>NZ_JAOYTH010000054.1 GCF_025847205.1 Pararhizobium sp. YC-54 | reverse complement strand
GACTACAACGTCAAGATCCGGGTGAAGCCGGATGGCACGGGGGTCGAGCTTGCCAATGTGAAGATGTCGATGAACCCGTTCGACGAGATTTCGGTCGAGGAGGCGTTGCGGCTGAAGGAAGCCGGCAAGGTCGAGGAAGTGGTCGTCGTCTCCGTCGGTCCGGCCAAGGCTGAGGAAACGCTGCGCACAGCGCTGGCGATGGGTGCCGACCGGGCGATCCTGGTCGAGACCGACGACCAGGTCGAGCCGCTCGCCGTCGCCAAGATCATCAAGGGTGTGGCGCAGGCCGAGCAGCCCGGCCTGATCATCGTCGGCAAGCAGGCGATCGACGACGATTCAAACCAGACCGGCCAGATGCTGTCGGCCCTCTTGGGCTGGGCCCAGGGGACGTTCGCCTCGAAGGTCGAGATCGGTGACGGCAAGGCGCAGGTGACCCGCGAGGTCGATGGCGGCCTGCAGACCATCGAGATCAAACTTCCGGCCGTCGTCACCACCGACCTGCGCCTCAACGAGCC
>NZ_JAOYTH010000053.1 GCF_025847205.1 Pararhizobium sp. YC-54 | reverse complement strand
CCCAAAGTCGTCATCCTCGGGCTTGACCCGAGGATCCACTCCCAAGCATCATCCGGTCATGGCGGGCTATGTCTACATCGTCACCAACCACAAGCGAGGAACGCTTTACATCGGCGTGACCTCCGATCTGGAGCGCCGCATTTTTGAACATCGCGAAGGCACGACACCTGGCTTCACCGCCAAATATGGTTGCAAACAACTCGTCTGGTACGAAGAGCATCTATTGATCGGCACAGCGATCCAACGCGAGAAATCGCTCAAGCGGTGGTATCGGCAGTGGAAGATCGAATTGATCGAGGCGATGAACCCGGACTGGCGGGATCTCTATCATGAGCTTTGGTAGGCTTGGGAGTGGATCCTCGGGTCAAGCCCGAGGATGACGGAGGGGGATGCGCGGTTTAAAATGAGACACTTCTAGGCTGTAGTGACGAATTAATCATTTGATCCAAAGCATGATGCTTGCGAGCTTGATGAAGCCAAGGAAGTTTTGGGCGAGCTTGTCGTAGCGAGTTGCGATGCGACGCCATTGTTTG
>NZ_JAOYTH010000052.1 GCF_025847205.1 Pararhizobium sp. YC-54 | reverse complement strand
TTCCTGATGCCGATCGAAGACGTGTTCTCGATCTCGGGCCGTGGTACGGTTGTGACCGGCCGCGTCGAGCGCGGTATCGTCAAGGTTGGCGAAGAAGTCGAAATCGTCGGCATCCGCCCGACCTCGAAGACGACGGTGACCGGCGTTGAAATGTTCCGCAAGCTGCTCGACCAGGGCCAGGCCGGCGACAACATCGGTGCACTGGTTCGCGGCGTTACCCGTGACGGCGTCGAGCGTGGCCAGATCCTGTGCAAGCCGGGTTCGGTCAAGCCGCACAAGAAGTTCATGGCTGAAGCCTACATCCTGACGAAGGAAGAAGGCGGCCGTCATACGCCGTTCTTCACCAACTACCGTCCGCAGTTCTACTTCCGCACGACGGACGTGACCGGCATCGTGTCGCTTCCGGAAGGCACGGAAATGGTTATGCCTGGCGACAACGTCACCGTTGCCGTCGAGCTGATCGTTCCGATCGCGATGGAAGAAAAGCTGCGCTTCGCTATCCGCGAAGGCGGCCGCACCGTCGGCGCCGGCATCGT
>NZ_JAOYTH010000051.1 GCF_025847205.1 Pararhizobium sp. YC-54 | reverse complement strand
CGCAAGATGTTGCCGTCAGACGGCGTCAGCATCTCATCAACGCGGATCGGGACGCA
The DNA here is from genome assembly GCF_025847205.1 of Pararhizobium sp. YC-54. Taxonomy (GTDB): domain Bacteria; phylum Pseudomonadota; class Alphaproteobacteria; order Rhizobiales; family Rhizobiaceae; genus Pararhizobium. Next base: position 582 of record NZ_JAOYTH010000051.1, on the reverse strand, counting down.
GAATCCGATCACAATTGAAAACTTGCGTGGACATGCTCATGAGATCGCAGATGCGGCGGAGCTGTTCGTGCCTCGGGAGTCGGTAGATGTGTTTGCCTACGGATGCACGTCGGGATCGGCCCTGATCTCGCAAGCGACACTTGAAGCCCAACTACATCGCACTGCACCTGGAGCAAAGCTCACGTCTCCGATGACAGGCGCCTACAAAGCGTTTACCCAGTTAGGGGTTCGGCGTATTGCGATGCTTACCCCGTATCCAGACGAAGTAACAGAAGCAATGGTGAATTGCTTGCGCGATGCGGGAATCGCTGTGGTCTCCTGCGCATCGTTTCATATAGAAAACGATTATGAAATTATTAACGTCTCGCCGGAAAGCATCATAGCGGCTGGTGAGGCAATCAATTCTGCGGATATCGACGCCCTGTTCATTCCCTGCACAGGTCTCCGAACGTCTACTGTCATCGATCCGCTCGAAACCCGTATCGGAAAGCCGGTGATCACGGCGCACCAAGCGATGTTGTGGGATGCGCTGAGACTCGCTGGCTACAAGCGGCCACTTGCAGGACTGGGAAGGCTCCTCAC
>NZ_JAOYTH010000050.1 GCF_025847205.1 Pararhizobium sp. YC-54 | reverse complement strand
GGCGTCACCTCCTTGAAGAAGGGCGACCACGTCATCCCGCTCTACACGCCGGAATGCCGCGAGTGCTATTCCTGCCTGTCGCGCAAGACCAACCTGTGCACCTCGATCCGATCAACGCAGGGCCAGGGCCTGATGCCGGACGGCACCAGCCGCTTTTCCATCGGCAAGGACAAGATCTTCCACTATATGGGCTGCTCGACCTTCGCCAATTTCACGGTTCTGCCGGAGATCGCGCTTGCCAAGGTCAATCCGGACGCGCCGTTCGACAAGATCTGCTATATCGGCTGCGGCGTGACGACCGGCATCGGCGCGGTCATCAACACCGCCAAGGTCGAGATCGGCTCGACGGCGATCGTCTTCGGTCTCGGCGGCATCGGCCTCAACGTGCTGCAGGGCCTGCGTCTTGCCGGCGCCGACATGATCATCGGCGTCGACATCAACAATGACCGCAAGGCCTGGGGCGAGCGCTTCGGCATGACGCATTTCGTCAATCCGAAGGAAGTCGGCGACGACATCGTTCCCTATCTGGTCAACCTGACCAAGCGCAACGGCGACACGATCGGCGGCGCCGACTACACGTTCGACTGCACCGGCAACACCAAGGTGATGCGCCAGGCGCTGGAGAGTTCGCATCGCGGCTGGGGCAAGTCGGTGATCATCGGCGTGGCCGGCGCCGGCCAGGAGATTTCCACCCGCCCGTTCCAGCTGGTCACCGGCCGCAACTGGATGGGCACCGC
>NZ_JAOYTH010000049.1 GCF_025847205.1 Pararhizobium sp. YC-54 | reverse complement strand
CTAGGCTGTAGTGACGAATTAACGATTAAGGATTCCGTTTGAGGAGCAAATCAGATTCAACGCTGACTTTTGGAGGTTGGCGATGGACGGTGAGGTTCTCAGGGATGATCAGTGGGAACGGCTGAAGCCGTTTGTGCCCGGCGGTCGCAAAGGCAGGCGCGGCCCACGTAGCGACGGGCGTCGGTTCTTCGATGCCGTGTTGTGGCTTGCACGTTCCGGTGCACGCTGGCGCGATCTGCCCGAGGACCGCTTCGGCCCCTATCAGACAGTCAAACGGCGTTACTATCGCTGGATCGAACAAGGCGTGTTCGATCGGATTTTCGAAGCGGTGGCTTGCGACCCAGATATGGAGTGGCTGTCCATCGACGCGACGGTGATCCGGGCACAGGCGCAAGCGGCTGGCGGACGCCGCAAAAAGGGGGATCGCAAGCCCAGGCTCTCGGTCGTTCCCGTGGTGGATTTGGCAGCAAAATCCATGCTGTAGTCGATGCGCTCGGGCTACCGGTTCGCTTCCGTCTCGGCCCCGGACAGCAGAATGATATGGCTCCGGCTTGCGACCTCATCCGAGGATTGCCGGCTAAACAGGTGCTCGCCGACCGAGCCTACGATGCAGACAGCTTGCATGACATCATCCTCGATCAGGGCGGCGAACCGGTCATTCCACCGCGCCGCCATCGCAAGCATCAGCATTCCTACAATCGCATCGCCTACAAGCAGCGCTGGGGCATCGAGAGTTTCTTTGCCAAGCTCAAACAATGGCGTCGCATCGCAACTCGCTACGACAAGCTCGCCCAAAACTTCCTTGGCTTCATCAAGCTCGCAAGCATCATGCTTTGGATCAAATGATTAATTCGTCACTACAGCCTA
>NZ_JAOYTH010000048.1 GCF_025847205.1 Pararhizobium sp. YC-54 | reverse complement strand
CCGACCTACGCCGATTGGGTTTGGGCTGGAAAAAGGGCAACACTCGTTGAATTCCGCGCTGGTCTTCGCTTCCGCTTCCAGCAATTTGGTACATTCGACAGGGTCCATCATCTGCAAAGGAAACCGTGCCGCGTACCTGGAGCCAATACGAAAAATCGCATTGACGGTGCCGGCTGTGTTCAGTGCGACGATTTTTTCTCCTCGAAATTGAGGAAACTGATCGTAGATCAAGTCGCTTGCGTGCGTCACTTTGATGGCTATTTGATCGCTGTGCATCAGCCGCGCTCCTTCCAGCACCTACACTATCGCAACCTTTGCGTTGCGACTGCTTTTAGGCTTGTCGGCTTCCAAGGCCAATGACCAAAATGGGGTCGGCTGTCGAATGGCGGGTTATCGCCAGATTGTTCCATGACCGGACTGTCTGGAATCGGCCCGTGAATCCTTGAGATCACGCGTTTTCTTGACGGCCAATGGTGGCGCACAATACGATCCTGCCGCATTGGGCCGACCGGCTTGGAACGCCGGCCGAAAAGTCGGCATCAAGAAGCCCCTGAAGCAGCGCCAGATTTGGGCGATCAGCTTCTTCCTCGACCGAGAGGGGCGGATGAGAGATCGCGCGCTGTTTGATCTCGCAATCGACAGTAAGCTTCGAGGCTGCGATCTTGTTAAGATCAAAATCGGAACCCTCGTTATGGGTCAAGAAATTCGAACCCGCGCCATGGTCGTCCAGCAAAAGACAGGTCGTCCCGTACAGTTCGAGATCACGGCCGACGTCAGGGCAAGTCTGCTTGCATGGCTTGAACGGAGAGGCGGCACAATTGACGACTACGCCTTTCCCAGTCGGATCGAGCATACCGATCATATCAGCACTCGCCAGTATGCGCGATTGGTCGATGAGTGGGTAACTGCAATTGGGCTAAGACGCGAAGACTACGGCAC
>NZ_JAOYTH010000047.1 GCF_025847205.1 Pararhizobium sp. YC-54 | reverse complement strand
CATGGCTTGAGCGTCGAGCGGCTGGCCAAGACCGACGTCTTGCTCTGGTGGGGCCACAAGGATCATGGCGCCGTGTCCGACGAGATCGTCGAGCGCGTCGCCAAGCGGGTTTGGGAAGGCATGGGGCTGATCGTCCTGCATTCCGGCCATTTCTCCAAACCCTTCAAGCGGCTGATGGGCACGCCCTGCGCTTTGAAATGGCGCGAGGCGGGCGAGCGCGAGCGGCTGTGGGTGATCAATCCGCGCCATCCGATCGCCGAAGGTCTGGACGAGAACTTCGTGCTCGAAAACGAGGAAATGTACGGCGAGCAGTTTTCCGTGCCGGAGCCGCTCGAAACCGTGTTCATCTCCTGGTTTGCCGGCGGCGAGGTGTTCCGCTCGGGCCTGACCTGGCGCCGCGGTGCCGGCAACATCTTCTACTTCCGCCCCGGACACGAAACCTATCCGACCTATCACGATGCCAATGTGCACAAGGTTCTGCGCAATTCGGTGAAATGGGCCTACAACCGCCAAGGCACCTACAGCGCCATCCATGATGCGCCGAACGTCCCGGTCGAAAAGGCGCTGGAGCCGATTGTCGAACGTGGTCCCAAGCTGCATCAGGCCGGCGAAGAGGGGTACAAGTGATGAAGCCTATTCGTCTTCTCGTTCTCGGCACCGGCGGCATGGCCAATACCCATGCGATGAACTTTGCCACCATCGATGGCGTCGAACTCGTGGCGGCAGTCGATGTCGATCAGGTCCGGGTGCAGGCGTTTGCCCTGCGTCATCAGATCGCCAGGACATTCACCTCGCTTGACGAAGCGATTGCCTGGGGCGACTTCGATGCCGTCACCAATGTGACGCCGGACAAGATCCATTATCCGACGACACTGAAGCTTCTGGCGGCCGGCAAGCATGTGCTGTGCGAAAAACCATTGGCCGAGGATTATGCCAAGGCCGACGAGATGGCGAAGGCTGCGGAAAATTCCGGTCTGGTGACGATGGTCAACCTCACATACCGCAATGTCGCCGAAGTGCAGAAGGCGCGGCAGATGGTTCTCGCCGGCGAGATCGGCAAGGTTCGCCATATCGAGGCGTCCTATCTGCAGAGCTGGCTGGTCTCCAAGGCCTGGGGCGACTGGGCGACGGAAACCAAATGGCTGTGGCGGCTATCGACCAAGCATGGCTCGAACGGCGTTCTCGGCGATGTCGGCAT
>NZ_JAOYTH010000046.1 GCF_025847205.1 Pararhizobium sp. YC-54 | reverse complement strand
CCGGCCTTCGCCATGACCTCGGCCATGACGCCGCCCATGTAATAGTGGTCGTCGTCATAGACCACGACCGTCTTGCCGGCGAGGTTTTCCGGATGCTTGCCGGCCATGACATCGTCCGGCGTCCAGAGCGGCATCGCCGGGTCGATCGGCATCGGCACGACATGCTGGCGCGCCACCCCGTCCCGGCGCCAATGCGAGCCGGTGGCGAGCGCGACATGCTCGAAACCGAAGGCCAGGACGTCGTCGGCCGAAAGCCGGCTGTCGAAATAGGTTTCGACGTTGGAGCGCTGGCTGATCTGGTACTGGCGGTAGTCGACCACGCGGCCCCAGGCCGAAAGGCCCGGCAGCAGGCGCTCGCGCGCCACGCGGCCGCCAAGGCTGGTGGTGGCTTCGGCCAGCGTCACGTCGTAGCCGCGCAGCGAGAGCGCCCGCGTGGCCTCGAGCCCGGCCGGGCCGGCGCCGACGACCAGCACCGTCTGGCTGTCGCCCTTCGCGTTCATGCGCTCCGGGTGCCAGCCCTTGCGCCATTCCTCCATGAAGGTCGGGTTCTGCGTGCAGCGGGAAATCGACATGGTCATGTCGCCGGTGACGCAGATGTTGCAGCCGATGCATTCGCGGATGTCCTCGATCCGGCCTTCCTCGATTTTCCGCGGCAGGAACGGGTCGGCGATCGAGGGGCGGGCGCAGCCGATGAAGTCGAGGGTGCCGGACTTGATCATCCGCGCCATCACGTCGGGCGAGGTGAAGCGGCCGACGCCGACGACCGGCCTGGACGAGAGCGCGCGAATACCCCTGACCAGAAGCTCCTGAGCGCCTTCCTCCTTGAAGCGCGACGGGCCGGAACAGTCCTCCCAGGTGCCCTGCGCCAGATCCCAGAGATCCGGCAGGTCGGCGTTCAGCTCGACGAACTCGCGCACCTCGGCATTCGAGAAGCCGAGTTCGCCGATGGTCTCGTCGAGGCTGACGCGCATGGTGATCGCCGTGGTGTCGCCGACGGCCTCGCGGATGTCGGCCACCACCTCGCGGGCGAAGCGCGAGCGGTTCTCGAGGCTGCCGCCGTATTCGTCGCTGCGCTGGTTGGTGGCGCGCGACAGGAAGTGCTGGAAGATGCCGAAGCCATGCGCGCCGTAGAGACAGATCAGGTCGAAGCCGGCGATCTTCGAGCGCTTGGCGGCGTTGACGAACCAGCGGCGCAGGTTCTTGATGTCGGTCCTGTCGAGCGCGCGCGCCTGCACCGGATCGTTGGTGAAGGTGCGGATCGGCAGGGCGGACGGCGCCAGCGGCACTTCCTTGGTATAGAAATTCGGGCCGTTGATGCCGGAATAGGCGAGCTGGATGCCGGCCAGCGCGCCGTGCACCTTCATCGCAT
>NZ_JAOYTH010000045.1 GCF_025847205.1 Pararhizobium sp. YC-54 | reverse complement strand
GCCGATCGCCCCGGTGCCGTCGCCGGTCGATGCATCGGCGATGGTCGCAACGAAGCTGCCGAGCGCGCCCGGCGCACCGGTCACCGAGGTCAGCACCGCGCCAACCGTATGGGTGTTGCTGAGATCGACATCGCCGAAGGTGAGCGCCCCGGTCGCCGTCAGCGGCGCCGTCGTCTCGCCCAAGGCGCCGTCGGCGATCTCGCTGACCGAACCGGTGCCGGGACCAGACGTGATCACCGGCGCGTCGTTGGTGCCGTTGATGGTCACCGTCACCGTCTGGGTGTCGGTGGCGCCGGAACTGTCGGTCACCGTCACCGTGTAGACCTGGGTGATGGTCTCGCCGGCGGCCAGATAGTCGATGGCGCCGTCATTGACCGTGAAGGTCCAGCCGATCGCCCCGGTGCCGTCGCCGGTCGATGCATCGGCGATGGTCGCAACGAAGCTGCCGAGCGCGCCCGGCGCACCGGTCACCGAGGTCAGCACCGCGCCAACCGTATGGGTGTTGCTGAGGTCGACATCGCCGAAGGTGAGCGCCCCGGTCGCCGTCAGCGGCGCCGTCGCCTCGCCCAAGGCGCCGTCGGCGATCTCGCTCACCGAACCGGTGCCCGGACCAGAGGTGATCACCGGCGCGTCATTGGTGCCGTTGATGGTCACCGTCACCGTCTGGCTGGAAGTGGCGCCGGAACTGTCGGTCACCGTCACCGTGTAGACCTGGGTGATGGTCTCGCCGGCCGCCAGGTAGTCGATGGCGCCGTCAATGACCGTGAACGTCCAGCCGATCGCCCCGGTGCCGTCGCCGGTCGATGCATCGGCGATGGTCGCAACGAAGCTGCCGAGCGCGCCCGGCGCACCGGTCACCGAGGTCAGCACCGCGCCGACCGTATGGGTGTTGCTGAGGTCGACATCGCCGAAGGTGAGCGCCCCGGTCGCCGTCAGCGGCGCCGTCGTCTCGCCCAAGGCGCCGTCGGCGATCTCGCTCACCGAACCGGTGCCGGGACCAGAGGTGATCACCGGCGCGTCGTTGGTGCCGTTGATGGTCACCGTCACCGTCTGGCTGGAAGTGGCGCCGGAACTGTCGGTCACCGTCACCGTATAGACCTGGGTGATGGTCTCGCCGGCCGCCAGATAGTCGATGGCGCCGTCATTGACCGTGAAGGTCCAGCCGATCGCCCCGGTGCCGTCGCCGGTCGCCGCATCGGCGATGGTCGCAACGAAGCTGCCGAGCGCGCCCGGCGCACCGGTCACCGAGGTCAGCACCGCGCCGACCGTATGGGTGTTGCTGAGGTCGACATCGCCGAAGGTGAGCGCCCCGGTCGCCGTCAGCGGCGCCGTCGTCTCGCCCAAGGCGCCGTCGGCGATCTCGTTCACCGAACCGGTGCCCGGACCGGAGGTGATCACCGGCGCGTCATTGGTGCCGTTGATGGTCACCGTCACCGTCTGGCTGGTGGTGGCGCCGGAACTGTCGGTCACCGTCACCGTGTAGACCTGGGTGATGGTCTCGCCGGCCGCCAGGTAGTCGATGGCGCCGTCATTGACCGTGAACGTCCAGCCGATCGCCCCGGTGCCGTCGCCGGTCGATGCATCGGCGATGGTCGCAACGAAGCTGCCGAGCGCGCCCGGCGCACCGGTCACCGAGGTCAGCACCGCGCC
>NZ_JAOYTH010000044.1 GCF_025847205.1 Pararhizobium sp. YC-54 | reverse complement strand
TGTCAATCGGCGTCCAAAGTTCACCCCTTATCGGCATCCAATTTTGACCCCCTTGGTTTGTAGATCAGCGCTTGGCCTGCCCGGCGCTGGCCGGGGTTGCAGAGGGTAGGCCAAGTGCGGGTGATGATCGTCTTCGGCTTTAGCTTTGAGAGCGGTTCTTGAATCGCCAGGACTCGTTTCCGGTTTCGACAATCTCGCAGTGATGGGTCAGGCGGTCGAGGAGCGCTGTCGTCATCTTGGCGTCGCCGAACACTGTCGGCCATTCTCCAAAAGCCAGGTTCGTGGTGACGATGATCGAGGTGCGCTCGTAGAGCCGGCTGATCAGATGGAACAGGAGTTGGCCGCCCGCCTGGGCAAACGGCAGATAGCCGAGTTCGTCGAGGATGATGAAGTCGAGACGGTTGAGATAGTCGGCCGTCCGCCCCTGCTTGCCGCTGCGCGTTTCCGTTTCCAACCGATTGACCAGATCGACGACGTTGAAGAAGCGCCCGCGCGTTCCGTTGCGGATCAGTGCACGGGCAATCGCAATGGCCAGATGGCTCTTTCCGGTCCCCGTGCCGCCGACGAGGACGACATTGCGCTGATCGGCGACGAAGGTGCCGGCAGCCAGCTCCCGCACCAGGGATTCATTGACCGGCGTATCGGTGAAGTCGAAGTCGTCGATGTCCTTGGCGAGAGGCAGCTTGGCGATGCTGAGCTGATAGCGAATGGAGCGGGCCTGCTTCTCGGCGATCTCCGACTGCAAGAGATCGCCGACGATGCGCGGCGGTTCGTGCTGCCGTTTGATGCCGTTGCCCATGACCTCGTCGTAAGCGCTGCGCATTCCATAGAGCTTCAGCGTGCTCATCAGTTCGAGAACCTGTGTGCGTTCCATCAGCTTGCCCTCCTGAGGCTGTCATAGCGTGCGCAGTCGGCGATCGGCTCATGGGTCAGCCGCAGCGCATCCGGGGTTTGCAGGGTTGTGGCCGGAACCGGATCACGGCTCCGGGCCAGAATGTTGATAATCACCGAGGCCGAGCAGACGCCGTGATCCAAAGCCTCCTGACAGGCAGCATCGACAGCCGCCAGACCGTCGGTGGGAACACAGCCGAGGATGGTGACCATTTGCCGATCACCGTCATGGACACTCTTCAGGCGCTTGCGGACCTTCTCCATCGCCGCTGGCAGAACCCACTGGCGGAATGGCGCACCGTTGCGCAGAGCGCCGGGTTTGCGAGCCAGAACAGGCACATAATGCCAAGGATCGTAGATCGTCTCGCCACGACCAAAGCAACGAGGATGCTCACCGACGTTCACGCCGTCCTGCCGGATCACGATCTTCTCGGCATAGGCGTGAACCTCAACAGGGCGGCCGACCGCAGTCGAGAGGACGGAGTATTTATTGTTGTCGAAGCGAACCGTGCAGGTCTTCGACACCGAGGCCGGGACGCAGTGGAAACCGTCGAACGGTCCGACATAATGCACCAGGCTGCCGCGCTCCTCCTCGAACATCTGCCAGATCATCCGCTCGGTCTGCTCGGGGTGGCGGTGTGCCTTGGCGTAGGCGATGCATTTATCGAGCAGCCAGACGTTCAGTTCTTCCAGGCTTTTGACCCGAAGACGTGGGGTGAAGAAGCGTTCGCGCACGAGACCAACCTGGTTCTCGACCTGTCCCTTCTCCCATCCGGATGCGGGCGTGCAGGCAACAGGATGGACCAGATAGTGGCTGCACATCTGCAGGAAACGTCGATTGTATTGCCGCTCCTTGCCGACGAACACCGCCTCGACCGCCGTCTTCATGTTGTCGTAGATGCCGCGCGTGCAGGTGCCACGGAAGAAGGCGAAGGCCTTGTCATGCGCGTCGAAGACCATCTCCTGGCTCTCGCGCATATAGGCCCGGACGAACATCATCCGGCTGTGGCAGAGCCGGACATGAGCGACCTTGACGGTCGTCGTCACGCCGTTGATCAGAATGATCTCGTGGCTCCAATCGAACTGGTAAGCTTCACCTGGCGCGTAATAGAGGGGCACATAGGCTTCCGCCGTCACGGCTCCCCGGTTCTTCGCCCAAGTCTTGGCATATCGCCGGATCGCGTCATAACTGCCATCGTAGCCGAGCGCCCTGACCTCCTCGTAAATCCGGATCAGCGTTAGCCGTTCACGCGACGGCTTGCCCTCATTGGCTGTCAGAAACCGCTCGATCTCGGCCTTCCACGCTCCGGTCCTTGGTAGCGGTTGCCGCTCGCGTTCATAGGTAAAATCGGTCTCGTCGGAGCGCAGTATCTTGCGAACGGTGTTGCGCGACACATGCAGTTCCCGGACGATCTTCTTCACCGACCAGCCCTGCACATGGAAGGCCCGTCGAACACGCGCAATCGTATCCACTCGCTTCAACTCCCGCTCCATCCGCCGCTAAA
>NZ_JAOYTH010000043.1 GCF_025847205.1 Pararhizobium sp. YC-54 | reverse complement strand
ACCGAAATCTCGTCGAACGGGTTCATCGACATCTTCACATTGGCAAGCTCGACCCCCGTGCCATCCGGCTTCACCCGGATCTTGACGTTGTAGTCGACGACACGTTTTACGGTGACCAGAACTTTCATCAGGCATTCCTTTCCCATCTCGCAGGGTCCACAGGCAACTCCCCCACCTTACGCGGGGAAAGACCAGGACTGGCGTTTCACGTCATTGAAATCGTCGGCGGACATAATCCCGAGCCGAAGCAGAACTTGGCGGATCGTCCGGTCATCGGCGACGGCCAGGCGGGCAACGCGGGCGGCATCCTCGTAACCGATATGAGGGACGAGCGCGGTCGAGAGGATCAGGCTCTTGTCCACCAGCTCCTCGCATCGCGCCCTGTCCGCCTCGATGCCGTCGACGCAGCGCGCGCGCAGGACCGTTATCGCCCGGGTCAGGATGCGGATCGATTGCAGCACGTTGAACAGCATCACCGGCTCCATGGCGTTCAGCTGCAGCTGGCCGGCTTCGGCGGCGAAGGTGACGGTGAGGTCATTGCCGATGACCTGATAAGCGACCTGGTTGACCACCTCAGGGATGACCGGATTGACCTTTCCCGGCATGATCGAGGAGCCCGGCTGGACTGCCGGCAATTTGATTTCGCCGAAACCGGCGCGCGGGCCGCTGCTCAGCAGCCGCAAATCGTTGCAGATTTTCGAAAGTTTCACGGCAATCCGTTTCAGAACGCCCGAAAAGGTGACGAAGGCGCCGGTGTCGGAGGTCGCCTCGATCAGGTTCTTGGCCGGGCTGAAGGCACGGCCGCTGATTTTTGCCAGATGCGCCGTGGCAATCTCGGCATAGCCGGCCGGGGCATTGATGCCTGTCCCGATCGCTGTACCGCCAAGATTGACCTCGGTGAGCAGCTCGCTCAATTGCACGACCCGCTCGACGTCTTCGTCGACCGTGGCGGCGAAGGCGGCAAACTCCATGCCCAGCGTCATCGGAACGGCATCCTGGAGCTGCGTGCGGCCAACCTTGCCGATCCCGGCAAACTGCTTTGCCTTCGCGGTAAAGGCGGCGCTTAGCTCTGCCTGGGCCTCCGTCAGCGCGGTGGCTTGGCTGAGCACCGCGAGACGCATCGCTGTCGGATAGACGTCGTTGGTCGATTGCGACCGGTTTACATGATCGTTCGGATGCAGCCGCTGATAGTCTCCCGCGCGATGGCCGAGGTTCCGGAGCGCTACATTGGCGATGACCTCGTTGGCGTTCATGTTGGTGGACGTGCCTGCCCCACCCTGGATCATGTCGACCGCGAACCAGGCGTGGTGACGGCCGGCGATGATTTCGTCGCATGCGGTAACAATGGGATCCACGAACCGATCCTCGAGCACGCCGCAATCGCGGTTGGCAAGCGCGCAGGCCTTCTTGACCATGGCCAACGCCACGACAAGCTCGGGAAAATGGCTCAAGGGGACGTCGGTGATCGGAAAATTGGCAAGGGCGCGGGCCGTCTGGATGCCGTAAAGCGTATCCGATGGCAGCGCCATCTCGCCGAGGAAATCACGTTCGATGCGATGTCCGTCCATGATTTACGCGCTCTCTTCGAGATCGGCGGTCGCTGCGATGTAGCTCTTGCAGATGCGATCGGACAGAATCGACCAGACGATGGGCGTGCCCTTTGTGATCACCCAGCTGTCGCCCGGCCCGTAGACGACGCTTGTACCGTTGGTCTCATCGGTCAACTCAAGGCGGCCGGCAAGCAGCGTGGCGTGCTCGTGGAAGGGATAGACGACACGGTATTTCCCCCGTGTCGCGGCATAGACACCGCCGAAAACGGCCGTTTCGGGCGTGCCGAGATCGAAACGGCCGGAAACCTGCACGTCCCCTTCCAGTGTTGTCGCGCCGATATCTTCAGGCGTGCCCCAGTTTTCCAGAACCGGCGGATCGGAGGAGAGAGTATAAGGCTTCATCGCAGTCATTTCCCTTTTTATCAATTCGCGTCCAGCGCCGTGACTTCGCGGCGGAACGGCAGGGCGTCGCCGATATCCGGAGTGTCGAGTTCGCGCGCATAGCGATGGCCGGCATAGGTCGCCCAGGCGATCGGCGCGGGTGCTGCGGCGTCGCCGATGATCCTGACGCTCTTGACGCCGGCATCGGCCCAATCGTCCTGGCGGGCCAGAAGGTCGGTATGGAGCTGGTCGTCGGACAGGCGCGAGGCGACCATGACGACCGCGTCGCAGCCGAGCGTGGCACGCCGGCCGGTATAGGCGCAGTTGGTCTCGATTTCGCCGGCGCGGATCGCGGTGACGCCGCGGTTCAGGCGGATATCGACGCCGAGATCGTCGAGGCGCACATGGATCGCGCCCTGCTCCAGCGTGTTGCGCGTCCAGTCCGAGACATAGGCCGACGGCGTCACGAGGATAACCTTGGCACCGGCCTTCGCCATGACCTCGGCCATGACGCCGCCCATGTAATAGTGGTCGTCGTCATAGACCACGACCGTCTTGCCGGCGAGGTTTTCCGGATGCTTGCCGGCCATGACATCGTCCGG
>NZ_JAOYTH010000042.1 GCF_025847205.1 Pararhizobium sp. YC-54 | reverse complement strand
CTGGAGAGTTCGCATCGCGGCTGGGGCAAGTCGGTGATCATCGGCGTGGCCGGCGCCGGCCAGGAGATTTCCACCCGCCCGTTCCAGCTGGTCACCGGCCGCAACTGGATGGGCACCGCCTTCGGCGGCGCCCGCGGCCGCACCGATGTGCCCAAGATCGTCGACTGGTACATGCAGGGCAAGATCCAGATCGACCCGATGATCACCCACACCATGCCGCTCGAGGACATCAACAAGGGGTTTGACCTGATGCATGCCGGGGAGAGCATCCGCAGCGTGGTGATCTACTGAGGCGAGCGTTCAAAGCCGTATGACGAATGCAATGCGTTCGTCGCATCGCCAGCGACCGGCCGCGCATACCGCGCCGGCCATGAAGGAGGAGAAACCCATGCCAAGTATTGCGATACATCCATCCGTCGATTCCGGGTTCAGGGCGACCGATGCAGCCTTCTCGGGCGGCACGCTTGTCTGCAACTGCACGAGCAACCCCGTAAAGGTCCGGATCAAGGGCGACATTGCTCACAACCACGCCTGCGGGTGCACGTAATGCTGGAAGCCTGACGGCTCCGTATTCTCGGTCGTTGCAGTCGCTGCGACGGAAAATGTCGAGGTGCTGGAAAACGGCGACAAGCTCGCCGTCGTGGACCCGGCCGCCCTCATCCAGCGGCATGCTTGCAAGGACTGCGGCGTGCACATGTACGGCCCCGTCAAACGCGACCATCCGTTCAAGGGACTTTCCTTCTTGCATCCAGAACGGTTTCAGGAAGCGGGCTGGGCGAAGCCGGGGTTTGCGGCCTTCGTGTCTTCGATCATCGAAAGCGGATGCGATCCGGCAACCATGGATGGCGTGCGTGCCCGCCTGAGAGACCTTGGCCTGGAGCCCTATGACTGCCTCAACCCCGGCCTCATGGACTACATGGCCACCTGGACGGCAAAGAAGAGTGGCGCGCTCAAAACGGACACGGCCTGAACACATCTGCCGCAAATATCTCACCGTTCTCGACACCCCATCAACAGGTAATATCGAATGGATCGCCTAAAACCCGAGTTCAAAGCCGACGTTCGTAGAATTGTTGGTGACGGAAATCTCAAGGACGCAGAGGCCATCTCTACGATCGACCACGGAGTTGCGCCTGAAAATCTGGGAGCAGGCGCCGTCGTCTTCCCGGGATCGACCGAGGAGGTTGCCGCCGTCGTCAAATGTTGCCTCGCCAACGGGGTTCCGCTCGTTACCCATGGGGGGCGAACCGGCCTCGTAGGCGGCGCGATGTCCAGGCCGGGCGAACTTGTACTTTCGACTGCCCGCCTCAATCGAATTCTATATGTTTCACCGATCGAGCGCGTTGCGGTCGTGGAAGCCGGCGTGACACTGCAGGCACTGCAAGTGGCTGCAGCCGAGCATCGGCTTGAAACGGGGATCGATTTGCCGTCGCGCGGTTCGGCAACCGTCGGAGGCATGGCGTCGACGAATGCGGGGGGTATAGCAGCCTTTCGTTTCGGGGTCATGCGGCATCGCGTTCTTGGTCTGGAGGCCGTCCTCGCGGACGGCTCCATCTATTGCGACCTGACACGGGTGGTGAAAAACGCGGCCGGCTATGATCTGAAACACCTCTTCGTGGGAGCAGAAGGCACGCTCGGCATCATAACGCGCATTGCCGTCAAGCTCGAACCCCGGCCCTTTGCCACCGCCACGGTCCTCTTCGGCTTGCCGTCAGTAGATGCGGCGCTCGATACCGTCCGTCGAGGTCTGGACGCCGAGTACGGTCATCTACGCGCCGCGGAGGCAATCTGGAACGCATATTTCCGCCTGACGTCAGGCCATCATCGTTGGTCGGCCCCGGAGTATAGTGCCGACCATCCGGTCAACCTGTTGGTCTCGCTGGGTGGGGCAGAGGAGGGAGCGTTGCAATCGGAGCTGGGACGCATCTACGAAGACGTCATCGAGGATCACCCCGACGCCTCGGCCGTGATTGCGTCCTCGGGCGCGCAGGAGGCGGATCTTTGGCGGTTGCGCGAAGACACCGACCTCATCTACCGAAAGCACCCGGGCGCGCCATCCTACGATGTCTCGGTTCCCCTTTCGGAAGTCGGGTCCTATCTCGATCGCTGCCTTGCAGATCTCAGAGATCTGGATCCCGCATTCGATCCCTACGTGTTTGGCCATCTTGCGGACGGAAATCTCCATATCGTCCTCAATATGGCCGGTAGTGATATTCCAGTTGAAAAGACCAACGCCATTGAGAAGGCGGTGTACAGGGACGTTGTTGCGATGGGTGGATCTTTCTCTGCCGAGCACGGGATCGGCAGCAAGAGAGTGGGGTCACTGTCAGCGATGTCCAACCCGGTGAAGGTGGCGCTGATGCATCGGGTCAAGGACGCGCTCGATGCATCGGCGCTCCTGAACCCGGGAAAGGTGTTGCGCAAAGGCGCACCATAGCTTTGAGTTCAGATGCAGGGCATCGTCCAGCCCGAGGAGTTCACGATCACCCATACCGAAAAACGACGGGGTTATCAGGTGAGTACTCCGAACGTCGTAGCATTCACTCATCTCATCCAGGCAATTCACGATTTTGCGGCGAAAGAAAACAGCCTCCCAGTTTGGTGCACGACAAGCAGGATGAATTCCGAAAAGCACTAGCAGAAACCTACAAGAACTTCGGAAGCGTGATTTGGCGCGACGACAAAGATGGGTTTCCGGAAATTGCTCTAGGCTGTAGTGACGAATTAACGATTAAGGATTCCGTTTGAGGAGCAAATCAGATTCAACGCTGACTTTTGGAGGTTGGCGATGGACGGTGAGGTTCTCAGGGATGATCAGTGG
>NZ_JAOYTH010000041.1 GCF_025847205.1 Pararhizobium sp. YC-54 | reverse complement strand
CACTAATTATTTGTAGGAGATATTTATGTCGAGTACGCCGAGCAAAGGCGTGGCTTTTCAAGGATAAGACATGGATTTTACTCCGGATAATTAGGGGCTGATGAGGAAACTGAAGCGCAGGTCTCTTCGAGCTACGCTCGCTTCCGAGCGTCATCAAGCATTGCGACCAGCGGATCAGTGGGAGGTTTGAACCGACCGGCCTTGATCCCCGGTGAGCAATGTGCCGCCAGTATCTGTAACTTCTCCTCGGGATCGGCGCGCAGATAGGCTTCGGTGCTTTGCAAACTGGCGTGGCCTAGCCAGAGTGCCACCTTCCGAATGTCGCCGGTAGCGGCGAGCGTATGCATCGCGCAAGAATGTCGAAGCACGTGAGGCGTGACCCGTTTGGTTAAAAGGCTCGGCTGCCTCAGGGCCGCCGTCGCCACGTGCTTCGCCAACCTGAACGCGAAACCATCCCGCGTCATCGGCTGTCCGTTGGAGTTGAGAAATATCTCTGTCGACTGGCACGTAGGCCTGGCGGCCAACCAGCTGCGCAATGCGGCCTGTGTTTCTCGCCATAACGGCAGAATTCGTTCGCGGCGGCCTTTGCCCATGATATGTACCGTGGCAAGGGAGCGTTCCGGTAAGTCCTGCAGTTGCAGAGACAGGAGCTCGGCGGCACGCAGGCCGCCAGCGTAGGCGAGATGCAACATGGCGCGATCACGGATTCCTAGACGGGATCGCGGGTCGGGCGCATCCAAGACTGCGACGATCTCATCTCTGGTCAGATAATCGATCAAGGTGATGTCCGTGCGCTTGCTCGGCAAGGAACGAACCCTTAGTGCCAGATCGAGGCAGGCCGGCACACGGTACTCGACATAGCGGAAGAATGCACGAATAGCGGCCAACCGGCCGTTGCGTGTACGAGCACTATTGCCTCGTTCCGCCTCCGTATGTACGAGGAATGCCGAGATCAGATCGAGGTCGAGTTCCTCGATCGTCAAGTCGCTGGGGCGATGCTTGAGTCGGTCGGCTGCAAAACGAACGAGCAGAGCGAAGCAGGTCGCATAGGCTGCCACCGTATGGTGGCTGACATTGCGCTCGCGGCGAAGATGATCCCGGAGGAAGGCGGAAAGATGAGGGGCGAGAGCGGTCATACTGTGCCTCCCACGAAAAGCTGCTCTCCGGCGGCAGCTATCTCTCTCAGTAGGATAGGCGTTGCCTCGAGATACCAATAGGTGTTCGCAATGTCTGCGTGCCCGAGATAGGCACTCAAGCTCGCCATGTGATGAGAAATTGCTTCCCTATTGCAAGGACAGGCCTCGAGTGATCGAACGGCAAAGGTATGACGCAAGTCGTGCATGCGCATACCTCGTGTACCCGTTGGTCCGCGGAAGCCAAGCATGCGTGCCAGCCTGATGAATACCTTACAGACGCGGCCGCGATCGGGCGCCCGTCCTCCGGTCCTGACGAAAAGGTTCTCGCCCTCAGCACCGAGCCTGCCCCTTATCGCCAGATACGTTTCCAGAGCCTGCCGAGTAGACGGCTGAAGCGGGAGAAGGCGTTGCTTGCCGAACTTTCCGTTTCGAATGATTAGGCCATCGTCGACCAGGTCGTCACGCTGGAGGGCGAGCGCCTCAGAAATCCGCAGGCCTGACGCTGCCAGCAACCCGAAGAGATAATGGTATGTGTATGGAGTGATCTGGTCCTTGGAGGGAAAATTGAGTGCTGCCTGCATGATCGCCCGCTGCTGTTCTGGTTCGATGATATGTGGGGTTGGCCGTGGTCGCCTGCCTCGACCGAAAACGCCGCTCGGCGGAATCTGGTGCCTTTGATCTTCGGAATGAGCGTAGAGGCTGAAGCGGCGGACCACATCGAATCTCTTTCTCGCCGCGTTTTGCGTAGGCGCCGTACCACACCAATCATAGAGTCGATTGACGACGACGTGTTGATCGCCAAAGGCTTCGGCGTACTTCGCGAAAAGCTGAAGCATGCGGTCCTGCTCGGCAAATTTGCGCCCCAGGTTACGATGGAGGGCGACGTAGCGTGAGATCTCTTCACTCAACATGACACCTCTCCCGGCCAGGGTTGGGCAACCTTCAGCAGCATGGAAACATCGACCTTGGCATAAATGGCCGTCGTCGCCGGGGAACGATGCCTTAGGATGGTCCCGATCGACTCCAGGCCAGCCCCGGATCGGAGCATTCGTGTAGCCAGGGAATGACGAAACAGATGCGACCTGGTTGGCAGGCCCGTAATACCAGCTCGATCGAACACACGAGATACGACGCCGCAAATCTCGGCCGAAGACTTGAACGGCGTGAATGGTGCCAGCGTGCGAAGGAACAGCCGATCTTCCCCGACCCTCGGGCGCGCCTGCTCCAGATACGCGAGTAACGCGTCGCCAGCATCCTGAGGGAGCGGCAAACGGTTTAGTCGTTTGCTCTTGCCGCTGACTTGAATGTATCCGCGGTTCCAGTCGATATCGCTTAGCCGTAGTTGACAGATATCGCCGGCCCGCAGGCCCAGTCTCGCTAGCAGGAGGATGATGGCCCTGTCACGGATCTGTACTGGCGTCTCGGCTCTGCAGGATGCGATAATCTTCTCGATCGTTGGGGTATCCAAATAGCGAGGCAAGGTCCCCGATTGAGCCCGGCGGGCTGGTGGGATTGCGTGAAGAAGGGCAGCCGAACACTCGCCTCGGGAAACGAGGAAACGCAGGTAGCTGCGCATGATCGTGGCAATCAGATCTGCAGATCCTGGTGCCTGCGTGATGCGGTGGCCAATAGTCTTGCGAATGATGGCAGCGTCAAGATCGGAGGGCTGGCCCAGGAGAGGCAGGCAGAACTTGATCTCTGAACAGGAGCGCCCGATGGTGGTAGCAGCGCTTCCACAATAATGCTTGAGCCAGGCCCGATAAGCGTAAAGATGCTTATCCTCGCAGTCCTGGCCGTGGATGTCGGGGAGAACGTTCCGGTCGCGAAGAAAGCCGAGGAAAAGACGAGCGCCCCGCGCACGGCGAAGAGGTCCATGGTGGCCCACCAGCCGGCTATGCTTGCGACGCACCGGGCAACGACAATCATGGTGGGCGTAAGACTCGACTTGTTCGTCACCAATCTCCGCCCAACGCTGCCGTGTGAGACGTATCCACGCCGCGAAATGGGCCGCTTCGGATCGGTAGCTTCTGACGATTGTGGCGCAGTACTGCTGTTGCTTCAGGAATATGTCATAGTCAGCTAGCAGGTTAGCCAAATTATCGATGTCATCAGCCACATCGACGGCTCCGTGATCTTCGAGGAATCGTACGAAACGGCGAACTCGTCCTGCAAATTCTGGTCTGCCCGGCTCGTGCTGCGAGAAGGGGTGACAACGACATCGGTGCCTCTCAAACTGCTGAACGACAGTGTCGTCGATGGCTGATGCCACGATACCTTGTTGGTGTATCCAGTAAAGGAAGTGACGCGCGGCCGCTCTATGGTTCGCCACTGTGCGTGACGCCCCATCCTGAAATGAGGAGAGGAACGCTGTGATGAGTCCGTCTGCGGTCTGAGGAGCTTCGCTCTTGTGATCAACGTGACTTGATGAAGCAATCGTCCTTCGTGACATGGTAGTTCCTCCAGTTCATCAGGCGGCGGGATGCCCCTAATTATCCGGAGTAAAATCCATGTCTTATCCTTGAAAAGCCACGCCTTTGCTCGGCGTACTCGACATAAATATCTCCTACAAATAATTGGT
>NZ_JAOYTH010000040.1 GCF_025847205.1 Pararhizobium sp. YC-54 | reverse complement strand
AGGCATGACCATAGATATTGCTGACCACTTCCGGCACGGCGCTGTGATCGCCGAAGACGGCGCGCATCGCATCGGAGATTTCGCCGACGGTGGCGCGCGCCCGGGCGGCGGTGACGGCCGCGTCGAGGATATTGCCGTTGCCGCTGCGGGCGACCTCGGTCAGGGCTTCGAGTGCGGTGGTCACCTCAGTCGTATCGCGCCGCCTGCGCGTCTCCGCGATGCGGCCGATCTGGGCGGTGCGGACGGCGGCATTGTCGATGTCGAGGATATCGAGATTGTCCTCGGTTTCCAGCCGGTATTTGTTGACGCCGACGATGACGTCATCGCCCTTGTCGACGGCGGCCTGACGGCGGGTCGCCGCCTCCTCGATCAGCCGTTTCGGCAGGCCATCGGCCACCGCCCTGGTCATGCCGCCGAGCGCCTCGACCTCCTCCATCAGCGCCCAGGCCTTTTGCGCCAGTTCCGCCGTCAGGCTCTCGACATAGTAGGAGCCGGCGAGCGGATCGACGACCTTGGTGACGCCGGTCTCGTGCTGCAGGATCAGCTGGGTGTTGCGGGCGATGCGCGCGGAGAATTCCGTCGGCAGGGCGATCGCCTCGTCGAACGAATTGGTGTGCAGCGACTGGGTGCCGCCGAGCACCGCCGACATTGCCTCGAACGCGGTGCGGATGATGTTGTTGTACGGATCCTGTTCCTGCAGCGAGACGCCGGATGTCTGGCAATGGGTTCTGAGCATCAGCGAGGATTGCTTCTTCGGATGAAAGCCTTCCATGATCCGGGTCCACAGCAGCCGGGCGGCGCGCAGCTTGGCCGCCTCCATGAAGAAGTTCATGCCGATGGCGAAGAAGAACGACAGGCGGCCGGCGAATTCGTCGACGTTCAATCCCCTGGCGATGGCCGCGCGGACATATTCGCGGCCGTCGGCCAGCGTGAAGGCGAGCTCCTGTACCAGTGTCGCGCCGGCCTCCTGCATGTGATAGCCGGAGATCGAGATCGAGTTGAACTTCGGCATCTCGCGGGCGGTGTAGTCGATGATGTCGGCAACGATCCGCATCGAGGGCTCGGGCGGATAGATATAGGTGTTGCGGACCATGAACTCCTTGAGGATGTCGTTCTGGATCGTGCCGGACAGCTGCGAGCGCGGCACGCCCTGTTCCTCGCCGGCAACGATGAAGGAGGCAAGGATCGGGATGACGGCGCCGTTCATGGTCATCGACACCGAGACCTTGTCGAGCGGAATGCCGTCGAACAGGATCTTCATGTCCTCGACGCTGTCGATCGCCACGCCGGCCTTGCCGACATCGCCGACGACGCGCGGATGGTCACTGTCATAGCCGCGATGGGTGGCGAGATCGAAGGCGACGGAGACGCCCTGCTGGCCGGCCGCCAGCGCCTTGCGGTAGAAGGCATTCGAGGCCTCCGCCGTCGAGAAGCCGGCATATTGGCGGATCGTCCAGGGCCGGCCGGCATACATGGTGGCGCGCGGGCCGCGGGTGAACGGGGCAAGGCCCGGCAGCGAGCCGAGATGGCCGGCTGCCTCGAGATCGGCCTCCGTATAGAGCGGCTTGACGGCAATGCCCTCCGGCGTCTGCCAGGTCAGCGTCTCGGGCGGGGACTTGAGCTCGCGTTCGGCAAGCGTGGCCCAATCGGCGAGGGTTTTGGTATCGGACATGGCTCTGCATCCCTTGGTTCGTAAGCGTTCGTCGGCAGGCGCGATTTGATCTCCCCCCTTGAGGGGGAGATGTCGGTGAAACCGACAGAGGGGGTGAACCATCGGCATAGACGAGCGCCGCGGTACCCCCCCCTCTGCCCCGTTCGGGGCATCTCCCCCTCAAGGGGGGAGATCAGACCGTAGCCAACCGCCTTCAGCCACGCGCGCGACGTGGTTCTGCTGCAATATAACGCGGACAAGGCGCTGAAAGCTGCCTCGAAAGAGTAGAAAAAGTGAGTCCTACCCCCACCAACAAAATCCAACACTTAGCTTTGGCCAAGGGTTGGAAATTGCAGGTGAGGTGCCAGCCTTATTCGAACTCCATGATCAGCTCGTCGACGGCCAGGCTCGCACCGGCAGAAACCGCAATCCTCTTCACCACGCCGCGCCGTTCGGCGCGCAGAATATTCTCCATCTTCATCGCCTCGACCGTCGCCAATGCCTGGCCGGCTTCCACCGTCTCGCCTGGCGCAACGGCGACGGCGGTGATGACGCCGGGCATCGGGCAGAGCAGCATTTTCGAGGTGTCCGGCGGCAGCTTCTTCGGCATCAGCCGGGCCAGTTCGGCAACGCGCGGGCTGCGCACATGGGCGGTGACGTCGATGCCGCGCCAGCGCAGCCGGATGCCGGTGCCGGAAAGATCGATCTTCACGCCCATCACCGTCCCGTCGACATTGAAGGTGGCGTGGCTGCGGCCCGGCGTCCAGTCGCCGGCGGCGGCAAACACGCGGCCGTCGGCAAGCCGGACATAGACGCCATCGGCGGACGCATCGAGCGTCACGGGATGCGCCTGGCCGGCAAAGGTGACGATCCAGTCCTTGCCGACCACCCGGCGGTGATTGCCGATGGTG
This sequence comes from Pararhizobium sp. YC-54, assembly GCF_025847205.1. GTDB lineage: Bacteria > Pseudomonadota > Alphaproteobacteria > Rhizobiales > Rhizobiaceae > Pararhizobium. The sequence continues at coordinate 1,463 of NZ_JAOYTH010000040.1, read as the reverse complement.
CCGGAGATCTGCACGGCGCGGTCCTGCAACGCCTGATGCACCAGCGTGGCGACCGCCGCGAGCTTTTGTGCCGATGCCAGATCGGGCTCGACCCCGTGGAAGCCGTCCGGGAATTCCTCGGCGATGAAGGCCGTGGTGATCCGGCCGGAGCGGAACCGCTCGTGCTGCATGACCGCCGACAGGAAAGGCAGGTTATGACCGATGCCCTCGACCTCGAAATCGTCGAGGGCGGCGCTCATCGCGTCGATCGCGGTCAATCTGTCCGGTGCCCAGGTGCACAGCTTGGCGACCATCGGGTCGTAATACATCGAGATCTCGCCGCCCTCGAAGACGCCGGTATCGTTGCGCACGACCGTGCCGGCGGAGGTGATGCCTTCGACCGGCGGCCGGTAGCGCGACAGGCGGCCGATCGACGGCAGGAAGTTGCGATAGGGATCCTCGGCATAGAGCCGGCTTTCGATCGCCCAGCCGTCAAGCCTGACGTCATCCTGACGGAAGGCAAGCGTTTCGCCGGCAGCCACCCGGATCATCTGCTCGACCAGGTCGATGCCGGTGATCAGTTCGGTGACCGGATGTTCCACCTGCAGGCGGGTGTTCATCTCGAGGAAGTAGAAGTTTCTGCTGCCATCGACGATGAACTCGACCGTGCCGGCCGAATGGTAGCCGACCGCCTTTGCCAGCGCCACGGCCTGCTCGCCCATGGCGCGGCGGGTCTTTCCGTCGAGGAACGGCGAGGGGGCTTCCTCGATGACCTTCTGGTTGCGCCGCTGGATCGAGCATTCGCGCTCGCCGAGATAGAGCACGGTGCCGTGTTTATCACCGAGCACCTGGATTTCGATATGGCGCGGCTGGGTGACGAATTTCTCGATGAAGATGCGGTCGTCGCCGAACGAATTCTTCGCCTCGCTCTTCGAGGACTGGAAACCTTCGCGCGCCTCGGCATCGTTCCAGGCGATGCGCATGCCCTTGCCGCCGCCGCCGGCCGACGCCTTGATCATCACCGGATAACCGATCGAAGCGGAAATCTGAACCGCCTCGGCGGCATCGGCAATCAGCCCCATATGGCCGGGCACGGTCGAGACGCCGGCCTTAGCCGCCAGCTTCTTCGAGGTGATCTTGTCGCCCATCGCCGAAATAGCCCCGACCGGCGGACCGACGAAGGCGACGCCGGCCTTTTCCAGCGCCTCAGCAAAGGCGGCGTTTTCCGACAGGAAGCCATAGCCCGGATGCACCGCGTCGGCGCCGGTCTGTTTGATCGCGTCGAGGATCCTGCCGATGACGATATAGGACTGGTTCGACGGCGACGGGCCTATGTGCACGGCCTCGTCCGCCATCTTCACATGCAGCGCATCGGCATCCGCATCGGAATAGACGGCAACCGTGGCGATGCCCATCTTCCGCGCCGTCTTGATCACCCGGCAGGCAATCTCGCCGCGATTGGCGATCAGAATTTTCTGGATCAT
>NZ_JAOYTH010000039.1 GCF_025847205.1 Pararhizobium sp. YC-54 | reverse complement strand
GACGTGATCGTCGTCGTCGGCGGCGTCGTGCCGCGCCAGGACTACCAGTTCCTCCTCGACCACGGCGTCGCCGCCGTCTTCGGCCCCGGCACCAACGTCATGGAGGCCGGCCGCGCCGTTCTCGACCTGCTGGAGGGCCGGCTGCGCAATGCATGAGGCAGTATGCTTTTGTAATTCGGGTGCTGCCCGCCCATTGAGATATCCGCTGCCTTACGCGCCTCTTCAACGCGTTGATCGATAGGCAGGATTGCTATCGATCACGTTTCTACTATATCATGAGTTATAGAAGGAGGTCTCTATAACTCATGATTTGGAATTGGGCACAAAAAGGCTGGCCGCAGTTTACCTATGACGCCGATCAAATTGCGCCCTACGAAAAGCGATTTCTTTCTTCTTCCGGCGAAGTGATCGGCGCGGTTCGTCACTTCACTGATGAAGAACGCGATCTTCTGCGTATTGAGTTCCTAAGCGACGAGGCGGTGAAGACGTCACAGATCGAGGGCGAAATGCTCGATCGTCTGAGCGTGCAGTCCTCCTTGCGTCGCCAACTCGGTCTCGATGCCGACAGTCGACCGGTCAAACCGCAGGAGCGCGGCATCGCTGAAATGATGATCGATGTCTATAATTCCTGGCCTCTTCCTCTCGACCATACAACGATGTTTCGTTGGCATGGCATGTTGACGAGCGGAAACCGCCACATCGGAACGATCGGTGGGTACCGGACCCATGACGACGCCATGCAGATTGTTTCGGGACGACACGACAAACCGACCGTTCACTACGAAGCTCCGCCGTCCAGGCAAGTGCCCGAAGAAATGGCGGCTTACGTCGAATGGTTCAACAGGTCAGCCCCCAATGGTGCTACTCCCCTGCCCGCTGTGACGCGCGCCGGTCTGGGCCATCTCTATTTCGAAAGCATTCACCCGTTTGAAGATGGCAACGGAAGAATTGGCCGAGCGCTTGCGGAAAAATCGCTGGCTCAGAGTCTTGAGCGACCAAGCCTCATTGCACTTGCGCACACGGTCGAAAATGGCCGCAAGGCCTACTATGACCAGTTGGAACGCAATCAACGCACGCTCGATGTTACCGAATGGCTCGTTTACTTCGCCGAGACTGTTCTTGAGGCGCAGCAAACCACCCTGAAGCGTGTCGCATTTTATATTTCCAAGGCACATTTCTACGACCGGTTCCGCGGCCAATTCAATGAACGTCAGGAGAAAGCCATCGCCCGCATGTTCAGGGAAGGACCCGCAGGGTTCACGGGCGGTTTGAGCGCTGAGAATTACATCGCGATCACACAAACCTCGCGAGCGACGACGACGCGCGACCTTCTCGACCTGGTGGTGAAGGGTGCGCTTACGCGAACCGGAGAACGCCGACACGCCCGCTACACCCTGAACTTGCGTTAGCGCTACACGCTCCTGAACGAGGATGTGAACCGCCGCTGGGAATGGAACGGTGGGCGGGGCGGCGATAGCCGCGTTACGACGCGCTGACGCCCGCGGAAAGCTCCGCTATCTCTGGCGTTGGGGTCGGTATGGCGGCAGCTTCTGGCATTAAAAAACCCGGCGGTGAGGCCGGGTTCTCGACGTTACCGGGACTTCATCCCGCTAGTGCGTGGTGCTGTTGATGAGTGCGTCGATGAGTTTGATCTGCGAGCGATTGCCGCGCTTATACTCGTTGATCAAAATCTTTGCTTCTGCAGTCGCGTCCTTGCGCAGAATGCGATGCTGAGTACACCAAGCGTCAAGAACCGTCTGGAGCAAATCGAGGTCTTTTGGGGGTATTGCGATATCGGATATATGCATCATTTTCCTCCCAAGGATTGACATCTTTTTTTTGTGAGAAGCCGCCTCCTCGCGACCTCCCGCACATTGCATTCTTAGCCTAAAGTAGCAGAGGCACAAGATGAAAATGTGACCGTGTGCGTGAGGTACGTGCCCGTTTTCGAGAGTTCGGAAGCTATGCATAATTGGTGCATTGGGTCTCCAGCCCGAGGACCAAGATGCTCGCCTTGGTAAAGTGGTCCAGCTCGACAGTCCCGACCAACTCGGCACCTCGCAGACTTCGTCGCCGCCTACAATTTCGCCCGACGTTTGAAGACCCTCGAAGGCCTCACCCCTTGCGTATTTGCAAATGTTGGACAACGCAGCCGGGAAAGATTCAATCTTGCAGTCCAACAGCAAGCCAGCCGTGGAGCGACACGTCAGAACTACAACAAAAAGCCTTGGTGAGCGGGCCTCAAAACGACCGCGGCGCTGGATCAATCAGTTTCAGGCCGCCGCTCTGCACGTCGTAAATTGAACACGTCCGCCGGACTGAGCCGTCCGCTTCAAAGCGGAATGCGGCGGCAGCACCAAGGAATCCACTTGGCGATCTGATGTTTTTTACGGTTATTCCGTCTGGGCCGTGGGCGCGCACAAGCCCTGCCGTCAAGGCGATTATGTCAAACCCGTAGGCCGCATCCTCACCGGCTGTCCGCTCATAGCGCTGCAGGTAGGCCTTTGTCATGCGCGATCCGCCCTCTGGGCCAAATAGGCAAAGCTTGCTTCCAGCAAGCTCTGGACGTTTATAGCCAGCCGACGCCCAATTCGAACTGCCGATGACAGCTGCGTTTGGCTTCAGATACCCATTGGCGCGAAGGCGCGATAGCCCCCCTACATCCCCATCAGTCGCGCCGATCAACAGTACCGCGTCAATATCGTTGATCTTGGCGGCAGAGGCACCCTCGCCCGCGAACGTGGCCGTACTTGTTTCGACCAGAACGGGCTTGATATTATAGCTTGAGAGGCCACGATCCAGTCGTTGGCGCTCCCGCGCGGTCAGATCTGAGGGGGTTAGCACGATGAGATGCGCTCGTCCGGAAGCGACGGCATAGGAGGCGCCTTCTACCGCGCTGTCGACGCGGTCGGAGGTGAAGTAAAAAGTATCAGGTGAACTCCCTGACGCATCGGCCCGCAATATGAGCAGGGGAACATGATGCGTACCAAGTGCATCCCGGACGAGGCCGACGGGCTCATTGGCGACTGAAACGGCGACGAGTTTTACGCCTTGCTCGCCAAGCAGCTTAGCCGCGTCACGCATTTGCTCTTGCGAACCATCTGTGTTTTCCACCAGCAACGACAAATCTGTACTTGCCAGTTCGTGTACGGCCAGCGCTGCGCCATCTCGGATGTCTCGCTCCCGCCTGCTTGGACCGCCCGGTGCCATAATCGCAGTGATCAGACCGACCCGAGTCGGGCCGTTTCCTAGGGTTTCCTGGGGCACGGCCGGATGCGCAGCAGCCCGCCGTGCTTCGCGGGCCTGCGGCGACTCGAGGTCAAGAACATCCTGCGTGGCTCCCTGACAGCCCGCAAGCCCGGCAAACGTCATGATGCTTAGGACGGCAAGTAACAATCTCGTCGCCACGCGTTTTCTCGGCGCAGCGGCACAAAGGGCCAAGGAGATGATCATGGGCACTCCCGAAGTCGAACTGGGTATTGATTGCATCTGACGCCGCGAAGCCGCAAACCTCCTCAATCAGTTCATGAAGCCAATCATTTTGGCGTGAAAGCAGTCGCACTTGGCGATGTATTCCTCGTCACGCCAATTGGATTGAAGATAGCCATATGCCTTTCCACAGGCGACCTTGGTTTCCGACGCCCATACGAAGGTCGGGCGCGTCGATGAAATCCAGTGCGGGTCCTCAGCAACCGCAATCGCGCGATCCATGCGCGCGACCACTTCCTTCTTGAGGAAGACGACATCCTGGCCTGCCGTGAGAGAGGCGTCGTTCAAATCGGCGCATTGCCGGGCGATTGGTTGAGCATCAACCACGAGGTCTGCGGCCTGACTGACTACGGGTGTCGCGGCGACAATAGCCGCGACGAAGATAGATTTAATCATCAAAAGGTTCCCCCCTCCGGAACTTCAGTGCGTTTGCATGTTTGCCATGAACTTGAAGAATGTAAAGCACCTCAACGTGGATCAGACCTCACCCGTGGTCTTGGCGCCGTTCTCGTTGAAGAGGATTTTGACGACATCATCAGACACCGAGAAGTTTTCCAGTACGGCCACCGTCTGCCAGCCGGCTCCGTTTCCGTCCGTATCGACCTGCAAAGCCGCGTTATTTCCGTTCTGGACAACCTGAACGTAGTTGTTCTCGAGAGCAGTCCCATCTGGAAGCTCGCCGAGCAGCGCCGTCAGGTCGACGACATCACCCTGGGCCGCATTGTAGTCCGCGATGACATCGTCGATAGTGGGCACCAGTTCGTTGTCGGCGATAACGAAGGTATCGCCGCCGCCGCCGCCAGTCATCCTATCCGATCCCGCGCCGCCGTAGATTTGATCGGCAAACGCGCTACCGCCCAGGATGTCGTCGTGATCCGATCCGATGATCCCTTCGATATTGCGATAAATGTCTGTTCCCAAGCCAACAGCGGAGAGGTTGACGCTGGTATCGGTCGCTGACTGCACCAATGTAAACGTCACGCCCGACGAAGCTTCGGACAGATCGAGCAGATCGACGCCGGCGCCGCCGTCGATGACATCATTGCCGGCACCACCGCTCAGCGCGTCATTGCCGTCTCCACCGTTGATCGCATCGTTTCCGCCGCGTCCTTCGATGATATCGTCTCCACCCACGCCGTTGAGGACGTCATTGCCCGACCCTCCATAGATAGCGTCACGTAGAGTGCCGCCTGTAACGACAATTCCGGGGTCGCCAGCGTCGAAGACGGATGTCCCGACCGAGACATATCGGGCCTGGTTGGGGCCACCTACCGTATCGTCATACTGGATGGTCCAGCTTTGGCCTGTCGCGGGTGGATTGCCAGTCAGGTATTCGGCCAGCGATTCGCTCGGATCGGACTCGCGGACGATTGCGTCAAAATCGAGTTTCGCGGTCATCAGTTTGGTTGCAGGATCATAGACCCAATCATTGGGGTTGCCGTTATTCTGTGCCAGGGCAACGAAGCGCACACCGTTGACGGTGATGTAGATTTTGACTTCTGCCTCAAGATTGTTCCCATTCTGGCTACCTGAAGCAACAGGTGAGTAACCAAGAGCCGGATCAATCGGTGGCCGGCTGCTGTTGGTCTGGAAGTCTGTGCGGAGCGTCAGTTCTCCGGCGGAGGGGTTAGCAATGATCGCCGCTGTGAAATTTGCGTCGAGCGCCAGCGAAACCATCGCATCATTGCCTGATGTCAGAGGTTGAGAACCATCGCCGATTTGTCCCGTCGGACCAGGAACCCTGGTCGGTGCAACTTCGTGGATGGTGACAGTCTGCACGACATCGACATGCCCATCCGACACGTTGAATGAAAGGGTGTTGGTCGAAGTGTCATTGATTGTCGCAGTCGGGCGATAAACTAGGCTTTCCAGCAGGTTGGTGCCGTTTGCCGGATCGTAAACGATCGTGCCCGAAGTCAACTGAACGTAGGATGAGGTTGCGCTGTCGAAATAATAAATGCCCGCGGGCACGTTATTCGCAGTCATGACCACATTGTCATTCGCATCTACATCCGTTGGCACGCCCACGACAATGGGATAGCCGTGAGCATAAGAACCTGCGCCGGAGCCCTGCTGGGCCGGATCGCTCGGCACCCACAAGGCGGTATTCTCGATCACCGGCGCGTCATTGGTGCCGTGGATGGTGATCGTCACCGTTTCGGTGTCCGTCCCGCCATTGTGGTCGTCGACCGTCACGTCATAGGAGAAGGTGATGGTCTCGCCCGCCGCCAGGAACTGCGTCGCCGCATTGGCGACATCATAGGTCCAGCCGGTGCCGGTGACCGCGAACCCGCCGGTCAGCGCGGCGATCTGACCCGCACTGAGCGATCCGCCGCTCCATGCCGCATCGCCGTTATAGGCCTTCGTCACGAGGTGCGTGTCGGTCACGTCGACATCGGTGAAGCTCAGGCTGCCGCTGTCGCTCAGCGTCGGGCTGGCCGCATCCTCGGTCACGGACCCGGACTGCTCGACCGTCAGCACCGGCGCGTCATTGGTGCCGTTGATGGTCACCGTCACCGTCTGGCTGGAAGTGGCGCCGGAACTGTCGGTCACCGTCACCGTGTAGACCTGGGTGATGGTCTCGCCGGCCGCCAGGT
>NZ_JAOYTH010000038.1:0-2500 GCF_025847205.1 Pararhizobium sp. YC-54 | reverse complement strand
CGTGAAGAGGGCAACAACCCTGACCTCCAGCTAAGGTCCCCAAGTCATGGCTAAGTGGGAAAGGATGTGAGGATCCCAAAACAACCAGGATGTTGGCTTAGAAGCAGCCATCATTTAAAGAAAGCGTAACAGCTCACTGGTCTAAATAAGGGTCTTTGCGCCGAAAATGTAACGGGGCTAAAGCCATGCACCGAAGCTGAGGATAGCGTAGTCTTAGGATTGCGTTGTGGTAGCGGAGCGTTCCGTAAGCCTGTGAAGGGATACCTGTGAGGGGTCCTGGAGGTATCGGAAGTGCGAATGTTGACATGAGTAACGATAAAGGGGGTGAGAGACCCCCTCGCCGAAAGACCAAGGGTTCCTGCTTAAAGTTAATCTGAGCAGGGTTAGCCGGCCCCTAAGATGAGGCAGAAATGCGTAGTCGATGGGAACCACGTTAATATTCGTGGGCCTGGTGGTAGTGACGGATTGCGTAACTTGTTTGCTCTTATTGGATTGAGCAGGCGGGGAAGCGGTTCCAGGAAATAGCTCCACCGTATAGACCGTACCCGAAACCGACACAGGTGGTCAGGTAGAGTATACCAAGGCGCTTGAGAGAACTATGCTGAAGGAACTCGGCAAATTGCACGCGTAACTTCGGAAGAAGCGTGACCTCTTCGTACGCAAGTATGGAGGGGTGGCACAGACCAGGGGGTAGCGACTGTTTATCAAAAACACAGGGCTCTGCGAAGTTGCAAAACGACGTATAGGGCCTGACGCCTGCCCGGTGCTGGAAGGTTAAAGGGAGAGGTGCAAGCTTTGAACTGAAGCCCCAGTAAACGGCGGCCGTAACTATAACGGTCCTAAGGTAGCGAAATTCCTTGTCGGGTAAGTTCCGACCTGCACGAATGGCGTAACGACTTCCCCGCTGTCTCCAGCATAGACTCAGTGAAATTGAATTCCCCGTGAAGATGCGGGGTTCCTGCGGTCAGACGGAAAGACCCCGTGCACCTTTACTATAGCTTTACACTGGCATTCGTGTCGGCATGTGTAGGATAGGTGGTAGGCTTTGAAGCGGGGACGCCAGTTCTCGTGGAGCCATCCTTGAAATACCACCCTTATCGTCATGGATGTCTAACCGCGGTCCGTTATCCGGATCCGGGACAGTGTATGGTGGGTAGTTTGACTGGGGCGGTCGCCTCCGAAAGAGTAACGGAGGCGCGCGATGGTGGGCTCAGACCGGTCGGAAATCGGTCGTCGAGTGCAATGGCATAAGCCCGCCTGACTGCGAGACTGACAAGTCGAGCAGAGACGAAAGTCGGTCATAGTGATCCGGTGGTCCCGTGTGGAAGGGCCATCGCTCAACGGATAAAAGGTACGCCGGGGATAACAGGCTGATGACCCCCAAGAGTCCATATCGACGGGGTTGTTTGGCACCTCGATGTCGGCTCATCGCATCCTGGGGCTGGAGCAGGTCCCAAGGGTTTGGCTGTTCGCCAATTAAAGCGGTACGTGAGCTGGGTTCAGAACGTCGTGAGACAGTTCGGTCCCTATCTGCCGTGGGTGTAGGAATATTGACAGGATCTGTCCCTAGTACGAGAGGACCGGGATGGACATATCTCTGGTGGACCTGTTGTGGCGCCAGCCGCATAGCAGGGTAGCTATATATGGAATGGATAACCGCTGAAGGCATCTAAGCGGGAAACCAACCTGAAAACGAGTATTCCCTTGAGAACCGTGGAAGACTACCACGTTGATAGGCCGGGTGTGGAAGTGCAGCAATGCATGAAGCTTACCGGTACTAATCGTTCGATTGGCTTGATTGTTCTCATTGCTTATGTTCATCACGATGAACCTAAGCCATCTGTTTTGTCCTCACGCTGTCGGCCCTATGGGCCTGCGCTGCGGACGGCGCGCCAAACGATTGGCGACGCGCTCTGCGCTTGCGGCCTTCGGCCGGAACGCGAGCAACAAGACGTGTTCAAAGACTAAAAAGGAGAGAGGCAACGCCTCCCTCGCCAGCTTCTCATTTGGTTTGTCACCGTCGCCGGTGACATTCTTGCCCTTAGTTGACCTGGTGGTTATTGCGGGGTGGCTGCACCCGTTCCCATTCCGAACACGGCCGTGAAACGCCCCTGCGCCAATGGTACTCCGTCTTAAGACGCGGGAGAGTAGGTCGCTGCCAGGTCTACTAAGCGCAAGAATATACCAAACCCTGTCCTCACGCGTGAAACACGCTGCGGACGGCGCGCCAAACGATTGGCGACAGGGCTCCGCCCTGTGGTGCAGCCAAAAACATCTTCTCTTCATCCGCCGGCTCTGCCGAAACAACAGGCCGCCCTCAAGCGGCCTTTTTGCTTCGATACAATAGCCGGGAAATAAACACCAAAGGCGCGCTCGAAAGCAGCCTAAATGCGATATTCGGCGTCAGCCGAATGCACAGATAACGCGGGGTGGAGCAGCCCGGTAGCTCGTCAGGCTCATAACCTGAAGGCCGCAGGTTCAAATCCTGCCCCCGCAACCA
>NZ_JAOYTH010000037.1 GCF_025847205.1 Pararhizobium sp. YC-54 | reverse complement strand
AGCGCATCGGCATCCGCATCGGAATAGACGGCAACCGTGGCGATGCCCATCTTCCGCGCCGTCTTGATCACCCGGCAGGCAATCTCGCCGCGATTGGCGATCAGAATTTTCTGGATCATGTTAGCGGGCCGCTCCCTGAGCATGTGACGCAATCATCCGCACCGGGGCGCAGCGGAAGGTGGTGACGACCGGTGATCTCTGCCCTGTCGGGCATCTCCCCCTCCAGGGGGGAGATTGGCAGGTGGCGGCCTCTTGCACCCGATTTGTCTTCCTGAGGGGAGACTATCGCATTCGGATTCACGGCAATTGCGGCGATCTTCCCCCTTGGGGGAGAGATGTCATGAAGCGACGGAGGGGGGTGAGTGGCGGCAGCAGGGATGGCGGCATTCTGAAACATGGGCTGCTCACACCTCGAACACGTCTTCAAAGGCTTCCGGAAAACTCTTGCGCCCGACCCTCTCGTCGATCCGCAGCAGCGCTTCATACGACGCCGGGTCGAACGGCTCCTCGGCCGGCACGACTTCGCGGCCGAACAGAAGGTTCAGCCGTCCGGCGTCGAGATTGCCACGTTCGAACGGCTCGGTTCCAAAATGGTGCCAGAGCGCATGCAGGAAGGCGGCGTCGACCTTCTGTTCGATCGAATTCGGGCGGGCGAGGCGCTGCAGCGCCTTGAGCGGCGTGACGGCCTTCTCGTTCGCCCGCCGGATGGTGAAATGATGGCCGTGGCCCGGCAGGCCGGAGGGAAAGCCCCTGTGTTTTGTCATCTCGGGCCGTTTGGCCATCTGGGTCTCCTTTAAGCCTTTGCGCCGTCTTGGGCGATCTTGTCCTGCGTCTTCGTGTCGAAGTCCAAGGCGTCGTGGCGCTCATGCAGCTGTTCGGAGGGATCGCCGGACGTCCGGTTGACCATGCGGCCGCGCTTGACCGCCGGGCGGGCAGCGATTTCGGCCGTCCAGCGCTGGACGTGTCTGTAGCTCTGGACATCGAGGAAGGTGCCGGCATCGCCATAGGCCTGGCCGAGCGCCAGACTGCCGTACCAGGGCCAGGTGGCCATGTCGGCGATCGTGTAGTGGGCACCCGACAGGAACTGGTTGTCGGCCAGATGCCGGTCGAGCACGTCGAACTGGCGCTTCACTTCCATGGCGTAGCGGTCGATGGCATATTTGATGTGTATCGGCGCATAGGCATAGAAATGGCCAAAGCCGCCGCCGAGGAACGGGGCCGAGCCCATCTGCCAGAACAGCCAGTTCATCGTCTCGGTGCGGGTGCGAAAATCGGCGGGCAGGAAGGCGCCGAATTTTTCCGCGAGATACAGCAGGATGGAGGCGGATTCGAAGACGCGAACGGGCGCGCCGCCGCCCATGGGGGCATGGTCCATCAGCGCCGGGATCTTCGAGTTCGGATTGACATCGACGAAGCCCGAGCCGAACTGGTCGCCATCGCCGATCCTGATCAGCCACGCGTCGTACTCGGCACCTTCGTGCCCCGCCGCCAAAAGCTCCTCCAGCATGATCGTGACCTTGACGCCATTCGGCGTGCCCAGCGAATAGAGCTGCAGCGGATGTTTTCCGACCGGCAGGACCTTGTCCTGCGTCGGTCCGGCGATCGGCCGGTTGATGTTGGCGAAAGTACCACCATTGCCCTTGTCCCAGGTCCAGACTTTGGGAAGTTCGTAACCCGCGGGAAAATTATCGGCGGGGGATTTTTCGGTCATGAGAAGCGGTCCTTGATAGTGGGCGATGTGCTTGAGAGGAGAACACAGCAGGCATATGGGAAACGAGCAATGAATTTCGCTCGTGCAGACAGTCACTTTCCGCCCAAGGCGTATTTTGTTTCTCCGTCATCCTCGGGTCATGCCCGAGGATGACGACTGTGGTTTGTGACGCATGCGACGTTTCACAACGGTATCGTATCGTGCTTGCGCCACAGCTGTTCCTTGCGCTTGTTCCTCAGCGAGGCAAACGCCCGGGCAATGCGGCGCCGGGAGGAATGCGGCATGATGACTTCGTCAATGAAGCCGCGTTCGGCGGCGACGAAGGGGTTGGCGAAGCGTTCTTCGTATTCCTTGGTCCGGGCGGCGATCTTGTCAACGTCGCCAAGTTCGGAGCGGTAGAGGATTTCGGTGGCGCCCTTGGCGCCCATCACCGCGATTTCGGCGGTCGGCCAGGCGTAGTTGATGTCGGCGCCAATATGCTTGGAGGCCATGACGTCATAGGCGCCGCCGTACGCCTTGCGCGTGATCAGCGTCACCATCGGCACGGTTGCCTGGCTGTAGGCGAACAGCAGCTTAGCGCCGTGCTTGATGACGCCGCCATATTCCTGCGCGACGCCGGGCAGGAAGCCGGGGACATCGACCAGGGTCAGGAGCGGGATCGAGAACGCGTCGCAGAAGCGGACGAAGCGGGCGGCTTTTCGCGAACTGTCGATATCCAGGCAGCCGGCCAGCACCATCGGCTGGTTGGCGACGACGCCGACGGTCTGGCCCTCGAGCCGGATGAAGCCGGTGATGATGTTCTTGGCAAAGGCTTCCTGAAGCTCGAAGAAATCGCCTTCGTCGGCGATCGCATGAATGAGTTCCTTCATGTCGTAGGGTTTGGCCGACGAATCCGGGATCAGCGTGTCGAGGCGGTTCTCAAGGCGGGCCGGATCATCGTGGAACGGCCGGACCGGCGGCTTTTCGCGGTTGTTGAGGGGCAGGAAATCGAAAAGCAGGCGGACCTGCTCCAGGGTCTCGATGTCGTTTTCATAGGCCGCATCGGCAACCGAGGATTTCCGCGTATGGGTGCCGGCGCCGCCGAGTTCTTCGGCCGTGACGATCTCGTTGGTGACGGTCTTCACCACGTCCGGGCCGGTGACGAACATGTAGGAGGAATCGCGCACCATGAAGATGAAGTCGGTCATCGCCGGCGAATAGACAGCACCGCCGGCGCAGGGGCCCATGATGACGGAGATCTGCGGGATGACGCCGGAGGCCTCGGCGTTGCGGCGGAACACTTCGGCATAGCCGGCGAGCGAGGCGACGCCTTCCTGGATGCGCGCACCGCCCGAATCGTTGAGGCCGATGACGGGTGCGCCGTTGCGCACGGCCATGTCCATGATCTTGCAGATTTTCTGGGCATGGGTTTCCGACAGCGAGCCGCCGAGCACGGTAAAATCCTGAGAGAAGACGTAAGTTTGGCGGCCGTTGATCGTGCCCCAGCCGGTGACGACGCCGTCGCCGGCCACTTTCTGCTCGGCCATGCCGAAATCGACGGCACGGTGGGTAACGTACATGTCGTATTCTTCGAAGGAGCCTTCGTCGAGCAGCACCTCGATGCGCTCGCGCGCCGTCAGCTTGCCCTTGGCATGCTGGGCGTCAATGCGTTTCTGCCCGCCGCCAAGACGCGCCTCGGCGCGGCGCGCTTCCACGGTTTCGATGATATTGCGCATGCGTCCTCCCGTCGTCTTTGTCTCCTGCTTAGCCGGAAACAAGGTCGAAGGAAATCACCGATCGCTATAGCGCGTCATCCTTGGACAAAGGGACGAGTCGCTGACAGGGACTCCCCGTCACACCGGATTGGCGCCCGGCCCTCGATGAATCGAGCATGAGCTGCGGCAATTTGACGTTCCGTGTCGAATTGTCAGCCCGCACGACTTGCGGTTTGGCAGGGCCATCCCTAACTGCAGGGCAGAAATGTTACCGGTCACACCCTATATGGTGTATACGGCAGCCGGGACGCGTATGCCAGGTAGTGAGGGTGCTCACGATCCCGCATTTCCAGCCGTTGCGTTTCGGCAACACCCAAAACCCCAACCTTCATTTGTGACGGATTATGACTGTAATTTTGATTGTTACAGTTCTTTGCCTGTGTAATCTCGGCGGGCGGTTTCGGCCGCTGCCATTGGGGCTTGAATCGATATTTGGGGTCGGGGGACGCTGATTTTTCAGCCACGCAAACCTGTGCCCAGTCGAAACTTGATTGGATCCGAAATGACTATAAAGGCTTTTCTTTTTGCGTCTGCTGCGGCGTTGAGCACGGCAAGCGGCGCGTTTGCCGCCGACGCTATTGTTGCCGCTGAACCCGAGCCGATGGAATACGTCCGCGTCTGCGACGCGTTCGGCACCGGCTACTTCTACATCCCGGGAACGGAAACCTGCCTGAAGATCGGTGGTTACATCCGTTTCCAGACCGACTTCGGCCGTGATCAGTCCGGCACGTCCGACTGGAATACCTTTACCCGCGCACAGCTCGAGTTCGAGGCGAAGAACGATACCGAATTCGGCACGCTGACGAGCCTTGTCGCCCTGCGTACAAACGCCCGGAATTCTTCCGGTTCTTCGAACAACAACACCTTCCTCGACCAGGGTTACATCGACATCGCAGGCCTGCGCGTCGGCATGCAGTACAGCTGGTGGGATGACGACTTGAGCGGCGAAACCGACCTGATCGCCAGCAACGAAACCCGTCACAACGCCATTCGCTACCAGTACGAGACAGATGCGTTCAAGGCGGGCATCGCCGTGGAAGAACTGGAAGACGACTACGACACCAAGCCGGGTGAAGGCCCCAACAATGTTGGCATCACCGGCCAGGTTTCGGGTACGGCCGGCGTTGTCACCGGTTACCTGCTCGGCGGTTATGACACCGATACCGAAGAAGGCGCTATCCGCGCGATCATCTATGCCGATCTCGGTCCGGGCCAGCTCGGCATCTACGGTGCCTACGCAACTGGCGCCAACTACTACTACGAAGAGTCCGAATGGACGGTCGGCGCCCAGTACGAACTGAAGGTCAACGACAAGTTCGCAATCACGCCCGGCGTCCAGTACTTCAGCAACATCGACCTTAGCCGCAATGGCAACGGCTTCGGTGGTGGCGATGCCTGGACCGGCGGCGTGACCGTCGACTACAAGATCACGGATGGTCTGAAGTCCAAGGTGAGCGTTCAGTATCACGACGAAGACGATGGTGACGACGAAGTGTTCGGCTTCGTGCGTCTGCAGCGCGATTTCTAAATCGCACTCCGATATCCGGCTAGCCGCGAATCGCGGCTAGCCAACGGTTCGTCACGGATTTGGCTGACCTCCGATCAGTGGCGGGGACGGTCCGGCTCCCCCGGCCGTCCCAAACGGCCGGAAGGGCTTGCCTTTCAGGACGCAAGCGTTCTTCCCAGCGGACATTTTCCGCCGTCGATGGTCACAAGTTCCGAAATGGCATCTTCAACGGATTTTTCGCCGAGCAGGCCAAGCAGCGCCTGCTCCGCTTCCTTGCTGAGTTTTGCCGACCATTCATTCATATTGCTTGAGATGAAGCATTCGGCCGGAATGTCGTCACGCGTGCCCCAGATTTTCTTGTCCGGCATGACCGCAAGGTAAATCTCGCTCAGGTAAATCGCGTTTGCCGGCCGCCCAAGCCTATAACCGCCCCGATATCCTTCGGACGACACAAGGATGTTCTTGTGCATCAACGGCGCAACCAGTTTGCGCACAAGACTGGGCTTGGCATCGAGCTTCGCTGCCAGTGCATCGCTCGTCGAGCGTGTGTTGTTCTTTTCATTGACGGCGACGGTAATAATGATTTGCAGCGCCGAAGAGAAACGTGTGTCCATCATGGGAGCACATACTAATGCACGCTTTGGAAAAAACCAGACGGTTCATGCGGACATAGTAAAGCTCTCCAGCGGTTTAGCGCCAGAGGCTTCTTCTTCAATAAAACTGCACCCGCTGGATTGGATCGCCAATCGTTCCGGGGAGGTTGCTCTCCGATTGCACATCGCAAGCCGGTATGACGAACAGATAAGATTTGAAAAGACGATTTCAATAGGGATATTCCTCATATTGAGGCCACCTCAACGAAATTTGTTTTGCATTGAGTCAGAGGCGACTTGGCGCCACCGTCTGTGCTTATTTGACAAAACCGAAAGCTACGACAGGGAGCAAGCTGCTATTTAGCCGAGGCGAGGGAGGAAAAACTGACTTTTTCGACATAGTAGCGAGGGACGCTCATGCGATCGCGATCGCGATAGAAGTCGATGCAAAATTCGACAAATGCCTTGAACCGCTTGGAGACATGCCTGCGGCGTGAATAAATCAGATTGATCGCTGTCTTCGGCGAACTCCATTCGGCAAGCACGGGCATGAGCAGGCCGGCCTGTCGCTCCGTCTCCACGAAGAATTCCGGCAGGTAGGCAATGCCTTCACCCGCAACCGCGAAATACTTGATCGTCCAGTAGTCGTTGGTGGTGCAGGTCGCTGCCGGTAGCAGGTCGATCTCCGCCTCGCCCTTCCGCGTCAGATACCAGGATTGAAGCCGCGTCGGCTGGCGAAAGACCAGGCCGCGATGACCGGTCAGGTCGTCGGGTTTGGCCGGCGCACCGTGCCGGGCGATGTAATCGGCGCTGGCAAAGAGGCCGTATGACGAGATGGAGAGCCGCCGGCTGATATAGTCGACATCGGAAGGTTCGCCCCAGTGAAAGATGCCGTCGAGCGCCTGCTCGGTGACATCGGAGAAGGGCTGCCGGGAACTCAGGAACACCACATCGAGATTGACCTGCGGATATTGCTGGCGAAAGGCGTAGAGCAGTTCGGAGGTGATGGTTGTGCCGAATTCGCCGGTCGAGCCGACCCTCAGCGTGCCTGCAACCTCCTGTCGCATCTCGGCCATCGCCGTTGCCGCATCCTCGCAATTCGATTGAATGAGCCGGGCATAGCGCAGGAGTTCGGCGCCGGCGTCCGTCACGTGAAGCTGATGCCCCTCGCGCACGAAGAGTTCGACGCCGAACTCGTCTTCCAGCTGGCGGATCTTGTGGCTGAGCGTCGATTTCGGCAGTCGATGCAACCGCGAAGCCGCTGAAATCGAACGGGAATCGGCGACTTTTACAAAGCAGTCGAGAAGCGAAAGATCCATTTTCGTCCAAAATATTGGATGATATGTCCGAGAAATACGCCATTTCGGCCCATTGTACAAACGAAATCAAACTGGGACTATTCACCGACGCTAAGGGAGAGGTATCAGTGAGCAACATCAGAGAATTCATCCGCGCAGCATCGGGCACCGGCGGCAAGGCGACATTGGCCATTCGCGGCGGCAGGCTCGTCAACGTCGTGTCTGAAGAGATCTATCAGGCGGACGTTGCGATCTATGGCGAGCGCATCATCGCCGTCGGCGACATCTCCGCCTATATCGGGCCGCAAACCAAGATCGTCGATGCGACGGGTAAATATTTGACGCCAGGCATGATCGACGGGCACCTGCATGTCGAGTGCTCGAAGATGTCGCTGACCAGCTTCGCCAAGGCAGTCGTTCCGCTCGGCACCACGTCGATCGTCACCGGCCTCGACCAGATCATCGTCGTCGGCGGACCGGACGCCGCGCGCGAATTCCTCGACGAAGCCAAGCAGACGCCGCTCAAGGTGTTCTGGGGTGCGCCCTGCAAAACCCCCTATACGATGCCGCGTTCGACCGTCGGGCACTATTTCAGCCCGGCCGATCACCAGGCCACCCATCACTGGCCGGAATGCGTCGGTATCTGGGAAACGGTGCGCGAATTCATCCAGGAAGAAGACAGCGATGTGCTCGCAGCCCTCGAGCTTGCGGAAAAGAGCCGGTTGCCGGTCCTTGGCTGCTGCCCGATGACCCGTGGCGCGCGGCTGAACGGCTACCAGCAGTCAGGGGTGCGCGCCGACCACGAAAGCTATTCGCCCGAAGAAATGCTCGAGAAGCTGCGGGCCGGCATGCATGTCGTGGTGCGCGAATCCTCGATCTCCCACTTCCTTGAGGACAATCTGCGCATCGTCACCGAGATGGGCGCCAAGGCCTTGCGCCGCATCAGCTTCTGCACCGACGACGTCGTCGCCAGCGACATCCTGAAGCGCGGCCATCTCGACAACATGGTGCGCATGGCAATCGCCATGGGCATTTCGCCGATGGCGGCGATCCAGATGGCAACGATCAACGGCGCCGACGCGCTGCGGATCGACGACAAGGTCGGCTCGATCTCGCCAGGCCGCAGCGCCGACATCCTGCTCGTCAGCGATCTGCGCGAGTTCAAGATCGAAGCCGTCATCGCCAAGGGCGAGGAAGTGGCGCGCGATGGCCGCATGGTAATCGACCTGGTGCCGCCTCACCGCAGTGCCGCATTGCTGACGTCAATGAAGGTGGCGCCGCTCGAGCTCGATGACCTCCGGGTGCGCTACACCGGCGCCGGTGACAGAGCCGAAGCGATGGCGATTGCCGTGACGCCGGAAAAGATCTTCGTGCGCACGCGCCGCGACGTCACGCTGGCGGTGAAGGATGGCTGCGTGCTTGCCGATCCGGCCAAGGACATCCAGTACGTCACCGTGGTCGAGCGCTACGGCAAGACCCGCAATCGTCCCGTTGCCTTCACGTCGGGCTTCGGACTGCGCGAAGGCGCAATTGCCAGCTCGACGGCGCCCGACGACAACAACATCATCTGCATCGGCGCGAACCCGGAGGACATGCGCATCGCCATCAACCACCTGATCGCCAACCATGGCGGCCAGGTGGTGGTGAGGAATGGCGAGGTCGTCGCCTTCCTGCATCTGCCGATCGGCGGCATCGTCTCCGATATCGAGCCGTCCGAAATGGCGGCGCTGGAGGAAGAACTGGACAATGCGGCGCGCGACCTCGGCTGCCCGCTGCCCTGGCCGTTCATGTACATGTTCGTTTTGCAGATCACCGCAATCCCTGAATATGCCATTACCGATCTCGGCGTCGTCGATTGCGTCCAGCTCAAGGTGATCTCGCCGCTCGCTGGGAACGGTGGCGGGACGGAGCGGGTTGCCGCCG
This sequence comes from Pararhizobium sp. YC-54, assembly GCF_025847205.1. Taxonomy (GTDB): domain Bacteria; phylum Pseudomonadota; class Alphaproteobacteria; order Rhizobiales; family Rhizobiaceae; genus Pararhizobium. Next base: position 3,607 of record NZ_JAOYTH010000037.1, on the reverse strand, counting down.
CGGAATGAACAGATAAAAAGGGGGCCGGCACTGTCGGCCCCTTCGTCGTTTCAAAAAAAGGGGAACAACAATGAACTACCAACCGAAAACGGTGGAACCGGTTTCCGGCAAGGCCTCGTGGCTTGCCAGCCTGCTCGATCGTCATTTCCAGATCTCGAAATTCGGATCGACCATCCGCACCGAGATTCTCGCCGGACTGACCACCTTTCTCGCCGCATCCTATGTGATCGTCGTCAATCCATCGATCCTCGCGCATGCGGGCATCCCGTTCTCGGCAGGGGTCACCGCGACCGTGCTCGTCAGCTTCATCGGCAGCTGTGCCATGGGGCTTTACGCACGCAGCCCCATCCTCGTTGCGCCGGGCATGGGCATCAATGCGCTCTTTGCCTATACGATGGTCGTCGGCGCCAACGTGCCGCTCGAGATCGCGCTCGGCTGCGTGTTCTGGGCCGGGGTGCTCTTCACCATCATGGCCTTTTTCAATCTGCGACAGACGATCATCGAGGCGATCCCGGTCGATCTTCGCTATGGCATCGCCTGCGGCATCGGCCTGTTCATCGCCCTGATCGGATTCGAAAACGCCAAGTTCATCGTGGCCAATCCGGATACGATCGTGGGTTTGACGACATTCAATCCCGTCACGCTGACCTTCATCGCGGGCTTCATCCTGACGGTCGCCCTGGTCGTCCGGCGCGTGCCCGGCGCGATGATGGCCGGCATGATCCTCACCACCATTCTGGCCGTTCCGATCGGGCGCTGGTGGGGCGACGGCAGCGCCTTCTCGCCGGAAACGCCCGACGTTCATACGCTGGTCAACTGGAGTGGCTTCTCGGCCGCTCCCGACTTCAGCTTCATCGGCCAGATCGATCTCGTCGGCGCACTCAGCCTTGCCTATATTCCCTTCATCTTCGTGTTCCTGTTCACCAACTTCATCGAGGCTCTGTCGACCTTCCTTGGTCTTGCCGAGGCGGCCGATCTGAAGGACGAACAGGGAATGCCGCGCAACATCAAGGAATCGATGCATGTCGATGCTGTCGCGGCCCTGATCTCGGCGCCGCTCGGCACCAGCCCCGCCACCGTCTATCTGGAATCGGGCGCCGGTATCGCGCAAGGCGGCCGCACCGGACTTGTTGCGCTGGTCGCCGGTCTCCTCTTCGTACCGTTCCTGTTCCTGTCGCCGCTGCTCTCGCTGGTGCCCGCGATTGCAACGGCGCCGGTCCTGATTCTCACCGGGCTCTTCATGTCCGAGCCGATGAGCAGGATCCGCTGGACCGATCTCGACGAGGCACTTCCGGCCTTCCTTGCCATCGTGCTGATCCCGCTGACGTTCTCGATCACGCTCGGGCTGTCGCTGGCGATCATTTCCTATGTGCTGATCAAGCTGGTCTGCGGCCGCCCCGGCGATGTAAAACCGGTGATGTGGTTTGTTGCCCTGCTGGCGACGGCGCTCGTCGCACAGATCCAATAAGCCGCCTGCCGGCGCCTCTAGCGGGCGCCGGTACCGTCTCCATTCGAAGGAAACTGTCATGCTTCAATCCTGGTCGAGGACCGCACCCGAGCTCGTCGACGTCGCCATGGGCCGCACGCCCGCCGATCTGGTGATCCGCAACGGACGATGGGTCAACGTCTATTCCGGCGAGATCATTGCGCACACCGACATCGCCGTCAAAGCCGGCCGCTTTGCCTATGTCGGTGCCGATGCCAGCCATGCGATCGGCAAAGACACCAAGGTCGTCGATGCGGCCGGGCGCTATCTGGTGCCGGGGCTCTGCGATGCGCATATGCATGTCGAAAGCGGCCTCGTCACCGTCACGGAATTCGCCCGTGCCGTCATTCCGCACGGCACGACGACGATGTTCATCGATCCGCACGAGATCGCCAACGTGCTCGGTCTTGCCGGCGTACGGCTGATGAACGACGAAGCGCAGAGCCTGCCGATCAACGTCTATGTGCAGGTTCCAAGCTGCGTGCCGAGCGCGCCAGGCCTTGAGACGGCAGGTGCCGAGCTTTCGGCCAAGGACGTGGCCGAAGCCCTGAGCTGGCCGAACATCATCGGCCTTGGCGAGATGATGAACTTTCCGGGCGTCGCCGCAAACGATCCGAAAATGGTTGCCGAGATCGCGGCAACCCAGGATGCGCGAATGACCGTCGGCGGGCACTACGCCTCGCCGCATCTCGGCCGCGAATTCCATGCCTATGCCGCCGGCGGACCGGCAGACGACCATGAAGGCACGACCGTCGAGGACGCAATCGCCCGCGTTCGGCAGGGGATGCGGGCCATGCTCCGGCTGGGCTCTGCCTGGTACGACGTCGCCGCGCAGGTCAAGGCGATCACCGAGCGTGGCGTCGACCCGCGCAATTTCCTGCTGTGCACCGACGACAGCCATTCCGGCACGCTCGTCCACGACGGCCACATGAACCGCGTCGTCCGGCACGCCATTGCGCAAGGGTTGAAGCCCGTGACCGCTATCCAGATGGCGACGCTCAATACCGCCCAGCATTTCGGCCTCGAGCGCGAACTTGGCTCGATTGCGCCGGGCCGCCGGGCCGACCTTATCGTGACGCCGGACTTGGCAACGCTGCCGATCGAGATGGTGTTTGCGCGCGGCGAATTGCTGGCCGAAACGGGTGCTCTTGTGGCCGACATTCCACCCTTCGTCTATCCGGCAAGCGTGCGTGACACCGTTCATCTCGGCAAGACCCTGACGGCACGGGATTTCGATATCCGGCATTCTGCCGATGCTTCGACCGTGCGGGTCAATGTCATTGGAGTCGTCGAAAACCAGGCGCCGACACGGGCCCTGCAGGCGCAACTTGCCGTCAATGCGGGCCTTATCGACATGGACCGTGGCAACGACGTCTGCCAGATCGCCCTGGTGGAGCGCCATCGCGGCACCGGCGACGTCGTCAACGCCTTCGTTTCCGGCTTCGGTTACGATCGTGATTGCGCGGTCGCCAGCACCGTTGCCCATGACAGCCACCACATGATCGTGGTCGGCACCAACAAGGACGACATGGCGCAGGCAGCAAACCGCCTGCACGAGGTAGGCGGCGGCATCGTCGTCATCAAGGGCGGCAAGGAACTGGCGCTGGTCGAGTTGCCGGTGGCCGGGCTGATGTCCGATCAGCGCGCCGAGATCGTAGCGGACAAGGCGGCCGCGATCGTCGAGGCAATGCGTACCTGCGGCTGCAAATTGAACAACGCCTACATGCAGCATTCCTTGCTGGCGCTTGTCGTCATTCCCGAGCTGCGCATCTCCGACAAGGGGCTGATCGACGTCCGGACCTTCGAAAAGGTCGATGTCGTTCTTGCATAGCAGGATTGGCTCACCGAACATCGGTCGCCGGCAGAGAGCGGCCGATGAGCCTCCTGGGAGGGCAATCAGCCCATGCGCTCGGAGGCAAAGCTTCCCGGGCTTGCCGGGAAGACGACGGTGCGGTTGCCGTTGATGAAGGTGCGGTGGTGGATATGGGCGTGCACGGCGCGGGCCAGCACCTGGCTTTCGACATCGCGGCCGATCGAGACATAGTCCTCGGCCGACTGCGCATGGGTGATGCGGGCGATGTCCTGCTCGATGATCGGACCTTCATCGAGATCGGCGGTGAC
>NZ_JAOYTH010000036.1 GCF_025847205.1 Pararhizobium sp. YC-54 | reverse complement strand
GGTGCGGATCGGCAGGGCGGACGGCGCCAGCGGCACTTCCTTGGTATAGAAATTCGGGCCGTTGATGCCGGAATAGGCGAGCTGGATGCCGGCCAGCGCGCCGTGCACCTTCATCGCATTGGACATGCGGCGCAGGCCGGGAATGTCCTTGTCTTCCCACAGGCGCAACTCGATGAAGGGCGTGATCTCCGAGGTGTGGTGCATCTCGGTCTGTTCGGTGAAGATGACACCCCAGCCGCCTTCGGACTTGATGCCGCGCATCGCCGCCGCCGCCGACGGGTCGCGATAGCCGCCGCCATTGCAATGCGGCACCTGGTAGAACCGGTTCTTCGCGACGTGCGGGCCGATCTTCATCGGTTCGAACAGAATGTCATAGCGTGGATCGCGCAACTCTTTCCCCTTTGGCATGGTAGCGTCTAATTGAAGGCAGGACCGGCCTCGGGTAAATGACACGTTGTGAAAGCACGGATTAGCTTCAAGCTAATCCCTGTGAGAGCCCGTGACCTTTCCCCTCGGGTGTAATCCAGCTTGAAGTTCGCAGCCGCTTCTCGGAAGCGCAAACTCGGAAGCACGAAGCCGGTGTTCCTGTTGCGGGCCTGTGCCGCAAGCACGGCCCTTGAGAAGGAGCCTGCGCACCTGCCTCTGGAGCTTGAAGCAGCGACGCCAAAATCGGCGAAGCCGAAGAACGGCGAGCGCCTGGGCCATCGTAACCCGGGAGACCCGATCGTTGTGAACCCGGCGATGTTCCAGTCGGTTCTGGATGCACTGACGACGGCACTGAAGGGTGCCGGGATGGCAACGACACGCTTGTGGGTTACGGCCAGTTTGTCCGTTCCCTCGTTCAGAAGGTGGTGATTGCGCCCTCCCCCGATAACCGGCGCGCGAACCTGACCATTCATGGCCGGTTGGCGTCGATCCTCGCATCGATGGAAGCGTTTCAGGATTATTGCGGGAGAATGCGCGAACACTATCACCGGGATTACGGTACCCGTGTGAAGGCCGGCGAGTTCGCTATTGTGCAGGAGAAGACTTATTATCTGAGCCGCTTCCAGGCTATTCTCAAGGAGAAGGAAGCCGATTGGAAGCCCCGCGTCGTTAAACGTCAAAAAGCCCCGAGACATTTCTGTCGTCGGGGCTTTTGGTTTGGTTGCGGGGGCCTGATGGCATGGAGACTTGTAAAGTCTCAACCTCAAACTGGCCTAGCATTCACAGTTTCCGCGTACGCCAGAAGCGCCATCATGCAGGGTAATCTCGCCGTCCGAAATGGGGCCAGGAACGGTCTGTCCGCTTTCAAGGCCCAAACTGCGATAGCGCCCATTCATCAACCGATCAGAGGCAGGCAGCTCCCGACCCATTGCTGCCGTTCGATCTGACACCGGGGAACGGCAGCAATGGGTGGATTGTCGCCATACGGGCTTCGGTGCCAGAATGACCAAGTATCCAGAATGACCAAGTATGCTGACGAAACGGGCGTCCGCCCGTCTCCAAATAATGATCGGGTGGCAACTTCGCGGAGGATAATCATGACCCTTCCCAGCTACGCAATGAACCAGGCAACTTTCTCGGAGATGTACGAGCGGTGGCTCGTTGACCCTCTCTTTCGGCCGTGGGCCGAAATGACTTTCGATGAGTTGGAACTGTCTCCAGGCGATCGTGTCCTCGATATCGCTTGTGGAACAGGAATAGTCGCACGCGTCGCAAAGGAGCGCCTCGGCGACGCCGGATACATCGTCGGCATCGACATCAGTTCGGATATGCTCGCCGTGGCGCGCGCCGTGGCACCGCGCATCGACTGGCGCGAGGGCAATGCCAGCGCACTGCCTTTTCGCGACGGAGAGCAGTTCGACATTGTCGTCTGCCAACAGGGAATGCAGTTCTTTCCTGATAAGCACGCGGCGACAGCGCAGATGCGGCGGGCCCTGGCAAAGGGTGGCAGGCTGGCGGTGGCAACGTGGCGCTCCGATGATGAAATCCCGTTCGTGCGGGAGCTGCGCCGCGTTGCGGAGCGCCATCTGGGCGCCATCGCCGATCAGCGGTACAGCTTTGGAGACGCAGCCGCGCTTGAGGCGCTGCTCCGGGACGCCGGCTTCCACGGAGTCCGTTCAAGGACGATATCGCGCACCATCCGTTTCAAGGACGGCGCACCCTTCCTGCGGTTGAATACGATGGCGCTGGTCGGCATGAGTGCTGCCGGCAAAGACATGGGCGATCAGGAACGCAAGCGTGTCGTGGAGAAGGTCGTGAGCGAGAGTGCGCCCGCGCTGCAGCCATACAGCGATGGATCGGGAATCGCCTTCGAGCTCAGCACCAATCTGGCGACAGCCAGGGGATAAAGTGCTTCCCTCACCCGGTTATGGGAACATGAGCCATCTCGGATGGCGTTCTGAGTGGGGCAAATCTGGGCAGCGGTAGGTGACGGCGGGTTTCTCCATACAAAGCCGCCGTTCCCGAACAGGCCTGTGAAGGACAACAAAGGGTCGAGACGCGACGATGCCCATCCGCCATTGATGGTCCGGATTTGGGGCGCTATTGCAGCCGTTCCACGTGCCAGCCGTGGGTGACTGCTCAGGGCGACAGGTGTAAGCTGCCTATCCTCGACCCGTGGGAAAGCGCCTCAGAGCAATCCGAATTCGACCATGTCAGAGGATGCTAGGTCATGCCCGACATCGGAGACTGGCTCGCCAGCATTAGGCTTGAGCGGTATCGCCAAGCCTTCTTGAAGAACGGCATCGATCTCGATGTCGTCGACGATCTCACCGATGCCGACCTCAAGGAGCTCGGACTGTCCCTTGGTGACCGCAAGCGTTTTCTCAGGGCGACCGCGACTCTGGCTCAGCAGTCGCCGCCGCCCACGGCGGCACTACGTCCCTCCGTGTCACCGATCCACAGCGAGGCGGAACGACGACAGCTTACGGTGATGTTCTGCGATCTCGTTGGGTCGACAGCACTCTCCGCCCGCCTCGATCCAGAAGACCTACGGCAGTCGATCGTTGCATACCGTGCCTGCGCCACCGAGATCGTCGGCCGGTACGACGGTTTTGTTGCCAAGTATATGGGCGACGGCGTCCTCGTATACTTCGGCTATCCCCAGGCCCACGAGGAAGATGCCGAGCGGGCCGTGAGGGCCGGCCTCGCGGTCGTTGAGGCCGTCGACCGGCTGGATGCGGCAGGCGAGCACCTGGCTGTTCGGATCGGAATCGCCACTGGCCTGGTCGTGGTGGGTGACATCATCGGCACCGGCGAGGCCGAGGAATGCAGCGTTGTAGGTGAAACGCCGAACCTGGCGGCCCGCCTACAGGAGTTGGCCGGATCCGGCACAGTGGTCATTGCCGAAGCAACGCGCGCACTGCTGCGGGGCCAGTTCAAGCTCGAAAGCATCGGACTGCGGCCGATCAAAGGTTTTTCCGGGGCGGCTGAAGCGTTTCGGGTGCTCGGCGAAGTGCGTAGCGACGACCGCTTCGAGGCCGGTCACGCGACCGTGCTGCCGTTGGTCGGCCGTGACCCGGAACTCGCATTGTTGGTCGATCGCTGGACTCAGGCCAAGGCCAAGGAAGGTCAGGTCGTCCTGCTCGAGGGTGAGGCCGGAATCGGCAAGTCGCGTCTCGCCCTGGCCCTTCGCGAGCGTCTCCTTCGAGAACCACACAGGTTGCGCCGCTACTTCGCCTCTCCATACCACATCAACAGCGCGCTTCGTCCGGTGATTGGCCAGCTTGAACAGGAAGCGGGATTTGAACGCGAGGATTCATCGGTCGTGAAGCTCGCCAAACTCCAGGCGCTGATCGCGGGACAGGTGGGTGAGGTGAGCGAAGCGCTCCCATTGTTGGCCGAGCTTCTCGGAATTCCAGGCACTGGCCGCTGTCCAATACTGGATCTCGCGCCCCAGCAGCGTAAGAACCGAACCTTCGACGTGTTCATCGCCCAGCTTGGCAGACTGGCTGCGAAGCAGCCGGTGCTCCTGGTGCTTGAGGACGCTCACTGGCTGGACGCGAGTAGCCTTGATCTGTTCGGCTTGTTCGTGAACCACATCCGGCAGCTCCCGGTGCTGCTGGTCATTACCCACAGGCCCGAGTTCGTCCCGCCTTGGCGTAGTTACCGGCACGTGACAAAGGTGGTCCTGAATCGCCTCGACCGGGTGCACGCTCAATCGCTGGTCGAACGGCTGACCGGCGGAAAGGCACTGCCTGCCGGAGTGCTCGATTACATCCTGGCCAACACCGATGGCGTACCGCTGTACCTTGAGGAGTTGACCAAAACCATGCTCGAATCTGGTCTCCTGGGAGTGGCCGGCGATCAGTTTGGACTGGCTGCACATATGCCGCCGCTGGCGATTCCGGTAACGCTATACGACTCGCTGATGGCCCGCCTCGACCGCCTCGGTAGGGCCAAGGTGGTGGCCCAGATCGGCGCCTGCATTGGGCGCGAGTTCTCCTATGAGCTGATTGCGGCGTTAGCAGTGCTCGATGAGCATGAGCTGCAGTGGAGCCTTGATCAACTGGTTGCTACTGAGCTAGTTTTTCGGCGCGGAAGCCCCCCTAACGCGATCTACAGCTTCAAGCACGCGCTCGTCCGAGATACCGCATATCAGTCGCTCCTCAAGAGTCGCCGCCGGGAACTACATCGCCGTATTGAGCAGGTCTTCGAAGAACTCGCCCCACATGTCGTGTCCGCTCAGCCGGAGCTCCTGGCCCATCATCTGACGGAGGCAGGAGAGCTGCCGCAAGCCGTCGTGTTCTGGCATCGGGCCGCCGAACACGCAAACGAGCGGGCGGCGAATACCGAGGCCGTCGGCCATTTGGCCAAGGCACTCGACCTGCTCGCCCAGATGCCCGAAAATCCGGAGCAACTCGAGCTTGAGCTGACGTTGTTGATCACCATGGGACGAGTGCTTACCGCCGCAAAGGGCTATGGCCACCCGGAGGTCGAGCGCGTCTACAACCGTGCTCTCAACCTGGCGGAGCGGATCCAGGAAACGCCCAGGCTGTTCCCGGTGCTCCTGGGTCTCACCATTCATCATGCGGTGCGGTCCGAGCTTTCCGCGGCGCGGGACCTTGGCGAACGGCTTCTGAGGTTGGCGCAGCAGATCTCGGATCCTGTGCTCGTGGTGGAAGCGTCCTATGCTTTGGGCATCACCTGCTCCTGGCGTGGCGAATTCGCCTCGGCATGGAAGCACTTCGAGCACGGGATCAGCCAATACGACATCGCCCAGCACCGGGCCCATCTAGCGCTCTATGGACAGGATGGAGGACCGATCTGCCTGTGCCGTGGCGGCATGGCGCTGTGGTATCTCGGCCACGATGACCGGGCGCTGGAGCTGATGGACGAGGCGCTCGCCATGACCGCGAGCCTCAGGCATTTGTTCAGCCGTGCCTATGTACTGACATGGGCGGCGATTTTGCAGGTGCATCGACGCGACATCGCCAAGGCGCAAGAGGCGGCGGAGTTGGCGTTGGCGTTCGCGGCCGAACACGAATTTCCATTCTGGCAAACCCAGGGAGTCTTCCTGCAGGGGTGGGTGCTGGCGGAGCGGGGCCTGATCGCGGAAGGCATCGAGCGGTTGCGAGACGGGTTGGCTGGCATGCAGGCGATCGGGTCAGGAATGACGGCGCCTTGGGCGATGGGCTTACTCGCGGAGGCGCATGGAAAGGCTGATCGTTTTGCCGAGGGTGGTACGTTGATTGACGAGGCGCTTAAAATTGTCGCACGCACTGGCAACCGCTGGTGCGAGGCGGAGCTGCATCGGCTCAAGGGCGAACTCATATCATCGAGCTCAGAGTGCGATCCTGCCGAAATCGAGGCGTGCTTCCGCCGTGCGCTCGACGTCGCCCGCATGCAGGATGCGAAGATGTGGGAACTGCGCTCGGCGGTGAGTTTGGCCCGGCTTTGGCGAGCACAGGGTCTTAGGGCGCAGGCCTGCGAGCTGCTCATGCCGCTCCTCGGCGGTCTCTCTAACGGCCATGGGACGCTCGATCTTCAGGATGCTCAAGCGGTCCTTGAGAGCTGCGGACGTAGTAAATTGAGCACCTGAACACTTGCTCCGCTGCAACGACTTTGTCGTAACTCCCGATGGAGCGATGATTCTGACTCCGACATTTGTTATTGCGGTGTCGCAGTATAGGGAGTCACGCAACGACTGCAACCCGGTGGGAGCAGACCTCAGCCGAGGGGCGTCCGAACTTCGGCTTCACACCCTTCATCACCACTCTGACGGCCGAAACTGAACCGCTGCTTTCAGGTAAGCGTCAACGCGGTCTCAACGACCGAATAGACGGCGCCAAGCGGATGTCATGCCCTCTGTCGACTCATTGCGATCATCCATTCCTTGACGGCGGCGCAGACGGCACATTCAAGGTGCTCCATTGATCTCGACGATGTTTGAATCGGGGTCGCGAAGATAGAGCTGTGGGAAGCCGGCCAGACCAGTTCGGAGGATCAGTAGATATTTGGGACGTGATGCACGGCAAGCAAAGGCATTATTTCTTCCCCCAAGAACCGCCAGAGCAACCATACAAATAGCAAAGAACGTGGCCAAACACCATCGGAAGTAGCCATCGCCGCAGCCGAAGGTGACATTCAGTTTGTGGGTTCCTGTGCACAGATAACGTAACGCCTTTGCCAAGATAATATCTGCTTACGGGCAGGCACGATGACGGCTTCTATGACCGACATGACGGCGCGAAGCGGAAATCGTTTCCGCTGTCGGCCCGAAGCGGACAAGAGGTTGCTTTGTCGTCCCTGCTGGCGGGGCTCGTCCCTTCGGATTCTGGATATCAAACTACACCACCTAACCTACGATTCCGCGGAGTTCGTCGTTGCGCCCGGAGTTAGAAAATGTTCTCGGTGGGAAGTCCGAGTGCGAATGAACCCGCGTATTGCGCCTGGGCTCCGGGCTGCATCGGATGATAGCGCGCGCCCTGTATGTCACGGAAGCAGCGCTCCAGCCCGTTCTCTCGATAGAATGCCGCGCCGCCTGCGACCTCCATTGCAAGCTCCGTCACCTCGATGGCGTGCCGCGCGACCAAGGAACGGCCGATCATAACCTCGTTGACGGTTTCCGCGGACGGTTCGTTTCGAGCAACCACCTCCAACATCCAGCGATGCGCGATCTGTGCGGCCCTCAGAGACGTTTCCATGCGCCCGACCAACCCGATCAGATGATCGCTGTTGGCCTTGCTACGGACCATCCTGACTGCGATGTCGCGGGCGCTCTCGGCGACCCCAAGATAGACCGCGTAGATCAGAGGAAACGCGATCGTGCCGATGACTTGAAATACCGGATGCCATTGTCCCGCGCTTCTGGAAAATGCGACACTCGCATCCGGCACGAAGAGGTTTTCGATGACGATATCGTTTGACCCGGTTCCCCTCATTCCAAGTGTTCGCCACGTATCCTCTATCGAAACCTCAGGCGATGCCATCGGAACGCCGAAATGAATGACGGAGCGCGCGCCGTCCTGTTCTTCATAAACGGCACCGGTCATCAGGATGTTTCCTGCCGCCGCGCCGGAAGTGAAGCGTTTACGCGCGGTGATCCGGTATCCGCCATCAACTTTTATGGCCTTGCCGGATCCGCCGATCCAGTCCGATCCGCCGCTCGAGAGCAATATGATTTGCTCCGATGCAACACGTCTCAGGAGCGGCTCCACCGCGGCCACCTTTTGATGCCGCCAGCGCCAGGCGGGGATGGCGACTTGATGGGTATGCATGGAAAAGGCAAGCGCAGTGGACCCACATGCACGAGCAATAGATTTGAGCATCTCAGAAAGTTCGGGCACTTCCGCGCCCAGCCCGCCCAATTCGATTGGAACGCCTGCCCGCGCGAGGCCAGATTCCTTTAGCAGCGCGTAATTCTCGCCGACGAAGGTGTCGCTCTCGTCGGTCGATGCGGCGCGCTGCGCGATGGTGGGCAGGACCGAATTGGTTCGTTCGACAATGGTCCGACCGCCGCCAAGGTTCTGTGTTGGTTCTGCAAGCCCGAGCATATCAATGCCTCCTATCTCGTGAGGATTGAAACTCTGCGCTCGTTTCACGATTGCGGCTAGTACACGAACTGTACTGAACTCTGCCACCGTATGGCCAGGCAAGGAGTGTTTGGAGAACCGGTTGTTTTGCAATATCGTGCCTGATCCAGACCGGTGGAGGTCCTTATGATAGAGCGTGACGGCTACGGGCAATTCTGTCCAGTATCAATGGCGTCGGAAGTCCTCTGCTCGCGTTGGACGACCTTGGTCGTTCGCGAGTTCCTTTGCGGATCGACGCGCTTTAATGAGTTGCGCCGCGGCCTACCAAAAATGTCCCCGGCACTCCTGTCAAAACGACTGAAAGAACTGGAACAATCGGGCGTCATCACGGTGACTAGGAGTGTGAACGGCATGACCGATTACCAACTCACGACAGCGGGCGAAGAATTGAGACCTCTGATCATGGGCCTCGGAAATTGGGCTCAACGGTGGATGGAATCACGACTTTCCTTGAAGAATCTCGACCCTTCTCTGCTCATGTGGGACATGCGGCGGAGCCTCGATACAAGCAGACTTCCGCCCCGCCGTTGTACGATACAGTTTCTGTACCCGGAACTTCCGGCCGCGCAAAAGAGCTGGTGGCTTGTGGTCGAAAACGGAGAAGTCGATCTCTGTAACTTCGATCCGGGCTATGAAGTAGACCTTCTCGTTGAAGGGTCGCTCCGTTCGATGACCGCAATTTGGATGGGCCTGACGACCATACGTCAGGAAACCGATGCAGAAACGCTGAAACTTGAAGGGGACAGGGGTCTCGCGCGCGACATGCAGGAATGGCTCGGTCTCAGTGTGTTCGCCAAAACCCCCAGGATGAGGGCTTAAACTTCGAAGGCGGTCGATCGCCCATCTACATCCCGCTTGCAGGCCTTGGGATCGACCCGTCGACCTATTTCACGCTTCCCGCAAACCGCGTCGAGGAGATCGGGGAACAGGTCACAATCTAATTTCCACACCTTCGGCCGGCGCGGCGGATTTCTTGGAGGATGGTCGGCGCTGGCTCATTCCGTTCGCGGCCTGGGAATTTCGTCTGTTGGCGGCCCTCTCGAGCATTTGGGCGAAAGATCCGAGAGGTATCCCATCGGCGCGCAACAACTGCCGTATGAGGGGGTCTTTCAAAACCTCCGACATGGTCAATTCTTGTGTCACTGAAGCTCTCCGTTTTTTGAAGTTTCTCTTTTTGGGAAACCTTAGCGCACGGACGTAACAGGCTCATGGCGGCTCGCGTGTCACATCAGTAACGAGTGGAGGGCGAAAGACCGCTAATCGTTAGCAAATGCCACCAAACTGGTTTCGATCGTCGCAAGGGCAACTTTTCGCCAAAGCCGAAGTCGGTGACCTGATTGCTGACAGTCCGAACAACCCAAGCGCGCCGATTGCAACACCCTCAAAAGCCAGCCATTCTACGAGCGTTTCGCCGGGAGCGGTGCCGTGAATAAACTCGAAATCGCCAATCAGGAATTGTCGCAGTTGGCGGAGGAGGCCGTGGCTCTCGCCAAGGCCTATTGGGTGTCGCTGAAGGAACGTCCGGCCTATCTGCGATGTTTCCATCTGGATTGAGGTCCCAGCATCTGTCGGGAAACGCGCTTCCATCTCGCGCCAGAAGCGGCAACGCGGTTGCCCTCGGTGGGCGAGGCTGTTGAGCGAATACCCCACCATTTCGACAGTACCCAACCTCTTGCGGTGCACATCATCGATGAGTGACGCCGAGCGGATTAAGATCGTCTTGAATGCTTCGATGAGGTATTATCGCAGCAGCTTTCCAAGAGTATCGTCGATGACTGCCTCGCGTCAGCGGAGGACGAGATGACGACGCCTCAGGTCGAACGTAGGACCGCAGCCGTCTTGGTTGCCGATGTCGTTGGGTACTGTCGGCTCGTTGAGACTGACGAGGAAGGCGCGCTTGCGGCAATTAGAGAGCTATGGGGTGCCGTGTTCCGACCGCTCATAGCAGAGTACCGTGGTCGGACAGTCAAATTGATGGGTGATGCCTCATAGCGGAGTTCGGATCTGTTGTCGGAGCAGTTGCCTGTGCGGCGGCAGTACAAGAAAAGCTTGCCGCTCAACAGGAACAGGTTGCAGTTGAACGCCGCATTGTGCTCCGGATCGGCATAAACCTCGGAGACGTCGTGATCGAGGGAGATGATCTTCTCGGCGATGGGGTCAATGTTGCCGCGCGCCTGGAGCAATTATGTCCGCCAGGCAGCGTGCTCATATCCGGCTCAGCTCACGAACAACTGTCGGGAAAAGTCGATCTCCACTTCGAGTATGTGGGTGAACAGCACCTGAAGAACATCGCGCGGCCCGTGAGGACCTACTGCATGGACGTCGGCGGCTTGACGCCAACGCTCCCAGCAAGCTCACGTTCCGACAAGCCGGCGGTGGCTGTTCTGCCGTTTGACAACATGAGCGCTGATCCGGATCAGGTTTATTTCAGCGATGGCATTACCGAAGACGTCATCACGGAACTTTCAAGATTCAGAGAGCTCACGGTGATTGCCCGCAATTCCTCATTCGCCTTTCGCGGACAGAGCATGGACCTGCGTCAAATCGGACGCACGCTCGGAGCGGAGTATGTCGTGGAAGGGAGCGTTCGTCGGTTAGGTGATCGGGTGCGCGTCACGGCGCAGCTCATCGAGTCAACGAGCGGGACACATCTGTGGGCCGAGCGTTACGACCGAGCGATGGAGGACGTATTCGCCATTCAGGAGGAGATCTCCCAAAACATCGTTGCGACGGTCGCCCAGCGTGTCAGAGACGATAGAGAGGTCTTGGCGCGGCGACGCCAGCCTGAGGACATGCGCGCATATGACCTCTTCCTCCAGGCCAACCGCCTCTCCGACGACTTTACGCCCGGAAGTCAGGAACGAGTTCTTTCCCTGTTCGAGCGTGCGGTCAAAATCGACCCGACTTTTGCGCGGGCTTACACAGGCCTCGCATATGCTTATCTCAATCGCGCGATCGATAATGGCATCGGTGCGCCGCGGGAAAAGGACGAGAACAGGATAAAGGCACTTCGCTTTGCCGAGCAAGCGCTCGTGCTCGATCCCAATGATCCGAAGGTGCATTGCACACTTGGATTCATGTGTCTGACCTGGCGGGATTTTGATCGAGCCGAACGTCACCTGGATCTAGCTCGATTCATGAACCCGAACGATCCGATAATCCAGATCATCTGGGCATGGATGCAGGGGGCCTTGGGCAGACCGGAACTTGGGCTGCCTGCCGCCCAAATTGCCTTGAGGATTAATCCGCGTCACCCAAGTTGGTATAATTATTATCTCTCGCACATCCTGTTCCAACTCGGGCGGTACAGGGAGGCCGCTGTGCTTCTCGAGCAGAGAACCTTCGATTCCCCGATAAGGCATCCGCGAGACATGGCTTGGCGGGCGGCGGCCTATGGTCATCTAGGCAGGATCGAAGAGGCGAAGGAATGTGGGGACGTATTCGTTCAGGCAGTGCGCACTCTGTGGATCGGTGATTCCGTCGCAGGGCCAGCAGAATACGTCGACTGGCTTGTCGATGTGTCATATCTGCGCGAGCCGAAAGATGTGGAGCGCCTACGCGCTGGTCTACGTCTTGCCGGCTTGCCGGCCTGAAGCAGCGTGGGGCCGGCGGACATTCACCCTTCTGCCAAAGTAGCAGAGCTTACATCTAGCCCGCCTTAGCTGGTCTGATCGGTATGTCCATGAAGACGATGTAGGGCATGAGGTCGTCGGGATAATCGTTGTAGGCGGGACAGTCGCGGAAACCGACCGACCTATACAAAGCGATCGCCTCGGTGAGCAAGTTGGCGGTGTCGAGTCGCATGAGTGCGTAGCCGTCGCTTCGGGCAGCATCGATCGATGCCATGCAAAGGCGTCGCCCTGCGCCACGCCCCTGACCGCCCTTCCGAACGAAAAGCCGCTTCATCTCACAGACAGTGTCGGACAGCTCCCGGTAGGCGATACACCCAACCACCTCGTCTCGTGAGAGCGCGAGAAACGCTCGGCCGCTCGGCGGACCGTAAGAGGACGACAACTCTTGCAATTCCTGCTCAAGCGACTGATGGCTGAACGCGGCGTCAACGAACCAACTATCCGCGGCATATCGTTCGCGACACCAGTCGACATACTCGCGTATCAGCGTTGCAAACTCGCGATAGTGCTGGCTCGTCGTGGCAGAGATGACTACGTCCCTCGACATTTGCATGCCTCCCCAAAAGCTCCGAATGTAGCTTACCAGAGACGCCCACGGCTGTCGTAGCGTCTCGTGAATGACCGCAATTCGCGCGTTCCGGACGCGACCGCTCGAATAGCAGACTGACTGCTTCCAGGAACTAAAGCGCGTGGTGTGGACGACCGGCATGAGGGCGCATAGCCGCTCAATCGAACTGCTCAAACCGGAAACATTTTCCCCGAAGAGGTACGGCCCCGCTGGACGCGGGGCCGCACTCTGTCAAATCTCTGTATGCTCCGCTAGTTCCAGCGCATCCTCGATGTCAACACCAAGGTAGCGGACCGTGTTCTCAATCTTGGTATGTCCCAGTAGGATCTGGATTGCACGAAGATTGCCCGTCGCTTTGTAGATCATCGCGGCCTTCGTCCTTCGAAGCGAATGTGTGCCGTAGTCTTCGCGTCTTAGCCCAATTGCAGTTACCCACTCATCGACCAATCGCGCATACTGGCGAGTGCTGATATGATCGGTATGCTCGATCCGACTGGGAAAGGCGTAGTCGTC
>NZ_JAOYTH010000035.1 GCF_025847205.1 Pararhizobium sp. YC-54 | reverse complement strand
GGTGCGGATCGGCAGGGCGGACGGCGCCAGCGGCACTTCCTTGGTATAGAAATTCGGGCCGTTGATGCCGGAATAGGCGAGCTGGATGCCGGCCAGCGCGCCGTGCACCTTCATCGCATCGGACATGCGGCGCAGGCCGGGAATGTCCTTGTCTTCCCACAGCCGCAACTCGATGAAGGGCGTGATCTCCGAGGTGTGGTGCATCTCGGTCTGTTCGGTGAAGATAACACCCCAGCCGCCTTCGGACTTGATGCCGCGCATCGCCGCCGCCGCCGACGGGTCGCGATAGCCGCCGCCGTTGCAATGCGGCACCTGGTAGAACCGGTTCTTCGCGACGTGCGGGCCGATCTTCATCGGTTCGAACAGAATGTCATAACGTGGATCGCGCAATTTATGCCCTTTCTCGTCGTAGTCTTGAACCACCACAACGTGATGCGAAAGCGGGCACGATGCGCCCGTCGGTGCATGACACTGTGAAGATGAGGGGCCGCGCGGAAAACAACAGTTTTCTTTCTCACGACTTAGGACAGACCTAATTGCAGGCGTCAGTTAGTTTTCGCTGAAGCGGGAGTGAAGGAAATTCGACTGAACCCCGGGGCTGGGCGCGTGCTAGGTACACCGTTAACGAAAACGCGAAAAATGCGGGGCGCGAACGTGGACAGTGTCGAAATCCTTGAGCGGCTGATTGAGTTTCCGACGGTCAGCCAGGTATCCAATCTCGCCCTGATCGATTTCGTCGCCGAACTCCTGCGGGATCGGGGCGTTGCCTGCGAGCTTGTCCACGACAAGGACAAACAGAAAGCCAATCTCTTCGCCACGATCGGCCCGACCGATAGGCCGGGTGTGATGTTGTCCGGGCATACGGATGTCGTACCGGTCGATGGCCAGAACTGGACCGTACCTCCTTTTGCGTTGACGGAAGACGAGGGCCGCCTCTATGGCCGCGGGACCGCGGACATGAAGGGGTTCATCGCCTGCGCCCTCTCCGCCGCGCTGCGGGCGACCAGCATGGATCTGCGGACGCCGCTTCACCTTGCTCTTTCCTATGACGAGGAAATCGGCTGTATGGGGGTGCGCAGCTTGATCGACGTACTGGAAATGGCCCGCATCCGGCCGCATCTCTGTATTGTCGGCGAGCCGACGGGGATGGCGGTTGCGACCGGACACAAAGGCAAGATGGCTGCGCGCTGCACCTGCACCGGCCGCGAAGGGCATTCGGCGCTGGCGCCGCTCGCAGTCAATGCCATCCATATGGGGGTCGATTTCGTCGGCGAATTGCGCGCGGAGCAGGACAGGCTCGCACACCACGGCGCCCGCGACGATGACTACGATATTCCCTACACGACAGTGCACGTGGGCAAGATGAACGCCGGCGTTGCTCTCAATATCGTGCCCAATCTCTGCACGCTCGACTTCGAGATTCGCAATGTCGCCGCCGACGATCCGGAGATGATCCTGAACCGTCTGCGCGCCGCCGCCGGAAAGATTGCGAAGAACGCCCGCGAGAACGCGCCGGAAGCGGCCATGGAAATCGATGTCACCAATGCCTATCCGGGATTGGACGTACCGCTCACATCGAGCGCCGTCGCCTTTGTCAAATCGCTGACCGGCGCAAACAGCACAATCAAGGTTGCGTTTGGAACCGAAGGCGGGCTGTTCAACCAGCGCCTCTCCATCCCGACGGTGATTTGCGGTCCGGGTTTCATGGCGCAAGGCCACAAGCCCGACGAATTCGTTTCACTCGAACAGTTGCGGCGCTGCGATCAGATGCTCGACGCGCTTCTTGCGCGCCTTTGCGATCCCAGGGGGTTGGCCGGGGAGTGACGGCGTACGGTCGGCTTTGCCGACCTATTTCCGAATGACGCCCTGTTCGCCGACGAAGTTTCGGCAATGCTTTACGAAAGCATCCATGGCTTGCGTTCTGTGCTCGGCATTGGGCAATGCGACGCCCATGATCAACGGGCGCAGATCGCCTCCCATTGGTATGAAAACGAGCGGCTTGCCGTCCGGCGAAAGCGTGTTCAACGGCCGCATATTGGCTACGCCATAGCCGAAACCATTCGCCACCATGGACCGCATCATCGCGATGTCGCTGGTTCGCTCCGCGATATTCGGGCGCAGGCCTTTATCGCGGAAAGCTGAAAGGAAATACTCCCGGCTGTGCGGCAAATCGAGGAGGATCATCGGCTCCTCGCAGAGCTCCTCCGGCATCACGACATCGCGCCCGCCCAATCGATGGCCTTCCGGCAGCATCACATAAGCCGGCAGCTGCATGAGCGGCTCGAAAGCGATGTCCTGGGATACCTCAAGGTCGTAGGTCAGCGCCGCGTCGATCTCGCCGCGCAGCAGCATCTCCAGCAACTGGCCCTGGTTACGTTCGAACTGCCTTATGCGCACGTCCGGATGTTGGTTCTCGAAGCTGCGCCGCAAGGAAGGAAGAACGAGCTGGGCGAAGGTGGTCAGGCAGCCGATGGAAAGGGGGCCGCGAACCTTGTCCGAGATGTCTCCCGCGACGTCGTGCAAAGCGTCCGCGTCACTGAGCAGCCGCTGCGCTTCCTTGAGAAACACGCGTCCGCCTGCGGTGAGCGACAAGCCGTGGGAATGCTTGCGGACAAAGAGTTCAATGCCGAACTCCGCCTCCAGCTGCGCGATGGAGGCGGAAATCGATGGCGGCGAAACATTCACCTGCTCGGAGGCTTTTGCAATACTGCCAGCCTCGCCGACGGCGACGAAATATTCCAGCTGCCGCAATGTAAAGCGTAGGGGCATGGTCAGACAGTGCTTCGTTTCGGGTTACCGGTGCAAGTCGGCATACCCTAGTATTTGATCCATGTCGTTTTCAATGCCGTATATTTGTCAAAGGAATGAAGCGACAAATCCCGGCCGAAACCCGACTGCTTGATGCCGCCGAAAGGCGTCATCGGGCTGAGCGCGTCGACCGTGTTGACGGAAACGGTACCAGCTTTCAACCGATCGGAAACGCGATGTGCGCGGGACAGATCGTTGGTCCAGAGAGACGCGGCCAGGCCGTAGGGACTATCATTGGCAATCCGAATAGCTTCTTCCTCGTCATCGAAGGGGATGACGGCGAGTACCGGGCCGAAGATTTCCTCACGGGCGATCAAATCATCGTGCCGGACGTCATCGAAGATCGTCGGCGTCACGAAACTGCCGCGCCCGTTGACCGTCACCTGTTCGCCACCCGCTGCGAGCCTCGCAGTCTTCTTTGCCGCGTCGACGAAGCGCATGACATTCGCGGCATGTTGTGCGTCGACCAGCGCGCCCATTTTCGAGGCCGGGTCAAGCGGATCGCCGGGCTGCGTCGCCGCGGCCCGCGCGACGAGCTTTTCAACCAGCGCGTCCTTGATCCGCCGATGGACCAGCAGGCGCGAATTGGCGGAGCAGACTTCGCCCTGATTGAAGAAAATCCCGAAGGCCGCCATGTCGGCCGCCGCATCGAGATCGGCGCAGTCGTCGAAGACCAGGTTGGGGCTCTTGCCGCCGGTTTCCAGCCAAACCTGTTTCATGTTGGATTGACCGGCATATTGCATGAACAGCTTGCCGATCGCAGTGGAACCGGTGAACACCAGACTGTCGATATCCGGATGGCGTCCGAGCGCCTGCCCCGCGGTTTCACCGAGACCTGGTACAACATTCAGAACGCCCGCTGGAACACCCGCTTCCACGGCGAGTTCCGCCAGTCGCAGGGCCGAGAGCGGCGATTGCTCGGCGGGCTTGAGCACGACCGAGTTGCCGGCGGCCAGCGCCGGGGCGCATTTCCATGTCGCCATGTCCAGCGGAAAATTCCACGGCACGACGGCGCCGATGACACCCAGCGGCTCGCGTCGGACCAGAACGAGATTGCCTTCCCCGGCCGGGGCAATCTCATCGTAGATCTTGTCGATCGCTTCGGCATACCATTGGAAGATCGCGGCCGATCCCGGGACATCGACCGTCATGGCGTCGTTCACCAGCTTGCCCATGTCAAGCGATTCGAGAAGCGCGAGCTCCTCTTGATTTTCCCGCAGCAAGGCGGCGAGACGTAGCAACACGTCCTTGCGGTGAGACGGGCTCTTGCGTGACCACACTCCCGCCGCGAAAGAGCGACGCGCAGCCGCCACGGCGATATCGACGTCCTCCAGTCCACAGGACGCCACCTCAGCCAACGTTTCCCCCGTCGCCGGATTGACGCTGTTGAAGACCCGTCCCGAGCGCGCCGGCACGAACTTGCCGTCTATGAACGCCTTGTCCCGGAAGCGTATCGTCGCGGCCCGGTTAATCCAATCCTGATGGCTCAGTACGGTCATCAAATCCTCCAAATAAATCAGCTATTCGTCGCCCGGAACGCCGTAGCTCGGCGCGATCGAAGGGTTGATGGCGCGCTGAACGTAGGCGTCCAGTTGCGGCTTGTAGATGTCCCAAAGCGCGCCAAGCTCTTCCACGGGGCAGTTCTCGGTCCAGTCGCAGCGCAGATCCGCGACAGGCCATTCCATCTCACGCACAAGCTTCATGCCGGCGGAATGAACAGGACCCGCTTCGCCGCCAGCGGCGATCGCGGCGCGCATCGCCACAAGCAGGCGATCGCCCAAATGGCCTTCCGAAGCCAGAAACGCCTCGACCATAACGGAGGGGACCTCGGAATTTGCCAGCAGGTTTCCGCCGCACGCCACGTTTTCACCCGTGGCATGCGCCCAAACGCCCAGCGCGTTCGGGCCGGAATGCGCCGCGCTCGCACCCCGCCCATCGACGACCAAAACCTGGCGATAATCCATGTAGTCGTTGCGGGACACGAGGAAAGCCAATGCCTCGTCGGCGGAATCACCCGCCTGCAATCGCCGCAGGACCTGCGTTCCCAACGTCGGATCGGTGATGTTCTGGCTGGCCACGGCCCCGGCGCCTGCCTGGACATGGGCGCACCGCGCCGCGACCGCCGGTGACGACGACGAAACGGCAACGCCGAACATGCCGGTTTGATTGCACCGGGCAACGATGGAAAACGTCATGGCGGCGCCCCTAGTCCGGAATGACGGCCGTGCCGTCGATTTCGACAAGCCAATCCGGCCGGGCGAGAGCTTGGACGACGAGGCCGGTCGATACCGGGTAGACGCCCTTGATGTACTCACCCATGGTGCGATAGACCGCCTCGCGATGACGGACATCGGTGATATAGACCACGACCTTCACAAGATGTTCCATCTTGCCGCCGCACTCTTCAAGGAGCTGGCGGATGTTTTGCATCACCTTGTGCGTCTGCTCGACCGGATCATGGCTGTCGATGTTCTTGGCCGTATCGAGATCCTGCGGGCATTGCCCGCGCAGGAAGATCGTCGTGCCGCGCGCCACGACGGCCTGGCAGAGATCGTTGTCGAGGTTCTGTTCGGGATAGGTGATCTTGGTATTGAACGTGCGATGCCTGCGGTGTTCCATCGATGGATTCCTATTCGGTAGATTGAGGAGCCGGTAAGCCGAGGCCCCGGTTATGCGTTTTCGGTCTCGCGCTTGGCGGAGGCGTGGTACGCGAGATACTTGTGCTGGGTGGAAATTCGGTCGGCCAAATGCTTGGCGTCGTGCCAGACGCCCCAGATAAAGCTCGACCCCCGGCGCGATTGCCATGGCAATCCCAGGAAGTAGATTCCGGGCTCGACCGATACGCCGCGCTGATGCTTCGGCCTGCCCTTCTCGTCAAAGGCGTCAATCTTCAACCAGCTATAGTCGACGGCATAGCCCGTCGCCCAGATGATCGAGGTGATCCCGGCCCCCGCCAGATTCAGTTCAAGAATGGGATTGGCCAGGCACGGCGGATCCGACATAATTTCGCGGGCCTCTGGTTCGTCCGGAAGGTCGAGGCCATTGCGCACCACGTAAGCGTCGGCCTCGTCCAGCAGCGCCAGGTAGTTGGCATCTCCGCGCGCAATATTGTCCGCAAGGTCCGGGGCAAAGGTTAGTGTGCCGTTCACGTAGGATTGCGTCAGACCGACGAGCGTCATCCCCCGCGCCGCGAGGCGACGGAAGTCGATCGTCTCGCCGCCACGAGCGCCGCTCACGGCGATCGTGACATGCTCTGTGCCGGGCCCGGGCGTTTCCGCATCCCACTTGCCGAGAACCCCCAGCCACCAGCAGAAGTCGCGGCCACGATAGGCCCTGGGAGGACGATCATGCGCTCCGACCGACAGGTAGACGCGCTTGCCCGCCCGCAGGAGCTCGTCCGCGATCTGCACCCCCGAAGACCCCGCGCCAACCACAAGGACCGCACCTTCGGGCAGCTGACCGGGATTGCGGTAAACGTTCGAATGGATCTGCATGACCCCCGCATTTTCAGGAACGACGGCAGGAGTGACGGGACGCTGGAAAGGTCCAGTGGCAGCAACGACGTTGTTGGCCTCGATCACGCCGTCCGAGGTTTCAACGCGGAAGCCGGGGCGTCCGGCATTCCTTCGCACTTCCTTTACCTCCACGCCGCAGCGGATAGGGGCTTCGAACTTTTCCGCATAGGCAACGAAATAGTCCGCAACCTGCTCCTTGGGAACAAAGGCATCGGGATCGGCGCCGGAGAACTCCAGACCCGGGAAACGATCATGCCAGGCCGGACCGTTGGCAACCAGACTATCCCATCTTTCGGAGCGCCAGCGTTCGGCAATGCGATGACGCTCGAGCACAAGATGAGGCACGCCGCCCTTGCTCAGATGTTCGCTGAGAGCTACCCCGGCTTGGCCAGCGCCAACGACAAGCGTGTCTACTTTTTCAACTGGCATTTCTGCCTCCTGTTCTGGCTGTCCGAGAGTTTCCGCGTGATGCGACGAGATGTGACTATTGGTTTATCGAAGGGACTGGAGCACGAAAATTACGATTTCCCGTGGCAGTGGTTAGTCTGTCCCTAAAGCGCGTCGCGATCTTTCAGATTCGCTTCCAGCGCTCTAGGTCTTTGATTTTACGCATGTCGTTGTTGCCAAACCGCTGCGCGCTTTAAAAGCCGGGAGGCTTTACCGACGAGCGCGCGGTGGAACCATCGTCGTTGCGGCAAAGGCACTTTCGGCGACCCGGCATCAGCATCGAGCGTTGTGTCAGGTGGCCGAAGTTGCATCACAACTCCTCGTGAGTGATTTTCCCTCCGCAGACTGTCAACGCGACCCGAGCGGCGTTTTCGGTCTCGGCAAGATCTTCAAGGGCGCCCTCGATCAGTACCAGATCGGCCTCGAAGCCCGGATCTAGCCGTCCACGACTTCCTTCGGCGAAGTCGGCGTAGGCGCCGCCGGCGGTGTATGCGAGCAGGCATTCGTCAAGGCTGAGCCTTTGATCCGGCTTGTCGGTGGCCCAGGGTTCGCGCGTCAGGGCGCAGTGGATCGCATAGAGTGGCGAGATCGGCGAAACCGGCCAGTCTGTCCCAAAAGCGAGCGGCACTTTGCGGTCGCGGATCATCCGCCACGGGAAGGCGGTCGGCCAACGTTCCCGGCCCATGATCGTGATCGTGGGTTCGAGCGGCAGGCCGGCGGAGCCCGGCGGATGCACCGGTTGCATCGAGGCGACGATGCCGAGGGGCGAGAGCCGGTCGAGATCCTCCGGTGTGATCGTGTCTATATGCTCGATCCGGTGGCGGGCGTCGCGCGAGCCGTTGGCCTTGCGGGCGGCCTCATAGCCGTCGATCGTTGCGCGCACGGCGCCATCGCCGACGGCGTGGGTCGCGATCTGAAGGCCGCGGCGATCGGCCTCGATGCAGATCGCATTGAAGGTCTCGGGGGCGATCAGCGGCTCGGACCGGAAGCCGGGCCGGTCGGGGTAATCGGTGACGGTCAGGGCCGTCCAGGTATCGTATACACCGTCCATGAACAGCTTGATGCGGCCAAAGTGCAGCCAGCCCGGCACGTCCGGACCGAAGCCGTCAATGAGCGCGATCCCGTCGGCGGCGTGCCGCTGTTCGAGGCGCAACGGCAGACTCACGCGGACAGGCATCTGCTGGCCAAGTGCCAGATCGCGCATCAACCCGGCCTGATAGGCGTTGCCATCCATGTTGACGGCGGTGGTGATGCCATGCCGGGCGCAATACTCGCCTGCCTGGCGGATCAGCGCCTTGTCATGGGCGCGATCCTCGTCCGAGACTTCGCCGCCCTCGTAGTCCATGCTGTCGCGGCCTTTAAGCCGGGAGAGCATTTTGACGCGATTCATGGCCGCGAATTCGCGCAGTTCACCGGTGGCGAGACCGTCGTCGCCCATGACCACTTCGGAGCCGTGGCCGACATCCGCGCCATGCAAGATGCCCGAAAGCTCCAGTGCGCGGGTGTTGGCCCAGGCGCAATGCAGGTCGGTTGCGAGCAGGCAGACCGGCCGATCGGCGATGATCGAGTCCAGCAGATGGCGATCAGGCCGGCGGTCTTCGCCAAAGATGATGTAGTTGACGGCATAACCGAAGAGGATGTCGTCGCCCGGATTGGCGGCAGCGAAATCCAGAAACGCGGCACGGGTCGCGTCGAACCCGAACGAGGAACCAAGGTTCAGCATGCCAAGCGTTGCTCCGCCCATGAACAGATGCAGGTGGCTTTCGACGAAGCCCGGCATCATCTCGCACCCGCCCGCGTCGATGACGCGGGTATCAGGTCCGGCATGGGCGCGGATCGCGTCGTCCGACCCCAGCGCAAGAATCTTTCCTTTGACGACGGCAATGGCGGTCGTTCCCGCGGGCGCGAAGATGGCGCGCGCGCGCGCATTGACGATGATGAGATCAGCAGTCATGGCTCACTCTGTTCCGTGAAAGCGCGGGGGCCCGGTTGCCCCCGCGCGCGGCGGCGTTACTGCAGCAGTTGCGTCCAGACGCGGTTCACCAGATCCTGTGCGGCGGGCGAGCAGGTGCGGGAGAAGGCGACCGGGACTTCCGGATAGAGTTCCGGGGCTTTTTCCTTCGTGTAGACGACCTTTTCCGCCACCAGCTTCATCGGCGAGGAATGGGCATAGAAATTCATCTGTTCGGTGGCATTCTCCGGCTCGGACATGAACTCGATGAACTTGATCGCATTGTCGCTGTTCGGCGCGCCCTTCGGAATCACCATGCTGTCGAGCCAGCCGACCAGGCCTTCCTTCGTCATCGCGAGCGCGAAGGGCGAACCACCGGTGCGGGCCTTGAGTTCCTCACCGTCCCACCAGAAATGCGCCGAAACCTCGCCCGAGGCGAGACGGCTGGCGATGTTGTCCGACGAATAGGCTGCGACCGCCGGCTTTTGCGCCATCAGGAGATCCAGCACCTTCTTCATCTCCGCCTGGTCCTCGGAGCAGAAGGGTACGCCGAGATAGAGCTGCGCTGCGCCGATCACCTCGTCGGGGTAGGACAGCATCGCGATCTTGCCGCTGAGCTCGCTTCCGGGCTCGAAGAAATGCTTGAAGCTGTCGGTCGGCCCCTTGTACCGCTCGGTGTTCACGACGAAGCCGGCGGTGCCGTAGGCGATCGGAATCGAATATTCCTGACTTTCGTCCCACCATTGGTTACGCCAGCGCGCGTCGATGTTCTCGTAAGCCTTCAGCTTGTTCGCGCCGTAGTTTTCGAGGAGCCCCTCGTCGATCATGACGCGCAAGAAGTGCTGCGAAGGGATCGCGATATCGTAGCCAGAGGAGCCGGCCTGCAACTTGGTCAACAGGTCCTCGTTCGAGGTATACCCGTCGACATTGACCTTGACGTCATTTGCCTTCGAGAATTTCTCGATCAGGGTCGGCGAGATCGACTCGGACCACGCATACAGATTGAGCTGTCCCTCGGCCTGTGCGGCGCTCGCGAAGCAAACCGCAAGGGCGGTGGCGGTCAAGTATTTCTTCATGTGCTGTTCCTCTTCGTTGTTTTGGCTCAGGCATTGTCACGGGTGCCTCGCGCCGCGACCAGGAGGGCGGCTGTCGCGAGGATCAGCGAGGCAAGGATCAGCAGCGTGGCGATCGCGTTCAGTTCCGGCGAGGTTCCGCTGCGGATGAGTGAGAAGATGTAGACTGGCAGTGTCGTGGTGCCGCCGGTCGAGAGCATGTTCGAGGTGATGAAGTCATCCATCGAGATCAGGAAGGCGAGCATCGCGCCGGAGAACACGCCCGGAAAGATCAATGGCAGCGTCACGCGCCGGAACGTCGTCCAGCGGGAAGCGTAGAGATCGGCGCTTGCCTCTTCGAGATCGAGCGACATGCCCTGCAGCCGCGCGCGGATCGGCAGGAAGGCGAAGGGTGTGCAGAAGGCTGAATGCGCGATGATCAGCTTCGCCATGCCGTTCTGGATGCCGATCAGCGAAAACAGGATCAGCGTCGCCACCGCCAGCACGATTTCCGGCAGCAGCAGCGGCAGATTGACCACCGTTTCCGACAGTTTTCGAAAGCGGACGTCCTTGCCGCGGATGATCGCAAGCGCGGCCGCTAGCGCGATCAGTGTCGAGACCACCGTCGCCACGACAGCCACGGTCAGCGAGGTCTTGAGCGCGTTCATCAACGCCGCATTGTTCAACGCCGAGGAATACCACTGCAGCGAAAAATGCGTCCAGACGCCGGCGATCCTGTTGGCGTTGAAGGAATAGATCACCACCACCGCGAGCGGCGCGTAAAGGTAGAGGAAGAACAGACCCGTGAGGGGGCCGAGGCCAGGATAACGCTTGACGTCGTGTCCCGTGCTCATTTTGCGGTCTCCTTGCGGGCGGAGCGGAGGGCGGTGAAGATCAGGAAGATCAGCACAACGGCCATCAGCGTCATGGCGATGGCCGCGCCGAACGGCCAGTTGCGTCCGCCGCCGAACTGCAGCTGGATCAGCGACCCCATCATCATTTGCTTGCCCCCGCCCATCAGCGTCGGTTCAAGCACTGCTCCCAGCGAGGGAACGAAGACGAGGATGGCCCCGGCGAGGATGCCTGGCGCGGTGAGCGGCAGGATCACTCGGCGCAGCGTCACCCAGCGGTCGCCGTAGAGATCGTGGGAGGCTTCGATCAGCGTGCCGTCCAACTTCTCGATCGAGGCGAAGACCGGCAGGACCATCAGCGGCATGTAGGTGTAGACCATCGCCGTCAGCGTCGCGCCATCGTTGAACATGAAGCTCATGCCGGGGGGAAAACCGAGATTCTCGAGCAAGCGCGGCAGCGTGCCCTCCTTGCCGAGAATGATCATCCAGGCATAGACGCGCAGGATCATGGACACCCAGAACGGCAGAGTCACCAGATAGACGAGGATTGCCTTTTGGCTCGGCGGCTGGCGCGAAATGAAGTAGGCGACCGGCACCGCGAAGAGGAGGCAAATCAGCGTCGTCGCGCCCGCCAGCAGGAAGGTCCGCGCGATGATCATCAGGTACTGGGGTGTGAACTCCAGCTCACCCGTCCAGCCCTCGTTGAACAGGATCTGGCTATAGCCGGCGAGATTGAAGTCCCAGGTGAACCCGCCATGGGCACCGCGCGTGGCGACGGACACTGCGGCGATGATCGCGATCGGGAGAATCAGCGCGAACCCCATCAGCAGCCATGACGGCAGAAGCCCCCAGAAGGACAGGTTGCGCCAGAAACGGGCGCCGGACGCGCGCTTCGTCGCGAAGGGGAGGTGCAGCGTGTCCATCGTCATGCCGCAAGCACCCGTGCGGAAGCGGCGACGAAGCCCACCGGTACGGTTGCGCCGGACTCGATCGTATCTCCCTCGCGCGAGGCATTACGGCGCGACGCGCGTAGCTCCGTCCCCCTGACGTTCAACGTGTAGTGGGTGTAGCCGCCCATATAGTTCTTGTTGACGATCTGGCCCTCGAAAGCGATGCCTTGCGCCTGATCGCCTAGATTGATTTTTTCCGGCCGGATCGAAAGTGTTGCGCGGCCCTTGGTCGTATGGCCGGTGGCGGGCGCGGTGAAGACCGCGCCGAAGGGCATGCGAACGGTCGCCTGGCCGGCTGCGACTTCCAGAACCTCGACATCCAGGAAATTCGTCTCGCCGACGAAATCGGCGACGAAGCGGTTGACCGGCTCCTCATAGATCTGGGTCGGCGTGCCGATCTGCTGGACCTCACCGCCGCCAAGAACCGCAATGCGGTCCGACATGTCAAGCGCCTCCTCCTGGTCGTGGGTGACGAAGACGAAGGTGATGCCGGTATCGCGCTGCAGAGTGCGCAACTCGTCCCGCATGGCCTGCCGCAGCTTCAGGTCCAGCGCGGAAAGCGGCTCGTCCAGCAGCAACACCTCCGGCTCCGGCGCCAGTGCGCGGGCGAGCGCGATGCGCTGGCGCTGGCCGCCGGAAAGCTGCGCGGGCTTGCGCTTTGCCATCACGGTCATATGGACGCGTTCGAGCATCTCGCCCACCCGGGCTCGGATGCGGGCCCCGTCCCAGCCGAGGTTTTCGAGCCCGTAGGCGACGTTCTGCTCCAGCGTCATATGCGGAAACAGCGCGTAGCTTTGGAAGACCGTGTTCACGCGCCGCCTGTGCGGAGGGATGTCGACAACCTCGCGTCCGTTCAGCAGGATCGAGCCGCTACTGGGGCTTTCGAAACCCGCCAGCATGCGCAGAAGCGTGGTCTTGCCGCAGCCCGAGGGACCGAGCATGGTGAAGAACTCGTTGCTGCCGATGTTGAAGCTGACCGACTTCAGGGCCTGGTACGTTCCGAAATTTTTCGAGACCGATTTTACTTCAATAGCCTTGGGCTGGGTCATTCCGTTCTCCTTACGTCCGCTCGAGTTCGGTTACTTCGCGGCGGAACGGCAGGGCGTCGCCGATATCCGGGGTGTCGAGTTCGCGCGCATAGCGATGGCCGGCATAGGTCGCCCAGGCGATCGGCGCGGGTGCTGCGGCGTCGCCGATGATCCTGACGCTCTTGACGCCGGCATCGGCCCAATCGTCCTG
>NZ_JAOYTH010000034.1 GCF_025847205.1 Pararhizobium sp. YC-54 | reverse complement strand
AGCGCATCGGCATCCGCATCGGAATAGACGGCAACCGTGGCGATGCCCATCTTCCGCGCCGTCTTGATCACCCGGCAGGCAATCTCGCCGCGATTGGCGATCAGAATTTTCTGGATCATTCGGTTCTCGATCAGCTCGATCTAACTGTTCTTTCCGTCATCCTCGGCTCAAGCCCGAGGATGACGACTGTGGTTTGTGACGCATGTGACGTTTCACAACGGTATCGTGTCGTGCTTGCGCCACCGCACTTCACTTTGCTTGTTGCGAAGCGAAGCGAACGCCCGGGCAATGCGGCGGCGGGAGGAATGCGGCATGATGACTTCGTCAATGAATCCGCGTTCGGCGGCGACAAAGGGGTTGGCGAAACGCTCTTCATACTCCTGGGTGCGAGCGGCGATCTTGTCGGGGTTGCCGAGCTCGGAACGGTAGAGGATTTCGGTGGCGCCCTTGGCGCCCATCACGGCGATCTCGGCGGTTGGCCAGGCATAGTTGACATCAGCGCCTATATGCTTGGACGCCATGACGTCATAGGCGCCGCCGTACGCCTTGCGCGTGATCAACGTGACCATGGGCACGGTTGCCTGGCTGTAGGCGAACAGCAGCTTAGCCCCGTGCTTGATGACGCCGCCATATTCCTGCGACGTGCCTGGAAGGAAACCCGGGACGTCGACCAGTGTCAGAATAGGGATATTGAACGCGTCGCAGAACCTGACGAAGCGGGCAGCTTTTCGCGATGAGTCGATATCCAGGCAGCCGGCCAGCACCATCGGCTGGTTGGCGACGACGCCGACGGTCTGGCCCTCGAGCCGGATGAAGCCGGTGATGATGTTCTTGGCAAAGGCTTCCTGGATCTCGAAGAAGTCGCCTTCGTCGGCGATTGCGTGAATGAGTTCCTTCATGTCGTAGGGTTTGGCCGACGAATCCGGGATCAGCGTGTCGAGACGGTTCTCGATGCGGGCGGGATCGTCGTGGAAGGGACGGACCGGCGGCTTTTCGCGGTTGTTGAGGGGCAGGAAGTCGAACAGCAGACGCACCTGCTCCAGGGTCTCGATGTCGTTTTCATAGGCCGCATCGGCAACCGAGGATTTCCGCGTATGGGTGCCGGCGCCGCCGAGTTCTTCGGCCGTGACGATCTCGTTGGTGACGGTCTTCACCACGTCCGGGCCGGTGACGAACATGTAGGAGGAATCGCGCACCATGAAGATGAAGTCGGTCATCGCCGGCGAATAGACAGCACCGCCGGCGCAGGGGCCCATGATCACCGAGATCTGCGGGATGACGCCGG
Source organism: Pararhizobium sp. YC-54 (assembly GCF_025847205.1). Lineage (GTDB taxonomy): Bacteria > Pseudomonadota > Alphaproteobacteria > Rhizobiales > Rhizobiaceae > Pararhizobium. The sequence goes on along the minus strand of NZ_JAOYTH010000034.1, from coordinate 13,030 downwards.
AGGCCTCGGCGTTGCGGCGGAACACTTCGGCATAGCCGGCGAGCGAGGCGACGCCTTCCTGGATGCGCGCACCGCCCGAATCGTTGAGGCCGATGACGGGTGCGCCGTTGCGCACGGCCATGTCCATGATCTTGCAGATTTTCTGTGCATGGGTCTCGGAGAGCGAGCCGCCGAGCACGGTAAAATCCTGAGAGAAGACGTAAGTTTGGCGGCCATTGATCGTGCCCCAGCCAGTGACGACGCCGTCGCCGGCCACTTTCTGCTCGGCCATGCCGAAATCGACGGCACGGTGGGTGACGTACATGTCGTATTCTTCGAAGGAGCCTTCGTCGAGCAGCACCTCGATGCGCTCGCGCGCCGTAAGCTTGCCCTTGCTGTGCTGAGCATCGATGCGCTTCTGACCGCCGCCGAGCCGTGCTTCGGCCCGCCTCGACTCAAGCTGCTCAAGAACGGATCGCATATAATTTCCACTTCGAAGGCGCCAATGTTGAGCGCGTTTGTAACTGAGCGGAGAGGTTCACAAAACACTTGATCGTGCGTGCATGAGTAAACTATAAAAATGCAAACTAACTTTTGCAAAGTTGCGAAAATGGCCATTGGAAAGCTCTTCATCGGTCGTAAAGTCCGGGAACTCAGGGAGGCGAACAAAGCGACCCAGGCGCAATTCGCCGAGCGGATTGGAATCTCCACGAGTTACCTGAACCAGATCGAGAACAATCAGCGGCCTGTTTCTGCCGCAGTTCTTGTTGCACTGGCAGAAAAATTCCAGATCAACATGAGCGAACTCTCGTCCGGTGAAGGAGACAGGCTCCTGTCTGCCCTCACGGAGGCGCTGACGGACCCCCTGTTTGAGAACCTCGCCCCGAATTTTCAGGAACTGAAACTCGTAACCCAGAGCGCACCAAACCTGGCTCGCGCCTTTATCCGGGCACACCAGGGATACAAACGCAACAGCGAGCAACTTGCGGGTTTGAGCGACAGCCTTGGCCGGTCGGCTTCGCTGGCGGAAACCACGCCCTACGAGGAAGTCCGGGATTTTTTCCATTTCGTCGACAACTACATCCATGCACTCGACGTCGAAGCCGAGAAGCTGGCTGGCGAACTTGGACTGGGAGACGGAGACAGCCACTCGGTCCTGTCACGCTTCCTGAAATCGCAGTATCGCGTCGAGGTGAAACGCTCGGAGCCGGATGATGATGCGCTCAGGCAATTCGATCGATCCTCCGGAACGCTTTCCATAAATCGATACGCGCCGGCATCGACACGGGATTTCCAGATCGCCCTCCAGATCGCGCAACTCCACGCCCCCGGCCTTGTTCAGTCCATCGCCCGCGATGCAAATTTCCGCACCGTCGAAGCATTGGAAATTTGCAAGATCGGTTTGCAGAATTACTTCGCCGGTGCGTTGCTATTGCCTTACGGCGAGTTCCTTTCAGCGGCGAACAGCTTGCGCCACGACCTCGATCTCCTCTCCGCCCGTTTCGGCGCAAGTCTTGAGCAGGTCTGCCACCGGCTGAGCACAATGCAGCGGCCGGGAAACAAAGGCGTTCCGGTTTTCTTTGCCCGCATCGATCGTGCCGGCAACATCACGAAGAGGCACAGCTCGACGAAGCTTCAATTCGCTCGATTTGGAGCGGCCTGCCCGTTATGGAACGTCCACGAGGCATTTGAAGCGCAAGGGCGAATCATTCGACAACTGGCGGAGACGCCCGATGGCGTACGCTACCTCTGTCTGGCCACGCAGATCACGAAATCCGGGGCGGGATATCATAGCCCGCAACCCCGCTATGCAATCGCTTTCGGCTGCGAGATCTCATACGCACATGCATTCGTCTATGCCGACGATCTCGATCTCTCGGCCAAGGCCAATTTTTCTCCGATCGGGATTTCATGCCGGATATGCGAACGTGTCAAATGTCCTCAAAGAGCAGTCCCGCCTCTGATGCGAAAACTTCAGGTGGATCACGACAAGAGAACGATCCTGCCCTACACGATCGGCGAGGCATAGGGTTTGTCACGGACTCTACCTTGCCACCTCGGAAAGAGGATGACCGCTCAGAAAAGCAGCCACTTGTTCCGCAACGTCCCCGGCGCGGAGTCCGGGGAACAATGCCCGCCCCTGATGGCGGCGCGAGCCTCCATGGTGGTACAGCGATCCACCCAGGTCGCGGGCAGGTCATAGAGCTTGGCCATGGCGCCAGCGGCTCCGCAGAGGATCAGCGCAGGAGCGGATAGGCGTTTCCCGTGATCCGCCAGATCGTGGGCGAGATCGACCGCCAGTGCGACGCGGTAATCGTTGCAGCCGCCGGCGATCGCCTCGGGATCGTGCCAAGCTCGCACATGACTGCGATCGGCACCGCAGCGAAGGTCTCGTTGATCTGAACGCGAAGCCACACTATCGGCCTCAGACTCTTCAACCAGACCCGGAATTGCCTGATCGTCATCAAATCATCCGACGTCGGGGATTGGTCCGTCATCACGGCCGAGCGTCGCCTCGTGCGCGTCGGCTTCAAAAACAGGAAACTGAGGTCGTCATCCCGCCGTGATTTCGAGCAGTTGTTCCGACCCTGAATTCCTTGTATCGGAGTGTGTCCACAGGAAGCTGGCGCAGTTCGAAACAGATATTGGCTGTTGCCTAAACTTGTAGGTATGGAAGAAAGAGAATATCCACAAAGACGCGGTAGACCGTGCCTTGTCAGTGAACAAGGAGCTGGGCACATGAACGGAGAAACGCTGTTTAACGGTAATAGAGATTGGCGTATTGCGCGCAATGCTCTTGGCGGCATCCTTCTGTTTGCGTTTCTTGCTCAGCTTTTGACCTATTTGAGCCTGGTCGCGTTGATGGACCGCCCCATTGTAGCAGCGATGCTCGGGAGTGCTGTCGTCTCGCTGCTCATGGGTGCGCCTTTGGTCATCGCTTTGGCGGTGCAATCCCGGCGGGTCGAGCGCCTTCGCAATCAGATCAATCATGACATTTACCACGACGGGACGACCGGCTGTGTCACCGGCCGTGGGCTCGTGCAACACGTCAACGGACTTGAGCGCCGTCGCCAGCGTTCCGGGGCATCTCTTGAGGGCGCGCTCGTCCAGGTGCGCATCAACAACCTCGACGAGGTTGGTTCGTCCTACGGACCCCAATGGAGCGACGAACTTCTTCAGTTTGTCGCATCGACCATCAGCACATCTATCCGTCGCGACGACATTGTCGCACGAACCGGCCCCGCCACGTTCGACGTGTTGCTTGTTGGCGCCAGTGAGCTTGACGCAAATCAGGTCTGCACCCGCCTGACAAAAGCGCTTGTATCGTCGCACTTTTCCGCCGATGGGAAGGCGGTCGATCTTGCGCTGAGTGTCGGCGGCGTCCTGTTCGATGGCAACATCGACCTCGCGCGCTTGCGCCACACGGCCTCTTCGGAAGCAATCATGGTTGCAGCGGGCCAGGCGCCAGCCGTCGCCCTTGCGCGCCTGCCGACGGCATGACTTTGCAGTCTGAGGCACGATATATCCAATCGAACCGCCTGAAAAATGCAAGCTTGGCATATTTTGGCGCACCGTTGAGGGAAGCGCGTGTGCTTTCGCAGCTAGACCAGCGGTTTAGTCGGATCTGCGCCCGGCATTGACCACCCTTCGTGAATTTATGAACGCCGCTCTGGTTAGTCCTGTTTCATTTTTGCAACAATAACTTGTGAAAGCGTGGACTGGCAGTGGACCTGCCCATTTATGGTGCCCCTTATTCTTCAGAGACGTATTATTTATCACTAAATTTCAAGAATTCTGCCGCACCGTCGATGTTGCGAGCAGAGCAGTTTGATTTGTGGGGAGAATAATTTGAGGGCCGGAAGAATGTTTAAGGGCATGCTGTTTTCAGTTCTGCTCACCTCAACTGTGTTTGCCGGTGGCGCGGCCGGTGCGATGACGCTGCGCGAAGCGCTTCAGATCGCAATGGAATCCAACCCTGAAATCGGGCAGTCCGTCGAAAATCGCGAGGCGATCGAGTTCGAGTTGCGGCAAGCACGCGGCCTCTATTTGCCGAGCATCGATCTCGAAGCATCGACGGGAGCACGGCACCTGGAGGATGACAGCCGGCGCTCGGCCTCGATCGAAAACGATCCGCTTTATCCGTCGGATGTTGGACTGACGATCACTCAGAAACTGTTCGATGGCGGTGCTCGCCGCGCCGAAGTGGAGCGGCAGGCCGCGCGGGTTGACAGCGCCTCTTTCCGCGTTCTTGAGCGTTCGGAAACGATCGGTCTGCAGATTGTTCGAGAATACTTCGAGTATATCCTCCAGCAGCAGATTGTGGACGAGGCTAAACGCAATGTCGGTGTGCATCAGTCGATCTCGTCCGACATCAGGTCACTGATTTCCGGCGGCACGTTGACCGACGCTGATAGCCAACAAGCGAGCGAGCGACTGCTTTCTGCGAAAGCGCGTTTGCAAGAAGCGCAAGAAACACTCGAGACGGTGAAAATCAGCTTTAATAGGCTCGTGGGCCAGCCGTTAACGAAACCGTCTCTCCCGAAGTCAGTTGCAACAATGTTGCCGGCGTCGCTTGAAACGGCGATCGGTATTGCGAGGGCCAACAACCCGCGCATTCAGGCAGCCGATGCGGATATCAATGTCGCCGACTCGCAGGTCAAAGCTGCAAAGTCAAACATGCTTCCGGAAGTCTTTGCCGAGGGACGTGTCCGTACGGGTACGGACATTGACGGTTCGACCGGAAACACCTGGGACGCTCAGGCGCGCATCGTGGCCAGATGGAACCTCTATCGGGGCGGTATCGACATTGCCAATGAACAGGAACAAAGTCGTCGGGCAAGCGAACAGCGGCTAGTCTTTCACCAGGCACACCGTGAAGTCGAAGAGGCTGTCCGCATATCCTGGGAGCGGCGCTACCGCCAATACGAGCTTTCACGCACGTTGAAGGCGCAGGCGCAAATGAATGACCAACTTGTTTCGTCCTATCGCGAGCAACTGGGTGTCGGCCAGCGCTCGTTGCTGGATGTGCTCGGAGCGCAGAACTCACGGTTCAACGCGAATGTTCTCGCGAAGACGGCGCAATATGCCGCGTTGTTCGCCGAATATCGCCTGCTTGCTGCCACGGGCCAGCTTCTGTCGACCATGCAGATCAAGAGCCCCCAGCAATCGGAGGCTTATGCACGCAAGGAATTCAACGTTTCCGAAGCGCCGCCAACCGAAACCTATCGGCGTGTTCCATCCCGGCAAACAAATGACCTGCCGCTTGACCTGCTTGCGCCGATTCGGGAGAAATGATGGTCGTAGCCCAAGCGGACATGGCCAGCAGTGATGCAACGTATTGAAAGGCAAGCGCGCGCGCACGCGCCCTCGACCGAATTTACCTCAGCATTCAGGGAGATCTGCGTCTTCCTGGGGCGCCCTTCTTCTGACACCGTGCTTTACTCCGACGTGCCGTTTGACGCCGGCTCGCCGAGCTTTGAAGACATATCGCGCATTGCCGAACGTGTCGGACTGGAGGCAGAAATCGTATCGGCTCGAGCGCTTGCCAACCGCAAGTTCGTATTGCCTCTCCTCATCGTCTTCCAAGACGGCCGTGCCACTGCCTTGTTGGAAGAAGGTCTGGACGGCATGCTTAGCCTGTCAAACGCAGTGATGCCGTTGGACAGTGTAGCGCTAAAGTTCGAAGATCTGCCACTCGGTGATATGGCGTACGCTGTGTCGTTCTCGGCGACGTATCTCAATGCAAGCGACGCAGGCGTTGGCACGGCCCGCACCATTGACCGCCGGCACTGGCTCTTTTCGACGCTGCGGCCTTTCTGGCAGGCCTACATACAAGTTGCCATCGCGGCCTTTTTCATCAATGTGCTCGCACTTGCGGCGCCGCTCTTTACGATGAATGTCTATGATCGAATCCTGCCAAACAAGGCAATTGCCACGTTATGGGTTCTGGCGTTTGGCATCAGTCAAGTCATCTTGTTCGATTTTCTGCTGAAGTCGGCACGGGCGGCCCTCATTGACTACGCGGGGCGGAAAGCAGACGTGAAGCTTTCCTACATGCTGTTCGAGAAGATATTGTATGCAACCATGGCGTCGCGACCATTGTCGACCGGCGAATATGCCAACCGTGCGATGCAGTACGAGTTCGTCCGCGAATTCTTCACTTCGAACACGCTGAGCACAATTATCGACAGCCTGTTCGTCTTCGTCTTTATCGCTGCGATCTATGCGGTGGCTGGCTGGATAGCGCTTGTCCCGACCGTTGCCTTTGTCATCAGTCTGATCATCGGATATGTTGCTCAGCACCGGATCGGTAAACGGGTCGCGGCAGCGTCCAATGAATCCTCCCAACGCCAATCGCTGCTCGTCGAGACGATAGGGGCAATCGAGACCATTAAAACGCTGCACTCGGAGAAGCAGCTTTTGCGACGCTGGAACGAGCTTGCAAAGCACTCCACAAGCACCTCGGAGCAGATCAAGGCGATTTCTTCATGGGCGACGCACGCAACGCAGTTCGTCCAGCAGCTGGTGACAATCGCAATTGTCGTTGCTGGCGCCTACGAATTCACCGAGGGAAATATTTCGTCGGGAGCGATCATCGCTGCCAGCATGCTTGCAGGCCGCGCCGTGGCGCCGCTCGGCCAGATTGCGATGACGCTGGCGCGGCTTCGACAGGCACTTCTTTCGCTGCGCATCTTGAATTCTGTCATGGAACAGCCGGAGGACCGACCAGATACGGTCGGTTTCGTTAACCGGGATATACGCAACGGCAGCGTCACCTTCGCAAATGTCGACTTCGCATACCCAGGCACGGACAACAAAGTCGTCAACGCCATGAACGTGACGATAAGGCCGGGTGAACGCGTGGGTATCATTGGCCGGGTCGGTTCTGGTAAAACCACGTTGGGGCGTCTGCTTGTCGGACTTTACCCGCCAAGCGCCGGCCGGGTTCTGCTCGACGGCGTCGATGTCCGTCAATTGCATCCTTCGGTGGTTCGCTCAGCCGTTTCTTTCGTCTCGCAAAATTCGGATCTCTTCTCGGGTACCGTGAAGGAAAACCTGCTGATGGCCAATCCGACCGCCAGCGACGACGAGATGGTGGAGGCCGCCAAGCTCGCAGGTGTGGACGACTTCGTCTCCTATCACCCGCGCGGCTATGACATGCCCGTTGGAGAGCGTGGCGCCCAGCTTTCAGGGGGGCAGCGCCAAGCAGTCGCGATTGCTCGCATTCTCTTGCGCAAGCCGAAGGTCGTCTTCCTGGACGAGCCCTCCGGTGCAATGGATCTCGCCAGCGAGCGCGAGCTTATTGAAAAACTGTCCACCGTCTTCGGAACTGATGTTACGGTGCTGATATCAACCCACCGCCACAGCATGCTCCAACTGACCGATCGGCTGCTGGTTTTGGATCGGGGCCGCATCGTTGCGGACGGCCCCAAGGCAGAGGTCATTGCGCAGTTGCAGAAGCGCGCCGTGTCTGCCGCCCCCCCGCCGGTGTAGACCGGTGACCGATGCTGTTGAAGGGACCCACTGCAAAAACCTGGCTTGCGACCGATGGAAGGAGGAGACATGACTGAGAAACCACCATTGGCAGCGCGAGCCGGATTATTCATTGTGGGTCTTCTCATCGTCTCATTTTTCCTTTGGGCCGGCATCGCCGAGGTCGACGAGATCGCGCGAGGCGAGGGCAAGGTGATCCCCGTCTCGAAAACGCAGATTATCCAATCGAGCGAACCCGGTATCGTGCGCGAGATTGCTGTCCAGGTTGGACAGGTTATACGTCGCGGCGATCTGATTCTCAGGCTGGATGACACCGCCAGCGGATCGTCGCTTGGCGAACTTGAAGCCAAAGCACGCTCCTTGCGGGCACAGATCGCGCGATTGGAACTCGAAGAAGCCGGGACCTATGACGCAGTGTACAAATGCCCGGCAGATATTGCCGAAGTTGCACCAAGCATATGCGGGAACGAGCAGCAATTGCTTCGGGCCAAAGCTGGCAACTTCAACAACAAGCGCTCGGTTATGCAAGCGCGCCACGGCCAGCGTGAAAAAGAGCTGGCGGAGGCGCAGGCCAACATCACGCGGCTCATAGAGGGGCTTCAGATAACCGAACGTGAGCAGGAACTGCTTGCGCCGATGGTCAAGCGGAAGCTCGTGGCGCAGACTGAGTTGCTGCGGGTGGAGAAAGAGTTGACAGAGGCGCGTGGCCAGCTTGCTTTATCGAGGGAATCGATAGGTCGCCTGGAATCGGCGATCAATGAAGCTTCACTGCAAGTGACGGAACTTTCGCTGGAACTACGCCAGGAGGCGCTGGCGGAAAAAACCGAGGCGCTTTCGCAGCTGTCTGTGATCGACGAAACGATCCGTGGCGCCAGTAGCCGAGTTGAAAACACCGATATCCGTTCGCCTGTCGATGGTATTATCAATACACTCGACGTTAACACGGTCGGAGCCTATGTGACGCCTGGCGCCGTGATTGGCGGGGTCGTTCCGACATCGGAAGTGTTGCTCGTCGAGGCGCGATTGCCGCCAAGGGATGTCGCCTTCGTGCGCCCTGGCCAGCCAGCCCTGATCAAGATTTCGGCCTACGATTTCTCTGTGTACGGCGGCCTTGGCGGCGTTGTCGAAACCGTCAGCGCTGATAGTCTCGTCGACCAGAACAGTGGTGAAACCTACTATCTGGTACGCGTCAAAACAGACACGGCAGCTCTCGTCAAGGATGGACGGGAATACGCGATCATGCCGGGCATGATTGCATCGGTGGACATTATGACGGGCAAGAAAACGATTCTGGCCTATCTCATGAAGCCGATCAACAAAGCGCGCGAAGAAGCTTTGCGGGAACGCTAGCCAATGGCCTTGAACCGACCGGACTCTCCACCAGAACCGGACCTGAGCCTGCTCAGATTTCGCATCATTACCGTCGCCGGGCAGCGGCGCGGAATAAAACTGGAAGAGATCTACTGGTCGGGGCTTGTCGACCTTGCCGCTCACAAGCAATGCAAGCTCGCAGACATTGTTGCGGAGTGCGAAAAATCACTCGAGGGAGAAGGAAACCTGACGGCCAGGCTGCGCTACGTCGCAACTGCTTTTCTCAAGAGTGAGCTATCCAGTGCCCGGGAGCGTAGCGGACCGTCGGTCATCGCCGGCCAGGTTAGAGCCTGTCCGTCCCCCGCGTTTGCGCTGACCGGCGACAAGCGCATCATCTCCTATAATCCGGCGTTTCTGACGTTTGTTCAGACGCGCTTTGCGCGGTTCCAGCAGGCGTCACCTGCTCATGGCCTGAGGCTCTCGTTCGATGTTCAGTTTAAAGACCTGGTCGAGCGACTGAAAACGTCGCCGGGAGAGCCTCAACCGGCGGGCTTTACGATCGGCATCAATGACCAGTTGACCCGCGGCCGGCTCAACGCAGCCCTCTCATCGTTCGCAGATCAGGATGTCGTTATCGGCTTCATACTGGGGTAGGAGGCTGCGCAGTATCGGCGTAAATCGAGCTATTGAAGTGAAATGCCTTCGCCCGGCATGACATCCGACAGCGGCGGTTGTGCCGACGCAATTTTTTCGCCTCCTACCTTGACGCCGTGGATCCATGCGCGCTCCGCACTGACCGAAAAGAGCGGCTGATAGTCCGGTAGGTCCCGATCCAGTTTCACCCGGTCGGACAGGTTATCCAGGATGAAATGTCCTTTGCTGGTCGTTACGGCCAGCACCGCATGAAAGAGATTGCGCCGGGTATCCCGCAGCACGACGATCGACATAGCCTGTGCCGGCAAACCAGTTGCTTTCAGAGCGGCCATTTTCAGAATAGCGTAGTCCTCGCAGTCGCCTTTTCCCCGGGCAAGAATCTCGTCAGGGGAGGCCCAATAGTCCTTGGCACTGTAATTCTGTGCATCCGGCTGATAGTGGACCAGGCGGTTCACGGTTGTGTTGATCCCTTGCAGTTTCTGCCGGAAGTTGGCGTCAGCAGAATTCTCGATGGCTTTTTGAAGGATTGAGCGTGCAGAACAGTCGCTCTGCTTGTCGCAGTGCTTGAAATCGGAGTGGACGATCGTGGGAAATACCTCTTTCCACTTTCGCGCAGCTGGGATCGAATTCGCTGTGAAGGCCACCGACCGAAACACGGCACTGGGTTCGGGCAACATCCTCTGCGGGGATGATCGATCGGCGAGGGTCGCAGCGGCGGAAACCCGTTGTACGGCTGGCTTTGCGGCCTTCTGATCGGCTTCGTTTGACCAGTTGCCTGTTGCCCATACAACGGCCGCCGCTGGAGCGGCGACAAAACCTATCAGCTGATGCGCGACACCAAGATATCCTGGGTTTATACGCTCACTGCATGTGGCGGATGCGGCCGAAAGGCCAACGAGGCTGGCCGTGATTGCGGAAATGCTCAAGAGCTTTTCATAGTACTTCCGGCCATTCATGGTCATCGTGGTGTCTCCGTGGCTAGTGGAGGCAACCTAGACTTTAAAAGAAAAAATGACGTAAACCCGCATGTATTACCAAGTATATTATTATTATATGCGTTTATAGCAAAAATTTAATAAAATTTTATATGACAAATTAAGGATCTGTTAGGTAATAATAGCACTATGACGCATTTTCAACTAGGTTATTCCTTATTCTTATCGTCGACGGAAATTTCCAGGCGTGAAGTTTCCGGTGAAAAACAAGCAGCCAATGAGGCTTTCGTGCAGCCAAGTGGTCGTTACCTGTAAACGTAATGCATAATATATTATATCAATCAATCGCATTTCAATAATTTTTCAGCATGAATTTATATCATGATATATATTTTTGCAATTTATGTATCTCTCAAGAATTGATTTCGTAAATATCCTATGTTTACTTCAGTTGAATTCTCGGGGGGTATTACGATGGCAACGGAACGTGCGGATTTCTCTAGCGATGTGGATGCAGGGGCTGAAGAGAGCGTCGAGCTCCGTGCTGCACCCGACGGAAATGCCGAGCAGATCTTGGCGCAGGCTGAAAATGCTGGTTCGGCAGAGCCGCAGTTCCTCGACCCTGCCACGGGAAAGCCCGTATCCAATGCCCAAGCAGCAGCTCCGGCCTCTATAGCGCCCGAGATTGTCACAGCTGACGCCTCAAACGTCGTTCGACTTCCAGCCGGTGTCTCCGTGGAGAAGATTCAGGTCCTTGGCGCCAACATCGTGTTGGAGCAGCCTGATGGTTCGAAGATCACAATCCTAAACGCAGCATTGAAGATTCCGACGTTTGTCATCGGCGACGCAGAGATCCCGAAGGAGACGTTGATCGCGGTGCTTGAAGGCAACGGCATCAACGTGGCCGCCGGGCCTGACGGGACGATTAGCGTCGCATCCAACCAGAGTGGCGGCGGAAACTTCTCCGACGCTGGCGGCAATATTGGCGACGCCGGCCCGGCCATCGGACTTCTTGCTCCAACCGAGCTTCAATTTGGTGCGCTGTCTGGAGAAGAGCGAACACTGGCTTTGCTGGATCCCAATGACGCGCCTCTCCTTGTTGCGGATCAGGCGGGCAGCCTCACAGAGGACGTTGGTGTTGTCGGCGGCAGTCTGACGATCAGTGGCGCGATCGACGTCAGCGATGCTGACGTCGACGACACGCTGACGGTGTCGGTCACGCCATCGGGGCAGCCAGTCTGGAATGGCGGGGCATTGACCCAGCTGCAGATCGATACCCTCACGAACGGCTTTGTGGCGACGAATACGGAATGGACATACCAGATTCCCAACGCACTGGTTCAGTTCCTGAATCAAGGCGAGACAATCATTCTCAGTTATCAAGTCACGGTGACAGATGATGATGGCGCAACCGCCACCGAAACGGTGACGATCACCATCAACGGCACCAACGACGCGCCGGTGATCGGGGCCGCCTCTGAAATCAGCGGTTCAGTGACGGAGACCGGCCTTGCCGCCGACGACGCGACGCCGGTGACCGGTCCGCTGACGGCGACCGGCACGATGGTGTCGAGCGATGTCGATAACAATCATACGGCGACCTGGAGCGGCAATGCCGCCGGCACCTATGGCAGCTTCGTCATCACCGCCGCCGGCGTCTGGACCTATAGCCTGACCGATGCCAGCGTCAACAATCTGGCCGAGGGCGAGACCCGCACCGAGACCTTCGTGGTGACGGTGACCGACGACAAGGGCGCAACCGACACTGAAACGGTGACGATCACCATCAACGGCACCAACGACGCGCCGGTGATCGGGGCCGCCTCTGAAATCAGCGGTTCGGTGACGGAGACCGGCCTTGCCGCCGACGACGCGACGCCGGTGACCGGTCCGCTGACGGCGACCGGCACGATGGTGTCGAGCGATGTCGATAACAATCACACGGCGACCTGGAGCGGCAATGCCGCCGGCACCTATGGCAGTTTCGCCATCACCGCCGCCGGCGTCTGGACCTATAGCCTGACCGATGCCAGCGTCAACAACCTGGCCGAGGGCGAGACCCGCACCGAGACCTTCGTGGTGACGGTGACCGACGACAATGGCGCGACTGACACGGAAACGGTGACGATCACCATCAACGGCACCAACGACGCGCCGGTGATCGGCGCCACCTCTGAAATCAGCGGTACTGTGACCGAGACCGGCCTTGCCGCCAACGACGAAACGCCGGTGACCGGGCCGCTGAGCGCCACCGGCACGATGGTGTCGAGCGATGTCGATAACAATCACACGGCGACCTGGAGCGGCAATGCCGCCGGCACCTATGGCAGCTTCGTCATCACCGCCGCCGGCGTCTGGACCTATAGCCTGACCGATGCCAGCGTCAACAATCTGGCCGAGGGCGAGACCCGCACCGAGACCTTCGTGGTAACGGTGACCGACGACAATGGCGCAACCGACACTGAAACGGTGACGATCACCATCAACGGCACCAATGACGCGCCGGTGATCACCTCTGGTCCCGGCACCGGTTCGGTCAGCGAGATCGCCGACGGCGCCTTGGGCGAGGCGACGGCGCCGCTGACGGCGACCGGGGCGCTCACCTTCGGCGATGTCGACCTCAGCAACACCCATACGGTTGGCGCGGTGCTGACCTC
>NZ_JAOYTH010000033.1 GCF_025847205.1 Pararhizobium sp. YC-54 | reverse complement strand
GACGACTACGCCTTTCCCAGTCGGATCGAGCATACCGATCATATCAGCACTCGCCAGTATGCGCGATTGGTCGATGAGTGGGTAACTGCAATTGGGCTAAGACGCGAAGACTACGGCACGCACTCGCTTCGACGCGCGAAGGCCGCGATGATCTGCAAAGCGACGGGCAATCTTCGTGTAATCCAGATATTGCTCGGACATACCAAGATTGAGAACACGGTCCGCTACCTTGGTGTTGACATCGAGGATGCGCTGGAACTAGCGGAGCATACAGAGATTTGACGGAGTACGGCCCCGCGTCCAGCGGGGCCGTACCTCTTTGGGGAAAATGTTTCCGGTTTGAGCAGTTCGATTGAGCGGCTATGCGCCGTCATAATGGTCATCGAGCCACCCGTCGCTGTTGCTGCAAAGCGGACATGACGCAGTGACAACGCGGGTCGCAGTTGCGCCAAAAGCCGCCATTCCGCCCCATGCGGGTGATTAGATCACGAATTCCTCCTCGTACGTCTGTGGCTCGGGAACGACCGTAACCTCAACCGGAACGATCCAATTGGCCGCGTAGCTCTCGCAGTCGGAACGCTGGAGGTCGGGCTGCACGCAGCCCGTCCCATCGATCGCGCGACATCGCAGTGCATATCGCCCCACGTCTTCAGGGGTCCACATGTACTCCCACAAGCGCCATGCAAAGGGACGTTCTGTTTCGAGGAGCCTTGCCTCGCGCCAGCCCCTGCCATCTCCCGTGCAGACCTGCACCTGCCGGATAACAGCCTCTCCGCTCCAGGCGGCTCCGAAAATCCGGTACGGTTGGCCGGCGGTCAGACGCGTGCCCTGTACGGGACGCGCGATCTGCGCTTTGACCTCCATCTCCGCAAGGGGGACCAGCCTGGGTTCCCCGAGGCTGCGCTCCCAACGGAAATAGTCGCGCGCCTGCCAGTAGCCAAGGAACGGCTGCTCCACGACCGTGATATGCGTGATCCACTTGACCCAGGCCATGCCGAACCAGCCACCCACGACCGCGCGTAGCGGGTAGCCGTGATCGCGCGTCAACGGCTCCTCGTTCATCGAATAGGCAAGGATCGTGCTGTCAGCGATGGCCTTCTCAAGCGGTAGACTGCGCGCAAAAGCGATGGGGCCGGGAGAAGCCGTTTTCTTGTTCGTGTCGACGACGCCGCTGTCGGCGCCTGCGAGCAGAACCTCACGTGCGGTTGGCTTAACGCCCGCCATTTCCAAAATCTCGCGCAGAAGAACACCTGTCCACGCGGCATTGCCGACGGCTCCGTTCTGCCACTGCAACCCCTCCTTCGCCGGCACATAGTAGACGCGCCCGTTCCCTGCACACTCGACGACGGCGGTGAAAGTCGTGCGCCGCATCGCCTTGATGCTGTCGAGGTCAAGTTCGATCGGCCGCTCCACCGCCCCGTCAACGCGCAATCTCCAGTCTCGCGCATCGAGGTCCGGCGAGGGGAAATGGTTTCGCACAAAGAACAGCTCGGTTGGGATCAGCCAATCGGAGAGCGACGCAAACGGAAACTCGGTGTTCTGTGGGGATTTCTGTCGAACTATTAGACCGGGTTGCTCTGGTGTCGGCATTGTCCTCGTCTCCCCTTCCAAGAGCACAACGTTGGCACTCGGTCGCGCGAATTCCGGTTCGATCACACCGCCCCTCGCAGTGCGTCTGTCGCGTTCCGCCTTCGGCCGCATTCTAGCACATACCGCACGTTCCTCGGATCGACCTCGAACGGCAGCAAAGGGCCCGAATGCTGCTATGGGCCTACGTCTCTTTCGAGCCCGCTTGTCGTTCAGGCACTACCGCTGGAGAAGACCAGCAACATATTGTTGGCAGGCATCTGGATCGTCTCGCGGAGATTAAGTCCAGCGGCCTCACCCACTTGTTCAAGATCAGCGATATCACGCACACCCCAGGATGGGTTGCGCTCCTTTAGAGCCGCGTCGAAAGCAGCGTTCGAGGGGGCGTTGTGTGCCCCATCGCGCATGAATGGGCCGTAGAGAAGAAGAAGCCCACCAGCGTGAAGCAAACGGGCGGCTCCTGCGAACAATCCTAAGCTTGCCGCCCATGGCGCGATATGGATCATATTGATCGACACGATGACGTCAAAATGCCCCGTTTGTTCGACGCCCCATTGTCCTGAGCACACATCAATATCCCGCGGTGCCAGCACATTCTTCAGCCCTGCGAATTTGATCCAGCTAGACGTGCTGGTGCGGGCGTCGGCATCCGGATCGCTCGGCTGCCAGGTGAGATTGGGCATTGCTCCCGCAAAACACACGGCGTGCTCGCCGGTCCCGCATCCAATCTCCAGCACGGCGCCACGTGTTGGAAGGACACGTTTTATGACCGCGAGGATCGGCGCCGAATTTCGCGCAACGGAAGGCGAGAACATGCGCTGGTCGGCGCTTACGTCGCGCTGTTCCAGCGCAACAGGCGAACGGTCCTTCTTCTCTGGGGGCATTGGCCTTGAATCCCCTTTGGGCGATGTCTCCCACCTTATAGCTGAAATGATGGGACTGAAACCAAGTATTTCGGACTTACGAAGGGGGGCGTCGGCGCGTGCGTTCGGCCGAGGGCGACCGAACGTCCACTTCGCGTCAGATCACGCGCCCGCCAGGCTCAAGGTCTGCTTTCGAAAATCGGAGCCCGGAAGCCGACCGACGGCTCTCGGCCCCATGGTGGATACCGCTTGAGCCGACGCTGAGCCCAATCAGGCTCCCCGCCACTTCAGGAGCCATTGATTGAACCGGTCGGCCTTGCCGGTGGGCACCCGGTCCGCGATTTCATACGCCCCAACAATCGGGTTGATGTGCGGGCATAGCACGATGAGCTGCCCCTCCCTCAACTCCCGTTCGACGAGGGATGGACTGGCCTGTCCGATCCCGAGGCCGGTCAAGCTTGCATCGATTGATGCCTCGTCCGTGTCGAAAGTGATGCTGCCGGCGTTAGGCTGGAATGCGATACCCGCTGCATCGCACCAGCGTCGCCACGACCATGCATCCGCAGTATCGAGCAGGATCGGCAGATCGAGCAGCGCCTCGGGGTTCATCGATGCGGCAGCCCGGCCAATCAGGAGTGGCGAGCAGACGGCAACCGTCCTGTCGAGGAGAAAGGCGGATGGAAACCGGGCTTCATCGGAGCCGCGACTGTAGGCGATCCTAATGTCGGGAATGTCGCTGGCACCGAGTGCAAGCGATTGGACGCAAAGGTCGACGTTCCGGTTCTCCGTCAGATACGAGCCGAGCCTGGGAATAAGCCATCGCCGGGCGATGGTGATCGGAGCCTGCACCACCATGCGCACGCGATCCGGCAGGAGTGCGCGGGTTCCATTGTCGATCGTGGCGAGAGCGGCATTGACATGGGTGAGATACTGCCGGCCGGCATCGGTGAGCAATATGGCATTGTGGCTGCGATGGAAGAGCTGGATGCCAAGAGCGTCCTCAAGCGATTTGATCTGCCGGCTGATTGCACCCGGTGTGAGGTGCAGTTCCCGCGCGGTGAGTGTGAGGCTGCCCGTGCGAGCCGCAATCGAGAACGCCGGTAGCGTGCCCAACGGAGGCAGTTTGGGATCGGATTGAGAATTCCTCATGCCGGCGTGAGAATCTTTCGCTTGCAATTAACTTGACTGTATCTATCCACAATCGACCGAGCTGACAAGAATGATCCGGGAAGTCTCCGATCGATGAATGAAATCCGAACCTCGTCCGACTGTGTCGAGCCAAGGCGCAGCATGCATTTCTTGCAACGGCATGTGCCGCGAGCGCGGCGTCACTGTCCTTGCTGATCAAATATAGGGAGAGAACCATGTCTTTTGATTTCGCGCTGTCGAGCGGGCGCATCGTGCTATCAGGACTGCTTGCAGCCTGCGCTATTCTTGTCACCGTTCCGGCGCTCGCCGATGATGCCACGGTCACGGTGACCGACGATCGCGGCGTCGAAGTCCAGGTTCCGGCGCAGCCGAAGCGGATCGCGTCGATCTCTTACTTCGCCGACGACGTCGCACTTGCGCTTGGTATCAAGCCGGTCGCCAGCACCTACATGGTCGATGGCCGCCCGCCCGAGTTCTTGCTCGGTCTCACCAAGGACATGGTACAGATCGGCCAGCGTGCCAAGCCGAACCTCGAACTGCTCTCGGAAGCCAAGCCGGACCTGATTGTCGCAATCCGCCGCTACACGGTCGGCAATGCGCCGCAGCTTGAGAAGATCGCGCCTTACGTCGCCTGGAACATGGAACTGCTCGACGGCAGCGACAAGGAAATCGAAGCGCTATCGAAAGTCCTCGGCAAGCCCGAGCGCGGTATCGAATTGAACAAGGAATTCCGCGCGCATTTGGCCGAGATCGCCGCCAAGGCCCCTAAGGATGTCCATCCCCGCTATGCGATCATGTGGGGCGGCGAAGTGCCGTTCGCATTCCATGACGAGAACACCTCCGCTTCCATCGTCAATGCCATCGGCGGCGAGAATATCGCAGGCGCCATGACGCCGGGCGGGGAGTTCGGTATCGATCTCAGCCTTGAGACAATGCTCGAAAAGGACCCGGAAGTCCTCTTCATCTATGATTACGGCCCGGACCGCCCGCACGAGAACAACCCGATCTGGAGCCAGCTCACCGCGGTCAAGAACAACAGGGTCTTCTATGTCGGCGACCAGTGGGTCGAGACCAATGGTCCGATCGCCCGTGAAATCATGTTGCGCGAAGCCGCTCACTACCTCTATCCCGATGTTTTCCCGAAAGTGGACGTCCGGTCCGAAGCCGCGAAGCTCATTCCGGCCGAGGTCCAGAACTGACGAGTAGATCGCGACGATGGACGCTCGGAAATCCTCGATAACCGTCGGCCTCATCGTCGTCGCGACAATCTTGATCATCGTCGCCGGGCTCTTGCCCGGCGCGAAAATGCTGTCGATCGACGCCGTTCTCCGAGTTCTCGTTGCCCCTGACGGCAAGATCGAGTCGATCCTGGTCTGGACGCTCCGGCTGCCGAGGAGCCTGACCGCCGCGGTGGCAGGGGCAGGCCTTGCCGTCTCGGGCTACATCCTCCAGTCGCTGACGCGGAACCCGCTCGCCGATCCAGGCATCACGGGTGTCACCGCCGGGGCAGTCGCGCCGATCGTCACCTGCTTCGTTTTCTTTCCGTCGATTTCCGGACATCTCTATCCGTTTGTCGGGCTCGCCGGGGGCCTCGCCGCTGCGACGGTAACTTTCTGGGTCGCACGCGGTGGCACTGGCCATCCGCTGCATCTGGCGCTCGGGGGTGTAAGTGTCTCGCTTTTCCTGGGGGCGATCACGATCTACGTTCTGCTGTTTGCCGGGCCGCAATCCACGGCGCTGTTGTTCTGGCTGGTCGGCGGATTTTCAGGCCGGTCGTGGGCCAATCTGCTGCAGATGTTACCCTGGGTATTGTCAGGCGTATTGGGAGCCTTGATCCTTTATCGCGTGATCGCGATGTTTTCCCTCGACGACAGGTCTGCCGCCGGGATGGGCGTGCAACTGGGGTTTTGGAAACCTGTTCTGCTCATCCTTGGCATCTGCCCGGTTGCCGGTGTTGCTCCGATCGCAGGGCCGGTCGCCTTCGTCGGATTGGCCGCGCCACATATCGCTCGTCTGCTGCGACCACGCGGCACAGGCTGGGAAATCGGACTGGCTGCGGCCATCGGATCGCTGATCGTGACGACGGCTGACCTGATCGCCCGCACGGTCGCCATTCCCAAGGAGCTTCCGGTCGGTATCATCACAGCGCTTCTCGGCGGACCGATCTTCGTCTATCTCATTCAGCGCGGCCGGCTGGATTTCAGGAGCGAAGGTCCATGAACACCAAGGCCTCTACCGTCCGCCAGCCAAGCCCGTGGGTTCTTCCAGCCGTGTTGACGCTTGTGCTGATTTCCTTTCTGGCCGCCGTGTTTCTCGGGATCGTCGACATTCCCGCGCGCGACGTCCTGTCGGCGCTGACCGGAAGCGGTTCGCCGGAAGCGCGCTCGATCATACTCGACATCAGGTTGCCAAGGATCGTGACAGGCATTCTCGCGGGCGTTCAGTTCGCGCTGGCTGGCCTGCTCCTTCAGACCATTACCCGCAATCCGCTCGCCGACCCTTCGCTCATGGGCGTCTCGCAGGGGGCCACCCTGACGGTAACGATGTTCCTGCTGTTCACGGTCTATCTCGCCAATCCGGATTCCCATTCCGTCAACGAACTGCCGATCGCGTGGCTGCCGCCGGCCGGGATGGTAGGCGGGATGATCGCGGGCGGCATCATCTATCTTCTGGCGTTTCGCCTCGATCTAAGCCCGATCCGGATAACGCTCTGCGGCATTGCCGTCGGAGCCGTCATGCACGCTCTCGCCATCGGACTCATCGCTGGCTGGGGCTCGGCGCGGATCGAGATCATCCTCGAATGGATGTCCGGCAGCTTCTATGCCAGAACCTGGGATCACGCACTCTTCCTCCTACCATTCACCGTGGTCGGCTTCGCGATGCTTCCCCTGATCTATCGCCCGCTTGTCCTTCTTCGGTTCGACGCGGCGGTGGCACGTTCCTTCGGGCTTTCCTATCGAAGGCAGTTTTCCCTGGTTCTGCTCCTGTCCTGTGCGCTCGCCGCAAGCGCGGTTGGCGCCGTCGGGCCGATCGTGTTCGTCGGCCTTATCGTGCCCCACCTGGCGCGGTTTCTGGCTGGACGGCATTTCCCGTTGGTCCTCCCGCTCACCATCGTCCTCGGCGCGGTCATCGTCACGCTTGGCGATTTGATCGGTCGTCTTGCCGGCGGGGCCGAAGAGATCCCGATCGGCGTCGTCACTGCCGTCACGGGTGTACCCGTCCTGCTCGCGCTTCTGCGCAAGATTCCTTGAGGTCGTCCATGCCCCTTTCCTGCTCGCAATTGTCGGTGAACTACGGCCGCAGAAGAGCATTGCACGGCTTCTTTCTTGCCATGGAGAAGGGGGAAATCCGCGCGCTCATCGGCCCGAACGGGTCGGGGAAGAGTACGGCGCTTCAGGCTCTTGCCGGACTGATCAAGCCATCGGAAGGAAGAGCCGATATCGAAGGCGTGGCGGTCGCGTCGATGTCGCGAAAGGCCATCGCGAAGAAACTCGCGTTCCTGCCGCAACAGCCCGCCGCTCCAGACGAAATGACGATCGCCCAGCTCGTCCGGCAGGGCCGCTTTCCCCATGTCGGGCTGTTCCGCTCCTATGACCGCAGGGACGAAGAGGCTATCGAATGGGCGCTCGAGAGCACGGGACTAACTGGTTTTGCAGACCGGACGCTTCGGGAACTCTCCGGTGGTGAACGTCAGCGCGCTTGGATATCGGCCGCTTTGGCGCAGGAGGCGGGCATCCTTCTGCTCGACGAGCCGACTTCGTTCCTCGATATCGGCTACCAGGTCGAAGTTCTCGACCTCGTTCATCGTCTCAGCCGGGAGCGCGGCGTAACGATCATCATGGCCATCCACGACATCAACCAGGCGATCGCGGTCAGCGACCGCATCTCCCTGCTGGAGAAGGGCGAGTTGCGCTTCGATGGCGAGCCGAAGGCACTCGCGGAAAGCGGTTTGATCGAAAAGACATTCCGGGTGAGGGGGCGGTTTGTCGAGGTCGCCCCCGACAAGCCGCCGCATTTCGATGTCGAGCTTACGAAGTTGCCCCAGTCGAAGTCTTGACCAGCCGGAAGACGATCTTGGTCTGAGTATAGTAGTCGAGCGCGTCCGCGAAGTCGGGTGTCCAGCCGTCCTCGATGAACGGAATGAAGCCGTCATATTCCAGCTTGCGGCCGGAAACCTCGAAACCCGCTTTGGCGAAGGCGCGGCCGTAGTCTGAAATCGAGCGATCCTGAACGACAGTGTTAGTGCGTTCGGCCACCAGTTCCCGCCATTTTGGCCAGAGCGGATTGTCCGTGTGGCAACCGGTAACGGCATAGTAGACTCCATCTGGCTTCAGCGCCTTGAAGATATCCACGGCATGGGCATGGATGTCCTCGACGAGGTAGATCACCTCGTGGCTGATCGCCAGATCAAACTCCTCGACCCAGCCCTCAAGAGTTCCCCCAACTGCATGCTGAACGGGCATATTACCCTTGAATGCCTCGGCCTTGGCGACCGATTGTGCCGCGATATCAATACCGAGCGCCTTGCGGAACGGTCTGATCGCATAGAGATGGCGCAGCAGGCCGCCTTGATTGCAGCCGAAGTCCAGAACGCTCTTTTGCGACAGATCGCGTTCGACAATAAGATCGATCAGATGCCTCCAAATGGGGGCGTGGCCGTCTGACATCCGGTCTTCCGCATCTGGATCGACATACCACGTGGTGATGGTGTTGGTGGCCTGATTCATTGGCGTCTCCCATGCGATACCTTTGAGCTGGTTACTTAGGCCATGAAGAGTTGTGGGAACAGCCCAAAGTGGATGAGTACTGCCTCCGCGATTTCCGATATTATCGAAAACTTGACGGATCGGTCGCCGATCCAGGCGTTTCGGTATTTTCCGTGGAGAACCGATGATGCCAATCTTGTTGCATCAGCCATGCGCCTTACGGAAGTGCAAGTTGCGGCCGAGGCCGTCGTAAACTGCGACGCCCATATTCTGGTCCGGCGAACCATCCCGGTTCGCCGGATTAGAGCAGATCATGAGACGATACGCGGTTGACATACTCTTCGACTAGGACCAATCGACATTCAGGATTCCCAAATCGCTTGATCGCTGATTCATAGGACACCGTGTTTTGTTGGCATGGTGTCTGAGATGGCTGCGAAGCGATATGAGTTGAACGATGTGCAATGGTCGAGGATTGCGGCTCTTTTGCCTGGCAAGGCGAACGATCCGGGCCGAACGGCGCTGGATAATCGTCGCTTCGTGAACGGATGTTTGTGGGTTTTGCGTTCCGTTCCCGAGGTGGATTGACGACGAAAATTCATCTGCTGGCCGACGCGCTTGGCCGGCCTCTGCGCATCATCGTAACCGCCGGTCAGGTGGGAGACATCACCCAGGCTCCAGCTCTCCTGGAGGGCCAGAGCGGCGATGCCGTTCTGGCCGACAAAGCCTATGACAGCAACGCCTTTCGTTCCGTCATCGCTGGCATGGAGGCCAAGGCGGTGATCCCGTCAAACCGCGCGCGCAAGATCATCATCCCGCACGAGGTGCTCGCCTACAGACATCGCAACCGCATCGAGCGCTGCTTCAACCGAATGAAGCACTTCCGGCGCTTCGCAACACGCTACGACCGAAGAACCATCCACTTCTCAGGCTTTGCCTATCTCACTGCCGCAATGATCTGGATGCGGTGAATGTCGATTGGTCCTAGGGGCGCGGTTACCAGCACCACGGACGCTGACTGGGATCTCTCGAACGGCGTGAATGTCCAAGCGCCTTTTCGCATATGCCGAGCCGCGATACCGATCATGGCGGAGCGGGGCGGCGGGGCAATAGTAAACGTGTCTTCCTGCTGGGGCGTTCGTCCCGGACCGAACCACGCCATCTACTGCATGACGAAAGCTGCCGTCGCGTCTTTGACGCAATGCATGGGGATGGACCACGCGCATCAAAACATTCGCGTGAATGCTGTCTGCCCGAACGAGGTGAACACGCCGATGCTTCGCACGGGATTTGCGAAGCGCGGCTTTGATCCGGACACTGCGGTAGCCGAGCTTGGAAAGACGGTCCCTCTCGGACGCATCGCGGAACCGGAAGACATCGCCGAGGTCGTCGTGTTTCTCGCCTCCGACGCCGCGCGCTACATGTGCGGTGCCCTGCTCGAAGTCAACGGTGGAAAGCCAGTAGGATGAACAGATTCGAAGACAAGGTAGCGATCGTCACGGGAGGCCGAAGCGGCATCGGCCGCGCCATAGCGCGGAGGTTGAGAGACGAGGGAGCTTGGGTCTACACGGCTCAACGTGGACCAGACGAGGAATTCGACGGAATCGTGGTCGATTTTACGGATCCGGCGAGCGCGGCCCAGGCGGTCGCGGAAGTAGTGAGGCTTGAGGGAAAGCTTGATGTACTCGTGAACAATGCCGGAGTCATGCAGGAGGCGCTTGTGGAAGACATGAGCCTTCGAGACTGGGAGCGCACGCTCACCGTGAACCTGACAGCGCGCTTCGCAATGATAAAGGCCGCCATGCCACATCTACGCAGTTCGCGAGGTTCAATTGTCAATGTAGGTTCGATCGAGGGCTTGGGATCCAATCCCCGGCACGCCGCCTACTGCGCGTCGAAGGCTGGTCTTCATGGGCTGACGCGGGCCGTGGCCATTGATCATGGGACAGAAGGCATACGCTGCAACGCCGTCGCGCCGGGGTGGATCGACACTGATCTGAATCTAGATTTCATTGAGAGCATGCCCGATCCGGAAAAGTTTCGTGCGACGATAGGTAAAATTCCTCCTGTTGGGAGGACCGGCAAGCCGGAAGAGGTGGCTAGCCTCGTGGCCTGGTTGGCATCATCGGAATCCTCGTTCGTCACCGGTCAGGTTTGGACCGTCGAGGGGGGGCGCATGGCGAAGCTCAGCTTGCCAACATAGCTGGCCCGAGGCACCAGCCTTTGTCGAGCCGCCCGCCGTCAAACTCTGTCATCTCATAAAACCGCTGTGACCTGATTTGCCATGGCTGGCGCGTCTGCCGTTTCAGCCAGCCATGACTGAAAAAGACGGGTCGCCTCGCTCGGGAGCCGCCGCTTAGAAACGACGGCGAAGTAGGCGTTCCTAGTTTTGACCGTGAAATCCGTGACTCTGACCAATTGGCCTTGGATGAGCAGATCCTCGACAAGGTGACGCCAGCCCAAAGCAATGCCTTGGCCGTTCAACGCCGCGTAGATTGCTTCCGTATAGAAGCTGCACCGAAGCCCGGACGTCTTTTTGGGCAGTTCCATGGAAAAGGCCGCGAGCCACTCGCTCCAGCCCGACCAGGTCGGATCGTCGACCATGTTGGAGATCAGAGGATTGTTCACGAGTTCCTGCAAGGTCTCGATTTTTCCGGCGGTCTGCGCATATTGAGGACTACAGATTGGAAATATTTCGTCGTCGAACAGCAGGGTGGCCTGACCATCGGGCCACATGCCATTGCCAAACCTGACCGCGATATCCAGCTTGTTCGACTCGATGTTAGGCATGTTGTCCTGCGTTACGATCCGCAAGTTGATGCCTGGATGTTGCCGGGAAAAGTCCGAGATTCTGGGAAGCAGCCAGAAATGGGAAAAGGCGACGGTAGCCGCGATGGTCACTTCCGTCTCTTGGGATTCTTTGGTGATTTCCGCCACTGAAGCCGAAATGAGGTCGAAAGCCTCCTGCGACGCCGATGCCAGCAATCTGCCCCTGTCAGTAACTTCGATTTTCCGGTGCAGTCTGGCGAACAGGGGAAACCCAAACTGGCTTTCAAGAAGTTGTATCTGTCGGCTGACGGCCGCCTGGGTGACGCCTAGTTCGGCCGCCGCCTTGGTGAAGCTGGACAGCCTCGCCGCAGCCTCGAACGCCGTCAGCGCGGTAAGGGGTGGAAGTTTGCGTCTGATGCCCATTTTGCGTTGCTTTCACGGTGCGTGTATTCTCGCATTTAACATTACATTTGATTATGGCAACACGAATTATTTGTGCCGTTGAGCTTCTGCGGATTCGCGCTCATTCTGCTCGTCATTCAACACATAAGGCGAGATTATGCTCAACCGATTTCCCTCATCCGTCACCGCGCTGCTCGACTCTCGGGTCGATGGAAGGTCACTGCCGGCAGGCCTCTACACCCGCGAGGACGTCTTCCACGCGGACATGGACGTCTTCTTTTCCAGGCACTGGATTTATGTCGGCCTGGAATGCGATGTGCCCGAGGCGGGCGATGCTGTGGTCATCGACATCGGCAACACCAGCCTGATCATCCTTCGCGATGACGACAACGAAATCCGGATCGTCCGCAATGTCTGTCGCCATCGCGGATCCCGCATCCTCAACGAGGGACCGGCTGTCATATCGAAACTGGTTTGTCCCTATCACCAGTGGACCTACGAGCTCTCCGGCGACTTGAGCTACGCCCCGCACATGGGGAAGGATTTCGACAAGAGCTGCAAGAGCCTCAAGGCGGTGAATTTCAAGTCGGTCGGCGGACTGATCTATGTCTGCCTTTC
Organism: Pararhizobium sp. YC-54; assembly: GCF_025847205.1. GTDB lineage: Bacteria > Pseudomonadota > Alphaproteobacteria > Rhizobiales > Rhizobiaceae > Pararhizobium. Next base: position 2,225 of record NZ_JAOYTH010000033.1, on the reverse strand, counting down.
CGATACTCCGCCCGAGGACATCGCTGATCTCGAGCAGGTCATGCTGGAACGTCTCGCGCCGTACGACATCCGCAATGCCAAGATTGCCCATCAGGTCGACGTGATCGAGAAGGGCAACTGGAAGCTCACGATAGAAAACAATCGCGAATGCTACCACTGCTCCGCCAACCACCCGGAACTGTGCGTCTCTTTTGTCGACCTCGACTTCGGCTACGATCCAGAGAGCCTGAGCCAGGAAGACCGTGAAGAGGCGGAGGCGCACTTCGCCATGTACGAAGCACGCACCAAGGCGTGGGAAGCAGACGGCTTTCCGTCTGCGGCGGTGGAGCATACGAGAAACGTCGAAACCAACTTCCGCAGCCAGCGCCTGATCATCGCCGGGGCAGGGGAATCGCAGACCGAAGATGCGACCGCTGCTTCCTCGAAGCTCCTTGGTCACGTGACGCGGAAGGATCTGGGCGACATGCACCTTTGGGGGCACAACAGCTGGAACCACTTCATGGGCGACCATGCCGTGACGTCGATCGTCATCCCGCTTTCTGCGGACACCACACTCGTCAGGACAAAGTGGCTCGTCCACAAGGACGCAGTCGAAGGCGTCGACTACGACCTCGACAAGCTTACGCATGTCTGGATCGAAACCACGGAGCAGGATGCGGAACTCGTGGCGCGCTCCCATGCAGGCATCCTGGATCCGGCATACGAGCCTGGTGAATATTCCACTTTCAGCGAGGGCGCGCTGAACGATTTTGCCACATGGTACATCGATCGGATGCGCGCCAATGGCTACTGAAACCCTGACGAGGAGAGCTCCGGACGTGGAGACGTGGAATCCGGAAAGGGACGACTCGCTCGTCTGCGTCGATGTTCATGACGAGACGCACGACGTCAAAAGCTTCACCTTCGTTTCGCCTGATCGCAAGCACTTTGCGTTCAGCGCCGGGCAGTACTTCATGTTCGAACTGGGACTGCACAACGACGTCGACGGACGCTGCTACAGCATTTCGTCGTCTCCCCATCGGAGGAACGCCATCACCATCACAGTGAAGCGCGTTCCCGGTGGGCAGGTGTCGAACTGGCTCCATGACAATCTGAATCCCGGTACTGTCGTCAAAGCCTCTGGCCCGCTCGGCAGGTTCATCAAGCCGGCTGCCAAGAAGTACCTCTTCCTCTCCGGCGGATCGGGCATCACGCCGGTAATGTCGATGGTCCGCGAGTTCGTCGACGCCGCCGAGCCGGTCGACGCCGTCTTCCTTCATGCTGGCCGGACCCCAAAGGACTTCGTCTTCCGCTCGGAGCTTGCCGGCCTGGCCGAGCGGGTCAAGGGATTCAGGCTTTTGCTGCTGCCGGAGGACCTTTCGAACGAACGCTCCTGGCCAGGACTCACGGGAAGGATTTCGAAGGAACTGTTGTCGCTGGCGGTTCCGGACATCTCCGAACGCGTGGTGATGTGCTGCGGGCCCGCTCCGTTCATGCGCGCGGCCAAAAACATAAGCGCAGAGCTTGGCGTTCCGGTTTCCAACTACCACGAGGAAAGCTTCGACGCCGCCGTCATAGAAGAGGCTCCGACTCCGGTGACCGAAGCGGTGGCGGCGCAGGCTTTCAGCGTGCAGTTTTCGAAGCAGGGCAAGTCGATCGACGTGCGTTCAGATCAAACCGTGCTTTCCTGTGCGAAGAAAGCGGGGGTCCGAATCCCTTCTTCCTGCGCCAACGGGATATGTGGAACGTGCAAGTCCAAACTGGTGAGCGGCAGCGTCGACATGAAGCACGACGGTGGGATCAGACAGCGCGAAATTGACGCTGGCTTCTTCCTTCCGTGCTGTTCAAAGCCGTTGAGCGATCTCGTCGTCGAACGCTGATTGGGGAATTAAACAATTTAAAAAGGGAGCTTCCGGCTCCCTTTTTTCTTGTCCTTCGCCGAAGCAGCCTGGTCCCTAGTAGACCACGACCGAGCGGATGCTCTCCCCGGCATGCATCAGGTCAAAGCCCTTGTTGATGTCCTCGAGCGGCATGGTGTGGGTGATCATCGGGTCGATCTGGATCTTGCCTTGCATGTACCAGTCGACGATCTTCGGCACATCGGTGCGGCCGCGGGCGCCGCCGAAAGCGGTGCCCATCCAGTTGCGGCCGGTGACCAGCTGGAACGGGCGGGTGGAAATCTCCTGGCCGGCGCCGGCCACGCCGATGATCACCGACTTGCCCCAGCCGCGATGCGAACTCTCCAG
>NZ_JAOYTH010000032.1 GCF_025847205.1 Pararhizobium sp. YC-54 | reverse complement strand
CGGGCAGGCGTCTCATATTCGACGTGCGCCGTCGAGATGGTGATGCCGCGGGCCTTTTCTTCCGGCGCTGCGTCGATCTGGTCGTACGCCTTGAACTCGCCGAAATACTTCGTGATCGCGGCCGTCAGCGACGTCTTGCCATGGTCGACGTGGCCGATCGTGCCAATGTTAACGTGCGGCTTGTTGCGCTCAAATTTGCTCTTTGCCATTTCCGGCTCTCCGTTTTCTAACCCCTTTAAGGGGTAATTCTCTTGTTTCTGTCAGCTGGCGTTAGGCTCCGGTCACTTCTGACCGGAGTACTTCGCCTGGATTTCCTGTGCGACGTTCGACGGAACCGGCGAATAGTGATCGAAGGTCATCGAATACTGTGCGCGGCCCTGGCTCATCGAGCGCAGGTTATCCACGTACTTGAACATGTTGGCCAACGGTACGTTTGCGTTGATGACAACGGCAACACCGCGGGATTCCTGGCCCTGAATCTGGCCACGGCGCGAGTTCAGGTCGCCGATAACGTCACCGACGTAATCTTCCGGCGTGACGACTTCGACCTTCATCATCGGCTCGAGCAACTGGGCGCCGGCCTTCTTTGCCGCTTCACGGAAGCAGGCGCGGGAGGCGATTTCGAAGGCGAGAACCGACGAGTCGACATCGTGGAAGGCGCCGTCGATGAGGGTCGCCTTGACGCCGAGCATCGGGAAGCCTGCGAGCGGACCCGAAGACAGAACGCTTTCGATGCCCTTCTGGACACCTGGGATGTATTCCTTCGGAACAGCACCGCCGACGATCTTCGATTCGAACTTGAAGTCTTCGCCTTCTTCGTTCGGTTCGAACACGATCTTGACGCGCGCGAACTGGCCGGTACCACCGGACTGCTTCTTGTGCGTGTAGTCTTCTTCGTGCTTCTTCGTGATGGTTTCGCGATAGGCAACCTGCGGCGCGCCGACTGTTGCTTCTACCTTGAACTCACGACGCATGCGGTCGACGAGAATGTCGAGGTGGAGTTCACCCATGCCGGCGATGATCGTCTGGCCGGATTCTTCGTCCGTCTTGACGCGGAACGACGGATCTTCAGCAGCCAGCCGGTTGAGCGCGAGGCCCATCTTTTCCTGGTCGCCCTTGGTCTTCGGCTCGATGGCGATCTGGATGACCGGCTCGGGGAATTCCATGCGCTCGAGGATAACCTGCTTCAGCGGATCGCAGAGCGTGTCGCCGGTGGTGGTTTCCTTGAGGCCTGCGAGAGCAACGATGTCGCCTGCGAAGGCTTCTTCGATGTCTTCACGGGAGTTGGAATGCATCTGCAGCATACGGCCGACGCGCTCGCGCTTTTCCTTGACCGTGTTCATGACCGACGTGCCCTTTTCGAGCTTGCCGGAATAGATGCGGGCGAAGGTGAGCGAACCGACGAAGGGGTCGTTCATGATCTTGAACGCAAGCATCGAAAGCGGCTCTTCATCCGAAGGATGACGCTCGATTTCGGCTTCGGTCTTGACGTCGATGCCCTTGATCGCCGGGATATCCAGCGGCGAAGGCAGGTATTCGACGACGGCGTCGAGCAGCGGCTGAACGCCCTTGTTCTTGAACGCGGTACCGCAGAACATCGGATGGAACTTGACGTCGATCGTGCCGCGGCGAACCAGCGCGCGGATCTGATCGTTGTCAGGCATGACACCTTCGAGGTAGGCTTCGGTCGCGGCTTCGTCGATCTCGACAACGGTCTCGATCAGCTTTTCGCGGTATTCCGCAGCCTTTGCCTTCATGTCTTCCGGAATTTCGACGACGTCCCACTGAGCGCCGAGCGATTCGTCGCGCCAGATCAGAGCGTTCATCTCGATCAGGTCGATGACGCCCTTGAATTCGGTTTCAGCGCCGATCGGCAGCTGCATGACAACAGCCGTTGCACCGAGACGGGTCTTGATCATTTCCACCGAGCGGTAGAAGTCCGCGCCGGTCTTGTCCATCTTGTTGCAGAAGATCATCCGCGGGACGTTGTACTTTTCAGCCTGGCGCCAGACGGTTTCCGTCTGCGGCTCTACACCGGCGTTGGCGTCGAGCAGGGCGATCGCACCGTCGAGAACGCGCAGCGAACGCTCGACTTCGATGGTGAAGTCGACGTGGCCGGGGGTGTCGATGATGTTGAAGCGACGCATCTTGCCGTCACGGCCCTTCCAGAAGGTCGTGGTGGCAGCGGACGTGATGGTGATACCACGTTCCTGCTCCTGCTCCATCCAGTCCATGGTGGCAGCGCCGTCGTGGACTTCGCCGATCTTGTGCGACTTGCCCGTGTAGTACAGAATCCGCTCAGTCGTCGTGGTCTTGCCGGCGTCGATATGCGCCATGATACCAAAATTGCGGTAGTCTTCGATTTTATATTCGCGAGCCATAATGACTGCCTTTCGAAAATTGTTCGTCGATTACCAGCGGTAATGCGAGAATGCGCGGTTGGCGTCGGCCATCTTGTGCGTGTCTTCGCGCTTCTTAACGGCGCTACCACGGTTGTTCGCAGCATCCATGAGTTCGCCGCAAAGGCGATCGATCATGGTGGTTTCGTTGCGCTTGCGGGCAGCAGCGATCAGCCAGCGAATGGCAAGAGCCTGACGGCGCTCAGGACGAACATCGACCGGAACCTGGTAGGTTGCACCACCAACGCGGCGCGAACGGACTTCGACGTGCGGAGCGATGTTGTCGAGCGCGGAATGGAACACGGTGACCGGCTCCTGCTTCAGCTTGCCCTGGACCGCATCAAACGCACCGTAAACGATGCTTTCAGCAACCGACTTCTTACCATGAAGCATGATAGCATTCATGAACTTGGTGACGACCAGATCGCCGAACTTCGGGTCCGGATTAATCTCGCGCTTTTCTGCACTATGACGACGTGACATACTTTTGTCTCTCAACTTTGAACGGGCGCCTTAACACGCGGAGAACCTCGCGCAGCGCCTTAAATTGTGGAACCCGAATTACTTCGGACGCTTCGCACCATACTTCGAACGGCGCTGCTTACGGTTCTTGACACCCTGGGTATCGAGAACGCCGCGAATGATGTGGTAGCGAACGCCCGGCAAGTCCTTTACACGGCCGCCGCGGATCATGACCACGGAGTGTTCCTGAAGGTTGTGACCTTCGCCCGGAATGTAGCCGATGACTTCGAAGCCGTTGGTCAAACGGATCTTGGCAACCTTACGCAGAGCCGAGTTCGGCTTCTTCGGGGTCGTCGTATAAACGCGGGTGCAAACACCACGCTTCTGCGGGTTTTCCTGCAGAGCAGGAACCTTGTTGCGCTTTACCTGTGCCTGACGCGGCTTGCGGATCAGCTGGTTTACGGTAGGCATATAACCATCCCTTACAAATTCTGTCTCAATACCCTTGCGGGCGGATCAATGCCGTCGCCGGCGGTTTCGAACGCTTCATAAATGCGCAAACGAGGGCCGATCCACTTTTCAGCAGATGACCCGCAAAAAAAGCAGAGGACACTGTATTTTCAGCGTCTTGCGTGCAGCATTTTTGTCTTCAGCGTGCGTTTCGAACCTTGTTTGAGGCGAACTCCAGAACGTGTCGTTCCGAACCAGCCAGCCTCACATGGGCTCCGATGGGGCGGGGTGTACTGATTTCGGGGTGTCCCGTCAAGGGGAATTAACAAATATTCCTGCCGCCACAGAGCTGACATGCCTGCAAAACAAGGCTTTGCCGCCGAAACCGGATCCAGTGGCAGTCCGTGCCGGGCGGATTCGTCAAAGCGGCCGGCTCAACTTAAAGAATCATAAAGCAATTCTACAATTCGGCAAGAACCGCGGGAATCGTCGTCCTCCACCCCCGACGATTCGTCGTGGAACAGTGTTTTTTCCTACGCGCGCGGGTCCGATACGCTGTAAGGTCAGCGCACACATTTTTCGAAAGAGGAAATAGCCATGACTGCCAAGCCGGACAATGACAACAATCTCGACGGTCCGATGATCTTCATCATCATCGGCAAGGCCTATGAGCAGGATGGCGATAAAGATGGCGTGGACATCCATGTGATGTTGCGCGCACCGGACGACGATACCGCCGTGCGTGAGGCCTTGAACGCGCTGGCCGAAGAAGGTTTCCTCGAGGCTGATCTCGACCAGATCGGCACTCTGAGCGACGTTCCGGACGAAGAGCCGCATGCCTCCGCCTACCAGGGTGCGCTGACCGGCGAAGTGGCGATCATCAAGTTCGGATAAGACAGGACCTGACGCTACCGGATGCTATCGGCGTAAGCTGTAAATTCCCTTTGAAACGAAAATGCAAAAAGCCGCCCGGATCGCTCCGGGCGGCTTTTTCGATAGGCTGGAAAGGGCGGCAAACCGCCCTTTCCTCTTGAGCCTTACTCGGCTGCGGCTTCTTCCTTGGCTGCCATGTCGGCGAGCATCGGGGTTGCTGCATCCGCGCCCGTTCCCTTGCGGCGCTCTTCGAGGATCATCTCGTCGCGCGCGGTCGCAATGCGGCGGATCTGGGTCATCGTGCCACCGGTACCGGCCGGGATCAGGCGGCCGACGATGACGTTTTCCTTCAGACCCTGCAGGCCGTCGGTCTTGCCGGCGATCGCAGCTTCCGTCAGCACCTTGGTCGTTTCCTGGAAGGAAGCGGCCGAAATGAACGACGGCGTCTGCAGCGATGCCTTGGTGATGCCGAGCAGGACCGGATCGCCGTAGGCCGGCTTCTTGCCCTGTTCGATCAGCTGATCGTTGACATCTTCCAGTTCGATGCGGTCGACGCTGTCGCCAACGATATAGGTCGAGTCACCGGCGTCGGTCACTTCTACCTTCTGCAGCATCTGGCGAACGATCACCTCGATGTGCTTGTCGTTGATCACAACGCCCTGCAGACGGTAGACTTCCTGGATTTCGTTGACCAGGTAGGAAGCAAGTGCCTCCACACCCTTGATCGCCAGGATGTCGTGCGGTGCCGGGTTACCGTCGAGGATGTAGTCACCCTTTTCGATATAGTCGCCATCCTGAAGATGGAAGGGCTTACCCTTCGGGATCAGGTATTCGACCGGCTCCACACCGTCTTCCGCAGGCTCGATCAGTACGCGGCGCTTGTTCTTGTAGTCGCGGCCGAAGCGGATCGTACCATCGATTTCAGCGATGATCGCGTGATCCTTCGGACGGCGCGCTTCGAAGAGTTCGGCAACGCGCGGCAGACCGCCGGTGATGTCCTTCGTCTTGGCACTTTCCAGCGGCGAACGTGCAAGAACGTCACCCTGGGAGACCTTGGTGCCCGGCTCGACCGACAGAATGGCATCGACCGAAAGCATGAAGCGGGCGTCGCCACCACGCGACAGCTTCATGACTGCGCCGTTCTTGTCCTTGATGACGATCGCCGGCTTCAGGTCGATACCGCGCGGCGTCGAACGCCAGTCGATAACCTGACGCTTGGTGATGCCGGTTGCTTCGTCGGTCGCTTCCAGAACGGAGATACCGTCGACGATATCTTCGAAATGAACCGTACCTTCGACTTCCGTCATCATCGGACGCGTGTAGGGGTCCCACTCGGCCAGACGCTGGCCGCGCTTCACCTTGTCACCGTCATCGACGAAGATCTTCGAACCGTAGGCGACACGCTGCGAGGAGCGCTCGACACCACGTTCGTCGAGGATCTGGATCGCCATGTTACGGCCCATCGCGACGAGAACGTTTTCCGAGTTGCGCAGCATGTTGCGGTTCTTGATCTGGATCGTGCCTTCGTAGGACGCTTCCAGGAACGAGCTGTCGACCACCGTTGCCGTGCCGCCAAGGTGGAACGTACGCATGGTCAGCTGGGTGCCCGGCTCGCCGATCGACTGAGCGGCGATAACGCCGACAGCTTCACCCATGTTGACGGGTGTTCCGCGTGCAAGGTCACGGCCGTAGCAGACGCCGCAGACGCCGGTCTGGATTTCGCAGGTCAGAGCCGAACGAATACGGATCGACTGGATGCCAGCCTTTTCGATTTCAACGACATCGGCTTCGAGGATCATCCGGCCGGCATCGACGATGCGATCACCGGTAATCGGGTGATCGATATTGTCGAGAGCCGTACGTCCAAGAACGCGGGCACCGATGGAGGCAACGACCTGACCGGCATCGACGATGGCAGTCATGGTGAGGCCGGTTTCGGTACCGCAATCCACCGAGTTGACGATGCAATCCTGCGCGACGTCAACGAGACGGCGGGTCAGGTAACCGGAGTTCGCGGTCTTCAGGGCGGTGTCTGCGAGACCCTTACGGGCACCGTGGGTCGAGTTGAAGTACTCGTTAACGGTCAGGCCTTCCTTGAAGTTCGAGATGATCGGCGTCTCGATGATTTCACCCGACGGCTTGGCCATCAGGCCGCGCATGCCGCCGAGCTGACGCATCTGGTTCGGTGAACCACGAGCACCCGAGTGCGACATCATGTAGATCGCGTTCATCGGCTTCTGGCGGCCGTTATCGTCGAATTCGACAGCCTTAATGCGGGCCATCATGTCTTCGGCGACCTTGTCAGTTGCCTTGCCCCAGGCGTCGACAACCTTGTTGTACTTTTCGCCCTGGGTGATCAGGCCGTCGTTGTACTGCTGCTCATATTCCTTCACCAGGCTTTCGGTGTCACCGACGATCTTGGCCTTGGTATCCGGAATAACCATGTCGTCCTTGCCGAACGAAATGCCGGCGCGGCAGGCATGGGCGAAGCCGAGCTGCATGATGCGGTCGCAGAAGATGACCGTGTCCTTCTGGCCGCAATGGCGGTAGACCGTGTCGATCATCTTGGAGATGTTCTTCTTGGTCAGTTCCTGGTTGCAGACGTCGAACGGCACGTTGGCGTTCTTCGGCAGAAGTTCGCCGATGAGCATACGGCCAGGCGTGGTTTCATAGATCTTCGAAACAGGCTTGCCTTCGGCATCGACCGTCTTGAAGCGGCCGCGGATCTTGGCATGCAGCGTCACCGACTTGGTTTCAAGCGCGTGATGCAGTTCGCCGAGATCGGAGAAGGCCATGCCTTCGCCCGGCTCGTTCTGGTTCAGGATCGACAGATAGTAGAGGCCGAGAACCATGTCCTGCGACGGAACGATGATCGGCGCACCGTTTGCCGGATGCAGGATGTTGTTGGTCGACATCATCAGGACGCGCGCTTCCAGCTGCGCTTCGAGCGACAGCGGAACGTGAACGGCCATCTGGTCACCGTCGAAGTCGGCGTTGAAGGCCGTGCAGACAAGCGGATGCAGCTGGATCGCCTTGCCTTCGACCAGGGTCGGTTCGAAGGCCTGGATGCCCAGGCGGTGCAGGGTTGGCGCGCGGTTGAGAAGCACGGGGTGCTCGCGAATAACCTCGTCGAGGATATCCCAAACTTCCGGCTTTTCCTTTTCAACCAGCTTCTTGGCCTGCTTGACGGTCGAGGAGTAACCCTTGGCGTCGAGACGAGCGTAGATGAAGGGCTTGAACAGCTCGAGCGCCATCTTCTTCGGCAGGCCGCACTGGTGCAGCTTCAGTTCCGGACCGGTCACGATGACCGAACGGCCGGAATAGTCGACGCGCTTGCCGAGCAGGTTCTGGCGGAAGCGGCCCTGCTTGCCCTTGAGCATGTCGGACAGCGACTTCAGCGGACGCTTGTTGGCGCCGGTGATGACGCGGCCACGGCGGCCGTTGTCGAACAGGGCGTCAACGGATTCCTGCAGCATGCGCTTTTCGTTGCGGATGATGATGCCAGGCGCACGAAGCTCGATCAGGCGCTTCAAACGGTTGTTGCGGTTGATGACGCGGCGATAGAGATCGTTCAGGTCGGACGTCGCGAAACGGCCGCCGTCCAGCGGAACCAGCGGACGCAGGTCCGGCGGGATCACCGGGACGACCTTCATGATCATCCATTCCGGGCGGTTGCCGGATTCCATGAAGTTCTCGACGATCTTCAGGCGCTTCATAAGCTTCTTCTGCTTCAGCTCGGACGTGGTGTCAGCCATTTCCGCGCGCAGATCGCCAGCGATCTTTTCGAGATTCATCGAAGCCAGCATCTCGTAGATGGCTTCAGCGCCGATCATCGCCGTGAACTGATCTTCGCCGAACTCGTCGACGGCGATCATGTATTCTTCTTCCGACAGAAGCTGATTTTCCTTCAGCGACGTCAGGCCCGGTTCGGTGACGATGTAGTTTTCGAAGTACAGGACGCGCTCGATATCCTTCAGCGTCATGTCGAGCAGCGTCGCGATGCGGCTCGGCAGGGACTTCAGGAACCAGATGTGGGCGACCGGAGCTGCAAGCTCGATATGGCCCATGCGCTCACGGCGAACACGCGACAACGTCACTTCGACGCCGCACTTTTCGCAGATGATGCCCTTGTACTTCATGCGCTTGTACTTGCCGCACAGGCACTCATAGTCCTTGATCGGGCCAAAGATACGCGCGCAGAAAAGGCCGTCGCGCTCCGGCTTGAACGTGCGGTAGTTGATGGTTTCCGGCTTCTTGATCTCACCGTAGGACCAGGAGAGAATCTTCTCCGGAGAAGCAATCGAAATCCGGATGGAATCGAAGGTCTGTGCAGGCACCTGCGGATTGAAAAGGTTCATGACCTCTTGGTTCATGCCTATCTCCTTTATGGGCGGGAACGCCCTAAGCTTGGCAAGGGTGCCGGCAAAATCCCGGGCGCCGGCCCCTGCTTGAAACGGATAAAACCGCATGAGATGCGGCCGCATTTCCTACCCTGTCTCACCAACGCGAGATCCGGGTGGAAACGGTGCGCGCCGCTTTTTGAAGCGGCACGCACCTTGATGTTTTTACTCGGCGGCGTCCGGCAGCTGTGTCGCCGTGGCGAGTTCGTCGAGCTTGGAATTCTCCAGTTCGACGCTGAGGCCCAGCGAACGCATTTCCTTGACGAGAACGTTGAAGCTCTCCGGAATACCAGCCTCGAACGTGTCGTCGCCGCGGACGATCGCTTCGTAGACCTTGGTACGGCCGGCCACGTCGTCGGACTTCACCGTCAGCATTTCCTGCAGGGTGTAGGCGGCGCCGTAGGCTTCGAGAGCCCAGACTTCCATTTCCCCGAAGCGCTGACCGCCGAACTGCGCCTTGCCGCCCAGCGGCTGCTGGGTAACGAGCGAGTAAGGACCGATCGAACGGGCGTGGATCTTGTCGTCCACCAGGTGGTTCAGCTTCAGCATGTAGATGTAGCCGACGGTCACCTGACGGTCGAACTGATCGCCGGTACGGCCGTCATACAGCGTCGACTGACCCGAAACCTTCAGGCCGGCCTGTTCCAGCATCTCGTTGACGTCGGCTTCGACAGCACCGTCGAAGACCGGCGTTGCGATCGACACGCCGCGGCGGGTCTGCTCGGCCAGACGGACGATCGAGTCGTCGTCGTAGTCCTTGATCGGCTCGCCCTTCGGGCCGGAGCCGATGACACTGTCGATGGTATCGCGCAGCGGCTGAATGTCAGCGCCCGCCTTATAGGCATCAAGCATGGCACCGATCTTCTTGCCCATGCCGGCGCAGGCCCAACCCAGATGGGTTTCAAGGATCTGGCCGACGTTCATGCGCGAGGGCACGCCGAGCGGGTTCAAGACGACGTCGACATGCGTGCCGTCTTCCAGGAACGGCATGTCTTCGATCGGAACGATGCGGGAAACCACACCCTTGTTGCCGTGACGGCCGGCCATCTTGTCGCCCGGCTGGATCTTGCGCTTCACAGCGACGAAGACCTTGACCATCTTCATGACGCCCGGAGGCATTTCATCGCCGCGCTGGACCTTTTCGACCTTGTCCATGAAGCGATGCTCAAGCAGCGACTTGGATTCGTCGTACTGGCCGCGCAGAGCTTCGACTTCGCCCTGAGCCTTTTCGTCCTCAACAGCGAACATCCACCACTGCGAGCGGGGATATTCGGAGATGACGGCGTTCGAAAGCTCGGTGCCCTTCTTGAAGCCCTTCGGACCGGCAACAGCGACGTGGCCGCGCAGCATGTCGAGAAGACGCGAGTAGACGTTGCGGTCGAGGATCGCCTGTTCGTCGTCACGGTCCTTGGCAAGACGCTCGATCTCTTCCCGCTCGATCGCCATCGCACGCTCGTCTTTTTCCACGCCATGGCGGTTGAAGACGCGAACTTCGACGATGGTGCCGAAGGTGCCCGGAGGCATGCGCATGGAGGTGTCGCGGACGTCGGAGGCCTTTTCACCGAAGATGGCGCGCAGAAGCTTTTCTTCCGGCGTCATCGGGCTTTCGCCCTTCGGGGTGATCTTGCCGACCAGAATGTCGCCAGGAGCCACTTCCGCGCCGATGTAGACGATACCGGCTTCGTCGAGGTTCTTCAGCGCTTCTTCCGAAACGTTCGGAATGTCACGGGTGATTTCTTCCGGACCAAGCTTGGTGTCGCGCGCCATCACTTCGAACTCTTCGATGTGGATGGAGGTGAACACGTCATCGCGAACGATACGCTCGGACAGCAGGATCGAGTCTTCGTAGTTGTAACCGTTCCACGGCATGAACGCGACAAGCGCGTTGCGGCCGAGCGCCAGGTCACCGAGGTCGGTCGAGGGACCGTCAGCGATGATGTCGCCCTTGTTCAGAATGTCACCGACGGTAACTAGCGGGCGCTGGTTGACGCAGGTGTTCTGGTTGGAACGCTGGAATTTCTGCAGGCGGTAGATATCGACGCCGGACTTGCCGGCCTGGAGATCTTCCGTCGCACGGATAACGATACGGGTCGCGTCGACCTGGTCGACCACACCGCCACGGCGGGCAGCGATAGCAGCACCGGAGTCGCGGGCAACGATCGGCTCCATACCGGTACCGACGAACGGCGCTTCCGCACGCAGCAGAGGCACGGCCTGACGCTGCATGTTGGAGCCCATCAGTGCGCGGTTGGCGTCGTCGTTTTCCAGGAACGGGATGAGCGCTGCCGCCACAGACACGAGCTGCTTGGGCGAAACGTCCATCAGGTTCACGACGTCGCGCGGTGCGAGCATAACGTCGCCGGCGTGACGGCAAACAACGAATTCTTCAACGAAGGACTGGTCCGCGTTGAGTTCGGAGTTGGCCTGGGCCACGTGGTACTTGGCTTCTTCCATCGCCGACAGATAGACGACATCCTTGGTCACCTTACCGTCGATGATCTTGCGGTAAGGGCTTTCGATGAAGCCGTACTTGTTGACGCGGGCAAAGGTTGCCAGCGAGTTGATCAGACCGATGTTCGGGCCTTCCGGCGTCTCGATCGGGCAGATACGGCCGTAATGGGTCGGGTGAACGTCGCGGACTTCGAAGCCTGCGCGTTCGCGCGTCAGACCGCCCGGTCCAAGCGCCGAAAGGCGGCGCTTGTGGGTGATTTCCGACAGCGGGTTGACCTGGTCCATGAACTGCGACAGCTGCGAGGAGCCGAAGAATTCGCGAACGGCTGCGGCAGCCGGCTTGGCGTTGATCAGGTCCTGCGGCATGACGGTGTCGATTTCGATCGACGACATGCGTTCCTTGATCGCGCGCTCCATGCGCAGCAAGCCGAGACGATACTGATTTTCCATCAATTCGCCGACCGAACGGACACGGCGGTTGCCGAGGTTGTCGATGTCGTCGATTTCGCCCTTGCCGTCGCGCAGGTCAACCAGCATCTTGACAACAGCCAGGATGTCTTCCTTGCGCAGGATACGAACGGTATCGGCAGCATCCACATCCAGGCGCATGTTCATCTTCACGCGGCCGACGGCGGAGAGGTCGTAACGCTCCGCATCGAAGAACAGCGTGTTGAACATGGCTTCTGCCGAATCCATGGTCGGCGGCTCGCCCGGACGCATGACGCGGTAGATGTCGAACAGAGCATCCTGACGGTTCTCGTTCTTGTCCACGGCGAGCGTGTTGCGGATATAGGCGCCGACATTGATATGGTCGATGTCGAGGACCGGGATTTCATCGAAACCAGCCGCGAGGATGACGCCGAGCGTCTTCTCGTCGATTTCATCGCCGGCTTCGAGGAAGATTTCACCCGTCGACATGTTGACGAGATCTTCGGCAAGGAAGTTGCCGTAGAGTTCGTCGTCGGTCGCCTTGATGGCCTTGAGGCCCTTCTCGGTGAGCTGCTTCAACAGACGCGGGGTCAGCTTCTTGCCGGATTCCACGACCACTTCACCGGTGTCTGCGTCGATCAGGTCGGACAGAGCCTTCTGGCCCTTGAGAACGTCCGGCTGGAACGGAATCCGCCAGCCCTTGCCGTCGCGCTGATAGAGCGACTTGGTGTAGAAGGTATCGAGAATTTCCTCGCCATCCATGCCGAGCGCCATCAGAAGCGACGTGACAGGAATCTTGCGGCGGCGGTCGATACGGGCGTGCACAACGTCCTTGGCATCGAATTCGATGTCGAGCCAGGAGCCGCGATACGGGATGACGCGGGCAGCAAACAGAAGCTTGCCCGACGAATGGCTCTTGCCCTTGTCATGATCGAAGAACACGCCCGGCGACCGGTGCATCTGGGAGACGATGACGCGCTCGGTGCCGTTGACGATGAACGTACCGTTGTTGGTCATGAGCGGCATGTCGCCCATGTAAACGTTCTGTTCCTTGATGTCCTTGATCGACTTGGCGCCCGTATCCTCGTCAATATCGAACACGATGAGGCGCAGCGTCACCTTCAGCGGCGCAGCGTAAGTCAGATCGCGCTGACGGCATTCCTCAACGTCGAACTTCGGCTGTTCGAACTCGTAGGACACGAATTCGAGCATCGAAGCGCCGGAGAAATCGGTGATCGGGAAAACCGATTTGAAAACGGACTGAAGCCCCTCGTCCGGACGGCCGCCCTGCGGCTCGTCGACCATGAGGAACTGGTCGTAGGATGCCTTTTGAACCTCGATGAGGTTCGGCATTTCTGCGACTTCGGGAATTTTACCAAAAAACTTGCGTACGCGCCTACGACCATTGAAAGAAAGGGTCTGAGCCATCGTCGCTCCTTCAAATTTTGCATCCGGGCCTGCAACGGACGGGAACCGATGGCCAGTCGACCCCGTCAATCAATGGGTTGTTCAATCTCGTCCAACCTCCAAAAACGCTCAGCGCGGATTGCTGTGCTGTTTCTGGATCGAGACTATCCTCTTGAAGAACCCATTACCCAAAAGCCGTTTTCAATAGGCTTTTGGGTAATACGTTCAGAAAGCGGTCAAAGAGAGGCGGCCATTTCATGGCCACCTCCCCTTAAAAACAAGCAGAATTACTTGACGTCAACCTTGGCGCCAGCTTCTTCGAGCTTCTTCTTGAGATCAGCAGCTTCAGCCTTGGAAACGCCTTCCTTGACAGCCTTCGGAGCGGCTTCAACGAGGTCCTTGGCTTCCTTCAGGCCGAGGCCTGTGATCGCGCGGACTTCCTTGATGACGTTGATCTTGTTTGCGCCGGCATCAGCGAGGATGACGTCGAATTCAGTCTTTTCTTCTTCAACAGCAGCAGCAGCGCCAGCACCGCCGGCAGCAGCAACAGCTACCGGAGCAGCAGCGGAAACGCCCCACTTTTCTTCAAGAAGCTTCGACAGTTCTGCAGCTTCCAGAACGGTCAACGAGGAGAGGTCTTCAACGATCTTAGAGAGATCAGCCATTTTTTAGTTCCTTTTGTTCGGTTCGAACTTGGTTTGATATAACAACGAAAAACCGCCTTATGCGGCTTCTTCGTCCTTCTTGGCATAGGCTGCAAACACGCGGGCAAGCTGGCTTGCCGGTGCTGCAACAACGCCTGCGATGCGGGTAGCCGGTGTCTGGATCATGCCCAGCAGCTTTGCACGCAGTTCGTCGAGCGAAGGCAGGGTCGCGAGCGACTTGACTGCATCCGCATTGAGCGTCGTTGCTCCCATGGCGCCGCCCAGGACAACGATCTTGTCGTTGGTCTTGGCGAAGTCCATGAGGACCTTTGGAGCCGTGATCGGGTCGGCGCTGAATGCTACCAGCGTCTGACCCTTGAAGAGATTGGACATCCCTTCGGCTTCCGTACCCTGAAGGGCGATCTTGGCCAGGCGGTTCTTCGCGACTTTGACGGTGCCGCCAGCAGCGCGCATCTTCGAACGGAAGTCGTTCATCTGTGCGACTGTGACACCAGCATAGTGGGCCACGACAACCGAACCGGCGCCCTTGAAGGACTCGTTCAGCTCCGTGACGAATTCGCGTTTTTCCGCTCTTTCCACTGCCTATCTCCAGTTGACTGGACCGCAAAACACAGCCCAGTCGGTTTGCCTTTGCCGCACGGGATCAGAGGTGATCTCACGCGACGCTCGAGGATCCTGTCCCCTGCGCGTTCCCGTCTAACCGGGTCCGGCACAAGGCAAGCCGAGGTTCGAACCGAATTCCCACACTTGCGTGCGTCAAATGAAATTCGGGACTCACCCATCTCATGCAGGCTGAAGTGATTAAGGGATAACCACCTGCAATCTCGGACAGGAGTTCCGGGTTTGATCCCGGAATTTCCGGCCCCGAAGGGCCGGAAATCTGTGACCGGACGGATGTCCGGATAAACGTGATTAAGCGGCGCTAACCGTCGACGGGTCGATCTTGACGCCCGGACCCATGGTCGAGGAAATCGCGACACGCTTGACGTAGTTGCCCTTGGCGCCAGCCGGCTTCGCCTTGATGACCGCATCAGCGAAAGCGCGGATGTTTTCTTCAAGAGCAGCAGCATCGAACGATGCCTTGCCGATGCCGGCGTGAACGATGCCGGCCTTTTCGACGCGGAACTCGACAGCGCCGCCCTTCGATGCCTTGACAGCACCGGCGACGTCCATGGTGACGGTTCCGACCTTCGGGTTCGGCATCATGCCGCGGGGGCCGAGAACCTTACCGAGACGGCCGACGAGCGGCATCATGTCCGGGGTGGCGATGCAGCGATCGAAGTCGATCTTGCCGCCCTGGACGATATCAACGAGGTCTTCCGCGCCAACGATGTCTGCGCCGGCAGCCTTGGCTTCATCAGCCTTGGCGCCACGTGCGAACACGGCAACGCGAACGTCGCGGCCGGTGCCGTTCGGCAGGTTGACAACGCCACGGACCATCTGGTCGGCATGACGCGGATCAACACCGAGGTTCATCGCAACTTCGATGGTTTCGTCGAACTTGGCGATCGCACGGGCCTTCACCAGGGTGATGGCTTCCGACAGAGCAACGAGCTTCGTCGGGTCGATGCCTTCGCGGGTCTTCTGTACACGCTTTGCAAGCTTTGCCATGATCTTAGCCCACCACTTCCAGACCCATGGCGCGGGCGGAGCCCTCGATCATGGTCATTGCGCCTTCGATATCGGCTGCGTTCAGGTCCTTCATCTTGGCTTCGGCGATCGACTTGATCTGAGCCTTGGTGAGCTTGCCTGCGGTCGCACCCTTGCCCGGCGTCTTCGAGCCGGACGAGATCTTTGCTTCCTTCTTCAGGAAGTAGCTGACTGGCGGCTGCTTCATGACGAAAGTGAAGGACTTGTCCTGGTAATAGGTGATGACGACCGGGATCGGCATGCCCTTTTCCATTTCCTGCGTCGCCGCGTTGAACGACTTGCAGAATTCCATGATGTTAATGCCACGCTGACCAAGCGCCGGGCCGATCGGCGGGGACGGGTTTGCCGATCCTGCCTTGACCTGAAGCTTGAGCTGGCCTGCAACTTTCTTAGCCATATCTCTCTGCCTTTATGGTTTTCCAGGCTCCCTCCCCGCCAACGGCAGATCGGAACCGGAAATGTTTCGGCCGGTTTCCCGGCCCTTCATGCCACGCTTGAAAAGCGCGGCGGCTGCGGTTGCGTGGTGCGGAACCAGGTCCGGCTAAGACCCTTAATCCTTCCACGCGGGTTGCGGGTTGCCCCGCCTTGCCGGATAGGAATATCCGGAAACAAAAGAGTGCCGCGCAGCCAGACAATCCCGGCGCTGCGGCACTCTGAAATCAGACTTTTTCGACCTGAGCGTACTCAAGGTCTACAGGCGTGGCGCGGCCGAAGATCGAAACTTCGACCTTGAGGCGCGACCGTTCTTCGTCAACGTCCTGAACGATACCGTTGAACGAAGCAAACGGACCGTCGGACACGCGAACCTGCTCACCGACCTCGAAGGAAATCGAAGGCTTCGGACGATCAACACCATCCTGCACCTGGCCAAGGATACGCTCGGCCTCGAAATCCGGAATCGGAACCGGCTTATTGTCGGAACCGAGGAACCCGGTCACCTTCGGCGTATTCTTGATGAGGTGATAAGCCTCATCCGTCAGGTTGGCGCGCACCAGCACGTAACCCGGAAAGAACTTGCGCTCGGCGTCGACCTTGCGGCCACGGCGAACCTCGACGACCTTTTCGGTCGGAACAAGAATTTTTTCAAACAGATGGCTCAGGCCCTTCTGCTTGGCTTTCTCTTCGATCGATTCAGCGACCTTCTTCTCGAAATTCGAGTAGGCGTGAACGATATACCAACGCGCTGCCATATTCATCCCCAACCGTTCAAACGCCAGCATTCAGGACGAGGCCGATCAGCCAGCCCATCAGTTGGTCCGCAGCAAAAAAGAAGATGGCCGCAAAGAAGACCATGACGAATACCATCAGCGTCGAGATCATCGTCTCGCGCCGCGAAGGCCATGTCACTTTCGCCGTCTCGGAGCGCACCTGCTGCAGAAACGTAAATGGATTTGTTTTGGATGCCATTGAATGCTCACGCCTTAACGGCCCGTAAAGCTGACGATCAGCCCCACGCGCCGCGTGTCTGTTTGAACCCTACATAAAGACCGATTCTATAAATCACAAGAGGTCAACGGTCTTTTTGCGAAATTAGCCGGAAAAAGCGAACTTTCTCCCCGTATAGTCTACCACGTCGTCGCTGCAAATATGCGCCATATCGAATGGCAGGGGCAGCAGGGCTCGAACCTGCGACCTGCGGTTTTGGAGACCGCCGCTCTACCAACTGAGCTATACCCCTAGACCAGCTGCGCTGCATGCCTGAAAGCCGAAGCGCCGCGATTAAGTCTGCGGCTTATTATTCAGTTTGCCGCAGGATGACAAGCGCCTTTGCCTGAAAAAAGAAAAGAAATCCGTATCCGGACATCTTTTTCCCGGCCTGATATCCGCCGCTCACGCATCGACATATTTGCGCCAGTCGTGCTCTTCCCTAAAGCCCAGCACGTCACGGATCCTCCGGTTCGAAAGCAGCCCCTCAAATTCGCCGATCTCGCGCGTAAACGGCACATTTGGAAAATAGCGGGCCGCCAGTTCCTTGGTCGGCGTATTGGCCGACACGGTATCGTTGGCTGCGTTGAAGAGCTGGAAACCGAGACCGTCCTTCTCGATGCAGAGCTTGACGATCTGCCCCAGATCGCGGGCGTCGATATAGCTCCAGGCAATGCGCTTGCGGATTTCCGGATTGGCGAAGTATGCCGGGAACCGCTCGTATTCATGCGGTTCGATGACGTTACCGATCCGCAGCGCATAGATGTCGGCCCCGGAGCGCTCGGCAAAGGCGCGCGCCGTCTTCTCGTTCACCACCTTCGACAGCCCGTAGGAATCCATCGGATTGACATCGTAGTCCTCGTCCAGCGGAAACTGATGAAAATCGCGGTGACCTTCGGCAAAGCAGACGCCGTAGGTGGTTTCGCTGGAAGCGACGACGATCTTGCGGATGCCGAGCTTCACGGCCGCCTCGATCACATTGTAGGTGCCCATCGTGTTGATGCGGAAGGTCTCGTTGTCCGGCTTGATCAGGATCCGCGGCACGGCGGCGAAATGCACCACCGCATCGAACGGCAGCGGTCCCTGCCCCTGTTCCAGATCCGGGAAATCCCGATGCATCGACATCACATTGAACATCTGGCCGCTATCGGTGATATCCGCAATCAGATTGGTAACGCCCGGGCTCTCCAGCGGCGTCAGATCGACATTGTGCACCTGGTAGCCAGCCTCCACCAGATAGGGCACCGCATGCCGCCCCGCCTTGCCCGCCCCGCCGGTAAACAAAATCCGCTTGCTCATGACACTCCTCCGTTCCGCTGCCGCCTGCGCAGGCGATCGCATACCGCGCCGGTATGGACTGCCCGCTCCAGCGCTGCAACAGCATTTCTCCACGTACTTTCTCAGCGCACTCGCAAACAACCTGCAAGCAACTTGGATGCCACCTGTCGCCAGGCAACAAAAAAACCCCGCTGTTGCCAGCGGGGTTTTTTTCAGTTCGTACTATCAATTGTTATTCGACAATCGAGGCAACGATGCCGGCGCCGACGGTGCGGCCGCCTTCGCGGATAGCGAAGCGCAGCTTTTCTTCCATCGCGATCGGAACGATCAGCTCGACGGCAACGGTGACGTTGTCGCCAGGCATAACCAT
>NZ_JAOYTH010000031.1 GCF_025847205.1 Pararhizobium sp. YC-54 | reverse complement strand
AACGCAACCTTGTCCGACCAGACCGCCAAGGCGCTGACGGCCGCCGCCAAGATTGGCGGCGACGTGCACATTCTCGTGGCAGGCTCGGGCGCCAAGCCCGCCGCCGACGCGGCCGCAAAACTCACCGGCGTCGCCAAGGTGCTGCTGGCCGACAGCGGCGATCTGGCCAACAATCTGGCCGAGCCCTTGGCCGCCCTGATCGTGTCGCTGGCCGGCTCCTATGACACGATCATTTCGGCCGCCACCTCGGTCGGTAAGAACGTTCTGCCGCGCGTTGCAGCGCTGCTCGACATTGCCCAGATCTCCGAGATCACCGAAGTCGTCTCGGCCGACACGTTCAAGCGGCCGATCTATGCCGGCAACGCCATCCAGACGGTGCAGTCGGGCGAGGCCAGACGAGTGATCACCGTGCGCACGGCCTCCTTCGCCTCGGCTGCAACAGGCGGCTCGGCCCCGGTCGAAACCATCTCGGCTGCCGCCAATCCGGGCCTGTCGACCTTCGTCAAGGACGCGCTGTCGTCGTCCGACCGTCCGGAACTGACCTCGGCGAAGATCATCATTTCCGGCGGCCGGGCGCTCGGCTCGTCTGAAAAATTCCAGGAGGTCATCCTGCCGGTCGCCGACAAGCTCGGTGCCGCCGTCGGCGCCTCGCGTGCCGCCGTCGATGCCGGCTATGCCCCGAACGACTGGCAGGTCGGCCAGACCGGCAAGGTCGTCGCGCCGCAGCTCTACATTGCGGTCGGCATCTCCGGCGCCATCCAGCATCTGGCCGGCATGAAGGACAGCAAGGTCATCGTCGCCATCAACAGGGACGAGGAAGCCCCGATCTTCCAGGTCGCCGACTACGGCCTCGTCGGCGACCTGTTCACGATCCTGCCGGAGCTCGAAAAGGCGCTGTGATCAGTGCGGCGGCTCCCGTAGGTGACGCCTGCGCGTAACCACGCGGACGGACGAAGACTTGCGCTTTCATCTGGAGTGAAGTGCGAGCAAGTGCAAGTCTCCATGCCATCAGGCCCTCGCAACAAATCAAAGCCCCGACGACAGAAATGTCCCGGGGCTTTTTGACGTTTAAGGACGCGGAGCTCACACGCTCACCGGAAAGCCGGCTAAGCGAATAGGAAATCGGCGCTGGTGAAATTGGCGGCAGTCAGATCATTCTGTGCCACTCGCTCCTCGAGTGCATGGCGCGTGATGGTCTTGCTGTTGCCGCAGCAGGCGCCGCCGAGTTCGTCGATCGGCAAGCGCTTCTTGTGGTTGGTGCAGCTATAGCGATCCTTCCCTGAAATCGCGTAGGGGCCGCCGCACTCGGCGCATTCGAGCATTCGGCTCAGGAGGTATTCCGGACGCTGCGTGGTATTGAGCCGGTTTGTCGAGGTGTTCGAACAATTCCTCGACCTCTTTCTGGCGGGCTTTGACGCGCTCTCAGAGTTCGTCGGAGATGATGCGCGTCGCCGGGCTTTCCTGCAGGACCCATTCGCTCGGATCATTGACACGATCGGTCCGGCGGTCGGTATCGGGCGCTTTGCGATACTGACGTTTGTTCCACACCGTGCGGCCGATATAGCTGACATTGTTGAGAATGCCGGTGCCTCGGCTGACGTGGCCACGGATTGCCGTATCGCGCCACTTCTTCCCCCCGCGGCCCGACTACGCCGTCGAGATTCAGCAGATGAGCGATATCAGCCGGTGACATCCCGTCCGCGTGCATTTTGAAGATGCTCGGACGATCTCCGCCTTCAATGGGTCGATGTCGCGCAGACCACGGACACGATCGCCATTGGCATCGCGTGCTTGATACAGGGTGTAACCATAGGCGAATCGCTGTTGACGTGATCGCGGAGAAACTCGGACGGCATCGCTCGACGAATTTCCGTGAGCTCAGGCGCAATGTGTTCGAGGATCGTGAATGACCTCCACTGAGCGGCCATTACTGTGCGACCCCCAATGCGATTGCATGGGAGCGCCGCGCCAAGCTGCGAAGCTGGTCCGCAACAGATTGCTGATCGGTTGCAACGCGAGCGTCATCCGGTTTCCGTCAGCCATGAGACGATCTACGAGTTTGCCTATTCGGCTGATCTCAAAAAATGCGGTGTCGAGACAATCCCGCGCCGCTGGCCGTGCTCGGTGTCGCTGAACTGCGGGTATGTGGTCGGCAATCGGAGGCATGTCCGATTTGGGTACGATATGAAAAGCTTCTCCACATAGCAGGGAAGTCAGCAGCTACGGCTGGATTGGCTGCCGAGATCGCGGTGGAGAGGATAAATCGCATGAACGATATAAAATTCACGACGGGACTGTCGGCAGTGGCTGGCGCCCGGGTTGCGTTTCGTGGCACACCTTTCGTAGAGCGGACCGCTCCGCTGAACCAGAACGCTCTTTGGATGCGCTGGGACAGGAACATGGTCGTCGATGCCTATTCCGACATGGTCGAGGAGCTGGCGGCGATCCGCAACAGGGTTGCCATGGGCGATATGTCGCCGCTGTCGAAATACGTGATTGCAGGCCCGGATGCAGAAAAGCTGATGGACACGCTCATTCCGCGCGACATCACGAAGCTCAAGATCGGTCAGATCTACTACGCGCCCTGGTGCGATGAAAACGGCCACGTCGTCGGCGACGGCCTTGTCTTCCGCATGGACGAAACCACGTTCCGCGTGTCCGCCGATCCGGGCTTCACCTGGTGGAAGCGGCATGCCGACGGCCTCGATGTCCAGGTGACAGACATTACCGAAGCCTACGGTATCCTCACTCTGCAGGGGCCGCGTTCCCGCGAAGTACTTCAGGCGGTCACGCAATCGGCGTTCGAGGAATTGCCGTTTTCCCGTCTTGCCGTCGTCACGATCGCCGGCAGGCAGGTGGAGATCCTGCGCCAGGGGTTTACCGGCGAGCACGGCTATGAACTCTGGGTCAAGGCCGAGGACGGTGTCGCCGTCTGGGACGCAGTGCAGGAGGCGGGCCAGCGCCACGGCATTCTTCCCGCAGGCGCCTGGGCGCTGGACATTGCCCGGCTCGAAGCGGGCCTGCTGATCGTCGGCTACGACTACACCAGCGCCGGACCGGACGACGGCGGCGCGGGCATACAGGCCGCCGGGAAATACCGGGCTTCACCCTTCGACCTTGGCCTTGGACGGTTGATCGACTTCAAGAAGGGCGATTTCCTTGGCAAGGCCGCGCTTGAGCGCATGTCGAGCACGGGTGACCACCGTCAGCTTGTCGGGCTCGACATCGACTGGTCGCAGGCGGCAGGTGGCGCCGGTCTCGAGGGCGGCAGCCCAGGTAACCTTCGCCGGGTCCGTTGGTATCCGGTACAGGTGTTCCACGGTTCCGTGGAGGTCGGCCATGCCAGCAGCGTCGCCTGGGCGCCGTCGATCGGCAAGATGATCGGCTTTGGCCATTTGCGCCGCGATGTCGCCGAGGTCGGGACGCAGCTGACCCTGCGCTGGAACAAGGACGGCACGACGATCGACGTCACTGCGCGCATTGTCGATCTGCCGTTCCTGTCGCTCCGGCGCGCGGCAAACGGCTAGGACGTTGTTCCTGACGATGGCGCTCTCGTCGTCGCATTCCCCTGAATAACGCACCGGGCGGTCTGTCCGCCCGGTCGATCCGGATTGTTGAACGTCGCCAGCGATGGCGACGAACGGCCCAGGCATGTCTATCGAACCCCAGGAAAGACCATGACAAACACCAGCGAAACTCTCGTCGACGGGCCGGTCTTGTCCACCTGGACTGCCCACGCCGATGCGTCGATCGAGCTTGCTCCTGAGCAGGTACGCAATTTTTCGCCGCGAGCCGAACATTTTCCCCGCGGCTCGCGCGTCTTCCTGACCCATCTTACCGGCAAGCCGGAGGCGCTACAGGTCGAAGCGGCCCTGCGCATCCAGGAAATGGGTTATGTCGCCGTGCCTCACTTTGGCGCACGCAACTTCAAGACCGAGAAAGACTTTGTCGAGCTCATCTCTGCCCACAGCCGCAACGGTATCACCGAAGCGCTGTTTCTGGGTGGCAATCCGCCGCTGTTCGCGGGGCCGATGGGCGAGTCGGCGCAACTCCTTGCCCATCCGGTGCTGAAAGACAGCACGATCAAGACGGCCTTCGTCGCCGGTTATCCCGAGGGGCATCCCAACATCGTCGAAATCGGTCTGAAGGATGCGTTGAGACGCAAGGTCGATATTTGCCGGGATCGCTCGCTCGAAATCCGTGTCGCTTCACAGTTTGCTTTTGACGGAAGGATGATCGGTGCTTGGGCAGAAAGCCTGCATACGGAGTATCCGGGGCTTGCTGTCCATGTCGGGCTGGCCGGTGTCACCAGCCTTACCAAGCTCATCCGGTTTTCCATGATGTGCGGGGTTGGGCCGTCGATTGCTGCACTGAGGCGTTCTGCAAGCGGTCTCTTCAATATCATCGCTGATCGCAATCCCGCCGAGGTTCTCGAGGCGATGGCTGCCAGTTACCCCGAACCGACTGCGCCTGTGCACCTGCATTTCTTCCCGTTTGGCGGATGGGAAAAGACGCTGTCCTGGTTTGGGGATTATCGGGAGGCTCGCGGGCAGCGGGCGATCGACCGATGAATTGCGCGGCGACGATGCAATCCTTCGTGCTGACGCTTTCCTGCGCCGATCGCGCCGGTATCGTAGCGGCGGTGACGACGCAGCTCGCGAGCCTCGGCACCAATATTACCGAGAGCAACCAGCATTGGGACAGGGCTTCGAACAGCTTTTTCATGCGCATCGCCTTTTCGGTCCCCGCCTGGGCGTCGAAAGCCTCGCTTGAAAAGGGGTTGAGGCCGGTGATGGAGCAGTTCGGCATACAGAGCGCGCTGTTTGATCGCGGCCAGCGGCCGAAGATGGTGATCATGGTCTCCAAGTTCGACCACGCCCTGCTGCACCTTTTGTATCAGATCCGCGTCGGGTGGCTCGACGCCGAGGTCGTGGCGATCATCTCCAACCACGAGGATAGCCGGGAAACAGCCGAGTGGGCTGGTGTTCCCTATTACGTCCTGCCGGTGACGAAGGAGAACAAAGCCGAGCAGGAAGAGAGAATTCTGACCGTCGTCGAAAACACCGGCGCCGATCTCGTCGTCCTTGCGCGCTACATGCAGGTTTTCTCGGACAATCTGGCCGGGCGACTGTTCGGCAAGGTCATCAACATCCACCACTCGTTTCTGCCGAGCTTCAAGGGCGCGCGGCCCTACCACCAGGCCCATGAGCATGGCGTCAAGCTTATCGGAGCCACGGCGCACTATGTCACCGCCGATCTGGATGAAGGGCCGATCATCGAGCAGGAAGCCGAGCGGGTGACGCATGCCATGGGCGTCGAAGACTTCGTCGCCGCGGGCCGCGATATCGAAAGCCGCGTGCTTGCGCGTGCGGTCAAGCGGCATGTCGAGGGCCGCGTGATGCTCAACGGACGAAAGACGGTCGTATTCGCCTAGAGACGCGGCATCGATCGAAGACAGTGCAGCCAAGCTCGCCCGGCAAAGGGGGCATGGACGGGAGACGATCACCCGATCGTCGTGCATCGTCGCATCACCTGGGAGGAATACGTGATGAAGAATGGAACTACGCATCTTTTTGTGCCCGGTCCGACCAATATCCCCGACGCGGTGCGCCGGGCCATGAACGTGCCGATGCAGGACATGCGCGCGCCGGACTTCCCGGAACTCGTGCTGCCGCTGTTTTCGGATCTCAAGCGGATATTCAAGACCGAGACCGGCACCGTCTTCATCTTTCCGGGTTCCGGCACAGGCGCCTGGGAATCGGCTATTTCCAACACGCTCAACCGCGGCGATCGGGTGCTGATGTCGCGCTTCGGGCAATTTTCGCATCTCTGGGTCGACATGGCCCAGCGGCTCGGCCTCAACGTCGACTGCATCGACGCAGAATGGGGCGAGGGCGTGCCGGTCGAGGAATATCAGCGGCGTTTGAGCGCCGACAAGGATGGTCAGATCAAGGCGGTTTTCGTCACGCACAACGAGACTGCGACGGGCGTTACATCCGACGTCGCCGGTGTGCGCGCGGCTCTGGATAATGCTGGTCACGGCGCGTTGCTGTTCGTCGATGGCGTCAGTTCGATCGGGTCGATCGACTTCCGCATGGATGAATGGGGCGTTGACCTTGCCATCACCGGCTCGCAGAAGGGGCTGATGCTGCCGGCGGGGCTCGGCATCCTGGCTGTCAGTGAAAAGGCGCTGGAGGCGCACAGGCATTCGCGCATGGAACGCTGCTACTTCAGTTTCGAGGACATGAAGGCGCCTTCTGCGACGGGCTACTTTCCTTACACGCCACCGACCCAGTTGTTGCTGGGCCTCAGGGTATCGCTCGATCTCATCTTCGCAGAGGGGCTGGAAACGGTCATCGCGCGCCACCGCCGCCTCGCCGAGGGTGTCCGCCGGGGGGTACATGCCTGGGGGTTGAGGCTCTGTGCCAGGGAAGAGAAATGGTGGTCCGACACGGTTTCGGCGATCGTCGTTCCCGATGATGTCGATGCCCGGCATGTCATCGCCAACGGCTACTCCAGATATCGAACGTCGTTCGGTGCGGGGCTCAGCAAGGTTGCGGGCCGGGTCTTCCGGATCGGGCATCTCGGTGATCTCAACGAGGTCATGTGCCTGTCGGCTCTGGCTGCGGCGGAAATGTCCCTTCGCGATGCCGGCGCGCGGATCGAAGCTGGCTCGGGCGTTGCTGCTGCACAGGAATGGTACCGAACCGAAATCAGCCGGGCCGTCCAGCCGCACCGCGAACGTGCGGCATGAGGAGGAAACAGATGACAAAGCCCAGGGTCATTGTAACGCGGCGCTGGCCGCACGAAGTCGAAGCGCGTCTCGCGACCGAGTTCAGCGTGACGCTCAATGAGGCGGACCGGCCCTTCGGGCAAAAAGAGCTTCGAGAGGCTTTGCTTGAGGCCGATGCCGTGTTGCCGACAGTGACGGATCGGCTGGGTGCCGATCTTTTCGAGGGGGGCGTTCGGGCGAAAATACTCGGCAATTTCGGTGTAGGCTTCAATCATATCGACATCGAGGCGGCACGCTTGGGGGGGCTGGTCGTGACGAACACCCCGGCGGTGCTGACTGATGCCACGGCCGATCTTGCCATGACGCTGCTCCTGATGTGTGCCCGTCGTGCCGGCGAGGGCGAAAGGGAGGTGCGAACTGGCGGATGGGCCGGCTGGCGGCCGACGCATCTCTGCGGCACCCAGGTCACCGGCAAGACCATCGGGATCATCGGAATGGGCCGTATCGGCCAGGCAATGGCCCGGCGCTGTCATTTCGGGTTCGGAATGGACGTGGTCTTCTTCGACAGCTATCCGGTTGCAGATCCCGGCATGCGGGCTCGACAATTGGCCACCGTGGAAGACGTCCTGGCCGCTGCAGATTTCGTATCGCTGCATTGCCCGGGAGGTGGTGAGAATTACAACCTGATCAATCAGCAACGCCTTGCCTGCATGAAACCGTCGGCATTCCTCATCAACACGGCACGGGGCGATGTCGTCGATGAAGAGGCACTGGTACAGGCGCTTGATGAGGGGGTGCTCGCGGGCGCCGGACTGGACGTGTTCAAGACAGAACCGGCGGTGCCCACCACGCTGACGGGACGTCAGGACGTCGTGCTGTTGCCGCATCTTGGAAGCGCGACCAGCGAGACGCGCGTCGCCATGGGCATGCGGGTGATCGACAATCTCCTGGCGTTCTTTGACGGACGCCGACCGCCGGATGCGGTGAATTGAGATTCCCGACTCTGCAATTGAACTTCAATCGATATGCGGCGCGCGACTTCGGATCGAAGGCTGCCGTTTGCCAGGAGGCCAGAACAATGTCCGGTTTTTTTCAACGAGATCTCCAGCGTCATGACACTCTTGTCGCCGATGCGATTGCACGGGAAATGGCGCGCCAGAGAACCGAGATCGAATTGATCGCCTCGGAAAACATCGTCTCGCCCGCAGTGCTTGCGGCGCAGGGCTCGGTGATGACCAACAAATATGCCGAAGGCTATCCGGGGCACCGCTACTACGGCGGCTGTCAGTATGTCGATCAGGTCGAAGCGGCGGCCATCGAACGCGCGAAGCATTTGTTCGATGCGGCCTTCGTCAATGTCCAGCCGCATTCCGGCGCGCAGGCAAATGGCGCGGTGATGCTTGCGCTGCTCAAGCCCGGCGATACGTTCATGGGGCTGTCACTCGCAGCAGGCGGACACCTCACCCATGGCGCCAGACCGACCTTGTCGGGGAAATGGTTCAACGCCGTTCAATACGGAGTGAACCAAAGCGACTGCCTTATCGATTATGACGAACTGGAAGCCAAAGCCCGGGAAGCGCAGCCGAAACTGATCATAGCCGGGGGCTCTGCCTATCCGCGGATTATCGATTTCAAGCGCATCCGGGCAATCGCCGACTCCGTTGGCGCGCTGATGATGGTGGACATGGCGCATTTCGCTGGTCTGGTTGCCGGCGGCATGCATCCCAATCCGGTCGATATTGCCGACATCGTGACCACGACCACACACAAGACGCTGCGCGGCCCGCGCGGCGGCATGATCCTGACCAATAACCAGGACATTGCCAAGAAGGTGAACTCGGCCGTGTTTCCCGGCCTGCAGGGCGGGCCGCTGATGCATGTCATCGCCGCCAAGGCCGTCGCCTTGGGAGAAGCACTCGAGGATGGTTTCAGGGACTATGCACGGCAGATGGTGATCAACGCGCGCACGCTTGCCGCAACTCTTGTCGAGCGCGGCTTCGATATCGTCTCCGGCGGAACCGATACGCATCTGCTTCTGGTCGATCTGCGCGGCAAGGGAATATCCGGCAAGGATGCCGAGGAGGCGCTCGGGCGGGCAGGGCTGACCTGCAACAAGAACGGCATTCCCTTCGACCCGGCGCCTCCGGCAATTACTTCGGGCATTCGTCTCGGCACGCCGGCGGCCACGACCCGGGGATTCCGCGAAGCGCAGTTCGCTCAGGTGGGTGCTCTGATAGCCGACGTACTGGATGCAGTTGGCACGGACAGCAGTACTGAACAGGAAAGGGCCGCCCGGATGTCGGTGAAGGAGCTTTGCGCCGCCTTCCCGATTTATTGACAGGCGAGAACCGCGCGGTGCGCTGCAGCGGCAGGGACTTGCATCGGTAAGTCATTGCTCGGATGATTGCCTGTGAAGCGAGAGTGAGCGCGCCTTAACACTAGCCTCGTGAGGTTCGCCGCACCCAGAATTGGAAGTGCCAAGATGCGCCTGCCACCCATCGATCTCAGCCGTGAAAATACGTTTGGCGAATCGACCTATGAGAACGGCGGCCAGTACGGGCCGATCAAAGGGGACTACCTTGCGTTCCTTATCGTCCATATCGGATCGGTCCGGATAGAGGCGGATTCGGTGGTTACGGTCCTGGAGGCAGGTCAATGCGCGTTGTCTCTGACACGTGAGCACTACATCTACACGGCGGAACCGGGAAGCCTGACCCATATAAGCTGGTGCGACAGCCGTCCGGAGAATGCCTCCTGGCTCTATCAGGAGCGCAAGAGTGTACCGGCAAGCATTGTTGCGTCGCGTCAGGTTGAGACCATCGTGCAACTGGGCGTCGATCTCGGTCTCGGCGACCAGGGCAGCCGCAGCGGACTTCGTGAGGCACTGACAAATGCGCTTCTGAATGCATTTATCTACGAGGCGGAGGTTGTCGAAGCCGAGCGTCCGATCCCTCAGACAATTCTTCAGGCGCGCCGATTTCTCGATGAGAACTTTTCCGCCGACATTTCGATCGAGAAGGTGGCGCGACAGGTGCGCGTCAGCCCTCAATACCTTGTGTCGGCGTTCAAAAAACATCTCGGTGTAACGCCGGCGAGATACCTATGGCGCTGCCGGCTCGACTATGGCGCACATCTGTTGCAGAGGTCCGGATTGACCGTCAGCGAGATCGCCTATCAGGTAGGCTACAAGAACCCGTACCATTTTTCCCGTCAGGTGAAGCTTGCCTTCGATTGTTCGCCGACGGAATTGCGCGAACAGAAGCGCGAGGGGTAGGCTGGCCGACTGGCTTTCTTGACGGAAGAAATTCCCAGGGCGCCGAATGTCAAGATGAACTGGCGGTATGGATTCCCCAAAGGCAGGCATGGTTGTTTGCCGGTCACACCACGACAATCCGATGAAACGAACGCAGCTTGAAGTGAAATAACGACCAGGCATTTCACACAACGCCAGCATCTCGACAGACCATAGCCCGCCGATCTTCTGCGTTTGTTCGTAGTCCGATCGCGAGTCAATCATTTTGGATGGCACGATGGAAAACCTCTCTCACATTGACCACATCGCTCGCGACGAATGGCATGTCGTGGCGTCAGTTCAGGAGTTGCCGGCAGCCGGTATGCTCTCGACCATCTTGCTTGGCGAGCGGATCCTGGTTCGGCGTGACGGCGATCGGCTTGGCGTCTGGCGTGATCGTAAAGACGAAAGCGGAACCATACTGATCGGTGAAGAACTGCGTACGATAGAGCGGTTCGGTTATATCTGGGCAACGCTGGGCAATCCGTCGCACGACCTGTTCGAGATTGTTGAATTCGACGAGCCGGATAGAAACTACGTGATTCAGGGGGTAACACGCGTCGGCGTTTCCGCGCCGCGTGCGGTCGAAAACTTCCTCGACATGGGACATTTCCCGTTCGTCCATACCGGCATTCTGGGCGAGGAGCCACACACAGAGGTGAAACCTTATAAGGTGGATGTCTATTCCGAACCGCCGGAAATCCTCATTACCGAGTGTGAATTTTACCAGCCGCAGGCCAATGCTGATTCATCCACGGGCGCCGATACCGAATATATCTACCGGATTCCGCATCCGTTCTGTGCTGTTCTCTACAAGACGGGATCGACCCATCCGGACCGGCGCGACGTTATTGCTCTGTTCGGCCAGCCCGTCGATGAGGACTGCGTGCTCGTTCACATCGTCATCTGTCTTGCTACTGAGATCACCGATCTGGCCGCAATGCGAAAATTTCATCAAACCATCCTTGGCCAGGACAAGCCGATCCTCGAAAACCAGGTGCCGAAGCGCCTGCCGCTGGATTCACGCTCGGAGGTTCCGATCCGAGCCGATGCGGCCTCGGCGGCCTACCGCCGCTGGCTGAAAGAACGAGGCCTTCGCTATGGGGTCGTGGTCGGAGCATCGGGGAGGGCGGCATGACCAACGTCTACGGCCGGATTAACTGGAGATATGCAGTGCCAAAATAGCAGCCATTGTTGCCGCGCTTCGTTCATGAAAGCCTCGGCAGCAGATTGGATACCTCAAGTCAGCGACGACAAAAAATCAAAAGGGGACGTCGTTGGAGTGAATATCCGGTTGATCCGCAACCGTCTGGCTCGAAATGTGAGCCAGACATGGCGGCAACCAGCCCCAAACCGAAACTGAGAGGAAACTGATATGGTAACGACCTTCACACGGCGCACGGCGCTGCTCGGCGCGGCAGGTGCGTTGTTCTTGTCGCGTATCGCGCCATTGCTGGCTGCAGAACCCCAAAAACTCAGGATCGCGATCATCCTGGAGAGCACCCTCGATGTCGGCTGGTCCGCAACGCTTGTAGACTCGCTGACCAAGATCAAAGGCACGCTGCCCGAAGGCATCGATCTTTCCTGGGAACATACCGACCCGCTCTGGGGCGACGACGCCGAAAACGCCATGCGTTTCTACGCCGAGAGCGGCGAATACGACATCATCTGGGGCCATGGCCGCTATTCGGACCAGGTCATGAAACTCAACGCCGAATTCCCCGATATCATGTTCGTGGTAACCGGCTCGGGCAACCTGCCGGTCGGTGCCAACCAGTACTGGCTCTACAAGCGGCTGCACGAGCCATCCTATCTGCTCGGGATGCTGGCCGGCCGTACCACCAAGTCGGGCGTCGTCGGTCTGGTCGGAACCTTCGCTGCGGATGACGTCAACGATCAGATCAACGCCTTTTTCGACGGCGCACGCGCCGTTCGGCCCGACGTGCAACACCGGCTCTCCTTCATCGGATCGTGGTCCGACAATGCCCTGGCCGCCGAACACGCCAATGTCCAGATCGCCTCGGGCGCCGATGTCGTGTTCATGCTGACCGATAATTTCAAGCCCTGCCAGGAGCACAAGATCATGTGCTTCGCCAATATCATCGACCAGAACAAGAATGCGCCCGACGCAATCGCCTCCAGCGCCATCATCGATTGGCGGCCCGATATCCGATGGATCGTCGGCGAGTGGCTGAAACACAAGGAAGGCGCTGCCTACAATGGCAATGCCGAACCCAAGTGGTTTTCGATGGCACAGGGCGGGGTCGATATCGCCCCATATCATGAGTTCGA
The DNA here is from genome assembly GCF_025847205.1 of Pararhizobium sp. YC-54. Taxonomy (GTDB): domain Bacteria; phylum Pseudomonadota; class Alphaproteobacteria; order Rhizobiales; family Rhizobiaceae; genus Pararhizobium. The sequence continues at coordinate 8,494 of NZ_JAOYTH010000031.1, read as the reverse complement.
TACGAAACTGCCGAACGCCGTAAAGGAAGAGCTTGCGGCAACGCGACAGAAGATCATTGCGGGGGAATTCGTCGTTCCCTTGAACACGGCCGAAGCGAAATAAGACAAACCGAACAGGCGGCCTGGTACGATCCAATGGAAAATCTGCTCAGCGTTCAAAATCTCACGAAACGATTTGGCCCTGTCACCGCCAATGACGGCGTCAATCTGGAGGTCCGGAAGGGCGAAATTCACTGTCTCTTCGGTGAGAATGGCGCAGGAAAATCGACACTCTCGTCCTGCCTCTACGGTTATTATCGGGCCGACAGTGGTGTCATTCGGTTCAAGGGCGAAGTGGCGGAGCTGAACTCGCCGGCCGATGCGCTTCGCCTGGGGATAGGCATGGTGCACCAGCATTTCGTGCTGGTTTCCAACTTCACGGTCCTTGAGAATATCATCGTCGGCAGTGCCGAAACCGGCCTGTTCCTCACGAAATCCGATGCCCGCCGAAAGATCAGCGAACTCTGCGAAAACTGTGGCATCCGTATCGACCTTGACCGGGAAATCTGGGAGCTGTCGGTCGGTGAGCAACAATGGGTCGAGATCCTGAAGGCTCTGTATTTCGGTGCGGAACTCCTCATTCTCGACGAGCCGACGGCAGTCCTCACTCCGCAGCAATCCGACCAGTTGTTCCGGATTCTGGATGGTATGCGTAAGCGCGGCCTTTCAATTATTCTGATCAGCCACAAGCTGCGCGAAGTCATGCAGTCGGATCGCGTCACGATTCTGCGCAAGGGCAGGGCCATTGCGACTGTCGAAACATCTGAAACCACCGCCGAGGCGATCACCTCGCTGATGGTCGGCCACAAGGTCAACAAGCATGTGCGCGACAGATCGGTCGAGCCGACTGGCGAAGTCCTTGCCGTCGATCGGGCCTGTGCAATCGGCGAGTGGGGCGAAGATATCCTCAAGGATGTCAGCTTCAACATTGCCCACCATGAAATCCTCGGGCTCGCCGGGGTCGCCGGCAACGGCCAGAAGGAACTGTTCGAAACCTTGATGGGTGTTCGTGCCCTGAGTTCCGGCGGCTTTTCTCTCGAAGGGGAGCTCATAACCAAACCGACCTCGCGGGAAATGCTGGACCGAGGCATCGGTTTCGTTCCGGACGACCGTTTCCTCGAAGGGCTGATACCGGAGTTCGGGACGGCCGAGAACCTGATCCTCGGATGGCAACGGGCAAGGGAATACTGTCGCGGCCCGTTTCTGGACCGGCGAAAAATGGATGCCCTGGCCCGCCGCAAAATCGAGGAGTTCAAGGTGGTGACCGCTTCTGCCGACTTGCCGGTAGAACGGCTGTCGGGTGGCAATGCCCAACGCATCATTCTGGCGCGTGAGTTCCTGCATTCGAGGGGTCTGTTGCTGGCCAACCAGCCAACGCGCGGCCTCGACGTCGCCGCCTCAGAATTTGTTTACGAGAAGATCCTCGAAAAGCGCGCCTCTGGTTTCGCCGTTCTGCTCGCGTCCGAGGAATTGGACGATCTCCTGCGCTTGTGTGACCGCATCGCCGTCATCTTCAAGGGCCGGATCATGGGCATAGTGCGGCCCGAGGAAACAACGCTCCTCGAGCTTGGGATGATGATGGCGGGTGACGCCAGCGACGTGCAACGGACAGTTCAATGATTTCGATTCAAAGACGCTCGGGCAGCAGCCTGAGATGGAATGTCGTTTGCTTTTCGGCGGCGATCCTCGGTGCCTTCCTGTCATCCGCCACGCTGCTTGCGCTTTCAGGCGGCGATGCGGTGAAGGCCTTCTCGGCTCTGTTTACCGGAGCCTTCGGCAGCCAGAATGCGCTGTTTGGTTCGCTCGCGAAGGCGACCCCGCTTCTGCTCGTCGGCCTCGGTACCGTCATCGCCTTCCGGGCGAAGATATGGAATATCGGCCAGGAGGGACAAGTGCTTGCCGGAGCGATGATGGCCTATTGGGCAAGTCTCATGGTCGGCTCTCTGCCCTATTGGCTGGCGCTCAGCGTGATTGCGCTTGCCGGGCTGTCGGGCGGTGGCATCCTCGGCCTGCTGGCCGGATACCTGAAGACCCGTTTCCACACCAACGAAGTTATCTCGACGGTCATGCTGAACTACATCGTCATCTTCTTCCTCGCCTATCTGCTTGATGGCGGGCCTTGGATGGAAACAGGCGTCACCGTCGCCTACCACCAATCGCCGCCGGTCAACCCGGCGCTGGAGTGGCCGGAATTATTCGCCCGGGGTGCCGGCAAACTGCATATCGGCTTTCTCTTTGCTCTCGCTGCCTCGGCCTTCTGCGCAATCCTGATCGACCGGACGTCGCTTGGCTACGATATTCGCGCATTCGGCTCGAACCCGACGGCTTTGCGGTTCCGTGGCACCAATGTCCGCCGGCTGTTGCTGGTCGTGATGCTGCTGTCGGGGGCGCTGGCCGGGCTTGCCGGAGCGGGAGAACTTTTCGGTACGTCGCATCGCCTTCGCGCCGAAACACTGCTGGGCATCGGCAGCTCCGGCATCGTCGTCGCCATGGTGGGCGGGCTGCGCCCGAGCGGCGTCATGCTTGCGGCGCTGTTCTTCGGTGCGCTGAAAAGCGGCGCCATCTACATGCGGCTGCAGAGCGGAACGCCGGCCGGACTGGTTTCGGCGATGGAGGGGCTGGTCCTGCTCTTTTTCCTCTGTGCCGCGGTCGCGACCAAATTCCAGATTGTCAGGAGCAACGTACATGCTTGAACTTATGCAAGGGCCGCTGCTCATCAGCATTCTGGCCGCAATGGTGCGGATCGCCACGCCTCTCTTGTTCTCGGCGATGGGGGAACTGGTAACCCAGCGTGCCGGCATCTGGAACATTTCCGTCGAAGGCACGATGCTGCTCGGGGCGGTGGTGGCCTATGTCGTCGCGTCGACCACAGGCTCCCCGTGGTTGGCGCTGCTGGTCGCGGTGTTCGCCTGCGCCCTGATAAGCCTGATCATGTCCTTCGTGACGATCGTTTTGAAAGCCGAGCAGTTCGTCGCCGGTCTGGCCCTGAATCTCCTTGCCTCCGGCCTCACCCTGTTCTGGTTCCAGACCTACGTTATCGGCCGCGAGCCACCCAAATTCGCGGGCTTCGAACAGGTGGATATCCCGTTTCTCTCCGATATCCCGATCCTCGGCCCGGTGCTGTTTTCGCAACGTGCGCTGACCTATGTCAGCTTCCTGCTGCCTCCTTTGGTCTGGTTCTTCCTCTACCGGACGCGCTATGGACTGGAAGTCAGGTGCGTCGGCGAAAACCCGAAGGCACTCGATGTAAAAGGACTTGGCGTCGGCCGCCGCCAGTGCCTGGCGATCATGTTCGGCAGCCTGATGTCAGGCCTCGGCGGGGCTTTCCTTATGCTGGGATATTCCGATCGGTTCGTGCCGGATCTGATCGCCGGCCGGGGATGGCTGGTGGTGGTCGCCATCATCGCAGGCAACTGGATGCCGTTCAGGATCGTCGGCGCGATATTCATCTTCGCTCTTCTTGAGGCGGTCGGTATCCATGCCCAGGTTGTTGGCGTCGCTATCCCCCATCACGTCTTTCTGGTCCTGCCCTATGTTGCTTCGCTCGCTCTGCTTGCGGGACTGCGATCACGCACGCATCAACCGGTGGCCCTCGGCGTCCCCTATAGCCGTGAATAGCACGATGTGAATTGCCGGCATGCCATGCCGGCACCTCCGGGACCCGCCGCGCGAATCTGCCCGGCGGGTTTCCGTGTTTGAGGCGTTTGCGCATCCTCATGAAATCGGCGCCTACACGCCTTTCGTCGCCAGCGGTTCCGACGACTGGCGTGCGATGCGACAGACGCCCGGAAAATACACACCTTAATTGCGGGCATCCGCGAGGCAATGCGAGACATGTCACCCGGGCTGTTGCTGTGGGACCATCTCTGACGGTTGCGATGCTTCGCTGACCGGGAAGCCAACCTTCCGCGTTGGCGGTAGTGACAGAGAGAACGATATGTCCTCACCCAGTTGCAATGACCGAGCTCTGCTGAACGACTGGCATGTCGTGGCCGATTGCTCGGCGCTCATCCCAGGCGTGTCTTTCGCGACGCGGCTGATGGGCGTCGATCTGATCGTCACCCGCGGTGATCTGTACACGAGGATCGTGCGCGCCGATACGGGCCAGAGGGTCTGCTCCGAGGGGCGATATGGTTTTATCTGGGCGTGTCTCGGCAAGCCGGAGCGGGATCCTTTCTATGTCAGGGAGTCCGACGAAGCCGACCGTCATCGCCTCAGCGGCGGCTCGATTGCGGTCAATGTGTCCGGCCTTCGTCTCGTCGAGAACTTTCTCGACATGGGACATTTCCCGTTCGTCCATGCCGGATGGCTGGGCGAGGAGCCGCACACCGAAGTGCTGCCATACAATGTCACGGTCACCGAAGAAGACGAAATTCTCGCGACTGAATGCAAATTTTATCAACCGATGGCATCGCCGACAGCCCAGCAAGGCATGCTGGTCGATTATACCTACAAGGTTATCCGGCCTTACACAGTTGCGCTTTACAAAAGCAATCCAGTCCATCCCACGCGCATGGATGTCATTGTGCTCTTCGTTCAGCCGGTTGATGAGGACAACTGCGTCGCGCATTCCTACCTCTGCTACCTCAAGGACGACATGGAAGCAGCGGCGGTGCGCGGCTTCATGCAGCTGATCTTCGCGCAGGACAAACCGATCCTCGAGAACCAGGTTCCCAAACGCTTGCCGCTTGATCCGCGCGCTGAAACGCCGATCCGCGCAGACATCGTCTCAATCAAATACCGGCGCTGGTTGGCCGAGCGGGCGGTCACTTATGGCGCGATCCCGTTGCACGTCGCATCAAGCGCCGACGCCAGCGGCCGAATGGAAGGATGAAAATGATGACACAGCAAAAGACCTGCCTGGACCCAGTCATCCTCAATCTCTGGCATCCGCTGGGGGCCGTAGATGAGGTGGCGAGCTGCATTGTGGTCGAGACAGAGCTGCTGGACGAGCGCGTCAGCTTCGCTGTGAGCGAGGAGGGTAAGGTTTTTGTCTGGCGTTCGCGCGCCGGCTTGCGGCCAGGCGACCGGCTCGATCCCTTGGCTGTCGACGATCTTTTACCGGCCCGCAGCGCGTATGGTTATGTCTGGACATCGCTCGGCGCACCATCAGACGATATTTTCCCGATCCCGGAATATGCCGAAACCGACCGGCGCAAACTCAATGCCGCCACGTTCGGTGTAAACGTCTCAGCGCCGCGCGCCATCGAGAACTTTCTGGACATGGGCCATTTTCCCTATGTCCACACCGACATACTCGGGGTCGAACCGCACACCGAGGTGAAGGAATACGATGTCGAGATTTCCGTCGACCGCGACGAAATCCTGGCGACACGGTGCCGCTTCTATCAGCCAATGGCCTCCAGCGCGTCGGACAGCGGCGCGGAGGTGGAATACATCTATCGTGTGCCGCACCCCTATTGTTCGGTGCTCTACAAATCGAGCCCGCTCGATGAAACGCGGATGGACGTCATCGCGGTCTTCATGCAGCCGCTCGGTGAGGAGCGCGTGCGCGCGCACATGATGCTGTGCGTGCTGGACAACACAAATGCGGACAAAGCCATAAAGCGGTTCCAGCAGACGATTTTCGGTCAGGACAAGCCAATCCTGGAAAACCAGTTTCCCAAGCGTCTGCCGCTCGACCCACGGGCGGAAACGCCGATCCGCGCCGACAAATCCGCCATCGCTTACCGCCGCTGGCTCAGCCAGAAGGGTTTGACCTACGGGGTCATCCCCGTCGCGAACTGAGCGTTGCAGTCAATGACGAAACTTGATGAAGAATGGGAGAAACAGATGTTGAAGGATGTTCGGGGCACATGGCATCCGATTGCCGCGACGACCGACCTACCGTTGCGCCACGTGTTCCATGGGCAGCTTTACGGCCGGGAGTTCGCGGTCTGGCGCGCTGACGATGGTTACGTCAATATCTGGGAGAACCGCTGTCTGCATCGTGGCGTCCGGCTGTCGATCGGGATAAACGACGGCCGCGAGTTGAAGTGCCAGTATCACGGCTGGCGCTATTCGAACCGCACCGCCGGCTGCACCTACATTCCCGCCCATCCGGCCGATGCGCCTGCCCGCACGATCACAAACCGCACGTTTCCGGCGGTCGAGCGATACGGGCTGGTATGGTCGTCCGAAGAGCCTGCCGGCGACTTGCCCGAGATCGCCGGTCTTGAAGACAAAAACACAGTCACTTTGCGCGCCATTCCGGTCAACGCGCCTGCCGAACTGGTCGTCGATGCTCTTCATTCATATCGGTTCCAGCCCAATGACGCGCTTGATGGTAAGGACCTGGAAGTTTCCGCGGAGACGGTTTCCGCATCGGCTGTGACACTGCGAGCCCGCGACGGGGCGGCGCAAACGTTCGGTATATTCTTTGTCCAGCCGGTGGATTCCAACCGCTCGGTGATCCGAGGCGTGCTGGACGGACCTTTGGATCCTGTGAAGCGTTCGACCGTCCTTCGCCATCACAACGAACGGCTGTCGGCGCTGCGCGTCGATATTGAACGCCAGGCGTCGTCGATGCCGGCACCCGCACCGATCGAACCGATCTTCGAGCCGGTGTCGGAGGAGCTCGCCAGCCTTCCCGAGCTTTCAGCACACGGCCGCAAAGCCGGCATTCGTGTCCAGGTTGGGCGGAAATGGCTGGCAGCCGAAGGAATCATGGCCTTCGAACTCAAGCCGATCAAGGGTCTGCTTCCAACCTTCCAGCCGGGAGCGCATATCGACGTTCACATGCCGAACGGCGATATCAGGCAGTATTCGATCGTCAACGGTCCCGGCGAGACGGACTCGTTCACCATCGGCGTCAAGCTTGAGCGCGACTCCAGAGGTGGCTCCAAGTGCATGCATGAGACCGTGCGCGAAGGTGACGTCTTGGCGATTTCGGAGCCACGCAACAATTTTCCTCTACGGCGCGATGCGCTGAAGACACTCTTTGTTGCCGGCGGAATTGGCATCACGCCGTTGCTGGCAATGGCGCAGACCCTCAAGAACCAGAACCTGGCGCATGAACTGCATTATTTTGCCCAGAACGAAGGCCAGCTCGTCTTTCCAGAGCGGCTGAAGTTGCTCGGCGAAGCGGTTAAGCCGCATCTAGGGCTGTCGCCGGACGACACGGTTGCGCAGCTACGCGAGCTGCTGACTCCTTATCGGCGCGACACACATCTGTATGTCTGCGGCCCCGGCCCGATGCTGGAGGCCACCCGCTCGGTTGCGGCGGAAGCCGGCTGGCCGGAGGAGGCGGTGCATTTCGAATATTTCAAGAACACCAAGCCGATCGATGACAGCTCGAGTTTCGAGGTGGCACTGGCGCGCTCTTGCCTGACATTGAAGGTACCGGCGGGGAAAACAATTCTGGAAGTCATGCGGGAAGCAGGAATCGACATGCCATCGTCCTGCGAGCAGGGGGCCTGCGGTACCTGCCTCGCGACGGTGATCGAAGGCGAGCCAGATCATCAGGACGTCTATCTCAGTGCTTCCGAACGGGCGTCGGGAACCAAGATCATGACCTGCGTTTCACGCGCCAAGTCCGCTCGCCTCGTGCTTGATATCTAAGGAACGGAATGATGATTACGCTCTACGACTACGAATTGTCGGGAAATTGTTACAAGCTCCGCTTGCTGATGAGTTTTCTCGGTATCGACCACAAAATCGTGCCCGTCGATTTCTACCCTGGCCGCGAACACAAGTCGGACTGGTTCCTGAAGCTCAATCCTCTTGGGCAATTGCCCGTCCTTCAGGATGATGACCTTATCCTGCGCGACGCCCAGGCCATTCTGGTCTATCTCGCCGCGAAGTACGACACCTCCAATAGCTGGTATCCACCTAACAATCCGGCCCTGCTGGGCGAAATCAGCCAGTGGCTGGCTTTCGCCGACGGCATCACCGGCACGGCCTCGGCAGCCCGTCTGCACGATGCGCTGTTCTACGACTTTGATATCGAAACGGCGCGGGCTGGCGCACACCGGCTCTTCCGCATCCTCGACGAGCATTTGTGGTTCGGCGAGCAGGAGGGGCGCGACTGGATCTGTTCGGCTCCGCATCCCACTCTCGCCGACATCGCCTGCTTTCCTTATGTGATGTTGTCGGAGGAAGGCGGTATTTCGCGCCAGGACTATCCGGCGATCCGGCGCTGGTGCGACCGCGTGAAGCGTATCAAGGGCTTCATCGTCATGTCGGGGGTCTTCCCGGCAGGGCCGGCCAAGACGGCGTAAACAGGCGGAAGCGCTGTTTGCAGACCGCCAATCGCAATTGAAATTTGGAGAACAACCATGGACGTACGCGCCGCCGTTGCCGTGCAGGCTGGCAAGCCACTCGAAATCATGACCGTTCAGCTCGACGGTCCGCGCGCCGGCGAGGTGCTGGTCGAGGTCAAGGCGACCGGCATCTGCCACACCGACGAGTTCACCCTGTCGGGCGCCGATCCGGAAGGCCTGTTTCCGGCCATCCT
>NZ_JAOYTH010000030.1 GCF_025847205.1 Pararhizobium sp. YC-54 | reverse complement strand
GATCCGCTCGAAACCCGTATCGGAAAGCCGGTGATCACGGCGCACCAAGCGATGTTGTGGGATGCGCTGAGACTCGCTGGCTACAAGCGGCCACTTGCAGGACTGGGAAGGCTCCTCACTATGTGACTGGAGCTGCACAATCGCAGGATCGAGCGCTAGCCGCGACTTCTCGCCAACCGTAACGAAGGTCGTGCACAATAGGGAATCAACCATCTGAGATGTGAAATGTGGGAGGGATAGTTTGATGCCTGAACTTGATCGGCTCGATGGAAGGATCCTTCAGATCGTACAGAAAAACAACCGCAGGACGTCTGAAGAAATTGCCGCCCAGGTGAATCTATCGTCGTCCGCATGCCAGCGCCGCCTCCGGCGGCTCCGCGCCGAGGGCGTTATTGAGGCCGATTCCTCAAGTGACGCAGAGCTCAGCACATTGTTTCATAATTGGTGACTTAAAGTGAACAAATCAGGCTTAACAAAGCAATTGTTGCGTTTGCAGACTCGGAAGATATTGCGAGTTGAGGATCGCTAGTCAAATGGATGGGAACGCCGTTTCTTCTTTACGGGGTCTAAGGCGGCGGGAAATCAGAAAACCAGCTTGATGGGAGGACAACATGCTTAAATTGCCGCTTAGCCGGCGTGTGATCGTGAAAGCATTGCTTTTGGGGTCGGCTGCACCGTGGGTTATAACCTCCAGAGGATTTGCCGCCACATCATGCGAGGACCACATTGTGCGAATCGCTAGCGTCGCAGCACCCGACACGATGAATCCTTTTGCCACGTGGAGCTCGTTCTGGCCGCTAGCTTTCACTTATGACTTCCTGGTGGGCGTGGACGCCCAGCGCTACTCTGATCGGAAGGGATTTGCCAAGGAGTGGTCAGTCGCTGATGACAATCTCACGTGGACTTTCAAGATTTGGCCAGGGATGAAATGGTCGGACGGCCAACCTGCTACCGCTAGGGACGCGGCATTCACCTATGAGTATTTGCGCGATTCCGTCGGCAAGCCCGAAGAACTGAACGTCGGCTGGAATAATACGAGCGGCTTGGAGAACGTCGAATCCATCAAGGCGCTGGACGACGAGACCCTTCAAATCGTGACCAAAATTCCAACGAGGTGGCCCCTCGATAACTGGACTATGATTGTTCCCGCTCACGTGTGGAAGAACATCAGTTATAAAGACGCACGTGGCAGTTTTCTCAACGCACCGCCACTAATTGGTACCGGGCCAATGATCGTTGCAGAGTTTCAACCGGGTCAGTTTGTTCGCTACTCATCAAACCAGTACTTCCGTGCGGGGCAGCCCGCCGCGGCCGGCATGATAGAACAACTTTTCAGCTCAGCGGATTCAATCGCCCAGGGATTGAAGAGTGGCAGCCTGGATTATGGCGCAGGCTTGACGGCCGCCCAATACGCCGATCTGTCGAACGATCCTGACATTGCAGTCGGTGAATCGCCCATCGAGCAGCGGAATTTTCTGGCCTTCAATACATCTTCCGAAAAGGGTGCGGGCAGCACAAAGGCGCTGCAGGATCCAGCTTTCAGGGATGCTATCGGTTATGCCATTGATCAGATGGCGATAGTGAAGCGCGCTCTACGCGGCCATGCGGCCCCCGGCGTTGGGCTTGTGATGCCGGTGTCAACTGATTTTTACTCTGATCTTAGTGACATTAGGCGTCACTTCGATCTCGCCGAGGCGGGTCGGCGGCTTGATGCCGCAGGTTACCGTGACAATGACGGCGACGGCGTCCGAGAGGACAAAGAAGGAAACAGTTTCCAGCTCGAGCTGATTACCGGACCGACCTCGGGCACCATAGAAATGCCGATCGCGGCTGTACAGCTTATTGCTGGGTGGCTTGGCCAAATTGGCATCCCCGTGTCCGTGACCCAGCTCGACTCCGGCGCTCTCAAGGCCCGGTATGCCGACCCCACAAATGGCGGTGGAGGCTGGGATCTGTTGGTCGGGAGTGACTGGCCCTCTCCGGCGCCACGAGATCTTCTCAACCTTGGGAGCAGTAAGGTCAGCGGCACCAGAAACAGATCTTACTGGAGTAATGAGAAATTCGACAAGATTTTAGCAGAGCTCGATGTGACCGTAGATCTGAAGAAGAGCCAGCAGTTGGTTGATAGGGCGGCCCGTCTCATTTACGCTGAGGCCCCGTACATAATCTTATGTTATCCCTTCCTATTGGAAGCCCGGCGGAAAGACTGCTTTGACAGTTGGGGCACGAAGGACGCCGTTTCGCAGTGGGGTTACTTTCCCCTCGATCGCTTGAGGCCACATAATGGCTAGCACTCAAATAGGAAGCGGGACGAGCCAGCACATCGGGCGCATCATCACTAGGGCCATCGTTACGCTTGTGATGGTGGCGACGCTAAACTTCATTCTGTTCAGGATCATTCCAGGTGATCCGGCTTCGCTTCTGCTCGGCGGGGCACGCAGCAGCGTGACCGCCGAGCAGATGGTGGCACAACAACAGAACTGGGGCCTCGACCGGCCTCTGTTCCCTGATCAGGTGGTCGACTACTTGTGGGCAACTCTCCACGGCGATTTGGGCTTCAGCTTCAAGTTCAGGGGCCGTCAGGTCACTGATCTGATTTTGGAGCGCTTGCCGGCCACCATTGCCCTAGTTGGTGTAGCTCAGCTGATCGCAATTGCTGTCGGAGTGATGCTAGGCTTATATGCGGGTTGGCGCAGAGGACGGGCCGTCGATCATATCGCTACGGGAGCCTCCCTCGCACTTTATTCCACACCGTCTTTCTGGCTCGGCATGATCCTGATTGTGATTTTCAGTACCACGTTGGGTTGGCTTCCAGGCTATGGTGCATATTCACCTGGCGCAACCATAGGCTCCCTTGGCTGGTTGCCTGATTATCTGCGGCATCTAGCACTCCCTGTCACTGCGGTGGCCCTGGGCCTCATTGGCCAATACGTCGTGGTTGCCCGCGCGGCGATGAGCGAGGTTGTCACCGAGGACTACATGGTGACCGCCCGCGCCAAGGGACTGACCAATGGTCAGATGCTGATGCGTCACGCATTTCGCAATGCAATGCTACCGGTCGTAACCTTGATTACCCTCAATCTGGGCTACGTGGTGGCGGGTGCAATCACTGTCGAAGCCGTCTTCGCCTGGCCGGGGATTGGCGGCCTGACGGTGGAGGCTCTCAATGCGCGGGACTACCCCGTCCTGCAGGGCATATTCCTGCTGCTCGGTGCATCGATCGTTGTCGCGAACCTCCTCGCCGATGTTGCCTACGGCCTTCTTGATCCGAGAGTTCGGTAATGACAGAAAATATTGTTCAATATTCCCCACGAGGCCGGGCGCGAGCGATCAAGGGCTTTCTAAGGCAATTTCTTAGCCACGGCGGCGCTCAGGTAGGGCTCGTATGTCTGGTGTTCTTTCTTATCGTGGCAACCATGCCCAATATGTTGGTGGGGCCGCTTCAGACTGCGATCAATGCAACCGGCGACTTCCTTGTACCCCCATCAGGCCAGCATCTGCTGGGGACCGACGAGGTGGGGCGGGACGTGCTCAATCTGGTCGTTCATGGCGCCCGGATATCGCTTACGATTGCGCTATTGGCGACCGTTATCAGCCTCGTCGTCGGCACTACGGTTGGAATGACCTCAGGCTACTTTGGTGGCTGGGTGGACACTTGGCTGATGCGCATCACAGATTTCTTTTTTGTTATGCCGTCATTCGTACTGGCGCTGGTCATCACGCCCGTGGTTCTCGAAGTAATGGGGCGCGGTGGTGACATTCTTGGCTTTCGTCCTTCTCTTTTTGTGATCATCGTCGTTATCGGCATGACAAGCTGGTCGTTCGTCGCGCGCATCGTTCGCAGCCAGACGCTGTCGCTCAAGGAACGAACATTCATTGATCGCGCACGGGTGGTGGGCAGTAGCAATTTCGGAATCATGGTGCGCCACATCCTTCCCAATCTCGTGCCGCAAATCGCAGCCAATGGTGCGCTGGTCGTCGCAGGCGCCATCTATATCGAGACTTCACTCTCGTTCCTCGGGCTTGGCGATCCGTTGCAGCCTTCATGGGGCACTTTGCTTTCGCTTGCCCAGCGCGCCGGCGCGGCCAGTGCTGGCGCCTGGTGGTATCTTGGCGCCCCCGGCGTGTGTGCGCTCACGGTGTCGCTCAGCTTTGTCCTGATCGGTAATGCCCTCGACGACACCTTCAATCCACGCCGGAGGGCGATCCCATGACAAACTCGTTCCAAAATAAGGCACCGCTTCTGGAAGTCGACCGGCTCTCTGTCGACTATGGGCTCAAGGGCAATTCATTGCGAGCAATCGATGGTGTCAGCTTCGTGCTCCGAGCCGGAGAGGCCGTCGCCCTCGTCGGTGAATCGGGGAGTGGCAAGACAACGACCGCAATGGCAATTGCGGGTCTGCTATCGCCCAACGCGCGGGTCAGCGAGGGCGTGGTCCGCTATCGCGGGGAGCGACTGCCGATCGATGACGATGCCGCGATGCGACCGCATCGCTGGAGCGAAACGTCCGTGGTCTTCCAGGGCGCGATGAATGCGCTCAACCCGGTACACCGTATTGTCAAGCAGATCGCCGAGCCTTGTATGCTGAAGCTCGGTATGTCGCGGGCCGAGGCGACGGCGCGGGCAAAAGAGTTGCTCGAACTCGTCGGCATTCCGGCGGATCGCGGCGCGGCCTATCCCCACGAGTTGTCGGGCGGTATGCGTCAAAGAGTGATGATTGCCATGGCGCTCGCCTGTCGCCCCTCGATCATCATTGGAGACGAGCCTACGACGGCGCTCGACGTCATCACACAGGCTCAGATCCTGAAGCTGCTGGGCGAGTTGCGATCCCAGCTTAACCTTGCCCTGATTTTGATCACCCACGACCTGTCTGTGGTTGCTGAGTGTTGTGATCGCGTGATGATCATGTACTCCGGCCGGATTGTCGAGGATGGCACTGTTGCTGAGATCTTCGCCGATCCTAAGCACCCATACACCAAACTGCTGATCGACTCGATCCCGAACCCGGCGAACGGCAAAAAGATGATCCGGCCTATTCCCGGTGATCCCCCCAACCTGGTGAATCGACCCTCAGGCTGCGCGTTCCATCCACGCTGCCCATCGGCCATGGCGGTCTGCACGACTGAAGTGCCGAGCCTCGATAAGTTCGGGCAGGGACGGGTCGCCTGTCACCTTCACCAATCGTTGCAAAACAAGGTTACAGTTCATGCGTGACACCGCCGACATCCTGCGCCTGGAGAACCTGCAGGTCCACTTCCCGATCCAAGGTGGTCTCTTCGATCGCGTGCTGGGTCGGCCTTCCGGCGCTGTGCGCGCGGTAGATGGGATAGACCTCACCATCGGGCGTGGTGAGATCGTCGCCCTGGTCGGGGAATCGGGAAGCGGCAAGACCACGGTGGGCCGCGTCATCACCAAACTTGCTCAGCCAACAGGCGGCAATTTACTGTTTGACGGTCGCGACATGAGCTCGGAGCGAGGCGCCTCTCCATTGCGCCCTTACCGCCGTCGCGTGCAGATGATCTTCCAGGACGCCTATCAGGCGCTCAATCCGCGACACACGGTCTTCGACATTGTGGCGGAGCCGCTGCGGTCACTGCGGCTGGTCGAAAACGATGCCCAACTCACGGAGCGGGTCAGCGAAGCGCTTACGGGGGCCGGGCTTAATCCTCCTGGTGATTTCTTCGCCCGCTTCCCACATGAACTATCCGGCGGGCAGCGCCAGCGCGTCGTGATCGCCGGTGCGCTTGCTGTTAAACCAGAGCTCATCGTCGCTGACGAGCCTGTGTCGATGCTCGATGTCTCGATACGTGCTCAGATTCTTCAGGTCCTGGTTGACCTTCGCGACAAACACAATATGGCGCTGCTGTTCATCACCCACGATTTGCCGCTTGCCTGGTTGATCGCCGACCGGATTGCCGTCCTCTATCTTGGAAAATTGGTCGAAATCGGCAGCGCCGATGACATCACGTACAACCCTCGCCATCCCTATACAGTCGCTCTGCTAAACGCTACGCCGCAGATTGGCGGCGACGCTGATCGCGGCAAGCTACCGGCGTTGCAGGGCGAGGTTCCAAGCGCCGCGCGCGTGCCCAAGGGCTGTCGTTTCCATCCGCGCTGCCCGCTTGCTTTCGACCGCTGCCGGCAAGAGGAGCCGCCCGCCAATGAAGTGGGACCGCGCCACATGTCGGCCTGCTGGCTGGCAAAGTAAAAGCCGACGGTTTTGTTGGCTGCGACGCAACGCGCAAACGCGCTTCTGAAGAAAGATGGTGGGGACCTCTCTCGCCTTCGCTCGATAACGGTTTTTCACGCTATATCTTGGGAGGACCTTTGATGTACCAACTTTACCACTCTCCGAGTGCTACTACTTGCTGCCGGCTATCTCGTGCGGGGCATCACATTGGCAACGCAATGCTCAATCCCGCTCGCGCCTCGTGGCTCGTGAATGATCTTACCGATCTCCTTGCCTATCTGAGGGCTGTATGATGAGAGACAAGAGCGTGCAGCCACCGCTTCCCCGTGCGGAGCGACGGATTCGCGTACTTCATGACGACGTCACGATTGAAAAGTATAATTGGCTTCGCGACCTGACAAATCCCGATGTCCGCGCGTATCTGGAAGCGGAAAACAGTTACGCTGAAGAGGCGACAGTTCATCTAACAGGGCTTAAGGCCGAGCTCGTTGCCGAGATCGATGGGCGTCGACCAAGCGAGGGCGCTATACCAGCGTTCCAGGTTGGACCTTTCGAGTATTTCCAAAGATCGGAGCCGGGTCTTCTACATCCTAGGTGGTGGCGACGGCCGGTAGCCGGAGATCCGGCCGAGCTTGTGTTCGATCCGAACGTGCTTGCAGGGGCCGACGTCTTTTATCGGCTCGGTGTCTTTGAGCCAAGCGACGATGGGCGTTACGTGGCCTTCAGCTTCGATGTCATCGGTGACGAAAACTACGAGCTTAGGGTGCGGGACATGGAGACCGGCCATGACGTCTGGCAGGGATCGAAGCAGGCCGTCATGGCAGCATGGGCGGCGGATGGTCAAACCCTGTTCTTCACGCGAGAGCGCTCGGACTTGCGGCGACAACGTCATGAGCTTATTCGGCTGGACGTGGCTGGACGGACCGTTGAGGTCGTGTTCGAGGAGGCGGACGAGCGGCTGAACGTGGGGATAAGGCGCTCGGATAGCGGCGCCTGGCTGTTCCTGGATGTCAGGGGCGTTCGTCGAGGGCCCGTGGAAGTGTGGTGCCTTCCCGCCGATCAGTCGGTCGTTGCGTGGCGCCGTTTAGTGACGCGTGAATTGGGTCTCCAAGTGTTTGCCGAGCATTGGCAGGACAAGTTCCTATTCCACGTTGATGACGCCGGACCTTATTGGCGGCTCGTGCGTACGCCGATTGACGACTCGTCACCCTCAGGTTGGGAAGAGGTCATACCGCATCGAGACGGTCTGATGCTCGAGGAGGTGCACGTACTCGAACACCAACTGGTACTCCTTGAGCGAGACGGCCTCCGTCCCCGTCTAGTCGCTCGCGACGAAAATGGTCGGATTGGAGCCAGCATCGTTCCCGACGAGTCGAGCTGTACTTTAACAGTCGGCTTGTCGGCGGGAGGGCACTATTCGGTCGCACGGCATGCGTTCCAAGGCTCGACGCTGACATACAGAATCAGTTCGTTTGTGACGCCGGATATGATCATTGAGCATGATCTCGCCGAGGACACATCAGCAGTCCGCTACCAAGCCCGCATTCCCGGGTTTGACCCGGCTCAATATGTGGCGACGGTCATCATGGTGGAGGCGGAAGACGGGGTGCAGGTACCAGTCTCGTTGGTCGCGCGGCGCGACCGAACGAGCCCCGGGCCGGTATTATTGAATGTGTACGGTTGCTACGGAGTAACGAGATGGCCTTCGTTCTCCGCGTGGCCTTCGTACATGATCGAGCGCTTGAGCCTGCTCGATCGCGGGGTTGCTTTCGGCATCGTGCATGCACGCGGGGGCGGTGAGCTTGGGTACCCATGGCACGAAGCGGCCACCGGCGATCGAAAGCGCACAACCTTCACAGATTTGATCGCCGCTGCAGAGGGGCTCGTTGAGCAGGGGTTCGCCAACCCCGACGGTATCGTGATCGACGGAAAGAGCGGCGGTGGGGGTGTTGTGCTTGCTACCGCCGCTTTGCGGCCCGGCTTGTTCCGCGCCGTGCTCGCCGAAGTTCCACTTGTCGACATCCTGGATACCGAAATGGACTTCACGATGCCTTACGGGCTACAGGAAACTGCGGAGTACGGAGATCCCCACATCGCCGACGAGTATCGATACCTGCGCAGCTACGACCCGTACTACAATCTCAGTGCCGATCGTCCACTTCCGCCAACCTACGTCGATGCAGCGCTCCACGATAGCCAGGTGCTCTTTTACCAGCCCGCTCGCTACGTGGCGAAGCGTCGGTCCTGCGCAGCGGATCGCGACCCCAAGCTTGTCTTCCGCACCCGGATGGTGGGCAGCCACAGCTCCGCTTCACATGGTCCGGAAGTATCGGGGGAACCAGCATTTCGGATGGCCTGGATTCTCGACCAACTGCGACTGTCGAGAAGCTGAGCGTATCCGGCGCATGTACCTGATGGAGCGGATCATTTTGAGCAAAGTCGTATTTCCCCGCCCTCCCGGGGCAACTTGGCTGTTGCCGAATGCGCTTCGGGGGCAGCCCTTTTTTCTCGCGACGCAGCACTCCCCGGAGCGGCCAAATGACCGCTAAGTTCCATAAGCTATCTTATGCGATATGTTATACCATAACGCTTCATTTAGTGCATACGAGCGCCAAAAATGATCGTTTCCTGCACCTGCAGGCTGCGTAAAGCTCAATTTCATCAGCGGAGAGCAGATAGGCTGCTGCGTCGCAGCATTACGGGGCGGGAGACCTGAGAGTCAAAAAACATGGAACATAAAGATCCGGCCCGAACCTCTGCTCTCGCTCCGCTTGGAAACCCGGCGTTCCGCGCGATCTGGTCGGCTACGCAGATTTCTAGTCTCGGATGGCTCGTGCAGACGACGGCGATCAGCTGGCTGATGGCCACAATCTCAGCTTCCGATCTGATGGTCGCTCTGGTGCAGGCTTCGTCCACGCTACCCGCTTTTTTTCTATCGATTCTCGCGGGAGCGATCGCTGACAGTTTCAGCCGACGCGGCGTGATGCTCGCCGGCCATTGCCTGATTGCGCTGGCATCGGCGACGCTGGCGATTTCTGTCGGATTGGGGTTTGTCAGCCCGTGGCTCCTTCTCGGGCTGGGCTTTTTGGCGGGCTGCGGGTTCGCGCTAAACGATCCAGCCTGGCACGCGTCAGTCGGTGACATCCTTGACAAACGCGACATCCCCGCTGCGGTGACGTTGATATCCGTCGGGTACAATATCGTGCGCAGCATTGGTCCGGCTCTTGGTGGCCTTATCCTTGCCTTCCTTGGCCCGCTTGCCGCGTTCGTCCTGGCAGCAGTGAGCGACCTGGCGCCGCTAACCGCCGTTGCTCGCGCGAAGTGGCATGTGCGCGTTTCGCCGCTCCCGCGTGAGCGGATCACCACGGCCCTCCATGACGGCTTGCGCTTCACCGCGATATCCTCGGAGATCCGGGCGGCGATTTTCCGAGGCACCTTGTTCGGACTGGCGAGCATTTCGATCCTCGCGCTGCTCCCCCTGATTGTGAGAGATCATATGTCAGGCGGCCCTATTGTTTACGGTGCTTTGTTGGCGGCATTTGGCATGGGCGCTTTTACCGCCGGCCTAAGCAGCAGCTTCCTGAGGCGGATGGTGCCTCATGACCGCCTCCTCGCCGCCTCCGCCGTTGCTTGCGCCGTGTGCTGCCTGACGCTGGCGCTTACATCGTCGCTTCCTGTCGTGGGGGTAGCCTTGGCGCTCGGGGGCGCGGGCTGGCTTCTGACCTGGACCGGAATTGACGTATCCATTCAGCTGTCCAGCCCCCGCTGGGTCGTCGGCCGTACGCTTTCGATTTACTACGCGCTCTCATCTGCCGGCGTGGCCGGCGGAAGCTGGGTCTGGGGCACGATTGCCCAGAACTACTCCCTGACAGCGGCATTCGAAGGCGCCGCTGCGGTGCTTTTGCTCGTTGCTGCGGCAGCATTCGTGCTGCCGATCGAGCTTTGGGAAGAATCGGAACAAACCTCCTCAGAGTTCATCGCACCGTCGCTTGCGCTCGACCTGAAACCAAGAAGCGGGCCGATCATCGTCAAGGCCGATTATCTGATCGCCGAGCACAACCTCGATGCCTTTCTCGACTGCATGCGGGAACGGCGGCGTGTTCAGAGCCGAGCCGGCGCGCGGAACTGGTCGCTGCAGCGAAGTCTGCATGCGCCCTCGCTGTGGACCGAGACCTACTGGACGCCGACCTGGATGGATTATCTTCGCCTGAATCATCGGCTGAGCGCTGGGGACAAGGACGTCGGGGTGCGTCTTGCGGCTTTACATGATGGCGACCCTCCTCCTCAACCCATGCTCTCCATAGAGCGGGGCACCGGACCGGCGCGCAGCCGCAGCCAACCGATTCCACGCGTTTCGCGGCCTTGAGGATGGACCGATGATGAGATCAGCAGTCGATACGCAGCAGAGTTCGCACTTGGCTTTCATAGCCAGGGATGTTGTCGTAGCCTCCGCAACCAATGCCCATCACGGAGGGCGTGAACAAGCTCCTGACCTGCGAATGGCATTACCTCATGCCCCGCAGGGCCACACGGCTGCCGTTGACCCTGTCCCAACGGCAGCCGATTTTTCTCCGCGCGTTCAAGCGGCGCTGATTTCCAAGAGACTTTCTTTCCCGTACGCCTCCCAAGGCAACGTGGCTGTCGTCGGACCTGTTTCGACGGCAGCCACGTCTCACCGCTTCGATGCTCCGAACCGGGGCCTGCGATGACGACCGCGACCACCTCTACGTCCAACTTTCGGCTTTGCGCGGTATCGCTCGATGGGTCATTTGGAAGGCAGGCGGACCAGGACCAAAAACACGAACAGGCTGTCGCGATTTTTGACCTCCTGGACAACAACAGCTTTGCGCCGGTTGGCCATGGCGGCGGACCCTACCGGCTGTGCCTTGCATTGGCCGACAGGCGGCTGGTTATATCCGTCACCACGGAGAAGGGGGCGCCGATCCTGTGTCACCATTTGTCGCTCACGTCGTTCCGCCGGCTGCTCAAGGATTACAGCCTTGTGTGCGACAGCTATGCGGATGCAATGGCCCGCTCAGGCCCCCAGAGGCTCGAGGCCATCGACATGGGACGCCGGGCCATCCACAACGAGGCATCCGAACTGCTCAGGGAACGCCTCCGATCCAGGATCAATATCGATCTGGAGACCGCCCGTCGGCTGTTCACCCTTCTCCATATCCTGGTTGCGCAGGACACGCCCTATCGGCGCATTGAACATGAAACGAAGCCTTATTGCAGTGCCGGAAGCTGAGCGAATAAAGCATGTGATGACCAGTAGATGACCAGCGCTGCAACCGAACAGACGAGCCTCTTGGCTCCCCTGAAGAATCGGACCTTTCGATCGATCTTCCTAGCGTCTCAGCTTTCGAGCCTCGGCTGGCTGATGCAGACGGTGGCGCTCAGTTGGCTGATGGCCACGGTTTCAACCTCGGACGTGATGGTTGCTCTCGTCCAGGCCTCGTCGACCTTGCCGGCGTTCTTTTTAGCCGTCTTCGTGGGCGCCATTGCCGACAACTATAGCCGTCGCATGGTCATGATCGTCGGTCGGAGCCTGATGATCGCAGCGGCCGGGATGCTGACGATCCTCATGGCGTTCGGCTTTACCGATCCCTGGCTGATTCTCGCGTTCAGCTTTCTCGACGGCTGCGGTATCGCGCTCAGCGATCCCGCCTGGCGAGCCTCGCTCGGTGATATCTTGGAGCGCCGCCATTTGCCTGCCGCCGTTACCCTTCTCAACGTCGGGTTCAATACTGTGCGCAGCGTCGGTCCCGCTCTTGGCGGCATCATCGTTGCCGCTTTTGGGCCGCTCGTCACATTCGCGCTCACCACCCTCGGCTTTATCGCTCCCATCACCGCTCTGTGGCGCAACAACTGGAAGGTTCAAACGTCGTCGCTTCCGCGGGAAGCGCTCATGACAGCCATTTACGATGGTCTTCGCTTCACGGCGATATCCTCGGAAATCAAGTCAACGATCGTTCGCGGGACGCTGTTCGGGTTTGCAGCCACTTCCACCCTGGCACTGCTGCCGCTCGTTGCCCGCGATGTCGTGAAGGGCGGCCCGATCGGCTACGGCATCATGATGGGCGGTTTTGGCGCCGGTGCCCTTTTCGCCGGGCTGATGAATCCTAAGCTACGACGAGTGCTTACGCAGGAGTGGCTGGTGATGCTTGCGTGTCTTGCCTGCGCCATATGCCAAATTTCCCTTGCTTTTACCTCTTCGCTTGTGGTCGCAACGATCAGCCTCGCCGTTGGCGGCGCAGGCTGGGTAACCGCATGGTCCGGGCTAGGCGTGAACGTACAACTGGCAAGTCCGCGCTGGATCGTCGGGCGTACGATTTCGATCTACAGCGCCTTTACCTATGGCGGCATCGCTGCGGGAAGTTGGTTTTGGGGCATCATCGTCCAAGACTACTCGCTCCCCTTAGCGCTCGGTTGGTCCGGTCTTGCGACCATTCTGGTCGCGGTGCTTGGGCTAAAACTGCCGATCAGCAATCGTTCTGAATCGGAACTCGAGCCTTCAGGCGGCTTCAGCGCACCGGAGGTCGCCCTCGATCTGAAGCCGAGAAGCGGTCCGATCCTGGTCACGACTGAATACATGATGCCGGAAGAAAACGTTGACCAGTTTCTGGACGTCATGCGTGAGCGGCGGACCGTTCAGAGCCGCGTCGGTGCGCGGCAATGGACACTCACGCGTGACGTCCAGGAGCCGTCCCGCTGGTTGGAAACATTTCGTACGCCGACCTGGACGGACTATCACCGTCTCCATCATCGCCTGACGGCGGCGGATAAAGAACTGGACCACCTAGTTCTGAGCCTAAACAAGGATAGCGACCCTCCTCGAACGAGCATTCTGGTCGAACGGCCCACCGGCGGAGTGCGCAAGTCTTATCCGCCCGTTCCGTACGTTTCGCAGAAGTGAAGGGACTGCGTTCGGCGATCCCAATCGAAGGAATCCAGGAGCCGAGTGGCGCTTCTGCATTGAGGCCGACGAGACGACCCCTGATAGACTGCAGGCAAAGTGGAGAGACGGAGAGGAAATGACGATATCCGAACGGGAGTCATTTGGACCACTGATAGCATCAGCCTCGCGCTCAAATGCGCCGAGCCGCCCGCTTAACATCCTCATCCTGGGTGGGACCGGCTTTCTCGGACCCCACCAGGCGCGGTACGCGGTCGAGCGAGGGCACACGGTCACTGTCTTCAACCGAGGGCGCAAGCATGCGGACCTTCCTACCTCAGTGCGACATTTGCGCGGCGAAAGGAAAGGACGACTTGACGCGCTCAAGACCGGATCCTGGGACGCTGTTATCGACAATTCGGGCACCAATCCGGATTGGGTCCGCATGTCAGCCGGTTTACTAAGGGATCGTGCAGAGTTCTACATGTACGTCTCGTCCACCGGCGTCTACTTTCCGTACCTCGCGAACCGCATCGATGAATCGGAAACACCGGTTTTGGTGGAGGACCCGACAAAGGCATGCAGCAGCTTAGGCGCATGCAAGGCGCGCTCGGAGATCGAGGCGGAGAAGGCATTTCCGCAACGGACCTGCATCGTCCGGCCACACTACATCGTCGGGCCGGGGGACAGCACCTACCGGTTCCCCTATTGGCCAGATCGGATAGAGCGGGGCGGCGAGGTTCTCGCTCCCGGGCGAATGATGGATGCCGTGCAATACGTGGACGTCCGTGACCTTACGGAGTGGATGATCCGGATGATAGAAGCGGCGGCAACCGGCATTTACAACGTCGCAGGGCCCCGCACTCCCATATCGATGGTGGAATTCCTCACTCAACTTCAGGCATCGGTCGGCGGCTCCAAGCCCGTGCATTTCACCTGGATCGATGACTACGACTTCCTTGCGAGCCACGGCATAGATGAGGCTGTGCCTTGGGCCCCGCTGAGAGGCGACAATCTTGGCTTCGCAAGCATCAAATTCGACAAGGCGCTCGAGCGCGGCCTGACCCACCGTCCTCTCGCTGAGACGGTGCGGGATACATTGGCTTGGTGGCACTCCGGCGCAGTGCCCGCGGAGCGCAAAGCCAACGCCGGTGGCGTGCTGACGCCCGATAAGGAAGCGGAGGTGCTCGCGGCCTGGAAGCGGCGTCGGGCGGCGATATTCAATGCATAGTCAGGTAGTTCTAGACCCCCCTGAGATTCGATCGCTTTTGATGCCGACGTGCAGATGGGGTCCAGGCCTCGTGGAAGTAGCCGGAATCGCATCAAACTACTTGCTTTCTCGCGCCGATACGAAAGGGCACAAGATGCTTTCACCGTTGGAAAAATCATGCCTGCGCTGGCTGTCCAAGAGCTGGAGCATCAAGGACATCGCGCGGCTTGAGGCAAAAAACGTGAGCGAGATCGAGGAATGCCTCGCCAGCGCGATGGCCGCACTGGAGGCCAAGACGATTGAGGACGCGCTGCGGAAGGCAGGCATTTCGGCCTCTGACTGATAGAAGTGCAGAGCAGGACTGAATGCCCTTCGCTAATAGACCCGTAAATAGCCGTCGTAGGGAGAAGATATGGTTTTCCGCCTGAAAGAGCGCCTCGGCAAGAGGTTCGAGGAAGAGGTGCAGTTCTTCAAGGGCTGGCAGAAGGACAAGAAGGGTGTCGGCGCCGTCATCCCGACATCGATCCATACGGCCCGCCGGATGGCGAGTGTGGTCAACCCAAGCTCCGGATTGCCGGTGCTCGAACTTGGGGCCGGTACCGGGGTGATCACCAAGGCGATCCTGGCGCGCGGCGTCGAGCCGCGCCAGCTGGTCTCGGTCGAGTATTCAAAAAATTTCTATTGCGGTCTGACGCAGCGTTTTCCAGGTGTGGATTTCCGCTTGGGCGACGCATTTCAACTCGATCAGGTGTTGGGCGATCGCCGAGGCGAACAGTTCGACTGTGTCGTCAGCGCCGTCCCGCTGCTGAGCTTTCCGATGAACCAGCGCGTTCTCTTGATTGAGGATTTGCTCGCCCGCATTCCCCCCGGCCGGCCGGTTATCCAGATCACCTATGGGCCGCTGTCGCCGGTAGTCAAGATGCCGGACCGCTATGTGGTTTCCCACTACGACTTCGTCGTCCGCAACATCCCGCCGGCGCAGCTTTGGTCCTATCGGCGCGCGATCTAAGCATATGTATATGCGCCTGTTGGCGTGCTGTCAGCAGGCGGCGCGGCCTCGTTACTGAAGCAAAAGGAACTGCGATTTGGAGAAATACGTCAGCGCCAAGCTCCACGGGATCCGGGTGACGGATGCCAAGCTGAACTATCACGGCTCGATCACGATCGATGCGGATTTTTGCAGGACCGTCGGGTTGAAGCCGCTCGAATATGTCGAGATCTGGAACAAGATGTCCGGCGCCAGGATCAGCACCTACGTGCTCTATGGCGACGCGGGTTCCAGATGCTGCATTCTCAATGGCGCCGCCGCGCGCACCTGCCAGCAGGGCGACGAGATCATCATCGCGGCGAGCGTTTTCTGCGAGATTGACGACATCATCAGTCTCAAACCGCGTGTCCTCGTGTTCGGTCCGGAAAACGAGATTGTCGATCGGATGACCTATGAGGTGTTCCGCCGCCCCGACGGCTCACTCGATATGGCGGTGAACACTGCGATTGCCGACAACGACTATGGGTTTCCCGCGTCACTGACAGCTGAGCGTGAGCGGGCTTCCGCGCCCGGAGAATAACAGGAGGCTACGGTCGGCCGCGCTGACCGCGGTCGATCGACGTCTCATCGGAAAGGCGTCGCAGAAGTCCGAGAGCGCCGATTCTTCCCTTCTGCCCACTTCATTGAAGCCGTTGCCGCCAGAGTGGCGGCGCTGATTGCCGGCGGATCAGCTCGATAGTGCGGTGTCGGCGATGGGCTCATCAGAGCAGCCTAATCCCGCTCTCATAGGATGGCGTCCTGGCCCGGCTGCGGATCTTCCACGATCAACCCGTAAAGGGTCCGCTAGCGAAGCTGCGGCCGCTTCGTCTTCGACTTCGCGGTGATCGCGCCCGCACCTGGGCCTTTTGAGGAGCCATCGAGCGGGATTGGCCCGCTCCGAAGGAGCCTCTCAGATGTCCCACGACCTTTCCCTCGCTCAGTCCCACGCCTTCCAGCTCTCCCGCGACCTGATGGTCCCGGTCACCGTCTTCGAAGTCGACGGCGAATACGGCGTGCTGCCTTCGGACGAGATCGACGCCAGCGACGACCTCGAAGTGGTGCATGAGTTTTTCCCGTGGGCGGCCCATTGAGCCGCCTTCTGCCTGACGGCTGCCGCTTGCGAGCCGGCGGCCGCAAGGGAGGCTCACGCCGTGGGCCGATATCAGCCTTGTTGAATCCGACAATTGCCAGCCCACGCCCTTGCAGCCTTTGTTCTTCGCGGGGGTCGAAGAGTCGTCCCGCAAAGTGCGGGAGAAAAAGAGCAGGAAGGCGGCCGCTGAGCGGCCGGAATGAAGATGACGAGAGAAGAGATAGAAGACCTGCGGCAGCGGGTTGGTTGCCAGGCGGTGCTGGAGACATCAGGCTTTGCGCTCGATCGAAAGGAGAGCACGCGCCGCGCGGTGAAGTTTCGCCGCGGCGCCGAAATCATCATCGTGACGCATGAGGGCCGCGGCTGGTTCGATCCGCTCGGTGACAGCAAGGGCGATATTTTTTCGCTCGTTTCGCACCTCGATGGTGTCGAGTTCGGTGAAGGTCTCGAACGGGTCGCAGCGCTTGTTGGTTTCCAGCCGTCGCGATCCGAATGGCGGAAACCCGCTAAAGCAGATGCGCGCATCGGTACGGTGGCCGAACGCTGGCTGTCGCGCAAATCTCCCGCGCCAGGTTCGGGAACGTGGCGCTATCTGTACGAAGAACGCTTTTTGCCTGCCTCGGTCATCAGGAAAGCGATTGCGCATGGTGTGCTGCGCGAAGGGCCTTACTGCAGCATGTGGGCTGCGCATACCGACACTGCAGGCGCGGTGACCGGGTGGGAAGAACGCGGCTCCGACTGGCGTGGCTTTGCCTCCGGCGGCGCCAAGGTTCTCTTCCGCCTCGGCCCATCCCCTGCCCCACGGCTCTGCGTGACTGAGGCCGCAATCGATGCGATGAGCCTTGCTGCCGTCGAAGGCATGCGCGACGGCACGCTTTATCTCAGCACCGGCGGCGGCTGGTCGCCGGCAACAGAGGCTGCCCTTCGTGCGCTTGCCGACCAGCCGGCCGCGCAGATTGTCGCTGCGACGGATGCCAATCCCCAGGGCGAGGCCTATGCCGACCGCCTTCGAAGCCTCGCGGACGAACTCGGCTGCGAGTGGCTGCGCCTGCGACCGTCGGCGGACGACTGGAACGACGTGCTGAAACTTTGGCAAAACGAGAAAGCAGGAAGAAGGGACAGACAAGAAACGTGCCGCATGCCCGATCGGCGCGTCAAGGGTGAAGCTTCGCCCGGCAAAGCCGGCCCTTGACCCGCCGAGGCGGGATCGCGGCGGCGAGGTGCGTGTCAAGAAGGACCGAAGAGGATGGCGAGCTCGTAAGGATGCGGCTCGCGCTTCGGTCGGACGACAGCACCGAAGGAGTCGCAAATGCCCGTTTCCGTTAATCTCCGCAAAGTCTTTGAGGGCGTTGCCACACGCCAGCAAATGTTCCGCATGTTTGATCGCCACGCGCAGCGCCCGAACCGCTGGGATGATGACGCCGCACCTCTTTATGCCGGCGAATGGTTTGAGATCAGCGAAGCCGAACACGACTACATGTTCGAGATCCTGCCGCCGCTCTGGATCCGAGGCGCGATGTTTGCCATGCGCGAATACCTGACCGGCTCCGTGACATCAGTCTTCTTCGCGCTCAGGATCGACGGGCGAATTCGCCATTTCCACGGCTATTGCGATCTGTCCGATCGCGCGTCGACTGACGAGATGCGCCGCGCAGTCATGGAACGCGAGACGGGACCCAAGCGGGCGATGACCCGTGACGAACGTCTCGAGCATATCTGGAGCATCACGGCCGATGCCTATCGCGGCCATGCCGGGGAGGATTGGCGGGAATCCTGCCGTGGCCGGCGCACCGTCGTGCTCTACAGCGGCATGGGCGGTACCAAGCGCCTGGACGAACTGACCGACGACGAAATCGCGGCAAAGCTGCCGGTGCATTTGCGCCACCTCCCCTCACCGATCGCCGCCTGAGCCTCCTTCCGGCGGTTCCTCAGCAATCCCACCCCTCTGGCTATCCCGCCGGTCGCTTGGCCGTGACCGGACGGCGATCTGCATCACAAGGAATCTCTCCATGAGCAACGATGCTTTTACATTCGACATGTTTGGCTGCAGTGCGCTGTCCTCGGGCTTTGGTCTCGGCTTTGCCGCTTCCGAAAGCATGGGACCGGTCGCCAATGACGACGATCCGGAGCCGACGCCACCAGCGCCGGCCCCTGCCCTTCCCGCAAGATCGCAACTTGCATGCGCTGGCGCGAAGCAAAAGCGTGCCAACTTCTACCTCGAAGGCAACCGGGGTCTGGCACGTGGCTGGAAGGAGCGCGCCTGCGACAACATTGCCGCAATCCGCCTCGCCTCCGAAATCGAGGCGGACGACCGCCCGCCCACGCGCGACGAGCAGGCGCGTTTGATCCGGTTCACCGGCTTCGGCGCCTCCGATCTTGCCAATGGGGTCTTCCGCCGTCCGGGCGAGCTCGATTTTCGAGAAGGCTGGGACGAGATCGGCTCGGCGCTGGAGGATGCCGTCGGCGAGAGCGACTACGCCTCGCTTTCCCGCTGCACCCAGTATGCCCATTTCACGCCGGAGTTCATCGTGCGGGCGATCTGGTCAGGCCTGCAGCGTCTCGGCTGGCGCGGTGGCCGGGTACTGGAGGCGGGCATTGGCACCGGCCTGTTCCCGGCGTTGATGCCGGAAGCGTTGCGCGACGTGTCGCATGTCACCGGCGTTGAGCTCGATCCGGTCACGGCCCGCATCGCCCGGCTGCTGCAGCCGCGGGCGCGCCTGATCACCGGCGATTTTGCGCGCACGGCGCTGCCAGCGAGTTTCGACCTTGCCCTGGGCAACCCACCCTTCTCCGATCGCAGCGTTCGCTCAGACCGGGCCTATCGCTCGCTGGGCCTTCGGTTGCACGACTATTTTATCGCTCGGTCGATCGATCTGCTGAAGCCGGGCGCGCTCGCCGCCTTCGTCACCAGCGCTGGCACGATGGACAAGGCGGATGCTTCGGCCCGCGAGCATATCGCCAAGACGGCCGACCTCATTGTGGCGATCCGCCTGCCCGAAGGCAGTTTCCGCGGCGACGCCGGCACGGACGTGGTGGTGGACATCCTGTTCTTGCGCAAGCGCAAGGTCGGCGAACCCGAGGGCGATCTGGCATGGCTCGACATCGATGAGGTACGGCCCGCCACCGGCGACGAAGGACCGATCCATGTGAACCGCTGGTTCGCGCGGCACCCGGACTTCGTGCTCGGCACGCATGCGCTGACCTCGGGATCCTTCGGCGAAACCTATACATGCCTGCCGCGCACAAACGAGGACCTCGTCTGCGCGCTGTCTGCCGCCATCAATCTCCTTCCGGAGGCGGTCTATGACGGCGAGCCGACGGTCGTCGATCTCGACGATGGAGACAGCGATCGCGACGTCGACCCGTCCTCCGGCCGCAATGTCCGCGAGGGGAGTTTCGTCTTCGACAAGGCTCGCGGCCTTATGCAGATCATCGATGGATCGCCGTTCGCGGTGTCAGTGCGAAAAGGGCGGTCAGGCGAAGGCCTGTCCGAAAAGCACGTTCGCATCATCGCCAAGCTGATCCCGATCCGCGATGCCGTCCGCGAGGTCCTCAAGGCGCAGGAGCTCGACCGTCCGTGGACGGAGAGCCAGGTGAAGCTGCGCATCGCCTGGTCGAGCTTCGTCCGTGAATTCGGGCCAATCAATCACACCCTGGTGTCCATTTCGGAGGATCCGGAAACCGGCGAGACGCGCGAAACCCACCGCCGCCCGAACCTGCAGCCCTTCCTCGACGATCCCGATTGCTGGCTCGTCGCCTCGATCGAGGACTACGATCTCGAAACCGACACTGCAAAGCCTGGCCCGATCTTTTCCGAACGGGTGATCTCGCCGCCAGCCGCTCCTGTCATAACAAACGCTGCCGACGCGCTCGCCGTCGTCCTGAACGAGCGCGGCCGCGTTGATCTCGACCATATTGCCGAGCTTCTGCACCGCGACGTCGATGGCGTCGTCGCCGAACTCGGCAGCGCCATCTTCCGCGATCCGGAAACAGGCGCCTGGCAAATGGCCGACGCCTATCTCTCTGGCCACGTCCGCGACAAGCTGAAGGCAGCCGAGGCAGCCGAGGCACTCAATCCCGACTTTGAGCGGAATGTGACGGCGCTCACTGCCGTTCAACCCGTCGACCTGCGCCCCTCCGACATCACCGCCCGTCTCGGGGCGCCGTGGATTCCCGCAAGCGACATCGTTGCCTTCGTCCACGAGACCATGGGCGCGGAAATCCGCATTCATCACCTGCCGGAACTGGCGTCCTGGACGGTCGAGGCGCGACAGCTCGGTTACCTTGCCGCCGGCACGTCGGAATGGGGAACGGATCGCCGTCATGCCGGTGAACTCATCGCCGATGCGCTGAACTCCCGCATCCCGCAGATCTTCGACACGTCAAGGGATGCCGACGGTGGCGAGCGCCGCGTCCTGAACGTCATCGACACCGAGGCGGCGAAGGAGAAGCTACAAAAAATCAAGACGGCCTTCCAGAACTGGATCTGGTCCGATCCCGACCGCACCGACCGGCTGGCGCGCGTCTATAACGACCGCTTCAACAACATCGCGCCAAGAACCTTCGATGGGTCGCATCTGAAACTCCCCGGCGCGTCGGCGGCCTTCTCGCTCTATCCGCACCAGAAGCGCGGCATCTGGCGGATCATTTCCGCTGGCGCCACCTATCTCGCGCATGCCGTCGGCGCCGGTAAGACGATGACGATGGCAGCCAGCGTCATGGAGCAACGCCGGCTCGGCCTGATCGCCAAGGCGATGCTGGTCGTGCCCGGGCATTGCCTGGCGCAGATGGCCCGCGAATTTCTCGCCCTCTATCCGAATGCCCGCATCCTCGTCGCCGACGAGACCAACTTCACCAAAGATAAGCGCCATCGCTTCCTGTCGCG
This sequence comes from Pararhizobium sp. YC-54, assembly GCF_025847205.1. Lineage (GTDB taxonomy): Bacteria > Pseudomonadota > Alphaproteobacteria > Rhizobiales > Rhizobiaceae > Pararhizobium. Next base: position 554 of record NZ_JAOYTH010000030.1, on the reverse strand, counting down.
CGCGGCAACGGCCAGCTGGGATGCGATCATCATCACGCACTCGGCCTTCCGCTTCATCGGCATCCCGTCGGCCTTCGAGCAGCAGATGATCCATGACGAGCTCGAACTCTACGAGACGCTGCTCACCAAGGTCGAAAGCGATGACCGCGTCTCGCGCAAGCGTCTCGAGAGACTGAAAGAGGGCCTGCAGGAGCGGCTCGAAGCCTTATCCACCCGCAAGGACGACCTGCTCACCATCGCCGAGATCGGCGTCGACCAGATTATTGTCGATGAGGCGCAGGAGTTCAGAAAGCTCTCCTTCGCCACCAACATGTCGACACTGAAGGGTGTCGATCCGAATGGCTCGCAACGCGCCTGGGACCTTTATGTCAAATCCCGATTCATCGGGACGAAGAACCCGGGCCGGGCACTTTTGCTGGCATCGGGCACGCCGATCACTAATTATTTGTAGGAGATATTTATGTCGAGTACGCCGAGCAAAGGCGTGGCTTTTCAAGGATAAGACATGGATTTTACTCCGGATAATTAGGGGCTGATGAGGAAACTGAAGCGCA
>NZ_JAOYTH010000029.1 GCF_025847205.1 Pararhizobium sp. YC-54 | reverse complement strand
AACAATGGCGTCGCATCGCAACTCGCTACGACAAGCTCGCCCAAAACTTCCTTGGCTTCATCAAGCTCGCAAGCATCATGCTTTGGATCAAATGATTAATTCGTCACTACAGCCTAGCGGATTATGAGCTTGCGAAGTTCGAGATGCCTTCCTCAAAAGATAATGCGGGGCTGCAGGCCACCGATCTCATTTTGTGGACGTTGCAGTGCAACCCAAAAACAGCCGAACTTGCATCCCTGAAGGGACGAATAAAGTCCTCCGTGATCGACTATGAAATTTCCCGACGTATGTCGCGCCTCATTGTGCATGTTCGCCTATTGGCAGCAGAACGTGCTCGCGGTGCTCGAACACTATGACAACGCCCCAGTTGTCGAAACTCGTTTTATGAGTGCTGGGCGTTCTCGCCTCCAACAGCGCCGCTTCCGAACGGGCCAGCACCGCGTCGATCGCCGCCAGCTCTGCCGCGAGCGGATCGGAGACATCAGACCCCTCCCCTCCTCGGTTGCCCGCCTCATCAGCAGGAATCGGCTCACCATCGGCCGCTGCAACACCTTCGACGGCGATTGCTTCGCTGGCGCCGCCGTTGGCGACGACGTGACCCTGGCCGCGCAGGCTCCGCAGAGCTTTCTGCCTTGTTGGGCGCCTATCCGCCGCCCCTTCCCCGTTCGCTCGATCGAGATGATGAGATCGACGGCGTCGCCGATGACCGCTTGCATGGGCTGCTGGCTAACTTCGGCCGTGAGTTGCTCGAGGCGCTGCAACGAAGAAGCGAGAATAACGGGGGCATGGGCGTTCTCCTAAGCTGCACTTACCTTGGACAGGTGGAAATCGGAGCGATAGTTCGGTGGCTTGACGCGGTCGAAGCTCGCCTAGTCCGCCGGCAGAAGGCCGGCGACGCTGTTCGTCTCGTTGATCATTTTCGGCTCGCCGAGACGGGACATGGGCCATCTGGCACGGTTCAGTATCCGCTCAAACCGTAAATCGGTCGCCGTCGCGATTTCGCGATAGCCGTGGATCAAGGACCACTCGATGATACCGGCGAACATCATCAAGGTAACGTCGCGAAGCGACCCCTCTCCCCTCCTTTCACGAAACGTCGTGTCCACGCAGAATCGAGAGCTCTCGATCATGGCCGGATGAGCGTTGAGCGTTCCAGAAGCGAGAAGCTGGGGGAAAGTCCGGTCCAGCATCGTAGGCCCCATTGCCGGGAGCAGCCGTGCGCAGCCGACAACGCGAGAGGTCGCAGTGACAGTCAGGATGTAGGTTGGTTGAAAGCCATCGAACTCGTCGTATTCACCAACGTCACGCATCGTGACATTCCAGGATAGACGCGACCCGAAAATCTCGGACCGGAACCAGTGCATGTCGTTCAACAGCAAAACGTCTTCGCAAGAAACAGCATTACTGCGTGCAATAACCTTCATGTGGCAATGAACTGCATGCCGCAGTGGACGAGGAAAAGTCACAAATTTAGGAGTGCGATTCGCAGTTGCGAGCGATTTTCCCTAGCTGCTCTCGAACCAGCGCCGATGATTCATGTGCAGAGAACTCCCAAATTTGGGAGTTAAGGGAACGGGTGAGTTCGAGCGACTACGTCCTTTATCGCATTGAAAACACTGCGTTATATATAATAGCGTTCCAAGGCCCCGGCCCGCGCTTTTCGACGGCGTTAACCAGTCGTTAACCCTATTTGCCTTGTCAGGAAACGGGAATCGGCTCACAGTGACGATAAATTCGCATTTTAGATAAAATATCGTGACTAAGGGTCTCTGGAAAAATGAACGTGACAAGGCCGGTTTCCGAGCCAGATATGAGCTTTGCTGACGTGATCCTCGATCAGGGCGGGGAGATCTCAAGCAAGCTCGACATGCTCCGCATCGATAAGTTTCCGCCGAATGCGCAAAAAACCCTTCGCCAGTTCTCGCTCGCCGAGGTCGCCGAATTTGTTGGTGTCTCGCAAAGTTATCTCAAGAAACTGCATTTGCAAGGAAAGGGCGTCGAGCCGTCGGTAACGCCGACAGGTCGCCGCTACTACACTGCGAGCCAGATTAATGAGCTTCGATCGGTTCTCGATCGCGTTCCACACCGGGTCGGCACTGAGAAGCTTCAGGTGATTGCCGTGGTGAACTTTAAGGGTGGCTCCGGAAAGACCACGACCGCAGCTCACCTTGCTCAATACCTTGCCCTTCGCGGTTACAGGGTGCTGGCTGTCGATCTCGACCCCCAGGCCTCTATGACCGCGTTGTACGGCATTCAACCTGAGTTGGATGAGAAACCGTCCTTCTATGAGACCCTCAGGTATGATGAGGCACGACGATCGATTACGGAGATCATTCAGCCCACAAACTTCCCAAATCTCGACGTCGTCCCGGCCAATCTCGAACTGCAGGAATACGAATACGAGACGCCCTTGGCGATGCAGAGCAAGGACTCCACGGCAGGAAAGTTGTTCTACACGCGGATAGGCGACGCTCTTTCCGAAGTGGACGACCGGTACGATGTCGTCGTTGTCGACTGCCCTCCCCAGCTTGGCTATCTCACCCTCACCGCGCTGACCGCTGCGACCTCGGTACTCATCACTGTTCATCCGCAGATGTTGGATATCATGTCGATGTCTCAATTTCTTTTGATGCTAGGCAATATTCTCAAGAGTATCGAGGCGGCCGGCGTCAAAGTCAGCCTGGATTGGTTCCGTTATTTGATCACGCGGTACGAACCGATGGACATTCCGCAGCAGCAAATGGTTGGATTCATGCAGTCCATGTTTGCTCAACAGATGATGAAAAATCACATGGTGAAGTCCACGGCGATTTCGGACGCGGGTCTCACCAAGCAGTCGCTTTATGAGGTCGAGCGTTCGCAATTTACCCCTGCGACTTATGACCGGGCCCGGGAAGCGCTGGATCTTGTGAATGCAGAAGTTATCAATCTGATGAATGAAGCTTGGGGTCGGTGAGATGCGGGATGAATTGTCAGCCGTACACATCAGCATTTTCGTCAATCGCCGCAGTGGTTTAAGCGGAAATTGGAGCGAACGATATGGCGCGTAAGGATGTGTTTGCCAATATAACCAACGCTGACGTCGCAAAGCCGGAGAGAAAAGCCACGCCTGGCTATGCCACCCGTGGTGCTTCTCGTTCGATGATAAGCTCGTTGGGGGAACTCGCTGAAAAAGCGGCCAAGGCAGAGCAAATCCTGCAGGGAGAAGCCGTTGTTGAGATCGATCCGGAAGAGATCGATGGCTCATTCGTCTCGGATCGATTGGAAGACGACGAGTTGGCGTTTGCGCAACTTCTCGAGGCCATTCGCGAACGCGGACAAGACTCGCCTGTCCTGCTGCGCCCTCACCCGGATACGGAGGCGCGCTACCAGGTCGTGTTTGGGCATCGCCGCGTCCGCGCGGCAAAACTTCTCAGCCGAACCGTTCGCGCTGTTGTTAAAGAGGTCGCGGACGTTGATCATGTCATTGCCCAGGGACAAGAGAATTCCGCCCGTGAGAACCTCTCGTTTATTGAGCGCGCCGTATTTTCCCAGCGTCTCATCGACCTGGGTTATCAGCGCCCAACGATAATGCTGGCACTTTCGATTGATGCGCCCATGCTGACGAGGATGCTGTCTGTCACCGGGAGAGTGCCGGCGAGAGTATCAACGGCGATTGGCGCCGCAAAGAACGTCGGTCGCGATCGCTGGCTGGAACTCGCGCAATTGATTGAGCGGCCGGAGAACAGGGCAAAGGTTGATGCCCTCGTCGCCGAGGAACAGTTCAAACAGTCAAGTTCCGACGATCGTTTTGAGCGTATTCTAGCTGAGCTCAAGAAGGTCAAAAAGGCTCCAAAGCGCCTCTCGCAGGCGAACACTTGGACGCCGGACGACGGATCGGTCGTGGCAGAATACAAGAATTCCGGGAGAGGTTTTTCGCTTTCGTTGAGAGCGAAGGAAGCCGGCAAGTTCGGACAGTTTCTTTCGGTGAACCTGGAGCGCCTCTTTGAGGAGTACAGGGAAAACGAGAAGCAACGAGGAGACTAAACCGCAAAAGAAAAAGGCCCCCAAACGTTCCCGTCGTGGAAGCCTTTCCCGTATCTGTAGCAAGAACGAGAATCACATTTCCACGAATCATAGTCAAGAGTCTTTGACGCCGTTTTGGGTGAGCGGACTTCTTTTGCCAAAACAAAGGTGAAGGAAATGCAGGTTGGAAATGTGACGACGCCCTTTGGGCGGCGGCCGATGACGCTTGCCTTGATAAAAGGCCAGATTGAGACGGCTGAGATCAAGCAAGGCAAAACGGTCGACAAGTGGAAAATCTATCGAGACGTGTGCGACGCCCGATCGCTTTTGGGCCTGCGAGATCGTGCCCTTTCAGTGCTGAATGCCCTGCTCTCATTCTACCCTGAAACCAATCTTTCTGACAGCAACAAGCTTGTCGTATTCCCATCGAACGCCCAGCTGGCGACACGGGCCAATGGCATCGCGGGAACGACGCTGCGCGAGAACCTGGCGATACTGGTGAATGCCGGGATGATCCATCGCAAGGATAGCCCCAATGGCAAGAGGTATGCACGCAAGGACCGCACAGGCGAGGTCGAAGAGGCCTTCGGGTTCAGCCTAGCGCCACTTCTCGTGCGGTCGGACGAGTTGGCGCGCCTGGCGCAGCAGGTGGCCCTTGAGCGCAAGCAGTTGAAGATCGTCAAGGAGAGGATTTCACTGTGCCGGCGCGATATCCGCAAGATACTGACAGCAGCAATGGAAGAGGGTGCATCGGGGGATTGGGGGAAGATCGAAGCCCATTACGTTGGCGTGGTTTCACAGATATCGAAGGCCCGGACACGCGAAATGCTGGACGGCATTCTAGATGAGCTGTCCATGCTTCTCGAGGAAACACTCAACATGTTGGAAAACCAAATAGTTTCGGAGAATCCCGCTAGCAATGCTGACGATGACCGTCAGCACATACAGAATTCAAAACCCGATTCCATCCGTGAATCTGAACCAGGCTCTCGAAAAGAGCAGGGCGGAAAATCGAGCCAAGCCATCAGGCAGACGCGAGAGCCGATCAAGGCGTTCCCACTCGGTCTGGTGCTGCGGGCCTGCCCGGAGGTGGCGATGTATGCGGCAAACGGGACGATCGGCAGTTGGCGGGAACTGATGTCGGCGGCGATTACCGTTCGATCGATGCTCGGAGTAAGCCCGTCCGCGTATCAGGATGCCTGCGACATCATGGGGCCTGAAATGGCGGCTGCGGCGATCGCTTGTATCCTCGAGCGAGGAGGGCACATCAATTCGGCCGGGGGGTATTTGCGGGATCTGACGCGGCGAGCCGAAAAGGATGAGTTCTCGCTCGGTCCGATGCTGATGGCGCTGGTTCGAGCCAATGGCAGCGCTGAACGACAAGCGGGTTAGCGAGATCATGTCCTGGGATCCACTGCATGCTTGCGGTCTGCGGGTAGGGCGGAGAGATCCGCTCAGGTATCGAGTGTCTCGGTCCAGAGCTTCACCGCCGTTGCCATCGAGGTGAGATGATCTGATGCAGTGAACCCCGAAACGGTTTTGCGCGGCTTAAGATCATGGTCACCGTCTTCAAGCCAGAGGATGTCGATCTGATCGGATAAACCGTAGTTCGCCACCTCTGCGTCGTTTCCGAACTCGTCCCGCGTACCCTGGCAGATCAGGGTGGGTGTCTGAATTGTTTCGAGGTGCTGTGTTCGAAGGCTCGTAGGCTTGCCGGGAGGATGGAATGGGTAGCCGAGGCAGAGCAAGCCGGTGATTTTCCCCGACACATGAAGTTCGTCGGCGATCATACTGGCCACACGGCCACCCATCGACTTGCCGCCGATGATGAGTGGACCGTACACTTCAAGCGCCTCGATTGCCGACCGATACTCGGGGATCAGCTTTTCGGCCTTTGGTGGCGGTTTCCTCGACGCGGAGGTTCTGCGCGCCGCCATATAGTTGAATTCGAAACGGGCGACGCGAAACCCGATGGCAACGAGCGCGGCTGTGGCTGCTGTCATGGAGTTAGAGTTCATCGGAGCGCCGGCACCATGCGCGAGCAGAATCGTAAAGCGTGCATCGGCCGGCCCCTCAATGAGGAAATCCGTCATGGGTTTCATCCGTCTGTCCTCAGCTCCAGCAGGAGCATACACATAATGCTAGCCGTCCAGGGTATGGCAATACCGCATTGAATTTCGGTTTGCTAAATGAAATGGCTCGCGGTTCTGCGTCCGCGAGGCTTATGTGCGGCGCCGGAGTCTGGAGTACATCGAGGCCCATCTCGGTGAGACAATCCGCCTGCAGGATCTGGCGGCGACCGCGCAGCTCAGCGCGTTTGATTTTCAGCGCAGTTTCCGGGCAAGCTATGGCGTGTCCCCGCATGCCTGGGTGACCCACCGGCGTGTCGAGCGCGCCTAATCGATGTTGTGCAGCACGGACCCAATCGCACAGATCGCTTCTGCCTGCGGCTTCAGCAGCCAGAGCCACATGACACGGGCATTTAAGTTGGCCACAGGCGTCACACCCTCTGACTACCGGCAACGACAGTAAGAGAGATCATTCCGGCTGTCTGGATTTCGAGCCGGCCGCGATGGTGTCGAGCAAGGCTGCAAACAACGCGCGCTGCCGTGCCGGGAGCACCTTGGGCCAATGATGAGAGTTGACCGGACAACGTCATTCTGAGCGCGCTGAAACTCTCGCGCTTGTCTCTACGCCGCGTCGATCGCCCGACGAACAAGGCTACCGTCAGCATCTTCGGATATTTTGAACGTATTCCGCCCCGCCGCCTTGGCGGCGTAAAGCGCAACGTCGGCCTTCTTAAAAAGATCTGAAGGCGTCGAGCCATCCATGAAGGCTATTCCAACAGAAGCCCCAATCTGGACGTAGCGCCCTTCAACATGGACAGGTCTGTACAACGCTCCGACAATCTTGCGGGCGATATTCGACACCGAATCTCGGTCCTCGCTGACCAAAATTGCGAATTCATCGCCGCCGATGCGTGCAATCAGTGCAGCCTGTGCACAAACGTGTTCAAGATGGCGGGCGGTTTCCCTCAAGCAATCATCTCCAGCGGAGTGGCCGAAGGTATCGTTGAGCGTCTTGAAACCATCCAGATCGACAAGAATCAGAGCTGTCGGTGTTGTCCCTCGACCGTAGTCAGTGCAGAATTCCCCGAGTTTTGATTGAAATTGCGCCCAGTTTGCCAAGCCGGTCATAACATCGAAGGCGGCGAGATACTGTGTCCGGTCCTTCATGATTTTCTCGTCTGTGATGTCCTGCTTAATGCCAAAAATGCGAACCGGCATGTTCTCTTCGCATTCGACCGTTGCGGTGATGCGTATCCACCGGCGATTGCCCATAGCCGTTATGATTTCGGCATCCATCGTAAAGCCATTGCGCTCAGCAATCGCCTTGCTCCGCAGCGTATTGAGCTCTCTCGCTGACGCCTCTGAGTAGCATTTGACAATCTCGTTGCGGTCAAGATTTGATCCGCGTGGGAGATCAAACATATCGTAGACAACATCAGTCCACTCCAACGTGTTGTCGGGTAGGCGGCACTGCCACACTCCCAACCTAGCCGCCGCTGACGAACGGTCGAAAATCTTCCGACTGTGAATCAAAGCGGAAGCCTGCTCCTGGATGACGGCTTCTTTCTGATTGAGTTCGGACTGAAGGCGCGCAATTGTTTTAGCATAACGGCCGGAAAAGATTCGGTTGCTCACCCTGGATGCCCAGCCGAGGAGGTAAAAGCCTTTAAAACTAAGTCTCTGATCGTTGTGCGGGCGATCCATTTTGCCTCAATGCATTGCATTTTGCCACATGCTGCACTTTCGCGCTTAATCCTTAAGACTTTGCGCCTCTTCGAAACTACTGCTCATTGCGAATGACCAATTCACAGCGATTAAGAATGCTTCTATCACGCGATACGAGCCAACTAATGTGCCTCAGGCACAGATGGTGGGTTTCATGAACACCATGTTCCATGAGTTCATGTTGAAGAACCAGATGTTGAAATCGACCGCGATCTCCGATGCGGGGATCACCAAGTAATCACTTTACGAAGTGGAGAAGTCCGCGATTACACGTTCGACATATGAGCGCGCGATCGATTCCATGGATTCTGTAAATAGCGAAATCAGCATCGCTGATCCACGCATCTTGGGGGCGATGAGATATCAGCTGACGAAAACGTGCTTTTCTCGCATAAAAACAACGATCTATGCAAAAATGGGAGCAGGTAAATGGCTCGCAAGAACTTTTAGCAGACTTGGTCGATGTTGACGTTCCGCAGGAGCAAGCGCCGACATCCTATCCTATGTGCGGCGCCGGAGTCTGGAGTATATCGAGGCCTATCTCGATGGGACAATCCGCCTGCAGGAGCAGGCGGCGATCGCGCAGCTCAACGCGTTTCATTTTCAGCGCATGTTCCGGGCAAGCTATGGCGTGTCCCCGCATGGTTGGGTGGCCCACCGGCGTGTCGAGCGCGCCAAATCGATGTTGCGCGGCAAGGAGCCAATTGCGCAAATCACTTCGCCTGCAGCTTCAGCAGCCAGAGCCACATGACACGGGCGTTTAAGTTGGGCACAGGCGTCACACCCTCTACCTATCGGCAGCTGAAGTGAGCACCAACGCATCTATGTCGGAACGACGCGATGATAACAAAAACAGAACCGTAGTGACTCCGTTCCATGCTAATTCTTGTCTGAGAGCAGAGTTAGTAGTGCGGGATTAATGTAGAGATTCTCACGCCCGGACTTCACCTCTTCAAGCAGTCCAAGACCTACAAGTGTCTTCAGATACGTGGAAGCTGCCTGCCGTTGGGCGATACCGGTTGAGACGAGATCACCGATGCGGCAATACGGATTGACGAAGATGACCTCGGCCAGTTCGCGCGTGTAGATCCGGGGGGCTTCCCGCCGCAGACGTTCTGCCGTCTGATCAAGAAGGTCACGGATGGCGCGAATTTTTGCGGTCGACCATTCGGCAGTCGCCCGGACAGCTTCAAGCATAAAAAGTATCCATGGCTCCCAGGCTGCTTCAGCGGTCACTGCGAGTAGAAGGTCATAGTAGGTTCGCTTGTTTCGGATGATGTGGCGGCTGAGATAGAGGACAGGGATTTCCAGCAGTTCCTTGTCGACGAGATACAGCAGATTCAACACGCGCCCGGTACGGCCATTGCCATCAATGAATGGATGAATGGCCTCAAACTGATAGTGCATGACGGCGAGCCGGATAAGGGGATCGACTTCCTCGGCCTCGTGGATGAAACGCTCCCAGTTAAAAAGCTTGTTGCGCAGTAGCTCCTGACCTTCGGGGGGCGTATAAATCACCGCGCCCGTCGCTTCGTTCATCAGGGCCGTGCCGGGTGTTGCTCGGATATCGAGATCGACGCCCTTGATCGTCCGGCAGACCTCGATTGCCGTTGCGGTCGAAAGGGGCCGCTCTGCCAGCGCATGGAACCCCCGGTTCAGAGCTGTACGATACCGCAGAGCTTCCTTCGTGGCCGGATCGGCCTGGTTGCCTTCTTCATTGGCGAAGCGAAACAAACGGTCGGTCGTTGTAACGATGTTCTCTATTTCGGAACTGGCTTGCGCTTCAAGAAGCGGGATGGAATTGATCAGGACGGCCTGGTTCGGGATCAATTGGCCGGCAATCTTCAGTTCGGCGATAGCGGCACGGGCGCCGATGCAAGCCCGCAGAATGAGTTTTGATTCAATTTCGGCGCCTGGGGGGAGGGGAGGGAGGTCGTTGTAAGGCCGTTTTGGATCGAATGACATGTCGGCGTTCCGCAGATTTTTCGACACGTCAACCTGATATGTCGATGGCGACGACATGTCACGAGAACATGTCGATGAAATTGATCTTTATCGACATATATTCGACGAGCAAGGATCGCGATAGAGGGTTCAGCTTATAAATCTGCTGTTTCGTCAGTTCGATCCTGAACCTGTCGCGCTGTCGCTGTTATTTTGCGGGTCACTTTCGGCGAAGGCATGACCGAGCTGTTTCTGCACACAGCACTGTTCGACCCGCCCCCAGGGAATAGTCCGAGAACACTCTATGCCCGTTCCTCCTTTACTGAAGTCGCCGAGCACACCGGCCGCCGGTGCTTGACCAGCTTGGCCACCTCATGATCGTTCAGGCGATCAGGCCCCGACGGCTTCGTTCGAGCTGCTGGGGCAGGAAGAGGGGAGGCGGTAAAGGCCAACAACAACCAGCCCCTCTGAGAGACGGCGCAGCGTGTCGGAAACGCTATTTTTAGACTTCTGCGCGATGATACAGCCATTCCCGCCTCGCTGAACCATAACGACCGATAAGCCAACATTATCGGTCGTTATATGGTGGCGACAAGCGGTGCGGTTTAGTCGTTCAAACATCTCTAAACCGCACCCAGCAAATCAGCCCACCCAGGGATCAACGATGATTGCGCCTGTGCCCTCGAAGTCCTTTACGTTGCGTGTGACCACCGTCAGTCCATGAACGAGCGCCGTCGCCGCAATCAAAGCATCGACTTCATTGCGCCGGTCGGGGATGTGCAGATGGGCGCAGCGCGTCGCGATGGCATCGTCGATGGCAATGATCCGGCTGGCAAATTCAGGCCGGACATGGCTGTCGAGCCAGGTCCGCAACCGGGCGCCTTGCCGGGCATCGCGGCGCTGCACGCCAAGAATACCCCGCTCCAATTCAAGAATGGTGATCGCCGAAATGAAGAAGGCTGTCGAATCTTCCCGCCCGACCCAGGCGACGACATTGGCATCGGCCTTGCCGTCACCGATCTTGCGTAGTTCGGAGACGACATTGGTATCGAGTAGGTAGGTCAAGACAGATCCACCGCGCGCAAAACAATCTCGACACGCTCGGGCGAGAAATCAATTTCGGAAAGCCCGGGCATGGACAGAGTTTCGATCAGGCTGCGGCGCTTGCCGGAGAGACGGTTGAAGTCGTCATAGGTCATCAGTACGTGCGACGGCTTGCCCCGGTCCGTGATGATCACCGGTCCATTTTGCGCCGCTTTTTTGGCGCTGCTGACGTCGTGATTGAGTTCGCGGCTTGTGAGGGTGGACATGGCACGGCACTCCGATGTAGGTATGTACCTACATATAGCATGAATCGCCGCCGATACAAGGCTAGACGAGGATGAGGACGCGCCAAGGGAATGGAGCGGCGCACCACTCCATTCCAAGTCATACCGGTCGTTACGCGGCTTCCCAGACCTGGTTCAATATCTTAGCAGCCAAGGCCGCCTTGTCCTGCGGCAGAAAGCGACCATAGTGCTGCTGCACGACATCCGGCGTGTCCTGGATCGCATAGCTCGCCTGCTCATAAGACCCAGTCTGCTTCAGAATATGGGTCGCCAGGATGTCCCGGAGGTTATGGGGGCCATGCGGCAGCAGGCCCTTGATGGCGCCACGGCCGGTATAGGGGTTGTAGATCCCATAGCGCTGGATCACCGTTCGCCAGGCCTCGTAAAACTTCGTGGAGTCGTAAGCTGCATCCAGGCTGGTCGTCTTCACCGTCTTGACGAACAGCGTGCCGGGATCCTTTGCCGACCCAAGCAAGACACCGCGATGGCGATCGATATAGGCATCGAGATATTTATAGAGATCAAGCAGGTCCGGCAGGATGAGCCGGAACGGCTTCTGTCCAAAGAAGGACGAGCCCGAGTTCTTGAACGCTGCCGACGGAATAAGCACCTCCCAGCCGCTCTCCCGCTCACTCCATCGCAGTTCACCGCATTTCATATCTTCCAACCGTCGCTCGGACGTCGGGAAATGGCCGCGCGGGCAGAGACGAAGCTGGCGCAGGTTCTTTTGCCGAAGTCCCAGATGCAGACCGAGGCGAAGCATCAGGAAGGAACGAACCGCCTCCGCGGCCGGTCGCGGGTAGCGATCTTCGTCCGGCATACGCTTCAAGATCTCGTCGGTAATCTTACGATATTCCGCGAGCGGCTTGTCCGCCTCCAGAATGCACATGATCGGCTCGAACGGATCGCGATGCACGCGCATCACCCGCTGAACCTCCTTGGACCGATTGGCGGCATGCCGATGAAACGCGTCACAGGCGCCATGCCAGTCGCGCGCAGCAAATTCGATCTCCTCGGGGGCGATCAGGCCGTTGATCGGCCTGACGTTCTTCAACAGTTCGGGATGCTGTCGGATCCAGCCGACCTCTGAACGGGTGAGGGCCTGCGCGACCATCAACATATCCTCTTCCCATTTGGTGTAAAAGCCGCGGCGTTGTTCGCGCCATTGCAGGTACCAGTCCCAGATGCCCGGAAAAATCAGCAGGCCAAAGGTCAGTTGGCTAAGCGGGACGCCACGCCCCTTGACGACGCCGGCAGGCGAGGCGGCAAGCGCCCCGAACATGAGGCCCAGATGCTCGATTTTCTGCGACGCGGTTTCCTCGCCCCAGACCCCATTGCGCTGAAAACCGATCGCCGTGAGCGTCGACGTCTTGAACCGGATCAAGTCGGCCATCTCCATGGCCAGCCGCAGCGGTGCATCGACAACCCCGCACAGGAGATCAGGATCTTCGATTGTTTCCGCAACGCTATGGTTGGCGCTGACCGTCAGGGCGTGGGCTCGAGGTGATAGCGATCCACCGCCATAGGTGACGCCTGGAAAACGGATGGCATATCGCTGTTTGACCGCCGCAGCCTGGTAGCGCCGATAGTCAGTCGCGCCCGAAACAATGACCCGACGCACCCAGTCGAGGATTTCCTCACGCTTGGTAAACGGCAGGCTGGCGAAATCGTCCGGAAGATGTACCGCAATCCGTCGCCGCTCGGCGGGGCTGATATCGCCAAGGTCGTGACCGTAAAGAGAGCGCGCTTGATGAGGTAGCTTCGCTTTGAAATATCCCGGCGGCAATCGGTAGCGCTGCTCGATCCGCGCCAGTATCCCGAAGCTAGCAACGGATCGTGGAACCCGCTCGCCCTGGATCCAGGACAACAGAGTTTTGTCATCGAATGTCTCGCCCAGGTGAATGACGGCGCGATAGAGCTGCCAGTAGCTCTCGCCGAACCTGCGCATCTGATAAGCGAGGGCATCCTGAAAACCGGCTGGATCTTGGCTCGCTTCGAACAATGGGTCCGGATACGGCTGGATTGGTTTCGGTTGAGACCCTCTTGTCACTGAGGCAGATTGAGGACGGATATCGTCGACGCCAATCCGCCCTGGCTTTCGGGTGGATGGCATGTGCTGGTGGTGGTCGCTTGATCGAGTCTTCCGCTTCGCTGGCCGAATGTCTTCCGCCGCAGGCGGCGCGCCAAGCCACCGGATGATCGCCTCCAGCCCAAGCCGGAGCTGCTTCTTCAAATCCGCCGTGAGTTCGCCTTCGATACCGCAGGCGTGGGCGATCGTCGTCCAGTCTATACGACCGTTCATGAGAGGTGGCGACTTGCGGTAGATGATGAGGTTGATGAGGTACGGCCTGATGTTCTCCAGCACCCGGCTAGATACGATCGGCGCGATCCGCACCACGCAAAAGTCCGAGATTTTTCGCTGGAAATGATGTGATGAAAGATCGTGTTTTGGCATGCTCTTACCCTATTGCTATCGGCACCAGTGCCGAGGGCGAGCGGGAATAGGACCCGGCGTTTAAAAAAGGATGTATCGGATCGCGCCGGAGCCGCAGTTCATAGAGGTACCGCAATCATGTTTTGTATAATTCGCCAGTTTGTGTGTATATGTTTTCATGCCGCGATCATAATCGCTTAAGTTTTAGTATAAAAACGGACGCAATATGAATACAGTGGGAACACTGCGCCATTATTCTAAGACGCAACCATCGATAAACGTTTGTTATCGATGGTTATAACCCCAACCGGCAATCATACGATGTGAGGAACCTTAACTTTAAGATAGAGTTCCTTCAACAAATCATTTACCATGATTTCAATGGCTTACGATCTCACGAAAATCAGCATGACAGCCCTGATGGAACCAGCTTTTCGCGCCGGTGTCGAATTGGCGCGTCTCGACGAACGTATCGCCCGTTCGCCGGTAGGGTCGGGCTTCCTCGAACGTTCGAACTTCACCGACGCCTGCGCCTCGCTGTGGATCGACGGCGAACTCGTCCATCTCGAAGACCTCGTCCTGCACGACGCCACCCGCGATATCCGCACACCCACCCATGAGCTGACAATCGCCGCCCAACTTCCCGGCTGGGCATTGTCGGCAGACGGCGTCCGCACTCTCAGAAAAACCGCAGAGATTACGTCGGCCGACACGGAAGAGGTGCAGGCGGTCGGTGCCATCCGGCGCGCCGTCGCGGACGATCCGGAAGGGGAGGGGGACGATGTCGACGACATCGAAAATCTCCCCGGCGTTGACTACGCCGCAATCGATGCAGTGCTGGCCCGCTCCGAAGCTGCGATCGAGAACGCAACGCGGCCCGGCCGCGCCAGCGCGGCGGAAAAAGATCCGCTCGTCTATGATCTCGACTGGGACGAAGACGCGCGGCTGGACGAATGGCGCGCAGTGTTGCACCAGGCCGAAAATCTGCCGGCGATGCTCCAGGCCATCGTCGTCCTCGATGCCTGGAACGAGCTTTCCGTCCTTCAGCACGCGCCCTGGCTTGGCCGGCTGCTGGCCGCGTCGATTCTGCGCCAGGCCGGCGTTACCGCCGGCGCGCATCTGGCCGCCATTAATCTCGGCCTGAAAACCATTGCCGTCGATCGCCGCCGGCATCACGATCGGGAAACGCGGTTGCTCGCTATCGCACACGGGCTGCTCGCAGCTGCCGAAATCGGCATGAAAGAGCATGACCGGCTGGCAATGGCGCGAAAAATGATGGAGCGGAAGGTGGAGGGGCGGCGGACGTCTTCAAAACTGCCTGAACTGGTCGAGCTGGTGATGGCGAAACCGCTCGTGTCGGCCGGGATGGTGGCAAAAACGCTCGAGGTCACGCCGCAGGCGGCGAGGCGGATCGTTTCGGAGCTCGGCTTGCGCGAGATGACGGGGAGGGGGAGGTTTCGGGCATGGGGTATCGTATGAAGCTTCGGGTAACTTTGCTTCATGGGCCCTTTTGAAACTTACCTGTGATCAGGTGATCGAATGACACGAGTTGCCCCAACTATCTCCTTACGTGTTTCAATAATCGACAAAAAGCGCGACGAAGGTGACCTGCCCTTGTTTCTAGCCAAGCCCAGACGCCAGTTCGCGCTACTGCCCAAAGAACGGCAAGCCCGCCCAATAAGTATGGGAGCGTGGCCGGCGTCGTGCCCCAGTAGCTTTTGCCTAGATCATGCATTGCGCTCCCGATGGCACCCAGCAGGATGACACCGATCATGTAAAAAAGTAGGCCGGGAGTGCTCGCTTGGAAGCTTGCGAACGCTGTGAAATCCTGGATTGGGTCATCGTCGGAGCCCTCTCGCCAATGATATATTATGAGGCGAGAAAGAAGACGCTCCTCTTCCGCAGCATATTGGGCAGGAATCTCGCGACCACGAAGGTAAGAGGCCCACAGTTTTGCCTCCAGCCTTCGCACTTTGCGGATCGGGGCGTGCTGGGTTATGAGCGCATGACCTAGCTCACGTATCAGGAAATAATGCACGCGGACTATTTTGAACGCGTTGGCAGAAGCCCGCTTTGCAATAGAAAGTGGGAAGCTGCGCTGTTCGTTGAGCCTGAGCTCAGTCAACTCTAGTCGCTGCGATGAACTGACGAAAATCTTTTCCTGCCCTATTATTTCTTGGGTGAAAAGTGTTTGAGAGTTGCCCGTCAGATGCAGGCGCAGGCGAAGATACTGTGGCCCGGACCCACCCGCCCGGAGGCGCGTGCACATAGCCTCGGTAAACGTGATTGTTGAACCCGTCCCCTTAAGCGCATCTTCAACGGGCTCCAGCGTTAGATCATCGCCGATATTGACTTTGTGAACGGTGACGAAGGGCTCACCGTTTTTTGTCGTCTCGTATCGCAGATCGGTTTTGCTAGCGACCTCGACGACCATGTTGAAAACGGCGTCCAACGTTTGGCCATAGGCCATAACAGAACTCAAATCCTGAAACTGGTCGAGCCGCAACAACACCGGAAAGTAAATGTACATGCGATTGACCGACTTGATGTCGGTCAATCGAAGGCCGATGTCTAGAAAATTCGTCTTTGACGGATTGTCCCGCCAAAGATTGAAGTGAATCTCAACGGTAGGCTGTTCATGGTTTAAATGGACTGTCTGACTGGAATTGCCACCACCCTCCGGCTCGTACCATATCGCCAAAGTTCCATTCATTTTGCATCAGACCTTTCAGCGCATCTATTAGTTGACGATCAGGTTCTCATCGACTTCGCCGAGATCCAGAATGCTAGTGAATTGAGCGTCGCTCAGCGCACGGAGATCCCATTTGGGCTGTGCACTTATGCCCACAACATCAAGCAGGGCGGCTCGATTTGGACGCTTAGAGAACGCGGCGTTGTAAGTGAGTTTGGCGACATAAAGAGGCCTGCCGTCGTTGTAGCGGTCTTTTAGCTGCTGTTCGCTGAACACGCTGTGGTCCTTTGCGAAAGATACGAAAGCGGCGGCGTCTTTGAAATGCTTTCTAGAATAGGTTTCTTCGACCACACACACCGATGTCGCGACAGAACGGAAGTACGCTTTGCCTTGAATGTCAGTCGTGCGGTAAATCACGACGAGATCGCCTCGCTTCATACGATTGAGTGATAACCCGGCGATATAAACCTTGTGGATTGTGTTGGTATGAGGAACGTCTTCTACGGATGCTGGATCCTCCGTCTTGAGGATCGAATCTGGCAGAAGATCGGTGTGAAATTCCGGCTTGATGGCTAGCAGCCATTTCGATTTTCCCGCCGTCTGCATCAGCGGATAATCTTTGACGATGTCATGCGCGAGATCATCCAGCGCCCGAAGCAGAACGAGCTCTTCTCCATTTGGAGTGGACTTCACGCCCTTTTGTTCGAACCCGTACCTTTTGAATAGGCTTACAAGCGATACATGAGTATCGAAGACCGTGACATATACCTCCGACACATTTTCCAAGATCGCATGGTCGAAAATCCGCTTGATGATTCTTTCGCCAAGCTTGGTGCCTCTGGCGTTGACTTTGAGTGTACCAACCTTGAGCCGACGCTTGGCGGGTAGGGGAGGATGAACGTCTAAAATCTTTCCAGTTTCGACCTTCAAATACAGGAAACCGCGGAGGCCTTCCCCTGGGTTTCCATCGATAACATATGCAGTTTCGGCGGCCTTCCGAGCAAACCAGTCGGAAAACTCCTCATATTGCGCTTTTAGGCTGTCGAAGAACTTGTCAGTCAGGTCCACGTCTTTGAATCTCGTCGGCCGTAAAGTCTGCCCCAT
Organism: Pararhizobium sp. YC-54; assembly: GCF_025847205.1. Classification (GTDB taxonomy): domain Bacteria; phylum Pseudomonadota; class Alphaproteobacteria; order Rhizobiales; family Rhizobiaceae; genus Pararhizobium. The sequence goes on along the minus strand of NZ_JAOYTH010000029.1, from coordinate 5,069 downwards.
GCGCCTTCCCCGAATCATATGATGCAGTCCAACAATGGAGTGAATAGACCACCGCAAAGTCGCAATTTGAAGTAGTGGAAGCACACATTGTAGGTGGTTCTTTAATGTCGGCGGCGAGCACGCGCATAGATATCGGATCTCGAACATGACGTATTGGTCTTAACGCTCTTCCTTCGCCGGAAGCGGGGCCGCCATCACGCCCATTGATGAGGGGAGATAACTTGCCGCAATTGACCTGCCATCGAAGTCTCATCCGGTTGCGGTTGTCATATCTTTCGGGCCAGATAGTTGACGCGGCCGTTCCAAACAACTCGACGGGCAACGCGTGATCATCGCTTCTGGTGATTCGTCGTCGGTATAGTCAATCGAGCGAGCACCGTTGGCTTAAGTGCGGCAAAATATGCGTGGATTGAAGCGTGGTTCTTCCAGCAAACACCATGAAATCTGCGTATTTTTGGGCGGATTATCTGGGTCACCGCGTTCTGAAAGAATATTCCTTGCGGGGAATGTTTCTTCGCGGTAGCAACTCCACAACACGGAGTAGCATGGCATGGGCAGATTGACAGGAAAAATTATCGAGGCTTCAGCGGCAATCGAGCCCCGCGATGAGCACGCCGCAGGTGTCGACCTACGCCGACTTCGCCTGCTTTCCGGACTGACCCAAGCCGAAATGGCGACCCGAATGAATGTTCAACAGGCCGCCATTTCGAAGCTTGAGAAGGGTGGCGAGGTTCACCTATCGAGTGTTAAACGCTACGTGGAAGCACTCGGCGCATCGCTACGCGTAGATGCTGTCTTTCCTGCCGACGCTCGCCTAGTTCTTCGAGTACAGGAAGCTTTCGACCTTGAGTACGGGAACGACGATCAGCTCGTTTTCCCACTCATGGCGGACGAGCCGTTTCGTCCGCAACGAGATGTCGTGCTTTCCATTCGCCCACAATACTCAGAGAAGATTATGCAAGGTAGAAAAACCGTAGAGCTTCGTCGACGGTTCCCTGTCTCGGCTCCCGGCGGAACCATGGCCTACATTTATTCGACTTCGCCCGTCAGGGCGATGGTGGGTATTGCTGAGATCAAAGATGTGCTGAAACTTCCAGTTCAGCAAATTTGGTCCGAGTTTGAGGACACGGCATTTATCCAGCGAAACGATTTCGATAGCTATTTCCATGGCCTAGAGTTTGGATTTGCTCTGCTGTTTGAAGAAGTAAAGCCTTTCTCCCGACCCATCCCACTGACGGAGTTACGCGAAAAATTCGGTTTCGAACCGCCACAGTCATTCCTTTATGCGAGCCGCGATCTGCGAAAGGCCCTGAGAGATGAGGCAACAGTCGTATCTCATTGATACGAATATTCTGATCGGCCTCGAGGACTACCGAGCTGTAGAAGCAGCCTACGCCAAATTCTCGAGCCTCGCTTCAGCCCATAAGATCACGATTTTCGTGCACGAGGCTGCTCGCGACGACATAGCCCGCGATAAGAACGCGGAACGCCGTCGGATATCTCTTAGCAAAATCTCAAAGTATCAAGTCCTCGGCAAGCAGCGGGGGCTTGGCCAAGCTGATCTTGAGGCGGAATTCGGCGCTCTGAAGCGTCCAAATGACGTAGTCGATGCTACGCTTCTCCATGCCCTGAAGAGCGACGTAGTCGACTTTCTCGTGACGCAGGATAAGGGGCTTCACGAGCGTGCATTCAAACATTCAGCTGAGCTCGGCCGACGTATCCTGTTCGTTGGCGACGCGGTCGATCTGCTAACACAGACATACGAGCCGAAACAGGTCCCTATCCGGCATGTTGCCGAGGTTGAGGCCCATACCATCAATCACAAAGACAGCTTCTTCGACAGCCTCCGCGAAGGATATCCGGAATTCGATGATTGGTGGCGTGAGAAGTGTGTTCGCGAGCGCCGCCCATGCTGGGTCGTATACGATGACGATGAACTGGCGGGGCTAATCGTTCGGAAAGATGAGACGGCCGCCGACACAGATGCGGTGACGAAAGCCAACAAAATTCTGAAGGTTTGTACCTTTAAGGTTGCTCCGGACAAACGCGGCGTAAAGCTTGGTGAACTGCTCTTGAAGCAAGTCCTCTGGTATGCCCAGCGCAACCGATACGACCTCGCGTATCTGACCACTTATGAAGATCAAGCAGCGCTAATGAACCTCTTGGAATTCTACGGTTTCATTCGCGCCGGCACAAAAGATAATGGCGAGTTCATCTACGAACGGGCATTCTCGTCAGCGAAATTACTCGATGATCCCTCTGTGACCGCTTTCGATGCGGCAAGGAAGAACTACCCCCGCTTCCTCGTAACTGAGAAGGTTCGCGGCTTCGGAATCCCAATCCAAGAAGACTATCACGACACCTTGTATCCAGATCTTTGGAAGCCGAAGCAGCCGGACTTCTTTGTTGGCGCCTCTCGGGCGGACCGCCCGACGCGGCCAGGGAACACTATCCGCAAGGTCTATCTATGCCGAGCGCCCTCTAAGCTTGGAGAGGCGGGCTCCCTACTGTTCTTTTATAAAGGGGCATCCAAGGAAAGCCCGTCACAGGCGATGACGACAGTAGGCATTTTGGAAAGCGTTACATACGCAAGCTCCACCAGAGAGTTGATGCAGTTGACCGGCGGGCGATCCGTCTACAGTGAGCAGCAGCTCGATCAGTGGAAGGCAACAACAGCTAGGCCGGTCAAAGTTATCAACTATCTTTTGGCCGCCTACATAGATCCGGCCGTTGGTTTAGACGAGTTGCGAGATTTGGGTATTGTTAATGGGAATCCGCAACAGACGATCTACGAGATAAGGTCTCATGTTCTTCCACGGCTTCTCAATCGTGCCAACTTAGAGTTCGACATATGAACCAGCGCACGATTGCATTCGTTGGCATCTCAGGAGTCGGAAAATCCACCCTTCTCCGGTCAGCGGCGAAGATGATAGCGTTTCAGCACCTGACTGCCGGATCGCTCATCTGTAGAGCGCGCGAGTCAGTGCATGTCCGCGATCTACTTCGCTTGCAAAATTTGGACGAGAACCAGCGGCTCTTGGTTGCAGGCTTTCAGATGGCAAAAGCTTCCACAAGCCAACTGGTCGTGATGGATGGCCATGTAATCGTTGACGGTGCTGATGGTTTGCAGGCAATCAGCAGTAACGTTTTTGCAGCTCTAGGTGCCCATGCTATCGTCCATCTTGAGGCCGAGCCAGTGCGGATCCTGACAAACCGCGAAGGGGAAAAATCTCGTGATCGCCCGAGATTGACACTCAGTCAGCTTGCCGACCATCAGTCCCGTTCTCTCGATGCAGCTTCCACCATCGCATTATCTCTGTCTATCCCATTCAAATTGCTCACTTATGAGCAGATTGATGAGTTTTGCTCATTTGCTACAAGTCTATAGATCGCGTAGTTGATATTTCTTTGTCACAGGTTCGTGCCTATGCATCGAAGCGGTCGAGGAAAGTGCTTGACGGTTATGGCAAAGCGGGTCGGCCCCTCACTTCCATTTGTTTAGATTGCCACGCCCGCTAATGCTGAGTTCAGCTAGATGGCTTGCTCTTTCTGCTGATGTTTGAACGTCGGCCATCGGGTGGAGTCGATGGTAGTGTGAAAGGTTCTTGGTTCATTTGATTGATAAGCATGCTGATCGCTAGTTGAATATCAGAAGGTAGATCCTTGAAAAGCTGGACAATCGGCGCCTCTGCGGACGAAAGAAACTCGGCTGCCCGTTGCGCAACAACAGATCGTGGTGCCAATTCGGATCCCACGGCACCTAACCACACTGTGGTCGCAGCGGTCGCTGCGGCGATGACCATATTGCGGACGGACAGCACACCGCGAGTGGATGCCTTGTAACTCACGGGCCCTTTCCGGCTGCTAGATTCTAACAACCCCCTGACAGCTTCGGCGATGTCTTGCGCGATCAGCTCATTGCGCACTGCAAAATCGGTGGCGTCCTGTGCATGAGTTACAAGGGTGATCTGTGATAGAAATTCGCCGGTTTCGTTATCGATTTCACGAGCGCTGGGAAATCTCCTTACCCAGGGCGCGACTGTTTTAACCAAATCCTCTAGGGGTCGGCGAACCTCAGGCCTCAAACTTTCAGCGAAGCTGAGTTCACCTGAACGTATCTGATTGTCCAGTTCCAAAAAGGAGCCAAGCTCAAGGGCCGCGCTGTAGACTTGCCCAATAACCGATGGAATACCGTCGGTGGGGCGATCCAGAAGAGCAATGAACCGTCTATTTGCAGCGGTAATACCCGACCAACCGTATTGATTATCAAGTGATCTTGCCGATTCGGCAAATGCTTCTAACTTGCGCCGAGATTCTTGATGCAGCTGCTGCGTTATTGGATGTGATGCGGCTGTCTCGTCGCTTTCGTCGCCCTCGAAGTCGATCTCTAGCGTCTCTCGGCCCGGCCTGAAGGTGGTCCCCAGCTTAACTTGAGGAATGCCGCGTACCTTTTCGGCAATCGATACCTTTTCCGCCAATTGCTCTATGTTGTAGGGAGGCCAGTCGGGTAAATCCATTCCCAAGCGAAGCGCGAAATGGGCCAACACTTCCTTAAGCTCAACGAGCGACTTACGACCGAAATTCGGCAAGCGTAACACCTGGTACTCGGTCATCTGCACCAGATCGCCTACAAAGACCCGATCTGTCGAAAGGATAGCAGTTGCCGTGCGCACTGATAACTCAAGCTCATCGATTCGTAGGAACAGGTATTTATTCAGCGGCTCGGCACGACCCTCGGATGCCCGCTCTTGGCTCTCCTCGAAGTCAAACAATAGCTTGGCTGCCACACGACTTGATTTCACGTCCAGTCTTTTGCGAGCCTGGCTGAGATGGTAGTTAACGGTGATGGTGTTGATCTGCAGTTTCTGGCCAATCTCTCGCGCTTTTAGGCCCTGATGGGCCAACCTCAAGACCTCGGTCTGCCTTTTGCTCAGTCCCTTGAAGCTGCCATGTCAATCGGCGTCCAAAGTTCACCCCTTATCGGCATCCAATTTTGACCCCCTTGGTTTGTAGATCAGCGCTTGGCCTGCCCGGCGCTGGCCGGGGTTGCAGAGGGTAGGCCAAGTGCG
>NZ_JAOYTH010000028.1 GCF_025847205.1 Pararhizobium sp. YC-54 | reverse complement strand
ATGGTTATGCCTGGCGACAACGTCACCGTTGCCGTCGAGCTGATCGTTCCGATCGCGATGGAAGAAAAGCTGCGCTTCGCTATCCGCGAAGGCGGCCGCACCGTCGGCGCCGGCATCGTCGCCTCGATTGTCGAGTAATTAATTTTACTCGGTTGGGAAGCGGCGCGTCATAGGCGCCGCTTCCTCGATCATTTTGTTGGTCGAAGCATGCGCTTTATCGCGTATGCCTCTCGAAATGACGCAAGTGCGAAAAAACGTGCTTGCGTGGGCGTTCGGTCATTGTGTCGGACGCCGATTCCGTATATGTGGCGGGTCGAATTGCAGAATCGGACAGAGAGCGATTTGCTCTTTGTGCTCTTTGAAGCATCAGCACCCGGAAACGACTAACGAACTGCCTCATTTGGGCGTTCGCTAACAACAACAAGGATAACTCGAATGAACGGCCAGAATATCCGTATCCGCCTCAAGGCGTTTGATCACCGGATTCTTGATGCCTCCACGCGGGAAATCGTTTCGACGGCCAAGCGCACAGGCGCTTCGGTTCGTGGTCCGGTGCCGCTTCCTACGCGGATCGAAAAGTTTACGGTCAACCGCTCGCCCCACGTGGACAAGAAGAGCCGTGAACAGTTCGAGATGCGCACCCACAAGCGTCTCCTCGACATCGTCGATCCGACACCGCAGACCGTTGACGCGCTGATGAAGCTCGATCTCGCTGCCGGCGTAGACGTAGAAATCAAGCTTTAAAAACAAGGAAGGTACGTGGATTTCGGTCCAACGGCTTCCAAAAACGGGCGACCCCCAAACCTTCCGATTTTACGATCGGGTGATCTGAGGGAAACCTTAAACCAGAGATGCAACGGGGTTTGCTCCGTCGCTAACTCTTAAGAGGAATGAACCAATGCGTTCAGGTGTGATTGCACAGAAAATTGGGATGACCCGCGTCTATAACGACGCTGGTGAGCATATCCCAGTTACAGTATTGCGGATGGAAAACTGCCAAGTGGTAGCCCATCGCACAGAAGATAAGAATGGCTACACCGCAGTTCAGCTCGGTGCAGGCCAGTCCAAGGTCAAGAACACGAGCAAGCCGTTGCGTGGTCAGTTCGCTGCCGCCAACGTAGAGCCGAAGGCCAAGGTCGTTGAGTTCCGCGTTTCGTCGGACAATCTGATCGATGTCGGCGCCGAGCTCACTGCAAACCATTTCGTCGCCGGCCAGCTGGTCGACGTGACCGGTACATCTGCCGGTAAGGGTTTTGCTGGTGCTATGAAGCGCCACAACTTCGGCGGTCTGCGTGCAACGCACGGCGTGTCCGTATCGCACCGTTCGCATGGTTCGACTGGTTCCAACCAGGATCCGGGCCGCGTCTGGAAGGGCAAGCGCATGGCTGGTCACATGGGTCAGACACGCATCACCACCCAGAACCTGGAAGTGGTCTCCACCGATGAAGACCGCGGTCTGATCCTCGTCAAGGGCGCCGTACCCGGCTCCAAGGGCGCATGGATCGTCGTTCGCGACGCCATCAAGTCCGGCACTCCGGCTGACGCTCCGCGTCCTGCCGCTGTGCGCGCAGCCAAGTAAGGGGGCCAGATCATGGATCTCAACGTCACCACACTCGAGGGCAAAGAGGCCGGTAAGGTTTCCCTGTCCGACGCGATTTTCGGCCTCGAGCCGCGCGAAGATATCATTGCCCGCGTCGTTCGCTGGCAGCTCGCCAAGAAGCAGCAGGGTACGCACAAGGCCAAGGGCCGCGCAGAAGTAGCGCGCACCGGCGCCAAGATGTTCAAGCAGAAGGGTACGGGCCGCGCTCGTCACCATTCGGCTCGTGCTCCGCAGTTCCGCGGCGGTGGTAAGGCTCACGGCCCGGTTGTTCGCAGCCACGCCCATGACCTGCCCAAGAAGGTTCGTGCTCTCGGCCTGCGCCATGCGCTGTCCGCTAAGCTGCGTGCCGAAGAGCTGATCATCGTTGACAGCCTGGTTGCTGCTGAAGCCAAGACGAAGGTGCTGACCGGCGCATTCGCAACGCTCGGCCTGACCAACGTGTTGTTCATCGGCGGCGCCGAACTCGACAGCAATTTCAAGCTCGCAGCTCAGAACATCCCGAATGTGGACGTTCTGCCGGTGCAGGGCATCAACGTTTATGACATTCTGCGCCGCGGCAAGCTCGTCCTGTCCAAAGCAGCAGTTGAAGCTCTTGAGGAGCGGTTCAAATGACTGACCTTCGCCACTATGATGTGATCCTCGCTCCGTCGATCACCGAAAAGTCGACGCTGGTTTCTGAACAGAACCAGATCATCTTCAACGTCGCCAAGGGTGCGTCGAAGCCTGAAATCAAGGCTGCGATCGAAGCGCTGTTCGGCGTCAAGGTTACGGCTGTGAACACGCTGGTCCGCAAGGGCAAGCTGAAGCGCTTCCGCGGCTTCGCTGGCCGGCAGAAGGACGTCAAGAAGGCTATCGTCACGCTCGCTGACGGTCAGACCATCGACGTCTCCACCGGACTCTGAGGAATAGAACAATGGCATTGAAAAGTTTCAATCCGACCACCCCGAGCCAGCGTCAGCTGGTCATCGTCGACCGGTCCGGCCTGCACAAGGGCAAGCCGGTCAAGTCGCTGACCGAAGGTCTGTCCTCCAAGGGCGGCCGTAACAACACTGGCCGCATCACCGTGCGTTTCCAGGGCGGTGGTCACAAGCGTACTTACCGTCTGATCGACTTCAAGCGTCGCAAGTTCGACGTTGAAGGCACGGTTGCACGTCTCGAATACGACCCGAACCGCACGGCGTTCATCGCGCTGATCAACTATGCGGACGGCGAACAGGCATACATCATCGCTCCGCAGCGCCTCGCTGCCGGCGACAAGGTGATCGCTTCCGAAAAGCAGGTTGACGTGAAGCCGGGCAACACCATGCCGCTTCAGTACATGCCGGTTGGTTCGATCGTTCACAACGTCGAGATGAAGCCGGGCAAGGGCGGTCAGATCGCTCGCTCTGCTGGCGCCTACGTTCAGCTGGTTGGTCGCGACCAAGGCATGGCGATCCTTCGCCTGTCGTCTGGCGAACAGCGCCTGGTGCACGGCTCCTGCCTTGCAACGGTCGGTGCAGTCTCCAACCCCGATCACGGCAACATCAACGACGGCAAGGCCGGTCGTTCGGTTTGGCGTGGCAAGCGTCCGCACGTTCGCGGCGTCGTCATGAACCCTGTTGACCATCCGCACGGCGGTGGTGAAGGCCGCACCTCGGGTGGCCGTCATCCGGTTTCGCCTTGGGGTAAGCCCACCAAGGGCAAGCGTACGCGCTCGAACAAGTCGACCGACAAGTTCATCATGCGCTCGCGTCATCAGCGTAAGAAGTAAGAGAGGAAGTCTCCAATGACTCGTTCAGTATGGAAAGGTCCGTTTGTTGACGGCTATCTTCTCAAGAAGGCTGAGAAGGTTCGTGAAGGCGGTCGTAACGAAGTGATCAAGATGTGGAGCCGTCGCTCCACCATCCTGCCGCAGTTCGTCGGTCTCACGTTCGGCGTCTACAATGGCAGCAAGCATGTTCCGGTCAGTGTCAACGAAGACATGATCGGTCACAAGTTCGGTGAATTCTCTCCGACCCGGACCTATTACGGTCACGGTGCGGACAAGAAGGCAAAGAGGAAGTAATTATGGGCAAGGCAAAAGCCGAACGCCGGCTGAAGGATAACGAGGCGCAGGCAATCGCGCGCACGATCCGCGTCAGCCCCCAGAAGCTCAACCTGGTAGCTGCGATGATCCGCGGCAAGAAGGTCGACCGGGCTCTGGCCGAACTCGAGTTTTCGCGCAAGCGGATCTCGGACACTGTCAAGAAGACGCTGGAATCTGCGATCGCAAACGCAGAGAACAACCACGATCTCGACGTCGACAGCCTGATCGTTGCCGAAGCATACGTTGGCAAGTCCATCGTCATGAAGCGTTTCCACGCTCGTGGCCGTGGCCGTGCATCGCGTATCGAAAAGCCTTTCGCGCATCTGACGATCGTTGTTCGCGAAGTCGAAGCTAAAGGGGAGGCCGCATAATGGGTCAGAAGATCAATCCAGTCGGCTTCCGCCTCGGCATCAACCGTACCTGGGATAGCCGCTGGTTCGCGGACAACGCAGAATACGGTCAGCTTCTTCACGAAGACCTGAAGATCCGTGCCTACGTCATGGAAGAGCTGAAGCAGGCCGGTATCGCCAAGGTGGTCATCGAGCGTCCGCACAAGAAGTGCCGCGTCACGATCCACTCGGCACGCCCGGGCCTGATCATCGGCAAGAAGGGCGCAGACATTGAAAAGCTGCGCAAGAAGATCGGCGAGATGACCAAGTCGGAAACGCACCTCAACATCGTTGAAGTGCGCAAGCCGGAAGTCGACGCAACGCTCGTTGCCCAGTCGATCGCTCAGCAGCTCGAGCGCCGCGTGGCTTTCCGCCGTGCGATGAAGCGCGCTGTTCAGTCCGCAATGCGTCTTGGCGCCGAAGGCATCAAGATCACCTGCGGCGGCCGTCTCGGCGGTGCTGAAATCGCCCGTACCGAATGGTACCGTGAAGGCCGCGTGCCGTTGCACACGCTTCGCGCTGACATCGACTACGGTGTGGCTGAAGCCAAGACCGCTTTCGGTATCTGCGGCATCAAGGTCTGGATCTTCAAGGGCGAAATCCTCGAACACGATCCGATGGCTTCCGAGCGTCGTTCGTCCGAGGCAGATGCCCAGGGCCCCAGCAGCAACAGCCGTCGTCGCGAAAACGCGTAACAGTCGTTCCTGGCAGCTAATATCGGAGAATTAAAAAAATGTTGCAGCCAAAGCGCACTAAGTACCGCAAGCAGTTCAAGGGACGCATCAAGGGCGTTGCCAAGGGCGGTTCCGACCTTGCTTTCGGTGAATTCGGCCTGAAGTCTCAGGAGCCGAACCGCGTAAACGCACGCGAGATCGAAGCGGCCCGCCGCGCGATCACCCGTCACATGAAACGTGCCGGCCGCGTATGGATCCGCGTATTCCCAGACGTACCGGTCACGGCAAAGCCGACCGAAGTCCGCATGGGTAAAGGTAAGGGTTCGGTCGAATATTGGGCTTGCAAGGTCAAGCCCGGCCGAATGATGTTCGAAATCGACGGCGTCAGCGAAGAACTCGCCCGTGAGGCGCTTCGCCTTGGTGCTGCGAAACTCTCTGTCAAGACGCGCTTCGTTCAGCGCATTGCAGAGTAAGGAGTAAAGCCCATGAAAGCCGATACCGTCCGCGCGCTCAGCGCCGATCAGCTCAACGAAGAGCTTGCCAAGCTGAAGAAAGAGCAGTTCAATCTGCGCTTCCAGAAGGCCACAGGCCAGCTCGAAAAGTCGTCGCGCATCAATGAAGTCCGCAAGGACATTGCGCGCGTCAAAACCATTGCCCGCCAGAAGGCGGCAGAAGCCAAGGCTTAAGGATCTAAGAATATGCCAAAACGCATTCTGCAGGGCACAGTCGTCAGCGACAAGAACGATAAGACCGTCGTGGTCCGCGTCGAGCGTCGTTTCGCACACCCGATCTTCCAGAAGACCGTTCGCCGGTCCAAGAAGTACAAGGCGCATGACGAGAACAACCAGTACAAGGTCGGCGACCAGGTTTCCATCGAGGAATGCGCGCCGATTTCCAAGGACAAGACCTGGACGGTTGTTTCCGTTCAGGCCTAATTCTTAAGAGTTTCGCATCCGGCCCTTGCGCCGGCTGCGAAAATCTGTATGAAGCAGCGCAAGGACGCTCGACTACGAGCGTTCTTTTGCTTTGAGCGCACGGAAGGTCCTGTTTGGGAAACCACCCTGGCAACGATCGATCCCGCGCGAGAACAGAAATTTAGAAGCTGGAACAGGGGGCCCTCAATCTGATGAGGTTGGCCCAACCGGTCCGGTCACAACAAGAAGGCGACCTGACATGATTCAGATGCAAACAAACCTCGACGTGGCGGATAATTCCGGCGCACGTCGTGTCATGTGCATCAAGGTGCTGGGCGGCTCCAAGCGCAAGTACGCTTCGGTCGGCGACATTATCGTCGTTTCGATCAAGGAAGCTATTCCGCGCGGCCGCGTCAAGAAGGGTGATGTGATGAAGGCGGTTGTCGTTCGCACCGCCAAGGACATCCGTCGTCCGGACGGCAGCGTCATCCGGTTCGATAACAACGCAGCTGTTCTTATCGACAACAAGAAAGAGCCGATCGGCACCCGTATCTTCGGACCGGTTCCGCGCGAACTTCGCGCCAAGAACCACATGAAGATCATCTCGCTGGCTCCAGAAGTACTGTAAGGAGCGATTGAGATGCAAAAGATTCGCAAGGGCGACAAGGTCGTCGTATTGACCGGCAAGGACAAGGGTCGTTCTGGGGAAGTTCTCCAGGTTCTGCCTAAGGAAGACCGGGCTGTTGTGCGTGGCGTCAACATGGTGAAGCGTCACCAGCGCCAGACCCAGAGCCAGGAAGCCGGCATCATCAACAAGGAAGCGTCGATTCACCTGTCGAACATCGCGATCGCCGACCCCAAGGACGGCAAGCCGACCCGCGTCGGTTTCAAGATCGACGGCGACAAGAAGGTTCGCGTTGCAAAGCGTTCGGGAGTGTCGATCGATGGCTGACACCAAGAAGTATGAGCCCCGTCTGAAGACGGAATATGTTGAGCGCATCACCAAGGCGATGCAGGAGAAGTTCTCCTACGCAAACGTCATGCAGATCCCGCGTCTCGACAAGATCGTCATCAACATGGGTGTTGGCGAATCGACGGCTGATTCGAAGAAGCCTACGGTTGCTGCAGCAGACCTCGCAGCCATCGCTGGTCAGAAGCCGGTCATCACCAAGGCCCGCACCTCCATCGCCGGCTTCAAGCTGCGCGAAGGCATGCCGATCGGTGCAAAGGTTACCCTGCGCGGCGTTCGCATGTACGAATTCCTGGACCGCCTGATCAACATCGCGCTTCCGCGCGTTCGAGATTTCCGCGGCCTGAATCCGAAGAGCTTTGACGGCCGTGGCAACTTCGCCATGGGTGTCAAGGAACACATTGTGTTCCCGGAGATCAACTACGACAAGGTTGATCAGATGTGGGGCATGGACATCATCGTTTGCACGACGGCAACGAACGACGACGAAGCACGCGCTCTGCTCACAGAGTTCAACTTCCCGTTTCGCCAGTAAGCCGTAACGACAAGCAGAAGGATTAAGTTGAATGGCGAAGACGAGCGCAATTGAAAAGAACAATCGCCGCCGTAAGTCGGTTGCCCAGGATGCGTCCAAGCGCGCAGCCCTGAAGGCAATCATCATGAACCAGTCTCTTCCGATCGAAGAGCGTTTCAAGGCTACTCTGAAGCTGGCCAGCCTCCCGCGTGACGGCTCCAAGACCCGCGTTCGCAACCGTTGCGAAGTAACGGGTCGTCCGCGCGCATATTATCGCAAACTCAAGATGTCGCGTATTGCGCTTCGTGAACTTGGCAATTTCGGCAAGGTGCCGGGCATTGTTAAGTCGAGCTGGTAAGGAGACGGGTACATGGCAATGACTGATCCGCTGGGCGATATGCTCACCCGTATCCGCAACGGTGCTGCACGCCGCAAGTCGAGTGTTTCCACTCCGGCTTCCAAGCTGCGCGCACGCGTTCTGGATGTCCTTCAGGCTGAAGGCTACATCCGCGGTTACTCGGAAACCGAATTCGGCAACGGCAAGGCTGAGCTGAATATCGAACTGAAATACTACGAAGGTGCGTCGGTGATCCGTGAGATCGGCCGCGTATCGAAGCCGGGCCGCCGGGTTTATGTCTCGGTCAAGTCCATTCCGCAGGTCGCGAACGGTCTCGGCATCACCATCCTTTCGACTCCGAAGGGTGTGATGGCCGATCATCAGGCACGCGAACAGAACGTTGGTGGCGAGGTTCTCTGCTCCGTATTCTAATACGGCAGCAGTGATCTCCATAACGGACAGACAGGTGAAATATGTCTCGTATCGGTAAAAAGCCCGTTCCGGTTCCTGCAGGTGTCACGGCCACGGTTAATGGCCAGACAGTGACTGCAAAGGGCCCGAAAGGCGAACTCTTCTTCGTTGCTAACGACGAAGTCGTCGTAAAGCTGGAAGACAACAACGCGGTGTCGGTGACCCCCGTTGACCAGTCCAAGGATGCTCGTTCCAAGTGGGGCATGTCCCGCACGATGATCGAAAACATCTTCAAGGGCGTCAAGGACGGCTTCGAGCGCAAGCTCGAAATCAACGGCGTCGGTTACCGCGCGTCGCTTCAGGGCAAGAACCTGCAGCTGGCACTCGGTTTCAGCCATGACGTGGTCTATCAGACTCCTGAAGGCATCTCCATTGCTGTGCCGAAGCCGACGGAAATCGTCGTCACCGGCATCAACAAGCAGCAGGTCGGCCAGGTTGCCGCGGAAATCCGCGAATACCGTGGCCCCGAGCCCTACAAGGGCAAGGGCGTTAAGTATGCCGGCGAGCGGATTGTCCGCAAAGAAGGCAAGAAGAAGTAAGGATCACGCGAAATGGCTACAAGGAAAGATACACTTGTGCGTCGCGCCGCTCGCGTGCGCCGTCAAGTCAAGGCAGTGGCCAATGGCCGTCTGCGCCTGTCCGTTCATCGCTCGTCGAAGAACATCTACGCACAGGTTATCGATGATGTTGCTGGCAAGACCGTTGCGTCTGCCTCGACACTCGACACGGATCTGCGTTCGTCGCTTAAGACGGGCGCTGACACGGCAGCCGCTGCTGCCGTTGGCAAGCTCCTCGCAGAGCGCGCCTCGAAGGCTGGTGTCAAGGACGTTGTCTTTGACCGTGGCGCCTTCATCTATCACGGCCGCGTCAAGGCGCTCGCCGAGGCAGCCCGCGAGGGTGGCCTGAACTTCTGATGATATCTGTCCGGACATGTCTGGACGGATCATCGAAACGCTTTTATAAGCGCGTCGCTTCCGCTCCCTGAAGGGGGCGGGGCGACTTTTTGTCAATCTGCCGATTGCACCCGGAAAAGAAAAAGGAAAAGGACAATGGCACAAGAAAAAAGAGGTTCTCGCGACGATCGCCAGAACCGCGAGGAGCGCGACAGCGAATTCGTTGACAAGCTCGTAGCAATCAACCGCGTCGCAAAAGTCGTCAAGGGCGGCCGTCGTTTCGGCTTTGCTGCTCTCGTCGTCGTCGGCGACCAGAAGGGCCGTGTTGGCTTCGGTCATGGCAAGGCACGTGAAGTGCCGGAAGCCATCCGCAAGGCCACCGAAGCTGCCAAGCGCGAACTGATCTTCGTTCCGCTGCGCTCGGGCCGCACGCTTCATCACGACGTTCATGGCCGTCACGGCGCAGGCAAGGTTCTGCTGCGTGCCGCCAAGGCCGGTACCGGTATCATCGCCGGCGGTCCGATGCGCGCCGTTTTCGAAACGCTCGGCATGCATGACGTTGTTGCGAAGTCGACTGGTTCTTCGAACCCGTACAACATGATTCGCGCCACGTTCGACGCCCTGAAGAGCCAGATGCACCCGAAGGATATCGCAGCTCAGCGCGGCATGAAGTATGCCACTCTGCAGAGCCGCCGCGTATCCGCCGGCGTTGCTTCCGAAGAATAAGGGAGCCTGAACAATGGCTAAGAAAGAAGTTGCAAAGAAGACGGTTGCGGTCGAACAGATCGGCAGCCCCATTCGCCGCCCAGCCGTCCAGCGCGCAACGCTGATCGGTCTCGGTCTCAACAAGATGCACCGGGTTAGCGTTCTGGAAGACACTCCTTCCGTTCGTGGCATGATCCGGGCCGTCCAGCACCTCGTTCGCGTCGTCGACGAGAAGTGAGGGGGATACCATCATGAAACTGAATGAAATCAAAGACAACGAAGGTTCGACCAAGAACCGCAAGCGTCTCGGCCGTGGTATCGGCTCCGGATCCGGCAAGACTGCCGGTCGCGGTGTCAAGGGTCAGAAGGCTCGTTCGGGCGTTGCCATCAACGGCTTCGAAGGCGGCCAGATGCCAATCTACCGCCGTCTGCCGAAGCGCGGCTTCAACAACATCTTCCGTTCGGACTTTGTTGTTGTGTCGCTCGGCCGTATCCAGACCGCAATCGACGCCAAGAAGCTTGATGCTTCCAAGACCGTCGATGCTGCTGCCCTGACGGCTGCCGGCGTTATCCGCCGCGCCAAGGACGGCGTTCGCGTTCTGGCCGATGGCGAACTGAAGGCAAAGGTAACGATCGAAGTTGCCGGCGCTTCCAAGCCTGCGATCGAAAAGATCGAAAAGGCTGGCGGTTCGATCAAGCTGCTTTCGGGCGCTGCTGAATAATTAGTTGCTGATGAGCCGCCCGGGGTGCTTCACACCGGGCGGTTTTGCTCCCATATGAGAGCCTCACGGATTGCACAGCCGGATTCGTCCGGTGCGGCAGAATATTGATCGGGAACTACGGTGAGGCGCGTGATTGCAGTTGCAGTCGTTTCCAAGCCGGTTTTCATAAAAAGAAGATAGCTTTTTTCCGGATCTGACCGGGTTTCCCCGCGGGTTCCGAACTGGCTACGCGGAGAATTGCATGGCTTCTGCAGCGGAACAGCTCGCCTCCAACCTGAATTTTGCGACTTTTGCAAAAGCTGAAGATCTGAAACGCCGCCTCTGGTTCACCCTTGGCGCGCTTCTGGTTTATCGCCTCGGTACCTATATTCCGCTGCCAGGCCTGAACCCGGAAGCTTTTGCGCAGGCGTTTGCCGGGCAGAGCGGTGGTATCCTCGGCCTCTTCAACATGTTTTCGGGTGGCGCCGTCGAGCGCATGGCGATCTTCGCCCTCGGCATCATGCCTTACATTTCCGCCTCCATCATCGTTCAGCTGATGACCTCCGTGGTTCCGTCGCTTGAGCAGTTGAAGAAGGAAGGCGAGCAGGGCCGCAAGGTCATCAACCAGTACACGCGCTACGGCACGGTGCTGCTCGGCACGCTGCAGGCCTATGGCATTGCAGTCGGTCTCGAAAGCGGCAACGGTCTCGTCGTCGATGCGGGCTGGTTCTTCCGTATCTCGACCGTTATTTCGCTGCTTGGCGGCACGATGTTCCTGATGTGGCTCGGCGAGCAGATTACCTCGCGCGGCATCGGTAACGGTATCTCACTGATCATCTTTGCCGGTATCGTCGCTCATCTGCCGACAGCGCTTGCCGGCACGCTCGAACTTGGCCGTACCGGCGCTCTGTCGACGCCGCTCATTCTCGCCATCATCGTCATGATCGTTGCCGTGATCGCGCTTATCGTCTTCGTCGAGCGCGCCCAGCGGAGGCTTTTGATCCAGTATCCGAAGCGACAGGTCGGCAACAAGATGTTCCAGGGCGACACCTCGCATCTGCCGCTGAAGCTGAACACTGCCGGCGTTATCCCCGCCATCTTCGCGTCGTCGCTTCTCCTGCTGCCGGCCACGCTTGCAGGCTTTGCCAACAGTGCGGCGCTGCCATCCTGGGCGACCACGATCGTTGCAGCGCTTGGCCACGGCCAACCGCTCTACATGGTGCTCTACGGCGGCATGATTGCGTTCTTTGCCTTCTTCTACACGGCTATCGTTTTCAACCCGAAGGACACGGCCGACAATCTGAAGAAGCATGGCGGCTTCATCCTCGGTATCCGCCCGGGTGAACGCACCGCCGAATACATCGACTACGTGCTGACGCGCATCACCGTACTCGGCGCGATCTACCTGATGTTCGTCTGCATTCTGCCCGAAGTCATGATCGCGCAGACCGGCGTGCCGTTCTACCTTGGTGGTACGTCGCTTTTGATTGTTGTCAGCGTTACCCTTGATACTGTAGCACAGATACAGGGTCACCTGATTGCCCAGCAGTATGAGGGGCTGATCAAGAAATCAAAGCTGCGTGGAGGAAAGAGGGGCCGATGAGACTAATATTTTTAGGACCGCCGGGTGCTGGCAAAGGAACACAGGCCAAGCTTCTGACGGAAAAATACGGCATTCCGCAGCTTTCCACGGGTGATATGCTGCGGGCGGCCGTCCAGGCCGAGACGGACGTCGGTAAGCGCGCCAAGGCTGTCATGGATGCTGGCCAGCTCGTTTCCGACGAGATTGTCAACGAGATCGTTTCCGACCGGATCGATTCGGCCGACTGTGCGAAAGGCTTCATTCTCGATGGCTATCCGCGCACCGTTCCGCAGGCTGTTGCCCTTGGCAGGATGCTTGCCGGCAAGGGGTTGCGGCTCGATGCGGTTATCGAACTGAAGGTGGATGAAGATGCGCTTGTACGGCGCATCGAGAATCGCGTAGCAGAAACCCTTGCCGCTGGCGGCAAGGTTCGTTCCGACGACAATCCGGAAGCATTCAAGAAGCGTCTTGTTGAATATCGCGAGAAGACGGCGCCGCTGTCGCAGCACTATGCTGTAACCGGCGAGTTGAAGACAGTTGATGGCATGGCGCCGGTTGAGACCGTTACCTCCCAGATCAACGCAATTCTGGCATCGGCTTCGGCTGACGCCTAAAAGGCAGTTCTTGAAAAAGGACTGCCGGGGAGTTGACTTTTACAGTCGATTCCTTCAAAGACCGCGCTAACTCGCAGCATGCTAGGGATCGGCGCGGATTTCAAAGACGAAGTCCGGGCGCGATTCTTTTGACGTGTTCCGAACAGAACTTTCACAGTCGGCCCCTCAAAGGCTGCATAACGAAGCACCTATTGCCGGATGGCAACTGGAAGCAAGGAGAACAGGCGTGGCACGTATCGCTGGCGTCAACATCCCGACGAGCAAGCGCGTAGTAATCGCGCTTCGTTACATTCACGGGATCGGAGCGAAGTTCGCACAGGAAATCGTCGAGAAGGTCGGTATCCCGGCTGAACGTCGTGTGCACCAATTGACGGATGCTGAAGTTCTTCAGATCCGCGAAACCATCGACCGCGATTATCAGGTTGAAGGCGACCTGCGTCGCGAGACCTCGATGAACATCAAGCGTCTGATGGACCTGGGCTGCTACCGCGGTCTGCGCCATCGCCGTTCGCTGCCTGTTCGCGGTCAGCGCACGCACACCAATGCCCGCACCCGCAAGGGTCCGGCAAAGGCGATTGCTGGTAAGAAGAAGTAATTTCCCTGAACTGGGAAATGCGGAGGCTGGCGCTCGGCGCCGGCCTCTTTTGTGGTTTCGGATGGGCGCGCTTTGCGTCCCTCCGGTGGAGCTGCTGGAGTTACGGCAGTGACGATATCGCCGCGCAGGCCGGATTCGTCCGTTCGCGCATGACTTGAAAATTCAGGGCAGGGGTTTTTCCTCCGCCCGGTGGAGCCGCTGGTGTTACGGCGGTGCAGAGATCAACGAAAGGTATACCCATGGCCAAGGAAGCCACACGCGTTCGCCGCCGCGAGCGGAAAAACATTTCCACGGGCGTTGCGCACGTCAACTCGTCGTTCAACAACACGATGATCACCATCACCGACGCCCAGGGCAACGCGATTGCCTGGTCTTCGGCTGGTTCCAAGGGCTTCAAGGGTTCGCGCAAGTCGACCCCGTTCGCAGCCCAGATGGCTGCTGAAGACGCGGCCAAGAAGGCCCAGGAACACGGCATGAAGACGCTCGAAGTCGAAGTTTGCGGCCCGGGTTCCGGCCGCGAATCGGCTCTGCGCGCCCTGCAGGCTGCCGGCTTCATGATCACCTCGATCCGTGACGTGACCCCGATCCCGCACAATGGCTGCCGCCCGCGCAAGAAGCGCCGCGTTTAAGTTTACGCATTCATCCAGCCGGTGAGGGGCAACCTCTCCCGGCGCTTCAAGGCTCGGTTGCCACGATTGAATGGTGGCAACGAACAGAAGGCAAAACATATGATTCAGAAAAACTGGCAGGAACTGATCAAGCCGAACAAGGTTGAGTTCGCGTCCTCCGGCCGCACCAAGGTCAGCCTTGTTGCCGAGCCGCTGGAGCGTGGCTTTGGCCTCACCCTCGGCAACGCGCTTCGCCGCGTTCTTCTGTCGTCGCTTCGCGGCGCTGCGGTCACCGCAGTGCAGATCGACGGCGTCCTGCACGAGTTCTCCTCGATCCCGGGTGTGCGGGAAGACGTGACGGACATCGTGCTCAACATCAAGGAAATCGCCATCAAGATGGATGGCGATGACGCAAAGCGCATGGTCGTGCGCAAGCAGGGTCCGGGCGTTGTGACCGCCGGTGACATCCAGACGGTTGGCGATATCGAAATCCTCAACCCGAACCATGTGATCTGCACCCTCGACGAGGGCGCCGAGATCCGCATGGAGTTCACCGTCAACAACGGCAAGGGCTACGTGCCTGCAGACCGCAACCGTTCGGAAGACGCGCCGATCGGCCTCATCCCGGTCGACAGCCTGTATTCGCCGGTCAAGAAAGTGTCCTACAAGGTGGAAAACACCCGTGAAGGCCAGGTTCTCGACTACGACAAGCTGTCGATGCAGATCGAGACCGATGGTTCCGTCACCGGTGAAGATGCAGTCGCATTCGCGGCCCGCATCCTTCAGGACCAGCTCGGCGTTTTCGTCAACTTCGACGAACCGCAGAAGGAAGCCGAAGAAGAAGCCGTTACCGAACTGGCGTTCAACCCGGCACTCCTGAAGAAGGTCGACGAACTGGAACTCTCCGTCCGTTCGGCCAACTGCCTGAAGAACGACAACATCGTCTATATCGGCGACCTCATTCAGAAGACCGAAGCCGAAATGCTTCGCACTCCGAACTTTGGCCGCAAGTCGCTGAACGAAATCAAGGAAGTTCTCGCTTCCATGGGCCTGCACCTCGGCATGGAAGTGCCCGCATGGCCGCCCGAGAACATCGAAGATCTCGCCAAGCGCTACGAAGACCAGTACTGAACAAACAAAAGGCAGGTATAACTTGCCTTTCCCAGTCAAACAGCAGGCAGATGCCTGTATGTGCCAGGAAACGGCAGGACCTATCAAGAAAAAGGTCACCTGCACCTAAAGGAGAATAGCAATGCGCCACCAGAAAGCCGGCCGCAAGCTGAACAGAACCGCCAGCCACCGCAAGGCAATGTTCGCCAATATGGCTGCTTCGCTCATCGAACATGAGCAGATCGTCACGACCCTGCCGAAGGCAAAGGAAATCCGTCCGATCGTCGAGAAGCTCGTCACCCTCGGCAAGAAGGGCGACCTTCATGCCCGCCGCCAGGCCATCTCGCAGATCCGCGACGTTGCCGTCGTCGGCAAGCTGTTCGATGCCATCGCAACCCGTTACGCAACCCGCAACGGCGGCTACCTGCGCATCATGAAGGCTGGCTTCCGCCACGGCGACAATGCGGCTCTGGCTGTTATTGAATTCGTCGACCGCGACACCTCGGCCAAGGGCGCCAAGGACATCGCACGCGTTGCTGCCGAAGCAGAAGCTGCAGACGCCGCATAATTCAATCTTCGGATTGATATTTGAAAGGCCGGGCGAGCGATCGTCCGGCCTTTTGCCGTTCAGCCAGCACTTGGAAGGCTGCCGGGGAGGAAGAATGACCGCCATCGTCCTGAATGACGTGCGGCGCTGTAGAGGTGAAGAAAAACTCGATTGCCGGCGATGGAGAGTGGGTGTCCAGTCTGCGCTATGGTTGTTCCTCGATGGCGCGCGCGACCTCGAAGGCAAAATCCGTCAACGACGTCAGTACGAACTGATCGCCAGCGGCCGTATTTTTCCACCGCGCCCGAAGCAGGTCTTCCGTCACGTCGCCGCGCGCAATACCGGCAACGAGCTTGGCAATGCCTTTCCGGTCTTCGGTCGTCAGGCGTTGGCGCACCATGGAACGGAAGGCGCTTCTGTCCCGCACACGGGCGTCATGGATTGCATAGAGGAGGTCGCCAAGGAGCATCAGCGTGCAATTATCGCAGGGCGACAACCGGTTCTCCGCCGGACCGGGCCTACTCCCTTTCTTTTTCCGCATCCGTGGCTTCATGAATTGTCGTCGATCAACTGGGCTGTGCTATAGATGGAACTGGCAACATTTCCCCGCATATAAGCGAGATCGGCAGCAGCGGTTTTGTGCCACTCGGCCTGGAGCAGATATTCCGTTACGTCGCCGCGCGCAACGGCCGCGACAAGTTCCATCACCCCGACCTTGTCTTCGGCGGTCAGCCGCGCCAATAGGAGCTTTTTGCGGTCCGCCTTGAAATGCGGGTCAAGGTGATCAATATCGCGGACTAAATCGCCAAGGCGCTGGAGTGTGCGAATTTCCGATCGGGATAATTGCGTTGGCGTTTCTCTTCTTTTGGAGGGGGCGCCTGCTTTCAAGTCCTCAACGTCCGGCAGAGAAAAGGACTGTTCCAGGACCAGTCGCGCCCGGTAAAGAAACGACCTGACAGCATCCTCGCCGACAATAAAGAAGCGGGCACCGTTCCAAAAACTCTGTATGTCCCGATAGCTGCTCTTGCCGGTTTCAAACTCTTTGAGGAGCCTGATCATTTCCCGGCGGTTGTGCTTCGTCATCTGCCGGCCGGCCGTGCGGAGCTGTTCCTCTCCTTCCTCGAAGCTGAAGCCGGGGTCGGATTGCAGAAAAACCGCAAACTCACGAAAAATCTCTGACCGCGTTATCAATTTTTTCTCCCCGGCAGTTCATTGGTCGGATAGGCCGTCACAATACGAAATTTGCCTTGTTTCTGGGGATCGGGCCTCAGGAGTACGTAGACCGCATAAGTAGGTCTTATGTAGGCGGATGAATGTTTTGTCGACCGAAACGCCTCTTTGCCTGTTCTATATCCGAAACGCTGAAAGAGCTTCAATTCTGTAAAGTCACCTCCTTCGAGTTTCTGGACAAGCCAGTTGTTCGCGGGGTTGTTCAGCACAAGGTTGACAAAGTCATTCGCGTCAACGAGAGAGAGGAACGTACCCGCTTGTCCACCAACTTGAAGTTCCTTCACAGGACCCAGCCACCCCAATCGGATCACAACATCTGGTGTGTTCACTCGATCCAATAGTTCGGCATCCGTCTTTCCTACATGGCGTGCAATGGCGTGCCCGCCATAGTAGTTTTCATGCTGCCTCAGATCGATAGTATACCGGTGTGGAGGAATCTCTGAAATGAAAGTAAGGGTATCGTCAAAGCCGCCTGTGCTGCCGCTATCGTCAGTCCACCTCCCGCCGCCGGGCTCGCCGGCCGGAACTCTTGGCTGATCGGGATTGAAATTGGCCTTGCGCAACAAAGCCTGCACGGTCGCGGCGGCGATCATCAGGCGCAATTGGGTGAGTTTATAGATCAGCGTGGTTTGCGTGTTGTCCATGGGGCCAGCTCTCTTCCGCAGGTTCCTCATGATAATCGCGGACACGGAGGCGGGGAAAAACGCTCGCGTTTTTTCTGTGATCGGCCGCTTTGCATTTGCCAGCCGACATCCTATCTCTGTGTCCGCTCCATTCGCTGTCGTGCCATTTCCGCCGCTAAGCGCAGAAATTTCCTGACCTGACCGCGACCCACGAGATAGTAGCCAGCGTGCGAACGCGCCCACATCTCTTCCAGGGCGGCGTCACTGACGGATTGTTTGTCGAGCCCTTCGATAAAGTCGATAAAGGTCTGCAGGCTTTCTCTGTCCGGGCCGGCATGGGTCACGCAGTTTAGACCGAGGCGAATGCGCGCTTCATCGTTTTCGAACAACTCCATGTCGGAGAGCAGACCCCAAGAGAAATCCAGTAGACTTTCGGGGGAATGATGCTCTTCGTCGTCATGAGGTCCTCGTTCAGCGGAAAGCGGAAACGCTAAGATGTGCCGCGTTGCTCTCGCAGCATTTGCAGGACACGGGTGAGAAAGGGTCGAACCGCTTCACCGATCAGGAAAAAGTCCGCGTTCGAGGCGGCCCAGAGATCTTCCAATTGCTGGTCCGTCGCATCCGCGCTCAGCCAGTGGTCGAGAAAGTTATCGAGATCATCGGCCGCTTCGGGGAACTGGTGCAACACGTGGCCAATCCCGAAATCGATGAGTTCGTCTTGGGATTCGAACATTTGGCGATCTTGAATCATCGCTCTGGTAAACGCCCGGAATCCAGGGGATTTGGCGACGTATTCTCTCACAAATTTCTCCTCCCAATCCGGCCAGATTCCACTTGTTAATTCGAGGCGGCATCCAAGAGAGAAAGAAGCTCATCTCTATCAGAGAAGACCCTTTCATCGCCCTCAAACTTTGAATATTCAAGATGGCCGTCCTCGAAGATGGAAATCTCAATCCTCATTCCAACAAGCGTCGCAAATACATCGATCGCATCCGGTCTGTTTCGGACGATTGAATAGTAAATTCGCCTTTCATCGAGGAAGGAAAGAATTCCGTATATCGGGTGGCTGAGTTTATTCTTCATTTCTGAAACCTCTTGTCAAACATAAGCTTAAGAGCTTTTCTTGCTGCTGCGTTTCCCGATTGAGCATCGCGTCTCACGTCGTCAATTTCAACATCGAGATACTGACTTGGAAATTCGCGCATCACGGAACCCCTGCATGAGGTAGCAATATGCTCTGCACAAGTGGTAGCAACCTCGTAACTACCACCTCCAGAAGTCATTGACGACTCGGATGAAGCATTGAGTGGCGATCGTCGCTGGATGGAACCAAAGCCTCCGCCATCTGTCCATTGGCCACCGCCGGGCTCGCCAGCCGGAACTCTTGGCTGATCGGGATTGAAGTTCGCCTTGCGCAACAAAGCCTGCACGGTCGCGGCGGCGATCATCAGGCGCAATTGGGTGAGTTTATAGATCAGCGTGGTTTGCGTGTTGTCCATGGGGCCAGCTCTCTTCCGCAGGTTCCTCATGATAATCGCGGATGCGGAGACGGGGAAAAACGCTCGCGTTTTTTCTGTGATCGGCCGCTTTGCATTTGCCAGCTGACATCCTATCTCTGTGTCCGCTAGATTGCTTTCGATGGGACTGATTTCATGCCGCGTTTTGTCTATCCGTTTGTTTCCCTTTGCGCCGTTGGCGTTCTGGCTGCTGGTCTGGTCTTTGCGGGAAAACCCAGTGAGCCCGGCATCGATGCGGTTTCCACCGCCTCGACCGTGCAGGCGCAGCCGGTCAATGCACAAAGGGCCGTCCCCCAACAACAGGCGGAAATGCAGCTTTCCTTCGCACCGCTGGTCAGGCAGACGGCCAATGCCGTGGTCAATGTCTATGCCGAGAAGACTGTTCAGAACCGGTCGCCGTTCGCCGACGATCCGTTCTTCGAGCAGTTCTTCGGCCAGCAGATGCCGAACCGCTCCGAAAAGCAGTCTTCGCTCGGGTCCGGCGTGATTGTCGGCAAAAACGGAATTGTCGTCACCAACAACCACGTCATCGAGGGCGCCGATGACATCAAGATCGCGCTCGCCGACGGCCGCGAGTTCGAAACCACCGTCATGCTCAAGGACGACCGGCTCGATCTCGCCGTGCTGAAGATCAAGTCCGACGGTCCGTTCGAAACCGTGCCGCTCGGTGATTCCGATGCCGTCGAAGTCGGCGATCTGGTGCTGGCCATCGGCAATCCCTTCGGTGTCGGCCAGACGGTGACAAGCGGCATTGTCTCGGCGCTTGCCCGCAATCAGGTCAGTTCCGGCGATTTCGGCTTCTTCATTCAGACGGATGC
Organism: Pararhizobium sp. YC-54; assembly: GCF_025847205.1. Lineage (GTDB taxonomy): Bacteria > Pseudomonadota > Alphaproteobacteria > Rhizobiales > Rhizobiaceae > Pararhizobium. The sequence continues at coordinate 9,736 of NZ_JAOYTH010000028.1, read as the reverse complement.
CTCGATCAATCCCGGCAATTCCGGTGGGGGCCTGATCGACATGAAGGGGGAGCTTATCGGCATCAACACAGCCATCTTCTCCAAGGGCGGCGGCTCAAACGGCGTCGGCTTTGCGATACCGGCCAATCTCGTCAAGGTCTTTGTCGCGTCCGCCGAGGGCGGCAATGGCAGCTTCACGCGCCCCTATATCGGCGCCAGCTTCGAGCCGGTGACGTCGGAAGTGGCCGACGCGCTTGGGCTTGACCGGGCGCGGGGCGCGTTGGTGACGTCGGTCATCGAAGGCGGCCCGGCGGAAAAGGCGGGCATGAAGCCGGGGCAGGTGATCGTCGCGGTCAATGGCGTGGCGGTGGAGCACCCGGATGCGCTGGGCTACCGGCTGACCACGGTCGGCGTCGGGCATGAGGCGAAGATCACGGTCCTGGAGAACGGCAAGAGCCGCGATATCGGGCTTGCGCTGACAGAAGCACCGGAAACATCGCCGCGCGATGAACGGCTGATCGAAGGACGCAATCCCTTCGCCGGCGCCGTTGTCGGCAATCTGTCACCGCGTCTGGCCGACGAGCTGCATATGTCGACCTCCTCGCGTGGTGTGGTGATCACGCAGATCAATCGCGGCTCGCCGGCAGCACGGGTCGGTTTTCAGCCGAAGGATATCATCATCGCCGTCAACGGCATGCCGATCGACAAGTCGACGACGCTTGAAACCATCACCAAGGACGACCCGTCATTGTGGCGCGTCGAGATCGAGCGTGACGGGCAGCGTATCCGTCAGTTCTTCCGATGATCGTTTTGCCGGTCTCAAGCGTACTCAGGGACACAAGCGGGCAGGCTGTCCTGCTCCGGCTGCGATCGGTCGTTCCTAAGGGAGGAGTTGCGCGTGACGCTGTTCGATGAGGACACACATAGACCGCTCGCCGACGCGCTTCGTCCCGAAACGCTGGGCGACGTCATCGGTCAGGATCACCTTCTGGGCGAGAACGGGCCGATTGCCCGCATGCTATCGGGTGGCACGGTCGGGTCTTTCATCCTTTGGGGGCCGCCGGGCGTCGGAAAAACCACGATCGCGCGCCTTGTTGCCACCTCGGCGAAAATGGAATTCGTGCAGCTTTCCGCCGTCATGTCCGGCATTGCCGATCTGCGCAAGGTCTTCGATACGGCTAAAAACAACCGGATGATCGGCCGGCAGACCATTCTCTTCGTCGATGAACTGCATCGCTTCAACCGCAGCACCCAGGACGCGTTGCTGCCGCATGTCGAAAATGGCTCCGTCATCCTGATCGGCGCGACGACGGAAAATCCGAGCTTCAGCCTGGTGGCGGCATTGCTGTCGCGGCTGAAGGTTTTCACGCTCAATCCGTTCGATGCCGCCTCGTCCGAACTGCTCTTGGCGCGGGTCGAGAATTTCGTCGGAAAGCGGTTGCCGCTGACCGATGATGCACGGGCGGCGCTGATCAACATGGCCGATGGGGACGGGCGCTATCTCGTGGGCCTGGCCGACGATGTCCTGTCGCTTGGCGAGGCTGATGATCTCGACATCGGACGTCTGTCAAAAGCCCTGCAGAAGCGGATGCCGGTCTACGACAAGGCGCAGGATGGCCACTATAATCTGCTGAGCTGCTTTCACAAAAGCCTGCGTGGCAGCGATGTCGATGCGGCGCTGTATTGGGGCGCCAGGATGGTGGATGCGGGGGAGGACCCGGCGACGCTGTTTCGCCGCCTGGCTTGTGCCGCCAGCGAAGATGTCGGCATGGCCGATCCCAACGCCATGCCGCAGGTGATTGCCGCCTGGACCGCTTTCGAGCGGATCGGCTGGCCGGAAGGCAGGCTGTTTATCGCCCAGGCGATCGTCTATGTCGCGACCGCGCCAAAATCCAATGCCAGCTACCGGTCCTTTGACGCGGCACTGGAGATGGCCCGCCAGACCGGCTCCATCCCGCCGCCGAAGAGCATTCTCAACGCACCGACGAAGTTGATGAAAGACCTCGGTTATCACGAGGGTTACAAATACGATCATGATTTTCCGGATGCCTTCTCCGGGCAGGAATTCTTTCCGGAGGAGTTACGCAGCAAGGATACACGGTTTTACAAGCCGCAGGAGCGCGGCTTTGAGCGCGAGACGCTGAAGCGTCTGGAGTTCTGGCAGCGCCTGAAGCGAGAGCGCACCGCAAAGGAATAGCTGGACTGTCGCTACCAGCCCAGCAATTGCTTGAACCGTGGATAGCTGCCATGCACCAGGAGCACTTGTCACAGTCAAATCTGGATGGCATAGAGTGCATATGCAGACGGCTGCACGGGACCGGCATCTCTCGCCGGCACCCGAACATCCGCGAGGACGGCCTCGCTCCTTTAGACGGAGTCAATCATGGCCTGGATTATCCTTTTCCTCGCAGGAATTCTTGAAATCGGTTGGGCGGTCGGCCTGAAATATACCGAAGGTTTTACCAAGCTGATGCCAACAGTTCTGACCGGCGCCTCCATGGTGGCGAGCGTCGTTCTGCTCGGCATCGCCGTGCGCACGCTGCCGCTCGGCACCGCCTATGCGGTCTGGACGGGCATCGGCACGGTCGGTACTGTTATCTTGGGTATCGTGCTGCTCGCCGAGCCTGCAACGGCTGTTCGCCTCGGCTGTATCGCGCTGATCGTTGCCGGCATTGCCGGGCTGAAGCTGACCGCCTGAAAATCACGGACGCTGAATGAAAACACCCCCGTGCAGACGCTGCGCGGGGGTGTTCTTGTATGGGTAATCGGGGTTTTGGAAATCAGCGCAGGGCGTCGAGCGTCGCGGTGGCGGCCTGCATTTCCCGCCAGCGGTTCTCGCGGCGCTGGAAGGCTTCCTCGTCAGTGCCCCAATGCTCGATCTGCCAGTCCTCGTCGAGATGGGCGAGTGCCCAGGCCTCTTCCGCCGACAGCTGCTTTTCGGCAAAGGCGATGGCGAGCAGGGCAGAGCCCGTGAGCGTGGTGATCGTATGCAGGCAGGCAAGGCCAAGCGGCGTGGCATAGGCGCGTAGGGCCTCGGCGATGCCGTTGATGGCGGCACGTGGCTGAACCTGATGCACGATACCCTCGATGAGAATGAACCGTGCGCCCAGTGTCTCTGCCGCCCAGGTAACCACCGGATCCCAGCGTTCCGACTGCCGGAGGGCCAGACCTTCGGGCTCGCCTGCGCGGTAGCAGAGGAGATCTGTTCCGGCAAAGTTGAGGATGTCGTCAAAGACGGCGCGGACGTCCTTGGAAACGCCATCGATCGCCGTGTTGGCAAGCCGGGTGACGGGCATTGTCGCCGGGTCGATCTCGTCCTTCTGCGCATCCCATTCCGCGGCAAGCAGCTCGGCCACCGCATGGGTCGGCACCGTCAGGTGCTGCTTCGCCGGTGTGCGAACCGGGCGACCGTCGAGAAGGATGGCATGGCCGCCGTCTTCCGCCGGGCCGATGCTCACGGTCGTATAGAACCGCTTCGGCAGCGGCTTGTGCATCTGTATCTGCGCGCGGCGCACGGGATCGGGGTCGCTCAGCGCTTCGGACAGATCGTCGCGAATATCACCCATGATGTGTCTCCATCCAGTCCAGAATATCATGCGGCGCGCGGGCAATGTAGTCCGCCCCGGCCTCGATGAGCTCGCGAACCGATGCATAGCCCCATGCGACGCCGATGGCCAAGGCCCCGGCGCTCTTGGCCATCTGCATGTCATAGATCGCATCGCCGATGACGACGGTATCCTCAGCGTCTACCCCAGCCTCGGCGCAGCATTCGGTCACCATCGCGGGATGCGGCTTCGACGGGCAGTCATCGGCCGTCCGCGAAACGAAGAATGTCTTTTCATATCCGTGGCTTGCACAGATCTGATCAAGTCCGCGCCGTGACTTTCCCGTTACGGCACCAAGGAGCAGCGCATCGCGCGCTGAAAGCGTTGCGATCAGCTGTGCGATACCGGGAAAAAGCGGCTCGCGGAAATCCATCTCGGCACGCACGCCGCCATAGAGCTTCTTGTAATGCGCCGTCATGGCCTGGGCGCGATCATCGACATGCGGCTGGTGCATCAGCCGGGCAATGGCGATATCGAGCGTCAGGCCGATGATGCTCTTGGTGGCGTCGAGCGAGACGCGGGGCAGGCCAAAATCCTCGAAGGTCCGCGCCATGACCTCATGGATGAGCCCGGCGCTATCGACCAGCGTGCCGTCACAATCGAAAAGAGCGAGTTTCATCAGTCGTCGGCTTCCTCGGCGTTGGCCATGTCGAAGCCGATCAGGTTCCAGCTCTGGACCATATGCTGCGGCATCGGCGCGGTGACAATCAGGCGTCCGCCGTCCGGATGGGGAATGTCGATGCGCCGGGCATGCAGATGCAGCTTGTTCTGGACGCCGCCGGGAAACGCCCAATTGAATTCGGCAGCAAAATACTTCGGATCGCCAATGATCGGGTGGCCGATATGGGCAGCGTGGACGCGCAGCTGGTGGGTTCGGCCGGTATAGGGCTCCATCTCCAGCCAGGTCAGGTTCTGGCCGGCCGTCTCGATGATCCGGTAGTAAGAAACCGCATGGTCGGCGCCGTCTTCGCCATGCTTGGCAATCCGCATGCGGTCGCCGTCCGGCGTCTGTTCCTTGACCAGCCAGGTCGAAATCTTGTCTTCCTTCTTGCGTGGTACGCCCTTGACCAGCGCCCAGTAGGTCTTTTTGGTATCGCGTTCGCGGAAGGCAGCCGTCAGCTTCTGGGCGGCACCGCGGGTGCGGGCGATGACCAGAACGCCGGATGTGTCGCGGTCGAGCCGGTGCACGAGACGCGGCTTTTCACCCTTGGGGCTCGTCCAGGCTTCCAGCATGTCGTCGATATGGCGGTTGATGCCCGAGCCGCCCTGAACCGCAATGCCGGGCGGCTTGTTGAGGACGATTACCTTGGCGTCTTCATGCAACAGCATGCGCGACAAAAGCTCGTGATCGGATGCATGGCGCAGGTCACGGCCGGCGATCGGGCCCGTCCTTGTCTTCGGATCGACCTCCATCGGCGGAATGCGCACCACCTGCCCGGGCTGGACGCGCGTGTCGGATTTGACGCGGCCGCCATCGACACGGACCTGGCCGGAGCGCAGCAGCTTCTGCAGCGGGCCGAAGCCGAGGCCGGGATAATGCACCTTGAACCAGCGATCGAGGCGCATGCCCGCCTCGTCGGATTCGACCTGCTTGTGTTCAATACCCGCCATCTTGTTTCCTGCATCCAATTGCCATAGCGCCCCGACAATGGTGCCGGCGGGAAATCCGTGCGCAGACTGATATGACAGAGCAGGCCGGTCCGAATGGACGCGCAGCGCTCTGAGATGGTCCCTTTAGACCATTGCGCGCATAAGGGCCAGCCCGGCAAACACGGCGAGTGCCGAAAGAAGCACGCTGGAAGCTACATAAATCAGCGCCGTCACCGGTTCGCCGCGTTCGAGCAGGTTGATGGCGTCGAGCGAGAAGGCCGAGAACGTCGTATAGCCGCCAAGGATACCGGTGATCAGGAACACGCGCATCTCAGCCGACGCTCCGAATTTGCGGGCGATCACCTCGGCAAGAAAACCGATCAGGAAGGATCCGGTGACGTTGACCATCAGCGTTCCCCACGGAAACGAAGGACCGAAGTTGCGCAGCGCCCAAAGGCCGGCGAGGTAGCGGAGCACCGAACCGGCAGCACCACCGGCGGCGACGAGAAGGATATGTGTCATGGAAAATGCCATAGCCGAAAGCGGCGTTGCGGAAAAGAGAGTCGCCGTTTCGGTACATCCGATAGGCCTCTGCCGCCAATGGGCGGACCGGCGGAAAACCAATTTTTAACACGCAATCTCTAATATGCAGCAGATTAAAAATGCTACAGCGACCTTTGTGCGTCATGAATGACGCGCGCCGCCGTAGGCTGTTTTCAAGCGGACGTGCAATGAAAAAACTGAAGTTCAGCTTCACCCATTACGACCTGAAGCAACAGCGCGCGGGCGTGACCATCGAGATCACCCTGTCGGCCGTCGCCAATGTGCGGCTGATGACCGACAACAACTTCAAGCTCTACAAGGAAACGCTGAAGCATCAGTTCATCGGTGGCGTTGCGCGCAAGTCACCGATCCGCCTGGTCATCCCGCAATCCGGTCACTGGCACGCGGTCATCGACATGGAAGGCCACCATGGCCAGAGCGAATCGAGCATCCGCATCGTCGAGACTGCCGCACCGCCGCGTTTCCAGTCCGCATCCTGAAAATGAAAGGAACCGCGCCGTGCAGGACGGGCGGTTCTTCAATCCGTGTGGTTGACGCCTATGCCAGCCGCTCGGCGTGCCATTTCAGGTGCTCGTCCATGAACGACGAGATGAAATAGTAGGAGTGGTCGTAGCGCTCGTGCATGCGCAGCGTCAGACCGATCCCCGTGCCTTTGATGGCATCCTCGAACAGCCATGGCCGCAGGCCCGTTTCCAGGAAATTGTCGGCCTTGCCCTGGTCGATCAAAAACTCGGGGAAGCGGGCGCCGTCCTTTACCAGCGCGCAGGCGTCGTATTGCCGCCAGCTTGCCCTGTCCTCGCCGAGATATTTTTCGAAGGCGCCGATCGACCAGTCTGCCGTCGAAGGTTCGACGATCGGCGCAAACGCCGAGCAGCTCTTGAACCGGTCCGGGTTTTTCAGCGCGATGGTCATGGCGCCGTGCCCGCCCATGGAATGGCCGAAGATGCCCTGGCGGGCCATGTCGACGCGGAAATGCTGGGCGATGAAAGCGGGAAGCTCCTGGGTGATGTAGGTGTACATCTGGTAGTTTTCGGCCCAGGGCGCCTCGGTGGCATCGAGATAAAAGCCCGCACCCTTGCCCATCTGCCAGTTGGTCAGTTCGTCGGGAACGTCGCTGCCGCGCGGACTGGTGTCGGGGCAGACGATGATCAGGCCGAGTTCGGCGGCCATCCGGCGATATTCGCCTTTCTCCATCACATTGGCATGCGTGCAGGTGAGGCCGGAGAGATACCAGACGACGGGGCAGGGCGTGGTGATCGCCTGTGGCGGGATATAGACCGCAAAGGTCATCTCGACCCCGCAGGCCTGTGAATCGTGCGAAAAGACGCCCTGCATGCCGCCAAAGGCGGTGTTCTGGGAAAGGACTTTCAAGCTGTGCTCCCTTGAAGCTGAAAACGGCATTCGAGTCTCGTGCGATACGCTAGGCCAGAGATACCGCCGCGTTGACCGCAGCCGCCACCAATACCGTGTTGAAGAAGAAGGAGACGACCGCGTGCACAAGATTGATCTTGCGCATTTCAGTCGAGGTAATAGCAATGTCTGAGGTTTGCGCCGTCATGCCTATAACAAAGGCGAAGTAGAGGAAGTCATAGCCGCCCGGCTCCTTGGTGCCGGGAAAATCGAGGCTGTGGCCATCGCCCTCGTCGTCGCCCATCTCCGGGCTCCAGTACCGATGGGCATAGTGCATCGCTGCCATCGTATGGATGGTCAGCCATCCCAGCGCGACGGACGCGAAAGCCACCACCAGTTCGACAACCGTCTCCGTGCCGCCGGCGTTGAGCGCCTGGAACAATGAAACGGTGGAAACGCCCACGGTAACAAGCGTGACGGCAAAGATGATCACCGCTGGTTCGTCGGTCCCGGCTGCATTGCGTTTCAGATAGGCTCCCGTCAATTTCGGCATACGACGGGCAATCAGCAACAGATAAACGGAAAAGAAAACGACGGCCGGGAGGCCCACTGCGAATTTTGGCGCGACGTACAGGCAAAGGACGGCGGTGATCGCAGCGCAAACGCCACCCGCGTAGAAAGGGGCGTGGCGGCGATGGGCAATATTCCTGTCCGTGGGTGTCAATGTCTGCGCTCCGGCTGCGGCTTTGTTCTAGCGCTGTTTGACGCGGCGGCAAAGCCGGTCAAGCGTTTCGAGAAAAGCCGACCGGTCGCGTGGCGAGAAGGCAGCGTTATAGCCCTTGCTTTCGCCGGTCTCGCGCAAATGCGCACCCAGATCCCGCATGGCTGTTGCCATGCCGATATTGCCCTTGTCGAAGATACGGCCAGTCGGTCCGGTCACCTGCGCGCCGGCAGCAACGCAGCGCCCGGCGAGCGGCACGTCGGCGGTAATCACGATATCGCCATCGCCGGCGCGTTCGGCAATCCAGTCATCGGCGGCGTCGAAACCGGCGGAAACGATGACGTTGCGCACCATCGGGTCACGAGAAGGGCGAAGGCCGGAATTGGCGACGAGCACGACCGGCAGGCCATGGCGCTCGGCGACCTTCAGGATTTCCGGCTTGACCGGGCAGGCGTCTGCATCGACGTATATGGTGGAAGACTCTGAAGACATGATTCCGGACAATAGTATAAAGCATCGCGTGCGACGAGCTTCTATTTCCAGACCCAGTCGGGCATTACCGCATCGAGATTTCGGCTCTTGCGATAGTTGAGTATCTGCTTTTCCTGCTCGATGGCAAAAAGCATGCGTTCGAGCTTGCCGGTCTCCCGAACGTATGCGCCATAGGCCGAACCGCCAATGAGGTTGATCGTGAAAACAAGCAGCGAGATACCGGCGATTATCGATTTTCGTACGGAATCAAGGGAATAGATATAGACGGTCACTCCGCCAGCTAGCGTCAAGACTGCTGGGAGTGTATCGGCAATGGCTGGCTCACGGCTAATCGATGACAAGTAGCCGACGACGATGCCAAGCGCCATCAGCGGCAGGGCATAGAGGTAGAGCCCCAACAGCAGCACGCTGAACGGTTCGCTTGCGTCGGTGACCGAGTAACGCGCAAGCCCAGCGCAGACAAAGCATATGATTGCCGTCAAGGCGCAGCCAAACCCGAGAAGTGTCACGGCTGTGGGGATAGAAAACCCTTCGATCATCCGATCCTCCTTCAAGTTTCGCCGCGGTCCGGCGCCTTCACCTGGTCTGGCAGATCAAGGGAAGGCGGCTGATACACCAGAAAAGGCACCGGCGTGCCGAGTTGGCGCCAGAACTGAAACATGCAGAGATCGAGTTTCTTCTTGCTCGGTTCGTCGTCGAGGCCGATGCCAATCGCTTTCCTCTGAAGTTCCGCGCAACTTGCTAAATCGTTGGTGACGGGTGCCTTTTCCTGGGCAAAAGCCGGGAGTGTGGCGGCGAAAATCAGGGCTGCGGTCTTGCACATCCGGTCGTTCAGCATGGACACCACACTCCGCTCGGCACGGTACCATCGATCGGCGAAAACCCCGCGATTGTACTCACATCCCCATGTCATTAGCATATTTTAGCGTTATTGCATATGGTGTGTTTGCAACTAGGAGTGAGCTTTGCAGTCCGCCGGGCCGGCTTGCAGCGGCCCATAGGTCGCGTGCCTCGCGTGTCCACGCGCGAGGCTCCACGATCCTTCGAATGCGTATGGGTTCTCTCCAGCCGTCGCCCTGGTACTCTTTGGTCGAAAGGGCCAAGACAGGACGGAGAAAAGGGGGGCGTCAACGCGGCTCAATAGAGCCTTGGATCATCCTATTCTCGCGGCTCAGTAGATCACCACGCTGCGGATACTCTCCCCGGCATGCATCAGGTCAAACCCCTTGTTGATGTCCTCGAGCGGCATCGTATGGGTGATCATCGGGTCGATCTGGATCTTGCCTTGCATGTACCACTCGACGATCTTCGGCACGTCGGTGCGGCCGCGGGCGCCGCCGAAGGCGGTGCCCATCCAGTTGCGGCCGGTGACCAGCTGGAACGGGCGGGTGGAAATCTCCTGGCCGGCGCCGGCCACGCCGATGATCACCGACTT
>NZ_JAOYTH010000027.1 GCF_025847205.1 Pararhizobium sp. YC-54 | reverse complement strand
TTCCCACTGATCATCCCTGAGAACCTCACCGTCCATCGCCAACCTCCAAAAGTCAGCGTTGAATCTGATTTGCTCCTCAAACGGAATCCTTAATCGTTAATTCGTCACTACAGCCTAGCGTCGTCGCCTCGGAAGAGCCTTCCGGCGGAAGCCGTACCAGATCGATCGCTACGATGCGCGGATAGAACCGGATAATGCTCTGGAAGACTTCACCGATCGCTGTTTCCGGCAGTTCTGGGGCTGCCTTGATCAGGGCGACAAGGCTGGTCAGATGCGCATCATGCTGCGCCGCCCGCTGGGAGATCAGCCGGTGGATGGTCTGCCCCGTCGCAGAGAGTTCTTCGGACGCCCGTTGATATTCGATCCGCATCGATATGCCGGCAAAGAGCCCGATCAGACCAAGCCAGACGAGCAATGAGACCGTCAGGCTCTTGAGTGGGAGATGTCGCCAGATCATGTCGTTCAAATGCCTGTCCAAGTTTGCCGAACCCTCGTTCCGTTGCCACGCATCTGAACATGCAAGGTTCGGTCGATCGTAGCACAACAAACATGTTGCGAAAGGCCGCAGCCGCTCTTCGCGCCGCGACGAACTCCGGCGGCTGTTCGGGACACCAAATACTGGAACGCGACTATGAGGAGCTTGACCTGACCCGGAAGCCTGAAACATAGATGAGACGCTACGTCCCGGCTGATACAGGCCAACTGAAATTTATGGAAGCGATGGAATGCGGAAACTGCCTGCGCTTTCGGCGATGAAGGTGTTCGAGGTCGTCGGCCAGACTCGCAGTTTCACGCGTGCGGCCCAGATGCTGAACCTGACGCAAAGTGCCGTCAGCCGGCAGGTTCGCAATCTTGAAAAGCAGCTGGGAGAAAACCTGCTGATCCGCCATCACCATGATCTGGAGCTGACGCGCGCCGGCGCTGAACTCATGGCAACGCTGCAGCTGGCGTTTCACAATGTCGAGCAGACGGTGCGCTCGATCATGGAGAAAAACAACCGCAACCGGCTGCGCATCAACGTGCCGCCGACCTTTGCCAAGCGCTGGCTGATGCCGCGGCTGTCGCGCCTGCGCCGGGCGCTGCCGCAGATCGAGATCAGCCTCAGCACCGATCTCAAGGACACACTTGCCGAGCGCAGCCTGCTCGATTGCGCCATCCGCTTCGGTGACGGTGAGTGGCCGATGCTGCAATCGCGCATCTTGCTGACCGAGCGGCATATCGCCGTCTGTGCGCCCGGCCTGTTGGACGCGGCCAACCGAGGCGGCCAGATCGATCTTTCAACTTTCACGTTCCTGCATGTGCTGGCCGCCGCCGACCAGCGCTATCTCACCTGGCAGCATTGGCTGGACGCAGCCGGCCTTACCGATACCGACGTGCGGGGCGGAATGGAATTCGACCTTCTCGACCTGGTGATCGAAGCCGCCTGCAACGGGCTCGGCATTGCCGTGGTCGATCGTTTCATGGTCAGCAGTCAACTGGAAAGCGGCCAGCTCGTGCCCGTGCTTGACGTGGAGGTGGAAGGCCACGAATCCTACTGGCTGGTTACCCGCACCGATCAGCCCGAAACCGCGAATGTCCGGGATTTTCGTGCATGGCTCCTGAGCGAAGTTGCGCTGGATCACGGCCTCTACGGCGGCGCAAAATGAGCAAGGCCGAACATTCGTTTTTGGAATGCCTGGCCAGACAATAAGTCGCTTGCGAAAAGGGTGCAGCGTCCTTCTACTGCCTGAAACAGAATGTGTTTTCGGGTGGGCTCATGACGCAGCATCGCAACTTCATCGGTGGGCGCTTTGTCGAGGCTTCCGGCTTGCCCGGGATCGAGGTCCGTAACCCTGCCAATGGCAAGATCTTCGCCACGGTTCCGGCCGCAAACGACGCGGATGTCGTTGCGGCTGTGGAGGCCGCGAAGGACGCGCAGAAATCCTGGCGCAAGCTGCCGGCGGTCCAGCGTGGCGATGCCTTGCGGAAATTGGCCGATGCCATCGAGCGTCACGCCGCAAGGATTGGCGAGGCGCTGGCGATGGAATCCGGCAAGAGCTGCGCGGACGCCACCGCTGAGGCCATCTATGGCGTCGAGCTGATGCGCTACCACGCCGAATGGGCGCGCCGGATCGAGGGCGAGGTCATTGAAAGCGATACGCCGGACGAGACCCTGATGCTGAAGCGCGAGCCGATCGGCGTCGTCGCCTGCCTGATCCCGTTCAACTTTCCGATCTATACGCTCGTTCGCAAGATTGCGCCTGCCCTGATCACCGGCAATGCCGTCGTCGTCCGTCCGAGCAACACCACGCCGACCTCGGCCTTCGCGTTTGCCCAAGCCGTGCTGGAGGCCGGTCTGCCTGAAGGGCTCGTCAACATCATGACCATGTCGCACGAGGTTGCCCGGACCATGTGCACGCATCCGGCCGTCGGCATGATCACGCTGACCGGCAGCGTTACCGCAGGCCAGACGGTGCTCGATTACTGCAAGACCAATATCGCCAAACCTTCATTGGAACTTGGCGGCAAGTCGCCGGTCATCGTCGAGCCTGACGCCGATCTCGACGCGGTTGCCCGCATGGTTCTCGGTGCAAAGACTGCCCATTGCGGGCAGGTCTGCACGTCGGCCGAGCGGCTTTATGTGCATGCTTCCATCCACGACGTGCTTGTCGAGAAACTGCGCAGCGGCTTTGCGGCCCGCCGCTTCGGCGACCGTGCCGCCGACCCCGACATTATGGGGCCGCTTGTCAATGCGGCGGCGCGCGATCGTATTCATGGGATGGTCGAGCGGGCCAAAGCCGAGGGGGCAACGGTCGTGGCCGGCGGCTTAGTTCCGGATGGCGATGGCTATTTTTATCCGCCGACACTGATCACCGGCTGCCGCCAGGATATGGAAATCGTGCGCGAAGAGGTATTCGGCCCGGTGCTGGCGGTCTTGTCCTACCAGACGTTCGACGAGGCCTTGGCGCTGGCCAGCGATCACCAGTTCGGCCTTGCTTCGGTGCTGTTTTCGGAAAACTACCGCAAGGTGATGCAGGCAGCGAACGAGATCGAGGCGGGCGAGCTCTATGTCAACCGGTTCCCCGCGGACCCTTACCAGGGCTATCACGCCGGCTGGAAGAAATCCGGCCTCGGCGGCGACGACGGCAAACACGGTATGCTGGAATTCACACAGACGCGGCTTGTTATCCTGAAACATTGATCACCCGGCGAGGGAGGACCCTTTCATGAAGATCGCATCGCTGAAAACCCACGTGGTTGCCGTTCCGCCGCCGCATGTCGGGGGCATGTACTGGATTTTCGTGCAGCTCGAGACGGCCTGCGGCATTTCGGGTGTCGGTGAAATCTATGCGACCTCGTTTCATCCTACGGCCATGGTTCCGCTGATCGACGATGTCTTCCGGCGCTATCTTCTTGATCACGATCCCCACCAGATCGAGCGCTTCTGGCGCGCCGCCTATTCGAGCGGTTTCACGCAGCGCCCCGACACGACGATGATGGGTATCGTTTCTGGATTGGAAATCGCCTGCTGGGATATCATTGGCAAGGCTGCCGGCCGGCCGGTTGCCGATCTTCTTGGCGGCACCGTCAACGAAAAGCTGCGCGCCTATACCTATCTCTATCCGAAGAATGCGGCTGGCGACTACGATTACAACGACCCCGATCTGGCCGCCGACGAGGCCGTCCGGATGGTCGAGATGGGCTTTACCGCCGTCAAGTTCGACCCGGCCGGCCCCTACACCAACTATTCCGGGCACCAGCTTTCGATGGGGGTTCTCGATCGCTGCGAGCTCTTCTGCGCCAGGATCCGCGAAGCGATCGGCAGCCGTGCCGATATCCTGTTTGGAACGCACGGCCAGATGGTGCCCTCCTCGGCAATCCGGCTGGCCCGGCGGCTGGAGAAATACGATCCGCTCTGGTTCGAGGAGCCGGTGCCGCCCGGACAGGAGGCGGCTATGGCGGAGGTGGCGCGCGCCACATCCATCCCGATCTCGACGGGTGAGCGGCTGACGACGAAATACGAGTTCCAGCGTGTGCTGCAGCTCGGCGCCGCCTCGATCCTGCAGATGAATGTCGCCCGCGTCGGCGGTCTCTTGGAAGCCAAGAAGATCGCCGGCATGGCCGAGGCCTTCTATGCGCAGATCGCGCCGCATCTCTACAACGGTCCGGTGGGCGCCGCCGCCAGTATCCAGCTTTCGGCCACCACGCCGAACTTCCTGATCCACGAGGCGATCATGGATTTCGGCGGCTTTCATGGCGAGGTGCTGAAAACCAAGCTGCAGTTCGACGATGGTTATCTCATCCCGTCGCGCGAACCGGGCCTTGGCATCGAACTCAATCTCGATGTCGTCGAGAAGCACTCTCCCTATACCGGCGACCGCCTGCATCTGCAGATGGCCGCTCTGCCCGCCGACGTCAAGGAGTTCATGCCCGCCAAGGGCTGAGCCTGAGCAGAGAGCTGTCATGATCTACGACTTCGTCATTATCGGCGCAGGGTCGGCTGGCTGCATCCTTGCAAGCCGGCTGAGCGAGAGCGGCCGCAACAGCGTTCTCCTCATCGAGGCGGGCGGCAAGGACTCGTCCTTCTGGTTCAAGATCCCGATCGGATACGCCAAGAGCTATTACAATCCCAAGGTCAACTGGATGTATTCGACCGAGCCGGAGGCCGAGCTCGACGGGCGGCGGATCTATGTGCCGCGCGGCAAGGTTCAGGGCGGATCCGGCTCGATCAACGCCATGGTCTTCGTGCGGGGTGCGGCCGATGACTTCGACGACTGGGCAGCGGCCGGGAATCCGGGCTGGAATGCCACGGATGTCCTGCCCTTTTTCAAAAAGCTCGAGACCCATGAAAAAGGCGCGTCGCACTGGCATGGCGACAGGGGGCCGATCCACGTGACCCCGATGCGCGGGATGACCCATCCGGTCACCGACGCGTACCTCAAGGGCTGCGAAGAGCTGCAATTGCCGTCGACAACCGACTTCAACGGCGCCTCGATCGAAGGCGCGGGGGTCTACGATATCAATACGCGCAACGGCCGGCGCTCGCATTCCAGTGCCGAATATCTGCGCCCTGCCCTGAACCGGGCCAATCTGTCGATCGAGCGCCGCGCCGTCGCCCAGCGGCTGGTCTTTGCACCGGACGGGCGCGCGACCGGCGTCGAGGTTTTGCAGGATGGCGTCAGGCGGACGTTTTCGGCACGGCGTGAGGTCATCGTCTCGGCCGGTGCGATCGATACGCCGAAACTGCTGCAGCTCTCCGGTATTGGCGACGGCGAAGCGCTCGGCGCGAAGGGTATCGAGACCCGTCGTCACCTGCCGGCTGTCGGTGAAAATCTCCAGGACCATCTGGCCGCAAGCTTCTACTACCGCGCCAACCGGCCGACGTTGAACGGCGTGTTCGGCAGTCTGTTCGGGCAGGCACGGCTGGGGCTGCAATATCTGCTGACCCGCAAGGGGCCTTTTGCCATGAGCGTCAATCAGGCAGGCGGTTTCTTTCGCAGCACACCGGCGCATGAGCGGCCAAACATCCAGCTATACTTCAATCCCCTGTCCTACCGCATTCCCGCCGGCGCCGGCGCTTCAATGGTGCCGGAGCCTTATGCCGGCTTCCTGATTGCCTTCAATTCCTGCCGGCCGACCAGCCGGGGCCGGGTTAGCGTTGGCTCTTGCGATCCGGCAGCAGCAGCGCTGATCCAGCCGAACTACCTCTCCACCGATCGCGATATCGACGACGTGATCGAGGGGAGCCGGCTGGTGCGCCGAATCGCATCGGCGCCCTCATTAGCCGCCATCATCGACGCGGAAGTGTCCCCGTCGCCGTCGGCGGTGAGCGACGAAAGCCTGCTTGACTATTTCCGCGCCAATGCCAGCTCGATCTATCACCTGTGCGGCAGCTGCACGATGGGGCCGGACGCAACGGCATCGGTGGTGGATGCCCGGCTTCGGGTGCATGGGGTCGAAGGCCTGCGCATCGTCGATGCCTCGATCTTTCCCAATGTCACGGCGGGCAACATCAATGCGCCGACGATGATGGTCGCGGAAAAGGGTGCGGCGATGATCCTCGAAGACACGGCTTGAGAACCTGACCACCGGCCGGACGATAATCGCTAAAATGAAACATTTTCAAACTGCTATAGAGTAATTATATGGCTGTATAATTTCTCTTGCAAGATGGCCGAAGCCCGTTATCCTGCCTCCCGACTGTCCGGCAAAACGTCGCGGCAGCGACATCAGCAGAGTGGACGACGGCCAGACGATGACGAGAGATTCCCGCTACGACGTGCTTTTCGAACCGGTGAAAATCGGACCTTTGACAGCACGAAATCGCTTCTACCAGGTCCCCCACTGTTCCGGCATGGGCTATCGTTATCCCAATGCCGAGGCACATATGCGCGGGATAAAGGCGGAAGGCGGCTGGGCGGTGATCTCGACGCAGGAGGCGGAAATCCACCCCACCTCCGACCTGACGCCGGCCAACGAGGCCAGGCTGTGGGATGACGGCGATATCGGTGCGCTTTCCCTGGTCGCCGATAAAATTCATGCGCATGGCAGCCTCGCGGCAATCCAGCTGGTTCATAACGGGCTGCACGTCGCCAATCGCTTCAGCCGGATGATACCGCTTGCCCCGTCGCACGTCATCGGTGACGGGCTGGATCCGGTTCAGGCGCGGGCCATGGACAAGTCCGATATCGCCGATATGCGCCGCTGGTACCGCAATGCCGCCATCCGCGCCAAACAGGCCGGCTTCGATATCATCTACATCTATTCCGGCCATGACATGAGCGTGATCCAGCACTTCCTGTCGCGCCGGCACAACCATCGCACCGACGAATATGGCGGCTCCTTCGAGAACCGGCTGCGCCTGTTCAGGGAAATTCTCGGCGATGCGCGCGACGTCGTCGGCGATACCTGCGCGCTCGCCGTCCGGCTGGCCGTCGATGAGCTGCTCGGCCCTTCCGGCATTACCTGCGAGGGCGAAGGGCGCGACATCATCGAGGCGCTTGCCGAGGTGCCGGATCTCTGGGACGTCAACCTTTCGAACTGGTCGAACGACAGCCAGACGTCCAGGTTTTCCGAGGAAGGCTTTCAGGAACCCTATATTCGCTTTGTCAAATCGGTGACCACCAAGCCCGTTGTCGGCGTTGGCCGCTATACTTCGCCGGACAGCATGGCGCGGGTGATCAGGCAGGGCATCATGGATTTCATCGGTGCGGCGCGCCCTTCCATCGCCGATCCATTCCTGCCAAAGAAGATCGAGGATGGGCGCATCGACGATATTCGCGAGTGCATCGGCTGCAATATCTGCACATCCGGCGACAACACCTCCGTTCCCATGCGCTGCACGCAGAATCCGACAGTGGGTGAAGAGTGGCGCAAGGGCTGGCATCCGGAAAGGATAGCAGCCGCGGACAAGACCGATGCCGTGCTCGTTGTCGGCGGCGGGCCGGCTGGGCTTGAAGCGGCGCGGGCGCTGGCGCAGCGCGGCCTCGAGGTTACCTTGGCGGAAGCCGGCCGGGAATGGGGCGGCCGGGTCAGCCGCGAAAGCAGGCTGCCGGGGCTTGCAACATGGGCGCGTGTGCGGGACTGGCGGTTGGGGCAATTAAAGTCCTACCAGAATGCGCAGATGTATTTGCAAAGCCCCTTGAGCGCCGACGATATCCTGCAATACGGCATCCCCCATATTGCGCTGGCTACCGGTTCGCATTGGCGCTCCGACGGGGTCGGGCGCACGCACTGTCTGCCGCTGGATTATCTGCAGGCCGGCGTGACGGTATCTCCGGATGCCTTGCTCCGCGACGGGGCGAAAGTTGTTTCGGGGGATGGGCCGGTCGTCGTTTTTGACGATGATTGTTTCTACATGGGCAGCGTGCTGGCCGAACTGCTGGCGGCGTCAGGCCGGAACGTGACCTTCGTGACGCCGGAGGCCCAGGTTGCGCCGTGGAGCAACCACACACTGGAGCAGGCGCGGATCCAGCGGCGGCTGATCGATCTGGACGTGTCGATCATCACGGCTCACTGTCTTTTCGGCCGCACGGCCGATAGCCTCGAACTGGCATGCATCTACACCGGAAAGACTCAGTCGATCGATTGCGCCGCCTTCATCCCGGTCACGGCCCGCCTCCCCGATGAAAACCTCTGGCTGGACCTGACCGCGCGCCGCGAGGAATGGGCGGATGCGGGCATACAGTCCGTCACCCGCATCGGCGACTGTCTGGCGCCGGGGCTGATCGCGGCCGCGAACTATTCGGGTCATCAATATGCGCGGGAGTTCGGAACGGCGCGACCGGCAGATGCCGTGCCGTTCATGCGCGAGGATATCGCGATGATCCGGCCACCTGCGCCGGCGGAAGTCAGGTAACCACTGCAGCATTTCCGGGCCATCGTTTGGACGGCCCGGCAACGAATTTCCGCCGCCGCGCTCCCGTTCGCCGGATGTCGCAGCGGCGGCTAAATCCGTCCGCTACAGGATGAAGTCGTCGGCCCGTAGCGCCAACAGTCCGGCAAGCTCGATCTGGAAGTCTGCCCGTCCGTCGCCATCGACATCACCGTAGACGATGGTTTTGTCCTTTGCGGTGCCCGTCTCATTGAATTGACGCTGGAGCAACTGTCCTGCCTTGCCGCCAAAGTTACCCTGGCCAAGCCATGTGAAGGCCTGATTGCCCGTTAGTTTCGTGTTGGCATCCATCGCTGACAAGTCGATCTTGTCGCTGCCGTGGGTAAAATCGGTGATGATGTCACGCTTGTCCTGTCCGGATTGCCAACCGAGCGCGGCGTTGTTCACATATCCCGAAATTCCCTTGGCCGAATCGTCAATCAAGCGGAAAACGAAGGTATCGGCACCGGCGCCGCCGGTGAGCGTATCGACGCCGGTACCGCCGGCGAGCGTGTCGTTGCCGCCGCCGCCGATGATGATGTCGTTACCGCCCTTGCCGTCCAGATAGTCGTCGGTATTTCCCCCCGTAAGTGTCTCATTGCCGGATGTGCCGGGGACCTGTTCGAGGACGTCCTTGACCGAGATTTTTATGGATTTCGATGCTTCGTAGCTCGTTCCAAGCGTCGGATCATCCAGGCGGATGGTGATGTCGAGGATAGGATTGGTCTCGAAATCGAGCTTGGCCCCCGCCTTCAGCCATAGCGCGTTGTCGCGTATCTCGAACAGCGAGGCGTCAGCACCGGCAAGCGATAGCTTGTTGCTGCCGCCATCGACATCAAGCACCGTGAGGTCCGCTACCTTGCGCGCAGATGCCGTCGATGCGTTCTCGGCAATTGCGGCAATCGTCTGCGTCACTTTCAGCGCCGGCGCATCGTTGACGGGTGTGACGGTGAGGTTGAAGACCGAGCTGACCGGCGCCGAGCTGTCCTCGTTGCCGTCTTCGACCAGAACCTTGAAGGAGGCCTTGACCGTTTCGGAACCGTCATGGCGGAAGGTGACGCGGCCGGCGGCGATATCGGCGGCGGTAAAGCTTGCCGCCGCCCTGCCGTTGACCAGCAGCGTGCCGCTGGCAACGCCCGAGACCGTGAACTTGACACCGGCAGCGCTGTCATCCGCGTCGCTGAAGCTCAGATCGGCGGCTTTCAGCGTGTAGCTGCCGCCTTCGACGACCGTTGCCTTCAGGTCACCGGCCAGCACCGGCGCGTCATTGCCGATCAGGATTCCGCTTGTCGAGGGGACGCCGTTCAGCGCAGGCACCAGGTTGTTGCCAACCGCGTCACGGATCGTGCCTCCGTTGAGATTGATGCTGGCCCCAAGGGTGACACCGGTCATGTCCGCTTGGCCGGCGGTGACGGGCAGGCGGAAGACCAGCGCCGATGTCCCACTGCCACCGACATATTTCGCATAAACCGTACCGCCAGTGTCCAGCGTCACGGCAATCTGCGGCGTGCCGCCGGCCGTGCTGACGATCACCGCATCGTTGAAGTTGACGGTGAAGTTAAGATTTTGGCCGGTGACATAGGTCGCGTTCGCGGGCGTGCCGACCGACGTGACAGCGGGTGCCGCACGGTCAATCTGATAGGATTGCCCGGTGGTGTATCCGGCGGCGATGGCGTTTCCGGCAGCATCGGAAATGCCGGTGGCCCCATTGTTCAGATCGAGCCGCAAGGAGCCATTACCGGTGATGCCATTGACGGTCACCGTATACGTGCTGCCGTTGACCGCGGTGACGCTGGCTATCGTGCCAGTGACGGAGCCGGTCGGCGTCAGCGAAAAATCCGTAACATCGACGCCGGACACACTTTCCGTGAATGTTACCGTGTATTGGACGCTGCCGGCGTTGGTGTTCTCGCTGCCGGTGCGCATGATCGACGTGACGCCGGGGGCAACACCGTCGATGGCATAGTTGTTGGAATCGATGGTGCCGCTTCCGGCATTGCTCGCAAGGTCCGTTACCCCGGTTTTGTCGAGGGTGAGGACATTGCTGGTGTCCGTGATCCCGCCGGCGGGCGTCAGCGTCGCCGTCCAGGTGATGCCGCCGTCGGCCGAGCTCAGGTTGCTCAGCGTGCCGTTGTCAACCGCCAGATCGGCGGTGGTGAAGCCGGTGACAGCCTCGCTGAAGGTGACGGTGACCAGCGAGGTTTCGCCCGCCTTCAGGGCGTTGTCCGCGACCACGATGGTCGCGGTCGGCCGCTCGGTGTCGATGGTGTAATTGTTGGAATCGGTGGTGCCGCTTCCGATATTGCCGGACACATTATGCACCCCGGTATTGTCGAGCGTAATGACGTTCGTTGTGTCCGTAACGTTGCTGCCAGGCGTCAACGTCGCCGTCCAGGTGATGCCGCCGTCGGACGAGCTCAGGTTGCTCAGCGCGCCATTGGCGGCTGTGAGATCGGCGGTGGTGAAACCGCTGACGGCCTCGCTGAAGGTGACGGTGACCAGCGAGGTTTCGCCCAGCATCAGCGCGGGATCGGCGACCACGATGGTCGCGGTCGGGCGTATGGTATCGATGGTGTAGTTGGCGGAATTGGTGGTGCCGGTTCCTGTGTTGCCGGCAACGTCCGACACTCCGGTATTGTTCAAAACGATGAGGTTGCTCGTATCGTGGATGCCGCCGGTGGGCGTCAGCGTCGCCGTCCAGGTGATGCCGCCATCGGACGAGCTGACGGCGCTCAGCGAGCCGTTGGCAATCGACAGGTCGGAGTTGTCGAAGCCGGTGACAGCCTCGCTGAAGGTAAAGGTGACCAGCGAGGTTTCGCCCGCCGCAAGTGCGGCATCGGCGACCACGATGGTCGCGGTCGGACGTTGGCCGTCGATGGCATAATTGTTGGAATTGGTGGTGCCGCTTCCGGCATTGCCGGCAACGTCCGCCACTCCGGTTTTGTCGAGGGTGATAACATTGCTCGTGTCGGTGATCCCCGCGGTGGGCGTCAGCGTCGCCGTAAAGGTGATGTTGTCGGACGTACTCAGACCACTCAGCGTGCCATTGGCAACTGTGAGATCGGCGAGGGTGAAACCAGTGACAGCCTCGCTGAACGTGACGGTGACCAGCGAGGTTTGACCTGTTCCCAGCGCGTTGTCCGCGACGACGATGGTGGCGGTCGGGCGCATGGTATCGATGACGTAATTGTTGGAATCGGTAGTGCCGCTTCCGGTATTGCCGGACACATTCGAGACGCCGGTATTGTCGAGCGTGATGAGGTTCGTTGCGTCCGTGATGCTGGCAGTAGGCGTGAACGTCGCCGTCCAGGTGACGCCGCCGTCGGTCGAACTCACAACGCCCAGCGTGCCGTTGGCAATCGTCAGGTCGGCGTTGGTGAGGTCGGTAACCGCCTCGCTGAAGGTGATGGTCACCAGCGAGGTTTCGCCTATACTCAACATGTTGTCCGCGACCACGATGGTGGCGGTCGGGCGCGTCGTGTCGATGGTGTAGTTGCCGGAACTGGTGGTGCCGCTTCCGGCATTGCCCGCAAGATCCGAAAGGCCGGTATTGTTCAACGTAATGACGTTGCTCGTATCGTTGACGCCATCGGTGGGCGTATATGTCGCCGTCCAGGTGATGCCTCCATCTGACGAGCTCACGGCAGTCAGCGTGCCATTGGCAATCGTCAGGTCGGCATTGGTGAAGCCTGTGACAGCCTCGCTGAAGGTGAAGGTAACCAGCGAGGTTTCGCCTGCCACCAGCGCGGTATCGGCGACCACGACCGTCGCGGTCGGGCGCATGGTGTCGATGGCATAATTGTTGGAATCGGTGGTGCCGGTTCCGGTATTGCCCGCAAGGTCCGTCACACCGGTATTGTTCAACGTGATAAGGTTGGTCGTATCGTTGATGCTGGCGCCCGGCGTCAGCGTCGCCGTCCAGGTGATGCCGCCGTCGGAGGAGCTCACGGCGGTCAGCGTGCCATTGGCAATCGTCAGGTCGGCGTTGGTGAAGCCGCTGACGGCCTCGCTGAAGGTGATGGTGACCAGCGAGGTTTCGCCTATCCTCAGTGCGGTGTCGGTGACCGCGATGGTCGCGGTCGGGCGCTG
Organism: Pararhizobium sp. YC-54; assembly: GCF_025847205.1. Taxonomy (GTDB): domain Bacteria; phylum Pseudomonadota; class Alphaproteobacteria; order Rhizobiales; family Rhizobiaceae; genus Pararhizobium. The sequence continues at coordinate 17,774 of NZ_JAOYTH010000027.1, read as the reverse complement.
CGTGTCGATGGCATAATTGTTGGAATTGGTGGTACCGCTTCCGGCAATGCCCGAAAGGTCCGTCACTCCGGTATTGTTGAGCGTGATGACGTTGGTCGCGTCCGTGATGCTGGCGTTCGGCGTCAGCGTCGCCGTCCAGGTGATGCCGCCGTCGGACGAGCTCAGGTTGCTCAGTGCGCCATTGGCGACTGTGAGATCGGCGGTGGTGAAGCCTGTGACGGCCTTGCTGAAGGTGAAGGTGACCAGCGAGGTTTCGCCCAGCTGCAGTGCAGGGTCCGCGACCGTGATCGCAGCGGTTGGAGGCGCTGCCGTGATGACGATGTTGTTGATGGTGTGCCACGTCGCCGATTGATCGCCCAAAAAGCCGCCTGCTGAAATATACAGCCGAACGTCATCGACAATGTCGAACGCAGCGCCCAGTGAAACAACGCGCGGAAGGTAATTTGCATCCCATCCCTCAAAGGTGGTTGATGCCACCTGGACGCCATTCAAATATCCTTTGACGGTAATTGTCGTGGATTGCGTCTCGCCCCAGTTGTAGTAGGTGAACTGGTCGATGCCGAAATCGGTTCCGCCTACCGATTTTATCGACATACCCTTCGTTCCGCCATTGGCGCCGTCGTTGTATGTCAACCCGGTAAAATTGTCGCTGCTGAATAGGAAGTCATTGTTCTCCCAAGAAATATTGCCAACAGCGGTGCCGTTGACGTCGCTTATGTTGCGCACCTGGATATCGATCCCCGACAGATTGGTCGAACCTGCCTCGCCATCCTCGACGATCCCGTCCGCCGTGCCGGTATTGCCGGTGAAAATCAGCGTACCCAATGTCGGCGTTACGAGAAGCGCGTCATAGCTGGGCGATCCATCGGCACCCAGGGCGCTCGTCTCGATGCTGCCGACTTGACGCTCGAGGGTCCAGTTGCCTCCCAGGCGTGCTGCGCCGGTCGCGTCGGTGGAAGCTGCGATATCGGCGCCAGAGTATCGGGCCAGCAGGTCAAGGAATCCCGCTCCCGCAGATCCCGCAGCCACATCGCAGCCGTAGAGCAGAATATCGCCCGTTTCGCCGAGCGCTTCGCCCAAAGCCGTAAGTTCCGGACCGTGCGCCTGCAGCGATGCGGCATCGATCCGCGTGCTGCCGAGCAGCAGCGCGCCGGGCTCGCCATGGGAGATGATGTGAATGGCATCATAGCCGGATTTGCCCACCGCCCATGCGGCCATCTGCGCGATCGCGTCGGCTGCCGGATCGATCCAGACGAGTTCCGCCCCCGCGGGAACGCTGGCCGCGAGACCTTGCGCATCAGCAAGCCCGGCATCGATGAACACGACCTGCAGCCCGCCGCCGGTTTTCGTCTCGTCTGCAGTCTCCATGACAATGCCGGTCATCGTTTCCCCCAATATCCCTATGGACCACCGCGCTTGCCGGAGGCCTCCGGAGGCTGGTTGTCTCGCTTGATCTAATTGCGTTTTCGGACATCATGCCCGTTGAAAAATTGGCTTATTTATATGTGACCCTTCGCCGAAACCGCGAAGTGCGTCCGTTGATCCGATCAGGCAATTGCCGTCACATCCGCCACTTCAGTCCGATCCGCACGGTGTCGAGCCGCACATCGTTCTCGAAGCGCGGAAAGGCACCGGCGGGTTCGATGGCGGGGCCGGTCGCCGTCACCGAGCCGAAATCGTAGTGCAGGTATTCGAGTGAGAGCGACAGGTTTGGCTTGACGCGCCACTCCGCGCCTGCGCCGGCCACCCAGCCGGTCTCCGTGCCGCCGCCGGACACATTCATCCGCCCAAACGTCGGCGACACTTCCTGGTCGAAGGCGCGGACATTGACGTCCGCGACGGCAACGCCGCCCGAGACGAAAAACAGGACATCGCCTGCGCCAACGCCGGCGCGGGCTCGAACACTGGCTGCCCAATCGATGCCGGCGCGCGTATGCGTGTCGCCGACGATCGCCGAAGTGCCGGTCGCCTCCAGGTTCATCGCGCTGAAATCGACGACACCGCCGATGACAAGAGGTGTGCCGCCAAGATCAATCTGGCGGTCACAACCCGCTTCGACACCCCCCGTCAGGCCGCTATCGTGGCTTTTGATGGTTTCATATTCGCCGCCGCCGCCGTTCCAGGAATAGCCGGAGCCGGCAAAGGGGCCGTCACGAAAAGGTGAATCGGTTGCATCGACACCCGCCCGCCCATAGCCGGCACTGGCTCCGATATAGCATCCGTTCCACGATGGACCACCGGGCTCGGCAGCAAATGCCGGTACCGCAAACAGTGAAAGTGCCGCGGATGCAAGGGAACAGAACAGACGGCCTGTTCCGGCTGGCCCAAGTGATTGCCGACTGTACGAAAACATATCCCCTCCCGAGTATCTGGAAAGGCATACACGCGTTGGGATCGGGAACAAAGACCCGGATTCTAGCCCTTGGCCGGGAACTGAAGAGAAAAATGCGGGGAGGACATTAGCTTACGGTAAAGACGGCATAGGCGCTGTTGCAAAACGACACGGTAGCCCCGGCGGGCGATGGATGATCGGGATTTGCCGGGGACGCTTCGGCGATGCGGGGCACTTTTTCAAAGATGGATCAGTTGTCGTTGACATAGATAACGGCAAACTTGTCTTCATAGGCTTTGCGCCAGCCGGAAAACTCGTTGAAGAAGGGAATGCGCTTGTCATCCGGCTCCAGTAGCGCCCATTTGATGGCGTGTTCTTCGATCGATTTTTGCAGAATGGGTTTCCCGGCGGCGGTTCCCATTTCGACCGTTGCATTCATGAAACCATTCAGGAAAAGCTGGTCGGTCCGGCCATCGATATAGGTCTTGATGCCGTGAAAGATCAGGGTGCCTCCAAAATTGTAGGCGTTCAGGACATTCCCCGACAGGCCATGGGCCTGGGCGAAAGCCAGCGCACCCGATGCCGACCTCTTGTCACTCGGTGCGACCGTCGAAAAGCTCAGAAAGATTGCACAGGCCGCAAACCAGCCCACCACGATCACACCGCTGATCCGGCGATAGTGTTTGGCGACAGCGCGTTCAAGGGTGTCACGGGTTTCTCCCATCCACTTGCGCGTCGATACGGCGGGAAATTGCTCCGCGACGTCGGCCGCCAATACGATTGGCACGAGCAGTAGCCAGAGATACTGAAAGCGCGAATAGGCCAGAAACAGATGCAGCGTGAAGATAAAGAAGGCGGCATAGGTCCAGCGGATGCGTATTCGCGTGACCAGCAAGGCAGCGATGACGGTTAAAAGCAGGACTTCGGACAAAACGTCCTTGCGGGCATTGAAAGGGTTCCATTCGCTGATATGGGCAACCGCCTCATTGCCGGACGTGACGGTGAAGGTCGCCAGTATGGCCTTTACGCCGTAGGGATTGATCATGGTGACCAAGGGACAAAGCAGGCCAAAGGCGATCCACATGGCAAGAAGGCGTGGCTGCGAAAAGCGTACACGCGCCAAAAAATCCAGCCCGGCAAACGCCGCGATGACGAAGCCGAAGGTAAACGTGCCGTGCAGGTTGGCCCACAGGGCAAGCAGACCCAGCAACCAGAACGGCGGTGGGCGCCTGTCACGGGCCGCCTGAAACAGCATCGCTGTCCACAAGACCATGATGGGAAGGCTGAAGATGAGTGGCCGTGCGTTGTAGACCGCACTGACAAAAAAGGTGATGACCATGACAAGGGCGATCGCAATGATCGGCTTGAGAGCGGCGCTCAGATACCATGTCAAGGCAAACGTCATCAGGGCGATCGCCGAGACTGTGACGAAGATCACGCCGCTCCAGCCGAAGGCCTTGTAACCGGCCGCCAGAAGCACCTGCCCCAGCCACTCCTTGGCAATCCACGGCTGGCCTGCAAACGTATGCGAATAGGTATCGACGACCGGGAGAACCCTGTTTGCCCATATGTCCAGTCCGACTTTCACCTGCCACCAATTGTCCGGATCAAGCAAAAGTTCCGACGAATAGAGGAGGAGCTTTACGGTAACGATCAGGACCAGGGAAAGGCAGACAACCAACCGGATCCGCCGGCTTTGTTCCATTGCCAGCTGTTGATCGCCAAAGGCCGGCGTGTCCTGAGGGATCGTCTTTTCAAAAATCATTTCAGGCGCGGCCATGACCTACTCTCAAGATACGGTGTCGTCGGAGTGGTTGCGCAGGGGAGCGGGACCGAAAACGAACCGCGACGATGCGAGATAGAAGAGAACCGAATAGACGCAGATTCCAGCCAGATGCACCCAGGGATTGTTGGCGAGGCCGCAGGACAGTGCCGTAAAAACAACCGCCAGATTGGCTCCGTAGGCAATAACAAAGCTTAGCGCGTATCGCAGCAGAGTGCCTTTGCGCAGGCGTGCCGCATCTGCAAATGTCCACCGGCTGTTGAGGACAAAACCGAGCAGCAGCCCGAAGGCGTAACCGAGAATGTTGGAGACGATGTCGCCGCAACCAGATGCGAGCGCTGCCAGGATGATCGTGTATCCCAGCGTGGTGTTGAGCAATCCGACCGCTGCGAACCGCAGGAAGCGCACAGCCTCAAGGGTTCGGCTTGACCGCGTGAACAAAATACTGAGCTCCCATCGGAACGCGGGCGAGGTAGCGCTCCAGCGGCCGCAATTTAGCGAGAAAACGCGGAAAGAAGATCCGGTAAACGGTTTTTGTCTTGGAAAAGCCGGCAGCCAGCATACGCCTGTTCATCTGGCGGGCATCGATCAGAACGGCATTCTCGTCGAAACTGCAATTTCGCACGGCATGCTGCGTCAGCGGATTCCAGGGATTGTGCTCGAACAGGAAAAAACTTCCGCCCGGCTTCATCACCCGGCCGATCTCAGCGAGGAGACCGACATGCAACGCCTCGGGGATGTGGTGGAAGACGCAGGCCGTGAAAACCAGGTCGAAATGATCTGCGTCATAAGGAATAGTCTGGCCGTCGAATGGCTGGCAATGTGCCTGGCCGGGGAAACGGGTCCGGGCGATATCCAGCGATTGCGACGACGGATCGAGCAGGACAATCTCGCTGTCGGGAAAGGCTTGACGCATCGGGCCGAGCGAGTTGCCGACGCCGGCGCCAAAATCGAGAATCCGCAGCGGTTTCTTGCCACGGCGTGCCAGGACCGCGGCCACGTCGTTGATCTTGTAACGGGCAAAAAAGGCCGGCGCCTCTCCACTCAGACGAATGCTGGCGGCGTGCTCCTGCTCGTATTCGTCGGCAAACTTGTCGAATTCGGCCTCAAGCACCGGCGGCTCCTCTGACGAGTGCCTGCAGGCGGTGCACTTGCAAATCTGTGCCGTCTGCGGCCGTATCACAACATACAATTTCATTGACGATGTAGAGCGGCCGCCGCTTCGTCTCCATGTACATTCGTCCGAGATATTCCCCGAAAATGCCCAGCACCAGCAACTGGACGCTGCCCAGGATGAGCACGATCGCGGCCAGGCTCGTCCACCCGGGGATGACGTTGCCCTCCAGCCAGGAGAGGATGGTGTAGCCAAGCGTCAGCAAGCCGATCAGGCCGAAGACCATGCCCAGATGAGAGGCAAACCGCAGGGGTGCGATGGAAAAGCTGGTCATCGCATCGACGGCCAGAAGGATCATCTTGCGCAGCGGATAATGCGTCGTGCCGGCAAAGCGGGCCTGCCGGTGATAGTGAAAAGCAGTCTGCTTCAAACCGATCCAGTTGACCATTCCGCGGATGAAGCGATAGCGCTCCGGCATGGCATTGAGATGATCGACGGCGCGGCGGCTCATCAGCCGGAAGTCGCCGGTATCAGCCGCAATGTCGATGTCGACCATCCGCCGAAGCAGCCGGTAAAACAGCGATGCCGACGACCTTTTGAACAGGCTCTCACCATCGCGCTTCAGCCTCTGGCCGTAAACGACATCGAAGCCCTCGTCCATCTTCGCCATCATCGGGCCGAGCAGCTCGGGCGGATCCTGGAGATCGGCATCGAGAATAAGGACCCTCTGACCGCGGCAAAGCTCCAGTCCGGCGCTCAGCGCGATCTGGTGGCCGTAGTTTCGCGACAGGTCGATCGCAACGATATGGGTATCCTTGCGCGCGAGCTCGAATATCGCTTCGCGCGTCCCGTCGGTGGCGCCATCGATGACAAGGACGATCTCGTAGGATGAACCGGCTTGCGCGTCGCAGGCAGCCGTGACCCGTCTGTGCAGTTCTGCGATGCCGTCCCGTTCATTGTAGCAAGGGATGACCACAGAAAGTGCTACTGCCTGTTTCGCCGCAATGTCCATCCGCTCGGGCACCCGTTGCTCCCTGTTGTTCGCTTGGGTTTACGCCAGACCGATTAAAAATCCGTTCTTGCCGTGCTGAAGCGGCGCTAGGTAATTGATTTGAAACGGTTTGATGGGCAACGACCAGAGCCGATTGCCGGGGACGATGATCAATGCTTCTATGAACCCCGATCATTTCCCACGGGTGCGGTCCAGAATCAACGAGCCCGCCACCTAACGGATGACGGGCTCCAAATTGTCTTTCAACATGCCTCTCGGAAAATGCCTTCAATATGAAAGTCAATAACGCTTTTGCTCCAAACGTCGTTCCGGTTTCGGCCAAGGCAACGACACCAGAAAATTAGCCCTTGCTTATGGAAAAGTCCAGTCACAGTTTCTGCGATTTCGCCGGGCCAAAAGCTACTCCCTGCCTGTCTGGATGAGGCAGAAAAAATGACAAGATCACAGCCGGTATCGAAGCGCTGGAGAGGCATTCCCTTGCGAAAAACCCTCCCAATTGATCAGGGATTCGGCTAGAATTTGTGGATCTGCACAAAAGACTAGGCAGATTATGTGAGAAATTTTGCCATACGCTCTGGATTTGGTTCGTAAATTGCTCTACTGCCCCTGCCATCTCCAGTGAACATCAGACTTTGAAAGATTCACATGCAAGTATTGGTTCGCGACAACAACGTCGATCAGGCACTCCGGGTGTTGAAGAAGAAGCTTCAGCGCGAAGGTGTCTTCCGTGAAATGCGTATGCGGGAAGCATACGAGAAGCCGTCCGTCAAAAAGGCGCGCCAGAAGGCCGAGGCAATCAGCCGTCAGCGCAAGAATGCGCGCAAGCAGCTTCAGCGCGAAGGCCTGCTGCCGGCGCCGAAGAAGAAGCCGGCCCGCTAACACCGGCGGTTTCTGACGAGATTGGGGCTTTTTAGCCTAAAGCGCGTCCGGCATCCGGACGCGCTTTGTTTCGTTGTGTCTTGATAAGTGAATTCAGGCGGCCTTGACCCCTGCCGCCCGCGGAAGCTCGGTTCCGCAGGAAAAGCTAGTGGCTCGCCGCAGATCCTCGGCGGCAGCGCAACTTGATTCCGTCCCGGTTTCCCTGCCATCTCCGCAACCGGATTTGCCTGCGAACCGGTTATATTGCGCCCGGTCTCCGGTTCCGTTAGATTTTTAGCACCTGGGCGACATCGGCCCTTTGACACCACAGCCGCATGTTTGGGGAAAATCATGCCCGGTCAATCGCTTGTTACCTATGTCGGCGTTGCCCATCCGTGGATGTGTGACATCATGGGGCATATGAACGTTCGCCATTATGCGGCGATGTTCGACGATGCCAGTTTCCAGCTTCTTGGCCACATTGCCGGTGCCGAAAGCCTTGCCGACACAAGCCGCGGCTGGGCCGACGTCCGGTCCGAAGTTGAATACAAGCACGAGACCAGGGCCGGCGCGCTGCTGACGATCCGTTCTCGTGTCGTCAGGGCCGGCCGCAGTTCGGTCACGTTCGACCAGGTGATGTCCGGCTCGCTCGACGGCGTCGTTCATGCGATCAACAGGACGGTCAGCGTGCGGTTCGATCTCGTCGGGCGCCGCACCGTCGCGCTGGACGCCGATATGCTGGCACGGGCTGCGGCGCTTCAGGTGGAGATTGTAACGGGCGGGCAAACCGTGAGCTAAGCGCCATAGATGCGTTGATCGAGCGGCGTCTCGGCGATCGCGGCCTGGATGCCGCAGATGAGCGCCTTTTCAGCGCGGTTGACGATTTTTTCCGGGTTGACCAGCAGGAAGACATCGATGGCGGGCGGCGCCTCGTAGGGTGGCAGCCGCCATAGCATCCCGTCCGCAACATCACGCCGTGCGACATGGAGCGGCAACGGCCCGATGCCGAGACCTGCCACAATCATCCGGCGGACCTCTTCGAGGCTTGACGACACACCGACCACATTGGTCGCAAGCTTCGCCTCGCTGCGCAAAAGCGCCACGGGCCGCAGAACATCGGCGATATTGTCCGTGTGGAACGAGACAGAGGGCTCGCCCTTCAGATCGGCAAGCTTCAAGTCCCGTTGCCCGAAGAAACGGTGGTCAGGGCCGCAGAAGAAGCCGAAGAACTCCCGATAGACCATGGTGTAGTCGAGGGCGGTATCGCGGTTGCTGACAAGGCATAGCCCGAGAGACGCCCGCTTTTCACGGACCTGCCGGGTCACCTCGCCGCTCGCTGCGACCAAGATGGTGATCGTGGCACGCGGGTGACTGCGATGGAACGCTGTCAGCGCCCTGTCGAAGATCGGCGAGATGACATGGCTGGCAACCGCAATCGTCACATGGCCGGTGACGTCGTCGCCGACGCCGCGCACCAGCTGCGGAAGCTGTGAAATCGTCCCGAAGACTTCGATGCTCTGCTCGTAGAGCAGCTGGCCGACATCGGTCAGCTCAAACCGCGTCGCATCCCGCTCGACCAGTCGTCGGCCGACACGATCTTCCAGGCGGCGAAGCGCGTTACTGACGCTCGGCTGTTTGAGGTTGAGCTGCTCGGCCGCGCGGGTGATGCTCTTGACCTCGGCGATCACAACGAAGGTGCGCAGGAGGTTCCAGTCGAGTTCCCAGACCAGCCTTTCTGACCGTGGTGGTACCATTCCTGAAATCTATGCCTTCTATTTCCATTATCTATTTGCGCAATAATAGCGCAAAGGCAATCATGAAATTCGGAAGGCGCGTCCACGCGTTACCCCAAGCGACAGAGAATGCGCATTCATCCAGAGGAAAACAGGAACATGAAGATACTTCTTTCAGGCCTGGTGGCCGCCACCATGGCCCTTGCTGCCAGCTTTACCGCTTTCTCGGCCAGCGCCGACGATCTTGAGGCGATCAAGTCCTCCGGTGAAATCCGCATCGCTATGTCCGGCCAATATCCGCCGTTCAACTTTGTCAACGAAAAGAACGAGGTCGTCGGCTTCGATGCCTCCATCGGAACGGCGATCGCCGACCGCGTCGGCGTCAAGGGTGCGCTCGTGACCACGGCCTGGGACGGCATCATCGCCGGCCTGCTCGCCAACAAGTTCGACACCGTCGTCGGCTCGATGACCATTACGCCGGAGCGCGAGAAGGTCGTCGATTTCGTAGGCCCGTATTATCACGCCGGCCGGGCCGTCTTCGTCAACGAAGCCTCGAGCGTCCAGAAACTGGACGAACTGAAGGGCAAGACACTCGGCGTCACGCTTGGCGAAACCCACGAGAAATGGGCCCGCGAGCAGGGTGGCTGGGACGTGCGCACCTACAAGGGCCTGCCCGAACTGCTGCTTGAGCTGAAAGCGGGCCGCGTCGATGCCATCGTCGTCGACAACATCCCGGTCATGGTTGCCGTCAAGGAAACCGGCGAAAAGGTCCGCCGGCTCGAAACACCCGATATCGAAGGCGGCAGCGTTGCCATCGGCATTGCCATCCGCAAGAACAATCCGGAGCTGAAGGCTGCGATGCAGAAGGCTCTCGACGAGATGATGGCGGACGGTTCCTACGAAAAAATCGCCATGGAATGGGTCGGCAGCGACATCCGTTAATCGATCAAGCTTAGGAACATCTGGCCGGCAATGAGAAGCCGGCCAGATGCCGTTCGCAGGCTCACCCGGAGTATTTTCCCATGGATTTCCCGATGATGCTGCGCGTCTTCCCGTTTTTCGTGGAAGCCGCTTGGGTCACCGTGCAGATATCGGTGCTTTCGCTGCTGCTCGGCCTTGCGGTCGCAGCCGTGATAGCGTCGGCGAAGATGTCGGGCTCGCTGGTCTTGAGAACGTTTGGAAGTCTCTACGTCAGTGTGTTTCGTGGCACGCCGTGCCTGATCCAGCTGTTCGTTCTTTATTTCGGCGGTCCGCAGATCGGCATCAATCTTGAGCCGTTTGCCGCCGGCGTTATCGGTCTCGGCCTCAACATCGGCGCCTATATGGCCGAATCCATTCGCGGCGCGGTTCTTGGTGTCGATCGCGGTCAGGTGGAAGCGGCGCGCACCATCGGTTTTGGCCGGCTGCAGACGCTGCGTCTGGTTGTCCTGCCGCAGGCGGCCCGCCTGATGATCCGCCCGCTCGGCGTCAACGCTGTCGGTCTGATCAAGGGATCGGCGCTCGTCTCGACGATTTCGGTCGTCGAGCTGACCTACACGGCGCAGCGCTTCATCGGCTCCACGTACAAGCCATTCGAGATCTTCGGCATTGCTGCCCTGCTCTACATGCTCATCGTTTACGTCGTGGCGCGGGCGGTCGACGTTCTCGACCGGCGCTACGCAATCAACTGAGGGAGGGCAAGATGCAAGGTCTCGATTTCAGCGTCGTGACGCCCTATACCGATATCCTCCTCATGGGGATGTGGTGGACGGTGGTCCTGACCGTTACCGGAGCTGTCATCAGCTTTTTCTTCGGCATCTTCTTTGCCGTCGCCGTGCTTTATGCGCCGAAGATGATTGCCTATCCAATCCGCTTTTTCATGTGGCTGTTCATGGGAACGCCGCTGCTTTTGCAGCTCTTCCTGATCTATTTCGGCCTCTCCCAGATCGGCATCAACGTTCCGGCACTGGTTGCAGGCATCGTCGGGCTTGGCCTTCACTTCGCGGTTTACAACGCCGACGTCATGCGCGCCGGCATCGTCTCGGTCGATGCCGGGCAGACGGAAGGCGCCCGCAGTATCGGCTTCGGCCGGTTCCAGACGCTGCGCTACGTCGTCATCCCGCAGGCGGTGCGCAACACCCTGCCCGCGATCGGCAACAACCTGATCGTGCTTCTAAAGGAATCATCGCTGGTTTCGATCATCGGCATCGCAGAACTCGTGCATTCGGCCCAGCTGGCGATCAGCGAGACTTTCCGGCCGTTTGAGTTCTACATCACGGTGGCGGCGCTTTATTACATACTCAATCTCGTCCTTGAATCCGGTTTGCGGCAGGTCGAAAAGCAAGTGGAGGTATCCCGATGACCGTCCAGCGGCCCATGGTCGAGGTAAAGGGCGCCCGCAAGGCCTATGGCCCGCTCGAGGTTCTCAAGGGGATCGATCTATCCGTCACGCGCGGACAGATCGTCGCGATTATCGGCCCGAGCGGTTCGGGCAAGAGCACGCTTCTGCGCTCGATCAACCATCTCGAAACGCTGAACGGCGGCGAGATCTGGCTCGATGGCGTGCAAGTCAACCAATCCCTGAAAGGTCGGGCGTTCGAGCACCATATCAATGCGGTGCGCCAGCAGATGGGCATGGTGTTCCAGCACTTCAATCTGTTCCCGCATCTGACCGTGCTCGAAAACATCACCATGGGCCCGATCATCCTCAAGGGCATGGCCAAGAAGGCAGCCCGCGACCTTGCCGTCGAATTGCTGTCGAAGGTCGGGCTGGCAGAGAAGGTCGATGCCTATCCGTCGCGGCTGTCCGGTGGCCAGAAACAGCGCGTCGCGATTGCCCGGGCGCTGGCCATGCAGCCCAAGGTCATGCTGTTCGACGAGGCAACCTCGGCACTCGATCCTGAACTGGTCGATGAGGTCAATGCGGTGATGAAGCAGCTTGCCGCAGAGCACATGACCATGCTGATCGTCACGCATGAGATGCGCTTTGCCGGTGAAGTCGCCGACCGCGTCCTGTTCATGGATGGCGGCGTTGTTGTCGAGGAAGGACCGCCAGGCGAGATCTTCCGCGCCCCGGCCCAGGAGCGCACCCGGTCGTTCCTGAGGAAATATCTCGCGGCCTGATATCCAGGCCGCAGAATTGCTGCGGCTGGCGCCACCCAGTCCTTTTTGGGCTGCTAACGGGAGGACCGGCGGCGCCCGATCCAAAGCCGGTCGCTGCCGTCCGCCTCATCGCGCACGGCCGCGACCGGTTCAGCATCTATCGATGCGGCGTCAGCTCGGCTTCGGCCAGATCAAGAGCCACCAACAGACGGTCGCAGGCGAGATCGATCGTTTCGCGGGTCCAGATCAGCGGCGGCGACATGATGAGGGTGTCGCCCGTGGCGCGGATCATCAACCCGTTCTGGACGGCGTGATCGCGCACCTTGATCGCGGCTGTCCCATCCGGCTTGAACCGTGTCCGTTCACCCTTGTCCCGGACGATCTCGATAGCACCCATCAGCCCGATCGACCGTGTTTGCCCGACCAGCGGATGGTCGTTCACCCGTCTGGCGAGCTCCTTGGCGAGATAGGGCCCGGTATCGTTCCTGACGCGCTCGATCAGGCCCTCACTGTCAATGATCTCCAGGTTCTTCAGCGCAACGGCGCAGCACACGGGGTGACCGGAATAGGTATAGCCGTGGTTAAATTCGCCGCCCTTTTCCACCAGCGTGCTGGCGATCCGGTCACCGACCAGCAGTGCCGATAACGGCTGGTAGCCCGAGGTCAGCGCCTTTGCCGTGGTAATCGTATCGGCCTCGATGCCGAAGGTGGTGGCGGCGAACCATTCGCCGGTGCGGCCGTAGCCGGTAATGACTTCGTCAAGCATCAGCAGGACATCGTATTTCCTGCAGATCCGCTGGACTTCCGGCCAATAGCTGGCCGGTGGAATCCGGACGCCGCCGGCGCCCATCACAGGTTCGCCGATGAACGCCGCGACGTTGCCTGCGCCAGCTGCGAGGATCGCCTCCTCGATGGCGCGCGCGGCCCGCAGGCCAAAATCATCATCGCTTTCGCCCGGCAATGCCAGCTCATAGGCATAGGGCGCCATCACGTGGACGATGTTGGGCACCAGGCCGCCCATCTGCTTGTGCATGTGGCTCATGCCGCCGAGCGAGGCTCCGGCCACGGTCGAGCCGTGATAGGCATTGTCACGCGAGATGACGATGTTCTTTTCCGGCTTGCCCTCAAGCGCCCAGTAATGGCGCACGAGACGAAGAGCGGTATCGTTCGCTTCCGAACCGGAGGAGCCGTAGAAGACCTGATTGATGTTCGGCGGGGCGATCCCGGCAAGCCTGGCGGACAGCTGTACCGGGGCCGGCGTCGCACATTTGAAGAACGCGTTGTAGTACGGCAATTCGCGCATCTGTGCCGCGGCAACGTCCGCCAGTTCGTCGCGGCCGTAGCCGATATTGACGCACCAGAGGCCGGCCATCGCATCGAGAAGCTCTCCGCCTTCGCTGTCGTAGACATACGGTCCTTCGCCGCGCACGATCATGCGCGATCCGAGGGTTCTAAGCTCCTTGTGATCCGTGAAGGGATGGAGAAAATGCGCAGCATCCTGCGCCTGCAGCTGCGGCAGGGAATATTTATGGTTCGAGATGGTCATCATCGTGTCCTTGAATTTCTGACGTTTGGCGAAACAAGATCAGATGGACACGGGTGGCGAATAGCCGATACGGGCACACAGGAGCATCAGTTCGGCATGAAGCGTCCGCGCCGACGGCGTGGAAACGAATTCATGCTCTCTGCGCACTGCATTCTCCGTCATGAGGCGTTCTTTCGTGGACCGGTTGATCGGTCGATGCTTTTCACGCCGACGATATCTGCCGATTGCCGATGCCGCAACATGGTTTTGCTGCGGGCCCGCGCTGCGCAGATGCATAAAGGCGATGGCCCCCCTGATATTCGGCGTTGCCTTTGTGTGGAAGCAGGCGGGGCTTCGATTGTCATCAGAGCCCGAGCCTGTCGCGCAGGCCATACCACCAGGCACCGATCATGGTGAACGGCACGCGAAAGGTCTTGCCGCCGGGGAACGGAAGGTTCGGTAGCGAGCTCCAGACATCGTATCGCTGTGCATGGCCGGCCACCATCTCGCCGAGGATCTTGCCAAGCAGATGCGTGGTGGTGACCCCGTGGCCGCTGTCGCCATGCGAGAAATAGACCGTGTCGGATAGTCTGCCCATGTGCGGAATGCGCGTCAGCGTCAGGGCGAAATTGCCGCTCCAGGCATGGTCGATCTTCACCTTGGCCAGTTCCGGAAAGGTCTTCAGCATATTCGGACGGATGACCGCGGTCAGGTCCTTCGGATCCTGGCCGCCATAGCCGATGCCGCCGCCATAGAGCAGCCGGTTGTCCGCAGTGCGGCGGTAATAGTCGAGAACGTAGTTGGCATCCTCGACGCAGTAGTTGGCCGGCAGCAGATTTTCGATCAGTCCGGCTTCAAGCGGCTCTGTCGCCAGCACCTGGCTTGAAACCGGCATCATCCGGCCGCCGATCTCCGGCAGGAGTTCGCCGAGATAGGCATTGCCGCAGACAAGCACATAGGTTGCCCGCACCGAACCTGTCCGGGTGCGCACCACCGGGGAAGGCCCTGTATCGACGCTGATCACCCGCGAACCTTCGAAAATCCGGCCGCCGAGGCTTTCGACCGCGGCGGCCTCGCCAAGCACTAGGTTGAGCGGATGGAGATGCCCGCCGAACCGGTCGATCATGCCGCCGGCATAACGGTCGCTGCGGACATATTTGCCCACGTCGGCCTTGGAGACCATTTCGAGCCCGGCATGGCCGCGCGCTTGCCAATGCGCACGGTGATCCGCCATTGCACGCACCTGCTTGTCGGTGAAAGCGGCGAAGAACCCACCGTCGACCAGATCGCAGTCGATGGCATATTTCGCCACGCGCTGACGGATGATGTTACCGCCTTCCAGCGACATGGCAGCCAGTTTTCCGGCTTTTTCCGGCCCGTAACGTCTGGCGATCGTTTCAAGGTCACGGCTGTAGCCGTTGACGATCTGGCCGCCGTTGCGTCCGGAAGCGCCGAAACCGATACGCTCGCCTTCCAGCACGATGACGGAGAAACCGCGCTCCGCCAGTTCCAGCGCTGCCGAGATGCCGGTGAAGCCTGCACCGATGATACAGACATCGGCTGCGGCTTCGCCCTGCAGGATGGGCCGCAGGCGCCTGTCGTTTGCCGAGGCCGCGTACCAGGTCGGTGCATGGCCGGGATTGGCCCGTGTGGAAATGATGTTCATGTCAGACCGTCCTGATATAGGCGTCGTATTCGACGTCCGTCACCCTCAGCGAGAACTCCGAAAGCTCCTGCCGCTTGCAGGCCGCATAGAGCGACCGGTATCGCGGTCCGAGTGTCGCGTAAGCGAAACCGGACTGCGCAAAACTTTGCAACGCATAGTCCCAGTTGGTCGGCAGCGGCTGGTGGCTGATGGCATGGTCGTCGCCGGTGATCGCGCCACCCGGCCTGGTCTTTTCCTTCATACCGGTCAGCGCCGCGCTCAGGATCATCGCCAGAACCAGATAGGGATTGGTATCTGAACCGGCGACGCGATGCTCGATGCGGGTCGCAGGCTTGCTTGCCGTAATCACCCGCACGGCGGCGGAACGGTTGTCGAAACCCCAGGACGCATAGGTCGGTGCGTGTTCGCTTGGCCTGAGCCGCCGGTAGGAATTGGCATGGGGGGCGAAGACCGCCATACTCTCACCCATGCTTTCCAGAAGCCCACCGACCGAATGCATCAGCGTTACGGCGGGGCCGTCTTCGCCGACGAAAATGTTGTTACCGTTTTCATCGAGTATCGAGAAATGCACATGCATGCCGGAACCGGCCTGCGTGCCATAGGGCTTGGCCATGAAGGTGGCATCGAGATCGTGCCTGCGGGCAACGCCCTTGACGATGCGTTTCAACAGCACGGCATAGTCGGCCGCCTGCAGCGCGTCCGGCACATGGTTGAGGTTGATCTCGTACTGGCCAGGGCCGTTTTCGCGCAGCGTCGTATCGGCTGGCACGCCCTGGGCGCGGCAGGCGCTCGCGATATCGTGGAAGACATGCTCGAAATCCTGCAGTTCCGAAATTGACAGAACCTGGGTCTGCCCGGTGTGCCAACGGCCCTCACGCGTGTTGGGCGGGCGCACCGGATCAAGTGCCGAGCGAACCGGATCAATCAGGTAGAATTCCAGCTCCGTGGCAACCACCGGCGTCAGCTTCAACGCGGCAAAGCGTTGCAGAACCTCGGCAAGCACCTGGCGCGGGTCGCTGTAGAAACCGGTGCCGTCGGGGTTCCTCATGCTGAGCAGGACCTGCGCTGTCGGGCGGTTGAGCCAGGTCACGCGCGACAGCGTCGCCGGCACGGGAAAGCACAGGCCATCAGGATCACCAGTACCCTCGGCCAGCCCGGCCGCGTTGACATCGCGTCCCCAAATGTCGAGCGCGTAGACGGAGCGCGGAATGGCCATGCCCTTCATCAACACATCAAGTGCCCGGTCGCGCGGAATCCACTTGCCGCGCGGCACGCCGTTGACGTCGATCACGAAGGCTTCCAGCACCTCGATGTCGGGATTGCGGCTTATAAAATCGGATGCTTCATGTTCATCTATCATTGTCCACCAATCATGTGCCGCGGTCTGCCGGTAATCATTTGAGACACCGGGCCGAGCGGCTTGCTGCGATATCTGTGGCGAGCGCTGTAACCGGCGACACCCTCGATTTCGGGAAAGCCGTCCGGACCGGCGCTGGCATGTTCACGCCCGGGATTCGAAAGCGCTCTCCGATTTGTTTTGATCATTATTGTTCATTATATGATCAAATTGTAAAGAGGGCTTTGGATAAGGCCCGGTGCACGCAACGAAGATCTGGTTGAGCTGGCTTGGGCTGTGCACGGGCGAGACAAAAGAATGAGAAAATCTCGTCTCGACCCGGCTTCGGATTATCCATATTGATGTCATCATCCAAAGGAGATCAGGGCTCTTGAAACAGATGGACGCGATCGGGCTGGTTTCGCTCAGCAAGCTGCCGATGGAATCGATGAAGCAATGGGTTTATCGCAGCCTGCGCCAGGCCATCATGACCGGCCGCTTTGCGCCCGGGCTGCCGGTCACCATTCAGGGCATCGCGGAAATGTTGCAGGTGAGTGCGATGCCGGTACGCGAAGCGCTTCACAGGCTCGTCGCCGATGGTGCGCTTGAACATCTCGACAATCGCCGTGTCCGGGTTCCGGATATCGATCCGGAAAAATTCGACGAGATCATTGCCGCCCGCATCGCACTGGAGACGATCGCGGCCGAGCGCGCCCTGCCCTTCATCGATTATTTGCGTCTGGCGCGTCTGCAGCAACTCGATGATGACATCGACAACGCCTACAAGGCCGGCAACATCGAGCAGGGCATAGAAAGCAATTTCGCGTTCCACCGTTGTCTCTACGAGGTCCGGTCGTCGGCCGTTCTGCTGCCGCTGATCGAATCCGTCTGGTTGCGGCTTGGCCCGTTCATGCGCGAAGCGACGGAAAACCTCGACGAGAGCTACCGCGTCGATCGCCATGCCCAGGCTCTGGAAGCGATTGGTGCGAAGGACGCCCCGGGCCTCAAGGCGGCAATCACCGCCGACATCCAGGACGGCGTCGGATATCTCGGCCACAAGCGGTTTCTCGATGTCGAGTCAAAGCTGCTCGCTGCACGAAAATGAGCAGGCTACGGGGTGCGCCTTGTCCTGCCCGTTGCCGAGACGGGAGGCCGGCTGCAGGGAGACGGTGAAGCCTCGTTCCTTTGCCGGGTTTGGACGCTTTTTGGCAGATTTTTGAAATACAGCATTAAAATCAGGTACTTATGAGAAACTTCATTTTTTTGGAAACTCTGTGTTGACTTCGTTTGTAGGTGGGGACTATAAACCGCTCACCAACGAGGGCGGCGGCGCT
>NZ_JAOYTH010000026.1 GCF_025847205.1 Pararhizobium sp. YC-54 | reverse complement strand
GTCGACGACCTCGCTGTTGACCGCCATATCGAGCGAACCGTCCGGGCGGCGGAACACCTCATAGGTAATCCGGTCGACAATCTCGTTTTCCGCACCGAACACGAGGACACGTGGTTTGAGACTGATGATGTCGTCAATCTCGCAGAAGGTGCTCGAAGCAATGATGATCTCGTCTCCCTGCTGGCAGGTGCGCGCGGCAGCGCCATTGAGGATGCAGCATCTGGAACCCGCGTCGCCATAGAGCACATAGGTGCTGATCCTGGCACCGGACATCTTGTTCCAGATATCGACATATTCCAGCGGCTTCAGCCGAAGATCGAGGACTGGCGCCTGAGTGTCGGCTCCAAAGTGATGTGGCTCAGGAACGATTATTCCAAAGCCCCGCAGCTCGATGCAGCGGGGAACCCAGTGATCGACAAGACGACGGGAGAGCCCATCTGCTCGGGGTTCATGAACGGCTCCCTCGGCGTCTTGAAAAAGCCCCATCCGAAGGTGCCTGGGTCAGGTTCGACAACGGTGCTGAGGACGCGATCACTGAGGCAGACTTGGAGAAGCTGACACATGGCTGGGCGATCAGCGTGGACAAGGCGCAAGGCTCTGCCTTCCGCCGCGTCATCGTTCCCGTCGTTCGCTCCAGACTACTCGACTGAACCATGCTTTACACCGCCATCACCCGTGCCATCGAGACCGTGATGCTGGTCGGCGAGCTCGATCTCATCAATGAAACTGTCACCTCCGCACCGAAAAGCTTATCGCGGGAAACGTCGCTGCGTTTTGAGCTGGAATAAAGCAACACAGCGCCGAAGAGGCTCCGCAACACTGATGACGACCGTTGCGAATCTGCGTGTAAGCGGAAGCAACAAAGCTGGAAAATCCGGCATGCAACAGCGTTCTTGAGCTATGCGAAGCGAGAACGCTGCTGAACACGGGATCAGGCTCACTCACTCACCCAGTTTCACTCCCGAAATGGCATTCTTTGGAACTCTGGTATGTTTCGACTGCGCGTGAAAGGCTGTCAAATCCCGATCGCCTCATAAGCTTCGGCAACCTGCCGGATGGAAGCAACATAAGCCGCGGTGCGATAGTCCCCCAGTTCAGGCTGCTTCTCCAGGAGATCAGCGATACGCCCCCAGGTGCTGCGCATGACGTCTTCGAGGCCCGATCGAACCAGGTCGATTTCGCCGCCACCCTCAAGAAACTCGTCGCGTATGTCGGCCGGAAACTCCTTGCCGGTCATTTGCTCCAATGCAGTAGCAATCGTTTGGTTGCGCCGCTCGCGCCGCCGTCGTTCCATCAGGCCGAAGGGGATGTGGGTCAAGTTCTTCACCCACTCGAAATAGCTGACAATCACGCCCCCGGCATTGACATAGAGATCAGGAAGAATGGTTACCCCGCGGGAGCGGAGAATCTTGTCGGCCGCGAACGTGATCGGACCATTGGCAGCCTCGACGACGAGCTGCGTCTTGATACGCTCGGCGTTTTCCGCATGAACGGCGTTTTCCATAGCCGCTGGAATGAGAACGTCACAGCGCTGTTCAATACCGGACATATCGCCAGCGAAGGAGCTGGCGCCTTCAAAGCCGAGAATGCTTCCCGTACGGATCTGATGCTGCTTGAGCGCCTCAATGGGCAGGCCATCCGGATTGGCAACATAGCCATCGCGTTCAGTAACGACGGTCACGCGTGCGCCATCCTCCTCCGAAAGGAATTTCGCGACATGATAGCCGACATTGCCAAACCCCTGAACAATGACCGAGGCGCCCTTGAGATCGCGGCGACCGTTCAAGCCGACGGTTCGGCTGTCCCGAAGGAAGCTCTGGATGGCGAATTGCACCCCCCTGCCCGTCGCTTCCATTCGCCCGGCGATGCCGCCCTTCGACAACGGCTTGCCTGTGACGCAAGCGCGTGCGTTGACGACATCGGTCGGGTTGGCGCGCCGGAACTCGTCCATCATCCATGCCATCTCCCTTTCGCCCGTTCCGATATCGGGCGCCGGAACGTTCACACCTGGCCCAATCAGCCCGCGCTTGTTCAGTTCCTGCGTGAAGCGGCGAGTGATGCGCTCGAGTTCCTGCGGCGTCCATTCGCGTGGGTCGATCTTCAGTGCCCCCTTGGAGCCGCCAAACGGTACGTCGACCAGCGAGCATTTGAGCGTCATCAGCGCTGCGAGCGCCTCAACCTCTTCCGCATCGGCATTGGACGCGTAGCGAATACCGCCTTTTACAGGTTCCCAGTGTTCACTGTGCACCGACCGCCAGCCGATGAAGCTGCACATGCGGCTGCGCAGCCGGACGCCGAAGCGGACCGTGTAGGTCGAATTGCACTGGATGATCCGCTCAGCCAGTCCTTCGGGCAGATCAAGGAAGGACATGGCATGGCGGAAGTTTTGGTCGACGCTGTCCAGAAAGCCGGCGGAGCTAGCCTGCATCACGCACCTCTAGCAGCTTGAGAAGCCCTCCTTGGAGGCTTCGAGACACTATCGGTTGATTTGATCTTGCATGCACTTTGTACTTTCTCCCCAGTTTGGTAATGTGGCTCTGGTTTGCTCGCGCGATTGCCTTAAGTTCGTAGCCTTAAGCTCACGTCTCATCTTCGATTGATGCAGATGACCTTTGGCTGAGTCATGTCTTCGTAGGCGAAGCGCACGCCCTCGCGCCCCATGCTCCCGTACTTGAAGCCGCCGAAGGGCATGGCATCGAAGCGATAATCGGAAGAGTCGTTGATCATCACCCCGCCCGCCTCAATCCGATTGGCTGCCTCGAGCGCGACGTTGAGATTGTTGGTGAAGATGCCGGCATGCAGGCTGTAGTCCGGATCATTGGCCATCTCGATCGCTTCATCGAGCGTGTCGAATGGTGCGAGCATGACCACAGGCGCGAAGACTTCCTCATGCCACAGACGGCACGTCAGCGGCGTGCCTTCGAGTACTGTCGGATGATACAGGGATCCTTCGCGACGGTGCCCGCAAAGCAGCCTGGCAGCTGCGGTAATGGCTTCGTTGACGGCCGCTTCTGTGCGTTCTGCGACCTCTTGAGAGATCATCGGGCCGACGTCCGTCTCTTCCTGCCGAGGATCGCCAGCCTTGAGCTTGTTCGTGGCCGCAACAAAGGCATCGCGGAAGCGATCGTAAAGTGCGGCCTGGATCAGGATGCGCTGTGCACCAATGCAGTTCTGGCCCGCTGCCCAGAAGGCGCCGGAGACGCAAGCCTCGACAGCCTTGTCGAAGTCGCAGTCATTCATGACGATGACCGGCGCATTGCCGCCGAGTTCCATCGCGAGCTTCTTCAGCCCCGCCGCGCGGCTGATCGCCTCGCCGGTGGCAAATCCGCCGGTGAACGACACCATGCGCACCTCGCGTGCAGAGATCATCGCGGTCACCAGTTCTCGGTCGCCATGGGCGACCGTGATAACCTCCTGAGGCAAACCGGCCTCACGAAGCGCTTCGACCAGCTTGATCGCCGAGAACGGTGTTAGATTCGACGGCTTGAGCAGCACCGAATTGCCGCCAGCGATTGCCGGACCGAGCTTGTGAGCGACAAGGTTCAATGGATCATTGTAAGGCGTGATTGCGGTGATGATGCCGAGTGGCTCACGGCTAAACCAGCCCTGGCGCTGTTCCGATCCGACGTACGCATCGAAGGGCACGATTTCACCAGCGTTGCGCTTTGCTTCTTCCGCCGAAAGCTTCAGCGTGTTGACACAGCGCAGCACTTCTTTGCGCGCCTGAACGATCGTCTTGCCGGCTTCACGCACGATGGTTTCGGCAAACGCTTCGCGGCGGCTCTCGATGATCCGCGCAGCCCCTTCGAGGATGCTCGCACGCTTGTGTCTTGGCAGCTTGCGGGAGATCTCCGCCCCGCGCTTGGCGCCAGCGACGAGTTCATCGATTGCGCTCACGTCCGTTGCGTCGACCGATCCCAAAAGGGCCCCATCATAGGGACTGTACACACCAATGGGCGATACACTGGTGGTGATATGAAGTTTGGCAGCGGACATAAGCCAGCTTCCCTTTTCTGATAATGCGCCGGCGCGCGCGGTTAAGTTCTTGGTCAGGGCAAAGTCTATCGACCACAGCCCAGTGGTGGGATGAGACCTGCGAGTCTGCACGGCGGGCCGATTTTTTGCCGGCCGCCCATTGCCTAGATCTTCTCACCGTCGCGAACGAGGTCATCCATCACGGACCGCACGGCCTTTTCCGCGATGGAGACGATCTCGTCGATTTCCGCCTTGGTGATGACCAGCGGTGGCGCAAAGCCCAGGATGTCACCATGTGGCATGGCGCGGGCGATGAGACCGCGGTCGCGCGCCGCCTTGGAGACGCGGGCACCGACCTTCAGCGATGGATCGAAGCGCGTCTTGTTCTCGCGGTCGCCGACAAACTCGATCGCGCCCATCAAGCCAACGCCACGGACTTCCCCGACGATTGGCAGCTGCGCAAACTTTTCCTTGAGCTGCGCCTGGAAATAAGCGCCTACCTCGCGGGAATTCCCCGGCAGGTCTTCCTTCTCGACGATGTCGAGGACCGCATTGGCCGCCGCCGCACCGATCGGGTGACCGGAATAGGTATAGCCATGCGAGAACGCACCCACCTTGTCAGCTTCGTCTTCCAGAACCCTGTAGACCTTCTCGCCGACGATCGCGGCGGAGAGCGGGAAGTAGGCCGACGTCAGCCCCTTGGCAACCGTGATCAGGTCGGGTTCGATGCCGTAATGAAGCGACCCGAACATCGAGCCCGTGCGGCCGAAGCCAGTGATGACTTCATCGGCGATCAGGAGCACGTCATGCTTCTTCAGCACCACATGGATCGCTTCCCAATAACCTTCCGGCGGCGGCGTGATGCCGCCCGTGCCAAGCACGGGCTCCGCGATGAAAGCGCCGACGTTGTCCGGACCCAACTGCTCGATCAACTGGTCCAGTTCAGCAGCGCGACGCGCGGAGAACTCACGCTCGATCTCGCCCGGGTTGGCGCCCCAGTAGTGATGCGGCACGCCGGTATGGACGATCTGCGGCAGCGGCAGATCCATGTGGTCGTGATAGAAGCTCATGCCGGTCATTGAACCGGAGACGACGCTGCAGCCGTGATAGCCGCGTTCGCGCGAAATGATTTTCTTCTTGTTCGGCTTACCACGCAGGTTATTGTAGTACCAGACGAGCTTGGCCTGGGTCTCGTTGGCGTCAGAGCCCGACATGCCGTAGAACACCTTGCTCATCTTGCCCGGCGCCATCTTAACAAGGCGGTCGGAAAGGATTGCAAGCTCGTCGGTCGTGTGGGCGGCATAGGAATGATAGTAGGCCAGGCGATAGGCCTGGCGCGAGATCGCCTCAGCCACTTCGGTGCGGCCATAACCGACATTGACGCAGTAAAGGCCGGCAAAACCGTCGATCAACTGATTGCCGTGCGCATCCTGGATACGAATGCCCTTGCCCGTTTCGACGATCGTCGGCTCGCCTAGCTTGCCGGTGGCGAAGTCCTTCAGCTGCGTGAAAGGGTGCAGGACGCTATTGCGGTCCTTCTCTGAGATATCCTTGATGTTGATCGTCATTATAAGCCCCTTCCGTGCGCTATCATCTTTTGCGGCGAACAGGAAAGCAGCGTTATGCGCTCAATCGGACGTCCGCACCTCAAAATCAACAGTGCAAATATGCAACCAAACTGATGCAGGTTGACGGCATTCATGACGCGCTATATGCAGTAATCCGGCGTAATCACAATTATTTTGCAGGATATCTCAACCATGGAACTTGATCGCGCTGACATTGTGCTTTTGAATGCCGTGCAGAAAAACAACAGGCTCACGTCCGACGAGCTTGCTGTGCGAGCGAACCTCTCTCCCACAGCGTGCCAGCGCCGCCTCAAACGTCTTCGCGCCGAGGGCGTTATCGAAGCCGACGTTTCGATCGTGTCCCCGAAGGCTGTCGGCAGGCAGGTCACCGTGGTCGTTCTGGTTTCGCTCGAGCGAGAGCGGGCTGATATCATCGATCGTTTCAAGTCAGCGATCAGAAACACGCGCGAGGTCATGATTGGATACTACGTGACTGGCGAGGCAGATTTCCTTCTCGTCGTGACAGCGAAAGATATGGAAGACTACGAACAGTTCACGCGTCGCTTTTTTTACGAAAACAACGACATCAAAGGTTTCAAAACAATGGTGGTGATGGATCGCGTTAAAGCAGGGTTCGCGTTCCCTTTGGATTTTGCTTCAGACTAAACTACTCGTTTTATAAATCTCCGGGGTACATCTTCTGGGGCTCCATCTCATTGAGACGGAATCTGCTTCATATTTGCTGCCGTTTGAGCCGACGGGTCTGCTGATTCAGTGGATGATAAGCAGATGCACCGGCGATCAGCCCTCGAACCAGTCTCTGGCGTACTCGGACGGGCGGGAAAGGAAGTAGATGTAGTGACAGTGGCAGGGGGCGATCATACGTCTAACCGATTAAGTCGCATCGCTTGTGGGTAGAAGTGCGCGGTGGATTGCATAAACCCACCGCGCCGTCCTTAGATGGCGCTCTCACTCTTCAAAGAGCGATAGGTTGTGTCCACAGCGCGTGCTGTGGCATCGACAATAATGTCAACCTCGGCCCGCGTGATGATCAGCGGCGGAGCATATCCAAGCGTGTCGGCATGAGGGAGGTGACCACCTAAAGGCTCGCAAATCAAAATTTGGCGCGAAGTCGTTCATAGGGATGAACTTCGCTGCAATCGGATAACGCCGATGGCATCCTCGATGTCAATTTTGGTTCCAAATGGCTCCGACAGTCTCTGGAGACGCTCCAGAATGGCAGTTGCTTGCCGCGGGGGAGCTAGCCGCGGCACACCCCGGTTGGCAAACCTCTTCGAGAAACCGAGCTCGATTGGATAGAGCCGCAGTTCCGCAAGCTGGTTCTCTTCGTATCGGCTAACCGTCACGATGCTCTCATAGATGACCGGATCGTTAAATCCTCTTGCCTCTTCCGCGACCGTCACTTCGGCATCCGTGTCGATCCGTGGGTCCTTACCGTAAACCTCGAACATGTCAGCCCCCACGGGGGTTCGGAGGTCATCATAGATGAAATTCCCCAAGCTATAAAAGATCGGCCTGCCCTTGTAGATCTCGATGCCTCGCAACTGGTGCGGTCCATGCCCAACATAAGCGTCGGCTCCGGCATCAATTAGCTGATGCGCAAACGATTGTTCGTAGTCAGGCGGCTCCTGGCTCCAGTTCCCAGGCTGGTGGCAATGGCTAGTTACGATGCAGAAGTCGGAGAACTGCTTGCCCCGGCGAATGTTTCGTAGAATGTCGGTGACATCGCGCGGGTTGGGCTCGTAGCTGTAACCGGGCTTGTCGCCCGCTTCAAATGTTACTCCTCCAAAGTAGGGATCTGGAGTGAATACGACCCGTTTTGGATCCTTGCGGGCCGCGTCTGGAGCGGGCAACGCTTTACGTAGCTGCTTCAAGCTCTCGAGCATCGCCGGCGGGATCAAGATTTTAACCGCTAGACGAAGGGCGTTGATTCCTGGTCTGCCTGGCGCTTCTCCAGCGGAATCGCACGCACGAGACATCGGTGTGTACCTTGCCGCAAATGACACCAACGCCACGCGACCGCGTGCGGTCTCCAGAAAGCGGGCAGCGCCGGCTTGCGCGAGATTTTCGCCCGCACCTGCATGAACGATACCGTTCTGATCAAGCAGCTGGCTCGTTTCGCGCATGCCGTCAAGGCCCCAGTCGAGGGTATGATTGTTCGCGCGACTGACAATGTTGAATCCCATCGCCTTCAGGTCTGGTCCGACCTCTGGTGGACTGACAATATATGCACCGCCGTATTCAGCCTGCGGACTTCCCTTGAACGATCGGATATCGAAGATGTTGGTTTCCAAGTTGCCAAACGTGACATCAGCCTCATGGAGGATCTTGATGATGTCGCTGAAGCCGGGATGTTGGCCTTTGGTCAGCGACCGTGATACAATAAGGTCGCCGACTGCAACCATCGTAAAGCCGTCCGCAACGTTCGTCGCAATCGAACCGACTGTATCATAGCCACCCTGCTGGACCGAATCATCGTCGGCTACGTGTGAATTACTCTCCATAACATTCTCCATATGCTGACAGTGGTGTTACTCGCCAGACGAGCCACCAGACAGTTAAGCGCTGAACTGTCCGACAAACTCATCATCACAGGCTGGGCTGCATACCTATCTTTGAGACGGGCAGCGCTGTATTGATCGAGGTCTCACTAAGTCCTATCGAACCGAGCTCGTGCAATAATGCGGCGCCTGTACGGATTCCGCTATAGAAGCAGCTGAGTTCCAAATTTTCGTTGGGTGCGTGGTTTGCTTCGTCGTGGTTCGCATAGGGTGTGACGAAAGCAGGAATTCCGAGAATTTTGGTAAAAACGTAGCCAGGCAGGCTGCCGAAGCCGGCCGGGATCAGCAGAGGTTCCTCACCTTGGGCGGCAACGAAGGCGCGCACGAGAGGCGCGGTAAAAGGCGAGGCTATGGACGTTTTCGAAGGGTACATGTCCCCTAGAGGTATAAGCTGCACATCAGGCGCGTATTTGTCTATGTGGACAGCAATCTTGTCGAAGACGTCTTTGGGATTCTGCTCTTCCACGAGTCTGATATCGCACTTGACGACAGCTTCGCTGGGCAAAACGGTTTTGCCACCGGGGCCGCCATAGCCGCCATGGAAGCCATTGATCGTCAATGTCGGCTGGAAGCAGAGGCGGTCGTAGAAGGGCCTTTTCTCCGGTGCGTCCAACCGGGAAATATCGAGCTTTCGCTTCAACGCCTCGATATCGATCGGCAGGCGTCCGACCGCGATCAAATCTTCCTGTGAAGGCGGTTCGATGTCGTCGTGAAAGCCGCTGATCGTGATGTCTCCCTCGGCGTTTTTCATGGTGCCGAGCAGATGCACCAGCGTCCAGATCGGATTGGGCACGACGCCGCCGTAGTTGCCCGAATGCAAATCGCTGTTGGCGTGGCGGCAGCGCAATTCAAATGAGACCT
The DNA here is from genome assembly GCF_025847205.1 of Pararhizobium sp. YC-54. GTDB lineage: Bacteria > Pseudomonadota > Alphaproteobacteria > Rhizobiales > Rhizobiaceae > Pararhizobium. The sequence continues at coordinate 23,312 of NZ_JAOYTH010000026.1, read as the reverse complement.
CTCCACGCGAGCCAAATTTGATGACAGGGGCGCCGCTGGCATGGCGCGGACCATCGGCCGTGACCGCAAGATCAGCTTTCAGCGTATCCTTGTTGGCCCGCACGAAATCGGCAATGTGCGGGCTGCCGATCTCCTCTTCACCTTCCAGCAGCAGGATGACGTTGCAGGGCAGCGCACCATGCACCTTGAGGTGGGACTCGATCGCAAGGATTTGCGCGAAATGCTGGCCCTTGTTGTCGCCAACACCGCGCGCGTAGAGCCGTCCGTCACGAATGGTCGGCTCGAAGGGTGGCGAGAGCCATTTGTCGATCGGGTCAGCCGGCTGCACGTCGTAATGGCCGTAAAGCAGCACCGTCGGCTTGCCCGGCGCCTTTTCCCAGCGCGCGACCACCATGGGGTGCCCCGCTGTCGGTATCAGACTGGTCTCGAGACCAATATCCGTCAGCATTTCCACCAGCAGAGCAGCAACGTCGGCGATGCCGACATTCTCGGCGCTGATGCTCGGATGCCGAAGGTAGTGGATCAGACGGTCGAGGAAGGGGGTGCGGTTCACCTCGATATGCTCGAAGACAGCGTTCAACGGATTAGAAGAAGACATTTTGTACCTGTAAAAAGAATGAAGGTCGGAGGATGCAGAGAGTTGTTGAGTGGCGTGCCGCAGTCGTGCAGGCTTGCTACCTGTCATTCAGATGGCAGGCGCTCAGTCGCCCAGGTCCCACCTCCTGCATGGCCGGTCGGTCCGTCTCGCAACGGGCAAAGGCGTGCGGACATCTCGTATGGAAGCTACAGCCGGGCGGCGGCCTCAGAGGCGAAGGAATCTCGCTGTTGAGCGCGGAGAACTTCCTTTTCTTCGGCTCAAGCTGTGGGACTTCTGACAGAAGCGCCTGCGTGTAGGGGTGATTTGGCGACGCGAACATCGCCTCGGTCGACCCCAACTCAACGATGCGGCCGAGATACATGACGGCAACCCGGTCAGCGACATGGGCAACGACTCCGAGATCGTGGCTGACAAACAGATAAGTCAGGCCGAACTCCTCGCGCAATTCAACAAACAGATTGATGATCTGGGCCTGGATAGAGACATCGAGGGCGGCCGTCGCCTCGTCGCATACCAGCATCGTTGGATTGACCGCCAGCGCACGCGCAATGCCGATACGCGCACGCTGCCCACCAGAAAACTGGTGCGGGTATCGCCGCATAGCGGATGCGTCGAGACCAACACGGCCAAGAAGATCTGAGACGTATCTTTCTTTTTGTTGCGTCGGGATTATTCCGTGTACGACAGGCGCCTCCCCAACGATGTCAAGCACCTTCATACGAGGGTTGAGCGACCCCATTGGATCCTGAAACACCATTTGCACGGCCAGATTGGCTTGACGCCGCTCCGCTTTGTTCATGCGCGCGATGTCCTGGCCCTTGAATGCCACGACACCTTCTGACGGATCCTGTATGCCTGCAACAATCCGGCCGAGGGTCGATTTTCCGCAGCCGGACTCGCCAACGAGACCGACGACCTCTCCTGGCATGATCGTCAGATCGACACGATCCACGGCGCGTACGATTTGAGGTTCACGATGCGCACCCAGGAGATTGGCGATCCTCTCTGAGGCGTCGAGAGGTTTTACGAAGCGTTTTGAAACATTCGCAAGTGACAGAATTGGCGTGCTCATGCTCCGCCCCCCAGATTTGACGACGGATGAAAACAACGCACGCGACGGCCACCGACGTGTTGCGTGAGGCCGGGAGCCTCAAGACAAATTTCGGTTGCTCTGGAGCAACGCGGTCTGAAGGCACAGCCCTCAGGCAGGCACGCCAGCGATGGTGTCATACCGGGTATCTGCGCAAGCGGTGACCCGCGGCGATTGCGGCTCGGCACCGACTCGATCAGCCCCTTCGTGTAGGGGTGTAGTGGCTGCGTTAACACATCGGCAACCTGCCCTTCCTCTACGAGGCGGCCGGCGTACATTACAGCGACGCGATCGGCCAAAGAAGCTACGACGGACAGATCGTGGGTAATCCAGACGAGCGCTGTGCCGGTTTCGGCTGCGAGTGTTTGCACCTCGGAGAGAATTTGCGCCTGAATGGTCACGTCGAGTGCAGTCGTGGGCTCATCCGCGATGATGAGAGAAGGACCATGTAACAGTGCAATTGCGATAGCCACTCGTTGACGCATTCCACCGGAGAATTGGTGAGGATAAGCGAGTAGCCGCTCGTCGGGGGAAGGAATCCCGACTTTGGCAAGGGCGTCGCGGGCGCGGGCGCGGGCCGCCTTTTCGCTGACCTTCTCATGTGCCCTGATCGTCTCGATCATCTGCGTGTCGATGCGCAGCACCGGATTGAGCGTTGACATCGGATCCTGAAAGATCATTGCCATACGCCGTCCTCGCAACGAGCGTAACGTGTTCTCGTTTTTCCCGATCAGTTCTTGCCCTTCAAATTTGACAGAACCTCGCGCAATGCGGCCCGGAGCGTCGATCAGACCCATGATTGCGAGCCCGGTGATGGATTTTCCGGACCCCGATTCACCGACGAGCCCAAGGACTTCGCCGCGCGATACAGAGAAGCTCACGCCGTCGACGGCTTTTAAAAGACCGTCGCGAGTTCCGAATGTTACCGCGAGGTCCGATACTTCGAGAACTGCACTCATCTTTGGACAATCTCGTTCCCGAGAGGGTGTAGCGATGTTCCACGACCGTGTTTGATAATACTCGCCAGGACAGGCGCTCTCCTGAGGTAACAAATTAGCATTCAACAACCTCCCAAATTTCATATTCTTTTTGATGGATGCACGACTTCATTTCGGTGTTAGCGTCTTGTCATGACCCGTCGCCGCTAATCAGGAGTTCACCTGGACTCAGTGCGCCAGCCGCGGATTAAGCACATCGCGTAATCGGTCACCGACGAGGTTGATCGCGACAATGGCGATTACCAGCGCAATTCCCGGAAAGGTGGACATCCAGTATGTCCCCGAGAGGAGATATTGATATCCATTGGCGATCAACATACCGAGCGAAGGCTCTGTCACCGGCACCCCGACTCCGAGAAACGACAATGTCGATTCAAGTGCTATTGCGTGCGCGACCTGCACGGTGGCGACCACTATCAGCGGCGGCAGGCAGTTCGGTAACAGATGACGAAACACGATGCGATGCTTTGGCAGCGCCAGGCATCGTGCTGCCTCAATATATTCACGCCGTCGTTCAACGAGTGCGGATCCACGCACTGTGCGGGCATAGTAAGCCCATTGCACAATCACGAGCGCGACGATCACCTTGTCGACACCGCGGCCAAACACTGCCAATAGGATGAGCGCGACCAAGATTGAGGGAAACGAGAGCTGCAGATCGACGATGCGCATGACGATTGCATCGACCTTGCCACCGGCATAGGCAGCAAGGACCCCAACCGTTGCGCCGATCATGCAGGCAAAAACAACGGAAACCGCGCCGACGCCGAGCGAGATACGCATCCCGTAGATGATGGCCGAGAGCATATCCCGGCCCTGCTCGTCAGTGCCAAGCCAGGCCGTGAAGCCGGACGTAAGGCTTTCGCCTGGCGGCAACATACCATCCATGACATCGAGCTGACTGAGGTCATATGGGTTTTGCGGCGCCACCCACGGCGCAAGCAATGCGAGCAGCAGGAGGACCGAAAGCAGTGCCAAGCCAATAATGGCTGACGGACTGGCCAGTAATCTGGCGAGATGCTGACGCCAGGGGGCTTCGCTGCGATCCGAAAATGCTGGAAGTGGTTTATTCATCCCTTCGCCTCCACAAGTGAGACGCGCGGATCGATTACGGCGTAGATCAGATCGACAACGAAGTTGATTATAACGAACAGAAATGCCGTAAACATGAGATATGCAACGACCACCGGTCGGTCGAGATGGTTGATTGAATCGATCAGTAGTTTGCCCATGCCCGGATAGGCGAAGACGCTCTCAGTCACGACGGCAAAGGCTAGGATTGCACCGAATTCGAGCCCAATCACTGTGACAACCGGAAGCATGATATTCTTGAGGATGTGCACCAGAACAATTCGCTGGCGCGAGAGGCCCTTTGCCCGAGCGAAGCGTACATACTCCTGCATTACTGTCTCGCGCGTTGCGGCACGCACCAGGCGAACAATCAGCGCCGCCTTGTAGATCGACATCGTCAGCGCCGGCAGGAGCAAATGGCGTAGCCCGTCCCAAGTCAGGAATGACAGGGGCACCCCAAGAATATTGACCGTCTCACCGCGTCCGCCGGCTGGCAGCCATTTCAGCTGGACTGAAAAGAGCAGGATTAGCATCATTCCGATCCAGAAATTCGGTAGCGAGAAGCCGAGGATCGATCCCGACATGACAATACGAGAAAACCACGATTCCGACTTCAGCCCGGCATACAAGCCGAGTGGAATGCCGATCGCGATGGCCAGCGTTAACGCAGTTACGGCGAGTTCGAGCGTTGCAGGCAGGCGCTGCAAGATGAGTTGCAGCGTCGGTTCATTGTAGACAAAACTCTTGCCAAGATCACCGTGCAACGCATTCCCGATGAAAACAAAAAACTGATCCCACAGCGGCTTATCGAGTCCGAGTTCGCGCGCGATCAACAATTTTTCAGCGTCGCTAGCATCCGGCGGCGCGAGAACGTCGACCGGATTACCAACGGCATACATCGCCAAAAAGACGACGCTGGCCATCACTGACACCACAAGAGCGCCCTGTCCCAGGCGTCTGATTATATAGACAAGCATTTCCTCACCACTTCAGTAAAAGCTGCAACAAGCTCTGCAAATAGCTGCAGAGCTCATCGCTGAGATTGATGATCAGTTTGCCGTGTCAGGCTTCACACTCATCGCGCGGGTCTGCTCGTCAGAACGAGCAGAATACGTCAGCCCCTTGCGAAGCGCCCACGGACGAACTTCAAAGTAAACCGGCAGCAGCGCAACATCATCCATGGCCGTCTTCGCCGCCTGCTGAAGCAGTTGCTCGCGATTTTTGTCTTCGACGGTCTGTTTGGCTTGGGTTACGAGCTCATCCACCGCCGGGTTCGAGTAGTGCGACAAATTCAGCGTCCCGGTTTCCTTGTCCGGATTGCGGGTAAGCACAAGTGCATCTATTTTTTCGGACATTTCGCCCGTGGTCGATCCATAACCAGCAAGGAAGGCGGAAAACTCGAATTTGTTGCGACGTCCGAAGAACGTTCCCGCTGTCATGGCGTCGACATCGGTCTTGATACCGATCCGCGTCCACATCTGCGCGACTGCCTGTGCTACCTTGTCTGCATTGATATAGCGGTCGTTTGGGGTCGCCAGAGTAATCTGGAATCCATCGGAATAGCCGGCTTCAGCGAGAAGTTTCTTGGCTCCCTCAGGATCGTATTCAGTAACCGGGAAGTCCTTCGTCGAGCCAAACATCGGATAAGGTAGGAGTTCGCCTGCTGGCGCGGCAAGGCCGCCCATGATCTTGTCAGTAATCGCCTGACGATTGATCGCCATCGACATCGCCTGGCGCACCCGCCGATCGCTCATCGGAGTGTTGTCAACCCCCTTAACCGTTGGGGACTTCCAGGCCGGGTCGTTGTTCTGATCAAGCTGGATATAGAGCAGTCGGGGAGTCAATGCTCGCGCGACACTGAATCCCGAATTGGTCAGGCGCTCGAAATCCTGAACCGAAGGTGCTTCGATCATGTCAACGTCGCCCGCGATCAGACCAGCTACACGTGCGCCGGCGTTCGTCAGAGGCTTCATGATGACGCGCTTCCAATGAGGCACTTCACCCCAATAATTGTCATTGCGTTCGAGCACGATCTGCGAACCAGGAGTAAACTCTGCCAGCTTGTAAGGACCAGCGCCTACTGACTTCGCCGGATTATTGAAGTCTGACGGGTTCGGATTGTCACCAAAATCCTCGCAGCCGTCCTTTTTGAATTTGATGTTTTTGCCGCCACCAAACGCATCTGCATTGATAATAAACGCCGATATGAGCCTGTTTGGTAGAATCGGGTCGGGCTTGTCGGTTTTGATAACCACGGTCTCATCATCCGGCGCATCAATAGACGCAATCGTTTTCACAAGATCGCTGAAGGTACCAGGCGATCCTTGGACAAAAGGGATCCTGCAAAATGAATAGACAACGTCCCGCGGCGTCAGCTTTTCACCGCTAGTGAATGTCGCTTTCGGCTGCAGCTTGAACTCCCATGTCGTGTCATCGAGCATCTTCCAGGAACGTGCCAGACCGGGAAGCAGCTTTCGGTTCTCATCGGCGCTGACCAGCGATCCAAACAAATGCGCTGCGAGCGCGCTGTTGGGCGCGGAATCGAAGAATTGTGGATCCGCTGATGTCGGCTCGGCAGAAAGCCCAATCCGCAGTTCCTGCGCGTGACTTGCACCAACTGTTGCGCCTGCGGTCATCAGGGCAAGTAGCGTTTTCTTGAAGAAATTCATGTGTGCTCCCCACATCGTGTTTGTTCCCTTGTTTCAATTCTAAATTGGTTGGAGACAGATTCTATTGATTGCTCAGCTTCGAAAGGTTATCGCTTCCGGAAGGTGTGTCGCCGAAGCCACCGGGCTTCGCCGCTAAGCTTGCGGTCAGCAGTAGAAGTCCCACGATCAACACGAAGACTGCACCCCCGATCTCGATGGCGCGGTGAATGTGTTGACTCGTACGACTGTTGCCGGCCAACATCCCAGCCCAGTTCTTAGCCATCACGGCGATCGTAGCGAGGATTGAGACAGTGACGCCGGTCCCTATCGCCATGCCGATCACCGATGATATGCCACCCACCCAGAGCCCGTTGAGGAAAGCGAAGGTGAGCACGATCAGTGCACCGGAACATGGCCGCAGGCCCACTGCCGCAACGACTGACCAGGCTGTACGCCAGTCGAAATGATCGCCGGAGAGCAGTTTGGGGTCGGGTGCATGGGAATGACCGCAAGTGTCGCAGAGTTCGCCGTGGGCGTGCGTGTGGCGATGATGGTCATGGTTATGTGCACCATGATGATGGTGGTACGAATGATTCTCGGGGCGCGCCGCTGACAGGCTGTGTGCGGGCCAGCTTGTGAGCTTGGGCCTGAGCTTCTGCCAGAGCAGCCAGGCGCCGAAACAGGAAATCAGGGCATAGCTAACCACTTCGAGGAACCATGTCGCGTCGTTCATGGAGATCGTGGTGCCGCGCAGAACCAGGAAGACCAACATCATGACGATGATCGCCGTCAGTGCCTGCAGAAAGGCCGACACGAAGGAAAGCATGATGCCGCGGCGCAGCGCGACTTCGTTGGCGACCATATACGAGGAGATGACAGCCTTGCCGTGTCCCGGCCCGGCGGCATGGAAAACGCCATAGGCAAAGGAGAGGCCGATGAGCAGCCAAAGCTTGCTCCCGTCCGACCGTATTTCCTTCAGCGCGCCAGTCAGAGCCCGGTAGAACGCCTGTTGGTGGACGTTGATCCAGTTTAGCAGCGGCCCGAAGAAACCGGTCGAAGGTAGCGTGACCTCGTTCGTACCGATGCCGAGCGAACTCTGTGCATGCGCGAAGGATAGGAAATAGGACATGAGACACGCAGCGAGCGACAAGACAAACGCCATGCGGATAAATGGCTCTTTCATTGGCCTACCCCCTTGGCTGTGCAAGCCAGCTCAAACCTGGTCGCGACGATCTTACTGAGGTCTGTACCGGCAGGATCGTTGAAGAAGGCATCGGTCAGTGAACCTTGGTTTTGGGCAATCGCTTCGTCCGGGTCGGGTCGGACGACTTGGCGCAAACAGTCGCCAGGCAACGGTTCAACGACGAAGTTTTTGTCCTCGGAGAAGTTGATCGCCGTATAGAAGGTCGGATCGTAGATGCCGAAATAGATCTTGCCGGAAAGTTGAAGGAACTGGGCAGGATCTGACTGGAACAAGATGACGAGGTGCCCATCCTCGTACTTCGCCGTCAACTCCGCAGGCGGCTTCATGGCGACGTCTTTGCCGTCCTTTGTGACGATCTGATAGTAGTTATATTCGGCAAGCGCGTCGAAAACAGTCTTCGACACGCGGTTTAGCTCCTCATCGTCGAGCTTTAGATCGGAATTTTTGTCAAATTCCATGAGTACTGTTGATGAAAATACTTCATCAAAACGCCAGATGTGGCGTAGCGACTTTACCGTTTGGGCGGATGTTATCTCCACGTCGAGGCGGGCCTCGGCAAAAACATGCGGATGAGCGCAGGCCATTCCCGCCGACGTCAAGATTGCCGCGATAGCAAACATCACCGTGCGCATCTGGACATTCGTGTTGGAAAGCTGGCCCACGTTCTTCATCTCCTCGTGCTGTAAAGCCGTCGACCGCATCCTTATGGATTGCTCGGCTTCGGCAGCCCGTCGGCTTCATAAACCGGCTCGCCTTCGATGAGGGTGGCCAACACCTTGGCCGTGGCAATCTCGGTCGAGGGAACCCTGGTGATGTCCTTGTCGAGGACTACGACATCCGCGCGTTTGCCTTTCGTCAACGTGCCGGAGTCCTTCTCATCGAAGGCAGCATAGGCGCCGCCCGCTGTATAAGCCCTAATCATATCCATTACGCCGAGACGGTGCTGTGGACCGAGAACCTCACTGTTCGGATCAGCGTTATCCTTGCGGGTCACACCTGTCTGAATCGCCTCCAGCGGGTTCATCGACGCCACGTTCCAGTCACTGCTGCCGACGACCGTCGCACCGGCCTCATGCAGGGCCCCGTAAGGGTACAGCCACTCGAGACGCTGCGGCCCTATTTTCTTCTCGGTGTTTCGACGTCCAGAACGGACGAATAGTGGGTTGACGTCGGCGATCACGCCAAGCTTGCCGAAGCGTGGAATGTCGGCAGGATCAACAAGGCGAACATGTGCGATGATATGGCGACTATCGCGCACCCCATTCGCTTTTTGCGCCGCTTCATAGGCATTGAGCGCGGTGCGGACCGCCGCATCGCCGTTGGCGTGAGTGTGAACTTGCAGGCCTGCTTTGTCGACGGCAATGACGATTTCGTTGAGTTGCTGTTGTGTGAAGGAAAGGACGCCAGTCTGACTGGAGCCGACATATGGCTGTAGCAAAGCAGCCGCATTTCCCGAGAATGAACCGTCAGAAAGAAGCTTAACCGAAGTTATTTTGAGGTTAGGGTTGGCGTAGTCCTTTTGTAGATTGAGAACCCTATTCACTGTTTCAGTAACGCTTGCCGGGCCGTTAATCAGACGGGCAAACCCCTGAGCATCAACTCTAATTGCGGCAGCGATATGCAATTTGAGTTTGCCAGCATCATAGGCGCGCTGATAACCGGCCAATTCCCATTTGGAGGTCCAAGCCTCAATGATGCCCGTTATGCCGTAGCTCAGCGCCTTAGCTTGCGCTCTTTCAAACCCGACATCCACCTTGTCGTGAAGGTACTCCGGCATAAGCTTCGCAACGAGTAACATGGCTTCGGTGCGCAGCAAACCGTTGGGATTACCGGCTGCGTCGCGCTCGATGCGCCCGCCCTCGGGGTCCTTAGTGCTGGCGTCAATCTCCGCCGCCTTCAGCGCAGCCGAATTGACCCAAGCGGTATGACCGTTGACATCCGAGAAATATACAGGCCGGTCACCGACGATCTCATCCAGAAGTTTTGCCGACGGATCTTTGAAAGTGTAGGTACTCCAGCCCGTGCCGCGAAGCCAGGCGCCGGCTGGCAGATTTCCAAGGGCAGGCTCGATCGCGGCGCGCAGGCTTTTCTCGTCAACGACCTGACTTAGATCGATGTCTGCGTTCTCGGCCGTCCCACCAGAAAGCAAATGGATGTGCGAATCCTGGAAGCCAGGCAGAACGAGAGTGCCCTCGGGTAGGTCATAAACTTTCGCATCTTTCAGGAAAGGCGCGACATCCTCGGTCGTACCAACGGCAGCAATGCGCCCGTCGACCAGTGCGATTGCCTCGGCCTCGGGTTTCGTCGAATCCATGGTTAGGATGCGCGCGCCCCGAAGGACAATCGCCTGACCATCAGCGAACGCTGTTCCGGACAGGAGAGTGGATACGGCAAGCGCCACACCTGCCATCCCCCCAATTCGTGTCATGGCCGAGCTTCCCACCAAACCGCGACCCGTCCCCGTGCTTGAAATTTGCGTTCCCCAAGCGGCAGACGGAACATTCCTCAATAGTTTGAACATGCTCAATTTATTCCTCCCTTAAATGGCTTTCCTCAAAGCCGAAAACGCCCACCCGGTAGTCTTTAATTTGATGTCCCGGATACGCTAGCCGTTTGGAAACACCGCCTCTCGAAGCCTCCACTTACTCCGAGCAATGCGCCGAAATACCGTCGCCCGCGGGGTGTTTTCTAATCGGTTATTCAGGGATAAAGCACTTGAACGCCACGGCGCAAACCAATATTCCTCTAGGTCAGCATCAATGAGATTGAGCCTAAAATGGTCCAGATATTACCCCCATTACCAGCACTTCGGGCCTTCGAAGCAGCTGCGCGGCATCTCAGCTTCGCCAGAGCCGGAGGCGAATTGAGGGTAACCCCGGGCGCTATTAGTCACCAGATTAAACAACTGGAGGAGTGGGTGGGCGGCCCTCTGTTCAAACGAGAAGCCAATAGAGTGGTCCTCACTGAAACAGGTCGAATACTCTCCAATCGCGTCAATGCAATTTTCGGCCATATCATTTCCGCGGGCGCCGCCGCTCGGTCGGCGGAGAGCAAAAATGGTGTTCACATTAGGTGTCAGCATTCGGTCGCTGCGAAATGGCTTGCCCCTAGAATCGGCCGCTTCCTTGACAGTAATCGCGATATTACGGTTACTGTGCAGGCTGGGCCCCAGCGTTGGACTGCCGCTGAGAAAGTGCCTGACCTTTCTATTTTTAATAGTCGCGGCACGGTTCCTGGATATCGGGAGGCTTTGTTGCTTTCCGGCCACCTAATAGCAGTCGCGGCCCCCCCACTCGTTTCGAAGTTGCCGCCCATGGCAACACCTGCCGACCTCTTGAGCGGCCCATTAATCGAAGTGAGTTTCAACGAGCCAGGTTGGCATGACCAAGGTTGGGAGTCGTGGTTTTCTGCAGCCGGTTTGGGCCATGTCGTGCCCTCCAAATCGCTCTCATTCAGTTTGATGCATCTGGCGATCGAAGCCTGCGTTGCTGGAGCTGGCTTCGCTTTGGTGCCTGATTTTCTGGTAGAGCGTGAGATTGTATGCGGAGATTTGGTTGATGTCTGCGGCTTTACGCTGCCTAATACCCAACCATATTATCTCATTGAGCCCGATCCTAAGCCAGATCGCTATGAGGTTGAGTTGCTAAAGAATTGGATTTTAGAGGAAGCCAAAGCGTTTAGAGATCCCTCTCCGTCAAACCGGCAGCTGAAAAGTGGATAGCTTTATCTATCTTGAGCCGTGGCGGGGATTTCACGGATACGTCGTCGCAACTCGACTACGTGCCGATATCGATACGCTAATCGAGAGGCGGTACCAACACACTTTGGACACATCAAGGCGTAGCCTCAGTCCGATGGTTCTTCCCATTACTCCTGACTGACCAGAGACTGTCTGCTGACCACCAAGTGCATGGCTGCATGGTTACTTTTGAGCTAGGCGCTAACTCGTCGAGCTTGCCGAGCCGCCAGCACGTCGCGGATCGAAAAGCTTGAATGGATCCGCAGTACGCCGGGTAATGTGGATAGAACTTCCTTATGAATCCGCTCAAAAGCTCCAGCGCTCTCAACGTCGACGCGGAGCATATAATCGGACCCACCGGTCATCAGATAACACTCGCGGATTTCAGGGTGTTTGCGCACCGCCGCCTCAAAGCGGTCGAGGTAGTCCTCGGTTTGGCGCTCAAGTGTGATGTTGATGATGACGGCGATCGTGGAATCCGACTGGACCGTGTCAATCAATGCGGTGTAGCCGCGAATGACGCGTGCCTGTTCCAGAAGCTTGATGCGCCGAAGACAAGCGGAGGGCGACAGGCCAACTTCCACCGCCAGCTTGGCGTTGCTCATGCGAGCGTCGATCCGAAGCAGCCTCAGAATGCTTCGGTCGATTGTGTCCAAGGCCATCATTGATACAAATCTCCGGTTTCGTGATCGATTATTCAATGATCTTAGCAAATTCGACCTAATCCGCTACGAAAACACCGACAATGTCGTTCATTATTTCATAGTTTCTCATCGTTCGAGGAAGGACTGAAAATGAACGTTCAATTGGCCCTGCCAGCGAGAGAAGCCGCCCCATTCGCCGATGGCGCCACCGGCCATCTTACGATCGATCTCTTGGCGCTCGGCCGAAACTATACAAAGATCTCTTCGCTGGTGGCACCGGCCCGCGCTGCCGCTGTCGTTAAAGCGGATGCCTATGGCCTTGGTGTCGACCACGTCGCGCCTGCTCTCTACGGCAAGGGCTGTCGGCATTTCTTCGTCGCGCAGTTTTCTGAAGCCTTGAAGTTGCGGCCGCTGCTTGAGCACGACGCGCAGATCTTCGTGCTCAACGGCCTACAGCCTGGTGACGAGATGACCTGCGCGGATTGCGGCATCGTGCCGGTTCTGAATTCGCTGCGGCAATGGCAGCGTTGGTCGGCGATTGCAAAATACCTGAACCGCACCCTCCCCGCGGTTCTGCAATTCGATACGGGCATGTCGCGACTGGGCGTGCCGCCTGAGGAGTGCAGCGCTCTGGCAGCAGAGCTCTCAACCCAGAGCCATGTCGAGATCCTGTTCATCATGAGCCACCTGGCTTCGGCGGACGAAGCCGATAGCGACCAGAACGACGACCAGCTCACTGAGATGAACCGCATCGCCGACCAGTTCCCCGGCCTTGACGTCTGCTTTGCCAATTCCGGAGGCGTGTTTCTCGGCAAACGCTACCACGGTGTGCTCGCCCGTCCCGGAATCGCCCTTTATGGCGGTGCCCCGACTTCCGGCGGACGCCATCTTATGGAGCCGGTGGTCAGCCTTGAGGTCGCCGTTGTGCAAACACGCACTGTACCCGCCGGCGCCAAGGTCGGTTATGGCGGTGCGCATGTCGCGGAAAAGGAGATGCGACTTGCGACGATCGCTGCCGGCTACGCCGATGGACTGCCGCGCAGCCTGAGCGGACGCGGCGCTGTCTACTACAGGGGAACGCGCTTGCCGATTACCGGCCGCGTCTCGATGGACAGCATCACCGTCGATATTACCGCGCTGCCTGAGGGAACGCTGTCGCTGGGCAGCTTCGTCGAGGTTCTTGGACCGCATCAATCGCTTGAAGATGTGGCGCGCGACGCCGGCACCATCTCCTACGAAATTCTGACAAGCCTCGGCGACCGTTACGTCAGGCATTACCGCTAAGAGCCTGTTCGGCGCCATCATTGGGGACGTCATGAAAGTTATCGTTTTGGGGGCCGGCATCGTCGGCGTCACATCCGCCTACCAGTTGGCGAAATCCGGCCATGAGGTCACGGTCATCGACCGTCAAAAAGGGCCGGCGCTGGAAACGAGCTTTGCCAATGCCGGCGAAGTTTCCTTCGGCTATTGCTCGCCCTGGGCAGCACCCGGCATCCCGCAAAAGGCGATTAAATGGCTGTTCATGGAACACGCCCCGCTGATCCTGCGGCCAAAGATCGACGCCGCCATGCTGTCCTGGATGGTAAAGATGCTGTCGAACTGCACCCCCGGGCGGTACGCCATCAACAAGAGCCGCATGCTGCGGCTCGCCGACTATAGCCGCATCTCGCTTGCCGCCTTGCGCAAGGAAACCGGCATTGCCTATGACGAGCGCATGCAAGGGACGCTGCAGCTCTTCCGCACCCAGGCCCAACTCGATGCTTCGGGCAAGGACGTCAAGGCGCTCGCCGCAGACGGTATTCCCTACGAGGTGCTCGATCGGGACGGCTGTATCCGCACTGAACCGGCACTTGCGCATGTGCGCGACAAGATCGTCGGCGGCCTGCTGACGCCGAAGGACGAGACCGGCGACTGTTTCAAATTCACCAATGCACTCGCAAAGAAGGCGGAGCAACTTGGCGTTCGCTTCTCCTGGGGCACCGAGGTCAAGAAACTGGATGTCGAGGGCGGACGTGTGCGCGGTGTCGTGACCAACTGGGAGAGGCTCACGGCCGATTCTGTTGTCGTCGCACTCGGAAGTTACTCACCGTTGCTGCTCAAGCGCCACGGCATCAAGCTGCCGGTCTACCCCGTCAAAGGCTATTCGCTGACCATCCCGATTACCGATGCCTCGCGGGCACCGGAGTCGACCATCATGGACGAGACTTACAAGATCGCCATCACCCGGCTCGGGGACCGCATCCGCGTCGGCGGCATGGCGGAAATCTCCGGCTACACCAACGATCTCGGTCAAGCACGTCGACGCACGCTCGAGCATTCCGTCATGGATCTGTTCCCGGGCGGCGATGCAAGCCAAGCGTCGTTCTGGTCGGGACTCCGACCGATGACTCCCGACGGTACCCCGGTGATCGGCCCGACGAAAATCACCGGTCTCTTTCTCAACACCGGCCACGGGACACTCGGCTGGACGATGAGTTCCGGCTCGGCCCGCCTCATTGCCGATCTCGTCTCCCGTCGCAAGCCGGAGATCGATGCCACCGACCTGGCGCTCAGCCGCTATGCCTGAACCGCAATAAATCACCATCCATGGAGGATGAATCTTGATCGAACAAATTAACACTGCCGATGCCCCGGGCGCCGTGGGTCCCTATTCACAAGCCATCAAGGTCGGCGAGTTGCTGTTCGTCTCCGGACAATTGCCGATCGATCCGTCGACGGGAGAGTTCAATTCGGCAAACGCCGTCGAGCAGGCCGACCAGTGCCTCAAGAATCTTGCAGCCATCGCCAAGGCAGCGGGCACTGAGCTGTCGAAGACCGTAAAGACCACCGTGCTGCTGACCGATCTCGGCGACTTCGCAGAGGTCAACCGTATCTATGCCGGCTATTTCTCGGCCCCGTATCCGGCGCGCGCTTGCTACGAGGTGAAGGCCTTGCCGAAAGGTGCCAAGGTGGAAATCGAAGCGGTGATCGCTCTCGGCTAGCAGCGCGGAGATCGCCTGTTACAGAGATGAGACCGAGCCGGAGCAATGGTAAGCCGTTGCTCCGGCTTTGCCGTTCTCAACAGAGCCGGGGAAGCCAAAGGCTTCGAATAAATGCGGAGTAACGCGAATGACGCTCACACCATCGCTCACGAGGCATCTGAAACATCCCGAACGGTTCCTCCAGATCGGCAATGTGCCGCGTGCGGACGTCAGAGCATCGACGGCACGGTTTGCAGTGTTCAACCCGTCGACCAATGATTTGCTGGCAGAACTGCCGGATATGACTGTTGAGGATGTCGCCATCACCATCGACAGAGCGCATGCCGCACAGGAGGGTTGGGCCGGCCTGACTGCCCGCGAGCGTTCCGACATTTTGTGGAGATGGCATCAATCTATTCTCGAAAACAGCGAGGATCTCGCGGTCATTCTAACGGCGGAAATGGGAAAGCCGTTGGCGGAGGCCAGATCGGAAGTCTTGCACGCCGCGGCCTACCTGCAATGGTATGCCGAAGAAGCAAACCGGATTTACGGCGAAACAATCTCGGCGCCCTCGAACGATCGACGCATGCTGGTGATCAAGCAGCCGATCGGCGTGGTCGGCGCCATTACGCCCTGGAACTTCCCCGCGTCGATGGTCGCGCGCAAGATCTCGCCAGCGCTTGCCGCCGGCTGTAGCGTCATTCTCAAACCTGCAGAGCAGACGCCGCTGGTCGCCGGCGCCATGTTTGCACTGGCCGGAAAGGCTGGTCTCCCTGAGGGTGTCCTGAACCTGGTCTATGCATCGGAAGGTGACGCGGTCGGCCGACTGCTCATGCGTCAGTGCTCGGATCAGATCAAGCGGATCAGCTTCGAGCTTGGCGGCAACGCTCCCTTTATCGTCTTCGACGACGCGGATATCGACGCAGCCGTCGATGGAGCAATACAAGCCAGATTCCGCAACGCGGGCCAGACCTGCGTGTCCGCCAATCGGGTATATGTCCGTTGTCGGACATCCACACAAGATTTCACTACAGGATACACCTGCCCGAAACTCCAATCCGTCGATGCAATGGGCTCTTCCTTGCGCGTCGAAGCGAGCCGCAACAATGAGGAGAGGCTTGCGCTTATCGTTCCCGGGCAACGGCGCGGCTTTCCACCGTGCGAGCCGTGGCTCGGTCTGCCCGCGCTTTCACCGCATCGTAAAGCTCTGTCAGCGAAAGATAGCGCTCATCGTCCGGCCGCGAGAACCATTCCGAGGATACGCGCCCGATCCGTTCACCGCGCGAGATGTCCACCCGAAAGTCCGGTGTCACTTGCTGATTGCTGCTGATGTTCATGTCCTTGCTCCTCTTCCCGTAAATGCCGGCGAGCATGGCCGGCCTGTCAGCGTGAGCGGGACGGAGTGGTGAGTTTGAAGGTGACGGTCATCGGCCGTTCTGTGAACCGGCGGGCCTGCCATGCGCAGGCAGCGTTTGCGGGGAGCCAAGGGGGAAAGTCCCCCTTTGGCTCCCGCTGAAATCTAAGGGGAATTTCTGTCGCAGAACTTGCTCGCAAAAGTCAGAGTTTCACGACTGAAATGTGCGACAGTTTTCGCCCTGAGAACAAGCCGTCCGATCTATGCGGAAACGAGCGTGCTTTTGCCCTGCTGTCGTCGGGTTGGCTCGGTCTGATGAAGATAGACCGCGAACGTGTCCCATGGAGGTGTCACCGAAAGCTGCCAGAGTATGCGGCCTACTTCGCCACGGTGATAACCTCCGTGCAAAGCAACATGGGTCAGCATTTCCTCGCGTGTCATATAGCCCTTGTCGCCATCGGTGAAGGTGAAGGCCACGGCCTCGAAGAGTGCAGTGGGAGAGACCGTGCGAAGGTAGTCGAGATACCATTGGTCAGAGGACATGACGGCGGCCCTCAGCTCATTCAGCGCCGGAGTTTCTTCCAGATTATCAGACGTAAAGCTATGCGGAATGCCTTGCAAATGGCCAGCGAATATCCGCGAAACTACATGATAATGGCTGATCAGCCGAAAAGCGGTTTGCAGCTCCGCCCCATGTTTTCCGGGATCAACGCTTTCCAGCTTATTGAATAAATCGAGATTGGCCCAAGCGTGATAGCCGTAGAGCGTTTGGAGCAAGGTGCTCATTGCCACCGATCCTTTCGAAGTTTAGAAATGTGAGCAAGTTGTTCACATTTTCTACGGGGCAGGTTTCTTGTCTACTCGCATTGCAAAGCAGCAATCCGTGATGCGCAAGGAGCCGCGACAAGCCCGGTCCCGCGCAACAGTCGAAGCGATCGTTCAGGCCGGTGCTCACATTCTGAGCGATGAAGGATGGGCGGGGTTCACGACGAACAGGGTCGCGGAGCTGGCCGGCGTCAGCATCGGTTCCCTCTACCAATATTTCCCCGACAAGCTTTCTCTGGTCGATGCAATCCGCCATCGCCATCTCGATGACAGCATTGCGGTGATGCGGAAAATCCGCGCGGATGGGATATCGCCAGCAGAGTTCGCAGCGCAACTGGTGCGGGCCGTGGTTGCGGCCCATAGCGTATATCCGGGCCTACATCGTGTCCTGCTGGACGAGGCTCCTAGCTCTGAAGAGTATCGGAACCCCAGCAGCGCATTCGAGATTGAATATCTCTCCTATTACGCCGAGGCCGTCGCCACATACCGGAAGCGCCAGCCCAACCCCGCCGATCACGCCTCTGCCCGCGTGATTTCGGACGCGATTGACGGGGTGATCCACAATGCGGCGCGGCGCGGTGCTATTGATGACCCGGCAATGCAGAGAGAGTTGGTCCGCTTGATCATCCTATTCCTCGGAGAGCCGGGCTAGTTTCACGGATCTCAGGCTTTCTGCAACACTGTTGCCTCGATCGACGGCCGGCGGCGGCTGAGCAAAAACAGGATCAGGAGCGCGCCGCATGAGCATAGTGTGGCGAGGCCAAGGAGGGCGTGGCTGCCAAGCTGTGTCAGCAAACCTATGAGTATCGGAGGGGAGGCAGCCGAAATTAGATTGAGCGGCAGCGCGATGCGGGACGTTGCTTTGGCAAATTCTGCTTTGTCGTAGAACACCAACGGAATGGTGGCCCGAGATACAGCCAGCGCGCCGCTACCCAGGCCATAGAGCAAGATGAAGCCGGCGACCGTCCAATAGGTGCCATCGCCCACCATGAGCAGCAGCATGGCGACGGGCAAGCTGATACCGGCGACGAGGCCGGTGGTGATCCCATCCCATCGACCGCCACCGACGAAATCCAGGCCCCGAGCACACACCTGAATAACCCCCAGCAGCGAGCCGAAGGCGATCGCTTGGGGCGTTAGTAGTCCCTCTGCCTGCAAGAGTTCTATCAGCACAGCAGCAAACCCGAAGGTAACAAAGGCGTTGAGCGCGATGGCCGTCACAATCAGAGCAAATGTGCCCTTGTGTGCAATGGTCGTCGGCCCGGCTGCCATCGCTGTAGGGAGCGCCTCTTCTCCCGGAAATGTCCGGCGCGGCAAGCCGAAGAAGTAAAACGGCAGGCACACGAGCACCATCATTGCCGCATAGGTGAGGCAGACGCCGCGCCAGCCGATCATTTCGGAAAGAAATGCGGTGGTCGGCCAGAAGATGCTGCTGGACAGGCCCGTCATCAACATGAGTGCGCCGATGGCGCTCTTGGCATTCCGGCCGGCGACTTCATTGAGCATGATATAGGCGGCGGTGGCCAGCGTGGCGCTGCCGGCCGCGCCCAGGATCACCCAAGCGGCGAAATAGAGCACCGGCCCTGTTGAAACGGACAGCAGCACAAAGCCAGGTGCGGCGAGAACAGCTCCGGCCATCATCACGCGGCGGGCGCCAAACCGTGTGAACCCCTTTGCCAGCAATGGCGCGCATACGCCCATGACGACATACAGGATGGAACTGCCGGCAAAAACCGCCGAGATGTCCATACCGAGATCGGTGGCAACCTGCCGGCCGACGATGGCGGGAAGGCTGACGGTACCCCACCCGATGACCTGCGTCACGGCAAGCACGAGGAGGATATTGACAATTTTTTTGCCTGGTCTCGAGAGCCGCATAAGGCCTACCATCGCAACGAAAATTGCTGACTAGCAGGCTTCACATATCAAGTTCATGACAGCTGTGTTCGAGTGCGACCGATCAATGTTGAAAAAGTCAGGATTTCCGCGACAGGGCGAATACTTTCAGCGCCCTTTGAAACACTTCAGCCCACAAGTCATCGGTCAGCGTACAATAGCGCGCGAGAAACAACAGCGATCGGGCTTCAGCAAGGCCTATGAAAAGGGGCAAAACGTCTAGCTCGATCTTGGACAACGGGCGGATCTTTTCATATCCGGATATCAATGAAGTGAACATGTCTGCGAAATTTGGGCTTTCCTCGTGCGCAAAGTGCCATGCCGCCGTGCCGAGATCGAGAACAAGAGGGCCGTGCCCAAAATCATCAAAATCGAAAAAGTGGACCTTCCCATGGTGGATGCGCGCATTGCCAGTCCAGGCATCGCCGTGACACAGACCGGCTGGAATGGAGTGCAACTCAGTTCGCTGCAAGCATGCCAAGTAGTCTTTCTCGATCGCCCTCAAGATTTTCTGGCTCTGAGGGATGGAGGAAAGTGCCAGCAATGTATCTTGGACAATCGCTATTGGATCAAGGATCCGAATTTCTCCGCCAGTGGCGGTTGGCATAGCTAGGTGCAGGTGTGCGATGGATGCTCCAAACTGCGCCATACCAGCAGGTGTAAGCGCGATCTGACCCCCATCGACACTTTCGAAAAGGCAGGCGTGACGAAAGCTGCCGCCGTACGCCAATTCAAGGATATGGGCGGACCGGTCGGCCGTAGCGACAGGTCGGCTAACACCCACATCCGCGCAATCGGGAAACGCCGTCAGAAGGGTTGCCTCGGCAATGATCTGCGAAAGCGGCCTCCCCGATGCACGGTAGAGCCGTAAATAGAAAGACTTCTTCCCCGTACGGACCCGATAAGTACGGTTCACGCCGCCAACGACCAATTCTATGGCGTCAAAACCGGGCTCGTATTGGGAAGAGAGCCAATCCTTGTCGATATCGATCATTGGTCCCACTTGAAACCCGTTTCGGGGAAATCGACCGGCTCGCCTGCCTCGTCTCGGTCGTGCCATTTCAGCGCAGTTCGTTCCATCCGATCGGCAGGCAAAGAGCGTGTCGTATGTTTTCAGGACTTATGCGAAACCGGCCCGGTGTCAGTTGTTGCTTTGAGCAGCATCCAGCCAGCAATCGCAATGTTGGCTGCTACCAGGCCCACCATCACAAGGAGTGCGGCGTCGATGCCATCGTCCGCGATCAAACTGCCGGCGAAATAGGGGAAGCCGAATGAGCCAACGAAATAGCCGAGTGTGAACACCTGCGATGCAACTGGAATAGACAGCCCGCGTTCGCCCGCCAGGTTCACGACCATGGCATTCAAGGTTGAATAGGTGAGGCCGTAGCCAGTCGCAAAGAGGACGGTGGCTGAGACATACAGGATTGTGTTGCCTGTGTTGATAACGAGAAGTCCGATACCAAGGAATGTCGCAACGAAGAGGGTGAGTGCCAGATGCCCGAGCGGCAGCTTGCCTATCATGGACGCGACGGAGAAGCGCAAGGCGACCGTGGTCACGGTAAAGGTCAGGAAGAAGATATCCGGGGTCAGTCCGCGCGAACCCGCATAGAAGCTCTGGAACGTCGAGAGGCCCGCGAACGTGCAGGCGGCGATCCCCATCATGATTACCGGCACGACCGTCTTCGCGCGCAGAATGGACAGAGTTGCTGCGACGGACAGAGCGACCGCCCGCATCGGCAGTTGTGGCTGATCGGTCATGCGCCTCCGGATAAGCAGGGAGAACGCCGCCGCAAGGGTACAAAAGACGGCATAGAACGCATAGGCGTTGCCAGGACCGCCGAAATGATCGGCGATGGCATGCCCCAGCGGCGTGGACACGCCGATGCCGAGCATCTGCGCACCCGCCAGGAGGGTCAACGCTTCCAGCCGCGCGGAGGACTTGAGGCAATGAATGAGCTGGATCGGCGCCAGCATGTAGAAGATCGACCAGCCGAGGCCGAGCAGGAGACCGCCGGCATAGGCGAGCGGCAGGCCTCCGGTTGCGATCATTGCGAAGCAGGCCATAGCAGCCGCCATGATCGATGCAGAGACGGCAACCAACGGCAGGATGCCGGTTCGCTCGGCCAGGCGTCCCGCGAACAGGGAGCCGATGAGCGTCGAGACGGTTCCGACGCTGACGACAGAACCCGCTGTCGCTGCCGCATACCCGGCTGCGCGCAGGGTGTCGGCGAGCAGGAAGCTTGAACCACAGGCCACGGCGAGCGCGAAGGCGATCATGAGGTAGATAGCAAAGAGGCCGGCCGGCAGTCTGTCGGCCAGCAGGTCTTGGGCCGTATCGGCCGTGACGGACTTCGAAAGCGTTTCCGCAGTTTGGTGGATAGTGTTATCTATTCTCTTCATGAAAAGAGATAACAGACTATCGATCGTTATTCAATCACTGCGGGATGTGGTGGCCTCCGGCCGACCGGGCACACGCTTGCCCTCAGTGCGGACACTCATCAAGGACCACCGCGTCAGTCCGGCGACGGTAGAGCGGGCTTTCGCGCAACTCGTCGGCGAAGGTTTGATCGAGCCCCGCCCCGGTCAGGGGACGTTTGTCCGTCAGACAATGGCAAGCGCGACGGACGTGTCGAATTTCGCCTGGCAGTCCGTCGCGCTCGGGGCCGCGCGCGCAGACAGCGGATTCTTGGGCAGTCTGTTGGCCGTACCGCCACCCGAAAGTCTGATCCTGAGCATGGGCTACTTGCCACCGGACCTTCAGGCTTCGGGGCTGCTGGCGAATGCGCTCCGTCAGGCCGCCGGGCGGCCAGAACTCTGGGACCGCCTGCCGATCGAGGGCCTGGAACCCTTGCGGGCGTGGTTCGCACGCGAAGTCGGAAATGGCGCGGTGTTCTCACCTCATGATGTCATCATTTGCGGCGGCGGACAGGCCGCCATCTCGACGACCTTCCGCGCGCTCGTCCCGCCCGGGCGTCCGGTCCTCGTGGAAACGCCGACCTATACGGGGGCCATTTCAGCCGCCTGCGCGGCAGGCCTTGAACTGGTCCCCGTGGCGATGGACGAGCAGGGGGTCCGACCGGAACTGCTGGCGGATGCCTTCCGGCAGACGGGAGCCCGTGTTTTCTACAGTCAGCCAACCTTTTCCAATCCGTCCGGTATTGTCCTGTCGGCAGAGCGGCGCGCCGTCGTTCTCAATATCGCGGCAGAGGCACGTGCGTTCATCATCGAGGACGATTGGGCGCGCGATCTTGACCTGACGGGCACGGCACCCGCGCCGCTTGCGGCGGGCGATCGGCATGGACACGTCGTTTATATCCGCTCCCTTGCCAAGTCGGCTGCACCGGGATTGAGGGTCGCGGCCGTCATGGCGCGCGGGGCTGCACTTGCGCGTTTGAAGTCTGCTCGTGGCAGCGACGACTTCTTTGTTTCCGGCCCCCTGCAGGCGGCTGCTTTGGCGGTTGTCTCCGCACCAGGCTGGAAGCGTCATCTCAATGCGGCCCGTGCGGCTCTGATCGAGCGCCGGGATGCCCTTGTTGGCGCGTTGCATGCGGAACTGGGAAATCGCGTTACATTCCAGGTCCCGAGCGGAGGCATGCATCTTTGGCTGCGCCTGCCGGATCACGTATCGGATGTCGCACTCGCGGCAGACATGGTCAGGCACGGCGTAATCGTCAGTGCCGGTTGTGCATGGTTTCCGGCCGACCCCGACGGCTCCTTCCTGCGACTGACATTCGCAGCCCCGCCCGCCTCCCTTCGCGAGGGGGTAAGGCGGCTCGGACAGGTTATCAGCCTCGGAATTTAGTTGTCGCACATGTCCAGGATATGGGGGGCGACCCTGCAACGTCAAGATTGCCTAGGGGGTGGATCAGCGATCGGATGGCGGACCACATTCCGGGCGCATTGATTTTTATAAATTCCGCGGAATTCCTGCGGTCGATGTCGGAGTTCGAATGGTTGCTACAGGCCATTGAAGCCTTTGCCGCCATCCCTCGGGTCAAAGGCTTCCATGGCAGTCGACTGGAGGAAGAACTGGGTCCTCGGACCTTCTGCGACGCCTGTTCGGTGAGGTGTCGATCGACCGCGATCCTCGACCGACCATAACCTGCTGTTATTTTCCAGGCGCGGAAGCCCGGTGGACTGTCAGTGACGCGGGAAATCCGTAGTCGTTGTCGACGACCTCGCTGTTGACCGCCATATCGAGCGAACCGTCCGGGCGGCGGAACACCTCATAGGTAATCCGGTCGACAATCTCGTTTTCCGCACCGAACACGAGGACACGTGGTTT
>NZ_JAOYTH010000025.1 GCF_025847205.1 Pararhizobium sp. YC-54 | reverse complement strand
AGCTCCGCCGCATCTGCGATCTCATGAGCATGTCCACGCAAGTTTTCAATTGTGATCGGATTCTGCGTCCCGATCCGCGTTGATGAGATGCTGACGCCGTCTGACGGCAACATCTTGCGTAGCTCATATTCGGTGACAACATCAGTCGAGAGAGCGATAAGTCCAATGACGACCTGTTCCGACATTCCGCTGTCAAGTTCAGCCTCTACGCCCGCCAGCAGGACCCTTGCCGCCGAGCTACCTAGACGAGCGCTTCGAGATTGGGCGTGCGGAGGTGGTCTAAGAAGACGGGATCCCGTATTCGGCCATATAGCCCCCGTCGACATACAGGGTTTGCCCGGTGATAAAAGAAGCATCCTCGCTCGCCAGAAAGACAATGGCTGTAGCAATTTCACTCGGAGAAGCAAGGCGTTGCATCGGGGTCATCGAATGTATCTGGTTGATATCAATATTGCCATTGTCGATGTATCTGCGCACGAGGGGAGTTTCGGTGAAACCAGGCGCCACGGCGTTGACACGAACGCCGCGCGTCGCCCATCCCACTGCGGCCGACCTTGTTATCGAATCGATTGCCGCCTTGGTGGCCGCATAGGCACAGCGATCGGGCACCCCGCGCGCACCAGCGATAGAAGAGATGTTGACGATTGATCCTTTTTGGTTCTTCAGCATGTGAAGTGCGGCGGCTTGCATGAAGGCGAACGTGCCCGTCAGATTAACGTCCAAGACGAATTGCCAATCGTCGAGTGTAAGTTTTTCGAAGGGTGCATGCCGATTTACGCCAGCGCAGTTCACCATAAGATCTAATCGGCCCCACCTCTCGACGACTTGCTCGCAGACTACCCCCGCAGAACTTTTCGTTCGCACATCGGATTGAATTGGATAGAGGCAGTTTTCAGTTTCATTTGGCCAAGTTGCCACCTCGTCGATGTTAATATCTACGATCGCCACCCGCCATCCCCGCTTAAGTAGCAATTGCGCAGTAGCAGCCCCTATACCGCCAGCTCCACCAGTTATCACGGCCACTCTCATGTCGACTCCCCTCTGATTTAGACCTGGAGCGTTCAAGTTCACACCTTTTTTTCTCGGCCGGAACCCGTAAACAAGTTGAGGCCCCGACGGCGGCTCGGAGCCGGAAGAACGCGCTCGCCGCGCTCACCAAGCAATTCACGAGGGCGCAGTCGAGAGCGATCTCGTGGGCTTCGCGCGGCCCAAGGAACCAATCGGGCGAGTGCACGCGTCTGAGAACCAGTTCTACGAGCTCTCTGGGATCGTCTTCCGCGAATTGTGCAGCGTCATGCGGACTTTCCTACATTCAAGGGATGGAAGCAGGCGTTAGCACGCCCTCCCCCGTCCTCGCACAGTTCCGGGTCGTGAGCGCGGCACGCGTTGGTCGCCCACCGGCATCGTGGAGAGAAACTGCAGCCGGACGGACGGTTGATGGGGCTCGGCACTTCGCCGTCGAGTGGTGCCTGTTGTCTCCGTCGCGAAGGGTCGATGACCGGCACAGCGTCAAGCAATGCCTGCGTATAAGGGTGGCGTGGATCGGCGAACACGTCGGCCACCGGTCCGCTCTCGACGATCCGCCCGAGATACATGACAGCGACTCGATTGGCGAGGTAATCGACGACGCCGAGATCATGAGTGATGAACAAGTAGCTCACATTCGTGCGGACTTGCAGAGCTTTCAGAAGCTTAAGAATCTGTGCCTGCACCGAAACGTCGAGCGCAGCCGTTGGCTCATCAAGGATCAAAATTCGCGGTTCCAGCGCCAGCGCGCGTGCAATTGCGACACGCTGTTGCTGTCCGCCAGACAATTGGTGTGGGTAGCGCTTAAGAAACTCTGGGCCAAGGCCAACCTGGCTCAGCAGTCCGGTGACTCTCCGGGTGAGAGCATCGCCACGAGCTCCAACCATCTGTAATGGTTCGCCGACGATAGACCGAATGGTCATCTTGGGATCGAGCGAGGATTGGGGATTTTGGAACACCACTCCGACATCCCGACGCGGGGGTAACTTTGTCCAATTTGAACGAGCGGTGATCGCATCACCGTCGATCGCGATTGTACCGGCATCGAAGCTGGCAAGTCCGAGGAGCGCAGATGCGAGCGTGCTCTTGCCGCAACCGGATTCGCCGACGAGCGCAAGGGTTTCACCGGCAGCGATATCAAAGCTGACGCCGTCCAGCGCTTTTATGGTGCCGTTGCGCGTCGTGTATACCTTCCGGAGGCCTGCAACCGAAAGAAGGCTAGGCGTAGATGCGGGGTTCATTGTGACTCCGTTATCTGTCGTGCGCGAACGGCATGGTGACAAAGTACCGTGTGATCCTGTTCAAACATGGAGGTCGGCGGTTGTGTCTCGCCGCAAATGTCGGTCGCTTGGTCGCAACGGTCGCGAAAAGCGCAACCGGGTGGCACGAGTGCGGGATCTGGCACGTTCCCGGGTATTGAGACCAATTCATGAGCCTTGCGCCCAATTGTCGGAACCGTACCCAAGAGCTTCTTTGTGTAAGGATGGAGGGGGTGGTCGATCACTGCTTCGACACTTCCCTTCTCAACGATGCGGCCGGCATACATTACCGCCACGCTGTCACAGAGTTGCGAGACGATGCCGAGGTCATGTGTGATGAACAGGACGGCGAGCCCTTTCTCATCTGCCAGACGCCGTATCAGCGAGACGATCTGCGCCTGTACCGTTACGTCGAGCGCCGTTGTCGGCTCGTCCGCGATCAGGAGGCGTGGGCGACAAGACAGGGCAAGCGCAATCAGGGCGCGTTGGATCTGGCCGCCTGAAAGCTGATGGGGGTATTTTTCGAGCGCCAGCTCCGCGTCGGGGATGCGGACTGCCTTGAGGTCGCTCAAGGCCAGAGAGCGAGCTTCAAGCCGGCTCACTGATCGGTGGCAACAAATGACGTCGATCATCTGTCGTCCGAGCGTGAAGAACGGGTTCATGGAACGCATCGGATTTTGGAAGATCATTGCCACGCGGGAGCCACGCATCGTACGCAGCTCGGACTCCGGCCGTCCAATGACTTGCTGCCCATCGATCGAGATACTGCCGGTGACGAGCCCTGGCGACGGCACCAGCCCGAGACAGGCGCTCGCCGTCATAGATTTCCCGCAGCCCGATTCGCCCACCAAGCCGAGCACTTCGCCAGCTGCCACTTCGAAATCGATCCCTCGCAGGATCGATGTTGATCGGAAGAGCCCGGGAAAAGTCACTCCTAGGCCACTTACCTGAAGAACTGTACTACTCATTCCGGTCTCCCCTGCTTTGGATCCAGAATATCGCGGAGACCATCGCCAACGAGATTGAGCGCAAGCACAGTTAAGAAGATAGCCAGACCTGGAATGAGCGCGGTCCACCAGTGATCAAGGAAGTCGACCCGGGAGTCCGCGGCCATGAGGCCCCACTCGATCGCCGGAGCCTGTGCGCCCAAGCCGATAAAGCTCAGTGATGCCCCCGCCAGAATCGCATAGCCAAAATCTGAAGATGCCGCGACGATGACTGGGGTCAGCGAGTTTGGCAGGACGTGGCGAACCAGGATGTGCAATTGCCCTAAGCCCATCGTCCGCGCGGCACCGATGTAAAGTTCCTCGCGCACCCTCAGGACCGCGCCGCGCATAATGCGCGCTATCCCAGGGAACCCGGTGACGCCGAGTGCGATCACAGCGTTCCAGAGGCCAGGACCAAGCGCAGCTGTTATGGCGATTGGCAGAAGTAAGGGCGGAAAGGCCAAGAAGATGTCCGCTAGACGCATCAAAATGAGGTCGGTCCTGCCTCCCAAATACCCTGCCAAGAGCCCAACCGGAATGCCGAGGACTAGAGATAGAAGGACAACACAAAGGCCGACAAGCAGCGATATTCTTGCCCCATAAAGTAACCTGGCGAAGATGTCCCTGCCGAAGCGATCCGTGCCCATCAAATGTTCGGCGCTGGGTGGTGAGAGTCGCTCCGACATCACGATCTTGGCTGGTTCAAAATGCGCAATCCAGGGAGCAAGAAGAGCACCTGAAATCACCAACAGGAGAATGGCGGCGCCAAGAACGAACAGGCGATTCTGCCCCAGGAATGCGCGTGCGCGGACCAGTCGAGTAGGCCAATCCATGATATAAGTTGCCATCATGATCTCCATTATGCTGTTCTGAGGCGGGGATCGACTACCGCATACAGAAGATCGACGATGAGATTGACCATGAGGTATGCCACGGCAAGGAAGAGTGTAGCGCCGAGTGAGGCGGGGTAGTCGTTCTGAGCGATCGATGACACCACAAAAGAACCGAGCCCTGGCCAATCGAAGACAGTTTCGATCACAACGGCCCCACCCAAAAGGTACCCGTAGGTCAACCCTATAACGGTCAAGACGGGTATGAGGGTAGCTTTCAACGCATAGCGATAGTAGATTGTGGCCCTTGGCAGGCCGTAAGCAAACGCCGTCCGGATATATTCCTCTTTTAAAACCTCAATCATCATGTTCCGGGTGATGCGCGTCACGGTAGCGAGCAACAGGATTGTTAAGGCGAACAATGGCAGAGCAATGTGTGCAAGAGCACTCAAAAACCCTTCCCAATTACCTCCAAGAAGGGAATCAACAAGAAACAGGCCAGTGATTGGCTTAATCGGGTGATCCAAGAGGATCGAGGTGTCGACGCGACCTTGAAGAGGCAGCCACCCGAGCACGCCGTAAAACAGAATTTGCAGTGCCATCGCCAGAATGAAGGATGGGATCGCGACACCGGCAACAGAGACGGTGCGAACGATATTATCGATGAGCGAATTGTGCTTTACAGCGGAAACAATACCGATCGGAATGCCAATGAGCAAAACGAGCGCCATTGCCAGAGTGGTAAGTTCGAACGTCGCGCCGAACCGCTCGATTACCTCCTGCGCCACGGGCCGCTTGGTGAGCAGGCTATTGCCAAGCTCTCCACGCAGGACATTGCCGATGAAACTCACATATTGCACCGCGAGCGGCTTGTTGAGTCCAAGTTCCTCGTTCATCTTGGCGATCATTTCAGCCGGAGGGCGTCCCCCCAGCATCAGTTCAGCTGGCGAGGGAGCAAGCACTCGGCTCAGGACGAACATTATAGTGACGACGCCAAGTACGACGCCAACGATCATCAGCAGCCGCTGAACCAAGTGCATTGCCATGGCGATGAAATCCTCCCGTTATAATGCCTGCGCAAAGCCTATCTGTGCAGGCTGTAGAGAGACAGCCATTCGTAGGCAGGATTGTTGGCTTGGTCCATTCCCTTGATATCAGAGGAATAGGCGGCAACCCGGTTTACCTCGGCATAGAAGATGGCGACCGCGTTCTGCATAAGCCTGTCTTGCGCCGCGATATAAACCTTTTCCGCAGCGTCTCTGTCCGGACCTTCCAATTTGAAGCCCTCGTGTACAAGACGGTCGTAATCTTCATCGTGGTAATAAGAGAGGTTCCAGACGGGCTTCTCTTCGCTTTTCCACATTCCTAACAGGTCCTGTGGGGAAGGATAACCTGGCCAAGTTACCATCGCATTCAGGTGACCTGTAGTTTCAGGCGACCGGGCCTTGCTAAGAAAGGTGGTGGTTACTTGTTCCAAATTAAGGTCGACTTCAAGTCCAACAGCCTCGGCGTTGGCCCGGAACAGCTCTATTGCATCAATCTGCTCCTGATTTCCGGCGTAGTACAGTGCCTTTATCTTCCAATCCTTCTTAGGAACGCCCGATTCTTCAAGGAGTGACAGTGCCTTCTGCGGATCATATGTGCCTACGTCGTATGTTCCGTGACCCCACAAGGTCGATACGACTGGACCCACCGGCTTCTTGGCGATGCCATGAAAAATGTCCTTCAGCACCGACTCGTGATCCCAAAGAGACAACAAGGCCTGCCGGAATTTCAGGTTGTCTGTGGGATATTTTTGGGTGTTGATCAGATAGAACTGTGTGCGCCAGCCCGGATCGTTCGCGACCGAGACATTGGGCAAGGCGCCGAGGCTCTCGATCTGAGCAGCCGGAATACGGGGGCAAATGTTCGCTTCGCCGGATCGGATCATCTGAATGCGCGTCGACGCCTCGGCCACATAGGGATGAACGACGCGGTCGAACTGGCTGCTTTTCCATCCGCCCCAGTAATCTTCGAACTTGTCGAGGACCGCTAGTTTTCCCTGCTGGAATTCTGTCAACTTGTACGGGCCAGTGCCGATCGCATTGCCCTGATTCAGCCATTCGTCGCCCTTGTCGATGCCTGCTGGGCCGATCACGAAACCACCGTATTGTGCAGCTGCCACTAGATCGAACGCGATGGCGTCCTTGAAACGGAAAATGACGGTGTGTTCGTCCGGCGTTTCAACATTTGTCAGGCCGGCAAATAGGTAGCTCCCGCCCTTTCCAAGATCACGCGTATATTCGAACGACTTCTTGACCGCCACCGAGTTCAGTGGCGAGCCGTCGTGAAACTTCACCCCTTCACGCAATTTGACGGTCCAGGTCTTGCCACCCTCGGCGCTCTCCCAGGCGGTCGCGAGTTTCGGCTGGACCTTGCCGTCCTTGTATTCCAATAGGGTTTCGTAGATGCTACCGAGTAAATAACATTCGGCCGAATTGCTGATGGCTGGATTCATGTTCTGGTAGGCTATGTCCCATATCCACGTCAGTGTGTTCTTCGTCGCCTCCTCTGAGGCTGCCGGCAGCGTGAACCAGCTCACTCCAGCAAGGGCCACAGATGAACCTAGCGCACTCTTTAGAACTTCCCGTCGATTCATAGTCATTTCCAGTTCCCTTTCTTGTTTGTTATCAAGGATTTCCACCGAAACCGCCGATCAGAGCGGCTCCAGACCGTTTAACGACGCAAAAGGAACGTTGTGGCATGCTACTAACTGGCCCACCATAAGGTCGGCGCGAATGCACAACCACTACGTTATTGCGCAGCGAGCTCCTCCATCATCTTTACGAGAGGGGTGAAATGGTTCGTATCGGAGGCGCTCCTGTTCTCAAGCACGCTGAAGTAGACGACGACCGTACCGGTGTCAGGATTTGCAAGCATGAATTGACCGCCGTAACCACCGTGGCCGAGCCAGGTGCCGTCAGTGAACGTTTGGCGACTATAACGCATCCAGTCGCGCGGCTTGGCCCAGGGAGGGCCTGGATTATGGCGCGTGTCTTCGATGAAGGCCGCGTCGCCGACACGGCGACCGTCGACACCCTCGCCTTTACGCGCGAACAGTAAGCCGTAGCGCGCGAGATCGCGGGCGGTGAGACAGGCGCCACCGGAAAGCAGCGGCACTCCTTCGCGATCGCAGGTCATGTGGAAGCATCCCTCGAGGCCTGCCGCCTCGACGATCTCGATCAGACAGTCGCGTAACGTCCGGCCACTGACGCGCTCGATGATCCAGCCGATGACATCGCTGTTAGCTGACTTATAGAGCACCTCGCCGGTACGATTCGTCAGGTCGTCTCCGGTGATACCGCGGATGAACGAGCGCGTAGTGCCTTCTTTCTGACCTTCATCGGGAAGGCGCCAGCCGTTGGCAACATCCATGTCGAACATCGAAGTGTAGGGGTCGCTGTAGTCTTCGTTGTAGTCGTTCACGACGTTCATATCGGCGACCGCCTTGACGGTTGCATCGGCATATCCTGAGCCGACCTCCGGAAGATAGGTGCCTACTCTTTCTTCGAGATTGAGGAGGCCGTCGGCCACCGCACGGCCGAGCATCAGGTTGAGCGTCGTCTTCGTGATAGACATGATGGTATGTGGTCGGTCGGGCCCGAAATCCGGAGCGTACCGCTCGTAGAGGATCCGGTCGTCGCGCACCACGACGAAGGCGGAGAAATGCGGCATCCCGAGGAAACGCGCGACTTCTGGTCGCTCGCCAATGGTCCAGTCGATTTCCTTCCTGAGCGGGAGGACGCTGGGCGCGCGCAGCGACATTGCATAGCGCATCGTGGTGTGCAAATTGTGGAAGCCACTGCGACGGTGGTCAGGCAGGTTCCAACGCGCCTTATTGTCGCACAGGGTAACCAGGTCGGGATTTGCGTTCGAGGAGATAGTCACAAGACATAACCTTTGCAGTTTTGGTTGTTCCTGGGACACTGAGAATGAACTCAGCGTGTTTAGCTGTAATCTGCTGATGATCCACTTGAAGCACTCGATTTAGCGGCTGTTACAGGCCACGCCAAATGTCCGTAGCTGAGCCCGTGACTTCGTCGCACTTGAGCTCCATAAGACACCGTCCCATATTCGAATAATTTACTTCAAGGCACTTACCCTGTTCTACGCCGTTCCGACCCTGCGAGAGGTGGGTCTTGAGAACTGTTCGCAATGACGAAGCCCGAACCTCAGGAACGGTGCACGCCAATATGTTTGCTGACACCTTCTTCCGACAAATCCACGTGCAGAGGATTCTAATCCCGCCCATTGACCTTTTCGACACTTGTGGTGGGCAGCCCAAATTCCATCGAAAATACGACGGCGACAAATGCTTTGTTACGGACGATATGGTGCCTTAAAGTAACCAATTGACATCGGCGCACAAAATATTCACGTCGAAGGAGGGGCAAGCAACGAGCAATGTACTCGTCCCCCCATTGAGAGCTCCATCGCCAGACGTTCATGGAGAAGAAATTCGCAGCTGGGATCGACATCGTTGTCGGCCTGAGCGCTAGAGCTCAACCTCGCTAATGCCTGCACCAATTTGGGGTCCGGCCCTCACATGGCGATGCGACCGCTTGCAACTCATGTCAGCCCATGCGACCCTGACACTGTTGACGGTTTGCACGCGGGCAGCGAGGCTGCATTACCGATTCCATAGAGTATGGTAGACGCCGGCAATCGTCCGAAAGTTCGTCGATTCGACTTAAAGACGATTGCCAATTCAGCTGAGCGATCCAACGACCAACGGCTCGAAACTATACGTTGCCTAGCGCATGTCATCGTCATATTCGCCAGTCGAGAGACTATTTGTCGCTTTCGGTCCTCTCTGGGTTACGCAGGACAGCTACTGAAACATCGCAGGTTAGTAGATTGCCGCGTCGGCCTCATTGAAAACCAGTACGTGTGGAAGGTTCTTCAAAGTGCGCCCTACTCCCAGTCGACGCCACCCGAATGTTTGGTCTTGCAGATCACGCCAGGACGTCAGCTAGCCAGCGCCGCAAGGCAAGAATGGGAGCTGTGACAGATCGCGATTTGGTTGTCACAAGGCAATATGACCCCAGGTAGATATTCGTCGACAAAACCTCGACAAGTTCACCTCTCGCGATATGTGGTTCGACAAGAAGGCTTCCAGTTATTGTAACACCCTGTCCAAGTCGCGCTGACTCAATCGTTTGCTGACCGTTCCACAATTTAGGGCCGTGTAATGAGATCGGTTCTGTGCGACCAAGATGGCTGAACCACCGTTCCCACTGGTCAGTTGACTCTTCGTGTATGAGTGGCAGGTTCAGAAGTTCGTCAACGGATGACACTGGGCCGTGACGGTCAAGGAAGGTCGGGCTCGCCACGGGAAACATGCGAGGACGATTAAGCACCTCCACATGGCATCCCTGACGTTCCTCGCCATCGAACAGGAACACGATCTCCGCATCAGCCTCCTGTGCCTCGAGATCGGGCCGCCGCCGTGTGGGCCGAAGGGCGACATCGCACTTTGGCAGGTATTTCTCAAGATCAGGCAGCCGAGGAAGCAGCACGATCGACGCGATGCCCGGCGTGCACCAAATATCCAGTTGGCTTGGCAGATTGGGCTTGAGTTCGGACGTGGCGACTGTGATCGCTTCAAAGGCCCGGGAGATCTTCAGGTAGTAGCGTTTCCCTTCTCCCGTGAGTGTCAAGCCCCTGCCTTCACGCTCGAAGAACGCCACGCCGAGACGATTCTGGAGATTTTGGATGTGGCGCGAGATCGCTGTATGACTGACAGAAAGCTCGTCTCCGGCGGCACGCACACTGCCAGTCCTTGCAACGGCCTCGAACGCGCGAAGCGCGATAAGCGGTGGCAGATTGTGGCTCATCTGTCGAAATTTCCCCTCCCTGAAGCTCGGATCTCTCGACCCATTGGTCACATATAGTCAACATATCCTGCTGAACAAAGCAATTGTCGCGCCGACCGCTTGGGAGGACATTCGCTCTTATCACAGAACAACTTTAGCAGGCGTAGAGCGCAAATTCCAAAGGTCCTGACAATGACTGAAATCCCTGCAGAACGAGAATTTCTCGGGTCTAAACCCCGCGAACATTTGACCAAAGTGCTCACGCGCACTGACCCGATCGAGGTATCACAGGAAGGCGATCTGATCTTCGACGGTTACAAGGCCGAGGGTCTGCTCGCTGATTTCGGCTCCCCGCTTTATGTTGTGAGCGAACAAACGTTGCGCGAAAACTTCCGCCGGATCAAAGGCGTCTTTGAAAGGCTTTGGCCGACCAAAGTCTTGGTCATGTATGCCATCAAATCGAACAACAATCCGGCAATCCGGGCGGTCATCCATCAGGAGGGCGGCGGCGGCGACTGCTTCGGCTTGGGCGAACTGCATTCGACGTTCATGGGTGGTGCCGATCCCGAGCGGATCGCGATGAACGGCAGCAACAAGACGGAAGTCGAACTGCGCGCCGCGATTCGGAAGGGCGTCCACGTCAACATTGATGCTGTGGATGAGATCCGTATGCTGGATGCTATCTGTGCGGATCTTGGGACGATTGGATCGGTCGCCCTGCGTATCAAATCCGCTCCGGAAAGTCTTGCGGGTTCACCAAGCGATTACATGGGTTTGGCCAGCGACGTTCGGGCGTTCCTGCTGCGGGAGAAATGGGGGTTTTCGGTCGAGTCCGCCCTTGAACTGGTTCCCGAAATTCTGGAATGCCGGAACCTCCGGCTGCGCGGGTTCAGTCTTCACACGCCCCGATTTACGCAAAATCCCGAGCTGTTCGCAACGTGCACACGTGACTTTGCCGAATCGATCATCCGGATTCGTGAAGCTACAGGCTACGTTCCGGAACTCATAGACATCGGCGGCGGCTGGCCGCGTGACAGGGATCCGGAATCGCGGATGCACAAGCTGAACGGGTCTTCGGTCGAAAACTTCGCAGAAGCGGTTGTGGCCTCGCTTCTCGATACGTTCGAGGCGCACCAAATGCCTATTCCAGAGCTTCGTCTGGAGCCTGGAAGATTTATCGTCGGCAACGCCGTGGTGTTGCTCGGCAGAGTTGGTCAAATCAAGCGGGACTGCGGGATGGTGTGGGTCAACGTAGATTTTAGCACCAACAATCTGCCACGCATTGATACGGCGGGCAGCGCCTATCATTTCCTACCCGCCAGCGGACTGGACAGGTCCTATGCCGAACTAGCCCAGATAGTCGGATCGACCTGTATCGACTCGCGTATGGCGGACAATTGGGCAGTTCCCGATTTGGCAACCGGAGAGCCAGTCGCAATCCTGGATGCCGGGATGTACGCCGATTCGGCATCGACGCAGTTCAACAGCGTGCCGCGACCCGCCACTGTAATGATCAGCGATGGAACGGTCCATATAATCAAGCGCCGGGAAACCGTTGAGGATCTTTATCGGAATACGTCGGTGCCAGATCACTTGTTGCCCGAGTAGCGGCCACGTCAGAATTTTCCCAATAATCGGTATAGAGGACACGTCAATGCACGACGTCGAGGCGATAAGCCTTAACCACTTCAGCTTTACTGTGGAAGACCTCGATAGGACGATATCCTTCTTCGAGAATGTGTTCAACTTTGAAACGCTTTCCAAGGGACCACGCGACAAGGCGATGATACGGGCCGTGACTGGCCTGAGCGACGCCGATATCATCGTTGCCTTCATGAAAGGACCCGGTTTCATTATCGAGTTCATCGAATATGTGGGGAAGTTGCGGAGCCAGCGAATGCATACGCGCCCTTGTGACGCGAGTTTCGCACATCTTGCCTTGAATGTTCCTGATCTTGAGGAAGTACAGCACCGAGCCGAACAGTATGGCGCCCTCCCTCTCGGAACGGTCGGGACGGTCGACACAGGACCTAATAAGGGCAAGCGCCTGATGTACATCCAGACTTGGGATGGCGTCACTGTGGAGATCATGGGGTGACCATCACCTGATGGTCTTCAAAAAAGAGCGACAAGGCCGACCTGGCGGCGCAGTGAAGCTGCAATGGAGCTAAAATGTTCGATTTTAATGGTCGAGTTTTGTGGTTGAGTGGAGCGAATGGTGTGATTTCTCGCGAGATCGCACGCATCTTTTTTGACCTCGGCGCTTCATGCGTCCTGACAGACGTGGACGAGACCGGCATTAAGGGATTCGCGAAGGAACTAGACCCGACGGGTGAAAGAGTAATTGGACTTAGGCAGGATGCCAGCAAGTCGGTGGATGCTAATGCAGTGGCCGCAGTGATAAAAGAGCGTTTCGGCAAGCTTGATTTTCTTGTGACAAGCGCAGGTCTGTACCGCGACCAGATGATTCACGACATGACCGACGATGAGTGGAACTTTAGCACCGCGGTAAACCTCGATGGCGTGTTCTTTACCTGCCGCGCTGCTATTCCCCTGCTCGTCAAAGGCGGCGCGGTGGTGAACGTGGCCTCAGTAGCTGGTCATTGCGGAAGCTATAACCATTCGAGCTATGCGACCTCAAAAGGGGGCGTGCTAACCTTTACCCGCACGCTTGCTTTGGAGCTTGCCCCCGATGTTAGGGCGAACGCCGTGTCCCCCGGCCTCATCGATACACCGATGGTCAAGACCCTGCTCGAAAAGCAGGGGCCGCAACTAATCGCATCGACGCCACTCAAGCGCATGGGTCGGCCACAAGAAGTGGCGCAGACCGTGGCGTATCTTTGCTCGGATTGGGCAAGCTTCATCACCGGTGAAACCGTCCACATCAACGGCGGCCGTTACATCGCCAGTTGATGGCTCCAGCGAACACTCAGGAAAACGTCTCTTCATCAGAAGGTCAGGCAGTATGAAAATATTATTCGGTATGGTCGGTCACGAAAGCAGTACCTTTGCCTCCGATATTGGGGATTTTAAACGTTGGGCTGATGCTGGATGGTCGGTAGGTGAAGAAATTTTTGGTAAATTCCGGAATACGCCCAGTGATTTAGGCGGCATGATCAAAGCGGCGGAAGAATATGGGGTACAACTAATTCCGGCTGTTGCCGTGATGAATGCCGGGCCGAAACTAACTAAGGAGGCCGTCGAATATGTCACAGGGGAATTTACTAGGGTTGCCGAAGAACGAAAGGGTGAATACGCAGGGATATGTTTGTCGCTTCACGGCGCCGGCTGTGCGGAGAACACGGATGATTTAGAGGCCTATACCTTGGAAAAAGTGCGGGAGGTGGTTGGTCCGGACATGCCCATCACCGTCTCGCTTGATCTGCATGGGAATATAACACCGGAAATGGTCGGATTATCAAATGGCCTCTTCGGCTGTAAACAGTATCCCCATGTCGATATGGCGGATGCCGGCTATTTGGCGATGAAGACCCTCGTTCGCATCTTGCGCGGCGAAGCCAGCCCCCAAACAGCCGTTGTTCAACTTCCTTTGATGGTCGATTCGCTAATTGGCAACACCTTTAGTGAACCCATGAAATCGTTCACAGACTACGTAGCCGACTATGCCGCTAAACACGGCCTGATAGATGCGGCTTTTTTCCATGGTTACAATTTTACCGATGTGCCTTCCGTTGGAGCTTCTGTGGTCGTTGTCGCTGAACAAGGGGCAAAGGAGGCCGCCGCCGAAATCGCCGGACACATCTGGGACATGCGAGAACAGCTGAAAGGCGAGTGCCCCATGCCGGACGTGGCTGTGGATAGTGCTCTAGACGCGCTGCATAAACCCGGAACAGGGTATGTTGTCATCGTGGAAGTTTCTGACAATCCTGGTAGCGGCGCGCCTGGCAATGGAACCCATCTTCTGCGCGAGATTCTGAACCGGAATCTTGCCAAGACAATTTTCGGATTCATTTCCGACCCTGAAATTGCCCTTCTTGCCCATAAGGCCGGTGTTGGGGGAGTAGTTTCTGGTTTGCTAGGCGGCAAAATCGACAAAATTTCCGGAGACCCTATTGAATTGCACAACGCAAGAGTGTGCGCACTATCAGATGGAAATGCCACCTTCGTGTCTCCCATGATGGAAGGGCTGCCGGTGTGTTACGGCAAAACGGCTCGTTTGCGCGTCGGCAATGTGGAAATTATCGTTACGGAGTTTCCCGACGGCGGCACTATGGACGATCGGCCGTTCTTGATCACTGGAGCCGATGTTACCCAATACGACATGATTGGTCTGAAGGGGCTCAACCATTTTAGAGCATTTTTCCAATCCAGAGCTAAGGCGATTGTGGCTACAGATCCCCCAGGTAGCGCAACTTGCAACCTTGGCCACTACAACTACCAAAAGATCCGCCGGCCGATATATCCTATTGATGTCGGCACTACGTTCTCCGTTTAGTTGGAAAGCGCGGTTCGCAAGTAACTGAAGAGGAAAGTTGTGAATCGCGGCGATCTAACACCACTGACCTTTGTTATGGTGCTCAATAGGAGGGGAATATGCTGAACGCAAAGCGATCGGGTTCGAGTGCCGGAGAAGGGCGTTTGGCCCGCCGAAGGGTTGTACTGACAGGGGCAGGCTCGGGGATCGGCCGCGCTACTGCGGTTCTAATGGCGAAAGAGGGAGCAACTCTTGCCTTGCTCGATCTGAGCGAAGACGGTCTTCGAGAGACCTGCGCCATCAGCTCTGGCAGCACTCATGTCGTCGACGTGTCCGATCAGAGTTCAGTAGTCTCGGCAATCGCTGGCGCGGCGACCGTTATGGGAGGCATTGACGGCCTTGTGAACTGCGCTGGCATTTTGGCGAGCAATAGTATCGAAGAAACGACGCTGGATGTGTGGCAGCGTGTCCTAGCAGTCAATCTTACGGGAACCTTCCTGGTTTGCCATGCGGCTTTGCCATGGCTTCGGAAGGAAGAACGTGCCGCTATCGTCAATATTTCCTCGGGTCAGGGTCTGAAACCATTCGCGGATCAAACTGCCTACGCGGCTTCGAAAGGCGGGGTCATCGCTTTCACAAAGGCCCTCGCTAGCGAGCTAGCGCCAAAGATCCGCGCTAACGTGATCTGCCCAGGGTTTATCGACACCCCAATGACTGCACCTGAACAGGGTCAAAATTCGATGCCCGTCGACTTCTCCAACTATCCTCTGGGTCGAGCCGCCCAGCCATCGGAGGTCGCCGAAGCAATCTTATACCTCATCTCCCATGCGTCTTCCTACACGACCGGGGCCACGCTGACAGTCGATGGTGGAAGAACACTCTACTAAGCCACGTTGGTGAAGCCCGAATACAGGCTTTTGATGGAAGCCGTGTGGCAGGTCACATCGAAAAGAGACGATATTGAGCCTTCCCAGCTATTTGCAAATACGGTTGTTGATTTGCGTTGAGAGCCGACGCTAGGGATATCTATCTATCGGCTCGGCTGCAGGCCAGTTCGCAAAGACGCGGGGCGACCCGGCAATCGCACCCAGGGTTAGGTTGAACCAAATTATGTTCGACCTAACCCAATGCACTTCTCTCATCGAATTATTGAATTTATGAAGTCCTTCAAGCGCGGGCTCGTGGGATTATCAAAAATCTCGTCCGGTGAGCCTGACTCAACGATTGTTCCGTCCGCCATGAAGTGAACTACGTCTGCCAACTTCCGCGCGAACCCCATTTCGTGAGTCACAATAACCAGTGTCATGCCT
Organism: Pararhizobium sp. YC-54; assembly: GCF_025847205.1. GTDB lineage: Bacteria > Pseudomonadota > Alphaproteobacteria > Rhizobiales > Rhizobiaceae > Pararhizobium. Next base: position 18,182 of record NZ_JAOYTH010000025.1, on the reverse strand, counting down.
TTGTCAGCGAGACCACGAATTGTGTCTAGGATTCCGGTTACCAATTCAGGATCGAGAGCCGAGGTCGGCTCGTCGAACAATATCAACTTTGGATGCATCGCCAGCGCTCTCGCTATCGCGACACGCTGTTTTTGGCCACCTGACAACTGGTCAGGGTAGAAGTCAGCTTTTTCTCGAAGTCCCACCTCAGAAAGCAACCGGAGCGCGTCTGCAACGGCTTCATCCTGGGTGACCTTTTTTACGAGGACGGGGCCTTCAATCACATTCTCCAATACGGTCCGGTGAGAGAACAGATTGAACTGCTGGAACACCATGGGCATATGGCTTCTAGCATCACGTAAATCTCTTTCCGGAGCTGTTCGGAAGCCTTTAGCCTCAATGCCGCAGAGCTTTTTCCCTTCGAATGTGATCGTCCCTGAGGAAGGTGTCTCAAGGAAATTAATGCACCGGGCTAAGGTAGATTTTCCACTGCCGCTTGGCCCAATCAGAAAGGCGACCTCGCCCTGGTTAACGGATAGGCTGACGCCTTTAAGTACCTCCAGATGTCCAAATGACTTACGAAGGTTGTTGACTGTGAGAAGTGCTGTTTGAGTCACTGTATCACCAGCTCCGGGAGTTGGGCCCGACCGAGGCCGCCGCGAGTTCTAAGGTGCTTTGGCGTCAATCGCTGTTCAATCTCTCGAACGACTCGAGACGCCACAAAACTCAGAATGAAATAAATGAAGGCGACCATCATGTAGATTTCCATGCTCCGGAAAGTGTTGGAAATCAGGATCGTTCCATTACGCATCAGTTCGTTCACGGCGATGAATGAAACAAGTGACGAGTCTTTTAAAAGTGAGATAAAATAGCCACCAACTGTCGGAATAGCTACCCGTAGAGCTTGCGGGAGCACGACGCGTCGATAAGTCATGATATGGGACATGCCTATCGAACGCGCAGCCTCTTTTTGCCCAGGATCGACAGAACTGATCGCAGATCGGAATACTTCAGAAAGGTAAGCCCCAAGATTAAGGCTGAGGCCCAGCACGCCAGCCCAAAATCCTGGCAAACTTATACCCACTTCTGGCAGCGTGAAATAAATCACCATCAACTGCACAATTAGCGGGACGTCGCGCCAGATCTCAACATAGAGACCAAACACCCAATCCAAAATTCTGATTCCGCTCAATCTGGCCAGCGCCACTCCCAAGCCAATCACCAAAGCGCACGCCATGCTAACTATGGAAAGCTGAAGGGTGACTAAGGCACCCTTCAGGAGAAACGGAAAGAATTTTGGAACGTCAGTTGCGATCAATTCGTACATCGAAGGACCTCGCCCATCATTTCATCAGTTTGACCTGACCTTCGTCCCAAACTTTATATTTTTCGATGATCCTCTTTCTTGTCCCGTCTTTTTCCATGTCATCCATAGCGGAATTGATTGCTGAGAGAAGCGCTGGGCAATCTTTTCTCACGCCAATTGCGAGCCCACCGAGCTTGTATGGAGCCTTGGCTTCAGCATCAGCCCACTCAGGTTTCGGGCGATATGGAAGTCGGTCGCCAAGTGTCCTGAGATCGTTCAAAGTCTCTACCTGGCCGAAAAGGGTCGCCTGATCCATAACAACAGCATCAACCTGGCCATTTCGCAAAGCAAGGAACGGGGCGCTGTAGTCATTGAAATCCAAGACTTTCGCGGCCTTGCCTTCTTCAACCAGGAAATGAGCATTGATGGAATCGAACGTGCCCAGCGTTGATCCCACTGTGGCGGACTTGAGGTCTTCTGCCGTTTTGATCTTCGAGTCCTTTTTGACAATTACCAAATCGTACAAAAGGAAGTACGGGCTGGAGTAGGATATCCCTGCGCTTTGAGCCCGTTCTTGAGTTGCACCCATGCCGGATAAAATTATATCCCATCTTCCGGCTTTCAGCCCGGGGATCAGAGACGTCCAATCAGTGATTTCATATGCCTGTTTAGCGACTCCGATCCTTTTTCCGATCTCTTGAAAAATTTCCCATTCAAAACCGGAGTATTTTCCTTCTTCGTCCTGCCAAACGAACGGCTTTGCGCCCATTATCCCATTGCCCGCTTTGATCACACCTGCTGCCTTAATGTCATCAAGGCACTCGGCTCTCGCCGTTCCCCAAAGACTGATCAGAATTGCGGCGGCCGCGGTTGTTGCTTTCAAAATCTTCATGATGTTCCCCTTTTTATGGCTCGGTGCCTTGCTGTTGAACGATTGAATCTTACGTCGGTGGATTAGAATGATACGTAGGCATATATCTCGCTTAGATGATCACGCTTTCTCTAGAGCGTGATGTAATCAGGAGCAGTCAATCTCCCTATTCTCGCCTCGAGCACCTGAGCGATCTCAAGCACTTTCGCATCGGCGTAGCGTGCGCCGACAATTTGAACCCCCACCGGTAGGCCAGTATCGTCAAGGCCTGACGGGAGCGACGCCGCAGGCTGCTGCGTCAGATTGAAGGGATAGGTAAATGGCGTCCAGTCTACCCAGCCAGCGTACTCGTGGGGCTGGTTTTGATTCACTGGAAACGGCGCGACGGGTATGGTCGGCGTTACCATGACATCGAACCGTTTGTGGAGATGCGCCATCTTAGCCGAGATGTCGTAGCAAGCCTGTTGTGCGTCTTGATACTTCATCAATGAAACGCTGCGACCTTTTTCGACGCACTCCATGAATCCGGGATCAACCAAATGGGCCCGATCTGACGGCAAGCTCGCAAAAATTCGCGCCGCACCCGCAAACCAAAGTGTCGACCAAGCTTCTATTGGATTGCTAAACCCGGGGTCTATTTCCTCAACCGCTGCACCCAGATCGATCAAATGGGCTACTGCGGATTTGGTGACCCTGTCGACGTCGCTGCTGACACCGCCCCATCCCATACTCGGGCTATAAGCCACCCGAACGCCTTCTAAGCTCTTGCGGGACTTTAGGTCTGCTGAAGTATAAGTAGGTCCGGCCCATCCATCGCGAGCGTCGGGGATTGTTAACACATCAAGCATAAGGCTTGCGTCTTCAACGGTACGCGTTATGGGCCCCAGATGTGCGAGACCGGTCATAACGCTGAAAGGCCATACAGGAACAAACCCGAAAGTTGGCTTGAAGCCGAATGTTCCTGTAAAGCTTGCCGGAATTCTAATTGATCCTCCACCATCGCTGGCCTGGTGCAAAAACCCGAGGTTCAATGCAGCCGCGACCGCAGCACCGCCGGAAGAGCCTCCACAAGTGAGCTCTTTATTCCAAGGGTTGCGGGTAACTCCGTTCTGCGGGCTTTCCGTTACACCCTTCCATCCGAATTCGGGGGTTGCGGTCTTGCCAAGAAGAATGGCACCGGAATTCCTGAGATTAGCCGCAACGGGCGAATCTACGTCCCAAGGCCCCGCCGGATCGATAGCTAATGAGCCTCTAAGCGTAGGCATGCCAGCAGTTAACGATAAGTCTTTTATCGTGGTTGGAACCCCATCCAGGGTGCCCATAGGTTCTCCACGGCTCCAACGCAATTCGGACGCCTTCGCGTCGCTTCGTGCCCTCTCGTGGTCGACAAAGCAAAACGCATTAAACATTGGATTGGTACGATCTATTCGATCTAAACAATCGTCTACGATCTCGACTGGAGACACCTGGAGAGTCTTATATAGCTCCAGACATTCCGTTGCCGTTATATCCTTAAAAGACGTATTCAAGTCATTTCTCCAAATTCTGCTGCGCTTGGAAGAATTAATTTTGAGCGACGCCCCAAATTTCGACCATATTCTCGCTATCATGCATTTTAGGTTTCGGTACCAAGGTCATTGGAGGCAACGCTCCTCCAAAACAATCAGCAATCGTCCCAACGAAGGCGATCGTTTCTTCCTCCGTCCCCGTCGTAGCGAAGTAGCAGATCAAATTCTTCAAATCAGTGAGTCTGCGGCCAAATGGAAGCAGCAAATCCTCAATGTAAGTCATCGTGAAACGTGTTTGTGCCAGTAAATCTCCAGGAAAAACCCATACACCAGCGTTAGTGTAAGAGTTCCACGGGACCTGCCCGCCGAGCCAAATCGTATTGCGCAGACCGATCGCCTGCCTATACGGTGCCTCGACTGGCCAATCCCACACGCGCTCTGGCCAATGATCTTCACGGGGGATATACTTGCTATAGCCGTTGCGCAACTCACGCATCGCCAACATTTCAATCTTCGTGACAGCATTTTCCGGGTTTAGGCGATGAGCTGGGACAACAGTGGCAACCGGACCAGGCTCACGGAAATAACTCAATCGAGCTTTTGCCAAAGGCGCCCAATCTTCCAGATCGTCCCCAAAATAGTAGGCCTCAAGCTTGACGCAATCCTGGAATGACGCGCCAAGACTTTTTAAGGTCTGCTCATGAATTTGCATGATGCTGTGACTTTGCAATACACCGTCGTCAGCGTGTTGCAAAACGCCGTCTTCGTCCTCTGAACTGCGGTTCGAAACGGCGATGAACTCGCCAGCTCTAAGGCCCGCCGTTATAGCTCGCCCGTTGAACAAAGAAGCTTTGGAAGCAGGCACGGGTCGGGTGACAATTCGAACGTCAGATAGCGCTCTCCAACCCCTTTGCGCGATCGCTTGAATTTGGACCATCTGATTAGAAAAAGGCTGGAATGGCTCTGGAACCACACTTATCGCCGGCAGAGGCTCAGCTTCTAGATACTGCGAAAGCGCTGCAATAACATCCCAGTCGTCGCACTCAGACGTATGATGGACCTTTAGCCGAACAACATCGTCAAGGGTGCAGGATTCGGCTGCCAGCGCATAAACCAAGTTCGAAATTGAACCTTCCACCTGAAGTTCAAAGTTGCCTGGCGCGCGGATGCGCCCGGCGCCATCGAAGTCGCCCGCGCCTCCAACAAAGCTGAGTTTGCCAGCACTGGCCGACAAGTGGTGCGCGTGCGATACAGGAAGACGCCAGTTCTCTCGTGCCATTTAACTAAGATCCTTTATCACAGGGGATGTGCCAGCGCACCGACGCATTATGTTCGTACATAGGATTATGTCTCAACAATTTTCGGAGTCAAGGGATCTTTTTAAGGCGATGTGCATTTTTCGCCGACGCGGCTCGCGGTCACTGTCCACGAAATGCAAATTCACGGCTGCAACATTCTGCTTGAAACGACTCATCCCGACGAAAAGAAAGGTCCTTGACACCTGTTCCCCCGACCATCTCGTCGGAAAGGACGCCGCCTCTGCAAACGAACTTTGACCGACAACTGCTATAAAATCAGACTATTAATTGTCGGTTGCATCGGGACAGAGAGGGCGTGGGCCGCACGTTCGAACGGTTTCCAACCAATTTTAGCACTCACCTTGAAACGAAGCTTTTTATCCTTCTTTGTTGGCAGGGTGTGGGCTTGTCACCAACTTCCAAAAAAGGGGAAACCCGCTCTCCGCACTAATTCACTAACGAAGACGGGCCTTGGAAATAATGGCTTTTATGTTCGAACATAGTGATCTGGCGCTAAATTTGAAACAGCTAACATAAGCATGCCCTGGCATCTCAACACATACCAATGCCTTATAGGTTCCGCGTCAAATTGCCGGTGTTGAGCACGGGAGCGAATTGCTCCGGCTTGCGAGCTGGTGATTTCGGCCCATTCGCACAACTAGCGAAAAAGCGCCACGACGGGCAACCGTACGGCCACCCATCACGGTTGCAGCAGTCGACCCACATTTTTAGGTCCTCAAGACAAATGGATCTTGCACCGCTTCGTCGAGTTCACACCATACGCTTTTCGTCTGAAGGTATTGGTCAATCGCTTCCATTCCATTCTGACGACCAATACCGCTGGATTTTGTTCCCCCGAAAGGCGAATTGAAGGTCATCGCACGATACATGTTTACCCAGACAGTTCCTGCCTGAAGTCGACGGGCCATCCTGTGCGCTCGCTGTAGATTGGTTGTCCAGACGCCCGCAGCAAGGCCGAATTCGGTGCCATTGGCGATGCTAATCGCTTCCTCATCGTCGTCAAAAGGAATTATCGAAAGAACGGGGCCGAACACCTCATTTTGCGCGATATAGTCTTGTGGCCGTACTCCCGTCAAAATCGTGGGCGAGAAGAAGAAGCCGTTTGGAAACTGGGGCGGGTTATTTCGAACGCCGCCGAATGCGAGAGATGCCCCGTCTTGGACTGCTCTCTGGACCATGCTTTCATTTTTCTTCAACTGATTCCTGGTTGCGATCGGCCCCATTTGTGTTGTCGGATCGAGAGGATCGCCAACTTTGATTTGCTTCGCTCGATTGACGAGGATCTCCACCACCTGATCATGAAGGCTGCGATGAATAAGTGCTCTTGACCCGGCAACACAGGTTTGTCCCGCCGCTGCAAAAATCCCCGCAAGAAGGCCGGCTTCTGCTTGCTTTAGATTGGCATCCGGAAAAACGATGTTTGCACTTTTTCCGCCGAGTTCGAGCGTTGAGTGCGCTAAGCGCCTGGCTGTCGCGACTGCGACGGCCCGCCCCGCTTCAACGCCGCCAGTGAAAGCAATTTTTGCAACGCCGGGATGATTGGTCAACTGCTCCGCTGCATCCCGGGTACCCGTCACAACATTCACGACCCCAGGCGGTATCCCGGCCTGCTCTGCTAGCTTTGCAGCCTCTATCGCTGACGCTGGAGTGACTTCGGAGGGCTTCAAAATGACGGTGTTACCAGCCGCGAGTGCTGGTGCAATAGCCATGATAGCCAACATAAGTGGAGAGTTCCACGGCATGATCACCCCGACAACGCCTAGAGGCTCCCTAAGGGTGTAGTTTAGTACTGACGACCGATCGAGAGGGATAACGCGCCCTTCAATTTTATCGGCAAGCCCGCCGTAGTAATACAGCCAATCCACAATGCTGCGGGCCTGTAAAACCATTTCGTTTGCGAGCTTGCCGTTCTGCGAGGTTTCAAGTTTACCTATCCGCTCGGCATTTGCTCCGATGAGGTCACCCCACCGCATCAAGAGCCTCCCGCGTCTGGTAGGAGATAAAGCGTTCCAGACGAGAATCGCACTGGTGGCTGCAGCTACTGCAGATCCGACATCTGCTTCATCTCCAAGAGCAAATCGACCTTCAGGTTGTCCTAAGGTCGGGTTTTCGCACTCAAAAAACTCCTTGGAAGCACTGGCGACTTCCTGGCCACCGATCCAGTGGCCGCTAATGACTTGCTGCATGGGAGAATCTCCTTAGATATTGGACCTTAGGCTTTGTCGCGCGCTTCTGAGTGGACCCAGTCGCCGACGCGGTCGACGACGCGAGACATCTTTTCTACAATCAGATCAATTTGCTCAGACGAGACAATGAGAGGCGGGCAAAGGGCAAGGGTATCACCTATAGCTCGGAAAATAAGACCTTCCGCATGGGCGATTCGAAAAGCTTCCGCACCAACTCTCCCGGGCTCCGAGAAGGTTCTTTTAGTTGAAGGATCAGCGACGAGTTCCACTGCAGCAATTAGTCCCTCCGCTCGCACCTCGCCGACAAATGGCCGCCCGTTGAGTCTGCTTAGACCTTCTTTTAGTTGCGGGCCGAGAGACCGGGCATTCCCAACCAAATCGAGCTCTTCAATGATAGCAAGGTTTTCCAGCGCCACCGCGGTTGCGACCGGATGGCCCGTCGCGGTAAAACCGTGACCAAAAACGCCGATCTTGTGACTGTTGTCAGCTACGACGTTGTAAATATCCTCCGACATCATAACAGCCGCAAGCGGCATGTAGGATGATGTCAGCTGTTTTGACATAATTGCGATATCAGGCACAAAGCCGTAGTGCTCGCATCCAAACCGGCTTCCCAGCCTGCCGAAACCGTTTATCACTTCATCCGCGATCAAGAGGATTTCATATTTCTTGCATAGCGCCTCTACGCCCTGCCAATATCCGGCGGGGGGAGGCAACACGCCTCCGGCCCCCATCAGCGGTTCGCCTATGAAGGCTCCAACCGTCTCCGGCCCTTCGGCCACGATGACGTCCTCGATCTCCTCGAGCAATCGCGCCGTAAACTCTTGCTCGGTTTCGCCTGCCAGACCGAAACGATAGAAATGTGGGCAAGTCACATGAACAACCGGAATTCCTGGAAGATCAAAATCGCAATGGCTCACCGGCAGGCATGTCAAGCTACCCGCCGCCAATGTGGTGCCATGGTAGGCTTTGTTTCTTGCGATAAATTTCTTTTTATCCGGGCGGCCTAAAGCATTGTTATGATAGCGGACCAAACGGATGACTGTGTCAGTGGCTTCAGACCCGGAACTGGTAAAGAAGGCCCGGGTCAGGTTCGCAGGCGTCCACTCGACAAGTTTTTCCGCTAGCCTAATGGACGGTTCGTGGGCCTTATGGGCGAATGTGTGATAATATGGAAGTATCTGCATTTGCCGCATCGCTGCGTCGACAAGTCTCGGCTCGCTAAACCCCACCGCCACGGACCACAAACCGGCCAGACCCTCGATGTATGCTCGGCCTTCCGAATCATACACATAGATTCCCTCACCTCTCGATATGATCGTCGGCCCGATCTCTTCGTGCACACGCGCATCGGTGAAAGGATGCAGAACCGTCTTGATATCGGTGTGTTTTAGAGAGTTTGAACGCGTATCCATCCGAATGACGTCCTCCTGGACAAAATAGGTTATTGGGATCGGTGCACAAGCATCAAGTCTTCGACACGCTAGCCTCATCATGAACGACCGCGATTGGGGCTTTGACAAATGCACATCTGCGTCAAACCCGGTTGGTGGCTGTAGAGTTAGGTAAAGAGGTCGTTGGCCACTCCCGCCCGTTCGTCAGTAGGCGATTCACCATCTCACCAGCCTGGCCGAGATAGTTGATAGGATCACAGAGCTTCTCTAACTTTTCTCTTCCACCGACTGTCGAAACAACAATCGTGTCCAGCAGCAATATTTCTAATAGTGGGCGTTGATCATTGAAGGCTTTGGTGCAAGCGTCATAGACGCGATCGTGCGATGTTTGTCGCCCTAGTGCAGGGGCAAGCGCCATCATCACTGCTTCTGCCACAATCAACCCCCCCGATAGATCTAGGTTCGTTCGCATGCGGTCTTCGTTGACACAAAGGCCGGCCAGCATGAATTTGGCGTTTGCGAGGCTTGAGGAGGTCAGCAAAAAAGCTTCTGGGATGGAAATCCATTCAAGATGCCACGGACCGGTCGCTCGTTCGAAGTCTTGAATCATCCCGTCTAGAATTGCCGCTACGTGCTGCCTTACGCTCTTGGCAGCAACCAACATCAACTCACTGGAAATGGGGTTGCGTTTCTGCGGCATTGTGGAAGACGCACCGCGATGAGGCACAAAAGGTTCAGCCACTTCACCGAATTCTGTTGAAGCCATCATCATCACATCGGTTGCTATTTTCCCCAGCGTGCCTGTAACAAGGCCGAGAAATGCGATTGTTTCTGCGATTGCATCTCGGGCGACATGCCAGGTAATATCGGGTTGGCTCAACTCAAGTTCGTCACAGAGGAGGCGTTGGACCGTCAGTCCATCTTCGCCCAAAGAAGCCAAAGTGCCCGCCGCTCCGGAATATTGGCCAACCAACAACCTAGGCAACAGTTGCTTCAGCCGCTCCTCATGCCGCTTGATGGATGATAGCCACACTGCTGTTCTATAGCCGAAGGTAACCGGCAGCGCGTGCTGTAGGTGGGTTCTGCCCGCCACCGGAACATCGCGATATCGGGTAGACAATTTGGAGAGGATTTCACTGAGTTCGCGCAGGTCGGTGCCAACAAGCTCCAAAGCGTCTCGCAACTGCAAGACAGTTGCAGTATCCATGATGTCTTGGGTCGTGGCACCCCAGTGAACATACTTTCCTGCGTCGCCCGCAGCAGCAGAAAGTTGTCGAACCAGCGGCAATATCGGATATCCCACGATCTCGCTTTCTTTTCTCAGGCGCTCCCAATCAATCTCCATAGATTGAGCCGCTTTCGAGATGCGCTCAGCCATCTGTTCTGGAACAAGCCCGACGTGGACCTGAGCTCGAGCAAGAGCAGCCTCGACAGTAAGGTATGAGCGAACCAATCTCTCGTCAGAAAACACCGCTCGCATGTTTTGCGTGCCAAACATGTCGCGAAAAAGAAGTGAATCAAAAACCGTCGACGCCATATTAGACTCCATATGTTCGACTTTATCATTATCGCCTTAACGGGTTTCGGTCAACTCAATGACACCAAATTTTCCGCAAGATTTACGGTTTCGCAGCTCGTGCAGTCAGATTTCATGTTATCACCTCCCGAAAAATTGCTTTGAGATAAAATCCGACATATTATTTGTTCGGAGTAATAACCACGGCGGCGGCCTTGGGTTGATAGGGCCGTAGGCGATCTGTTGTCGTCGGCGGGAAGGGAGGATCGTCGGCAAAAGTCGTTTGAAGCCGAGCTTTTCGGCGGAAACGAATTATTTGGACGCGCGCTTGTTCCAACCAAGTTGTGGCGGTTCATCGTTGACCGCGCCGTTGTGGAGCTTAATAACGTAAAACCCGCAGGAATTCTTGCGATCAAAGGGAATAGAAATGACACCCAAATACGCAGCCGTCGCTCAGGTTTTGGTCAAAGACATACAGACTGGCCGCTACCCTGTGGGTTCTCTTTTGCCAAACGAGGTTGATTTGGCAAAGCAGCTCGGTGTGGGTCGCTCAACAGTTCGCGCTGCCATGCGAGAGTTGCAAAGCTCTGGCCTTATCAGCAGAAGGCGGAACGCGGGCACTCGGGTCGAAGCGATGGGATCGGAGTTGTCAGAGGGCAGCTTTTCTCAGGCAATGACGTCCATTGAATCGATACAGCAGTTTGGCGTCGACACAAAAAGGAATATTGAGACAATCCAGGAAATTGTAGTGGATGAGGCGCTCTCTAAGGAACTCGGCTGCCGAGCAGGCACAAAATGGCTTAAGGTTTCCAGTCTTCGAGTTATCCCAGACCATGGACATGATCGACCCTTTTGTTGGACGGAGGTCTATATAAGCTCAGAAATGAGTGCATTGGTGCTTCCAAGATTGAGGAGCTACGATGAAGTATTTAGCAATCTAATAGAAGAGGTGTCGGGGCGACGAATAGTTGAAATTCGGCAAGATATATTTTCTACAGTTATTCCTAGGGAAGTTGGGTTGAGGCTGAATTCTGAACACGCACCAGTAGGGCTTAAAATTCGGCGCAAATACTACCTCAGCCCCATGAACTTGATACAGATTACTGTAACGTATCACCCATCAGATAGATTCTATTATTCGAATGTATTGAAACGCGTATGATCAGTCTTAACCCCAATTACTCTGAACGAGTAGGTAAGGATGAACCGGCGCCGTGTTCGCCGGATGCTCCAATTTCTGAGAAAATGGCCTTGGAGATTATAGAAGATCGATGATCGCGAGGGCCTACCCAAGCGCGGCGCGTGCACCCCGTGTCCTGAACAAGTCGTCCTTCCCTCACATCGCCTCGAGGCACATGGCAACGCCCATGCGGCCACCGATGCAGAGGGTGGTAAGGCCTTTTTTCACGCCACGGCGCTTCATCTCAAACAGCAGCGTATTGAGCACGCGGGCGCCGGAAGCGCCGATCGGATGGCCGATGGCGATGGCGCCGCCATTGACGTTGACGATCGACGTGTCCCAGCCGAGATCCTTGTTGACCGCGCAGGCTTGGGCCGCGAAGGCTTCGTTGGCCTCGACCAGTTCCAGATCGCCAATCGACCAGCCGGCCTTTTCCAGCGCCCGTCGCGACGCCGGGATCGGGCCGGTACCCATGATCTGCGGATTGACACCGGCGGTCGCCCAGGAGACGATGCGCACCAGCGGCTGGATGCCGCGACGGCCGGCTTCTTCTTCCGTCATCAGCAGCGCCGCAGCCGCGCCATCGTTGAGCCCCGACGCATTGACCGAGCCTTCCTTGTCGAAGGCCGGGCGCAGCTTGGTCATCGATTCCAGCGTGGCGCCGTGGCGGATATATTCATCCTGATCGACGGTGACGTCGCCCTTGCGGCCCTTGACGATGAACGGAATGATCTCGTCGTCGAAACGGCCGGCCTTCTGCGCGGCTTCCGCCTTGTTCTGCGAGGCCAGTGCGTACTGGTCCTGGTCGTCGCGCGACAACTGCCACTTTTTGGCAATGTTCTCGGCCGTCGTGCCCATGTGATAACCGTAGAACGCGTCGGTCAGGCCGTCCCTGATCATGTTGTCGACCATCTTGAAGTCGCCCATCTTCACGCCACCGCGCAAATGCGCGCAATGCGGCGCCATCGACATGGCTTCCATGCCGCCGGCGACGATGATCTTCGCATCGCCGGTTGCAATCTGCTGCATGCCGAGCGCCACGGCGCGCAAGCCCGAGCCACAGAGTTGGTTCATGCCCCAGGCCGTTGCCGAATGCCGGCCTTTATCGCCGCCTGGCGGGCCGGGTTCTGCCCCTCACCGGCGGAAAGAACCTGCCCGAGGATGACCTCGTCAACTTCAGCTGCCTCCACCCCGGCGCGCTCCAGGACGCCCTTGATGACGGCGGCGCCGAGTTCATGAGCGGGCGTGGTGGCAAACGAACTGTTGAACGAACCAACGGCGGTGCGGCCCGCGCTGGCGATGACGATGGATGCGGTCACGATGGTTCCTCCAATATTCTCTGTCTTCAACGACCCCGTTCTGATCACGGATCAGTTTACGATGGTCGCTTCGGTGGCGGTGCGGAATTCGCTCTCGGTCACGCCGTCGGCAAGCTCAACGATCTGCAGTCCGCCTTCAACGACATCGAGAACGCCGAGGTTGGTAATGATCCGGTCAACAACGCGCTGGCCGGTCAGGGGTAGCGTGCAGCCCTTGAGAACCTTGGATTCACCAGCCTTGTTGGTATGGTCCATGACCACCACCACCCGCTTTACGCCGGCCACCAAATCCATTGCGCCACCCATGCCCTTGACGAGCTTGCCGGGGATCATCCAGTTGGCGAGATCCCCCTCCTCCGATACTTCCATAGCGCCGAGGATGGCCATGGCTATCTTGCCGCCACGGATCATCGCGAAGCTTTGCGCGGAGTCGAAGAAGGCGGAATGGGGAAGCGCCGTCACCGTTTGCTTGCCAGCATTGATCAGGTCGGCATCAATGGCGTCCTCGGTCGGGAATGGTCCGATCCCGAGCAGGCCGTTCTCCGACTGCAGCGTTACATGCACCCCATCAGGAATATGGTTAGCGACTAAAGTTGGAATGCCAATGCCCAGGTTGACATAGGCACCGTCTTCAAGTTCACGGGCCGCTCGTGCAGCCATCTGGTTACGATCCCAAGCCATCTGTGTTCCCTTATGCGGCTGCGCGTGTCGTGCGCTGTTCGATGCGCTTTTCATGCTCGCCCTGGATCAAGCGGTGCACGTAAATTCCGGGCAGATGGATTTGATCCGGATCGAGACTGCCGGCCGGAACAATCTCTTCGACCTCAGCCACGCAGATTTTGCCACACGTGGCTGCTGGCGGATTGAAGTTGCGGGCTGTCTTGCGGAACACCAGATTGCCTGTCGTGTCAGCCCTCCAGGCTTTGACGATCGAGAGGTCAGCGACGATTCCGGTCTCAAGCACGTACGTTTCGCCGTTGAAGGTCTTGAGTTCCTTTCCTTCCGCGACAACCGTGCCGACGCCGGTCTTGGTATAGAAGCCGGCGATGCCAGAGCCGCCGGCGCGCATGCGTTCGGCTAGCGTTCCCTGCGGATTGAACTCGAGCTCAAGTTCGCCGCTCAGATACTGCCGCATAAACTCGGCGTTCTCTCCGACATAAGACGAGATCATCTTCTTGATCTGCTTCGTCTTCAGCAAAATACCCAGACCGAAATCGTCGACGCCGCAATTGTTCGAGGCTATCGTCAAATCCTTCGTGCCGGCTTCGCGGATCGCACCGATCAACAGCTCCGGAATACCGCAAAGGCCAAATCCACCCGCTGCGATGGACATTCCGTCATACAGTAGACCTTCAAGGGCTGCCCGCGGGTCAGCGTAGATTTTGTTCATGATCTCCCCTTAAGTTATGCGGTTCACTGGAGTTCCGCCCGTGCTGGGTTGCAGCCAAATTTGCTGATCGGACTAAAGCCTCAGCCACGATTGATGCAAACGACCTTTGGTTGGGTCATGTCTTCATAGGCGAAGCGCACGCCTTCGCGGCCCATGCTGCCGTATTTGAAGCCGCCAAACGGCATGGCATCGAAGCGGTAGTCGGACGAGTCGTTGATCATCACCCCGCCCGCCTCGATCCTGTTTGCCGCTTCGAGCGCAACGTTGAGGTCGTTGGTGAAGATGCCGGCATGCAGGCTGTAATCGGGCTCGTTGGCAATCTCAATCGCTTCATCGAGCGTATCGAACGGCGCAAGCATGACCACAGGTGCAAACACTTCCTCATGCCATAGGCGACACGTCAGCGGCGTTCCTTCCAGCACCGTCGGATGATAAAGGGATCCTTCGCGGCGGTGCCCGCAGAGCAGCTTCGCGCCAGCATTGATCGCTTCATTGACAGCTGCTTCGGTGCGTTCGGCGACTTGGCCAGAAATCATCGGACCGACGTCGGTGTCCTCCTTCAGCGGATCACCTGCCTTGAGCTTATTTGTTGCTGCGACGAAGGCATCGCGGAAACGATCATACAGCTCGGCCTGGACCAGGATGCGCTGGGCGCCGATGCAGTTCTGGCCCGCCGCCCAGAACGCGCCGGAGACGCAAGCCTCGACAGCCTTGTCGAAGTCGCAGTCATTCATGACGATAACGGGCGCATTGCCCCCGAGCTCCATGGCAAGCTTCTTCAGCCCGGCCGCGCGGCTGATGGCCTCGCCGGTGGCAAAGCCGCCGGTGAACGACACCATGCGCACCTCGCGCGGGGAGATCATCGCCGTTACCAGCTCTCGGTCGCCATGAACGACAGTGATGACCTCCCGTGACAAACCGGCCTCGCGCAGCGCTTCGACCAGCTTGATCGCCGAGAGCGGTGTCAGGTTCGAGGGCTTCAGCAACACGGCATTGCCGCCAGCGATTGCCGGGCCGAGCTTGTGAGCGACAAGGTTCAGCGGGTCGTTGTAAGGGGTGATGGCCGTGATGATGCCGAGTGCCTCTCGGGTAAACCAGCCCTGGCGTTGTGCCGAGCCCGTATAGGCGTCGAAGGGGACAATCTCGCCGGCATTGCGCTTTGCCTCTTCCGCCGAAAGCTTCAGCGTGTTGACGCAGCGGAGCACCTCTTTCCGCGCCTGAACAATGGTCTTTCCGGCCTCGCGCACGATGGTCTCGGCAAAAGTATCGCTGCGGCTTTCGACGATCCGGGCAGCCCCTTCGAGGATGCTCGCCCGTTTGTGCCGCGGCAGATTGCGCGAGATCTCAGCGCCGCAGCGAGCAGTTTCCAGCAGACGGTCGATCTCGGCGGGATCAGTTGCCTCGACTGTTCCAAGCAGCGCCCCATCATAGGGGCTATGAACAGAGATCGGCGCCTGGCTTTTGGTGATGTGAAGTTTGGCGGCAGTCATGTGGCCAGCTTCCCTATTCCTGTAGGACCTTCCGTCAGAAGGTCGCGGTTGTCCGCAAGGCAAAGGTTATCCCCTGCCCGTTCCGGCTTCATGCATCGTTGACGACAGGCCAGGCGGCCGCATCACCGGCCGCCACGGCTTAACGGACGATCAGAGCTTCTGGCCGTCGCGAACCAGCTCGTCGATGACGGAGCGGACTGCGTTCTCGGCGATCGAGACGATCTCGTCGACTTCCGCCTTGGTGGTAACGAGTGGCGGGGCGAAGCCAAGGATGTCGCCATGCGGCATGGCGCGGGCAATCAGGCCGCGGTCACGGGCAGCCTTGGAGATGCGGGCACCAACCTTGAGCGACGGATCGAAGCGCTTCTTGTTCTCGCGGTCACCGACGAACTCGATGGCGCCCATCAGACCGACGCCGCGCACCTCGCCGACGATCGGCAGCTGGGCAAACTTCTCCTTGAGCTGCGCCTGGAAGTAGGCGCCAACCTCGCGCGCGTTCCCGGGTAGATTTTCTTTTTCAACAATGTCGAGAACGGCATTGGCAGCAGCAGCACCGATCGGATGGCCGGAATAGGTATAGCCGTGCGAGAAGGCGCCGACCCGATCTGCCCCGTCCTCCAACACCTTGTAGACCTTTTCACCGACGATCGCGGCCGAGAGCGGGAAGTATGCGGAAGTGAGGCCCTTGGCGACGGTGATCAGGTCGGGCTCGATGCCGTAGTGCTGCGAACCGAACATTGAGCCGGTACGGCCAAAGCCGGTGATCACTTCGTCGGCGATCAGAAGCACGTCGTGCTTCTTCAGCACCGCCTGGATTGCTTCCCAATAGCCTTCCGGCGGCGGCGTGATGCCGCCAGTGCCCAGAACTGGCTCCGCGATGAAGCCGCCGACATTGTCAGGGCCGAGGCGCTCGATCAGCTGATCGAGCTCGACAGCGCGACGTGCAGAGAATTCCCGTTCGGTCTCGCCGGGGTTTGCGCCCCAATAATGGTGCGGTACGCCAGTGTGGACGATCTGCGGCAGCGGCAGGTCCATGTGGTCGTGGTAGAAGCTCATGCCGGTCATTGAGCCGGAGACGACGCTGCAGCCGTGGTAGCCGCGCTCACGGGAAATGATCTTCTTCTTCGTCGGCTTGCCGCGCAGGTTGTTGTAGTACCAGACGAGTTTGGCCTGGGTCTCGTTGGCGTCCGAACCGGACATGCCATAAAACACCTTGCTCATCTTGCCCGGCGCCATCTTCACCAGGCGGTCCGACAGGATCGCAAGCTCGTCCGTCGTGTGGGCGGCATAGGAGTGGTAGTAGGCGAGACGATAGGCCTGGCGCGAGATCGCCTCGGCCACTTCGGTGCGGCCATAGCCGACGTTGACGCAGTAGAGGCCGGCAAAGCCGTCGATCAGCTGGTTGCCATGGGCATCCTGAATGCGGATCCCCTTGCCCGTCTCAACGATCGTCGGCTCGCCAAGCTTGCCACTGGCGAAATCCTTGAGCTGCGTGAACGGATGCAGAACAGTGTTCCTGTCCTTCTCGCTGATGTCCTGGATGTTGATAGTCATGTCTGGCCTCGTGGCTGTATATTGTCGCTACAGCGAACCTAGAGGCAATTGGTCGATGCTTTTCCGCGTTCTCTAGCTCACTCGGTACGTATATCGGCGTTGTTCACCCATTCCATGCGGAATTCCACAGCAGAGCCCAGTGGGTCACCAGTACGTTGACACGGTCCTGCGGCATTGACAGCAAAGGTTATTCCGTTCATGCCAAGAGATGTGGCTCGTGCTATGTCGCACAGACGCGCGGCTTCAAGATGTTCGATGACAAACATACCGTTATAACACGAGCCGCACTTGCGGTATTGTGGAGTCTGGAGCGAATGTGTCGGAGGCATCGAACGCATGGCATTTATCCAAAGCAGTTGTTCGCT
Source organism: Pararhizobium sp. YC-54 (assembly GCF_025847205.1). Lineage (GTDB taxonomy): Bacteria > Pseudomonadota > Alphaproteobacteria > Rhizobiales > Rhizobiaceae > Pararhizobium. The sequence continues at coordinate 805 of NZ_JAOYTH010000025.1, read as the reverse complement.
TTGTTCTGCCCGTTAGGGTGCCTAGACTGTTGGCGACATTCGTATGAGAACCGTAACCTGCTCGGAGGACCCGAAGTGAGCCGTTGATCCCCTCGGGCGCACTGGGATTGCGATTGAACCGGCTGTCATTTGGCTGATTATTTGATGGCACGCTTCCTCAAATAGCGTGTAGCAAGGTTCCCGCACTTGGGATTGGGCGGGCCAACGAGGCTCGGTGTCAGCTATACTCCGATGCCCCGAACACAGGATCGTCAAGATCGATTGGAAACTCGTAGCCTGCTTTCACTCGATCCATAGCTACCATTGTCTTGAAGCCCTTAATATCGGGATTCTCATAGAAAAAGCGTCGCGTAAATTGTTCGTAGTCTTCCATGCTTTTGGAGGTTACAATCAACATGAAATCGGCGTCTCCTGTGACGTAGAAGCCGAGCATTACCTCGCGGGTGCTCCGGATAGCATTTTTGAAGCGGTCCACGATATCCGCTCTCTCCCTCTCGAGAGAAACGAGCACGATCATCGTGACTGGGCGACCGAGGGCCTTTGGAGAAACAATCGAGACATCGGCCTCAATAACGCCCTCGGCGCGGAGCCGCCGGAGGCGGCGCTGGCATGCGGACGACGATAGATTCACCTGGGCGGCAATTTCTTCAGACGTCCGGCGGTTGTTTTTCTGTACAATCTGAAGAATCCTTCCATCGAGCCGATCAAGTTCAGGCATCAAACTATCCCTCCCACATTTCACATCTCAGATGGTTGATTCCCTATTGTGCACGACCTTCGTTACGGTTGGCGAGAAGTCGCGGCT
>NZ_JAOYTH010000024.1 GCF_025847205.1 Pararhizobium sp. YC-54 | reverse complement strand
ACTGCGGAGTTCGCCAACGGCGCCATGGGCGTCATTCACGCCAGCCGCTGGGCAACGGGACATCTTAACGAACTGCGCCTGCGCATGCATGGCGACAAGGGTGCCATCGAGGTGATCCACACGCCCGATGGTTCGACGCTCAGGGCCTGCGTTGGCGAGGATGTCGAGAAGGGCATCTGGAGAGATGTCAATGCCGGGTTGGTGCCGACCAACTACCAGCGCTTCGCGGATGCAGTTATGTCGGGTATTTCCGGGGATCCCGGTTTCCGTCATGCAGCTGATCTCCAAAAGGTCCTCGATCTCGCCATCATGAGCGGCGAAAGACGGCAGGAGATGGCAATCTGATCGGCTGTCAATGCGAACTGAAGAGTGCACGCCGGGAGCCGAGACCCGGCTGGCCGAACTTGCGATATCCGGCACGACACTGGTTCACAACATCGGCTTGACAAGAAGTGGTACGACTACGGAGGTCGCGATCGTGTTTAAAGCCATCGCGATCCCGGCAGAGAGCCCCGCTGTTTCATCAACATCGAAGGCGCGAGCAACAAACCGGATCGTCAATCTACGCCGCCTCCACTTGATGAGCCGGGGCCCCAATTTTACGTCCGTCCAGTGGGGAGAAGACCACGCAACACAGTCTCGCTGATCGTTTCGGCGGCATGTGAATAGTCGATTCCCTTGAGTTTACTTGTGTGCAGAGCATCGCAAGCCAGCGGCTCAAAATCTGCGTAAAACTGAGTTGCCGACCACAGCATGATGAACAGGTGTCTTGGATCTACGGGCAAGAGCTTTCCGGCAGCGATCCAATCCTCGATGACCCTCACCTTTTCATCGGTGACAGTGCGCATATGCTGGCGATCCTTGCGCGATAGGAATTGCGCGCCTCGAATGATCTCGTTGGCAAACAGGCGCGATTCGATGATATTACGACGGGTGTAGGTGAGCTTGGCCGCGATATAAGACCGGATGGCATCCTGCGGCTCACGGTCTACTGAGATATGGGCGAATGCGTCGTCCCAGCCTTCGATCAGGTGTTCGATGACGGCACGGTAGATCTCCTCCTTCGAGGAAAAATAGTAGTAGACATTGGCCTTCGGAAGGCCAGACGCCTCGGCAATCTCGGCGATGCGCGCGCCGTCGAAGCCCTTTCTTGAAAAGATCTCCGTTGCGGCTTTCAGGATCTCGCGGATGTTGCGGGCACGGATCTTTTCGTCGGTATCGCCCCCATTCTTCGGGGCTCTGGCAGCGGGCCGCTTTGGCATCTCACGTCGCTCGTTTATTCGGGATTATTGCGGTGAAGACGGCCAGTGATTGGCCGGCCGCGCAACCATACCATTTCACACTTCATTGCACACGTCGATATAATCTGACGATCTGGTCAGTTTTTTTCGTTTAATAAGTTGACACTTTGGTCAGGTTTTGACTAGCATCGCAGTCAGTGAAAAAGGAGGAGTGTCGAAATGTCTTCGTCACTGAAAAAGGCGATGCTGGAGTTTCTGGATGGGTGGCAGGCAGACGTGCCGCAAGCCTGGCGGGATCTCTGCGCAAGTGCGGCGCCCGACTTTTCAGCAATCGGCGACGACCTCGACCTTGAGATCTGGGAGCCGATCTTTCCTGTTCGCCGCAATCGCCATTTTCCTGGCATGCCCAAGGGTGCGCATCTGTTTCGCGCCTATGATGGCATCGCGCCGGAACAAGTCTCCTGCATCATTCTTGGCCAGGACCCTTACCCCGAGCCGGGCTTTGCCACCGGCCGGGCCTTCGAGGCCGGCAACGTTGCCGAATGGCGTGAACTCGACAAGATGTTTTCGCGCAGCATCCGTGCTTTCACGCAACTGATCGTGGCGGCGCGCACCGGTGACACCTCCTACGCCAGCGGCTTTTCCGAGTGGCCAAGAACGCTCCGCGATATCGAGCAGGGTTCGGTCGAAATGGAAGCACCGTCAGCGGTCGCCGACCGATGGGTCCGCGAAGGCGTGCTCCTGTTGAATGCCTCCTTGACGCTGACGCGCTTTCAGGTGGGCATAGATCCGCATCAGTCCCGCGGCCACGTTCCCCTCTGGCGTCCTCTCATTCAGAAGACACTGGCTATGCTGGCCGGCAGTGGCAGACCAATCGTCTTCATCGCCTTTGGCGATGTGGCCGCCGAAGCATTCGCGGCAGCCGGTATTCGCGAGGGGTGCAACGGCAGAATCGCCGCCATCCTGCGGGATCATCCAGCCCGCGCCGATGCGGTGCTTGAGCGCCCCAACCCCTTCATTCTCTGCAACGACTTTCTAGAGGAAATGGGATCCAATCCCATTGCGTGGTGACCATGGCGCGAAGCGACCATTTCGATTTCATCATTGTTGGCGCGGGGTCTGCAGGTTGCGTACTGGCGAACCGGCTTTCGGCCGACCCGGCCAACCGGGTGCTGCTACTGGAAGCAGGCGGCAAGGATCGCAATCCGCTGTTCCGCCTGCCGATGCTGATGGGCAAGCTTTTTCACTCCGGCATTTACAACTGGCACTACCGCACCGAGCCCGAGCCCCATCTCAACGGCCGCTCTCTCTATTGGCCCCGCGGCAAGGTGCTGGGTGGAACCTCAACCATCAACGGCATGATCTACGTGCGCGGCAACCGTCACGATTATGATCGCTGGTCGCAGATGGGTCTTCCAGGCTGGTCCTATGATGAGGTACTGCCCGCCTTCCGCCGCTCCGAAGGGCACATCGAGCGCGACGACGCCTTCCACGAGAAGAATGGCGAGCTTACCGTCTGCCGCGCGCGCGGCTGGAACAGCCTGTTGGATGTTTTCAACGAAGCTGGCAGCGAGGCCGGCTATCCGCTCAACGATGATTTCAACGGCATCGAACAGGAGGGTTTCGGGCGCTATGATTTCACGATCCGCAAGGGCAAGCGCTGGTCGACATCCTTTGCATTTCTGCGCCCTGCCCTGTCGCGTCCCAACCTGACAGTGATGACACAGGCGCACACCCACCGCGTCATTGTCGAGCAGGGCCGCGCCGTCGGCGTGGAATATCTTTATCGCGGCATGACGCGGAAGGCCTATGCCGAGCGCGAGGTGGTGCTTTCCGCTGGAACCGTCAATTCGCCGCAGACCCTGCTGCTATCGGGCATCGGCCCCGCCGACGAACTGCGCACGCATGGCATTGATACTGTGCAGGACATCCCCGGAGTGGGCAAGAACCTTCAGGACCACGTCGACTGTGTGATGTCCTGGGAATGCCGCAAGCCGGTGACGCTCTATTCGGATCTGCGTGCCGACAAGCTGACGCTGTCGGTCATCCAGGGCATGCTGTTCGGCGAAGGCATCACCACGACCTTTCCCTATGAGGCTGGCGCCTTCGTTCGCTCGCGGCCGGACCTTGTCGCACCGGATATCCAGCTTCATTTCATGCCGGCTTTGGAGAAGACCGCCAACCTGCACTTTCCGAACCCCTTCAAGCGCGAGACGGTCGAGGCCAACCATGGTTTCACCCTGCGCGTCGGTCCGGTCAATCCGGAAAGCCGTGGCGAAATCACTCTGCGCTCGCCCGACCCGATGGCCGCCCCGAAGATCCTTGCCAATTATCTGCAGACCGACTTCGACATGCGCACCATGATCGACGGCATCAGGCTGACCCGCGACATCATCAGCCAACCCGCTTTCGACGGATATCGTGGCAAGGAATTGGCGCCCGGACCGGCAGCGCTTAACGATGCTGATCTGTCGAAATGGCTGCGGGCGACCGCGATGACGACGTTCCACCCCGTTGGAACCTGCAAGATGGGCAATGATCCGATGGCGGTGGTGGATGCGCGCCTGAAGGTACACGGCGTCGAAGGATTGCGGGTCGCCGATGCCTCCATCATGCCGATCATTTCCAGCGGCAACACCAACGCACCGGCGATCATGATCGGCGAGCGTTGCGCAGATTTCATTCTCAACAGCTGAAGCGAGACCGGCAATGATCCTGGAACACCGCACCTATACTTTTCGCCCCGGCACGGTCGATGGCTGGATGAAAAAATACCAGACAGAAGGCCTGCCGGTGCAGAAGCGGCATCTCAACCGGTTCGTCGGCCTCTATGTGTCGGAGATCGGCACCCTGCACACGACCGTGCTGATGTGGGCCTATGAAAACCTTGCGGACCGTGAGGCCCGGCGGGCGGCGATGTATGCCGACCCAGACTGGCAGAAATTCATCGGCGAAATCTGGGCGCTAAACGCCATTGAGCGCCAGGATGTCATGATCATGAACCCGGCTTCCTACTCTCCGCAAGTCTGACGAAGACCGGGCAGCGGTGCTGCCCGGTCAACCAACCAACCAAAAAAAGGGAACAGAAGATGACTGACAATATTTTAAACCAGACCTCGTTCGATCGGCGCGACTTTCTGAAAATTTCCGTCGGCACAGCGGTGCTGGCGCTGGCGGGCGGATTGCTGCCTGCGGTCGCCCATGCCGAAGGCGGACTGGTCGCTCTCGTCCACACGCAATCGGCAGGTGATAGCGGCCCCGTCGATACGATGATCGCCAATCTGAAGAAACTCTCGGAAGAGAAGGGATTCGAGTATCGTGCCGTCTATGCGCAGGATCCAGCCACCTACGAGACGATCTTCCGCACGCTCTGCGATGCCGGTGCCACCGTCATCGTCTCAACCTTCAATGAAGTGGCCGAGCCCTTCAAGGCTCTGGCGCCGTCCTATCCCGAAGTCAAATGGATCCAGCTCTTTGGCGATCCGATGGAGCCAGCGATCCCTAATGTCGTTACCGTATCTTACGACTATTATCTCGGCTGCTATCTCTCGGGCATTTTCGCCGGGCGGATGAGCAAGTCCGGCAAGGTCGGTTTCATTGGCGGCATTTCCATTCCGCCGATCAACGCGGATTTCAACGCCGTCAAGGCGGGCGCTCTCTCCGTCAATCCGCAGGCAACGGTGACCGTGGCTTTTGCGGGCTCGTTCCAGGACCCGGCGAAGGGCCAGGAAATCGCCGCGCAGATGTTCAATGACGGTATCGACTTCATCCAGACCGATTCAGCTGCGACCGACGCCGGCATCATCGCTGCGGCAAATGAGAAGGAAGGCCGCATCGTCAGCGTTCTCGACAAGGCGCAGTTCCCACAGGGGCCGAAATCGATCAGTAGCATCGTTCAGCTTGACTTCGGCATCTCTCTCTACAACGAAGTGACCAAGGCGCTCGGCCCTGACTGGAAGGGCGGAACGCATGAGAAGACCGGACTGGACACCGGCGTTATCGACTTCATTGTATCGCCGCTCTTCCTGGAGCAGGGTCCGGCGGACGTCGTCGCCAAGATCAAGGAAATCATGCCGGAAATCGAAGCTGCCAAAAAGGGCATTCTCGACGGCTCGATTACTGTTCCCTTCAATACGACCATCTGATGAGCTGGCGGGTGGCGTTCACGCCATCCGCCGTATCAGCCACGTGAATGGGCCTCCTATGACCGATCCTCAAGCCCCGGCGCTTTTGTGCCAGAACGTCTCGGTGACCTATGGGCCGGTCACCGCTCTCGATGCAGTGTCCACCGCATTCGGCACCGGCCTTATTCACGCCGTGGTCGGCCAGAACGGTGCTGGAAAAACCACCTTCGCCCGTGTTGCATCCGGTCTCGTGCGGCCGGCCGCCGGTCATGTGGCGATCGGTGGCCGGGTCATGCGCGGTGGCAATGTCGGTGAAGCACGCGCTGCCGGCGTCGAACTGGTACACCAGAGCTTCGCGCTGCCGCCATCGTTCACCGTGGCAGAGGCCATGGAGTTCGGTGCAACGGGAACCGGGCGGTACTTCACCCGCAGGAGGCTGTTCGAGCGTTGGCGTCCGCATCTGGAAAGCCTCGACATCTCAGTCGATCTCGGCGCACGGATTCGCGACCTGCCGGTGGAAAGCCAGCAGGGGATCGAAATCGCCCGGGCGCTGGTCACGCAGGCCAAGGTTCTCATCCTCGACGAGCCGACTGCAGTGTTGTCGCCGTCGGGCATCGAGAAACTGTTCGAGCGCGTGCGCCGGCTGAAAGCGCAGGGCGTGACCGTTCTTCTCATTCTTCATAAAATTCGCGAGGTTCTCGCCATCGCCGACACTGTAACGGTGCTGCGCGCCGGGCGGCTTGTCGAAGGTCCGCTGATGACGACGGATGTGGATGGTGCGCGGCTATCCAGGCTCATCATCGGGGAAGCAAGCCGCGGGCTCGCAGCCGCCGATGCACAGGCGCTGACCGGCGCTGGAACGGTGGAACATGTTTCGACTGTCGCAGCGGTGCCAACGGCGGCACCGGTTCTCAAGCTTTCAAACATCACCACATTTGTCGATCAGGAAGGGCCGGCGCTGCAGGATGTGGATTTTCACGTTCGCCCCGGCGAGATCGTCGGTGTTGCTGGCGTCGAAGGCAACGGCCAGCGCACTCTCGTCCGCCTCATCGCGGATTTCGCCAAGGCGAGCCGGGGCGAAGTCCATCTGGCAGGGCACGACATTACCACCCAGTCCCTCGCTCAGCGTCGTATCAAGGGGTTGCGCATCATTCCCTTCGAGCGCAATACGGAAGGGCTTAGCCTCACCTCCAGCCTGTGGGAAAACTGGACCGCCCGCGCGCTTCTCGAAAAATCGCTTCTGCGTCTGGTCAATCCGGCCGAGTTGCGCAGCGAATGCGACACTGCCTTGAAAGCCTGGAGCGTGCGTTATGCCCATGTCGGGCAGAAGGCCGGATCGCTTTCCGGCGGCAATGCGCAGAAGGTCATTCTGTCGCGCGAAATCGATCCGCATGCCAAGCTGATCATCGCGGCGCAACCCACGCGCGGCCTCGATATCGGCGCCACCGCCTTTGTCTGGGATGCACTGCGCCGGGCGCGCGATCGCGGTTGCGGCATCATCCTGATTTCGTCCGATCTTGATGAGCTGTTCGATATCTGCAACCGCCTCGTCGTCATGTTGTCCGGCCGGGTCGCCGGCACATTTACGGCTCCTTATGATATTGGTGCGGTCGGTGCCGCAATGACGGGGGTCTCCCGGTGATAGAGCGCCTTTCCTTTATTCTGCGCAGCCTGATCTTCGTCGTTTTGGCCTTGGTCCTGTGTGCCGCCGTCTTTCAGATTGCCGGTTACTCCGCGTCCATGGTTCTGACCAATGTGGCGGACGGCGCATTCCTGCGGCCCGGCGCTCTGGCACAGAGCCTCCGATGGGCGCTGCCGCTCTTCATAACCGCCGTTGGGGTCGGTATTTCGTTTCGCGCCGGGTTCTTCAACATCGGCGCGCAGGGCCAGTTCTATGTCGGCTCCATTTGCGCCGCGTTCGTTGCCGAATGGCTGTCGGGTGCTCCAGCTTTCGTCGTCATTCCGGCATGCATGTTCGCTGGCGCGGCTGGTGGGGCACTGTGGGCGTTTTGGCCGGGCTACCTTCGCATTCGCTCGGGAACCGATGAGGTCATCACGACGCTGATGGGGAATTTCATGGCCGGCCTGCTGCTGGTCTATGTCACTTCCGGGCCGCTCAAGGACCCATCGGGCTCCGGGCAACAGGCCTCCAGCCGGCCGCTTGAGGCCGCCTATCGCATCTCGACGTCGTCGGGCCTCTCAATCACGATCATCGCCATTTCCGTGGCCGTCGGGCTTGCCATGTGGCTGCTCGTCAACCGCACGACCTTCGGGATGCTGGCAAGTCTCGCAGGGCGTAACCCGGTGATGGTGCGCTGGCAGGGCGCGCTTCTCTGGAAGCTCGGCATCACCAGCTTTCTGTTGAGTGGTGCTTTGGCGGGTCTTGCCGGAACGATCGAGCTCATGGGACCGAACGGGCGCATCGCCAGCGGCTTCCTGCCGGCACATGGGTTCACCGCGATCCTGATTGCTCTAGTTGCCAACTTCTCCGTGGCGGGAACGGCGATAACGGCGCTGTTCTTCGGCGGGCTCGCCTCAGCGGCGCTCTACCTGCCGGTCATGGCGGGGCTGCCGTCGGCCGCGATCGACGTTATCAACGCCGCTATCGCGCTCTTCATTACAGCCCGGTCGAAACTGCTCGACAAGATCCTGCGCATCGGAGAACGTTCATCATGAACGACATCATCATCGCCATCCTGCGCTCCGGTACGCCGCTCGTCTACGTCACCCTTGCAGGTGTCATCGCCCAGCGGGCGGGCATCTGGAACCTCGGCCTCGAGGGGCTGATGATCATCGGCGCCTGCGCTACGATCCTCGGCATCGTCGTCACAGGTTCGGTCACGCTTGCACTGCTGATCGCCATGCTCTTTGCGGTTCTGGCTTCAATCCTCCTCTGGTTCGTGGTCGAGAAGCTCAAAGCCAATTCGATCATCGCCGGACTTGGGTTGACGGGCCTAGGGCTTGGCGGCACGGCACTTGCCATCCAATCTTTCTTCGGCAGCCAGTCCGCAGTCAACGCGCCTTTTGGCCTGCCTCGCCTCGGGCCTGCCTTTGGCGCCTATGGTGTTCTCTCGATCCTCGTGGTGCTGATGCCAGTTGTCGTATTCGCGCTGTGGTTTCTTCTGTGCCGCACACGCTTCGGCCTGCAACTGTCGGCCTGTGGCGAACATCCGTTCGCGGCCCGTAGCGTCGGCGTCAACCCATCGATGATGCGCCTGGTCGCTCTTTCGATCGGCGGCGTTCTGGCGGCCTTGGGCGGTGCAGAGCTGGCAGCGGGCAGCCTGCAATTCTTCGGACAGAACATGACGGCGGGGCGTGGCTTCATGGCGTTTGCCGCGGTCATCTTCGGGGCTGCGCATCCAATAGGCGCCACACTGGCAGCGATGTTCTTTTCCGTACTGAGCGCTATCGGCATCCGCGCGCAGCTCGTGTTCGGTGATAGCGTTCCACATGACCTCATTCAGGCGCTCCCCTATCTCGCGACGGTCTTCGGCCTCTGGCTGAGCAGCCGCCTCAGAGGTGGTACAACTGGCGGCATCACCGAGTTACGGGACAACTGAACGGGCGAGTCCCAAAACCTTAGCGGAGAACGCCCATGAAAACGCTGTTTCGCAACGCAACCATTCTGGCGATGGACAAGACACATGGAAGTTCGGTCTTTGCCGGAGATCTTCTGGTTTCAAATGGCAGGATAGCCGCGATCGGCCCGAACCTCACGGCCGATGGCGCACGGATAATCGATGCGACCGACAAACTGCTAATGCCCGGCCTTGTCAACGCCCATACGCATTCCAGCGAAACCTTCTTGCGCGGCCGGTACGAAGGGATGCCGCTGGAAATATGGCTGCTGTATGCCTATCCGCTCCTGATGGGTCCACAGGTGGATAAGCGACTCGTCTATCTACGGAGCGTGTTGCTGGCGATAGAATCGCTGAAAAGCGGCGTCACCACGCTTTGCGACGATTTCTTCGACCCGCCCGGCCACGACATCGAACGGCTCGCCTGCGCCTTTTCTGCTTATGAGGATGCTGGCATTCGCGCCAATATCTCCAGCGCCGTGATGAACATTCATACGCTGGACGCCCTGCCCTATGCGCGTGAAATCATGCCGGAAGCACTGAAGGCAAAACTCGATTTCGGACCGCCGATGACGGCCCATGCCTATATGGACTATTGCGACGCGGTGCTTTCCAGCCTGCATGGGCGGGCCAACGGCCGGCTTCGTTTCATGGTGGCGCCCTCCGCGCCGCAACGCTGCACCGCGGAGATGCTGCAGGCCTGCTATACGCTTGCCGTTCGTCACGGCATTCCAATGCACACCCATGTGCTGGAGACAAAGACCCAGGCCGTGACCGGTCCGGAATTTTACGGAAAAAGTCTCGTCGCCCACCTTCACGATCTCGGCGTCCTTGGACCGAACACAACGATCGCCCATTCCGTCTGGGTCAGTGATGCGGACATAGACCTAATGGGCGAAGCGGGATGTTCCGTCGCCCACAATGGGATCTCCAACCTCAAGCTCGGCGCAGGTGTCGCACCCATCCGCCGCCTGCTCGATGCCGGGGTGCATCTCGGCCTCGGCACCGATGGCGTTTCCTCTAATGATACCGCCCGCATCCTCGACGTGATGCGCGTTGCCGCCTTGTTGCAGAGTGCATCGGGGCCTGATTTTGGCGATTGGTTGAAAGCCGACGAAGTCCTCACCATGGCAACGATCGGCGGCGCACGAACCGCCATGCTCGACGGGATCACGGGTTCGCTCGAAACCGGCAAGGCGGCCGACCTCCTGATGCTCGATCTCAACGGCATCGGTTTCACGCCGCTGAACGATATCGGCAAGCATCTGGTCTACAGCGAGAACGGCCGCTCCATTGAGCTGGTCATGGTCGACGGACGAATCGTCGTCGAGAATGATCGGATGACGATGATCGACGAGATGGAAATCCTTGCGGAAATTCGTGAGCGAATGCCGGCCTATCAGGCTGCTCATGCGAAGCTGGAACGCGCGAACGCGATATTTGAACCGACGATGGCCGAAATCCACCGCCGGGCGACGTCCGCAGAGATCGGCTTCAGCCGCTACATCCCGTCAATGGGCGAAAAAAGTTTAAAGCGGCGATAACAAAGGTCTGAAGTTAAAGATTGCCAGACTGTCCGATCGAACCAGCCCACCATCAGCTACAAAAACGTCATCACTTGTGCCGGCGACCTTAGCCGGCAAACCATGTCTCAAGGCATCCGGGCGACGATCTTCTTCAATCGCGCATTCTCGTCCTCGAGCTCCTTCAGCTCCTTCATCTCCGGCGGCAATAGACCGGCATATTTCTTTTTCCAATTGAAGTAGGTCGCCTGACTGATCCCCGCCTTCCGGCAGATCTCCGCGACCGTCACCCCTTCATCACCCTGCTTCAGAATGAACGCCTTCTGAGCGTCCGAAAACTGCCATGCCTTCATCGTCTTCCGTTCCTTTCCCAGCCAGGAAAAATCACCGGAAAACTCTAGCCAAAATCGATCCGGTTTGAAGGGTTCAGATCATTTTGCTCTGGGACCAACAATTGACGCCCAACAAGTTGCCATTGAGATCGGCTTCCAGCATCCATCGGTATCCTACGTTGAACAATCGTCAAAATTGCATGTTGTAGTGGCGAATGTTAAAAGAATACGCGGAATGCGCGACGGCGAGAACCGTCTGGAGTCAAGCGGTATTGACCATCACACATTCCGCGATAGTTCTAATGAAATGGAAGGATTGGAATAACATCGACTTCGCAGATGGACTAGTGCTTGCACTACATGGGCGGTACGCAACGGAAGGGAGAGGCAAGGATGCGGGACGCTGATACGACGTTGTCTGCTTCATCTTCAATCGAACGCTACTTCTTCACACAAACAGACGAGCTTATCTCGCTCTATGACGAGAGCTTTGACCTCATCGACTGCTCGCCAAGACACAGCGAAACATACGTTGTTGACTCCCTGGTCAACGCAACCTTGTGGCGCGTCTACCCTGAGCTACTGGCTCCTAACCCAAAATCCGCCGTAGAATCCGTACTTGCGAGCGGTGTGCCGCGAAGCGTCGAAATTGCAGAGGCAACAACGGGTGAGCGTCGCACCCTGCTCGTCTTTCGCACCGCTCGCGGCATCGGGGTTGTTGAAACGGAAAGAAACTCGATCAGTCGTGATACCTCCAGTCAAAGCGATAGCGACCGCGCGCTTCTTCTTCACCAGGCGACCCATGATGTTCTGACGGGATTACCAAACCGGCGCCAATTCAGCGATGAGTTGCGGGGTACCCTACCGGTGCCAGCCGGGGCGAAGCTGGCCGTCATGCAAATAGATCTTGATGATTTCAAGCCGATCAATGACACGTTGGGCCACGGCGCTGGTGATGCCGTTCTCAAAATGGCGGCGGAACGAATAGAGGGCGTGCTCGGGGAACGGGAGCGTGCTTACCGACTGGCGGGTGACGAATTTGCGGTCATCCAGTGGAAAGTCGACCAGCCTCGCGAGGCCGAGCGCTTGGCAGACGCGCTCGTCAACGCCTTCAAGGAGCCGTTCACGGTAGAGGGCATCAATGTTTTTGTAGGAGCCAGCGTGGGGGTTGCCGTAGCTCCTGGGGATGGAAACGAGATCGAGCAGTTGATGAAGACTGCCGATATTGCGCTCTACGCGGCAAAGAAAGATGGCCGCGGTCGCGCAAGGACGTTCAGCCGCTCCATGCTCATCGTCCTGGAGCAGCGCGAGATGTTGCGCCGCAGCTTGCGGGTCGCCCTTCAAGAGGGTCAATTTTTTATTGAGTATCAGCCTCTCGTGAAACCGCCCTTTTCGATTGTAGGCTTTGAAGCGCTTTTGCGATGGCGTCATCCTCTCGTAGGTCTGATCCCATCGAGTGTCTTCATTCCTATGGCCGAATCTGACGGCCTTATGAGCGAAATTGGGCAATGGGTATTGGAGCAGGCCTGCCGAGCAGCGGGGACTTGGCCCGCCCAGTTCAGGGTAGCCGTCAATCTTTCCCCAGCGGAATTTTTGCGTGAAGGCTTGACGGATCGGGTAGCCCAGACACTCGATGCGGTCGGTTTGCGTGCTGATCGCCTCGAGCTGGAAATCACCGAATCCGTGTTGTTGGAGCGAACGATAAATAATCTGGATACGCTCAATACCTTAAATGTACTCGGCGTTCAGATCTCGCTCGATGATTTTGGAACCTATTATTCCTCTCTGAGCTATCTCAAGAACTTCCCGTTCGATACGATCAAGATCGACAAATATTTCATCAAGGATCTCGAGAGCGACGAGAAGAGCCAGACGATCGTCCGATTCATAATCGCTCTCGCTCATGGCTTGGGAATGCGTGTCACCGCCGAGGGGGTGGAGACGCGAGGTCAGGTAACGTGGCTCCAGAAGTACGGGTGCGACCAGTTGCAGGGATATTTCCTGGGCGTTCCGATGCCAGCGGAGGCAATCGACGAGTTCCTTCATCAGTCTTCGTTGGTAATGTTGTAGCAGGGCTTCTCGCATCTGTCGTAAGCCTCAGGTTCGAGACTCAAACCGAGGACCGGCGCGCCGTTCAAATACTGCCCGTAAGTTCAAGCGGGCTATAAATCGGTGTGGAGAGTTTTAAGACGCCGTGGCAGAGTTCTGCTGGAGGAGAAGGAGACGGCATGGATGTAGCGGAAAAAGCGCCCGTGGAAGCAACCTTCGAGCCCTTGGTTCAGATTGAGATGGAGATGGAAACCTTTCTTTCGAATTGGCACCATTGCGATCAGTTGTCGACCTTCATAGCCCGAATAATTAGTCACAACCGCACAGATCCCGTTCGACACGCGAACTTCTTCTCATCAGCCCTCAATGAGCTATTGGAGGTCTCGTTTCGCGGCGGCTCTCCCGACGGGCAGATCGGCTGTGCGGTCTATCGGCATGGTCGAACGGAGCGGGTGAAACTCACTTTCCCGTGCCTTTCTCGCCAGAGACAATTCTTTAGCGAAGCAGTGTCGAATACACGACGGGAAGACGCGCTGACCCACTATCTCGATTCCATTTCAACCGGCCTGACGCCAAGTCGGGATGTCGTTTTTCTGGATCTCGCGATCAACTTCGATGCTCAGATCCGCTTGGAAAATAGTGCTCCCCCATCGATAACGCTCGTTGTGGATTTGCCTCTTGAGGGAGTTGTGAGTTGAGCACGGCAGGCCTTTCCATACCCTTCAAGGCAGAGTTTGACGTCAACAGCCAAGAGTTTTCTCTTTCCGGCGTGGTTCGCCCGCGTTCGATCGATGAGATCGCAGTGAACATATCGATGCTAAAGGAGGCGATCGATCAGGTGCGCGGTGTTCTCTACATAAATGTGAAGCGCCTCGTTCAGATGAACAACACAGCTTTTCATGCCTTTGCGCGAGTGGTTCTCGACGCATGTCAGGCGAAGCCGGATATTCGCTTCGTGATCGTCACCTCAAGTGTCGTCGGCTGGACCACTCGCATGTTCGGGCATCTGAACAAGATCGAACCGCAGATAACGATCGAGGTTTACGACTCGAAATTTTACCCTGGCCAGAGTTTCGTGGAGAACACGAGTTTTATTTCGATACTGCGGACGCAAACGAAGATGACTTGGCGCCATGAGCGCACAATCCTTCCTCGCCACGGAATGCGCTCCGGAATCACGATGGCGGATATCTGCTGCGGCATCGGTGATTTCGTCGTGCTTGTCCAAAAAGAGTTCCAGCCAGCGCGAATTGTCGCGCTTGACCATTCGAAGGCAAGTCTTGCGTATGCGCGCGACGTGGCAGCCGGTTTCGGCATCACCGATATCGAATATACCTATGGCGACGCGTCCGAGATGTTGCTTGAGGACAATCAGTTCGACTTCGTGAGTTGCCGCCATTCGCTGCAGATATTCAACCGGCCGGACGCGCTTCTGGCGGAGCTTTACCGAATCTGCAAGCCTGGAGGACGGGTATACATAACCAACGAGAAAAATTCGCATTGTCTCGGCGAACCTCGATCACAGAGCATTCAATGGACGTATAACGAAGTCGCGAAGCTGTTCAGCCATTTCGAGATGGACGTAGAACTTGGACCCAAAAGCCGGCGGTATCTCGCCGATGCCGGCTTCGAAGACATCGTCGTCGAGTCATTCATGGTCACCAACCTGGATGGGGATGCGCAGGACTTCGCCGACGTAATTGCTGCCTGGGAAAATGTCTATGCCGGTGAAATGTCCGTGAAGCGTGGCGATTCTTCTGAATTCATCCAACGCTTCCGTCAAGGTTTCCAAGACCATATCCTCGCTGCCCTCCATCCCAAAGGTTATGCCGGCTGGCCGATCTGGGTGGCATCTGGACGCAAACCTCGATGAACGCGCCTCAGCAACACCCCTTCCGTCTCGGTCTGCGCTCATTTCGCGCCAAGTTCGTCCTTGTCGTAGGGGGCGCCGTTTTGTTCGATCTGCTCGTCAGCGGCGGTCTCGCGCTGTGGAATGTGCAGAGGCTTTCCCGCGATGCCACGGCGGAAGTTGGGCAGGGTCTGGAACGGGCCAACCAGGACTACATCCGCTCCTACGCGGAAGGGACAGCCGCCCGTGTCAATCTGCTCCTGGATCAGGTTCATTCCGACGTCGGCACCTTGGCCGGCGTCCTGCAAGCGCAAATCGACCACCCCGCGAGAAAGACCCAGATCGGGGAAGCACTGGCGCGTGGCGCCCCCGAAGCGGTGACCGTCACCTACGATGCGAAGGGGGGATGGGCTCAGAATCGACCTGGGTCTCAGTCCGTCGTCAGCGTCTGGGGATATCTTCTGGATTCAAATCACGTGCCGCTTCCTGAAGCCCAGCGGGAAATCGAAAACAGCGCCGTCCTGGACCTCATTGCGCCGAGCCTGCTGGCGAACGGCCAGTCGAAGCTTCAGATGTACTATATCGGCTCGAGGGAGCGGCCAATCTTCCGGACGGCGCCCTATACAAATCAAGCTCAGACTTTCGACAAGCTTTACCCGGGTCACAACGAGGCTGAGTTCTGGACCTTCTTCTTCCCGGGTCTTTATGAGTCGTGGCAGCAATGGGTACAAACCCCTGGATCGCGCCCGGTAAGCAGTAACATCACGCAAACTGCACCGTATACAGACGCAATCACCGGCAAACTCATCGTCAGTTTCTTCCAGCCGCTCCTGTCATCCGATGGCAAGAGCGTGGCCGGTGCTGCGGGAGCGGATATTACCCTCGACCAGCTGGCGGAGATCGTGGAGAACGTCAAGGTTGCCGACCACGGATTTGGTTTCCTGACGATGTCGGACGGCAATGTCGTCGCCATCAACCCGGTGGGGGAGAAGGTGATCGGCCTTCAGACAGCGAGCGCCGGCAACAGTGAAGGGGTGACAGGTCTCGACCGCTCCTTGCGCCGGAGCGTGCAGCCGCAGATCGCGCAGTTACCACTGGATCAGGATGGGTTGCTTCAGCATATCATGCTCGACGAAAACGGTGAGAAGGTCCCTTATCTGGTCATCGTGAAGCATCTGCAGCCGACGAACCTGTGGTTATCCGGCCCTGTTCGGCGCGAAACCATGTCGCTTGGCATCGTCGTGCCAGAGCGGGAGATTTATGCGTCTTTGTTTGCTGCGCAGGCAAAAATTTCCCAGGCCACGAACAGGATCGTAATCTATCAGATCCTGGCGCTCCTCGTATCGCTGCTTTTCGTCATTGCGGCTGTATTCGCGATATCCAAGCGCATAACCAGTGGCATCAGTGCGCTTGCCGGTGCGGCCAAGCGCATCCAGGCCCAGGACTATTCCGTTAGGGTCGATATTCCGACCCGCGACGAGGTCGGCGAAGCCGGCGCCGCATTCAATCGCATGGCCGAGCAGATCAGTTTTCATACCGAGAATCTTGAGCAACTGGTGGAGGATCGCACAAAGGAGATCGAAGAGGCGAACCTGCAAATCTCGGCTTTGAACACGCAGCTGCGGGGCGAGAATTTACGTCTCGGCGCTGAACTGGCCGTCGCCAAGCGGATCCAGATGATGGTTCTGCCCAAGGTCGGCGAACTTGAAGAAATCACGGAAATGGAGATAGCGGCCTACATGCGGCCCGCCGACGAAGTCGGTGGCGACTACTATGATGTTCTAAGCGATGGCGGGCGGCTGAAAATCGGTATCGGCGATGTCACGGGGCATGGCCTCGAGAGCGGCGTGTTGATGTTGATGGTCCAGTCGGTTGCGCGGGCTCTGCAGGAAACGGGCGACACAGACCCGGTGCAGTTCCTCAATCGCGTCAACCGCGCCATCTACAAGAATCTCCTCAGAACCAGCACCAACAAGCATCTTTCCCTCGCTTTCCTAGACTACGAGGGAGGCCGCCTGACGCTTTCCGGCCAGCATGAGGAGTTGATCGTGGTTCGCAATTTAGGCGTGGTAGAGCGGATCGACACTCTTGACCTCGGTTTGCCGATTGGCTTGGAGCCGGATATTTCGCAGTTCGTGGCGACGCGGGAAATTGCGTTCGGCCATGGCGATATGGTCATTCTCCACACGGACGGCGTCACGGAAGCAGAGAACCGGGACGGGGAGCTTTTTGGCATAGAGAGGCTTTGCGAGAGCGCGCGGCAGCGATATGGACAAAGCGCTGAAGACGTCAAACTCGGGATCATCGAAGACCTAATGGCGCATATCGGCACGCAGAAGATCCACGACGATATAACAGTCGTTGTCATGAGACACAGGTGAACTGATGACCACCTTGTATGGGCTGGCAGATCTGACGATCGGTACAGGCGAGAACGTCACCCGGCTTCACCTGTTCGACGGACCGCTGGATCTCAGCTTTAAGCACTGCGCGATCACTTCCGATTTTGTTGCCGAGTTCGTCGCATTGCGCTACCGCACATCCCGCAGCCTCTATAGAGAGGTGCGGTGCAATGTTGGCTACCTGATCAATGAGCTGATAGAAAATGCCGTAAAATTCCGCGAAGGCGGTGAAGTTCTCGTGGAAGCCTCCATGGAGGCCAACACCTTTCGCGCGAAGGTTTCCAATTTCATCGATAAGGCAACAGCCCAGCGGTTCCAGCACCTGCTTTCAGAAATCACAACCGGCGATCCCGGCGAGAGCCTCATAGAGCGGATCGAAGCGAATGCGACGCAAGCAAGCATGAGCAGCTCAGGGCTTGGACTTCTGACGCTAATGAGCGATTATGGTGTTCACTTTGCATGGGTTTTTGGTTCCAGGGAACAGGGCAACAAAATCCCGCTGGAAACCTATGCGTCTATGGCGGTCCCCGACTTCTCGAATTAATGGGCAGACAGAATATGGAAATCAAGGAAGAAGAATATCGCGTCTGGTCGGAAGAAAAAGTAATCTACTTCGAAGGGACCATGCGCCTGCCGAATGCCGAGGCCTACGCCCCGATTTTCGTACTTGTCATGAGCGTTCTTGAGGCCGAGCCTGATCGTGTTACCGTAGACTTGACGGGATTGCAGTTTCTCAATTCTTCCGGGATCAATCTGCTTGCCAAGCTCACCATCGAAGCGCGCAACAGGCCGAACGTCCATCTGACAGTACGCGGAACGTCGGAGTTTCCATGGCAATCGAAGTCACTTCCAAATCTGAAGAAGCTGCACCCGGGCGTTGAGCTCAGGCTCAATTAACGAAACTACCGAGGGTATGCGGTCGATAGACGACAGCTTTTCCTGTTCAACAGGCACGTCTTTTGCCTATGCGGCGTCACGCTCAATGTTGGGCCGCTGACCCCAACCACTCCCCCGCCCTATTTCTCAACAGCGTCGCCGATCTTGCGCGTAGTTCCGCATCAATTTCCAAGCGTGTTGAGCCAATCGCCGAATGTTCCCCCACGACGTCGCTCGGGAAGAGCCACCGGCGAGACAGGATACTCTGCGGCAGCTGCCTTCCGGATTTCACGGGGACTGAAACCGAATTCGTGCCCAAACGCCCGAGTGAAGTTGGCGGCTAGATCGAAGCCTGCGGCTTCCGCTATTTCCGATATCGGCCGATTGTTCGTAGGGTCGCTGAGGTCAGCGTAAGCCGCCAGAAGCCGCCGTTTCCGAATGTAGTTGAGAACACCGCCACTCGCGCCAAACAGCTGGTAGAGGCGGGTGCGCGAGATACCAAGCGCGCGGCATATGGTGTCGGGAGTGAGATCATCCGAATTGAGGTTGCTATGAATATATCGATGTGCCCGCTCCATCATGCTCATATTCGGTAGCGTCGCTGTCGTCGGCGGCACCGACGATGAAACGCATGCAACGACAATATCGCGTATCGTGTGCACGAGCCTTGGCAATTCTTCAGCTTTGAGATTGTCCAAGCTCTGTTCGACACCATGGACATAGTTGGCCAACAATTTGGCCAGATTGCCTGAGAGTGTCGAATTGTTGGCCGCCTCCAGAATGCCTGCGTTTTCAGCCAGCAGATTGTACGGCATGAAAAGAAGGACAGCGTCCGATTCCGTTGTTCGCCCGCGATAGGGATAGCCCAGCGATCTGAAAGTGAACTTGTCCGGCCCGCTTTCAGCAACCCGGCGATCAACTTCCGTCCAGGCTCGCCCACCGCGGAGCAGTTCCACATACCAATGATCGATCGGGCTCAAACGCAACATTGCGCGCGAGCGTGCGTAGCTGTGAGCCGGCGTTTTCTGTTGAACAATAAGCAGATTGCCCAGGTGCCATGCCGTCTGGTCCGCCAGGAAGCCGTCATCCGGAGACTTGTTGTCCGGCAACGCGACCTCAACCAGTGGAGCCATATGTGCCCGCCATGCCTGGAACTGTTCCGCTGGTGCCAACTCGCGTGTCGAAAAACGCAGAGGCGTCAGTGCGGGCGGAGCTTCCGAACGGGATGCTACCTGCGCATCGGATTGACGTGGCCAACGGCGACGCTCCGGGTGCGACTGCTTCGCGGGCACGTCAGCCAGGTGGTCTTCTGGTTCGGACTCGGTTGAACCATCGCTCATACAATCCTCCAGCCCATGATCGCCCAAGCCAGGATCCATTGCCGGCGATCCGTTGTTCTGGTGCGGCACCCACCCCGCCCAGCGCAACTCACTTTACGGACCGAAGGCCCGCCCTACCCTTTCAGCGCCTAGTTGTACCCCATTTGGAGTAGAAATGCACGGGACGATAGATATCAGGATGCGAGGATAACGACATTGGCAACTGATGCTTGTATTAAGTAAAGCGCGGTTAATGCAGAAGAATATACAGAATACTTGAAAAGACTTTGAACGTATTTCTTTTTCAATGACCTATTCATCGCTGCCTTTTGGGGGGAAGGGCAGGTTCACTCTATGGTATTGATGGAGGTAGTCGTGAATTTTTTGCGTAATACTGGCGACAACCATTCATCAGGGGAAATCCGGAGTGAACAGAATGCGCACCGGCGGCAAGAAGATCGGAAACGAATTCTTGTCGCCGGCGGCGCAGGCTTTCTCGGATCGCATCTCTGCGAGCGGCTTCTTGGTGCGGGGCACCAGGTCATTTGTATCGACAATTTCTCGACCGGGCTGCGGCGTAATATCGAGCACTTGAAACGCTCTAATGCGTTCAGTGTCATTGCCGGCGATATTGCCGAGCCGATCGACCTCGACGTCGACGAAATCTACAACCTCGCCTATTCGGCTTCGCCGCACTATCAGGCTGATCCGATTCATACGACAAAAACCTGTGTGATCGGCTCGCTCAATCTACTGGAGTTGGCCGCGCGCCGTCGTGCACGTATCTTCCAGGCGTCCACGCCGGAAGCCCCGCGTGAACCGAATGTCCAGCCTCAGGCAGAGAGCTACTGGGGCAACGTCAATCCGTTTGGCACGCATTCCTATGACAGAGGCAAGCGCTGCGCGGAAGCAATGTTCTTTGACTTCCGCAAGACCCAGGTCGGGATCAAGATCATTCGCATTTTCAATACATACGGCCCTCGCATGCGCGTAGACGATGGCCGGATCATATCGAACTTCATCGTCCAGGCATTGAAGGGCGAAAACATCACGATATACGGCAACGGCTCGCGGACGCGTTCGTTTTGTTTCATCGACGATCTGATCGATGGTTTCGTTCGTGTGATGGCCTCCTCGCCGTCCATGACCGGCCCGTTCAATCTCGGCAATCCCGAAGAATTCACGATCGATGAGCTGGCCGAGCAGGTGGTTCAACTCACCGGCTCGCGGTCGAAGATCATCCATCGTCCATTACCCATCAATCACCCGCGCCAGCCTCGCCCGGACATTTCGCTCGCCATGCGGGAACTCGACTGGCGCCCGAAGGTCAATTTATCGGCCGGCCTTGCGCGAACGATCCGCTATTTCGACGGTCTTCTTGCAGGGGCGGACCAGACACTGACGGAGGTTGTATAATGGTTACGCCGCGTCTTCTCGTCACCGGTGGTGCCGGCTATATCGGCAGCCACACTGCAAAGCAGCTGCGTTTGGAAGGAATCGAACCGGTTGTCTATGACAACCTGACGACCGGAAATCTTTCATCCGTACGTTGGGGACCGTTCATTCGAGGAGATATCCTCGACACACCCCACCTGATCGAGATCATCGAACAGTACAAACCGGTCGCCGTCATCCATTTCGCCGCTTCAGCCTATGTCGACGAATCCGTGACCGACCCTGCAAAATATTACCGCAACAATGTCTGCGGGACACAATCGCTTCTCGACGCCTGCCGGCAGGCGGGGCTCGACAAGATCATCCTTTCATCCAGCTGCGCAACCTACGGCGTCCCGGCGACGCTGCCCGTCAGCGAGGCGACGCCACAGGTCCCGATCAATCCTTACGGTTGGACAAAACTGATCGCCGAGCACATGCTCGCTGACTACGCCGCCGCTTTCGGTCTGCGGTACGTGGCGCTTCGCTACTTCAACGCCTGCGGCGCCGATCCCGATGGTGACCTCGGCGAATGGC
The DNA here is from genome assembly GCF_025847205.1 of Pararhizobium sp. YC-54. Classification (GTDB taxonomy): domain Bacteria; phylum Pseudomonadota; class Alphaproteobacteria; order Rhizobiales; family Rhizobiaceae; genus Pararhizobium. Next base: position 15,305 of record NZ_JAOYTH010000024.1, on the reverse strand, counting down.
ACGATCCGGAAACCCATTTGATTCCGCGGGCTTTGCTGGCCGCGGCAGGCAGGAATTCTCGCTTGAAGATATTCGGCGATGACTACCAAACGGCCGATGGAACCTGCATACGCGACTATGTTCACGTGACCGACCTCGCGCGTGCCCACGTGCTGGCATATAGGCATATCGACAAGGGCGGCGAGAACGTGGCCCTTAATTTGGGCAGCGGGCGCGGGTCTTCCATCAGGGAAGTCCTCAGAACGATCAATCAGGTTACCGGACAAGATGTCCCGATCGCTATCGGCCACCGCCGAAAAGGTGATCCGCCGGCTCTGTATGCGGACGCCAGCCTCGCCCACCAGGTGCTCGGGTTTCTGCCCGAATATTCCGACCTCGCAACCATCGTGCGGACTGCTGCGCCATTCTTCGGCCTGGAGGTGCGGTCGTGACCCATCTTTGCGCCGTCGACGGGACAGGCGACCCCGACCAAACGGGCAAACCACTTCTCGTTCCCGCACTTAGCGGATGCCACCGGGCGGAATATTTTTTCGGGCCGGGTGTCTAGGCCCCTGGCTTATTTCTGGGCTTGGTGGCTGGAGCCGCGCCATCATGATAGTGTTTTTGGTAGTGTCATCGTCACCATTGTGCATGCTTGGGTGACACTTTTTGCCGGCCTATTTTGTGGTGGTGTTCTCTCGCGCCGCAAGGCCGAACGGGCCGCTGCGTGTTCCAGCCGGAAGCCGCGTCGCCATGGTCGTGACAAAGGCACCTTCGGAACCTGTCCTCATGGCGGCGAAGACGCTGAAGGCAATGCTCGCCCAAGATGTACCGCGCGACACGTGGCTTGCGGACGAGGACCCCTCTCCCGGGACACTGGATTGGCCCGATCGGATTTTGATCACTTTCAGCAAAGTTGTCGCAAGCGGGTGAGAAGCCGAGACCGGTACATTCTATTTCCAAGTGCGACTTGCCAATGTTTACAATGGCTTCGCCTTGGAGGTTTTCTTACGCCCGGACTGATGCCCGTCAAGTCTTGCGTTTACGGCAGTAGAGCTCCAACCGGTGGCGGACGAGGTCGTAGCCGAGTTCTGCAGCGATCTCGGCTTGCAGTTGCTCAATCCTGTCAGAGCGGAACTCGATGACCGCGCCGGTGTCGATATCTATCAGATGATCGTGGTGCGGGGCATCTGCGGTTTCAAATCGCGCCGTGGCGCTTTCAAAGGCATGGCGATGCACGACGCCCTGCTGCTCCAGCGCCGAGAGCGTTCTGTAGACAGTCGAAAGTGAGACTGTAGCGTCGATTTCCTTGGCCCGGCGATGCAATTCGCTTGCATCCGGGTGGTCTTCGGCAATGGCGAGAATCTTCAGGATTGCCGCACGCTGGCGCGTCACGCGTACACCGCCGTCCCTCAGGACGCCCTCCAATTCCGCAACGCGATTCTTGTTCTGTTTCATGGCTGCACACTAGCCAAGCGCGGCAGGTTTGAAAATAGCTAGTTGCGAATGCTTCTCATTTGCATTGACTTGTGCAGATCATTCACCTAGTTCTGTCAACGACAATCAAGGGAGTACGGAATGATCGATCAGACGAGACGCGTGATCCTGGCCGCAGCAACAGCACTGGCAGCCTTGGCGCTCGCTCCGGGAGCCGCCTTGGCCCAGGAGAAATTCAAGGCCGTTACCACTTTTACCGTGATCGCCGACATGGCCAGGAATGTTGCCGGTGACGCCGCAACGGTCGAATCGATCACCAAGCCCGGCGCCGAGATCCACAACTACCAGCCGACCCCGCGCGACATCCTGAAGGCGCATGACGCCAAGCTGATCCTGTGGAACGGGCTCAATCTCGAACTCTGGTTTGAAAAGTTTTTCCAGAATTTCGACGATGTCCCAGGCGTCTTCGTGTCCGAGGGTGTCGAGCCGATGGGCATCGCCGAAGGCCCCTACACAGGCAAGCCGAACCCGCATGCCTGGATGTCACCTTCGGCTGCGCTGATCTATGTCGACAATATCCGCGATGCTTTCGTCAAATATGATCCGGCCAATGCCGAGACCTACAAGGCCAACGCAGAGGCCTACAAGAAGAGGATCGAGGCGACGATTGATCCGATCCGTGCAGAAATAGCCAAGATCCCCGAGAACAAGCGCTGGCTGGTTTCGAGCGAAGGCGCCTTCAGCTACCTGACCCGTGACTTCGGCTTGAAAGAGCTCTATCTCTGGCCGATCAACGCCGACCAGCAGGGCACACCGCAGCAGGTCCGCAAGGTGATCGACGCCGTTCGCGCCAACAACATCCCGGTCGTCTTCTCCGAAAGCACGATTTCCCCCGACCCGGCACAGCAGGTGGCGCGCGAAACAGGCGCGAAATACGGCGGTGTGCTTTATGTTGATTCCTTGAGCGAGGCGGACGGTCCGGTTCCGACCTATATCGACCTCCTGCGCGTCACGTCCGAAACCATCGCCAAAGGCCTTTCGCAATGAACCTTCAGGTCAAAGCCCGGCCAGACCAAGGACCGGCAACGGGGCAGCCGGGCAGCGGCATTCGCGTCTCCGGTGCAACCGTGACGTACCGCAACGGCCATCGCGCATTGCTTGACGCCTCCTTCGAAATCCCGACCGGCACCATCACCGCGCTGGTCGGCGTCAACGGCAGCGGCAAGTCGACCCTGTTCAAGGCGATCATGGGCTTTGCCCGGCTGGCCCGCGGCGACATCTCGGTGCTTGGGCTTTCGGTGCCGGACGCGCTGAAGAAGAACCTCGTCGCCTATGTGCCGCAGGCGGAGGAAGTCGACTGGAATTTCCCGGTCCTTGTCGAAGACGTGGTGATGATGGGCCGCTATGGCCACATGAACATGCTGCGCATCGCCAAGAAGGCAGATCATGTCGCGGTCGAAGCGGCCCTTGCCCGCGTCGGCATGAGCGACTTCCGCAAGCGTCAGATCGGCGAATTGTCTGGCGGGCAGAAGAAGCGCGTCTTCCTGGCACGCGCGCTGGCGCAGGATGGACGGGTGATCCTGCTCGACGAACCCTTCACCGGCGTTGACGTCAAGACCGAGGACGCGATCATTCGCCTGCTGATGGGCTTGCGCGACGAGGGCCGGGTCATGCTGGTCTCCACCCACAATCTCGGTAGCGTGCCGGAATTCTGCGATCGCACGGTTCTCTTGAAAAACACCGTGCTTGCCTATGGCCCGACCGAAACCACCTTTACCCGGGAAAACCTCGAGCTCGCCTTCGGCGGCGTGCTGCGCCACTTCGTGCTTGGGGGCGACAGCCTGCATGACGATGCCGATCCGCGGCAGGTGTCTGTCATCACCGATGACGAGCGGCCGCTGGTCATGTACGGCGCGAGCGGCCAGATGGTCTCGCAACCGGCCAAGCCCGAGACCGATCCGGAGGCGAACGGCCAATGATCGCCACGCTGACGGAGCCGTTTACCTATAACTATATGCTGAACGCCATGTGGGTGAGTGCGCTGGTTGGCGCCGTCTGCGCCTTCCTCTCGTCCTACCTCATGTTGAAAGGCTGGTCCCTGATCGGCGACGCGCTCTCGCACGCAATCGTCCCCGGCGTGGCCGGCGCCTATATGCTCGGCCTGCCCTTCTCGCTCGGCGCCTTCTTCTCCGGCGGACTTGCGGCCGGCGCGATGCTGTTCCTGAACCAGCGCACCCGGCTGAAGGAAGACACCATCATCGGGCTGATCTTCACCTCCTTCTTCGGTCTTGGCCTGTTCATGGTGTCGCTGTCGCCGACCTCGGTGAATATCCAGACGATCGTGCTCGGCAACATTCTCGCCATCACACCGGCCGACACCCTGCAGCTTGCCCTCATCGGCGTGATCTCGCTGGTCATCCTGACAGTCAAATGGAAGGACCTGATGGTCACCTTCTTCGACGAGAACCACGCGCGTTCGATCGGTATCCGCACGACATTTCTGAAGGTGCTGTTCTTTACCCTGTTGTCCGCGTGCACGGTCGCGGCACTCCAGACAGTCGGCGCCTTTCTCGTCATCGCCATGGTGGTGACGCCCGGCGCGACAGCCTATCTCATCACCGACCGCTTTCCCCGGCTGATCCTGATCAGCGTGGCGATCGGTTCGCTGACGAGCTTGTTTGGCGCCTATTTCAGCTATTTCCTCGACGGCGCCACCGGCGGCATTATCATCGTGCTGCAGACGCTGATCTTTCTCCTGGCCTTTGTCTTTGCCCCGAAGCACGGGCTGCTTGCGGCCCGCAGGCGCAGTGCCGAAGCGCTGGAGGTGGGCCGATGATTTCGCTCGACACACTCACGGCCGTCTTCGAATTCGCGTTCATGCGCAACGCGCTGCTGATCTCGGTGCTGGTGGCGATCCCGACCGCGATGCTCTCCTGCTTTCTCGTGCTGAAAGGCTGGTCGCTGATGGGCGACGCCATTTCGCACGCGGTTTTTCCAGGCGTCGTGATCTCCTACATCGTCGGCCTGCCATTTGCAGTCGGCGCCTTTGCCGCCGGCATGTCCTGCGCACTTCTGACGGGTTATCTCAAGGAAAACAGCCGCATCAAGCAGGATACGGTGATGGGCGTGGTCTTTTCCGGCATGTTCGGCTTTGGTCTGGTACTCTACACCAAGATCCAGAGCGATGTGCATCTCGACCATATCCTCTTTGGCGACATGCTCGGCATCGGCTGGCCCGATATCCTCGAAACCGGCCTGATTGCGCTGGTGACGGCCGGTATCCTTGCGGTCAAATGGCGGGATTTCCTGTTGCACGCCTTCGATCCCGCGCAGGCAAAAGCGGTCGGTCTGCGCGTCAACTGGCTGCACTATGGGCTGCTCGCCCTTCTGTCGCTGACGATCGTCGGAGCACTGAAGGCAGTCGGGCTGATCCTCGCCATTGCCATGCTGATCGCCCCCGGAGCCATTGCCTTCCTGATGACCCGCACGATGGGAACGATGCTCGTTGTCGCTGTGCTGGTCGCGACCGTGGCATCGTTTTCCGGCGTCTACCTCTCGTTCTTTATCGACAGCGCACCGGCGCCGACCATCGTGCTTCTGATGACCGCGATGTTCATCGTTGCCTTCGCTTGGTCGTCATGGAGAGCCGCTCGCATTGAGGCGCGGCGGACGATCATCGAGTGATCTCGACGTTCCCATGCGACTGTCGCTTGATCTGCACGACGATCGACGTCAGACGATCCTGCCGCGCGCAACAACCGGCCAGACGGCTGAAATCTCGCCTTGCTCGATGATGTTCACCGCATCGACCAGGTTGGTGACGACGCAGGCGTGATTGGGCACGATGCGCAGCCTGTCACCGACCTTCAGATCGATCGGGCCTTCGCTGACGAGGCGGCCATGTTCTTCCGAGAGCTGGTCGATGGTAATGTCGTTGCGGCCGAGCACATGGCCGTAACCCGTCAGACCGAGCAGGTCGGAGGTCAGCGCCTTTGAGCCTGCGTCGATGATGGCGCGATTGGCAGCGGGGACTGAAACGACGGTGGCAAGCACGGTAAGCGCACAGTCGTCCCATGTGCAGGCGCCACGCGAAACCAGCGAGCGGTCGTTATAGACATAGGTTCCCGGCCGGTATTCGGTGGTGACCGGTGCCTTGGCCGCCTCCATCATCGACGGCGTGCCGCCTGACGTGATCACCGGAACCTTGATGCCGGCTGCTTCGATGAACGCCTTGGCGCGGGTCATGAAGGATTCGACGGCGGCCGCGCCGTTCGCCGGTGGATAGGTCATCAGGCCGCCGAAGACGAGACCGGGCGCCTTGGCGACCCGTTGCGCGAGTTCGGCGGCGGCTTGCGGGGTCGGCACGCCGCAGCGGTCAGCCCCTGTGTTGCATTCCACCAGCACCCGCAGCGGTGCCGGCTCCAAGGCGAAGGCGCCCGAGAGGCCGTCGATGACGGTTTCATTGTCGGCGACGACACTCAGCGTCACCTTTCGGGCAAGAGCAGCCAGATGATCGAGCTTCTCGGCGCCGAGAATATTGTAGGTGATGAGAACGTCCCGGATTTCAGGGCTGCCGGCAATCATGGCCTCGGCTTCGGACACTTTCTGGCAGGTGACACCAACGGCCCCTGCCCTTAGCTGCATCTCGGCCACCGCCGGCAGCTTGTGCGTCTTGATATGCGGGCGAACCTTCAATCCGTGCGCGTCGGCATAGGCCTGGAAACGGTGGATATTGCGCCGCGCGATGTCGAGATCGATCAAAACGGCTGGAGTGCTCACGGTCTGAAGCGTCGATAAGGCCTTGCTCATGGGGTCTCCGAAAAAAATCTGCTGCAATGTCAGGCGGAAGCCATGCTGCGTGCCTGTCGTTCAGATTCCTACCCGGCAAATTCCCGGCAGTCCATGCGTCTCGGCGTCGATTGCGTCCATCCGCTAGGCTGGGCGCTTCATTTCCGAGGTCCGGCAGGCAAAGACCGGCAAGTAATCCAAGAATAGCAAGCGCGCGAAAATGGCAAGGTCAGCCTTCCCGCCCCTGCGCCCGCCGCCATTGCCGGGGTGACAGACCTGTCCGTGTCAGGAAGAAGCGGGAGAAATAGGCGGGATCGGAAAAGCCGAGCCTAAAGCCGATTTCCTGCACCGGAACTTGCGTGAAAAGCAGTTCGCGCTGCGCTTCGTCGATCAGCTTGCCATTGATCAGCGCCTGGGTGCTGGCGCCGGTGAGCTGCTTGACGATGCGGTTGAGATGCGTCGGGGAAACATTAAGTGCATGCGCATAGAATGACGCCGGCTTGTGGGAGCGGAAATGCTGGTGGATCAGTCCGCTCAGCCTGTTCAACCGCCGCTGGTTTTCCGTCGCTTCTCCGTCTTCGTCACCCTGCCCTGCGGCGGATACACGTGCTGTCAGCCGGAGTGCGGATGTCAGGTACGCCTCGCAAAGGTCCGCTGGCCCCGTTCGCCGGGCAGCTGCTTCTGCGGCAAGGCGATGCAGCGTATCGGCGATGTAGCGGCTGTCGGCATGCTCCGGCAGCAGCGCCGTCAGGCGCGGGACGCCGAGCCACGCGCCAAACCGGCTGTGATCGGCCGGCAGGGTTTTCAGGTGCGACGTCAGCACGGTGAAGACAAAACCATCGATATCCTTCGAAAACCGGAAACCGTGACGGGAAAGGGGCGGCACGGTGATGACCGCGGGCGCGGCAATCGCATGCACAGCGTCGCCAAAGACCGCATCGCCTGATCCGGCCTCGATGTACAGGATCTGAAAGAACTGTTTGTGGCGATGCAGGCCGATCTCCCAGTGATGCAGGCTGCTGCGCGACGGGATCGTTTCGCAATGCAACCAGAATCCGGCAGAATCGCCGGTCTTTTCGCCATATAAGTCATAGGTGGGGATGGTGCGCATCGTTGTCCCGCAAATATCCTGAATGTTCGATTTGTGCAATTTCTTGGCCTCAATGTCCATGGAGACGGTAACGCGCCGGTGTCACACTCCAACTGCACCATTTCGGGAGGAAGAGATGCGCACGCAGGTCGTCATTATCGGTTCAGGTCCATCCGGATTGCTGCTTGGACAATTGCTGGCGAAAGCCGGCATCGAGGCCGTCATTCTGGATCGTGCCGGCAAGGACTATATTCTCGGCCGCGTCCGTGCGGGCGTCCTTGAAAGCGGCACCGTCGGGCTGATGGACGAGGCTGGAGCCGGTGGGCGGATGCATGCCGAAGGGTTACCGCATGGCGGTTTTTCGCTTGCCTTCGACGGCCGTGACCACCGTATCGACCTTGCGGATCTGACCGGCGGCAAGGGCGTCATGGTCTATGGCCAGACCGAGCTGACGCGTGACCTGATGCAGCACCGCGAGGCGATCGGTGCCGCGACGATCTATGATGCTGCCAATGTCCGCCCGCACGATTTTGACGGCCGGTCGCCCTATGTCACCTACGAGACGGCGGGGGTAAGCCATCGCATCGATTGCGATTTCATTGCCGGTTGCGACGGTTTTCACGGTGTCAGCCGCAAGGCCGCGCCGGAAAAATCGATCACCACATTCGAAAAGGTCTATCCGTTCGGCTGGCTCGGTCTGCTCGCCGACGTGCCGCCGGTCAACCACGAACTGATCTATGCCAATCATCCTCGCGGTTTCGCGCTCTGCTCGATGCGCTCGCAAAGCCGCAGCCGTTACTATCTGCAATGTGCTTTGGACGAGAAGGTCGAGGACTGGAGCGACGAGCGGTTCTGGGGCGAGCTCCGCCGGCGCCTGCCCGCCCACCATGCCGACGCGCTTGTCATCGGCCCATCCTTCGAAAAATCGATCGCGCCGCTGCGCTCTTTCGTTGCGGAGCCGATGCGGTTTGGCAATCTCTTCCTCGTTGGCGATGCCGCGCATATCGTGCCGCCGACAGGTGCCAAGGGCTTGAACCTCGCGGCCAGCGATGTCCATTATCTTTATGCGGGTCTCTGCGAATATTATCAGGACCGCTCGTCTGCCGGCATTGACGCCTATTCCGCCCGTGCCCTCTCCCGCGTCTGGAAAGCCGTGCGCTTCTCCTGGTGGATGACGACGATGTTGCACCGTTTCCCCGACACCGGCGCCTTCGACCAGAAGATCCAGGAAGCGGAGCTGGATTATCTCACCCATTCCCGTGCGGCAGCGACGGTGCTGGCGGAGAATTATGTGGGGTTGGCTTACTGAGGGGTGAGCGGTTAATCGCGCCCGTCGATCATGAAATCGTCGCTGAACCCGCGAGGGATGGCTGCTTAACTGCGCTTTTGCGATGCATACCAGCGGCAGGCTCTCCTGCCGCCGGTGTGCCCTTCATGCGCGTTCCAGCGCGATCGCGATGCCTTGCCCGACGCCGATGCACATGGTCGATAGCGAATAGCGGCCGCCGGTCAGCTTGAGTTCGAGTGCCGCCGTGCCGGTAATGCGGGCGCCGGACATGCCGAGCGGGTGGCCGAGCGCGATGGCACCGCCGTTGCGGTTGACACGCGGATCGTCGTCGGCAATGCCGAGTTGACGGAGGACGGCAAGGCCCTGGCTTGCAAAGGCTTCGTTGAGCTCGACCACGTCGAACTGGTCCTGTGTCATGCCAAGACGTGCCATCAGCTTTTGCGAAGCGGGCACAGGGCCGATGCCCATGATGCGGGGCGGCACGCCGGCGGCAGCGCCGCCCATGATGCGCGCAATCGGTGTCAGGCCGCCGTGTTTCTTCACGGCAGCTTCGGAGGCAATGATCAGGGCCGCGGCGCCGTCATTGACGCCGGAGGCATTGCCCGCGGTGACGGTGCCGCCTTCCTTCCTGAACGGCGTGCCAAGCTTGGCGAGCGTCTCGATCGTCGTTGCGCGCGGATGTTCATCCCGACCGACGACGACCGGATCGCCCTTGCGCTGCGGGATGGTCACGGACGTGATTTCCTGGCCCAACCGTCCGTTTTCCTGGGCGGCGGCGGCCTTGTTCTGCGAGCGGACCGCAAAGGCATCCTGATCCTGGCGGCTGACCTTGTAGTCTTCGGCGACGTTCTCGCCGGTTTCCGGCATGGAATCGACGCCATACTGCTTTTTCATCAGCGGATTGATGAAGCGCCAGCCGATCGTCGTATCGTGGATTTCAGCGGCACGGGAAAAGGCACTTTCGGCTTTCGGCATGACGAACGGCGCGCGCGACATGCTTTCGACGCCACCGGCAATCATCAGCTCTGCCTCACCGGCGCGAATGGCGCGGGCGGCCGTAATGACGGCATCCATACCGGAGCCGCAGAGCCGGTTGATCGTCGTGCCGGAAACTTCCAATGGCAGGCCCGCGAGCAGGAGCGACATGCGCGCGACGTTGCGATTATCCTCGCCCGCCTGGTTGGCACAGCCGAAAATGACGTCATCGACCGCCTGCCAATCGACGCCGGCGTTACGCTGCATCAGCGCCTTGAGCGGGATGGCCCCGAGATCATCGGCGCGGACGGAGGACAGCGCGCCGCCGAAACGGCCGATCGGCGTGCGGATATAGTCGCAGATATAGGCCTCGGTCATTATGCTGCTTCCTTGTTGCCCTGGTGGGCTTTCTTGGTGCGCGCATTGATGTCGCGCAGGGTGTGAAGCTCGGTGTCGGTCGGAACCGGTGTGCCGATCACCGTTTGCGCAAACTTGATCGGCCAGCCGCAATTCTCGACGATCTGCTCGCGGGTCACGCCTTGATGGATGGAGACGACGGTCAGTTCCTTGGTGATGGGATCCGGTTCAAGAATGCACAGGTCGGTGATGACGCGGGTCGGGCCCCTGGTCTTCATGCCCAGACGTTCGCGGTGGTTGCCGCCTTCGCCATGCCCCATCGAGGTGATGAAGTTGAGCTTGTCGACGAAGCCGCGCTTGGACAGCGCCATGGTGATGAAGATCTGGCCGCAATTGCTGGCGATCTCCGGTGCGCCGCCGCCGCCGGGCAGGCGAACTTTCGGGTGCTCATAAGGACCGACCACGGTGGTGTTGAGGTTGGCGAACCGGTCGATCTGGGCGCCACCGAGGAAGCCGGTGGTGATGCGGCCGCCCTGCAGCCAGTAGCGGAACATTTCGGGTACCGAGACGGTGAACAGAGCGGTGTCGCACAGCTCGCCGTCGCCGATCGACAGCGGCAGCACATCCGGCCTGGTGCCGACCGTGCCGCTTTCGTAGATCAGGGTGATATCCGGCGCATGGGTAAGCCGGGCGACGTTGCAGGCAGCCGACGGCGCGCCGATGCCGACGAAGCAGACATCGTCATTGGTAAGCGCGCGGGAAGCGGCAATGGTCATCATTTCGGTGGGGGTGAAATCGCTCATCGTTCTCTCCTCACGCAGCCTTCTTCGCATGCCTGGCAAAATCTTCCGGCCCGGCCTTCATGATGTTCTCCTCGATCCAGGCCTTGAACGTATCGCGGTCGCGGGCGATCTCGTCCCAGGCGATGTAGAAGGCGTTGGAACGCGGATAGTAGCCTTGCGCATAGGACGGGAAGGCGCCGCCGGGCACCTCGACGACCGCCGTCACCGCCCATGAGGGCAGGACCACGGAGTTCGGCGACGGCGGGTTGAGCTCGTCGACGATTTCCTCGACCGTGACGATCGAGCGCCTGGCCCCGAGCACTGCTTCCTTCTGCACGCCGAGAATGCCTTCGATGAGCACATTGCCCTTCCGGTCGGCTCTGAGCGCATGAATGATCGTCACGTCCGGGCGGATGGCGGGCACAGCCGCCAGCACTTCGCCGGTGAAGGGGCACGTGACCTGCCTGATATTCGGGTTCACCTTGGTGAGATCGGCGCCGATATAGCCGCGCAGCATGGCAAACGGCAGGTTTGCAGCACCTGCCTCATAGGCATTGGCCATGGCGGCGTGCGAATGTTCCTCGATCTCCAGCGGCCGCGGCCACTGGTTTTCGACGGCATCGCGGAAGCGGTGCAGCGAGCCGACGCCCGGATTGCCGCCCCAGGAGAATTTCATGCCGCGCGCAGCACCCGCGCCGATCAGCTGGTCATAGAGGATATCCGGCGTCATGCGGATGAGAAACAGATCCTTCTTGCCCTGCCGGATCACTTCGTGGCCGGCGGCATAGGGGATCAGGTGGGTGAACCCCTCCATGGCAACGGTATCGCCGTCATTCACGTTTTCGGAAATGGCTTCCGCCAGCGAAGTCAATCGCGCCAAGGCATTCTCCTCCTGATCTGTTTCGACGTTTGATCGGCGCAAATAAGCGCGCAAATCCGCGCGCCGTCAAATAATTCGTGCGTTATTTGATATTTGTTCGTATAACGCACATAATGGAGTCGAATGTGGGGATTGGAATCATGCGGGAATCGGATTTTGTCAGCGGCTTTGCGCGCGGCCTGAAAGTCATTGAAGCTTTTGGCGAAACGCGGCCAAAGCTCACTATTGCCGAGGCGGCGAAACTGACGGAGCTCGACCGCGCGACGGTCAGGCGCTGCCTGCTGACGCTCGCCGATCTCGGTTATGCCGATTATGACGGCAAGTTCTTCACACTGACGCCGAAGGTGCTGCGGCTCGGCCATGCCTATCTGTCGGCGACACCGTTGCCGCTGATGATCCAGCCCTATCTCGACCAGCTCTCGGAAAAGGCGGGGCAAAGCGCGTCGGCTTCGGTTCTGGATGGGACAGAGGTGGTCTACATCGCCCGCGCCTCGCAAAAGCGCGTGATGTCGATCAATCTCTCGCCCGGCTCGCGCCTGCCGGCCTATTGCGCCTCGATGGGCCGGGTTCTGCTGGCCGCCTTGCCGGAGGCCGAGGCACGCAGCATTCTGGATCGCTCCGAGCTCAAGGCCAATACGCCGCTGACGAAGACCGACCCGAACGCGTTGATGGAGGAACTCCGCCGCGTGCGTGACCAGGGATATGCCGTTATCGATCAGGAGCTGGAGCTCGGCCTCTGCTCCATTGCGGTCCCGGTTGAAAATGACCGCGGCCGCGTCGTTGCCGCCATCAACATCGGCGCTCCTGCCGCCCATGTGCCCGCCGCCGAGATGGCGGCGCGCTACCTGCCTTTGCTGAAAGACACGCGGAAGGCGCTGCGGCTGGTTTTGCGTTAAGCCATACTGGCCGGCTTCGCCGTCGGCGTCTCTCCCGCCTGATCTAAACATGGCAAACTCGCCGCCGCCTATAGAGGCAACGGCGAACTCAACCGCTGAAGGACAGGAAGGGCGATTTACGCGAATTGGTGTTTTATTTTATCCACGTCACGTGGAAGGAAGGAATCGTACTCTGCCCGTTTTCGGCAATAAGCCGTCGAACTCCCCGCGACGGAGGTCGCGGGGAGTTTTTCCTCAAGAAGACACAGGGTCTTACTTGAGTTGGTCCTTCACTTTGGCAATGGCTGCGTTGGCGCATGCCTCATCGAGCTGTCCGCCCGGTGCGCCGCCGACGCCGATAGCGCCGATGGTCTCTTTGCCGATCTTGACCGGAACGCCGCCGGCAAGAACGAGGAAGCCTTCGATGGCGACCAGCTGTGCGGCGCCCTGGTTCTTCTGGATGTTCTCGACCATGACGCTGGTCGGAGTGCGGGCCGACGCGGACGTAAAGGCCTTCTGGCTGGCGGCACTGACCGTATGCGGGCCGGCATTGTCGGCGCGCAGCAGGGCGCGAACCACACCTGCCCTGTCGACGACGGCTGCCGATACGTTGTAACCGTCAGCTGCGCAGGCAGACACGGCGCCCTGTGCCAGTTCGACCGCGATGTTCAGCGGCATGTTGTTTTCCTTGAGAACCTCGGCAGAGGCTGCGGACGTCAGGGCAAGTGCAATCGTGCCGGCAATCAGTATACGGTTCATCTCATCTGTCTCCTATCGTGAACGCGATGCGTGAAAGCGCCTTGCTTTCTGGCGATAGGGATAGCTGTGCAAACGCCGATCCCGAATCCGCAACGGGACCGACCCGTCTAGGTATTCCTACCTACGGGGAAATTCCGCGCCTGCCGACGTCAGCTGCACGAAGTCGGCGACGGAACTGGTGCCCAGCTTGTCGGCGATATTGGCCCGGTGCGCGTCGATGGTCCGCGCCGAGACGTTGAGCGCAACGGCGATTTCCTTGGTGGCCCAGCCGCGGCAGACCATATCCAGCACCTCCCGCTCGCGCTCCGTCAGGCTGCGCAGCAGTTCCATCGTTTCCACTTTTTCCAAAACGCGCTCCAGCGTTTGGAACGCGGAATGAATGGCGTCCAGCAGAACCTGTTCGTCGATCGGTTTGGTCAGAAAGTCGAGGATGCCTGCCTTGAAGGCGCGGCGGCAGGCATTCACGTCGCCATGGCCGGTTATCATGATGGTCGGCCAGCCGATGCCGCGTTCGAGCAACCGCTCGTGCATTTGCAGACCGCTGATCAGCGGCATGCGCAGGTCGGCCAGGATGCAGCCGGGGCGTTTCGGATCGACATGCGCAAGGAACGTCGCCGGATCGCCGAATGTCTCGACCGTCATGCCGTAGGTTTGCAGAAGCAGTTTTATCGCCTCGCGGACGGGTTCGTCGTCGTCGATCAGGTAGATCTGAAACTGCTTCATTGCGCCGCTTTCAGGTGTTGTTCGACAGGCGGCAGCGCAATGGTGAAGGTGGCGCCACCTGTTGGGTGGTTGCGGACATCGATATGCCCGCCGATGCGCTCAACCAAGGAGGCGCACAGGGCAAGACCAAGCCCCATGCCATCGATTTTCGTCGTGAAGAACGGTTCGAAAAGACGCGGCAACGCCTCTGCGCCGATGCCGGGACCGGTATCGGTGACCCGAACGATCGCACCGCTCTCCGGCATGACAGTTTCGATACGGATGCTTCTGTCAGCCGTATCCGCCTCTTGCAACGCGTCGGCGGCATTGCGGATGAGATTGTGCAGCACCTGCTCCATTTCGATGGGATCGACGATTGCCTGCGGGGACGGCGTGGCGAGGTCGAGAACGAGGCCGATCTGCCGCTTTTCAAGATCGGCCCGCACAAGCTCGGCAATGTCGGCAACGATCTGGTTGAGATCGGCAAGAACCGGTTTCTGCTCGCGCTTGCTGATGTAGTCGCGCATCCGCTTGAGCATTGCGCCGGCGCGCTTGGCTTCGCGCACATTGGCGCTGAGCGCCTTGGGGAGCAAGGCAGGATCGGGGCTATCAGTGGAGACGAGACGCAGGGCAGCCTGGCTTTGGCTGAGAAGCGCTGTCAGCGGCTGCGTCAACTCATGGGCAATTCCCGACGCCAGCTCGCCCAGCGCGTTGACCCGCAAAGCGTGGGCAAGCCTTGTTTCATGTTCCTGCAGATGCGCCCGCCGTTCCGCCTCACGGGCGTCTTGCTGCAGTTTGCGGGCATTGGCCTTCAGTTGCCGGGTGAACAACAGCAAAAGCAGCACCAGCAATGAGGCAAGCGCAAAGCCGCCGATCCAGGGGCGGTTCACGATGTCTGCAACGGATAGCCGGCGGGTTACATCCACCATGAAGGGCTGGCTCTGGCTGTCGACGATCTTGCTGAAATAGGGCTGGGTCAAGATACTGCCGGCCGCGCCGCTACCCGTCGCCTGATGATCCAGCACGGTGTCGCCGTCAAGGCTGAGGCGCACATGTGCCCAGGCAGGCAGCTCTTCGCCCTCGATCAGCAAGGCGGGGTCGATCTGGACAATGATTGCCAGACCCGGACTGTCCATCGTCGCCCGTTTGCCCAGAAGATACCTGCCTCGATATGCGTCGTTGAGATATGTTCGCACCTCGCCCTGCCGTTGTCTGGCAATGGCGCTTGCGATGGAGAACAGGCCGGTTTTCTGCGGGTCGTTCGGCATAGATATTAGGCTGTAGTGACGAATTAATCATTTGATCCAAAGCATGATGCTTGCGAGCTTGATGAAGCCAAGGAAGTTTTGGGCGAGCTTGTCGTAGCGAGTTGCGATGCGACGCCATTGTTTGA
>NZ_JAOYTH010000023.1 GCF_025847205.1 Pararhizobium sp. YC-54 | reverse complement strand
TCGTCGAACGGGTTCATCGACATCTTCACATTGGCAAGCTCGACCCCCGTGCCATCCGGCTTCACCCGGATCTTGACGTTGTAGTCGACGACACGTTTTACGGTGACCAGAACTTTCATGATGTCCTTCCTTACGAAACGTTTGCGAGAAAATGCGCTTTAACGCAGCGGCCTGATTGTCGGTTGGCGACATCGATACGCGTTTTTTCTCCAATTACAATCTTTGCCCCTTGGTTCCCTCGCAAGATTGTCATGGGGAAAATACTGACGTTTACGTGCGCGTCAATATTAAATTGGTAGAATGGAGTCTACTCCTGCGCTGCCTTGGCGTCTCGCCCTTATTGTCGAGCCGTTAATGCGCTGGTTTCAATCAGATATCGCAGCAGTTCCGCGCCTGTCCGGTCAAGGTCAGGTGGGTCTGCCCCAGGGCGTCGGCTTCTTGACAGTCTCACCGACAGGAGGCGGTGCGACTGCCGCTGCTGCTTCAACATGCCGCACGGCGCGTGGTGTGACGATGGTGCGGTCGAACAGCGGCACGTCGCGGCGTCGCAAAATGACAACCAGGATCAGCCCGGCGATGATGCCGCCGACATGGGCGCCCCAGGAGACGCCGCCTTCCGGATCGACGGCCAGCATGAAGAACTGCTGGCCGATCCAGAAAGCCAGCGGAATGAAGGCGGGCAGCGGAAGCGGAATGCGGAACAGCACCAGCACCCAGACGCGCACCTTCGGATGCAGGAGGAAATAGGCGGCGACGACGCCTGAAATGGCGCCGGACGCGCCGATCAGCGGTGCCTCTGAGGTCGTGTTGATCAGCCCATGCGTCAGGGCGCCGGCGGCAGCGCACAGAAGATAGAAGATGAGGAAGCGGAAATGCCCCAGCGCATCCTCGACATTGTCGCCGAACACCCAGAGGAACAGCATATTGCCGGCCAGATGCCAGAAGTCTCCATGCAGGAAGGAATAGGTGAGGTAGGTGGCATCATCGGGAACGAGCACGAGGTTCGGTGCCAGATGCGCGTAGTCGAAGGCGATGGCCGGGATATAGCCCAGGCCCATCGTCGCGGCATTGGTGAACGCCTCCGGCGCTAGAAGCGGCCCGGTGATCAGCCAGACGAGGGTGTTGATGACGATCAGGCTGATCGTGACATACTGAACCTTGATATGTTTGAGGGAATTCGCGTCATGCAGCGGTATGAACATAGGCGCGCCGGTCCCTCGAAGCGGTGATGAGCGTCAAGCTTATCTGTTTTTAGCTTATCTGTTTTTTCCCGGAACCCAAAGCACATCCGACTTGCCCTTGCCGTTGGTCCAGCGTGCAGCGACGAAGAGGAAATCCGAAAGCCGGTTGACGTAGGCCAGCGCTTCGCTGCTGACGATCTCGCCGTCCATCCGGGCAAGATCGACCATCAGCCGCTCCGCCCGCCGCGCCACGGTGCGGGCGATGTGCAATGCGGCCGCAGCGCCACTGCCGCCGGGCAGCACGAACGAGCGCAACGGATCGAGGTCGGCGTTCAACTCGTCGATCTCTGCCTCCAGCCGCGTCACCTGCGTTGCGATGATGCGCAGCGGCTCATAGGCCAGCGTCTCGCCGGTATCCGGCGTCGAAAGGTCTGCGCCGAGATCGAACAGGTCGTTCTGGATGCGCATCAGCATCGTATCGAGCGTGGCGAATTGCTGCGTATGCTGGCGTGCCAGCCCCACGAAGGAATTGGCCTCGTCGATCGTGCCATAGGCATCGACACGCAGATCGCTTTTCAGGCGGCGTGGACCGGTGGCAAGGCCCGTCGTGCCGTCGTCGCCCGTCTTGGTGTAGATCTTGTTCAGCTTCACCATCGCTCAGCGGCCGCCGCCGGTGAACCACAGCGTCAGCATGATCAGAACGATCGCCACCGCCTGCAGGAACACGCGGGCCTGCATCAGTTTATTGGATGTATTGCCGTCGCCGCCCTTTGCCATGTTTACGAGGCCGCGGATGAGGACGATGGCGACGAGGCCCATGACGAGCAATGTCAAACCGGTCATAAAACTGTTCATGTGTATTACCTTCGTCTTTCCCGTCAGCCGAGCCGGCCGATGATGCGATAGAACAGCCCGGCCGGCAGCAGTTTCTTCAAAATCGCGCCCTGTTTGGCCGGCTGCGTCACGATGTAATGCGGCTTCGGCTTCTTTGCGGTCAATGCGCGTTTCAGCGCAGTATACACCGCATCGGGTTCGAGCTTGCCTTTTGCCGGAGCGCTTTCGCCCCTCAGCCGCCGCATCTGCCGTTCATATTCCTTCGCATGCACCGAACCTTTGACGTCGACGAAGCGCTCGATATAGGGGATGGCATTGGCGGTGAAGCGCGATGTGATCGGACCCGGTTCGATCAGGCTGACCTCGATGCCGCTGCCTTCAAGTTCCATGCGCATCGTCAGCGTCAGTCCTTCCAGAGCGAACTTCGAAGCATTATAGGCGCCTCGCCATCGATAGGGAACAATCCCGAGAATGGACGAGCATTGCACGATCCGCCCGTGACCCTGCGCCCGCATCGCCGGGATAACGCGCCGCGTCAGGTCGTGCCAGCCGATGACATTGGTCTCCATCTGCAGCCGCAAGGCCTCCACCGGCAGGTCCTCCACAGCGCCGGCCTGGCCATAGGCGCCATTGTTGAACAGCGCATCCAGCCTGCCACTGGAGCGGGCAAACACGTCATCGACAAAGTTGGATATGGTGTCCGGTTTGGTATAATCCATCAGGAAGGCTTCGATGCCGTCGTTCTCGAGCGCGGCAAGATCCTCCACCCGCCGGACGGTGGCAAACACCCGCCAGCCGTCCCTCGAGAGTGCGCGCGCGCACCAGGCACCGATACCGGAAGAGCAGCCGGTGACGATTATCGTGGGACGGTCGGTCATAGGGGTCGTTTCCTGTAGAAATTGCCGTCCGGTTTCCCATATTCATGAACGGGTTACAATCGTAGAACACTGCTGGAGCAGTTGGAGAGAGAATGCCGGCCTTCATTCGCATAGCCTGGAAGGTCGTCTTCGATGCCGTCTGGCATTTCAGCGAAGACGACGGCTGGGCCATGGCAAGCCATGTGGCGCTCTCCACCCTTTTGGCGATCTTTCCGTTCCTGATCTTCGGCACGGCGCTCGGCAGCTTTCTCGGGGCTGACCAGTTCGCGACGACGGCGGTGCATTTCATCTTCGATACGTGGCCCGAATCGATCGCCAAGCCGATTTCCGATGAAGTGGTGCGGGTGCTGACCATCCCGCGCGGCGGGCTGCTCACCGTGTCGGTCCTGGCTGCCGCCTATTTTGCCTCCAATGGCGTCGAGGCGTTGCGCGTGTCGCTCAACCGCGCCTACCGGGTTGCCGAAAGCCGGCCCTGGTACAAGACCCGCGTGGCGAGCCTCGCTTTCGTCCTTGCCGCGGTACTGGTCCTTGCCATCGTCAGCCTGCTGCTGGTCGCGGTGCCGCTCGCCATCCGCTATTTTGGAACCTATCTGCCCTGGTTCAACACGCTCCTGACCATGATCGACAGCTGGAGCCTTGCGGGCGTCTTCGTCATGCTGACCACCGGTCTCATCGTCAGCCATCTCTGGCTGCCGGATGGGCACCGGAAGATCATGGATGTCCTGCCGGGCGTCATCCTGACACTGATCGCCTGGTCGATCGGCGCCTATGTGTTTGCCTCCTATCTCGCCACCTTCGCCAATTACGTTTCGACCTATGCCGGCCTTGCCTCGATCATGATCGCGCTGGTCTTTCTCTATATCGTCGGCGTCATCTTCATCCTCGGCGCCGAAATCAACGCGGCGATCCTGAAATACAAGGTGAAGCGCATGGTGATGCGCAGCTTCAGGGGGGCGAAGGACGATGAGATCAAGGCGGCGGACGGGCCGGGCGAGGCCGGCACGTCCGAGAAAAAGTCTCTATAGCACCATGGCCCGGACATCGTCCGGTGTTTTGCCCGCCTCCCGGAAGGCGGCGATACCGGTGTCGCGGTTGCTCTTTGACAGTTTGCGTCCATCCGGACCAACGATCAGCCGGTGGTGGTGATAGGCCGGTTGGGGAAGGTTGAGCAGGCTTTGCAGCAGCCGGTGCACCGATGTCGCGTGGAAGAGGTCGCGTCCCCGGACCACATGCGTCACCTCCTGCAGAGCATCGTCCACTGTCACTGCCAGATGATAGCTCGATGGCGCATCCGAGCGCGACAGCACGACATCGCCCCAGGCGGCCGGATCGGCCGTTATCACCCCGGTTTCCCCATCCGGACCTGCGCCGGTTTCCTGCCAGGTCAACGGCTCCTTCAGCTCGGCCAGCGCCCTCACCATATCCAGCCGCCACGCATGCGGCTTGCCGCCGGCCAGCATCCGTTGACGGGCGGCCGCCGACAGTTTCCGTTCCTCGCCCGGATAGAGCGGTGCGCCGTCCGGATCGCGCGGCCAGGTTTTGCCCTTCGCCTCGAATTCGGCGACGGCGGTCTTGATCGCGCCGCGCGTTAAAAATGCCGGATAGACGAGATCGCGGTCGATCAGCGTGCCCAGCGCCTGGCGGTAGAGATCGAGATGCTCCGATTGCCGCCGCGCCGGTTTTTCCCAGTCGAGCCCCAGCCACTCGAGGTCCTTTACGATCCCGGCCTCGAATTCCGGCGTGCAGCGGGCGATGTCGATATCCTCGATCCGCAGCAGGAAGCGCCCGCCTTCCGTTTTCGCCATGTCATGGTTGAGAACGGCCGACAGCGCGTGGCCAAGGTGAAGCTGGCCGTTCGGGCTTGGAGCAAACCGGAATACCGGTTGTTTTGACAGAGTTTTGTTCATATTTACGTCTTGGCATGGAAGCGCGTTTCCGGCCATTCGTTTTACGCCTGGGCAAGCTGAACGCCGATGATGCGCTGGAGGTTTTAAGATGCGGATCATCCGCACGCACGAGGATATCGCCGCTGGCTTGAGCGGGCTGGTGATGCTGGATGCGCGGCTCGAACATGTCGTGTCGAAAGCCGGCCCGGTGCCGCTGCGCCGTGCCGATCCCGGTTATCGCGGCATCGCCAATATCATTGTCTCGCAGATGGTTTCGAAAGCCAGCGCCGCCGCGATCTGGAGCCGCATGGAGACAGCGCTCGGCAATATCGATGCCGCCAGCGTCACGGCCATGTCCGACGAGGATTGCCGCCTGGCCGGCCTGTCGCGCGCCAAGGCCGATACGCTGCGGCGGGTGGCCCGCGCCGTGCTGGACGGCGAGCTCGATCTGGAGGCGATCTGTTCGGTCGAGGGAAGTGCTGCAATCCGCGAAATGACCGCGATCAAGGGTGTCGGCCGCTGGACGGCGGAGGTCTATCTTTTGTTTTGCGCTGGCCATCCGGACGTGTTTCCGGTCGGCGACGTGGCGCTGCAGAATGCGGTCAGTCATGCGCTGATGCTGGAGATGCGCCCCTCCATCCGCGAACTTGATTCGCTGACTGAACTCTGGGCGCCATGGCGCAGCGTTGCTGCGCGGTTGTTCTGGGCCTATTATGCCACTGAAATGCGCCGGGATGGCACGCCAGCCACTTCATAAGACAAAAAGCGAATCTTTGTTTCCTTTTTCCTTTTGGCTTCACAATCCTGACGCAACGGGCCTAATATAGAAGGTGCAGGTGCCGAATCGAGCAGGAGTATACTGGCTTGACGATTGCAGTCTCACCACACGGCCTCCCAGCGCTCGTGCTGAACGCTGACTATAGGCCGCTGAGTTATTACCCCTTGTCGCTGTGGTCCTGGCAGGACGCGATCAAGGCCGTTTTCCTAGACCGCGTGCATATCCTGGCCGAATACGATCATCAGGTCTCTTCCCCCAGCTTTTCCATGCGCCTGCCGAGCGTCGTCTGCCTGAAAAGCTATGTGCAGCCGTCGCGCCATCCGGCCTTCACCCGGTTCAATGTGTTCCTGCGTGACCGGTTCGAATGCCAGTATTGCGGTTCGCCTGACGATCTGACCTTCGACCATGTGATCCCGCGCTGCTGCGGCGGCCAGACCACGTGGGAGAATGTCGTTGCGGCGTGCTCGCCGTGCAATCTGCGCAAGGGCGGCAAGCTGCCGCGTCAGGCTGGCATGTTCCCGCACCAGAAGCCGTTCCATCCGACGGTGCAGGACCTGCACAACAACGGCCGGCTGTTCCCGCCAAACCATCTGCATGACAGCTGGATGGACTATCTCTACTGGGATGTCGAACTGCAGCCGTGACGCCTTTGGCCGGTGAAAGGCGGCTGCGCTGGCAGCCGCTTTGATCTTTACGCCTTGGCAGCGCCGCGGAACGCAATGGCTGCCAGGATCAGGCTGGCAATGACGTTCCAGCCGGCAAAGGAAAGCCCGAGAACGCGCAGCGCCGCATCCGTGCAGGACGGGCCGTGCTTGCTGTCGAGATCGCCAAGCAGGTCGCCGACATTGCCGGAAACCCCCGAAGCCGACGTGGCGCAGGTCGCCGGTCCTTCCCAGAAATGCCATTCGACGCCGGCGTGATAGACGCCGGTCCCGGCGCCCGCCAGCATCAGGATGCCGATGACCAGAAGCAGTGCCCGCGTCGTCCAGGCGGGGAGCCGCAGAACCGACGTCGCAATCGCGGCGATGCCGATCGGAATGCCCCAGTAGTAAGGCGTGCGCTGTATCAGGCAGAGCGCGCAGGGGATATAGCCGCCGATATGCTCGAAGGCGAGCGCACCGCCGACGGTGCCTGTCATGCCGATCGTGGCAAGCAGGGACGGCAGGAGGCTACGGGTAGGCTGGGTCGGGCTTGCGCTCACGGAAGGCTCCATCGAAATATCAGGCAAGGAAACGATAGGCTGCGAACATGGCGATCAGCAGGCCGGCCACAGCCGCGGCCAGCATGCCCAGCCGCTTTTCGATGAAATGGCGGATGCCTTCGCCGTAACGTTGCAAAAGCCACGCCAGCAGAAAGAAGCGCGCGCCACGCGCGATGACCGCCGAGATGATGAACAGGCCGAGACTGATGTTGGCGGCGCCTGAAAGGATGGTCACGACCTTGATCGGCGGCAGGTGCGCAAGACCCGAGGTGACCAGCAGAAGGACCAGCGTCTCGTAGCCGACCGATGCCTTCATCGTCTCGAAAGCGTCAAGCTTGCCGTAGAAATGCAGGATCGGCCTGGCCAGCGCCTCGAAGGCGTAGTGGCCGATATACCAGCCGGCGATGCCGCCGAGCACTGAGGCGACAGTCGCGACGAAGGCATAGCGGTAGGCGCGCTCAGGCCGGGCCAGTGCCATCGGCAGGAACAGCACGTCGGCCGGGACGAGGAAGACGGAACTTTCGACGAAAGCGATGATTGCCAACCACGCTTCGGCGGATTTCCGGGCGGCAAGCGACATGGTCCAGTCGTAAAGGCGTCGAAGCATCAAGGATTTCCAGTTTCGGTCCACGCCTTTTAGGCAGGATTGGCCATGCTGTAAATGATTTGCTGCGGATGCGAATTGCACAGTTTTGTGATTCCCGTCCGATGATATTCAAAATCCCGGTTGACCGTTCCGAAACGGTTCGTGTAAACGCTTTTTGCTACCCCGAAAGGTATCCGTGCCCCGTTGGCGGAATTGGTAGACGCGCCTGACTCAAAATCAGGTTCCGAGAGGAGTGCTGGTTCGATTCCGGCACGGGGCACCACTTCGATTTCCCCTTTGATCTTGCTTTGCAGGTCTCCTGCTTTTGTGTGCTGTTGTGCTGCCCCTCATGCAACAAACCGGCCTTCTCGTCGTTGTCTCTTCGGCGGCGGTGATGCGAAAATCAGGCTCCGCCTCGAGGGGACGCCGGTGAGAAAGGGTTTAGGGGCACGGGGGAGCCACTGGACCTGGAGCACTACGGGAGGATTCTAATGGCTAAGGCATTGGCATTCTTGATTTCGATCTGCCTGATCACCCCGGCATGGTCACATGATTTCTACGAAGTCACCTGCTGCGCGGGGCGCGATTGCAAACCCATAGCGGCAAGTGATGTGACGCCGACGAAGGACGGCTGGCTCGTACGGACGACCGGCGAGGTCATCGCCTACAAGACCTGGCCTCTGAGGCGGTCGCCCGACGGGCAGTTCCACCGGTGTGCCGCCTTCAACGATTTTAGCCCCAAGGGTCGAACCAAGTGCCTTTATATCCCGGATATGGGGGAATGAAGTAAAGCGGACTGGCGGTGCTATTTCCGCCTTTGTGGCGCCAACGGCGGCCGATAAATTTCGGATACTTGCGAACTTCGATCTTAAATGAGATGTTGCTAATGTAGACATAATTAGCGTGGGGGGCTCTCATGTCGACCATAAGTAGCAACGTCAATCTTGTTTTTAACGGTTCGACTTCGTTTGTCATCGGAGGTGACCAGTATAACTGGGCAAGCAATGGCTTCCTGCTGGCGGTCGATATCTATGCAGATCCCGCCGCCGCCGTTCGCACCGCTACCATAAAATTCGAAGGCAGCTCGTGGGGGATAGGAACCTTAAGATTCGTGGGCAACGCCAAAGCGGTGATCACCGATACGGCGACAGGGACCGACCGCTATATTCAGCACCTCTTTTTAGCATCGCCCTCCGGGCATGCCGTAACATTGTTAAACACCAATGTCGGCACAATAGAGGGAGGCAATGGTATCGAGAAGCTGACCTTGTCTTCGGACGAATTTGGCACCATTAGCCTCTATGGCGGCAACGACAATGTGACTGTGAATGGCAGCCGCATCGACTATTTGAACCTCGGTGATGGTACAAATACAGTCTCGATCTCAACCGGATATGTAGGCGCAATTGTCGGATACGGCGGTGCCGATACTGTTGTTGACACGGGCGGCGAGATCGAGACGGTCAATCTTGGCGGCGGCAACAATCGCCTGACAACCGGGGCGGGATATGTAAATAGCGTTGTTGCCTATTCCGGGAACGATACGGTTTCGATCGGCAGTGGCGGTGCGGAATCGATCGGCGCGGGTTCCGGAAACAACATCATCACCACGTCCTCGGGCGAGGTGGTATCGATCTTTGTTTACAGCGGAGCCGACACGGTGAATCTGGGAAGCGGTGGCGCCGCAACCGTATTTACCGGTAGTGGGAATGATGTCGTCAATCTGACGCCTTTGGCGAACATTGACTATCTCGCCATTGTTGATGGAAGCGCCGGTGTTGATACCGCCAGTTTTGCAAAATTCACCGAAAATCTCAGAGTTTCCCTCGATTCGCGTGATCTCACGGATATGAGCAAGGGCTATTTTTTGCTCACAGGCTTTGAAAAATTGACAGGCGGGTCCGGCGCAGATGTCCTTGTCGGATCCGGCAACAATCAAACGTATCTGCCCAACAACGTTTTGAACGGTGGTGCGGGCAACGACAAGCTCACCGGCCTTGCCGGCGCCGACAGCCTCTATGGCGGCGCCGGCGCGGATATTTTCATCTTCAACGCGACCAAGGATTCAACCGTCGCTGTTGGTGGGCGCGACACGATATTCGATTTTACCGCAAGCGATGATATCGATCTGCGCGCGATTGATGCCAAGACGACCGTGGCCGGCAACCAGGCATTCAGCTTTATCGGGACAGCCGCGTTTCACGGAGTTGCCGGTGAACTGCGCTACACCAAGGGCGCCTCCGACACCTACATCTCTGGCGACGTCAACGGCGACAAGACGGCAGATTTTGCCATTCACCTGGACGATGCAGTAACACTGCTGCCAGGCTATTTTCTGCTGTAGAGGCGACTCTGCGACACCGGGTCCCGGCTTGGCGCTCTCCATTTCTTGGGGGGCGAACAACGTCGCTATTGCAGCATCTGGTGGTCAGTAACTCGGCCATCGCGGTGGCGGCCACTTGAGCATTCACCGGCGGGTTCTACGCGCCATGCGCACCTTGCTGAATTGAAATACAACCATCCGGCGTGTGCGCTGTGGACATGGCCGGCAAAGTGCGCCAATTCAGGACAGCGCCAGCAGGTTGTTAACCGCCAATCCGCATCGCGATTGCAAAACTTTTCCCCGATGCCAGTCTGGTACACATCAATCCCCAAATCGGCACAACCAGCCGCACACCAGGAGATCGCACATGTCCCAGTCTGCTACGGCCTGCGTCGTTTTCGACGATGTCGAAGTGCTGTCCGGCGCGTTGTTTTCCTGGTGCGCCGAGCGCAGCATCGGTCTGCGCAGTCAGGCCGGCGTCAGCGCCGCGGGTGCGGTGATCGACCTGTTTTTCGCAGGCTATAGAACCCAGGACGAAATCCTTGGGGCGCTGAACGATCGCGACGGTCACGAGGTCGTTTTTGCTTCGTAATCTCAGGGATAGCAGGTACCGGCGGGACCGCCTGGCCGCGCGCCCGGATGTGCTTCGACAGCACATCCGGCAGAGGGCTCAAGTTCGGACGTATTCTTCCCGCATCGGCCTTTTGAATATCAGACGATGAAGAAATCGGCCGCTGTCAAAGCTACTTTATTCTCGATCGTCGCGAAATGCACGCCTCCACCAGCGGCATTGCCGTTGCTGTCGTAGTATAGTTCGCCGGTGTCGGTTTCGTAGATGATGCGGTCGGTGCTGTCGGCGGCCAGCCCAGTCGTGTTCGCGCGAAAAGCGACGCTTGCGAGCGTGCCGGTTGCCGTCAGGGCGGAAAAGATCGCATTTTCAAGTCGTATCGTGTCGGCGGCAGCATCGAAATCCCGGATGTTATCGACGTTGGTTGTGGCGTTCAGGGCTGTGTTGAAAAGGAAGGTATCTCTGCCACCTTCGCCGCGCAGGTTGTCGTTGCCCAAGCCTCCGGAGAGAAGGTCGTTGCCCCCGCCAGCGCGCAAGAGGTTGTCGACTGAATTGCCATACAGTTTATCAGATGCGCTGCCGGTGCGGGCCCCCTCGATGTTTTTCAGAGTGTCTAGCTGGCCAAATCCGTCGATCGCCCTTTGGGTCACCAGATTAACGGTCACGCTGCCTGTCCCTTCGCGGCGCTGGTCGCGATCATATCGGACAACATCGAAACCGCCGCCGCCATCGATCGTGTCGCGGCCGCCAAGCCCCATAAATTGTTCATCTATGCTCGAGCCGATGAAGCTATCCCTGAACTGCGTTCCGCGGAAATTTTCGAACTCTCTGAATGTTTCGATATTGCCCCATGCATCAATAACCGTCCCTTTGGTGGAGTCCAGAGCGATGCCGCGAAAGGCTGTGGGCGTATAATATGCATCGTCAAAGGCGAGCGTATCGCCGTCGCTCCCGTTGCCGTCATAGGTGTCCTTGCCTTCGCCCCCTTGGACGAAATCGCCCCCCGCTCCGCCGATGAACGTGTCATTGCCGGCATATCCGATCAGGGTCTGATCACCGCCATTGCCGGTCAGCGTATCGTTGCCCCGCATCAGGAAACGCGCCAAGTCAAACTGGTTATAGGCGGCTGCGGCATCCAAGAAAGTCTCAAGGGAGATATTAAGTCCCGTCAACTGCTGCATTTTGGTGGTGCCGTTATGGAGGTAGACCACAAAGCCTGTCACAGTCCCTCCCGTTGCGTTTCCACCTGAGCCGAACGTGAACCCACTTCCGACGAGCTTCAGTTTCAATCCATTCGCGAGATCAAAATTGATGGCGCTGGAGGTGTGCGTGGTCTGGGTCGCTTTATCGAAATCAACAATCTCCTCGAAAAACGGGAGATAGTCGAATTCTGGCAGTGGAGGGTTGTAGTGATCCGGATATATTCCGCCCGGGAAAAACGACGTAAAAATTGCCATGAAAGATTCCTCCCTTTAAATTTGAAATTAACTAAATTAGAAAAGAATAATATTCTTTGGGTGGAACTGCAATTGAGACAGTCCTATGTCTGGAGTTGAAGTCTCTTCACCAGAAGTGTTAGGTGCGCTGCAGCGAAATTTCTTGCAGCAGGCACATGCTTCCGATCAGCGATACCTATGAAAATCTCCGCCGGGACTTCCGCTGGCAGATTCCGGAAAAATTCAACATCGGCACGGCCGTCAGCGATGTCTGGGCCGCGCGCGAGCCGGAGCGTGTCTGCCTGCAGCATTTCAGCCCGGATGGTGCGCATCTGTCGCTGACCTATGGTGCTTTTGCCGCCCAATCCTCCTCCTTTGCCCAGGGTCTCTCAGGGCAGGGCGTCAGGCCCGCAGATCGGGTTGCGATCCTTCTGCCCCAGAGTTTTGAGACCGCGATCGCCCATGCGGGCATCTACAAGCTCGGCGCCATCGCCCTGCCGCTCGCCCTTCTGTTCGGTGTCGAGGCACTCGAATACCGGCTGCGCGACGCGGGTGCCGCCGCCATCGTCACCAATCGTTTCGGCTATGAGAAAATCGCCGCCATCCGCAGCCGGCTGCCGGCGTTGAAATCCGTCGTGCTCACCGATGGAGACGCGCCGGAGACCGTCGCCTTTACAGCACTTGCGGAAGGTCACGCGCCCACATTTGCTGCCGCCGATACGACGCCGGACGATCCGGCGATGATGATCTACACGTCGGGCACGACAGGCCCGCC
The DNA here is from genome assembly GCF_025847205.1 of Pararhizobium sp. YC-54. Classification (GTDB taxonomy): domain Bacteria; phylum Pseudomonadota; class Alphaproteobacteria; order Rhizobiales; family Rhizobiaceae; genus Pararhizobium. Next base: position 39,511 of record NZ_JAOYTH010000023.1, on the reverse strand, counting down.
GAAAGGGGCGCTGCACGGACATCGCGTTTTGCTCGGCCACATCCCCGGCTTCCAGTTCCACCACGCCTTTTTGCCGCAACCGGGCGACCGGATGTGGACGCCGGCCGATTGGGCCTGGGCGGGCGGTCTGCTGAATGCGCTTTTGCCCTCGCTGCTGCTCGGTGTTCCCGTGGTGTCCTCACCCGGCCAGAAGTTCGATCCGCACATGGCGTTCCGCATCCTGGAGGAGATGGACGTGCGCAATGCCTTCATTCCGCCGACAGCGCTGCGGCTGATGAAATCGATCGACAATCCGCGCGCGCGCTACAACCTCAATCTGCGCACCATCGGTTCGGCAGGTGAAGCGCTCGGCCGCGAAACCTGGGAGCAGGCAAGCGCGGCCTTCGGGGTTCCGGTCAACGAGTTCTACGGCCAGACGGAGTGCAACATCGTCTTGTCGTCCGCTGCCAATCTTGGCGTGCTGAAGCCCGGCTCGATGGGCAAACCGGCGCCCGGCCATGATGTTGCGATTATCGATGGCGAGGGCAGGCCGCTTCCCGTAGGCACCGTCGGTCAGGTCGCCGTGCGCCGACCCGATCCGGTGATGTTCCTTGGTTACTGGAACAATGATGCGGCAACAGCGGCGAAATTCATCAGCGACTGGATGACGACGGGCGACCAGGGCGTTCAGGATGAAGAGGGCTACATCACCTTCTTCGGCCGTGACGACGATGTCATCACCTCGTCCGGCTACCGGATCGGCCCGGGCGAAATCGAAGACTGTCTGGCGGGGCATCCGGCCGTGCAGCTTGCGGCGGCCATCGGCAAACCCGATCCGGTGCGCACTGAGATCGTCAAGGCCTATGTGGTGTTGAGGCCTGGCCACGCGGCAAGCGCTGAACTTGCGGCGGATATCCGCGATTGGGTCAAGACGCGGCTGTCGATGCACGAATATCCGCGCGAGATCGAGTTTCTCGACAGCTTGCCGCTCACCACCTCCGGTAAGGTCATCCGCCGCATCCTGCGTGATCGAGCCATCGCGGAGGGCTGATCCGCTTGCCAGGGATTGGACGCCGGGGGTTGGACCTTGGCATTACCGCAAGACGCGCGGTGCCAGCGACCGGATCTTTTCGCGCAGCAGCCGCGCCATGTTGCGGGTATTGCGGTAAAGGTGGAGCTGGGCCGCCACCTGCCGCACGTCACGGTCCCGGTTCTGCTTGAGACCGATCACCAGCGTTCCCATCTCCTCGCGCTCCTCCCAGAAGCGGCTCATGACCGGATGATCGGGAACAGCACAGCTGTCGGAGCGCATGATGTTGGCGTCGTCGAGATGCCATTCGGTCAACTCGGCCAGCAAAAGCTTGCCCGGCGAATATTTGGCATATCGCTCGTCATAGGCCGTTTTCCACGTGTAGGCCTCGCCCGCCATCATGAAGACGATCATCGAAGCGATCGCGGAGCCGTCAAGGTCGAGCGTGTGAATGCGCACGCTGTCGGCTTCGGCAAGGTTGGTGATCGCCTCGCGGGCAAAGGCGGCGCGGTAGCGGTCGAGCACCATGGCGGTGTGGGCCCGGCCTTTCCAGCCGCCCGCTTCCAGCGCCAGGAATTCCTCCATGCGAACGCGGATGTCGGCCGGTTGGCGCGCGACGTTGTAGGAGACGCGGCCGGTCCTTTCCAAAAGCTTCCACTGCCGGCGCAATTCGCGCAGATGCCCGGGGCTGATTGCGTGGCGCAGATAGGTCTCGCCGTCCTGCAGGCTTTCGAGCATCGGCCGGCTGAATGTGTCGGTGACCGTCAAAGGCAGGTTGCGGCCAATGGCGACGGCGCGGGCCAGCTGCGCGAACTTGCCCTTGAGACGAATATCGGGAAGCACGAGAACGCCGGGCAGGCCCGCCGCCGGGGTGGTCAGAGCCTCGTAGAAATTGTCGATGGTTTCGGCCGCGTCCTCGGCATCGAGCAAGGGCACGCCGAGCGGGCCGAACGGATTGGACCAGGCGCGGATGATCGGCGCGCCGATCGAAAAGCCTGGTTTCTCGATCGAAAACGGCATCAGGAAGCGGATGCGGCTGCGGCGTTCGTCCGTGTCGCGGATCAGCGCCAGGCGGATGATACGGTCTTCCAGGCGCGGCATGGCCGGTGCGAGGAAACGGCCGGTAAAGAAGACGTTCGGCTCCATCGCCCGGTTGGAGAGGAAATCCAGTTCCGTCTGCAACTCATAGCCCTGGCGCGCCGGATAGAAGCAAAGCTGACGGCCGGGGCGGCCGATGGCGATGGTGTTGTCGGCGACGGGCTGATCGGGCGCCGGCGGAACGAGGCCGCCGAGAATGCGTGCCGACCGGCTGTTGGCGTCGTCTGGAAAATGCGGATTGCCGGTCATGAGCGGGGTGCCTCCGATTTGATGGTTCGGGCATGCGGGTCGGCAAAAGCGAAGAGAACGATGCCGAAGGTGCGGCGGACGGCCACATGCAGCAGGATCGCCTCGACGAACATGGCGCCGGCCGTGGCGATTGCGGCACCGGTCAGCCCGAACATCGGGATCATCGTGACGTTGAGCGCCAGATTGCAGACAAGCGCCAGGGCATAGAGCGCGACGCAAAGTTTTTGCCGGCCGGCCATGGTGAGAAACGCCTCGGCAGGCCCGACCAGCGCTTTTGCCAGGATGCCGGCAAACAGGATGGCCATCAGCGGATAGCCGGAGACGAAGGCAGGGCCGAACAGCGACAAGAGGAACGAGCCGCAGGCAAGGACCATGAGCCCGATCACGAGCGATGGCCAGAACGACCACTTGGCGCTTTCAATGGCGATGACGGCCAATTGCTGGCTGTCCGGACTGGCCATGGCGGCCGAAAAACGTGGCGATGCGGCAGCTTTCACCGAGAACATCACGAAATGCACCAGGGCCATGGTCTTGGCGGCGGCGAAATAGATGGCGACGCTTGCCGGATCGAGATAGAGGCCGACGATGACGACGTCGGAATTGGTCAACATGAAACCGAAACCCTCGATCAGGAAGATCGGCAGCGCGACGCGGAACCAGGCGCCGAATTCGATGCGGCTCGGCCCTTTGACATAGCGCCGGCGCAAACGCCAGGTCAGGATGAAGAACTGGCCGACGCTGGTCAGATAGGTGGCAGCCATCGCAGCGACCATCGCGGTGCGGGCGGTGTGCGGCTCGCCGATCGCCACTGCCAGCATCATGAAACCAAGAATCAGAACCGGCCGGATGATATAGGTCGGGCTCATCGCCGAAACGGCCCAGCTGTGCGCGCGCGAAGTGCCGTCCATCACGTCGCCAAGCGCGATCATCGGCAATGAGAAGATGCCGAGATAGAGCGGTACGAGATAGTAGCCGTCGATACGATCGCCGAACAGCCAAAGCCCGGCAAAACCAATGACGGCAAGCCCTGTCGCGGACAGCATCGCGAAGATGCGCACGGTCGTTGTCAGCCCGCGGATTTCGGCCAGCGCCTCGCGGGCACGATATTGCGGCAGGAAGCGGATGATGGCGGTATGGAAGCCGAGGCAGGAAAGGTTGCCGAACAGCACCGCCAGTACCCAGACAAAAACAAAGATGCCGTATTCGAATTCGCCCATGACGCGCGCCAGGATGATCTGCGACACGAAGGCGATGGCGGCGCTGACGACGCGGATGGCAAAGGCGACAAGCGCCATGCGCTGCGCGAGATGCCTGGGGTCGTTGCTGATCAGAACGGGCAGGAGCTTTTCAAGCAGCAGCGACAACCGGTCCCGCAATGCGGGCGGCAAGATTCGTCCAGCCGTTTGACACGCTGCCATGAACAATGGAGTACCCGAAACTACGCAAAACAGGATGCCAGTCTTGACAGAACAGCGTTAACAAAGGGTGGAGAAAGGGCCGGCATCCCGCAGTTTCGCCGTCATGAACCGGCAGAACGTGGCCGGTTGGCGGGTGCTGACAATCACAATTGGTATGCTATTGTCGGTTGCATTCGGCGGCAGAAGTAGCATGCGCGGTGCCAGCCCGCGCCACCGGGAAGACGGGCTCCCCGGCTGAGGCAACAGCCTTGCTCTCGAATCTGGAGGTGATCTATGTGGCAAAAACCATTTAGTATCACGCTTATGATGCGAAAAACCCGGACGGGCTGGTCAATAGCTGTCCGGGTCCACTTCGTAAAATAAGCTCAAGGCAGACGGGACGGCAATCCCGTCTGCCACTTCAGAAATAAGCGATTGAGCTTATAAAATCAAGTTTTTAGATACTTACGCTTCAAACGCGCCGTGGCAGTGCTTGTACTTCTTGCCCGAGCCGCAGGGGCAGACTTCGTTGCGGGCGACCTTGCCCCAGGTCGATGGATCCTGCGGGTTGCGGTTTTCCGGCTCGACGAAGTTCAGGTTGACGCTGTCGGCGAAGTCGTCGACGCCGGTTACCGGATCGAGGTGATGGCCGACCATTTCCGGCGGTACAGGCTGCGGCGCTTCTGCTGCTTCGCGCACCAGCTCGACCCGCATCAATTGGGCCGTGACGGCCTGGCGAAGGTTTGCCAGAAGCGCCTGGAACAGCTCGAAGGCTTCCGACTTGTATTCCTGCAGCGGATCGCGCTGGGCATAGCCGCGGAAGCCGATGACGGAGCGCAGGTGGTCGAGGTTGACGATATGCTCGCGCCAGAGATGGTCGAGCGTCTGAAGAACCACCGAGCGCTCGACATAGAGCATGATATCGGCGCCGAAGCGCTCGGCGCGGTCAGCCGCGGCCTTGTCGGCTTCGGCGGTAATGCGCTCGCGAATATCGTTCTCGTCGATGCCTTCCTCGGCAGCCCATTCGATGATCGGCAGGTCGAGGTTGAGCGAGTTCTGCACGTCCGTCTTCAGGCCGACGGCATCCCACTGTTCGGCATAGGCCTTTTCCGGAATGCGCTTGGCGACGATGTCCTCGATGACCTCGTGGCGCATGTCGGCGACCGTCTCGGAAATGTCTGTCGCATCCATCATCTCGATGCGCTGTTCGAAGATCACCTTGCGCTGGTCGTTCAAGACGTCGTCGTATTTCAGAAGGTTTTTACGGGTGTCGAAGTTGCGGGCTTCAACCTTCTTCTGGGCGCGTTCCAGCGCCTTGTTGATCCAGGGATGAACGATTGCTTCGCCTTCCTTGAGGCCGAGCTTCTGCAGCATCGAATCCATGCGGTCGGAACCGAAGATGCGCATCAGGTCGTCCTGCAGCGACAGGAAGAATTTCGAGCGGCCGGGGTCGCCCTGACGCCCGGAGCGGCCGCGCAGCTGGTTGTCGATGCGGCGGCTTTCATGGCGTTCGGTGGCAAGCACGTAGAGACCGCCGGCAGCCAGTGCGATGTCCTTCAAGCGCTGGACCTCGGTCTTGATTGCGGCTTCTTTCTCATTGCGCTCCGGACCGTGTTCCATCTCGCCGAGCTCGCGCTCGATACGCATTTCAAGGTTGCCGCCGAGCTGGATGTCGGTACCGCGGCCGGCCATGTTGGTGGCGATCGTGACGGCACCCGGAACGCCTGCCTGCGAAACGATATAGGCTTCCTGCTCGTGGTAGCGGGCGTTCAGGACCTGGAAATTGGTAAAGCCGGCCTTCTTCAGCATTTCAGCCAGAAGCTCGGATTTTTCGATCGAGGTGGTGCCGACCAGGACCGGCTGCTGGCGATCCTGCGAGTCCTTGATCTCGGCGATGATCGCCTTGTATTTCTCTTCCGCCGTCCGGTAGACTTCGTCGTCCTCGTCGAGACGCTTGATCGGCAGGTTGGTCGGGACTTCCACGACTTCCAGGCCGTAGATGTTGCCGAACTCTTCCGCTTCGGTCGATGCCGTGCCGGTCATGCCGCCAAGCTTCTTGTACATGCGGAAATAGTTCTGGAAGGTAACCGAGGCCAGCGTCTGGTTTTCCGGCTGGATGGTGACCTTTTCCTTGGCTTCGAGTGCCTGGTGCTGGCCTTCCGAGTAACGGCGACCCGGCATCATGCGGCCGGTGAATTCGTCGATGATGACGATTTCGTCGTTGCGGACGATGTAGTCCTTGTCTTTCTGGAAAAGCTTGTGGGCCTTCAACGCATTGTTGACGTGATGGACGATCGCGACGTTCTCGACGTCGTAAAGCGTTTCGCCCTTCAGCAGATTGGCTTCGCGCAGCAGGTTTTCGAGCTTCTCGGTGCCGTCCTCGGAGAAGTTGGCCGAGCGCTGCTTCTCGTCGATCTCGTAATCTTCCGCAGACAGCAGCGGAATGAACTTGTCGATCGTATTGTAGAGGTCGGAGCGGTCGTCGAGCGGGCCGGAAATGATCAGCGGCGTGCGGGCCTCATCGACGAGGATCGAATCGACTTCATCGACGATGGCGAAGAAGTGGCCGCGCTGGACCATCTGGCTGCGCTCGTACTTCATGTTGTCGCGCAGATAGTCGAAGCCGAGTTCGTTGTTGGTGGCGTAGGTGACGTCGCAGGCATAGGCAGCGCGGCGCTGGTCATCGGTCAGGCCGTGAACGATAACGCCCGTCGTCAGCCCGAGAAACGAATAGATCCGGTTCATCGTCGCCGAGTCGCGCGTCGCCAGGTAGTCGTTGACGGTGACGACGTGGACGCCCTTGCCGGCAAGAGCGTTGAGGTAGACCGGCAGTGTTGCCACCAGCGTTTTACCTTCACCGGTCTTCATTTCGGCGATCGACTTTTCATGCAGGATCATGCCGCCGATCAGCTGTACATCGAAAGGCCGCAGGCCGAGCGTGCGGCGCGCGGCTTCCCGGACAACGGCGAAGGCGGGGACCAGGAGGTCATCGAGCGTCTTGCCGTCGGCCAGTTGCTTGCGGAATTCAACGGTCTTGGCAGCCAGTGCCTCGTCGGAAAGCGCTTTGGTTTCAGCTTCCAGGGCATTGATGGCATCGACTTTGGCTTTATAGCCACGCACACGGCGGTCATTCGAGGAGCCGAAGATTTTGCGGGCGAGGCCGCCGAGACTGACCATAAGAATGGTCCTTTCTTCTATATCGCCAACGCGGTCAATTTCCGCGAAATACTATGAAACGCCCGGAACTGTTCTGGACGCGAGGTTGCGTGACAGATAAGAGGGGGGTCGAATTATGTCAACGGAGTTGAGGTACGCCAAGGCTACAGAACGGCCACAATCTGATGATGTGGAACGTTTCAGGCCGGCCGTGACCACGGTTCCGGATACCAGCGTGGAAGGTATGAGGATGTTGAAATACAAAATGCTTGCGGCAGTGGCCCTGATCGCTGTCATGGCCGCCCAGGGCCCGGCAGCGGCACAGGATGCCGCCGATCCGGTGATCGCCAAGGTCGGCGATACCGAAATCCACCAGTCGGAGCTGGACTACGCCCTTACCGGTCTTGATCCGCAGCTTGCACAGCTGCCGGAAGATCAGAAGCGTGCTGCGGCACTTTCCGGCCTGATCGACGTCAAGCTCCTTGCCAAGGATGCCGACAAGGAAGGCCTGCAGAACGACGCGGGCTTCAAGAAGCGTCTCGCCTACCTGACCGATCGCGAACTGCACAATGCCTTCTTCAAGAAGCACGTTGTCGATGCCGTCAAGCCGGAAGAGGTCAAGGCCCGCTACGACGCGGAAATCGCCAAGATTCCTCAGCAGGAAGAGGCCAAGGCCCGCCATATCCTGGTCAAGACCGAGGAAGAAGCCAAGGCGATCATCAAGGACCTCGATGCCGGCAAGGACTTCGCGACGATCGCCAAGGAAAAGTCGACCGATCCGAACAAGGCCGATGGTGGTGATCTCGGCTATTTCACCAAGGACCGCATGGTTCCGGAATTCTCCGAAGCTGCCTTCAAGCTCGAAAAGGGCAAGTACACCGCAGTGCCGGTGAAGACGCAGTTCGGCTTCCATGTCATCCTGCTTGAAGACAAGCGCATCCAGCCGCCGCCGCCGTTCGAACAGGTCGAGCAGCAGGTCAAGCAGCTCGTCATGCGCGACAAATATATCGAGCTCCTGGCCGCGGCCAAGAAGGAAGCGGGCGTCGATATCACCGATCCGGCGCTGAAGAAGGCCTATGACGACGCCAACAAGGCCGAAGCCGCGACCGCCAACTGATGACATCGGGCGTGACCGTTCGTCTTCGGGCAGTCACGCCTTTCTGATATCAATCGAACGACACATGTCCCGGAGGCGTCAGGCTCTTCGGGATTTCGTTTGTGGGCCCGTAAGGCCGGGCCATCATCGCTAAACAGGGTTGATCATGTCCGGTTCCGTTTCTCCGCTTGCTCCGAAATCCTTCGCCGACATGCCGCCGGTGCGCGGCGTCCGCATGGCAACCGCCGCTGCCGGCATCAAGTACAAGAACCGCACCGATGTCCTGTTGATGGTTTTCGATGAACCGGCCGCTGTTGCCGGCGTCTTTACCAAATCGCGCTGCCCCTCGGCCCCGGTCGATTTCTGCCGCCAGAACCTTACGGGCGGTGTGGCGCGCGCCGTGGTCGTCAATTCCGGCAATGCCAACGCCTTTACCGGCAAGAAGGGCAGGGCGGCGACCGAGCTGACGGCGCAGTCGGCCTCAGAAGCGGTCGGCTGCTCGACCGGCGAAGTCTTTCTCGCCTCCACCGGCGTCATCGGCGAGCCGCTGGACGCGACGAAATTCGCGGGCGTTCTGAGCGACATGACCGTGCAGGCAACCGGCGATTTCTGGTTCGAGGCAGCCAAGGCGATCATGACGACCGACACCTATCCGAAGGTATCGACGCGCAGCGCCGAGATCGGCGGGGTCAAGGTCATCATCAACGGCATCGCCAAGGGCGCCGGCATGATCGCGCCCGACATGGCGACGATGCTGTCCTTTGTCGTCACCGACGCGGATATCGCGCCGCAAGCGCTGCAGGTTCTTTTGTCGGAAGGCACGGGCCCGACCTTCAACTCCGTCACCGTCGACAGCGATACCTCGACCTCCGACACGCTGATGCTGTTTGCCACCGGTGCCGCCGGCAAGGATGGACAGGCAAAAATCGTCACCGCGACCGATCCGGCTCTTGCCGGTTTCCGCGCCGCTCTCAACGATCTCCTGCGCGATCTGGCGCTGCAGGTGGTTCGCGATGGCGAAGGTGCACGCAAGATGGTTGCCGTCACCGTCGAGGGGGCGGAAAGCGATGCCGCCGCCAAGCGCATCGGCCTGTCGATCGCCAATTCGCCGCTGGTCAAGACCGCGGTCGCTGGCGAGGACGCCAATTGGGGCCGTGTGGTCATGGCTGTCGGCAAGTCCGGCGAAATGGCCGACCGCGACCGGCTGGCGATCTGGTTCGGCGATGTGCGCGTCGCCGTCGATGGCGAGCGCGATCCAGCTTATTCGGAAGCGGCTGCAACGGCCGTGATGAAGAAAGAAGACATCGCCATCCGCGTCGAGATTGGTCTCGGATCCGGCAAGGCGACCGTCTACACCTGCGATCTGACCAAGGAATATGTCGAGATCAACGGCGATTACCGGAGCTGATGGCCGTGCAGGATACGATCTCGAAAGTCGATCTGCCGAACGTGCGGCGTCTGGAAGCCGTCGGTTTTCGCGCCTGGCCGGCGGCATCGGTGCAGTATGACGGCAGCTGGCTGATCCGGCTGACGGCGGGACATGATTCCAAGCGCCTGAATTCGGTCAATCCGCTCGATCCGTCCGACAGCCGCGATATCGAGGTCAGGCTTGAGAAGGCCGCCAAGCGCTTTTCCGATTATGGCCGGCCGCTGACCGTGCGCCAGACGCCGCTGACCCCACCGCAACTGATTGCCTACATGAACGAGCGCCAGTGGCCGATGTTCTCCGAAGCTATCGTCATGATGGCCGATATTCCGCCGAACGACACGACGGAATCGATCGAGCATTTGCCGTTGCGCGATGTCGGCCGTTTCGTCGATGCCCGGCTGCAGATTTGCGGTGAAAGCAGCCAGGACAAGGCGGGTCTCAGCGAGGTCATCAACGCGATCAAGCCGGAATGCGGATTGTTCCTGTTCGAATCGCCGGACGAGGGCCCGATCGCGGTTTCGCTTGCCGTTCACGACAACGATCTTGCCGGTATTTTGCAGGTTGCCGTGGCCGAGAGCGTCCGGCGGCAGGGCGTGGGCAGCGCCATCGTCAATGCATCGCTGCGCTGGGCCCGCCTTCGCGGCGCCCGCACCGCCTGGCTTTCGGTCGAGAGCAATAATGCGGCGGCCATCAACCTCTATCGCAAGTTCGGCTTCAGGGATGTCTACCGGTATGCCTACCGGCGTGAAGGGGTATGATGATGGACGTTGCCGGCCGAAAGATTCTTCTGGTGGCAGCCTGCGCGCTGGTCGATAGCGACGGCCGGATCCTTCTCGCCCAGCGGCCGCAGGGCAAGTCGCTGGCGGGGCTCTGGGAGTTTCCCGGCGGCAAGGTCGAGCCCGGCGAAACGCCGGAGGAAACGCTGATCCGCGAACTGGACGAGGAGCTGGGTGTCCGCACCAAGGTCGCTTGCCTCGCGCCTTTGACATTTGCCAGCCACACCTATGACGATTTTCATCTGCTGATGCCGCTCTATGTCTGCCGGCGCTACGAGGGTGTTGCCCATGGCCGGGAAGGCCAGGCGGTGAAGTGGGTTCGCCCGAAGGCGCTGCGCGATTACCCGATGCCGCCCGCCGACGAGCCACTTATCCCCTACTTAATGGATTTGCTCTGAGCAAATCCCAAAAATTTCTATTTTATTAATCGAACATTTATCACCCTCCCGCAAAATCAGCTTCGAGTAAGTGCCGGTGTCTATTGGTTTGGGGATGAAGCCCATAACCGATGCCGGTTTTTTATAGGCGTCGACATGGTGAAGTGGTGCGTGAGCCAGCTTCAGGGAAACGCACATATTCGAAGAGGCAGACGATGGTCGACGACGATTTTTGGAGAACGGTTCAGGACAAGGATCTGGTGACGACCCAGAGCCGCCGCACGGGTGCGCTCAATCTGTCGCTGCTGTTCGGCACTGCCGTTATCGCGCTGACCCTCATCCTGACGCCGATGCTGACGTCGAAGACGGATAACAAGGTGCTCGCCGACGCGCCGATCGACTATGACAATATTTCGACCGGCTCTATCCCGGGCGGCACGCCGGCCAAGCGCTATACGGTGCGCCGCAGCGTGCTCCAGGAAATGCCGGGCGCCGTCTGCATTATCGACGGCAATGGAAGCAAAAGCGGCTGCTGACGGCTCTGTGGCCGGGGACTGCACCGGCGTGCCGTTCGTTGCCAGCCCGGGCCGGTACCGGTCCGGTTAAGGCGGTGCGCATACTCGTGCTTTTCGGGTGATGTCATCTGCTAGGGCATGCGCAGGACAGGCTGGGGAGCACATGACGACACTGATTAGCCTTCTGAAAGACAAATCCGGTGCAACGGCGATCGAGTACGGTCTGATGGCCGGTCTTGTTTCGATCGGCATGATCGTCGGGCTTCAAGCCTTCTCGGATTCACTTCTGGCCGTCTTTGAGACGATCAGGACGGCCATCCTTGGTGCCGGGGGGGCTTGAGGCCCGCCTCTGCTCTATTGCTCATCGTTCAATGGCAGTTCCCGCGTGCTCAGCGCATCGGATAGCCGTTGTTTCGCCGAGCCGGGTTTCAGCGGTTTCTGCTGGCTTTCGTGCGGCGCCCAGCCGGAAATATAGATAATCGAGAATGTCGCACGGATGCGGCCGTCCGGGTCGGCAAAGCGTTCGGCGTAGATTTCAGCGGCGCGCACGAAGAAGCTCCGGGTGAGCGGCTTGCGGCTGCGGGCTGCGAGCGGATTGGTCATCCCCATCGACCGCAGGTCTTTCAACAATGAGAACAGCGACGCGTAGCGCACCGTGTAGGTCTCGGTATCGGCGACCGGCAGGCTAAAGCCTGCGCGCTGCAGGAGCGCACCGATGTCACGGACATCGGCAAAGGGGATGACGCGGGGACTGGCGCCGCCGGTCATTTCGCTTTCCGCCGCCAAAAGTACCTCGCGCAATTCCTGCAAGGTGCCGGAGCCGGGAATGGCGGCGAGGAACAGGCCGTCGGGTTTGAGCGCGCGGCGGACCTGGATGAACACACCGGGCGTGTCGTTGGTCAGGTGCAGCGACAGCGGCGAGACGATGAGGTTTGCCGATTCCGGTGCAAGCGGCACCGCCTCCAGCGAGGCGACGGAGATTTTCTCATCAACGGCTGCAAAGGCCGCATCCGTCTCGACCCGCTCGATCCCGGTGACCTTGCCGGTGTTGGCAATGTAACGGGCCGTCAGGCCGGTATAGCCGTGCAGCTCGACTGCCTTGTCGAAATGGCGCTCGACGACAGCAAGGCGTTCGGAGAGCTCCTGTGCGGCAATCTCCAGCAGGAATTGCGCCTTCGGATCGCCGTTGCGCAATGCCCGCTTGCGGCGGGCTTCGATGAGCGTCTGGTCGAAAACGATATCCACGGCTGTGCTTCCTAAAAACCTGATCGCCCAAAAATCCGAGCGCCCAAAATCCGAGCGCCCAAAATCTGATCGCAAAGAAACCCGGCTCGCCGTAAAGTCAACCTCATGGAGAACGAAGGGGCAGAAAATCCGGGGCGGCGGCTGGCCGATGGTCTGCGCAGAGGCCTGCGCGGCCTGATGGCGGCGGCGGTGGATGCGGTCTATCCGCCGGTCTGTGCCGGTTGCGGCCGGATGACCGGACAGCATCGCGGCGTCTGCCCGGCCTGCTGGTCGACGCTGCGGCTGATCGAGCGGCCCTATTGCGAGGTTCTCGGCCTGCCGTTCTCGCACGATCTGGGGGCCGGCATTCTTTCGGCCGATGCCATCGCCAATCCGCCCGTTTTCGAGCGGTTGCGCTCCGTTGCCATCCATGACGGCATTGCCAAGTCGCTTGTCCACGGCCTGAAATATCGCGACCGCACCGATCTGGCTGTGATGATGGCCAAGTGGATGATCCGGGCGAGTGACGGCCATGTGCGGGCCTGCGATGCTGTCGTCCCGGTGCCCCTGCACGCCTTCCGGCTCTGGAACCGCAAGTTCAACCAGTCCGCCGAGCTTGCGCGGGTGATTGCCCGGATGTCGGCCCGGCCTTACCTGCCGTCAGCACTGATCCGCATCAAGCGGACCGCCCGGCAGGTGGGGCTCGGCGCCAGCCAGCGGCAGGACAATGTGCGCGGGGCATTCCAGGTGACGGAGGCTGGCAAAGCGGCGCTGTTCGGCAAGCGCATCGTCCTGGTCGATGATGTCTATACCACGGGGGCGACCGTTTCTGCCGCGACGCGGGCGCTGAAGAAGGCGGGGGCGGCCGATGTAACGGTTTTGACCTTTGCAAGAGCCATGTCCGGTCTTATATGACACGGTAGATTGTGCTGGCGCAGGGCCGGCAAAGGAGCAGGTCAACGCATGGCTTCGGTCGTCATCTATACCCGTCAATTCTGCGGCTATTGTTCCGCGGCGAAGAAACTTCTGGAAACCAAGGGCGTGACGTTCGAGGAGCATGACGCCACCTATGCTCCCGAGGTCCGCCAGAAGATGATCGAGCGGTCGAATGGCGGCACGACATTTCCGCAGATCTTCATCAACAATGCCCATATCGGCGGCTGCGACGACCTGCATGCGCTGGACCGCGCCGGCAAGCTGGACGCCATGCTCGCCGCTTAAGGAGTGACTGCCATGACGTTCAAGGCCGCAGCGATCCAGATGTGTTCCGGTGTCGATCCGGCCCGGAACGCCGACACCATGGTGCGGCTCGTTCGGGACGCGGCCGCACAGGGCGCCACCTATGTGCAGACGCCGGAAATGACCGGTGCGCTGCAGCGCGACCGCGCTGCGATGAAGGCAGCCTTGCGCGACGAGAGCAACGATCTGATCGTTGCTGCCGCGTCAAAGCTCGCCGCCGAACTCGGCATCTATCTGCATGTCGGCTCAACCGCGATCGGCCTTGCCGACGGCAAGATGGCCAATCGCGGCTTTCTGTTCGGCCCGGATGGCGGCAAGATCACCCATTACGACAAGATCCACATGTTCGACGTCGATCTCGACAATGGCGAGAGCTGGCGTGAAAGTGCTGCCTATACGCCGGGCGGTACGGCGCGGCTGGTGAGCCTGCCGTTCGGCAAGCTTGGCTGCGCCATCTGCTACGACGTGCGTTTTCCCGAACTCTTCCGGACGCAGGCCGCAGCCGGCGCGCAGATCATGTCGGTGCCCGCGGCCTTTACCCGCCAGACCGGTGAGGCGCATTGGGAAATCCTGCTGCGCGCCCGGGCGATCGAAAACGGCATGTTCGTGATCGCCGCTGCCCAGGCCGGCGTGCATGAAGACGGCCGTGAGACTTATGGTCATTCGATGATCATCGATCCGTGGGGCGTGGTTCTCGCCTCGGCCAGCGGCACCGGCGAAGGGATCGTTCTTGCCGATATCGACGTCGGCGCAGTCGCTGCCGCGCGGGCGAAAATTCCGAACCTGAAGAACGGCCGGGCGTTCTTGCTGGAGGAGGTGGCGCCTAGCGCCTCCGGGGATGTGGCCGCTTGATCAAATACACGCTTGCCTGTGACAACGGCCATTCCTTTGAAGGATGGTTTTCCTCGAGCGCCGACTTCGATCGTCAGGCGGATCTCAAGCTTGTTTCCTGCCCGGTCTGCGGTTCTGCCACGGTGGCCAAGGAGCTGATGGCGCCCTCGGTTTCGACAGCCCGCAAGAAAGACGAGACCAAGGTGCTGATGATGGATCAGGCCCGCAAGGAAGCGGTTGCCAAGATCCGCGAACTGGTCACCGCGATCCGCGAAAATGCCGAGGATGTCGGGACCAAGTTTCCCGAGGAAGCCCGCAAGATTCACTACGGCGAGGCCAAGCAGCGCGGCCTGATCGGCCAGGCGACGGTCGATGAGGCCAAGTCCCTGCTGGAGGAAGGCATCGAGATTGCCGCCCTGCCGATACTGCCTGATGATGTGAACTGACATGGCGGCCGGTAACAGGCCGATCTCCTTGCCCATATGCTGACGTTGAAAGTCTAGCACGGGGGCAGGGCGGGGACGATGTTGTCGGAATTTCTTGGCAATACCGACAATTGGTAGTAATATTTCCTACCGCTCAAGCCTGGAGATTTATAATGTCCAACGTGGAGAAAATCAGCGTTGCGGTGACAACGCAGCAGGCAGCGATGCTTCGCGAGGCCGTGGGAACCGGTGCTTACGCCACAACCAGTGAAATTGTCCGCGAAGCCATGCGTGACTGGTCTGCCAAATGGGAGGCCCGCCAAGCCGACACACGTAGGCTGAGCGAGTTGTGGAATGAGGGCAAGGCCAGCGGCAAGCCCACTGCCATCGACTTTGACAAGCTGCGTGAGGAAGCCCGCCAAGACCTCCGTGCCGCACAGACGCATGGCGGTTGATCTGGTCTGGTCGCCTCTGGCGCAGGCGGATATCCGCCGTATCTATGTGGAAATCGGCCGGGAGCAGCCACAGGCCGCCGAGCGCTTCTACGAGCGACTTCATCGCAAGGCCCGTCTTTTGATCGACCAGCCGCGTCTGGGTATGCGTCATCCGGAGATCAGCCCAGCCGCTCGGATGCTCGTGCAGGCACCTTTCGTCATTCTCTATGAGACGGTGCCCGATAGCGACGAAGGGCCAGTGAATGCCGTCGAAATCGTGCGTGTTATCGATGGTCGGCGCGATCTGGAGAATCTTTTTCCGTAGGCGTTTTACACGATGACAGTGGGGATTGAATTAAGCTATCCGGATTGGCTGCAAGATACTGAATGTCAAAGAACAGAACGATCCAGGACGTGATTTTCTTCACCAGGGTCGATCTGCTGCAGCTTATCACAGAGGCGAGGGGCGGGGATAATTAGGCGCGTGTTTTGAATAAGCTTCACCGCCGATATTTGGAAACGGTTTGCACCTCGGCGTCGGTGGCAAATTCTCCTCGCGTCATTTCGGCTTGGGCTTCGATCAAATCAGGCTCCTCTTCCGGTGACAGTTCGATCATTTTCTCATCGCCACCTGCACGCTGAGCATGATGCGGGCGATATCGTCCTGCATTTCCGGAGGGAGATTCCGCGCGGTCGCTACCGCCTGTTCAAGAAGCTTTGTCATGCGCGTATCGTGACCCTGATCGGCTTACAAAAAAAGCTGAAATTATCGCATCGCTCAATACGTCACGTCGATGCTGCGGAAGCGGCGCTTTTTCTTGGCGATGCCGTTTTCGTTGTTGTCCTTGCGCCCGTCGTCGCTGAGCACCTGGGCGAGGCGTTTTTCCGGATAGAGGACGAGAGCCTCGGCCGTGAAGTCATTCGGCAGCCGGAGCGGAAGCCTGTTCGGCGGCTGGCTGTCGCCGGTCCAGGAATAGAGCGCGAATTTTCCGTCCAGCTCCCTTTTTCCGCCACTCTGCGTGCTGGGGCCGGCGAGGATGAGGTAGGTGGCGGGTAAAAGGCCGGCGCAGTCGATGCTGCGTATGCCGCGATTGTCGAGATCGAGCAGGTGGATGTCGCCGAAGCGCGGTTCTTCACCAAGTTCCGTGATTTGGGCCGGGTTTTTCAGGCGCAGGACCGGCGCCATGCCGCTGATGGGGGGGCCGCGAAAGCCGATCAGCAGGTCACCGTCCGGCGAAGCCGCCAGACCTTCGATGTTGATGTCCGTGCCGGGGCTTTGCAGCACCTGTTTCAGAGAACCACGCAGGTCTTCGAACGGTTTTCCGAGCGGCTTAAGCGTCGGGCCTTGCGGGGTTTGTACGATGCGGGAGGCGAAGAGGACGGAACGGCCCTTCGCATTTCCCCCGTTGCCCGGCCGCGAGAACGAACTGATCCAGTAGATCGTATCGCCAATGCGGGCGGCGGCCTCGATGTCGGACTTTTCGGAGCCGATGAAACTCTTGAATTTGAGCGCGCGCACCGGCTCGGCTATCCCGCGACGATAGACCTGCAACGTGTTGGTCTCATCGCTGGCGACGGCAAAATGGCAGTCGTCGAGGGCGACCGCGGCGGAGGCCTCGCAGATGCCGGTATAGGCTACCGGTTCGGGCTCGCCTGCCGGGCCGGGGGATCGAAATTCCATCTAGCCTCCGCAAGGCCGGATCAAGCCGGGCGCTTGGCAACGATCATGTAGTTGACGTCCATGTCCTTCGACAGGTTCCACTGGTTCGACAGCGGATTGAAGAAGACGCCGGTGCGGTCGGTGACCTCCATGCCGCTCGCCGTGATTGGCTTTTCGAGCTCTTCGGGCCGGACCAGCTTTTCATACTGGTGGGTGCCGCGCGGCAGCCAGCGCAGAAGGTTTTCGGCGGCGAAGATGGCAAGTGCCGCCGCCTTCATGGTGCGGTTGATGGTGGCGACGAACATCAGGCCGCCCGGGCGCACCATCGAGGCGCAGGTGCTGATGAAGAATTCGACGTCGGCGACATGCTCGACGACTTCCATGTTGAGCACGACATCGAAGGTTTCGCCGGCCTCCGCAAGGGCCTCAGCCGTCACCGCGCGGTAATCGACCGCAACGCCGCTGCCGGCCGCGTGGGTCTTGGCGATCATGATGTTTTTTTCCGAGGCGTCGGCGCCGACCACGTCGGCCCCCATGCGGGCCATCGGCTCGGACAAAAGGCCACCGCCGCAGCCGATATCGAGGATGCGCAGCCCCTTCAGCGGCTGCAGTGCCTTGGCCTCGCGGCCGAAATTCTCCGAGACGCGGTCGCGGATATAGGTGAGGCGAACCGGATTGAACTTGTGCAGCGGCCGGAACTTGCCCTTCGGATCCCACCACTCGGCGGCCATGGCGGAAAACCGGTCGACTTGCGCCTGGTCGATGGTGCTGCGGGCCTGTTCACTCATGGTCGGAACTCCTTGGTCGATACCCCTTGTGAAGTCGGACGATCGGCCATGAAAGTCAAGGGTTGGCAGTGTCGCGCCGTGGTTCGCGGCCTTTCAGGCAACGATCGAATTTCGGCAGATCTTCGTCCGGATAGGCGATCAGGTCTCTTTGAAGATCGTCGAGGCACTCCGCGAATGTTTCGAAGGCCGAGTCACTTGCCGTTGCCATACAGCGGGGCAGTTTTGCACAGGCATTGCCGGATAGGCCGATTTCCCGCTGGGCGCGGATTTTGCGATCCTGATGCGCCGAGACGCGCATTTCCCCGCTGCAGGCCTTGTCGCGGCGGCATTTGCGGATCGGGCAGATGCGCCATACGCTATGGATGGTCAAGGTGCTGCGGCATTGGCGTTCGTGATCGGCCGAGACGCGTTTTTCATAGTCGGAAAAATCCTGTTTTGGCATGGGATACCCTCTGAGATGTGAGATCGGACGGGACAGACGTTCGCATTCACGCGGCGCGTTGCACCCGTGGCATGCGGTCTGCGATGATCTTTTTGCGCCGGGGCGCTGGCAGGATCGGCCGGGGCACATCGTGTGCCGTAGTGTTTGGTAGTAAATGACACGCGATGTGCCCCGTCTCGGTGGTTTTTACCTGCAACTTCGATTTCTCTGCGGGGATGACGGCGCCCTTTTTATACGGGGCGGCGTTTACGGCTGTTCCGCCGTCTCGCCGCGAAAGGCCTGTCTTTCGACACACCAGTCGCCGGTCCTCATGTGTGCCTCACAGGCACGCCCCGCCATTTTGCAGACGAGAGGGAAACCATTTTCTGCAGGCCCCAACGGCCGCGCCTGCGTTTCAAACACAGACCGAAGGCACCGGCCCCGCCTCGCCGGCAACGCTTTCCGGTGTATCCGATGGCAGGACGGGATGAGTGTGGCACGGTTTTGAGGGGCGGGGATTTGCGGGGATGATTTTTTTCAGGTGCGGTTGATCGAGACGCCGCCATCGACCAGCATGGCGGTGCCGGTGGTAAAGCTCGAGGCATCCGATGCGAGGTAGAGCACGGAACGGGCAATCTCCTCCGGCCTGGCCATCCGCTTCAGGGCATGCAGGCCTTCGACGAAGGCAAGGACCTCTGGTCCGGCGCCCGGCGCATTGGTAAAGCTCATCGGCGTATCAGTGCCGCCCGGCAGGATCGCGTTGACGCGGATGCCCTTCGGTCCAAGTTCCGCAGCCAGGCTCTGCGTCAGGCCGACCAGCCCCGCCTTTGCGGCGGCATAGGCGCTGGTGTTCGGCATGCCTGCGGTGTGCCCGACGAAGCTGGAGGTGAAGATCAGCGAGCCTGAGCCGCGCGCTGCCATGGCAGGCACCTGATACTTTGCGCCGAAGAAGGCGCTGGTGAGATTGGTTTCGATCGTCTCCCGCCAGCCGGCCGTCGAAAGACCGGCGATCGGGGCCATTTCCCCGGTGGTGCCGGCATTGTTGAAGGCGATGTCGAGGCCACCGAATTTTTCCGTGGCAGCGTCAACCAGAGACCGGGCGTGGGTCTCGTCGCGGACGTCGCCGTCGATGGCGAAAGCCCTGCCGCCTTCGGCCTCGATTTCGGCGACCAGTTCGTCAAGGGCGGTTCGGCGGCGGCCTGAGACGATCAGGCTTGCACCTTCCCGGGCGAACAGTTTTGCCGTTGCCCGACCGATACCGGAACTGGCACCGGTGATGATGGCGACCTTGTTGGAAAGTGTGGTCATGATTGAAACTCCTCTTGGTGTTGCGGGAGGTTCAATCGCAGCAAGGGCAAGGCGCCGCCACCCGTTTCCTGCGGGGGAGACAGTCGCCGGTAAGGGATGATGGACTGGTATCAGAGCTTCATCTTGTCCAACCGCAGCGCCGTTGCCGCCGATTGCCGATGCATCAGCACCGGGGACTGGGAGCTGGAGATTTGGAAGAGCGGGATCAGGACGACCACCAGGATGAGGGCGGCGATATAGAGCAGTCCAAGAGGAATTCGGCGCGCTTTCAAACAGCAATCTCCAATCTACGCCGGCACCGTGCGGGACAAAGCTGACAGGGGCCTGAACGCCCCAGCAGAGCCGTTTAGCGCCGCCGCTCGCGCGGCGACCGGCGCAGGCATTCCTCCATCATTCCACGTTCAGGTTTCTGTCAGAAAAACGGACCAGATATCCGGGATGGCGACTGCAGGCGCTGCTGCAACGCCGCCAGGATTATCAATTGCTTCACCGAAACGTCGCGCTGTGGCACGGCGGCAGCGGAGCCGTTGGCGTGTCATCGAAGCGGTTTGACGGCGCTCTCCAAAGAGGGAATAAGAATGCGGGTAAAGCTGACCGATAAAAGGACCAGCGGCTTGCGCGTTCTGCTCGTCGAGGACAATGAAATTCTGGGAGAGGCCGTTCGCGATCACATCGCGGCCGCCGATCATGCCGTCGACTGGATGCAGACGCTCGACGATGCACGGATGTCCCTGCGCACCGTCTCCTACGGTCTGATCCTGCTTGATCTTCGTCTGCCTGATGGCAGCGGCATCAGCCTTCTGAAGGAATTGCGGGCAGGCGGCAACGCGACGCCGGTGATCATTCTCACCGCCCACGACCAGATTTCCGACCGGATCGACGGCTTGAACAGCGGCGCCGACGATTATCTCGTCAAGCCGTTCGATCTCGGCGAGCTCTCGGCGCGCATGCTCGCCGTCATCCGCCGCTATGGCGGCAATATTTCCCCGGTGATCCGTTTCGGCGGCCTGAAGATCAGCCCGGTCGATCGGCGGGTGTTTGCCGGTGAAACGGAAGTCGGTCTTTCCGGCCGCGAATGGGCGGTTCT
Organism: Pararhizobium sp. YC-54; assembly: GCF_025847205.1. GTDB lineage: Bacteria > Pseudomonadota > Alphaproteobacteria > Rhizobiales > Rhizobiaceae > Pararhizobium. The sequence goes on along the minus strand of NZ_JAOYTH010000023.1, from coordinate 18,992 downwards.
CGACACGCTGCTTTCGCGCCCCGGTGCGATCATTTCCAAGGCACAGATCGAGGAGGCGCTCTATGCCTTCGGCTCGGAGATCGAGAGCAATACTGTCGAGGTCTATGTCAGCCGGTTGCGCAAGAAGCTCGGGCGGGATCATGTCGTGACCGTGCGGGGTGTCGGCTACAAGATCGGGGCCCAGGCGTGAGGCGGGCAAAGCCTGCCGGGCGAAGCATGACACGGCGGCTGATCCTCTGGCTGACGGGGGCAGCGACGGCCTTCTGGCTGATCGCCGCCGGCCTCGGTGTCTCGGTCATGAAAGAGGAATTCGACGAATTCTTCGACGGCTCGCTGCAGGAAACCGCAGAGAGGCTGATGCCGCTGGTCATCGACGATCTGCAACGGCGGGAGGGGCCTGTCTCGCCGAAGCATATTCAGCGGCAGGTCGAGGACATGGGGGAAGAATATCTCATCTACCAGGTCCGGGATGCGAGCGGCACAATCCTCATTCGTTCGCACGATGCTCCGGAAGAGCCGTTCGAAACGCCCTTGAAGCGGGGCTTCTGGAAGAACGACGACTACCAGTTCTATACCGCGCGCGCCGCTGACGGCACGGTCTTCATTCAGGTCGGCGATGCGCTGGACAACCGGATCGAGGCGGTGATTGAAGGCGGCATGGCGCTTTTCCTGCCGGTCCTCATCCTTATTCCCGTCAGCGTTCTGTTGATCTGGCTGATCGTGCGCAGGACGCTTAAGCCGGTCGATGATCTGCGCCGGGCGATCGAGGAAAAGGACGGCGGCAACATGGCGCCGGTGCCATCCCGCATGCTGCCGCGTGAGCTTTTGCCGATCGCCCGGTCGGTCAATCATCTGCTGGTGCGGCTGCAATCGGCTTTCGATGCGGAACGCGAATTCACCGCCAACAGCGCCCACGAGCTGCGCACTCCGATTGCCGGCGCGCTGGCGCAGACGCAGATGCTGATCGCCGAACTGGATGGCCCGAAGAAGCGGCGGGCGCAGCAGATCGAAACCTCGCTGATCAATCTTGGCCACACGGCGGAAAAACTGCTGCAGCTGGCACGGGCCGAAGCCGGGATCGGGGCCGGCTCTGGAAATGCCGATCTCGCGCGTGTTCTGGAATTGGTGGTGGCCGATTTTGAGCGGAGCGATCCGGTATCCGGGCGGCTGCGCTTTCACCGGGAAGCAGGCGCGAGCCTGAACGGCAGCTATAGCGAAGACGCGTTTGCGATCGTTCTGCGCAACCTGATCGAGAATGCCCTGTTGCATGGCAGCAGACAGGAGCTGGTGAATATCCGGCTGGAAGCGGGCGGCGTGGTGCGCATCGTCAACGGCGCGGCGGCTCTGTCACCGGACGAACTGGCGGCGATCCGCAAGCGCTTCGGGCGGGGTGCGACGACCGCGCCGGGCTCCGGGCTCGGCCTGTCGATCGCCGAGCGATTGCTGCAGCAGATGAATGCCGGATTCGAGATTCTGTCCCCGGCGACGGGGCGCCACGACGGGTTAGAGGTGGTGCTGCGGTTCGGCCAGGAGGATGCAGCCGGGTGAAGGGGGGAGGCGCCATTTCCCTCTTCTCCCCGGCGGGGAGAAGGTGGCCCGAAGGGCCGGATGAGGGAGCGGCGGACTCGGAATTTGTGGAAAGACCCCCTCATCGCCTCGCATCCGCTCGGCACTTCTCCCCGCTGGGGAGAAGAGGGAGCCTCCTCCGCAGGCCCTCTTCGGGAAACCAATTCAATCCCGGTCCGGTGCTCCCAGCGGAAAGAATGAGCGGTACGGGCGGCCTTCGTCGACGGCGCGGGCGAAGGACGGGCGGGCGAGAAGGCGGGCGCGGTAGGCGCGGACATTGGGGAAGGTTTCCGCGATCGGGTGCACCCAATCGGCATAGAACAGCGACGGGCAGGCGGCGCAATCGGCAAGGCTGAACGTGTCGCCGGCGGCCCATTCGGTCTTTGCCACCACGCCGTCGAGCCAGGCATAGGCGTCGTCGAGCATCGCTTTCGCCTCGGTGACGCCATAGGGATCGCGGTTGGCCTCCGGGCGGATCTGGTTGAACACCACCTTCTGCATCGGCGTCATGACGTAATTGTCGAAGAACCGGTCCATCATCCGCGTGCGGAGCGCTGTCTGCGGATCATCCGGGATCAGGCGAACGCTGCCGGGATAGTTCAGCATCAGATATTCGATGATGATGGTTGCCTCCATCACGGCGTTTTCGCCGTCCTTCAGCACCGGAAAGCGCTTGATCGGCCAGATCGACTGCCACTCCTCGACAGTGCCGGCCTCCTCAGGGCTCAGCATGCGATAGTCGAACGCGGTGCCGTTTTCGTAGATCGCCACGAGCACCTTCTGGCAGTAGGACGAGAACGGGTGGGCGAAGAGCTGCGGTTTCATCATATCCTCCAAAAACTGATTTCGATATGCAACTGGTTGTGTCGTAAGGCAACTGATCCTATATTGCAAGCGGTTTTGACAAGGGGCGTGCCGTGGACACTGCGCAGCGATCGGGATGCCCGATCAATCTTACACTGGAAATGCTCGGCGATCGCTGGAGCCTGATCATTATCCGCGACCTGATGTTCGGCAACCGGCGGCATTTTCGCGAGCTTCTGACGCAGTCGGAAGAGGGGATTGCCTCGAACATCCTCGCCGACCGGCTGCGGCGGCTGACCGAAAGCGGGCTGCTTTCCCGCCGCGACGATCCGAGCCACAAGCAGAAGGGCATCTACAGCCTCACCGAACCGTCAATCCAGCTGGTACCGCTTCTGGCGCAGATGGGGGCGTGGGGCAGGCGGCATACGCAGGCATCCGAGGAACTGTCGATCCGGGCCGAACTTTTGGAAGAAGGCGGGCCTGCGATGTGGACGGCGTTCATGGAGGAATTGCGGGCCTTGCATCTGGGTGCGCCGGTTCCGGAGCGCTCGGTGTTTGCGGAACTGCAGGCGGCGTATCTGGCGGTGGTGGCGAAGAACGCGAGGGCCGAATGATGTGGCGGCCGAATGCCAACGGTCCTAACAGCCCCTCACCCTAACCCTCTCCCCGCTTGCGGGGAGAGGGGACGACAGAGCTTGTCGCTTGTCCTTCTCCCCGTCAGAACGGGGAGAAGGTGCCCGATAGGGCGGATGAGGGGCCTTTAGCCCTGCAGTTTGCCGGAAGCTCGCTGTGATCAATAGACTTCCGGCACGTACATGTCCGGCGGGACCGGGTGACGCGTGTAGTCGTCGTTGCGAACGCGCTCGGGCAGGACGAGTTCCGGTTTCGGCACGTCTTCGTAGGGGATCTGGGCCAAGAGGTGGGCGATGCAGTTCAGTCGCGCCTTCTTCTTGTCGACCGCCTGCACGACCCACCACGGGGCTTCCGCGATATGGGTCCGGGCAAGCATCTCTTCCTTGGCCTTGGTGTAATCCTCCCAGTGAACGCGGCTTTCCATGTCCATCGGCGACAGCTTCCACTGTTTCAGCGGATCGTGGATGCGCATCTGGAAGCGGAATTCCTGTTCCTCGTTGGTGATCGAGAACCAGTATTTGACCAGGATGATGCCGGAGCGCACCAGCATGCGTTCGAATTCCGGCACGGTGCGGAAGAATTCCTCAAGCTCGTCCGGCGAGCAGAAGCCCATGACGCGCTCGACGCCGGCCCGGTTGTACCAGGAGCGGTCGAACAGCACCATTTCGCCTGCCGTCGGCAGATGCGGCACGTAGCGCTGGAAATACCATTGATTGCGCTCGCGCTCGGTCGGTGCGGGAAGGGCGACCGTGCGGCAGACACGCGGATTGAGCCTTTGGGTGACGCGCTTGATGGCACCGCCCTTGCCGGCACTGTCGCGGCCTTCGAACAGCACGACCACCTTGAGCTTCTTGTGCTGTACCCAGTCCTGTAGCCGCACCAGCTCATGCTGCAGCCGGAACAGCTCGCGAAAATAGGTCTTGCGTTCGAGCGTTGGCTCAGCCGGCCCCGACATGCCTTCGGCGACCAGCTCGTCGAGCCGGTCCTCCTCCATCTGCATTTCCAGCTCTTCGTCAAAGCTGTCGGCAATTTCCGCCTTGATGCGGTCGAGTTGGTCGATCATTGGTCACATCCCCGTTGGTCGCAGGGAGAGGAGCAGGGTTTGATGACAGGTATGTGACAGACCTGTGACGGGCGGACGAAAGAGGCGCCGATCCTATGCGGGGTCGTCTGCCGCGCGGCTGCGAACCTCATCTTTTCGGGGATGAAAGCCTCATGCGCAGGCCGGCAAGCGATCTTTCGAACACGGTTTCGTCGGCACTGGCGCGTGCCAGCACCAGTGCACCCTGAATGCCGGCGACCGCGTCTTCCGCCAGTTGTTTTGCCAGCCCCGCCGGAATGCCGTCGCGTTTGAGGGCGCCTTCGAGCGCCTTTATCCAGCGTTCGAAATAGGTCCGGACCGGGCTTGCGAACCGGTCGCGGGTCTCGTCGAGCGCGAAGGCGCCGATGAGGCAGATGCGCTTGCCGGAACGGAAATACTGATCCACCGCCGTCCACATCTGCGCAATTGCTGTCTGTGGATCAGCCGTTTCCAGCGGCACGAAGATTTCCCGCGCAAACCAGGCATCGATATGTGCAAGGACTTCAGCCGCCATCTGTTCCTTTCCGCCCGGAAAGAAATGATAGAGACTGCCCTTGGAAAGCCGGGTTCGCGCGGTGATCGTGCTCATCGATGCGCCTTCATAACCGCATTCGCGGAAGACTTCGGCGACCAGCGCGATGGCATCGGGTTTTTCGAAAACGGTTCGCATGATGAGTGCCGTTCAAAGGCCGAGATCGGTCAGGCCGGGATGATCGTCGGGACGCCGGCCGAGCGGCCAGTGGAACTTTCGCTCGCTTTGCCCAATCGGCAGGTCGTTGATCGAGGCGAAGCGGCGCTGCATCAGCCCGTCGGCCGCAAAGTCCCAGTTTTCGTTGCCGTAGCTGCGATACCACTGGCCGCTGTCATCATGCCATTCATAGGCGAAGCGGACGGCGATGCGGTTAGCCTCGAAGGCCCAGATTTCCTTGATCAGGCGGTAGTCCAGTTCCCGCTGCCATTTTCGCGTCAGGAATTCGACGATCTGCGGCCGGCCGACCGGAAACTCGGCGCGGTTCCGCCAATGGCAATCCTCGGTATAGACCTTGGAGACGCGGACGGGATCACGGCTGTTCCAGCCGTCTTCGGCCATGCGCACTTTTGCGACAGCGGTTTCATACGTGAAAGGGGGAAGCAGGGCAGTCATTGCGGGCTCCTTCTATAACGAAAGGTAATTAGTAGACCGATTGGTTTAGTCGAGCAAGTGGGTTGCGAAACGAAAACGCCTATCGCGGAGGCGAGCAGGCGCCGGGCATCCGACACGGTGTCGCAAATGCGGCAGTCGCGGCCATTGCACCGCGCCGCCAATTTCGCTAAGAGACCGCCAACTTCTTCGACTGGCGCGGGGTTTGCCGCGCAGCATTTTCGACCGGTAGAGGCACATGGCACGCATCGTGATGAAATTCGGCGGCACGTCCGTCGCGGATATGGATCGCATCAGGAATGTGGCCCGCCATGTGAAACGTGAAGTCGATGCCGGCCACGAGGTTGCGGTCGTCGTGTCGGCGATGTCGGGCAAGACCAACGAGCTGGTTTCCTGGACGCGCGACGCCTCGCCGATGCATGACGCGCGCGAATACGACGCCGTCGTTGCTTCCGGCGAGCAGGTGACCTCGGGTCTTCTGGCGATTGCCCTGCAGAACATCGGCATCAACGCCCGCTCCTGGCAGGGCTGGCAGATCCCGATCAAGACCGACAATGCCCATGGCGCGGCGCGTATTCTGGATATTGACGGTACCGAACTGATCCGCCGCTTCGGCGAAGGCCAGGTGGCCGTCATCGCCGGTTTCCAGGGGCTTGGACCCGACAACCGGATCGCCACGCTCGGGCGCGGCGGCTCGGACACGTCGGCAGTCGCGATTGCCGCTGCGGTCAAGGCTGACCGTTGCGATATCTATACCGATGTCGACGGCGTCTACACCACCGACCCGCGCATCGAGCCGAAGGCGCGGCGGATGAAGAAGATCGCGTTCGAGGAAATGCTGGAAATGGCGTCGCTCGGCGCCAAGGTCCTGCAGGTTCGCTCGGTCGAGCTTGCCATGGTATTCAAGGTCCGCACCTTCGTGCGCTCCAGTTTCGAAGACCCCGATGCGCCGGGCATGGGCGATTTTCTCAATCCCCCCGGTACGCTGATTTGTGATGAGGATGAGATCGTGGAACAGGAAGTCGTCACCGGCATCGCCTATGCCAAGGATGAAGCGCAGATTTCGCTGCGGCGCGTGGCCGACCGGCCGGGCGTTTCGGCCGCGATCTTCGGTCCGCTCGCCGAAGCCCATATCAATGTCGACATGATCGTCCAGAACATTTCCGAAGACGGTTCCAAGACCGACATGACGTTTACGGTGCCGTCCAGCGATGTCGACAAGGCATTGAAGGTTCTTGGCGAAGCCAAGGACAAGATCGGCTTCGACGTCATCCAGAACGAATCAGGCCTGGTGAAAGTCTCGGTCATCGGCATCGGCATGCGCAGCCATGCGGGCGTGGCCGCGTCCGCTTTCCGCGCACTTGCCGAAAAAGGCATCAACATCAAGGCGATCACCACCTCGGAAATCAAGATTTCCATTCTGATTGACGGTGCTTACGCTGAATTGGCCGTTCGCACTTTGCATTCCGTCTACGGTCTGGATAAGAGTTAAGGTAGCGGCGGCAACGGTGCTTTGGCGCAAGTGTGCCGGAACAAATTGCCGCCTGCAGTTGTTGACTTTTATTCGGGAGACGTTGCGCGATGAGAGACCTCTCAGCGGGCCCACGCGTCCTCCTCAAGCGGTTGCGCGAACTGATGGCGGAACCGCTCGAGCCGCAGGAGCGCCTTGACCAGATTGTTCGCCAGATTGCGCAGAACATGGTCGCGGAAGTGTGCTCGGTTTATGTGCTGCGCTCCGACGGCGTACTCGAACTCTATGCCACCGAAGGCCTGAACCCAGGCGCCGTCCACCTGGCGCAACTGCAGATGGGACAGGGCCTCGTCGGCACCATTGCGGCGTCTGCCCGGCCGCTCAATCTGTCCGACGCACAGGCGCATCCGGCCTTCACCTACCTGCCGGAGACCGGCGAAGAAATCTACCATTCCTTCCTCGGCGTGCCGATCCTTCGGACCGGCCGCTCGCTCGGCGTTCTCGTCGTACAGAACAAGGCCAGCCGCACCTATCGCGACGACGAGGTCGAGGCGATGGAAACGACGGCGATGGTGCTGGCCGAAATGGTCGCAACCGGCGAGCTGAAGAAAATCACCCGGCCGGGCCTGGAACTCGACCTGTCGCGGCCGGTGACAATCGAAGGCTCAAGCTTCAATGACGGCATCGGGCTCGGCTACGTCGTGCTGCACGAGCCGCGCATCGTCGTCACCAATCTCTTGAACGAGGATACCGATCACGAGCTTGGCCGGCTGGCCGAAGCGCTGGGTTCCTTGCGCATCTCGATCGACGACATGCTGTCGCGCCGCGACGTTTCCATGGAAGGCGAACATCGCGCCGTTCTGGAAGCCTACCGGATGTTCGCGCATGACCGCGGCTGGGTCAGGAAGCTCGAAGAGGCGATCCGCAACGGCCTGACGGCGGAAGCTGCGGTCGAGCGGGTTCAGAGCGAGACCAAGGCGCGGATGATCCGGCTGACGGACCCCTATCTGCGCGAGCGCATGCACGATTTCGACGACCTCGCCAACCGGTTGCTCAGACAACTGACCGGCTATGGCGCGAAAATGTCGGCCACGGATTTCCCTACCGACGCGATCGTTGTCGCCCGCGCCATGGGGGCTGCCGAACTGCTCGATTATCCGCGCGAAAACATCCGCGGCCTCGTGCTCGAGGATGGCGCGGTGACCAGTCATGTGGTGATCGTCGCACGCGCCATGGGCATTTCGGTGGTGGGCCAGGCGGCGGGCGTGGTGGCGCTGGCTGAAAACGGCGACGCGATCATCGTCGATGGCGACGATGCCAAGGTGCATCTGCGGCCAATGGCCGATCTGCAGCGGGCGTACGAGGAAAAGGTACGGCTGAGGGCGCGCCGCCAGGAGCAGTTCAAGGCACTGCGCAACGTCGAACCCGTGACCAAGGACGGCAAGCGGATCAAGCTGCAGATGAATGCCGGCCTTCTGGTCGACCTGCCGCAACTGTCGGAATCCGGCGCCGAAGGCATCGGCCTGTTCCGCACCGAGCTGCAGTTCATGATCGCCTCGACCATGCCGAAGATGGAAGAGCAGGAGCTGTTCTACCGCAACGTCATGAAGCAGGCGGCAGGCAAGCCGGTGACGTTCCGCACGCTCGATATCGGCGGCGACAAGGTGGTGCCCTATTTCCGCGCGGCCGAAGAGGAAAACCCGGCGCTCGGCTGGCGGGCGATCCGTCTGTCGCTCGATAGGCCGGGCCTCTTGCGCACGCAACTGCGCGCCATGCTCAGGGCCTCGGCGGGCCAGGAGCTGCGCATCATGCTGCCGATGGTGACGGAAGTGTCCGAGCTGCGCGCGGTGCGCGAGTTGCTGCAGAAGGAAATCCAGCGGCAATCGAAGGTCGGCGAGCAATTGCCGCGCAAGCTGCAGTTCGGCGCCATGCTGGAAGTTCCAGCACTCTTGTGGCAGCTGGACGAGCTGATGGACGAGGTCGATTTCGTCTCGGTCGGATCGAACGATCTGTTCCAGTTCTCGATGGCGGTCGATCGCGGCAATGCGCGGGTGTCCGACCGGTTCGACGTGCTCGGGCGGCCGTTCCTGCGCATCCTGCGCGATATCGTCCGGGCTGGCGACCGCAACGAAACCTCGGTGACGCTGTGCGGAGAGATGGCGAGCAAGCCGCTGTCGGCGATGGCGCTGCTCGGCATCGGCTATCGCTCGGTGTCGATGTCGCCGACGGCCGTCGGGCCGGTCAAGGCGATGCTTCTGGCGCTCGATATCGACAAGCTGTCGGCCATGCTGCACGCGGCGCTGGACGACAATCGGAGCCAGACACCGGTGCGCGAAATGCTGGTGGCGTTCGCTGCGGAGAATGGGGTTCCGCTGTAGCGGCAATGGCGCTGGAGTTTGTGGCTGGCTTACCCCCCTCTGTCGGCGACGCCGACATCTCCCCCTCAAGGGGGGAGATTGGCCGTAACGATTGTGCACCCCTGACTTTGTTGTAGATAAGGGAAAAGAATGATCTCCCCCCTTGAGGGGGAGATGTCACGTTAGTGACAGAGGGGGTAAGCCTCCCCAATTTCGGATAGAATAACGGACGGACGCGCGAAGCGGTAAGTCCTCACGGAGTACACATTGGCAACCTTACCTGTTGAAAAGATGCGCGAGCTGGAGCGCCGGTTTTCCGAGATCGAGGCGCGCATGGCCGAGGGGCCGGCGGCGGATGTCTATGTGAAGCTGGCGTCGGAATATTCCGAGCTGCAGCCGGTGGTGACGAAGATCAGGCTGTACGAGAAGGCGCAAGCCGAGCTTGCCGACGTCAACATACTTTTGACCGCCAGGGATACCGACCGCGAGATGCGGGATCTGGCCGAAATGGAAAAGCCGGAGATCGAGGAGCGCATCGAAAAGCTGGAACAGGAGATGCAGATCCTGCTTCTGCCGAAGGATGCGGCCGATGAGAAGAGCGCCATCCTTGAAATCCGCGCCGGCACCGGCGGCTCCGAGGCAGCCCTTTTCGCCGGCGATCTCTTCCGGATGTACGAGCGCTATGCGGCGGGCAAGGGCTGGAAGGTCGAGGTACTGTCGGCCAGCGACGGCGATGCCGGCGGCTTCAAGGAAATCATTGCGACGGTGACTGGCCGCGGGGTGTTTTCCAAGCTGAAATTCGAATCGGGCGTGCACCGGGTGCAGCGCGTTCCCGACACGGAAACGCAAGGCCGCATTCATACCTCGGCGGCAACCGTTGCCGTTCTGCCGGAGGCGGAAGACATCGATATCGAGATCCGCAACGAGGACATCCGCATCGATACGATGCGCTCGTCGGGTGCCGGCGGCCAGCACGTCAACACGACCGACTCGGCGGTGCGCATCACCCATATGCCGTCCGGCATCGTCGTCACGTCGTCGGAAAAATCGCAGCACCAGAACCGCGCCAAAGCGATGCAGGTGCTGCGCTCGCGGCTCTACGACATGGAGAGGCAGAAGGCTGACAGCGAGCGCTCGGCCTCGCGCAAGAGCCAGGTCGGGTCGGGTGACCGCTCCGAGCGCATCCGCACCTACAATTTTCCGCAGGGGCGCGTCACCGACCACCGCATCAACCTGACGCTCTACAAGATCGACCGGATGATGATGGGCGAGATCGACGAGGTGGTCGATGCGCTTCTGGCCGACTACCAGGCCGATCAGCTGGCGCAGCTGGGCGAGATCAAGGGATGACCGATACGCTCGACAGCCTGTTTGCCGAGGCACGGGCACAGTTTCTCAAAGCCCATATCGGCGAGGCGGCACTGGATGCGCGCGTCCTGATTTGCGGCCTGCTCGATCTTCCAGCGGTGGCGTTCATGACGCGCGGCGGCGAGATCGTTTCGGAAAAGGATGCCCTGCGCATTCGCGAAGCGATCGCGCGGCGGGCAGCGCACGAGCCGGTTCACCGCATTCTCGGTCAACGCGAATTCTACGGCCTGACGCTTGGAATGTCGGAAGATACGCTGGAGCCGCGGCCGGATTCGGAGATGATCGTCGAGGGGCTCATTCCCTTCGCGCAAAAATTCGTTGCGGAGAAGGGAAGCTGTCACCTCATCGATCTGGGCACCGGCACCGGGGCGATCTGCCTGGCGCTCTTAAGCGCCGTGCCGGAGGCAACCGGTGTCGGGTCCGATCTGTCTGCCGGCGCCGTCGAGATGGCGCATGCCAATGCCGTGCGCAACGGGCTTGGTGAGCGGTTCGCGGCGATAGAAAGCGACTGGTTTGGCGCAATTGTCGGCAAGTTCGACATAATCGTGTCAAATCCACCCTATATACGCACGGACGTGGTGGCGTCGCTGGCGCCTGAGGTGCGCGATCATGATCCGGCATTGGCGCTGGACGGGGGCGCCGACGGACTGGACGCCTACCGCACCATCGCTGCGCATGCAGCAGCCCATCTTGCCGATGGCGGCATCGTCGGTGTCGAAATCGGTTACGACCAGCTGCAGGTGGTCGGGCAACTTTTCGAAGACGAGGGGTTTTGCGTGCTGGACCGGGTGAAGGACCTTGGCGGAAATGACCGCGCCATTCTGTTCTCGTTTGGCAACCAGAGCCCTTCAGGGCTCTAAGCCCTGCAAACAGGCGGATATTAGGCTGTTCTTTTCGAATGCGTGAAGAAAAGGCTTGGAATCACATGGGAAGCGGGCTAGGTTGCCGCTTACGCACTGGGCAGAAGGTCACGTACCAAAGATTCGTTCCGGTCAGATCTTGCCGCAGAATTGCTCTCACAAAAGAGTTGCTAAGGTTGGACAGTGCCTGGTGCGGGTACCTGTTAATTTGACTTTAACCAGCGACGGTACCGTCATGAGGCGGTTGGGTCGCGGCGCGTGTCTGCCTGATCCGGGTTCCGTTAAAACGGAATGTCCGGCCAGCGGCGAAGCCACAAGATCATCAATATCAAAGAGAATCCAGGTGAGTGAACGATGAGGCCAGGACAGCAGAACAAGCGCGGCCGTGGGCGTAATAATAATACCAGCAGCAACAATGGCGGCGGCGGCGGTAACAGCAATCATAACCGGAAGGGCTCCAACCCGCTCACCCGGACCTATGACAGCTCCGGCCCGGACGTGAAAATTCGCGGTACCGCCCAGCACATTGCCGAGAAATACTCGACGCTCGCGCGCGACGCGCAGAGCTCCGGCGACCGCGTCGTGGCTGAAAACTATCTGCAGCACGCCGAGCATTACAACCGCATCATTGCAGCCGCCCAGGCGCAGATGCAGGAACGTTTCCAGCGCGACGATCGCAGCGACTACAACGATCGCAACGATTTTCTCGATCGCGACGGCAACGAGCGCGACGACGATATGGATACGAGCGACAGCGACGAGAATGCCGCCGGCCAGGACCAGCAGCCCGAGCAGGAGCGTCAGCAGCGCCAGCCGGAACAGCAGGACCGCCAGCGCCAGCCCGACCAGGAGCGTCCGCGGCAGGATCGCCAGCGCCAGCAGGACCGCCAGCGTCAGCCACGCCCTGAACAGCCCCGCGTCGAACAGCCACGCTCCGAGCCGGCACCGGCGCGTCTTGACCTTGCTCCGCAGCCCGTCATCGACGGTTCCGGCCCGCAGCCGGTGATCGAAGGCACGCCAGTCGAGGTTTCGCTGGAAGAAGAGGCTCCGACCGGCCGCGCTCCGACGCGCCGCCGCACGGCTCCGCGTCCCCGCCGCCAGCCGCGCCGCGGTGAAGCCGGTGGTGACGAAGCCGCCGCAGAGGCAGGAGCCGATGGCGAAAAGGGTGGCGATGCGCCGGCCCTTGAGCCCGTCGTGACGGAATAGATCGCGAAAGGTTGCCGATAGGCGGCCATTGCAGGATTGTGTTTGAAGGACCCGGTTCGCTTTTTGCGGCCGGGTTTTTTGTTGGGCTGGTCTGATGTGAAACACGACCAGAGGATTTCCACGGTTCTCCGGCCCAAAACGTCGACGACAATGGCCCCTCATCCGCCCTGTCGGGCACCTTCTCCCCGTTTGACGGGGAGAAGGGACCAGCGGCGAACTCCGTCATCCCCTCTCCCCGCTTGCGGGGAGAGGGTTAGGGTGAGGGGCAGCCCGGCGAGATAATCCCGGGCATGTGCGCATCAGCTTGAAAGCGTCAAGAACTGGGCGCGGATAGCGGTGCGGTGAGGCCTTTGGCGAAATCGGCAAACAGGGCCGTTTGAGGCTCTTTAATTTCGAAAATCCCGGCCCCATATTCACTCCAGACGGCCGTTCCCGTGCAATGCGGGGTGCCGGCCGATGACGGGCTTGCCTTTTCAGGGAGCCTTATTCCAACTGTCGGCAGTGCCAGGACTGGGCTGACCGATTACCGGAGGTAGATGCATGAATATCGAAAAATACTCCGAGCGCGTGCGCGGTTTTCTGCAATCGGCTCAGACCTATGCGCTGGCTGAGGGCCATCCGCAATTCGTTCCCGAACATGTGCTGAAGGTCCTGCTCGACGACGACCAGGGCATGGCGGCATCGCTGATCGAGCGGGCCGGCGGCAGCGCCAAGGACGCCAAGCTTGCCAACAACGGCGCGCTTGCCAAGCTGCCGAAAGTCTCGGGCGGCAATGGCTCGATCTCGCTTTCGCAGCCGCTTGCCAAGGTCTTCACCACGGCGGAAGAGGCGGCCAAGAAGGCTGGCGACAGCTTTGTCACCGTCGAACGGCTGCTGCAGGCGCTGATCATCGAGACCTCGGCTGCCACGTCCGGCATCCTGTCGAAGGCGGGGCTGACGGCTTCAAAGCTCAATCAGGTGATCAACGACATCCGCAAGGGCCGCACCGCCGATGGCGCCAATGCCGAAGCGGGTTTCGACGCCTTGAAGAAATATGCGCGGGACCTGACGGCAGATGCCCGCGACGGCAAGCTCGACCCGGTGATCGGCCGCGACGATGAAATTCGCCGCACGATTCAGGTCCTGTCGCGCCGCACCAAGAATAACCCGGTGCTGATCGGTGAACCCGGCGTCGGCAAGACGGCGATCGCCGAGGGCCTGGCTGCGCGCATCGTCAACGGCGACGTGCCGGAAAGCCTCAAAGACAAGAAGCTGATGGCGCTCGACATGGGGGCGCTGATCGCCGGTGCGAAATTCCGCGGCGAATTCGAAGAGCGGCTGAAGGCCATTCTCTCGGAAGTCCAGGCGGAAGCCGGCGAAATCATCCTGTTCATCGACGAGATGCACACGCTGGTCGGTGCCGGCAAAGCGGATGGGGCGATGGACGCTTCCAACCTCTTGAAGCCTGCGCTTGCGCGCGGCGAGCTGCATTGCGTCGGCGCGACCACGCTCGATGAATACCGCAAGCATGTGGAAAAGGACGCAGCGCTTGCGCGCCGGTTCCAGCCGGTGATGGTCAACGAGCCGAATGTCGAGGACACGATCTCGATCCTGCGCGGCTTGAAGGAAAAGTACGAGCAGCATCACAAGGTGCGGATCTCGGATTCGGCGCTGGTGGCGGCGGCGACCCTGTCCAACCGCTATATCACCGACCGGTTCCTGCCCGACAAGGCAATCGACCTGATGGACGAAGCCGCATCGCGGCTGCGCATGCAGGTGGATTCTAAGCCCGAGGAGCTGGACGAACTCGACCGGCGCATCATGCAGCTGAAGATCGAGCGCGAGGCCCTGAAGAAGGAAACCGACCGGGCCTCGAAGGACCGGCTGGAAAAGCTGGAACTGGACCTGACCGGGCTGGAGGAGCAGGCCGATGCGCTGACGGCGCGCTGGCAGGCGGAAAAATCGAAGCTTGGCCTGGCTGCCGACCTGAAGAGGCAGCTTGACGAAGCCCGCAACGAACTGGCCGCCGCACAGCGCAAGGGCGAATTCCAGCGGGCAGGGGAGCTTGCCTATGGGGTGATCCCGAAGCTCGAAAAGGAGCTGGAGGTTTCCGAAAGCCAGGATTCCTCGGCGCTTGACCCGATGGTGCAGGAAGTCGTCACACCCGACAACATCGCCCATGTCGTTTCCCGCTGGACCGGCATCCCGGTGGAAAAGATGCTCGAAGGCCAGCGGGACAAGCTGCTGCGCATGGAAGACGAGCTGTCGCAATGGGTGGTCGGCCAGGGTGACGCGGTTCAGGCGGTTTCGCGCGCGGTTCGCCGCTCGCGGGCCGGTTTGCAGGATCCAAACCGTCCGATCGGTTCGTTTATCTTCCTCGGCCCGACCGGCGTCGGCAAGACGGAGCTGACCAAGGCTTTGGCGCGCTTCCTGTTCGACGACGAGACGGCGCTGGTGCGCATGGACATGTCGGAATATATGGAGAAACACTCCGTTGCCCGGCTGATCGGTGCACCTCCGGGCTATGTCGGCTACGAGGAAGGCGGCGCGCTGACCGAGGCGGTGCGGCGCAAGCCTTACCAGGTCGTGCTGTTCGACGAGATCGAAAAGGCGCATCCGGATGTGTTCAACGTGCTGTTGCAGGTTCTCGATGACGGCCGCCTGACCGATGGCCAGGGCCGCACCGTCGATTTCCGCAACACGATGATCATCATGACCTCCAATCTCGGGGCGGAATATCTGGTCGGGCTTGGCGAGAATGATGACAGCGACATGGTGCGCGATCAGGTGATGGATGTGGTGCGCGGGCATTTCCGCCCCGAATTCCTCAACCGGGTCGACGAGATCATCCTGTTCCACCGCCTGAAGCGCGGCGAGATGGGGGCGATCGTCGATATCCAGCTGTCGCGCCTGCGCCAGTTGCTGGCCGACCGCAAGATCACGCTCGAACTCGACGACGAGGCCCGCGCCTTCCTCGCCGACAAGGGCTACGACCCGGCCTATGGCGCGCGTCCGTTGAAGCGGGCCGTGCAGAAATATGTCCAGGACCCGCTCGCCGAGCAGATTCTCCAGGGCAATTTCCCGGATGGCTCGACGATCAAGGCCTTCGCCGGCTCGGATCGGTTGAACTTCAAGCTGAGGGCCGGGACTGAGAAGGCGGCGGCCTGATAGCATAACCATTGCGAAGAGACCCTCTCCGGCCGTGCCGGGGAGGTTTTTTGCTTTTGGAGGCAGATGGCGGCAATTCGGGTTGGGTGGTGTGAACCACGACCCGGGAGTGTCATCCGGATCGGCTGTCACCGGCAAATTCGCATGCACGTCTTGCCTTGTGCTCGCAGATTCCATCCGCGGACAGTTGGGTCTGTCCGTTCGCAGCGGAAAGAAACCAATCCCGTTCAGACGAGGTTGGTCTCAACGTTGATGTTGCCGTGCGTCGCTTTGGAGTACGGGCAAATGCTGTGTGCCGCATCGAGCAGTTCACGCGCAACCGCAGGGTCGACGCCCGGTACGCTGACGTTGAGGCGCGCCCGCAGGAAGTAGGATCCCTCGTCTGAGTTCAGATCAATCTCAGCATCGACGGCGGTCGCCGCCGGAAGCTTGATGTGTCTCTGGGAAGCGGCGACTTCGATCGCTCCCATGTAGCAGGCCGACCAGGCGGCACCGAATAGGTTTTCGGCTGCTGGGTGCGGCTGCTTCATCTTGATGTCCAGCTGGCCGTCGCTGCTGTGTGCTCCGCCATCGCGACCGCTAGTATTGTGAGTCTTGCCAGTGAAGAGAACTTTCGCAGTCATAACGAAATCCTTTCTGTTACCGTTCCATCATGCCGATGAACGGGCTCGCCGCGCTGTCTATCGTGGAAAAGCAGGTAATTCGTGTCTGCGGAGGAAGAAGCAGGTACGTTCGCGACCGCGGTGACAAAATACGCCCTGGTAATTTAAGCGTCAACTAATGCTAGGGGCCAGTCTTCGGGCTAACGGCTGCGCAAGAGCATGCGGCACTCGAAGCTGTGCCGCTAGGCTGAGGCGGCGAGACAGGGTGGCGTTGGGCACGTGCCAGCGGGGAGGTGCCCGAAGGGCGGATGAGGGGGCGCGAAGCGCAAGAGAAGCGGGCTACTGCGCCGCTGCCACTTCGGCGCTGCCATTGTCCTTCGCCAGCAATTCGTCGATGCGGCCGCGTTCCTTTTCGAACTGGGCCAAGGCCTGGCCGTCGAGCGACTTGCCGCCGGGCAGGCGAATGCGCAAGGGATCGACGCGGTTGCCGTTGACGATCAGCTCGTAGTGCAGATGCGGGCCGGTCGACAGGCCGGTGGTGCCGACCCAGCCGATCACCTGGCCCTGGACGACTTTCAAGCCGGCACTGACATTCTTGGCAATCGCGCTCTGGTGATTGTAGGACGAGACATAGCCGTTGGCATGGCGGATCAGCGTCTGGTTGCCATAGCCGCCGGAATCCCAGCCGGCCTTTTCGACGACGCCGTTGCCGGCAGCGATGATCGGCGTGCCGCGCGGGGCTGCCCAGTCGACACCGGTATGCATGCGCGAAAAGCCGAGGATCGGATGGCGGCGCATGCCGAAGCCGGAGCGGAACGTGCCGTTCGGGACCGGGTTGCGCAGCAGGAACTGGCGAATGCTCTTGCCCTGCTCGTTGTAATAGTCGACCGAATTGTCGTCCGGATCCTGGAACCGGTAGAAACGTGTCTCCGCATCGCCGAACTTGGCATTGACGTAGAGCAGTTCGCTGTCGTCCGTCGCCTTGCCGCTGTCGTCGGCGACCGAGAAGAACGCTTCCAGACGGTCGGTCGGCTTCAACTGCGCCTGGAAATCGACATTGCTGGCCAAAAGCTTGATGATCTGGGCAATCATCGTCGAATTCATGCCATAGGAGAGGGCAGCGCGATAGACGCCATCATAGACGCGCGGCAGGTCGCGGCCGGCGTTGATCACGGGGGTTCCATTGTCGTCAAAGGCGCTGGCAACGGCTGCCAGCGGCGGCGGCTCGTAAGCCTTGACGAAATTGCCCTTGTCGTCCAGCGCCATGGTGAAGACATGGGCGCCGCGCGAATAGACGGTGGCGCGCACGACCTTGGCCTCTTCGTTCTCGCCCTTCTGGATGATGCCGATGCGAAGCACGTCGCCTTCCTGCAGGTCCGTCGCGTCGAGTGCCGGCCGCAGATAACCGGCGAGATCCTCGGCCTGGGCCTTTCCGTAACCGGCATTGATCAGAACGGCAGCGATCGGCGTTGCCCGGCGAACAGGGATGACGTCGTCGGCATATTCGGTTGTCTGGTCGGTGATCGTCTCGAAGGCCGAGACCGTCATGTTCTCCTCGACCACCCGGGCCGACAGGCCCTGGATCAGGTCGAGATCGGAGGCATCGGAGGCAAAGCGGCGCGGATCGACATAAAACAGCGAGGCAAGCTGAGTGTTGCCGTCGGTCAACACCGAGCCGTTGGTGCGGACATTCTCCTCGACTTCATCCATCGACATCGAGGGCGCGAATTTCAGGGTCGATCCCTTGAGCGGGAAATCCACCGTCTTCAGCGCCACTTCGGATTCGACGTCCGAGCCGTAGAGCGTGCCGGTGCGGCTGACTGGCGGGGCAGCGTCGGCCTCTTCGCTGGAAAAGATCGCCAGCGGATCGAAGGAGGGGTATTTTTCCGCCGGCTGGTGGTTGGCGGCCAGCGTCATCTTCACATGCGCAAAAGGCTGGCGGCGAACCACTTCCTTCTCGCCGTCATGGGTCATGGTGGAGACTTCCATGATGGTACGGTCGGCCGGCTTGGCAACGATGCTGGGGCTCAAGATGCGGTCGCCGCGCTTGGCGGCTGCGGTCGGCTGCGAACCGCGGGCGGACGGGTCCATTGCGGCATAGGCTTCGGCGGGGATGGCCAGCTGCTGGCGTCCGTCAAGGGCTGCAAACAGTGCCACACCCATCAAAAGGCTGGAGGTAATACCTGTCAGGAACGTGCCCGAAAGCCAGCGCAGCGAAATCTCGCGCCGGTCGGGGGCCTTGCGTCCATCCGCAAGGATCGGCGGCTCGTTGCCGAGCGACCGCATCATGGTCTTGTCCGTGATCATGCCAATTCGAGCGAGGTCCCTGATTACGCGCCGTTTCTTATTATGGTCTCGGTATGTTGTGCGAAGATGTGCATCTTTCACGCCTCCAAGTCAAACAGAACGGCCGTCACTCTCTAAGGGCTCCCCATGAAGACGAGGAGAGCCGCCAAAACGGAAGGTGCGAAGCGCTGATTAGAGCGTCAATTGTGAAGAAGTGAGGGCGGGATTGTGTTTTCGGGCTTATACAAAGGACCATCCCGATTGCCGCAATGCAGCAAAGCCTTACGGCGCAGGGCTTTGTCAAAAAACTGTCATTTTTTTCAAAAATCCTGTTGACTATGAACGATGCCCGGGACTATAAACCGCTCACCAACGAGGGCGGCGGCGCTGCTGGCGACCGACGAACTCGCTCTGAAATTTCTTGCTGAAAGTTTGGTGCGGATTTGGGGTTTCAGGCGGGAACGCTTTGG
>NZ_JAOYTH010000022.1 GCF_025847205.1 Pararhizobium sp. YC-54 | reverse complement strand
AGCCTAAATGCGATATTCGGCGTCAGCCGAATGCACAGATAACGCGGGGTGGAGCAGCCCGGTAGCTCGTCAGGCTCATAACCTGAAGGCCGCAGGTTCAAATCCTGCCCCCGCAACCACTGAGACTTGAATATTTGCCCATTCAAGCCGCTTAACAGAAAGCTCCTCCGCGTAAGCGTCGAGGAGCTTTTTGCGTTTCTGCGCAGTGTCGATCTCGCCGGCTCGAAGCCGTTCCAGATAATCGTGCCGCTTCAACGCCTCGAACTGTTTCTCCAGGATCGTCGCCGCTTCCATGGCGGCAAGGATCGAGGCAATCCGGCCGTGGACTTCGAGTGATGCCGGCTGGTGGCCCGGGGTCTTGCCGATCACCACCTTCTGGATGAACTGTCGGACGATGTTGATGAGCGGCTGCTTCGTTGCGGCATCCGCGTGCTCGCGCATGTAGTAGAAGGCGGAGTTGATGACCAGTTCGACGGCTTGCGGGCTGACCTCCGTCTTCAGCTTCCTGATCTTCTCCCCGAAATCTTCCGCCTCTGGCGCCTGCTTCAGACGCGCTTCAAGGCCTCCACGGCGCTCCTCAAGCTGGTCAAGTATGTCGTCGAACGCTGCCAAGTGCGGCCGGCCTTCGGCTGCGCGATCGCTGATCTGCTGGATGATCTGGCGCTGCTCTTGCTCGACAGCCTTCAACTCCCCGGAAATGCGCTTGCGCTCGTCGGGCTCGTTCTTGACGGACGCGGCGAGGTTCTGGCGAGCCTGTCCGGCGACGTCGTCAAATACGCCCATGGCGAAGAATGCGGCGGGAAGACAGGACAGAACCCGATCCTCCAGGTTCTTGCGGAGAATGGTCTTCTGGTTGGAGCAGCACGAGCCGCCGAGGCCATCGACCGGCAGCTTGCTCTTGTGGTTCGAGCAGCCGTAGCGCTCCTTGGCCATGATGGCGTAGGAGCCGCCACACTCGGCACATTCCAGCATGCCGCTCAGCAGATAGCTCGGCCGGTGGGTCCGGTTCAGCCGATTGGTCGTCGTTCGGGAAAAGTTCTCCAACGTCGTCAGTTGCCTTTCCTTCACCCGCGCCCAGAGTTCGTCGCTGATGATGCGCATATGCGGGACTTCCGTGACGATCCATTCGCTTTTGTCGTTGAGGCGCGCGGTGCGGCGTTCGGTCTCCGGGTTCTTCCGAAAATTCTGTTTGTTCCAGATCAATCGGCCGACATAGAGTTCGTTGTGAAGGATGCCGGCCTGACGCTTGCCATCTCCACGGATGGTGTCGTCGCGCCAGTACTTGTGCTCCGGGGCGGGAACGCGGCGGGCATTGAGGCTCTGAGCGATTGTCGCCGGACTGACCCCATTCGCATATTGCTCGAAGATCCAGCGCACGATCTCGGCCTGGGCCGGTTCGATCTCGCGCAGGCCCTTGATCCGGTCGCCGTTGGCGTCGCGTTGTTGGCCGAGGCGGTAGCCGTAGGAGAGGCGGGTCGTTGCGATACCCTTGCGCGCCGCCGTCTTCATGCCTTCTCGTGTGCGGTAGCGGATTTGCTCCACGAGTTCATGGCTCAGTGTGGAGCGCAGGTGCAACTCCATGTTGCTCACTGGTTGACCTGCTTGGACTGTCCAGATTGCCGTGTCATGGTAGGCGAGATCTTTGAGGATTTTTGAGCTGTGCTCGACGTCACGGGAGAGGCGATCGACGGTGACGCACAAGACGACGTCGATGCGCTCACGCTTTACATGCGCCAGAAGTTGCTGGATGCCGGGGCGCGATGTGAAGGACGTTCCGCTGATCGCCGAATCGGAATAGATCTCGACCAGTTTCCAGCCCCTGTCGGCGACAAATGTCCTGCCGAGTTCGGTCTGGGTTTCGATCGACACCTCGTTCTGGCGGTCAGTAGAGTAGCGGGCATAAAACAGGACGGTCTTGGTCATGTGCTGAGTTCCATCTTAAACAATCTACTGGGTGAACACTGGCCGGCTTTGCCGGCCAGCTTGATGCGGACCTGCTCGCGGGGGGTGCAGCTATTCTGCCGCGCTCCGTGCGGCCAGGCGCTGGCGCTGCTTCACCCGGTGCCAAAGGTCCTGGGTTACGATCTGAAGTGCCGGCATGAAGTCGAAACAGTCCCGGCTTGGTACCCAGAAGCGGCCGAGGTAGCTCTCGTCGTTGAGAATGCCGTTTCTTTGCGCGCGATCACCACGGATCATGCTGTCACGCCATGGCTTGCCGCGTGGACCAATAACACCCAGCGTATTGAGGCCTGCTGCTATCTTTGCCGGCGACATGCCCTCGGCATACAACTGGAAAATCTGCTGAACGACTTGGGCTGCGTCGGCGTCTACCGCCGTGAAGCCGAAGATGTATTGGCGATCGGCGTTGAAATCGCCCGTATAGCGGTAGCCATATGAAAGACGCACAAGGCGTTCGGCCTCGTAGAGGTCGTCCGGCATCGGCGCGATATGACTGCCGCGTCCGAACATACTGCCATGATCATCGCGATAGTATTCGATCAGGTCACTGGTCTTGATCTGAACGCCCGGATCGGCCGCCCAGACTTCGATGTCTTTAGCGCCAAGTTCACGCAACAACCGTTCTGCAACAGCATGCCTTGAGCACAAGCGATCGAGCGTATGGCAGAGAATGACATCGATCGCCTCTCCTTCAACATGTTCAAGGAGTTTGCGCACACCGGGCTGCGCCGTGAAGACGACTTCGCCGATGTCTTCATCGCGGCAGATAGCTTGCAGTGACCAGCCGTTCTCCTTGATGAAGCCCTCCGCATAATGGAGCTGTGTCTCGAAGCTGGCGCCGAGATGGGGTGTGGTCGAACTGCGTGCATAGAACAGAACGTTCTGCGTCATTGTGGACCCTCAGTTGAGATGAAAACTTTCCTTGGGGGACATGGTAGCCGGCTGCGGGAGACCTGAGAGCCCCCGCAGCGCTACCAGACCGTCATGGCCTGGCGTTAGTGGTGATGGAAATTAACGACCATCCGTAGGAACTGCCCGTGGTGCGAGGTGATTGCCCATGGCAATAATTGCCGCAATCACGCTCGCCGGCGTCGCCGTGGCTAGTAGCCCATAGAGGCGCGGTAAGCCGCGGCCTCGGCGGAGTTGCCACGAAGCCGGCCATCGCGCTGCGGCTCGAGAATCTGCTCCTCAAGACTGCAGCGGGCGCCGAGCCAATACCAACCGCCCTGGTCGGGGAGGATAACGAAAACCTCGTTCGGCGTGATCCTGATGCGGGTTGCTCCCGTCTCAGCCTTGATTGCCTCACGAAAAAGCCGGTCGCGTTTACTGTTCGCGTCGTTCTTCTTCGCTTTGGATGCCGGCTCCCTGGAGGCGATCGTCGAGGGGGCGATGCGTTTTGTCAGCACCAACACGTGGCTGACCTTCTTGCGGCGCCCCTCCGCATCGTCGATGTCGATAACAATGCCGCGGCTGAAGATATCGCAGAAAACGCCGCCGCTCACGGCAACACAATACGCGCGGAGGAACACGACGCAGGGATGATCGCGCTCGACCCCGGTTCGCGCGTTCAGATAGGCAGCGAGCGTTGGCCGGTCAGGAAGCCGGCGCCAGTATCCGTCATATCCAAGCAGGCTCAGTGCCTCCTGGACCTCTCCGTCACGGGTTCTTTTGATCGGAGGGGTGCGCGGGAAGTCGAGCCATCGTGAGCCGTAACGCACCTGACGGATTGCGTTGTGCGCTTTAGACAAACTTTCGCCGGTGATCGACGCGATAACACCGGGCCCGGGATACAGGCGGGATTTGGTATCGTTATCGACATCATACAGGTAACGCGTTTTGACTGCTCCGGTTTCGGAAGCAGGCTTGGTTGCCTGGTGTTTTGCGCGATCTTTCGGACCCAGAGCGGATTCCGACGGAATGCCGCCGGCGGTGCCCGACTTGCCAAGGGCGAAAGCCAGACTCTTTTGGCGATCGTCCTTAGAGCGGGCGAGCTCGCAGTTCTCTTCCTGCGAGAGTGGGGGATGCGACATGTTGGCTCCTTTCACGAGCAGATCTTCGTCGTCGTCTACGACGAAGATCTGCGCGAAGAGCCTGATCGCGCATGCGGCCGGTGCAGATTCCGAGACCGGAATCATCCTTGCACTCGATGTCCCGGGACGGCTGGATTGTGGCGCCGTCGACATGGGTTTGGTGAACCATGGCGCCTCCTTTCCGTTGCGGGCTGGCCTGTTGAACACTTGTCGGCGCCAATAGCTCATAAAGCCGAGCAATTCTCAAGTGTCTGTATTTACATGGCTATCGATGCAAATTTGCTGAGAACTGCCCCGAATCTCGAAATGGGACAGCGGGAACCCCTGAGCGATCAGAACGCGCAACTCCGAGCGGCAATGACAGTAAGTCATTGTTGAGCATGAATTTACGAAAATTGTGTTGCGCATACGCAACACATTGATTGCGCGGTGAGCTATCCGTCAATCTGGCCTGCTTGCCGGCCCGAGCCTCCCCGCGAAACTGCTCGAAACATTCGATTCAGGATAAACGGCGTTTAACCGAGTAATGGGGGGAGGAGTCGTAGAGTTTGCAAACGCCGTTAGGTGTTCCCATGGACAGCGTTGGATGGCCCAAGGCCGGAACCGCAGGTGGCAGGTCGAACGAAACCGCTCAGCCGCTCTCGTCGGCACCGCCAGGAAAGAGCAGATGGGGCTTGCGGCGGAAGGGCCAGTCGCCATCTCCGTACTTCTCGACGAGTTCATCGAAGACGGTGCGGGAGGCGCGTTCGTCGAAACCCTGTCGAACGAGCATCGGGATGACGACAGACCGAAAGGCTTCCAACGCGTCGTGGTTCCCCTTCGCTACCATGCTCGAAATCGACATGAACAGCGCCGTTCGCGCCACGTCGTCGCGTCCCGGGCGTTTGGCCTTTCGGTCGGCATCGCGCAGCTTTTGCTGGCGTTCGCGCTGCTTATGGTTGCGGATCTCCTCGGACTTCGCTGGCATGCACTCTTCCCCATCAGGTCTCCGGCTACCGATGCCAGACCGCAGTCCTGTCGGCAACGCCGTTTGCGGGGAATCGAAAATCCCGGTTTATGAATCGTTTTTTTGGAGTTTGGAATCAGATGAGCGCAATTTGAGATGCATTGCGGGCACGTTGAGACAAATCGAGATGACTTGGGGTGGGGCAAACGGCGTTGGTGAATCAGATGACCAGCATTCGGAATCGGAAATCTCAAAACCGGAATCAAATGAGCGCAATTTGTCTCAACGTGTGGGTACGTTGGGATGACGTGCGCGCAACCTGACGGAAATCGCCAGCGGTTTGCAGTCGCGCTTGCGCCTGCTTGACCGTCTCCATTGTGAAGCATGAGGCGGCGGATCGATATCTTCCTGTTCGCTTCATCTACGAAGCCATGTGTCATATGTCCCTGCAGGTCGTGCGGAACGTGCCATCTCTGGATGGCAATCGGGCCTTCCCCCTGGACGGCGAGATGGTGGCTTCGTGTTTACTTCGTCGCGCGTTTCCTTGACCGCAAGAGTTCTTCGTGAAGGCCGTAAATGCGCGAGATCGCCCTATCCGGCTCGGCGGATGGACTGCTGCTTGAAATAACGTCTATGGAACATAAAGAACAAATTATTTTGCAAATTCGTACAAATTGTAATTTGTTGGTTAGAATCCTCGGAAATTTTAAATATAGAATCCGAAAGCTACGAGAAGATGAAGATTATAGCAGGATTAATACTAGAGGAATGAATTACTTGAATTTGCAATATGACCGTATAGGCGCAATAATATGATTATTCGATGAGAGATACATTGGATACATTGTAAACGCGTCACACGGAGACTTCCATGCATACAAAGAGCACCTACATGACCACGACTGCCGCCTACTCCTACGAAGATAACGGTATCGGGCAGTCGCTGCGCGATCAGCTCGAAACCAGCGCGACCCATATCTTCGAGCTTGGACGGCGCACGACCGAACAAACTTTCGAGCTCGGCGACCATCTGGCACAGGCGGCGGACCTGCTTTCTGATGGCAGGTTCGACAAATGGGTGAAGGTGCGCTGCGGTCTCTCAGCGCGCAGCGCCCGCAATAATATGGCGGTGTTCCGCAATCTCGGTCAGTTTCGTGACGAGCTGGTCGACCTCTCGGTCGGAGCGACCGTTCTGTACCACCTGAGTTCGGCGACACCGGAAAAGGTCGAGGCGGCGATTGCCTTCGCTGAAGATAATGGGCGGCTGCAGGTCGCGGATGTGAAGGCCATTCTGGCCGGCGACGAAGAGGGCGACGACAAGCCGGAGAAGGGCGACCTGTACCGCGTCGGCGGCATCAGTGGACTGAAGGCGCTGATTGCCATCAAGATCCGCGACGGGCTGAAGGCGTTCATCGCGCATGTCGTCACCATCTGCCGGGCAATCGAGGCTGCGCTGGCAAAGCCTCGTGTCATCAAGGAAGCGCTTGCCAAGGCGATCCAGGACATGGCCCGCGTGGCGCGTCAGGAACTCGAAAGCCTGGCACTGTTCATCGAGCCGGAACTCGATGGGGGTCGCAACACCCGTCCGACGAAGTTTCCGAAGAAGACTGGCTGGGCCGAGGTCAACGACACGCTCTATACATTGGGTGGTGTCGATGGTTGGCCGAAGTCGAAAGAGATGCGTGACTGGCTTGCGCAGCATGTGCTTCCGGTTCTCGGCTGGGCAGTGTCCAGGGATAGGAAGCCGGAATGGCCGCTCGCGGCGCCGCGCACTTTGGCCGCTGAACCGGCACCAACCATTGAGGTGGACAGCGCCGCCGACCGGCACGATGTTGCACCGGAAATGTCGGATGAGATCTCGAATGGCGCCGAAGTCTCGGACGAGCGGATCGAGCGGTTTGGCAAGGGGCTGGAAGAGGCCACGGGTGGCTTCATGACAGTCAGCCGGAAAACGCCGAGGAATCGCAAACGGTTTGCGACAGTACCGCTGCTCGCGGATGACGCTGTCGTCGAGGCAGAACCGGCGTCCGCCCTGGTGCGGTGAGGCGCGTCTTGCTCGAGGCCGTGAACTGGCCTTCCCGCCAAACTCGAGAGGGCCGCATGTCGGCCCTTTTCTTTTTGGTTGTCGATGGCGGCGGAAACGCTCGACCGGCTCGTGTCGGTCGATGGAAGCGTCCATCGGTTTTGGACTTCGTGAGCCCGACGTTAACTATGTACCGGCTTTGTTCCTTTTTTGCTCTTCCGGGTCCTTGAGCCCGGCTCCCGGTCCTGCCAGGTTGTGGCTGTTCGGATCATCGGACACAAAACGGCCCAAGGCAGCGCGCCAACGCTACCAAGGGCCTGACCCTCAAACCTTCGCGAAAAGGAATCGGGCTATGAGCACCATTACCTCTACACTCCCCAATGGGGAAGTTCTCCGTTCGACCGCAGCAGCGGCCACCATGTTCTCCCGCCGTTCGTTCGGCCCCGGCGCCCGGAACGGCATCAGCGAGCCGCCCGCGCTGCGCCGCCATCCGCATATCGTTCGCTTCGCCGAGGTCGAGGCCGATCTCGATCTGTTGATCGATCGCGCCATCGCGGCCATTGCCGACGGCGAACCGATCGAAGATGAGATCCTCGGACATTATGTTCACATCGCCTCGCTCGTCCGCGCCGTCTCGTTCCGGGAAGGCAAGCTGCTGGAGCAGGCGGTCGAGCGTCTGGCAAAAGCCAACGCCAACATCACCGTTTTGACGCAGGCGCTGAAGCTGCCGCTGGTCAGGGCCGCGCTTGAAGCGGTTTCCGGAAACGATTGGTCCTGCCTCGACGGGATCAAGCTCGATTGCGAGGCGCCGGCGAAAGGTAGCTACACGCCCGACCTCATCGTTGTGAACCGCGCCCGGCACACGGCCTATATCCTCGACCTGAAGCGGTCGCTCGCCTCCTATGGCGACACCAGCCGGCTGGAAGAATTGAAGCTCAAGATGATGGCCTCGGCGATGGTGCTGCCGGATTGGCTTTACAAGCATCACAAGCGGATGATGGTCGACACGGTCGAGGTCGCGATCGTGGATGGCGCCAGCCGCCCGAGCGATCACGCGATCGGCATCTGGGCTTTGTCCGAGATCGATGACCTGCTGGAAATCGACGGTGTCGCCGCCTGCATGGCCGAACTCCGTCTCCGCTTTGGCCATCGTGTGCAGCAGCTTCTCGAAGCAGAAGCCCGCCAGGCGCTCGGTATGATGGCTGCGGCGGTGTCAGACGCGATGCACGCCTCGATCATGACCGGCAGGCCGCTGGTCTCGCTGAATGGTTCGGCGCTCAGCCACGAGGAAGAGCAGGCGATTGCCGCGCGGGACGAGGATGGTGGTCATTACGATCTTGGCTGCTTCGACGATCGGGACGACGAGCCCGAACCGGTCCGTATCCGGGTCGGCTTTGCCCGCCGTCCTCGCCGGCACTGACCAGCCTTAACGGCACTGATCGTGGCCGCGCCGAGTGCGTGGCCCGCTTCCCCCAGTCCTTTCCATTCCACGAACGCCGGATGCGATGCGCTCTGGCGAGGAGACAGTCATGTCCATCGATACCCACAGCCCGTCTGTGGCCGGCTTCTGTTGCGAAGCGGTCACGACCGATACCATCGCGTCGCCCTGCCTTCGCAGCAAGACCGCGAATCTCTCTCATATCCAATCCGCCGACCTTAGCCACGGTTCGAGCTATCGCGACGATCCCGCCGTTCTGATCGGGCTGGCGCTCGCCTGCGTCCGGGAAGGTCCTCTGCTGGATGGCTTTGTACCGGAGCCTCTGATGCTTCGGTTGCGCACACTTGCCGATGGCGGCAATGCGGCATGCCGTCTGTTGCTCGACTGGCTGCGGAGCCGCAACCGAGAGCTCGGTCGATCCCGAAACGGGCTTCTGAGCCTGTCTGTCTCGACTGGTTCGTCGGCTAACGCGCATCCGCTGCGTCGTTCGCCGCGCGAGCGTGTGTTGGCGCGGATCCCGAAGCCTGATGCCATTGACGGAAAGCGGCGTGGTCGGACGCGTCCGCGCGATCCGGTGCAGAACGCCAAAACGGCAATTATTGCCGCCGAGACCGGAGGGCGGGTCGATGGATAAGCTTTCCCGATTGTTCGTTCGCCGCCTTCGGCATCTTGCTCGCCGCGAGGCGCGCCGGATCGCGCAGCGCAACGGTCTGCTCGAGGCTAGGATCGTCGATGTCGACGGTCATCTGCTCTGCCGCTACAGTCCGGCTTTCGACACGACAAGGCTGAGCGGCGATCCGATCCGTGACGGTACCTGGTTCCGGCGGTATTTTGGTGATTGGCTTATCCCACCGAAGGAAAATAGCAATCCGACGCCCGGCTCTGGTGGCGATGGTGTCATGACCGCCGGGATCATTCATCCGCCGTTCGTCTCGCAACTCGTGGCCCGCCCTCGTGCGCGTCGCGGCGCAATCGCAAAGGAGGGGGCACTGGGTAACAATATCGATCGGCGTGCCTATGCCGTCGGTCTTGTGGATCGGGCAACGGCGATGCCACTGGTCAGTCAAATCGTTGCAACTCTGGTTCTGGCGCGCGCGGTGCGCAGTAGCGGACGGTCGCTTCGGGAGATCGTTTATACGCTGACCCGTGTGACACCGGTCGTCACCCTCCATGCGCCGCTCGATGGCTTCGAACGGGAAGTGCTGCGGCTCCTTGAAAAATCCCGGCTGGTGCCTTGCGGCCCGTTCGTGATCGTCGAGTCGGATCTCATGTACGACGACAATCACTTCGACGTCGTGGAGGGGGAGACACGCCGGCGTCTTATGACATTCTCTGGCGCCGGCGTGCATCGCGTCACCGGCAATGCCCTGCGTCGGCGGATGATCAACGCGCTGTCGCGCGACTTTCCGATCCTTGCCCTTGCGGAAAAGCGGTCGGACATTCCCTCCCTGCTGCGGATCTCCGCCGACCTGTCGCTTGAAACCGGCAAGCTCGATCGGAGGTTTGTCGCTGACCTGGTCGAGGTGCTCTACCCGGACACGGCAATCGGGACGCTGGGCTTGCCATCGGATTCCGATGCGCGCTGGCTGTCGCTCGAGGATCTGGTTCTTGCCTTCCGTCCAGGGCGGCATGTTCGGGACGTGCTGCATGTCCTTGCCACGCTCATTGAACGCAATCGCGAAGACTTCGAGGAAGAGGATGGTGGTGAGGGTGGCGACAACGCATCTGGATCGGGATCGTCCGGCAGCTCTATCGAGAAACCCCAAGGATCGGACAAGAAACCGTCTGACACCGAAAGCAGCGGTCGCTGGAAGAAGGACAAGCCCTCGGGCGCCGAAGTGATCCAGCCGGAGCCTTTGCCGACGGCGGGCGAGATCGGCCAAAAGCCGCCATTGACAGTCGAAACGCTATCCGGATATGGCCGAGCGAAAGACTGGGCGCTCGATCTCAAGGCAGACCTCGACGATTACCGGGCGAGCATCCTTGCCTGGTCGGAGATGAGCACCAAGCTTTTGCTGTCCGGTCCGCCCGGCACCGGCAAGACCACCTTTGCCCGTGCGCTGTGCAACAGCCTGCAAATCCCGCTGGTCGTCACGTCCGTTTCTACCTGGCTGCAGGGCGGACATTTGAACGACGTCATCGACAGGATGAGCAAGACGTTTGTCGAAGCGCGGGCCATGGCGCCGGCGATCCTGTTCGTCGACGAGATCGACGGCATCGGCAAAAGGCAGCCGGCCGAGCGGGAATATGCCGACTACTGTCGTCAACAAGGCGCTGGAACTGCTCGATGGCGCGGTGAAGAATGAGGGGCTGATCATCGTCGGTGCCACCAACCGCCCCGACCATATCGACGAGGCCATCAAGCGCTCCGGACGGTTGGAGACACATATCGAAATCCCCAGGCCCGATGTGCCGACGCTCGCGGAGATTCTTGCCCATCATCTCGGTGACGATGTGATGTCGCTGATCCAGGAGACGGAATTGGACACCCGGTCGGAAGTCGAAGATGGATTCTCGCTAAAGAAGATTGTCGCTGACTACCTGAGGGAAGAAGCAGAGGGTGAACGGAAAAGAGCAAGCCGATGACCGTGACCCACAACACCAACACGACGGGAGCGCCGGCGGCCGCGCAACAAGCCTATCCAGTCGATGACATTCTCAGGCGCCTGGCGACGCGGGCCATGGGACTGACGGGGGCGGATATCGAACGCGTCGTCCGGGAGGCGCGATTGACGGCGCGCCGCGGGAAGAGGACGATCCGCTTCGAGGATATCGAAGACGGCATCCGGAGCAACCGCCCGCCCGTGCCGATCGATCTGCGCTATCGCTTCTCCATCCATGAGGCAGGGCATGCCGTTGTCCATCATGCCCTCGACCTCGGGCCTGTCCGTGGCCTCAATATCGATACCGGGCAGGGAGCCTACAATCTGCTTGGCTTCCATCCATCCGGAACCGATACCCGCGCCTGGTTCGAAAGCATGCTGACGATGCTGATGGGCGGGCGGGCGGCCGAGGCTCTTGTGCTCAAGCGCGTATCGAGTGGTTCCGGCGGGACTGACGACAGCGATCTGGCGCGGGCCACAAGGATCGCCTTCGACATGGAACGCACCCTCGGCTTCGGGACCGAGCATCCGCTGTTGTATCGTCCACATCGCGATCCGGCCGAGGTGTTCGGTCGTGAACCAGAACTGGCCGCACGCGTTCATGCCAGGCTGGACGCGGCACTCGACCGGGCGGCGACGATCCTCAGGAGGCGCAGGCAGATCTTCCATGCCCTGGCGAAGGCGCTGTTCGATGCCCAGGCGCTCGATGGCGATGTCGTCATGAGCATTCTCAATGGCAGCGGAGACCGTGTGTAGGGGAGGGCAGGGAGAGGATGGTCATGATAGTGCCGTCGTGTTCGACGCCGAGTTTGCCGACATCGATGGAGTGCTGGCTCGATCGGATGCGGCGATCAAACGGGTAAGGGCTCTTGGAAATGCCATCGTTCACGAAAAGGATCCGCTGGGCTATGATCTCGATTGGGATGAAGACGAGCGGCTCGACGAATGGCGCGGCGTGCTGGCTGGACGTCTATAATGGGTTACTGCTGTCGGTACTCTGGGGCGCAGCGTTTGATCGTGGGCTCGTTACCTTCGATGACGACGGACGACCGGTGTTTTCCGCTAACCTAAGTGAGATCGAGCGCGCTGAACTGCGCTGGCATTCGCCGATTCCTTTGACGGGCGAACATCGCTGGCGGCTTGCGCACCATCGTGCCCGAGTTGCCGGCACAGCATTCTGAGGGGTTGTGCCGGCTTTGCGTAAGCCTCCTCACACGGCGTAGCGGACCAGTCTTCCGCGCAGTCGAGGATTTCGAGACTATGCTATTTTTGCATTTTTCAGTCCTCTTAAACTAAGGTCATTCCGCCATCGGCATGAAGCTCGATCCCGTTGACGAAGCTCCCAGCATCGGAAGCGAGGAAGAGTGCTGCCCGCGCCAGTTCTTCCGGCCGGCCCAGACGGCCCACCGGGATGAGCGAAGCCATATGATCTTCGAAGGCCGGGCGATCGTCTTCCGACACGCCGAGCTTGCCGAGGATTTCTGTCTCGACCGGTCCGGGGCTCAGGATGTTGACGCGGATCCGCCGCGACTTGAACTCGATCGCCCAGTTTTTCGCAAAGGCGGCGACAGCGGCCTTCGACCCGGCATAGACCGTATGGTCGGGCAGGACCTTTGTTGCCGCGAGCGAGCTCGTGACGATGATGCTGCCTCCATCTCGCATTAGCGGCGCGATCGTCTGCACGCCGAAGAACACGCCGCGCGTGTTGATGGCGAAGTGCCGGTCGTAATCTTCCGGCATCACGTCGGCGGACGAGGTAAGGTTGATGACACCGGCATTCGCCATGTAGATGTCGAGCCCGCCAAAGCGGCTCTTCACAATGTCTGCCAGCTTGCGATGATCCGCGAGGTCGGCGACGTCGCCCACGAAACCAATGACGGAATGGCCGATTTCGTACACGGCCTGGTCGATGACGTCCTGCCGCCGGCCGGTAATGACGACCTGTGCTCCTTCTTCCGCGAACAGCCGGGCAGTAGCCTTGCCGATGCCGCTATTGCCGCCGGTGATGACGGCGACCTTGTCTTTGAGGTGCTGCATTGTTTATCTCCTTTCAGCTAGAGATGAGATAGACGCTGTCGGTCTGTGTCATTAGATCATGGGTGGGCACATGATCTGTGCCGCGGAGAGGAAGATGCCAAACCTGT
This sequence comes from Pararhizobium sp. YC-54, assembly GCF_025847205.1. Lineage (GTDB taxonomy): Bacteria > Pseudomonadota > Alphaproteobacteria > Rhizobiales > Rhizobiaceae > Pararhizobium. The sequence continues at coordinate 52,232 of NZ_JAOYTH010000022.1, read as the reverse complement.
TGAACGAGACGTCCGGCTTGATGGCTTTCGTACGGACTGTGGAGGTCGGCTCGTTCAGCGCTGCAGCGCGTGATCTGAACACGACACCATCGGCGGTGTCGAAGAGCGTGGCGCGGTTGGAAAAAAAGATCGGCGCGCGCCTTTTCCTGCGCTCCACTCGTGCCCTCACGCTCACCCAGGACGGTCAGATTTTCTTCGAACGCGTTGCGCCGCTGTTACGGGACCTAGACTCGAGCGACGAGGCGATCAGGTCTGAGGTCGCGCCTTCCGGCCGCCTGCGCATCAGCATGCCGAGCGAACTGGCACCACTGCTATTGCCGCGTCTGTTTGCCAGCTTTGCGACCGACTATCCGGACGTTCATCTTGATATTGGTCTTACGGATCGGTTCGTCGATCTGATCAGGGAGGACTACGATGTTGCGCTGCGCGTTGGTAATCCCGCCCACGGGGATCTCATGGTTCGTCATCTGGCAGACTTGCCGATGGCGATCGTCGCGTCTCCGGCTTTTCTGAAGATTTGGGGCAATCCTGCGACCACCGAGGCCTTGGCAGCTCTACCCTTTGCCCGCTATGCACTGGGCGGCGTCACACAGCCTCTGCGTCTTGCGGATGAGACGAGCTTTATTCCCTCCGGGCGTATCGATTGCGACTCGGGAGCCGCGCTTATTCAGGCTGCGCTCGGCGGGTTAGGCGCGGCCTATCTTCTGCGATGCCTGGTCGCGAAGGAACTGGAGGCCGGCACGCTTGTCGCGATCGCGCCCGGAATTGCGCTTCCCAGACTCCCCTTCAATGCACTGCACGCCTTTGGCCGCACGGTACCGTTGCGGGTAAAGTTGTTTTGCGATTTCATGGTCCGCGAGGCAAGCGTCGTCGAAAAGATCTGAGCAACGACGCATCATCATTAACGCGCTCATGCGTGCGGATGTGGAGCGAGACTGAGAACAGCCTCTTCCTTACCTACCGGATAGGTCGGTCAAAATCCGGGCGCTCCGACCTCGCGCATCGCCAGGGGTAGGGTTTCCCATGCCCTGATCAGCTCTCCTATGGAGCCGGCCTCCATCTTGCGCATGACGTTGGAACGATGCAGCTTGACCGTGACTTCGCTTATGCTGAGGTCGAAGGCGATCTGCTTGTTGAGGCGCCCGTGCGCGACTTCGCGCAGGATCTCGCGCTCGCGGTGTGTCAACGTCTCAAGGCGCTCGAGATTGCGTTTGACCACCAGACCCTCCGCCCGCCGTGCTGCATCCAGCGCAATACCGGCGATCACGGCATCGAGCAGTGTCTGGTCACGCACCGGTTTGGTGAGGAAGTCTACAGCGCCGGCTTTCATAGCCTCGACCGTCATCGGGATGTCGCCGTGCCCGGTCAGGAAGATGATCGGCTTGAGGTTACCGCGTCGTGCCAGATGGTGTTGCAGATGCAGTCCGCTCGCCCCGGGCATGCGCACGTCGAGGATCAGACAGCCTGGGCTGTCCAGTACGCCAGCGTGGAGCACTTCCTGGGTCGAGGCAAAACTGACCGGCTGGAAGCCTGCCGAGAGAATTAACTCCGACAAAGCCTCCCGCACGGCTGCATCGTCATCGACAATAATGACGAGCGGCTCTGTTGCGTCACTCTCGCGTTGCGCTGGCAACGGCGCCAATTTCCGGGACGGTTGGTCCACTCTCATGTCACCCTCCATTTTTCGATTTTTGCAAGGTCTCTGCGATGGCTGCAAGCAGGGTAGGAGCGTCGAAAGGCTTGCGGAAAAAGCCGCTAATGCCCTGGGCGCGACCCTGGTCCGCAATTTCGTGGCGGCCAGTAACCAGGAAAACCGGCAGTTCCGGACGCGCCTTCTTCACGATTTCACGAAGTTCAAAACCGTCTGTTCCGGGCATGCCGATGTCTGTTATGAGCACATCCAGATCCGCCAGTCCACGGACAAGCAGATGCCCCGCCGACGGAAAGCAGGAGGCCGCGTAGCCGGCGGATTCCAGCAGCTCTTCCAGCGACTCGAGCAGCCTTGGATCATCATCGACCACGGCGACGATCGGTCTTGTCTTCTTCATGCCTAATTTCCTCCCCCTCGACGCGAGTGGTTGACCGGTATTTCCAATCTCTCTGCAATACGTACGAGATCGGCGAGCGATGCTGTTCCCATTTTCTGCATCATATTCCTTCGATGAATTTGCAGCGTAACTTCGCTGATCCCCAGTTCAGACGCTGCCTGCTTGTTGAGGAGCCCGCTGACCACGAGCGGCAGAACCTCGCGTTCCCTGGGTGTAAGTTCCAGATATCGTTGTCTGAGCTGGCTCAGTTCAGCGCGTTCCGATCGTTTTTTCCGATCCTCTGAAATCGCCGTGTGAACTGCCACCATGAGGTCCCCATCGCTGAACGGCTTGGTGAGGAAATCCACCGCGCCACGCTTGATCGCACGTACCGAGGACGGAATATCGCCGTGCCCGGTGATGAAGACGATCGGCGGGTGATCGCCCACGGCGATCTGCCGCTGCAGTTCGAGGCCATTGATATCGGGCAATTCGACGTCCAGGATAAGGCAGGCGGGAACATCCGGCTTCTCGGCGTTTACATATTCGCCCGCAGACCCGAAGGCGATGGCGCGCATACCATGGGCCTCCAGGAGTTCGCCGAGCGCCTCCCGGATGCGTCCGTCATCGTCCACGATGAACACAACATGATCATCTGTCGTCATGGCGCCGCTTTCGTTGCGATCGGCAAGGTGAAAATGAACCGCGCGCCGCGCGGCTCATTTTCTTCGGCCCATAATCGCCCGCCGTGTGCCTCAACGATTGATCGGCATATGGCGAGACCCATTCCCATTCCGTGCTGTTTCGTCGTGAAGAAGGGCTCGAAGATGCGGTCGGGAGAGCCAATGCCGCGTCCACAGTCGATGATTTCCGTCTGAACCTCGCTGCCCACTCTACGCGCCTGCACCTCAAGAACCTTTTCACCTGCAATAAGATCCATCGCATCCATGCCGTTGCGGATGAGATTGATCAGGACCTGCTGAATCTGGACGGAATCCAGCGTGACGGGAGGAAGGTTGTTTTCGACGGAAATGTCCATCCGAACGCGACGCCGAGCCCCTTCCTCGGCCATAAGGCCGCCAGCCTCGGTAATGACGCTCGCAAGCGTCGTGCTGTTCCTGGTCTCCGGGGATTGCCTGAAAAGCGCGCGGATGCGGCTCACGATATCGGCCGCCGCGTTGGCGTCTCGGATAATACGCTCGGCGACGGTCGTTGCGCGCTCCACGTTCGGAGGCTCGACGGACAGCCAGCGATGGCATGCATGCGAATTGGCGACGATGGCGGCCAGCGGTTGGTTCACCTCATGGGCGATCGATGCGGAGAGTTCCGCGAGGCTTGCCGCCTGCGACGCGACCGCAAGTCTCTCCTGCGTCCGGCGCAATTCCTCCTGCGTACGCACGTCGTCGTCGATGTCGAAGCTCACTCCGTACCACTGCTGGATGGTGCCATCCGTATCGCGGAGCGGTTCTGCGCGACCGATGATCCAGCGGTAAGTGCCATCGGCCCGACGATGCCGATATTTCATGGTGAAGGTTTCGCCTGTTGTGAACGAGTGAGCGAGAGCCTGGCCGACGGAGGCGGTATCGTCGGGATGGACGGAGTTCTGGATCGCCATCTGTAACCGGCTGGCGTCGGGCGAATCGAGATCGACCAATGTCAAACCCACATATTCCGCCAGTCGCCTGTTCAAATAGATTGGTTCTCCATCCGCAGCGGCGGCCCAGATTAATGTTGGCAGCGCATCAACGAGCCTCCGAAGCTGCCTCTCGCTCTCTCGCAGGGTTTCCTCTGCGCGGAGCTGATCGTCGATGTCGTGCGAAAGGCCGTACCACTGGACGATCCGCCCGCTTTCGTCGCGCAGCGGTTCGGCGCTACCGTCCACCCAGCGATAGACGCCGTCCGCCCTTCGCAACCGATAGCGCATGGAAAATCGCTTGCCGGTCGCCAAGCTGCGGTTGAGCGCTTTCGCCATTTCCGCCGAGTCGTCGGGATGGATGGCCGATTCGATGATGGCAACCCTCCCGCTTGTGTCCAGCTTGTTCGCTTCCCTCGGGTCGACGCCGAAGAAGTCCATCATGCGTTTGTTGAAGAAGGTCGGCTCGCCGGTAGGACTAAGCCGCCAGAGAAGGCTCGGCACCATGTCCACGAGCTGCGAGAACTCTCGTTCACGGTTGCGCAACGCCTCCTGCGCCTGCATTTCGTCTTCGATGTCGATGGACACCTGATACCAGTGAACGATCGCTCCATCTTGATCGCGCAGAGGCTGCGCGCGCGCCTCTATCCAGCGATAGTTGCCATCTTTCCAGCGCCGGCGATACCGCATCATGAAGACGTCGCCAGTTTTAAGGGAGTTGGCTGACGCTCGCAGCACCTCGGGGGCATCGTCGGGATGAACCAGCTTTTGCGCCACCCGGACGGCATCTTCTAAGTTCGCCTTGGAAAGGCCGAGATCCGCCAAAGATCGCTTGTTGACGTAGGCTAGCTCGCCAGCAGGCGTCCAGCTCCAGACGTGGACTGGCAAGGCGTCCACAAGCTGCGAGAGCTCCCGCTCCCGGTCGCGCAAAGCCTCATGCGCGCGCACCTCATCATCGATGTCGATGGAAATTGCGTACCATTGCAAGATTTTCCCGCCTTCGTCTCGCAGTGGTTCGGCCCGGCCATCAACCCAGCGATACACGCCGTCCGCGCGGCGCATGCGATATTTCATCGAGTATGGTTCACCTGTGGCGACGGCATGGCGCACCGCCTGCAACAGACTGGGCGCATCATCTGGATGGACAAGAGTCTCAATGTTGGCCACTAGCTGGCTTGTACCCGGCCTGTTCAACTGTTGCAGATCAAGCCCGAAAAAATCCACCAGGCGCTTGTTGAAGAAGGTCGGCTCGCCTTCGGGCGTCAGCCGTCTGATGTGGACAGGGACCATGTTCACGATCTGCGAGAGCTCTCGTTCCCGGTCGCGCAGGGCCTCCACACTTTGGCGCAATGTCAGCAACGCGAGCTGGTGCTGCCGGGATATGGCGGCCACGACCAAGGCCGAAAATGCCGAGATCGCCAGGAAGAGTTGCAGCATGATCTGGCTGTGGCGTTGATTCTCGGCATTTCCGGCGAACTGGCTGGCACCGGATATCGTGAAGATCGCGGTTACTAGCGCGAGGAGGGCGAGAGTAACAGCAGCCCCTTTAAACTCGAAACGCACGGCAGCCCAAAGCAGCGGCGGCATGATGATATAGGAAAAGGGCAGGTAGCCGCCGAGCGAAAGGGCCGCGACGCCGAGAAGGATCAGTCCCACGGCACACGCTTCTATCCATCGCGCAGCCGATAGCTCTGCCTTGCTGTTCCAGTTCTGGATCACGACCAGCGCGAGCGGCGCGACGATCAGGACGCCAGTGGCATCCCCGATCCACCAGAGAGGCCAGGCCCCCAAGAAAGTTTGCGAAAGTATGCCGAACCAGGCAAGCGTCGCACTTCCGACCGTCGCGCTGACCACCGGGGCAGCTCCAGCGCCCAATACGACGAATACAAGAACTTCCCGCAAGGTTTCGAGCCGAACCGGCCGACCCAAAGCCCGGTTTACGAGCCACGCGCCGACCATGGCTCCGAGCGCATTGCCGACATAAATCAGGACGGCGGCGGGCAGCGGGCTGTGGAACCACAGGATATTGCCGAATAGCTCGCCGAGGCAGCCGACCAACACCCACCACCGCCAGCTCTGTTTGGGTGCGAGGATAAGGGTCGCAATGAAAAGCCCACTCGGAGGCCATATGGAAATGCCTGTTCCGGGTACGATTGCAAGTGCCTGCGCAAAGCCGCAACCCAGGATATATGCCGCAAAAAACAGACCCAGGTGCAGGAGTTGGGGGCGGTACGACCAGACGCGCGTCATCGGCGGCTCCTGCAGGGGAAATAAAGCTTGGGCGCCGCCAGCATACCAAGTGGCTAGTCTCGATATCAGCTTCAGCGATCCCGTGTCGTACACTATTCGCGCCACTGCACGGCCGCAACCTATGGAAATCCATGTATTCGGCGATGCCGTCGCTTGGCTGCCCTGGTAGAAAACTGTCAAGCCTCAATAATATCCTACATTCGCTTGGAAGGTTCCTGTCTCAGTCCAAAAGCCGCAGGGGAGTGGCATTCCCGTCGAAATCCGTCGACCGGCTGACCTTGTTCCATTGGAGCGCGGCTGTCGATCGGACCACGTCGTTCTGGGCAATTCGTGCCAGTGCATCGCTGCCCAAGACGAGCTGTTCCGGCAGATCATTCTGGCGTGAAAGATCGAAGAGGACGGCGGCCACTTTGTCGGGATCGCCAGGCTCGGTGCCAGCATAGCCCTCCGTCATCTTCATGATCGCGCCGACGGTCGGTTCGTATTCCGGCAGCAGCGGAGGGACGTGGCCCCGCGCGACCCGCGTCCAGTTCGTGCGGATGCTGCCCGGCTCGATGGCAACGGCCGTGACGCCGAACGGCTTGACCTCCTTGGCGAGCGAAGCGGTGAAACCACTCACCGCCCATTTGGCGGCGGTATAGGCGGCGGAGCCGGGACTGCCGAAGCGCGCCGAACTGGACGAAATGTTGATGATATGCCCCGATTTTTGCTGGCGCATCACGGGGAGTGCTGCACGTGTCAGATTGACCACGCCGTAGAAATTGGTGTCGATCTCCGCCTTGAAATCATCTTCAGAGACCTGTTCGAAAGGGCTGAGATGCGCATAGCCGGCATTGTTCAGCAGCACATCGAGGCGACCGAACCGCTCCATTGCGGCTGCGACTGCGCCTAGCGATGCGGACGCGTCTGTCACATCGACTTCGATGAGTTCCACTTGTTCCTCATAGCGGCGCGCAAGGTCGACAAGGCGATCGATGTTGCGGGCCGTTGCGATGAGGTTCTCGCCGCGTGCGAGCACGAGTTCGGCCGTGCTACGGCCGATTCCGCTGGCACTGCCGGTTATGAGCCAAGTCTTCGACATTGTGGATGACCTCTAAAAAGGCGATGATAGAAAGGGATCGAGGAACTGGCGCGGCAAGGCCGCGCCAGTTCCGGACGGACGCGGAGCACAGCGGTTTGCTCCGCGAGCCGTGGCGGTTCAAGCCTTGAGGAAGGCAAGCAGGTCGGCGTTGACCTGGTCCTGATGCGTGGCGGTGATGCCGTGCGGCGCGCCCGGATAGTAGATCTCCTTGGCACCCTTGATCAGCCGGGCAGACTTGACGGCGGAATCCTTGATCGGAACGATCTGGTCGTCTTCGCCATGCAGAACGAGCGTCGGCACGTCGAACTTCCGCAGGTCTTCCGTGAAGTCGGTTTCGGAGAATGCCTTGACGCATTCGTAGGCGTTGAGCAGGCCGGCCTGCATGCTCAAGCGCCAGAACTGGTCGAGGGTGCCTTGGGAGACACTCGAGCCCGGTCGATTGGCGCCGTAGAATGGCAGGGCGAAGTCTCGGTAGAACTGTGAACGATCCTTGGCGAGACCGGCGCGGATCGCATCGAAGGCCTCGATCGGCAGGCCTTCCGGATTGGTCGCCGATTTGACCATGACCGGCGGCACGGCGCCGATCAGTACGGCCTTGGCGACACGCTTCGTGCCATGCCGGCCGATATAGCGGGCGACCTCGCCGCCGCCGGTGGAGTGGCCGACCAGCGTTGCGTCCCTGAGGTCCAGCGCCTCGATAACGGCGGCGAAGTCGTCGGCGTAGCCGTTCATGTCGTTCCCCGACGTCGGCTGGCTGGAACGTCCGTGGCCGCGGCGATCGTGCGCCACGACGCGGAAACCGTGCTGGGCGAGGAAGAGCATCTGGCTGTCCCAGGCATCGGAGCTCAGCGGCCAGCCGTGCGAGAAGGTGACGACCGGGCCGGTACCCCAGTCCTTGTAATAGATTTCTGTACCGTCCTTGGTGGTGATCGTGCTCATTGCTTGCTTTCCGTGATTGATGGTGGCGGGGAGAGGCTGCTTCGGTGTCTTTGCGGCGGCAACCGCGGGCAAGCCCGCTGCGATACCGGCGGTGAGGCTGCCGAGCAGAGCGTCGCGGCGTGAGAGGCTAACAGCCGGTGGATTTGAAATGTCCTGCATATTTTATCCTTCACGATGGTTGAAATGCGAACGAGGATGGCGACCGCTGGCCCGGAAGACTATTGGCCGAAAGCATCTGTGGACTGTGCGAAAGTTTAGCGGCGGACCGACAAGGCGGCCGTTCACCGGGCGGATGCCGCTTCTTCGATGAGAGCGGTGACTTCGCCGGGATTCGAGACCATGAGCGCGTGCGAGGCCCCGTCGACCACGACAGTCTTCGCAGCGTGCGCGCGCTCGGCCATGAACTGCATGACCGCTGGCGGAATGTTGCGGTCGGCGGACCCGTAGATCATGTAGGAGGGCAGCAGCTTCCACGATGCGGCGCCGGAGGGTTCGGCGAGCGCAGCCTGGGCGACGGGACGCTGCGTTGAGGCCATCAGCGCCGCCTTGTCATCTGAAACGTCGGCGGCGAACTGGAGATGAAATTTGGACGGCTGGATGTAGAGGTCCTGCGTGCCATCCGGCAGTGTCACGGGCGCAAGCGCGCCGGCAAGCGTACCGCCCGGAAATTTACCCGACAGGGTGAGGCTTGATTCGCCGGTATCCGGCATGAAACCTGCAACATAAACCAGGGCCTTCACGTTCGGATTGCCGTTTGCGGCTTCGGTGATGACGGGTCCTCCGTAGGAGTGGCCCACTAGGACCACCGGGCCACGGATGGCGCGGACGACGGCCGCGACGGATGCTGCGTCCGACGCGACGCTGCGAAGTGGGTTGGCCGCTGCGATCGCAACATAGCCATCCTTGGTCAGGCGGGCAATCACAGCATCCCAGCTCGACGATTCGGCAAAAGCGCCATGAACGAGAACGACTGTCGGCTTGAGATCGTGATCTTGGGACTGTGCGCTTGCGACAGTCAGCGTGGCGATCGCGGCGCCAAGCGCCAAGACCTTGATAATTTTGAGCATCTACTTTCTCCTAACGCTGCGGTTACCTATGCCGGAGAATGCAGGGGTTTGCGGTCGCAAACCATTCTACGTGGGACGCGCCTATCCACTGCCGAAGTATAGGAGGAGCTGGCCCAAACGGCGAGAAACCTGATCGGTCGGCAACGCTCAGCTCCATCAGATGTTAACCGGTCCAAACTGATGGAGCTCGTCAAAGTGCGGGTGTCGCAGATCAACGGCTGCCCTCATTGCCTACACATGCATCGTCATGACGCGCTGAAACAGGGCGAGACGGAAGAGCGTATGCTTCTTCTTAGCGCCTGGCGCGAATCGCAGCTCTACAGCGACCGGGAGCGCGCAGCACTCGCCTGGGCCGAGTCGTTGACCAATATCGCCGAGAGCCGTGCGCCGGATGCGGATTATGAAGTTGCCAAAAGTACCTTCTCGGAAGACGAACTCCTGGCGCTGTCTATCGGCATCGCCATGATCAATGCCTGGAACCGGCTGGCGATCGGCTTTCGGCTGCAGCATCCGGCGGACCACAAACGCGCCGCTTGATCGCCGAGCAGACGCCAATACACCGGGCGGATGAATCCGCCCGGCAAGGTCCAATGCAAAGCGTCTGCTCCTTCACGCCAGCCTGTTCACCACCAAATCTCCGCCGCGGCCGCACTAAGAGGCATAGGCTACCTATCCTCAGGTATGGCCTTTCCTCTTCCTTGGCCGGATCGACCGCCAAACGCGCCTCAGCATAAAATCCGCGCCGTGGCTTGTAACCGACACGTTTCAATCACGCACAACAGGAGCGCGTCATGTCGCAGACAGAAACAAAACCCCGTTCGATTACTCAACAGGAGACAGACATGAACATGAATAACCCCGCACAGCCGGTCAAATCAGGCCCGGACGAACTGGTTCCATCGCGCTACGCGGTGCGGATCGGCGAGATCGACGTTTTGGTGATCAGCGATGGCGTGCTGCCGCTCCCTACCAAGATGTTGGGATACAATGCCGACCCGACCGAACACGCAGCCTGGCTGAACGACATGTTCCTGCCGCCGGACGCTTTCGACTGGGCGCTGAACGTGGTCGTGGTGCGCAGCGGCAAGCAGACCATACTCATCGACGCCGGCCTGGGATTGGACCCTGAATTGAACCTGCCGCGTGCCGGGCAATTGATCAAGCGACTGGAAGCCGCCGGCATCGACTTGGGATCCGTTACCGACGTTGTATTAACCCACATGCATATGGACCATGTTGGCGGACTGCTCGTCGACGGGGTGAAGGAGCGGCTGCGTCCAGACCTACGGATCCATGTGGCGGCGGCAGAGGTCAAATTCTGGGAGGCACCTGATTTCTCGCATGTGTCCATGCCGCCCGGCTTCCCGGACGCGCTTCGGGCGGCCGCCAAGCAGTTCAGAAAAGAGTACGAGAGCCACCTGCAATTGTTCGATGATGAGTACGAGGTGGCGCCGGGCGTGGTCGTCTCCCGAACCGGCGGCCACACACCCGGGCATAGCGTGGTCCGCGTGGCATCAGGCAAAGACCGGCTGATGTTTGCTGGCGATGCGGTGTTCGCGGTCGGCTTTGATCACCCCGATTGGTTCAACGGCTTCGAGCACGATCCGGAAGAAGCTGCCCGCGTCCGCGTTTGTCTTTTGCGGGAGCTAGCGGAGACCGGTGAGCTTCTGGTTGCCACTCATATGCCGTTCCCCTCCGTCGGCCATGTGGCAGTTGACGGCGATCATTTCCGTTGGGTTCCGGTCTTCTGGGACTACTAACCGCCTGGTGCACTAGAGCCGAGCCGGCGCATGGCCTTTAGGGTCACGCCCCGGCTCAGCCGAGTGGATCTGCGGAACCGGCAGGACCGGCCAGGTCCTCGACCAACCATTCAGAAACGAATGAACAATGCGGCGCACAGAGCGGCCGCGCATGGAGAAGCTCATGAAAATCGTCATCATCGGCGGAACCGGCCTGATCGGTTCAAAGACCGCCGACCGCCTTCGCAAGCAAGGCCATGAAGTCATTGCCGCCGCTCCGAACACCGGCGTCAACACGATCACGGGTGAAGGTCTCGCCGAGGCGCTCGCCGGGGCTTCCGTCGTTATCGACCTCGCAAACTCGCCGTCCTTTGAGGATAAGGCCGTGCTGGAATTCTTCGAGACGTCGGGCCGCAATCTGATGGCTGCGGAAAAGGCCGCCGGCGTAAAGCACCACATCGCGCTTTCCATCGTCGGCGTCGATCGGTTGCCGGACAGCGGCTACATGCGGGCCAAGGTCGCCCAGGAAAAGATCATCCGGGAATCCGGCGTCCCCTATACGATCGTCCACTCGACGCAATTCATGGAATTCCTCAGCGGCATCGCCCAGTCCGGCACGATCGGCGACACGGTGCATCTGTCGCCAGCCTACGTCCAGCCCATCGCCTCGGACGATGTGGCCGACAACATGGCCGCCATTGCGACGGTCGCGCCGATCAATGGCGTTATAGAGATCTCGGGGCCGGAGCGTGTCCGGCTGAACGAACTCGTCGCCCGCTACCTCAAAGCAATGGGCGATGCCCGCAAGGTCGAGGCAGATCCGGAGGCTCGCTACTTCGGCGCCAAACTGGAAGATGGCTCGCTCGTTTCCGACAACAATCCTCGCCTCGGCCGGATCACCTTCGAGCAGTGGTTCGCAACCTCTGCCCGCAAATGAATGGATGACGGTGTGCCGCCCATGCGGTGCACCATCCAACCCTCAAGAAAGGAATTCGACATGATGAAGCCAATCCTTGCCCTTGCCGTAGCTGCCCTCTTGTCCACGACGGCTACTGCCCACGATACAGGTGAGAAGGACGCCAAAGTCACCCTGGTCTACGAGCACGAATTGCCGAACGCCCCAGGCAAGAGCATGAAAGGTGTTCTCGTTGAATATGGTCCAGGCGGTTTTTCCTCGGCCCACACTCACCCAAGCTCCGCCTTCATCTATGCGACTGTCCTGGAGGGTGCCATCCGCAGCCAGGTCAATGACGGTCCTGTAAAGGTCTACAAGGCGGGCGAAAGCTTCTCCGAGGTGCCGGGCGATCGGCATGGCGTCAGCGAGAATGCCAGCACGACCAAGCCTGCCAAGCTGTTGGCTGTTTTCGTCGTCGACAGCAGCGAGAAGGAACTGACTTTCCCGATCAAGAAGTAGGCGAAAGGGCCAGCGGTCGTCGGCGGCATCCGGCCCTTTCCCCATCGTTAAAAATCACCGCTGGTGAGCTCGGCCATGTTCGGCGAAGATCATTTCCTGCCGCTTGTCCTGATCAATATTCTGGGGCTCGCCGGCATTCTCATATGGCACATGCAGGGACGCAGCCGTCCGACCGGACGGCTGATCGTGCAAATTCTGTTCTTCGCCACGATGAGCCTCGTGCTCGGGCTGGGCGGAATTTCACCTTACCAGCTCGACCAGACCGAGCTTGAGGGCACCGGCCTATTGATTGCCAAGTCGGCGAGGATCCTCTGGTGGACCCATCTTGCGTGGACAATCATCGGCTTCGTGCACATCTATATCGGTCTCAACCGTAGGCCGCGGGAGGCACATCTCCTGCAGGATCTGATCGTCGCCGTCGTTTATCTCGGCGTGGCGCTGTCGATCATTGGCTTCGTCTTTGGCGCGCCAATAGGCCCATTGGTTGCCACCTCGGGCGTGGTCGCTGTCATCATCGGCCTGGCGCTGCAGAATACGCTTGCCGACGTCTTTTCGGGGATCGCGCTCACGCTCGGGCGGGCTTATGTCATCGGCGACTGGATCCGACTCAGCGACGGCACGGAAGGGCGCGTCGCCGAAACCAACTGGCGCTCGACGAATCTGCTGACCGGCGCGCACAATGTGGTGGTGGTACCCAACAGCGTCCTGGCGAAGCAAGGGGTAACCAATCTCAGCCGTCCTGACGAAACGCACTGGATTGCATTTACCGTGCACATTGCCGCCACTCACGCGCCGTCCGTCGTTGAAGAGGTCATGCTGGGCGTTCTGCGGGACTGCGAGCGAATCGTCAAGGTTCCGCCGCCGGCCATCGCGCTCAAAGCGATTGATGCGATGACTATCGAGGTCGAGCTGCAGTTCTGCGTGGCGAGCCCGGCGAGCCGAATGCCGGCCAAAAATGAGGTCATCGATCTCGTCTATCGCGATTGCGAGACGAACGGCCTTTCTCTGGCAATGCCGCCCGAGAGCCTGCTCTGGGGGCCAGCCGTTACGGGCGGTGAGCCCGCAGCTATCGTCAGGCCGCTCTCATCCGGCAATGCGCGTGCTTCAGACTATAAATGATCAGCCATGGACATCGAACTGAGGCACAGGATTGACGAGCTTGAGCAGCAACTGCGCTCCGCAGCGGCCGAGAATGCCAACCTGCAATCGGAACTTGCGATTGCGCTGGAACGCCAGACCATCACCGCGCAAATTCTCAACGTCATCTCCATGTCGCGAACCGACGTGCAACCGGTTTTCGACGTCATTTCTGAGAGCTCCCGGCAGCTACTCGGCGGTCAAACGGCGCTTGTGACGCGCGTCGTAGGTGGCATGCTTCATCTGGCAGCATGCACCGCGGGAAGCAGGGCCAGCCACGAGGAGATCCGGGCCTCATTTCCTACTCCGCTGACATCCTCAGGGATCCACAGCCGAGCCGCAATGAATTCGGCCATGGCGTTCCGCTCCGATATCGAAACCGAACCCGGCGTCTCTCAAGCGGTCAAGGAGATGGCGCGCGTCAGGGGATACCGAAGCATCATCGTAGTGCCCATGCTCCGCGAGGGCATCGCTATCGGCACGATCGGTGTTTCGCGTGTCGAGCCGGGGACCTTCAGCGACAGTCAGATCAACCTTCTCAACACGTTCGCCGATCAGGCCGTAATCGCGATCGAGAACGCGCGGCTGTTCGAAGAAATCCAGGCACGGACCGCGCTGCTCGCTAAGTCTCTTGACGATCTGCGCGCCGCACAGGACCGTCTGGTGCAGACCGAAAAACTGGCCTCGCTCGGCCAGCTCACTGCAGGCATCGCGCACGAGATCAAGAACCCGCTCAACTTCGTCAACAATTTCGCAGCCCTCTCAGCCGAACTGACGGATGAGTTAAATGATGCGCTAGCGCCGGTCGCACTCCCGGATGATGTTCGCGACGAACTCGACGAACTACGCGGGCTCTTGAAGGACAATCTGCAAAAAATCGTGCAGCACGGCAAGCGAGCCGATTCCATCGTCACGAACATGCTCTTGCATTCGCGCGGAGGCGGCGGCGAACAACGGCCAACGGACGTGAATACTCTGGTCGAAGAAAGCCTCAACCTCGCTTATCACGGCGCGCGCGCCGAGAAGCCGCTGTTCAACGTGACCCTCCGACGCGAGTTCGATCCCGACGCCGGCATCGCCGGGATGTTCCCGCAGGAGATCACGCGCGTGCTGCTGAACCTGATGTCCAATGGCTTCTATGCCGTGGCCAAGCGCAGAGGCGAAAACAGCCCCGGCTTTGAAGCCGAGCTCAGCGCCAGCACACGCAATCGTGGCGAACATGTCGAAATCCGCATCCGCGACAACGGCGTCGGCATTCCGCCAGAGGTCAAGGAGAAGATGTTCGATCCATTTTTCACAACCAAGCCGCCTGGCGAAGGCACTGGCCTCGGGCTTTCCATGAGCCACGACATCATCGTGAAGCAACACGGCGGCAGCATCGATGTCGAGACCGAGCCCGGTGTGTTTACCGAGTTCACCATCCTGCTGCCGCGCGGGAGCAATTTTTCGCACATTAGGAGAGGTGAGCCGTGACTGAATTGGTTCTAGTGGTGGATGACGAAGCGGACGTCGAGGTCTTGTTCCGTCAGCAATTTCGCCGCGACCTTCGCGCCCGACGCTTCGTGATGAATTTTGCCGCCTCAGCAGCGCAGGCCCTGACCCGCATTGCCGACACTGGCGAGCAAACGCTGGTTCTGATTTTCTCCGATATTAACATGCCTGGGATGAACGGTCTCGACATGCTGCCGGAGATGCGCGCACGGCGGCCAGATGTTCCTGTCATCATGATCACCGCCTATGGAGCTGCCGAGACGCGCAGGACTGCGCTGGATCGAGGCGCGGAGGGCCTGCTGACCAAGCCGATCGACTTCGGCCAGCTCCGCCAGGTCATCGATGCGAGACTGGGACCGGCCGCATGACTGCAACTATTCTCGTGGTCGATGACGAGCCAGACCTGGCGACGCTTATTCTGCGGAAATTCCGAAGGCAAGTTCGCGACGGGCGCATCAGTTTCGTGTTCGCGCTTGACGGTGTAGAGGCGCTCCACGCGATCGAGCAGCATCCCCATGTCGATCTTGTGATCATGGACATCAACATGCCGCGCATGGATGGGCTCTCACTGCTGGCGAAATTGCAGGAACGAGAGGACAAGAAGTCGGCCATCATCGTCTCGGCCTACAGTGATATGAGTAATATACGCACCGCGATGAATCGCGGTGCGTTCGACTTCCTAACCAAACCGATCGATTTCGCCGATCTGGAAGCAACGATCCTGAAGACCATCCGTCACGTCGAGGTCTTGCGTGAGGCACGCCGCCGCCAGGCGGAAGCGGAGCGCGCGCATGCGTCGTTGTCGCGCTATTTTTCGCCCGAACTTGCTAGGCGCCTTGCCGCCGGCGGCGATGACGATGACATGCAGGTGCGCTGGCGCGACATCGCTGTGATCTTCACAGACATCACGGGCTTCACCTCACTCGTCGAGACAGCCGTTCCCGAGGTGCTGGCGGAATTGCTCAACGAATATATCGGCGGCCTGACGGATGTCGTCTTCGCGCATGAAGGAACGGTGGCCAAAGTGATCGGCGATGCCGTTCAGGTGCTGTTCAATGCACCTGGCGACCAGGCCGATTATGCAACCCGCGCGATCACCTGCGCACAAGCGCTCGACCAATGGGCAGAGGCGTTTCGCGAGCGCTGGAAGCAGAAAGGCGTTGGTTTCGGGACCACACGTATTGGCGTTCACGCAGGCCCCGCGCTGGTCGGCAATTTCGGCGGCGATCGCTTCTTCGATTTCACTGCCTATGGCGACACAATCAACACTGCCGCGAGGCTAGAAGCCGCGAACAAGACGCTGGGTACGCGGATTTGCGTCAGCGACAGTGTCGCGAGCGGGGCAAAGAAATTCAGTGGGCGGCCGATAGGTGATCTTGTCCTGCGCGGACGCAATGAGCCGTTGCGCGCTCATGAGCCTCTGTCGGCGGCGCAGTTCGATGCACCGGTCACGGCGCAGTATATGACAGCCTTTACCAAGCTCGAGCAGAATTTCGCCGCCGCCATGCCGGCTTTCGCCGCGCTGGTTGGCATGCACTCCGATGATCCGCTCGCCAGCTATCATTTAAGGCGGCTGCTCAACGGTGCCACGGGTACTCGCATACAGGTGGGATGATTGACCATGAGCTTAACGACCCATGTCATGCCCTCTCATACGGCACCAAGCTCTTTCAAAGGTTAGGACGAAAGCTCCGTTCCAGCGAAACGTATCGCAGGGGTTTTCGATTTGCGCTCAAAAGATCGCATAAAGTATCGCCTGGAGCTACCGGCCGATCGCGCGCGGATGGCAAACCTCTCGAACAACAACTCTAAGATCGTTTTATCGAATGGCGACGATGTTGGGATCCGACTGTCGCGCGAAAGCACAAGTCTCTGCGCCATCAGGCCCGAGACCCGCACCAGGGACTATTGCGTGGGCCGGAAATCAGTCCAATGGAACTTTATTATAAACGTTGCGAATGGCAGCTTTGCGCCGTCATTTCAGCCATTTCAGTCCTCGTGGCCCATCCCCTAAAGCTGACATAGCTGTCGAAGACCGTGCAGTCCTGAGCCGATCATGCGATAGTGCTGCGTCAGCAGTTTGGTGAGATGTGTGTTCATAGAAATCCCGGCGACCTCGATACAGCGCGACGTTCGAGGCGACGATTTGACCGTGGTTGCCGCCGTTAATCTCCCGGATCGATCGACCCCGACCGTTGAATCGAAGCATGATTGACGTTCGCTTCTGACTCCAGGAAAACAATCATCGACGGCGCAGACGGCTCTCTCCAACGACGATGCATCAGCGTGCGAAGGCCTTTAGCCTGGGCAGATGCGGTCGGGCCGGAGAAAAAATCATCGTGTTCGCGCCTCATGTCGGGATGGCCAAGGAGCACGATGCCGCGATCCTTCGGTAACGAACGGGACCCGCCGCTTTGACTTTACCCTAAAAATCCGCTCCTCGGGACATTTAATGTCGTTCCGGGGGGCTATTAAAGATGGCACAAGCAGTCGCTCCCAATGCTTCCGAAACTCGCTGAAATCCCTTCAAGGCTAGCAATTGAAACGTATCGGCCCCCAACCGGACACTCGTCCTTGAGAGCGAGGCGGCTGCTTTGCGCCACAAATGCCCCTCCAGCTAAAGCTGACTTCCATCGCTCTCGGGCAATGCAACGGAACCCCAGATGACCAGTCGCCGTGTCGATCGGCTGCGGCATGCGGGCCGCAGGGCGATAGCGCCGGCAGTAATTCGGCGCGCACAGATATGAGCCGCCCTTCATGACTTTGCGCGGAACCTTGATGTTGGGTTGGCGCGGATCGTAGCTCTCCTCCGGCTTCCCGCCTCTCGGGTCGTGGATCGTACAGCACGGGCTGTCGATCTTGGCATGTTCCTGATACCAGTCGGTCGTCCATTGCCAGACGTTGCCCGCCATGTCGTGAAGGCCGTAGCCGTTAGCAGGAAAAGAGCCAACCGGGGACGTCCCTTCGAAACCGTCCGCCCGCAGGTTCTGCCAGGGAACTCGCCCTGCCAGGTGTTTGCCATGTGCCTACCTGCGGGCATCCATTCGCTGCCCCAGACAAATTCGGCTCCGTCCAGACCCCTACGCGCCGCACGTTCCCATCCGGCTTCCGACGGAAGCTCCTTGCCCACCCATCGTGCGAAGGCTTCGGCATCCCCGTAGCCAACGTGGACGACCGGATGATTGGCGAGCCCCTTGATCGAGCTCGACGGCCCGCGTGGATGTCGCCAATTTGCGCCTTTCACATACGTCCACCAATTGTAAACATTGCCAAGGGCGACGCGTTGTCTAGGCTTGCTGAAGACGACGGAGGCCGGCTCCAGCATGTCTGGCAGGGCACCAGGATAATCCTCGGGGTTCACGGGACGCTCGGCAAGCGTGACATACCCGGTCGCTTCGACAAAGTGGGCGAACTTACGGTTCGTGACCGTATGGACATCCATCCAGAAGCCTTCCACCTCCACATTGTGGGCGGGCGCTTCCTCCTGATAGTGGTGATCCGAGCCCATGAGAAATGTGCCGTCCGGAATCCACACCATGTTTTCGAAGGGTGGATTTGCAGCTCTTGCTCCCCCTGCTTCGGAATGATTGCCTTCATAGCGGGCGGTCATTGGCCACTCCATGGATGGAACCTGCTCGGCAGCGGCGCGATGAAGACCGAGTCAAGCCGCTTCGCCCTTGGAGCCCCGCGCGCGCGGGGCTCATGCATAACTGGATGCAGATGTCAGTTCCTCCCGCCCTCCTGCAGTTTCGACAGCACCTCGTCGAGCGAGAAGCTGCCTGGCTTTTGCCGAGGCGGGAAATCAACGTAGGTCTGCAGGTGCCGGGCCACAAAGGCCTGCGCCGGCACCAGCGCAAAGGCATGCTCAACCCGCCATCTGGGGTAGTCGCCGGCGACATGCTGGGCGATCTCGAACGGGTCCGCGCGCAGGTCGATGAGCTTCGGAAAGCGCAGCGTTATCAACGGATCCTGCCACACGTCGAGACCCTCGGCCCGCTGCTCCATGAACACAAGCTTCCAGCGATCATAGCGCAGCGCCGCAAGGCTTCCGTCGTCCGTCCAATAGAAATATTCCTTACGCTCGCTTGGCCCGGTGCCGGCGAGAAGCTGGCGCTGGTTGTACCCGTCCAGATGGACCTTGAAGGTCTTGCCCGCGGCCTCGTAACCGGTCAGGAGCTTTGCCTTTACATCCGGCTCGCCTGCGGCGGCCACGAATGTCGGGACCCAGTCTTCGTGGGAGACGATGTCGTTGATTTCCGTGCCGGGCTTGATGACGCCCGGCCAACGCATCACCCCCGGAACTCGATAGCCGCCTTCCCAGTTGGTGTTCTTCTCGCCGTGAAACGGCGTAGTGCCGCCGTCTGGCCATGAGAAGAGCTCTGCGCCGTTATCCGTGGTCCACAGCACGATGGTGTTGTCGGCGATGCCGAGGTCGTCCAGTTGCTTGAGAAGCTGGCCGACCATGCCGTCGAACTCCGTCATGCCGTCGGCCAGCACGCCCAGACCGGTCTTGCCTTGCGACTCAGGCTTCAGATGCGTGTAAATGTGCATGCGCGTCGCATTGAACCAGCAGAAGAAAGGCTTCGCGGCTTGATGCTGTCGGCTGATGAAATCCTTTGCCGCTCCCAGGAATTCCTCGTCCACTGTTTCCATGCGCTTCTTGGTGAGCGGTCCGGTGTCCTCGATTTTCTGCTTGCCTACCCTGCCGAAGCGCGGATCCTCGGTCGGATCGTCTGTGCCGGTTGCGACGCATTTAAGCACGCCGCGCGGACCGAACGTCGCGCGGAACTGGGGATCCTTCGGATAGTCCGGGTTCTCCGGCTCCTCCTCGGCGTTGAGATGATACAGATTGCCGAAGAACTCATCGAAGCCGTGAACGGTCGGCAGGAATTCGTTGCGGTCGCCCAAATGGTTCTTGCCAAACTGGCCGGTCGCGTAGCCCTGCGGCTTGAGCAGTTCGGCGAGCGTTGGATCCTTGTCTGACAGGCCCTCCTTGGCGCCCGGTAAACCGACCTTAAGCAGACCGGTGCGGAAGCAACTTTGCCCGGTAATGAACGCGGCGCGCCCGGCGGTGCAGGATTGTTGAGCGTACAGGTCAGTGAAGATCGCGCCTTCGTCGGCAATGCGGTCAATGTTGGGTGTCTGATATCCCATCTGGCCGCGGTTGTAGGCGCTTGCGTTCCACCAGCCGATATCGTCACCAAAGATGACGAGGATGTTGGGTTTTGGGCTTGTAGCCTGGGCCATTGCGCTCTTGCCGGTTGCAACATTAACGACTGTGCCCATTGCGGACATCGCGATCAACGATCCGCCCGCAAATAGAACGTCCCGCCGGCGTAGGTACGAATGACTTGTCATCGAATTCCCTCCCGTTTGTGGAACCAGAACCTGCCGTATCTCCCCGAACTACAACGTACCCCCGTTTCGATATGTAGGCACGTAACATTAGGGTGTTCTTGCAAATGTTGTAATTTGGGGACCTCGACGTGCTGAGCTACGCGACACTACGGACGTTCTGCGGCGCGTTGACGGAAATTCCAGTCCTATAGCCTAATGTTGCTCCGCAATGAGTGACAGCTTCGAGGTCATTCCCAGTCGAGCGGCCCGAAAGCGCTATGTCCAGTTACGATAGGGGAGCAGGGGACGGTCGAGCCCTCTTTCCCTATACACGACTGGCGTCGGCTCAGTGACAAGCGCTGAGTGACGATCAGAGAGCTGGTAGGCAAGATGGCGGGGCGAAGGCAGACGTCAATCCTGCGGTTTTGCGGTGGTGCTCGGCTCTTCGATCGCCTTTGCCAACCGCTCGAGTTCCTGGGAGTAGCAGAACAGCGCGAACAGGACGATCACGACCTCGAAAGTCCCGAAGGCAATCCGGGCAAATGATGGAAGCGCTTCGAGTGCGGGTAAGTGGCGGAAGAAGACCGCCGAGAACAGCGCGCCCCCGAAAAAGAAACTCACGCGACTTGCAAACGAACAGAGATGCGCCACGAACAGGTTGTGAAATGGCGCGACGACGGGCACCCACTTCAGCCGGGTCCAATAGCAGACGTGAAGCAGCGTGGCGCTGCAGATCGTGGCGACTTGCTGGGAGTAGCTCAGTTCCTGCTGCTCCCCGAGATGCGTGATGATCTGCTGGAACAGCGGGAAAACGATCCAGAACAAGGTTGACGCCGCGACGGTCTGTCCGGCAAGCAGGATTCCGTACGCCGCTCCGCTATTCCTCAATCCCAACGATCCACCTCCAGTCCGCGATCAGGGAGAAGTATCAGTGGCCCGCCGTTGCCGCCAGAGCAGCGCCGTTGTCAACACCACGTAGCCGATGGCCATGGTGACGAAGAGGATCTGCGTCGAGAAGGAAACGGCGGCGGTGGCGAGCGAGCTTGCACAACCGCCGTTTCACGCGATCGGTTTCGTCCGACATGTCTCATCGGGCGCAGGGTGTTACGATAACCTACGCCCCGACATTCACCGCTTTGGAAAGGGCACGACCGCTGCACGGTCGAGAGTCGCATCGATCTCCGCCGCCAGTTCATCGACGAGTTCGTTGTACTCGGTGATGTGGACGTCCCGGTGCTGTTCGGATGACGACCGCCATTTTCGTAGTTCTTCCTCCGCGGTCGTATAGTCTGAACACATGTCCCGGAAGCCTTCGTCGCGGGCCAGAAGCGCGTCGATCGCCTGGGCACGGCTCGGAAAGCGGGTTTTGACAGCGGTCCCGTTGTCAACCATCTGCTTGTTTTCTTCCCTCTAAAGGACTACCACGAAGCCACTACTGCAACGTGCGCGCCTGCCCATGCAGTATCGTGGATGCGGGAGCCTTTAGGGAGTATGTTACTGTAATATACGGGTGCTATCGGGTGCTCTGGGGAGAGGAGCGGGCCGTGCTGACATCAACAGACGTCGAAGTCCGCAAGCCGCCGTGCGAGGAGGAGATTCGCGCCCAGCTCCAGCGCATCATCACCAGCACAGAGTTTCCGAACGTCGGCCGTGGGGCCGCATTCCTTAGCTATATCGTCGAGGAGTCGCTGGCTGGCAACGCGAACCGGATAAAGGGCTATTCCATCGCTCTCGAAGTCTTCAAGCGTGACGTGAATTTTACACAGGACGACCCCGTCGTCCGGATACAGGCAGGTCGTCTTCGTCGCGTGCTCGAACGCTACTACCTCACCGCCGGACGGACCGATCCGATCCGCATCGATATTCCCAAGGGCGGATACGCCCCGGTGTTCACCTGGAGCGCACCTCCATCTCCCGAATTGGACGGTGAGCAGACCGAGCCTGCCCATTGGGCCATGCGCTACCTCCCGCCGAACCAGGAGTGGTGGTTGCCGGGATGGCGAACCATCTCCGGCATCGCAGCCGCCGCCTTCATCTTGTTTGGTGGGGCCTATTGGGTGTCGACGCTCCCCTCTGTCGCTCCTGCGACCGAAACAACCGTAATCGGCCCCGACGTTCCGGCCATCGTGATCGCACCGTTCGCCGATCTCGGCGAGGGGCCGCAGGCGAAGCTTTATACGCTCGGCCTCACCGAAGAGCTGCTGACAACATTGCCCCGGTTCAAGGAGATAAGGGTATTCGGCCGCGAGACATCGAACAGCCTGACGCCGGATGCCGACATCAGGCACGTTCGCGACCAGGTCGGCGCGCGCTATTTGCTCTCAGGCGGCGTTAGAGTCTCGGGAGACCACATGCGCGTGACTGCTCGCCTCGTCGACACGGACGACGGCGCAATCCTGTGGTCGCAGAATTATGACAACAAACTCGGCTCCCGCGACCTGTTCGCGATACAGGCAGATGTCGCAGGCCAAGTCGCGACCGCCGTCGCGCAGCCGTACGGCATCGTGGCCCAGGCGGATGCGTCCCGCCCGCCGCCGGATGACCTCGGTGCCTACGAATGCACCCTGAACTTCTACGCCTATCGCACCGAACTCAGCCCCGAACGCCACGCCCACGTCCGGGACTGTCTCGAGAGCGCGGTGGCCCGCTATCCGACCTATGCAACGGCATGGGCGATGCTTTCCATCGTCTACCTCGATGAGGGACGGTTCCAATTCAATCCAGTCGCTGCCGCCGTCAGCCCGTTGGATCGGGCGCTCCAGACGGCGCGGCAGGCAGTGCAGGTGGAACCGGGAAACACGCGCGCGCTCCAGGCGCTGATGAACGCGTTGTTCTTCACCCGGCAACCGGAGGAGGCGATCCGTGTCGGGGAGCGGGCAATGGCGATCAATCCGAACGACACGGAATTCATGGGAGAGTTCGGAGCGCTCCTCAATCTTGCGGGGCAATGGCAACGGGGCGCGGGCCTTCTCGACAATGCCATCGCGCTCAATCCCGGTGGCGGGGGTTTCTACCGCGGATCGCGCGCGCTTGCGTCCGCTATGCTCGGAGACCATCAGCGAGCGGTGAGGGAGATCAGGCAGACGGACCTGCAGAAGTTTCCGATTTTTCACCTGGTTGCGGCGATGATTTTCGCCGAAGCGGGGATGGAAGCCGACGCGCGGAGCGCGGGCGAACTCTTCGTCAGGATGCGGCCAGCCTTCATGCCGAACGTCGTCGAGGAAATGAAACAGCGCAACATGCAGCCCGACGACCAGGCGCGCTTCCTCGCTGCGATGCGCAAAGCCGGGATGCCAGTCCCGGCGACCGCGGAACCCGTGCCCGGCGCATCGTTCGAAGCCTCGGAAATTGAAGCCCCCTAAGCCAGAAACTACACGGATGATACCGTATGTTACACGCGCCCGCGGAAAAGCAGGCGTAGCATTCCTTCGCCGTCCGATAACCGGGCGGAGGAGGGAACGCACATGACGAGCACGACAACGCGAAACACTATGCGTGCGGCAAGAACCGGACTTCTGTGGACGGCATTCGCTGTCTTCATGTCTTCGACCGTGGTGCATGCGGGCGAAGCCGAAGCGAAGGATCTCCTCAAGAGGATGTCGAACTACCTCGGTGAGCAGAAGGCGATTTCGTTCGCTTATGACTCTGATCTGGAGGTCGTCACCAAGGATAACCAGAAGCTGCTTCTGGCAAGCTCCGGCAGGGTCGACCTCGGACGGCCGGACAAGATCAGGGCGACTCGGACTGGCGGCTTCGCCGACGTCGAGATGAGTTTCGACGGCAAGACCGTGACCCTGCTCGGAAAGAACGCCAACCTCTACACCCAAGCCGAGGTTCCGGGTACAGTCGAGAACCTGATCGAGGTATTGCGCGACAAGTTTGGTCGTCCGCTTCCCGCCGCCGACCTCCTTCTTCCGAACGTCTATGACGAACTGATGCCCGACGTGACCGACGTCAAGGACCTCGGCAGCGGCGTGATCGGCGGCATCGAATGCGACCATCTGGCGTTCCGCACCGCCGAAGTCGACTGGCAGATCTGGATCGCGCAAGGCGAGCGCCCCTATCCCTGCAGATACGTCATCACCTCGACGAAGATCGAACAAGGGCCGCAGTACGGCATCCGCATAACGGACTGGAAGACGGGCATCGACGTCGTGGCGGCCGACTACGGGTTCAAAAACACGAGTGACGCCAAACAGGTCGGTCCGGAAGCACTACCCGATATCGACGATCTGCCAGACCACTTTGCCATGGGAGAAGCCAAATGAACCCGTCCCGGAAACTGAAGATAGCATTGCTGGCAGTGGTCGTCGGCCTGTTCGGCCTTGAAGCGGGCGAACGGGTCTCGTTCCCCGGCGTGTCCGGCTTCGTCTCGAGCGCGGAGGCCCGCGTCGGCCGCCCGCTCACGCCTGTCAGCGTCGCCGGCGTTGCGCGCCGGACGACGCGACGGGTTGTCCGGCGTACCGTGGTGAGATGCGCGAACGGCGTCTACAACTGCTGACCTGACTGTGTGGCCGCCGGGTGAGTTCTCGGCGGCCATCGGCGACAAGCGAACTTTCCCTTTTGAGGTGCGGGGTCCAGCGGATGAGGATGCTCGCGTGCATCGGCGCTTCTCGGCCACCCGCCTGCCACCATTTCGTGCAGCCGATGAGCCCGGATGAGCAAATTGAGGAGAACACGTCATGGCAGATGAAACAGACGCTGGTCAGCGGCGCATGACCCGCCGCGATGCCCTCAAGACAGCGGGTCTGGCCGGAGCTGCAGCTCTGTCGACGACCGCAGCGGCATCGGCGCAGGCGCGAGAAGAAACTGCAACGGTGAAGAACCCTTACGGCGGCGTGCCCAGTGGCGGCATCACGCTACCGCCCTACTACCGGCCGACACCCTATCTCGTCAGCAACAACATCTACTACCCAGGTCAGGAACCGATCGGCCCCGACGAGATGCGGATATCCTTCATCGGCAGTACGCCGATTCCGGTCACGAAGACGCAGGCTGGCACCTGCATCATGGTCGAACTTGGGAACGGCAACCGGTTCTTCTTTGATTTCGGCTCCGGCTGCATGCGCAACATCATCGCGATGGCCGTGCCGTTGCAGACGGTCAACGATATCTTCTTCACCCATCTCCATGTCGATCACTACGCGGACCTTCCGTATCTCTACGCCTTTGCCCCCTGGATGGGGCGTTGGAAGCCGCTGCGCGTCCACGGGCCATCGGGCCGGTCGCCCAAGGACGGCATCAAGCACATGATCGAAGGCATGAAGATGATGACCTATTGGCACACGGATTCTTTCAACGCCCTCCCGATCGGCGATGGCTACGAGATCGAGGTCAACGAGTTCGACTTCCGCGACGACAACGGCATCTGCTACGACAAGGATGGCGTCGTCATCCGCCATTGGCGGCGCGCGCACACGAAAGACGGTGCCTCGGCCTACAGGCTCGACTGGAACGGGCTGTCGTTCGTCTGGACGGGCGACGGGCGGCCGGACGAACTGTCGCTGGAACTGGCGAAGGGGGTGGATGTCTTCGTGACCGAGGTGCAGCCAGACGTGGCGAACCTCCAGGCGTTGAAGTTTGGCATGCCACCGATCATGGCCCAAAACACGATCGATCAGGCACACAGCCCGCATTACGCGGTCGGTTACATGTTCGACAAGATCCAGCCACGCCTGGCGATGGTCACGCATGTCAGCTACGATGAGGAATTGATCCCGGAGATCACGGCCGGGATCCGCGTCCACTATAGCGGATTGTTCCAGTTCGGCGCGCCCGACATCGTGGTCGTCAACGTCACCAAGGACGCGGTCTGGACTCGCAAGGCCGCGCTCCCCGAAGCGGGCAACATGGCTCGTCCGAGCCCGAGAGAAGCCATCGGCCTGTTCGACCTCAGCCCGACAAATCTGGAGGTCAAATTTCCAAATCCACGGCATACCGTCGCCAACGTGCAGGAGCAGGCCGTCCGCGATCGGGAGATCGACCCGAAGAAGTACTATCCGCCCGACGTCTATCGCGAGCCGCAGCCGAATTTCCCGCAAGACTTCACGATCGATGTCCGCGAAATAGTTCTTAAGAAGGCAAAAATGGCACAGGCGAAGCTCTCCACCAAGGCTGCGGAGGTTCAGGCAATCATCGATGTCATCGAGGCGGCGAAATAGGGCCGGTAATCGCAACACAACCTCGGCGGCGAAACTCCGGAAGGAAATCGAGATGACGTTCACCGACCAGTCCGGCATGGAAGCCATCCCCCTTACAGTCCTGACCGGATTTCTCGGGGCAGGCAAAACCACGCTTTTGAACCGCATTCTTACGGGCGATCACGGCCTACGGGTCGCGGTGCTGGTGAATGACTTCGGTTCGATCAACATCGATGCCGAGCTTGTCCTCGGCATCGAAAGCGAGGGGGATGTCATCAATCTCGCCAATGGCTGCGTCTGCTGCAATATTCGCGACGATCTCGTCGCCGCGGTGATGCAGGTGATGACGCGTGCCGAACAGCCCGAATACATACTGCTCGAGGCCAGTGGAGTGGCCGACCCGTCTGGGATCGCACTCACCTTTATGGACGAGAACATGCGCAATCGCATCCGATTGGATAGCATCATGTGTGTCATTGACGCGGAGCAGGTATTCGCGGCACCCGAACTGATGGAACTGAAACTTCGCCAAGTGGCATTCGCAGACATGCTCATTCTCAACAAAGTCGATCTTGTCGCCACGGAGGAGATTGAACGGATCAAGGCATGGCTTGATGAACGCTTCCACCGTTGTCGTCTCGTTCAGGCGTCCCACGGGAATGTGCCGCTGGAGATCCTGCTATCAGTCGGTCGGTTTGATCCCATGCAACTCGGCGTCGCTCCTCCGGTCGAGGACTTCGATCATTCTCCCAACTGCAGCGATCACAATTGTGGGCATCGCCTTCATTATCGCCGAGAGAACCACGCAGAGCGCTTCGGCACATGGAGTTATGAGACGGCAATGCCTCTTTCTCTGGAAGCCTTGCGGGAGGCGGTGCGCAAGCTGCCTGCCAGCATCTATCGATGCAAAGGCGTCGTTCATGTCGGCGAAGAACCGGGCCGCCGGGTCATCCTTCAAGTTGTCGGCAAGCGGGTGGATATTGCAGTCGCGGACGAATGGAATGGCCAGGTCCCGCGAACCTGCATCATCGCTATCGGAGCGCATGATTGTGTGGATGCAACGGAATTGGGCCAGGTGTTCGACCGATGCCGTGCGGAGCCGCCGGAGGTGTAGGCGCAACCCACGGCCTTGGAACCTATGGTCGCTCTGTCCTAGAAGTTGAACGACAACCGAGTGAACAGACCATGCTGTGTTGCGTCGTACCGGAAGCCGCCGTCCTGATGGTCGGTGTAGAGCGCCCGGTAGCCGAAGGACGACGAGATCGTGTCAGTCCAGTTGTAGCCCACCGTTGCGGTTCCCTGCAGGGTGATGTCCGAAGCGATGCCGAAGCCGCCGACATCGGCCATCACGTCGACGAACCATCGGTCGTTGATGTCGTAGTGCAGCGCCATCCCGACGATCGGATCGACCCAGCTTTGCGATCCGCTGCGGTCGGTCCCCGGAAAGAAGACGGGGTCGATGGATATGTCGACTTTGTATTTTTGATAGCGCAGGCCGCCTGTCGCGTAGAGCTCCATGTTGTCGACATTCACCGGAAGCTCGTAGCCGACGAGGCCGGTGAACAGGATCTGCTCCTGCTCGAAACCCACATTGCCGCCAAAGGGACCGACATCCGCATCGGCTGAAATCTTCGACCACATGAAATCGGAATAGAGTAGCCAGCTATCGCCTGTCGCCTGGAAGGACCCCGCGAACACGCCCTCAAGGTGCTCGATGGCATCAAGTGCCGATACATTCACGTCCGCTGCGGGAAGACCGCGGACGCCGATACTGCCGTCCAGGGCGGTGAACCATCCGTCGAGCGCCACCTGGTACTTCCAGCCGCTGTCAACGGGAGCCGCCCCGATGACAGAAGTTTCGTCAGCCGCGACCACAGGGGTAGCCGTGGCGAGGGCCAATGCCAGTCCAAGGTATCGGTATTCGTTGCCAATGATTTTCATGTGCACTCCGTTGTTTGATTCCGGGACTGCCGGAGGTGGTGCGTGCCGATGATAGAGATGTGCCGACAAAAGTATATCTAGGTCGGGTATCACCTTTGTTGTAACGGCGCGACCTCCCGTTACTATCATGCGAAACCTGCCAGGCGCTGGACAAACCAGAACGCCGAAACAGTGCCGATGAAGTACGCCAGCAACAGCCGCACACGGGCAACGTTGACGACAGGCCGCAGCCTGATGCAGGCAACGGCCAGCAACGTCACGCCGACGAAGACGAGCTGACCTGCCTCGACGCCAAGGTTGAAGGTGAGCAGAGCCAGCGGCACGTCCTTCTGCGGCAGCCCGATCTCGCGCAGGGCGCCACCGAAACCGAAGCCGTGAAGAAGTCCGAACAGGAAGCTGACCAGCCACGGATAGCGGCCGGAGAGATTGCCCTGGCTACCCCGGATGATCTCGGAGGCGACGAACATGATGCTGAGCGCAATGAGCGCCTCGACGGGCGGCTGTGGGGCTGCCGCGATCCCGAGTGCGGAAAAGGCAAGCGTGACGGAATGCGCGGCGGTGAACGCGGTGATCGTCAGGAGCAGCGAGCGCAAATCGCGGATGAGCAGGAGCAGTGCAAGGACGAACAGCAGATGATCGAAGCCGAGCAGGATGTGCTCGACACCCAGCGAGAAATAGGTGCCGGCCGTCGCAAGCGCGGTCGGCCGCTCCGCCACGACCATCTTCGGAGATTTGGGCGAGATCCGGCTCGTTTGGATCGTTCCGTCGAGGTTGACGATCCTGGCGAGCGCGTCCGTGTAGGTCGATGTCAGTCCGTCGATCGAGACCGTCTGGTTCGTCAGGCCTCCGTCGCAGCTTACGCGCCAGCGGCTGACATGGGCCGTATCGATGTACCCTTCGACAGGTTCGGACACCTGCCTGCACGTTGCCGGAAAATGGACGTAGAGCGCCATTCTGAGTTCGCCACGCGCAGGCACCTTCCACGTGACCGCATATTGCTCGGGAGCCACTTCGTCGATCTGCAGGAAGGCTGGCCGCAGTTCGTGCGCCTGCGCTGGGATCGCGAACAGGCAAGCGAGAACGAAGACGACGAGCCTGATCATTTGACACCGGAGGTGTTGATCACAGTCGCCGCCTCGTCCGCTGGCTTTGATATCGTGATGTTGTACTTGCTTTTCATCTCGGCGTAGCGCTTCTCGGCAAACTCCCTGCGCCGATCGCTCTCCCAGTCGGATTGCACTTTCTGCAGGACATCAGGAAGGGCAGCGGGGCTGGCGACGATCTTCCGGTCGATGTAGACCAGATGAATGCCGTAGGCCGACCGGAACGGGCCGGACCATCGCCCCTCAGATGCGGACAAGACACCGACGACGAAATCATGGCCGAACACCGCTGTGATCTCCTTTGTATCGGTCAGATCCATGCCGGACGGCAGCGTGGTGGCGTCCCCGAGCATTTCCGTCCAATCATCATCCTTGCGGTCAGCAAAACTGGCGATCGCCGTCCTGGCCGCCAGTTCGCGATCATCGCCAGGGCGCGGGCTGTTGAAGAATATCTGATGGAAGGAGAGCTTTGCGGGCTGATCGTACCTGCCCGAGTGCGCCTTGAAGTAGGCAGCCAGCTCGTCGCTGGTCGGCGTGAGTTCTTCCGCACGTGGCTCCAGCAGGAATTCGAGCTTCTGCTGCATGCGGCGGCGGAAGATGGCGTCGTCCTGATCCAGGCCCATCTCCTGGCCCTCCCGGTAGAACACCTCCTCCTTCACATATCCTTCGATAAGAGCGTTGAGTTCGGCTTCCGTCGGCGGGCGCTGCCACGTCCGGGAGAAGGTCTCGAACAACTGAGCGAGCTGCCCGTTTCCAACCTCTATGGAGCGTCTGTCTTCAGAGGCAGGCGAACCGTCCATGGCCGAATAGGCCGCGAATATGACGACCCCTGCGATCAGGAAATGAAGAAGCGGTTCCCTGAGAATTTTCCCGGCGACCATGATGCCGTGCCTCCTGTCTTGGCGGGCCACGGCTTGCCGCCGCGACCCTTTTCTAAATCAACCGCAGCGATCAGGAGGGATTGTACCAAATCGGTGACGTGTATGCCCGTTCCGTGGTCTCCATGCGCACTTCCGGCGGCATCGTGACTCCGAAGTACTTCGCGTCATATGCCGTCCAGCGCGGGGTTGGAATCTCGATCACGCGCCCGTAGTAGAAAGCCTTCTGGGCGGGATCGAACTCCGGGTCCTTCCAGTAGGCGATCAGTTCCGATGCGCCGATCGTGTTGGTAAAGGTGGCGTTGGCGACGTCGACGGTGTTCCCGACCGCAGGAAGCTTGCCGTCCGACCCCGGCTTGCGATCATCGGACCAGGCGACGTCATAGATCTTTTCATGCACCGCTCCCTGAGCGTCCAGCCAGCCCTTCACGATCTGGTAGCGGTCGAGGTTCGCGCCGATCGGATCCTTGAGGGCCGCCACCAGGAATGTCGGGACCTTTCCATCAGCGGCCGGGCCGATATCGCCGCCCATCGGCACGCCCTTGGTGTAGCCAGTGATTGCCGGGCTGCGGCCCTTGGCGTCCGCTTCGTCAAAGTCGAAGCCCCCGAAGAAGCGGACGGCCATGCGTGGTCCCGTCGTCGCATAGGTCTCACGCCGCTTCATGGCGTCGAAGATCGACGCGCGCGTGTTCTCCTGCGCCCAGACCGCGGCATACCCTGAAGACGTCTGCTCCCAGCCCATGATGCTGAGGCTAAGCTGCTTGTTCTGCATGAACGGATGCCCCGCCCGTTGTGCGCTCGGTTCCGAGGCCCCCGTCTTGCCCCAGAAGTTGTCGTCATCGGCGGTCGAAAGCGCTGTGTGGGAATCGGTGCTGCCAACGAGCCCGAACTTGTAGGGATTGACGCCAAGCTTGTCTTCGAGCTTGAGGCCGTTCTGCAGAGCCGAACGGGCGTACTCGAACTCAAGCATTTCCGGCGTTTTCTTCTCGCTGAGATCAAGGTTGCCCTTGTCCCAACGCTCGAAGCTGGCGAACTCGTCGTTCGGCGAGAGCAGGGGATGCGTCTCCCCGTCTCCCTTCATCTGGGTTGCTTCGTAGAGCACCTCCCATCGGGCACGCTGCTCGGCGTACTCCCGATCGATCTGCTTCCCTGTGAATGATTCGACGATGGGGAACATCGTCCCGTTGCTAAGGTTGCCGTTGTGGGCGATCGCCAACGCCTGGCCGCCCGTCTTGTCCTCGTAGTTCGCCAGCCACTTCCAAAGGTCCCGAGGGTTGTTGCTTCCAAGGGGAGGCTGCGTTGTGTACGGCTCGATCATCGCGGCCTTGTCGCCGTTGTCCCTGAAGATCACGTTGCGGTGCAGATTGTTGCCCTTGGAAAGCGATGTCCATTCATAGCCGATCAAGGCTGTGAAACGCCCCGGCTCGTTGGCCTCCTCGGCCGCGTCGATGATGCTCTGCCACGTCGAGCGGTAGGCGGGAGAACCCGGCGCATACAGGATGTCTTCGGGAAACTTGCCTTGAGAGAACGTCATGACGATGTCGTAGGCCGCCGCAGCCCCTTTGCCGTCCTGGATCATGTTGTACCAGTTCCGGGCCATGTCGTTCTGCAGGATCTCCGGCTTGCCAGCGATGAAGTCCGAGAAGAAGCCGAGATTGTCGGAATGGTCGGTCACCACGAGGAAATCCAACGGGCGCGAGAGCTTGACGGGTTGCTGGCTGGAGGCGGTTATCTCCTCGCCCTTGGCAAACCGATAGGCTTCGCGCGGCCCGATCCTTGCACCCGCAGCGCCGGCATCGAAGGAGAGGGCGGTATGCAGATGCGTGTCGCCGAACAGCGGCCGCATCGGGAAGTTTCGGCCTGCCCAGGGAGAATAGGGTCGCTTCTTTGGAAAGACGCTTTCGCCTGTGGTCTGGTCGATGTCGCCGATGTCGGTGTGAACGCCGTCCTGCGCCCATGTCTGGTGGGACACTCCCGACGCAAGCAACGCCACGATCGCGAGCTTCGTCAGAGGCCGTTTTCTACGCCAGATAGTCACTTCCTGCATGAGCGTCACTCCCTGATGATCGGTTGCTTCCGCCTGCGGCGCAGACAAGTCGGGGCGCGTCGACAGATTGAAGGAGACGAGAGGTTAGCACTGCCCGGAAAATCCGAAAGGGTGTAACTGTAATCTACATCCCGCATTCGACCCCATACGAGGACGCGCCCGCTCCGGAGTCTCGCTGACGAGTGAAATTCATTTGACGCGGCTATTTTCGACCATTGCACCTCGCATGGCCCGGCGCGCGCTGTTTTGGACGTTTTGCGTGGAATCTGACAGGATATCGTGGACTGCTGGCGGGGTAGCTGCGAGCCGAAAGGCATGTAGGTTACAGTAACATACTCCCCGTTTTTAGATCGCATCTGCATAGTGCGCCCAGTCTTACGCTGACTATGGGAGGTTCGCGTGAAGAACCGAGCGGAATACCTAGGGAGACGCTCGTCCGGACGCTAGGGGACCAGAACTGATGAACGAACATCGCAGCAACGGGCATGATAGTCATCTTTCTCTCACATGGTTCCAGCGGCTGCTTCTGTGCAGCATGCTCGCCGTCGTGTCGGGCTGTGGCGGCCATCCGAAGGACGTGCTGACACCCGTGGCCGACACGGCCCCGCAATCGAACAAGGTCGACATGCTGATCGCGACGACGCGCGCGCGCTCGACCGTTCCCGGCCAGATGTTCACGGGTGAGCGGGCGCGGAAACCAACCTTCGCCGAGATCACCGTTTCGATTCCGCCGGAGGGGAAGCGCAAGGTCGGCGAAGTGTCCTGGCCGAAGAAGCTGCCATCCAATCCGGCAACCGACTTCGCCACGCTCAAGGCGGACGAACTCAGCGTCGACGCGGCCAAGAGCTGGCTGAGCACCTCCGTCCGAAAAAGCCCGGATGGCAGCGTGCTGGTGTTCATCCACGGCTTCAATACGAAGTTCGAAGACTCCGTCTATCGCTTCGCGCAGATCGTCAACGATACCCGCGTTAAAAGCGCGCCGATCCTCATCACCTGGCCGTCCCGTGGCAACCTTCTGGCATACGGATATGACCGCGAAAGCACCAACTACACGCGCAACGCGCTCGAGACGATGTTCCAGTACCTTGCGAACGACCGCGAGGTGAAGGAAGTCTCCATTCTGGCCCACTCTATGGGCAACTGGCTGACGCTCGAGGCGCTGCGGCAGATGGCGATCCGCAACGGCAGCCTTCCGGTAAAGTTCAAGAATGTGATGCTTGCGGCTCCCGATGTGGACGTCGACGTCTTCCGTTCGCAGATCGTCGACATGGGCGACCCTCATCCGCAGTTCACTTTATTCGTCTCCCGCGACGACAAGGCGCTGGCTGTCTCGCGCCGCGTCTGGGGCGATGTCGCGCGCCTCGGTTCCATCAATCCCGAAACGGAGCCTTATAAGCAGGAACTCGCCGACAACAAGATCACTGTCATCGACCTCACCAAGGTGAAGGCGGGCGACAGGCTCAATCATGGAAAGTTCGCGGAATCGCCGGAGATCGTCCGCCTCATCGGTGCGCGCATCTCCGACGGCCAGACGCTGACCGACAGCCATGTGGGTCTCGGTGACAAAATTCTCGCAGCCACGACAGGCACGGCCGCCGCGGCCGGAAACGCTGCCGGGCTGCTGCTGGCAGCTCCCGTCGCCGTGGTCGATGCCGATACCCGTGACAATTACGGGAGCCAGCTCGAGGCGCTAGGGCCGACCAGCGGCGGCCGACAGAAAACGGTACCAGAGTGCAAGACAGTCACGGCTTCGGAGTGCAAGAAAAGGCCCGATGCCTGAGTCCGGAAATCGCGATTGAAACGTCAAATTTATGGCTACGTGGCGTCTCCGGCAGGGCTGGGAATCGACTGAACCGAGCGAGACGACCGTCGCCAATGGCCGGAAGTTCAATTGCCTGGCGGATACCGCGGACAGCGTGAAGTCCGTCACGCCCGCCGATTGACGACGAGGCAAGAGTTGCCTTCGGGACCGCTGTTGCCGACGGTCGAACAAGGGACGGCGGGCTAAGTACGGGTTCGCGTCAACAAATCAATGTTGAGCCTCATCGGGCAAAAGATTGGTTTCGCGAGACAGTACTTTTTCGGCCCAAGCGGCACGGGGGGACGAACTTGGCGCGGGGTGAAAGTTTCCCGCGACCGCGCTATTGATCAGGGAGGCTCAACGATGAGCTTTGTGCCGACAGTTGTTGAAATGACAGATATGTTTTCGCGTGCCGCCGCTCCGGCTTTTTTCCTTGGGGCGGTTGCGGGCTTTATTTCGTTGCTGACTGCAAGACTGAGCACCGTGGTTGCCAGAATCAGACTTTTGAACTCAATCCCGCAAAGCTCTGACAAGGCACACATGAGAGACGATGTTCCGCGCCTCAAGACCCGCGCGAGGCTACTCAGAAGCGGCATTCTACTATCGCTGGGCAGCGGGTTATGCGCAGGGCTGTTGCTTGGAATTGTTTTCGCAACCGGATTCTTCGCGCTTCGCTATTCTTATGGATCCGGCCTTCTTTTCATCGGTGCGACACTTCTCCTATGCGGAGCAATGATCAGGTTTGCGCAGGACGTCATCATGGACCTGCACGAGTGTGACTATCTGGAATGAATTACTTTCAATCGCGGGCGAGAACCGTTGCGGTGTCGCGACGCCTACTATGCTCCTGAGGACGTGTATCAAGGTTACGAGGAGGACAATAACGAGCGCTATTGATTGCCCGCTCAGGCCAGATGCGCATCGCGGGCAAAACTTCATACGCCCGCTTTTGAGATAGCCGCGCTCAGAGCGGACCGTCCGCTATCGGCCCCGGAAGTGCCGGGCGGAAACGCGCCCTCATAGGAGACACAGCCTCGTGTAAAATGAACGACAGCTTTGGGCCGATTGCAGTCGAAAACTCAGTGAAAATTCCGGCTTTTCACCTTCAGCGTATCGATATGAAGGTCGGGGACATATCCCGACCTCGAGACTATGCCGAGCCAATTCCCGAAAGCCCGCGATTTTCGATAGTTCCAGATTGCAAGCTCGACATATTCCACCGATCGGCACTTGGCCGGAACGCGCCATATCCGAACTTTGGTAGTGATATCGCAAAGTCGCATCTCGATCCCTTGCGAACGTTGGAACAGAACGTCATCTGCGTGCCGGCTGAAAGAGTTCAACGAAATTCCCGGAGGAATCTATCAACAATATCTGCGAGCCGCCCGGTCCGGTGACGATCTCATTGCGGAATTGGACGCCGGCAGCCTGTAGCCGTGCCACTTCGGCAGGGAGATCGTCGACGATCAGATGTATGCGGTTCCAACCGCGGGATCGCGGCTGCTCGCCATCCGGCATCGGTTGCCCCGCCGAACTCGTCGGCCCGCTGAGCAACAGCCGCAACGCCCCGCGCCGCACATCCGCGAAAGCGGGGGGCGTGGTTCGACAGAATTGAAAAGCCCAGATGGGGCGTATACCACCTGATGGCAGCCTCGACATCATCGACCATGCAACGGACATTGACGGTCGGTTCCGACATTTCTTCCTCCCAATGTTTGACAACGGTTCAGAGAAACTTAGGCTGGCAAGCATATCTGAGCCCGAAGGCCGCCACCGGGTCGATTGAGCAGGGTAAGATCGCCACCGTGGGACTTTACGATAGAGCGGGCAGTCGCGAGGCCAAGTCCGAACCCGCCTGTTTCAGGACTTCGAGAGTTATCCAATCTCACAAATGGCTCAAATACAGCCGCAAGCTCGCTGTCTACAATTCCAGGGCCGTTGTCATCGATTGTAATGACAACGGTGTCTTCAATTAGACCTACGCCAATCTGCGCGCCTCCGCCGTAGCGAAGCGCATTCTCCAGAAGATTGGCGATAGCTCGCTTCAGGCGCAACGGATGACATCGGACCGGCAGACGGTCTGGACCCCGGACAGGTATCTCCTGACCAGTCACGGCAAGATCGTCGGCGGTCGCCTCCAAGAGGGCAACGAGATCAACCGATCGGGCCTCTTCCACGTCGGCATCGTCTCGAGCGAAACTGAGCGTGGCCTCGATCATCTGACGCATCTCGTCAATTGTCCGGACCATGGCCGTCCGAAGTTCGTCATCATCGACCATTTCAACGCGCAGCCTCAATGAGGTTAGCGGGGTACGGATGTCGTGGCCGACCGCCGCGAGCATCTGCGTCCGATCGCGGACAAACTGCGTCAGACGCTGCCGCATGCTGTTGAACGCTGTCATTGTCGCCTGGACCTCGACGGGCCCGTCGGCGCTCAGGTGATGGACGTCTTCGCCACGACCGATACGTTCCGCCGCATCTGCAAGTTCGCTGAGCGGTCTCGTGATCCAGTGAACCACAAGGGCAACCACGATGAGAACCAATGCGCCGCTCGCCGCCATCGGGATCAGCCAGCGCCACAGCCGCCGGTTTGAAGGTTGCAGTGCTGATACGCTGCTTAGCCAGCTTCCATCCCCCAATTGAATGGAAATATGCAGTTCCGCCGGAACTTGCCTGCCGAAGAGACGGGGCACGCCGAATGCCCGCGAAGAATCTCGACTTTCCAGCAGATTGACGCTTACGTCAGCCTCTCGAGGAGCCAACAGCATGCGCAGTTCCTGGGCAAGCTGCGTTTCAGCCTCGTTCATATTGTTGTTGGGCGTTACCTGCGACGTGATTCTAAACTCGTGGTCGCGCGAGCTCGTAGACTGGACGAGTTCACTGCTGCGATCCTTGGGCACAAGATCAAGGGCTTTCACGAGCGAACTCATGCGATCGACGGCTTGGCTGCGGTCCGATGCGCGGAGCAAATCAGTGCTCTCGCTCGACAGAATTGCCAAGCTGAAAAGATGCGCAGCTAGGATCCCGGCTATGAGGAGTGTGCCCAATTGTCCGGCCAGGGTGGAAGGCAGAAGGCGTGTCATTTGACGTCCTTCACTTCCAAGGTGAAGACATATCCCCGACCCCACACGGTTTGTATCACACTCGGTTTTTCCGGGTCCGGCTCGATCTTTCGGCGAAGTCGACTGATTTGATTGTCGATACTGCGATCAAACGCGTGCGGCTCCCGTCCACTCGTCAGATCAACGAGCTGATCGCGCGAGAGCACTATTCCGGCCCGCTGGGTCAAGGCGACCAGCAGCCGGAAGTCTGCCGCGCTCAGAGGCATCGAAAGTCCGTCGCCGCTAACGAGCTCACGCCGTCCCAAATCAAAAATCCAGTTCCCGAAGGCGACGCACCCGCTTGTTGCGGAATCACGTGTCCTTGGGAGAGCGTTCGCGCGCCGCAGAACACTGTTGATCCGCGCCACGAGTTCAAGGGGTTCGAACGGCTTGACGACATAGTCGTCAGCGCCAACTTTTAACCCGACGATGCGATCAATGGTCTCTGCCCTGGCCGTCAACAGAATCATCGGCGTGTCCATCGCCTCGCGAACGTAAGCGCACAGCGAGAGACCGTCTTCTCCAGGCATCATGATATCGAGCACGATCAGATCGATCGCACCCTTGGCGAGGATTTCGCGGGCGACCGCGGCGTTGCTTGCGGTCGTGACGCGCATTTCTTGCTTCTTTAAGAACGTCGCCAGCGGCTCCCGAATATCGCGGTGATCGTCGACGACGAGAATATGAGGGACAAGGCTCATCAGCTCGTCCCGAACATCGGCTTCAGTGGCTCGCGCATGTTTGATCCTGTTTCCCCATCCTCTGTTTCTTGCCAGGACCCCGGCCTCAGAAACCGATCGGCAGCTAAGATAGCAGTTGGCTTTTGGCTCGCGCAGAAAATTTGTAACCAGATGTGTCGGATTTTCTTCTTGCGACAAGTCGCGACACTTTAGGCGGCGGCAGCCATTGGCCCGCATCGCAATTCAGCGCTACCTCGAAAACGCGCGGACAGTTCACGCTGACCGCACCGCATCTGTTGTCCGTAGGTGGACGACAGGTCCCACGAAGTAACCACGAAGGATTGCTGGTCATGAAGAGACACACCATTTCGGCGTTTGTAGTCGCCATCCTTGGAGCCGTTTCACTGCCGGAAAGCACGCTGGCCCAAACGGCTATCCAGGAAACCGCTCAGCCGGACAAGGCGACCGTTCGCCTCGCAACGGTTCGCACACCGCGCGATGGTGGATTGCTGGATGAGCTGATTGCGCGTTTTGAGAGCCGCACGAACTACCGCGTCGAAGTCAGCGTCGGAAAACTTGTCTATGAGGACGCCAAAGTTGGAAAGGCCGATGTTGTTCTATCTCACTTCGGTCATAGCCACCTCGGGGTGGAACCCTTCGTGCAAGAGGGCTACGGGCTTTGGCCTCAGGCGGTTCTATTCAGCAGGGACGGCTTTATCATTCCCAAGGGGGACCCGGCCGAGGTGGCAGGTCTCGCGGACCCTGTCGAAATCTTTCGACGCATCGCCGAAAGTGGTTCTTCGTTCATTGCGAACGACGATGAATCCCACAACTATGCCGTTGAGACGCTTTGGCACGCAGCCGGCTCCCCCGATCGTGAGGGGTGGTATCTTGATCTTGATGCGAAAAACTCGAAAGTGGCCGAGCTGGCGGCCAGCAAAAACGCATATTCGGTCTGGGGTGCCACGGCGTTCAAAGATTGGCAGGACAAGACCGGCGATGATCAGTTGAGCATGGTTTTGCCTGACGGCCCGGTCATGTCGAGACTGATGGTGATTGACGTCGTGAACCCCGAACGTTTTCCCGAGGCCAACGTGGAGGGTGCCAAAGCATTTGTTCAGTTCCTGCTGGAACCAGAAACCCAGGCGCAGATCGCAGCCTTCAAGTCCGATAGGTTTCCCGCCGCGCCATTTCTGCCGGCCGGGCGCAGCAATGTTGACGGGGCCATCTCGTCACGCTCTGGCAACTAAGGCCGACGATGAAGCTGCCCTGGTGGGCCGAAGGAGCTTCTCAAGCTAACCGTGGAGACGGTATTACACGGGTGGGCTCCCGTTCCGGGAACCCACCCGTCGGACAAGATCGGCTCCAATGAATTCGATCAAATCCGGAGAACGGAATGAGTGTGGACGTGGACAGATCGGTGACGACCAGAGGATCACTTTCAGAAATTTTCGCTGTATTTCTCAAGTTGGGTCTCACCTCCTTCGGCGGTCCGATCGCGCATCTGGGCTATTTTCGCGATGAACTTGTCGTGCGTCGCCGCTGGCTCACCGAGAGCGCCTACGCCGATCTCGTCGCGCTATCCCAGTTTCTTCCGGGCCCGGCATCCAGCAAGGTCGGTTTCACCTTGGGGATAATGCGTGGCCGGGGGCTCTTGGGCGGCTTCGTCGCTTGGCTTGGTTTCACGATGCCTTCTGCACTGGTCTTGTTCGCCTTCGCGCTCGGTGCTGCTGCGTTTACCGGACCAGTTGCCGATGGCTTTATCCACGGCCTCAAATTGGTGGCCGTCGCGGTCGTCGCGCAAGCCATATGGGGGATGGCCAAGAACCTGACACCCGATCGCCAGCGCATCGGGATCGCACTGGCCGCCATCGGGATAGTCATCGCTCCTATCGGGTTGCTCGGCCAGATCGGGGCGATATTGTTTGGCGCAGTTGCGGGCTTGTGGCTTTGTCGGTCGAATGGCGGGCCTGTCACCGGGCATTTGGAATTTCCCATCACAAAACGAGCCGGAGCAACGGCACTGATCTTATTCGCATTGCTGCTCACCATCCCGCCGATCATTGTGAGCATGACTGGGGTCCAATCTGTCGCGCTGTTTGACGCCTTCTACCGGTCGGGGGTCCTCGTCTTCGGCGGTGGCCATGTGCTGCTGCCACTCTTGCAAGCTCAAGTCGTGGTGCCAGGCTGGGTGTCGAATGAGACATCCGCGGTAGCGGAGGGCCTCGACGACAAGAGCGAATGCGGGGGAAGCGTGGCGGCGGTTCGGATAGTAAAGGTGATAGCCGGGGAATGGAGCGCACCAGTCTTCAAGAACCCGGATCCGCTTTCCGTTGGCAATGTCTTCCTAGAGACGTCGGAACAGAAAGCGATCATGCTGATGTCGCAATGCACACCACCAACCTTTTTCTAGCTTTTCGCACCCTCGATGCGTGCCAGCACGCCGTCCAGAGCCTGGGTCAGCGCCGCCTTTCCACCCTTGGTTTCAAAATCCGAGAGCACCTGTTCGTTCAGCCCGCCCTTGGTGGCGAACTCCCGGCTTAACTCGCTGAAGGATTCGATGTCGGTTTTTTGCGCTCTATCTGCGAGGCTCTGGAAAAGCGGCGCGAGATAGGCTCGCCCCTTCGATCTTTCAAGGCCCTTGTCCGCCAGCCATTCCGTTGCGAATTCCATGACGCCGAAGTAAGTCGACATCAGTGCGCTGGCGGCCGCGAGAAGGTCATATTCCTTTTTCGTTTCGCACTGGACCGCATTGCCGAGGGCGTCGAACAAAGAAGCGACTTCGACGTCCGGCGGATAGATCGCGGTGACGCCGAGACGGTCCTCGACGAATGGCAACGGGATCGCCTGCACCAGATGCACGTCGGCGCCGATCCAGTCGAGCAGGTTCTGCCGCTCTATTGCCGCGACGACGCTGATGACCAACTGGCCTTGCCGGAAGGAAAGCGCCTCAATGACCTCTTTGGCGATCTGCGGCCGGACGGCGAGAAAGACGATCTCGCTAAGATCTACGACCGCCTGATTGTCCTTGGCCACGCGCGCCGATGGGAAGTCGGCGGCAAGCCGGGCGGCTATATCCGCGCTGCGCGGAGAAAGGTGCACTTCGGCCGCATAGGGAGTGGTGGTCAGAAGTCCGCGAACCATCGCTTCGGTAATGGCGCCGGTGCCGACAAAGCCAATGCTGTTGACGCTCACGATCTACTCCGCGGCTCGCAACGGACCGAGCGTGACGTCGGTCGTGTAGTTTTCGCGCATGAAGTTGATGAAATTGTCCTGGAACTGGCGGGTATGAGCATGCGCGAGCTCGTCGGCCAGGTCGACATTCTTGTCCCGGATGGCGTCCAGCATCTGGCTATGTTCATCCGTCAGCAAATACCCTTCATGTGTTCGCTCTAGGTACTCGAAGTGCAGGTGGAGCATGCGCTGGCCCTGGGACAAGAGCTTCTCGTAGAACGACGCGAGATACTGGTTCTTGCCGGCATAGGCGATCGCCATGTGGAATTCCTTGTTCGCCTCGGACATGGCGAGGTGATTACCGGTCCTGACCGCCGTCGCAAAGGCCTTGTCGCGCTTGGCGATGACCTTCAGATCGGCATCGGTGCGCAACGCTGCGGCGAGGCGGGTGTTCATGCGCTGGGCGATGTCCAGGGCTTCCACATATTTCGGAAAGGTCGCCACCTCGATCGGCGCGACGATCGTGCTGCGGTTCGACAGGGTCACCACGAGCTCGTCCGCCCCGAGGCGGATCAGCGCTTCCCGCACGGGTGAACGGGACATGTCGAAACGCTCGGCAAGAGTCGTTTCGTCGAGCAACTGGCCGGGCGGTAGCGTCAACGCCAGAATCTCGTTGCGGAGCGTGTCGTATACGCTTTTCCAGCCGGTACCCCGGATTCGTTTCACTTCAGTCTCGTCAGACACTTAGGTCCCTTTCATCGGCAGATGCGGGCATTGGGCCAGAAAACCATCGTCCCGGCAATGTAATTTTTTCCGCTTGACTTTGTCGACACGCTGTTGACAAATAATACTCAGTCGACACGTAGCCGACATAAAATAACAGAAACGGCCAGAGCCGACGAGTGGAACCGCGCATCACGCGCATAGCAAAAGAGGAATGCCGATGTTCTCGAAGATGATCTCGTCCGCCGCGCGGGCACTGCCAGCGCTCGCTCTCGTGGGTGCTCTTTCCGTACCAGCCGCTCACGCGCAGACTGCCGAGGGATACTGGCAGGGGGTCCAGACTGCGGGTGTCCTGAAATGCGGCGCCGCTGTTGCCCCGCCCTACATCATGCGGGATCCGGCGACCGGAGAATATTCCGGTTTCTACGCGGATCTTTGCCGCGAGTTCGCCGACGCCCTGAAGGTGAAAGCCGAATTCGTTGACACGACCTGGGATAACATCGTTGCCGGTCTTCAGGCCGGGAA
Organism: Pararhizobium sp. YC-54; assembly: GCF_025847205.1. GTDB lineage: Bacteria > Pseudomonadota > Alphaproteobacteria > Rhizobiales > Rhizobiaceae > Pararhizobium. The sequence continues at coordinate 10,004 of NZ_JAOYTH010000022.1, read as the reverse complement.
ATGGGACATGTCGCTGGCGCTCAACCGTACACCGGCCCGCGCCATGGCCGTCCAGTTCTCGATTCCGGCGATGGAATACCAGATCTCGCTTGCCTACAACAAAAGCAACCCGAAGATCCCGCAGGGCGCCGCTTCGGTCGCCGATATCGACAAGGCCGACGTGACGATCGCCGTCATGTCCGGTACCGCGCAGGACAAGGCGATCTCGGCCGTCGTCAAGAACGCGACGATCATGCGGCTGCCCGGAAACGATGAAACGCGCCTCGCGCTGAATTCCAAACGCGCGGACCTCCTGGTCGACGCCTCGGACACCAACCAGCTTCTCACACAGGCGAACCCGGACTGGGCGGTGGCAATCAATCCGACGCCGGCGCTTGCCAAGCAGGGCGTTTCGTTCGGCCTGCCGCACGGCATGTCGGCCGCCGATGTCGAAGTGGTCAATATCTTCCTGGAGGAGAAGGTCGCGACCGGTCATGTCGACGAATTGATCCGCAAGGCGGTGGATCAGGTTCTCAGCAGTTCCAACTGATCCTGATGGCGTCGGCGCATGTCGCCGACGCCATCTTCTGGTTTTAAGATGAACCGAGAGCGGCTATGATCATGTCCTTCAGCCTTCCCCTTGTCAAAATGCAGTCGCTCCACAAGAGCTATGCCGACGGCGCCATCCAGGTGTTGAAAGGCATCGATATCGAAATGAAGCCGGGTGAACGCGTCGTTGTCATCGGCCCGAGCGGCGGCGGCAAGAGCACCTTGCTGCGGGTGATGATGGGGCTGGAGAAGATCGACAGCGGTTCGGTCACGTTTGACGGAAAGCCGTACATCTCTTCCGGGAGCAGTGAGAGCAAGACCGTCATTGACATGAGTGTCCGCCGCTCGATCGGGATGGTCTTCCAGCATTATACCTTGTTTCCGCATCTCAACGTCCTGCAGAATCTTATCCTTGCTCCGTGCAAGGTGCGCGGCGAAGCAAAGTCAAAGGCTCAGGATCGGGCGCAGACCCTCTTGGAGCGTTTTGGGCTGGGTGCAAAAGCCAAAGCCTATCCGGCCCAACTTTCCGGGGGCCAGAAGCAGCGCGTTGCCATCGCCCGCGCATTGATGCTCGATCCGAAGTTGATGCTGTTCGACGAAGTGACGTCGGCACTGGATCCTGAACTGGTCGGCGAAGTCGAGCAGGTCATCCTGCAGCTTGCCGCTCAGAACATGCCGATGATGATCGTCACCCACGACATGTGGTTCGCCAGGAATATCGCCTCGCGGGTCATCTTCTGCGCAGGCGGAGTGGTGGTCGAGGATGGTCCGCCGGAGCAGGTGCTTGGGTCTCCGAAAGAAGAACGGACCAAGGAATTCATCGACCGCGTCTTTCACATCAACCAATAGGAGGCGAGGGTGGATTACACATTCGACTTCAACGCGGTCTCGCTTGCACCCTTGCTCAAGGGCCTATGGGTGTCGCTTGAACTGACGGTCGCCGCCAATGTCATCGGCATCGTGTTCGGCTTCGGGTTGGCGCTGCTGATCATGAGCCCGTTCAAGCTCGTCCGGCTGCCGTTCATGCTGCTCGTCGAGTTCTTTCGCTGCACGCCGGCGATCGTCCAGATCGTTTGGATCTTCTACTGCGTGCCGATGCTGTTCGACGTTTTTCTCGATCCGATCACGATGGGCGTGCTGGCTCTTGGCCTCAATCTGATGGCCTTCAATGCCGAGGCGTATCGGGCATCCATCCAGGCCGTGCCGAAAGAACAGATCGACGCCGGTATCGCCCTTGGCCTGACGCCGATCCAGCGCATTCTCCATATCGTCTTTCCAACGGCTTTTCGTGCTTCGGTGCCGGTTCTCCTGACCAATGGGATTGTGATTTTCCAGCAGAGCGCTCTCGTCGCAATCGTCGCGATCCAGGATCTCATGTACCAAGGCAAATCCCTGGCAACGGAGACCTATCGTCCGATCGAGACCTTCACCGTGGTCGCGCTGATCTATTTCGCGGTGTCTTTCCCGGTAACCCAGATCGTCGGCCTGCTCGAGCGCCGCCGGCAGCTTCTCGTCAGCTAGGGGCACGTCATGGAACTCGATTTCTCGATCCTGTCCAAATTCCAGTACGCGCTTCTGCTCGGACTATGGACGACGCTGAAACTCACCGTGATCTGCATCGTGCTCGGTTGCGCACTGGGATTTGCCGTCGGCCTCGCCCGCACGTCGCGCAATATCGTCCTTCGGGCGCTTTCCAGCGCCTATGTGGAATTCTTTCGTGGCACGCCGGTCCTGGTCCAACTGTTCTGGATCTTTTTCTGCCTGCCACTGATGCTCGGGGTCGAACTTTCCAACTTCACGTCCGGCGTCGTCGCGTTGACGCTGTACATGGGAGCAATCACCAGCGAGACCTTTCGGGCAAGCCTGAAATCGATCGGGCCGGAGCAGTTCGACGCATGCGTAGCACTTGGGCTGCCAAGGAACGTGCAGGTAGTCAATGTCGTTCTACCGCAGGCGGTCCTTCGCGCCATTCCGACGCTGCTGTCGAACTGCGTCAGCCTATTCAAGGAGAGCGCGCTGGTCTCGGCTGTCGGCATGGCCGATCTGATGTTCGTCGGTCAGAATATCTCCAACAATACCGCCAGGCCGGTCGAGGTCCTTTCGGTCGTTGCCCTCATCTATTTCGTCATTGCGTTTCCCCTGACACGGGCCGTCTCGGTCATCGAGGCCCGGATCCTCGGGAAACTCGCCATCTAATCGTAACAGCTTCACAGACAGGAGACACCCCATGAAACTGTCCGGCGTCATGCCCGCGCTCATCACCCCTTTCGACGCGAACGGCAAAGTCGATTTCAAGGCCTATGAAAAACATCTGACCGCCCTGCGCGCTGCGGGCGTGACAGGCTGGGTGCCGATGGGATCGACCGGCGAATATTCCGCGCTTACCAATGCGGAGCGGGATGAGGTACTGAAATTCGTCAAGGATTTCGCCAACGCGGGCGAAGCCCTGATCGCCGGTACGAATGCGCCGGCGACCCGCGAGGTCATCGAGAATACCTTGCGCGCCAAGGAAATCGGCTATGACACCGTCCTCCTCGCCACGCCGTTTTACACCCGTCCGACCCAGGAAGAGCTGCTGGCGCATTTCCAGAAAGTGCTGACGGAATCCGACATCAACCTCGTCCTTTACAGCTATCCCTACAAGGATGGTGTCGAGATCGGTTTCGATATCCTCGACGCGCTGGCCGACGATCCGCGCGTCCTCGGCATCAAGGAGAGCTCCGGCTCGCTTCAGCGGGCGATCGATATCCATGCCCGCTACAAGGGGCGGATCGATCTGATCTCCGGTTCCGACGATATCGCGCTCGATTTCATGTTCTGGGGTGCCGACGCCTGGATCTGCGGACCGGCGAACTGCATGGCGAAGGCCTGCGTCGATCTCGACCGCACCTTCCGCTCGGGCGACCTTGCCCAGGCGCGCGAGAAGATGGTGGTTCTCTATCGTGCCATGAACATCCTGGAGAGCGGCAAGTTCGTTCAGAAGGTCAAGTATGGCTGCGAACTGCAGGGGCTTCCAGTCGGCATTTGCCGGGCTCCGCTTGGCGAACTGACCACTGACGAGAAGGCGGAATTCACCGCAGCCATGCAGCCCATCCTGAACTGGTAGTCCTTGCCATGGCGCGGCGCGCGTGCGCCCCGATTTACGTCTCTTGAGCCTGAGGAAAAGAAGTGTCTCCCATCGTCGTCGTCGGAGCCGGCATCATCGGTACGGCCATTGCCTACGAGCTGCAGCGGCGCGGCCAGTCCGTCGTGCTGGTCGACAGAGCCGGGCCGGGGCGAGGCGCGTCCTATGGCAACATGGCCAGCATCGCGGTCACGGAATTCATGCCGGCCTCCCGGCCGGGAATCTGGGCGCAAATGCCGAAATGGCTGCTTGATCCGGAGGGCCCGGTGCGTATCCGCCCCTCCTACATGCCCCGCCTGATCCCCTGGTTTCTGCGTTTTCTCGACGCCAGCCGCCCGTCGAAGCTCAGGGCGCTAGAAGCTGCCGGGGCCGCCCTGTGCGCACGGGTTTACGAGGATCTCGACGATCTCCTGAATACGACGGGTCTTCAGGATATGCTCAGCACAGAAGGCTGCCTGAGCGTTTACGCCGATGAGGCGGAATTCCACGCGGACCGGGATCATGTCGAGATACTGGATCGTTTCGGCTTCCGCTACGAAATCCTCGGTGGCAATGCCATCCGTGATCTCGAACCCGCCCTGACGACGAAGATCAGCAAGGCACTCCTCTTTCCCGACAACCGGTCGATTTCCGATCCTTACAAGCTTGTTTTGCGGCTGTCTGAAAGATTCCAGGAGCTTGGTGGGGTTATCCAGCAGGCAGATGTGGTCGGCTTCGACCACGACGATTCCAGCGTTACAGGCGTGCGTCTCGCAGATGGCCGCCGGCTTGAGGCCGGCTCGGTGGTCCTGGCGGCCGGAGCTTTCACCGCACGCCTCTCGGCAATGCTGCAGGAACCGATCCCGCTCGAAACGGAGCGCGGCTATCACACGCAGATAATGGCGCCTGGTCTTTCGATACGCCATTCGATGATCTGGCCGGCACGGGCCTTCATGGTAACGCCAACGGCCGGCGGCATCCGCGTCGGCGGCACGGTCGAAATGGCCGGCCTCGATGCTGCGCCAGACTACAGACGCTCCAAAGTTCTGGTGAAGCGGGCGCGGGAGGCACTGCCTCAACTGAAGGTGGAGAATACGACCGAATGGATGGGGCATCGCCCGGCCATGCCGGACACCGTTCCGGTCATGGGCCTGTCTGCAAAGCGGAAGAACGTCTGGTACGCCACTGGTCACGGACATCTCGGCCTGACATATGGCGCGACCACCGCGCGTCTGATGGCCGATCTCATCACGGGCGCTACGCCGCCCATCGACATGAAACCCTATCGCGTCGACCGGTTCTAACCCGACGCCACGCTCGACAGGAAGGAAAACGGCAATGCGAAACGAACTCTACATCGATGGCAGATGGGTCAAGCCCGTCAGGGGTGGCAGCACCGAGGTCATCAACCCTGCGACCGAGGAGGTCATCCAAACGATTGCCGCCGCGACCGAGGAAGACGTCAATCTGGCCGTCAAGGCCGCCCGCCGTGCCTTCGACAAGGATGGCTGGCCGAAGCTGTCCGGTGCCCAGCGTGCGACCCATCTGCGCGCGATTGCGGACGGCATCCGGGCGCGCCGGTCGGATATCGCGCGGTTGGAAGTTCTCGACAATGGCAAGCCTTTTCCAGAAGCGGACTGGGATGTTGCGGATGCTGCAGGATGTTTTGATTTCTACGCGGGCCTTGCCGAGCAGCTCGATAGCAATCCGGAAGAGTGCATTGTCCTCGCCGACGACCGGTTCACGTCCAAGGCAGTGAAGGAGCCGATCGGCGTGGCGGGAGCCATCATTCCCTGGAACTATCCGCTGCTGATGGCCGCCTGGAAGGTCGCGCCGGCGCTTGCGGCTGGCTGCACCGTCGTTCTTAAACCCGCTGAACAAACGTCGCTGACGGCGCTTGAGCTGGCCGCCATCGCCGATAACGTCGGCTTGCCTGCAGGGGTATTGAATATTCTGACCGGCGCCGGTTCCGTGGCTGGCCAGGCGATCATCGATCACAAGGGGATCGACAAGCTGGCCTTTACAGGATCAGGGCCGATCGGCTCGAAGATCATGGCCGCGGCCGCCCGTGACATCAAGCGGGTCAGCCTCGAGCTCGGCGGCAAGTCGCCCTTCGTCGTCTTCGAAGATGCTGATATCGATGAAGCCGTCGAATGGATCATGTTCGGTATCTTCTGGAACCAGGGTCAGGTCTGCTCGGCGACATCCCGCGTTCTCGTGCAAGAGACCATCTACGAGCGCCTGCTCGCGCGCCTCGTCGAGGAGACCGACAAGATCACGATCGGCAATGGCCTCGACGAGGGCGTCCTGCTGGGGCCGCTGGTTTCAAAACGCCAGTACGAACAGGTTCTCGCAGCGATCGAGGGTGCACGCAAAGCCGGAGCGACGGTCGCCTGCGGCGGGATACGTCCGGAAGGATTCGACAGGGGCTACTACCTTCGACCGGCAGTGCTGATTGATGTTCCTCTCGACAGCGACGCATGGGTCGAGGAAATTTTCGGGCCGGTCGTCTGCATCAGGCCCTTCAGGACGGAGGAAGAGGCAATCGAGCTTGCCAATGACAGCCGCTTCGGGCTCGCTGCGGCGGTGATGTCCAAGGATGATGTTCGTGCCGAGCGGGTCGCCGCGGCCTTCCGCGCCGGCATCGTCTGGATCAATTGCTCGCAGCCAACCTTCACCGAAGCGCCTTGGGGCGGATACAAGGAATCCGGCATCGGTCGCGAACTTGGGCGTTGGGGGCTCGAAAATTACCTCGAAACGAAGCAGATCACCAAATACGTCACCGACAAGCCCTGGGGCTGGTACATCAAGTGAACGATATGCGTTTCGAAAGATCCCTCGAACTGCTTCTTGTCCACTGCCAGGGCGAGCTTGGGCATGTGCTCGTCAGCGGTGCTCCGGACATTCCCGGCGCAACGATGCTCGACAAGATGAACCACATCAACACGGTCGACGATAGCCTGCGCCGCTTCGTCACCTTCGAACCGCGCGCAAACGTCGCCATGTCGGTGAACCTGCTGGTCCGGCCAACCCGTCCCGATGCCGATGCCGGCTTTATCGTGCTACAGGCGGACCGGGCGCATCCGATGTCGGGTAGCAATTGCATCTGCGTCGTGACGGCGCTTCTCGAAAGCGGGCGTGTTCCCTTGCAGGAACCGGGAACGACGGTTCGACTGGATACGCCGGCCGGACTGGTCGTCGCCCGCGCGCGTTGCGAGAACGGGCGCTGCCTCGCCGTCAGTCTCGACAATGTGCCGAGCTTTGCCGAGCTTCTCGACCACGAAATCGATACCCCGCTCTGGGGGCGGATCAAGGTCGATGTGGCCTTCGGCGGCGTCTATTACGCGCTGGTGGATGTGGGGCAGATCGGGCTTTGCATCGACCCGACAAACGCACGCGCGCTTGCGGAAGCCGGTATCGAGCTCAAACGTCTTCTGGCGGACAAGATCGTGATCGAGCATCCTACATTGCCGGGCGTCAACGAGATTGCCTATGTCATGTTTCGCGATCTGGAGCCGGATGGCGCGATCCGGACCTGCACGACGTTGCAGCCGGGGCGGGTCGATCGGTCTCCTTGTGGTACGGGTAGTTCGGCCAACCTGGCGACGCTCTACGCCCGTGGTTTTGTAACCGTTGGTGACAAACGCATATCGCGCTCCATCATCGGGGGAGAATTTCTGGCTGAAGCGATCGGTGAGATCGACGTCGCGGGAAGACGAGCCATTTTGCCGAGGATAACCGGCCGTGGCTATGTCTACGGCCGTACTGAGTTGCGCCTGTCGGATGACGACCCGTTTGCGCAGGGATTTGCGCTTTCCGATACCTGGGGGCCGCAGGTCAGCCTTCTGAAGTGAAGTGAACACATGAGCCAATCGCTCGATGGACAGTCTATCCTTGTCACCGGTGCCTCAGGCGGTATCGGTGCCGCCATTGTGGAACGCCTGGCATTTGAAGGCGCCAGACCTATCATCCATTACGGTCGTGACCGGAATGGAGCGGAAACATTGCTGTCCCGCATCGGCCGACGTGGCTTCATCGTGCAGGCAGACCTTTCTGCCCCCGAAGGTGCCTTCCAGCTTTGGCAAAAGGCTGTCGATGCCGCCGGACGGGTGCATGGTCTTGTCAACAATGCAGGCATCCGCACCGAAATTTCCATAGAATCGTCTCCGGACGACTGGAAAGCCGCCTGGCAGAAGGAATTCCAGATCAACTTCTTCGCCGCGGCCGATCTCTGCAAGGAGGCGATCCGCCATTTCAAGGCGCATGGTGGCGGCCGGATCGTCAACATGGCGAGCCGCGCCGGACAGCGCGGTTATGCGGCGGATGCGATGCCCTATGGTGCGAGCAAGGCGGCACTCGTCAACGTAACTAAATCGATCGCCCGCAGCTTCGGCGCAGATGGGATTACGGCCGTTGCAATCGCGCCGGGCTGGGTCCGCACCGATATGGCGGAAGAGTTCATCGCCACGCAGGGCAAGGCCGCGGCTGTGGCCGATATCCCCATTGGGGACATGGCCAGCCCGGAGGAGGTGGCGGAACTCGTCGCATTTGTACTGCGCCCGACGCAGGCATCCCTGAACGGGGCAACGCTTGACGTCAACGGCGGAAGCTACATTCGATAAACAGAGGAAATTGTCATGAAGCGGTTTGAGAACAAGGTTGCCATCGTCACGGGAGCCGGCGGCGGCATAGGGTCGGCGATTGCCCGCCGGTTGGCTGCCGAAGGCGCACTCGTCGTCGTCACCGATGTGAGTGCGGAAGCAGCAGTGCAGGTTGTCAGTGGCATCGAGGCGGAAGGTGGTGCGGCTGCGGCAATTTCGGCGGATATTTCGAAGAAGGAAGCCTGTTTCCGTTTGATCGAGGAAGCTTTCGGCCTGAAGGGCCGTATCGATGTTCTCGTTAACAATGCAGGCATCAACAGGCGCGGAAATCTCCTGTCGCTCTCCGACGAGGACTGGGACATCAGCTTCACCGTCAACCTCGATGCGATGTTCCACCTCTGCCGGGCGACCATTCCCCACATGATATCCGCTGGCGGTGGCGCAATCGTCAATACGGCTTCGCAATGGGGTCTCTATCCGGCGCCGAACCACATCGCCTACAACACCACGAAGGCCGCCGTCGCCGCGTTTACCCAGAACCTCGCCCGCGATTACGCCCCAGACAAGATCCGCGTCAATGCGGTGTGCCCCGGCGAGATCCACACGCCCATGCTGGAAGCAGGCGTCACAAGATCCGGACGGACGATTGCCGATCTCGACAAGCTCGTGCCGTTCGGCCGCATCGGCAAGCCGGAGGAAGTCGCCGCCCTCGTTGCTTTCCTGGCATCCGAAGAGGCAGCCTTCATGTGTGGATCGCTTGTCGAGATTACCGGGGCGCAAGCTGTTGCCTAGCGGCAGCTCGCTGCCGAGGCTTCAGCGTTTTATGGCGACCGAGACTTTGCAGCACGTACATCATTACGAGCGGGGATCACGTCCGAGATGCGCCCTCATGTTGGTCGTTCGGACAGCTTGGGCAATAATCCTAAAAGCCGCCGGTCAGCTTTTGTCGTTGCAACGTCCCTGTTGGTGGGGGGGCAGAACGGTAGGTTTCACGATTACAAATTTGTGAGCGGTCGCCGGAATCGCGCACTAAACCAATTCGTAGTGATCCTCGAGGAGACGGGAAATCGTGCTTCGGCCTAGCCCGCTCATGATCGGGTTCGTTTCCTTATAATACCAAACTAAACCCATCGCTTGCAGGAATGCCCAAGCCGCGCCACGACGCCATTCAAGGTCATCTATTTGCAGGGCTTCGCGGAAGATGGCTCGGTTTTCCCGATCGGATAAATGCCACCCGGCCACGAGATCAAGCGACGGATCGGCAGGGCCAAAACCGCCAGTGTCGAGCACTCCGACTAAACGCTCGCCCCGTACCAAAAGATTTGCCGGAATGAGGTCTTTGTGGCTCATCACTTCGTACTTTGGGGATCGCAGTTCGCGAAGGCTTGCCCACATGCGTCGTAGGCGCTCCACATCAAGAAGGTGTTGGCTTCTCGAGAAGCACACCTCCATCCAGTTGTCATGATCGGGCAGATTTCCGCCCCGGCCCTGGCCGTCGAATGTCCGTCCGTTCAATTCTACCGCGCGGAGCGACTTGATCAGCCGGACAAGGTCGAGCGCGAAAGCAGATGAGCTGCTTTGTCCATTCGGCGTAGCAGGATGTCCCTCGATCCACGTCTGTACGAGCCACGGCAATGGATAGGATGAGCTCTGCCGACCTACGCCGATTGGGTTTGGGCTGGAAAAAGGGCAACACTCGTTGAATTCCGCGCTGGTCTTCGCTTCCGCTTCCAGCAATTTGGTACATTCGACAGGGTCCATCATCTGCAAAG
>NZ_JAOYTH010000021.1 GCF_025847205.1 Pararhizobium sp. YC-54 | reverse complement strand
GCTCACAAATTTGTAATCGTGAAACCTACCGTTCTGCCCCCCCACCAACAGGGACGTTGCAACGACAAAAGCTGACCGGCGGCTTTTAGGATTATTGCCCAAGCTGTCCGAACGACCAAAAAGAGGCGCGAAGCGGAGATGATTTCCGATGCGGAGCAGGAAGCTGACCGACGGCTCAAAGCTGAGGCACTTCAAGAGCGTCCACATCTGGTCTTGTAGCTACTCGACGATCTTCCAATAGGAATCTTTGCGGATCACCTTGCCATTCCGAAACGTATAAAGATCGCATCCCTGGACTTCCGTCTTTGTCCCGTTGACCGACGTACCCATGAGGAACCATCTCGATATCCCAGTTCCGGATGCTTCATCAACGAAGTGTTCAGCATTGCTGTAGACAACGTCAGGCAGGCCCTGAAAGCGCGACGCCAGAGCCTCTCGCACCTTGGTCTTGCCTTCGAAGCGAGACCCCCATGGATCGTGTCCGCGTGGCATCTCCAATATGCAGTCTTCAGCGAAGTAGGTCATGATCAGATCGAGATCATGTGCGTTAAAGGCATCGCATATGTCCATCAGTCGCCGACGCAAGTCCATCACGGTATCCATCAATAGGGAAAGCGCGCTCGCGATCCTACCATGTTTCCTCCCGTTCTGCAGGAGGTGCATTGTTGCGCGGGCAATGGTGAAGCCCCCATTGAGAATATCCGTCGGAGCTGCCCAGGCACACCGCCTCGATGCTCGCCCCAGCGGCATTTCGGACGAAAGAGACTATGCCTTGCCCAGATCCTTCGGCCAGAATTCCTGATGGACTTTGGCAGCTTCGTCTTCGAGGTTCGTCGGCGGAAAGGCTGCGTGGTGTCGTACCCGAGGGGGACGCCGTCCTGACGGGTCGTGGTGGAACTCTTGTCGGTCATGGCGACGGAGAGTAGCGGGCGGAAGTCGCGGCGTCGACGCCCGCTCTCGGTGACGTAGCTCATGGTGAGCGCCGAAGTGCCAGTCGGGTCTTCGGGACAAAGCTGCCACCGCTCGACTCGAAGCGGACACCTCTGCAGCAAGGCGTGAAATACGAGTGTTCACGAGTGCTCCGGTTCGATCCCGCCCGTCACACCAGTTCCTCGCTTTTGAACCGAAGCCGGCCCAACTTCAGGGCGCGGAAGTCGGAGCTAATCCGGTTATCCACAATCCTGTTGGCGGAGAACGGAAAAGGAACGGTAAAACAGATACTTACCCCTTGTGATCTAATGGTGATCTGCTGGGGTAGCCGTGTTCCGGATGCTAACCAAAAAAAACAACGCAATATATTGATATGGTTAGATAAAAATGGTGGGTGATGTAGGGTTCGAACCTACGACCCGCTGATTAAGAGTCAGCTGCTCTACCAACTGAGCTAATCACCCGCCAGAACCGCTTCGCTGCGGTCTCCAGAACCACATTGCTGCGGTCTGATGGGGCGTATAATGGCGTTCGGCGGGCTTGTCTAGTTCCCCGGGCGATTTTCTTTCGGATTTCTCAAAAAAATCTGTGTGGGCTGTTTAGAGGCTGTTTTTCAAAGATAAAGTTCGCCAGCCGCAATCTTCACCGCCTGCCCGCCGATCCGGGCCGTGCTGATTTCACCACCGGAGACATCGATGTGAAGGTGCAGCAGCGACGGGCGCCCCATCTCCACGCCCTGCTCGATCAGGAACGGATGATGGCCGTCGATCAGCTGGTCGAAACAGTGGATCGCGCCGGAAAAGGCCGCGACCGCAGCGCCCGTCGCCGGGTCCTCGACAATGCCCATTGCAGGGGCGAACATGCGGGTATGGAAGCGGGCGACGTGATTGACGCCACCGCGGCAGTAGATATAGGCGGCGGCGAGCCGCCCCTCGGCAATCGGGGTGATCTGCTCCCACAGGGCGGCATCGAACTCCACGGCGCCTGCCGCACTGACATCGTGTACAGGGATCATCACGAAGGGTACACCGGCGCTCCAGAAGGAGGGCACATGGTTTTCGAAACCGATCTGCGTCGCCTTCAGGCTGAATGCGTTGGCAATCGCCTGCTTGTCGAATTTGGCATCGAGCCGCGTCGATTTGCGCGGCACGTCGAATTCGGCGAAGGTTGCCTCCCCTGATCTGCCGCGCACGGCACAGCGCACCGGACCGACATTTTCCTCAAGCATCTGCACGAGGTCATAGTCTTCGTCTTCACAATCCCGCCCATCCTCGGCCAGCGCGATCGCAGCCCCCACGGTCGGATGACCGGCGAAGGGCAATTCATAGCCAGGGGTGAATATCCGCAACCTTGCTGCATGCCCCGTTTTTTGCGGCTTTAGCAGGAACACCGTCTCCGACAGGTTGAACTCGCCGGCAATCGCCTGCATCGCCGCGTCGCTCAGGCCATCGCCGTCGAAGACGACGGCGAGCGGATTTCCTTCCAGCCTGTTGGCGGTGAAAACGTCGTAGATTGCATAGCGCCGCGCCACCGGGTTCTCCCTTGCTGTTTTCTGCCATGAGACCTTGCATGGCAGATAGCCCGCGGCAAGCGCAAAAACGTTACCTTATCCTGCTGAAGACCCATTCCAGGATTGGCGGCATGAACGGCGGATAGGGGTGCTGCCCGGGGTCGGCGCTGCGAATGGCAAGAGCAGCGTCGATTTCCGGTTCTGGATCAGCAACGATATGGGCAGCGATTCGTTCGATCAACTCGGCGGCTGTATCAGCAAAATGATAGGCGCGAAAAACCGTGACGGCGTGCTGATCATGCAAGCCATGGTACCCGGACACTGTCCTCGCCTCCGACAGCGACAAGCCGGTTTCCTCCAGCACTTCGCGGGCCATATTGCCTTCGAGATCGCAATATCCGTCGAGGATATCCTCAGCGTCCATCGAACCTGCAGCACAATAGACACGCCCCGGATTGGCCGTGTGCTGCCCCATGCGAATGGCGATCACGGCACCATCGGAGGAAACGATGACCGGCAGGCCGAACAGATGGATGGCTAAGCCGGCAGGCCGGGTCTTGCGCCACAGCAAAAACGCAGAAAAGGGAACAACATGGCACTCACCCGAAATCGCGCCGTACCGCATTTCAAGCGCGCGCATCAAAAGCATGCGGCCGTCATAGAGGGCGGGATTGGCGGCGATCTCCCGCTCCCAGTTGGTGGCGATCTCCGTCCTGTGGCTGCGTGAATAGGGATGCGGCTCATCGGCCACCTTCACATCAATGCGGCTGATGGGGAAAACCACGCGTTCAACGGGCCATTGCGAGGTCGTGCCGGTCAGTTGCGACATGGATGCTGCCTTGGACGTTTCATACATTGAGCGAGATGACGACCGGGCAATGATCGGAGGCCTTGGGACGGTCCCAGCCGGTTCTCGGATAGCGCTCGACCTCCTGCCCCTTCGGGAAGATCGTCCGATAGGGCTGGCCGCCACGGATGATCTCCGGCACGCTTGCCGGATTGCGCTTGGCCAAGGCCTGCGACAGCCAGATATAGTCGAGCTGGCAAAGGTGCCGCTCCTCCGGTCCGCGGCTGTGGAACAGCGTCCAGCGGTCGAGCTCCGGGCGGCGGCGCATGGCGTTCTCGACAAAACCGTCATGGCTGAGCACGTCAAGCGCGCTTGCCGCTTCCCGCCGGGGCACGAAACTGTAGCCGTTGCGCCGGTCGCCGAGCACATCGACGCGCTCCTGGTAATCGTTCATATCGCCGCAGATAGCGAACATCTTGCCATCCAGATTGCCGGCCCCGAAGCGGTTCTCGACGATGCGGCGGACGGCGGCGGCTTCCGCGGCTCGCACCGGCATCGTCGCCGTGCGCCCGTCCAGCCCTTCGCGCGCCGGACCCATCGACTTGAAATGCACGACGAACAGCGTGAACGGCCGCCCGCCGATGCGGAAATCGAGCTCCAGGCAGTCCCGTTTGAAGATGCGGTCGCCGGGCACATTGGTTGCAGCCAATGCATCGTTGAACAGATCGAAATCGGCATAGGTGACGCCGGCATGGGATTTGACGTCGACACACTCGATCTTCTGGCCGTCGCGGGTTTCCTCGCGCACCAGAACGGCAACGTCGATGCCGCGGCTGTCATTGCCCTCGATCAGATATTTCTGCCGGTAGCCGTTGCCGACCATGCGGAACAGATAGCCGTATTCAAAGGCTTGCAGCGCCGCCATATTGTCGGCTTCCTGCAGGCAAAGGATATCGGCGTCGCAATCGGCAATGGCGAGCGCCGACATCTGCCTTGTATCATCGGTGTTGGCGATGGTACGGGCTTCCTCCAGCCGCTGGTATTCCGCCTCGTTCCTGACGTCGAAAAGCCCGAGCACGCGATCCCGCTTGAGGTGGTTGCGAAAGCCGGAGAAATCGAACCGGCTCATCAGGTTTTCGATATTGAAGGTGGCAAGGCGAAGGGTCATCAGCAGTTTCCGAATGCAATCGAGGCGACTTTAGACAATCACAGGCAAAAGTCGAACGTCTTTCTCCTCCTGTATTCACGGCCCATAGCGGGCCTGCCTCCGTTGGCAATATGTTCAGGCGGAGACTGACCAGATGCTTCAGAGCAACCATCCCTGCCTTATCAGGAACGGCCTCAAAAGACCGGATTCCATCGCGGTCGCGGAATAGGCCTTAAGGTTTTGTCCGCCCGCCGTACGGAGCGACAGGGCAAAACGCTCGCCTTCGAAGACACAGGAGATCACCTGCAGCATGATACCGTGGGGATCGGAAACGACGTGTTCGGGGCGTACCAGCATGGGGCGGCTTTGACCCGCCGTCTGCCGGAAGGCGGCCTCGATCGTCGGCCAGGGCACCAGACGGGGATCATGATCCGGCAGCGGCAGGTCGAGGATGGCGCCCTGCCCGACCAGCCCGCCGACGATCCTTCCTTCCGGCCGCGCGTAAATCTCCTGCGGCGACGCGACCTGCATCAGCCGCCCCTCGGACATTACGGCGATGTCTGTCGCCAGCGCCATCGCCTCGCCCTGGTCATGGGTCACGTAAATCATCGTCGCACCGGACCGGGCATGGAATTCGCGGAACGTCTCCTCCATCGCCGCCTTCAGATGACGGTCGAGATTGGCAAGCGGCTCATCCAGCAGGACCACGTCCGGTGATGTGACGAGGCAGCGGGCAAGTGCTACGCGCTGCCTTTGGCCGCCGGAGAGATCGGCAGGACGGCGATGGGCAAACTCCTCCAATCTGACGACCGACAGCGCTTCCCTGACGCGGGTCTCCCATGTTGCACCGGTAACGCCGCGAACTTTCAGCGGATAGCCGGCATTTTGCGCAACCGTCATATGCGGCCAGAGCGCATAGGACTGGAACACCATCGCCATGTTGCGCTTCTCCGGCGGCAGTGCCCCGCTGGCGTCTGCCAGGGTGCGCTCGCCCAGCACGATCGAACCATCCGTCGGCTGTTCGAAACCGGCGATCATTCTAAGCACCGTCGTCTTGCCGCAGCCCGATGGCCCGAGCAATGCGAGGAAACCGCCCTCGCGCACGGTCAGTGATACGTCGCAGACGGCGGCCCGGCCGGTGCCAAAATCCTTGCTGAGATGATTGAGGATCAGTTGCGCCATGGCAGCACGCCTCTTGGAAGGTGTTTCGCCAGCATTTCCAGCATGAGCATCAAGAGGACCACCATGACGACGACAAGCACGGACAGCGCCGAGGCCAGATCGGAACTGCCGCTGTCGTCGAGATTGAAGATCGCTACCCCGAGCGTCTGCGTACCCGCAGACCAGAGCAGCGCCGACACCGTCAATTCGCTGCAGGCGATCAGGAAGACCAGGATGACGGAAGCGCCCGCCGCCGGTGCGATAAGGGGAACGAGAATGTCGCGCATACGGCGGCCAAAGCCTGCGCCGGAAAGCCGGGCTGCCTCTTCAAGTGACGGATCGAGCTGCAGGAATGCGCTTGCCACCGGCTTCAGGCTGACGGCGAAGAAGCTGGAGAAATAGGCGATCAGGATGATCCAGATCGTCCCATAGATCGACACGTTGACGAGCGGCAGCGGTGCTGCAAACAACAGAATGAAGGCAACCGCCAGCACGATACCGGGAAGCGCATAGGGAATTTCGATCAGGCCGGTGATGGTATCGGCCAGTCTTCCCGGACGGCGGGCAAGCAGATAGGCGGTCAGAACGGTGAACAGCAGCAGTCCGCATGCCGTCGTTCCAGCCAGAAACAGCGAATTGGCAAACGCCGTCAGCGTCACGGACTGGCGAAACAGGATTTCCGCGAAGGCATCAAGCGACACGGTGTCCGGGGTCAGCGGCACGCCATAGGCCGGCACCAGCGAACTGGCGATGAGCGCTGCGAGCGGTGCGACGAGAACGAAGAACAGCACCAGCGAAAAACCGACTTCGGCGACCAAGCGCCAGAGCCCAAGCGAGAAGGCGGCATTTTGGCCGGAAAGCCCGATGATGCGGTAGTCCCTTCCCTTCAGCGCCCGTTGCTGGATCACAAGGCCAAGCCCGGCGATGACGGCGATCACCATGGAAAGCTGCGACATCTCGGCGAACGTTCCCGCCCCGAAGCTTGAGAGGCGGCTGTAGATCAGCGTCGGTAAAACGAAGATCGATGCAGGAATTCCCAGAATGGCCGGAATGCCGAAATTGCCGACGCCGGAGACGAAGGCAATCGCAGCGCCTGCGATCAGCCCCGGCAAGGCCAGCGGAAGAATGATGTCGCGAAACACCCGCAAGGGCGACGCCCCGGCCAGCCGCGCCGCCTCGACGCCATCGCGCGGCAGCGAGGCAAGTCCGGCTTTCAGCGCCAGAAACACCAGCGGCGCGTGCTGGACACCGAGCAGCAGCGCGATGCCACCAAGCGAATAGAGCGGCTGCGGACTGCCGAGCGGCGGCGCGATGCCGAGCGTCTTCAAAAGCGGACTGGCCGGCCCCGACATCTGCACCCAGGCAAGCGCCGTCACCTGCGGCGGGATCATCATCGGCAGCACGAAGGCAAAGCTGAAAAAGCCTTTTGCACGAACATCCGTCAGAGTGATGACGAAGGCAAAGGTTGCACCGGCGAGAACCGAAATCACCATGCCACCAACCGCAGTCGTCAACGTATTGCGGATGGCAAACCAGGTGGAAGGCTCTGAGAAAAGACCGGTGGCCCTCCCCTCGATCGAAAACCGCAGTCCGGCATAGAGCAGCCGTGCGAGCGGCAGCCCGCTCAACAGGCAGACGGCGATGATGACGAAGGGAAGCAGCCAGACGGGCTGGCTGCTTCGATTGGCTGAAAGTCTGGGCATGAAAACCGGTCAGTTGGTACCGAAGATGCCGGAGAACGTCTTCAGGTCGGCTTCGGAACTCTTGACGGCAGCGGCTGCATCGACCGGCAGAACCTTGATGCTGTCACGCGCCGGAAACCCTTCCGGAAGGGCAACGCCATTGCGGGCCGGAATATAGCCGAGCTTGACGGAAACCTGCTGTCCCGGCTCGGACAGGAGGAAATCGACAAATTTCCTGGCGGCATCGACGTTCTTAGCGGTTTTCAGGATGGCGACCGGCTCGGTCACCGCGCTGACGCCTTCGTCCGGGAAGACGAAATCGACCGGTGCGCCCTTGGCCTTCTCGCGGATCGCCATGAAATCGACAACCATGCCATAGGCCTTCTCGCCGGTCGCGACCGCCTTCAGCACGCCGCCATTACCACCCGCAGCTGTTGCGCCGTTTTCTGCAAGAGCTTTGTAATAGTCCCAGCCAAAACCATCGATGCCCGTCAGCGTCTGCGCATGGATCAGCGCTGCACCCGAGGTCAGCGGGCTCGGCATGGTCATCAGGCCCTTGGCTTCCGGCTTGGCCAGATCCTTCCAGCCGGCCGGCTTCATCGACGCCGACGTGTTGTAGATGATGCCGGTGGTGATCATCTTGGTGGAGTAATAGGCGCCGTCGGCATCATAGAGCGCCGCGTCGTAGCTGGCAGCCTCCGGCGACTTGTAGGCCAGAAGCTGGCCTGCTTCCTTCATGCGTTGCAGCGTTACGGTATCGGCGATCAAAAGCACGTCGGCCACCGGGTTTCCGGCTTCGATCTCGGCCATCAGCTTGGCCATGATCTTGGTCGTACCGTCACGCACCCACTCGACATCGACGCCCGGATTGGCGGCCTTGAAGGCATCGACGGTCGCCTGCGCGTCTTCATTCGGCTGGCTGGTATAGAGAACCAGATTTTCGGCATGCGCCGAAACGGCGATCAGGCTGGCGGCAACGAGTGCGGTGAACGCACCAAGCAACGTCTTCATCGGTCTTCATCCCAAGTGAACAGATGGACGATGGATAGTGACGGCAATTGACAGGCATATGACACTGCCGGCGCGGCTTGAGGAGAATAAACAGCCAGCCACAAGCGTGATGTGGATAGATAGCCGGACGAGTGGATGAACATTACTGGGTGGATCGGCGCTCAACCACCCAAACCTGTTGAATATATTAGGAATATCTGCAATCCGAGTGCAAAACGCATAGGCGGGGCCGAGGGGAAATCGATGAACAGGAATACGTCATGGAGCGCACGGCTGCGCTATGAGTTCGACAAGAGCATGGCCGCAGGACCAATCGCCCTGATCGGCTGGCTAACGGTCATTTCGCTCATTGTCATCGTCGTCGCCGGCGCCTTTCTCGCCATCACCAAGATCGCACCGGAAGGTGGCGAGCCGGTAAGCTTCATCGAAGGCACCTGGGAATCGCTGATGCGGACCTTCGACGCCGGCACGATGGGCGGCGATACCGGTTGGGGCTTTCGCGGCGTGTCGCTGTTCGTCACCGTCGCAGGCATTTTCGTCTTCTCTGCCTTGATCGGTGTGCTCAGTTCCGGACTTGAAAACAAACTTGAGGAGCTGCGCAAGGGCCGCTCCCAGGTGCTGGAAAACGACCATACGATCATCCTCAACTGGTCGCCCTCGATCTTCGACGTGATTTCCGAACTGATCATCGCCAATACCAGCCGCAAGAAACCGCGTATCGTCATCATGGCGAGCAAGGACAAGGTGGAGATGGAAGACGAGATCGCCACAAAGGTTGCCGATCTGAAGAACACCAAGATCATCTGCCGCAGCGGCGACCCGACCGATCTCTACGACCTGAACATCGTCAATCCGGAGACATCGCGCTCCGTGATCGTGTTGTCGCCCGAAGGCGACGACCCGGACTCGCAGGTGATCAAGAGCGTCCTGGCCCTGGTGAACGCCCCCAACCGCCGCGCCAAGCCCTATCAGATCGCTGCTGAGGTCCGCGACAGCAAGAACGCTGACGTCGCCCGCATCGTCGGCGGAGCCGAACTGCAGCTTATTCTGGCCGACGACCTGATTTCCCGGATCGTCGTGCATTCCAGCCGCCAGTCGGGCTTGAGTGCCGTCTATTCCGAACTGCTCGATTTCGACGGCTGCGAGATCTATACGCTGGAACAGCCCGACATCACCGGCAAGAGCTTTGCCGCCGCCGTCATGGCCTACGAGGCCTCGACCCTGATTGGCCTTTGCGACGAGGATGGCAAGGTGCATCTCAATCCACCGCCGGGCCGGATCTTCAAGCCGGGCGAGCGCGCTGTCATCATCGCCGAGGACGATGCCGCGATCAAATCCGGAAGCAATGAGATCCACATCGAGAAGGACGCCATCCTTCCGGTGGACGTGCGCGAACAAGGGCCGGAACGGACCCTGCTTCTCGGCTGGAATCGTCGCGGACCGATCATCACCTTCGAACTCTCGCGTTACGTCGCGCCAGGTTCGCTGCTGACGATTGCCGCCGACACGCCGGAGCTTGAGGATGAAATCGCAGCCCTCAAAGTGGCAAACGGCAACATGTCCGTCGATTACCGCGTCATCGACACCAGCAACCGCACCGAACTCGATGCGCTGGACATTCCAAGCTACGATCATGTTCTGGTTCTCGGCTACAGCGACCATATGGCACCGCAGCCAGCCGATACCCGAACCCTGGTGACGCTGCTGCAGCTGCGCAAGATCGCCGAGCATGCCGGCCGCCATATCAGCGTCGTCAGCGAAATGACCGACGTGCGCAACCGGGAACTGGCGGAAGTCACCCGCGCCGACGATTTCGTCGTCAGCAACAAGCTGGTCAGCCTGATGCTGGCACAGGCTTCCGAAAACGAGCGCATGGCGGCAATTTTCGACGAGCTTCTCGATGAGGACGGATCGGAAATCTATATGCGCCCGGTCAGCGACTATGTCGCCATCGGCGAGCCGGTCACGTTTTACACGATCTGCCTTGCCGCCCTGCGACGCGGCGAAGTGGCGATCGGCTACCGCCGCCAGCGCGACGGCGATACGGACCTGCGGCGGCTCTGCGGCGTCACCGTCAATCCGTCAAAGTCCGAGAAGCTGCTTTATAGTGCAGACGACCGCGTTATCGTGCTTGCGAGAGACTGAGCGGAGGCAGTACCTTGGGGAAGCGTCAAAGCTCCCCTTTCCTTTTTGATCGCCCGCGGCCAGCTCAGCTCACGCACGCATGGACAGGACAGCTATCGAAACTCGAATGGGTTGACCAAGGCGACTGGAAAGTGCTCGAAGTCTCTGACATTTCGTGTAACCACCGTCAGGCCGTGAACAATGGCCGTCGCTGCGATCATGGCGTCGGCAATCAGATGCGGCGACTGCCGGTGCATGAGTTTCGCCCAGGCGATCATGCATCGCCCGTCCAGCGCTAAAACACTGGTGCTGTCGATCATCTGGCCAAGCAACGTTTCGATTGCCCGGGCCTGCTGCGCGTCCCGTTCACGGGCGGCTTCTATGCCGCGCTGAATTTCGCCGAATGCAATGTGCTGCTCAGATCGTCGTCAGCAACAGGCTGGTTTCCGATTTGGACACGCCTTCCAGCGCCCGCACATGGCGCAGGACGCGGTCGAACGCGGCAAGGTTTTCGGTTTCGATTTCGGCAACGAGGTCCCAGGCGCCATTGGTGGTGTGCAGCGCCCGGATTTCCGGAATGCCGCGCAAGGTCTTGACCACAGAGACGGTTTTCTGACCGGTAATCTCGATCAGCATGACGGCCCGGACGGCATGCGGGTCTTCCGCCGCGGTGATACGCACCGTAAACCCGGCGATAACGCCGTCGGCAGTCAGCCGGTCGATCCGGTTCTGCACCGTGCCGCGTGATATTTTCAGGAGCTCGGCCAGTTTCGAAATCGAGGCGCGGCCATCGGTCCTGAGAACTGCCAACAGGCGTCGGTCGGTGCTGTCCATGAGTGTACCCTTGCTATTATGACAACATACCCTGTCATTTTGCTCAAAATATCAAGCAATTTTCCATAATATTGCCATTTCGCTTTATGGAGCTGGTCGCTAGAGTTCGCCAACCTCGTCACGGGGTCTACTCAAATCGCTAGAGGATCGCCCAAAATGCCGTCTGCCGACCGCTCATCTCTTCGCAGTTCCCTGTCGCGCACCGGCGAGCTTTCCGTCGAAATGACGCGGTGGCCAAGCGTCACGGAAAGCGATGGCGAGGCTGCATTCTCCGGCCGGTTGATCGAACTGCTCGGCGGCACCCCCTATTTTCGCCAGCACCCGGAAAATCTGCTGGCTTTGGATAGTCACGGCACACCCGCCCGGCAAAACGTTTTGGCGCTGGTGCGCGGCAAGGGCCGGCGATGCCTGGTTCTGGCGGGCCATTTCGATACCGTCTCGATCGCCAATTACGGTTCTCTGGCATCGCTTGCCTGCGAACCGGAAGCCTTGACCAAGGCGCTGATCGACGAACTGACGGCGAAAAGCCGCAATCCGGCGGAAGACAAGGCGCTCACCGACCTCATGACCGGCGATTTCCTCGCGGGCCGCGGTCTGCTCGACATGAAGAGCGGCCTTGCCGCAGGGATCGCCGCTCTCGAGCGTTTTGCCGAACTGGACGAACCACCCGGCAACCTTTTGTTCGTCGCCACGCCGGATGAGGAAAACCGCTCGCGCGGCATGCGGGCGTTACGCGATGCCCTGCCCGCCATCGCCGAAAAGTTCGATCTCGACATGATCGGCGGCATCAATCTCGATGCCAGCGGCGATGATGGCGACGGCGAAGAAGGCCGCGCCGTCTATCTCGGCTCGGTCGGCAAGTTTTCCCCGTTCGCCTTCGTTGCCGGACGCCCCACCCATGCCGGTTATGCCTTCGATGGCGTCAGCGCCCACCTGATCGGCGCCGAGATCATGCGCGCCATGGAGATGAACAGCGCGCTTTGCGACGAAGCCCATGGCGAGATTTCACCGGCACCGGTCTGCCTGGAAGCCAAGGATGTGCGCCATGGATATGAGGTGACGACGCCCGCGCATGTCTGGCTGTCGTTCAACTGGCTGACCCACCGGCGCACCCCGGACGATGTTCTCACCGAGTTTCGCGCGATTGCGGCAAATGCCATGGGGACGGCGCTCGATGCACAGACACGGAATGCAAAAGCCTTCTTTGCGCGTCAGGGTTCAGGCCGCGCAGAAACCCATCAGGGACAGGTTCTGTCCTACGCCGAGTTGCGCGATCTGGCTATCTCCCATGGCGGACAAGCCGCAGCCGGCCGGCTGAAGGCGCTCGATCAATCCCTGTCCGGTGGTGAAGACCCGCTGTCGATCACCCGCCAGATCGTTGCGGCGACGCTCGCCGAGGCAGGGCTGGAAGGGCCTCTGGTGGTCGTCGGTTTCTCGACCCTGCACTATCCGCGCGTCCATCTGGACAGCGCCGGCGATCGCGGCCGTGCTTTTGAGCGCAACATGATGTCGGCCGCAGAAACATGCGCGAAGCGGCACCGGACAAGCATCAAGGCGAAACAGTTCTTCGCCGGCATTTCCGATATGAGCTTCTTCGGACATCGCCCGGCAGCGGGACAGACGCAGCTTTTGTCCGGCAACACCCCCTGCCAGGCCTTCGTCGATAGAGCACCGGACGGACTTTTGTCCTATCCGGTGGTCAATATCGGGCCGTGGGGGCGCGACTACCATCAGAAATGGGAACGCGTCCACGTGCCCTATACCTTCGACGTACTGCCCGATGTGATCTACGAGGCGGCTCTCGCCTGCCTCGCAGATGAAGGTTTTACCAAGTCTCGATGATAGAGACTTGGTATTAGGCGGCAATCGCCGCTGCTTCTTCGCCGATCAGGCGGCCGAGACGGGAAATCCCCTCCTCGATCATCGCCTCGTCGGCGCAGGAGAAGCTGACGCGAAGGGTGTTGGCACCCGAACCATCGGCGAAAAACGCCTTGCCGGGCACGAAGGCAACCTTTGCGGACACCAGCGACTTGGCCAGGAGATCCGCTCCATCCATGCCGGCAGGCAAGGTCAGCCAGACGAACATGCCGCCCTCCGGAACCGTCCAGCTGACGCCCTGCGGCATGTATTTCGCCAAGGCGGCCAGCATGGCATCGCGCCGCTTGCTGTAGACGGCGCGGATCTTGTTGACCTGCGCATCAAAGCCGCGCTCGGCAACATGGCAGATGGCCATCTGGTTGATGGTCGACGAATGCAGGTCGGCCGCCTGTTTCATCAGCACCAGCTTGCGGATGATCGGCATGGCCGCAACCACGAAACCGACGCGAAGACCGGGCGCCAATGTCTTGGAGAAGCTGCCGCAATAGATCGTGCGGGTTTCGTTGATCGACCCCTTGCGGGCAATCTCGAGCGCCAGCATCGGCGGCACGGCTTCGCCGTCATAACGCAGCGACTGATAGGCGGCATCCTCGATAACGGCGATGTCGAGTTCCTCGGCAAGGTCGAGAACCTTTTCGCGCGCGGCAAGGTCCAGCGTTTCGCCGGTCGGGTTGGCGAACTCGGCCGACATATAGGCGAACTTCACCCGGCCGCCCGCTTCCGCCGCGACATCGCGGTAGGTCTGCGGCGTGCGGTTACCCGCCGGCGACAGCTGGTCGTAGGACGGTTCATAGGCGTTGAATGCCTGCAGCGCACCAAGATAGGTCGGCCATGTGACCAGAGCGGTATCGTTGGGCGACAGGAACAGCTTACCGAGATAATCGAGCGCCTGCTGCGAGCCCGAGGTGATCAGGATATTTTCCGGGTCGCACGGAATGCCGATGTCCGCCATGCGGCCAGCCAGCCATTGGCGAAGCGGCAGATAGCCTTCGCTGACCGAATATTGCAGCGCTGCGCTGACCGTCGGGCCGCCGAAGATATCGGCATAGGCGGTCTTGAATTCCTCATCCGGAAACAGCGCCGGATCCGGAATGCCACCGGCAAAGGAGATGATGTCCGGCCGGTCCAAAAGTTTCAGCAGTTCGCGGATTTCCGAAGCGCGCATCCGTGAAGAGCGCGTCGCGAAGATATTTTCCCAATCGAGCATGGAAGTTTCCTCAGATTATGCTTTTTCCGGAGCACATCACGCCGCGCTTATTAAGTCAATAATGCTGACCTATACTTTGGTGCGCAGAGGCGTTTTCTGCGTCAAAGTCACAGCCGTCGGCGCGTGCGCTCGTCCCACCCAAACTATTCCCCAACCACTGCGCAAGCAACCGCTGTCCCAAGCCAAGGTCATATCGATAGAGAGGCAAGCGTGCACCCGGCAAGGGCTGGCTGGAAAGACCTGCGCGCATAGGAAATGGCGGATGCGATACTCTACAGGAGCCAATCACGCTGGCACTGCCAACGAGGCACTCGCAAGCGATTTGTCGTCATCCGATATCCGCATCCGGGCCAAAGCGCGTCCGGATGAACCCGTTTACGCTTCGTGATGTCCGAACAAGCTCAAACCAACGAGAAGCACGATGGCACCGAGGATGAAAGCATCGAAAAGGGCGAAGTGGTAGAAGAATGTTGTCATCGCAGTATCCTCCTGACGAATAGAATACTTCAGAAGAGACAATGTTCCAAAGACTACTTCAAAGACGCGAAAAGGCCGGGATGTTTTCCCGGCCTCTTCAGTATTGCGCAAGTGCAATGAGCTAATTTTGCTATGCAGCAAATATCAGTTCTTGGCCTTGTCGACCAGCTTGTTCTTGCCGATCCACGGCATCATGCCGCGCAGCTTGGCGCCGACTTCTTCGATCTGGTGATTGTCGTTCATGCGGCGGATACCCTTGAAGCGGGCTGCACCCGAACGGTATTCCTGCATCCAGTCGGAGGTGAACTTGCCGGTCTGGATGTCGGTGAGAACGCGCTTCATTTCAGCCTTGGTTTCAGCCGTGATGATGCGCGGACCCGAGACGTATTCGCCCCACTCGGCCGTGTTGGAGATCGAGTAGTTCATGTTGGCGATTCCGCCTTCATAGATCAGGTCGACGATCAGCTTGACTTCGTGCAGGCACTCGAAATAGGCCATTTCCGGCGCATAGCCGCCTTCGACCAGCGTTTCGAAACCGGCGCGGATCAGCTCGACCAGACCGCCGCACAGAACGACCTGTTCGCCGAAAAGGTCGGTTTCGCACTCTTCCTTGAAGTTGGTTTCGATGATGCCCGAACGGCCGCCGCCAACGCCGCAGGCGTAGGAGAGAGCGAGATCAAGCGCGTTGCCGGAAGCGTTCTTCTCGACTGCGACGAGGCAGGGAACGCCGCCGCCCTTCTGGTATTCGCCGCGAACCGTGTGACCGGGGCCCTTCGGTGCGATCATAACGACGTCGAGCGTTTCCTTCGGCTCGATGAGGCCGAAATGAACGTTGAGGCCGTGTGCGAATGCGATGGCAGCGCCGTCACGGATGTTGCCGGCGATGTCGGCCTTGTAGATGTCGGCCTGGAGTTCGTCCGGGGTCGCCATCATCAACAGGTCGCCCCACTTGGCAGCTTCAGCAACGGTCATGACCTTGAAGCCATCGGCTTCGGCCTTCTTGATGGTGGCGGAACCGGCTTTCAGCGCGATGACGACGTTGGTCGCGCCCGAATCCTTCAGGTTCAGCGCGTGGGCGCGGCCTTGCGAACCGTAACCGACGATAACGACGTTCTTGGACTTGATGAGGTTGAGATCAGCATCACGATCGTAATAGACGCGCATTGTAATTTCCTTCCCTTTGGTTGTCTCTCTATAAACTCTTCCGGCCGCCCTCAGGGCCCGGCCGAACTCTTTTCACTGCCGTAGAGGCGAAGAAAGGCGGACACCGCCTTTTGCGCCCTGCGGCCGAAATCCTTGACCATGCGGTCCCTGTCCTCGCCGAGCAGCATGCGCAGATGCAGATCGGAAACGATCAGGCCGTACAGCGTATCATAGGCATCGTCGCGGTCGCCGAACACCAGAAGTCCGGCATCTCGCCCCGCTTCCAGAAGCGCGCCCGCGCGTTTGCCGATCTGCCGGCGGCCGCGCTCCTGCAGCATCGATCCGAGCTTGGAGCCGTCACGGCTCGCCTGCCCGATCGCCAACCGGTTGAGCGCCAGCGAAACATCGCCGCCCAGAACCTCCAGCAGGTCACGTGCGAACAGCATCAGGTGCTCCTGCAGCGCCGCCGCCGTCAGCGTTTCGGCGGTATCGTCGAAGGTCCGCACCTTGCTTGCCTGAAAGCCGATCATCGCCGACAGCAGGCCGTCGCGATCACCGAACCATTTGTACAGGCTTTCCTTCGAGCAGTTGGCGGCCCGCGCCACGCCCGCCGTCGTCAGCGCCTTCTCGCCGCCATCGACCAGCAGACGCAGCGCGCTGTCCAGAACATCGTTCTGGCGCGGCGAATAGTCCGGCTGGTGCGGGTGGGCGGCAAGCTGCAAGAAATCATCTCCATTCACAGTACCGTACGGTACGGTTCGCCGCTTATGCCGCAAAGCCGAGTACCGGTCAAGCCTGATTTGGCAGGATTTTGAACTGCGGTGTTCCCGGCAAGAACGAGGAGCAGTGACATCGAATATTGCCGCGCCGCCAAACGTCATGGGAGAACTGCACTCCCCCCAAAATGGACGCTCCTGTCCCCGTTTCGTTTCCAAGGATGCTCCGCTAATGTGCGGCCAACATCATCCTCTACCCTGGAGTTTTCATGCTTCGAGTGAATAAAGCCGCCCTGTTTCTGGCCGCCACCCTCTCATTTCTGCCGGTTTCGGCGTCGGCTCAATCCGATGAGGAGGTCTACAACCGGATCGAATCTTTGCATGGCAATGCCGGAGACCTGAGCGAGCCGCTGCTCAGCCTGGTGGAAGCGATGGGCAACAGCGATGCGGCAACGATCGCACGGCTTGCCGAATATCCCCTGCGGGTCGCGGCCAATGGCGAAAGCTATGAAATCCTGAACGCGGATGATTTCGTCGAGAATTTCGACACGCTGGTGACGCAGGATACAAGGGATGCCGTTGCAGGCCAGACTTTCGATCAGCTCTTCGTCAACAGCGACGGCGTGATGCTGGCGGACGGCGCGGTCTGGATGAGCAATGTCTGTGACAATGGCGATTGCAGCTCATCCCACTGGGCGGTGATCAGCATCAACAATTAATGAGTGGAGGGAGGAAACCATGCGCCTTGGCGTCATTGCGGCGGCGGCCGTCATTGCCCTTGCAACTGCAACGCCGGGCTTTGCGGCGTAGTGGGGATGTAACCATAAAGTGTCTGCGTGAACCCCATATCCGCTGTGAATTCAGCGAGAAGGTCCAAAGCCTGCTCAAAATTCTCGGTTTCGATCAGCCTTTCCCGAACGGCTTTTCTTGACAGCTCAAACCCTGAAACCAGCATTGTTTCCCTCGTCGATGGTTAACAAAGAGGCCAAGCGTGCCGTTGTTCGAACCCAGTAAAGCACGTTCGCCCTGTTCTCAGGACGCAATTCTTATGCCACCACACAGGTGGCGGCTCCAATCGACACCCTGCACGTTTACCTGAGGTATTTTGGCCGAGGGATTTTGGTCCGGAATGCGCATGCTCCGCCAGCGGCGGCTGTGGCTCGCGCGCGGCCTATGGCCCACACTATTATGCCGGCTTATCGGTCGTAATTGCTCGCCCGTTGAGAATGCTACTATCGTCGCGCAAAACCCTTAAAAATATCGTTTCTGGCACGCTGCGCAGCGCCGTAGGGTTTTCCGGAGCTTGGTGGAAAACGGTCTTTTTCGGCGTCGAGTTTTTTCCTGTCTTTGCCCCACTAAACGGTGCGCAGCGCGCGGCGGCAGTCGGTCCCGCCTCCCCTTCGGGCCACTATGTTGAGGCTCCTGCGGCTGCCTTCTTCCGCTCGCTGCGCGTCGAGAATTCCCGAAATCCCGCCTGGGAGCGGCGCTATGCTGATTTCTCCGATACTCTTCATTTTTCGCTGATCGTGCCGTGGTCGTTGGCACGACCGCCGGCAAGGTCCCCTTCCCTGCCCGCTCGCGGAATAGCCGCTGGGACGGGTTAATTGGTTTCTCTGCGTTACGCGTCCAGCCAGTTTTCGAGCTTCAGCCCAGGATACGCCAGAAAGTCGCGCGTATTGTTCGTGACCAAGACCGTATTCAAGGCGATTGCGTGCGACGCGATCAGTTTGTCCAAATGATCTTTCTTCCTGTCTCTCGTCGCCATCCGCACCGGCCCATAGGCACGTGCTGCCGCGATCCCAAACGGCTCTACCGTGATCAGCTCGGCCAGCGCGGCCAGATTGTCGAGTTCCCGTGCCGGATCATCGGATGCGGATACACCATACTCGAGTTCGGCGAAGGTGATGGCGGACATGACCACGTCTCCCACATAGCAACTGGCAAAGCGGCGGGCGACCTGCTCCGGCTGGTTTTTCATCAGGTAGATACACATGTTCGTATCGAGCATGTAGCGCGCCATCAGATCTTGTCCCGCTCGTCTTGCTCATGGGGCTCTCTTCCGTCGCGCATGAAATCCGGAGAGAAGCGGGCGAATACATCCAGAACGCCGGCCAGGGAGCGATGCACAGGACGGATGCGAAGCTCGTCGCCGACGCGCTCGATTTCCAACTCGACATCGGTCCGGTCAAACGCCAGTTCGGCCGGTATGCGAACCGCCTGGGAATTTCCGTTCTTGAAAGCTTTGGTGGTGTGCATAGCGCTCATCCTTGTGTGTACGTGGATGTACTATACCCTACGCTTTCCAGATTGTACATCCCTAGTGTGTACATACATGTTTAGCGCTTGGCGGCGATGGCCACGGCGCATCTCGCAACAGGTTGAGGTCGCTTATGCCGGATCGTGTGCTGGTCCACCGGCCAAGGGGTGTTGGCAATTCAGATAACAGTCTCTTTCCTGTCCAAGGCTCGACGCACGAGATATTGAGAGCGCGATCTCGCGCTCACATCTGCAAAGAGCATCCGCAGAAGGCGATGCGCATCTTATCCGTAACATGCCGCTCTTACGATAGGCCGGTGCTCGCGCCAATGGGCAAGCGCGCCAAAGCGCTGTCAGCCGTCAAGAAAAAACGGCTTTCACCGCCCGTCCGACCCATGACTCGATCCCCACCCTACCGGGAGCGGGCTTACGCCCCCTCCCTTCGTTCCGAGGAACGTGAGAGCACGTCCTTCGGACCAAAGGAAGAAGGCTTCGCCCACCAGCGGGTTTGTAAACCCAAGTGAAACAGGACATCAGGAGACCGAAAACATGACGACGACCATCATCATCGAATTGAACAAGCTGGATGCGGACCCCAAGAACGTCCGCAAGACCTACTCCGCCGATAGCATTTCGGCGCTTGCCGCATCGATCAAGGTCAACGGCGTTCTGCAAACCTTGTCGTGCGGACCGCTGAAAAGAAGGGCCGGTATTTTGTGACAGCTGGTGAGCGCCGCAGACGGGCTGTGCTGCTGCTGTTAGAGCAGGGTGAAATTCAGAAAAACCACGCGGTTGAGTGCAAAGTGCGCGACGGCGAGGATGCCACGGAGATCAGCCTGACGGAAAATGTCATGCGGGAGGACATGCACCCGGTGGACGCTTACGAGGCATTCAACGCTTGGCGGATCAGGGAAAGACGATACCCGACATCGCCGCCCGTTTCGGAACCACGGAAATCATCGTGCGCCGATGCCCAGCCGGTCGCGCTTCTTCTGCGCGGCCAGCCCCTGTTTGAAACAGAGCCACCTATTTGACCTACACTAGACATTTTCGCGCTCGCGAGCGCCTGTCTCGGCTGGATGATGCGGCATGTAATCCGGCGTGGATGTGGCTTGTTGTCGGACCCGTCAGCAGCGGTCTTTTCCCTTAAATGCCAATGGAACAATCTTCATCACGCGCCCGCAACCCCGCGCAGCTGTAAATCGCTAGCGCAATCAGTGTTCCTGTCCCGAAACCAGCGATCCTGCCAGGCGCAGGGTACCGAGTGGCGTTGATCCGCCCAGGCTGGCATCCTCCTACAGCAACGATAGAATCTTCCGGTCCCTTTCGTCCAGCACGCCCTGTTCTCCCCTAGCCCGTTGACACACTCGATAGAAATTTGCGCCAAAAACTCAAATCGTGCAAAAAATACGCGCAAACAAATGCGATGTCACCCAACAAAGCGAACTCTTTCCGCCATACATCGGCGACAATTGCAGCATCAACAAACACAAGCGGAACAGGAACGGCATCATGCGCAAGATCGGCCTCATCGGTGGAATGAGCTTTGAAAGCTCGGCAGTCTATTACCGGATGATCAACGAGGCCGTGCGCGCGCGTCTCGGGGGCCTGCATTCCGCCGAAGTCATGCTGCATTCCGTCGACTTCCAGACCATCGTCGACATGCAGAAGGCCGGTCGCTGGGACGACGCGGCCAAGCACCTGTCCGAGGTCGCAAAGGGGCTGGAAGCCGCCGGCGCCGGCTGCGTTCTGATCTGCACCAACACGATGCACCTGATCGCCGACGAGGTTCAGGCGTCGATTGCCGTACCGCTGATCAACATCATCGACGAAACCGCGGCATCGATGAAGGCCGCCGGCATCAAGCGTCCGCTGCTGCTCGCGACGCGCTACACGATGGAGCACGGCTTTTATACCGGCCGCATGGCAGCCGATGGCGTCGATGTCATGGTGCCGAATGCCGAGGATCGCACCCTCGTTCACGATATCATTTTCAACGAACTCTGCGCCGGCGTCATTCTCGACACCTCGCGGGCAGCGCTGATGGCCGTCATCGAGCGGGCGAAAAACGACGGTGCCGATGCCATCATCCTTGGCTGCACCGAGATCTGCCTGATTCTCGATCCGGAAAACCTGCCCCTGCCCGGTTTCGATTCCACCGCGATCCATGCCGATGCAGCCGTCGAATTCGCGCTTGAAGGCGTTTTGAAGAGCGGCAAGCAGGCTGCCTGAGACCATCTCAATAATACTTGACTCAGTCAAATAAATTGCGATCATGGCATTCATAAGGAGAATGCCATGTCACCCCAAGAATCGTCGCACCGAGCATTGTCACACGCAGCCTTTGCTGAAACCGGCCATGACGAGATCGAGGCGATCCGCGCCTTCAACCGGTTCTACACCAACCGGATCGGCGTGCTCGACCGCGCCTTCATGGACACGCCCTATACGCTCACCGAAGCCCGCGTGATCTATGAGCTCGCCGCGCAGGGCACCACGTCCGCATCCAGATTGACGGAAGAGCTTTCGCTCGACCCGGCCTATCTCAGCCGCATGCTCAAATCCTTCGGCGATACCGGCCTGATCGAAACCACGAAAGACCCGGCGGACGGCCGTGGCCGGCTGCTGCAGCTGACGCCGCGCGGCCGGGATGTCGCGGCCGATCTGGCAGAGCGCTCGCGCCAGCGCATCGCAGCCCTGCTCGAACCGATCGCTAAACAGCAGCGCCGGGATATTAGCGCCGCCATGGCGTCGGTGCAGTTGCTGCTGTCCGGCGGCAAAAGCGCCCCGGCCCCCATCACCATCCGGCCGCACCGGATCGGCGACATGGGCATGGTGATCGCGAGCCAGGCAATAGCCTATACCGAAACCTATGGCTGGAACGGCGAGTACGAAGCGCTGGTTGCGGAAATCTGCGCAGCCTTCATCCGCAACTTCGATCCCGCCCGCGAACGCTGCTGGATCGCCGAAAGCGACGGCACATTCCTCGGCAGCATTTTTCTCGTCAAGGGGGGCAGCGAAGGGACGGCAAAACTTCGCCTTCTCCACGTCGATAGTGCTGCGCGCGGTCAGGGCCTCGGCACGAGACTGGTCAACGAATGCATCAGCTTTGCCAAAGGCGCCGGCTACCGGCGGCTGGAGTTGTGGACCAACGATATCCTCGTCTCCGCGCGCCGCATCTATGTCGCAGCCGGGTTTACGCTGGAAAAGGAAGAGGCGCACCACTCGTTCGGCAAGGATCTGACCGGTCAGATTTGGGCACTGGATCTGACGGCCTCAACCTGCGGCAACGCCCTGCCGGCCTGATACCGCCGGGTGTCCGTCACCCCCGATGCGAACGGATCGATCGTCTCCTCAGGCAGCTGCGTCATACGCGACACGGGCCGCACGGATCGCCTGATGATGCTCCACCGACCAGTCCACCAGCCCCCGGACCAGCACGAGGAAGGACTGGCCGAGCGGGGTCAGGCTGTATTCGACACTCGGCGGCTGGGTCGGAAAGACTTCCCGGCCGATATAGCCGTCCCGCTGCAGGTCGCGCAGCGTCTGGGTCAGCATGCGCTGGGAAATATCCGGAATCAGGCGGCGCAGTGCCGAAAACCGCATCGGTCCCTCGCCCAGGGCCAGGATCATCAGCGTGTTCCACTTGCCGCCGATATTGTCGATGACGTCGCGGACCGGGCACTGCTCCCGTGAAAACGTCATGCCCATCACGACGATCACCCGCTCGCCTTCGGTCTTTCCGGTCATCTTGTTCATGGGACTCGGTATCCTTCACGTAACCACCGCATAAAAAACTGCCTCCTTTACATCCGTCAGCAGATAACGAAATAAGAGAAGGTCTCATTTAGGAACCATATCTCAAACAGGATGCTTCGGCAACAAACCGGACGCCATTTGACAGACAAAGGAATGAACATGTCGCAAACCCTCCTCGTCACCGGTGCCACCGGCAAACTCGGCCGCCTCGTGCTCGACGAACTGCTGGCCTCCGGCAAGGTTGCGCCTTCCGACATCATCGCCACCAGCCGCGATACCGACAAGCTCGCCGGCTATGCGGCAAAGGGCGTGCAGACCCGCGCTGCCGATTTCGACGATGCCGCGTCGCTGGATGCCGCCTTCAAGGGTGCCGACCGCATCCTGATCATCTCCACCGATGCACTCGACCAACCGGGCAAGCGCCTGCGCCAGCACCTGGCCGCCGTTGCCGCAGCCCAAAAGGCAGGCGCCAAGCATATCCTCTACACCTCGATGCCAAACCCGGAGACCTCGGTCATCCCCTTTGCGCCGGACCATCTCGGCACCGAAAACGCGATCAAGGCAACCGGAATCGCCTACACCATCCTGCGCAATGGCTGGTACATGGAAAACCTGTTCATGGCCCTGCCGCATGCATTGAGCGAAGGCAAATGGTACAGCGCGTCCGGTGCGGGAAAGCTCGCCCATATCGCCCGCACCGATATCGCCAAGGCGACGGCGAGCGCTCTCGCATCAGGCTCGAGCGAAAGTGCGACCTATACGCTGACCGGCGAAAAGACACATACGGCGGATGAAGTCGCAGTGCTTGCCTCGAAGGTCGCCGGAAAGCCGCTTGAGGTCATCCACGTCACCGACGAGCAACTCGCAGGCGGGCTGAAGGCGGCCGGCCTTCCCGACTTCATCATCCCCGTCGTCGTCTCGTTCGACACCAACACGCGCAAAGGCCTTATCGACCTGGTGACAGCCGATGCCGGCAGGCTTTCCGGCCAAAAGCTGACCGCACTCGACGATTTTCTGGCGGCCAGCAAGGCAGTCCTACTCGGCTAAATGACAGAGGGCTCCGCACATGCGGAGCCCTCTTCCGCAGGTGTCAGACGTCCTGGCCGCAGGCGCGGCAGAAGCGGCGGACGGTTTCCGCCATGCCGTATTTCAGCGCGTCGGCGGTCAGGCCATGGCCGATCGAGACTTCGGCCAGATTGGAAATCCGTGTAGCAAGTGCCGGCAGGTTGGCGACCGTCAGGTCGTGGCCGGCATTGACCCCAAGCCCCAAGGTCGCTGCGAGATCGGCAGTCCGGCCCAATTCTTCAAGCAGAACCGCGCCGCGCTCGGGATCGTCGTAGCAGCCGCCATAGGGTCCGGTGTAAAGCTCGATCCGGTCGGCACCGGTTTCTTTTGCAATCGTCAGCGCCTCGAGATCCGGATCGCCGTCGGCAAACAGCGACACGCGAAAGCCGCCCTTCTTCAATCGCCCGACAACATTGCCGAGCAGATTGTGGTTCTTGCGGAAATCCCATCCGTGATCGGAGGTTGCCTGTGCGGGATCGTCAGGCACCAGCGTCACCTGCTCGGGCTGGTGGCGCTCGACGAGTTGCAGAAACTCCTCGTTGGGAAACCCTTCCATGTTGAATTCGGTCTCAGGATAAAGATCGTCGATCAATGCGCGGATCGGCGCGAGGTCGGAAAAACGGATGTGGCGCTGATCCGGGCGCGGATGCACGGTGAGCCCGCTGGCGCCCGCATCGAGGGCGATCTGTCCAAGTCCGGTAACGGATGGCCAGGGAAGATCGCGCCGGTTTCGCAGCATGGCGATCGCATTCAGGTTCACGGAGAGTTTCGCAGCCATTTCAGCACCTTCCAAGGATACCGCCGTCATTACGGCGCCCTTTCTACTGCATAATTCCTTAAATCGGTATCGATTTAAGGAAAAAATATGCAGCAGATTAAAGTGCTACAGCGACCTTTGCGCGCCATGAAGGAACGCGTGGCGCTGTAGCGGTTCGCCCGCCGCCCCGCAACAAATCTGCAGCAGAGAAAGCGTCTCCGTTACAATAATCGGCCGCAGCCGGTTCAACGGCTTTATTTCAGACGAAACGCAAGTTAAATGAACGCAGTACCTGACAAACCGACAAAACTTCGATTTAATAGACGTTCAAAGTACAGGCCATGCACTTCGCGAATCGCGAGCGGCGGTACTGAACCCCACGCAATCATCCAAGCCGGAACCGATGAGCCCTCGTTTTTGCCTCGACACAATCCCGTCGCCACCCGCTCCCGACAAAGGCGCGATGGTCCCGATGGCGTTTTTTGGGGGAGCACAATAATGGCGCAATACGAGAGACCGGACGACCAGACGATCCTCCAATCCCTTGACGCGGTGCTGTCGAGCACTGTTTTTTCCCGTTCCGAGCGCCTGCGCGCTTTCCTGAAATATGTCGTCGACAAGGAGATCGATGGCATAGGGCACCAGTTGAAGGGCTACACGATCGGCATCGATGTTTTCGACCGGCCGCAGGCCTTCAATGCCGACAGCGATCCCCTGGTGCGCGTCCATGCCGGCAAGCTGCGAAAGTTGCTGACGGCCTATTACGCTGGCGAAGGTGCTGAGGATCTCTGGCGCATAGACGTTCCGAAGGGCACCTATGTGCCCGAATACAAGCGCCAGCGGATTTCACCGGCCCTGCCGGCAGAAGGGGCACGTACGCCGGCTTCCCCGCGCCGGACCGCAAACAGACGTTTCTCGTGGCTGCCTGCCCCCTTGTCTTCGCCACTCGCAGTATTATCGGTCCTGCCGCTGCTGATTTTCGTTCCTTTGTCGTCACCGGCCATGAGCGTCAGCATTCCGGCGCAATCGAGCCTGCACGGTGCAGTGCTTGAGCGCAAGTTCGCCGATGACCTGCCGAAGATAACGGTTCGTTCGCAATGGCCGCGCAGCGGTACGGCCGGGCGCTTTGCCGATGCGTTTCGCAACGCCGCATCGCATTACCGGACGATCGCCGCCGTGCCTGGCGCCGTATCGTGGCAACCGATACGTTCGGTTTCCAATCCGCTGGCCTTCACAGTGTCCGTGCTGCCGCAGACATCGCCGGCTGGCGTTCGGGTTCTGATCAAGAACGATGCATCGGCGGACATTCTCTACGACCGGTTCATCGATGGCGCACAATTGGCGAGCGAAGCCGATATTCTTTACGAGAGCCTGGCGCTTGCAGCCAAGATTCTGGCTTCGGATGGCAATATTTTCCGCTACGCCAGCGCAGCGAAGATCGACAGCCCGTTGATGGAATGCATGGCCCTGACCGACGCTTACCGCCATCAGCAGACCCGCGAGGCTTTCCAGGAAGCCAAGTCCTGCCAGGAGAAACTGTCGGTCAATCATCAGCGGAAGCTGAAATTCGAGATCAATGCCGGCGCGCTGCCCCTGACCCTCATCCGTTGACGCGGCAGGGTTGTTATCACCGGCCGAACAAGAGCCGTGATATTTTCCCTTCCAAATCGTATTTCCCGGCTCGAAACGCGAGAATCTGCCGAAAAACCCTAGATTTCGCCCCAAAAGTTACTAGCTGTTCATCTACGCGCCGTGCGTGTATTGTAGCTGTGCAAGTGGGAGAAAGCCTGGTCGCTCATCAGGCGCGCACGATGGTTGCGAGTATCCTTCCCCCGGGATGGCGTGCAGGCCTTAAGAGCAGCCTAGGGAAATGCGCGCCGCGTCCTGATGCGTCACAGGCGGGTTGCCGTTTCCAGGATATTTTCCCGCCAGTCGATCAGCGGGAGGCTATTTCACGATATGCCAGAACAGATAAAGACACATCCTTGTGTACCGGGTAGCCGGCAATCGCCCGGCTTTCTTCCCCATCTTCCCTTGCCGGGCACCATTGCGGACAATCATGTCGCCATCGCCGACATGGCCGATGCCTTCGGGGTAACCCACCGCACCCTGCATTTCTACGAGGAAAAGGGTCTGTTGTCGGCCGACAGGATGGGACCGATGCGGGTCTACGGGCAGGAAGACATCCGGCGCATGACCGTCATCAATGCCTGCCGTGAGATCGACATGCCGATCGCGGCCATTCAAGACCTCATGTCAGCACTCGGCTCCTCGACCAGCCAGAAGGATGCAGCCCAGATTTTCGAGGACGCATTGCACGCCCGGAAACGCGAACTCGCCGCCCAGCAGTCCATCCTGCGGCGCCAGATGCAGCGGATCAGCGAACTTCTGGAATCGGTGGCCGACGGCGATAACCCGGAACGCACCGCCCTGTCACCCATCCATCTTTCGCCGATCGAGACGAAATGCCTTACGTTCATGGCCGAAGGCTATCCGGCCAACCGCATCGCCACGATGATGGACATGGACCTGACTGCCGTTCTGACGCTCGAATCCGATATCATCCGCAAATTCAACGGCCACAACCGCTTTCAAGCGGTCGCCAAGGCTGTGCTTTTGGGATTTGTTTCGGCCGAATAGGCGTCAGCGTACGATCGTCAGTGTCTCGGCCGCACGGGTGATCGCGGTATAGAGCCAGCGTTCGCGGGTGTCGCGAAAAGCCCAGCTCTCGTCGAACAGCACGACGTCGTTCCACTGCGAGCCTTGAGCCTTGTGCACCGTCAGCGCATAACCGTAGTCGAACTCGTCGTAGCGCTTGCGCGTCGACCACGGAATTTCCCCTTCGACATCCTCGAATGCGGTTTTCAACAGCTTGATCTTGGCCGCACCCCGGTCCATGTCGTCGTCTTCCGGGCGGATCATCAGGTTGATGCCCGGCTTCACCGTTTCCTTCGACGAGGTCATCACCTGCCAGAGCGAACCGTTGAGAAGGCCCTTGGCCGGATCGTTGCGCAGGCAGACGAGCTTGTCGCCGGATTGCGGATAGTCGGTCGTAAACCCTTTCAGCTCGCGCAGACGCATATTGTAGCGCCGCCGCGTCTTGTTGGTGCCGACCAGCACCTGATCG
The DNA here is from genome assembly GCF_025847205.1 of Pararhizobium sp. YC-54. Taxonomy (GTDB): domain Bacteria; phylum Pseudomonadota; class Alphaproteobacteria; order Rhizobiales; family Rhizobiaceae; genus Pararhizobium. Next base: position 38,910 of record NZ_JAOYTH010000021.1, on the reverse strand, counting down.
GCGTCAAGCACCAGGCTCTGCGTCACCTCGTTCTTGGAGATGACCCTGGCCGTCGAGCCATAATCGCCATGCATGATCTCCTTGCCTTCACGCACATGCATGGCAAGCTGGATGATCGGGTTGTCGCGCGCCTGCCGGTGGATATCCGTCAGCAGGTAGTCCGGCTCCTCATTGGTGAAATACCCGCCGCCGGACACCGGCGGAAGCTGGCCTGGATCGCCCAGCACCAGAATGGGCGTGCCGAAACTCATCAGGTCCCGGCCGAGCGCCTCATCGACCATCGAGCACTCGTCGATGATGATCAGCGCCGCCTTGGCGACGGGCGACTGCCGGTTGATCGAAAACATCGGCGCGATCGAGGTCTTGCCGGTCTCCTCGTCGGACACCTCTTCCTCGCCGCGCGGCCGGTAGATCAGCGAATGGATGGTTCGGGCATTGGTCGCGCCCTTCGAGCGCAGCACCTGCGCCGCCTTGCCGGTGAAGGCAGCAAAGAGAACTTCGCCATCGACATTCTCGGCAAAATGCCGGGCAAGCGTCGTTTTCCCGGTCCCGGCATAACCGAACAGCCGGAACAGCGGCGAACGCCCTTCCTTCAACCAGCGCGAAACGGCCTTGAGGGCCTCATCCTGTTGCGGTGCGAATTCCATGTTTGTTCTATTGCCCGATTCGGGTAGGCCTGTCGCGTCCTGCGGCGCTGATCGGCAGTTCGCGGCGCTGCCGCCCGCATCACATTTCGCTTCGAAGGGCCGGACACCGCAAGAAACTGCCACATCGCTCGCGTATCCCAGTTCGGCCGCCCATGATAATACCTTATCCGCCCCGCCTCCCAAGCGCTGCCACTTGTGTAATTCGAAAGTTCCCAACGTGACGCCTGAACCCTCCGAAGACCCGTCCGCTCCCATGGCCTCGGGCATCGGCCGCTGGACTATCGCATGCCAATGGGGCTTCCTGCTCCTGCTCTCCGCAGCCCTTGCCGCCGGGCTCGAACTCACCGGCATTCCGGCAGCCCTTTTGATGGGACCGATGGTGGCGGGCGCCATCGTCGGCATGAACGGCGGCACCATCCGCCTGCCGAGACCCGCCTTTCTCTGCGCCCAGGCGTTGATCGGCACCATGATCGCCGAAACCATCCGCCCCGGCATTCTGATGACCTTCTATTCGAACTGGCCGCTGTTTCTCGCCATCGTGCTTTCGGTCATCGCCATGAGCACGCTGAGCGGCTTCGTCATCAGCAAGCTCAACATTCTGCCCGGCACGACGGCGATCTGGGGCTCGTCCGCCGGGGCTGCCACCTCGATGCTGGTCATGGCCGATGCCTATGGCGCCGATGTCCGCCTGGTCGCCTTCATGCAATATCTGCGTGTCGTCTTCGTTGCCGCCGCAGCCTCGATCGTGGCGCGCTACTGGGCAGGCGTCGATGGACCCGGCCCCGAAATCGTCTGGTTCGGGCCGATCCACCTCGTTCCCTTCCTTGAAACGCTTGCGCTCGCCCTTGCCGGCGGCTGTCTCGGCAAATGGCTGCGCCTGCCGGCCGGCGTGTTTCTGATGCCTTTCCTGCTGGGCGCTGCGCTCAGTGTCAGCGGCCTGCTGGTCATCGAGATCCCCGAATGGCTGCTGGCCTTGAGCTATGCCATGCTCGGCTGGAACATCGGGCTGGGTTTCACTCGCCCGATCCTTGCCCATGCCCGCCGCGCGCTGGTGCCGACGATCATTTCCATCCTCGTCCTCATCGGCTTTTCCGGGCTGCTTGCCTATATCCTCGTCAGGGCCGCGGGCATCGATCCGCTGACGGCTTATCTTGCCACCAGCCCCGGTGGCATGGATTCAATCGCCATCATCGCTGCGTCCAGCAATGTCGATGTGCCCTTCGTCATGGCGCTGCAGACGGCCCGGTTGCTGATGATCATGGCCGTCGGCCCGTCGCTCGCCCACTTCGTCGCTTCAAAAGCAATACCGCCGCAATAAGTTTTTGCTCAAGCCGGGAATAAGAAGCGGCCCTGATGTGTCTTACGTTCGAACCGGCTGAAACGGCGGTTCGTTCGGAAAATTCCAGAGAGGACACATCCAATGAGACTTCTTCCGCTCGTCACCGCATTCTCCCTGATATCAGCCGCCTCCGCCTTCGCCGCCCCTGCGGTCCAGACCGTCGAGACCGACAAGGGCAAGGTGATTGCCGCTGAAAACGGCATGACGCTCTACACCTACAAGAAGGATGAAAAGGGCGAATCCTACTGCTATGATAAATGCGCCACCAACTGGCCGCCTTACCTTGCGGAAGGTTCCGCTGCAGCCGACGGCGACTATACGCTGGTCGAGCGCAAGGATGGCAAGAAACAATGGGCTCTCAAGGGCATGCCGCTCTACTTCTGGATCAAGGACACGAAAAAGGGCGACGCCACCGGCGACGGTGTAGGAGAGGTCTGGGATGCCGCACGGCCCTGATCCGAACGCGCGCGCGAAGGGGGGAAATCCCCCCTCCGCCGATACGTTTGAGAACCAGATCCTGTCGCTGGTGCCATCGCTGCGACGCTATTCCCGCAGCCTTGCCAAATCCGACAGCGATGGCGAAGACCTTTTGCAGGATTGCGTCGAGAAGGTGCTGGTGCGCCGCGGCCAATGGCGCGGCGTCAACCTGCGCGCCTGGGCCTTCACCATCATGACCAATCTGTACCGCGACCGCCACCGCCGCATCGTCCAGCACCCGTCGGTAGAACTCGACGATACGCTGGGCCTGACAGCCGAGGACGTGTCCGGCGACCCGCTGGAAAAGACGCGGCTGCACAACGCTCTCAATGCGCTGAGCGCGGACCACCGTTCAGTGCTGATGCTCGTCGTCATTGAGGGGTATGGCTATCAGGATGTCGCCGACATGCTGGTCATCCCGATCGGCACCGTCATGTCCCGCCTGTCGCGCGCGCGCCGTCAGATGGCAGCGCATCTGGCCGAGAACAACATTGTGACACTGCGGAGACCGAAATGACTGACGACCACAAACCGGTCACCGAGATAGACCTCCACGCCTATGTTGACGGCTTTCTCGACGAGCAACGCCGGCGCGAGGTCGAACTCTGGCTGAAGGACCATCCGGAGGAAGACGCCGAGATTCGACAGTGGCATGCACAGGCGACAGAATTGAAAGCGGCCTTCTCCAGCTATGCGCGGCCAGGCGAAAACGACGGCAAGCTGGTGAGCAAGGCTGATCCTGCCAGAATGTCCTCGACGCTCTGGCGCCAGACAGCCCTCATTGCCGCTTCGCTTATTCTCTTCCTGTCGGGGACGGCTGCGGGGATCTACGGCGAGCGGCTGCTCAGCCAGCCCGCGCCTGCCGAAAACTCCGCCACGTTCGAAAGCCTGCCCGGCCAGAGCAAGACGGCATTCCTCGTCTATGCCAGCGAAAAGCGCCATCCGGTCGAAGTCGGCGCCGATCAGGAGGAACATCTGGTCACCTGGCTCGGCAAGCGCCTCGACTACAAGCTGGTTGCGCCGGACCTCAAGGGCCTGGGATTTTCGCTTGTCGGCGGCAGGCTCCTGCCGGTCAACGGCAAGGCTGGCGCGATGCTGATGTATCAGGACACGGCAGGACAACGTCTGACCGTTCTTCTCGGCAAAAACCCGCAGAACGGCGAAACCAGCTTCCGCTTTGAATCCACAGGATCGCTCGAAACATTCTACTGGATCGATGGCGCCATCGGCTATGCCGTCACCGGCGAGGTCAGCCGCGCTAAGCTGCAGCAAATCGCCGAGGAATGTTACCGGCAGTTCGAGACGTGATGAGCGGCTCGCTCCCTCTTCTCCCCGGCGGGAAGAGGTGACCCGCAGGGCCGGATGAGGGGTGGACCGCTCCGAGTTTGCCGAACCACCCCGTCATCGCCTCGCATACGCTCGGCTCTTCTCCCCGCGGGGGAGAAGAGGGAGACCGCGGTGGCGGCCTCCGATCCATATGCGATAGCCCTGCCTTAAGGGGGAGATGCCCGGCAGGGCAGAGGGGGAGACGGCGATAAATTGCAACCCCTTGATGGCGAAGCAAGACGAATCAGCGTTCCGGATCGTTTTCCAAGAGGATAGGCCTGCCATGCGGTGTCGCCTCTGCTGCTCTCTGCCAACTCCGCGTCAGTTGGTCGAGATTGTCCTGCGAGGTGATCGACAGTTCGGTGACGAGGCGCGAAAGTGCTGCCACCCAGCAATCGAAATAGTCGCTGGCGTCGGCCCGGCGGCCGGGTTTGTACAGTTCGTGCGACAAGGCTTCGGCCCATTCGCTCCAGGAAAATACGCCCTTTTCATGCAAGCGGACGGTCATGGCAAAAGCTTCCGCCTGCCATGGCTCGGCGAAGACAGGGTCACCCTCGTTGGATTTCGGCAGTCCCGGAGATGCCGTGAGCGAAGGCTCATGCGCGTTCAAGATAACTCTCCCATGCATCGATCGAAACGGTGAGGGAGGGATCGGCCCCCTCGCCCCAGATTTCACCGCCGTCGAAAACAACCGTATAGACCCACTGCGGATTCTCGCCCTTGCCATGGGCGTTATCGTCGGGGAAGACGAACGAGCCCTGCACGGCCTCGACAATGCCGGTCTTGGCGCGGGCATAGCGCGGCAGCCTTGTGTGGGTCTCAGGGTTGAAGTTTTTCGTGTGCACCCGGTCGCCGGCTGCAAAGACCGGTCCAGCGGACACCGGCCGGTCGCACGGCCCGCCCTTGGCCAGCACGCCCGGAACCATATCCGCTGTCAGAATACGCTTGGGTTCCCTGCCCTTTTCCAGCATCTGGCCAGCGGCCAGTTCAGCGGCGGAAACGAAACCATGCCGCTTCAGCAGGGTCTCCAGAGCGCGGGTCCATATTTCGTAGTAACTAGCCGAGAGATAGGTCGCCGGGGGTAAGCTTTCGCGCGCATGCCGGCTCTCGTCGATCGTCCAGGCGCCGAAGGCACCGCAGGAGAGCGTCAGGCCGAGCGCCCGCTTTTCCCATTCCGCATGGAAATACGGCTCGTCCTTCTCCGGCGCCACAGGACCCATGCCATGCTGCCCGCCAAGATCCTGCGCGCCGTTCATCGCGTGCCTCCGGCCGTTATCGCCAGCCCCGTGCCGATCATCGAATCGCGCGTGACCAGATCGGCAAGCGCCTCCTGGCCGAGGTCTTCGGTGCCGGCGGGGCGTTCTGGAATGACGATATAACGAAGCTCCGCAGTGGAATCCCAGACACGGATTTTCTTGGCATCAGGCAACGTTACGCCGAATTCCTCAAGCACCCCGCGCGGATCGATCACCGCGCGCGAACGATAGGGCGGCGCCTTGTACCAGACCGGCGGCAGGCCAAGCACGGCCCAGGGATAGCAGGAGCAAAGCGTGCAGACGACGAGATTGTGGGTTTCCGGCGTATTGAACACCGCCCGCATATGCTCGCCCTGCCGCCCCGTATACCCAAGGCTCGCAATCGCCGCCGTGGCGTCGCGGCCCAGCCAGTCGGCAAAGTCCGGATCGCTCCAGGCCTTGGCCACCACATGGGCGCCGTTGCGCGGGCCGATCTTCGTCTCGTAGGTGTCGACGATCGCGTCGATCGCCGCCGGATCGATCAATCCCTTCTGGGTCAGCACGGTTTCGAGCGCCTTCACCCGGGCCTGCATCTCGGAAAAATGATTGTCGTGGTGATGATCGTGATCGTCGTGATCGTCGTGATCGTGATCGTGGGAGTGGGAAGTCATGATTCTGATCCCTTTGTCCTGCTCATTTCAACATCGGCCAAAGACTGAGAACGAGCAAGACCGCCATGGTGATGTTGAACCATTTCAGCCGGACCGGTTCGGACAGCCATTGCCTAAGCGCCGAGCCGAAACCGGCCCAGGTCGAGACGCTGGGAACGTTGACGATGGCAAAGATGCCACCGACGATAAGCACGCTCGTCAGATAGCTCTGCTCGGTCGTATAGGTCGCCATCGCCGTCACGGCCATTACCCAGGCCTTCGGATTGATCCACTGGAAGGCCGCCGCCTGCAGAAATGTCATCGGCACGGCACCCGCCTTGCCCTCCGACAGCGTCCGCGACGACCCGATCTTCCAGGCGATCCAGACGAGATAGGCACCGCCTGCGAATTTCAGTCCCGTATAGAGCATCGGCACGGAATGTAGCAGCGCCCCCAGTCCAAGGCCGACGGCAATCAATAGCGTCAGGAATCCGGCGCCGATGCCGAGCATGTGCGGGACGGTGCGGGCGAAACCGAAATTGACGCCCGAGGCGAACAGCATCATGTTGTTCGGACCCGGCGTGATCGATGTCGTGAACGCAAAAAGAAACAGCGCCAGAAGCGTGTCGGCCTGCATGAAGTCCTCCCAATGCACTTATGTCAGGTTAATTGACCTATTTTCAAAGACCACCCGAAACTTGTCATGGTGACAAGAAGCCGAAGCAGCCTCCGCGTTCCTTTTGCCTGTTGGCTCCTTGTCATGACGGCATGCGCCTTAAATGAGACATTGAGCCTTCCTACCACTGGGCATGAAGCGCTGCCGAATGAGGAATTCCATGCAAGACGCAATACCCACCACATCCCTCCCCTCGGGCAAGGCCGTCCCGGTGCTCGGCCAGGGAACCTGGCACATGGGCGAGCACAAGGCGAGTGCCGCCGACGAAACCAGGTGCCTGCGCCACGGCCTCGATCTCGGCATGACGCTGATCGATACCGCCGAAATGTATGCCGACGGCGGTGCCGAACGGATCGTGGCGGAAGCGGTCAAGGGCCGCCGCGGCGATGCCTTCATCGTCAGCAAGGTGCTGCCCACCAATGCCAGCCGCGAAGGCACGATCAGGGCCTGCGAATCAAGCCTGAAGCGGCTCGGCACCGATCACATCGACCTTTATCTGCTGCATTGGCGCGGCCGCTATCCGCTCCGCGAGACAGTCGAAGCCTTCGAAGCGCTGCGCCAGGCCGGAAAGATCGGCGCCTGGGGCGTCTCCAATTTCGATACGGACGATATGGAGGAGCTTCTCAGCGTGCCGGATGGCGGCCATGTCGCAGCCAACCAGGTGCTCTATAATCTCGCCCGCCGCGGCATCGAATACGATCTCCTGAAGGACAGCCAGGCCCGCGGGGTTCCGGTCATGGCCTATTCGCCGCTTGACGAGGGCCGGCTGATGCGCCACCCCGACCTCATCCATATCGCCAAGGCGCATCAGGCGACGGTCGCGCAGGTGGCGCTAGCCTTCCTGATCCGAAATCCGGGCGTCATCGTCATTCCGAAAACGGCAATGCCGGAGCGCGTGCGGGAAAACCGTGCAACGGTCGAGGTTCATCTGACCGACGACGATCTGGCAATCCTCGACAGGGCGTTTCCACCGCCGAAAAGGAAAATGCCGCTGGAGATGATTTGAGCAAACCGTCTTTATGACAAAGGGCGCCAGTGGCGCCCTTTGTCATTTCACATTCCCTGCGGACCGCGGTTCATCGCCGCGATGCCGGTGCGGCAGACTTCGAGCACGCCGAGCGGCTTCATGATCGCCACGAACTGGTCGATCTTGGAGGATTTGCCGGTGATTTCGAGGATGAAATGCTCGAGCGTCGCGTCAATCACCTTGGCGTGGAAAGCGTCGGCGAGACGCAGCGTTTCTGCCCGGCTTTCACCGTGCCCGCTGACCTTGACCAGCGCCACTTCGCGCTCGATCGGCCGGTCGTGGCCAAGCTCGGCGGCACGCACGGTCAGATCGACGACGCGATGGACCGGGACGATACGCTCCAGCTGCGCCTTGATCTGCTCCAGCACATGCGGCGTGCCGCGCGTAACGATGGTGATGCGCGACAGGTGCGACTGGTGCTCGGTTTCCGAGACCGTCAGGCTTTCGATGTTGTAGCCACGGCCGGAAAACAGGCCGATGACGCGGGCAAGGACGCCCGGCTCGTTGTCGACGAGAACCGAAAGCGTGTGGTTTTCCGCCTTCTCGGTTTCCTTGGCGATGAAATAGGCGGAGCCGGTCGGCTGAAGATGTGCGTTCATGATCGTGTCCTTTTCCTATTCCATCAAACCAGTGCGCGGCCCTTGGCGTCGATCGCGTTGGCGACCGCCTCGTCCGTGGCTTCGTCCGGCAACAGCATCTCGTTATGGGCCTTGCCCGACGGGATCATCGGGAAGCAGTTGGCGAGATTGGCGACGCGGCAATCGAAGATCACCGGCGCCGGGCTGTCGATCATCGCCTGAATTGCTGCATCGAGATCGGCCGGCTTCTCACAGCGGATGCCGACGCCGCCATAGGCTTCGGCGAGCTTGACGAAATCGGGCATGGCTTCGGTGTAGGAGTTGGACAGGCGGTTGCCATGCAGCAGCTGCTGCCACTGGCGAACCATGCCCATGTACTGGTTGTTGAGGATGAAGATCTTGACCGGCAGGTTATACTGCACGGCGCAGGACATTTCCTGAATGCACATCTGGATCGACGCGTCTCCGGCAATGTCAATGACGAGACTGTCGGGATGGGCGACCTGAACGCCGATCGCCGCCGGGAAGCCGTAGCCCATGGTGCCGAGGCCGCCCGAGGTCATCCAGCGGTTCGGATGCTCGAAACCATAGAACTGTGCGGCCCACATCTGGTGCTGGCCGACTTCCGTGGTGATGTAGGTGTCGCGGTGCTTGGTCAGCTCGTACAGGCGCTGAATGGCATATTGCGGCATGATGACGTCGTCGCTCATCTTGTAGGCAAGCGAATTGCGGGCGCGCCAGCGGGTGATACCCTCCCACCATTCGGCCAGACGCGTCTTGTCGGCATCCTTGGCCGAGGCACGCCAGACGCGGACCATGTCTTCCAGAACGTTGCCGATATCGCCGATGATCGGAACATCAACGCGAACGGTCTTGTTGATCGATGAGGGATCGATGTCGATATGGATCTTTTTGGAGTTCGGCGAGAAGGCATTGAGACGGCCGGTGATGCGGTCGTCGAAGCGCGCGCCGATGCAGACCATGACGTCGCAGTCGTGCATGGCCATATTGGCCTCGAAGGTGCCGTGCATGCCCAGCATACCGAGCCAGTTCTTGCCCGATGCCGGATAAGCGCCCAGCCCCATCAGGGTCGATGTGATCGGGAAATTGGTCAACTCGACCAGTTCGCGCAGCAATTGCGATGCTTCCGGTCCGGAATTGACAACGCCGCCACCGGAATAGATGACCGGACGGCGCGCACCCTTCATCAGCTCGATGGCCTGTTCGATCTGGCGCATGTCGCCCTGGAGCTTCGGCTGGTAGCTGTGCTGGACCTTGGCTGCCGAAGGCGGCGTATAGGTGCCGGTGGCGAACTGGACGTCCTTCGGAATATCGACGACGACCGGGCCTGGCCGGCCGGACTGGGCGATGCGGAACGCCTCATGGATGATGCTGGCCAGTTCATTGACGTCCTTGACCAGCCAGTTGTGCTTGGTGCAGGGCCGCGTGATGCCGACAGTGTCGCATTCCTGGAAGGCGTCGGAACCGATCAGCGAGGTCGGAACCTGGCCGGTGAGGCAGACAAGCGGGATGCTGTCCATCAACGCATCCTGCAGCGGCGTGACCGCATTGGTCGCACCCGGACCGGACGTCACCAGCAAAACACCGACCTTGCCGGTCGAGCGGGCATAGCCTTCGGCCATGTGGCCGGCGCCCTGCTCGTGGCGCACGAGGATATGCTCGATATCGTCCTGCTGGAAGATTTCGTCATAGATCGGCAGGACGGCACCGCCCGGATAACCGAAAATATGCTCCACACCATTGTCCCTCAGTGCCTGAAGAACAATTTCCGCCCCTGTCATCTGGTTAGCCTGCATCTGGTTGTCTGTACCGCTCATTGGCCTGTTTCCGTCCATGTTCGCGTTTTGGCTGTGAGTATCGTGTTTGAAGGCATAAAAAAAGGCCCCTTGAGGGCCTCGTGTTTTGCGCATGGGTGGCTATCGCCGGATGGTTACACCATCCTGCCCATGCGCCGTCCCACCACAAGAATTGCTGCGATATTGATCATGGGCGCGATTGATAAACAGAAATATCCGCCCCGTCAACGCCTTTCCCGAAAACAACCGGAACCAGTCCAAAACGGTACAGGCATGCGCAAGCCCAAGAAACAACTTGTTAAATCCCTTCCAGTAATATGGCACACTCTTGGCCAGAGGTTTCCCATTGCCGAACAATGACCTTCATTCACCGATGAGCGCCGGAGAGCAGGATCGCCGCGATGCCCTGAAACGGGGCAACCGGTTCCTCGGCCGCGTCGTTGCGTGCAGCGGTTCGCGGGCGACCATCGCAGCGATTGCCGAAAACGGCGAGACGTCGCTCACCGAACTTTGGTCAGTCGGCCGGCTGATCTCGATCACGGTCGGCGAGAACCGCGTCGTCGCGCTCGTCTATTCCATGCAGACCGCCACCAACGAATGGGGCGAGGAACTCGACAACACGTTCCGCATCGAAGTGGAACTGATGGGCGAAGTTCATTTGAGCCCGAATGGGCGCGAGGAATTTTCCGCCGGCATCAGCCAGTATCCCTATCTCGGTGCCATCGCCCATCGCATCCGCTCGGCCGACCTTGCCCGCATCTACGACACCGGCAAGAACGACACTTGTGTCATCGGCAAGCTGACCCAGGACGATAGCCTCGACGCTACCATCCATGTCCCCTCGATGCTGTCGAAGCATTTTGCCATCGTCGGCACCACCGGCGTCGGCAAGTCGACGGCCGTCAGCCTGTTGTTGCACAAGGCGATCGCCTCGGACCCGAAGCTGCGCGTGCTGATCCTCGATCCGCACAACGAATTCGCCGCCGCCTTTCCCGATATCGCCGTGGTCATCGATACGGATAATCTCGATCTGCCCTTCTGGCTGATGAGGCTTGAAGAGTTCGCCGAGGTGGTTTTCCGCGGCCGGCCGCCTGTTCCGGAGGAACTCGATATCCTTCGCGATGTCATTCCGGAAGCGAAACGTGCATTCAAGGGTTCGGCGGAATCCGGCCTGGCGCGCAGAACCAGCGAAAAAAGCTCGATCACCGCCGATACGCCGGTTCCCTACCGCATGGCTGATCTGCTGGCGATGATCGATGAGCGCATCGGGCGCCTGGAAGGCCGCAATGACAAGCCGCATCTGCGTTCGCTAAAGGTGAAGGTGATCGGCGCGATCAACGATCCGCGCTACAATTTCATGTTCTCGTCGAACACGATCACCGATACGATCCTGGAGACGATCGCCAAGATTTTCCGCATTCCGGGCGAAGGCAGGCCGATCACGACCTTCCAGCTCGCCGGAATCCCGTCGGAAGTCGTCAACTCCGTTGCCTCCGTGCTCTGCCGCATGGCGTTCGAGATTGCGCTTTGGAGCAATGGCGGCGTGCATATGCTGGTCGTCTGCGAGGAGGCTCACCGCTACGTTCCAGCCGATATCAGCCTCGGTTTCGTTCCGACCCGCCAGGCCATCGCCCGCATCGCCAAGGAAGGCCGCAAATACGGTGTCTCGCTGGGGATCATCACCCAGCGCCCGGGCGAACTTGATCCGACCATCCTGTCGCAGTGTTCGACGGTGTTTGCCATGCGTCTTTCCAACGACCGCGACCAGGACATCATCCGCTCGGCCATCCCGAACTCGTCGATTTCGACCACCAGCTTCATTTCCTCGATCGGCAATGGCGAGGCAATCGCGTTCGGCGAGGCCGTGGCGGTGCCGATGCGCATGCGGTTTACCCGCGTTGATGAAAAGAGCCTGCCGAAAGCCAACGGCGTTGCCGTCAAGGTAACCGACGAAACCCCTGATACCGTCGATCTGCGCAACGTCGTGTCGCGCATGCGTGCCATGCACGGACCGGACATTTCCGGCTTCCAGCAAGCCTACTCGGCAAGCCTCGGCGGGCTCGACCATGAGCCTGCTGCGGCGGAGGAAGGTTTCGCAGACAACAGTACGTTCGGCCAAACCGCTCCAGCACCGCAACATGAAACCGATGCGCCGGCTGTCGAGCCCTATAACCCGGCAATGCTGCCCCGCGTCGAGCCCGCCAATCCGCAGCTTGAGCGGTTCAACCAGATCCGTAACCAATTGCTTTCGGATGAGCCGCCGGCGCAACCCCGGCCGGATCCATACCGGGCACCGCCGCGCACCACGCCGAGCTTCTCGCAATCGAACCCGGATCAGCCCCGGCCATCCCTGCGCGAAAGCCTGTTGAAAAAACCGCTGAGCAGTATCATCCGCAAATAGCCTGGAATGCCAAAACTCAGGCGCTCGCCGGGTCCAAGCGTAGCCAGCTGTCGTCAAGCTGATTGCGGAACCAGGTCATCTGCCGCTTGGCATATTGCCGTGTGGCGGCGGAGGCGGTTTCGATCACCTCGGGCTTGCTCATCGTGCCGGAAAGCAGGGCCGTTATCTGCGGCACGCCGATCGCCTTCATCGCCGGCATTTCCGGCTTGAGATCAAGCGACAGGAGAGCCCTCACCTCATCGACGGCGCCGCTTTCCAGCATCCCCGCAAAGCGCCGGTCAATCCGCTGGCGCAGCAGCGCCCGTTCCGGCAGCACGACGATTTTCAAGGCTTTTTCGGGGTCGATTGCAACCGGCCCCTGCCGCGCCTGAAAGACACGAATGGACTGGCCGGTCGCCTCGAATATTTCCAGCGCGCGCGCAATGCGTTGTCCGTCGCCTGGCCGCAAAGTTGCGGCGGTTTCCGGATCCTTCTGCGACAGGATCGCATGCAGAGCCTCGGCCCCTTTCGCCTGTAACCGGCCCCGCACATCGTCGCGGATCGCGGCGGGCACAGCCGGCATATCCGACAAGCCGCCGGTCAGCGCCTTGAAGTAGAGCCCGGTGCCGCCGACGAAGACGGGTATCTTGCCTTGGCTACGGACCACCTTGAGAACCTCGGTGGCATCCCGGAACCACTCGCCCGTCGAATAGTGCCGCGAGGCCGGAACATGGCCGTAAAGATGATGCTGGATACCCTGCATATCCGTGTCTGACGGACGCGCCGTCAGCACATGCAGCGTATCGTAGACCTGCATGCTGTCGGCATTGATCACCACGCCATTGTGCCGTTTCGCCAGCTGAACGGCGAGAGCGGACTTGCCGCTGGCGGTCGGCCCGGTTATCAGGATCGCGTCCTGTCCAATCTCAAGGTTTTTCATCATGGCCTTCGTTGCCACGCTTGTTGCCAATCCGTCAAATCCTGTCCTGACCACAGCGCTCGCCGAAGAGGCAGCAGCCGCGGTCGATGCATCCGGCCTCTACTGGCTTGCCGACGGCGTCGCCTGCGACATCGCGCTGAAGGACGGCGCCAATCCGGACTGGCAGGAAGCGCTGCTGCGCGGCGTGATCGGCGATGCGCCGGTCGATGTCATCGTCCAGAACGCCGAGACGCGCCGCAAGAAACTTCTGATCGCCGACATGGACTCCACCATGATCGGCCAGGAATGCATTGACGAACTTGCCGCCGAAGTCGGCCTGAAGGACAAGGTCGCGGCGATCACGGCCCGTGCGATGAATGGCGAGATCGCCTTCGAGCCGGCGCTGACCGAGCGCGTCGCCCTGCTCAAGGGCCTACCGCTCAGCGTCGTTAGCGACGTCATCGAAAAGCGCATCACGCTGACCCCCGGCGGCCGCGAACTGGTCGCGACGATGAAGGCCAAGGGCTATTATACCGCATTGGTCTCCGGCGGCTTTACCGTCTTTACCGGTCCGATTGCAGCAACGCTCGGCTTCAACGAAAACCGCGCCAATATCCTCATCGAGAAGGACGGCTATCTGACTGGCACGGTCGCCGAGCCTATCCTCGGCAAGCAGGCCAAGGTCGATGCGCTGGTCGATATCACGACGAAGCTTGGCATTTCGACCGCCGATGCCCTTGCCGTCGGCGATGGCGCCAACGATCTCGGCATGCTGCATCTGGCCGGGGCCGGCGTCGCCCTGCATGCCAAGCCAGTCGTTTCCTCGCAGGTGAAAATTCGCATCGACCATGCCGACCTCACCGCCCTTCTCTATATTCAGGGCTACCGGAAGACGGATTTCGTCAGGTGATCATCCTGGAAACGGAGCGCCTGCGCATCCGCAACTGGCTGGAGACGGACCGGCCGCTGTTTGCCGAAATCAATGCCGATCCGAAGGTGATGGAGTTCTTTCCGCGCCAGCGTTCCCGCGAGGAATCCGATGCGCTGATGGACGAGGCGCAGCGCCGTATCCGCGAAACCGGGCTTGGTTTTTTCGCCCTTGCACTCAAGGACACCGACGAGCCGATCGGCTTTCTCGGCCTCGCGCGCACCGATCTGGAGCCATTCCTGCCGGATGGCACGGTCGAGATCGGCTGGCGGCTCGCCGTCCGTTTCTGGCGTCGGGGATTTGTCACCGAAGCGGCCGAAGCGATGCTGCGGCATGGCTTTGAAGCGCACGCGCTTCCGGAAATCGTCTCTTTCGCGGTTGAAAACAACCAACGCTCGACAGCCGTGATGAAACGCCTCGGCATGCGTCACGATCCGTCGCGTGACTTTGAGCATCCGCGGGTGCCGGATACGGCTCCGCACCTCAAACATCACGTCGTCTATGCCATCGGCCGGGAAGAGTGGCTGAGACGATAAAGGCAGGCTTTTAGAGCGCTTCAAGCTCAATCAGCACCGGCCGGCGAAAACTATTCCATCCGCACGGTCACAAACCGCAGTTCGCCGGTCTTGTTGGCGATCATCAAAAGCGCATTGCGCCGGCCGTCGGCCTTCAGTTCCTCGACCCTTGCCGAAACGTCTTCCGGCGTTTTCATTGCCTCCTGGCCGATCTCGACGATCACGTCGCCGGAGGCGATCCGCCGTTCGGCGGCGGCCGATTGCGGCTGAACCTCGGCGATGACGACGCCCTCGACATCCTCCGAAATGCCATAGGTCTTGCGGCTTTCAGCGTCGAGCACCGCAAGCTTCATGCCGAGCACGATGTCGGAAGCAGGCAAGTCGGCGGCAGGCGGCTCTGCCTGATCGGTGCCTTCTTGCGTCGGCGAGGTCTTGGCTTCCGCCTCGGCAAGATCTTCGCCATCTTCGAGGCGGCCGAGTGTCACCTTGACGGTCATCTCCTTGCCGTCGCGGATGATCACCACATCGACGGCCTTGCCGACCGGGCTTTCGGCGACGACCCGTGGCAGATCGCGCATTTCGACGACATCGCGGCCGTCGAACTTCAGGATCACGTCACCTGTCTTGATCGCACCGCCATCGACCGGGCCGCCCTTGATGACGCCGGCAATGAGCGCACCCTTTGGTGTCTCCATCTTCAGGCTTTCGGCAATATCGGCTGTAACCGGTTGAATGCGCACGCCAAGCCAGCCGCGATGGGTTTCACCGAACTCCCTGAGCTGGGAAATGACGTTGCCGGCAAGTTCGGTCGGAACCGAGAAACCGATGCCGATCGATCCGCCCGTGGGGGAAATGATCGCCGTGTTGATGCCGATGACCTCGCCCTTCATGTTGAAGAGCGGGCCGCCGGAATTGCCCTTGTTGATCGCAGCATCGGTCTGGATGAAATTGTCATAGGGGCCGGCATTGATATTGCGGCCGCGCGCCGAAATGATACCCACCGTCACCGTGCCGCCAAGACCGAACGGATTGCCGATCGCCATCACCCAGTCGCCGATCCGCATCTGCCGGGAATCGCCGATCGGAACGGCGGTCAAAGGCCTTTTCGGCTCGACCTTCAGAACCGCAAGGTCGGTCTTCGTATCCGTGCCGATCAGCTTGGCCTTGAGCTTGGAGCCATTGGCGAAATTGACCTCGATATCGTCGGCACCCTCGATCACGTGATTGTTGGTGACGATGATCCCCGAGGGATCGATGACGAAGCCGGAACCGAGCGAGTTGACCGTGCGCTGGCGATTGCCGCCCTCGCCACCCTGCCCCTTGAAGAATTCATCGAAGAAGTCCTGGAATGGCGAACCTTCCGGCACCTGCGGCATTGGCGCCTGGTCGTCGTTCTTGACGTTCTGCGAGGTCGAGATGTTGACGACGGCATCAAGCAGTCCGGCCGCAAGATCGGCAACCGAATCCGGCCCCTGCTGCATCGTCACCGGTGCCTTGATCTGCGCCTGGGCCACGGACAGGGCCGGCACGGTATTCATCATGAGAGCAGCGCTCGCAGCGAGCGTGACGGACCGGAAGAAGGAAGCGCGGATGGACAAGCCCATGGGGTCCTCTCGATTTGGCAACGCATGCCGCCGCAACAACGGTCGGCAGGAAATTTCGTCCTACGGACGGACGTCACGGCTTGGAGACTGGCTTTCCGTCAATCTCTAAGCTGTGCAGGTTGGCGTAGAATCTGTTCGAAGATAAGGCGGATTTGGGACGCGTCCAGTCATCTTTTCGTTAGCGCCTCAAGGGCCGCTAACCCCAGCCCATCAATTCATCAGTTCGTGACCGTGCGCCTTCAGCGCCGCCACGGCCTTGTCGATGTCGGAGCCGATGATGAAGATATAATCGGTGCTGAAGGTGGAATTGGCGAAGATGCCGACACCGGCCTCAGAGAGCGGGTTCAGCACGGAGGCGAGAATGCCCGGCACTTCGAAATTGAAATGCTGCTCGATGCGGAAACAGCGCCAGCCGCCTGATGATTGGACATTGGAGGGAATGCGCGCCGCCCGGCACACGAGCGTCATTTCCTCGCGCGAACTGGAGACAGCCCAGAAACCTGCTCCCGGCAGCCATTCCGGCAGCGGCGTTCCAATGTTGAGCCTCGTGATCGCATATTCTGCATCCACCAATCGAATAAGCAATTTATGTGTCATCTCTTATCCTCGCACCATCCAGACAAGTGCGACGCCAATGACGACGGAGACGAGCCCGAACAGCCGCAACTGTTGCTCTGGAATATGGGGCAAACGCTTGGCCATTTCCACCAAAACCAAAGGGGCCAGTGCGTACACCAGCCCCTCGATGATCAGGAAAAATGCGATTCCTGTCAGAAAATCACCCATGTCGCTGATCAGTTTCCTGCAGCGGGCTGAGCGGCGGAAGGAGCCGGTGCCCCGTCCGAACTGTTGAAATAACGGAAGAATTCCGAGTCTGGCGACAGAACCAGCGTCGTCTCCGGACTACCGATCGCCTGATCATAGGCCGTCATCGAGCGGTAGAACTCGAAGAACTTCGGATCCCGGGAAAAGGCATCGGCAAAAACGGCTGTCCGCTCGGCTTCGCCTTCACCACGCAGGATTTCCGAATCGCGCTGCGCTTCGGCAACGAACTCGACCACCTGACGGTCGGCAACGGCACGGCGGGTCTGGCCCTTTTCGTTACCACGGGCGCGGATCAGTTCGGCTTCCGCCAGACGTTCCGCCTTCATCCGCTCGAATGTCTGCTGCGAAACTTCCTGCGTCAGGTCCGTGCGCTGGATGCGGACGTCCTCGATGTTGAGGCCGAGCGATTCGGCGTCGGTCTTCAGGTCGGCGCGAACTTCGCGCATCATCGATGCACGCTCTTCGGACAGGGCCGATTCAAAGCCGCGCAGACCGTAGACCCGGCGCAACGAAGCGTCGAGACGGGTGCGAAGGCGCGATTCGGCCGATTCCCGATCGCCGGAAACCGTTTCGCGGAAGCGCCGCGCATCGGCGATCTTGTAAACGACGAAGGCATCGACTTCATAGAACTTGCCGCCGGAGACCTGGACGCGGATGTTGTCGAGATCGAAGCGCAGGGCCTGTTTCTCGACATACTGAACGCGGTCGGCATCCATGAAGGCGAAAGGCAGCTTGAAATACAGGCCCGGCTCGGTCTTGACGTCCTTGATCTGACCGAAGCGCACGACAATTGCCTGCTGGCGCTGGTTGACGATGAACACGGAGGAATAGACCGCCATCAGCACGAGCGCCAGACCGATGAGGATATAGGGAAGACGATTGGTCATTACTGGGCCCCTCCCGACTGCGCGGGCTTGCCGATTTCATTGAGCGGCAGATAGGGCAGCACGCCCTGGCCGTTCTTCTCGTCGAGAATGACCTTCTTGGACTTGCCGAGAACCCCTTGCATGGTTTCGAGATAGAGACGCTTGCGCGTCACGTCGGGAGCCTTGGCATAGGCATCATAGACAGAGATGAAGCGCTGCGCCTCACCCTGTGCTTCCTTGACGACACGGCCCTTGTAGGCGGCCGCCTCTTCGCGCAACTGGGCTGCCTGACCACGGGCCTTGCCGAGCACCTGGTTGGCATACTGGTTGGCTTCTTCGACGAACCGGTCTTCGTCCTGCTCGGCGCGCTGCACTTCGTCGAACGCATCGGCCACTTCGCGCGGCGGAGCCGCATCTTCGATGGCGACGGTGTTGACGGAGACGCCGGCACCATAGGTATCCATCGTTGCCTGGATCGTCGTCTTCACGTCGGCTGCGATCGCCTGACGGTTGTCGCGGAAGATGTCCTGGGCCGGACGGCGGCCGACGACTTCGCGCATGGCGCTTTCGGCAACCTGCTGCAGCGTGTCGGACGGATCCTCGACGTTGAAGAGATAGGCCTTCGGATCGGTCACGGAAAACAGGACGGAGAACTGGACGTTGACGATATTCTGGTCGCCCGACAGCATCAGACCGGCGGCCGACTGGTCGCCAATGCCCGACTTGCTGCCGATATTCTGCTGCTGCTCGGTGATCTTGACCATCTCGACCGTTTCAAGCGGCCAGAAATGATAGTGCAGGCCCGGCATGGAAATCTCGTCCTTCGGCTTTCCGAACCGCATTTCGACGCCGCGCTCGTCCGGCTGGACGGTGTAGATCGAGTTGATGAGGATGAAGCCGACAAACAGAAGACCGATGATCGCGGCGACGCCGCCGTTAAAACCACCCGGCACCACGCCTTTCAGCTGGTCCTGACCTCGGCGGAAGATTTCCTCGAGATCCGGAGGACCGCCATTGCCACGGCCACCGCCACGCGGCCGGTTCGGCCCCTGGCCCCAGGGACCCTTGTTTCCGCCGCCGCCGCCCCAAGGACCACCGCCGCCGCCGTTCTGATTGCTCCAGGGCATTCATACCTCTTCTATAGAAAGAATTCTAAGATCAATTCCCCGCGGACACGCCGCAGGCCATGATGTGAACCCGTTATAGGTATGTCCAGAACGGCTTTCAACGCGGCGCATCCAACTTCACCGTAAATCCGGCAAAATAGTTAGCATTGCTCAGCTTTTACGCCGCCAGGTCGAGAAATGCATCGCGTGGCTGTCCTTCTCGCCCCGCGGCAGGGGCTCATCGACGATCCGTTCGAAAACTGAGGGATCGATGGCGGGAAACCGGGTATCGCCCTCAACCTCGGCGGCGACCGTGGTGACATGCAAGAGATCGGCGACGTCAATCGCCTGACGGTAGATCTCACCACCGCCAATCACGCAGACTTCATCGACACCAAGATCAACGGCCAGCCTCGATGCTTCATCAAGCGCGGTCTCCAGCGATTGAACGGCAATTGCCCCCTCTGCCGCGAAATGCGCATCGCGGCTGACGATGATATTGGGACGGCCCGGAAGCGGCCTTCCGATCGAGGCCCAGGTCTTTCGCCCCATGATCACCGGCTTTCCGAGCGTCAGGGCCTTGAAGCGCTTGAGGTCGCTCGGCAGGTGCCACGGCAGTCCGCCATCCCTGCCGATCACGCCATTGGCGGACACCGCAACGACAATGCTTATTTGCGGCTCAGTCATGAAATCCATCCGGTTTGACATCGACCGCACGGGCCCGGGCAAGTGCCGGCCGCGCCGTTATCGATTGAACATATTGATCGACCACCGCACTGTCCGGCAACAGCTTGCGCATCCATGTCAGCGCGCTGACCAGCAGCAGATCGGCGGCACTGATGGTGTTGCCAAGCAGATAAGGCTGCTTCGTCAGCGTCGCGACCACATGCACGCACATATCCTCGTAAACTTTCAAAAGAGCCGGATGTCCAGCGGCAACACCCGACAGGAAAGCGCTTCCGGACGGTTCTATCACGCCGGCATAATAGGCAAGCCAGGACAGATAGGCGCCGCGCTCTGCATGTCCCGGCGGGCGGCCCAGTTCGGACTGCGGATACAGTTCGACCAGGTACTGCACGACTGCCGTCGATTCGGTGATCAGCGCACCATTGTGCAGCAGGGCCGGAACCTGCTTGTGCGGATGCGGATTGTTGTCATCCGGCCCGCCCGAGCCATCCCAGCGGCGAATGGAGACATAGCGGATATCGTACTCAGCTCCCAGTTCCTCAAGCAGCCAGATGATACGCGAAGAGCGCGACTGCGGCGCATGGATCAACGTCAGCATAGGGTCCTCCTCGACCGTTCAATCCCGGACGATCCGGCGACAGTGTCATCTTTGCGAGCACACCGCAACGGCTGCCTTCACCGACATCCGTGGGGTCCGGCGAGCGCCCAGTTGAACTATCCTCCCCGGGGGGATAGGAGTGTTGGATGACCGAGCACAAACACGAGACCCACCCCGAGATCGTCAAGCGGCTCAAGCGGGCCGAAGGGCATCTGAAAAGCGTCATCGCCATGATTGAGACGGGCAGGCCCTGCCTCGACATCGCGCAACAGCTGCACGCAGTGGAGAAAGCGATCACGCAGGCGAAACGGACGCTGATCCAGGACCATCTGGATCACTGCCTTGAAGAATCGATCGGGGCCTTGCCCCGTGACCAACGCCAATCGATCGACGAATTCAAGTCGATCACCAAGTACCTCTGAGGGTGACATGCCGGCTTTTGCCGGCCTGGGAACCGCAACCTCTCCTGTCACCCCGACCGAATGAGCCGAGGCCGATCATGTTGCAAGTCCTTGCCAACCGCACCTACCGCCATCTGTTTCTCGCGCAGGTCATCGCGCTGATAGGAACGGGTCTCGCCACCGTGGCGCTCGGGCTGCTCGCCTTTGATCTGGCGGGAGCCGAGGCCGGAGCCGTGCTTGGTACGGCGCTCGCGATCAAGATGATCGCCTATGTCGGCGTCGCACCGGTCGCGGCCGCCTTTGCCGAGCGGCTCCCCCGCCGCGCGATGCTCGTTAGCCTCGATCTGGTGCGCGCTGTGGTCGCATTGTGCCTGCCGTTCGTCACCGGGATCTGGCAGGTCTACGTGCTGATCTTCGTGCTTCAGTCGGCCTCGGCTGCGTTTACCCCCACGTTCCAGGCGACAATTCCCGATGTCCTGCCAGACGAAAAGGAATACACCCGCGCCCTGTCACTCTCGCGACTTGCCTATGACCTCGAAAGTGTCGCAAGCCCGTTGCTGGCGGCGGTGTTGCTGAGCGTAATCAACTTCCATAGCCTGTTTGCGGGCACGGTCATCGGCTTCCTCGTTTCGGCCGCTCTCGTCATGTCTGTCGTCCTTCCCAGCCCCAAGCCGCCCCGGCGCGGAATTTACGAACGGACAACGCGGGGCCTGCGCATCTATCTCGCGACGCCGCGGCTGCGGGGACTGCTTGCGCTCAGTCTCGCAGTCTCGGCGGCAGGGTCGATGGTCATCGTCAATACAGTCGTCCTGGTCCAGGCGGAATTCGACCTGAGCCAGCGCGCAACCGCACTGGCACTTGCAGCCTTCGGCGGCGGCTCGATGATCGCCGCCCTCCTGCTGCCACGCCTTCTCGACAAGACGCCGGACCGTACCGCCATGCTGGCGGGCGCTGCCGTTCTTTTCGCCGGACTGTTCGCTGGCATTCTTGTCCCGAGCTTCGCATGGCTTCTGCCGCTCTGGGCGGCGATCGGTCTCGGTTATTCGCTGGCGCAGACGCCATCCGGCCGCCTGTTGCGGCGCTCGTCACAGCCAGAGGATCGACCGGCCGTCTTTGCGGCACAGTTCGCCCTGTCGCATGCCTGCTGGTTGATCACCTATCCGCTGGCGGGATGGCTGGGTGCAAAGGCCGGCCTGCCGGCGACCTTTGCGATCCTGGCTGCCGTCGCCGCGGCGGCCATCCTCGCCGCAACACGGCTTTGGCCAGCACATGATCCTGACGAGATCGAGCATGTCCATGATAAGCTTGACGAAGGCCACCCTCACCTTGCCGGCGCGATACGCGTCGGAAACGGACACAGGCACTCTCATGTCTTCGTGATTGACAGCCATCATCCCGATTGGCCGGCACTGCGATGAAGGCTGGATATGATCATCTAGCTGAAGCCGCGCTTAGACTGCAACCGGTGCATTAATGACACGATGAGGAACCACCTCGAAATCCGCGATCCATCGATGCTGCCGGGTGGCAGAGTCATTCCTACGGTCACACCGCCACCGGTGCCTTGATATGTGAATCCGCCTGGTAGCCGACGAGTTCAAAGTCTTCAAAACGAAAGGAAAACAGGTCCTTCACGTCCGGATTGATGACCATATTCGGCAGCGCCTTCGGCGTGCGTGCCAGCTGCTCGCGCACCTGGTCGAAATGATTGTGATAGATATGCGTGTCGCCGAACGTATGCACGAAATCGCCAGGCTGAAGGCCGCAGACCTGCGCCACCATCAGGGTCAGAAGCGCATAGGAGGCGATATTGAATGGCACGCCGAGGAAGACATCGCCGGAGCGCTGATAGAGTTGGCAGGACAGCTTGCCATCGGACACATAGAACTGGAACAGGCAGTGGCACGGCGGCAGCGCCATCTCGTCGATCAGCGCCGGGTTCCAGGCCGAGACGATATGTCGGCGTGAATTCGGGTTGTTCTTCAGACCCTCGACAAGGGCCACGATCTGATCGAGATGACGGCCGTCATGGGTCGGCCAGGAGCGCCATTGATAGCCGTAGACCGGGCCAAGATCGCCGTTCGCATCAGCCCATTCATCCCAGATGTGGACGCCGTTGTCCTTGAGATAGGCGATGTTGGTGTCGCCTTTCAGGAACCATAGCAGTTCGTGGATGATCGACTTGAGATGCAGCTTCTTCGTCGTCAGGACTGGAAAGCCATCGGCCAGATTGAAACGCATCTGGTAACCGAAAACAGACCGTGTGCCGGTGCCCGTCCGGTCGCTGCGGTCCGAGCCGTTCTCCATCACGTGACGCAAGAGGTCGAGATATTGTTTCATGGGGTTCGCCGCCGATTCGTTTCGCGGTAAAATAGGCGCAATGCGGCGGCGAACCAATCGGTAAATCCCGGGTTTCCCCAGACTCGAGTGATCAAAAGGCTCGAGTGATCAAAGCGTCGCGAGCTTGCCCAAGTGTTTTGCCACCAGGTAGTAGAAGGTCACACGCGACTTCGAACGGTCGCCGGCCATCGTCTTGGCAACGGCATCGACGGCTGCGTCGGCGTCCGGCCCGGTGACGCCGAGCTTCTTGCTGCACCATCTCTCCTTGACCCGGTCGAGTTCTGTCGGATCGGAGGCGGAGACGAGCGAGGAATCCTTATTGCGCAAGGCAATGCCCAGATGCTTGACGATCTTGTTCACAGCTGCCTCGTCGGCGGCGCTGTCGTATTTCTTCACATCTGCGAGATAATCCGTCATGGTGTCTCCTCACGGTTTGGCTTCACGCCGCGCACCCTTCCTGATGAAAGCTGCACAACACGAGTTTTTTCACGCTTGGCGAGCATGTCAAGACCCATCCGCCCCGGATGAGCACCAAGCCCTGATTGTATTTTCGAAAAGGCCCTTTTCTTGGCACAGTTTAGGACCTATATGACAGTTGCCGTCTTCGGGCGGCTATGGCGATAAACAGGCGATGAAATAAACCTATTGGACCCGGGGGCGGTACCCGGCGCCTCCACCAAAAACCGGTCGAAACGGCTTACATGTCACAGACCGGCTTTTGATGGGGGCGAAATAGGATCGACAAGGGCGTAAAGATCGACTTTTTGCTCGGCATTGTACCACCGTTATCGGGCTAAAATTGTAGTTGCAAACGACAACTATGCGGAAGCTCGTCTCGCTGCTTAATCGCAGTGTGACACTTCAAATCAAGTCCTTGCGGTTCGCACCGTAAGGCGGGGTTCGGAGGTACCTGGCAACAGAAACCTCCACTTCTCCCTCCTCGACGCCGCCTTCTCTCCCCCTAGGTCGCCTTCTCGATTGCCTTGAAATGGTCTATAGATGATGCACAAATGACTCGTATGTCAGGACTTTCCTGCGTACAGAGCAAGTGGCATAAGTGTGACAGAGTTGAGTTACAAGAAAGACGGGGATCTTATGGGCCAAGACCATATCCGCTACGACATTCTGGCGCAGGATGCGCTTCGCAGCGTCATTCGCAAGGTCCTGATCGAAGTCGCAGCCACCGGTGCCCTTCCCGGCGATCATCATTTCTTCATCACCTTTCTCACCGGTGCACCCGGCGTGCGCATTTCCCAGCATCTGAAGGCCAAATATGCCGAGCAGATGACGATCGTCGTGCAGCACCAGTTCTGGGACCTGAAAGTCACCGAAACACTGTTCGAAATCGGCCTGTCCTTCTCCGACACGCCGGAAAAGCTGGTAATCCCTTTCAACGCGATCCGTGGCTTCTACGATCCGTCCGTCAATTTCGAGCTTGAGTTCGATGTCGCCGCCGTTGAGGAGGAAGAAACCGCCGAAATCACCGCCTATCCGGTCGCGGCGGCGGAAAAGTCCGGCGAGCCGGAAACAGAAGCGTCCGCCAAATCCGGCGATGACGGCAAGAAGGAAGGCGGCTCGGTGATCTCGCTGGATTCCTTCCGCAAGAAGAACTGAAAACCCAACTTCGGACAGGCTCATCATGACCGGCGACATCGTCAATCTCCGTCAGTTCCGCAAGCAGAAGGCGCGGACGGAGAAGGACAAGACGGCGGATCAGAACCGCATTTCGTTCGGGCGGACAAAAGCCGAAAAACAGCTGACCAGAACGCTCAACGACAAGGCCAGCAAAGCGCTCGACCAGGGCAAGCGCGAGACGCCGCCGGCTGGCCCGGACGATAAGAGATGAGCGCTCCGCGATAATTAAATCATTTTAAAATCAATCGATAACCCCAATTTCCGGAATCACTTTGAGACAAAGGTGATTCACTTTCTGAGGCGCAATTGTAATCTGAGGCACCTTGTGATCCGCAAGCATTCAGCGACGCTGCACGGCCACCGCACCAGCTTTTCGCTGGAGGAGCCGTTCTGGCAAGAACTGAAGGCGATTGCCGAGGTCCGCCAGATCCCGCTTGCGCAACTTATCGCCGAGATCGACGACGGGCGCCCGGCAGACAGCAATCTTTCATCGGCGCTCAGGGTCCATGTCCTGGCCTGGATCAGAGCAACTGTATAATTCCTGCTACAGTGACCTTTGGCGCGTCATGAATGACGCGCAGCGCTGTAGAAGGACTTGAGCACGGCATATAGGCCGGCCGGCGCTTGGCCGTACCGCCATGTTCAGAAAGTCTACTGCGGCCGGACACCCGGCAAGACCTCAAAATTAAGCCCTTGCTGCGGGGTCTGGATGACCGATTTCTGGCCGGCACCCTGCGGCGCGCTCAACTCGTCGCCCCGTATCACGCCGCCGGCCGGATCGAACGGCAACAGGCCCTGGTTTTTCTGGTCTTCGGCTTTTCGCACGGCCTCTTCGGCGGCCTTGGCAGCCGCAGCCTCGTCTGCCGCCTTCTTTTCTGCCAGCGCCCTGGCCTCCACCTCTGCCTTTTGCCGCGCGGCCTCCTTGGCAGCCAACGCGCGCCGGCGCTGTTCTTCCGCAGCCCGCAGGCGTGCCGCCTCGCGTTCGATCGCGTTGGCCTTGTACAGCGCCACTTCGCGGCGAAGCCGCTGCTTTTCAAGCACGTTCGCCTGCAGCGTCTCGACCCGGCGGCGCTCGCGCTCGAAAGCCCTGAGCGACAGGAAATTCGACAGGTCGGTTACGTTGAACGTCAGTCCGGGCGCATGCAGGAGCCCCGCGTAGTCAAGGTTCACCTGTGCCTCTGCGCCGGTCAGCGCCGCCTCGCCCGGACGGAAGTCGACCGCGACGCCGGCGTTCATCCGCTCGTCGGGAAAACTGATTTCCAGATTTCCCGACAGCCCGGCGGCCGCGTCGCCAGCGGTAACGTTCTGGGCCCGCAATGTCCCCCCCGCGATGTTGAACGGCACCGTCACGCCGCCAAGAGACGTCTGTCCTGACAACACGACCTTTTCGGCCAGCGGCTTGATCGATTCCGGCGTGATTTCGCCTTCGATGCGATCGGCAGCCGCCATGATATCCGGCAGCACGGCGCTGTTGAGGCCATGCACAATGGTGTCGCGCAGCGTCGCCGTACCCGACCCGCTGGCAGACTCCGCCATGGCCCGTGCCGTCTTGCCGGATGCCTCGACGGCAAGCGTCAGGTCAAATTTTCCGTCGGCAACAGCCGCACCGCCGGTTTTCCAAACGGCTGCGGCAAGATCGCCGTCCTTGAGGTTGAGCCGCGTCTGGAAGAAGCCGGAGCCATCGCCATTGCCAAGCAGCAGACGCCCTTCGATCTTGCCACCCAGCCAGCTACCGGCAATCCTGTCGATCGAAACCTGGTCACCCTTCCAGGCAAGCTTGCCGGACATGCCGGATACGGCACCGTAGACGCCGGGCCAGAACCGCTTGGCGGAAATATCGACAGCCACGTCGAGCCCGCTCCAGGCCGGCTGTACCACAGGCACGGCAGACAGATCGCCGCTGGCCGCGTCCTGCACCGTGCCCAATATGCCCTCGCCGATCCAGGTCAGATCAAGCGTGTCGAATGCAATCTGGCCGGTCGCCTTGCCCGGTGTTTTCCGGTCGACCGCAAAGCTGCCGGAAAATGCATTGCCGTCCGCTTTGCCTTCGATGTCCGAAAGGGTCACTGCGTCAGCCGTCGTTGCAATATCCGCCTTCAAGGCCAGCGGCAGGCCGGTCCCCATCTGCGGCAGGCCGACCCCCTGCAACAGCAGGAACGGTTCGAAATCCTGGCTTTCCAGCGAAATCTTCGATTGACCGGACAGAAAATCATCGCGCGAAAGATCGATATCGCCGTTGGCCGAAAATGCCGTGCGTGCTGTCGTGAATGTCAGGCCGGCATTCGCCTTCTGGCCGTCGGTGCCCTGAAGCTTCACCGACAGGATGGCATTCTCATCGGCATCGAACGGCAGGGGATCAAAACCGAGCTGGCCGATGAGAACCGGCGTCGACGGGTTCTCCATCGTGGCTTCGAGCAGAATGCCCTGCCCGGCGAGCGCCTTTGCAATGTCCGGTGCCTGATAATTGGCGGCGATCTTGGTGCCGTTGGCCGAACCGATAATGCCGAACGTAACCGGCGCCTTGCCGTCCTGGCTGCCGGCAGACAGCGTCAGGTCCAGTGCCGCGTTGCTGTAGTAGGAGCCACTCTTCACCAGCCGCGCCAATGCCGGATGGGCCGCGGCATGGCGTTCGATCATCGTCAGGAAGGGGGTCAGGTCGGGCGATGCGAGCTTCATCTTGGCCGAAATCACCGGCGCGGTCATTTCCCCGCTCATCCGCCCCGACAAGGCAAGCTGCGTGCCTGCGATATTGCCAATCGACACGCGCTCGGCCTGCAGCTGGCCGTTCTTCAGGGTCGCCACCAGCTGCACGTCGCTGGCATCCTCGCCGAAAGCGGAGAATTTTTCCGCCGAAAGGTCCGCCGCGATCGTGTGCGACAGAAGCGTCGCGCTGGAGGCATCGCCGGCCACCAGTCCGGCCAGCGCCTGCAAGGCTTCCAGATCGATGCTGTTGCCCTTGAGCTGCAGCGACAGGTTTGGCGGCACGCCATCCAGCGCCTGCCGCTCGATCCGACCGCGCAGGACGGCAGGCCCCGCTGCCACCTCCAGCCGCTCGAACTGCTGCAGCGTGTCCGTCAGGTTCACCGTCGCTGCAAAACCGGCAGTCTTCAATTTGCGGATTGCCGGATCGACAGAGCCTGCAAGCCAGGTCGCCAGCCCCGAGGGTTGGTTGGAGGCAACGAGCATCTCGCCACGAAAGGCCCGCACCCCGCTCAGCTGCAGCCGGCCCTTGGCCTCGAACTGCGTGCGGCCGGGGAGTTGTGCCACGGCATTGTCGACCATCCAGCCCGCCCCGTCGGGCCGCAGATCGAGCCGGACGTCGCGCACGGTCGTATCACCGATGACGATTGCCGGCAGTTTCAGGCTCGCGCGGCCGGGCACCTGCGGGATCGGAATGTCGGCTGCGATCGCCGAGATCGCCGCAAGCCGCTGCCGCACCGAGATAGCGGGATCGCGACCGGTCTTGCCGGCAGCACCTGCATTGCCGATACGGCCGACGTCGATCTGCTGGCCATCGGCCAGAAGCAGGAACTCCTGCTCCTTGCCGGTATCCAGCGTCGCCTCGCCAGTCACCAGATAGGGATCGTCCTTCGGGCCGATTTCCAGCCGGTAATCAGGAACACGAATGCGTTCATTGGTCAGCTCGAAACCGCCCGTCACCCGCAAGGCGGCCGAATTGTCCTGTGACTTCTGCGCTTCCGCCGGCTTGTTTTCCGTAAGCGTGAACTTGCCCTGATAGACCGGCTTGAAATCGACGATCTTCAGATCGCCGTCGAGTTCCACGCCGAAAGGCCGCTTGTCGGGCGTCAGCCGCGAGCGCAGTCCGAGCGTACCGGTTTCGTCCGCCTCGCTGCTGGAAAAGGCGAAGCTACCGGCTTCGCCGTCCAGCGCCGCGCGGCCTTCCATCTTCCAGGGGCCGGCGAGCGAGCGGGCCGAAAGATCGGCCTCAAGCCCGGTGACGCGCCGGGTCCGGCCGGTCTGCTCGTCGATGAAATCGATCTGGCCGCCGGTGATGGCGACGTTTTCCAGAATCACTGTCTTGGCCGGAATGGAAGCCTTGCGCCCCCGCGCCCAATCGAGCGTGCCATCCGGCAAAAGCCTGATCTTCGCCTTCGGCTGCTCCAGCCGCATGTCGAAGATCAGTGCTTCGCCGGAGAGGAACGGCGCAAGCTCGGCATTCATCTTGAAGCGTGCGACCTGGATCAGCGGCTCGCCCGTCTCGGACTGGCCGACACGCACGTCATTGAGGGTTACCGAGGGAAACGGGATCAGGCGGGCATCGACGCTTCCGTGAACGACCACCGGCTTGCCCATGATCCGGCTCGCCTCGCGTTCGAAATCCTTGCGGAAATCCGTCCAGTCCACGAACAGCGGGGCAATCAGCGCGGCAAACAGCGCCACGACCAGAAGACCACCGATAAAGACCAGAATTCGCGAAAGCACCAGTTGAAAACCCTATCCCATTCGACCGCGGAGGATAACGCGCTTCTTAGCGCCTACCACTCCTTAACACCCACCCATCGTTTTCACATGGCAAAAATCTTGCCGGGATTGAAGATATTGCCGGGATCAAGCGCCCGCTTCACCTGCCGCATCAAATCGAGCGCATCACCAAGTTCGTCTTGAAGAAACGGCATCTTGCCCTGGCCGATGCCATGTTCGCCGGTGCAGGTTCCATCCATCTCCAGCGCCCGGCCATTCAGCCGCGCGACAAAGGCCTCCGCCTTGGCAATATCGGCATCGTCCTTGTCGTCGAACAACAGGCCGACATGGAAATTGCCATCGCCCGCATGGCCGACGATCGGCGCAATCAGCCCGTGCGCGGCAATATCCTCGTGCGTCGCCTCGACGCAATCGGCAAGCCGCGAGATCGGCACGCAGACATCGGTGGACAGAATGGCCAGCCCCGGCGCCAGGCTCTTCTGTGCCCAATAGGCGTTGTGCCGCGCCTTCCACAACGCGTTCCGCTCCTCGGTGTTGGCGGTCCACTTGAATTCAGAGCTGCCGAATTCTGCGGCGATCTCGGCGAACTGCTTCGATTGCAGCGCGACGCTCTCCGCGTTTCCATGAAACTCGACAAACAATGTCGGCGCTTCGGGAAAGGCCAGCCCCGAATAGGCATTGCTCGCCTTCATCTGCAAGGCATCGAGCAGTTCGATGCGTGCCACCGGAATGCCCGACTGGATGGTCAGGATCACGGTGTTGCAGGCATCGCCCACCGATGGAAACGAGCAGACGCCACCGGCGATCAGTTCGGGAATGCCCTGCAGCTTCAGCGTGATTGAGGTCAGAATGCCAAGCGTGCCTTCAGCCCCGACGAACAAACGGGTGAGATCGTAGCCGGCCGATGATTTCTTGGCGCGGTGGGCGGTGCGGATTTCCTTGCCCCCCGCCGTTACCGCGGTCACCGCCAGCACATTGTCCTTCATCGTGCCGTAGCGCACCGCATTGGTGCCGGAAGCGCGGGTGGAGGCCATGCCGCCGATCGAGGCGTTGGCGCCCGGGTCAATCGGAAAGAACAGACCGGTGTCGCGTAGATAGATGTTGAGCGCTTCCCGTGTAATCCCCGGCTGGACGGTACAGTCGAAATCGCTGGCATTGACCTCCAGTACCTTGTCCATGCGGCTCATATCGACGCTGATGCCGCCATGCGGCGCGTTGACATGGCCCTCCAGCGACGAGCCTGTGCCGAAGGCGATCAGCGGAACGCCGTGTTCGCTGGCAATCGCCACAATCGCCTCGACCTCGGTGGCGTCATCCGGGTAGACGACGCCGTCGGGCAACTGTGCAGGAATATAGGTCGTCGTATGGGCATGCTGGGCGCGGATAGCCTCGCCAGTCTGGAAACGATCGCCAAACCGCTCGCCCAACAGCCGTAGAGCGGCGGTTATGCCGGTTTCGTTGCGGATGCCCGCCCTGATCGCCTTCAACGCCATATGCCTCCCCTGAACCACCGCTTAGCATCGCGGAAATTCTTAGATTTCAACGCTCTACTGTGCAAATCGGAATCACTTTGTCCAGAACCTCATCTGCTACACGACGGGTTTAGCAAAGAATTGCGACAAAGTGAGACAGTCCGGACACAGGGGAGAAAATAGCCCGTGCGACTGGGTGCGGGAAGGAAAGAAAACGGACGGCGGCGAACGTGAACGCCCGTCGCCGCCTAAAGCTATTCGGCAAAGCTATTCGGCGGCTTCCGCCAGCTGCAGCGTTTCGGCATGCTGCATCTCGCGCAGCAACCGCCGCTCCTCGTCGACATGAGGCTTGGTGAAACGCGCAATGACCAGATAGGCGACCGGTGTCAGATAGAGTGTGACGACGGTTGCAAGCCCCAGACCACCGACCAGCACCCAGCCGAGTGCAATGCGGGCTTCAGCCCCTGCGCCGCTCGCCAGCACCAGCGGCACGGCGCCGACGATGGTGGCGATCATCGTCATCATCACCGGGCGAAGGCGGATGTTCGCCGCGTTCTCGATCGCCGAACGCAAATCCTCGCCGCGGTCGCGCAGCTGATTGGCAAACTCGACAATCAGGATGCCGTTCTTCGCCATGATCCCGACCAGAAGCACCAGTCCGATCTGGCTGTAGATGTTGAGCGTATTGCCGGTCAAAAGCATTGCGAAGACGGCGCAGGCGAGTCCGAGCGGCACGGTCGACATGATGATCAGACCGCTGATCAGGCTTTCAAACTGCGCTGCCAGCACCAGGAAGATGATCACCAGGGCAAAGCCGAAGGTGACGAAGAGGCCATTGGCATTCTCGTTCAGCGTCGCAGCCTCAGCCAGCGGCGCGACGCGCGAGCCCGGCGGCAAGAGCGGTTCGGCCATCTGCTCCACCATCGTGAGCGCGTCGCCCAGCGCAATACCGGAGATCAGGCCCGCCGACAGAGAAACGGAGCGAAGCTGGGATTGCCGGGACAACTGCGGCGCGACCGCCTTTTCCTCGACCGAAGCGATGGTCGACATCGGCACGATCTTGCCGTCGCCGGTCTTCAGGAAGATATTCTGCAGATCGGTCGGGTCGTTGACCGGATTGGTCGTCGACAACAATTTGACCGGATAGGATTCGCCCTCGACATAGACATCGAGCACGCTGTTGCCGTCGAGCATGGCCTGCAGTGCCGACGACAGGCCGACGATATCGATACCGAGATCGGACGCGCGTTCGCGGTCGATCGTCACCGAGAGTTGCGCCTGGTTGGCCTCATAGTTCAGGCGGACGTTCTCGAAGCGGCCGCTATCTTCCATCTGCCGTACCAGCTTTGAGGCGGCATCGCCGAGTTTGGCATAGTCGTTGCCAACCAGCGCCACCTGCAGGCCGTTGCCGGCACCACGAATGCCAAGGCTGTTCGGCTGGATCGGAAAGGCGCGGATCGAGGGAATATTCGCGGTTATCCGGGTGATGTCGGCAGAGATCTGTTGCTGCGTGCGGTCGCGGTCGCTCCAAGGGGCGAGCGTCAGCACCATGAAGCCGGTGTTGACCGATCCGCCCTGGCCTGAAACCGAAAAGACATTGGCAATCTCGCCATTGTCGACCAGCGGCTTCAATCCATCCTCGACGCGGCGCATCTGGGCCTGGGTATATTCCAGCGAAACGCCCTGCGGCGCCTGGATTCGAACCATGATGCGCGAGCGATCCTCGCTCGGCGTCAGCTCTGATTTCAACAACGTGAAAGCACCGCCACCGGCAGCCGTCACCATGATGGCGACCATGAAGACGATCAATGGCGAATTGAGGCAGGCCCGCAGCGTCCGCTTGTAAAATGCGGCGGCAAAGGCGCCGATCCGGCCCATGATGCCGGTATGGCCGTGATTTTCGCCATGGGGCTTCAGCATGCGCGACGCCAGCATCGGGCAGAGCGTCAGCGACACGAAGGCGGAGAGAAGGATAGCGAAGGCCAGCACGAAGCCGAACTCACGGAACAGCCCGCCCGTCTGGCCCGGCAGGAACGACAGCGGCACGAACACGGCGGCAAGCGTTGCCGTTGTCGCGATGACGGCAAAGAACACTTCGAGCGTGCCGAGCACCGCGGCGGCGCGCGGCCCCATGCCCTCGCCACGCCGTCGCACGATGTTTTCCAGGACCACGATCGCATCGTCGACCACAAGCCCCGTTGCCAGAACGATCGCCAGAAGTGTGAGGATATTGATCGAGAAACCGGCAAGATAGATCGCCGCGCAGGTACCGATCAGCGCAATCGGCATGGTCAGCGTCGGGATGAGTGTCGCCCGCCAGTCGAGCAGGAACAGGTAGATGACCAGGGTAACGATCAGCACCGAAGCGACCAGGGCGATTTCCACCTCATGGATCGCGCCCTCGATGAATACCGCGTCGTCGCTGGTGACCTTGAGCTGCGTTCCCTCCGGCAGGATTTCGGCGATGGTCTCAACAGCCTTTTTCACCCCTTCGGAAATGTCGAGCGTATTGGACTGCGCCTGCCGAATGATGCCAAGACCGATGCCCTGACGCCCGTCCGAACGCAATGACGAGGTGCCGATATCCGGGCCGAGCGTCACGGTGGCGATGTCGCCAAGGCGCACGTTGTCGCCAAGAATCAGGTTTTCGAACTGCTCCGGCGTCTGCAGGTCGGCGGTGGCGCGCACCGAAATGTCCTGGTTGGCGCTGGTCAGCGAGCCCGCCGGCACATCCATCGATGCGCTCGCAAGTCCGGTGCGCAGATTGGCAACCGTGAGGCCGCGGCCCGCAAGCTTCGACTGGTTGATGTCGATGCGGAAGATCTTTTCCTGGTCGCCGTTGATCTGCACGTCGGCGACGCCCTCGACGGCGGCCAGCCGGTCGGTGATCTCGTTTTCCGCCAAAAGCGTCAAGTCTTCCATCGACAGCGTATCCGACGTCAGCGCCAGCCGCATGATCGGCTGGCTGTCGGCATCGGCCTTGACGATGCGCGGTTCGTCGGCGTCGTCGGGCAACTGGTTGGTGACGCGCCCGAGCGCATCGCGAATATCGTTGGACGCCTGGCCGATATCGGTCGTATCGGAAAACTGCAGCGTGACGCGGCTCTGGGCATATTGCGAGGTCGAGGAGATATCCTTGATGCCCTGCACCCGCGACACCGCCCCCTCGATCACCGAGGTCAGCTCGCGGTCCACCGTTTCCGGCGAGGCGCCATCGAAGGTCGTGTTGACGGAAACGACGGGCTGATCGACCTGCGGCAGCTCACGAATCTCGATGCCGTTCAACGCCGCGAGACCGGCGACGATGATCAGCGTGTTGACCACCAGCGCGAAAATCGGGCGGCGGATGAAAAGTGCCGTAAAACCCGCTGTGCGGCCGGGGCCGCTGTGCTCGGAGCCGCCGCTCATTTCTTAGCCTCCGCCTCGGAGACCTTCTGCTCGGCGCCACCCGACTGCGGCTTCTGTTTCTGCTGCCGCTCTTCGCCGGCGAGACGAACCGTGCCGCCGTCGCGCAATCTTTGCAGGCCTTCGATCACCACGGCGTCGCCCTTGGCGAGCTGTGCGTCAACCAGCACCTTGTCGGAATTGCGCTGAATGATCTTGACCGGAACCTTCTGCGATTTCTCCGCTTCGACACGCCAGACGAAGGAGCCATCGGCGCTCCACTGGATCGCCAGCGGATTGACCGTCGGATAGTGATCGCCGGGAAACCGCACGGAAACGGAAAACGACATGCCGGCCCGCAGCGTATCGTCGGGATTGTCGATCCGCGCCCGCACCCTGAGTGTGCGGCTCGCCTGATCGACACGGTTGTCGATGGCGTCGATGACGCCCGAAAGCTCAGAGGTTGGCAGCGCGATTGCCGTGGCAGAGATATCCTGGCCAACCGTGACCTTGGTGGAAAACCGCTCCGGCACCCAGAAATCGACGAGAATCTGCGAGCGGTCGTCGACGACGGCGATCGGCGTCGAGGTGGTGACATAGTCGCCCGGATGGGCGGTGATGATGCCGACAATGCCGCCGGAGGGGGCGGCGATATCGCGGCGCTTCAGGTCCAGTTCCGCGGTCTGCAGCGCCAGTTCGGCTGCCTGCATGGCAAATTCGGCTTCGCGCAGGATGGCGACAGAGACCGCATTGCCGAGCTTGCGGTTGCGCTCGACCTTTTCACGGGCGCTATCAACGGCGACTTTCGCCTGGGCAGCGGCAATCTTCTGCTCGTCGCTGTCCAGACGGGCAATGATCTGCCCTTTTTCGATGAGATCGCCGGACTGCACCAAAATTTCCGTCAGATTGCCGGTCGCAAGCGGCGTGACGCTGACCGACAGGATCGCCTCGCCATTGCCAATGGCATTCAGCCGGTCGTTGACGACGGCGGTATCGGCCGGTTGCGTAACGACAAGAGGCGCCGCGCCGCCCTGGCCTCGCCCGCCCTGGTTCTGGCCCCCCTGCCCCTCGCCCTGTTTGGCGCCATCCGCCGGTTTCGCAACATAGGCCAGCAGCTGCTGAGGCACGCCGGCCTTTGCCAGCATCGCGCCGGCACCCGGTATGAAGCGAACCCAGACGCCAAGGCCGACGACGAGAATGACCAGGCAGATCAAAAGCTGCTTCCAAAGCCGCATGCAAAACTCCAAATTGAATAAAGCGTGTTTCGGCCAGGGTGGCGCACGAAACCCGTCATTGTCGGCAACTATCCCTTTTTGCTGCATTGCAGGCAATGCCAGAATGCCATCATTACGCAATTGTAACAAAAGCCATTTTCGGCTCGGCGAGCCCTTGCCGGCGCTCGACACGACGCCTTCGCGGCCCTACCTTCAGGCGATTGGAGGACCCCATGAGCACCATCGCCCGACATCAGGACCCGGAGACCAATCCGCGCGTGAAAACCGTCTTCGACGATATCCGCGCCACCCGCAAATCCGATTTCATCAACAATATGTGGCACTATCTCGCCTTCGACGCCGATCTGCTCGAAACGACCTGGGCGGAGGTGAAATCCGTGATGGCAACGCCGTCCGCGCTCGATCCGCTCGTCAAGGAAATGCTCTACATCGCCGTTTCCGTCACCAATGGCTGCGGCTACTGCGCCCATTCGCATACGGCGGCCGCCAAAGCCAAGGGCATGACATCAGAGCAGCACGCCGATCTCTTGCGCGTCATTGCGCTTGCCGCCAAGACCAACCAGCTGGCGACGGCCTTGCAGCTCCCCGTCGATGCCGTCTTCAATGCCGATGATCGGCCCTGATCGCGGCGGAAAAACGGTTGTCTCCACAAAGAAGCTGGACTCTAGGGAATAAAAGCAGAACGGAATTCTGGCCTTTCGGCTCCGAATCACTACATTGGGCCGCATGAGCAATGGTTTTGACGATATTCCCTTCTTCGACGAGGAACCGGCGCCGCGCCCGCCGCGTGGCGTGAGCCCGCAGCCGGCCCCGCCTGCCCCCGCCGGCGGCATCGCCGCGCGCGCCATGGCAGCCCGCGACCAGCACCGCGCGCCCGACTATCTTTCCGGCCTGAACCCGGAACAGCGCGAAGCGGTGGAAACGCTCGACGGCCCGGTTCTGGTGCTGGCCGGCGCCGGCACCGGCAAGACCCGCGTGCTCACCACCCGCATTGCCCATATCCTTGCCTCCGGCCGCGCCTTCCCCTCACAGATCCTCGCCGTCACCTTCACCAACAAGGCGGCCCGCGAGATGAAGGAGCGCGTCGGGGTTCTCGTCGGCGGCGCCGTCGAAGGCATGCCGTGGATGGGCACGTTCCACTCGATCGGCGTCAAGCTCCTGCGCCGCCATGCGGAACTGGTTGGCCTGAAATCCTCGTTCACCATTCTCGATACCGATGATGTCGTGCGCCTGGTCAAGCAGCTGATCCAGGCCGACGGCATCGACGACAAGCGCTGGCCGGCCAAGCAGTTCGCCCAGATGATCGACGGTTGGAAGAACAAGGGGCTTGGCCCCGCCGATATCCCCGAAGGTGACGCCCGCTCATTTGCCAATGGCAAGGGCCGCGAACTCTATGCCGCCTATCAGGCCCGGCTGATGACGCTGAATGCCTGCGATTTCGGCGATCTCTTGCTGCATCCGATCCGCATGTTCCGCACCAACCCGGATGTGCTGCGCGAATACCACGACAAGTTCCGCTATATCCTCGTCGACGAATATCAGGACACCAACACCGCCCAGTACATGTGGCTGAGGCTGCTTGCCCAACGGCCGAAGGGCGTGCCGCAGAACGTCTGCTGCGTCGGCGACGACGACCAGTCGATCTACGGCTGGCGCGGCGCCGAGGTCGACAACATCCTGCGCTTCGAGAAGGATTTTCCCGGCGCCAAGGTGATCAAGCTCGAGCGCAACTACCGTTCCACCGAGCACATTCTCGGTGCCGCCGGCCATCTCATCGCCCATAACGAAGGCCGTCTCGGCAAGACGCTGTTCACCGACCGCATCGACCCCAACGACGACAAGGTGCAGGTGCACGCCGCCTGGGATTCGGAAGAGGAAGCCCGCGCCGTCGGCGAGGAGATCGAACAGCTGCAGCGCACCAAACACCCGCTCAACAACATGGCGATCCTGGTGCGCGCCTCCTTCCAGATGCGCGAGTTCGAAGACCGTTTCGTCACGCTCGGCTTGAATTACCGTGTCATCGGCGGCCCGCGCTTCTATGAGCGTCTCGAAATCCGCGATGCGCTCGCCTATTTCCGCCTCGTCTGCCAGCCGGCCGACGATTTAGCCTTCGAGCGCATCGTCAATACCCCCAAGCGCGGTCTTGGTGACACCACCGTGCGTGCCCTGCACGACTATGCCCGCAAGCGCGACATCCCGATGCTTTCAGCCTCCGCCGATATCATCGAAACCGACGAGATGAAGGCCAAGCCGCGCAAGTCGCTGTTCGACGTCGTCACCATGTTCCAGCGCTGGCAGGGCCTGCTTGAAACCACGCCGCATACCGAGCTTGCCGAAACCATCCTCGAAGAGTCCGGCTATACGGACATGTGGAAGAACGACAAATCGGCCGAAGCCCCCGGACGGCTGGAAAACCTGAAGGAACTGATCCGCTCGATGGAAGCGTTCGAGAGCATGCGCGGCTTCCTCGAACACATCGCGCTGGTGATGGATGTCGAGCAGAATGCCGAGCTCGACGCCGTCTCGATCATGACGCTGCATTCGGCCAAGGGTCTCGAATTCGAAACCGTCTTCCTGCCCGGCTGGGAGGAAGGCCTGTTTCCGCATCAGCGCGCCCTCGACGAAGGCGGCCGCTCGGGCCTTGAGGAAGAACGCCGCCTCGCCTATGTCGGGCTGACGCGTGCAAAACGCCGCTGCCATATCTGGTTCGTCTCCAACCGCCGCATTCATGGCCTGTGGCAATCGACCCTGCCCTCGCGCTTCCTCGACGAGCTGCCGACCGCCCATGTCGAGGTCTCGGAAGCCGAACAGTCCTATGGCGGCTATAATCGCGGCGGCTACGGCCAATCCCGCTTCGACAAGCAGGAACCCTTCGCCAACACCTATTCCACCCCGGGCTGGAAACGCGCCCAGGCCAACAAGACCGACGCCACCCGCGACAACTGGGGCAACCGTTCCGGCGTCTCCATCGACCGCATCGGCTACGGCGAGTCGGGCCCCAAAGCCCGTACCATCGACGGCGAACTGATCGCCAAATCCAAGATCGACGAACCCTCGAAATTCGCCGTCGGCGACCGGGTGTTTCACATCAAGTTCGGCAACGGCAACATTGCCGGGATCGAGGGCAACAAGCTGACGATCGATTTCGACCGGGCGGGGCAGAAGCGGGTGCTGGACGGATTTGTGGAAAGGGTGTGAGGAACGGGTCGGCCTGGGAGTGGATCCTCGGGTCAAGCCCGAGGATGACAAACTGTGTGGTGGATCGCCGACGGCAAACATTCGATCGCCGCAGGCAGCCTGTATTTCCCGCCGAATTCCCATGCTCCGTCATCTTCGGGCTTGACCGGTGGATCCATTCAAAGGTGACGATCAGTTAGCTCCAACATGGGCTTCGGCGTGGATCCTCGGGTCAAGCCCGAGGATGACGATGTTGGGGGAGATGAAAAGCACCTTTTCCGTTAGAGGCATCCGGTTTTGAATGGACGTTTCCTCTTGCTCAGTCATCCTCGGGCTTGACCCGAGGATCCAAAACCCAGCCCTCCACAGCCCACACCGTCGAGGCCTACCAAAGCTCATGGTAGAGATCCCGCCAGTCCGGATTCATCGCCTCGATCAATTCGATCTTCCACTGCCGATACCACCGTTTGAGCGATTTCTCGCGTTGGATCGCTGTGCCGATCGATAGATGCTCTTCGTACCAGACGAGTTGTTTGCAACCATATTTGGCGGTGAAGCCAGGTGTCGTGCCTTCGCGATGTTCAAAAATGCGGCGCTCCAGATCGGAGGTCACGCCGATGTAA
>NZ_JAOYTH010000020.1 GCF_025847205.1 Pararhizobium sp. YC-54 | reverse complement strand
TAATTATCCGGAGTAAAATCCATGTCTTATCCTTGAAAAGCCACGCCTTTGCTCGGCGTACTCGACATAAATATCTCCTACAAATAATTAGTGTTCTCCCGAGCTCGGGAGAATACCAACACGCTCGGCGAGATGTTCTCTGTGCAGCGGATGATGGATCCGGCAGCATTGTCGGAACGCGGTCTGCGCGAGTTCGATGCCTGGGCATCGACCTTCGGTGACACTTCAACCGAACTCGAACTGCAGCCGTCGGGCAAGTACAAGCCGGTCACCCGCTTCAGTCAGTTCGTCAACGTCCCGGAACTGATTGCCATGTTCCGGTCGTTCGCCGACGTTGTTCTGCCAGTTGATCTCAGGACCTATGTGAAGGTCCCCGATGTCTCCGGCGGCAAGCGCCAGATCGTCACCGCCGAGCCGACGGCCGCTTTCAAGTCCTACCAGAAACAGCTGGACGCGCGGATCAAGGCGATCGAGATGCGCGAAGGCCCGGCCAAGCCCGGCGATGACATCCTGCTGTCGGTCATCACCGACGGACGTCACGCCGCGATCGATCTGCGCCTCGTCGATCAGGCGATGGGCAACGAGGCTGCCAACAAGCTGAACGCGCTTGTCACCAATGCTCACCGGATCTGGCAGGAAACGGGTGAGGCGGAGTATCGTCGCAAGGACGGCAAGCCGTTCTCCCGGCCGGGCGCCGGCCAGTTGATCTTCTCCGATCTCGGCACGATCAATGTCGAGGCCCCGCGCGGCTTCTCCGCCTATCGCTGGATCCGCGATGAGCTCGTCCGCCTTGGCGTGCCGCTTTCCGAAATCGCTTTCATGCAGGATTACAAGAAGTCGGATGCCAAGCAGAGGCTGTTCAACGACTTCAATGCCGGCAAGGTGCGCGTGCTCATCGGCTCCTCCGAAACCATGGGCACCGGTGTCAATGTCCAGGCACGGCTGAAGGCGCTCCATCACCTTGATGTTCCGTGGTTGCCATCGCAGATCGAGCAGCGCGAGGGCCGCATCATTCGCCAGGGTAACCAGCATGAGGAGGTGGATGTCTTCGCCTACGCCACGCTCGGCAGCCTCGATGCCACCATGTGGCAGAACAATGAGCGCAAGGCCCGGTTCATCGCAGCCGCGCTGTCCGGCGATACCAGTGTCCGACGCCTGGAAGATATGGGTGAGGGGCAGGCGAACCAGTTTGCCATGGCCAAGGCGATCGCGTCCGGCGACGAGCGGCTGATGCAGAAGGCCGGGCTCGAGGCCGAGATCGCCCGTCTCGATCGGCTGCGGGCCGCCCATATAGACGATCAGCATGCGATCCGGCGCCAGATCCGCGACGCCGAACGGGATATCGAGTTTTCCAGCCGCCGGATCGAGGAGGTAGGCAAGGACATCGAGCATCTGCTCCCGACCATGGGGGATGCTTTCTTGATGCAGGTCGGGAACGCGGAATTCGACGAGCGCAAGCTCGCTGGCCGTGCGCTGATGAAGGAGATCCTGACACTGGTGCAGCTGCAGGAGGAAAAAGAGGTCATCATCGCCACCATCGGCGGCTTCGATCTCGCCTATCATGGCGAACGGTTCGGCAAGGACGGTTATCGCTATGACACGTTTCTTCAACGCACCGGTGGCGACTATGAGATCGATCTGGCTGTCACCACAACGCCGATCGGCGCGATCTCCCGGCTCGAACATGCGCTTGGTGGGTTTGAACAGGAACGAGAGAGCCATCGCATTCGCCTCGCCGATGCGAAACGGCGTCTCGCCTCCTACACGCCGCGTCTGGGCGAGAGCTTCTCATTCGAAGCCGAGCTCGAACTCAAGCTGGGCCATCTGGACGAGATCGAAAGGGATCTGGCAGCAACCGCCGACGAACCAGAGGAGGATCGCCAGGAAGCCGCGTAAACAGCGGCATATCCATCGTCACTTGAAACGGGGTCGGACCATACACATCTATCGGTCATCACCCGTTTCGATGGTTTCCTGCAGTGGCGATTGCCGCGCGTTTGAAACTGTCCGGGTTGGAAGGGCGCTCCCCGGAAGGGTCGAGCGCCCTTTCGTTTTTTGCCCTACAGGCGCTATTCCGGGAGTTTGTAGATCACTGCGTTATCCTGCAGTTCTCGCAGACCCTTATACGAGGCATGCCGCAATTTGCCGTCGTCGGTCCAGGCTCGATATTCGATCTCGGCAATCAACGTCGGCTGAACGAAGACGACCCCCTTCTTGTCGACAGCCACCGCAGCGCGCTTGGTCTTCAGCGTATCCAGCATCCGGCGCAGTTCGACAGCCTCTTTCTCTTTGAAGCCAGTTCCGACCGAACCGACATAGACGAACGCGGCACCCTGGTAGGCCGCCAGCAACAGGCTGCCGATCCCACCGCGCGCCGCGGTGGACGGCTCGTATCCGACAATCACAAAGCTTTCACTCTGGATGCATTTGATCTTCAGCCAGTCGCCGAGCCGGCCCGATCGATAAGTGCTGTCGCGGTGCTTGGCGATGATGCCTTCCAGGCCGTGCTCGCGCGCGGCCTCCAGAAGTGTCGCGCCATCCGCTTCGAGCACCTCGGAGACACGGATCGCTCCTTCGCTTTCGCCGATCAGGTCCTCCAGCAGGTGACGACGTCCGGACATCTCCATCTTCGTCAGGTCATGCCCGTCGAAATACAACAGGTCGAATGCATAAAGGATAGCCTCATCTGACACCTTCTTCCCCCCGCGTCCGCCGAGTGAACGCTGTAGCGCCCCGAAGTCCGAGCGGCCCGCGGCATCCAGCACGACGGCTTCCCCATCGAGAATGGCGGTCCCGACGCCGAGTTTGCGCGCGGCGGCTGCGATTGCCGGAAACCTGTCGGTCCAGTCGTGACCGCCGCGGGTGATGATCCGCACCGAGCTTGGCTCGATGTGAACCGCAATACGATAGCCGTCCCATTTGATCTCGTAGATCCAGTCCTGTCCCGACGGCGGCTTTGCCTTCAGCAGCGCCAGGCACGGTTCGATGCGATCGGGCATCGGGTCGAAGGGAAGCTGCGGCTGCGCCGGATCACGTGGTTTGCGCGGTCGCGAGCGGATTGGAGCGTCCGTCTCCCGCAAAAGCGGCTGAGATTTTTGGCGCGGCGGCTTTGTCATGGCCTGAGTTCAGCAGCAATTGCTTAAAATCGTGTGACATCGCTTGGAAATGGAAGGGGGAACAACGAGGGAGGGGATGAAGGAGGCTAGGAAACCGGTTCGCAAGGACGGTCCAACGGCTGACGGATCCCTCAATCGCGCCGGTCGCCGAAACCGGGCCAGCTTGTCTCGCAAGGCAGGTGTGCCTCGCGTGCGCGCAAGCCAGGTCTGCTCCGGCGCAATTGCAGCCGCCGGCCCGTCCTGCGGCTCGGGAGATGTCTTCGAAAAGAAGATGAGGAGGCAAGGACAGTCCGTCCGCCCGAAGCTCAAGAGGTTATTCCCATGCAGTTGATTACAGCCGATCCCCGCAGCCTGAAGGACAATCCTGACCGGTCCCGCCAGTCGAAATCTTCGGCCCAGTCCGACGCGTTGTTGTGTGCATCGATCCGCGCCATCGGCGTCGTGCAGCCACCGATCGTCAAACTCGATCCGGAGGGCGGCAACAGCTACGTCATCGTCTTCGGTCACCGCCGCGCGGCCCAGGCGATTGCCGCTGATCTCTTGGAAATCCCGCTGCTGCTGGCTGATCCCTCAGACGATCTCGGCGCCATGCAGTCCTTTGCCGAGAACATCGCCCGCGAACCGTTGAACCCTGTCGACCAATGGCGCGCCATCGAACGGCTGGTGGCTCTTGGATGGACCGAGGAGTCGATCGCCATGGCGCTGGCACTCCCCAGCCGGCAGATCCGCAAACTCCGACTTCTTGCCAATATCCTGCCCGCCATACTCGACCAGATGGCGCGTGGCGATATGCCGAACGAGCAGCAACTGCGCACGATCGCCGCCGCCGGTCAGGACGAGCAGGCCGAGGTCTGGAAGAAGTACAAGCCGAAGAAGCAGGATCCGCAGGTTTCGTGGTGGGAGGTGGCTCGCGCACTGACCACGACCCGGATGCTCGCCAAACATGCAAGTTTCGGCGACGATCTGGCTTTGGCTTATGGTA
Organism: Pararhizobium sp. YC-54; assembly: GCF_025847205.1. Lineage (GTDB taxonomy): Bacteria > Pseudomonadota > Alphaproteobacteria > Rhizobiales > Rhizobiaceae > Pararhizobium. The sequence continues at coordinate 106,109 of NZ_JAOYTH010000020.1, read as the reverse complement.
TCACCTGGGTCGAGGACCTGTTTGCACCCGCTGACGAGGACAGCCGCTATACGACCGACGTCGAGGCGTTTCTCGGTGCGCAGCAGGAGTGGATTGCCAACAACCTGCCCAAGCGTGGTTCGGTCATCGAGGCCAATGAATACGGTCAGGCAAAACTGCCGGCAAAAGCTCAACAGGTCTACGGCAAGCCGGGCAAGGGCGACCTGACCGGCTGGTACATCAACGCGCGTGACGGCTCGGTTCAGTCGGTTGCCTATCGCATGCCCGAGGTGAAGAAGCCGAAGCTGGTCAAGGATGCCGATGGTGCCGAGACTGTCGTGGAGGAAGTCGAGGCACCGAAAGCGCGGCCCGATGTGACCCAGAAGGGTCTCGACATGATCGGCGACTTGCGGACGGACGCTCTCCACGAGGCGCTTGCCCGCGCGCCGATCGAAGACGACACGCTGATGGCTTTGCTCATTCTGGCCTTCACCGGGACGAATGTCACGATCGCCAGCGGTGCATCGGACAATCCCTATGGTCATGCGAAATGCGCGCCGCATGCTGCCCGGCTGATCGGCGAGGACGGCAAGCTGTCCTTCGATCGCGAGACACTGGTGCAAGCTGCGCGCTCGGTGCTGATCGAAGTCCTGTCTCTGCGGCGCAATCGCTCCGACAGCGGCCTGATGGCCCGTATTGCCGGGGATGCGATCGGCGCCGATCAATTCCTGCCCAACATGGCGACCGAAGACTTCCTCTCATGCCTGTCACGCGCAGCACTCGAGGCGACCGCGGAAACGGCGGGCGTGCCCGGCCGGATCAAGGTGAAAGACACCCGTGTGGCTCTGGTCGAGCATTTTGCCGAGGGAAAGCTGGTGCATCCGGCAGCGCTGCTCGCGCCGTCAACTGAGGATGTGCGGTCGTGGGTCGGACGTTACACAAGCGCCGACAGCGGATTGGAGGATGCCGCTGACGATCCCGACACGCTCGAAGATCAGCGTTCCGGTGGTGACCTCGTGGACCATTCCGCCGTCGAGGAGGAGGCCGACGAGGGTTTCCGCGAGGCTGCCGAATAGCACCAGGCATCAGGATCCGAACCAACGCCGCTGGCTCACGCCGGCGGCGTTTCTGTTTCCAGCAATCAGAAGGAGTTTGTCATGGCGGAAATCCTTGATGAGATCGCAGCAGAACAAGCGGCGCATGGGACTGAGCTTCAGGCATTGGACCGGCCGGCGATACGAACAGGAGCGTCGACGCCATGGGGTATGGCGCAGGTCTCGCGGCAATTCGCCGACGGTATCGTTCTGCATTCGACCGCCAGCCATGGTGGTTTCCATCTCGCCGAGAATGCCAATGCCATCGTCCATGCTCTCTATCGCAATGACGACGGATTCTACGAGGAGGATTGTGAATGGGCAAAGGTCGCCCATGCCTTCCCGCAGCTGTTCACCGCCTATGAGCGGCGCTTGGCGGATCGCACACTTCGCGACTATTTCCCTGATGCCTACGAGCGCGTCACGGGCGCAATACTGAACGGCAGTCAGTCTCACATGCGGGACCGGCAGGAATTCGAGAGTGTCCACCGCAATGACTGGGTGGTCATCGCAGCCCTCAATTCCGATCACCAGCCTGGCTTTGTCGAGTGCATCGCGACGCTGGGCGGGATCCGGGGCGAGACCGGCGAACGGCGGTTTCTGGTTCCACGCTCCGACTACGTGATCGGCCGACATGGCTTCGTCATCGATCCGGTGAAGCACGAGTCCTATGACGGTCAGTCCAGCTTCGTGACCTGGGCGGCAAGGCAATGACTGTCGCGTTCACAAACAGCAGCGCTCCCCGAAATCAGGTGATCGACTTCACCAAGCTCTATCGCAGGATCTGGGCACGGCAGCGGGATTTCCGCTCCCGGCGGGCAGAGCTGACACGACAAACGAAGGCGCGGTGGAAATGTAAAGCCCGGCACAGCCGTCCACCGATTAGGCATCAAACCGACTTCCGGCGTTTTAAGGACAGCTCGATCACAAGAGATAGAGCCGACACGCCAGCACATTCTACCTTGAGGCGCTTGCCGATCCCCGATCGCGTAGGGCAATTTCATGAGCTCCGCGAATTGCACATGCCTCCTGTGCAAGCTTATGCCTTCTTTTTGAGCGCGAAATTGCCCATAAAGTGATCATCAATTTCTATAGGTGAATAAGATGAAAATCGCTGAACGGGTGAAAAAAGCCATTGCTGAGCGTCGCGCGATCCGCGAGCTCTCCCTCCTTGACGATCGTGTGCTGAACGACATTGGCGTGGCCCGTGGAAATATCCACAGCATGGTCCGCGGACTGTAAGCACGTCGATCTCGACGAATAAAAATGGGCCGCGCCAGCGTGGCCTTTTTTATCCCCGAAAAATTGCGGCTACTCGGTCGCTATAGATTGGACCGCTCTTGCGACGGCTTCGAGAGCGCTCTCATCAAGTTCGATGACACCGTCCGATTTCTCACCAATCGTTTTCGGGCTCGCCCCGCTATTGTCCCAAATCCAGGCTTTGTCCGCCTGCTCGAGGAACCAGGGGAATTGCTCCAGGGATCTCTGGTAGCGCTGTCGGACCTTATCGTCGGGGACAGGGTGTCCGCCTTTCGCCACGCGCAGCTTTATCCGCTCGATTGACCGTTCCGGGCTGTCGAGCACGACGTACAGGAACCAGATCGCAAAGCCGATTTCCTTGGCCACTTCGACCAGGCGCCGGTACTTCCCCGTCGATAAGACTGTTTCGACACCAATCGTCTTGTGAACTTTTATCGAGGCTTCAAGCCAGGCCTCGATGCGTTGGACTGCGGTCAGATTGGCTTCCGGGAGCGGTTTGGCTTCAACCTTGCTAATTCGGGCGGCAAGGAGATCCGGATTGACGATCCAGACAGAGCGACCTTCCATTTCGAGGTCGGCGTTTGCGTAAACGCTGCTTTTGCCTGATCCATTCGGTCCCGCAATGATCAGGAGGACCGGCTGTTCAGTCCTGGACGGGAGCACGATCGCGAACGCCGGTTACAGCCTTGTTGTCGCGGCGCGCCTTGTCGACATTCTTGCTGAACACATAGCTCAGGTCTTTTCCAAGCGTCTTGCTCCGCGCGTCGATCGTCCGCACAGTCAGAAACTGACCGCTGTCTACATCTCGCACACGTTTCTGCGTCACAGCAGTATCGCGCGCACCGATCTTTGGATTGCCGAATTTCTTGACGACGACTCTGGCCATGTCTGCTCCAAACTTTCCACGAATATAGCAACCATTCTCCTGCGCGAAAAGAGCAGAGTTGTCCCTCGACAGGGGTTTGTGCAAGCTGTGTCATGAGACACTGACTTCCAAACGATGGCCGGTCGGTCGACATTCGGATCTACCTGCTGCGGGCCGTCAAAGTCATATGCCCTAGCTTGAATTCCCGTACCTCCAGGTAGGGCTCGATGGGGCAGGTGTGACCGGAGATCGGCTGCGCCTCGCTCTCCATCCCGCAACGGCGTTCCTAAACTTCCATCCCCTGGCGTAACCCACCCCGCTCTACCAGTCGAGCGGGGACCCCAGGTCCCGCCATTCCTCGCGGAACAAGAAAGTATCTCCACGCCGCCCTCCACGATGTTGCGGCCCTACGAGCGTGTGATGAGCGTCACACTGAAGGACGGTCAGTCGCATATTCGGGACCGACAGGAATTCGAAAAGCGACATCGCACGACTGGGTGGTCATCGCAGCCCTCAATTCCGATCACCAGCCGGGTTTCGTCGAATGCATCGCGACGCTGGGCGGGATCCGAGGCGAGGTCGGCGAACAACGGTTTATGGTTCCACGCTCCGACTACGTGATCGGCCGGCATGGCTTCGTCATCGATCCGGTCAAGCACGAGGCATATGATGTCCGTCCAGCTTCGTGACCTGGGCGGCGCAACGATGGCAGTCGTGTTCACTGACATCGGCGCTCCCCGAAATCAGGTGATCGATTTCACCGAGCTCTATCGCAGGATCTGGGCACGGCAGCGGGATTATCGCTCCCGGCAGGCTGAGTTGACACGACAAACGAAGGCGCGGTGGAAATGCAAGGCACGGCATCGCCCACCGATTACAGCATGCATATCAACGGAGCCGGGTGAGAGCGGAAAGCCGGCCACGGGGAGGGTACGGTAGACGGTTGATCGAAGCGCGGAAGCCATGGCACGGGGCAACCGTCATGCACTGGAGTGTGCTCGGATCGAGATTTATCAGTGCCCTTTTGTGGGTGACGCGGCGTTGCCAAGGTGGGATCGCCATGGCGATTGCATCATGCTGTCGTGAACCAGATCGTCGGCCGGCACAGCACCTCGGTTTTGCTGCGGTCTGACATGGGCGCGTCCCGGTCAAAGGCCGTGTGCCACGCCGCGTTGCGGCAGGATCATCGCCTCGTCGCAAGGCAGGCCCGCGTCTGTCGCAGCCCGCTTAAAGGCGGGCCGCACCATCCGCAAACCTTCCCCGCTCCTCTTAGCAATGCCCTGACCTTGGGCCGGGCCGCTGGTGCCCATGTCCTTTTGCCCGCACCCGAGGGGCTGAGCCGGACGACAACCGGCACCCCGGGCTTCGCTGAAACATCGCTCAAAAGGATCCGATCATGGCACCGCTCAACCGCTCCACCCAGAAGAACCGTCCCGCCAAATCCCAGCGCGCCACCACCCTCGAAATGGTCAGGCACGCCTGCCCTGACATGAGCCAGGCACTACGCATCTCCGAAAGCTTCGGCCTTGCCCTCATCGACAGCGACGGGATCCGCGACCTCCACCGCGGCCAGTTGATCGAAAGCGCCGATGCCTTGAAGGATGGCCTCGCCGAAAAGGCCATGCAGATACACATGCAGCGCATCGTCGGATCGTTTGTCGGCTCCGCCTACGGCGCCGGGCAATTCTACAGCCGCGCGGTCACCGAGGCCCGTGATCTCACCACGAAGCTCTCCAACGAAACCAGAGACGAGGACCTGGACGGCCCGGTCGGTTTCGACAGCCGCGCCCAGCGCAAGCGCGAGTTCGCAGCCGACATCGGCCTGCAGGCCCACGTGCTTCGCATGGCAGCCGAAGGCGCCGTCTCGGCTTACGAAGACATCACAGGCGAGACCTGGAAGCCCTACGAGCGCACGGTCGAGCAGCCCGCCAACTCCGTCGACAGACAAGCCGCGACGGCCCAGATGTCAGCCTTCGAGTAGTCAAGCGGCGGGGCTTCGGCCCCGCTTTTCTCCAATGCCCGCAACGCCGTGGCGACGTGTTTCGGAACAAGAAAAAAGGGCCGACGGAAAACCGCGGCCCATAAAGTGTGAAGGTCATGGACCTCCAGAGGGGAACAGCTGCTGCGGCGGAACTGGGAGGAAGCCGCCATGTGCATCAGCTGAAGTCTTTATGCACGAATTTTCATCACGCTGCATCTAATTTTTGTGCAGTGCAGCTATGCGTTCGTGGCTTAGATGGCTGATCCCTCGCTCCGGCATTCTCGCTTCGATATGCCATTTCAAGCCAACGCTACCAGCTGATCAAGGGTGACTTATGTAGCCACCGATCCGTGGTGACTTGATCCAGCACGAAGCTCGCAACGTTTTCGCGCGAAATGGAGCCTCCGCGGAACTCGTTCAAGTTCGTGAGCGTCTGAATCGTGGTGCGTCCAGGGTTGTTGTTGAGAACTGAAGGACGGACGATGGTCCAACCCAGATCGCTGCCCTTGATGATTGTCTCCTGACGGTCCTTGTCGGCGTAAACCTTGCGCAGGAGCAGAGGGAAGATCGCTTGTCGAACAGAAACCCGCCATGGCCTGCGCTATCGCCAGCACCCATTCCGGTGATGGTGACGAGACGCGAGACATGCTCCGCCTTCATGGCACTGACCAGCGCCCGGGTCGCGGTCGATAGAAGCGTGACGTCGCGAAAGGGGCTCGCCGGTGTACCGAGCGCGCTGATCACGGCATCCCGGCCTTTGACGGCCTGGCGCAGCATAGTCTCATCCCGAGCGTCTCCAACGACGATCTTCGCTCCTTTCATGTCCGCGGCCTTCTCCGGCGAGCGAACCAGTATCGTGACATCATAGCCGCGGGCTAAAGCCTGGCTGACGATATGGCGGCCAGTCGGCCCGGTGGCACCGAGCACCAGGATATTCGGTATAGCGGCGAGACGTGTTTCAGAGACGGGCGTGGTCATGATTTTGGTCCTCTTGAAAGGCAGGGCGCCTCTCAGGAGGCCGTCGTGTTGGGTTTGATGCTGGGGGTGATCAGAGTCGGCCCTCTGCGAGCAGCTCGCGGGTCCGCTTCAGCGTCGATACGAGGGCCGATTTGTAGCCCTTGTCACTGTCGAACAGCGTCTGCTCGGCCTGTTCCTCTGGTCCATCAGGTTCCTTGCCGCGCAGGCCGAGGTAGCAGTAGAACTTCAGCTGCAGTGCGCCGGCTTCGTCCTCGAACAGCTCATTGATAATGGCGCCTTCACGGGGGCCGGTAGCTTGGAAGAAGGTGACCTTGCTCTGCGGCTCAAGAGTGATGATTTCCTTGATGTCAGAGCCGGCGATGGTCGCTTCGCGCACGAAGTGAGTCGGGCTTTCCTCAACGACGTCACAGCGGGTGCAGAGGCCGGGCGGGAGAAACAGGCGCGCATCGCGCGCCTTCAGCTCCAGGCCCTTCCAGACCTGCTCCCGGGTGAGTTTTGTTTCGCCTTCCGGGTTTAGCGGGACGGTTGCAGTCGAATAGATCATGACGATTGTCCTTGTTTGAAATTGTGGATGCCTGCCTCAGGCAGATACAACCGTTTCCGTGGCGAAGTCGCGATAGGAGCGCAGCGGACGGCGAAGAAGTGTGGTCAGACGCTCGACGTCGCCGCCCTCGGGCAGCATGCCATCAGTCAGGAAGCGCTCGCCCATCATGCGCATGTCATAGGCCATCCAGGGCGGCATGAACTGCTTGAGGTTCTGTTCGAAAGCTGCGGTATCGCCACCGCCATAGTTGATCTGGCGAGCGAGAACGTCCGACCAGATAGCGGCGATATCCGCACCGGTCAGGGTGTCGGGACCGACGAGGTTGATGCGATTGGTCGGAAGCGGCTGTGTGGCCCGTTCGCGTCGCAGCAGTTCAATTGCAGCAATCTCCGCGATATCGCGGACGTCGATCATGGCAAGGCCCTTGGTCCCGACGGGCATCGGGTAGACGCCGTAGCCGGTGATGACATCCTTGATCGTCAGATCGTTCTGGATGAAGTAGGCCGGACGCAGGATCGTTGCCTTGAAATCCATCTGCTCGATCATCCGCTCGACGCCGAATTTGCCGGCGAAGTGCGGCACGTTCACATAGACGTCCGGGTGAATGACCGATAGGTAGACGATCCGCTCAACGCCCGCCGAGCGGGCGACGTTGAGGGCGATCAGAGCCTGGGTGAATTCGTCTGGTGCGACGGCGTTCAGCAGGAAGAGCGTCGAGACACCGTCGACGGCAGCGCGCAGGGAGTCGACGTCAAGAAAGTCACCTTTTGCGACGGTTACGCCTGCCGGAAAGTTGGCCTTTGAAGGATCGCGGACGAGCGCGCGGACATCGGCGCCGCGGTCGACGAGGTGCTGGATGACTTGGCCGCCGATATTGCCAGTGGCGCCGGTAACGAGAATGGTCATGGAAGTTTCTCCGAGTTGGTATTTGTTGACACCCGGAATATGAATGGTTCATCATCGAACCAATAGACTGTTAAACTAGACAGTTCGTCTCACAGGTGGAACGACTATGGATCTCGTCGCCCTTGCCGATTTCAACCTCGTCGCGCGTCACGGTGGCTTCGGCAAAGCGTCGCGGGCGTCCGGCCGTCCCAAAGCGACCTTGTCCCGACGGGTGACGGAACTGGAGGCCGCCCTTCAGCTTCGACTGTTTGAACGTGGCGCGCGCAACCTGAAACTCACCGAGGAGGGACGCGCCCTTCATAAGCGGACAGCCGCTCTTCTGACGGAGCTCGACGAAACGGCGGCCACCATCGCGGCGGGCGGGGACAAGCCGCGCGGCAGGTTGCGGATCAGCGCGCCGCTCTTGTTTTCGCAGACCGCCATGGGTCGGATCGCGGCGGGCTTTGCACTGAAATATCCCGACGTGCGGTTGGAAGTCACCACGGAGGACCGAGCCGTAGACATGATCGAGGAAGGCTATGACCTGGTCATCCGGGTCAATCCGGACCCGGACGAAAGTCTGGTCGGCCGAGCCTTTCTGCATGATCGTCTGGTCGTCGTGGCAAGCCCCGACCTTCCCCGGCCAATGGCCGATCTCTCGGCGCCAGGTGTCGTCCGCGGCGCCGGCGATCGGCAGACCTGGAACGTCGTGACGCCAGAAGGACCCGCGACGATCGGGATAGAGCCCATCCTCGCCCTGTCGTCACTCATCATGGTTCGGGATGCTGTGAGAACGGGCGTCGGGGCTGCTCGTATGCCTATATCGCTGGTGAGCCACGATCTGGCCGACGGCACTTTGCTGCACTGGGGCGATATAAAGGGTTCCGAGATCGCGCTGTGGGCGCTTTACCCGTCGCGGCGACTGCTCAGCGCGCGTGTATCTGCCTTCCTGGATTTTCTGAAGCAGGCTTTTCCCAACGGAACGCCCGATGAACTGGCGGCTTACATCGGCAGGTGAGGGACCGCCTGTTCCACGTTTCGCAATCGCGCTGGCGTTATCCAGCAGTGTTTACCCGCGAATAAAGCCGCGCCGCTTGCGGATGTCACGCAAGCCAGCACCAAATTTGGTGAAGTCGATTGGCGGCCAGGTTGCTCCTCGCGACCCAGCCTTCTTGGTTTTAAGGAACGGGTTGACCGGCGGAAAACATCGAGCGGCTCGAAGCCCCGAGTGGTCCTGGTGTGGTCCGTCTGAAGCTGCGAGTGGGGGAGTAAGCCCCCTTTGGTATTGTCATCCAAGCATGACGCCACAACCAGCTACCCAAGGAAGCAATGAACCGTTTCCGGCAATCTCCCACATGCAGTCGTTGGCTCCGACCGTTCGATCCAGTCTTGTGGGCGCTATGCATCCATTCCCATTGGTCACCACCCGATGATGCCATTGCCGTACCTCTTGATCTGGCAGCTGGCACGTCCACTGCGGTCTCGATGGGGCATGTCTGACCAAAGACCGCCTCGCGATGCTCGGCTCGATCGGCATCCGCAACGGCCGGATCGTTTTCTTCCCCTGTGCGCGGAAGCGCCCATTCCTCGCGAGGCAAGAAAGCCTCTCCTTTGGCCGTCCTCCACTCCGTTTCGGCCCTTCAGGTGCAGGCCGATCGTCTCCGGTCCTATCGACTGCCATCGAGGCCACGATGGACGCGGCCCGAACAACCGAAAAGGATTACGACAATGGCAACCATCGGCTCTTTCACCGCTTCCGGCAACGGCTTCTCCGGCACCATCAAGACCCTCAACCTCAACGTCAAGGCAACCATCCGCGCCGTCGAGCGCACTAGCGAGAAAGGCCCGGACTACCGCATCCTCGCCGGAGCTACGGTCGAATTCGGCGCAGCCTGGAAGAATACCTCGAACGAAGGCCGCGACTACCTCTCGGTCAAGCTCGACGATCCGAGCTTCCCAGCCCCGATCTACGCCACGCTGATCGAGGTCGAAGGCGAGGAAGGCCTCTCCCTCATCTGGTCCCGGTCGAACCGGGACTGAGACTGGATGCCCCGCCCGACAAGGCGGGGCTCTCCACGTCAGGGATCACTTGTTCAGTGCATCCTTGAGCGCCTTGGCAGGCGCAAAGGTCAGCTTCTTCGAAGCGGCAACAGTCATCTTTTCTCCGGTCGCAGGATTGCGGCCCTCGCGCTCGGGCGATGCCTTCACCTTAAACTTTCCGAAGCCGGGGATCGAGGTTTCAGCGTCGGAGCCTGCTGCATCGGCAATGGCCTGGAATACGGCTTCAACGATACCCTTGGCCTGAACCTTCGTCAGGCCGTTGTCGGCGGCAATCTTGTCGGCGATTTCATTGGTGGTGGTCATGGAAATTCCTCGCAAAGTATAACAATGCAAAATCCGTGTCAGCTTATGACCGGATTGTCATCGGCGACGAGGGGAACGGGGATCAGATCCGCTGGATGTCCACAGGTGGTTTCGGGCGATAGCCGCGTTTGCGCTTTTCGCGAAGCACGTCAAGGAACAGGCTGACGGCCTGGCTCTCACTGTCGAACAGATGCACCATCTGCTGCCCGCGCGTTCCAATCCGGCCCCAGGCGCGTATAAGCGACACCTCGCCGAACAATGTCGGCTGAACAGCTAGCGCGTAGAACCGCGCCATGTTTTTTTCCGGCGCGATACGCTCGACATAGAGGTGGTAGGGCTGCGTGATCATGCCGGCAGAATCGCGTGTTCGGAATCTGCCGTCCAATGAGAGTTTTGAATCGGACCGGCATTATTGATTCACAAACTTGATCCGTCTGCGTCGGTTTCATTCGCACCAACTCCGGCGCGATCCTTGCCACTTCCGAGCCAAGCCTTCGGCGACGAGAATATCTCCGACCGAGCGCTGATCCCGGTAGACGATCCTGAGCTTCCTGTCGTTTGGCACTTAAGTATCGCCAATCGTGCCAACGAAGGTGAAGAAGCGCTGCGGCACGAGATTTATATTTCGATCGGAGTTCTGATCCTAATGTGGCACGGAGGGTTGAGCTCGAAACTGCTGTGGCGTGATATGGTAACGATTGCGAAACACTCGGGTAAGGTGAGAGCTGTCGCAAAAACCGCACTCTAGAGCAATTGTCGCAATGGATTGATCCGAACGTGAGAGTAGGTGGCACGCGTGATCGAGTCTGATCTGCGTGTACAAGGCTTGCGGGGAGGTAGCCATTTTTGCGCGAAGACGCCGTTCAATCAAGCGCTTGTTCACACCGAGCCTTTTGGCAATGTCCTCAACCTTGAGGGGGACCTCCAAGTGGTGGTGCATCAACAGGGCAACCCGTTTTAAAACTTCGTCGTGTACAACTAGTTCGAGAGTCGCCGTGGGCTGAGCGGTCTCGCCTCTCTCTGCCTCATTGAACATCATTATCCGCAAGCTTTTGGCAGCTAGAGCCTTGCCCAGGTGTCGATCGACCAGAAAGGCCGCTAAGTGGGCGGTGCTCGCGCCTCCCGAGCAAGTCAAACGGTCACGATCCACGACGAAGATTTGATCTGACACCGCTTGGAGACCATCAAACCGAGCAAGAAAATCAGAGGTATGAAACCAGCTTACGCAGCAGCGATATCCATCCATAAGTCCGGCACGATGCAATACGAAGGAGCCGGTACAGAGGCCGACCAGCGGAATTCGAAGTGCTGCCGCCTCCCTGAGAAATCCGTCAAAACGAGCGTCTACCGCAAAACTTTCCTCGTCTAAAAGACCACCCACAATAACCAGATAATCGAAGCGGCGAAGGTCTCCTAGTCGTTCATGCGGAGTGATCGATACGCCGCAGCTCGCCATGATTGGCGACATGTCAGCTGATAAAACGCGCCATTGGCAGCGAATGGGTCGGCTTCGGTCTCCTTCATCAGCAGCAAGCCGCAGGACATCGACGAAGTTAGCGAAGGCACCAAGGGTAAAGCGAGATAAAAGTAGGAAGCCGACTGACAGCGCTACCTGATCCTTGACCATCGAACACCCTAGGTCTGAGAGCGCCCTACCTTGTCGCAAAATTACTGCCATGATGACGCAACTCTCCTATTCGAAAGACCGCCTGTCCGATCTGATGGTGCAGATCGGTTGCCATGCAGCGGCCAAAAACTTGCGGAGTATTTGCGATGACTCAACACTGGCTGCCAGAAGCGTTCCCTCCTTCGGTCGATGTAAAGACCATCACGTTCTATCTGAACCCAGGGTTTGAGCTGATGGCCCTGTCGTCTGCTTTGGATGTTTTGAGGCACGCAAATGCCGCAGCGGGGCACGACATCTTCCGATGGCGGCTCGTCTCGAAAACGGGGGATACAGTCGCGGCAAGTTGTGGCTTGGAGGTCGCCGCCCATAGTGACTTGAGACAAGAGCGCCAACGTCTGACCGACCCAGGACGGCCGATCATGGCAATTATCTGCGGGGACGAGCGTTTGAGTGGCGGTGGAGACAAGGCCCTGAACGCTTGGTTGCGCGAATGCAGGCAACGCAAGATCGGCCTTGGAGCCTTCGAAAAGGGCGTGTTCGCACTGGCCAGCGCCGGCTTGTTGAATGACCGTCAATGCTCGATCCATTGGGAGCTGCAACCTGCCTTTGACGAGCGGTTCATGCGCGTCCAAACCGCGACCACCGTCTATGAAATTGATGACAATATCTGGACGTGCCCCGGGGGTACCGCGGTTTTCGATATGATGGTCGCGTTGGTCCAGCAGAATTGTGGTGAAATCATCGCAACGAGAATCTGTGAATTCACCACGGCGGGCCGGGTTCGCGAAGGGAAAGAGCGTCAGCGACTGCCTCTCTTGCGCAAGCTGGGACCAGTTAATCCTACCATAATCACGCTGATCGAATTGATGCAGAATAATCTCTCGAATCCTCTCCCAATGGATAAACTGGCCGCCGCGGTCAATCTCTCAAGACGGCAAGTCGAACGCCTTTTTCGACAAGAACTTGGCCAATCACCATGCCGCTACCGCCGGGAATTGAGGCTAGAACGCGCAAAGCTTTTGCTTACCCAGTCGGCGCTCTCGGTAGTGGAGGTAGCGATCTCCTGCGGATTTGTCTCCGCGTCCCACTTTTCTAAAACCTTCCGCGACGCCAATCGTATAGCACCGCATGAAGCGCGCAAATTAGTTGCCGTCTAAGTGCCTACAACGCCGTATTGATACCGCCGAGAGTCTGGGACGCGCAAAGCTAGTAGCCAGCCTCTCGGTTGAATAAAGGATAGACCTCGAGACCTTTCTCAAAGCGACGTACGTTGTTTGAAATTACCGCGACAGCGCTAGAAGGAAACGTTGCTCCGGACATATGTGGAGTGACAAATACATTCGGATGCGACCAATAACGATGCTCGGCAGGAAGAGGTTCTTCAGCAAAAGCGTCAAGCGCCGCGCCCGCCAAATGGCTGCTGTCAAGGGCCTCGAGAAGTGCATCGTCATGAACGACAGCCCCCCGGCTGATATTTATGAAGAAGCTTCCCTTTCGCATTGCCGCAAAGACCCCTCCGCCCAAGAAATGCCGAGTTTGATGCGATAGCGGCAGTGCGTTGATGACGACATCATTATTGTCGAGAAACTCTCCAAGAGCCTCCATACCGGAATAACATTGTACGCCCTCGATTTCGCGTTGGCTTGCATCCCAACCGCTCACCACGTAGCCGAAGCCCCCCAAACGTCGGGCCACTTCTGTCCCAATACGCCCCAGACCAACCACCCCGGCACGGAACCGGTCTGTCGGAACAATCGGCTTGCGATGCCAGATGCGGTCTTGCTGCTGTGCCCGATACTCTCCGTAACGTCTGTGAAACGTGAGAACCCAATAAAGAACGTGTGCAGACATGTCGCGGGCGACGGCGGGATCGGCAAGCAGTACGACCGGTACGTCAGGTAACGTCGGGTCGCTCACAAAATGTTCCGCGCCAGCTCCTAAAGAGAAGATTGCCTTAAGTTTGGGGTACCGCCGAAGATCCCCGGGCGGATGGTTCCAGACCATCGCGTACACGACCTCTTCCGGGTCGATGGGGTGCTCGCCGAACACTTTCACCGGGAACTCAGGGAGCTGGAGACATAGCTCTTTTCGCCAGCTCTCGTTATCGTAGCCATGATTGTTCAGAAGGATGGTCATGGATTGGTGTCCCGGTTGAGGTGAAAAAAGGCATGGAAATGCAGCATGACCAGAAAGGTCATCCCAAGAATTTCAAGATGGGAAGGGTGCTGGAAACCGGCCTATCTATCCAGTTTCCAGCTCGGGTGTTTTAGTACCGATAAGAGGTGTCAACCCGATCAGCCTGGCGCAGCAATGCGGGCCACTCATATTTGCCAAGCGGGAAGTCGTCATACTGACGATGTGCCAGCCGCCAGATTTCCTCGGTGCTCTTCTCGAGTTTCAAACCCGTGGAGTAGGCGTCGATCAGTACCCGGCAGGCACGGACCGTGTAGTAAAGATTCATGAACGCTTCGCCAGCGGTTGCCCCGACCGCAAGGAATCCGTGGTTCTTCATAATAAGGCATTTTTTCCCAGCAATATTCTTGGCTAGCCGGTCACGCTCCTCAAGCGTCAGGGAAAGACCTTCCCAATCGTGGTAGCCAATATCACCCCACAGCATCGAGCCGTCTTGTGTAAGGAATTCGAGACCCTCTTTAAGAGCGGTTATTGCGAGGCCAGCCGGGGCGTGGCTGTGGAAAACGACTTTCATGTCGTGATGTGTGTTGTGAATGGCGGAGTGGATCACAAAGCCCGCCGTATTGACGTCTGGAGGCCCATACAGAACTTTGCCGTTTTCGTCGACTTTGATGAGGTTTGACGCGGTAACCTCATTATAAAGCAACCCGAAGCGATTAAGCAAAAACTGGTGATCAGTGCCTGGAACACGCATCGTGATGTGGTTCCATATCAGATCGTCATAGCCATAAATGTTGGCGAGCCGGTAGAGCGCGGCGAGATCCACACGCGCTTCCCACTCTTCTTTCGAAATATTTGCGTGCCCACCCTCGACGCTAAAGTCGTCGGACTTCATTTCATAAGCCATGGTTTTTCCTTTCTATCGCTGTGAGTTATGCTGAACGGAGGAACGTGCCGTTTTGCTCTTCGAGAAGCTTTACGGCCATGAGGTGGTTTTGGTTGAAACCAAACCGATCGACCGCTTTTTTATAGATCGCCTCGACCTGCTCACACATCGGCAGGGTGGCTCCTACCGATCCCGCCAGTTCCAAAGTGAGGGCCATATCCTTGTGTGCAAGGCCGAGAGCAAATCCAGGGTCGTAGCTGCCGTCAAGGATCGCCGGACCGTAGCGGTCGGCAACGTAACTCGCCCCCGTGCTGCCTTGAATAATTCCGAGCATTGTTTCAGCGGAAACGCCTCCCTTCACGCCAAGCATGAGGGCCTCGCTAAGCGCCACTGAATTGAGATAGCACAGCACGACCTGCGCAATCTTCGCCACATAGCCCGCGCCGTGATCTCCGAGATGCATCACCCGATTGCCGATCTTGTCCAGCACAGGTTTGCAGCGATCGAACACCGTGGCGTCTCCGCCAACCATGATCATTAGCGTGCCGGCAGCAGCGCCTTCTATGCCACCAGAAATCGGCGCATCGAGAAAGTTGATCCCTTTTGCGTCCGCCGCCGCACGAATACGCCGCTCGCATTCAAGATTGTTGGTGGACAGATCAATCCAAACCGCGCCCTTCGGTAATGCCGCAAGCAAGCCGTCGTCCGACAGGGCGACTGACTCGATAATCTTAGGATTGGGGAGCGATGTGAAGGCAATGTCCGCACCGGTTGCTGCAGCGGCGGCTGTCTTGGCAACAGAGATCTTGTTGTTTCCCGCCGCTGCACCAGTCGCACGGACAGTTTCAACTTTGTCAGCATCCAGATCAAATAGGGCAAGTTCATAATTTGCACGGGCGAGGTTGCAAGCCATTGGTCCACCCATATTACCCAAACCGACGAATGCGATGCGCATAATTATCTCCATTTGTAATCGGCTCACAGCCCGTTGACCCAACCGCTGCCGACCTTCATCTGCTGCTGGTAATTTGAGTTTCCAACACGCACTCTTTCGCACAGCGGTTGACGTGGCAAGCGAATATAATTAACTGGTCATATCGAGTTTCTCGATTTGACTGGGACCCTGCAATGAATATTGAGCACATTCGAGCATTTCTGGAGGTCACCACGACCGGCAGTTTTCAGCATGCTGCCGACCAGTTGAACGTTACACAGTCAACGATCAGTGCCCGAATAAAGGCCTTGGAAGAACGTTTGAACCGTCAGCTTTTCCATCGCAAAAGAAACGGGGTTGCCCTTACGACAGGCGGCCATCAATTTCACCCGAGCGCGGTGAATATCGTACGAGCGTGGGAACGAGGACAGCAGGTCGCAACGCTGCCGGAAGGCTCGAACGCTTTCATATCGCTAGGGGTTGAGGACAACCACTGGGCTCGCATTGTGCCGGGCTGGTTGAAGCACATGAGCGATGCTTTGCCCGACGGCGTCGCCAGCGCAATCGCTGAGCACTCGGACGTACTCATGGAGAAACTGCGGGCGGGCCTTCTCGATATCGCCGTCTTGTACGATCCACGTCATTGCGCGGAAGCTCGTATTGAACCGCTCCTCACCGAGGAACTTGTTATGGTATCGGCGCGACCACGCGCAGTAGAAAGCGGCGTGGTGCCGGGCTACGTCTTCGTCGATTGGGGCGAGACTTTTCGAGCCCAGCACAGCATGCATTTCCCAGGCGTCTTCAGTCACAAACTGACCATTCGCAATTCGGCCGTCGCGATGGAACACATCTTGGCCAATAACGGGTCCGGGTATTTTTTGGCAGCATCGGTAGAGGCCGATCTCAAAAGCGGGCGACTGCATCTCGTTGACGGGGCTCCGAGCTTTCAACGAACCGTTTTCCTTGCCATCCGCATTGACGCCATTACGCCTGAAAACATCGAAACAGCCGTCGACGCCCTACGGGCCGCCATTGCGTGAAATTTCAATCAACCGTTCGGAAGCAAGCCATGAAGATTACAGCACTCCAGACCCGGCTCACCAACGTTCCGTTTGCAGAGCCAATCAGGACCGCAATCCACGACATGCGGTCAGTCGGTTGTCTTCTCGTCTACCTCGAGACCGACGTTGGTCTCGTCGGACAAAGCTACATCTTCACGCTTAATGCTGTCCGTCTGAAGGCCTTCGACGAAATGGTGCGAGGCTTCGAACATCGGCTCGTTGGTCAAGACCCTCATTTCGTGACGGCGATAAATTCATCCATCTGGGCGGACATCAACCCGACAGGTTATGCTGGCGTGACGATTTCGGCTCTTTCAGCGCTCGATACCGCCTGCTGGGACCTCGTCGGAAAAGGTATGGATCGACCTTTGCACTACGTCTTCGGTGCCTGCCGCGATCGCATCCGGACTTACGCCAGTGGCGGACTCTGGCTTTCGCAAAGCATCGATGAGCTTGTGCGTGAAGCGGTAGGATTTCTCGATCAAGGCTTCCTCGCAATGAAGGTTCGTGTTGGCAACTCTGACCCGCGAACGGACTTCGAGCGCGTTAAGGCTGTCAGGGAAGCGGTAGGGCAATCCGTTGAGATTTTGACCGACGCGAACCAGGCATTGCGGCCGAAACAAGCAATCCGTCTTGGAAGAATGCTCGAAGAGCTTGATGTCGGATGGTTAGAAGAGCCAGTGTCCGTTCACGACCTGGCTGGCCAGGCCGAGGTGCGCAACGCTCTTAGTATGGATATTGCCTCCGGAGAGACTGAGTGGACCCGTTTCGGAATCCGCAACACGATTGACGCGCGCGCGGCTGATGTATTGATGCCCGACCTCCAACGGATCGGTGGGTTGACCGAAATGCGACGCGTTGGCGCCTTGGCGGAAGCGTATAGCTTGCCGATTTCCACCCATATCTTCACAGAACACAGCCTGTGCATTGCCGGATCGGCTGCAAACTGCATCTCAGTCGAACACATGCCTTGGTATGCACCGCTCTTCCAAGAACAGATGGAAATCGTTGACGGCGACATACTGATTCCCACCCGTCCAGGTACAGGATTCACGTTTGATGAATCTGCAGTGGAAAAGTTTGCACTCTAGGCGTTCGGCCATCGAGAAAACCGATGTCAGGGTCGAATTATATTTGTTAGTTAAATTCTCGTTGTTCCTGTAACCGTTATTTTGGGAACGCCTCAGGCCGAAATCTGGGGATTGGTCACCTGAATGGAAAACCAACAGGAGAGCATAACGATGTCATTTACGCTAAAATTGACCGCTGTCGCGTTTTTGGCGACAATTGCCGCCACCGCTGCTGAAGCGAAATGTGAAGATGTGACGATCACGGAGATGAACTGGGCCTCCGGCTCGATTGTCACTGGAATATCGAAATTTCTGATGGAACAAGGTTATGGCTGCAAGGTGACGGTCGCTCCTTCGGCAACAGCAACCGCTGTGACATCAGTCGCCGAAACGGGTCAGCCAGACATCGTAACCGAACTTTGGTTGAACGGGGCGCCGTCTTATCCTGATCTCGTAAAGGCCGGCAAAGTCAAAACCTTGGCAAAGGTCCTTTCTGACGGCGGAATCGATGCGTGGTGGGTGCCAAAATATCTGGTCGAGGAGCATCCGGAGCTCGCGAAGATTGACGGCATACTGGCCCATCCCGAATGGGTTGGCGGCAAATTTCACAACTGCCCCGAAGGCTGGGGATGCAAGATCACCAATGGCCATCTGGCAGAGGCGTTCGATCTAAAGGGCCACGGCATTACCGTGTTTGACCACGGCTCGGGCGAAACACTTGCGGCGGCCATTGCAGCCGCATATGAAAATAAACAGCCCTGGTTTGGCTACTACTGGGGTCCGACCTCGGTATTGGGTAAATACGACATGGTAAAGGTCGACATTGGTCCCTATGTCGCAGATGTCCACGCCTGTAACGCGGCTGAATCCTGTTCGAAGCCTGGTGTGTCGGCCTATCCGCCGGCCGAGGTCGTAACCGCCACGACGACTGATTTCGAAAAACGCGAGCCAGAGATTGCTCAGTTGATGTCGAAAGTGAGCTTCACCAATGCGCAGATGAGCGAAACGCTCGCCTGGCAAGAAGACAAAAAAGCTTCTGCCGAGGAAGCCGCGGTGCACTTTTTGACAACCTACAAGGATGTCTGGGCTGGTTGGCTGAGCCCAGAGGCGAAAGAAAAGCTCAGCGCTGTGCTGCAGTAGTTGCGAGGATGCCGGTGCCATAGGCTCCGGCGGCTTATCACATCATGGGCGACACCTTTTATCTCTGGCAGCTTGGTAAAGCAACATGCTGGCCCGCGAATTGGTGAAACCGTCTCGATATCTCCACATCACGAGCAGCAGGCAATGGCATCTTACGAGAAACTCTTTGACACGCTGGGATTGAGAACTTGGTGTGACGCGGGCGCCACCGGTGGCCCCATGACACTTAGCGAACTCGTCAGCAAAGCTGGTGGGAAGACAGCTGAGGGTGAAGCGATACCTTTTCCGTCGCTTGACGTCCTCCATAAGGCATGCGGTGCATTCCCGCGTACGCGCGATATGACGGCAGGATTGGAACGGTTCTTTCTCGACGTGAAGGACCCTATCAAAGTTGTTCTGGACCCGTTGACGCAACCATTGAGTTGGGCGTTACGCAATTCCATTGAAGTGATGCAATCGCTTCCCTGGTGGGCAGCTATAATCATCCTGGTAGCGATTGCTCAATTCGCCGGTCGCCGCGTTGGAGTTACGCTTTTCGTTTTGGCGTCGTTCTTAGGGCTCGCGTTCATCGACCATTTTGGTTACGCGATGGAAACGCTGGCGATCATTTTGGTTTGCACTGTGATCTGCGTTTTGATTGGTGTGCCCATTGGTATAGCAATGTCTCGCAGCAATACATTGGAGCGGTGGCTGACCCCTGTCCTCGACATGCTCCAGACACTTCCCACTTTTGTCTACCTGATCCCACTTATCTTCCTGTTCAGCGTCACAGAGCCGAAGCTCTACGGCATCGCGATCATCCTTTACGCAATCGTGCCCTCGATCAGGCTGACCAATCTCGGCATCCGTCTCGTCGATGGCGATGTTCTTGAGGCGGCCGATGCATTTGGTATGACATCGCGACAAAAGCTACTGCGCGTTCAACTTCCCCTCGCCCTGCCAAACATCATGGCGGGCATCAATCAAACAATTATGCTTTCGCTATCGATGGTGGTTATTGCATCGCTTGTATCTGCGCCAGGGCTTGGGACTCTTGTGCTGCGAGGGATAAACAAGCTCGAACTCGGCGTTGGCCTCGTCGCAGGCCTTGGTATCGTTGTCCTGGCGATTGTCCTGGACCGTGTCAGCCGGGCTGCCCTCCAACGCGTCAACAAGATGCATCAGCCGGGGGCCTGAACATGACAGAGAGCTTCGTATCGATCCGCAACCTTTACAAGATTTTTGGCACAAACTCGATGGCCATGATTTCCCGCGCAAAAGCCGGAATGCATAAGGCTGACATGCTAAAAGAGTTCGGGCATGTTCTTGGCCTGCGCGATATCAATATCGAGATTAAAAAGGGCGAAATCACCGTGATCATGGGCCTTTCGGGCTCAGGAAAGTCCACTTTAATCCGCCATCTTAATCGGTTAATCGATCCGACCTCCGGAGAGGTCTTTGTTAACGGCACCGACATTTTGAAACTAGACCGACGTCAACTGCTACACCTTCGACGGACACAAATGTCGATGGTGTTCCAAAAGTTTGCTTTGCTACCTCACGAAACAGTATTGAGAAACGCTGGAATGCCTTGTTCCGTTCGCGGAGAAGACGGAAAGAAAACCGAAGAGACGGCGCGAAATTGGCTACACCGTGTTGGGCTCTCCGGTGCAGAAGCACTCTATCCTCACCAGCTGTCCGGCGGTATGCAACAACGCGTCGGTCTCGCGCGGGCGTTAACTTCGAATTCTGAAGTGATGCTCATGGACGAGGCATATTCCGCACTGGATCCGCTCATCAGGTCCAGCATGCAGGACTTGCTATTGGAGCTTCAGAACGACCTTCAAAAGACGGTCGTGTTCATCACCCACGACCTGGATGAAGCGCTTAAGATAGCGGACCATCTCGTGATCCTGAAGGATGGCGAGATTGTCCAGCAAGGGGAGCCACAATACATTCTCCTCAACCCAGCCGACCCGTACATCGAAGATTTTGTTGGCGATATCAATCGAGCCAGAGTGCTTCGCGTCCGCTCGATCATGACGGAAGTTACGACCGATGACGATGGATTAGAAATACTGGACGGAGATGAAAACCTCGAACTCGCAATACTGCGGGCTAGTGGGGAAGCGGACAAAACATTCGCAGTGCACTCCGACGGAATGCGTGTTGGCACCTTGAGGATGACCGAGGTGCTTAAGGCACTCGTTCCTGCTGCAAGGCGCAGTGCCACTACTAAAGAGGGGCCTTAACAATGGGTTTTCCCTGGCGTGGGTCGATGGAATGGATAACGCTGCTGCCGCGTCCCCTTCTTGGGAAGCGCTTTCACCTCCTTCGACTGAAGGTTTCAAGGGTTCTCACCAAAAGCCGGAAGCGCATCTAACAACTGCGGTCGGAAAAACGTTGCCGCTGTAATTAAGTTGTCGGCCCATCTGGAGCAACATAGATTTCTTGGCAAGAGTCTGACCTAGGAGAATAGCGATGCCCGAGCTACCAGCCGCTGCCGATCAATCTCATCTCGAGGATAGCGACCACAGCCAGTGTCAGTCGATCTTGCAGTTGCTTGACCGGGTGGGTGATAAGTGGACAATTCTGTTGGTTGGCACGCTCGCGGATGGCCCTGTCAGCTACAACACCATTATGAGAGACATCGGCGGTGTATCGCACAGAATGCTGATCTCAACCCTTCGTGGCCTCGAACGTGATGGCATTGTTGAGCGCCGGGCGTTGGCAACGGCTCCATCTAATGTCGAGTACGAGCTGAGCCCTCTAGGCCGTTCTCTCATCGGTCCGCTTGAAGAAGTGATGAAGTGGATTCGCAAAAACCAGCAGCTCATAGAGAGTGCCCGTAGCGTATTTGATGCTGAAGCCAACCCCAAATTGATGTAGCCGCCCGAAAAGAGCACACGCACCGCGCTAGGCTTCTGAAGGTTTTAGGAGAACGACTATGGAAAGCTTTAAAAGCATGTTTCGCCGATTGATCGAAGTTGTTTGCTCCTCGCGAACTTTGTTGGCAAGCAATAAAGATGCAATAGTGTATTTCGGCGGCCCAATGTCATGGGTAGTGATGGCGCCTATCAAACCCACCTCGGGAGCGTCCGACCTGGACCTCGCCCATTAATCTCATTAGAGATATCATCCTCTGCCTCCCACACCGTCAGGACCAGTCAACCTCGTGGGCCGTTGACGACCTGTTGGAGACGACGATCTTTATAAGGCACTGAACGCTGCTTTCGGCTCAAAGCCGTTCTTTTATTCCCGTCGCCCGGACGGGGAGGTTTCTGTCTATACGGTCACGGACCTGCCGGCGGGAAAACTGGCTGTCGCTTTGAAACCCCGTGAGAAGGGCGACGGTTCGGTGCGGTTGGCGAAAACTGCCGAAGCGGATCTTGCGGCTCGGTTGGCAGAGGCTGGCAGCCGGGCGGATGTTGGCATTCTCGGGGCTGCGGCTTCGGAAAAGTCGGGCCGCTATTTCCTCGAAAAGTTTCTTCGTGCCGAAAGACCGGTCACTTCGAGTGCGGGCGAAGCGGTAAAGCACGGAACGTCTATCAAGAACGCAGCAGATGGGATTTGCCAGAGCTGGTCTGAACATATTCGCACCGTGGAGCCGCGCCGTGCGCGATTTTCTCGGCGAGGAGGTTGCGGGGCACCGGGGTGACAGCCCATCATCGGAAACCGGGCACGTGCACGTCCACGCGATGATTTCCGCGCGCGATGATGTCGGTACGGCGCTGCGACTGGCCGAGCCCGAACTTTATCAATGGCGGGAGCGGTTCGCGGCAAAAGCGCGCGGGGATGGGATCGCCATGGTGGCGAAACGCCGGGCCGACGTCGCGGTAACGCGGCCGTACAGCCAGGCGCAGGCCGGCGCTTATCAGCTTGGTCTCACTGATCCGAGTTATCTCAAAACGTCCGCAGCCAATAAGAGTGTCGAGCGCAAGCGGGCCATCGTGGATCGCTCCTTGCTCGTCAGCGGTAGTCTTACGTTGGCGCCGCAATGGCGAGCGACTGTAGACGCTCTCAAAAAGGTCGGCGTAAAACCCCTAGTGATAACGCGGCCAATCGGTTTGCCGCTGCTGCCGAAGGGGAACCAGAAGAGCGGGTACTTCGCTTCCCTTTAAAGGCATCGCATGGGAGATGCATCGAGATATTCGATATTAACCAGCAATTATATTCGTTTGCACGTTCTAGCACAATCGGTCAAATTTCTGCTGGCGCGAAAGTACGATCAAAAGGCAAAAATCATAATGGGAACAGGAAGTTGCTCACACAGAGCGAACAGGAGGATAGGATCAATGAGAATCTCTTTCAAGCAGGCACTGTGGGCCGCCGCGTTTTGCGGCATCGGCACGTCCGCGCACGCTGAGTGTGGCAAGGTCACAATCACGGAAATGAACTGGGCGTCGGGCGCGATCACGACAGGCGTCGCGAAATTCCTAATGGAGCAGGGTTACGGATGCACCGTGACTGTTGTTCCATCATCAACTATTCCGGCGGTGACGTCCGTTGCTGAGACGGGAGAGCCCGACATCTTGACGGAAATCTGGGTGAGTACTGTCCCAGCCTACAAGGACCTGGAAAAGGCCGGCAAGATCAAAACTGTGGCTAAGGTCTTTTCCGACGGAGGTGAGGAAGGCTGGTGGATCCCTGCATATCTCGCCGAGGAGCATCCGGAACTCAAGACACTCGATGGCGTCCTCAAGAACCCTGAATTGGTCGGGGGCCGGTTCTATAACTGCCCTGAAGGTTGGGGTTGCCGGACCCGGTGGGACAATCTCATTCCGGTATACGGTTTCAAGGAGCATGGTATCGAGGTCTTCAATCCTGGTTCGGGAGAAACGTTAGCCACGGCGATAGCGTCGGCATATCAGGACAAGAAACCATGGTTCGGCTATTATTGGGGACCAACCTCGATCCTGGGTAAATACCCGATGGTACGTGTCGATCGCGGACCGTACGATGCGGCCGCATTCGCTTGCGCGTCGCAGCCGGTTTGCGCAGATCCCAAGCCCACCGGCGATGTGGCGACCGAGGTATTGACTGGTATCACGACCGCTTTTGAAAAGCGCGAGCCTGAAATTGCCAAGCTATTGTCCAATCTCTCTTTCACTAATCCGCAAATGAACGATTTGCTTGCCTGGCAGGAGGACAACAAGGCCTCAACTCAGGAGACGACCGTTTATTTTCTGACCAAATACAAAGAGGTTTGGAAAAGCTGGCTTAGCCCGGAAGCAGCTGAGAAGCTTGCAGAGCTAACAAAGTAAGCGGATCGACATTTTGAAGACGGTGCAAAAACCGTCTTCAGATGATCTCTCGGAAGTGGCACGATGGAAAACGCGGCCTGCCGAAACCTATCCCGCGGCATATATCAACGATCTCGGCGCAGCGCGCTAATCAGGATTCATCCATGAAAATTTCTCTTGAAGGAAAACGCGTCTTTATCACCGGCGGAGGTGCTGGTATGGGGGCGGCGACGGCGATTGCGATGAACGGGATCGGCGCGAAGGTCTTCACCTGTGACGTCGACGAGAAAGCGCTCGCGGAGTTGCCAGAAGGTATCACGACGTTCAAGTGCGACGTTGCCAAATCCAGCGAACTAGATGCCATCTTTGACGAGATCCTCCCCGAAGGGCTCGACATCCTCGTTAATAATGCTGGAATTGCCGGTCCAACCAAACTTATTGAAGACATAACTGACGCTGAGTGGGCGCAATGCATGAGCATTTGCATCGACTCTCAGTTTTATTGCACGCGCCGGGCCGTACCCGTTTTCAAGAAGCAGGGGCATGGTGTGATCATCAATCTCATTTCTGCAGCCGGCATAATGGGCTACCCGACACGGGCGCCTTATGTTGCAGCAAAATGGGCCGTAACCGGCTTTACAAAAACGATGGCGATGGAGCTGGGTCCAAACAACATACGGGTGAATGGTATTGTTCCGGGTAATGTCTCCGGCGATCGCATGGAACGAGTGATCCATGCTCATGCTGCCAATGACGGGATTGAGCCTGAAGTGGTTCGTAGAATGTATGCCCTCGGCACATCGATGCAGTGCTATGTCGATCCAAGCGAAATTGCCGACATGATATGCTTCCTTTCCTCGGACTATGCCAAACACGTTTCGGGTCAGGTCGTTGGCGTCGATGGTCACACAGAAACGCTTTACCTGCGCAGCTGAGTCGACAGAAGGCAGGCGGACATGGTTCAGTTGAGTAGGCACGATGATCGGCTCCTATCGGGAGCTGAGGGCAAAGCTAAAGAGCTAGCGATCAAGATGATGATCCGCACCGCTGAGATTTCGGGAGCGGATAGCTTGATCGACGTTGCAATGGCGCACGTTAACTCGTGCTTCTATAGTGGACAGGTCGGCCTAGATTTTGCGAAATTCCTTCTGGCTGAGGGTGGGCAGGTTGCCTGCCCAACGCTCACGAATGTGGGACTTATCGATCTGCTTCATCCGGAATTGCGCCCTGAACAGGCAAATCCGGTCGAGGTGCAAGGTGCCCGCGAGCTGATGGCAATCTACGAAAAGCTGGGTTGCAAGGTTGTTTGGACATGCGCACCATATCAGTTGGATGAACGGCCTGGGCTTGGTGATCAAATTGTTGTGGCGGAATCGAACGCAGTGTCGTTCTACAATTCGGTTCTTGGCGCAAGAACCAATAAGTATGGTGATTTCCTGGACATTTGCGCCGCTGTCAGCGGCCGCGTGCCCCTTGCTGGACTGCACAAATTCGAGAAGCGGCGCGGCGAGATCCTGTTCCGTCTAGAAGGCGTGTCACAGGAACTATTGCAGGAGGATATGTTCTATCATGTGCTTGGCATTATTTTGGGTAGAGAAAGTGGTGTTAGTATTCCGGTTGTCGACGGTTTGCCCTCCGATACCACCGAAGATAGACTGAAAGCGCTCTCGGCCGCTGCTGCCGCGTCCGGCTCCGTCATGCTTTATCATGCAGTTGGGGTAACACCAGAGGCACGTACCTTGGAAGATGCGTTCCAAGGTCATAAGCCCACGCGTATTGTCGAGATCACTCCAGAGATGCTTGTGTCGGCCCGTGAAATTCTCACAACAGGTAGCGCGAATTCTGGTGATGCCCTCGGCGGCGTCTGTCTCGGCACGCCACATTTCTCGCTTACGGAGTTCGAGAAGCTGATACCCATGATCCGCGGGCGCAAGGTGCATCCGCAGATCAAATTTTACATTGCGACAAGCCGGTTCATTCTCCAAAAAATCGAAGACAAGGGCTGGAAACAGATCGTTGAGGATGCCGGAATAACCCTAGTTCTCGATACCTGCACCTACTTCACACCCGTGGTGAACAAACTGAATGGCCGCATCATGACGAATTCAGGCAAGTGGGCTTACTATGCGCCAGGAATGCTGAAGCTCCAAGTTGCTTTCGGTAGCATGGCAGAGTGTGTGGAATCGGCAATCCGTGGCAAGATTTGGCGCGATCCACGCTTGTGGAGTAGTGCCTTTTGGGGAAGGTCGTGAAATGCATATAGCCGGACAAATTTTAAATGCTGGAGTAGCTGACGCTGACGCTCTGCTTATTGATGAGCCTTTAAGTTTTTGGGGCGGCTTTGATCCCGAAACTGGCACTATTATCGATCGGCAACACCCTCAGGTCGGTGAAACAATGACCGGGAAGATAATCGTCATGCCTGGTTCCCGCGGGTCGTCTGGCACGCCGGGCGTGCTCGGGGAAGCATTACGCCTTAAGACAGGACCGTGCGGCATCATCTTGTCGAAAGCTGATATCAATGTGACTGCGGCCGCGTTGGTGGTTGCAACACTGTATGATCAGCACTGTCCAGTGATCGCGATTGCTGAAGCGCAGTTTGACGAACTCACGCAAGCTTTGCGCCGGTCAAAAGAGCCGCATCTGAGAATTGGGGTCGATGGCTCCGTATCGTTCTGACGGATCGTCTTTACCTCTTGGGGCAGACTCGTTCCACTACCTCATTTTAGGAGAACTTGCAGCCGATGAAAATTACAAAAATTAGTGTCTTTAAGAAGAATTTGCCGCTGAAAGATCCTTACTGGCTCTCGGGTGGCCGCCTACGTTTTGACGTTCTCGATGCAACCTTCATTAAAATTGAAACAGACGCTGATCTTGTCGGCTGGGGGGAAGCGACACCTTGGGGCCACACCTATCTGCCAGCGCATGGACCCGGCGTGCGCGCTGGTGTCGAAACAATGGCGCATGCCGTGCTTGGGCTCGATCCGCGCCAGGTGAACAAGGTCGAGCGCGCGATGGACATCGCGCTGCCGGGGCATCTGTACGCGAAGGCGCCTATCGATATGGCGTGTTGGGATATAGCGGCACAGGCAGCGGGGCTTCCAATTGCAGACCTTTTAGGCGGAGGATATCGCGAACCGATTCTCGGAGCCTCTTCCATCTCATCGGGAACGCCCGACAATATTATGGCCAACATCGACGCTCACCGGGCCAACGGTTACAGGCTGCATTCGATCAAGGTGGGAGCCAACGTCGATGACGACATCGCTCGCATTCACCATATCGAAGAACGCCGACGACCAGATGAGACCACGCTCTATGATGTCAATCGTGCTTGGACACGCCAGCAGGCTGTCCGAGTAATGAATGCTACCGCTCATCTCAATGTGCGTTTCGAACAGCCCGGTGAAACCCTAGACGATCTTGCGGCGATTTCGAAAAAAACGAATGCGACATTTAGTGTTGACGAAGCCCTCCACACGATCTTGGATATGGCAAGGATCGCTCGCGAGGGCATCGCGGAAATGGTCTGCATCAAGCTCAACCGTGTCGGCGGTTTGACGAAAGCGAAGCGGATTAGAGATCTGGCGCTTGCCCATGACATCGACTGCTATGTGATGCCCACGGGTGGCACTGTCTTGGCGGACGCCGAATCTCTCCATCTCGCCAGCACCATCCCACCTGAACGATGCCTTGGCCTGTGGGCTTGCCAGCCTCTTATTGCTGCCGAGGTCGCCGCAGGGCGCGGGCCACGATTGACAAATGGTGCCCTCACATTGCCCGACGAAGTTGGACTTGGTGTCGCACCGGACGAAGAGACTTTAGGAGCTGTGCTCGCGGTTTATCAGTAAAACCACCTATAGGATTGCGGCGTGTTCGGTAGCGGTCCTGATTACACCGTTGTTGGTTCCTTGAAAGCTGTGCGCTTGCAGATAGGATCGCTGCGACGGCTGACGATCTCGTCGATTAGCCTCGGTAGGAGGCAGATCAGCGGAGTCTGTGGTGCCACGTTGACTTCGCCACCTTCGACTTCGATACCGCGTCCCGCAAGGGGAAAATTTATGCGTGGACGACATCAAGCCGGCGGAGCCGACCCACCATCGTTTCAAGGCAGATGAAAGTTATCGGGTTGATCGCGGGCCGCAACACGACCTGAGGGCCGATCGAAAGCTACCTGTCGACCGAGGAAATCATTCGGTTCGCTAAGTTTTCGGGCGCAGATGCGATTCACCTTGGCTATGGCCTCCTGTCAGAAAGCCCGGAATTCGTCGATGCCTGCAGGGCGGCTGGCATCATCTTCATTGGCGACCGGCGATACGACGCGCGCTCTTGGCAACATTCCATATCGACGTTGCTACACGGAGCGATTGCTTTTAGGCTCATGCATTTGGTGAACCTAGCTCGCAAGCATCGCGATCTAACACCACCGTCAGACAAGCTTTCGATGCCAGATATTGAAATGAAATTAGGATAGACATGACTGCCTCCCGCACCCTATCTGCCACACCGACCAAGCCCGGAGCGGCCGTACTGATCATGCTCACTGCGATGTTCGTGTTCACCGCAAACGACACGGTGGGCAAATGGCTTACGTCGTCTTATTCCATCAGCCAGCTGGTTTTGTTTCGCGGCATCGTCGGGCTCCTCATATTGGCACCGCTTCTTCGAAGAGTCGGCGCGAAGGCACTTTTCGATGTGGAGCGACCATGGATCATGCTCCTGCGAGCCGTTTTGACGATGGTGGATACCTTTGCCTTCTATTACGCGGTTTCCTATCTTCCTCTTGCCGATGTAATGACCTACTTCCTTGCCGCTCCGATCTATGTTGCCGCTTTTGCGCCCTTGGTTCTTGGAGAACATGTCGGGTGGCGTCGATGGAGCGCAATCGCACTGGGATTTGCAGGCGTTCTTGTCGCACTTGAACCTTCCGGTGCGATGTTTACGCTGCCCGCCCTGGCATCAATCGTCGGCAGCATGGCGTACGGCTTCATGCTCCTTTCGGCCCGCACGCTCAAAGGTACGCCAGGCATCACCTTAATCTTCTGGCAGACTGCAGCGTCGGCGATAGTAGGAACACTTTTGGCACCCTTCTACTGGGCGCCCCCCCAACTTGGGGATATCCCGGCACTATGCACACTGGGCATCCTGGGAATGCTGGCGCATGTGTTGGTAAACTGGGCCTTCAAATTGGCCGATGCAAGCGTAGTCGCGCCGTTGCAGTACACGCAGCTGTTCTGGGCAATCGTGTTTGGCTGGTTCGTGTTCGGCGACTTTCCATCCCCAGCCAAGTTCATCGGGGCAGGGCTTATTATTGCAGCGGGCCTTTATATTTTCTTCAGGGAGCGCAGCTTGAACAGGCGGATGCCAGATGCTGTTGTTGAAGGTTTGGGAAACAGCGGCAAACGGCTACTAACAACCGAGACTGAGAACCAGCTATGATGAGCATTCCCAGAAGGTATCCCCATCCACCACGCAGGTGATCCGTTGCCCGTTTCCGCAAATAGAGAATGCTTTGCTCGAGCTATTCGGCTGCTGCGCCGAAGCCGCAGATGCGTGAATGCAGATGACTAGGGTGGATAGGGCGGCGACGGCCGGCGGAATTTTCAAGCTTTCGTTTCCTCATTATCTTTCGGGGCGGCCTTATAACTCTTCACCCCTTCTGTGGCTTGCTTGTGAAACCGGTTCTCACCGACCGACGCACTCATATCCTTGCGTCTTAACCAGATCGCGCGCCCACAGCGCAATGGTGCATTGCCTGCAGTAAAAACGATCTGTTCGTCCCCGCGCATGCGCATCACCTCGTGCGGCAAGATCAGCGGGCGGCGGGTCAATTGCTTCGATCGTGAGCGCGACGATCCCTTCATTCCGGAAGAACGGTTCGTCTGGTCGACCTCGACCGTGGTGTCGCCGCAGCGCTTCGAGATGTATTCGGCCGTTTCCGGGTCGTTGATCGCCGCAAACGAAATCCACGATGCAGACTCGAACCATTTCGAACTGGCATCGCGGCCGCCATAGGCCTGGCGCATTTGCCCGATCGACTGAAAGATCAGCGCCAGGCTGATGCCGTATTTCCGTCCTGCGTCGCGGGCGGTTTCCAAGATGCGCAAATAGCCAAGGCGCGCCACCTCATCGAGCAGAAACAGGGTGCGGCCCGCAACCTCGCCATTGCGATTATAAATCGCATTCAGGAAGGATCCGATCACCACCCTTGCCAGCCCCGGATGCGACTCCAGAACCTTCAGGTCCAGGGCGATGAAGATGTCTGTGACGCCGGTCGCAAGCTCGTCGGTCGAGAAGCTGTCGCCTGACACGAGGGCGGCATAGTTCGTATAGGAAAGCCAGTGCGTCTCCTTGACCGCATTGGCGTAAACGCCGCTGAACGTCTCCGGTGTCATGTTGACGAACACGGCAACGTTCTCGCGCACGAAGGTGGATTCCGACTGCTCGTAAATCCGCGTCAACCGCTCGCGCAGTTTGGGTTCGGGCTCGGAGAGGTTCGCCCGGACACGGCGCAGCGTCTGGTCTTTTGCGTCGGTATGCCCGGACAAGCAGACATCGGCGATCAGCGCGGTCAGCAACTGCATGGCCGACGCGCGGAAGAAGTCGTCGCGGGCCGAGGCGGCGCGTGCGTTGTCGGTCATGATCCATGTGGCGACCGCGACGATGTCCTCTTCCTTGGTACCACCGAACCGGCCGATCCAGTCGAGGGCATTGAAGCCGGTCGCAGGTTTACCGGGATCCAGCACTATCACCTTGCGGCCAGCCTTGCGCCGATGCTCGACGACCATCGGCGCGACCTCGCTCGACGGATCGAGTACAACGAGCCCGCCGCCCCATTTGAGTGCGGTCGGGATCGTGACAGATGTCGTCTTAAAGCCGCCCGACCCGGCGAAGACGATGCCGTGCGACGAGCCGAATGAGCCGTCAAAGCAGAGCAGCGGCGACTTGCCGCCGGCACCCCAGCTCTGCGGGTCATCGGCACGGAAAGCCACGGCCGCGACACTGTCTCGATCGACTCGGTATCGCTCGCCAATGACGATGCCGCCGGCGTCTGGAAAAAGCTTCAGTGCCTCCTGCATGGTCATCCAGTTGGCATCGCCATGCACGGCACGTTTGCCACCGATCCGCGTTGGCCCGGCCTCGGCGAAGGCGGCGTTGCCTCTGATTGTGACGCGCAACGCAAACACCCCGCCGAACAGTGCGGCGCTGGCACCGACCATCGTCGCCGGATCGGCATAGGCGAGGACTGATTGTCCCGCTGGCACTCTGCTGGCGATGCCGGCGAGCCGGATTGCTTCCCGGGCGACTGCGATGACAATGACCGCACCATTTCCGGCAAGCACGCTAAGTGCGGCTGCCTTGATATTGGACGATCCATTTGCGGCGAACAGCGCGATCACCCCGATCGCGGCGGCTGCGATGTAGGGAAGGGCGAGACCGGCACGCCCAAGCAGGAGCTTTGCTTGGGCCGATGATCCGAAGCCCGCGAGCCGGTTTTCGAACCCGGATGTCGCAAACATGGCAACGAGCATAATGACCGCCGGAAGGATCGCGAGAAACAGCCTATTCGCTGTCATTGCCAAAGGCCTCCGCACCGATCGTGGCCAGGCGCGAGCGCTCGGCCTCATCGCCTTTGGTTCGTTCGGCTGCATCAATCAGCAGCCCCAGCAGCAGCGCCCGCTTCTCGTAGCGCAAGCCCGCCTTCACGATCAGGCCTCCAAGCTCGATCTTCTCGCGCGTGTCCTTCTTGCGCTCTTCCGTCGTCATCCCCTTCGCCATCCGCTCAAGCCTCACTAACGCTGCCCGCACCCGCGCCAGACGTGAGCGTCGAGGTGGCCTCGCTACTGGTCCTGACGCCGCTCCCATTTTTTTTTGCCGTCGCCTGTCCTTGGCCTGCGCGAAACCGTCCCGCGATATCCTCGAAGGCCGTCTGAAGCTCTGCCTCGTCGATATCGATCTCACCAATGCCGGCCTTCAGCGCGATCCGGCCGATGCGTTCAGCCTCGCGTGTTTCAGCCGCTCTCAACTGGTCCTGCAATCTGGCGATTTCTTCCCTGATCTTGGATGATGGCTTCTTCATTCCGGATGCTCTCCTTGAGGTCATTGGCGTTGCTGTTGCGACGCCAAGAATTCCCCGGATGCCCGACAAAGGGAATCTGCAGATCTGCAGATCGGCAAAGCCGATTCTTTCGTGGATGATCCCGCCGTTCCGAAGGAGCGGTTCCAAGGGCGCAATTATACGTCGCTGACGCGACGTGCTTGCATCAGGCCCTGGCGGGGCCGGGCTGGACCGCCGCTCCTGACGAACGAAGGTTCGAACCGGGAGTTCTTTGCGCCATGGCCATTGCCCATTTCTCAGCCAGTATTGTCAGCCGCGGCGACGGCCGTAGCGCCGTGCTGTCTGCTGCCTACCGGCACTGCGCGAAGATGGAATATGAGCGGGAGGCCCGCACCATCGACTACACCCGCAAGCAGGGCCTGCTGCACGAGGAGTTTGTCTTGCCCACTGACGCCCCGAAATGGGCGCGGGCGCTAATCGCCGATCGGTCGGTCTCGGGAGCGGTCGAAGCCTTCTGGAACAAGGTCGAGGCGTTCGAGAAACGCTCCGACGCGCAGCTCGCCCGGGACATCACAATTGCGCTTCCATTGGAGCTCACGCCCGAACAGAACATCGCATTGGTACGCGACTTCGTGGAAAAACACATGCTCGCCAAGGGCATGGTTGCCGATTGGGTCTACCACGACAATCCAGGCAATCCACACATCCATCTGATGACGACATTGCGCCCGCTGACCGACGATGGTTTTGGCGCAAAGAGGGTCGCGGTCATTGGCGAGGACGGCCAGCAGGTCCGCACCAAATCCGGCAAGATCGCCTACGAACTCTGGGCCGGTTCGACGGAGGATTTCAACAAGCTGCGGGATGGTTGGTTCGAACGCCAGAACCATCACCTGGCGCTGGGCGGTATCGATCTTCGCATCGACGGTCGCTCTTACGAGAAGCAGGGCATCGGTCTGGAGCCGACCATCCATCTCGGCGTTGGCGCCAAGGCGATCGAGCGCAAGAGCAAAGAACAGGGCGTGCGTCCAGAGCTCGAGCGGATCGAGTTGAACGAGCAGCGGCGTAGTGAGAATGCCCGCCGCATTCTTCGCAGTCCGGGCATCGTGCTTGACCTGATCACCCGCGAGAAGAGCGTCTTTGATGAACGCGACGTTGGCAAGGTGCTGCTTCGCTATGTTGACGATCCCGGCATTTTTCAGCAGCTTTTGGCACGCATTCTGCAAAGCCCGGAAACCCTGCGTCTGCAGCGCGATACAATCGAATTTGCGACCGGGCAGAGGTTAGCGGCGCGATACACGACGCGCGAGCTGATCCGGCTGGAAGCAGAGATGGCGCGCCGGTCGCTCTGGCTGTCCGCGCGGGAAACCCATGGTGTTTCCAACACGCTGCTGGAGGCGACCTTCGCGCGCCATACCCGGCTGTCGGATGAGCAGCGAGCCGCAATCGAGCACGTCGCAGGCTCCGCGCGCATCGCCGCCGTCGTGGGACGCGCCGGTGCCGGCAAGACCACGATGATGAAGGCGGCCCGCGAAGCCTGGGAACTGGCGGGCTATCGTGTCGTCGGCGGCGCTCTGGCCGGCAAGGCGGCAGAGGGTCTTTCGAGCGAAGCAGGGATCCAGAGCCGCACGCTGGCATCGTGGGAGCTGCGCTGGAGGAAGGACCGCGACACGCTCGATGCCAAAACAGTATTCGTCATGGACGAGGCCGGCATGGTCGCGTCCAGACAGATGGCCGGCTTTGTCGAGGCCGTGGTCAAGTCCGGTGCCAAGCTTGTGCTTGTGGGCGATCCCGAGCAGCTCCAGCCGATCGAAGCGGGTGCTGCGTTTCGGGCCATTGCGGATCGTGTTGGCTATGCAGAACTCGAAACCATTTATCGCCAGCGTGATGACTGGATGCGCAAGGCCTCGCTCGATCTGGCGCGTGGGCGCGTTGCCGATGCGCTCGCCGCCTATCGTTCCGAGGGCAGGGTGCTTGGCTCGGAGCTGAAGGCTCAGGCCGTCGAAAACCTGATCGCTGACTGGAACCGTGATTACGATCCGGCAAAGTCTACGCTGATGCTGGCGCACCTGCGTCGCGACGTCCGCATGCTCAATGTGATGGCGCGAGAGAAACTGGTCGAGCGCGGCATTCTCAGTGAAGGCCATGCCTTCAGGACAGCCGACGGCATCCGGCATTTCGATGCCGGCGACCAGATCGTCTTCCTCAAAAACGAAGGCTCGCTTGGCGTCAAGAATGGCATGATCGGTCGTGTCGTCGAGGCCGCGTCGAACCGGATATCCGTCGTGGTGGGCGAGGGCGATCAGCGACGCCAGGTGTCGGTCGAGCAGCGCTTCTACAACAATCTCGATCACGGCTATGCCACGACGATCCACAAGAGCCAGGGCGCGACCGTTGATCGAGTGAAGGTGCTCGCGTCTCTGTCGCTCGATCGTCATCTCACCTATGTCGCGATGACCCGCCACCGCGAGGATCTGGCGCTCTATTATGGCCGCCGTTCCTTCGCGAAGGCAGGCGGCCTGACGCAAATCCTGTCGCGCAGGAATGCCAAGGAGACCACGCTCGATTACGAGCGCGGCGGCCTCTATCGCTCGGCGCTCGCCTTTGCCGAAAACCGGGGCCTGCACATCGTCCAGGTCGCCAGAACCCTGTTGCGCGACCGGCTCGACTGGACGCTGCGTCAGAGCTCGAAACTTGCCGATCTGGCTATCCGTCTTCGAGCCGCGGGGACAAGTCTCCGCCTGCTGCAAACTCTGAAAACTCAAACGACAAAGGAGACCCGTCCGATGGTGTCAGGCGTCAAACTCTTTCCAGTACCACTGAGCGACGCCGTCGATCGGAAGGTTTCCGACGATCCTGCTGTTAAGAAGCAGTGGGAGGAGGTCTCGACACGGTTCCGCTACGTATTCGCCGATCCCGAGACGGCTTTCCGCGCCATGAACTTCGACGCGGTCCTCGCCGACAAACAGGTAGCAATGCAGACACTCGACAAGCTTGCCGTGGAGCCCGCGTCGGTCGGCCCGCTGAAGGGAAAGACCGGTATTCTCGCCAGCAAGTCTGACCGGGAAGCCCGTCGTGTCGCCGAGGTCAACGTGCCGGCATTGAAGCGCGACATCGAAACCTACCTTCGCATCCGCGAGGCCGCCGTGCAGCGGATCGAGGGTGAGGAGAAGACACAGCGCCAACGCGTCGCGATCGACATCCCGGCGCTGTCGCCGGCCGCGCAGAGCGTGCTGGAACGCGTGCGCGACGCGATCGACCGCAACGATCTTCCCGCAGCGATGGCATACGCACTCAGCAATCGGGAAACCAAGGCCGAGATCGACGGTTTTGGCAAGGCGGTGACCGAGCGGTTTGGTGAGCGTACGCTTCTGACCAACACCGCGCGCGAACCACAAGGCCAGCTGTTCGACAAGCTTTCCGATGGGCTGGCACCTCAGGAGAAGGAGCGGCTGAAGGAAGCCTGGCCGGTGATGCGGACTGCCCAGCAGCTGTCGGCCCATGAGCGCACTGTGTCAACGCTAAAGCAGGTTGAGGACTTGAAGCTCGCCCAGCGCCAGACCCCGGTGATCAAGCAATGAACAGGCGAGGGGTGATTGCGTTCGCCGCTGCAAGCGCAACCGTCATGGCGGCTCTTGCGGCGATCGGGATTATCGGCGGCATCAGGCTGAACCTGACTCCGAGCGAGCCCCTTGGTATCTGGCGCATCGAGCCTGTAAGCCGAGACCTGCTTGTGGGTGACCTTGTGTTCATCTGCCCTCCAGCAACGCCGCAGTTCCAGAAGGCATGGCTGCGCGGTTATCTCCGCCGCGGACTGTGCGCTGGCGGCTTTGCACCCCTCATCAAGACCGTTGCAGCACTCCCCGGCCAGAGCATCGCGATCGGCGACACCGTCAGGATCGACGGCGCCGTTCTCAGCGCGTCACGCGTCAGCAAAAGCGACGGGCAGGGCCGTCCGATGATCCCCTATTCCGGCGGCATCGTGCCGCCGGGCCATATGTTTCTCCACTCATCCTTTGCGAGCTCCTATGACTCCCGATATTTTGGACCGGTCCCCGACAGCGGCCTCCTCGGACTTGCCAGGCCGATCCTCACCTTCGATCCATGACCGCTTGCGCGGACCGATGCTGATCGGTCTGTCGATCGCGGTGGGCACCATCGCCTGGAGTGGAAACATGATGACCCTTCCGGTCGCCATGTTGTTCCCGCTGCTCTGGGCGAAATCGCCAACGCGCGTGATCGCGACTGCCGTCTCGGCAGGCTATTTCCTCGCCGCTTCCCGCGGCTTGCCGCAGGGTGTCGCAAACTTCTACGCCGCCGATCTTTGGCCAGGCCTCCTGCTATGGGTGATGGCCTCGGTGAGCTTTACCCTGGTGCATGCCATCCTCTGGACGGGGCATCCGGGAAGGCGAACGGGCCTACGGTATTTGCTTGCCATGGTGCTCATGGCCCTGCCGCCGTTCGGCATTGTTGGGTGGGCGCATCCATTAACCGCTGCCGGCATCCTGTTCCCAGGATGGGGATGGTTTGGCCTCGGCGCGACCGCGATCCTATTGGTCGTCATATCAGGACGAAGGTGGCAAATCGCGGTCGCGGTACTGTTCGGACTATACGCCTTGTCCGCCACGGACTGGACGCAGCCAAAGGTACCAGACAGATGGAAGGGGATCGACCTTGCGCTCGGGCAAAGCCTCGGTCGCGACGCCTCGCTTGGATATCATAGGAGCCTGATCGCAACCGCCCGTGCGGAGGGTGAAGGCGCTCATGTCGTTGTTTTGCCTGAGAGCGCGCTGGGCTTCTGGACGCCGACCGTGGCGCGTCTCTGGCAAGATGGTTTGCAAGGGTCGGCTGTTACCGCGATCGCCGGTGCGGCGGTCATCGATGCGGCTGGTTACGACAACGTCATGGTGGCGATCTCGGCAGCCGATGCCCGTATTCTCTATCGCGAGCGCATGCCGGTCCCAGTCTCTATGTGGCAGCCGTGGCGGGTCTGGATGGGCGAAGACGTCGGCGCACGTGCTCACTTTTTTGCGAATCCCGTCGTCGAGGTTGCCGGCATCAGGATCGCTCCGTTGATCTGCTACGAGCAGCTCATCCTCTGGCCAATCCTGCAGTCGATGCTTCACGCTCCAGACATCATCGTCGCGACTGGCAACGGCTGGTGGACATCTGGCACGTCGATCGTTGCCATCCAGCAGGCGAACTCTGTCGGCTGGTCGCGGCTATTCGGCGTGCCGGTCATCACGGCCTTTAATCAGAACAGCTTTCACTCAGAATATCGGGGAATGACCAGATGATCGATGCAGCCCTTATTCAGCAATGCGCCGACAAGGCTCTAAAGCCTGAGATCGTGGAGATGTTCATCGAGCGGGCAGGGTCGCAGGATCCGCTTGCCGTGACCGTCCGCTCGGGAAACCGTATCGTGCTCGTACAGAGGCCCACGACGCCGGACGAGGCCTTGGCACTGATCC
Source organism: Pararhizobium sp. YC-54 (assembly GCF_025847205.1). GTDB lineage: Bacteria > Pseudomonadota > Alphaproteobacteria > Rhizobiales > Rhizobiaceae > Pararhizobium. The sequence continues at coordinate 68,556 of NZ_JAOYTH010000020.1, read as the reverse complement.
GTGACAACCTCGGCCGCAATACGGTGCGTGTCGGTATCACGCAATATCCTGCGGGCCTCGGCATCATCGAGGCAGGGCAACTGAAGCCTGACCTCATCGAGCCTTGCGAAAACATCCGCATGGGCACGGCACTGTTCGCCAAGGTCTATAGGATCGTCACCAAGTGGTATGGAAACCCGACAGCCAAGGAGGTCCTGCCTCAGGTGTTCGATGACGCCATCATCGCCTGGCAGACGGGGTATTTCGAGGGGACCGCCGTGTTTCGAGCCCCGGATCCTGGAGAAGCGGAACTCGCGGTCCCGGAGCCGGAGAAAGACGAGCCAGCCGAAGTTCAGGGCGATCATGACAAAGATCCAAGCGAAACTGATTCCGGGGAATCTGTTATGTCCAACCCGAACAATGCCGGCATAAGAATTGACCTTTCAGGGATCGGTGCAAAACAGCCTTGAAGTCGAGAAAATCTCGTCGGCCATCAATGATTATCCACCTGTACGCACTGGCGAAAATAGCATTCGCCCGTTATAAAGGCGGGTAGGGCAGTACGCGCTGTCCCGGGGTGTGGAAACCCCTCCTAGCGGTTGGCACCGGCCGAGACGGTGCCAGAATCCTCTGACCTTGTGGCCGGGGGCCTGTGACGTATGTCCAGGCGCCTCGGTGCTAAAGGTCTCAGGACTGTCTAGGACAGTTTCCAACCCCCGGCTTGGGATCAGGGATTAACGTTTGCGGGGGCGGACCGCGGACAATACTCGGGGTGGATCAGGCATGTCATTGGAAAATGAAACACTGACGGACACATGCGAACTTCGCCCGGTGATCGGGCTGACGCGCGGGCTGTCCGGGGCGGACCTAGAGACTTTGACGGTCGACGCGATCCGCACTCACAGGCAACTCGTCGGGAAGGCGGATCAGCTGTTCCAGGCTTTGCCCGATGACTACAAGACAGGAATTGTCGTCGGTGGCGCTCAGCATCTCGCCTACATCGAGGCCATGATCGCGATGCACGCGCAGATGCAGGCGGTCAACACATTACTCGGGATTCTCGGCTACATCCCGAAAGTGCCGGTGAACTAGACCAGGTTCTCAGATGAGTTTTGCGCGGACCGCCAGAGCGACCAAATGGGACATGGTGTGGATCTCGAGGCGTTTCCTGGTCTCGTAGAGCTTGCTCTTTACCGAGTTGTATTTGACACCTTCCAGATCGGCCGCTTCTTCCATGGTCTTGCCGACGGCGATCCATTTAAGATAGGCGGCTTCCTTCGCGTCGAGCCATGCCGGGTACTGTGCGCTGGGCGTAAGTGGCAGAAGGGACATGCGGGCATGGAGTTGTCCGACGGCAGCTGCGGCCGCGATGGCATCGATATCGCGATCGAGATCAAGCACCGGACTTTCCGATGCAAGGGTGAACATCGACATCGACCCGTTGGCTGCCCTCACAGGGATGGTAATGCCGGAGCGGATGCCGAAGTCGGCGGCCTGCGCGTAGAAGGCACGCTCGGCTTTCGAAAGTCGGGTGCTGTCCTGCTCGTTGCCCCAAACAAAAGCCTGCTTCAAGGTCTTGGCACGTTTCACGACAGGGTCAACGGACGCGAGTTTCTGCTTGAAGTAGATCGACCGCCATTCGGGATGATAGTTCGAGACCGCAAGCGTATGGCCAGGCTGGATGTGAAGGTAGGCATAGCCGCCGAAGCCAGCCTCGTTGGTGAGGTTGCCAAGGGCTTGCTTGAGGATGCTCTCGTCGCCCTGTAGCGCGGTGAGGTCGGTCAGCTTGTCCAGCCAATATTGCATTGTCTACTCCATGTGGTCAGGTGGAACAGGTCACGGTGAGCCTTTCAGGGTTAAAGCTGTATCTAGCAAAAATGCACAAAAATGCAACTAGCGATTGTATAAGGTTCATTATGGAACTACCGTGCTGCAATAAGTTATCCCTTTCGCTTATCGCAACTTAAAATGCCGTGGATCCCACTTGCCCCATCAAAATCTACGATAGCATCCTACAAGCTCAACCGACTTTTCTGTTGGCGTCCGGTAGGTCTCGGTCCAAATGGTAGGCGCGTGCAGGCTTCGCTGTAGCGACCAGGTCCGCGCACCGGTGCGGCTCTGAACGCGTCGCTGATTGCGCGAGCCGTGGCTGTCAAACACTGTGACCCTTGGTATTAGCTACCTGCTAATGAGGTCAAAGCAGTATCGCACGGCCAGCTCGGTGGTCGGGACGACTACGCTGTCAGAGACCGCAAAAGTCGGCGTATGCAGTCCGGACCTCTTGCCGTTCTCACCTGTACCGAACCAGAAATATAAGGAAGGAGTGGTCTCGGAATAGTATCCAAAATCATCGCTCCCTTCAGCGGGCAAGCCTTCATGGAGACTTTCAGCTCCAAGCGTGTCCCTGACCAAGCTTTGGAACCGCGCAGCCATATCCGCGTCATTGATAACGGGGGGCTCGCCCTCGGTCAAATGACAGACGGCCGATGCCCGATGCAGTACGGCAATGCCCTCGGCAATCTCGCGAACGCGTCGGCACAGCATCGCACGGGTTTCGGTACGCTTGGTCCGAATGGTGCCTTCCATCACCACTAAAGGACAAATGATGTTGGCAGCCTCACCACCCCGAATGGTGCCTATCGAGACGACTGAACCGTCCTCCGTGGACACTTCGCGAGAAACGAGTTTCTGCACTTCGTTGATAAATGCGGCGGCGACCGAGATTGCATCCACACCGCGATAGGGCATCGCTCCATGACTACTGGTTCCTGTGAAAGTGACGGTGAACTGATCGGCTGATTTCGTTGCGGCACCGGGGCGGGCTGCATACGTACCAGTTGGCAAATCGGGTGTGACGTGGAAGCCCACCGAATGATCGATCCCATCCAGCAACGCCTCCTGTCTAACGGAACGTCCACCAACGGGTTCAGCTTCTTCGGCCGGATGAAAGAATACCCGCAACCGCCCGGCGAAATTGTCGCGCAGGCGATGAAACGCCAATGCCGTGCCTAGCGCGACGGAGGCATGTACATCGTGTCCGCAAGCGTGCATCAGTCCGGGTACCTCAGACCGGAATGGGAGATCATCTCGCTCCTCGTGGATAGGTAGGGCATCAATGTCTCCCCTCACTGCGACCACTTTCCCCTTACCCTCCGCGTTGCCCACTATGTCCACATAGACGCCCGTCTTGTGGAACGTTTTGGTTTCGCGAAGGCCAAAGCGATCTAGGATCGAAAGGATCAGTTGCTGGGTTGCTGTCTCTTGGTTGGACAGTTCTGGGCGACGATGCATCGCGTGCCGCAGTTCGAGGACCGCTGCAGCCTCGGTTGCTGACAATATCTGGTTGTCGCGCATCGGACATCCTGCCTTGAGTTACAATCGAGGCATTTAGGACCATCCTGAAGCTCGGAGAGTTCCGAAAGCAGCCGCCGGGACAGTGCAATTTTCTGAATGGTGCCCAAAGTCGAAAAAATCTTTGCCGGGAAACTTCTATCATAGTTCCGCTGACTTTCGCGAAAATCAGGACGCCGAATGCAAATCGTCGATCGGATATTCGCTGAAGCGCTTTACGTTCTTGGTAACAATGAAGGTGGTGACCTTGTCGATACCGACGTTTAATTCGATTAGATTGCTTATCACACTTTGGTAGTGGTCGATGTCCCTGAAAACAAACTTTACCACGTAGTCGATTTGGCCGTTCACGCCATGACATTCCACAGCTTCCCGGCATTTTATAATCGCTGTCTCAAATTGCAAAACGCTCGCGGTAGTATGGTCACGCAAGGTAAACTCTACGACCATCGTGATCGACCTGAAGAGGCGGTCGATGTCCACGTCAGCCAAGTATCTTCGGACTATGCCGGCCCGCTCGAGGCGTCGGAGCCTTTCGAAACATGGACTCACCGACAAACCGACCAACTCCGAAAGTTTTGCTTTCGTGATTCTTCCATTTTTCTGAATGGCTTGCAGGATCTTGATATCATAATTGTCTAGTTTCATCGAGCGGCCTGTCGGGAAATTTGCAAAGCATGTTGTTGAACGGATTTCCATTGCGGCAAAGTTTTACCATCCGACTGTCGGAAAAGCGAAGCGGATGTCGCCCGGGTTGGATCGCAGGAAATCAATCCCATGTTGTGCAGAAATTCCTTAATCTCGGAGCGTGTAGAAGTTGAGGATCACACGTTGAACGTTGCGCGCACCAGTGCCCTCGGTGATATCGTAACCGTGTCATTTTAACAAAGCGTGCAATCGGTTTCGCACCCGTCGGGTCCGTCTGGCCACGCTCTGCGCAATTTATTCTGGTCGGGGAGTTCGCCGACAGACAGACAGCACCACGTCAATCAACTGACGCGATGCTGTCTCTCACTAGTCCGCCTGAGATACGAATCCGACGCTTATAATCGCTGACGTTGCAGAAGCCTCGTCGTTATCCGAGGTGTCGCCGGTCACGCCAACAGCACCTATAAGGACCCCGTCTTGGTCCCTAATGAGCACACCACCCGGAACCGGAATTATCTGCCCACCAGACACGGCGGTGAGACCCGCAACGAAATGAGGGCGGTCAATTGCGGCCTTCTCGAGCCAACGGGAACCGAATCCGACGGACAAGGCACCGTAGGCCTTACCAAATGCAATCTCAAATCGAAGCATAGATGCCCCGTCTTGCTTCTGAAAGGCGACTAGATGCCCCCCGGCATCTAGAACGGCAACACTGAGCGGCTTGAAGCCCATTTCCTTTGCGTGGGCAAAGCAACGACCGATGATGGAGTTGGCAAGGGTTAAACTGATTGAATTCATGAAAGTCTCACAGGGTTCGTTTGCTGAGGTTTTCGCTCAGTTCTGCGAAATGCAGGGCGCCGGCTTATATAGCCGCTCGGCTGCTCGCGGCCCTTGAACACGAGCTCGCAGGCGGCCAGGAAGGCGACCGAATTGGGCGCCATCGCCGTGTAAAGAGGGTCGCTGGCGTTCTGCTGCCGGGCAGGACTTTCTTACGGATGAAATCGGGCAATTCCCGCCAAATATTGAAATCGAATTCGTGTATGTAACGCTATCGAGTTTCTTCATGGTGTTGTCTCGCTAGGCGGCCATGTTGCGCTCAATGAGCATACGTTTCGCGATGGTTTCAGCGAGCAATGCCGATGTCGCAGCTGACAGCGTCCAGCCCAAATGTCCGTGACCAGTGTTATAGAAAATGCCATTGGAGCGTCCCGCTCCAAAACGAGGCATCATGTTGGGCATCATTGGTCGGAGGCCTGCCCAAGGCACGACACGATCGGTGCTTACCTGAGGGAAAAGACTGCGTGTCCACTGCACCAACGGCTTCACACGGTCGTGGCGAATATCTCTATTCAGGCCGTTGAACTCAGTAGTGCCAGCCACCCTGAATCGGTTCGCGCCAAGGCGACTGGTGACGATTTTTGCCTTGTCGTCCAACAGACTTACCCACGGCGCAGCGGCTTGCGACACCTCGTCATCTAAGTGAACGGTAATGGAGTAGCCTTTGACGGGGTATACGTTGACTCGGTCACCCAACATAGCTGCAAACTTCCGACTCCCTGAGCCGGCACAGATGACGATGCCGTCCGAGGAAATACTGGCTTCGGTCGAACCATCGCTCGGTGCTGCGAGATAGCGTGTCGTCCATTGGCCGTTACGTCGAACGAACCCAACGACATCCGCATCATATATGAATTTTCCGCCATACCTGACACAGGCTTTGGCGAGCCCAGTCGTATATTTATGAATGTCACCGGTCGAGTCGGACGGCGTGTAGAAACCTCCGTAAAAGTTTCCGTGAAGTGTAGGCTCAATATCTGCGAGCTCTGAAGGCGTGACAGGTCTTCGGTCAAGACCACCCTCAACGAGAAGCCGATTGACCCTCGTCGCATGATCAAAGCCCGGTTTGTCCCAGTAGATGTGCAAAATGCCACGACGCACGTGGTCGAACTCGATGCCTTCGTCCTTCGCAATCGTGAACATGTGATCGCGCGCGGCAATGGCCAATCGAGTTGTCTCAATCGTGTTATCTCGATACCGCGCGATTCCGGAAACGAATTCAGCAAGCCAACTGTACTTGTGCCAGGAAGGTCTTGGATTCATGAGAAGCGGAGCATTCCGCGTAGCCATCCACCGTATGCCCTTGAGGACGGTGGACCAGTGGTTCCAGACTTCCGCATTGCTCGCAGAAAGCTGTCCACCGTTGGCAAACGATGTTTCCATCGCTGCATAACGCTGCCGCTCCAATACTGTTACGTTGAAGCCTTGTTGCAACAGGGCATAGGCAGTTGCTACGCCAGTAATACCAGCGCCAATCACAACTATATGAGGCAATTCACTCTCCTGGAAACAATATGGCGGCAGCCTTGGTTTTGGTCGTTTGAAGGTGGTCAGCTAGCGATCAGAGTGTCCGCTGCGAATGCGCGGATGCAGGCATCGACATCCGCTTCCGGTGTATTGAAGGATGTCACGAAGCGAAGAACGTTCGTTTCGCCGGCGCTCCAGAGCGAAAACTTGACCCCTTTGCTCGTCAGGGCTTCAAGCGTCCGATTGTTGACTGACACGAAGACTTCATTTGCTTCAGTGGGGTAGACGATCTTGGCGCATGGGAGGCGGCCAAGCTCGGTCGACAGGCGTTGTGCCATCTTGTTTGCCCAACGGGCATTTTTCAACCAGAGGTCGTTAGAAAGGTACGTAAGCCACTGCGCTGAGATGAATCGAGATTTTGATGTGAGATGTCCGGACCGCTTCACGCGATAAGCCAGGTCCTCGCCAATGTCTTTGTTGAAGACAAGAACGCCCTCAGCGGAAAGCGCACCGTTTTTCGTAGCTCCAAAGCACAAAACGTCGACTCCGGCTTTCCAGGTAAGTTCTGCCGGGGAGACGTTTAGAGATGCAACGGCGTTCGCGAAGCGCGCTCCGTCCATATGTAGATACATGCCGAATTTCTTCGAGACGTTCGATATCTCCCCAATCTGGCCGGGAGAGTAAACGGTACCCAACTCGGTAGCTTGGGTAATGCTGATAGCAGACGGTTTCGCATGATGCACTCCATTGTCGAAGCCCTTCTTCACAGCGACATCGACCGTTTCTTGTGAGAAGCGACCGTTTACGCTGGGGAGGCCGATAAGCTTCGCTCCACCAGTATAGAACTCCGGGGCGGCACATTCGTCATAGTAAATATGTGCGTCCTCAGAGCAGTATATCCCGCCGTAAGGCGGAGTGATGATTGATAGACCCAATGCATTAGCCGCTGTCCCGGTTAGAACAGGGAAAAAGCGCACGGGGTGTTCGAAAATTTCTTGGAGCCTAGCCGTCACGTCATGCGTAAGGCTATCATCACCGTATGATGTGCTAGTCCCATGGTTTGTGCGAAGCAGACCATCAAGGATTTCCGGAGACACGCTCGAAACGTTGTCACTGCGAAAGTCCATCTATCCAACCCTTCTCTAAATCTTAGTCTAGCCCTTAAGGGCGCATCGTGAGCACAGTCGCAAACTGTCAGCGCCCATACGTTCTGGATTGAGGTTAAATTCGATGCAGTTTTTCCGCGTTGGCTCGCGTTAACGGACGGAGTTTCCGTCGAATCTCGATGAAACTTCCGGCAGCTCTCGCGCCTAACGCGCGGCAAGTCGCAGAAAATAATAGGGAACGTCATGGCCACACTTACAGCCCGTTATGAAGAGATTGCTTCTAAAATCAGTCTTCCACGAAATGCCGTCATTGGTGGCGAGGTTGTTGATGCAAAGTCGAGGCAAAGCTTCGAGACAGTAAATCCAGCCACTGAAGCTGTGCTCACCTCGGTGACGAGCTGCGGAGCCGACGACATTGATGAAGCTGTGAGATCGGCGCGGAGGGCATTTGAAGGCGGTTCATGGTCAAGGGCAAACATCTCGAAGCGTAAGGATGTCCTGTTCAAGCTGGCTGATCTGATAAGGGCGAATTCAGAAGAGTTGTCGGTACTGGAGTCGATCGACACGGGAAAGCCCATCACGGATTGTCTCAATGAGATCGGAAACGAGGTCCCGAAGTTTTTCCGCTGGTACGCTGAACTGCTGGACAAGACCTACGGCAAGGTTGCGCCAACGGACAACGACGTTTTGGCATTGGTGATCGAGGAGCCCGTCGGCGTTGTAGGTCTGGTCCTGCCTTGGAATTTTCCTCTTCTCATTACTGCCTGGAAAGTTGCTCCAGCATTGGCATCCGGTTGCTCTGTCGTTCTGAAGCCAGCTGAGCAATCGCCTTTGACTTCGATCAGGCTAGCCGAACTCGCTCTCGAGGCGGGCTTGCCCTCCGGCGTATTTAACGTCGTGCCGGGAACGGGCGAGGTCGCTGGAAGGGCACTAGGTCTTCATGGAGATGTCGACGCGGTCTCCTTCACTGGCTCGTCGGAGGTGGGGGCGCTCTTTCTGCAGTACGCTTCGGAGAGCAACCTGAAGCGCGTTGCTTTGGAGATGGGTGGCAAGAGCCCACTGATCGTTTTGGCAGATGCTGAGATCAATGATGACCTAATCAACCACGCAGCACTCGCAGCATATTGGAATGCGGGCCAGAATTGTTCGGCAAACATGCGTCAGCTTGTCGATGTGTCACGACGCGACGAGTTCGTGGAAAAGCTGCAGGTGCGTTTCAAAGCGATTAAAGTGGGGAATCCGCTGGATCCACAGACGGAGCTGGGTCCGATGATCACGAGGAGCCACCGAGACCGTGTGGCCGATTTCATCGCCTTGGGTCGAAAAGAGGGCGCGACCGTGATTGAAGGTCCAGGGGCGCCGTCGAAGGGCTTTTTTGTTTCTCCGATCCTGTTCAATGACATGACACCCGATATGACGATTGCCAAGGAAGAGATCTTCGGCCCCGTCTTGGGTGTCATCGCTGCCAATGGGGCCGAGGAGGCACTCCGGATTGCATGTGACACCAAATATGGCCTCCACGCCTCGATTTTCACGCGAGACTTCTCGAAGGGCTACGCTCTCGCGCGCCGGATACCTTGCGGGACTGTGTCCATAAACTCTTTCTCTGAGGGCGATGTTACGACGCCTTTCGGTGGATATAAGCTCTCGGGTTCGTCTGCGCGAGACAAGGGTCTCGAGGCCATGCAGCAGTATCAGCAAACCAAAACGATATGGTCGGCGGTCGGCAACGACCTTTACGTTTGATGACACCCATTGAAATAAATATCGAGTAAGAAGGGATATAAAACTATGGCGTTCGAAAAGGCTTTTAGCGCTGCTGAATATCAGGGACGGGTAGCGGATGTGAAAGGCCGTATGGCCAAAGCAGGCATAGATCTGCTCATCTGCGAGGACCCCGCCAACATGAGTTGGCTCACCGGGTTTGACGGCTGGTCATTCTACACCCCGCAGGCCGTGGTCGTTCATGTCGATCAGGATGAACCGATTTGGTTCGGTCGCGCTCAGGATGCGAAGTCCGCCGTGATCACGACTGACCTTTCTGCTGACAACATAATCTCCTTCTCCGAACGCCTCGTCCATCATCCAGAGGAACATGCGTTCGACGAGCTGTGTGACCTGATCAAGTCCCGCGGCTGGGAAAAGGCGCGCGTTGGTGTGGAGCTGGATGCACTCTATTACACCGCCCGAGCCCACCACCATATCGTCAAGGGACTACCGTTGGCGACAATCACGGACAGCCGCGAATTGGTCAATTGGGCGCGTCTGGTCAAGTCCGACGCAGAACTCGTCTATATGCGCGAGGCCGGACACTTGGTCACTAAGGTCATGAACGAGGCCATCGGGCTGCTGAGGCCCGGCGTCCCGGAGAACGAGATCATCGCAGAGGTCTATCAATCTCAGGTTCGGGGCATCGACGGGAAGCACGGAGACTATGCGAGCTGCGTGCCCCTTATCCAGGTGGGCGAGGGCACCAGCACCCCGCACCTTACCTGGACCAGCTCGCCGCTGCCTGACAGCGGGTTGGTGGTGATGGAGCTGGCGGGTGTTCGACGCCACTACCATGCGCCCCTGTCGCGCACGATTTCGATCGGCAAGCCGGGCGATGATGTCAGGCGCCTTGCGGACGCGATCGTCGAGGGCGGAGATGCTGCCTTGGCGGCTGCCAAGGCAGGCACTGTGGTAGAAGATGTCGAGGCTACGTGGCAGGCCATCCTCCGCAAGTACGGTTACCGCAAGGACAGCCGCGTAGGCTACTCGATCGGTATTAACTTCCCGCCGGACTGGGGCGAGAAGACCGTGAGCATCCGTCCAGGTGAGAAGACCGTTCTTCAGTCAGGAATGTGTTTTCACTTCCAGTCGGGCGTATGGCTGGAGGACTACGGCGTTGCCATCTCGGAATCCTTCGTTGTCACCGAGCGCGGCGGCGAGCGCCTGACCAATGTGGACCGACGCCTCTTCACGGTTTAGTCCTGATAATATTCCGGCACCGCACCCGCAGTGCCGGGATTCATAACTTAAACCAAACGGTCTCCGGCAAACCCGGCGCGGTTCACTTGCAGTGCAGAACGCACCAGTGACGGTGTCTGTCCGAACTCCTTGCGGAATGAGCGTGTGAATTGCGAGGCACTGTTAAAGCCAACATCCATCGCGATATCAATAAGCGGTAGCTTGGTCTGCGACAGTAGCACCTTGGCACGCTCCAGCCGAACACGTGCATAGGCACGCGCAGGCGACATCCCAGCCTCCTTCTCGAAAATCCGCTCCAACTGCCGACGCGTCACCCCCACGGATGCCGCCAGCTGGACAATCGGCATGTTACCGTCCAGATTCTGCTCCATCATGATCATCACCGCCTGCAGTCGTGAATCCTTGTACTCTTCGTAAAAAAGGGGCCGGCGTGGTTGGATTTCCAGAGGAGAGCGTGCCTTTTCGATTTGCAACACTTCGAGCGCGTTGCGCTCGGCCTCCGGGCTGATATGACGTCGCACGAGAGCGGCTGCCATATCAGCCGCGCTGCTGCCGCCGGCGCACGATCCACGGCGTCGATCGAGATTGAAGATCCTGTCCCCGCGGACAGAAAGATCCGGAAACCGCTCCTTGAACGCCCTGGCATGCAGCCAGCTCACGCAGACCTCATGGTTTTTCATCAGGCCGGCCTCGGCGAGAATGAAGGTGCCGGTGCACAAACCGAGCAAAGGCACCTTCCTGGTGTCGGCTAGCTTCAGAAACGCTACGGTTTCCCGATCGACAGGCTCTTCCCTGTTCAGCAAGCCCCCGACGACGACGATGTAATCGAAGCGGCTGGGATCAACGAAATCCGATGTTGGTGCGACCCGCACGCCACAGCTCGACGCGATCAGATGACGCGTGCTGCCCAACACTTGCCAATCGGCCCTGATCCTGCCGGACCGGTCCTGCTCGTCGCTTGCAAGACGCAACGTATCGATGAACATGGCAAAGGCGGAAAGCGTGAATGAGCGGGAAATCACGAAACCGACCTTGAGCCGGCTTACCTGACCCTTCGCGTCATCCTTCCTAGCCTGCTCATGTCGCATCGTATCACTCCCTCGCCTCGGCGATCATTAACTAAAATCGTGTTGTGTCCGATCACAAGTGCCCAAGCGCCGATACTTGGATGTATGTATCAGTCGAAAGAACCGATCTTCGCCACGCTCGACACGCCCATCGAAAAATCGTCCGGTAAGGCTTTTGCTTTTTTAATGGTCGACCCGATCGGAAGGCGGCCCTTGCCGTGCAGTTGCGTCAGAAACGCGGGATAACCGAACACCTAGAACGCCTGATGCGAAGACGATCCGCCATTGAACACGTCATTAGACATTTAAAAGAAGACCACCGCATTGGCCGCAACCATCTTGCGAGACCAAACGGCGACGCCGCCAACGCTGTCCTCGCAGCCGTGGGCTACAACTTCCGCCGCTTCCTCGAAGGGATCAGGTTTGCCTGCCAATCATCTGCGTAGCTCTCGCTTTATACAAACTGCCAGCCCCAATATTCCAACCGCAACCGGCTAATCGTCGTTCTTCGCGGGCGACTAGTGAGATTCTAGAACTGCACGCAGGAACTGCCTCGTGCGTTCTTCGGTCGGGTTATCGAAGATCGACTTTGCTTCGGCGACTTCGTGGATCTGACCCTGCCAGAGGAAGGCGACCCTGTCGGCGAAGTTACGCGCGAACTCCATCTGGTGTGTCACGAGCAGCATGGTCAGATCACTCTCCTCACCGAGCTTGCGAAGCACGGCAAGGACTTCGCCGACGAGTTCGGGGTCAAGCGCCGAAGTGACTTCGTCGAAAAGCATGATCTCAGGCTCCATCGCCAGCGATCGTGCTATGGCGACGCGCTGCTGCTGGCCACCGGAAAGCCTCAGGGGCAGTTCGTTCGCCTTGGCGCTCATCCCGACCATCGACAGGTACTTCTGCGCCCGCTCCTCAGCCTCGTTGCGCGGGAGGCCGAGCACCTTCCGCGGTGCCACGGCGACGTTCTCGGCAGCGGTCATATGCGGGAACAGGTTGAACTGTTGGAAGACCATACCGATGCGCCGGCGCCGAGCACGGGCAGCGGGCTTGTCTGAGCGCTGCTGATCAGGTGTCCAGGAGCCATTGGTCAAGGTTTCGCCGTTCACCTTGATCTCGCCTGCATTGATTGTCTCAAGCGTCATCAGGGTCCGCAACAGCGTCGATTTTCCGGAGCCGGACGGGCCGATCAGGGCGACCTTCTCCGCGCGCCTCACCTCAAGGTTGATGTCGCGCAGCACCTCCAGCGTGCCAAACTGTTTCCCCACATGGATGAACTCACATGCCGGGACTTCGCTTGCTACGACGAAAGCATCCTTCGTAGTGGGTAGGAAAACGTGGGGGGTCATCGATTCGTCCATTGCCGCTCAAGCAGGCGGGTCAGTCCCGCAGCCGCAAGAGACATGAAAAGAAAGAGCAGGCCTGCGATAGTCATCGGCTCCGTGTAGCGAAAGCTTTCGGTGCCGATGAGTTTGGCCGTCGTCAGGAGCTCGAATACCGAAATGCTCGCAAGAAGCGCCGCGTCTTTGAACATCCCGATTAGATACGTCCCGAGAATTGGTATCATCGGCGGGATCGTCTGCGGTATCAGAACGCTCTTGAATGTGTCGAACGGTGACAGGCTCAACGACCAGGCAGCCTCTCTCTGGGTGGGATTAATTGCCTGCAGGTTGCCTCGGTATACCTCAGCGATGTAGCATCCGTAATGCACGCTCAACGTCAACACACCAGCGGTGACGGGTTGCAACGACAAGCCCAGCTTCGGCAAGCCGAAGAAAACCAGGAACAGCTGCACAAGCATCGGTGTTCCACGGACAAACTCAATGAACGCCCCCGCCGCGGAGGAGACGATCTTAAAGGAACTCAGCCGACCAAGCGCCAATGGCAAGCCAACGACCATCGCAATAGCAAAGCTGGTCAGGGTCAACTGAACCGTGACTCCCGCGGCGTAAAGAAGCCTCGGCAGTATCGAGATGGCGAAGTCTATGGAGAAAAACTCGCTCATTACCTTAGCCCCATCCGTCTTCGCGCTACGCCTTCCATGAAAAACATCGAGCGAGCGATAATCTGAGAAAGGACGAGGTAGATCGCAGCCACAATGAGGAAGATTTTGAACGGCTGAAACAACGTGGCGTTCAACTGCGTGCTCGCGAACGTCAGCTCATAGATGCCGATCATCGAGAAGATGGATGTTCCCTTCAGGATATCGATCATAGCGTTCGACCACGGCGGTATAAGCCTCACCAAAGCCTGCGGCGTAAGGATTGTCCAAAGGGCCATGCGGCGGGGCATGCACAGAGCGTACGCTGCCTCGCTTTGCCCTCGGGGAACCGCTTCGAAGGCCGACCGGAACACGTCAGCTCCATAGGCTCCCCCGTTCAAGGACAGTCCGATGATGCCCACGGTAAAACCGTTGAGTATAATGCCAAGCTCCGGCAGTACGAAATACAGCCAGAAAAGCTGAACGACGAGCGAGGTGCCTCTGACTACCTCTACGTAAGTCCGAACGAAACCGCGCAGGTAGCGGTTTGGCGACATAAGCGCCAAACCAGCTAACAGGGCGATCAGCGAAGACAATACGATACAGAGCCCCGCTAATTCTATCGTAGACAGCGTTGCCCAAAACAGTTCGCTTGAAAACCGCACTACCGATTACCTTAAGCTACTGAAGTTCAGCGTGAGCAGATGTCGTTGATGTTCACTTTCTTCAGAAAGGGTCTTAGATCCGCACCCTTCACGCCAAATTTCTGATTGGTCGCTTCAGCTTCGCCAGACTCTACGCGTTTGCGGATCTGCTCGTTCAGTTTCGCAACGAAATCTGCATTTGCTTTTGCGAACGGCCACCCGTTGTACGAAAACGACCATTCTGGCGGATTGAACTCTTTAACCACCTCCAGGCCTTCGACCTGCGCCACTATCTCGGCGGCTTGTCCTGCACCCACGTTGAAGGCCGAGATCTGGCTATTGACCAGAGCCTGAACAAGAGAATTCTGATCGGGAAGCTGCACGATGTTCTCGTTAGCGACACCTGACTTAACCATATAGCCGACTTCGGCACCGCCTGCATAGGCTCCTGCTTTTAGCTCGGGCTTGTTCTTTAGGTCTTCCCAGCTCTTGACCCCATCCGGATTGCCCTTCTTGACCACCAGCGCCGGTATAATGACCGCATACGGCATCGTGAACGCGACTTCCTTGCAGCGCTCTGGGGTGATGTACATCCCAGCGCCGATATCAAAGCGGCCCGACTTTACGCCTGGAACGATGGAGGACCATTCAGTAACGGTGGGATTGAACTTATCTATACCCATGGCTGCCAGTGCTGCCCGCAGGTTCTCGACATCGGCACCCGTTAACGTGCCCTGATCGTCGTTGTAGTACCAAGGTTTCGCGTTGATGATCGCATAAGTGAGACCATCCGTCTTGGCTTTGCTTTCGAGATCGGCTGCGCTGACCTGAGCTGATGCGGCCATCGCGATGGCAACGGACAGGCCGACCATAAGTGATTGTCTACCCATTTTCATTCCCCATTTTAATTGTTAAGCAGGACGGAGCCTGCTGGGAAGTGATTATCAGCGCAGCCCGTATCTTTATCGTTCGAAATCCGGTCGTTTTGCAGTGCTTTTGTTGTCGCATATTATCGCAGACAGAAAAATTTTCTGCCCGGCTGGTTGGCGCATAGAACTTTAATATCGAAACTTTGCGCTCCTACACAAGCTGGAACGCACCTGCATGATCATCCTTAATGGCGCGTTACTTCACGTGTCCGAAAGAGGTTCGTTTCAACGGACATTCTGCCACCTCCAGATTCCGTCCAGTAAATGCAGGATTCCGATTGTCAAGTTAAGATGGTCCTATATTTATTGCAAAGACGGTCCCTCATACGTTACATTTTTGATATGACGAACACATTGATCGGCTATGCCCGCCGCTCAACCGACAAGCAGGACCTCGCCGTACAGCAAGAGACCTCGATCAAGTTCGGTGTCACGGTAGATTGCATCGACACAGATCGGGGCTTCACAGGCACGAACCGGGCACCCCCGGCCTCGATCATGCAATAGCTGCCGTGCGTTCCGGCGATACCGAAGCTGGACCGCCTTGCCCGCTCCGTTTCTGACGCACGCAATAGGTGATGATCTCGTCGCGCGTTGGATAAAATTGCAGATCGAAGCTAGCGTCCATGATCCATCCGACCCGATGGGCAAATTGTTTTTCAACATTCTTGCCACTTTCGCTGAATTCGAGGCCGACCTCATCAAAATGCGAACTCGTGAAGGGATGGCGATCGCCCGCGCCAAGGGGAAATTACGGGGTAAAAAACCAAAATTATCGGATCGGCAGCAGAAGGAGTTGCGGCGCATGCACGACACCGGCGAGTATTCGATCAGCGGTCTTGCAGAGGTGTTTGCAATCTCGCGGCCGACCGTCTATCGGACCTTAGGACGTCAAAGTACCTAAGGCGAATGAGAAACGCTCGCTAACGTACGATTCCGGCCTCAGCCAGAACCAACCCCCTTCATTCCTCTGCGACGGAACCGCCTAAATTTTTGTATGCTCCCGGGAAGACAATATCCTGATCGACGAGCACATTGAACTTATAGCCGGGTCGAATTTCGAGGGTCGGCTGTACATCCATGTTCCGTTGGATGGTTCGATCGGCAACCCGCCCGAAGGTCTCGGCGAAATTCCGCCGCGTCGCATCCGAGGCCGTGTCCTGCGTCGCGAGCGTCGAGCTTTCGGGGACGGCCATGTCTATACCCGTCCCGATCAGGGCGATCAGCACGGCCGAACCGAACGTTTTCAAATAATGGTTGTTCACCTTGTCGTTGAAACCGCCATACCCTTGCGCATCCGTCCCCGACATGCCGCCGATCTGCAGTGTCGAGCCGTTCGGGAAGATGATGTCGGTCCACACGACGAGAACGCGTTTCTGACCAAAGGATACCTTGCTGTCGTAACGGCCGAATAGTTTCGTCCCTTGTGGAATGAGCAAACGATGTCCTGTCGCGCTGTCGTAGACGCTCTGGCTCACCTGGGCCGTAATCCGGCCCGGAAGATCTGAATTGATGCCCGTGATCAGTGTTGCAGGAATGACCGACCCGCGCTTGAGCTCGAAGGGCGATTGCTGAGGCACAACACGGTTCGGCAGGTAGCCAAGCTCTTTCAGGTCGGCGTTGAAGAAGTCTTCCTTGGCGCCTTGCGCATTGGGATCAACGTTTTGACCACCGAGCCCCGCGCGCAATGCGGCCGCATAGAGATCGGGTGCGCCTCCAGTATTTGTCGATGTCGTCGTGGCTCTCGCTGCCGTGTCCGCAGTCGCATCATTCGTTCCGTCGCGCCGTTCCAACGTGCTGCGATCGATGGCGAGAGGCGCATCGTATGCGGCATTGTTCGCCTGCAAGCGAGCCATCCGCTGGCGCTGCTGCTCCCGCAGAACCTGTTCCTGTTGTTCCCGCTTCAGCCGGGCACGCCAAACCCCTTCCGCTTCGAGCTCCTGGCCGCGCTGCTGCACATCGCGTTCCCGCGGCTGCGGCGTGAAGGGATTGTTCGCCTTTTCGTCAACTTGTTTCATCTCAACCGGTGTCGGCTGGAAGACGGTCTGCTGCTGCGGCTCGCCGATAATACCATCAGTGACGCCGCGTTTGATCTGGTCGGCGAATGTCGAGGCGGGGTTGCCCGAACTTGTCTCCGGACCGTTGTCCTTGCCAAAGTAGAGCCCGCGCGAGGCGAGCCCGTAAAAGATCACGCCAAGAAACGCGACCGTCAGGACGATGATGACGACGATCGGCAGGCGATTGATCCGCCGAATAGCCGATTGGGGCTGGCTGTTTTGCGCGCCGCCGAGATTGAGTGATTGCGCCATGTGATCCTCCCTCACCCACGCCGCATCAGCGACAGGGCGCTCGCTGGCGTCGCACCGTTCACTGTCACAGAATAGGCACGGCCGAGCTCGACACTGTTTGTCGAAAGGCGCGCCAGCACCTGACCATCAACAGTCAAGATCACATAGGCGAGCGGGATGACCGTCGCGCCGCTATCCGTCTTCTGGTCAGTGATGACGGCATAGCCCCATCCCTTCAGCGCCGCTTCCAGCGCCTGGCCGAAGGGGGAGGCATCCGCCTTCAGCGCGACGGTCGCCTTTCCCGGCCCGATCTGTTCGGCGAGACGGCTCACCATATCGCCGGCGATGGCGCTGGCAGCGGGACCGGATATTTCTGGCGGCGCGTTGCTGACGGCGAGGCCATCGGTTCCCATCGACTGGCATCCGGAAAGAAGGATGGCGAAACCAAAGGCTACGGCAAAAATACGGACGGGTCGCAAGGCGCGCGAACGGGAAAGCACGGTGTCCATTATCTCCCTCCCCTTCTGATCGTGATCTTTTCCTGTTTCCAACCGACCCCGGAGACGAGCACTGCGCGATCGACATGGTAATCGACGACCATCATGTCGCCCTTCATCCGGTAGTTGACGATCCGGTTCTGCCCACCGGACGTGACGAACAGCACCGGCGCGTCCTGGCCGGAGATCGACCGCGGAAACTGGATGTAGGTCTTGAGCCCATCGGAATAGACCCGTGTCGGCCGCCAGCCCGCCCTGCCCGAAACCGAATAGGAAAAGTTCAATTGTTCGGCGGGGACGCCTGCGCCCGGGATGGTGCTTGCCTCGATCCGGGCATTGATGTCAGCGAGCTTTGTCGAAACATCCTCCGGATATTCGAAACCCACGCGCGCCATATACTGGGTCGAATGAGACTTGAGCTGGATGTGATAGGTGCGACGCGACGTTGTCACCACCATCGAGGTCACAAGACCCGGCTCCGACGGTTTGACGATCAGATGGATGGCCTGACCGCCGGCGGCACCCGAACTCGCAGGCTCCACCTTCCAGCGCACCGTGTCGCCGACCAGCACGTCGCGGACCACCTCGCCTCCTTGCAGTTCAATGTCGCAAACCTGTAGCGGCGAGCAGACAACGGATGGCTGGACCTCGCCGTAGAGGAAAATCACTTTGCCGTCGGCACCCTTGGTCACCAAACCGCGCGACCCGCGCCACTGGGTGGAGATTCCCATGCCCTTCGCTTCGTTGGCCGTGACGCCATCGGCAGCATATGCATGCAGAGGAGCGACCACCGAAGACGCCAACAGTGCCGAGGCGAGAGCGCCCGTCAGCGTGGCCCGTGTTCTTGTGCGCGGGATGATCATGTTCGGGGCCATGCCTTTCAAAGCTGAGCTGTCCAGTCGAAGTCGCGGAGATAGAGACCGATGGGGTTCAAGCGAATGACGCCCTCGTCCTGTGGTGGGGTCAGTGTCACGGTCGCGATACCGCGGAAGCGGCGGACGGCGGTTTCCTTGCCGCGACGGTCGCGCTCGAACTCGGTCCAGTCCATCTGGTAGCTCTGGTTCGACAACGCGACGATATTGTTGACCTCGATAGCAACGGTCGAGTTCTTCGCTTTCTCGAACGGCGAGTTCGAGCGGAACCAGGCATTGACCTTCTCGGTCGCCGGATCGGATGTCCTGAGCAGCCCATAGGTTCGGTCGATATATTGCTTCTGGACGACCGCATCCGGCGTCACACTCCGAAAACTCGAAACGAAGCTGCCGAGGGTGGCGCGCACGACACGCGGATCGGCATATTCGATCTGCTGGGGAAAGCCGGCATCGACGGCCGTGCCGAGTTTGTCGACCTCGACAATATAGGGAACGAGCTTCACCTGCGTGCTTTGGTAAAGCGCGTAGCCAAAGCCGATCACGGCCATGGTCATGCCGGCTATGCCGACAATGCGCCAGGCGGCGGCTGATCTCACATAGGAGCCATAGCGCTCGTTCCATTCGTTGCGCGCGGCGATATAGGGATTGGCAAAATCGGGATTATCAAGCGGATTGTGTCCGGCCATGGCTGATCGGCCTCCAGTTATTTGGTCTCGTTGATCGGCGGCGGTGGAGCTGCCGATAGGCTCCGACCCGACTGCTGGTCGAGTTTGGCATTGGCAAGCCCAAGCAGAGATCCGGCATAGGCGCCGGGCGACCCGACCGCCTTGTCTTTCGCGGCAGAACCGACCGCGCCGGCAGCACCGCCGATGCCTGCCTCCATGCCCCGCATGGCGGCACTGCCGAGGGACGCTCCACCTGCCATCGCCGCACTCGCGGCCTGAAAACCTCTGCTGGCTGCTGCCGTCGCCAAAAAGCCGGCGCCCGCCGCAAACGAAGCGGCCTGCCCGCCGTGGCGGATCGATTCCATGCCACCGGAAACGGATGCGCCCTGAACGACACCCTGCAGGATCGGTGGCACGTACATTGCGATGACAAAGACCACGACCGAAATGCCGGCGATCGCCAGCGTGGTGATGAACTGCTCGGAGGTTGCTGTCGGTGCCTCAGCCAAGCCAAGCAGGATGTCCGAGCCGATCTTGGCGATCATCACCAGCGCCATTAGCTTCATGCCGACGGAGAAGGCGTAGACCAGATATTTGATGGCAAAATCCTTGGTGTAGGACGTGCCGCCCAATCCGAGCATGATCATTCCCGCGAGCAGACCGACATACATCTCCACCATGACCGAGACGAAGATGGCGGCAACGAGCGAGAAGCAGACGACGACCACGACCATGGCAAAGACGGCCGCAATCGCCAGCGCGTTGTCTTCCCAGAGACCGAACTTCGCCTGTTCCGACATCTTGGTTGCAATACGAATGCCCGCGTCGAAAATGTTGGCCGGGGAGGCCGACCCGCCGCCAGCGCCAATCTGGTAGAGGCTGTCGACGACAGCCTTGGCGAACGCCGGCCCCCGATCGAGGATGAAGGCGAAGAGACCTATGAACATGATGCGTTTCACGAGCTCGGCAAACCAGCTGTCGAGCGAGGCGGCGTTAATTGCCAGCCATACCGCAGCGATGCCGACCTCGATGCCCGCCAGGATCCAGAACAACGACCGCGCCGCATCCATCACCGTTGTCTCCCAGCCCTTGGCGGCCGCGACGACCGAGTTCTCCAGGGTCGTCAGCACTTGACCCTGCTGCGCCAAAGCCGGCGTGCTCGCGATCAGGATGAGGCCGATCGCAACGAAGGCGATTTCGATGCGCCGGGAAGGAGGAACGATCACCATCTCGGCTTCATTTCCTGGCCGCCGCGAATGTTGCGAGTGGTGTCGCCGCCAAAGAACTTCTCCCGGTGAGCTCGTCGGTCTGCGTCGAGTGCAGCTTGGGGCGACGCCTCGCCCGCTCCCGATTGGGGTGCTAGAGGCGGCTGGATGATCCACCTGGCGATGCCGACGCCGGATGCGATGATCCCCACGACAGCGAGGATGATAACAAGACGCGGGCTCACCAGCGGGGCTCCATCGTCTGCCCACCGCGGATGTCATGCTCGCTTCCGCTGAAGAACTGTTCACGGCGAGCCTGGGCGAGATCCTTTTGTGCCTGCTCCGACTGAAACCACGTGCCCATCATCGTCATCTGCTGGGAAACCAGACCACGCAGTTTTTGCATTTGCGCGACCTGCTGGGCGGCGATCTGGTGTCCGACCTGCAGCGCCTTCATCTGCCCGTCGGCCGTTTCCGACATCGAGCGCAGCGATGACATCGTGCTTTCCTCGCTTGAGAACTGGTCGGCCGTCAGGTTTGCGGCCTTCAAGGATCCGGCGATCGTGTCACGGTTGGTGTCGGACCAGTTCTGATAGGTGGACGAGAAGCTTGCTCCGTGAGGCAGGTTGCTCTTCATTTCGGAAAAACTCTGAAACCGCTGCTTGAGCACGTCGTCGATATTGCCCATCGAGAAGGCGACCCCCTGCCCCTGCGCGACAACGTTCTGCAGGTTCTTGAGGTCGCTTTCGACCTGACCCCAGATGTGGTTTGGCAATTGTGCGGTGTTCTGCAGCATGTTGTTGTAGATGTTGATCTGGTTCTGGATCTGCTCGGCAAGCTGCGAGATCTGGGTGATCTGGTTGTTGACCTGCTCAGTCGATTTGCCGACCAGTGAGATCAGCTCGGTATTGTTGGCGAGCTGTGTCCATTCGGTTGCTTCGCCCGTCACGCCGCCGGCCGAGGCCGAAGCTGGCAATGCAATCGCAAGGGCGCTCGCAACGGCGACGACCATAGGTACGGTTTCAAGATGTCGGGAAAAGTGTCTCGGCATGGGCGATCCCCCTTTGCTGGAGCCAATGGAGAGGCCATGCGGCCCCGTGTTCGGAGTGCAGGCTGCGGATGCGCTTGAGGTCTTGCCTGCCGGTCGCCCCGACAAACGAGAGTGCGACAGGGCCGAGCGCCATGTTGAAGAGCCTTCGGCCCTCCGGCGAAGCGACGTAGTATTCTCGTTTCGGCGAGGCCGTCGCGACGATCTCGATTTGTCGTTCGTTAAAGCCGATGCGCTCATAGAATTCACGGGTTCCAGGCTCACGCGCGGCGCCGTTCGGCAGGCAAATCTTGGTTGGGCAGCTCTCCTTCAGCACATCGATGATGCCGGAGCGCTCCGCATCCGAGATCGACTGCGTGGCGAGCACCACGGCGCAGTTGGCCTTTCTCAGCACCTTCAGCCATTCCCGGATCTTGTCGCGAAACACCGGATGGCCGAGCATCAGCCAGGCCTCGTCGAGGATGATCAGGCTGGGTGCGCCGGTTAGGCGTTTCTCGATGCGGCGAAACAGGTAGGTGAGAACGGGGACGAGGTTGCGCTCGCCCATGTTCATCAGTTCCTCGATCTCGAAACATTGGAAGGCGCCGAGCGCCAGGCCGTCCTCCTCAGCGTCGAGCAGCTGTCCCATCGGACCATCGACGGTATAGTGATGCAGTGCGTCCTTGATCTCGCGCATCTGCACGCCCGAGACGAAGTCCGATAGCGAGCGGCCGCGGGATTCCGCCATCAGTGCCAACTGCCTGGAGATCGCGTTGCGATAATCCGGGGTTATGCTCACACCCTGCAGCGCCACCAGCATCTCGATCCACTCGGAGGCCCAGGCGCGGTCGCCTTCGGTCGACAGTTCTGCCAGCGGGCAGAAAGAGAGCGCCTTCACCTCACCATTTGCCGAAGGGCCGATATCGCCGCCGATCTGGTAGTGATCACCGTTTAGGCCGAGCGTCAGCGGCAGCATCGAGCCGCCCTTGTCAAAAGCAAAGACCTGGGATTCGGCATAACGCCGGAACTGCGCGGCAATCAGCGCCAGCAGCGTCGACTTTCCCGACCCGGTCGGGCCGAAGATCAGCGTATGGCCTACATCGTCCACATGCAGGTTCAGTCGGAACGGCGTCGACCCGGACGCGACCTGCATCAAGGGCGGCGAGGCCGGCGGATAGAACGGGCAAGGTGCTATTGGACTGCCCGACCAGACGGAATTGAGCGGGATGAGGTCGGCAAGATTGCGGGTGTTGATCAACGGCTCGCGGATATTGGCGTAGGAGACGCCTGGAAGACTGCCGAGAAAGGCGTCCGTGGCGTTCAACGTCTCGATGCGTGCGCCAAAACCTTCGGCCTGGATCAGCCGGCGGATGGCCTCGCACTTTTCCTGGAGGCGGGTGGGGTCTTCTTCAAATATCACGATGGCCGGTGTGTAATAGCCATAGGCGACGAGCTGCGAGGAGGCTTCGGCGATGGCGTCCTCGGTTTCTGCCACCATCAGCATGGCGTCCTGATCGACCGAGCGTGATTGCGTCTGGAAAAGCTGATCGAAGAACGGCCGTACTTTCTGCTGCCACTTCTTCCGAGTGCGCTCGAGCCTTGCCCTTGCTTCCTCGGCGTCGAGAAAGACGAAGCGAGACGACCAGCGATAGGTGAGCGGCATCCGGTCGAGCGTGTTGAGGATCCCCGGCCAGCTTTCGGCCGGCAGACCGTCGATCGCCACCACGCCGAGAAAGCGGTGCTCGACCATTGGTGTGAGGCCATGCTGCAACTCGGCCGTCACAAGCCAGTCGAGATACATCGGGATATCAGGCAGGCGCACCGGATGGTTCTCACCGGTAATGCAGAAACGGATGAACTGGAAAAGTTCGTCGTATCGCGCGACACGGAACCCGCCGCGATCCGGCGTCTCCCGTGTCATCATCCGGCGGATCGAGACGACATTGGCGAGATACTGTTCGACCTCGCGGACCGAGGTCAAAAAGCTTTGCAGCACCGTGTCGGCATAGGTAGCGGAACGGCTGGCCGCATCCGAATAGACATACCGCGTCAGGCCGGAGCGCCTTGGTTCCGGCGGTCGCCAAGTCAGGATCAGCGCATGGCGGCTCTCGAAATGTCCCCTCTCCTTCTGAAAATGCGCCCGTCGCTCGTTGTCGATGGCGCGTGTGACAGGATCAGGAAAGTTCGAGTCCGCCTCATCAGGGTAATCGCCGGCCGGCACCCTGATGGCCTCTACCTGGATCATCCATCCGGAGCCGAGCCGCGACAGGATGGCGTTGATCTGGCGCGAGACCTCGTTGCGCTCGGCGTCGGTCGAGCTTTCGCTGTCCGGCCCAGCGAAATACCAGCCGGCCATCAGCGAGCCGTCCTTCAGCAGGATGACGCCATTATCGACGAGGCCGGCATAGGGCACGAGATCCGCAAAAGACGGTCCGGAATGGCGGAATGATTTGAGCGCTACCATCTCTTAGAACTTGCGCCACGGCGACGACGTCGCGCGATAAGACGTCTTGTAGGAGATGTGGCGAAGATAGACCCGGCGCATCAGCGGATCCGATTTGGCCATCATGCGAAGTGCCGCGACCGCGACCAGCCAGATCGCGATACCAAACAGCGCCGCATACCAGGTCAAGACGACGAAGATCAGGATGATGGCCGCAAGGGCGGTCAGCAGCACGAGCTCGCGGTCGGCGCCCATCAACAGGTTCGGACGCGATAACGCCCTGTGCACACGCGAGCGTGCCAGAGAAGAGCCTGCCTCAGCCATGAGCCCCCTCCCCCGCTGTGGCCGGCGTCATCCTCGGTTCGGGGGTGTCTTGCTTGGCCTGCGCGTGAGCGGCGCCGATCGAGGCTCCGGTCGCACCGAACAGGGCAACAATCTGGGTGGCTCCAAGCAGGACGCCCCCAACCAGCGCGACGTAGCAAAGCCGCCTCGCGAAATCATTGAGTTCGCCCCCAAAGATCAGCATGGCGCCTGCAATCGCGACGGCGGCCAAGGCGATAAATCCGGCGACAGGCCCCGTGATCGATTGCTGGATCTGCTCCAGCGGCGACTCCCACGGGAGACTGCCGCCACCTGAAGAGGCGAGCGCGGACTCCGCAAGGCCAACAGAGACGGCGACAAGCGTCGCGCCGGTGAGAAGAATGGAGATTTTACGCGACATAGCTGTCCTCATCGATCTGGGCATAGTGTTCAGTCTGGTAGCGGCCATTGCGGTATCCTTCGATGTGGATGACCTCACGAACCCGCCTTCCCTTTCCCGTTCGCTCTATTGAGACAACGAGATCGACGGCCTCGCCGATCACCTCCTGCATCGGCTGCTGGCTGGCTTCCGCCGTCAGCTGCTCCAGTCGGCGCAGGGCTGACATCGCCGTGTTGGAATGGATCGTGGTGACGCCGCCCGGATGGCCGGTGTTCCAGGCCTTGAGCAGCGTCAGGGCCGCTCCGTCGCGGACCTCGCCGACAATGATACGGTCGGGACGCAGGCGCATCGTGCTCTTGAGCAGGCGGGCCATGTCGATGGTATCGCTGGTGTGAAGCGAAACTGCGTTTTCCGCCGCGCATTGGATTTCGGCGGTGTCTTCGAGGATCACCATCCGATCGTCCGGGGAAGCAGTCACGATCTCGGCGATGATGGCGTTGGCGAGCGTCGTTTTGCCCGATCCTGTGCCTCCGGAGATGACGATGTTCATCCGGGAATCGACAGCGCTTCGAATTGCCGATGCCTGGGCTTCGGTCATCACCTTCGCCTTCACATACTCTGTCAGTGGAATGAGACGCGAGGCACGACGGCGGATCGTGAATGCCGGTCCGGAGACCACCGGCGGCAACAGCCCCTCGAAGCGGTGTCCGCCAATCGGAAGTTCGCCAGAGATGATGGGCCGCTCGTCGTCGGCCTCCGACTGCAGGGAATGCGCAACGCTGCCGATGACAACTTCGGCTGCCGCGTTGCTCATTGCGCCCGCTGGTGCCACGCCGTGCCCCAGCCGTTCGATGAAGAGGCGGCCGTCCGGATTGAGCATGATCTCGACGACGGTGGCGTCATCGAGCGCGATGCAGAGTTGGTCGCCGAGCGCGTCCTGTAGTTTGCGGACGAGGCGGGGATGGGAGCGGAGTTGGGTCACGCAGCGCTCCGGATCTGACGGCTGTGATCTTCGGCGGTGATAGAAGGGTAGCCATGCGGGCAAACGCGTTCAAAACTTTCCCGATTGGCTGGCAGGGTTCCGGCGACAGCCACGGTGTTGCCGATCGCCAGAGGGTCGCCAAGTCGTTTCATTGGCCATCCGGCTCGGTTCAGGATGCGCTCAAAACGCAGATCGGTTGCCGTGACGATCTCGTCGTAGCCGTTTGCCATCGACCAATCGATGATGCCGGCAAACATGGTGAGCGTCGCGAGATGGAGCTGGCCCCCTCCTCTTCCGGCAGCCAAGGTCGTATCGACGCAGAAGCGCGAGCTCTCAACCATGCCGGCCGACGCGCCGAGCGAACCGGATGCGAGTAATTGCGGGAATGTCTGCTCCAGCATGGTCGGCCCCAATGCCGGCAGCAGGCGCGCGCAGCCGACGACCTTTTGGCCGTCTATGACAGCGAGGATGTAGGTCGGGCCGAGATCGTCGTATTCGTCCCGCTCACCCTCGTCGATAATGGAGACATCCCATTCCAGGCGTTCGCGAAAGACTGCGGCACGTAGGCGGTGCATCTGCCTCAGATGATTGGAATGATCGGCATATCGATCTCGCGAAATGGTGAAAACCTGCATCTTGATCTCCGCATGAAGTGGACATGCCGGAGAAAGATCATCTGAAAAGGCGTGTGGCTATCTGCAGATCTGCAGAGAGCTGAGTCGGCTTCAACCTACGCCCTCGGCTAACCAGGCTTGGCAAAACCACCGGATATTGTCTGCAGATCTGCAGAACTCAAGGAATGGATATTTGGCCAAGAATCGGCCTAACTAGTGGATACATATTGAGAATTCCGCACGACACCCAGATTTTAGCGAATCGCGTTAACTTCTTGTTAACTCTAATTCTCTTGCAGCAGTGTCAGAATCGTGCGTTATCTTGAGACGGCATAAGCGCGTCTGACGCTTCTATTCCGTCTTGAACCTGAGGCTAAAGTGAACGTGATCGACAGGCACATCAGCAGAGCAGCAACGTCTGCACATATCACGCAGCGCGCTGAAGCTCTATCTGCGCGACTCCGTGCGGTCGGTGAACGCGCCTTTCCGCCGACAGCGCAGAAGTCGCTTCGCTCATTCACTTCTGGTGAAGTCGCCGAGATTGTCGGCGTGTCTGATGGATACCTACGGCAACTCTCGCTGGATGGCCTCGGCCCGACGCCGGATATTGGTGCTGGAGGACGGCGCTCTTATACCCTGGAGCAAATCAACGAGTTGCGGCGATACCTCGCTGACGCGCGCCCGAAGGAAGCTGGGCGATTTTGGCCACGTCGTCGTGAGGGCGATAAACTTCAGATCATAACCGTCGCGAATTTCAAGGGCGGGTCTGCCAAAACCACCACCTCACTTTATCTCGCGCAGGGTTTAGCGCTCCAGGGGTATAGAGTTCTCGCAATCGATCTCGATCCTCAGGCCTCGCTTTCTGCGATGTTCGGGTATCAGCCTGAATTTGACGTTGCCGAGAATGCCACCATCTACGGCGCAATCCGGTATGACGACCAGCGCGTACCGATGATGGATGTTATTCGACCGACCTACTTCACGGGCATCAGCATTGTCCCTGGCAATCTCGAACTGATGGAGTTCGAGCATCAGACGCCGCGCTTCATGCTTCAGAACCGAGGACGGCCGGAAGATCTGTTCTTCAGACGGGTCGCAAGCGCCATCAATCAGGTCGAAAACGAATACGATGTCGTCGTCATCGACTGCCCTCCCCAGCTGGGCTTCCTTACTATGGGTGCTCTTAATGCCGCGACAGGCATGATTGTCACCGTTCATCCGCAGATGGTGGATGTGGCGTCTATGAGCCAGTTTCTCCTCATGACCTCCGATCTTGTGTCAGTCATCGAGGAAGCGGGCGGAAAGCTCGATTATGATTTCCTAAGGTTCCTTATTACTCGCCATGATCCGAGAGATGTCCCTGAGCAGGAAATCGTCGGTCTGCTTCGCGATGTATTTGGGACTGATGTAATGGCTGCGGCAGCTTGGAAGTCGACTGCAATCGCCAATGCTGGTTTGACCAAACAATCGCTCTATGAGTTGTCGCGTGGTGCAGTAGGTCGATCGACTTACGATCGCGCCATGGAATCGATCAATGCCGTGAACCATGAAGCTGTCGGGTTAATCAATGACGTGTGGGGCAGATGATCATGCATCACTCTCAAAGGAATCAATCGTTTAGCTTGTCGTCAGCTGACGACACGATGTCGATATTCAGGCAAGAGATACGCATTGATCGGGGAGACCAAAGATGAGCAAACGAACTCAGTCTGTTCGCAATCTTTTTGCCGCTGGGCCTGATGTGGTGCCGACGGCGGAGACCCGTCAACCGATGCAGCGTGTAGCGTCAGGCGCGGTGCGGTCTCTGAAAGATACCTTCTCGGAAGTTGAAAGAGACTACGAGGAACTCAAGCAGCGGGTTGCTGAAGGCGCTTTGCCGATTGAGCTCGATCCGTCCCTTATTGACCCCTCTCCTTTCGCCGATCGATTCACGGATCAGGATCCGTCCGCTGTCGAAGCGCTAAAGACCTCGTTCCAAGAACATGGGCAGGAAATACCAATCCTCGTTCGCAACCATCCGAGCGAGACTGGCCGCTACCAGATTGCCTATGGCCATCGTCGAGTGCGCGCGGCCAGTGAGCTTGGGATCAAGGTCAAAGCGTTCGTACGCGAGCTGGGAGACGACCGTCTCGTTGTCGCGCAGGGCATCGAAAACTCCGCGCGCGAAGACCTTACATTCATTGAGCGCTCGATGTTTGCCCTGAAACTCGAAGACGGTGGCTTCGATCGGACACTCATTCAGACGGCTCTTTCAGTTGATCGTCAGGAGGCATCCAAGCTTATCAACGTAGGCCGCGCAGTTCCTAGCTGGTTGACTGACGCAATCGGTAGAGCTCCGAAAATTGGTCGCCCTCGGTGGCAGGAGCTTGCCGACATTTTAAAGAGCGAAGGCGCAGAGACCAAAGCGCGAAAAGCCACGAGCGACAAGTCGTTCAGCCACAAAACGTCAGATGATCGCTTCATTGCAGTGCTTCGTGCTGTCAAGGCAATCGAAAAGCCGAACTCGCTGAGAACTCCTGCCCTTATCGCAAAGTCGGCAGATGGAGCCGAGATCGCGACCCTCGCTGTCACAGGGAAGGTTTGCAAGATTCAAATCGACAGAGATCGAGACGAGGCATTCGCCAAGTTCGTAATGGATCGTATCCCCGATCTTTACGAGAACTTCCGGCAGACCACGTCCGGATCTGAAAGTTAGAAAAGGAAGAAACCGCAAAAGAAAAGGCCCCCAAACGTTGCCGTCATGGAAGCCTCTCTCATAGGTCTAAGCAGCCTGAGAATCGCATTTCCATGAATCACAGTCAAGAGTCTTTGGCACCGTTTTGGTGAGTGGATTTCTTTTGCCGATCGAAAGGTGAAAGAAAATGCAAAGTGGAAATGTTACGACGCCCTTTGGGCGGCGGCCGATGACTCTTGCGTTGGTCAAGGCCCAGTTTAAGGCGGCAGACATCCGTGAGGGGAAGTCGGCTGATAAGTGGAAAGTGTATCGCGACGTCTGCGACGCCAGAACGTTGCTTGGCTTACGCGATCGTGCGCTAGCCGTACTGAACGCACTGTTGTCATTTTATCCGGAAACGGAACTCAGCGACGATGAAAATCTCGTGGTCTTCCCTTCCAATGCGCAGCTGATGACGCGAGCAAACGGTATCGCCGGCACGACCCTGAGAGAGAACCTGGCTGTGCTGGTGGATGCTGGGCTGATCAATCGCAACGACAGCCCGAACGGGAAGCGCTACGTCAGACGCGGCAAGGACGGTGCTGTCGAAACAGCTTACGGGTTCAGCCTTGCTCCTTTGCTTGCAAGGTCAGAGGGACTCGCTCTCATGGCGCAGCAGGTTGCTGAAGACGCTAGGCGTCTGAAGGTCATTAAAGAACGCACGACTATCGCCCGCAGGGACGTACGCAAACTCATCACTGCTGCAGTCGAAGACGGTGCGGCTGGCAGTTGGGGGATGATGGAGGCGACCTATATTGCGGCTGTGGCAAAGCTGAGGACCGCCAAATCGAAGGACGACTTCGAAGCAATCCTAGATGAGTTGACGCTTCTGCGGGAAGGCGTGCTTAATGTACTGGAATGCCAGGTCTTTTCTGAAGAATCCGGCACCAATGGTAACGATATCCGTCAGCACTTACAGAATTCAAATACCGAATCTAATACTGAACTTGAACCTCTCTCGGAAAAAGAGATGGGCGAGGGGCCTGTGCCAAAACTTGTTCGGCATACCGAGACGCTGAAGACGTTTCCAATTGGATTGGTGATGCGTGCGTGCCCGGAAATTGCTGCCTATGCCCCGGGTGGCGAGGTGCGAGGGTGGCGAGACCTTATGTCCGCCGCCGTCGTCGTCCGTTCGACCTTGGGAGTAAGCGCATCAGCCTATCAGGACGCTTGCGAGGTTATGGGCGCCGAGAACGCGGCCGTCGCGATGGCTGCGATACTTGAGCGGGCAGGCCACATCAATTCGGCAGGAGGATATCTGCGAGATCTGACGTCCAGGACCAGACGCGGTGAGTTTTCGCTCGGCCCGATGCTGATGGCACTCCTGAAAGCAAATTCAGGCGGCGCGATGCGAGCGTGAACCGGGCGGTCTCCTAAGTGGTCGCCCCTGAGACTGCGAGTTGTCGTCAGCTGACAACACTTTAAACCATTGATTATGCAAGACCCGACAAACATATACTGACTTGATAGTAGCACAAGGCAGGCACGTGGTTCACCACCGCCAGGGGCAAAGGGAGTGGTGACCGTAAGTTCTGCATGACGTTATTCGCCGCGAGCTTCTATCAGGATTTTTGCGACAGCGGCTTGCCATCATCTAGGGGTAGCGTTTTGAGGCGCTATCTTCGTCGTCTCCTTATAGGTTTGGACTGCGAACAGCGGCATCGCACCCGTCGCGCAATATGCGCTGTGGTTTCCGCTCTACGTACTTTTAGAGCTTTCGGGCGCATGGCTCGGCCTCGATTGGAAAGGTCCGGTCAATCCAAGCGGGCTGCTCGACGTCGCCGTGATCGGATTCGCGATCATTGCGTTTCCGGTCTTTGCGATGCAGAAGGCGATATCGCTGATGTCCACCCTGACACTGGCCGCTATCACGGCGCTCGGTCCACTGTTCGTTTTCCTGTTTCAGCTCGTTGAAGGTCGCGTGGCTTACGCACCGGCCACGATGACGGGTCTGATCATCCATTTCGCAGGGGCCGTTCTGGCGGCTTATGGCGGGGCCAGACACTCGGAGATAAAGTCAATCGTCCACAAGCGGAGGCAGCCGTCCCAGAACTGCTGACTTTTGCGACTAACCAGCGCCTATGTTAGGTAGGGTACCTTACTGGAGATGAAGCATGTTCACCCACGTCATGATTGGAAGCAACGACTTGGAGCGGGCCAGAAGCTTCTACGATGCCACGTTCGTTGCATTGGGAGGCAAGCCCGGAGAGATGGATGCGAGAGGCAGGCTAATCTATGCCCACGAGGGAAGTCGGTTGATGATCACGAAACCGATCGACGGCATGCCAGCGACCGTCGCCAATGGTGGAACTATCGGAATTGCTGCCGCGAGCCAGGATCATGTTCTAGCGTGGCATGCCGCTGGTACCGCGCATGGTGGCACAGCGATCGAGAGCCCGCCGGCGGAGCGTCCGAACGGGTCATTCGTCGCATATCTTCGCGATCCCGACGGAAACAAATTGACCGCGCGGTCTCAGCCGACGAAATGAGATAAGCGTCGGCACCACCTGGTGTCAGCGCGATACATCAAGAGGCAAGCAGGCATTGGGAATGTCGGTTGGGGCGGGAAGCAGACCTCATAACATCCGGGAGGCGCGACCACTCCGCCGCGTCGCATTGTTATAATAGCTCGACGCCTGCTGTACCGACCGATGTCGCGACTGCTCCATTGCCTCGGGAAGTGGGATTCCACGGTTTGCAGCTTCTGTCAGATATCCCGATCGCAGCCCATGCGCCGAAAACTCCCCTGGCTCCAACCCAGCCATCTCCGCCCGCTGCTTGAGGATCGCATTGACCGACTGCGGATCGATCGCCCGCCGCGACACGGTTCCCCAGCGCCCGATCGCCCGAAACACGGTGCCGCTCTCGATCTTCGCCGCCGCCATCCAGGCATTTAGCGCATCCACCGGCCGGCCGGTGAGATAGACGACGTCGTCCTGCTCGCCGCTACTGGTCTTGGTGCGGCCGAGATGGATGGCGACAGAGGGGAGGGGCGCGCTACCCGGCACATCGATAGGCGGCTCGATGGTCAGTTGCTCGCGGCGCAGCCCGGCGATCTCGCTGCGCCGGCGGCCACCGGACGCAAAGGCGACCATCAGGATCGCCCGGTCACGCAGATCGCGCAGGCTGTGGGTGGCACAGGTCGCCAGCAGCTTTGCGAGCACTTCGCCGGTGACCGCATTGGCGCTCTTGCGACCCCGCGTCCGAGGGACGGCGCGCACGGCGAGGCGGATTGCGGATTTCACAGAAGGGGAGGCGAAGGCGCCTTCAAAACCGCGCCACTTGGTCAGCGTCGACCAGTTGGCCAGGCGCCGGCGCACCGTGGCTGGCGCGTGTGGGCCGACCGATTTGAGAAATCCTTGGCTCCGAAGGTTCTCGTCGACCGCAACGGGCATCCCGTGATCCACATCCGTCTCGCGGCGTTCTGGGTCCCAGAGATGATGGGCGACGAATTTCAGCAGCAGCGCCTCGGGCGCTGGCCAAGGCAGGGATTTCCCGGTCGCAGCCAGAGCCCAGGCTTCGAGATAGGCAAGATCCGAGGTCAGTGCCCGCAACGTGTTGTCGCCCATGCCCTGGTTGACCAAGTGGCGCAGGGTCTCGACGTCGTGGTCGGTGAGCAGTTCGGCGAGTTCGTCGCGGCGCTCCATCGGCAGCACGGCGGCAATCGTGTCGAGTTCTTCGGCACGTCGCTCGACGGCGGTTAGTAATGTCTTGGATTTGGCCACGGACGCTCCAAAAGGACGGTTCTGGCGGCCACTGGGACCGTGAATTGCCCCGATACTTTCTGATTTGCGACTCCATATCAACTACCATCGATAAGGTATAATTATCGATGGTTACAACACCAACCGGCAGTCATACCATGTGAGGAACCTTAATATTCATATAGCGTTCCTATAGCAAATCATTTAACGTGATTTCAATGGCTTACGATATCGCGAAAACCAGCATGACACCCCTGATTGATCCCGCTTTCCGCGCCGGTATCGAAATGGCGCGTCTGGACGAACGGATCGCCCGTTCGCCCGTCGGCGCGGGCTTCCTCGAACGCACCCAATTCACCGATGCCTGTGCCTCGCTGTGGATCGACGGCGAACTCGTCCATCTCGAAGACCTCGTCCTCCATGATGCCACGCGGGATATTCGCACACCCACCCATGAGCTGACCATCGCCCGCGACGTCTTGCGCACGCGTCGGCGGATCGCTGCGCAGTCGCCGGATTGGGCCTTGTCCGCAGAGGGTATCCGAACCTTGCGACGAACATCGGACATCAATTCGGCCGGCGCGGGCGAGGGGGAGACTGCCGTCGTCATTCGCCCCGCGGCGCCGATAAATCCAGAAGGGGAGGGCGAGGAGGGTGACGACGTGGAAAATCTCCTCGGCGTCGACTATGCGGCCATCGATGCGGTGTTGGCCCGATCGGAGGCCGCGATTGAGAGCGCAACATGGCCCGGCCGCGTGGGCGGGGCGGAAAAAGATCCACTGGTCTATGATCTCGACTGGGACGAGGATTCCAGACTCGACGAATGGCGCGGCGTATTGCGGGAGGTGCAAGACCTGCCGACGGTGCTGCAGGCGATCGTCGCCCTCGATGCCTGGAACGAGCTGTTCGTCCTGCAGCACGCACCGTGGCTCGGCCGGCTATTTGCCGCAGCGATACTGCGCCAGGCCGGCGTCACCACCGGCGCCCATCTTGCGGCGATTAACCTTGGCCTGAAAACCATTCCCGTCGATCGGCGTCGCCATCGCAATCGCGAAACTCGGCTGCTGGCCATCGCCCACGGACTTTTGGCGGCCGCCGAGATCGGCATGAAAGAACA
The DNA here is from genome assembly GCF_025847205.1 of Pararhizobium sp. YC-54. GTDB lineage: Bacteria > Pseudomonadota > Alphaproteobacteria > Rhizobiales > Rhizobiaceae > Pararhizobium. Next base: position 34,753 of record NZ_JAOYTH010000020.1, on the reverse strand, counting down.
CGACAGGCTGACGTTGGCGAAAACGATGATGGACAGAAAACTGGAGGGACGGCGGACATCGTCAAAGCTGCCGGAATTGGTCGACCTCATCATGGCCAAGCCGCTCGTGTCAGCCGGAATGGTCGCGAAGACGCTAAGCGTAACGCCGCAGGCGGCGCGGCGGATTGTTTTGGAGCTTGGCCTGCGCGAGATGACGGGGAGGGGGAGGTTTCGGGCGTGGGGAGTGATCTGACTGCTAGACCGTCGCCACATGTGCCGGATCATTCACAAGAATTAGAACTTGGCTATCGTCTCGAAATCGGCCAGTAGGTGTGGTAAGGGAAAAATCATGCTCGCTACGAATGATCAGCAAATCAGAGCCGCGCTTCATCATAAGAAGCTTCGGTCATACCAGAAGGCCCGCAGTGCCATCATCGTAGACGAACTTGGTTTGTCCCATGCCAAGGTGAGGATCGATGTCGCGGTTATATCTGCGGAAGTCCATGGTTTCGAGATCAAAAGCAGCCTCGATACGCTTGATCGACTTCCGGGGCAGCTCGAGTTTTATTCGAAGGGTCTGAGCAGGCTGACACTTGTTTGCGCCGACAAGCACCTGGCGAAGGCAGAAAGGATCGTCCCGGACTGGTGCGGGCTGATCCTTGCTGAAAAAGGACCGCGAGGCGGTATTACGTTTGACACAGTGCGGCGCGCTCGCGCCAATCCATCCGTCGATGCTATTCAAGTTGCTCACTTGCTCTGGCATTCGGAAGCTGCCGAGCTGTTAGCAGGGTTCGGAGCGTCGCCGCGTGAACTCAAGCGAAGCAGGCTACAGCTCTACATCGATTTGGCCGCTCAAATGCCAATCGCGGACTTAATTGCAGCGATCCGAAATTTCATGGCCCAGCGCTCGACGTGGCGAGATCAGCCAGCACATGCATGATGTGATGGCTGATCCCATTTTCCTTCCAGCGCGTAAGATTTGACGGCGTAGCTAGCTTCTTCGCACACAGGTCGATGTACTCGTCGCCCGCTGAAAAATGAGGGCCGCAAAACTGGCCCGATTTGAGAATGATGTCGCAATGCGTGTGCATTTGTCCCGGATCAGATCTGAATGCCCCACCCTTTCGAACATTCCATGTGTCGCCTGCCGTATAGACGAGCTTGCCCGCTGGCTTCAACATCCGCATGTCCTGAGCGGTGAATTCGGGGTGGACGATCGTGTAATCTCCAAAGTTCGGGATCCGCCCAATTCCGGCAAGCTTGGTGCGCAGTGTTTTGTAAAAGACCCAGTCGTGCCGCGGCAGGTGTCCACCCGGTTTGTCGATGCCAAGTATCTGCGGAAAGCCAGTGCCGATCACCACCAGAGACCGGTAGCTGATCAGCGCAGACACGTTGTCCATCGCCGCTATCAGCCCATCTGCGAAGTCTGCGTAGGGCTGAAAATTCGGCGCGCCGAGATCGATGATGAGGTCTGTGTGGTCTCGCGTGAGACCAATCGAAGAGATCAGTGCGATTAGTCGTGCATCGAAGTTGGGCTTCATAACGTGCTCAAGGCGAGCTCGGATACCGACACCGAGCTTGTCGATTGCTGCGATGCCAGCCACGACAGCATTGACGGCCGGCGGGGCGTCCAACGAGGTGATTGGCACAGCCCTCGATCCGAAGCTCCGTATTTCCTCGAATACGTAGGACATGGGCGTTCGGCCATCCGCCATGCTTGTCGTGGCTATATTCGTATGGACGTCGATCCACGCGGGTCTCTTGCCCCACTTTTGCTGGTAGCGCTTCGGAAACGTCTGCACCTGCTCTTGAACCGTCTTCTTCGGTCGACCTTCCTCGAAATCGTATTCCGGCTCCGGAACAAGTATGAACGGAACGACGAGCTGCTTTGCCGCGTCACTAAGTCGGAACAGCGCCTGGTATTCGCCTTGGCGCCATCGCAGTGACGGAACATACATGCTGGGAATTAGCTTCATTCCATCAATCCCTCAAACTGCATCCGAACGGTTCCCGACCCAACCAGATTAGTGAAGAGGCGAAAATCGTTTCTCTCCTTCCTGATCCTGCCAGCAATGATACTTGCACTGATCCCAAGCTTTTCTGCATCGATGAGGACCGCTTCTTCCGTCAGCGCAAATCGAGATAGACACTTGCGCCAAACGTCTTGCGGAATGAGCTGATCCAGGGAAAACTTGTCCGCATCCTCCTCATACTGGTCGCCTGGATGGCCATCCTCTTCGTCGAAAAAATCGAACCGAAGAGAGTTGTATAGATGCAGGAATACGTGTCCCAGTTCGTGGAACAAGACGAACCAAAAGTTATCCAGGCGATCGAACCGAAGGGTTAGGGCAACAACTGGATTTCCAAATGGAGCGACCATGGCCGCGCCATCAAGATAAGTTCCGGGAAGATGACTTTGAACGATCATCCCAATGCCGTTTTGGCCGAGTAGATCCTTGGCCTTGCGGGGTCCGTCGCTGTCCTTCGTGAGAGCGGCCAACTGACCCAACCAACGATCGTTCAGGCTAAACTCTCCTATCAAGCCCGCATTGAAATCATCGGTTGCCTTCTGAAGCACGCGTGCTTGCCACGCCAAGAGAGCGTGCTCGTTTGGTGCGTTGCCGCTATGCATTTTTTTGCGGTGAAGAGCCGTCGCGAACTGAGGCCCGGCCACCTGATGAAACCAGGTACGAGCTGACGTTGCCAGGTCATCACCCTTGATCCAACCGCGTCTAGCCATCTCCCGAAGCGGGAATTTGTTCCATTCAATGGAACCAGCATCAGACCAGGCATAAATCGCCCCCTCCGAACGCTCTTCACCCGATCCGTAGGATGCAGAGACGCGAACGCCCAATATGCTGGCGACTTCCATCAGGCGCGCAAGGCTGGCGCTCATGTAGTTAGTTGCTTCGTATCGCTGCACTTGTTGCGCTTTCAGGCCAAGACGCTCAGCGAGATCTGTTTGAGACAGGCCTCTTGCGATACGCGCCTGTATTAGAACGCGGGGAAGCTCTTCAAAGGAGAATTCCTCCGTGAATCCAGCAGCTCCAGACTTTAGATAGTCGTACTCTGCCATCTCTCGCTGAATGTCTGCGATTTGGCTTTGGAGCGCATCGGACTCGATTTGCTTCAACCAATCGAGCTTACCTTCGCCAACTTGGTCAGCGAGCGCAGCGGTTCTCAGATTGTTGAGCTGTTCCTTCGATACTGCGTACTGTCTATCACTGAATATCATGAGCTAGCCTCCGAAGGATCGTCGCATCCGTCATGATCGAAACTTCAATAATTCCCTTTTTCCCACCCGAATGTTTTTCAACCTGGAAAAAGTCCAAGAACGCCCGTCCAGAGCCAGCTTCCACGATGCTCGAAGGGAAGAACTCACCCCCGAAACGAGCCTTTTGTCGGGCTCTCCCATCGCTAAAATCCGTGAACACAGGATCGAGGAGGGAGCTGAGAACCCCAGCTGGATCCCAACATGCGTCGTAGTCACCTGGGATCGGTTTAGCTGTGACAAAGCTTCCGTCCAGGTAGATTTTCGAACACCCGGCCTTCACCAACGCAGTTGCGCCATCAACCAATCCTGAGAGCAATGTGCGGCGCCGCTCGTTGTATCCATATACACTCTGTATCTCATCAAGAGACGCAGGATGAATGCCGCTCGGCAGCACATCCCAAGGAGAACCGGATAGGGAAACGAGCGCTGGAATCATATTACAACAATAATGTTGTAAGCGAAGAAAGGCAAGGGGCAACTTATCCGATCGGCGATGGTATTCATATTGCCAAATGCCGGCGCCCGATCGACCGGACAAATCTGCTGTTCGACAAGGTTCGAGCCCAGCGCTCTCGGAAAAATGCGGTAGCAGACAGATAAGAGGTCCACACCCTAAAATATAGACGGTTTAAACTGGGTCGGCGGGCCCGCTTACAGTGTCATTTAACGCATATCTATTAGGTATTAAATTCGAGATCCTACATGAAGGGAAACGCTGTGGGATGCCCGTACGGTATCCACGTTGACTTTAATAAACGTCATCTGCACCATCTGCGTCAGCTTCGAAAAGATCCTCGAAATCATCATCGTCATAGTCTTCAATATTAACCGTGAAGTCTTCCAAGAAGTCGGACCGAACTCGGCTAATTCGCTCATTCTCGTCGCGGAGTGATCGGATCGTGTTAGCAACGGATGCGAAGCCGTTTTCGATCCTCAGAAAGCTCACCCTTTTAGCAAAAAGCGGCGAGAAGTAAGGATCCTGCTCGACAAATGCAGTGTTGATGCCGGGCACAATTCCTTGAAGAGCCGTTTGATAAGCATACAACCACATGGGACCTTTGAGGCCATCAGAAGTATGTGATGCATTCCAAAGCCCCAGATCGAATTGACCTTGTATCAAATCGCGGGACTTCGCCAAAGCCGCGAGAAGGCCGACCATCCCATTATCGACTTGCAGAAGCGACTCGGCCGCGTAGGCGCCGACAACTACTCCCAAGCGTATCGCCAAAAAGAGGAGCCATATGATTTCGCCAGTACGATTTGCTCGAGCGAGCGCAGGAAGCCGATGGTCCAGAAAGTCCTTCAGATTGGTTAGGTCAAGGTCACCGTGTTCAATCTGACGGAGAATGAATATTTCGACGACAAGTGATACCAGCGTGGAGTTTCGCCGATAGGCGTTGATGAGCAGGCTCTGGATCGTCCGCCAGCCCGAAGATCGAATAATAGCTGTTCTGGCGCAGGCGAACGCAAACTTCTCGACGTTGATGGTCGGGTGGGCTTCGCACAGCCTTCCCACCTCGTAAAAGAACTGTTGCATGCTTGAGAGATCGGGGTCGCCGCGCGGGATATGGGCCCTTGCGGCCTGCTTCCACCCGATGTTGTGACGCGTCGCAGTCGAGTTGATTTCTGATTTCTCGTTGTTGAGTTCCAGTTCGAAATGCGATGCGGCCTGACGCAGCGCTGCGATGATGTCCTCGCCTCGCTCTCCATTGACTCCGCTGATTGTAAAGTCGTCGATATATCGGGAGGCATCCCTAGCTGTCACACCCAGCCGCTCCCGGAGCTTTTCGTCTATGCCGGACGCAACCAACTCTGCCAGCAGACGAGACGTATCAGGGCCGACTGGCAACCCAATGGTCTGCGCGCCTTGGAGGTTCCGCGACAGAAGGTCCAGAACGTTCCCATAGTGTGCATATCCGCGGTTCGCCGGGATCTTCGCCCATGCTTTTCCATAGATCGCCCATGGGATTGAATGCGTATAGATCGAATGGAAGAACGATCGGACGTCCGCACTGACATATTCTTCCCGTCGTGACGAAAGATCGATGCGGAAATCGTCGCGCAAGTCCACACTTGGCCGCATTACCGCACGGGTCCCACTCCAATCGAACACCGGAGGAGATGCAGTCAGCCGTGACTTTCTCGCGCTGCGACGGAGGTGCACGTAGTTGTCTGAGATCGTCTTTGATAGCAAAAGGTAGGAAACTGGGTTTGGGACGCCGTGACGACGGTCATCCTTACCAAACCTGGGAAAGTAAAACCAAGTCGGTTCCGTGATGTATCGATAGTACGCAGGCTGCTGTTGGATCTGCGCCATCGATGTGATGCGGTCAAAGATCGCTTTTCGATAACGCGCAAGATCGGTGGACACGAAGCAAGGCGGAAGTTCGGGTGCGAAGTACCCATGGGAGAGCAGCCGCCGCAGTCGTTCGGATTTATTCTTGGCGACCATTGTGCGTTTCGTGCCTCACTCTATCGCGGCTTTTCTAATGAAATTCACGCCGGCTTTTTCCAGCGAGGCAATGAATTGCCGAACGTTCGTGAATCCTTTGCTATCCTCGCAAAACGAAAACTTTACCCGCTCCCGAGCCCGCGACAAGGCTACCAGAAAAACATTGGCGTCGTCCTGACTGTTCCAGAAGACATCGTCGTTGAGTTCGACGAAGAAGACAGTGTGATACTCCAACCCTTTGGATTTATGGATCGTCATCAGACGTACCACGCCGCGCCCTTCGATCGCATCGATGCACTGCTCCCAGGTCTCATCCTTGTGTGCGCAGGTATCATAGAATTCGCCGAACGCGGCCAGCACCGCCTCAAGACGATCCCTATTGCGATAATCGCCATAAGCCCGGGAGAGGTGTGCCTTTCGGATTTCGGTTACTATGGCTTCGGCGATTGAACTTCCTGTTACGTCCGCCGGACCCCGCCGCGAAAGAATAGGCGAGAGGTGATCCACCAGCAGCCTTGTTGCGCCAAGGCTCCTCGCCAAACCCCGCTCCGACGCAATGTCCCAGCCCTCGAACTCAGCCACAAAGTCGCGACACACCTGAAACGGATTTCCGATCCTTGCGTTCACAGCGAGCTTGAGGGTCGCCATGATAAAACGCACGGCAGGCTCTTTGAGCAAATCCTGAATCTCGATCTCGCGGAACTTCCGTGATTCGTTCCTGATCCTTATGCCCTTCGATGTGAAATGAGGGCGAAGCCTTTCTTCGACATTTCGGATGTACGAACGAGCCAACACGACGAAGTCCTCTGGTCGCCTGCCAGATGCGATCTCGCTACCGATGAATTCGGCGATGGCGAGGCTTTCGTAGTCCCGAGTGGCAAAGATCCATCCTTCGATTGCGTCGGGAGGTACGGGATCGTCCTCTCGGGCGGATTCAGTGGGAACGGGATCGCTTTCGAAAAGAGTGACAACCGAGTTGATCAATCCAACGATCGCAGCGTTAGAGCGGAAGTTGAACAGCAGCCGACGAGGAGCAGCGGAGAAATCCGTTTCCAGCCGCTGGAACACGTCAGGTAGCGCGCCGGCATACTTCATTATCGCCTGATTGGTGTCGCCAACGGCTGTCATGACGGTGTCGCTTCCCGAGAAGGCCGCTGTAATGAGGCGGTACTGAAAATCGTTGACGTCCTGGAATTCATCCAGGAATACGTGGGAGTATGTACGACGGAGTGCCGCCTGCACGGCCTGCTGCTTCTTTAGAATCATGGTCGCAATCAGCAAAACCATATCGAACGTGATACTCGACTGACTGGATTGGATGCAGAATTTCCACCACGCCTTTCGAATTCGTTCCCTTCCATCGTCATCCGGGAAGAGGCCGCCGAATGGTTCCGAGTGAGCTACCTCGCTTAAGCGCGCATTGGTGTAGCCTGAAATCGCAGGAATTTCCGCTTCCACGCCCCGTCTAAAGTCATTCCAAATCGTCGCATTCGGGGCGAAGATGCGATAGTTTGCCGTTGGTCGTTCGTCGTCCGGCAACGCTTCGCGAAACTGGTCGAGAATTCGTTTTGCAAAGCTGTGGAGCGTGAGGGATTCAAATCTGGCCCAGAAGATCGGATCACATCTGGCCTGCACCCGCTCCAGTATATTCCGAGCTGCGTCGACCTTAAAGGCAATCGCGAGGATTCGCCTCGGCGGCGAGCACAATCCCATCGTCAGCAAGAAATTCGCTCTCTGCGCAAGGATCTCGGTCTTTCCAGCCCCAGGCCCGGCCAAAACCGACAGCGAGCGCATCGATTTTACGACGTCGAGTGCAGTTCCCTCGAGTTTGATCCCAGTCGAGGCAGTCCAGTGATCGGGCGCTGTATAGGTCACACGCCATCTCCGGACTTTGCTTTTGCCGCCATTATCTCTTTTGCTCGAGTGACGACTGCCCTCAGAGGCTCTGGGCAGCCTGCCTGGATTTTCTCATGTGTTAGCTTCGTGAACGCGAGAAGGTGTGATCCTGGTTTTGAACTAGATTTAAACAGCTCGTCGTAGGCGTGGAGCTGCTCGCTAGTGATCGAAAGCCCCACCGAGTTAATCTCAGTGCGCCCGGCGCCCTTCTTGAACACGCTCTTTTCAAGTCTTGTGATCTCCTCAGGGGTGGCGTTTGGATGATAGGGCGTTTCGGCCCCGTACGCATCCGGGAAGGCTTGGAGCATCATCATATCAAGGTCGACGGGTGCGGAATAAAAAATGTTCCGGCGCCGCAACCAATGTGCCCATGGGAGATAAGTGTCCTTTGTAAACGGAGGCAGGGCAGCGACAGCCTCCACCGTTGCTGGCACTTCATTCTTGTCGTTGTCCAACCATGTCGGTACGTAAGAGGGACCGAGGTCCGACAGCCAGGAGACCGCGTTCTTCAGCCGTCCGATCCCGCCACCAGTGCGACCAAGGTCGAAGTCTAGCAATGTAATATGCGGGATATCCAAGCCGTTCAAAAGTCGCCAAAGATGCTGCGCGTGGCGTCCTCCGATTGAGACGTAGGCAATGAACGAAGGATCCAGACTGACGCCAAGCGCATCTGCGATCCTCGGAATCACCAATCGCTCGGTGTCGCCCTCTCCGACGATCACCAGCCTTGCGAAGTAAATTTCAGGATTCGCCAGGATGACTTGCTGAACGAACTTGTCTTCATCCGATTCCTTTTCCGGAAGGGGGAGCGCAAGAACACGACTCGTCAGGAAGGATGGCTCCATTCGGAAATACCGGACGTGGCGCGGCGGAATTCTACTAAGTATGCTTGTTGCGTGGCTCGTCACGACAGCCTGTGCCGTGCCGTCCTTGTTGAGCGTGTCGAGCAGCGAAATCAACTTTGGAAGGTAGAACGGCGCTAGGTGGTTCTCCGGTTCTTCCAGGGCGAATATTGTGAGCGGCGGGTAGATAAAATCTGGGACTACGAAGCCCTCCAGCTTCTTCGGCGCGGCCTTCTGCATGTCTGACATCAGCTTATGCAGAGTCGCGGACAACGCGAAATACAGGAGCGAGGTCTGCCCCTCGCTGAGCTCGTCCAGTTGTCGCAGGCCACCCCCTGGGGCTTTCATAAAGCGTAAGGTAAGATCTCGGATAAGCTTCTGAAACTCGGTGGCAATAACCCCAAGTTCGACCTTTCCGTCATAGTGGCCGTCATGAAGAGAAGCCCAGAAACCCTCCAGGGTCTGCGTCACCATTTTGAGAGCAGGTGTATCGTTGAGGTTTTTCTGGAGGTCCTCGGCGAATCCTTTCGACTTGGACTTTGTGTTCTCGTCCCAGTCCGCGGATCGCTCTAGCCGTTGAAGGAGGTTTCGAAGAGCGGTTTGGCTGACGCCCCGCGAATCCCTGTGGGCGGGAATGTAGACCACCTCTGCGTACTGGGTAGGGCGTCCACGAAGCGGCGTCTTCCTTTCATCGTCCGGACCGAACGGGACTGGATCGAGAGTTCGCACGGCGTAGAACTTGGTCTCGAGGTCATCGTCGATCGCATTTGCACGGCTGTATTTGCATTCGAGCCGCACTCTTACCTTCAGGCTCTTGTCGATGCCGTTGAAGAACAGGTCTGTGAATACCTGGGCATTAGTCGTGTTGCCCGGAAACCCGAAAACGGCCTCGATGACGATCTCCCGCTCGGATCCATTAATAGTGTGAATGTCTTCCCCTAGGCCGAAATGGACATCGGACCGCCTGATCTGCCTTTCGGCGGCGATCGGTGAAAACAGCCTCTTCAATGCCTCAAGAGCGGCGGTCTTCCCCGCCCCGTTGTTTCCAACGAACGCGTTGGTGCCGGCTGCAAGATTGATATGGACCGCTTCATCACCGAAGCAGCGGAAATTACGGATCGAGAGGCTTTCGATGTGCATGATGATCCATGGCACAGAATATGGACAAGCAAAAGTATCGTTCGTCGAGGGAAGATGCAACTTTGGGGAAAAGTTCAAACTGCGAAAAATGCCGGGTGCAGATTTTCTGATAACCGATGGCGCAAGGCAGAATTACATCCGCGGCAGGTCTATCGACGGTGATCAAACGCCGGGGCAACGCTGGCTGTTCTTGATGAATTTCAATAGCTTATTCGGTCATGACGCACAATTGAGCGGCGGGTCGTTGGTTCGAATCCTTTCAACAACACCGATTTTCTAAAGGTCAGTTCTTGCGTCCGCTGGGAGCGATGACTGCAGCTGTTGGGGTCTGGCTTTTACACAACGCCACGTAATTGTAGGCTCACTAGTCTTCCGTCTTACATCCTGAGACGCGTTTCCACTGACACTTTCAAAGGACATGACTAGAAGCGTTCCGGACCATTATGTTGTCCACAAAGTTCGCGAGCCAGTCACCGGCAAATGCGGGTGAACAGCACGGTCTCAATCCAAAGCGGGATTGATAGGCGCTACGCAACGCGAACGGAGCTAAGTGAATTTCAGTGGGACTATCGCGATGACGTTGTTGCATGCCGAAAAACAATTCGAAATATCGTCCAACAGGCTTTCTGCCCAAGTTTGCCCTTCCATGGGCGGACGTCTCTTAAAGTTGGCTGTTGCCGACGGCCCGGACATTCTTGTTCCTGCAAAGCCCCAGTCGTTCGATACACTCATTTGGCCGCGCGGCGGTGCATACCCCCTTGTTCCGTACCACAATCGTATCGAAGGTGGTCGGCTTGTCGTAGGGGCTGAGACATTTGACCTTCCGCCTCACCCTGCAGCACTGCCGCATACGTTACACGGGCCTGGTCATACCAGGCCTTGGCAGCTTGTCGAGCACACGCCGTCTCGTCTGGTCATGCGCCTTTCCTATGACCGGGACGATCATTGGCCATGGGCTTTCGAAGCCTTCCAGGACTTCGAGATCGAAGACAATGTGCTCACTCTCGCTTTGTCTTTGAAAAATCTCGACGACCGTCCAATGCCAGGCGGCCTTGGGTGGCATCCTTATTTTGCCTCACCGGACCCCGTTTCCGTCGATGCAAAATATCGCTGGCCACACGGCGATGATTACTTGCCCTTGGGCGATCGCGTGTCCGTCACCAACAGACAATCCACCAAGTACTTGCCGACCCAGTATCTGCAGGATTGGACGGAGGCTGAGATCCGCCATGCCGACGGTTTTCGCTCCCGTGTCACGGCGACGTCAGCTTTCATGGGCCTTGTTGTCCACCGAGGCGACCCAGCCCACATCTGTGTCGAACCTGTATCGCACATCGCAAACGCGTGGAACCTCAACGGCGAGCCCGAGATGACTGGCGCAAAGATCATGCTCCCAGGCGAGGTCCTGCAAGGCGTTGTGCGTGTCGAGGTCATACAGGCGGGCTGAGTTGCCTTTTATGCATCGATCTCGACTTCGCCAAGATCCTCCATCGCTTCCCTTGCTTTAGTCTCAACATGTGGGCAATCTCCTGCTGAGAGGCGGTGCGGACGTCGTTCCGCGCTGGATTGTCTCAAAAATTGGCCCTAAAAGCGAGACATGTCGATGAGCGAAGTTCAATGGTCGTCCGACCTGATATCTCCGAAAAGCGTTGCAGGCACAGCGCTCATCGGCAAGGCCTGCGATATTCTGGAGTTAATCGGCAATGCGCCTGGACGCGTAGACCAGAACATGCTCGCCGAGAAAACCGGTATCCCGCGGGCGACCCTATACCGCATCATCGCCGCGCTGGCCTCGCGCGGCCTCATCCGGCCCGATCCGATCAGTCAGTATTACACGCTCGGTTTCAACTTCCTGGAACTGGCGCAGAACGCCTGGTCATCATCAGATCTCGCTTCTATCGCATCCGTGGAGTTGAGGCGGTTGCGCGACCTCACCGGCGAGACCGCCTATCTTGCGGTGCAGGAAGGTCGCCATGTCCTCGCACTCGGGCGCTTCGAGAGCGCGCATGACAAGAGGTCGGCAGCCAAGCTCGGTGTTTTGAAGCCCATGCATTGCACCAGTCAGGGCAAGGCTATCCTTTCTCGTCTTGAGGGAACGCAGCTCGACAATGTGATCAACGCGGACCTGGCCGCGTTTACCGAAAACACCATCACAGATCCGGCTATGCTGCGCGCACATCTCGCCATCGTTCGGGCACGCGGATATGCGATCGATGATGAGGAGATCGTCATGGGCACGCGCTGCGTTGGAGCAGCGATCCTTGATCCCGACGGAAAGCCGGTCGCGGCAATCAGTGTGGCCGGTCCGACGTTTCGCATGCACCCTGAGCGCGCCGAGCAGTTGGGCCAGGAGTTGGCAGAGGTTGCCAAACGGATCTCCAGTCAGCTTGGACCAACGTTGAGGGCGACAATCCGTCAGTCGGGCGATTACCGCGTCTGGACCTCGGCGCCAGCCTTCGTTGGCGCGTCACCACGATGGAGTGCACAACACGGCTCAATCTACTGGGCCGATCAGCTTGCGCCGAGCATTCGAGAAGCAGGAAACCCGATCGACTTCGTCTCGCTTCATGCGCTTTCGGAAAGCATCAGTGCGTTTTGTCTGACAGACGATGGCTTTATCTGCGGGGTCGGAAGCGACTTGGTGGTTGGCACACGGACGTCGTTAAAAGAGCGGATCGTCGGAGAGCCCGGCTTCGAAATCAAGGCGCTGCGTGCGTCACCGGAAGGCGGGCTGTGGGCAGCCGTCTTCAATGCGGAAGCAGGCCTAAGCAAGATTGGACCATGGACAAGGGAGGATGGTCTCGATGCCGTGTTCGAACTTTCCGGCGAGGTCAGTGACATTGTGTTTGCTGGAGACGGAGTGCTGATGGCCGCTCAGCCATCTCGCCAGTCCATCTTCATGCTTGAGACTGAAAGTCGCAGAAAACGAAAATTTGCCGACATCCCCAAGGTCGCCGGTTCGCCAAAGGCATTGGCAATCGATGAAAACTATAATCTCTGGGCCGGCCTCTCCGACGGTTGGAGCATCGTCAAGCTGGACGAGAACGGAGAAATCGAGCGGACGATCGCCTTGCCGGTTCCAAGCCCAACCGGCCTGGCTTTCGGCGGTGACGACATGTCCCAGATCTTTGTGACCAGCGCCCGCTCCGGTCTTTCCAGAGAAAGCCTCGCGAACGCGCCTTTGTGCGGACAATTGCTGTCTGTGTCGGCTGGTGAGCGCGGCCGTTCGGAGCTGCCGGTTTTATTTTAAGGACAAGGACCACGATGCTGCCTTCGCTTCCCCCAACGTCTCTGCCAAAGATCGCGTCGCTGAAGACGTACCCAATTCGCATTCCATTCGTGGACGGCGGGGCCGGTACCGGGGGAACGCCCAGCCGCTGGCATATGCTCGATATGGTGCTGGTGAAGGTCGAGGACGAGGATGGAAACGTCGGGTGGGGTGAGGCGTTCTCCTACTTCTGCCTGGAGGCCGTCGATGCGGCGGTCAACAAGATGATTGCCCCGTTCGTCGTGGGACAGGTCGTTGAAGACATTGCCGACTGGAACCTCTCCATCCAGAGGAAGCTTCACCTTTTCGGCCGGTACGGCATTACGATGTTCGCCTTATCGGGTGTCGACATCGCCCTTTGGGATCTTGCGGCAAAGAGGGCTGGCAAGCCGCTCTGGATGCTGCTCGGTGCGGAAGCTTCAGTTGAGCGTTCGGCCTATGCAAGCCTTGTGCGCTATGGAACCGCTGACCTTGTGCAGGCGCAATGCGAACGCGCGCTCGCAATGGGCTATCGACATGTCAAGCTTCACGAAGTCGCCCCTGATGTCATCAGGAGAGCACGCGCCGTGCTCGGCCCAGACGTCCCCTTGATGGTTGACGCAAACTGCGCCTGGACCGCGACGGAGACTTTCGAACTGCGTTCCGTTTTCAAAGAATGCAACGTGCTCTGGGTGGAGGAACCGGTGTTCCCGCCCGACGATTACGCAGCCATGAGGGTCATCGAGGCTGCCGGGATAGCGGTCGGCGCAGGCGAAAACGCATCCACTGCCTTCGACTTCAAGCGCATTGTCGATGCGGTGACCTATCCCCAACCCAGCATGACAAAAGTGGGTGGAGTGACCGAATACGTGAACGTTCTTCGATCCTGCAAAGACGCGGGCAAAACGGCGATGCCGCATACGCCTTACTTCGGCCCGGGCTATTTCGCGACATTGGCTCTCCTGCCGCAGACAGAGCCCGAGACGTTGGTCGAATATCTCTTTGTGGACCCGGAAGCATGGGTCGCACCAGCTTTCCAACCGACCGCCGGCGTTCTGGCTAGTGTCTCGACTCCCGGCATCGGATTCGATCCGGACATTAGCGTTCTACAGAAGTATGGTGTTAAGCTCTGATCTCAGTATGTGAGACGTTCCGACCAGACCTTCAAACTATGGCTTTCGAAAACCTCTGCAATTGCTAAGCTTGGATCGTGGAATAGAGCCGACACGGCATTGAGCCAGTCGAGAACGATCATGCCGCCGCAACCTTGATCTCACGATGTGATCGCCGGCGGACAATGCTGCAGGGATGGAGACCATGGAAATTTTCGTATCAGGCGCAACCGGCCGTGTCGGTGGCGTTCTATCGGGCGAACTGATAAAGCGTGGGCACAAGGTGCGCACGATCGCCATTCCCGGTGACCCCAACCAGGCTGCGACGGAAGCTGCCGGTGTGGTATGCCATACCGGAAGTCTCGCCTCACTTGAAGATGTGACCGCCGCCATGGCCGGCGTCGACGCAGTCTTTCATATGGCTGCCGTGATTTCTTTCCAGCCGACTGCTCGCGATTTGCTTTGGGACGTCAACGTCGTCGGCACCTACAATGTGCTTCGTGTTGCGGCAGCCGAATCTCAAAAGCGCTACGTCCGCATGGTCTTTGCGTCGAGCGACCAAGTCTATCCGACGCGGTTCGCACGTTTCCGACCCACGGACGAAAACCATCCCAAGGAACCGTACACCTTTTATGGCATGACCAAGGTTCTCGGCGAGGACATGGTGAAGTTCTACCACAAGTCCGAGAAGAACCTCGACATCAGCACTGCGGTCTTCTCGCACACGGAAGCGGCCCGCGAGATCATCGATCCCAATGGCGAATATGCCGGTGCAGCGTTTTACGTGAACAGCCGTGTTCGCAGCCTGAAAGCAAGCAGCACCCACCACGCCGGCGCGACATCGAACTCGGAGCTTTCCCAGATCCTCGCCGTTCTCGAGCCGCTGGTGGCGGACGACGAGCCGCTTTTGCTGGCAAAAGACGCCGATGGTATCCCGCATACGCAGGAATTGGTGGATGTGCGCGATATCGTGCAGGGCCTGCTACTAATTTTCGACAAGCCCGAAGCCATCGGCGAAACCTTCAATCTTGCTCCGGTCACGCCGGTCAGCCTTGGAGAGTTCATCCCCTATCTGGCGAAAAAGACCGGACGCCGTTTTGTCGAGGCAAACATCCCCGTCGAGCTGGGTAAGACACACGGCAGCAGCGTCAAGGCGCGCGCGATCCTGGGCTTTGCTCCGAAATATTCGATGTTCGACATGGTCGACGAAGCGGTCGCCGCCTCAAAATAACATACCACGATCCAAATCATTGGGAGAACCACTGTGACCGAGATTTCAAAGGAAACGCTCGACAAGCTCAAGGCTTGCTCGACCGCCACCCTCACCACCCAGCTTTTCAAGCGTAACTACCGTCAGCAGTTTCTCGTCGGCTTGACGCCTCTCAATCCAGATGCCGGATCATTTGCGGGTGAGGCGTTCACGTTGCGCTTTATTCCGTCGCGCGAAGACAAGGATTGGGATCTGGGTGATCTCAAGAAGCGCGGCGACGATAATATGCAATGGGAAGCCATCGAGGCGATCGAGGCAGGTCAGGTCCTGGTGATCGACAGCCGTGGCGATGCACGGGCTGCATCCGCCGGGAACATGCTGATGACTCGCATGATGCGCAAAGGCGTTGCTGCCGCAATCACAGATGGCGCGTTCCGCGACGGCACGGAAATTTCCCGCATGCCGTTTCCTGCC
Source organism: Pararhizobium sp. YC-54 (assembly GCF_025847205.1). Classification (GTDB taxonomy): domain Bacteria; phylum Pseudomonadota; class Alphaproteobacteria; order Rhizobiales; family Rhizobiaceae; genus Pararhizobium. The sequence goes on along the minus strand of NZ_JAOYTH010000020.1, from coordinate 19,127 downwards.
TACTGCGCTGCCAACACGGCTTCGACCCGTCCGGCATACCATCGCGCGGTCGACATGCAGTTGCCGATCGGTTGCTCGGGTGTTGCCGTTTATCCTGGCGACATTGTCGTGGGCGATAGCGATGGCGTCGTTGTCATTCCGCGTGCGATTGCCGAGGAGATGGCCAACGATTCCTACGAGCAGGAGCAGCGCGAAAAGTTTCTGTTTACGAAGATCGATGCCGGCGCGTCACTCTGGGGCACCTATCCTCCGAACGAGGAAACATTGAACGAATACGCCGAGTGGCGTTCCAAGAACCGGGCGGCGGAGTGAGTTCATGATGACGGAAAATCTTGCTCAGAAAGCAGAGGCGTTGATCCGGCGCTATTTCCAGGCCTGCAATGATGCCGATCGTCAAGGGCTTGTCGACTGCTTTACGCCGGATGCGGTTCACTATTTTCCGCCGGGTCTGCCGGGTGCCCCCTGGCGCGGCGCCGACGCAATCGCCGACGGATGGGTCTGGTGCGTCAAGACGCTGGGCTCGCGTTGGACGATCGAGAAGGTGCTTGCCGCGCCGGATGGACGCGAGGCCGTGATCGAATGGACGCACTGGAAAACCGCGATCAACGAGGCGCTGCGCGGCGACGAATGGTACATCTTCAACGATGACGTCACGCGCATCGTCGAGATCAGGGCGTATTACGCGTCACCCGTCAACAAGGCGGATCCGGTCAACCAGCTCCATGAGTTTGACTACGAGGGACGAGGCTATGCCCTGACGCCGCCCTCAGTCGCACCACAAGTGCTTTAGGAGAATAGGATGCAGTTCACCATCATCGCGCTCGACGATACGGCGGAGGGCACCTTGGATCGACGCCTGGCCGCTCGTGAGCAACACATGGAACGGATCCACGCCATGAAAGCCGATGGTTCGATCATCGATGGCGGCGCGCTGATCGATGACGACGGCAAGATGATCGGCTCGGTCGTGCTGTGCGAGTTTCCGGACCGGGCAGGTCTCGATGCGTATATCAAAAACGAGACGTATTTTAGGGAAGGTGTCTGGAAGGACATTAACGTGCTTCCGTTTCGACGCGTTCAGTGGAGGCAGTGATGACCGATACCCTTTTCCGAAACCTTATCGGCGGGGAGTGGACCGGTTCCGCTTCGACGCCAAACATCAATCCTTCGAACACGAAGGAAGTCGTCGGTAACTATTGCAGTGCTGAGGCCGCGGACGTTACGGACGCGATCGGTGCGGCCAAGGCTGCCTTTCCATCCTGGTCGCGGTCGGGCATTCTTGAACGTCATGCCATCCTGAAGAAGACCGCCGACGAGATCCTGGCGCGCAAGGATGAGCTCGGCGCGCTGCTTGCCCGCGAGGAAGGGAAGACGCTGCCTGAAGCGATCGGTGAAACCATTCGCGCCAGCCAGATCTTTGGCTTCTTCGCAGGCGAGGCGCTGCGCCTTGCCGGTGAAGTGCTGCCGTCGGTGCGCCCGAACATTGGCGTCGAGATCACGCGCGACCCGCTCGGCGTCGTCGGCATCATCACGCCATGGAATTTTCCGATCGCCATTCCCGCCTGGAAGATCGCGCCGGCGCTCTGCTACGGCAACACCATCGTCTTCAAGCCGGCTGATCTTGTGCCCGGCTGCGCCTGGGCGATCGTCGATATCCTGCACCGCGCAGGCTTGCCGAAGGGCGTGCTTAATCTTGTCATGGGCAAGGGTTCGGTCGTCGGCCAAGCCATGCTCGACAGCCCGGATCTTGCCGGCATCACCTTTACCGGATCGACCGGCACGGGAAAACGCGTCGCCTCCGCCTCAATCGAACATAACCGCAAGTTCCAGCTGGAAATGGGCGGCAAGAACCCAATGGTCGTGCTCGACGACGCTGACCTGACCATCGCCGTCGAAGCGGCTGCCAATTCCGGCTTCTTCTCGACCGGCCAGCGCTGCACGGCATCCTCTCGTTTAATTGTCACCGAAGGCATCCACGATAAGTTCGTCGCGGCCCTGACCGAAAAGCTGAAGACCGTGGTCGTCGACAACGCCATGAAGCCCGGCACCCATATCGGCCCCGTGGTCGACGAGCGCCAGCTGAAGACCGATACCGACTATATCGAGATCGGCAAAAAGGAAGGCGCCAAGCTGGCCTTCGGCGGAGAGACGATCACCCGCGAAACGCCCGGCTTCTACCTGCAGCCGACCCTGTTCACCGAAGCCACCAACCAGATGCGTATCTCGCGCGAAGAGATCTTTGGTCCCGTGGTCTCGGTCATCCGGGTTAAGGATTACGAGGAAGCCCTGGCGACCGCCAACGACACGCCGTTCGGCCTGTCATCGGGCATCGCCACCACCAGTCTGAAGCACGCGACGCATTTCAAGCGCAATGCGGAAGCCGGCATGGTCATGGTCAACCTGCCAACCGCAGGCGTCGATTTCCACGTGCCCTTCGGCGGACGCAAAGGTTCGTCCTTCGGCTCGCGCGAGCAGGGCAAATACGCCGCTGAATTCTTCACCTCGGTGAAGACCGCTTACACGCTGGCATGAGGACGACAAGATGACTTCGCCAAACATCACCGGCAAGACGCGCGTCCACTTCCTCATTGGATCGCCGATATCCCAAGTGCTCGCTCCGGGCTGGCTGACCGATCGCATGCGCAATGCCAACTATGACGGTATGCTGGTGCCGTTGCATATTAAAAAGGACCATTTGGAGTCGACACTACCGGCTCTCAAGGCCATGCCGAATGTCGACAGCATCCTCATTACGCTACCGCATAAGTTTGCAGCCACCGCCTTTTGCGACACGCTTTCTGAGCGCGCTAAAGTCTTGGGCGCGATCAATGCTATGCGGCGAGAGCCGGACGGCACCTGGTTCGGCGATAACTTTGACGGTGCTGGTCTCACTGCTGGAATTTTAAAGGCGGGAAAGACGATCTCCGGAAAAACTGTCTTCATGGTGGGCGCTGGCGGCGCCGGATCGTCAATCGCCGTCTCGATGCTGGAGGAAGGCGCGCGTCATTTAACCTTCCACGATATCAATGAAGCGAGCCAACAGGCGCTGCTTGCCAAGCTTGAGGCGGCCTATCCAGGACAGGTGTCGGTGTCGCCAACGCCTCCGGCAAACTGCGACATCGTCGTCAATGCCACGTCGGCTGGAATGAAAGAGCACGATCCCTTGCCCGTCCAGCCGGACGCGCTGGCGTCCAATATGATTGTTGCCGACGTCATAACCGATCCGGTTCCAACCCGCCTCCTGTCTGAGGCGGCGGATCGGGGCTGCTTCACACGCGACGGCACCCACATGTTGGATGGGCAGATCCAGTTGCTCTTCGAATTCATGCTTCGGAAATAGCCGCGATTGCCAGTCTCAAATGATGAGCTGTGCGTTAGGGGGCTTGGAAGTTGGCTTTGGAAAACCTAGCCTATTGATATGACTGTAAAATTTGCCTGTCTCACAAGGTGAGACGAGCAGTTTTCCAGCGCCAGATTCCAGTTCGCGTTTCTTGGAAAAGGCAATAACGTCTCAAATTATGAGAGTAGCAGAGTCTGGGAGGATGGAATGCACAAGTCTCTTTCGAAAACGATCGCCGTCACGGCGCTGTTCGCAACGGTGGTTTTTGGGCTTTCAAATGCAGCCCGCGCCGACGCGCTCGATAAGATCAAGGCGGACGGCAAAATCCGTGTCTCGATCGACCCAGCGGCGCCGCCATATTCGGTGCTCGATGAAAGTGGCAAGTTTATCGGCTCGGAAGTCGACGTCGCACAGAAGCTCGCCAAGGATTGGAAGCTGGAACTTGAGGTCGTGCCCACGGCGGCTGCGAACCGCATTCCCTACCTGCTGTCCGGCAAGACGGATATCGTCATCTCAACCTTGTCCATCACCGACGAGCGCAAAAAGGTCATCGATTTTTCAAAACCCTATAGCGCCATCCAGATCGTCGTCGGGGGCCGCAAGGATGATGGGCTTTCCAAGATCGAGGAACTGGTTGGCAAGCAGGTGGCGGTGACGCGCGGAAGCACGAACGACACCGAGATCACCAAGCTGGCACTTCCAGGCACCGACATTGTCCGCTTCGAGGACGACTCGACCTCGATTACCGCCATCCTGACCGGCCAGGCGGCCTATTATGTGACGGCACCCGCATTGCTGACGACAGTCAATAAGAAGGATCCCTCGGCACAGATTGAACCCAAGATTGTTCTGAAAACCAACGTCACAGGCATCGGCGCCAAAAAAGGCGAAACGGCGCTCACACAGAAGCTGAATGAATGGATCGATGCCAGTCTGAACGATGGCAGTCTGAACGGTCTCTATAAGCAGCATTTTGGTCTCGACCTTCCTGCGGAGGTCACGGATGCAAAGTGACCTGAAGCAGGCCAGTGATGCTGCGATGCGGTTTGACGTCGCTGCGGTGAGGAAGGTCGTCGAGAGGCTCTTTCTCTCGACGGGCATGGCTGCAGAGATGGCCCGCGACGTCACTGAGTGCTTGCTGACGGCGGACATGATGGGACACGCGACGCACGGCTTAGCGATTGCCCCATGGTACATCGAAGAGATCAGAAACGGCGGAATGCGCCTTTCTGGAGAGGTGCAGACGATCTCGGATCGCGGCGCATGCCTTGCGTGGAACGGACGCAGACTGCCAGGCGCCTGGCTCGTGAACCGGGCAATCGATCAGGCGCTGGAGCGCGTCTCACAATATGGGGTAGTCACGGTCACGATTGCCGAGGGGCACCACACGGGCGCGTTGGCGACCTATCTGCCCCGACTGACCGACAAGGGTCTCATGGTGCTGCTTGCCTGCTCTGGGCCGGCGTCGCAGGGCGTAGCACCGTATGGTGGAACAGTGGGTCTGTTTACGCCCAACCCGCTGTCTGCGGGCATTCCGACCCACAAGGATCCAATCCTTCTGGACATCAGCTGCTCGATCACCACGATCAAACGCTCCGGGCAACTGGCTCAGGCCGGACATCAGTATCCCGGGGAGTGGGCTTTGGACGCTAAGGGGCGACCGTCCACCGATCCTCAGGTCCTTTCGCACGGTGGCTCGTTGATGCCGGTCGGAGGGCTCGATCACGGTCACAAGGGTTATGCGATGGCGCTTTTGGTCGAGGCGCTGACGCAGGGTCTTTGTGGTGTCGGACGGAAGGACAATCTGTCCGGGATTGTCATGAACACGTTTCTACAGGTCATCGACCCCGCAGCGCTTGGCGGCGCGGCAAGCTACCTGGACGAGACCACGTGGCTCACGGACGCCTGCCATGCGAACCCGCCAAAACCTGGCGGCGAGGCTGTCCGCGTTCCCGGGGACCGGGCGCGCGCGCGCTTCAAGGAGGCGCAGGAGAGGGGCGTCACCTTGGATCGGTCGATTGTCGCGGGAATTTCCCGCTACGTCTTAGAGATCGGCGAGGAATTCCCTCAACCACTGTAAATATCAACTCAATCAGGGAGGATTGCTTATGCTCAGGACTATCAAAATTCTTGCCGCTGCGGCGGTCATCGGCTTGGCCTCTGGCAATGCGTTTGCCCAGGACACGCTCGAAAAGATCAAGACAGACGGCGTCATCCGGATCGCGATCGATCTCAGCGTGCCGCCGTGGTCGTTCAAGGACGACAACCTTAATCCCACGGGTTCAGAAGTCGAGACGGCAAAACTGCTTGCAGCAGATCTCGGCGTGAAGATGGAGATCGTCGGTACCAATGGTGCCAATCGCATCCCCTATCTCATGCAAAATCGGGCCGACATCATCATGTCCGCATTGTCGATCACCGATGAGCGAAAGAAGACCATCGCGTTTTCGCTGCCCTATTCCGGCAACACGACATCGCTGTTTGCGCCAAAGGACATGGAGATCAAGTCGTTCGCGGATCTCTCAGGCAAGCGCATCGCCGTAACCCGCGGCACGACGAACGACAACGACATCACGAAAAATGCACCAGGCGACGCGGAAATCATCCGCTTCGAAGACGAGGCGACGACGATGACGGCAGTCGTATCCAATCAGGTCGATCTCGTGGCCATCGCCCAGTCGCTGGTCACCCTGATCAACCAGAAGAACCCGGCCAAAAATCTCGAACCCAAACTTGAGCTTCGGACCGCAACAATGGGGGTCGGGATGCGCAAGGATGACGTCGCGCTCAAGGCCTGGGTAGACGATTGGGTCAAGAAAAACCTCGCTAACGGCAAGCTGCAACAGATCTACAAGCAGTTTCAGGGCACGGAACTTCCGCCGCAAGTCACGGCCGAAGTGAAGTAACGCATAAAACGTGAGACGAAGAGCAAGCACATGACATATGAGTTCGACTTCGCGGCCGTCCTGGCCTACTGGCCCCTGCTGCTGGAGGGGGTGTGGACCACTCTGCGTCTCACGTTTTTTTGCACGGTTTTTGGAATCCTGATTGGTGCGTTCTGCGCGGTCGTCAGAACGAGCGGGCCCCGTTGGGCGCGCTGGATCGTCGGACTTTACGTCGAGTTCATTCGCAACACGCCTCTTTTGATCCAGGCCTACTTCCTGATCTTTGGTATCGCCAGCATGGGCTTCCGGTTGCCGATCATGGTCGGCGCCGTCATCGCATTGACGGTCAATATCGGGGCGTACACGACGGAAATCGTCCGGGCCGGCATCGAATCCATCAATCGCGGCCAGCTTGAGGCCGCGGAGTGCCTCGGTCTTTCGAAAATGCAGACATATCTGCATGTCGTCATTCGACCGGCGCTGGAGCGGGTCTATCCGGCTTTATCGAGCCAATACGTTCTCCTGATGCTCGCATCGAGCATTCTGTCGTCCGTTGGCGTGGAAGAGCTCTTTGGTATCTCGAACCGCATTCAGAGCGACACCTACCGAAACTTCGAAGTCTTCGTGGTCCTTGGCGTCCTCTATCTCATCATGGCTGTCGTGGTCCGGGCCGGCTTCTCTGTATTGGGACTTGCCCTGTTCCCGCGCCGGCGCAAGCTCGGCACGCCGCTTTGAGCCGGAGGAAACAATATGAACTGGACATTCTTCATATCGCTTTTGTGGGGCCTTTGGGGCACCGTCGTCCTCAGCCTCCTGACGTTCCTGTTCGGCGGGATAGCCGGTTTCCTCATTGCGATAGCGCGCATCTCGCCGGTCAAGACCATCTCCATGATCGCCGCCGCCTATATCGAGTTTATGCAAGGGATGCCGCTTCTCGTCCTTATGGGGCTTTGCTTCTATGGCCCGGGAATTTTTGGCTACGATTCGTTGACGCCGCTGCAGGCAGCCACCTTCGCGTTGACGCTTTACGCAAGCTCGTATCTCGGCGAAATCTGGCGCGGTTGCCTTCAGTCTGTTGCCAAGCCGCAGTGGGAGGCCGCTGAATGCCTCGGCCTGACGCGCTGGCAGCGTATGCGGACGGTCATTTTGCCCCAGGCGCTTCGGATCGCCACGCCGCCTACCGTGGGGTTCATGGTGCAGATCGTCAAAAACACGTCGATCGCATCGCTCGTCGTCGGATACGCCGAGCTCTCGTACAACGCCAAGATCATCAACAACTCAACGTTCCAGCCGTTCCTTTACTTCGGGATCGCTGCGTTGATGTATTTCGCCGTCTGCTACCCCCTGTCGGTGCAGAGCCGGGCGCTCGAAAGGAAGTTAAATGTCGCCAATCGTTGAACTCAAGGAAGTCCGAAAGAGCTTCGGCGCCATCGAAATCCTCAAGGGTGTCACATTCGAAGTGAACAAAGGCGAAGTCGCTGCCATTATCGGGCAGAGCGGATCCGGGAAGAGCACGGCCCTTCGGTGCATGGATCGCCTCGAAACAATCCAGGGTGGCTCAATGCGAATCTGCGGGCACCGGCTGGAGGACGAAAAGGTCGATCTGAAGGCGCTTCGGCGCGACGTCGGCATCGTCTTTCAGAGCTATAACCTGTTCCCGCATTTGACCGTTGCAGAAAATGTCATGCTGGCTCCCCGCCTTGTCAAAGGCACCAGGCGAACAGAGGCGAGACAAATCGCTGAAGCGGTGATTGCCAAAGTCGGGCTGCGGGAAAAGATGGACGCCTATCCGGAACAGCTCTCGGGCGGACAGCAGCAACGCGTGGCCATTGCTCGCAGCTTGGCGATGGAACCTAAGTTGATGCTGTTTGACGAGGTCACGTCGGCACTCGATCCTCAGCTCACTGGCGAGGTTCTGCGCGTCATGGAGCAACTGGCAAAAGACGGAATGACGATGGTTCTGGTGACCCATGAAATGGGGTTTGCCAGAAAAGTCGCGCACAAGGTCGTCTACATGAAGGACGGCAGGGTCCATGAACAGGGCACCTCAGACATCCTGCGCACGCCGTCTACCGTCGAACTCGCGGATTTCATATCCGAGGCAGCGGAACATTAAGGGGAGTATTGAATATGAAGAGACGAGCTCTGCTTGCCATCACCGCAGCCGCGCTGACGTTGGCCGCACTACCGGCCTATGCCCAAGATACCCTTGCTGCCATCAAGGCTGCCGGTAAAATCAAGGTCGCCATTGAGTTCGGCCGTCCGCCTTGGGGCTACAAGGATGAAAACCTGAAGCCGACAGGGTCGGACTACGAAACTGCCGCGCTTTTGGCAAAGGATTTGGGCGTCAGTTTGGACCTGGTGGAAGTGACCGGCCCCAACCGGGTGCCATTCCTGATCAGCAACCGCGCTGACGTCGTTATATCGACATTTTCCATCACACCGGAACGGCAGAAAGTGATCGACTTCTCCGTGCCCTATGCGAGCGCGGTGCAGTACGTGGCCGCTCCGAAAAGCATGAATATCAAAACGAAAGCGGATCTGGAGGGAAAGCGGGTCGGCGTGACCCGAGGCACCACCGGCGACAGCGTTCTCACTAAGTTGGCGGTTCCGGGCCTTGAGGTGGTTCGTTTCGACGACGAATCCACCAACATGACCGCTTTCGCGAGCGGGCAGGTGGATATTGTCGTTCAGGAGCCAGCAGTGATCGCACGTGTTGCGGCACAAAATCCCGCCAAGGAGATCGAGCCGAAATTCACGATCGCCGAATTCGACGTCGGCGTCGGGATGCGTAAAAATGATACGGCTCTCGTCGATTTTGTAAATGGCTGGGTAAAGACAAGCCTTAGCAATGGTAAACTAGATGAAATCTACAAGAGGTTTCATGGCGTTGGACTATCCCAAGCAATTCTCCGCGGAAAAAGCTGACGGTTTGGCGGCAACGGGTGGTATTAGCTTGGTCGCGGCGGTGATGCTGATTTAAGCACATTGATCGATTATCATGGTGCGGAAGGCTTTACTCGACGGGTCCGGAGCCGACGGGTCCAAGCGCTCATTGACCTCGACGCGGGGGACTATTTGGTGCTCCGCCTTTTCAAGCGAAAGCCGGATGCGTTTTACCGCCACTGATCGCAGTCGCCTGTTGGATGGTTCGGGCTCATAACTACGAGTAGTTGGCGGGATATCCGAAACCATACATTAGAGCCGATAGAACCGTTGGGGCTTTCCATAAAATGCTTGCCCCGTTCACAGGGGTGAACGACGCGGTGATCTCCTTGAAGCATTCCAGATTCGTCATCGCTAGAGACGAGTTTGTCGTCGCGGGAATTCGAGGCAAACATGCAGCGATCCGCATCGACAAAGCAAGCAGCGGTAATGATTTTTGGAAGCAAACACTTCCATAAGGAGCGATTGCGACTTGACCGCATTTTTGTTTGAAAATAGACTGTTTGAAATCAAACAATATAAGTTCGGCACCCCGAAAATGACGTCAGAGACTTGCACAGCAGACCTACTCGATCGCAGCATCAGTGGCTTCATGCGCTACTTTTTCGTACACATAAATCCCATTCTGCACCGCACCGAATTCGAAGGACGCAGCTATTCCGACTACGAGATCATAGTCTGCATGGCGCTGAATTCGGATGGGTCGATGCGGCCGATAGACATCAGCCGTGGCCTCAGGCTCAACAAGGGCAGCTTAACTTCCGTGCTCCGTCGCCTGAAAGAATTGGAGCTGATCCGTCGGCTCGACATTCCAGGTGACGAGCGCAGCTATCGCGTCGCACTCACCGCGAAGGGGGTTCAATTTGTCCGTCATCTTGAAGAACAGCGGCTGAGAATGTTCAGGCAGCTGTTCGACAATATGACGTCGAAAGATATTGGTGCGACCGCACGGGGCTTTGATCTGATTTCCTCGTATCTCAAGGCGGTGGAGGAAAGAGATGCTGCGCTTGTTTCGAAAACCCCAGCCTGAAAAGCCCCATGACTGGTACCACGCCGCTGCACTTGAGGATCGACAGGAATACGATGCCTTCGGCCCGTGGGTTTATGAGATCAGCAAGGAAAGCGAAATGCCGCCGCGCTTTCGCTTTGCCTATGCGAAACATCACGGTGCTCGCTTTTTCTTAAAGATACCGGTCGATGCCGACCGCCGCAATATGCGCCCGGGCATGGACCTTTATTTCGCCGTCCTGGCCATCGACGAAAACGGTCTGAGCATTTACCGTCTCGTCGACAATCGCATCGTCTCCGATCAGTGCGCCTGGGATGAGGTTGCGGCCATCCGTAACGGATCCGATCTGCTGCTCGGCACCTTGTCGCTCCTGATGACGAGCGGAATAGAGATCGAGCTGTCTTTCAACAACGTATCGAAGCGATTGATGGAGGACGCGTCCGATTTCGTCAGGCACCGTTGCGCAGGTCCGACACAGGTGCCGAGCCTGCCAGCCACTCTGCCTAACATCGCAATCACCGACCATTTCTTTCACGCAATGTTCCTGACGACACAAAAGCGGAGCTCCATGCCAATAGCTGTCGTTCATTTTGATCCGCCGGGCCAGCGGTGCCTCGATCGCGACGGCCGACGCCGGATGACAACCGGCCTGATGCTCCTGGCTGCCCCGGACGAACTGGTCATTATCAATCGCGACCGACCAACGCGCCGGAGCTTCCAGGCCAGTTACACCGCCATCACCACCTTCGTTTCGCTCGTTCGTCTGAATGGCTACGCCTTTCGCCAGGCCGCAACAGGCGGTGCGCGGCCGCGATTTCATGAATTGTTGCTACGCCTCGGCGGGCAGGACCTGCTTCTTTCCTGCCTCGCCGTTCCCGATACAGTGCTTACCCGGCTGGACGACCTCGGCGTCGCGCGGTTGGCCGAGAAAGCGGAGCCTTCAATCGAGGCCTGAGGTTTTCACATCGAAGAATGAACGCGATCCCGACCCTGCAGACGATGTGTCGGAAGACGCGATCGAAGAGCCGAGAAATGACGGGCCGGCCGCAAGTGCCTGAGCAGGGAACCTGCGGCCGGCCGTGCTGGGAACGCAGTCGCTTAAGCAAACATGTTCTCGATTTCCCCACGCTGCTGCGCGTGTTTATCGGGGTTCTGCTGCTTCAGCTTTGCAAGATTGAGCAACTTCCACCGAACTGCCGGTAGGGCCGCCGCCTGCGGCAATCCGATGGCGTCGAAATCCGGCTCCGTATCATGGAGAGTAAGCAGGAACCGCATCGCTTTATCATCGAGTCGGGCTCGAAGGTCATCTGTGAGCCTGGTTCTCGCATCTTTCAGTTCGATCAGGCTGACGGGTTCGATGGTCATGCCTTCGAATTCCTTCACGAAGGCTTCCTCGAGTTCGGACAATGACGGTCTGATGAGCTCATGCGGCGGGCGGCCGGAGCTTGCGACATAGATGAGGAAGGTTCGAAACAACGCATCGGTGAGGCCTTCATTGTCGTAGAGCAGCTTCACGTCGAAAAGATCGCGCGGGTGCTGACGGTCCACGGCGGCATGAAGCTTGCCACCAAACAGATCCTCGAAAGACACCACCTGCATTTCGGCAAAGCCAAACGCCTCGGCCACTCCATCCGTGACCGCCCGCAGTTCTGGAGGATGCACCGTTCCGCGCGCGACCGGCGAGGTCTCGATCTTGATTTCGGTTGTACCCTGCCGGACGAGCACCCGCGTGTCATTGTTGCCGCCGCCGGCGATACGCTGGACGTCGACGCCGCGCAGATTTTTCAGCAGGTCGTCGCGGATGCGGTCGAGCGCGGCGTCGATACCGCTGAGCGTCGTTTCCCGATCCTCGATGGGAAGGTAGGTGAGGTCGATATCGACCGATAAGCGCGGCATATTTCGGTAGAACAGGTTGATGGCCGTTCCCCCCTTGAGGGCAAAGACATCCTGCCGAGCGATGTAGGGCAACGTCCGGACCAACAGTTCGACCTGCCGCATATAACGATCACGCGCCATCGATATTCTCCTTTGGCACCAGGTCTGCAGGGACTGTGATGCGATAAATCGGGTGAAGCCTGCCGCCTGGGACAAGTGCTCGATCGCCGCGTCCCATATCGATCCGCGATCGGTCGATATGCTTGAGCCACGCATGCGCGTGTTTGTCGGCATAGACGAAGAAAAGGCGTTTGACCTTTACGCTGCGACACCGGGTCAACAGCGTCGTTAACATTTTTGGACGCAGATTGACCATTCCCTCAAACACCATGTCTATGTTGTGAAAGCTCTCGTTCTTCGGAAGTTCATCGAGAAGCTCCAGTATCGCCCTCTCCGCCGATGACATTTTGATGGGCCAGCGCCATGGGCTCATGGCCAGTTCCTCATCTGGATTATCGGAGAGGCTGAATTCGCTGTCCTCGACGCCGTTGTTCTCGTCGGACAACAGGCCATGACCGCGTCGGACGAACCTGGCATCGGTTGTCAATGTCATAAGCCAGGCAGGGATATCGGAGCCATAGAGGTACACGCGTGTATCACCGCCAAGCTGCAGGTAGTGAGAATGGCCCCGCAATCCAAGCGCGGTCAGACCTCCGACATGGAATCCATGTCCCATGATCCATTGCGCGGATAACAAGGGAATTTTCCAGCCTGTGACGGCTTCCGTCGTTTCTCTTGCCGAAAATGGGCGTCGGTAGACGCCTGTCGCGATCCGCTCGAGCCAACCCTGTTTGATATACGCCGATACGGATTGCCGTGAGATCGCATGACGTGCCGTCCAGGCAGAATCGACAAGAAAGCCCGGCGGAACCGTTTGGATAAGGTACTTTAGCTTTGGCGTCGCTTGTTCATTCATAATGGACATTGTAGCACGATTTCAAAGTGAGTTCCAAGCGCACTTTAACGTATGCCCCTGTTGTAAGTAATATGTTGACAAATTATGGAAGGCTCAAAGTAACTTGGGCTGTCGCTAGGCTCCTCCTTGCCGCGGAGTGTTGTGCTTAAACCTCAACGGCGAGCGTCCATTCCGCAGGCCATCATGCCTGAAGCAGTCGTTGATCACCCGGCCGCCATGTCAAATTGTGGCTGTGTCGAAGTCGCGCTCTGGATAAGAAGCAGTTCCCCACCTTCCCCTCGTTACGGAAAATGGCAATCCGGCTGATCCGGATGAAGGTCAGTGCGGCGAGATCGAATACCAATCCGCTCCATCCATTGGCGTTGCCAACCCAGCTCTTTTGTCTGGCATCCCTAACCCAGCCCCGTCCTTGGACGGTCAACCCACAAGGGGTTCGCAGTCCCTGCGACCTCTCTGGCTGCGCCGCCGAGGTGACCGCGGCCGGGTCCGGATCAAACGGGCGCCATCGAGCGGGGATTGGCCCCGCCAACGGATGGAGCCTCACATGTCGGATCTCAGCCTCGCACAGAACCACGCACTCGATCTTGCCCGGACCCTGATGGTCCCGGTCACTCTCTTCGAAATCGATGGCGAGATCGGCGTCATGCCTTCCGCCGAGTATGACGGCGACGAGGACGCCATCATCAACGAATACGATCCCTTTGCTTATGGATCGGCTCATTGAGCCGATCACCCCTTCGGGGAAAGGCGCGCCGCTTGCGTTGCCGCGCGCGCAAGGGAGGCTTCGCCGCGAGCTTTTCTCGCAGATCTGCAGATTGCGAACCGCGCCCCTGCGCGCTTCCATCTTCGCGGCCTGGGCGCTGACAGCCCAAACAATCGGGAAAGCTGAAGGAGTTGATATGGAAAAGAATGACATCGAGGAGCTGCGTGCCCGGGTGGGCTGCGCAGCCGTCCTTGAGCACGAGGGCTTCGCGATAGACAGGAAAGAGAGTACGCGCCGGGCGGTCAAATTCCGGCGCGACGACGACATCGTCATCGTCATCCACGACGACAGGGGCTGGTTCGACGCCCGTTCGGATGCCAAGGGCGATGTGTTTGCGCTTGCAAGCTATCTGAACGGGATCGGTTTTGCAGAAGCCCTGGCGGCTGTCGGTGATCTGGTCGCGTTTCAGCCAACCGCAGCGACCTGGGAGAAGCCTCTCCGTCAAAAGGAGACGGGGGCTTCGATCGCTGACCGCTGGACCCACAGAAAACGGCCATGGCGCGCTTCGGCGACCTGGAGGTATCTGCATCAATGCCGCGCCCTGCCATGGCAAGTGATCTCCGCAGCGATCGAGGCAGACGTTCTGCGCGAAGGACCCTTTGGCTCGATGTGGGCGAAGCATGTCGATGAGGCTGGCGCCGTCATCGGCTGGGAGGAGCGCGGTCGGGACTGGCGCGGTTTCTCCACCGATGGCGCCAAGATGATCTTCCGGTTTGGTATGAACGACGCTCGTCGGATCTGTGTGACCGAGGCGGCGATTGATGCGCTCAGTCTGGCGGCGATCGAGCAGACGAGACCCGACACGCTCTACGTCAGCACCGGAGGCGGTTGGTCGCCGTTGACCGCTCAGGCGTTGGAGACCCTGGCTTCCGGGGACGGCGCGTGGCTGGTGGCCGCGACCGACAACAATGTCCAGGGAGAAGTCTTCGCCGATCGCCTGCGCCAGATGGCCGATACCGCCAGTTGCAATTTCTCGCGTCTGAGGCCGCGATCTGAAGACTGGAATGAGGAATTGAAGGAGAGGAGGGAGAGAGGAGAGCTGCCGCATACGCGGACAGCGCATCAAGGGTGAAGCTGCCGCCCGCCTGACGGCGGCCCTTGACCCGCTGCCCGCGAGGCGCCGGCTGAGGAGGGGTGATCAAAGGACTGAACAGAGAGGTCGATCAGGCTTCGCTTCAGCCGTAACCCCGAAGGAGCAGCAAATGTTCGTTTCCCCCGCAATTCTTCCAGCTCATCGCAAAGTGTTCGAAGGCGTGGCCAGCCGCCACGAAATGTATGCCCTGTTCAACCGCCACGCCCAGGCGCCGTTCGACGATAACAGGATGAATGGCACGCTCTATGTCGGCGAATGGTTCGAAATCTGCGAAGCCGACCACGACCACATGTTCGAGATCCTCCCTCCGCTGTTTTACCGTGGCGACATGTTCGCCATGCGGGAGTTTCTGGCCGCCAGCGTCACCAGCGTTTTCTTCGCGCTGACGATCGATGATCGGTCACGCTGGTTCCACAGCTATTGCGATCTCAGCGATCACCAGTCGCCCGACAGGATGCGTGCCGAGATCATCGCCCGTGAATCCCGCCCAGTCCGCGCCATGAACCGACAGGAAAAACTCGATCACATCTGGAGCGCGACGGGCCCGGATTTCCGCGGCTACGCCGATAACCGCTTCCCAGCCGATCTGCGCAATCGCCAGATCGTGCTCGTCTATCCCTCCGCTCAGGGGAAGATCTGGAAGCTGCTCGACGATCTGACAGACGAGGAAGTCGCCGCAAAACTGCCGGTGCAGTTCCGTCTCCTTCCGGAAACCATCGCTGCCTGACGGCAGCCTTCACTTTCCAACCTTCCACCATCCGCAGCCTGGCAACACTCGCACCTGACTGCGAGTGTGCCTCGGCGCGCCCACTCACAGGAGTTTACCCATGGCGCATGACGATCCCTCTACCATCGACCTGTTCGGCAATACAGCTCTCGCATCCGGTTTCGATCTCGGTGTGCCGGGTTTCGCCGTAGACTTCGGAACCGATCTCGATATCGACCCACGGCCCTCGACACCGGCGCTGGCCGCACCTGTTCGCAAAGAAGCAAAGTCCAAAGCGCAGATGCGGGCGAAGGTGGATTTCCGGCTGCAGGGTTCTCGCGGTCTCGCAAAATCGTGGCGCGACCGGGCACGAGACAATATTGCCGCCATCCTGCTGGCCAACGAGATCGAGCGTCAGGGCCTGCCGGCCCGACTTGACCAGCAGGCCAGGTTGATCAAGTTCACCGGCTTCGGCGCGTCGGATCTGGCCAACGGCATATTCCGGCGTCCGGGCGAAGACGCTTTTCGTAGAGGGTGGGAAGAGCTCGGTGGCAATCTGGAAAGCGCCGTCGCGGAAGGGGACTACGCATCTTTGGCGCGCTGCACCCAATATGCACACTTCACGCCGGAGTTTATCGTTCGTGCCATCTGGGCAGGGCTGATCCGCATGGGCTTTAAGGGCGGACGGATCCTGGAGCCGGGTATCGGAACGGGGATGTTTCCGGCGCTGATGCCGGCGGCGCTCTCGACGGTAAGCCGTGTCACCGGCGTCGAGCTCGATCCGGTGACAGCCAGGATCGCCCGGCTGCTGCAGCCTCGCGGGAAAATCATCACAGGTGACTTTTCGCGCACGGACTTGCCGGGTTATTTCGATCTCGCCATAGGCAATCCACCGTTCTCGGATCGCACGGTGAAGAGTGACCCGGCGTTCCGCTCTCTCGGTTTGCGGCTGCATGACTATTTCATCGCCAAGTCCATCCACCGGCTGAAGCCTGGCGGGCTTGCCGCCTTTGTGACCTCGTCCGGCACCATGGACAAGGCTGACGCCCGCGCCCGCGAATACATCGCCGGCATGGCCGATCTCAGCGGCGCCATCCGTCTGCCCGAAGGCAGCTTTCGCGCCGACGCCGGAACGGATGTGGTCGTCGATATTCTCTTTTTCCGGAAGCGACGAGCCGACGACCAGGCTGGAAGCCGCAACTGGCTTGATCTCGCGGATGTCCAGTCCGAAGGCGAGGGCGGTCGCGTCCGTATCAACAGGTGGTTCGCCGATCATCCTGACATGGTGCTGGGCCGCCATGCGATCACCTCAGGTCCATTCGGCGAGACCTATACCTGCCTCCCGATCGGTGACGATCTCGAAACGAGCCTGAACGCCGCAATCAGTCAGCTGCCCGCCGGGATTTACGACGGTAAAGCTTCCACAATCGACTTCGCCCTTGAGGACGAAGTCGCGGAAGCCATGGCAGAGCGCCCGGATGATCCAAAAGTTCGCGAAGGCAGCTATTTCATCGGCAAGGCCACGGCGCTGATGCAGGTGGTGGACGGGGTTGCTGTCCCGGTCGAGGTCAGGAAGGGCCGCAGCACCGACGGCATCTTCCCCAAGCACGCCCTGATCATCCGAAAGCTGGTCCCGATCCGCGACGCGGTCGGGCTTATTCTCAAGCTTCAGGAGCGCGACCAGCCCTGGCAAAAGGCGCAGGTCGCGCTGCGCATCGCCTGGTCGAGTTTCGTGCGCGAGTTCGGTCCGATCAACTTCACCTCCGTCTCGACATCGGAGGATCCGGAAACCGGTGAGGTCAGGGAGGTCCATCGCCGGCCAAATATCGCGCCTTTCCTCGACGATCCCGATTGCTGGCTGGTCGCCTCGATCGAGGACTACGATCTGGAGACAAACACCGCCAAACCCGGGCCGATCTTTACCGAGCGGGTGATCGCCCCGCCCTCGGCACCAGTGATCACATCGGCGCTCGATGCGCTCGCCGTGGTGCTCAACGAGCGTGGCCATGTCGATCTGGATCATATCGCCGAGCTACTGCATCGTGACGTTGACCACGTCATCGGCGAACTGGGGGAGGCGATCTTCCGCGATCCGTCCAACGGATCCTGGCAGATGGCCGATGCCTATCTGTCCGGTGCGGTCCGGTCGAAGCTGGTAACCGCACGCGCGGCCGCGGACCTTGAGCCCGCATTTGCGCGCAATGTTGCGGCGCTGGAGCGGGTTCAGCCGGCGGATCTCAGGCCCTCGGATATCACCGCACGCCTCGGCGCGCCGTGGATCCCCGACAACGATGTCGTCGCCTTCGTCAATCAGACCATGGAGGCTGACATCTCCATCCACCATCTGCCGGAACTGGCGACCTGGACTGTCAACGCGAGGCAGTTGGAATGGTCGGCTGCCGGCAAAACCGACTGGGGTACCCATCGCCGCCATGCCGGACAGCTTCTATCCGACGCCCTGAACTCGTCCGTGCCGCAGATCTTCGATACCGTCCGCGACGGCGAGACCGAACGTCGGGTGCTGAACACGGTGGAGACGGAAGCTGCCAAGGAAAAGCTCGCCAAGATCAAGACCGCCTTCCAGTCGTGGATCTGGTCCGATCCGGATCGCACTGACCGTCTCGCGCGGGTCTATAACGACACCTTCAACAATATCGCGCCGCGAGCCTTCAATGGCGATCATCTCCAGCTTCCCGGCGCCTCTGGCGCCTTTTCTCTGTATGGGCATCAGAAACGCGGGATCTGGCGGGTTATTTCGGCAGGTAGCACGTATCTCGCTCATGCTGTTGGCGCCGGCAAGACACTGACCATGGCGGCTGCGATCATGGAACAGCGCCGGCTCGGGCTGATCAACAAGGCGATGCTGGTCGTGCCCGGCCATTGCCTGGCGCAGGCCGCTCGCGAGTTTCTGGCGCTCTATCCCAATGCTCGCATCCTGGTCGCCGACGAGACCAACTTCGTCAGGGAGAAGCGCCATCGCTTCCTGTCACGGGCGGCGACCGCCAACTGGGATGCCATCATCATCACGCATTCGGCATTCCGGTTCATCTCCGTTCCCTCATCGTTCGAGGCTGAAATGATCCAGGACGAGTTGGAGCTTTACGAGGAGCTGCTCACCAAGGTCGAACGCGACGATCGGCTGTCGCGCAAGCGCATCGAGCGCATGAAGGAAGGACACAAGGAACGGCTCGAAGCGCTGGCCACCCGCAAAGATGACCTGCTGACCATCTCGGAGCTCGGGATCGACCAGATCATCGTCGACGAGGCGCAGGAGTTCCGCAAGCTGTCCTTCGCCACCAACATGTCGACCCTGCGCGGTGTGGATCCGAACGGTTCGCAGCGTGCCTGGGATCTGTTCGTCAA
This sequence comes from Pararhizobium sp. YC-54, assembly GCF_025847205.1. Classification (GTDB taxonomy): domain Bacteria; phylum Pseudomonadota; class Alphaproteobacteria; order Rhizobiales; family Rhizobiaceae; genus Pararhizobium. The sequence goes on along the minus strand of NZ_JAOYTH010000020.1, from coordinate 171 downwards.
ATCCCGCTTCATCGAGACGAGGAACCCGGGCAGGGCGCTGGTGCTCGCGTCGGGCACGCCGATCACCAATTATTTGTAGGAGATATTTATGTCGAGTACGCCGAGCAAAGGCGTGGCTTTTCAAGGATAAGACATGGATTTTACTCCGGATAATTAGGGGCATCCCGCCGC
>NZ_JAOYTH010000019.1 GCF_025847205.1 Pararhizobium sp. YC-54 | reverse complement strand
CCAGTTCATCAGGCGGCGGGATGCCCCTAATTATCCGGAGTAAAATCCATGTCTTATCCTTGAAAAGCCACGCCTTTGCTCGGCGTACTCGACATAAATATCTCCTACAAATAATTGGTATTCTCCCGAGCTCGGGAGAAAACAAACACGCTCGGCGAGATGTTCACCGTCCAGCGGCTGATGGGTCATTCGGCCCTGATGGAGCGCGGGCTGCATGAGTTCGACGCCTGGGCCTCGACCTTCGGCGACACGACGACCGAGCTCGAACTCCAGCCGTCCGGCAAGTACAAGCCGGTCAGCCGCTTCGCGAGCTTCGTCAACGTGCCCGAGCTGATCGCGATGTTCCGTTCGTTTGCGGATGTCGTGATGTCCGAGGATTTGCGCCAGTACGTGAAGGTGCCTGATATCTCGACCGGCAAGCGGCAGATCATCACCTCGAAGCCAACTGAGGCCTTCAAACGTTACCAGACGGTGCTCGACGCCCGCATCAAGGCGATCGAGGAACGCGACCGGCCGCCGGAGCCGGGCGACGATATCCTGCTTTCGGTCATCACCGATGGCAGGCATGCGGCGATCGATCTGCGGCTGGTCGATCCGGACAATGACAATGAGCCGGACAACAAGCTCAACAATCTGGTTGCGAAAGCCTTCCGCATCTGGAACGAAACTGCGGAGACCACCTACCTCCGTGCGGACGGCAAATCCTACGACCTGCCGGGTGCGGCGCAGATGATCTTTTCCGACCTCGGCACAATCTCGGTCGAGAAGACCCGGGGCTTCTCGGCCTATCGCTGGATCCGGAACGAGCTCGTCCGCATGGGCGTGCCAGCATCGGAAATCGCCTTCATGCAGGATTACAAGAAGTCCTCGGCGAAGCAGCGGCTTTTCGGCGATGTCCGCGCCGGCAAGGTCCGGTTTCTGATTGGCTCGTCCGAGACCATGGGCACCGGCGTTAATGCGCAATTGCGGCTGAAGGCGCTGCACCATCTCGATGTCCCGTGGCTGCCGTCGCAGATCGAGCAGCGCGAGGGCCGGATCGTGCGTCAGGGCAACCAGCATGACGAGATCGATATCTTCGCCTACGCCACCGAAGGCTCACTCGACGCGACCATGTGGCATCTGTGGACGCCCCGGGGAATGCAAGAAGAATCTTTCGGTTGGCAGGCGGGCAATAATCGGGTGCTGACATCTGTCCGGCCTCTGTCGCGGCTTTCAAGACGCCGCCGGCCCGTATGGGAGTTCGCGAACCGGTTCCAAATCAAAACAGCGCGCTCTGGTCGCTCTGCCACATACTGGCTTACCGGCTCCGTCTCATTGACTATTGCGCCATACTCTCCGTTGACCTCTCACATTCTCGACGACCTCGGACCGACGGCTACACGGCCGCGGTCGGAGCCTGATAGATCCCGCCTCGCGCCATTAATGCCCAAATGGTACGGGCCATCTTGTTGGCAAGAGCGAAGATCACAAGCATAGGCGGCTTTCGAGCGAGCATACGCCCCAGCCACGATTGGTCTTGGCAACCCTTTCGGAGTGCCTGCTTTACCACTGAACTAGCCCCGATGATGAGCAAACGTCGCAACGTTCGATCGCCCATTTTCGACGTTGCCCCCAGCTTCTGTTTTCCTCCGGTTGAATGTTGTAGTGGCGTGAGCCCGACCCAGGCCGCAAAATCTCTTCCCTTTTTGAAGGTCGAGGCTTCCGGTGCAAGAGCAATCAGGGCGGTGGCGGTAATAGCGCCCACTCCAGGTACCGTTGCCAAACGACGGGCCTCCGCATCTTCACGAGCGCGCCGGACAATTTCGGTCCCGAGGTGTTTTATCTGATCCTCTAGCCGCCTCAGGGTCTCGATGAGGATACCCAGCGCGAGCCGGGCTGCATCAGGCAATCCATTCTCTGCACTTTCGATCCATTCCAGAAGCCGTGGAATGTGCGTGGGACCTTGCGGAACAACAATACCGTATTCTGTAACGTGACCTCGCAAGGCATTGATTGCCTGCGTCCGTTGGCGGACCAGCAGGTCACGAACTCGGAAGGCTGCGATGCTGGCCTGTCTCTCCTCGCTTTTGACGTTGACGAAACGCATCGTCGGACGCTGCACCGCCTCGCAAATGGCTTCTGCGTCGGAGGCATCGTTTTTCTGGCGTTTGACGAACGGCTTAACGTAGGCTGGTGGAATGAGGCGGACTTGATGCCCAAGCTTTCCGATCTCACGTCCCCAGTAGTGAGCTCCCCCACATGCTTCCATTGCGACGAGGCAGGGAGGCTGTTTCGCAAAGAACTTCAGAACATGGTCGCGGCGCAATTTCATACGAAGGACAGGCGTCCCGGACACATCCGCTCCATGTACCTGAAACACGTTTTTCGCCAAATCCAATCCGATCGTGCTAATGTTCATGCGGACGCTCCTTCTGTTGTGGATGAAACACTCTACCACTTTGGCACTTCGATGCCGTCGAGGGGGCGTCCACCCCATCAGAACAACGAGCGCAAGGCCCGCTTCATCGCGGCAGCGCTTTCCGGCGACACTTCGATCCGCCGACTGGAAGATCTCGGCGAGGGCCAGGCGAACCAGTTCGCCATGGCCAAAGCGATCGCATCCGGCGACCAGCGCCTGATGCAAAAGGCGGGACTGGAAGCCGACATCGCGCGGCTCGAACGGCTGCGCGCCGCCCATATCGACGACCAGCACGCGGTGCGCCGGCAAATCCGCGACGCGAAGCGCGATATCGAACATGCAACCCGCCGCATCAGCGAAATCGGTGAGGACCTCAAGCGAAGGATCGCGACAGCAGGCGATGCCTTCGTCATGACCATCGGTGCTCAGTCTTTTGACGATCGCAAGCAGGCGGGCCGGGCGCTGATGAAAGAAATCCTGACCCTCGTCCAGCTGCAGCATGAACACGAGACTGTCATCGCCTCGATCGGTGCCTTCGATCTTGCCTATGAGGGCCAGCGCGTCGGCAAGGGCGGTTATCGGTACTCCACGATGCTCCAGCGCACTGGTGGTTTCCAGGAGATCGAACTACCGGTGACCGTGACGCCGCTCGGCGCGATTTCCCGCCTCGAGCACGCACTCGGCGGGTTCGAAGAAGAGCGTGAACGGTATCGCCAGCGGCTCGTCGATGCCGGGCGCCGGCTGGCCTCCTACCGGTCACGCGGTGACTGCGGGTCACGCGGTGACGGCGGGTCGCGCGGCGACTGCGGGGATTTCCCGCTCGAGGGCGAACTCGCGGAAAAGCGCCGGAACCTCAGGGCAATCGACGCGGCCCTTGCTTCCGACAGCGGCGATCAGACTGCTGCAACCGAACAGGCGGCTTAAGACAGCACTGCTTGGGTGCTGTTTTTAGATGCAGTGCAGCACGCACATAGCTGCATTGCACAATTAGTGATTTGCCTTTGATCAAAAAGCAGGCATTCTGCACACAGCTGATGCACATGGCGGCTTCTCCTCCCAGTGCCGCCGCACCAGCTGTTCCCCTCTGGAGGTTTTATGACCTTCACACTTCATGGGCCGCGGTCTCCGCTGGCCCTTTTTTTTGCTCACGCGTCGGACGGGTTGATGTCGGGCTGGAGCCCGTGGCCCGGCAGCCCATCGGGACGAAGGCAGGTCACTTGCTCACCCCGGACGGGGCGATGAAAACGGCGATCCACGAACCGCACAGGAGAGGATGCTTCTCTTGCCCTCAGTGCACCGAGGTCTTGGGCAAGGGTAACAGCTTCATGGTCTTGTCCAGCACTTTGCGGAGCTTGCGCCAGTCCGGGAGCTTGTGTTCGTTCACCCGCTCCTGGATGGCCATCAATATCCAGCCGACGCAGGCGATGTCGTTTTTGGCTCGATAGCTGTCGGAGCGCTCGAAGCAGGCGACGATCCGCGGCCGCGCGTCGCCGTCGTCCTTCGCTATGTTGGCGACCAGGTCTTGGGCTTGGCCGTAAGCCAGTACGATGCGCCTCAGGTCGTCAGGACCGCTTTGCAGGATCATGCCGCAGGTCCAGGCAAGCGTCTTCGATAGCTGTTCGCTTTCATTTTGCATGTCGGATCGGATCCCCCATGATGAGCCCGAGCGTCTGGAGGAAGGCCGGGGAGATTTCGAATTGCCGCGCCATGCCGCGCCCCATCGCATTTTTCCCCATTTTTTCAACGAGAAGACCGCGCTCAACGAGCGGGCCAATCATCTCGGCCAAGGCGCTTCGGGTGAGGCCGGTGGTTTCGGTCAGACGGGTCAGCGTGATCATCGGATCGTCGCTCTTCAGGCTGCCGATCACTGTCATCAAGGCAATTTGCTTGAGGTGGGCTGATGGCGTCTCCCCTTCGAGGGGATTGGCCAGGATCTGGTTCATGGACATGGCCATGTATGCCTGCTCAAACCCCATGGTCCGCGGTGAATCCGCATCGGAATGATGGCTCTTGGCTTGCCGCCCGTTATGATCGCCTTGCTTGGACAATCTCGCTTCCTCCGTCTCCAGGGCCACCGATGGCGTCGCCGCACAACTCAGGCGCCTGCCGGGCCAAGCGTCGTTTCAATCAACCCGCGCTTGTTTGCCATTGATAGGATGAAACGTTCAACTCCGCTTCGCGAAATTTTGCCCGCTGTTTCGCCGCCAGCGCGAAAGCGATCGGCCGCGTCGGGCAAGGCGAATGAAGAGAACAGGGGGAAAGGAGAAAGGAAAAACCGGTCGCAGAGCGGGCAGCCCGCCGACGCTGACGCTCAACCGCGCGCTCCGCATCCCGGCCACTCGCACGCGCAGGGCAATTGCCCCGCTTGCGCTTCGCGGCAGGGCTGCTCACACGCAGTTGCGCCGGCCCGCCCGCTCCGCGGGTCCTGGGGGTGTCTTCGAAAGAATGAAGACGGACAGGAGCGGCAGCCGGCCGTCTCCCGAAAACCCGGACAGAGGAGCTTCCCATGCATATCCTGAGACTCGATCCCCGCGCATTGAAGGACAATCCCGATGGCGCCCGCCGCTCGAAATCGTCCCCGCAAGCCGACGCGCTGTTGCTGGCGACAATCAAATCCGTCGGCATCATCCAGCCGCCGGTCGTGTCGCCGGAGAGCGACGGCGGCAACAGCTTCGTCATCCAGGCCGGCCACCGACGTGTGCGCCAGGCGATCGCCGCAGGCCTTGAAGAAATCGAGGTTCTCGTCACCGATGCCGCCAATGACAATGGTGCAATGCGCTCGATGATCGCCAATATCGCTTTCGAACCGCTCAATCCCGTCGACCAGTGGCGCGGTATCGAACGCCTGGTGGCGCTCAGCTGGACCGAAGAGGCGATTGCTGTCGCACTTGCGCTGCCCGTCCGCCAGATCAGGAAACTTCGCCTGCTGGCCAATGTTCTTCCCGCCATGCTCGACCAGATGGCCAAGGGCGATATGCCGAACGAGCAGCAGCTGAGGACGATCGCAGCGGCATCGCTCGACGAGCAGAAGGAAGTCTGGAAAGCCCACAAACCGAAGAAGGGCGACACGGCTCCCTGGTGGCAGATCGCCAACGGCCTTTCGAAAACCCGCATGTATGCCCGCGATGCAAGCTTCGGCGACGACCTGCGGCAAGCCTATGGCATCGAATGGGCAGAGGACCTGTTCGGACCGGCCGATCAGGACAATCGCTACACCACCAATGTCGAGGCCTTCCTCGGCGCCCAGCAGGAATGGATGACGAACAATCTGCCGAAGAAGGGCGCGATCGTCGAGGTCAACAACTGGGGCCAGCCGGATCTGCCGAAAAAGGCCGAACGTGTTTATGGCAAGCCCGGCAAGGGCGATCACACCGGCCTGTATCTCGACCGTGAGGGCAAGGTGCAGACCGTGCACTATCGCATGCCGGACCCGAAGCCTGCTGCTGGAAAAACGGGCTCTGCCGCCGAAGGATCGACCGAGTCCGAGGACGATGTGAGCGGCTCGCGGTCGCGGCCGGAGGTCACCCAGAAGGGCCAGGACATGATCGGCGACTTCCGCACAGATGCGCTGCATGAGGCGCTGGCGCGTGCACCGATCGAGGATGACATGCTGATGGCGCTGCTGGTCATCGCCTTTGCCGGACAGAACGTCCGGGTCGATTCCGGCGCCAAAGATCACGTATTCGGGCCGAAGCGCTTCAAGCGACACGCGGCGCGGCTGTTCACCGAGGACGGACGGTTTTCCTTCGATATGGAGACGGTGCGGGTTGCAGCCCGCTCCATGCTGATCGATGTGCTGTCATGCCGGCGCGGCATGTCGAACAGTGGCGTCGTTTCGCGCATTGCCGGCGAGGCAATCGGCGCGGATGGCTTCCTGCCGAACATGGGCACCGAAGACTTCCTCACCTGCCTGTCGCGCCAGCCGCTCGAGGCGGCGGCCAAGGAGGTCGATATCCAGCCGCGGCCGCGGGTGCGCGAGACGCGCTCGGCCCTCGTCGAGCACTTCAAGGCCGATGCGAGTTTCGTCCATCCGGCGGCGCTCTTCGCGCCCGACCCGCAGGATATCGCCGATCTGATGCGGCAGGCGGATGATGCGGATGATGCCGCCGCCGATCAAGACGACGACAGTGTCGACGATGCGCTGACGGGTGCAGCGGAAGGCGAAGACACCGCTGTCTCCGATGAACACGGCGCTACGGAGCAGGATTTGGTCGACACTGGCATCCAGGAAGACACCTCCGACGAACTTGGCCAAGAGCAGTCTGCCTACGGCATCGCAGCGGAATAGCCGCCACCCTCTCCTTTCCGAATGAACACCGCCGCCGGCACCTCCGGCGGCGCTTTCGTTTTCGCGAACCGCAGAACCCAGAGGAGATCCCATGTCTGCGTCACTCATCTTCGATCTCGCCCCGATCGGCTCACTCGTGTCCTGGTCCGACGGCACGCCCCGCCCGCCCGAATGCTTCCGCAACAAACTCGCCGCCTGGGAAACCCGCAACAGCCAGGGCCGGCTGATCCGCAAGGAGGGGCCGCGCAAGCTCGGCAGCTACACCGCGCCCGGCTCCTTCACCCTTCATGAGGGCGACATCGGTAGCAGAACCACCATCCTCGTCACCATTCGGCGGACCTTCGGGCTCGATTCAGATCTCACCTTCAGGGTTATCGCGCGACCACCGCTCGGTTCCGTTCGCATCTTCGACCGCGGCGGCGAGACGCGGGAGCTCCTCCATCTCACTAAGGACAGGCAAGCCGCCGAGACCTGGCTCAAGGCTCACCGCTACCCCGGCGCGGTGCTTGAAGAGATTGGGGCCGACGAAGCGGCCGCCGAGGCTGATGAAGGGAGGACGACGCCATGAACACGTCCCATGCACACTCTTGCGAAGCCTCCACCGCTGACGTTTTTGGGGTGGAATTCGGCCGAGGCGCCGACGGCATGGCAGTCGCCCGCGTCGGCGATCTCGTCTTCGCCATGCTGCCATCTCGTGACGGGCACTTGCTTGCCAGCGCCTGGAGGTCGCGGCCGCTTGCCGAGTTCAGGCGCGACGATTTCTACTCGTACCATGGTTCGATCGAGGACGAAGCGGCTTTCCGCGCGCGCATGATCGAACAGGCCGAACATTGCCGCGACCTCCAGGCGCTTGCGCGCCAGACAGTGCGCATGAACTGCAATACCCCATGGGGACCATCGCAGGGCGCCACCATCTATGCAGAGGGCGTTGTCTCGCACACCACGGCAGGCCATGGCGGCTTCAAGCTTTCCTCCGACCGCAACGCCGCGGTCCATCCGCTGCTCCGGGCAGACGATGGGTTTTATGAAGAAGACGCCGCCTGGGCTATCGTTGCGCTCACCTTTCCAGACCTCTTCACACGTTACGAACGAAAAGTCGCCGACAAAACAGTCCGTGACAGCTGGCCGGACGCGTGGGAAACGATCTTCGGCCGTTCCCTGGCTCCCGGCCAATCCCACGAGAAGGACGCCCGCGCATTTGCGCGGGCACATGCCGGCGACTGGGTGGTGATCTCGGCAATCCGGTCCGAGCATCATGCCGGTATGACGGAGGTGATCGCGACCCTCGGCGGCACGCGCGACAACAGGGCAACAGAGCGGCGCTTTCTGGTGCCGAGCGCCGACTATGCCGCCGGCCGCTTCGGCTTTGTCATCGATGCAACCAAACATGCCGCCTACCACGGCCCCTCAAGCTTCGTCAGTTGGCTTGGGAGGACGGTGTGATGTCGACTTCCGCCAAACAGGCCGCGAAACTCTTGCGCATGCAAGCAGCACGGCGGCAGACGCAGCATCAGCTCGATGTGATCGACCGGCAGATCACCCGGAAAATGACCGCGCTCATTCCGCTGATCGGCCGGCGTCATCAGGGATATCGCCGTGGGAAGGCGCAGCCACTAGACGCTTTCCTTGAGCGCTATCGCGCGAATCTCGAGGTGCTCACGGCCGAGCGTCAGCCCGAGGTCGATGCCCTCACCCGAAAACTTGCCCGACAGGACGCCGCTATCGCGGGGCTCCCGACGCGGCAGGGACCCTCCTTGGGGCCGGCGAGCGTTGGCGCCGGGCCAGGCGGTTAACGGTCATGAGCACGATCGGTGAACTCGAACGGAGAGCCGGGATCGGCAGCTCGCCCGAGGAGCGGATGGCATTCTGGATCAGGTTCCGTCACCTCGACGGGTCCGAATGCCTGAAGGCCGGCGTGGCGGAGCTCAACAGGCTGGTTGCAGAACGGGAGGCGATGCCGGTGACGGCGAGCAACGGGTCGCGACCCAAACCGGCAAAACTGCGGCCGCTCGACCCCGAGGAGCAGCAGGCGCTGCAGGCCCATGCGGCAAAGCACGGCCGGCGCTGGAAAAGCATCCTCAACCGCGTCTGGATGGGCGAGGCGCCTCATGACGATGCCGGCACGCTGCGTCGCCTGTGCAATTCGCATGGCCCCTCCTGGCTGCAATCCTATCGGCTGCCTAAGACGAGATTGCCGGACGGAGATGCAGTTGCGCGAACAGACCGTGGGTCCGAAATCGGGGATGGCGAGATCTAGCGCTTCCTCGCGGCCCTTTTTCCTGTCAACGGCCTGGATGACCGTAGCCGAGCCGGTTTGTCCTTCGGTTGTGCCGCGGTCTGAACCGGCGGCCGTTCGCTTCAAGGCCGCCATCGCGCCGCGGGGCGGCCGGATCCCGCCGTCCTTCGCAAAGCAGCTCCGCGGTCTTCGCGAGGGCGATGCCCTGCTTGCCCGCAGATCGGCTCCGCTTGTCTTGGCCCGGCCCGGACCCTGAAGCGCCCGTCTTCCGCCGGTTCGGGTCGACCGCACCGAAGGGCAAACCGGCACGGGCCGGAACCGCTTCGGACGTTGAAAGGAAGAAAAATGGCCAAGCCCGCAACCACTCGCCAATCCGCCCGCGTCGTCCAGCTCCGCAAGGGCGCCACCCTCGAAATGGTCCGGCTGACATGCCCGGACAGCGCCCAGGCGCTGAAGATTGCCGAGAGCTTCGGTACTGCGATCGTCGACAGCGACGGCATCCGCGATCTCCATGAGCGCCTGATCTCAGAGACATCAGATGCGCTGAGCGAAGGCCTTGGCGAACGGGCCATGCAGATCCACCTGCAGCGGATCGTCGGCGCCTTCGTCGGCTCTGCGCACGGCGCCGGGCAGTTCTACAGCAAGGCCGTCACCGAGGCGCGCGACGCCACCGCCAAGGCTGCCAACGATGCCCGCGACGAAGACCTCGACGGTCCTGTCGGCTACAGCAGTGCCGCCCAGCGCAAGCGCGAATTCGCCGCCGACATGGGCGTGCAGGCGCACGCGCTCAGGATGGCAGCCGAAGGCGCCGTGGCTGCCTACAGCCGCATCGTCGGCGAAACCTGGAAGCCTTTCGACCGCCCGGTCGACAATCCCGGCCAGTCCGTCGACCGCAAGGCGGCCGAGGCGCAGATGTCGGCCTTCGACTGAGCACAGTCTGGCGGGGCTTCGGCCTCGCCAGTTTCTCACCACGACCCAGGTCGCCTTTCCGAAGGCGGCCTCTTTCCATGTCGACTCCGAACTCATCCGGCGCCTGGAAAGTAAGCGGAGAGAAGGAGAAGGGACGGCGCCCATCTCGGCCGCCGCGGTTGTCGGTCCTGCCGGGGCGGCAATCGAGCCGCAACGGCTTTGCCGTCCTCCTCTGGCGTTGCGGCCTTCGGTGCGCTCGCTTGGCCGTGGCCCCGGCTTCGGACCCCGCGTAACGGGCCGCGATGGGCGCGGCCTCAAATGGAGGTCAGGAAAATGAGCAGCAAAGAGAACAGGACCCGCGTGGATATCTACGCAAAAATCACCGACCGTATCGTCGCGGAGCTGGAACAGGGCGTGCGCCCCTGGGTCAAGCCCTGGAGTGCGGCGAACACGACAGGTCGCATTACGCGACCGTTGCGCCACAATGGCCTTCCCTATCAAGGCATCAATACCCTGCTTCTCTGGTCGGAAGCCGTTTCGAGAGGCTTCGTCTCGCCGACCTGGATGACTTTCAAGCAGAGCATCGAGCTAGGCGGACATGTACGCAAGGGCGAGACCGGCGCAACCGTTGTCTATGCCAGCCGCTTCACGCGCACCGAGACCGACGCGCGTGGTGAGGAAGTGGAACGCGGAATTCCGTTCCTCAAGGCCTATACGGTGTTCTGCGCGGACCAGATCGAGGGCCTTCCCGAGCAGTATTACCTCAGTCCGGCGCCGGCGACCGATCCGGTGGAGCGGATCGGTCATGCAGATACCTTCTTTGCCAATACCGGCGCCGTGGTCAGGCATGGCGGTAACCAGGCCTATTTCAATCCGGCTCTGGATATCGTACAAATGCCGCCGTTCGAAAGTTTTCGCGACGCTCCGAGTTATTATGCCACCCTCGGGCACGAGCTAACCCATTGGACGGGCTCGAAAAAGCGGATTGATCGTGATCTTTCCCGCTATCACAAGGATCGGGCGTCCCGCGCCCACGAAGAGCTGATCGCAGATCTTGGCGGTTGTTTTTTGGCGGCCGATCTCGGCATCGTCCCGGAGCTCGAACCGAGACCCGATCACGCAAGTTACCTTGCAAGCTGGCTCGAAATTCTCAGACAAGAGAAGCGGTTCATCTTCGCCGCCGCCGCGCATGCACAGCGTGCCGTCAGCTATCTCCACGAACTTCAGCCGGCAGACGGTCTGGGCCGAGAGGCGGCTTGACGGTCGCTCCTATCAATCCGGGCCGGCCGCTCTCTCGACGGCGGCTGGCTCCTGTTCCGGCGTCGCCGCTACCGCTGCATTTCCGTCTGTCCTCAGGTCTACCCTCCCCCAGATCGACGTCTTCTTGAGGCCCGACTTCGGCTTGCGTGACGGCTTGACCTCAACGATGAACGGCTTTGTCTGCTTGCGCATGTATCCTCTTGGGCAGAGCGCGGTGCAACGATATCCCGCGTTTCAGTGCACGCAACGGGCCCCAACCGGAAACTGGTGGACAGGGATCAGTGGGCCAACAGTCTGGCACCCCGTGCTTCCATCCGTGAGCCGTTGAACGTCGCGATCGGACAGCGCGAGAGCTGCCATTGCCACGTTCCTTTGCAACTCAATATCGGCGCTCCCGTCGCGGGCTCGATGGGGCATGTCTGACCGGAGAACGGCTACACCTCGATCGTTCTCCCGCAACGGCCCTCCGCAACTTTTTTCCCCTGAGCGCGAAGCGCTCATTCCTCGCGGATCAACAAAGCTGCTCCCGGCCGCCCTCCACTTTGTTCCGGCCCAACAAGCCACCCCATTGCGCAGGCGCAACGGGGACCCCGGGGGTGCGGTCCGTTCGTCACCGGTCCTTGCGACAGCCATCGAGACCGCGATGGGCGCGGCCCGAAACAGCAAAAGGAACATGACAATGGCTACCATCGGCACCTTCACCGCTACCGAAAACGGCTTCACCGGCTCCATCCGCACCCTCGCACTCAACGTCAAGGCGCGCATCGCCCGCGTCGAAAACCCCTCCGACAAAGGCCCGCACTTCCGCATCTACGCGGGCAATGTCGAGCTGGGTGCTGCCTGGCAGAAGCGCTCCACGGAGACCGACCGCGACTACCTCTCGGTCAAGCTCGACGACCCGAGCTTCCCGGCCCCGATCTACGCGACGCTGACGGAAGTCGAAGGCGAGGACGGCTATCAGCTGATCTGGTCCCGCCCGAACCGGGATTGATCAGGCCGGCCCCGCCAGAAGGCGGGGCCGTCCGTCAAATAGAAAACAGGGCGTCCTTGAGTTCGTCTGCCGCGTCGTTTCCTGAGGTTGAGGCGCCAGCTGCTGGCTACAGAGAAGATCTTTGCGATGATAGTTGGAGAGAGGCGGCTATGCAGGACTGACCTTTCCAAGTTTTCGGATGGAAATGGATGGATTATTGGATGCCGTTGTGCCATACCCGTTTTGGATGGAAACGGATGAATTAATGGATGCTGGCGCTAGACCTCCTGAAACTCGTGATCACGCCTGAGATCCTCTCGCTGATCGCCGATATTGATGAGTTCAAGGGTGCGTGGCGGGCGCTGGGACGTATAGCGCCCGACCGGCTTTCCAGTCTGCGGCGAGTGGCAACGATCGAGAGCATCGGGTCCTCAACTCGCATCGAAGGCGCAAAGCTGACCGACCGCGAAGTCGAGAGGCTGCTCTCGAACCTGCGCATCGGCTCGTTCACCAGCCGCGACGAGCAGGAAGTCGCAGGCTACGCGGATGTGATGGAGACTATCTTTTCAGCTTTCGACACGATTCCGCCCAATGAGAATCATATCCGCCAACTCCATCGAGACCTCCTCGCCCACTCAACCAAAGACGAGCGACATCGGGGAAACTGGAAGACGCTGTCCAACAATGTAGAGGCCTTCGATGAAGAGGGCCGAAGCCTGGGAATTGTCTTCGAAACCGCGTCTCCTTTCGATACGCCGAGTCGGATGGCCGACCTCGTGTCCTGGCTGCAGAAGCAGGAAACGGATAAGACGTTTCATCCTCTGCTCATAATTGCCGTTTTCGTGGTCGTTTTTCTAGAGATACATCCCTTCCAGGACGGCAATGGGCGCTTGTCACGCGCCCTGACCACATTGCTTCTCCTCCGCGCCGGCTACGCCTATGTGCCCTATAGCTCTCTCGAGAGCGTCATCGAGCAGAATAAGGAAGCCTACTATCTGGCGCTGCGACGCACACAGGGCACGATCCGCACCGATCAGCAGGATTGGAATCCGTGGGTCGAGTTCTTCCTGAGAAGCCTGCAGCGACAGAAGCAACGGCTGGAACGCAGAATCGAGCGCGAGCGCATTCTGCTAGGCGACCTGCCGGAGCTTTCCGTTGCGATCCTCGAACTGGCGCGTGAACGTGGAAGAGTGACCGTTATGGACGCGGCCAATGCCACGGGCGCCAGCCGGAACACGGTCAAGGATCATCTACGCGCATTGACCGAGCAGGGACACCTCACCCTTCACGGAGCGGGACGCGGTACCTGGTACGGCCTCAGCTGAACAGCAAGGCGACTGGCAGTGCGCATGTGAGCCGATATCTCGGATATCATCGAGACGATGTGCGGTTCGCCCTGGCCAACTCCTTTAGTCCCTGTCACCGGCGCTCCCTTCGCGGGCTCGATGAGGCATGTCTGACCGGAGACCGGCTACGCCTCGATCGTTCTCCCGCAACGGCCTTCGCAACTTTCTTCCCCTGAGCGCGATGCGCTCATTCCTCGCGAGGCAACAAAGCTGTTCCCGGCCACCCTCCATTGCATTGCGGCCTTGTCAGGTGCGGTCCGATCGTCCCCGGTCCTTTGCGACTGCCATCGAGGCCGCGATAGGCGCGGCCCGAAACAGCAAAAAGGAATACGGCAATGGCAACGATCGGCACCTTCATCTCCAACGAAACCGGCTTCAGCGGCTCGATCCGCACTCTGGCCCTCAACGTCAAGGCTCGCATCGCCCGCGTCGAAAATCCCTCCGAGAAGGGCCCGCACTTCCGCATCTACGCGGGCAATGTTGATCTCGGAGCCGCGTGGCAGAAGCGCTCCACCGAGACCGACCGCGACTACCTCTCGGTCAAGCTCGACGACCCGAGCTTCCCGGCTCCTATCTACGCGACGCTGGCGGAAGTCGAAGGCGAGGACGGCTACCAGCTTATCTGGTCCCGCCCGAACCGGGATTGACCAGGCCGGCCCCGCCAGAAGGCGGGGCCACCCCCAATCTTCAGAAGCCGGAAACAGGCGTCGAGCCCGTTTCCGGCTTTTCTGGTGCCATACGGACCGTAGGGGTCTGCTCAGATCATTCCATTGTGCCGTGCCGGATCGGCGGCCTCAAGGACGAGGTCCCCCCAATTTTGTCTCCGCTCCGGTTCCCTCCGCTCCAACAAAATCGGCTCCCCCTCGCCGCCGCTGGCGGTCGCGTTCCGCGATCCCTGACCCCGCCACTCCGTCACGCCCCGCGTCGTCGTCTTTCACGAACTCAAGGAGATGAGACGATGACCATCGAACAGCAAATTGCCGAATTGCGCGCCGAACTGAACAGCACGTGTGATGCCGTCGAGCGCCGGCAGATTGAGGCGGAGCTGCAACTCGCCCAGGCTGATCTCGCCCTGATGCTCGCCGAACAGGACGGGACCATCGAAGCTGAGCCGCCTTTCTGAGGCGGTTTCTCACTGATGTTATCCGAGCCGGTCCGACGGATCGACCGTTGTCCCGGCTGTGGGGGATTTCATCCCTCACCTTCAGGTCGGAGGTCTGCGGTCGCAGCCCCAGCCTGCAAGAGCGGCCACTCTATCGCGATGCCTACGGGGCTGGCGATCCAGTGCGACCGGTCGCCTCTCTCCTTTCGACACTGCTGTCATCTCTCATCGGGGATGTTGCAGCCCGTTCGTCACGACGCAACTTGCCAGCGCCAGAATTTTCCCCACCGCTTTCGCGGCTCCTCGCGGACCAAAATTCAGGCGCCGGCCATGTCCTCCACGTCGTTTCGGCTCTTCGAGTGCGTCCCTCCTTTCCGGTCTGCGGTCTCACCCCGCGATATCCGCAATCGAAAGGAGAATTACCGTGCAACAGCTCGCTCAATTCCTCGCCAACACAGGCCGCCGGCTCCGCAGTCTCGGCAAGGTGATCAGCCATTTCTTCCGCAAGGGAAAGCTCGGCCTGAAGCTCGCGATCAAAATCCCGTTCTTCGTCGAAATCGAAGTATCCTTCGAGACCGACCGGAACTGGCGCCGATGAGGCGCTATGAAAGGCCCGCCTCGGCGGGCCTTTCTCATCTCGGCATGGACGCGCGTGGACGATAGCCGCGCTTTCGTTTCTGACGGAGCAGGTCGAGAAAAAGCTGCACTGCTTCTTCTTCCCGCCCGAAATGATGGACCTTCATCTGTCCCTTGCTTCCAATGCGGCCCCACTTTCTGAGCAGACAGACGTCTCCGAACAGGTTCGGTTCGATCGACATGGCATAGTAGCGGGCCATGTTACTCGCGGCATCCGAGCGTTCGACATAGAGGTGATAGGGTTGCGAGATCATAAGACCAGAATCGCTGACGCCTGCAATTGCGTCCAACGACAATTATGAATCGATCTATCCGTATCGATTCATATCGGTGATGTGATTCCGCGCGATGTTCCTCCGGCTCACGGCGCTGACCGTCTATGCTCTCTCACAGCTTGACGAGTTGCTTGCCGAAGTTCTCCCCTCTCAACATTCGCACGAATGCATGAGGGACCGATTCGATACCCTCCGCAACATCCTCTCTCGTCTGAAGAAGCCCCTGTTTGTACCATGAGAGAAGATCGGCAATGGCGGTCTGATATTCGCTTTCATGGTCGTCCAATAGGAAGCCCTCGATACGGGCACGCGTGATCAACGTCCTGCGAAGATGGCGCAGACCGATATCTGGCCGGTCGAACCGATCAGCCAAAGCTATGGTCCCGACCACGACCACCCTGCCAAACGTGTTGAGGTTCAGCATGGCTGCGTCGTGAATGGGGCCAGCGGTATTGTCGATGAACACGTCCACCCCGTCCGGGCATGCCGAAGCGACATCGGCAATCAAATCAGCCGAAGTGCGGTGGTTGATGCCTGCCCGATAGCCAAGCTCCTTACACCACTCGAGCTTCTTATCCGTACCGGCCACGGCAACCGGATCAAGTCCCTTGATGCGTGCGATCTGTCCCGCGATCTGTCCTACCGCACCGGACGCCGCAGAGATCAGCACCGTTTCACCTGGCTTGGGTCGGGCGGTCTTGAGCAGTGCGAAATAAGCCGTGAGCCCAGGCATCCCGAGATAGCTAAGGGCGGCCTGTATGGGAGTGTCAGTGGTGGTCACGAGCTTGGCCGATGACGCCGGAACGACGGTGAAGGGCTGCCATCCGAAATAGTCGCTCATCACGATCTGACCGGGGCTAAAATCAGACGATCCGGACGAAATCACTTCACCGATGCCGCCTCCCAGCATCAGATCGCCCAGCTTAAATCCCGCGGCGTAATTCTTCGCCGGACTGATGCGGCCTCGCATGTAGGGGTCCACCGAGAGCCACAAGGTTTTGACCAGTAGCTCTCCATCTGACGCTTCCGGTATCGGGCGATCTTCAAGTGTCCAGTTCGCAGCCGTGGGCATCGCCGAGGGATAGCTTCGAAGGATCCAGCTGGGATTTCTTGCCATGTCGAGTTCTCCTGGAATAGGTGCCGTCTCCATCGTGATGCATAAATTTGTGCTCCGTGTTAATGGGAACCAGACAAGAAAGATTGTTTTGCTTTTCGAAAGAATGCGGATGGACATGATTGAGGCAATGCGCGTGGCTGTCCAGGTAGCGCGACACGAAAGCTTTACCTTGGCAGCTCGCGAGCTCAGAATTTCCGCACCGTCAGTGAGCCGGATCGTTGCTGAACTTGAGGCGGACTTGGGTGCGCGGCTCTTTAACCGCACGACCCGTCAACTCAATCTGACCGATGCCGGGTTGGAGTTCGTGCAAAAAAGCGCCGGCTTCTTGGAGGAACTCGACCATATGCGGAACATGGTGCGTGAGCGCCAAGACACCCCTCGCGGTCAGTTGCGCGTGTCGTGCGTTACCGCGTTCGGCAACGAATGCCTGGCGCCGGCAATCCCTGAGTTCATGCGGAGATACCCTCAACTAAGTGTCTCGGTTGATATCGGAAACCGTTTGGTCGACCTTATTGGAGAGCACTATGATGTGGCGCTTCGCGTGGGGCCGCTCAGCGATTCATCCCTGATAGCCCAAAAAATATCGACGCAGAGAATCGTGTTCGTCGCTTCGCCGGGCTTCTGTCAGAAGTTCGGGACGCCGCGATCAATCGACGAGATCAAGGCTTGCCCTTCGGTTACGCAGGTCAGTGGAGAATGGGGGCGTACGCACCAGTTTAGTCACCGCGGTGTGACTATCCACTTTGACGTCCCCCAACATCTCACAATGAACTCGGCGCGCGCAGTCAGGAACGCCTGTCTGACCGGGTATGGCTATTCCTTGCTTCCAGACTTCATGGTCGCGAACGACGTCTGCGAGGGCCGCTTGGTACGCCTGCTATCTGACCTTGAACCTGTCGAGCAGCCAATCTATGCCTTCTACGCACAGCGGCGCCATATGCCGCAAAAGGTCCGCGTGTTCGTTGATTTTCTGCGAGAAGTATTTAGCAGCTGAGGGCGGATTACGGACTGGCCCTATTGCTTTGCGTGGTAGCATGCGCCGCGTGGCCGTATTGGCATGACCAGCGCTACAAGTGCTCTAATCATTGGCACCATGGGCGACGTCCTCCGCCCCATGGACGAGCAAGATCCTCATTCACCAACATTGCGCCAATTGAGTATCCGCCGCGGGTGGCAATTCGTAGTTTTCGGCCGTTGCGATCCTCGTCTTGTTCGACGCTCAGCAGTGAAAACCGGCCGGCGTTGAGGAGCGCCAGCAAACGCCGCTTCGCGGCTTCGCCCTTGATCCTTTCCGCCTCGCAACGCGGCGGGCTGAGCTCCGGCGTGTCGATATCCGCGATGCGGATCTTCTCGCCCTGAAACCAGAACGTATCGCCGTCGACCACGCAATTAGAACGCGCTCGCTGCCGCAAAACGAAAATGCCGCCGACAATGAATCCGTCGTCGGTATCTTTGCCATTGCGACGAGACCGGAAAGATTGTCGGCGCCGCCATAGGCAAGCCAGCCTCCGACAGCAATGATGATGCCCGAGACGATTGCCGCCAGCGATTTACGCCGGCTAGTCTTTCCCGGTCGTAATGATTTACCCGGTATGCGCGGTCGCTCGTCCTGTCCCGATTTCCTCGTCTTCCGGAACGGAACCACATTCGATTTCTCCACGATCCCATCCTCTCTTCTGATGCCTCAGCCTATGCCGGAGTCGGTTTCATCTGCGTTACAAACGCGCTCGACCTCGCACCGCAGTCGGCCAGCAAAACGGTGTGCGAGGAGCGGGGCGCAGTCGGTCCCGCCTCCTCTTCGAGCCACTCAGTCGAGCCTCCTGCGGCTGCGCTTTCTCCCGCTCCTCGCACGACGAGAACTCCCGAAATCCCGCCCGCTGGGCGTCGCTCACGCTGATTTCTCCGATACTCTTCATTTTTCTGGATCGGCCTTGCTTGTTGCACTGCGCGCCGGCTCGATCAGGCTGGCATCCGCCCAGCTTCCGGCTTCGTGAAACCTGTTCGTTCCGACGCACGCCTTCATGTCGTTGCGCCGGAACCAGATCGCGCGACCGCACCTGAGCGGCGCGTTTCCTGCGGTGAAGACGATCTGCTCGTCGGAGCGCATGCGAAGCACTTCGTGCGGCTGGATCAGCGGCCGGGCGGCCAGCTGTTTCGATCGCGTGCGCGACGATCCCTTTGCCTGGGAACTGCGACTGACCTGGTCGATCTCGACCGTCGTCATGCCGCAGCGGCGCGAGATGTAGTCCGCGGTTTCGGGATCGTTGATTGCCGCGAAACTGATCCAGCTCGCGCTCTCGAACCACTTGCTGGCGGCGTCGCGACCGCCATAGGTTTCGCGCATCTGGCCGATCGACTGATAGATCATTGTCAGCGTGATGCCGTATTTGCGGCCGGCGTCGCGTGCCGTCTCCAGGATGCGCATATAGCCGAGCCGCGCCACCTCATCGAGGAGGAAGAGCGCCCTGCCCTTCATCGCGCCATCGCGATTGTAGATCGCGTTGAGGAAGGCGCCGATGATGACGCGTGCGAGGCCCGCATGCGTCTCAAGCGTCCTGAGGTCGACATTGATGAAGACGTCCGTGTTTCCTGCGGCGAGATCGCTCGTCGAAAACGTCGTTCCCGACACCAACCCGGCGTAGTTCGGGTAGGAAAGCCAGTGGGTCTCCTTCACCGCGTTGGCATAGACGCCGGAGAAGGTTTCGGGCGTCATGTTGACGAAGGCCGCGACATTCTCCTTGACGAAGTCCGAGTTGGAATTGTCGTAGATTTCCTGCAAGCGCTGACGCAACTGCGGCTCGGGCTCGGAGAGATTCTTGCGTACTTGCCGAAGCGTCTGTGCGCTCTCTGCGGTATGACCGGAGAGGCATACATCGGCAATCAACGCGGTGAGCAACTGCAGAGCCGATGCTCGGAAGAAGTCGTCGCGCACACCGCGCGCGCCGCCGCTATCGCTCATGATCCAGGAGGCGACGGAGGCGATATCCTCCTCTTTCGTCCCACCGAATTGACCGATCCAGTCGAGTGCA
This sequence comes from Pararhizobium sp. YC-54, assembly GCF_025847205.1. Lineage (GTDB taxonomy): Bacteria > Pseudomonadota > Alphaproteobacteria > Rhizobiales > Rhizobiaceae > Pararhizobium. The sequence goes on along the minus strand of NZ_JAOYTH010000019.1, from coordinate 96,591 downwards.
TTGAAGCCAGTCTCCGGCTTCTTGGGATCGAGAACGAACACGTCGCGGTCGGCGCCGGTGCGATGGGCCGAGACCATCGGCGCCACCTCGTTTGACGGATCGAGAACGATCAGCGAGCCGCCCCATTTGAGCGCTGTCGGGATCGTCACCGATGTCGTCTTGAAGCCGCCGGAGCCGGCAAACACGATGCCGTGCGTTGAGCCGAACGAGCCGTCGAAGCAAAGTAGCTTAGACTTGCCGCCGGCACCCCATGTCTCGGGGCTGTCGGCGCGAAACGCTTGGCCGCCGACATTGTCCTTGTCGACGCGATAGCGTTCGCCTATGACGATACCGCCGGTCTCTGCAAACAGCTTGTCCGCCTCTGCAAGTTTCATCCAATCGGCCTCGCCGTGCATCGCCCGCTTGCCGCGGATCCGCCTTGGCTCGGGACTGGCGAAGGCCGCGTTGCCAACCAGCGCGACGCGGCATGCAAAGCAGGTCGCCATCACAACCGCCCCCGCTCCGATCAGCGTCGCGGGATCGACATAAGAGAGAGCGGACTTCCCCTGTGGCACCTGATCCACGAATGCCGACAGCCTCAATGTTTCGCGAAGCGCGGCGATCACGATCACACTGACACCGCCGGCGACGACGCCCCACCCTGCTGACTTGATCCTGATCGAACCGGCACTCGCGAACAGGAAGATAGTGCCGATGAGCGCCGCCGTGAGATAAGGCGACGCGATTCCTGCGCGGCCGAGCATCTCGCGTGAGGCTTGCGTCTTTCCAAAGCCGGACAGCCAGTGCTCGATCCCGGTCAGGCCGATGGCAACCAGAACCATCAGCACCGCGGGCGTGATGAAGAGCATGATCCTAGTCATCTAACTTCCCGAAGGCCTCCGCGCCGATCGCGAGGAGCCGGGATCGTTCGCTCTCGTCGCCCTTGATCCGTTGGCTCAGCTCGATCAGCGCGCCCAAGAGCAGCGCGCGTTTCTCGTAGCGAAGACCGGCTTTGACGATGAGGCCACCAAGCTCGATCTTCTCCCGCGTGTCCTTCTTACGGGCCTCGGACGTGGTCGTGCGCGCCATTCGCTCAAGCCTCGCCAGCGCTGCCCTGAGCCGCGCCAGCCGGGACCGCCGCGGTTTGGCTGCTCCCGGCACCACTTCCGCCTGCCCTCTCCTTCCCGGTCGAACCGCCCTTTCCTCCGCGAAACCGCTTGGCCAGGTCCTCGAACGCCGCCTGAAGCTCGGCTTCCTCAATCTCAATCTCGCCAAGCCCGGCCTTGAGGGCAATCCTGCCGATGCGCTCGGCCTCGCGGGTCTCGGCGACCTTGAGCTGCTCCTGGAGCTTGGCGATTTCGTCGCGGATTTTTGAGGATGGCTTCTTCATGTCGGTAGTCTCCTTTGGGTGAGAAAGCTTGTCTTTCGAGCCCAGTTTTTCCGATCGGAGTGCGGAACGCACTAGGGTGAATCCTACAATCGCCAAGGGCGATGCTTTGGTGGATCATCCCGGCCGTTCGCAAGGACGGCTTCCAAGGGCGCAATTATACGTCGCTGATGCGACGCTCTGCTTTTGGCCCGGGCGGGGCCCGCCGCTCCAAACGAACCTGTTGATTTTGTTCGCAATCGGGAGAGAACTCCGCCGTGGCCGTCCCTCATTTCTCCGTCAGCGTCGTCGCCCGCGGCTCCGGCCGCAGTGCGGTGCTGTCGGCGGCCTACCGGCACTGCGCCAGGATGGATTACGAGCGGGAAGCAAGGGTCATCGACTACACGCGCAAGCAGGGCCTGCTGCACGAAGAGTTCGTTATCCCCGCCGATGCGCCGGACTGGCTGCGCGCGATGATCGCTGATCGCTCGGTCGCCGGCGCCTCCGAAGCGTTCTGGAACAAGGTCGAAACCTTCGAGAAGCGTGCCGATGCGCAGCTCGCCAAGGACGTCACGATTGCCTTGCCGCTCGAACTGACGGCCGAGCAGAACATCGCGCTGGTGAGGGATTTCGTCGAACGGCACATCACCTCGAAGGGCATGGTGGCGGACTGGGTCTATCACGACGCTCCCGGCAATCCGCATGTTCACCTGATGACGACCTTGCGCCCGCTGACAGAGGAAGGTTTCGGCGCCAAGAAGGTCGCGGTAGCAGGACCGGACGGCAATCCGATCCGCAACGACGCCGGCAAGATCGTCTATGAGCTCTGGGCTGGCGGCATCGACGATTTCAACGCGTTTCGCGATGGGTGGTTTGCCTGCCAGAACCGGCATCTGGCGCTGGCCGGTCTCGACATCCGCATCGATGGGCGCTCGTTCGAGAAGCAAGGGATCGATCTCGCACCGACGATCCACCTCGGCGTCGGGACAAAGGCGATCGAACGGAAAGCCGATGGTTTTGCGAGGCCCGTGGAACTGGAACGTCTCGAACTCCAGGAAGCGCGCAGGGCCGAAAACGCCCGGCGCTTGAGCCGCAATCCGGACCTCGTCCTCGACCTCATCATGCGCGAGAAGAGCGTCTTTGATGAACGGGACGTCGCGAAGATACTGCACCGCTATATCGACGATGCGGGCCTGTTCCAGAGCCTTATGGCGCGGATCCTGCAGAGCCCCGAAACGCTCCGTTTGGAGCGCGAACGGATCGACTTTGCCACCGGCGCCCGGGTGCCTGCCAAATACACCACGCGGGACATGATCCGCCTCGAAGCCGAGATGGCCCATCGCGCCATCTGGCTATCACAGCGTTCGTCGCATGGTGTTCGTGAATCAGTGCTGGAGGCGACATTCAAGCGCCATTCCCGTCTGTCGGATGAGCAGAAAACAGCGATTGAACACGTGGCGGGAGCCGAGCGGATTGCCGCCGTGATCGGCCGCGCCGGCGCCGGCAAGACGACAATGATGAAGGCGGCACGCGAAGCCTGGGAAGCCGCCGGCTACCGCGTTGTCGGCGGCGCACTCGCAGGCAAGGCGGCCGAGGGTCTCGAGAAGGAAGCCGGCATCGTCTCACGCACGCTGTCGTCGTGGGAGCTTCGCTGGAATGAAGGACGCAACCAGCTCGACGCGAGAACCGTCTTCGTTCTCGACGAGGCCGGCATGGTGTCGTCGCGGCAGATGGCGCTGTTCGTCGAGGCGGTGACGAAGGCCGGCGCCAAGCTCGTCCTCGTCGGCGATCCCGAGCAGCTGCAGCCGATCGAAGCAGGTGCGGCCTTCCGGGCGATTGCCGATCGCATCGGTTATGCCGAACTCGAGACCATCTACCGCCAGCGTGAGCAATGGATGCGCGATGCCTCGCTTGATCTTGCGCGTGGCAATGTCGCCATGGCGGTTGACGCCTATCGGGCGAACGGCAAGATGATCGGCGCCGAGCTCAAGGCCGACGCGGTCTCAAACCTCATCGCGGACTGGGACCGCGACTATGATCCAGCCAGGTCGTCCCTGATCCTCGCGCACCTCCGCCGCGACGTCCGCATGCTCAACGAGATGGCCCGTTCGAAACTCGTCGAGCGCGGGATTGTCGCCGAGGGATTTGCCTTCAGGACCGAAGAGGGAGATCGCAACTTCTCAGCGGGAGACCAGATTGTCTTCTTGAAGAACGAGGGTTCGCTCGGCGTCAAGAACGGCATGCTCGGCAAGGTCGTCGAAGCTGCTCAAAACCGCATCGTCGCAGAGATCGGCGAAGGTGAGCACCGCCGCCAGGTGCTGGTCGAACAGCGCTTCTACAACAACCTCGATCATGGCTATGCCACCACCATCCACAAGAGCCAGGGTGCCACCGTCGACCGTGTGAAGGTGCTCGCATCGCTCTCACTCGACCGGCATCTCGCTTACGTGGCTATGACCCGTCACCGGGAGGATCTGGGCGTCTACTACGGACGGCGATCCTTCGCGAAGGCCGGCGGCCTGATCCAGATCCTGTCGCGGAGACAAGCCAAGGAAACGACGCTCGATTACGACAAGGGCACGTTTTACCGCCAGGCTCTTCGCTTTGCTGAAGCGCGCGGCCTGCATCTCGTCACCGTCGCCCGAACGCTCGTTCGCGACCGGCTGGAATGGACCGTCAGGCAGAAGAACAAGCTTGCGGAACTCGGGGCCCGGCTTGCCGCCGTTGCCGGCAAGCTCGGCCTCATTCGCAGCGCCGTGCAATCTCCACACCAGGAAACCAAGGAGGCAAGACCGATGGTCGCAGGCATCACCACCTTCCCCAAATCGATCGACCAGGCGATCGAGGACAAGGTCACCGCAGATCCCGGATTGCAGAAGCAGTGGGAGGAAGTGTCGATGCGCTTCCATCTTGTCTACGCTGAGCCGGAGCGCGCGTTCAAGGCCGTCAATGTCGACGCGATGCTGAAGGATGGGAGCGTTGCGAAAGCGACCTTGGCGACGATCGGATCGGAGCCCGAACAGTTCGGCGCGCTCAAGGGCAAGCCTGGGATTTTTGCCAGCCGCGCCGACAAACAGGAGCGCGAGAAGGCTCTGACCAATGCGCCGGCTCTTGCGCGTAACCTTGAGCGCTATCTGCGCCAGCGGGCGGAAGCCGAGCGCAAGTTCGAGGTCGAGGAGCGCGCCGTTCGTTTGAAGGTGTCGATCGACATTCCGGCGCTGTCGGCGAGTGCCAAACAGACACTCGAACGGGTTCGTGATGCGATCGACCGCAATGACCTGCCTGCCGGCCTTGAATTCGCGCTTGCCGACAAGATGGTCAAGGCGGAACTGGAGGGATTTGCCAGAGCCGTATCGGAGCGATTTGGCGAGCGAACTTTCCTCCCTCTCGCCGCAAAAGAAGCCAACGGCCAGACGTTCAATGCCGTTACTGCAGGAATGACTGCCGGGCAAAAGACGCAAGTGCAATCGGCGTGGAGTTCGATGCGAACGGTGCAGCAGCTGGCCGCGCACGAGCGCACGACAGTGGCGCTGAAACAGGCGGAAACTCTGCGCCAGACAAAGAGCCAGGGGCTCTCTCTCAAATGACGGCGCCAATGTTTGCACGTCGGCTGGGAAGTGCTCACCGAGGGAAAGTAGTCGTGCTCCTGTTGGTCGCGGCATTCGTCGTTGCTGGCAGTGCTGCTGCCGCGATAACAGGCGGATACCGCATCAACCTGACACCGAGCGAACCCCTTGGTCTCTGGCGCATCGTCGCACTCGATCGCCCGCCGGCGGCAGGCGATCTCGTGTTCATTTGCCCGCCGCAAACACCGACGACGGAACTGGCGAGAGAGCGTGGCTATCTCCGCTTTGGAACTTGCCCGGGCGGAGTCGCGCCCCTTATCAAGACGGTCGTCGCCGTTTCCGGGCAGCATGTCGAAATCGGCACCAGCGTGTCCATCGACGGGCGCAGGATCGCACTTTCCGATTTGGCTCAGCGCGACGGCAATGGTCGGCCGATGACGCCATGGCCCGGCGGCGTCGTGCCGCAGGAAAGCGTCTTTCTCCATTCACCCTTCAGGGGCTCCTATGACTCGCGCTACTTCGGTCCCCTGCCCGCGTCGGGCATCCTTGGCCTGGCGCAACAGGTACTCACCTATGCACCGTGAGTACGCTCAGTCAGTCCTGTTGATTGCCGCTTCCGTCGTTGCTGGAACGGTTGCCTGGAGCGGCCACGTCCTGCTTCTTCCGGTCGCGCTGACGTTTCCGGTCCTCTGGACGCTGGCGCGAACGCGACTGACAGCGGCGTCGGTCTCGGCCGGCTATTTCCTGGCAGCGTCCCGGGGACTGCCGCAGGGCGTCGCGACCTTCTACGCGTCCGATCTCGGGCCAGGCCTGCTGCTCTGGCTCTGTGCCTCGCTTGGCTTTGTCGGCGTCCACGCGACGCTGTGGACCAGAAACGAACGTGCCCGACCGTTTTGGTATCTCGCGGCAGCCTTGCTCATGGCCATTCCGCCATTCGGCATCATCGGCTGGGCGCATCCGATCACTGCCGCTGGCGTGCTGTTTCCCGGATCGGGATGGTGGGGGCTCCTTGCCACGACAGCCGGCCTCATGGGCCTCGTAACCCGCATGTGGCCAGCTGTCGCAATCGTTCTTTCCGGCTTTTGGCTGTGGTCCGCCGCATTCTGGACCGATCTGAGGCTACCGGAAACGTGGCGTGGCGTCGATCTCGAATTGGGCGCTTCGCTCGGTCGCGACACCAGCATGATCAGGCACCGTGATCTGATTGCCACGGTGATGGCTCAAGCTTCCGGCGACGCGCGCACCATCGTGCTTCCCGAAAGCGCTTTTGGCTTCTGGACGCCCACCGTCGAACGGCTTTGGGTGCGAGCGCTGCAGGGAACGGACGTCACCGTTATCGCCGGCGCGGCGATCGTCGATGCGGGCGGATACGACAATGTTCTGGTTGCCCTCACCAGTGGCGGCGCCAAGATCCTTTATCGCGAGCGCATGCCGGTTCCGGGCTCGATGTGGCAGCCATGGCGGCCCTTGCTTGGGGCAAGCGGCGGCGCGCGGGCGCACCTCTTCGAAAACCCGCTCGCGACCGTCGCCGGCAGCCGGATAGCGCCGCTGATCTGCTACGAGCAACTGATCGTCTGGCCCGTTCTCCAGTCCATGCTCCATGATCCGGACATCATTGTTGCGGTCGGCAATGGCTGGTGGACCAAGGGGACATCCATCGTCGCCATCCAGCGCGCCAGCACCGCCGCATGGGCGCGGCTTTTTGCAAAGCCCCTCATTTTTTCCTTCAACACCTGAAAGGAGACGTCATGCTCGACGCAGTCCTGATCCAACAATGTGCCGATCCCTCGTTGAAGCCCGCGATCGTCGAACGGTTTGTGGCGGCGGCCGGATCAGCCAATCCTCTCGAGATAACCGTTAAGTCGGGTGGCAGGCTCATTCTCGTTCCAAAGGCGACATCGTCAGACGAGGCAATGGCGATCGTCCGGCAATATGTTGGCCAGGCGGTGGTTCGCGTCGGCCTGACGCAGTTCCCGGCGGGTGTCGGCGTGAAGGATGCGGCCGATCTGAAGCCCGACCTGGTCGACCCATGCGAAAACCTCCGCAAGGGGACGGCGATGTTCGCCAAGGTCCTGCGGATCGTTGCCAAGTGGTACGGCAATCCCATGAGCGATGACGGCGTGACGCAGGTTTTCGAGGATGCGGTCTATGCCTGGAAGACTGGAGAGTTCGAGGGCGTGAGTGTGTTTCAGGCCGAAGATCCGGGTGGTCCGATCGAAAATCGTCGCGAACCGACCGACAGTGAGGAGACGGATGCCGCAGACGAGCAGGCTTCCTCGCCGACCGGCGTGGAACCCGCCGAGGAGAAGGAAATCGGTGCAGCGGGAATGCGGGTCGATCTTTCGCGGATCGGCGGGCAAAAGTAGCACCAAGCACTAACTCTACGGGCCGGATAGATATTACTGCTTAGCCGTCGGTCGTCAGGAAAGTTTTGCTTTCGCCGGATGGCCAGCATCCCTATATCTTTCGTAATCATTGCGTGGTCATATCAAAGCGAGTATCGCCTGCATCGAAACAGAGGAAAAAGGTGCCAAAGGTCAATCCATCGATCCTTCGTTGGGCTCGCGAAACGGCTGGGTTCAATCTTGAGGATGCCGCTGAAAAGATAGGTCTTGGCGAGGCTCGCGGCGTGGCGGGCAGCGATCGATTGGCCATGCTTGAAGCCGGCGATGGTGAGCCGACGCGCCCAATGCTCGTAAAGATGGCCGCCCAGTATCGCAGGCCGCTCCTGACCTTCTATCTGGCTGAACCACCAGCCGTGGCTGCGCGCGGCGAGGATTTTCGGACCTTGCCGGTGGAGTTTGCGCAGCGGGATGCCGCCCTGGTCGACACGCTGTTGCGTGAGGTCCGCGCGCGCCAGGAAATGGTCAGAGCCGTGCTCGAACTCGAGGATGAGGCCACTGAGCTTGATTTCGTGGGCTCGTTCGACAAAAGGCAGGGCCCCGACGCCTTGGGTACCTCGATCCAGACGCGCCTGGCATTTGATTTGCAGACGTTCCGACATGGCAGCGGCCGAGGAACGCTCAAAGGTTTTGCCTATCTTCGTGAGCGAGCCGAAGCGGCCGGCGTCTTCGTACTTCTTATCGGCAACCTTGGCAGTCATCATAGCACGTTGAATGTCGAACTCTTCCGGGGCTTCGCATTCGCAGATTCCGTCGCGCCTTTCGTTGTGATCAACGATCAGGACAGCGAGCAGGCGTGGTCGTTCACCCTCCTGCACGAATTGGCTCATATCTGGCTGGGTCAGACGGGCGTCAGCGCCGGCCGGCCCGCCAGCGAGATCGAAACGTTTTGCAACGACGTTGCCGGACGCATCTTGCTGCCTGCAGCAGAGATAGCGCGAGAGCGTCCGCTTTTGGATGCGTCTCAGGAGCAAGTTATTGCGCGAATTTCTGCAATCGCGGATGCTCGGCAGGTCAGCCACTCCATGGTTGCGTACAAGCTCTATCGCGGGGGCATCATCGGCCAGGAGATGTGGTCCACTGTCACCGCGCTCTTCCGCCAACAATGGCTGAGAAACCGTGCAGCCCAGCGTGATCGCGCCCGGGAAAACGAAGGCGGACCAAGCTACTACACTGTCAGACGCCACAAGCTCGGCAATCGCCTCATCGAGCTTTCCAAGCGAATGCTGGCAGAGGGTGCGTTGTCCCCTTCCAAGGCGGCGGCCATACTTGGCGTCAAGGCCAGCAACGTTTATTCGCTGACAAACAGCGCGGCGTAGGGAGAGTTGGTGCATCTTCTCGACGCAAACGTGCTGATTACCGCGCACAATTTATACTATCCGATCAGTCGATTTCCGGAATTTTGGGATTGGCTGGTCCATATGGGCAATGCTGGCCAGGTCAAAACTCCCGTCGAGATCCTCGAGGAAATCACCGAAGGCTCCGAGATCGGTCGCTGGCTCGGCGAGGCTGACAACTACGACAGCCTCCGGCTCGATGAAGATGTCGACCCGGTCTTGGTGCAGGCCGTCATCGAGAAATACGCGCCCGATCTTAACGACGCGGAAGTCATTGAGATCGGGCGTGATCCGTTCCTGATTGCCTATGCCATGGCACGTCCTGCCGATCGTGTCGTCGTAACGGTCGAGGCTTCAAAGCCCACCGCGAAGCGCGCAAACCGCCGGATCCCAGACGTCTGTAAGGATGTCGATGTTCGGTGGTGCAACAGCTTCGAAATGATGACAGCGCTAAACTTCACGACCGGTTGGCGCTCCCGGTCCTAGCGCGTCGCGCGGGGCAAGCCAGGTTGAACTGGTTCTTGCCAAAAGTTCCCATGGTTCAACGCCCACTGCTTCGGAAATCTGTCCGAGGACGGTCGCGCTGGGAAAACGACCGATAGCCTCTAACGAAAAGCCGTCAGTATGAAGCGTTCAGCTCATGTTGAAGGCACATTCGCATAGGCCGCTTGCTCTTGTCTTGTGTCGGGTTTTTGCATATATTGCGTGTCGGGTGTTTGTAGAGAGGCGCATCAGCGATGCAGCAAGTGAAGACACTGAAGCAGAAGATAAAAACCCGTGTCGAGAGAACGAAGAAGACCGATGTCTTTCTTCCACGGGATTTTGCTGACCTCAGTGGCGAGGACCAGGTACTGCGTGCGCTCAGATCCCTTGTTCACGATGGCGCCCTTTTGCGGCTGGGTTATGGTGTCTACGCGCGCGCGATGCGCTCCCGCATAACCGGCCGGCTTATGGTGTCGAGCGCAAACGGTTTCCACAGCGCGGCACTTCAGGCGCTCAATAAGCTTGGTGTGCCGTGGGAGCAGAGTGAGAGCACAAAAGCCTATAATGAAGGCCGCTCCACCCAGATCCCGGTGAACCCGATAGTCAAGGTGAAGGCGCGCTTCAACCGGCGGCTATCTGACGGCCGCACGGAGCTTCGCGTTGAACGGTAAGCCAGACCAGAAAACACTCCTGGAGGTACAGGACTATTTTGGTCTTCCTTCGCCTGCCCTGGTCGAGAAGGACTGGTTTGTCGTTCGAGCATTGGCTGCCATACACGATGTTGAGGTCGATGGACTGACGCTGGCGTTCGGCGGCGGAACGGCGCTTGGCCGTGCCTATCGCCTGCTTGAAAGGATGTCCGAGGACATCGACCTTCGCATCGTTGGCAAAGAGACGCCTTCACGTGGCGAGCTAAAGCGCTTGCGGGCAGAGGTGAACAAGCGACTGGAAGCGGCGGGCTTTGCAGTCGAGGGCCACTACCGTGTGCTGCATAAAGATACCTATGTCCGGTACGATTTGCCCTACGAGCCCATCGCAAAAGGTGAAGGTGTCTTGCGCCCGGAGATCAAGATCGAGATCGCCGCATTTCCTATTTGCACGGCGCCGGAAAAGCTCTCGGTCTCATCCTTTGTTGCCGAGGCCAGTGGTGCTGACGCCGAAGCCAACGACGTCTCATGTGTGAGACTGGCCGAAACCGCGGCGGACAAATTCGTGGGCCTGGGGCGCCGGGCTGGATTTGCTTTTGCGGGCCATGGGGACCTCGACCATACGCTTGTCCGTCACGTCTATGACTTGTCACGCATGGACGGACATTATGATCCGGACGAGGCCGCCGCGATTGCATTGGAAACGATGAAGGCCGAAGCGGAAAGCCGTGCTGACGACTATCCCGCCTACAAGTCAGACCCCAGGGCTGAAACGCTCCGCACGTTCGAGATCATGTCCAAAGATGGAAAGTTCGCCGAAGGCTACGGTAAGCTGCTCGGTGACATGGTTTATGGCGAAAGACCGGAATTCGCAGCAGCGTTCGAAGCGGTGCAGCGCTTCGCCGAACGAATCCGCGGCGCGTAGGTTTCCAACAGGTGTTGGTTCGTAACGACAACCGGTTGCGGCCTGTTGTCAGCTAGTGTGATTTCGCCAGCAGTTCGGCCGGTTCGACGCCAAGAGCGTCGCAGACTTGCCCAAGGACGGTCACGCTGGCGGAAACATTGGCGCGTTCAATCTTGCCGATATAGCGCGCGCTAAGCCCCGCGCGGTGCGCCAGTTCTTCCTGCGTCATTTGCTTGGCATGACGAATCCGACGCAGGTTAATCGCCATGACCTCCTTGAGATCCATGACGTCAGCCGAACCCGAATAGGAAAGATCGTTCCAGGAACGATAGTTCCGATTCAGCTTCGCTTGTGCTATTGCGAGCTGATCGGTTGTTTACTCTTCTAAGATGATCGTCTGACATAGGACGCCTGAAGGCGCGTCAAACATTAAGATTGAGCCATGTCGTTCGTCGCATGGATTTGGGAAGGAAAAGAAATGAAGGATGCAGGTTCCTCGGAAGGAAAGTCAGACCAGAGGAAACCTCGATACGATTCGATGGGTAAAGCTGAGTTGGAGGCGATGACGGTCTCAGCTATTCGCGAACATCGCCGTCTCCTCGCGGCCGACCAGGTCGTTTACGAGGAGTGGGTGCGCGCAAGCGACGATCCATCGATCGCCAGTTCCGTCCTGCAGACTCTCCAGGATGAATACCTGGCGCGCCAAAGAAGGTCCGAGGCTCAGCAGGACGAACTTTCGGATATGCTTGATGCACTTGGCTTCGTGCCCGATGTGCCCGTCGAAGATGATGCTGACTAAGAGCCTAGCAAACCGCGATCCTTGGCAATGGCGACAAGATGCGGCACCGATTCCGCGCCGAGCTTTGCACGGGCTTTATCGAGATTGTGCTGCACGGTTCTGGCGCTAATGCCGGTCACGGCGGCCGTTGTAAGCGTGCTCTTTCCTTTTGCCGCCCACGTCAGGCAATGCTTCTCGCGCGACGACAGCACCTGCTTCGGATTGAATGCGGTTTTGGCAGCAATCATCTTCAACTGATAATGAACCATCATCACTAGTTGGATTGCTCTCTTCTGGTCGAATGTGGCTGGTACATCTACTTTTCTTTCGGAGGATGCGAACGTCAGCATCATCGAGGCGCCGTAGCCGCCTTCAACAGGGATGGTCATGCCGCAACGGATGCCGTGATCGATCGCCTCATCGCGAAACTTTCTAAGCGGTGAAGTGCCGCGTGCAGGCCAGTCTTCTGCGGACCAAGAGAAAACATCCCATCTGCGCTTCGCCTCCGTCACGACGGGATCGATGTCGGAATAGTCGGCCGAGAGATAGACCCCCTCCCAAGGCTTCGGATAAGAGTTGAATGTCTTGATCTGGGTGCCTTCTTTTTGAAGATAGGCAAATCGTTCGTATCCGCAGGCACGCGTGAACTGCCTCAGGGCGCCTTTGATCATGGCCTCGTCTTGGGCGGCTTCAAGGATATCGACGAGCAAGCGAAATTCTCCATCCACGAACGTTTCTCCTATTTCTATTGACCCGTAAGGCGGTCCTTATTTTGCCAATTGAGGCGCTAGATTTGGGCATCGACGAGTGGCAAGGCTTAGGGCCGTCATTTGCCCACTGGCGATCGCAACGCAACCCACGGTACGAGCGACCTGCGAAGCAGTCCCCCTTGCCGTGCACGTAAGCACTACCCACAAACAGGGAGCTTTCAAGGCTCCCTCACGCTAAAAATATGATCGATCGAGAAAAGTTTTTGCATTCGCGCCGCGGCTTTGGTTCAGGCGCGGTCCGGACGATTTGGCCGTTGGCGTAAATGGCTCGCATGCTGCACATGAGACACGGGATAATGCCAACACCTTCGGTGGTTCGGTCGTCTTGCAGACCTCAACGATCCCGATGCCGCCAAATACAGGTGGGCGCCTAAAGGGCCGAACATGGACCTGACAACGCCGATCTCGAGAAGCCAACGCATCGGCGCGCCTCGCCGGGCTGCTTGTCGGCGAATGTCATTCAGCTCGCCGAACTGACAGAAGGTTGATGCTCGAACGTTCTCGGCGCATGAGCGCACCGCCGGCTTCGCCAGGGGCCGGCCAACTTCACGGAATTATACCTTAGGAATTCTCCGCGTTAGCACGCGGCACCCCGGCATTAGTTGCTCCAAGCCTTCGCTCATCGCATTGGTTGCCTCCGCCAAAGCATCTGCAGGCATGGTCTCCAACGCTTCCAGCACGAACCACATCCGACCTGTTGCTGTATCAAGGCGCGTGCGGGTTCCTTGCCGCCAATTCCAACGCCTGCAGGTGACACCGGCATTGTCCCGCCAGATCACCTCGCCAGGCGTCGGAGGGTCATTCACCGCTTCCCCATTCATCACCGTTTCGAAAATTTCGTCTCCTTCAGCAACGGTAAGGCATGGAAGACCGACATACGCGTCGTAGTTTTCTCCGCCCACGGGAATGGCGTACCGAAGGCTTACGGCATTGTAGAGATCGACTATGGGATTGATTGCTGAAATTCTGCCGTCCTTTAACACACGCTTTCTGAGAGCTTGGGCAGAGCACGGTGTTCGGTTCGGTTTGGCGCCAAACCGGAGATATGCGTCGGACCAGCTTGCCAAATGGACCTCCGCCCAGGTCGGACCTCCCGCGGCAACGAACTCGCAGGCGTCTGGCAGGAGGTTCGTGTCTATGGTTCCCTGTCTGGCCGATGTCGCGTCGACATGAATGCTGATTGCCTGGAAACCTGGTGCGATAGCCCAAATTCGTTCATCGATGACGGGCGTTTCAAACATTCTCAGTCGCTCTCTCATTCTGCGTTTGGTGGCATCACGTCGGGATCATCGCGGAGGCGATACGGTCCGTCTCCCGACTGCTTTCCCCAAGACCACGCTTCACACCAATGCGATCCGGTTCGGGCCGGTTCTGGCTCATCTTACGTTTTCCCTTGAGAGAGGCGATCGGCATGCGTATGCCAACGATGCCACGTAGCTGCGCTTCAATATAGCTTTCCGGTGCGTCGGTAACCGCCCAAGGCGTTTGTCGTGTGCCTTCATGAATCTCCGTCAGGCGTTTGACGACATTCAGCAGTCGGTCGGCGTCCTCGAAGAACTCGACAGGCCCGAAGGCATGGACAGCAGTGTAGTTCCAGGTTGGGACGACTTTCCCATGCTCGGATTTGGACGCGTACCACGAGGGTGTCACGTAAGCGTCCGGCCCCATGAACACGGCAAGTCCATGGCCCACTACTTCCGCCCGCCATTGCGGGTTTGGTCGCGCGAGATGCCCATAAAGAACACCCCTCTCGCCTTCGCTTTCGTCGAGAAACAAGGGCAAAGGCGTTGCCATCGGTCCAGTTGGCGTCGCGGTGATGAAGTTGGCAAGACGACTTTGCCGCATCATCTCGTAAATCTCGGCCGTGTCATCGACGATAAAGGCTGTTGGGGTGTACATCTGCGCCTCCTTGACTTGCCCACTTTATTGCTATCGACTGGCTCAAATACATAGCCAGTTTGTGAGTATTTCATTGGACCAGTCAAAAAAGGGGCCGCGCAGAACGGGAGCGACGCGGCGCATATATATGTCGCTGCGTGAGCAGATTGAATCCGGCGTCTACGGGACGGGCGACAAACTGCCATCCAGCCGTTCGTTGGCGGAAGAACATGGGGTGTCCAGGACGACCGTCACCGCTGCATTTGATCAGTTGATATCGGAGGGCTATGTCGAGGTTCGCCAAGGGGCCAAGCCGATTGTCGCAACGACCGCATCGCCCTCCCGCTTGCACCCGAGCGCTTCAACCGCCAATGGTGCCCGCAGATTGTCAAACTACGCAATGCGGGCGATGAGGCTGCCTTCGCATTCCACGGCGGGGCGAAAGCCACTGAAGTTCGATTTCCGCTATGGCGATATCGCGGCGGCTGACTTCCCCAAGCAGGTTTGGAAGCATGCTCTGACAAGCGCGTTCATGATCCATCGCGATCGACTAGGTTACGACAACCCCGCCGGCAGTCCGATCCTTCGGCAGGCTTTGCAGGGCTATCTCTGGCGAGCCAGAGGCATTCGTTGCAACCCGTCCCAGATCGTCATTGTGAACGGCTCTCAACAGGCCTTGGACTTGTGTGCGCGAACCCTCGTTAATCCCGGTGATAGCGTCGTCATCGAAGAACCATGCTATGCCATGGCGCGAAACGTGATGCTTGCTGTTGGCGCATCGCCTGTTCCGGTCGCGTGCGACCATGATGGCATGGACACGGCGGGGCTTCCGGACCTTGGTCAGGTCGCGCTCGCATATGTCACGCCCAGCCATCAGTTCCCGTTGGGAGGGGTGCTGTCCGTTGGCCGGCGTCACCGCTTGATCGAGTGGGCGAAGGCAGGCAACATCTACGTGATCGAGGACGACTATGACGGGGAATATCGGTATGACGTCAGCCCCATTCCGCCACTCTACCTTTCGGGTCAGGACCAGGTAATCTACGTCGGCACGGTGTCCAAAACGCTGTCTCCAACCCTCCGGCTCGGCTACATGGTTCTCCCGGCACCTCTGATCGATCCGTTCATTCATTGCAAACAACTCGCCGATCGCCACAGTTCCACCTACGAGCAGGAAGCTCTCGCCTCCCTGATCGAGGCCGGTGCCTATGAGCGGCATGTGCGTAAGATGAGAAGATCGAGCGCCGCAAGACGATCGATCTTCCTAAGGACAATGACAGATGCATTCGAAAAAGAGATCGAGATCGTAGGCACGTCTGCAGGTCTTCACGTGGTGGTGTGGTTCAACCGGTTGCGCGCCGAGGACGAAGAGCGCATTGCGGGACTTGCAGGCTCCAACGACATAGGCATTTATCCAATTTCTCGCCTGTTTGGCACTCCGACGGACCCACGCGCGGGCTTCATCTTTGGATATGCGTCGATGGACGTAAAATCGATTGCCGAGGGAGTGTCCAGATTGGCGGGAATTATCCGACCGCTGGTCGGATAATTATGACTTCGTCGTGGGGCGTTTTGCAATAAAACACGGCAGGGATATCCGCTAGTTCTTTCGATAGGCCGACGGAAAGATGATGTCCTGGTCAACGAGCACATTGAACTTGTAGCCTGGCCGGATCTGGATTGTCGGCTGGACATTCAGGTTCTTCGAGATGGTCTGCTCGGCCACGCGCCCGAAGGATTCCGCGAAGTTGCGGCGCGCCGCATCCGATGCAGTTTCCTGTGTCGCGAGTGTCGAGCTCTGCGGCATCGACATATCAATGCCGGTTCCGATCAGCGCAATGAGGGCTGCCGAACTCCAGGTGCGCCACAGATGCCGGTCGACCTTGTCCTTGAAGCCGCCATAGCCTTCGGCGTCCGTGCCCGCCATGCCGCCGATCTGTAAGGTCGATCCATTCGGAAAAATGAGATCGGTCCAGACGACCAGAACACGCTCCTGGCCAAACGAAACCTTGGAATCATAGCGGCCGAACAGTTTCGCTCCCTGGGGGATAAGGAGCCGGTAGCCCGTGGCGCTGTCATAGACATCCTGGCTGACTTGCGCGCTAATCCGTCCCGGAAGGTCGGAGTTGAGGCCGGTGACCAAGGTGGCAGGAATGACGGAGCCGCGCTTTAGTTCGTAGGCCGACATCTGCGGCACGACCTGGTTCGGGAGATATCCGAGATCCTTGATATCCTGGTTGAAGAAATCCTCCTTCGACGTTTGAGCGTTCGGATCGAGGTTCTCGTCCATCAACCCGGATTTCATGGCGGCGGCGTAGAGGTCCGAGGCATTGTTGGCTGCTGCCGTGGTATTTCGACCTGTGTCTATGGAGTTCTTGGCGGCTTTCTCGACATCGGAAATATCCACTTTTAACGGCGAGTCTAAAGCGGTTGCACGCGCCTGTAGCCGGGCCATCCGCTGCCGCTGGGCTTCGCGGATATATTGCTCGTCCTGTTCGCGCTTCAGGCGGGCTTTCCATTCCTCCTCCGATTCGAGTCGCGGGCGTTTTTCTTCCCGATCCGCCGGTCGGCGGTCGACCAGAGGAGTTTCCTTCTCGACCTTCTGTTCGACGACGGGCGTCGGCTGAAACGCCTCGCGTTCTACCGGCTCGCCGATAATGCCGTCCGTGACGCCGCGCTTGAGCTGGTCGCCGAAGTTTGTCGCCGGCGCATTCGAAGCGCTGTCGATATCGTTGTTGCGGTTGAACGGCAGTCCGCGCCACGACAGACCGATCACGACGACGCCAATGAACAGCGCGACGATGACGATGGCGATGATGATCGGCAGTTGATTGAGACGGCGCATGCCTTTCTGATCGTCGGATTGGCTGGAGGCGCCAAGCTGCAGAGACTGGACCATATCTGCCTCCGTCAGTTGCGCTGCATGATGGAAAGCGGGCTTGCCGGCACGGCACCGGATGCCGTTGCCGTGTAGACTCGGCCCAGGGCGATGGTCGGCGTTGAAAGCCGCGCGAGCACTTGGCCATCAAAGCCATCGATCGAATAAGCGAGCTCGACCGGCTTCACGTCCTTGCCGCTCTTGCCGTCGGTGATGACCGTGTAGCCCCAGCCCTTCAGCGCTGCCTCGAGCGCGGTCGTAAAATCCGACGAGTCTTTTTCGATTCTGATCGTCGTCGTGCCAGCGGGACCAATCTGCTCTGCGAGCCGGCTTGCCATATCGCCGGCAATCGCACTTGCGGCGGGACCGGTGACTGCGACGGGAGTGGAACTTGTGGTCAACCCATCCTCGGTCGTTTGGCAGCCGGAAAGAAGGGCCGCCGCTATAAGCGAGATCAGAAATTTGCCCATGGTTTAGCCTCCCCGCCGGATAGTGATCTTCTGCTGACGCCAGCCGACGCCGGAGACAAGGATCGCCTTGTCGACCGCGTAGTCGACGATCATCATGTCGTTCTTCATGCGGTAGTTGACGATGCGGTTCTGGCCGCCGCTGACGACAAACAGAACCGGCGCGTCCTGTCCCGATATCGATTTCGAAAACTGGATGTAGGTTTTGGCGCCGTCCGAATAGACCCGTTTCGGCTTCCAGGGCGCGCTTCCGCTCACCGAGTAGGAAAAGTTCAGCTTGTCGGGTGCCGTTCCAGGAATTCCACCGGTCTCCAGCCGGGAATTGATATCGGCAAGCTTCGTCGAAACGTCCTCCGGATACTCGAAACCGACCCGCGCCATGTACTGGCTCGGATGGGACTTGAGCTGGATGTGATAGGTGCGGCGCGACGTCGTGACCACCATCGAGGTAACAAGTCCCGGTTCCGATGGCTTGACGATCAGGTGGATCGCCTGCCCGCCCGTCGCGCCCGACGTCGCGGGTTCGACCTTCCAGCGCACAGTATCGCCGACGAGAACGTCACGGACGATTTCGCCGCCCTGCAATTCGATGTCGCAGACCTGAAGCGGCGAGCAGACGACGGATGGTTGTGTCTCGCCGAAGAGGAAGATGACCTTGCCGTCTGGACCGGTCGTCACCAGCCCGGCTGTGCCGCGCCATTTTCTGGAAATATTCGTCCCCTTCACCTCATTGTTTGTCATGCTCTGCGCCTCAGCGCCGCTCACAAAGACGAGTGTGGCCAGGCAGCCGATGGCTGCGATCAATCCTGTTCTGTGCATTGAGAAATCCCCTGCCCTTAAAGCTGTGCTGTCCAGTCGAAATCCCGGACATAAAGACCGATCGGATTGAGGCGGATGGTCGCCTCGTCCTGCGGTGCGGTCAGCGTCACCGTCGCAATCCCGCGAAACCGGCGCGTGCCGATCTCCTTGCCCTTGCGGTCCCGTTCATATTCGGTCCAGTCGATCTGATAGGTCTGGTTCGAGAGCGCCACGATGTTGTTGACCTCGATGGCAATCGTCGATGACTTGGCTTTTTCGAACGGCGAGTTGCTTCGAAACCAGTCATTGATTTTTTGCGTCGATGGATCGGAGGTTCGAAGAAGCGCGTAGGTCCGATCGATATACTGCTTCTGCACGACGGCATCCGGCGTGATACTGCGAAAGCTGGTCACGAAGTTGCCGAGCGAGGCGCGAACCACCCGGACATCAGCATATTCGATCTGCTCGGGGAAACCTGACATCACCGAGGTTCCAAGCTTGTCGACCTGGACGATATAGGGCACCAACTTCACCTGGGTGCTCAGGTACATTGCGTACCCGAAGCCGATGACGGCCATGGTGAGACCGAGAATGCCGACGATCCGCCATGCGGCGGCGGCCTTTACATAGGAACCGTATCGCTCGCTCCATTCCTGGCGCGCGGCGAGATAGGGGTTTTCGGGGGCGCGATTTGCTGCCATCGATGGATCACTTTCTGACTGCTATTGGTCTTTGTGCTCTGGGGGTGGCTTTGGTCCCCTATGACCGCTGCGGCTCTCGTCAAGTTTTGCGTTGGCGAGCCCGAGGATCGATCCGGCATAGGCGCCGGGAGAGCCGATGGCCTTTTCCTTGGCCGCGGAACCTGCGGCCTTGCCGGCAGACCCGATCCCGGCGCCGAAGCCTCTAAGAGCGCTACCGGCCACTGATGAACCTGCGGCCCGGGCGGCTTGGCCGGCTGCAAAGCCTGCTCCTGCCGCACCCGCGGCAAGGAAGCCGGCGCCTGTGGCGAAGGATGCCGCCTGACCACCATGGCGGATCGCCTCCATCCCACCAGAAACAGAGGCGCCCTGAACGACACCCTGAATGATGTTTGGCACGTACATGGCGATGATGAAGACCACCACCGAGATCCCGGCGATGGCGAGCGTTGTGACAAATTGGTCGGAGGATGCAGTGGGCGCATTCGCCAGACCCATCAGTACCTCGGACCCGATCTTTGCGATCATGACCAATGCCATGAGCTTCATGCCGACGCCGAAGGCGTACACAAGGTAACGGATGGCGAAGTCTTTCGTGAAGGAGGATCCACCGAGCCCGAGCATGATCATGCCGGCAAGCAGGCCGACATACATCTCGACCATGACCGACACGAAAATCGCTGCAACCAGTGAGAAGCAAATGACGACGACGCCCATCGCCAGCACCGCCGCAATCGCCAGCGCATTATCCTCGAACACACCGAACTGGGCTTGTTGCGACATTTGCGAAGCAACGCGAATTCCCGCATCGAATACCTCGGCGGGGGACGCGGATCCACCACCGGCGCCAATTTGGAAAAGGCTGTCGACCACCGCCCGGGCAAAGCTCGGACCCTGAGTGAGGACGAAAGCGAAAAAGCCAATAAACATTATGCGCCGAACAAGCTCCGCGAACCAGCTGTCGAGCGATGCTGCCTGGAGCGCCAGCCAAATGGCAGCAATCCCGATTTCGATGGTCGCGAGGATCCAGAAAAGAGATCTCGCCGCATCCATAATTGTGGTCTCCCAACCTTTGGCGGCAGTGGAGACCTGATTTTCGAGCTCCGTCAGGACTTGTCCCTGTTGCGCGAAAGCGGGGACCGCAAAGACAAAGCAAAGGAGGCCGGCTATCAGTGCTGAACGTCCAAAAGAAGACCTCACCATCTCGGACGCATCTCCTGGCCATCCTTGATCGGCGGCAACTCTTTGTCAGAGCCGAAAAACTTTTCGCGGACGGCACGCTGCTCCTCGGTGAGCGTCGAATTCTTGGCGTCTCTGAAGTTGACGATCAGCACTGTCGCCGCAGACGAGAGACCGGCAACAAGCACGAGCAAGGCAATGACAACGGCACGGTTCACCAGCGTGGCTCCATCTTCTGACCTTCCGGAATGCTTCGAACCTCCGCGTTGAAGAACTTTTCCCGCCGCGCCTGTGCGAGGTCCTTGTCGGTCTGCTCGGTTTGAAGCCAGGTTCCCATCATCGTCATTTGCTGCGAGACGAGCCCGCGCAGCTTCTGCATCTGCGCGACCTGTTGTGCGGCAATCTCGTGCCCAACCTGCAGTGCCTTCATCTGGCCGTCGGCGGTCTCGGACATCGATCGTAGCGAAGACATTGTGCCTTCCTCGCTATCAAACTGGTCGGCAGTCAGGCTCGCGGCCTTCAGCGTACTGGCGATCGTGTCCCGGTTGGTGTCGGACCAGGTCTGATAACTTGAGGAAAAACTTGTCGCGTTCGGCAGGTTGGTCCTGAGGCTCGAATAGCTCTGAAAGCGCTGCTGGAGCACCTCGTCGGCATTGCCCATCGAAAACGAAATGCTCTGGCCCTGGTCGACGATGCTGCGCAGCTGATTGAGATCGCTCTCGACCTGCCCCCACATGTGCGACGGAAGAGTGGCGGTGTTCTGAAGCAGGTTTTGATAGATGTTGAGCTGCGTTTCGATTTGTTGCGCGAGCTGGCTGATCTGGGTGAGCTGGTTCTGGATTTGCTCCCCAGACTTCCCGACCAGCGCAACCAGCTCGCCATTGTTGAGCACCTGCGTCCACTCTGTGGCCGCACCAGTGGCGGTGCCGGCATCTGCGGGACTCATAGTTCCCATCGTCAACGCGATCGCCGCCAAACCGGCGAGCAATCTATTCGAAGTTGAGCAGCAATGCGGCATCGTGAACTCCTCTTGTCTGAAGCCAATGGATCGGCCAGTCGCGGCCGTGTTCGGAATTGAGCGCGCGAATGCGCTTCAAGTCTTCCTTGCCGGAGGCGCCGACAAAGCTGAGCGCCACCGGGCCGAGTGCCATATCGAACAGCCGTCGGCCTTCCGGCGTCACGACGTAATATTCACGCTTCGGCATTGCGTTCGAGACGATCTCGATCTGCCGCTCGTTGAAACCGATCCGCTCGTAGAACTCACGGGTCCCTGGCTCCCGCGCGGCACCATTCGGAAGGCAAATCTTTGTCGGGCAGGATTCCTTCAGGACATCGATGATGCCGGAGCGTTCGGCGTCCGAGATCGACTGTGTGGCGAGCACGACGGCGCAGTTGGCCTTGCGCAGCACCTTGAGCCACTCGCGAATCTTGCTTCGAAACACCGGATGGCCAAGCATCAGCCAGGCCTCGTCAAGCACGATCAGGCTTGGCGAGCCGTCGAGGCGCTTCTCGATCCGCCGGAACAGATAGGTGAGGACCGGCACGAGATTGCGCTCGCCCATGTTCATGAGCTGCTCGATCTCGAAAGTCTGGAAGGCACCGAGCGACAGACCGTCCTGTTCCGCATCGAGAAGCTGGCCCATCGGACCGTCGACGGTGTAGTGACGCAAAGCATCCTTGATCTCGCGCATCTGCACGCCGCTGACGAAATCCGAGAGCGATCGGCCGGGCGCGTTGGCCATCAGCCCAACCTGCCGCGAGATAGCGTTGCGATGATCGGGTGTAATGGCGACGCCCTGCAGCGCCACCAGCATTTCGATCCATTCCGCGGCCCATGCCCGATCGGCGTCGCTCGTCAGGTCCGATAGCGGGCAGAAGGCCAGCGCCCTCCCCTCTTCGTGAGCGTCGCCGCCGATCTCGTAATGATCGCCGCCGGCGGCGAGTGTCAGCGGCAGGAGCGAATTGCCTTTGTCGAAGGCAAAGATCTGGGCGTGTTCGTAGCGCCGGAACTGCGCTGCGATCAGCGCCAGAAGTGTCGACTTGCCCGATCCGGTCGGTCCGAAGATCAGTGTATGGCCCACGTCATCGACATGGAGATTGAGCCGGAAAGGCGTCGAGCCGCTCGCGACTTGCATCAGCGGTGGTGAGTTTGGCGGGTAGAAGGGGCACGGCGCCACCGGATTGCCCGACCAGACCGAGTTCAAGGGGATCAAATCGGCGAGATTGCTTGTGTTGATCAGCGGCTCTCGGATGTTGCTGTACCAATTGCCTGGCAGGCTTCCGAGATAGGCGTCGGTCGCGTTTAGCGTTTCGATCCGCGCTCCGAACCCCTCAGCCTGGATCAATCGGCGGATCGCTTCGGCTTTCTCCTGCAGGGCTTCACGATCATGATCGAAGAGAATGATGACTGGCGTATAGTAGCCATAGGCGACAAGCTGCGACGAGGCCTGTGCTATGGCATCTTCCGTCTCCACGACCATGGTCATGGCATCCTGATCAACCGACCGGCTCTGCGTCTGGAAAAGCTGATCGAAGAACGGCCGCACCTTCTGTTGCCATTTCTTGCGAGTGCGTTCGAGTTTCTGCCGCGCCTCCTCCGCATCCAGGAAGATGAAGCGCGATGACCAGCGATAGGTAAGCGGCATCAGGTCAAGGCTGTTGAGGATCCCCGGCCAACTCTCGGCCGGCAGTCCGTCGATCGCCACGACGCCGAGGAAGCGATTCTCGACCTTTGGCGTCAGGCTATGTTCGAGCTCGGCCGTGGCGACCCAGTCAAGATACATCGGCGCATCCGGCAATCGGATCGGATGGTTTTCGCCGGTGATGCAGAAGCGGACGAACTGCAGCAGTTCGTCATAGCGGGCGAGCCGCTCCCCTCCCCTTTCCGCGACCTCGCGCGTCTCCATCCGCCGGATCGAAAGGGTGTTGGAAAAATACTGCTCGATTTCGCGCACGGCGTTCTTGAAGATGAACAGCACCGTGTCGGCATAGGTTTTCTTCCGGCTCTCCTCGTCCGAATAGATGTATTTGCTGAGCGCTGTCTTTTTGGACTCGAGCGGCCGATAGGTGAGGACAAGCGCGTGCTTGCTTTCGAAGTGCCCCTGCTCACGCCCAAAATGCGCCCGCCGCTCGGCGTCGATCGCGCGCGTGACAGGATCGGAGAAATGGCAGCGATCATCCGACGGGTAGTCGAATGTCGGAATGCGAACGGCCTCGACCTGGATCATCCAGCCGCTCCCGAGCCGCGACAGGATTGTATTGATCTGGCGGGACAGTTCGTTGCGCTCCATGTCGGTCGCGCTTTCGGAGTCTGGTCCGGCAAAATACCAGCCGGCCATCAGGCTCCCGTCCTTCAACAAGAGCACCCCATTGTCGACGAGGCCAGCATAGGGAACAAGATCGGCAAAGGACGGGCCGGTGGCCCGGAAGCGTTTGAGAGCGACCATGCCTGCCCCTTAATACCGACGCCACGGCGACGAGGTCGCCCTGTAGTAATGCTGGAAGGAAATATGGCGGACATAGACCTGTCGCATCAGCGGGTCCGCCTTTGCCATCATTCTCAGAAACCCGATGATGACGATCCAGACGGCAACGCCGAAGAGAGCGGAGTAGACCGTCAGCACCACAAAGATGAGGATGACGGCTGCCAGCCCCGTGAGCAGCACCAATTCCCGGTCCGCGCCCATGAGCAGGTTCGGACGTGACAGCGCCCGATGAATGCGGTTGCGTTGCAGCCCGGACAGGGACTCAGCCATCAGACCCCTCCCCTTCTCCGCTTGCACCAAGTGAGCTCGTCTGCTCGCCGGGCAGTCCAATCGATGCGCCGGTGGCGCCGAACAGGCCGATGATGTTGGTCGCACCGAGCAGGATACCGGCGACAAGCACGATATAGACAAGCCGCCGCGCGAAATCGTTGAGTTCGCCCCCGAATATCAGCATGCCGCCGGCAATCGCGACCGCTGCAAGCGCAATGGCGCCCGCGACCGGACCGGTGATCGATTCCTGGATTTGCTGTAGCGGCCCTTCCCAGGGAAGACTGCCGCCCGAACTCGCGAGCGCAGGTGCAACCGAGGCAAGGGCGATCGGCATCGCAAGGAGCGCTGCGGCGATGAGAGCATTTCTACGCGACATAGCGCGCCTCCTGTTCTTCCGTGAGTTGATCGGATTCGATTTCGTACTGGCCGTGTGCGTAGCGCTCGACCTGGATGACGTCGCGAACCCGCCTTCCCCGTGCCGTGCGCTCGATCGAAATGACGAGATCGACTGCTTCGCCGATCACCTCCTGCATCGGCTGCTGGCTGGCCTCGGCCGTCAGTTGCTCAAGACGGCGTAGCGCCGACATGGCCGTATTGGAGTGGATGGTGGCCACACCGCCCGGATGGCCCGTGTTCCATGCCTTGAGGAGCGTCAAGGCAGCGCCGTCGCGAACTTCGCCGACCACAATCCGGTCGGGACGCAGGCGCATGGTGCTCTTCAGCAGTCGCGCCATGTCGACCGTATCGCTGGTGTGGAGGAGCACGGCATTCTCGGCCGCACACTGAATTTCCGCGGTGTCCTCAAGGATGACGAGGCGGTCTTCGGGTGCCGACTTGACGATTTCATTGATGACCGCATTGGCGAGCGTCGTCTTGCCGGAACCAGTGCCCCCGGAGATGATGATGTTGAGGCGGGCCGAAATCGCGCTGCGGATGGTCGAAGCCTGCTGTTCGGTCATCACGCCCGAGCGCACATAGTCCTCGAGCGGGATCAGGCGCGAGGCGCGACGGCGGATGGTAAAAGCCGGCTTGGAGACGACGGGCGGCAAGAGCCCTTCGAAGCGGTGGCCACCAATGGGCAGTTCACCGGAAATGATTGGCTGCTCGGTATCGACCTCGGATTGAAGGGCGTGCGCCACGGTTCCAATGACCATCTCCGCACTTGCGGGCGACATCTCACCCGCCGGAGCGACGCCGTGGCCGAGCCGTTCGATGAACAGCTTTCCGTCCGGATTGAGCATGATCTCGACCACGGTGGCATCATCCAGAGCGACACAGAGCTGATCGCCGAGCGCCTCCTGAAGCTTGCGAACAAGGCGGGGGTGAGAACGAAGCTGGTTCACAGATTTCTCCTTAGGCTGCCTGGCTGAGGGGGGTGAATTCGGAGCGGTAGTTGGAAGGGCGTAGCTCCTGGAAGATTCTGGCATTGGCTGGCAGGATCCCGGCTACGGCCATGGTCACGCCAATCTTCTTGGGTTCGGCTAGCCGCTGCAGCGGCCAGCCAACCCGCGCAAGAATCCGTTCGAAGCGCAGGTCGGTGGCCGTGACGATCTCGGTGATGCCGTTCGCGATGCACCATTCGACAATGCCCGCGAACATGGCCAGGGTAGCCTCATGCACCGAGCCGGTTCCCCTGCCCTCCTCAAGTCGGGTGTCGACGCAGAAGCGCGAACTTTCGACCATCGCGGGGTGCGCTTTCAGTCCGCCATCCGGAAGAAGTGAGGGAAAGACGTCCCTCACCATCGTCGCGCCACGCGCCGGCAGCAGCCTCGCGCACCCGGTTACGTTGCCGCTGTTTGATATCGCGAGAACGTAGGTTGGATCGAGAGCGTCAAAGGCATCCGACTCGTGGCCGTCCACAACATCGACCTCCCACCCCAGGCGCTTGCCGAAGATGTGTGCGCGTAGCTGATAATGTTGCTTGAGAAGCCGAGCTTCTTGAACATTTCGCGGTTTGGTGATCGCGAGAACTTGCATGAATTTCTCCGTCGTCGTTGGTCGGCGGGGAGATCAGCACGGATCGGAATCGGGCGGTAGTTGTAGGATCTTACAATGTCTGCGCGGTGAGTCGCGCGAAGTGGAGGCTCACGACGGGCCAAATCGAGGTTTCGAACAACTTTGATTTGTAGGATTCGCCCTAGAACAGAAGCTGAACAGGCAAGGATAGGAGGCTACCTAACCGACTGATATTGAAAGAACAACATGATTGATGTCGAGTTTTCGGCCGCCTTGCGTTAACCTTTCGTTAACCAAAAAGCCCTTGCTCCAAAATCAGAATCGGCGATTATTGTCAGTGGCGGAACTTAAGCGGTTTCGCGAAAAATATCGCCAGTGACAAGAGATGGGTTTTTAAATGGCGAAGAACGCCGCAAACGCAGCGCCTGTGATCGAAGGGTTGACCGCCTTGATGGAGCGTCATGCTGACGCTCTTTCCAGCCAACTTCAGGCACATCATCTCAAGGTCTTTCCCCCAACTGCCGAAAAGGGAATTCGAACATTCGCGCCGTCGGAGGCGTCTAAACTTCTCGGTATTGGCGAGTCATATTTACGGCAAACCGCGTCTGAAATGCCGGAATTGAATGTCAGCATGAGCCCGGGTGGCCGGCGAATGTTCTCAATTGAAGACATCCATGCGATTCGTAAGCATATGGACCAAGTCGGCCGCGGGAACCGGCGCTACCTGCCGCATCGTCGAGATGGTGAACCGCTCCAGGTTATCTCTGTTATGAATTTCAAGGGTGGGTCTGGCAAGACCACCACCGCCGCGCATCTTGCGCAGTATCTCGCTATGCGCGGCTATCGGATATTGGCCATCGATCTGGATCCTCAGGCGAGTCTCTCCGCACTCTTTGGAAGTCAACCTGAGACTGATGTTGGTCCGAACGAAACCCTCTATGGAGCCATTAGGTACGATGATGAGCAGGTGCCAATCGAACGAGTTGTTCGGGGGACTTACATTCCTGACCTTCACCTGATCCCTGGCAACCTCGAGTTGATGGAGTTTGAGCACGATACGCCTCGCGCATTGATGAAGCGCAAGGAGGGCGACACGCTTTTTTATGGTCGCATTAGCCAAGTGATTGAAGATATCGCAGATAACTATGACGTCGTCGTCATCGACTGCCCTCCCCAACTTGGATATCTCACGCTATCAGCATTGACCGCGGCAACCTCTATCCTGGTCACAGTCCACCCGCAGATGCTGGATGTGATGTCGATGAACCAGTTTCTAGCGATGACATCAAACCTCCTACGGGAAATCGAAAATGCAGGTGCCGAGTTTAAATTCAATTGGATGCGCTATCTGATCACCCGCTTCGAGCCAAGCGACGGACCACAGAACCAAATGGTCGGTTATCTGCGATCCATCTTCGGTGAAAATGTCCTTAATTTTCCGATGCTTAAGACTACCGCAGTGTCGGACGCTGGCCTGACGAACCAAACGCTTTTCGAAGTCGAGCGCGGCCAGTTTACACGGTCGACATATGATCGAGCCCTGGAGGCGATGAACGCCGTCAATGACGAGATCGAAACCTTGATCAAAAAAGCATGGGGTAGAACCACATGAGCCGGAAGCAAATCCTTGGCATCTCAACGGACGCGCCTGTCACGTCAAGCGATGACAACCGTCAGACTAGGAATCGATCCATGCCGCTCCTCGGCGTGGCAAGGAAGGACCGCGATCCGGCAACGAAACTCACAGCCAACATTGGCAACGCACTGCGCGAACAGAATGATCGTCTTGGCCGTGCTGAAGAGATTGAGCGTCGTCTTGCCGAAGGTCAGGCAGTAATAGAGCTAGACCCCTCAACGATTGAGCCGTCTTTCGTGCAGGATCGAATGCCAGGGGATATCGACGGGCTTCTTGCTTCAATCCGGGAGCAAGGGCAGCAAGTTCCGATCCTCGTGCGTCCTCATCCAGATCAATCTGCTCGATATCAGGTCGCCTTCGGCCACCGCCGGCTGCGCGCTGTTTCAGAGTTGGGTCTTCCGGTCAAGGCAGTGGTTCGCGACCTGACGGACGAGCAACTGGTCGTAGCACAGGGTCAGGAAAACAACGAGCGTGAAGACCTTACCTTCATCGAGAAGGCACGTTTCGCATATCACCTGAACAAGCAATTTCCTCGCGAGATAGTTATCGCCGCAATGTCTATCGACAAGAGCAATCTGTCGAAGATGCTTTTGCTCGTGGACGCCCTACCCTCCGAACTGATCGACGCGATTGGTGCCGCTCCCGGTGTCGGGCGGCCGAGTTGGCAGCAACTGGCGGAGTTGATCGAAAAAGCAGCTTCTCCGTCGGATGCGACCAGGTTCGCTGCCTCGGAAGACGTACAAGTGCTGCCATCGGCAGACCGGTTCAAGGTAGTGGTCAGCCACCTGAAGCCAAGTCGAATTGCGCGTGGGCTCCCGGGCGTCATGTCGACCTCGGATGGAGACAGACTAGCCCAAGTGAAACAGAGCAAGTCCAAGGTGGAAATCACGATCGATAGGAAAGCTACGCCGGACTTTGCGGCATTCGTACTCGAGCATTTGCCAGCGCTTTATGACGCGCACCGCGCAAAGCATCAACGGAAACAGGGAGACTAACCCGCAAAAGAAAAGAGCCCCCTCAACGTTGCCGTCGTGGAAGCCCTTCTGTCTCTTTAGCACGAACAGAATCGCATTTCCTCGAATACACGTCAAGAGTCTTTGGCGCCGTTTTGGTGAGCTGATTTCTTTTGCCTGCTGAAAGGTGAAAGACAATGCAGACGGGAAGTGTGACGACGCCATTCGGGCGGCGCCCAATGACGCTTGCGCTCGTGCGGCGCCAAACAGCGCTGTGCAGCATTAAACA
Organism: Pararhizobium sp. YC-54; assembly: GCF_025847205.1. GTDB lineage: Bacteria > Pseudomonadota > Alphaproteobacteria > Rhizobiales > Rhizobiaceae > Pararhizobium. The sequence goes on along the minus strand of NZ_JAOYTH010000019.1, from coordinate 67,875 downwards.
AGGCAAGACTGCGGACAAGTGGAAGGTGTTCAGGGATGCTTCCGCTGCCATGGAACTGCTCGGGATCCAATCCAACAGCCTCGCGGTCCTTGATGCGCTGTTGAGCTTTTATCCAGACAATGAGCTGCGCCAAGACGCACAACTGATTGTCTTCCCATCGAATGCTCAGCTTTCGCTTCGAGCCCATGGAATGGCTGGCGCGACGCTGCGCAGACATATCGCCATCCTTGTAGATTCAGGCCTGATTGTTCGGAAGGATAGTGCCAACGGAAAGCGCTTCGCTCGCAAGGATAGCGCAGGCCAGATAGAGAGTGCTTTTGGGTTCGACTTGTCGCCACTCCTCGCACGTTCCGACGAGTTGGCGATACTGGCACAGCAAGTGATGGCCAAACGAGCAGCGTTGAAGAAAGCCAAAGAGAGTCTCACCATTTGCCGACGCGACGTCCGAAAGCTAATTACGGCGGCTATGGAGGAGGGCGCCGAAGGCGACTGGCAAGCAATAGAGGACATCTATGTGGCGCTTGTGCGCAGGACTGCGCGTGTTCCGACGCTAGCCGACGTAACGTCGGTCCTGGAGGAAATGGTGATGCTCCGCGAGGAGATAGTCAGTCGATTGGAAAAGCACGAAGATTCCGAAAATAGTAGCACCAATGATGCTCATAGCGAGCGCCACATACAGAATTCAAAACCCGAATCCATTTATGAATTTGAACCTAGCTCTCGAAGGGAGCTGGGGGCAAAGTTGAGCGAAGTACGCCGGACAAAGAGTGAGCCGATAAGGGCGCTTCCGCTGGGTGTGGTGTTGAAGGCGTGCCCGACGATTTCAGACTACGGACCAGGCGGCGTGGTCGGGAACTGGCGCGATTTGATGTCGGCCGCGATTGTCGTTCGATCGATGCTCGGAGTGAGCCCGTCCGCCTATCAGGAGGCCTGCGAGGCCATGGGAGCGGAAAATGCGGCGGCGGCGGTAGCCTGCATCTTGGAGCGTGCGAATTTCATCAACTCAGCGGGCGGCTATTTGCGAGATCTGACGCGGCGGAGCGCGCGTGGAGAATTTTCACTTGGCCCAATGATAATGGCGTTGTTGAAGGCCAACGAACAGGGGAGTTTGAAGGCTGGATAGGGTTTTAGTATTGCGACTGAACCGCGCTACTCTGACGGCCGGTTCTCTTGTGGTCAGCTGACCACGAACCTAACATCTTGAAAAGCAACTGTTTTTGGAAGCAGTGAGATGCCGAGTCGGCTGAGACGCTATGGGAAGGATGAAATCGAGGCTATCGAGTAAGGGCCAAGGTGAAGCGGCTAGGCGAGCTGGTGGTATGTCGATGATACCAAAAACGTTGAGCCCCAGCGTTTCGTACACTCGATCAAGCGACTTCTCGACGGCAGGAAGCAGGACCAGCGCGCAACCCGAAGCGCTCCCATCGCAAGAGGAGCGGCGGGTGCGGTAACGGCAAACGGATGCCGCCCCGCCGCTATGTGAAAGAGCACGAGGCCATTGTCAGTCCTAGGCACAACGATCTGCAAAAGAAATTTGAAGCTCCTACGGAGCCAGCAACCGTGAGGTTTGCGATCAGAACTGCTACGGGCCAGCTTTTCGACTTATAGGCAACATCAGAAAGGGTGGTACGGGCCGGCAGTTGATCGTACTCGAGACACCCGCTTCCGCATGGTTCTCTGGCCTTCCGCGATATACGCGGCTGACATCTGCATGGAACCGTCGCCTCGTCTGTAAGGTCGGCTTAACCCGCTGCGTTTACTCCTGCAGTTTCACGTTGACGCAGCAGGTAACGGGTCATGTTAAAAAGCAGAACATCGATCAATTTGTGGGAAATCCTTCCGAAAGCCAAATTCGCAGTTCTGACCGGTTGGGCGCCACATTCGAGCGAGATCACTTCTTTTATGAGGAAGTGCGCCCGGACTTCAACTTTGTGTCCTATGCTGGTCTCTCTGACGCCCAATATCCAATTTGGCAAACCCTCGACCTGAGTGATCGGTTTATCGTCATTCACGACGCGAAACTCATCGACTTCGGCTACTATATCGAAGATGAAACTCCAGAGGACGATTTTCCAAAATCCACTGGCGGACCTGGGGAATCTGCGCCCGGCCGACTTAAGCTCGAGTTGCAACATGTCGATCGATTTGGATGTAGCTTGACGCTGCGCGGCCATCTTCACGGAACGTCCGCCGAAATGAATACTGATGTCCGGCTCAAGTTCCGTATCAGGGGCTCTGTCGTCCCCGAGTGGCTGGGGTATGTTGGGGAAGCACTCTCAGAAGGATACGCATTCAGCTTTGAGGGCCGACACAAGCAAGAGCTTTTCCAGTATTTTACTGCACTCGACAGCTTCATCGAGATGCACGTTAGCCGACACAATGCGGCAAATCCCAACCATCCTATCGAGGCTCGCCAACTCCTCGCTGACAAGTTCAAGCTTCTGGTCAAAAATCAGTTAGAAGCGAAAGGCATTGCGCTCAATGAATTGAAATTCTGGGGCCCCTTACTCTCGAAATTCACCGAGATAACAAAGCTGCGGAATGCTATCGCACACAATCTGTCGAAGACAGTGATAGGCCAGTCCGATGCGGATGAGTGCTTTGCTATCGTTAGCACTGCGATTGCTCTCGTCGAAATGAATTGCCTCACAGATGAAGATGTCCTCGACTTCTACAATCTCCCATTGAGAGCGAGCAAGTGGTAGCGTTTGCTCACAAGAGACGTGCAGCTCGGCCGCTGCGCCGGGTCGCATCGTTGTAGTAGCTGGTCGCCTGCTGCACGGAACGATGCCGCGACTGTTCCATCGCCTCGGGGAGGGGGATGCCACGGTTGGCGGCCTCGGTCAGATAGCCCGATCGCAATCCATGCGCCGAAAATTCCCCCGGCTCCAACCCTGCCTGGGCCACTCGGCTCTTGACGATATCGTTCACCGCCTTCGGATCGAGGGCGCGGCTCCTGACGTTGCCCCAGCGGTCGATCGCCCGAAACACACTGCCGCTGTCGATCTTCGCGGCTGCCAGCCAGGCGTTCAAGGCGTCGACGGGGCGGCCGGTCAGATAGACGACCTCGTCCTGATTGGCGCCGCTGTTCTTGGTGCGGCCCAGATGAATGGACAGCGAGGGGAGGGGGGCCCCGTCCTCCCCCTTTACCGGCGCCTCGATCGTCAGCTGCTCCTTGCGCAGGCCGGCGACCTCGCTGCGGCGACGGCCGCCGGAGGCGAAGGCGACCATCAGGATCGCCCGGTCGCGCAGATCGCGGAGATTGTGATCGCCGCAGGTCGCGAGCAGTTTGGCCAGCACATCGCTGGTGACCGCCTTGGCGCTCTTGCGGCGGCGTTGCCGCGGCACCGCACGGACGGCGAGCCGGATCGCCGACTTCAGGGCAGGGGAGGCGAAGGCACCTTGAGCGCCGCGCCATTTGCTCAGCGTCGACCAATTGGCCAGCCGCCGGCGCACGGTGTCCGGCGCATGCGGACCGAGAGACCGCAGGAAGCCGCCATCGCGCAAGAGCTGCTCGACGTCGGCCGGCATGCCATGATCGGCGTCACCCTCGCGCTTCGCCGGGTCCCACAGGTGATGGGCGACGAATTTCAGCAGCAGCGCCTCGGACGCCGGCCAGGGCAGGGGCGATCCGGTCGCGGCGAGCGACCAGGCTTCCAGATAGGCGAGGTCGGAGGTGAGCGCGCGCAGCGTGTTTTCGCCCATGCCGGTCTCGACCAGATGTTTAAGTGTCGCGACATCCTGGTCGGTCAACAGCTCGGCCAGCTTGTCGCGGCGGTCGATCGGCAGCATGGCGGCGATCGTGTCGAGTTGTTCGGCCCGCTTCAGAGCAACATCGGCACGAACTTCGGTCATAGCGATGACGCCGGGTGGATTTTCAGGTCTGTCTGACCGAAATCAAGCCCCTTGAACAGCAGCGGCGCCCTGGCGACCGCGGCGACCGCATAGGACAAGCAGTCGCCCATGTTCAATGCCGCCGGATGGCGCCCCTTGCCGAACCGGTCAAAGGCTTGCTCGGCGGCGTGATAGTGCCTTTCGCCAAAAGTGACCGCGCTGACATTGGACAGCTCGACGAGCTGGGCGATGATGGCCGCGGCATTGGGAAATCCTCTGCCGGTCAGCACCATCCGGGCCTCGAGCAGCGTCGGCCAGCCGATGCTGACCGGTTCGCGAACGACGATTGCCTTGAATGTTTCAGCCTCCGGCTCTGCCAGGGCGATCGCCAGAATGACCGAGGTATCCAGTGCGATCATTTCGGCAAGCCGTTCTCGTCATAAAAATCGTCGTGCGCCGATGTCGCTCCGGCCGGCACCGCGCGGCGACCTTCGGCCATGAGATCCCACAGCACATCCTCTGGCCTGCGCGCCGTCGACTGCCGCAATTCCAGGTCAAAATGCTCCAACGCCTGCTCGACCAGCTTGTTGATCGGCTGGCCGGTGCGTTTGGCAAGCGCGTGCGCCAGATCCCTGGCTTTGGCGCTGCGCACGGAGAGTTGTGGTTCGGTCATCGGTTTTCCTCATCGAAATCGAGCCCGAATATAGCGATTTCGGACGAAGATGGCAAGAAAATCACTTAAGATGGCTAACTTCCGATAAGCGCTACTTATCGGAAGTGAGATAGGCCAAGAGCCTATTCGGTGACAGATGCTAACTATGAGATAGCGTCCGTTTAGCGAATCATATCCCATGTTTTCAATGCGTTACGATTTGTCCAACTTGCCGCCCGACGCCCTGACACGGGTACGCGGGGCAGATTTGGTGGCAGTGCCGGTTCATTGGGCAACGGTGGTGGCGCAGCCGAGCCGAAGCGACCTCTGGTGTTCAGGCCCGAGCGAGAATGATCGCTGACAGGGGCGGAACCGGTTGGTCGACGTTGCCGATACCGAGCCGGTCACCGAGGTAGTGGTAAAAGGACAGCCCAAGCTTCTGGCAGGTCTTCATGAGACCAAGCATGATGTCTCGCGCGACCCGGCCGTCGCGGCTCATCGTACCGCCGGAGATCTTCCGCTTCGTCACGAAGGATCGTAGGTCATTCTCCGATGCGTTGGTGTGCAGCGGAATATCGGGATGCTCGAGGACCTTCAGCAGCTCATTTTTTCGTCGATGCAGCCGTTCGAGCAACTTGTCGAGGGCCCCATAACCGGTGCGTAGGCTGAAGATTCGGTCGAACCGTCGTCGGAAGGCCGGAGCGGCCCGCGGGGAAGGGTTCTGCTTATAAGCTTTCAGCGCCTTGTAGAAACGCCAGACGAGATCGCGAATAAGCACGATAGATCGCTCCTCCTTGGCGGTGGCCGGCATGAGCTTTTGCAGAAGGCGTTCTGCGTGGACCCAACACAGCGCGTGATTGCCGACGCGGAACTGGCCGGCGTCGTCGGACACGATCACCGTGTTGCCCATCAGGCCGTGGTGACGGATAGAACCCCACAGGCCGGCCTCGGCATGCGTGCCGATCTCCTGCCGGTCGAAGATGTCGACGCCATTGTCGGCCAGATGCGTCATGAATGGCACCTGGTTGCAGAAGTGCTGCGGTTCAAGAGCGCGAAGTCCGGCAGTAATGGCCGCATCCGCACGGCGTTCTTTCAGGTAATCGAACGCGGCATCGTTGAGGACATAATCCTGGTAGCCGCCGCGCAGTAGTGACGGGAAATTCAGGCGAGACTTCGATTTTGTGGTGCGAAAGACAGTAAATTTGGGGCCGCCGATGTGTGTGTGGCGTAACAAGGATTATGGGAATGTCGGGCGCCGGTGTCGTCGACGGTGACATAAGACGACGACACCAGACCGGCATGCAACACCGCCGCGTCCTCGGCAACAAAGCCATCTAGCTGCCGGGTCAAAAGCCGTACGATCTGGCGTTTTGAGATGTCGAGACCAATGTCGTTGAGCAATGTCGTCAGACGCGCGGTCGTTACCTGGCCTTGTGCATGCAACATCAGGCACAGTCGCCTGAGGTTGGTGCCATAGCCACCGATGGTCCCCGCCGGCAAGGGTGCCAGCACCGTCTTTCCCTGCGACGTCACCCAGCATTCGCGACGGTAATGCACGAGCTCCGCCTTGAGCACCAGGTCGCGAACATAGACGCTTTTGTACCCCTTGAATCGTGAGCCGGCCGGAGCATTGATGCGCAGGATCTCCTGCCGGCTCACCCGTTTCACATCCAACTTCGTTCCGCGCGGCTTCTTCTTTGTCTGGACTTTGTCATCGGATTTGGCATCCGTCGCCTTGTCCATACCGGAGGAGCGAAACGGCGGGCGCGGCGGCAGGTTCTTCAACCGGGCGATCTCGTCGCGCAGCAGCTGGTTGTCGAGTTTCAGCCGCGTGTTCTCGAGCCGAAGGGCGGCGTTTTCCTCGCGCAGCTGGATGTTGTCGGCCTCAAGCTTCCCAAGTCGGGCTTCCGCCTGCTGCGACCGCTCCAACAGACCGGACACAAGACTGCGCAACGCATTCAGCGACAGCGTGTCGGCATGCTCGGGGGAGGGGAGCCGTTTCGTCATGACAGAATCGAATCATGATTTGCCCCGGCGGGAGAATCCTCAGGCTATCAATCAATTCTCAAAACGCCGGGTTATGCACACTTCTATGCTCACTCACCGAAACGCTGCCACCGATTTTGCCCCACGTACCTGACACGGCAAATCAGGTTGTGGCTTTTACTTAAGGATTCAGTTGAAACCGTTAGCTAAAAATCCGGACACGATTTTTTAGCTAAGCGTTTCAATTCGGAGAAGGGGAGGGGTCTACTAAAGCCCTGATGCCTTTGTCAGGTTGGTGCGGAAACGGTCGCGCCGCCGCTGCTATTTCCGCGTCATCTTGGCCGAGGCATGTCCGAACTGTTTCTGGACATAAGGTTCTTCGATGCCGGCCGAGGAGGCAAGACCGGCACGCAGAGAATGCCCGGAAAACAACAGCGCACGATCGCCCTCGGGAAGATCGGATCGCACGCTGGCGGCAAGTGCTGTCTGCTTGACCAAGCGGGCGAAATGCTTGTCGGAGAGCCGCTCGACGTCGACCGTCTTGTTGTCCTTGAAAATGCGGCGGAACAGCGGCCTTCTGGCGATCCGGCCGAAGCGGATCCAGCTTTCGAGAGCGACAACCGGGCAGGTCTGGTCGGAGGCACCGCATCCGACGTTGACCTGACACCACCCGGTCTTGCCGCGTAGCGTTACGAGGACGCCCTGGTCCGGAAAAATCTCGATCCAGCCATGGCCGTCGCTGTTGTCGTCGCGGATGATGTAGAGGCCAACGATTTCGGAGCGCCGCGAACTGCAGTCCCGCCCCTATGATATCGTCGCGGTCGACGGCGGTTGGCAGCATCGAAGCCGTTCGGCTTATGCGCGCGCAATCCGCGCCTCGCAGGTACCGACCCGGTCGTCCTCCGCGTCTCTCTCAGAGCATGAGGCCGCGGTGCTGGCCGCGATCGCCTACCTGCAGCCGGTGACACGTGGCGAGCTTGTTGATTGCCACTTGAATTAAGGTGGCCCACCTCAAGAAGGGAGGTGGCGATCGGATTGATGATCAATGCCGTGTTTGCGAATAAGAAGAGCGGCGCTTCCCGGCTTACGGTTCGTCGGAAACCGTAGTGAGGTACGGTCCTAAATTGCCTGGGCACCTTGCCCCGTGACCGCCACCTTAGACTGCCGATGGCTTACAGCCTAACGGGGCTCTGTCTTCAAGGTCGACACTCCGGTCAACTTACTCCACAACACACCATCTTGCCTCACCGGGAATGATAGACGGCGGGGCTTTCTGCTGAAAGGCGGTCTTGCGAGATTTACACAGCAAGGGGCCACCCAAGGTGCTCAGAATATGCCACTCGGTCGATATAGGACGCTCGACGTGCTTTGTGGCATACTCTTCAAGCAGTTTTTCAATTGCGTTCCGAGTGCACGCCATCAAGCAAAGTGCAGCAGAGCAGAGTGTCAGCCGCTGTTCGTCACTTTGACTGCGGAGCATTCGTTATTGACCTGGTGATGTCGAGCCGAGCACTGCGCAAAGATCTGGGGCTTTATCAGGGTCCAGACGATCGAGTGATAAGACAGGGGTGACGCATGCGTCACAGTCGGCAAAGAGTTGGTCCCATGTATTTTGACTCTTCCGGCGAAAACGCTCTGCAAGTCCTTTCCTTGCTAAGGGCCACGTGGATTTCTGTGCCATTAAATCCAGCAATTCCGGCCATTCCAGAGTATTTCCGAGAACCCTGATGAACTTCGGTTCGAGCGCTCCAACAGCGATCCAACCACCATCGGCGGTTTCATATGTGTCATAGGTTGGCATTCCGCCTGACAGCGTATTCCGCCAACTTTCTTCGGGATGACCGGCTAGCAGTGTTGCTGCGGTGATGTCCGACATAAGATAACGGACGCCATCTGTCATGGAGACTTCGAGATGCCGGCCCTTGCCAGTCGTCTCACGCTCTACAAGAGCGGCAAGAATTCCCGTGACGGCGAGGCATCCGCCAGCTGCATAGTCCCCAAGTATATTTTGGGGAGGGATCGGTTTGCCGTCAGCATCGCGTATAAGCGAAAGTGCGCCTGAGAGGGAAAGATAATTTATGTCGTGCCCGGCCCGCGTCGAGCGCGGACCTTTGCTTCCATAGCCGCAAATTTCGCAGAGTATGAGGCGGGCGTTCCTGACCGCAAGCCCCGTCCAGCCGAACCCGAGGGCTTCCAGTTTTCCCGGACGCATCTCGCTAACGAGCACATCAGCCGTTTCGAGCAGCCCAAAAAGCTCGGTACGCCCGCTCTCGGTCTTTAGATCGAGACGAAGAGTTGACTTTCCCTTGCTGAGAGCGTCGTGCGGTCCACCGCGAGCTGAGAGCATCGGATCGTCATTTGCTCCAGAATATTCTGGAGCGCCCGCCGGGTTCACGATCGAGATGACAGTCGCGCCAAGGTCGAGAAGCATCTTCGACGCGAAAGGCCCGGGCGCGTTTACTGAAAGATCGACAACCGTGATGCCTTGGAGTGCCTCGCGCATCGCTCAGAGCTCCAGCACAGCGACTGGGTTGCCTAAGATGCTCTCGTTGACATCGACGCCGAGACCGGGGCAGCATTTATCAGGCAGCCGTATTTCTCCGTTGATCACCTTCAATGGATTGTTGACGAGCGGGAGGTCGTCGGAAACGTAATCGTACAGGCCGTAAACGAGGCTCTTTGGAAGAGTATGTCCCATGTGGGTGACGCAGGCCAGGAGAATGCCCGTGCCGTAATAGTCCTCGATCCGCACAGGCACGCCAAGAATTTCCGCCAGCCTCATAGCATTGCGCGCCGCCTCAATACCGCCAATTGCCGAGGTTTTAAGGGATGCGACGTCGAGAACCTGATCATGAACCGCCTGCACAAAGCGCTGCGGGCTGTCCAAGACCTCATCGAGCATGATGCGGGCGCCCGTCCGCTGCGCAACGGTGCGACATTCCTCGTAGGTGTCGCAGGGGTTCTCGATCAGGGGGTTCAGATCGCGTAGTGACGTGATTATCCGGATGGCGTCGTCAACGAGCCAGGCGCGGTTTGGATCATACCAGAGACGCTCATGTGGCTGGGCAATCTCCTCGACCATGCGGATGGTGGTAATGTCATCGTGCGCCTCACCCGCGCCGACTTTAATCTGGAAGCGGGAATACCCCAACGCGCGCTGTGCCTCGAACTGGGCGAGCGTCTCCTCGCGCGTGCCGATCCGGACAACGTTGAGCACGGGAAGGCTTTCGGCCACGCGACCGCCCCAAAGGTCCACCAAGGGTATACCGTGACATTTTGCGGCCAAATCCCAGAGCGCCATCTCGAGCGCGGTCTTGGCATTGCCGTGACCACGAAGAGCCGCTGAGATATTCTTGAGGATCGGTGCGATCTGGCGAGGGTCGCGCCCCAGCACGATGGAGGCAACGTGGCGGATGCCCTCACGCGCGCCGGCGGACAACTCCGGCAGATAGTATGGCGGTGCAGAGCAGACTTCGCCCCAGCCAACAAGGCCGCTATCGGATTCGATTTTCACGACGAGGACGTCGAGCGCGGGGTTGATCTCTTGCGAGGAGACATAGCGGGTCAGTTCCATGCCGACGTCGATCGGAATGGAGAACAGCGAGATTCTTTTGATCTTCATGGTTCTATCTCTTCTTGAGGACAATGCCTTGGCCGGATTGCTCGGGTCGTGCAAGGTGGATTTGCCTCTCGAGCACCAGTTTCATCCGTTCGGCGACCACAGGTTGCCAAGCCTCAATACGACGGCTCTCGAGATTGAAGCCGAGGCACTTGACCTCATTGGTGGCTGCCAAATTCCCGTCGGCATCGTAGATGTGGTGGAAGAGTATGAAGCGCTTGTCGTCGATGTCGGTGAGAATTGTGTCGATGACGAAATTCGCACCCTCGGCCAGTTCGCCGATATAGATCACGTGGTTCTCGACGATGACATATTCATGGCCCTTGCGGGACTCGATCGTCTGGGCGGGATGGTTCAGCCAGTTCCAGAAGGCCCAATTAGCCTGATCGCAGATTGTCAGGTATTGGGCCATGTTGAGATGCTGATATTCGTCCACCCATTCCGGTTTGACGTGGTTCTCTACGAGGCGCAGTGGCTCGGCGACTTCGCCAGTCCATTCGTGTAGAAATGTTTCGGTGATGACCATCTTAACGTCCTTTCCAGTTCGGGGAGCGCTTCTCCGACAGCGAAGCCATGCCTTCGGCGGCGTCCTCACTCGCGTAGACTCGTCGATAGACCGGGAGGTCAGTCTCGCGCATGAGACGGTACGCCTCACGCTCGCTGTTGCCCTCGGTGGCGCGGTCAATCTCCTTGATCGCCTGCAGTGAAAGCGGTGCACAGGCCGCGATCCGCCCGGCAAGCTCCCGTGCGGCGGTCATCAGCTTGTCGCCGGAAACGACCTGGTTTATGAGACCCCAATTGGCGAGCTCGGTAGCTGTAACGCGGCGACCCGTCATCATCATCTCCATCGCGATCGCTCGAGGAAGGCGACGCGGAAGTCGGATCACGCCTCCGGCATCGGCGATCAGGCCGATGGCGGCTTCCGTCAGGGCGAACTCGGCGTGCTCGGCGGCGACAATCATGTCTGCCGCCAGCGCTAATTCGAAACCGCCGCCGAGCGCCATGCCATTGACGGCAGCGATAACGGGCTTCTTCAGGTCCCAATATTCGGTGATGCCGGCAAAACCCCCTACACCTTGATCGGCGTCCGGAGCTTCGCCGTCGGCGGCCGCCTTGAGGTCCCAGCCCGCCGAAAAGAACCGCTCGCCACCACCTGTGATAACGCCTACTGAAAGGTCGTCATCTTCCTGAAGCTGGCGGAACGCCTCTCCCATGGCTTTACTCGTGGCGGCGTTAATCGCGTTCGCCTTCGGGCGATCAAGCGTGATCTCGAGGACTCTTCCATTGCGTTCGATTTTGACGTCGCTCATGCTTATGCTCCAAGAGGCCTTAGAAGCTGCCGGGAAATGATGTGGCGCTGGATCTCGCTGGTGCCTTCCCAGATGCGCTCTACTCGGGCGTCGCGGTAAATTCGCTCGAGCGGAAGATCCGCCATCACGCCCATGCCGCCGCAAGTCTGAATCGCCTGGTCGGCTACACGTCCCAGCATTTCCGAACACCAGACCTTCGCCATCGCGCAGTCGGCCGCCGTGTCGGAGTTGTTCTGATCGACCTTCCACGCGGTATTCATCAGGAGGAGATCACCGATGCGGATGTCGGTGGCCATGTCCGCAAGGGGAAAGCTAATGCCCTGGAACTTGCCAATGACCTGTCCGAATTGCTTTCGCTGAGCGGCGTAGTCGAGAGCGACCTCGAAGGCGCGTTCGGCGCGCGCCTGGCAAACCGCCGCGACAGTCAGGCGGCCTGGCCCGAGCCATTCACTGACGACCTTGAAGCCTTCTCCCTCGCCGCCAACCATTTGCCAGTCGCCGACCCGGGCGTTGTCGAAGCGGAGGATATTGTTATAATAGCCGCGATGACCCATGTGATCGTAGCCGGGAGCCACTTCGACGCCGGGAGCGTTGAGGTCGACGAAGAAGCACGAGATGCGCTTGCGCGGCCCCATGGGGGTTTCGTCTTCACCGGTCGCGGCAAAAAGGATCACGAAGTCGGCGATCTGCGCATTCGAGATGAAGTGCTTGGTGCCGTTAATCACCCAGTCGCCGCCGTCCTTCACCGCTCGGCACTTCATGCTTTTGAGGTCCGACCCGGCGTCGGGTTCGGTCATCGCGATGCATTCCCGCTTCTCGCCCCGCATAACGGGTTCGAGGTAGTGCGAGATCTGGTCGCCGATGCAGGCCCCTAGAATGCTGTTGGGTCGTCGCACACATTCGGCAAGGGCAAGTGAAGCACGGGAAAGCCCCTTCTCGACGAGCGTGAACGACACGCAATCAAGCCCCGCACCACCAACGCTTTCGGGCATGTTACAGGCGTGAAGGCCAATCTCGATTGCCCTGCGCCGGATGTCCATCTCGAGCTCCCTTGGGAGCTCGTTCGTCCTCTCGAGGATATGCTCGTGCGGAATCAATTCTTTCTCACAGAAATCCCGCGCGGTCTTGAACAGCAGCGCCTGTTCGTCGGTCAGTGCGAAGTCCATCAGTCGAGCCCCTTGTATCGGGCATTCGCATGGTCAAGCGCACCGCGAAGGCCTTTCTCGACGGTCATCTTCGAGAATTCGGCATACTCGGGCACGGGCTGAGCGCCCATGATGGCGACCTGTTCGAGGTAATAGTCGGTGGCCGTGCGCAGGCCCTGCATCTCGTAGACGCGGTTGAGATACATCTTGTGCATCCGCTGCATCTCGCGCGGCAGGCGCGCCATCAGCGTAGCCTTCTTGCGGGTCGCTTCTTCGAGCCCGTCTGTCGGCACCACCTGCGTGACAAGGCCCATTTCCTTGGCCTCGGCGGCCGTGAGTTCACGGCCCGTTAACAGAAGGTCTTTCGCGGTCTTCATGTTGACGAGCCATGGGAGGAACATGCAGTGGCCCGAAACGCCGTAGCGTACTTCGTTGTACCCGAGCTTGGTATCCTCGGTGACGATCGTGACGTCGCAGAACAGCGACAGCTCGAAGCCCTTGCCGATCGCGTATTTGTGCACGGAGGCGATGACGGGCTTGGTCACGCGCCAGGGCGTGGTGAACTCGTCGAACTGGTGGATGTAATGGGCGCGATACTCGTAGATCGACGTGCGATCTTCAGCGGCGTCTTCATCGAGATCATGCCCGGCGCAAAATCCCTTGCCGTTTCCGCGAATGACGATGACGTTAACGTTGTCGTCCTTGTCCGCCCTCAGAAGACCCGCCTGCAATTCAGCGATGAGGCGAAGATTCATCGCGTTGAGCTTCTCCGGCCGATTGAGGGTTAACCAACAAACGTGCTCCGCATCGACCTCGTAGATGAGGTGTTTGTACTCAGTCGTTTCTGGACCAATGCCTTGCATTTCTACCTCCCACCGCGTCAAGCGACGCTTCTTTGCTGTTCTGAAATTTTGAGGACTGCGTCCACGGCGACCGCTCCGCTGCGTCCTACCAGGATGGGGTTGATTTCAATCTCTTCAACCTCATTGGCCAGAGCGAACTGCGCCAAGGCCTCCAACGAATCGAGCAATGCGACCCGATCGCCGGCCGGGCGACCGCGCCAGCCCTTAATTCGAGCTGTTACCTTTAGGCGCTCAAGCGCGCGCTCGATTTCCGGTCGGGTAAACGGCGCTGCGATAAGAGTGCTGTCATTCCACAGTTCCGCTTCAATTCCTCCTCCGGCGAGCATCATCACGGGACCGACCGATGGATCAACGCTGATGGAAACCATGACTTCCGCAACAACGTCGCGCGTCATCGATTCCACAAGCACAGATCGCAACGGAATATCTGGCGCGAGGCGATGCATATCGTCGCGCATTTGCTTAATGGCGTCTGACACCGCTTCGAGAGAGGTGAGGCCAAGCCGGACTGCGCCCACTTCGGTCTTGTGCAGAAGCCGTGCATCGAGTGCCTTCACAACGACAGGAAAGCCGATGTTCTCTGCCGCCTCATGCGCCTTTTCCGGACTTGTCACGATCGATGTTGGCACAGCCACCCCGGCGGACGCCAATAGGGATTTGGCCGTTGCTTCATCGAGATGCACCCTATTGGCAGGGGCAATAGGCGTAACATCCGCTAACCGGTCCAATCCATCTGAAATCAACGCGTCCCGGCGTTCTCGCCACCATACCCCGTGAGACAAAGCCTTCATGCACTCCTCGAGTCCTTGCATGGCGGCAAGACCCAGGCTCTGCGTGTGCTGACGGGCGTGCGCAGGAAAACAGTCGACCATGGGCGCGAGTTGCAGTCGCGCGACGTCCCGACCATCACAGGCGGCTCCCAATGCTTCCACCTGAGCCTCATATTCCGTGATGTCCCACATACCTTCGCGTGGATAGTTTTGAACCATCAGCGCGACGTCATATCCTTCCTCCAGCAACGCTGAATAAATCGCGGTCTGACGCGCGAGGTCGTTCCAGGCTCCCATCGTAACATCCTGAGGATTTCCGGGGGTGGCCATGACAGGAAGAACTTCCCGGAGCTTTATCACGCGCTCCCCGGTCGGCTGCGGCAGTTCAAAGCCAGCTGCGCTCAGATGGTCAGCAAGCATGACTCCCATCACACCGGAAACAGCCGTAACAAGCGCGCGGCGGCCCTTGGGAATCGCGCCAGCGTCGATCAGCTTCAGCGTCTCGAAAAACTCCGACTCTGAGTTTGTTGAGATAATGCCGAGGCGATCGAATAGTGCTTCCCATGCTGCACCGGCGCCGGTCATGGACGCAGTGTGGGATGCGGCCGCTTGGGCTCCCGCTTCTGTCTTTCCGAATTTGATAGCCACGATGGGTTTTCCCAGACGCAGTGCCTTGGCGGCAGCCTTACGCAGTCCGGGGACATTGTGAATTGCCTCGAATGAGAGGCCGACGGCTGTAACACGATCACAATCAAGCAGGTAATCGACACAGCTTTCGAGCCCCGTGACGGCCTGATTTCCAGCCCCGACCATATGAGTAATGGCGAGACCGCGATCTGAGAACACAGCGTCACATAGCAGGCCGCCGCCCTGACTGACGATTGCGACTCCTTTGTCGACCGTATGAACACCAAAATGATCCATCATCGCGGCCATCGGATTGATGAAATTGACCAAACCGACCGAGTTCGGCCCAAGCAACGCCATGTCGCCGCTCGCAGCAAGCAGCTTTGCCTGAAGATCGGATCCCTCAGACCCCGTTTCCGCAAACCCGGCCGCGTTGCAGACTACTGCCCTGCACCCTTTCCGGCGCAACTCTGCAATGACGTCGATTGCCGCCTCGCGGCGAATTGCAACAAAGGCAAGGTCAGGTGCGTAGGGTAGGCTCTCTACTGAAGGGAAACATGGATATCCTTCCAGGTCGGAATACTTTGGATTGACGATCCAGGTATCTCCAGCGAACCCCAGGTCGCGGTGATATTTCAGTGCGGGATTAAGATTACTGCCCCCGATGAATACCACGGCTTGAGGATGAAAAAGCGGTTCCAATTTATGCGGCATATCAGGCTCTTAGATTGATTTAACCATTCCTCAGCTTAGATCTACACATCCCAAGTCCCTTGACGGCAAAATACATTTTCTGTACGGACTCGGACATGAAAACGGTGACGATTGTTATTGGCGAAGGTTTCCCACTTCTTTCGCTTTCGTTGGTGATTGAGCCTCTCCGTGTCGCCAACCGGGAGAGCTTACGGCCCATCTTCAAGTGGCGAATCTTGAGCGCTGATGGCCACGCTCCCGCTTCATCATCTGCGCGGGTGCTGCATGTGGACGGTGCTCTGGACGAAGGGCCTACCGATGCGATTATTCTGCTCGCGTCTTATTCGCCCGATAAGATGAAGAGCGACCAATTGTTGTCCTGGCTACGTAGACGAGCCAGGACAGGCTGCCTCATGGGATGCGTCGATACGGGCGCCTTGCTTTTTGCGGAAGCTGGCTTGCTAAAGCGCAGACCTGCGGCAGCCCATCATGAAGCCATAGTGGGTTTTCGAGAGCTCCATGGAGACGCTTTCTTTGCCGATCGTTTGTTTGATCTTGATGGCGACCGCTGTTCAAGTGCAGGTGGCGTCGTAACAATGGATATGACGCTGGCACTGATTGCGCATTTTGAGGGTCCAAAGCTTTCGAAACGTGTCGCAGAAATATTGAACTACTATCCCAGAGAGTCGTCACGCGCGGAAGGGGCTTTCGGCGTAGACTGGTCAATACCAAGGCTCGACAGGCGATTGGCCAAAGCCGTCGATATCATGCTCAACAATATCGAGAACCCAATACCGCTTAAAGATATCGCGGAGAAGATTGGGTTGCCAGAATGGAAGCTTCGGCGCCTGTTTCTTCGCCATGTGGCGCAATCACCACAGGCATATTATCTCGACTTGCGCTTGGATAGGGCGCGCAATTTGCTTCGTAACTCTCATGAAAAGGTTGGCAAGATCGCGCTGATGTGCGGGTTTGCAGCTCCCGAGAGCCTGAGTAGAGCCTATCGATCGAAGTATGGCGTCGCTCCGACATCTGATAGAAAACTCTGAGGTTGTCATTCTCAGACGGGTGCAAAAATAGCTTTCATTATGGGATCAGTTCGCGGGTCCCTCTATTTCAACCAGGGTTCCAAGCATATCTCTTGGATGAGCAAAAAGTATCGGTACGCCGTGTGCGCCGATAGAAGGTTCTCCCGTACCGAGCAACCTGATTCCTGAATTTTTCATCTTCTCTCCCGCCTCGACTATATCGGTGACTTCTAGGCAGATATGATGAATTCCGCCCGCAGGATTTTTCTCCAAAAATGCAGCTATCGGTGAATTCTCCCCTAGAGGGTGAAGCAGCTCGATTTTCGTGTTGGGCAACTCAATAAAAACCACAGTTACACCATGCGCTGGCAGAGATTGTGGTGACGAAACTCGAGCTCCTAGCCGTTCATAGAGTTTCGTGGCAGCAGTTAGATCGGGAACTGCGATGGCAATGTGGTTGAGCCAAACAAACATGCGTGAACCTCACTGATTTCGTATCTTGCCTACTAGAAGATCAAGCACCGCCCGCCCCGCTTCCATGACATTAGTGCCGGGGCCGAAAACAGCGGCGACGCCATGATCGAGCAGAAACTGGTAATCCTGGCGCGGTACGACGCCGCCGACCACGACGATGATATCCGCAGCACCCTTGGCTTTCAGCGCCTCTATCAGTTGCGGCGCCAGCGTCTTGTGGCCGGCGGCGAGCGACGACATGCCGATGACATGCACCTGGGCACTGATAGCCATATCGGCCGCTTCCTCCGGCGTCTGGAACAGCGGGCCGGCCAGCACATCGAAGCCGATATCGCCGAAAGCCGAAGCGATGATCTTGGCGCCGCGATCATGGCCGTCCTGGCCAAGCTTGGCGACCATGATCTTCGGCTTGCGGCCGTTCGTCTGCGAAAAGCCGGACAGCCGGGCCGACAGCACCGCCAGTTCCGGCTCGTCCTTGCAGGCATCGCCATAGATATCGCTGACGACTTCGGGCACGGCGGTATGATCTCCGAAGACGATACGCAGCGCATCGGAGATTTCGCCAAGGGTAGCGCGGGCGCGGGCGGCCCGGACGGCGGCTTCAAGGATGTTGCCATCTCCGGTGCTGGCAATCTGCGTCAACGCTTCAAGCGCTGTCTGAACCTCGGCGCTGTCGCGGCGTCTGCGCGTCTCTTCGATGCGCCTGATCTGGGCGGTGCGCACTGCGGCATTGTCGATATCCAGAATGTCGAGATCGTCCTCGGTCTCCAGCCGGTATTTGTTGACGCCGACGATGACCTCTTCGCCCTTATCGACGGCGGCCTGGCGGCGGGTGGCGGCCTGTTCGATCAATCGCTTGGGCAGGCCGTCGGCCACCGCCTTGGTCATGCCGCCCAGCGCCTCGACCTCTTCCATCAGCGCCCAGGCCTTGTCAGCAAGTTCGGCCGTCAGGCTTTCGACATAATATGAGCCGGCTAATGGATCGACAACCTTGGTGACGCCGGTCTCGTGCTGCAGGATCAGCTGAGTGTTGCGGGCAATGCGCGAGGAGAATTCGGTGGGCAGTGCAATCGCTTCGTCGAAGGAATTGGTGTGCAGAGACTGCGTGCCGCCAAGCACGGCCGACATCGCCTCGAACGCCGTGCGGATAATGTTGTTATAGGGGTCCTGTTCCTGTAGGGAGACACCCGATGTCTGGCAATGGGTGCGCAGCATCAGCGAGGACTGTTTCTTGGGATGAAAGCCTTCCATGATGCGGGTCCAGAGCAGCCGGGCAGCGCGCAGCTTGGCGGCTTCCATGAAGAAATTCATACCGATGGCAAAGAAGAACGACAGGCGGCCGGCGAATTCATCGACACTCAACCCCTTGGCGATGGCAGCACGGACATATTCGCGGCCATCGGCGAGCGTGAAGGCCAGCTCCTGCACCAACGTCGCCCCGGCCTCCTGCATGTGATAGCCGGAAATCGAGATCGAGTTGAACTTCGGCATCTCGCGGGCGGTATAATCGATAATATCGGCAACGATCCGCATCGAGGGTTCGGGCGGATAGATATAGGTGTTGCGAACCATGAACTCCTTGAGAATGTCGTTCTGGATCGTGCCTGATAATTGCGCGCGCGGCACGCCCTGTTCCTCACCCGCCACGATGAAGGAGGCGAGGATCGGGACGACGGCGCCGTTCATGGTCATCGAGACGGAGATCTTTTCCAGCGGTATGCCGTCGAACAGGATCTTCATGTCCTCGACCGAATCGATCGCCACGCCGGCCTTGCCGACATCGCCCTCGACGCGCGGATGATCCGAATCATAACCGCGGTGGGTGGCCAGATCGAAGGCGACGGAAACGCCCTGCTGGCCGCCCGCCAGCGCCTTGCGGTAAAAGGCATTCGAGGCTTCAGCGGTGGAAAAGCCGGCATATTGCCGGATGGTCCAGGGGCGCCCGGCATACATGGTGGCGCGCGGGCCGCGGGTGAAGGGGGACAGCCCCGGCAGCGAGCCGAGATGACCGGTGGCTTCAAGATCGGCCTCGGTATAGAGCGGCTTGACGGCAATGCCCTCCGGCGTCTGCCAGATGAGGCTATCGGGGGAGGACTTGAGTTCGCTTTCGGCGAGAACGGACCAGTCGGCGATCTTCTTATGAGACATGTCTGTCTCCTCTTCACTCGACGGCTGCGGTGACGTGGCCGCGCCGAAAATGGGATTTATCATAAGTTGCCTCATGGTTGAATGCGGGCGCCCCCGCGATCCCGGGTCACTCGAACTCTATGATGAGTTCGTCGACTGCAAGGCTCGCCCCCGCCTTGACGGCGACACGCTTCACCATTCCGGAATGCTCCGCGCGGAGGGTGTTTTCCATTTTCATCGCCTCTACGACCGCCAAGGTTTGTCCAGCTTGGACGACCTGGCCTTCCGTAACTAATACTGCGGACAGCACACCCGGCATCGGGCAGAGCAGCATTTTCGATGTATCCGGCGGCAGCTTGACCGGCATCAGGCGGGCAAGCTCGGCAACGCGCGGGCTGCGCACATGGGCCTTCACGTCCATGCCGCGCCAGCGCAGGCGGATGGCTGAGCCAATCAGGTCGATCTTCACACCCATGGCCGTGCCGTCGATGTTGAACGTGGCGTGGCTGCGGCCTGGCGTCCAGTCGCCGGCAACCGCGACCGGTTCCGCGTCATCGATCAGGATATAGCCACCATCCGCCGAAGCATCGAGCGTGACCGCAAGCGTCCGGCCGCCAAAGGTGACGACCCAGTCCTTGCCGATGAAACGGCGGTGATGGCCGATCGTGCCGGAAATCTGTACCGCGCGGTTCTGTAGCGCTTGATGCACGAGCACGGCGACCGATGCAAGCGGGCCTGCCGCGTCCTCATCGGGCTCGACGCCGTGGAAACCGTCTGGAAACTCCTCTGCGATGAAGGCCGTGGTCAGCCGTCCGGCACGGAACCGTTCATGCTGCATGACGGCGGAGAGGAACGGCAGGTTATGGCCGATCCCCTCCACCTCGAAATCATCGAGAGCGGCTGACATGGCGTCGATAGCCGTCAGGCGGTTAGGCGCCCAGGTGCACAGCTTGGCGACCATGGGGTCGTAATACATCGAGATTTCGCCGCCCTCGACCACGCCGGTATCGTTGCGCACGATCGTGCCATCCGGCCTTTCGCCCTCGACCGGCGGCCGGTAGCGCGTCAGGCGGCCGATCGAGGGCAGGAAGTTGCGATAGGGATCCTCGGCATAGAGCCGGCTTTCGATCGCCCAGCCATTTAAGCGGACATCGTCCTGACCGAAGGATAGTTTCTCGCCCGCCGCGACCCGGATCATCTGCTCGACAAGGTCGATGCCGGTGATCAGTTCCGTGACGGGATGCTCGACCTGCAGGCGGGTGTTCATTTCGAGGAAGTAGAAATTTCTGTCGCCATCGACGATGAACTCGACCGTGCCGGCGGAGTGGTAGCCGACGGCCTTTGAGAGTGCGACGGCCTGCTCACCCATGGCGCGGCGGGTGTTTTCGTCAAGGAAGGGCGAGGGCGCTTCCTCGATGACCTTCTGGTTTCGCCGCTGGATCGAGCATTCGCGCTCGCCGAGGTAAAGCACAGCGCCGTGCTTGTCGCCCAGCACCTGGATTTCGATATGGCGCGGTTGTGTCACGAATTTCTCGATGAAGATGCGGTCGTCGCCGAAGGACGCCTTCGCCTCGTTCTTCGAGGACTGGAAGCCTTCACGCGCTTCCTGATCGTTCCAAGCGATACGCATCCCCTTGCCGCCGCCGCCGGCAGAGGCCTTGATCATCACCGGATAGCCGATTTCAGCCGCGATTTTTACCGCCTCCTCAGCGTCAGCGATCAGGCCCATATGACCGGGCACGGTGGAAACGCCGGCTTCCGCCGCAAGCTTCTTCGAGGTGATCTTGTCGCCCATGGCCTGGATCGCGCCGACCGGCGGCCCGATGAAGACGACACCTTCCTTCTCAAGAGCCTCAGCAAAAGCGGCATTTTCCGACAGAAAGCCATAGCCCGGATGCACCGCATCGGCCCCGGTCTTGCGGATTGCATCAAGGATTTTCTCAATGACGATATAGGACTGGTTCGACGGCGCCGGGCCGATATGCACGGCCTCATCCGCCAGCGTGACATGCAATGCGTCGGCATCCGCGTCGGAATAGACGGCGACGGTGTGGATGCCGAGCTTCCTAGCTGATTGGATGACCCGGCAGGCGATTTCGCCGCGGTTGGCGATTAGAATCTTCTTAAACATTGATAATCTCGGGAGTTTTAGAGTGCTCGGTGTGGCCAGACCATTCGAGGATAGCCGACCTCAGCGTCTGCGACCCCACGGTGAACCCTTGGTCTGTGAAGAAGCGCAAGGTACCGGACCACTGCAAAATATTGGCCTTCACACACTGACGACACGGTGCGACGTCGGAGAGAACGTGGGAAAGAATCTGTCGGCCGATGCCCTTGCGCTGGTAACGCGGCAGAATGTAGAACATGATCCATGTGAATGCAGCCCAGTGCGCTTGTCAAAGTCAGGCATCCAACGTCCTGCCCGTCCGAGTGAACGATCCGGCAGTTCCCCGGAAACTCGTCCCCCATCCCTGGTCGCGGCGCGAACCTTTCACCCTCATGCTCGACGCACCGGCGGAGGAAGAATTTCTCAAGCCTGAGCACGAATGCCTCGTCGGTGGCGAGGGCTTCTCGCAGAGAGACGACGGTCGACATGGGCTCACAGGGGTATGGTGTCATGCTTGCGCCACCTTGTGTCGACCCGCTTGTTTCGGAGCGATGCGAAAGCGCGAGCGATACGGCGGCGGGACGAATGCGGCATGATGACTTCGTCGATAAAGCCCCGCTCGGCAGCGACAAAAGGATTGGCGAAGCGCTCTTCGTATTCCTTCGTTCGAGTAGCGATCTTGTCCGGGTTGTCGAGTTCGGAGCGATAAAGAATCTCCGTCGCGCCTTTCGCGCCCATCACGGCGATCTCGGCGGTCGGCCAAGCGTAGTTCACATCGGCACCGATGTGCTTTGAGGCCATCACGTCATACGCGCCGCCATAGGCTTTCCGTGTGATTAGTGTAACCATGGGAACCGTCGCCTGGCTGTAGGCGAAGAGAAGCTTGGCGCCATGCTTGATGACCCCGCCGTACTCCTGCGACGTGCCGGGAAGGAAGCCGGGAACGTCCACCAGGGTCAGGATGGGGATACTGAAGGCATCGCAGAAGCGCACGAAGCGGGCGGCCTTGCGTGATGAATCGATGTCGAGACATCCGGCAAGAACCATCGGCTGGTTGGCCACCACACCGACAGTCTGGCCCTCGATCCGTATGAACCCCGTGATGATGTTACGCGCGAAGGCTTCCTGTATCTCAAAGAAGTCGCCTTCGTCCGCAACGGCGAGGACGAGCTCGCGCATATCGTAGGGTTTGTTGGACGAGTCAGGAATGAGGCTGTCGAGGCGCATCTCGATCCTGTTTGGATCGTCGAAGAACGGACGAACCGGCGCAGCCTCTCGATTGTTGAGAGGAAGGAAGTCGAATAGGAGCCGTATGTGCTCCAGCGCCTCAACGTCATTCTCGAACGCGCCATCGGCCACCGAGGACTTGGCCGTGTGGGTCCCTGCGCCACCCAGTTCTTCAGCAGTCACGAACTCGTTCGTCACTGTCTTCACGACGTCCGGTCCGGTGACAAACATGTAGGAACTGTCGCGCACCATGAAGATGAAATCGGTCATGGCAGGTGAGTACACTGCGCCCCCTGCGCAAGGCCCCATGATGACGGAGATCTGCGGGATCACACCGGATGCCTCGACGTTACGCTTGAAGACGTCCGCGTAGCCCGCCAGCGAAGCTACCCCTTCCTGGATCCGGGCACCGCCGGAGTCGTTCAGTCCAATGACCGGAGCACCATTCTTGAGCGCCATGTCCATGATTTTGCAAATCTTCTGGGCATGGGTCTCGGACAAGGAGCCGCCCAGCACTGTGAAGTCTTGGGAAAAGATGTAGACCTGCCGTCCGTTGATGGTCCCCCATCCAGTCACAACGCCGTCACCAGCTATCTTCTGGCTCGCCATTCCGAAGTCGACGCTGCGGTGGATTACATACATGTCGAACTCTTCGAATGAGCCTTCGTCCAGAAGGATTTCGATGCGTTCGCGCGCAGTGAGTTTGCCCTTGGCGTGCTGGGCGGCAATGCGCTTTTGTCCTCCGCCGAGCCTGGCTTCCGCTCTGCGTGTCTCGAGTTGTTCAAGCACGGTTCTCATCTAGTCTCCACGTAGAGGATCGGCGAAGGGCTGCATCGCAAGCGGATAACAAGCCTGTTGGGAGGGAAACGTGCGTTACCCGGCGTCTCTGGGCTGTTCACTGCGGGCTGTCTAAGCTATCGGTAAATTTTTCTAACGATCGCGTTAGCCAGTCGGGATCCATCTGCGGCACAGAGGCAAGAAGGCGCGCTGTATAAGGATGGTGTGGCGGCTGAAAAACGTCTTCCTTCATACCTTGTTCTACGACGCGTCCCTTTTGCATGACGATGACGTCGTCCGCGATTGCGCGAACGGTGGCAAGGTCATGAGTTATAAACACATAGGAGAGCCCCAATTCGGCTTGCAATCGATCAAGGAGCTTGAGGACGCCTTCAGCGACAATTTGGTCGAGTGCCGACGTAACCTCGTCGCAGATAATGAGTTTGGGTTCGGCAGCCAACGCACGTGCGATACCCACGCGCTGTTTCTGCCCGCCTGATAGTTCCGATGGCAGGCGGTCCAGGAATTTATCAGGCTCAAGTTCAATCATCCTAAGGAGCGCACGAATACGTTCCTGTAGTTGCTTTCCTTTGAGGCCAAGATACATCTCAGCGGGCCGCCCGATTATCTCCCGAAGACGGAGTTTCGGATTGAGCGCAGTATCTGCCATCTGGTAGATCATTTGGACTTGCCGTAGCTCTTCCCGGTTGCGGTCTCTGTAATGAGCCAACAGAGTTTTGCCGTCTAGGAGAACTTGGCCGATCCGCGGCCGCAGCAGACCGGTAATAACACGGGCAATAGTTGATTTACCCGACCCGCTCTCACCAACGACTGCTACCGTTCTGGCAGGATGAACATCGAAACTGATGTCTGTCAGAACATCGTGCGAGCCGTAACTGGCCGTGACCCCGGCGACTTGTAGAAGTGCCGGCTTATCAACGGCCAACGGAGGGCGAACATCGCGGGCATACGACCGAACGGCCCAAAGAGATTTCGTATAGTCTTCTTTCGGCTGAGAAAGCATTGTTCGTGTCTCAGCTTCTTCTACCTCTTCGCCTCTCAGAAGTACTTTGATTCGGTCAGCCATTTGGGCAACCACCGCTAGGTCGTGAGATATGTATATAGCAGCAGTATTGAAGTCTGTGACGATACGACGGATGGCCCGCAGCACTTCGATCTGCGTTGTAACGTCGAGCGCTGTCGTAGGTTCGTCGAAAATTATCAAATCGGGACGACACGACATTGCCATCGCCGTCATTGCACGTTGAAGTTGCCCGCCAGATACTTGGTGAGGATAGCGGAAACCGATCTCTGTAGGATTAGGTAACCGCATGCGACGATAAAGTTCCATGCCATCGCGCGCGGCATCATCGCGGGACATAACGCCGTGTTTGACAGGCATTTCACAATGTTGGCTAATGAGTCTATGTGCCGGATTGAAGCTCGCGGCAGCAGACTGTGCAACGTATGCAATGCTTCGACCGCGCAGTCTGCGCTTCTCAGCTTCGCTCGTCTTCAAAAGATCCACGTCATTGAATCGAACACTTCCGCCAGAGAAGCGGCAGCCATCTCGCGTGAAACCCATGGCGGCGAGGCCTAGCGTTGACTTGCCTGCACCGGACTCTCCGATCAAGCCCAGCACCTCCCCGCGGTGCAGGGAGAGATTCACCCCCCGCACCAACGGTGTCCACTGGCCGTTAGATTGTCCTTCAATCCAGATGTCCGTCAGGTTTAAGAGCTTTGAGCCATTCTCTTTGGATGTCATTGCCATTTACTCCTTCAACCCACTAGCGCGATGAAGCATCCAATCCACGACAAAATTGACGGCGACTGTTAAAACCGCAATACAACCTGCGGGAAGAAGGGGAGTAATATCCCCGAATGTGATCAGGGCTGCATTCTCCCGCACCATTGAGCCCCAATCAGCCGTCGGCGGCTGGATCCCTACGCCAAGAAACGATAGCGCTGATATTGCTAGGAACACGAAACAGAAGCGCAAGCCAAATTCGGCAACAAGGGGGGCAGTCGCATTCGGCAAGATTTCACGTGTAATCAAACGCCACAGTGTCTCGCCCCTTAGCCGGGCAGCTTCAATGTAGTCCATCGCGACGACGTCGATTGCAACCGCGCGGGCGAGGCGGAAAACGCGTGATGAATCGATAACCGCAATAACCAGGATCAGAATGGAAATTGAGGTCCCAAACACAGTTAGCAATAGAAGTGAGAATACCAGACCGGGGATAGTGATTATGACATCGATGAAGCGGCTGAGCGCTTGATCGAGCCACCCCCCCACCGTTGCGGCTAGCAAGCCGAGCGACGTACCCGCGATGAAGGCAATTGCCGTCGACAGAAAGGCAATGCTGACTGTATTTCGGGCACCATACACAAGGCGGCTCAGCATATCTCGCCCTAGGTTGTCGGTCCCTAAAAGGTGCATCGTACTCCAGGGAAGAAATTCTCCGCCTACGATGTGATCTGGCTCGTAGGGGGCCAAGAGAGGAGCCAGAGCAGCGACCAGCACGTAGATCAAAATTACGAGCATGCCGAAGCAGGCGGACAAGGGAGCGGTCGCAAACTCTTCTGAGAGATTACCTGGGCTAAACCGAACAAGCACTCTACGAAAGAGCCAACTGGCACAGATCGCGGCCGCTATCGAGAGCGCCGCATACAAGATGAGAACAGTTGTCATTTCGGGTGGCTAAGTCCTGGATTTGTAATCATGCCAAGCACATCAGCCAGCAGATTGAGGAGAACGTATGCGGCGGCAAATAAGAGAGCCACGGCTTGCGCTACCGGCAGATCCCGTTTGCTCACGCTATCGACCATCAATTGGCCAAGGCCCGGATAAACAAATACGACCTCGACGACGACGACGCCTGCGATTAGCCAGCCCAAATTTAGAGCAATTACGGTAATGATCGGCGCAAGCGCATTGGGAACGGCGTGATAGACAATCACGCGCAACGGGCTCATGCCTTTCAACCGCGCCATTTCAATGTAGGGTAGGGCCAAGAGATTAATAATCGACGCTCGCGTCATACGCATCATGTGTGCGGTCACTACAAGCGTTAAAGTCAATGCGGGCAGGAAAGTTTTGTATAGCTTCTCTCCAAACGCTGTGTTCGCATCAACATTTGCCATAGAAGGGAAATAACCCGTCTGTGCCAGGAAGAATACCAGTATGTATGCGACAAAAAATTCGGGAAATGAAATCGCAGCGAGCGCCGCAACGTTCACGCTGCGATCAAAGGTCGTATTACGGTAGAGTGCCGATAAGATGCCGAGGATTAGTGACAGCGGAACTGCGATGGCCGCGGCATAAGCGGACAGGAATATGGTATTCCCCACTCGGCTGGCGATTAGTTCGGACACAGGCCGACGATTAGCCAGCGACATTCCGAGGTCACCATGCGCTACGCCTGTCAGCCAGTTGAGATACCTTGTCGGGGCGGATTGATCAAGACCGAGTTCCCGACGAAAAGCAGCGACGGTATCCGGCGTCGCTGATTGCCCAAGTACGGTTTGAGCAATATCTCCCGGCAACATTTCTGTTGCCGAGAAGATGATTAGTGAGATGACAAACAAAGTGAGAATGCCAAGGGCCAACCTCTTGGCAATGATAACTGACAGGCGCTCCATGGATGGTTTTCCTGACCTACGCCGGCCACCACCGCTCGACAATCTTCCACCCATCGAAGAACAGGTTTGACGCTAGTTTACCATGCGCAACCTTGTCATTACGCGCATCGAGAAAGTTTGCAAACATTGGAATGATGCTTCCACCATCCTCACTGCAGAGCACCTGCATTTCGGTGTACATCTCGCGGCGTTTTGCTACGTCGAGTTCGGATCTCGCCTCGATCAAGAGGCTATTGAATCTATCGTTGTTCCAGTGAGACTCGTTCCACTTGGCTCCGCGCGCGTAGACCTGAGTGAACATCCAATCTTCAGTCACGCGGCCGCCCCAATAGCTGAAACAGAACGGTTTGGTGAGCCAGACGTTTGACCAGTAGCCATCGTCCGGTTCACGCTTGACGGAGACCTGGATGCCTGCCTTTGCGGCACTCTGCTGGAACAATACAGCAGCGTCAACCGCGCCAGTAAATGCCGCCTCGGCTGCGGACAGTTCAATGGACAAACCCTCAGCGTTGGCTTTTTTGAGGTGAAAGCGGGCCTTGTCCGGATCGTAGCTACGCTGTGGTAACCCATTAGCATAAAACCTGCTCGCGGCGCCAATCGGGTGATCGTTACCGACGCTGCCGTGGCCACGCAGCAATTTCTCAACCATTTCCTCGCGGTCAACGGCGTATTTCAAAGCCAATCTGACATTGATGTCACTAAACGGCTTCACATCGCAAAACATCGGCATCGTGTAATGCTGCAATCCGACGACTTCTTCGAGAGTGATGTTTGGAGCACGCTGCATCATGTGGGCTGTTTTCGGATCAATGCGGTCAATCGCATCTACCTCGCCGCTCATTAAGGCATTCTGACGCGCGACAGGGTCGTTGATAGTGAGAAGCTCCACCTCATCGAACCAAGCGCGATCGGTTTTCCAATAACCGTCGCGCCTTTTGAGTCGAATTCGGATACCGGGCTCAAAAGATTCGAGAATGTATCCGCCCGTGCCGATCGCCGATCGCCAATCGACTTTGCCGTCTTCCTGGGCCTGCATGATCGAAAAATGATAGTCAGCCAACACAAATGGGAAGTCTGCGTTTCCACCCTTAAGCTGGAAAAGCAAAGTGTCGGTTCCATCCGCGCGGATGGTCTCAATCTCCGACAACAGTTCTTTCCCACCCGATTTACTGTCGTCGCCCTTATGGTAGTTGAAAGTGGCTATCACGTCCTGGGCCGAGAATGGCTTTCCATCTGAGAACGTAATTCCCTTACGGAGCTTGAACACCCAAGTTTTAGCGTCGGCACTTGGCTCAAAACTCTCCGCCAATTCCGGGACGACGTTGTTATCTGCGTCTATCTCCACCAAACTGTTGTAGACGCCACCATACATCGCGCAGGCTACCGGACCGGCTGCGAACGTCGCGGGATCCAATGTGTCAGAGGTTGCGCCGCCAAGTTGTCCAATTCGCAAAAGTCCTCCGCGCTTCGGCGATGCCGCAAAACCGTTCGTCGGCGCTGCGCCAAGCATTGGCAAGGCTGCTATACTCGCAGT
This sequence comes from Pararhizobium sp. YC-54, assembly GCF_025847205.1. Lineage (GTDB taxonomy): Bacteria > Pseudomonadota > Alphaproteobacteria > Rhizobiales > Rhizobiaceae > Pararhizobium. The sequence continues at coordinate 39,460 of NZ_JAOYTH010000019.1, read as the reverse complement.
TGTCATCATGAAACCACGTCTGTTTAACTTCATGTCAAGCACGGTTTGCTCCCCTTTTGTGGATTATTGCAGGAAGCTTAGCAGCATACTGCCGTGGCCATTTTGATCTCAGAGTACGGATTTATGTTCTGATCCGACGCCGAGCGATCGTGCTCGTGTATTGCGTTGCGGTAAAGTTGCCGCTCTTTTGCCCGTTAGGATGGATCACTTGTTTTCGGGGATCGTCGCCGCGTCGAGTGGGCTTTCCGCAGTACCGGAGAAGAAATTAACAAGGACGAACTGCATCAAGGGTGTTGAACGTCGCTTGCGGCGCCGGAGCGCTGCCCTTCTCGCAAGCGGTAGTATGAGGTCGTTTTATAAAACCGGAAAGTCACGGAACTCGACGCCGGTACTGTTCCGCTGTCCGATATTGTCTCATTGTCGCGGGCTGCATGATCCGGGGCGATCTGTAGGTAAAACGAAATTGGCGCCGAAGTTGGCATTCGCATCATCGGTCGAAAACGTGTGCGCGGTTGAGAAGGTGTTGAAGCCGTTAAGTAGACAATGCTTTCAGGTCGCGGGTGAGTGTAAGGCCGGTATCGCCCCTGGCAAAGGGGCTGGCACGCTCTTCTTCAGTTTCATCCGTCTTCAGGGAGTGTATAGCATCGATGATCGCGTCTCATTTCACCTACACTGGGCGCGGAATTGTGCGGTTTTGTGCGGATTGGTTGGCACGAGCGCGAGCGCTCTTTAGCTCGCTCGTATCTTTCCAAAACATGATGCTCGGCAGTCGGAAAACCGATTTCGGAAAAGACCCTTTGGGGACAAAGACTTGCTCTCTAGAAAGGTCTCGTTCGATGAACCGAATGGCCGGCGCGCAGTTGCATGGGTTTTACGCCTACAATGCGTGGAATCGTCCCGAGACTGGTCCGCTCGAACGTAATGGCGGTAGTTGCGAGAAGGGCACGTTTCCGAGGGCGGCGATGTTCGCTACACGAGGGGCATGAAAAGCAGATCGATCATGCTAACCAAAAAGGGAAAATACGGATTAAAGGCCCTCGTGGACCTTGCCGGCCTCTCGCCGGGCGAGACAGCGTTCGTCAGCGAGGTTGCCTTACGGAACAACATTCCAAAGAAATTCCTCGACACGATATTTCCGAAGTTGCGCAATGCCGGGCTGCTGCGCTCGAAGAAGGGTCCGGGCGGCGGCTATTCGCTGTCGCGTCCTGCGCGCGAGGTTCGCATCGGCCATGTAATCCGCGTTCTGGATGGACCGCTCGCGCCCATTCGATGCGCCAGCCGCACAGCCTACGAGGCTTGTTACGACTGTTCCAATCCTCATACGTGCCAGGTCCGCAGCACCATGACCGAGGTTTGTGACGCTATGGCATCGATTCTCGACACGATGACGCTGGAACAGTTTGTCGTCGCGCCGAGCGCCGAGAATATCATCGCGGAAGACGAACTAAAGCGCGTCGGCTAAGTGCATTGCTATTTTTTGCGTGGCACAAAGCCACCATAACGGCCGGTGCTATAGATGAGGGAGTGTCTTTGCCAATGGCGATGTCAAGCCCCCGTCCGGGGATGATCCCGTGCTCTGTCGCTTAATGATCTCCTCCACCCCGCAGTCGATCACGGCTAGCGCATCTGTCAGGACCGGCGCGCGACTTGCACGCGTCATCCACGTGGCACACTGGTAGGGAGCTTCGGCCTTCACGCCACATTTGCGAAGCGATGGGCTAGCAGGTCATGCTCGTCTGCACGAGTGTTCACGCAAAAATGTCCGTATCGGTGGATGATCGGGAAGGTGGATAATGCCCTGTTGATACTACAACCATGGTTGTAGTCGCACGAGATCAGGCCGTCGCCGATGTGACCGTTGCACCAGTATGATCACTTCCAACCCATGCGTTATGAAGAAGACCGCGTTTGAAAAGGATCGCACTGCCGTCTTCAGAAGTGCGGCGTCGAGGATGACTGTGCAGCATTCACGGCGCCGATTTGCGTCAATTTCACAATAGTCATCCCGCTCGACTCGGCAGAGCGTTTACGGCCATCCGTCGCAGGGGAGAATGTTATACCCTTCTTTTATTGTCGGCTGCGTCTGCCGTTTCGTCCTATCTGATCAATATTTTGACATTTAACGTCAATATTGGGTTGCAAAATAAGTCTATCCTCTGTGTGGTGAGCGGTTTGGCGTGTCGGTTTTCAGACTTAGCTAGCGACAAAAAAACCGCTCGGTCTTTGAGGAGTTCCTTCATGGTTTCAAAGTTAATGACCGCGATTCACTTGACGGGTCATGGTGGTCTGGACAAGCTCGTCGTGCGAACCGATGTGGAGGTCCCGCAACTGCAAGCCGGCCAGGTGCTGGTTCGCGTCACCGCGGCGGGCATGAACAACACGGACATTAATACGAGGACCGGCTGGTACAATCAGTCTGTCACCTCTGGCACGACCAACGAAGGCGGCAAGAACGGCTTTGATATATCCGAAGAGGGAATGGGTGATTGGGAAGGCGGGTTGACCTTTCCGCGCATTCAGGGCGCCGATGCCGTTGGCGTCATTGCGGCTGTCGGGGAGGGTGTGGATCCAGGACGAATAGGTGAGCGGGTTGTGTGCGACCCCTACATTCGCGACCCGCAAGACGAGGAAGGTCTGGACACCGCCGGCTTCCTGGGCTCCGAGTACAATGGGGCGTTCGCTCAATATGCAGCTGTGCCGGCGGGGAATGCAGTTGCCGTACCCCATAATCTACCTGTCAGCGATGCTGCATTGGCCACCCTTCCATGCTCGGGCGGCACTGCCATGAATATGCTCCTGCTTGCTGGAGCCAAGGCAGGCGATGTCGCCCTCGTCACTGGCGCGTCCGGCGGGGTTGGCACGTTCCTGGTCCAAATCCTTAAGGCGTTCGGCGCAACCGTCATCGCAATCGCCGGTAGGGACAAAATGGCTGCGGTCTCAGAGCTGAGAGCCGATCACGTACTGGAACGGGGGCAAGACGATCTTGTCGCGCAGGTGCTGAAACTGACGAACGGCCAACGCCTCGATCTAGTTGCCGATGTGGTGGCCGGAGGGGCGTTCCCTGCTTACCTGAAGCTGTTGCGCCGCGGCGGGCGCTACGTGACCGCAGGCGCTATTGCCGGCCCTCTCGTAACGCTCGACCTGCGCACCTTGTACCTGAAAAACCTCTCTCTCTTTGGCTCGACAGTCTACCGCCGCGATACGTTCCCTCATCTCGTCCGACTGGTCGTCGACGGCAAGGTGAACCCGTTCGCCTCCAAGACCTGGCCGCTGACCGAAATCCATGCTGCCCAGACTGAATTCTTCGAAAAAAAGCATGTCGGTAGCCTCGTCCTTCTGCCGTAGACCTCATCAATAGCGCGTTTGTCGAGGGCGAAGCCGGGCAATGCCATTCAGACGGTCCAGTCCATCGATCCCAAGAAGGTGATCACGGTTCGCACGACCTCGTTCAGTTCTGCCTCCCAGGGCGCCCGGCTGTCGTTGAGTTTATCTCAACGGCAGCCATTTCTTCCGGTCTATCCATGTTCGTGGGAAACGCGCTGTCATCTACCGACCGGCGCATCATCACAGCTGCGCTGGAAGGCATCTCCCTAAACTCTTTCGCCGAGTCCGTGACCAGCAGTCGCGGTCGACCGAACATCGGCCAGGCCGATTGAGATTGCGGACTGCAAGCCAAGCCCCTTTCGGGCCGATGGCGTGCTCGCCATCGACCACGGGTTGATCGCGGCCGCCGAGCTCGGCCTGAAGCAACACGACCAGCTGGCACTGGCCGGAACGCTGATGGAGCGAAAACTCGATGGACGCCGGACGTCCTCAAAGCTGCCGGAACTCATCGAGCTGGTCATGGCAAAACCACTGGTGTCGGCCAAGATGGTCCCAAAGACGCTGGTGGTGACACCACAGACGGCGCTCCGGATCGTTGGCGAACTCGGTCTGCGGGAGATGACGGGGAGGGGGAGGTTTCGGGCGTGGGGGATCTTCTGAACGAAGGCTAAAGGTCAAGCCATTGCCAGCGAAACCTTTATATTCCCGCAATGCGCACAATGTGGTCATCATACGACGATGCTGCAAACGCCGTTGAATGCAGAATCCAGGACACAGCTATTCCAGCCAGCCGCAGCACTAAATTCATAGCGCCGTGCCAGCGTGGAGTTGTGATTATGGGATGGCCCGCCCCTCTCCGGAGCAATCGTTTAGGATTGCTCCGCTTTGCAACGAGAGAGGAACGGACTGATGTCGATATTTGTGCTTGGAATTGATCTTGGCAAGAATGTCTGCAGCCTCGTCGGGCTCGACGAGACGGGCGCTGTGGTTCTACGCCGGCGCCTCCGTCGCGATGACGTTGTGGGCTTTGTCGGTGAGATGGAGCCTTGCATTGTGGCGATGGAAGCTTGCTGCGGCGCGCATCACCTCGGGCGGGTGCTTGGTGCCAGGGATCACGCGATCCGGCTGATGTCGCCAGAATATGTGCGGCCCTATGTGAAGGCGAACAAGAATGACGACCACGATGCCGAGGCGATCGCGGAAGCCGCAACGCGGCCGACGATGCGGTTCGTGCCGGTGAAGAGTGAGGCGCAATCGGACATCCAGGCGCTGCATCGGGCACGCTCGCGCCTGGTGGCGGAGCGTACGGCGCTGATCAATCACCTGCGCGCATTGTTGCTGGAACGCGGCATCGTCGTTGCCCAGGGCCGGCGCAAGCTGGAGGACGCGCTTGGGGTTTTCGCCGATGAGGACGATCCTCGGTTGTCGTCGCGTGTGCGCCTTCTGGTCGAGGACCTGCGCGCCGAGTGGCGCAGTCTTGACGAACGGATCGCCGCCTTCGATGCGGAGTTCGTGCGCATGGCGCGTGACGACGACATGGCCCGTCGCCTTTCGACGATCCCCGGTATCGGGATCATTAACGCCACCGCGCTTGTTGCCGCGGTCGGCGATGCCGCAGGCTCCAGGCGCGGTCGTGACCTTGCCGCCTGGCTGGGCCTCACGCCTCGGCAGGCAACCACCGGAGGCAAGCCCAGACTGCTGGGCATATCCAAGCGCGGAAACCGTTACCTGCGAGCAAACCTGATCCATGGTGCCCGCGCAGTCCTGCCGCGCATCATGGCTCAGGATACGCCGCTGGGCGAATGGGCCCGTGGTCTGTTGGAACGGGCGCACAAGAATATCGTCGTCGTCGCGCTGACCGCGAAACTCGCGCGTATCGTCTGGGCGGTGCTGCGCATGAAGCGTAGCTTCGATCCGGCGATCGCGGCGGCGTAGAAAAGGAGATCACCGGATGCTGATCTGATGGTCGCGCGAATCTGCGGGTGGTGAGAAGAAGATGGCCTGACAGTCGAACGGCAGCCTGGAAACCTGGACCAAGTGAACGGCCGATCGAGGCCGGTGTGATTATGAGGACCAGACTGCGCGAATCCCCATCTTGGCCGGGACACGATCCCGAGACCGGATACGTTGACGCAGACTGAGCAGAGCGATCTGCAAATTACCCCCTTGCAGACGGGGTGGGCCATACGTTCCCTCATGACGAAGGAGATCGCCATGGACAAATCAACATCCGATCGCGTTGCGTAGTCGTGTGTGTTGCGTTGTTGAAGAAGGCCGTAGCCATCGGGAGGCTGCCCGGCATTTCCGGGTGTTGTCGCGTTTCGTGAACAATCTGGTGATCCTGTACGATCGGGCGGCGCGCCAGCGCCTGGCACAGAATGGCGAGTTGACGCTGGACAAGCTGCGCGTACAACTTGCCGGGCGCGGCGTCATTGTGCATCGACTCCAATGTCGGTCTTCTCCAGCGGCTCGGTTTGAGCCATAAAAAAAGCCCACGGGCAAGCGAGCATCATCGTCCGGAGATCGCGCAGGCACGTGATTTATGGATCAGGCGGCGCAGACGCTTTTTCAACAAGGCGCTGGCGCGGTCGATCATTATCGCTGAAACGTCGACCAACACAAAACTGACCAAGCGCTCAGGGTGGTCGCCGAGAGGCCGCCGTTACAACAGCCACGCACCCTTCGGTTCGTAGAAATCCCAACCTTCATCGCCAGGCGATGTCGTCATTCTCGACAATGTCGGCTTTCATAAAAGCGATCGCGCCGAGGAACTGGTCAAAGCGCAGGGAGGGCCTTCTTCAAACTCTAGACATCATTGCAAAAGCGCGTCGCCCGAAGTTTCGACGCCATCGCCTAGGCACTCAGCGACAATCTGCAGCCTGTTCTCCGTCGCAAAATGCCGTAACTACTTCAAAGCTGCGAAGACATAGAACAAACCTGTATGCCAATTTTCAGCGAGCTCTTACGATCCGCAACTGATAATTAGCGCAGCCCCATCACGACCGTCGTCGCGCCGACGCTCCTGTTTCAGCTGGTGCGTGATCTGCTGCCGCTCTTGCGCACCTTCCGCGGCCCCAACCTGTTCTCGAACTGCGCGCCGCCTGACCGGCAGCCATCGCCGGGTGCTGGGCCGCGATAGCGGAATCGACATTCGGCGCAGGCGACCGATTCTGCGTGCGATCGTCGTGTGCAACGAGTGCGAGCGAAAACCGCGCCCCGCTGTTGCAAACTCGGCTCATCAGATGCTCAAACAAAGATACTTGACCTCAACATAGTCCTCGAGGCCGTATTTAGAACCCTCACGGCCCTGGCCGGATTGCTTGATGCCGCCGAAGGGGGCGACTTCGGTGGAGATCAGGCCAGTATTGATGCCGACCATGCCATATTCCAGCGCTTCGGCAACGCGGAAGATCTTGGACATATCCTTCGAGTAGAAGTAGGAGGCGAGGCCGAATTCGGTGTTGTTGGCCATCTCGATGACCTGCTCTTCCGTATCGAACTTGAAGAGCGGTGCCACCGGGCCGAAGGTTTCCTCGCGGGCCACCATCATGTCGGTGGTGACGCCGGTCAGGATCGTCGGCTGGAAGAACAGGCCGCCCTTGGCATCCGGCTTGCCGCCGACGGCGACCTTGGCACCCTTGCCGAGCGCATCGGCAATGTGCTCTTCGACTTTGTCGACAGCGGCGCGCGTGATGAGCGGACCGGCGTTGACGCCTGCCTCAAAACCCTCGCCGACCTTCATCGCGCCGACCTTGGCCGCGAGTTTCTCGGCGAAGGCATCATAGACGCCGGACTGGACATAAAGGCGGTTGGCGCAGACGCAGGTCTGGCCGTGTTGCGATACTTCGAGACCATCGCGCCTTCGACCGCCGCGTCGAGATCGGCATCATCGAAGACGATGAAGGGCGCGTTGCCGCCGAGTTCAAGGCCGAGCTTCATGATCTGGTCAGCGCCCTGGCGCATCAGGATCTTGCCGACATTGGTGGAGCCGGTGAAGGTCAGCTTGCGCACCTTGTCGTTCTCGGTGAATTCGTTGCCGATCGATGGCGAGTCCTTCGAAAGCACGACGTTGAAGACGCCAGCCGGCAGGCCGGCGCGCTCGGCCAGCAGGGCGAGCGACAGTGCCGACAGCGGCGTTTCGGCAGCGGGCTTGGAGATCATAGCGCAGCCGGCGGCCACGGCGGGCGCAAACTTGCGGGCCAGCATGGCGTTAGGGAAATCCCACGGCGTGATCGCAGCGACGACACCGATCGGCTGCTTGATGACGATGATCCGCTTGTCCGGCTGGTGGCCGGGGATCGTGTCGCCATAGACGCGTTTCGCTTCCTCGCCGAACCACTCGACATAGGAGGCACCATAGAGCACTTCGCCCTTGGCCTCGGCCACCGGCTTGCCCATTTCCATGGTCAGGATTGTGGCGAGGTCATCCGCATTGGCAACCATCAGGTCGTAGAGCTTGCGAAGAACGGCGGCGCGCTCCTTGCCGGTCTTCTTGGCCCATTCCTTCTGGGCCTTGTAGGCGGCATCGATGGCGCGGCTGGCTTCAGCGCGGTTCATGTCCGGCAAGTTGGCGATCACGTCGCCGTTTGCCGGATTGGTCACGTTGAAGGTCTTGCCGCTATCGCTCTTGGCGACCCATTCGCCGGCAACCAGCGCCCTGTCGGTGACCAGGCTGGGGTCCTTGAGCTTGGAGAGAAGAGACTGGGAAATGGTCATGGGTCAGGCTGCCTCTTTGGCGCAATCGCGCAGCGTTTCTTCGAGGATGTCGAGCGCTTCGGCGAAGACATTGTCCTGGATGGTGATCGGCGCGAGGAAGCGGATGACATTGCCGTAGACGCCGCAGGTCAGCAGGATAAGGCCCTTGGCCAGTGCCTTTTCACGCACCTTGTTGGTGAAGTCGGCGTCGGGGTTCTTCGAGCCGGGAATGTTTAATTCGACGGCGTTCATGAAGCCGAGGCCGCGGATATCAGCGATCTGCGGCACGTCGGAGATCAACGACTGCAGGCGCTGCTTGAGCCGGTTGCCGAGGAACTCGGCGCGTTCGTTAAGCTTCTCTTCCTCGATCACATCAAGCACGGCGTTGCCGGCGGCGATGCCGATCGGATTGCCGCCATAGGTGCCACCGAGGCCGCCGGGGCCGGGCGCATCCATGATCTCGGCGCGGCCGGTGACGGCCGCGATCGGGAAGCCGCCGCCCAAACCCTTGGCCATGGTGGTGATGTCGGCGACGACACCATAATGTTCCATGGCGAAGAGCTTGCCGGTGCGGGCGAAACCGGTCTGGACTTCGTCAGCGATCAGCAGGATGCCGTGCTTGTCGGCGAGTTCGCGCAGCTTGGTCATGAAGGCGCGCGGCACTTCATAGAAGCCGCCTTCACCCTGCACCGGTTCGACGATGAAGGCTGCGACGCGGTTCGGGTCGACATCGGCCTTGAACAGCTTGTCGAGCACCGAGAGCGAGTCGTCGATCGAGGTGCCGTGCAGTTCAACGGGGAAGGGGACGTGGAAGACGTCGGGCATCATTGCACCGAAGTCGGCCTTGTATGGAACGACTTTGCCGGTCAGCGTCATGCCCATGAAAGTGCGGCCATGGAAGGCGCCGGAGAAGGCGATGACGGCGGAGCGGTTGGTCGCAGCGCGGGCGATCTTGATCGCGTTTTCGACGGCTTCGGCGCCCGTGGTCACGAAGATGGTTTTCTTCTTGAAATTGCCCGGCACGGCATTATTCAGGCGCTCGGCGAGGCGGACATAGTTCTCGTAGGGCACGACCTGGTGGCAGGTATGGGTGAAATGGTCGAGCTGGTCCTTGACGGCCGCGATCACCTTGGGATGGCGATGGCCGGTGTTGACGACGGCGATACCTGCCGCGAAGTCAATGTAGCGGCGGCCCTCGACGTCCCATATCTCGGCGTTTTCTGCGCGCTCGGCATAGACCTGCGTGGTAACGCCGACGCCGCGCGAAATCGCATCGGTGCGGCGGGCTGCAACTTCATTGTTCAGCATGGAAAGTGCCCTCGTGAGAATGACAGGATGATGGGCCTGCGGAAAGCTCCTCCCGCGGCTTCGAAAATATTCTTTGCAGTTTTTCTGTAGAGTTGCAATATGCGTTTTATGGAAATCCGAGGCCGGAAATCGCGCGATGGATGACAGGGTTCGCTACAAGATCGCAGAGGCCGCGCGCATGGCCGGGGTCTCGCCCTCGACCCTGCGTCTGTGGGAAAGTCAGGGCCTGATCGATCCCGTCCGCACCGAGTCCGGGCAGCGCCTATATGAAGCGCCGCATGTCGAACGCCTCAAGCGCGTCAGCTGGCTCCGCACCAGCAAGGGCCTCAACCCGGCCGCTATACGGGAGGCACTTAGGGCAGAGGAACAAAATGCGCCTCCGGACGTGCAGGTCGAAAGCGAGGTGCCCTCCGGCGAGAAGACGATTGGTCCCAAACTTCGTCACCTACGCCGCGAGATGGGATGCACGCTGGAGAAAGTGGCCGAAAAGACCGGCATCGCGGTCTCGCTGCTCTCGACCTTCGAGCGCACGTCGCAGGGCCTTTCTGTCAAGGCGCTGCACGATCTGGCCGAATTCTACGATACCACTATCGCCGTGCTGACCGGCCAGGCCGAGACGACAGAGCGAGAGTCGCTGGTGCGGAATGGGGAGTGGACGGCCTGGCCGCCGAGTTCGTCTGGTGTGACCGTTCAGAACCTGACCACCGATCGCCGCCAGATGGAGTGTCATCGTTTCCAGCTTGCGCCGGGTGCGTCTAGCGAAGGCGCTTATAGCCACGATGGCGAGGAATTCCTTCACGTCCTGGCCGGCCGGCTTGAGATCGTGCTCGACGGCGACCAGTTTTTCGAACTCAGGGAAGGCGATTCCTTCTATTTCGAAAGCCGCCGTCCGCATAGCTGGCGCAACAGCCATGATGGTGAGACGGTGCTGATCTGGGTGAACACGCCGCCGACGTTTTGATGAACCGGACCGGCAAAGTCCTAATAGCCCCAGCCCGGCCAATCGCCTCGAACAAATAATAACAAGCCTAATCAGGTACGAAGGAGAACCGACATGCCAAACCCCTACTCCTGGGAGCCACCCGCGAGATCAGAATCTACGCTTTTTTGTGGTGGAGACATTGGTGACTGGTCGGTCTTCGACCCTTTCGATGCTCGCGTTGGGAACAAAGTTTTTAATCCGTATTTTTCATACATTATAACTCATGCGAAAGACACCGTGTTTTTCGATTCCGGCGCGCACACTTAGAACGAACGCGGCTTCGCGCCTTGGACCAGTCGCCGATAGATCATCAGTGCAGCGCGCGGATGCGGCATTGATACTCGGATGAGGGCAGGACGCCCGCACCGAGAAACTTCTCTCCTCTATCGTCGTGGTCATCGGTTGCGGTTTGGTCGGCTGCTTGTTGGCGCTAGCTGATGTCGGACATCTTGTCCTCGTCGATCTCGATCAGTTGAGCTGGCCGAATGTCGGGCTCCACTCTCTGGGGGTAACGGCCATCGGCAAGAACAAGGCAACTGCCTTGACTGACGGACTAAGCGGCTCAGTATTGCTTGGAAATCAACGACACTCGCCGCTCCACGCGCACAGCCGAAAGCGATTACTATGTGACGGCAAGCGTTTGAGCCTGGCTGCGCCTGGGCAAATCGGTAACGCCACGATTTACCCAGAAACCGCAGCCAGGGGCAGGACTCCGTCGGCCGGACGATAGTTCCATTCTACCCCTTCTTGCCCCAAGCCCTGCAAGCTCAAGATGCCACAAGGCAGGTTTCGGGACGCGACCTTTCGGCGCAGAAATTCGGCTTGCGCACGATCATGCGTGGAAAGAAAGACTTGGTATCCACGGTCAGCCACAAGGTTGCAGATGAAATCCGCGAAGGCGGCAGCATGAATTGCGTCATTGTGCTGCAGCGGATCGTCGAGAACCAAGCCGCGCCAGCGCGACCAGGGATATGTCAGGCTGGCAGCGCACAGCATACTTACCGAAAGCGCCGCCATCTGTCCTTCGCTATGCACCAGTACGGGATCGATCTGCCCAACTTCGGCCGGAACTTCTCCGTCCTTGGTAGCGCTCTGTTCGACACGACGATTTCGGACATGCTGGTCGATGCCGACCCTGGGGTCGCAAAGAATGGCCCGGCTGACCGATTTCATGAGATTGGCAAGCGGCTTCATATAATTTGCGTTGAATTCGGCGACCTCGTCGAGGATCTCCGAACTCGCGACTTGGGCGATGTCTTTCGCTTCCTGTGTAGCGTCCGCAAGCCGCGATTTCGCATCGATCGCGGCCTGTACCTCGGCGCGAAGCTGTGGTCGGTCGCTATTGGGCGCCCCGCTGACCGCTGCCCGGAGGTTTTCCAGAGCTATAATGTGATTTTCGACAAGGCTTTTCGCCGTTCTTCCATCGCGCAACCGTTTCAGAAGATCTTCTGCTTCACTCACTTTCGCCCGCGTCGCCGTGGAGCTTATCGTCAGTGACTTCAATCGGTCGGCGTCAGGTTCGTCGGAGCCTTCGAAATTCAACTTGCGCCACGCTTCGATCGCTTCGTTTTTCCGTTGGGACGCTGCATTGATCAAATCGGCGCCTTGCTGTTTGCGAACGGTCGCCGCAGTCGCCGCAACGTCCAGAGAAGTAAGGTCCTGCTCAACGGCCTCGCGGGCCGATGACGCTTGCTCGCTCGCTGCTTCCTTGGCCAAAAGAGCCGCTTCCGCGAGACCCAATGCGTCCTCAAGCTGATCTCCACGCGGTGAGCCCGCACCGAAGACCTGATCATATTGAGCGACGGACGTAGAGATTGTCTCAAGCGCCTTGGCCGCAACATCCTGTTTATGGGTGGCGGTCGTAAGCTCGGCCTGCGCCTGATCGCGGCGCCGAACTGCAGCCGCGTGGGCTCCTCCTGACGCAAACAGGGTGCCGGATAGTTTGTTTCGCCAATACCACTTACGCTGCCTCAGCCACGCAATATCCGCGGCGCTTTTCGCGAGCTGGTCATAACGGCGCTTTGCCGTGACGGTGTCGGCGGTCAAACCTGCGCCAAACACCCTAGGCCCGAGGTCGCTGTTTGCCTGCTCCTCCAAACGACGCTCGTCGTGCAGATCATTGCGCCGCAGCTCGAGCGCGCGAAGTTCGCTGAGCTTATCCTTCGCCAAATCCCGTTGCCGCGTCAGACCGATCACCTGCGATTCCTGTGCAAGGACGAGCGGTGCCAGCCGTTCAGCGGCCCCAGCCGCGCGGCGCTTCAGTTCTCCTGCGATGTCGAAATGGGTTGCGCAAACAGGGCAATCACAGGACTCGTGCGTCAAGTTTGCCGCCACGCTCGCAACAGCGCTCGACATCGCAGTTACAGTCGTTCTGAGGTCAGCGAGAATCTTCTCTTGCCCTTCGACAAGCTCATCGAATGATGTCAACTCGACATTGGCACGCTCGATATCGTCATTGAGATTCGGGCAAGAAGCTTCTAGGGCTTCGATAGACGACCGTAGCTCGGCAATCCTCGCATCCCGTGTCATCCAAGCGAGAACATTCTCCCGCTCGGATTGCGCAAGTTTGACACGCTCATCCAGCCGGCCGACATCACCCTCGATACGGCGCATAATCTGCAGGCGGCGTTCAAGCGACGATAGTTCCCTTGTCTCGCCCTCCAACTTGGAGCGAGCATTTACAACGTCGGCGTCCGCCGTGTCCTTTCTCTGACCAAGCAGAGCGGCAGACTGGAGTGCGTCCTTCAAACCTTTGAAACGGTCACGCAGGTCCCGGGCATTCTTCGCAGCCAGCCGGCTCGCATTTTCGCCGTCACTTGCCTCGGAAAGTGCTGCCTCAAGGTCTTGGCGCTTCGCCGCAAGGGAGGTAATCTGAGCGTCGATAGCTGCGGCGGCTACCTCCAATTCCGAACATTGGCGGGACGCGTCCTCCCAGGCAGCGAGCGCCTCGTTTCCGGACATAATGTTGGTCGCCAGGATTCGAGCTTCATCGCGTAGCCCGTTGAGTCGGGTCTCAAGGCTTCCGATCGTCCCGTCATCGAAAGCCGCGATCAGCGACGCCGGTCCAGTTCCAGCAGCTTCCTCCAACAACTGGGAGATTGCCTGTGCCAGTTGCGTTGACGCATCGTCATTGAGGGCGCCGACGCTCGTGAGACCCGACCACAGGCTTGCCTCCGTATCGAGGAGGTTGCGAAGAGCGGACACCTCTTTGTTGAGTTCGTCGATGCGGTCGGAAAATGCGCGGCTGGCTTTGGTATTTCCCTTTCCGTGCAGCGCCTTGGCGATCTCTTCGACCTGTTTGCTTTGAGCGGCCTCCTTGAGGATATCAAAGCGTTCCCCAGGTTCTCGATTGGTCAAACGCGACTTCGTCGATTGCCCGAGAAAGTGTGTCAGCAGCAAATAGCTCGACAGTTCGGAAATGTTGCGATCCCAACCCTGGTCCCGCAGGAACTCCGCGCTATCCGGGATCGTGCCGGCAACGGTAGACTTTGTTGCTCTCGAAGACGACAAAGTGCGCGAGAGGCTGTTGCCGCCTGTGAAGTCTAGCGTGACGCTGGTCGGACCTGGAGCGCCCTCGCGCCAACGGCACAAGTAGCTGCCGACCTTCTTAACCCCGTCCGCATCCCGAAAATGGTCGATCTTGTCGGTCAGCGCCCATTCGAGGCCATCGAACATCGACGACTTTCCGATACCATTGCTGCCGTGAACGACGAGCACGCCAGGTCCGTCCGGAAGACCAATGTCCAGGCTCTTGAATGTCCGGTACTGTTCAAGCCGAATGCGGTTGAGATAAACGCTGCTCATTTGGACGCCTCTCTGGCTTGAACGAGCTCGGTAACTAGGCTTTTGGCGTCATCCTTCAGCTGTTCTGCCTTGATCACCCATTGCTGTGCGACCTTCTTTTCCAGCCCATGCTTTTCGAGAATGCGCTCTGCCAGCTCGTAGGTTTCATCAAGGGGGGCGTCACTGACAGAGCCTACATTCGCCCATGGCATTGCCAGGAAAGTTCTGGCGAGGAAGGTGTTGAAGGACCCCTGCACATCAGTCTTTTTCGGGATCCAAACGACCTTCCTGCAGACAGTCTCATCCCGTTCTAGAAGATCGACCAGACGCTTCCAGTCGCCTGATGGCGTCGGCGATGTCGCACAGAGGAACAGATGAGCGTTGATCACCTCGCGTTCCAACATGAATGAGCGCGCTACGACCATCTGTGCATGGAGTTTCTTCAGCGCCAGCTTTACTTGGTCGGGGGAGTCGAGCGCTATCGGGGCGATGACAACAGGATAATCTCCGAGCCGAAGTCCGAACAGACCGTCAAGCCGCTCGACATTGGGCTGGGCTGGGCGGCTGCGGAAGTTCGGTGAGGTGAAATCGGCAACCTCGTCGGCTCGCCAGTGGAGCGCTTGGGCAGCCTCAACCAGGAGTGATTTTAGTATCTCAGGTGTCATGCAAGCACCCTTTCACGGTCGTCGTCCTGGCGCTTTCGCCATTGGCCGAATTCTTCCTCGACAGCTCGTCGCCATGTCGGGAGATCTGTGTTCAATGCAGATCGCCAATTAAGATCGTTGCGCACGATGGCCGGCCTTATCCGGCGGGCTACGCTAAGGCTTATGCCTGGGTCGCCCGCATTGAGCACTGTATCATCCGGCCCGGTGACCTGAACTTCGGCGCTTCCGGACAAAATCAGTGCGTCGACATCCCATTGTTCGGGTCGGCTCCAATCCGTCAATAGGTTCCCGCCGAGGATTTCCGTGGCTGCCGATCCCAACGCCAGTCCGTCGACGTCGAAGGTCAAATTCCCCCTTTGAACCCCCGCCGGCTTGAGAGGCTCGCCGAGATGTGTGGCGAGGATAAGGACCAAAGCGCTTGCCATTCGCTCCACCGTGCTGGCCTCTCCATCCCAAGATTCAGCTTTGATGGTGCCGATGCTGCCCAGCCAAGCCAAGAAGTCGCGGCGAAGAACTGGTGACGCGTCGAGAGTCGCGCGCCAATCATTCCACGTAGCAAGCGTTGCTTGCAGGACATCCTGAGCGATGTGTCCAAGCCCGAAACATTTGCCGGCTACCTTGGTCTTCGAGAGCATAACGTCCAACTGGCGGACGAGGGAAGCATCAATGGACTCACTGACGCAAAAACTGCCAATCTCGCAATAGGGATAACGTGACGAACTGGAGTGGGCGACAGGCGCAAACGGCAGCTTTGCCTGCCAGCTCGATTTCACGGGCGCGCCGACGCTCAGCGATATTTTTCCACCGCTTGCTTTGCTCAATCTGACAAAGTCATCGGCCTTAACCCGATCGATCGGTGCATCCATTTGGATCGTGATCGACACCAGCGCGGTTTCGCACTGCTCGACGAGTTCTCGAAGTGCGACCTTGCCACGCTCCACCAAGCTCTGTGTCGCCCTGTCCCAGCCGATGATGATCGTTGATGCTTCATGGGCGGTCTGGCCAGCGAGTTGCTGCTTTACCGCACCATCCGCCAGCTTTTCCAGATGCCGCTCGTAGAAGAATGTATAGGTCTCTGCGTCCAGCGTTGGAGGGACGAGGAGGCCAGGATGCGTCTTGAACCTTTCCAGGGACGCCGCCTCAAACGCCTCGAACAGCTTTTCGGCTGGAAGATATCGTGCCTTTTTGTCGGGGCCATGGCGCAGGATAACGTGGTTGAATCGTTGTGAAAGTGGCGTCTCGCCGATCGATATCCCAACCGCTTCTAATCCGTCATTGTGCTTTATGACGTCCGAAATTTTTCCGCTGCTGCGGCGCACGTTGATACCTGCCTGTCGAGCAGCAGCCAGCACCGCAAACACCATGCATTGATTGAGTTGCGCTGCCCGGCCGAGAGAGAGGAGTGGCCCGCTCGTATTGATGGTCAGCAGACGGTCGCGGCGCAGGAGAGGGGTCAGACTATCGAGGATTCCGCGCTCTAGCAGTACTCGGTGGAGTTCGCCCTCGTATATAGGTTCAAGGTCGGCTTCCGGATCCTGGTCTTCATGTGCTGCCAGGACGGTTGTCCTCAGACCGCCCTGACCAAAATAGTTCAGAAAGGTCTCCGTGAACTGCACATGCTCAAACCCTTTTATCATCAGATTGAGAATGTCCGTCAGCGCTCCATCGCCATTGCCGCTCACGAGATAGCTGGCAGGAGCGTTAGGCTCTACCGCCGCTGTACCAACGCCTCTCTGCTTCCAGTAGTCATAGATGTCGGCAGCCCCGGCTTTCTTTTCCTCGCCGAAGCCCATGGCCAGAATGACTTGCTTTACGACATAATTTGAGCCGTTATCGAAGGTCAGCCTCCACTCCGATCCCTCCGGGGCGAGGCTCGTAAGTCTGTGCCGCTCTTTCCAGAATAGTTTTTGCTGCAGTCGCGCCCTGTGGCCGTGAAATTCTTGGACAAGCTTGGCCGCGACAGCACCACCAGTTTCCAGCTCCCAGTTGAGGAAGGGCAGGGCGGCGTCTCGTTCAAGTGATCCAAGGGAAGGCCATTCGTAGATGTGAGGGTGGAGAAGCCGTGGCGAATCGCTTTGCAGCTGCAGCACCTCATCGGCGGGATCGAACAAGGTCACACGGCAATCGAGCAACGCCAGCGCCAAAGCACAGGTTACGCCCGCCGCGCCCGCCCCGACAACTGCAATCGAACCGTTTGTATCAGCCTTACCGCTCTCGTGCATCGCTCTGACCAGCTGCAACGCACGAACTTGTTGCGAATAAAATGTGATACGGCGGTCAAATGTACCGACGAAGTAAAGGCCCTCTACGCCAGGTATCGTCGCGGATGTCATCCAGTTATTGAGATTGTCTTCAGCCAAATTCATGCGCGCACTGGTTCAAGTTAAATGAAAGCGTACGCGCACGTCAAAGACGCTGCTCCCCGCCATTATTGTTCGACGCAACTCGAAGTTTCACTAACGTCTTGGCAGTAAATTGGGCGGGATGCAATCTCGGGAGGACAGAACCTGAGTTGGAAAGGAACAAGCACGCGAAATCTTTGGTCCCGCGGCTTCTTCGGCGCTTCGCTTTCCCATCTCTATCGCTTCGGAGATGCGCATTGTCTCGACCGAAACACGAGCTACGCGCCTGAACCCGGTGCCCTGCACTTATTCGTACGGCAATTCTCCGAAAAGACCGATCATGAGATCGCCGCTCAATACCTTGAACGGGATCTCGACGTACTGACTTGGATGTCTCGGCTTGGCAGGACCGTCATTCGGAGCGTTTCGCGTATGCCCTTTAACATGCTCACCGTTTTCCTTGACGAACGGCAGAATCACCAAGCGACCGTGGTTGGCGGAAACGATGGTACCCTCAGTCCAAAGGGTGGTTGCGTCATCGGATTGTCCGTTATTCGTCGTCTTGACCTGCCAGCCGACTTGACCGTGTTGCTCATACCAGAAGACGACCCCGCTACAGACGAGCACCTGCTCGCCGCGTGCAAGCGCTTCGTCGAGGAGCCGACGGACGCTTGCCAGCTGCAACAGTTTATTGGCGCGGGGAAGCAGAATCTGGCGAATTTTGGCCTTTACCTCTCCCCAGTGTTCCGTCGGGTTCAGATCAAACCCGGATGCGATCTTCGATCGCTCGATAAGTGTGGCACCACGCTTGTGAAGGGAACCGTTCGCCAGCACGTCCCAGACGCCCTCGTAGGATTTGCCCATCGCGAGCCGTTCGCGCAGCGCGCCGACGCGAATACCAGTCACGTAGGGAAATGCAGCCAAGGCGACCGCCAGAGCTTGCCGAAACGGTTCAGCCCTCTTGGTGAGCTGCAGCTCTGACGCTAGGGGGGTCGGCACCGCGGCTTTGCTCCGCTTCGCTTCGGCGAGCATGAGCGCTTCCTCGGAATGCAATCGTTCTTTCGTCTGGAGGGCCTTTGATGTCTTCATCTGCAGCGAACGCCGGAGATCTTCTTCCATCGGGATTAGCTGCAGGTCTGAAGCATAGCGTGCATTCAAACTTGCGCTCGCCGCGAAGGCGGTATCGGCATCTAAGTGACGGTCTATTTTAACGCCACCGTCTGAGGTTGGAATCCTACGGTCCCGCCACTTCGGCGCACCTGCTTGGCTGACGGCAAGCTCGTGCATTTCCCAGAAACCGTTGAGGGCATCGTAGGTCGGCCAGACTGCCAAAATGGTGTCAAAATCCCGCTTGCTATCTCCCCATTTCATCGTTCACTCCGTCGCGTGTCATCCGGGCGTCAGTTCCCCACTGACGCTCGATATACAGGATGGAAGAGTCGGGTCGCGATTGAAAGACCTGTCGAACACTTTCCAGTTGTTCTCATCATGCGGGTGAGCGGTTCGAATCCCATCTAGACCAAGGAGGTTCCCAACAAGGATCGGCCGTGCGTGCAGGCCGATCCAACAATGGAACGATCTCAATCAAAGAGCGCGAACGTTTTCAGCCTTCGTTTTTCCAGTCTTGCGATCCTGACCGACATCGTAGCTCACTTTCTGTCCTTCGCTCAGCGAGCTGCCGCCTTGCAACGCAGACACGTGCACGAACACGTCAGCGCCTCCGTTTTCGGGTGTGATGAAGCCAAATCCCTTGTCTCCATTGAAAAACTTAACGGTGCCTATAGCCATAAACAAATCCTCGACGCTTTCACGGCTGATTGCCGCTACCAAAACCTTTAAGGTGGCGAGGTGTCGTCCGCAATCTGTTTGCTGGTGCTCTAGCCCAATCGTCGGGGTGGCTAAGCTGCACACTCGTCCCAGCCAGGTCGGCAAGCCTGGTGACACCGCGCACCGATTTCACGTTCGACGGCGACTGAAGTGGAAGTCACCCTCCCGTTAGCTAAAGCCCGCCTATGCAGAGATACTTCATCTCGAGATAGTCCTCGAGCCCGTGGCGTGATCCTTCCCGTCCGATGCCCGACTGCTTGATGCCACCGAAGGGTGCTGCCTCCGACGACATCCGGCCTGTGTTGATGCCGACCATGCCGTACTCAAGCGTTTCGGCAACACGCCATACGCGCTTGAGATTGGAGGCATAGAAGTAGGCGGCGAGCCCGTAGATGGTGTCGTTGGCTTCGCGCATGACGTCATCGGGATCGTCGAAGCGGATGATCGGTGCAATCGGCCCGAAGGTTTCCTCCCGAGCCAGGCGCATCGTGCTGACGACATCGGTAATTACCGTCGGCTCGAAGAATGTGCCTGAGGTGCCGATACGATGACCACCGCATTGGACCTTCGCACCTTTCATCACGGCATCATCGACATGCGCCTCGATCTTAGCCAGAGCATGGGCATCGATCAGAGGGCCGATGGCGACGTCCGTTTCAAAGCCATCGCCGACCCTGAGTTTGCGGACGCCCTCGGTGAACTTGTCGGCAAATGCGTCATAGATGCTCGCCTGGACGTACAGCCGATTGGCGGACACGCAGGTCTGGCCCGCGTTGCGGAACTTGGCTTGTATCGCACCATCGACGGCTGCGTCGATATCCGCGTCGTCGAAGACGATGAAAGGAGCATTGCCGCCGAGCTCGAAGCTGATCCGCTTGATCTGGTCCGAGCACTGGCGCATCAGCAACCGGCCGACCTCGGTCGACCCGGTGAAGCTGATTTTTCGGACCTTGGGATTGGAACAGAGCTCGCGGCCGATCGCGTCACCGGCCGAGGCATAGACCAGATTGAGAACGCCCTCCGGAAAGCCCGCTTCTCTCGCCAGAGCGAACATGGCGCCGGCGACCAGAGGCGTTTGCTCGGCCGGCTTGAGAATGACGGTGCAGCCGGCGGCAAGTGCCGGCGAAATCTTGCGCGCGACCATCGAGGCCGGGAAGTTCCAGGGGGTGATGGCGCCGACGACACCGATCGGCTGCTTTATCACCAGCATGCGCCTGTCATTGGATGGTGCAGAGATCGTTTCACCATAAATCCGATTGGCCTCCTCGGCATACCATTGAAGATAGGCTGCCGCATGCAGGATTT
This sequence comes from Pararhizobium sp. YC-54, assembly GCF_025847205.1. Classification (GTDB taxonomy): domain Bacteria; phylum Pseudomonadota; class Alphaproteobacteria; order Rhizobiales; family Rhizobiaceae; genus Pararhizobium. The sequence continues at coordinate 19,229 of NZ_JAOYTH010000019.1, read as the reverse complement.
CGGATTTGGCCTCGGCCAGTGGCTTTCCCATCTCGGCCGTGAGTATCGCCGCAAGATCGTCGCTGTTTTCGAGGATGAGCCGGTGCCAGTTCCACAAGATGTCCGACCGCTCCCGAGCGGTGAGCGCCGCCCAATGTTCCTGTGCGGCACACGCTTTATCTATGGCGGCGGAAACATCCTCAGCGACCATGTCCGGGATCTCTGCCAGCAAATCACCCGTCGAGGGGTTGAAGACAGGGAAACGGTTCCTGGGCTTATCCGCAAGCGCATCAGGTTCGGAGGCAAGGTCGACGAACCGCTCCGGGTTGTTCAGGTGCCTCGTCAGTGCCGGTGTCAGCGTCATCCTGTTTTCCTCCTCGATTATTCCACATCTACTGATGGTGTCTTGCAAACCTGTATGCGGAACAGCAAAACCGGAGCAATGGGTGATCATTGCTCCGGCTCGTTCCTTTGTCGCGGCCCTGCCTAATCGCCGCTAGCGCAAGGCGATGACGGCCTCAATCTCAACCTTCGCGCCTTTCGGCAGGGCCTTGACTTCATAACAGGCGCGCGCGGGGTAGGGGGTGGAGAAGAAACCGGCATAGATGCGGTTGACCTCCGCGAAGTCACCGAGGTCGGTGAGCAGTACAGTTGTCTTGACCGTCTTCGACAAGTCGGTCCCAGCGGCCTTGGCGATCGCCTCAAGATTCTTGAGGCACTGCTCGGCCTGTTCGACGGCGTTTGCCGAGTTGAATTCGCCCGTGGCGGGATCAATCGGCAACTGTCCGGACACGAACAACAGCTCGCCGACCTTGATGCCTTGAGAATAGGGGCCGACAGCACCAGGAGCGTTGGTGGTGTTAATTTGTTCGATCAAGATTTGGTCCTCCGTTGATGAATGACAGCATTCAGGCGTAGCGGCTGATTGCCAGATCGGTGGCATCGATCTCAGGCTTGCGACGGGAGACGAGATCGGCAATGACGCGGGCCGAGCCGGAACTCATCGTCCAGCCAAGGGTCCCGTGGCCGGTGTTGAGAAACAAGCCGGATATTTTCGTCGGGCCGATGACGGGTGTGCCATCCGGTGTCATCGGTCGCAGCCCCGACCAAAACGTGGCCGTGCTGGCGTCCCCGCCCGGAAAAAGGTCCATGACAGAGTGCTCGAGCGTGCGCCGGCGCGCGTCGCCAAGGTCATTGGTATAGCCGGAGATTTCGGCCATGCCGCCGACGCGGATGCGGTCGCCAAGCCGGGTGATAGCAATCTTGTAGGTCTCGTCCATGATCGTCGATTCCGGTGCCCGCGAGGCATCGGTGATCGGTATTGTCAGGGAATAGCCCTTGACCGGATAGACTGGCAACTTGATGCCGTGGCGCTTGAGCAGCAGCGGTGAGTAACTTCCGAGCGCGACGACCACTGCGTCGGCAGCAAGGGTCTCCCAGTTGGTCAGGACACCGCGCACTCGGCCGCCCTCGACGTCCAGTCTCTCGATCTCAGTGCCCCACTTAAAGCGAACGCCCAGTGCTTCCGCCTTCTTCGCCAACGCATTGGTGAACTTGAAACAGTCGCCGGTCTCGTCCTTCGGCGTCAGCAGGCCGCCGACGATCTTGTCGCGGGCATGCGCAAGTGCAGGTTCAGTGCGAATGCATCCGTCACAATCAAGCACCTCATAGGGAATACCGTCGGCGGCCAACGCCTTGACGTCCTTGCCGGAGGCGTCGAGCTGTTGCTGGGTGCGAAAGAGCTGCAGCGTGCCCTGCATGCGCTCGTCATATTCGATGCCAGTTTCCTTGCGCAGGGCGGCCAGCGAGACGCGACTATAGTCGGCCAAGCGCAGCATGCGGCTCTTGTTGACGGCATAACGCCCAGACGTGCAGTTCGACAGCATCTTTGCCAGCCAGCACAGCATGGCTACGTCTACCTTCGGCCGCAGGATCAACGGTGCGTGCTCCATGAACAGCCATTTCATCGCCTTCATCGGGATGCCGGGCGCGGCCCAGGGCGAGCAATAGCCGAATGAGACTTCGCCGGCGTTGGCAAAGCTCGTTTCCAGTGCCGGGCCCTTCTGCCGGTCGATGACCGTGACCTCGTGGCCTGCTTTCGCCAGTTGATAGGCGGAGGTGACGCCGACAATGCCGGCTCCAAGAACAATTACTTTCATGATGTCCCCAAATGATGCAGCCGCAACGGCTCCTAGCGATAGTGTCGGTCGTACCTGTCGCCCAGGCTGGTCAGGATTTCGTAGGAAATGGTGCCGGCATCGCGCGCTAGCTCGTCTATGCTTTGATGCGGCCCAAGCACCTCGACGAAACTGCCCAAGGTCAACGTTCCCTTAGGCAATGCACTGACGTCCACGGTGATGCTGTCCATCGAGACGCGGCCGACGATCGGAAGGCGCGTTCCTTTGTAATAGACCGCGCCCCGCCCACTCAGGCTGCGTGGCAGGCCATCGGCATAACCTGCGGCGATCGTCGCCAGGCGGGTTTGTTTTTCTGCAACGTGAGCGCCGCCGTAACCGATCTTGGCGCCAGTGGGCACAGTCCGCGTCTGCACGACAGCGACCTCGAGGCCGACCACCGGCTCCATCGGGTTCGGTTCTCCGGTGGTGGTCGGAGCGCCGCCATAAAGGGCGATCCCCGGCCGGGCCAACACGCCGTGATAGGGGGCGCCCAAGAAAATGCCGCCGGAATTGGCAAAGCAGATGTCGAAGCCGGAGAATTCATCGGCGATGCGCGTCATCTCAGTAAGCTGTGCGTCGTTCTGCTCACTCTCCAACTCATTGGCTGAAGCTAGATGGCTCATGATGAACAGGATCTCGACGTTGTTTTCGTTTGCGAGACCCTCCGCCAGAGCGCTGCGTTCTTCCGGCGGCACACCCAGTCGCGCCATCCCCGTGTCGAACTGGACGACGGCGGGGAGGGTGCGTTTCAGGCTCTTTGCCATTGCCGACCATCGCTGCCACTGCTGCAGTGAATTCAGGACCGGCACGATGCCGCCTTCGGCGCAGGTGGCTTCGTTGCCGGGTTGCAAGCCGTTGAGCACGAAAATCTGTGCGTCCTGTGCGAGAACCGGCCGCAATCCGACAGCTTCAGCAAACTGGGCCACAAAGAAGTGCCGGCAGTCCATGTCGTACAAAGTCTGAGCAACGCGCTCGACGCCGAGACCGTAGGCATCGGCTTTCACGACAGCTGCGGCACGGACAGGCGCCAGAAGCGAGCACAGCTTTGCATAGTTTCGCGCCAACGCCGAGATATCGACGGTGAGATGCCCGGTGGCGCCTTCGGCTGAAACCACGCGTCTTTTCGTCGAAAGCTCGATAGCACCGTCCATCTTCAACTCCCCTACTCGAACCGCAAAGGAAGCTATGAAATAATGAACGAAATTGTCCGGGTTTCTGTGCTAGATAATTTCACACACGGGCAATTTTCGGCATATTCGATCAATAAATTGGGGCATTCTATCATGATGGCGTTGGACACGGTTGACCGGGGCATTCTGAGGTTGCTTCGGGCCGATGCGCGGATGAGCAATGCCAAACTAGCGGCCGAAGTCGGCTTGTCGCCGTCTGCCAGTCTCCGCCGCATACGGCTGATGGAACAGGCGGGCGTCATACGCGGCTACACCGCATTGATTGACACGGTTCAGTCGGACTCCACGATAGCCGTCATCATCAACATCACGCTCGAGCGGCAAACAGAGGACTATCTCGACCGCTTTGAGGCGGCCGTCCGCAAGCATCCTGAAATCCGCGAGTGTTATCTGATGACCGGCGGGTCCGATTATATGCTCCGCGTCGACGTCGAAAGTGCCGGCGCGTTTGAGCGGATTCATAAGGAAGTTCTGTCCACCTTGCCCGGTGTGCTGCGAATCCACTCGAGCTTTTCGATCCGGGATGTTCTGGCGGCACGACTGAAGGTGAGGCGATCGTCGTCGATCAGTTAGTTCGCCTCGACAAGTTTGCGACAGCAATGTGCACAAACCCGCAAAAATCAAAAAAAATGCCGCTATCCTGCGTCAACGCTTCGTACCAAAAAGGGTTGTATTCGGCGCACCGCTTAAAGCGGCAAAAGGTTCCGTAGCGCGATGTTACTGTCCCGGTTTTTAGAGAACAAACGAATCGAGTCCGCATGGTCGAGGAAGCAGAAATTCGGCCGGCTAGCGGCATACGGCATTAACGTCTCAGCTAGTTCAAAACTGGCGACCCAATAGTTCCTCCTTTCGCCTAGAACTTCTAAAAGACGAAACGGCCGACCTCGCCAACGCGACGATGAACTGCGTGCTGCAGAGGCTCCATCCTCTGCATAGACTAGCGCTTTTGCTCGCTTGCCGCGCCCTTCGCGCAGTCGTTGACAACGAACGAGACAATGAGGCGAAGATCTCGTCCCGGAGGCGTTCTGCATATCAGAAAGCGATCGTGGTTACCGGCCCTCGATTCAAACAGCACCGAGAATTATACAATTCAGTAGGTGGTGCAGCGTAGCGGTTAAAAATTGATAAGGTTCTTCAACGACAGGTTTCGCAGCTCTTGTTCTCCGCAAAGCGCCATCGTGGTGTCCAGTTCACGCCTGATAATCTCAAGCGCCTGAACGACGCCTCGCTTGCCGGCCGCACCGAGGCCATATAGGAACGGTCTTCCAACATAGGTACCTGTCGCTCCAAGGCACAGCGCCTTCAGTACGTCCTGTCCGGACCTAATTCCGCCGTCGACGTGCACCTCGATCTTATCGCCAACCGTATCAACAATCCGGGGCAGCATGCTGATCGAGGATGGTGCGCCGTCGAGTTGGCGGCCCCCGTGATTGGAAACGACGATGGCATCCGCACCAGTGCGAACCGCCATGCGCGCGTCCTCCTCATCCAGAATGCCTTTGAGTATAAGCTTGCCCCCCCAATGCTTCTTCACCCATTCAATGTCCTCCCAGGAGAGAGTCGGATCAAGAGTGTCACTGGTCCAAGAAGCAAGCGCTTCCAAGTCATTGACGCCGCGAGCGTGACCGACAATATTTCCAAATGTTCTGCGATGCGTACCAAGCATTTTAAAACACCAGGTTGGGCAGCGAGCCATCTGGATTATGTGATCGAGGGTGAAGCGCGGAGGAGCTGAAAGACCATTGCGGATATCTTTGTGCCGCTGCCCCATGATCTGTAGGTCAAGCGTGAGCACCAAGGCAGAGCAACTGGCTGCTTTGGCCCGATCGATAAGATTAAGAGCGAAGTCGCGGTCACGATTGATGTATAGCTGAAACCAGAAGGGCTTTTCTGTCGCCTCTGCGACGTCTTCGATCGAGCATATGCTGACGGTCGAAAGAGTAAAGGGCACACCAAATTCCTCTGCCGCCTGAGCCGCCAGCATTTCCCCGTCAGGGTATTGCATCCCTGCCATACCGGTCGGCGCAAGAGCGACCGGCATCGAAACGGCTTGGCCAACCATCTCAGACGCCAATGATCGTTCCGCGATGTCTACCATGACACGCTGCCGAAGTTTGATTTTGGCAAAATCCTCTTCATTTGCCCGATATGTGCTTTCGGTCCATGATCCGGAATCGGCGTACTCAAAGAACATTTTGGGAACCCGCTTCCGAGCATGTGTTTTCAAGTCATCAATAGTGAGAGGCGTATGCACGGCTTCTCGTCCTCCGGGGTATCAGGCCACAGTACGTTGGGCACATCAGTTGAGACATTTGAGAGTGAGCAGAGCGGAACCCACCGCTAAAATCCGCACCGGCAGTTCCCCCCGAAAAGATGGGTCAACTGAAGATTTCTAGCGCAAAATACTTCGAATAAACTCGCTCAACCGGTCCGTTTCGGGATGGTCAAATATTCGGTCAGGCGGCCCAGATTCAAGGATTCTTCCATCAGAAAAAAAGTGAACTGTATCGGCGAGCTTTCGCGCAAATCCCATTTCATGCGTGACCACAATTAGCGTCATACCCTTGTCCGCGAGAGAACGAATGGTCTCAAGAATGCCAGCGACCAACTCGGGGTCTAGCGCAGACGTTGGTTCGTCGAACAAGATCAGCTTCGGGTGCATTGCCAGCGCACGTGCGATGGCAACACGCTGCTTTTGGCCGCCAGACAACTGTGCTGGATAGTAGTCAGCTTTATCCCTGAGCCCAACCTCTCCCAAAAGGCGTAGCGCGTCCTCGATGGCCTCGCTGCGATTTCGCCCCTGGACCCAAATCGGAGCTTCAATCACGTTTTCCAAGGCCGTCCGATGGGCGAACAAGTTGAAGTGTTGAAACACCATAGGCATGTCACCACGCGCCAAACGGACAAGCTTCTCGGGTGCCTTGTAATGACCGCCGTTTCTGTCCTGGCACATTACCTGGCCACTGAAAATCACGTCGCCGCAGGTGGGCTTCTCCAAAAAATTAATGCAACGCGCGAATGTCGATTTACCGCCGCCGCTGGGTCCAATCAGAAAAATCACCTCTCCGACGTCTACAGTTAGGTCGATGCCTTTCAGTACTTCCAAACTACCAAAGGACTTTTTCAGATTCCGAATTTCCAAAAGCGGTGTGTTCACGCGGGTACCTCACTTGTTTTTGGCGAAAGGCTGGGTTCCCAATTTCGACGCAAATATCTTGGGGTGAGGGCCCTCTCTATCCAAAGTACAGCGCGCGATGCCGTGAAACTGAGCGCGAAATAGATGATCGCAACCATCAGATAGATCTCCATCGTGCGGAACGTATTGGAGATGACGATTGTCCCATTGCGCAGAAGTTCGTTGATCGACACGAATGACACCAAGGATGAATCCTTCAGAAGGGAGACGAAATATCCTCCTACTGTAGGCACAGCAATGCGCAGTGCTTGGGGAAGGACTACTCTGCGGTAGACCAGCAATCGGGACATTCCAGTTGACTCCCCGGCTTCGCGTTGGCCGGGATCGATGGACAGGATCGTCGACCGGAATACTTCGGAGAGATAGGCACCGAGATTGAGGCTTAGCCCCAAAACTCCAGCCCAGAACGCTGGGAGAGAGATACCAACGGTTGGCAACGAGAAATATATGACCAGCAATTGCACGATGAGGGGGACATCACGCCAGATCTCGACGTAAGCTGCGAGTAGCCACTTGAGTGGAGCTTTGCTGCCTATACGACCTATCGCAACAGCAAGCCCGATGCAGATTCCGCAAACCATACTCGTCAAAGTCAATTGGAGGGTTACCACCGCACCCTCCAAAAGAAATGGGAAGTGGCGCGGTATCAGGATGAAGAAAAACTCATACATGATAGCGCTCTACCCTATTTAGTAAGCTTTACCTGATTCTCGGACCAGACACGGTACTTTTCCAATATAGCTTTACGGGTTCCGTCTTCGCTCATCGAAGCGAGCGCTTCGTTGACAGCGGCCAAAAGGTCTGGGCATTCTTTACGCACGCCGACGGCAACACCTCCGAGCTTGTATGAGGCAGCAGCCTCGGCCTTCTCCCATTCCGGTTTTGCTCTGTAATAAAGTGTCCCTTCCAGCACTCGAAGGTCACTCATAGCTTCCTGCTGCGCCATGACCGTTGCTTGGTCCATGACGACCGCATCAACTTGACCGTTCCTCAACGCAACGAACGGCGTACCAAAATCGTTGAAATCGCGCATTTCAGCTGCAGCGCCTTCGCTCACAAGATTATGAGCATTGAGAGAGTCGAGAGTGCCTAGCGTAGACGCAAGCGTCTTACCTTTGAGATCAGAGGCGCTTTTGATCTCTGAGGTGCTCTTCACGACCACCACGTCATGTAGCAGAAAGTAAGGGTCCGAAAACCTGATGTCGGCGCCCTGGATGCGCTCTTGAGTAGCTGACATGCCGGAGAGAATTATGTCCCAACGACCTGACTTGAGTCCCGGAATAAGAGTCGGCCATTCAGTGCTGACGAACTTCTGGTCCTGAGCACCGATTCGTTGGCCGATTTCTTTGAAGATTTCCCATTCGAAGCCGCCATACGTTTTGGATTCATCCTGCCAAAGGAATGGCCGAACTCCCAGATTCGCGGTGCCTGCCGTAAGAACACCTGCATTCTTGATTTGTTCTAAGCATCCGTCAGCAGCAAAGCTTGTCGACGACATCGTACCGAAAAGCACGACTGCGGCTGCGGTAAGAGATTTCATTGTCATGATCACGTTCCCCTAGTGTAGGTTCTCTCTCTAGTTTGGCGCTACTTGCCTATCTCAAGGTCGCGCCGTTCCCCCGAGCTTCTGCGGCTTCTGGTCGTGAGACCAAAGCCAATTTTCGACGATTGAACGCGGCTGGCCCAAGGCCGGAACTGGCGCAAAGCCGAACGCCGTCACGGATTCGAGATATTACCGGTTTCCTTCGTCTCCCTAAGAGCTATCGCTTGCTGTCCGCAATCGTACCGTTTGTCCTCCGCCGACTTTCATCGTTCTTGCGGTTTCTCGCGCTTTTTAATCGCGTTGATATCGCGAGATGCGAGCGATCGGTCTTAGCGGCTGATTTCAAAGATCGTCGGATCCGTCTCATGGAGGATCTCAGCACCATCGTGGCTGATGAGAATGTTGTATCCGAAGCTCATCGTAAGTCCGTCAAACTGTGCAATTGAAGGCTCCAGTGAAACGATCATACCTGGCTCAAATAGTCGTCATTCCCCATCAGGATATCGGGACGCGCGGCGAAGGTCGGCAGGTACGATAGTCCCATGCCGAGCTGCGCGAGACGCCGATACCACCGCCGGAGCCTGTGCATCGATTCGCTTGTGGAATTACAGCTGCCGTGGCAGCTCACACTGGCCGCATAGCTTCTAGGGTAACGTCGACCCAAGAAAAAGCCCCCCATAACAGTGCAGGTATTTTCTGCTGATTCTTCCATCTTTGGTCTCTTGAAACCTCGAACTGCTGCGCGCGTCTCAGCCTTGTCAATGCCAAATGAACATCCTCAAAAGTGCGCTAGCGGGAAGTATTGCTCTGGCCTGCCCTTGGAAACATACATTTGTCCGCGGCCTCACCGTATAAACAGATCGAGGACCGCAGAGCTTGCATACCGCGGCCGCCGTCGTCGCTCCCCGCACAGAAGTTAAGCGCTTGTCCTGTCTCGGATGGTAATAGCCAGGTTGACCTTGTCTGTCGGATCAGTACCCAAGATCCAGATTAACTTCCCGGGTCATCGGTTCGCCGGCAAAAAACTGTGCGACGTTTTGGGTGCCCCAGGCGATGTTCCGCTCGAGAACATCGTCGGCGTTAGCCGCCTGGTCATCGGAAACAATAACATTTGGCAATTGGTGGATACCCAAACGTGGCAAGAAACCAATCGGGAAAGATCTTCCGTATTGATAAATTGGCCAGACATCAGAAGCATATCCGCGCAGGCTTCCAGACTGCAGAGCATCGTACAGGGGCCTTTCCTGAACGATACTACCGCGCGAAATATTGATGAGATAGGCGGTAGGCTTCATTGCATCGAGCTCAGCCTTGCCCCAGAATTGTTCTGTTTCCGGGGTGTTAGGCGCAGCGAGAACGATGTAGTCCGACTCTGCTATCACGGAATGAAGTTCGTCCATGCCATACATCGCGTCGACGTATTCAGACGCCTTTTCTTTGTTTCGGCGCACGCCAAGAACTCGCATGTCGAAGCCTTTGGCATGTTTGGCGATCCGCTCGCCGATATTGCCCACCCCAATTAGGCCCAAGGTCCTGCCATGAAGCATGCCGGAACGATGTTCATCTGCGTACAGCGGAAATAGGCGATCACCCTGGCGCATCACGTTGTGCTTTTTGATCGTCTGCTTAGCCAATGCCAACACGAACATCATGGCCTGCTCGGCCACAGCTACACCATTGGCGCCGCGAATGTTCGCCAGCTTGACCCCGCGCTCCTTGAAAAGCGACGTCGCTCCCAACATCCGAAGGTCGTCGACGCCCGAATGGAGCCACGAGAAAACCTTGAGGTTCCGTGCCTTTTCCAGGATGCCATCAGGAACGCTGAAAGCGATAATCGCATCAACATCAGCAGCGAGCTCCTTCACGTGGGTGTAGGAGCAATCAAATCGCGAAAGGTAATCTCCCTTAGGAGCCACCACTTCAGTCCCAAGTGGCAAGGAATTTTTGATTGACGCAATTTCCTCGTCTGTAGCATACCAGAGGCATAAAACTTTCATAGGCTTCACTTTCTCGATGTTCCCTTTTGCGGTCGATTTAGGCCGCTCTAATAGGGTATCCTTAACTCGTCGCCGGGATCCCGCTTTTTCGCACCCATTTTTCGCTGAAACCTGCATTATTGCGAGGAACGGCGATGGAATTTAGCAACGACGAAGGGGGTGTGGGCGCAAACCGCAAGCTAGGCGCCGCGGAGCACCTCATTTGGTGAGACGCGGTTGCCGTCTCAGATCGCCGAGTGCGTGCCCATCGCCGCAACAACAGCGACAGCGCTGAAGCACGGCAACTTCGAAAGCAGGTTGGACTGCCCGAGCTTTCTCAATGACGGAGCATCTCAAGCGATTTCGAAAATAAAGATGATGTCTCGTCATCGAGATTGCGTCCTACCCTTTAGGATCGGTGGACCCCATCACTCCACCTCTCGCGGCTAGTTTGCAGGGAGCGTTTATCGTCGAAGTGGGGAAAGAGCTGCCTGAATGCTAGCTATCATCGCATCCCGACTCTCCGACAACTCCGCTGTAGAGTGCCCGTTTGCTGCATCCTCAACTCCGGAGAGGAGCATTTCCGATGTCGTTGCATCTAAGTGAAGCACACCGAGGTCATCAAACCAACGATTGAAGCTCTCACCGAGGCGCTCACAGAATGTTCCGAGACCGCCTTCGCCGCCGCCTAGATGAAAAAGCATGGTAGGGCCCATCGCCGCCCAGCGCAGACCTGGCCCCGCCCAAACAGCCTTATCTACATCCTCGACGGAGGCCACGCCCGTCCTGACTAGATGTATGGCCTCTCGCCATATAGCAGCTTGGAGCCTATTGGCCACGTGGCCCGGGACTTCTCGTCTAAGCCTAATCGTCACCTTCCCTAGTAGTTCGTAGAACTGCATGGCCGTCTCGACAGCGTTCTCCTGTGTGCGATCATTACCCATGACTTCAACGAGTGGAATTAGGTGTGGGGGATTAAACGGATGGCCAAGCACAAATCGCGACGGATCTTTCCATCCTGTTTGCATTTCGCTTAGTGTGAGGCCGGAAGTAGATGTCGCCACGACCGCATTGCGATCAAGTGCTGCCTCAATATCCATGTAAAGGGCATGTTTGATCTTGAGCTTCTCAGGGACATTTTCCTGTATGAAGAGGGCTCCGTCCACGGCTTCGCGCGCCGATCGAAAAAACCTCAACTTGTCGGGGCTGCCGCCATTAATGAGTCCCAGTTTGTCCATTGTCGGCCATGCCCGGTCGATATATTCTCTCACCGTCTTTTCGGCGTTCGGAGATACATCAAAGACCGACACTTCGCGACCAGAGGCCAAGAAAAGTGCTGCCCAACTCGCGCCGATGACGCCTGCCCCTAGAACTGCGGTAGTTTTGATTTCGCTCATACTCGTAAGTTCCGTTTTGCTAGGAAGCGGCCTTTGCTCGCTTCGGATGGCGGTTTGTTTCAAGTGCAGATGGGCCGGCCCACGCTAAGTCTACGGCGTCAAGTGCAGGTTGGCCGGTCAATATCATTCCTTGTCACGTACTGTTTCTGCATTCTTTGCTTCATACGGGCTACAACCGCGTCCCAGATTTCTAAAAAGCGTCGACACGTTCAAGGCCCTTGGAAGGCTGCATTCACCACCACCGCGCGTTTCCAAGGCAAGAAGCGGAACCATTTCATTGCGTATGCGGACGATCATGAGAACCTAATACAAGAATGGTTCAGGCTCACTCTCCAGTAAATTCGTGATGATGCTCAAACCTCGTCTCAATTCTTCCTCGGTTGACGAGCCAACAGAGACGCGCACCGCCGCTCGATCCTCCGAGATTGCGAAGAGTGCGCCACGAGCCAGCGCGACTCCTTGTTTGCGCGCATGAGAAACGAATTCTTCTTCCGGAAACCGATCGCCTAAAGGCAGCCAGAAATGAAGGCTGCCGGGATTTGAAGAAAAGGACCCTTCCTTCAGAGCTCCGCGGACGATCTCGTGTCGCCGTTGTAAGGCGCTCCGCTGCCACTCGGTCAGTTCAAGCGAAGTCCCATTCTCGACCCAGCGAGCAGCTATCTCGGCTATCAGTGGCGTTGCAGTCCACGTCGTCACAATTTGGCGGTTTTCGACCGCGGGAAGAAGGCGCTCCGGCGCGACAAGGTACCCGGTTCGCAGCCCCGACATAACAGGCTTGGTGAAGCTGGTAATGTATATCGTGCGCTCGGGAGCAAGCGCTTGGAAAGTAACTGGCCGTTTCTCTAGAAGCGGCCCAAGCGCGTCGTCTTCAATGATCTGTAGGTCGTATTTGCGTGCGATATCGACAATTGCCAGTCGCCGCTCATCGCTCATGACAAAACCGGTAGGCGCAAGCGCATTCGGCAACATGAAGAGCGCACGGATGACGCTCTGTTGACAGGCATGTTCCAACGCATCAGGAACGATCCCGTCCTGGTCAATATCGACGCCCCGCACCTTCAATCCGAGATAAGAAGCCAACGGCAACATGACATGGAGACCTGTGGCCTCGGTTGCGATTGTCATTCCAGGCTGGCACACTGACATGAAAGCAACGGTAAGCGCAGGCGTGCCCCCGTTGGTCAAATGAACTGTCCGTTCGTCCGTGTCAACGCCGCACAACTTCAGCCACTCTGTTCCAATGGCCCGGTGGCGCGCAAACATCGCGCTAGGACGAGAACCAAAGATTGCACTTGGGGGCAAGTCTTCAGATAGTACGGCAAGAGCCGATTTCATCTTCTCAAGATGCAAGGCGTCCGAGACCGGCTTCAGGATTGAAAGATCGATCAAGCCCGGAGTGCGTTCTGGCATAAACGGCGTTACAGCCTCGGGGTTTGCACTCGCAGCCCTAATGAAGGTGCCGCGCCCGGTTTCTCCTGAGGCAAGACCGCGACGGACCAGCTCTTCATAGGCCCGTGACACTGTGGGTAACGACACACCGAGCTTATAAGCCAACTGTCTTTGGGGCGGCAGTTGCTCACCTGACTTCAAAAGCCCAGTCGAAACGGCATGCGCGACCTGGTCTGCAATTGACAAAAAATAAGGTTGACCTAGACGATCTTTTGTTGGTGTCCACATTGTCATCCACGCGGTCCCGCCTGGTTCGCCCACATCAAGGTATGAAAGTACATCAAATCACACCTGAATGCTTTATCTCATAAGCCTCAAGCACAAAAGCAAAAATTAATGTCATTGTACAATTTATGCAATTGACACCACGTGGGCTGATTGTCATGTTTACTTGCGGTCGTTGGGAGAACAGCCGTGCCGCAGATGAGGCGCATGGAAAGAGTTGCGCCCACAGCGCTCTGAAAATTGAGCCATGAAAAATCATGATCAATCACCGGCGCTGCGATCTTGAAACATCAAAATAAGGGAACAGTGATGGTTACGAAGACTCTCAGTGAATCGATCTTTGGTGCGTCCCGCATCCAACTAGCTCTAGTCGCGGTTCTGGCAATTTCGGCTGCGCCTGCTGTGATGGCTGAGGATTTGGACGTCAATCAGGAAATCTCCATCGCCATTGGCAATGAGCCGCCCTACACCGAATTGAAGCCCGATGGCACCTTGAGCGGTGCGGGTGGCGAAATTGATCGCGCCGCGCTGGCTGCTTCGGGTTTGAAGAATATAAAGGGCGTGATCATGCCGTATGGCGCTATGATCCCAGCTGTTCAGGCAAAGCGAGTAAAAGTGCTTTCCTCTGGTTCTCTCAACATTCGGCCAGAGAGATGTACGCAGGTCAACTTCGCAGAGCCTGAAATCTGCACTGCGCAAGCATTTCTTACGCGATCGGACATGGTCGGGAAATTTGATAGTTACAAAAAGTTTGCGGAACTTGGTCTCAAGTTGGGAGCGGGAGCCGGGACCTTGCAGGCAAAAGACGCGATGACAGCTGGTGTGCTGAAGGAAAACATCGTTCCCTATCCCGATCCGGTAAGCGCCGTTAAGATGTTGCAGGATAAGAGGATCGACGCGATCGCCCTAAATGATGCGGCTGTTCTTGATATGAAAAACAAATCCGGCGATCAAAGCCTGCAAATTGTTCTGCCGATCGCCAACACGCCGATCGACTGTGCCGCGGCGTCTTTCAATAAGGACGACACCGCACTTCGCGATGCATACAACGCCGGTTTGAAAAAGATCAAGGAGAACGGCGAGTTTGAGAAGATCATGAACAAATATGGTCTTCAGTCCAACTACACACTCCTTGCTAGTGCTAAATCGGCAGCCGAGATGTGCAACCCTAAGTAAGCACTCTGAGCGCTCAAGTCCGGCGGCTCGTCTGCCGGACTGTGTTCTGCAAGAATGGAGATCGAGCGATGGGATTACATGTCGCCCCAAAGACGGCGGAGCAGTCGCCGATAATTGAATTCCGCAATGTGGAGAAGAGCTTTGGTGCAATCAAGGTGTTGGATCAGCTCTGTTTCTCGGTGAAGCCAGGTGAGCATCTCGCTTTGATAGGACCTTCAGGGTCGGGAAAGACGACGATACTCCGGATGTTGATGACCCTGGAATCGGTCACCGCCGGCGACGTCGTCGTGAACGGCGTCTCACTGAATCACGAGTACAAAAACGCCAAGGAGTTCCCCGCCTCCGAGGCGCATCTTCGAAAGATGCGCAGCGACTTCGGGATGGTTTTTCAACACTTCAACCTTTTTCCGCACAAGACCGCGATTCAAAACGTGACACTTGCGCCCGTGTTAACGGGGCTTTTGTCGAAGGCAGAAGCTAAAAAGCGCGGACTAGAGCTGCTGGAAAAAGTTGGCCTTGCTGACAAAGCAGACGAATACCCATCAAGGCTGTCAGGCGGCCAAAAACAACGAGTTGCGATCGCGCGTGCCCTCGCGTTGCAGCCCAAGATCCTGCTGCTTGATGAGATTACATCCGCGCTTGACCCCGAGCTTGTGGAGGAGGTTCTCAACGTCATTACGAATCTCCGCAATGAGACCGATATGACGATGCTACTGGTCACCCATGAAATGGGTTTTGCGAAGGATTTTGCAGACCGCGTCCTTTTCTTTGAGCGCGGGAAAATCGTCGAAGAGGGACCACCCGGCGAAATTTTCCACTCCCCCCTTCATGAGCGCACGAAAAGCTTCCTCCGCAAGGTCATCGCGGCAGGTCAACGCGTCTGATACTGCAAATCTGACGCGAGCAAAGGTGATCAAATGGAAAATTTCGAAGCCTCGGTAGGTTACGGTTGGTACATTCTGACGGGCGCATGGGCTACCGTACAGCTCACGGTGTTCAGTTGCGCTGTGGCGCTGGTGATCGCAATGGTAACGGGCGTTGCCATGACCCGCAACAGCCATCTGCTTCGTCTTGTTGCGCGCTTTTACGTCGAGTTCTTTCGCGGGACGTCGGTATTTGTACAACTTTTTGCAGCCTATTTCGTTCTTCCCCTTATCGGGATCACATTATCCCCGATTCAGGCCGGTGTACTGGCGCTGGGGTTGAACGGTGGGGCGTATGGGTCTGAGGTCGTTCGCGCGGCGATAAATGCAGTTGGTCGTGATCAGAGGGAAGCGACGATCGCGTTAAACCTGACCGGGTGGCAAGCGCTTTGGTGGGTCATCCTCCCACAGGCGGTGGTGCTGATGTTGCCAAGCTTTGGCAATCTCGCAATCGAAATCATGAAGGGTACGGCCGTTGCCTCTCTTATAACGGTTTCGGAACTGACGTTTCAGGCGCAGACGGTGAGAAGTCAAACAGGCGACACCGCGATACCCTTCCTGCTCATTATGGTGACCTACCTTGCGATGGCATCTTTGATGATGAGCTTTGTACGATGGCTTGAGAAGCGCTTCGGCCGCGGTATCACCAGTGAAAGCACCTGAGGTTACATCATGAACTGGAGTTGGGACTACGTCTCCGAGATAACGCCATCGTTGTTACAGGGTCTTCTTGTAACGGTGCAGATCACATTGATCTCGTCAGTGGTGGCAATGGCAGTAGGTCTATTCTTTGCCATTGCTAAAATGTCGGCAAATCGTTGGATCAGCCGTATTGCAGTCATGGTGACAGAAGCGATCAGAAGAACGCCACTGCTGGTGCAGCTCTACTTCCTCTTCTACGTCTTGCCAGACATTGGGATTGTCTTATCGCCATTGGTCGCGGGCATCGTTGGCCTCGGGCTCCATTACGCGACATACGTCTCTGAAGTTTATCGTGCAGGCCTGATCAACGTTCCTAAAGGGCAATGGGAAGCCGCGCGGGCTTGCAATCTGACGGGCAGACAGACCTGGACGCAAATCATACTGCCTCAAGCAATTCCACCAATGATCCCGCCACTGGGTAACTATGTGATTGCGATGTTCAAGGAGACCCCGATCCTGTCGGCTATTACTGTACTCGACATCATGGGCGAGGCGCTTGCGCAAGCAAACTTCAGCTACCGATATCTGGAGCCAATTACTCTCGTCGCCACAGGCTTCCTCTTTGTGAGCCTGTGCTCCGCAGCCGTGATCCGGCTCCTGGAAAACCAACTAAACCTTCGTGCTGCCTGAGCAGTAAAGATTGAGGACAAATGATTATGTCGACATTACGCTTTGAAGTATCCGAGTACGAGGCTCGCCTCAAGGCAACCTGCCAGGCAATGGAAAGAGAGGAAATAGACCTTTTGGTCGTGACCGATCCAGCAAATATGGCTTGGCTCACGGGCTATGACGGTTGGTCGTTTTACGTGCATCAGTGCGTGCTCATTCGCAAGGGCGAAGCTCCAGTCTGGTTCGGAAGGGAAATGGACGGCAACGGCGCTCGTCGAACGGTCTATATGGACGAGAGCCGAATCAAAACCTACGCCGATCATTTCGTACAATCGTCACAATATCACCCCATGACAGCGCTCGGCGCGTTGATCCAAGATCTTGGCTGGTCGACTGGTACGATCGGAATAGAGAAAGACAATTACTATTTCACGCATGCGGCTTTCGAGGCGCTTGCCTCGACGCTGCCGAATGCAATCTTCACTGACAGTACGCGTCTGGTAAAGTGGCAGCGGATTGTCAAGTCACCGCGTGAGATTGAATACATGCGGGGCGCGGGTAAAATTGCGACGCTGATGCACCAGCGCGTGGCCGAGGTTCTTCGACCGGGTGTCAAGCAGTCCGACGTTGTCGCAGAAATTTATCATACAGCGATCCAAGGTATTGACGGTTTTTGGGGAGACTATCCTGCCGCCGTCCCTATGATCGGGGCAGGGATCGATGCGTCAGCTCCTCACCTCACTTGGTCTGATAGAGAACTCCGTTCGGGGGAGAGCATTTTCTTTGAGCTGGCCGGTGTTCACAAACGCTATCACAGCCCGCTTTCGCGTACCTTTTATCTAGGCAAGCCTGACCAGAAGTTCGTTGATGCGGAAAAGGCAGTGTTGGAAGGGATGGCTGCGGGTCTTGAGGTGGCCGTTGCTGGAAATGCCTGCGAAGATGTTGCACATGCTTATTATGCTGCAATCGAGCGTCATGGGCTTAAAAAGCCGAGCCGTTGTGGCTACTCGGTTGGTCTTGCCTATCCGCCGGATTGGGGCGAGCACTCCGCAAGCTTCCGAAGCGGCGACCACACAGAACTCCGTCCGGGAATGACTTTCCACTTCATGTCGGGGCTGTGGTTTGGTGATTGGGGAATCGAGATCACTGAGAGCATTCTGATTACAGAAGGCCAGCCCGAGTGCCTCGCTAACTATCCGCGCGAATTGATTGTGATTGACTGATGAGCATGTTGAATCAGCAAATTGGCGTCAACGGCAGTGAACACTTTGATCTGCCGGCTGGGAGCGATGAGCGCATCCTCGCTCTGCGCCACTACATGCATGAAAACCCAGAACTCTCCAATCAGGAGTATCGAACCCAGAAGAAGATCGCAGAATGTCTGGCGGAAGCAGGGCTGATGAGCCCTGGTATCTTTCACAAGACGGGTTTGTTCGTTGACATATTGGGTGAAGGAAACGGAATTCCGTTGAATGTAGTGGTTCGTGGCGACATCGACGCTCTGCCGATTAACGAGGCGCGTCCTGACCTTCCTTTTAGGTCACGGGCGCCGGGTAAGATGCATGCATGCGGCCACGACGCACATGCATCGGCCGCACTTGGCGTCGTATTGGCTGCGCTGGCCCACCGACAGCACTTCGCGGGCAAAGTGCGCGTGGTTTTTCAGCCTGCCGAGGAAGCTGAGCCTCTCGGTGGTCGGTCGGTTGCTGAACAGGGTCTTCTAGACAACTTCGACTGCGCTGTGGGTATGCACGTGAACCCGGAGATCCCCTCCGGCACGTTCTCGGTTCTGGCAGGTCCGGTCACAAAGTCTTCTGATGAGTTCCAGGTCATCTTCAAAGGCAGAAAGAGCCATGCTGCGTGGCCGGAGTTGGGCGTAGATGCGATTGCGATCGCCGCGACCTTCGTCACCGAAGTCCAAAAGTTGATTTCTCGAGAGACCCATGCGGACGCTGCTCCAGTAATCTCCATCGGCCGCTTTCACGGTGGCGAGGCAACCAACATCGTGTGCGATCATGTAGTGCTCGATGGCACGCTACGCACACGATCACCAGAAGCCAGGCATAGGCTCAGGACGCGGCTTGAGGAACTCGCTATGCAAATCGCCACGATGCACCGCGGCGAGGTCGAGTTCAAGTTGGTTTCCGGGGAACCTGCCGTAGTAAACGATGCGACCATCAGTGAAGTGGCGAGAAACGCCATAGCTGAAGCCTTCGGCTCCAATTCGCTTGTTCTCACGAGACCTCTTGCGGGAGCTGACGATTTTGGCTTCTACGCGGAAAAGGTCCCTTCGGTCTACTTCTGGTTTGGCTGCCATAACGAAGCCTTGGGAAACAAAACCCACGTCCATACGGCGGAGTTCGGGGTATCGGATGATGACGTGCTACGCGCGGCACGCGCCGCCTGGGCTATCGTAAGGACCCTTCAACGGTCAGCAAATGAAGGAAGATTGTCATGAACTCGTCAGTGATCAGACACGTAGAGGCTGAACTTGACAGCGGAATGTCGGAACAGGTCGTCATTGGACTTATCGCTCTCTCGACTGATGTTGTCACCGAATATGAGCTGCGCAAGATGTTGCCGTCAGACGGCGTCAGCATCTCATCAACGCGGATCGGGACGCAGAATCCGATCACAATTGAAAACTTGCGTGGACATGCTCATGAGATCGCAGATGCGGCGGAGCT
>NZ_JAOYTH010000018.1 GCF_025847205.1 Pararhizobium sp. YC-54 | reverse complement strand
TCCTATCTGCAGAGCTGGCTGGTCTCCAAGGCCTGGGGCGACTGGGCGACGGAAACCAAATGGCTGTGGCGGCTATCGACCAAGCATGGCTCGAACGGCGTTCTCGGCGATGTCGGCATTCATATTCTCGATTTCGCTGGGTATGGCGCGGCCACCGATGTGGAACATATTTTCGCGCGGTTGAAGACCTTCGACAAGGCGCCCGGCAACAGGATCGGCGAGTATGATCTCGATGCCAATGACAGTTTCACCATGACTGCGGAGTTCGCCAACGGCGCCATGGGCGTCATTCACGCCAGCCGCTGGGCAACGGGACATCTTAACGAACTGCGCCTGCGCATGCATGGCGACAAGGGTGCCATCGAGGTGATCCATACGCCCGACGGTTCGACGCTCAGGGCGTGCCTTGGGGACGACATCGAAAAGGGCGTCTGGAAGGATATCGATGCGGGTACCGTGTTGACCAACTACCAGCGCTTCATCGACGCGGTCCGTTCCGGCAAGACGGCCGAGCCGGGGTTCCGCCATGCCGCCGATCTGCAGAAGGTTCTCGATCTGGCCATGGTCACCGAGAAGGAGCGCCGCGAACTAACTGTCTAAACCCGCCTTACGGCCGCTGTCGAGTTGCGGATGACCAGTTCCACCGGCCAGACCTCGCGCAGGTTTTCGGCCGGTGTTCCCTGCAGCATTTCCAGCACCATTTCCCCGATCCGCGCGCCCGCCGCGCGGATCGATGACCGCGTCGTCGAGAGTGTCGGCACCAGATGGTCGGGGCTGATATAGGGAAAGACGTCGTCATGGGCGATCAGCGAGATATCCCCGCCGACGGTTAGGCCGGCAATGCGGATCGCCCGCATGGCGCCGAGCGCCGACATCATCGATCCGGCGACCACGGCCGTCGGCCGGTCGTCAAGCTTCAGAAACCCCTGCATCAGCCGGAAGCCCATCTCGTCGGTGAATTCGCCATGGCCGCATAGGGCCGGATCGATGGCGACGCCGCGTTCGCTGAGGGCCGTCTGGTAACCGTCCTGGCGGTGTTCGGCAAAAATCCGGCCGCGATAGCCGTTGAGAAGCGCGATACGGCGATGGCCGAGATCGAGCAGATGGCTGGTCGACTGGCGCACTGCGCCGAAATTGTCGATGTCCAGCCAGCCGAAATTACCATCCGAGTTGGTGCGACCGTGGACGATGAAAGGCAGGCGCAGCGAATTGAGCAGCGCGATGCGCGGATCGTCAAGAAAGGGCGAGTGCAGGATGACCGCATCGACGCGCTTGCTGGCGGCCAGCCGCCGGTAGGTGGCAAGTTCGGCTTCCTGCGAATCGACGGTCGAGACCAGGATGTCGATCTCCTCCTGCTGCAACCGCCCGCCAAGTCCGCCCATGAATTCGCTGGTGTGCGGGCCGAACTCGCCGCCGCCCTTCAGCACGATGCCGATGGCGCCGACACGGCCGGTGGCAAGACCAAGCGCGCTGGTGTTCGGCCGGTAGCCATATTCGAGCGCAGCCTTCAGCACCCGTTCGCGGGTTGCCTGCTTGACCTCCGGATAGCCGCTCAAGGCGCGACTGACCGTCGTCTGCGA
This sequence comes from Pararhizobium sp. YC-54, assembly GCF_025847205.1. Lineage (GTDB taxonomy): Bacteria > Pseudomonadota > Alphaproteobacteria > Rhizobiales > Rhizobiaceae > Pararhizobium. Next base: position 129,482 of record NZ_JAOYTH010000018.1, on the reverse strand, counting down.
CAGTTCGAGCCGGTTTGCGAACTCCTTGAGGTTCATGCGGATATCCCTGTTGTCTGCGGTTCCAGTTTAAGACGCATCATGGCTGCGGCAAAGGGGCTATGCCCGGCACGCCCTCTCGAATTCGGCGGGAGAAATCGGCCGCATTGCCGGTGGCCTGCGCCCGCGCGCTGATGGCTCCGCCGCTTTGCAGTTGCTCCAGCGTAAAGCCGGGCGTGAAGCCATTCACGTCGATGATGTAGGAGGGCAGGTAGCCTGAAAAGATCAACCGGTAATCCAGTGGCAGGACGCCGGAGACGATATGGTTGATCATGGAAAAGACGATCGTCGTGCAATTGGCGGTGATCGTATTGTAATATTGCGGTGTTTCGTTGAGGCCGTTGGCCGTATCGACATAGGACAGGAACAGCGAGCGCATCCTCGGCTTTGGCATGCTGAGGCGGTAGAGGTAGACGTCCTCCTTGCGGATATTGGTGCGCACTCTGACGATATCGCGTTCGTCGGCGGCAATGACGCTCATCTCGAATTCCTTGAAGAACCCGCCGATCTCCGAAAAGCCCTCATGTCGCTCCTTGCGGATCTCCACCGAGAAGGTGACGAACTGGCCATCGTCGAAGCCGAAGGAGACGAGCGTATGGGCAATCGCCGGGCTTGACCAATAGGAGAGCAGCAGATCGGCCGAGGCGAGCTTGTCAAGATCATAGGTCCGGTTCTCCCAGCGTACCGTGTAGTCCGTCGACGTCCGCCAGTCGAAACTGCGGACATTGGCAAGGGTGACTTCAGGGCCGTTGACGACGCCTGCGACGATATGGGCGACCTCGTCCGCCCAGTCGCGGCTGTTGCTCGCCGGTATGGCGTTCCACCAGAACAACAGGGCGGCGATCATCAACGGGTAGATCAGCGCTGCAAGGCGCGAATGCCAGCGGACATAGGCATAGAGCGCCAGAAGCGAGGAGATGGCCCATAGCGCTGCGATGAGCATCCTGACCGGGGCCGGGCCGGGCGCCTGATAGAACAGTGCCATCGTCCCCCAGACTGCGAAGCTAAGAATGGCAAGCGTCGAAATCACCCGCACGATGATGCCGAGGAGGTGAAAGCGAGGGCGTTGAACCGGTGCGCTCATCAATGAGCAGCCGTCATGAAAGCCTGCATTGCAAGCTTCTGGCGCGGTTCCTTGCCCATGGCAGCCCTCCTTGGTTTCCCGATCCTGCAATGCCAGATTTTCCAACAGGAGGACATTTGATTTTTTGGTTTCCTGCATTTTTTAAAGAGACAAGCATCCGCGCTCTTGCCGTTCTGCAGGCCCGGGCCTTGCTCCAGAGAAGCGGGTAAGCCGTTATACCATCATTGTTTTTTCGCTTGTTGAAATTTGCAGAAGCCGCATTGTTATTTGTCATATGTTTGACTAGCATCGCGTTCTTGACCAATCGGACAAAAATTGGCTCACGCCGATAGACCTATCAGGCAGGACGGGATCTTTTTGAATGCAGGCGGTTTTCGACGGCCACAACGATGTGTTGCTGAGACTGTGGAGCAACGCCAAAAATGGCGCTGACCCGGTTGTTGAGTTTTCCGAAGGAACAACGGAAGGCCATATCGATGGCCCGCGCGCCAGGAAGGGCGGCCTCGCCGGCGGACTGTCGGCGATCTACATTCCCTCCGACCAGCTCATATTGAAGACGCCTGACGAGAACGGCCACTATGCGACGCAGCTGTCCGAGCCGCTGGAGCGGCAGCCGTCTCTCGATATTGCGCTGGAGTTCACCGCCATCGCCCTTCGGCTCGATCGTGCCGGTGCCTGGAAGCTTTGCCGTTCGACCGCCGATATCCGCGCGGCGATGGAAAAGGGCATCTTTGCCGCGGTGCTCCACATGGAAGGCTGCGAGGCGATTGGTGCCGATCTCACCGCGCTTGAAACATTCCACGCTGCCGGATTGCGTTCGCTTGGCCCGGTCTGGAGCCGCAACAACATCTTTGGCCATGGCGTGCCGTTTGCCTTTCCGATGGGCCCGGATACCGGGCCTGGCCTCACCGATGCCGGCTTCGATCTGGTGCGTGAATGCAACCGTCTCGGCATTCTCATCGATCTCGCCCACATCACCGAAAAGGGGTTCTGGGACGTGGCGAAGACCACCGACCAGCCGCTGATCGCCAGCCACTCCAATGCGCATTCCCTGACCGCTGTTGCCCGTAACCTGACGGACCGCCAGATGGATGCCATCCGCGACAGCAAGGGTCTGGCCGGGCTGAACTATGCGACCACGATGCTGCGGCCCGACGGGCTGGAAAACGCCAATACGCCGATCTCCGATATGGTCCGGCATGTCGACTACATGGTCGAACGCATGGGCATCGATTGCGTGGCGCTTGGATCCGATTTCGACGGTGCAACCATTCCGGAAGGAATAACCGACGCGGCTGGTAACCAGAGCCTGATTGCTGCCCTTCGGGAGGCCGGATATGGTGACGCTGAACTCACGAAAATATGCCGGGAAAACTGGCTGAGGGTTTTGGCTCAGGCCTGGCACGAAGCCGCTTGAACTGAAAACAAAGGCCCATTGCGGGCTCAAAAAAAGGGAACGGAACGATGATGCATTCACTGAACAGGCATGTCCGAATGTTGACGGCAGGCGCTGCCATGTCGCTGATCTTGATGGCGGGTGCGCCCGCTTTCGCCGAAACGCCGGCTGATACATTGGTCGAAGGCTGGGCGATCGACGACATCATCACCATGGATCCGGGCGAGGCGTTCGAACTGTCGACCGCCGAAGTCACGGCCAATACCTATAGCTATCTCGTTCGCCTCGATATCAACGACACATCCAAGGTCGTCGGCGATCTCGCCGAAAGCTGGACCGTCTCCGATGACGGCCTGACCTACACGTTCAAGCTGAAGCCCGACGCGAAATTTGCCTCCGGCAATCCCGTGACGGCTGAGGATGTCGCTTACTCCATCGAGCGTGTCGTCAAGCTCGACAAGAGCCCCGCCTTCATCCTCACGCAGTTCGGCCTGACCGGCGACAATGTCGCGGAAAAGGCCAGGGCGACCGACGCCAATACTTTCACCTTCACGGTCGACAAGGGCTACGCGCCAAGCTTTGTCCTCAACTGCCTGACGGCGACCGTCGGCGCCGTCGTCGACAAGAAGCTGGTTCTCGAACATGTGGCCGCGGTCACGCCGTCTGCCGAATACAAATACGACAACGACTTCGGCAATGAATGGCTGAAGACCAATTATGCCGGTTCGGGCGCCTTCAAGATGCGCGAGTGGCGCGCCAACGAAGTTGTCGTCATGGAGCGCAACGACAATTACTACGGTGAAAAGACGCCGCTTGCCCGCGTCATCTATCGCCACATGAAGGAAAGCTCCGGCCAGCGCCTGGCACTCGAAGCCGGCGACATCGACGTGGCGCGTAATCTCGAGCCGGGTGACTACGATGCGGTGTCGAAGAATGCCGAGCTTGCCACCACCAACGCCCCGAAGGGCACGGTCTATTACTTCAGCCTCAACCAGAAGAACGCCAATCTGGCAAAGCCGGAAGTGGCGGAAGCCTTCAAGTATCTGGTCGATTACGATGCGATCGGCTCGACCCTGATCAAGGGCATCGGCGAAATCCATCAGAGCTTCCTGCCGAAGGGCGTTCTGGGTGAACTGCCGGAAAATCCCTACAAGCTCGATGTCGCCAAGGCCAAGGAACTGTTGGCCAAGGCCGGTCTTGCCGATGGTTTCTCGGTGACGATGGACGTGCGCAACACCCAGCCGATCACGGGTATTGCCGAATCCATCCAGCAGACGCTGGCCCAGGCCAACATCAAGATGGAAATCATCCCCGGCGACGGCAAGCAGACGCTGACCAAGTACCGCGCCCGCACGCACGACATCTATATCGGTCAGTGGGGTCAGGATTACTTCGATCCGAACTCGAATGCCGAGACCTTCACCGTCAACCCGGACAATTCCGACGAAGGCAAGAACAAGACGCTCGCCTGGCGCAACACCTGGGATGTTCCGAAGGAATGGACTGAACAGAGTAAGGCTGCCCTTCTCGAAAAGGATGCGGCCAAGCGCGCTGAAATGTACCAGGACCTGCAGAAGAAGGTGCTTGAGAAGAGCCCGTTCGTGATCATCTTCCAGCAGACGGAAGTTGCAGGTATCCGCGCCAATGTGAAGGGGTTCAAGCTCGGGCCGAGCTTCGATACCAACTACGTCTTCACGGTTTCCAAGGATTGACCCGGAGATAGCCGGTGAGCATTCCCCAAACAGTACCAACGGCCGGGCGCACACGCGCCCGCGCCAACGGCTGGGCAAAGAGCATCTTGCGCTTCCTGGTCATCATCGTCACGACCTATCTCGGACTTCTGGCCGTGACCTTCTTCATCGGCCGCGTCATTCCGATCGACCCGGTGCTCGCCGTTCTCGGCGACCGGGCGCCAGCGCATGTCGTCGAACGGACGCGCGAGCTGATGGGCTTCAACAAGCCGCTTTACGTGCAATTTTTCATCTATGTCCAGGATGCTCTAACGGGCAATTTCGGCACCTCGGTTCTGACGACCAATCCCGTGATGGCCGATATCCGCCGCGTCTTCCCCGCCACTCTGGAACTTGCGACGCTGGGCACCATCATCGGCAGTCTTTTCGGCGTGCCGCTCGGTGTGCTTGCAGCCGTCAAGCGCGGCTCGATCGCCGACCAGATCGTTCGCGTCGTCGGGCTTGTCGGCTATTCCGTGCCGATCTTCTGGCTGGCTTTGCTGTCGCTTTTGTTCTTCTACGCCAAGCTCAGATGGGTCGCCTATCCGGGTCGCATCGATATTGTCTACGAATACAGTTTTACGCCGGTGACCGGCCTCTATCTGCTGGATTCTTTCTGGCAGGGGCAGTGGGACGTGTTCCGCGATGTCTTCCGCCACATCATTCTACCGGCAGGCCTGCTTGGTTATTTCTCGCTTGCCTATATCAGCCGCATGACCCGCAGCTTCATGCTCAACGAACTCGGGCAGGAGTATATCGTCGCGGCGCGTGCCAAGGGCCTGTCGGAAACCCGGATCATCTGGGGCCACGCCCTGCGCAATGCCGCCGTGCCGCTGGTGACGGTGATTGCGCTGTCCTATGCCGGGCTTCTCGAAGGCTCTGTCCTGACCGAGACGGTCTTTGCCTGGCCGGGCCTCGGGCTCTACATCACCAATTCGCTGCAGAATGCCGACATGAACGCGGTTTTGGGCGGCACCATCGTTATCGGTTCCGTCTTCATCGCCATCAATATCCTGTCCGATCTTCTCTACCGGACACTTGACCCAAGGACGCGCGCGCGATGAGCCAGTCCAGCCTCCAAACCAGTCCTATGACCCGCCGCCAATGGCTGATGTCCGACAGGCCGCAATCGCGCCTGCAGGCTCGTCTCGGCCGCGCCTACATGACCTGGCAGCGGTTCTCGGCCAACAGGCTTGCCGTTGCCGGTCTCTGCATCATCCTTCTGCTCATCCTCATCGCGATCTTTGCCGATGTGCTGGCGCCGCATTCGCCCGTGATCGGCGATCTCGGCGGTGCGCGGCTGTTGCCACCGGGAAGCGAGGGCTATCTGCTCGGCACCGACGATCAGGGCAGGGATATTCTCTCGCGCCTGCTGCATGGATCGCGGCTGACATTGCTGGTCATCGTCCTCGTTGCGATCATCGCCGCGCCGATCGGCCTCCTGGTCGGTGCCGTCTCCGGCTATGCCGGCGGCTGGGTCGATGCGGTGCTGATGCGGATCACCGACATCTTCCTTGCGTTCCCGAAGCTGGTGCTGGCGCTCGCCTTCGTGGCTGCGATGGGACCGGGCATCGAAAACGCCATCCTCGCCATCGCCATCACCTCCTGGCCGCCCTATGCCCGCATCGCCCGCGCCGAGACGCTCAGCGTGCGCAACTCCGACTATATTGCCGCCGTGCGACTGATGGGGGCGTCGCCGTTCCGCATCGTGCTCAGGCATGTCATGCCGATGTGCGTTTCGTCGCTGATCGTCCGCGTCACGCTTGATATGGCGGGTATTATCCTCACCGCCGCCGGCCTTGGCTTTCTTGGCCTTGGCGCACAGCCGCCGTTGCCGGAATGGGGCGCGATGATTGCGTCCGGCCGCCGGTTTATCCTTGACCAGTGGTGGGTCGCCACCATGCCCGGCATCGCCATCCTCATCGTCAGCCTCGGCTTCAATCTTCTGGGCGACGGCCTGCGCGATGCGCTCGATCCACGGGAGAGCGGCCAATGAGCACGATGCTGACGGTCGATAACCTCAGGGTCTCTTTTCCCACCCGCACGGGCCTGATCGAGGCCGTGCGTGGCGTTTCCTTCAAACTTGGCCGCGAACGGCTTGGCATCGTCGGTGAAAGCGGCTCGGGAAAATCCCAGACGGGCAGGGCGATCATGGGGCTGACGCCCGCGCATGCCAGGATATCGGCGAACACGCTGAATTTCGACGGCATCGATCTTTTGACGGCTCCGGCCAAGGTCAGGCGAAGCCTGCGCGGCAGCCGCATCGCCATGATCCTGCAGGACCCGAAATATTCGCTCAATCCGGTCATGAGCATCGGTCGCCAGATCGTCGAGACGCTGCGCACGCATGAAAATGTCGGCAAGCGCGAGGCCCGCGACCGCGCCATTGCCATGCTGGAGGCTGTGCAGATCCGCGACGCCGGCCGTGTCTTCGACCTTCACCCGCACGAAGTCTCCGGCGGCATGGGCCAGCGGGCGATGATCGCCATGATGCTGATCGCCGGGCCCGAATTGCTGGTCGCCGACGAGCCGACCTCGGCGCTCGATGTGACGGTGCAGCTCGAGGTGCTCGGCATTCTCGACAAGCTTGTTGCCGAGCGCGGCATGGGGCTGATTTTCATCTCCCATGACCTGCGGCTGGTGTCGTCCTTCTGCGACCGCGTCATCGTCATGTATGCCGGCAAGATCGTCGAGGAACTGGCAGCCTCCGATCTCGGCAATGCGAAACATCCCTATACGCAAGGCCTGCTCAATTGCATGCCGACGCTCGGCACCGATAGGCACCCGCTGCCCGTGCTCGACCGCCAGCCGGAGTGGGCGCTATGACGGCAATCGTTTCGGCTGAAAACCTGACCGTCTCCTTCGACGATTTCCTGGCGCTCGACAATGTCAGCATCGATGTGAAACCGGGCGAATCCTTCGGCCTCGTCGGCGAATCCGGATCCGGGAAATCGACGCTGTTGCGCGCCGTGGCCGGTCTCTCGCCGGTAACGTCAGGCCGGATCGTGCTTGACGGCAAGCCGCTGGATGTCAAGTATCGAGACAAGGCTTTCTATCGCCAGGTGCAGATGGTTTTCCAGGATCCCTATGGTTCGCTGCATCCCCGCCAGACGGTCGACCGGTTGCTGCAGGAACCGCTCGCCATTCACGGCATCGCCGATGCCGAACGCCGCATCCTGCGGGCGCTCGACGAGGTCGGCCTCGGTTCCTCCTTCCGCTTCCGCTATTCGCACCAGTTGTCCGGCGGCCAGCGCCAGCGCATCGCCATTGCCCGGGCGCTGATCATCGAACCGCAGATCATGCTGCTCGACGAGCCGACCTCGGCGCTCGATGCCTCTGTCCAGGCCGAAGTCCTCAACCTCCTGGAACAGGTCCGACGCGACCGCAAGCTGACCTATATCATGGTCAGCCACGACCTCGGCGTCGTCACCCATATGTGCGAACGGCTGGCGGTGATGAAGGGCGGCAAGGTCGTCGAACGGCTGTCGTCAGCCGATCTCGTGGCGGGCCGCCTCAAGGAAGACTATACGAAGAACCTGATGGTGGCGAGCAAGGGGTTCGTTCGGGACGCAAGCGTGGCCTGAAGTTATTATCTGGCGCCTGGGACGCCGGTTCGTCCGCGGCTCCTCTGCACCATCGACAACCGTTCATTGCACTCAGGCCGCCCCGCCTTGCGTCGTTCATTAGAAAGGCGCAAAGTACGCGGGCTGGGGCTTGGGGCCCCCTTGGAGGGGTACGTCATGAACGACATCAGCCTCATGAATCTGCAGGCAGGAAACACGACCGTGAGCGCGGCGGCCATCGAGGCTTTCGCGGGGCAACAGCGCGGCAGCCTGCTGGATGCTGGCGACGCGTCCTATGACGAAGTGCGCGCCATCTGGAACAGCATGATCGACCGCAAGCCGGCCCTGATCGTGCAATGCGCCGGTGCTGCCGACGTTGTTCGAGCCGTGCGCTTTGCCCGCGACAACCGGTTGCTTGTCGCGGTGCGTGGCGGCGGACACAACATCGCCGGCAATGCGGTCTGTGACGGTGGCCTGATGATCGACCTGTCGCCGATGAAGTCCGTGCGTGTCGACGTCGCGGCAAAGCGTGCCTGGGTCGAACCCGGGGCGACGCTGGCCGATGTCGACAGCGAAACCCAGTCCTTCGGACTTGCGGTGCCAACCGGGATCAACTCGACGACGGGCATTGCCGGACTGACGCTGGGCGGCGGCTTCGGCTGGATCACGCGCAAGTTCGGCCTGACGATCGACAGTCTCGTCTGCGCCGATGTTGTCACCGCAGACGGCAATCTGGTGCGTGCCAGCGAGACGGAAAACAGTGATCTATTCTGGGCGCTGAGGGGCGGCGGCGGGAATTTCGGCATCGTCACGGCATTCGAATTCAAGCTCCACGATCTCGGCCCGCAGGTTACAGCCGGTCTCGTCGTGCATCCGTTTAAGGATGCGCAAACGGTGCTCGAACAATACCGGCAAGCGCTCGAAACCGCGCCGGACGAACTGACCTGCTGGGCGGTGATGCGGGCTGCGCCACCGCTGCCATTTCTGCCTGAGGAATGGCACGGCAAGGAGGTGCTGGTTCTCGCCATGTGTTATTGCGGTGATGCCGCTTCAGCCGAAACGGCCACCGCCCGGTTGCGCTCGATCGGCAAGCCGATCGCCGACGTCGTCGGCCCCTGTCCGTTTGCCGGCTGGCAGCAGGCATTCGATCCGCTGCTGACGCCCGGCGCGCGAAACTACTGGAAGAGCCATGATTTCATGGAGCTTTCCGATACGACGATCGGAATTCTGCTTGATGCCGTCCGCAGGCTGCCAGGGCCGGAATGCGAGATTTTCATCGCTCATGTCGGCGGCGCTGCCGGCCGCATTGCAACCGGCGCTACTGCCTTCCCGCAACGCAACGCGCATTTCATCATGAATGTGCACGCGCGCTGGCGCGAACCGGCGGGAGACGAGGCTTGTATCGGTTGGGCGCGCCGGCTCTTCGAGGCCGCAAAACCCTATTCGGTCGGAACGGCCTACATCAATTTCATGCCGGAAGACGAGGGGGATCGCGTTGCGGCGGCCTATGGCAGCAACTATCAGCGGCTCTGCGAGATCAAACGGCGATATGATCCGCACAATCTGTTCCGCATGAACCAGAACGTCCTGCCGAGAGGCGAAGCGGGTTAGAGTAACGCCAGTAAAAGTGCATAGCGGTTTTGCGTCCGGAATTGCGCAAAGGCCGGACGAGATGAAACTGGGCACCGCTATGTCATTGCGGTGGATATAGATTTGTAAGGCTCCTTGCGGCGGCGTGCGAGTTTCAACGGTTGGAAAAATAATGTGCCGCATCTTTGCATCGCGTGGCTAGCGGGGCCGCGGGATGGTAGGCTTGGGCCATGCAACCAAACAAGAATCAATGTGACACGACCAAGGCGCTAAGGAGCGTGGGCGAAGCGATCTTAGGCTGTACGGTCAAAGGGCACAGCCAGTAAAACAAACGCATTGTGGGAGCCGGCCTTTTCTCTGACGTAGGTTGCGGCATGGAGATTGTTTTGACGCATACGGTTCCGGTCAACGGGTGGATCGTCTCCATCCCAAATACAGTCCAAACGCGACTCAAACCCGCGTGCGTCGCCAAGTCCGCCCTCGATCCGGCTAATAAGTAGGCCACGCTCTGTTGCCAATCGGCAAACATCAACTGCAGCGTTGGCGGTTAGGCTTATCCTTTTCTTGCGAAAAAAATCTTCGGCGTCGGAATGAACTTCCCAATGTCCATAAATGGTCATTCTGCTTTCGCCCATTGTATTCTTGGGTCCACCTTCCAGCCTACTCCTCCGCTAATTTGCACTACATGTCTAGTAAAATCACTTACTATTATGTGTCTCGATGGAGTTCCATAAACCGTCGCCGGAGACCTCTTGCCTCCAGTATTATCTATACTTTTCCCGGTCGGTGCCGTTTTAGACAGATCGTTTATTTCTTTCGCTGTCCAATTTCTTTCGGCCATTTGATCTCTTATCTTGTTTGTGATTATGACATCTCTTTTTATTTTTTGCGCCTTTATAGCTGCATCAAGCTTTGACGCATCGCGAAAGTCTCGGCTGGGTTTATTCGGCAACTCGCTGTTACGCCACTTTTCGCTCCTTGTGGCAGGCTCGCGCTCTTTCCCGCGCTCGGCCTTCAGGCCTTCGGATTTGACATCGCGGCCGACTTCCTGCCCGGGGCGACGGAAGATTTTCCCTGCTTCCGCCTGGGGCGCCCAAATCATCAGGGAGCACAAGAACAGCGTCAGGACTGGACGAAATTGCAAATAGCTGCGCATGATAAACTCTCTCGCGGGGATGAGTTTGATGCATTCGGTGGGATTAAGGCATCAGTTGGCAACTTGTGCAATAGTGCTGACCGCATTGCTGACGGCCGGTGCAGTGAGGGCGGCGGCAGACGATAGCATTGCCCGTTGCGATGCCCTCGCATCGCACCCTAAAGACCCTGGACGATACGCTGCCGGCGTGACCGACGAGCAGTTTGCTCCCGGCGCGGCCATCGAAGCCTGCAGGGCTGCGGTCGATGGCGACCCGGAGCTTCCCCGCTCGTGGTTTCAACTCGGGCGCGCCTACTGGGTAGCTCAGCGCGACGATGAAGCCTTTGCGGCTTTCGTCGAGGCAGCCAAAAGAGGCTATGCGCCGGCTATGAAGTTCATAGGCGATGCTTACAACGAAGGACGGGGGGCTTCCGCAAGGGGAGGTGCAGAGTCTGGACAGCGCTGTCGCGTGGTATCAGGAAGCCCTCAAGAACGGCTACAAGGAGGCACAGAAGGCAGTTGACGAGGCCCAAGCGGTCCTGGCGAGCCTTCGCTTCGACCCGTCCGGATTTCAGAACCAGGAGTACATGAAACGGATGTACGAGGGCAATTTCGACAAGCTCGGAAATCCGCTTCAATTTCTCATGTATGTCGGAGCTTTTTCGGAGGAACTGGGCGGAACGACGGTATTCTTCATCGACCAGCGCTGCCAGGGGATGGTTACGTCGCTTAGCGGAACGATAAATGGCGTTCAGCGGTTCATCAGCTTTTTGATGAGCATGCAGAGCGAAGAGGGCATGGCGGACGTGGTCATCGCCTTGGTTACGTCCAGTTGGGTTCAGGATCAGGGCGCGCGCGACGCCCGCATCCTGATGGAGCGCTACACCTGCAAGAGTCCAATAGCCATAAAAATAGTCGAAAATGTCGTCGGCTCGTGGGAGAAATTGCCCAAGATCATCGAAGCAGGCCTCGGAGATCGCAAGCAGAGAAGCGAAAAAAGTCAGCCAACGGAGGCGGAAACGGCTCCCTTGTACAAGGAGCAAGTCTTTGGTCTTTACTGGGGCGCGTTGGCGGGGCGGTGCGGTATCCAAAACTATCCAAGTAGGATCGAAGCGTGCAATCGCGTCTTGGCGCTGATTCAGTCGAACGAGTATAAAATACTGACCTGTAGCTACGGCCCATTCAAAAGCGACGGAACGGGCTTTCAAGTGTATCAATTCTGGGCGGAGCGCGTTCCGGAGGGTATTCCGAGTTACGAGGTGAGCGGTGATGAGCACCCCTTTGCCATTCTCGGGAAGAGTGCCGTCGGAAAGTGCCCTGCCAATACACAGGAATTGGAGCCGATTTTTCAAGCTTCAAGACTTTGATTGCGCGGCATGACAGATCGCGTGAAACACGCGGAGGTTACGCGCACGTCTGGGATCAGAATGGCATGCGATCGGGAGAGCGTTTATTTTCCATAAGCTATTGAGGGCTTCTTATGTCTAGTCGGTGGTGGTGGTGGGGTTCCGTCGCGGGTTTCGGCGTGGCCATGCTGTTCAGCTCCAATGCAGGCCCGGCATCTGCGGCGCAGACCTTCGAGTGCCGACACGCCGCTGGCCGCGCGCAAGTCACCATTTGCAAAAGTCCTTCCCTGCTCGCCCTGGATAGAGAAATCAGCGCGGTGATCGACACGTTGCGGGCGAAGGCAGGCTCAGAGCAAAGCGCCCAACAGCGGCTCACAGATCGCCTGACCAAGTGGCTTGACAAATTGAATGCCCGCTGCGGGGCGCGTGAATCCTGTCTGATCCGAGCATACAAGCAAGGGATCACCAGTCTCCAACAGGAAGTCAGGCTTCTTGAACGTAAGAGGTCTGGCAGCCCTGACAACGAACCGGCACCAGACAAGAACGATAAAGGCCGCGTGATCGCCAAGTTCTTCGAGAGAGACCGGTGGTCCTACACTGGGGGAGACGCTTCAGCAGAGGTAACGGAGTTTTCGGACGGACGCGGGTTTCTTCGCGTCGACGTGATGGCAGAATCCGGAGCGTTCAAGTATTTCGCCGAGCCCCATGGCGTCCTTATCGTGACCGATGCGGCCGGAAAGGTTATTGCCGATGCCTATGCCTCGGGACTTGCCATGCGTATGGGTACCCATGGGGTTTTTCAGCAGCCCCACAGTGGCATCGCTCCGGTGAAGGCCGCCGAGTTCAGCGCCGCCGTCTATGCATTCTTTTCTTTCAAGTACTGCGGTTGGCGGCAAACGTTTGAACGTACGGTTGGCGAGAACAACGGATGCTACCAGTCCAGCCAGAGGGCGGAATACCGGGCGTTCGTCGCAGATTTGGCTAAAGCGCTTTCTGGTGTGACCACAAATACTGGAGAGCGGTTTCCCATCCTTGGGTGGCAAGGGATCAAACTGCGATAGCGGGAGAGCCTTGCGTCACGGTTTTATGGCTCCGGCTGTTCTGATCCAAAGGTGAGGCTGCAAGGCAAAAGAGGGCAGGTGCTATGGGCAACGATATGGAGCGTGACCGACTGGCGTCCCAGCACGGTCACTACTCATATCAGGTCCGCGCCTACGATGACCGCGTCGCGGAGCGGAAGGCCCAGGAGGATGCGCAGCGGTGGAATGACTACCGCAATGCAGCGGAGCGGCAAAATCAGCAAACCTTTGGATGGGAAAACCAAGGGGGCTCGGGCAATCTCGGCGAAGCGCTCGCCAAGCTATTCAGCGCGGGATGCGTGCTGCTTCTCCTGTACGCTGTCTGGCGGTTTGCCGTTGAGGCTACGCATGCGCTCTGGACCGTTTGGGGTCACTTGTTCTATGCTGTGGCTCATCCTTTTGGTGCTGGTCACGCGTTCCTGATAGCGTGCTTTGCACTATCCTGGCTCGCTCTATGGACGGCATTACGACGCGTGCCGCTTTACAGAGCGCTGCGCCCATGGGCACGCACAGCAGCTTTTTTGGTTGCCGTCGCGCCCAGCCAAATCCTGCTGTGGCTGACGGGCACCTTGCTGTTGACATTGCCGACAGCGGGCCTCCTCCTGGAGCCAGCATACGTGCGGATTGCGGAAAACTTGCCGGGGATGGTGAGGATGGCCGCCGACGTTGCCAAGGCAACACTCGCGTCTATGCTGGTCGTGGTCGGGGTGCCGCTAACGCAGTTGGTTTGGCGTACAATCGACCGACTGGCGCTTTCCACGATGACGGTTGGACTGAGCATCAGCAAGTGGCTCACTGAAAGGCGGCTTGCATCATGGGCTGGAATTGCACTCGCGACGCTCCTGATGCTGTTGCTGTTTGCCGCTCCGAAGCCGCCGCTCGCTATGCCGTTGGGTATCTGGACATACTCAGCGCTGGTCATCGGCGCGCTCTTCGGCTGGCGCATCGCGCTTGTTGCTGCTCTGCTGGCCACCTTGCTCGCACAGCCCGGCTATGGTGAGGAAGTATCGATGTTTGCGGACGGCACTGCTCTGCAACGCATCTCTCTATGGTGGGCGGGACTGGCAGGCGCAGGAGCGGCCGCCGGTTTTCTGCGGCCGGCGTTGCCGTCAAGACTTGGCGGCGAAGTGCGCATGGCTGTTCTGGCAACCCTGATCGGCCTTGGCACGGGGTGCCTCACCATGCTGCTCATTGAAGCCGCTAATTTCGGCCCTGACCGCCTGACCGCGCTTGCGATAGACTATTGGACTCATCCCGATTTCGTGCCGGGTTTTCTGCCTGGCTATGCGGCGTCGGCAGCTATTGGCGCTTTGGCTTCACTTGTCATCCGCAATGCGGGGCATCTGCTGGCTCGTCGCGCTACAGCGGCTTGAGGGGCTATCCAAGCATGCGTCGCAATGCGAGACAATTTTCGGTTCGAATCTCCAAACGGTGGATTGGTGCACCCGACTGGATTCGAACCAGTGACCTCTGCCTTCGGAGGGCAGCACTCTATCCAGCTGAGCTACGGGTGCATCCGCGACGGCAAGGCGTCGAAGCAGGCTGTGACCGGTTCATAGCCTAGGATAGACGGCGCATCAATGGTGAAAGCGTTTCGGCAGCAGGAAAATCCCGTGGATTGAATGCGGTCCAGTTCGCACCGGGCTGCCAGTGCGGAGGAGTGGCATTCTGCACGATTTGCCGGCATGAAAAGAAATGCCGCGCTCTTTGAGCGCGGCATCGGATTTTCGGACAGAAGGGAAACTCAAGCCGTCTGCATGGCGCCGGGGCCGGCGATGGCTTTCGGCGGGACCTTGCCGAGAATGATCATTCCCAGAACCTCGTCCTTGGTGACGTCCTCGGTGCGGGCATGGCCGACGACCTGGCCGTTCTTCATCACCGAGACGCGGTCGGCGAGGTCGAAGACGTCGTGGATGTCGTGGCTGATCAGGAAGATGCCGATGCCTTCGCGCTTCAGCTGCTTGATCAGTTCGCCGACCTGTGCGGTTTCCTGTGGCCCGAGCGCTGCGGTCGGCTCGTCCATGATCAGGATGCGGGCGTCGAACAGGATGGCGCGGGCAATGGCGACCGACTGGCGCTGGCCGCCCGAAAGCGCTTTCACCGGCTCCTTGAAGCGGCGGAAGTTCGGATTGAGCCGTCCCATCACTTCGCGGGCCTTGGCTTCCATCGCCACGTCGTCGAGCGTGCCCCAGGGGGTGCGCAGCTCGCGGCCGAGATAGAGGTTGGCAGCGGCATCGACATTGTCAGCGACGGCGAGTGTCTGGTAGATCGTCTCGATGCCGTAGGCCTTGGCATCGCGCGGATTGCTGATGTGGACCGGTTCGCCATTGATCAGGATTTCGCCGGCGTCGCGCTTGTAGGCGCCCGACAGGATCTTGATCAGCGTCGATTTGCCGGCGCCGTTATGGCCGAGCAACGCGACGACTTCGCCCGGATAGAGATCGACCGAGGCATTGTCGACGGCGTGGATGCCGCCGAAGGAGATGGAAATGTTCTTCATTTCCACCAGTGGAGTGCGTGGTTCCGTCATTGTTCGAACTCCTCTACTTGGCTCGGCCGCGATAAACGGTATCCAGCCAGACGGCCATGACCAGCACGATGCCGATGACGATGCTTTGCAGCGGTGTGTCGATGCGCAACAGCACCATGCCGGACTGCAGCGACTGCATGACGATGGCTCCGAGAACCGCTCCCGAGATCGTCCCCATGCCGCCGGCGAGCGATGTGCCGCCGATGACGGCCGCAGCAATCGTATAGAGTTCGTCGAGCGTGCCCTGCGCATTCGTTGCCGCGTTCAGGCGGGCCGTCGAGATGGCGGCGGCGATGGCGCAGAGCGCGCCCATCAGCGCGAAGATGCGTACCGTCACCCAGCGGGTCTTGATGCCGGCCAGTTCCGCCGCTTCCGGATTGCCGCCGATTGCAAAGACATAACGGCCAAAGCGCGTGCGCGTGGTGAGGAAGCTCATGGCGATGGCGATGCCGACCGCCATCAGGACCGGAATGGCGATGCCGAGCGGGATCTGCAGCCCGCCTTCAGGCCAGGGAATGTTGTTGGCCTCGGCATATTTCTTGGCGAGGTTGACCGGCATGTAATAGCTGTTGAGCACCCAGACGGCGGCCAGCACCATGACGCAGCCGACGAACGAGAGGAAGTATTCCGCCC
The DNA here is from genome assembly GCF_025847205.1 of Pararhizobium sp. YC-54. GTDB lineage: Bacteria > Pseudomonadota > Alphaproteobacteria > Rhizobiales > Rhizobiaceae > Pararhizobium. Next base: position 113,360 of record NZ_JAOYTH010000018.1, on the reverse strand, counting down.
ACATCGGACGCAGCGGAAAGCCGAAGCGCTTGCGCTGCTTGCGTGAGTTGATGATCGAGGCGACGATGATGACGCAGGCGATGACACCGACGACCCAGCTTGCCGTGGCGCCGATCGATCCTTCCGCGCCGCCGCCCATCAGGCGGAATGTCGAGTCCATCGGGGCAACGGTTGCACCGGAGATGACGAGGAAGGCCGCCGCGCGCCAGATCAGCAGGCCGCCGAGCGTGACGATGAAGGCGGGGACATTGAGAAAGGCAATGATGATGCCCTGAAACGCGCCGATGGCGGTTCCCAGTGCGATGCCGACCATGAGCGCTATGATCCAGGTGGCCGGATGGTCGAAGCCGATCAGCGGCGGCAGGATTTTCGCCTGCGTGATTGCCATGATCATGCCGACAAAGCCGAGGATCGAGCCGACCGACAGGTCGATATTGCGGGTGACGATGACGAGCACCATGCCCGTTGCCATGACCGAGACCGAAGCAGCCTGGACCGTGAGGTTCCACAGATTGCGCGGTGTCAGGAAAAGCCCGCCGGTGAAATATTGAAAGCCGAGCCAGATACACAGCAGCGCTGCGATCATCCCGAGAAGCCGGGTATCGATCTCGGTCGCCTGCAGGAACCGCTGCAGGGCGGTTCCCTGTGTCTGGCGCACGCTGCTGGAAGGCGTTGCAATGGTGGTGTTCGCCATTTGCTGATTACTCCCCCTTTATTCTTGTGTTTAAAGTACCGCACATTGGAGAAGCGCCGCAACGTGATCGCTGCGGCGCTCGTGACGGGACCTTATTTGCCCATGTTCAGGTTCGGATCAGTTGCAGACCGCAACGGTTCCGGCCTTCACGCCCTGGCAGGTTTCTTCCTTGGAAATCCAGCCGGCGTCGATGACGACGTTCAGGTTTTCCTTGGTGATCGGCTGTGGCGCAATGAAGAACGACTGCATTTCGACGCCCTTCGGGCCGCCGGAGAACTTGACGGTGCCGGGGATGGAGTCCATCGAAGCGCCGCCAGCAAGGGCTACGGCGATTTCGCCGGCCTTCTTGCCGAGTTCGCGGCTATCCTTCCAGACGGATACGGTCTGGGTACCAAGGGCAACGCGGTTCAGAGCGGCCTTGTCGCCGTCCTGGCCTGAAACCGGAACCGAGCCTGCGAGGCCCTGGGCTTCGAGCGCTGCGACAACACCGCCGGCCATGCCGTCGTTGGAGGAGACGACGCCGTCAACCTTGTTGTCGTTGGCGGTCAGGAACTGTTCCATGTTCTTCTGGGCAGCTTCCGGCTTCCAGCCGTCCGTGTAGGCTTCGCCGACATTCTTGATCTTGCCTGCGTCCATGGCGGCTTTGAGCACTTCCATCTGGCCGGAGAACAGGAAGTCTGCGTTCGGGTCAGTCGAAGCGCCCTTGATGAAGACGTAGTTGCCTTCCGGCTTGACCTTGAACACTTCGGCAGCCTGCATGCGGCCGACTTCCTTGTTGTCGAAGGTGATGTAGTAGGCGGCCGGGTTTTCGATCAGGCGGTCATAGCCGACGACCGGAATACCTTCAGCAGCAGCCTTTTCGATGGCCGGGCCGATGGCTTCCGAATCCTGCGCCAGAACGATGATGGCGTTGGCGCCCTGGGCGATCAGCGATTCGATGTCGGTCAGCTGCTTTGCAGCCGATGCCTGGGCGTCAGCGGAGATGTACTTGTCGCCGGATGCTTCGAGGGCTGCCTTGATGGCGGCTTCGTCGGTCTTCCAGCGTTCTTCCTGGAAGTTCGACCAGGAAACGCCGACGACCAGATCCTTGGCCATGGCTGCCGTGTGCAGGGATACGATGATGGCAGCGCCTGCCATCAGTGTCAAAACTGATTTCATGAAGTCCTCCCAAGTGACCGCTGGCCGTCCGTGCGAACCTCCCGCACGGCCCCCGGCCAGCAAAATTGCCTGTCGTCAACCCGAAAGAGTTTTTTTCTCGACAGTCGAGAAAATAGATGTCAGAGTTTTTCGGGGCTGTCAACAACGCTTTGGATAATGCAGTTTGACATCGGGCAGATGCTTTGGGAGGAGCATGTGTTTGTGGAATTCGTGAATCACAGGGATGCGCAATGCTGAGCAAATCAAGCACCGAATTGGTGCGTCAGCAAAACAGCGCGCTCGTGCTTGCGACGTTGCGGCGCCTTGGGCCGCTGTCTCATACCGACATATCCGAGCATACCGGCTTGGCCTCTGCGACGGTTTCGGCGATCACCGCCGAACTGGAGCGGGCAGGGGTCATCGAGAAGGCGGAACAGCAGGCGCCGTCGGGACGCGGACGGCCGCGGGTGTTGTTTGCGCAGCGTCGCGACAGCGGCTATCTGATCGCCGTGCGCATCTCCTCGGATGTGGTGCAATATTCCCTGGTAGATTATTCCGGCCGGCTGATCGACCGTTTCGAGGAGCCGCGCAATCATAAGATTGTCGGAACGCAGCCTTTTGCCGAGGGTTTCCTCGTTGCGCTGGACCGCCTCATTGAACGGTCGCAATTGGACAAGGCACAAATCCTCGCCATCTCGATCTCCAGCAAGGGCACCGTCGATGCCGATGGCAAGCGGCTTTTGTGGTCGCCGGTGTTTGGCGGCGAGCAGATCGATTTCGTTTCGCTGCTGGCGCCTCGATGGCGCGCCAAGGTCACGCTGAACAACGAAACCCTTTTGGTCGCGCAGGCACTGGGGATGAAGGCGGATGCAAGTCAGGCTGGTTCGTTCCGCGGGCTTGCCGCTTTGTCGCTTGGACACAGTATCGGGCTTGGCATTGCCCGCAAGGACCGGTTCGGCGAACTGGAGGTAACGGCTCCCAATTTCGGTCACATGCTGCATGCTGCCAACGGTTGCCTTTGCCGCTGCGGCTCCTTTGGCTGCATCGAGGCGTCGGCCGGATTCTACGGCATCCTGCGCTCGGCGTTTGAAGTGCCGCCCGATACGATCCCGGCCAAATTCGTGCCGCTGGCGGAAATGGACAAGATCGCCACCAGTGCGCGCCAGGGAAACCGCATGGCGGGCTACGCTTTCCGTCAGGCAGGCATAGCGCTCGGCAATGGCCTTTCCCGGCTGCTCAGCCTCTACGAACGCATGCCGATCTCCATAACCGGACCGGGAACGCGTTACTTCGATCTTTTGCAGCGCGGCATCGATGAGGGGCTTGAGCAATCGCATGAGGTCCGCCTGCAGGGCCGGCCGGAGATTTCGGTGATCTTCGATGAACAGAGACTGGTTTTCGAGGGGCATTTGGACCGGGCCCTGACCGATATGGATCACGACATCGCGGCCTTCAGGCCGCTACCGCCCGCCGCAGACCCGGCTTGAGGAAGGCCGGCGAACCCGGCCTTTCCTCGTCGAGCCAAATCGTTCAGGCGCCAATGCGGATCTGGCGCTTTTCCGTCACGGACTTCACGGCGGCGTCGGCGAGAGCCAGCGCTGCAAGGCCGTCGGCGCCGGAAGGCGTGATCTTCGTGCCCTTTTCGATCGCGGAGATGAAACCGGCGATTTCGTTGGCATAGGCTTCGGTGTAGCGCGTCATGAAGAAATCATGCAACGGCGGGCGGGTATAGCCGTCACTATTGGCGATCTCGATTGAGACGGCGCGCTGGTTCTCGGCGGAGACGACGCCCTTCGACCCGTGCACTTCAATGCGCTGGTCGTAGCCGTAGGTGGCGCGGCGGGAATTGGAGATGATCGCCTGCTTGCCGGAGGCAGTCTCCAGAATGACCGAGACGCTGTCATAGTCGCCTGCCTTGCCGATCTCCGGATCGACGAGAACAGCCGCGTGGGCCGTGACGACGACCGGCTCTTCACCGAGCAGGAAGCGGGCCATGTCGAAATCATGGATGGTCATGTCGCGGAAAATGCCGCCGGAGCGCTTGATATAATCGACAGGCGGGGCGCCGGGATCGCGCGAGATGATCGTGACCATTTCGACCGTGCCGATCTTGCCGTCGTCGATCGCCTTGCGCACCGCCATGAAATGCGGATCGAAACGGCGGTTGAAGCCGACCATCAGCTTGCCCTTGGTCTCTTCGACAACCTTCATGCATTCGCGCACGCGGCCGACGTCGAGATCGATCGGTTTTTCGCAGAAGATCGCCTTGCCGGCGCGGGCGAAACGCTCGATCAGGTCGGCATGGGTATCCGTCGGAGTGCAGATGACGACGGCATCGATATCCGCTGACTTTTCGATCTCCTCGATCGTGCGGACAGCGCAGCCATATTGCCTGGCGATCGCGTCGGCCGCCTCGGGAAAGGCGTCGGCAACGGCGACGAGGACGGCATCCGGATTGCCGCTGACGGCTTTGGCGTGAACCTTGCCGATACGGCCGGCACCGAGAAGACCAAATCTGACGGTCATGTTCATCTCTTTTTGACGAGCGGCAAAGCGCCGCGAAGGGACGGGGTGATGACGCTCACTCCGGACAGGCGTTGCGGAAGACAGGTCCGCGCTGATGCTCTTGAGGTGGTTTCCGGTATTTGCCGATCCGCCGTGTTGCGGACAGGTTTAATCTCTCTCCCTGTTCCTTTCATGTCCGGGCACGTATGGACCGTATATCTCCTCCGGCGCATGCGAAATCGGAATGAAAACGTAACAATGCTAATTTTCGGAATATTTATTCTATTTAGTTCGCGGCCGTCAAGCTGTTAAACCGTCGGCCTCTTGCAGCAAATGTCCATTTGGACATAAAGCTGTGGCCTTTGATGCAGGGCCCGAATGGCCGGGCACATCCTCAAGGACAGTTTGCATGATGAAGTTCATCGATCCGGATCATCCGTTCTACAAGCCGCTTTGGGTCCGGCTTCTGATCGTGGTGCTCTGCTGTGCGTGGACCGCCGTCGAATTCTGGAACGGAGCCGACACCTGGGGGATGATCTTCCTTGCAGTCTCTGCCTATACGGCCTGCGTGCTGATCATCTTCTTCAAGCCGAAGACCGGGGCTGTCGAAGAGAAAGAGACCGACGATCCGGCCTGATCGTCACCGGCGCTGCATCTGGCGCAGCCGCCTTTGCGCTTCGTCGATCAGCATGTTGGCGACCTTCATGCGCAGTGTGGCATTGGCCCGGTAGTCGGGATCATGGCGGTCCGGGTGGTTTTCAGCGGCAAAACGGCGGCGTTTATCGGCCAGTGTCTGGAGCGTTTCCGTTTCCGTCAGCGCCAGGTCGGCGGCAATCTGTTCCGGGCGGATCCTGCCGAGATGCTCCGGCATGACGGGTTTGGGCACGGGTTTGGCGGGGGCGAGCATCTCATCGCTTGCCGTATCGAAATAGGCGCGTTGGACCGCTCCGTTTCCGGCCATTGCTGACGTTTCAGGATTACCCACCAAGCCCGCGTTGAAGCCGCGTATGGCGGCGGACGGCCGGTCCTCTTTCGAAGCCACTTCCTCGCCGTCCTCTTCCGCCTTCAACCGCTCCAGAACCGATTGGAACACCGATATCCCGAACATCTGTCTCTCCATTTTCCGGCTTTAGAGCATGTCAGGGTTTTGCGGGCCTGATCAGGCGGTGCTCTGCTTCAGGATCAGGTCGTAGAGAAGCTTGGCGCTCGGCGGCAGCGCCCGGCCGCGGGCGGTGATCAGGCTGTAGGGCCGGATCTTGATGTTGAAATCTGTCGGAAGGACGCGGATTTCGCCCGCCTGGCTGCCGCTTCCGGCAATCAGAGTGGCAACGTCCCGGGCGACGGGAGCGATGGCATTGGTGTGGTGGACGATGGAAACCGTCAGGATGGTGGACGACGTGTTGATGATGGTTGAGGGCAGGGGCGTGCCGGCCGACAGAAAGCTGTCCTCGACGGCACGCCGCAGCAGCGTTCCGGATGGCTGGAAAACCCAGTCGTAGCCGGGAAGATCGGCTGAGCTGATGATGCCCTTGTCGAGCAGCGGATGGCCCGCGCGAACGATCAGGCAGACATCTTCCTCGCCGATCTCGATCAGGTTGAATTGCCGGGGATCCATGTCGTCCGGTATCCGGCCGATGACGAAGTCGTGCCGGGCTGCCAGCAGCTCGCGCACGAGCACATTGCTGTTTTCGATCTGGATGTTGATCTCGATGCCGGGATAGGCGGTCGAGACCTGGCGGATGGCCGGAACGGCCAGATTAAGGGCAGGCCCCGTGACAGAACCGAGCGAGACCGAGCCGCCGCTGCCCGTCTTCAGTTCGTTGATCTCGCGCGTCGTTTCCCGAAGTTCCAGAAAGATCGTCCGCGCGCGCCGCGCCAGCGCCCTGCCATATTGTGTCAGTTCGACGCCGCGGGCGACGCGGGCACACAGAGGCGCCTTTAGAATCGCCTCGACTTCGCCCAGCATGCGCGACGCTGCCGGCTGTGAAATGCTCAGAGAATCGGCCGCTGCGCTAATCTGACCATGTTCTTCGATGGCGAGAATCAGCTGCAGATGACTCATTTTTAAGCCTAAGCGAAAAATTCCCCGCTCCGAATAATCCACAGCCACGGATGAGAGTGGCGCTGAATCGTCCATATTTTACTCCTATTCCGAGAAAAATCCCTTCGCATGTGCAAAAAGTCACACTGTTGCGTCATGATATACCAAAATTGTGATGCTGATACACTTATATTGTATTTGACAGTTATGATGTTTGATTCCAGTTTGCGCCGATGTGCGCCAGCGTGCTTGGGAGCGTGTAAGGCCTGGGAGGGCTTTCTTTCACCCCTTAAACCTCCGCCAAGAGGCTTTAGTCTCTCGGCTACGCGAAGCGCTGCATATCGAGGCTGGCTGGCTGCCGCCTGGATCAACACTCAGGGAGAGATACATGAAATTGATTACTTCGCTTCTCGCCGCCGCAGCGCTCAGCGTGGCGTCGTTCGTCGTTCCGGCGATCGCCCAGGACAAGGGCACCGTCGGCATCTCGATGCCGACCAAGACCTCGACCCGCTGGATTTCCGACGGCGAGACCATGGAAAAGCTGTTCAAGGAAGCCGGCTATACCCCGGACCTGCAGTTTGCTGACGACGACATTCCAAACCAGCTGGCCCAGATCGAGAACATGGTCACCAAGGGTGCCAAGGTTCTGATCATCGGCGCCATCGACGGCACGACGCTCTCCGACATCCTGGCCAAGGCTCATGAAGCCGGCGTCAAGGTCATCGCTTACGACCGCCTGATCCGCGATTCCGGCAATGTCGACTACTATGCGACCTTCGACAACTTCCAGGTCGGCGTTCTCCAGGCGACCTCGCTGGTCAACGGCCTGAAGCTTGATGGCGCGACCGAGCCGAAGAATATCGAACTGTTCGGCGGTTCGCCGGATGATAACAACGCCTTCTTCTTCTACGATGGCGCCATGTCGGTTCTGCAGCCGCTGATCGACGCCAAGAAGATCGTCGTCAAGTCCGGCCAGACGGGCATGGACAAGGTTGGTACGCTGCGCTGGGACGGTGCTGTTGCACAGGCCCGCATGGAAAACCTGCTCTCCTCGACCTATACCGATGCCAAGGTTGACGGCGTTCTGTCGCCTTACGATGGTCTGTCCATCGGCATCATTTCGGCTCTGAAGGGCGTTGGCTACGGCTCGGGCGACATGCCGATGCCGGTCGTCACCGGTCAGGACGCCGAACTTCCGTCGGTCAAGTCGATACTCGCTGACGAACAGTATTCCTCGGTCTTCAAGGACACCCGCGAGCTCGCCAAGGTTGCTGTCAACATGACGGACGCCATCATGGGCGGCAAGGAGCCGGAAATCAACGACACCAAGACCTACGACAACGGTGTCAAGGTTGTTCCGTCCTACCTCCTGAAGCCGGTTTCCGTCGACAAGACCAACGTCAAGGACGTTCTGGTCGGCGCCGGCTACTACACGGAAGACCAGATCAACAACTGATCCCGTCTTTTCCATCCGGGGCCCGCGATCAGTTGCGGGCCCTTTTATCTTGATGAGAGACTTGTATTGTCATTGTGTCTGGCCTCATCATTCACGGACTGCCGCAGGATTACCTGAACATGGACAACATCATTCTCGAAATGCGGGGCATCACCAAGACGTTTCCGGGCGTAAAGGCCTTGGACAACGTTAACCTGAAGGTTCACGAGGGTGAAATTCACGCGCTGGTCGGCGAAAACGGGGCCGGCAAATCAACGCTGATGAAGGTTTTGAGCGGTGTCTATCCCGCTGGAACCTATGACGGCGAAATCCATTACGATCGCGAAGTTCGCCATTTCTCGACGATTTCGGATAGCGAGCATCTCGGCATCATCATCATTCACCAGGAGCTGGCGCTGGTGCCGCTGCTGTCGATTGCCGAAAACATCTTTCTCGGCAACGAGATCGCCACCAACGGCGTCATCGACTGGAAGCAGACTTTTCAGCGCACGCAGGGCCTGCTTGAAAAGGTTGGCCTCAAAGAGGCGCCATCGGCCCGTATCACCGATATCGGCGTCGGCAAGCAGCAGCTTGTCGAGATCGCCAAGGCGCTGTCCAAGAAGGTCCGCCTGCTGATCCTCGACGAACCGACGGCTTCGCTCAACGAGACCGATTCCGACGCGCTTCTGAAGCTCCTGATGGAATTCCGCAAGCAGGGCATGACCTCGATCATCATTTCGCACAAGCTGAATGAGATCAAGAAGGTCGCCGACAAGATCACCATCCTGCGCGATGGCGGCACGGTGGAAACGCTGAACTGTCACAACGAGGACATCAGCGAAGACCGGATCATCAAGGGCATGGTCGGCCGCGATATGGAAGACCGCTACCCGCCGCGCGAGCCGAAGGTCGGCGAGATCCTGCTGGAAGTGAAGAACTGGAACGTCTTCCACCAGCAGCACCGCGACCGCCAGTTCCTGCACGATGTCAATTTCAACGTGCGCGCCGGCGAAGTCGTCGGCATCGCCGGCCTTATGGGTGCCGGCCGCACGGAAACGGTGATGAGCATCTTCGGCAAGTCCTGGGGTCACAAGATCACCGGCGAAGTTCACATGCATGGCAAGCTCGTTGATGTCAGCACCATCCCGCGCGCCATCGATGCCGGCCTTGCCTATGTCACCGAAGACCGCAAGCAGCTCGGCCTGGTCTTGAACAACAACATCATGCACAACACGACGCTTGCCAATCTGAATGCGGTTGCAAGCAACGGCGTGATCGATGACCACAAGGAGCGCAAGGTCGCGACCGACTACCGGTCGAAGCTGCGTATCCGGTCCCATTCGATCTATCAGGAAGCCGTCAATCTGTCGGGTGGCAACCAGCAGAAGGTCGTCCTGTCCAAGTGGTTGTTCACCACGCCGGAAGTCCTGATCCTCGACGAGCCGACCCGCGGCATCGATGTCGGGGCGAAGTATGAAATCTATACCATCATCAATCAGCTTGCCGCAGAAGGTAAGGGTATCCTGATGATCTCATCGGAAATGCCCGAACTTCTCGGAACCTGCGACCGGATCTACGTGATGAACGAAGGCCGCATCGTCGCCGAGCTTTCGAAGCAGGAAGCAAGCCAGGAATCCATTATGCGCGCCATCATGCGCTCCGGGGAGAAACACTAATGGTCGCCGAAACCAGCGCTCAGAAAACCACGCCCTCCATCGGGGAATATCTCAAGAACAATATCCGCGAATACGGCCTGCTCGTCGCGCTCGTGGTCATCATGCTTTTCTTCCAGTACTTGACCGATGGCGTTCTGTTCCGCCCTGTCAACCTGACCAACCTCATCCTGCAGAATTCGTTCATCGTCATCATGGCGCTGGGCATGCTGTTGATCATCGTTGCCGGCCATATCGATCTGTCCGTCGGCTCGATCGTTGCCTTCACCGGCGGCCTGTCGGCGATCATGCTGGTGAAATGGGGCATCCATTACTCCATCGTCGTGCCGCTTTGCCTGATTTTGGGCGGTCTCGTCGGGGCTGCGCAAGGGTACTGGGTCGCCTACCAGAAAATCCCGGCCTTCATCGTGACGCTGGCCGGCATGCTCGTCTTTCGCGGTCTGACCTACCTCATCCTGCAGAATCGGCCGATCGGTCCGTTCCCGAAGGATTTCCAGTCGCTGTCGACCGGCTTCGTCCCTGACTTCCTGTATTTCCTCAATCCACTGCCGGGCACGATCACCAACTTCTTCTCGCTGGTCGTCGTCGTGGCGCTGGTTGCTCTGGCCATTTACTACGGTCTGCGCGATCGCCGGACCAATGAAAGGCACGGCACGGAAAACGAACCATTTGCGTTCTTTGCCGGCCAGATGGCGATCATTGCCGCCGTAGCGATTTTCCTCGGCTTCCAGCTCTCGACCTACAAGGGCTTCCCGAACGTCCTGGTCGTCATGGCCCTGCTCATCGCGCTCTACACGTTCGTCACCACGCGCTCGACGATCGGCCGCCGCATCTACGCGATGGGCGGCAATGAGAAGGCGGCAAAGCTCTCCGGCATCAACACCGAACGGCTGACCTTCTACACCTTCGTCAACATGGGCGTGCTTGCGGCTCTTGCCGGCATGATCATCGCGGCACGCCTGAATTCGGCGACCCCGAAGGCCGGTGTCGGCTTTGAACTCGACGTCATCGCGGCCTGCTTCATCGGCGGCGCTTCGGCGTCGGGCGGCGTCGGCAAGATCACCGGCGCTGTCATCGGCGCTCTGATCATGGGCGTCATGAACAACGGCATGTCGATCATGGGCCTCGGCATCGACTACCAGCAACTGGTCAAGGGCCTCGTGCTCCTCGCTGCCGTGTTCTTCGACGTCTACAACAAGAACAAGGGCTGACCGGTTCCGGTCAGTCCCGCGCATCAGGTTTTCTGACTGCGCAAACGGTGCCGGAGCGGTTGTCGCGCTGACGTTTGGCGAGATGCTCCGGCCCGCGCATCATAACGAAAACGGCGGCTTGCCGCCATGAACGGGAGCATATGTCATGTCTCCCAACGGGTTGTTGTTGCTGAAAGCCAGCCGCTGGACGCCGATCAAACCGCCCGGATCTAGAAAAGGACAAGGCTGTGCTGATTTCTCAGGTGAAGAACAATGACGGCTCGATCACGGTGGCCGTTCGTGAATTGGGCGAGGGTGCCCGCGCCGTGAAGGGTGCGGCCAGCGTCTACGCGCTGGCGATGGAAGCGGCCAATTCGGGCAAGAGCCTGAAGGCCGTCGTCGCGGCCCATGGTCTTGGCGACGAAGTCGATCTTCAGGACGTCTATGCCAAGGGGCTTTTCCTGCCGCCGATCACCCATCCGGATGACGCGCATCTGCATTTGACGGGTACCGGTCTCACCCATCTCGGCTCCGCATCGACGCGCGATGCGATGCATGCTGCGGTGTCGAAGGTCGAGGAAGGCGCCACCGACACGATGAAGATGTTCAAGATGGGTCTGGAAGGCGGCAAGCCGAAGCCGGGCGAGAAGGGCGTGCAGCCGGAATGGTTCTACAAGGGCAACGGCTCCCAGACAGTCGCTCCAGGCGGGGAACTCGTCTCGCCGTCCTTTGCTGAGGATGGCGGCGAAGAGCCGGAAATGGCCGGCATCTACGTGATCTCCGACAAGGGCGCACCGTTCCGCATCGGCTTTGCCGTCGCCAACGAATTTTCCGACCACGTGACCGAACGGGTCAACTATCTCTATCTGGCCCATTCCAAGCTGCGGCCCGCGAGCTTCGGCCCGGAAATCCGGGTCGGCGAACCGCCCGCCGATATTCGCGGCAGTTCGCGGATCATCCGCGACGGCGCGGTTCTCTGGGAAAAGCCGTTCCTGTCGGGCGAAGCCAACATGTCCCATACGTTCGCCAATCTCGAATATCACCACTTCAAGTATGGAATTTTCCGTGCGCCGGGCGATGTTCATGTCCATATGTTCGGGACGGCGACGCTGTCCTTCGGCGATGGCATCAAGACCGAAGCGGGCGATATCTTCGAAATCGAGGCGTCCGAATTCGGTCTGCCGCTGCGCAACGCGCTGGCGATCGCCAGCGAAGACGAGATCACGATCGGTCAGCTCTGATCCGTTCATGCATTTGACTGCGGGTGCCGATCTCAGGGTGTTCGCTGAAACCAAGGAGGCTTTGAGCCCATGACACTCCATCACAACCTGATCGCCGGCGAATGGGTCGGCAGCAACGGCGTTGAAAACATCAATCCGTCGAACACAAACGAGATCGTCGGTCTTTATGCCACCGCCAGCGCCGACGATGCCAAGACCGCGATTGCCGCCGCAAAGGCCGCGTTTCCGGCCTGGTCGCGCTCGGGCATTCTCGAGCGTCATGCGATCCTGAAGAAAACCGCCGACGAGATCCTCGCCCGCAAGGAAGAGCTCGGCAACCTGCTCGCCCGCGAAGAAGGCAAGACGCTGCCGGAAGCGATCGGCGAGACCATCCGTGCGGCACAGATTTTCGATTTCTTCGCCGGCGAGGCTCTGCGCCTGGCAGGCGAGGTGCTGCCGTCGGCACGCCCGAACATCGGCGTCGAGATCACCCGCGAGCCGATCGGCGTCATCGGCATCATCACGCCGTGGAATTTCCCGATCGCCATTCCGGCCTGGAAGATCGCCCCGGCGCTCTGCTACGGCAACACCGTCGTCTTCAAGCCGGCTGAGCTGGTACCTGGCTGCTCCTGGGCGATTGCCGATATTCTCAACCGTGCAGGCCTGCCGAAGGGCGTCTTGAACCTCGTCATGGGCAAGGGCTCGGTCGTTGGCCAGGCCATGCTCGATAGCCCGGATCTGGCCGGCATCACCTTTACCGGCTCGACGGGCACCGGCAAGCGGGTCGCCGCGTCCTCCATCGAGCATAACCGCAAGTTCCAGCTGGAAATGGGCGGCAAGAACCCGATGGTGGTTCTGGATGATGCCGATCTCACTGTCGCTGTCGAAGCCGCGGCCAATTCCGGCTTCTTCTCGACCGGCCAGCGCTGCACGGCGTCGTCGCGCCTGATCGTCACCGAAGGCATCCACGACAAGTTCGTCGCAGCCTTGACCGAAAAGCTGAAGACACTGGTGGTCGACGATGCGCTGAAGGCAGGAACCCATATCGGTCCGGTCGTCGATGAGCGCCAGCTTGCCACCGACACCGATTATATTGCCATCGGCCGCCAGGAAGGCGCCAAGCTCGCTTTCGGCGGCGAGACGATTACGCGCGAAAATCCGGGCTTCTACCTGCAGCCGACGCTGTTTACCGAGGCAACCAACCAGATGCGCATCAGCCGCGAAGAAATCTTCGGCCCCGTCGCCTCCGTCATCCGGGTCAAGGATTACGAGGAAGCGCTCTCGGTTGCCAACGACACGCCGTTCGGCCTGTCGGCGGGTATCGCGACGACGAGCCTGAAGCATGCGACGCATTTCAAGCGCAATTCGGAAGCCGGCATGGTGATGGTCAACCTGCCGACGGCCGGTGTCGATTTCCACGTGCCGTTCGGCGGTCGCAAGGCTTCCTCCTTCGGCTCGCGCGAGCAGGGCAAGTATGCGGCCGAGTTCTTCACCGTGGTGAAGACCGCTTATACGCTGGCGTAACGACGTTTCCGGACTGGGCCCGGCCCGGTCCGATCGCTCTTAAAGGACAAGCACTATGACGAAGAAAGCGGAATGGCCGCGCAGGCTGCGCTCGCAGGAATGGTATGGCGGCACGAGCCGCGACGTGATCTACCATCGCGGCTGGATGAAGAACCAGGGATACCCGCACGACCTGTTCGACGGACGTCCGGTGATCGGCATCCTCAACACCTGGTCGGATATGACGCCGTGCAACGGCCATCTGCGCGAGCTCGCCGAAAAGGTGAAGGCCGGCGTATGGGAGGCTGGCGGCTTCCCGATGGAGGTGCCGGTATTCTCGGCATCGGAAAACACCTTCCGCCCGACCGCGATGATGTATCGCAACCTGGCGGCGCTGGCTATCGAAGAGACGATCCGCGGCCAGCCGATGGATGGCTGCGTGCTTTTGGTCGGTTGCGACAAGACCACGCCATCGCTGATCATGGCAGCCGCCTCCGTCGACCTGCCCTCGATCGTCGTCACCGGCGGGCCGATGCTGAACGGCTATTTCCGCGGTGAACGCGTCGGCTCGGGCACGCATCTGTGGAAGTTCTCCGAGATGGTGAAGGCCGGCGAGATGACACAGGACGAGTTCCTGGAGGCGGAAGCCTCGATGAGCCGTTCGTCGGGCACCTGCAACACCATGGGCACCGCCTCCACCATGGCCTCCATGGCCGAGGCGCTGGGCATGGCGCTTTCCGGCAATGCCGCGATCCCGGGCGTCGATTCTCGCCGCAAGGTCATGGCGCAGCTCACCGGACGGCGGATCGTGCAGATGGTCAAGGACGATCTGAAGCCTTCCGACATCATGACAAAGAAGGCCTTCGAGAACGCCATCCGCACCAATGCGGCGATCGGCGGATCGACCAATGCCGTCATCCACCTGCTGGCCATGGCCGGCCGCGTTGGCATCGACCTGACACTGGATGATTGGGACCGTTGTGGCCGCGACGTGCCGACCATCGTCAACCTGATGCCGTCGGGCAAATACCTGATGGAAGAGTTCTTCTATGCCGGCGGTCTGCCGGTGGTCTTGAAGCGCCTCGGCGAGGCCGGCCTTCTGCACAAGGACGCGCTGACGGTTTCCGGCGAAACCGTTTGGGACGAGGTCAAGGACGTCGTCAACTGGAACGAGGACGTCATTCTGCCTGCCGACAAGGCGCTGACGCAGTCGGGCGGAATCGTCGTGGTGCGCGGCAATCTGGCACCGAAGGGCGCGGTGCTGAAGCCGTCGGCTGCTTCGCCGCATCTCTTGACGCATCGGGGCCGTGCGGTCGTGTTCGAGGACATCGACGACTACAAGGCCAAGATCAACGATGACAATCTCGACATCGACGAGACCTGCATCATGGTCATGAAGAACTGTGGACCGAAGGGTTATCCCGGCATGGCCGAAGTCGGCAACATGGGTCTTCCGCCGAAAGTGCTGAAGAAGGGCATCACCGACATGGTGCGCATCTCCGACGCCCGCATGTCCGGCACGGCTTACGGCACGGTCGTGCTGCACACGTCGCCGGAAGCCGCGGTCGGCGGCCCGCTCGCCGTGGTGAAGAACGGCGATATGATCGAGCTCGACGTGCCGAACCGCCGCCTGCATCTCGACATTTCCGAAGCGGAACTGGCGCGGCGGCTTGCCGAGTGGCAGCCGAACCACGACCTGCCGACATCGGGCTATGCTTTCCTGCACCAGCAGCATGTCGAAGGGGCCGATACCGGCGCCGACCTCGACTTCCTCAAGGGATGTCGTGGAAACGCGGTCGGCAAGGATAGCCACTAAGTCATTGCACCCCGCCATATCTTGATATGGCGGGGAATTTTTGTAGATCGCGTCTCTGTCAGCGGCGCCAGCCTACCTGTTTCGGCGTGGCTTGGAATCCAAGTTGCATCGGGAACGAATACCCGTTTTAAGCGTTCATTCTCCGTCGCCGGACCAATCCTGCTCCGGCATTCAGGAAGGAGAACGTCATGAAAATCAACATCATAAGCCTGTCTTTTGGTTTTTTCGCCGCAACCGTGGCGTTTGTGCCGCTTGCGGAAGCAGGCGACAAGCACGGCAATGATCTCGGCCTCGGTGCGAGTGTATCGATCGGCGGCAAAAATGGCATCAACACCGATGTTGGAGCGTCGCTGGGTGGCAACAAGGGTGTCAATGCTGGCGTAAATGCTTCGGTGGGTGGAACGAAAGGCGTTTCCGCCGCGGCCACAGCCTCGGTGGGCGGGAGGTCCGGCATCAATGCCGATGTCGATGCCAATGCCGGTGGTAGCCGGGGCTTGGCAGCAAACGTCAATGCGAGCGCCGGAGGGAGCAGGGGCATCACAGCCGATGCCGGCCTTGGCCTTGGCGGATCGCGTGGCATTAATGCCGCTGTGGGGGCGGGCGTAGGCGGCGGTCAGGGCATAGGTGTCGGCGTTGGCGTCGGAAGCAAGGCTGGCAATGGTGGCGGTACATCGGTGACGCCAAATCCCGGTGGCGGTGATGGCACCAATCCAGCCACGGGTAATCCCGGCGTGAAGCCTGCAACGCCATCGTTAACCGCGTTCAACAAACTGTCACCCGGCGAACAGCGCCGTCTCATTCGCCGATGCCGGGATATCACGGGCTCGTCAGGTTATGATGCCAGCCTGGTCAGTCTCTGCCGCCTGCTGCAGGCAAGCGCTTCGCGCTAAAGCATGTCGCGCAAAAGTGTGCAGCGGTTGTGCGATAACGACATGCGTAAAATCAAAGACCTAAAGCGCGAGAAGCGAATCGGAAAGATCGCGACACGCGCTGGCAGCGTCGCGAAACGGAAATCCCGCCAGGTTCACTGAGCTGCCCCGAAAGTTGGCAACCCCTTTCGGGGGCAGCTCAACCTGCCGGAGACCTATTTCTTTTCTGCCCGCCCGGCAAAAAGCGATTTGCGGATGGTTGCATGGACGCCGAGATTGCCGTCCGCCACCTGTGTGATGCCGAAATCGACCGCCAGCGACATCAGGCTCATGGCTTCGTCCTCGCTCAGCGCATAGGTATCCATCAGGAACCGGCGCGCCTGCTGGAAGGCATTGCGCAGGGCAAGGTCCACCGTGGAGCGGCCGTAGACCTCGGCCTGCGCGTTGCGGCCGAGATCACGCAGATATTGCGGATAGCTGAAGCTCTGGATGACCCAGCAATCCTCCGTCTCGATCAGCGGCGCGCCGAACCCGCGCAGATGCGGCGGCAGCTGCTCATGCTGCTTGTGCAGCCTGACGCGGATGTCGCCGGTGAGCGAGCATTCAAGCCCGGTGCCGTTGATCTCGCCGTCGCCCTGCGCGAAATGTCCGTCACCGATCGACAGAAGGGCGCCGGGAACGGAAACGGGCAGGTAAATCTTTGATCCGGGACCTGCGCGCCAGTTGTCGATATTGCCGCCGAAATAGCCGGGCGGGATGGAATCGATGATCTCCGCTTCCCGCGGCGCGACGGCGATGAAGCCGAAATGCGGCCGGGCAGGGACGTGCACGCCTTCGAGAAGCCGGTTCCTGGGCTGGATGCTGGCGCGGTCCACCGGAATGCCGGGGTAATCCATCGTGGCGTGCACGACGCCGAAAGGATCGGTCTGCGGCGTCCACTCGAAGCTGTAGAGCGCCTGTGCATGCGCCGCATCCTGAAGGTCGATTTCATAGATGGTCACCGTTTCGCGGCGGCGGGTCTGGTCGAGCAGGTCGTGATACTGGAAACCCCACCAGGCCGAAGCGTTGCTGGCAAAGGCCTTGCCGGCAAAGTCCGGATTGGCGCAAGGGCGGGGGCTGATACTGAGTATCTCCACTTCGAGTATATCGCCCGGCTCGGCGCCGCGCACGTGGATCGGTCCGGTGCAGATGTGCACGCCGAAACCTTCGCCAGCGCCGCGCCCGAACACCGAGGCGTTGATGGGACCGGCGCCACGGCGGTCGATAGCCTTGTATTCCGATGTCCACTCGAACACGCTTTCGGCACCGGGATCGCCCTTGATCATCCGTTCGTGGTCGTCATAGGCATGCTGTGTCAAGGTCTCGATCGTGACGCGCTCACCGGAGCCGACCCTCAGCACCGGCGCCAGAAGGCGGCTGAGATATCCCCAATGCACCGTCGAGCGGTTGGCCGGCAGATAATGGTGGCGCGGGGTCTTGTCCCGGATTTCCACCTCGGCGGTGTCGCCGGCGGCAAACTGTACGGGTTTCGGGCGGCTGGGCGTCACGCCGCTGCGGCCGCCCTGCACGGGTGGCTTGCCTCTTTGCCGGCGAACCTCCTCGGTGTCGGACAGATTGCGGCGCAGGATGCGCGGCGAAATGCCGAAGGCGGTGCTGAAGGCGCGGGAGAAATGAGCCTGATCGCGAAAGCCCCAGCGATTGCCGATTTCGGCAATGCTTTCGGCATTGTGGTTTGGATCGATCAGGTCGGCGCGGCACCGCTCGAGGCGCAGGTTGCGGACATAATCCGAAAAGCTCTCGCCGCGCTTTTCAAACAGGCGCTGCAGGTAACGCACGGACATGCCTTCCTTCGCCGCGATTTCGGTCATGCCGAGATCGGTGTCCTGAAGCTGGCGCTCGATGGCGGCCGAAACCCGCCGGAAATGCGCGGCCTGCACCTGGGTCACGCCGCCTTCGTCCGCCTTCAGTTCGGACAGCAGGGCGCTTGCGGCAAGTTCGGTGACTGCCGTCTCCGCCACGCTCAGGTCGGCCTGGTCGATCAGGTCGATATGGCCCGCCAGGGTCCGCAGGATCGGCCGCACGGCGATGGCAGCGACCGTCTTGCCCAGTGCGACGGGAAAGGTCACCCTTGCGCGGCCAAGCCGCGATGCGAAGCCGGTGCGCGGCAGCCGCAGGATCAGGATCTCGAAATCGCTGCGCCAATCGATCGTCCAGCGGTCCGCCATGTCGAGCGCGCACAGAACGCCTTCCGCCAGCTCGATGGACTTGCGCCCGCAGATCAGCCGCCCGCGTCCGGATAGACAGAGGATGAGGGAGACCGGACTGTTGACGCCTGCCTGCACAATGCTCTGCAGCTGCTGGGGCCGCGAATGGAGAAGCGCCAGGACGGCGCCGCTCTGCGAATGCCGCAGCGTGATCGAACCGCTCGCCGGTCCGCTTTCCGGCATCCGGCAATCGAGCGACAATGCCGTCAGCGCACCCAGCCAGGCATTCTGGCGGGCCTCGGCCGGAAACTGATCGATCGCGATATGCTCGGCTGCCTGATCCATGCAAATCCCTTCCTTGCGTGCCGCAAGCGCGCTGCCGTTGCGCGCCCTCAGGATAGCACGCTGGGGCAAGTTTAACCGCACTGCAGCAATTTTTCTTGTTCCCAGACGAACAATCTCTTGCCTCGCGATGCCGCGCGGGCTGATCCCGGCATGCGCGATAATTTTAGGTTTTAGTTTAAATATATGAAATTATTTGATTAATTTTAATTTTTCGCTCTGTACCCGGTGCCAAACGCCGCTAACGCCGGCCGGTGAGGGCCATTGTCATCGCTCAATCCGTCACAAATACTTTGCCCCGTCGAAGCACTTTTAAGGGGAAAGGAACGAAAAAAATGTGCCATGGAGACGACGTGAATTGCCCGCATTTTGCGGTGCACTACAAGACATTCAAGGAAGATATGAACGTCGAGCGGCGCGGCTTCCTGAAGAGCAGTTTTGCGGCTGCCGGCGGTCTGGCCGCCCTTGGCGCGGGAACGATGACGCTGGTCACGCCCGAGCTGGCCAAGGCCAGCGCCGCCAAGCAGCCCGCCAAGCAATCCTATCACTATCTGCCCGCCAACGCCGATACGGTGCACTGGGGCTATTTCAGCAAGACGCTGAAGCCGCAGGTGGAAGTAGATAGCGGTGACATCATCACCATCGAGACGCTGACGCATCATGCGGCCGACGATCTGGAGCGCATGGTCAAGGGCGACGAAGGGGCGGAAAGCGTCTATCTCTGGACCAAGGACAAGAAGGGCGTCGACCGGCGCGGCGCCGGACCGACCGACCCCGCCGTCTACAAGAAGGGTTCCGGCGAGGGCATGGGCGTGCACATCATGACCGGTCCTGTCTATGTGCGTGGCGCCGAGCCGGGCGATATTCTGGAAGTGCGCATCATCGATTGCGTGCCGCGCCCGTCAGCCAATCCGGACTTCAAGGGCAAGGCCTTCGGGTCCAATGCCGCGGCCAATTGGGGTTTCCACTACAACCATCTTCTGGACGGCAAGAAGCGCGAGGTCATCACGATCTATGAGATCGATGCAACGGGTGGCCGCAACTGGGCGCAGGCGGCCTATAATTTCCAGTGGGTGCCGCAGAAAGACCCGTTCGGCGTCATGCACGAGACGATCGACTATCCCGGCGTGCCCGTCGATCACAGCACCACCAAGCGCAATTACGACGTGCTGAAGGGTGTGCGGCTGCCGATCCGGCCGCACTTCGGCACACTTGGCCTTGCGCCCGCCGAGGTGGATTTCGTCGATACGATTCCGCCCAGCTATACCGGCGGCAATATCGACAACTGGCGCATCGGCAAGGGGGCGACGATGTACTATCCCGTCTCTGTCGCTGGCGCCATGCTCTCGGTCGGGGATCCCCATGCCTCGCAAGGCGACAGCGAACTGTGCGGAACGGCGATCGAATGCTCGCTGACCGGCACATTCCAGCTCATCGTTCACAAGAAGGCGGACCTCGCCGGCACGCCGCTGGAGGAGCTGAACTATCCGATGCTGGAAACCAAGGACGACTGGCTGGTTCACGGCTTCAGCTTCGCCAACTACCTGCAGGAACTGGGCTCCGGTGCGCAGACCGAGATCTACTCGAAGTCGTCGGTTGATCTGGCGCTGCGCGATGCCTTCAAGAAGATGCGCCATTTCCTGATGAAGACCAAGGGGTTGACGGAAGACGAGGCGATCTCGCTGATGTCCATCGGCGTCGATTTCGGCATCACCCAGGTGGTCGATGGGAACTGGGGCGTGCACGCCATCGTCAAGAAGGACATTTTCGCCGGCATGGCGGCGTGATGCGCTTTCACCCGGCCTCTACAGCGCCGCGCATCATTCATGACGCGCAAATGTCGCTGTAACACTTTAAATTTGCTGCATAATTTTT
The DNA here is from genome assembly GCF_025847205.1 of Pararhizobium sp. YC-54. GTDB lineage: Bacteria > Pseudomonadota > Alphaproteobacteria > Rhizobiales > Rhizobiaceae > Pararhizobium. Next base: position 92,856 of record NZ_JAOYTH010000018.1, on the reverse strand, counting down.
CCTTAAATCGATTCCGGTTTAAGGAATTATGCAGTAGGGGCCGGGTGATCCAAACGCCGGAGCCGGTCAGGACTGGCTCTGGCTCTGTTCCTGCTGCTCAACAGTCACCGAGACTTTCAGTGCTTCGCTCGCTGAACCGTGGATCAGGCCGGAAATCGGCGCTGCGTCGCGATAGTCCAGCCCGCAGGCGATACGGACATAGCGGTCGTCAGGGCACATCTTGTTGGCGGCATCGAAGCCGACCCAGCCGAGACCGTTGAGGTGCACTTCGGCCCAGGCGTGGCTGGCCGTCTGCTCCGGATGATCTTCCATCATCAGGTATCCGGAAACATAGCGCGCGGGCAGGCCGAGCGTGCGCGCGGCGGCGATCATGATATGGGCGTGATCCTGGCAGACGCCGCTCTTTTGCAGGAGGGCCTGCTCGGCCGTTGTCTCGGTTCCTGTCTCGCCCTGCCGGTATTCGACGATCTCATTGATCTTGCCCATCAGCGCATGCATCCTGGCAAGATCCGTATCGCCGCTCATTGCCTTGGCGAGGTTGCGGATGGGCTTGGTCATCTTCGTCAGCGGTGTTTCGCGCAAATAGAGCCAGAGCGGCGCATAGGCCTGGTGGGGGCCGTAGACACCGGCCTTGTCTTCCGTCTCGACTTCGCCTGAAGCCGTGATGCGGATGGACGTCTGGTCGCCGTGGACGCTGACGAGGTTTACCCGGTTGCCGAAATGGTCGTCATAGCCGACCTCCATCTTGGCGCCCTCGACGGCGGTTTCCCAGCTGATGACGGTCTGCCCTGGCTGCGACAGCGGCGTCAGGCGCAGGCGCTGCAGCGAATACTGCACCGGTTCGTCATAGGTATATTCGGTGGTGTGGCTGATCTTCAGACGCATGTACTCTCTCCCATCCGAATCTCAGTTGAACCGGTAGCCGTCGGAGATTTCCTGTCCCAGACGGTTGTTGTGGCTGATGAAATTCTCGATGTACTCGTGCAGCCCCTGGTCCATCACGTCCTTGATCGAGTGATTGCGCAGGGAGGAGAGCGTTTCTTCCGCCGTTGCGTGTGCTGCATGGCCTTCGCCGTATTCGCGGGCGAGATAGCCGAGATTGCTGACGATCTTGTCGTAGCAATAGGCAAGCGAGCGGGGCATGCGGCCGTTGAGGATCAGGAAATCGGCGATGTTGGATGGCTTGTATTCCGCCTCGTAGACCCAGCCGTAGGAGCGATGCGCCGAAACCGAGCGCAGGATCGATTCCCACTGGACGTTGTCGATCGAGGAGCCGACCTGCGATACCGCCGGAAGCAGGACGTAGTATTTCACGTCGAGAATGCGGGCAGTGTTGTCGGCCCGCTCGATGAAGGTGCCGATGCGTGAGAAGTTGAAGATCTCGTTGCGCAGCATCGTCCCGTGAAACGCGCCGCGGATCAGGCCCGTCATGCGCTTGATGCCGTCGATGACTTCGGGAAGGTCGGCCGGCCTGATGCGCCGGGAAAGGGTGGATTTGAGGTCGAGCCAGCATTCGTTGGTGGCTTCCCAGGTTTCCCGCGTCAGCGCTGTTCTCACCATGCGGGCATTGTTGCGGCCCGAATCGATGCAGGACATCACGCTCGAAGGATTGGCCCGGTCGCGCAGCAGAAAGTCGATGGCGTCGGCGCTCGTCAGTTTTTCGTAGAGATCGTCGTAGATATCGCGGACGCCCGAGCTTTGCAGCACGCCGTCCCAATCGTCTTCCGTTGCCTCCGAGCGGGTGAGCGACATGCGCAGGCCGGCATCGATCAGCCGGGCGCTGTTTTCGGCCCGCTCGATATAGCGGAACATCCAGTAGAGGCCGTTTGCAGTTCTTCCAAGCATATGCATCAGTCCTCCAGAACCCAGGTATCCTTGGTGCCGCCGCCCTGGCTGGAATTCACCACCAGCGAACCGGCCTTCAAAGCCACGCGGGTCAGCCCGCCTGGAATGATCTGCACCTTGTCGGAAACGAGGACATAAGGGCGAAGGTCCACATGGCGCGGAGCGATGCCCTTGTTGACGAGGATCGGCACGGTCGACAGAGAAAGCGTCGGTTGTGCGATGTAATTGGCAGGGCGCGCTCTCAGCTTTTCGGCAAAAGCAGCACGTTCCTTCTTGGATGCGGTCGGCCCGACCAGCATGCCGTAACCGCCGGAGCCATGCACTTCCTTGACGACGAGGTCGGCAAGGTTTTCGAGCACGTATTTCAGGCTGTCGTCTTCTGAACAGCGCCAGGTCGGTACGTTCTCGAGCAGGGCCTTGCGGCCGGTATAGAACTCGACGATCTCCGGCATGTAGGAGTAGATCGCCTTGTCGTCGCAGATGCCGGTGCCCGGCGCATTGGCGATGGTGATATTGCCGGCGCGGTAGACATCCATGATGCCGGGAATGCCGAGTGCCGATTCCGGCTTGAAGGTCAGCGGATCGAGATAGTCGTCGTCGACGCGGCGGTAGAGCACGTCGATCGCCTCGTAGCCACGCGTGGTGCGCATCTTCACCTTGCCGTCGATGACGCGCAGGTCCGAGCCTTCGACAAGCTCGACACCCATCATATCGGCGAGGAAGGCGTGCTCGTAATAGGCCGAATTGTAAATGCCGGGCGTCAGCACCGCGACGCGCGGCTTGCCTTCGCAGCCGGGAGGGGCGAGCGAGGCGAGACTGTGGCGCAGGAGATAGGGATAGTTCTCGACCGGGCGGACGCGGTTCTGATGGAAGAGTTCCGGGAACATCTGCATCATCGTCTCGCGGTTTTCCAGCATGTAGGAAACGCCGGAGGGCGTGCGGGCATTGTCTTCCAGCACGTAGAACTGGTCTTCGCCGGTGCGCACGATGTCGGTGCCGACGATATGGGTATAGACGCCGCCCGGCGGCCGGAAGCCGATCATCTGCGGCAGGAAGGCGACGTTGCGCTCGATCAGTTCGCGCGGCACGCGGCCGGCCTTGATGATTTCCTGCTTGTGATAGATGTCGTCGAGAAAGGCGTTCAGCGCAATGACCCGCTGTTCGATGCCCTGGGCCAGCTTGCGCCATTCACGGCCGGAAATGATACGGGGGATGAGGTCGAAGGGGATGAGCTTCTCGGAGCTGTCCGCGTGTCCGTAGACCGCGAAGGTAATACCCGTCTTGCGGAAGATGTTTTCGGCCTCTTTCGATTTTGCAATCAGGCGGGCTTTGTCCTGGGCTGAGTACCAATCATTGTAAGTCGAGTACGGCTGGCGCGGGCTGTTGTCCGCATTCATCATTTCGTCAAATGCCAACGGTGTGATCCCCTTTTTTTGCCATTTGAGTACAACAACAGGGGCAATGCAAGAAGCATGCTCATTGGAGGGCAAAAGAAATTTCGGCTGGTGATCGCCGCTTTTTTGGGCTGACCCTGAGGTGTGAGTCCCGGAGCTGCCGCCCTTTTCATCATGTCTTCGCGCCGGAGTGGCCAAGCAGTTGCATTCCGGTCCCTCGCCGGGAGTTGGAAATCTATTGAGTGCCTGATTTTTGTGCAGCCGGCGGATCGTGATCCGGGTCCTCGCTGAAGATAAACATCAGGAATTTTGCTTTGACCATCACCATCGGGCCCTCTATCGCAGTCGGCGACGCAAAGATCACCTCTGGAGTTCGCATGACCCTCGACCGCCTGGCCCCGGCCATTTTCGTTCTGCTTTGGTCGACGGGATGGGTGATGGCGAAATATGCCGGCATCTATGCCGATCCGCTGACATTCCTGGTGATGCGCTATCTTCTCGCGACGCTCTTGTTTATCGGCTTCTGTCTGGCAACCGGTGCCGCATGGCCGAAGACCTGGACGGCGGCCGGACATGCGGTCGTTTCCGGCATCTTCCTGCACGGGCTCTATCTCGGCGCCGTCTGGTGGGCGATCGGGCAAGGAGTGCCGGCGGCGATTTCCGGCATTATCGCCGGATTGCAGCCGCTGATGACGGCGGTTGCCGCGCCGGCCCTGATCGGCGAAAACCTGTCGGTTCAGCAGAGGCTCGGCCTAACGCTCGGCTTTCTCGGGATCGCGCTGGCCGTTGTTCCCAAGATGCTCGCAATCGATACCGGCGTGACGCCGATCCATCTGTTTCCGGTGGTCATCAATGTGCTCGGCATGGCGGCCGTCACCTACGGCACCCTCTATCAGAAACGGCACCTCCAGGCCGGAGACATCCGCTCGACCGCGACCCTGCAATATGTCGGCGCACTGATCGTCACGCTCCCTGCGGCGTTCTTGCTTGAGGACATGCGGGTGATCTGGAGCGTGCAGCTGTTTGCGGCCCTGGCCTGGGCGGTGCTCGGCCTGTCGATGGGGGCAATCGCGCTGCTGCTTTATCTTATCCGGCGCGGACAGGTCTCGAAGGCCGCGTCGCTGATCTATCTGGTGCCGCCGCTGGCAGCATTGCAGGCCTGGCTGCTGTTTGACGAAGCCCTGACGCCGCCAATGATTGTGGGGACAGTCATCGCGGTCACCGGCGTCTATCTCACCAATCGTAAACCGGCGGCGGTTCCGGCATAAAAAAAACGGCGGGTCCAGCCCGCCGTTCTTCATCTCAATTCACGTTTGCGAAAGGCTTACGCCTCGTCGCGGCGCGGTCCGTTGCCGTTGGCACGGCGGCGCTGGCCTTGGGCACCGGCGCCGTTGCCGCCTTCGCGGTTCTGGCCGCCAGCGGCGTTGCCGCCGTGGTTGCGGTTGCGCCATTCGCCCTGCTTGCCGCCGGGACGTCCGTTGCGGTTGCCGCCGGGACGCTTGGCAAGAGCTTGCTCGTGCGCTGCCTGTGCGGCCGGGCCCTGGCCCTTGCGGTGCTGCTTCTTCGCCTGGTTGTCACCGGCCAAAAGGTCGTCACCGGCAAACGGGCTCGGAGCCGAACGCTCGGTGCGGTGCACGTTGTCGCTGCCGCCCTGCGGACGCGGACGGCGCTCATTGTGGCCGTTGCCAGCGGGGCGGGAAGCGTTGCGGGCACCGTTGCCACCGCGAGCACCCTTCGGGCGGGCGCGGTCGGCCGGAACGTCACCGCTGGCGACAGCGATGTCGATCTTCATCAGGCGTTCGATGTCGCGCAGCAGGCGGATTTCGTCCGGTGCGCAGAAAGCGATGGCGATACCGTCGCGGCCGGCGCGGGCGGTACGGCCGATCCGGTGAACGTAGGCATCAGGCACTTCCGGCAGGTCGTAGTTGTAAACGTGGGTGACGCCGGGAATATCGATGCCGCGGGCCGCAACGTCGGTTGCAACGAGAACGCGGGTCTCGCCATCACGGAAGGCTTTGAGGGCGCGTTCGCGCTGGCCCTGGCTCTTGTTGCCGTGGATCGAGGCGACGGAGAAGCCGACGTGGTCCAGGTGCTTCATCAGCTTTTCGGCGCCATGCTTGGTGCGCGAGAAAACCATGGCGCGGCCATCGGGATTTTCGGTCAGCGTCTTCTTGAGGATCTCGGTCTTCTGGCTGGCGCCCTGGACGAAATGGACGAACTGTTCGACCTTGTCGGCAGCCTTGCCCGGAGGCGAAACTTCGACGCGCTTCGGGTTGCTCAGATATTCGGCTGCCAGATCGGCGATCGCCTTCGGCATGGTGGCCGAAAACAGAAGCGTCTGGCGGTTCTTCGGCACCAGCTTGGAAATCTTGCGCAGGTCATGGATGAAGCCGAGGTCCAGCATCTGGTCGGCTTCGTCGAGAACCAGGTAACGGGCCTGCGTCAGGGTGACGGCCTTGCGGGCAATCAGGTCGAGGAGGCGGCCGGGGGTAGCGACGAGGATGTCAACGCCGCGGGAAAGCTGCTCGGACTGCTTGTTGATCGAGGCGCCACCGACGACGAGGCCGATCTTGATAGGGGTCTTCTTGACGAAGTCCTTGAGGTTGGCTGCGATCTGGTTGACCAGTTCGCGGGTAGGCGCCAGAACCAGCGCGCGGATGTTGCGCGGATCGGGGCGCTTGCCGTCGGCCATCATCTTTTCGATCATCGGCAGGCCGAAAGCGGCGGTTTTGCCGGTGCCGGTCTGGGCAAGACCGATCAGGTCATGGCCTTCCATCACGAGCGGGATTGCTTCGGCCTGGATCGGCGTCGGTGTTTCGAAACCCAGGGAGGCGAGGGTCGAAAGCACGTGCTCGGAGAGGCCAAGGTCTTTGAAAGTGGTCAATGTAATACCTTTTCGGGGGCGCAAAACGAACAACGCCGGAACTGCACCATGCGGTTCCGGTTTCGCTTCGCGTCAAGAACCCCGCGTGATTTGGGAACTTGTGGGTTGATTAATCTCGTCTAGCGCATGCATCCTGCCGCGTTTGGCAGGACATTCTGTAGTTGCGCTTATCCTTCGTTACGGATCGGTTGGATCCCGCAGGGCTCGCTCACGCGGCGGCCAGAAGGTGACGCTGGCCCCCATGTCGTTGTTTTCCCGTCAAAAGTCAAGGGATAGTTTTTTGCAGGTGCGAAGAGACCCGGTGGATCGCGGCATGAAAAGCTGGAAGTCACGCCGGCCAGAGGGGCGCCGTTGACGCGCATCGCATACTGGCGCGTCATCTGGATCGTCGGTGTGGGTGGGGCGGGATTTCGGCCACCATATTTTTGCGGGCAGCGAAATTTTTACGGAACATTCCCTTTTCCCGGCGCGTTGAGTCCATTGCGTGTCTCGTCTTGGGGGGAGGCACGGTGTGCGTTCAGTCCCGGCGCCGCCGGTGCCGCGACCTATGAGCGTTGAGGCTCTGCTCGAGGAGTGAACAATGACCATCACATGGATTCTTGCCGCCGACGGAAATCAGGCACGTCTTCTGAAGGGCGTGAATTTTCTCAAAAATGGACACCAGAGCCCCGAGCAGGAGATTTTTCAGCTGGACACCAAGCGCGCCCAGGACATCATGGCCGACAAACCGGGGCGCAGCCATTCGTCTGTCGGACATGGCCGCTCGGCGATGGAATATCCCAGCGATCCGGTCCGGGAGGAACAGCAGAGGTTCACGGCTGACGTTGCCAGCAGAATAGACACCTATGAGCAGGAGGGCGCATTCGACCGCCTGGTCGTTTGCGCAGCTCCCCAGACGCTTGGCGATCTGCGTTCGATGCTTTCCGCCGCAACGCGCGCCAAGACAACCGTGGAGATCAGCAAGGACTACAGCAATCTTCCGACAGACAAGCTGATTTCGTCGGTTCGTGCCGCGATGTCGAACTGATCCTTCGCTAAAAATCCGTCGGAACGCCGCCTTCGGCTTTCCGGCGGGCAACAAACGCGTCAAGCTCCTCCTCGATGGCCGGATCGAGCGGCGGCTTCTCATATTCGTTCAGCTTTTCCTTGAAGACGCGGTTGGCGTGATCGTAGGTCGTCGGTCGTCCGGCTTCCGTCCAGGTCTCGAAATTGCGCCAGTCCGACAGGATCGGCGAATAGAAGGCCGTCTCGTAGCGGGCGAGCGTATGGGCGGTGCCGAAATAATGCCCCCCGGGGCCGACATCGCGCACGGCATCCAGCCCCAGCGCATCCTCGCTGACATCGAGCGGCGTCAGGAATTCGGCGACCATCTGCAGCATGTCGACATCGAGAATGAATTTCTCGAAGGAGGCGGTCAGCCCCCCCTCGCTCCAGCCGGCCGAATGCATGATGAAATTGCCGCCCCCTTGCGTCAGCGCCCAGAGCGACAGGGCCGATTCATAGGCGGCCTGCGCATCGAGCGTGTTGGAGGCGTTGGTGTTGGAGGTGCGGTAGGGCACCTTGTAGCGGCGGGCGAGCTGTCCGCCGGCAATCACGGCCTTCATGTATTCCGGCGTGCCGAAGGCGGGCGCCCCGGTTTTCATATCCACATTCGAGGTGAAACCGCCATACATCACGGGTGACCCGCGCCGGACCATCTGTGTAAACGCAATGCCTGCCAGCGCCTCGGCATTCTGCTGCACGATGGCGCCTGCGATCGTCACAGGCGCCATGGCGCCGGCCAGCGTAAAGGGCGTGACGACGACCACCTGGTTGCGCGATGACATTTCGATGATGCCCTGCAGCATCGGCCCATCAAGGCGCAGCGGCGAGGAGGTGTTGATGATAGTGAACAGCGACGGCTCGCGTTCCATCTGTTCCGCGGAAATGCCGCGGCCGATACGGGCGATCTCGATCGCGTCGATATTGCGCTGCTGGCCAAGCGAATAGCAGTGGAACACCTTGTCGGTGAGCTTCACCATATCCGACAGGCAGTCGAGATGGCGCACGGACGCGTGGATGTCGATCGGCTCGACCGGATAGCCGCCGGTCGTGTGGATGATGTCATAGGACTGAGCGAGCTTGACCAGCTTGCGGAAATCCTCCTGGTTGCCGGCGCGCCGTCCGCCTTCGCGGTCGGCAACGAACGGTGCCGAGGCGATCTGCGCGAACACCAGGTTGTTGCCGCCGATCTCAACATTGCGCACCGGGTTTCGCGCATGCATGGTGAAGCCTGATGGCACGGACGCCATCATGTCCATGATCAGGCCGCGATCGAAACGCACCCGATCCGTGCCGGGCATCACATCGGCGCCGGCAGCCTTCATCCGGTTACGGGCTTCGGGCAGGATAACGTCCATGCCGATCTCTTCAAGGATTGTCAGAGAGGCATTGTGAATGGCCTCGAGCGCGTCTTCGGAGAGCACGGCGGATTTTTCCATCGTGTTGACGAGGTTCAGGTATTTCGAACTGCCGCTGCCCTTGCGCGAACGATCGGCGCCACGCCCGCCGGTTCTGCGGCGCCGCTCGACCGGCGCGTCTGCCTCGGTTGCGGAGGTTTGCGGAAATTCGTTCTCGCTCATGGCTTTTCCATCGGTTTGGACAGAGCGTCATGTTGCCGTTTCTACGTCCCAAAGGCGCCACCATTTGCGACAGCAAATTTCCTTGAAAGAGAAGGGCAGTTTAAGGGCTGGTTTTTAAGCGACGCCGGATGTCGATTTCACGCCGCAGAGCATTTCGCGCTTGCTGCCAAAACCAGGTCGGCGTTCGACGGTGAAGCCTGCGGCCTGGAGGTTGCGGCGGACGAAGCCGGCGGCGGCATAGGTCGCAAACGTGCCGCCCTCGACGGTCTTTTCATAGGCAAGCCGCATCAACTCCTGCGACCACATGTCGGGATTGCGTTTGGGCGCGAAGCCATCGAGATACCAGGCGTCGAATTTTTCCGGAAACCCACCGATCTCCTCAAGGGCGGCACCGCACATGACGGTGAGACGCATTCCATCTTTGAAATCGAGGTCGATGCGGCCTTGCGGAAGGTCAGGCCACTCAGCACAAAGGGCCAGCCGTTCCGCCTTAATCTGCGGCCAGTGCGATAGTGCCCGGCCGATGTCGGGTGCCAGCATCGGAAACCGTTCGAACGAGACGAAATGCAGGTTTGCCCCCTCGATGCGCGTCTCCTTCCATTGCCGCCATGTTTCGCAGAAATTCAGCCCGGTGCCGAACCCGAGTTCGCCGATCCGGAACACGCTGCGGTGCCGCCAGCGTTGCGGCAGACCGTTGCCTGCGAGAAAGACATGCCCGCACTCCGCCCGGCCGTCCTCACGACAATAAAAATGGTCGCCAAATTCTTGCGAATAGGGCATATCGCCCTCGTGCCATTCAAGCGTTTGCCGGTCAGGAGTTTGCCTGTCCGGCGCGGGCGTTATGTCCAAATGATCGCGGGTCATGGCGAACCGATAATCTCCACATTCAAGAAGGTCAATCGATGGCGGATCTGCTGATTGTTGGCGGCGGGATCATGGGGCTCTGGGCAGCCGTCATGGCTGATCGGGCCGGCCTCGAAACGGTCCTTGTCGAGCGCGACAGGATCGGCGCTGGCGCGAGCGGCGGTGTGCTCGGCGCCCTGATGCCACATATGCCGGATCGCTGGAACGCCAAGAAGCAGTTCCAGTTCGAAGCGCTGATCTCTCTTGAAACGGAGATCGCGGCGCTCGAAGCGGAGACTGGTCTTTCAGCGGGTTATCGCCGCTCAGGCCGGATCATGCCGTTGGCAAAGCCGCATCTGCGAACCATCGCGCTTCGTCACGAGCAGGATGCGCTGGTCAACTGGCGTTCGGGCGGTCGGCAATTTCATTGGCATGTGCAGGATCGGTTTCATGACGGCGGCTGGCTGAACGCGGACGCCGCAGAAAGCGGGGTGGTCTTCGACACGCTGGCCGCCCGCGTTGCTCCTCGCCCGTTTCTTGCCATGCTCGCCAGTCATCTGCGCCGCTCGCGCCACGTCCGCATCGAGGAAGGGCAGGCGGTTGTCCATATCGATCCGGTCGCCGGTCGCGCCACATTTATCGACGGAAGTACCCTTTCCTTCGGCGCCTGCATTCTCGCCAATGGCGTTCAGGCGTTTCCTTTTATCGACGAGTTGACAAAGGTGCCCGGCGTCAGTGGCGTGCCGGTGAAAGGCCAGGCTGCACTTCTCCAGGCCGATATCGATCCCGATCTTCCCGTCGTCTTTACCGATGGCCTGTATGTCGTTGCCCACGAAAACGGTCTGGTCGCGGTTGGCAGTACGAGTGAAAACACCTTTGAGAATGCAGCTTCGACAGACGGGCAACTCGATGACCTGTTGCGGCAGGCGGCGGAGCTGGTTCCTCTCATTCGTAGGGCTCCGGTGATCGAACGCTGGGCCGGGCTGCGGCCAAAGGCAATCGGCCGCGATCCGATGGCGGGGCGCCATCCCGATCACCCTCGAATCCATGCCCTTGCGGGCGGCTTCAAGATCAGCTTCGGCATCGCACATAGGCTGGCTTCGGCAGTTGTGGGCGAAATAGTGGGCGGCACCGATCAAGGTCTGCCGTCTTCCTTTCGATGCCAGACGCACATCGAGCTACTGCGCAAAGAGGCTGCAAAATAAACGCAAACGGCCCCGCAATCGCGGGGCCGAACCATGTGCCCAGCCTTATTACATCCAGTCCTCACTACATCCAGTAAGGGGGCACGCCGTAGTAATCGTAGACGCGGCGGCCGTTTTCCTTGTTCCACTCATACTCTTCGTCGCCGTGATATTTCGGCGCTCCTTCGACCTGCTCGCGTGTCACGTCGGTGCGATAGCCGCCGAGAGTTTCGTCATAGCTGAGTTTGGACCAGGGCAAAGGATAGTGACCTTCGCCCAAACCAAGGAAGCCGCCAAAGCTCATGACCGCATAGGAAACCCGGCCGCTGCGCTTTTCGATGATGACCCGCTCGATGGAGCCGATATGGTTGCCATCGCGCCCGTAGACCCGTGTTCCTTCGACCTTGTCGCTGGCGATGAGATCATGGGTTTCCCGGATGGAGGCGTCCTGGTGGGTGGTATCCTGGTAGGTCATGATTCTTCTCCGTTTTTGCCGTTACTGGAAAGAAAACGAAACGAAAGCCGGTTGGTTCCGGTCAAAATCTTTGTTTGGGCCCGGATTTCCGTTTTCTGAACCGCAAGGACGGGCGAGCCCGGGAAGCCAGGCCTATTCTTCGTCATTCTGTCACGCAAATCGCTTAACCCCGGCCTCAGAACGAGTTTCAACGGAGCGGGGCCCATGCGGTACGCCATCTATTTCACGCCGTCGCTGTATGATCCGCTGTCGGTCGCTGCGGCTAGCTGGCTTGGTCGCAACGTCTATTCCGGGGAAGCCCCCGAGGCGCCCTCCATTGCCGGTTTCAGCCGCCAGGAACTGGCGTTTCACACGGCCGTGCCGCGCCGCTACGGATTTCACGGGACGATCAAGGCACCGTTCCACCTGCATGATGACACCAGCGAACCGGCGCTGCTGAAATCGCTGATGCATTTCGCCAGCACGATGAGCCCATTCGAAATTCCAAAGATGGAAATCGCGCGGCTGGGCGAGTTTTTCGGCCTTGTGCCGTCAGTTCCCTGCGAACAGATGAACCATCTCGCCGCTTGCGTGGTTCAGGCGCTCGATGAATTTCGGGCGCCGTTGAGCGATATCGAGATCGAGCGGCGGGACCCGGACCGCCTGACTGCACCGCAGTTTGCCAACCTGCACCGCTGGGGTTATCCCTATGTGATGGAGGAGTTCCGCTTTCACATGATGCTGACAGGGCCGGTGAACGCCAATCTCAACGCGCGCTTCGAGGCCGCATTGCGCGATTTCTTCGAGCCGGTGATCGCCGAGCCGCTGAAAATCTCCAGCCTCGCCTTGTTCATCGAGCAGGAACCCGGCGCGCCGTTGCGGGTCCATTCGCAGCATCCGCTCGGCAAGCTCTCGGCGCATCGGCCGGCAGTCAAGGCCAAAGCCAGCGCTACGCTCGCCGACGGGCCACACATTTCCGAATCGAAGGCGGCAGTCGCTGCCCGTCGGCTGCAGGCGAGCTGCTGAGGCTCTACCGGCCTGAACGGTATTGCCTATTCTTTGGACAGTTTAGTACTGACCACCATTTTGACTTCGATTTTCCGGTCGCTGATGCTACCGTTCCGGCAAAATTCGAAGGGTGATTTGATGACAGAACAATCCTATCCACGCGATCTCGTCGGCTACGGCCGCAATCCTCCGCAGGTCCGCTGGCCGGGCGATGCGCGCATCGCTGTACAGTTCGTGGTCAACTACGAAGAGGGTGGCGAAAGCTGCATTCTCGACAGCGACAAGGCGTCCGAATCGCTGCTGTCGGAAATCGTCGGTGCGCAGCCCTGGCCCGGCCAGCGCAATCTCAATATGGAATCGATCTACGAATATGGCTCGCGCGCCGGCTTCTGGCGGCTCTGGCGCATGTTCACCAGCCGCAATGTCGATGTCACGGTTTATGGCGTGACGCTTGCCATGGCGCGCAACCCGGAAGCGGTCGCCGCCATGAAGGAAGCGGGCTGGGAAATCGCCAGCCACGGCTACCGTTGGCTTGAATATAAGGATTTCTCGGAGGAAGAAGAGCGCAAGCATATCCGCGAGGCCGTGCGCCTGCACACCGAACTGACGGGATCGCATCCGCTTGGCATGTATCAGGGCAAGCCATCCGACAACACGCTGAAGCTGGTGATCGAAGAGGGCGGCTTTGTCTATTCCTCCGACAGCTATGCCGACGAACTGCCCTATTGGGTACCCGGCCTCACCAAGGACAAGCCGCACCTGATCATTCCCTACACGCTCGATGCCAACGACATGCGCTTTGCAACGCCGCAGGGGTTCAATTCCGGCGACCAGTTCTTCGCCTATCTCAAGGACACGTTCGACGTGCTCTATGCCGAGGGCAAGGAAGGCAGCCCGAAGATGATGAATGTCGGCCTGCATTGCCGCCTCGTCGGCCGGCCGGGCCGGGCTGCGGCTCTGGCCCGTTTTGTCGATTATGTTCTCGGCCACGAAAAGGTCTGGACCCCGAAGCGCATCGACATCGCCCGGCACTGGCATGAACATCACAAGCCGGCAGGCGGCCTGTGATGTTGGCGCGGGATGAATTTGTCGCGCGGTTCGGCGGCGTCTTCGAACATTCGCCATGGGTGGCAGAGCGGGCTTTCGATGCGAACCCGCAGCTTGTCTTGACGGCGGGCTCCGTGCATGCCGCCCTTGTTGCCCCGTTTCGCGCGGCCTCCCATGCCGAGCGTCTGGCGGTCTTGAGAGCCCATCCGGATCTTGCCGGCAAACTGGCGATCGCCGGGGGACTGACGGAAGATTCCAAGGCTGAGCAGGCCGGCGCCGGGCTGGACCGTCTCAGTGCCTTGGAACACGCGCGTTTTACCGGGCTGAATACCGCCTACACGGACAAATTCGGCTTCCCGTTCATCATCGCGGTGAAAGGGCTGAACAAGGACGATATTCTCGCTGCCTTCGAAAGGCGGATTGACAACAGCCCGGAAGAGGAATTTGAAACGGCTTCTGCGCAGGTCGAAAAGATCGCGCTTTTGCGTTTGCGTTCACTGCTTCCAGGAGAAGACAATGCTTAAGACTAAACCGCCATGCCATTTTACGGCGGGACGGACGATCTGATGCCACATGTCCTGACGATCGAGCCGCTGACACAGGCGGCATTTTCGCCTTTCGGTACTGTTATCGAGGCTGATCCGGAAACGATGCGGCTCATCAATGGCGGGTCGACCGAGCGGTTTCATGCGCTCGGTCGGGCCGATGTCGCCGGCGAAGATGCGCGGGTGATCATCAATATTTTCCGCGGCCAGCCGCGCAGCTTTCCCTACGCCGTGACGATGATGGAGCGCCATCCGCTGGGCTCACAGAGCTTTTCGCCTGTGGGCGGCGGCTCGTGGCTTGCCGTCGTCGCGCCGGATGAGGGCGGAAAGCCGGGATTGCCACGCGTCTTTCTGGCTACCGGTGCGCAAGGGGTTAATTACGGCCGCAATGTCTGGCATCATCCATTGATGGCTGTCGGCGCGGTCAGCGATTTTCTGGTTGTCGATCGCGACGGGCCGGGCAACAATCTGGAAGAGGTTTTCTACGACGAACCCTTCGTCATCGCCAATCCCTTCTGACGCACAAGAGGTTTCCATGAGCACGTCCGGCCGCCTGACCACCCATGTCCTCGACACTGCGCTGGGCAAGCCGGCCGAGGGCCTGACCATCGACCTCTTTCTGATCGAGGGCGAGGGGCGCCGCCTGCTGCGCACGGTCAAAACCAATAGTGACGGCCGCGTCGATGGGCCGATGCTCGAGGGGGAGGCCTTTGCAGCCGGCACCTACGAGCTTTTGTTCCATGCGGGCGACTATCTGCGCGCAACCGGCGCTGTCCTGGCAGAGCCCGCCTTCCTCGATCTCATCCCGCTGCGCTTCGGCATCGCCGACGCGGGCAGCCACTATCATGTACCGCTGCTGCTTTCGCCGTTCAGCTATTCGACCTATCGGGGGAGTTGAGCAGGAATCTTGACAAAATTCAGGACTTGTACGATATATTGTACAAGTCCTCGTTGGGATGGAGACGCATATGCGCACGGTTATGTTTTCAAAAGCGAGAGACGAGCTGGCTAGTCTGCTTGATGAAGTGGCTAATGATCGAACGGCCGTTGAGATTATGCGTCGCGACAAGGCCTCCGCAATCCTGATCGACAAGCGAGAGTATGACGGGATGATGGAGACGCTTTATTTGATGTCTACACCAGCCAACGCCAAACGGCTGATGGAAGCCGTCGAGAATGTCGAGGCCGGCAAGTACGAAGCACACGACCTTATCGAACCGGGGGACTACGCCGCCTCTAAAGCATCGCGTTAACAGCTGTGAGTTCCGGTACTTCACTCATGTGGGAACCGGCTGGGTGGAACGAATACATTTATTGGCAAGAGACAGATCCCAAAGTCGTATTGCGTATCAACGATCTCATTAGGGATATGCTTCGCCACCCTTTCGAAGGTATTGGCAAGCCAGAGCCTTTGCGAAATCAACTCAAAGGCTATTGGTCGCGACGCATAACGCAAGAACACCGTTTGGTTTATAAAGTTGAAGGACCTTCAGAGAAGCGAGTTTTGATCGTTGTACAGTGCCGGTCGCATTACTGATCACTCCGCAATCACATCCCGGTTGATATCGCGGATATCGCGCTTGCCGCAGAGTGCCATGGTGATGTCGAGTTCCTTGCGGATGATATCGAGTGCGGTGGTCACGCCAGCCTTGCCGCCGGCGCCGAGGCCATAGAGGAAGGGGCGGCCGATATAGGTTCCCTTGGCGCCAAGCGCCACGGCTTTCAACACGTCCTGACCGGAGCGGATACCGCCATCGACATGAACCTCGATCTGGTCGCCGACGGCATCGACGATTCTCGGCAGCATGCTGATCGACGAGGGTGCGCCATCCAGCTGGCGGCCGCCGTGATTGGAGACGATGACCGCATCGGCGCCGGTGCGCGCCGCCATCTTCGCATCCTCGACATCGAGAATGCCCTTGAGGATCAGCGGTCCGCCCCACATCTTCCTGATTTCCTCGACATTTTCCCAGGACAGTTGCGGGTCGAATTGTTCGGCTGTCCACGACGACAGGGATGAGAGATCGGAGACGTTCTTGGCGTGGCCGACGATGTTGCCGAAGCTGCGGCGCTTGGTCTTGAGCATTTGCATGCACCAGAGCGGCCGCGTCGCCATCTGCCAGATATGCTTTGGCGTGAATTTGGGCGGGGCGGAAAGGCCGTTGCGCAGGTCCTTGTGGCGTTGGCCGAGGATCTGCAGGTCGAGCGTCAGCACCAGCGCCGAGCATTTGGCGGCCTTGGCGCGGTCGATCAGGTTTTTGACGAACTCCCGGTCGCGCATGACATAGAGCTGGAACCAGAAAGGCTTGGTCGTCACCGAGGCGACGTCCTCGATCGAGCAGATGCTCATGGTCGACAACGTGAACGGAACGCCGAATTCCTCGGCCGCCTTTGCCGCCAGCATTTCGCCATCGGCATGCTGCATGCCGGTGAGGCCGGTCGGAGACAATGCTACCGGCATCGAAACTTTCTGGCCGATCATCGTACTTTCGAGCGAGCGGTTGGTCATGTCGACCAGCACCCGCTGGCGCAGCTTCACCTTGCGGAAATCCTCCTCGTTGGCGCGATAGGTGCTCTCGGTCCAGGCGCCGCTGTCGGCATAGTCGAAGAACATCTTCGGCACGCGGCGCTTGGCGAGTGCCTTCAGGTCGCTGATTTCGAGGATTTTGGCCATGGCGCGGGTTTTCCAACTCTAGGGATGGCCCGGCCATACCATGTTTCAGGAACCGTTGTTAAGAGCGGAAACCAAAAGAGGTAAAATATTTTTACCTCTTTTGGGGTTATCAGTTATCGTCGGCGATCTGCCCGTTCACCGTCGCAAGGACCTCGCGCGCTCTGGGCGGCTTGGCAAGACGGCGCCGGAATGTGCCGGGCTTGGTGCCGAACCGGTCGTGAAAGGCTTCGTAGAAGCGGGAGAGGGAGCCGAAGCCTGCCTCGAAGGCGATCGAGGTGATTGGCAGGTCGGTGGAGATCAACAGCGATTGCGCCGTGTCGAGGCGGTGCCGGACGATGGATTGATTGATGGTCACGCCGACCGTGCGTTTGAAGATGCCCATTGCATAGTTGGGGTGAAGGCCGACGTCCCTGCCGACATCGTCGGCCGATATGTTCTCCAGTGCATGTTCGGTGATGAAGCGCATCATCCGCTCGACATGGAACATGCGGTCGGCGTCGTGATGCTCGAAGGAGGCGATGGCCGATCCCTGTTCGCGCAGATCGCGCCAGCCCTCGCGGTCAAGGCGGCGCACACGGGCGCCGAGCTCCTCGCGGACGATCTGCTCCAGTTCCTCGTCACCGGACAGCAACTCTTCGCGCCAGCGCATGAAGACGTCGCGGTCATAGGGCCGGATGTCGAGCGCCTCGATCATCGCGCCGCGAAAGACGGCATCGCGAAAGCGGCTGAGGCTTGGGAGCGCCAGGAAGACCGACATCGGCACGTAGAGGCAGATGAACCGCGTCGGCTCTTTGATATCGGTCACCTGATGCGGGATCATCCCCCAGAACAGGCAGAGACGGCCTTCCGAAACGCTGAGTTCGCGCCCGTCGAACCAGTAGGTCATTTCGCCTTCGAGCACGAAGTTGAGCTCGATCTGGCTGTGCATGTGCGGGCCTGTCATCCGCCGCACATTGATATTGTCGCCAGCGCAGAAACGGTGATCGCCAAAGACCACCAGCGGATGTGCCGGATCGCGCTCCGGATGAACCGGTGTCGCCCCGAGCCTGTTTATGAGTTTCGGACGGCGGGTCATTTCATATCCTGCTGATGTTAGGAAACCGGAAGTCTATGCCGAAATGTCGGAAGTAGATTGCGGGTTTCGGCCGCAAGGTCAAGGCGTTCATGCGGGATAGAGGAACAAGACGACCTGCGGGACGCAACGGCACCACACGCTGATCCTTGGGAGGATATCATGAATTCTTTTAAAGCCGCGCTCGCGCTCGGCTATGCACTGACCGTCTCGACCGCGTTCGCAGGCGAACTCGTCGTCAATTCCGACCAGACCGATCCGGCGCCGAAAAAGGCAATGGAAACGCTGATCGAAGGGTTCAAGGCTGCCCATCCGGACGTGACGGTCAAGTGGAACAATTTCGACCATGAAGGTTACAAGTCGGCGATCCGCAACTTCCTGACCGCCGACGCGCCCGACGTGGTGTCCTGGTATTCCGGCAACCGCATGGCCCCCTTCGTCAAGGCCGGGCTGTTCGAGGACGTCTCTGACCTCTGGGCCGAAAACAAGCTGGACGACCAGCTGAAATCGGCCGTCAAGTCGATGGAAATCGACGGCAAGAAATGGGGTATTCCCTATTCCTACTATCAGTGGGGCATCTACTACCGGAAGGACATTTTCGAGAAGGAAGGGATCACGCCGCCGAAGAACTGGGCGGAGCTGATTGCCGCCTGCGAAAAGATCAAGGCAGCCGGTATGACGCCGTTTGCAATCGGCACCAAGGCGCTCTGGCCGACCGGCGGCTGGTTCGACTATCTCGACCTGCGCGTCAACGGCTATGAGTTCCATATGGACCTCACCGCCGGCAAGGTGCCCTACACCGATCCGAAGGTGAAGGCCGTCTTCGAGAAATGGGCCGAACTGGTCAAGCCGGGCTATTTCCTCGAAAACCACGCCGCGATCGACTGGCAGGATGCCATTCCGCAGTTCGTGCAGGGCAAGGCGCCGATGTATCTGATGGGCAATTTCGCCGTTGCCGCGATGGTGGACGGCGGATTGAAGGCAGACCAGATCGGCTTCCTGCAGTTCCCCGAAATCACCGCCGGCATTCCGATGGCCGAGGATGCGCCGACCGAGTCCTTCCATATCCCGTCGGGTGCGAAGAACAAGGAAGATGCCCGCAAGTTTCTCGCCTATCTGGCAACGCCTGAAGCGCAGACCAAGATGAACGAGGTCCTCGGCCAGCTTCCGGTCAACAACCAGTCGGCAAAATCGAATGATCCGTTCCTCAAGGCCGGGTTCGAGATGCTGGCGAACGCCTATGCGCTCGCCCAGTTCTACGATCGCGATGCACCAGCCGAAATGGCAAAGGCCGGCATGGAAGGCTTCCAGCAGTTCATGGTCAAGCCGGACAATGTCGATGCGATCCTTGCGCGGCTCGAAAAGGCACGCGGGCGGATTTACAAGTAACCAGCATCTGACTTTTGCCCCTCATCCGGCCTGTCGGGCACCTTCTCCCCGCAAGCGGGGAGAAGGGACAAGTGGCAGCCCCCCGGTGGCCTCGCTTGGAAACGGGGGCGTGGCAACCTCTGTGGTTCCCTCTCCCCGCCTGCGGGGAGAGGGTTAGGGTGAGGGGCAGTTGCCCGGAATGCGTCAATTGTTTTCAAACTACTTCAAAGCAAAGGGGCCGCGATGAGCAGCACCGTTCCCGCAACGTCGAGTTCCTGGAAGCGCAACCAGCAGCGCCTTGCGCCCTGGCTGTTTCTGGCGCCCGGCATGATCATGTTTTCGATCTATGTGATCATCCCCATCTTCCAGTCGATCTGGATCAGTTTCTACGACTGGGACGGGCTGGGCGCCAAAACCTGGATCGGCATGGCCAACTATGTCGAGCTTCTCGATGACGAGGCGTTCTACACGTCGCTGAAGAATAACATCCTCTGGCTGGTGCTTTATCTGCTGGCAGTCCCGGCCGGTCTTGCCGTGGCACTGTTCCTCAATCAGACGGTCACCGGCATTCGGCTTTACAAGTCGCTGTTCTTCTTTCCCTTCGTCATCAGCCAGGTGGTCGTCGGCCTGATCTTCACCTGGTTCTATGCGCCGGATTTCGGTCTGCTCTCGGCGCTGATCAAGGCGGTGAGCGGCGAGAACATCGCCATTCTCGCCGACGAGCGCTACGTTACGCTCGGCATCATCGCCGCCGGTCTCTGGCCGCAGATCGCCTATTGCATGATCCTCTACCTGACGGGCCTCAACAACATCAATCCGGAACAAGTGGAAGCCGCCCGCATGGATGGCGCCAAGGGCTGGTCGCTGCTCTGGAACATCATCCTGCCGCAGCTTGGGCCTGCGACCTTCATCGCCATCGTCGTCACCGTTATCGGCGCGCTGCGTTCCTTCGACCTGGTGTCGATCATGACCGATGGCGGCCCTTACGGATCGAGCCGCGTCCTGTCCTTCTACATGTACGAGCAGGCGCTGTCGGAATACGGCTATCGCATGGGTTATGGCGCGGCGATCGCGGTGGTTCTGTTCATGATCATGATGGTGTTCATCACGCTGTTCATCGTGCGCATGCTGATGCAGGAAAGGAACGCCTGATGTTTCCAACGCCTGTCCAGAAGGCCGCCCCCTGGGTGCGCCACGCCTATACGATCATCCTGCCGATCGCGCTCATCGTCTGGCTCTTGCCGCTGATCGGCGTCGCCATCACCTCGATCCGCCCGTCCGGCGATCTCGCTGCCGGCAACTATTTCGGCATGCCCTCGCGCTTTGCCGGTATCGAGAACTATACAGCGGTCTTCAGGGATTCGCCGATCGGCTGGTACATCCTCAACTCCTTCAAGGTGACGATCCCCACGGTGATCGGCGCGGTCGGCCTTGCCTGCCTCTCCGGTTTTGCGCTGGCGGTCTACAAGTTCCGCGTCAATCTCGTCGTCTTCTTCATGTTCGTTGCGGGCAATTTCATTCCGTTCCAGATCCTCATGGTACCGGTCCGCGACATGACGCTGAAGGCGGGGCTGTACGACAGCGTCTCCGGCCTCGTACTCTTCCATATCGCCTTCCAGACCGGTTTCTGCACGCTGTTCATGCGCAACTTCATCAAGTCGCTACCCTTCGCGCTGATCGAATCCGCTCGCGTCGAGGGCGTCAGCGAGTGGCGGATCTTCCGTTATATCGTCCTGCCGCTGATGCGCCCGGCGATCGCTGCCCTTTCGGTGCTGGTCTTCACCTTCATCTGGAACGACTACTTTTGGGCGACCGTCCTGGTGCAGGGCCAGCATGCGATGCCGGTGACGGCCGGGCTCTATTCGCTGAACGGCCAATGGATCGCCGCCTGGCATCTGGTCTCGGCCGGCTCGATCGTCGCTGCCATGCCGCCCGTCCTGATGTTCTTCCTGATGCAGAAGCATTTCATCGCCGGGCTGACGCTGGGAGCGACCAAGGGATGATCGCCGCGATTTCCACATTTCAACATTCATCGAAAGGCAGGGCCCATGGCTGATGTCACGCTCCGCAATGTCACCAAGCAGTTCGGCGCCGTCAGCGTCATCAAGGGTGTCGATTTCTCGATTGCCGATGGCGAGTTCTGTGTCTTCGTCGGCCCCTCCGGCTGCGGCAAGTCCACGTTGCTACGGATGATTGCCGGCCTTGAGGAAATCTCGTCCGGGGAACTGAAGATCGGCGGCAACGACATGACCCATGTCGGCCCGTCCGAGCGCGGCGTCGCCATGGTGTTCCAGTCCTATGCGCTCTATCCGCATATGACCGTCGCCGATAATATCGGCTTCGGCCTGCGCATGACCGGCCACGACAAGGCCGAGATCGAAAAGCGCACGGCCCGCGCGGCGAAGATGCTGCAGCTCGAACCGCTGCTCGGCCGCAAGCCGTCACAACTCTCCGGCGGCCAGCGCCAGCGTGTCGCCATCGGTCGCGCTATCGTGCGCAATCCGGAAGTTTTCCTGTTCGACGAACCGCTGTCCAACCTTGATGCAGCGCTCCGCGTCCAGATGCGCACCGAGATCAGCACGCTGCATCAGGACCTGAAGGCAACGATGATCTATGTCACCCACGATCAGGTGGAAGCCATGACCATGGCCGACAAGATCGTGGTCCTGAGCGCCGGTTCGATCGAGCAGATTGGCTCGCCGCTGGAGCTTTACCACCGGCCGAACAATATTTTCGTCGCCGGTTTCATCGGCTCGCCGAAGATGAATTTTCTGCAGGCGACGGCGTCGCCTGCAGGCGATCAGATTCGCGTCACGCTGCCGGGCGGTGTCGATATCCTGCTGCCGGCCGGCAATGCGAAGGTTGGCGAAGGCCAGGCGGTGACGCTCGGTATTCGCCCCGAGCATATCGATGCTGACGGGAAGGACGGCGCCATCCTGTCGGCCAAGTTGAGGCTCGCCGAGTATCTCGGCTCCGAGACCATGTTCTATGTGAGCCTTTCCGATGGCAGCGACATCGCCGTCAAGGCCGATGGGCTTGCCACGGCAAAACCAGGGGCGGATTTCCGCATCGGCATCCCGCCCAAGGCCTGCCACCTCTTCGACGCTAAGGGCGTCGCCATCATCAACGGGGATTTGACGAAGTAATGCTGGGCGTTTGCTATTATCCGGAACATTGGCCAGAGGCGTGGTGGGCAAAGGATGCCCGCCGCATGCGGGACATGGGAATTTCCTTCGTGCGCATCGGTGAATTTGCCTGGTCGCGGCTGGAGCCGAGGCGGGGCGCGTTCGATTTCGGCTGGCTCGACCGGGCGATGGACACGCTCGGTGCTGCGGGCCTGAAAGTCGTGCTCGGTACGCCAACGGCGACGCCGCCGAAATGGTTGATGGACGAATATCCCGAGATCGCCCCGGTCGATCAACAGGGCCATGTACGCGGCTTCGGTTCGCGTAGGCACTATACGTTCTCCTCGGAAATCTGGTGGCGCGAAAGTGCGCGCATCGTCGAGATCATCGCCAAGCGCTATGGCGAACATCCGGCACTCGACGGCTGGCAGACGGACAACGAATATGGCTGCCACGACACGACGCAATCCTGGGGCCCGGAGGACCTGAAGGCCTTCCGCCGCTGGCTGAGGCTGCGCTACCAGTCGACCGACCAGCTGAACGAGGCCTGGGGCAATGTCTTCTGGTCGATGGAGGTGAACAGTTTCGAGGATGTCGTGCTGCCGAACCTGACCGTCACCGAGACCAATCCGGCAGCACGGCTCGATTTCTGGCGCTTCCAGTCGGGGCAGGTGGCTGCCTACGACAAGATGCAGTGCGAGATCATCCGCAAGCATTCGCCCGGCCGCTGGATCACCCATAACTTCATGGGCTTCGTCAATGATTTCGACCACTGGAAGGTCGGCGAAAATCTCGATGTCGCCTCGTGGGACAGCTATCCAATCGGTTTCGTCGAAAAATTTCCATTCAGCCAGGAAGAGAAGAACCGCTGGGCGGAGACCTCGCATCCGGATATCGCGCCGTTCCACCACGATCTCTACCGCGGCGTCGGCCGCGGCCGTTTCTGGGTCATGGAGCAGCAGCCGGGACCGGTAAACTGGGCGCCGTGGAACCCTGTGCCGAAGCCGGGCATGGTGCGGCTGTGGACCTGGGAGGCTTTGGCGCATGGTGCCGAAGTCGTCAGTTACTTCCGCTGGCGTCAGGCACCGTTTGCGCAGGAGCAGATGCATGCGGGCCTCAACCTGCCGGGCTCGGACGAGCTGTCCGCCGGCGGCCGCGAAGCGGAGATCACCGGCCGCGAGATCATCGAGACGGGCGAACTGCCGGCAACCGAACAGGCCGCGGTCGCCATCGTCTATGACTACGAAACCTATTGGGCCTCTGTCATTCAGCCGCAGGGCAGGGATTTCCAGTACCACGATCTCGCCTTCCGCTGGTACGAGGCGGTTCGAAAACTCGGCGTCAACGTCGATTTCGTCCCCCCGGGCGCACCGCTTGATGGCTACCGGCTGGTGCTGGTTCCTTCGCTGATGATGGTCTCGGACGCGGCCCTGCAGGCCTTCAGCGCCGCAAAAGGCATCGTGCTCTACGGTCCGCGCTCCGGTTCGCGCACGCGGCAATTCGCCATTCCGGAAAACCTGCCGCCGGGTACGCTTGCCGCGCTTACAGGCGTTCGTGTCACACAGGTTTCGTCATTGCGTCCGGGATTGGAGGATGCGGTCTGCGGCAGCGTTTCGGGGGCGGCAATCCGCTGGCGCGAATATGTCGAGACGGACGGCGAGGTGCTTGCGCGCTTTGGCAACGACGATCCGGCGCTCACGGCGAAGGGATTGCACCACTATCTCGCTTGTTGGCCGGATCAGGACCTGTTGCAACAGACGGTCGCTCATCTGGCCGCAAAAGCCGGTCTCGAAACGATAGCGCTTCCCGACCATATTCGGCTGCGCGAGCGCGGCGGAGTGACGTTTGCCTTCAACTACGGGACGGAGGTCTGGGCAAGCCCGGCAGTTGGCACGGTCATTCTCGGCGAGGCGGACGTCAAGCCGCAGGCAGTTGCGGCGTGGAAAGACTGATAAGTCGAGTTTCGGCGAATATGGTGGACTCTACCTTCCCTTGAGGGGAGAGGTCCATCGCATATGGATCGAATGCCGCCACCGCAGTCTCCCTCTTCTCCCCAGCGGGGAGAAGTGCCGAGCATATGCGAGGCGATGAGGGGGCTCTTTCTGCAATTTCGGAGCCAGCCGTCCCCTCATCCGGCCCTGCGGGCCACCTTCTCCCCGCCGGGGAGAAGAGGGAGCGAACTTGCCATCTACCCTCAAGGGGAGGGTGTCCCAAGCCCCGCTTTCGCCGCCACACCTGCCACATAGGTTTCGGCAATCGCCCGGTCATCCCCCATTGTCTGCAACAGGAACAGTTCGTCAGCGAGCGAGGTGACGACCTCCGCCTTCAGCGCCATGGCCGGGGTCGCCGCCATGTTCAGCACGATGAAATCCGCGTCGGTGCCGGGCTCCAGCGTGCCGATCTTGTCGGCAAGTGACAGAGCTTCGGCATTGCCACGCGTCATGTAATAGAAGCTTTCGAATGGGTTCAGCCGCTCGCCCTGCAACTGCTGGATCTTGTAGGCCTCGTCCATGGTGCGCAGCATCGAATAGCTGGTGCCGCCGCCGATATCGGTGGCGAAGGAGACGCGCACGGGCTTTTCGCGGGTCGTCAGCCGCCTGAGCGGAAACAGGCCGGAACCGAGGAAGAGGTTGGAGGTCGGGCAATGAACGGCAATCGAGCCGGTCTCGCTCATCACATCCATCTCGCGCTCGGACAGGTGGATGCAGTGGCCGAACAGGGTTTTCGGACCGAGCAGACCGTAGCGGGCGTAGACGTCGGTATAGTCGATCGCGTCCGGGTAGAGCGCACAGGTGAAATCGATCTCGTCGCGGTTTTCCGAAAGATGCGTCTGGACGTGTAGGTCCGGAAATTCGCGCACCAGCGCTTCGGCGGCCGACATCTGCTCGGGCGTCGAGGTGATGGCAAAGCGCGGGGTGATGGCGACGTGATTGCGGCCCTTGCCATGCCATTGTTCGATGACGGCGCGGGTTTCGTCGTAACCCATTTGAGGCGTATCGAGCAGGCCCTGCGGCGCGTTGCGGTCCATCATCACCTTGCCGGCGATCATGCGCATGTTGCGGTTCAGCGCCTCGGCGAAAAAAGCATCGGCGGAGGCCTTGTGCACCGAGCAATAGGCAACCGCCGTCGTCGTGCCGTGGCGGACCATCTCGTCGAAGAATTTTCCGGCAATACGCTCAGCATGCGCCGTCTCGACGAAGCGGCATTCCTCCGGAAACGTATAGGTGTTCAGCCATTCCAGAAGATTTGCGGCATAGGAGCCGATCACCTGCATCTGTGGGAAATGCAGGTGCGTGTCGATGAAGCCGGGCAGGATCAGATGCGGGCGGTGGTCGATTTCACTGACGTCACCGGCTGCCTGCGCCTTGACGGCCTCATAGCTACCACTGGCGACAATCAGTCCGTTTTCGACCAGCAGCGCACCGTCGGCCTCATAAGTATAGGCGCCGGTGTCGTCGAGGCTCAAAGGGGCACGGCTGAAGCTCAAGGTGCGTCCGCGGATGAGGGTGGCGGTCATTCTGTCTTGCCTTCCGAAACCGAGCTTTCGAACCATGCGGTCAACAGCTTGCGCTCGTCATTGGTCATGTCGGTGATATTGCCGGGTGGCATCGCGTGGCTGCGGCCGGCCTGGATGTATATTTCGCGGGCATGGGCGGCGATCTCCGCGTCGTTTTCCAACATCACGCCGTTCGGCGGCCGGTTGATGCCTTCATAGACCGGTTCGGCGGAATGGCACATGGAACAGCGCGTCGAAATCGCGTCTTTCACAGCCGGGAAATGCGCGTTGGCGGCGAATTGCCGGAAGGCTGGCGCGACTTCCGCCGTGCCTTCGCCGGTCAGGACCTTCGGCACGGTCGAAAGCCACATGATGACGATGAAGATCAACAGGGTCACCAGCCAGGTCCAGGTCGGGTGTCCCTTGCGGGCATGGGTTGTGTTGAACCAGTGCCGAATGGTGACGCCCATCAGGAAGACAAGGGCTGCGATCACCCAGTTATAGGCGGTGGCGAAGGCGAGCGGATAATGGTTCGACAGCATGAAGAAGATGACAGGCAGGGTCAGGTAGTTGTTGTGCAGCGAACGCTGCTTGGCAATGACGCCATATTTCGGGTCCGGCGTGCGCCCGGCGATGAGGTCCGCGACCACGACGCGCTGGTTCGGCATGATGATGAAAAAGACGTTGGCCGACATGATCGTCGCGGTGAAGGCGCCGAGATGCAGGAAGGCGGCGCGGCCGGAAAAGACTTGCGTATAGCCCCAGGCCATGACGACAAGCGCGACATAGAGAATGCCCATCAGCGTCCAGGTATTCTTGCCGAGCGGCGATTTGCACAGCAGGTCGTAGAAGATCCAGCCGATCGCGAGCGAGGCAAGCGAGATGAGGATCGCCGTGGTCGAGGAGATGTCGAGCACATGCCGGTCGATCAGGAAGAGATCGGCGCCGCCGTAATAGACCAGACAGAGCATGGCAAAGCCGGACAGCCAGGTGACATAGCTCTCCCATTTGAACCAGGTGAGATGGTCCGGCATGGTCGCGGGTGCGACCAGGTATTTCTGGATGTGATAGAAGCCGCCGCCATGCACCTGCCATTCCTCGCCATAGGCGCCGGCGGGCAGGTGGTCGCGCTTCACCAGACCGAGATCGAGCGCGATGAAATAGAAGGACGAGCCGATCCAGGCAATCGCCGTGATCACATGCAGCCAGCGGACCGCAAAGGCGAGCCATTCCCAGGCAATGGCGAATTCATACATGTGAAAGTCCCCTTTTCATGCTCCGTCTCTGCACCTTGCGCAAAAATGCACGGTGGGGGAAGAGGCCATTTGATCGTCAAGCGCTATTTGGTAAAGCCGCTGGCTTCCGGATTGAGTTCGCCCAGAATCCAGTCGCGAAACATGCGGATTTTCGGCGTGTTGCGGCGCGCATGCGGATAGGCGAGCCAGTAATTGTGGCCATCACTGCAGCGTAGCTCAAACGGCTGGTAGAGCCTGCCGAGCGCTACGTCGTCTGTGTAGAATTCAGGAGTCAGGATGGCGACGCCCTGGCCTGCGACCGCCGCGCGTGCTTCGAAGGTTTGCGCGCCGAGCCTGCTTCTCGGCCTGCCGTCGAGGTCCGGGTCCTTGACGCCGGCGGCTTCGAACCAGAGTCGCCACCAGGGATCGGCGGCGTCGATGATCCTCAGTTTCAGGAGATCGCGTGGCGAGTGGATGCCGCCGATCGTTTCGGCGAGCGCCGGGCTCAGCATTGGCGTGAACTCGATGCGCATCAGCGGATGGCTGTCGAGGCCCGGCCAGACGCCGGTACCGGATCGGATGGCAAGGTCAGCCGCTCCCATCGAGAGATCGATTATTGTCTCGCCGGTCGTCAGGCGCACGGCGATGTTCGGATGCGCCAGTTGAAAGGAGCCGATATTGCGCGCGAGCCATTGCGACGCAAAGGTTGCCGTCGAACTGATAAGCAAGGCGCTGTTCACATCGCCGCGCGCCGGTGAAACAGCTTCCTGCAACATCTCGAAGGCTTCGGTCACGCGTGGGGCGAGCTGCTGGCCAACGTCGGTCAGCACGATCTGCCGCGGCCGCCGCAGGAACAGCGGCTCGCCGACATTCTCCTCGATCAGCTTGATCTGGTAGCTGACTGCCGTCTGCGTCATGCCGAGCTCAGCGCCTGCCTTGGTGAAACTGCCCAGCCGTGCCGCCGCTTCGAACACCCGAAGCGCATTCAGCGGAAACTGTTTCGACATTTTCATGGATAAGTTCTCTTGATGCATGCAGACGGTTGTTCGATTGGAATTGGAGCACGTTTGCGCGCATGCTGCAATCACATTCAGGAAAACAACAGGTGCCGTCATGGATTGCCAAGCAATTGAAAGATATCAACCAATAGCGCAAGCGAGCACGGGCGGATGGCGACTTCGGCTGGCGAAATTGCTGTATCGCCTCCAGCCGAACTATCCCAAGCTCGATCTTGAAGTAATGTCCGAGTACATGAAGAGAGACCTGGGTTTCATGGACGGGCGAGACCCGCGTGAGGATTCGGATTTGACCCGTTAAAGCGCATCGCGATCTTTCAGATTCGCTTCTCGCGCTTTAGGTCTTTGATTTTACGCATGTCGTTATCGCAAACCGCTGCACACTTTTGCGCGACATGCTTTAGTTGCCGCTCGCCGCCAGAACATATCCCGATGTTCTGGCGGCGCAATTTTACTGCGGGATTGCAATCAGCAACGTTACTGCGCGTTCAGCGCGACAAGAATCTCAGGCGCTCGACAGCCATCAGGACGCGTTCCGGCGTTGCCGGCGCATCGAGCCGTGGGCACTCGCGATAACCAGCGACGCTGGCAACGGCCATCGACAGGGCTTCCAGCACCGAGATCGGCAGCATGAACGGCGGTTCGCCGACCGCTTTCGAGCGGCCGATGGTCATCTCGGCATTCTCGGCCCATTCCGCCAGCTTGACGTTGAAGATTTTTGGCCGGTCGGAGGCGAGCGGTATCTTGTAGGTCGAGGGCGCATGGGTGCGCAGCCGCCCCTTTTCGTCCCACCACAATTCCTCGGTCGTCAGCCAGCCCATGCCCTGCACGAAGGCGCCCTCGACCTGGCCGATATCGATCGCCGGATTGAGTGACTTGCCGACATCGTGCAGCACATCGACGCGATCGACCATGTATTCGCCGGTCAGCGTGTCGATGGAAACCTCGGAGACGGCGGCGCCATAGGCGAAATAGTAGAACGGCGTGCCACGGCCGGTATTGCGGTCCCAGTGGATTTTCGGCGTCTTGTAGAAGCCGGCGGCCGACAGCTGCACGCGGGCGAAATAGGCTTGGCTGATGAAGGTCGGGAAGGGGACAAGCTCGTCGCCGATCTTCACGTGGTTCGGCACGAAGGCGATGTTTTCCCGCTCTGTCTGCCAGCGCTCGGCGGCAAAATCGACCAAGCGTTCCTTAATCTGGCGGGCTGCGTCATGGGCGGCCATGCCGTTCAAGTCGGAGCCGGAGGAGGCGGCGGTGGCCGAGGTGTTCGGCACCTTGCCGGTCGTGGTGGCGGTGATCTTGACGTTGGTGATGTCGACCTGAAAACTGTCCGCCAGAACCTGCGCCACCTTGGTGTAGAGGCCCTGGCCCATTTCCGTGCCGCCATGGTTCAGGTGGATCGATCCGTCCTGATAGACATGCACCAGCGCACCCGCCTGGTTGAAGGCGGTCATGGTGAAGGAGATACCGAATTTCACCGGCGTCAGCGCAATGCCCTTGCGGATGATGCGGCTCGTTTTGTTGAAATCGATGACCGACTTGCGCCGCGCCTGATAGTCGGCGCTTGTCTCCAGTTCCGCAACGATGCGCTGGATTATGTTGTCTTCGACATGCTGGTGATAGGGCGTGAGGTCTCGGCCGGAACCTTTCTCGCCGTAAAAATTCAGTTTGCGGATATCGAGCGGGTCCTTGCCCAGCGCATAGGCGATCTCCTCGATGATCCGCTCGCCGCCGATCATGCCCTGCGGTCCGCCGAAACCGCGATAGGCGGTGTTGGAGACGGTGTGGGTCTTCAAGGGCTGCGAGGTCAGTTTCACATGCGGATAGAAATAGGAGCTGTCGGCATGGAACAGCGCGCGGTCGGTGACCGGGCCGGACAGGTCCGAGGAATAGCCGCAGCGCGCCGCGTAATTGGCCTTGACCGCATGGATGCGGCCGTCATCGTCGAAGCCGACATCGTAATCGACGAGGAAATCGTGCCGTTTGCCGGTCGCGGTCATGTCCTCGTCGCGGTCCGGCCGGAACTTGACGGCGCGGTTGAGCCTCTTGGCAGCAACGGCGGCGAGCGCCGCAAACTGGTTGCCCTGCGTCTCCTTGCCGCCGAAACCGCCGCCCATTCGCCGGACCTGCACGGTGACGGCATTGGAGGGAACGCCAAGCACATGGCCGACCATGTGCTGTATTTCGCTCGGATGCTGGGTCGAAGACCAGACGGTGATTTCGTCGTCCTCGCCCGGGATGGCCATGGCGATATGGCTTTCGAGGTAGAAATGTTCCTGCCCGCCGATCCGCATCCGGCCGGTGAGGCGGCGCGGTGAAAGCTCCAGTTCCGCCTCGGCATCGCCACGCGACAATGTCAGCGGCTTGGTGACGACCTCGGCACCGTTTTCCAGCGCATCGAGAATATCCGTGTGATGCGGCAGGTCGCGATAGGTGATCTTCGCCTTGCGGGCGGCGCGCCGGGCAATGTCACGCGTCTGCGCAATCACGGCAAATGCCGGCTGGCCGTGGAACTGTACCAGGCCATCGGCCAGCACCGGCTCGTCGTCGAGATGGCTCGGGCTGATATCGTTGGAGTGCGGCATGTCCTTTGCCGTCAGGACGCAGACGACGCCGGGCGTCGCCTCGACCTCCGACAGATCCATGGAAACGATTTCCGCATGGGCACGGTCGGTCATGCCCAAGGCGCCGTGCAATGTTCCTGCCGGTTCCGGAATGTCATCGATATAGTCGGCGGTGCCCGACACGTGCTTGTGGGCGCTGTCGTGGCGCAGCGCCGAATGCATCGGCCCGGCAATCGTCTTGCGTTCCTCGAAGGTGGACTTGTCCATCAGCAGGCTCCTTCGCTTCGTTCTCTTCTCCCCAGCGAGGAGAAGGTGGCCCGCAGGGCCGGATGAGGGGGAGCCACGCAGGCTGGAGTTTGCCGTAAGACCCCCTCATCGCCTCGTTTCACTCGGCACTTCTCCCCGCAGGGGAGAAGAGGAAAGCCCGCCCGGCCGCTCATGCCGTCACCTCGAACCGGACAAGTTCCGCTTTTTCGCCCGATGTCTCCAGGAAAAACCGCAACAACAGGTTCTTCGCCGCCAGCATGCGATAGGCGGCCGTCGCCCGCCAGTCGGTGAGCGGCTGGTAATCCTGTTCGAATGCGGCCTGCGCCGCTTTCACCGTCTCTTCGGTCCAGAGCTTGCCCACCAGCGCCGCCTCGACATTCGTTGCCCGTTTCGGCGTCCCGGCCATGCCACCGAACGCGATCCGGGCGGAGGCAACCGTGTTGTCGCTCGCGAACGCTATGCGGAAGGCGCCGCAGAGCGCGGAGATGTCCTCATCGCGGCGCTTGGAAATCTTGTAGACGGCGAAATGATCGCCCTTGGGCAGGTTCGGCACGAAAACGCTCTCGACGAATTCGCCGGGTCTGCGGTCCTGACGGCCATAATCGATGAAATAGGCCTCAAGCGGCACGGTGCGCTGTCCGGCCTTTGATCGCAGTGTCACGCTGGCGCCAAGCACAATCAGCGGCGGCGGCGTGTCGCCGATCGGCGAGCCATTGGCGACATTGCCGCCGATCGTGCCCATGTTGCGGACCTGCTCGCCGCCAAGGCGATCGAGCAGGCGGCCGAAGGCGGGGTAGCGCGCGGACATCAGATCGAAGGCGGCCGAGTAGGTGACGCCTGCGCCGATGATGATGCCATCATCCGTTTCGCGGATGAACTGGAGGTCTTCCAGACCATTGATAAAGATAACCGGGTTCAGGTCCCGCATCTGCTTGGTGACCCAGAGGCCGACATCGGTACAGCCCGCAACCATGGTCGCCTGCGGATTGTCCGCCAGCGCATCGGCAAGATCGGTAGCCGTGCCGGGCACGATCAGGGTGGCGTCACCGCTTGTCATGCGGATCGTCTGCGTCGAGCGGATCGCCGTCAGCTTGGCAATGATATCCTTACGGACTTTGACGATCGGGTCGAACACCGCATCGGGCCTTGCCTGTGCTACGGCTTCCGCCGCTTTCACGATCGGCTCGTAGCCCGTGCATCGACAGAGATTGCCTTGCAGCGCCTTTTCGATATCGGCCCGGCCGGGATTGTCCTTCGACAGCCAGAGGCCATAGAGCGACATGACGAAGCCGGGGGTGCAGAAACCGCACTGCGAACCGTGATAATCGACCATTGCCTGCTGAACCGGGTGCAATGTTCCGCCGCTCGCCGCCAGATGCTCGACGGTGACGACATGGGTGGCGTTCAGCGAGCCGGTGAAACGGATGCACGCGTTGACGCTTTCATAGACGAGTTCACCGCCCGACAGCCGCCCGACCAGAACGGTGCAGGCACCGCAGTCCCCTTCTGCACAGCCTTCCTTGGTGCCGGTCAGCCGCCGTTCGAGGCGCAGAAAATCAAGCAGCGTCGCGGTCGGATGCACGGCGGTGAGCGCAATCTCCCGGTCATTCAGGATAAAACGGATGCTGCCGGCGGACTGTGTCATGCTGTCTCTTCTTTTCATTTCGAACCTTGAAACTATGCCCAAAACCGGCACCGTGACAATTGTGTTTCTGCCATGGCCGCCCGGCTTTTTCGCGCGACGCAACGGCCCGTTTGCTTGCGTTTTGTTTTCGTTTGACATTCGTTTTTGTATCGTATTGAAGTTTTTGAAATGGCTCGCGCTCTTGAGGAGAACCCGCGGGCAGAAGAAAAGCAGGGAGGGGCAAGGTGAGCGGCTATATTCTCGCAATCGATCAGGGCACGACATCGAGCCGTGCGATCGTCTTTGACAAGGACCAGAAAATCGCCGGGTCCGGGCAGAAGGAATTCAAGCAGCATTTCCCCAAATCCGGCTGGGTCGAACATGATCCCGAGGAAATCTGGGATACCGTCCTCTGGGCGATTAGGGAAGCCATCAGCAAGGCCGGTATCAAGGCCGGTGACCTCTCGGCGATCGGCATCACCAACCAGCGCGAGACGGTCGTCGTCTGGGAGCGCGACAGCGGCAAGGCGATCCACAATGCCATCGTCTGGCAGGACCGCCGCACCGCCTCCTACTGCGACAAGCTGAAGCGCCAGGGGCTCGAAAAGACCTTTACCAGGAAGACCGGCCTGCTGCTCGATCCTTATTTTTCCGGTACCAAGCTGTCCTGGATGCTCGCCAACGTCAAGGGCGCGCGGGCGCGTGGGGGCAAGGGCGAGCTCTGCTTCGGCACGATCGACACGTTCCTGATCTGGCGGCTGACCGGCGGCAGATCCTTCGTGACGGATGCGACCAATGCCTCGCGCACGCTGATGTTCAATATCGCCACCAATGAGTGGGATCGCGAACTCCTTGAAATCCTGCGCGTTCCCGAGGCCATGCTGCCTGAGGTTCTCGACTGCGCCGCGGATTTCGGCGTAACGGACATGTCGGTCTTCGGGGCCGAAATCCCGATCCTCGGTGTTGCCGGCGACCAGCAGGCCGCCACCATCGGCCAGGCCTGCTTCCAGCCGGGCATGATGAAATCCACCTATGGCACCGGCTGCTTTGCGCTTTTGAATACCGGCAAGGATATCGTCCGCTCGAAGAACCGGCTGTTGACGACCATCGCCTACCGGCTTGCCGGTGAAACCACCTACGCTTTGGAAGGCTCGATCTTCGTTGCCGGTGCCGCCGTGCAGTGGCTGCGGGATGGATTGAAGGTCATCAAGGCGGCCCCCGATACCGGCACGCTTGCCGCAAGCGCCGATCCGTCGCAGGAGGTCTATCTGGTGCCCGCCTTTACCGGCCTTGGTGCACCGCACTGGGATCCGGATGCGCGCGGCGCCATTTTCGGCATGACCCGCAACACCGGTCCGGCCGAGTTCGCCCGCGCAGCGCTTGAGGCTGTCTGCTACCAGACGCGCGATCTGCTCGATGCCATGCACAAGGACTGGAAGAGCGACGGCAAGGAAACTGTGCTGCGTGTCGACGGCGGCATGGTCGCTTCCGACTGGACGATGCAGCGCCTGTCCGACCTGCTCGATGCACCGGTGGACCGGCCCACTATTCTGGAGACCACGGCCCTCGGCGTCGCCTGGCTTGCCGGCAGCCGGGCAGGGGTCTGGCCGAACCAGAAGGATTTTGCCAAATCCTGGGCCCGCGACCAGCGGTTCGAGCCGGCGATGGACGAAAAGACACGCGCCGGAAAGCTGAAAGGCTGGCGCAATGCGGTGAAGCGGACGCTGAGCGACGGGTAGAAAGATTTGTGCCAGGGCATCAAATGTAGTAACGTTGCTACAAATTGATGGAGCGCCGATGAGCACCACATTTTCCAGCCGGGAATTCAATCAGGACACAGGCCGAGCCAAGAAGGCTGCCGCTGACGGACCTGTGTTCATTACCGACCGAGGCCGGCCGGCGCATGTGCTTTTGTCGATTGACGAGTACCGGAAGCTGACAAGTGACAGAACCGATAATCTCGCGGACGCGGAAGCCTCTCGTCAAAGCCCAAAGAAAAATATCCTCGAACTTCTTGCTATGCCGGGATTGGAGGAAATTGATGACGATTTCGAGTTTCCCGAAATGAAGGGAGACTGGGGTCTTAAGGTCCCAGATTTCTCGTGAAGTATATTCTTGACACGAATGTAATTTCGGAGTTTCGGAAGGCTGCCAAGGGCAAATGTCATCCGTCGGTGAAGGATTGGGTGCAGAACGTCGATACAGAAGAGCTTTACCTTTCAGTCATCACGATTATGGAGTTGGAGGTCGGCTATCTGTCGTTGAGACGTCGTGATCAGCGACAGGCTGTGCGAGTAAAAGCTTGGATATCAGACTATATTCCGAGGGTTTTCAGGGACCGCATTCTCGTATTTCATGATGCGGTGGCTCTTCTTTGTGCCGGATTGCATGTTCCAAATAAGCGGCCAGAGCGGGATGCTATTATCGCGGCCACCGCACTTCACTACGACCTGACGGTGGTTACCCGCAATGCCCGGGATTTCATGGGCACCGGGGTGCGTCTGCTCAATCCATGGGAAACCTGACCCTTCTGGAAACACACTGTTTCGTCTTCCGTGCTGTCTGTCATGCGCACAGATGGTTATGTGTGAGGCCACACCAACTTTGCCCCTTCCGGGCTTCGTAAACAGGCAGGAATCGCATGGAACTCGGTCTTTACACCTTCGGCGACGTTCACCCGGAGGCGCCGCAGGGGCGCGGTAAGGAGGGCGAGGAGCGGGTGCGCCATCTGATCGAGGAAATCGAACTGGCCGATCAGGTCGGGCTTGATGTTTTCGGTCTGGGCGAACATCACCGGCCGGATTATGTCGCGTCTGCCCCGGCAATGATCCTGGCTGCTGCGGCGGCACGCACGAAAAACATCAAGCTGACGAGTGCTGTCACGGTGCTGAGCTCGGACGATCCCGTCCGGGTCTTCCAGCAGTTTGCGACGCTCGACCTGATCTCGAACGGCCGTGCCGAAATCATGGCCGGGCGGGGCTCCTTCATCGAATCCTTCCCGCTGTTCGGCTATGATCTCGAAGATTACGACCAGCTGTTTTCGGAAAAACTGGATCTGCTTCTAGCCATCCGCGATGGCGAGATCGTGACCTGGTCAGGCGAAAAGCGCGCGCCGATCAATGGCCGCAGCGTCTATCCGCGGCCGGTGAACGATCCGCTGCCGCTCTGGATCGCGGTCGGTGGCACGCCGCAATCGGTGGCGCGGGCGGGGGCGCTCGGTCTGCCGGTGGCGCTGGCGATCATCGGCGGCGAGCCGGCGCGCTATGCACCGCTGTTCGACCTCTACCGCGAAGCCGCGCGCCGCGCCGGACAGGATGCGTCCAAGCTGAAAACCAGCATCAATGTCCATGGCTTCATTGCCGACACCAATGAAAAGGCCGGCGACCAGTTTTACGGCCCGCAGGCCGAGGTGATGAACCGCATCGGCCGCGAGCGCGGCTGGGGTCCGACCAACCGGGCGCATTTCAACCAGTCGATCGGGCCGAACGGCAATCTCTTTCTCGGCGATCCCGATACGGTCGCGGAAAAAATCATCCGGCACCAGAAGATATTCAACAACGATCGTTTCCTTCTGCAGATGGCGATCGGCCTGATGCCGCATGACCAGATCCTGCGCGGCATCGAACTCTACGGCACGAAAGTGGCGCCGCTCGTGCGTGCGGCGCTGGCAGATGAGAAAAAACAGGCAAAAACCGTCTGACCCCAGCGATTTTCCTATAGCCGATGTCTGGATTGGCCGCTTTCGGCGCGTTACATAAACAGCCGAAAGCGAGAGACGATGACACTCAACAATGACGAAGACCTGGAGCGGCTGAAGGAAATCGGCCGGATCTGCGCCAACACGATCCAGATCATGGCGGCAGCACTCGAGCCAGGCATCACCACGGCGGAACTCGACGCGATCGGCCGCAAGGTTCTGGAGGATGCCGGCGCCCGTTCCGCACCGGAGCTCAGCTATAATTTCCCCGGCGCCACCTGCATCAGCGTCAACGAGGAAGTCGCCCACGGCATTCCCGGCCCACGCATCATCCAGGCCGGCGATCTCGTCAATATCGATGTTTCCGCCGAGAAGAACGGGTTGTTTGCCGATACCGGATCGTCCTTTGCCGTCCCGCCGGTCAAGCCGCAGATCGAGCGTCTCTGCCGCGATGGCAAGCGCGCCATGTGGGTGGGGCTGAACGAGGTAAAGGCCGGCAAACCGCTGGCTTCAATCGGCAATGCCATTGGCAGTTTTGCCAGGAAGAACCGCTACACGCTGATCACCAACCTCGCCAGCCACGGTGTCGGGCGCTCGCTGCACGAGGAGCCGACCGAGATCGCCACCTGGCCGGACAAGCACGAAAAGCGGCGGATGACCGAAGGCATGGTGTTCACCGTCGAGCCCTTCCTGTCGCTGGGTGCGCAATGGGCAGAAGGCGGCGATGACGAATGGACGCTTTACAGCGAACCGCGGGCAATGACCGTCCAGTACGAGCACACAGTGATCGTCACGCGGAGCGGACCGCTGGTCGTGACCCTGCCGGGCTAAGCCATGCCTCAATGAGGCTGTTCTTGCATTCACACCGCTGAACGAGACCATCAATTTTTGTCGCTTGTCGCCGTCATGCTGCATTGCGATAACTATCGAATGACGACGATGGACCGCCCGTTGAGCCCGAGCCTTGCCCCCACGGCCTTCGCCGGCGCCGTCGCCATGGCAGTTGCGATGGGCTTCGGGCGGTTTTCCTATACGCCGATCCTGCCCGGCATGATGACAGGTCTTGGGCTTTCGCCCGCCGATGCCGGGCTGATCGCGTCGGCCAATTTCGTCGGTTATCTCGCCGGCGCGGTCGCTGCCGGCTATGGTTGGGCGGCCGGGCGCGAGCGGCTGATCAGTCTGTCGGCGCTTGCCGCGACCACGCTTTTGCTCCTTGCCATGGGGCTGACGTCGTCGCTGTTGCTGTTTTCCGTCATCCGGTTCCTGGCCGGTGTCGCCAGCGCCTTCACGATGATCTTTACCTCGGCGATCGTGCTCAGCCGAGGGCTCGCCGCCGGCAATCCGCATGTGCAGTCCGTTCATTTCGGCGGCGTGGGCATCGGTATTGCTGTGTCGTCGCTGATGGTCTTTCTATTGCCTTCCGGTGGGTTTGGTACCTTTGCAGGCTGGCAGGCGGCGTGGTTCGGCGGCGCCATCATCGCCTGCCTCGGCACCGTCGCCGCCGCCGCCCTCTTGCCGTCAAGCCCTGCAGGGGGAAAGAGCACGGAGCGGGAAAAGCCGTTGATCTGGACCAGGCCGCTCTTCGTCGTGACGCTGACCTACGGCCTGTTCGGCTTCGGCTATGTCATCACCGCGACCTTCCTCGTTGCCATGGCACGGCAAGGCGCCACCGATCATACGGTCGAGTTCCTCGCCTGGCTGATCACCGGCCTTGCCGCCGCCGTCTCGGTTCATCTCTGGCGCGCTGCCGTGCCGCGGCTCGGGATCGTCGGGGTCTATCTGGCGGGTCTGCTGGTCGAGGCTGCCGGTCTCATCCTCGTCGTTGCCCTGCCGTCACCCTACGCACCGGTTATCGGTGGCCTGATGCTCGGGCTGACGTTCATCATGATCACCGCCTATGGCCTGCAGATCGGCCGGGCGTTGGCGCCGGAAAGCCCGCGCAAGGCGCTCGCCTTCATGACCGCCGCCTTCGGCGTCGGCCAGATCGTCGGCCCGCTGGTTGCCGGCTGGCTGGCACAGGGTAGCGGCAGTTTCAATGGGCCGACGCTGCTGGCGGCGGGCGTTCTCCTGTTTTGCGCCGTGTTGATCGGGGTGGAAATGCGCCGCATCGTTGCTGCTGCGGTGGCCTGACCGGCCTCGTGATTAAATAACGGTAACATTAGCTTGACGTGATTGGCAGGTGAGGGCTTTTGCCCTAGGTTCGGCGCATCGAAGCAGGGCGTCTATGCCCTCAAGAAACGTGAGTGCCCGCCTTGTTCCATTCCTTTTTTCCCAATCCGAAGCTGTTTTTCACGTCTGGCGCGATATGGACAGTGATCTGTATTCTGGTGTGGTATTCGGTCGGCCCACAGATTGGTGCTGCCATCGGTTTGCCACCGCTGGCTCCGGGGGAGAAGGCGCCGATCGGGCTTGCGTACTTCTTCACCCCCGACAATCTCTGGTTTTATCTCTACTTCACCATCTTTGTTCTGATCTTCGGGGGAGCCTGGAAGATTGTCGCCCGTGATCATCCTTGGGCCAACTGGTCGATCTGGGGATCGGCGTTCATCATTTTCGTCGCGTATTTCTCGGTGCAGACGTCTGTCGCGATTAACAATTGGCGCGGCCCGTTCTTCGACCTGTTTCAAGATGCGCTTTCGAGAAAGCCGGGAGTGACTGTCGATCAGCTCTATAGCCTGCAACTGCGCTTCCTAGAAATTGGCTTCGTCAGCGTCGCCCTGAACGTTGTCACAGCTTTTTTCACCAACCACTACGTCTTTCGCTGGCGTACCGCGATGAACGATTTCTATATCTCGAAATGGGACAAGCTGCGCCATATCGAAGGGGCATCGCAGCGTGTTCAGGAAGATACGATGCGTTTCGCCAATATCCTTGAAGGCCTTGGCGTCACCTTGATCAATTCGGTGATGACGCTGGTGGTTTTCCTGCCGCTGCTCTTCGCCATGTCGGAGCATGTTTCCGATCTGCCGATCCTCGGCGCCGTTCCCCACGCATTGTTCTGGCTTGCGATCGTGTGGTCGCTCTTCGGCACGGCGCTTCTGGCATTCGCCGGCATCAAGCTGCCCGGACTGAACTTCCGAAACCAGCGCGTCGAGGCAGCCTACCGCAAGGAGCTTGTCTATGGTGAAGATCATGCTGACCGTGCACAGCCGGTCACCGTCAGGGAACTCTACGACAACGTGCGCCGCAACTATTTCCGCATGTACTGGCACTATGCCTATTTCAATGTGGCGCGTTTTTCCTACGGCCAGCTTGATGCGATTTTCCTGAACTTCATCCTTATCCCGACAATCGTGCTGGGGAAAATCACGATGGGCATCTGGCAGCAGATTGCCACGGCTTTCGGCGAGGTCAGCAATTCGTTCCAATACCTGGTGAACTACTGGTCGACGATCATCGAGCTGCTATCGATCCACAAGCGCCTGAAAGCCTTCGAAGCTGCGATCGACGATACGCCCTTGCCTGAGATCGATCAGCGTTATCTCGCTCGCGAGGAAACGGACGGTGAGCTCGCAGCCGACACGCCCTAAGTGCAAAATTCGCGGAAAGAAATTCAGAAGGCGGAGCGATCCGCCTTCTTTTCGTTCTGGATCATCGGCAGCGCCTGAGCATAGCTGACGCAGGCGACATCCGGCTTGTCGCAGGTCTCGGTCAGGAACCGGTCGAGCGCCCGCCAATAGGCGCCGCCGTTCATTTCGACGAAATGAAAACCCAGTTGCAGGGGAATGCGATTGCCGCCGTATTCCTTCTGGAAGGCTTTGCGGTAGGCGTCGAGCGTGCGCTCTTCGAAGGTAGCGCTGTCCTTGCGGTTCTCGATGCCCATGGAATGGCGAACGAACAGGTTATAGTCCATGCCGATGACGCGGCGCTGCTGCGGGCCTTCGGGAATGAGCGGCAGTCCGAAGCGCGGCAATCCAACCGCGTCAGTCGGCCAGCCTGGTCCCTTGGTGACGAGGCTGGCGTCGTAGGTGAAGCCAGCTTGCTTCAGGGCCGGCAGCAGTCCGTCGCTCAACGACAGATAGGGCGCGCGAAAACCCTTGATGTCATTCGCGGCGAAATCGGCCCAGCCTTCCGGCTGCTCGCCGGCGATGCCGCCGGCGCTCCAGGCATTGGCGAGCGCTGTATTGAATGCGGTGAATTCCTGTTTCCAGTTGGCAGCAGTCCAGCCTTTGCCGTCAAAATGGCCGCAGGCATGGCTGCCGATGTCGTGACCGTCCTGATGCGCCTGCCAGATGTGGCGGACGCGGGCCTGGATCTCTTCCCGGCTCTGGGCAAAACCGACATTGGACCGTCCGGCCTTGTGGCCCGGTGCTTGATAGGCCTTGCCGCCCTCGGCCCGTGTCATCAGGAACGTGCAGGAGAGGAAATAGGTGAAATGCGCGCCTGTCCGCTTGGCCATGTCCAGGCTCTTGTCCCAAAGCCTGTTGTCGTGCGCGCCATCGAAGGAGATGATGACGAGCTGCTTGCGTTCTGCCGGAGCAGGAGGCTCGACGGCGTGGGCAACAGCGGGAGCAAGGGCCAATGCGAAAGCAAGGCCGGAGGAGGCGGACAATCTGGGCATGCGAAAACCTTGGGCGGCAAATGCGGGATTTTATACCAGGGATCGATGATAGGATGGGCTCCTATCATCGATCCCTGGTATGGGACCCCTGCCTCAAGAATGCGGCAATCCTTTGATCGCTCTGGAAAGTTTGGCGCGATCCGGCTATGCGAAGAGGTAGAAATCTCAAACAACACAGGTGGATATCATGGCATTGCTGGTTCTGGGGATCGTCGTCTTTCTCGGCATGCACCTCGTGCGCGTCGTGGCACCGGGGTTTCGGGCCTCGATCATCGAGCGTCAGGGCAAGGGCACCTGGATGGGGCTTTACGCGGTCATCAGCTTGATCGGCCTCGGCCTGATCATCTACGGCTTCGGCGAGGCGAGGGCGACGACCGGCATGCTCTATAATCCGCCAGTCTTCCTGAAGCATATTGCACTGCTTTTGATGCTGATCGCCTTCATCTGTCTTGCCGCCGGTTTCCTGCCGGCTGGCCGCATCGCCGTTGCGGTCAAGCATCCGCAGATCCTGTCGATCAAGATCTGGGCGCTCGCCCATCTGCTCGCCAATGGTGAGACGTCGTCAGTGCTGCTGTTCGGCTCGTTTCTCGCCTGGGCGGTCGTCATGCGCATCTCGCTGAAGCGGCGGCAGCGGGCCGGAGAACTGGTGTTGCCGGTCTTCCGCTCGTCGTCCTACGATCTGCTGGCGGTGGTGATCGGAGTGGTTGCCTATGGCCTGTTCATTTGGAAACTGCATGAACTGCTGATCGGCGCTGCGCCGATTGTGATGGGCTGAACGGCGGTTAAACGGTGCTAATCGGGGCTAAATCGCGCTGCCCCCTTACAACGGCTTCAAAATACGGTAGAAGCGCGGAAATCTTTACATCCATCTTTGCAGGGAAGGCCGGGAAACCGGAACTTAGGAATGGCGAACCAGGACGACAGCTTTATCCGCGAAGTCAACGAAGAACTGCGCTCCGAACAGGTGAAGGCCGTTTGGACGCGGTTCGGCAGCGTCATTATCGGGATCGCCATTCTGATCGTTGTCGGCACGATCGGCAAGGTCGGCTACGAATACTGGCACGAGACGTCGGCCTCGCAGTCGGGCGACGAGTTCCTGGCAGCCTTGACGCTTTCGCGGGAAAACAAGACCGATGAAGCGCTGGCTGCTCTCGCCACGCTCGAGAAGGACGGCTATGGCGCCTATCCGGTGCTGGCGAAGATGCGGGCTGCAACCCTTGAGGCACAGAAGGGCGATACGGCTGCGGCCGTCAAGGCCTTCTCCGACATCTCCAAGGATGCCAGCTTGCCGCAGGCGATGCGCGATGCTGCCCGCATGCGTGCCGCCTATCTTCTGGTCGATACCGGCACCTATGAGCAGGTTTCGGCCGAGGCCGAGCAGCTTGCGGTTCCTGCCAACGGCATGCGGCATTCGGCCCGCGAAGCGCTTGGGCTTGCCGCCTACAAGGCCGGCGATATGGCCAAGGCCAAGACCTGGTTCCAGCAGATCGCCGATGATGCCGAGACACCGCGCAATCTGGCAAACCGCGCCCAGATGCTGCTCGATCTGATTACCGCCAGCGGAAAGGCGTCCTGAGCGGACGCCCACGAAAACAACATTGGAGCATGACCCACTGCGGATGCTCTAAGGACAGGATTATTCGATGAACTTCACCGTCGCCATCGTTGGGCGCCCCAATGTCGGAAAGTCGACGCTGTTCAACCGTCTGGTTGGCAAGAAGCTGGCGCTCGTCGACGATACGCCGGGTGTCACCCGTGACCGGCGTCCGGGCGACGCCAAGCTTGTCGACCTGCGCTTCACCATCGTCGACACGGCTGGTCTTGAGCAATCGGG
This sequence comes from Pararhizobium sp. YC-54, assembly GCF_025847205.1. Classification (GTDB taxonomy): domain Bacteria; phylum Pseudomonadota; class Alphaproteobacteria; order Rhizobiales; family Rhizobiaceae; genus Pararhizobium. Next base: position 50,498 of record NZ_JAOYTH010000018.1, on the reverse strand, counting down.
ACCGGAAACGCTGCAAGGCCGCATGTGGCTGCAGACGGAAGCCGCCATCGACGAGGCCGACCTGACGCTGTTCGTCGTCGATGCCAAGCATGGCCTGACGCCCGCCGACGAGACGCTCGGCGAAATGCTGCGCCGCCGCGGCAAGCCGGTGGTGCTGGTTGCCAACAAGTCCGAAGCCAAGGGCTCCGATGGCGGCTATTACGACGCCTTTACGCTGGGGCTCGGCGAGCCTGTCGCCATCTCGGCCGAACACGGCCAGGGCATGATCGACCTGCGCGACGCCATCGTCGCTGCGCTCGGCGAGGACCGCGCCTTCCCGCCGGAGATCGATGAGCCCGAGACGAATGTCGATCTGCGCGGCGATGAGACCCTCGAAGACGAAGACTTCGAGCCGGAATATGACGAGACCAAGCCTTTGCGCGTGGCGATCATCGGCCGCCCGAATGCCGGTAAATCGACGCTGATCAACCGCTTCCTCGGCGAAGACCGGCTTCTGACGGGCCCCGAGGCCGGCATCACCCGCGACAGCATTTCCGTCGAGTGGGACTGGCGCGGCCGCACCATCAAGATGTTCGACACCGCCGGCATGCGCAAGAAGGCGCGCGTCCAGGAGAAGCTCGAAAAGCTTTCGGTCGCCGATAGTCTGCGCTCCATCCGCTTTGCCGAAGCGGTCGTCATCGTCTTCGACGCGACCATCCCGTTCGAAAAGCAGGACCTCCAGCTGGTCGATCTCGTTGCCCGCGAAGGCCGCGCGGCGATCCTTGCCTTCAACAAATGGGATCTGGTCGAGGATACCCAGGCGCTGCTTGCCGATCTGCGCGAAAAGACCGAACGCCTGCTGCCGCAGGTGCGCGGCATCCGCGCCGTGCCGATCTCCGGCCAGACCGGCTACGGTCTCGACAAGCTGATGCAGTCGATCATCGACACCGACAAGACCTGGAACCGCCGCATCTCCACCGCCAAACTCAACAAATGGCTGGAATCGCAGCAGATTCAGCATCCGCCGCCGGCCGTTTCCGGCCGCCGCCTGAAGCTGAAATACATGACCCAGGTGAAGGCCCGCCCGCCGGGTTTCATGATCTCCTGCACGCGGCCTGACTCTGTGCCGGAAAGCTATATCCGCTATCTGACCAACGGCCTGCGCAATGATTTCCAGCTGCCGGGCGTGCCGATCCGCATCCATTTGAGGGCGTCGGAAAACCCGTTCGAGAACAGGAAGAGGCGGTAGTTTAGCCGACGTTTCTGCTACCAGGTGATGAAGGTCGGGCTATAGGCTGCGATATTGCTGTCGCGGGTAACCAGAATCAACGGTTCGGTGATGGCTTGCGCGATCAGCAAGCGGTCGAACGGGTCGGCGTGTGGCGTCACCACACGCTCGGTTGCTGCTGCATGTTCGGCGCTTATGTCCAGGATGCGGCTGCCGGCGTTGGTGAAGTGACGAATGGCCTCGTACCCGCTGAACGGTATCGCCTTGTCTCTGCCGACCAGGTACTTGATCGAAATTTCCCAGATGCTGGCCGCAGAAATGTAAGTCTGATTGTCCGGATCCTTGAGGATGGCTGCAACTCTGGGAGACAGCATTTCCGGAGAGGAAATTGCCCATATCGCCACATGCGTATCCAGAAGAAGGTTCATTCGTCCTTCAATCCGAAAAGCCTGGCGACCTCTTCATCAAGAGCATTGAAATCTTCCAGCGACATCGGTGGAAACTGGCCCTGAAGCAGGCCCAGCCGCATTCCCTTTTTTTCGCTTTGCGCCAGCGGAACCAGCCTTGCTGCCGGTTTGCCGTCGCGCGCGATGATGATCTCGTCTTCCGCGCCGCTTTCAACGGCGCTGACAAGTTGAGAAAGGCGCGTCTTTGCTTCCAGCATGTTGACGGTCGTCATCGCAACCTCCTTGGCTAAGCTTGACCAAGATAAGGCTGAAACCCCGAATTTGCAATATTTATACGGTACGCTCCAACGTGTCTTTCGCAACAAGTGCACCGTGATGCTGAATGACTGCCGCGGCTGTTTTCGCCGCAAACCCAGCCGCTGTGATGGCGTCGCCATCGACCGCGAAGCGGGCAAGGAAAGCACCGTTGAAGCTGTCGCCGGCGCTGGTGGTATCGACGATCTTTTCGACCTTGGCGGAGGGCACAAACTGAAGCGGCGCGTCGCCAAAGCTCAACGTCACGCCTTTTGGTCCATCCTTCACCACGATCTTTTCAACGCCAAGACCGCGATAGCGGGCGATCGTCGCCGCAATATCGGCATCGCCGAAATGCACCTGTTCGTCGTCGAAGCTCGGCATGACGAGGCTGGATGCGCGGGCTCCAGCCGAGATCGTATCAAGCATATAGGCCTTGTCATCCCAGAGGCGCTGCCGGATGTTGGGATCGAAGACGACGAGCTTGCCTGCCGCCTTGGCGCGGCGCAGTTCGGAAAGCAGCGTTTCGACGGCGGACGGCGCCAGAATGGCGAGCGTAATGCCGGAAAAGACGATCACATCCGAGGCTTCGATGGCGGCGCGCAGATGGCCCGCATCGTCTGCCAGCGTCTTTGCCGCCGAGACCGAGCGCCAGTAGGAAAAGCTGCGTTCGCCGTCCTTCAGGTGGATCATGTAGAGCCCGGGCGACCGGCCCTCGACGCGGCGGATGGAGCCGGTGCCGACGCCGGTCTTTTCGATGAAGGCCAGCATCTCGCCGGAAACCGTGTCGGTGCCGACGGCGGTCAGATAATCGACCGACCAGTCCTTGGGCAGGAAGAGCCGGGCGTAATAGGCGGTGTTGAAGGTGTCGCCGGCATAGCCCTTGCGCAGCAGGTCGCCCTCGGCCTGCATCAGTTCCACCATGCATTCGCCGATCGAAAGCAGCCTGCCTGCCATGAAATTCTCCCCGCTCTTCACGCCCTTGCGAAAGCGGAGATACGGCTTACCAGCGCCGAAGGCAAGCCGATGCCGTCGTTATGCGTTCCGGCGGCGGACGCGAATTTCGATGCGGCGGGAGCATCAGTCCCTGAATGCAGGCCGAGCCGCGTCAATTGCCCATCGAGCCGATCTTCGAAGTTCTCCCCCAGCAGAAAGGCGCAATGGCGATGACCGTCAGGCTACCGGCGGGGTATCGCGGCAAAAGCGTTGAGAAGGCCGTTTACTCGCACCTGCAGCAACGATACATCTTTCGCCATATCCCTGCGACGGCGGAGTTTTTTGATGGCATCTCCCTTGAAGTCCAATCCCGACTGGTGGCGCGGCGCGGTGATCTATCAGGTCTATCCGCGCTCTTTCCAGGACACCACGGGAGATGGCCTCGGCGACCTCAACGGGGTGACGCAGCGACTGCCGCATATTGCCAGCCTCGGCGTCGATGCCATCTGGCTGTCGCCGTTCTTCACCTCGCCGATGGCCGATATGGGCTATGACGTTTCGGACTATTGCGATGTCGATCCGATGTTCGGCACGCTTGCCGATTTCGACGCCTTGCTGAAGACGGCGCATCAGCTTGGCATCCGGGTCATCATCGACCAGGTGATCTCGCACACATCCGACCAGCACCCCTGGTTCAAGGAAAGCCGCTCGGATCGCACCAATCCGAAGACCGACTGGTACGTGTGGGCTGATCCGAAACCCGACGGAACGGCGCCGAACAACTGGATGTCGATTTTCGGCGGGCCGGGCTGGGAATGGGACGGCGTGCGCAAGCAGTATTACATGCACAATTTTTTGGGCTCCCAGCCGGACCTCAACTTCCACAATCCCGATGTGCAGCAAGCGCTGCTGGACACCGTGCGCTTCTGGCTGAAGCGCGGCGTCGATGGCTTCCGGCTCGATACGGTGAATTTCTATTTCCATGACAAGGAACTGCGCGACAACCCGCCGCTGGTCTACGACGAAGACGCGATCGGTCTCGATGCGCCCGACGTCAATCCCTACGGTATGCAGAACCATCTCTACGACAAGACGCAGCCGGAAAATATCGGCTTCCTGCAGCGTTTTCGCGCGCTGCTCGACGCGTTCGCCGATCGCGCTTCGGTGGGCGAAGTCGGCGACGGCGCTCGCTCGCTGAAGACGGTGGCTGCCTATACCGGTGGCGGCGACAAGCTGCATATGTGCTATACGTTCGACCTTCTGGGGCCGGATTTCACCGCCACCCATATCCGCCGCTGCGTTCAGGCGTTTCAGGATGCCGTCACCGATGGCTGGGTGTGCTGGGCCTTTTCCAACCACGATGTCACCCGCCATATCAGCCGGTTTACCCAGACGGCTGGCGAGCGTGGGCGGGTTGCCAAGCTGGCGATTTCGGTTCTGGCGGCACTGCGCGGCTCGATCTGTCTGTATCAGGGCGAGGAACTGGCCTTGCCGGAGGCGGAGCTACAGCTTGAAGACCTGCGCGACCCCTACGGCATCCGTTTCTGGCCGGCCTTCAAGGGGCGCGATGGATGCCGCACGCCGATGGTCTGGGAAAAGAATGCCGGCCATGCCGGGTTCTCCAGCGCCAAGCCGTGGCTGCCGGTGCCGGAAGAGCATCTTCCCCTTGCCGTTGACCAGCAGGGCGACGGTTCTGTCCTCGACCACTACCGGCAGACGCTGGTTTTCAGAAAGGCGCATGCGCCGTTGCTCGACGGCACTATGACATTCCTCGAAACCAATCAGGACATTCTGGCTTTCACGCGCGAGAAGGGCGGCGAGAAGCTGCTGTTCATCTTCAACTTGCACCGTGGCCCGCAGACCGTTGATTTGCCGAAGGGTGTGGTCATTTCCGGCATTGTGCCGATGCCGGGGTTTGCGCCGAAGATCGAGGGTGGCGAGATCGTGCTTGAGTCGATGGACGTGTTTTGCGGACGGATTTCACCTTAGCAGCTTGTCGTATGCCGCGTGCGAGCCGATCCAGAACCAAACCATGTCATCGCTTTGACGTACCGCCAGCGCGCGCCATGATGAACCAATTCTGACTGACCAGAAACGGCCGGCTTGCTTGAAATGCAGGGAAGGATGTTTGGGATCTGCTTTGAGTTTTTCGAAATTGCGGTCCGCCAATTCCCGAACATGATCCGGCAATGCGTCATAGGCCTGCCAGAAGGATGAGGTGGCATGGTGTTTCAAAGGTTGCGGGACCTGCCGGCCTTGAATTCAGCAAGGGCATCGTCCGCCAACGCATCCAGGGCACCGCTTTTGGCATCCTGTTCGAACTGGATATCCCAGCGCTCTGCTTGGAGCTCGTCGAACCACGCGGCAAAAGCACGTAACTCCTCCGGTCCGAGTTCCGAGACGGACTTTTCGATCTGTTCCAACTTGGTCATGCCGACCTCCTGTCGTTCCTAATTTAAGCGGAGCGGAAGGTCATTCCAAGACAATATTTTCACCCGATTAGCGCAAACTTGTCGACATCGACCAGTCCCATGTCCGAAATCTTCAGGTGCGGGATGACCGGCAGAGGCAGGAAAGCCAGTTGCAGGAATGGCTCCTGCAGCGTTGCGCCCAGCGCAAAGGCTGCCTGACGCAGATGATGCAGCGTGTCGCGCACGCTTTCATAGGGTTCTAGGCTCATCAGGCCGGCGACGGGGAGCGAGATTTCTCCCGTCACCTTGCCGTCCTCGACGACGACGAAGCCACCCTTGATCTGGCCGAGCCGGTTTGCGGCCAATGCCATGTCGTCCTCGTTGACGCCGACGACGCAGATATTGTGGCTGTCATGGCCGACGGTGGAGGCAATCGCGCCCTTCCTCAACCCAAAACCCTGGACGAAACCATTGGCATGGTTGCCGTTGACGCCATGGCGTTCGATGACGGCGACCTTGATGATGTCGCGGCCAAGATCGACGCCGGCCTGATTGCCGGATGCCGGCAGCTTGTAGCGGCGGTGTTCGGTGATGATCTTGCCGGGAAGCACGCCGATAACCGAGGTTTCTTCCTCGGCATAGGGCACGCCGAAATCGGCGGCATTGATGTGGCCTGCCTTGACGCTGTCAAGGCCGACGGGGGCGACCGGGCGGCGGGCGGCAAACAGCGCGTCATTGACGAGGCGTCCGCCGGCAAACACCGCCTCTGCCTTGCAGTTTTCCAGGCTGTCGATGACAAGCAGATCGGCGCGCCAGCCGGGTGCGACCAGACCGCGGTCGCGTAGCCCGAAGGCGCGGGCGGCCGAGATCGAGGCGGCGCGGTAGACGGCCAGCGGCTCGACCCCTTGCGCGATTGCCTCGCGGATCATGTAGTCGAGATGCCCCTGCTCAGCAATATCAAGCGGATTGCGGTCATCGGTGCACAGCGCAAGGAACGGCGACAGGCGTTCCGTCAGGATCGGCATCAGCGCGTGCAGATCCTTGGAGACAGAGCCTTCGCGCACCAGGATGTGCATGCCCTTGCGAATCTTCTCGAGTGCTTCCGCTGCCGTCGTGCATTCGTGGTCGGTGCGGATGCCGGTGGAAAGATAACCATTGAGGTCGAGACCGCTCAAGAGCGGCGCATGTCCGTCGATGTGACCGTCTTGAAAGGCGTCAAGCTTGGCAAGGCAGATGGGATCCTTGTGGACGACGCCCGGAAAGTTCATGAATTCCGCCAGGCCGATAACTTTCTCGTGGTCGCGGAACGGCAAAAGCTTCTCGATCGGCAGGTTGGCGCCGGAGGTTTCCAGATGGGTCGCGGGCACGCAGCTTGAGAGCTGCACGCGGATGTCCATGATGGTTTCGCGGGCAGAATCGAGAAAGAACTGGATGCCTTCGGTGCCCAGCACATTGGCGATCTCATGCGGATCGCAGATCACGGTGGTGACGCCGTAGGGCAGGACGCAGCGGTCGAATTCATGCGGGGTAACCAGCGAGGATTCGATATGCAGATGCGTGTCGATGAAGCCGGGCACGACGATCTTGCCGCTGATGTCGATTTCGGTGGTGCCTGCATAATTGCCATAGGTGCCGACAATGCGATCGCCGCAGATGGCGATATCAGAGGGGACGAGATCGCCGGTGACCAGATCGAAGAAACGGCCGCCCTTGAGCACGATATCGGCGGGAATGCGGCCGGTGCCCTGATCGATCAGCTTTTCAAGTTTTTCGCTCACGGGGTTCCTGCCTTTTTGATGCTTGTCTGGGCTCGCCAGAGCATAGTGGCTGATCGCCGTCATTGCACAACCCGGATGTACAAAATCGCTGTTTCAGCCTGTGGATGGCGCCGGCGATGTCAGTCCGGCAAATGAAATCGGGCCGTCAAAATGAAATCGGGCGCCGAAGCGCCCGATCCGTCATTGGTCAAGCTGCTTATTCGGCAGCGACGATCTTGCCGTTTTCCCACTTGTAGAGCGAGAAACTCTGCGAGGTGAGGTCGCCGGTTTCGCCGTAGGTGACGTCGCCGATGGCGGTCTTGATCGGCTCACCGGTCTTCAGGGCAGCCGCAACGGCTGCAGCGTCTTCGGCGCTGCCAGCCTTCTCGATGCCGGCCTTGATCACTTCAACGGCTGCATAGGCGTTGAGCGTGAAGGCTTCCGGCGGGATGTTGGCAGCCTGAAGGGCTGCGACGGCAGACTTCGAGGCGTCGTTCTTCAGTGCGTCCGAGGCGTTGGTGAAGATTGTGCCAGCACCGGCATCCGCGCCGATGGCCCAGAATTCGGTGTTGGAAAGGCCGTCGCCACCGATGATCTGGATCGGAGCGGAGATGTCATGTAGCTGGCGCACCAGAAGACCGGCTTCCGGGTGGTAGCCGCCGAAATAGAGCACATCGACCTTTTCGGCCTTGAGACGGGTGGTGAGCGCGCTCAGGTCCTTGTCGCCCGGTGTCAGGGAATCGTTGAAGACTTCGGTGACGCCGCCGGCGTTCAGCGTTGCCTTGAAAGCGTCGGCGAGGCCCTTGCCGTAGGCGCCCTTGTCGTTGAGGATGCCGATGCGCTTGTCCTTGAACTGCTTCAGGACATAGGCTGCCGCAACTTCGGCCTGCTGGTCGTCACGGCCGCAGGTGCGCAGGATAGTGGCAAGGCCACGCTTGGTCAGGTCCGGCGTGGTCGCGGTCGGGGTGACCATCAGGATGCCGTTTTCGACCAGAACGTCGGATGCCGGCATGGCAACACCGGAGGTGACCGGACCGACAACAAAGCGAATACCTTCGCCAACGATCTGGTTTGCTGCCGAAACACCCTGCTTGGGTTCGCCGGCGTCGTCGGCCAGCTTCAGCACAACCTGTTCGCCGAGAATGCCGCCGTTCTTGTTGATCTGGTCGACGGCAACCTGGGCGCCGTTCTTGACCTGGTCGCCGTAAGCGGCGACGGGGCCGGTCAAAGGCGCGATCAGGCCGATCAGGATCTCTGCATGGGCCAGCGGCGCAAAGGCCAGCGAGGCGGCAAGCGTGGCGCCCGTCAATGTCTTGAAGTTCATCTTTTTTCTCCTTGGGTGGGTTGGTTCCCCGCAGTGCCAGCGCTTCGGTTGCCGGGCTGGACGGGGAAAACCTGCCAGTCGTCGCGCAACCCCAAGTCCGGTAGGCCGCCCGTCTTCTTTGAACGGATCGGTTCCATGCTTCTCGTCTATGAAGCTCACTACGATTCCGCAAGGCGATTTTTTAGGCAGGATGCAAAATATATATTCAAATACTACGCCAAACGGGGCCGGGACATTTGCCCTGGCCCCGTTTGGGTATCGTTCACGACTGAATCTTGTCTGGTCAAATGTTGTTTTGCAGTACCTTGCGAATGCCATCGATCAGTTCGTCGATCTGCGCCTTGGTGATGATCAGCGGCGGCGAAAGGGCGATGATGTCGCCGGTGGTGCGGATCAGGTAGCCGCTTTCATAGGCCTTCAGGAAGGCCGAGAAGGCGCGCTTGGTCGGTTCGCCGGCAATCGGCGCCAGCTCGATCGCGCCGATCAGGCCGATGTTGCGGATATCGATCACATGCGGGCAGTCGCGCAGCGAATGCAGCGCATCGCCCCAGTAGGAGGCAAGCTCCGCGCCGCGGGTCAAAAGGCCTTCGTCGCGATAGGTGTCGAGCGTGCCGAGTGCTGCAGCACAGGCGATCGGGTTGCCGGAATAGGTATAGCCGTGGAAGAACTCGATCATGTGCTCCGGACCGCTCATGAACGCATCGTGGATTTCCGAGGTGACGAACACCGCGCCCATCGGGATGACGCCGTTGGTCAGGCCCTTGGCGGTGACGATCATGTCCGGCTTGACGTCGAAATATTGCGCCGCGAACGGCGTGCCGAGGCGGCCGTAACCGGTGATGACTTCGTCGAAGATCAACAGGATGCCGTGCTTGGTGCAGATATCGCGCAGCTTCTGCAGATAGCCCTTCGGCGGGATCAGAACGCCGGTGGAGCCTGCGACCGGCTCGACGATGACGGCAGCGATGGTCGAGGCATCATGCAACGTGACGATCCGTTCCAGTTCGGAAGCGATATCACCGCCATGTTCCGGCTCGCCCTTGGTGAAAGCGTTCTTTTCCGGCAGATGGGTGTGCGGCATGTGGTCGACGCCGGACAAGAGCGTGCCGAACATCTTGCGGTTGGAGACGATACCGCCGACCGAGATACCGCCGAAATTGACGCCGTGATAGCCACGCTCGCGGCCGATCAGGCGGGTGCGCGAGCCCTGGCCCTTCACCCTGTGATAGGCAAGCGCCACCTTCAGCGCCGTCTCGACCGATTCAGAGCCGGAATTGGTGTAGAGCACATGCTCCATGCCTTCAGGCGCGATATCGATCAGGCGGTTCGCCAGTTCGAAAGCCTTCGGATGGCCGAGCTGGAAGGCCGGTGCATAGTCGAGTTCGCCGGCCTGCTCACGAATGGCCTCGGTGATCAGCGGACGGCAGTGTCCGGCATTGACGCACCACAGGCCGGCCGTGCCGTCAAGCACCTGGCGGCCGTCATGGGTCGTGTAATGCATGTCCTTCGCCTTGACGAACATGCGCGGTTCTTTCTTGTACTGCCGGTTGGCCGTAAACGGCATCCAGAAGGCGCGCAGGTCATTGGGCGTGGCATTGAGGCGATTCGACATCGTATTCTCCCTGTCGTTTTTATCTTTGGCGGCCAAATCCAGTAGGTTTTCGGCGGAACCTTATCTGCTGGTCAAACTATCAGGGTGCCTTTGAGCGTCAAGTCGTTGCCTGAGACCGGCTGTAATGGTTTCAGATCGGTAAAAGGTCAAATTCGGGGCGGCCGGAACAGTTGGAACCAGGGCTCGCTTCCAATCTTTTCCGAAGGTTAACCTGTTTGCAGCAGAGTGGCGCCGCTTTCCCGAAACACGGGCTCAGGATAGAGACCTTGCCAAAACTTGCAGCCGGCCTGGTGTTTGCGCTTTTCGTCAGCCTTCCAGCCCAGGCAGGCGCGGCCGGCATGATTGCCGATGGTGCCTTTGAGGCAGGCCGGGACGGTTTTTGGGCGACCGGCGGCGTTTCGCTGTCGCGCGAACGCGGCAAGTTATGCGCGGATGTCGAGGCCGGCGGAACCACCTGGGACCGGTTGCTCGGTGTCAACGACCTGCAGTTTGAACCCGGCACATCCTATCGCCTGACAATGGCGCTCGAAGCCAGGGACATGCACAAATTCCCGGTCAGAATCCAGCGCAATGCCGAACCGTGGACGCCACAGGCCACGTTCAATGCCGAAACCAAGGCCGGGAAGGCGGAGTTCTCGGCCGTCTTCACGGCAACCGAGAACGAACCGGCCCAGATCATCTTCCAGTTGGGCGGGGCTAAAAAGCCCTGGCGGTTTTGCCTGGATGACGTGGCGATTAACGAGGCCAAGCCCGACAGGATCGAGGTGGCGGCGCAACAGGCGATGTACGCCCTGCCGCCCTTGATCAATCAGGCCGGCTATTTTCTCGATGGACCGAAGCGGGCGACAATCCTGTCGGATGCAGCGGATCCATTGCCGTTCAAGCTGGAGGATGCAGCCGGTGTGGCGGTCGGCGAAGGAATGGCGGCACCAGCCGGATTTGATCCCACGGTCGGCGCCGACACCCAGATCGCCGATTTTTCGGCCTTTGCGACGGCCGGTAAGGGGTATCGGCTGATCGTCGGCGAGAGGAAGAGCCTCCCGTTTTCCGTCGGCCACGACGTCTACGGCAAATTGCGCGTCGACGCGCTGTCCTGGTTCTATCCGCAGCGCAGCGGCATTGAGATCAAGGGCGATATCGTCGGCCAAGCCTATGCGAGACCGGCTGGACATGTGCAGGAAAGCCCCAACCAGGGCGATACCAAGGTGACCTGCCTGACCGGCAAAGTGGCCGCTAAACTCTATGGCAAGGACTGGACGTGCAACTACACCCTCGATGTCTCGGGGGGATGGTACGACGCCGGCGATCAGGGCAAGTATGTGGTCAATGGCGGCATCGCCGTGGCGCAGCTGCTCGGCACGTTCGAACGCGGGCTGGTTTACGGCGGTGCTGCATCGCCGGTGTTGAGCGACAGCCTGTCGCGCATCCCTGAAAACGGCAATGGCATTCCCGATATCCTTGACGAGGCGCGCTGGGAACTTGAATTCCTGATGAAGATGATGGTGCCGGACGGCCAGCTGCTGGCCGGCATGGTGCATCACAAGGTTCACGATACGAAATGGACCGAGGTGCCGATGCTGCCGCATCTCGATCCGTACCTGCGCGCCCTGCATCGCCCATCGACGGCGGCAACCCTCAACCTGGCTGCCGTGGCCGCGCAAGGCGCCCGGCTGTTTGCACCTTACGACAGAGACTTTGCACAGCGGTTGCTCGCCGCCGGCCAAAAGGCCTGGCTGTCCGCCGCCACCAATCCTGTGCTCTTCGCACCGGGCTCGGATGGGTTGCAAGGCGGTGGCGACTATGGCGACAACGATATTTCCGATGAAGCCTATTGGGCGGCGGCCGAGCTTTATATCACCACGGGGAAAACCCTTTATCTTGCGGCGCTGAAATCCTCGCCCCATTGGGCAGGGCCTGTCTTTTCCGCCGCCGGTGCCTTCGATTGGCGCAGCGTCGCGGGTCTTGGCCGTCTCGATCTGGCGCTCTACGGCGTCAATCTTGCGAAAGACGACAAGGCGATGGTCATGACGTCGGTCGTATCGGCCGCGAGGCGCTTCCTCGCCCTGCAGGCGAAGGAGCCGTTCGGGCAGATCTACCGCCCGGCCGATAATCGCTACGACTGGGGATCGAACCAGCTTATTCTGCAAAACCTGATCGTCGTTTCCGCAGGCTATGACCTCACCGGCGAGCGGCCGTTTCTGAACGGCGTGCGTGAAGGCATGGACTACATATTCGGGCGCAACGCGATGAACATGTCCTACGTCACCGGATATGGCAGCGTCTTTGCCCATAACCAGCATAGCCGCTGGTATGCCCATCAGGTCGACAACACACTGCCCAATCCGCCGGCCGGCACGCTGGCCGGCGGGCCGAATTCGACGCTGGTCGACGACGTGGCGCGCGCACGTCTCAAGGGCTGCCGGCCGCAGACCTGCTATATCGACGACATCATGGCCTGGGGCACCAACGAAATGACGATCAACTGGAATGCGCCGCTCGTCTATGTCGCATCTTTCCTGGCGGATGCGCGATGAGCAACCGGATGGGAATTGCCTTTATCGGCACGGGGTTCGTTGCCGATTATTATATGACGACACTGGCCAATCATCCGCAATTGCGGCTGGCTGGTGTCTGGGACGTCGATCCCGCGCGGCTGCAGCAGTTTTGCGACTACTGGAAGGTTCGCGCCTATGCATCGCAGGCGGAAATGCTCGCGGACGAAGCCGTCGGCATCGTCGTCAACCTGACGCCGCCGGAAAGTCATCATGCCATCAACCGCGCGGCGCTTTCGGCGGGCAAGCACGTCTATTGCGAGAAGCCGCTGGCAATGACGGTGGAGGAGGCGCGGGAACTGGTGGTCCTTGCCACCGGGCGAGGCCTGATCCTGGCGGGCGCGCCGGCCAACGCGCTCAGCGATGCCTGTGGCCACTGCGCCGATATCCTCGACTCCGGCATCATCGGCACACCGCGCTTGGCCTATGCCGAGATGGAGGACGGGCTGGTCTTTCGCGATAAATGGCAGCAATGGCGCAGCCGCTCAGGCGCGAAATGGCCGGCTGTCCACGAGTTCGAAATCGGCTGCACGCTGGAGCATGCCGGCTATGCCACGAGCTGGCTGGTATCGCTGTTCGGGCCGGTCTCCAATGTCGCGGCTTTTTCCGCGCTGACGTTTCCCGACAAGGGGCCGGGAACCGAAAGCCTTAGCCTCGGACCGGATTTTTCCGTTGGCTGCCTGACCTTCCGGTCGGGGCTCGTCGCCCGCTTGACCAGCGGTCTGGCAGCGCCCAGGGACCGGTCGCTGACGATCGTCGGCGACAAGGGCACGATCGTCGTGCGCGACCTCTGGGACAATCGTTCGCCGATCCATGTCGAACTGGCCGGCAGCAGGCGGCCGCTCCTGCATCGGCTGATTGATCGCGTCGAGTGGCAGTTCCAGCGGAAATTTCCGTTTCGCCTCACAGCCGGCAAGCCGGTGGCTTACCCGCAGGCCGCGCAGAAGAACGTTCTGCCGGCCTATCCGTCGCAAATCGACTTTGTTCGCGGGATTGCAGCGCAGGCCGATGCGATCAAGGCCGGCACCCGGCCGTTTTTTTCCGGCGAGACCGCATTGCATCTGACGGATATCGTGCTGGCGCTTAACGCCGGCAAGCGGGATCATACGCCGGCTGAGCTATGACGGCGGCAGTGCCCGGATGCTCTCGATGATGCCGAGTGCCTCGGCGCTGGCACGAAGCGGCATCCGCGATTGCCGGTGTTGCCCTTCCAGAATGGCTTGGCTCGCCGCCGCGATCTCGAACTGCAGCCCATTGCCGGGAAAATCATGCCGGTAGACCGTGAGGCCGGGCAGGGGCAGGCGGCCGGCAACCTTTCCGGCGATGCGCGACAGGCGGCTGGAGCCGGACGGCACCGCGAGGTGATGGACAATCCGGTTTCTCGTCAGGATGACCCGGCTTGCCCGCAGAAACGGAGAATCGATCACCAGACAGCCGGTTTCGCCTTCGATGATGAAGCGGTTGGCCCCGTTGCGATCGAAGCCGCAGGACAGTTTTGCTTGGAAACCGTCATAGCCGAGCGTGATATCCGCCGACATATCGACGCCCGTTGGCGCGGCTGACCAGCGCCCCGTTCCCGTCCGCGGCGAGCCGAACAGCGCCAGCGCCAGCGCGATCGGGTAAACCCCCAGATCGAGCAGCGAGCCGCCGCCTTTCGAGAAAAAGCGGTTGTTGCCGTCAAAGGTTCTTTCATAGGCGAGTTCGGCACGGATACCGGTGATCGCGCCGATTGCCTTGCCGGCCAGAAGCTGCCGCACCTGGCCGATCGCCGGCAGGAAGGCTGTCCAGAGACCTTCCATCGCAAAGGTTGGCCTCTGCTCGGCAAGTTCGGCAAGCGCCTGCGCCTGGACCGCCGTCGTTACGAGCGGCTTTTCGATCAGCACAGGTTTTCCGGCGCTGAGCAGCATCCGGGCCTGATCGAAATGGGCGGTGTTCGGCGTCGCAAGATAGACAGCGTCGATCAGCGGATCGCCGGCCAAGGCATCGATAGTGGGAATGACACGAAGCCCGCCGAAGCGGTTCGAAAAGGCGGTTGCAGCCTCAAGTGTTCGCGAGCAAACGGCAACAAGCTTGGCGTTATCCGTTAGCCGGATATCTTCGGCAAAGGCCGTGGCGATGGAACCGGTCCCGAGCACAGCCCAGTTGAGGGGTGTCTTTGGAGACGGTTCTTTGACTGTGGCGTTCATGGCGCAGATACTGCACGCCAAGTCTCAAAGGCGCGTAAACGTCAAATAGCAATCGCCGCGGCCAACAATCTGGAGGTAAACACCTCCAGATTGCAAACCTGCGGACGAGACGGGATGGGGCCGGCAAGCGGCCCGATCCGTATCAGGCGGTACGGCGCTGCGCGATCTTTTCAAAAATCGCGCTGGATTCGTCGCCGTAGATTTCCGTCAGTGTTTTCAGAACTTTAAGAACTGCTTCCGAAGAGCTTGAATAATAGATTGTCTGGGCATCTCTACGGGTGGTCACGAGATTTTGGGCACGCAGTTTCGAGAGATGTTGCGACAGGGCAGACTGGCTGAGGCCGACCTGGTTTGCCAAGGCGCCGACTGCCATTTCCTGGTTCACAAGTGAACTGAGGATCAGCAGGCGCTTTGGATTGGCCATGGCCGACAGAAACTCCGCAGCTATTTCAGCCTTGTCGTGTTTCTGAGGAGAGATCGTTTGCATTCCGTACTCCATGCGAAGTTCACATCACGCTTGGTTATGAATGTGAATGCTAGATAATTAGACGTGATGAATAAAAGGACAACCGCCTAGGGCAAGAATTCGGGGTATAACCGGGGGTATTAACCGTAAAGTTTTACCAGTGTTGCACGCAACTCCCACTCAAATTGTAGGGGTGTCTCATATTCCAGCCGCTTCAACTGGTCGCCAGAGGCCAAATCTATCCCACCGGCATCAAGGCCACAGATTCGCCATCCGGTGCCCTTTGCGTTGCAATAGGTGTTTGCATATTTGCTGGCTGCATCAGAATGGTCGGTGTTCATATGTTCGATCGCGCTGGCTTCCTTCGCGGCGAGGTCGGCGATCGCCGGCGAGCGGATCATCAGATCCTCGCCCGAGAGCACATAGGCTCGGCCGAAACCGCCATTGAGGCTGGCCCTGAGCGGTGTCAGCCGAAAAAAGGCAAAATCCGGGAAATCGACATAGAGCTGGGCTTTCGGATGGCGGCGGATGAAGCGGTCGCGGATGCGCGTATGGGCAGCACTGTCGCGGTCTACCCTTTCCGCCTCGCACTGGACGGTCAGCCGGGCATGGGCGAGCGGATCACCCTTGCCGATCTCCCCGGTCAGGAGCGAGCACCGGCGGTCGGCGGACAGGGCCTGCGTGTGGGTCGATAATGCCGAGATCAGGATGATCGGCGTTCCGTCGGTATCGATGCCGGTGAGCACGCGGCTGACGAACGGGAAGCCTTCGCTTGCCGGTTCGACGACCGCAAGCGAAGCGCTGCGCGCCGAGCGCAGCGACACGCGGGCCAGTTTGCGCGCCTCGTCGTCGGTTTCGCGCAGGACGGAAGGTTTGTCGGCCATCGGATCGCCTCGTCTCATCAATGCCAAAAACGCCCGGACGTTGCTGTCCGGGCGCCTTTCATAATGCTATCTTGATTACAATAGTCAACTTCTGTTGCGGTGCCGCGTCAGGCCTTCCACGACGTTCTGCGCATTGATCGTGCCAACGATTGCGCCGTTGTCGACGACGCCGATGCTGCCCGGCTGGCGCGACATCGCGTCCAGGATGTCGATGAGCGGCGTTGTCGGCTTGGCCGTTGCCGAGACGCCGGCAGGACCGTCGCCGCGGTTGATACCCCGGCTCATGACATCCATCGCCGTCAGCATGGTGATCGGGTTCATGTGCTGGACGAAATCGGCAACATACTGGTTGGCCGGATTCTTGACGATGTCTTGCGGCGTGCCGCACTGGATGATGCGGCCGCCTTCCATGATGGCGATGCGATTGCCGATGCGGAACGCCTCGTCGAGATCATGGCTGACGAACAGGATGGTCTTCTTCAGGCGGCGCTGGAACTCCAGCAGTTCATCCTGCAAGCGCGTCCGGATCAGGGGATCGAGGGCCGAGAACGGCTCGTCCATCAAAAGGATCGGTGCGCCGGTGGCAAAGGCTCTGGCCAAGCCGACGCGCTGCTGCATGCCGCCCGAAAGCTCCTTGACCTGCCGGCCGGCCCATTTCGTCAGGTTCACCAGTTCCAGCTGTTCGGCAACGCGGTCCTTGCGTTCCTTGTCGGCCACGCCGGCAAGTTCCAGCCCGAAGCCGACATTGTCTTCCACCGTGCGCCAGGGCAAAAGCGCGAACTGCTGGAACACCATGGAGACATCGTGCATGCGGAAGTCGCGCAACGACTTGGCACTGGTCTTGTATGGATTGATCAGGCCGTGCCGGGTTTTGACCTGCACTTCGCCGCGCACCACCGGCGCCAGGCCGTTGACGGCGCGCAGAAGGGTCGACTTGCCCGAGCCCGACAGTCCCATCAGCACGAGAATTTCGCCCTCGGTGATGGTCAGCGACGCATCGGCGACACCGAGCACCAGGCCGGTGGCCGCGCCGATCTCGTCGCGGGTCTTGCCCTGGTCGATCATGGCGATGGCCGCCTCCGGCTTGTTGCCGAAGATGATGTCGACATTCTTGAAAACGACGGCATCGGTCATGCGCCTTCTCCTTCATCGGACGAACGGAACAGGCGGTCGAGAATGATCGCGAGAATGACGATGCAGAGGCCGGATTCAAAGCCCATGGCAATGTTGACGGTGTTGAGCGCCCGCACGACCGGCACGCCGAGACCGGCCGCGCCGACCAGCGCCGAGATGACCACCATCGACAGCGACAGCATGATGGTCTGGGTAAGGCCGGCCATGATCTGCGGCGTGGCAAACGGCAGCTCGATCTTGCGCAGCACCTGCGACGGTGTGGCACCGAACGAGACGGCCGCTTCGACCAGCGACGGCGGAGTCGAGATGATGCCGAGGCGGGTCAGCCGGATCGGCGCCGGGATGGCGAAGATCACGGTGGCGATCAGGCCGGGAACCATGCCGAGACCGAACAGCACGAGGGCAGGGATCAGGTAGACGAAAGTCGGGATGGTCTGCATCAGGTCGAGGATCGGTCGCATCACTGCGTAGACCCAGGCGCGCCGGGCGGCGGCGATCCCCAGCGGAATGCCGACGGCCATCGACACGAAACTGGCGGCCAGAACCAGCGCCAGCGTCTCGGTGGTTGCTTTCCAGTAGCCGAGATTGATGATCAGGAGCAGGCCCAGCAGCGTGAACAGCGTGATACCGACCGAACGGCGAAACCAATAGGAAAGCCCTGCGACGACCGCGACCACGATCAGCGGATGCGGTGTCTGCAGCACCCACAGGATCACATTGACGACGCCCGCAAGGATCGCCGACACTTGGTCGAAAAAGCCGGTGAAATTGGTGGTAAGCCAGGTGAAGAAACTCTTCGCCCAGCCGCCGATGGGTATGCGTCGATCAGGATTGGTTAGCCATTCCACGGAAAATCGCCTGGTTCTTGGTGCCGATGATAGGAGCGGAAGCGCGAGAGCCGCGCTTAAAAAAGGCGGGGACCGAGCCCCGCCTTCATATGCCGGTCAGAGACCGAGCGCGGTCTTCACTGCAGCCAGGCCGTCACTGCCATCCTTGGTGGTGACGCCTGCAAGCCACGGATCGATTGCCGTCGGGTTGGCCTTCAGCCACTCGTTCGCAGCCGCTTCCGGATCCTTGCCGTCGTTGAGGATCTTGCCCATGATCTCATTTTCCATCGGAAGCGAGAATTTCAGGTTGGTGATCAGCTTGCCGACATTCGGGCATTCGGTGGTGTAGCCCGCACGCACGTTGGTGAAGACCGTCGCGCCGCCGAAATTCGGGCCGAAGACATCATCGCCGCCGGAAAGATAGGTCAGCTTGAAATTGGCGTTCATCGGATGCGGTTCCCAGCCGAGGAAGACCACCGGAGTACCGTCTTTTTCAGCACGGGCGACCTGGGCGAGCATGCCCTGTTCGGAGGATTCGACCACCTCGAAGCCCTTGAGCCCGAAAGTGTCCTTATCCGCCATGTCGATGATCAGGCGGTTGCCGTCATTGCCGGGCTCGATGCCGTAGATCTTGCCTTCGAGCGCATCCTTGTGGGCGGCGATGTCCTTGAAGTCCTTGATGCCGAGTTCAGCACCCTTGGCATTGGTCGCCAGCGTGTACTTGGCGCCCTCAAGATTGGGACCGAAGGATTCGACCGACTTGTCGTCGAGGAAGGGGCGAACGTCGTTTTCCTGGGTCGGCATCCAGTTGCCGAGGAAGACATCGATGTCCTTGTTCTTCAGCGACTGATAGGTGACCGGAACGGAAAGAACCTTGATATCGGTCTCATATCCGAGGCCTTTCAGGATCGACGCAACCGTCGCCGTCGTTGCGGTGATATCCGTCCAGCCGACATCGGCAAACCGGACGGTGCCACAGCTTTCGGGCTCTGCCGCATAGGCGGATGTCAGTGCGCTCAACGATACGGCTGCGCTCAGCATGAATTTCAATGTCAATCTGGTCATCATCTTCTTCCCCTGCCTTTTATGATTCAGCCAATCACCAAATGTCCGCCGATTCAAGCGCCCTGGTGTTGCCTCCAAGTGTATTGCGACATTCGCCGGACACGCCCGCGTAAAACGACGCGATATGTCGCATTGCTCATGTTCTGGCGTTTGCCGTCGATTTTCTGTGACTTTTGCGCCCGCGGTCTGGTCTTCCTCGCCCGGTCTGTTCATGAACAATCAACAGCATACAGAAGAGGACGCCATGGCAAAACTGTATTTCAGCTACGCCACCATGAACGCCGGAAAATCGACCATGCTCCTGCAGGCGTCGTACAACTACCGCGAACGCGGCATGCGCACGGTGATCCTGATTGCGGCCTTTGACGACCGGGCGGGCAAGGGGCGGGTGTCCTCGCGCATCGGCCTGAGCGACGACGGCATCGCGTTTACCCATGCCGACGACCTCTATTGCCTGGTTGCGCGGCTGCATGCCGAAGAGCCGATCGCCTGCGTCTTCGTCGACGAGGCGCAGTTCCTCGGCGAAGATCAGGTCTGGCAGCTTGCCCGTGTCGCCGACCGGATCGGCATTCCGGTGATGGCCTACGGCTTGCGCACGGATTTTCAGGGAAAGCTCTTTCCAGGCTCAATGGCGCTGCTCGCCATTGCCGACGAGATGCGGGAAGTCCGCACGATCTGCCATTGCGGCCGCAAGGCAACGATGGTGGCGCGGATGGATGCCGCCGGCAACGTCGTGCGCGAGGGTGCCCAGGTCGATGTCGGCGGCAACGAGAAATACGTCGTCTATTGCCGCCGCCACTGGGAAGACATCATGAACGAAGCCTGAGGCGGACTATCGCCTTGTGGCCGCGCCGTGCCATGATGACGGCGATCCTGTCCATGTTCGGAAAAGCTTCCATGTCTTTGCGTTTCATGTCTCTGCGTTTCGTTTCACTCAGCCTTTTCCTCTGTCTTGGAGCAGGTCTTGCACGGGCCGCGGGCGATGCGGAGGCTGGCGCGCAGGTCTTCAGGAAATGCGGCGTTTGTCACGCTGCGTCGGAGCCCGTGAACCGGGTTGGCCCGAGCCTGATGGGCGTCATTGGCCGTCCGGTCGGAGCCTTTGCAGGCTATAGCTACTCAAGTGCCATGAAAGCCTTTGGCGAGGACGGCAAGGTCTGGAGCGAGGATGCGCTTTCCGAATATCTTCTCAGCCCGAAGGCGATGGTGCCCGGCACGAAGATGGCGTTTCCCGGCCTGAAGAAACCGCAGGATATCAAAGATGTCATTGCTTATCTGAAGTCGGTCGCCGCGAAATAGATGCACCTTCGCCCGGCAGTGGGCCCGTCGAAGGCCGGCGCGATTGAAAATCGGCGGTTGGGCACTTGTGCTTCAATTTGCCGCTCCCATTATATAAGCTGATGTCACGATTGAATAATTAAGCTGCGCGGCGCGTCTGCACCGGAGCAACAGGGGGAAGAAACGATGGCGACACTTCAGAATTTTGAGAGCGAAATCGAGAAAACCCGCAGCATCGTCGAACAGATGCGCGGCAAGATGAACCAGTCGGCCGTCGTGCTCGACCAGTTTGCCAAATCCGACACCAAGCTGGGCGATGCAAATTTCGACATCGAGAATGCCCGCATCCAGGACGTCATCAACCAGCAGAAGGTGATGGAAGGCAATATTGCTGACCTGATCATCGGCCTGGAAGACGCGACCAATGTTTTCGGCGCCGAGTTCGAGAGCATGAAGAGCTATACCGGCTACGAGAAATTCATCGGCATCTTCTCCAAGCAGAGCGCCCAGCGCATGCGCACCGACCGCGTCCGCAACATGTCGCTTGCCGGCAATCTGCAGGAACTTTTGGCGAAATCCGATACGATCGTCGGCATCCTGAAGGAACAGAAGAGCGTTCTCGAACAGCGCTACAAGACGTCCGAGGCAAGCCTGTTGCAGGTGATCGAGCGCCGCAAGGGTACGATTGCGAACCTGCAGGAAACCCAGAAGCGGATCGAGGAACTGAACCCGATGCTGATGGACATCGAAAACAAGATCGCCGCCTCCACCGACCAGATTTCCCGCACGCAGCTTGAGGGCGAACGCTCGGTTCTGGCGACCGAGTATAACGAGAAGCAGGCGAAGGAGCAGGAACTGTTGGCCGAGAGCCAGACATACGAGCGCTATACCTCGATGTTCCAGACCTTCGTCGATTCGCTGAACAATCAGATCGCCGCCCAGAACACGCTGATCAACAAGCTGACGATCGATACCGAACAGCGCATCGTGCTTTACAAGGCACTGGAGGATTCGCTGAAGACCGCGGCTCAGCAGGATGTCGCCCACAAGATCAACACGCTTGGCAGTCAGGTCGATACGGCAGCCGAGGAAACCATGGCCGGCATCGGCTCGGCCTCGCAGCGCCACATCGGCGATCTCCTGGAAATGCACGAGAAGAACATGCTCTCCACCCAGGACATCCAGCGCCGCAAGAAGCTCGCCGACGATGCGTTTGCCCGGCGGTTCCAGGCTGTCATGGACAAGCACAATTCGGCGAATTACGTGAAGTCGTGATGGAGGCTCTTTCAGTCTGCCGAGGGTTACCCCCCTCTGTCCCTCCGGGACATCCCCCCCTCAAGGGGGGAGATCGGCCGCGGGCTTTGGTGCTGGCCTTACTAAAGCTGACCGGGAAAAGAATAATCTCCCCCCTTGAGGGGGAGATGTCGGCATCGCCGACAGAGGGGGGTAAGCGTCCTCATATTCCGAGCAACCGATCATGAACGCCGCATCCGAAGGTGCCGTCGGCCAGTATTTCGCCTCGATCCGGGCAGCGCTGGGCGGGCTTGAAATTTTTCTCAGTGACCGCAACGCGCCGCTCTACCGGGATACGGTGGTGGGCGAGGTCATCGTTCCGTACCTGTCGCGGCTGAAATCATCGTTCTCCTGCTGGGAAAACCGCATCGGCTTCATCGAGCAGTTCCGCATCTCGCGGGCCGAAAGCGGCTTTCCGGTGTTCCAGAATGTGCTGGAGCTGGAAAACGACCGGCAATCGGCTGAAAAGCGGCTTGCCGGGATTCCGGTCGCAGACGCTCTGCGTCAGGAAATGGCCGATTTCATCCTGCGGCAGAAGGCGTTTCCAACCGAATTGCAGTCACGCATGGCTGAGCGGCTCTATCTCGAGCAGATCGGCAAGGGTGATATCTTTTCGCCCTTCATCATGCCCGAGACGATCCGCGTCGGCGTCAACCCGAAAACCATGCGGCCCTATTACGTTGTCTGCTGGGGCGCCTTTGACGGCGCAAGCACGCTGCCGATGGTCTATATGGCGACCATTGAGGATTCGTCGAAAAAGATCATCGACCTTTTGGTGACACCGGACGGCAAGCTCAATCCCGATACGGATATTCCGCTGCCGATCGGCGGATTGCTCAATCCGGATCTTGCCAGCCGTTTTGATGATTTTGCCTTGAAGAACAGCGCCTATTCGCTGACGCCGGTAACGATCGCCACCAATCTCGACAAGGATTTCGAGGAACTGCATCCCAAGCAGTTGCGCCGCATCGTGCTCGGGCCGTTCTATTCGGCCGGGATTACCGAGAACAATGCCAAGATCAACGATATCCTCTCCAAGGTCCGCAAGACGGAAAACGCCTGGCTTCTGACCTGGACCGTGCAGGAGGTTTTCTCCAAAGCGGAGCGACCCGCCCAGCGCGGTTTCTTTTCATCGACGCCGGCATCGGAAGAATTCCATATCGATACCGACAATCTCGAAGCGACGCGCATGGGCGTGAGTTCCTACGAGAAGCATGCGCTGGTGCCGCACGACGCCTATCAGGCGCTCTATGCGGCCGGCGATGCGGCGGCGATCTTCGGCGACTACAAGGTGCACGTGATTTCCGGAAACCAGGTCATCAGCGAGGTATAGACAATGTCACTGAACACGGGTTTGACGACATTGCACGAGGACGACATCGCCAAGCATCTTGCGGTAGCGCAGGGCTTTGTTACCCGGCTGATCATCCTTGAAGCCGACGATCCGTCGGCGGGAACGGCGCTGGCCGGTACCGGGCGCCGTTTCGTCTCCACGGTTTCGACCGGTGGACAGCGGCGCACGCGTGAAGTGGAGCTGACCAAGACCATTCAGTCGGTCCGCGCTTCTGATCCTCTCTTTTCGCCTGCCCAGCACGCGCTGCTCTATCGTTCCCGGCGGGGCGTCCAGGTGGCGCTTGCCGTCGCCGATGTCTTTGCCCGCCAGACCAATCTTGAAGGCCTGCAATCGCGCAATGCAACTGCGCCGCTTTCCGGCGAGGACGCCACACAGTTCAAGGCTTTGCTATCGGCGTCGGCCTATATCGCCGCCTTCACCTTCGCGGCCTATCTTGGCGCGACGCTCGCCGGGGAAGGCGAACCGGTCGAGGATGGAACGGAGCCTGACTT
Organism: Pararhizobium sp. YC-54; assembly: GCF_025847205.1. GTDB lineage: Bacteria > Pseudomonadota > Alphaproteobacteria > Rhizobiales > Rhizobiaceae > Pararhizobium. The sequence goes on along the minus strand of NZ_JAOYTH010000018.1, from coordinate 27,023 downwards.
CCTGTTCGATACGCCGCAGGATGCGCTGAAGGGCATGATCTCGGCACTCGACAGGACGATCGCCGGGGCTCCCGACGATGCGGCCCTGACCAGCCGGGCGCGGGCTTTTGCACGGCTTGCCATTGAGGGATTGATCGGCCGCAAGGCCCGGTTCACCGGGCTTGCCAGCTTTGAGAATGTTCATATCCGGCTGGATCAGGACGATTTTACGCTTGATGGGTTCGATGTCGCGCCCGGACAGAAGCGCAAGCCGTTGGTCATGACCTTCAAGAAGCCCGAAGAGATCATCGGCAACCACATTGCCAAGTATCAGGCGCTGAAACTGGCCAAAATGCTGATGGCCTATGATTTCGAGCGGCAGATGAACCCGTTCGTCGAGTTGGGCGGTTTTCTCTTCACCTTCATTGGCGACGGCATGCCCGGCACCGGCAAGACCATTCTGATCCAGATGCTGGCCGGTCTGCTCAACGATTACTGTCAGATTGCCGGCTACGCCTTCCACTACGAGAATTTCGGCGTCGACCAGATTTCCTCCTATCAGGGAAAATCAGGACAGAACTGCAAGGCCTTCGTCAACAACGTCGTCAACCCCAAGGCAATCGGCTTCGGCACCATCGATGATGTCGATCAGGTCGCGGCCAAGCGCTCGGACGACCGCGCGTCGGCCGGCCAGCACGAGGTGACGGCGGTGCTGATGGAGAGCTTTGCCGGTGCATCGACTGTGATCCGTGGCAACTGCACCTTCGGCATGTTCTCCAACTATCCCGAAAACGTCGATGACGCGCTGCGCCAGCGCGCCGGCGCCCGCTGGCTGGTCGATGGGCCGCAGTCGGAAGGGGACTACATCGACATCTTCGCCATGCTGGTTGGCAAGAACCACAAGATCCCGCTTGGCGAACACCAGCTGCTTGCCGGCCAGGAAATCAAGAAAGCCGTTTCGCAATCCTACGCGGAGCATGCGCGCCCCAAGGAAGAGGGGCTGCTGGCGGTGTGGGAACGCCACGAGAAGGAAGAGGGCAAGATCGAAACGCTGGCCGATGTCGGCTCCTATCTGCACATGATCAAGGAGGCCGAGCCGCGCTTTACCGGCCGGGCGATCAAGAACATCACCGATGCGATCAAGATGCGCGCGATGGACGTGGACCTGCCCGACGACTGGTTCGCGACACCGGACGCTTTCATGCACAAGACCTATGACGAAAAGAAAGCGATGATCGAAACCCTGCGTGGGCCGATCACGCTTGAGATGGTCATGCAGGAGATCAACCGCTACGCCGACAGCGAGTTCCGCTATACCGACAAATCCGACGATGCCGCGGTCACCGACATCATCCGCCGCGAACGCCAGCGGGAGAAGGCGGTCCGGGAGATCGAAGCGATGAAAGCGGACGGGCGGTGGCAGGGGTAAGTGAAATTCAGCGATCTCGTGCCTGTTGTAGCAATGAAGCCATAGCGATGCTATAAGGTATACACGTATCCCACAGGGAAAATTGTCATGGCCAAGCAAACAGCAATTCGTCTTCCTGACGAGACTTATGAACGATTGCAGGCGCTCGCGGCCCGCACCGGGCGAACGGCGACGTTCTACATCCGCCAGGCAATCGAGGAGCATCTCGAGGACCTCGAAGATATTTATCTGGCGGAACAGGTACTGGAAAGATTGGCGCGCGGGGAGACACGCACCTACACTCTGGAAGAAGTTGAGCGGAAACTTGGCCTGGACGATTGAGCTGACGGGTGATGCACTCCGGCAGCTTGAAAAGATGGGGCGCTCTGATGCTGTTCGGATTCGAGAGTATTTGCGCAAGCGCGTTGCAGCGCTCGATAATCCGCGTTTGCTGGGAAAACCGCTGCAAGGAGGCGCGCTCGGCCATCTCTGGCGATACAGGGTCGGCGACTTCCGGGTTTTGTGCGAACTGCGCGATAAGCAGCTTATCGTGCTCATTGTCGAGATCGGGCATCGACGTGAAATATACAGATGATCAGCCCACGGTCTGCGCCGCATGAAACGCCTCCTCGAAGCTGAACTGATCTATGGGCGCCTGCTCGAAATCTCCGAGCCGCATCTGATCGCGCGTTATAACAAGGCGCTCCAGGGCTTTGGCCTGCGGCCGACGGCGCTGCCGTCCTTCCAGATCGACATGACCGGCTTTTCGCCCGAGATCGCCGACGAGCTCGGCGACCGCGATTACCTTGACCCGAACCGCGTCAACCGCCGCTTCATCATCATGACGCCCGATCAGGAGGAGCTTCCGGTCGTCCACACCAGCTTTTCCAATACCGCAGCGCTGATGCACGAGTTTTTCGGCGCCAACAGGCGTGCGATCAATGCGGTGACGATCAAGGACGCGCTCTACGGCGAGATCGAGGATTCCGTGTCGGTCGTCAACGACATCGACGACCTCCTGTCGATCAACGAGGTTCGCTTTCGCGTGCTGTCTGCCGAAGACATGCTCGGCAAGGCAGCCGAGTTGCGCTCCCTTGTCGACCGGTTGAAGTCGGTTCCGACGGCCTGGGCCGACGATGCGCTGCTCAACCGGATGGTCGAGCTTGCCAAGCTCACCGGCGATATCCGCGAGAATGCCCTGGTTCCCGATCAGCTGGTGTTTCGCCACGATGCCTTCTGGGCAAATCATTTCGGCGGCGTCTATGTCTTTCTGGATGAGAAGACGACGACGGTCATCTGCGATCCGTCCGTGCCGGGGTTTCGCCGCTCGCGGCCCTGGCAGGTGAGTTATATCAGTCTCTCGGACCATCAGCGCATCTACGAGTTCCTCGCTTCGACCAACCGGCTGCAATTGCCGCAGGCGTCCTGGGTGCAGGAATCCGGGCTCTATCAGCACCGCGCCGACATGATCCTGCGCGGACTTGTCAACCAGGCGGACCCGACCACGGATTTGAGCGCGATCGATTCCATCTGGCTGCAGACCTGGATGCATCGCAATTCGGCACTGGTCGCCTCGGATGGCACCTATCCGTTCCTGCAGACGATGATCCGCACGGTTTCGGCGTCAGGCAGCATCAGGATGCAGGACGTTGCTCCGGCAAACCGCTTTTTGCTGGTTCGCGCGGCACCCGAACATCCCGATCAATGGCTCACCAACCGGCTGATTTCGCAGCTCTGCCGAAGCGATTTCGTCTCCCGCTTCGTCTTTGACAAGCAGGGGTTTTATGCGGCCTATGAACATTACAGCGAAAAGTTCAGGGAATATGTTGTGGCAACGCTGACCGGCACATATCTCAAGGACAAGGTCGCGTTTCGAAAACGCCTTTATGGGCTGAAGGAGGATAAAACCAATGCTTGATCCGATCGTCGCGTTTTTCCAGCGTGTGTTTGCAGCGATCGGCCGGGGCATTGGCCTTGTGATTGCCTGGATCCTTTTTCCGTTCCTTACCATCGCAAACTGGTACAGGGGACGCGCCTGGATCATCAAGGGGCCAATCGGGATTGCCCTTGTCGCCCTCATCGCACTCTACGGCTATTTCATCTGGCAGACGCAGGTCTGGACCAATTTCGACCCGGACTATCCCAACCGCTACAATCTTGCCGAGCGCAAGAACGATGCTGGCCTGCCGATCAAGGTCGCAGCCGGCCAGACGGCGCCGGCCAATGCCTGCGAGCGTTCGGCCATCGTTGATGTCACCGCCGATCTGATCGACTACAATGTCAACCAGAACGCCTGGATCTCGTCGATGGTCCTCTACAAGGCCGGCTTGTTCGGGATGGATTGGGATCGCACGCCATGGCTCGACAACAAGGCGTCGTTCCAGCGCGGCGTCAACGAAGCGGTGCGCCGGACAACGGTTGAGCTTGTCGATTCGCTGGTGCGCATGCGCGGGACATCCGGTATCAATCCTTTGCTGCAGAGCGTGCGCAGCAAGATGCAGTACGAGGAAACCAACTGGTATTTCGGCCTGTCGCCCTTTGGCTTTCTGACGCCGACGCCGACGCAATATCGTGCTGGCATGGTGGATCTGCGCGCCTTCAACGATCAACTTGCGACATGCGCGGCAACCTTCGACGCCCGCGCCGACAATTTCCTGGAATTCATGGATCGCGTTTCAAGTTCGATCGGCAGCACATCCGCGATGCTGCGTGAACGTTCGGAGAATTTCAACGGCGGCTGGTTCGATACGCGGGCAGACGACCGGTTCTGGTTCGCCTATGGCCAGCTCTACGGCTACTACGGCGTGCTGGCGGCCGCCGGCGCCGACTTTGACGGGATCATCACCCAGCGCGGTCTGGCGCCGATCTGGAATGAAAGCATCAAGCAGATGCGTGCGGCCTTGCGCATCCAACCGCTGATCATCTCCAACGGCCAGGAAGATGGCTGGATCATGCCGACGCATCTGGCGACACTCGGCTTCTATGTGCTCAGGGTTCGCTCAAACCTTGTCGAAATGCGCGATATCCTGGCGCGCTGAGCCTTTCACTGCTTTCCAGACGGAAGGACCCTGTTCTTCCGTCTTTTTCTTCCATTTTTCCGGAAATCACCGAATTTTCGCGCTTTCCCGCAAACAAAAGGATGGAAAGCGCCTTCGGTTCACGCTCATATGCCCTCAGACCAAAAAACGGTGGAAGGGGAGAGACACCATATGGCCGACGTGAAGTCCGACATCGAAATTGCCCGCGCAGCGACGAAAAAGCCGATTCTCGAAATCGGTGCAAAGCTCGGTATTCCACCCGAACATCTGCTTCCCTACGGCCATGACAAGGCAAAGATCAGCGCCGATTTCATCGCCCGGCAAAAGGACAGGGCGAATGGCCGGCTGATCCTGGTGACGGCGATCAATCCGACGCCGGCCGGCGAGGGCAAAACGACAACCACGGTCGGCCTTGGCGACGGGCTCAACCGTATCGGCAAGAAGGCAATTGTGTGCATTCGCGAGGCGTCGCTCGGCCCCTGTTTCGGCGTCAAGGGGGGTGCCGCCGGCGGCGGTTATGCGCAGGTGGTGCCGATGGAGGATATCAACCTCCATTTCACCGGCGATTTCCATGCCATCACCTCCGCCCACAACCTTTTGTCGGCGCTGATCGACAACCACATTTACTGGGGTAACGAACAGAACATCGATGTCCGCCGCATTGCCTGGCGTCGCGTGATGGACATGAACGACCGCGCGCTGCGCCACATCGTCGGCTCGCTCGGCGGCGTCGCCAACGGTTACCCGCGCGAGACCGGTTTCGATATCACCGTCGCCTCGGAGGTGATGGCCATCCTCTGCCTGTCCATCGATCTCAAGGACCTGGAAAAGCGCCTCGGTGACATCATTATCGCCTATCGGCGCGACAAGACGCCCGTCTTTGCCCGCGATATCAAGGCGGACGGCGCAATGGCCGTGCTCCTCAAGGATGCGATGCAGCCGAACCTCGTGCAGACGCTGGAAAACAACCCGGCCTTCGTCCATGGCGGCCCGTTCGCCAACATCGCCCATGGCTGCAATTCCGTCATCGCGACGACGACGGCGCTGAAGCTTGCCGATTATGTCGTTACCGAAGCCGGATTCGGTGCTGACCTCGGCGCCGAAAAATTCTTCGACATCAAGTGCCGCAAAGCGGGCCTGAAGCCGGATGCCGCGGTGATTGTCGCAACAGCCCGCGCCATGAAGATGAACGGCGGCGTGAAGAAGGAAGATCTCGGCCACGAGAATGTCGAAGCCGTGAAGAAGGGCTGCGCCAATCTCGGCCGCCATGTCCAGAACGTCAAGAAATTCGGCGTGCCGGTGGTGGTGGCGATCAATCATTTCACGCTGGACACCGAAGCGGAGATCACGGCGATCAAGGACTACGTCGCCACGCTCGGCGCCGAGGCGATCCTGTGCAAGCATTGGGCGGAAGGATCCGCCGGTATCGAGGATCTTGCCCGCAAGGTCGTGGCGCTGGCCGAAAACGGTCGTTCGCAGTTCTCGCCGCTCTATCCCGACGACATGTCGCTGTTCCACAAGATCGAAACCATCGCCAAGGACATTTATCATGCCGGTGAGGTGATCGCGGACAAGACCGTGCGCGATCAGCTGCATACATGGGAAAAGCAGGGCTACGGCCATCTGCCGATCTGCATGGCCAAGACGCAATATTCGTTTTCGACCGACCCGAACCTGCGCGGCGCGCCGACCGGTCATACCGTGCCCATCCGTGAGGTGCGGCTATCGGCCGGTGCCGGCTTCATCGTCGTCATCACCGGCGAGATCATGACCATGCCGGGCCTGCCACGGGTCCCGTCCTCGGAGAAGATTTTCCTCAATGAGGGCGGGCTTATCGAGGGGCTTTTCTAGGGGCCTCTCCGAAGGATCGTGGCGTTGTGCGGCGATTCTCCGGGCCTTCCCTGCTTAGCCATAAGGACCGAGAAAATCGATCTTGCCGATAGCCACGCCCTGGTTGCGCAGGATGTCGTGGGCCGTGGTGACATGGAAGAAGAAATTCGGCAAAGCGAATTTCAGCATGTAGTCGTCGCCGGCAAAGGTAAAACTCAGCTTGCCGAAGGTCACCGTGATCTCTCTCTCATCGCTGCCCTGAAGATCGGACGGTTTGACGGTCTCCAGATAGGTGATCGTCTTGGCGATGCGTTCGCGCAGTTCGGCAAACGTCTTTTCCTCGTCGGGGAAACTCGGTGCCGCGACGCCGGTCAACCGGCCAATGGTGTTTTTCGCGGTATCGCTGACCCGCTGGATCTGGCCGGAAAGCGGCAGCATGTCCGGCGCGAGGCGGGCGTTGAACAGGTCTTCCAGCGGCATCTTTTTCTGTGCCGCGTGAGACTCGGCCTTGTCGAGGAGGGCGGCCAGAACGTTGAGCCCGCGGATGAAGACGGGAACCGACAATTTGAACATGGAAACGGGCATGGCGAAATCCTTTGAACGGTAGCCGTGGTGGGCCGGATGTTCTGAGCAGATGGGGCGTGGCCGGGCCTTGGACAAGATGCGGGACTGCTTATCGGCAAACGGTCCGGCAAGCTTGCCGATCATGCTACCGGCAGTAGCGGTATCCGCCCTTGCGCTCGATCACGTCGAAATGCAGATGCTGTTCATGCGCTTCGTCGCTGCCGGGGTCGAGCACGGTTTCGAAATAGAGGCAGCCGGTCGCCGTCACCGCACGCTGGAATGCACCGGTCAATGTCGAATCCTCGTCACGCGGCTGGATTTCGATCGATTTTCCGCTCTTGAAGGTGAAGGAGGCAATGTCGATGGCGTTGCCCCGGGCGTGTTCGGAGATTTTTCCGATCGCCGCATTGTTGCGCAAACGGCAAACATAACTCGATGCCTGGTTGATAGCGGTGAGCGGCCCTTCGCTTTCGAGCGCAGCCTTAGCCGCTGGCAAAACCGCATCCTTGGTCCATCGCACAAGTTCCAGCGCCGCTTCGCAGCGCATCTTGCCTTCGGGCTTCAGGGTGATCCCGGGGAGTACTTTCTCAAGTGTCAGTGGCTTGTCGACGCCGCAACCCTTGCCGTCATCGATCCGCTTTTCCTCGCGAAAAGTCGCGCCCATGTTTTTCAAAGCGGAGAGACAGGTTGCGTATTCTTTCATATCTTCCGGCTTGATCGTCAGCACGGGCTCGGGCTTTGCCTGCGGCGTTTCCACGGACGGCTTTGTGTCCTCCATCGCCGGCCCCTGTTTCTCGATCTTCGCGGATGAAGGCTCTTGCGCTGCTTTGGCATTCTCCTTCGTAGTCCCGGTCTTTTGTGATGGTTTCTGGGCTTCGGCCGTTGCCGGTTTCGTTTTCGGAATTGGGCCCTTTTCGGGGAGGCTGGCGCTGGACAGGAGGATAGTGGACATCAGCAGAAAGATGATTCGAGACAGCATGAATAGGCTCCGTTTCTGCCGAGACGGCAGGATCACGTTCCACAACGCATTGGCGCGATGATCGTTGCATTGCAGCCATTGCCTGAAGATCGTGGCGATTTCGGCACGGCGCGGGACGGACGGCGGTTGTTTTGCAAAAGTGTGATATTTATTTGTTGACACTTACGCTCATGTTTTATAGCCGATGGGAACAGACAGTTTTCCCGCTGCCGACCGACGTTTCGTCGCCCATGCCCAGCCAGCCCCTTGAGCAAAGTGCCTCAGCAGCCAGCCCGGTGAACTCTTAAAAGGATTGATCCATGATTACCCGGCACCACTGCGCGGCTCTTTTGGCGTGCGCGGCGTTTTTGACGCTTTCTCCAGCAGGCCATGTCTTCGCGCAGACTCCAGAGGAGTTGGCCGCACTGAAGAAGAAAGCCGAGGAAACCGCAGCGGCCGGTGAGACGACCTATCTGCAGACCATCACCGCGACCAGCAGCAAGACGGGTCGCGATCCGTACTCGACACCGGCTGCCACCAGCACCATAACGGCAGACGAAATCGAGCAGTTCGGCAACAGGAATATCGACGATGCCCTGCGCGCGACGCCGGGGACATTCACCCGTGACAACCCGCAGAACCCGGGTCTTGCCGTCAACATTCGTGGTCTCGAAGGGTCCGGCCGCGTCAACATGATGATTGACGGTGTGCGCCAGAATTTCCGGTTCACAGGTCATGAGGCCCAGGGCTTTGCCTATATCGATCCGGCTTTCCTCGCCGGTATCGACATTTCGCGCGGCGCGGTGTCCGGCGTCGGCGGGGCAGGGGCGCTGGCTGGCGCTGCCAATCTGCGGACCTATAACATCGAAGACCTCTTGACCGACGGCAAGACCTATGGCGGCTTTGCCACGGCGTCCTTCGGCAGCAATCGATCCGGCTGGTCGGAAGCCGCACTTGGCGCGTATCGGGTCAATGACAGCATTGCCTTCCTCGGCGGCATCAGCAAGAAGGACCCCGGCAACTACAAGAACGGCAATGGCGAGGTTGTTCCCTATACCGAATCCGATCTGGTCTCCGGCATCTTCAAGACCGAGATCACGCCGAACGACGAGCATTCGCTGAAGCTCAGCGGCATTCTCTACAACAATGATTTCATTGCCAATTCCTACGATCAGTCGATCACGGCGCAGACCTATAGCGCCAATTATGCCTATACGCCGGGCAACGATCTGATCGATTTCCGCGCCAACGTTTACTACAACGACATCAAGATGAAATATGACAAAAGCCCGGTCATCCCCGGTGGCGGTTCGGCTGCGGGCCGTGTCATCGACGACAAGGGTTTCGGGTTTGACGTCTCCAACACATCCAACTTCGATCTCGGTGCGGTCGCCGTCACCTCGAACTACGGGGTTGAGTATTTCTCCGACGATTATGATGTGGTGAACAGCCGGCTGGCTCCCAGTTCCGGCGTCAACGGCAGCGGCAAGAGCGCGACGACGAGCGTCTTCAACTCGACGAAGCTGACCTATGGCATCGCCGACCTGACCCTTGGGCTGCGCTACGATCGCTTCGATCTGAAGGGAGATGGCCAGGTTTCCGCCGGCAACCCGCTTGGCATGCCGGCTGGTCCCTATTCGGTTGACAGCTCGGATGGCCGGATCAATCCCAGCGTGACCTTCGCGCTCAACCCTGTGGATTGGCTGCAGCCCTATGTGAAATACGCCGAAACGTCGCGCGGCCCGACCGTCAACGAGACGTTCGTCGGCGGAACGCATCCGGGCGGCGGCGCGCCGCAATTCTTCTTCCCCAATCCGTTCCTTGAGCCGGAAATCTCCAAGGGCTGGGAAGTCGGCGCCAATGTCAAGGTCGATGACCTGCTGACCGCCGGCGACAGCTTCCGCTTCAGGGCCGACTATTTCAACAATGATGTCGATAACTACATCACGGCAAACTTCGTCGGCGGCACACATTTCGCCAATGTTCCCGGGACCACGAAGGTGCAGGGTATCGAGCTGGAAGGTGCCTATGATGCCGGTTTCGTTTTCGCAAACGTTTCCTACACGCATACGGAATCCGATCTGCCTTCGCAGGTGAACGGCTTTGGTGCCCAGAGCTATCTGCCGGATGACATCTTCACGGCGACACTCGGTGCCCGCTTCCTCGAAGATCATCGCCTGACGATCGGCGGCCGGCTCTATGCCGTCAGCGAAAGCTATATCGGCGAAATCAATGTCGCACCGGGTCAATCGCCCTACCAGGAAGGTTACGAACTGGTCGATATCTTCACCAACTACAAGTTCGAGAACGGCTTCGAGCTGACTGCCAGCGTGCTCAACGTCTTTGACAAGGAATACACGCCGGCGCTCAGCACATCGCCGAGCATCACCGTCGATACCGGGCGTGGACGGACGTTCCTGGTGACGGCAAAAGCGACGTTCTGATTTCTGCATTCAGAAGGCGGCTCGAAGGGCCGCTTTCTTTTTGATTGACAAAGTGTATATGCACATATATCTAGGCTTCATGAAACCGCAATCGTCCATCACCGCCTGCAACTGTTTCGCCATTCGCCAGGCTGCGCGCTTCGTGTCGCAGCTTTACGAACGGCATTATGCGCGGGCAGGGATCACGGCGGCGCAGTTTTCATTGCTGGTCTATATCGCCGAAGCGGGAAAGGCCGGCATGGCAGATATAGCCGAAGCGATGGTCATGGACCGGACCACTCTGGTGCGCGCCTTGAAGCCGCTGGAGCGCGACGGCTACGTGGTCAGCGAACCGGAAGGCAAGGGCTCGCGCAAGCTTTTGTTGGCGCTGTCGGCCAAGGGACAGCAGAAGCTGTTGGAAGGCGCCGAATGCTGGCACGCCGCGCAGGCGGAATACGTGGAGCTTGTCGGAGCCGAGCGCGCTGACGGCCTGCGCCAGATGCTTCTCGCCATCCCATCCGGCAAGGCCGCCTGATCAGGAAGGAGCCGGACTGTTCCGGCTTTTTTATCAATCATTGAAGTGCATATGCACCTTAAGAAGGAAGAACATCATGTCCCAGAAAATCGAAAATGCCGTTGCGCTGGTGACCGGCGCCAATCGCGGTATCGGCCGCGAATTTGCAACCGAGCTGCTGCGCCGTGGTGCAAGGAAAGTCTATCTCGGCGCGCGCGATCCGGCTTCGCTGACCGATCTCGTCGCGCTCGATCCCGCCCGCCTTGTGCCGCTCAAGCTTGACGTGACCAACGCTGCCGATGTCGCCGACGCCGCCAGGGTGGCAACCGACGTCACGCTTTTGATCAACAATGCCGGTTTTGCCGGCGGGCAGGGGGTTATCTCCGCCCCGGACATTTCGATTGCCCGGCAGGAAATGGACGTGAACTATTTTGGCGTCCTGTCGCTGTCGAAGGCGTTCGCGCCGGTCCTTGCCAAGGCTTCCCGGAGCAGCATCGTCAACGTCCTGTCCTTCCTGTCGCTGGTGACGCTGCCTTCGGCCGGAACCTATTCGGCGTCGAAGGCGGCGGGTCTCGCTGCCAGCCGTTCCATCCGGGCGGAATTGCTGAGCCAGGGCACGCAGGTGGTTGTGACGATGCCGGTGCAGGTTGAGACCGACATGGGCCGCAGCCTGCCGGAACCGCGCCTGCAGCCGCTGGATGTCGTCAGCGAAACGCTCGATGCCGTCGAGACCGGCCTCGAGGAGGTTTTCCCCGGCGAACTGACCCGCACTGTTGCAACGGCATTCGCGGCCGATCCGAAGGGCGTGCAGGCGCATATGTCGGCACGGCTGCCGGCATAGCGTGCCGAAGCGTGCGGCGGAAACGTGCCTCCATTTTTCCGCCGGCGCCCGCTTGCACAATCCTCTGTCTCACGCTAACAATTCCGCCATGACACAGGCACGCAACATTGCAATCTGGTGGTGGGCTCGCTAAAGCGGCCTTGACCAGTCATGCGTGATTGAGACGATAAGCCGCCCGGAAGTTTCGAGGCGGCTTTTTTGTATTCGGGCCGCAGGAATGATGGGCCTGAACGGAGCGACAAATGGCGACGACAATTCTTGCAGACGGTGCGGAAGCCTATACCACCAAGGGCGGCATTTCCGTCACCCGCCGGCGGCGCGAGGCCCCTTATGGCGAAGCGATCTCCAGCTATGTCGACAGGCTCGACGAACGCCGGGGCGCTGTCTTCTCTTCCAACTACGAATATCCGGGCCGCTATACGCGCTGGGATACGGCGATCATCGACCCGCCGCTCGCCATCTCCTCCTTCGGCCGCGCGCTGTGGATCGAAGCCTATAACGAGCGCGGCGAAGCGCTTTTGGCGATGGTCGCGGCGCACCTTGCCGGTGTTGCCGATATCACGCTCGGCGCTGCCACGACCCGCCGTCTTGATCTCACTATCAACATGCCGGACCGGGTGTTCACCGAAGAAGAGCGCTCGAAGATGCCGACCGTCTTCACCGTTCTGCGCGCCGTCACCAATCTCTTCTATTCCCAGGAAGATGCCAATCTCGGCCTCTATGGCGCCTTCGGCTACGATCTGGCCTTTCAGTTCGATGCGATCGAACTGAAGCTGAAGCGTCCCGACGACCAGCGCGACATGGTGCTGTTCCTGCCCGACGAAATCCTCGTCGTCGATCACTATGCCGCCAAGGCCTGGATCGATCGCTATGATTTCGCCAAGGATGGCGAAACGACGCGAGGCAAGGCCGGCGACATCGCCCCGGAACCGTTCCAGACTGTCGATAGCATCCCGCCGCATGGCGACCACCGTCCGGGCGAGTATGCCGAACTCGTCACCAAGGCGAAGGAAAGTTTCCGCCGCGGCGATCTGTTCGAAGTCGTTCCGGGCCAAAAATTCTTCGAGCGCTGCGAAAGCAAGCCATCGGAGATTTCAAACCGGCTGAAGGCGATCAATCCGTCGCCTTATTCCTTCTTCATCAATCTCGGCAATCAGGAATATCTGGTCGGCGCCTCGCCGGAAATGTTCGTGCGCGTCTCCGGCCGCCGCATCGAGACCTGCCCGATTTCCGGCACGATCAAGCGCGGCGACGATCCGATCGCCGACAGCGAACAGATCCTCAAGCTGTTGAACTCCAAGAAGGACGAATCCGAACTCACCATGTGCTCGGACGTCGACCGCAACGACAAGTCCAGGGTCTGCGTGCCCGGTTCCGTCAAGGTCATCGGCCGCCGTCAGATCGAGATGTATTCACGGCTGATCCACACGGTCGATCATATCGAGGGGCGCCTGCGCGACGACATGGACGCCTTTGACGGTTTCCTGTCGCATGCCTGGGCTGTCACCGTCACCGGCGCACCAAAGCTGTGGGCGATGCGCTTCATCGAAAGCCATGAAAAGAGCGCCCGGCTCTGGTATGGTGGTGCGATCGGCATGGTCGGCTTCAACGGCGACATGAACACCGGTCTGACGCTGCGTACCATCCGCATCAAGGACGGCATTGCCGAAGTGCGGGCCGGCGCGACATTGCTCAACGACAGCAACCCGGAAGAAGAAGAAGCCGAAACCGAACTGAAGGCATCCGCCATGATCGCAGCGATCCGCGACGCAAAATCCGCCAACAGAAGCGGCACCAGCCGCGATGTCGCACCGGTCGGTACCGGCGTCAACATCCTGCTGGTCGATCACGAGGACAGTTTCGTCCACACGCTGGCCAATTATTTCCGCCAGACGGGCGCAACGGTCACGACCGTGCGCTCGCCGGTTGCCGACGAGATTTTCGACCGGGTGAAACCCGACTTGGTGGTCCTGTCGCCCGGTCCCGGCATGCCGAAGGATTTCGATTGCAAGGCGACGATCAAGAAGGCGCGTGCCCATGATCTGCCGATCTTCGGCGTCTGCCTTGGGCTGCAGGCGCTGGCCGAAGCCTATGGCGGCGACCTGCGCCAGCTTGCTGTGCCGATGCACGGCAAGCCTTCGCGCATCCGCGTGCTCGAGCCCGGCATCGTCTTTTCCGGCCTCGGCAAGGAAGTCACTGTCGGCCGCTATCACTCGATCTTTGCCGACCCCTCGACCCTGCCGCGCGATTTCATGATCACGGCCGAAAGCGACGACGGCACGATCATGGGCATCGAGCATACCAAGGAACCGATTGCCGCCGTGCAGTTCCACCCGGAATCGATCATGACGCTGGGCGGTGACGCCGGCATGCGGATGATCGAGAATGTTGTGGCGCATCTGGCCACACGGGCGAAGATCAAGGCCGCCTGAGCGACGATGGACGCAGGTCGAAAACCGCCGCGCCCGACATGGCGCGGCGGTTCTTTTTATGGGAAATGAGGACCAGCGATGGCGACTGAAATTCGGAAAAAGAAGGTGCAGCGCCTGGCGTTCTGGGGTATTCCGCTGGCAATCGCCGTGCTGGGGCTGAAGATGCTTGCCTGGTGGGTGACGGGCTCGGTCGCGCTGCTGTCGGACGGCCTGGAATCGATCGTCAACGTCGTTGCCGCCATCGTCGCCTTCGTTGTCGTCGGTTATGCCGCCAAACCCGCAGACGCCGGCCACCCCTTCGGCCACTACAAGGCCGAGTATCTTTCAGCCGTCACCGAGGGCGTGCTGATCGTCGTCGCGGCCCTTTTGATCGCCGCCGAGGCGATACCGGCCATCCTGGCGCCACGCTTGCCGGAAACACCGGCGCTCGGTCTGGCAATCAACCTTGTGGCGGGCGTTATCAATGGAATCTGGGCCTATATCCTGATCCGTGCCGGGCGGGCTTTGCGCTCGCCGGCATTGACCGCCGACGGTCACCATATCCTCTCCGATGTCATCACGTCCGTCGGCGTCCTGGCCGGGCTGGTTCTGGCCATTCTCACCGGTTATGCGGTCCTTGATCCGCTGCTTGCGGTGGTCGTTGCCTGCAACATTCTCTATCAGGGCTGGAAGGTTATCGCGCGCTCGATCGCCGGGTTGATGGACAAGGCCATTCCAGCCGAGGAGGAGGAGGCGATCAAGCAGGCGATTGCGGCCAACGCGACCGGTTCGCTCGGCGTGCACGACTTAAAGACGCGCGAGGCGGGGCCGGCGATCTTCGTCGATTTCCATATGGTCGTTCCGGCTGCCATGCCGGTCGGCGATGCGCATGATATCTGCGACCGCCTTGAAGATGCCATCCGGGAGGTTCATGCGGGGGCCAAAATTACCATCCACGTCGAGCCCGAGGGCGAAAAGGCCCACGGTATTCGCGTCAAAGTCATCGAAGGATTGAGATCATGACAACAACAGACGTTTCCGGCCTGTCGCAACTCGGACAGAACGTAACGGCGCCCAAAAGCCCTGAAGAGGCGGTGCTCGAACGCGTTCCGACCAGTCATGCCGGTACCGATTTCGTCGTCCGCTTCACGGCGCCGGAATTCACCTCGCTTTGCCCGATGACCGGCCAGCCGGATTTCGCCCATATCGTCATCGACTATGTCCCGGATGGCTGGCTGGTCGAATCCAAGTCGCTGAAACTCTATCTGCATTCGTTCCGCAATCATGGTGCCTTCCATGAGGATTGCACGCTCGATATCGCCAAGCGGCTGGTCGAGCTGCTGGCCCCGAAATGGCTGCGGATCGGCGCCTACTGGTATCCGCGCGGCGGCATTCCGATCGATGTCTTCTGGCAGACGGGCGCTCCGCCGGAGGGGCTGTGGCTGCCGGATCAGGGCGTGCAGCCCTATCGCGGGCGCGGCTGAAATGAAAAACGGCGGGTGTTGAGCCCGCCGTTTTTCGTTGATGCAAGGGCGATCAGTTGAAGATCAGCGCCAGCCCGGCAAATGCGGTAATGCCGCCGAGAAGGCGCGAAAGGGTCCGGCCGGACGACAGGCGGCCGATAGCGAGCCCAAGACCGATACCGGCGGCATGCAGCAGAGCGGTTGCGACGACGAAGCCGGTGCTGAAGGGCAAGGCATGGGCCGCACCCAGCTCGCCGCCATGGGCATAGCCGTGGAAAAGCGCAAAGACGCCGACGACTGCGGCGCAGGCGGCGGTTTCCATGCGAACGGCCATGGCAACCAGAAGGCCAAGAGCGACGACGGAGGCGAGAATGGCCGGCTCGACAAAGGGCAGGTGGACGCCGGCCATCGCCAGCACAAAACCGAAGGCCATGGTGCCGATGAAGGCTGCAGGGACTGCCCACAACGCGCGTCCGCCGGTCTGGGCTGCCCAGAGGCCGACGGCGATCATGACGAGGATATGGTCCAGTCCCGACAGCGGATGGGTAAAGCCTGCCACAAGCGACCCGTGCCCGGCGGGATCAAGATGGGCGAAGGCTGGTGCGGTCGAAGCGGCGAACGCTGCAGCGGTAAGAAGAAGGCGTCTTTTCATTGTGGTCCCCACTGAAAGGCGGGGATGTGGGAGGCAGCCCCGCCGGATGCAAATTCGTGACATCCGCATCTTATGTGGCGGCGTCGCTCTGTCTATACGGCAATTGCCTTAGCTCTCATCTTTACCATAGCCACAGGGTCTTGCTGATTGCGCTTTCATCGGCATCCGCTTTTGTTGCATTGTTTTCACAGTCGAGTCGCCTTATCTGACAGCGGCAGGACATTTGATTTTATTTCGCGGGAGAGTTCGCATGAACGAAGAAGACGACGACAAGGCAAAGGAATTGCCGTTGGGCAAGGAGACCGAGGCGAACCTTTTCAAGTCGCGCTCGATTTTCATCTACGGCCCGATCAATCAGGAACTGGCGCAGAAGGTCTGCTCGCAGCTCGTGGCGCTTGCCGCAGCCAGCGACGACGATATCCGCATCTTCGTCAGCTCGCCGGGCGGGCATGTCGAATCCGGTGACTCGGTCCATGACATGATCAAGTTCATCAAGCCGAAGGTCTGGATGATCGGCACCGGCTGGGTCGCCTCCGCCGGCGCGCTGATCTACGTATCGGCTCCGAAGGAACGGCGCATTTGCCTGCCGAACACGCGCTTCCTGCTGCATCAACCCTCCGGCGGCACCCGCGGCATGGCGTCCGACATCGAGATTCAGGCCCGCGAAATCATCAAGATGAACGAGCGCCTGAACAGGATCTTCTCAGAAGCCACCGGCCAGCCGGTCGAAAAGATCGCCAAGGACACCGACCGCGACTACTGGCTGTCTGCCGACGAAGCCAAGGCTTACGGCCTTGTGTCGCGGATCGTCACGTCGGCTGCCGATATCTGAGGCTTTCAGATAGTCGAAACACAAAACCCCGCTGGTCGCCCGGCGGGGTTTTGTTTACGAGATTGCGCCTAGCGCTTTGGCGTCGGCGATGTTGTCAACGCCTCTTCGGGAAGGTTGAAATCGAGGCTTGGCTTCAATGGAACGAGGTCCATGACCGGTTTGCCAAAGCGGGTAATCGTCATCGTCTCTCCGGCTTCGGCACGGCGAGCAAGCTCGGCAAACTTATCCTTAGCGATGCTAATTGGGATTTCGCTCATGCGGGTATTGTAACCGCAGGTGGCGTATTCTCAATCGGATCGAAGCTTCTGTCCTTGCCTTTTTCCAAACACCGCCCTTGCCCTTGCGTTCGCCTGCGGCTATACAAGCCGCATGTCGAACACAGGCGCCATCATCGTCGAACAGGCTACCCGCGGGCAGATCGCCATCGCGGACCGTTCGCGCGCCTCGCTTCTTCTTCTCGGCCTTACACGCGGTTGCCGGGTTCTTTGAAGGAGCGCCCGGTGGCCGAAAGCCCACCGGCCCCAGCTCCTTGCATCCTTTGAATTCCAGTTACGAAAAGAACCCGAGAGCCAGCATTTTGCCGTCGCAATGCGACCGTCGATCGGTTATTGCATGCGGATTATGCGCCTCACAGATGAAGAGAAGCCGCAATGATCATGAAGTCCCACACCGTCAAGCAAGGCATGCCCGACGCCGCGGTCAAGTATCAGCCTTATCCGCAGATCAACATTCCCGACCGCACCTGGCCGGGCAAGACCATCACCAAGGCGCCGATCTGGTGTTCGGTCGACCTGCGTGACGGCAACCAGTCGTTGGTCGACCCGATGGGTCACGATCGCAAGGCCCGTATGTTCCAGCTGCTGCTGGACATGGGCTTCAAGGAAATCGAGATCGGCTTTCCGTCGGCGTCGCAGACCGATTTCGACTTTGCCCGCTGGTGCGTCGAAGAAGGCAATGTTCCAGCCGATGTTTCCTTGCAGGTGCTGGTCCAGTGCCGGCCCGAGCTGATTACCCGCACATTCGAATCGCTCAAGGGCGCCAACAGGCCGATCGTGCATTTCTACAACTCCACCAGCGAATTGCAGCGCCGCGTGGTATTTGCCAAGGACGTCAAGGGCATCAAGCAGATCGCAACCGACGCTGCCAAGATGATTGCCGACATGGCAGCCAAGGCCGGCGGCGGCTTCCGGTTCGAATACTCGCCGGAAAGCTTTACCGGCACCGAGCTGGAAGTGGCGCTGGAAATCTGCAACGCCGTGTCCGAAATCATCCAGCCGACGCCGGACAACAAGTTGATCCTGAACCTGCCCTCGACGGTGGAAATGGCAACGCCGAATGTCTATGCCGACCAGATCGAGTGGATGTGCCGCAATCTCGACAATCGCGAAAACCTGATCATCTCGCTGCATCCTCACAATGACCGCGGCACGGGCATTGCTGCGACGGAACTCGGCCTGATGGCCGGCGCCGACCGTGTCGAAGGCACGCTGTTTGGCAATGGCGAGCGCACCGGCAATGTCGACGTGGTGACTTTGGCGCTGAACATGTTCACGCAAGGCGTCGATCCCGGCCTGGATTGCTCCGATATCGAGCGGATCAAGGAAGTCTACGAATATTCCAACCAGATGGTCATTCCCGAGCGCCACCCTTACGTCGGCGAGCTGGTCTATACGGCGTTTTCCGGCTCGCACCAGGACGCCATCAACAAGGGCATGAAGGCGATCAAGGTTGCCAACAAGCCGCTCTGGGAAGTGCCCTATCTGCCGATCGATCCGCAGGATGTCGGCCGCTCCTACGAGGCGATCATCCGCATCAATTCGCAGTCGGGCAAGGGCGGCATCGCCTATATCCTGCAGGAGGATTACGGCATCAACCTGCCGCGCAACCTGCAGGTGGAGTTTCGCGAGGATATCCAGCGCATCACCGACGAATTCGGCAAGGAGCTGCCGTCGAAGGCGATCCATGCCCGCTTCATCGAGCGTTATGTCGATCAGCCGGATGCGCGCATCCGCTTTGTCGATCATCACACCTATCCGGTCGGTGAACACAAGGGCGTGCGCGTGGTTGCCGCCGAAATCACCGACAATGGCGAAACCAGGCGGATCGAAGGCAAGGGGACAGGCCCGATCGACGGCTTCATCAACGCGCTGTCGATCTATCTCGGCGTCGACATGTCGGTTGCCGACTACTCGGAGCACTCGCTGCAGCACGGCTCGAACGCCGCTGCTATCGCCTATGTCGAGGTCGAATATCCCGGCGGAAAACTGTTCGGCGTCGGCATCAATACCAATATCGTCGCCGCCTCCCTTGAAGCCATCGTTTCGGCTGCGAACCGGGTGCTGGAGCTGAAGGCGCTGTAATATTTCGCGCGCCCCTCGGGCGCGCGAAATTGTGCCGTGGAGGCTTCCCTTATGCGGGAAGCTGCGCGGCGGCGGACATCAGCTCCTGCCGGCTCGGGCTGGAGAAGAGCCGGCTCCCGTCGCCGGGGACTTCGGTGAAGCACCAGCGGACGATGCCGTCTTTGTCGAGAAGGAACTCGCCCGTCAGCTGGCCGTATCCGTCGGCCATCATCTGGCGGTCTTCATCTGTCTGTTCGTATCCGTCCAGCTTGTCGAGAAATTCGGACGCGGCCATCGGATCCATTGGCTCGGGCAGTTCGCCGGGCACGTCAACGCGCATGCTCTTCATCGTGGGCATGCCGACCTTGTACGGCCAGTTGTCTTCGTCTTCGGTGAATTCGAGATTGGGAAGGCCGAAGGCGCGGTGCGAAACCCGATCCGGATCGGATGCTGCGAGCAGATTGGGTATCGGATGATAGCGGAAATAAAGCCGTGCGCGTTCGGTCGGCGTATTGACGATCGTCAGGCTGTCGATGCCCTGGTCGTGGAGCGGCGTCTCCAGTTCCGCCATCGCCGCGATCTGGCGGCGGCAGAACGGGCAGTGCAGGCCGCGAAACAGTCCCACAAGGACGGGTTTGTGGCCACGAAAGTCGTCTATGGCGATCGTGCCGCCACGGGTGATTGCGTCAAGCACCACATTCGGTGCGCGGTCGCCGGGCCTCAACGGGCTTTGGTTGTCGTGCTGTTCCATTGCTGATTTCCTCCGTTAATCAAGAAACGGCAGTATTATCAATGTCTTGGGGTCGATATCGTGCCGGGCACAGATATCCTGCGCCAAATCGAAATAGCGTTCCGCCTCGTCCATGTCGTTGTCGTCGAGGCTGAGCGTTGCCAGCCCATCGTAGCACGGAAACAGCAATTGCGCCTCTCCGGTGTCGCGAGCGGCGTCGAGCGCCTCAAGATAATGGCGCCGGGCGAGATCCGGCTGGCCGTGGCACTGGTAGATCTGTGCAAGGACCAGCAGCGGCACCGGCAGATGGTCCCGCTGGTCGAGCGCCCGGTCGATCGCCAGCGCCTTGTGAACCGCTGGCATGCCCTCCCGTGCGCACCGATCGGTGAAGGTGCAGTAGGCGACGGCGATATTCGTTAGCAGCCGGGCCTGGTAGCCGAAATCGCCGATCCGTCTGGCCATCTCGTAGCCGCGTGCGCAAATCTTGATGGCGAGCGCCGGATCGATGATCGTGTAGAGCACGCCGAGATTGGTATAGCCGCGACAGGCGGCATTGAGCTGCCCGCAGCGGAGCGCTGCCTCGACGCTACGCTCGACCTCGGCGACGGCCTCCCTTGTGTTTCCGAGCCGTGCGAGCGCCGTTCCCTTGGTATTGAGCGCCTGCGCGATCGCCAGGGTGGCTTCGTTTGCCGTCTCCCCGCCATCCTCCTGCAGCGCTGGCTGTGCGGCGCAGTGCAAGGCTTTGTCGGCCCATTTGATGGCACCGGCATAGTCACCGGTGCGGAAGGCGAGATGACCCTGTTCCTGCAACAGATGCGCCTGTTCGATCGGGGCACTCGCGTCTTCCAGCAATGCCGCAGCCTCGGCAAAGCGGCTGCGCGCCGCTTCGCGATTGCCGGAATCGAAGAGCAGCCGGCCAAGTTTGCGCAATATCCGCGCCGCTGCCGTTTTATCGTTCGCGTCCTGGTACGCCTTGAGGACCGTGCCGTAAAATTCCATCGCTCTGTCGCGTTGGCCGGTCGGTCCGCAAAGATCGGCAATCCGCTCGCATGGCACAAGCCAGGCGCCGTCGCGGCGATCGTCGAGCGCGTCGAGCGCCTCGCGGTAGAAGCGGATCGCGTCGTCATTGGCATAGGCCATGCGGGCGCGGTCGCCGGCGGCCATCAGATAGCCGGCTCCCTTCGGTTTTTGGGCGGAACGGCCGAAGTGATGGCCGAGCAAGGCGAGATCTTCGAGCCGGTCTGGATCTGCGCCATATCGCCGTTCGAGGGTTTCACCGATGAGCCCATGCAATTCGATGCGCCGTTTCAGGAGCAGGTTGTCGTAGACCAGCTCATGGAGCATCGTCTGGCGAAAGCCGTAGGAGACCGGCGAGGCCGGGGTCGTGCCGGCCACCTCTTCGATGATTTCCGCCTCGCACAGCTGATCCAGATCTGTTTCTATCCCGGCCGATCCAGGAAAGACGGCTTCGAGGACCGATGTGTCGAAGCGCGTGCCGATGACCGCCGCCGTCTGGGCAAGCTTGCGCATACGCGGCGGCAGCCGGTCGATCCTTGCCAGCATGATCGCCTGAATGTTGAGCGGAATGTCGGCGGTGACCGCCTCGGCGGTCACGTCCCAGCGGGCGCCGTTGCGCTGCAACCTGCCGCTTTCGATCAGGCTGCGCACGATCTCCTCGATAAAGAGCGGGTTTCCGCCGGCACGTTCGAGGATCCGGTCGCGCAGCCTTGCCGGCAGCCCGTCGGCGCCGAACAGGGCGGAAAGCAGGCCATGCCCCTCGGCAGTGGAAAGGGGAGAAAGGCGCAGCATCGTCAGGCCGGCCTTGGCAGAATTCAGCCTGTCGGTTTCGAATGCGGGACGATGGGTGGTGAGCAGCATCAGCCGGTTGCGCTCCAGCCGGTCCATCGCAAATCGCAATGTTTCCAGAGAGGCGGCGTCGGCCCAATGCAGGTCTTCGATCACCAGAAGCAGCGGCGCCCGCTCCAGCCTGCGCTCGAGGATGGTGCGGATGGCATAGAAAATCTGCCGCCTCAATTGCTCGGGCTCGACATGTTTGAGCGCACCGCCGGGATCGCCGAAGCCGAGAATATAAAGGAAGAGCGGAACCAGCCGTTCCCTGTCCGCGGGTGTCAGGTCAAGCGCATCGAGGCCCTTGGAGAGCTGCCGGCGTGCGTCGTCGGCGGGGTCGTTTGTGCCAATCTCATAGGCGCAGCGGACGATCGCGGCGAGTGCGCCGTATGACGGCTCGCCGAAGGACGAGCATGCCGCCTGACGGACCACAACACCGGCAAAACGGGGTTCGTTCCGTACCCGGTCAAGGAATTCATTGACGAGGCGCGTCTTGCCCGCGCCCGCCTCTCCAGTCAGACGCACAAGCTGCGTGACGCCGGCACAGGCGGCATCGAGGCGGCGCAGCATGCTGCCGAGTTCCGCGTCGCGGCCGACCATCGGCGCGCTGAAGCCGAGTGCGGATAGCCCGCGCGGACTGGCGGCTGCCTCGATACGGCCCGTCAACCGGTGCACCAGCACGCCCTCGGTCTTGCCGCGCAGCGGCAGCGTACCGAGCGAACTGAAGGAAAAGGCATGCCGGGCGAAGCGGTGGGTTACAGGCCCGACGAGGATGTCGCCCGGTTCCGCCATCGATTGCAGGCGCTGTGCGATATTGACGGTATCGCCGGTCACCGAATAGGCCTTGATGCCGCTTGCACCCAGCCCCCCGGCAACCACCGGTCCGGTGTTCACGCCGATATGAAGCGCGAGCGGCAGGCTGATGCGGTTGCGCCAGCGTTCAGCGATAGGCGTCAGCCGATGGATCATTTCCAGTGCGCTGTGCAAGGCCCGCTCCGGGTCGTCTTCATGCGCCTGCGGCGCGCCGAACAGGGCAAGCAGGGCGTCGCCGATGAATTTGTCGACAAACCCGCCAAAGGCCGTCACCGCGCTGGTCAATTCCTCGAACAGCTCATTTTGGAGTGTCTGGAGCAGTTCCGGGTCGGTCTGCTCACTGAGGGTGGTGAAATTGCAAAGATCGGCGAAGAGCACGGTAACGGTGCGCCGGTCGGCATCGGCGGTCTGAACGGTTCCCGCCGGCTCTCGCGCGGGCTCCGCAACCGGGGCTGCGACCGGTGGCGGGTCGGGACGGGACTGTCGCGTTTTTTCCCCCGGCTGGGCGGCCATATCAGCGCCGCATTGCGGGCAGAAGGCAAAGTCCGGGAGGCAGAGATAACTGCATTTTGGGCAGGGTTTCGGCTGCTTTGCTCCGCAGTTCGGGCAAAAGGTAAATCCGGGCAAGATTTCATAACCGCATTGAACGCAGTTCATCGCCGCAGGCCTTGGGAGCCATGCTTCAACGGGCTCTCTTGAGCGTGCGGTGGCTCCGACTTCGGCGGATAATGGACCCGATCCGCCGACGTAGCAAGCGCGAAACCCTGCTCTCTCCGGGGGGAGCTGCGCTATGGCAAGCGCCCCGCATGCGCGCCGCTGATGGTGCTGTGGATGGCGCCGGACTTCAGATCGCCGTCGAGACGGCAGTGGCAAGCTGGTGCAGATTGGCATCGGCCGATGGGCCGACGACAACATAGGACGCACCGGCCTTCTGCCAGGAAATCATCGCGATGTCGTCGCGCATGCTTTCCGTCATCTTTCCGTCCGTGGTGCCGGGCTTGCTCTTCAGAAAACAGATTGCGAAGACGTCGCCAGCCTCGTTCTTGTACATCAGTTGTGCCACCGGTTTGCCGGCCGCGACCAGCAGGCGGGCGCCTTCGAAGGTCAGGCCGCTGCCGCTGAGGTTCGGCAGCGAGAAATTGATGCCGACGCTCGAGGCCAGCCAGCTCTCGATCTTGCCGTCGCCGGAGGCTGGAACCTCCACCAGATGTTCCGCCGTCTGGCGGGAATAAATGCGGTGATAATCGGCGATATCGTCGAGCCATGTGCGGGCGGCCGCCATGTTCATTGGCCGTGCGCCGTCATTGCCGGTCTTGCCGATGATGAAACCGGTCGAGCCGCCGATCAGCAGCAACGCGACCGAGGCAGCCAGTGCCCGCGGCCAGAGCCGCAGCCTTGCCTGGCGCGGCGCCGCGGCGACGACGCGTTCGGCCTTGGGATTGACGCCCGGTCCCTGCTTGATCCGGCGCACCAGCGACAATGGAACAGGATCGTGCAGAAACTCCTCGAACGCCTTGTTACCGAAGGAATTTCCGGCCTGCAGCATGTCAAGCAACAGCCGCGCCTCCTCGTCGCGCGCCACCAGTTGCTCCAGTTCCTTGCGTTCCGCTTCGTTGACTTCGCCGTCGATATAGGCCGACAGGCGAACGTCGAGCGGGAGCCCCTTCGTGCTTTGCAACGTTCAGGCCCTCCTTTCCGTCGTCTCTGTAATCATTGCGGCCAGACGCATGCGTGCGGTCGAAAGCCTGCTCATCACCGTGCCGATCGGTATCTTCAGTATATCGGCGGCTTCCCGGTAGCTGTGTCCCTCGACATTGACCAAAAGGAAAACGCTCGCCAGCCCTTCCGGCATGGAGAGGATCATTTTCTGCAGCTGATTGGCATAAACAGCCTTTTCGCCGGATGCTTCGATCGAAAGTTCATCCTGCTCGGAGGCATCGACCGTGCCGCTGCCGGTGCGCACCCGGCGCTTTCTGATTTCATCGATCCAAAGGTTGCGTGTCATCGCGTATATCCAGCTCTCAAGCCGTCCTTCACCGTTCCACAGGTGGTTACGGGTGATCGCACGCTCGCAAACCTCCTGAACCAGGTCATCGGCATCGGCTGCATTGCGCGTCAGTGTCATTGCGAAACGGCGCAACTTGGGCAGAACACTGACCAGGTCCCGTCTGAATTCGTTCGAGTCTGCCGCTGGACGCATTGCTCTTCCAAAGAAACGTTCCGGATCGCGATTTTATTCGTCCGGTCGAAATATACGCCGGTTGATATGAAACATTTGACCCATGGTCTGCAAGTCGGCAGCCGGGTGGACGCACATATTTTGCAGCTTCAGACGGTTTCTCAAGAGCAAATTACAGGCCGGACAACCACAAGGCGAGCCCAGCCTGATCGTCATCAATAGTGGCGGACGCCACCCAGCGATTCGAAAAGGGAGCGATAGGCCCAGCTGTTTTCGCCGCCGCGGTCGCGGATCTCGATCAGCTGTACCTTGGCTTCCTCGACCTTGCCTTGTTCGAGAAGCGCCTGGCCCATGTAGGAGCGGGCAAGGATGTAGTTTTCGTCCGCCTGCAAGGCACGCTTGTAGTAGCTCATGCCGAGTTCCATGCGTCCGGCCTTGCGGTTGGAATAGCCGCGATAGTTGAGGATGCGGGCGCTGTTCTGGTCCTTGACGGCGTCAAGGACGTGAAGCGAATTTTCGTATTGGCCGGCATAGGCCAGTTCGCGGGCCGCCTTGAACAGGATGTCGTCGTCAAGCCCGCTCTTCTTGGCATCGACGCATTCCTTCTTGTCCTTGTCCCAGATCTTGCCGTCCGTGCATTCGGTGGAGGTCTTGGTCTTTTCCGGCGGACTGGTCGTGTCCTCGCCGGCAGCCCAGGCCGCCTGGCCGGGCGCGAAGAAAGAGGCGGCTGAGAACAAGGCAATCATTGCGGACTTGCTGTGGATCATGGTCATCTCCTGGCTGAAACTGAGACCGGCAAGCCGGATTTCGCTCCCGTCTTGCGGTCAGCGCTATAGGACGGATGGCGAGCGCCGATTATTTCCGGAGCATAGCGTTTTTTCCTTCCTTGGCGAGTAGCGAGTGGGCAATCAGAGCCGCGTGGTTTCGACCAGTGTGACCGAGCGGCCGTCCATCGTCAGTTCAAAGCGCTCGCGGATCACGTTCCACTGTCCCGGGCTGCCGGAGATAAAAAACAGGTTGAAGCCGGCTGGCGGCTTTTTGCCGCCGCGCCCCTGCGACGCCGATGCGATGCCGATGACCGGGACCGGTTTGACCTGGCCTTTGAGGGAATAGACCGTGTTCAGGTGGGTATGCCCGTGCAGCACCAGTTCGGCGCCGCCGGCGGAAATCGTCGCCGCAAACCGGCGGATGCCGAGCATGCGCTTGTGCAGCGATGTCGCGCCCCGGATCGGCGGGTGGTGGATCATCACCACCCGGAACAGGCCAGCTTCGCCGGCGGCCCGCAAAAGGTTGACGGTCTCGCGCGCCTGGCGGCTGCCGAAATAGCCGCTGGCGGCGAAGGGAGGCGTGGCAACGGCCGTCGAGCAGCCGATCAGCGCCACGGGGCCGCGCACCCGCAGATACGGATAGCAGTGGAAATCCCCGTTCCATTCCGCCGGTCCGTGCTCGCCGCGCATATAGGGATACCAGGCCCGGGTGGTCTTCTCATAGGCGCCCGGCACATAGGCATCGTGATTGCCGGGGACGATGGAGATGTTTTCCGGCTCTCCGGCCTCCCGCAGCCACTCGGTCATGATCTCGATTTCACGCGAGGAGGCGAGGTTGACGAGATCGCCGGTGATCGCCAGATGATCCGGATCGATCCGCTCGATTTCGTCCATCAACAGGTTCAGCGTATTGCCGACGAGATGATTGCGCCGGTTGCGATGCCAGTTGACGAAGCCGGTAATGCGTTTTGATGCAAGTTCACGGAAGGAAAGGTCGGGCAGGGGGCCGAGATGAATGTCGGAAATATGGGCGAGTTTGAACATCCTTCGTACCTAGAGCACTTTATCTTTAAACGAAAGCATTCTGCCGGAAGGAATTTCGGCCAGAACCAAGGCGGTTGGCGAAGAGCGCAGCAGAAGCTGCGGTCGAGACGGCAGCCGCCGGTCATGGCCGAACGGCCCTTCGGGTTGGCTGAAAACGGCCTTCCACTGTGTCGGATGGCTTGACCGATGGGTCGGTATCGCTCGGCGCCATCCTTCGTGTGGAACGGCCGTTTTGAGCCAACGGAATCACTTCCGTTTAAAGATAAAGTGCTCTAGGCTGTAGTGACGAATTAACGATTAAGGATTCCGTTTGAGGAGCAAATCAGATTCAACGCTGACTTTTGGAGGTTGGCGATGGACGGTGAGGTTCTCAGGGATGATCAGTGGGAA
>NZ_JAOYTH010000017.1 GCF_025847205.1 Pararhizobium sp. YC-54 | reverse complement strand
GTCGACGACCTCGCTGTTGACCGCCATATCGAGCGAACCGTCCGGGCGGCGGAACACCTCATAGGTAATCCGGTCGACAATCTCGTTTTCCGCACCGAACACGAGGACACGTGGTTTGAAACTGATGATGTCGTCAATCTCGCAGAAGGTGCTCGAAGCAATGATGATCTCGTCTCCCTGCTGGCAGGTGCGCGCGGCAGCGCCATTGAGGATACAGCATCTGGAACCCGCGTCGCCATAGAGCACATAGGTGCTGATCCTGGCACCGGACATCTTGTTCCAGATCTCGACATATTCGAGCGGCTTCAGCCCCACGGCCCTGCAAAAATCCGCGTCGATCGTGATTGAGCCATGATAGTTGAGCTTGGCATCCGTCACCCGGATCCCATGAAGCTTAGCGCTGACGTACTTTTCCAACTCGCAATTCCTTTTTGCTTCAGTAAGAGGCCGCGGCGCCTGCTGGCAGCTTGCCACCAAGTGCTGAATACCGGTCTTTGGGAATTTGCATATGATGCTTATATCGCGCGCCGATACGTCCACAGCTGTGCGGGCGGGATGTTGCGGACGACGAAGTCATAGTGAGAGACCACATAGCGGTCCGGCATCTTGATGACCGGCGATAGGGGCCCATAGGTGATTTGGATGACCGGCCGGCCGGCGGGAATCCGAGCAAGCAGATCCTCGAGCAGGTCCACCCGTTTTTCCATCGGGAAACTCAGCAGCGGCACGGCGCTGACGACACAGTCGAACTGCTCGCCTCGGCGATCGGAGAGTACCTGATCGAGTTGAAATGCGTCGCCAAGCCGAAAATCCACGCCCGGAAAACGCTGCGTCAGGCCGTCATAGAAAGCCCGGGAATATTCGACCGAGACCAGCTGGCGCGGCTCGATGCCGCGCGCCAGGATTGCTTTGGTGATCACCCCGGTCCCGGCGCCAAGCTCCAGCACCGGCAATCCGGAGCGCGGGTTGACAACGCTCGCCATTCGACGCGCGGTATGGATCGATGTCGGGGTGATGGCGCCGACACCCTTCTTGTCCTTCTGCCAACCTTTGAAAAACTGCACCTCTTCCTCGAACCTCTTGGCGAGGCGCTCTTTCAGGCGGAAAACCATATCTTCTCCCTGCGACGGTTATTGACGAATTGCGAAAGGCGTTGCGTCGAACCGATGCGACATTTGCAAGCCTATTTACGACATTGTCCCTACATGATTAGCGCAGCTATCCGATCAGTCGGAGGCTGAAATGCCTGCCTTCCGCAGCGCGTCCTCAATCGTCTTGGCTTCCAGAGAAGCCATCGCGCTGGCAAGGCATTCTTCGATTTCGCGCACGCTCTTTGCCTCAAGCCGAGCGATGTCTTCAATGCTCCGAGCTTTCGCCAGCCAGCGCAGGCATGATCTTTCCAATGGTGAAAGCATGTCGTGTCCCTTTCGACGCCGTGCGAGAAATCATCTGATTGACAGCGAGCCCATGAGCTATTTCTGCGAAACATAAGGCACCGGCGGAGAGGATTTGCCGGCGGTGGGTCGCTCGACCAGGATACTCGTGCGCGGAGGGTTAGCCTCCTTGCTCAGGTTCAGAACCTGGTGATCGAGTTCCTTATCCGCCGCTGTCAGGCGATGATGCAGGCGGTGATAGTCCATCCAGGTCGGCGTGCGGAAGGTTTCCAACCAACGTGAAGGTTCCTGAACATCCCGAGTGAGCATCCATTGCCGTGCACCGACACGAGTCTGGGCATAGCGACGCCTCTGCATGACCTCCAGGAACCGGTCCACGTTCTCGTCAGGGATCACATACTTCGTCGTGATGAGGATGGGACCGCTTCTTGGCTTCAGATCGAGCGCGATCGCGGGTGCGCAGAAGGCGCCCGAGGGTTCGAGTTCCGATTCAGATCGATTGCTGATCGGCAGTTTGAGCCCAAGCGCCGCGACCAAGAGGGTCGCAACACCCGACCAACCGAGCGCCAGGGGGAGCGAATAGTTTTGGACGATGATGCCCCAAAACCAGCTGCCCACAGCGATGCCGCCATAGGTAAAGGCGCTGTAGATCGAGATCGTGCGCCCAACGATCCAGCGCGGGCTTGCCAGTTGCACGTTGACGCCCAGTCCGGACCATGCTGTTACCCAACCGGCGCCGCCAACGGCGAGGCAGACCGTGGCGGCGCCAAGCGAAGAGGTAAGAGCAAGTGAAATTTCACATATGGCGCAGGCAAGGCAGGCAAGCACCACCAGCCACTCCTGCGTCAGCAGTCTGCGGAGTTTGGGATTCATTAGCCCGGCTAAAAGTGCACCGGCGCCAAAGCCGCCCATCATGATACCGTAACCGATTGGCCCGCCCTTCACGACATCGCGGGCAACGAGCGGCAGCAGTGCCAAGGTAGAGGTGGCTGCAAACCCGAACAGCGTTCCGCGCACGATCGTTGACTTGATTTCCGAGGATATGGCCGTGAAGCGCAGACCGTCGTAGATCGCCGTCCTGAGCGCTTCGCGCGGCAGGGTCGAGGTTTGAACCTTCCACTTGTTACGCCATAAAACGGTAAGGGGAGCGATAAAGCCGAGAGTGGTGAGCGCAAATGTGACGAGCGGCCCAAACGCGGCAACGATGATCCCGCCAAGCGCCGGACCGACGCTGCGCACCATGTTGAACCCGACATTGAGGAGGGTGACGGCAGCCGGCAGATGGCGGCGCTCCAATATGTCGCCGAGCGAGGCACGCCAGGCAGGGTCGCTCAGCGCAATGCCGCAACCGTCCAGAAAGCTTAACGCAAGGATGAGCCACGGATTGGTAATGCCGAGGGCCATGAGGATCGTCAGCATTGCGGCTGCGGCCATCATCAGGCTCCGGCCGACGATCATCACCATGCGACGGCTGTAGTTATCGGCGATCGCCCCGACGAAGACGGCCAGAAAGAACGCCGGTAGGGTCGACGAGGCCGGGACGAGCGCAACCATCACGTCCGAGGTTGAAACCGTGGCCATAAGCCAGCTGAGCGCCACCGTCTGCATCAGCCAGCCGAGGCTCGAAAGCTGGGACGCGAAGAAGATCGAACGGAAGGTCGGGTTCTTCAGCGGCGCCAGCAAGCCTGTGGATGCGTTCTCCCCGTTGGGCGACATGTCGATCAGCCTCTTGGGGTGATGTGGCGCCCGCCGGCTGCCTCTGACAGTTTGCCGGCACCGAATAGCGGCACGGCGGCATCAGGTTCGCGGACCATCATGTCGCTTGCCCTAGATCGAAAGAAGTGCGTGCGACCAGCAGCGAAACCAGTGTGAACAGCCGACGGGCCGTTTTCTGATCGATCTCGACCTTAGATTTGAGCCTTTCCTTAAGCAGGGTGGCCGCTTCGTCATGGATGGCGCGCCGGCCCATGTCGATGGCTTCCAGCCGGTCGGGCGGCAGCCGCGCCGCACCGGTGGCCAAGCTCTCGCAGACGAGCCAGTAGTCCTTTAGCAGCCGGCGGAATGATGCAAGCGAAAGATGATGGCACAGGACCGGAACGCCGGTCTCGGTATTGACTGACATCACCAGCCGCCGGTCCTTGAGTTCGAGGTACAGCCGATAGGGGCCGCCCTCATGGTCGACGGGGGCAAAATGATTGTTGTCCAGCAGGTCGAAAATCGCGACATCCTGCTCGCGTTTTCGTGCTGCATTGGTCTGCCGGGCCAAAGGCGGCTCAAACGAAATCGCCGACATCCGAAAACTGGATGGCATTGGGCTCATGCAGGTCATCGCCGCCCCCGCACGAGGACAGTGGAAATTGCATCCGCGCGACTGGGTCTGTCTGCGGAAATACAAGACGCGGCTGCCGCCGGAACGGGTCCGACGACAGCCACGCCGCCCTGGGAGGATGGGCGAAGGGAAATTGGGCGTATCCGCGGAATGCGGCGGGGAAAGCCGAGACGGTCCCCGCTGCTCCGCGGTCCGCGCAGACCACCATCGCGGCCGCGAAGAAAGTGCTGCCGAAAGACGACAGGCGTTCCGAGCGGCGAAGCGGAGGTATCGACACAATGGTGACGAGAAGAAAGTCCGGCTGCCGTTGCGACGGACGCAGCGGCAGCCGTGTGTCCCTGCGCGGCCGGGGTTAAGGCCGGTCGCAGGGCAGGAGCTCGGTCACACCGACGCTGACGAAAGTCGGCGTTCGAAGTCTCATCATAAGAGCCGGTATCGCACAGGTGCTGCAAGGGTTGCCGATGTTGCCTAATCTGCCTCATATCAGACGCACCTCATGGACGGGAGACACGTGTGATCGGTTGGCTCCGGGCGCGGACCGGTGTTGTCGCGCGCTCGATCGCCAGTACGGTCCGGGGGCATCCGCTCCATCATGAAGGGCGGCCAGTCGCTCGGCGAGTTCGTGGTCGGCCGGTGACAGACGATGGTCGAGGCGAAGATAGTCCGTCCATGTCGGTGTCCGATAGGTCTCCGTCCATTGGGCTGCGTTCCACTGGTTGCGCTGCAGCGTCCGGTTGCGTGCCGCGCCTGGCTCTGAATGCGCCGCCGCTTGCGCATGCACGCCAGAAAGGTGTCGAGATCCTGTTCGGCTATGGTGCAGTCAATCTTGACGACGATGGGACCGCTTCTCGGCTGCAGATCGAGCGCGAGCACCGGCGGCTCGAACTCGAAGGCCTCTTGCTCGGCTCCGTCCCATAACTCGATCGGCAGCACGAATGCTGCAGCGACTCGCTCGAATGCCATATCGGCCCCGGTCTGCAGTAAGAGCTTGGTGACGATCGTCGCCACCCCGTCGAAATGTCCCGGACGATTTGCGCCGCATAGTCCGCCGGAAGCAGAGACGGTCGTGGCAAAGCCTCTCGGATACATCTCTGACGCCTCAGGTGCGTAGACCAGATGAACGCCAAGGGGGGCAAGCTGTGCCAGATCCTCGTCCAGCGTTCTGGGATAGGCTGCGTGATCGCCGGAATCGTTGAACTGCCTCGGATTGACGAAGATGGTGATGATCACCCACTTTCCCCTGGCAATGGCCGCACGCACTAGACTTAGGTAACCCTCGTGCAGGGCTCCCATGGTCGGCACTAATGCGAGGCTGGCGTCATTGCGGCGCGACTTGGAGGTAAACTTGCGGAGGTCCGCGACGGTACGGACGACGGTCGTGCTCATGCCGGTGCTCCATTACCGCCTGAGGCAGGTGCGTCTTCAAAAACATGGTCGGGGCCCGGGAACAGGCGCTTGATGACCTCCTCAGTATAGGTGCCGATGGCGACTTCCGCCGTCTCGGCAAGTTCCGCATAACGTTTGACGAACTTCGGCTTGAACGATGAGAACAATCCCAGCATGTCATCGATCACAAGGATCTGACCGTCGCAGTCGGCAGACGCGCCTATACCGATTGTCGGAGCAGCGATTTCGGCGGTTATCCGCTTTGCAAGGCTCTGAGGTATCTTTTCCAGGACGACAGCGAAGGCCCCTGCTTCCGTGATGGCGCGGGAGTCCGCCAATACGCGGCCAGCATCTGCGCCACGACCCTGCACTGCATAACCGCCGAGCGTGTTGAAGGCCTGCGGCATCAGACCGACATGGCCCATGACGGGAATACCGCGCTCGGTCAGATAGGCGATCGTCTCGGCCATCTTGACCCCGCCTTCAAGCTTGACTGCCGAACAACCGGTTTCGGCCATCAGGCGGGCGGCATTCAAAAACGCCTGTTCAGGCGAGGCTTCATAGGAGCCGAAGGGCATGTCAACCACCATGAGCGCGCGCTCAAGACCACGCCGCACGGCCTTGCCGTGCAGGATCATCATCTCCAGTGTCACGCCCAGCGTCGAAGGCAATCCGTGCAGCACCATGCCGACGCTGTCACCAACGAGCACGATGTCACAATACTTGTCTACTAGCCGGGCGACAGGCGTCGTGTAGGCCGTCAGGCAGACGAGAGGTCTCTTGCCTTTCTGCGAGGTAATGTCAGGGACGGACAGCATATAATGCACCGACCAACCAATCTCGCCGATCGCCGAAGCGACGGCTCAATGCATACATCGAAAGAATATAACCCTTCCTCACGTTGTATTTCCTCGATTCAACATAGCATTCGATTCGACTATATTTGGGCAAACAAACTCAATTGCCACCACTTTCCATCCTTCTGGTCTTGATCGCCTGATCCAACCAACCAACCTCCATCTGGGGAATGGACGACAGAAGAAGGTCCGTGTAAGAATCAAATGGAGGAGTGAGAACTTGTTTCTTCGGCCCCTGTCGGACAATTTGGCCGCGATACATGACCACTATCCCGTCAGCGATAGATTTAACTGTTGCAAGGTCATGGGTGATGAAAAGGTAAGCCGTGTTTTCATCACTTTGGAGGCTTAGCAACAGTTTCAGGATGCCCTGCGCGACCAACGGGTCGAGTGCCGACGTAACCTCATCGCAGATGATCACTTTCGGTCTTGCAGCCAGAGCCCTTGCGATGCAAACGCGTTGTTTTTGTCCGCCCGACAACTCCGAAGGATAGCGGTTAGCCAGGTTCTGCCCAAGTTCAGTTTTCTCAAGCAACTCGGCCACACGACGGTCGCGGTCGACACCGCGCATTCCAAAGTAGAACTCAAGCGGCCGACCAATGATCGTCGCGACAGTCTGGCGCGGGTTCATCGCAACGTCCGCCATCTGATAGATCATTTGTATCTGTCGAAGATCCTCTTTAGAGCGCCCATGGAGCCCTGGCGACAGCCCGTGGCCGTCAAGTTGAATTCTTCCCGCTAGAGGAGGCAGCAACCCAGCCACGACGCGCGCAAGCGTGGATTTTCCCGATCCTGACTCTCCAACAACCGCCAGGGTTTGGCCAGGGTGGAGATCAAGGGAAACGTCACGCAATACCTTAATCACTCCGTTACCGTATCCCGCTGTTACGCCATCAATCGTCAGCACAGGCGGGCCATGAAACGCTTTTTGCTCCTGATCAATATGGCGAACTGAAACGTAGGCGCGTGTATAAGGCTCTCGCGGCTGCTCAATGATCTGCTGCGTAGTGCCTCTCTCTACAAGCTTGCCATGACGCAGCACCATTATCTCGTCGGCAACTTGGGCCACGACGGGAAAGTCGTGGGTGATATAGAGCGCCGCTACGCCCGTATCGCGTATGGCTTCTCGGATCGCAGCCAACACATCGATTTGAGTGGTAACATCAAGTGCGGTGGTTGGCTCATCGAAGACAATGAGGTCGGGCTCGGAGCAAAGCGCCATAGCAGTCATAGCCCGCTGCAATTGCCCACCCGACACTTGGTGGGGAAACCGTTTACCAATATCTTCAGGATTTGGAAGGCCGAGTTTCTTGAAAAGCCCGATGGCTCGCCGCTCGGCTTCGGAGCGGGTCGCGGTACCGTGCAAGAGCGCCGCTTCGACAACCTGATCCATCAACCTGTGTGAAGGATTGAAGGCGGCGGCTGCAGATTGCGCAACATAACATACCTCTCGACCACGAAGCTTCCTTAGGCCCATTTTGCCGCTTTGGAGAATGTTGCGATTATTAAGAATGACCTCGCCTCCGGTAATTCTTATTCCGCCGCGACCGTACCCCATGCTGGCTAAGCCGATTGTGGACTTCCCGGCCCCGGATTCGCCAATCAAACCCAAAACCTGTCCGCGCATCAGCGTCACCGATACGTCATCGACAAGAGTTATGTTCTTCGGGCGTTCCCCTGGAGGGTAAACGGTCGCTTCAATCCGAAGATTTCGGATGTCAAGCAATGGACCCGGCTGCATCACCCGGATTTCTTTCTCGTTGGCCGGGGCGTCGCGATGGACGTTGAAATCTACCACTTTGCTTGCCACTGCGATTTCCTCACTTTTGGCTGTTCCCATATTATTTGTTAGATGCGGCGGCAGTCGGACTACAAAACCCCCGCTGCATTTAAGCCCTTTGCCCGAAGCTTCGCCCGGGACCGGTGGCGAGCCAATGCATATCAACCTCTACCGGCACACAACCCCTACAACCGTTTTGCGGAAATGCCACTCCCGCTTAATCTCCTTTGAGGCCACTTGCCCACTGAAGAAACCAGTCCACGACGAGGTTGATCGCTACCGACAAAAGCGCGATCGCTCCTGCTGGAAATAGCGGCGTAATATCCCCGTACGTGATCAATGTCGCACTATCGCGAACCATGGACCCCCAATCCGCTGTGGGAGGTTGAATGCCCAGGCCGAGAAAGGACAGCCCGCTTATTAGCAAGAACACGAAACAAAACCGGAGCCCGAACTCGGCAATCAGAGTTGGCGCAATATTGGGCAAAATTTCCCGTCCCATAATCCATAATGGGCCCTCACCACGAACACGCGCTGCTTCGACGTAGTCCAAGACCGCCACATTAATCGCCACAGCACGCGTAAGCCGAAATACGCGCGTGGAGTCCAAAACAGCGATAACGATAACGAGCGTCGAGATCGAGGTGCCGAAAACAGACAGAAGGAGCAGTGCGAAAATCAATTGCGGGATCGACATCAAGACATCGACGAGACGTGACAACAACTGGTCAGTCCATCCGCCGAAAGTTGCGGCAACCAATCCAGTCAATGCGCCCAATGAAAAGGCAAGCAGGGTTGTCATGAGTGCAATGCCAATTGTGTTTCGGGCGCCGAACACAAGTCTCGTGCACATGTCGCGGCCCAGACTATCTGTGCCGAGCCAAAACCGATCGCTCCATGGCTCAAAAGGCGCCCCAACAATCTCCGCTTCGCCGTACGGCGACAACACGGGGCCCAGCAGCGCCATGAGCAGATAAAGTATGATGATCGCAATCCCGATTTTCACACTCAGCGGAGCCGAAGTGAGTTTTCGTGCTCCAGATCTTAACGCCCCCTGCGGTAGTAGCATTGTCATCGTCATTGTTGGTGCTCTTTCGCTTGCTCGATTGCCAGATCATTTCGGATGCATCAACCTTGGGTTGACCGCAATCGCCAATACATCGGCGGTGAGATTAAGAAGGACGTAGGTGGCTGCGAATATGAGACTGCACGCCTGAACGACAGGAATATCTCGCTTCTGAACTGAATCGACGATGAGCTGACCTAGACCTGGATAAACGAATACTACCTCGACAACCACAACGCCGGTGATCAAATAGGCCAGGTTGAGGACGACGACATTCGCAATTGGTGCTAACGCATTGGGCAACGCGTGTTTGACAAGAATTCGCCATTCCGGGACGCCTTTGAGGCGCGCTGTCTCAATATATTGGTTTCCGAGCAAAGTGACGATCGAGGTTCGCGTCATCCTCATCATGTGAGCCATCACGACAACGGCAAGCGTAAGTGCTGGAAGCGCTATCGCCGATGCTCGATCAAGAAGGCTCATGTTAGCGTCGACCTGGGAGAGGCTCGGAAAGACGCCCGTGTTGACGGCAAGGATCAAGATAAGAATATAGGCGACGAAGAACTCCGGAAACGAAATCCAGGTGAGCGTGACCGCATTGATCGCGCGATCAATGAATGTGTTCCTGTAAA
This sequence comes from Pararhizobium sp. YC-54, assembly GCF_025847205.1. Lineage (GTDB taxonomy): Bacteria > Pseudomonadota > Alphaproteobacteria > Rhizobiales > Rhizobiaceae > Pararhizobium. The sequence continues at coordinate 140,698 of NZ_JAOYTH010000017.1, read as the reverse complement.
GGGCCGCCACAATTCCACCGCACAGCGCCAAAGGAACGGATATTACTGCAGCACAGGCAGCCAGAATCGAGGTGTTTAGCAGCCTTGGACCAATAATCTCAGTTATGTCTTTTCCACTGGCCAGCGCTGTTCCAAAATTTCCATGCAGTATCGCCCTCAGCCATTCGAGATAACGAAGGTAAAACGGCAAATCGAGGCCGAGACTTTTGCGAAACGCGGCGACAGTTTCCGGTGTGGCCGACTGGCCCAGAATCTCGGTGGCGGCGTCGCCTGGAAGGAACTGAACACCTGCGAAGATCAGGAATGAGACGATCCAAAGCGTCAGCGCGCCCAAGGCGAGACGGTGGAGGATTAGTTTCGAAAGTGCGTTCATGGTAGAACATGGCTCCTATACGTCAATGAGCCCTGCACAAGGATATGCATTCCTGCATATGTCTCGCGCGGCCAACTTGTCGTGGACCACCGATGCTGACTGTCAAAGTCAAGTAAAGCCCCACGACTAATCTCATGGTATTGTAATCGCCGCGTTCACGTCACTCAAGTTGTCTGCAGCCTACTCCAATACGCCTAATGCCCTCTGCTATACTTTCTTCCGAGGTCGCAACCGACAATCTTAGAAAAGGGTCCGCATAGAAAGCCGCGCCCGGCACCGTTACCACACCCGCGGCTAGGAGGTGCTCCGCAAGATCGGTTGACGACGTTATGAGGCTCCCATTCGGAGCCCGTTTTCCGATGTACTTCCCGCAATCTACATAGAGAAAAAATGCACCCTCCGGCGCCTGCGCCTTCAGGCCGGGCACTTTTGACAGTTCTGACAGGGCCCTATCGCGACGTCGGCGGTAGACGTGGCAACGTTCCTCTAAGAATTCCTGTGGTCCGTCCAAGGCAGCCACGGCGGCGGCTTGGCTAATCGAACAGGGGCCGCCGCTCGTCTGCGAAAACAGCACCCGCAGCCCAGAGGTCCACCAGTCAGGTCCGCCAGCGTAGCCGATACGCCAACCCGTCATCGCGTAGGCCTTGGACAAACCGTTGACGGTCAATACTCTATCAGCCAAATCCGGAGCGACTTGCGCTAACGTGGCAAACTTTGCTGGACTAAAAACAATGTGTTCATAGAGATCATCAGAGATAACGTTGACATGCGGGTGGCGGCGTAGCACCTCCGCGACAGTTCCAAGTTCTTCGGTTGAAGCTACGGCGCCTGTAGGATTCCCAGGCGAACACAGCAAAAGCAACTTGGTATCCGGCGTGATAGCGGCTTCAAGACGATGAGCATCGATTCTGTAGGCTTCAGATTCCCGCGTTTCCAAAAAGACCGGATCCGCGGCGCAAACCTGGGCCATGCCAACATGGGAAGTCCATGCGGGCGTGCTGAGGATTATCTTGTCGCCGGGATTTAGCACAACCTGCATGGCGCTCGCGATCAACGGTTTTGCACCAGAGGCAATCACGACCTGCGATCGATCGAATACAAGTTGATTGTCACGAGAAAATTTGCGGCGAACGGCATCCTTCAAAGCTGCGGTACCGTCAGCGGCAGTGTATCGCGTCACGCCGGTGTTGATAGCTTCGATTCCAGCGGCTCGAATATGGTCTGGCGTGTCAAAATCAGGCTCGCCTATCGACAGATCGACTAGGTCATGACCGCATGAGCGTAGCTCGGTCGCCCGATCAAACACTGCAGTGATCGGTGATCTCGGCACATTGCGAATGATCTCAGAAAGCATCACGAGCGATCCTCTGAAAGAGTGTTATTCGGACCGAGATTATTCGGTCCAACCACGACGTGGATGACTGCGGCACGGCCCGCGGCGAGCGCCCGCTCCAGCGCCGGCTCAAAATCGGCGGTCATATTTACCCGCTCCCCGTGGGCGCCATAGCCCTCGGCAACCTTAGCAAAATCTGGATTGCGCAAAATCGTTCCGGAAACGCGGCCGGGGTAGCGTGCTTCCTGGTTTCCGCGAATAGTGCCGTAACCGCCGTTGTCAATGATAATGAACAAGGGATCCAGCTGGTATTGCAACGCGGTTGCCAATTCCTGACCATTCATCAAAAAGTCTCCGTCGCCGCCGATGTAAACCGCGCGAGCGTGTGGACGCACGAATTTAGCCGCAACCGCCGCCGGGACACCCATCCCCATAGCGCCGTTGATAGGTGAGGCAGCGCCCAAGAATTGGCGATAGCAATAATAAATGTTTGGCCAATCCGAAGCGTTGCCCGCGCCGGTGGTCATGGTTGTGTCGCGGGGAAGCCGCTCGTTTAACACGCGCATAACCTCGGCCATGTCAACAGGACCGGGTTGGGCGGGCAACGACACATGCGCCGTGTAGCCAGCCAAAGCTTTGGAAGTTGCCGCGGTGTGCAGGCGGGTTGGTCGCAACTCCGCAAGTGCTACGGCCGCTAGACTCGGATCGGCTAAGATTGGCAGGTCGGCTTGATAGAGCCGACCTAGCTCTTCTGCTCCCGGATGGATTTGGACGAGGCGGCACGCCGGCTTTGGAGCCGCGATAATCGTATGTTTTAAGGTCGTCGGATCGTTCAGGCGTGAACCCAGCGCGATGATCAGATCGGCATCGCGTGCGTACTGATTTGGCTCTGGTATGCCTCCGAAACCGAGACTGCCGATAAAGTTCGGATGATCGTGGGGAAACAAGCCTTGGCGACGGAAGCCAACAGCGACGGGCAGATCATACTTCTCAACAAATCGAATGACCGCCGCATGTCCCTCGGGCGTCCAGATTGCGCCCCCCAAAAGCAAAAGCGGACGTTGCGCTTCCTCCAGCATCTGGCCCACTGCGGCGATATCGGCAGATGACGGTGCAGCTGGCGTAGGGCGGGCTGCGGCTTGGTCCGGAACGTCGGTCAATGAAAATAGCATGTCCTCCGGTAGCGCCAAGGCAACTGGACCCGGACGGCCCGAGACCGCGATCTTAAAGGCTCGGTTGACATACTCGGGCAACCGCGACGCGTCGTCGACTTCAGCTACCCATTTTACTGTCTGGCCCAGAAAACGGCGATAGTCGAGCTCTTGGAAGACTTCCCGATCCCGGTATGGACGACTGATCTGTCCAATCAAAAGGATCATGGGCGTGGACCCTTGCATGGCCGTATGCAATCCGATCGTTGCCGAGGTCACGCCAGGCCCGCGAGTGACGAAACAAATTCCTGGTCGTCCGGTCAAATCACCATAAGCCGCCGCCGCGAAGCTCGCGCCGCCTTCCTGCCGCATCGTAACGTAACGCAAAGCATTGCCATGATCTCTTATGGCATCGAGCGCTGCGAGATAGCTTTCCCCAGGGACGCCGAAAATCACCTCGGCCCCATTAATTCGCAAGGCTTCGATTAGAACTTGCCCACCGGTGCGCATTTTACCCTCACGTAGCTCGCAAAAGACACCTCCGGAAAGCCAATGTTTCCAGACCGTGTGCTATGCCTGTTGATTTCGATGGTGAAAGGAAACCAGAAATTCGCGATTACACCCAGCAAAAAAAATTCATGGACCAGTAAAATCTCTCAAGGGAATGTGGGCGGCCCTCGGCGCTCGGCGACGCCAAATATGTGCCGCACGAGGGTGTTACGCCATGTTTTTTGACTACTTGCAGCCTCCCAAATTTGGTCGGCGTCGATCAAGTCAGGTGCGATCGTTTGGACGTATACGTCGGCAATCGGAAGTTCGATAGATTTGTAAATTGCTCCTCAATGCCGCTATCCGACCGAGGATGTCTAAAGCGCGCTGGTGCGAACGGGGGATCACTTCCACTGAATAGCCGCCGGTCTTATTGACCGGCGATCGCAGCCGAAATTCTTGCCCGTTTGCACCAATCCATGAAATGGGACAAAGACGCAAACGTCCAATGTAAATGGACAAATTTCCACTTACGTGCTTCGAAGTAGTCTCACGGAGACGTAAACTCACAGTCTCCAACCTCGTGGCGGCCGGAGCGGCACTGGTGTTACAGCGCTAACCTAAATCTCTATCAAATACTGGTGTAGTTCGAAGGTCTTTTGTCGCGGAAGGCACTGAAGCCCTCCTTGAATTCAGCGCCAATGAAACACGTCGTCTGCGCAATTGCCTCATATTCCAAAACAGATTCGATAGAAGGTGCTGCAAGTCTGAGCCCTCCCTTAAGCATTGCTAGCGCAGCCCTAGGGCGGCTCGCCAAATCTTGCGCCAGTTCGAGCGAATGGTTCTGAACCTCTCCATCGTCGACGACGAAATCGACCAGACCCAACCGCTCAGCTTCTCTCGCGTCAACAGTCGCCGCAGTCATCATGAGCTTGCGGGCGGTTTGTAGTCCAACTCGGCTTGGCAATGTGTGCATCAATCCCCAATCGGGTATGAGACCAAGCTTGATGAACGGGAAGCTAAACTTGCTACTACATCCCGCCACAACGAAATCGTTGAGCAGAGCCAGCGCGACACCTGCACCGCTTGCCACTCCCTCGACTGCCGCGATCAGGGGCTTGCGCGACCGAAAGACGGAACTCACAAATTGATGCCCATGCCGCATTCTTGCCAGAGCGTCTTGTTCAGTCTGGCCCTCCATCGTCGTAAGGTCTCCCCCAGAGCAGAATGCTCCGCCGGATCCACTTAAGACAATACAGCGTACAGAAGGGTCTGTTTCCGCTTCGGCGAACGTTTGAAACAGGGCAGCTTTGGTTTCTTGATCCAGAGCGTTTCGCTTTTCAGGCCTGTTGATCACCAAGCGTCGGACCGTCGGAACCGGAGTGTCTGTTATCATTCGAGTCATGTGTTTGCTCCGTGGTCAATTTGGAACGAGCTGACTTGTAACGAAGACGGCGCAAACGCCTAATGCGGTTGTGGGCGATGGTGCGCACTTCGATTTGTTACAGATAGGGCTCGCCCCTATGGATTTGATGTTGGTCTTGCGTTTAGCCGTCGGCTTCTGAGATACAATCCTCCATCGTCAGGTAAGGGCCGCCCCGTTTTCAATGAGATCGATCGATCGGCGCCTTTTTGATTCAGCTCACTGCCAACAAGGGGCGCGCTGCCGACCTGCCGCAATCCATCGAATTTACGATAGCGCCTGGAAAACAGTCTGGATACTTGAGTAAATTACGCAGGCCATGAACCATATTCAATTGGTCGCCATTGAGGATTGTGATTTTTTCGAGACGGGGCTTTGAGGAAACACGGTCCCAGCCCAACGGAAGTCACTCATGGCCTTGCTCTGACCTACCGCGCTTTTGCGCGGGATGGCCCGCTCGTTAGGCCGTCGAGATGCGGCTAAAGGCGTGGCTTCGAAACGGCGTTTCCGTGTCGGTATAACGAGTAAACTGCCGCAATTTTCTGCACTTTGGTTTGGAGGATAATACAATGGCCCTGGATATGTCCACGTTCGTGGGAACCCTGCGATACGACGACCTTCCCCATGATCTCTTGCGTGTACTGCGTCGAAGTTTCGTCGATACCATGGGCGTCGCGGCAATTGGCTCCACCACTGAGATGTCGCATATCGCCCGGCGCGGCGCGTTGGCAGTATTTGGAGCCGGTACAGGTGGCAATGCGCGGATGCTGATGGACGGCCGCATGGTCAGTCCGGCCGGCGCTGCCATGGCCGGGGCTTTTTTGGTCGACTCCGTTGATGCTCACGACGGCACGACACCAAACAAGGGTCACGCCGGGTCGGCCGTGTTTCCGGCTGTCATTGCCGTTGCTGACACGTTGTTGTCGCAAGGCGTTAGGATGACAGGTAGGCAACTCGCCGAGTGGCTTGCTATTGCCTATGAGGTTAGTTACCGGGCAGGACAGGTGCAACATGCGACCTGCCCAGACTACCACACCTCGGGCAGTTGGACGGCCGTGGGTGTCGCGACCGCAGTTGCCAGGATGCTCGGGCTTGACAATACTCAAATTCGCCACGCAGCTGGGATTGCTGAGTATCATGGTCCACGTAGTCAAATGATGCGTTGCATAGACTTCCCTACAATGGTGCGCGATGGCGTTGGTTGGGGAGCACCCAGCGGTGTAACTGCAGCATATCTTGCGCGGGAAGGCTTTACCGGTGCGCCAGCGCTTACTTGCGAGGGTGACGGAGCAGCGCCGTTTTTGTCCGACTTAGGTGAGCGATGGCTGACAGTCGAAGATACGCACTACAAGCTATACCCCTGCTGCCGCTGGGCGCATCCCTCTATTGACGCTGTACGCGATCTAATGCGTGACCACAGCCTGCATCATGAACAGATCGCTTCTGTTGAGATCCGAACCTTCAGCTATGCTATACGGCTCGCCGGCTACGAGCCCAAGAGCCTGGACGAATTCAGCTACGCAATAGCATTTCCGGTAGCGACCATGATTGTGCGTGGCAAGCTGGGACCAGCCGAATTGGCAAAGGAAACCTTGGACGACCCCGCTATATTGCGATTGAGCCGTGCAACCCGGTTGATTGACGATCCGGAGCTGACTGCGAAATCGATTCAGAAGCGTTGGGCCGCGGTTACGTTGATCACTGTCGACGGGCGGCGAATAGAGGGCGCTCCTCGTACTCCACGCGGCGACCGCGACATGGAGCTGAGTGATAGTGAGATCAGCGAAAAGTTCTATAACTTTGCCGGGGAGATTTTAGGACCGAAACGAGCGCAGGCGCTTGAGGAGCTTGCCGCGAATTTTGACAGGCTCGACACGCAGGACGTATCCCACCTCCTCGATCTCTGCCTCACGCCCACGAAATGAAATTACGGGATAGTTGAGACAAATCCCACGCGTCTCAGCCGCTGCCGTTACCCTCCGCAGGGCCAATCAAAAGGCCCTGCGTTCCTCTCTGCGCAAGAGGGCTGATTAGATATGCTCGAAAACCCGAACAGGGTGCCGCGAATGATCGTGTTTTTGATCTCCGCGGATATGGCCGTGAAGCGCAAGCCGTCGTAGATCGCGGTCATCAGGGCTTCCCGTGGCAGCGACGAAGTTTGCACCTTCCAATTGTTGCGCATAAAATGGTCACGGGCACCATAAATCAACGGTGCTGAGCACGAATATGACGAGCGGCCCAAAGACGGCGACGATTGAACCGCCAAGGGCGGGACCAATGCTTCGAACGGTGTTGAAGCCGATATTGAGGAGCGTGACAGCTGCTGGGAGATGACGGGCTCCAGCATGTCGCCAATGGAGGCGCGCCAGGCCGGATCGCTGAGTGCGATACCGCATCCGTCAAGAAAGCTAAAAAAGCGGATCATCCATGGATCGGCATTTCCACAGGCCATCAGGATCAAGCATCGCGGAAGCCGCCATCATCATGCATCGCCCGATAATCATGATCATGCGGCGGCTGAAATTATCAGCAAACGCTCCTACGAAGATCGCTAGAAAGAAGGCCGGCAGGGTTGAAGACGCCTGCACAAGGGCGACCATTATGTCCGATGTGCAAATCGTCGCCATGAGCCAACTGAGCGCAACAGTCTGCATCAGCCAGCCAAGGCTCGACAGCTGAGAAGCTAGAAAAATTGGCCGGAAGGTGGAGTTTTATAAAGGTGCAAGTAGGCCTACATACCCTTTAGCCTTGTTTAGCGTTGATGTCTTTTGCGTGTTCGGGTCGACACCCTTCGGTCGAACAAATATTGGGCCGGCCTCCTTTCCTTTCCACCTCATCAGGTTGATCTTTCCCGGTAAGCATTATTCGACACCAGCAAATGGATCAGTGTAAATAATCGCCGCGCCGTCGGCAGATCGATCGCAACATTCGACTTGAGGCGTTCGATCAATAGGGCTGATGCCTCATCATGAATGGCGCGGCGACCCATGTCGATCGCCTCGATTCTGTGGGGAGTCATCCGCATTTTAGCTGTCGCGTAACTCTCGCAAACAAGGCGGTAGTCTCTAAAGAGAGAACGGAATGAAGATAATGAAAGAGAGTGGCACATGACGTGCACGTCATGTTCGGTCGTTGCGGATATGACAAGTCGCCCATTCGTCAACGCAAGCGGCAACCGATAGGGCCCCTCGCCATGCCGAATTGGCACAAAGTTGTTATTCTCCAGCAGGTCGCGAATGGCGATAGTCTGTTCACACCTTTGTGCCGGATCGGTTTCGTTGCCAAAAGATGGTACGACCGAAACCGCCGACAACCGAAACCCTGTTACGGGGGGTGTAGCGAAATTCATCGTGCTCTCTATGACGATTTCATGCACGCCTTTATCATCCCTGCTCACCTGAGCCTTAGCTTTGCCCTCAATTGCGCACCGCGGCGGCGCGTTCGCTCTTGGACGCCTGAGGAGGGGTTGATTCACCCGGGGTTGACGTGGCAGCCATTACCAAAATCGAGAAGCCTTCGCGCCAGGCGCACTGTGCCCGCGATACTAGCGAAAGCAATGGCCAATGCACCTCTCGCTGGAGCGTCGGGGGCCAGTCAACCTCATATCCCAATGGCCTCGTAAGCGTCGGCGATTTGTTTTATTGCGACCACATAGGCGGCAGTCCTGTAGTCACGCAGTTCCGGGTGCCTTTCCATGAGGTCGCCGATGCGGGCCCAGGTACTACGCATCACGTCCTCCAGGCCTGACCGAACGAGGTCGATTTCGGCACCACCTTCGAGAAATTCGTCACGCATATCGGCTGGAAACTCCTTACCTGTCATACGCTCAAGCGCGGCGGCAATCGTTTGATTTCTCCGTTCCCGCCGGCGCCGCTCCATAAGTCCGAAAGGAATGTGCGTTAGGTTTTTCACCCACTCAAAATAACTGACGACTACACCGCCAGCATTGACGTAGAGGTCTGGAAGAATGGTTACTCCTCGTGAGCGGAGAATTTTGTCTGCTTCAAATGTAACCGGTCCATTGGCCGCTTCGACAACGAGGTGCGCCTTAATGCGCTCCGCATTTCTCATATCAATTGCATTTTCCATTGCGGCTGGAATAAGTACGTCACAAGGCTGTTCAATACCCGTCATGTCGCCAGCAAAAGACTGACCGCCATCAAATCCCAGGATGCTGCCAGTGCGGATCTGATGTTGTTTCAAGGCCTCGATCGGCAACCCGCGCGGATTGGCTACGTATCCATCGCGTTCGGCAACGACCGTGATGAGCGCGCCGTCCTCATCGGAAAGGAACTTTGCAGCATGATAACCGACGTTGCCGAAGCCCTGGATCACCATTGAGGCCCCTTTGAGATCTCTGCGCCCATTAAGGCCGACAGTCCTAAGGTCCCGTAGGAAGCTCTGCAGGGCGAACTGGACCCCTCGGCCAGTCGCTTCGGTTCGTCCTGCAATTCCGCCTTTCGACAACGGCTTTCCCGTTACACAAGCACGAGCGTTGACGACGTCGGTAGCATTGGCACGACGGAATTCGTCCATCATCCAAGCCATTTCACGCTCACCGGTGCCAATATCAGGAGCGGGAACGTTGACGCCCGGGCCGATGAGGCCACGCTTGTTGAGTTCCTGCGTGAACCGTCGGGTAATTCGCTCTAGCTCCTGCGGCGTCCATTCGCGCGGATCAATCTTGAGCGCACCTTTCGAACCGCCGAAAGGTACATCCACCAAGGAGCATTTAAGCGTCATTAGCGCCGCGAGCGCCTCCACCTCTTCCGCGTCGGCGCCCAGGGCATAGCGAATGCCACCTTTTACTGGTTCGCAGTGTTCGCTGTGCACCGAACGCCAGCCGATGAAGCTGTACATCCGGCCGCGCAGTCGCACACCAAAACGAACTGTATAGGTCGAATTGCACTGAATGATCAGCTCCGCCAAGCCCTCAGGCAAGTCGAGGAATTTCATTGCGTGCCGAAAATTCTCGTCGACGCTTTCTAGAAAGCTTGCGCTCGAGGTGCGAACTTCTGAGTTCATCTTAGGTCTCCAAAACTGGGGCGGCTCCACTCTGCTCGCCGCACGAAAAAGCTGCAATTTCCAACGACAAAACGCCGGTTCTTTTGTTCAGTCCTTCGGGCGTTCAACCCTTTGATTGCAAACTCCACTCCTATCTTCCTGTCGCACCACTCAGTCTCTTGTAGTAGTTCTGACTCGGTCGCTTTCAGACGGGAGTTTCGTCTCGGCATCCTCCTCCGCCACGCAATCTGCTTGGCTATTTACTCCGCGATTGTTCGCTGCGCGAAACAGGCGTTGCGGACTGCTGTGGCGTCCTTTAGTTCTCATAATCCCAACCTTAGCGTCCCTACATATTCGGATAGACCGGCCCCTCGCCGCCCTGGGGCGGCACCCAGTTGATGTTCTGATTGGGGTCCTTGATGTCGCAGGTCTTGCAGTGGACGCAGTTCTGGGCGTTGATGACGAAGAGGTCCTCGCCATCCTTTTCCACCCATTCATAGACGCCGGCCGGACAGTAGCGGGTCGATGGTCCGGCATAGATGTCGTGCTCGGAGTGTTTCTGCAGGTCCGTGTCCTTGACCTTCAGATGCACCGGCTGGTCTTCCTCATGGTTGGTGTTCGACAGGAACACCGAGGAGAGGCGGTCGAAGGTCAGGACTCCGTCCGGCTTCGGATAGTCGATCTTCTTGTGCATCGACGCGGGTTCGAGCGACTGCGCGTCGGTCTTGCCGTGTTTCAGCGTGCCGAAGAAGGAGAAGCCGAACAGCGTGTTGGTCCACATGTCGAGACCGCCAAGCGCGACGCCGATCGCGGTGCCGAACTTGGACCAGAGGGGCTTGACGTTGCGCACCCGCTTCAGGTCCTTGCCGATATCGGTGGCGCGCCATTCGTTCTCGATCTCGACGACCTCGTCATTGGCGCGACCGGCGGCGATCGCCGCGGCGATCTTGTCGGCAGCGAGCATTCCCGACAGCACGGCGTTGTGCGAACCCTTGATGCGCGGCACGTTGACGAAGCCGGCGGAACAGCCGATCAGCGCACCTCCCGGAAACGAGAGCTTCGGAACCGACTGGTATCCGCCCTCGGTGATGGCGCGGGCGCCATAGGACAGGCGCTTGCCGCCCTCGAAGGTGCCGCGGATCGACGGATGGGTCTTGAAGCGTTGGAATTCCTCGAAGGGATAGAGGTAGGGGTTCTTGTAGTTCAGGTGGATGACGAAGCCGACCGCGACGAGGTTGTCTTCCAGATGATAGAGGAACGACCCGCCGCCGGTCTTCATGCCGAGCGGCCAGCCGAAGGAGTGCTGCACGAGACCCTGCTTGTGGTGCTCGGGCTTGACCTGCCAGAGTTCCTTGATGCCGATGCCGAATTTCTGCGGCTCGCGATCCTTCTGAAGGTCGAACCTGGCGATCAGCTGCTTTGCCAGCGAGCCGCGCACGCCCTCTCCGATCAGCACGTATTTGCCGAGAAGCTCCATGCCGCGGGTGAAATTCGGGCCGGGCTCGCCGTTCTTCTCAACGCCCATGTCGCCGGTTGCCACGCCGATGACCGCGCCCTGGTCATTGTAGAGCACTTCGGTGGCGGCAAAGCCGGGATAGATCTCGACGCCGAGCGCTTCGGCCTTTTCGGCCAGCCAGCGACAGACGAGCCCGAGCGAAACGATGTAGTTGCCGTGATTGTTCATCAATGGCGGCATGAGGAAATTCGGCAGCCGCATCGAACCCGCGGGGCCGAAAAACAGAAAATGGTCGGCCGTGACCTCGGTCTTGAAGGGGTGGCCTGCTTCTTCGCGCCAGCCCGGCAACAGGCGGTCGATGCCGATCGGATCGACCACCGCACCCGACAGCATATGCGCGCCGACTTCAGCCCCCTTCTCCAGCACGACGACCGAAAGCTCCGGATTGACCTGTTTCAGGTGGATCGCAGCCGACAATCCCGCAGGACCGCCACCGACGATCACAACATCGAATTCCTTGCTTTCGCGTTCAGATGCGACGCCTTCCGACATTTTAGGCAGTTCCCCTTGATTAGCTTCGGCCCTGTTCCGACTGGCACCAAAGCATGAGCATCGGTTCGGCGGTGCATCTCACTGCAAAGCTCCTCCCGATCTCATTGGCGATAACCGTCCCGATCGAGGCTTGGCACCAAGGCTCATCGCCCGCACTAAACTGCGCATTTGACAAAAAAAGAAATGCTCTGTTGCGCTCTTGGGTATGATCAGGGAGTCGGGAGTAAGCCTCCATGAAGACAAGCCCAATGCTTACATCCGCACGCTCTTCCAACCCGTGGCGTCCGCAAATCGTCGCAAGAGCGTGGTTTCGGTCAAAGTTCAGGCTCGCGTACGGTCCAGTGCGACCTCGCGTCCAGGCTAGATCATCGACGAACATCGCCAAATTCGCCGCTAAGTCGCGAAAGATCGGATTGTGCTTTGCAAGGATCGATATAGCTCCACTTACGCCGGGAGGAGCGGGCTGCACGAAACTGGAACTCCGTATGCGCCCACTTCCGCCAAGCCTATGAAAGACCTTTCCGGCGATGAAACTTGCGATCTCAGGCGCTTCTGGCAACATCAAGAAAGTGGCAATACCATGCAGAAATGAATGCAGGGGCGTCGGGCGCTGAACCACTTTCAGGAGGCGACGTTCAGCAACAGGTGGTGCTTCCTCGAACCCGAAGAAGTCTACTAAAGCTCGATGCCGATAGGCGACACTTCGCTGCATGGCTTACAACGCCTTTTGAAATTCTGGCAAAATTTCAAAGAGATCAGCGACGAGACCGTAGTCGGCAACCTGGAAGATCGGCGCTTCCTCGTCCCTGTTAATGGCGACGATGACCTTCGAATCCTTCATGCCGGCGAGGTGCTGGATAGCGCCCGAGATGCCGCAGGCGATGTAGAGATCAGGTGCCACGATCTTGCCGGTCTGGCCAACCTGCCAGTCGTTCGGCGCATAGCCGGCATCGACCGCGGCGCGCGAAGCGCCAACAGCGGCGCCGAGCTTGTCGGCGACCGGCAGGATAACTTGCCTGAACTTTTCGGCCGAGCCCAGCGCGCGGCCGCCCGAGATGATGATCTTCGCCGAGGTCAGTTCCGGTCGGTCGGAGGCCGACAGCGCGTCCTTGACGAAGGTCGAAAGAGCAGGATCGGAGGCCGCCGGGATGGCTTCGATCGATGCGGATCCGCCCTCGGACGCTGCGGCGAAGGATGCCGTACGCACGGTGATGACGCGTCTGGCATCGGTCGACTGCACCGTCTGGATGGCGTTGCCGGCATAGATCGGACGTTTGAAGGTGTCAGCCGAGACGACCTCGATGATCTCGGAGACCTGGGCGACGTCGAGCAGGGCGGCAACGCGCGGCAGGACATTCTTGCCTGTCGAGGTGGCGGCCGAGATGATCGTGTCATAGTTGCCTGCCAGCGAGACGATCAGGGCGGCCAGCGGCTCGGCGAGGTTGTTGGCAAAGCTTACATCCTCGGCGACAAGCACCTTGGAAACGCCGGAGAGCCTGGCGGCCTGCTCGGCCACAACCTTGGCGCCAGCGCCGGCGACGAGGACGTGAACATCACCGCCTATCTTTGCAGCCGCCGTCAGCGTCTTGGCGGTCTGGTCGGAAAGGTGGTTGCTGTCGTGATCAGCCAGAAGAAGAATGGCCATGGTATATCTCCCTTTCTCGAACCTTAGAGGACGCCGGCTTCGGTCTTGAGTTTTTCGACGAGCTCGGCAACCGACTTGACCTTGACGCCGGCCTTGCGGCCGGACGGCTCCTCGGTCTTCAGGACCTTGAGGCGCGGCGTGGTGGAGACGCCGAAGTCGGCGGGCGACTTCTTGTCGAGCGGCTTTTTCTTGGCCTTCATGATGTTCGGCAGCGAGGCATAGCGCGGCTCGTTGAGACGCAGGTCCGTGGTGACGACAGCGGGAAGCTTGATCTCGATCGTCTGAAGGCCGCCGTCGACTTCGCGCGTCACCTGAGCCTTGCCGTCACCAATCTCGATCTTCGAGGCGAAGGTGGCTTGAGCGCTGCCGAGCAGGGCTGCGAGCATCTGGCCGGTCTGGTTCGAGTCGTCGTCGATCGCCTGCTTGCCGGTGATGACAAGGCCCGGCGCTTCCGCGTCGATGATCCTCTTCAGGATCTTGGCGACCGCCAGCGGCTCGACCTGATCGTCGGTCTCGACAAGAATTGCCCGGTCGGCACCCATGGCAAGCGCAGTGCGCAGCGTCTCTTCCGCCTTGGCGGGGCCGATAGAAACGACCACCACTTCCTTGGCCTTGCCCGCTTCCTTGAGACGGAGGGCCTCCTCGACGGAGATTTCGTCGAATGGGTTCATCGACATCTTGACGTTGGCGAGTTCAACGCCCGTTCCATCCGGCTTCACACGGATCTTCACGTTGTAATCAACCACGCGCTTGACGGGGACGAGAATTTTCATGGCTGCACCTCTGATTTCAAATGCGTTCGAGCGCGATCGCAATGCCCTGGCCGACGCCGATGCACATGGTCGCGACGGCATATTTCCCCCCCACCTCACCGAGCTCCAGCGACGCAGTACCAGCGATGCGAGCACCAGACATACCCAGTGGATGGCCCAGAGCAATGGCACCCCCGTTGCGATTAACGCGCGCGTCGTCGTCGGGAATGCCAAGCATACGCAGCGTTGCAAGCCCCTGGCTGGCGAAGGCTTCATTGAGTTCGATGACGTCGAGCTGTTGTTGCTTTAGCCTCAGTCGATCGAGAAGACGCCGCGCCGCCGGCGCCGGACCGATACCCATGATACGCGGAGGCACGCCGGCCGCTGCGCCGCCGAGAATGCGAGCGATCGGCGTAAGGCCGTGCTTCTTAGCAGCAGCTTCCGAAGCGATGAGAAGCGCGGCAGCACCATCGTTCACGCCGGAGGCATTGCCAGCTGTGATCGTGCCGTCGGTGCGCACGATCGGCTTTAGCTTGGCAAGCGCTTCCATGCTGGTGGCGCGTGGATGCTCGTCCTTCTCGACCACGACCGGCTCGCCCTTGCGCTGCGGGATCGTGATCGACACGATTTCCTTTGCAAGGCGGCCATTAGCCTGCGCAGCCAAAGCCTTGGCCTGTGAACGCACCGCAAAGGCGTCCTGGTCTTCACGGCTGATCTTGAAGTCGTCGGCTACGTTCTCGGCAGTTTCCGGCATCGAATCGACGCCGTGCAGTTTCTTCATCAGCGGATTGATGAAGCGCCACCCGATAGTCGTGTCATGGATCTCGGCATGACGCGAGAAACCACTTTCGGCCTTGGGCAGCACGAAGGGTGCGCGGCTCATGCTCTCCACGCCACCGGCGATCACTATCTCCGCCTCACCCGCCCTGACGGCACGCGCTGCGGTGATTACTGCGTCCATGCCGGAGCCGCACAGCCGGTTGATTGTGGTGCCGGGAATCGATACCGACAGGCCTGCCAGCAGAAGCGACATGCGCGCAACATTGCGGTTGTCCTCACCGGCTTGATTGGCACAGCCATATATGACGTCGCTGATCACATCCCAGTCCACGTGCTGATTGCGGGCCATCAATGCTCTCAGCGGGACGGCGCCGAGATCATCGGCGCGGACGGAGGCAAGCGAGCCGCCGAAGCGGCCAATCGGGGTGCGGACATAGTCGCAAATGAATGCATCGCTCATGAGCATTTCCTTTTAATTTGATTGCGCCCGACTGAGGATGGAAACATCCCCGTGGCGTTTTTGACCTGCCACCTGCGTCAATGTCGTCTCGAGAAAATCTCGATCCTGCCGCGCCGCCCAATAGAGGGGGCCTCCGAGATGCTTCGGGAAACCGTAACCGTGCACTAGGGCAAGATCGATGTCCGAAGCGCGCGCAGCAATTCCGTCCTGGAGAACGAGAAGGCCCTCATTGACGATTGCGCCCAAGGCTCGGTTTTGGATCTCCCCTTGAGAAAGCTGCCTCGGCATCACGCCTCGCTCGCGACGCGCTTTTTCAACCAGCGCAGTGACTTCGCTGTCAGTTACCTTCGCTCCGTTCTCGTAGCGATGCCATCCAGCATCGGTTTTGCGTCCAAGCCGACCGGATTTCACCAGCCATTCCAAAACAGGCACGTCGCTGAAATCGCCGGTCTCGGATTGCTTCCTTTGACGATTTGCCCATGCGATATCGAGACCAGATAGATCGGAAACCTGGAACGGGCCCATCGCAAACCCAAGCGCTTGGAGCGCATCATCTACTTGGTCCGGAAGTGCTCCTTCCAGCACCATTGCCTCGCATTGCACGCGATATGCGTTGTAGATGCGGTTGCCGATAAAACCTTCGCCGACTCCCGACACGATAGCGATTTTACCGAGCAATCGACCAAGACTAAGGGTGGTCTTCAGGACGCTTTGATCCGTTTTTGACCCGCGAACGATCTCCAACAGCTTCATTAGGTGCGCTGGCGCAAAGAAGTGCAGGCCAATGACTCGTTCAGGGTGCTGGACAGCAGATGCCATCATATCCAGATTTAGATAGGACGTGTTCGAAGCGAGAATCGTTTCCGCTTTGACCATTCCTTCCAGCTTACGCAGCAAATCGCGTTTGACCGTCATGTCCTCGAACACTGCCTCAAGCACGAGATCACAACCTGCCAACAAGGCGATATCGGTACCCACATCAAGCGCGCCAGCTTTTGTGGAGCCATTCACAAGCCCACTTATTTTTTCGCGGGCTGCACCGAGGGCATCGGCGCTGGAGTCAATCAACGTAACATGCAGACCTGCGGCCATAAACGCGGTGGCGATACCACAGCCCATCGTTCCCGCGCCGACAATTCCTATCTTTTGAAGCGTGCTTGTCTTAAGGCCCTCAAGTCCATCAAGGCGGGTCGCGGCCCGCTCCGCGAAGAATAGGTGACGTAACGCCGCCGACTCGTCGGAATCGCGTAGTTCTTCGAACCTCGCTCGCTCCGCTGCAAGCGCGGCGTCAAACGGCTCCACCAGTGCCCGCTGTATAGCCTCTACCTGAGCGAATGCGAAAGGCCGGTTGCGACCTCGTTTGAGAGCCTTGGCCGCAGCAAGTTTCCATTCGTTCGCGTCCGTGGGCTTTGCGACTGCATCGCGCAACCGGCGTTTCTGGCCATCCAAAGACAGGGCGAACTGCGCAACTTCATCTAAATTGTCAACGACCGCATCGATGATTCCAAGAGACAGGGCTTCCGAAGCCGTAACGCGTCGGCAGGTGGAAATGATCTCCAGCGCCTTTGCCGCGTCTGTCAGGCGCGGAAGGCGAACCGTGCCGCCGGAGCCGGGGATTATGCCAAACGTTCCCTCCGGAAGACCGACGACCGCGTTGAGCCGAGCCACGCGTCCATCGCATGCAAGCGCAACCTCAAGTCCTCCACCCAGTGCCGGGCCGAATATTGCAGCAACGACAGGTTTTTTGGACTCTTCGATGGCGAGAATGACTTGCGGCAGGGTTGGCGAACTTAGGGGTTGGCCGAATTCCTTGAGGTCCGCGCCCGCTATGAAGGTGTCATTCGCCCCAAGGAGCACGATGGCCTGCGTTTCCGGCCGGTCGCATAGCTCACCGATCGCCGATATCAGCCCTGCCCTTACCTCTCGCGACAATGCGTTCACGGGTGGATTGTTGATAGCAATGAAGGAAACCTTGCCCTCATGATACGTCGAAACGACGTGGTGTTCCCGTTTGGGTAGCGCAACATCTGCGGCATTAGTCATTGTGCAAACGATCCTTGAATACCGAATACTGACGAGATCTCGCCACTTACTGTTTCCCTGCCCAGTCGAAATTAGCCCTCGGCCAGGTCTCAACTCGCTGCTTGAGCCTTGCCGGTCGCAGTTGCAGCAAGCCAGTTTGCGTCACGCGGACACATGTCAAACAAGCTCCGGGCTGCCAACTCTGAGAGTGTCTAAACGCCG
This sequence comes from Pararhizobium sp. YC-54, assembly GCF_025847205.1. Lineage (GTDB taxonomy): Bacteria > Pseudomonadota > Alphaproteobacteria > Rhizobiales > Rhizobiaceae > Pararhizobium. The sequence goes on along the minus strand of NZ_JAOYTH010000017.1, from coordinate 123,036 downwards.
CAGTGAAGCGATCGCGTCCGCCACAATGCGTTCGATCAGCTCGCGACACGTCGGAATGTCGTTGACGAGGCCCACCGCTTGACCGCACGACCAAACGGCATCGTCCAGGTTACCTTCAGAGTACACGGTCGGGTTGCGGCTCCCCGTGATGAAGGGCAAAAGCTGCTCGAGGTTTGCGCCTTCCTGCTCCATCGTGACCACTCGAGAAGCCATGGCATTTTTCGCAACTCGCATGGGAGAGCCAATCGACTTCTGGATGATCGTCGTATCGTCAGCCCTCGCATCCACCATCCAGGTCTTAACCGCGGGGTGAACCGCACATTCAGCGGTCGCAAGGAAGCGAGTCCCCATCACGATACCTTCAGCCCCTAAGGCAAGCGCTGCCAGCAAACCGGCGCCGTCACCGAAGCCACCGCCCGCGATTATTGGAATACCTACGGTTTCAGCGGCCTGCCGAACCATGACGATCGTACCGACGTCGGCCATTCCGGGATGCCCCCCCGTTTCGTTTCCCACGACGCTAACGACGTCGCATCCAAGGCGTTCGGCGGTTTTCGCATACTGGGCACCGGCGACCTTGTGAATGAGCTTGGCGCCCGCATCGTGTATTGATCGGAGGTAAGGCTCAGGGCTACGCCCTGAGGTTTCAAATACAGGGACACCCTCCCGTAAGCTGGCTGCCAGGTAGTCGCCGGCTGCCGGACCACGGGTCGTTGGAAAAAGGTTGATGTTCACCCCGAACGGCTTCGGTGTGAGACTTTTCAGCAATCGAATTTCTTCGACCAGCTCATCAGCGGATGGAAATGTAGCTGATGTGATTATTCCTAGCCCGCCAGCATTTGAAATTGCGGCTGCAAGTTCTGCGCGGCCTAGACGAAACATTCCGCCGCAAACAATAGGATGCTCGATTTGCAGTACTTCTGTCAGCCTGGTCTTAAGCCGGTTCATTGCACTCAATCCTAATTGGTTTCTCAATAGTCGAAGGATCGCGTCGCCGGCCTTGCGGCGACGCGGCCGTGTTCCGTGGCTATGCCGCGCGAACGGCTTGCCAGATCCGATGCTTCAGCTCCCAGGATCTTCCCAGGAGCAGCTGGAATGCTCGGGCGCGCCGGAAATAGAGCTGGACATCAACTTCCAACGTGTAACCCATACCCGCCCATATCTGTTGGGCCGTGAAGGTCGCTTTCTTCGCGGCTTCAAAGGTCTGCAGGCAAGCCATAGCGACGAATGTCGGATCCACGCCATACGCAGCTTCAATGCAAACCAGACGCGCTCCGGCTACCTCAAGTTCGCTGTCGGCGAGCCGTTGCTGGACTGCCTGGAATGAGCCGATCAGTTTTCCGAAGGCTTCGCGTTCCTTGGCGTACTGAACGGCAAGCGCTAGTGCTTCGGCGGAGAGACCCACCACGTAAGACGCTGTCATAAGACGCAGTCGTTCCAGCGCGAACGAGAATTCCGTCCACGTGATCTCGTCGATGACCGCCATTGCACCGCTGAGGGCATCGAGGAGCACGCCCGCGGAGTTGGCCATATCCGGCATGGCCGCGCCCGGCCAGCCCGCCGCGGGTTTGGTTATCATGCCGATCGCGATGGCGTCGCCCTTCTGAAAAGGCACCAACAGGATCTCGGCTTGCTGGAGGGTATATGCAATGACTGGCCGATCGAATTTCCCATCCACCAAAGCTGGGAGGTCCTCTCGTCGTTGCGGTATGCCATCGGCCGGCATCGCCAGGCTTGGGAGGAGTTCACCGGTCCTGACCTTCTGAAGGAGGCCGAACTGTTCCCCGGATCCAGCCTTTTCCGACAGTAACGGAATGATGAGACCGGCGACTTCGGGATAGGATATCGGAAATGCCCGACGGCCAAGTTCTTCCGCCACTGCGCAAGCAATGGGGAGACCGGCCAGACCGTAACTGTCTGTGTGCAGAAGATCGAGCCAGCCGAGACCGCCGATCTGCGTCCAGATGTTTCGAGCGTCTGTCCAGTCTCCGCGTTCCGCCGCTCTGACAACCTTCGTTGGAATTTCCTCGCTGACAAACGCGCGGGCGGCATCGCGGACGAGCTCAATGTCCTCCGCAGCGACGCTCTCGTTTTGAATCTCAACGCTGTTCGTTTGCATATTGGTTATTCCTCAATTTGGGGCCAACTGGCTCGGTGACTTTTTTCACGGTCATGGTTTCGATCTCTTCGTCCGAGAAATCGAGAGAGCGCAGGATGCTTTCCGTATGTTCGCCCAGCTTGGGAGGTGGCCTATGGGTCGTGGTGTTACCTTCCACGCTCACACCGGAACCGACGGACCTGACCGAACCCAATCCCGGCATCTCAAATTCGACGAAGAATTCATCCCCCGCGATATCGCGATCCCTGACCAGGTCGGCCGCGAGCTGGACCTCAGCGCATGGGATTTGCGCTCTTTCGAATTCCTCTATCCAATGTCGAGATGGGCGAGATCTGAACTTTTCTTCAGTCGTCGTTGTCAGAGCTCGGCGCGCCAGATCTTCTTCTTGGGTCACCGGCGGCTTGTCAGGATTGACGTGCCATGAATCTTCAATGCCCACGATTTGCATGAAACTCTGCCGTTGCGGAACGTTGAGGCAACCTATCGTGACATACCCGTCGCTCGTCTCGTAGGTGCGATAGTAGAGCTCCCTCGCCGTTACGGCATTGGCCTTTTCGGAGTCCGATCGAATCCGAGACCGCAAATCCTCCAGCGGAGGCGTTGCCTCACCGTCGATTGCTTCAATCGAGATAATCTTCTGTCGCTGCAGACTAAGCGCTGCCTCGAAAAGCGAACTCTCGACACGACGTCCAATGCCGGTTCGGGCCCGCTCCAGCAAAGCGCACATGATGCCAAATGCAAGCATGTTTCCCGCTTTGAAGTCGACAAGGGCGACCCCAGCATAGCGTCTTGGAAGCTTGCCATCGGCGCTGGGATTGGCCGCCATCAATCCGGACAACGCCTGTACGACGAGATCGTAACCGGCGTGCTTGGCTCTCGGGCCCGTAGAACCGTAAGCGGTGTTGTATGCATAGACCAACGCTGGGTTAATTTTGTGAACGTCAGCAAAACCCAGGCCAAGCCGTTCCGCGACACCCGGTCTCCAGTTATGAACAAGCACGTCGGCGTTGCCCAACAGCCGTCGGACAGCTTCTTGTGCCCTTTGGGTTTTCAGGTCCAGTGCTAGTGATCGTTTGTTTCGATTGAGAGAGAGAAAGCTTCTGCTCAAGCCCGGCGCGAAAGGATCCTGATGCCGCCACTGTTCGCCAGTGAGCGGTTCGATCTTAATAACATCGGCGCCCATGTCAGCCAAAAGCATGGTGCAATATGGTCCAGCAATATAGCCGGAGAGGTCGACGACCTTTATGCCCTTGAGAGGGCTATCGCCAGAAGGGGAAGTGTCGAAGGTGGTCATCGTGGTAGCCCCATGCCGCGAACAGCGATGACTGTGCGTTGAATTTCACTGCTGCCGCCCGCCAGCGTAAGGGCGGCAGATGCCCGATACAACGCCGCTTGGCGTCCTTCTTGGACTGCCAGTTCGGCGCCAAACTCGTACTGCGCTCGCGGACCGATGATGTCGGTCGCAGCGTCGGCAATCGCCTGCGTGAGAAGGCCGACATAGAGCTTTCCGAAAGAAAACTCGCTGCTCGCACCAGAACCGGCATCGAGACGTCGAGCGATCTGAAACCCGAAGCATCTCGCGAGGTGAAGACGGGCGTAGAGCTCGGCAATCTTTTCCTGCACGGCGACAACATCCGCGAGCCGGTCACCATTAGTCGGGCGGGTCTCGTGGACATAGCTGTTAAGCGAGTCCAACGCGAAAGCAGCAGCCCCGACACGATCCATGCAGGAACGCTCAAGATCGAGACTGCGCATCGACTGGTGGAAGCCGCGGTTGAGTTCTCCTATGAGGCTCTCGGCGGGAACACGGACGTTATCGAGAAACACTTCGTTGAGAACGCCGCCGCCGACGGTGCCGAAACTGTTTACCGTGACGCCTGGAGATTTCATGTCAAGAACGAAAAGACTGATGCCACGATGCTTCGGAGCGTCCGGGTCCGTGCGAGCAGCGAGATACATGTAGTCGGCGACTTCAGCGCTGCTGGTCCAAATCTTGTGACCATTGACGACGAAGCTGTCCCCGTCGCGGCGCGCGGACGTTCGCAGCGCGCCGAAATCTGATCCAGCCGTGGGCTCAGAAAACCCCTGGCAGAAAATAGCCCGACCCGCTGTGATCTCTTTCAAATAGAAGTTCTTTTGCGCCTCTGTTCCAAAGAGCAACAGCGAATTGCCAAACACCTTGACCGACAGAAGATAACCACTCAATGGTGCACGCGCATAGCCAAGCGCTTCATCGACGATCGCGGTGTCGAGGTGGGTTCCTCCCTGGCCGCCGTACTGTTTGGGCCAATGACGCCCAATCCAACCGGCTTCGCCCAAGCGCCGGTAGAACGCGCGGGAATCACCGTCGCTCATGGTTCCCTGACGTTCAAGACCTACGACCGTCTCAGGTATGTTGTCGCGACAAAATTTCAATACTTTTTCCCGAAGAGCATGCTCTTCGTTCGCGCTTGGTAATAGACGCATTGTTTCCTCCGAAGCTATATGAACAAAGACGTGTAATTGTCCGCGATCTCTATCGCAGCGTTTGCGATAGGTCGCTCGGTTCACTGAACTTTGAAGAGCCGGAGCCGCGACTTCAATTGAAATCCACTCCGCTGGGCTTTAGCCGCCTTCAAGCCCCTATGGACTTGTCATCGTGGGATCACCGGAATTCTTATCTACCTTTGGTCGCCATTCTGAGCCAAGCCGGGGCGTTGGCTTTGTCATGGACGCCTTCTGTTCGCAGACTGTCCACGGGCGGGGTCCCCGAGGTGAATCGTTGGGGCGTCGCGATTGAGCCGCGGCTCTTCAGCGCCATTCTCATTGGCGTCGTATCTCTCGGTCACATTTTTTTCGACCAAGGTTGAATCCAATTGGATTGCTCGAAAGCCGAAAGCTTCGCAGATTGGCCGAAAACATGCAAAATGTGATGGTGGTCGAAGCGTTGACCGCCACCGGGGAACGAAAGGATAGTATCATGATCGGAATGGACAAACTCTTCTCATGTGGCGCAACGCGCCGCGACCTGCTCAAGGGTGCGGTGGCCGGAGTGGGCGGTCTCGCTCTGTCTTCCCTACCCGCCTTCAACGCCAAGGCAACGCCCAATAGAGGTGGAACACTTCGTGTGGCGCTTGGGCATGGCAGCACCACGGACACCTTCGATCCAGGGCTGTTTGACAATGATTTCACGATCTTCACCGGGTACTGTTACCGTGGTCATTTGACCGAGATCGCGCCAAACGGAAGCATTGTTGGTGATCTGGCGGAAAGTTTTGAATCGAGCCCTGACGCGAAGACATGGAGGTTCAAGCTCCGGAAGGGCGTCGAGTTTCACAATGGAAAAACCCTCGACGCCAAAGATGTAGTGTCCTCGATACAGCATCATATGGGAGAGCGTTCAACATCTGCCGCCAAGGCTCTGATGCGCGGCGTCGAAATCAAGGCGGACGGCAGCGACGCTGTCATATTTACGCTCGATGCCGGCAATGTCGACTTACCGTACATTGTGAGTGATTTTCATTTCGCAATCATGCCAGCTGCTTCTGACGGCTCTCCCGATTGGCGCTCCGGAATTGGCACAGGCGCCTATAAGATTGACAACTTTGAACCCGGGGTTAGGGCTGACCTCTCCCGCCAGCCCAACTTCTACAAGGAGAACGCTGCGTTCTTCGACGGTGTCACGGTCCTGTCGGTGCCTGACGCGACTGCCCGACAAACCGCCTTGCGAGCTGGCGATGTCGATATGATCGACCGCGTCGATCTGAAGACGGCGCATCTGCTGTCAAGGGTTCCCAATCTCGCAATCTTCGAAACTAAGGGAACACAGCATTGCACCATACCGATGGATGTCAGAAAAGCCCCTTTCAACAACAATGATATCCGCCTCGCGCTAAAATATTCGCTGGACCGTCAGAAGCTTCTCGATACGATCCTCTTGGGGCACGGCGAAATCGGAAACGACCACCCAATCAGCACTAGGAATAAATACCATAACGCTGAGTTGCCGCAGAAGACGTATGACCCAGACAAGGCCAAATTTCATCTGAACAGGGCCGGAATGTCGGATTTGTCCGTTGATTTGTACGTATCCGACGCGGCATTCGCTGGCGCAGTCGACGCAGCGGTGCTCTATCAACAGCATGCCAAACAATCTGGGATCAACATCAACGTCGTCCGTGAACCCAACGACGGTTATTGGTCAAATATCTGGATGAAGAAACCGTGGTCGTTTTCGTACTGGGGAGGACGGCCGACCGAAGACTGGTCTTTCCTGACGGCCTACGCTCCTGGCGGCAACTGGAATGAGACGTTTTGGGAAAACCCTCGGTTTTCAGAACTTCTTGTCACCGCAAGATCTGAATTCGACGACAGCAAGCGGCGCCAAATGTACTACGAGATGCAGGCAATCCTGAGCGATGATGGCGGCGCGATTGTGCCCTTGTTCATCAACTACGTAGATGGTGTGACCACCAAACTGCAAATCCCGGACGTGGTTGCTTGGAACTGGCCGCATGACGGTCACAAGTGTCACGAACGGTGGTGGTTCAAATCGTAATAAAGGCCGCCCTTCTTCGATATCTAATAGCGTATACAACCAATAACTGGGACGAACCTAAAATGCCCAACATGCATAATGATGTCCGCAAAAAAATCCAACTTGAGTTGCAGAAGGCGGGTCTGTCCGCCTACTTGGCAATCACACCTGCCAATTTCTTTTATACATCAGGATATCAAAGCAGTTTCCTGGATCTCAGTTGGCGTATGACGGGCACCGACATGGTGCTGGTTCCTGCGGATCCTAGCCTTCAGCCGGTTATGATTATCAGTGACTTCCAGGCCAGCGATGCCGCGCGGGCAACGGACATTGATGATATTCGAACGTATTCGATGTGGATTGAAGCGCGCGACTTCGATGTAGTCTCGGGGGGTGCGCGCACCGACTTGCGGCCGTCGCGACCGGAACAATATAGGCATGCAGAAATTGCCTCGATTGTCGCCAGCGTCTTCGATCAATGGAATTGCAGTGGCGGACTGATCGGCACTGATCTGGACTTCATGCAAGTGGAAACGCAAGCCCACTTGGTGACCGCGTGCAGTCAAGCCCAGTTCGTCGATGTGGCAGACATGATTTATAAGCTTCGCACTATAAAGCATCCTGAAGAAATAAGGCGGCTACGGAACGCAGCCATTGTTTTCGACAACATGGTCGTTCGATCCTTCGAAGGCATCAAGGAGGGATACTCCCTCGAAGAAATGCGCATCGAATGCGAACTTGGTGCAATTGAAGCCGTCAGGAGTAATCCCGGATTCGGCGAATACCAGGGAAGCTGGGCATTCAACACCATCGGCACTGGCAACACCAATCGTGTCAAGAATGGTGATGTCATCAAAATCGACGCGGGCGTCCGGCTCGCGGGATATTATAGCGATTGTGCGCGCGTCGCGATCTTTGGCGAGCCTTCGAAGGACGCGTTGTTGATCTACGAAGCGCTGCACCGTGCATATGATGCCGCAGCGGACGTGCTTAAGCCTGGTAACACAATGCGAATGGTGCATGAAATCGCACAGGAAACAGTGCGGAGCCGCGGTTTGCCGAATTACTCCCGTGGTCACTTCGGGCATTCGATCGGTATAGACAATCTAATCGAGGAAAGGCCCTTCATCGGTGCGAACGAAACAGTGTTTGAGCCCGGCATGGTGGTCTGCCTGGAACTCCCCTACTATCCACCCAGCGTAGGCTCGTTCAATATTGAGGATATGTGGCTGATCACTGAGAGTGGCGCTGAGTGCTTGAATTTTGCGACACGCGATATCCATTTCGTGTCGTAGTCCAAAAGCTCCAATGGCGAGACCGTATGTAGGCCCCGGGCAGCAGCCTGGGGTCACGTGTAGATGTACGGCTGGGGAGTTTATCACCGGGTTGTCTTGAGCCGAGTGGTGCGGTCAAATCCTCGGCCCGTTGCCTCGGCCATATGAACGGAGCCGGTATGGCTCAAAACGGTTAAGGCCTGCAACTCCTTTCTTTCTAACTGACGACCAACCCCAGGGAGGAACCACCTGTCATGTTCTACCGAAAGCATTTGCGCTGCGCCGCATTGACGGCTGCACTTCTCATGCCACTTACCTTCATTGGCAATGCAGCTGCAGAGGATGGAACTCTCGTCGTTGCCTATGGGGCGCAGCCGCCTAGTTTCGATCCCCATGTTACGACCCTTTCCCAGGCCAACACCATAGCGCGCAATATCTTTGAAACATTGGTGACGCTTGACGCGGACTTGAATATCCAACCGGGATTGGCTCAAAGTTGGGTCGTCAGCGAAGACGGTCGGAAATATCGGTTTACGTTGCGTCACGGGGTAAAGTTCCACGACGGCCAACCGTTGACGCCCAATGATGTAGTCGCATCCCTTCAACGATGGGGCTCGTCTTCGCTGCCGGGGAAGAATCTATTTCACGAGGCGAAGTGGAGCGCCGAGGGCAGCGATATCGTCACCTTGGATCTACCGTCACCGCGATTTGACGTCCTCGTTTCGTTGGCGCCAGGTATTACTCAAAGTGCAGTGATCATGCCGGCGTCAGTCATCGCCGCAGCGGGGGAGAAGCCAGTCACTCAACTCATCGGCACCGGCCCTTTCCGTTTGATCGATTGGCAGGCAGACCGAATGATGGAACTCGAGCGCTATAACGACTATACCTCTTTTGGCGGCAAGCAGAGCGGTACAGCCGGGGATCGTACGCCGACGTACAGCAACTTACGGATTGAGTTTGTAAAGGACGAAGCAACGCGATCTCTGGGCCTATCGACCGGCGAGTATGACATCGCAAACCAACTTCCTTTTGATAGCGCAGCGGAACTTCAAAAGGATGACACCCTGCGCGTCGACTCCTACCCGGGAGGAATGACCAATCTCGGTTTTAATTATAATAAACCAGGAGTCTTTGAGAAGAAGGAAGCGCGTCAAGCAGTCGACATTGGAATAGAGCGACAGGCAATCCTCACTGCAGCGGCAGTAGATCCGCGGTTCTTCCGATTGAACAACCACCTCATGATGCGGTACCAGAAGCAATGGCCGACCGATGTTGGAGAAACCGAGTTCAATCCTAATGACACGGAAGCGGCTAAGAAGCTCCTCCAAGCCTCCGGTTATAAGGGCCAGCCGCTTGTCCTGATTACCACACGCGACTACGCCGACATGTATAATGCGGCAATCGTACTCCAGCAGCAATTGCAAGGCTTGGGCTTGAACGTCAAACTTGAGAGCTACGATTGGTCGACATACGTCAAGACCCGCGCTGACAAGAACGCATGGGATCTTGTTGTCAACGGCGGAAGCCCAAAACCTGATCCGACCCAGTTAATCTTTCTCAAACGAGATTTTCCTGGGGTCCCCCACGACGCTGCGCTCGAGGACATGGTCGCCAAGTTCCAGCATGCCGACACAATAGCGAAAGCCCTGGACCTCTACCGCCAACTTGAAACTTGGAATCAAAATTATGTTCCCTCCGTCAGGATCGGCGAGACCGACTACGTTTTTGGCATGTCTAAGCGGGTTGAGGGGCTGCAGGTTCAGGATGACCTCATCTTGTGGACGGTGCACCTAAAGGACTGAACGAAGTCCTGGACATCCAATTAAAGTGGCCTCGCTTTAATCAAATTAGAGGCAAATTCCTTACGGGAGCAAAAATTCATGCTGTCATACACACTGCAGAGACTCGGTGCGCTTGTGCCTGTCTTGCTTGTCGTATCTCTTGTAATATTCTCGCTTGCGTTGCTGGCACCGGGCGACCCGGCGCGCATTATTTTGGGGCCCGAGGCGCTAGAGGTCGATGTTGTAAAGCTCCAAGACATTATGGGTTTGAACGACCCGTTCTGGATACGCTATTTGCGTTGGATCTCGGGCGTAGTTCAAGGTGACCTTGGAGTCTCTTATTTTTCCAACAGGTCAGTCGCCGCAGCTATTCAATCACATTTTATTCCGACGGCCCAATTGGCAGTGTTGGCCATTTCCTACGCGCTCGCTATCTCAATACCCTTGGGCACGCTGGCGGCGCGTTGGCGGGATTCGTTCTTCGATCATGCCATTGCGGGGTTCACCCTAATCGGATTGACGTTTCCGAGCTTTGTGCTCAGCCTAATTCTGGTAATTGCGCTTTCCGTGTGGCTTCATTGGTTGCCAGTTGCAGGCTACCGAGATCCTTTCGGCAGTCCCTTGGTTGGACTACGCTATCTGATCCTTCCGACACTCTCTCTCGGAACGATTTATGCCTCTGTCCTCACCCGAACTGTGCGTGCCTCAGTACTTGATGTTCTAAAATCGGAATACCTCGACGCCGCCCGATCGCGTGGAGTGAAGGAAAATCGCCTTCTCTTCGCTCATGCACTGCGGAATGCTGGTCTGCCAATTATCACCATGATCGGGTTGAGTTTTGCTTCTTTGTTGGCAGGTGCCGTAGTCACAGAATCGATCTTCAATATTCCTGGGATCGGATCACTTCTCGTTACGGCAATTGAGCGGCGGGACTATCCAATGTTACAGGGCGTCGTTCTGTTCCTGACCTGTATCTATCTGGGGCTCAATGTGATTGTGGACCTAGTCTACGGCCTCATCGATCCTAGAGTCAGACTTTCGGGAAAAGGAGTTCAGTGAGTATGGCGACCAGCGAAATCCACACCGCTGAGGCATCACGCCCCGGTGGTGTCCGCTCTATTTTAAAAAATCGTCGGCTGCTAATCGGGGTCGGCATGATCGGAAGCATTGCGCTTGCCGCGGCAATATTGCCCTCCTTTCTGGGCCTTGACCCTCTCGCAGTTGATCCGTTGAATCGGCTAAAGGCGCCTTCACCGCTACATCTTTTCGGTACAGACAATCTCGGGCGCGACTTGGCTGCTCGAATGCTTGCGGGCGCTTCAACGTCGCTTCATCTGGCCGCCGGCGTAACATTCTTTTCTGCTGCAATTGGTGTTGCGGTAGGTATTTTAGCGAGCTTTTCCCGCCCTCTGGACCACATACTCATGCGGGTATGCGATGGTTTGATGGCAATCCCCGCCCTTCTGCTCGCATTGGCGCTCGCGGCCACATTCGGTCCGAACTTCAGCAATCTACTGATTGCGCTGACTATCGTTTTCGCTCCAGGCATCGCCCGTTTGGTGCGCGGACGCGCGTTGGCGCTTCGATCCGAAACTTTTGTGGAAGCTGCGGTCGCCATGGGAACCAGCAATCTCCGCATCATGGTCCGGCACATTTTCCCCAATGTGCTTTCGGTGCTGGCCGTGCAGGTAACGTTCATTTTTGCAGAAGCAATTGTATCGGAGGCAGCTTTGAGCTTCTTGGGCGCAGGCGTCCCTCCACCTGCGCCAAGTTGGGGCAACATACTTTACGATGGCAAAACAGTGATTGCAAAGGCACCCTATATGGTCGTGTTCGCAAGCGCTGCGATTGTGGTCACGGTGATTGGCCTGACGCTAATCAGCGATGGTCTGCGTGACTTGGTTGATCCTCGAACGCGCGCGTTCGCGGTAGAGACAGGAAGGCCCCGTTTTCGCTTTTTCAAACGGCGGGCTAAGAATGGAGAGCCAATATGACGGGCCCACTCACGATAGAAAACTTGAGCGTGTCCTTCGCCGGCGGGGCGATTGAGGCTGTCCGCGGCGTTTCATTTGAACTGCGCAAGGGTGAGATCCTTGCGCTGGTCGGTGAAAGTGGTTCGGGTAAGTCACTCACCGCGCGCTCTATCATAAAGCTATTTCCCGAAGGCGCCACGGTCGACGGGCGGATTGTCTTGACCGGAGAGGACGTGCTTTCTGTTCCGCAAGCCGATCTCGAGCGGCTGCGCGGTAAATCTGCCGCCATGGTGTTTCAAGAGCCTTCAATCGCGCTCAATCCGGTGTTCACAATAGGCTGGCAGATCGCGGAAGGTTTGAGGGCGCATGGCATGCATGATCGCGGGGCATGCCGCGCCCGGGCGATCGAGCTCCTACGGGATGTTGGTATCCCGGACCCGGAGACAAGGGTGGATTACTATCCACATCAGCTTTCTGGAGGTCAAAAACAGCGCGTCGTAATAGCGATGGCGTTGGCCCTTCGCCCTGCGGTAATTATCGCGGATGAACCAACCACGGCATTGGATGTAACGGTCCAAGCCGGAATTCTCGATTTGCTGCGGCGGTGCCGTGACGAATTGGGCAGTTCGATCTTGATCATCACCCACAATCTCGGCGTCGTTGCAGATTTGGCCGACCGTGTCGCGGTAATGTATCAAGGCCGCATTGTTGAAGAAGCTGCAAGCGATGTCCTCTTTGCGTCGCCGAAAGCAGACTATACTCGCAGGTTGTTGGCCGCCGTACCGCGTTTAGGCCAGAGCGTGGCCAAAGACAACGGTTGTCGAGAACGCGGCCGCCTTGTGCTTGAAGCTGACAACCTAGAGATCACCTATCCGGGTCGGTGGGGCCATACTGCAGTACCGGCCGTCAAAGGCGTTAGTTTCGATATTGCAGCGGGCGAGGTACTAGGGCTAGTCGGTGAAAGCGGATCGGGCAAGAGCACGATCGGTCGAGCTGTCGTCGGGCTCTCTCCGGTCACGGGAGGCGCAATGCGACTGTTCGGCGAAGATCTGCGTCGGGCGCGTGGCAAGAACCTGCGAGAATTGCGCCGGCGCACGGGGTTCGTCTTCCAGGATCCCGCATCTTCGTTCAATCGCTTCATGACGGTCTTCGATTGCATTGCAGAACCCTTGCGCGTTCATCGTGCATTCCCTTCGGCCGACGCACTTAGAAGACGAGTAGTTGAACTTCTTGATCAGGTTCATCTGCCGAGGGAGATGGCGACGCGCTACCCCGGTGAGCTTTCCGGTGGTCAGCGTCAGCGGGTGGGGCTCGCGCGGGCGTTGGCCCTCAATCCGGCGTTCATCGTTGCGGATGAGCCGACATCGGCGCTGGATGTCTCGATCCAGGCCAAAGTGCTTGAGATCTTCACGACATTGCAAAAGGAACTTGGGTTTGCCGCATTGTTCATCAGTCACGATCTGGCCGTGGTTGAAGAGATATCACATCGCGTCGGTGTTCTCCGGCATGGAGAACTCCAGGAGCTAGGTTCAACTCGCGAAGTCATGACGGCACCACGCCACGATTATACTCGCCTGCTAATCAACTCGGTACCGGTGCCTGATCCCGTAATTCAAGCTGAAAAGCGGCGCTCTGCGATCACATCCCAGTCAGCGGATAGCGGTCTTGTGTGATTTTGGAGTTAGTCCCCGCATTCGCACTAAACCAAAAAGCGTGGGTCTCGCCTTCTCCGGTGGCTGGGATGCGAAATCCCTCCCACGTCCAGCACTTTTCTTGGATGGCTGACGCGGCCCCTCCGTCAGCCACACGAGTTCAACCGCTAGGGTAATCTAATGAAATTGCAGGCATCCTCTTTCAATGTGAACCACCTTACCTCGCCTAAGAACGCGTTTGGCCATGATCTCGGCGAGGACTATTTCCTTCCCAATTATACCGAGCTTGTCAGCTATTGGAAAACGTTGGCAGCCGAAAGTAGCCGTGCCCGACTGGTCGACATAGGGCCGACGAGTGAGGGTCGTAGACAATACATGATGGTCGTGTCATCTCCTGAGAATCTGGCTGACCTCGACCGCTACAAAGCCATTGCCGCCCGTCTTGCCCGTGCCGAGGGACTGACAGACGAGCAAGCGCGCGAGTTGGCCAGTGAAGGGAAAGCCGTCGTGTGGGTCGACGGCGGTATGCATTCTGACGAGGTTGTGACGGTCCAATCGGTGATGGACAATGTTTATGACATGCTCAGTGCCGATGACGCCGAAGCTCGCACGATTTTGGACAATGTCATAATACTTTTTGGCCATGCGAATCCTGACGGGCACGAGTTATTTGCGAATTGGTACATGCGCAATGACGAGCCGACGAAACGCGAGTACGTCAACGTACCCGAGCTTTTTCAGAAGTACGTGGGTCACGACAATAATCGTGACTTTTATCTGGTATCGCAACCAGAGACCCTCAATCTCAACACAGTATTCTTTCGGGAATGGTATCCGCAAATAATCTACAATCAGCACCAAGCCGGTCCCTTGGGTGCAGTCGCTTTCATTCCACCTTTTCGCGACCCGTTTAATTACAATTATGATCCTCTGGTGATGGCTGAGCTCAGCGAGGTGGCGGGGGCAATGCATACCCGTCTTATTTCCGAGGGCAAGGCAGGGTCCGCTATCCGCTCCGTTCAAAATTACTCCTCCTGGACAAATGGATTGTTGCGGACTGCGGCATACTTCCACAACGCCATAGGAATCCTTACCGAGGTGATCGGAAATCCGACGCCTCACCAACTGCCTTTGGTTGCTGAGCACCAGCTGCCGTGCGGAGACCTGCCTCTCCCGGTCCGGCCTCAGATATGGCACATGCGTCAGTCGATCGAGTATTCGCGTTCGATGGTCCGCGCGGCATTGAATTATGCCGCGATCAATCGCGCGAAGGTGCTTTATAATATTTATCGGATGGGTGCGAACTCCATCACGCGCGGTAGTCAGGATAGCTGGACGATCACTGACGGGCGCGTCCATGAATTGAAGGCGGCTGGAAGTCCTCAAAAATTAGAGATCTGGGCCGCTTGGATGGGAAGTTCAGTCCGTGGTGAGGGCTACATCGATCCAGCACTATACGAGACGGTTCTGCGTCATCCCGCTAAACGCGATCCGCGCGGGTATATCATGCCGGCCGACCAGCCAGATTTCCCAACGGCAACAAAGTTTGTAAACTCGTTGATTAAAGCCGGCATTGACGTAGAGCAGGCGACCGCTCCCTTCAAAGTCGGTGACACGACGTATCCGGCAGGCTCCTATGTGGTGAAGACAGCACAAGCTTACCGGCCGCACGTTCTCGACATGTTCGAACCACAGGATCACCCACACGACTTTGCTTATCCCGGTGGGCCGCCAGTTGCGCCTTACGATGTAGCCGGCTACACACTGGCTTTGCAGATGGGTGTGCAGTTTGATCGTGTACTTGATGGCTTCGACGGGCCGTTTCAGCGGATTAAAGACGCGGCTGTTCCACAGCACGGTCGTATCATCGGTACCGGATCCGCTGGCTTCCTGATCCGCCACGAGATCAATGATGCAGCTACGCTGACAAACCGCTTGCTTGAGGCGGGACAATCTGTGTCGTGGGTTAAAAATTCGATATCGGTCGACGATACGTCCTTTGCTCCGGGGACTATCTGGGTCACGGCAAGTTCGAAGGCGCGCGACATCCTGGCAGATGCAACGCACACGTTAGGAATTGACGCTTATGCTGTGGACAATGCACCGGCGGCAAACAGGCTCCTCGATTTGAAGCCCGTACGAATTGGAATTGTAGACGTGTATGGCGGCCTGGAAAGTACAGGTTGGACGCAGTGGACGCTGGAGCAATTTGAATTCCCCTACACAATCGTTCGCCCGCAGCGCCTTGACCGTGGGGATTTGGGGAAAGACTTCGACGTAATTATTCTACCTGATTCGGCAGTTGACCAGCAGAGCCTTGTCGGTCGCGGACTTGCAGACCGGCAGCCGAAGCCGGAGGAAATCCCCACGCGCTACCACGATTGGCTGGGTAAGATCACTGATAACAAAACCTTACCCCAGCTTGAGCAGTTCATCCGGATGGGTGGCTCCCTCGTCGCAATCGGAAGCTCCACCAAAGTTGTGCAGTTCTTTAAACTACCGGTTGAGCCTGCTCCCTCGGAGATGATCAACGGAGAGCTTCAACCTCTTCCTGAAACGAAATTCTACGTTCCAGGATCGATCTTAAGTCTGAAGGTGGACAACACTCTGCCTCTGGCGTTTGGTCTACCTGCTACCGTAGACGTATTTTTCAGTCGTAGCCCGTCTTTCAAGTTTCCGAAAGACGAACAAGGTCTGCGGAGGGTGGGCTGGTTCAGTTGCAAACATCCACTGCGTAGCGGCTGGGCCTGGGGCCAAGAACACCTGGAGGGAGCGATAGCGGTCGCCGAAGCAGATATGGACAAAGGCAAGCTATTCTTGATCGGTCCGGAAGTCACCATGAGGGGGCAGCCGCATGGTAGCTTTAAGCTTCTCTTCAACGCTATCTACTATGGTCCTGCTGCTGCCCGGAACTAGAAAATTCAACGTGCGCCGTTAGGGCGGCGCGCCACCCGCACGATGCGAATTCGAATTATCGGGTGGCGCTTTGTCTGCCCTCCGCCCGGATCTTCTTCAAATTTGATCGTCTATCGCCCAGCCATTTCACTAATGGCGTCCTTGGCAACGGTTCACCCGGATAGTTCGGTAGTTTGCCTTTGATGCTGCTTGATTTTCGCCGTCAGACATGCGGCGTCGGCTATCAGGTCGACACGCTGCTTGCAGCGGAAGGCTAAGGCCGCAGAGCATGAAAACAGAGGCATTGATGTCGAGGTCCCCCGGCACAGGCAATTTGCACATCGTCCAGGCGACGGTTTGAGTGCCGTCGCCTGGATAACGGGGGTGAACATGGACAATTCGTCCTATCTGTCCTGTAATGCATGGCACCCCGACAAGCGACCCGTCGGCACCACATAGTGCCAGGCAATGCTCATGCTCTCGCAGCTATCCCTTTTTGTCCGGGGAGGCGTGTCAGGGCCGCATATTTCGGGCAGAGGTACCCCTCGACGCCTTCGGAACCATTCTCACTTCCAAAGCCGCTATCTTTGATGCCACCGAAAGGCGTTTCGGGATACATCGCTCCGAAGGAGTTAATTAGGACCATGCCGGCTTCCAAACCATCTATCAGGCGTTCCGCAGCGTCACTTGAGTTGGTGAACGCATACGCGGCGAGCCCAAAGGGCACGCTGTTGGCTATGTCGAGCGCTTGTTCGAGATCGTCATATACACAGATCGCCGCTACGGGACCGAAAGGCTCTTCCTGCATGATTTTAGCGGCAGGAGGAACGTTGGATAAAACCGCTGGCGCAAAGTGAAATCCCGGTGACGCCCCCTTTTCGACACCAGCAATCAAAGTCGCACCGTGGTTCACTGCGTCGCGAACGAGTTCCTCAACTGCCGCTACCCTTCTCGCATTAATCAGCGGGCCGATCGCGCGCGTCTTTGCCACCTCCGCAAAAGCATTAGTGAATTGAACGAGAATAGACCGATGCACGATAAACCGGCTTGCTGAAACGCAAACCTGTCCAGCGTTGCGAAACTTTTGTTCGGCACAAAGCTTAGCCGTCATTTCAGGATCGGCATCGGGACAAACAATGACCGGGGCATGCCCCCCGAGCTCCAAGGTAGCCTTTTTAAGCGCCTGTCCAGCCTTGGTGGCAATTTGGCGTCCGACGGCGACTGAACCGGTGAAAGAAACCTTCCGTATGGTCGGCGAGGATATAAGATGATTTGAAATCTCTTCGGGGTTCCCAAAGACCATATTGAGCGCGCCAGGGGGGAGTCCTGCGTCATGTAACGCTCTAGTTAAGGCTGCCGCCCCAGCCGGAGTCTCTTCCGACGGCTTCACGATTACCGAACAACCGGCAGCGAGAGCAGGTGCGATTTTTGCAACAGGTTGATAGATAGGAAAATTCCAAGGGGTCAGAGCGAGCACCGGGCCAATCGGCTCCGGTAGAACCATAAGTCGCTCCCCAGACTGGCGCGGGGGGATAACTCTTCCGTATATGCGCTCCGCTTCTCCGGCATTCCAGCGTAGCACCTCCGCCGAATAACGGACCTCGGCCTCGGCTTCTTGGAGCGGTTTGCCTTGTTCGATGGAGATATGAGCCGCAACAGTTTGAATTCGAGATTCAAGGATGTCTGCTGCGCGCCTGAGCACCACAGCACGGTCATGCGCGGGTGTAGTTGACCAAACCCGAAAACCGCTTGAACTTGCGGCAACTGCTTTGTCAATATCTGCAGCGACAGCAACAGCGCAATGTCCAATCAATTGTCCGGTTGCAGGAGCAATGATCGCAATCTTGCCGCTGCCGCAATGCCAAGCGCCCCCAATGTAAAGCTGCGTGTCCGGATACCCCGTTCCAAGCGTCTCAGTTATCACAGTGCGCACCTCTTTGTCAGGATCAAGTCTCCAAGTTTTGATCCTCCTTCGGTGCCAGAGGTTCAATTGAATAAATTTTCAGCGCTCTTAAGAAAGATTTCACGCTTCACGATACATTTGGTCAACCTGGACGATGAGAGTTCCCAGTCTGGTTGATATTTCTGGCGGCCACTTTCGGAAAAATGGAACGGGTGGCAGGGGACAATCCAACTCGCCGAATGTAATTGCCGCGAGGCAGCAGATACGCCACTTTGCCACCCTATTCCCCGTGGGTTGCGTAAAGACCGAGCGTTGCCGCTGTGATTGTCGATCTGCTGCTCTACGCCACTCTTTCAGGCCAAAGGGAAAGCCGATATAATGGCATTTTAGCAAAGCGCTGAAGACAAGCGCCAGGAGTAATACAAATCTATGGGACGTAAAATTCCGCCCTTTGCCGCTATCCGTGCATTCGAGGCGTTGGTTCGACACGGCAACCTACAGGCTGCGGCCGATGAGCTCGGCATATCTGCCAGTGCGATCAGCCATCAAGTTAAATCTTTCGAGAGCCACGTCGGGACCAAACTGCTTATTAGGACGGACAACCGTCTCAAAGCCACGAAAGCGGGGGCGAATTTGGCGAACGAACTGCGACAGGTTCTTGACCTGCTAGAAGCCGCAATGCTCAAGGTGTCGACGGCGCGAAAGACGGGCAGAGTTTCGATACACATGTTTCCGTCGCTCGCGGAGCTGTGGATGGTGCCACTGCTCGCGCGATTTGCTGAACAGCATCCTGAGATTTCTGTGGCGCTTGTAACAAGTCCAGAGAAAATAGACCTCTCGGGCAGTGATATTGATCTTGCCGTGCAATATGGTGTTGAGCCCACAGGTGCCTATAAGTCAATCGCGCTCATTCAAGAAACGATATCCCCTGTTTGTTCTAGCACCTTCCTTGCGCGTCGCGGGCCGATCACTCGACCGTCGGATTTGCTATCTCTACCTCTAATTTATACTGCTTCTGCACCCGATGAATGGCGCATTTGGACCGAGCAAAATGATGTTCGCCTCGGGGATGTGCGGCACTGGCTGGAGGTGGACACCCGTTCTGCGGCCTTACAGGCTGCAGAGCAGCACATGGGAATTACGATCGGGCGCCGTCCATTCGTGGACCTCGCACTAGCACAAGGTACTTTGACGCAAATCTTTGATCAATCCACGCTTACCGGTATGACATACTTCCTAGTTGCTCCGGTCCGGTCTTGGAGCGCACGCAACGTGCGCACCTTCAGTACTTGGCTGGCAACCGCAGCCAAAGCTGAGAACCCCTTTTTGGTCTGCGAACCGAACTGACCAGCGAAGATCAAGGAGCCGTACCTGGTGCCATAACCTTTGGCCTGTTCTGACAACAGTCTACTCATTGGCGCAAGGCAGCATCGTTGATGCATCGTTTCGGCGATGCGACCGTTTGCTGTCGTTACGTGGTGGAAGTCACAAAAGAAAGGCCTGCGGTTGGTCCGCGGCCAACGACGCAAGGTCGTCTCGTCGTATCGACCGAACGCTGCACTGGATATGCTTTCAACTGAAGTAAGCAAAGGACCATCGATTTAGTGGCGACAGACCTTCGGCGGCGTCGATTTACGGAAGATGGGAAGTTGCTGCTTGGGTGGGCAAGCATGTTCGTTCTCCTTCAGTTGTAATAGCGAGACTCACGGATGTTGGCGTGCTGGATGGGCTCATGCAAGACGGTTTGCGTCGACGCTGCGGCCGCGATTGAGATGATTGTCCAGGATGGAGCGCACCGAGGCGCAAGTTAGGGCGCGGCTACAGGCCTGCCGGAGCTCGATGAAGCCTGTTGCAACTCGGCCCACTGGTATTGAAGCGCTCGCGGAAGCTCTTGACATCGTTGCGGTCGGCAAGCTTGAGACGCCCGTCGAAGTCCTATTCCGGCCGAGAGCATCAACGGCCTCGACGCCCATCTCGCGGTCGAGTTATGCATCCACGAAGCATGATATGCGTCGATGTCCGGCGTTCCAAACCTCACACATAGTGACCTCCGACAACCAACCGGCTGGCCATGGCCTCGTTGAGCCGCGGCGGCCTGTTCAGAATCCAGGTTATTAAGCCACGACTTCACCGCTCCGCTCCATCGCGACCATTATCGCGCTGACGCTCCTGTTCCGACTGCCGCAGGATCTCACGACGCAGTTCATCCTGCGCCCCTTTCGCCGCACTCGCCTGCTCGCGTGCCGCCCGCGCGGCGCGGCCAGCAGCAATCGCCTGTTGCTGGGCGGCGACGGTCGGATCGACATTCGACGAGGGCGTCCGGTCTTGAGGTCGACTGTCGTCCGCGCGTGCCGCCGGCGCTGCGCCCCCTCCCCCGCTCGTTTCCATGACCGATCGCATCTGCTGCATTTCGATGTCACGGCGTTGCTCGGCAAAGAGTGCCGAAACTTCGCGCCGCATTTCTTCGACCGCCTGGCGCTCGGTGCTGCTGTCGACCATCGTTTCCAGTCGATCCATCGACTTGTTGGCCCGCGCGACGCGCTCATCGAACTGTTCCAGCGATAGTGGCATGGCATTTTCCTTTTGCTGTTTGATATCTGAAACCAGAGTCACGAATTCCCTCAGCGGCTCTGCCGGTTCAGAGCCTGCGGCCAGAGAAAGCGTATCGAAGCGGTTCTGCAGCCAAGGCGTCGGCGCACTGTCTTTTGCAGCACCGGCGGCTTCTACTGAAACGGCAGCGCGAATCCCGTGTTGCGAGAGCCGGCGCTCAATGTCCCTGACAACCGAACGGGTCTCGCCGGCTCGACCGATTTCATCGTTCTGGCGCGCGAGTTCCCTTTCGATCTTGCTGACGCTTGCTGCCGTCGGAGCAAGAACGACCAGGGTCTTGCCCTTCATCGATACGAATTGGCTGTCGACGCCGACCGCGCGCTGAACTGTCGCTGCCATAGATTGCCGATCCGCCACGCCCTCAGTCGCCAACCGTAGAAGCACGAAACCCTTTGTCGGGCGCGCCGCAATGTGCGACGCTTTCCTCGCAGCTGCGGTCGCGAACCGTTGGGCCGCTTCGATTACGGCAGGTTTCGCACCGGCGAGTTTCAGCGCAGTCGCCGTTGCCTGCCATTTCGGAGCAAGCGCAAGGCTTCCGTTGCTCAGCGAAGCGCTATCGACCACCCCGGCCCGCTTGCGCTCGACGCGTTTGTTGACCGCGGGGCTTTTGAGATAACGTGGGTCGCTACGGCCGCGCTCATACGCCCCAGCCTGCGCCTGGCTATAGGGTCGCGTTGCTGCTACATCGGCACGGCGCGTCGCTACCATGGCGATGCCATGCTCGCGCGCCTTTGCCGCAAACCGCTCCCGCCATTGATAAAGTTCCGGCTTTGTGAACCGCAACGCTTTACCCACGTCATCGCGGGCAGAAATCATCGCATGGACATGCACATGCCCGGTCTCTGGATGATGGGCGGTGATCCACCGATGGCCCGCCACCTGCTCACTTAAAAAATCGCGCACGGCGCGTTGCATCGCCTCCGCGTCGGTCCCGGCGCGGGCGGAGAAGATCACATGGAAGGCATTGCGCGGTTCAACCGTTCGAATATGCGCCGACCAATCCTGCCAAATTCCATCTGCTGTTTGCTTGAACGAGGAGCCGCGCTTCACTGGATCATCGGCGCTCGTGTTTATCCGCTTCTCGGTGCGCAGGAATTTCTCGAGAAAATAGCGGCCCGACTTGTTCGAAGCCGCAACGCCGAGAATGCGAACATCGGCAGCGATGCCGGCCCCCGCCAGCCGGCGTTCAAAGTCAGTTTCCGCATCTTCGACAGCGCGCGCCGAACCCTGACCGCTTTCGCGGGCCTCCAGTGCCCCGGCAATCTTTTTTGCCGAGAGGTCGGTGACTGCATAAACCGACACCTGTCCATTGGGGCGACGGGCATAGAGAAACGGCTTTGAACCGAAGGTGGCGTTCAGAGCGTCATGCAGGTCGTCGTCTGCAACACTTTCGTCAATCGTCATCGACAAGGTCGCCACTGCATTCACCGCGTAGGCTTCACGGAACTCCGACACCCAGTCGGCCAGCACAGCTGCACGATCCTCCCGGCTTGCAAGCGCAACACCATCTTGATCGAGAATGGGAATATCGACCTTTTGCTTTTCGCCGTCTTCGCTTTCGGTCTCCCGGGTTCCAAGATAGGTGAGAAGCCCGGCCGCCGACGCCCGGCTCGAAACCGTCGACGTAACCTTGATCACCACCGGCTGCGCACCTGCGGCAAGTGCCGCCCGGCTTGCGGCCTCAACAGAGGCCCGATCCTTTGCCAACCGGCGATAGTCTTTTGGTTGGTCGATACGCGTCGCCGCGGCACTGCCCCCTCCCCCGCTACCACGCCGACGCAGCTCGTCATCCTCTTGCCGACGCTGGGCCGTATCCAGAGCATCTATCAGCGCAATGACTTCCTGCTGCGAGCTCTTCGCCGGCCGTAGGACCGACGCGACCGTTGGCTCACGCGACGAGGTGGAAATCCGCCCTCCCTTGCGAGCGATCCCGGTCGGCATATACCGCTTCTGAGCCGGCTCGCCGCCGGCGGCGCTTCCTAGCGCCCGTCCGCGCCGCCGCCGCTCATCCTCTTCGTCGATCAAAGAGGATGCGCGGCGTGCCGAATAGATGTCGATTGCACCGAGCAGGCCGGCCCAGTCATGCGCCATGTCCGCCCCTCCTTCGTGCCTGCCGGCTGATCCGCAGCATCAGGTCGACGTCCGCTCGCAGTCGGAACACACCTTCGACAAGGTGGCGCAGCGCGGCATCCAGATGCGGTTCATAGCCGACGCGCCCCTCGTTCATCGCCCGAACCGCCTGGTTGAGGTTGATGCCAATGCGCCGCAGTTCTTCGTTCGTGCCACGCAGGACGTCCGCCTCGACCGGCCCAACGGGAAGCGGAAGACCAGCCTGTTCGCGAAACAGCAGTCGGATCACCTCGCTTGCGGTGCGTTTTTCTCCGCAAAGTGCAGCGAGCGCTTGCCGCTCCTCCGGCATCAGACGAACCCTGACGACCTCGCTTCGCATCTCTTCCTTTCCTTCACCTTGGTGCCGGAGGCGCCTCAGAGCGCCGTTCGGCGCGAACCTCAGCCCTGCCGGAGGCGGGGTGACGTCGAGTTTGTACCACAAACTTGACTATCCTGCCACAGAGAAATAAAATATAGTTTCAATAAGACTCCATCAATGGAACCGTAGATTTCGCGGTCATCACCCAGTCAGACCAGCGACCCACAACGGCCCAATCAGAGCCCTGGCAATTGCCCGTTGTCAATCGAAGGGTTGCCAATGTCCGCGTAGGCAATTGCCGATTACTCGTTACTAATCAATTATTAGCAGCGCAAGGATTGCCCATTGCCAGTGCTACGGCGGTCAATCGTCCATTGGCGATTGTTGGCCGGCAATCATTGCTCGTCAATCATCGGTGGGCAATCACCAATGGGCAACAAAGCGTTGCCAAGTCGCGGACCGATGATTAATTATAGTTTTCTTCTCAGCGAAAGGAACCATCATGATCGTCACCATCGCCAACCCGAAAGGCGGGACCGGAAAGACCACGCTCGTGCGCGCCCTCTCCGGAACGGCCGCCCATGCTGGCAATGACGTGTTTCTCATCGATGCCGACAGCCGCGCCAATACGATGCGCTGGGTGACGATGTCGAAGCAGATGAATGTCTGGCCGGAGCGGCTGGAGGCCGAAAGCTGCCTCGACCCCGATCGCATCTACAAGCTGGCGTTAGCTTGCCAGCAAGAGGGCAAGATCGTCTTCGTCGACATAGAAGGAACGACGAACGAAAACCTGTTCGCCGGGCTTTATTGCGCCGATATCGTGCTGATCCCGCTTCAGACCACGCAAGACGATGTTGTCGCTGGCATGCAGCTCGCGCTCAACCATATCCCCGTCGTCGAGGAGGACCAGAAGCGCAGACTGCCAGCGCTAATCGTCATCAACCAGCACGACCTGGTCACCGGCCGCGCCAAGGCCCATCAGCCGCTGCGCGAAATCCTGCGGGAAAGCGGCGTTGCCCTTGCATCGCAACCGATCGCCCGACGCGCCTCCTATCAGTCGATTGGCGCCGCCGGCACGCTTCAGACAGTGGCAACGCCCGACCCAAAAGCCATCGCCGAGATGGAAACGCTGCTTGGCGAAATCCTCGCCCTTTACAGATCGACCGCCGAAGGAGTTCAAGCATGAGCGACGGACCAGACAGCAAGAACCTCGTTCTCGGGCTGATTTCGACCAACCGCCAAAAACCGTCGGTACGGGAAAAGCACACCGCCCCTCCTCCGCACACCGAGGACGGCCATCGAGCCTCGACGTCGAAGCCGCCGGTCGGCCGAAATCAGCTTCGCGACATGGTCGCCAAGGGCGAAAGCCGCGATCCGATCGCCGGCAAGCGCTTCCGAGATACCGAAAAGGTCACCACCGGGATCCACATCCGCGCCGACGTCCACAAAACGCTCAAAATCCTTGCCGCAATCGAGCGTCGTAAGTTTAACGCCTATATCGAAGAGGCGATCGACGACTATCTCGAAAAGATCGCGGACCGAATTCCCGACATTTCCTGACCAGCTGGACGCGGGGCTCCTCATGCGCTCCGCTTCTCAGGCCCGGCATTGGCCCGCATCGCCGCCATTAGCATCGGGCCGAGGCCAAATTCGCCACGCGCCGCCTTGCGGGTCAGGTCGCGCAGGTAACCACCCGCCGAAGTGATGTGCTCGGCCCGTTCGAGGATGCAGGCAATGGCGGCGGCGGCGTTTTCCGCCCCCATCACCTCACATGCTTCCTGGTAGGCCGACGGACTGACCTTCAGCATCGACCGGACCACCACGGCAGCCGCCATCAGCTCGCGCCAATGGCCAATCTGGCCGCTAGGCCCATAGTCGGCGATTTGTGGGCACGCCTTCAGCACCATGCTCAACGGGAACGGCTTCAGCGGCTCGGCGATCCGTCTCAGTTCTTGCCTCGGCTTCTCGCCCTGCTCTTTTTCAGAGCTAGGTTCAAGTTCATAGATGGATTCGGGATTTGAATTCTGTATGTGGCATCCATCATGGCCAGCATTGCCGTCCGTTCTTTCTGCTTTTAGCTGAATTTCCAAAAGGTTGACGATCTCTTCGCGCAGCATCTGTATGTCTTCGAGCACGGCATCGACATCTTCGCGTCTGGGAAAGCGCGGGAGGCGCGCGACGAGATCGATGTACATCGCCTCGATTTCCTGCCAGTCGCCATCAGCCCCCTCCTCCATTGCGGCCGAAATCAGCTTGCGGACATCCCGGCGGCAAAGGGTCAGCGCTTCCTTGGCACGCTTGAACCGAATTCGTTCTTCAGCGACCTGTTGAGCAAGGCCGGCCAGCTCGGCAGCACGGGCGAGCAGCGGCGCCAGGCTGAATCCAAATGCATCCTCAATCTCCCCTCCCCTGCTTCGGTGCGCATAACGCTTACCGTTCGGGCTGTCGCGCCGCTGGATCAGTCCGGCGTCGATGAGCGCGGCGAGATGCCGGCGCAGCGTCGTGCCAGCGATGCCGTGCGCGCGGATCGACAGTTGCGCATTCGACGGGAAGACGACCAGGCCGCTCTCGTCGGCGAGCTCGGTTTCCGGATAGAAGCTCAGCAGCGCATGCAGCACCGCGAGCGATCGGTCCTGCAGCCCAAACTTATCCTTCGCCTCGCAGACGTCCCGAAAGACCTTCCACTTGTCGACGGGCCTGTTTGCATTATGCTCGGCCGTCTCAAGTTGCCCCCTGACCAGGGCAAGCGTCATCGGCCGCCGCCCGAAGGGCGTCGTTACATTTCCACTCTGCATGTTCCTTCACCTTTCAAAAGGCAAAAGAAACCGATCACCAAAACGGTGCCAAAGACTCTTGACTGTGATTCCGGGAAATGCGATTCTCGATCTTGCTAGAGAATACGAGAGAGGCTTCCACGGGTTTCCGATTGGGGGCCTTTTTCTTTTGCGGGTTGATCCTTTTCTATTTATCCACTTGAAGAGAGTCGAACTCACCTCTCCTGGGATTGCTTGAACTCGTGATGAAGCTGCTCAAGTTTTCCGATGACAAAGTCGCCAAACGCGGGCGAAGTCTTCTCATCGAAACTTAGATTAAGCATCTTCGTTGAACGCTGAACCGTTGCCAGTTTTTGACCGTCTCCTGATTTGATTGTTTCAGCCTTCCCCGCTTTTCGCTTAGCGGTGAGTGCTTCCATTATCAGTGCAAAGCGGGCATCGGTGTCGGAGGCACGAAAGTCTTTGCTTTGCAGAACGTCCTCCAAAACCTTTGGCTTGCTAATTGCGAGCTTCTCGGCGAGCCCCATCCAACGAGGCCTTCCCGCCTTTGGTGCTGGCCCGATTGCTTCGATGACGGCCCGCGGCACTGAATGAGCGACAGCCATAAGCTTCGAGAGTTGGGTTTTCTCCATCCCAAGCGAGCGCATGATCACATGTCGATCAAAGCCACGCTCCTCAAGCGCCAAAGCGAATAGGCCGCGCTCAATATAACTGAGGTCGGTTCGGGATGCGTTTTCCTGGCCTTGCGCGACAACCATCTCTTCGTCAGACAGATTCTGGACTACGGCTTTGACGGCACGTTTAAGCGTAGAAGCGACCCTGACGCGCCGATGTCCGAACACGACTTGATAGCGATCGGTATTTTCCGGATGTGGTCGCAGAAGAACAGGGCTATTCTGGCCTGAAACCCGGATAGCTTCCAAAAGCTGCTGGAAGCTGTCTCCGTCATCGGGAAGGCGATCGGACACAAAAGAGCCGTCAATCTTCTCTGGGTGAATCTCGACGACAGCAGAACCTTCGGCGATAAGGGCACGAGCCTGATCCGCAGCACTAACAATGTTGCCAAGCGACCGGCCCATCGCGCCGACCGCGCCAGATCGGATGTGCTGAAGCTTCTTCTCCGGTGGAGTAGCCGGTTCGACTTCGTGTGATTCTTCCTCGAGGTTGCCATGTGGCAACTCGTTCTCTCGCCGAGAAAGCATGGCCTTAAGCGTATCCTTGCGGCTCATGTCGCCCTCCCCCAAGCCTGCCTAATTAGGCTCTCAATCTCGCCGTTGACTGCGTCGAGCGACTCAATCGCTCGGTCGTACGTTGCCTTCGAGAAATTCTCTCGACCAACCTCGTAGAGCGTCTGCTTCGACAAACCCGCATCCGAAACTGCTGTCGATTTTAGCATCGTGTTTGTGAGAACGCGCTCGCGGAACAAGGACCGCATGAAACCCACCATCTGAGCCTGTGGTGCATCGGAAGGTTCGAACCGTGTGACGACATAGCGGATGAAGTCGTAGTCGAGATCACCACCTGCGTCCTGAACAACTCCGAGGAGGTCAGACGTCATAAGGAGAAACTGACACATCGACATAACATCCAGCATCTGCGGATGAGCGGTAATCAGGAGCCCGGTCGAAGCGCAAAGTGCTCCAAGAGTTAGAAAACCCAACTGCGGCGGACAATCAAGAACCATAACATCATAGTTGTCTTCCACCGAACCGAGTGCAGATGCAACACGACCGAAAAACGGTTCAGAGGAGTGCTCTGCAAGAGCACGTGGCGTATCATGTTCATATTCCATAAGCTCAAGATTACCGGGAACGAGATCGAGTCCCTTAAAATAGGTTGGCTTGATGATCTCCGACATCGGACGCCGCTGTTCGTCATATCGGATCGATGCGTACATTGTTTCATTCGAGGCGATGTCGTATTCGGGCTGATATCCGTGAAGGGCTGTAAGGGAGGCTTGTGGGTCGAGATCGACGGCAAGAACGCGATATCCTTGGAGCGCCAGGTATTGGGCGAGATGGGCAGCGGTGGTCGTCTTCCCGCTCCCGCCCTTGAAGTTGACAACCGCCATTACCTGGCAATGTTCACCTTGACGTCGGCGCGGCACATACCTTTTACCCTTGGAATTTTCGTCTAGGACCGCGCGTATCTGATTAATCTGATCAAGGGAGTACCAACGCCGACCACCGGATCCGATGTCGGGTTGCGGTCCCTTACCGTTTAGGGATAGCTGTCGTAGATAAGCATCCGCGATACCGATCAGCTTCGCGGATTCAACGGAGGAAAAGGAGCGAAGAGTCTTTTGCGAGACCGGCGGGAAGAGCGCCTTCCTCATCGCAAGCAGCTCTTGAGAGAGCGCAGCTCCATCGCCAGCGATGACCTCAGTCATCAGTGGCTTCGCTACGGCTGGGATGGCGGCCTGACTACGAGCCTTCAACATAACTACGATAATTCTCCAAAGTGAGCGAATAACTCGTAGGTGACATTGCCCCGAGTCGCAACCGGTGGCAAGGAAAATTGGGTTAACAAAACCTTAACGTGGAACCAGTGGCTTTTGTCTCTTCAGTTACGGTCAAAAGTTGCCACGTGGCAACTTCCCAGAACATGGCACCGCAGAGTCCCATAAATCAATTGTGCCGCACTCCCGCAGCCTTCGTCCCTGAGGTAGAAAATATTGAAGAGCAGCTACTGAATCTGTCAGCAAATCGAAGGTTTCAAATAACGTACGGCCGACTCAACTGCCAACGGGGGGTGGGCGGGGTGCGCGAGGGGTGGGGCTCAGGGGCTCCCCTCGCTTCCTGCCCGTGACCGCTCGATGCGGCAATGGGCAGGCGTGCGTAAGCAGTTGTCAATTCTTCTCCGCGCTGGGCGGAGGCCGCTATTGCATCGTGCATCACTTGGGTGTTGCGAACAGCCTGTTAGACGAGTGATGCGGTAAAGGTGCAGGCCGCGCCGGAGACTGACGCGGCCTGCCGCAGCCGGTTATTCGGCTGCTTCGGAGAACTCGTCGCTTACAACGTCCGCTTGGTCGTCGACATCTAAGTCGCCTATGTCCTCAATCTGTTCGCGTCCTTCTCCAACAATCGGGGCGATGCAGACGGGGCCGGGCAACCATCCGGTTCCGGCAGTCTGCCGCTCTGCATAGGCCGCTGCGTCCGCCTTCTTCATGCCGGATACGCCCGCCACGAACTCCGCACCCTTGGCCTCGGTGATCGCCTGCTCGATGCCGGTCTTGCTGATCCGCCCGAAATAGTTCTCGGCGGTCGGCTCGAACCACTGGCTCATGTCGATCTTGAGCGCCTCAGCAATCCGGTCGGCATGGGCCCGCTGCTTCTTTCGCTCGTAATGACCAAGTTGCAGCGCGTTGACCGATCTTGCGGCGGCATAGGCCAGAAGATCGAGGAGCGTCGCGGTCGGCTGTTCAAGGCACCAGTCCCAAAGATCGCGCGGATTGCCGGGAACAATGTGTCCGTAATTCTCCTTGAGATCGTCCATCGCGGCGATGCCCTTGCATGCTGCCGGGTTCCTGATGCTGGTTTCGAGGTTTTCGCTCGTCAGCTTGATCTCAAGGCACGTTTCCTCGCCGCTGCCGTAAGGGTTGAACAGGCTCGCCAACATCGCATGGACAACGGCGGCAAGCGCAATGTCGGGACTATGCGCAAGCTCAGCGCGGATCGCTGCGGTCTTTTGCGCCGTCAGTTCCTGTGTGAGCGCGGCTGACAGAGTGAAGGACGGTTCGGGCTGCTTTTCGGTCGGGCCAGTCCCGCCCTCGCCTGTGCTGTCTAACAGCGCGCCCTCACCTTGATCGTCGGCTATCTGTTCCGGTCGGACGAAACCACGCTCGACGGAAAGATCGCCGTAATAGTCGATCAGGACATAGCATCCTGCCTTGGCGATGTCGGCGGGATCGTAGGCCTCTTCCGCCTCCGCCAGTGCAGCCAGTTCGGTTTGAATGGCCTCAACGCGCGTCTCGGCGTCATCGTCGGCAACGCCAGCCTCAATCAACTCGGCAAGTTCGCTGTATTTGGTTTCCAGCCGTTCCTTTTCGCCCTGCTGCTCGTCCGTCAACGCGACCGCCTCCGGATAGACGCGCGGCATGGCATGCGCTTCGATTAGAAATACCGAGACGCATTCCACCCAGTTCCAGCCCTCGGCGCGAAGCTTTTCCGCCTCCTCTTCCAGCCGCGCCGCTACGAGCTTTTCGACAAGGGCGACATCCAGCGCATAGCCACCGTTTCCTTCATCGAACAGGTCCCGTTTGACGGCGCCGCCTGCGGCTTCGTAAACCTCGATCCCGCCGATGAACCTGATGCGCTTGTCGTTTGCCTTGATCGCCTCAGCTTGCAGCGCCGATTTGATCGAGCGGCTGTCGCGGTTCCATGTCGGCAGGCTGTTCCAGACCTCCACCTGCTTTTCGTGGTCGTCGGACACCGTAAAGGCGCTGAGCTGCTGGAAGCTCATTTCCTCGTTGCGGAAAAGCTCGAGCAGCACAGGCGAGACCCGCGCCAATGCCAGCCGCCTGCGAATAAAAGTCTCGCTTGTGCCGAAACGAGCCGCGATTTCCTCGACGGATTTGCCTTCCTCCGCGAGAGCGCGGTACGCCTCATATTCCTCGATCGGCAACATCGCTTCGCGCGCGCTGTTTTCGATCAGGCTGATTTCGGTGGCGTCGCCTCCGCTGCGCTCCTTGCATTCAACGGGGTAATCCTTGGCGATTTCTCCTGCCTCGGCCAGTTGGAGCAGGGCGGCAAGGCGGCGACCGCCTGCGGTCACAAAAAACCGGCCACGCTTGTCGCCCTTGCGCACGATGATGTTCTGCAACAGCCGATAACCATCGGCGCGGATGGTTGCCGCCAGTTCTTCGATGCCGGTTTTGCTGTAGGTCTTGCGGACGTTCTTGGGATCGGCGTCGAGCTTGTTCAGCGCCACGAAAAACGTCTCGATGACTGGATTGGTGTCGGTCATTGTCTGTCTCCTAAGTTTTCCCGTTTCCCGAGGGCAAGCCCCTTCGGGCGAAGCCTCCCCGGTCTTTCCGGGGGAATGGCCTCTGACATTCCCTCGGACAGAGGGGGGAGGGCGAAAGCCCGCCCCACGGCGGTGGACGGGACTGTCAAGTGGCGTGGCGCGGAAGGGGACGCATCTTCACGGGTCCGCCTTCGGCGGACTGGCGCGGAAGATGGGGCGTCTTCACGGGCCGCTTGACCGGCCTGGCCAGCGATGTCAGGGGCGAAAACGAACAAGCGGCCCCATCAGGGGCCTCGATACCGGATGCAACGCAGCCGCCGGACTAGCGAACAACCAAACCACCGGAGACGGCCGCAGGCCGGCCGTGTAGCAACTGCGCCGGCGCGACGTGAAACGAGCAAGGCGCAGATCCCAGGAAGTGAAGAGTATCGGAGAAATCAGCATCGCGCCGGCCGCAGGGCGGGATTTCGGGAATTCTCGTCGCGGCTGAGAGCGGAAGAAGCGCAGCCGCAGGAGCCTCAACATAGTGACTCGAAGAGGAGGCGGGACCGACTGCGCCCGCTCGCAGCGCACCGCATTTCCGGGCACGGGCAGGGGAGTTCGAGGGGTGGGGCTCCGGGGCACCCCTCGCCCTCTTCCGCGTCGCTCGACGCGGCTCGGGACAGGCATGCAGCCGGAAGTATCGGTTCACGGCGTCAGCTGTCCACCGGAGGAACGCCGCCGCGCACTTCAAGCGAGACGACTTTGCTCAGAGACATACACATTCGCGGGGAAAACGACCAATCACGACCGTTTCCCACGAGGCTCCGGAAAGCCCTACGGCGCTATGGGGGAGCGCGGGTTTCCTCCGCCTGCTCCGCTCCCCGGCAAGCCGGCTCGCTCCGGCCGCGGCCGCGCCGTCCAACGGCGCTGCGGCTGGAAAACGGCCTTCATCGCCCAGACGACATACAGCACGAACTGGATGGCCTGCAGACGAAACCGGACCGGCTATTCTACCCTGCTCACGCGCACAGTCGGCTTGACGAGAAACGGTTTGAAGGTCGTTGGGATTTTGGTTAAAAATTCCTTGCTAAAAGCGTCCCGCCCGAATGCTGAGACCAACTCGAATGACGGTAACTCATTGTAATGCCTGACATTTGAACGCATCGCGATTTACGAAATCTGGAACATCGACAATCGTTCCCTCACGGGCGGAAGGGGAGCCCGAGGGGAGGGGTTCGGGCTCCTCTTCGGACCGCACGACGCCCGCACGATGCGGGCGACGGCGGTAACTGCCATACAAGCGCCGTTTAAAGACGCCCCGCTCGCCCGAAGGGATCGGATCCCCTCGGGCAAATCCGGTCCAATCACTCCCACGGAATAACAGCCATCAGCTCCTCGTCGTCCTGACCGGGATAGCGGCCGAGATTGGCATTCAGCCTGCCGTGGCCGGTGCTGATCGACAGGCTGTAATAGTCCCCACCGGTCTGGTTCTTCTTCTTCCAGATGCCGCCGAGTTCGACGCGCCGTCCGCGC
The DNA here is from genome assembly GCF_025847205.1 of Pararhizobium sp. YC-54. GTDB lineage: Bacteria > Pseudomonadota > Alphaproteobacteria > Rhizobiales > Rhizobiaceae > Pararhizobium. Next base: position 90,631 of record NZ_JAOYTH010000017.1, on the reverse strand, counting down.
GGGGACTTCGCAAAGATGCGATAGGCCGGAGCCTTATCGTTGGTGCTGGTGAACGCCTCGCCCGCGATGTCGATATCGTAGGCGATGGAGGCGATATTGCCGCTGATCGTGCCGTCTTCGTTGAAGCGGATGAAGTTTGCAAGTTCGGTCATTGTCTGTCTCCTGATTTCCCGTTTCCCGAGGGATAAGCCCATTCGGGCGAAGCCACCCCGATCTTTCCGGGGAATGGCCTCTGACATTCCCCCGGACAGAGGGGGGAGGGCGACAGCCCGCCCCACGGCGGCAAACGGGACTGTCAAGCGGCGTGGCGCGGAAGGCGGGGGATCTTCACGGGGTCCGGCCCAAAGCCGAACCTGGCGCGGAAGATGAACCGCCTTCACGGGCCGCTTGACCGGCCTGGGGGACGATGTCATGGGGCGGAAAACAGCCAAGCGGCCCGTCACGGGCCTCGATGTCGATGCGAGACGCATCGCCGGACAAGCGATCGTCACCGGGATCGGCGCAGACGCCGCAGGTGGCCGCGTGCCCTTCGGGCATAGAGCGCGGCCGACGGAACGGCGGGGACCCCAAAGCTATTGTTCGACAGACACTGTTGAGAGTCGCATCTGTAGATTCGCCTATTGCCCAGGCCAGCAATATTCCTATCGTCCGGCACCGTCAGAACATTATTCGCATAGGAGAGACTGATGCAAACGGCCCCCAGCCTTACGCTCTACACTTACACCACCACCGACGATATTGGCGACGACCGCTGGAAAGACCGTGCCCTGGCCGATCACTTTTTCAAAGACCTGGAGACGGCCAGACGCGATTTGCTGGAGGTACGCGACCAGATTACGACAGATGGCGAACCGCCGTTCGACGCTATTTGCCTCGAGCGGATCGAAACGGTTCCCATGACGGAAGCGGCGATATTGGCGTTGCTCAATGATGGCGTCGGCGCCATCATCAGCCGCTACGAGATCATCGAGAGGATCGACGTGGCTTGATTCGCATTGAGAGATAAAGTCCGGCGCCGGTCCAGCCGGGCAGGGGAGGGGCCTCTCAAAGCCCCGACGCCTTAGTGAGATTGATGCGGAAGCGATCGCGGCGCCGCTGGTATTTGCGGGTCATTTCCGCGCTGGCATGTCCGAGCTGCTTTTGCACGTAGCGTTCGTCGACCTCGGCCGAGGAGGCAAGGCCGGCGCGCAGCGAATGGCCGGAGAATTTTGTCGCGCGCTCAGCCTCGCTGAGGTCGCCGCGAACTCCGGCGGCCAGCGCTACCCGCTTGACGAGACGGGCGACCTCCCGGTCGTTCAAACGGTCCGGTCCAACGTCCTTGCCTTGACCGCGGACACGGCGGAACAGGGGACCCTTGGCGATCCGGGCAAACTTGATCCAGGTCTCGACAGCAACGACCGGGCAGGTGGCGTCAGTTGAGCCGCGGCCGATCTCGACCTCGCGCCAGCCGGTCTTGCCGCGCAAGATGACGAGCAGGCCTTTGTCGAGGATTTCGACCCAGCCGCGGCCGTCTTCACTCTGATCGCGCCCAAGGTCGAGCCCGACGATCTCGGAGCGGCGCAGGCCGCCGGCAAAACCGAGGAACAGCATGGCACGGTCGCGGATGCCGCGCAGGGTTCCCCTGTCGAGGGTTTCCAGCATGGCGATCAGGTCCTCGGGGAGAATCGCCTCCTTCTGCCGGGGTGGGGCGGCATGGCTGTTGCGAATCCCGGCCATGACGGTGGCGATGGCGCGGTCCTTGCGATCAAGCGCCATGCCGCGCTGGGTACTATTCCAGCCGATCGCGGCGAGGCGCCGTTCGATGGTGGAGACGCTGTCGGGTTTTCCACCGCCCCGCGCGGTGCCAACGGCGCTGCCGGAGGCGCAGGCGGTGACGTAGAGACCGACGACCTGAGGGTCCGGGGGCAGGGGCGACAGGTTCTGGCGCCGGCACCAGGTGGAAAAATGCTTCCAGTCGGACGCATAAGCGCGGCGGGTATTGGCGGAACTCGCCGCCTCGACGTAAGCGCGGGCACGATCGGTGAGGTCCCGCAGGTGCGCCGGCAGGGGAGGGCGCTCGGCAGACGCCGGAACGATGTCGGGATCATCATCGGCTGGTCGTGCAACATGGGCCATGATCAGACTGCCTGGACATCGGTTTGAGAGAAATCATTGCCCTTGAACAGCAACGGTTCGCCAGACGCCTTGGCGAGGGCGTAGGCGAAGCAATCGCCGAAATTGAGACCGGCCTTGTGGCGCCCCTTGCCGAAGTCGAGAAAAGCCTGACGCGCCAGTTCGCCATGTTCAAGGGTGACCGGCTCGACGATGATGCCGGCCCGGCGGAAGAAGGCTTCGGCCTGGCGCATACCGTCAGGTCCGAGCTGGCTTTCGACCACCATCGACAACTCGACATAGTTGGCGACACTGATCCGCGTGGTTTCGGCGTCGTGGATATGCTCGACGAAGCGTGCCGCTTCCGGCTCGCGGTAAAGGATGGCGACCAGCGCCGAGGTGTCGACAATCATTTCGGAATGCCGTTGTTGTCATAGAGCAAGTCGGCATGATCGGCATAAGGGTGTTTGACGTGCCTGGCGGCCCGGTCGGCAATCGCCAACAGTTCCTCAACGCTGGCGCGGCCCTTTTGGTGTTCAATTTTGGCCAGGCGCTCGCGCAGTGCCTCGGTGACGACGCGGGTCATGCTTTCCCCCGTCGCGTGGGAAATCGCCTGCGCCAGGCGATGGGCTTCCGGATCCTTGATGCTGAGGCTCATGCGTGCTAACCTTGGTCTAGAAAAATACCATATTTTCTAGAATTCTACAAAAAAATCCCGGCATTTTCAACCGCTGAAAAAACGTCCGATAATGCAAACTTATCGGACGTAATTTGATACCGACGAGCGGTGCGGTTAAAGCCGAAAATACTGGCATAAACCGCGCACCTGAATTAGAGTCCGGCGCATGGATTCGCAAGCGCCCTCTGCTTCAATCGCCCCTATTTGGTCGTCCCGCTTGCCGGGCTGGGCGCTCCCGCGTCGGCGCGACGTCAACGAGACCGACGCCGCCTTCGCCGCCGGTATCGCCCTGAAATCACTCGACGATCTGATCCGCACCTCCCCGCCATGGCTCGGCTGCTGGCGCGATCGACTTGCCCTCAAATCTGCCGCCGTCGCCGCGAAAATGCTTGGCCGCAGCGAAGAGGAAGGCGCCATCCGGGACGCCGTCCTGCTGACCGTCGCCGGCGACGATCCCGGCCCCGCCGGAAAGCTGTTTCTGTCCACACGAATGCTTGCACGCCGATCGGCGATAATCACCACACCCTTCGTTCAGGGGCTTGCCGGGCTGGTCGGTATCCGTCGGGACGAGGGTCTTGCCGCGATCCCCGATTTGGTCGATTCTGCCGTCCAGTCCGGGCGGGCGGCGCCCTTCGCGGTGGCGGACCTGATAGCAGCGATTTGCGCGACCCGCCCGGATGCAGAAATGTTGGCCCTCGGGCTAGCCGACGCCGTGTTGGCCCACAAGCTCAACTGGCCGAAACCCGTGCCGCTGTTGCTGCCCGAACGTTTTGGGACCGCCTTCCGCACCATCGGTGGCCGCGGTCGCGTCCGCCCGGGCGAGCCGGCTTATCCAAAAGCGATCTGCCTGGCGCTGGTTGACGGCGTCGAGGCCGCCCTGCGATCCGCCACCAACATCGACCGCCGGGCCGCGCGACTGCTGGCCGTGGCGCCGAAACTGCGCACCAAGGGCGCCGAGGCCGTCATCCGCAAACTGCTGACTGAGGATGCCGTCCCCGCCACGGCGCCCGGCAGCAACCTATCGCGTTGGGCGGCCACGCGCCTGTTCGAACGGATCGAGAGCTTCGACGCTGTGCGCGAGCTGTCTGGCCGGTCGTCCTTCCGGATCTTCGGGTTATAGGGATGGCCGGAGCTCCTACAGCCAAGCCATCGCGAAGGAAAGCGAACGCTGCAGACGAACGTGAGGGAGGCGAACGCCTCTTTGATCGGGAACTGGAGGAGCTGCCGCCGGAACTGCGCTGGCGGGAATGGATGCTGCGCGTCGAAGCGGTGATCTTCGCGTCGGCCGAGCCGGTCGGCCGCGAGACCCTGGCGCGGGTCGTTGGTCGGGAATGCAGCATCGAGCTTTTGATCGACGACTTGCGTGAGGAACTCCGCGCGCGTCCCTACGACATCGTCGCGGTCGCCGGCGGTTGGCAGCATCGCAGCCGCACGGCCTATGGTTCGGCGATCCGCGCCTCACAGGCGCCCACGCGCTCGTCCTCCGCCGCTGCGGCAATGTCGGAGCACGAGGCCGCGGTGGTGGCGGCGATCGCCTACCTGCAGCCGGTCACGCGCGGAGAGCTGTCAAAAATGTTCGGTAAAGAAGTGAGCCGCGATACCATCGCCAGTTTGCGCGACGCCGGATTCCTTGGCTCCGGGCCGCGTAGTCCGACACCCGGCGCGCCCTACACCTACGTGACCACCAGGCATTTCCTGTCGGCGTTCGGCCTTGAGACTTTGCGCGACATGCCCGACCTCGAGCGGCTCGAGGATGCCGGGCTGCTCAGCCGACAGGCGCTTGAAGAAGGCACGACCGCTGAGCATGACAGCGCCGTTCCGGAGGACTGAGTTTGTTCGTCATTGCGGCCCTCGTTACCTTCCCGATCAGCTCCTGCGCCAGTCGATGACCGGGACCTGAGATCATTCCAGCATAAGCATCGAGCAGATCCGAAAGCTTTGTAGCCGGTTCGTTGCCCTTCGCGGCCCGGCCGTCCTCTTCCTCGTCCGAGCGCGTTCGCAAGCCGCTCGATCCTAGCGCAGTGATCGCTCGTCGACGTAATCAGACGCCGCAGACGGCGAGGATCTCGTTCCTTACAATCCTCCTCAGCGCTATCCCCGGCCATTCACTTTGGTGATTGAGAAGTTCAGGGTGCAGTATGCCATGCCGCCGTGACAGACCGGAGGATCATCGTCGAGTAGCAGCCGCCAGCCGGGCATGCTCAAGAGTCGACAAGGTGCTACATTGAAATCGATGGCGGAAAATCGTTTGCATTGATCGGCTTCTCGGGGCTTATGACTTTTTCTGCCGAGGGAACACAGATAGCGGCGCGGTCTTCAGGGTTCGTTGGCGTCGCCTCGTCGTTGCGCGTGCCGAAATTCATGTCATCAATTTCATGCTCCCTAAATGATCGGGCGAGATCGTCCCGCCCGATCATTTCTTAATGTCTTCCGTGGAGGTGGAAGACGCTTCCACTGGGAGGGTGGAAGGTGGCTCAACCTAAGCAAGTGCCGCGGTCGAATGATTCAGGCCGGCGTGCATCACGCGATGCCGGACCTTTTCAAGAGTTCGTGGGCGTCGACTCGGCCAGATCGCAAAACCTGGTTCCAGATGTAAACGAGCTGCGTACCCATCAAACAGCAGGCGCAACAACAAGATCTGCCGCGCCTAATTTGCTGCTTTAGTTGAGGCCTGCCTCCATCAAGCGGTACTTGACCTTGTCGAGATTGGACTTGTCGATGATGGCCGGGCCCGTGACGATGTCGGCATCCGGCAACATGCCGTAGTCCAGGTAGGTCCTGGCGATAACCGCAGGAAGATATCCCTGCAGGTACATGAGCTGGTCAATACCAGCAATCGCCTCGCCGTTCGCGATTGCGTCGAGCAAAGCCGGCGAGACATCGAAAGTGACGTTCGAGACTGTTTTCGAGAGGTTTTCGCGGCGCTCGACGTCCATAAGCGTTTCGAAGCAGAAGGGCCCGGAGTTCATGCAGAATACAGCGTCAGTGTCGGGATGGGCCAAGAAGTAATTAGACAACATCGCGGAGCTTTGAGAGACGTCAGTACCGATTGCAATGACTTCGGTCTGCGCACCGGCCTTGGCGAGCGTGTCAGTAAAACCCTTCGCCATCTGCTCCAAACCGGCATGGCCGGGGACATGGTTGGGCACGATTCCGCGTTTGGGATGAGGATTAACTTTCAGGACCTGCTCGGCGGCGGCAACACCACTTGAATAAAGGCCGGCACCAATTCCTATGAGGTACGGAAGTCGTTGATCCTTAGGCGCGGGATCAAGCACATTGATCGCGATCATTGGGATGCCTGCTGCCTTAGCCTTTTCGACTGTCGGTCGCATAGCTGTTGGATCAGTGGCGGTGATCACCAGCATGTCCGGCTTCTCTGTGATGGCCGTTTCCATGCGGTTGATCGTTGTTTCAATCGAGAACTTGTCGTCCTGCGTCCACTTGATCTTCAGGCAGTTGTCGTCCGCACCCTGTTCGGCACCCTTCTTGACGGTCGCCCAAACCGGCTCCGCCACAGCATGTGTCGCATAATAAATGAGGTATGGTTTCCTGCCGTCGCAGCGGTCAGCTGCCTGTGAAGTCCCCGCCGCAAGCGTCGCTGCTGCAGCTGCCAGAATGCCAGATGTCATGAGTCGTACAGTGAATTTGGCCATGGTTTCCTCCCGTTAGCCTCCTAAACGGCGAGCCGGCGGCTCGCTCGTGTTCCCGTGTTGATTAGATTTGCGAGTTCCTGCTCGCTGACATCCTCCCGAGACGTCGTTTCGGCCACTTTGCCATGATAGAGCACGGTGAACCGGTCGCAGACTTCATAGGCGTGGGAGATGTTGTGGGTGATGAAGACGACGGACACACCCTGCCGCTTGGCCTCCTGGATATAGGCGAGCACCTTGGCCGTTTCCTTCAGGCTCAACGCCGCGGTTGGCTCATCGAGGATCAGCAGCTTTGACTGGAAATGCACCGCCCTTGCGATGGCAATCGACTGCCGCTCGCCGCCCGAAAGGCGCGCAACCGTCAGGTCGACATCGGTGATGTGGATGCCGAGTTGAGAAAGCGATTTGCGAGCAATTTCGCGCATCTGCCCTTTCTTCAACACCATCAAGCCAGGCAGTTTGACGGAGACTTCTTCTTCTCGGCCAAGAAAAAAGTTTCGGTAGATGCTCAAAAGCGGGATGATGCCCAGGTCCTGATAGACAACCGAAATGCCCTTCGCCATGGCCGCTCTCGGAGAGTCGAGCGACGTCTGCTGACCCTGCCAGATGATCTGTCCGCTCGTAGGCTGATGGACACCGGCGAAGACCTTGATCAGCGTCGACTTGCCTGCGCCGTTGTCTCCAAGCAGCCCCAGGACCTCACCTGGCTTCACGTCCATGTTAATCCCACGCAGAGAATGAACGCGGCCGAACGATTTCGTGATTTCCTTGAGTTCAAGAAGGGGGGAAATTGAATCCTTGGTCATCACACACCATTCCTTATTCTCACACGTTGATTGACAACAGCAGCGACGATCAGCAGCAAGCCAATGCCGGCCTGGTACCAGTAGACGGAGATGCCCATCAGAAGCAGGCCTTGCTGGATCATGCTGATGATCAGGACGCCCAACGCCGCACCCACAATGCTGCCATATCCACCATTGAGAGACGCGCCACCGACAACCACCGCCAGTACGGCCTCCAGTTCCATACCCTGGCCACGCAGTGCATCTACACTTGAGAAACGTGCGACGGATACATAACCGGCGAGACACGCCATCATCGAATTCAAGGCAAACGCAGCAATTTGGACCCCCTCGGCCGGAACACCCATGCCTCGCGCGGCCTCAGGTGAGCCGCCTGTGGCGAAGAGCCAGTTGCCAAACCGGGTGGAAGTCAGAACGAAAGCGAATATGACAACGAGAATAAGGAACCAGAAGAACGGCCCTGGTATCCCGTTCCAATTAAAATCGAAGGCTCGAAGGAAGGGATCGGGAACCTTCAACCGGATAGGAAACCCCTCGGTCAGTGCTAGGAGCACGCCTCGGTAAAACATCAAGCCTCCGAGCGTGATGATCAACGAGTGTATCTGCAACTTCGTTACAAGAAACCCGTGGAATGCGCCGATCATCAGCCCGGCGACCAAAATGATCGGCAGCATCACGACTGCCGGAATCCCGGCGTTTACGCCCATGATCACCATCCCAGCTGATAGGCCGTAGACCGATCCGACTGACAGGTCGAATTGACCGGCGATCATCAGGACGGCGACGCCGACTGCTATGATGCCGAGTGTCGATGAACTGAGCAGGAGGTTCGAGGCAACCCGATCCGAGAAGAAGTGCGGGGCGAACGCCGAAAAGAACAGGTAAACGGCGACGGCAGCGATGACGACGCCGGATTCGGGCCTCAGCATGAGTTTGTCGATGAAAGTCTTCTCGGGCCGTTTGGCGCTGATCGCTGCTGCTTCGCCATTGCCTCCCGCGACGGTTTGATGTGTGTCCAAAGCCATTGGCTTCTCCTCTCTGAACGAGTCGTTGGTCATTTCAGGCTCACTGGCGGGCCGTCTCGCTGACCTATGCGCCTCCACGCTAACTCTCTGGCGGGTAAGCATTTCAAACTATGCGAATACATTCTTCAGGACCTTCCACTATTCCGGATCGACCTCGTCCGATTTCTGAAGGGATTATTGCCGGCTTCACGCAAAGTTGTGTCGGACCCCGCAGCAAGAAGAGCAGCGCTCTTAGCCGCCACTTCGAAGTAGTCCTTAGGGTTGTCCATCATCAGAAATCTCGCGAGATCGACGCCTGACTTCTCTGATAGAAACCCCTCTGAAACCTCCTTCCGAAGGCAGCGTGTGAGCCAGCGCCGAGCTTGCAATGCGTATCCCACGGTCGCCGCAGGGGTGAGTGCATCGCCACCAAAAATGAACAGCTTGTTGACCGGAGCGCCATGAATAAAACGCTGCACAAAATCGCTGGCATGTATGGGGTTGATTGACCAGGCCCAACACATATCGACTGCGACGTTGTTGTAATGTTTGGCCATGGCGATCAACTCGTCCGAGTATGGATAAGCTATATGCATGAGCAAGAAGCGTGTATCCGGATGTCGAGAGACAAGGCGAGAGAGATTTCCGGCGGGGATGTATTTCAGGTCCATGAAGTTATTACCGCCATAGAGACCGGTGTGCAGCTTGAACGGCAGATTGTACTTTCCCGCAAGCCTCGCCACGTACGATGTGCACCAATCTCCAAGGCACAAACGATCAGCTTCACTGATATGGACGCCGAGACGGAGCCACGAGGCTAAAGCCGATGCAGCCTCATCATCGCTGCGTTCTGTCCATTCCAGAGTTCGCTTGTAAGCGTGCTGGGATTTAAGTGCGACGACATATTTATGACTGCCCTCCAGCAACTTTTCGATAGAGAGTGCGAGAGTGCTAAGGCTATCGACTTCCTCCCCTGTAATCTCTGTCAATTCCGACAGTTCGGGCGTGCCGTTACAGAGGTCGAAGACGTTCAGGTCGTAATGAAAGAAGGTCTGCCCAAGCATCTCGAGGGGCAAAGGTCGCCTGCCCGGATCCACTTGAACATGGTCCAGGTTCGCAACGTCTCGCAAAAGCCTGAGCCGCTCGCCCGGACCGCCAACCAAATTGGTGGTTTCCGCCGCTCGTCTCAACGACTGGGAGCTTATGTCTTCTATCTCGAAGAGCTCGAACGCGGCAAGTCTGACAGCCTCCGCAAATCCGCCCATTTTGATATGCTGCCAGGCGGTTTCGACCGCATTGAACCTGCTCCCGATGTCTGGATTACTGACGTCAAGGAGGGCCTCGATTGATTGCGAAGTTGCGCCGGCGGAGTATAGATCGTGTATTACATAGTTATCAAATAGATGGGTCAGAATATCGTGGCGCGCTTCTTGATAGAAGCTGTCGATCTCGGTGTGCTCGTGTGTGCTGCACAATGGCGATTGGGCAATGAATGTTGAGAGATCGTCTGTCATAACCTGTCCTGAACAAAATCACGTGAGCTCGTTCTGGTGTCCGCAAGGGTTCGAAAGAGCTCAGCTTTAGACAGGACGTTAGGCTACTTGAACTCGCGTCGGAACTGATTACAATGTTGGGAACCCAACATGAGGTAAGGCGGTGACTGGACGGAAGACAACCTACGCGGACGTGGCTGTGGCCGCTGGAGTCAGCGTCGGGACCGTAGACCGGGTGATCAACGCGCGTGGCAGTGTGCAACCGGAGACGGAAGCGTTGGTCATGCACTGGGCGCGGGAGCTGCGGTTGGACCGTGCACTTCACCAGCGTCCGACCCGCATCCTACGTCTTGGCGTACTTCTGCTGAACCGTTCGGATCCGTTTCTCGAAGCTTTGGTCAGAGGACTCCAGAAAGCGGTTTTGGACTATCGCTACCTGAACTTGCAGGTGAGGGTGTTCGAGTACGGAAAGCTGGATGCTCGGCATATTGTCGAAAAGATATCCATGGTCGAACAGACCTGCGACGGCGTAGCAATAAACGCCTTTGACGATCCAGCTATACGGTTGCGTCTTGCCGAGTTCACACGTCATAAACCCGTATTTACCCTGATATCGGATCTCCCGGATTTAGACAGGATAGCCTTCATTGGTGCGAGCGGGCAGGCCGAAGGCCGGGTTGCCGGCGAATTGATGGCTCGTTTCCTTGGCCCGGCTGGCGGGCAGATCCTGCTGATTTCTGGCCCTGGATCTTTTCTTGGTCATGGCAACCGAGAACTGGGTTTCCGAACGGTGCTTATGGATCGTTTTCCGAGCTGCACCGTCTGCAAGAGCCTCCAAAGCTTCGAGGACAAGAGAATTATCCGACGTCAGGTTAGTTTAATGTTGAAGCAACATCCCGAGATCTCGGGCGTGTATAACACGTCGGTCGGGAGCGAAGAGGTCGGTGATGCTCTGAGTGACCTGGGGCGAGAGCACTCCACTGTGTTCATTACGCATGAACTCACTGAAGAGAACCGGAGAATGCTTCAGAGCGGTATACTGGATGCAGTCATCGATCAGGATCCGATCGGTGAGGCCAGGATGCTGGTCCAATCATTCTTATCCTTCTATGGACGACTTGAAGCCGAGCGCACCGAAACTGGTTTCCGCATTTACATTCGAGAGAGTTGTTCCTTGTAGCCCTGACCGAGGGGGTAATTTCAACCCGGTGAAACTGGCACCTTCGCGAAAACGCGCTCGGCAGGCAAAATCATTCAATTAACGGTCCAGTCTCACGCGCAGACGCCGCGCCCGCTCGCGGAAGGCATCTTCACCGCCTTCAAGGATATCGCAAACGGCCTTGCGGATATCAGCATTTTCCAGGCCGCCAGCCCTGTAGGTGATTGGAGGCAGGCCCCCGATCTGGTGCGGCCCAACCGCCGCAACGATGATTTGATCTGCGTCCGTGTTGATCACAAGGTTGGCATTGTGTGTGACCATAATGACCTGACGCTTGGCCTTAGCGGCGACAAACAGGGAGACCAGCTCCTCGAAGACGGACTTTGGGTCGAGATTCTCCTCAGGCTGATCGATGATGAGCGGGCGATCGTCCGCGTCGTCCAAGGCAAGATAGAGGAGAAGAAGTACAATCCCACGTGTACCAGGAGAGAGTTTGCGGATGTCGATGCCGTCATAAACGATTTCGTAGCGCACCGAGATGTGATTGGTCGCAAATAGCCAGTGGGCAAATTCTTTCAGCCATGCCCGAAATTCCGCCTGCTGCGTCTGAAGCATTGGAGCATGGCCGATCATCGCCGATACATAAGTGGCGATGAAGTTCGTCATAGCGGCTTGCACCTCTGCTGCCGTTCCCGTTTCCCATGCGGGCCTGAGTACCGTGTTGGCCAACTGGATCAACGATCCGCGGCCATTGAAAGGGCCGGCTTTCCGGCGGTCAAGAAGCTTCTCCTCGGCAATGGTTCCCCAAGCCTCGACGTCGACGATACGGCGCACGGAGAAGCCAAGCTTTTGCAGGGTACCGGATGAGGCTGAAAGGCGGTTCATGAGGGGCGCGTACAGATTGGCAAGCGCCGTCTGTTCGCTGATGATCGCCTCAAACACCCTGCCATAGGCAGCATCGCGTTCTATCTGCAGATCTTTTTTACGTGCTGCCGCCCCCTGGGCGTCAAAGAGGCGGGCTTGGAGGCTCTGAAGTGCGGTGTTTTCCTGCGCAATCCGCTGAGAAAGCGCCACGTATTGATCGCGGATCAACTTGTCAGCGCTGACCAGGGCTTCAAGCCGGGCCATCTCGGTCTGAAGCACAATGAGAGTGAGCGTCGAGAGGTCGACGCTGTCAGCGATGGGCGGTGCGGGCACGCCAGGCGGCAGAGGAACGCCCGTCAGTGCAGCAATCTGCTGGTCGGCCCACGCCACATAGCCGGCAAGGCTTGCGTCGACATCGCCCTTGTAAACGAGCAAGAAATCATCCCATTGCTGGTCATTCATGTGACCCTGCTGATGACGTTCCTTGGCTTGCCGCAGAAGTTCCGGAGCCTTGGTCGCGCGGGTGCTCTTTACTTCGTCTTGAAGGGCGAGGAACGTCCGCCGTTGATTGCCGAAACCCTGGATCCTGCCGCGCAGCGCCTGGACCGCCTGACTGAGCTGGGTATGGCGTTGCGCTTGCGCTTCGGTGCCCTTCACGACCAGTTTGGCGAGGTCATCGTTGTAGCTTTTGATCAGACCCGTCTTTTGCATTACCTGCGCTGCGAGGGTCGCGACAGAACTCTCTTTTTCAAGTTCCGTCGCGATGCGGTCGGAGATGTCCGCGATGGCATCGGCCTCTCGCGCCCGGGCTTGCTGGAAGCGACTGGTGCTGTGGTTTCGCAGTTCGGCAAAGTCGATCGCGCCTTCGCGTTGATCGTCGGAATGGGACTCGAAGATGACCCGTTCGATCTCGGCGATCAGTCCGTCCGAGAAACCGCCGGATGAGCAGAGTTCTTCGACGAATTGCTGTGAAAGATAACGGGCGCGCGGGAAGGAAAGGTGACCATTGGCGTCGCGGCCGTCGAGCGCTCGTGTGACTGTCGCACCGCCGCCCCAGGTCAGGGTGGCGGTCGCGTCGCCGATGAGCTTACGGGCGCGGACCAGAAAGGAGGGACTGATGTGTTCGCTGGCGGTCCACGCCGATGGGGCTATGGCGTCGCACGCGGCGGCAATCATGTCCGCAAGTGCTGTCTTGCCCGAACCGCGCGCGCCGATGATTGCAACCAGGCCGGGGTTGAGGGGGATTTCGGGGGTCGTAGCCCAGGCTGCGTCCGCGATGGAAATGTGTGAGATAACTTGGGAGGGCATTGCCGTTCGCGGTGGTTCCGTTCCGACATAGGCGCGGCCCTCAGGGTCGATGCATGCCTGACGAAGGGCGTCGAATTCGAGGCCGCCCTTGATCCAGGAGAAGCGCTCTTCGACCGGCTGACCTACGGTTTTCTGATCGTGGGCGTCGCTGCCATGAAGGCAAGGCTTGCAGCCATCATAGTTCTGGCGCAGCTGTTCGATGCTGACGCCTTTCTTGCCGAACCAGAATTCGCGTTGTGCTGGGCTGCTTGAGAAGATGATATGAGCGAAGCGCTCAATTTCCTGGCGCATCGTCGCATCGGCGGCCTGCCTGAGCCCTGAGGTTCCGTCGCCGGCCGCGCCGGCTACGGCTACGAGGATGTTGGCTTTTGCCCAGTCGCTCTCGCGCAGCACGCGACGCAACTGGTCGAAATTGACCTTATATTGTGTCGCGCCATGGCGAAGAGCGGCGCCATCGTCGATGATGGAAGGATCGGCACGCTTGCCAAGAGCGATGAGGTCGTTGCGGGTGCAGTTATAGGTGTCGCCATGGGCCTGAAACTGCAATCGCTGCAGAATTCGATGCAACTCACCAAGGTGATTGGGATCCTCAGGACTGACCAGAAGATGGAGGTTCACGAAGCCTGTTTTGGCAGCGATGTCGAGGCGCAGCTCAACGTTGGGAAAGACGAGCTGTACCTTCGGCAAGCGACCGGCCTGCTTCCAGCGCAAAAACTCTTCATAGGTATCCGTCACATAGTAATCTGTTACAGCGACGGCCTCAATCACCGGGCTGCAGCGTTCAAGGGACGAGAGATAGCCATCCCAGGGGTCGGCGCCCCCGAATTGATTGTTCAAGATAGTGCCTGGCGTGTGGATGTGCGGCTCCCATCGCCGCCATTGCGAACCTCTACCGATCATAGCCCCTCCGCTCGCACCGGCAGAAATAGATGCTCTCTAGTCTGGCGGACTTCGTATCTTGTGATGACGCCAAGGATTAGCAGCCACAGGTTGCTTTTGCATGAAATTTCAGGGGGTTCTGTCGAGTTTAATCCAGTTTCTCGAACATCTCATGAACCAGGCGGGATCGTCGCGGCAGTGAGGCGGCGAGTTCATCGGTATCGAGCACGTATTTTTTCAAGCGAAACGTACCGGAGAGCTCCCGCATCTCGAAAAAGCGCACCGGTCTGCCCCGGTTTGCGAGCGCCTGCACGATGGTGAACTTGACCGTCGCCTTGCAGCGAATTCCAAAAATGACTTCCTCGAGTTCAAGCGGAGAATCCTGAACGCCGCGTTTGCCGATCAGGCGCCATTCGCGTTCGTAGCCCCAGCTTGCTGCCTTGCGAAGAAGCACGGCGTCGTCAACCCGGCGGCGAGCTTCCTTGTCGTTGTCCATCGCCGCAACATCGCTCGCCAGAACCTTCCGGCTGCCGCCGTAGATAATTTTGTGCAGGTCGGGTTGTGCCTCAGGTGGGATGGAATAAGCCGCGCAAATGCCGTTATGCTGATCGCCGTAGTGGCTCCACATCAAGGGGCATGTAGCACGGGAGCCGAAGGAGACAATCCCGCGATCATAGCGCCGCAGGAGTTCCTCCTCGATATACTGGCGCAGAAGCCAGCGAAGCGGATCGTCTCCATCGTAGCTTGGATCGGTTGCATGATAGCGGATCTCCTCCAGAAGCCGAGTGGCTTCCTTCTGACTATGCCGTGCTATGTGGTCGATAGTTTTGGGACCACGATATTTCAGCGATCTTGCGGCCGCCTGCATTTCTGCAAGGACACGCTGTTCGCGCAAACGGCTGAGAACCAGCTCCAACTGATCGTTGGGTAGGTTGGCGTCGAGGGTTGGGCGACAATCAAGCGGATCGTTGAAATCGCTCGGATCTGAATAATACAGTTCATCGGCGACCAGCATGTCGAGAAGGCGAGGGCTGAACGCGCGGTACTTGTAAAGACGTTGTGGCGGCTTGGCTGCCTCAGCCATATTTTCCTCGCTGATGCTGGATGATTATTCTTTCGGTAAGGCGTACCGGAGTACGCGCAGTTCCTCCTCGTCAACAGAAATTTCCAACACGCAATTGAGGAGATCGCCGTCATCATCGAGTTCGGCCAATGCCTGTTCGAATAGCTCCACCTGCATATCGAGGTCCATGCCAGGCGGGCCGTTGAGGCAGATCAGCCCGGCATGGATGGCGACGTCGGCATATTGTCCCTTCGTCCCCGGCTTGTCTTTCGGACCACGGAAATCAACCGAGTTCTTGGTGACGAAGGTCCAGTCGCCCGCAAGGATGATCGGTTTGAGCTCCCAGTCTTTCAGGCCGCCCAGTTTCATCCAGACGACATGGCTGGTTTCACCGTAACCTTTTTTCAGCGCGATCTTCGCCAGTTCAGGACTGAGGCACTCATCAATCAGAAACTTCATCCCGTCTTCCTACGACGGGGAACGCGACGATCCGTGATGATGACCGATCCTTCCGGAAGGTCACCGACACGCGGCCGACCCCGTAAGGGATTGGCTTCCGCATAGATCGATGCGAGCCTGATCTTCTCTGCATCCAGGCTGGGCCAGGTTTCGAGAATGCGCTCCGTGGAATGGCCTGCTGCCATGGACGTGGCAACATCATAAGCCGGAACGCGGGTACCGCGGATGACAGGCGTCCCGCCAAGGATGTCGGGCGATGATGTCACGATCTCCCGCGCTGCGGCAAGGTCGCCCAGCCGCTCGCTCGCACCCCGCATAAAGGGCATAAGATCGATCGTCAGAAACTCGTGGTGCACCGTCCAATCCTCGCGCAACAGGGCGGACCACGGCAGCAAGCGCGCTCTTGCCAATCGCGCTTCTGCCGTCCGAATGGTAAAAAGTCGCTCTTCCGAGGTGAGGCGGCGGGCGCTTTCAAAATAGAAGGCAATCAGCGAGCAAGCGGCAGCCAGGACATGACGACCGTTGTCGAGGGAAACAAAGGCGTCTGGCAGAATGTGCTCATCGATGGCGCGATTGACGTCGCGTAGGCTCACACGCGAGACGACGGCAGCCTCACTCGCCTTCAGCATTTCCGCAACTACGGGCATGGGAGCCTCCTATTTAATTCTTCCGATGGGTCGGAATATATAACTTCCGGGATGCGATATCAACTCCGTGGCCGCGGTTATTGAACTCCGAGGATGCGCTTCAAGCTGCACACCTGGCGATCGGTTGATTGGCTTGTAATCGAGGCTCATAGCGATTCGCATCTCGCCGTGTATTGGAGAAGCACAAGGAAGGGCGCATGGCAGGGCGGGATGTCGGAGCAATTGAAGAGTACGAGTTTCTCAGTTGGTGTCAGCCAGAGGGGTTCAGGGCGCAAAAGTCCATGATCGACCGGTTAGGGTAGGATTTCTTCTTGAACGGCAGCCCACGCGATCGGCCGACATGCGTTACGGCGCAAACTTTCCTGAGGCAGCTGCAGCAGGCCCCCAGCATCACCATTTCAGTATTCATACCGCCTTCAACAAACGTTGAAAACGCAAATACTGGTGAAAATTATTGACTCTTTTCACTAACTCTACCATTTTCAGCGCATGCTGAAATCCGATCATAGAGTGAACGACGACCTCGAAATTCGCGCAGCCGACGCGATCAAAGCGTTGCTGGAACGTGTACCGGTCATCAAGGTCGAAAAGATTGAGCTCACGCCGCCCCGCTTCAGCGTCGATATCCTTGCCGAGCTTACTATGGATGGAAATCGACGACTTCTCGCCTGTGAGGTCAAACCCATTGGACAGCCGCGGCATGTGCGTGCTGCACTGCTCCAACTCAGAAAAGCGTCGGTGCAGTTTGATCCGCCAGCAACGCCGATTTTCATAGCGCCGTACCTGTCTCCGGAAGCACAAGCGCTTTGCCGCGAATTCGATGTAGGCTATCTCGATCTCGTCGGAAATGCGTGGCTCGCATTTGATACGGTGTTCATCGAGCGTTTTGTCGACACCAAGCCACCGGCCGTGCAGCGCAGCCTCAAGTCTGTCTTCAAACCAAAATCGGCGCAGGTTTTGCGGGTGCTGCTTCGGGAGCCGGATCGCGCCTGGCGTGTTGCGGACCTCGCACACGCGGCTGATGTAAGCCTCGGCCACGTCAGCAATGTCCGTAATGAGCTCGTCGACCGCGAATGGGCGGAGATCACCGACGAAGGTCTGCGGCTGTCGCAGCCTGATGAATTGCTCAGCACCTGGCATGACGCTTACGAAGCGCCAGCCGGGGAGCGACTGGCTTTCTACACAACCCTTCACGGAACCAGTTTCGATATCGCCGCGCGTTCGGCTCTGAATGCGGATCCAGGGTCATCTCGCGCTATGTTCGCATCCTTCTCCGCGGCCCACTGGCTAGCACCCTATGGGCGCGTGGCCACACAATATTTCTACGCGGATGCCGATGGACTCGAGCAACTACGCAAAGCGCTTAAACTGTCCCCCGCGACTTCAGGATCGAACGTCGTGATCACGGTCCTCAAGGAGCATGGTCTGTTCAATGATGCGGTCGAGCCTGCGCCCAACGCGGTCTGCACAAGCCCTGTCCAGACCTACCTCGATCTCGCGATAGCCGGCGAGTGGGGAGGGGAAGCCGCAGGCCATTTGCGAAAGGAAGTCCTAACATGGCGTGGCGACACGAAAGTTATGAATCTGTCCGACATTTGAGAACATATGGTGATCACGCAGCGAGGATAGATGTTTCTCGCCGCAGCGGCCTTAGATCGGGGCCGTCCGCCGGGGTCCAGATGTAATCTCCGGTCAGGCTGATATGCTGGCAGCCGAGCGGGGTGATATGTTGGATCACATCCGGAGGCGTGGTGATGCCATCACGATTGAGTGCGGCGAAAGCCGGTTCGAGATAGAGCGTATTCCAGTAGACGATGGCATTGATGAGCAGGTTCAGCCTACTGCATTGCAATACCGAAGCGCTCGGCGACCTCTCGCATGACGCCGATCTCCTTCTCGGTTTCCGCCTTGAATTTGGCTCCATCGACATCGACTATTGTGTAGCGCAGTTCGGCAATTTTCTTTTTTACCTCCGGATCCTGGCTAGCCTTGTGAAGAGCGCCTTCCAGTGCCTCAAGAATGGCGCCCGGCAAGTTCGCGGGACCCATAACACCGGCCCAGACGTTGCCTTGAATATCGCCGTAGCCTTCCTCGCTCAACGTCGGGACATCAGGGAGATAAGACAAGCGCTTTAAGGCGGCAACCGCAAGCACTCTCAGCTTCCCGTCTTCAATGTAGGGCGACGCCGTCGTGACACCTCCCCAGGTAGAATCCGTCTGTCCACCAACAGTCGCCAAGATGGATTCGCCAACTGATTTGTATGGGACGTGGGTCATGTCAGCGCCTGCAGCCATCAAAAATCGAAGCGCAGTCAAGTTGGGGCCGCTTCCGACTCCGGAGGTCGCAAACGTAACCTTGCCGGGCTGCTCATTTGCCGCCTTCACATAATCTTCGATGGATTGGAAGGGCGAATTGGATGGCACGTATAGGGCCGTTTGAGATATCGTCATCTTCCTGACGAACGTATAGTCCTTAAGTGCATCATACTGCTGGTTTTTCCTCAAAGCGGCACTGACTGAATGGCTGTCCGCCGCCACGAGAAGGGTATATCCATCCGGCTTGGCTGTCGCCACGATGCCTGCGCCAATCTGTCCAGCAGCGCCGGGTCGATTTTCGATCACGAAAGGCTGCCCCAAGGTATCCTCCACGCTTCTGAAAAAGATGCGCGACACGGTGTCGAGATAACCGCCAGCAGCGTAACCAATAACCACTCGCACCGGCTTGGATGGATATTTGTCCTCGGCCATTGCACTTCCTAATCCGACGCCAAGGATCACTAACGCGGCCGAAGTAATGCTCGCGATGTCACGCATATATTCTCCTCCCATTTAAATTGTGCTTACTTCCAACGGAGGAGGCTCATAAGAGCCTCCTCCGTTGGAAGTACCACCCACACGGGGTCCTCAGGGTGACATGGTACCTGCAGAATTAATGAATGCAAGAATAATTTTTTTGGATACATTATTGGCAGCGGAAGCCCTGCTTGCTGGACCCACTGTCAGTTTTTTCCTCTGGGGATCTGTAAGGGCAAGTGCGTCGCTGTGCGGCTACTCTTCGCTTGACATATGAGGTAGAGAGATTCCGAAATCGATGGAAAGCACGCATGACTTCCTACACGAGAGCGAAATTCGCCAATGGCCAATAGAACATCCAAGAGCGTCACTCCAGGTTTGATCGAAAAGATTGCCGAACAGATCCATTCCAAGATTGCCTCCGGCGAATACAAGCCTGGAGAACGTCTGAAGCAGGAACTGCTGGCCGAGCAGTTTGGGGTGAGCCGAACACCGATTCGCGAAGCTTTGTCTCGGCTGGAGGCTACCGGCATTATCCAACAGATGGGGGCGAAGCGCAGTGCGGTCGTAGCCTCGCCATCAGCTCGAGATGTCAGGGAGATATACCAGGTCAGGGCCGAGTTGGAGGGTTTCGCCGTGCAGCTCGCGTCCCGTTGGATCACGGACGAGCAGCTCCACGCATTGAGGCGATCTCACGAAGCGTTTGTGTCCGCAGCCGAGCGCCTCAAGGAAACCAAGCGACAAAATACCGCAGCCTCAAAGCGCGAGACGATCAACGACGCCGATAGGGAGGCGGCACAGAATTGGTTCAAGACCAATGCCTGTTTCCATAAAATCATAATTGAGGCCTCCTGTAACGCAGCCCTTGCAAGGACGGTCAACGAGATCGCCTCGGGATATCTGCGAAACATCATGCTTTCCTCGTTGGGCGAAACCACGACCCATAGAATGAACAGGAACATCGCCACACACGCTGACATCCTTGATGCACTAGAACGCCACGACGGCGAGAGGGCACGCAGATTCATGACAGAACACGTGATCGAGGCCGGCGAGTTCGTCGCTGCTTGGTTCGAGCGCCAGGAGCGGTAATCGCTTACGAAGCGGTCGCGGGACGACGCAACTGCTCCGCGTGCCCGTGTCGCGTCTGAGCAAACACCTCGCCGTCAGACCGGAAAAATACATCTGACGCGGGACCGTTCACCTAGTGTTGAGGCTGTGCTGCTCGCGCGAGTGGATTCGGCTCATGGAAGTAATTTTTGGATACATAAATTGACATCTTGCATTCAATGGCGTCCGAGCTTACCATTCAGTGCGCTGACGGGACCGTTTCGCTCAGCCCTTATCCATCAGTTGAACGAGAGCAGGCATCGGCGATGCCTGCTCTGGGAGTGAAATTACTTTATGCCTAAAGGGCCCCGGGGAGTGGCTTTGACGGCATTCAAGCAGGCGTAGGCGGCAGTCCTTTGCGGGTCTGGTGCCTACCCAACAGAAGAATGGCAGGCTATGGGAGGTTTACATGTTTATGTCCAAGGATTTTTGGGCTGGGGTGGTCTTTGCTGTGATAGGAGCAACGGGTCTCGTCCAGGGAATTTCCCTCGAGCGAGGCACTGCAAGTCATATGGGTCCAGGCTATTTCCCGATGATGCTGTGCCTCGCGATGCTTGCGATCGCATCGGTTCTGATCGTACGAAGTGCAGTCGTCAGATATCAGGATCGCCTGAGTCTCACGGGCATCTGGCCCCTCATTCTGATCTGCCTGAGCATCATCGCGTTCGCGTTGTTGCTTGAGCCAGCCGGCATGGTCATCGCGATGCCAGTAGCCGTGCTCATCGCCGGCTGCGCCTGCCTCGATTCGCGTCGGTCGGAAGTGCTTGCATCAGCTATCGGCCTGACGGTGTTCTGCATTGCCGTCTTCCGATATGGCCTTGAGTTGCCGATCCCCGTTCTTCCCAATTTTTGAACTACGCGCGCAGCCACGACTGTTGACGCATAGACAGGAAAACTAAGATGGACTTCGTTTCGAATCTGTGGCTCGGCTTCTCCGTAGCCGCCTTGCCAATCAATCTTCTGTTCTGCTTTATCGGCGCACTGCTGGGAACGTTGATCGGCGTGTTACCCGGGATCGGCCCGCTGGCCACCGTGTCGATGCTTCTGCCGATCACGTTCTACTTGGATCCCGTAACGGCATTGGTCATGTTGGCCGGAATCTACTACGGCGCGTCCTATGGTGGTTCGACGACGGCCATCCTGGTTAACCTACCTGGGGAATCTTCGGCCGTTGTAACATGCCTCGACGGCTACCAAATGGCGAGACAAGGCCGCGCAGGCTCGGCATTGGCGATCGCGGCCCTCGGCTCGCTTTTCGCTGGATGCGTCGCGACATTGGTAATCGCACTTTTCAGCGCCCCCCTGGGCTCAATCGCCCTGAACTTCCAGCCAGCCGACTATTGCTCGCTGATGATCTTCGGCCTCGTCGCGTCGATCATCATCGCTAGGGGTTCGACGGTCAAAGCAATAGCGATGGTCCTGGTTGGTCTCCTCCTTGGCGTGATCGGAACCGATCTCAACTCCGGCCAGATGCGGTATACGATGGGTCTAGCCGACTTGATAGATGGTCTTGGTTTTGTCGGAGTGGCAATGGGGCTCTTTGGCATAGCTGAGATTGCAAGAAATCTCGAGCACCCCGAAGCCAAACGAAGCGTGATGGCAAGGATCGAAAGGCTCTGGCCGACCGCCTTGGATTTCAAGCGATCATGGAAATCCGTTCTTCGTGGGACAGCGGTTGGATCTGCTTTGGGGGTCCTACCCGGTGGTGGTGCAGTTTTGTCCGCCTTCGCAGCCTACACACTGGAAAAAAAGGTCTCTGCCGATCCAGATAGGTTCGGAAAAGGGGCGATAGAGGGGGTTGCAGCACCGGAGTCCGCCAACAATGCCGGCGCGCAAACGTCGTTCATTCCCCTGCTCGCACTCGGGATCCCATCAAACTCGGTTACCGCCTTGATGGCCGGGGCCATGATGATCCACGGGATCGCTCCTGGACCTCAAGTGATGACGAGGCAGCCTGACCTATACTGGGGATTGATTGCCAGCATGCTGATCGGAAATCTGATGCTAGTGATCATCAACCTTCCCCTTATCCGGTTGTGGGTCCAACTGCTCAAAGTTCCTTATCGGCTTCTCTACGTCGGCATTCTCTGTTTCTGCCTGATAGGTGCTTACGGTGTAAATCAATCGGTTTTTGATCTCTACGTTCTTTGTCTATTCGCCTTTCTCGGCTTCATCCTCCACAAGCTGGATTGCGAGCCAGCACCTCTCCTTCTCGGCCTTATCCTAGGTCCGTTGCTTGAGGAGAACCTCCGTCGAGCCCTTCTCCTTTCCCATGGGAATTGGTCAGTGTTCGCCACGCACCCAGTCAGCTTGTTCTTCCTGCTGCTTTCGGCAGTGATGTTGCTGCTGATCTTCCTTCCGAACGTTAGCAAGAACCGGAAAGAAGCCTTCCAAGAAGCAGATTGATAGAGCCTGCTGCCCCTTCAACGATAACCCAAATGCCTCTGCGGTCGGCGTACCGCAGCGTGTAAATCTGACATGGAGAACACCAGATGCGTAAACAGGAACAATCGGAATACTCGGGCTTTCGCCGCGCGGGTATTCGTTTGAATGAGGAATTAATCCCTGGTCTAGTCCCGCATGACAGTGCCAAGGTCCAGCGTACCCTATTCGCGGCACATCTGTTTGACAAAGCCCACCTTGTCTCGCTCGTGGAGGAGCAGTTGGTCCCGCACAATGATGGCGTGGCTATGCTGCAGGCACTCCGCGACATGGAACATAAGGGAGTGGAAAAAGTACGCCTCGAGACGCAGGGTGGGAACCATTCCGGCGAGCAGTATCTCATCAGGCTGCTTGGGGAAGATGTCGGCGGCCGGATCCACATGGGAAGAAGTTCTCCGGATTTTACAACCGTTACAGGCCGGATCGGTCGCCGGACGTCTCTGCTGAAGATCATGGAGGAACTGAATGCGCTGCGGGACGCATTGCTGGGCATCGCCGCTCGACATTACGATACGATCATGCCAGCCTATTCACACGGTCAGCATGCCCAACCCACCACATATGGTCATTTGATGCTGGCTTGGGTAGCGGCGCTAGGGCGTGATTTTGAGCGTCTCTTCCAAGCCTTCAAGCGCGAGAATGAGTGCCCCGCCGGGTCCGCCATCCTGAGCGGTGCCGGCTTCCCACTGAATCGTCATAGGGTCAGCGAGCTCATGGGGTTCGACAGACCTATTGCGAACACTTTTGATGCAACCCAGCACGCGGACAACCTGCTGCAGAGCTTTTGTGCAGTGAGCATCCTGCATTCAAATCTCATGAAGTGGTGTGAGGACATCCTCCTCTTCACCACGAGTGAATTCAACATGCTCGTCATTCCTGACCGGTTCTGTGGGACCAGCAGCATCATGATGCAAAAAAAGAACGTCTACTCTGCCGAGGAAATAAAGGGCGCTGCTGCGGAAGCGATCGGCGGCCTGACGACCGCATTCATTGTCGAAAAGGATATCACCTCGTTCCCCGTACTCGACCGGCAGTATTCCATCCGGGCGTGCTATACGGCCATGGATACTGCAGTGCGCAATCTTAAATGGCTTACCGAGATGTTGCCCGAGATCGAGGTTCGCCGCGAACATATGCAAGAGCGAGCGGGCGAGTTCTGGGGTCAGGCGACAGACATCGCGGAGGCATTGGTTCGCGAAACCGGGCTGAACTGGCGATCCGCGCACCAAATCGTCGCGATCCTGGTGAGGCATACGCTCAAAAAGGGATTGAAGCCATCGGACGCTACGTTGGAGATGCTAGACGCTGCAGCGATCGAGTATTTCGACAGGAAGACTGGACTGTCCAACGAGGCTTTCCAAGCATCGCTCGATCCGGTCAACTTCATCATGAGGCGTGACATCTTCGGCGGCGCCGCTCCAAATGAGGCGGCTCGTCGTCATGCCGACTTCAAGGAGCAACTAGAGAAGGATCGTCAAGTGATTGCTGATCTGAGGTCCCAACAAGAGGCCGCTGCAAGCAAACTAGAATCAGCGATCAACACCATTCTGGTGTCCCAGCCGGGACATCCGTGACCGTCACGCGCTGAGGGCCGTCTCTTACCCCTGAAGGCCGCGATTGGCGGCCTTCTTCAAAGTCGCACCAGATTGCATGATCTCGGCCGCGCGCCGTTTTCCTCACGTGAATCTTTAGCGCGCTGAGGCGCTTGTGCATGTCGCCTTCAGCGCGACAATCGCTGAGCCCGCATATTGCGCTCGCGATAGATCTGCCTGACGAGTCGCTTCGCATTACGATGAGACAACTTGTCCAGTCAAAATTTGCGAACCGACCTTGACTCACGCCCAGACATCGTATTTTTATGTATCCATAAACTTTATATTTGTATCCTACAAAAAGGAACAGGACGTACACATGAGTGGTTCAGATCAGCAGAACGAGGGATTCAGCCCACCAAACTTCCGTCACGTCAGTGACATGGAATGGGAAATGGGACGCTTCAAAAACAAGACGAAGTTCCTTTTCCATCCCACAAAGGAAGATCCAACTGCCCCGAATGCCGGCATCTTGGTTTACGAGCCCGGAGCAGGATTTCCTCTTCATCGCCATCAGTTTGCGCAGATTTGGTACATCCTCGAGGGTGAATTCCGGTGCGGCACTCAGACGTACGGCCCGGGAACGTTTGCGTTCATGCCAGATCCGCATTTCGAGCATGAGATGCACACGGAAACCGGCGGCAAGATCGTGTTCGTGCAATACCCCGGACCGTCCACCGGTGCCCGACCGATGTATGACGGCCGGATGAACCTTAAACAGGCGGAACGCCCGCAAGATCACAACCTAGACCTGTAATCCATTGGTGTGGCGTGGGACTGGGTCTCGCGTCACGCTTCCAACTTTTGAACTGGGGGGCGCGTTTGCGTATTTTGAAAGAAAGCCAGCAGTCGCTGGTAGCCGGTATTGACGTCGGGGGTACTTTCACCGATCTGGTTCTGTTCGATGCTGACGTAGGTACAATCCGCGTAGCCAAGACACCGACTACGCTGGATAACCAAGCGACAGGCGTGCTCAATGCCCTCAAAAAGGCGGATGCCGATATCTCTGTCCTCGACCTCGTCGTTCACGGAACCACCGCGACGACTAACGCAATTCTCGAGCGCAATCTTGCCAAGACCGGGCTCATCACAACTATGGGTTTCCGCGATATTCTGGAGCTAGGCCGGCGCACCCGTCCACAGGCTTATGGGATGAAGGGCGACTTCAGACCAATCATCCCTCGCAATCTGCGGCTTGAGGTTCCTGAACGGATGGATGCTGGCGGTAACGTCCTTGTCCCTCTCGACGAGCCCGCCCTTCGGAATGCCTTAACTGCTTTGATCGACAAGGGCTGCGAAAGCCTTGTAATCCACTTCCTGCATTCCTACGCAAATCCCGATCATGAATTGCGCGCCGCAGAGATCGCGCGCGAGGTATGGCCAAACCAGAACATCACCGCGGGGCATTCGTTGCTCTCTGAGAGCAGGGAGTACGAACGGGGAGTGACAGCTTCGGTCAACGCTGCCGTTCAGCCGCTCCTGCGGCGTTATGTCGAACGCCTTGCCGATCAACTTGCGGGCGAAGGCTACAAGCACGACGTGCTTGTGATGAACGGTAATGGCGGCATGGTCTCGGCTCGACGCGTAGCGACCGAAGCCGCCAAGACCGTGATGTCCGGCCCAGCATCCGGTGTCATGGCTGCCGCGTATACCGGCCGTCGTGCGGGCATGCCAAATCTCATTACTTATGACATGGGCGGCACATCGACGGACGTCGCGCTTATTCGCAATGCCGAACCCGCAGTTTCCAACGAGATCGAGATCGAATACGGCATGCCGATCCATGTGCCGATGGTCGATGTACGGACCGTCGGAGCCGGGGGTGGCTCCATAGCCCGAATAACGTCCGGCGGACTTCTCCAAGTAGGACCGGAAAGTGCTGGAGCGCTACCTGGCCCGATCTGTTACGGCCGAGGTGGAACCCTGCCGACTATTTCCGATGCGAACATGCTGCTCGGAAGACTGAACCCCACTCGCCTTGCGGCCGTTCCTGGCGGACCAACGATCAAGGAGATCGCTTCTCGGTTTGAGGAGACACTCGGCAAAAAGCTCAACCTAGACGCGATTGGCGCCGCTGCCGCTGTCATAAGAATTGCGAACGCACGAATGGGCAATGCGGTGCGGATGGTATCCGTCAGTCTTGGGGCGGATCCTCGAGATTTTGCACTGTTCGCATTTGGCGGAGCCGGGCCGCTGCACTCCACTGCAATCGCGCGGGAACTTGGCATCCCGAAGGTATTGACTCCTTCCCGTCCCGGAATCACCAACGCACTCGGCTGTGTGGTTGCCGACCTACGGCATGATTTCGTCAATACGGTAAACCGTCCCTTAGACGCCATTGATATCGAGACTGTCCACGAACTGTTCGCGCGACAAGCTCACGACGGTAAGCGATTAATCGGCAAGGAGGCCGTCGCGATATGTGATATCCGCGAGATACATTCCGTCGATATGCAATTTGTAGGGCAAACCCATCTGCTACGTGTGCCCCTAGCATCGTCACAGCCGACTGCAGCCGAACTGCAACAGCGCTTTGAACATTTATATTTCGAGCGTTTCCGGGTTGAGCTTCCTGAGATTCGCGCGAACCTTATTAACGTAAACACTACTGTAGTTGGACGACGCGCAGAGATAGATCTTTCGCTCCTGATCGACGTATCGGGTCGCAAATCATCTCTTGCCGAGGCCCATATAGGCATGAGGCAGGTGTGGTTCGATAGGTGGATTGAGACCCCCATTTACTGGCGCGACCACCTTCCTCCTGAAGCCCGAATTGCAGGTCCCGCCGTCATCGAACAGATGGACACGACGATCATCTTAGAGCCCGGCGATGAAGCGGCACAAGACCACGATGGAAACATCATCATCACCATTGGAGGAATGAAGTGAGCATCGATCCGATAACCCTCACTGTGATCCAGGCGGGCCTGCAGCAAGTATGTGACGAGATGGATATGACCTTCTCCCGCGCGGCCTTCTCGCCCGTTATCGCGGAAGCTAACGATCGCTCGGATGGCATCTATTCCAGCGAAGACGGTTCCCTGATCGCCCAAGGGGCTAACGGTCTGCCCGTGTTTGTTGGAACGATGCAGTATTCCACGCGCACCCTGATCGAAATGATTGCAGCTAACAAGGTCGCAAGTCCCGTTCCGGGCGACATCTACATCGTCAACGATCCCTATCTAGGCGGTACACATCTGATGGATGTGCGCTTTGCAATGCCGGTCTACCGCGATGGCCAGATCTTCTGCTGGCTTTCCAACACTGGGCACTGGCCTGACACCGGTGGTGCTGTTCCCGGTGGCTTCTCGGCATCCGCGACATCGGTCGAGCAAGAGGGACTTCGGCTACCACCCGTCCGGCTTTTCAAGCAGGGACAGCTTGATGCGGAAATATACTCGATCATCTGCTCAAACATCCGTGTCTCGGAGCAGCGGATAGGAGATGTCAAAGCACAGGCTTCCGCGCTGCTGATCGGCGAAGAACGTCTTTCTCGAATACTCGACCGGTATGGCGACGATACTGTGCGCGAGGCGATAGCGGAGCTTCGCGTACGGGCCAGCCAACAGATGCGTGACTATCTTCGCCTGATCCCGGATGGCGTCTATCGATCAGTCGCCTATGTCGACAGTGACGGCGTGGTCAACGAGCCTCTGGAGATCAAACTCGCGATCACCGCCTATGGCGGCGAGTTGGAGTTCGATTTCAGCGGCTCATCGAAGCCATGTATGGGGCCAATGAATTCCGTGCTCGCCACGACGCTATCCTCTGTGTATCTCGCGATACGTCACATCTTTCCAGACGTTCCCATTAGTGCCGGCGCGTTCGAGCCTCTGAAGGTGAAACGTCCCGTCGGCACGTTCCTTGACGCGCATTATCCGAGGCCCGTTTCGGGCTGCGCGGCCGAAGTATCTCAGCGCATCGCCGAAGCAGTGTTCACCGCTCTTGTCGAGGCCCTCCCGGACCGTGTGACCGCAGCCCCTGCAGGCAGTTCGGGAAACTTTGCTTTGGGTGGCTATGATCCCGAGAGAGACCGCGACTTCGTGATGTATCAGCTTTCAGGAGGCGGATACGGAGGAAATGCAGATAACGACGGCATCTCCAATGGATGTTCTACCATCGGAATCTCCAAAGCGCCCCCTATAGAGATCATGGAGCAGCAGTTTCCAGTCCTCTATCATCGATACGCGCTGCGGGAGGGCTCCGGTGGCGCCGGACGCCACAGAGGAGGTTTCGGCCTCGACTATGAATTGGAACTGCGGCGGGGCCATGCCAGAGCTAGTTTTGTTATGGATCACGGCCGCTTCGGTCCACCCGGGGTTCTCGGTGGAAAGGATGGCGCACCAAATATCGTAACGGTATGGCGAGACGGCGAGTCCATGGTTCCTGAGCATCTTTCAAAAGCTCAAGACATTCCGCTCAAGCAGGGCGATCGGGTACGAATTGGGACACCGGGCGGTGGCGGCTATGGGCTCCCGACCGAACGAAACCCCGCGGCCGTGGCAGAGGACGTTCGTCTCGGTCGCTATACTCCGGCGCAAGCTTTGGCTTTGTTCAATGTCGTCGTTTCAAGCACCGGTGAGCTTGATCAAGAGGAAAAATCGTCTTCGCACTCTACACACTACAAGGCATCAACCAGCAGTAGCGGATAGCCAATCGCTCAAACAGCGATTTGTATTTTTCGGTTGCACTAGGCGGTGCAGCCGGATTGCAGCATGAAGTGCACTGGACGATTCCTTTGGTGCACTTTGTCTGCCTCATGAGAGCATACTGATTTGGAGGTCGGCGATGTCTACGAAGATGGCAGATGCGGATTGGTCGGTGCTTCTGGAGCTGTGTTTTGCGCCTCGCTGTCGTCCTTGGCCCATCTGGTGCGGATATTCGACTCGACCATCCCATGCGCCCCCGTCTGGGACGGCCGGCGCCAAAGCGGCAAGTAGGTCAGGCGCTCGACCGCTCACGTGGCGGCTTCTCCACAAAAATCCACCTGAAGATCAATTTCAACGGCCACCCCATCACCTTCGACCTGACAGGGAACAAAAAGAACGATGCTTCACGTTTCCGGATTCGCCTCGGACTTGGCCCCGATATCGATCAGCGCGCCCCCGTCGCAAACAAGGGCTACGACAGCAAGACCAACGAGAAATACAAGACGCTTGCCGCAGCATTTGTCTTGGTCAAATCCGTTCACGCCGCTTAGCCCTTAGACGTCAAGAACAACCGCTCCCTCATATACCCAATGTCGCGAACTCGTATGTATATGGAGAATATTATGGTTACTATCGTTTCTAACTCTGAAACCACAATTACCGCAATTGCGAATTGGGCTGCATCGACCAAAGACTTCAGTGCCCTATCCGTCAAACGGGCGCAGGAAGCTATATCCGACACCGTTGGCTGTGTCATTGCAGGCGCTTCGGACCCCACTACCGTCATGTTGCGGCAGGCAGTTGGGGAAGGGGTCGGCTATTCCGCAGTAGGCGGGCAAGTCGGGGTTCCAGGCCATGCCGCGCTAGTCAACGCAACTTCGGCTCATGTTTTAGATTTTGACGATACTTTTCGTCCCCTAATGGGACATGCGTCGGCCGTTTTGGTGCCCGCGTTGCTTGCCGTCGCCGAGCACAGAACGGTTAGTGGTCGCGACCTAATAATGGGGTACTTGGTCGGTTTAGAAGCCCAGGGCAGGCTTGGTGCTGGAATGAACCCTGATCATTACGCCGCCGGTTGGCATGCGACGGCGACTATCGGCGTTATCGGAGCTGCTGTTGGAGTAGCAAGAATGCTAAGACTTGAATGCGCCGAAATGGCCAGCAGCATGAGCTTAGCTTGCAGTATGGCGAGCGGAATAAAGGGACAGTTTGGAACTCATGCAAAACCGCTCCACGCTGGTCTTTGTGCCCGCAATGCCGTAGAGGCCGTGATGATGGCAAAATGCGGGTTGAGTGGAAGGCACGACATCATAGAACATAGATTTGGCTTTCAGCGGCTTTATGCGGGACGAGGCGTGTCTGGTGCCAATATATCCAAAGGACTTGGCGGTCCACATATGATCGAGACAACAGGGTTAACGCCAAAGCGGTTTCCCTGCTGCGCAGCCACCCATAAGATACTTGATATGGTTCTGGACTTAAAGAACGCCCATGACCTAGACTCCAGTAAAGTCTTATCCGTCGAAACCTTCGTTGGACGGATTAACGCAGGGAACTTACCCTACAAAATCCCATCCAACGAAATTCAGGCGAAATTCTCAATGAATTTTTGTGTGGCATTGGCCATCGTTAAGGGAAACATAAAAATTAGTGATTTTAGTTCGGAAAGCCTTGAGAGTCCTGACATTAGGCGCTTGATGCCGTTGGTTGAAATGCATTCTTCCACTCTAGAAGATGAGAGCGGTATAAACGACTTACCACATAAAGTGTCTATTCGGATGGATGATGGCCGCCTATTGACCGCTGAACGGCGCCAGCAAAAAGGAACCGTCCATGAACCTTTTGATAAATTAGTTCGCGACCAGAAATTTCATGATTGTTGTGATGAGAACTTGAATCGAGACACGACTTTCGAACTAATAGATTTCTTAGAAAGACTTGAAGAGCATAATAATCTAAATTATATTTTCCAGGCAATTGGAGAAGTCAATAGAGGGCTTGGACGGATTTAACCAAGGTGAATCCGGCTCTTCTCTATTCGGCAGGTTGAAGTCAAGGCGTAAAAACTGTTCGGTTGGTATTGTCACGTTATCGGAAAATGATTGCGCCAATAGGGGTGGGGCTAGAATTCACGCGAGGTTCCCAACCGCAACTTTCCATTCCGCCATCGCTTGCAGGCGGTGAATGTGGATGGCGAGAGCAGAACGTTTTGAGCGTGCCCCCGATCCACAGTCCGCTGCGGATTACGAAGACCGCACGACGAAGGCCGTGAAAGGTGTCCTTGTCGAGATTGGACAGATCCTCGGAAGCTTCAAAGGCAAGTTCGCCGAAATAGGCGGGGCCGTCCCCTGGCTCCTCCTCGATAACGAGGACATGCCTCACGTCGGAACGCTCGACGTTGATCTCGGACTGGATGCGGAGGCACTGGGCGACGGCGAATACGTGAACCTCGTCGAAGCGCTTATGGGTAACGGCTACAAGCAACGCGAGGAACTCAGGCGCTTCCAGCTGGTGCGAGAGGTACCCGTAAATGATGGAGGCGCGCCCATCGACATTGTGGTCGATTTCCTTATGCCCCGGTAATCCCCCCGTTTTTAACGGGGCTCTGCAGTAGAATTCACGCGGCCATTTTCAGTTTCTGTGCGGGCGTTATGCCGCCGAT
This sequence comes from Pararhizobium sp. YC-54, assembly GCF_025847205.1. Lineage (GTDB taxonomy): Bacteria > Pseudomonadota > Alphaproteobacteria > Rhizobiales > Rhizobiaceae > Pararhizobium. Next base: position 59,279 of record NZ_JAOYTH010000017.1, on the reverse strand, counting down.
GCCCATATTGGGCCGTTCGTTGTTGTACGTCCATAGCCACTGTGTGGCGAATTCCTGTGCCTCCTCGATGCTTTCAATGATGTATTGGTCGAGCCATTCATGTCGGACGGTGCGGTTGTAGCGCTCGACGTAGGCATTCTGTTGCGGCTTTCCGGGCTGGATGTGGCTCAAGGCAATTCCTTGCGTTTCGGCCCATCCCATCAATTTGCCACTGACATATTCAGGTCCATTATCCACACGAATGGCGAACGGTTTGCCGCGCCACTCGATGATCTGGTTCAGACTGCGGATGACGCGTTCAGCAGGCAGCGAAAAATCCACCTCGATGCCCAACCCCTCCCTGTTGAAGTCGTCCAAGACATTCAGAAGCCGGAATTGCCGTCCGTCTTCCAATCGATCTGCCATGAAATCCATGGACCAAACCAGGTTCGGTGCTTCCGGCACGGTCAAGGCATCGGGCTTGTCCCGCTTCAAACGCTTGCGTGGCTTGATCCTGAGGTTCAATTCCAGCTCGCGGTAGATGCGGTACACGCGCTTGTGGTTCCAGCGATGTCCCCGAACATTGCGCAGGTAAAGAAAGCACAGGCCGAAGCCCCAGGTCTTCTTCGCCCTCGTCAGCCCGATCAGCAGATCGGCGATCTGCTCGTTCTCTTCGTTCAGCTTGGCGCTGTAACGATAGCAGGTCTCGCTGACACCAAAGGTGCGGCAGGCAAGTGCAATGCTGACGCCGTGTAACGCCACTGCTTTCCCGGCCATCTTTCGGCGTATAGATGGCCGCGTCATTTTTTTCCAAGAGCCTCCTTCAGAAGCTCGGCCTGCATGCTCATCTCGGCATACATCTTCTTCAGCCGACGGTTCTCGTCCTCCAGGGCCTTCATCTGGCTGATCATCGAGGCGTCCATGCCGCCGTATTTGGATCGCCATTTGTAAAAGGACGCCGTGCTCATTCCATGTTCCCGGCAAAGCTCGGGTACAGGAACACCGCCTTCTGCCTGGCGCAGGATGGCAAGGATTTGTGGTTCGCTAAATCTGCTCGTCTTCATCAAAAATCTCCTCGATCATTAAGCCCGAGAAAATTCTACTTTTGAAGCCCGTTAATTGGCGGGGGGATTACCCCCCGTCATGCTGGAGATCGTGAAAAACAGCCCCCCGATCCTCAGCGACTTTGCAGTGCAACGGGCCGACGGCGCCGATCTTGCATTGCGATTCTATCAATTGGTAGCGATTTCCGGCGACATGCCGGAAGGTGGAACCAACCGTGTCGAGGTTGCCGTATGCTCGATCCCGGCCTTGCTCGCGATGAAGGGTTATGCCCTCAATGGCAGGCACAAGCAAAAGGACGCCTATGACGTCTATTACTGCATACGCAACTATCCCGAGGGGATCGAGGCGCTGGTGGAGGCTTGCCGGCCCGTGCTCCAGCAGAAAAGTGGCGCCCAAGGCTATCAATATATCTTGGAGAAGTTCGATAAACCTGAAGGCTACGGGGCGACGAGCGTCAGGAAATTTGTCGCCGAAACCGATATTCTCGATGGTCGCACATCAGAACAATGGCAACAGGACGCTTTTGGCCAGGTCGATGCGTGGTTGCGCGCGCTTGGCCTGCGAAGCTGACAATCAAAAGTCATGCTTTAATTGAGTGGATAACGACTGACGTACGGGGGAATGGTGGGAAGTTCTGGTTCGCTTTCAATCGCCTCGGGGCATGCCTCCGCTGGCTGCATATGCATCGATCTCCCCGCCATTGTTGCTGCCGCGCTTCATGCCGCAGTCTGCAACGGGGGCGGACCAGCGTGATCTAGCCTGACGTAAGCCGCGCCAGCATCTCTCTGAGCTGCGCGTTTTCCGCTTGAAGGCGAGATCGCCACAAGGCCTTCAGGCGCCGGTTTTCGGCATCAAGCACGCCCAGTGCATCGAGATCGTTGAGCTGCTTTTGCGCGGGCGGCCTGATTGCTGGCCGTGTCTTCCTGGCAAGCTTAGAATGTTGTGGAGTGGAGGCAACCCCGACCAGGGTGGCAGGATCGGCCCCCGAATGGGCGGACACCGCCGGAGTCTGTGGCTGATCGATGGCCTCGGTCGCTTGTCGAGCCATGTCGATCTCTGATGTTGGCAACGCCGATGCCGCTGGGTCGGAAGTCGCCGCAGGCAAATCATTGATCCCAACTTGCTCAGGGGTTTCGGTGGCCTGTTGAACTTCGTTGGGCGCTGATACATGCACGACCGGTCGAGCCTCGGCACGCCTTCCGGCGTCCGCCAGATCGTCTTCAACCTCACGAGCTATCGCCTTGAGGTCAGTATCGCCCCAGATGGAACCGACTTGTGATTTCGCCTGACGCCGGTTCTTGAATTCGACAATGAAGTTTTGTCGTGATCTCATGCAAACGGATATCCAAGGAAAAGGGATTTGGCCTCGCACTGCGAGATCTGCCGGAGACTTAAGCGAGCCCGCCCGGTTTTGCAAACCCGGGCGGCATGGCCGGGTCGGTTCAGTCCAATCCAAGCCGCTTGCGAAGCTCGGCGTTTTCGGCCCGCAGCTTTTCGGCCAGTTGGAGGCGCAGCCGCTGGTTTTCTTCCTCAAGCGCAACGAGGTCCGCCAGCGTGTCGATCCCGGAGCTTGCTTCAGCCTTGGCTGTCGGCTCCGGCGCCGGGGTCGCGGCGCGTCTCCACTGATAGTAGGTCTGCTCGGAAATACCCGCTTGCTTGATTGCCGCCTTCAGGCTTTCGCCGCCCGAAGCACGCGCCTCGATCTCTGCAATTTTCTCTGCCCGTTCGCTGTCGGAATAGCCCCGCTTCTTCGGCTTGCCGGACGCCGGCTCTGCTTTCTCAGCCTTCGAACGGCCGGTTGCCATCTTTTTCTTCGCCGCTGTCGCCCGCTTTCTGGCAGCCGGCTGGGCGCCTACCGTTTCGATCGCGGTCGGGGGAAGTGGCTGTTCGAGGGTCTGTTCGTCCGCCATGGCAAGCTCCAGTCGTGAAAACCTCTTTTCAATCGGTTGAAGCGGCGAGTCAACACGGTAACGCGGAATCCGCACCAGATGCCGACGGCTCGCACCGCACCCAATGACGCCGACGGGCGGGACGGGAGCCCGAAGGGTGGGGCTTTGGGGCACCCCTCGACGCTGTCGCGCGCCGCTGGCATGCGGCAAGCGACAGCCACCTGGTACGTGGTAGGAGTGGCGAGGGCGAGGCGCCGCCTTTACCGGCGACGCCACTTCTTGAAACAAATCACGCTTTCAGCGCCGCCATCCGTTCGCCGAGGAGCCACAAGGCCTTGTTGAGCTTGATATCCTGATCGATGCCGTTGACGGCGCGCGATTTCACACGGCGCGGCCTGCCGAGATCGTCGCGGCCAAAGCCGCGCAAGCCGCCCTTGATCGCGTTTTCCTGTACCACGTTCCAGACGGTCCAAAGATCGTCGGCGCGGTCATCATGGCGGCGGGGAACAAGCAACTGTTCGGCCTTGATAGGCGTCTTGGTTTCACCGTCGTTGTCCCCGAACCGGAGCACATGCGCGGCATCGGCAAGAATGGCCGCTTCGTCGCGGTTCAGTCGAAGGGTCGACCAATCCTGCGGGGCGGCAAGTGTGCGCTCCGCCTCTCCCAGAACCCGATAGGTGCCTTCGATAACCTTGTGCTGCACGTCGCCGGAATGGCGTACCTTGATGGCGTCGATGGTGCCAGTCTGGGTGACCAGGGAATTGAGGCAGCGCACCCGGAATAGACCAGCCATGAGCTCGTAAGCACTGGTTCCATCATTTGCATTTTTAAGGAGGATTTCGCAAACGGTGTCTCCGACGTTGTAAATTTTTCCGTCGTCGATGCGGCGCAGGCGAATAAGGTGCTTGGTGAATTCCGCCTTGCCCTCGGTGCGGCTGCGCGACTGCTTGGCGCCAACGGGCATGAAGCCCTCCTGCATAAGTCCGCGCAACACCTCGATGGTCGGGATCGGCTTGAAACGTTCCGACCGGCTCTCATGGGCGCTTAAGGCGAAGATGGACGGCGCAATCCGGCGCATCTCAGTCTCGGTTATGGCACGGCCGGTATCGAAGCGGGCGGTCTCGGTGTAGATGCTCATGGTTCTGTCTCCTGATTTCCCGTTTCCCGAGGGAAAAGCCCCTTCGGGCGAAGCCAGCCCGATCTGTCCGGGGGAATGGCCTCTGACATTCCCCCGGACAGAGGGGGGAGGGCGACAGCCCGCCCCACGGCGGCAAACGGGACTGTCAAGTGGCGTGGCGCGGAAGGCGGGGGATCTTCACGGGTCCGGCCAGAAGCCGGACCTGGCGCGGAAGATGAACCGCCTTCACGGGCCGCTTGACCGGCCTGGGGGACGATGTCATGGGGCGGAAAACAGCCAAGTGGCCCGTCGCGGGCCTCGATATCGATGCGAGACGCATCGCCGGACAAGCGATCGTTACCGGGATCGGCGCAGACGCCGCAGGCTGGCCGCGTGCCCTTCGGGCATAGAGCGCGCCCGACCGGAACGGCGGTGGCCTTCCTTGGCCCTTCAGCGCTCAGGTGCCCTTCTTGGCAACCAGATTAAACAGCTGCGCGATGACATCGGTGGTGTAGACCTGTTCGCCGTCCCGTTCGTAGCTGGAGTTCGATATCCGCGACTCGACATAAACGAGGTCGCCGGATCCGACGTTTTGCTGGATCCACTCGGCCTGGTTCTTGTCGAGAATGGTCACCTGCACCCAATCGGTGGCGGTTTTCCTATCCCCGTCGGCCTGCCACTCGCGGTTGGCGGCAACGTTGACTTTCAGTACATTCTTGAGCTCGACCAGGTTTCCGACGTGGCCGAGCAGAGTGTGGCGATTGACGGATCGCATCGATTTAAATCTTCCTTAACCGAACAAAACCATTTATCTGTGCAACTCGAACCAATGCCGCTCAGTTTGACCAGAGGTGTCATTCCTGATGTCAAAGAAGTAGGGCTCTGACCTGAGCGGTCGGGAAATGGAGACCGTTTGAATGCAGCTTCGCTGCCGATCAGAGTTATAAAGTCCGTGCGTCCTGCCCTGGCACACATTCATTGTCTTGACGCAGAGGTTTTCCTCGCCGGCGAACCCGTTCCGGTCCACTGTCCTTCCCACCCGATATCCCTCCGGGCACGCGGCGTAGCGCTCGAAACCGGGGGAGCCCGTGCCTGCCTCGGGGCAGGTCGGCCAATCGAAGCCGGGGCGCTTCATCGCCGAGAGCAGCCGCGTCATCGGCGGATGGCAGGAGGGAACACCTCGCCAAGACGGGTTCGACGACGCCGCGCACAGCAGAACTTCGCACCCCCACTCACTCGCCGCGGCAGGTGCGGCAAATATTGTGGCCGTCAGAAGCGCTCGAACGATGACGGGGATCCGCTTGATTTTGTCAGACATGGATACCTCTTTGACCTGAAACACTCACCGGTAAAATATAATTAATCCGATGGCAACGAACAAGCGTAAGAAAACCGACACCGATCTTGGCACGATGATCCTGCGAAACATGGCGCTGATCATGGAGCGGGAGCAGGAGAAGCGCGGCCTGAACAAGAAGGAGATGGCGCATCTGTGCGAGATCACCTCTCCCTATTATCTTCAGATCCTCGATGGCTCGGCTAACCCGTCCTTGCAGGTTATCACCCGGATCAGCACGAATTTAAAGATCCCGCTGCAGGAGCTGCTGATGGGCCAAAAGGTGCCCCCGCAAGACTGACCTCCCACAAACCATTTCCGGTTCAAGCCGCCCTGCGGGACCGCTTCCATACCCTATCGCAACGCCGCCCATCAAAACGCCCATTTCAGCAACTTCATTGCAATCTCATGAAATTATATTTAATCATGGGTGCGCGGCGTAGCCGGAACATGTTTGAAGCGGACGGGGCAGGCTTTGCGATACATCCTCGGCATTGCCGTTGCGGCGCTGGCAGGCGCGGCGACCGCGGCAGAAAACCCAATGTGGCGGACTAGCTTGATATGGTCCTGCCGCTACACCATGGCCATACAATGCGAACGGTCGCATGATTGCGCACCGGTCCCGGCCAGCGGTTCGCTGACGTTGGACTACGCGGAAAACCGCGTGATCGACGAGACCGGGATCGGCCGCCCCATTAAGCGGCACTACGTGCAGACGGTTTCGGGCAGCCCCATTTCAAGCGAGGTCAAGGTCGAGCTCTCCGATAACCGGGTTTTGTGGCTGTCGCCGGCAGATGATGCCGGAACATTCTCAGACAATTGGGTGGGGGCAATCCTGTCGCCGAAGGCCGGCGTCATCATTCAGGATCTGCGGCCGCTCGCGTGCAAACCGGTCCCCGACAGAAAGGATTCCAACTGAAGGTCACGCCCGGCGGCGTCCGGGACACATCAAGCCTGTGAATCGATCTACCGCAACCGATTCAGAAATGTCGTTGGACGATCGAGACCAGATCATCAATCCTGCACGGCATGGTTTCGCAGCCCTATCACATTTACATCGAACGAACTGACGCCGTGAAGAACATGGCGCGGTTCTATGCGATGGAGATTTCGAGCACTCTGTTCGGGGAAACAACCCTGACCAGGACCTGGGGCCGAATTGGCGGCCGCGGTCAAAGCAAGACGCATCACTTCGGATGTGAAGCGGACGCAGTCTGCCTGTTTCTCCAGCTTACGCGGGAGAAAAAACAGCGCGGTTACCGGCCAAGGACGGCCGGAATGAGGAAATCCTCCGGGCAGGGCCGGACCGCGCTCTTCGATTAAGTCGCGGGTTTATAGCAGGAATTGAACGAGAACCTCTCCGCAGTTCCATCTAGGCGAACGACCCAAAAACATCGCGTACCGTAATCGGCCGCGCGCACCTCAAATGATTGAATCCCGGCACCAATCTTTTGAGCCGCCTCGGGATGCCTCTCCAATGCGGCGCCCATAAACTGGGCGTCCATGGCGTCAAGGTTTTCGCCGAGTTGATACTTATAAAGGATGCTTCGGAAGCGCTCCCGCGCCTCTGCCTGCGTGCCAAAAGACTCCCCGCCAATGACAATTTCCTGCCGCTTCGCCATCAACTCTTTTGCCTTAGTCAGTGAAAATTCAACGTTCCCTTTTCGAGCGTCGAAAAACGGCCGACGAACAAACGTTCCGGAATCTGGCTCCACGGCATAGCCGTGGCAAGGATGACCTGGTGCTCGACCTCCGATGCGGCGGAGATTTCGATGACCTGCCTCTGGAAATTGTGGCTTCGCGCCTGCTCCATCCCCTTGTCCTCGGTAATGTCGATCATCAGGAAGCGGGGGTGACGAAACAGAGGATCTTTGAGCGCGGCAGCTAAGAAACCGACCAGGAAGGCGGTTTTAAGGACCACCCGCGAACTCGCCGAAAAATACGTATGATCATCGACGGTGATGGTGTTCTTGCCAAATGAGAACTCGACAGCCTTCGGATCGACAAACGAATCCTGCCTCTTAAGATCGCCTTTGAGAATGGCGATCGTTTCACGCTCGATCGCCGTTCTTGCCACCCGCAACCTGTCTGTCTGGCTGCGCTTCAATGACAAAATACGGCTGTCCAGGTCCTTGATGGCAAGGTCGAGGCTTTCCCTGCGCGCGGAAAGATCGCCGATCTTGTTAGCCAGTTTCACCTGCGCCTCGACATCTTCGATCGATTTATCGATATATCCGAGTTGTCGGTGCAGCTCGCGGATTTCCTCGCGAACTTTCGACGTTGGCCGCGCCGTGATCGCCGCCAGCTCCCGCGACTTGGTGGTCCATGCCGTCTTTAGACTCTCAACTTTCGCCGCCTGCGTCTTGAGCCGTTCGCCGCGGATGCCTTGCAATCGCTCGGATTGTTTGATCTGGATGGAAAGCTCGTTGATGATGCCGGTGACACGCTCACGAGCCCTGTCGGCGTCGATCGGCGTCTTGCAAAGATGGCACGAAAATCCCTGTTCTTCCGCTTCGAGAATTTCGGCGTAGCATGCGGGACAAGAAGCAAAATGGACATCAGGCACGACGTCCGCTGCCAGCCGGGAATCCCGGAGCGCCTCTACCTTGCGCTTCAAGCTGTCGATAAAGGATTGTGAGTCGGATATTTCGAATTCGATCCCGCTCAATGATTCCTGCGCTCCGGCAAGATCCTGCTGCAGTTTCTGAACGCCATTGTAGACCTCTTTTTGCTGCGTCAGGGTGAGTCGATCCGAGGCAGAGGACGAATAGAAAAGCTCTTCTTTCTCTGCAATAGAGTGAAGCAAGCGTTCCCTGTCCGCCAGAAGCGAGGCGCGCTTTTGAGATATCCATTCGAGCCCCAGGCTTTCTTCACCGCCAACGACCCTGAAAATGCTCCTGAGCTCTGCGGAGACATCTTGCAGCTCGCGCTCTTTCACCCGCCGCAGCTGTTGCGACTCGTAAATTGCCGTATCGAACGCGCCGCAAAGAAGATTTCCGATGGCTTCCCGGAGATTTTCCGGATCATAGCCTTCGAAGCGAAACAAACTGTCGATAGGCGAAAGCTGGTCAGCATATAACAGTCGAAGCACCTGGTGCATCGTGATGCTTGATGTGCCTTCAACCGCAACGTCCGGCATGCCCAGCAGGCGGAACAGGGCTTGCGAGAAGCTCTCCTTATTCTGAGACCTCGAATAAGAATAACGGAACCAGGTCTCGATCGGGGCCTCAACGGCGGCGGCATATCGGCCGCCAAAAATTTCCATGTCGGATTGTGAAGAGGCGTCGATCTTGCGACGCAAGACGGCGGGATTGCCGTTCAATTCCACCTCAAGCCAGACGTGGTCACACAAAAGCGCGTGGCCGCTCCAGTCGAGTTTGCTAAGATCACCACCAAGCCCGAAGAAAATGAAGTTCAATATCGTTGATTTTCCCGACGAATTGTCTCCGCGTACAACGTTGACGCCCGCATGAAACTGCTCATCATAGGCAACGTGAACACCACGCTTAACCACCAGTCGGCGGACAATCAAACAGGGGTCAAACCGGATCATAGCGATACTCCAGCAGGCCACTTCTCGCCTTCAAGCCGTCACGCCCGTTGAGGTCATAGCGCGCATTGATCTCGCAAAGGATGCCAACGATATCCGGCATCGTCGCATTGACCTCCAGGCATCGTTTCTCAACGTCACCAGCAATGCCATCGGGAACAAACAAGATTCGGTTTCGCGTCCATTCGTCATCGGAAATGATCCCGGCTCTGGCCATGCTCGACGCAGCTGCTTTTTGGAAAGAGCCCATTCTCTCAAAGAGGGAATTGTCGTCCGGCAGCTCCCCATAGGGCTTCAACCGTGAATAACTTTTGCTGACTGCTCTCCAACGAGTGTCATCTGCGAACATGTGAAGGTTCTGCAGACGGAAGGGATAGAGCAAGTAGAAATCCAGAATGCGCAATTTGTCGTAGGGTATGGCATGTTTGGGCTTGCAGCCGAAGAACAGCCGCATGAACCGAAACACCGCGTGATAGGGATCAAAAGCCTCGTTGTAGGAGAGCTGCGTCATCCAGTCGCCCTCTGTCGGTGGTGCCATCGGATGAAGCACTGCTCGGCAAGCCAGTAAACCATGCCCAAAACAATGTTATGGCTGACGATCATCAGCTCGCTGCTACACTCTTCGACAATCGGGTCGACGATGCGGTCCATGATCATCGCATTCATCTGCGCCTCTGAAATCTTGGGAATTTCAGGGTAGATCACGTGCGAGAATTCGGTCTCCGCCTTCGCCAGAACGTGGACGAATATCATTTGCGCCGAGGAGTAGAGGGACCACCGCTCAAGCAACTTCACGAACATTTCTTTTTTTTCGATCGCATCATCATAGTAGTGATGCATGTTGGCAGCGATCAGCTTGTTCTCAAGGCCCTCAATGCCGTCTTGAGCGCGGCGACGGTGATAACGCGCCAATTCATCGATCGTGATCCGGGTCTCATCGCTCGCCTCGTATTGCTCCTTCAAACGCAGGAGCAACTTTTCGATTTTACCTTTTGGTGACTGGACGGTGATGATCTTGTCACGACCAATGATGTCGCCGTCCGCGCAGGCGTTGGTCTGGTTAACTGAATTCATGGGATAGATCAGGAGGTGGTTTTGTCGCGGCCGACGATGTCACCTTTCGCCTTCGCGCGGCTCTGATCAACGGCGTTTCCGCGTGTTCCGGCCCTCAAGGTCTTGGTGACTTGATAGGTTATAAGCGCGCCGCCAACCCCACCGGTCAGCAACCCAAGAATGAAATTGGACAGATCGAAAGTGAAGTTCATAGCTACCCCCGGTTAGTAAGACCTAGGTCTTTTTCGAAGTGATTTGTCAATAACGTCGATCGCTTTGCCGCAGCTTTATTATCGCAAAGGTGGCTGCTTCTTTCGATGGCGGAAGCTTTCAGGCCTGGGTTTTGCCCTACGAGCGCCACGTTTCAGGCTCCGGGGTGGATACGCTGAACCGGCCCGCATCTTTGTTCTAAGGAGGAGGAGCAGACGGAAGCGCCTCCATGCCTCCTGACCAAAAAGCCATCAAACTGCGCAAGGCTGCACCAGAGCCCGCTTCTCAAAGAGGCGGACGGTCACACGCATAGCGATGGGATCTGAGAAAAAAGGGCCCGCGGATATCCAGCACTGTCGAACCATATCGGGGCGCCGATCAACACCATCTCATTCTCGACCATTGGGACGATCTGCTCCATCTCGCGGCGTCGATCACGACGCGGTCCGTGGTGCCGTCGACGATCCTGAAGGAGCTGTCCGCATCTCCAAGCAAAGCCACCTCGCAAGGGCGCTGCGAGAACTTGGCTGTATCGAGAGGTCGCTCTTCATGATCGAATAGTACTCAAGTCCGGCATTGCGGCGGCGCTGTCAGGCCGGTCTCAACAAGGGCGAGGCCGCGCACAAGCTGAAGCGCGCTGTCTTTTTCCATGAGCGAGGCGAAATCCGTGACCGTCGTTCGAAAGCCAGGCGTTCCGCGCCTCGGGGCTCAATCTCGTCGTCAGTGCGATCGTACATTGGATTACGGTCTATCTTGATCGCGCGGTTACGCAGCTGAAACGAGCGGGCCGAGACATTTCAGATATGCAGGATGATGGAGTCGGGAGCTCTTGGACCTGCTAGGTGAAACGCCAGAGCTCCAGTTGCGACCTTGGCGAAGAAGCTTGGCCTGTCTCGCACCACGGTCCAAGCGCGCTTGACCGGCTTGAAGGGGAGGGAGTGATCGCCGGCTATGGCATCAGGCTTTCCGACGCCTACTCATCAGGACTGGCAAGAGCCCACTTCATGATAACGCTCGCGCCGAAGGTGCTTTCGCAGGTCTGTAACTCCGTGCAGAAAATCCAGGCGGTCAAATCGTTGCATTCGGTAAGCGGAACTTTCGATCTCATAGCAATTATTGAAGCGCCTTCGATTTCAGAACTCGACCAACTTGTCGACCAGCTCGGAATGATCGATGGTGTCGAGCACACGCTTTCATCCATCATCCTGTCAACGCGCTTTAGCCGCTGAACTGCTATTGTTGGGCGTGCCATAGGTTTGCTCGCCGATGGCACCGGGCACTTCGACTGAAAATCGTCGGACTTAAGTCGACCAATCACTTGCGCGCTGGGTTCGTGGGGTCATATCAAGGACTACTTGGCCGACAGCTCCGGACTTATGAGTCCAAAACCCGCGCACCAGCATGTGCCAAGACCGATCTGGCCGCTTAAGCAAGAAACATGGTATTAATCCGGCGTAGGGTCTACCCCTTTTCCTTTAACGTCAGAGATCTCGCAGGCGTGATACTACTTCGTCCGCAACCTGGCGCATAACGCTGACGAAAAGGTCGGCATGGGTTGACCTGAGCTCCTTTGCAGGCCTCCACAGGCTTACCTGATATGGCACCGGCACGCCGAAGCGGCGCAATGCCACGCCCTTCGCCGCATAGTGTGCGGCGGTCAGAGGGTTGACGATTGATACACCTACGCCGGAAGCCACCATCGAGCATACACCGGTGGCCGTAGTTGTCTCGACGCAATATCTGCGCGAGACGCCTTCGGCATCGAAGATTTGATCGATCTTTCGACGATAAGGATCTTCCTGCGCGAAATAGACGAAGTCTACTCCCTCGAAATCTCTTGGCGCGAGGACGCTTTTCGACGCTAGAGCATGGTTGTAGGGAAGAACGCAAACCACCTCACCAAGGCTGATGGTCTCTGCGGTCGCATCTTCGGTTTGGATACTCCCTTCTGTGAGCCCTATATCGAACATCTGCGTGGTCAGATCGTGCCGTAGCACTACTTCCTCCAGGGAATGTATCGAGAGATGAACCTGCGACCGGGCCTTGAGGAACCGTTCGGCCACCCGAGGAAGGTAGGCTTCGGCATAGGCAGGGAGACTTGCAATCCGCAAATGGGCTGCGTTGTGCTGCTTGATTGACAGCGCCACACGGCTGATCTCTTGCATACCTACGAACGACCGGCTGACCGCCGAGTGGAGTAGAAGTGCCTGATTCGTAGGGGTGAGCCGTTTGCCAAAACGATTGAAGAGTTCGAATCCAATATGCGCTTCAAGCTCCCTTAACTCTCTGCTCACGGTGGGCTGTGAAGTACCCAAGGTCTCTGCAGCCGCAGTCGCGCTCTTGTAGATCATCACGGCGTTGAAGATTTCGATCTGACGCTGGCTCAGCTTCATCTGGATCCATATATCGAAAATGAATTAGAGGAGCTATACATAGTATTTTGTCGTGATTTTGTCATCTGCAAATATCCCTGGCAGGAAACAGCCAAGCGCGGGATGCAAATGAAAATCCTGAACACACACAATAGCGCATCGAATGCGCTCCGGCACGACAGCTTCTCTTATACTGACGGCGATCTGGTCATTGAGGAATTGTCAGTCGACGAGATCGCAAACGCGATCCCCACGCCATTCTACTGCTATAGCGCCTCGACTATTCGAAACGCCTACAACCTCCTTTCAGAAAAGCTTGCATCATCCGGAACGTCGGTCTGTTTTGCCGTTAAGGCGAATAGCAACGTCTCGGTGCTAAGACTACTTTCGGGACTGGGATGCGGTATGGACATCGTGTCTGGAGGCGAGCTGGAGCGTGCTCTTGCTGCTGGCGTTTCGCCTTCGAAGATCGTGTTTTCAGGGGTTGGCAAGACAAGGTCAGAGATTTCCCGTGCTATCGAGCTTGGTATCCACCAAATCAATATCGAATCGCCCGCCGAACTCGAGGCAGTTCGTGACGTCGCTCGGTCTCTCGACCGACGCGCGTCTGTAGTGTTCCGGGTTAATCCGGATGTCGACGCGAAGACCCATGCAAAAATCAGCACGGGGAAAAAGGGCGATAAATTCGGCATAGCGCTGGAGGACATCGCAGAGCTCTACGCCAAAGCGTCAGCATGGCCTGAACTCGATCTGGCCGGTCTGGCAGTGCATATCGGCTCGCAGCTCCTAGACCTTGCCCCGTATCGTTCAGCCTATCGTCGGCTCGTGGAACTTGTCAGTTCGCTTAGATCCAGCGGTCAGGAGGTCCGCCGACTCGACCTCGGAGGCGGGCTTGGTATTTCGTACAACTTCGGACAGGGACCAGATGTCGGCGAGTACGCGACGATCATCGAGGAAACCTTCGCTGATATCGACTGTGAGCTCACTGTCGAACCAGGACGTTGGCTTGTCGGACCCGCAGGAATGCTTGTCACCGAAGTGATGTACGTAAAAACAACCGGCAACTTGACCACCGCCATCGTTGACGCAGCGATGAACGACCTGATGCGGCCTTCGCTGTACGGCGCAGTTCATCCGGTACTTCCTTTGCAGCACGCCAAAGGCTCCGAAATCTCGACCTATCAACTCGTTGGACCTGTCTGTGAGACTTCCGACGTTTTTGGAACCTATGAAGGACTGCCTTACTTGCGCTCTGGAACGCGGCTCGCATTCGGATGCGCCGGTGCGTACGGGGCCTCGATGGCATCAACCTACAATTCGCGAGACCTCGTCGCCGAGGTGCTCGTAGATGGAGCAGAGTTCCGGGTGGTCCGACGTCGCCAGACTATCGAAGATCTTCTGGCTCTCGAGACCGACACTGTTTGGCAGACAGCCGATCCTCGCGCTGCTGCAGCAACTGCTTGCTACGGCGCCGCGAAATGAACCACACCCAGTTTCTCTCGCAGGCCCCATCTGCCGACACGCCGACCCTCTGGCCATTCGTAAAGATGCACGGCTTGGAAAATTACTTTGTGATACTCGATCGCCGTGAGACCGCGAAGCCGCTCGATGTTGATGACATCATCAGGATCTGCAGTACTAACGTTGGCGCAGGGGGCGAGCAGTTGCTGACGATCGAACGCCCGTCAGAGGCTGGCCGCAAGGCCGGAGCTTACGCGTTGATGAGGATCTTCAACATTGACGGCAAGGAAGTCAGTGCCTGCGGCAACGCCACACGATGCATGGCTTACTTGCTGCTCGAGGAGATCGGGTCAGGCGAAGTACTGATCGAGACGATCGCGGGCGTATTACCGTGCCGCAGAGCTGGCGTTAGGCAGGTCAGCGTCAAACTCGGCCCTATCAGCCTCGACTGGCAGCAGCTTCCTGTCAGCCATCAGGTCGACACACATCATCTGCCTCTTTCAAGCGGGCCTCTGTCGGACGGCGTCGCGCTTAACATCGGTAACCCGCACGCGGTATTTTTCGTCGATCGGTTGATCGTGGACGATATTCCCAAGTATGCACCGGCTGTACAAAACGACCCGCTATTTCCGGAAGGTGTGAACGTTGGAGTGGCGGAGGTCGTAGATCCGCAAACAATTCGTCTGGCCGTATGGGAGCGTCCGGGGATCCTGACAAAAGCATGCGGCACGGGTGCATGTGTCGCGGCCTACGCGGCAAATCTGCGAGGTCTTGTGAAATCTCCCAAGATCACCGTGCACCTCCCGGCAGGGCAGCTTCAAATTGAATTGATCGAGAACGACATGGTGATCATGACCGGTCCCGTAGCCTTCTGCTGCCATGGCTTCATTGAGGGAGTGACCACGCCGCTGCAAAGCTAGCGTCAGCGTGACCAATCGGCGCTACCTGTACGAACAACGATAAAGGGGAATGAAATGACAACCAAAATAATCAGCTTGGCGTCTGGCCTTGCGGCATTGGCACAAAGAGCACGAGCAACGGGTATGTAAAATGAAGTTCACATCGTTACCAACCAGCGTCGAGTATGGAAAGACTGGCATCTTTCGAGGTCACTTCTCATTCTCGAACTCGAAGCTCACTGAATATCGATGGCCGATCTGCGAGATCCGTGGCAAACAGGATGGGCCCAAGCTTTGCGTTTCAGCTGGTGTCCACGTGAACGAAGTGGCGGCAATCGAGGCAGCCGTTCGCCTTCAGAAACTCTTCGATCCCAATCACTTAACCGGCGTAGTCTCGATCGTGCCCCTCATCAACCAGCCCGCGCTTTATCGTTACAACGAGTATGTCTGTCCACTCGACCAGAAGAACATCAACTTCTCGTTTCCCGGTGACCCGAACGGCTCGTTCTCTGAAGCCCTGTGCGATGCCATCATGAACGAGTGGACCGCGAGTGCAGAGTGCTATGTAGACATGCACGGCGGCGACCTGCGTGAAAATGTTTCGAAATTCGCGATTTATCAGCGGACCAATGACGCTTCTCTCGAAGAGAAAGCCCGGCAGATGGCGCTGTGTTTTGATTCGGAATTAGTCGTTGGACTGCCAGTCGATCACATGGCCAAACCAGGAAGGCCGCCGACCGCTTTCGCGTCGCAAGGAAGGCTCGCGCTCATGTCCGAGGCCGGTGCGAACGGCCTGGTGGATGAAGACTCCATTCAGTTCCACGTGGACGGCGTGCTCAACGTGGCACGCACCTTGGGGATGCTGGACTCCAAGGTGACCGCATTCAATCGCGCGAGGATCGTCTGCAGCGATTATCTTTGGATTGAATCCCCTATTGACGGGGAATTTCTACCCGAGGTCGAACCGGGAGATCGTGTTGAAGAAAGGCAGCGTCTTGGAAAAATGCGTGATCTTTTCGGTCAGGATCTGACCGATATAGTGGCTCCGCGGGCCGGTCACGTTCTCTGGCGAATGACACATCCATCCATCCCGAAAGGCTCTCCAGTCCTTGCGATCGCGGTAGAGGAGCGAAAAGCCTAGACACCGCACCCTCTTCCAATAACGCCCTACAAAGGCTCGGGTCGGGCGTTCTACTACAAAGAGCTTAACTAAAAGGGGAATAAACATGAAAAACGCTAAAATCAGGAAATCAATCATGGCGGCGGTGCTGTTTGGCGCCTTGCCGACGATCGTGCTTGCCGATGATGTTCCTGCCAACCTCAAAGGTTCTGGCGAGCTTGTGATCACCTCGGGCGGAGGAACGTGGGAGGCCGCGCAGAAGAAAGCCTTCTTCGATCCCTTTACACGTGATACCGGCATCAAAGTCGTACTCGTTCCCGAGGATCATGCTAAGCTTCTCGCTTCGGTCAAACTGGGGCAGCCTGAAGCAGACATGACCTCCGTTCCCGGTGGCGCGCTGGCAGGTTTTGTCGAAAAAGACGCTGTTGAGAAGATCGACTACAGCTTATTTGCGAAGGAAACGCTCGACGAGATGCCGGAGCAGATGAAGAATGAGAACGGCGTTGGCGCGTTGCTCTACTCGATCGGCGTCGGCTACAACACGACCAAGTTCCCGAAGGGCAAGGAACCGAAGAACTGGGTAGACTTCTACGACGTCAAGAAGTTCCCTGGAGCGCGGAGCCTTCCGAAGTGCGAGAAGCTTGTCGACGGAGGCCTCCTGGAAGGCGCCTTGATGGGTGATGGCGTTGCCAGCGACAAGGTTTATCCTATCGATATGGATCGTGCATTCGCGAAAGTTGCGGAGCTTAAGCCACATGTCGGGCGCTGGTGGGTGGCTGGCGCGGACGCGCCGCAAAGCCTGATAAGCGGCGAGGTCGACATGGCTGCAGCATATAACGGCCGCATCTTCGGCGCGAAGAAAGATGGGGCTCCGGTTGAGCTCTCGTGGGATCAGTCTCTTCTTCAGTACGACTTCTGGGTACTGATGAAGGGATCGCCGAACAAGGAGAACGCAGAGAAGTTCTTGGCATACATCTCCCGTCCAGAACCCCAGGCAGCTTTCGCGGAAGCCATTTCGTACGGCCCCGTCAACGAGAAGGCCTTCAGTCTAGTTCCGAAGGAACTGTTAGATATCCTTCCGGGATCTCCAGCCATCGCAAAGAAGCAGGTTTTCCAAGATTATAAGTGGTGGAATGCCAAGAACGCTGAAGGACGTACCAACTGGGATGTCGCTCTGGAGCGTTGCGTCGTTCTTCTGTCACAATAAGGCTGGTGCGGGTTAGCCCCACCCCGACTGTGTCGTAAAGGCTGCTCGTCTTTGACGAGCAGCAAAGGAGTAAGCCATTATGGACGTGGCAAATGTGAATCTTGCCGGCTTGGCGCCGAACAAACCGGCTGAAAGGCAGAAAACGATGAAACGATCAGCCCGGAAGGTAACGCTTAGCAGCGTGATCGCGGCTGCCCCGCTGCTTATACTGTTGATCGGGTTCCTGGCTGTTCCGCTATCGTACATCGTCTGGGGAAGTTTCGAGGGCACAAAGCTAAATTTTTCCCATTACGCTCGCGTTTTTGCGAGCGCGACCAATCTCAACATCCTGCTCCATACACTTCGCGTGGGCCTCATCGTCACAGTGGTTTCGATAATACTCGGATATCCGGTCGCCTACCTGCTGACTAAGGTACGCTCGCTCCCCCTGTCCGTGCTAAGCATATTCATCCTCATTCCACTGTTCACCGCGTTTCTCATTCGCACCTACGCCTGGATGATCATTCTGGGACGCGAAGGGATCATCAACAACGCGCTGATCTGGCTTGGTGTGATCACGGCTCCGCTTCAACTTCTCAACACCACGTTTGCTGTCGTAGTCGGAATGACCCATGTCTTCGTTCCGATGGCAATCTTCACGATGTATTCAGCTATGGCGCAAATTGACCATGCCTACGCCCATGCGGCGCAAATTCTCGGCGCAAAGCCCGTCCAAGCTTTTCTGCGAGTCTATCTGCCAATGACCTTGCCGGGCGTTTTCTCAGCAGGCATTCTGATCTTCATCTCCGCAATAGGCTTCTACATCACGCCAGCTCTGCTTGGCGGACCGAGCGACACGATGATCTCGCAAATGATTGTCGATCAGATGACGACACTGCTCAATTTCGAACTCGGGTACGCATCTTCAATAGTTCTCCTCCTAGTAATTATCGCAATCCTGTTTGTTGCGAGCCTGTTCATCCCCTTGGAGATGATCTGGTCCTCGGCATCGAGTTCCTCGGATCAGGAGCCCCGGGCTGCCGCTCGCCTTTTGAAACGGGCGAAGCGCGCGCTCGGACCGGCCGTTTCCGCCATCGAGGGCGTGGCTCACGCCGCTACTGGACAGTTGCTCACAAAGAATGCCGGATGGCTCTGGGCCTATACCGTCGCAATCTTGATTTTTCTGACAGCGCCTTTGATCGTGGTGGTGATCCTCTCCTTTAGCTCATCGCCGTTCGTCGTCTTCCCCCCGCCTGGCCTCTCCCTGCAGTGGTGGCGGAAACTGGCGAATGCGACGGATTGGCACCAATCCTTCCTCTTCTCCATCCAACTCGGAATCGCAGCGGCCTTCATCGCCACGATCATCGGAACGATGGGAGCCTTCTGGCTAGTACGCACGAAGTTCATGTTCAAGAAGGCACTGTTCCTGTTCTCGCTGTCCCCACTCATGGTGCCGGTCGTGATCATTGCAACGTCTTTGTACGTGTTTGAGGCCCGCATAAAGATGCTGGGGACTTTCAGCGGCCTCGTTATCGGGCATGTGCTTCTATCCGTGCCTTACGTCATCGTTGTCATGTCGGCGGCGTTGCGGAACTTCGATACATCGTTGGAACCAGCAGCGGCGGTTCACGGCGCCCGTCCGCTGCAAGTCCTCCGCCTAGTAACGCTTCCGATCTTGAAGCCTACTTTGCTTACCGCAGGTTTGTTAGCCTTCCTCACATCTTTCGACGAACTTCTTGTGGGCATCTTCCTTCTGGGGCGGCAGACTCCGACGCTCCCAATTAAGTTTTGGGCCGACATCAAATATCAGATCGATCCACTGCTTAGCGCAGCCTCAACTCTTATCGTCGTGCTGGTAACGGCATCGATAATAACCGTTCAACTGATCCGCATGCGTCACGAAAAACGCACAACGGCCGGCACTGCCGATTGATTGGAGACAGATATGTCCACCAGCCTCGAAATGAAAAATATCCAGAAGTTCTACGGTCCTCTGCATGTGGTAAAAGACTTCGATCTCCACATTCAGCCTGGCGAATTTGTAACCTTCCTTGGACCTTCGGGATCCGGCAAAACGACTGCTCTTAAAATGATTGCTGGGTTTGAAACTCCGACCTCCGGCGACATCTTCTTAGGAAGCCGTTCAATTGTTGATTTGCCTGCCTATGATCGGGGGATCGGTATGGTGTTCCAAAACTATGCCCTCTTTCCGCACATGACTGTGTCGGAGAACGTAGCCTTTCCGCTTACCGTGCGGAAGGCGGCGAGGAAAGATGCTGAGGACAAGGTCGCGAAGGCTTTGAGCCTGGTTAAGATGGAACAATATAAGGGTCGATATCCGAATCAGCTGTCTGGTGGTCAGCAACAGCGTGTCGCTCTTGCCAGAGCCATCGTTTTCAACCCCAGCATTCTACTTATGGACGAGCCACTCGGGGCGCTTGATCGAAACCTTCGCGAACACATGAAGGTCGAGATCATGCGCATTCAGAAAGACCTCAACATGACGGTCGTTTTCGTGACGCACGACCAGGATGAAGCGCTCACGATGTCAGATAGGATTGCCGTTATCAACGAGGGAAGCCTCGTGCAGGTGGACGACAGCAAGAGCCTATACAACAGACCTCGGAGCCGCTTTGTGGCGTCCTTCCTAGGCGAATCCAATATGATCCCCTGTCGCGTCGATGAGGCGCAGAACGGATCAGCAAAGGTGACACTGGCGGGGGCTGCAAGCGGAGCCGCGCAGTTGTCCGGACAGATAAATGGCGACCAGGGCTGGCTCTTCGTTCGCCCGGAGCGCGTCGAGATCAATTTGTCATCTGAGCCGGCCGCGGTGACAAACTCGCTCGATGGCGTGGTGGAGAGTGCGCTCTTCCTTGGCGAGATGACCCGATATTTGATCCGGTGCGGGAATGAGACAATCACCGTCAAGAGGCAAAACCGCGGGCAGCTCCATTTCGCGGGCGGCACGCCGGTAAAAGTTTCTTGGAAAGCAGAGGACTGTGTCGTTCTACAATAACCCGCACAAAAAGCGTGGTAGCCGTGCGGATCGGGCACCACTTCGACAATTCTTTATGCTTAGAACATTCTGAATTTTGAGTTCGGATTCCCATGGCTCAAGCCCATTGAGACTAGCGCCACTCGCCGTAAGCTTATCCCGCGCGGTGAATGGCATTTCGAACTCCAATCTTGCGCATGGAAGTTCCCCCTCCCAAACGGAACAACAGCCGAGAATATCAATTTCTCTGCGGAAAATTCCGTCGCAGCTCGATTCTGACACTGCTATCGGTCATCTGATCGACATCCATGCTACAACATCGAAGCGCCTACCAAGGACGACGTTAAAAAAGGAGCGGTGGTTCGTTGCGGTGGGCGTTGGATCGGCACGTCGGGAACATTGTTCCAGCCGACCGTCACCAATGTGCTGCGGCATGAGGCTCGATTATGGAACTAAATTTCGCCCGCCAGTTGGCATTGGCGGCAGCAGTGAACGCAGCTTCCAAGGGCAACACACCATCACAGCACTCGCTCCTATCTCCATTCGATGAAGAGCGTCGGGATCTGATAGGCGGCCTTCGCCGACCAATTCACAATCGGCTTCCTATTAATCGACATGTTCGAATCCGACCGAATCAAGCACGGGATCAACAGCCTTCCGCGCAACAATCAAGCTGGCCTTCGACCAGGATAACGACGGACGCGAAATCGCTCGCCTTGAAATTCGATAATTCCGACATGCTCATGCTCATGCTCGTTATATGGTTTAGTTGCTATAGATCACAATCGTCTGGAATCATCCAGGATTGCCGCAGTCTTTCAAGAGGCCGAACGTCCGACGCAGCAGCGTCTGCGAGAAGCTTCCCCCTTTGACGCTTCGACCTGTGCCCCAAAGCTACCCGCTTGCCGAACGCGTCCAAGAGCAAGAAGTGGCGGAGGACGGTCTCAACCGGCTCCGTGACGGGGTTCCGTCCGAAGCGAAGCGCTTCGAATGATAGTACGCCACACTGTTGTCCTTTTCCGAATTGCCAGGTCAAGGCCGATCGCAATGTCGTTGTGCTTGAACTGCGGAGTATGCCGGTCGCCATATTGTAAGATTCATGTTTGTTTTCAATAGCTTGTCGAAAATCGCGTAACCTAATTTATGGAACTAGCGAATCGGAACTGCCTTTTATTTCGCGGGTGTTGCTTTTAGCAGAGCGCCTTCGAAGCCACTTTCCTTCTAGACCAGTAGTGCGGCCAAAGCAAAAAAAGCAACAAACAGCCGATTTTGAAGCCCGCAACAGCCAATCCGACGAACGAGGTCGCCACATCAAACCAAATCTTTCACGCACGCACCCAGCTTAACTGCCGAAACTTGGCACATTTTAAGAAATCGACCGAGGCCTTCTACAGCGTCAAGCTAGTAAGTGTACTATGGCAGAGGCTTTAATCGTCATGCACCTGCCTTGTGCTGGCGATTGGCGATGAGATCGTCGACGACCGTAGGATCGGCCAGCGTCGAGGTATCACCGAGCGAATCGAAATCGTCCTCGGCGATCTTACGCAGTATGCGGCGCATGATCTTGCCGGATCGGGTCTTCGGCAAGCCGGAAGCGAACTGGATCTTGTCTGGCGAGGCGATCGGGCCGATCTCCTGGCGCACGTGCTTGACCAGTTCCTGGCGCAACTCGTCGTCGCCCTGCTTTCCAGCCATCAGGGTTACGTAGCAGTAGATTCCCTTGCCCTTAATGTTGTGCGGATAGTCGACGACGGCAGCCTCGGACACGAGATTATGCGACACCAGTGCCGATTCGACCTCTGCCGTGCCAAGACGATGGCCAGACACGTTCAGTACATCGTCGACGCGGCCGGTTATCCAGTAATAGCCGTCCTCGTCACGGCGGCAGCCGTCACCAGTGAAATATTTCCCCTTATAGGTGGAAAAGTAGGTCTGCACGAAGCGCTCGTGGTCGCCATAGACAGTGCGCATCTGGCCCGGCCATGAATCGGCGATAGCGAGATTACCGTCCGCAGCCCCCACGAGGACCTTACCTTCGTTATCGACCAGTTGCGGCTTGATACCGAAGAAGGGGGTCGTCGCCGAGCCCGGCTTCAGGTCGGTCGCACCCGGCAGCGGGGTGATCATGTGGCCCCCGGTTTCGGTCTGCCACCAGGTATCGACGATCGGGCAGCGCTTTTCGCCGACCACGTTGTAGTACCATTCCCAAGCTTCCGGGTTGATCGGCTCGCCCACCGTACCGAGAATGCGCAGGCTGGCCCGAGACGAGCGCGTGACAAAATCGTTGTCGGCGCCCATCAGTGCGCGGATCGCCGTGGGCGCCGTGTAGAAAATGTTGACCTTGTGCTTGTCGACCACTTGCCAGAAGCGACTTTGGTCGGGAAAGTTCGGCACGCCTTCGAATATCAGGGTCGTCGCACAGTTGGAAAGCGGACCGTAGACGATATAGGAATGACCGGTGACCCAGCCGACATCGGCCGTGCACCAATAGATATCGCCGGGGTGATAGTCGAAGACATATTCATGCGTCATCGACGCATAGACGAGATAGCCACCCGTCGTATGCAGCACGCCCTTAGGCTTGCCCGTCGAGCCGGACGTATAGAGGATGAACAGCGGGTCTTCGGCATTCATCGGCTCGGCCGGGCAGCCTGCCGGCACGGTTTCTACTTCCTCATGATGCCAAAGATCACGGCCCGGCGCCCAGCCGGTCTTGCCGCCGGTGCGGCGAACGACGAGGACCTTGTCGACAATCACATGCTGTCTGGCGGCGATATGGATTGCAGTGTCGGCGTTTTCCTTGAGCGGCACCGCCTTGCCGCCACGCACGCCTTCGTCACAGGTGATGACGAAATTCGATCAGCAGTCGACGATACGGCCGGCCAGCGCTTCCGGCGAGAAGCCGCCGAAGACCACCGAATGCACGGCGCCGATGCGCGAACAGGCAAGCATCGCATAGGCCGCTTCCGGCACCATTGGCATATAGATCGTCACCCGGTCGCCCTTCTTGACGCCGTGCTTCTTCAAAACGTTCGCCATGCGGCAGACATAGCCATGCAACTCCCGATAAGTGACCCTCATGTCGAGCGCGGGATCGTCGCCCTCCCAGATGATTGCCACTTGGTCGCCGCGCTTCTCCAAGTGCCTGTCGATACAGTTCGCCGAGACATTGGTCTCGCCATCCTCGAACCACTTGATCGAAACATCGCCCTCGAAAGACGTGTTCTTGACTTTGGTGAAGGGTTTCGACCAGTCGATCCGCTTGCCGTGCTCGGCCCAGAAAGCATCCGGGCTCTCAACGCTCTGGCGGTACCAATTTTCGTATCTCGCTTTGTCGATGATAGCGTGATTTTTTACCAGTCCATCGACGTGAAAAACTTCTTTCGACATTTTTTCCTCGCGCATAATCAACGAGCTCTCCTCTCCCAGCTCACGGTTTCTTTCTGTAAGGCAAGCTCTCCTCGACGCATGCGTGGAGGCATAATGCTCCGCAGCCGTTCATCGCAGAGGTGAAAATGCCACGGGAGAAAGAATTCGATTCTTTTGAAGATCAATGAGGTCAGTGACTTGTAATAGGTAATCCGCCCAGCGTGGATCGGCGAGCATCCGACCACGTCTCATCTGTCGATCGTCGAGGCTTTCAAACGACCACCAGGCGACAACATGGTTCAGCTCGCCAATTTCACTCGTGAAGTAACCGAGCAGATTTCCCAAATGTTCCAACTGTATAGGCAGGCCGAGTTTCTCATAGGTTGATACGAATTTGGGAAGCTTGCCGGGCTTTACGGTGTAGTCTCGTTCCTCAACGATCATTGTTTTCCTCATTCAATGCAGTTAGATCTTCGCAGCGTCTACGCGCTCAAAGTTTTGGGTCTCGGGGCTGTCAACATTTCGGGTTGGAGGACAATGAGCAGTTGCTCCCTGCTCATGAGGCCTTTTTCAAGAACGAGATCAAACACTCGTCTACCGGTTCGATGAGCTTCCATCGCAACAGCTGTGGCATTGTCGTACCCGATATAAGGATTGAGCGCCGTGACAAGGCCAATCGAAGCTTCGACGGTCGATCGAAGATGATCCAGATTAGCCGTGATGCCCTTCACGCAGTTGATTTCGAGCGTGCGGCAGGCTGCATCGAGATGACCAAAGCTGTTGAATAGACTGTATGCTATCAACGGTTCAAAGGCGTTCAATTGCAGCTGTCCGGCTTCGGCTGCAAAAGTAATAGCAACATCGTTGCCGATAACCTCAAAAGCAACTTGGTTCACAACCTCCGGAATCACGGGATTGACTTTACCAGGCATGATCGACGAGCCGGCCTGCCTTGCCGGAAGATTGATCTCGTTGAGACCGGCGCGTGGACCGCTCGATAGGAGACGAAGATCGTTGCAAGTCTTGGAAAGTTTGACAGCGATCCTCTTCAATATCCCGGACAGCTGGACGAAAGCTCCGCAATCCTGGGTGGCTTCTATCAGGTTAGGGGCCGTCACAAGATCGAAGCCGGTCAGTTCAACCAGCTGTTTGCGAACCAACTCTGCATAACCGTAGGGGGCGTTTATCCCGGTACCGATCGCCGTCGCACCCATATTTATTTCGCTAATAAGTCCCTCTGCTTCGCGGAGGCGAAGGCGATCTTCCTCGATCATATGCGCGTAAGCGCCGAACTCCTGACCAAGAGTCATGGGGACGGCGTCTTGCAACTGCGTCCTGCCCATTTTCAGTACATCAGCAAACTCCAACGACTTCTGATAAAAAGCCGCGGCGAGAGACGCGAGCGTCCTGTCAAGACGCCTAGAGGCAGACAATGCCGCCAGCTTGAGCGCGGTTGGATAGACATCGTTAGTGCTCTGGCTCATGTTGACGTGCTCGTTCGGGTGCAAGAGGGCATAATCGCCACGTTTTGCCCCCATCAACTCCAACGCCCGGTTCGCGAGCACTTCGTTCGCGTTCATGTTCGTGGAGGTGCCAGCTCCGCCTTGAATAAGGTCGACGACAAACTGATCGTGAAGCTTACCGTGCCGAATTTCATCGCACGCGGCGATGATCGCTTCTGCCTTCGTCTCGTCGAGTATGCCCAGCTCTTTGTTCGCCCGGGCCGCGGCTTGCTTGATCACCGCGAGAGCAACCACGAGTTCAGGACATGAACCTATCGTCCTACCGGTAATCGGAAAATTTTCTACCGCTCTTAGGGTGTGAACTCCATAATATGCGGCCTCGGGAACTTCTCGATATCCCAACAAATCGTGTTCGCGACGAAACTCCGACATGCGGTCACTCCTCCATAAGCAATAGGGCCCAAAACGCCGGAACCATCAGACTCTGAGCTTGTCAGGAGAAGGCGGAGGCGTTCTTGCGTGTTGGTGCGGTTCTCTCTTTGAAGCGAAAGACGTCGGCCAGGGCCGGCTCGTAGTTTCCGTTTGGCAGATACCAGGCCGCGCGGACGCTGTAGCTCGCAAATGAGCTATCGGCTTCCGCTCTGCCGGTCCGTTTACATGCAGCCGTGTCGTTCAGGCAACCGATAGAGATGCCTCAACGCGCTGGTCGACCGCAGTTTTGTCCTGTTCGGCTTTCAACTCGCGAAGGGCCGTGATGGCTCTGTCACGCCATTGCACTTTCTCGTTGATCGCGGCAAGAGGCAACCGTCCTCGGGCATACTGTTCCAGCAGCGCAATTGAGTTCGAAGTAACGACTTCGTCTTTCAATCCCAAGTCCTTCGCCATATCGTTGAAGATAAAGCCGAATCGTTCGAAGTACTCCTTGATGCCGCCGGCCGAGTTAAGATCAACAGCCTCGAATGGTCCAAGGAAAGCCCACCGCAAGCCGAAGCCAGCGCTTACAATCTTGTCTATGTCACTGGGTGAGATGACTTCTTCATTCAGGCACCGGAACATTTCAACGAAAAGCGCGGCCTGCATGCGATTCAACACGAAGCTCGGAAGCTCTTTCTTGATGAGGACTGGAACCTGGCCGCACGCTTCCATCAAAGAATAGACAGCATCCGTTACGGCTGGATCAGTGAATGGCGCTGGGCAAATTTCAGTTACGGGAAGGAGATGCGGCGGCGTTGCAGGATGGACGACAATGCATTTCTCTCTGCGAGAAAGCTCGGACGCGAAAGTCGAAACCGGGAAGCTAGAGGTAGAGGTTGCCAAAATTGCATTTTCCGGCGCCAGTTCACAGAACTGCTCGAACATAGCTCTTTTGCTTTCGAGTTTTTCCTCGATGCATTCATGGATAAACTGCGCACCTTCTAGGACAGCGGCCAAGCTGTCATTCACGGTGACCCGCTCGAGAACATCCTGGATCGTCTCATGTCCGCTGATGAGGACGCTTGACTGTTCGAGCGCGTCTTGGATCTTTGCAATCACTTTTGATCGCGCACTTGGGTCACGATCGTAAATTGCCACTTGCAATCCGGCCCTTGCGTACACGATGGCCCAGGAGCTGCCCATGATCCCGCTTCCAATAATGGCAACCTTCGTAATTTTCATCATCGTCACTTTCGCGAATAAGGTTCGTTATCGAACTGTGATTGTCGTCCTGAGCGAAGTCGCCCACGTTTTAGTAAGACAAGCGGCGGGGAACGCTTATGTCGAGGTCTTACGACGCCCCCGCTCAAAGCGCTGGATCGAGAATTGTGTAGAAGACGGCGCGTTGCCCCGAATGAGATCCAAAGCTATATCGGCAGTTTTTGCCGCCCAACTCAGACCGTAGTGACCATGCCCTGTGACATAGACGATGCGTCTATCCCTCGCGGAACGAGAGATCACTGGAACTGAATCGGGCATTGATGGTCGACGGCCGTACCATTTTTCCCCGCCATCCACCGACAGTCTGGGAAAAAACTTCCGAGCCTTTCGTTCAATCACGCGAAAGTATTTCTGGCGCTCAGGTGATAAAAGCCCGCCGAAGATAGCCCATCCCCCAACCCTCAATCCGCTCTTCAGGCTCGTGGACACGATGCCGTGGCCTGCGAAAACAATTGGATGGTCCACAGTTATTCCGGGGTCCGGATACGTGATGTTGTAGCCAGTCTCAGCCTCAACCGGGAGGAAATCACCTACTTGGGCGGCGAGGCCGCGAGACCAGGCGCCTGCAGCAATGACTACCTCTCCGAAAATCTCCTGCGACGTCGATGTGGATAGGACAATACCTTCGGTTGCCCCCGCAAGCTTTTCGATCTTGGCCTGACTAAACGTCGCCCCTTTTCGGATTGCCGCATCGAATAGCCCCTTCACCACATCAACTGGCTCAGTGACCTGCGCCCAATCATGGGTCATAACGGCGGCTTCAAAACGCTCGCTCAACGCTGGCTCGATTGCTCGAAGCTCCGCTTTCGACAGCTCTTCTGAGCGACGCCCTAGCTCGGCCTTCGCCTGCCACTCTGATCGCGATGCTGCGAGTGATTGTTCGTCGTCGTAGAGGTAAAGCGCGGGAGTCCTTCGGAGAAGGCTAGAGATGCCAGCATCCGCATACAACTTTTCTGTCAGATCGACTGCGTCGGTCGAGATAGACGTCACGCTCTTCGACGCACGCTCGAAGGCAGCCCCCCTCCCCGCGCTGACAAATCGGAAGAGCCAAGGCGCAAGCGTAGCTGCGTGGCTCAAAGCGATCTTCAACGGGGCCTCTTGGTCGAGAAGCATCTTAAGGCCGGAGATTGCAATGTCAGGGCCGCTGATCGGCGAAATATCGGATGCGGCGATGTGACCTGCATTACCGCGAGATGGACCCAGTTCCCCGGGCTGACCTGGATCGAAGATCGTAACGGCGTACCCTTCACTCGCCAACTTGAACGCCAAAGCGCAACCGATTACGCCAGCTCCAACTACTGCGATGCTCTTGGTCGAACTGTCTCCGCTCATTTCAGCAGATCCATGCCGTTGCCCCAGCAGTCGGCAACCATGTAGCCAAGAGGAAAAGGGTCGGTCGGATCAAATCCGACTTGATGAAATCCGTGCAGCCAGGCGCGACCTGTCACCTTCGGCAGGATGGCGGCCCGTCCGGCCACCTCGGTTGCACCAGTTATGGAAACGTCAAATTTACTCCCGATGATCGAGCGTGCAGTAAACTTGTCGCCTACATTTGCCTCTCCGCGCGCAACCATACATGCAAGCCGTGCCGAGTTGCCGGTTCCGCATGGCGAACGGTCGAAGCGCCCTGGTGGGAGCACAGTCGCACCCTTCAGGTCCCCGTTATCGTCGTGGCCAATGAACATTGTATACGATATGCCTCGGAGCGAGCCGATTAGGGGATGAACGACCTCGAGCTGCACATCGACAGCACGGTGAATCTTCATCGCAATGTCGGCGAGGTCGCGAGCTGTGTCAGGCGTAATAGGCAATCCAAATTGCGACGGGTCGATGAGGGCGTAGAAGCAACCGCCGAACGCGATGTCTAATCGGACGCTGCCAAGTCCTTCCACTTCCACGCGAGCATCGAGTTGATCCGCAAAGCTGGGCGCCATGTCGAGCGTTACGTCCACGCACTTTCCATCTTGACACCGAGCGACAGCCCTAACGAGGCCCGCAGGAGTGTCGAGATGGACGACGGTCTCCGGCTCCTTCATCGGCACTATCCCTGTTTCCAGGAGCGCCGTCACAACACACATACTGTTCGACCCGGACATCGGATGGGCACGGTCGGCCTGCAAAATCAGAAAGGCCGCATCTGCATCCGGCCGCGTCGGAGGCATTAATAGATTGGTGCTCATCTGAGCGTACCCACGGGGCTCTGAGCAGAGGAAGCGACGGACGCTGTCGTCCACTTCATTTATGTAGTTCATCTTTTCGAGCATCGTAGCACCAGGGATAGTCAAGAACCCACTGGTCACGACGCGACCGACCTCGCCCTCGGCGTGAACATCGATCATCGAGAAGGTCTTATTCCAGCGCACAGTAATTCCTTTTCATCAAGTACAGCAGGTTTCCACGGCCAAAAGATTGCAGAAAATCGTCGTTGTGTAAACGTATTATTTTGGTTGTCGACAATCGAAATTGTGTTATTCGTTTAATTGCATGGGAAGCCATCAACAGGCGTCGCCGGAGGCTGCCCACCCATGTGCGACAGATCACACTCAAAGGAGAATTCAGGCATGGCTAATCAGGATGAGCTGGCGGTAACGGGAAAAACCCCTAATGAGCAGGTGATGGTAGTGCAGCCTGGTAACGCCGAGAGCTATTGGCAGCCGGTACCTGCGAACGGTTACATCGATATTCTATTCGCTCCAGACAAGGTTGCCATGGAGCACCCAATCGGCTTTGGCACACAGACGGTAGCGCCCGGCGGCTACGTTCGTGAGCATTCCCACGACAAGAATGAAGAAGTACTTTTTGTTTTCGCAGGCTCGGGCCGCGCAGTCGTTGAGGGACAGAGCCATGTAATGCAGCCTGGCACCGCGTTCTTCATCGGGAAAAACCGCCGACATACCTTCATTAACGAAGGCACTGAAGACCTTAAGTTCACTTGGCTGCTAGTGCCGAATGGCCTGGAAGACTTCTTCCGACAAATTGGACGCGGAAG
Organism: Pararhizobium sp. YC-54; assembly: GCF_025847205.1. Taxonomy (GTDB): domain Bacteria; phylum Pseudomonadota; class Alphaproteobacteria; order Rhizobiales; family Rhizobiaceae; genus Pararhizobium. The sequence goes on along the minus strand of NZ_JAOYTH010000017.1, from coordinate 29,531 downwards.
GACCGAAGGGCAGTCGGCGCCTGAACCGTTCGCTCGACCCGAGAACGTCCTCGAAATTGAGAGGAACACCGTTTTCGCAGCGCCGCCGGTCGATCCAATAAACACATAATCGTGCTGACAGAGATCTGTCCATCCCTACAGCGACGAGCTGGGGGATTCCGGCATTGGAGCGGGGGATGGGCAACTAACTGAACTTAGCGGCAAGGCAGCCCTTGGTATGAGAGGATGGTAACAATGGAACGTCGCATCTCAATTATAGGCTACGGCGCGATCGGAAAAGATCTTTGCGACCGACTGCTGGATCTTGGATTTCAGGTGACTGTGCTTCTGGCGCCCGATGTCTTGCCGCCAGCACAGGTTTCCGGCGATCTTCAATTCGTTCACACTGTTTCGGAATGGCTGAAGCCGAGGCCGGATCTGGTAATTGAAGCCGCCGGGCAGGCTGCCCTCATACAAATCGCACCCGCTGTTATTGCGGAAGGAATCGACCTTCTTGCAGCGTCGGTCGGCGTGGCAGGAAACGCGCCCTTTATGGACTCAATTTCTCAGCTTTCGCAAAAGACTTCCGCTCGCTTGATTTTCCCGACTGGGGCTGTCGGAGGCATCGACTATCTCGAAGTGGTAGCCGCAGCCAAAGATCTCACAGTCACTTACACATCACGAAAACCGGTCGCAGCATGGTCTGCCGAGCTTGCTGAAATGGGACACGATACGACAACCCTGCGAGACGAAATCGTCCTTTTCGAAGGCGACGCAGTCGAGGCAGCACGCCGCTATCCCCGCAATCTTAACGCGGGTCTTACAATCGCGCTGGCTACCGGCATTGAACGCACAAGCGTTCGCGTCATTGCTGATCCATCCGTGAAATTGAACACGCATGAGATAAACGTGCAAAGTGCCTTCGGCGATGCATACATGCGCTTTGCCAATCTCCCCTCGCCTCATAATCCCAAGACGTCGGCGATCACAGCAGAAAGTCTTGTGGCCGCTGTACGTTCGTGCATGAAAACGCGTCCGATGAATACCTGAGGAGATCTCACCCCGCGTTTGCAGCGCGTTTTCCACCTGTATAGAGGTCCAAAAATGGCTTTCGCTTTTGCTGACGATGGTTGCCGACTCTATTATGAACTCAAAGGTAGCGGTGAACCTGTTGTGCTCATACCTGGTCTAGGGGGAGACGGCCGCTTTTGGGCCAGCGTTGAGAATGAACTTGAGCATAAGTTCCTACTCGTGACCGTTGATCATCGTGGCGCAGGTAGAAGCGACCGGCCTGTGGGAGGTTATTCAATATCTCGCATCGCCCGGGATGTCGCCGCCATCCTAGATCATGCAGGATTCGAGGCAGCGGATCTTGTCGGTCACTCGACAGGCGGCACGGTGGTCCAAACCTTGGGCCTTGAATGCGCGCACCGGGCCCGAAGTCTCACAATCAGTGGCAGCTGGGCGCGGCCTGATAATAGGTTCCGTGATCTCTTCACAGCCCGTGCTTTACTATTAGATCACGGACAAGTCGAAGCATATCAACGCCTGACGCATGTCTTCGGATACCCTTCGGATTGGATCGAGAGCCATGCCGATACCCTCGATCGTGCAATGCTAAATGCGTCCGATGCACTTCAGCCTTACGAGGTGGCTGCGGCGCGGGTCAGGATGCTTCTCGAATTCAATCGAGCCGATGAACTGAACCAAATATCACTCCCAACGCTTGTTATCGGTGCCAAAGACGACATCATGATCCCGTTCGACCGATCGCTAGAGCTATCCCGGTTAATTCAAAGCGCAAATTTGATCGAACTCACCGGCGGTCATTTTTATCCCAAGACCAACCCCAAACAATTCGCTCAGCAGTTAACCAGATTTCTAGGCGATGTTCGCACTCAAGAGAGGCTAGCTGCCGAGCAGCAATAGCCAGCTGCTTCTCCAAAAGACCACAGTGTGTGGGGTCTAGATAAGAATTCGTTTAAATTTCGGGCTTGACCAAATGCCAAGCAATCGACATAGTTTTTAAGTCGACAACGAAACGACAATTGCGATGCACTCAGTATACTCGGTGTCGTCTATCTTCAAACGAAAAGGGGAATGCGTCATGCCAATAAATATGAACAAGATATCCAATATGCTGATCGTCGCGGCTGTAGCGGTCGCCGGTTTTGGTGCCACTACCGCCAAGGCAGAAGACGGCTATTGGGACGGAGTGAAAAAAGCTGGCGTGCTTCGTTGCGGCGCCGCGATTGCAGCCCCTTACGTAATGCGCGACCCTGCTACTGGCGAGTACTCGGGCTTCTTCTCCGAACTTTGCAAGGAATTCGCTGAGACGCTCGGTGTTAAGGCGCAGTTTGTTGACACGAACTGGGACAATATCGTCGCAGGCCTCCAGGCCAGTAAGTGGGACATGTCGATGGCGCTTAACCGGACGCCAACACGTGCGCTTGCAATTCAATATTCAAATGCTCCCGTCGACCTCACGATGAACTTCGTCTACAACAAAAAGAATCCGAAGCTTGCCGAAGCTCCGAAGTCTGTTTCCGACATTGACAAGGCTGGTGTCACGGTTGCTGTGATGTCGGGTTCTGCGCAGGATAAGGCGTTGTCCGCTGTTTTGAAGAGCGCAACCGTAATGCGACTTCCCGGCAACGATGAAGCAAGACTTGCCGTTATCTCGAAGCGCGCTGACCTAGTCATTGATGCGAATGATACCAATGCGCTCTTCAGCCAGGCGCACTCGGACTGGGCAGCAACGCTCGATCCCGAGCCGGCGCTGTCCAAGCAAGGTGTTGCTTTCGGCGTGCCACATTCTCTCTCCTATGCCGACATTCAGGTACTCAATATTTTCCTCGAGGAAAAAGTCGCGACCGGCCATGTTAAACAGCTTGTCGATGACGCAACGAAAAAGGCTGCGGAAGCCAAGTAACCTGACAGGGCCGTCGCAGTGCGGCGGCCCTTTTTGCACTAAGAATGAGAGAGTTCAAAATGGTCGCAAGTTCTCCACTTGTTAAAATGCAGAGCCTGCACAAAAGCTACGGTGACGGTGCAGTTCAGGTGCTGAAAGGCATCGATATCGAAATGAAGCCGGGCGAGCGCCTCGTTGTAATCGGACCGTCGGGTGGCGGCAAGTCAACCTTGTTGCGTGTAATGATGGGTCTCGAGCAGATTGATAGCGGATCAATCACATTTGCTGGGCAGCCTTACGTTTCTTCCGCCAGTCGGGAGAAGAAAACCCTTATCGACACGGAGGTCCGGAGGTCGATCGGGATGGTGTTTCAGCACTATACGCTCTTCCCACATCTCAACATTCTCCAGAACCTGGTCCTCGCACCGCGCAAGGTTCGCAACGAACCCAAAGCTAGTGCGGAAGCGCGCGCGCTAAGTTTGTTAGAGCGCTTTGGCCTTGCAGCGAAGGCACGTGCTTATCCTGCGCAACTCTCGGGAGGACAAAAGCAACGTGTCGCAATCGCCCGCGCTTTGATGCTTGATCCGAAGCTGATGCTATTTGATGAGGTGACCTCCGCACTTGACCCCGAGCTTGTTTCAGAAGTCGAACACGTCATCATGCAGCTTGCAGATCAAGATATGCCAATGATGATTGTCACGCACGATATGTGGTTTGCGAAGAACATCGCATCACGCGTTATCTTCTGTGCCGGCGGCGTCGTGGTCGAGGACGGACCGCCTGAGCAGGTCCTCGGTTCACCGCGTGAGGAGCGCACCCGAGAGTTCATTGAACGCGTGTTCCACATAAAGCAATAGGGAGCGATGCCGTGAACTATACCTTCGATTTCAGCTCCATTGCAATCGGCCCTCTTCTAGATGGGCTATTCGTAACGATTCAGCTGACATTGGCTGCGAATGTGATCGGTATCGTTGCGGGCTTTGTCCTGGCATTGCTGCTGATGAGCCCGTTTGCTATCGTCCGCGTTCCGTTCATGCTCTTCGTTGAATTTTTTCGCTGCACGCCGGCAATCATCCAGGTGGTGTGGTTCTTTTACTGCGTGCCAATGCTTCTGGACGTATTCCTTGATCCCTTGATGATGGGAATACTTGCTTTGGGTCTTAATCTTACGGCGTTTAACGCCGAAGCTTACCGTGCCTCGATTCAAGGGGTTCCAAGAGAGCAAAGAGACGCCGGCATTGCGCTTGGGCTAAACCCTCTTCAACGCATTCGCTATATCATCCTGCCTACAGCTTTCCGGGAGTCGATCCCTGTGTTGCTGACAAATGGAATTGGCATCTTCCAGCAGAGCGCACTCGTCGCGATTGTCGCTATTCAAGACCTCATGTACGAGGGGAAAACCCTTGCAACAGCGACTTATCGCCCCATCGAAACTTTTACAGTTGTCGCGCTGATCTATTTTGCGGTCTCGTTTCCGGTGTCGCAAGTTGTCGGCCTCATCGAACGCCGACGCGCTCTGGCAGCCGCTTAGGAGGTGCTGTTATGGATCTAGACTTTACAATCGTCCTTCGCTACTACGACGCGCTCCTTATAGGGCTTTGGACAACTGTCCAATTGACCATGGTTTGCATCGCCTTGGGGTGCGCCCTGGGGTTCGTGACTGCTCTGGGACGAACTTCTAAGAACTTCGCCTTGCGCGCGATCACTGGCACGTATGTCGAGCTATTTCGGGGAACGCCAGTCCTCATCCAGCTCTTTTGGATTTTCTTCTGCCTTCCCCTGATCTTGGGGGTAGAATTGTCGAACTTCATTTCCGCAACTATCGCCTTGACACTTTACATGGGCGCTATCAGCAGCGAGACGTTCCGGGCTTCCTTAAAATCGGTTGGCAGCGAGCAACTCGATGCTTGCATTGCACTCGGCCTTCCACGCTCCGTTCAGATTCGGAACATCATTATGCCGCAGGCAGTGCTTCGCGCCGTTCCGACTCTTCTCTCCAATTGTGTAAGTTTGTTCAAGGAAAGCGCCTTGGTATCGGCTGTTGGCATGGCCGACCTGATGTTTGTCGGGCAAAATATTTCAAACAATATCGCTCGCCCTGTCGAAGTTCTTACTGTTGTGGCAATAATTTATTTTGTTATCGCTTTTCCGATAACGCGCGCGGTGACATTTGTTGAAAGGCGGATGTTAATAAGGCTGGCGATCTGACAAAGCTGCCAAAAGCATATCCCAAGGCGCCGATACTCGGCGACGACCGCAGGCCCCTCAGCCATTTTCCAGGCGTCAGTTCGGCGTGCACTGTGAATATGGCGGGGGCCTTCTTGCCGATGGCAGGGTCCAAATGATACTGCTGACCTTAAGGAGATCAAGATGCCTGTGGCCAAAAAAGACAAAAACGTTGAAATCCTCTCAAGCAAGAGAGGTTTCAGCTCCATCAAGATCTACCAGGTACTGCGAGACGAAATCCTTGCATTGGTGCTAGAGCCTAACCAGATCCTTGACGAAGCCGGCATAGCTGCTCGGTTCAATGTCTCCCGTTCCCCAGTTAGGGAAGCGATTGTGCGTCTTGAGGGTGAAGGCCTCGCGCTTAATCTGCCGAATAAGGGAACCGTCGTTACCGCGCTCTCGCTGGAAGAATTTCCGCAGTATATCGATGCTCTCGACTTGATCCAACGCGCCGTGACGCGTCTTGCGGCCGAGTTCAGGTCGAAAGACGCTTTGGTTCACATCCGCCACCGGCAAGAACTGTTCCGGGAAACAATCGTCGCCAAAGACGTGCTCGGCATGATCCAAACGAATATGGATTTCCATCTCGCGATTGCCGAAGCGGGGCGCAATAAACATCTATTAGAGGCATACAGACGATTGCTCATTAGTGGCCGACGGATGCTCCGGCTTTACTACCGAACCTACGATGACGAACTTCCACCCGAGACGGCAGCATCCCACGATCGGATAATACGGGCTATCGAGCAGCAGGACGTTGAGCTGGCCGAAAAGCTTGCTAGGGAGCACGCAGAAGAAGTCCATCAGCGTTTCGTCCTTCTCATGAGCCAGCGCAAGACTCGCAATATCGCCATTCGATGATTGACCGGGCACGGGGTGTGGACATGCTGTGCCTAGTCGCTTCCGTGTCAAACATGATGAGTACGCAATGGAAAGCTGTTGCCGACCACCCACAGCTTCGCAGTTTCTGGTCAAAGCAGCTGCTTTGACGGAGGGATCCTCCGGGTCCCATTCCAACGCAATATTCGTAAAAGGCGGCGTGTCACATGTCGGAACACGCGAACCAGTCATAATTGCCGATGGCGAGGGTCCCGAACGAAAATTACACGTACGGGATTTTTTTCTCGAGGCTGAGACGGTAACAAACGAGCGCTTTGCGGACTTCGTCGCCGCAACTGGTCATGTCACAGATTCGGAGCGTTTGGGTTATTCAGGAGTTTTCTACTCACTGCTGAGCAAAGACATGAAGGCGAGGCACGCGCCGCAGCGGAAATCATGGTGGGTGAAAATCGATCATGCAAATTGGAGGCATCCAGAAGGCCCCGACAGCAACGTTGACGGTCGGCTCGATCACCCGGTAACTCACGTCTCCTTGAACGATGCGACGGCTTTTGCACGATGGGTCGGTGGAAGATTGCCGACTGAAGTCGAGTGGGAACATGCAGCGCGTGGCGGAGCCAGAAGGAGTCGATACCCCTGGGGCAACGAAGAACCTTCGGATGAGGCCACCTATTGCAACATTTGGCAAGGCACCTTCCCACACACTAATACGTTGAGGGATGGCTATCTTGGAACGGCTCCGGCACGAAGCTTTTCGGCCAACGAGGCTGGGTTCTATAACCTTGTTGGAAACGTCTGGGAGTGGAATGCAGACGTGTTTCGTGTCAGATCTCTTTCAAGGGCTTCCAAACACCGAAATGGCTTGGCCAAGGCCTCGGCCGAACAGCTTCTGAAAGGCGGCTCGTTCCTTTGCCACGCGAGTTACTGCTTCCGGTACAGGATAGCTGCTCGGATGGGATTACCTCCGGATAGCGCTTCGAGCAACGTAGGATTTCGGATCGCTTACGATTTAATTTGAGTAGCTAAATTCGACCGATTTCAACAGGCTGCTCTCGGCTCACTACTCTGGTATCGAATCTTCCAACCGATATGTTGGGAGGCAGTGCCTCCCAACATACTCGTATGCGATCATTCATCGGAATATCGCAGATATCCACGCCTTTCGACGTGCGGAAATGCGTCGCCTTTTCGCACGAACCAAGGATCAATCTGTGCCTGTGATAAGTGGTCCCAGGCCCTAACTTTTCCTTTGCTCAATGCTTCATCAAGAAACCGACGCACGCGCTGGTCTGACTCAACCTCCTCCTCTAATCGTTCCAAGTCGTAGTTATCGTTGATAAGTTTGGTTAACCTGGCGAGTGCATCCGCCCCACTTGGATCATCAGAGAGATCTTTCAGTTCTAAAGGATCATCGGCAAGGTTGTACAACTGCGTAGGATAACTCCTTGAATGTACCAGCTTCCAACCACCTTCTCTGACCATCAGCCGAGGCGCTTTTGTTCCCCCGTCAATATGCTCGGAGAAAACCGGTCGATTTTCAAAAGGTCTTTTTAGGAGAGCAGGAAGAAGGCTGCGGCCATCGATTTCGGTGACGAGATCCGCAGCACTGCCGCCAGCGAGTTCGTTCAGTGTCGGCAAAATGTCAATCAACGAAACAGGGGATGCGACACGACCGGGTTCAAACATCTGGGGTGCCCAGATCAATAATGGAACTGCCACGGCCGGTTCGAACAAGGTCTTTTTAAACCACATTCCGCGCTCGCCGATCATGTCGCCATGATCGGAGGTAAATATCACGACCGTGTTCTTGTCGACGCCGGCGTCGGCCAGCGCTGATATGAGCCGTCCCACGAGGTCGTCGCAATAGGATATCATACCATAGTAGCCGCGCCTGGCACGCTTGTAAGTCTCGTCATCGATCGGAGCCTTGTCCTGGCCATAATGATAAAACAGTGCTTCGGAATGAGGATCGCGTTCGCTCGGGCCGACAAATGGCACTCTCGGTCGATCGATCTCGTCTTCGGTGTAACGGTTCCAATATTCTCTGGTGGTTACGTAAGGATCGTGTGGATGTGTGAAGGATACTGTTAGGGCAAATGGCCGGCCATCGCCATGGCGCGCCTGCATGAAGATTTCCTGGACCGCGCGATGACATACCTCTTCATCATAATCGATCTGCATGGTCCGAGCGGCTGGGCCAGAGTCACGAACCGTTTCCGTTGTTGACGTCCCCGCTGCGTAACGGCGCTCATCATCCACATCGGCTTCAGAATAGCTTGTCACCGGCGTCCATCCAAAATCCGCCGGATAGATTTCCGTTGTCAGTCTTTCCTCATATCCATGAAACTGATCGGGCCCAATAAAGTGCATCTTGCCCGATATAGCCGTGTAATACCCTTGGCTGCGAAGGTAATGAGCAAACGTGGGCATCGACGCCGGTAATTCCGCGCCGTTGTCATAAGCGCCAATACGGCTAGGCAATCTGCCCGTCATAAGTGCGGCGCGAGAAGGTGAGCAAAGTGGATAATTACAATACATATTTTCAAAGACAACACCCTGCTCGGCGAGCTTGTCGAGGTGAGGTGTCTTGCAGACCCCCCCTCCGTAGGACCGCAGCACGAAAGACGTCAACTGATCAACTACGATCATCAATATATTCGGTTTCATCGATTCCATCCCGTTACCGTCATGCACTCAATTTCCGGGGCCTCAGAACGCAAACTCGTTGAAGCGTCGGAGGAACTCTTTTGTCTTTTGTTGTTTGGGCTCCTTCAAGACCTCTTCTGGCGTCCCGACTTCGTGGAAAACTCCGTCCGCCAGAAAAATAACTTTTGTAGCAAAGTGATAGGCAAACCCGAGTTCGTGGGTAACGAGCAGCATCGTCCGGCCTTCGTCGGCCAGAACTCGAATGGATCTCAGCACCTCGCCCACCAACTCCGGATCCAGCGAGGAAGTTGGCTCATCGAACAGAATTATTTCGGGCTCCATCGCTAAGGCGCGAGCAATCGCAACCCGTTGCTGTTGCCCCCCTGAAAGCTGAGACGGATATGCATCCAACCGGTTCGAAAGACCGACCTTAGTCAGTTGGGACAGTGCGACTTCGCGAGCTTCCGTTTTCGCCGCTCGCTTAACCGTGACCAAGCCCTCCATGACATTCTCAAGGACAGTCATGTGAGGGAAAAGGTTGAACTGCTGGAAGACCATGCCCACTCGAGCCCGGACTTGGCATAGTTCGCGCTCCGCGTAGTTTACGCGTGTCTCACCTGCCCGCGTCTGTTTGACGCTGCCAAGGGAATGACCGTCTAAGGCTATGCGGCCCTGTGACGGCATCTCCATGAAATTGATGCATCGGAGGAATGTGCTTTTCCCCGATCCGCTTCCGCCAATGATGGCTATTCTCTCACCCGCCTGGACGTCCAACGAAATTCCCTTCAGAACGTGCTGCGGCCCAAAGCTTTTGTGGAGGTCTGTCACACTCAAGATCGGCTTGTTCATTGCTCGTCTTTCTCTTACTTGCCTCGGGCCATTCGCACTTCCAGCCAACGAGAGAATAGTCCGCTGGGAAAGATCAGTAGGAAGTATATGATGGCGAGTGTCGTGATGACTTCAAACGGACGATAGAAGGTGGAGGACAGAAGGCGACCTTGGTACATCAATTCTGGAACAGAAAGTACCGAAGCGAGTGAACTCATCTTGCCGACCTCGATCACTCGATTTGTCAGCGCCGGCAGCATTCGTCGAAAGACCTGTGGCATAATCACCCGTCGCAGCGCCATCGACTGCGACATTCCAATTGCCTTGGCGCCTTCCCACTGCCCACGGGTGAGAGAAATTATACCCCCCCGAAAGATTTCAGCGCAGTAAGCGGACGTGTTCAGGCCAAGGCCTAAAACGACTGCAACAAAGGGTGTGAGCTGCTGTCCGACGACAATCGGAAACGCGTAGTAAAACCATATAAGTTGAATCAGAACCGGGGTGTTTCTGAACAGCTGCACATAGACCAATGAAGGCAGAGACAGCCACCTGCGTGGGGAAAGGCGAGCAAGTGCAATGCAAACGCCAAGCGTGGCGCCGCCAGCCGCGCAAATCACCCAAAGCTCTGCCGTTACAAGGAGCCCTTGGAGGAGCGCGCCGAAATTCTGCGTCACAACGCTGAAGTCGAATTGGTAATCCATTAGCTTATCTCCACCGAGCGGCGCGACGCTCGCCGATGCGGGCAAGTGCGCTGGCAAAGGTCAGTAAGATCAGATACATCAGAGCGACGAGCGTATAGACTTCAAGAGGTCGAAAAGTTTCACTATTGATCATCATTGCCTGATACAGAAGATCAGCAAAGGCGAGCGTTGAGGCGAGCGCAGTCGTCTTCGTCAGTTCAAAAGAGCGTTCGACGAGTGGCGCAATCATTCGCGCTACCGCTTGCGGCAACACCACGCGTCTCATTGCCTGCGCCTTAGTCATTCCAAGTGCGGAGCCCGCCTCCCGCTGTCCACGTTCGATTGAAAGTATTCCACCTCGGAAGACCTCAGCATAGAAGGCACTTGACTGGGTCGAGAGAGCCAGCACAGCTGCCGCGAAAGGCGACATTTCGATATTAAAAAGAACAGGAAGAGCGAAATAGAACCAAAAGAAATGGACTATCGGAGGCGTGCTTCGATAAAATTCAACGAATGCTAGCGCTGCATACCGCGGAACTCGATATTGACAGAGCAGCAAAGCAGCAAGTGCTAAGCCGACAGCCAAGCCAATTGCGATCGACACAATCGCGAGCAGAACTGTGTTACGCAGACCGAGAATAAGAAGATCTGCGTGCGAGAAAACGGCACTGAAATCCCAGATATAATTCACCAGCGTGCCCCCTACACGAACCATATTAACCTGAGGCTGGGGATACGAACTCCGCAGCCCAGGTAAATGCTCACCAATCTTCTTTCACCAAACCTGGAACGCTTCTGGGGTCCGCGCCTTTAGACTTCAGATATTCTGAAAAGAGCTGATTAGGTAAGCGGGCCTGATAGAAGTCTGCAATGATCGTGCTCACTTGATCTCGGAAAGAAGAATCTGGCTCTTTCCTGATGCCAGCGCTGGTTTCAATAGCACTTACTGGCTTGGGGAGCGCGACTGTCCCGATCTTCAGCTTTGTGAACTGGGCGACAAGGGCTGGGTGAAACTGCACGACAACATCTACTCGACGAGCAGCGAACGCCGCTATCGCTTCATCGTTACTGGCGAAACGGTTAATTTGCGCGTGTTTTAGCAGGGCTGTGACTGCTTTATCTGGAGAGGCGCCCAAAGTTACGCCCACACGTATCTCAGGCTTGTCCAAGGCCTCCCATGTCGATGCATCGATCCCAGATTTAACCAGGGCGCCGAGAGCGTAGTAAAAAATAGGGCCGTTGAGGAAGTCGATTGCCTTCTTCCGCTCTTCAGTGGGATCAAGCAGAAACATGATATCAATTTGACCAGCCTGGAGTCCTGCAACGGAGTTTCCCCAAGTGGTTTCAACCGGGATAGCGGCCACGCCCATCTTTTCGCTCAGCCGCCGAGCCAGTTCGATGCCGATGCCTTTCCACTCTCCCGTCGATATATCCTTGAAATACCATGGCTCACCCGATGCAACGCCGACCCTAAGCTGCTTCGTCGTCTGAACGCGCTGCATCGTAGTTTCTTGCGCAAGAGAAGGCATAATTCCGACGCTACCAACTGCCGTTAGTGCACTCACCGCTACGAGAACGACGCGTCTTATTCTCCGTCTAATTTCTTCCAACATTGAGAGCTCCCAGTTTGAGTTTCGTTCGATTGTCAGTTTCGCGAGTCTCTGCAAGCCTGAAAGCACGCTTTCGCTCGGCACTGCCGGACATTTGAGGCCTCGCGGCCCTGTCGTTCCCGTTTTTGTTTGGCGCAAGGCCTTATTTACATGGTAGATAACGAATCGGGGTTTGTCGACAACGAAAATAAACAAATTCGTCTGGTTGGATTCAGGCGTCAGTTTTTGTGGATGCGCCGTTACGGACTTAAAGTGACACGGTAGCCGAGAGAAAAGACCTTGCTGTTTGCTAGTTGGACCGAGGAGATCAGGGCGTCGGGGAGTACAACTTGATCGTGGCCGCGAATATAGATCGCTGCGACTCCCGCAGGCTTCGCTTGCCGTTGTACCGTCGAATTTGTAATCGGGGCGCAGGCCTTAACATCAGTTTTCACACTCCCGACTTATGAGCATGCGTGAGCCCCTGTTGTGGTCCGGAAAAACTCTGATGTCGCTATCGATAGTATCTGAATCATCGATCCCAACATTGGTGGATCGCCGCGGATAAAGGGCAATTATGGAACTAAATTCGCCCGCCAGTTGGCATTGGCGGCAGCAGTGAATGCAGCTTCCAAGGGCAACGCGCATCACAGCACTCGCTCCTATCTCCATTCGATGAAGAGCGTCGGGATCTGAAGGCTGCCTTCTCCGATCAAATTCACAATCGGCTTCCGATTAATCGACAGGTTCGAATCCGACCGAATCAAGCACGCGCTCAACAGCTTTCCGCGCAACAATCAACGTGGCCTTCGCTTCCTCCAAAAGTTCGGAGAGATCGCAAAAACGATCACTGATGTTTGACAATTCGCACACGCAATACTTTCTTTCGCTTTCGTCAGCGCAAGCTTCAACCAAGCTGGACAATTTGCTCAGCATTGCCTCGCGTTGGGCCTTGAGAGTCTCATATTGGCGCAGCAATCTCATATATGGCTGCTCTGCCTTATGGTAGGCGCGCATGGCACGTATCGCCCGCCATCGGGTTATGGGTCCAGGATAACGACGAACGCGAAATCGCTCGCCTTGAAATTCGATAATTTCGGACATGCTCGTGCTCATTCTGTGGTTTAGTTGCTATAGATCACAATCGTCTGGAATCATCCAGGATTGCCGCATTCTTTCAAGAGGCCGAACGGTGATCCGACGCAGCAGCGTCTGCTTAAGGGGTGTGTCCTTTCCGGCGTGCGCTGCGGACTTAGCGACCCCTGCAGTGCGCCAGCGTAATTGCCACTTCCTCGTTGCACCGTTGCGCACAGCGTGAATTTATCAATCTCAATCGAGGGGATCAGATTTGTGAGGGGGGTCGGCAGGCCACCGGAGACAACCAGGCTATTCGAACCGGCTCTTGCTTTCATGCGGCGGTGGCCGTTGAGCCATTTGCGCCAACGGTCACACACGATCCTGATCGTGTTCGGACGGTTCCAGGTCGAATTCACGCGGTTTTCTATGACGGTGATCAAACCCATCCGGGCGGCGTCGCGAATCGCGTAGCGGGCCGTCGTGCAGCCAACGCCGGCGCGCGCTGCAATTTCTGGCAGCGACATATTGCAGCTGCCGCGATCGACAACAGCACGTGCAATAACCGCAAGCACGGCAAGCTTGCTGATCGTAAACTTCGTCGCGATCGACGTTGGGATGACGCACTCCTTGGCAAGCGCGCGTCGCCGCGCCCAGCAGGACATTTTCTTGTCCGGAGGAATTGCAGGACGACGATGGTCGATTCGGGGCAACTTTGCACTGTCATGGCAGTGCGACCTACGCAGGCTACCGTTGCTTCTGATAGCTTTGCGCTGGTGCTCGATGATCGGCGCGAGATAGGCCATCTCGTTATCGCTGATCATGCCCTCGCCGTTCAGGATCCAGGCGCACTTGGCGCATTCGTCGATCTGATGGGAGGTTTTAACGTCGAGCAGACGCGCCAATAGGTTCGGCCCGTGGGCCGTTCGGGTCGTGGCAAGCATGATCTCTCCTAATTTAAATGCGCGTGGGAGAAATCGAGGCGCAAAACACACGTATCCGTGGCAAGAAATCTCTTGCGCCGGCCTCATCGATGTGCGAAAAAATCGTCGGCTATAAGACTTTCACGCACATTGCTGTGTGTCCTTTGAACCCGTCTCCCCGAGGCGGGTTTTATTTTGTCTAGGGCATGGGACCTCCATGACTGCTTCGCTAAAGAAGCGAGTCACAAGATTTATTATATTTTATCGAGCGAACAAGCATAAACCTGCTTTGCTGCTATTCACTCGTGTGAAAGTTGTGCGATATAGGGCATGGCGGACTTGTTTCCGCCTTGTCCGCCCTCACCCTTAAAAACGCTCGAGCGCCATCTTACGTGCGCATACGGACAGAGCGAAACCATCACCTTCGACGCTGACTACGCAATGACGGTGCAAGGAAAGGATGACCGCAAATGGCCATTGAGACTGCAACTGAGACGCTGGCCAAGCTTGTCGAAAACCTCGCGGAAGAACTTCACCACAGCGGAATCGGACTGCATGAGCTTTCGGAAATGTCCGGCGTTGAGAAAGAACGGCTTGAGCTCGTTAAAACGGGCGCATGGGAAAAACTGACCATTATGGAAATCGGAGCCATTATGGGGTCGTTGGGGATGGGCCTCCCCGAACTCTTCAACCGCCGTCGATAAGCAGGCGGATGGGGTGGTCGAAGGTCCCCGCCCAAAGACCGCTGTGATTTTCCTTGGCGGTCAACTCTGCAACGGCATAAGCCTTCGACACCGGCGCACCTGAAGGCAGAGTCGCGGCAAAGGCTGCTCCCGACGAAATCAGCGCGGTCCCGACATCGACGGTGGCGCCATCGATCGCTGCCGCACAGACGACGAAAGTCGCTCCGTCCCTGGTTGATCCGACCGGCTGGCACAGACCTGTCCCGGTGGAAAACAGGGCCGCCAGCGACGCAATCGAGCGCAGTCCGCAATCCTCTTCGTGTCCATCCGTCGAACGATAGGTAGTGCCGCGCAGGCAGGATTGAACGCCAAACAGCCTGTATTTCCGGCCTTTGTGGCTCCAGGTATCGCCGGTTTCGAACGCCACGTCATCGGTAAACCTGATCGTCGTCTGTTGCGCGAAAGCCGGCAATCCGATGACCATGGCAAGCAGGATGGTGAGCTTAATCCGCATTCTGAAACCCCATCGATTTAGAAAGTGCTTCCGAGCCTTCGAGATCAGGGCGTCGCGACAGACCACCGGACGCGCGGTCGATAACAGCAAGGCCGAGAAACACCATGCTGTCGTCGTCGTTGACAATGCGGAACGGCTCGCCCTCACCGCCCACCAACAGGAAACACGATGACGGAATGGCTTGCTCACTTGGCGAAGATAGTACCAGCGTCTTGCAAAGGATGACGCTGGCGCGCTTGTTATAGATGGTTCCAGCGTAGTCGCGCGCGGCGTCCAGGCACGACCACGTCTCAGACCTTTGATAGATGACCTTTTCGCTCGGGCAGCTTACCAGCCCGCGCAACTTGATTTTCCGGCCGGCAATCGTTCTGTCGATGGCACTGTCGATCGCGACATCGCCGCTGACCTTGTCGACGCTGCGCGTCACCAGCCGGCCGTCAGCATCGAAGCGCTCAAGCACGAAGACTCTGCCACCCGCCTGAGCAAACTGGCGAAGGTAGTTCGCCGCAGGCTCCCGGTACGGTCGCGCACTGTCTTCTGCGGCATTGGCCAGACCTGTGGCAAACGTGATTGCGGTCATCAAGATGACCCTCGGTCGTCCAAACATTTGTTGCTCCAGTCACTTCCTGATTGACACGAGAGTCTCCCTACAATTAATTATATTTTATTGTGCGTCGCGGCAAGAGAGTCCCTGACATGAAACCTGCCCTGCTCCTGCCTCTTCTATTCGGGTTCCCCGTCGCGGCGTTGGCCTGCGACCCGGTCGAGCCCGAAGCCATCCTAACGTTGGTCAAAACCATCGCTGTCGAAGAGGAGCTCGATCCCGCTCTCGCACTCGCGGTGGTTGACGTCGAGAGCGCCGACGGCAGGCATCAGGTCTCCGACGCCGGCGCGGTCGGGATCATGCAGCTGATGCCCGAAACCGCCGCCGATTACGGTGTAACGGATCGCTGCGATCAGCAGTCCAACATCCGCGCCGGCATCCGCTACCTGAAGAAGCTTAACAGTGAGTTCGACGATCCTCTGCTGATGCTCGCCGCCTACAATGCCGGCCCGGAGCGCGTCTACCAGAAGGGTGGCATCCCTGAGTTCAACGAGACGGCAAACTACATCGTCAAGGTGATGAACCGCTGGACGCTGAACGCCAAGGCTACGGCGGCGCAAGAGAAACGCAGCGGCGGAAACAATCAGCAGAATGCGACGATTGCCTTGGCCCCCTCGCCCTGGCGCGATGAACATGTCTGGAGCGCCGAATAGGCGAGGCGTCATTCCAATTTTTTCCCAAACACAAAGGACAACCGCATGACTGATCATTCCAACGTGCTACGCCTGAACCGCAAAACCACCGTGTTGCTATCGCTGTTGGCAACGGCGATCGTGCTTGCTCCTGAGTTTGCCTATGCGCAATCTGCCGCGCCCGTCGAAGGCATCCTCGAGTGGTTCGTCGGTGTGTTGCAGGGCAACGTCGCGCGCTCTCTTGCGATCATCGCCGTCTGCTTTCTCGGCTTCCTGTTTCTGACCGGCCGCATGGCCTGGCAGGGGGCGATCTCCATCGTCATCGGCATCGCGATCATCTTTGGTGCTGCCGAACTGGTCGACGCGATGAAATCGTCGGCAGGGCTCTGATATGCGCGACGATGCTCCCGACGTCGAACCGTTGATCCTGCCGCTAACCCGGCCACCGATGTACTTTGGCGTCGACATCATCGTCTTCGTGATCAACGGCCTGTTCGGGATCGTCCTCTTCATCGCAACCTCGAACTTCCTGGCGCCGCTCGTCGTGCTGCCGATCCACTTCGTCGGCCTCTACCTCTGCCAGCGCGATGTCCACATCGTCCGTGTCGTGCAGGTGTTCCTGTCGATGCGCCGAGCAATCCGCAACAGGCGGTTCTGGAAAGCGGGGAGCTACAGCCCATGAACATCGTCAATCACGACCTGAAATTCGGCCGCGAGCGTGCGCGCGAATTGGGGATCGGCACGCACGTTCCCTACCTTCGCCATGTCGATGAGGAAACCATCGTCACCAAGACCGGCATGCTGTTGCAGGTGATCCGGCTTTCGGGCCTGCCCTACCAGACGATGGACCAAGCCGAGATTAACGCCCGTCTTGCCAACCGCAACATGACGGTGCGGGCGCTCGGCTCGTCACGCTTTGCGCTTTACGCGACGATCATTCGCCGCCAGATCGTCCCCGATATCGACGGAGATTTCGACAATCCGTTCGCCGACGAACTGAACGCCCGCTACATGGATGGGCTGAAGCAGCGCACCATGTTCGTCAACGAGCTCTATCTCACCGTCATTCGCAGGCCGATGACCGGGCGCGCCGGCAAGGTCGACCGGATGTTCGACATATTCCGGATAGTCGATAACGAGGTCGAGGCGCGCAGCGAAGCGCTACGTGATCTCAAGGATATGGTCTCCGGCATTGTCGGTGACTTCCGCTCCTATCGTCCGGAAGTGCTTTCCTGCGTCAACCGCGACGGCGGGCTGTTCTCCGAACCGGCCGAGTTCTTCGCCAAGATTCTTGCTGCCGGTGACGAGCGGACAATGCCGCTGCCCCGCATGTCGCTCGCCGACTATGTCGGGACAGGCCACATCCTCTTCGGTCGCAAGGCGGCGGAAATCTGGTCGGCCGACGGCGCTGCCTCAAAGGTCGCGGCGATGGTGTCGATCAAGGAATATCCGCCGATGACGACGCCAGGTCAGCTCGACGGCCTGTTGCGGCTCCCTTACGAGTTCATCGTCACCCATTCCTTCGCGCCGGAGGACCGCACCACGGTCACCGAGGCGATTTCGACCATCAGCCGGCAGATCTCCAATTCCGACGACGGCGGCACGGCGGTCGAGGACGACATCGAGACGGCGCGCGACCGGCTCGCCTCCGGCGATGTGGTGTTCGGCAAACATCACATGACCGTCGCCGTCCTCTCACGCGAGCCCGCCGGTCTCAACCGGGCAGTCGCCGATGTCACCGCCGAGCTTGCCCGTATGGGCGTGGTCGCGGTGCGCGAAGACCTCAATCAGGAAGCCGCCTGGTGGGCACAGCTGCCGGCGAACTTCGCCTATATCGCGCGGCAAGGGCTGATCTCGTCGGTGAACTTTGCCGGGCTGTTTTCCGCGCATAATTTCCCCTCCGGCCAGACGCACAAGGTGCATTGGGGCACGCCGATTTCGCTGCTGGAGACGACCAGCCAGACCGCCTATTTCTTCAATTTTCACGAGGACGATGTCGGCAATTTTACCGTCATCGGCCCGACCGGCTCGGGCAAGACCGTGGCGCTCTCCTTCCTCTTGGCACAGGGCATGCGCGTCGAACCGCGACCGCGCTGCGTCTTCATCGACAAGGACCGCGGCGGAGAAATTTTCGTGCGCGCCATGGGCGGGCGCTACGAGCGGCTGTCGCCGGGCGAGCCAACCGGCTTTGCGCCGCTGCAGCTTGACGATACACCGGCCAATCGGACTTTTGGCAAGACGCTCGTCTCCTATCTGGTGACGCCGGCCGATCGCGTGCTGAACGCCGAAGAAATGGCGGTGATCTCCGATGCGGTCGACAGCATCTATGCCGATTTCGATCGACCCCAGCGCCGCCTCGACATGCTCGCCGAGGCGCTCAAGGGCCGGATGCGATCAGGGATCGGCGATCTCGCCGACCGGCTGAAGGAGTGGACATCAGGCGACAAGGGCTGGCTGTTCAACAATGCCGAGGACAAGCTTGATTTTGCCGGCTCGGTGATCGGCTTCGACATGACGGAGATCCTTTCTGACAAGCGCACCCGCTCGGCCGCCCTTCTTTACATGTTCCATCGCATCGAGGAGATTCTCGACGGCCGGCCATCGATGATTTTCCTCGACGAAGGCTGGCGGCTGCTCGACGACGAGGTATTTTCCGGCTTCATCAAGGATTGGCTCAAGACCATCCGCAAGATGAACGGCATTGTCGGCTTCGGCACGCAATCGGCGGCCGATGTCGTGCGCTCTGATCTGCGCAACACGATCATCGAACAGACGATGACCAACATCTTCTTCCCGAATGCGTCGGCCGATGAGGAGAGCTACCGCAAGGCCTTTGGCCTCTCGGAAAAGGAGTTCCGTTTCGTCAAGCAGGCCGACAAGGCGAGCCGCACCTTCCTGATCAAGCACGCGCAGGATTCGATCATCGCCCGTCTCGACCTCTCGGCCATGCCGGACCTGGTCAAGGTGCTGTCCGGACGCCCGGAAACGGTGCGCGAATGCGAGCGGCTGCGCCAAGCCCATGGCGAGGCGCCGGCCGCCTGGCTGCCGCACTTCTGCGGCTGGACCATCACGGAGGCGACCGATGCGTAGCGCAATTCTTCTCCTGCTGTCCACCGCACTGGCGGCAACGCCAGCCCCTTCGGCCTGGGCCGACGTTCCTGTGATCGACGACGACGGCAAGGACAAGCGCTCCGAAGACGAAAGCCATTCGGCTGCTGACAAGGACACGCAAGCCGATCAGCTCGAGGAACAGACCGTCACCAACTGCAACATCTCGCAGAAGGAAAAGAACCGGCGTCTTTACCGCTCGCCGGCGCAAGCCGTCAACGAGGACACAGAGAATGTCGCGCTGATCAAGCACTATGCGGAAAAATACGATATTCCGGTGGGTCTTGCGCTTTCGGTGGCGCATGCCGAGTCCGGGATTTCGACCTGCTCGGGCTCGCCAACTGGCGTGAAGGGCGTCATGCAGCTGACTAAGCGGACTGGCAACAACATGGGCTTCGACCGCGACATCAACGAGGAGAACATCGAAGGCGGTGTCAAGTACCTCGGCATGGGCGTCAATAAGTGCGGGTCGACGGACTATGCCTGCCTTGCCTCCTGGTACAATGGCTCGACGGCCGCCGAGCAGAAGAACTGGGCCGGCAAGGTCGGCCGGAACCACGCCTGGTTCAACGCCTATGCCGGCGGCTCCAACATCGAGGAGATTGCCTCGCCGTCATTCAAATCCACTGTCGATTATGGTTCGGAGGCGACACGCAATGCCAATAGTGCTGCGGTCAGCGCCGTCGACCGTGCCGTCACAGGCATCGATGCCAGCACCGCCCGCGTCCATGAGGCAGGCCGCCGTATCGATGCACTCTCGAATTCCGTCGGTGCCTCGGAAATCTATCAGGATGCCTGGGACGACAACACGCAGGCGCGCGCCGTCAATTCCGAGCTCCTGAACAACCTGATCGTCAGCCGCAATCTCTTCAACGAGCTCCTGCAGGCCCGCCTGCAGATGAAGCTGTCGAAAACGTCAGAGACCGCCAAGAGCCTGAAATCCGATCCGAAGGTCAACCCATACAGCTGCGATCCGGTCATCCTCGAACAGATGAAGATGCCGCGCGAAACGTGGCCGCGCTGCGCCAGCGTCGCCGCCGCCGATGGCGAAACCTCGGTGCTCTCGTCCGGTAATACCGACGCGGCGATCGGCGCCAATCTTCTGTCCATCCAGAATGCCGCCAACGCGGCCGATTAAGGAGGTCTTCTCATGAAAACGACTCTCGCCGTGGCGATCGTGCTTGCCATCTCGACGCCGGCGTTCGCCGACGTTCCGGTGATCGACAACGCCAACCTGACGATCGCCAAAAAGAATGCCGAAAACACCGGCGAGATTATGAAGACCAATAGCGATATACTGGAAAAGACCCAGTCTATCCTCAGTGCACTCTCCGGCAGCCGCGACGGGACGATGGGCATTTCCTCGACGGGCCTTGGCGGCACTATGTCGATCTCCGCCGCACCATCCTTCTCCTCGATCATGAATGGCGGCACGCTATCGTTCGGCGGGCTCGACGCCAATTCTCAGAATATCGCCGCAACGCTGATCAACGGGCTGCAACTCGTCAAACAGGTCAAGGCAATCGTCGAAGGCGAAGATACCGGCGCCATGAACAACGCGTTCTCAGGCGCGGTCAATACCGCAGCACTGCTCTCGGCGCTGACGCAGCAAGCAACGCAAGGCGTGACCCAGCGCGAACAGTCGCTGCAGTCGGTCACCGGCCAGATCGGCTCGGCCGAGGACGTGAAGGGTTCGGTCGACACCAATACGCGGATGCAGCTTGAGACGGCGCGCACGATCAACGAGTTGATCGGCGTCTCGAACGGCGCGGTCTCCGCGCTCAATACCGAGATGCAGATGCGGCTGACCCAACAGTCGGAGACCGCCAAGATGCTGCAATACAAAGACGTCAACCCGTTCAAGTGAGGCCGCATGCGATTGCTGGTGATGACAATGCTCGCAAGCCTCGTTCTGCTTGCCGGCTGCCAGACGAAGGGCGAGAAAAAAGCCCCCTGCCCGCCGATCTCTGACTATGCACCGGCCGACGATCTGTGCGGAGCCGCACGTCCGGTCAATGATGTCTTCGCGCCCGTTCTGAAGGAATGAGCCGATGGCGGCGACCACGATCATTTCGGATATTTTTGAGAAGCTCGACAACATCGGCGAGACATTCATCTCGAACGCCTATGAAGGTCTGGCTCTTCAGGTCAATGTCCTGTTCGGGTCGATGCTGACGCTCTACGTCATCTGGTGGGGCTATATGATCCTTGCCGGCCGCGAGGGCTTTTCGGTACCCGAGGCCGCATGGCGGCTCGGTCGGGCCTTCTTCATCTACTACATGGCGACCAACTGGGGCGCCTTCTCGGCAACGCTCTACAAGCTGGTGCAATCCGTGCCGAGCCTGATTTCCGATACGATCATCGAATCGATCGCCGGCTCCGGCGGCGTGCTGGACGGTGGCACCGACGATACGACGGGCGTCGTAAAAATCCTCGACGCGGTGTTCGAGACCGCGGGCAAGGTCTATGAGCAGGTGGCCACCGGCACCTTCGAATATGTCGGAGCCCTGATCGGCGCCGTCGTCTTCGTCGTAGCGATGATCTTCATCGCCGTCGCGGCCGCCGCGATCCTCGCCGCCAAGCTGATGCTGTTCATTACGCTGGCGTTGGCGCCGGTGTTCATTATCCTCGCGCTCTATCGCTGGACGTTCCGCTTTACCGACGGTTGGCTGCTTTTGATGGTAAACCTGATGGTGACGCAGACGCTGATGATGGCGTTTCTCGCCTTCCTCTACCAACTGATCGAGCTCGCCATCAACACCGCCAACAACACCGCAACGGAGAGCAAGCTCTCCTATGTGGCGCCGTTCGTAATCGTCTGCCTGCTCGGGATCGTGGTGTTCAGGTTTATCCCAGCTTTCGCCAGCGCAATAGTTGGCGGAATGCCAATGAACCAAGGCGACGTTCCATTTGCCGCCGGCCGAGAATCTTTGATCCGAGCAAGAAACCAGATCACTGGTCGGATGGGAATCCTCAGAAGCGGATTGGCAAAACGCCGAACATCAGCGGACGTCCAGGCGGCCCGGGCCCGAGCGCTTCAACGGGAAACGGAGAAAAACGGCCATCTTTGATGAAATTTGCTATCACCGAAACGCTTAACTATAGTTGTCGCCACACGGAGAATGTTGACATGCGCGAATGGGACGAAAGCCGACGGCGCAACGCTGCGGTCTATGAGCATACCCGCATCAGCGAAGAAATTGCCGAGCAAACGCGAGATAATGCGAAGTCGATGGGCAACACCGGCTATCTGCTTTTCATTGTCGCCGTCATCTTCTTCATGCCCTTTGCTGAGTCCTGCATCGAGCTCTACAACACGCTTGCCGGATACCTGCACGGCATCGCCGGCATGCTGGGCTTTTGAGTGAGGTCGGTCTTGATGAACAAGACTTTTGCTGCCCTCGCGTTCTTCAGCGTGCTGCTTCCCGGTATTGCGTCGGCGCAATCGCCGAGCTCCATCGTGCCGGTACTGACGGGTGCCTATGCCCCTGCAGAAGGCGGCTGTGACGCAGCCGCCGCTGCCTTCATCTATATCGAAAATTCGGGCATCGGCGCGAACAAGACCACCGGAAAGGTGACGTCGGTGAAGCATGAGGGCAAATCCTATGTCCTCGACGTGCTCTGGATTGAGGCGGGCGCAACCGAGGCCGACGGGGATCGCGACACGGTCCGGATCGAGGTGAAGGATGACAGGAGCTTCTATTTCTCCAATTCCGCCTCAAAGAAAACGCTGATGCGCTGGTGCAATTGAGATTCAGAAAGCGTGCAATTACGCCGAGACAACAGCAGATCGATCTTGAGCTAACAGGCCGGTAGACTTCCAAGCCATCCTGACTTCGTTCGGTCGGCTCGAAGCCTCAACATGAGCGTCGGATTAATTATATTTTATCAGACCGCGAAAGCGGCGCATCGGAAGCAGACATGACCAACGCAGAAACGACCGACGAGCAGCCCAAAGCCTCTCCCCCCGACCTCAGCGCCTACTGGAAAGCCGGAGCATCCTGGGAGGCGGAACTTTATCGCAAGGAGCGCCGTTCGCGGAAAATCGCCTGGACAATCGCCGGCGTCGCCGGCATCTCCACATTGCTCAGCCTGTCCGCGCTCAATCTGCTGGTTCCCTTGAAACAGTTCGAGGCGGTTGTCGTGGTGGCCGACAAGACGACCGGTTTCGTCGAGGTCGCGCGCTCGCTCGACGAAAGCAAGCTCTCCGAAAACGACGCGATCAAGACCGCCAACATCGTCCGCTACATCCGGGCGCGCGAGACCTATGATCCCCGCGCCCTAAAGGACAATTACGATCTCGCCCAGCTCTATTCGACAGCCCAGGCCTCGGTCGACCTTCGCCACGAGTTCGAGCCGTCGAACCCGCAGTCGAAGGACAAGGTGCTCGGTCGCGACACGCGCATTGCGGTGTCGATCAAGTCGGTCTCGTTCCTCAACACCTCGACGGCGACCGTGCGCTTTTCCACCGAAACGCGCCGGGACAACACACTTCGACGCGAGCATTGGGTTTCCGTCGTGCGCTTTCGCTATACGACCGCGCCGTTGAAGAACGAATATCGCTTCGACAATCCGCTCGGCTTCCAGGTGGTCGAATACCGGCGAGACCAGGAGTCGCTGCCAGAGGTCGTGCCGGCAGACAAGGCGGTACGCTGATGCCGAAATTTCTTCTGACTTTCGCCACACTCTCGCTGCTCGCCGCAGCCAACGCTTCGGCGGCAGCCGATCCCCGCATCCGCTACATCACCTTCAACAACAATGCCGTCGTCACCGTGCCCGCCGGTCTTGGTGTCTCGACGATGATCCAGCTCGGAAGCTCCGAAGTGATCGAGACGATTTCGGCTGGCGACACGGCAAGCTGGTCGATCGTGCCGAAGAAGGGATCGAGCATTCTCTTCGTCAAACCCTTACGCGAGAACGCTCAAACCAATGTCAATATCGTCACCAACCAGCGTGTCTATGCGCTGCTTCTGAAAGGCTCAGCCTCGGCGGATCTGCGCGCTGCATTTCAGGTGCGGTTCAAGTATCCGGACGAGGATGTCAACGCCCGGCTTCTGGCTGCTGCCGAACAAAGCGCCAAGGACCCGTTGCTGAAGGGCCTCGATCCGGCGAGGCTCAACTACGATTATGTCTTTCGCGGCGACACCAGCCTGAAGCCGCGCGTCGCCTTCGACGACGGCACGCACATGTATCTCGAGTTTCCCGACGAAATACCGGCGATCTTCGTGGTCGAAGACAAGCGTCAGGAGTCGCTGGTCAACCTGCGTACCCAGGGCAAATACGTCGTCGTCGACAAGATCGCCGCCCAGTTCACGCTGCGCACCGGCGACAAATGGCTATGCCTCTATAACCGACAGGCCAATCGCCGCTCCTTCGATCTCATCGAAGACACCTATGGTCCGAGGAACCTTGACCGCACGGAGGAACGCCAGCGATGAACAGGATCGATTTCGAGCATCTGGATGGCCAAAGCAGTGTCGCCAGTGACCGCAACGGCCGTCTCGGCAAACTTGCGCTTCCTCTCCTGCTTGTCGTCGGCGCCGGCGTGCTTGCCTATGTGAACTGGCCGCGAGACCCTCAGAACCCCGGCCTTACCGAAGGGGCGGCTGAGACCTTCGAGACGTCGAATTCCAGCATCGAGAACTTTACCGACCAACCGAGCAAACAGGCGGCCGATCCGAACCTGGTACAGATCCCGCTGGTCGAAGAAAAGAAGCCGGTCGACCCCGCGACGGTCGACGTCAAGGTCGACGAAGGCGCCGACCTGGAAAAGCTCCGTCAAATCGAGGAGGCCCGCCGCCGGGCCGATGAAGAACGCCGCCGGATGGACGAGACGCGCCGGCGCGCCGAAGAGGAAGAGCGGCTTGCCAAGCTCGAAGCCAAGCGCCGCGAGGACGAGGAGAAGGCCAGATGGGAACGGTTGCGCTCCGAGCAGATCATCGTTGACGGCGAAACCCAAGAGACGCTCTCGGCAAGCGACCAGAAGGTGACGGTCGCCGATGATGGTCAGCTCGTCGCGGTGCCCGGCGCCGAAAGCGACGCCAACAAGGCCTTCCTTGCCCAATCGGAAAAGCAGACCGCCGGCATCGTCAAGGCAACCCGTTTTGACCGTACCGACGCGCTGGTTGCTCAAGGCACGATGATCCGCGGCTTTCTGGAGACGGCTATCAACACCGACCTCCCCGGCATGGTGCGCGCGGTCGTGCGCGAGGACGTCCGCTCCCTCGATGGCGGCCGCATCCTGATCCCGAAGGGATCGCGTCTTGTCGGGGAATACAAGTCCGGTCTGGCGCGCGGCCAGAAGCGGATTTTTGTGGTCTGGTCGCGGGTCATTCGCTCCGACGGCATGTCCGCCGAGATCGCCTCGCCCGGCGCCGACCGGCTTGGCCGGGCAGGCCTCACCGGCGAGATCGACACGCATTTCTGGGAACGATTCGGCTCGGCGATCATGCTCTCGGTAATCGGTGGCGCTGCCGAATATGTCGCTGCCCTCGGCGATACCCCGACCAGCAGCGCCCAGTCAGTTTCAACTGTCGATCCCGTCACGGGCGCGGTGACGACCGTCACGACGCAACCCAGCCAAAGCGCGGCAGAGGCGCGCGCCATCGCCGCCGAAAAATCTTCCGCCATCCTGCAGGAGATCGCCAACGAGGCATTCAAGGAAAGCTCGAAAATCCCGCCAACCATCTATGTCGCGCAAGGAGAGCCGGTCATCGTCTATCTCAGGCGCGATCTCGACTTCTCCGACTTCTATGCCGATCCAGTCCGCCAGGAAATGATGCGCCTGAAACGCGGCGGCCATGTCCGCCGCGACATCGATCCGACACCCTATTATCCAATCGCGCCGGTCACCAAATGAATGCATTCCCGTTCCTCGAAAAGGCGCTCGAGCGGTTGAAGCCGTATCTCGCCGACGACCGCGTCTCCGAGATCTCGGTCAATCGGCCCGGCGAACTGTTTATCGAGCGTCTCGGATCGAGCTCAATGGAGCGTGTAGTGGACGCGAAGTTCACGGCCGAATGGATCAGGACGCTGAGTGAACGCGTTGCCGGTTCCACCAACCAGGTCGTCAATGACGAACACCCGATCCTCTCGGCCTCGCTTCCCTCAGGGGAAAGGTTTCAGTGCGTGTTGCCGCCGGCGGCACCCGATGGTGGCGCGATCTCCATTCGCAAGCAGGTCATTCATGACCTGAGCCTGGAGATCTACCAGAGCCGCGGAGCCTTTGAGGACACACGTGTTGGACGCCAGCTCGCGCTCTCGCTTGCCGAGGAAGAACTCGCCGGCATGATGCGCAAAGAGGTCGACGCAATGGCGTTCCTTCGGACCGCGGTCCGGTCGCGGGTCTCCATCGTCGTTTCCGGCGGCACCTCGACCGGCAAGACCACCTTCCTCAACGCGTTGCTCAAGGAAATTGCAGATGAAGAGCGCATCGTCACCATCGAGGACACCCGTGAGCTGAAACCGATCACCCCGAACACCGTGTCGCTGCTGGCGTCGAAAGGCGACCAGGGGCGGGCCAAGGTCACGGCGCAGCAGCTTCTCGAAGCATCGCTGCGGATGCGCCCCGACCGGCTGATGCTTGGTGAGCTTCGTGGGGCCGAAGCGTTTTCTTTCCTGCAGGCGATCAATACCGGCCATCCCGGCTCTTTGACCACCGTGCACGCCAATTCCGGGCGATCTGCCTATGAGCGCCTGGCATTGATGGTCATGCAAAGCGGTGTCGATTTAAGAAAGCAGGAGATCATCGACTACCTGAGGGAAGTCATTCCGATCGTCGTCCAGCTGGCGCGCACCCCGGATGGACGCAGGGTCGTGTCAGAAATCGTGTTCACCAAGGCGGGTACGCTATGAGGCTCGTGATACTCATCTTCGGCCTGGTCATTGCCGCAGCCATGGCCGCCTTCGTGGCGTCGCTGGCCTATGCGGGCCTCACCTACGCCTTCGACAACTCGACCTGGATGTTTGAGGCGCTGCAGACCGATATGCTGGCGTCCTACAGAGCTGCGCGTCTCGATCTTGCGGCCGGCGACTGGCATCGGCCGGCAATCGCCGCCGCGGCCGGCCTCGTTGCAAGCGCTGCCATGCTGGTCACTACCGTAACGACGAAGAAGAAATCCACCGATGCACGATTTCTCAGCACGATGGAGGCTCGCACCCTTGGTCTCACCCGCACCGGCGGCGTGTTCGTCGGCCGGATCGGCGGCAGCCTGATCAAGGTTCCGGGCGGCTTTACCCAGCGCGGTTCCGGCCGACGTCGGCTGACAAAACCGAAACTCATCGGCGGCAAAAAACTCTGGATCGATGGCGATGATGTCGGCGGTTTCGTCATCGGTCCGCCGCGTTCCGGCAAGGGTGCCTCGCTGATTGTTCCCAACTGCCTGCTTTGGCCCGACAGCATCGTCGTGCTCGATATGCGCGGCGAAACCTATGAGGCGACCGCCGGCTACCGCTCGAAATTCTCGCGCGTGCTGCGCTTCTCGCCGGCCGACGAGAACGGCGACACGGAATGCTACAATCCCCTCGACTTCGTTGCCATTGATCCTGACCAGCGCGACATCGACATCAATTCGATCGCGGCAGCCCTTCTGCCCACCCCCAAGGGTGATGCCTACTGGATTTCCGACGCGCGCGCGCTGTTTGCAGGCGTAACCTCCTGGGTGTTGGAGAACCCTGAGATAGCAGACAAGGACAAAAACCTTGGGACCGTCCTGAATGTCGTTGAGGGCGGTGACCAGCCGCTGCGCGACTGGCTCGAGGAAGTGGCCAATCCCGAGCTTCGGGCCGAGTGGATCAGTTCCTTCACCTATACGACGATTGCCCGCTTCGCCGTGATGGCGAGCAAGCAGTTCGACGGCGTCTACGGTTCGCTCGCCGCCGCAGTGCGACCCTTCAAGAACAACCGCATCCTGCGCGCGACGGCGCGCTCGACCTTCGACATCCGCGCGATGCGCCGCGAGAACATGAGCCTCTATCTTGATTTCCGCATCCAGCAGGTCGCCTCGATCGGACCGATTTTTAATGTGCTGATGGTTCAGTTCATGGACTACATGTCGCGCACCATGATGAAGCGCGGCGAACGGCGTGTGCTGGTGCTGCTCGATGAATTCCAGAACCTCGGCAAGCTCGAAAACGCCCTGACCGTAGCCACCGTTCTTGGCGGCTATGGCATTCCGTGCTGGTTCTTTGTCCAGTCATTGCGGTCGATCGACAACGTCTACACACGCGAAGGCCGGCAAACGCTGGTGAACTCTGCGCGTGCTCAGATTTTCCTCGGCGCCCAGGATCCGGAGGACCAGCGCTATGTCTCTCAGCTGCTCGGGGAGCGCAAGGAAGTGACCGTCGACAAGGCGGTGTCAACCGGCGTGACGCTGTTCGACCGCAAGGGCGCGACTATGTCGCACAAGACTTCGATGCGGCCGCTGATGCGGCCCGATGAACTTGGGGCGATGAACGAGACCCGCTGCATCATCAAGCTCAGAAACCAGCAACCGATATTCGGGCTGCGGAACTTTTACTATGCCGATGAGGAGTTGAAGAAACTCGCCTGGCTACCGGTTCCAAAACCGAACACCGAGGTCACCCTATCGTCGTCTGAACCTGTCGATCTCGATGTGCTTGCACGTTCCTCGGGAGCGCCCGCCCATGTGCCGGCGACCAGGCCGGGTCGGCTGTTCGCCATCAAGAGCGCGCAAACGACCGGCTTGCTGCCCTCTATTGACTCAGAGGCCTCGGGAGGTGCCGCAGACCGTCCCGCCACAATATCAGCAGATGAGCCTTCGGCGGGGAGCGATCAGGACAAGACAAACCCGCCGACACCAGCACCGGACTTCAAGGAAGCCCTGCAAAAGAGCGTCGGCCGACAGGCTGAGGCTGAAAAATCCGTCGAGAGAATTTTGGCGTTGCTCGGAAGCACCCCCACGAAAAAGCGCGCGATGACAAAAATTCGAAAGGACATTGCTGCGGCATTTGCCGACGAGTGATCGAAAGTCATCGGACATGATATCTCGCTGAAACAACGCATGCGGCAAGATTATATGCTCGTTCCCACGCTGGCCTCCCATTGACGCTCAAGACATCGTCGCCGGCCAATGCGACTGACCGCATTGTCCGCTGCTCATTTTGCCTCTGCAGGTGAAGCGCGCGCCGTCAGTGACGCGGGAAACCCATAGTCATTGTCGACGACCTCGCTGTTGACCGCCATATCGAGCGAACCGTCCGGGCGGCGGAACACCTCATAGGTAATCCGGTCGACAATCTCGTTTTCCGCACCGAACACGAGGACACGTGGTTT
>NZ_JAOYTH010000016.1 GCF_025847205.1 Pararhizobium sp. YC-54 | reverse complement strand
CCGAAACGCGACACCATCAGCAGCACCTTCATGCGATGCTCGCTGTCGAGGATATCGGCTTCCATGCCGAAACGCGTCTTCACCGCCTCAAAGCCGGCCTTCAGCTTGTCGAGCGTCGCGCCCTCCTGGCTGATGAAGGTCAGGCGCATGAAGAACAGACCGGTTTCCATGTCGTCGAACTGGGAACTGTCGGTGATGTAACAGCCTTCGTCCGCCAGATAGCCGGTGATCGCCGCAACAATGCCGCGGGTGGATTTGCACGAAACGGTCAGCACATAGCTCTTCATCGGTGTCAGTCTTTCGTTTTGGATCCTGGCTGGCCCTCCCGGCCCAGCATCGTGGAACGGAAGCTAGCGCGGCGCTGGCCTGCCCGTCCATCCGTTTCGCGACATCGGATAGCAGGAACAGGCCATACCGCCTCTTCTGGTGCGAGAACGAAGCCCGGCGCTCAGATATCGAGCGTCGTCTGCCGCTCCCATTCGGTGAAATGCGACGCATAGGCATTCCACTCCTGATGCTTGAGCTTCAGGTAGGCGCTGGAGAAACTCTTGCCGAGCGTGGCCTTCAGTTCCTCGTCCTTGTCGTATTCCCTGAGCGCATCGAGCAGGTTCAAGGGCAGGCGCGGCGCGTCGGTGACAGTGTGGCCTTCCTTGTACATGTCGATGTCGTAGTGGCGGCCCGGATCAGCGTTCTTCCGGATGCCGTTCAGGCCCGCCGCGATGATGATCGCCTGCAGCAGATACGGATTGACCGCGCCATCCGGAAGGCGCAGCTCGAAACGCCCGGGGCCGGGTACGCGGACCATGTGGGTGCGGTTGTTGCCGGTCCACGTGACCGTATTCGGCGCCCATGTGGCGCCGGAAATGGTGCGCGGCGCGTTGATGCGCTTGTAGGAATTGACCGTCGGATTGGTCACCGCGGCAAGCGCCGAGGCATGCTGCATGATGCCACCGAGGAAAGTCTTGCCCTTGGCTGAAAGACCGAACGGCATTTCCTTGTCGGCAAAGGCGTTGGTCCTGCCTTCCAGATCCCAGACGGAGATGTGGGCGTGGCAGCCGTTGCCGGTCAGGCCCTTGAAGGGTTTGGGCATGAAGGTGGCGCGAAGGCCGTGCTTTTCGGCGACCGTTTTCACCATGAACTTGAAGAACGAGTGCTTGTCGGCCGTCTGCAGCGCGTCGTCATATTCCCAGTTCATCTCGAACTGGCCGTTCGCATCCTCATGGTCGTTCTGGTAGGGCTTCCATCCGAGTTCGAGCATGTAGTCGCAGATCTCGGCGATCACGTCATAGCGGCGCATGACGGCCTGCTGGTCGTAGCAGGGTTTTTCGGCCGTATCGAATTCGTCGGAAATCTTGCCGCCATCCGGCGAAATCAGGAAGAATTCCGGCTCGACGCCGGTCTTGACGCGAAGGCCCTCCTTGGCGGCTTCGGCAATCAGCCGTTTCAGCATGACGCGCGGCGCCTGGTCCACCGGCTGGTCTTCCATGACGCAATCGGCCGCGACCCAGGCAACATCCTTTTTCCAGGGGAGCTGGATGACCGAGGACGCATCCGGAAGCGCGAACAGGTCGGGGTGGGCGGGAGTGAGGTCGAGCCAGGTGGCAAAACCGGCGAAACCCGCACCGTTCTTCTGCATGTCGGCAATCGCCTCAGCCGGAACGAGCTTTGCCCGCTGGCCACCGAACAGGTCGGTATAGCTGATCATGAAATATTTGATGCCACGGTCTTTGGCAAAGCTAGCAAGATCGAGTGTCACTGCGTTCCCCTTTGGATTATTCAGACACTTTTTCGTAAGAAGGCCGCTGCCTGACCTTTAACATCAAGTCTTGGGAGATCGGGCAACGGCCGAAGGTATGTTTGGGTCAGAAGCCTCCCTTGCCCGGGATCCAGCTGGTGCCGGCGAGCGGCACCTGCGCCATGGCGGACGCCTCAAGCGTCAGCGCAACGAGATCTTCCGGCTCCAGATTGTGCAGATGGTTCTTGCCGCAGGCCCGCGCGATGGTCTGGGCCTCGAGCGTCATCACCTTGAGGTAGTTGGCAAGGCGGCGTCCGGCAGCGACAGGATCGAGGCGCTTGGAAAGCTCCGGGTCCTGCGTGGTGATGCCTGCCGGGTCCTTGCCCTCATGCCAGTCGTCATAGGCACCGGCCGTCGTTCCGAGCTTCTGATACTCCGCTTCCCAGTGCGGATCATTGTCGCCGATGGCAACCAGCGCTGCCGTACCGATGGCGACAGCGTCGGCGCCGAGCGCCAAAGCCTTGGCCACATCGGCACCCGAACGGATGCCGCCGGAGATGATCAGCTGCACCTTGCGGTGCATGCCGAGATCCTGCAGCGCCTGGACGGCCGGACGGATGCAGGCGAGCGTCGGCATGCCGACATTCTCGATGAAGACGTCCTGCGTTGCCGCCGTGCCGCCCTGCATGCCGTCGAGCACGACAACGTCGGCACCGGCTTTGACCGCAAGGGCTGTATCGTAATAGGGACGCGCGCCGCCGACCTTCACATAGATCGGCTTTTCCCAATCGGTGATTTCGCGCAGTTCCATGATCTTGATTTCAAGATCGTCCGGGCCGGTCCAGTCGGGATGGCGGCAGGCCGAGCGCTGGTCGATGCCCTTGGGCAGGTTGCGCATATTGGCGACACGATCGGAAATCTTCTGGCCAAGCAGCATGCCGCCGCCACCGGGCTTGGCACCCTGGCCGACGACGATCTCGATCGCATCGGCGCGGCGCAGGTCTTTCGGGTTCATGCCATAACGCGACGGGAGATACTGGTAGACCAGCGTCTGTGAGTGGCCGCGCTCCTCGTCCGTCATGCCGCCGTCACCGGTGGTGGTCGATGTTCCGGCGATGGAGGCTCCTCGTCCGAGCGCTTCCTTGGCATTGCCCGACAGGGCCCCGAAGCTCATGCCGGCGATGGTGATCGGCGTCTTGAGAACGATCGGCTTTTTGGCATGACGCGCGCCAAGCACGACGGATGTGTCGCATTTCTCGCGATAGCCTTCGAGCGGGTAACGCGAGATCGAGGCGCCGAGGAACAAAAGGTCATCGAAATGCGGGACCTTGCGCTTGGTGCCGGCGCCGCGAATGTCGTAGATGCCGGTCGCTGCGGCACGACGGATTTCTGCGAGCGTATAATCGTCGAAGGTCGCTGACTTGCGCGGCGGGGTATAGGGGTTGTGATAGCTCATGGACGGTTCCCTGCCTTAGTACGCATCAGCGTTATCGATGTTGAAATTGTAAAGCGTGCGAGCCGAGCCGTAGCGCTTGAATTCTTGCGGCCTGACGTCGGTAATGCCTGCCTTCTCCAGTAAATCGGCGAGCTTTTCGATATGCTCCGGGCGCAACTCCTTCTGGATGCAATCGGCACCGAGGCTCTTGACCTCGCCGCGCACGAACAGCTTGGCCTCATAAAGCGAATCCCCCAGCGCATCGCCGGCATTGCCGAGCACGACCAGGTGACCCGACTGGCCCATGAAGGCCGACATGTGGCCGATATTGCCTTGAACGACGATATCGATACCCTTCATCGAGATGCCGCAGCGCGAGGCGGCGTTGCCCTTGATCACCAGAAGACCACCGCGGCCCGTTGCCCCGGCATACTGGCTGGCATCGCCCTCGATGACAACCGTCCCCGACATCATGTTTTCCGCGACACCCGGGCCTGCGGAACCATGAACGGTAACAGTGCCGCCGTCGTTCATGCCGGCGCAATAATAACCGACGCTGCCGCGCACTTCGACGGTGACAGGCTGGTCGATGCCGACGGCAACGGCATGGCTGCCGCGCGGATTGACGACTTCGAATCTTGTGTCATTGGTGCCCGGGGCAATCGCGTGCAGGGCGCTGTTCAGGTCGCGCAACGGCATTTTGGCGAGGTCGAATACCCGCATTGCTTCCAGACTTTCTCGTTTTACGCTGAGGTCCATGTTACGCAGCCTTCTCGTGATCCCAGAAATAGACAGTTGCCGGCTCCGGCTCCCAGACACGCGCATTCTCGATGCCCGGCAGGTTGACGAGCGCGCGGTACTCCGAGCCGAAGGCGATGTACTGATCGGTTTCGGCCATCACGGCCGGCTTGCAGGCGATCGGGTCGCGTACCACGCCGAAGCCCGACTTGGTGCCGACGACGAAGGTGAAGAAGCCGTCGAGATCATCGAGCGCGCTGGTCAGCGCCTGCCCGAGATCCTTGCCCTTGGCCATTTCGGCCGTCAGATAGGCGGCCGCGACTTCGCTGTCATTCTGCGTCTCGAAGGTCATGCCTTCGCGGACCAGCTCGCGGCGCAGGTTGTTGTGGTTGGAGAGCGAGCCGTTATGCACCAGGCATTGATCGGCACCGGTCGAAAACGGGTGGGCGCCGAGCGTGGTGACGGCAGATTCGGTTGCCATGCGGGTATGGCCGATGCCGTGCGTGCCGCCCATCTGGCGAATGCCGAACCGGGAAACCACCTCCTTCG
Organism: Pararhizobium sp. YC-54; assembly: GCF_025847205.1. GTDB lineage: Bacteria > Pseudomonadota > Alphaproteobacteria > Rhizobiales > Rhizobiaceae > Pararhizobium. The sequence continues at coordinate 159,379 of NZ_JAOYTH010000016.1, read as the reverse complement.
GCAGACCGACTTCCTTGTAGATCTCGACGCTGTCGCCAGACCCCATGACCCGGATGCCGCCCCGTTCCTGGGCCAGCAGATCCCGCACCGCCGAGGCTTTGGCAGCACTGGTCTCGATGACCGCATGCGTGCTTTTCAGCGCCACGGCGACGCTTGAATCAACCGGCTTCAGCAGCGCTTCAAGACCGGCAAAATCCTGCTTGGGGTCAGCCGATTGAACGGTGATTTTCGCGCGGCCGTCCGAGGGCGCGCCGTAGATGGCGATGCCGGCGCTATCGGGGCCGCGGTCGGTCATGATGACAAGCATATCGGACAGCATGGCACCCAATTGCGGCTCCAGGCTCTTGTCCTTCAAAAACAATCCGACAATTCCGCACATGGGGACAATCCTTCGTTTCGTTGATGAAGGATGGATAGCAGCTGGAGTTTTCAATTTCAACTGTGAAGAAAGTTTTTTTCTTTTTAAGCAATATTCACGGCCACGCTTTGTGACGCCTTCTTGTCTTATCCGCTTTTCAAGACTAAAATCAGCTTTGCTGAAGGAGCAACACATGAGCATTGTCACGCTGTCCGATGCCAGGGATCAGCTTACCGATCTTGTTAGCCGTGCCGAGGCGGGCGAAACGATCCAAATTTCAAGCGCGGGCAAGATAGTTGCTCAATTGACGCCGGCTAGGCCAGCCAAGAAACCTATTGATATCGAAGCGCTCAGACGCCTGACTGAAAGCCTGCCTTATCAGGAGACCAGTGCAGGCGAATTCATTCGCACCATGCGTGACAACGAGCGCTATTGAATGATTTATGTCGATACATCCGTTCTCGTGTCGAGCTTGACCAATGAGATGGATACGCGTCGGGCACAGGAAGCGTTGCTGCGCCATGAAAGTGGCGCCCTTTACATCAGCCAGTGGTCAATCACGGAGTTTTCTTCCGCATTGTCGTTGAAGGAACGCGTCGGAGGAATCGGCGCTGGAGACGCAAAACGCGTCAGAGCACAGTTTTATCAAATGATTGAAGCGTCCCTGGAGGTTTTGGACGTGTCAAACCAGCACTTTAAACTCGCGGCCAGCTTCACGGAAGACCCAGAATTGGCTTTGAGGTCGGGAGATGCTCTTCATCTGGCAATCGCATTCGACCATCGAATGACCATTTGCACCCTCGACAAAAAGATGGCGCGTGCGGGATCGCTTCTCGGAATATCCACGGATTTACTGTAGCTTCCCCCTATATGCCGCCGCCCGTCTGCGGATAGGAGATGATCGAGAGGTAGCGGATCGGCAGCTTCACCAGTTCCTCCGGGCCATGGCGCGCATCGGCGTCGAAGAACAGGCTGTCGCCCGGCTGCATGGTGAAGAGCCGGTCTGCGTGGCGGTAGACCACTTCGCCCTCCAGCATATAGAGAAACTCCATGCCTTCGTGCTGGAAAGCTGGAAAGGTATCGGAATCCGCCGTCAGCGTGATCAGATAGGGCTCGACGACGACCCCGGCCGTGTTGTTGTCGATATGGCCAAGCAGGTTGTATTGATGGCCAGCGCGGGTGCCGCGCCGCTCCAGCTCGACGCCTTCACCGGCCTTGACGAACACGGCGTTGCGCGGTTCCTCATAGCGGCGGAAGAAGGCTGTGACCGGCACGCCGAGCGCCCGCGACAGAGACTGCAGCGTTGTCAGCGACGGCGAGATATTGCCGTTCTCGATCTTCGACAGCATGCCGAGCGAAATGCCGGTGGCGGTGGCAAGGTCGGTAACGGTGATGCCGAGCTTCTTGCGGAAGGCGCGCACCTCGTGGCCGATGGCGATTTCGAGATTGTTTTCCTTCGGTTCGCGCAGCGCATGCGGATCCTGCAAAAAGGCAGCCTTCAGCGCCGGCTTCTCGTCGTCCGTCACGCGGCCGATATCGGTGATTGGCTGCTTCTTCGCCATGCGGCGCTACCCCCTGCTTGCAAGACGACCAATCTATCCTGAGAGTGAAATTTTCTCAACCGGGAAGAATATTGCTCAACGCGCGTCCGCGCCGCCACTTTGCCGCTGGGAACGCGGCGGCTCACCGAATGCGGCGCGATAGCTGCGTGAAAAATGCCCGGCACTGGAAAAGCCGGTGGCAAAGGCGATCTCCGAGATGGAGAGCGGGCTCTGCTGCAGAAGGCGGCGGGCATGGTCCAGCCGAAGCTTGCGGTATTCGAGGAGAAAGGACGATCCCATCAGGTTCGAAAAAAGCCGGTCGAGATGACGCGGCGACAGGCCCGCCAAGGCTGCCATGGTTTGACGATCCAGCGGCGCTTCGATCGTTGCTTCCATCTTTTCGAGCACGGCGAGCAGGCCGGGATGATTGACGCCGTATCGTTCGGCCAGCGACGCCCGCTGCGGCGCGCCGGAGCTTTCCACATGGGTATGCAGGTACCAGTCGCTGACCCGGCGGGCGAAATCCGATCCCATCCGCTCGGAGATCAGCGCGTGCATCATGTCGAGCGGCGCCACCCCGCCGCCGCAGGTGATGCGGTTGCCGTCGAGGACATAGCGCGCCTGACGCGGAAGAAGACCCGGAAAGGCCTCCATCAGTGCCGGTGCATGCTCCCAGTGAATGGTAAAGTCGCGATCCGCCAGCAATCCGGCTGCGGCCATCAGATAAGGGCCGCCGGAAATGCCGCCAATGCGCACGCCGTCGCGCGCAAGCTGGCGAAGACAGGTCATAACCGCCGGTACATTCCAGTCGACCGGCGTACCGCCAGCGCAGACGAAGACGGTATGGAAGCCGGAGCCACGGCCCGGCAGCGGCAGTGCGGGAACGGGAATGCCCGAAGACGTCAGCCCCGCATTCCCTTCGGCGACATGCGCCGACAGCGTATAGATGTCCCTGCCGGCGAGAAGATTGGCGGCACGCAACGGCTCCACCGCCGAGGCATAGGACATCAACGCGAATCCCGGGATGAGGATAAAGCCGATCTTTTGCAGGTTTTTCAGGTCTTCTGACACCATGTCCCAATCATGACGTAAAACGTCTCTTTTCTGCAAGTACTAAAGCGCAATCCTGTCATGATCGGCGCGGTTCACCGGGATTCCATTGCCATGCGCTACTCTGCCTTTTCCGTTTTTCTGAATGCCCTGCGCGGCAACAAGGACTGGAAGCCTGCATGGCGCAGCCCCGTTCCGAAGAACCACTATGACGTCGTCATCATCGGCGGCGGCGGTCATGGCCTGGCCACGGCCTATTACCTCGCCAAGGAATTCGGTGTCACCAACGTGGCCGTGCTGGAAAAGGGCTATATCGGTTCCGGCAATGTCGGCCGCAACACGACGATCATCCGCTCCAACTACCTGCTGCAGGGCAACAACCCGTTCTACGAACTGTCGATGAAGCTCTGGGAAGGGCTGGAGCAGGACTTCAATTTCAACGCCATGGTTTCGCAGCGCGGCGTACTCAATCTCTATCATTCCGACGCCCAGCGCGATGCCTATACGCGGCGCGGCAATGCCATGCGCCTGCACGGCGTCGATGCCGACCTGCTCGACCGCAACACTGTCCGCCAGATGCTGCCTTTCCTCGATTTCGACAATGCCCGCTTTCCGATCCAGGGCGCGCTGATGCAGAAACGTGGCGGCACCGTGCGGCACGATGCCGTGGCCTGGGGATACGCCCGAGGTGCTGACTCGCGCGGTGTCGACATCATCCAGAACTGCGAGGTCACCGGCATCCGGCGCGAGAACGGCCGCGTCGTCGGCGTCGAAACCAGCCAGGGCTTCATCGGCTGCGGCAAGCTGGCGCTGGCGGCGGCGGGCAATTCCACTGTTGTCGCCGATATGGTCGACATGAAGCTGCCGATCGAAAGCCATGTACTGCAAGCCTTCGTCTCCGAGGGACTGAAACCCTTCATCGACAATGTCGTCACCTTCGGCGCCGGGCATTTCTATGTCTCGCAGTCGGATAAGGGCGGCCTTGTCTTCGGCGGCGATATTGACGGCTACAATTCCTATGCCCAGCGCGGCAATCTGGCGACCGTCGAGCATGTCGCCGAGGCCGGCGTGGCGATGATCCCGGCCTTGTCGCGCGTCCGGGTTCTGCGCTCCTGGGGCGGCGTCATGGACATGAGCATGGATGGCTCGCCGATCATCGACCGCACGCCTATCGACAATCTCTACCTGAATGCCGGCTGGTGCTACGGCGGCTTCAAGGCCACGCCCGCCTCCGGCTTCTGCTACGCCCATCTGATCGCGAAAAACGAGCCGCATGAGACGGGCCGCGCCTTCCGGCTCGACCGCTTCGCGCGCGGCCGGATGATCGATGAAAAGGGCGTCGGCTCGCAACCCAATCTGCATTGAGGCCCAATCTTCACTGAGGAATTTACATGGCCAGCCTGATCGCCTGCCCCCATTGTGGGCCGCGCCCCAAGGAAGAATTCACCGTTCGCGGCGATGCGGGCATTGCTCGCCCGGTGCCGGATGCCGGTGAGGATGCCTGGTACGCCTACGTCTACCTGCGCGACAATCCGCGCGGACGCCACAAGGAACATTGGCACCATACATCCGGCTGCCGCCGCTGGCTGGTGGTCGAGCGCGATACGATGACCCACGCAATCTATGCCGTATCAGACGCGGGCACGCAGGATGCCAGCACTCGGGGAGAGACCGCATGAGTTCCTACCGTCTTCCCAAAGGCGGCCGCATCGACCGCGCCAGGCCGCTGAATTTCACCTTTGACGGCAAGCCCATGCAGGGCCTTGCCGGCGATACGCTGGCTTCGGCATTGCTTGCCAACGGCCGCCAGCTCGTTGGCCGCAGTTTCAAGTATCACCGACCGCGCGGCATCCTGACGGCGGGCGCTGCCGAACCCAATGCACTGGTGACAATCGGCGAAGGCGGACGCACCGAGGCCAACACCCGCGCAACGCTGGTCGAGCTCTACAGCGGCCTCACGGCCAAGAGCCAGAACCGCTGGCCCTCGGTCGATTTCGACCTCGGCGCCGTCAACAGCCTGCTCTCGCCCTTCCTCGGCGCCGGCTTCTACTACAAGACCTTCATGTGGCCTGCAGCCTTCTGGGAAAAGGTCTATGAGCCGATCATCCGCAAGGCGGCAGGCCTCGGCCGCGCCACCTACGAACCCGATCCCGATGCCTACGAAAAATGCTGGGCGCATTGCGACCTGCTGGTGATTGGCGCAGGTCCATCCGGCCTCGCTGCCGCTCTGACGGCAGGCCGTGCCGGTGCCCGTGTCATCCTCGCGGACGAAGGCTTTGAACCCGGCGGTTCGTTGCTGTCCGAAACGGCAACTGTCGGCGGAAAATCGGCAGCCGACCTGCTGGCAAAGACGCTGGCTGAGCTGGCAGATATGCCCAACGTCCGCATTTTCTCCCGCACGACTGTCTTTGGCTGGTACGACGGCAATGTCTTCGGCGCGGTCGAAAGCGTGCAAAAGAACACGGCCACGGTTGATCCAAACCGGCCGGTCGAGCGCATCTGGCGCATCGCCGCCAAACAGGCGATCCTCGCCTCCGGAGCCGAAGAGCGTCCGCTGGTTTTCGGTGGCAACGATATTCCGGGCGTCATGATGGCGGGGGCCATGCGCTCCTATCTCAACCGTCAGGCCATCGCGCCCGGTAAGAACACCGTTGTTTTCACCAACGACGAATCCGGCTACCAGACGGCAACGGACCTTGAAGCGGCCGGCCTTGAAGTCGCGGCCATCGTCGATGCCCGCGCAGATGGCGTTTCATCCTGGAGCGGTCGCGCCCCCGTCTTCCCGGCCGCCCTCGTTCAGGATGCCAAGGGCGGCAAGGCGCTCACCAGTGTCACTGTCCTCAAAGGTGGCGCGCTGGTAACGATCCACGCCGACGCCCTTGCCATGTCCGGCGGCTGGAGCCCAATCATCCATCTTGCCTGCCATCGCGGTGCAAAACCGGTCTGGTCGGATGCCAAGGCTGCCTTCCTCGCACCGGAAATACAGGAAGGGCTGACCATCGCAGGCGCGGCCGCAGGTGTTGGCAGCATCGAAACCTGCCTCGCAGACGGCGCAGGAAAAGCCGCCTCGGCCCTAAAGGCTCTCGGTTTCTCGAATGCCACCGCTGCTTTTGTCCCGGTGGCCGATACGGCAACCGTCTCCAAGCCGCTCTGGCGGGTTCATGGATCGAAAGGCAAGGCCTTCGTCGACTACCAGAACGATGTGCACCTGAAGGATCTCGGCCTCGCCGTCGCCGAAGGCTATGGCCATGTCGAGCTTGCCAAGCGCTATACCACCAATGGCATGGCGACCGATCAGGGAAAGCTGTCGAACATCAACGCCATCGGTATTCTGGCCGAAGCACGAAAAGTCTCGCCGGCCGATGTCGGCACCACCACCTTCCGTCCCTTTTATACGCCACTCTCCTTCGGTGCCTTGACCGGAGCTTCCAAGGGCAAGCATTTCCAGCCGGTGCGCAAATCGCCGCTGCATGATTGGGCAAAGAAGAACGGTGCCGTCTTCGTCGAAACCGGCCTCTGGTATCGTTCCTCGTGGTTCCCGCAAGCCGGCGAAACCACATGGCGCGAAAGCGTCGATCGCGAAGTGCTGAACGTTCGCAAGAACGCCGGCATCTGCGATGTCTCCACCCTCGGCAAGATCGAGATTTTTGGCAAGGACGCCGCCGAGTTCCTCAACCGGGTCTATTGCAATGCCTTCCTGAAGCTCCCCGTCGGCAAAGCGCGCTACGGGCTGATGCTGCGCGAAGACGGAATGATCTACGATGACGGCACGACAAGCCGGCTTGGGGAAACCCATTTCTTCATGACAACCACCACGGCCTATGCGGCAGGCGTGATGAACCATCTGGAATTCTGCGCCCAGGCCCTGTGGCCCGAGCTCGACGTGCAGTTCGCCTCCTCGACCGACCAATGGGCGCAGATTGCCGTTGCCGGACCGAAATCCCGCCTGATCCTGCAGGCGCTGGTGGACGAGGACATTTCCGACGCGGCGTTCCCATTCCTCGGCGCAAAGGAGGTCTCGCTCTGCGGTGGCAAGCTGACCGGCCGGCTGTTCCGCATCTCGTTTTCCGGCGAGCTGGCCTATGAACTGGCCGTTCCAGCGGGTTATGGCGAAGCGATCGCCGATGCCATCATGGAAGCGGGAAAACCGCATGGCATCTGCCCCTATGGCGTCGAGGCGCTGGGCGTCATGCGCATCGAGAAAGGCCATGTCACCCATTCCGAGATCAACGGCACGGTCATCCCGTCTGATCTCGGCTTTGCGAAAATGGTATCGACGGCCAAGCCGGACTTCATCGGCAAGGCGATGCTTTTGCGGGAAGGTTTGACGGCAGAGGACCGGTTGTCGCTCGTCGGCGTCAAGCCGCTCGATCCTGCGACGACATTCAAGACCGGATCGCATATCCTCTCGGAAGGTGCTGTGCCGTCGCTCGAAAACGATCAGGGCTACGTCTCCTCCAGCTGCTACTCGCCAAACCTTGGCTCGACCATCGGCCTGGCCCTGGTCAAGCACGGCCCGAAGCGCCACGGCGAGCATGTCACTGTCTGGAATGATCTGAAAAACGAATACACCAAGGCCGTGCTCTGCAGCCCGGTCTTCTTCGATCCGGAAAACGGAAAGCTCCATGGTTGATTTTGCGCTCCATCACCGCCCTGCCCTTGCCGATGCCAAGTCCGGTTCGTTCGGCGCGCCTTCAACCGGTAAGCGGATCACGCTTGCGGCTCTGCCGGAAGGGCACGTGCTGCAGGTTCTCGCCGCGCGCGAAAGCGGCGACCTGCAAAGCCTGATCCCACGGATTGGCGACGGCACTCATCACGCCGTCCGGCCCTATGGCCCCGGGCAATGGTTCGTCATCGGCGATGCGCCCCTCTCTGCAGCCGAGATTTTTGCCAAAACACCGCTTCTGGATGGCAAGGCCTCGATTTCCGATCAAGGCCATGGCCGCGTCCGGATCGGCATCAGCGGGTGGGCGGTCGAGACCGTTCTTGCCAAGGGCACGGCTGTCGATCTCGCTATATCGAATTTCCCGGTTGGCCATTCGGCAATGACCTTGATCGGCCATATCTCAGCGCTGATTACCCGGGCGGGAACGGAAAGCTTCGAGCTTCTGGTGCTGCGCGGCTTTGCCGAAAGCCTTTGGGATGAACTTGTCCAGATGAGCCTTGAATTCGGCGTCGATGCTCACACAGGCAAATGATCGGTATGAGGATGAGCAGGAGCCTCAATTAAACCTCAATTGACGCCAACCTCCACGTCAATCGTTCTTTGGCCAAGGCTTGGCTACTCGCGGTGCTGGATGGTTCCGGCCCGCCAATCTCAATCCAAATTTTCGATTGTCCCACCCTTGGTATCGCCATGGGGATCAGGGACGTCTATTATACGCGACATGAACGTTTCCCGCTGGCGACCGGCAGGGAACGACCACGGATGGACTGGCAGCTCCCGACCCGGCAGACGCTCCTTGAGAAAAGCGGATATGACCAAACGGGGCCAGGCTCCGCTCTTTCATTTCCATTCTTGATGCCAAGGAGAACGGCCATGCCTACCAACTCCGCCCCGCCCAAAGGACAGCCCAAGTCCCGTCTGCACCGCTTTTCGATCGGGCAAAAGGTGCGGATGAAGAGTACCGTCGGTTTGTCATTGCGCGGCGAAACGATTTTTCGCATTCTCGCAACATTGCCCATACGGGATGGTTCGCCGCAATATCGGATTCGCACCGAAGGCGAGACCTACGAACGGGTAACGACGGAAGACAATCTGGAAGATGCCAGAGGGTAGAGCCGCAAGTGCTCGCCCTCCATATGTAGAACGAGGAAGGACAGCACCATGGCCAAGGGACAGGCAAAGAGCAACAAGGAAGTCAGGAAGCCTAAGAAGGACAAGGTTGCGGCCAAGGCGGCAACCCCTTTCGCCGCAACCACTCAGAAGGAAGTTCCCAAGCTTTCCGGCGCCAAGCCGAAGAAGTAAGCAGGAAGCTTCCCGTCACTTCGGCTGTGATGGCGTGAAGTTGGCGACCAGCGCGTGCTGTTCGCCGGGATAAATCAGGCGCACGTGGGTAATATGCGCACCATTGCTCCACGTGCGCCGCTCAACCGTCAGGCATGCGCTCCCTGCCGCTATACCGAGAGCTGCCGCCACCGGTGCATCCGCGGCCACCGCACGGATCGTGTGTTCGGCAGCGCTCCATGGAACCCGGTTCAAGAGCCAGGGGCCGGGTGCAACCTCCTCGAAAGTCTCCGCCGCCGCATCCGGAACCGCCGCCAGGTTGATCAGACGCTGCTCGACACAAAACGGCCTGTTGCCTGCAAAATGTGTGCACGTGACCTCGAGAACCGGAGCAGGCGCGGCCAGACCAAGCCTCGATCTGTCATCCGCGCTGCTGCGCCGCTGGGTTTTCCCGGTCAGCCTGTAGTCGTAGGCAAAACCAAGCGACTGAACTTCAAGTTTGATGTCGCGGATTTCCAGCACCGCCGATTGCGCGCGCGGCTGCGTCACATAACTGCCCGACTTGCGCCGCCGCTCGATCAGCCCCGTTTTTGCAAGCTGCGTGAGCGCCTTGTTCACGGTCATCCGCGAGCATTTATATTGCTCGGCCAGTTCGACTTCGAACGGAATGCGGAAACCGGGCGGCCATTCGCCAGACAGGATACGACCCTCGATATCGCCGAGGATACGCTGATGCAGCGACAGGTCACCTGTGCTTTCCGCAAGCGGCACCTTAACGGCCCGATCGGTATCCTGTAATTTCACCACGTTCTCACCTTCAACGAATCCTGTCCCGGTTCTACAGCGCCGCGCGTCATTCATGACGCGCAAAGGTCGCTGTAGCACTTTAAATCGGCTGCATAATTTTTCCTTAAATCGGAACCGATTTAAGGAATTATGCAGTAGAGCCCTTCCGGGTTAAACGGAAGGGCTCTACCAGAAAGTGTTCGGCGCGGCCAATCTGGAAAAAACGTGGAGCGAATGGGGCGCTCAGGCCAACAGCTCACGCAGCACGCTGCGGAACCGGGCCGCTATCTCGTCCCGCCTGTGATGCCGTCCGCCTTCGACCTGTTTACGGCCCGCCACCCAAACACTGTCGGGTTTCGTGCCGTTGGCAAACAGCCAGGAATCCAGGATGGCGTCATCTGCCAGATCGCCATCCGGCGCCGCCAAGCTGACGAAATCCGCCGGATTACCGGCGGCGATCCCCGTTTTGGCCGCCAGGGCGATACCGCCGCCTTCGACCGCACCGTCGAATAAGGCACGGCCGGTCGACTGGCCCGGAGCCGCCAGAACGTTTCGGGAGCGATGCGCCAGGCGCTGCGAATACTCAAGCAGGCGAAGCTCATCGGGAATGCCGATGAGGACATTGGAATCCGAACCAATACCGAACTTGCCGCCCGCCTCGCCAAACACGACTGCATTGAACGTGCCGTCACCGAGATTGGCTTCCGTGATCGGGCAGAGCCCGGCAATCGCCCCGCTCATTGCCATCCGGCGGGTCTCGTCGTCGGTCATGTGGGTTGCATGGATCAGGCACCAGCGGTCATCGAGCCCGGCATTGTCGAGCAGCCATTCGACCGGACGTGCGCCGGACCAGGCGATGCAATCTTCCACTTCCTTGACCTGTTCGGCCACGTGAATATGGATCGGCCCGTCCTTTGCCATGGCAACGACGGCAGCCAGTTCATCCGGTGTCACCGCCCGCAGGCTGTGCGGCGCGACGCCGACACGGCCTTCCGGCAATTCCTTGACCGCGGAGCGGCAACCATCGAGCAGCCGCCCGAAGCTCTCTACATTATTGATGAACCGGCGCTGGCCCTCGTTCGGCGCAGCCCCCCCGAAAGTCGAATGCGCGTAAAAAACCGGGAGCAACGTCAGTCCGATACCCGTCCGGGAGGCCGCCGAAGCGATCCGCTGCGCCATCTCGGAAATATCGGCATACGGGCTACCGTCGATATCATGGTGCAGATAGTGAAATTCACCGACACGCGAAAAACCTGCTTCCAGCATTTCCATATAGAGCTGGCTGGCAACGGCCTCCACATGGTCGGGTGTCATCGACAGGGCAAAACGGTACATCACGTTGCGCCAGCTCCAGAAGCTGTCAGCGCCGGGGCCCCGCACTTCGGCAAGGCCGGCCATGCCGCGCTGGAATGCGTGGCTGTGCAGGTTCGGCATGCCCGGCACCAGAATATCATGGCGCTCGTCGCTTGCCTGCGCCTGCGCACCCGCTTCGACGGAGGCAATCCGGTCACCCGCGATCGTCAGCCGCACATCCTTCTGCCATCCCGCCGGCGTCAGAGCCGATTTTACATAAATGCTGGTCAAGGTCTCATCCCTTCCTGACTACATAAGCTAAAAAAACACTTGCGTTCATTTTCTTTATGTCTATACATAACAACACGAAAAGGAAAGGCTAGAAAAACGATGTCTTCCATAAAATCAACGCGAGACAGCGACCGGTCAACCGCTTGCGATCGCCTCTGGCGAAATGCCCGGCTTGCGACACTGAATCCGGCCTTGCCGGGTCTCGGCCTTGTCGAAAACGGCGTCATCGCCGTTCAGGACGGCCGCATCCTCTACGCCGGCGACGAAGCAAACTTGCCGTTCTCCGTTGACGGCGCTGCCGAGATCATCGACTGCGGCGGCCGCTGGATCACACCCGGCCTGATCGACTGCCACACGCATCTGGTTCATGCCGGCGACCGCGCCAACGAATTCGAAATGCGGCTTGCGGGCGCCACCTACGAAGAGGTCGCCCGTGCCGGCGGTGGCATCGTTTCCTCCGTCCGCTCGCTGCGTGAAGCAAGCGAAGACGAGCTTGTGCGGCAAACACTTCCCCGGCTGGACGCACTGATGGCCGAGGGCGTCACCACCGTCGAGGTCAAATCCGGCTACGGCCTTGACCTCGAGAATGAAGCGAAAGCCCTGCGCGCCGCCCGCCGGCTTGGCGAAGAGCGCGACGTTGCCATCCGCACCACATTCCTCGGCGCCCATGCACTGCCGCCGGAACTCAAGGGCGACAAGGCCGGCTATATCGCCAAGGTCGTGGACGAGATGCTGCCCGCGATCGCGGCGCAAGGACTGGCCGATGCAGTCGATGGTTTCTGCGAAGGCATCGCCTTTTCGACCAGCGAGATGCGCCAGGTGTTCGACGCTGCAAAGGCACATGGCCTGCCGGTCAAGCTTCATGCCGACCAGCTCTCCAATCTTCACGGCGCAGCGCTTGCCGCCGAATATGGCGCGCTCTCGGCAGATCATCTCGAATATACCGATGAGGCCGGCGCGCAGGCGATGGCTAAGAGCGGCACTGTCGCCGTCATCCTGCCGGGTGCCTTCTATTTCATCCGCGAAACGAAGAAGCCGCCGGTCGATCTGTTCCGCAAGACGGGTGTCGCCATGGCGATCGCCACCGATAATAATCCCGGCACCTCGCCACTGACCTCGCTGCTTTTGACCATGAACATGGCGGCGACCCTGTTCGACATGACGGTCACCGAATGCATCGCCGGCGTGACGCGGGAGGCGGCGCGCGCGCTCGGGCTCGTCGACGAAGTGGGGACGCTCGAACCCGGAAAATGGGCCGATTTCGCCATATGGAATATCGAGCGGCCCGCTGAACTCGTCTACCGCATGGGCTTTAACCCGCTGCATGCGCGCGTCCGCAACGGACATTGAAATTTTAAGACGTGTGAGCCTGGCTCCGCGCATTGTGAGGACTTCTTGATGACACTTATTCTTCAGCCGGGCTCGGTCCCGCTTTCGACCCTCGAAACCATCTACTGGACCGGCGAGCCCGCCCGTCTTGATCCCTCCTTCGACAAGGGGATCGAGAAGGCCGCTGCCCGCATCGCCGAAATCGCCGCCGGCAACGCTCCGGTCTACGGCATCAACACCGGCTTCGGCAAACTGGCGAGCATCAAGATCGATGCCGCCGACGTCGCCATCCTGCAGCGCAATCTGATCCTTTCCCATTGCTGCGGCGTCGGCCAGCCGCTGGCTGAAAACATCGTCCGCCTGATCATGGCGCTGAAGCTCGTCTCGCTCGGCCGCGGCGCATCCGGCGTCCGGCTCGAACTCGTCCGCCTGATCGAGGGCATGCTCGAAAAGGGCGTCATCCCGGTCATCCCGGAAAAGGGTTCCGTCGGCGCGTCGGGCGATCTCGCCCCGCTTGCCCATATGGCAGCCGTGATGATGGGCGAAGGCGAAGCCTTCTTCAACGGCGAACAGCTGGATGGCCGCACCGCCCTTGAGCGCGCAGGCCTCACCCCGGTGGTGCTTGCCGCCAAGGAAGGCCTGGCGCTGATCAATGGCACGCAGACCTCCACTGCTCTGGCGCTGGCCGGCCTGTTCCGCGCCCACCGTGCTGCCCAGTCCGCACTGATCACCGGCGCGCTGTCGACCGACGCCGCCATGGGCTCGTCAGCCCCGTTCCATCCGGATATTCATACGTTGCGCGGCCACAAGGGCCAGATCGACGCTGCCGCCGCCCTGCGCGGCCTGCTCAAGGGTTCGGTGATCCGCGAAAGCCATATCGAAGGTGACGAGCGGGTTCAGGATCCCTATTGCATCCGCTGCCAGCCGCAGGTCGACGGCGCCTGCCTCGATCTCCTGCGCTCCGTCGCCCTCACGCTCGAAATCGAAGCCAACGCCGTCACCGACAATCCGCTGGTGCTGTCGGACAATTCCGTCGTCTCCGGCGGTAACTTCCACGCCGAGCCGGTCGCTTTCGCCGCCGACCAGATCGCGCTTGCCATCTGCGAGATCGGCGCCATCTCGCAGCGCCGCATCGCTCTGCTGGTCGATCCGGCGCTCTCCTATGGCCTGCCGGCATTTCTGGCCAAGAAACCAGGGCTCAACTCCGGCCTGATGATCGCCGAAGTTACCTCGGCGGCACTGATGTCCGAAAACAAGCAGATGTCGCATCCGGCCTCGGTCGATTCGACGCCGACCTCTGCGAACCAGGAAGACCATGTCTCCATGGCTTGCCATGGCGCACGCCGCCTACTGCAGATGACCGACAACCTGTTTTCGATCATCGGCATCGAGGCGCTGACAGCCGCTCAAGGCATCGACTTCCGCGCACCGCTCGTCACCAGCCCGGAACTGATGAGCGCCATCGGTGCGGTCCGCAAGGTCGTGCCGACGCTGGAAATCGATCGCTACATGGCGACCGATCTTAAGGCCGCAAGCGACCTTATCGCCACCGGCGCCCTGAACGCCGCAGTGTCCACCGGCATCCTTCCGGTTCTGGAGGCTTGAGTGAGCGTCTTTGAAGTCAAACAGGGGTCGTCACCCGTCATTCTCGGCTTCCCGCACACCGGCACCGACGTTCCACCGGCGATCTGGGAGCGGCTGAACGACAATGGCCGCGTCCTTGCCGACACCGACTGGCACATCCACGATCTCTACGATGGTTTGCTGCCGGACGTGACAATGGTGCGCGCCACCTTCCATCGCTACGTCATAGATGCCAATCGCGATCCGGAAGGCGTCAGCCTCTATCCCGGCCAAAACACCACCGGCCTCGTTCCGGGCACCGATTTCGACGGCGTCCCGATCTGGAAGGATGGCGAAGAACCGGCTGAGGCCGACATTGCCGCCCGGCTCGCCGATTTCCATGCGCCCTATCATGCGGCACTGTCAGCCGAAATCGAGCGTGTGAGAGCGATCCACGGTATTGCAGTGCTCTACGATTGCCATTCGATCCGCTCGGATATTCCGTTCCTGTTCGAAGGCACTCTGCCTGATTTCAACATCGGCACCGACAGCGGCAAGACCTGCGATCCGGCCATCCAGAACGCAGCCGTCGATGTCGTCCTCAGCGCACCGGGCTATACCAGCATCCTCAACGGCCGCTTCAAAGGCGGCTGGACGACACGTCACTATGGCAGGCCGGAAACCGGCGTGCATGCAATCCAGATGGAGCTGGCGCAGTCCACCCATCTGACGACAGAGACGCCGCCATTCGCCTATGACGAAGCCAAGGCGGCCAGACTTCGCATTCACCTGAAAGACATCCTTGCGCGCATCGAAACATCTGCGCTGACACTGGCACACACCAAAAGGGGAACCAAATGACCAATCCTCGTCACAATATTCGCGACGTCCGCGCCGCCCGTGGCACTGAACTCACCGCAAAGTCCTGGATGACCGAAGCGCCGCTTCGCATGCTGATGAACAATCTCGACCCGGAAGTGGCCGAGAACCCGCACGAGCTGGTGGTATACGGCGGCATCGGCCGCGCCGCCCGCACCTGGGCGGATTTCGACAAGATCGTCGAGACACTGCGCGACCTCAACGAGGACGAAACCCTGATGGTGCAGTCCGGCAAGCCGGTCGGCGTATTCCGCACCCACAAGGATGCGCCGCGCGTGCTGATCGCCAACTCCAACCTCGTGCCGCACTGGGCGACCTGGGATCATTTCAACGAGCTGGATAAGAAGGGTCTCGCCATGTACGGCCAGATGACCGCCGGCTCATGGATCTATATCGGCTCGCAGGGCATCGTACAGGGCACCTACGAAACCTTCGTCGAAGCCGGCCGCCAGCATTACAATGGCGACCTCAAGGGCAAATGGGTCCTGACCGGCGGTCTCGGCGGCATGGGCGGCGCTCAGCCACTCGCAGCCGTCATGGCAGGCGCCTGCTGCCTCGCCGTCGAATGCAATCCCGACTCGATCGATTTCCGCCTGCGCACCCGCTACGTCGATGCGCGCGCCGAAACCCTCGATGAAGCCATGGAAATGATCGAGCGCTGGACTGCTGCCGGTGAAGCCAAGTCCGTCGGCCTGCTCGGCAACTGCGCCGAGATCCTGCCGGAAATGGTTCGCCGCGGCATCCGCCCCGACATGGTCACCGACCAGACCTCGGCCCACGACCCGATCAACGGCTACCTGCCGAAGGGCTGGACGATGGGAGAGTGGAAGGAAAAGCGCGAAAGCGATCCGAAGGCTGTCGAAAAAGCCGCCCGCGCTTCGATGCGCCAACATGTGGAGGCGATGATCGCCTTCCAGGACATGGGCATCCCGACCTTCGACTACGGCAACAACATCCGCCAGGTCGCCAAGGAAGAGGGCCTCGAAAACGCTTTCGCTTTCCCGGGCTTCGTGCCGGCCTATATCCGCCCGCTGTTCTGCCGCGGCATCGGTCCGTTCCGCTGGGCAGCGCTTTCCGGTGATCCGGAAGATATCCGCAAGACCGACGCCAAGGTGAAGGAACTCACACCCGGCAACAAGCACCTGCACAACTGGCTCGACATGGCCGCCGAGCGCATTGCGTTCCAGGGCCTGCCTGCACGTATTTGCTGGGTTGGCCTTGGTGATCGCCACCGTCTCGGCCTCGCCTTCAACGAGATGGTCAAGAATGGCGAGCTCAGCGCCCCGGTCGTCATCGGCCGCGACCACCTCGACTCAGGCTCCGTCGCCTCGCCGAACCGCGAGACCGAAGCCATGAAGGACGGTTCGGACGCCGTCTCCGACTGGCCGCTTTTGAATGCTTTGCTCAACACCGCATCGGGCGCCACCTGGGTATCGCTGCACCATGGCGGCGGCGTCGGTATGGGCTTCAGCCAGCATTCGGGTGTAGTCATCTGCGCCGACGGTACCGACGATGCTGCCCGCCGCCTGGAACGCGTGCTCTGGAACGACCCGGCAACCGGCGTCATGCGCCATGCTGACGCGGGCTATGACATCGCCCTCGATTGCGCCAAGGAAAAGGGCCTGCGCCTGCCGGGTATTCTCGGCAACTAAGGCTTAGATCAGCGAATATTTCGGAAGACCGGGATATCGAAGAATCACATCGTCAACCGTTATAAGCGGAACCCCTTCGATAATGGCCTGAGCGATCAGGATGCGATCGAAGGGGTCTTTGTGAAGCAAAGGCAGACCCGCAATCGCAATTGCGTGTTCGCTATTGATTGGAAGCTCAGTGTAGCCGTTTTCGAGAAGGCGATAGCGCAGAACGAAGGGATCGGTTCGAAAATCGTCCCGTCCGAGACTGTGTTTGATCGCCGTTTCCCAGATGCTGGCAGGACTGAAAAGAAGCTCGTTGCTCGTATCTTCAATGAGCAGCCTGACACCTGTCGACAGAAGATCGATATCGCCAGCTGCCCAGATCAGGATATGTGTATCGAGCAGAAATCTCATCGGTGTTTGAATTTGTCGGGATTGCCGTAAAACATCTCTTCGATTTCATCGGCCATCATCGTATCGAAGTCATCCGGTACGACGATTTCACCTTTCATGAAGCCGATCCGGCGCTTCTTTGGTGTTTCGGTATCATCAAGGGGCACAAGCTTTCCGATCGGCTTTCCGGCCTTGGCAATGATGAACGATTCGCCCTTTGACACTTTCTCCATCAGGCGAGACAAATGTGTCTTGGCTTCGTGAATGTTGATCGTTTCCATCACCGCCCTCCTTCGGACTTAGTCCACTAAACTTAGTCCACAGCAATGAGGTTTACAATGCACGACGAACAATCGCACGCTCGGATCAGGGTTTTGAGAGCCGCTGACCATCGCCGCATGCCATGGAAGAACGGCGGCGGCGAAACGGTCGAGATTGCGGTCTTCCCACCGGAGGCCGATCTCGCCGCCTTTGGCTGGCGCATCAGCATGGCAACGGTGGCAAGCGACGGCCCATTCTCCGTCTTTGCCGGCATCGACCGCACCCTGTCGATCATTGAAGGCGAAGGCATGGAACTCGATATTGCCGGGCGCAAACCCGTCGTGTTGACCAGGGCATCTGCACCGCTGCCCTTCCCGGCCGATGCGGCGACATCCGCGCGGCTGGTATCAGGTACCATCGTCGATCTGAACGTCATGACCCGGCGCGGACAATGGACGCATCAGGTCGAAAAGCGGATCGTCGAAGGGCAGCACCATCTGGACGCCGAGGGCGGCGTCACGATGCTTCTTTCGCTCGGCAATATGCGGATCGAGGGTGGAGATCATGCCGAAGAGCTCGGCCGGCTCGATTGCGCCGTTCTCGAGGGTGTGGTCCTGATCACGTCCGACATGCCGGCAGAGGCGTACCTCATCCGCATTACCGCGAGCTGAGGCTGAGGCTGAGAGCTACACTCTGCGGGCAAGGAGCCCCAGCACATGGCAGATCACGCGCCCGGCAAACGCCGGCGAGATTTCCGGTTGGCTCTGCATCATGCTGTGGTGCTTCCCGCGAATGCTGCTAACATACCGGGATAATTGAGCGAGTCGGGAAGCGCGACTCCTCTGGGGGGCGCAAGCAGTTCAGTTTGAAGATCCTCGCCATCCTGCCGCTTCATTGAGGGTGCGGAATGTGAAAGCAGGCTTTGCCCCGGTCGAGGGAACGTCTCAATGAGATTTCGGCTCGCCGCCGGTGGACACCCCTGTTCCGTCGGCAATCGCAGGACGATTTTCGTCGAGGCATCACAGCAACTCTTCGAGATCGACGAAATCACGGCCTACGTTACCTCTGAACTTTCCCGACCAGTGTCGTTCGAAACGCTGGAAGCCAACCTTGTCGGTGAAGGCATGAGGAGATCCTCGGCGCGCACCTATTTGACCCAATATTTGCGCTTCTGGTCCCGGCAGGGATTGCTGCAAGTCGAATTCGAAAAGAGTGACGGATCGCCCTCTCGCTCTGAACTCGTTGAAATCACAGGCCGGGAGATCCGCATAAGCTGTTACGACGAGGCGCTGATGGAACTGGTGCGCCCTATGCTGCCTCCAAGCAGTCCACGTACCAGTTCTGCGCCGAAACAGTATACCCTGGCCAGATTCGGCAACGGCGTCTGCATCGCAGGGCCGGGGCAAGACGCGATGATCGTCGGCCGGCGGGAAGCGGTGCCAGCGCTGAAAGGTCTTCTGACCGACGAGGTCATCGCGAGCCTCGGCATGAATACCGCGCTCCACGGAGCGCTTCTCGCAAACGGTTCCGGGGCGATTTTTCTCTGCGGATCACCCGGCGCCGGCAAGACGACCTTGGCGCTCGCGCTCATGCAATGCGGCTTTCAAACCTATGCAGACGACATTGCGCTGCTGCACACCGGCGGAACGATCAGCGGGGTTGCGTTCGCGGCGGCCGTGAAGGCGCATTCATGGAAACTGCTACCACAGATTCGCGAAAGTCTTTTTTCGCATCCCGTGCATCTGCGTTTGGATGGCAAGCTGGTGCGCTACCTGCCGCTTCCGCCTCACGACGCCAATCGGGGAATCACCTTGAAGACCATCGTTCTCCTCAACCGCACGCGGAGGGGCAAGGCAAGGACATTGCCGGTGGAACCACTGCAGGTCCTCGCGAAGATTATTTCAGAAGCCAGTAACCCGCAACGTCGGTTGAGCACGATGCAATTCGAGAGCATGTTGGGCATGGTTAATGCGGCGCGGGGGATCGAATTGACTTACTCACAACTGGATGACGGCGCCCAAGCCTTGGCTCGGTTCCACGATGCGGACTGATTTCCAGGCTCTTCGCAGTCTCGCTTCATGTCTGGTCGGCAGGTTTCCTGACGACGTTGACTGGGACTGTGTGATTGCTCTTGCAAACCAGACGATGACGATCACCTCACTCGCCGCAGCCGTCCATTCGGCCGAACCAACAGGTGTTCCCGACGAAGTGCGGGGCTATCTGGACGTCATCTACACGTCCAACGCCAGGCGCAATGCAATGCTCTATTCTCAGCTTGAAGAAGCGGTGGCATGTCTCAACGAAGCGGGAATCGAGCCTGTCATCATGAAGGGCGCAGCGGTCCTTCTGAGCCAGGCAACATCCGATTTCGGCGGCCGCATTCTGATCGACCTGGATCTCATGGTACGGCCACCGAAAATGCAAGAAGCCATCCAAGCGCTTCGGACGATCGGCTACGATGTCAGGGTCGACGGCGGAGCCCGGACTTGGCCGGGCGACCCGGAAGCCCATCTGCCGACGGTGCTTGAGCGCGGTTCCGACGCTGGCAGCATCGACGTGCACTGCCGGCCCAAGGGTCCCGCGTCGTTCAAGGACATCGAATGGCTTTACCAGAATTCCACAAGGACGGGTCTCGGAAAAGGCCACGCCTACATTCCCTCTGGATTTGCCCAGATCGTCTATCTGGTCCTGCATGACCAATTCCAGGACGGGGACTATTGGCGTGGTCTCATCGACCTACGCCATCTTCTGGATATCGTCTCCATCGCCAGGTCGGCGCAGGAGATAGATTGGTCCAAAATCCGGTCCCTCTTTGCGGCGGGATATGAGCAGAACGCCACGGATACCCAGATTCTGACGGTCAACGCCCTTTTTGGTATACCCGATATCACCAGGTTGAAGATCGGGACTTTGCCGCGACTTCAATTCCTTCGCCGAAAACTCCAGCTCGGTAGAGACTACCTGCGGCATCCGCTGACGATTGCTGCATTTCTATCCGAGATCGTAAGCTATCCATCCTGGGATCGCTATGGTGGCATGTCTCATGCGTCTCGCCGGCAAGAGCTGAAACGCGTTGCCCGTGAGTTTCGTCGGGTCTTTCGGCCGAAACCTCTGGGGAAGGCGTAAGCGTTTGCCAATGTCGGGGGCTACCGAGACTGCGCACAAATATATCCATTGGTATCTGGCGGCGCGGGTTCTTGTGATGTACATTAGCGATTGCACATTTAAGCACATGCATTTTGCAGTCGGTACCTGGCAACGACAAGCTTATAGAATGGGGACGCGAATATGCAAAAGAAGGCAAATGACGCTCACGAGGACGCGGATGGCCGCCGTGAGTTCCTAAAAAGCTGCGGACGCTTTGCAGCTGTAACTCCGCCAGCGATCACTATGCTTCTGTCGACGAGCTTGACATCGAATGCGATTGCCAAGTCCGGTGGCGGTGGCGGTGGCAAAACCAAGGGCAACAACGGCTTTGGTAACGGCGGTGGCGACGGTGTTCCGGGAAATTCTGGGAAAACCGATTTTAACCGCTGATTGAGCTATAGCAGTCCGTCGCGCCTATGGCGCGACGGACTGCGTCCGCGTTTCGGAAACGGCACTGAGCGCCGTAGGCTATGCTCACGCCGCCCGCGCCGCCAGAAACCGGTCCATTGCCGCAAACGAAAAGGCGGCAATCGGCAGGTCTGTGCCGCCATCCAACGCCAGATCGGCGAGGATTTCTCCGACGACGCTGGTGAACTTGAACCCGTGGCCCGAGCAGGGCGATGCCACGACGATGCGCTTGTTACCCGGTAAAAGGTCGATCAGAAAATCCTCGCTCGGCAGCATCGTGTAGCGGCAGGTGGCAGAGCGCACCCGCAATCCGGCGGCGGACGGAAGCCAGCGCTTGATGAAACTGTCGAGGAGATCGGTATCCCTGTCATTGACAGGCGGATTGGGCTGGTTCGGATCGATCGGCTCGCGAAAATGCGCATGACGGCCGACCTTGACGCCATCGACGCCGATGGCTGGGAAGCCGAAGAAAGAGCCGTTCTCACCCTCGTCGCGAATGAACACGGGCATGCGCTGCGGCATGGTGACGAAACCATCGGCCGGTTGGTACCAGGAAACGACCTGCTTGATCGGCACCGCATGATCGCGCAGCGACGGCACGAGTTCCCCGATCCATGAGCCTGTCGCTACGATCACCTTGCTAGCGCTATAGCGTCCCGTGTCCGAAACGACGACAACCCCGCCCTCGCCCGGCTCGATCGCCGTTACCTTCTCACCGAAATGCAAAGCCGCGCCGTCTGCGGCCGCAAGCTTCAGATGGCCCATGACGGCCACTTCCGGCCGGAGGTACCCGCCCTGCGGATCGAGCAATGCGACTTCGTCGCTGTCCAGCGAAAACACCGGAAAACGGCGGCGCATCTCGTCCGGGCTCAGCATTTCCAGCGGCAGGTTGTGCAGCACACAGCTCTTCTTCGTGCCGCTGACGATCTTGCTGTCGGGCTTGCCGATCTGCAGGACGCCGGTGATCGTCAGGACGTCCTCGCGCAGCCGTGCCTCCAGCGTCCGCCAATTGGCATAGGCGCGTTGCAACAGCGGTACATAGGACGGGTCCTCGAAATAGCCGAGCCGGATCAGGCGGCTGTCGCCATGCGACGAGCTCAGCGCATGCGCCGGATAATAGGCGTCGATGCCGATCGCGTTCACGCCTCGGGCAGCCAGATGGGCGATGGCGGCACTTCCCATGGCGCCAAGGCCGACAACTGCAACGTCGAAATGGGCGGTCATGGCAATATCCTTTCGGGAGTTTCAAATGCGAGCGCTTTAGCTATTGGGAGGCGGCGATCCGCGCAGGAGGTCGCGGGCCTTTTCCAGATCCCAGCCGAGCGGCCGATCGTCGGCATAGGTTGGCACATCGGCGCGGATATGGCGATAGAGCATATCGGTCCCCTTGGCCCGGGGGGCGACACTGGCCTTGAAATCCTGCGCCTGGGCAGCGGCCGCAAATTCGATGCCGAGGATCTGTTCGGCATTGTCGACCACCGCCAGAAGCTTGTTGGCCGCAGCCGTCGGATGCCCGAGGAAATCCTCCTGCAGCGCCGATGTGATGCCGCCATCAAGGCTTGCCGGCGTGCCGAGACGCCGGTTTTCCGCAGCAAGCGCGGCTGCCGTATATTGGGCGATCATGAAGCCGGAGCCTGCGCCCGGATCGACGGCAAGAAAGGCCGGAAGGCCGCTCACCAGCGGATTGACGAGGCGGTCGATGCGGCGCTCGCTCATCATTGATATCTGGGCGATTGCAATGGCGAGGCTGTCCAGCGCCTGTCCGAGAGCCGGCGCCACGGCATGCGCCTCAGACGAGACAACCGGTGCGTCCGGTGTGCCGGAAACCGCCGGATTATCGGTCACCGAAGCCAGTTCCTGATCCACCACCATACTTGCAAAATCAAACACATCCCATCCGGCGCCATGGGCATGCGGGACCGAGCGAAGGCTCAGGGCGTCCTGCGTCCGCGCACCCTTGGCAGCTTCGATCAGGCCGCTACCGGCGAGACGCCCGCGCAGGGTCTTGCCGACCTTCTCGATCCCCGCCGATTTGCGCAGCGCCAGCACCGGCGCATCAAAGGCGGTCATCTGGCAGCCGAGTGCCTCGATCGTCAGTGCGGCAATCGCATCGGCCCAATCAAGAAGCCGCTCCGCCCGAGCCAAAGCCACTGAGCCAAGTCCCGTGGAGCAGGCCGTTCCGTTGACGAGGCTCAAGCCTTCCTTGGCCTGCAGAACCAACGGTGCGACGCCAAGCGTCTTTAAAGCCTCGGCACCGGCGACGGGCTTTCCCTTCAGCCGAGCCTTGCCTTCGCCGACCAACACAAGTGCGATATGGGCATTGTGGCTGAGATAACCGGCCGACCCCTTGGATGGCACCTCGGGAATGCAGTCCTGACGCAGAAAGGTCTGCAGCAGTTCCACGATTTCCGGGCGCACCCCGGAATGGCCATGCGAAAAATTGACAATCTGTGCTGCAATGATGCCGCGCACCTCGCGGGCATCGAGCAACGGTCCAACGCCGCAGGCGTGGCTCAAGATGATGTTGCGTGACAGGCGGCTCTGCGAAGGACGATCGACAACCGTATCAGCGAGTGCGCCGACACCGGTATTCACCCCGTAGGCCCGCACGCCGCTTTCGACGATCGCCGAAACGATCCGGCTGGCCGTTTCGACCCGCTGTCTGGCAGCACCAGAAAGAGAAAGCGTTGCACCATCGGCAACCGCCGCCACGGCGCGCCAGTCGAGCGTCGCGTCGAGTACGATGTCTTGCACGATCAGCCTCCGAAATTGCCGATAAACTGACGGAAGCTGGGCGAACCGCCCGAGCCGAACAGTTCGTCCGGCGCACCGTCACTGTCGATCTCGCCGGATTTCATGAAGATCACCCGGTTGGAGACATTGCGGGCAAAGCTCATTTCATGGGTGACGACCAGCATGGTCATGCCTTCCTCGGCAAGCGAGCGCATGACACGCAGCACTTCACCGACCAGTTCCGGATCAAGTGCCGAGGTCGGCTCGTCGAACAGCATGACCTTCGGCCTCATGGCCAGCGAGCGGGCGATTGCCGCGCGCTGCTGCTGACCGCCCGACAGATGCGCCGGATAGGCATGGCGTTTCTCGGCGATGCCGACTTTTTCCAGCAGCGCTTCGGCTTCGGCGATGCATTCGGCGCGCGGACGCTTCAACACATGCACCGGCCCCTCGATGACGTTTTCGAGGATCGTCATATGGGACCAAAGATTGAAGGACTGGAACACCATCCCCAGTTCGGAGCGGATGCGGTCCACCTGGCGGCGATCGGCCGGGACATTCTTTCCGCCGCGCTGCTGCATCTGGATCAGTTCGCCATCGACGGAAATCTCGCCGTGATCGGCGATCTCCAGAAGATTGATACAGCGCAGAAAGGTCGATTTTCCCGAGCCGCTGGCGCCGAGAAGCGAGATGACGTCGCCATCGCGGGCCTCTAGCGAGATGCCGCGCAGCACCTCATGCGCGCCAAAGCTCTTGCGGATATTGCGGACGGAAAGCCGGGTCGTGCCTGCCATGGTCGTTCCAGTCTGGTTGAGGGTCGCGGAGTTCATCGTTGCGGCACCGGGAAAAGAGGTGCGGCGCGGCGGTGCGGGGTCAGCTTGTATTCAAGCAGCGCCATCGCCTGCAGGATGATGAAGTTGAGAATGAGATAGATGGCGGCCGCACAGAGGAAGACTTCCATCGTGCGGTATGTCTGCGAGATCAGCCGTTGGGCGACGCCGGTCACTTCCCAGACGGTGACAAGGCTGGCCAGCGCCGTCGATTTCACCATCATGACCACTTCGGTCGAATAGGCCG
The DNA here is from genome assembly GCF_025847205.1 of Pararhizobium sp. YC-54. Taxonomy (GTDB): domain Bacteria; phylum Pseudomonadota; class Alphaproteobacteria; order Rhizobiales; family Rhizobiaceae; genus Pararhizobium. The sequence continues at coordinate 134,689 of NZ_JAOYTH010000016.1, read as the reverse complement.
GCAGTGCGTGGCGAAAGGCAATCGGTGCGAGGATGCGGCGTGTCAAAAGGAAGCCGGACATACCGATGGACCGCGCCGCCTCGATCTCCTTGGCCGGAATGGCGCGCAGGCCGAAGCGGAAGATTTCAGCCGAATAGCCAGCAGTGCAGAGCGCCAGAGACAGAACGGCGCAGACGAAGGGTTCACGCAATGCCGGCCACAGGAAGCTGTAGCGGATGAAGCCGAACTGTCCGAGGCCGTAAAAGATCAGGAACATCTGGATCAGAAGCGGCGAGCCGCGGAAGATGAAAATGTAGCCCTTGGCAAAGTTCCGGGCGGCGGCATTGCCGCTGACGCGCATCCAGACGATGACAAGCGCCAGTATTCCACCGAAGAAGACGGAAAGGGAAAACAGCGCCAGCGTCATCGGCAGGGCAGCCAGCAGCGTTTTCATGGTCTCGAACATGAAGGCGATATCCATCGCGCGTCTCCTTGATCAGGCCTGGCCGAGGCTGGTCGGCATGCTGCGATTGGCCCGCTTTTCGGCGCTGGTGAAAAAACGATCCGAGAAGCTGGTCAGGACCAGATAGAGGCAGCCACCGACAATGAAGAACAGGAAGTGCTGCCGCGTCGATCCGGCAGCGACCTGACTGGTGCGCATCAGATCGGCAAGACCGGTCACGGAGACGAGGGCAGAGTCCTTCAGGCTGAGCTGCCAGACATTGCCGATCCCCGGAATGGCAAACCGGAAGACCTGCGGGCCGATGATGCGGCGGAAGCGCAAGCCGCGGTTCATGCCGATCGCCTGCGCCGCCTCAAGCTCCCCCTTGGGAATGGCAAGGTAAGCACCGCGAAACACTTCGGCCTGATAGGCGCCCGAGATGATGCCGACCGCGAGCGCGCCGGCGGCAAAGGACGGAAGACCGAGAAAGCCCTCATAGCCCATCGCCGTGCCGATGGCGGTGACGGCGCTCGATCCGCCGAAATAGACGAGATAGATGATCAACAGCTCGGGAACGCCACGGAATACCGTGGTGTAGGTGCCGCCGATCGTCCTCAGGATCCGGCTGCCCGACAGCTTCGCCCAGGCAACCAGCGAGCCGAGAATAGCGCCGATCAACAGCGCCACGGCGGTGACGCAAAGCGTCATCAGGGCCGCCACCAGAAGCAAGCCGCCCCAGCCGGTGGGACCAAATCCGATCATTTGAAGTAATGCCATGCCGCAGGCGTCCCGTCGTTCCCGGCAAGGCCGGATTCCCGATCTTCAAGTGGATATGGAAGGCCGCGCCGATGAAGGGCGGCCTGCCACAGCAAGTGTGGCCGCCGTTCGCAAAATAGCAAGCGGCGGGCACCTTGGGATCACGGGGTGACGTCGGTCTTGAACCACTTCATCGACAGCGTCTTGATCGTGCCGTCAGCGAGGGCGGCCTCGATGGCCTTGTTGAACATGTCACGCAGATCGGTATCGGCCTGACGGATGCCAAGGCCTTCGCCGCTGCCGAAGATCGTGCCGCCGATTTCCGGACCGGTAAAGGCCAGGGTGCCGTTGGACTTTTCAAAGGCGGAGATCAGATAGACGGCATCATCGAAAACGAGGTCGATACGGCCGCTTTCGAGATCGAGGTCGCGCTCGGCACCGGTCTTGTATTCACGCACCGTGGCAACATCGCCGAAGTTGTCATAGATGAACTTGGAATAGACAGTGGCGGCCTGGATGCCGATGGTCTTTCCGGCAAAGGCTTCCTTCATCGCATCGACTTCCTTGACGCCGGTTGCGCCCGGATCGAGCTTGACGACCGTTCCGGTGCCGGCGGCGTTTGCCAACGGGCTATCCTTGAGCGTCGCGAAGGCGGCGTGGGTATGGGCATAGGGGATGGTGAAATCGATGATCTTCTTGCGCTCTTCGGTGATCGACAGCGCGTCCATGATCACATCGAACTTGCCGGCGTTGAGCGCCGGGATCATGCCATCCCAATCGGAAGCAACGAGATTGCACTCGACCTTCATGTGATCGCAGAGATACTTGGCCAGCTCAGGCTCGAAACCGCCGAGCGTGCCGTCCGGATTGGTCAGGTTCCACGGCGCATAGGCACCTTCAAGCGTAATGGTAACGGTCTTCCAGTCCTTGGCCTGGGCCAACGGAGCGGAAAACGTTGCGAATGCGACGGCACCAGCCATCAGAAATTTTGACAGGTTCATGCTCACGTTCCTCTGGGTTTGTTTTCAACGTCCACCGATCTTGCGCCGGCTCTACAATAACGGATGGAAGACGAGGTTGAAAAATGCCCCTGAACATCCATGTTGTATATGGTACCATATGCTAATTTTTATGGTATGCAAGTGGGCGGCCGCATCTGAATGCAAAATTAATTCCGCCCAAGGACAAGAATATGAAACGAAGCAACGACCAGAACGCTCCGTTAAAGTGGGACTCCAGCGACAATGACGGCTCGCCGCTTTATGCCGGCGTCAAGCAGATGATCCTCGACCGAATTCAGAGCGGCGAGTGGCCGCCGAAGCATCGCGTCCCCTCGGAGAACGAACTGGTCGCGGAACTGGGCGTCAGCAAGATGACCGCCAACCGAGCACTGAGGGAATTGGCGAGCGAAGGCGAACTGGTGCGCATCCAGGGTGTAGGCTCCTTCGTTGCCGAGCGAAAAGGCTATTCCGAATTGTTCGAAGTGCGCAACATTGCCGAGGAGATCGACGAGCGAGGCCATACCCATCAGGCCTCCGTGATTGTTCTGGCCCGGGAAACCGCAGCCCCCGACGTTGCCGACGCGCTTGGCCTGCCGATCGGAGCATCGGTGTTTCATTCGCTGATCGTGCATAGCGAAAACGGTGTTCCGGTGCAGATCGAAGACCGTTTCGTCAATCCGGAAGCAGCGCCCGGCTACCTTGAACAGGACTTTACGGTGCAGACACCGAATGCCTATTTGACGGCCGAAGCGCCCTTGAGCGGGTCCGAACACATCGTCGAAGCCGCCATGCCGCAGCCGTGGGAGTGCAAGCTGCTTGTCATCCTGCGCACGGAACCCTGCCTGCTCATTCGCCGCCGCACGTGGTCATCCAAATGCGCCGTATCCTTTGCGCGGCTGGTCTATCCCGGCAACCGGTACCGGCTGGAATCACGCAGCGGAAAGATGACGGATGAGTGAGCCAGCCTGCAAAACATTGATTGTGTTGTATATGGAACTTTAGTGACCGTTTGATTCAGTTCTGCGGTGCGCCGGTTTCGGGCCAGAACTGCAGCGCCATGTCGATGACGCGGTACAGCGCCGGGCGGTCCGCGCCGGAGGCCGCCTGAATTGCGGTCCCCTGCGAGATGGTCATGATATAGCGGGCAAGATCATAGGGCTCATGCCCGGCAGGCAGGTCGCCCTCTTTTGCCGCCCGCTCGAACCGCTTGCCCAGTTCCCGCTCACCGCGCTGTCGGTTTTCGATCAGACATTTCTGGATTTCGGCGGCTGCCTCGCTGCAGGCGAGCGCGCCGTTGATCCCAAGGCACCCGCTCGGACTGGTTTCCGCGGTCTGGGAATCGGCAAAGCCCCTTAAGATTTTCTCGGCAACATCGCGCGCCTTCGGTTCGTTCAGGGCTTCATGGAAGAAGTTCATCTTGGTACGCTCGTAGCGTTCCAATGCCTTGAGAAATAGGCCTTCCTTGTTGCCGAAAACGCCATAGAGGCTCGGCTTGGTGATACCCATGCCCTCGGTCAGGTCGGTCAAGGACGTGCCTTCATATCCCTTTCGCCAGAACAGCTCCATCGCCGTCTCAAGGGCATCGTCGACATCGAACTCTCTTGGCCGTCCCATGGGGTGGGCCCTCCCGAATTTTTTTATACCGATCGGTATACAATTCGATTGACATCGATCGGTTCAAGAACTTATTTCTATACCGAACGGTATTGAACGTCAATGCAACCCTCGCCTAAATCCTTCGCCTCCCACGAAGGGCACAAGGCAGCCCACCGCCCGGGGCAGAAATTCAGGATAGCCGCCATGTCATTCGGAACTTTCAAAACCAAGCTTCTCACCACTGGCCTCGTCCTTGCGGTCGCGACCATCGCGCCAACAGTCTACTTCGAACTTCAGGGAAGCCCGGCCGGCAGCGGCAACGCGGCCGACGCATCGACTTCAGCGCCTGTTGCGGTCCCTGTCTCCGTTGCGGTCGTCGAAGCGAAATCCGTGACTCAATGGAGCGAATTCTCAGGCCGCCTCGAAGCGGTCGATCATGTCGAGCTGCGCTCCCGCGTCGCCGGCGCCATCCAGTCGGTCCATTTCCAGGAAGGCGCGATCGTTGAGAAGGGCGATCTGCTCGTCACCATCGATCCCGCCCCCTTCCAGGCGGAAGTGGCGCGTGCGCAAGCCAGTGTTACCGCGGCCGAAGCACGCGTATCGCTGGCCCGCATCGAACTGAAGCGCGGCACGCAGCTTTTAGCGTCCAACGCTGTGTCGCAAAGCGAAGTCGATCAGCGCATGAACGGCCTGGCAAGTGCCGAAGCAGATCTCGGCGCGGCGCGCGCCGTGCTGCAATCGGCGGCGCTCAATCTCGGCTACACCGAAATCCGCGCCCCGATCACCGGCCGCGTCGGCAAGATCGAGATCACCGCCGGCAACCTGATCGCTGCTGGCCCCTCATCGCCGATCCTCACCCGGCTGGTGTCCTTGAGCCCGATTTATGCGAGCTTCGAAGCTGACGAGCGGATCGTCTCCGGCATTCTCGCCGAGCTGCCGGAAGGCGTGAACGCCCGCAACTTTATCGACCGCGTGCCAGTCCGCATGGATGTCGCCGGGCTGCCGGGCGTGAGCGGCAAGCTTCAGCTCGTCGATAACAGCGTTGATCCTGAAAGCGGCACGATCCGCGTGCGCGCCGTGTTCGATAACGCCAATGGCGCCTTGATGCCGGGTCAGTTCGCCCGGCTGAGCATGGGCCAGGCGAAATCCGAAGACGCCGTGCTTGTGCATGAACGCGCGATCGGCACCGACCAGAACAAGAAATTCGTCATGGTCGTCAAGCCGGACAATACCGCCGAATATCGCGAAATCACCGTCGGCATGAAATCCGATGGGCTTCGGATCGTCACGGCTGGCCTGAAAGCCCAGGAACGCATCATCGTCAACGGCTTGCAGCGCATCCGGCCCGGCGCGCTCGTGGCGCCTGAAATGGTCTCCATGAACCCGGCGGCAAATCCCGAGCAGCAAGCCTCGATAACCAACTAAGCCTTTCTCCGGCACTTCAGCACAAGGGCGGATCACGCCATGAATATCTCCAGGTTCTTTATCGATCGCCCCGTTTTTGCGGGCGTTCTGTCCTTCGTCATCTTCCTTGGCGGCCTGATCGCCATGACGATCCTGCCGATTTCCGAATATCCGGACGTCGTGCCGCCGCAGGTCGTCGTGCGCGCCAACTATCCCGGCGCGAACCCGAAAGTCATCGCCGAGACGGTGGCGACGCCACTGGAGGAATCGATCAATGGCGTCGAGGACATGCTCTATATGAGCAGCCAGGCGACCACCGACGGCCTGATGACGCTGACGGTGACCTTCAAGCTCGGCACCGATCCGGACCAGGCGCAACAGCTCGTCCAGAACCGCGTCAGCCAAGCCGAGCCGCGGTTGCCGGAAGAGGTGCGCCGCCTTGGCGTCACCACCATCAAGAGCTCCCCCGACCTGATGATGGTGGTGCACCTGACATCGCCCGAAGGCCGCTACGACATGACCTATCTGCGCAACTACGCGCTGATCAACGTCAAGGACAGGCTTGCCCGCATCGACGGCGTCGGCCAGGTCCAGCTGTTCGGCTCCGGCGACTATTCGATGCGCATCTGGCTCGACCCGCAGAAGATGGCTCAGCTCGGCCTTTCCGCCTCCGATATCGTCAATGAAATCCGTGCTCAGAACATCCAGGCCGCCGCCGGCGTCATCGGCTCCTCGCCGAACCAGCAGGGCGTCGACCTGCAGCTTTCGGTGAATGCGCAGGGACGCCTGCAGAGCGAGGAAGAGTTCGGCGAGATCATCATCAAGACGAGCCCGACCGGAGCGATTACCCGCCTGCGCGACGTTTCCCGCATCGAGCTCGGCTCGGCCGAATACTCGCTGCGCTCGCTGCTCAACAACAAGCAGGCCGTCGCCATTCCGGTTTTCCAGGCTCCCGGATCGAACGCGATCGAGATCGCCGATCAGGTCCGCACAACCATGCAGGAAATCAAGGCGTCGATGCCGCAGGATGTCGACTACGAGATCGTCTATGACACGACGCAGTTCGTGCGCGCCTCGATCGAGGCCGTCATTCACACCCTGCTCGAAGCCATCGCGCTGGTCGTCATCGTCGTCATCATCTTCCTGCAGACATGGCGCGCCTCGATCATTCCGCTGATCGCTGTTCCCGTCTCCATCATCGGCACGTTCGCCGTGATGCAGATGCTGGGTTTCTCGATCAACGCCCTCAGCCTCTTCGGCCTCGTTCTGGCCATTGGCATCGTCGTCGATGACGCGATCGTCGTCGTCGAAAACGTCGAGCGCAACATCGAGGATGGCCTTTCCCCACGCGAGGCAACCTACAAGGCCATGACCGAAGTCTCCGGCCCGATCATCGCGATCGCGCTGGTGCTGGTCGCCGTGTTCGTGCCGCTTGCTTTCATCTCCGGCCTGACCGGCCAGTTCTACAAGCAGTTCGCCTTGACGATCGCCATTTCGACCGTCATCTCGGCGTTCAACTCGCTCACCCTGTCTCCGGCGCTTGCCGCTCTGCTTCTGCGCGGCCATGATGCGCCAAAGGACCGGTTGACGCGGGTGATGGACGTTCTGTTCGGCTGGTTCTTCCGTGGTTTCAACGCGGTCTTTTCCCGCGGATCGCGGGCCTACAGCTCAGGCGTCAAGGGCGTTATCTCGCGCAAGACCCTGATGATGGGCGTCTATCTGCTGCTGGTCGGCGCAACCGTGTTCTTCTTCAAGGCCGTCCCCGGCGGTTTCGTACCGCCGCAGGACAAGCAGTATCTGGTCGGCTTCACCCAGCTGCCAGACGGCGCCTCGCTCGACCGCACGGAAGAGGTAATCCGCCGCATCAGCGATATTTCCCTGAAGGTTCCAGGCGTCGAAAGCGCCATCGCCTTCCCGGGCCTGTCGATCAACGGCTTTACCAACTCCTCCAATGCCGGCATCGTCTTCCTGTCGCTGAAACCATTTGAAGAACGCACGACACCGGATCTTTCGGCTGGTGCAATCGCCGGAAGGCTCAACCAGGAACTCAGCGTCATCCAGGAGTCCTTCAGCGCCATCTTCCCGCCGCCTCCGGTCCAGGGTCTCGGTGCGATCGGCGGCTTCAAGCTGCAACTGGAAGACAAGGCAGGCCTTGGCTACGAAGCGCTCGATGCTGCCGTCAAAGGGTTCATGGCCAAGGCCTATACGACGCCTGAACTGGTCGGCATGTTCTCCAGCTATCAGGTCAACGTTCCGCAGCTCTATGCCGATGTCGACCGGGCCAAGGCGCGCCAGCTGAATGTTCCGCTGACGGAGATCTTCAACACGCTGCAGATCTATCTGGGTTCGGTCTATGTCAACGACTTCAACAAGTTCGGCCGGACCTATTCGGTCCGCGTGCAGGCCGATGCCAATTACCGCGCCCAGGCGGAAGACATCGGCAAGCTGGAAGTCCGCTCGAACTCCGGCGAGATGATCCCGCTGTCGGCGGTGCTCAACGTCACCTCGAGTGCCGGTCCGGAACGGGCCATGCGCTATAACGGCTTCCTTTCAGCCGACATCAACGGCAACACGGCACCCGGCTATTCATCCGGCCAGGCCCGTGCCGCTGTCGAACGGATAGCAGCCGAAACCCTGCCCGCAGGCGTCACCTTCGAGTGGACGGAGCTGACCTACCAGGAGATCATTGCCGGCAATACCGGTATCCTGATCTTCCCGCTATCGATCCTGCTCGTCTTCCTGGTGCTGGCAGCGCAGTACGAAAGCCTGACGCTACCGCTGTCGATCATCATGATCATCCCGATGGCGCTTCTGGCTGCATTGGGCGGGGTCTGGCTGACGGCAGGCGATAACAACGTCTTCACCCAGATCGGCCTGATCGTGCTGGTGGGATTGTCGGCCAAGAACGCCATCCTGATCGTCGAGTTCGCGCGGGAGCTCGAGTTCGAAGGGGCGACACCGTTCGACGCCGTCATCAAGGCCAGCCGCCTGCGCCTGCGCCCGATCCTGATGACATCGATGGCGTTTATCATGGGTGTTGTGCCGCTGGTCATCTCGACCGGTGCAGGTGCTGAAATGCGCCATGCAATGGGTGTCGCCGTGTTCTCCGGCATGATCGGCGTGACGCTGTTCGGCCTGTTCCTGACCCCGGTCTTCTACACGCTGGTGCGTGCAATGACCGGAAACCGGCCGCTGAAGAAGAACGGTGCCCACACTGCCCCGCTCGAAACAGCCACGGTCACGCAACTGCACACCCAGCCGCAGTTGCCGGGGCTTGAAGCCGCCGAGTAAATTACCGGTTGATACAACGGGAAACGGCGCCGCAACCAGCGGCGCCGTTTTCATTTCAGCCGAGACCGGCCGGCTTAAAACTCTTCCCAGTTCTCCTGCGCGGCGGCGGCATTGCCGGAAAAGGCGCGGATAACCTGACCCGCCATCTTGCGTGCCGGCGATGCAACCGGCTGGGCATGATGCCCGACATCCACCGCCCGGGGTGCGCCCGCTTGCTGCCCGACCCGGAACTGGCCAATCAGCGAGAACAGAGCTTCCGCTTCGCGGGCCAGGCTGTGGCTGGCGGCAGTCGACTGCTCCACCATCGCCGCGTTCTGCTGTGTGCCCTGGTCCATCGCGTTCACCGACTGGTTGATCTCCTTCAAGCCTGTCGCCTGCTCCCGTGCGCCTTCGACAATGGCGACGACATTGGTGTTGATTTCCTGGACCTGCTTGACGATTTCTTCCAAGGCCTTGCCGGTTTCACCGACCAGCGAAACGCCGCTTTTCACCTGCTCGCCGGAGGTGTTGATCAATGCCTTGATTTCCTTGGCAGCCTTGGCAGACCGCTGGGCAAGTTCGCGCACTTCCTGGGCAACGACTGCGAAACCCTTGCCGGCATCACCGGCACGCGCTGCCTCCACACCGGCATTCAGCGCCAGAAGGTTGGTCTGGAAGGCGATATCGTCAATGACGCCGATGATATTGGAGATTTCGCGCGATGAACTCTCGATCTCTCCCATCGCCGTGATCGCGTTGCGGACCACAGCGCCGGAGCGTTCGGCATTTGCCCGCGTGGCCGCCACGAGATTGCCGGCATCCTCGGCCCTGCGGCTGGAATCGGCGACAGTGGTGGTGATTTCCTCCAGCGCAGCAGCCGTCTCTTCCACGGAAGCAGCCTGCTGTTCCGTCCGCTTGGACAGATCGTCGGCGGCAGACCGGATTTCCGTCGAACCGGCTGCGATCGCCTGCGCATTCAAGCCAACCGAATGCATCGCCGAGCGGAGCTTGCTTACGGCGTCATTGAAATCGTGGCGAACTTTTTCCATGGTCGGGACAAAGGGTTTGTCGAGGTTTTGTGTCAGGTCGCCATCGGACAGGTTTTTCAGCGCCTTTGCCAGACTGCCGACCGCCCCCATGCGCTCGGTCACATCCGTCGCAATCTTGACGACCTTGAACACCTTACCCTTGTCATCGACGATCGGGTTGTAGGCTGCCTGGATCCAGATCTCCTTGCCGCCCTTGCCGAAGCGCAGGAACTCGTTGGCAGTGAACTGACCGCGTCCGAGCCCCTCCCAGAACTGCCGGTACTCCTCTGTCTGAGCATAGGCGGGATCGCAGAACATGCGGTGATGCTTTCCCTGAATTTCCGACAGCTGGTAGCCCAGCGCGCCGCAAAAATTCTCGTTGGCGGTGAGGATTTCACCGGTTGGCGTGAATTCGATCACGGCCTGCGAGCGCGAGACGGCATTCAGCTTGCCGGCATCTTCCATCGCCTTCTGCCGGGTCGCAGTGATATCCGTTGCGAACTTCACCACTTTGTAAGGCTTGCCGCCGCGGAAAACCGGATTGTATGAGGCTTCGATCCAGATGTCCCGTCCGCTCTTGGTGACGCGCTTGTACTGCTGCCGGTCGAATTCGCCGCGGCCGAGCCGAGCCCAGAATTCGCGATAGTCCACGCTCGCCGCTTCCGCAGGATCGACGAAAATCCGGTGATGCTTGCCTTTGATCTCCGCGAGCTCATAGCCCAATGCCGTACAGAAATTGGGATTGGCGCTGAGAATATTGCCGTTGAGATCGAACTCGATAACCGCCTGTGACTTGTGCATCGCAGCCAGAACAGCTGCGGCATCGCCACCAAAAAATGGAAAAAGCTTGCTCACGAAACGCCTCCTTGGGCATCTGATCAATTTTCTTGCGCCATTTGGGCGAAGCAACAAGCGCACGCGTCGGCCGGTCAAAGCCCCGAATGTCGGTGTGTTCTTGTTGTTGTCTCTTATGGCTATGAAACCTGAAGGCTGCGATCGCCGCCCGCACAGGGTTACCCGCGGGTCGATCCGGCCTTCTGAAAAAGGACATGCCGGATATTCACCGGCCCATGCATCCGCATCATGCCCAGGCTGTCACCCGGCTGCATACACACAACTATTAGTATTAGTTCTGAAGGAACAATTAATATTTGTAGAAATTTTTAGCGAAGAACGCTTCCCAGCATGAAAACCCGCCAACTTCCCCAATCTTGGTGCATGAAAACAAATTTTGTCCGATTAACTGGCTATTTTATTTATTGCATCGATTGAAACTCGAAAATCTTCCTCGAAAGTCGCAATATGCAATTCTCGACCAGAGAACGTTTTTCATCCAAACGGGAAGGAAAATACACCTTTTGATTGTTTTTGCGTTTGTCACATTTGCGGGCTACGCATTGCCCTCGCGCAATAGAAGCAAAAGCAGGTCACGGCCGATATCGCCGCGCCGCTAAAGTCTGCCGGAGAAATTTTCGGGAGATTGGGGAGGCCGATATCAGCCCAGCCTTCCCAACAGAATGCAGGCGTTCCCCTAGTTCTCGGCGTAAACCCCGTAAAGAATCGGCATCAACCCGACCAGCGCCTCAAAGCGGGCGAAGGATTTTCGGTCCGGCAGTGTCCAGCCGGTTTCGGCAAGCGCCGACAGGCGCGGGAAGACCAGCCGGTCGAACACACCGCGATCGGTCATCGGTTCCGACCATATGCAGCATTGCACGCCGAGCAGATGTTTCTTCTGCGCCTCATTCCAGCCTTCGACGGGATCGAACGTGTAGAGCTTTTCCGGGTCGGACCAGCCGGCCCAGCTGGCGCCGGGTTCCGACCACGCCTGGCTATTGGCCATGTCGAGGTAATAGACTTGCCCCGGGCAGACGACCATGTCGTACCCCTCGCCTGCCAAAGCCGCAGATGCTTCGACCGTCCGCCAGCCGAACAGCAACGACTGGCTCTTGTCGATGACGTTGCCATGAGCCGCCTCCTGCCAGCCGCCGGTGATGCAGCCTCGCGAGGCGAGAAAAGCCTGGATGCGTGCCAGGAACTCCGCCTGCAGCACGGCTGCCCCCGACCCGTCGATCTCGTCGGCGCCATGCGTGTTGGTGATGACGTTCAGCCGCGCGGCATGGGCGGTTGCCATGGCCTCGCCGCTGATATCGCGCAAGCGCGCCAACGCTTCGGGCGAGCCGGACCATGCGCCGAGCGGTACCTCGTCGGCGCCGATATGAATGATCTTCGACGGAAACAGCTCGATCAACTCATCGAAAATCGTCTCGAGAACCCGGTAGGTTTCCTCACGCGCCGGATTGATGCAGTTATCGGGAAATCCCTGGACGGAAAAATAGCTGCCTTCTTCCTGCGGATCGCGAAGCTCCGGGATCGCCTGCAGCATCGCGTAACAATGGCCGGGCACATCGATTTCCGGCACCACTTCGATGCCCAAGCCTCCGGCCAGGGCCACGACGTCGCGAATGGCCGCCTTGGTATAGTAGCCACCGGTGATTTGAGGGCCGGACCCCAGGAGCGGCGGGATTTTGAGGCCATGCCCACGCCAGGCGCCGATATCGGTCAGTGCCGGATAGGCGTCGATCTCGACGCGCCAGGCTTCATCGTCGGAGAGATGCCAGTGAAACCGGTTCAGCTTGTTCCAGGCCATGATCCGCAGAAACTGCCCGATTTCAGCCGTGCCGTAAAACTGCCGGGCAACATCAAGATGTACGCCGCGCCAGCTGAGTGCCGGCTCGTCAGTGATCTCTCCGGATGCAGGAAACAGGAAGGTCTCGGGATGAAGCCGTGCGCCGCGCAGAATCTGGCCAAGCGTGATCAATCCGTAAAGGAAGCCGGCGCGCGTGCCCGCCGACACCGTCACCCCGGATGGGGAGAACCTGACGCTATATGCCTCCGGTGCAAAGCCATCGGCCGAGGCAAATGAAACGGGCAAACCGCCTTCACACACTGGACGGACCAGCCCCTCGACGGGAAACAAACCGTCTGCGAGCGCCTTGAAAGCTTGCGCAGCAGCGTTTGCCTCGCCCCCCTCGGCCCGGAGCGCAAGCCCGGCGGGAGGTGCCAACTGGCCCGATACCGACACAGCACTCGGCCACGGCACAACGGAAACCGTCACCGGCGCGACCTTCGGAACCGGATAGACCACGGCACCGCGCGTCAGGGCCGCGTTGTCGCCCTTCGCCCGGGTCGGAGCAACGCTGACCGGCACCGTATTGTTGTCGCCGAGCACGACATAACCGGCATTGGCGCCATCGGTCCAATGCTTGGGGTGATAGCTCATGCCATGCGCCTTGATGGTCCAGGTCTCGCCGGGCTTGAGCACAAAACCTTCCGGCGGCGCAAACTCCGAGTGGTTCGACAGCCGCTTCAACAGCCTGGCACCTTCGACGGTGGCTTCCGGATCGATGCGTGCCGGACCGGAAACGCAGAGCTTGAAGCCGGAAAGCGGCTGGTCTGAACTGTTGGTCAAAGTCAATGTATAAACGGGATTTTCATCCTGCCCGGCAGGCACCCAGAATGTTTCCAGCTGATATTTGGTCTTGGCCGCAATCGTCATCATGTCCTCCAGAAAACTGTCATTCGGCGCTGTTGAGCAATCCGGCATAGACGCCGGGCGCTGAATTCGGGATCGGCGTCGCGCCGACCGTCCGCTCGTAAAAGGCCGATGGCCCGACATCGCCGATAATCGCGTAGCCGTAGCCCATCACCTTCAAATCCATAAGGCTGGCGAGAAGCAGGGCATGGCCGATACCCTCACCCCGCGCGGCCTCATCGACCCCGGTCGGCCCGAAGAAACCACGGGCGATGGATTCATGACAGGCAAAGCCGATCAACTTTTGCGCCCGGGTTGCCAGAAAACAGGTGGGCGGCTGGCGGGTGAAAGCCACCGCAGTCTCGCTTGCCCAGCCAGATCCGAATTTTTCCCGCACCCAGCCGGTTACCAGTTCGAACTCCGGCGCAAGCGCCCGTCTGATGGTGACGCCGGCGTTTTCCATGCGCGCAGCAAGTTCCGGAACTGGCTGAACCAGTGAAAGATTGACCAGATAATCCATGTGAAACCCTGTGTGATTTTCGAGCCGCGAGAAAACGTCAAACCTCATCAGGACGTCTGGGCGGCCTCTCCCTATGCATGATCAGTACCGATGACCGCGCGTGTACCCGGCAAGACAACAGCTTCCCCAATCGCAGCCATGACGAACTCCTCCTCAGGTTTCGCTGAGCGCCCATTAAGTCAAGCTATTTGACTTAACCTAGGTTGAGAAGGGAAGACCTGTCAACGGGCCGGTTTTCGCTACGCCCGAAGATAAGACCAGGGTGAAGAGCCTGAAACAGGGGGTAACAATCGCTGCTTAAACTTGCAGGGGAACGTCCATGGGACGTGGAAATTTACCTTAAGTTAAGAAATCGTTAATTTCCCCTATTGCGGCAGTGACTTGTCTCCCACTTTCGCGCAAATTGCAGAACAGGCCTGGAACGTACACATGAAAGAAGAGGAGCGCGCCATCATGTCGAATCTGCAGATTGCAGCGCTGGTTTATGGCGCTATCGCCCTGCTTTATCTCGCACCAACTTATATCGAGGGAGAGAAAGTTGGTGGCCGGTGGTCGGCCCACCGCGTAGCGGGCATGATTTTCTGCGCCTTCTGGCCGCTGCTGACGGCGGTCTTCATCTATAAAGTCACAGCCAGCGCCTCCAAACCAAAATTCGTTTTTGCCGATCAGGCCGTTGCGGTACCAAGCAGGTCTCCTGGCCGATCTCCTGATTGAGCGGACGCGCACCGCATTTCCACCCATTCAGGAATGATTAACCATGACACCGGGCGAAGGCACCAGACGAAAGTCCTCCCGGTTTTCACCAAAATCCATCCAAGATTGCATGGACTTAAAAATGGCCTCGCCCACTCGATAATCGTTACCGCTCTGAAAGCGCGCAGCAGAGCGGCAAGAAGCGCATTCCATAAGAGAACAGAGGCCATCTTTCCGTTGCTTAAAACTTTAGTAAAAAGCCGAAATTATTCTTAAACAAATCTTTACCGTGAGACCAAATACCGGAATTTGCTCCGGAATTCTGATCCAGATTAACACATCACCGACGCTTTTCAGGCATTATGCGGTCTCCAAAGGCAAGTCGGGGATTTTGCTGCATGTGTGGATTTGGCGGGTACTTCGGAGATGGCGTCGCGCCCCATGATGCGCAGCCGTTGCTGCAGCGCATGGTTGCCGCGATAGCGCACCGGGGACCGGATGAGCAGGGTGTTTTCACCGCTCCCTCCATCGGACTTGGCCACGCACGCCTGTCGATCGTCGGCCTGGGCGATGGCCAGCAGCCGATGACGCATGCCAGCGGTAATTTCACCATCGCCTTCAACGGCGAGATTTTCAATTATGTCGAACTTCGGGAGACCTTGAAGGCGCAGGGCCACGTGTTCCGCACCGGCAGCGACACCGAAGTGATCCTGCACCTCTATGAGCGCATGGGACCAGACTGCGTGTCCCTGCTCAACGGCGATTTTGCCTTTGCGATCTGGGATGCACCCCGGCAACGGATGGTCATTGCCCGCGACCGCATGGGCGTCCGTCCGCTCTTCTACACGACGGTCGGCAAAACCCTCTATTTCGCCTCGGAGGTAAAGGCTCTGCTGCAGGTGCCGGGCGTCCGGGCTGAGATGGACCCCTTCGCGCTGGACCAGATTTTCACGCTCTGGGCACCGATTGCCCCCCGCACAGCCTTCCGCGACATACTTGAACTTGAGCCAGCGCATCTACTTATTGCCGAAAAAAGCAGCATCTCGATCAAGCCTTACTGGCAGCTGCAATATCCGGATATGGGCGAGCCTGCCGCATATACGGACGAACGCGCCGCAGCAGAAGAATTGCGCGCCCTTCTGACCGATGCGACGCGCATCCGGATGCGGGCCGATGTTCCAGTCGGCTCCTACCTCTCCGGCGGCCTCGATTCATCGATCGTCTCGGCGCTGGCCGCGCCCATGGCACCCGATGGCCTCTCGACGTTTTCGGTAACTTTCGGCAGCGCAGAGCACGACGAAAGCGCTTTCCAGCAGCAGATGGCGCAGGCTCTCGGCACGCATCATCATGCGGTTGCCTGCGGCGAAGGCGATATTGCCAGCACATTTCCGGACGTGATCCGCTTCACCGAGCGCCCCATCCTGCGCACGGCGCCGGCGCCGCTCTATCAGCTCTCGGGTCTTGTTCGCGAAAAGGGCCTGAAAGTGGTTCTGACCGGGGAAGGCGCCGACGAGGTGTTTGCCGGCTACGATATCTTCAAGGAAGCACGCGTTCGCCGTTTCTGCGCGCGCCAGCCCGGTTCGCGGATCAGGCCGCACCTGTTTCGCAAGCTCTATGCCTACCTGCCCGGGCTGAAGCAGCAATCGGCCGAGTATCTGGCCGCCTTCTTTGGCGCCGGCGACGACAGTCCGGACGATCCGCTGTTCTCGCACCGGCCGCGGCTGCGGGGGACGGCAGCCGCCAAGCTGTTCTTCTCCGGCGATCTTCGCCAGGCTCTTCAAGGCTATGACGCAGCCGCCGAACTCGTCTCGCGGCTGCCTGAAGATTTCAGCCGCTGGCACCCCTTGCATCAGGCACAATATCTCGAAAGCCGTTTCCTGCTGCCGGGCTACATCCTGTCGAGCCAGGGCGACCGCATGGCCATGGCGCATGGCGTCGAAGGACGTTTCCCGTTCCTCGACCATCGTCTGGTCGAATTCGCAACCCGCCTGCCGCCCGAGATGAAACTCAAAGGGCTTGTCGAAAAGCATATCCTGCGGGAGGCAACGAAAGACCTTCTTCCGGACTCCATCGGACGCCGGACAAAGCAACCATATCGCGCACCGGACAGCCAGTCCTTCGTCGGCACGAACGAACGCGACTATGTTCGCGACGCGTTCGGCGAGCGCAGCATCGCCGAAACCGGTCTTTTCAATCCGAAGGCCGTTTCGAAGCTTTATGAGAAATGCAGCGAGAAGCCGGCCTCCGGCTATCGCGACAATGTCGCCTTCGTCGGCATCCTATCAACCCAGCTCTGGCAACAGACATTTTCGGCCACCAAAGCGCTCGGCGCACAGGCGGCTTGAGCTTCATCTGAGGAAAAAAATATGACCCAGCCTATCAAAGACAGCATCAAGGCCTTCATCATCGAGAACTTTCTGTTCGGCGACACGTCCTACGACCTTCAGGACGAGGCATCGCTGATCGAAAACGAAGTCATCGATTCCACCGGCGTTCTCGAACTCGTCGCCTTTATCGAAGACCAGTTCGGTTTCGTCATGGCCGATGCGGATATCGTGCCTGCCAATCTCGATTCTGTAGCGCGCATCACGGCTTTCGTTGCAAAGCACGCTGAGGCGCCCGCACTCAACAAGATGTCGGCCTGACACGATCAGGCGACGGGAGACAGACGATGCGCGTCGAGGAATTTCTGCACAACAGCGCCCGTATAAACGGTGCGAAAACGGCCCTGGTCGCCGGCGGCAAGCGCTTCACCTATGCGGAGTTTGACGCGGCAGCCGCCCGGCTGGCCTCGTCGCTTGCCGCAGGTGGTATCGTGCGCGGCGATCGCGTCCTCGTCTTCATGAACAATTGCTGGGAAGCTGCGGTCTCGCTCTTCGCGATCCTGAAAGCCGGCGCCACCGCCGTACCGGTCAACCCTTCGACAAAGGCCGACAAGCTCGCCTACATGATTGGCAACTGCGAGGCGGCGGGCATTCTCACACAAGGCAAGCTCTTGCCGGTCGTATCTGAAGCGCGGACGATCGAACCACGGCCGTTGTTCGTCGCATCGACAAAATTCAGGGGCACCAACCCCGCTGAAGGTATCGCCGATTTCGAAACCTGCCTTGCGGCCACCGAGAGCAGCGTGAAGCATCAGGGCATCGATGTCGATCTGGCGCTTCTGATCTATACCTCGGGTTCGACCGGGCGCCCGAAGGGCGTCATGATGACCCATCGCAATGTCGAGGCGGCCGCCACCTCGATCACCACCTATCTGGAAAAC
This sequence comes from Pararhizobium sp. YC-54, assembly GCF_025847205.1. Taxonomy (GTDB): domain Bacteria; phylum Pseudomonadota; class Alphaproteobacteria; order Rhizobiales; family Rhizobiaceae; genus Pararhizobium. Next base: position 117,203 of record NZ_JAOYTH010000016.1, on the reverse strand, counting down.
ACGGCTGACGACATCATCCTGAACGTCCTGCCGCTGGCCTTCGACTATGGCCTCTATCAGTTGCTGATGGCAGTAAAGCTTGGCGCGACCATCGTGCTCGAAGCCTCCTTCGCCTTCCCGCAGGCGATTTTCGACCGTATCCGCGAAGAAAACGTCACCGGCTTCCCGCTGGTGCCGACCATGGCGGCGATGATCCTGCAGATGCGCGACCTGGAGCCGGATTTCCTGCCGAGCCTGCGCTACATCACCAATACCGCCGCCGCGCTGCCACCCTCCCATATCGCCCGCCTGCGCGAACTGTTTCCACGCGCAACCGTCTATTCGATGTACGGGCTGACGGAATGCAAGCGCTGCACCTATCTACCGCCGGCAGAACTCGACTGCCGGCCGGGTTCGGTCGGCATCGCCATCCCCAATACCGAAGCCTTCGTTGTTGATGACAACGGCCAGCGCGTCGCGCCCGGCGTCTCCGGCGAACTGGTGATCCGCGGGCCTCACGTGATGCAGGGCTACTGGCGCAACGACGAGGCGACCAGCAAGATGCTTCGTCCCGGCCCCAACCCTTGGGAAAAGGTGCTCTACACCGGCGACCTCTTCCGTACTGACGACGAAGGTTTCCTCTATTTCGTCGGCCGCAAGGACGACATCATCAAGACGCGTGGCGAGAAGGTCGCGCCGAAGGAAGTCGAGACTGTGCTGCACAGTCACCCCGGCATTGCCGAAGCTGTTGTCATCGGCCTGCCCGATCCTGTCCTCGGCCAGGCGATCGCAGCCATCGTCGTTCTCTCCGACCCGGCGTTGACCGAGCGGGACATTATCAAACACTGCGCCGCCCATCTGGAAGACTTCATGGTTCCGCGTCTCATCGAGTTTCGCGACGAACTGCCGAAGACGGATACCGGCAAGGTCAGCCGCAGGCTCGCCGCAGAAACACTGGAGGCTGCCGAATGAACATGCACAAAGCCGATACCACCGCCGCATTCTCGCCAGCGACGCTGGCAATCGACCCGGCCAGGGAAACCGACAAGATCGTCGCAGCCCTGCGTGAGCAGCTGCGTGGTCCCTTGCGCAAGCGCGGGCTTGTTCTTGGCCTTTCCGGCGGCATCGACAGCAGCGTCTGCGCAGCCCTTGCCGCCCGCGCCGTTGGCGCCAAGAACGTCTACGCGCTGTTCATGCCGGAAAACGATTCCGATCCGGAAAGCCTGCGTCTCGGCCGCACCATTGCCGAAACCTTTGGTATCGACAGCGTTGTCGAAGATATCGGCCCATCGCTGCAGGCCATGGGCTGCTACGATCGGCGCGATGCCTTCATCCGCGAATTGGTGCCGGAATACACCAGCGCGTGGGCCTCGAAGATCGTCATTTCCAGCGCTCTCGAAGGCGATGGCTACAATATTTCCTACCTCGTCGTGCAGGACCCCGACGGCAGGCAGACAAAGCTGCGCATGACGCCGTCGGTCTATCTCGGCATCGTTGCTGCGACCAACATGAAGCAACGCACCCGCAAGCAGCTCGAATATTTCCACGCCGACCGGCTGAACTTCGCCGTGATCGGCACGCCGAACCGGCTGGAATACGATCAGGGCTTCTTCGTCAAGAACGGCGATGGCGCTGCCGACGTCAAGCCGATCGCCCATCTCTACAAGACCCAGGTTTACCAGCTTGCGGCCTATCTCGGCGTGCCGGAAGAAATCTGCAAGCGCCCGCCGACGACCGATACCTATTCGCTGCAGCAAACGCAGGAGGAGTTCTACTTCTCCCTGCCCTACGACCGGATGGATCTCTGCCTCTACGGCCTCAACAACAATCTGCCGGCAGAGACCGTTGCCGCAGCCGCCGGCCTGACCGCTGACCAGATGTCACGCGTCTGGGCCGATATCACCGCCAAGCGCAAGGCGACACGCTACCTGCATCTTGCGCCGCAGTTGGTCGAGCCGGTCAGCGAAATCGCACCGAAGTAAGCCACGGTGCGTTGAGCAGCAGCGGAGGGCGGATCAGTCGATATCGCCCACCGCCAGCCGGCTCCAGTGTTCACCGGCCAGCCCGTTGAAGAACCCGTCGCCATTCTGAAAGGCCTGCAGGATCTCCGGATCCTTGGCATGGATGACGCTTGAGGCGATGTGCGTAAACGAGATACGCCGGCCGAGCATGGCTTCGAGAAGATCCGGCTGCGTGCGGCCGCGCAGCGCAACCAAACCCCGCTCTGCTGCATGCGCGATCAGGCAATCGATAACCTGTCGTTCCTGACCGGGGATCGACAGGATCTGCAAAACCCGGCCGATGCGGCCGGCATTTCCGTGATAGGCAAATGCACCGACAACGGCACCGGTACGGGCCTCGATCTTGCAGAAAACGGCATCGCCTTCCGCCCTCGCATACGTCGCATCCTGCAGGATGTAGGCAAGCTGAGCGCCTGGGAAATCCGGCCGGAGCCGGTATCGCGCCGTCAGCCGGACAAAAAGCTCGGCAAAAGCCTCGGCAGACACGGCGCTTGTCTTGAAGCTCCCCTGCCCATTCCACGACGCCGGGATACCGGACCATTTCAGATCGTCAGGGCTCATGCGCCGGCGCAGGATATCGTCGGTCTTGCGCGCCAGCGGCCGCAGAAGGCGCGCAGCGCTAATGCGGCTCGCGCCAAGTTCGGTGAAAAAGCCGGCCGGCCGGATGATGCGAAGCCAGTCGAGACTGTATTGCGGCAAGGCCAGCCCCCGCAGCTTCATCCACATCGAGGCGGACACCTCGCTCGCCGTCTCGCTGAACGACAGGTCCTGCGGGCCGGCGAGAAACGCCTTGAGCAGCCGCGCACCGGCGAGCGGATCGGCATCCCGTCCCTCGACCATCAGCGAACCGCAAATCGCCGCCCGCAATTGCCGGCCCTGAAACGTCATCGGCAATCCGGTGGCGCCGACGAAACCGGTCATCTCGCCGCCGTCATTGAGATGAACGAGAGACGCGATGCCGATATCCTGGCCGGGGGCATCGAGATAGAAATGCTTGAGATACTCCACCAACCCCTTGCCTGCCGGAACTTTCGGGTCGCGGAAGACGCGTTGAAACATCCCTGCCAGGGCCGGGATGTCGGAGCTTTGCAACGCGCGGATTTCACTCATCGGCTTTTCGGGTTCCGGCAGCGGGTTTTTCGAAGAGGTTCAGCGTAGACGCGTCACGTGTCGGACCGTTTCTGGACGAATGCGACGCGCGGAAGGCCCGCCGCATCCTCGGCGAAGCCTGCAGGCTCATACCCCCGCGCCCGGGCGAGCAGAGCCGCGGCCTGCCGGTGCTGCCCTTCGCCGAATTCGAAGGCAAGCCAGCCGCCGGGCTTCAGAAAGGCAAGCGCATCGCGGACGAGGCGCTGATGAATGGAAATACCATAGGGTCCCCCATCGAAGGCCTCACGCGGCTCGTTGTCGAGCAGATGCGCGCTATCGCCTTCGAGACGCTGGGTGGAGATATAGGGAGGATTGCAGACGATCAGGTCGATCGCGCCCTCAAGATCCTTGTCGGAGAGCCCGCCGAACAGATCGCCCTGGATCACGCTCAGGCGATCGGAAAAACCGCAGCGTTCTGCATTCCGCCTCGCAAGGCTCACAGTCTCGTCTGTGAGATCGCAAGCCCAGAGCCGGGCTTTGGGGATGTGGGTGGCGATTGCCAGCGCGAGGTTGCCGGAGCCGCAGCACATGTCGATCACCAGTGGATTTTCGGCCCGTCCTTCGATCAACCCGATCGACGTGCGCCCCAGAAGCTCGGTTTCCTCTCTTGGAACGAGGACGCCGGGCGCCAGTTCAAGATCGACCCCCATGAAACGATGCAGCGGCGTTCCGTTCCGGTCCTCAACACGTGCCTTGTCCATCACCCACGCAACTCCAAACTGCAATCTCCAAAACCTTCTGCAATCAATACCGTAGCGAAGTAAACATAAACTGAAATCCATTCCATAATGGCAAGTGTTAACCTCAATATGAATTCGCCGATGCCGCACCGGCAGATTCACGGCGAAATTAACGACCTCTGCAGGGAATGAAAGTATTGTTGGCCAGGTAATCAACCGGAACAGCTATACCTGCGAGAGGAGAGAACCTGAGGTGACAGCGGACGCTTTTCATGCGCCCAGGCAGCGAACGCTGATGTCGATGGTCATGTCCTACATGGCTTCCGGCGGCAGCCTGATCATGAGTTCCGCTGCCCAGCTGCTCACCTTCGCCATTCTGGCCCGGTCGCTCGGCGTCAACGAGTTCAGCGTCTTCGTTGCCGTGACTGCGGTCTGCAACATTGCCGTCCACCTCTGCGGACTTGGTGGCATGGAGTGCCTGGTCCGGCGTGTCGCGCGTGATCCCTCGATGTATCCGCTCATGCTGGGCCACAACATCATCCTGACGACCGTAAGCGGCGTGGCGCTGGTCCTGCTCGGCGTGGCTCTATTGCCGTTTTTCTTTTCGCTTTCGCCCGACCCCTCACTCAATCTCCTCGCGATGACGCTGATGCTGATCACCAACATCATTTTCGTGCGCGTCATTGTCCTGACCGAGCAGATATTCATCGGTCATTCCAATTTCGTCTCGGCCAACATGACGGTGGTCGGTTTTGCGGTTGCGCGCACCATCGCCGCAACGCTGGCCTGCCTTGCATTTGGCGTTTCGACCGTTGCCGAATGGGCCATCTGGCAATTTGCCTGCCATGTCCTGGTCGCCGCCTTCTGCATCCGGGCGCTGGCGAAACTGGGGCGGCCCAGGTACGGGATCGTCAGGGAAGAACTGCCGCTCGGCATGTATTTCAGCATACCCTTCATTCTGCGGGCCATCCGCCAGAATGCCGACCTTTTGACGCTGAGCCTTGTCACGACGGCCGAAATCGTCGCGAGCTACAGCGTCGCCCGGCGGATTCTCGAAAGCAGCTATCTCTCGGTCGAGGCTTTGAACCGGCTGATGTACCCGGGGTCCGCGCGGGCGGCAGCCAATGGCCTTCACAAGGCGATGGACCGCATCCGCAAGGTGCTCTTTGCCGCAACCGGCATCAGCCTGGCGGCCGCCACGACAGTGTTCCTGCTGGCACCGTTGCTGCCCTATCTGTTCGGCCACGAATACCTGACGCTGGTGTCCTTCGTCCGCAAGCTCTGCTGGGTCGTCGTACCGCTCGGCATGTGGTCGATTGCCGTCGAGGCGCTCGGTGCCGCCGGATATCATGCGGCGCGCGCCAGCGTCATGGGCCTTGGCAGTATTCTGGGTGCGGCCCTGGCTGCCTGGGCAACCTGGTACGCCCCACCGATGGGAACGGTCGTTTCATTCTATGTGATCGAGATTGCAATGGTGGCCGTCGCCTGGGCGGTCTTCTTGCGGTACGCGAAGAAGGATGAGGCAAGAAATGCTGCCGGAGCCGCACTTACATAAAGACGGTTTAACTTGCTGAGAGACTATTGACCGATGCCCCGTAAATAAACTGGCGTGACAGAGCCGTATATAAAGAGTGTGATATGACACCCGCTGCGGAAACCGCTTTGAGACAACCCATCGAACTCTCCGACACGCCTGCCGAGGAGGGACGGTCGAGGCACAATACGGGCGTGGTTCGCCCGATGGAGCGATCGGACCTGCCGGCTGTCGCCGATCTTTTCACCCGGACGTTCCGCAAGAACAACGAGAAGACCGACAGCCAACTGGCCGGCTATCTCGAAACGGTTTTCTTCAGCAGCCCGCTCTACACGCCGGATGTCGGCAGCCTCGTTCACCTCAACGAGACGGCGACAATCGACAGCGCCATTCTGGCGATGCCCGTGGAGTTCGTGGTTCACGGCCGGCCGGTCACCGCCAGGGTGCTTTGCGCCTTCATGGCCGAGGGAAAGTCCGGGGCGGCCGGGGCGGCGCGTCTTGCCCGCATGCTGCGCGCAGCCCGCCAGGATTTCTGCTTCACCGACAATGCATCGCCGGTCAGCGCCGACCACTGGGTTGCGGGCGGCGGGCTTGTCTTGCCGGTTCAAAGTCTCGAATGGCATCGCACGTTCCGCCCGGCCGCAGCCGCGCTCGACATGGCCCGCCGAAAAGTAAAGCTTCTCGCCAAACTGCCGCTGCAAGGTATTGCACGAGCCGCGGACCGCTTCGTGCGCCGCTCAAGAACCTCGTTTGCCGCGGCGTCACAGGACGGCATCACCAGCGCGCCGATTACGCTGCCGCAATTTTTGGAACATGCCCAGCTGATGATGGCGCGCTTCTCCGTCCATCCGGTCTTTTCGACAGCGGAATTCGACTGGTTGATCGCTGCCGCGAGCCTGAACACCTCTCTCGGCGAGCTTCGATGCCGCAGCATCACGGATGCGCAAGGCAAGGTGATCGGCTGCTATCTGTATTTTGGCGCGGATGGCCGCAACGCAGTGGTTCTGAACGTCTTCTGCACCGAGCGCCAGGAGGCGCCCGTCGTCGCCCAGCTTTTCGCCGATCTCGACAGCCTCGGATATGCGAGCGCCCAAGGAATGGCACAGCCCTTCCTGACACAGGCGGTGCTGCGTCAACGTCATCTGGTCCACAAGCATACCGGCTATTTCTGCCTGGTGACGCGCCACGCCGACCTGAAGGAGGCGGCTATCGGCGACGGGTTCTATGCCGGCGGCCTTGCCTCGGAAAGCTGGAGCCGTTTGCTCCACGACTTCTAACATCCGTCACCCCGTATGCAGGTGTCTTCACCGGGGCGTCTTAACCCGTGGTTTACCATAAGCAGCTATTCATGATGCTCACTTGGGGTACGGCGATAGGCTCCATGGGCCTGGAGAACGCCGCGGAGACAGAACGGATGTATACGCCGAAGGAGCCGGATCTGCGGCAAGCGATGAAGCGCCCGGAGACGGCCGCACGCTCGCATCCGCGCGCCGGTTCCCTTTTGGACCTGGTTTCCGACGACGAGGACGATTTCCGCCCCGCCGCATCAGCAGCTGCGGAGACCGCACGCGCAACGTTCTCGCCGACCCGGCAACAGGCAGCAATCGCCGAACACATCAACACGCCATCCACGCCCGTCAAAGGGCAGATCATGGGCTATGTCGCAGCACTCCGATCCATCGGTCCCGACGACGTTTTCCTGTGGCTCAAGGACGGCCTCCTCTGGATCGCCGGAGCGACAGCGCTGTGCATGGCTGCCGCGTTGATTTACGCGATGTCCGCCCAGCCGCGCTATACCGTCCACACCGACCTTGTCATCGATCCGTCCAATCTTCAGGTGGTCAATGACGATGTGTTCGGCTCCAATCCGTTGCGCGACTCGCAATTGCTCGAGGTCGAAAGCAAGCTGCGGATCCTCACGTCACGCAATGTCCTGACCCGCGTCATCGACAGCATGAACCTGACGCAGGACACGGAATTCGTGAAGCCCGGGATCCTCGGAGGCATCAAGACGCTCCTTTCGAGCGCCACCAAGGACGAGGACCAGCAGGCAAAGATGCTGAGTGCGACCCGCGCTCTGGCCGAGCGTGTCGAAGCGCGGCGGGAAGAGCGTTCATTCGTCGTTTCTCTCGGCGTCTATACCGATAATCCAGAGAAATCGGTGGCCTTGTCCGACGCGATCGTCGACGCCTTTGAAAAGGAAATTTTCGAATCCGCCGCTCAAAGTGCCGGCCGGGTCGCGACGACCCTTAACGATCGTCTGGAAGAGCTTCGGCGCAACGTCACCAACGCGGAAGCAAAGGTGGAGGAATTCAAGCGCCGGAAGGGATTGCAATCCAGCAATGGCGAATTGGTCAGCACACGGCTGGTTACCGAGTTGAACACCCAGGTCCTGGCGGCACAACAGCGCTATATCGAGCTGGAAACGCGCTACAAGCAGATGCAGGAGGCGGTTTCCACGGGCCGGACCGACACGGCATCGGTTTTCGTTTCACCGGCGATGACGGCGTTGCGTCAGAGTTACGACGAAGCGCAATTGCAGCTCAATTCCCTGAAACTGACATACGGCACCCGGCACCCGCGGATCACAGCTGCCAATTCCGACCTGTCGACCTTGAAAGCATCGATCGGCAATGAAGCCCGGCGGATCGCCGATACGGCGCTGGGAGACATGAACCAGGCCAAATCGGCGCTCACCGCTTTGCAGGGCAAGGCGAACGAACAGCAGACGACCGTCTATATGGACAACGACTCCCAGGTCGAATTGCGGGATCTGGAGCGCGACGCACGCGCCAAGGCAGCCCTTTATGAAACACATCTGACCCGTGCCCAGCAGATTACCGAACAGCAGCAGATCAACACCTCCAACATCCGGGTGATTTCCCGTGCAATGCCACCGCAATCGCGCAGCTGGCCGCCGCGAACGCTGATCCTCCTTGCTGCCGGTGCGTTTGCCGGCGTCGTAATCGGCATCGGGCTTGCCCTGCTGTTCGGCGTTCTTCGGGCCCTGCACCACCATCAGCCGCGCGCGGGCTGATATGAAGACCGCGTCGCCGGACAATCATGCGCTGTCGGATGTAGGCGGCATCGGGATCGGCGGCATCAGCGCCGGTCCTCTCCTGTTCATGGCGATCTTCCTGTTCTACTGGATTTCCATGACGCCGTTCGTCGATCTCACCGGCGCGGGCATTCTCGACCCGTCCGCCGGCAATTCGAACCGTCTGAACCAGATCGTATCGCTCAGCCTGTTTGCGGGCACACTCTGCTACGGCATGCTTCACCCGCTGCGCGCGACAATCCTCCAGCCACGCGCGTTGCTGTTGCCGATGTTCGGCTGGTTCCTGTTCGTTTCGCTGATTTCCAGCCATCCGATGCTGGGCATCAAGGCCGTCATCCTGACCGTCATGGCGACCATCAATGCCAGCATCTACCTGCTGATGCCGGAAACGGAGAAGCAATTTGCCAAGATGCTGGGGATCGGCACTCTGATCGTCCTGGCGACCGCCTATTACGGCATCGTCTTCAAACCGGAGCTTTCAATCCATCAGCTGTCGGAACTGCGCGAACCGATGAATGCCGGCATGTGGCGCGGTCATTTCCCGCACAAGAACAGCGCGGCCGCCGCCATGGTGATCGCCGCCTTCTGCGGCCTTTTCGTGATGAATTCCTGGTCACGGCTGGCCGGGATCGCCATCGTCGTGCTCTCCGTCATCTTTCTCGTCCATACGGGCGGCAAGACCTCCAGCGCCATGCTGCCCGGTATCCTGATCCTGGCATGGGTGTTTGAGCGCCTGCGGTTTCTGCGCATTCCCATCGCCATCGGCGGCGTCGCGCTGTTCAATCTGTTTGCCGTCGGCTCGGCGGTATTCCGGCCGCTCGGCGAGTTCATCACTTCGCTCGGGATCGACGCCACGTTCACCAACCGTGCAGACATCTGGCGCTTCGCCTTCACGGCGCTGGCGGAAAATCCGATCACCGGTTACGGCATCAAGGCATTCTGGCAGACGCAGGAACTGGTCTATAGCGGTGGCGCCGTTGAAACATGGGCGGTCACCGCCGCCAATGGGCACAATTCCTACCTCGACATCGCCCTGATGACAGGCATCCCCGGCCTCTTCCTGACCCTGCTTTGGGTTCTCGTCCTGCCATTGCGCGATATCTCCCGCTTGCCTGCTGCAATCGAACATTCCGATCTGACGCGGCTTTTCATCCGGGTCTGGCTCTATGTCATTTTCAACGCCGGCCTCGAAAGCCTGTTCTTCGAGGGCGGCAATCTGCTCTGGTTCACCTTCCTCTATTGCCTGTACGGTCTGCGCTTCCAGTCGTCGGCGACGCTGACCGAGGAACGCTTCGCTCCCGCGGAAAGGCCGGCGGCCCATGCCTGATATTTTCAACCCCATTCCTGATATTTTCAACAAGGTCACCGATATCGCCGACCGGCTGAACAACCGGCTGATCTGGCAGTTCGCCAAGACAAGGCGGCCGATCGCGACAAAGCGGCCGATCGTTTCCTTCACCTTCGACGATGTTCCCGATACGGCCTGGACGAACGGCGCGGCCATTCTGGAAAAATATCGAGCACGCGGGACGTTCTATATCGCCGGCGGCCTGGAAGGACGGATAGAAGCGGATCGCCGCCTGATTTCGGCCGAGGGCTGTCGTGACCTGTTCACCCGCGGACATGAAATCGGCTGCCACACGTTTTCTCACCGCAAGGTCAGCAGCCTGAGCAGCCGGACGTTTGCCGGTGATCTGCGCCGCAATGAAACTTTCCTGGCCGATGCGGGGATTTCGCGCCGGCCCACCAATTTCGCCTTCCCCTACAATGCCGCATCACCGCGGCTTCGGCCCGTTCTGAAAAAACGCTACGCGACGTGCCGGGCTGCGGGTGAGGCCATCAACCGGGGAACGGTCGATCCCTTCATGCTGAAAGCCGTCGAAATCCGCCAGCCCGAGGACCACGCTCTTGGCCTGACGCGGTGGATCGACGATGTCGCAGCCGATCCGGGCTGGCTGATCTTCTTCACCCACGATATCACCGCCTCGCCGACACCCTATGGCTGCCGGCCGGAAACGCTGGAGCGGCTGGTCTCGCACGCCCTCGAACGTCAATGCGACATTCTCCCGGTCTGCGACGCCTTGGACCGCTTCGGCTGGAAGGAGGCTCGCCCTTGACCATTGCCAACCCGACAACCGGCAAGCCGGCATTGCTGAAGATCAACAACTACTTCTATCGCAGGGGCGGCGCCGAGGCCGTGTTTCTCGATCACATCGCCATGTTCGAAAAGGCAGGCTGGGACGTCGTCCCCTTCGCCATGCAGCACGCGTTGAATCCGCCAAGCCCGTGGTCCGATTATTTCGTTTCCGAGATCGAATACGGGCACGAAACCGGCACGCTGAACAAGGTCAAGCAGGTCGCGAACATCATCTATTCCTTCGAGGCACAACGCAATATCAAGCGCCTGATCGAGCGGGTCAATCCGGCGATCGCGCACGCGCACAATGTCTATCATCACCTTTCGCCGGCAATCTTCTCGACGTTGAAATCCGCGGGCATCCCGACGGTCATGACGGTTCACGACCTCAAGCTCGCCTGTCCCTCCTACAAGATGCTGCGGGATGCCAAGGTCTGCGAAGACTGCAAGGGCGGCCGCATCCACAATGTTCTTGTGCATCGCTGCATCAAGGGTTCGGCGGTGCTGAGCGCCGTCGTGCTGGCCGAGACCGCGCTGCATCGCAGCCTCGGACTGTATCGCAACAATCTCGACCGTCTCGTCGTCCCCAGCCGGTTCTATATCGACAAGCTCGTCGAATGGGGCTGGCCGCGGGAGAAGATGGTCTACATTCCCAATTTCGTCGATGTCGGCGCCTTTAAAACGGATTGGACCGAGGGCGACTATTTCGCTTTCGCCGGCCGCCTCGCGCCTGAAAAAGGCATCGACACGCTGATACGCGCCGCCGCCCTGTCGAAGCAGAAGCTGGTGATTGCGGGAACGGGGCCGGAGGAGGCCGCGCTGAGGGAACTGGCGCTGAAGCTCGCAGCAGATGTCGTGTTCGCCGGCTATCTTTCCGGAGAAGCGCTTCATCGGCTGATCGGCGAAGCGAAGGCCCTGGTGCTGCCATCCGAGTGGTACGAGAATGCGCCTATCAGCGTGCTCGAAGCCTATGCGCTCGAAACGCCGGTCATCGGCACCAGGATTGGTGGAATTCCCGAGATGATCCTCGAAGGGGAAACCGGCTTGATGGCCATGCCGGGAAATGCGCAGGATCTGGCAGAAGCGCTCGCCGCGATGGGCTCACTCTCGCGCGAAGAGCGGCACGAGATGGGCCGGAAAGCACGGCAATGGATCGCCACCGAATTCTCCTCCTCCGCCTATCTGCGGCGAACAACGGAACTCTATGCCGGCCTCGGCGCGTCCCTGCCGGTGCTCACACACCCGGTCGCGCAATCAAATTGATACACATTTTAGTCCCACAACTCGTAATTTCAGCCGATCGCTACAATTTTAACGGTCATATTTCCGTAATTTCAGCCGTTCGCATGTAAACCGTTATCCCAAGGAACCAGGGATGTGGAACTATGAGCAACGAGCCGCACGCTTCCAAGACGGCACACCGGCAGCCTGAACAGACAGGTACCGACAACAGCCTGCGCATAGGCCTGCAGAACCTGGCTACGGACGCATCTTTCGAAAGGTCACCGGAACGCGCGTGCGCGTCACAAACGGAGCGCGTCACAGGTATGCCCGTTCCTCCGTTGAGCGGAGCTTCTGCTTTTGAGCCGGCCAAAACGCTGGAGAAGGCCGCTGTCCGCCCCAAGGTCATGATGCTCGGCAGCAGGGGCATCCCCAATGTCCAGGGCGGCGTCGAAAAGCATATTGAGATGATCGGCACCGAACTTGTCCAGATGGGCTGGGACGTCGATGTTATCGGCCGGCGTCAATATCTGCCAAACGCTTCTAAGAGTGTCTGGAACGGCATTCGGGTCATCCCGTTATGGGCGCCGAAGACGATGGTCCTGGAGGCCATCGGACATAGCGTCGCCGGTGTGCTTTTTGCCGCACGTCATAGACCCGACGTGTTGCATATCCACGCTGTCGGCCCCGCTCTGGTCGCGCCGCTGGCCCGCCTTTTCGGCCTCAAGGTCATCATCACCCATCATGGCTACGACTACGAGCGCCAGAAATGGGGCCGGTTTGCCAAGCGCATGCTGAAGACGGGTGAAGCATTCGGAATGTACACCTCCAACGGGCGCATTGCGATTTCGCAGGAAATCGTTCGCGCCATGCGGGAAGAATACGGTGTCGCCGTCGATTTCGTGCCGAATGGCGTTTCCGTGCAACCGAAGATCACCTCCACCGAAGCCCTCAGCGCTTTCGGACTGGCGCCCCGCCAGTACATCGTCATGATGGCCCGCCTTGTTCCCGAAAAACGCCAGCATGACCTGATCCTCGCCTTTGCCAAGGCCAACCGGCCCGAAAAACTCGTGATTGTCGGCGGTGCGGATCATGAAACCGAGTATTCGGCTTATGTGAAGGCGCTGGCGGCGGAAACGCCTTCGGTGGTCATGACGGGTTTTCAGACGGGAGCCGCACTTTCGGAACTCTACAGCAACGCGGCCCTCTTCGTGCTTCCGTCGAGCCACGAAGGAATGCCGATCGCGCTTCTGGAAGCCCTCAGCTACGGCTTGCCGGTTCTTGCCAGCGATATCGTTGCCAATCGTGAACTCAAGCTTGCCCCGGCCGATTACTTTCCCATGGGCGATGTCGATGCACTGGCTGCTGCTCTTGAGCGCAAATTGTCCGTTCCCTTCCACGAAGACGGAACCGATCAGCTGATAAGCCAGATCCAGGCGGAATACAGCTGGAAGAAGATCGCGGAGCGAACGGCTGATGTCTATCGATCCGTTCTTCGCCGGCGGCGGCGCTGAACGCATCGGCCATTCCGCCCCATCAACCAAATTTCAAATCATCGGCGATACCATGAGCGATGTCACAGCCCCGTCCAGCAAAGCACCGACAGTGCTTCATTCAAACCGGGAGGTCATTTTGGGCGTATCCGTCATCATCAAGACCTTGAATGAAGAAAAGCGCATCGCCGCGACTATCGAAAGCGCGCTTGCAGGACTGCCCGGCGGTGCCGGCGAAGTCATCATTGCCGACAGCGGTTCGAGGGACCGCACCGTCGAAATCGCGTCCGGCTACCCGGTCACCGTTGTGCAGATCGCACCACCGGCCGTGGCCAGCTGCGGAATAGGCCCACAGCTCGGTTTCCAGTATTCCACCTTCGATCACGTCTGCCTGCTCGACGGAGACATGATCCTTGATCCAGACTTTCTGTCCGATGCCGTGCGCTTTCTCGCTGGCAATCCCGATGTCGCCGGCGTCACCGGGCATGTGGAGGAAATGCAGACCGCCAATCTCGAATATGCTCGCCGGGTCCAGCGCAACGCGCCGGAGAACCGGACCGGCGACATCGACCGGATGAACGGCGGCGGGCTTTACCGGCGCAGCGCCATCGAGAAGGCAGGCTACATTTCCGATCGCAACCTGCATGGCTACGAGGAATTCGATCTGGGTGTGCGGCTGCGCAGTCTGGGCTGGCGGCTTCATCGCCTCGACCGGCGCTTCGTCAGCCATTTCGGACACACATCGAACTCCTACCGGCTGCTCATCCGGCGCTGGAACAGCAAGTACCTCTACGGCACCGGCGAACTGCTGCGCGCGTCGGTCGGCAAACCCTATTTCGGCCGGCTGATCGCCGAATTGCCGGAGCTGAAACTCTGGGCAGCCGTCTACTGCTGGTGGGCTCTTTCGGTCGTCCTTCTGTTCATGGCGCCGGGGCTCGTATCGGGCCTGGCGATGGTGATCTCGCTGGCAGCCGCCATCGTTCTTGCGATCAGCGTCAAGAAGGGCGGCGCTGCCATGGGGCTCTATACGGTCGTCGCCTGGTGTTTTCATGCAGCCGCCGTGCCGGCCGGCTTTTTCCGCCGCCGCCTGCCGCCGGAGGCCTGGATCGAAAGCCGGACAATCGGACCCGCCCGATGAGACTTGTCATCCGATGGGGGCTCGCCGCCATGCTGGCGATCCCATCACCGGTCATCGCTGCCGACGAGTGGCTGCCCGTGCGCGAAACCTCCATGGTGCTCGGCAACCAAAGCCCTCTCGACTTCTCGACGTTTTTGCCCAACCTGCCCATTGACGACGGCAGCCAGATTCTCACCGGAAAACAGGGCCGGTTCGTTCGCGCCAGCGAGCCGGATAAACCCGTTCGGTTGCTCTGCGCCTCGCTTGCCTGGAGCCCGGCATCGGGCGGTTTTCCAAGCCATGCCGATGCCGATCTCTATGCGGCCGAGCTTGCCAAACACGGCTACAACATCGCCCGGCTCCATTTTGTCGATGCCAGCCTGATGTTCGGCCGCGGCCGTGATTTCGATTTCGATCCCGAAGTCCTTGACCGCATCCACTACCTGCTGGCCGCGCTGAAACGCAACGGTATCTACTGGATCATGGACGGACTTTCCTCCTGGCGCGGCGCCTATGGCGGCTATGACGACCGCTGGGATCCCTCAAGCGATCTGAAGCTTGCCCTCTATTTCGACAACGAGGCCTTCGATCACTGGCTGGAATTTCAGCGCCGCTTCCTGACGATGGTCAATCCGTATACCGGCACCTCACCCATCAACGACAAAGCGTTGGCACTGGTCATTCTCGTCAACGAGAACAATATCGAATTCGACAGCATCGTGCGTGAACGGGAGGGCAAACCCCATTACGGCGAATCGTTGAAGCTGCCCTTCAATGGCTGGCTGAAGCAGCGGTATGGCTCGACGGAGGCACTTTCGAAAGCATGGCCGGACCTTCAGCCGGGCGAGCGGCTGGAAGATGCGTCCATCGCGTTGCCCAGATCGCGCTATGAGGATTCACCGCGCCTGAAGGACCTGCAGGCCTTCTTCGTTTCCATCGAAACCGGCACCGCCGCCCGGATGACGAAGGCCCTGCGCGACCTTGCTTATACTGGAGAGATCAGCAGTTTCAACAACTGGCCGACGATCCAGACGACGCTGAGTCGCCAGGACCTCCCGGTCATCACGATGAATACCTATCAGGACTGGGTCGGCAGCTATTCACCCGGTGCGGCCATGACGCAAAAGAGCTCGATCGATGACGATGCCAGCTACATGCGCCTGATCGCCGCCGCCCGCTGGCTCGGCAAGCCGTTCGTCGTCAGCGAATACGATCATCTTTTCTGGAACCGCTATCGCTACGAGGCCGGGTTGATGATGCCGGCCTATGCCGCACAGCAGGGCTGGGACGTGCTCTGCCGCCACGCACACGGCCCGATCATCCTGAAATACAATGAGTCTTATCCCCATAAGAAAGCGATGCTTCCCTATGCCATTGCGCTTGATCCGGTCGCGCGCGCCAGCGAAACGCTGGCGGCGCTTCTCTTCCGGCGCGGAGATGTGGCTGCCTCGAACTTGACGATCCCGTTTCTTGTGCAGGGCACAGAAGATCTTGGCGAGGATATGCAGGCGCGTGAGCCGGACCGGCTCACGGAGCTCGGCCTTGTCGGTGCGATCGGCATGGCTAAAGCGACCGGGAGTAGCCTAGGCGTCGGCCAGCCGCGATCTGCCGTTGATCCCCAAGCCATCCTCGAGGCCGCCAAGGCCGCCGGGCTTTTGCCGAAGGACAACCGGACCGACCTGAAGACCGGCCTCTATGAAAGCGATACCGGCGAGCTCAAGCTTGACCGCCTGCGTGGACAATTGCGGGTCTCCACGCCGAAGACGGAAGCGGTCGCCTTTTCAACACTGCGGGAGCCCGTCAACCTGGGCAGCGTCCGTGTCGAGGCGTCGGACGGCAACGGGCTGCTTGCCGTATCGGTTCTGGACGACGCCGAAAGCATCGCGCAAAGCCGCCGGCTTCTCGTCATCTACGCCACCGACGCGCGCAATACCGGCATGCAGTTCAGCGACGACGAGGAGAAGGTAATCGCCGATTTCGGCCGCCTTCCCGTTCTGATCCGCAAGGGTTATGTCGACCTGTCGCTCGCGCTTGCCGAGGGTCAATGGCGGCTGACGCCGGTGACGCTCAACGGCGTCGCCTTGGAGGCCGCCGGCCAGGCAATATCCCCGGCCGGCTTCCGTCTTTCGAATGACGCCGCGTCAGGCCCGACCACGTTCTTTCTTCTCGAGAGAGGCTGAACGGGCTCCAGCCCAACCAGCAAGCGCCTCGTGTATCAGCTCCGCAGACCCGGAGCCTCATGGCCGGTGCGCGCGACATATTCCGTGTAGCCGCCGCCATATTCGTGGATGCCATCAGGCGTCAGTTCCAGAACCCGGTTTGACAGTGCGCCGAGGAAATGCCGGTCGTGGGAGACGAACAGCATGGTGCCTTCGTATTCCGACAAAGCCTGGATGAGCATTTCCTTGGTGTCGAGGTCCAGATGGTTGGTCGGCTCGTCGAGTACCAGAAGATTGGGCGGATCGAACAGCATGATCGCCATCACCAGCCGCGCCTTTTCGCCGCCGGACAGAACGCGGCAACGTTTTTCGACATCGTCGCCGGAAAATCCGAAGCAACCCGCCAGCGCCCGCAACGGACCTTGTCCAGCGCGTGGAAACTCATGCTCCAGCGTCTCGAATACCGTGCGCTCGCCGTCGAGCAGATCCATGGCGTGCTGGGCGAAATAGCCCATCTTGACGCTGGCACCGAGCGCCACCGTTCCCTTGTCCGGTTCGGTCGAACCCGTCACCAGTTTCAACAGGGTGGACTTTCCGGCACCGTTGATGCCCATGATGCACCACCGTTCCTTGCGGCGGACCATGAAGTCCAGCCCCTCATAGATGCTGCGGCTGCCATAGCTCTTGTGAACGTTCTTCAGGTTGATCACGTCTTCGCCGGAACGCGGCGCCGGCTGGAATTCGAACGCAACGACCTGGCGTCGCTTCGGCGGCTCGACCCGTTCGATCTTGTCGAGCTTCTTCACCCGGCTCTGCACCTGGGCGGCATGCGATGCGCGCGCCTTGAACCGCTCGATGAACTTGATTTCCTTGGCGAGCATTGCCTGCTGCCGCTCGAACTGGGCAAGCTGGTGCTTTTCGTTCAGCGCCCGCTGCTGCTCGTAGAATTCGTAGTCGCCGGAATAGGTCGTCAGCCCGCCACCGTCGATCTCGATCAGCTTGGTGACGATACGGTTCATGAACTCGCGGTCGTGCGAGGTCATCAGAAGCGCGCCCTCGTAATTCTTGAGGAATTCTTCCAGCCAGATCAGGCTTTCCAGATCGAGATGGTTGCTCGGTTCGTCAAGCAGCATGACGTCGGGGCGCATCAGGAGGATGCGGGCCAGCGCCACGCGCATCTTCCAGCCGCCCGAAAGCTTGCCGACATCGCCATCCATCATTTCCTGGGTAAAGCTCAGGCCTGCCAGAACCTCGCGCGCACGGCCGTCCAGCGCGTAGCCGTCCAGCTCCTCATAGCGCGCCTGCACCTCGCCGTAGCGCTCGATGATGGCGTCCATCTCGTCCAGCCGGTCGGGATCGACCATGGCGGCCTCGAGTTCGCGCAATTCTGCGGCAACGATACTGACCGGACCGGCACCGTCCATCACTTCCGCAACGGCGCTACGGCCTTCCATCTCGCCGACGTCCTGGTTGAAATAGCCGACAGTGACGCCCTTTTCGACGGCCACCTGCCCCTCATCGGGCTGTTCTTCGCCAGTGATCATCCGGAAGACAGTCGTCTTGCCGGCGCCGTTGGGGCCAACAAGGCCGATCTTCTCGCCCTTGTTGAGCGCGGCGGAAGCCTCGATGAAGAGAATGCGGTGGCTCAGCTGCTTGCTGATATTTTCGATACGGATCATTTGTGCGGTGCCCAAGTATGTTGCGGCGCCCTTATGCCACGTGTTTCAGGGAATGTCGCAGGTTTTCGACATCACAATATGCGGCTTTTTGAATGGTCTTTTTCCCGGAAATGCCTTCACGGCGGCGCCAGTGGAGGTTACAGAAGGCCACCTGACGCCTATGGAATGGAGCATGCCATGACCGATACCGTTACCGACCGCTTCCTTCGCTATGTCGTGATCGACACGCAGTCGGACGCCAAATCGGCGGCACAACCCTCCACCGAAAAGCAGAAGAACCTTGGCCGCCTGCTGGTTCAGGAACTGCTAGAGATCGGGCTTTCGGACGCGCATCTTGACGAGCATGGCTACATCTACGCGACCATTCCATCCAATGTCGACAAGCCGGTGCCGGTCATCTGCTTCTGCTCGCACATGGATACGGCGCCCGATTTTACCGGCACCAACGTCAAGCCGCAGATGATCCGCACCTATGCCGGCGGCGACATCCAGCTTTCGGGCGACCCGCAGCAGATCATCCGCGTTGCCGACCATCCGGCCCTGCGTGACCAGATCGGCAACGACATCATCACCACAGACGGCACGACGCTGCTTGGCGCCGACGACAAGGCCGGCCTTGCCGAGATCATGACGGCGGCACAATTCCTGATCGACAATCCGGACATCAAGCACGGCACCATCAAAATCCTGTTCACGGTGGATGAGGAGATCGGCCGCGGGGTCGACAAGGTCGACCTGAAGAAGCTTGGTGCGCAGTTTGCCTATACGATGGACGGTGAAACGGCCGGCTCGATCGAGGACGAGACATTCTCGGCCGATGGCGTCGAAATCACCATCCAGGGCGTTGCCATCCATCCGGGCTTCGCCAAGGGGAAAATGGAAAACGCCATCAAGATCGCTGGCGCCATCATCGACCGGCTGCCGAAACACGTGGCTCCCGAAACGACCGAAGGCAGAGAAGGCTTCATCCATCCGACCGGCGTCACAGGCTCGATGGACAAGGCAACGATCGGCCTGATCGTTCGCGACTTCAACGACGAGGGCCTCGCCACCAAGGAAGCCATGATCGAGGCGATCGTCAAGGATGTCATGCCGGATTATCCGGGCTCTTCCTACACCTTCGAGGTCAAGCACCAGTACCGCAATATGAAGGCGATCCTCGATCGCCACCCGGAAATCGTCGATAACGCTGTCGAGGCGATCCGGCGGGCGGGCATGGAACCCGTGCGCGGCAGCATTCGCGGCGGCACCGATGGTTCGCGCCTGTCGTTCATGGGCTTGCCCTGCCCCAACATCTTTGCCGGCGGCCACGCTTTCCACTCGCCGCTGGAATGGGTCAGCCGGCAGGACATGGAAAAAGCGGTGAAAACGATCGTCGAGCTGGCAAAGATTTGGGAAGAGCGCAGCTAACCCTGACGGAAGGGCGCAATCAGCCCTTCCATCCGGCCGCCGTTTTGGTATGACCCGCCTGTTGTCAAAGGAATGAAGATGGCTGCGCGAGATCGCTATTCACGGAAATTGGAATGTTCCCAATGCGGACATGCAGGCTTTGCCGAGGTTTCGGAGGACGACACGCCCAGCCGCAAGACGCGGGGATTTGAAATCGACGCTCTGCCGAGCGGCTTCGAAACCGAATTTGCCTCGAGCAATCCACGCAGGCACATGATCCGCTGCCGCTGCGGTCACAAGTTCAAATTCGAGCAGACCACGGCCTATGCGCCGGGCGGAGAACCAAGGGCTTAAGGCGCCCGCCGAGGTCGCTGGAAAACAACAGGTGGGTGGCCGGCCCTCCAATGCAGATGCATCCGAGGTTATCGCCGGCGCCCCTTGGTGGCCTGATCTTACTTGTTGGCCATCAGCCACATCTTGCCGGCCATCGTGATCCCGCGCGGATCGACAGCAACGTCGTGGTCGAGATGGCTGCGTTCGAGAAAACCGAGTTCCTCGAGTTCATTGAGGGTCGTGGTCGTCAGGAACCGGATCTTCTGCGGACGCTCCTTGAACCGGTCGGTCCTTGCGTAGGTAACCGTGGCGTTTTCGTGCGTCCATTTCTTCGCCGGCTGCGGGAAGAGGTTTCCTTCCTTGGCGAGTTTCAGGCCCCGGATCTGGACCGGCGTCAATTCAAGCGAAATCATGTTCTGTCCTTGGTAGAAATGGTGAAAAAGGCATCGACACGCGCCCCCGGGCTGAATGAGAACGCCCGCTTGCGAATGTCGCCAATGCGTAATGAAAAGGGCCGATCCGGCCCGGATGCCCTTCCCTACCGGAAGTTTACGGCATTTCCCAGACAAAACTGAAAAAACCGGGATTGCGAAACGATTGGCACCATCCGGGCGCTTCTGTTATCAGCGTCAGAACTTGTTTTTGAGAAAGGTCATCCATGAACGCGACACTGTGTCGGGGAGCGGCAGTGTGACGGAGCGCGCAGACGCAGCCTTTCTGGCGTCCCATGGCTGGACCGACTTTTTTGCCTCCCAGATCGAGCCATCCGAAGCGAGCCTCATCCCGATGCGCATCGCCGAAGTTCATCGCGCCCGGCTGAGCGCGCTTTCCGCCGCGGGGCCGGTCAGGCTCACACTCGCCCACAAGACCAACACCGCCGATTTCGCCGTCGGCGACTGGATACTGGCCGATCCCCGGACCCACCTGCTTGTCCGCCGGCTTGAGCGCCAGACCCTCTTGCAGCGCCGAGTAGAAGGCAGGAACACCCAGCAGCTTGCCGCCGCCAATGTCGACACCCTTTTCATCGTCACGTCCTGCAACGCGGATTTCAATCCGGCACGGCTTGAACGCTATCTCGCCTTGGCCAATCAGGCGGGAACCCATCCGGTCATGGTGCTGACCAAGGCCGACACCATCGACGACGCAAGCACATTCGAACAGGAAGCAAGAAGCCTGCAGCGCGACCTCGATGTCATCATCGTCAACGGCCGCTCCGCCGATGCCGTCGGTCTGCTCTCCCCGTGGTGCGGCGCTGGACAGACTGTCGCCCTCGTCGGATCGTCCGGCGTCGGCAAATCGACGCTGGTCAACACGCTGGCAGGCCTCAGCCACGAGGCCGCACAGGAGACCGGAGACATCCGCGAAAGCGATGCCAAGGGGCGTCACACCACGACCGCGCGGTCTCTGCACGCCATTGCCGGCGGCGGCTGGGTGATCGACACGCCGGGAATGCGCACCCTGCATGTCAGTGACGTTTCCGACGGCATCGACACGCTGTTTTCCGAAATCACCGACCTTGCCCCTTCCTGCAAGTTTCGTGACTGTACCCACGATCACGAACCGGGCTGTGCCGTTCAGGCCGCCATCAAGGCAGGCACTCTGCCCGCAGAGCGGCTGGTCCGCTGGCGCAAACTGCTGGAGGAAAACGTCAGCAACACACCGGTGCAGACAGGGCCGCGCGGCAACAAGATCATCCAGAAGAAAAAATACTGACAACCGGGAAGCGATCGGCCTGCCACGGCACACCACCGGTTCCGAGGTTTCTCCGGCCGGAACGAATTTCAATCTGAATCAACCCATCAAACCGTATCGACAATACGACAGCATTGCTGTAATAGACTTGATTAATCGATTAATCATCCCTGTTGGATCGAATGGCCACCACGCGCACAGGATCGAACCTCAGCCAGATTGCCGCGACACTCGGCGTGTCTGCCGCGACGGTATCGAATGCACTGTCCGGCAAGGGGCGGGTCTCGGCCGAACTTGCGGAAAAGATCCGCGCCACCGCTGCCGAACTCGGTTACACGCCAAGCCTGACCGGCCGGGCCCTTCGTACCGGACGCACGGGCGTTCTCGGCCTCGTGCTCCCCGACATTGCCAATCCGCTGTTCCCGCAAATCGCCCAGGCGATCGACTATGCGGCGAGCAATGCCGGTTATGGCGTACTGATCGCCGATTCCCGTGGTGACGTTGCCACGCAGACGGACGCCATCAACCGCCTCATCGAGCGCGGTGTCGATGGCATCGTCATCGTTCCCCGCCGAGGAACCCGCATCGCCGATATCGGTTGTCCGGTCGCCGTCATAGACAGCCCTTCTACCCCCGGCAACACGGTTTCGGCGGATCATTGGCAGGGCGGCCAAGCGATCATCGAGCATCTGGCCTCCTTTCAGCACCGCAAGTTTCTGCTGATCGGCAACAATCCCGCATCGAACGTGCAGAACGATCGCATCGGCGGCATGAGATCCCGGTTGCCGGAGGGCGGCCATGCGGACGTGTTCTGGATCGAAAACCACGAGCAGAGGCATGGCAAGGGAAGCCTTCTGGGGCTCCGGGAAAAGGTTAAGCAGGGCTTTACCGCCTTTGCCGCCGTCTCCGACCTGCATGCGCTGCGGGCCCTGACCGAATTGCAGCGCGCTGGTGTTGGCGTGCCGGAACATGTCAGCGTCACCGGTTTCGACGACCTCGTCTGGTCGTCGGTCGTCACGCCCGGCCTGACGACGGTCCGGATGGACATGGCCGCTATCGCCGACATCGCCATTGCCGCACTGGTCCGCGTCATCGAGGCCGATACCACCTCGGGTTCGGACATACCGCGCACTGTCGCGGGCACCGTCGCGGCAGCTGACCGGTCAAGCGTGCCGATGCAGTTGGTGGTCCGGCAAACATCCGGGCCGCCGACGGGGATCATCCTCTCATGACCGCGAAGACCACAAGCCCAAAAAACCGCCGGAAAAACCACCAGAAGGAGAACGCAGATGAATAAAATGCTTTTTTCATCGGCCGCCGCGCTGATGCTCACCATGGGGGCTGCCCATGCCCAGGAAAAGACCCTGACAATTTCCGTCTATGCCTTCGCGCAGGACGAGTTCAAGGAGATTGTCTACGATCCCTTCGAAGCCAAATGCGGCTGCAAGCTGGTGGTCGAAACCGGCAACAGCGTCGAGCGCCTCGCCAAGATCGAAGCCAACAAGGCCAACCCTGTCATCGACATGGCCGTGGTTTCCATGGCCGACGCGCTTTCGGCTGACCGCAATGGCCTGATCGAGAAGATCGACACGGCCAAGCTCAGCAACTTCGGCAAGCTCTACGACATTGCCAAGGATCCGAACGGCGACGGCATGAGCGTCGGCTACACCTTCTATGCGACCTCCATCGTCTACCGCACCGACAAGATGAAGATCGAGTCCTGGGCCGACCTGCTGAAGCCGGAATATGCCGGCCATGTCGCCTTCCCGAACGTCACCACCAACCAGGGCCCTCCGTCTCTCTATATGCTCGGCAAGGCGCTCGGTGTCGATACGCCCGATCTCAAGGGTGCGATCGAAGCGGTTGGCGCCAAGAAGGACGATATCGTCACCTTCTACGTCAAATCCTCGCAGCTGGTGCAGTTGATGCAGCAGGAAGAAATCTGGGCGGCACCGATCGGCCGCTTCTCCTGGGCGCCGTTCACCAAGCTCGACCTGCCGCTTGGCTGGGCGACGCCGAAGGAAGGCCAGACCGGCGGCATGAACGTCATGGTTCTGACCAAGGGCTCGAAGAACCAGGACCTCGCGCTCGAATTCATGGATTTCTGGCTCTCGACCGAAATCCAGACCAAGCTTGCCGAAAAGCTGGTCGATAGCCCGGCCAACAAGGAAGCCAAGGTTTCCGACGAGATCGCCGGCAACCTGACCTATGGCGAAGAGACAGCCAACAGCCTGAAGCTGATCCCGTCCGCCGTGGCGCTCGACAACCGCGATGCGTGGCTGTCCGAATGGAACGCCAAGATCGGGCAGTAACCGGCCAACACGAATGCCTCCCAAGGCAAGGGGCGCGGCCGGCGAACTCCGCCTCAGCCGCGCCCCGACTGAAACGGCCGCCCACAGTGAGACGCTGCTGCCACAGCGTCTCACCCTAACCCTCTCCCCATTCAAGGGGAGAGGGTCTACGGAGTTTGCCGCTTGCCTTTCTCCCCCTCCCCGCGCGCGGGAGAAGGGCGGATGAGGGGCTGGTAACGAACAAGAGTTTCACGGTGATTGCCCGCAATCGGGTTGATCCCATTTGAACCTGCTGGAGACGACGAACCATGTTCCAGAACCGGGCAGAAGCATTGACGCTCGCCCTGCCGGCCGCGATTTTCGCGGGGCTGATCTTCCTCGTGCCGGTTATCCTGCTGTTGTCGGAAGGTTTTCGATCGGCGGAAAGCTGGAGCCTGTCGGCCTATGCGGATTTCTTTTCGCAGCCGCTGAACCGGACGGTCTTTCTGCGGACGCTGAAACTCGGGGCGATCGTCACGGCAGTAGCTGCCGTGATCGGATATGCCACCGCCTTCGCCATCGTCAGTCTGCCGCCAGGCGCCAAGGGCCGGATGATCGGGCTCGTCGTTTTGCCGCTGATGATTTCGCCGGTCGCCCGCACCTATGCCTGGATCGTCATCCTCGGCCGCACCGGCATCGTCAACCAGGCGCTGATGGCCGTTGGCCTGAGCGACGGGCCGATCCGCATCCTCTTCAGCGAAACCGCCGTCTTCATCGGCCTGTTGCAGCTCTTCCTGCCACTGATGGTGATCTCGCTGATCAGTGCGCTCGAAAACCTGCCGAAGGATGTCGTGCCGGCCGCCCGCGTGCTTGGCGCCAACTGGTTCCAGGTGTTCTGGAAGGTCATCCTGCCACTGACCCGCGAGGGCTTGGTGGTCGGCGGAACGCTGGTCTTCACCGGCTCAATGACGGCCTATATCACGCCTGCCATTCTGGGCGGATCAAAGGTGCTGATGCTGGAGACGCTGCTCTACCAGCAGGTCACGGTCGCCAACAATTTCATTTCGGCGAGCGTCATCGCCTTCATCCTGATCGTCATGAGTTTTGCCGCCAATATTCTCCTGAAGCGGATCGCAACGGCGAGGAACAAGCGATGACCCAGAGACTGTTTGCCCCGATCACGCTGCTTCTGGTGCTGATCTTCCTGATCGGCCCGTTCCTGATCATCGTCGCTGCTTCGTTCTCGGCGGGTGATACCCTGGCTTTTCCGCCGCAGGGCTTCTCGTTCAAGTGGATCCTCAAGGTCTTTACCGTCGAGAGTTTTCGCGACAGCTTCGTGATGTCGATGTTCCTGGCGATCGGCGGCACGTTTGCAGCCCTTCTGCTCGGCATTCCCGCCGCCTATGCGATGTCGCGCTACAAGCTGCCATTGTCGGAAACCGTGCGCACCGTCGTCTCCGCTCCGATCATCGTGCCGGGCATCATCGTCGGTCTGGCGCTCTTGCGCTATTTCGTCGTGCCCATCGGTGTCTCGATCACGCTGGCGCTGTTCCTTGCCCATACGGCGCTGATCCTGCCCTATGCGGTACGGGTCGTTTCGGCGAGCCTCAACAATCTGCGTTCCGACATCGAGGAGGCTGCGGTGCTGCTCGGTTCGTCGCGGCTGGGCGCCTTCTTCCGGGTGGTGCTGCCGAATATTCGCGGCGGCATCCTGTCGGCCTTCATCCTGGGTTTCGTCACCAGCTTCAATCAGGTTCCGGTCTCGCTGTTCCTGTCCGGACCCGGTGTACGCACCCTGCCGATCGACATGCTCGGCTACATGGAGATCGTCTTCGACCCGTCGATCGCCGCCCTGTCTTCGCTCCTCGCCTTCCTGTCCATCGGCATCGTCTTTTTGGCCGAACGTTTTCTGGGGTTCTCCCGTTATGTCTGACACATCCTTCCTCACCCTCGACAAGCTCTCCCTTGCCTATGGCAAAACGCTCGCCGTCAAGGATCTCGATCTTGAGATCAGGAAAGGCGAATTGCTGGCGCTGCTCGGCCCCTCCGGCTGCGGCAAGACCACCACCATGCGCTCGATTGCCGGCCTGATGACGCCGGTCGGCGGCCGTATCAGCCTCGATGGCGCCGACATCACCCGGGTTGCCGCCAACAAGCGGGCGGTCGGTCTGGTGTTCCAGTCCTATGCACTGTTCCCGCATCTGACCGTCTTCGAGAATGTCGCCTTCGGCCTGAAGTTGAAGGGCATGCGCGGCGCGGAGCTGGAAACGAAGGTCGCAGCCGGACTTAAATCGGTCGGCCTCGCCGCCTTCGCGGGGCGCAAGACGCCGGAACTTTCCGGTGGCCAGCAGCAACGCGTGGCTCTCGCCCGCTCGATGGTCATGGAGCCCAAGGTGCTTCTGCTCGACGAACCGCTCTCCAATCTCGATGCACGCCTGCGGCTGGAAATGCGCACGGAACTGCAGCGCGTGCAGAAGGAAAGCGGTGTGACGATGATCTTCGTCACACACGATCAGGTCGAGGCGCTCGCGCTCGCCGACAGGATCGTCGTGATGAAGAACGGTGCCATCGAGCAGATCGGCACGCCGGAGGAAATCTACAACCACCCGGTCTCCAGCTTCGTCGCCGATTTCGTCGGCTTCGAAAATATCTTCGCCGTCCGCGACGGCAAGCTGACCACTGCCAACGGCGCGGTCGCCCTCTCCAAGACGCTCCCGGATGTTGCAGGCCTTGCCTGGCGTCCCCGCGCGATTTCCCTCGGATCCGGTCCGTTGGCGGGGACGGTGCGCGGCGTCTCCTTTGCCGGCGGCACGCGCGAATATGTGCTGGAAACGCCGCTTGGCATCATCAAGACGGAAGTGGACGCCACCTTTCCAGCCTATGCGCTTGGTGCCGAGGTCGCATTCGACCTGCCGGTCGAGGGCGCTGCCCTCCTCAAACGGTTCGGGTAAGCCACCATGGGTGTCTGGATCGATACGGATATGGGCTTTGACGACATCGCGGCCATTCTGGTCGTGATGCATGCGGGCATAGCCATCGACGGCATATCGCTGGTGTTCGGCAATACGCCGATCAAACAGGTCCGGCGCAATACCGCAGGTGCTGCAAAGGCATTCGGCTGGACGGTTCCCGTCCACGCCGGACGCAGTCATCCTGTTTTGGGCGCACTCGAAACAGCGCAGGAAATTCTTGGCGAGACCGGTATTCCGACCGCAGGATTGACGCTGCCGGATGGCGGCGATACGGCGAGCGATGACGCCTTCTCGGCGCTTTGCAGCTGGCTGGAAAACACACCCGCGCCGCGCCGTATTCTGGCGCTCGGGCCACTCACCAACATCGCGGCGCTGGCCCTGGCGCGGCCCGATCTTGCGGCGCGGATCGACGAACTCACCTGGATGGGCGGCGGGCTGTCGCGCGGTAACCACACGGCATCGGCCGAATTCAACGCGCTTGCCGATCCGGAAGCCGTCGCAATCGTCCTGTCGCATGGCCTGCCGCTGCGCATGGTCGATCTCGATTTCTGCCGCAAGGTTCTGGCCGCACCCGGCGATGTCGGGCCGGTCCGCCGGGCGGGCGGAGGCAATGCCGAATTGCTGGCAGACATGCTCGCCGGTTACATCGACATCGGCGTCAGCCGCGGCCGGCCGGCGATGGCGATCTATGATCCTTCGGCCGCCGTAGCCTTCCTCCGTCCCGATCTCGTCACCTTCCAGCCGGCGCGCATCGGCATGGAACTTGCCGGTTCGCTGACACGCGGCCGCACGGTGGTGGAAATCCGCGCCAGCCACGGCCCCTTCAATGCCGAATTCGCAGCCGGTTGCGATGCGCCAGCGATCAAGGCGATCGTCCTGGACGCCCTGCGCTGGGAGGCTGGCAAATGACACATCCGTCCACAAGGGAACCTGCCGACCTCAACGAGGCCAAGCTGCGCACCCGCGCGGTCGCGGCGGCACGCGGTGATGCCCCTTTCGACACCCTGATCGTCAACGGCACGTTGGTCGATATGGTGACGGGCGAACTGCGGGCGGCTGATATCGGCATTGTCGGACCGCTGATCGTGAGCGTCCACCCGGCCGGAGACAGAGATGATGCGGCAGAGATCATCGACGTTTCTGGCGGCTTCGTTTCGCCGGGCCTGATCGACACGCATATGCATATCGAAAGCTCGATGGTGACACCCGCGACCTATGCCGCAGCCGTGCTGCCGCGGGGCGTGACGACAATCGTCTGGGACCCGCACGAGTTCGGCAATGTCCATGGCGTGGCCGGTGTGCGCTTTGCCGCCGATGCCGCCCGTTCCCTGCCGCTGCGCATCGTCCTGCTTGCCCCTTCCTGCGTGCCCTCCGCGCCCGGGCTGGAGCTCAACGGCGCCGATTTCGATGCCGATGTGATTGCCGGCCTCCTGTCCTGGCCGGAAATCGGCGGCATCGCTGAAGTCATGAACATGCGCGGCGTGATCAACCGCGATCCGCGTATGAGTGCCATCGTCCAGGCGGGGCTCGCCTCGGAAAAGCTGATCTGCGGCCACGCGCGCGGCCTGAAAGGTGGCGACCTCGCCGCCTTCATGGCTGCCGGCGTCAGCTCCGACCATGAACTGGTGTCATCAGCCGATCTGATGGAAAAGCTGCGCGCCGGCATGGCGATCGAGCTGCGCGGCTCCCACGATCATCTGCTGCCGGAATTCGCCGATGCCCTGAACCGGCTCGGCCATCTGCCGCAGACACTGACCCTTTGCACCGACGACGTCTTTCCGGACGATCTGGCAACAAGCGGCGGTCTGGACGATGTTGTCAGGCGGCTGGTCCGCTATGGGCTAAAGCCGGAATGGGCGCTGCGGGCGGCCACGCTCAATGCCGCGCAACGGCTGCGGCGTTCCGATCTCGGTCTCGTGGCCGCAGGACGCCGCGCCGATATTGCCGTGTTCGACAATCTGGCCGACCTCAAGGCCCGCATCGTTATCGCCAATGGCGTTGTTGTCGCCAGGGACGGCCGCATGCTTGCAGACATCGCATCAGCCGATACAGCCGTGCTCGAGCATTCGATGAAAATCGCGCCACTGACGGACGATGATTTCCGCGTCGCCTCCAGTGAAAAAACCGTGCGTATTGCGACGATCGATCAGCCCCGGTTTACCCGCTGGGGCGAGGCGGAGGCGGATGTGCGGGATGGCTTCGTCGCCCCCCCCGAAGGAACGACCCTGATTGCGGTCGCGCATCGCCACGGACGCAGTGACAGCCTTCCGCGCGTTGGTTTCCTGAAAGGCTGGGGCGAATGGCGCGGCGCCTTCGCCAACACCGTTTCCCATGACAGCCATAACCTCACGGTTTTCGGCAGCGACCCGCAAGACATGGCGGTTGCCGCCAATGCGGTGATCGCCGCCGGTGGCGGCATGGCAGTCGCTTCCAACGGAGCCATCAAGGCCATACTGCCGCTGCCGCTATCGGGCCTGGCCTCCGATGCGCCGTTGGGCGATGTCGCCCGGGATTTCGCGGATATTCGCACAGCCATGGACGATATCGTCGACTGGCAACCGCCCTACCTGGTCTTCAAGGCCTGCTTCGGGGCGACCCTTGCCTGTAATGCCGGACCGCACCAGACGGACAGGGGTATTGCCGATGTCGAAACCGGCACGCTCATTGAAAGCCCGATCCTGGCTGGTGCTTGATCTCTCGGCCTGAGCACTCAGGCGGGCGCCAGCTCCTGCTCGACCAGCGCCGTCCAGAACGCCACACCCGGGCCTATCGCGTCATCGTTGAAATCATAGGCGGTGTTGTGATGCAGGGCACCATCGACGGCGGGGCCGTTGCCGAGCCAGACATAGCAGCCCGGAGCCTCGCCGGCGAAATAGGCGAAATCATCGCCTGCAGTGGAGGGCGGAAAGGCGGTTCGCAGCTTGCCGCCGAAGACGATGCCAGCGGCCTTCAGCGCGCGTGCGGTGGCATCGGCATCGTTGACAACGGGCGGGATACGGCGCTCGAAACCGTAGTCGGCGGCAATGCCGTACATCGCTGCCGTGCCATGCGCCAGCCTGCCGATTTCGGTTTCAAGCTGATCACGCACGCCGGGCGAATAGGCCCGCGCAGTACCGCCGATCTCGACACTATCCGGAATGACGTTGAGCGCCTGCGGGTTGCCCGCCTGCACCGAGCAGGCGCTGACGACCGCCGGCTGCAACGGATCGACAACCCGCCCGACGATCGTCTGCAGCGAGGCAAGGAAGGTCGCGGCAGCAGTGATCGGATCCTTGCCCAGATGTGGCTTGGCGCCATGTGTGCCGGCACCGCGGAACGTCACGCGCCAGCTGTCCGAAGAGGCAAGCTGTGGACCGGCAACCACGGCCATTTCATCGGTGCCGAGACCGGGCATGTTGTGCAGGCCGTAGACGGCGTCGCACGGGAACCGCTCAAACAGTCCATCCTCGACCATGCGCCGGGCGCCGCCGCGCCCCTCTTCTGCCGGTTGGAAGATGAAATGCACGGTGCCGGAGAAATTGCGTGTCTTAGCCAGATAGCGCGCTGCCCCCAGCAATAGCGCCGTGTGGCCGTCATGGCCGCAGGCATGCATTTTGCCAGCCACCGTGGATTTGTAAGGACGTTCCGCCGTTTCCGGCATTGCCAGCGCATCCATGTCAGCGCGAAGGCCAATCCTGCGCGTGCCGTTGCCGACCTGCAACGTCCCGACCACACCGGTGCCGCCCAGTCCGCGTGTCACGGCTATTCCGGCCTTCTCCAAAAGGTCTGCAACAATGCCGCTGGTGCGCTCTTCCTCGAAACCGAGCTCCGGATGTGCGTGCAGATCGCGGCGCAGCGCCGTGAGGAAAGGCAGGTCGGCGGTCAGGATTTCGGGCAGGCGCATCGGCAGGCAATTCCTTGGATCGTCGGGTGGGCTACTGTTTGTCGGGGCTCCACAGACTTCCCCTTGACGTTTATCCGATATAGAGCAAAACCACACAAAACCGAACACCTCCCCCACAGTTTGGCTCAAAGGAAGACGCCATGCAGCCGCATGACTTCTGGCAGGAACTCCATCCCGCAAACACATTCGATGTTGGCAAGGGCGGTATTGGCAAAACCCATACGAATTTTTATACCGCAACCTTGATGGACGGCCGTCAACTGCGCCTGCCGATCCGCCCCCTGTCCGATGGAACCCATGCCCTGGCGTCGCTGATCATCAATCAGGCGAGCTTTGCAGTGCAGGATGCGCTGGCCGCCCAGCTGGCTGAAAAGCTGAGACCATTCCGGCCTGAAGTGATCATCGGCCTGCCGACACTTGGCCTGACGCTCGGAAGCGCCGTCGCGCGGGCGCTGGGTCACAGCCGCTATGTTCCGCTCGGAACCTCGCCAAAATTCTGGTATCAGGCCGAGCTGTCGGTGCCGATGTCTTCCATCACCACGCCGGACCAGACGAAACGGCTCTATATCGATCCGCGCATGCTGCCACTTCTGCAAAACCGCCGCGTCGTTCTCATCGACGACGTCATTTCGAGCGGCACATCCATCGCCGCCGGTCTTACCCTTCTCTCCATTGCCGGCGTCGAACCGGTAGCCATCGGCGCCGCCATGCTGCAATCGCGCCGATGGGTGGAGCGGCTGACAGCTTTGGACAGCCGCTGGCCGGAGAAGATTGCCGGCGTTTTCGCCACCCCGTTATTGTCGAAGATGCCGGACGGAAGCTGGAGCGCTCAAGACAAACCGACGGCGTGATTTCCGGCGGGCGCCAAGGAAATTGCCTTCCTCAAAAAGGCAGGGAAAGTGAGCAGAATTGCAACGGTTGGAGAAAACTCAACGTCCGAAAGTTGTGAACATTACTGATGGCATGATGGTTGTCGGCACTATTGTGTTACGCTGGTCATGAAGAATTCGGAACGATCATCAAAGGCGGTGATTCGGGCCTGAGCGAGGGTGCGCGATCACCGGCGTCCCCTTCGACAAGGTTCCAGGATCCGCTGGTACCGCCCAGGTTGCGCGGTCCTCTTCGTTGTCAGATTCTCTGTCGTAACAATTATTTGAAGGAACTTTCGGAGCAAGGAAACGTTCATCTCGTTGAGCGAGCCGGCAGGCAGCGAACCCGTCTCAACGAACCGGCCGCGGGAGAGCATGATGCAAAAGACCCAGTCCGATGTCTTCGATCTCTTTTCGGAGATTTATACCAGCACAGCGCAGGAGGAGATGAGTCTCCAGGAATATATGCTGGCGTGCCGCGACGACAAAAGCATGTACGCCACCGCACAGGAGCGCATGGTCGCCGCAATTGGAGAGCCAAACTTCGTCGAAACCAGTGCCGATGAGCGGCTGGGCCGGATTTTCTCCAACCGGACCATCAAGGTCTATCCGACATTCGCCGATTTCTACGGGATGGAAGACACGATTGAGCGAATCGTCGGCTATTTCCGCTATGCCGCGCAGGGGCTCGAAGAACGAAAGCAAATCCTTTACCTGCTCGGGCCTGTCGGCGGCGGCAAATCCTCGCTGGCCGAGAGGCTGAAGAAGCTGATGGAGCAGCGGCCCATCTACACATTGATGGTGGGCGGACAGATCAGCCCGGTCTTTGAATCTCCCCTCGGCCTCTTCCATCCCGAACGCATGGCCGATCTTCTCGAAGACAAATATGGCATCGCCAGACGCCGCCTGACCGGCATGATCTCGCCTTGGGCGACCAAGCGCCTTGACGAGATCGGCGGCGATATCTCGAAATTCAGCGTCGTCAAACTGATGCCGTCCCGCCTGCGCCAGATCGGCATCGCCAAGACCGAGCCCGGCGATGAAAACAACCAGGACGTCTCCTCGCTGGTCGGCAAGGTCGATATCCGCCAGCTCGAAAACTTCAGCCAGGCTGACCCCGACGCCTATTCCTACAGCGGCGGCCTGAACCGGACGACGCAAGGACTGCTCGAATTCGTCGAGATGTTCAAGGCGCCCATCAAGGTCCTGCATCCGTTGCTGACCGCGACCCAGGAAGGCAATTACAACGGTACGGAGAATTTCGGCGCCTTCCCCTATCAAGGCATCGTCGTCGCCCATTCGAACGAATCCGAATGGCTGCAGTTCAAGAACAACCGCAACAATGAAGCATTCCTCGACCGCATTCTGGTGGTCAAGGTGCCCTATTGCCTGCGTGTTACCGAAGAACGGCAGATTTACGACAAGCTGCTGCGTGAAAGCGAACTGGCCAAAAACCCCTGCGCGCCGGAAGTACTGGAAAGCCTGAGCCGCTTCACCGTTACGACACGGCTCACCCCGCATGAAAACTCGCCGCTTTACACCAAGATGCGGGTTTATGACGGCGAGAACCTGAAGGACGTCGATCCCAAGGCAAAATCGGTGCAGGAATATCGCGACGCCGCCGGTGTCGATGAGGGCATGAACGGCGTCAGCACACGCTTCGCCTTCAAGGTTCTATCGGAAACCTTCAATTACGACAGCAAGGAGATCGCCGCCGATCCGGTCCATCTGATGTATGTCATCGAACAGGCGATCAAGCGCGAGCAGTTCCCCAAGGAAACCGAGGCCGCCTATCTCGACTTCATCAAGTCGGAGCTCGCCACGCGTTATGCCGAGTTCATCGGCCATGAAATCCAGAAGGCCTATCTGGAATCCTACAGCGAATACGGCCAGAACCTGTTCGACCGCTATATCGCCTATGCCGACGCCTGGCTCGAGGATCAGGATTTCAAGGATCCCGACACGGGGCAAATTCTCAACCGGACAATTCTCGACAACGAATTGTCGCAGATCGAAAAACCCGCCGGCATCGCCAATCCGAAGGATTTCCGCAACGAGGTCGTCAAGTTCACCCTGCGCGCCCGCGCCAAGAACAACGGCCGCAACCCGTCCTGGATGAGCTATGAAAAGCTGCGCGAAGTGATCGAGAAGCGGATGTTCGGCCAAGTGGAGGATTTGCTGCCGGTCATCAGCTTCGGATCCAAGAAGGACAGCGCCAGCGAAAAACAACATGCAGAATTCGTCCATCGCATGATCGAGCGCGGATATACCGAGCGGCAGGTGCGGCGGCTGGTGGAATGGTACATGCGCGTCAACAAGGCAGGGTGAGTGACACCGGTGCCTGGGGGTAGCCAATGCCGAATTTCATCGACCGTCGCCTTAACCCGAAGGACAAGAGCCTCGGCAATCGCCAGCGCTTCCTGAAGCGGGCCCGCGAGGAGCTGAAGCGCTTCATCAAGGATCGCGTCAAGACCGATCGGATTGCCGATGTGGATGCCGGGCACGCCGTTCCCATGCCCGCGCGTGGTGCCAGTGAGCCGACCTTCCAACCGGCCCGCGGCAGCGGCGACCGGCAATATGTCCTGCCCGGCAACCGCGACTACATGCCGGGCGACCGCATCGACAAGCCGCCCACTGGCGGCGGCTCAGGCTCGGCGGCCGGCAAGGGGCTCGCCGAGGACGATTTTCAGTTCCTGCTGTCGCGCGAGGAGGTCCTCGAACTGTTTTTCGAGGATCTCGAACTTCCCGACATGGTCAAGCTCAGCCTGAAGGAATCCGTCGCCTTCAAACCGCGACGGGCAGGCTTTGCCACCAGCGGCTCTCCCACGAATATCAATGTCGGCCGCACCATGCGCAACAGCTACGGACGCCGCATCGCGTTGCAGCGCCCTGGGCGAAAGACGCTGGAGGCGCTGGAGCAGGAAATCGGCAGGCTTGAAGCGGAACTGAATCCCGATATCAGCCAGCGCCAGCATTTGGAGGCATTGCGGGCGCAACTCGACATGCTGGAACGCCGCCGGCGGCGTATCCCCTATGTCGATCCCGTCGATATCCGCTTCAATCGTTTCGAACGCCAGCCGTTACCCAATGCCAACGCCGTGATGTTCTGCCTGATGGATGTTTCAAGCTCGATGGGCGAACGCGAGAAAGACCTTGCCAAGCGTTTCTTCGTTTTGCTGCATCTGTTCCTGAAACGCCGCTACGACCGGATCGACATCGTCTTCATTCGCCACACCGACGAGGCCGGCGAAGTCGACGAGGAAACCTTCTTCTACAGCACCCAGAGCGGTGGCACGGTGGTCTCCACGGCGCTTGAGGAAATGCTTCGCATCATTCAGGAGCGTTATCCTGCAAAGGAATGGAACATCTATGCCGCCCAGGCCTCGGATGGCGACAATGCCTCGCGCGATTCGGAACGGTGCGCCTCGATTCTCACCCAGGAACTGATGCGGCTTTGCCAGTATTATGCCTATGTCGAGATCATCGACGAGCGCGAGACCGAAATCTTCGGTTCGACCGACAACGGCACCTCGCTTTGGCGCGCCTATCGCACCGTCGATGGAGAGTGGCCGAATTTCCAGATGACCCGGATCGCAAGGCCCTCCGATATCTACCCTGTCTTCCGGAAACTCTTCGCCAGACAGCCAACCCTGCAATATCGCAGATAAACGGAGCCCGGTATGGGAAAGAATGCAGGCTCAAAGCTGCTGTTTCATAGTTCCGACTGGAACTTCAGGACGCTGGGCCATGCCTATGACGCGATCGAAGCGATCGCGCTGGATGAACTCGGGCTCGACGTCTATCCCAACCAGCTGGAGATCATCTCGTCAGAACAAATGCTCGACGCCTACTCTTCCGTCGGCATGCCGCTGATGTACCAGCACTGGTCGTTCGGCAAACGCTTCGTCTACGAGGAGCACGCCTACCGCAAGGGCCATCACGGCCTTGCCTATGAGCTGGTGATCAACTCCAACCCCTGCATCACCTATCTGATGGAAGAAAACACCATGGCCATGCAGACCCTGGTGACCGCGCATGCGGCCTTCGGCCACAATCATTTCTTCAAGAACAACTACCTGTTTAAACAATGGACCGATGCCGGGGCGATCCTCGGCTATATGGACTTTTCCAAGAAATATATCGCCAAATGCGAGGAAAGACATGGGACATCCGCCGTGGAGGCCATTCTGGATTCCGCCCATGCATTGATGGACCAGGGCGTCTTCCGCTACCGCCGCCCGCCGCGCCTGTCCTCGAAGAAGGAGCAGGAACGGGCCCGGGAAAGACTGGAGTACGAGGAGCAGACCTATAGCGACCTGTGGCGCACACTTCCGCGTGCTACCGGCCGCCCCGACCCGGCGGAGGCGGAACGCGATGCCCTTGAGCGGAAAAAGGTGCTCAATCTGCCGGAGGAGAACCTTCTTTATTTCCTGGAGAAGAACAGCCTGGTGCTCGAGCCATGGCAGCGCGAACTGTTGCGTATCGTCCGGGTGATCGCCCAGTATTTCTATCCGCAGCGGCAAACCAAAGTGATGAACGAGGGGTGCGCCACCTTCGTGCACTATACGATCATCAACAGACTGTTCGATCAGGGCAAGATCAGCGAAGGCACCATCCTTGAAATGCTCCACAGCCATTCCAGCGTGGTTTTCCAGCCGCATTTCGATGATCCCCGCTATTCCGGAATCAATCCTTATGCGCTTGGATTTGCGATGATGCAGGACATCGAACGCATCTGCAACCAGCCGACATCCGAGGACCGCGACTGGTTCCCCGACATTGCCGGAAGCGGCCAGTGGCGCGAGACGCTGCTCGACGCCTGGGCAAACCACCGGGACGAATCCTTCATCCTGCAATATCTGAGCCCGGCGCTGATCCGCAAATTCAGGCTGTTCCAGCTGACCGACCAGGCGGACAACAAATATTGCGAAGTCGCCTCGATCCACAACGAGCAGGGTTACGGCGAAATCCGCAAGGCCTTGGCCAGAAGCTACGACGTCGCCGCCAACCAGCAGGACATCCAGGTTTTCGACGTCGATCTGTTGGGGGACCGCCGGCTTCGCCTGGAGCACCGGATGAAGAACGGGATCGTGCTTGAAGAGGCAAGCCGCGACGAGACTTTGCGCCATATCCGGCATCTGTGGGGATATGAAGTGAGCCTGGCGGGCGTGGACGCTGAGAGTGGGCGTGTGCGCTACGAATGCTCGACGGGTTAGATTTGGATCGCGCCTCAGCCGGAACCTGTTGTTTTCGTTTGGCGGTTCACACCGAAAGCCCCGCGACATTTCCGTCATCGGGCTTTCTGATTGGTTGCGGGGCCTGATTGCACAGACACTTGCAGCTCACTTCCGGCGGCAGCGCAAGACTTTCGTCCGTCCGCGTGGCTGCGCGCAGGCGGCTCCTGTAAGCCGCCGCGCTGATCACAGTGCCTTTTCAAGCTCTGGCAGGATCGTGAACAGGTCGCCGACGAGGCCGTAGTCGGCGACCTGGAAGATCGGGGCTTCCTCGTCCTTGTTGATGGCGACGATGACCTTGCTGTCCTTCATGCCGGTCAGATGGCGCCGGAAATACCGGCCGCGATGGAGGGCTGCGGTGCAAGACGCGGGCAGAACGTTCTTGCAGGGCGAGGTGGCGGCCGAAATGATCGTGTCGTATCGCCGCCCTTGAAATACCATAGCTTTCTCCACCTGACCGCGACGTCTACCGCCAGATGGCCAGCGTCGTTCGTAGCCAATATATTCAGGTATTGTATGCAAATTATACAATTATCCTCATACAACTATTGACAATATCGTATCCGCTGTAGGACGCTCCACAAAATCCACAAGGGGCAAGCATGACAGACGCGTCCGTTCCTCCAGCCGTTTCCATCCGGAATGTCAGCAAAAGCTTCGGCAAGGGGATCTACACCGTCCCGGTGCTGGACGATGTGTCGCTCAATATCGACCGGCGCGAGTTCTTCACGCTGCTTGGGCCTTCGGGTTGCGGAAAGACCACGCTCCTGCGCCTGATTGCAGGCTTCGAGACAGCCAATGCCGGAACGATCGCGATTGAAGGGCAGGATGTGACGGCCGCTCCGCCGTTCCATCGTCCGGTCAATACGGTATTCCAAAGTTACGCACTGTTTCCCCATCTGACCGTCGAACAGAACGTCGCTTTCGCGCTGGTCGAACAGGGCCTGGCACGCGAGGCTATCCGCACGCGCGTTGGAGAAGCGCTTGAAATGGTCCGCATGGGCGCCTTCGCGCGCCGCCGCCCCGCCGAACTGTCGGGCGGACAACAGCAGCGCGTGGCGCTGGCCCGCGCTCTGGCGCCCCGCCCCCGTGTGCTTTTGCTCGACGAGCCGCTTTCCGCGCTCGATCTGAAGCTTCGCAAGGAAATGCAACTGGAACTGAAGCAGCTCCAGGCCGAGGCCGGGATCACCTTCCTGTTCGTGACCCACGACCAGGAAGAGGCGCTCACATTGTCCGATCGTGTGGCGGTGATGCAGGCCGGAAAAATACTGCAGATGGGGCCGCCCCGCGAAATCTACGAGAGGCCGACCCATCGCTTCGTGGCGGATTTCATCGGCGACATCAATCTTTTGGAAGGCGAAGCTTTGCCAGGCGGCGGCGTGCGTCTCGGCCCGGGCGCGGTGGTGCCCTTAACCTGCGCCACGCCAGGCAAGGTGACGATCGCTATCCGCCCCGAGCGGGCAAGGCTGGCGACCGTCGGCGAGGGCACCCTGGATGCCACAGTGATCCACTCCGCTTACCTTGGCACGGCAATGCTGCACAAGCTTGGCCTTCCCGATGGCAGCACCTTTCTGCTGCGGCAATCGGAATCCTCCGGCCCGCCGCCCGAGACCGGTAGCCGCGTCGGGCTGACATTGCCCGGCGAGGCGATCCGGGTGCTGCTGCAATGATGCACAATCCCACCCTGCGGCGCGCGTCGCTTCTCACTCCGGCAATCGCCGTCATCCTGTTGCTGATCGGCGTGCCACTCTGCCTGATGGGCTGGATATCCCTCCTTGGCAAGGGCACGAGCAGCGGCGTGGACTGGGCCTCGCTACCATCGGTGGCAAACTACGTTCGTCTTGTCTGGGAGGAAGATTTCGACGGCACGATGATCCTGAACTCCAGCTATCTGGTGATTTTCCTGCGTTCGGTCGTCCTCGCCGCAGTGACGACAATCTTCTCGCTGCTTCTGGGACTGCCGGTCGCGCTGTGGATGGCGGGGCTGTCGCGCACCGGGCGCGACGCGATGCTGCTGCTGATCACAATCCCGTTCTGGACAAACCTTCTTGTCCGCAACTATGCGTGGCTGATCATCCTGCGCGAGGACGGCTGGGTGGCGAAATCCGTCAATGCGATCTCGCCTTTCGGACCGGTGCAACTGCTCTACAATGACACGGCGGTGGCAATCGGGCTGACCTATTCCTTCCTGCCTTTCATGATCCTACCGCTCTACACGGTGTTCGAGAAATTCGACTGGCGGCTTCTGGAGGCAGCCTATGATCTTGGCGCAACCCGCAAGCGGGCGCTGCGTCGCGTGCTTTTGCCGATCGCGACCCCAGGCATCATGGCCGGATCACTGCTGGTCTTCATCCCGTGCCTGGGCGCCTTCGTCACGCCAGCCCTTTTGGGCGGCGGCAAGACATTGATGCTGGGCAATATCATACAGATGCAGTTCGGCGCCTCGCGCAACTGGCCATTCGGGGCTTCGCTTTCCGTGATCCTTTTGGCAGCCATGTTGATCGTCATGACGGCGATGGCCCTCCTGCGAAACAGGAGGACAGCATGAATCCAAGGCGCTTTCCCTTCACACGCGAGATTTCTCTGGCGGTGATGGCCTATCTCTATGTCCCCGTGGTCGTCCTCATCGCCTATAGCTTCAACGCCAACCGCACCGCGACGATCTGGACCCATGCCTCGGTCAGTTGGTACGGCCGCATCCTGGAAAATCCATCGATCCAGGCCGCAGCATGGAATTCGCTCGTACTGGCGGTTTGCGCCGCAACAGCCGCAACGTTGCTTGCGCTTTTGGCCGCCCTCTCCACCCGCCGCGACTTTCTGGGACGCGGGGCTGCTGAAACCGTGTTGAACATGCCCTTGATCCTGCCGGAGATCGTGGTTGCCGTCGCGACGCTCCTGCTGTTCGTGGCGCTGGGCGTGCATCTGGGATTGACCGCAATGATGGCTGCGCATACCGCCTTCTGCATCCCTTTTGCCTACCTGCCGATCCGGGCGCGCCTCGACGGCATGAGCGGCACCTATGAGGAGGCCGCACAGGACCTCTATGCCAGCCGCTTCCGCACATTTCGCCGTGTCACGATGCCGATGCTGTGGCCCGGCGTGATGGCGGGATTTACGCTGGCCTTCGTCACCAGCCTTGACGACTTTCTGACCTCGTTCTTCCTTTCGGGCCCCGGCACCACCACCCTGCCCGTCTACATCTTCTCTGCCATCCGCTCCGGTATCTCGCCCGAAATCAATGCGATTTCGGCCGTCATGCTGGTCGTCTCGGTTCTACTCGTCGCGCTTTCCTTCTTCCTCGGCCGTCTGCGCCGTTAACCCTAGAGGAGTCCTGACATGCCGTTGAAATCCCGCCTTGGTGGCGCACTTGCCGCACTTGCCCTTCTTGCGTCGCCGGCCGCGGCGCAGGAAGCGGAAAAGACGCTCTATTTCTACAATTGGACCGACTATTACCCAGTCCAGCTCCTGACGAAGTTTGAGGCAGAAACCGGC
This sequence comes from Pararhizobium sp. YC-54, assembly GCF_025847205.1. Classification (GTDB taxonomy): domain Bacteria; phylum Pseudomonadota; class Alphaproteobacteria; order Rhizobiales; family Rhizobiaceae; genus Pararhizobium. The sequence goes on along the minus strand of NZ_JAOYTH010000016.1, from coordinate 76,842 downwards.
ATCAAGGTGATCCTGGACGGCTTCGACAGCAATGAAACGCTGCTGGCGAAACTGCAGTCCGGCGGAGCGAACTATGACGTGATCGTGCCGAGCGACTATGTGATCCCGGGCCTGATCAAGGATGGATTGCTGCAAAAGATAGACACCGGCAAGATGTCGAATTACGCCCATATGAAGGACGCATTCAAGAACCCGGATTTCGATCCGAAGCATGAATATTCCGCGCCTTATCTCTGGGGCGTGACCGGCCTTGCCTATGACAGCGCCCAAGTGCCGGGCAGCGCGCTGGAACCGAGCTGGAAGGAATATTTCGAGCCGCGCCCGGAGCTGGAAGGCAAGATCGCCGCGCTCGACACCGCAAGCGACGAAATTCTCGCAGCCTCTCTCTATCTCGGCATTCCGCAATGCACCGAAAGCAACGATGATGCCAAGCGCATTCTCGAACTTTTGCAGGCACAGAAGCCGAAACTGAAACTCTATAGCTCCGATACCACTGTCGACCGCATGGCTGCCGGTGAGGTGGCGATGCATCACCTGTGGAATGGCGCGACGGCACGTGCCACAGCCCAGCGCACCTCGATCCGCTTCATCTACCCGAAGGAAGGCACGCCGATGTTCCGCGACAACTTCGCCGTGCCTGCCAATGCGCCGCATCCGCAGAACGCCAAGATCTTCATCAACTGGATGATGACGCCCGAGAATGCGGCGGCGGTGTCGAACGCCATCGCCTATGCCAATGCGATCAAATCGGACCAGTTCCTCAATGAGCAATGGCGGAAGATGGATGCGATCAACATGCCGGCCGAATATTCCAGCCGTCTGGTGCCGACGCAGGATTGCGGACCCAAGGCGCGCGATCTGCGTGACAAGATCTGGACCCGTCTGAAGGGCTGACAACCGGCAAGGGCGCGGCCCCTGATGGGCCGCGCCCTACAGCGCCGCGCGTCATTTGTGACGCGCAAAGGCGCAGCAGCAGTTTAAATCTACTGCATAATTTTTCCCTAAACCGATGCCGATTTAAGGAATTGTGCCGTAAGAATTCGGAGACGCAAGCATGACCACCACCTATTCCAACCTGCGCGATATCGACGGGCAGGCTGTCGGTATCCGCTGCACGGCCGGCATCATCGACGCCGTCGGTCCCGGGATCACCGCACCCGATGCGGTCGACTGCGGCGGGCGGCTGGTCCTGCCGGCCTTTGTCGAACCGCACGTTCATCTCGACAAGACGCTCTGGGGCGAAAGCTGGCAGCCTGGCCGGCGCTCGGAGCGCCTGCGTGACTATATCGACAATGAACGCCGCGTCCTGTCCGCCAATCCCACTCCGCCGCAAGAACGTGCAGGGCGCCTTTTGACCGAAATGCTGCGGCACGGCACCACAGCCGTGCGCTCCCATATCGATGTTGCTCCCGACATGGGCCTGTCGCATGTCGAGGCCATGCTGCGCGTTCGCGAAGAGTGGCACGACAGGATCGACCTGCAATTTGTCGCCTTTCCGCAACAGGGCCTGTTGTGCCGTCCTGGCACCGCCGGGCTCATCCGGGAAGCGATGGACATGGGTGTCGAAACCGTTGGCGGGCTCGATCCTGCAGGCATCGACGGCGACCCCGATGGCCAACTCCGTTTCATCTTCGATCTCGCGGTCGAAAAGGGCGCTGGCGTCGATATTCACCTGCATGACAAGGGCGACCTCGGTGCATGGCAGGTCGAGCGCATCGCCGAATACACGGCGGCAACCGGGCTTGCAGGCAAGGTGATGATCTCGCATGCCTATTGCCTTGGCATGATACCGGAGACGCGGCTCGACCAGATCGGGCAGAGGCTGGCCGATCTGCGGATTTCGCTGATGACATCGGCCCCCGCCGACATCGCGGTGCCGCCCGTGGAAAGACTGACGGAAATCGGGGTCACTGTCTGCTGCGGATCGGATGGGATTCGGGACGCTTGGTCACCCTTCGGCAATGGTGACATGCTGGAGCGGGCGTTCCTGACCGCCTACCGCTTCGACTGGAACACCGACGAGGATTTCCGCCGCGCCATCGGCTGCGCTACCACCGCCGCCGCCCAAGCCATCGGCCTTGCCAATTACGGCCTTCGTCCCGGTGCACGCGCCGATTTCGTGATGATCGAAGCGCAAAATGCCGGCGATGCACTGTGCCGCAGGCCCGCTGGCCGGCAGGTCGTGCGCCGGGGCGTCGTGGTCGCCGGATAGGGGGCCTTCGGTGCAGGTACGAGCATCGATTTGCCCCAATTTCCGGCCAGGCCGATACAGGTTGCTGACCAACTCATCAGGCCGCATCCGATTGCACAGCTGCAGCGCCGTCGTGGGGCGCGGCGTTCTCCGTGCCGGGCCTTTCCGGTGAGCGTGTGAGCTCCGCGTCGTTAAACGCCAAAAAGCCCCGAGACATTTCTGTCGTCGGGGCTTTTGGTTTGGTTGCGGGGGCCTGATGGCATGGAGACTTGTAAAGTCTCAACCTCAAACTGGCCTAGCATTCACAGTTTCCGCGTACGCCAGAAGCGCCATCATGCAGGGTAATCTCGCCGTCCGAAATGGGGCCGTGAACGGACGTTCCGCTGCTAGGGAAGCCAACTCGAAAAGCAGACATCCGAAGCGTCGGTGCGGGAAATGCCACCCAACCGATTGGAAATTCGCGAAGCCGCCTTGCGTCCGTCAGTAGGAGACGGAGATCAGGCAGACACGACGACGGATCGGTTGCAACTCGCCTCAGCGCTCGTTTCGAAGCAAGAACCTTCCTGACAGGTAGCGATGCGCTCGGCCGACAGCAGGTTTGGGCGGAGCAATACTCGGGTCCTGTTCGGCTTCGACAACAATCCAACCCTTGTAACCGCCTTTGCGGACAAACTGGAACACAGGATCGAAATCCACGTCGCCATCGCCCGGAACCGTAAACATGCCGGCCCGGACGCCATCGTTGAAGCTCATGTCGCCATCCCGAACCCTCGCCAGGACCTCAGCTCTCACGTCCTTGAGGTGAATGTGAACAATCCGATCAGCGAAACGCTTGATGAGGCGGACGAAATCGAACCCCGCGGCGCGAGCGTGGCCCGTGTCCAACAGCAGTCCCACCTCCGGGCCGGTGGCGTCAAAGATGGCGCTGATTTCGTCGAAGGTTTCCGCTACCATCATCAGATGATGATGGTAGGCGAGCGTCAGCCCATAGGCGTCTTTGAGCCTCCTGGAAAAGTCGGTGAGTTTGGCGGCGTAGGGAACGATCTCCGTCGGTGCCAAGGTCAAGCGTTTCGACATCGGCGCGTCGAGTGGCTCTTCGGGATACATGCGGCCGCATTCACCGTAGACCATGATCCTCGCTCCGAGGTCCCTGAGCAAGGATGCGTGTTCATGGACTTCAATGAGCTCGAGATCGACATCTCGATCGGCAAGGAAGCCCGAATACCAACCCGACGCTAGACGTAGATCATGACGTTCAAGGATTGGACCAAGCACAGTGGCAGCGCGCGGGAACTTTCGACCCAGTTCCACGCCCGCGTAACCTGCCGAGCGTGCCTCTTCGAGACAGGTCTCGAGCGGGATGTCGTCGCCCAGGTCTTCAAGAACGTCGTTCGTCCAGGATAGTGGGCTTACGCCCAGCGAAACGCCCGGCGGAAGCGTGGATTCGGTCGAATCTGTCACGTGCTCATCTCCTACTTAAGTTTTCAGCCGAAACGGCGGCAAAGCTCGGCGCGGAAAATGCCGCGCGCCTGCGCAACGTCGCGGAACCCGATATGCGTTACAAATCGTGCGACGGTCGCCGCGGATACGCCGCAGTCTTCGACAATCGAAGCCGTGCTCTCGAAAGCCATGAACTCCGGTCTTTCGAGAACCCTCTTCGCGACATTTTCGACGCGAAGAGGAAAGATGACCTGCCGGGACGAGATCGCCTGCTTCAACTCGTCAAAACTCGAAGGCGGGCAATTCAAGGCGCATACGTGTTTGCGCATGTTTCGGCACCCCCTTGCGGCCAGGCAACTTAGTTGATCAGGCTGACGGTCTTGCGCTCCGAAACCGAGCCGACGCAGGCGAGAGCGATGGCGAGAGCGTTGCGGGCGTCCTCACCAGTCGGACCGGTAACCTCGCCGGTCCTGATCGCCTCGACGAATGCGGCGAGCTGGGCGGTGTAGCCGTGGACGAAGTGATCTGTGTCGCGCCGCCAGGTGTCATTCGACACGCCGTTCTTGTCGAACAGGGTCATGCTGGAACGACGCACGTCTCCCATGGTCACCATGCCGCCGGACCCGAAGACCTCGCCACGGATGTCGTAGCCGTACATGGCGCAGAAATTGGCTTCCGCGACAGCGATCGATCCATTGTCAAATCGGACCGTGACGACAGCGGTGTCATGGAAACCCTTGCCGGCGAAGTCCGGCCGGACCAGCGCATCGGCGACAGCCGCCACTTCGACCGGCTTGGCGCCTGGGTTTAGCCAAAGCAGCGTGTCGAAATCGTGGATCAGTGTCTCGTAGAAGATCGTCCACTGCGGAATTTTGGCCGGGTCAGCACCAAACGGACCGGGGTCGCGGGTCAAGGACCGGATCATCTGAGGGGTGCCGATCTTTCCGTCATCGATCGCTGCGCGCCCCTCGGCGAAGGCCTGATCCCAGCGGCGGTTGAAACCGACCTGCAGCGGCACCTTGGCCGCCCTGGCAGCGGCAATCGCGCGATCGGCATCCTCCAGCGTCAAGGCCATCGGCTTTTCGCAGAACACCGCCTTTCCGGCTTCGGCGGCTTCGACGACGATATTGGTGTGGAACCGCGCCGGGGTCGCGATGACAACGCCGTCGATGTCGGGATTGGCGAGCAGCTCGGACACGCTCGTGTAGGCGTTCGGCGCGCCGAGTCCGGCTGCGAGCTTTTCGGCTGCTCCGGGTGCCGGGTCGGCGATGGCGACGAGATTGGCATCCACCAACCGGCGGGCGACGCTTTGGGCGTGGAAGGAACCGATGCGGCCTGCGCCGATGAGGCCGATGTTGACGGGACGATTGATGGACATGGAATGCTCCTGAAGAATGTGGTGCGTCTGATCAAATGGAGAAGGCGTTGCGGAAGCGGGTGAGCGCGAGTTCGTCGTCGCTCTCCGGCCATGCTTCCATGCCGATCGTTCCTCGGTAGCCCATCGTGTCGAGCGCGACGGCGATTGCCGGGTAGTTGATCTCGCCTGTGCCCGGTTCCTTGCGGCCGGGTACGTCGGCGACTTGGATTTCGCCGATGTGGGGAAGCGCCGTGCGGCAAAGCTCGATCAGGTTACCTTCGCCAATCTGTGCGTGGTACAGGTCGAGATTGAGCTTGAGGGAAGGCCGGTTGACGGCTGAAACCAGAGCGATCGTGTCTGCCGCCTTTGCAAACGGCGTCTTAGGGTGATCCACCGCCTCGTTGAGGTTTTCGAGAACGAAGGTTACGCCTTCCTCTTCTCCAAGGTCCGCGATGCGTTTCAAGGTATCGACGGCTTTCAGCCACATGGCTCCCGTGACGACCTCGGACTTCACGACAGGCAAGCCTTGCCCGTCGAGGCCCGTACCGTGCAGATTGAGGCGCGGGCAATTGAGCTCCTTGGCGACGGGAATGGAGAGGCGCGCCGTGCGCAGAAGTTCGTCCGCGCCTGCGTCGTCCGCCAAGGTGCCGGTCACATATCCGGTCATTGACGAGAACGTGGCACCGGACCTGGCAATTGCTGCGATGTCGTGCTTCGTCCAGTCCCAGATTTCGGCCTGGAAGCCGAGTTCTGTGAGCCGCTTCAGGCGATCGATTACGGGCAAGGAGCGGAACACCATTTCAGCGCAGACGGCGAGCGTGAACGGCGACGATTTGGTTATCGTTGTCATGATTTCTTCCTGATGCGTTCGAATTTAAATCGTGCCGCCGAGTTCGTCGGAGAGCGCTTGCAGTTCCTTGCCCCCGGCCATGAGGTTCTGCAGTTCGTCGATGGAGATCGCGCCTTTCTCGTAGGTACCGAGGGTCTTGCCGCGATTCAAAACGGTAAAGCGATTGCCGACGGCGAAGGCATGGCGGACGTTGTGGGTGATGAAGATGACGCCGAGGCCGCTATTGCGAACCTGGTTGACGTATTTGAGCACCATCGATGTCTGGGCCACGCCGAGGGCCGATGTCGGCTCGTCAAGAATGAGAACCTTGGCTCCGAAGTAGACCGCACGGGCGATGGCGACGCATTGGCGCTCTCCTCCTGACAGCGTGCCGACCGCCTGCTGCGGATCGCGGATATCGATGCCGATCTTGTGCATCTCGTCGCGTGTCACCTCGTCTGCGAACTTCATGTCCATGCGCTTGAACGGGCCAAATCCCACCATCGGCTCGCGACCCATGAAGAAATTTCGCGTGATCGACATAAGCGGGATCATGGCGAGGTCCTGGTAGACCGTGGCTATGCCGGCATCGAGCGCATCGCGGGGGCTGTAGAATGTCGTCGACTTGCCGCCGACGATAAAGTCACCCGATGTCGGCCGGTGAACGCCCGCAAGCGTGTTGATGAGAGTGCTCTTGCCCGCGCCGTTGTCACCAAGAAGGCAAAGCACCTCTCTCGGCTTGACCACCATGGAAATGCCATTCAGTGCGATGACTGATCCGAAGTGCTTGGTAAGGTTCCTGACTTCGACCAGGGGAGTATCAATCGAGGACATCAGCGTTCTCCCGTCACGCGTTTGCGGATCACATTGTTGAACATGACGGCGACCAGCAGCATTCCACCCAGGAAGACGAGATACCAATCCTGATCGATCGATGTGTAGGTCAGGCCGATCAGCACCATCCCGAAGACGATCGAGCCCAAGAATGCGCCGATCGCAGAGCCATACCCACCCGTCAGCAGGCACCCGCCGATGACGGCCGCAATGATGGCCTCAAACTCCTTCTGGAATCCCCGCCGCGCGTCGGTCGATCCGGCGTCGAGCACAGTCAAGACGGCGACAAGCGTTGCGCAAAGGGCGGTGATGATGAACAGGACGGTCTTAACCCGCACCACAGGCACACCGGACTTGCGCGCAGCGCGTTCGTCGCCGCCGACGGCGAAAATCCAGTTGCCGAATCGTGTTCTCAAAAGAACCCATGTGGCCAGCAGCGCGATCACGATGAACCAGAGGATTTCGACCGGAATGCCGGACACCTGGGGGGTACCATTCGGAAACTTCGCGATCAGATCGTTCGAGGCGAGCCACGCGAACAGTCCTTGAAACGCATCGCCGGAAAAGATCGATGTAAGCGGGCTACCGGCGGCGGCTTCCTTCATACCCCGAAGCTGGGTGGCACCCCCGCTTGCCCACTTGAGGCCGACAAGCGTGAGGCCGCGAAGGATGAAGAGAAACGCCAGTGTTACAATAAAAGAAGGCAGTCCGGTCTTGATAACGATCTGGGAATTCATAACCCCGATGACCACGGCCATGAGGATGGCGATAAGGATCGCCACGCTCAACGGAACCTGCCAGACAACGAGGGCAGCGCCGAACACCAGGCCCGCAAACGCAACCATGGAGCCGATCGAGAGATCGTATTCACCACCAATCATCAGAAGAGACGCGCCGACCGCGAGGATGCCAAGTTGGGCGGCCGGGGCCATGAAGTTCATGATGCCGGCGAGCGTGAACATTGAAGGATTGGCGGTCAAGAGAAAGAAGACCGTTACGAGTACCAGTCCTGCCACCGCTCCGAGTTCTGGCCGACGAAGCAGCGTCGTGGCGACCGACGCCTTTTTCAACCGTTCGTCTGCGGGGGTCTTCTTGATTTTGTCATCTGCCACAATGGACATGTCGATATCCTTTGAACTGATATCCGGGGCATTGCGGGTGCTACCTTCAGATGTCGGACGGTCCCGGACGAAAAGGGCACTCAACTGCAAGCCGTTATGGAACTGAAAGAGTGTACGCCCTCCGCATCCTGGTGCGGAGGGCGCCGCGGACCCGCGTTAGCGGATGCCCTGGGCGGATTTCTCGATGACCTGCGCGGCCGTCTCCTGCGTCACAAAGCTCGGGCCAGATGCAACATTTCCCGCCGGGATCGTGCCGTATCGGGAATTGAGCGCCAGGAAGGTGACCGGCAGATAGCCCTGAAGGTAAGGCTGCTGATCGACTGCAAAGAGTGCCTTGCCGTCGGCAACAGCCTGCAGGAAGCTTGCCGACAGATCGTAGGATGCGACCTTTACCTTGTCGCCATTGCCCATCTTCTCAACGACGGCGACAGCGCGCTCGCCGACCAACGGGGCCGATAGCCCGAGGACAAGGTCGATCGACGTATCGGACGTCAAAGCCGCCTGGATTTTGGCTTCAATCTCGGCCGGATCGGCAGAGGTCGGCAGGACCGTAACGTTGCCGCCAGCAAAACCTTCGGTAACACCCTGGCAGCGCTGATCGAGCGCCGCGTTGCCGACTTCCTGGTTGACGCAGAGAACATGCTTCAAACCCAACCCGGCGAGGCGCTCCCCAACGGTCTTGCCGGCCGAAAGCTCTTCCTGACCGACATGAAGTTTGATCCCCAGCTTCGAAGCCGCAGCGATGCCGGAATTCATGGAAATTACCGGAATACCAGCGGCCACGGCCTTTTCAATAGCCGGGCCGAGCGCATCCGGATCCGGATTGGAGATGACGATGCCGGCAGGGTTCTGGTTGACCGCGGCTTCGATCAACTGGGACATGGCGACCATGTCGAATGTTTCAGGGGCTCGATAGTCGACTTTGACGTTGCTGTCCTTGCCAGCCTGCATCATGCCGTTCTTGACGATCGACCAGAATGGATCGGAGGCCTGGCCGTGGGTCACGGCGATGATGGAAACCTCCTGAGCGAGTGCCGAACCTGCAGCAGCGCCGAGCGCTCCAACAACTGCGACACCGAGCACGATTCTGCGAAGAAATGACTTCATTACAAACTCCTCCAAAACTGTCCCACGCCCAAAGCGCGAGAACCAACGAGCGCCGAGACGGCGCTTCCTCCCCACTTGCTACCGGGTGCATAGTTTTTGCTACCGGTAGCAAACGAGATGCGTTATAAGATTGCTGTGCAGAAAAATCAACTGGTCATTTCGCATTCCGGAAAAAATGGAATAAACGTTCTGAAGCAGGGAGGGAGTTTGTATGAAGCGCGCAACGGCTCAGCACGTGGCCATCGAGGCTGGAGTCTCGAAGTGGACGGTGATCCGTGCGTTTACGCCGGGCTCTTCCATTACCGAGGTGAGCAAGGCCAAGGTCCTGGCTGCCGCCGAGAAGCTCAATTACCGCCCCAATCTTCTGGCGCGAAGCCTGGCCACCAATCTGACGCATCAGGTCGCGGTCCTCGTCGACGACTTCGGCAACCCGCACAAACTTCCGTTTCTGGAGACACTAACCGCCGCGCTGCAGGCCAAAGGTCTGGTCGCGATCCTCGTCAACATTAATGACCACTACAACCATATTCACGCCATCCTGAATGCGGAGCAGCGCCAGGTCGACGCGATCATTCTGCTCGGAACGGCGTTTCGCGACGAGACCCTCAACGACCGGAAGCTCGGCGGGGGGAGCGCTCCGATGTTCGTGCTCGCCCGCGACAGCCAAATCGAGGGCGTACCGGCGGTTTCATGCGACACCGACGTTGCCATCGCGGAAATTGGCAAGCACCTCCTGGAGCGTGGCTATCATCGACCGGGCTTCATGTGTGGGCCGCGAACCCTCTCGACGGCTCTCGGCCGTCGCCGGAACTTCAAAGAATTCTGGAGGCGTGAACGCGACACCGACTTGCTGGAAATCGCGGCGGATCGCTACAGCGTCGATGCCGGCGCCGAAGCTGCGCGCCGCTATCTCGAGAAGACGCCCGCGACAGACCGTGTTGATGTCCTCATGTGCGAGAATGACGCTCTGGCTTTCGGCGCGCTCGACGTCATCCGCAGCGAGTTCAAGTTGAGAGTTCCGGAAGATATAGCCGTCGTCGGGTTCGACAACGCCGCATTCGCGGCGTCGCCGTCCTATGGACTGACAACCTATGAGCAGCCCGTATCCGAGATGGTCGATGCGGTAATTGCGATGCTCCTCGGCCAGCGGGAAAAGATCACCGTCAATATTCGCGGTCGGCTTGTGGTGCGTGCCTCGACCTAGTCTCGAATGCCAAAGCTACTTCGTCTGTCCTCCGATCCGCTCTTCATCCGCAGCCAGCGCGGAATCATACCGATGCCCCGCGCACTGGAATTGGCAGGCGCCGTCAAGCAGGTTTTGGGCGAGATAGAAGCCCTACTTCAACCTTCGAATTTCGAGCCTGAAGAGGCACGGTTCACGGTCACGCTTGCGGCCACCGACTATGCGATGAAGGCAACCGTAGTGCCGTTCGTTTTAGTCCTGCGGCAACATGCGCCGGGCATCCGCGTGGCTGTGCGCCCGGTCGAGAACGATCGTCTGGCCACCCAATTCGAAAAGGGAGACATCGATCTGGCGTTGCTCACGCCGGATACTACGCCTGAGGGGCTCCGCAGCCGGCGCTTGTTCGATGAGGACTATACCCTGCGTCATGCGCTCCGATCATCCCGATGTGGCAAGCGGACCGCTAACGCTCGATCGCTTCTGCGCTCTCGACCATGCGATCATGTCGCACACGGGTAGCGTATTCCGGGGCGCTACCGACGAAGCCCTGGAACGCCTCGGCCTTTCCCGCCGCGTTATCGTCTCGATCCCAAGCTTTCTCATTCTTCTCGACATCCTGCGTGCCACCGACCTTATCGCGGTCATTCCTCGCCGGCTGGTGGCCGGGGCTGATGGGCTCGTGCTCATTGACCCGCCGCTCGAAATCGCGGGCTTTACGAAAACTGCCGCGTGGCATGAACGGACCCATCGCGATCCCGGCCATCGTTGGCTGAGATCACTGCTGTTCGAAATCTGTGGTGTCCACCGCGCCGAAATCCTCCGTCCAGACTACGCCGATCGGATTGGTACTTTGATCGAATCGGGACAATAAATGAGCGCCGCTGCACAAATGGCATCGAGGTTCCGCGCTAGAGGGGTCGTGTCAAAGCAATCACGAAAAGGAACACCACCCCATGAAGCACACTTGGCTCACTCTCGCTTTTGCCGGGACGCTACTGACCGTGAGCCTGGCTCAGGCAGCGGATTTCACCGTCACCGGTACTGACGGCGGTGCGGATGGAACCCTGGCCCAAGCGCAGTTCGCAAACGGCTTTGGCTGCACCGGCGGCAACGTCTCGCCCCAGATTTACTGGAAGAATGCTCCGGAAGGCACGAAGAGCTTTGCCATAAGAGCCAGCAATGGTCCGTTTCCGACGATCTCGCTACTTGGCGTCCGCGGGAGCGAAACGCCGAAATGGAACTGCGGCCGCTTGCGCATGTAAGTCTGCGAGATCAGGTCGTCACAACGGCGATCATGCTCTGCCTCGCCGATCTGGTGGAAACGCTGCAAGGCGACCCCCGACCCAATGGCTATGCGCTCGGTGAAGGAGTGAGGAAACGCTACGCGAGCGCCAAACGCTGGGTCTTGTGCTCGCGAGGCAAAGCCGTCTTCAGCCTCTGCAGACCAGCGCAGGAACGTCCGCTTTCCGAGGACCGCAACAGTCACACGAACGACTGAAATGACGGCGCGAAGCCGCCGCAGTACACCTGCACCCGATGAAGGGACGTGGGAGCCGCCTTCGGACCTAAGCGGACGAGCGATACAAACCTGTCCCTGACGGTTGAGGCCCAGATTTCATTTCTGGGCCTCATGTGATGTCAGATGTGGCGTTAAATCACGCCGTCAGATGCTGATCGAAGAAGCTGGACAGCTTGTCGAATGGAATGAGGTCGACCCGGTCGTAGAGATCGACGTGCCCGGCACCTTTGACCCAGACCAGTTCCTTGGGCTCGGCGGCGCGATTGTAGGCGTCCTGGCTGAACTCTCGCGAATGAGCCTGATCGCCAGAGATGAAAAGCATCGGGCGCGGAGAAACCGTCTCGATGTCGTTGAACGGGTAGAAGTTCATGAACTTCACGGCGCTGGTCAACGTCGGCTTCGTCGTCGTCTGCGCCGTCGCGCCGGCGGGCGTGAACTGACCACGGGCTGTCCGGTAAAAATCGTAGAACTCGCGCTGGACGGGATCGGTTTCGCCCGTCAGTTCCAGAACCGTGCCGCCGATGTACTGGGTTTCGCCGCCGTCAAATTCCGCCCAGCGCTGTTCGGCCGCCGTCGCAATGAACTGTTTGCGCTGTTCGACGGTCTGCGACTTGTTCAAGGCATCGCGGAAGGCTGCACCCATATCGTACATGCTAACCGTAGCGATGGCCCGGATTCGAGGGTCGATCTTGGCTGCGCTGATGATGAAGCTGCCGCTACCGCAGATTCCGATACCGCCGATACGCTGGCGATCCACGTACCTCTGGCTACCAAGGAAATCCACACCTGCGCTGAAGGCTTCGGCGTAGACATCTGGGGAGACGAGGTTACGGACTTCGCCTTCGCTCTCGCCCCAGAACGGCAGGTCGATGGACATCGCCACGAAGCCCTGCTCGGCCATCTTGGTCGCGTAGAGGTTGGCGCTCTGCTCCTTCACCGCCCCCATGGGATGGCCGACGACGATCGCCGGGGTCTTGCCACTAAGGTCAAGGTCTTTCGGGGTGAACAGGCTACCTGCGACGTTCGTCTTGTACTGGGACTTGAACGTCACCTTCTCGATGGAGACCTTGTCGCTGGTGTAGAAATTGGCGGCGCCGTGGGACATGTCCTGTGCCATTGCAGACGAGAAGCCGAATAGAGAGGCAGCCCCGACCGTAGCCACGCCTGCGCCGGTCATTTTTAGAAGCTGGCGGCGGTCGAGGCCTGCAGGGGTTTCGAGCGCGGCGCTGGATTCAATCTTGTCATTCATGATCGTGTCTCCGTGGGTAAGGGAAAGGGGAACGCAAACTTGGGTGTCGTCAGAGCCTTTCGATGTGCAGCGGGAACTCGCCGCGCATCAGCAGGGGTTCGAAGCCATCGTCGAACCGGCCAAGACGAATCAGGCCGGATGAATATCGGTAGCCGCTATGGAAAAGCGCCAGGTTGCCCCAGGGGGCGTAGTAGCAAAGATCGCCAGGGCGCTCGTTCTTGAACGGACCGCTTCCCGCCTCGGTCAACTTACGGGGCAGATAGGTGATCTTCTCGTTGGTCGAGTAGTCTTCGATCTTGAGGGAGAGCGGCAACATCGACGCTAAGTCACGGGCCGACGCGTTGTCGTAGAGGGTCGCGGCCATCGTCTGACCGTTGAACATCATCCTGATCTTCACCTTGCTCGGCTCCTGGCTTGCGGGATCATTTCCCTGTTGTGCTCGGGCCAGCGATTGGAACATCGTCGTCGCAATGATCGACCCGAGAACGCTGCGGCGGCTGAGTGTCTTCGAATTGGAAACCATGTCAGTTGCTCCGGTTGTAACGCCACGCGACAGCGGAAAGCGCGGAAGAGCCAGCCAGAAGCACGGCGGCAAAGGCAAATGTGGTCCACCAACCCATCGTGTCGAACAGAACGCCACCGAGAGATGCCCCCATGGTGATGGCGAGCTGGATGGTGGCAACCTGCAGACCGCCGCCTGCCTCCGCATCGTCGGGCATGGTCCGGCTCAGCCATGTCCCCCAGCCGACCGGAGCGGCCGTGCCGAACAGGCCCCATGCGACCAGGAGGATCGCGGTGATGACGGACGACGTGCCGAATACGATCAGCAATAGTGCGATGGCCGCCATCACCAGCGGGATCGATCCCAGGATGCTGAAGAGGCGCGTCTGAAGAAGCCCGCTGACGCAATAGGTGCCGACGATACCCGCTAATCCCATCAGAAGCAGCAGCAGGGAAAGGGTCGAGATCGGGACCTGGGTCACTGTTTCGAGGAACGGGCGCAGATAGGTGAACAGAGCGAACTGCCCCATGAATAGCAGCATGACGGAGGCCATGCCGATCGCCACCTGCGGACGGGCAAGCAGGCGCAGGACGTTCGGCGAGCCTTCTTTGCGACGGGGCGGGAGAGATGGCAGGCTGATCCATTGCCAGACTAAGGCCAGCAGGGTGAGCGGCACCACGGCGAAGAACGCACCACGCCAGCCGATATAGGAACCGAGCAGGCTGCCCAGCGGCGCGGATATCGTCGCGGCGATGGCATTGCCTGCGTTCAGCATCGCCAGTCCCTTCGGGACGGCATCGTCAGGCACAAGTCGCATGACGATGGCGGTCGACATCGACCAGAAGCCGCCAATGGCAACGCCGAGTAGTGCGCGGCCGATCATCAGCACCCCGTAGTTCGGCGCGAACGTGACGATCGTTCCGGATAGGATCAAGAGAAGCGTAAGAGACATCACCACGAGACGGCGATCCAGTCGGCGTGTGAACGACGACACGAACAGGCTGGTGACGACCGCGAAGATGCCCGAGATCGAAATCGCCTGGCCCATATGGCCTTCGGTTACGCCGAGGTCCGTTGCGATTGGCGACAGCAGGCTGACGGGCATGAATTCCGAGGCAATCAGCACGGCGACGCAGAGCGCCATGGAGAACACCGCTCCCCAGGCTGCTGTCATGGACCGCGACGGATCGTCGCTTCCCGAGGTGGCGCCGGTGTCCATATCGAGTGTGAGTGCTTGCTGTGTCATGAGAGCAATATACAGCGCACCTACTTCACCGATTAGCCGTTGCAATTAGGATGGACTTATCGAATGGTGACATAAGTGATTTGGAGGTTTACGTGAAGAGAGAAGACCTGAACGACATGCTCTGGTTCCTCGTGGTCGCCGAAGAGCGTAGTTTCACCAAAGCAGCCGCAAAGCTCGGCACCTCGCAGTCGACGATCAGCCATACGATCAAAAACCTCGAAGCGCGGATGGGCCTGCGGCTTCTGACCCGTACGACGCGAAGCGTCTCGCCGACCGAAGCTGGGGAAAGGCTCATTCGGTCGCTCGCTCCTCGCATCGAAGAGATCGAGACCGAGATCGACGAGTTGATGGAAATCCGGGACACGCCATCCGGCACGGTCAGGATCACCTTGTCCGACCACGCGCTGGAAAGCCTGGTTTGGCCAAAGCTGTGTCGTGTCCTGAAGGACTATCCTGACATCAAGGTTGAACTCGACACAGACAACGCCTTCCGCAACATCGTCGAGGACAGGTTCGATGCCGGGGTGAGGCTGGGCGAGAGTGTGGACAAGGACATGATCGCCGTCCGGATCGGACCGGACTGGCGTCTCGTAGCCGTCGGCTCGCCGGAGTATTTTGCCGCGCGACCCGCTCCCCGTACGCCGCAGGAACTGATGGCGCATAACTGTATCAACCATCGCCAGTCCCGATCCGGCGGCCTCTACACCTGGGAGTTCGAAAAGGGAGACAAGGAACTGCGTGTCCGTGTCGATGGGCAATTCACCTTCAGCACGTCCTATGCAATGATCGATGCTGCGGCCAATGGCTATGGGATCGCCTACGTGCCCGAGAACATCGTCGCCAACGACATCGCTTCCGGGCGGCTGGTTCAGGTCCTCGACGACTGGTCGCCGATGTTTCCTGGCTACTATCTCTATTACCCGAGCAGGCGGCAGAACTCTCCCGCCTTCAAGGTCGTGGTGGATGCCCTGCGCTTCTGAGGGAGGGAGCACCGTCAGAGGCCGACCCATGATGAGGCGCGTCCCGGTCGTGACCTCTCGAATAGCAGACTGACGGCTTCCAGGAGCCCAAGCGGGTGAGGTGAATGACCGACTTGACGGCGCGAAGCGGAAGCGATCTACGGTAACACGCTAGGCGCAACACCCTGTCGCGGCCACCGATCCGCAACAAGCGGTAGCCTGAGATTGCTCTGACAGCCACCTATCACGGGGTTTGCAGCTCGCGGGACGCGGCACCAGCGGGACGATGATTTTTCCCTCAGCTTGTTCCAAGGCATCGGCACAGAACAGTTGCATAGGTCTGATCCCGTCGCTGACTTCGAAGGTCAACTTCGCCGAGTCGTCTAGGCCGACGTGCTCGGACACCTTCCGGATGATGGCCGAGAACTTCCCGGCCCTCATATGGGTTCGATCATCTTCGTCGATATCCCATAGCTGCACGAAAATTTCAGCCCACGCTTCGGGATTGGCTCCGCAATCGAGAGCGGAAAACTGCCCCGCCTTGACCTCGGTGACATGATATCCGCCTTTGATCTCCCTTCCCTCGTAGGTGAAAACGATTGGAAGGTCGGGTGTGGAGGTAATGGATGCAAGGAGTTTTCCGAGGGAAATGTCCAGCGCCGGCGTTCCGGTCTTGATGATCGAATCCATATGCGTTACTCCTTTGATTCAATGCTTCAAGGATTGTTGAAATATGGATCAACGTCAAGCCCTCATGTCATTCGCCGCCCTGTCGCAGGAAACCCGACTGGCTGTTGTTCGCACCTTGGTGATCGCTGGTCCGGAAGGATTGGCGGCGGGCGCGATCGCCGAAAAGATGGGCGTTTCGCCGTCGAACATTTCCTTCCATCTCAAGGAACTGGAGCGTGCCGGTTTGATCACACAGAGGAGGGAATCACGCTCGCTTGTGTATAGCGCGGCGTACGAAGCGCTCTCCGGACTGGTGATGTTCCTGATGCACGACTGCTGTGCGGGACATCCGCAGGTGCTTGGTGTTTCCGAGAGCGACGGAGGCTGTTGCTCGGACGCAGGCCCGGACTTGAATCAACATGCCTGAAGCCAGAACGACCATCTCGCTCCCGACCATTTCAGCACTGGGTCTCACACAGATCGTCGGTTACGGGACACTCTATTATTCGTTCTCTATCCTCGCGCCAGGGATGGCGAAAGACCTCGGCATCACGCTCGAACAAGTATTCGGCGTCTTCTCGATTTCCCTTTTCGTAGGCGGGCTCTCGGCTCCGATGATCGGAAAACAGATGGACAGCATCGGGGCAGCGACGGTCCTGACCATAGGCTCCATCCTGTCGGCGCTGACGCTCGTTCTCTGCGCATGGTCGCCCTCATTAGCGGTTTTCGCTCTAGCCATCGTGCTGCTCGAAGTGTCCTCAGGGATGGTTCAGTACCAGGCGGCCTTTGCAGCCTTGGTTGAGAACGATCCCAAGACTGCCTCGAGAAGCATCACCTACCTCACGCTGATCGCGGGCTTCGCATCGACGATCTTCTGGCCGATCTCGGCCGCCCTGATGGGATATCTGTCGTGGCGGGAAATCTATCTGGTATTCGCGGCGCTCAATCTCTTCCTCTGCATGCCGCTTCACTTCTGGATGATGCGGAAGGGCAAGCGGGCGAAAGCGGGCGGACCCGTCCGCGAGCGGGAGCGCGTGATCGGCGCGGTCGCGCCGGAAGGACGGCGTAGTGCGATGATCGTGGTCTCGGCCGCGTTTGCGATCCTCGGGTTCACGCTTGCATCAATACTGGCGCACATGGTCCCGATGCTCGGCAATGTGGGTCTCGGGACTGCCGCGGTGGTCGTCGGCTCATTGTTCGGACCTGCGCAAGTCCTGAGCCGGCTGATCAACATGATCTTTGGCACAAGTCTTTCACCGCCCATGCTTGCCGTCATCTCCGCTGCGCTCATGGTCGCCGGGATCGTCATCCTCGCCGTTACCGGAAGTTGGTTGCCCGGCGCCGTCGCTTTCGCCATCTGCCTTGGTCTCGGTTCGGGCATCAATTCGATCGCGCAGGGAAGTTTGCCGCTCTATCTGTTCGGCAGCGACGGCTACGGCTCTATCACGGGCAAGATGGCGGCGGCGCGGCTGGCGATGGGTGCTGCCGCGCCTTTTGTCTTCGCAGTGGCCATGGAGCAGGTGGGCATCGGGCTGTCTCTGTTTGCCACCGCCGCCCTCGGTATGGTCGGAATGGCGGCCTTTGCCAGCGTCGCGATGACGACGAGACGGAGCCTCGTCGCCGCCGGCTGACATCAGTTAGACTTCGACTGCACCCGTAGCTCCAGCCTGGCTGCGTCTGCTCTTTGATTCCAAATATCGAGAATAATGGATGTATTGAAGTAGTTAAGAGGTGAAGTCGTTTCGTGAGCTGAATTATATCAACTGCCCCGGCCACGATAGCAGGCGTTCGGTGTCAACGATAATTTATACACGATTTAGGTGAGCTGTTTCGTCGAGATTTAGGCACGGCAGGCGATATTGTTGGCAACTAAGAACCCAAATTTTTGGATCGCCATTGCCACCGTCCCGCAATCGCCCTTACCGGAAAGCGTTCTGCGATCTGACGGCAGGTAATCCTATTCAACACCTACCCGATGCATATCCCCTCACATTCCAAATTTGCGGTTCTCACTCTTTGCTGTCACGCTCCATGATCCACTTTACCGAAGGATCGGCAACAAAGCCCATTTGCGTAGCGGCACCATCAGATTGCCCGTCGCGGAGATGAATGCCGCAACACCGGCATGGGTCGTATGCTTGAGCGCCAAGATCCAGGCGATCATTGAAAGCGCCATGGCAACAGAGGAAACGACAAGCGGCCAACATCTTTTGAGGGTCCGTCGAACGTCTCCCAAATCAGCGAAAAACGCAATCAGCACACCGGCAATGACAAACCGACTTCCCATGAAGAACAGGGGTGGAAATGCCGCGAGCGCCTTCATGGAAAACAACCAGCCGCTTCCCGCCAGCAGTGCAGCCGCGCCGAGTTGCAAATCGGCCTGCGCCACCCATGCGCCGCCGCCGGTGTCGGGCACTGCCGGACTGGGCGTGGCGAACCCACGATCAGACATCGACCGTGCGCCCTTCAATCGCACTCACACGTGCAGCATCCAGCACAGCGAGCACCGCAACCGCTTCCTGTGCGGTTACCGGCGGCGAGCCGTTCGTCATCACCGCCTGCACAAAAGCCTCGTAGTAGTCGTGATAACGGCCTTGCTCGGATGGGACGCGCTCCACGCCCTCGACCGTCCGGAGGGTACCCCATTGCTCGGGTGTTTCATAACCCCATGCCGTGAGATCATCGAGCGGCCTTTTTCCGGCGAAAATTGCCTGCGCCTGCACATCCGTGCCCGAAGAAACATAACTCCCGCCTTCGCCATAAGCGCGGAATTCACGGGCGGCGAGACGGTTGAGCTTGCTGGCGGAAAGATGCGAATGGACACCGGACTTGTGATTAATCGTCAGGACGAAACTCGCATCGGTCTCACCTTCCGCACGCGCGACGATATCCCAATTTGCCGTCACGGATTTCGCCGGGCCGAGGAGCCAGAGCACCTGATCGACGAGGTGGCTTCCGAGATCGCGCAGGAGACCGCCGGAGGGGCCTGCTTCCAGCGTATAAAGGTCATCGAGGTCCATGCGGGAATGAAGACGCCAGAGGCGCCCTAGCTGTCCAGACTGCAGAACTTTGCGAAGCGTCAGGACATCTGCATCAAACCGCCTGTTATGGAAGACGCCAAGTACGACGCCTTTGCGTTTGGCGGCTAGATCGAGCTCGCCTGCGGCCTCCGCATTTGGAGCGAAAGGTTTGTCGGCGATGACGTGAAGTCCGGCATTGATCGCTTCAAGGACCAGGTCGCGGCGGGTCTGCGGCGGTGTGGTGATGGTCACGGCATCGATGCCCCCGGCCTCGATCATTGCCGCTTGGCTCTCATAGATGGGAACGGACGGGAGATCAGCACGAACGCGAGCAATCGTTTCTGGGGCACGTGCAACGACGCCGACCAACTCGACGCCGCGAGCAGCGGCTATAAACGGTGCATGAAAATGCCGCCCACCCGTTCCGTAACCTACCAGTCCAATCCGCATCGCTCGCCTCCTTATGCAGCCGCCCAGGCTTTCGTGGTTAGAATCCCGCCTGCGCCAGAAAGGAGCGACTGGCAGCAAGATCACCTAAAATGCCGCCCGTATTTCTCGGGTCCCGCTCTTGCTCGATCGTGATGTATCCGCCGTAGCCGAGCTCACCGAGAAGTGCCCTTACAGCGGTGTAGTCGATCGAGCCGCGACCGATCGGGCACATCACGCCTTTGGCGCACGCGTCGAAAAAGCGGATATGTTCGCTCATGACCGTTTCGTAGACTTCGGCGTCGATATCCTTGAAGTGAATGTAATCGACGCGGTCCCAATACCGTCGAAGCGTGGCGACCGGATCCATGCCGGAATAGGTCATGTGCCCTGTATCAAGGCACAGACCGGCAAGGTCGGCCGGCACATCATGGACCAGACGCTCCAGCTCATCGGCAAACTCTATATAGCCACCAGCATGAGGATGGATCGTGGCTCGAACGCCATATTTGTCGCGCGCAAGAGTGGCGATCGCCCTGATATTTTCGATCATCGTCTGCCAGGCGCGATTGTCGAGGCGCGGTGCGAGATCGAAATGACCGGCTGCGTAATCGCGATCGTCATGCCCCCAATCCATCACCGTCAAGTAAGGCGCGCTGAACCTCTGCCCTGGATGCGTCTCCGGCTTCGGCAAACGCGTGATCAGCGCACAGATTTCGTCGGCTTGACGAAGAAGGTTGTCGCGATTTGAAGCTGAAACAAGATCGTCGAAGATCGTTCCAGCAACGATTTTCAGACTGCGATCATCGAGTGCTGCTGAGACTTGCGCGAGATCCAATGGCAAGTAGCCGTAAGGCCCAAGCTCCAGGCCACCGAACCCGGCAGCCTTCGCTTCGTCCAACACCTTTTGCCAAGCCGGCAGATGCGCGTTCTTAACATCATCGACCCCCCAGCAGCAGGGGGCCGTCGTGATTGTGATGGGATTGGTCATTGCGTCCTCGCGGAAGTTCAGGATGCGATCCGCACCCTCGACATCGTTCACCGGCTGATCGTGGCCTGAAGGGCGTCGATGGAGGATTGGATGCCGGCATCCGTCGACATCGTGAAATCTTCCATTTCGAGGCTGACCCAGCCGTTGTAACCAACCATGCGCACGACCGAGAAGAATTCCTTCCACCACTGCAGATCGTGCCCAGCGCCTACCGCCACGTAGTTCCAGCTTCGGTTGGCGACGTCGGTGACATCCTTGAGTTCCAGAAGGCCGTTGACATCGGCAAGTCCCCGCTCGATGCGGGTGTCCTTGCCGTGGCAGTGATGAATTGCGCTTCCCAGCGCTCGTGCCGACGCGATCGGATCGGCGCCCTTCCAGAAAAGGTGGCTGGGATCGAGGTTCATTCCGACAGTCGTTCCAACCTCGTTACGGAGACGGAAAAGCGTTTCCGGGTTCCAGACCAGCATTGCCGAGAAGTTCTCAAGCGCGTATTTCTCGACGCCGACTTCCTTGGCGAGCTTCACCAGATCATGCCACAGCGGGAAAGCACGATCTTCCCACTGATAGCGGTCCCGCTCCGGCATCTCATCCGGCCAGCTCTTGGTATAGACGAGCCAGTTTGGCACCATGTCGCCTGGAGCAGCCTCCGGAAGTCCGGACATCGTGACGATCGTTTTGATACCGATCTCACCAGCAAGACGGATCGTCTGCTCCATTTCCTTGCGATGGCGCTTACCCATGTCGCCGGGATCGAGCGGGTTCGCGGAGCAATTCAGGGCGGCGATCTCGAGGCCGCGTGCCTCTATCTCTTTCAGCTTGGATTTGAGCAAGCCTTTGTCCGCCAGAAGCTCGTCGGCGCGGAAGTGCGGTGCTCGAGACCAGCCGCCACCCGTCATCTCGATACCTTCGACGCCCAGCCGGACGCATTTGTCGAGCATGTCCGTGAAAGAGAGGTCTCCCATCACGTCGGTGCAAATAGAAAGTTTCATGGCTTCATCTTTCAACAAAGAAAATAGCGCGGACCCGGAATACCGATCGAGAAACCTGGTCCGCCTTTAAGGTCACTTGAATTCTACCCAGGTGGCGTCTGCGTCGGCCGAGCGGACGCAGTTTTCCAACCAACGCACGCCTTCAGTGCCGGCTTTGATGCCCGGATAATGATGGTTTTTCAGGAATGCTTCATCGCCGCGCTGTTTCGCGTCGATCGCCCGAGCGATCCAGAGGTAGATGTTGGCCCAACTGTCTCCGAGACCCTCAGTATGCAGGGCCCCCATACGGTCGGCGGCAAGGCTCTCGGCTTCAAGGTAGGGCATGCCGTGATGCAGAATTCGGTTTGGCTCGCCCTGGACGTCATAGAGCAACTGATCCGGATGGCTGTCGGACCATTCGATGGAAGCCTTGGAACCGACGAAACGGTAACGTTGCGAGCCCATGTTTCCGGCATTGACGGAGGAGACCCAGAGACGCCCGCGCGCACCGTTATCGTAGTGCGTCAATACAGTCGCGTGGTCTTCCAACGGCGCGCGGCTCGGGATGAAGGCCTTGCGGTCGCAAAGCAGTCGCTCGATCTTCAAATGCGGCAGCACGACTTCCGAGAGATAATAAAGGTGCGTTCCGATATCACCGAGGACGAAGGTCGGACCTGCCGTCTTGGGATTGGTCCGCCACTTCACCGCCTCCGGCGCGCCGATGTCGTCACCCGCGTTGAAGCCATGCGTATACTGGAGATCGACGATGCGGATCTCACCGAGCATTCCCTTGGCAACCATCGCCGCCATTTGGTGGACGAGCGGGTGGCCGGTAAACCCGTAGGTCACGCCGACGATGAGCCCCTTCTCGTTTGCGAGTTTCTCGATTTCCTCGCATTCCGCGACCGTGAAAAACAGCGGCTTTTCGCAGATGACGTGGATGCCTGCCTCGAGGCATGCTTTGGTGATTTCGTAGTGGGTGAAGTTTGGCGTCGCGACGGAAACGACTTCAACACCATCATCGCGCGCCGTCTCTTTTGCGATCAGTTCCTTGTAGTCGTCGTAGCACCGATCCGCCTCGACGCCGAGGTTCACACCGAAATCGCGACCACGGGCCGCATCAAGGTCAAATGCGCCGCAGACCAATTTGTAAGTCCCGTCGCGTTGGGCACCAGTGCGATGCTTGTATCCGACTTGTCCGGTTCGGCCGCCACCGACCATGCCCCAGCGCAGCGGACGCGGTATCAGTCTTTCACCATTGATCATTCTCGTTTCTCCTCCGGCGCCGGCCGGCTCTTGCGTTTGACAAAGCTTCGCCCAACGGCGAATTCACCCGCCGTCTGTGCGAACGATTGTTTGAAATAGGCCCGTCAGATGATGGACCGCTAGGACCGAATTTCGGGCCTATTACTGGTGCTTGTCTACGTACCGCTGCATCTCAGTGCACATGAAGCGACCAGATTCATCCGCCTTGTCCTCCCAGGCGAAAACACACGACGTCATCACCCCGTCGAAGCCGATTTCGGCGAGGGTTCCGAAGAAATCATCCCACGGAACTTCGCCCTGACCGATGTTGAGATGCTGATGCACACGCGCCTGTGTGCCAGGTGGATTCAAGATATAGCGCAGACCAGAGCTTGCCTTATGATTGAACGTGTCGCCTACATGGACATGGGCGAGAACATCCTTGGCCTCACGCAGCATCGCCTTGGTATCGTCGCCGAAATAGAAGGTATGCGGCGCGCAATAGAGAAACTTGACGCTCTTGGAATTGACCGTACGAATAATGTCGAGAGCCGGCTGCAACGTCTCGCACCAGTCTTCCGGATGCGGTTCTACATTAAGCTGGATGCCCTCGCGTTCGAAGATCGGGACAAGTTCCTCCATCGAACGCCACCAGGCGTCCTCGCAGGCTTCGATCATCGAACCCGTATGGCAGCAATAACACGATCCCCTGTCGGGATGCGGTCCCCTGCCGAATTCGGAATTCATCGTGTCGACTTCCATCTCCACCGCGATCTCGATCGCGCGCTTCCAGTGCTTCACCGCCGCTTTGCGTTCGGTTTCGTCGTTCGAAGCCCAACGATACATCGGCAGGATCGAGGCGATGCCGACATCGGCGTCCTTCAATGCCTTCTTGAAGGTTTTGATGCGCTCAGGAAAAACGCGCGGCGCTTTGAACCATTCGAGAAAGTCGGCGCGCGGTGACAGTTCGATCCAGTCGAAGCCGAGTTCCTTCACCTTTGCGGGAAGAGCTTCAAGGCTGAGATGGCGGTGCATAAAGGGGTCAAGGGCGATTTTCATGGGTATTGCTCCAAATGTCGGCTGCGGCCTGGAAGGCCCCGGCTGAAATCAGCCGGGACAGTTGTAGGCAGTCATGCCGCGGGAGGATTGGTTTCAGATGCCAGGCTGTGGCTGGATATCGCCGCCTCAAGGGCGGCCATTGCCTCTCCACCGGCCATCAGATCGGTGATCTCTTCGCGAGACTTTTCTCCCTTGCGGAAGTTGGCGGCGACAGCCCCGCGAATGAGGACGGCAAAGTGATCGCCGACAGCCATGGCGTGCGTGACCTGATGCGTGATGAAGATCACGGCAATGCCACGCTTTCGGGCCTCGAGAACAATACGCAGGACATGGGAGGCCTGCTTGACGCCGAGCGCCGCTGTCGGCTCATCGAGGATCAAAACGCGCGCGCCGAAGTGGACGGCACGGGCGATGGCCAACGATTGGCGCTCGCCACCCGACAGTCCGCCTATCAATCGATCTCCGTCATCGATGCGCGTGATACCGAACTCCTGCACGGCCTTGACCGCGATTTCGTTGGCCTTATTTCGATCGTAGATCTTGAAGGGCCAGAATCCTTTGGTCGGCTCAGCGCCGATGAAGAAGGATCGGCCAATGCTCATCAGCGGGAATGTACCTCCAAACTGATGCACGGTGGAAATTCCCGCCTTCTGAGCTTCACGCGGACCTTCGAAGGATACCGGCTGGCCATCCATGAGAAGCTCGCCACTGGTGGGTTGGTACACGCCCGCAAGCGTCTTGATGAGCGTGGATTTGCCGGCGCCGTTATCTCCGAGCAGACAAAGAACTTCGCCTGCGTGGACCTTCAACGAGATGTCGTGGAGAACATCGATCGGACCAAAGGACTTGTTGACGTTCCTGAGTTCGAGGATTGCAGCGGTCATCGTCGGCCTCACTTCTTCTTCGGCGAATAGGTCAACGCCATGATGCGGAAGGTGTTGTTCATCAGCACCGCCAGCAAAAGCATCGCGCCGATGATCAGACTCGACCAGTTCCGATCAAACGAGGTGAAATAGATGCCCTGGTTGACGATCGCAAAAGTGATTGTGCCCAGGAAAATGCCGATTACCGAGCCGAAACCACCGGTCAGCAACACTCCCCCGACCACGACGGAGATGATCGAATTGAAGATGAACGTCATGCCAGCGGAGACCTGAGCGACATTGAAGAGAATGGCCTGGCACATTCCGACAAACGCGGCACTCACAGAAGAGAGGACGAAAAGCGTGATGGTTAGCTTGTCTGTCGGAATACCGGCATTGCGCGCGCTCACCCGGTCGCCGCCCATGGCAAACAACCAGTTTCCGAACGGAGAGTAGTGCACATAAAAGACGTAGACTGCGGTGAACAGAAGCCACCAGAAGATGGTCACCTGAAAACCGCCACCTATGAACTGACCAAAAAGCGCCTTGGCAATCGCACCGGATTCGGCCGGGCTCAGCGCGACACTTGTCGTGCCTGTCAGCAAAACGGAGAAGCCAAGTGCAAGGCCCTGGACGGCAAACAAGGTGCCGAGCGTGACGATCAGGGAGGGGACGGCTGTATTGACGACCAGCAGCCCGTTGATCAAGCCAACGATAACCCCGAGCCCCAGAGCACCGGCAATACCCACCCATATCGGCAAGCCGAATTGACCTGAAATGATCCCGACGGTCAGTGCCCCCGCTGGGATCATCGCGCCGATCGAAATGTCGAGTTCGCCGGATATCATCAAAAGTCCGACGGGGATTGCAACAATGCCAAGATTGGCGGCGACGTTAAGCCAGCTTGCAGCACCAGCCGGCTTCAGAAACTCGACGCTGCCGAAGATGACAAAGAAGACCAGCACGAAGAGAAGACCGAGCACGGCGCCGGATTCCGGACGTCGCAAAAGATCGCTGAATGAGAAAGTGTTCACGGATTTTAACTCCAGTGTTTACCGGAAGCAGCCAGCAGATGGCGCATAGGCTCGATCGCTGCTTGCGCGCGTTTCACGTCCGACCCGCAGAATGCCCCGCGGATCGGAGCTATGTATTTTGAGATCAGCGAGCGCCCTTGCCGACCCCTGCCAGGGTCGCGTCGATGTTGCCCTTATCGACGATGCCAGGTCCAGTCAGAAGCGGCGACGTCGGCAGATCCGTGCCAAAGTCAATTGCCGATGCCAGAAGCGTCACAGCCAGGAGCGACTGGAGATACGGCTGCTGGTCGATCGCAAATCCTTGCGTTCCATCTTTGATGCGATCGAGACCGGACTGATTGAGATCGAATGTGCCCAGCAGCACGCCTTCGGTCTTGCCGGCCTGCATGACGCCGATTGCAGCGGAATCTGCATCTCCGGCAGAGATCGTGATGACACCGTCGATACCGCCGTCCTGGAGCAGGGTTGCCTTGATCGCCTCAGCAACGGCCGTCGCGTCGCCAAAGCTCGTTGCGGGAAGCGGCAATTGCTTACCGGCACCACCGGCTTTGGAGATGCCGTCGATCACGCCCTTGCAACGCGCTTCCAGATTGGCGGCCCCCGGTACCGTGTTCACGCAGAGGACATTTTTCTTACCGTTCTTGAAGAAGTATTCGCCGCCTGCGACACCAGCGATATACTCATCGGAACCGACATAGTTGATGGCGCCGAGTTCCCTCGCCTTATCGATCCCACCCGCGTTCATCAAAATGACTTTGATGCCGGCAGCGGTGGCTTCCTTGATCGCCGGGTCCTCTCCTTCAGGTACCCAGTTCGGGATAACAAGACCGTCAACCTTCTGGCTGATGGCCGTCTGGATCAATTGCACGACATCCGGAGCAAAGTTGTCATAGGTCTGCAGGCGGAGGTAGTTAACCGTACCGCCATTGGCTTCGACAACGAGACGAGCGTCGTCGACGCCCTTCTTGATGATGTTCCAGAACGCATCGTCGTTCTTGCCGCCGATCACCGCGATATTGGCGGCCGACGCAGTTGAAACCACTGCAGTTGCCGCCAGAGCGGCTATCAAAATTCTCTTGAATGCCATCGTTTTCCTCCAGTCCCTTCTCCCAAGGGCTCCAAATGACGAGACGATTTATATCTTTACCTTTCTCCATAATGGAATAGTGTTTTGACAATTGGGAACGTTTCATATCATTTTGTCTCATTCAGTTTTGACACTCTATGGGAGCTAAAAATGAGTAGACCAAAAATTTCCGATCTGGCGAAAGCGGCGGGCGTGAGCGTATCGACTGTCAACCGATTGCTTCACGGATCGGATACGGTCCGTCAGGACACGATCGATCAGATATTAAGGGCCGCCGAGGAAATTGGCTTTTATGGCTTGGGAACCATCCGAGAGCGGCGGCGCGATGCCATGCCTCACCACAAGCTAGGATTTTTGCTCCAGCAGTCCCATCGGCCGTTGTATCGACTCTGGGCGGACGGCATCGTGACTGCTGCACGACAGCGCACGGACTCGATCATTGAGCCAGACGTCGTTTTCGAAGATGACTTGGCTCCGGAAGCGGTCTCATCCAATCTTTTGAGAATGGGGGAAACGTGTGCAGCGATCGCAGTCGTTACTGCCGACCACCCCCTGGTCAGTCAGGCGATTGATGAACTTCGGGGCAAAGGCGTCCCTGTCATAACCTACGTATCCGATCTGTCCGCCGCGAGTCGTGCCGGCTTTGTAGGGACAGACAGTTGGAAAAGAGGCCGAACCGCGGCATGGTTCATCAGCCAGACGGTCAAAGGCGGCGGCCGCGTTGCTCCGCTAATAGGAAGCAATCGCTATCAATGCCAGGATGTATCGGACGCGAGCTTTCGCTCCTATATGCGCGAAAATTCGCCTGAGCTGATCATTAACGACACCCTGTTGACGCATGAAGAACCGCAGAACGCCTACACAATAGTCCGTGAGCTCATGGGCTCGGCAGCAGACCTGAAGGGGATATTCGTCAATGGAGGCGGTATCTCCGGGGTCCTTCGCGCGATGCGAGAATTACCCAGCGAACGTCAGCAGGAAATCAAGATCGTCTGCAGCGACATAGGACCCGAAACGCGTAAGGGACTAAGCGAAGGCCTGATCACGGCCTCGCTTTCCCACCCCCTCGACAAGATGCCGCAAGAGCTCATCGGGGTAATGCTGCGACGCATCGAGAGCCGGGATACGCAATCCGTCGAGCAGCGCATCGTGCCTTTCGAAATTCTGACACCTGAGAGTATCTGGACTTGAGGCGCTGATCGTCGTCCGCGCGACCGGCTCCCTAGAGTGTAATGATCGCGTTGAAAGCAGTCTGATGTCGGCTTTTGGGCAGAGGTAACACCTGCGTCTACGACCGAAATGGGCGCGCGTTGCGGACGCGACCACTCGATTTGCAGACGGACTGCTTCCGGGAATTAAAACAGTTGGTGTGGACGAGGGGCGCATAGCTTCACGTCTGCTATTGGACCCGGCTGAAGTGGGTGCCCGTCGTCGCGCCATTTCACAACCTGTTCGTGGCGCATCTCTGTTCGTTTGCAAGTCGCGTGAGTTTCTTTTTCGGGGGCGCGCTGTTCTCGGCGGTCTTCTTCCGCCACTTACCCGCACTCGAAGCGCTTCCATCATTTGCCCGGATTGCCTTCGGGACATGCGAGGTCGTGATCGTCCTGTTCGCGCTGTTCTGCTACTCCCAGGAACTCGAGCGGTTGGCAAAGGCGATCGAAGAGCCGAGCACCACCGCAAAACCGCAGGATTGACGTCTCCCTTCGCCCCGCCATCTTGCCTACCAGCTCTCTGATCGTCACTCAGCGCTTGTCACTGAGCCGACGCCAGTCGTGTACAGGGAAAGAGGAGAGGCCGCCGATGACTCCATCGGCGAAAATACGAAGGACGCTCGACCCTTTCGGGGAGCGCCCTCGCAAACCCGGACAGCTTCGAACGCACGACGTTGTCGTTGCAGGAAGTTATCGATACGGGTGAGAGCCCCAAATGTGGGTTCAAGGTGAGCTTTTCAAGTACCGCGACGCAAGATGGCAATCACCACGTCTCCCCGTTTCGTCGGGAGCTTGCCCCGTGGTCGCAGCGCGTTTTTCTTGGATCCAAGGCACGACGTTTTCCGCGGCAGTTCCAGATTCTCTCCATGGAGTTGCTGCATGCCGCGCAGGCGGCGGATTTGCGGCTGAAGGAGCACGCGGAACGCAAGCTGGCAACGGCGACCAAATCGTTCCACGATGCATTTCGCCAAAAGGTGCCGTTCCTGGATCATGACCGGTCCATGCCCCCCGATATCGCCGCCGGATCCGTCTTCCTGAAGGAATATGCGCTGACAAACTGATTTCGCCCGGCAAGGCTTTGACG
This sequence comes from Pararhizobium sp. YC-54, assembly GCF_025847205.1. Classification (GTDB taxonomy): domain Bacteria; phylum Pseudomonadota; class Alphaproteobacteria; order Rhizobiales; family Rhizobiaceae; genus Pararhizobium. The sequence continues at coordinate 47,648 of NZ_JAOYTH010000016.1, read as the reverse complement.
CTTTCGGCCTGCAACCCGACCGTTGCGGGCCGTTTTAGCGTTCCGGGAAGCCCGCTCTGGCGAGCATCACACCAGCCCCTGAATCCACTGCAGGAATTTGCGCATCGCCTTCTCGTTACCCCGCCGCTCCTGGTGGACGAGATACCATCCGCCGGGCTGCATGACATCGGAGCCAAGCGGCGCAATGAGCGTACCGGCGGCGATATCGGCCTCGACCAGGAACTGCGGCACGACTACCATCCCCTGTCCGTTGATCGCCGCCTCGATGGCGAGCAGGTTGCTGTCGAAAAGCGGCGCGGGTTTCTGTGAAACGCCCGTCGCGCCAACGCTTGCCGCCCATATCGCAGCGTCCTCGGTGGTTCCGCTGACGGCAAGGAAGGAGAAGTGTCTGAGATCCTCCGGCGCCTTGATAGCGCGGGCGATGGCGGGAGAGCAGACGCCGACGAGCCGTTCCCGGCGTAGTAGCGTATAGGACAGGTTCGGCCGGTTCGGCGTGCGCGTGTAGATGAAACCGATATCGGCGCGATCCGGATTGAATTCCCAGTCGAGCAAGCTCGCATCGAGGTTCACGGCGACCTCGGGAAACGCCTCCTTGAACGTCTGGAGCCTCGGGATCAACCATCGCACGGCGACCGTGACATAGACCTGCACGGTCAGCGAGACCGGTACATTCGTCTGGCGGATGAGATCCGTGGTCAGCGCGATCCGGTCAAGCGCGTCCTGCACGACGGGAAAGTAGACCGCACCCGCCTCGCTCAACTCCACCCGCCCCGGCAGGCGCAGGAACAGCGGCGTGCCGAGGTGGCGCTCCAGCGACGCGACCTGGTGGCTGATCGCCGATTGCGTGACGCACAGCTCTTCGGCCGCCGCCTTGAAGCTGACGAGACGCGCTGCCGCCTCGAAAGCCCGTAGTGTCGTCAGGGGAGGCAGGATACGCTGAACCATGCTTGTCAACCCACATGAATTTTACTCATGTAGACGTTAATTCTAATCGTTTGCAAGGCGGCGGGCATCTTTTCATACTCGGGTCATAATCCAAAAATGGGGAACCGAAATGAAGAGACATCTTCTGAAGGGCACGGCGTTCGCCGTGGCCATGAGCGCCTCTGCGCTTTCCGCAATGCCCGCCGCCGCCCAGGAGGGCTGCGCGCGCGTGCTCGGCTATGAATCCGACGGCGAGAAGCAGACCATGGACCCGGCCGCGCTGATCGGTACGGACAGCGTGTACCATATCCGTTCGGTTTATGAGCCGCTGGTCGATCGCAGCAACACCATGCAGCCGGTGCCGGTTCTGGCAGAATCCTGGGAGGCCAATGCCGATGCGACGGAATGGACCTTTCATCTCCGCAAGGGCGTAAGATTCCACGACGGTTCGGACTTTGACGCCAAGGATGTCGTCTATTCCTACCGCCGCCTGCTCGATCCCGCCGTCTCGCCGGGCGGCTTCTCGACCCTTGCCTTCCTTGACGCCGAGGGCATCACCGCCGTCGACGACCACACGGTACGCTTCAAGGTGAAGCAGCCGGTCGTCGAACTGCCGATGCTGATCGCCACGAAATATGCGCTGATGGTGCCTGAAAACGCCAAGGCGGAGGACCTGCGCATGAAGGGCACCGGCACCGGCCCCTTCCTGCAGGAGACATTTACGATCAACGGCGCCGTGCGTGTGATGCGCAAGAACCCGAATTACTGGCGCGCCGGCCTGCCGAAGGCCGAATGCCTCGAAATCACCACCAGCCTGGAGCCGACCTCGCGGCTTTCCGCGCTGCTGTCAGGCACAGTCGACCTGTCGCTGACCGTCGATCCCGCAAGCCTCATCACGTTGAAGGACAATCCCGCGGTCGAGCTTGTCGCGACACCGGGCGCGACATCGCTCTACCTCGCCGTCTGGACCGACACACCGCCCTTCGACAACGTCAAGGTCCGCCAGGCGATGAAGCTCGTGATGGATCGCCAGAAAATCCTCGACACGGTGTTGCTCGGTTACGGCGAGGTCGGAGCCGACACGCCGATCCCGCTCTCCTCGCCGCTCGGCCTCGGCACGCCGGCAAAGTCGGCCGATATCGAGAAGGCGACGACGCTGCTGGCCGAAGCCGGCCATGCCGATGGCATCGACTTCGACCTCTACACCTCGGATTCCTACCCCGGCATGATGCTGCTCGCACAGGTCTACGCCCAGATGGCTGCGCCCGCCGGCATCCGCGTCAACGTCATCACCTCGCCGGCCGAGGGCTATTGGGACACGATCTGGCTGAAGAAGCCCGCCGTCATCTCCTACACCAGCGCCCGCCCGCCCGCCGAAGCCCTGACGCTGTCGCTGAACAGCAAGTCGGAATGGAACGAGACGCACTGGAAGCGCGACGATTTTGACGCGCTCGTCGTCAAGGCCGGCCAGACGGCGGACGAGAAACAGCGCAACGACCTTTACCGCGAGGCCCAGCGCATCGTCGCGGATGAAGGCGGCATGATCCTGCCGGTCTTCACGTCGGTTGTCGCTGGCCTGCGCAAGGGCTGCACCGGCTATACGCCGAATGTCGACGTCAACCGCATCGATTACGCCGCGCTGGCCTGCGGCGAATAACCCGCCCTTTCATCCTTCCGAGACCACCCACATCCACGGGGCAGATCGCCCCGTGGAAGAGGATCGCCGCATGACCGCTTCCGCCCTCAAGACTTTTCTCGACCATTTCGCCGATGTACTCGACAACGATGCGCGCCCTGTCTCCCGATCCCACGCTCTCCGGCTGCGTCGAATGGCAGAGAACCTGCCGCAGGTGTCGGACGCTTCACCGAGCCGCGTGCCGATCCAGGCGGCCTGCGAGACGGAGCTTGCCACATACGCTGTGCAATCCCCGCTTGCCAGCGCACTTGCCGACCTCCTGCCTGCCCTCCACATCACCCGTAGCAAGAGTTACCTCGCCAACCCTCCGAGCGGCGATTTCGGCGAGAACTATGGCTACGGCGTCATCTGCGGTCCCGAGGGCGGGCCACCGGCGCTGATCCGCGATCCCGAGATCGCCTTCGGCCTGATGTTTCTAGGCCCGAAAACCCATTATCCGCTGCACCACCACCCGGCTGACGAACTGTACTACACCGTCACCGGCCCCTCCTTCTGGCGCGCCGGCACGGCCGACTGGACCGGCCACGGCACGGATGCGATCATCCATCATCCGCCATGGCTGCCCCATGCGACGCTTTCTGCAGAGCGCCCTCTTGTGCTTCTCTACATATGGGAGGGCGACCTAGACACCGACGCCGCCTTCATTCCCGACACCGTAACGGCAGATACCGCCCTCGTTTCCGTAGGATTGGATGCAACATGAGCGTTTTTCGTCTTCTCGCCAGCCGGATCCTGCTTTCGGCCCTGACGCTCCTCCTCGTCTCGATCCTGATCTTCCTGATCCTGGAAGCCCTGCCGGGTGACGTCGCCACCCGCATCCTCGGTCGCGAGGCTACCGCGAAGGCGCTGGAGGTGCTGCGCAGCCAGCTCCATCTCGATCAGCCCGCCTTCGGGCGGTATTCCCAGTGGCTTGGAGATTTCCTGCGTGGGGATCTTGGCGTGTCCATCGCGACAGGCCGCCCGATCGCCGACGTGCTCGGCCCGCGCATCGTCAACACGCTGCTGCTCTCGCTGTTCGCCTTCGCCATCTATCTTGTGCTCGCGCTCGTTCCGGCCGTCATTCAGGCGGTAAACCGCGGCAAGCCCATCGACAACGTCATTTCCGTCATCACGCTGCTCTTGCTCTCGCTGCCGGATTTCCTTCTCGCGACGATGCTGCTCTTCCTCTTCGCCGTCGCCGTGCCGATCCTGCCAGCGCTCGCGACCATTTCGGAAAACAGCACCTGGCAGGAGATGCTGCGCGCCATGGTGCTGCCAGCCGTCACACTCGCCATCATGATGGCCGTCTATGCCATCCGCGTGCTGCGCGACAGCCTGATCGAGGTGCTGCGCTCCGACTATGTGCGCCTTGCCGAACTGAAGGGCCTGCGCCCGCGCGCCGTGCTCTTCCGCCATGCTTTGCCGAACGCCATCGTGCCGGCGCTGAACGTCACCGCACTCAATCTCGGTTTCCTGATCGGCGGCGTCGTCATCGTCGAGCGCGTCTTTTCCTATCCCGGTTTCGGCACGCTGCTGATCGACGCCCTGCAACTGCGCGACATCCCGCTCATCAAGGCGACCGTGATGATCAGCGCCGCCGTCTATGTCGCCGCCAATCTCGTGGCGGATGTGCTTGCCGTCCTGCTCCAACCGCGCCTGAGGACCAGCCGATGACCCTCGTCACCTCCACCCCCTCCCGGCGTTTCAGCACCGACCGCTGGCGCGCGACGCCTGGCCCCTTCAAGGTCGGCGTGGTCATCCTCGCCGCTCATGCGCTCTTCGCCGTGATCGGCGCCCTCTGGGCACCCTATGGTTTCGCCGAAATGGGCGCGGGCCTGCCGCTGTCCGGCATCTCCTGGGGGCATCCGATGGGCCTCGACCAGATCGGCCGCGATGTCTTCAGCCGCTTCATGCATGGCGCGCATATCGTGCTGCTGCTCTCCTTTGCCGGCACCATGCTCGGCATGGTCGCCGGCACGACGCTCGGCCTCCTCTCCGGCTATGTCGGCGGCTGGTTCGACGCGGTCACCCAGCGCGTCGTCGAGGCCATGATCAGCATTCCCTTCCTGGCGCTCGCTTTGGTGATGATCATCGCCGCCGGCCCGGCGCTCGCCGGTACGCCGGTCCTTATCGTCTTCGTCGTCGGCCTCGTCTATGCGCCGCGCATCACCCGCATTGCGCGGGCCGCCGCCATGGAGATCGCGACGCGCGAATATGTCGCCGTCGCGGAACTGCGCGGCGAAGGCACCTGGTCGATCGTGTTCCGGGAAATCCTGCCGAACGCCGCCAACGTGCTGCTGGTCGAATTCTCGCTGCGCCTCAGCTATGCGCCCATCCTCATCGGCGCGCTCGGCTTCCTCGGCTTCGGCATCCGCCCGCCGACGCCGGAGTGGGGCCTGATGATCAGCGAGAACCGCAACCTCCTGATCGCCTCGCCCGTGACGGTCTTCGGCCCCGGCCTCGGCCTTGCCTCCCTCGTTATCGGCTTCAACCTTTTCACCGACGGCCTGTCGCGCATGCTCGGCCAGCGGCCCGTCGCGGGAGCGTAAGATATGAAAAAGCTCATCGAAGTCAGCAATCTCAACATCGCCTATGGCAGCGCCGCCGGCTGGACCAATGTGGTTCAGGGCGTCTCCTTCGAGATCGCCCGCGGCGAAGCCTTCGGCCTTGTCGGGGAATCCGGCTGCGGCAAGTCCACCGTCGCGTACCGGCTGCTCGGCTACGGCACGATCAACAGCCTAGTGCAGACCGGCGAGGTGCTGTTCGATGGTACGGACCTGCTGAAACTCGACGCCGCCGCGCTGACGCGCCTGCGCGGCGAGCGCATTGCCCTCGTCCCGCAGAACCCGACGACCTCGCTCAGCCCCGGCATGCGCGTCGGCGCGCAGATCCGCGAGATGATCGCGACACACAAGGCACTGCCCGAGGGCATGACGATGGAACGCCACATCGTCGAGCTTTTTGCCCTCGTCGGCCTGCCCGATGTCGGCCACCGCTACCCGCATGAACTTTCCGGCGGCCAGCAGCAGCGCGTGACGATCGCCATGGCCGTCGCCTGCAATCCCGACCTCTTGGTGCTCGACGAACCCACGACCGGCCTCGACGTCACCACCCAGCGCCAGATCGTCCAGCTCCTCGCCGGCCTGCGCGCGCGTATCGGCATGGCGATGCTCTATGTCACGCACGACCTTGCGCTGCTCGCCCAGATCGCCGACCGCGTCGGCGTCATGTATGCCGGCCAGCTCGTGGAGGTCGCGCCCTGCGAAAAGCTGCTCTCCGCTCCCGCACACCCCTATTCCCGCGGCCTCATCGCCTCCATTCCCACCATGGACGGTGCGGCCCAGCCGGGCCGGGGCTTGCGTGGCGTGCTGCGCCGCGACCAGATGTCGACAGGCTGCAAGTTCGAGCCGCGCTGCGATTTCGCCACCGCCGCCTGTCGCACCACGCCGCAGGCGCTCGAACCGGTCGCGGAGGCCCGCGCCGTCGCCTGCATGCGCTGGCGCGAGGCCGTAGCGCCGCATTTTCCGGTGCCGGTGAAGCGAGAGGAGGAAAAGGCTGCCGAAGCGCCGGCCCGCCTGCTCTCGGTCACCGACCTCGCCCTCTCCTACGCGCGCCCCGGCCCGTTCGACCGGCTGCTCGGCCGCACCAGCCCCGCCGTGGTGCGCGACATCGATCTCGACCTGCGGGCCGGCGAGGTGTTGGCGCTCGTCGGCGAATCCGGCAGCGGCAAGTCGACGATCGCCCGCGCCATCAGCGGCCGTCTGCCGCCTCGCGCCGGAATCATCAGCCTCCACGGCGCCGCGCTTGCGCCGGCCTTGAAAGACCGTTCGGTCGAGGAACTGCGGCAAATCCAGTACATTTTTCAGAACCCGGACGCCTCGCTCAATCCGCGCCGCCGCATCCGTTCGATCCTTGCGCGCGCCATCGACCATTTCGGCATAGCGGTCGATGAGAAGGCGCTGGAAACCGTGCTCGACAACGTCGGCCTGCATGCCGATTATCTCGACCGTTTTCCCGACCAGCTCTCCGGCGGCGAGCGCCAGCGCATCGCCATCGCCCGCGCCCTGCTAGTCAATCCAAAACTCCTGATCTGCGACGAGATCCTCTCAGCCCTCGACGTCTCGGTGCAGGCGCGCATCGTCGAACTGCTGCGCTCGCTCAAGGAAAAACACGCTGTCGCCATGCTCTTCATCTCGCATGACCTTGCCGTCGTGCAGGAATTCGCCAACCGCGTGGCCGTGCTCTATCGCGGCGAACTCATGCAACTCGCCGACACCGCCACGCTGCTTTCCGAGCCGCTGCACCCCTATACGGAAATGTTGCTGGAAGCCGCACCGGGCCTTCGAAAAGACCATTACGTCTCCCGCCCGCCCTCCGCTCCGAATTCGAAGGCCGCACCGGGCGTCGGCTGTCCTCTTGCCGGCCGTTGTCCGCGCCAGATCGGTAGCCTCTGCGCCGAAACCAGACCGCCCGTCCAGGAAACAGATAACGGGTTCATCCGCTGCCATCTGACCACGGGCGACTTGGCAAGCGGTGCTTCTCCGGCAAATCGCAGTGACCACTCGAGACAGAGCAGGTCAGTTTCCTGAGTCGCGAATATGTGTCCGACGCCAGATGTGGTCGTAGGATCGGTAACAAATCCGCACCGAGCGTATATCAGCAAGCTCTCGACGAGATCCGAACCAACGACCCTATTGTTTCTAGGCTATTAGCTTCGATAGCTTACGGGCCAGTGCGACTGCCACGCAGAATAGCCATTGTGCGTTCCCCAGCCACTTTCGATCCGTGTGCGTCCGGCCACGCCAAGATACTGTGATGTGATTATGCGATGCAGAACTGCTTACGCAGGAACTTGTCGAATACACCAGCGGTTGCGAAACGGCGCAGGAGGCTTGCCATCCGCGCCGCATTGCCTGCGGTGTAGCGTCGGCGCGGGATCGGAGCATTGGCTGCCTTGATGACCACTTTGACTACAACATTCGGCAGGTCGGCCTTGGGCATGACATCCCGCAGCAAGGCCGCGACAGCCGCGCGCGCCTGATCATACTCGGGCTTCTGCTGGTCGGCCTCCATGCCATTCTGATCGAATACCGTGCGCACGTAAGCCGGCTCGATGACGGAAACGCGGATGTTAAAGGCCCGGACCTCATGATCGAGCGATTCCGAATAGCCCTCGATCGCATGCTTGGCAGCGGAATAATGTGCCGAGTACGGCGCCGGGATAACGCCGAGAATTGATCCCAAGTTGAGGATGCGACCTCCGCCCTGGCGCCTCATCACCGGCAAAACTGAGTTCGTCATACGCATTGTACCGAAGACATTGACGTTGAACAGGGCCTGCGACTGCGAAATCGAGGACTCCTCTGCACCGCCGAACATGCCAATACCGGCATTGTTGACAAGGAGGTCAATCTTCCCCGTGCGCGAGACCACGTCCGCGACCAACGCCGAGACGGACGCATCGTCGGTCACGTCGCATGCCAGCATCGTGACGCCCTTCGGCCCGTCACTGGCGATTTTCCGGCTCGTTCCGAAAACGCGAAAACCCGCGCAAGCAAGACCTTCGGCGGTGGCATAGCCTATGCCGGAGGATGCTCCGGTCACAATTGCAGTTCTGACGGCGTCCATGTTTTTTTCCTAAAGCGAATACCCCGGATTTCGGCTCCGGAGACCGGTTGCATTACGTTCATTTACTGATATTATGACCGTAATTCAATAGGATTTGAAAAACCGTCATGCGATACGAAAAAGGTCGAAAAGACACGTCACGCCGCAGGATCATGGATGTCGCTGTCGGGCGGTTTCGCGCGGATGGAATTGCGGGCTCGGGCCTCGCGGCTATCATGAAGGATGCCGGTCTGACCAACGGCGCCTTCTATCCCCACTTTCCCTCGAAGGCCGATCTCGTCCGGGAAACCTTGTCTGATGCCCTGAGCAAACAAGCAGTATGGCTGCGCGAGGTGCTGGATGAAGGGGGACTCGACCGCTTGATAGACATCTACCTCTCGCCCGAACACCGGGACAATCCGGGCTTGGGTTGCGCATCTGCAGCACTGCTGCCGGAGCTTGCGCGGCAGCCGGAGGAGACGCGCGGCATGTATGCCAAACAGTCTCGCATCCTTGTGCTCCTGCTTGCCGAAGCGCTTCCAGCAGAAGTTGAAACGAGGGAGGATGTGGCATGCGCGATTTTTGCGACCCTAATCGGGACGCTCCAGCTAGCACGCGCGGTCGATAAGAAAATGTCGGATCGCATTCTGCAGGCTGGAAAGAACGCGATACGCGCCTTGGTGGGCCTTACGCACCCACCGGCGTCTTGAGTCTGAAATCCATACAAAAGCGCGCGCTCCATGAGTTTTCGGACGAGGTCACACGCGGAGTCATTGCCTCCGACGATTCCTGAATCTGTGCAGAGCGCACGGCGAAATCAAAACCTTGCAAGGCAAGAAACAACACAGACCGGAGATTTCCAGTGAGAGCTTATGTCGTCGACAAGTACAAGAAGAAGGGCGCACTACGCCTCGCCGAATTGCCGGAACCCCAGTTGCAAAACGGCGACGTCCTCGTGCGCGTTCATGCTACGGCCGTCAACTTGCTGGACTCAAAGGTCAGGGCCGGCGAGTTCAAGATTTTCCTGCCCTACCGTCCGCCCTTCGTGCTAGGCCACGACGTTGCCGGAACGGTCGTCAAGGTCGGCTCCGGCGTTAGCCGTTTCAAGATCGGCGACGAGATTTACGCCCGGCCGAGGGATCACCGCGTCGGCACGTTTGCGGAATTGATCGCCATCCACCAAGATGATGCAGCATTGAAACCCCGCACGCTCGATATGGAAGATGCATCGTCCATCCCGCTGGTCGCACTGACCGCGTGGCAGGCCCTGGTGGATATCGCGAAGGTGCAGCCGGGCCAAAAGGTCTTTATTCAGGCGGGTTCGGGCGGCGTCGGGACGATCGCGATCCAGCTTGCCAAGCATCTGGGCGCGACGGTCGCCACGACGACGAGCGCGAAGAATGCAGCGCTGGTCAAAGGCCTCGGCGCGGATGTGGTGATCGACTACACCAGCCAGGACTTTGAAAAAATTCTCTCCGGTTATGACGTTGTGCTGAACAGCCAGGACCCAAAGACGCTTGCGAAGTCACTCAATGTCCTGAAACCTGGCGGCCATCTCGTCTCTATTTCAGGCCCGCCGGACCCGGCCTTTGCCGAGGATCTCGGACTGAATGCGCTCTTGAAGCTTGTCGTCCGGCTGTTGAGCCTCAGCGTGCGCAAGAAGGCGAAGAAGCGTGGCGTTCATTATTCCTTCCTGTTCATGCGCGCTAATGGTCGGCAGCTCGATCAAATCGCCGGGTTGATCGACAGTGGGGCCTTGCGCGCCGTCGTGGACAAGATATTTCCCTTCAACCAGACGCCCGAGGCTTTGGCCTATGTCGAGACTGGTCGAGCGAAGGGCAAGGTCGTGATCACGGTGCAGTAGCGGCGCTTCGACGGTAGGCAGTGGCAACAATCCTGCCGCGGGTGCCCCTTGAGTAGCCGGCGTCGGGTTTCATCGGGAGCCCGGATTGCTCTGCAGCCCCAGTCCGAGGCTGAGGAAAGCTTCCAGGGCGTTGCCTGTTGGAAGATTTCGACGCCATTGCCACGATACCATTCACCACCCGCCGGTCATCGACCCGCGGAACCCCGCGCCACGCTGCGGGAAGAACGGCGATATCCGCGCCATTTGGCGCTCGCTCAGCAGAAACAAATCACCCATCACAGACCTCCTGTTGGAAGCCAGAATCACATATCAAACCAAATGAATAGGTCCTGAGCCTAGGGCCGACGTTGGTTCATCGAACAGCATAATCTTCGGGGAACCGATCGAGCGACCAGAGGGAGAAATCGAACTGGCGGGCGGAAATCACAAAATTCCTGATTTGGCTGGCCAACGAACCTACACCGCAAGTCGAACAGTGCGAAGAGATCTGTAGAATCGGCCATTTCAATAGGCCCGCCTGAGCGACTGTCACCATCAAGCTTGAAAGGCAGCTTTCAGGAACTTCCACGGGCGTTGCGAACGACCGGAATGACGGCGCGTTGCCGCCCGGCACTTCCGGGGCCGTCAGCGGACTGTCAGCTTTTGGTCTCGGTTCTTATCAAGCGGACGTTCAAGGCTCGCCGCGAGTCGCGGGCTGCAGCCGCATCCGATCTCCAATACGGGCATGCCCTGTCTAAGCGGAAGCGCATTGATACAGGCGGCCAGGCGCAGCGACAGGTCTTGTCCCATCAATGCCTCGCCCCAGATGCCCGCCGGCGAGAGGTCCTCATTTTCGGTGTCGTACCGGCGGCTGCAAGGCTTGGATCGAGCGTGAACAATTCCTTGGCTTTTCCAACTCCTTTCAACGCAAATCGCCCGACGGAAACGAGCTTGTCTCGTTCCTCCCCCAGCAGGAGGTCGGCGAACTCTGAGGAGCAGAGCATGTTTCGCCCTGTGGATTGGCACATGTCGCTGATGCGGCTTACTTCATTGACTGCCTGGCCAACCACAGTGAAATCGAGCCGGTCGGGTGTGCCGATGTTGCCATAGAACACATCGCCCGCATGCAGACCGAGATGGATGTCGGCGACAGGCAGGCCCTCTGTTTTGCGGCGGCGTGCAAGCTGGCCGAGCCGCAGCCGTAGATCGTGCTCCGCGTCAACGGCCGCTCGGCACGCATATTCCGGCCGGGAACTCGTAAACATCGCCAGCACACCGTCTCCGATCAGCTTCAGGACATCACCGCCGGCCGACCTGACCGCCCCAATCACCGCCTCTGCATAGTCGTTGATCAGCGGGATCAACTGATCGACCTGCACGGACTCGGAGAGATGGGTGTAGCCGGTGATGTCCGAATACCAGAGCACGGCCCGGATACGCCTTACAGCATCATGTCGAATCGCGCCGCTGAGCACACGCCGGCCGGCATCGCGACCGAGATATGCTTCGGCGAGCGTCTTCGTCAGCCGGGTTTGTGCAGCGGACCTGATGGCGAGGCCGAGGTGAGGCGTAAGTTGCGCCAGGCAGGCCACATCAACGTCGCTGAATCCGCCCGGCCGAGCCGTGGTGAAACGCGCATAGAATGCGTCGACATCTTCGACGCGTACTGCCTGCCGCGTGCGATAGACGAAAGCGAGATAGTCAGTCTGACCAGCGTCACATAATTCCTGGATCGCTGGATAGCCGTGGGTTTCGCCGTGCGCCAACCGGCAGCGCAGCGACGTCTCGCGTCGACGCAGCATTTGCAGGAAGGGGCTACGCGACCACTGAGCCGTACCTTCCGGATCACGACTGCCAACATGTTCTTCTTCGCGGAAAGGGTTTTCGGGATCCTCGTCCCAGAAAAACGCGCGCGCCTCATACATCGGATGAAGCGTGTCGATCATCACGAAGACTTTGCCTAGCGGCAGTCCGGCCTCGACGCATCGTTCGCAGAATGCCTGCGTCAGCGAGGCCTCGTCTCGAATCCCCAGCAGGCCGGCCTCGGCCAACCACGCGGCGATCTCGTTGCGGTCACGGGTATCCATGACCGGATCATAGCGGCATCGTCCGCAGGTAAGAAGCCGAATTGCGCTGCTGGGCTAGTTAATGTTGCCAGGGTCAATGCAGGATGAGAAGTTTTAGACGCCGACGACGGTCATCGCTTGCCTGCCTTGCGGGTTATCTCATCGAGCGTGGACTGTGCGGCAGTTGACGCAGACATCGATGGAGGCAGGCAGTGTGATCCATACCAAGCCTGCCCTCCTATCGCGGTGGATTTGGTACCGTCGCCTATACGTCGATCTGGTTGTTGCGAACTGAAGGAGGCAGAAAAGAGTCTTATCGCGACCTTCGCTGTGGCTGGCGGGAAAGTCAGAATTGGCGCGGCCGAGACCTTCAGCACAGTCACCTCCATATCCGCTTCTGGGTCGAGGCGAACTACCTCCCTTCCGCTATCGGTGCGATTAAGACGCACCACCTCCACGACGTCGATAACGACACCAACAGCTACGTATACGCCCGTCCCAACGCGGTAGCCTCGATTACTGGTGAGCCGGTATCCCGGGTGCGCGACGCGGTCCGGCTCGTTCGTTTCGGTGCAGATTGGGTACACCGCCCCCGGTCTCCAATTATCAGTTCAATGTCTGATACGGAGATTGAGGAAACGATGCGAGTGCTGGGTTACATTGGCCAGTGGCACAGCGTCAAAGGCTGCCCTACGCTCGCGGCTTACCTGAAGAACAGGACCGGAATTCACAAAGGCCACCCGTGCATTGTTTTCCTGACCGACCACTGCGTCGCAATTAGTGGTGAGTTGTTTTGCGATCTGACCAACAACGGCGTGATGATTGATATCGACCGAGCCCCCGGTCGTCGCAAGTTGGTCAACCACGTATTCGTTGTCACCGGCCGCATCTTCGCGGCGCACATCCCGTCCAAACCTTCGTCGCGCGTTCCGACGACACATGCGACCGCAGAGGACAAGCGGCGACTGAAGGAGCAGGATCGGCTGTTTCGCGAAGCAATCAAGGCAGAAACAGGCGCGACGCGTGTAATGATCACCTCGTCTGGCGATGTTCACACCCGGACTCCAAGCGACAGCCACTGGGAATGGGTCGGTGAGATTAGCAACGTCCAGCGATCGCTCCTGGAGCCCCGTACCGGCGGTTATCTCTGTGGCGATACTCCGGAGGCCACGGCATACCGGACGGCGATGGGCTTCTAGCGCTGAGCAGCAGCCCGTTATTGGCGGCAATAATTGCCGCCAACATCCGCCGCTCGCCGAGCCATGATGGCTTGGCAAGGCGCCGGGGCTCCCAAACCCCGTCCCGCCGGCTACCATGTCCCCATACTCCATGCGAACTCAAGAGTCCCCGATGACGAAGACTGTCCTGTTTTATGCCCGCTACTCCACCGACCGCCAGCACGAGGTGTCGATCGAAACGCAGATCGAACTCGGCGAGGCCTTTGTCAAAAGGCAGGGCTGGAAGCTGGTCGAGACCTATTGCGACGCCGCGATCAGCGGAACCAGCTATCAGCTTCGTCCCGGCATCCAGAAGCTTATCGCCCATGTGAAGCGTGAGCGCATCGATGTCGTTCTCTGTGTCACCGTTGACCGGCTGTCGCGTGACGTCGAGCACAGCGCGAAGATCCTCAAGGAGCTTCGCTATCGTGACGTCGAACTGTGGACCGTCCATGCCGGCACACCTGTCACCGACCTTGAGCTGGCCATGCGTGCCGCGCTCAGCCATGAACTGGTCGAACAGATTCGCTACCGCACGCGCGAGGGCATGAAGACGGCCGTGCGCAAGGGCAAGGCATCGACCTGCCTTGCCTATGGCTACATGCTGTCCCAGCAGCGCGATGCAAACGGCGATCGTATGAGGGGGCTTCGCGAGATCGAACCAGATAAGGCCGAGATCGTCCAACGCATCTTCAAGCTCTATGCCGACGGCATGTCGCCGCGCGACATCGCGCATCTGTTGAACAATGAAGACGTTACCGGTCCACGTGGCAAAAAGTGGCGCGACACGGCCATTCGCGGCCATGTCAGCCGTGGTACCGGCATCCTCAACAACGAGAGCTACATCGGCCGCATGGTCTGGAACAAGCGCAACTATCGCAAGAACCCAGATACCGAGCGCAGAACAGCCCGCGTCAATGATGCAAACGAATGGGTGCTGACGGATGTACCGTCCATGCGCATTGTCCCTGATGAACTCTGGCAGCGCGTGAAGAGCCGGCAAAAGGAGATCGGTGATCTGTTTGATTTCGGGCAGAGCAACAGGCTAAATGCAACGCAGCGCCCGGAATATCTCCTGAGCCGCATGCTTGAATGCGCGGAATGCGGTGGCCCTTACGCAATCTCCGGCAAGGACCGTTATAGCTGCACCAACCATCGCAAGCGGCTGCCGATCGACGAGCTTGACGGCGAATGCTGCAGCAACACTAAAACCATCAAGCGCCAGGACCTGGAGGAACGGGTGCTGAACTGCATCCCCGTCGCCTTCTACTCTCTCGATATCTTCGACCGGATTTCGGAGAAGATGGTCGCGCATGAAGTCGGCATGTTGAAGCGTACGCCTTCCCGCAAAGATGCGTTGAACGCCGAGCTTGCGACGATCAAGGCAACCCAGAAGAGCCTCATGCAGCAGATCCACGACCGCCATACCGAAGGCCGCCCGCGGCTTGCCATCCTGGATGACCAACTCGATGAACTGGAAGTCACTCGCGAGAAGCTGGTGCAGGAACTCGCCAACGCAGAAGCGCCGGCAGAAGATTTTCAGGAGAAGATCGCGAAGCTGAAGACGCAGTTCAATCCGGCCAACGTCGAGATTGCCATCCGCAGGCTGCTCTTCATTGCCCGCAACAATGCCGACGACTATGCCAAGACGCGCCTGATGCCGATCGTGCGCGATCTTATCCAAACGGTGGTGATCGGCAAGACGCCGGGCCACCAGCCGGCATCCTTGCAGGTCCACGGCTCGATCGCCAACATCATGGCCTCGATGGAGGTTCTGGACCTGCTGGAGCAGCAATTCATCGCAGCCGCGCAGAATGATCTGATGGCGAAGATCGCTTCCGGCGAGATCGACACGGAGCAGAAACGCAAAAAGCTCCTCGACGCTTACGCGGAGGAGCTTCGGTGCAAATATCCCGAGTGGGAGAATTTGCAAGTTTCAGTGGTTGCGGGGGCAGGATTTGAACCTGCGGCCTTCAGGTTATGAGCCAGACAGGTCAGGTTTCCAAACAGACATGCCGGCTTTCCTGCCGTCGTACGGGATAGAAAAAACCTTGTTTTCTGGGCGTTTTGCTTGCACCATGCTGTTCCGTGGTTGGCCACGATTTCCCTTGTGGTGACGACCCGGTGACGACGTGAGCCGCATTCACATCAACAGGAGGTGTTGACAGCCATGCCAAAGATCATGAAGTCGACAATCGATGCCCTGATGAAAGAGCCGCCCAAAACAGTCCTGAGAGACTCGGATCTGAAGGGCTTTCAAGCAAGACGCACGACAACCGGGGTGACGTATCATTTCGAATATAGAACGGGAGGACGAGAGAGCGAGGTACGGCGAATAAAGATCGGGAGACATAGTGGCGCGATGACTCCCGATCAGGCCCGCGACGAGGCGAAGTCCCACGTCCTTGCTATTGCCAGCCGACGCGACCCGGCAGCCGAGCGGAGCAAGTCCAAGAAAACTCCAACCTTAGCCGAGTACGCGAAAACCCTGCTGGACGCGGCCGAGGCGGTGGCTATCGCGCATCCTGAAAACGCCAAGCTCACCAAGAAGACGATCGGTACATACCGCTCCTACATGCGGGTCCACATCGGTCCTGCCTTTGGAAAACTGAGACTGGATCAGATCGCTTCTAGCGATGTGCTGCACTTTCACAATACGCTCAGCAAAACCAACCCCGCTACCGCGAACAGGTGTCGCGAGTTGATCAGCAGCCTTTACGGCTCGGCAGCCGTCGCAGGGCTGGTTCCAAGGGGTACAAACCCTACTTTCGGGGTGGGCAAGAACAAGGAAAACGCACGGGAGCGGTTTCTGTCGGACGACGAGCTGATGGCGTTGGGCTCGGCGATAACCGTCGCTGAAACGACCGGCATTCCCTACCCGACCCCGCAGGCGAAGCCCGGCAAGAAGGCGAAGCATATAGCTCGATCCCGCCCGCCGTACATTGTAAGCACGACTGTGACCAACGCGCTCAGGGTACTCATACTGACTGGCCGACGCCTACGAGAAATTCTGCACGCGAGATGGACAGACATAGACTTCGAACGAAACATTCTCACCATCTTTACCAAGGCCGGACGACGCAATCTGCATATGCCCGAGCCCGCGATGGACATCATCCGAAAGATGCCAAGGTTGAGCGGGTATGTCTTCCCTCAGGAGAAGGACAAGAAAAAGCCCCTCAACACCCTTGACGGGCCGTGGAACGCCATTCGCAGATATTGCGGCCTTGTAGACGTCAGATTGCACGATTTGAGGCATTCGTTCGCTAGTGTCACGATCTCCGGCGGAGCATCCCTCCCCGTGGTTGGAAAGCTCCTAGGCCATACCAATGCTAAAACCACGCAAAGGTATGCACACCTTGCCGACAATCCGGTTCGCGAGGCTCTTGCAAAAGCGGCGGCGCACATAAGTAGCGCAATTGGAAATCCAGTTACGGAGGACGCCTCGCCCGAGCGGACGTGACCATGCGAGCCAATCGTCTCACTTATCAACCGGTTTTGGCTGCGGGGCTCGATCCCGCAGTTATGCTGGTCATGCTGTCATTGAGGAACCCAGAATTTGATGTCAGCGAAGCCATTGCCATGGCGAGAAGCGTTGACGGGCTGATCGTAACCGAGGCGGACGCCGAGCGAGAAATCGCTAACGGAATGATTTGGGCGGCCTTTTCTGCTGAGGCGGTGCGACGAAGCTCGAGGTATCGGCGAACGGCCCGTGAGTTCAATGCAAAACGCATGGTCGAGATTGAAAAATTGAGGCATTTGCATGCCGAATTGGAAGCGGACGCCCGGATGTTTGCTGAATTCGAACTTCAGGCGCTCAAAGAACCTTCCAGGGCCAGACCCGAATTCATGGAGGCGATGGGCGATCTTTCTAAAGCGATAGAATCGCTGACGAGGTGGACCACCGTTCAAACGCTAATTTTCCAAGGTGCTGGCGGCTATCATCGTCCGTTTGACAATGCCTTCGTGCGAGCCATGCGTGAAGTGTGGTTCAATATCACGGGCCACGAGGCCGGGGTCGCGCGGAAGGGTGTTATTGAATTCGCCGCGCTGATCTGGGAGGCCTACGGGTTCCCAAACCAGAGCAATCGTCCGCTCGTAGATTGGCTGTTCGATAGATTCTCCAAAGTCCGGTAGTTTGACTTTTTTTCTATTTTGCCAACCAGCGGTGACCGTTGGGGGCAATCCTGTCACTGTTGCCGCGTTGCGGGTCCAAAGGACAGGAGGATGTTATGTCAGTACCTTCGATGCAAAGACTGCTAGAGACCAGCGAGGCGGCCGACCATTGCCACCTCTCACGACCCTATCTTGAGAAACTTCGTGTAAAGGGCGGAGGCCCGCTCTTTCTAAAGCTTGGGCGGCGCGTATTCTACCGCCCGAGCGACCTGGAGGCGTGGATCGACAAACACGTCAGGGCGTCTACTTCGCGCGATGGCGGAGAGTTACCTGAGTTTCGCCAAATTTAACCGACGCGAAAGGCCTCCGATCCTTCGCGAGGCTTTTCAGCTTACATTGTCAGCACGTCCAGCCAAGGGTGGTTCAAACGAGAGCTTTAGGAATCCTATGAAGCTCACAACGTGGGCAACAGTTCGTCCGGGCGCGTAAGCGTGGAGGTTAACCCATCCTTGAGACCCATGTGAATAGCGATCAGTAGTGCATCGAAGAAGCGTACAGGATGAGCGTAGCTACGAATGTCCGCGTGTCACGGTCGGCGAATGGCACACTCCAGAATGATCCGGTGAGGTCAGTATTGACTGCCCGGTCTTGTCGCAAAAGCCGTGGTGCGCTGTATAGCCATCGTTGGGATTGATCGTCTTATAATCGAGACTGTTCCATGAGCGGTCAATCCGTCGAGTTTTTCAACTGTATCGCCGAAAGCGGCCCTCACGCCCCTTCATCGGGAGCAGTTGTACTGCGGCCGCTTTGCGCCGTCATATCGGCCGTTCAGAACATATATCGAATGCCCAGAAGCTGCCATTCGGCTTAATCCGACGTTCTGAGCTGAAGGGGAGCGCGAAAGTAGACCTCCCCCGTTGGCACTGAGTTAAGACCGCCTTAGCCGATGCGCGGCAGTCTTCCGATCGAAAGGATATCTCGGATGTCTCCATCCTCGCGGCAGAATGCGACAGTGGGATGCAGCCCTCGATCCCATACACAGCCTTTTCAGGTCGAATTCTAGGGGCGCTGCGCGTCCATGAGGTTCAGACGGTCGAAGAAGACGCGGTTACGACGCTTGGCATCGGCAAGAAGCCGGCCGTAGTCTATAACCTCGAAATAGATCCCGAATGTCCGGTGATATCCGTAATAGGAGCGCTGATCCGGCGTAGGCATTGCGTCCGACATCTTCAGTTCGGCGTGCATGGTCGGCGTGATGTCGCAGACGACGTAGGCGAAAGCGGGGATCTTGTCCCCCGCAACCGACAACGGCCTGCCGTTGTCATCCTTAAACTGGCCACCGCGAATGAGCTGTATCTGTTCGAACACTTGTCTGAGCGGATTGTCGTCGCCAGTGTAGTCGTCTCGCTGCGGTCGTTTGAACTCGATGACGGTGATGCTATTGAGAGGCAGCCCGTCGTCGGGCTTTTCGGAGAACGCAATCTTCCGGTCGAAGATGAAAAGATCCGGCCGCTTTCGGGATTCCGAGGTGAAATCGGTGTGGGAGTTTAGAGGCCGGTCGGAAGCAATGAACGAATGGAAGTTGAGGCGTTCGTCGATGATCCAAAGGTTCTGTTGCGAATAAAGGATATCTTGGTCCGTTGCCCTCATCGGAAACAGGATATTGTGGACCGCCTCTTCGAGCGGGTACTTGCCGGTCCGCTTGTCGTTGGAAAGCGCCTTCTCCAACAGCTCGATGATGATCTTGCGGTGGGACACGTACTGGGCAAGAGCCGAGACACCGAGTTCGTTCGAACGCTCCATGAATTCCGATAGGCGCTGACGGTACCCTTCGTAGTCCTCCTGCTTGGCTGCCTCGGTCAGGATGCGCGAACCTTCCCTTTTTAGGCTGACCTCGCGTTGATGGAGTTCCCGGTGGAGCGCCAACTCCATGTCCATTTTGGAGGCGTTCGGCGAGATTAAGCTGATGAACTGATCCAGATAACGAAGGAGGGGTTTGTACTGTGGAGCTTCGGTTCGGACGTAATCCCGGACCCGCTTTGCTTTTGCGGCGTTAAGGCCATCGATCAATTCGGCGAGGTCCCGTTGCACGAACGCTAGGCATTCCATTCGAATGTCGGACCGTCGCAGGTCTTCTACTTGAAGAAGATCGCCTTGTCCGTCCTCCAGTTCGTCGCGCATGTCGAAGTCGGTGCGGAAATTGTTTACCCTGTCATTGAGGTAGTCCCCTTGGACCACCGCGAGATAGACGAAAGTATCTCCCTTCTCGTCTTGCAGCCGCCCAATGAAGTTAGGGATGAATTGGTCGAGCCTTTCGGTGATCACCGCGCGGGAGTTTGCCGCGTAGATCAGGCGATGTTTCGATGCGCGAGGAGAGTGCAAACGAAACCCGTCGATGCGGAAACTCCGTCCGGCTATCTCGAATTTCTCGCTGCGCCCGCCGCGCTGGAAGTTCTCATCAAACACTTTGTTGAGGGACAGCTTGATGCCGCCATCATGAATTTCGACCTCGGGACATTCCGGCTGCATCAGGACAAGGATGAAATGCTCGGCCAGTCGCTGCGCAAGTATCTCGATGTCGGCCGGGCATTCCTCGCGGTAGGGCGAAAGGAAGCCCCCGAGTCGGACCGTGGTTCCTGATGCTTCGCTATCGATCTGCGTCGCGCTGGCCGCGTCGGGGTCGTAGCTGAAGCCGAACTCAAAATCCCGCAGCCAGTGACTTGGCTCCTCGTCGCCGTCCTGAGCTTGGAAAGTCGTCTTGACGTGAACCGTCTCGAAGGCCTTGAGCCACATGAACCGGCCGAGGCCCTTCCCGCCTCGTTCGTACTTATGTTCCGAATACGCAGTGTTGAAGGAGTCGAAGTTCTCGTCGGTGAAGCCGATGCCGGTATCCCTGATCTCGAAGCCGACGATAGGGGCGTTGTCCTCGCCAAGCAGATCTTCGTTACGCTCCACGACGATCGTGACACGGTGCCGCTTGTCGGACTTCGCGTCCTGTATTGCTTGAAAAGAGTTCATCACCGCCTCGAACAGCGGGAGTAGCGCCTTCCATTTCGGAAGCTGTGTTTGGCGGATCTGCCCCCTGAGGTTGGTACGAAGCATTCCTGGCTGCAGGGCAATGATTTGGTTCATAGGGTCCGGCCTACCTGCAACTTGATCCGTTGGCGTTCCGCCTCCTGCTCGTAAGGCGTAACGCAATGCTACCATCACTTCAAAACAGTTCTAGCCAGGAAGATGTTGTCTTACGCAGAAAGTCGCTCCCATACGATCCGTGAGGAACCTAAGGCCAACGCGGATTTGCTGGTGTGCATTGGTACCCTAGCAAATTGAAGCCGTCAGTCCGCTTCGACCCCAGATTTGCTGACCCATCTTGGCTAGAGCAGCCTGTCCGAAACGCGCTGTCATTTCGGTCATTCAAATCCGTTCCGCCGTTTCCTGAAGTGGACACAGGGCAGTGATCAAGTAGAAGTCGCGGTTTCGGGACCGAGGTGACGTTATCCTCAGCAACGATCAGAGAAGCGATCGTAAGGATCTATCATTCGCATCAACGGCTCGACGTCCGCTCCATATATGCTCTCGCGGAGAAATCTTAGCTCCGCATCCTTGTCTGCGTCCGTCACTTCGATGGACCAGCAGCGTGGAGGTACGCTGTCGTCTCCGTTCCATTTGTATCCCCGAGCCTTGAGTGCATCTTTCATCGAGAAAGGAGCGCCTTCCGCCCAAATGCGCCATTTGGGAGTTCGAGCATTTTGGAGTAGTCGATAAAGTCCGGTCTTGCCGCTCTTCGGAAGTGGTAGCGCGAGGAGCTCGATTGCCGCCAGACAATCACTGGTCGCACGGTGACGTTCATAATAAAATCCTGCTCCCATGGCGAGATACGCAAGTTTGGTTCCCTCAAAGCCCTCGGAACTCCAGTCGATTTCGCTCATGGAGCAAGCCCAAGGCTTGGTTTTGAAGACTTCGCTATATCGTTCCAAAAAGCGCCGATCGAATGACGCGTTATGTGCGATGACTAACGCAGCGGGCGCAGCAAAACTCGCGACATTCGCGGGAGCGATGTCCGTACCCTCAACGGTGGCGTCATCGATACCGGTGAGCGATGTGATAAGGGGCAAGATCGGGCGCGACGGTTGCCGGTATCCGTGAAAAGGCTCCAGTACCTCGTAGATTGTGCCATCGAGACCGTACCGGAACGGTACCATGGCGAGTTCGATGATCTCGTCCTGGCGTACATCCAGACCGGTGGTCTCGACGTCGACGAAAAGGCCGGTACGAAGCTTTGCGCCATCAGGATGAGGGCGCGGAGGTCGCGGGATAAGTCGGCGCAGTACACGGTACTGTCCACTGGCTTCTAAGGTTGAAGCCATTGAGGCGAGGTCGAGGTCACTCATTGCGCACCCCATTTCTTTCGATCTTTGTTAGCCACGAGAATGAGACCTCCGGCTGGAGCTGAGAGGTTAGTGGTGCACGGCATATTGTTAGATTGCGCCATCGAGGTTACAGGCCACCTTCGCCCAAGCGCGTGAACGACGAGAGTGGAGCTGTCCTCCTAAACCGACAAGGCATGTAGCGCTTCTTGCGCCGCGCGTTCCCCGCTGAGGAATGCGCCGTGCACTGTTGAAAAAGCGGTGCGATGCGTCGCTTCGCCTGCGAAAAAAATCCTGCCGTCGTAAGCTCGTGCGAGCTGAGTTCTGGCGATCGATTTGCGAGGCGAAGCGCAACTGTAGCTTCCCAATACCCATGGGTCCTGTTTCCATCCGGAGATGGTGAGCGGTCGGAGACTTGAACGCGCCTTGGAACCGAACAGTCGAACTAATTCATTGGTCGCGAAGTCATAAGCGTGGGCAGGACCCAAGGACCAAATCTCAGATGCCGCCTCCCCACCGTAAAAGCTCTCAACCACATTCCTCCCGAGCGGTCGTATGTAGTAAGCTCCCGTGATGGAAGACCGCGGATTTCCGACGACCTGAGTTTCAGGCTCGAAGTCTGAGGGAGATACAATCTCTAAGAAAACCTTCTCATTGCTTCCTAGCGACAGATCCGACGCTGCCGCTTGCCAATCCGTCAGCGCTGTTGGCAAAGCAATGGAACCCGAGGCCAGCACGTTTGTGGAAACTGTAAGGATTGCAGCACGCGCCCGTAAAGTGCCGCTCCTTGTTTCCAGCCTTACACCAAACGGCTCAAGCACAATGCCGGTTACTGGGGTGGCCACTAACGTGTTCGCCTCTCGCGGTAGGCTCGCAGCCACTAAATGCCCGAAGCCCACTGGAAGACGCCAATCGGCTTCCGTACTGGCTTGGTGATAGTTCATAAAGTCGGTGACGGACACTTCATCCAACCGTTTTCCGCTGACGGCACCGACGACCCGTTCGAGATATGGCCGCCAGCGCTCCACACCCTCCACCCGCGATGCGGCGTCCCAAGCGCTGTCGGTCTCAGGGGGGCGCTCCCACATCTCCGAATTCCAATCTCTCAGGAATTTCCGTGCCGCTTTTTGCTCCTCCGGATTAAAATCCAAGTTCTGGTATTGCTTCCCCCAAGCAGCCTGTCGGCGATCAACTGAAACGCCCGCCTCTTCGGCAACCTGTACCCACGGATTCTGCTCCGCCGAATGTAACCACCCACATCCCAAATCAACGTGCTGTTCCCTTTTCGGCATGACGGTCCAGGCACGGCCTCCAATTCGCGGCGACGCCTCAAGCAGCAACGAAGTGCAATTGGCTCTGGCCAACACACGCATAGCAGAAATGCCTGCGGCGCCCGCCCCCACTACGACGATGTCTGTGATGCTATCCATTTCCCGCCCCCGCGCCTGACCTACCCCGCCGGGGGCGGCTTAAAGGGACCACCACTTGCCCGGCGGTCCTTAAACGCGGCGATGTCGTCCAACTCGAAAAACGCGATCGAAGCCTGTGGCTGGCCGTGCGTGTGGAAAACGCGACGTTCCCAGGACTGTTTGAACGGCGCATACGCATTGCTTCCGCCAAAGTGCCCGTTGTTCGCTACGACTATCATTTGATGCATGTGATAGTGGAGTGCGATCGCCATATTGTCGAACGTGTTAACGTCCTTGTTCATGGCCGGTATCGCGAAGACATCAGACCTGTTCTTCAGGTCGGCTGCCAATCGAAGATCGGTGGCATCGAAGCAGATCGCGCCACTCAACCACAGCGGGTCCGCATCATCGTCGGCCGACCAGTCGTATCCAATTAGCCATTGACAGGGTCTAAACGGTTGAAGAAGTCCGCTGGTCTCGTAAGCCTTTTCGTCCGGCGCGAGGTGTTGCTTGCCTTGCCGCCTAACCAGAATTTGCACACCACGTGTCGGATCTTGACTCGGCAAAACCCATATCGCGGAGTTTACCAACGGCTGACCGGGAAAGAGCTCTTCGTATGTCAGGCCCGCGAGAATGATCGTTTTATGCGCTCGCGCGAAAGGCACTAGATGCGTTTGCACGTCGTTAGGGTGTACCGACAGTTCGGGCAGTATGAGCCAATCAAGCCGGCCTTCGATTTTTTTGTGGGTCTCGCGGAGGGCAAGGGAACTCCGAACCGCGGCCAGAGCGGCTGACAAATGTCGACGGTGACGGATCCGACGGGTAGGCGAGGACATACTTAGATCTGCCGCGTCAAAATCCGTTAGTGAAGGAAATGCCATCTGTACAACACATGTACGCAGTGGCTTCCCATGGCGCTGAAAGGATCCCGGCGCCCTTAGAGGGAGAAGATTAACGCTTGTACCCTGTAGGTCACGCATAACATCGAGCCGCCGATCGACGACTTCGAGCGTCTCTTGGAGACTCTCTGCCACCGGAGAGTCGAGAACTCGGCCAGCGCAACCGGGCCACCATAGGAGGCCAAAGAGTAACTTCTCCAACCAATCGGAGATTGGCAGCCAATCGTCGCCGAAGCCCGCATGACCATTGTAGAAGCCATACAGTCGTTCGTGCCAATGCCCCCTGGGCGGCCTATAGATTTGTCGATCTTCCTTCCAGTGAGGCCTCCGTGAAGGTCTGCTGAAGTCTGCTTGTGCAGTGAGAATGAAGCGCAGCAGGAAGCCCAACTGAAAGCGCCAATGATCCTTTGTTGGCGCCCATGAAGGTGGGTCGTACAGGGAGGCACCAACCAGAACACGCTGGTTGATTTGCAGATCGACGATGTCGCTTGCCTCAACCCCTATGGTCAATGCGATTTCGGAGGGAGTGATTGTACCGGTCTCCGCGCCACCGTTAAGAGCGTTCAGGAACTTTGAGGCAAAAGAAAGCAGAGCTAGCTCATTGCGTAAAGTGTGTCGAGTTTGAGGCGCAAGCACGATCTGGGCGAGTGTACTTTTCGCAGTCGACTGCTCGGAAATGCCTAAGTCCGCCTTAGATCGCGGGGTGAGCCAAGACGCCTTGCCCACATGTTCGACCAATTCGGCAGCGAAGTTGGGATCAACGGATGCAATCTGATTCAGTCTCGCCGGTCCCAATTGACGACCTACGAGTCTCGACGCACGGTTTTGGTTTAGGAAGGAGCGTCGCGCCAAGACGGCGTACGTCGCGAATTCCTCCGCCACCAGGTTGCCGGCAGAGCCGTTCAGGAACTGCAGGAGCCGAACGTAGGGCCAGCTATTCTTGCGCTTGAGCCTGGGTAATTCATCGAGGGAGGGTGGAGCCGTAGCCAACAACAAGTAAGCCTGTTGTATCAGGTACCACGGGAGCCTCGTTTCAGTTGTCTTGACAATCCGCAATGCCTCCTCACGAAGGACGCGGCGGTATCCGTCAACATCCACTGTCGAGGGTAACTGTTCGTCATCCTCGACGAACCCGGTCTCGACGGCGCCAGCTCTCAGGATCTCCGAAAGGCAGTACCAAGCTATCCGGCGCGGCGCCTTACGCGGCCCCCCCTTTTTGGTGAAACGTTGAAGCAACCTGAGAACGCGCTCAAGAAGATCAGGTGCAGGCCAAAGGTCCAGCGCTATCCGCAGCAAGCGAACGTTCGACGGATCGTTGCTCCACCTGGAGACCAGCTCTAAAGCAAATGCGCGGGTCTCATCATCCAGCTCATCTCGAGTCCGAACCCCTTTGAATTGGCTATACAGTTCATCGTCGCCTTGCTGCTTTTGCTCTTCGGCGGTTTGCCAGAGCTGGGGACGAAGTGAGCGATACGTGCTGCGGAAGCGTCCAGCGACGAAGCGATCGACAGTTGAGTCGCGTACGTCAGGAATTGGTCTAAATGGATCGTAACGATTGATCGATTCGGCCTTGGCCAAGCGTTCCTGCGCTCGGATTAGGCCTAGAACTGAATCGAGGATCTCTCCTCCCGCGATTGGATCAAAACCGCCCGAGATCGCAGATTGAATGCGCGCCATGCGCTTGCTCTGCTGGACCATAGGCCTTTCGTCGGCGCGGAATGGTGACACCTGAGTTTTCTCGTCCGACGGGCTGAGCCCTGGCGCGAACCGGTCTAGGCATTCAGCAATCCATCCGAAGACATCGACCCTGATTCGCTCTATATCCGCGGTTGCTGGTGCCGTAAGCACGAAACGAAGATCGTCCACATAGCGAGCGGCGTCGTGAAGTTTAACGTCCTGCAGAATCTCGAACCCGATCTGTTCCCGAATGTGCTGATCAAATTTCGAAAGAGCGATGTTAGCGAAGAAGCCGGCTGCGACGAGCCCCTGAGGGAGGAAGATCCTGCTAAAGTCCGGCATGCCGCACTGTTTCGCGTAGATCTTTGCCTCATCCCGATCTACGGGGGCCCAGTTCCATGACAGGAAGTTGGTCGCCAGATCGAAGAAGTCAAGGTCGTCGGCCTGATGTTGAAGCCCGCGTATCGCGCCGTGCAGAAGCTCCTCGGTAACGCGATCATAGAATTGCTTCAGGTCCGACTGTACCACCAATGTTTTGGGAGCATGTCCGTAAATCGCCTCCGCCATCATTTCAGGTCTAGCCAGAAATTTTTGATAGTCTTCGTAGAACCCGCGATAGAGATTAGAGGACCCCCATCGATGCTTGGCGAATCCGTCATCGTAATCACATAGTAAGCGATTGCCGTACGACACGATCGAACCAATACCGGGGCTAGCCAAAGGCGTGGTAGGGTCCCCTTGGAGCGTCTCCGCTCGGTCTGCCAGGCACATCATCAACGCCGTTGCTATTACCTGATCCCGCAGGCTGACATGAGCAAGCGGGCGAATTTTTACCACGTCGCCTTTCGCGCCGACAGGATTCCAGCGGCCATCCTTCTCAACTCGCCACGCATGGCTTTTGGGTGCCGGCACCATTCGGATTGGCTCCGAATGGTGGGCGGCACCGGATTTGATCTGGTGGGAGATGTCAGAAATAAACTCCCGAAGGTTTACCGCAGTGCGGTCGAGCTCAAGGGTATCCGAGAACCAGTTGTGGTAGCGGATGTAGTTGGATGTCTTCCTCCAGGCTTGAATAAGCACCGTTTCGTCCGCTAAACACTCGATTGTTGGTACCAAATAAGTAAAAGCCACCCAATCACCACGTTGTACGATCCGCACCGCGTATGTCGAAATCAGACTTTGCTGTCATTCGCAAGAGGACAACTCAAACTTCTAAGCCTCTCACTGGCTCCGACGTCGGCGGAGGGCCGATTGGGCCTTTCGTCCGCGTGCCATAAGCCGGGACTAATGCCTTCGCACTTCGAGTTCGACGTCTTCTACTTGCTTGGTGGAAGCCAGAACCTGCCAGTATGCCACCGGCCCCAAACATTCCGGCAGATCGCAGCCAGTGCAACGCCTCAGGCGGCAAATCGATGGCGTATCTCAAGCGGACGCCATTGGCTAGCATCAGGCGGGGTCGATTGAATGTCGGCTCTTGCCCTGAGCCATAATTGGCCAGCCTGCTGTCGGCCCCGTCATCTTGCGTTCGCGCGTTGTTCCGACGGGCAATGGTGGCCGACGGGAAACACACATCAGTATCGCAAAATACGACCCCGCTGCACTGGTTCGACCGGCATGGAACGCCAGCCGGAACGGCGACGTTAAGAAGCCCCTTACAGCAGCGCCAGATCATGGCAATTCGTTTCTTTCTCGATAGGCAGCGGCGCATGAGAGATCGGACGCTGTTCGATCTCTCAATCGACAGCTATGCGACTGCGATCTGCTGGTGCACTTACGTCCTTAGTTTTGCGGTATTTTCAAACCTAAGATCTGAAAGACCCGCCGGTTCTGCGCTATATCGTCTTGAACAGCCCGCTCCAGGGCCTCACAAAGACGTAACACTTGGGGATCTGACTCCGACATGGCGCGGATGTTGTCAAAATCCTGAAGCATGTCGGCCACCGCTACCCTCATGGCGTGGCCGCACGAGGCCACGGTTTGTGTTGAAAGCGCCAGATTTCGTACGAGTTTGCTTCTATCTTTGTCCGATAACATATCAATCACGGTCTTTCTCGTTGGTTGTCGCATAATTTTCCCTGTCGGCCAAAATCCGTAATCCAATCAAGATCAAGCGGATGCAGCCTTCGTAGTGAAAATACTTCCGCATGCACGACGCTTTCCACGTCGAGATGTCAAAATCTCTGTTCGATCGGTTAGTGGGATTCGGCTGTTGTCGAACTAGAAATGCATTTTGATGACTGAGGAGAGTGCGTTGCAAGAAACCGATGCCCGCGCGGGGGCGCCGTAGCTTTCGTCGCTCGTGCTGATGCGAAAGGGGACGAGGGAATCGGCTCGCTCACTTAGGCGAAAGAATTTTCGTTACGGCGCGGTATGTCGTCGACGGTGGGACCTTAGAGGGGATCGCAACCACAAAGTCGGCGCACCTAGGTGAATAAGCCTGCGGAAAGAAGGCCCCCGCCACGACGGCTGGAGATTACCGATGATCCCATTTTTGGTCCAGATGATCTCGATGTTGCGGTCTTTCGGGTCGATCTTCGTGCTCTCGGACATCTTCGTCTTCGGGTATCCGCCGATCCCGTTCACTTCGGTTGCTAGGTAGGCTGTGACGCTCGGACAGATCAACGCCGTGATGCGCGTGCGTCATTCTCCACCGGAGAAGCGGTCGCAGCGCTGTTCGAGGAGACCGGCCACAAGCAGATGGCATTCGAACGCAGCGAGGGGAAGCTCATGCCTAACCAAGCAGGGTGAACCTAACCTGGCAGCCTGCGCTTCTACAGGATAGCAACAACAAGTAGGCGGAGGTCACATTTACCGTAGGCACGCAATCTGTCATGTATCGCAAATGAGCCTAATCAAATCAAAGAAGCGCGTTGCAGACCACGGGGAAGTCTTCACTCCCTCCTGGCTGGTGGACGCAATGCTAGACCTCGTCAAGGGCGAGGCCGAACGTGTCGATGCGCGCTTTCTGGAACCCGCCTGCGGCAGTGGCAATTTCTTGGTCAAGGTTTTTCAACGGAAGCTCGCCGCCGTCGAATCAAAATTCGGCAAATCAGAATTTGAAAAGAGGCACTACGCACTTCTCGGGCTGATGTGCACATATGGGATCGAGCTCCTGGCCGACAATATCGCGGAATGCCGAGCGAACATGCTCGATGTTCTGGCAGGGTATCTGAACATCGACGATACGGACAACTTATACCGGGCCGCGTACTTCGTGCTGTCGCAGAACCTTGTGCATGGTGATGCGCTGACAATGCGCGCACAGGACGGCAAGCCGATCACCTTCGCCGAGTGGGGTTATCTCGGCAAAGGCAAGTTCCAGCGCCGGGATTTCCGTCTCGATGTTCTGACAGGATCATCGGCTTTCAGCGCTGAGGGATCGTTGTTTGCCCGCCTTGGCAAGCACGAGATTTTCACCCCAATCAAAACCTGGCCAACGATGACGGTAAGCGATCTGGCTACCGGTTATGGTGGCGTCCCAAAGGAGGCGGCATGAACAGCCAAGCGGCATTTACGCTGCGGGGTAGAAATCCCGATGTGCTGACCTGCATCGCGAACCTGTCTAACGACGAGGTGTTTACCTCGCCTGAGTTCGCGAACCGCATACTCGACACTCTTGCCGCTGCCTGGGCGGCAAACCATAGAGGCGCAAACATCTGGGTAGATAAGACAGTAAAGTTCCTCGATCCGTTCACGAAGTCGGGCGTGTTCTTGCGGGAGATTGCCAGTCGCCTAAGCGCCGGGCTCGCGAGTGAGATCCCTGATCTCCAGACTCGCGTGGATCATATCCTTACCCATCAGGTTTTTGGCATCGGCATTACGCAGCTTACTAGCCTACTCGCTCGACGGAGCCTGTATTGCTCTAAGCATGCCAATGGTGTGCACTCAATAGCCCGCAGCCTCGAGACCGATAGCGGGAACATCTGGTTCGAACGCACAGAGCACACATGGGTGGCAGGAAAGTGCAAATTCTGCGGCGCGAGCCAGGAAACCTTAGACCGCGGCGCGGGACTTGAAACCCATGCTTATGCGTTCATCCACACCGACGATATCAAGACTCGGATCGCCGAGCTGTTTGGAGGCGACATGCATTTCGACGTGATCATTGGAAACCCGCCTTATCAACTTGACGACGGCGGGCACGGCACCAGCGCAGCGCCAATCTACCAGCTCTTTGTGGAACAGGCGAAAATGCTCGAGCCAAGATATTTAACAATGGTCATCCCTTCACGCTGGTTCGCAGGCGGCAAAGGTCTTGATGATTTCCGTGAATCGATGTTGTCGGACGATAGGATGCGTTCGATCCACGATTACCTAAGCGCCGCCGATGTGTTCCCCGGTGTCGGTTTGAAAGGTGGGGTCTGCTATTTCCTTTGGGACAAGGAAAATCGCGGACCTTGCCGCGTCGCAACCCATTTCAAGGACTGGCCGGTTTCTGAAATTACAAGGCCGCTTCTGGAGAACGGCGCCGACATCTTCATCCGCTTTAACGAAGGCGTATCGATCCTTCGTAAGGTCATGATCCGTGAAACAGGGCAGACCGAGGTTTTGACGCTGCCTGAAACCCAACGCTTTGAACGGCTCGTTAGTTCGCGAAAGCCGTTCGGCCTTGAGACCAAGTTCAAGGGGCGGGTGAAGAAGCAATCCGAAGCCGACTTGATGGTCTACCAGAACGGGGGCACCGGATTCACACCACGTAGCTCCATCACCACAGGCACCGGCCTGATCGACGCTTGGAAGATTTTTGTGGGCCGCGCCGCACCAGGAACGGGGAATAGGGACACCTATCCTCATCGCATTATTAGCACCCCGTTCGTCGCGGGACCGGGTACGATCTCTTCTGAAACATACTTGTGCATTGGCCCTTTCGCCACGAAAGAGGAGGCCGAAAGCGCTCTGACATACATGTCTTGTCGTTTGACGCGCCTCCTTATTTTGTTACACAAGCCATCGCAGGACACGACGCGAAAGGTCTATACTTTCGTTCCTGTCCAAGACTGGACGCGGACATGGACCGATGCGGCCCTCTACGCCCACTACGGGCTGTCCGAAGATGATATCGCGTTCATCGAGAAGATTGTCCGCCCTATGGGGTTGGAGAGCGATCTGTTGGGCGACGTCACGGTGGACGCCAGCGAAGATGAATAAACCGACGATCGATGAAATCCTCGCACCGAGACCGGAAGCGCGCCCTCGCATCTATGCCTATGCGATCGGCGACGACGCGCACGCCGGGCTTCTCAAGGTTGGCCAAACCACGCGCGACGTGAAGAGGCGCGTGTCTGAACAGCTCCGCACTGCCGCCATCAAGAACTTCCGCATCGAACTGGACGAGCCCGCCGAGCGCGACGACGGCTCGATCTTTTCCGACCACGAGGTGCGCGCGGCGCTGGCCCGAAAGGGCTTTGCCAGAAGCGAGCTGGAATGGATGCGCTGCACGGTTGCCGACATCGCAACCGTGCTCGCCGAACTGCGGACTGGGAGGAAGCTTGGCGGCAATCATCACCAGACGTTCGGAATGCGCCGCGAACAGGCTGAAGCGGTTCGTGTGACTCACAACTATTTCCATTCACGCTGGGCCGAAGACATGCATGCCGTCCCGCGTTTCCTGTGGAACGCGAAGATGCGCTTCGGCAAGACGTTTGCCTCCTACCACCTGGCGAAGAAGATGGACGCCAAGCGGGTGTTGGTTTTGACGTTCAAGCCCGCCGTAGAAGACGCCTGGCAAACCGATCTTGAAAGCCATGCGGACTTTGACGGGTGGCAGTACCTGTCGCGGTCCTCGGGCAGCGACCCGACACAAATCGATTCCAAGAAGCCTGTTGTTTATTTCGGCTCCTTCCAAGACTTGCTCGGCCGGGATGCGGTCGGGAACATCAAACCTCGGAATGAATGGCTGCACCAGGTTGACTGGGACCTCGTGGTGTTCGATGAATATCATTTCGGCGCTTGGCGCGAAACCGCCAAGGAACTGTTTGAGGGCGAGGAAGATGCGGTCGCCAAACGGGAAGCCAAGCTCGAATACGCCGCCGGGCTGGACGTTATAAATGAAGACTTGAACGTCCTGTCTCAGAAGGAAACTGATTTCCTTCCCATTACCACCAAAGCCTACCTCTACCTCTCAGGCACGCCTTTCAAGGCGCTGGCGACGGGTGAGTTCATCGAAGAGCAGATCTTCAATTGGACCTACACTGATGAACAGCGCGCCAAGGCCGAGTTCGCAACCGGGAATCCTGGCGAGTGGAACCCTTACGGGGCGTTGCCGAAGATGCGGCTGTTGACATACCAAATGCCCGACGAGTTGGTGGCAGTTGCGAGTTCTGGCGAGTTTGATGAATTTGATTTGAACGAGTTTTTCTCAGCCACCGGTACAGGCCAAGAAGTGCAGTTCAAGCACAAAAACGACGTCCAGAGATGGCTGGACATCATCCGCGGCCAGTACGCGCCGAGGGCTGTTGAAAGCCTCAAGACCGGCACCCGGCCGCCATTCCCCTATTCGGATGTGCGTCTTCTGCCTTACTTGCAGCACTCGTTCTGGTTTCTGCCAAATGTGGCAGCGTGTCACGCAATGGCGAGTCTGCTGGCTGAAAAGCACAACACGTTCTGGCATGAATACGGAGTCGTGGTGGCCGCTGGTGCGTCCGCTGGAATTGGCCTGGAGGCGTTGCCGCCTGTGCGCGAGGCAATCGGCAGCGGGTTCGACACCAAAACCATCACCCTGTCTTGCGGCAAGCTAACAACCGGCGTAACGGTGGCTCAGTGGTCTTCCATCCTGATGCTGCGCAACTTGAAATCGCCCGAGACGTATTTCCAAGCGGCATTTCGTGTACAGTCACCGTGGTCGGTCAAGAACCCGAATGGCGATGACCCGAACGAGGAGGAGGTCCTAAAGCCCGCCTGTTTTGTGTTCGATTTCGCACCGACGCGCGCCCTTAGGCAACTTTCCGAATACGGCATCGGCCTGTCACCCAACGAACCAAATCCAGAAAACGCGGTTCGAGATCTCGTGTCGTTTTTGCCGGTGTTGGCCTATGACGGCGCCAACATGACCCAGATCGATGCCGGTGGCATCCTCGATATCGCGATGGCGGGCACCTCTGCCACTCTGTTGGCGCGAAAGTGGGAGAGCGCGCTTCTGGTGAACGTTGACAACGATACACTGCGGCGAATCATGGATAACCCAGAAGCTTTGGCGGCCGTCGAACGGATCGAGGGCTGGCGCGCGCTGGGCGACAACATCATCGAGACGATCATCAACAAAGGCGAAAAAGTCAAAGATCTCAAGAGCAAAGCGAAATCCGGAGAGTTGACGGAAAAAGAAAAGAAGGAGCTCACGAACGAGGAAAGGGAATACAAGTCCCAACGAAAGGCCGTTCAGGAAAAGCTGATCAAATTCGCAACGCGTATTCCTGCGTTTATGTACCTGACGGATTTCCGCGAGAACACACTTCTGGACGTGATCACGAAGTTAGAGCCGGATTTGTTCGCTGCCGTCACTGGACTCACGGTGAAGGATTTTCATCTGCTTGTCCGCCTCAAGGTGTTTAACACCGAACATATGAACCAGGCGGTTTTTGCCTTCCGCCGTTATGAAGACGCCTCGCTTCGATACACGGGCATAGAGAGCCACCAAGGGCTGACATATTACGGACTTTACGACACCGTTGTGGCCAAGGAAGCCTCACAGCCCACCGTCGCAGCCATCAAAACAGGCATCTTGCGGCATTGGGGCGAGACCCCTTCTGCCTTGTACGCTCTCAGCATTATTGACGGTATCGAAAAGCGTGGGCTTATTCAAAACGCTACGCTCCGAGTCAGCGACATTCTGACGATGCTCAACGAGCAGGAGCTTTCTGGGGAAATTGTATCGGCTTTAGCGATCCTTACTCAATCGGAGTTCCCGGTCCTTCATACCAGAGGGGAGTTTATTGACGGAGACGGCAACCGATACAAATTGGCGGCAGAGGACTTCCAGCGTGTACTAACACACGACACTATCGCTCACCCAATTACCAAGTCAGAGGTGGCGAAAGCTTCAAACTACGTATTGCCTATCTTCGTGATTGATGACAATGCATTGGGGGATCGGGAGCAATGAAGCGCCCAGATCAGACAATTTCAAAGCTTCGGGACGAGTATGCCGGTACACCTTTCGGCGCCAGTCTGGAATATGTTCTTGCACAAGACTATGCTGCAAGACTAGCCGCTCTTCAATCTGCACTGGATTTCGCATGCAATCTGCTGGAGCAACACAAGCACAAAAAACAAGGCGAAAAAAAGAAAGGCCTTAGTGAGGACGAGATCACCTTGCAGATCTGCGAAATGCTTGAGATGGCGGGCTTTCAGGCCGCCCACGATACCGAAATCGGAGGCCACTGCGATATTGTGGTCAAGGGGAAGAACCACTTCCTCTGGCTGGCGGAGGCCAAGAAACATGATAGCTATGACTGGCTAAACAAAGGCTTCCAGCAGCTTTCGACACGATATTCCACTGGCAAGATGGGACAAGACCATGGTGAAGTGTTGGTCTATTGTTACATCAGTGATGCTAAGGCAATGCTTAAAAAATGGCGCGAGGAGTTGCATGCGCGCAACTCGGATGTGGAGACGGCCGACTCCTCGGAGAGTAATGCCCTCGTGTTCCATTCAAAACAAAAGCATGCGTCCTCAGGGCTAGACTTTCACGTGCGTCACAAAGCCATCGCCCTGTACTGGGACCCCCAGGACAAATAGGGCGCGATTCTAATTTAAATTTCCGGTTATCTGTTGGCACGCCGCAACTTTGCTACACCTTCCTTTGGTGCTTTGGAGATCTGTCGGTGAACGCATAACAAATACGAGCCTTGACGATCCGCTTTACGGCAATATCGACATTTCACCCAGGCAAATCGAACGTCAGCTAACGACCTCTGGACGTCGCTGAGCAGGCAGTCCTCTTCCGGCCCCGAACCGGACATCACCAGCTATATGAGTGCGGCGTGCTTTAAAGCGAAGGGGTACGAGCCTAATCGCGACTAGGGTGGTGACCAGACCAGCGATCAGTATACACTTCATAGCGAGCATACGCCGAGTGCGTTCACCGTTCCAATCGTATCACATCGGAGCACAAACAACTTCGCCGACAGCGCCGGCGATCCAGTTCCCAATAATTGTTTGTCAACAATTGCTATTTGCCGAAAGCCGCCCCTTGATTGCTAGGGGTGACTGTGGAACACATTTACAACTTTAAATCAGTACGCGGATCATGCTTCAATGAACGGGCCAATCAACAACTCCGTTCGCGACTTCTCCAAGCTTGTCGCTTCCAAGATCGAAGACATCAGGCCGCGGCTGCTTGATCTGACACCAAAAAATCCGCTTGTGAACATGAGCTTCGATGGGAGATCCGCAAGCCAGGTCCGGATCGTCGATGAACTCCCGGATCGTATCTTCTACAGCCTTAACAACGACTTCACACTGAAGTTCAAGCCTCTTCCGGCTTTCGAAGAAGAAAGCAAGGACGAACTTACGACAGAATTCGTGGAAGCGGTTTCAATCGCGCTCCGCACTGACGAACATTACCTCGCCGAGACGCAGAAACTTGATACTGAGGCACCGGACTACCCAGATCGGCTCAGAATGGCTGAGAGGGCGCTTCGTGACCGCGTGCGGTTGGCGCGTGGCATGCCGAAACGGATCACCCGGAAAGACGAGTCTCTTGCACAGCATGCGCGAAACAACGGAATCGATCCGAGTTTCGAGCTGCCACTGCCGGACACAGTCGCCGATGACGGTCGGTTTGAGGATGATCACATCCAAACGCTGCTTCTCGGTCCTGATCTTGAGCGTAAACTGAATGGCCTTGTGACCAAAGCGAGGACCGCGCAGCAGGAAACAGGTCTGAACCTTCTCCGCGGCGCGTTTGGCTTTCTTGAATGGAAAGACCCTGCACGGGCTGACGGACGGGTCTATCTGTCACCACTTGTCCTGGCTCCTGTCCTCGTCGAAAGAAAGAGAAGTGCCGGCGGTCCGATCTTTTCCGTCGAAGGGACTGGGGAAGAGGCGGAAACCAATCTGGTTCTCCGAGAAAAGTTCAAGCGCGAGTTCGCCATAGACCTACCCATTTTCGAGGGTGGGTCGCTGGAGGACTATTTCGACGAGATCGCGAAAATTGAACACGCAAAGCTTCCATGGCAGGTCCGTCGGCGGATCACGTTCTCCGTGTTTCCGGCTGCTCGTATGGCCATGTACGAGGATCTGGACACCAAAGCGTCGAACTTTGCGCGAAATGCGATCATCGAAACGATCCTTGTCGGGGCGGAAGGATCGGAAGCTGGAGCCGTCGCAGAAGAATATGAGGTCGATGCGGCCGACGTCGAGTCAGAAGTCCCTCATTTGGTGAAAAAGGCAGACGCAAGCCAGTTCAGCGTGCTGGTCGATGTCGCGCGCGGTCGCAACCTCGCTGTGGAAGGGCCACCTGGTACCGGGAAGTCTGACACGATCGTGAACGCGATTGCGACCGCTTTGTCAAAAGGGAAAAAGGTTCTTTTCGTAGCGGAGAAGTCGGCTGCGCTCGAAGTGGTTAGAAGCCGGCTTGAAGCGGTCGGCTTGGGTGATTTCGTACTGCCGCTTTTAGCAGGTAAAAGCTCCAAAGATGAGTTCATGCGCTCGATCCGTGATCGTATCGGGCTAACAGAGTCGATGCCTCGAGGCCTGCAGGACAGCCGCGAGCGGTTCGTCCAAGTCCGGGACAAGCTGTCTCGATACGTCTCGATCCTTGCTGGAGAATGGGAAGGGACGGGCGAAACTGTACACCGAGTTCTGGGACGGGCGATCGCCACCCAGCGTCTACTTGACGGAATGTCTGCAGTGGACCTATCGGAACACTCTCTTCCTGCTCGCGAATTCCGGGGGCATGAGATCGACGAATTAGTCTCCAATCTCAAAATTCTCGCCGATATGGCGCCTTTGCCGGAATCGAAACGGACGCACTGGCAGGGAACGACGTGCCTAGACACGAGCCAGTTTAAACGATCGCTGATCCTCGCAAACGCTCAAA
This sequence comes from Pararhizobium sp. YC-54, assembly GCF_025847205.1. GTDB lineage: Bacteria > Pseudomonadota > Alphaproteobacteria > Rhizobiales > Rhizobiaceae > Pararhizobium. The sequence goes on along the minus strand of NZ_JAOYTH010000016.1, from coordinate 10,810 downwards.
AAGCCTCGGATGCCTTTCGTAAACTTGCAGCAACCACCGAGGGACTGCAAGAGTTCGGTTTCATTGATCCACTTTCTTTAGCGGACGTCTCCGCGATCGAAGGACTTGCCACCTACGTTCGAAACATTGTCACTAGAGAGCTGTCCGACGACGAAGTGCGCGTGGCACTTTGTGAAGATCCATCTGCATTGAGGGCCTTCGTCGCGAAATGTGAGAGCGCCGGCGATCATGCCAAATCACTAGACCAGATCCTTATAGATCCAACCGAACCCAACACCGCAGGCAGGCTCGGCAGGATCAACGAAATATGCCGCTCGACAGGTGTCCGTTCGTTAGATGCATCGGAACGGGGCAGGCAAATCGCGGCGATGGCAGCAGCAATCGAGGATTTCGACAAGTCGGTGACCAGTAGCAGGGATTTCATCGCCCAATACCCCCCGAGCAGCAACTGGTCTATGAGTGCCCTAGGAAAATTGTCCGCATTTGTACAGGTTCTGCCCAAAAGCGTGCTTGCGATGCGAACGCCTGCGCTGATCGATCCGAGCGCCGTAGAAGCGTTGAAGGAATTTATAAATACTGGCCGAATCCTAGCAGACAAACGTCGCGGCCTCGACGCCAGCTTGGATCTGCGACCGGGATTGCGTGGTTCGGATATCGATCAGCATCTGTCAGTGATCCGCAGCGCGGGCGCGCTCAGCTTCCTTTCCTCAAGTTTCAAGGAAGCGAAACGGTTTTATTCCTCGATTTCAAAATCAGGAAAGTTCAACAAAGCGGAAGCTGTAGAGGTTCTCGATCGCGCCCGGAGCCAGCTCGAGGAAGAGGCCAGGTTCGAAGAACGTTCCGTGCGGAGTGGGGTATTCGGTGCCCGTTTTGACGGTATCCACACGAGTTTCGACAGCTTTGAGCAATTGGTGGATTTTTACGAACGGGTCGAAAGCGAGTTCGCAGGTTTTGCCAATCGCGACCTTCGCGATTTCCTGCTGTCTGCCCAGTTTCCGGTCCTGCAGGCAATGCCGGATCTTAGCCACCTGCCTCCTGACACCAAGCTCAGCAATGTCGAGACCACTCGCGAGAAACTGAAAGCCGACGTCTCAAACATGAGATCTATCGACAGCGAACTGACGCAGCTCTGCAGAGTATTCCACCGACCGGCAAATGTTTCGCCTGCTTCGTTGGGCAAATTGCTCGAAGAACTTGGGTATCTTCAGAACGCGGTGTCCGAACTCCAGGCAAGTCCTGTTTCGGAGGTGCTTGGAGACTTTTTCGCTGGGTGGAAGTCCGATCCATCAGATTTTGAATACTTGATCGAGGTTTCCGAGATCTATCAGGGTTACCAGTTCGGCGATTTCTTCGCAGCCGTCACCGAGCAGGGCAGGTTGCAGGAGCTCTTGGCGCTGGCCAACACGTGTTACGAAGATGCGGAGAGAGCCAAGGAACTGGTAGGAAAGGCCTCCGACGAATCCCTGTCCGACCTGTCCGCGAAGGTTGACGGCTTTTCGTTCGATCAAGCTTCCCAGTTTCTTGCAGAGGCGGGTAGCGACGCCGATGCGCTTGAGCACTGGATCGGAGTGGCCAAGGCGAGATCCGAAATCGACCGACTTGGAATGATTGAGACTGTCGATCTGTTGTCGTCGCAGCTCAACCGCGCGGATGTCGCCGGCCATGCAGAAGCACTACTTCGTCGGGCCTCCGCCGGCCGAGTTTACAAGAAGTATGGTTCCGAACTGGTCAATTATTCAGGAAGGAACCTCGAAGCGTTGCGGCTGCAACTGAAGAAGCTCGACGATGAGATAACATCTATGTCGCGCAAGGAGCTCCGGTGCCAGTTGCTGAAGGGGCAACGCCCTCCTGCCGGAATTTCACGTGGGCGAGTGGGCGAGTTGACGGAAATGGGGCTCCTTGAGCTGCTTGCCGGGCAGAAGAGGGTGCGGGTGCCCGTTCGTGACATCACGAGGCGTGCGAGCCGCGCACTGCTTGCCTTAAAGCCGTGCTGGATGATGTCGCCTCTAGCCGTCGCGCAGTACATTCAGAAGAACACGCTTGAGTTCGACGTGTGCATTATCGACGAGGCATCCCAGATGCCGCCAGAAGACGCAATCGGGGCCTTGTTCAGAAGCCGACAAGCGATGATCGTGGGCGATACCCAACAGCTTCCGCCGTCGAACTTCTTCCATAAGAGCATTTCTGACACGGCCGACGATGAGGAGACCGATGCCGTGACAGAGGAGTCCGTGCTGGAGATGGCCAACGCCGCGTTCCGCCCCCGCCGGATGCTCACCTGGCACTATCGTTCCAAGCATTCTGGCCTCATAAATTTCTCCAACAACATCATCTACGACGATCGTCTCACCGTCTTTCCTTCAGCCAATGAGGACAATCCCAAGATGGGCGTCTCGCTGGTGCAAACGAGCGGCATCTACAAAGCCGGCGTGAACACGACCGAAGCGCACGCCGTTGTAGAAGCGGCTCTCGATTTCATGAGACGCGACGCCGGCCGGTCCCTCGGAGTCGTCGCCGTGAACAAGGCGCAAGCCGAGTACATCAACGAGCGCATCCAGTACGAAATCGCGCGGGAGCGGTCAGCGACTGACTACGTAGATCGTTGGCTGACCGAGCGGGACGGCCTCGAAGAATTCTTCGTCAAGAACCTTGAGAACGTGCAGGGCGACGAGCGTGACGTGATATTCGTGTCCACCGTCTACGGTCCACCGTCGGAAGGAGGGAAGGTCGCACAGCATTTCGGTCCGATAGCAGGGCCTTCCGGTCGCAGACGCCTGAATGTCCTGTTCACGAGAGCGAAGGAGCAGATCCGCACCTTTACGTCGATGTCTGCATCGGACATCACCGCGGAGAAGGATTCGAACGCCGGAGCGTGGATGCTCAAACGGTGGCTCGAGTATAGCGCGGGCGGCCCGCTGGAGGCTGGCGTCGGTACCCACGGGGCTTTCGATTCACCGCTTGAGGAGTTCGTCGCAGCCCAGATCGAAGCCATGGGATGCGTCGCAGTTCCCCAGGTCGGCGCTGGCGGATATTCAATCGATCTTGGAGTACGCCATCCGCATTGGCCGCACGGTTTCCTCATGGGGGTCGAGTGCGACGGTGCGACCTACCATTCCTCAAAGTCAGCGCGAGACAGAGACAGGCATCGTCAGGAGGTTCTCGAAAATCTGGGGTGGCATATTCAACGTGTTTGGTCGACCGATTGGTTCGACAATCCCAGACGCGAGGCCGACAGATTGCGCGGTTTGATCGCGGCTCGCCTCGAAGAGTTGAAAGAAAAGCTGGTCGTACTGCCTCAAGCTCCGGTTAAAATGGTCGAGTTGGCGCAGATATCGGTTCCTGCGCATTCGACAGGTCGTTCCGCTGTTTTAGCTGAACAACTGGCGTTTCCAATCGAGCCTGCCGAACGATCAATAAAAACAGAGGTGGTGCGCCCGCAAGCTAGGAAGAGTATCCGGCTCGGTAGCAAGGTTCGGCTACGCTACCTCGATCGCGGCGAGGAAATCTTTCAATTCACGATCATCAAGGAACCGAGTGCACCTGAGAAAGGACTCGTCAATCAGAATGCTCCTCTGGCGAAAGCTGTCATGGATGCCGAAGCTGGCGACGAGATTGAAATTCTCTTGGGAAGTTTGATCAGGAAGGCGGTCGTAGAGACTGTCGGATAGTTCAGGCAGTCAAGGACTATCGGTGGACGTCAGCCGAGACGTTGGTACTGGGGGAATGAGAGCGAATAGCGGACTGCCAGCGCCTCAACCGGATTCCCGTCAGACTTACATTAACTTGTGAAGCTCGCGGCGACCGTCGCCGCGGTGAATTACCTGCCTAGTTGCCACAAGCTGGCCCCGAGCCATTTCGCATCGGGAGCATGGACGGCTGGCGTAGGCACCGTTAAAGTTCTCCAATATTTTGAGGTTCAGACGATAAATGACCACACCCCGCCCGCAGCCGAAGCCCGACAGCCGTAAATATCAGGACCTCATTTCAGATATCGAAAAGGGCGTCATAAAGATCCCGAAATTCCAGCGCGAATTCGTGTGGCCGATCGAGAAGACTGCGGCGCTGCTCGACAGTATCGTGAAAGGTTATCCGATCGGCACTTTCATCCTTTGGAAAACTAACCAGCGTATGGCGGACGTTAAGGAAGTGGGCAGCATTTCCCTTCCGCCTACACCGGACGACCGACAGGTCGAATACGTTCTCGACGGACAGCAGCGCATGACCTCGCTGTTCGCGGCCTATCGGGGAGCAAAAATACCTCGCAGCGGCTCGAGGAAGATCACCAATTTCGCCGAAATCTACGTTAACCTCGACCCGACGCTGCCAGATGATGCGCAGATCGTCGTTCATGAGCTGCCCGAAAACGCGGGCAAGTGTGTTTCGCTAAAGGATGTTCTTGCGCTGAACCGCGAAGCGGAAAAGCGCCTCGTCGCGGAACTCAGTCTCACCGATGACGATCTCGACGCTGCGGACAAGTTCAAACAGGCTTTTGCGACATACGACTTCAGCCTCGTAACGCTGACGCGCGAGGACATCGACAGCGCTATCGAAGTTTTCACCCGCATCAACACCGGTGGTTCAGTGCTCACCCTATTCGAGATCATGGTCGCCAAGACGTATGACGAAGATAGAAAATTCGACATGCAGGTCGAGTGGAGCAAGGTCCAAACCGACCTTGAGGAAGTAGGGTACGACGGTGTTTCGCCCTCCACCGTAATGCAGTTGCTGGCCCTCGTACTGGCAGGCGAAGCCAAGCGGTCGACAATCCTCGGCCTGGATAAGGTCAAGGTGATCGAGACCTGGCCGAAGGCGGTCAACGCGATCAAGAGTGCGGTGGACCATTTCCGCACCGCGTACCGCATTCCGGTTTCCGCGCTGCTACCTTATGACTCACTCATTGTTCCATTCGCGTATTGGTTCTTCATCAAGCGCTACGAGCCCGCGGGTAACGATCATCTGCGGATGAGGAAGTTCTTCTGGCGTTCGTCGCTTGGCTACCGATACTCGTCCGCCGTCGAATCTAAGCTAGCCGCCGACAAACGAGCCATCGACGACATCATCGCCGGCGGCGGGGGTACATGGGATATCCCCGTCAACATTACCGGTGCTGAGGGCCTGATCGGAACCAACTTCGCGACGGGAAACTCGCTCTGCAAGGCTATCCTATGCCTGCTCGCCTTCGAGCAGCCTCGGAACTTCCACAACGATGGGACCGTCCTTCTGGACAACAGCTATCTCAAAATCGCCTCGTCAAAGAACTTCCACCATTTCTTTCCAAAGGATCATCTGCGTACCAATGGCGTCGGCAACGAAAACTCTGTCGTCAACATTACGCTGATCGGCGCCGACCTCAACAAGCGCCAGATCAACGCCAAACCACCAAAGGTCTATATTTCGAAATTCGAGGCATCGAACCACTCGATTGGTGGCAGCCTTGCAACACACCTGATCGACAGGCACGGCATGGGCATCGACGAGGACGATTACGGAGCTTTCCTGGCAGGCCGTGCCGCGAAGCTTTGGACAAAGATTGACAAGCGAATCCATCCGGTTTTCCAAAGTGAGGAGTGACCAAGATCGATAAGTCGTCAGCGTTCATTGTGTTTTCTATGACCTTGCCGGAGTAGTGGACAGCTCAACGGCTGCTTTTTGGTGCGTGGCACCAAACACCGTCAGTCTGCCTTCGGCCCCTAGCCGGACATTGTGAACGTTAAACAATAGTTCCCGTTCTGAATGTCTATGCCTCGCCGGGATAGGCGAATAGAATGTGCCGCGGCTCGACGACAGGCCCTATCGATGGATAAAACGTTATCGGCCAAGTTTCAAAACCCATCCGCGTTATACCTTTACAGCATATTAGCTTTGCCGCTTTTGGGTCTGGCTTGATTTCCCCGTAAGATAGTCCCGTGGATTTTGAAAAGGGGTTACCCAGCGTCTGAGGACGCGCGATCAAAACCGGAGGCGGCATCTGGCGCTCCATGGCTGTGGCTCGGCGTGGAACATTGCGTGCCGATTGACAACCCATCTTGCCAATGGGTCTCGCTCATTTCGTCGTCGCTCGTTTTGCAGGCTTATCGGTCAGTTCGATCGAAACGGGCGCATGATCGCTTGTGTGCTCCCAGCCGCGCGCGTGCCTCTCCGCCTGCGCCTTCGAAAGCCTCGACGCCGCCTCCGAGCTGAGAAGGAAATGATCGATCCTTAGACCAGCGTCGCGGGCAAACGCATTTCGAAACTACTTCCAGAATGTATAGATGCGCTCGTCGGAATGCAGCGAGACCAGGCGTCAATCCGATAGCGTCGATATGAAGGGGTCGGCATCGGGATCGTAGGGTTCGACAGCGCCTGCAACTACGATTTTCATACAGGGCCCCGGAGAAACCAGCTCGGCTTCGAGCTCAGCGGCGTGCTCGGCGCAGCGCGTGGCATACAGTAGTCCGTTGTAAGTCAAGAGACCGAGGCGTCCACAATGCTCGCAGACGTGGAATGACCTCGCCTCAGCCAAGTAGTATGCCTCGTCTATCCCCATCCAACTCTTCTGCGGGGTATCCGCCATCCTGTAGTAAATCCTCAGACCTCCCATTTTTTCTTTGATCTGAAGCAAATGAAGGGTCCCGCCGCCGGCGGCAGTTACCTCTTCTGCCGTGGCGAGGAAGGCATGGATGATATCAGCCCAGCCGTCTCCGCACTCGATGCCGAATCTTAGGTTCCCGAATGTCAGGTGCGGATATCGCTCGGCCAATTCGCTAATCTTGTCCATCTCCACCTTCTCCCGCCGTCGGTTGCTTGAAGAGTTTCACAATGACGTGGCGTCGTCGTTGTTTCATCCAATGCGCGATCCGCCCGCTCTTTTACTGAGCACCGCGCGACCGTCCGGCGTCGATCGATGGCTGGTCGAAACACTCGCGGCTAGAACATCAGAAGGAGGCTTTAATGACAGACGCTGTCGCAAAAGGGATCGCCGGGGGTGCGCGACAGCAAACATCGCGACCGTTTATGTTGCCAACACTCTCATCTTCCGTTGAGAGACGAGCTTCCCTGCCATATGCCTTAGCCTGTCCGTGTGTTCGTTCAGAATATGCTTCGCGCCGTCCCACTCCTCCCGGAGAATGCGATCGATCGCACTGCGGAGGTAGGCAGGCGGCCGATAGGATTCATTCACCCGACGATAGTCGATCTCGAAAAGGGGACTGTCCCCCATCCCGTAGCTTGCCACCATCCGCGTCGCGATCCGTGTGGCCTCATCCAAGTCCGAGCCAACGATGCCCGCGCCTCCAACGGAGCGGTCCTGCTGAACGACGCCTTCAGCCGCCATTCCCGCCAGAGCAATGCGGATCTTTGCGCGGAGGAGCTGTTCCGTCGGTAAGACATGTTCCGTGAAATCGCAGATAACGCTGCCTGCGCTCTGAGGGCTGCCTAAGACGGTTATGTCCTTGAGTTTGACAGTTACGCCGTCGACGAACCCTGATTTCAGAGCAACGAGCGCGTGCCCGCACTCATGCGTCGCAATGCGCAGGAGGGAAGCTTCATCGAGTTTGGTCAATGCCGGCATGCTTGCTTCAACGTCGGCAAATTCAACACTCCGGCCGTTCCCACGTGCGACCCTCTTCGCTGCCCGTGCCAAACGTTCGAGATCGGCGGGCGTGTGACCGTCGAGATGCTCGGTCAGCGGCGCTAGCGTTTCCGGTGATATCGACCCGAGGTGGTAAGAGAGGATGGCGGCTCGCTCTTCTGGCGTAGGAAGCTCGAATTCGATGTGCTGTTCGAAGCGTCCTGACCTAAGGATTGCCGGTTCTATATCCCCTGGCCGGTTGGTGGCCGCGAGCAAAATCACTCCAGGCCAGTCGGAAGCGGTGCTGGTGAGCTCGAGAAAAGAGTTGACGACCTGTGTCTCGTAAAAGGCGTTAAGACTGCTCCGGTGCTCGCGGTTTCCGATCGAGTCGAGCTCGTCGATAAACAACAACGCGGGTGATTTCGACCGTGCCTCGTCAAAGGATCCACGCATTGCGCGAAGCATGTCCCCAAGGTATCCGTCCCCGACGGACTGCCAACGTCCGGCAGACGTCGCGACCAGTGTGACGCCGAGCTCCGCTGCAAGCGCCTTCGCGAACATGGTCTTTCCAACGCCAGGTGGACCGGCCAGAAGGGCGGCCCTATCCAAAGCCGACCACGCGAGAGACTTGTCTCTCCATGACGAAAGGTCCGTCGCAAGTTTAGACACCCACTCCCGAGCCGGCTCAAAACCCGGCAGCTCACTAAGTCGCGGCCCTTCGGAGGCGTCTGAATCCTTTGCCGTGTGAAGGTTGTCGAAGTCCACCTCAGTAAGTGAATACCGGCAGAGGAGTGCCTCGATCATGTCCCAGTCTTCACCGGCCACGGCTTCTGCCGTCCTATCATCGAGGCAAGGTCTGCCCGCCAACTTCCGGACTGCGTTCAACAGCCGAACGGTGGGCTTCTCGACGGTAACCGTGTCCTCAGCCGCGATCCGGACCTTCGGCGGAAGTGCCTCGATGTTATCGGTGAGCAAGATGGTCTGCGCATTGTACGACAAAACGTCGAGGTCGAGTTTGGTTTTCGAACCGTACTCTTTCGACACCACTCGGTGCATGGATGTTTCCGCGTTGAAAAACGCGCGTGCCTGTCCGGAAAACAGGAGCTCGGCGGCGCGTTCGAAACGAGGGAACCAACGCTTGTCAACAATGACGACCACCAGCCCGCCGACGTCTCCGCGGAACTGACGCGTCCCTTTCAGTGCCCGACGCAGGAGGAAGTATGCGAGCATCGAACCCGGCCTTTTCCTCACCTGTTTGAAAGCCGCCGGGGTCATTCGATGTTTCAACACCTTGCCCTCCGTCTGGGGCTACCAAGACGATACCAGCGGTTCAGCGTGCGGACGAAGTGTTCGTCGTCCGCGTAGAGGTGCGCATAGACTTCGCTGGTGAGGATCTGGTGCCCATCGAACAGCGATGGGTGCCCTTCGACGACGCCCTCCAGACAAGGCACTTCTCGCGGTGAGTGAATCCATTGATCCAGGAAGGGTACGGCCATAAGCGCTGGCGGCGAGATGGTGCCGGCCTCCAGCCGCTCGAGGTCGGTGAGCAGTTTCCTCAACCGACCGATTTCCTCGGTGATGCGGGTGGGCATAAATCGATCTTCCCTTAAGGATTTTCCTGCGTCGTTCCGGTCCATGTGAGTCTTACGACGCTATCCGGCGGGCGCACCCTCGAGTCCTGTGATCCCGCGCGCCAATTCCTGTGATCGCTGTGGCGTACCGACGCCTAAATCTATAACCAAGGTCGGATTAAAGCCCGTTCTGCACCTGGGATATCCCCTCGGGTTGCATATTACCCTGGTGTTCCGGATCATGTAGTCGGCCGCATTATGAAGGTGCCCATGAATCCAGAATTGCGGTTGATACCGAAGGATGGTCCTGTCAAGATTCGAGGCGAAGCTCGGCGCGAGCGGGTTATCAATCCAATCCTGCGACATCGACAGCAAGCTCGGGGCGTGATGTGTGATTACAACGGTGGGGAGATCACACGACGCGGCAAGCAAGTCTTCGATTATCAGCCGAGCATTGAGATGCAGACGCATTGCTTGGCGCGGACTGAAACGCTTCGCCGGCAGATTGGAGATCTTAATCCTTCGATAGTCGTCGATGTGCTCAGCAGCTTCTAGCATTGGGAGGCGTGGATCACCGAACAAGGCAAAATCCGTCCATAGCGTGGCGCCGACAAAGCGAATGCCGCCAAGGACGACGAATCCTTCGTCCAGTAAAAAGATTCCCTCGTAGCTTCTTGCCAGCTCAACGCCTTTTTCAAAGCCTTCCTTGATGGACGAATGATAGTAGTCACGATTCCCCGGCACGAGTAAAACGGGCATATGTTTTGCGACATTCTTCGCCAGCCAATCGACGCTTGGCTCAAGACCGCGTTCAAGAATATTGCCCGCGCAGATACAAAGATCGGCATCGGGAACCTCGAGACGGGAGGCGGTGCCCGTGCACTCAACATGCAGATCAGAAAATATCCAGGCCTTCATTCCGCACCCGACCTTTAACTGACAAACTTGACGAAAAGTCGCGCGAAAAAACGTTGATTCGGCGGCTGGGATCCAACTATCAGATATTACGCCAACGCAGGCATTCTGCAAGCCAGTTTTGGCGTCTAGGACGCCATATTTGACATTTCGCTTGCGAGCCGGTTTCTCGCGTAATTATGTCTTCCGTTCTTACCCCGACCTTGTGCAAAGCCGCTAGGATTCTGCTTGGTTGGAGCCAGGCAGATCTAGCTGGGAAGTCGGGCGTTAGCATCCGATCTCTGACCCGCTTCGAGAACGGGAACGAGGCTGCTTCGCCGAAGGTGAGAGAGAAACTTTACGACGCCTTTGTCATCGCCGATATTCAATTCATTGCGGCGAACAACGACACGGGAGTGCTGGACGGAGTGGGACTTCGATGGAAGCCGCAGCATCCGCATCAAGGCATTAAGATCACCTAACTCGTGGCTCCCAATCCGATATGCTATAATCGGCGCCTCAGCTTTCCAACTGTATGGTCCTTAGCATGCGACCAAAAAATACGGAGATTTTTGTGACGACCCCGTGACGATTCGCCACGAAATTTTGGTAGCTTCTGAGGAAGGGGGGCACTCCCTAGTGGGGAGGCAAAGTTCTAATTTTACTTTATAATTGAATTGGTTGCGGGGGCAGGATTTGAACCTGCGGCCTTCAGGTTATGAGCCTGACGAGCTACCGGGCTGCTCCACCCCGCGTTATCTGTGCATTCGGCTGACGCCGAATATCGCATTTAGGC
>NZ_JAOYTH010000015.1 GCF_025847205.1 Pararhizobium sp. YC-54 | reverse complement strand
GACGTGATCGTCGTCGTCGGCGGCGTCGTGCCGCGCCAGGACTACCAGTTCCTCCTCGACCACGGCGTCGCCGCCGTCTTCGGCCCCGGCACCAACGTCATGGAGGCCGGCCGCGCCGTCCTCGACCTGCTGGAGGGCCGGCTGCGCAATGCATGAGGCAGTATTTCACCCTCATTAATCATCGCTGAAAAGTTCTGCTTCCGAATTCCAGGAAATGCCGCATTCTGTTCACGTGCTCAGCTGATTCGCCTCGTGTGCCGGCGTCCGGGCCGGATTGAGAGCCGAACGACAACGCTAAATGATTTGGCCGGGGGGCAGCGCAATGCAGAAGCGCGACGACGTCGAAAACTGGGCAGTTTACAGGGCGCAACAAATTCTGATGCGCGAGGGCATGGACCTTGCTCTGTCAGCCCGCGACTTCGACAGCGGCACGATCAGGGCCAAGGGCAAGCTCCTTGCCATGGCCATTGCGGCTTCCCTGGTCGAAGCGTCCGCAGCCAGGGCAGATTAAGCCGCCGGCTATCAGACACCGGCCGGATACCCCTAAAATCTGGGAATTGTCGGCGATTCCCATGAAGCTACACTATCGTCCCGAATTGGGTGTGACGATAGGGTAAAGTAATGTCGTTTCTATCGAACATGACCTTGAACCAGAGTGAAATCGAAGTGGTGTGCGGCGCGCTCGAGGAATGGTGCGAGGAAACACGCATGACCCTCGACAGCGAAGATGGCCGCGATGCCGCCACCGTGATGCTCGGCCTCTACAAGACCGGCCACGAAACCAAGAGTTCGATCCTGGAAGCGATGCGCAGGGTCAACGGCGGGTGAGCCTGGCGGCATGCATGGTGCCTCGCTTTTGCCGCGCTCACGGGGAGCGCTATCGCATTATGGATTGAGGGCGATTGCGACAATCTCCTCTTCTCCCCGCCGGGGAGAAGAGGGAGCAACCGCAATTCCCCTGCACAAATTTCCCCGCCCCGCCGAACTGCGGTAGACTCTTCCCCACACAGGAAGGCCCGGCTTATCCGGCCCGTGTTCTTTGACAGGGACCGACGGCGGTCAGTTGACCGTGACTGGCTTGGAGCGCATGCGCGACACCGTCTCGCGCTCCGCCCGCTTGCAACGCATCGGTGGCAGGTTGCGGTCCATCAGGTCCATGTCTTCCAGCACCATGTCGCCCATCTTCTTGAAGGCGCTGTCGAGCGCGCCGGCCCGATGAGCGGAGCGCAGGAAGCCCTTGAGGGTGCGGACGGGATGATCAAGCGGCAGCGGCTCGTCGGGATAGACGTCGCTCGCCGCCACGATATGGCCGCTTGCGACCGCCGCCATCAGCGCGTCGAAATCGACCACATTGGCGCGGCTGAGCAGGATGAAGGCAGCCCCCGGACGCATGCTGGCAAAGGCATCCGCGCCGAGGAAATGCTGGTTCTCACTGGTGACGGCGGCGGCGACGAAAATGAAATCGCTCTGCGTCAGCGCCTCCTCCAGACTCGACGGCTTGACGCCATTGTCGGTCAGGATCGAGGCCGGCATCCAGGGGTCGTAGACGCGGGTATTGGTGCGAAAACCGGAGAGCACGCGGTTCAGCGCCTTGCCGAGATCGCCGAAACCGATGATGCCGACATCGGCGCCCGACAAAAGCCGCGCCCTTGCATTGCCCTCGCCACCCCAGAGCTCACGGCCCTTACGGAAATCGAGATCCGCATCGACGATGCCGCGGGCGATGTTCAGCGCCATCGCCAGCCCCATCTCGGCGACCGGCTCGGCAAACACCTGACCCGTCGTCACCACATGGATGCCGCGGGAAAACAGCACCTCATAGGGCATATTGTTGATCAGGTTGCTTTCGACATTGAGGATGCACCGAAGTTCCGGCATGCGCGCCAGCGTCGCAGCGCTCAAAGGCGGCTGGCCGATAATGTAGCGGGCCTCCTTCAGAATATCGTCACCGAGCCCGGCTATGTCTTCGGCATTCGCTTCGACAATGCGGTATCTGGCCTTCAGCTGCGCAAGCGCCGCCGGTGTGAAGATCAGATCGAGCGTGCGCGGTTCCGGCGCGCAGATGACCAGAGGCGGTTGCGTCTCAGGCATGACGTCGTCTCCCTGCCCAGGCATGGGAAAAGCCCGGTCGTTGCGGCAAGTTGTATTGATGATCCGGTAATTTGCAAGGCGGCCAGACGGGAGGCTGGACCTAATAATTCAGACCGCGCAACTGCCGTTCGATCGAGCGTGGAGAGCGCGGAGACTGAAACACCGGACCGTCGCCTTTGCGGCAGTTGTTCACGGTCTGGTAACGCGGTCCGTAGGTCGGATGCCCCTCGATCTCGATGACGGATTGCTCGCAGAAAATTCGCTTGGCGTCCTCCGCTTCCTCCGGCGGCTTCACACCCGGCAGGTCGCTAAAGGCCTGGGCAACCTGCACCGGCGCCAGCGACGGTGAAGCCGCGTTCGCAGGAAGAACGGAGGCGGCCAATGCCAGGGAGATGAGGACGGCCTGCGGGATCAACATGTGCGTTCCATCGTGTTTGCCCGGTCAAGACAGGATACCCCGCATGTCCGGGCGCAAGGAGACGGTATCGTTTCCAGTGAAGTTGCGCTATAGCCCAACAGCTTGAACGAAGCACGACACCCTGTCCGGCTGATGTGGGGATTTCCATGGCAAATACAATACGGTTTCACCAAGGCGACATCTCAGCGGCGGACGCTGCCCGTTACCGGGGCGCCATTGCTATCGATACCGAAACGCTTGGCCTGATACCGCGCCGCGACCGGCTCTGCCTCGTCCAGCTGTCGCCGGGTGACGGCACCGCCGATGTTATACAGATCGCCAAGGGCCAGACGCAGGCGCCCAACCTCGTCGCCATGCTTGAAGACCCCACCCGCCAGAAGATCTTCCATTTCGGCCGCTTCGATATCGCCGTGCTGTTTCACACCTTCGGCGTGACCACGACGCCGGTATTCTGCACCAAGATCGCCTCGCGGCTGACCCGGACCTATACGGACCGGCACGGACTGAAGGACAATCTGAAGGAACTGCTCGAGGTCGATATTTCCAAGCAGCAGCAGTCCTCCGACTGGGCCGCTGAAAAGCTCTCGCCGGCACAGCTGGAATATGCCGCGTCCGACGTCCTGCATCTGCATGCCCTGCGCGACAAGCTGACCGCCCGCCTGATCCGCGATGGCCGCGCCGACCACGCCGACGCCTGCTTCGCCTTCCTGCCCACCCGCTCCAAGCTCGACCTGCTCGGCTGGGAGGATACGGACATTTTCGCGCACAGCTGATGCGGCTGGCGCTTGAACACCCCCTAGTATAACCACTGCGAGAATAGGTTAATCAGGCATTAATGGTTGCCGGTTACTGTCAACGTCATCCCACGTTGCAGACCGCACGGAGCAGCCATGATCACCCCTCTTCAGGCGAGTGCCGGAACCGTCAGTACCACGCTGATGCAGTCGATGATCGACCAGGCGGAGGAGAAGCGCGTCGAAGACGAAAAGAAGGCGCGCAAGGAAACGAAGGAGGACGATATCCTCAAGGCGAGGATTTCGGCGAGCAAGAGCCACGCGGCGCTGAACGCCAAGGTCAACGCACACTTCTTCGGCGCTCTGAAAAGCGACGACAATCCGATGGCGGAGCTGATTTCGCGGTTTCTGCACGTTCTGGGCCTGACGCGCGACGAGGGTGAATCCGATACCGATTTCGGTACCCGTGTCGAGGATACGCTGACGCTGGTCTCGATGATCGGCAAGAAGGAAGCCAATCTTTCCTCCACCCCATCTAACTCCTGGCAGGCGCAGGAGGTGACGCTGGCCCGGTTCCGGATCTCGGTCGATGATGTCGATGCTGTACTGAACGGCACGGCCGAACAGCCATCAGAAATGGCGAATATGGCTGCCCGCTTCGTGACCCGCTACGGGCTGACGCAGAATGAGGACGAGAGCGACAACGATTACAGCAAGCGTATCGGCGAGACGATGGCCAGCGTGCGCAAGTCGATGCCGGCCAGCATCGAGGCGCTTGAAACAAAGACCGGCCTGCGGGATCTGGGCCTGACCGCAGCCCAGGTGGTGGATGCCATCAAGAACCCCTACGGCAGTCAGGCGAAAATCATCCAGGAAGTCCTCGACGATACCGCACGCACCGATGGGACATCGACTGAGGATGCGCAGATCGCGATCCAGCGGCTGGAAGACATCGCCGATCCGAAATCCCTCGAGGAACTGAAGCTCGAGCGGACGGATCAGCCGGACCCGACCCGCATCGAGAATGCCGAAACGCGTCGGGAACGCGAGGAGGATATTCGCAAGCTCGAAGCGGGCGACAAACTTGAGGACGTCAAGGAGGTCCAGGACACGATCAAAAAGATCAATGATGTCATCCGCGACGCGTCCGGCGAAACGGGAAGCCCCGCGACTGAAGGCAAACCCGCTATAAAGGCTGTCACACCCGGCGATCTGTTGCTGACCTTGGCTGCGGGCGCCGAAATGGCGGAGATAGAAGAAAAGGCGGAAAGCACCGCTAGCGGCAGCATGGCTGGCCGGACCGATCCGATCGATACGCAAGCCGGAACGACCGGCGCATCCGAGGAAGCCAGGGAAGAGGCCGACATGGCCGTTCTCCTCGCCCGCGCCGGCCCCGCAGACGCAGCAGCGCCGGCGGGAGAGGATGCGGCAGCAAGCGGCATTCTGGCCGTCAGCCTGGATGAAAACGGGATTTACGAAATTCTCAAACGCCAGACCGAGGAGACGAAGGCCGCCTGATCAGGGCTTGATCAGGGTTTAGGCCTGATGATGCCGAGGCGCGCCATCACTTCCTTCGGGATCCCATAGCGCTGGACGGCATCGCGGTTTGAGCGCAGGCCGCAGATTTCGCGCTGGATGAAGAACGCCCAGACGGCGTCGGCGGCATCGTTGAGCAACTGCTCGCGCCGCTCCGGTGCCGTTTGAGGATCGCTGAGCACGCTCAACGCGGCGATTGCCTTTTCCACTTTCAACCCGTGCCGGCCGAGCGCATCCGCCCGCTCCGACATCAGTTCGTATTCGAGCAGGTTGAGGCCACTGTCCCTGGTAAAGGACGGGGATAGGGATTGGGGCGGACGAACCGTCATCTTCAGGCTCCGAAGTCGTCATCCACAAAGATGGGCCGGCAAAGGCTGTCAGGCAACAGATTTCGGGAAAAAACTATTTTGCCCGTGCGCGAATGTCCTCAAAGCTCCATTGCCGCAGCAGATCGCCGTTCATCCAGACCGTTTCCAGATGATTGCGGCGGTCCTTGAGTTCGTCGAGACGCGCCGCCTCAAGACCGCCAAGACCGCTGATGACCGCCTGCCGGCCCGCCTTCGACGCCTTGCCGTTCATGGTGGCGGGACGCTTGAAGACATCGTGCCATTTGCCCGCATCGTCCAGCCGGGCATTGGTCTTCATGGCGAAGGAATAGGTATCGCGGTTGACCTTCTGCAACAGGCCGCCGCCCATGCCGAAGGCGATGTTCTCGGCCGAAAAGCCGAACGCTTCCAGCCGGCCGAGGATCTGGCTGATATCGGCGTTGGAAATGCCGTCGCCCTGGATGACCCGGACGGACCTGTCGAGCACCTTGTAACCCTTACCGTTCAGTGCCGAGCCGAAATGATAGTCGAGCTGCTTGATCACATGCACCGGCGTCTCGATCGGATCGCCGCTGTCGGGCCGGATGACAACCGTACCGCCGCTGGCCCTGACCTTTTCACGCAACTGCTCGCCCCAGATTTCCGAGACCGCGTAATTGATGTCGTAGCTATCCGACACGACGGCGAACATGCCGCCGCCGGCAAAGCGATCGATCATGTTGGCATAGGCCTCCGCTTCCCGCTCGACGCCCCAGGCCGTCATCGTCGAGTGTTCGGAGGCGGGGATCGAGAAGCCGGCCATTTCGGCGCCATAATAGCGCCGGGCATAGAGGACGCCGGTCATGGTATCGGTGCCCATGAAATTGACGAGATGGGCGGCCCCGCCGATGCCGGCCTGTTCCAGTGCGCCGACACCGCGCGCGCCAAAATCGTGCAGGCGGAAGGGCAGGGCGGCGTCCGGATCGTCGCAGGTTTTCTCGAGGATCGGCCGGATGATCTGCTTGATCTTGCGGGCATTGCTGGCGACCGATGACGGATACCAGACGGCCCGCAGCAGCGCGGTCTCGACATAGGAAGTCAGCCAGTAGCACTCGGGATCGGTATTGACCACCTGTACCATCGGCACGCCGCGGCGCAGCAGGGTGCCTTCCGGCAGAGCCTGGATCTCCAGCGGCAGATAGCCGCCGAAATGATCGACGATGCGCATCCAGCCGGTGCGATTGAACGGCAGGCCGTGTGCCGTGACAAGCGCCTCGGCCTCGTCGATATCGGCGCGGGTCACCGGCTTGCCGAGATATTCCTTCAGGAACATCTGCAGGCCGAAGAACAGCACATCGGCCTGATCCGGATGCCCGCGCGTCTCGATATAGGCGGAAATTGCCCGCGTGCCGGGCGGATACTGCAGAAAATGGCTGAACTTGTAGCTGTCGGTGTTGAGGATCAGGTTGGTCAGGTTCATCGCATTCCCCCGAAAGCAATTCCGTGCTCGCCGCACAGTGGGCGGCGGCGCAGCGCAAAGATGTACGCGAGCGGCGAAAGAGCGGCAAGGGCCAAGGGGCGCCGTCCCATCCCCGATATAGCGCCCTCGGTATGGTTAATATTCTGTCAATCATTCCGTCCTAGTATGGAACCATACAATGCTCGGCCACCCGTGGTTCCGAAGCAGCCGCCGCAGTCTGGTTTGGCCGTCAATGAGCCGTCGGGCATGCGCATGAAGCGCCATCAATCCCATGAAATACGCCTGGAGGCTTCCGGCCCTGCAGCCGGTATGCCGAAACAGATCTGGCCGATGGCCTCAACCCCAACTTGACGGAGATTGCGATGCTGATGCCCATTCTCACAGTCAAAACACCGGTCGCTGCGGCACAGGCGGCGGTCCTCGTTGAGGCCGTCACGCCGAGGGAGCGGACGCTTCCTGTATCCATGCCCGGCCGGATTTCGGGAAACCAGTCGGAAGCGGTTCTCAAAATCCTGGAGACGCTGAACCGGCATCTGCTCGAAAGCGAGCCTCTGCCGAAAGACGCACTGATCCGCCTGCTCGACACGCTGGCGAAAATCCTGAAATTTCCGCCGCTGCCGCAGGAGACCCTGCGTGATTTCAGCAAGCGACTGGCCGTCTTCCTCGAAACGCTACCGCCTGCAGCACGCCTGGCGCTGGAAAAACAGCTTGGGCAACACAACCTGGCGATATCCATCAGGATTCTGACCGAGGCGCTGAGGATGCCTTCGATCATCGATATGCCGCGACTGCTGGACAGGCCCTGGGTGCCGCTGACGGCGCCTCGCGCCGGCACCGCACAGCCGGACAGCAAACCGCTACAAACGCAAACCCCACCGCAGGGACAGACACCCGTGCCGGGCCGGCAAACACCGGTATCCGCCGCGCAAACGATCATGGCCGGCCCTGCCGTCATTCCCGACCCGGGCCTGTTGCAGGCTGCGCTGAAAAAGGCTTTCAGTGACGATGAGACAGGCCCCGCTGTCATCGCCTTCGAGGAAAGCCTCGACAACGAAAGCCCGGCCGCCACGCTGCGCGCAGATCAGCCGGCAAAGGCCCAGACGGCACGCGGCAGTGGTAGTGCTCTTGCCAGCGGGCAACCGCCGCAGCCCAGCAGAGCAAACGCCGAATCGATCCCGCTGCTGCGCGCCGCCGCCGCCTTTCTTGCAGCCGATCCCGAGGCCCTGTCCCTGGTCGCCGCAATCGCTGCCGGAGATATGGATGCCGGGCTGAAGGCAAAGCTGGCGGAAGAACTGGGGCTTGACCTCTCCGAGCCAATGGAAACGCCGGAGCAACCGGAGCATTCTGCCGGTACAAACAGGCCTGGCTCCGGGATCGAGGACGACGCTTTCCGCACATCGGAAGGCGAGCCGGATGGGCCGGCAAATACAGGCACATCGTCCGCCAGGCCGACCGCTACGCGCGATCTCCAAGATGTCGATGGTTTCAAGGGGCACGATCTCGGCGAGTGGGAACTGGAGATCGTACCCGAAAACCAGTCCCTTGCCGGCACCAATGAGACCCCCTCGCCGTTGGCCGAAGCGGAAATGGGGCATCCGGAAAAGAGCCTTGCCCAGACGCTGAAAGCCCTGGTCGAAGCCAGCCTGCCTTTGCCCGGTTCAGTCCCGGACGGATCCGATACGCTGTTTGCAGCGCTTGCCGGCGAGACGGCCGACATCGGCGCCGAAATCCTGTTTGCCCAGCTGGAAGCCGCCGACACCGCCGAAATGCCACCGGACACATCCTTGCTCACCGGCGATACCGGCGATCGGATGGAGATGGCCGGGTTCGAACACGACAGCTGGAGCGCGATGCTGGATGGGCCTGAGGAAAAACCGGGAAACCGGCCGACGCCCATGCATCCTGCGACGATGGAAGAGAGTGCACGCGAGGCCCTGACGCCCCGGTTGCCGGATGCAGGCATTGCGAGGGACGCAATCCCTTTCGCGATGATCCCCTATCTGCCGGCAAAGACACAGGAGACGCGCGCTACCGAGATCGAGGAGGAGGAGGAAGAAGAACAGGCCGCCTTTTCCGGTGAAGACAACGAGGATGAGGGCCAAAACCGCGAAGAGCGCGGCGAGCAGGAAGACCACACCACCGCCGTGCCGCGGACGGACCTGGAAGACGAGGAAAGCCAGGCCGCAGACGCCTATGACCTCTACCGCCGCATGGGCGGTTACGGCTGAGCCCATTCGCTCGCAGAAGCAGCTTCAGAACAGGACGCGAAAAAGCCCGCGGAAATCGCTTTCCGCGGGCTTCGTTGTTCAGATTGCTAAGGCTTATTCGCCCGAGCGGTTCTTCAGGGCTGCGCCCAGGATGTCGCCGAGCGAAGCGCCCGAGTCGGACGAACCGAACTGTGCGACGGCTTCCTTCTCTTCAGCGATTTCCAGAGCCTTGATCGACAGCATGACCTTGCGGTCCTTCTTGGAGAAGTTGGTGACGCGGGCGTCGACAACCTGACCAACGGAGAAACGCTCCGGACGCTGTTCGTCGCGGTCACGCGACAGATCGGCACGGCGGATGAACGAGGTGAGGTCTTCGTGGTTGACGAGCTTCACTTCGATGCCACCGTCGTTGACGGCCAGAACTTCGCACGAAACAACGGCGTTCTTGCGCAGGTCGCCGGAAGCAGCGGCGTCGCCGACTGCATCCTTGCCGAGCTGCTTGATGCCGAGCGAGATGCGTTCCTTTTCGACGTCTACATCGAGAACGACGGCCTTGACCATGTCGCCCTTGTTGTATTCCTCGATGACCTGCTCGCCCGGACGGTTCCAGTCGAGATCCGACAGGTGCACCATGCCGTCGACGTCGCCGTCGAGACCGATGAACAGGCCGAATTCGGTCTTGTTCTTGACTTCGCCTTCAACTTCCGTGCCAGCCGGATGGCTGTGCGCGAATGCCTGCCACGGGTTCTCGAGCGTCTGCTTGAGGCCGAGCGAGATGCGGCGCTTGGTCGGGTCGACTTCGAGAACGACAACGTCGACTTCCTGCGTCGTGGACAGGATCTTGCCGGGGTGGACGTTCTTCTTGGTCCAGGACATTTCGGAGATGTGGATCAGGCCTTCGATGCCCGGCTCCAGCTCTACGAATGCACCGTAGTCGGTGATGTTGGTGACGGTACCGGAGATCTTCTTGCCGACCGGGTACTTGGCACCGATACCATCCCACGGATCCGACTCGAGCTGCTTCATGCCGAGCGAGATGCGGTGGGTTTCCTGGTTGATGCGGATGATCTGAACCTTGACCTGCTGGCCGATGTTCAGGATTTCCGACGGATGGTTGACGCGGCGCCATGCCATGTCGGTGACGTGCAGCAGGCCGTCGATGCCGCCGAGGTCAACGAACGCACCGTAATCGGTGATGTTCTTGACGACGCCGTCAACAACCTGGCCTTCTTCGAGGTTCTGGACGATTTCCGAACGCTGTTCAGCACGCGACTCTTCGAGAACGGTGCGGCGCGACACGACGATGTTGCCACGGCGCTTGTCCATCTTGAGGATTTCGAAGGGCTGCGGGTTGTGCATCAGCGGGGTAACGTCGCGGATCGGACGGATGTCGACCTGCGAGCGCGGAAGGAAGGCAACGGCACCATCCAGATCGACGGTGAAACCACCCTTGACCTGGTTGAAGATGACGCCTTCGACGCGTTCTCCGGCTTCGAACTTGACTTCGAGGCGGACCCAGCTCTCTTCGCGGCGAGCCTTTTCGCGCGACAGAACAGCTTCGCCCATCGCATTTTCGATGCGCTCGACGTAAACTTCGACTTCATCGCCGACCTTCAGCGTGCCGTCCTTGGCCTTCGCGCCGAATTCCTTCAGGGCGATGCGGCCTTCGACCTTGAGGCCGACGTCAACGATTGCGACGTCCTTCTCGATGGCGGTTACAATACCCTTGGTGACGTAGCCTTCGGCAAGATCCTGGGTCGCAAAGGATTCCTGCAGCAGCGCGGCAAAATCGTCGCGGGTGGGGTTAGCTTGAGACATGAATACTCCTGGTGTGCCACAGATGGGGCACAGGCGCCGGGGGTTAGCGTTGACAGGTCCGAAAACCATCCGCTCCAATCATGAAGGAGCAAATCCGGCGCGGGGATGGTGGTTCGGACTACTTCGTCGCAGGTTTGACCGGAAAACCGTGATACACTTTTCCGAACCTGCTTAATGCTTCAATGCGGCGTCAACAAGCGTCTTCGCCGTTAAGAATGCGGCCTCTATACTCATTTCGGACGTATCTAGCAAGTGTGCATCGGAGGCCGGGCGCAGCGGGCTGTCGGCCCGTCCCATGTCGCGCTCGTCGCGCTTGACGATATCGGCCAGAACCTCCAGGAAATCGGCCGGAATGCCGTTGCCGAGGATCTCGTCGAAGCGGCGGCGGGCGCGTACCTCGGCCGATGCCGTCACATAGAGCTTGAGCGCCGCATCCGGGCAGACGACGGTTCCGATATCGCGGCCATCCAGCACCGTTCCGGGCTCACGCAGCGAAAAGGCGCGTTGCGTCTCGACCAAAGCCTGGCGCACCAGCGGCATGACGGCGATCTTGGAGGCTGCCTCGCCAATCGAATGCGCCGACAGCACGCCACGATCGAGCCCCGCAAGCTCGACATCCCGTGCCATCTGCTCGGCAATCAGCTCGTCGTCCAGCGGCAGGCCCGCGTCCAGCAACGCCTTGGCCGTGGCGCGGTAGGTCAGCCCGGTATCCAGATGATGGAAGCCGTATTCCTCGGCGATCCGGCGCGACAGGGTCCCCTTGCCGGCTGCAGCCGGGCCGTCGATGGCGATAATGAAAGTCATTTTACTCCCTGAAAGTGGATATGATCGTCGTGGTGCGGTAACCGTTCCGCTCAAGGCAGCCCGATATTTCGGACGTCCCTGCCCGCTCGTCAACAAACAAGCTTGCAATCGTCCGATTAGCCGTGCGTAACATCAAGTTGCGGAATGGTCATCCCGCCGGTCAAAGAAAAGCAGCACAGGCACGCAGGCAAGTTAAGCTTTGACAGATGATGCCAAGACCATTATGGGGACCGGCTAATTCATTTCATGTTCAACGCCGGTATTCCGGCAAATGCCGGTAATCCCGGCCATTCAAGAGGCTTTGACCGTGGCAAAAGCGGAACTTGGAACAAAGCGTATCGATCCGGAAACAGGCCGTAAGTTCTACGACCTGAACAAGGACCCGATCGTTTCTCCCTATACAGGCAAATCCTATCCCCTGTCCTTCTTCGAGGAGACATCGGTCGCCAAGGTCATGGAAAAGGCCGCCGAGGAAGACGAGGTTCAGGAAGTCGACGCCGAGAACACCGAAGTCGAACTGGTCTCGCTCGAGGATGCCGACAGCGAAGCAGCCGGCGGCGACGATCTGCCGGATCTGGGCGATGACGACGTCGAAATCGAAGGCGATGACGACGACACCTTCCTGGAAGCCGACGAAGACGACGAGGACGGCCTGTCCGACCTGATCGGCGTATCAGACGACGACGACGAGGTTTAAACCTCACAGATTTCAAACAATTGGCGTCCGCGCGGAGTTTTCAACCACCATGCGGACGCAAGGCTCCGGGCTCACTGAATAAAAATTCGCCCTTTGTCTTTTTCGGCTTGCCATCTGCAAAAAGCAGAAGTATGAAGCCGCCAACCGACCGGACAAACAGTTCGGAAGGCCTTCCCGGAACCGGCCTGGCCGGACCCAAAATGGGGCTATAGCTCAGCTGGGAGAGCGCTTGCATGGCATGCAAGAGGTCAGCGGTTCGATCCCGCTTAGCTCCACCAAATTTTTCCAGTGAATCGTGATGATTAGGGAAGCTGTGGCTCCTGCATAACGTTGACGATGCTTGCCAAGTACTCTTGCCGGTTCCGCCACGTTTTTCAGTCTGGCTGTTGTGGTTTCCGCCTTATGCCGATTGCAGAATCAACTGGCCACGCGATAAAGTTTGCCGGGGACCAGCAGGGGGCATGTACATGGCTGATACGCAACGTCAACAAGGGCCTTCGACGTGGCGCATCGTTCTCGCTGCCATATTGGACTTCCTGACCGCATTTTTTGTATTGGGCTACCTGATTGCTTCGATCTTCGGCGGGAGAACTGAAGAAGGCTTCAATCTCCAGGGTGGCGCAGCACTCTTGATGATGGCTCTCATCGTTGCCTATTTCGTGGTCTTCAATAAGTTCCTTGGCGGTACGATCTGGAAACGCATTCTACGGGCGCAGCGCTGAACAACGGCTGTCATTGCCCATGGCCGCTCGCGCTCCCAACGATGACCAGGCTCCATTTCGGACAATTTTAGCGTTTCTCCACGCCCATTGACTATGCTCGCCCGAGCCTATCCAACATTGCCTTTAGCAAAGTAAGGGCAGTGAGGAGCAGATCATGGATCTCGGCATCAAAGGCAAACGGGCACTCGTTCTCGGCGGCAGCAAGGGGTTGGGGCGAGGCATCGCCGAAGCGCTGGCGGCGGAGGGCGCCATCGTTGCCCTGACAGGGCGCGACCAGACGAAGACGGCGCAGAGTGCTGCGCAAATCGGTGATTCGGCCAGGGGACTGGCGCTTGATCTTGCAAATCCCGATACCATCGATCCGTTTCTCGACCGGCTTGCCGCCAATTTTGGTGACATCGATATCCTGGTGCTGAACGGCGGCGGGCCGCCGCCGAGCCTTGCGGCGGAGATAGATCCTGCATTCTGGCGTGCCCAGTTCGACACGATGGTGCTGGCCGGCATGCGCATCACCAACAGGCTCTTGCCATCCATGCGGCAGAACGGCTGGGGGCGCATCATGGCGGTGGCCTCAACCAGCATTCGCGAGCCCATCCCCGGTCTGACCGCTTCCAACGCCCTGCGCAGCGCTGTTGCCGGCTGGCTGAAGACGCTTGCGGGCGAAGTGGCGGCGGAGGGCATTACCGTCAACATGCTTCTGCCCGGCCGGCTGGCGACGGACCGGACGCTGAGCTTTGACCGGATGGATGCGGAGAGTGAAGGATTGAGCATCGAGACCGTGGCGGCGCGCAGCCAGTCGGATATCCCGGTCGGCCGCTATGGGACGCCGGCAGAGTTCGGCGCAGCGGCGGCCTTCCTTGCCAGCCGCCAGGCCGGCTACATTACCGGCGTCGCGTTGCCGGTCGACGGCGGGCTCAGTCGCTCGATGGTGTAGGCTGAAGGCCGCTTCTCAGCGATGCGCGGCCCAGGGCACGAACCAGCGCTCCAGGAGCCGCGCCAGAATTTCCAAAAGGAAAGCGATTGCGGCGATGACGACGATGCCTGCAATCACGATGTCGGTGACGAGGAACTGAGCGGCCGACTGGATCATGAAGCCGAGGCCGCGGCTTGCGGCCACCAGTTCGGCCGCCACCAGTGTCGACCAGCCGGCGCCAAGCGCGATGCGGGTGCCGGTCAGGATCGAAGGAATAGCGCTGGGCAGGATCACCTGCAGGAGTATCTGCAGGCGGGTGGCGCCGAACGATCTGGCGGCATTGATGAAATCGGCGGGTGCCGATTTGACCCCGGCTGCGGTCGACAGGATGATCGGCGGCAGCATGGCGAGCGAGATGACGGTGATCTTCGAAGCCTCGCCGATGCCGATCCAGATGATGATCAGCGGCAGATAGGCAAGTGGCGGCAGCGGCCGCAGAAATTCGACGATGGGATCCAAGATGCCCTTGCCGATGCGGCTGGTGCCAATCGCGAGGCCTGCCGGGATGCCGATGACGATCGAGGCTGCGAGAGCGGCAAAAATACGCAGCAGGCTGGCGAACGTATGTTGTGCCAGCGTCGAATCGACGAAGCCGTTGACTGCAACACCGTGGATTGCCTTCAACACGGTCCATGGCGATGGCAGGAAGAGCGGCGACACCACCCCATAGGCCGAAGCGAGGCTCCAGGCGGCGATAATGACGGCGATGGTTGCCAGTGAAATCGGCAGGGTTCCAAAGCTACGCTTGGGCTGTTGCGCTTCGACGGCGACATCCACGGGCGCTGTAGGCGCGGCGGGTATCATGGTGCCGATGTTGATGGTCATGCCGCATCCTCCTCGGCGTCCGCGTGAATGAGGCCGGTCAGGCCATCATGAAGACGCCGGTATTCCGGTGTGTCCTTGAGCTCCGGCAGTGATTTGCCGGCAAGCAATTGCCGGCCGAAACTGGCTGGAATATCGGCGACGATGCGGCCCGGATTGGGCGCCAGCACGACGACGCGGGTGGCGAGCAGGATGGCTTCCTCGATACTGTGGGTGATCAGGAGTGCGCCAGTCTTGCTGTCCGACCAGACCTTGAGCAGGAATTGCTGCAGGCGGGCGCGGGTCAGCGCATCGAGCGCGCCGAGCGGCTCGTCGAGCAGCAGAAAGCGCGGTTCGGACGCAAGCGCGCGGGCGATGCCGACACGCTGGCGCATGCCGCCGGAGAGCTCCCAGATATTTTTGGCACCTGCGTTTTCCAGACCGACCTTTGCCAACAGTCCGTTAGCACGGAGCCGGCGTTCGCGCTTGGCGATACCGCGCAACTTCAGCGGAAAGGCGACGTTGTCGCGGGCGTTGAGCCAGGGGTAGAGCGCATCGTCCTGGAAGACGACGGCGCGATCGGCATCGGGGCCGGCAATATCCACGCCATCCACCGATATGCGGCCGGATGTCGGCTTCAGGAAACCCGCGGCGAGATTGAGAAGACTGGTCTTGCCGGAGCCGGACCGGCCGATAACGGCGATGAATTCATCGGACGCAAGATGCAGCGTCACGCCATCAAGCACCAGCCGCGTCTGATGGCTGTCGCGATCGGCCGGAAACGCCAGAGAGACGGATTGCAGCGACAGGACACTCATGATCACACCGAGAGTTTGCGGCGCTGGAATCCTTCGGATTCCAGCGCCTGTATTTTAAAGGCCGGCCTTGGCGGCTTCGACAACCCAGCGCGACGAAACGTAGGGCGCGTAGTCGGGAAGGACCGCAGCGATCTTGCCCTGTTCCAGCAAGAAGGCCGAGGTTTCGGCCACGGCCTTCACTGTTCCGCCGCCGAGCAGATCGGCACCGGCCTGCTCTTCGAGCGTCGGGAAGTGGTAGCCCTTCAGGAGAGCCGGAACCTCTCCGGTTTTCGCGCCGGTGAGCTTGGCTATCTTTTCCGCTTGCGGCGATGCGGCGTTCCAGCTGTCGGGATTGGCACGATAGGAGGCGTAGGCCTTGCCGGTCACCTGAACGAAGCCGGTGACGATTTCCGGATGTTCTTCGGCAAATTTCTTGCTGACGATCCAGGCATCGAAGGTCGGGCCGCCCCATTCGGCGACATCCGCGGAGGTGGCAAGCACGCTGCCGGTTTTCTTCAGTTCCGACAGGACCGGATCCCAGACATAAGCGCCATCGATGTCGCCGCGTTCCCAGGCGGCTGCGATTTCCGGCGGCCGCAGGTTGAGGATGTCGACCGACTTTGGATCGACCTTCCAGTGTTTCAGCGCCGTCAGCAGGCTGTAATGGGCGGTCGAGACGAAGGGGGTGGCGATCTTCTTGCCGGCGAGACCTTCGGGCTTGTCGATGCCCTTGACGGCGAGCGCTTCTGCCTCCGAGATCAGGCCGACGACGAAGATCGTCTCGATCGGAATTTCACGGCTGGCGGCAGCAGCCAGCGGCGACGAGCCGGCATAGCCGATATCGAGCGAACCCGAGGCGATCGCAGTGATCACATCGGCGCCGCTGTCGAATTTCTGCCAGTTGATCTTGGCGCCCGTCACCTTTTCATAGGTGCCGTCGGCCTGCGGCACCCGTGACGGCTCGACGATCGGCTGGTAGCCGATATTGACGTTGACGTCGGCGGCGTAGGAAAAATTGCTGTGCGTTGCAAAGGCGAGAACGGCCAAGGTGGCGGTTCCCAAAAGGCGGCGGCGGGTGATTGTCATGTCCCTCTCCCGGCAAATGGTTCAATGGCATTCCGCGCCGAAGGCTCCGGTGGAATGTTGCTTAATCATGGTAAAATTAATAGAATTTATAGAGATAAAAAATTCCTGGATTCGCGATGGTTTCGTAATGCAGTTCTAAAATAATGACAGACCTGGGTCTTTTCGCCGGAGCGGTGCAAAAAGACAAAAAGCAGGGTCGAAAGGGTGAGGACGGCTGGATGAAGACAATGCAGATTTACGCCTTCGACATGAACTGCGCCGGGCACATCAATCACGGTCTGTGGACGCACCCACGCGACCAGTCGGCCCGCTATACCGACCTCGACTACTGGACGGACCTGGCCATCACCGCCGAGCGCGGCAAGCTGGATGGGCTGTTCCTGGCGGATATCGTCGGGGTCTACGATGTCTACGAGGGTAGTCCGGTCCCGGCGATTGAGAGTGGCGCGCAAATACCGGTCAACGATCCGCTCATTCCGATTTCAGCGATGGCGCATGTGACCAGGCATCTGGGCTTCGGCGTCACCGTCAACACGACCTACGAGCCGCCGTTCCTGCTGGCGCGCCGCATGTCGACGCTCGATCACCTGACCAAGGGGCGCATCGGCTGGAACATCGTGACCGGCTATCTCGACAGTGCCGCCCGCAGCATGGGAATGGAGCGCCAGCCGGATCATGACGCCCGCTACGATGCGGCGGAAGAGTATCTCGAAATTCTCTACAAGCTATGGGAAGGCAGCTGGGACGACGACGCGGTGCTGCGCGACAAGACCGGCCGGATGTTTGCCGATCCCTCCAAGGTGCGGGCCGTGAAGCATGACGGGCGTTACCACAAGATGGAGGGCATCCACCTCAGCGAACCCTCGCCACAGCGAACGCTGCTCTTGTTTCAGGCCGGGGCTTCGGCGCGTGGCCAGGATTTTGCCGGCAAACATGCCGAATGCGTTTTCATTGCCAGTGCGACACCGCAAGCCGCCAAACCGATCGTCGACGGTTTGCGCCGGAAAGCGGAGGCGTTCGGCCGTGGGAGCGATGCCTTGCGCATCCTCAATCTTTTGACCGTCGTTACTGGGCGGACCGAGAAGGAAGCGCTGGACAAGCTGGAGGATTATCGCCGTTACGCCAGCATCGAGGCTTCACTGGCGCATTATTCCAGCTCCATCGGCATCGACCTTTCCAAATACGGGCTGGACGAACCGATCGTTGATCTGACGACCAATGCCAACCAGTCGGCACTGGCAGCGATCACCGGGCAGGCAGCCAAGCCAGTGACGGTTCGGCAGATCACCGGCCAGATGGTGCTCGGCAGCCGGATGAAGCCGGTCGCCGGATCACCGGAGCAGATTGCCGATCATCTGCAGATGTGGGTCGAAGAGGCCGGCATCGATGGCTTCAACCTTGCCCGCACGGTGGCGCCGGAAAGCTTGACGGACTTCGTCGATCTGGTCGTGCCGGTGCTGCAGGAACGTGGGCTGTTCAAGGCGGACTATGCGCCGGGACCCTTGCGGCAGAAACTGTTCGGCGGCGAAAATGGAAGACTGACCGCCTCCCATCCCGCCGCCGCATTCAGGCACGCCAGAACTTAGCCGGCTATTTGTGATCCAGCCGGGCGACGAGACGGTCGCCAAGCCACTGGATGCCGCAGACCAGAATGATCAGCACGATGACCACGGCAATCATCACCGTCGTCTCGAAACGTTGGTAGCCATAGCGGATGGCGAGATCGCCGAGACCGCCGGCGCCGATCGCGCCGGCCATGGCCGAGGCGCCGACCAGGGTGACCAGCGTGACCGTGAAACCGGCAATGATGCCGGGCAAGGCTTCCGGCACCAGCACTTCGCGGATGATCGTCCAGCGGTTGCCGCCCATGGCGCGCACGGCATCGATGAGGCCGCGATCGACCTCACGCAGCGACACCTCGGCGATGCGGGCATAATACGGCGTAGCGGCAATCGCCAGCGGCACGATGGCCGCCCAGGTGCCGAGCGCCGTGCCGACAATCAGGCGCGTCAACGGGATCAGCGCGACGAGCAGGATGATGAAGGGCACGGAGCGGAAGCCGTTGACGATGGCGCCGAGCACGCTGTTCAGCCAGGGCTTTTCGGCAATGCCGCCGCGGCTGGTGGCAACCAGCGCCAGACCGAGCGGCAGACCGGCGGCCAGCGAGATGATGCCGGATGCACCGGTCATCACGATGGTTTCCCACAGCGAGCGGAAAAGCAGTTCAAGCATGATCGGTGTCATAACCAAGCACCTCCACCCGCGCGCCGCGGGCTTTTAGAAAATTCCGGACCTTTTCCGGCAACGCAGCGTCACTTGCTGGAACGGCAATGAAGAACCGCGCGACCGGCTGGTTCTGGATGTGATCGATCCCGCCATGGACAAGCCGGAAGGATTGCGGCAGCGCCTGCGAGAGATCGGCAAACAGCGCGCCCTGTGCGGCCGGCCCGGCCATGTCGATGCTGAGGATCTGTTCGACACCGGACACCGGCGACAGCCGCGCGGCGATATAATCAGGCAATTGCGGGCGGATACCGCTGAGCAGGCTCCGGGTGATCGGCGCCTGCGGATCGGCGAACACCGACCAGACCTGGCCCTCCTCGACAATGCGTCCGGCATCGATAACAGCGACCCGGTCGGCGACGCTGCGCACCACTTCCATCTCGTGGGTGATGAGCAGGATGGTCAGCCCGAGCTTGCGATTGATGTCCTTCAGGAGAACAAGGATCGAGCGGGTGGTTTCCGGATCGAGCGCCGATGTGGCTTCGTCAGACAACAGCAGCGCCGGACGGGCGGCAAGGGCGCGGGCGATACCGACGCGCTGCTTCTGCCCGCCGGAGAGTGACGACGGATAGGCCTTGGCCTTGTCGGCGAGGCCGACGAGATCGAGCAGTTCGGCCGCACGCTTCAACCGCTCGGCTTTGCCCAAGCCTTCGATCTTCAGCGGCAGCGCCACATTTTCCTCGACGGTCTTTGCCGACAGAAGATTGAAATGCTGGAAGATCATGCCGATGCGGCGGCGCAGCGGCTGCAGGTCCTTTTCCGTCAGCCCGGTGATATTGCGGCCTTCGATATGGATTTCACCGCTATCGGCCTGTTCCAGTCCGTTCAGGCACCGGATCAGCGTCGACTTGCCCGCACCGCTGCGGCCGATAATGCCGAGGATTTCGCCCTTGCGCACCGTCAGCGACACCCCGTCCAGAGCGGGCGTCGTGCCAAAGCGGCGCTTGACGCTGGTCAGCCGAACGACCTCGCCGGCCGTAGCCGGCGGCGCGGCCGTTGGCGCGGAAACTACAGAATTCATGCCTTGTCCTTCGTTTGGTTCTCGGCGCCTCGGTAATACCAAGCCTCTATCATCGAGACTTGCTATAACGCCCAAGGCGGCCCTGGCAAACAAATGCCAGAGCCGCCCGGTTTCGCGTACCCCTTCGCTCAAAGGTACGAAAATGGATCAATAGGCGCTGATGCCGGTGCCCTTGTAGACCTTGTCGAACTCGGCCCTGACGGCGTCGTTCTGGTAGGAGGAGACCAGCGTCTTCACCCATGCTTCGTTCTCGGTGCCTGTCTTGACAGCGATGAAGTTGCGGTACGGGTTGTCGTCGATCGGCTCCTGGGCGATACGGTCCTCTGCCGACAGGCCGCTCTTGAGGGCCCAATCGGTGTTGACGACGGCGGCATCGAGGTCTTCGATCGCGCGGCCGACAACGCCGGCATCCAGTTCCTTGATTTCGACCTTCTTCGGATTTTCAACGATATCGGCGATCGTCGCCAGGATGCCGGTGCCATCCTTGAGCTTGATGATGCCCTCGTTCTGCAGGACGCGCAGCGCCCGGCCTTCGTTCGACGGAT
Source organism: Pararhizobium sp. YC-54 (assembly GCF_025847205.1). GTDB lineage: Bacteria > Pseudomonadota > Alphaproteobacteria > Rhizobiales > Rhizobiaceae > Pararhizobium. Next base: position 155,574 of record NZ_JAOYTH010000015.1, on the reverse strand, counting down.
CGTTCGGCACGCCGATCACAGCGCCTTCTGGCAGCTCGGCGACGGTCTTGAACTTCTTGGTATAGAGACCGATCGGCCAGACGCCGGTATAGCCGACCTTGACGATGTGGTAGCCGTGCTGCTGGATCTGGTTGTCGAGATAGGGCTGATGCTGGAAGGCATTGGCATCGACTTCGCCGCGCTCCAGCGCTTCGTTCGGCTGGGTATAATCATTGAAAACAACGGTTTCGATAGTCAGGCCCTGCTTGGCGGCTTCCGTCGTGACGACGCGCCAGACATCCTCGTCCTCGCCGCTGATGATGCCGACCTTGATCGACTTGTCTTCGGCAAAGCTTGCGGACGGCGCGGCAAAGCCAGCGATCGCAGCGGCGGAAACGGCAAGAGCGGCGAGCGCCGCACGGCGCGAGAAGGTATGGAGAATAGTCTTTTTGGTCATTGTCTGTCCCGTCCTGTCAAATGAGGCGAAGCCCCGGTGTGGGAGAGTTATCGCAAAAACATCCGGGCCGGGCGAAGCACGAACGCCTCTTATCGGCTGATGCCCGGAAAAACTCTTGCACAGGCCCGGCGATTTGCGGACACAAATTTCTATAAAAATCGTAGACTAATTAATCCGGCCGGTTTCAGCCCTATCGCTGAAAGCCGACATTGCGTCCACACCCGAAAAATTCCATGTCTGGATGAGGTGGACAGACAGGAGGCGGACGCCATGGCGGAATTGAAGACGAAAATGCGGCCAACGGGAGCAAGTGCGGTTCTCGGCCGGCATGGTTTTCCCCAGGTCACATCCGCGACCGGTGGTGAAATCCAGATTGTCACCGGACCGTCGCAACCCGGTTTCAACCCGATCGACCTGCTTTATGCGTCGTTATCGGCGTGCCTTGCGATGAGCGCCAGGATTGCCGCAAGCCAGATGGGCCTGCTTGATCAGCTGAGCGAAATCCGTGCCGACGTCACCGGCGAGAAGTCCAGCGAAGGCCTGTCGCGGGTGGTGAGGTTCAATGCCGTCTTGACGATCCGGGGAGATATCCATGTCGAAGCGCGGCATGCGATTGCGCAGGCGGCCGAAGAGGAAATCTGCACCGTCAGCAATACGCTTCGTGGCGGCGCGGATTTTTCGCTGGCCGTTCGCGATTAGAGGCACACGATCCTAGCCGTGATCCACCTCATGCAAAGCGCGGTCGATCGGCGCGCCGATGACAATATCGCGGATATGTTGCCCTCGAACCCATCGCATTCCGGCGGGCATGCGACGATCTCGATTCTGCATCTCACGATGAGAACGGGCAAAGCCGCGCCATCTGCCATTGGCAAGGTGCGTGTGTTTGACTAAGGATGCCACCATGGGCGCATCTGAAGCCGGCATGAAGCCGCGGCGCGCCTGCGCGATGTCATTCTGGAGTGTGCCATGAAAATCACGATGATCGGTGCCGGTTATGTCGGACTTGTCTCCGGCGTTTGTTTTGCTGATTTCGGCCATGACGTTGTCTGCGTCGACAAGGACGCAGGCAAGATCGAGGCATTGCTTGCCGGCCGCATCCCGATTTTCGAGCCCGGGCTTGAGCAGCTGGTGGCCGACAATGTCAAGGATGGACGCCTGAGCTTCACCACCGATCTCGCCACCAGCGTCTCGCAGAGCGACGTGATCTTCATCGCCGTCGGAACGCCGTCGCGCCGCGGCGACGGCCATGCCGACCTGTCCTATGTCTACGATGCCGCCCGCGAAATCGCCGCCCATGTCACCGGCTTCACCGTGATCGTCACCAAGTCGACCGTGCCGGTCGGTACCGGCGACGAGGTCGAGCGGATCATGCGCGAAACCAATCCGGATGCCGATATCGCTGTCGTCTCCAATCCGGAATTCCTGCGCGAGGGCGCTGCGATCGACGATTTCAAGCGGCCCGACCGCATCGTCATCGGCCTTGACGACGAACGCGCCCGCAGCGTGATGACCGAAGTCTACCGGCCGCTCTATCTCAACCAGTCGCCGCTGCTGTTCACCACCCGCCGTACCTCCGAGCTGATCAAATATGCCGGCAACGCCTTCCTTGCCATGAAGATCACCTTCATCAACGAGATGGCGGACCTGTGCGAAAAGGTCGGTGCCAATGTGCAGGAGGTTGCGCGCGGCATCGGTCTCGACGGCCGTATCGGTGGAAAGTTCCTCCATGCCGGTCCGGGCTATGGTGGCTCGTGCTTTCCGAAGGATACGCTGGCACTGGTCAAGACCGCGCAGGATCATGACAGTCCGGTGCGGCTGATCGAGACCGTCGTCTCGGTCAACGACAACCGCAAGCGGGCTATGGGCCGCAAGGTCATCGCGGCCGCCGGCGGCGAGGTGCGCGGCAAGAAGGTCGCCGTGCTTGGTCTCACCTTCAAGCCGAACACCGACGACATGCGCGACAGCCCGGCCATTGCCATCATCCAGGCGCTGACCGATGCCGGCGCCATCGTCACCGGCTACGATCCGGAGGGCATGGAGAATGCAAAACACGTGATCGACGGCATCGCCTATGCCGATAATCCCTACGAGGCGGCGGAAGGCGCAGACGCACTGGTGATCGTGACCGAATGGAACGAGTTCCGCGCACTCAATCTCGGCCGCCTGAAGACGCTGATGAACACGCCGCTGCTCGTCGATCTCAGGAACATCTATCAGTCCGGCGAAGTGACGAAACACGGCTTTCGCTACACAAGCATTGGCCGCCCTTAATAGGCTACGGCAGGCACAGGGCGACAAAAGACGGGAAGGAGCCGGGCATGCGCTATCTGATCACCGGAACGGCAGGGTTCATCGGGTTCCATCTGGCCAAGCGGCTGCTTGACGATGGTCACTTCGTCACCGGCTTCGATGGCATGACGCCCTACTACGATGTCCGCCTGAAGGAACGGCGCCATGCGATCCTGGCGCGGTCCAACGGCTTCCGTCCCGTGATCGGCATGCTGGAAGACAGATCCGCGCTGGAACAGGCCGCCGAGATCGGCGAACCCGACGTCATCGTCCATCTGGCAGCCCAGGCGGGCGTGCGCTACAGCCTGGAAAACCCGAAGGCCTATGTTGATTCCAACCTGATCGGCTCCTGGAACATTCTGGAGCTGGCCAAAGCGATCCAGCCCAAGCATCTGCTGCTTGCCTCCACCTCATCGATCTACGGCGCCAACGAAAAAATCCCGTTTGCCGAGACCGACCGGGCCGACGAGCCGATGACGCTCTATGCCGCAACCAAGAAGTCCGGCGAACTGATGGCGCACAGCTATGCCCATCTCTACGGCGTGCCGACGACGGCCTTCCGCTTCTTCACCGTCTACGGCCCCTGGGGCCGCCCGGACATGGCGCTGTTCAAATTCGTCGATTGCATTCTCAACGGCCGGCCGATCGAAATCTACGGCGAAGGCCGCATGAGCCGCGACTTTACCTACATTGACGATCTCGTCGAAGGCATCGTCCGGCTGATGAGCGTCGTGCCCGCAGAAGGTAATCGCGTCGAGGAGATCGATACGCTGTCGCATCATGCGCCGTTCCGGGTCGTCAATATCGGCGGCGGGCAGCCGGTCGAACTGATGCGTTTCGTCGAGACGGTCGAGGCCGCTGTCGGCCGCCCGGCGATCCGCTCCATGCTGCCGATGCAGCAGGGCGATGTTCCAAGAACCTTCGCCGCACCTGATCTGTTAAGCAACCTCACCGGCTTCACGCCGTCCATTTCGGTGGAAGAAGGCGTGCGACGTTTCGTCGAATGGTATCGCGCCGAGATGGTGGCGGCAGGGGCCCCCGATGATCCGCGGCATCGTTGATTTCCTGCGCGGCGGCGCTCAAGCGCCATCACCCGGGCAAAGGCGCAAGCTCATTTTCGACAGGGCCCCGGACCACATCTACGCCGTCGGCGATGTCCACGGTTACGATGATACGCTGGGCAGGCTGGAAGACCTGATCGTCGCGGACAGCCGCAGGCATAACGGCACCAAATGGCTGGTCATGCTCGGCGATTATGTCGACCGTGGACCGAAATCATCCGCAGTGCTCACCCGGCTGACAACCCGGCCGCTCGTTGGCATCCGCCGTATCTGCCTCGCTGGCAACCATGAGGCGGTCATGCTCGATTTTCTGGGCAATCCCTCCGCCGATCACCACTGGCTGAAACTGGGCGGCCTGGAAACACTGTATTCCTATGGGCTGCACACGCTTCCGGCCGGACGCGAGGCGCAGAAAAAGCTGCTGCGGTCTCTCATTCCCGTCGCCCATGTCGCCTTCCTCGAATCGCTGCCGTCGATGCTGCAGGTGCCGGGCTACTGCTTTGTGCATGCGGGTTTGAAAAAGGGCGTCGCGCCCGCCGAGCAGAGAGACGCGGACCTGTTGTGGCTGCGCCCGGCGGCTTCCGACACGAACGCGCCTGCCAACGGCTTCGTTACCGTCCATGGACATACACCGGTGGCACGGGTGGAGATCGGCGCTGGGCGTATCAACGTCGATACGGGCATCTATATGAGCGGCGTCTTGTCCGCTGTGCGGCTTTCCCGCCGCGACCCGCCGGAGATCATCCAGAGCCGCTGAGCGCCCCCGTCGGTGTGAACGCATCAGAGCAAGCCGCGCCCTGCCAGATTGCGCATCAGCGCCGAGGCGCCGAACGTCCAGGGCGGGCATTCCGTCGAGAGACGCACGGTGTTGGTCAACGATCCCAGTTCGGCATTCGAGATCGTCACGACGTCGCCGTTCTTGTGGGTAAAACCCTGTCCGGGCGCATCGCGGTCTTCGACGGGGGCAAACAATGTGCCCATGAACAGCATGAAGCCATCGGGATATTGATGATGGCGGCCAATGGTCTGGGATACCAGATCGAGCGGATCGCGGCTGATTTCCCGCATCGTGCTTGCCCCCTTCAGGACAAATCCGTCTGTGCCGCTGATCGTCAGCGAAAGGTCGGCGCTGCGCACATCGTCGATCGAATAGGTGTCATCGAACAGGCGGATGAACGGGCCGATGGAAGACGACGCATTGTTGTCCTTGGCCTTGCCGAGCAGCAGTGCCGAGCGCCCCTCGACGTCGCGCAGGTTGACGTCGTTGCCGAGCGTCGCTCCCTTGACGCGGCCCTGGCTATCGACGGCGAGCACGATCTCCGGTTCGGGATTGTTCCACTTCGAGATCGGATGCAGCCCGACCGACGCGCCCCAGCCGACCGAGGCCAAAACCTGCGCCTTGGAAAATACCTCCGCATCCGGGCCGATGCCGACTTCCAGATATTGCGACCAGACGCCCACCTCGATCAGCGCCGCCTTCACCTTGGCCGCTTCCGGCGAACCGGCCTTCAGATCGCGCAGGCTGTCACCGATGATGGCGGTCACGCGTTCGCGCATTTCTTCAGCCAAAGCCGGGTTTCCCGCAGCCTTTTCCTCGATGACCCGCTCGATCATCGAGCGGGCGAAGGTGACGCCGCAGGCCTTGACCGCCTGCAGGTCGCACGGGGCGAGCAGATGGAGGCCCGAGAGATCGCCGGCGGCTTCCACCGATGCAGCCATGACGGCCTCAAGGGTAGACAGGCGCTCGCCCTCACGGCTTGCAAGAAACCCGATGGGATCGTCGAGTTCCAGCAGGTCGCGCATCGTCGGCGCCTCTTTCGACGTGATGTCGAACAGATCGCCGCCACGCAGAACCACCAGCGCCGGCCCCGCCACATCAGGCCGCCAGACGCGTCCAACGAACGTTCCTGTTTCAAACACCTCGTTGACCGCCTTTTTGACCGATGTCATGCCATGCCTCCCGCACCAAAATACCACGGCGCAAGATACAAGCCGCCGGATCGCGGACAAGGTGCGAAATGCAAAAACCACGCTGCCTGCAGGGAAAGAATGCCGCGAAAATTTTGCGAATAGCCCAAAGAGTGTTCACCGCACGGTCCGATCGCTCCATTTAAATTTAGTAATTTGCTGATAACACCTGTTTCAGCGAATAAGCGTGTCAAACCAACTTTGGCCAGTTTGGCACCTGCAGAGGGACGAGGGGCATGAGCTTTACGGAAACAACAACAACCTCGTGGTTTTCACGACTGAAAAGCGGCCTGGCCGGACTGCTGATCGGCCCTATCCTCGTAATCGGGATGATCTGGCTCCTGTCCTGGAACGAAGGCCGTTCCGTCCAGACCTATCGCGCGCTGGTGGAAGGTGCCGGCATCGTCGTTTCGATCGAGAACGGCGCCGTGGACCCGGCCAATGAAGGCAAGCTCGTCCATGTTTCCGGCCCGGTCAAGCCGGACGGGACGCCCGAGGATCCGGTGCTTGGCGTCTCGGCAGAGGGCGCCGCCGGTCTCAACCGCCAGGTCGAGATGTACCAGTGGATCGAGGACAGCAAGAGCGAAACCCAGAAGACGCTCGGCGGCGGCGAGGAAACCGTCACCACCTACAGCTACAAGAAGGAATGGCGTCCGCGCCCTGTCGATTCCTCCGATTTCAAGCAGAGCGACCAGCACCAGAACCCCGATATGCCGATTGCCGGTGACCGCTTCACGGTGGCGACGGCAACGCTCGGCGCCTTTACGGTCGATGGCAAGACCGTTGCCAATCTCGGCACCGAAAGCCCAGTCAAGCTCTCTCCCGAGGTCATCGGCCAGGTGACGGCCGCGATCGGTTCCGACAAGCCGGTCAATGCCAATGGGACGACGATCTACGTTTCGCAGAACCGGCAGAACCCGGCTATCGGCGACCTGCGCATCAGCTTCAGCCGCGAGGACATTTCCGAAGCCAGCTTCGTCGGCGCGCAGAAGGGCGTTAACGTCACCGGCTACAAGGCTTCCAACGGGCGCGAACTGTTCCTGAGCGCGGCCGGAAAGGTCGATGCGCCGCAGATGTTCGACGCCGCCCAGAGTGAGAACACGCTGATCACCTGGCTCGTTCGCGGGGGCGGGCTGCTCGGCATGTTTATCGGCTTTGCCGTGATGCTGTCGATCCTTGGCATCATTGCCGACGTCATTCCGTTCGTCGGCTCGATCGTCGGCTTCGGCACCTCGGTCATCGCCGTCATCCTGACGCTTCTTCTTGGACCTCTGGTCATCGCCATCGCCTGGATCGCCTACCGGCCGGTGCTTGCCATTACCATCATCGCCGCCGGCATCCTGCTCGCCGCCGGCCTGATCTATCTCAGGCGCAGCAAGACGGTCGCCATTCAAGCACCGCCGACGCTCGGCCGTGCCTGAGGCTCGGACCAAACGCCCCCTGAATGGCTTCTGGCGGGTGAACCGCCGTGGGCCTTTCCCCTCTGCCTTTGACGGCGTGGCCAACACCGGCTTTGGCTGCTACCCTCGCCTTGCCAATCGCACACCTTGGAAGAGACGGTAGCAGGCCTCATGTTTCTCGCATCAAAGCTGTTCTGGCTGCTTGCCCAGCCTCTGTCGCTGGTCTTCCTTCTGCTCATTCTGAGTTTCCTTCTCGCCGCTGCCGGTTTTCGCCGGCCATACCGGTTCCTGTCCGGACTTGCGGCGACCCTGCTTTTCCTGATCCTGTTTACCAGCACCGGCGCCGTCGTGCTCCAGGGTCTGGAAAACCGCATCCTAAGGCCCGCCACCCTGCCTGCCGGCCTCTCCTGCATCATCATCCTTGGCGGATCCTTCGAGAACGAGGTGATTGCCAAGCGGGGCGGCATGGAGTTCAACCAGGCAGCGGACAGGTTTGTCGAAGGCCTGAAGCTCGCCCAATCCTACCCATCGGCGCGCATTCTGGTCTCGGGCGGCGACGGCTCGTTCAGTGGACAATATGATGGCGACGCGCGGACATCTAAAACCTTCTTCTCGACCTTCGGCGTCGCTCCTGAACGGTTGATCCGCGACGACCGGTCGCGCACCACCTTCGAGAACGCGGCCAATACAAAACAATTGCTTGAGGCAAACGGACTTTCGAACTGCGCCCTCATCACGTCGGCCTTCCACATGCCGCGATCCGTGGGGCTGTTCCGCAAGCTCGGCATCGCCGTGACGCCCTGGCCGGTGGATTACCGCACCAGCGGCGAGCTGACCCTCGGCCTGGATTTCAGCCAGCCTGCCTTGAACGCTCAGCTGACAACAACCGCGTTGCGCGAATGGACGGGCCTGATCGCCTATTTTATCGGCGGCCGGACACACGTTCTGTTTCCGCAATAGCAAACGGTGCCGCTTTAACACCTGCCGTTGACGCAGCAGCGCCATTGTGGTCCTTCTCGATTTTTTAGGGCTCGATTTTCTGGCCGGGGGGAATAATGCCGATCCTGGAAATTCTCGATTATGCCGGGGTGGCGGTTTTCGCGGCGACCGGCGCGCTGGCCGCCTCGCGCAAACAGCTGGATGTTATCGGCTGTATCTTCCTGGCTTCCGTCACCGGCATCGGCGGCGGCACTCTGCGCGACGTCATCCTCGGTGCGACGCCGGTCTTCTGGGTTACCAATCCGATCTATCTCTTGGTCTGCGGCTGCATGGGTCTTTTAGTGTTCTTCTCGGCCCACCTGATGGAATCCCGTTACAAATTCCTTGTCTGGCTCGATGCCATCGGGCTCTCGGCCTATAGTGTCATGGGGGCCGCCAAGGGGCTGGCTGCAACGGGATCGCCCGTTGTTGCCCTTGTCACCGGCATGCTGACGGCAACATTCGGCGGCATCCTGCGCGACCTGCTTGCAGGCGAGCCATCGGTCCTGCTGCGCCCGGAAATCTATGTGACCGCCGCACTTGCCGGCTCGGCCGTGTTCACGGCCGCGACCTGGCTTGGCGCATCCGTGCTGATCGCATCGAGCCTCGGCGTCGCAACCGCCTTTGCGGTGCGCGGCGGAGCGCTGAGATATGGATGGACGCTGCCAACCGGCGACCCGAGGCCCGGGCGTCATCCTGACGATATAATGTAGGAATGGGTTAGCCGCGTTTGCGGCGCAGGCGGATCACCACATCGACATGGGCGATTTCCATGCCCTCCGGCGGCTCCGGCAGATTGCCGATCGTCAGGCTGCTCACCGGAATGTCGAGCACCTCGTTATGACCTTCGACGAAAAAATGATGGTGATCGGAGACATTGGTGTCGAAATAGGTCTTGGCGCTTTCGACAGCCAGAACCCGGATGATGCCAGCTTCGGTGAACTGATGCAGCGTGTTGTAGACAGTGGCGAGCGACACCGGAACGCCGGCGGTAACCGCTTCCTCGTGCAGTTCCTCCACCGTCAGATGGCGGTCTCCCTTGGCGAAGATCAGGTCGGCAAGCGCCATGCGCTGGCGCGTCGGCCTGAGGCCGGAGCGGCGCAGGCGTTCTTCCGAACAAATCTCGATGGCAGTCGTCATACGGACGGATCCAGACTTTCAAGCTATTGCAGAACATACTTACAGAGCCGATATAACTTTTGCAGAGAATGCTTTCAATAGTAAGCAGGCTCCCCCAAGGCATCAGGACGGTAAAAACCGCCTGATTCTTGGGGCAAAAGCCAATTATCTCTGGCTGTTGCAGCGCCCATCATGTATGCGACGGCGGAAATAGGCCTTGTGCTTGGCCGGACAGGAACATGCGAAACGACGATGTCCGGTCATGCCGGACCTTCAAATCGCGACGATCTTGCTCTAAACCAAGTCAACGAAAAACGGACGCAGCGGGGAAACCACAGTTCATGACGACCAGACAATCCAGCTTCAATTATGAAGAGATCCTGACCTGCGGTCGCGGCGAACTGTTTGGCCCGGGCAATGCCCAGCTTCCCCTGCCGCCAATGCTGATGGTTCACCGCATCACCGACATTTCCGAAACCGGCGGCGCATTCGACAAGGGTTACATCCGTGCCGAATATGACGTCCGTCCGGATGACTGGTACTTCCCCTGCCATTTCCAGGGCAATCCGATCATGCCGGGCTGCCTTGGCCTTGACGGCATGTGGCAGCTGACGGGCTTCTTCCTCGGCTGGCTTGGCGAACCCGGCCGCGGCATGGCGCTTTCCACCGGCGAAGTGAAATTCAAGGGCATGGTCCGACCGGAAACCAAGCTTCTCGAATATGGCATCGACTTCAAGCGCGTCATGCGTGGCCGCCTTGTGCTGGGCACGGCCGACGGCTGGCTGAAGGCCGATGGCGAAACCATCTATCAGGCGACCGACCTTCGTGTCGGTCTGTCCAAGGAAAAAACGGCCTGAACCGCGGCGAAAGCCGCCTCAGAGACAAATAAGAAGAGGTCATCGACATGAGACGGGTTGTTGTTACGGGTCTGGGCATCGTTTCCTCGATCGGGAACGATGCGCAGGAAGTCACCGCGTCGCTGCGTGAAGCAAAGTCCGGCATTTCGTTTTCGAACGATTTTGCCGAACACGGCTTCAAGTGCCAGGTCTGGGGCGCACCCAACCTCGATACGACCGAGCTCGTCGATCGCCGCGCCGCACGGTTCCTGTCGCAGGGCGGTACGTGGAACCACGTCGCGATGAAGCAGGCGATCGCCGATTCAGGCCTTGAAGACAAGGATATCGGCGGCAATGAGCGCACCGGCATCATCATGGGTTCGGGCGGTCCGTCCACCCGCACGCTGATCGACGCGGCCGAAATCACGCTGAAGAACAACAGCCCCAAGCGCATCGGCCCGTTCGCCGTGCCGAAGGCGATGTCGTCCACGGCATCGGCGACGCTCGCCACCTGGTTCAAGATTCACGGCGTCAACTACTCGATCTCGTCGGCCTGCTCGACCTCGGCGCACTGTATCGGCAATGCCATGGAAATGATCCAGTGGGGCAAGCAGGACGTGATGTTCGCCGGCGGTCACGAAGATCTCGACTGGACCATGTCGAACCTGTTCGACGCCATGGGCGCCATGTCCTCGAAATACAACGACACGCCCTCGACCGCCTCGCGCGCCTATGACGTTTCGCGCGACGGTTTCGTCATCGCCGGCGGTGCCGGCGTTCTGGTTCTGGAAGAACTGGAACACGCCAAGGCCCGCGGCGCCAAGATTTATGCCGAAATCACCGGTTACGGCGCCACCTCCGACGGCTACGACATGGTTGCCCCATCGGGCGAAGGCGCCATCCGCTGCATGCGCCAGGCGCTGGCGACGGTGAAGGGCGAAGTCGATTACGTCAACACGCACGGCACCTCGACTCCGGTTGGCGACTCGAAGGAAATCGGCGCGATCCGCGAAGTTTTCGGCAACAAGATTCCGCATATCCAGTCGACCAAGTCGCTCACTGGCCATTCGCTCGGGGCTGCCGGCGTCCAGGAATCGATCTACGGGCTGTTGATGATGCAGGCCGGGTTCATCGGAGAAAGCGCCCATATCACCGAACTCGACCCGGAATTCGACGGCGTGCCGATCGTGCGCAAGCGTATCGACAATGCCAAGATCGATACCGTTCTGTCGAACTCCTTCGGCTTCGGCGGAACCAACGCCACGCTCGTCTTCCAGCGCCATAACGGATAAATCGATGACCGGTATCATGAACGGAAAGCGCGGCCTCATCATGGGGGTCGCCAACAGCCACTCCATCGCCTGGGGCATCGCGCAGGCGGTTGCCGCCGAAGGCGCCGAGCTTGCCTTCACCTATCAGGGCGAAGCGCTCGGCAAGCGCGTCAAGCCGCTGGCCGCCGAGCTGAATTCCGACCTGGTCGTTCCCTGTGACGTGGAAGACATCGCCTCTGTCGATAGCGCCATTGCGACGATCAAGGAAAAATGGGGCAAGCTTGACTTCATCGTGCACGCCATCGGCTTTTCCGACAAGAACGAGCTGAAGGGTCTCTACGCCGATACGACGCGCGACAACTTCAGCCGCACGATGGTGATCTCCTGCTTCTCCTTTACCGAGATCGCCAGGCGCGCTGCCGAACTGATGACCGACGGCGGTACGATGCTGACGCTGACCTATGGCGGCTCCACGCGCGTCATGCCGAACTACAACGTCATGGGCGTTGCCAAGGCAGCCCTTGAGGCTTCCGTGCGCTATCTCGCCGCCGACTATGGTTCGCGCGGCATTCGCGTCAACGCGATTTCGGCCGGCCCGATCCGCACGCTCGCCGGCGCCGGTATTTCCGATGCGCGCGCCATGCTCTCCTGGCAGCAGAAGAACTCGCCGATGCGCCGCACGGTAACGATCGAGGATGTCGGCAGTTCGGCGCTCTATCTGCTCTCAGGCCTGTCGCGCGGCGTCACCGGCGAAATCCATTATGTGGACTCCGGCTACAACATCACCTCGATGCCTGCCCTTGATACATTGCGGACGGCGGACACGGAGTAACATCCGTCCGGGCCGCCACCCTTTCCGTGCCTCTTGAATTTTGCATCTGCACTTGCCAGTTCAGAGCGCGCAAACCGTCCAGAACCACGTTGAGGCAAGACACGCATGAGCAATGCCGCTGAAAAACCCGTCGAAAATCACGTCTTCGAAGCCGATGTCGCGCGCCTGCTGCACCTCATGGTGCACTCGGTCTACTCCGACAAGGACGTGTTCCTGCGGGAGCTGATCTCCAACGCCGCCGATGCCTGCGAGAAACTGCGCTACGAGGCGCTGAGCGCACCGGAGTTGATTTCAGACGATCCGACACAGCGCATCACGCTGACGCTCGACGCCGACAGCAATACGCTGATTGTGGAAGACAACGGCATCGGCATGAGCCGTGACGACATGGTCGAGGCGCTCGGCACCATCGCCCGTTCCGGTACACGCGCCTTCATGGAGCGCGTCGAGGCGGCAAAGGCGGGCGAAGGCGCCCAGCTGATCGGCCAGTTCGGCGTCGGCTTCTATTCCGCCTTCATGGTCGCCGACAAGGTGGATGTCGTCTCACGCCATGCGGGCAGCGCCCACGCCTGGCTCTGGTCGTCCGACGGCAAGGGCAGCTATACCGTGTCCGAGGCCGACCTGACCGACGCTCCGGCACGCGGCACCCGCATCACGCTGCACCTCATGGACGATGCCAAGAGCTATACCTCGAAATGGAGCGTCCAGAAGATCGTCAAGGACCAGTCCGGCCATGTCCCGGTGCCGATCGACCTGATCGAGAAGCCCGGCGCTGACGTCGAGCACATCGGCGACGGCACCGCGCTCTGGACGAAATCCCGCACCGAGATCACCAAGGAAGAATACGCCGATTTCTATCGCGGCGTCTCCGGCCAGTACGACGAACCGGCTTTGACCGTGCATTTCCGCGCCGAAGGCCGGCATGAATATACCGGGCTTGCCTTTGTGCCGGAATCCAAGCCGATCGACATGTTCGATCCTTCGGCCAAGGGCCGCATGAAGCTCTACGTCAAGCGCGTCTTCATCACCGACGATGCCGAGCTTCTGCCGCGCTACCTGCGTTTCGTGCGCGGCCTTGTCGACACGTCCGACCTGCCGCTCAATGTCTCGCGCGAGATGATCCAGGAAAGCCCGATCCTTGCCGCCATCCGCAAGGGCCTGACCAACCGCGTTCTGACCGCCATCGAGAAGCTGGCCGACAGCGACGCCGATGGCTTTGCCAAGCTCTGGGATGCCTTTGGCGCCGTGCTGAAAGAGGGCATCTACGACGACTTCGAGCGCCGGGCGCAGCTGATCGCGCTGTCGCGTTTCCGCACCACGGCGTCAGACGAAGCGACACGGTCGCTTGCCGACTACGTCAAGGACATGAAGGACGCGCAGGCGGCGATCTATTACCTGACGGGCGACAATCTCGACCGGCTGAAGGCGTCGCCGCAGCTGGAAGGTTTTCGCGCCCGCGGGATCGAGGTCCTGCTGCTCACCGATTCCGTCGACAGCTTCTGGGTCACGGCCGCGCCCGACTTCGAAGGAAAGCCGCTCAAGTCGATCACGCAAGGCGCTGCCGATCTCGCCCAGGTGCCGAAGGCTGATGGCGAAACGCCGGCCGCGCCGGCAACGTCTGAGGCCGTCACCGATTTCATCGCCTTTGCCAAGACGGCGCTCGGCGATGCGGTATCTGACGTGCGGGCATCCGACCGCCTGACGGAAAGCGCCGTCTGCCTGGTGGCGCCGGAACAGGGTTACGACCGCCAGCTGGAAAAACTGCTTCAGGGTTCGGGCCGGCTGGATATGATCGCCAAGCCTGTCCTCGAGATCAATCCGGGCCACGGCCTGATCGCAGCGCTTGCTTCCGGCGGCAGCGATGAATTCCGCACGGATGCCGTCCAGCTTCTGCTCGACCAGGCCCGCGTCCTCGACGGCGACAAGCCGCAAGACCCGCGCGCCTTTGCCGAGCGCCTGTCGCGGCTGTTCGAGCGTGCCCTGAAGGGCTGAAGTTCGCCGGGTACCCGGCGCTTCACCCCGCTCTGTCACTTCGTGACATCTCCCCCTCAAGGGGGAGATCATTCTTTTCCCTTGTGGCGCCAGAGCCAACGGCCAATCTCCCCCCTTGAGGGGGAGATGTCGGCGTCGCCGACAGAGGGGGGTGCCATGCGGCATACTTAAAAGTGAATTTTGCTTTTCTTCATCCAACGAAGGATCTACCAACAGGTGCGTGCCATCGCGAAACAGGCTGGATGGATTTGACCATGAAACACTTCATCGCTCTCGTCCATAAGGAGAAGGACAGTGCCTATGGCGTGACGTTTCCAGACTTGCCGGGCGTTTTCTCCGCCGCCGATCGGGAAGAAGACTTGACTGTCAATGCGGTGGAAGCAATCCGGCTATGGGCTGAGGACCAGCCGGTACCAGTCCCCTCCTCCCATGGCGATATCATGCGCAGGCAGGATATTCGCGGGGAACTGGCAGCGGGCGCTTTCCTGATGCGTGTTCCCTTCATCGAGGATAGCACCCGGATCGTGCGCGCCAACGTCACTTTCGAAAAGGGCATGCTGGACGCCATCGACGTGGCTGCCCGCGAACGCGGCCTGACACGTTCGGCCTTTCTTGCCAGCTGTGCCCGTAAGGAAATCGAAGCCGCCTGAAGGGTCAGGCAGCCCACCAGACCACGAGCAGCACAGCCAAAACCGCAACAGCGAAGACGCCAAACATCATCATCTGCTTGCGGGCTTGCCCGAGCACCGCGGGGTCAACCGGCGCGCGGCCGGTCTGGAAGGCCAGGGGCACCTCCGAGGCACCGATCTCGCCTTCACCGCTCTTGATGTCTTTGACGATGACTTCTGCGACGCCCTCGGTGACGGGCGGGCGATGTCCAGATCCATGAAGCATCGGCATACTCCATTTGCGCGCCGATATGGGCGCGGCTGCGAGAGCCTGAGCGTGTACCCGTTTCGTCAAGAAAGCAATTGCAAAAGCAAGCGCCTCAGCGCTTGCCCCAGAGTACCTTGAACCGCGCATTGCGGCAGGTCTCGCCCCATTCCTTGAAGGTTTCAGTCATCACCGTTTCATAGGGCAGGCCGCGATTGGCGACCAGCATCAGCCGCCCGCCGATCTTCAGCGCCTTGGCGGCCGCCTTGATCATCGAAGCACCCAGTGCCGGATCGGCCGCCTGCGTCTCGTGGAACGGCGGGTTCATGACGATCAGGTCGTATTTGTCGCGGGTTTCTTCCGACGTCAGGTCCTGCCAGAAGAAGCGGGTGGGCACATTCGGGCAGTTGGCCTTGAGGTTTGCCCGGGCGGCTTCGAGGGAATGATAATCGGCCTCGAACAGGTCGATACCCTTCAGGTTCGGTGCCCGTTCCGCCAGCATCACCGACAGATAACCCCAGCCGGCGCCGAAATCGGCGGCATGGCCCTTGAAATCGTCGGGAAGGCGCGAGGCCAGGAGTTCGGAGCCGGCATCGACCCGCTCATGCGAGAACATGCCAGGTGCTGCATCGAACCGGCCTTCGACGCGAACCGGCTTCTTGGAAAATTTGGCGATGACGTCGCTTGCGTCTTCCGGACGGCCGAACCAGAAGGCGATGCCATGATATTTCGGCAGGCTGTCGCCGCCCCATCCGAGCTGGTTGACGCGCTTGCGCAACGACTGGATGCCATCGTCCTTGCCGCCGGCGACAACGATCAGGCCGCCGACCTTGACGCGCTTCAGCGCTTCGGCGATCCGGTCCTCGTTCTCGCCCTTGTGCTTGCCGCAGAGGATCAGTGCCGCATCGTAGTCCTCGCCCTCGGCAAACGGTGTCACCGGTGCCCTTGCGGCTTCCAGGGCCTTGTACAGCGGCCTTGCGGCCTGCACGGCGGCAATTGCGCCTGAAAACTCCGCCGGCAACCGGTAGCCTGCCTCGGCTCCCAGAAACAGCACGCGCTCGCCTTCGCCGGGTGCGGGAACAACGCCGGTCTCGAAAGGATGGAAAAGGGTCTTCAGCGTGTCGCGGCTCATGGTCGAGGTCCTTGGGCTTGTCGGGGAACGTGGAAAGCGGCTTCCCAAAAAGACAAACGATAATAAAGGGCGGGAACAAAGGGAATGAGAGACGTCGGGTTCAGACGGCTTTCACGGAAAATAAGAAAGGGCGCGGAACGATCCGCTCCGCGCCCGTGGTCTCTCAAACGGCCGAGCGCTTATTCAGCGGCTTCGCCGTCAGCCTTGGCAACTTCCTTGCCGGTTGCCTGATCGACAACCTTCATGGAGAGGCGAACCTTGCCGCGCTCGTCGAAGCCCATCAGCTTGACCCAAACCTTGTCGCCTTCCTTGACGACGTCGGAGGTCTTGGCAACGCGCTCGGAAGCAAGCTGCGAGATGTGCACGAGGCCGTCACGCGGACCGAAGAAGTTGACGAAAGCGCCGAAGTCGGCGGTCTTGACGACCGTGCCTTCGTAGATCTGGCCGACTTCCGGTTCTGCGACGATCGAGTGGATCCACTTGCGGGCCGCTTCGATTTCCTTGGCGGAGGACGAAGCGATCTTGATCGTGCCGTCGTCTTCGATGTTGACCTTGGCGCCGGTCTTTTCGACGATTTCGCGGATGACCTTGCCGCCCGAACCGATGACTTCACGGATCTTGTCGACCGGGATGTTCATCACTTCGATGCGCGGGGCGAATTCGCCGAGCTGGCTGCGGCCTTCGGTGATGGCATTGGCCATCTCGCCGAGGATGTGCTTGCGGCCGCCCTGCGCCTGGCTGAGCGCAACCTTCATGATCTCTTCGGTGATACCGGCGATCTTGATGTCCATCTGCAGCGAAGTGATGCCGTCGGCGGTGCCGGCGACCTTGAAGTCCATGTCGCCGAGATGATCTTCGTCGCCGAGGATGTCGGAGAGAACGGCGAAGCGTTCACCTTCGAGGATCAGGCCCATGGCGATACCGGCAACCGGCTTGGCCAGCGGAACGCCGGCATCCATCAGTGCGAGCGAGGTGCCGCAGACGGTTGCCATCGAGGACGAGCCGTTCGATTCGGTGATCTCGGAGACGACGCGCAGCGTGTAGGGGAACTGATCGGCAGACGGCAGCATCGGACGGATGGCGCGCCATGCGAGCTTGCCATGGCCGATTTCGCGGCGGCCCGGGGAGCCCATGCGACCGGTTTCACCGACCGAATAGGGCGGGAAGTTGTAGTGCAGCAGGAACTTTTCCTTGTACATGCCGGTCAGGCTGTCGACGTACTGTTCGTCTTCGCCGGTGCCGAGCGTGGCAACGACGATCGCCTGCGTTTCGCCGCGGGTGAACAGCGCCGAACCGTGGGTACGCGGCAGGATGCCGACTTCGGAAACGATGGCGCGAACGGTCTCGAGATCGCGGCCGTCGATGCGGCTCTTGGTGTCGAGGATGTTCCAGCGAACGATCTTGGCCTGCAGGTGCTTGAAGACCGCGCCGATGACTTCGGCGGTGTACTTCGGCTCAACGCCTTCGGGGAAGAAGTGGGCCTTGACCTTCGCCTTGACGGCGTCGACGGCAGCGTAGCGATCAGCCTTCTGGGTGATCTTGTAGGCGGCGCGCAGTTCGGTTTCGGCGATACCGAGCATTTCGGCTTCGAGCTCGGAATGATCTTCCGGGGTAAAGTCGCGCGGTTCCTTGGCAGCCACTTCAGCGAGCTTGATGATCGCGTCGATGACCGGCTGGAAACCCTTGTGACCGAACATGACGGCGCCGAGCATGACGTCTTCGTTCAGTTCCTTGGCTTCCGATTCAACCATCAGGACGGCGTCGTGGGTGCCGGCGACGACGAGGTCGAGGATCGATTCGTCCATCTCGTCGAGATGCGGGTTCAGAACATATTCACCGTTGATGTAGCCGACGCGTGCGCCGCCGACCGGGCCCATGAAGGGAACGCCGGAGATCGTCAGGGCAGCCGAAGCAGCAACCATCGACAGGACGTCCGGATCGTTTTCCAGGTCGTGCTGGACGACGGTGACGACGACCTGCGTGTCGTTCTTGTAGCCTTCCGGGAACAGCGGGCGGATCGGACGGTCGATCAGGCGGGAAACCAGCGTTTCCTTTTCCGACGGACGGCCTTCGCGCTTGAAATAGCCGCCCGGGATCTTACCGGCAGCATAGGTCTTTTCCTGGTAGTTGACGGTCAGCGGGAAGAAATCCTGGCCAGGCTTCGGCGCCTTGGCCGAAACGACGGTGGCCAGAACGACGGTTTCGCCATAAGTGGCGAGAACGGCGCCGTCAGCCTGACGGGCGATCTTGCCGGTTTCGAGCTTGAGCGGGCGGCCTGCCCATTCAATTTCGACTGTGTGGGTATCGAACATGTTTTGTCCTTCGTGTGCGGCAATGCCGCGCCGCAGCCAGTGTGGCGCGGGCGGCAGTGTTTCCGCTGATATGACACATCACGGGCAAGACAGCGGGAGGCTTCCAAAATGGCCGGCGCTCATTTCCGCTCCCTGCAAGCCTGAAGCTCCGGGTGCGTGGAAAACGCGCAAGCGCCGAAGCATCCTGCAATCCTGCCCCATGACAGGTCATCGGTTGGTTCCGCAGAGCCGGCCCATCCGGTCTGCTGGGTGTCCGCTCCAACGGCGCCGTTTCGGCTTGGCTGGAGACGCAAACGCGGGATCTACCCCGCAAAAAAACAAACCGGCGGGCCCCTGGTTGAAGGGTCCCGCCGGTGTAAGGCTTAGCGGCGAATGCCGAGAGCAGTAATCAGCTTGGTGTACCGTGCCTCTTCCTTGCCCTTGACATAGTCAAGAAGCGAACGGCGGGTGGAAACCATTGCCAGAAGGCCACGACGCGAGTGGTTGTCCTTCTTGTGACCCTTGAAGTGTTCGGTCAGATTGTTGATCCGCTCGGTGAGGATCGCAACCTGGACTTCCGGAGAACCGGTGTCGCCTTCGACGATTGCGTATTCCTTGATAAGCGCAGCCTTGCGCTCTGCAGTGATCGACATCGTGTCATCCTTTCAATGTTTAGGATTTCGGGTCGCCAGCAGCCGGGATGTCGTCTAGCTGCGGCCATGAAGGCAAAAGTCCGCGAAGAGCGGGGTCTGATGCTGGCGCTGCCTATAAACCATCCGGCATTAAAAAGAAAGAGGGCGGATAAAGGCGCCGGATTGGCTCAACACGCCGTCATTGCGGCGGGGTGCGCGGGCGCATCGGGGCAGATTTTGTGTTGTCATCGGCCATCGTGCAATCGAGATAGGCTGCGAAAACCCAGCCGAGCACCTCGCCATCAGCGGCGACCTTTGCCCATCGCTTGCCGCCAAGCGCGCGCTCGTCGAGGATCTCGACGGTCATGCCGTTATCGAGGACGGACAGGACGCGGCCTTGAGGCCCGGATCGCACATTCAGCGGCGTTCCCGTCGGATCGGCGACGACGCAATCCGCGCCAAAGGCTGCGCCTGCGGTACCGGTGAGAACGGCTGCAACGGCAAGGGCGGCCATCCCGGTGCGTTTTCGCGGCATCGACATTCCTTTCAGCCAAAGTAACCTGTCAAATAAGGCAACTCGTGACGGCGCGGAAAGCGCGTCTACGGTTGAACCGAGAGATCGGCGCTCAGCTTTCCATCCGGGATCTTGACGCGCCATTCGATCCCGTCGTCGTGCATGATCCGCTCCAGCTTGGCATCCAGCGCCATGCCGAGCATGCGCTCCAGCACCATTGTGCCGAAACCCTTGCGCTGGCTGTCGCTTTCGGCCGCAGCAATGTCGGCGCCCTTTTCTCTCCAGACGAACACAAACGTACCATCGGAGACGGACCATTTGAGGTCGATCATGCCGCCACTGTTGGCAAGCGCCCCATACTTCGTCGCATTGGTGGCAAGTTCGTGCAGGGCCATGCCGAGCGTCTGCGACACCTGCGCATCCAGCCGCACCGGCGGTCCCGACAGATGAACCCTCTCCGGATCGTCGGGCGTGAACGGCTGCAGCTGGTTCTGCGCCAGCTCGCGAAAATCCACGCCCAGTGCGGCATTGGCGATCATCAGATCGGTCGAGCGGGCAAGGCCGGCGATGCGCTTGCGGAAGGCTTCGGCGAAATCCACGCGGCTTTCGGCCGCGTTGAGCGACTGGTTGAGCATCGACTGGATAACGGTCAGCTGGTTCTTCGAGCGGTGCGCCACCTCGCGCATCAGGAAGCGGATTTCGTTTTCGGCCTTTCTGCGCGCCTGCGCGGCTTCCGCGAGAGCCGAGGACACGGTCTCGATCTCGGCGATCATGTGCTTGCGCGGCGCAATCGGCCGGCCCACCCCCAACAGATGGGCATCATGGGCCAGCATTTTGACACCCTGCGTCAGAAGCCGCGCGATGGTGGCGGATCCGGCTATGGCTATGCCGGCAAAGAGAAGCCCGCCCAACGACAACCAGAGATAGGACCAGAGCGCAGGAGCATCGACATCAGCGTTCTTCGCCCATGCAACGGTCTTCCAGCCGGTCAGCACCGAAAATTCGGTGACCGTGCGATATTCTATTCCATCGTGGACCGCCTCGCCGACACCGACACGCAAGGCCGGCACAATCTCCATGAAAAACGGCTTGCCGACCGAAAGCGCCGGATCGGAAGAGGCGATTACGTTGCCGGCGCTATCCAGCAGCGCCGCATTCCAGCCGGGCGACAGCACATCGCGGTTGACCGCCTTCGACATGCTTTCGGCATTGCGCGTGAGGGTCAAAAGATAGTCATTATTGCCGAGGGGAGTGGTGATGGGCAAATAGACGTTGAAGACCCATTTCTGCGCGGTCTTTCCGAAGAAAACATCTGAAATATATGGCCCGCCGCTTCTAAATGCCCGATCGACAGAGGTTGGATCGGATGCCTTGCCCAGCGGGCTGCCAAACGGGACGCGGGTGTTGAAAAGCTGGTTATATCCTCGGTCGATCACCAGCAGGTTTGAGTCCGTATCGGCAAGCGATGAGCGCGCGCGTTCATAAAATTGATCGAGTTTGTTGCCGTCATTCGCGCCGGCAGCAGACAGTACCTTGAGCATGGTCAGCATACCGTCGATCTCGCGCTCGACCAGGCGCGTGACCGAGCCGGTCGATGCCTTGAGCAGCGCGGTCACAACACGCTCCTGCTCATCGGTGCTGCGCTTCAGGATGATCATCGAAAACACGAAGGACGGAACGATTGCAACGAGCAGCAGCACGGTCAGATAAAATGACAGGGGGCGTCTCAATCGGGAACGCAGAAGCGTCCTCCAAGGATCACGCGGCGCACCCTTTCTATCCAGTCCGTCGCTCAATCGTCCATCACCCAAAGCCCCATACCCGATGATCGGCAATGCGCCGATTTCGATTCATGTCACATGCGGGTCACCCGGGATGTCCACGAATCCTAAACACAGACCGGAACATGCGCCAGCGATCCCAGGAAGGCAACCGATGCCGTGCGGCGAAATTTAAGAGGGACTATCCGGGTTTCAAGCGGTGACGAAGACGCGCTTCGGGCGGAATTCGCCTTCGCCGATCTCGCCGATCGCGACGAGCTTGCCACGCGAGGTCGCATAGGCTTCCGGTTCCGCCATCGGCGCATCACGGCCGCGCAGGATGATTGGATTGCCCATTTTCAGGCGGTGCGCCTGGTCTTCGGTGATGGCGATGTGCGGCAGGTTCGACAGCGCTTCGCCGGTATCGATCAGGAACGCATCGAGCGCTTCCAGCCGTTCGTCGTCGCTCTCGATCTTCTCCAGCGCCACGAGTTCAGCCAGTGGCACCATGGTTTCTTCCGCAAAAGGAGCCACGAAGCTGCGGCGCAGCGAAGCGATATGGCCGAAACAGCCGAGATCGCGGCCAAAGTCGCGTGCGAGCGAGCGCACATAGGTGCCCTTGCCGCATTCGATCTCGAAGTGCGCGAGGTTTGGCGTGCAGCCGAGCAGCGACAGGCGGAACACTTCCACTTCGCGGGCCGGAATATCGACGGTTTCACCTTCGCGGGCCAGATCGTAGGCGCGATTGCCGTCGATCTTGATCGCCGAAAACTGCGGCGGCACCTGGCTGATCACGCCAGTGTATTTCGGCAGCAGCGCGCGAATATCCTCCTCGGACGGACGGGCGCTGGACGACTGCGTCACCTCGCCTTCCAAATCGTCGGTCGAGCGTTCCTCGCCCCAGGCGACGGCGAATTCGTAGATCTTGCGGCCGTCCATGACATAGGGAACCGTCTTCGTCGCATCACCAAGCGCGATCGGCAGCATGCCCGATGCCAAAGGGTCGAGCGTGCCGGCATGTCCGGCCTTCTGCGCCTTGAACAGCCACTTGATCTTCGACACGGCCTCGGTCGAGCCGAAATCCAGCGGCTTGTCGAGGATCAGCCAGCCGGAAATCGGGCGGCCCTTGGGCTTGCGGGGTTTTGACATGGTTCAGGCTCTTTTTTTGCGAAACGTCGCTGCAGTCTTGGCAACGCTGCCATCCGGCATTTTCTGGCTGTTGCCCTTTTCGAAACCGAGGGCATAGAGGCGGCGCGCGATCAGGTATCCGGCAGCGATGGTGGCACCATTATCGGCGCGATAATCCTCGCCGAGGCCTTCGATCATCAAGGGCTCGATGGCGCCAAGCGGCGGCTTGCCGGATGCGGCGGCTTCAAGCAGCAGCTTTTCATTATAGGGCGAATAGACGATGGCTTCGAGCGCCTTCATCTCGCGGTCGCCATGGGCGATTTCCTTGCCACGGCGAAACGGCAGGCCGGAAGCGACCATCATTTCGACCAGCCTGACGGCTTCGGCATTGTCGAAGCGGGCAAGGCCGCTGCGATAGAATGTCTGGCGCTGCTCGAACGTCCAGCCGTTGAGTTCGTCCAGAGTGATATGCTTTGCCATCACTCCCCTTTTTCATCTTTCAGGCCGTCTTCATCCTTCAGGTCGCGCACGACTTCCGGAGACCGGAGAAGCTCATCGATCTTCTTGTAGTTGTCGAAGCTGGTATCGTCCTTGAAGCGGACTTCCGGCATGTATTTCAACTGCCGGATATGCGGCGTCAGGCGGCCGCGGATATATTTGGCGTGGCGGTTCAGCGCTTCGATAACGTTGGCATGATCGGCAACGCCGAGCGGCGTCACGAAGGCCGTGGCGACGCGCAGGTCTGTCGACATGCGGACTTCGGAAATCGAGATGACCGTCGTCTCGAGCAACGGATCGCGCACTTCGCCGCGCTGCAGCACCTGTGTCAGGCCTGCACGAACCTGTTCGCCGACCCTCAGCATGCGCTGCGAGGGGGCAGAGGATGTCACTTTACTCATGGTTTTTCCGATGTCTGGCGTTTCAAGGAACGCGACCAAGGCGGTCCAATGCTACTTTCAGGCCAAAAGGTCAAGGCTTTCCGATGATCCGGCCGGCCGCGCCGGCGCCGAAATCGGCCTGCAACCCTCTTGAAAGCAGGCCCGCGGCGTGGTCAACCTGATTGCAACGGCGAGCAGGCGGAGACAGGATGCGGGTTCTGGTAGTTGAAAACATGGCGCATTCCGACCTTGGGCAGGTGGGTGTGGCGCTTGAGGAAGCAGGCGCCGGGATCGACCTGCACCAGCCCTTCACCGGCCAGGCGCTGCCGGGCGACATTCACGGGCATGATGCCCTTGTGGTGCTCGGCGGAGAGCAAAGCGCCATCGACGATCACATTCACCCCTACCTGCCGGAACTTGCCCGCCTGATGCGCGCCTTTACCGATGCCGGCAAGTCGGTGCTCGGCATCTGCCTCGGCAGCCAACTCCTGGCCCGCGCCCATGGCGGCGACAATCTGCTCGGCAAGACTCTGGAATTCGGCTGGCACGGCATCGAGTTGACGGATGAAGGCAAGCGCGACCCGGTGCTGAGCGCCGCGGGCTCTTCCTTCAAAAGCTTCGAATGGCATTCCGACAGTTTCACGATTCCATCCGGCGCAGTTCACCTGGCCACAAACCCGGCCGTCGCCAACCAGGCCTTTCGCATCGGCCGCGCCGCCTATGGCATGCAGTTTCATTTCGAAGCGGGAACGCGCGTTGTCGAGGGCTGGAACCGGACCTTCGAAAAACACATCAACCGCCTCGATCCGGACTGGCTGCAGTACTATCCGGAACATGCCGCCCGGCATGCGCAACACGCGGATGCAGCCGGATTGGCGCTGGCCCGCGCCTGGGTGGCAACAATCCGGACCGCAAGGATCGTCGACAACGGTGTCCGGGAAATGGCGGGCGTGAGCGTCTGACACATAAATGTGTTTTAGCCATTTGCCGCAAAGGCGTGCGGTTCCTATCTATTACAACGGGACACACTGTTATAAGCGCAAGAAGTTTGCCTGACTGGGGCAGACGGAGGAGCGGAGAAGCGCATGACGATATTTTCCATCAGGCACGGGCGCCGGACTGCCCCGGCAACGGGCAATACCGGACAAATCCCGGCGCCCGCCGCCGCACTGCTTGCCGCCGTCGCGCTGGCAACACTCCTTGCCACCTCTTCACCGGCAAGCGCCGCCTATTGCAGCGGCACGCCGGAGCCGGGGCTCGACTGGAGCGAATGCACCAAGAAGAACCTGATGTTGCCCTCCAGCGACCTCCAAGGCGCCAACCTGTTCGGTACCGACTTTTCGCTGACCGACCTCAGCGGCTCGAACCTGGCATCGGCCAACCTGGAAAAGGCCAATCTGGTCCGTGCATGGCTTGCGGGTGCAAAGGCTGAAAAGGCCAATTTCGCCCGCGTCGAGGCCTATCGGTCGAGCTTTGCCAATATTGCCGCCAACGGCGCTTCGTTTGCCGGCGCCGAACTGCAACGCGCCGATTTCAGCGGCGCGGATCTAACCGGAGCCAATTTCGAAAAGGCGGAGGCCGGCCGCGCCATGTTCAAGGGTGCCGTTTTGACCGGCACGCGTTTTTCGCTGGCCAATCTGTCCCGTGCCAATCTCAGCGGCGCGACCTTCGAAGGCCCGCTGGACTTCGATCGGGCCTTCATGTTCCTCACTCGTATCGAAGGGCTGGACCTTTCCGCAGCCAAGGGTCTTGAACAGGCCCAGATCGAACTTGCCTGCGGCGACAAGGAGACGAAGCTGCCGGAAGGACTGACCACGCCCACAGGCTGGCCCTGCCCCTCAGACTGAGCCGGCTAACGAACTGCCCCTTTCGTTCGGTATTTGGCCTCGCTTCAATCCTCGGCAGCACTGGACATCAGGGGCTTCTCCGCTAGGTTCAACGGCAGAATCGGAGGAGTGAATCATGAGCAAGCTGAATGTCCCCCAGGAAGGCGGCTGCCGTTGCGGTCAGGTGCGGCTGAGGATCAGCGCTCCGCCGATCCTGACCATGGCCTGCCACTGCACCGGCTGCCAGAAAATGTCCTCCAGCGCCTATTCGCTGAGCGCCGCCATCCCGGCAGACGGCTTTGAAGTCATCGCCGGCGAACCGGTGATCGGCGGCTTGCACGGCGCCTCGCGCCATTATTTCTGCCCGCACTGCATGACCTGGATGTTCACCCGCCCCGAAGGCATGGACTGGTTCGTCAACCTGCGCCCGACCATGCTGGACGACACAAGCGGCTTTTCCCCCTTTATCGAGACATTCACCAGCGAGAAGTTGCCGTGGGCCACAACGGCGGCCGTGCACTCCTACGAGACATTTCCGCCGATGGAGGCCTATGAGGGGCTGGTTCGGGAATTTGCCGGGCAGACGGCGTCCGCCTAAAATCCCTGGAACAGAAAGTCCGTTGCTGCGGTAATGGCATCCGCATGACCGGAGAGATCGGTCACGGTCTCTCCGATTTCAGAAACAGGAAGCGCCGCAATACGTTGCGTCGCCATGATGTAAAACTCCCCGTTGATCCGGAACCGAGGATTGAGTCGGGAAATCGACCAGGACATGTCTCCCACCCGATAGAGGGGCACCATTACTCTTGATGGCAGGTCGCTCAATATGTTTGTTTGAAGATCAATCGCCAGGATTGGTTCTGACTTCAGCCGTAGGCGTAGAATCTAGCCATCAGAATTGGCGATACTTCGCCAATAGCAAGCCATGCTTCTCGACATATTCATTTTCCTGCCGGATCGCCTCGGCATTCTCCAGCCGCCAAAGGCGTTCCTGCTCGGCCTTGACGGCACGCTCAATGCCATCTTCGGCGGCACGCGAAAGATTGATCTTGAGATCGCGCGCCTGCGAGACGAGGTCGCTATCGAGAGACAGATTGGCAGATTTGCGAGCGGGCTGAGGCATGATCTTCTCCATCGGCTATGCGCCTATAATATGCGCACGCCGATGGAAGAAAAGACCTTACTCGTCGCCCATCTTGAGCGCCGCGATGAACGCTTCCTGGGGGATTTCCACCTTGCCGAACTGGCGCATGCGCTTCTTGCCGGCCTTCTGCTTGTCGAGCAGCTTGCGTTTGCGCGAGGCATCGCCGCCGTAGCACTTGGCGGTGACGTCCTTGCGGAGGGCCGAGATGGTTTCGCGGGCGATCACGTTGCCGCCGATGGCGGCCTGGATCGGGATCTTGAACATGTGCTTCGGGATCAGCTCCTTGAGCTTCTCGCACATGTCGCGGCCGCGCTTTTCGGCTGCCATGCGGTGAACCATCATCGACAGCGCATCGACCGGCTCGCCATTGACGAGGATCGACATCTTGACCAGATGGCCTTCCTGATGCTGGGTGATCGCGTAATCGAAAGACGCATAGCCCTTGGAAATCGACTTCAGCCGGTCGTAGAAATCGAACACGACTTCGTTGAGCGGCAGGTCATAGGTGAGCATCGCGCGGGTGCCGACATAGGTCAGCTCCACCTGGATGCCGCGCCGGTCCTGGCAGAGCTTGAGGATGCCGCCGAGATAGTCGTCCGGCGTCAGGATGGTGGCGCGGATCCACGGCTCGTGGATTTCGGCGATCTTGACGACATCGGGCATATCGGCCGGATTGTGCAGCTCACGTTCGGTGCCGTCGGTCATGAACAGCTTGTAGACGACGGACGGGGCGGTCGCGATCAGGTCGAGGTCGAACTCGCGCTCAAGGCGTTCCTGAACGATTTCGAGATGCAGCAGGCCCAGGAACCCGCAACGGAAACCAAAGCCGAGAGCGGCGGACGATTCCATTTCGAAGGAGAAGGACGCGTCGTTGAGGCGCAGCTTGCCCATGGCGGCGCGCAGGTCCTCGAAATCGGCGGCATCGACCGGGAACAGGCCGCAGAACACCACCGGCTGGGCCGGCTTGAAGCCCGGCAGCATGTTGGCGGTCGGCCGCTTGTCCTCGGTGATGGTATCGCCGACGCGGGTATCGGCGACTTCCTTGATCGACGCCGTGATGAAGCCGATCTCGCCCGGGCCGAGCGCATCGACGGTGACCATCTTCGGCGTGATGACGCCGACACGCTCCACCTGATACTTGGCGTCCGTGCCCATCATCCGCACGGTCTGGCCCTTCTTCAGGACGCCGTCGAGAATACGCACGAGAACGATGACGCCGAGATAGGTGTCGTACCAGCTATCGACTAGCAGCGCCTTCAGCGGCGCAGTCTCGCCGCCCTCGCTCTTCGGCGCGGGCAGCTGATGCACGATCGCTTCCAGCACGTCGGGAATGCCAAGCCCGGTCTTGGCCGAGATCAGCACCGCCTGCGATGCATCGATGCCGATGACTTCCTCGATCTGCTCGCGGATACGATCAGGCTCGGCGGCCGGCAGGTCGATCTTGTTGAGAACCGTGACGATCTCGTGGTTGTTGTCGATCGCCTGATAGACGTTGGCGAGCGTCTGGGCTTCGACGCCCTGGGATGCATCCACCACCAGAAGCGAGCCTTCGCAGGCCGACAGCGAGCGCGAGACTTCATAGGCGAAGTCGACATGGCCGGGCGTGTCGATCAGGTTGAGGACATAGGTCTCGCCATTGTTGGCGACATAATGCAGACGCACCGTCTGCGCCTTGATGGTGATGCCGCGCTCCTTCTCGATATCCATGTTATCGAGAACCTGCTCCGACATCTCGCGCGCGGCAAGGCCGCCCGTCGACTGGATCAGCCGGTCAGCCAGCGTCGACTTGCCATGGTCGATATGGGCGACGATCGAAAAATTGCGGATGTGCGACAGGGGCGTCTTTGAAGGTGTTGTGCTCATGCGCCCGCATACAATGGAACCTTGGAAACTGCAAAGAATTTTACCGATCGCGGCCGACGAATTGCAATCAACGCCGCCTTTTGCCGCAAGGTGACTGGGGGCGCCGGCCTCAGGAACTGCCGCTACCGGTCTTCCCGCCCTCGACCATCGCGCCGGCATTCGGCATCTGCGCGCTCTTCATCTCGAAACTTTCCCGCAGGTGCGGCGGCACCGTTTCGCGGAATTTCAGACGCACGGCGACGAACGCTGCATAGGCGAGCGCCGTTCCCATCGCGGCATAGATGAAGGTCTTCGGGCCGAACACCGGCGTCAAAAGCGTGATCGACAAGGGAATGATCGTAGCGGCAATCGACCAGCACATCAGAAGCGTCGAGGCGAGCGGCACGAAATCGGCGGGTGCGGTGCGGTCGTTGGCATGGGCATTGGCGATCGAATAGACGGTTTCGACGGCACCGGCGAAAACAGCGAAGACCAGCATCAACAGGATCAGGTTGGCAAACGAGACGGAGAGCGCCACGACGGCAGCGGCCGAAATCAGCAGGCAGACGAGGATCAGCACGATACGCCGGTCAATCCTGTCCGACAGCACGCCCATCGGATACTGGATGAAGATCAGACCGAACTGCATGACCAGCATCAACAGCGCCACATCGCCCTGACTGACCGAATTGGCCGCGGCATAGATCGGCGTAAACCCCTGCACGGCCATGGAAAGCCCGCCGGCGGCGAGAACGCCGACAAAGGCGACCGGGGAATTGCGCCAGACCATCGGCACATCGACACTGACTTTTGCCGGCGGCGGCGGGTTGGGCAGACGTGTCAGGCCGATCGGCAAGATCGCCATGGTGGTGAAGAAGATGGTCAGCAGCGGCGCCAGATTTCCGTCGGCCGGGATCTGGCCGAACAGCCAGGCGCCGAGCCCGATGGCGATGACATAGACCATATAGAACACCGACATCGCCTTGCCGCGCCAGCTGTTGGCGCTGGCATGGTTGAGCCAGCTCAGCGAGATGATGAAGTTGATATTGCCGGCCGCACCATAGACACCGCGCGCGAAAACCCAGAGCAGCGGGTGAAATCCGAGAGCGATCAGGAAGGCCGACAGCAGCACCAGCGCCATGGAGCAGGAAAACGCCCGCGCATGGCCGACCCTTCGGATCATCGGCCCGGCAACGACGCAGCCGGCAAGACCGCCGAACGCAAGAGCCGTCACCGCAGCACCGGCAATCCAGGGCGGGCTGTCGCCGCGGGCCAGCAGGAACGGCACATAGGCGAACATCATGCCGTTACCGATGCCGACGCAGGCCATCGACAGTACGATGCTGGCGATCGACAGCACGGATGCCCGCGGCTGTCCGAACCGGATTTCTTCTACCGCTGCCATCGGCGCCCCTAAAGATCCAGCAAGCTGCCACCGGGTGCGCTTGCGCAAGTATACTCTAACATATTGATCACATGGCTGTTTTGTACGACGCCAGCCGTGAATCGCACCATATCCCCAAATGCCGTCTTCGACTGTCGCCGCAGCGGCACGCAACGGATTTTTTTCAACGATGGCCGAATTTGCGTTGACTCCATTATATGGACGTATAATTCTCCTATAATGGAAAATGGATTCGAAACCAATATCGCCGAACGGATGAAGTCCCTGCGGCTGGCGCAGACGATGACGCTGGACGAGCTCGCTACCCGCGCCGGTGTCAGCCGGGCGATGATTTCACGCATCGAGCGCGGCGAAGCAAGCCCCACCGCCCAGCTTCTCGCCCGGCTGTGCAGCGCATTGGGCACGACCTTGTCGCGGTTTTTCGCCGATGGCGAAACCGCCGGAGATCCTCTTCTGCGCCGGGACGAGCAGCGCATCTGGCGCGATCCGGAAACCGGCTATCTGCGCCGTTCCGTCTCACCGGATGGAACGGGATCGCCCGTCGATATCGTCGAAGTTGAGTTTCCGCCGGGTGCGCGCGTCGTGTTCGAACAGCAGCAATTCGATGCCGGGCTGACGCAACATCTCTGGCTTTTCGAAGGCAAGCTGACCATGACGGCCGGCGAGGAAACCCATGTGCTGGAGGCCGGCGACTGCCTGTTCATGCGGCTTGCCGAAGCCCACATCTTTCACAATCCGCATGGCGTGCCTGCGCGCTACGCCATCATTCTCAACCGCAGCAAAGTCTGACCCCGATGTCCCAAGTCACCATCCGCACGCTCGCCCCTTCCGAAACCACCCACGCCTTACCCGCGCTCGCAGAGGTCCTGTCCGATTGCGTCGAGGGCGGCGCATCCGTCGGCTTCATGTCGCCCTACACGCTGCAGGATGCGATGCCGTATTGGCAGGGCGTTGCCCACGCCGTCGCCGAGGGCAGCACGGTGCTGATCGTCGCCGAGAAAGACGGCGAGATACTCGGTACCGTGCAACTGGGCATCGGCACGATGCCCAACCAACCCCATCGCGCCGACCTGAAGAAACTGCTCGTTCACCGCAAGGCCCGTGGCCTCGGGCTTTCGCGGCTGCTGATGGATGCCGCGGAAGCCGAAGCCGCCAAGCATGGTCGGCACATCCTCGTGCTTGACACGGCAACTGGAAGCCCAGCTGAAAGCATTTACGAAAAGTTCGGCTGGCAGCGCGTCGGCGTCATTCCGCAATATGCGCTGATGCCGGACGGCAGCTATTGCGGATCGACGTTTTTCTACAAGTCTCTGACCACCGGTTGACGTGCGGCACGCATAGGATTCCACCTATCCTTGTTGCCAAAAAACGTCACCAAAAATGGCCATATCACGCGGAAAAAACAGCGAATTTCGCTTGGGAGAGCCATTCCGCGCCCTTAACCTTCGTGTTAGCTGATATTCGGCCGTAAGGCTGATATTCTTAAGGGGAACCCATGAAAACTATTCGTCAACGCGCGGGCCTGACCGCGCTGTCCGTCCTTCTGGCACTTGGCAGCGTTTCTGCTGCTGCGGCCGCCGACGTGACCTTCCAGATGAAAAACAGCCATCCGAATGCCGTCGAAGTCGAGCTTTACAGCCAGGACCGCGACCATGTCTGGCCGGGCAATAACCAAGTCTATCTGCTGGACGATGGCGAAACCAAGCAGATCCCGCTTTCCTGCGATGAAGGCGAGAAAATCTGCTACGGCGCCTGGATTTCCGGCGACAAGAGCACCTATTGGGGAACCGGTCCGGACAATGCCGAAACCTGCACGGATTGCTGCTACACCTGCACCGGCGGCAACACCGAAGAGATCGACCTGACCGAATAGCAGACAGGGGCGCGGGAGCCGTGTTTTACATGCGTTCCCGCGTCTGTTGTAAGAGGTCTCGACGCTATTTGACCGTTATAATGGGCCTGTCCTCTTCATCTTCCTGCCGCAATCGGTAGTATGAAGCACAGTGAGCACCATTGAGGACCTTTGATTCCATGATCAAGAAATTCGCCGTATTGGCCATCGCCGCAGTCTATCTTTCAGGCTGCACCACGACCGACCCGTATACGGGCGAACAGAAGATGTCGAACACAGCCGGCGGTGCGCTGATCGGCGCGGGCCTTGGTGCCGCGACCGGCCTTCTGGTCGGCGGCAGTGCTGCCGGACGCCGCGATGCGGCTCTGGTCGGCGCCGGCATCGGTGCGCTGGGTGGTGGCCTGATCGGCAACTACATGGATAGCCAGGAATCCGAACTGCGCGCGCAGCTGCAGAACACCGGCGTTTCGGTGACCCGCGTCGGCGACCGCATCGTTCTCAACATGCCGGAAAACATTACGTTCGGCACCGACCAGGACCAGATGAACCCCAGCGCCTATCCGACGCTGGACTCAGTCGCAACCGTGCTGCGCAAGTTCAACAAGACGTTGATCGATGTTGACGGCCATACGGATTCGACCGGCAGCGCCAGCCACAACCAGGATCTTTCGGAACGGCGTGCCATATCGGTTGCCAACTATCTCGGATCGCGCGGTGTCGACCAGCGCCGCATGTCGGCCGTCGGCTACGGCCCCGACCGGCCGATCGCCTCGAATGCCAGCCCGGCAGGACGCGCGCAGAACCGCCGCGTCGAAATCTCGATCGCACCGATCAAGGAGAGCTGATCCAGCGTATGGGTTTAAAAAGCGGGTCACTTCGCGTGAAGTGACCGGTTTTTTTGTGTGCGATTTCCCATGCGAACGGCATAGAACCAAAAATGGGCCCCGATCATGCGCCCATGCCCACCCCGCACCATTGACGCGAGGAGCCCTGCAAACTTAAAGTCGTCCATTTCGAATGTGAGCAGATTCGAATGCGCGTCAACGCCGGACTCCTCTCTCAAGCCCTGGATCAGGTCCAGGCTGCAATTTTTGAACCCTCGCTATGGCTGCCGACAATCGAAGCCATCGGCAGGGCGAGCGGTGCCTTGGGTGTCAACATCATGGAGCCGACCGGCCGCGGCAGATTCGGCGCAGCGCTCACCACGGAAAACCTCGAAGGTCTTCTCGAAGGCTATGTGCGCGACGACTGGGGATCGCGGGATTTTCGCGCGCACCTTCTGCAGCCGCTCCAGCGCGCCGGCGTGGTGCTTGAAGCCGACTTCATCTCGAAGGAGCAATTCAACCACCACGAATACTATCGGTTCATGAGAAAATACGGCGTTGGTGATTGCGTCCTGATGGATATCTCTTCAGGCAAGGACACGCTGTATTTCGTCCTCCAGAACAGGCTGGCGGATGTTTCCCCGCAGACGAGGGACATGCCGCACTTCCATGCCATCCGGACACGGCTGCTGACGGCCTTACAACTCGCCCAGCATATTGACGAAAGCAAGGTCGCCGGCATGGCAGCCGCCTTCCAAACCTCGAACATCGGCTGCATCTTCTTCAACCGGAAAGGCCTCGTCACCTTGACGAACCCGAAGGCCGATGCGCTGTTTTCGGATGATTTGCGCATTTTGCGAGGCGAAGTGCGCGCCGGCTTAGCGCATGAGACCGCGCGCTTCCACCGCGAGCTCAAAATCGCGCTGCAGGCACCGGGCGCGACGGCCGAGACATTGTCTGCGGTTCGCCTGTCGCGCACCGGCAGGCGGCCGCTCATCGTCCGGTTTGAACGGTTTGGCACGCAGCTCGCCGACGTATTTTCGCATTCCTGCGCCATGGCCCTGATCGAGGATCCGGACGACGAAATGCGGCTAAAACCGGAAACACTGATGGCGCTGTTCGACCTGACCCCGGCGGAAACGCGAATATCGCTTAACGTCGCCAGCGGCATGAGCGCCGTTGACATCGCCAGACAGCACGGCATCGGCTACGAAACGGTCAGAAGCCATATCCGCTCGATATTCCAGAAAACCGGCACCGGCCGGCAATCCGAACTCAGCGCCCTGTTCGGCAAAATCCGTCTTTAGGCAGGCTGGCTCTTTGCGGATATGGGCGGATACGTATGCTCCCCGCCGTTGAAATCCAAAACCGTGTAGCAGCCGCCGCCATTGTCCGCGATCGTCGTGGTACTGATCACCGTCTTGCCGTGGCCGCCGGGGATATCGAGGATATAGGCCGGCTGGCAAAGGCCTGAGACGCGGCCGCGCAGGGACGCCACCAGCGCCTGCCCCTCCTCGATCGTGAGGCGGAAATGGCTGGTTCCGGGTGCCAAATCGGGATGGTGCAGGTAATAGGGCTTGATCCGGTTTTCGACGAAGGCGCGCATCAGGCTGGCCAGCGTCTCCGGATCGTCGTTGACGCCCTTCAAGAGCACAGATTGGCTGACCATGACGATACCGCTATCGACCAGCCGGGCACAGGCGGCGCGGGCATCGGCCGTCAGTTCGCGCGGATGGTTGGCGTGCAGCGCCAGATAGGTGGTTTTGCCGCTGGCCTTGAGCGCCGCGATCAGGGCGCTATCCACCCGCTCGGGCTCGACCACGGGCACACGGGTATGGAAGCGGACGATCTTTACATGCTCGATCGCTGCCAGCCGTTCCATGATCGACGCGAGCCTGCGCGGCGACAGCACCAGCGGATCGCCGCCGGTGAGGATGACCTCCCATATCTCCGTGTGATCCGCGATATAGGCAAAGGCATTGTCCATCGCCTGCGCTGCAAGCGTGCCGAGCCCCTGCGGCCCGACCATTTCACGGCGGAAACAGAACCGGCAATAGACCGGGCAGACATGCACGGCCTTCAACAGTACGCGATCGGGATAACGATGGACGATGCCCTCGACAGGACTGTGTGCGCCGTCGCCGATCGGATCCTCGCGTTCTTCCGGCAAACGCGAGAGCTCTGCCGCATCCGGGATGAACTGGCGCGCTATCGGATCGTTGCGGTCGTTCGGGTCGATCAGGGCTGCTATCGCCGGCGTAACGGCCACCGCATAACGGGCGGCAACCTCATCCAGTCCGGCCCGCCGGCCGGCGGAAACCAAGCCCGCCTCTTCCAGATCATCAATCGTCTTTAAGGAACCAAGTGCGGTCACCGGTGGCCCTCGCTCATTGGCTCGGTTTCGGCCACCGGTGCCCAGATCACCTGATCGATCCGCGATGCGCCGGTTGCCAGCATCACCAGCCGGTCGAACCCGAGCGCGCTGCCGCTGGCCTGCGGCATGATTTCGAGCGCTCTGAGAAAGTCCTCGTCCAGCGGATAGGTCTCGCCATAGACGCGGCTCTTCTCCGCCATCTCCATGCCGAAGCGGCGGCGCTGTTCGCTCGCATCCGTCAGTTCGCCAAAGGCATTGGCCAGCTCGACGCCGCAGGCATAAAGCTCGAACCGTTCCGCCACGCGGGCATCATGCGGCGCCGGCCGCGCAAGGGCAGCTTCGGCAACGGGATACTCATAAAGGATCGCCGCCCGGCCGAAGCCGAGATTTGGCTCGATCTTCTCGACGATCACCCGGCTGAACATATCAGCCCATGTATCATCGTCCGCGACCCGCAGCCCGGCGGTGCGCAACGCCCCGGCCAGCTTTTCCCGGTCCGTTTCGCCATTCGGCTCGATGGAGGAGAGAAGATCGACACCCGCAAACCGCTCAAAGGCTTCAGCAACGGTGATGCGCTGCGGCTCCACAAACGGATCGGCCTGCGCCCCGCGATAGGCCAGCTGTTTTGCCCCTACCGTTTCGGCCGCCAGCCCTAACATCTCCGCGCAATCGCGCATCAGCGTCTCATAGGTCTCACCGGCCCGGTACCATTCCAGCATGGTGAATTCCGGATGGTGCAACGGCCCGCGCTCACGGTTGCGATAAACATGGGCGAAGCAGGCGATGCGCTGTTCGCCGGCCGAAAGCAGTTTCTTGCAGGCAAATTCCGGCGAGGTATGGAGATAGAGCGGCGCCGTGCTGCCGTCATGATGGACTGCCTGCGTTGCAAAAGCATGCAGATGCGCCTCGTTGCCCGGCGACACCTGCAGCGTCGCGGTATCGACCTCGACAAAATCGCGCGTGACGAAGAAACCGCGCAACGCCGCCTGAATCCGGTTGCGGCTAATCAGGAAACCACGGCGGTCGGCATGGACATCGGGGGTCCACCAGGGGGAGGCTTGAGGCATCTTCGTCCTATGTCCGGTTCTCAAGGCAATTCAACGCTTCGCGCAAATTCGCGTTTCTTCGAGCCGGAACCGCTGTCACACTGGCAATTTGCCCAAATATAGGATAGGTGCGGCCCGAAAACGCATTCTGGCGTCTTTGACGCGCATATTTCGTGCGCTCCTCTACGACGCATCAAGCTCAGTTACAAGGAAGACTTATGGTCAAGGTAATCGCCTCTTCAGTTCGCAAGGGCAACGTTCTCGAAGTGGACGGCAAGCTTTACGCCGTTCTCACCGCCCAGAACTTTCACCCCGGCAAGGGCACGCCCGTCACCCAGGTGGACATGCGCCGCATTTCCGACGGCGTGAAGGTTTCCGAGCGCTGGCGCACCACCGAACAGGTCGAGCGCGCCTTCGTCGAGGATCGCGAACACACCTTCCTCTATGAAGACGGCGAAGGCTTCCACTTCATGAACCCGGAAAGCTACGACCAGGTTGCCGTTTCGCCGGATGTCATCGGCGACGACAAAGCTTACCTGCAGGAAGGCATGCTCGTTCAGCTGAAGATGTTCGAAGGCGTCGCACTTGCGATGGAGCTTCCGACCCGCATGACGCTTGAAATCGTCGAGACCGAGCCGGTCGTCAAGGGCCAGACGGCTTCTTCGTCCTACAAGCCGGCGATCCTGTCGAACGGCGTGCGCACCATGGTTCCGCCGCATATCGGCGTCGGCACCCGCGTCGTCATCCTGACGGAAGACGCGTCCTACGTCGAACGCGCCAAGGACTGATCTTTATTATCGGAATGAAAAACGGGCGCGGCTTCAGACCGCGCCCGTTTTCGTTTGATCGAACAACCGGAAGCTAATGCTTCAATTCCGGATAGGCTTCGGACATTTCATCAGCATTGCTCATTGTATCGTCATAGCCTTCAAGCGTCACGCAAACGCTGGCATGCACATCCAGGCCACCTTCGCGGCGCACCGCGATGCGGGAGCCATTGTGGCGAATGAGAACCGCTTCACCGTTGAAGCCCTGTTTCAGCAGCCAGTCACGCGGCGCATTCAGGCGGATACGGATCTGGCGGCTATCGTCTTCCTCGCATGCTTCCACAAGCTCATAGGAAACCGGCTGCGAATTGCCGTTGATTTCCAGCTTGCCCTGGCCACTGCCCTCTGCTGCGAACGTCAACATGATCTTCTCCTTTGGAAGTTTAGAGGCGGGCGGCGCGGCCGACGGCAATCAGGATGCAGGCGCCGATAAAGCCGATGATCAGATAGGCGAGCCAACCGGCAAAACCCATGCCGGCAAAGGCAAGGATGGCATTGAGGACGATGGCCCCGACAATGCCGAGAATGATGTTCATGAACACGCCCATCTCGGATTTCATGAACTGTTCGGCCAGCCAACCGGCAAAGCCGCCGATGATGATCGCCGCGATCCAGCCTACGCCGTTGACGTCCATGTTTTTGCCCTCGCTTGAAAACACAACTCTTGCTGCAACCCATAACGGACCAGCGGGCAATATGTTCCAACCGGCTCGGTGAGCATTATCAAATGCCCTTATGTTAACCCCCACAATTATGAATTTGCCGGACGTGTCCGCATTCGCTAGAGCCGGTCTGGGCGTGAACGGCCCGGCCCGTTGGAGGAGAACGTCTTGGACCAGCAGACAGCAACCTGTGGCAACGAAGGCCTCATTCCGCCCGCACCGGCGCTGCCGAATACCGGCACCGCAGCCGCGCTGACCGGCGGGCTGATGTGCCTCCTGTCGATGTCGAGCGTGCAGTTCGGTTCGGCACTGTCAGCACCGGCGATTGCGGCCTTTGGTCCGTTCGGCACCACGTGGCTGCGGTTGGCCTGGGCTGCCGTTCTGCTTGCCATCGTCGTGCGCCCGCCCGTCCTTCGCTATTCGCGGGCGCAGTGGCGGATGGCCGGGCTGCTGGGCGCGTGCATGGCGGGCATGACGCTGTGTTTCTTTGCGGCCATCGAACGGATTCCGCTCGGGCTCGCCGTTGCCATCGATTTCCTCGGTCCGCTGGCCGTTGCGACCTTTGCCTTCGGCCTCGGCTGGCGGCTGGTCTGGCCGCTTGTTGCCGGCGCTGGCGTGCTGTTGCTGGCCCATGACGGCAATGGCTGGATCGGCGATTCCACCGGCATTCTCTTCGCCTTCGGTGCCGCCACCGGCTGGGGACTTTACATTATCCTGATGAAGAAGGCAGGAAGCGCCTTCGAGGGCCTGCAGGGCCTTTCCATGTCGCTGATCGTCGCGGCGGTCGTCGCCACGCCGTTCGGGCTTGTCGATGCGCCACGCCTGACGCTCGAGGGTGCCGTGACGATCGCGGGGCTCGCACTGCTCGTGCCGCTGATCCCCTATGCGCTGGAAATGATCGCGCTGCGCCGGATGAGCACGTCTTCCTTCGGCATTCTGATGAGCCTTGAACCGGCGCTCGGCGCCATTGCGGGCTTTCTGGTGCTGAGCCAGCCGATGACGGCGCTGCAGATTACGGGGACCGTTCTCGTCGTCGCGGCGAGCGCCGGAGCCACCGCCACCGGCCGTTGAACGCCGAAGAATTATTGCCGCGCTTTTTGCAAACCCGGTGATAGAGTGCTGCTTCGCAAGCGTCGCTTTTTCCATCGAGGTGTGCATGTTTCCACTATCGCATATGATGAAAGCCTTCATTCGCAAGGGCCAGCTGACAGTCATCGACGCGGATGACAAACCGCATGTTTTCAAGGGCGAACCTGGTCCTGAAGTGACGATGCGGCTGACCGATCGCAAGCTCTACCGCACCCTCGTCTTCAATTCCGAACTGGCCGCCGGCGAAGCCTATATGGACGGCACGCTGCGCTTCGAGGACGGCTCGACGCTGCGCGACTTCCTGACGCTGTTTTCGATCAACCGGCTGTCGCTCGGCTCCTACCCCATCCAGAAGGCGCTCCGCGCCATCAAGATGCGCTTCCGCAAGCGCCAGCAGTCCAACGTCAAGGGTGAGGCGCAGCGCAACGTTGCCCATCACTACGACCTCGGCAACGAATTCTACAAACTCTTCCTCGACGAGCACATGCTCTATTCCTGCGCCTATTTCCGCGAACCCGACGAGACGCTGGAGCAGGCACAGCGCAACAAGCTGAGGCTGCTTGCCTCCAAGCTATGCCTCAGGCCCGGCATGAAAGTGCTCGATGTCGGCTGCGGCTGGGGGGATCTGGCGCTTTATCTCGCCCAGCTCGAAGATGTCGAGGTCCTGGGCGTCACGCTATCCAAGGAACAACAGGCGCTGGCGACGCAACGCGCCAGGGATGCCGGGCTTGAAGGCCGCGTCCGCTTCGAGCTGCGCGACTACCGCGAGGTCAACGAGAGCTTCGATCGCATCGTCTCGGTCGGCATGTTCGAACATGTCGGCGTCAGCCACTACGATGAATTCTTCAAGAAGCTGAACACGTTGATGCCAGACGACGGCATCGCCGTGCTGCATTCGATCGGCCATATGAGCCCGCCCGGCATGGCCAGCGCCTGGCTGCGCAAATATATATTTCCGGGCGCCTATTCCCCCGCCCTGTCGGAGGTTTTCGAGGTGGTCGAGCGCAACAGCCTGTGGGTAAGCGATCTCGAGTTCCTGCGCGTTCACTACGCAACGACGCTCAAGCATTGGGTCGAGCGCTTCGAGAAGAACCGGGCCAAGGTCGTCGAAATGTATGACGAGCGCTTCGCCCGCATGTGGGAGTTCTACCTGGTCAGCTGCGAGATGATGTTCCGCACCGGCAGCCAGCTGGTGTTTCACATGCAGTTGTCGCGCTCGCGCGATGCAGCACCGATCGTGCGCGACTATATCACCGACCGGCAGAAGGCCTATATCGTGCGCGAGCAGACGCTGAACATCACTCTATGAGGGGCGCGCCGTCGCTGGCTTCCCACTGCAGGCGCTTGTAATCGAA
This sequence comes from Pararhizobium sp. YC-54, assembly GCF_025847205.1. Lineage (GTDB taxonomy): Bacteria > Pseudomonadota > Alphaproteobacteria > Rhizobiales > Rhizobiaceae > Pararhizobium. Next base: position 115,935 of record NZ_JAOYTH010000015.1, on the reverse strand, counting down.
GCCATATTCGAGCGTCGGCTTGACGATCGCGAAATAGGGCGAAAGGTCGAAATCGCGCGGCGTGTAGAGCGAATGATGGCGGATGTGAAGGATTTCGGCGCGGGAATAGTGAGAGGTCGCTGAAGCCCGGCCGGGCGCGCGCGTGATCTCCGGCAGGATCGGATAGCGGATCTGCTCGAAGGCTTGCGCGATCAGCGTCGAGCAGATGGCGCGCGTCGGATCGCCAGACCCGAAGGCCAGCATGCGGCGGCGAAAGCGCACCGGCACCGGCGGTGCCGGCAGCAAGAAACGCAACATGTCGAGAATGTTCTTCATGTCATACTTGAGGCCCAGCCGCGAGATCATGAAAGACACGACCGAATTCCGATCTTCCGGCGTCAGCCCGATCGGCCGGCAGATACGGGTGTTGTAGGTGGAATATTTGCGCAGCGGCACCGCGACACAGCCCTTGCCGAGGTTCACCTCGATCAGTTGTGGACGATCAATGATCGGAAGCGTCGCCTCATCGAGTGTCAGCGGGATTTCGTCGCCGGCGAAGAAGGCGGCATGCGACCAGGTCGATTGGGTCAGATATTTGATCGCCGCCGACACTTTCTGATTGCCCTCGATCAGAAGAATGTCGCCGGGCCGGAGTGTGCGGGCGAGCGTCTCTGGATCGGACGGCGTATAGGGCTCATAGCCCGACGTCTTTGCCGTCAGCTTTCCGGCCAGCGCCATGCCGATGCGGTCAAGAAGTGTGTCCTTGCTGGTCAGAAGCGGGTTCATGCGAGAGCAGCCTTCATCCGGGCGTTCATCGTGCTGTTTATGTAGGAATTTATCCTGCCGCCTGTCGAGTCATGAGGCTTCGCTTGGGGTTGACCTTCACGCGACGGCGACTTAGATTTAGAATTATTCTAAACTAGGTTATTCATATCATGTTCTCCCGCCTGTTTTCGCGCTTCAAACGTTCGCTGTCCTCTCTCTCCGAACAGGAGGTTCTAGCCCTTGCCATTTCCTCGGAAGAGGATGACGGGCGCATCTACCTCGCCTATGCCAATGCCTTGAAAAACACCTATCCGGACTCAGCCCGGGTCTTCGAAGACATGGCCGAGGTGGAAAACACGCACAAGAACATGCTGATCGACATGCATCGCCGCCGTTTCGGCGAGCGCATTCCCTTGATCCGGCGCGAACATGTCAACGGCTTCCTGACCCGCAAGCCGGACTGGCTGCGCCACAACCAGTCGCTCGACGTCTTGCGGCGCGAGGCGGAGGCCATGGAAACCCAGGCTTACAACTTCTATGTCGAGGCCGCGAAGAACACCTCCGATGCCGCAACCCGGCAACTCTTGGGCGATCTGGCGCTGGCCGAACAGGGCCACGAGGATATCGCGCGCATGCTGACGGAAAAGCATGTTCCCGAAGGCGCACGCAAAAAGGAAGACGAGAAGGCCCACCGCCAGTTCCTGCTCACCTATGTGCAGCCGGGTCTCGCCGGGTTGATGGACGGCTCGGTCTCGACACTGGCGCCGATCTTCGCCGCCGCCTTTGCTACCCAGGACACCTGGCAGACCTTCCTTGTGGGCCTGTCCGCATCGGTTGGCGCCGGCATATCGATGGGCTTCACCGAGGCGGCCCACGACGACGGCAAGCTCTCTGGCCGTGGCTCACCGGTCAAGCGCGGCCTTGCCTGCGGCATCATGACGACGCTGGGCGGGCTTGGCCACGCCCTGCCCTATCTCATCCCGCATTTCTGGACGGCTACGATCACCGCCGGCATCATCGTGTTCTTCGAACTCTGGGCCATCGCCTTCATCCAGAACAAATACATGGAAACGCCGTTTTTACGCGCCGCCTTCCAGGTGGTGCTTGGCGGAAGTCTGGTTCTGGCGGCGGGTGTTTTGATCGGGAATGCGTAAGCGGCAGCGTTGACTGCAAGCGACTGCCGGGAAACCGTGAGACGGTTGTTTGACGAAGCGGTATCCCATTCTCCGTCTTCCTCTCCTCGAGTTTAACTCGAGGACTTGTGGCGGGGATCCAGCCGCACCGCGCCTGCGGTGCGGAAGACTCGTCTCACGCGAAAGACTTCGCGTGGCTGGGTTCCCACATCCCTCGGGTCAAGCCCGAGGACGGGACTGACGGGGGATTTCGGCTTTCGCCTCTTTCCCACCGAACTGCCAATAATGGAAAATGACAGTCCGCGGACTCAGTTCCCGACCGAACCAACCAGCACTTCCGCGCCGTTCTCGATCGTCACCCAGCGGCCGGTGTTGACCGAGGCCTGACGCTTCAAAAAGCGGTAGGGTGTCTTGGTCCAGAGCTTTATTTCGTTTTCGAGATTGTCGAGGATGAAATCGCCCTGTGCGGTGCGCACGGTCAGAACAGCATGGCCTTCGCCATCCGGCTTGCGCACGACGGTGATCAGAAGGTCAGCGGCAGAGAAACCTTTCTCCATCAGGCGCTTGCGCTTCAGGAGAACGAAATCCTCGCAGTCGCCGGCGCCGTCCGGATAGGCCCAGACCTCGTCCTTGCTGAACAGGTCCATGTCGGTCATCGGGGTGATTTCGCCGTTCACGGCCAGATTGACCTGCCGGATGACCGACCAGCCGAAATCGGTGACGCGCGGCGCGATCGCCGATTTGGTCTTGATCTCGCATTCTAGGCGGTGGGTCTGGCAGAATTCGTAATGGCCGATCGGCTGCGACGTGATGGCGCCGGTCTGCATCGAAAGTGCGGTTGCCGAGGGTGCCGGGATTGCAGCACCTGCCGATACGAAAACAGCCGCGATTGCCACGACCACTTTCCTGATACCCATCACCTGCGCCATGCATATCCCCTGTGGCGCGGTTTTCTTCTGAACCAACGGATGAAGAAGCCCCGCGAAAAATCTGAAACCTGACGTCAGCTTCGCGGTCAAACCCCGCCGCGCGCCGCTCTAATCGTTAACAAAGAGTTAACAGTGCGGGCGAAACGAAGTCAATCTGCAGAATCCGGGATCGCCGGATATGGTTAAGATGCGCGGCAAATCCTTTGTGGCGGGGTTTCGCGGCCTTCAGCCGGCCAGCATGGCGTCCACGGCGGTCAGAATCCGCTCGATATCCTCCGGCCGTGACAGGCGATGATCGCCGTCGCGGATGAGCGTCATCACCACATCGTCCGATGGCAGGTGCTCCATCAGTTTCAGGGCATGGCCATAGGGAACGTCGGGATCCTGCATGCCTTGCAGGATGTGCACGGGGCAGCCGGTCTCGATGATACCGGTCAGTACCCGGTTCCGCCTGCCGTCCTCGATCAGCCCTGCAGTGTAGATGTTCGGATCCGGACCATAGGGCGTCGGCTCCTCGAAATAACCGCGCTCGGCCAGCGAGGTCCGTTCGGCATCCGTCAGGTTCGGCTCGATCAGATCGCTGGTAAAATCCGGGGCCGGCGCAATCAGCACGAGACCGGCAATCTTTGCGCCCTCGCCACGGGCGCGCAGCTTGGCGATCAGCCGGAGCGCCACCCAGCAGCCCATCGACGAGCCGACCAGCACCATGCGCTTAAGGCCAACATGATCGATAACCGCGAGGCTTTCCTCCAGCCATCTGGAAATCGTGCCGTCGGCAAAGGCGCCGCCCGAGGCGCCATGGCCGGAATAATCGAACCGGATGCAGGCGGAACCAGCGGCGGCGGCATGCCGCTCCAGCTCGACGGCCTTGGTGCCCGTCATGTCCGAGCGGTAGCCGCCCAGCCAGACCAGCGCCGGCAGGGCATTGCCGCTTCCTGCCGGCAGGATGCGCATGGCGATACGGCGCGATTCGCTGCCGCTGCCGACTTCGAGGTAGTCGGGATCGGCGTTCGACACTGGCAATGACATGCGATTTTCCTTATTTTGAGCGCTTCCCGACGATTTTCTTTCTAAAACAGATTCTTCGAATGCCTGACAGGTGGTGATTTTCGCAAACAGCTGTGTTATTGACTTTTCCGCAGCAATTTCCACATGAAGACCAAGCGGCAGTTGAACGGCGTTTTTGCCGGGATATTCGCGCTATCATCCGACATTGCATTCGTAACAGCTCGAGGAGAGTACGACCATTCGCAGACCGTTCAAAACGGACGCCCCTGTCAAAGACGGGCCCCGCTCTAACAAGGAAATCCGGTCCCTCCGGGTTCAGCTCATCGACGCCGAAGGTGTTAACCACGGCAACGTTCCCACCGATCAGGCGCTCCGCATGGCGGAAGAATTGGGCCTCGACCTCGTCGAGATCTCGCCGAACGCGGAACCGCCGGTGTGCAAGATCCTTGATCTGGGCAAACTGAAATACGCCACGCAGAAGAAAGCCGCCGAAGCGCGCAAGAAGCAGAAGATCATCGAGATCAAGGAGATCAAGATGCGTCCGAACATCGATACGCACGACTACGACGTCAAGATGCGTGCGATGAACCGCTTCTTCGAAGAAGGCGACAAGGTCAAGGTAACGCTGAAATTCCGCGGCCGCGAAATGGCCCACCAGGAACTGGGCATGAAACTGCTCCTCCAGGTGAAGGAAGACACCACGGCAATCGCCAAGGTCGAAGCCGAGCCGAAGCTGGAAGGCCGCCAGATGATGATGGTGCTGGCACCCAGGTAAACCCTTGTAGTAAGCGCCTGTTTTCAGGATCGCATAGGATGAAGCCGCCGGATTGGCGGCTTTTTCATTTTCACGGCCGGGTGACGGAATGACCGTCCAATCGGAAATATCGGGCCATGTTCCCGAATCCCATTGCACTTTCGGGATGCTTCGGTTACAAGCCCCCGTCCGAACGGTCCGGCAGGGCATGCCGTGGCCGTTCTTTACGCTGGAGACGACCTCGTCAGTCGATCTCGAAATCAAGAAAAATGGAGTAGCAAAATGCCCAAGATGAAGACGAAATCCTCGGCCAAGAAGCGGTTCAAGATCACCGCGACCGGCAAGGTGATGGCAGCTGCCGCCGGCAAGCGCCATGGCATGATCAAGCGGTCCAACAAGTTCATTCGCGATGCACGTGGCACCATGGTGCTTGCAGAGCCTGATGGCAAGAAGGTCATCAAGAACTACCTGCCCAACGGTCTCTAAGACGTCTGGCACTTTTGGATTTTTTAAGGAGATCATGACATGGCACGTGTAAAACGCGGCGTAACTTCCCACGCCAAGCACAAGAAGACACTCAAGGCAGCCAAGGGCTTCTACGGCCGCCGCAAGAACACCATCCGCGCAGCCAAGGCTGCCGTGGATCGCTCGAAGGCTTTTGCCTATCGCGACCGCAAGGTCAACAAGCGCAACTTCCGCGCTCTCTGGATCCAGCGCATCAACGCTGCCGTTCGCGAACATGGCCTGACCTACGGCCGTTTCATCGACGGTCTGTCGAAGGCTGGCATCGAAGTCGACCGCAAGGTTCTCTCCGACATGGCTATCCATGAGACGGAAGCATTCGGCGCACTCGTCGCTGCTGCCAAGAAGGCGCTTGAATACCTCAAGGACGCAGGCACCACCAACGAGTTTGAAAGCGCGGTTCGTTAAGACCAGCGCTTCCCAAGCCTTTTGGAATATGAATTGGGAAACCCGCGCTGGCACGGCTGGCGCGGGTTTTTCTTTGACCGATCACGGCAATGAACCGGGAAATTTACGATGTCCGATCTGGAAGCACTGAAAGACAACTTGCTGGCCGAGGTTACCGGCGCCGGTGACGAGGCCGCGATCGAAGCCGTGCGTGTCAACGCGCTCGGCAAGAAGGGTTCGATCTCCGAGCTCCTGAAGACGCTCGGCACCATGACGCCGGAAGAGCGCCAGACGCGCGGTGCCGCGATCAACGCACTGAAGACCGATGTCTTCGAAGCCATCACGGCCCGCAAGTCGGCGCTGAAGGACGCGGCAATTGCCGAGCGGCTTGCCCGCGAGACCGTCGATATCTCGCTGCCGGTGCGGTCTTCCCCGGCTGAACGCGGCCGCATCCATCCGATCAGCCAGATCATCGACGAGATCACCGCGATCTTCGCCGATATGGGTTTCTCGATCGCCGAAGGCCCGGATATCGAGACCGACTATTACAATTTCACCGCGCTGAACTTCCCCGAAGGTCACCCGGCCCGCGAAATGCACGACACGTTCTTCTTCAATCCGGACGAAAACGGCGAGCGCAAGGTTCTGCGCACCCATACCTCGCCGGTGCAGGTGCGCACGATGGAGGCCCAGAAGCCGCCGATCCGCATCATCATCCCGGGCAAGACCTACCGTCAGGATTCGGACGCCACCCATTCGCCGATGTTCCATCAGGTCGAAGGCCTCGTCGTCGATACCAAGTCGAACGTCGCCAACATGCGCTGGATTCTCGAAGAATTCTGCAAGACCTTCTTCGAGGTCGACGATGTGACGATGCGGTTTCGCCCGTCCTTTTTCCCGTTCACCGAGCCGTCCTTCGAGGTCGATATCCAGTGCGACCGCTCCTCCGGGCCGATCGTCAAGTTCGGCGAAGGCACCGACTGGATGGAAATCCTCGGCTGCGGCATGGTTCATCCGAACGTGCTGCGCGCCGGTGGCCTCGATCCCGATGTCTACCAGGGCTTTGCCTGGGGCATGGGGCTGGATCGCATCGCCATGCTGAAATACGGCATGCCGGACCTCAGAAACTTCTTCGACGCCGACGTGCGCTGGATGAGCCACTACGGTTTCCGCCCGCTCGACATGCCGACCTTGTTTGGCGGTTTGAGCGCGTAGGGTTATCGGCTATCATTCGAAACGATCGATCGAAATTACGGTGAACATGATGGTTAACCTGCGCGCCACTTATCTGTCTCCAGAGGAAATTGACAAGATCGTCTCCCCTCTTTTGACTAAGGACTTCGAAGCATATGGATACAAAGACAAGTCGATCAAAGAGGATGAGACATTCGACGGCGAACCGATCATAAGAGTTCGGGCAAATGTCGAGAAGGCAGTTCCGGCCGACGAGATGATCGCGACCCTTAGCCGTATTCACGATGCACTACGTTCCGAAAACGACGAGCGTTTCGTCTTTCTGAGTGCACCGGGGCCGGAAGCCCCGGTTGTGGGCGGTGTCGACGAAGAGGACGCGGATTAATTATGGCACCTCCATCATTGGTCGCGCGCTTGCTTTCTTCGGCCGACGATCTTCTGGAATTGAAGGGTAGAAGCGCTGCCTATCGGCGGCGCGCGGTTAGCACCGCTTACTACGCTGTTTTCCATGCGCTTGCTAAGCTATGCGCAGAAGCTTTATTGCCTGATGCAAAGCGCGACGATGACACATACTCGCGAATCTATAGGGCCCTCGACCATGGGCCTTTAAAGAACACGTTCCTCCAGTCACCTTTGAAGGACCATCCTGTCATAAAGGTGTTCGGGCCGATTGTCGTTTTGCTGCAAACGGAACGACATCGGGCGGATTATTCACCGCCGGACAAGGACATGTTTGCACTTTCCGAAGTTGAAGAACTCATCCGCCAGGCAAAGTTCGTTGTCGGAGAGTTGGATCGCCTCAACAAGGTCGATCGTCGTCTGCTGGCTACAAGCCTCCTATTCAAAGAGCGAAAATCATGAAATTCACACTCTCCTGGCTGAAAGACCATCTGGAAACGGATGCGACCCTCGAACAGATCTGCGAGCGCCTGACGGCGATCGGGCTCGAAGTTGAGGATGTCGACGACAAGGCCGCGTTCAAACCGTTCGTCATTGCCAAGGTCGTCTCGGCCGAAAAACATCCGCAGGCCGACAAGCTGAAGGTGCTGATGGTCGATACCGGCACGGGTGCGCCCGTTCAGGTCGTCTGCGGCGCGCCGAATGCGCGCGCCGGCCTCGTCGGCGCGTTTGCCGCCCCCGGCGCCTATGTGCCCGGCATCGACGTGACGCTGGCGATCGGCACCATCCGCGGCGTCGAAAGCCGCGGCATGATGTGCTCGGAAAAAGAACTGCAGATGTCGGACAGCCATGACGGCATCATCGATCTACCGGACGATGCGCCCGTCGGCACCAGCTTTGCTGCCTATGCCGGGCTCGACGATCCGATGATCGAGATCAACCTGACGCCGAATCGTCCGGACTGCACCTCGATCCACGGTATTGCCCGCGATCTCGCCGCATCCGGCCTTGGTACGCTGAAGGCTCCGGCGGCGCCGTCCTTCAAGGTTGAAGGCGAGACGACGACCAAGGTCAAGCTCGACCTCGGCGAGGACACACACCTGTGCCCCGGCTTTGCGCTGCGCCTGGTGCGCGGCGTCAAAAATGGTCCGAGCCCGAAATGGATGCAGCAGCGCCTGCTCGCCATCGGCCTTCGCCCGATCAATGCGCTGGTCGATGTCACCAACTACATGACCTTCGACCAGGGCCGCCCGCTGCACGTCTTCGACGCCGCCAAGGTCACGGGGAACCTTACCGTCCGCCGCGCTGCGCAAGGCGAAAGGGTTCTGGCGCTCGATACGCGCGAATACACTCTTTCGCCGGCTAACGTCGTCATCGCCGACGAGGACGGCATCGAGTCGATCGGCGGCATCATGGGCGGCGAACATTCCGGCTGCGACGAAAACACCGTGGACGTGCTGATCGAGTCCGCACTCTGGGACCCGATGAACATCGCCAAGAGCGGCCGGGCGCTGGGGATCATCACCGATGCCCGCTACCGCTTCGAGCGCGGCGCCGATCCGGAATACATGATCCCGGGCATCGAACGCGCCACACAGTTGATCGTCGATATTTGCGGCGGTACGGCGGCAGGGACCGATATTGTCGGCTACCACGGCTATACGGCCAAGATCGTCGATTTCCCCGTTTCGGAGGTCAAGCGCCTCACGGGTCTCGATGTCGGCTCCGAAGAAGCCATTTCGATCCTGAAGGGCCTTGGCTTTGGCGTTGAAGGCTCCGGCAACCAAGTCTCGGTTTCCGTCCCCTCCTGGCGGCCGGATGTCGATGGCAAGGCGGATCTCGTCGAAGAGGTCATGCGCATCCACGGTGTCGACAATATCAAGCCTGAACCGATCGAAAGCCTTGGTTCCGTCAACAGCAAGATCCTGACGACCCTGCAGATCCGCACCCGGCTTGCCAAGCGGGCGCTCGCTTCGCGCGGCATGCTCGAAGCCGTCACCTGGTCGTTCGTCTCGAAGGCGCAGGCCGAGCTTTTCGGTGGCGGCGCGGCAGCCCTGTCGCTGGCAAACCCGATCGCTGCCGACATGTCCGACATGCGGCCATCGCTGCTGCCCGGTCTTTTGACCGCCGCCCAGCGCAATGCCGACAAGGGCTTTGGCGACGTGGCGATCTTCGAGGTCTCCGGCACCTATGAGAACGACACGCCATCCGGCCAGCGCCGTGTTGCCGGCGGCATTCGCCGTGGCACGGCATCGCTTGCCGGTGCCGGCCGCTCCTGGTCGAATGCCACAAAGGGCGGCGGCAAGCCGGTCGATGTGTTCGATGCCAAGGCCGACGCCATTGCCGTTCTCGAAGCCTGCGGCGTGCCGATGGGCAATGTCCAGTTCGAAGCCGGCGGCCCGTCCTGGTATCATCCCGGCCGTTCCGGCACGATCAAGCTCGGCCCAAAGATCATTCTTGGTTACTTCGGTGAGTTTCATCCGAAGGTGCTGGAAGCGCTCGACGTTTCCGGAGCCCTTTCAGGCTTCGAAGTTTATGTCGATGCCATGCCCGAGCCGAAGAAGAAGGCCACCCGCACCAAGCCGGCGCTGGAGCTTTCGCCCTTCCAGGCCGTCAAGCGCGACTTCGCCTTCGTGGTCGACAAAACAGTCGAAGCCGGTGCGATCCTGAAGGCCGCATCGAGCGCCGACCGCAAGCTGGTCACCGGCGTCAACGTCTTCGACATTTTCGAGGGCGCATCGGTCGGCGAGAGCAAGAAGTCGGTCGCCATCGAAGTCGTCATTCAGCCGGCCGAGCGCACGCTGACCGACGAGGACTTTGAGGCCCTCACCGGCAAGATCATCGCCAACGTGGCGAAGAACACCGGCGGGGTTCTGCGGGCTTAAGGACGTCGATTTCGAGGGGGGCGGATTTTTCGCCCCTTTTTGTCTGCCTGCGCCGGCCGTCGTTCGCTGGAAATAGACTGCAGGCACGCCCTGCCAAGTCTTCCGGGGGCTGTAGGGCTATTGTTTGACACGGAGCCTCCCCCCCACTCTCCGTCCTCCCCGCCCTTGTGGCGGGGATCCAGTCAGCGCGCGTCTGCGCGGTGAGAGAATGAACACAACCCAGCGGAAAAGTCTCTCGTGCCGCAGACGCGGCGCGCAGGATCCCGGAACACGTCCGGGATGACGGGGGAGAGCGTAGCGCTCCCCCAATCTCGTACACATACGACACCGCCCCCCTACCGGTGCAGATGATACAGCTTGTTGACGATCACCCAATGCCCGCCGATCTTCAGCAGCGACAGATAATCGGAGAAACGCATCCCGGCGAATTCGTCGGTGACCTTGACGAAAGCGGCATCACCCTCGATGTCGGTGATCTCGATATCCATCAGGGGCTGGGTTCCGGGAGCGGCCGGCGGTTCGGCTAGAATGGCGGCGATGAAATCGTCGCGGGACATCCACTCGACGGCGCCCTCGTAATTGCCGATGATCTTGGCATCTGGATGGAAGGCCTTGCGCAGCGCCGCCTCGTTACAAAACGCCATGCCATCGACATAGAGGTGAACGACCGTACCAATTGCCTGCTCGTCGGACATGCTTTTCTCCCTTGCTGACCGGCCGATCCTATCATGACGGCGCGGTCGAATGAAGGCGAAGCGACAGCTAGAACCGGAGCCCCACTCCAGCCGCTCGCAAAACGGGTGGTCCGCCGTCTGTCTCCGGCATAGTCTTGCTCAAAAGCCGAGGAGCGTCAGATGAAAAAGCCGGGATCGATGAAAGCGCTGGAGGATATGGGCCGGGCGCGGCTGTCGGAGAATTTCTTTTTGCGCGACTTCCTGCATTCGGAGATCGCCGATTTCTACGGCATGCCGAACATTCCCGACGATCCGGAGCTGGCGATCGCCGCCGGCACCAGGCTCTGCGAGGAATTGCTCGAGCCGCTGCAACGGACATTCGGGCGGCTGCATATCCGCTCCGGCTACCGGTCGCGCTCGGTCAACGATTTCGGCAACCGCAACAAGCTCAACTGCTCGACCAATGCGGCCAGTGCCGCCGACCATATCTGGGACATGCGCGATGCCGACGGCTGCATGGGCGCGACCGCCTGCATCGTCGTTCCCTGGGTCTGGGACCGGCGTGCAACCGTGGGCGGCTGGCAGTCGCTGGCCTGGTGGATCCACGACCACCTGCCCTATGCCTCGCTCTGCTTCTTCCCGAAACTCTGGGCCGTCAACATCCAGTGGCATGAACGGCCGGCCCGGCGCATCCGCAGCTATATCGCGCCGGCCGGGCTTCTGACCAAGAAGGGCATGACCAACCATTCCGGCAGCCATGCCGATGCCTATGCGGGATTTCCGGAACTGGTGAAGGTGCCGGAAGTGATCTAGTAGCGGATATGCGCATCCGGACCGAACGGGTGGCGTTGCAGCGCTTCTGCTAGAAACTTATCCGGTAACGCACATGGCCATCGGCCTCGGTGTAGCGGTCATAGAGTTTTCGCGCGGTCTCGTTGCCCTCGTCAGTGTGCCAGTACAGGCGGGCCCAGCCATTGGCTTTGGCTTTGGCGACGAGATCATCCAGCAGCGCCCTGCCGATGCCCTTCCCGCGCGCCACCTCGTCGAGGAACAGATCCTCCAGATAGCACACCGGTTCCTTGACCCAGGTTGCCTCATGCAGCAGGCAGATCGCAAAGCCGACCACCTGGCCATCCAGAACGGCGACCCGCATGAAAAGCGGTGTCGCCGGATCGATGATCCGGGCCCAGGTCGTGGCCGTCACCTCCTGGGATACCGCCACCCTGTAGAAGGCGACATAGCCTGCCCAGAGCCTGCGCCAATCGGCTTCGTCGCCGGGTCCCGCGTCGCGTATCTCAACCGTCATGTTCCGTCCTCCCGTCGCGTCTATTCGCTCGCCTCGTTTAACAGCTGGCAGGCTTCATCGGAAAGGGTGATCGACGCCGATTTCGCCAGGCTCTCAAGCTGCGTCAGATTGGTGGCGCTGGCGATCGGGGCCGTCACGCCCTTGCGCGCCATGATCCAGGCGACAGCAATTTCCGCCTGCGTATTGCCGGTGTCGGCCGCGACCTCGTCCAGCGCTCCGAGGATGCGCATGCCGCGCCCGTCAAGATACTTGCCGACGCCACTGCCGCGCGCCGAGCCTTCGAGGTCCTTGTGTGAACGGTACTTGCCCGACAGGAAGCCTCGCGCCAGACCGAAATAGCTTATGACGCCGATATCTTCGGCGATGCAGAGGTTGCGCAGCGGACCATCGAAGGAGGACCGGTCATAGAGATTGTATTCCGGCTGCAGCACATCATAGCGTGGCAGGTTTTTGCTTGCGGAAACATCAAGCGCTGCGCGCAGCTGCGCGGCGTTCAGATTGGAGGCGCCGGCATGGCGGATCTTGCCCTGCTGCAGAAGCTTGTCATAGGCGCCGAGCGTTTCCTCATAAGGCGTCTCATCATCCGGCCAGTGGGAGAGATAGATATCGATATAATCGGTCTGTAGCCGGCGAAGGGAATCCTCGACCGCCTGCATGATCCACCTGGACGACAGGCCCTTCTTGCCCGGCCCCAAATCGGACCCAACCTTGGTGATGATGACGGCCTCCTCTCTGGTCCGGCCCGGCTGTTTCAGCCATTTGCCGATGATCGTCTCGGATTCGCCACCACTATTGCCGGGAACCCAGGAGGAATAGACATCTGCGGTATCGATCGCATTGAATCCCGCGTCGAAAAAGGCATCGAGCAATTGGAAGGATGTCTTTTCATCGGCGGTCCAGCCGAAGACATTGCCGCCGAAGACCAGCGGCGCGATCGACAGGCCCGTGCGGCCAAGAGTTCGCTTTTGCATAAGGTCGCTCCAGATTGTTATGGGATAAACGCTTGGGAGGCGTGAAGTCTGCACCAGGGACATAGGCCGGGTACAGCGCTTTTACATGCCCGGCTGCAATTTATTCCGGCGGGTGAAGCTTGATAGGCACGTACCTCGCGGTTACTGTGCCGCCAAAACGGAGAGGACACACCATGTTGCGTTTCGGTATTCTATCGACAGCAAAGATCGGCCGCGAACTGGTTGTTCCGGCCATTCAAGACGCGGAAAACTGCGTCGTGACGGCAATTTCCAGCCGCGACCTGTCCAAAGCGCGCGCGATGGCCGACCGTTTTTCGGTGCCGCACGCCTTCGGTTCCTACGAGGAGATGCTCGCCTCCGACCTGATCGACGCGGTCTACATTCCGCTGCCGACCTCGCAGCATGTCGAATGGACGATCAAGGCCGCAAATGCCGGAAAGCATGTGCTCTGCGAAAAACCGATCGCCCTGAAAGCCTCGGAAATCGACGCGCTGATCGAGGCGCGCGACCGCAACAAGGTTCTGGTTTCCGAAGCCTACATGGTCACCTACAGCCCGGTCTGGCGCAAGGTCCGCTCGCTGCTGGCCGAAGGCGCGATCGGCAGGCTGCGGCATGTGCAGGGCGCCTTTACCTATTTCAACCGCGATGCCGGCAACATGCGTAACAAGCCGGAACTCGGCGGCGGCGGGCTGCCGGACATCGGCGTCTATCCGACCATCTCGACCCGTTTCGTCACCGGCAAGGAACCGCTCCGCGTCCAGGCCAGCACCGACCGCGATGCGGAATTCGGTACCGACATGTATTCGAGCGTGCGGGCCGATTTCGGCGATTTCGAACTGAGCTTCTACATTTCCACCCAGCTCGCCGCTCGGCAGATCATGGTGTTCCATGGCGACAAGGGATTCATCGAGGTCAAGTCCCCCTTCAACGCCGACCGTTATGGCGCCGAAGAGCTGGAGCTGACCAACCAGAACCATTCGCAGTCGCAGCTGTTCCGTTTTCAGGATGCGCGCCAGTACAAGCTGGAGGCCGAGGCCTTTTCCCGCGCCGCGAAGGGCGAAAAGGAAGAGGTCGTGACGCTCGAAAGCTCGGTCAACAACCAGAAACTGATCGACGCCATCTACCGCGCCAGCGAGAAGGATGGCTGGGAACCGGTCTGAGCCGCTCTTTCCCGCCAAACGAAAACCCGCCAGGCAGCAGCACGGCGGTTTTTCATGAATTGGGCAGAGCAGACATCCTTTTACGCGCCAGAAACACCGGCAATGCGCAAAGGTCTGTTGAGCGCAAAAGCGAAGACTGGCTATCCGCCGCCGGGCACGGCAAAATAGCCGGATGAGCTCGTTCTTCGAATCCGATTCGCCCTCCAATCTCGCCGAATATTCGGTCTCCGAACTGTCCGGCTCCATCAAGCGCACGGTCGAGCAGGCCTTTGACCAGGTGCGGGTGCGCGGCGAGATTTCCGGCTATCGCGGCCCGCATTCCTCGGGTCACGCCTATTTTGCCCTGAAGGACGACAAGGCGCGCATCGATGCCGTCATCTGGAAGGGCACGATGAGCCGGCTGAAGTTCCGGCCCGAAGAGGGTATGGAAGTGATCGCCACCGGCAAGGTGACGACGTTCCCCGGCTCTTCCAAATACCAGATCGTCATCGAAACGCTGGAGCCGGCTGGTGCCGGTGCCCTGATGGCGCTGATCGAGGAGCGCAAGCGCAAGCTCGGCGCTGAAGGGTTGTTCGATCCGTCGCGCAAGCGGCCGCTGCCCTATATGCCGAAAGTCATCGGCGTCATTACCTCGCCGACCGGCGCCGTCATCCGCGATATCCTGCACCGGATAGCGGACCGGTTCCCGGTCCATGTCATCGTATGGCCGGTGCGCGTCCAGGGCGAAGGTTCGGGCAATGAGGTGACCGCTGCAATCGAAGGCTTCAATGCCTTTACCGCTGGCGGTCCAATCGCCCGGCCGGACCTTTTGATCGTCGCACGCGGCGGCGGCAGCCTGGAGGATCTCTGGAGTTTCAACGACGAAGCCGTGGTGCGGGCGGCGGCCAATTCGCAGATACCGCTGATTTCGGCCGTCGGCCACGAGACCGACTGGACCTTGATCGACTATGCCAGCGACCAGCGGGCGCCGACCCCGACGGGAGCCGCGGAAATGGCGGTGCCGGTGAAGGCCGATCTGGACGCTGCCGTTTCGGCGCTGTCCGCCCGGCTGAAATCGGCCGTGACGCGGCAGATGGACAATCGCCGGCAGAGCGTGCGGGCGCTGACCCGCGCCCTGCCCTCCCTCGATCAGCTGCTGGCTCTGCCGCGCCGCCGTTTCGACGAGGCCTCGGCTGGGCTCGGACGCGGTTTGCAGATGAACACCGCCAACAAGCGGCGGGCCTTTGAACGCACAGCTGCACATCTCAGACCCGATGTTCTCTCGAACCGGATCAACGAACGGCGGCAGAAGCTTGGCGAGCGGATGATCCGCGCCGAGCGCATCGTCGAGCGATTGCTGCAGCGGTCCGCCTCGCGGATATCCTCCGCCGATGCCGCCTTGCGGACGCTGCCTGCCCGTTTACTGAGCCAGATTCACCGCTCTCAGGATCGCCTGACCGGTCTTTCCGGCAGGGCCGACAGCGCGCTTCTGGCCGACCTGCGGCGCCGGCGCAGCACGGTGACGGCGCATGACCGCATCCTGCAATCCCTGTCCTATCGCAACGTCTTGAAACGCGGCTATGCGCTGGTGCGCGACGAAGCCGGAGCGCCGGTGAAAGGCGCTTCGGCCTTGTCTCTCAACCAGATGGTCGCCATCGAATTTGCCGACGGCTCGATCAATGCAGTGACCACCGAGGGTAATGCTACGCCGCCGCCACAGCCAGCGAAGAAACGCGCCGAAAAGCCGGCGGCGGCGGCACCGCCGAAACAGGGCAGCCTGTTCTAGAAGGCCGTGGCGCGCATTTAAGCGCAGAAGCTGCCAGCAAGAAAAGAAACGCTTCCGTAACGGTCAGGCCGCTAAGATGCGGAATGATTGAACCGAGGGTGTCCGATGCCGGTGGAATTATCAGCTTCGCAGGCCCTGAACCTCTGGCACAGCGTCTCGCTTGAACAGGTGCGGATCGACAATCGCGACCTGACGCTGCGGCAACTCTCCATTCTGCTGCATATCTACCTCGTTCCGCCGCCCCATACGGTGCGTGGGCTTGCCGCAGTTCTGGGCGTCACCAAGCCGGTCATCACCCGCGCACTCGACACGATGGGCGATCTTGGCCTGGTGACCCGGACCCGCGATGAGCGCGACAGACGCAATGTGATCATCAAGCGCACGGTCGAGGGTGCGCTTTATCTTGAAAAACTTGGCGATCTGATCATTGATCAGGGACGCAAACTGTCTATCTGAGGAACCATGCTTGATCTCCCAGACCGCCGGCTGAATGCCTACCGTCCCGATCTTGCCGAGGAACGCCTGCGCGGCGTCGTCGAGGCGCCCAGCTATGTCAGCGGGTCGCCGGGCCTGATCTGCGTGCCCGTGGTGCAGATGCGGGCCAGGCCGGAACTCGAATGCGGCACTGATACGGAGCTGCTGCTCGGTGAAACGGTCCGCGTTCTCGATACCGATGGCGGCTGGGCCTGGGTGAAGGCCGATTTCGACGGCTATGTCGGCTATGTTCCGGACTATGCGGTCTCCCCGGTGGTCCGCAGCCTGACCCATATCATCACCGCACCGCGCACCTTCATCTATTCAGGGCCTGACCTCAAATTTCCGACGGTGCAGGCGCTGTCCATGGGTAGCCGCATTGCCGTCATCGACGAGCGCGAGACACGTGGCACACGCTATTTCCTCCTGGAAGGCGGGCAGGCGGTGATTGCCGACCATTGCGCTGAAGCCGGGCAGCCGCTGGCCGGCGATTATGTCGCCATTGCCGGGCGGTTTCTCGAAACCCCCTATCTCTGGGGCGGCCGCTCCGGTTTCGGCATCGACTGCTCCGGCCTTGTGCAGCTGTCGATGATGATGGTCGGCCAGAGCGCGCCACGCGATACCGACATGCAAGCCAAGGGCCTCGGCATCGAAATCGGCCGCGACGAGCTCGGCCGCGGCGACCTTGTCTTCTGGAAGGGCCATGTCGCGATCATGGAAGACGACAGGACGCTGCTGCACGCCAACGGCCACACGATGAACGTTGCTCTCGAGGGGCTGGAGGACGCAATCGCGCGCATCGGCTGGCTCTATGACCAGCCGACCGGCTTCCGCCGACCCTGATCAATAGCCGGCTTTGCGATCGACCAGATGCTCCAGCGGCAGGCCGCTTTCGAAGCGCGTCATCTGCTTTTCGGCATGGACGAACAGCGCTTTCACGTCCGAGGATGCTGCCACGTGCGGCGTGACATAGACATTGTCGATGTCCCAGAACGGGCTGTCCCGGTCCAACGGTTCCTGCTCGAAGACATCCAGCGAGGCGCCGCCAAGAACGCCCGATTTGAGGGCTGCGATGATGTCGGTGCCGACCTGACTGCCGCCACGGCCGCCGTTGATCAGGACCGGGGCGCCAAATGGGCCCTTGCGGCTGAGCTTTGAAAAAAGCGAGGCGTTCAGGATGCCTTTCGTCTCTGCCGTCAACGGCAGCAGGCTGACGAGAAAATCGGTTTTGGCCAGAAATGCATCCAGCGCATCGCCGTCAAAGGTCTCGACGCCATCGATCGCCTTTTTCGAGCGTGACCAGCCGATGGTCTTGAAGCCCATGATGCGGAGCTTGGCGATGGCGTCCTGCCCGAGTATGCCGAGCCCCATGACGCCGACAGTCACATCGGCCGCTTCCGGCTGGCTCAGATCCTCCCAGACATGGGCTTTGGCCCGCGCCTCGTAGGCGCGGTGCTGGCGCAGGTGCATGAGGCAGTTCATGACAACCCATTCGCTCATCCGCGTCGTCAGGCTGCGGTCGACGAAGCGGACCAGCGGCACATCCGGCAGGCCCGGAAGCGTCAGGACGTGATCGACCCCGGCACCGCCGGAGAAAACCACCTTGAGATCCGGCGCGCGGGAAAACAGGTCCGGATCGGATTTCCAGACGACGGCATAATCGATACCGGAGAGATCGCGGCCCTTGTGGGCGGGGTCGGCGAGATTGAGTACTTCGCGCCCGGGGAAGGCACCCTTCAGGCCGTCCTCCACCTCACGCGGAATGAACTTCAGATCGACGATAACCGGGCTTTTTGAAGACATGACAAAAGACTCTATTGGCAGACGGCGGGCACATCGACCGCTTCCATGTTGAACGCGGCGGCCATCAGCGCCTTGGTATAATCTTCCTGCGGCGCGGTGAAGATGCGTTCGGAGGGGCCCTGTTCGACGACCCTGCCGAGCCGCATGACGATCATGTCATTGGCAAGGGCGCGCACCACCTTCAGGTCATGGCTGATGAAGAGGTAGGCGAGCGCGTGCTTTGCCTGCAGATCGCGCAGGAGATCGACCACCTGCGCCTGCACGCTCATATCCAGCGCCGATGTCGGCTCGTCGAGCATGACGAACTGCGGTTTCAGCACCATGGCGCGAGCAATGGCGATGCGCTGGCGCTGGCCGCCGGAGAATTCATGCGGATAACGCCAGCGGGTCGCCGCATCGAGGCCGACTTCTTCGAGCGCCGCAGCCACGCGGGCATCCCGCTCCTTGTCGGAGAGACCGGGCTCATGCACCTTCAATCCCTCGGCGACGATATCGCTGACGGCCATTCGGGGGCTGAGCGAGCCGAAGGGATCCTGGAAGACGATCTGCATGCGGTTGCGCAACGGGCGCATCTGCTTGAACGAATAGCCGGCTATCTCATTGCCGATGAAGCTGATGCGGCCTTTCGAGGAAATCAGGCGCGTCAGTGCCAGGCCAAGCGTCGTCTTTCCGGAGCCGGATTCGCCGACGACGCCGAGCGTCTGGCCGGCGCGCAGCGTCAGGTCGATGCCGTCGACCGCCTTCACATGATCGACCACCTTGCGCAGGAAGCCGGCCTTGATCGGGAACCAGACCTTCATGTCCTCCGCCTGCATCACCACCGGCTTCGACGTGTCGGAAACGGGCGGCACGCCCTTTGGCTCGGAGGCCAGAAGGTGGCGGGTATAGGCATGCTGCGGGTTGGCGAAAATCTTAGCCGTCGGGCCGGTTTCGACGATCTTGCCCTTGGTCATGACGCAGACCCGGTCGGCGATCTTGCGGACGATGCCGAGGTCATGGGTGATGAACAGCATCGACATGCCGTGGTCGTCCTTGAGCTGCTTCAACAGCGCCAGGATCTGGGCCTGCACCGTCACGTCGAGCGCGGTCGTCGGCTCGTCGGCGATCAAAAGCTCCGGCCGGTTGGCAAGCGCCATGGCGATCATGACGCGCTGGCGCTGGCCGCCGGACAGTTCATGCGGATAGGCGGCAAGGCGCTTTTCCGGCTCGCGGATGCCGACCTGATTGAGCAGTTCCAAAACGCGGGTCCGCGCCGCAGCCCCGGTGATGCCCTGGTGCAGGTCGAGGATTTCGGCGATCTGCCGCTCGATCGAATGCAGCGGATTGAGCGAGGTCATCGGCTCCTGGAAGATCATCGTGATGTCGTTGCCGCGCACCTGACGCAGCTCGGCATCCGAGGCCGTCATCAGGTCCTTGCCGTTGAACAGGATTTCGCCGCCGGGGTGGCTGGCGGCCGGATAGGGCAGAAGCTTCAGGATCGAATTGGCCGAGACCGATTTACCCGAGCCGGATTCGCCGACCAGCGCCACCACTTCGCCGCGTTTGATATCGAACGAGATATCGTCCACGGCCGTCGTGGTCTTGCCGCCCTGGTGAAACGCGACCGAGAGATTGCGCACGGAAAGGAGAGTGTCTGTCATCGTGGCGCTCACCGGAAGGTCTTCCTTGGGTCGAAGGCATCGCGGGCGGCTTCACCGATGAAGATCAGCAGCGACAGCATCACCGACATGACGACGAAGGCGGTCAGTCCGAGCCAGGGGGCCTGCAGGTTTGACTTGCCCTGGCTGATCAGTTCGCCAAGCGAGGGCGAGCCGGGCGGCATGCCGAAGCCAAGGAAATCGAGCGAGGTCAGTGTGGTGATCGAGCCGGAAAGAATGAAGGGCAGGAAGGTCAGCGTCGCCACCATGGCATTCGGAAGCAGATGGCGGAACATGATCGTCCGGTTGTTGACGCCAAGCGCCCGGGCGGCACGGACATATTCAAAATTGCGGGCGCGCAGGAATTCGGCCCGCACGATGCCGACGAAGCCGACCCAGGAAAACAAAAGCATGATGCCGAGCAGCACGAAGAAACCCGGCGGCAGGATCGCGGCGATGATCAGCAGAATATAGAGCACCGGCATCGACGACCAGATTTCGATAAAGCGCTGCAGCAGCAGATCCGTCCAGCCGCCGAAATAGCCTTGTACCGCGCCGGCCGTGACGCCGACGACCGCGGATGCGATGGTCAGGGCAAGCCCGAAAAGGACGGAGATGCGGAATCCGTAGATCATCCTTGCCGTCACGTCGCGCGCCTGATCGTCGGTGCCGAGCCAGTTGAGATTGCCCAGCGTGCAGGCGGGATCATCGGCGCCTTGCGGATAGGCGGAGCAGCGTTCAGTCCTGTCCATCAGCCAGAAGGGCGCCGTTGGCGCAGAGTGGGGAATGTTGGAATTGGCGGTTTGGTAGGAATAGCGGATCGGCGGCCAGATCATCCAGCCATTGGCATTGATCTCGTCGCGGATGTAGTCGGAGCGGTAGTCGGTTTCAGCGAGAAAGCCGCCGAACTTTTCCTCCGGGTAATTGACCAGTACCGGCACCAGGATCTCGCCCTTGTAGGAGGCGAGCACCGGCTTGTCGTTGGCGATGAACTCGGCGCACAGGCTGAGGCCGAACAGCACCATGAATATCCAGAAAGACCAGTAGCCGCGGCGGTTGGCCCGGAAATTTTCCCAGCGGCGGCGATTGACCGGCGACAGCCGGCCGGGAGCACCGGTGACAAGGGAAGGGTTGGCAGTGATGTCGGCCATCAGACATCCCTCCGGTCGAAATCGATACGCGGATCGACCCAGGTATAGATCAGGTCCGACAGCAGGCTGACCAGCAGGCCCATCAGCGAGAAGATGTAGAGCGTCGCAAAGACGATCGGATAATCGCGCTTGACGACGGCGTCATAACCGAGGCGGCCGAGGCCATCGAGCGAGAAGATGTATTCCGTCAAAAGCGAGCCGGTGAAGAAGGCGCTGATGAAGGCTGCCGGAAAGCCGGCGATGATGATCAGCATGGCGTTGCGGAAGACATGGCCGTAGAGCACCTGGCGTTCGTTGAGGCCCTTGGCCCGGGCCGTGGTGACATATTGCTTCTTGATCTCATCGATAAAGGAATTCTTGGTGAGCAGCGTCGTCGTTGCGAAGGCAGACATCAGAAGCGTGATCAGCGGCAGGGTCATGTGCCAGAAGTAGTCGAGGATCTTCTGCCACCAGTTCAGCTGGGCGAAATTATCCGAAACGATGCCACGCAGCGGGAACCAATCGAAGAACGAACCGCCGGCGAACAGCACGATCAGCAGGATACCGAACAGGAAGCCCGGCACCGCATAGCCGATGATGATGATGCCGGACGTCCAGACATCAAAGGTCGAGCCGTCGGAGATGGCCTTCTTGATGCCGAGCGGAATGGAGATCGCGTAGGAGAACAACAGGATCCAAAGCCCGAGCGAAATCGACACCGGCATCTTGTCGAGGATCAGGTCGATCACCGAGGTGTTGCGGAAGAAGCTTTCGCCGAAATCGAAGCGGATGTAGTTCCACATCATCTGGCCGAAGCGTTCGAGCGGCGGCTTGTCGAAGCCGAACTGCTTTTCCAGCTTCTTGATGAAATCCGGATCGAGTCCTTGCGCACCCCGGTATTTTCCGGAGGATTCGTCGCCAAGCGATTGTCCGCCCAGATCGCTGCCACCGCCGGACAGCCGGTCGCTGCCCTGGCTCTGGCCGGTGAGATCGGCGATGACCTGCTCGACGGGACCGCCGGGCGCAAACTGGATGACGGCAAAGGAGATGGCCATGATACCAACGATCGTCGGGATCATCAGCAGAAGCCGCCGCAGGATATAGCCACCCATCAGCGTTGCTCCCGTCTGCCGCCGTTGCCGGCAACACGATCCGATCCGCAAGCGGCCTGCCACCTGTCTTCAGTCAATCCGTTCGTCTCCTTCAAGCCGTCCCTGCCAAACCGGCCAGAACGCCCAAACTGATTCGCATATGTTCATTTGGAGTACACGGTGTGCCGTGCGCAAGGCTTTCATTGGGCGGTAGCTGTCTTCGACCACCAGACATCCGGGAAGCCGAGCGAATAGGTGGGAAGCTCTGCCGGGCGATCAAGTACGTTGCGATAGGCGATCCGCGCCGTCTTGCCGTAGAAGAGCGGTATGACATACTGATGGGCAAGCAGAACCCTGTCCATTGCCTTGATGGCCGCCACCTGCTCCTCGCGGTTCGGTGCAAAAATGACCATCCTGATCAGCTCATCGATCGCAGGATCGGCGATACCCGCATAATTGCGAGAGCCCTGCTGGTTCGCGGAGCCGGAACCCCAGTAGTCGGCCTGCTCATTGCCCGGGTTCATCGTCTCGGCCCATACGTTCCAGATCATATCGTAATCGAAAGAGCGCGCGCGGTTCGTGTATTGCGCGGCATCGACGGTACGCACCCGCGCGTCGATGCCGATCTTGCGCAGGTTCTGCGCGTACGGCAGCGCCCAGCGCTCAAGTGTCGCGCTGCTCAGCAAAATCTCGAAAGAGAACGGCTTGCCGGTCTTGCTGTTGACCATGACGCTATCCCTGATCTCGTAACCGGCCTCCTTCAGCAGACCGATCGCCTTGCGCAGGTTTTCGCGGCTTTTCTGGGGATTTCCGCCAATGGGATTGGCGTAGGGCTTGGTGAACACGTCCGCCGGCACCTTGTCCCGCATGCTCTCAAGAATTTCCAGTTCGCGACCCTGCGGCAGGTTCGAGGAGGCAAGCTCCGTGTTCCAGAAATAGCTGTCGATGCGCGAATACGTGTTGAAGGCGACGGTGCGATTCAGTTCCTCGAAATCGAATGCATAGTTCAACGCCTCGCGTACCCTTTGATCCTTGAATATTTCGCGGCGCATATTCGGAACGAGAGCCTGCATTATGCCCGTGGCCCGGAAGGGGTTTTCGAGCTCCTCACGCTTGACGCGGCCGTCATTGACGGCGGGGAAGTTGTACCCTGTCGCCCAGCGGGCGGCGGAATTCTCGGCCCAATAATCGACGGCACCGGCGCGAAACGCCTCGAACTCCACGTCTCGATCACCGAAATAGGCGTATGAAATGGTGCGGAAATTGTTTTGGCCGACATTCACATTGAGGTCCTTGCCCCAGTAGTCGTCCCTGAGTTCGAAGGTTATGTTGCCACCCGGCGAGAAAGAGGCAATCTTGTATGGACCGGAACCCATGACCGGTTCCAGTGTCGTCTTCGAAATGTCGCGCGGCCTGCCGTCGGGTCCCGTTCCCTCCCACCAAGCCTTCGGAAAAATGGTGAGCTGGCCGATGATATCCGGCAGTTCCTTGTTGCCCTTCTCATCGAAGGTGAAGGTCACGTCCCGATCACCGGTCTTCTCTGCCTTTACCACATGGGCGTAATAGTTGGACTGGAGCGGGTTAAGCTCCTTTGCCTTGTCGAAACTGAATACGACGTCTTCCGGGGTAACCGGCGTACCATCAGCCCATTTGGCCTGCTCGCGCAGCCGGAAGGTGGTTGTGGACAGGTCGCTTGGATAGGAAACGCCCTCCGCCAGAAGCCCGTAGGACGTCAGGAGCTCGTCTTCGGCGGGCTTCATCAGCGTGTCGAATACCAGCGAAAGACCGGCGACCGCATCACCCTTGCTGAGGATTGGATTGAAGGTGTCGAACGTACCGGAGACGGAAAGGTTGAGGTTTCCCCCCTTCGGCGCATCCGGATTGACGTAGTCGAAGTGAGTAAAGCCCGGCTTGTTTTTCGGCTCGCTGATTGTGGAGTTTCCAATACGCCACACAGGCTGGTCCTGCGCCATCAGCATGACCGGAGACAGCGACAGGTAGGCAACCGCCGCCAAAGTCAGTGCGCTTGTGAAAATCATGCCGATACGCCGCATCCAGCTTTTCCCCTTTTTTTCGTGCTTGAACGACAGAATAGGCAAAATCCGGGCAATTGACAGAACCCGCCTCAAATCGGGCATTTTTTTTGGGTCACGGTCGCGTGTCCCGCAAGTCTGACACAAAGACGCTGTGTCAGTGTTGGCGGGCAAATCGCAGTTGGGCTTCGCGTGCGCGCGGATCGCCATGCGTTATCGGGAAACGGACGGCACATGACACGGATAAAAGCAGGCTTCCTTCGGTATCTGGGATCAGCCGCACTGGCTGGCCTGATCGGGCTGAGCCTTGCCGCGGGCGGGGCAACCGCGGCGGACGATACGCCTGCCAAGCAGATTTTCGGCAAGGTCCAGCTGCCGAGCAATTCAGCACCGAGCCCGATCGGTTTTTATGCCAAGGGCTGCATGGCCGGTGCCGTGGCGATCCCGACGGACGGGCCGACATGGCAGGCGATGCGGCTGTCGCGAAACCGCCGCTGGGGCAATCCGGCGATGGTCCAGCTGCTCGAAAAATTCTCGCAGGACGCAGTGCAGCTCGGATGGGGCTCCGGTATCCTGATCGGCGATATTTCCCAGCCCCGGGGTGGCCCGATGCTGACGGGGCACGCCTCCCACCAGATTGGTCTCGATGCGGATATCTGGTTCACGCCGAAGCCGGCGCAACCGCTTTCGGCGGAGGAGCGCGAGGATATGCCGTTCACCTCGATGCTCGACAAGAGCAAATTCCTGACTGTCAACGCCGCACGCTGGACACCGACCCACGCCAAGCTGGTCATGCAGGCGGCGAGCTATCCGCAGGTGGAGCGCGTCTTCGTCAATCCGGCCATCAAGAAGAAGCTCTGCGAGACCTGGACCGGCGATCGATCGCTGCTTGGCAAGGTGCGCCCGGTCTACGGTCATGACGAGCATTTTCATATCCGTATGCACTGCCCGCCCGGCGCTTCCGGCTGCAAGGCACAGGCGCCGGTGGCAAGCGGCGATGGATGCGACAAGTCGCTCGCCTGGTGGTTTACCAAGGAACCCTGGGCCAAGCCGGTGAAGAAACCCGGCGACAAGCCGGTCAAGCCGAGGTTTGTCACGCTTGCCGATCTACCGAAGAGCTGCGCCGCAGTGCTGGCCGCTCCTGCCGCCACCGAGCAATCGGCAACTTTCGGCACTGCCTATGTGGCGCCGCAGCCGCAATCGGGCGATGCAGCGATCCAACAGGTAATCCAGGCCGGCAACAGCGATCTGCCCGATACCGTTGTTCCTGTTCCCCTGGCCCGCCCTGCGCTGCAATAGGCTGGAGCGCCGGGACTTTCGGCGCTTTTCAACTGCGGAACAGTGCTGTAGAGAAAATCAAATCGATTTAATTCATTGGTCGGCTTAACGCCGGGAGAGCTGCAATGGCCAGTCAGAAATGCGTGGCGCTGATTGCCCACGACGAGAAGAAAGATGACATGGCCGCGTTTGCGCTGGCCAACGAGGCCGTCTTTGCCGGCTGGAAGATCGTTGCCACAGGCACCACCGGCGGCCGGGTGCAGGAGGCTTGTCCAAGCCTGAAAGTAATCCGGCTGAAGAGCGGCCCGCTCGGCGGCGACCAGCAGATCGGCGCGATGATCGCCACCGGCGACGTGCACATGCTGATCTTCTTCGTTGATCCCCTCACCGCCATGCCGCACGACGTCGATGTCAAGGCACTGATGCGGCTCGCCACCGTCTACGATATTCCGATGGCGCTGAACCGGGCGACGGCGGAGCAGTTGATCGACTTCAACCAACCCTGATACAGCTCTTTTCGAGCCTTTCGTCCGCACGATCAGAACGGAACCCCCATGCCCACGCTCACAGATACCGAAAGCAGCCTCACCTTTCCGATCCTGATCGGCGATATCGGCGGGACCAATGCCCGGTTCGCACTCCTCATCGATGCCTTCGCCGAACCGAAGCTGTTTCCGATCATCCCGACGACCAACTATGCCAGCATCGAAGAAGCGCTGCAGACCAGCATCCTCGACAAGACATCAGTTCAGCCACGCTCCGCGATCATCGCGGTGGCAGGCCCGGTCAAGGGCGACGAAATTCCGCTGACCAATGCCGGCTGGGTGATCAAGCCGAGAGACATGCTGACGGCGCTTTCGCTGGAAGACGTCATCATCATCAACGATTTCGAGGCGCAGGCGCTCGCCATCGTGTCGATCGGCGACGAAGGGCGCGAACAGATCGGCCCCGGCTCCATCCTCGAATCCGCCTCATGCGCCGTGCTTGGCCCCGGAACCGGCCTTGGCGTGGCGGGCCTTGTCCATGCCCAGCACACCTGGTTTCCGGTTCCGGGCGAAGGCGGCCATGTCGATGTCGGCCCGCGCACGGAGCGCGACTATCAGATCTGGCCATTCCTCGAGCCGATCGAAGGGCGTATTTCCGCCGAACAGCTGCTGTGCGGCCGCGGCATCATGAACATCTATCGTGCCGTCTGCGAATCAAAGGCCTGGGAACCGCAACTGGCCGACCCGGCCGCGGTGACGACCGGCGCACTTGCCGGCAGCGACGAGGTGGCGGTAGAGACCGTCTCCTTGTTTTCCACCTATCTCGGCCGTGTCGCCGGTGACATGGCGATGATCTTCATGGCGCGCGGCGGCGTGTTTTTGGCCGGCGGCATTTCGCAAAAGATCCTGCCGGCACTGAAAAAGCCGGAGTTCCGCCAGGCCTTCGAAGACAAGGCACCCCATTCGGCGCTGCTCAAAACCATACCGACTTTCGTGGTCACCCATCCGACCGCAGCACTTTCCGGCCTTGCCGCCTATTCGCGTACGCCGTCGCGTTTCGGTGTGGCAACGGAGGGACGGCGCTGGAGAACTTGAGACCCCTGAAGGTCTCTAGACTCGCCAAACGGGGATCAAGGGACTATAGAGCCCGGTGAAATAAGGCGCCTCCAAGCATGCGCCGGGTTTTAAGGAAACCAGCTTGAAGCAAGCCAAGACAAAGCTCCCCGCAGTCGATCGCGAGACAATTACCAGTGTCCTCAAGCGCGTGATCGCTGAAAACGGGCGCACGCACCTGCGCGGCTACATCTTCGCCATCGTGTGCCTCGCCATCGTCGCCGGCACGACCGCCTTTACCGCCTGGATCATGGAATCGGTCGTCAACGAGGCCTTTGCCAACAAGCGCGCGGACATCGTCCTCTATATCTGCGGTGCAATCTTTCTCGCCTTCGTGCTGCGCGGCTTTGCCACATATGGCCAGGCCGTCGCGCTATCGAAGATCGGCAACAATATCGTCGCAAGCTACCAGCGCCGGCTCTATTCGCACCTCATGGCGCTAAGCGTCGGTTATTTCAGCGATACCCGCTCGGCCCGCATCTCCGCCCAGATCAGCCAGAACGTTTCCGGCATCCGCGATGTGCTCAACATGACGGTGACCTCGCTGGCGCGCGATTTTCTGACATTGGTGGCGTTGATCGGCGTGATGATCAGCAAGGACTGGCTGCTGACGCTGATCGTTTTCGTCGTAGCGCCGCCTTTGCTGATTGGCCTTCGCTACATCTCGCGCCGGCTGCGGCAGGCGACGCGCGAATCGGTCGAGATCAACAGCCACGTGCTCGGCGCCATGCAGGAAACCATACAGGGCATCACCATCGTCAAGGCATTTACGATGGAAGAACAGCTGAGGACCAAGGTCGAGGGGATCATCGACCGCGCCGAAAACCGCGCAAACCGCATTGCCCGCCTCAGTGAACGCACCGCGCCGATGACGGAAACCTTCGCCGGTTTCGCGATTTCCAGCGTCTTGGCCTACGCCGCCTTCCGGTCGATCTACAACGGCGTCCAGCCCGGCGCCTTCTTCTCCTTCGTGACGGCGCTGTTGATGGCCTATGATCCGGCCCGGCGCCTGGCACGGTTGCAGGTTTCGCTGGAACGCGCCGTCGTCAATGCGCGGATGATCTACGAAATCCTCGATGTGGTCCCGCATCAGCGAGACCTGCCGGACGGGCGCGATCTGACGCTCGCGGCAGCCACCATCGAATTCAGGAACGTCCGTTTCTCCTACAACAATGGCGACGAAATCCTCAAAGGCGTCAGCTTCATTGCCGAAGGCGGCAAGACGACCGCCCTCGTCGGGCCATCCGGTGCCGGCAAATCGACCGTCATCAGCCTCATTCCGCGTTTCTATGACCCTTCCGGCGGCGAAATCCTGATCGACGGGCAAGACATCGCCCATGTCACCAAGCAGTCGCTGCGCAACGGGCTCGCCTATGTTTCACAGCAGCCCTACCTGTTCGAAGGCTCGATCCGCGACAACATCCGCTACGGCCGCCCAAAGGCGACCGATGCCGAGGTCGAGGAAGCGGCAAAACTGGCCTATGCGCATGACTTCATCCGCATGCAGCCGCAGGGATACGACACCGCGGTCGGTGAAAACGGGGTGACCCTTTCAGGCGGCCAGCGCCAGCGGCTGTCGATCGCCCGGGCGCTGGTGCGCAACGCCCCCATCCTGCTTCTCGACGAGGCAACATCCGCGCTCGATACCGAATCGGAAGCAGCCGTGCAGAAGGCGCTCGACCACGCCATGAGCGGCCGCACCGTGGTCGTCATCGCCCACCGTCTGTCGACCGTCGTCAATGCCGACAAGATCATCGTCATGAAGGACGGGATCGTGGCCGAGGAAGGCACCCATGAGGTGCTTGCGCAGCGCAGTGACGGCCTTTACGCTCGCCTCCACAATCTACAGGGCACGACGCCGGCAGAGCCGGCGGACGCCGAAACTCTGATTTGACGGGAATTGCGACGGGCATGAGCGGGACAGACATGAAACTCGTGGTGGTGGGTGCCGCCGGCCGGATGGGCCAGACGCTGATCCGCACCATCAATACGATGCAGGGCGCAACCGTGTTTGCCGCCATCGAACGGCCGGGCTCGGCGTTTATCGGCCGCGACGCCGGCGAGATTGCCGGCCTTGGACCAACGGGCGTCATCATCACCGACAAGCCGCTCGAAGCTTTTGTCGAGGCCGAGGGTGTGCTTGACTTCACCTCGCCTGCGTCATCCGTGGATTTTGCCGGCCTTGCTGCCCAGGCCCGCATCGTCCATGTCATCGGCACCACCGGCTGCTCGGCGGACGATGAAGCGAAGTTCAAGGCGGCCGGGCGGCATGCCCGTATCGTCAAATCCGGCAATATGAGCCTTGGCGTCAACCTTCTTGGCGTGTTGACCGAACAGGCGGCACGCGCGCTCGGGCCGGAGAACTGGGATATCGAAATCCTCGAAATGCACCACAAGCACAAGGTGGACGCACCTTCGGGTACAGCGCTGCTGCTCGGCGAAGCTGCCGCCAGGGGCCGGGAGATCGGGCTTGCCGGACATTCCGTGCGCGTGCGCGACGGTCATACCGGCGCGCGCGTTGCCGGAACCATCGGTTTTGCCACGCTGCGCGGCGGTTCGGTGGTCGGCGAGCACTCCGTCATCCTTGCCGGCGAAGGCGAGCAGGTGACGCTCGCCCATTCGGCGACCGACCGGGCGATCTTTGCCCGCGGCGCCGTTACCGCCGCGCTCTGGGCACGCGACCAGAAACCCGGCTTTTATTCCATGCTCGACGTGCTCGGGCTGTCCTGAACCTTTAAAACTCCCGGAGAAATTCCTATGAGCGGCACCCTCGTCCTTGTGCGTCACGGCCAGAGCGACTGGAACCTGAAGAACCTGTTTACCGGCTGGAAGGACCCTGACCTGACAGCGCTCGGCATCGAGGAAGCCAATGCCGGCGGCAAGGCGCTCGCCGACTACGGCATCAAGTTCGATGTCGCCTTCACATCGGCGCTGATACGAGCCCAGCACACATTGACGCTCATCCTCGACAATCTCGGCCAGCCCGATCTGGAAACCATCAAGGACCAGGCGCTGAACGAGCGCGACTACGGCGATCTCTCCGGCCTCAACAAGGACGACGCCCGCGCCAGGTGGGGCGAGGAACAGGTGCATATCTGGCGCCGCTCCTATGACGTACCGCCGCCGGGCGGCGAAAGCCTGAAGGACACCGGCGCCCGCGTCTGGCCCTACTACATGACCGATATCCTGCCGCGCGTGCTGGCCGGCCAGAAGGTCCTGGTTGCCGCCCACGGCAATTCGCTGCGCTCGCTGCTGATGGTTCTCGACCGGCTCGACCGCGAACAGATCCTCTCGGTCAACCTCGCCACCGGCGTGCCGATGGTCTACAAGTTGAAGGCCGATTCCACCGTCGCCTCCAAGGAAGTTCTGGGCGACATGTCCGGCGCGCACTGAGCGGATTTCGTTTTATGAAAAATGATTTGGGCCGCTTATGCGGCCCTTTTCGTGTCAGACCTTGCCCGCTTCCCAGCCCAGCATCGCCCGCTTGCGGGTGAGGCCCCAGTGATAGCCGGTGAGCGCGCCGCTTTTGCCGAGCGCCCGATGACAGGGAACCACGAAGGATATCGGGTTGCGGCCGACGGCGGCGCCGACGGCGCGCGAAGCGGTGGGCTGACCGATATCGCAGGCGATGTCCGAATAGGTTACGGCCTTGCCCATGGGGATCTTCAACAGCGATTCCCAGACGCGGATCTGGAAATCGGAGCCGATCAGCACGACGCGCAATGGTTCTTCCGCATTCCATTCCCGAGCATCGAAAATGCGGGCCGCATATCCGGCAGTTGCTGCGCTGTCCTCGACAAACCGGGCGTTCGGCCAGCGGCCCGCCATATCCTCGAAGCTGGCCTTTTCATCGCCAGCGTCATTGAAGGCGAGACCGGCAAGGCCGCGATCGGTGATCATCACCAGCGCCACGCCGAACGGGCACGGATGGAAACCGTAGCGAATGGTCAGCCCGCCGCCGCGCAGCTTCCACTCGCCCGGCGACATCGCCTCGTGGGTGACGAACAGGTCGTGCAGGCGCGAGGGACCTGATAAGCCCAGCTCAAAGCTTGTTTCCAGAAGCGGCAGCTCTTCCTGGCGCAGCAGGCGCTTGGCGTGATCGAGTGTCACGGCCTGAAGAAACGCCTTCGGCGACAGGCCCGCCCAGCGGGTAAAGGTCTTCTGCAATTGCGTCGGCGACTGGCCGAGATCGCTGGCAATGGCGTCAAGAGACGGCTGATCGCGATAGTTCTCGGTCAGCAATTCGACCACGCGGCTGACGGTCTCGTAATCGCTGCCGTGCGGCGTGATATCGGCGGGAATCGATGTCTTGATATCCATGATCGTATCTCCTTGAGAAAAGAGATAATCACTCCGACAGGGGTATCGCCACCCGATTCTTGACCAAAACGGATACTCTAGCGGCGTTTCACGGTTGCCAGCGCGCCGGAAAAGGCGGTGGCAAAGGTTTCCCGGTCGTCGCGGTTGAGGAAGGAGCCGATATCGGTCGCGCGCCGCCGGTCGCTGATCTGCATCGAGACAATGCCGATTTCCTGGTGGCGGGAAATATTGAACCGCGCCCAGAACGGGTTGAACCTGTGTTCGGTCATCCGGCCGGCCGGCGTGAACTTGCGCACGGAGACGTCGGTGCGCGAAACGCTGATTTCCTCGCGGGCGCGGGCGGAGCGATAGTTCAGCCAGAATGCGCCGAACAGCAGCAGGAAATCCAGCCCGAAGAAAAAGACGATCGGCCAGGCACCGATGACGACGAAGACGAAGATATGGACGAGGCTCATCAGGGCGGCGATAAGCAGGAAAATCTTGAAGCCCTTGACCCCGAGCGAACGGTAGGGTGTCAGCTCGGCGGCGAAAACCGGCTGCTCCTCACTCGATATCTCGGCGTTGCCATCATTCATCGCGAATGACTATAGATGCATCATGAAAAACGTGAAGCCAAAATCAGCAGTCAAGTCGGCGAAAGCAAAAACCGCGACAACCGGCCGCGCCGGGGCAAAGCCGAAAACCATCTACAGCAAGGCGGAAATCGAGGAGATTTTCCGCCGTTTCTCGATCCAGCGGCCCGAGCCGAAGGGTGAACTGGAGCACGTCAATCCGTTCACGCTGGTGGTTGCGGTAGCGCTGTCGGCGCAGGCGACGGATGCGGGCGTCAACAAGGCGACGCGGGCGCTTTTCGCCGTTGCCGACACGCCGGAAAAGATGGTTGAACTCGGCGAGGAGCGGGTTCGCGAGTATATCAAGACCATCGGGCTCTACCGCAACAAGGCGAAGAACGTCATCGCGCTCAGCGAAAAGCTGATCGCCGAATTCGGCGGCGAGGTGCCCCGCACCCGCGAGGAGCTGATCACCCTGCCCGGCGTCGGCCGCAAGACCGCAAACGTGGTGCTCTCGATGGCCTTCGGGCACGCGACCATGGCGGTCGATACGCATATCTTCCGCATCGCCAACCGGCTCTGTCTGGCACCGGGAAAAACCCCGGACGAGGTGGAAGATCAGCTGATGCGGATCGTCCCCGATCGCTATCTCTACCATGCCCATCACTGGCTGATCCTGCACGGGCGCTATTGCTGCAAGGCGCGCAAGCCGGAATGTACCGCTTGCGTGATTGCCGACATCTGCAAGGCGGCGGAAAAGACCAGCGAAATGCCGGCACCGCTGGTCGAACTGCCAGCGCAGATTATCTGACGGAAATACCGTCGATCAGGGCGGTGATTGCGGCCTCGTATTCCTTGCGGCTGGCACCGGCGGCAATTGCAAGAGCTGCCCGGTCAAATGCCGCGCCGAGAAGACCGGCAAAAGCATCCAGTAGGTCCGGAGCCTTGCCGCTGGCGGCGAAAAGCTCCCTAAGTCCCTGCTTGAGGCTGGCTTCCGAATGTGCCTCGTTCAGCCGCTGCATCGTATCCGCCCCCAGGACGGAAGGGCCGTCCAGCAGCAAAAGCCTGATACGTCCAGGCACAGTCAGGGCATCGAAATAGGCCCGCGTCCCGTCGAGAATGCCGTCGCGGGCTGTCGCTGAGCCTGCCGAGGCGCTTTCGATTTCCTCACTTACCTTCCGGGCCTCTTCGGCGACAACGGCGGCGAAGAGGGCTTTCTTATCCTCGAAGTGATGATAGAGGGCGCCGCGCGTCACGCCCGCCGCCGCGACAATGTCGGGTGTCGACGTGTCCGCATACCCTTTTTCCACGAAAAGCCGCCGGGCCGCCGCGATCAACGCCGCCCGCATGGTTTCGGTCCGCTCGCTGTTGCTGCGTCGCATTTTCCACCTTTACATACAATCTGTATGTATGTTATTTAAAGATACAAACAGATTGTATGTTAATTTCGAAGGAGAAGAAAGCCATGAAAATCACCAGCTACTATCCCGTTATCATGACCGGCGATGTCAAAGGGACCGCTGAATTCTACATGCGGCACCTTCGTTTCGAGGCGCTGTTCAGCAGCGACTGGTACGTGCATCTGCAATCGACGCTGGATGAACGCGTCACGCTGGCTGTCCTGGACGGCAATCACCATACCATTCCGGAAAGCGGGCGCGGAACCGTTGCCGGGCTGCTTCTGAATTTCGAAGTCGAAGACCCGGATGCCCTGTATGCGGAGTTCCAGGCAGCCGGCCTGCCGATCCTGAGAACGCTGTGCGACGAGGATTTCGGCCAGCGGCATTTCATCATCGCAGACCCGAACGGTGTGCTGATCGACGTGATCAAGCCGATCCCGCCGACAGCTGAGTTCGCGGCACAATACAATGCGTCCGCACTGCCCGCCTGATCACACTCAGGCAGCAACCGGCCTGCGCTCTGTCAGCGAATGGAGAAGTGCCAAGACCGGCAGTGCCAGGCCCAGCATGGAAGCGGCCCACCAGCCGCCTTGCGCATAAAGCCAGCCGCCGAGCGCCGAACCGATGGCGCCGCCGGCAAAGAAGGTCGCCATGTAAAGCCCGTTCAGACGGCTGCGGTATTCTGCGCCGAGCACGAAGATGGCACGCTGGCCGAGCACCAGATTGGTCGTCACACCGAAATCCAGCAGGATCGCGGCAAATGTCAGCAGGCCGAGCGCTAGCGTCGATCCGGCCGGCGCGAAGTGGGTGATGAGAAAGGCGGCCGCGACCGAAAGCATTGCCAAGCGGGTCGCGATGTAGCTCCAACCCTTATCGGCAAGCCGCCCGCCGATCGGGGCGGCGATGGCGCCGGCGGCACCGGCCAGTGCGAACAGCGCGATCTGTCCCTGCGACAGGCCGAATTCCGGCCCGGAAAGCAGAAGCGGCGTCGTTGTCCAGAACAGGCTGAAGGCGGCAAACATGCAAGCCTGGTACAACGAGCGGCGGCGCAGGATCGGCGTGGTGACAACCAGACGAGCCATCGATGCGAGCAGCGCGCGATAGCTCAAGCCCGCCTGCGGGATGCGTGGTGGCAGCGCGCGGGCCAGAACCACAGCAAGCATGACCAGCACCGCCGCCGAGAGGAAGAAGACCATATGCCAGGGCAGGAACTCGGCGATGAAGCTTGAGGTGGGCCGCGCCAGCATGATGCCGACCATCAGGCCGCTCATGACGTTGCCTACAGCCTGGCCGCGATGCGCCTCCGGTGCCATATGCGCCGCATAGGGCACGATGATCTGTATCGCGACGGAGCCAAGACCGATGAGGAACGCCGAGGCCAGAAACGGTAGCGGCGTCGAGGCGAGCCCGGCACCAACCACGGCTATCGTCCCGAGCGCCATGACCGAAAGGATCAGTTTGCGATTTTCAAAGAGATCGCCGAGCGGCACGATGAAGAGCAGACCGAGGCCATAGCCGATCTGCGTCAGCGTCACGATCAGTCCCGCTGCTCCCGGGGAGAGGCCCAGCGACGCGCTGATCGGGCCGATCAGCGGCTGGGCGTAGTAGAGATTGGCGGCGATCAGGCCGCAGGCGGCGGCCAGAAGGAACGTCATCGCCGATGACATCGCTTTGGGTTCGGTGGGCTTGGGTTCTAAAGCAATTTCACCCGGGCTCGCGATACTGGTCACGGTCGTCTCCACTTTCAAAAATCAGCGATTCTTCAATCGAGAAGCTTCATCGCCATATCGGCGACGGCCATCATTTCAGCGCGGCTGCGGCCGGTTTTCCCGACGATGCGCATGCCCTGCAGCAGGCACAGCAGCGCGCGGGCTGTCTCGGCTGCATCGATATTGGCGGATATCGATCCGTCCGACTGGCCAAGCACAACACAGTCTTTCATCACCGCTTCGTTGGTGGCGTGCGCGACCTCGACCCGCTCTGCGGCAACAGGATCGGTTACCGCCAGTTCCGCCGCGGTCGCAATGACGAGACAGCCGCGTTGACCGAGTTCGCCATGGGCCGCCTCGGCATAAAACAGCAGCGCGGCCCGGATCTTGTCCCGCCCGGCCGGAAAGGGCGCGATCGCCGCCTTGAGCTTCGTGCTGCGAACAAGGCGGTAGCGATCGAAGGCGGCGAGCAGGATGCCGCGCTTGTCCTTGAACGCCTTGTAGAGGCTACCGGGCGTCAATTGCATTGCATCCGCAAGGTCGCTGATCGCCGTGCCGTGATAGCCGCGCACCGAGAAAACGGCGATGGCATGATCGAGGGCAGCATCGGCGTCGAACTCACGCGGGCGGCCGCGCGGCCGATGTTGCTGTGGGGCTTCGGTTGTGATTTCCATGAACGCCATATAGGAAACGATCGTTTCCTATATCAAGTAAAATCTGCGTGTCACCGTTCTTTTTCGCTTTCCACTTCCAAAGTCGCCGAAATCCGCTATTACCGGTCACCGACTGACACAAACATTCCAGGCGGTTCCGGATGACAAAATTCGACGTGCTCACGATCGGCAATGCGATTGTGGATATCATTGCGCGCTGCGACGATGCATTCCTTGTCCACAATGGCATCATCAAGAGCGCGATGAACCTGATCGATGCGGATAGGGCCGAGCTGCTTTATTCGCGCATGGGACCGGCACTTGAAGCCTCCGGCGGCAGCGCCGGCAATACGGCAGCGGGCATCGCCAACCTTGGCGGCCGGGCCGCCTATTTCGGCAAGGTCGCCAATGATCAGCTGGGCGAGATCTTCACCCACGACATTCGCGCCCAGGGCGTGCATTTCGAGACCAAACCGCTCGATGATCTTCCGCCGACAGCCCGCTCGATGATCTTCGTCACCGAGGACGGCGAGCGGTCGATGAACACCTATCTCGGCGCCTGCGTCGAGCTTGGCCCCAGGGACGTCGAGCCGTCCGTGGTCGCGGATGCGGCCGTCACCTATTTCGAAGGGTACCTGTGGGACCCGCCGCTGGCCAAGGACGCGATCCGCGAATGCGCCCGCATCGCCCATGAGAATGGCCGCGAAGTGGCGATGACCCTGTCCGACAGTTTCTGCGTCCACCGCTACCGGGCCGAATTCCTCGACCTGATGCGCTCCGGCACCGTCGATATCGTCTTTGCCAACCGGGCCGAGGCCCTGGCACTGTATGAGACGGACGATTTCGAACAGGCGCTGGCGATGATCTCCAAGGATTGCAAGCTTGCCGCGGTGACCCTGAGCGAAGAAGGCTCGATCATCCTCAAGGGCGACCAGCGGGTCAAGGTCGAGGCAACGACGGTCAGCCGTGTTGTCGATACGACAGGTGCGGGCGATCTCTATGCTGCCGGCTTCCTGCATGGCTATACGACTGGACGGACATTGGCCGATTGCGGCAAGCTCGGCAGCCTTGCCGCCGGCATCGTCATCGAGCAGGTCGGCCCGCGCCCGATGATCTCGCTGTCTGCGGCAGCAAGGGAAGCCGGTCTACTCTGACCGGCCCTCTTCATCAAAACTCTATTTGGGCGAAATCCTACTTGAAGGCTTCGCCCGGATAGGCGCCCCAGATTTCACCCTGGGAAATCCAGCCTTCTGCGCCTTGAGCCTCGGCGCGGCACCATTCGCCGTTGCACTCGCCGACATGGACGACGACGCCCGGCTCAATCCGCGCGACGATGGCACCGCCCGACTGTGGATCGCGCCGCATGTTGACGAAGACGCCCTCGCCCTTGCCGCGCATCCAGGGGGCTGCGACGGCTGTACGGTCGCCCGACAGCAGCGCCTGGTTGACCCAGCCTTCAGTGCCGTCGGCATCGCGGATCTTGCGCCAGTTGTCATATTCCTGGGTCACTTCAACCGGCACGCCCGACTTGAGGTAGCGCCAGGCAACCGCATAATCGACACTCGGGCCGACGCGCAGATTGACGCTCTTGGATTTCAGGCTGACGAAGCGTGGCAACGGCAAGCCGCTGGCGCCCTTGGCCGCCTGGGCAAAGGCCGGCGCCGCCTCGATCGGGACGAGGGACAGGGTAACTGCAGTGGCGAAAGCGAGCCTGGAAAGGAACTGACGCATGACAAAATCCATTTTCCAAAAAGATTCAGAAGCTTGCAGTTAAATCCCTGACCGGCCCCGTCGAAGACAAGCAAATCGTCTGGGAACATCTAGAGTTTTGTTTGTCTTCCCCACCGGGTCTGGTAGAAAATGGAACTGCAGGGAGAACGATCACTCATCTTGGTTAAAAACCCGTCAACAAGGCGAAGCAGGCAGCAATGACCGCAAAGAAAAAACCCAAGGTCTACATCACCCGCAAACTGCCAGATGTCGTCGAGACGCGCATGCGCGAACTGTTCGACGCAGAGCTCAACATCGACGACACACCGCGAACGCAGCCCGAACTGGTGGCAGCGGTCAAGCGGGCAGACGTCCTTGTTCCGACCCTCACCGACCGAATCGACGCGGCGCTGATCGAACAGGCAGGACCGCAGCTGAAACTGATCGCCAGCTTTTCAAACGGTGTCGATCATATCGATATCGATGCCGCCGCACGCCATGGCATCACCGTCACCAACACGCCGAACGTGTTGACGGAGGACACGGCCGACATGACGCTGGCGCTGATTCTTGCCGTACCCCGCCGTCTGGCCGAAGGTTCGCAGATCCTCACCGACAGGAAAGAGGAATGGGCCGGGTGGTCGCCGACATGGATGCTCGGGCGCCGTATTTCCGGCAAGCGCATCGGCATTGTCGGCATGGGCCGGATCGGCACCGCCGTTGCCCGCCGCGCCAAGGCCTTCGGGCTTTCGATCCACTATCACAACCGCCATCGCGTCAGCGCCGAGACCGAGGAAAAGCTGGAGGCGACCTATTGGGACAGCCTCGACCAGATGCTTGCCCGCGTCGATATCGTCTCGGTCAATTGTCCATCGACACCTGCCACATATCACCTGCTTTCGGCACGGCGGCTGGCCCTGATGCAGCCGACCAGCTACATCGTCAACACGGCACGCGGCGGCATCGTCGACGAGGTCGCACTGATCAAATCCTTGCGCGAAGGCAAGATCGCCGGGGCCGGGCTTGACGTGTTCGAGAACGAACCTGCCGTCAATCCGAAGCTTGTCAAGCTTGCCAGCGAAGGCAAGGTCGTGCTGTTGCCGCATATGAGCTCGGCGACGCTCGAGGGCCGCATCGACATGGGCGACAAGGTGGTGATCAACATCCGCACCTTTTTCGACGGGCACCGTCCGCCGGACCGCGTCCTGCCCGGCCGGAACTGATTGCTGCTGCATAATTCCTTAAATCGGAATCGATTAAAGGGAAAATTATGCAGCAGATTGAAAAGTGCTACAGCGACCTTTGCGCGTCATGAATAGCGCGCGGTGCTGCAGAGGGGTTTGCGCATCTCGACGAAGGTCGGTCGGGCAAAACCGTGATGGCAGCCTTCCGCAGTCCGCACAAAGCCCCATTTGCCAAAAACAAGGTGGTTTTCCGCAAGCTCGATCCGTGTTTCGAGGCGCAGGCAGGAAAGTCCGCATTCGGCGGCATAGGCCTCGGCCGCCTGCAGCAGCAGGCGCCCGACGCCCTTGCCTTGTGCGTCCGGAGAGACAGCAAGCTTGCCAATATAAACACAATCAGGCGGCTCCGGCTTGCAGAAGACGCAGCCCAGCAATCGGCCCTTGTCGAGGGCTGCGTAGGCCTTCTCTACCCGCGCCTTTTCCGCCAGCGACTGAAGCGTCAGGTGCAGGGCGGAGGATGGCGGATCGATGCGTGGCTGCATATAAGCGAATGAGCTGAGGATAAGCGCCAGAAGCGCGTCCCAATCGCCGAACGAACCATCGATCGGCACAAGGTTCATCGCATTTTCCGGCTATATTTGATGGTTTCAAACCGAGCCGCCAGCCCGTCATACATCAACAGACGGCCGATCAGCGGCTCGCCGGCACCGGTGATGACCTTGATGACTTCCATAGCCTGCAATGTTCCGAGAACACCGGTCAGCGCGCCGACAATACCGGCCTCCGCGCAGGATGGAACAACACCCGGCGGCGGCGGTTCCGGGAAGAGATCGCGATAGCCCGGGTTCAGGCGGCCATCGGCTGACGTTTTCCATGGCTGGAGCACAGTCAGCGATCCGTCGAAGCGGCCGACGGCGGCCGTTACCAGGGTGATTTTAAGGCGTTCCGCCGTATCGGCTGCGAGATAGCGGGTGGCGAAATTGTCGGACCCGTCAACGACGATGTCATAGCCTGAAAACAGCGTATCGGCATTGGCCGCATCCAGCCGCTCCACATGCCGGATCGCATCCACATGCGGGTTGATCCGCTGCAGGGCATCCGTGGCGCTGTCGGCTTTGATACGGCCGATATCCGGCGTGCCGTGGATGACCTGACGCTGCAGGTTCGACAGGGAAACCGTGTCGTCATCGACGATGCCAAGCGTGCCGACGCCGGCGGCGGCGAGGTATTGCAGCACTGGCGCGCCAAGGCCGCCGGCACCGATGACCAGCACACGCGCCGCCTTCAGCGCCTGCTGCCCGGCCCCGCCAATCTCCGGCAGGATGATGTGGCGGGCATAGCGCTGGATTTCTTCGGAATTAAGTGGTTGTTTGCTCATGATGTCGAACTCTCACCCGGAAACGGTGCCGTTGGCAACGGTGAGATAACGCGCCCGATCGCCAAGAGCTGAAAACATCGACTGGTCCGTGCCGGTCATGAAGGCCTGACCGCCGAGATCATCGACCAGATCGAACAGCGCCGCCCGCCTGCCCTCGTCGAGATGGGCGGCGATCTCATCGAGCAGCAGGACCGGCGCATGACCGGTCATATTGCCGACCAGGCGGGCATGGGCGAGGATCAGGCCGACGAGAAGCGCCTTCTGTTCACCGGTCGAGCAGCGCGCGGCCTCCATGTTCTTGGCGCGGTGGCGGATCAACAGATCACTGCGGTGCGGGCCGTCGAGCGTGCGGCCGGCCGCCGCATCGCGGTAGCGGCCGTTTTTCATCATTTCCAGATATTGCTCTTCCAGATCGAAGGCCGGGCGATGCCACTCGCCATCGAGAAAGCCCGATAGCGCCAGATCGGCGGCCGGAAAGACGCCGCCTTCGTGATTTCGATCCACCAGTCCTGCCAGAAGACCAAGCATTTCCTGCCGCGCCAAAGCCATCGAGATTCCAAGCTCCGCCATCTGCCGCTCCAGGCCCGTCAGCCAGACCGGGTCTGGGCGGCCTTCGGACAGCAGCTTGTTGCGGCTGCGCATGGCGCGCTCGTAATCGGCGGCGCGGCGGCCGTGCTCGGGATCGAGCGACAGCACCAACCGGTCGAGAAACCGGCGGCGGTCGCCCGAACCGCCGGTGAACAAACCGTCCATGGCCGGCGTCAGCCAGAGCACGCGCAGATGATCGAGCAGTTCATCGACCGTCTTGGCCGTCGTGCCATTCAACCGCAGGCGGCGCGTCTGGCCTTCGTCAGTGCCTGCCGTGCCCGTACCGATCTCGACCGGACCATCCATGCCATCGAGTTCTGCAAACACCGAGAAGCCGGTCTCGGAACCCACCCGCGCCACATCTGCATAGGCGGCACGGCGCAGCCCGCGCCCCGGCGACAGGAAGGAAACAGCCTCCATCAGATTGGTCTTGCCCGCGCCGTTCTCGCCGGTCAGCACCACATGGCGCGCATCGAGATCGAGCGCCAGTCCCGCATAGTTGCGGAAATCGCTGAGCTTCAGACGGGTAAGAGAAACCTTGTGCGGCATGAGAAATCCGGTTGCGTGTCCGGATGAGAGCTAAGCCGGGAGCACGGCAATGGCAAGGCGGAACATGGACGTGTTGTGCATAGTGCGGCGGAATGGAACAGGCGGCTTATGACCGGTCAAGCTCCGGATAGTGGCGGAAAATGCCCTGTTCGTTGAAGGCAAGCCGGCGCTCCGAAGCCAGATACGCCTTGATCCGCGGCAGGTGGCTGACCTGGGCGTTGAGCGCAACGAGAAGCGGATAGTCCGGCTCTGCCGCAGTCATCGCGCCTGGAAAAGCGTAGCGCAAGCCCTCGACGAGGTGAAACAGCGACAGGTCGACATAGGTGAGCGTGCCGCCCAGGGCATGAACCTGCCTGTGACTGTTTTTCGTCAACTGCCGTTCGAAATAGCCAAGGAATTTCGGCAGCCGTTCCTCCAGGAAGTTCTCGGCACGCCGCAACGCTTCGTCCTTCTGGTCCTCGTAATAGAGCGACACGCCGATCGGATGATGGGTGTCGTGAATTTCAGCGACGAAATCGGTGATCGTCAGCTGCAGACCGTGCGCCGTGATGCGCCCGGCTTCATCTTCGGGTGCGAGACCGAGCCTGTTTCCCAGGTAGAGCAGGATATTGGCGGCGTGAGAGACCAGAAACTCGCCGTCCCTCAGGAACGGCGGCGCAAGCGGCGCGACGCCTGCCGTCTTGTTTTTCATCATCGCCATCATCCGCGCCATGCCGCCATCGGTGCGGGCGACATCGACATAGTCCGCGCCAGCCTGCTCCAGCGCCAGGCGGACAAATTCACCCCGGCCGGGGATACCATCCCAGTAGTAAAGCTCGTAGGTCATGGCGCCGCGCTCCTCCTGAAAACGAAAAGGCCGAAGGCATCGCTGCCTCCGGCCAACATATATTGCCGATCGTCCGTTCGGCCAGTCGCTGATTGCAGCGATCACTCGATGTCGAAGAAATCCTTCATGCGGGAGAAGAAGCCCGCCGATTCCGGATTGTTTTCCCTCGATGAAAGTTCCTCGAACTCCTTGAGGAGCTCGCGCTGGCGCTTGGTGAGCTTCTGCGGCGTTTCGATCTGGATCTGGATGTAGAGATCGCCGACCTGACTGGAGCGCAGCACCGGCATGCCCTTGCCCTTCAGGCGGAACTGCTTGCCGGCCTGCGTGCCCTCCGGCACCGAGACGCGCGACTTGGTGCCGTCGAGCGTTGCCACGTCGAACTTGCCACCGAGTGCTGCGGTCGTCATCGAGATCGGCACGCTGCAATAGAGATCGGCGCCGTCGCGCTGATAAAACTCATGCGGCTTGACCGACAGGAAGATGTAGAGATCGCCGGAAGGCCCGCCGCGAAGGCCAGCCTCGCCCTCGCCGGACAGGCGGATGCGCGTGCCGTCTTCGATGCCTGCCGGGATATTGACCGACAGCGAGCGCTCTTCGGTGACACGGCCGTGGCCGTGGCACTTGACGCACGGATCGGCGATGGTCTGGCCGCGGCCCTGACAGGTCGGGCAGGTGCGCTCGATCGAGAAAAAGCCTTGGGCCGCGCGTACACGGCCGGAACCCTGACAGGTGGCGCAGGTGGCCGGCTTGGTGCCGGGCTTGGCGCCCGAGCCGGTGCAGACATCGCAGGTGATCGAGGTCGGGACCCGGATCTGCGCCGTCTTGCCGGCATAGGCCTCTTCCAGCAAGATCTCCATGTTGTAGCGCAGATCGGCGCCGCGCTCGCGGCCACCCGACGACCGCTGCCGCCGGCCGCCGCCCATCATCTCGCCGAAGATGTCCTCGAAAATGTCGGAGAAACCGCCAGCGCCACCGCCCATACCGGCTCCGCCTCCCATGCCGCCCTGCTCGAACGCGGCGTGGCCGTAGCGGTCATAGGCAGCCCGCTTCTGCGGATCCTTGAGCATCTCGTAGGCTAGGCTGATCTCCTTGAACGTCTTTTCAGCTTCCGCATCGCCAGGGTTCTTGTCCGGATGATACTTCATTGCGAGTTTGCGGAAAGCGCTCTTGAGCTCCTTCTCGTCAGCTGTTTTCGCAACGCCGAGCGTTTCGTAAAGATCACGTTTCATACTTGCAGATTGTCCTGTTGAATAGGCGCGTCAAAACCGGCTGCCCGGCGGTCGCCAAATTTCCTTGCGACAGGATTTAGTAAACCTTCAAGCGCGATACCATAGGCAATACACTATCCCGGTCGTTTTTTGTCGGAAAAGCACAGAATCGCGCTGTTTTACTGTCGGTGTGTGCTCTGCCAGCAAGCCCGTTGCAACCGGAAATCGACTGTCCAGTCACCCAACCGCCTTTCGGCCGCGCTGCCCCAATCATCAGCAGGCTGAAAACAAAAAACCCGGAGCTTGAGCTCCGGGTCTCTGATGGGTGTCTCGAAGAAGACTTATGCGGACTTCTTGCGGTCGTCCTCGTCGTTGACTTCTTCGTAGTCGGCATCGACGATGTCACCGTCGCGAGCGGCATCGGCCTGCGCGTCGGCATTGGCAGCTTCGGTCTGCTGCGATTCGTACATCGCCTGACCAAGCTTCATCGATGCTTCGAGAAGCGTCTGGGTCTTGGTCTTGATGTCTTCAGCATCCGGCTCGGAGGCTTCGACGGCCGTCTTCAGCGAAGCGATTGCATCGGAGATTGCGGTGCGTTCGGCTTCCGTGACCTTGTCGCCGAACTCCTTCAGCGACTTTTCCGACGAATGAATCAGGCTTTCGGCCTGGTTCTTTGCTTCGACGGCTTCGCGGCGCTTCTTGTCGGTCTCGGCATTGGCCTCGGCATCCTTGACCATCTTTTCGATATCCGCGTCGGACAGACCGCCCGATGCCTGGATCCGGATCTGATGTTCCTTGCCGGTGCCCTTGTCCTTGGCCGAAACCTGCACGATGCCGTTGGCATCGATATCGAAGGTGACTTCGAT
The DNA here is from genome assembly GCF_025847205.1 of Pararhizobium sp. YC-54. GTDB lineage: Bacteria > Pseudomonadota > Alphaproteobacteria > Rhizobiales > Rhizobiaceae > Pararhizobium. The sequence continues at coordinate 72,121 of NZ_JAOYTH010000015.1, read as the reverse complement.
CTGCGGAACGCCACGCGGTGCCGGCGGGATGCCGACGAGGTCGAACTGGCCAAGCAGCTTGTTGTCGGCGGCCATTTCGCGCTCGCCTTGGCTGACGCGGATGGTCACGGCATTCTGGCTGTCTTCGGCGGTCGAGAAGGTCTGCGACTTCTTCGTCGGGATCGTCGTGTTGCGCTCGATCAGGCGGGTGAAGACGCCACCGAGCGTTTCGATACCGAGCGACAGCGGGGTCACGTCGAGGAGCAGAACGTCCTTGACGTCGCCCTGCAGGACACCGGCCTGGATGGCGGCGCCGAGTGCGACGACTTCATCCGGGTTGACGCCCTTGTGTGGCTCCTTGCCGAACAGCTGCTTGACGACTTCCTGGACCTTCGGCATGCGGCTCATGCCGCCGACCAGAACCACTTCGTCGATTTCGGCCGCGGTGACGCCGGCATCCTTGAGGGCTGCCTTGCACGGAGCAACGGTGCGCTGGACGAGATCATCGACCAGGCTTTCGAACTTGGCGCGCGACAGCTTCATCGTCAGGTGCTTCGGACCGGAGGCGTCGGCCGTGATGAACGGCAGGTTTATTTCCGTCTGCTGCGAGGACGACAGTTCGATCTTTGCCTTTTCGGCGGCTTCCTTGAGGCGCTGCAGAGCCAGCTTGTCGTTCTTCAGGTCGATGCCCTGGTCCTTCTTGAACTCGGCTGCGAGGTATTCGACCAGACGCATGTCGAAGTCTTCACCGCCGAGGAAGGTGTCGCCATTGGTCGACTTCACTTCGAAGACGCCGTCGCCGATTTCGAGAACCGAGATATCGAACGTACCGCCGCCCAAGTCGTAAACGGCGATGGTCTTGCCGTCCTTCTTGTCGAGGCCATAGGCGAGTGCTGCTGCCGTCGGCTCGTTGATGATCCGAAGCACTTCGAGACCGGCGATCTTGCCGGCATCCTTGGTTGCCTGGCGCTGCGCATCGTTGAAGTAGGCAGGAACGGTGATGACCGCCTGGGTAACCTTTTCACCGAGATAGGATTCGGCGGTTTCCTTCATCTTCTGAAGGATCATCGCGGAGATCTGCGACGGAGAATACTTCTCGCTGTGGGCTTCGACCCAGGCATCGCCATTGTCGGCCTTGATGATCTTGTAGGGCACCATGCCCTTGTCTTTTTGCGTGGTCGGATCCGCGAACGTGCGGCCGATCAGGCGCTTGATGGCAAAAAGCGTGTTTTCCGGGTTGGTAACGGCCTGGCGCTTGGCCGGCTGGCCGATCAGACGCTCGCCGTCATCGTTGAAAGCAACGATCGAGGGGGTCGTGCGCGCACCTTCAGCATTTTCAATGACCTTCGCGTCCTTGCCGTCCATGACGGCGACGCAGGAGTTGGTCGTTCCCAAGTCGATACCGATTACTTTAGCCATGTCGTTCTCTCCTTGCAGCGGACTGTCAGAACCCGGTCAGGCATTCATGCGACAGCCCCTAACGGGATGGTCTGTGGAATATTCGCGGCGATAGCCACGGTGATGGGGCGTATATAAGGAGCAGTGTTTGCGACTGCAAGGCATGAGGACGCCACGAAGCCGAGGAAATCAACGACTATTATGACGAAGCATCACGCGTCGTTACCGAAATCAGCAATCCTCTATATGAAGGCGATTGCGGTCCTCGCTCCAGAACAGCGGGGACGTCCAGCAGACATGGCGGTGTCGACGTGATCGTCTGCTGCGGGAAAATCACCGCATGTTCATTGGGTTGACCGGAAGATAAATGTTTCGCCGGTTTTTTTCCAGCCTGAATTTATCCCCGTCGCCTCTGCACCATGCACAATTGTCCGACTGAATTGAAAGCGGATGGCGTGGCCAATGATTTCGACAGAACCGGCAGACCTGAGCCTGCCACAACTGAGCTACCGACAGGCGGCGATGGCCGTCGAAATTCGGGCGCTGACTTTATGCCTAGAATGGAAGGCCGGTTTTCGCCCCGAGCAGCCGCGGGTCCCGGCCGGCAATCCCGACGGCGGGCAATGGGTTGGAGACGGTTCGGAAAGCCGGCCGATCCGCGTCAGCCGCCGCGGGCCGCGCGGCGGGGGGGCAGGTCCGTATCCTTGGACGATGGCAGCCCGTCACGCCCGCGCAGGAAGCGCGGCTGGCGGTCAGTATCGGCCGAATGCAGGAGGCGCTACGCGCAGTTCAAAGACGTGACCCGAACTGGCGGCCGACCCCGCAAGCCTACGAGACGGTCGAGGGGCTGATACGAGCCAATGAATCTGTAGCACAGGAGGCGATGCTCCGCGCACTCCAGTTGAGGCTGCCGCAGACCGGCATCGGACCGTATGCAAAGGAGTGGATTGCGGCGCCAGCAACCAACAGGCGGCTGACCAGGAGGGAACAGGCGGAAATTGATCGCATCGGCCGTACCTACGGATGCCACTGGTGTGGTACAAAGATGCCAGGAACGCCTCGCAAACACTTTATCGGCGACCATCAGGTGCCAAAATCGGTTGGCAAATCAAGTCGAATCTATCCCCACTGCTGGTCGTGCAGTCAATCGCAAGGCGGACTTTTATCGAATAGGAGGTATTGACATTATGACCGTGCAGCGGATGTCCATCGCCCCGGAATATGTAAGCTTCTATGTTGCGGGCCGTCGGAATGTTAGGATTCCAACGCATATGGATCGAAGAGGAGTGCTCTCTTCAGAGGATTGCATTCTCATTCCAGCCTACTATTGGAGCGACGGAGACACGGACGTTACGTTCGGACCAGTCTCCGAGATCACGGAGGCAAGAAATCCGGATTTCGACGGCATTCTGAACACCCCCAACAACGAGATTATTTTATTTGATGCAAATAACCCTCAATTCGCTATTTCACGCGTACCATCCGCGAAAACTCGAATTCGGGTCTGGATGGATCATCCCATCGAGCCTTCAACCGTCGTGATAGCCTGGGGATAGAAACTGTTCAAACCGGCTTGGTCATACCTGGAAAACGAACCCCAGCGTCAGGAGCACCAAGCGGCGGCAGCGGATCAACCGCCGGTCAGGATGTCGAACAGCGTGGTCCGCCGCGTCGCGCCGGTCGTTTCACCGACATCGGCAGGGGGCAGAAGCCCAGGATTAACAGGCTGCGCCATGTCCTGCCCCGCTGCCTCTCCGTCGGCGACCGGTGCCTGCGGAAACTCGTCGATCCCATCATTGCCAAAAGTACCGGAGATGGCGTCCCCGATGGTCTCGGGGGCTGGCTGATTGTCCTCGAATGTCGGCTGGACGCCCGTGGTCCCGAAGATCGGAGACGGCGACAGGCCTTCGTGGGCGGCGGTCATGTAATCGTGCCAGGCTTTGGCTGGAAGACCACCACCGGTGACCTTCTTCATCGACTTTCCGTCATCATTGCCGAACCAGATCCCCGTCGTCAGATTGCTGGTAAAGCCGACGAACAATGCATCGCGGAAGGACTGCGTCGTGCCCGACTTGCCCGCCGCCTGCCAGCCCTTCAGACGGGCAGCCTTACCGGTGCCATGGTCGATCACCCCGACCATCATCTGGTTCATCTCGCTGACAACAGCCGGATCGAGCACCCGGGGCGGATTGTCATAGGTATTCTCATAAAGAACGGTGCCGTCAGCCGTCGAAATCCGCCGGATGACATGCGGCGTTGCCTTGAAGCCGCCGTTCATGAACGGCGCATAGGCCGAGGTCAGCTCGACGAGAGTGACCTCGGAAGTTCCCAGCGCGATCGAGGCATTGGACTGCATTTCGGATTCGATACCGAGCCGGTGCGCGAGCTTGATGACGTTCTGCGGCCCCACCTCCATCACCAGTTGAGCGGCGATGGTGTTGAGCGAGTTGGCAAGCGCGGTGGAAAGCGACACCTCGCCGCGATATTTCTGGTCGTAATTCTCCGGCGTCCAATTGCCGATCCGGACCGGCGCATCGTTGCGGATCGACATTGGCGTGCGGCCGATCTCCATCGCGGCGGCATAGACGAACGGCTTGAAGGCGGAGCCTGGCTGACGCCTGGCCTTGACGGCGCGGTCGAACTGGCTGTCGGCATAATCGCGGCCACCGACCAGGGCGCGAATGGCGCCGGTTCCGTCTATCGATACCAGGGCGGCTTGCGAAACGTTCAGCTTCTGCCCGGATGCGTCGAGGCTCGCGGCCAGCGTTTCCTCGGCCTTCTTTTCCAGATTGAGATCGAGCGTCGTATCGACGATCAGGTCCTGGCTGATCTCGCCGACCATGCCCGGCAGCTGATCCATCACCATGTCGGCGACATAATACTGGGCTCCTGACCAGAAGCTCTTCGCCTTGGTTGGCGCTTGAGACATCGCGGTGGTGATCTCGCTGTCGGTAATAAAACCTTCCTCGCGCATGGCGCCGAGCACGACCTGAGCCCGTTCTTCCGCAGCTTTCGGATCGCGCGCCGGCGACAGGCGCGACGGCGCCTTCAGGAGGCCGGCGAGCAAAGCCGCCTCGCCCAGGTTCACATCACGGGCGGATTTGTTGAAGTAGCGCCGCGAGGCCGCTTCGACGCCATAGGCGTTGGAACCGAAGAACACCCGGTTCAGATACATCGCCAGGATCTGGTCCTTGGTGTATTTCTGCTCCAGCCAGACGGAGAGCAGCACTTCCTGCACCTTGCGCTCCAATGTGCGCTCCGGCGAGAGGAACAGGTTCTTGGCCAGCTGCTGGGTGATCGTCGAGCCGCCCTGCACCATGCGCCCGGTGGTGATGTTGGTGAGCATGGCACGCGCCAGGCCGAGCGGGTCAACGCCGAAATGTGAATAGAAGCGCCGGTCCTCGATGGCGATGACGGCCTGCGGAATATAAGGCGACATGTTTTCAAGCGACAGCGCCTCGCCGCCGGTGGCGCCGCGATTGGCGATGATGTCGCCGCTGACGGCGAGGATCTTGACGTTCGGAGGCCGGTCCGGAATAGCCCAACTGGTGGCACTCGGCATGCGCGACCCGTAATAGAGCACCAGTCCGCCGACGCCGATGGCGCCCCAGATACCGAGAACCACGCACCAATAGACCAGCGACCGGATCAGGCCCGTCAGGCCTCCCCCACCGCCACGCGCGCCACCCCGCCGCCGGGGTTTTCGCCCACCGGTCCTCTTCGCAGCAGACTTCGAACCGCCGGATTTCCGCCCCCCGCCACCGACACGCTCGCCGGCATCCATGCGCAGATCACCGTCATCACGACCGCGCCCACCCTCGAAGGAAGGTTCTATCCTCTGCCCTGATGTCCGTTTTCCTGCCATGTCGGGGAGGGTCTGCTCCAGCTGGGAGTTTTGGGAGCGCTAACGGCACATAGGCCGCGACGCACGATTTCGCACCGTGCGATGAAGTGTAAATGCGGCGATTTAAGGGGGCGTTAAATTCGTGTTTGCGCGGTACAGCTGAATTGAAGTGCCGCACAATTCTTGGGAACCAATCCGCCAGAAAACTCGTTTGGCAGTCGGCAACAGGAGACTCCATGATGGCAGAACCTACCAACAGAGACCTTGAATCATTGCGTGCCGAAGTGGCGCGTCTTTCCAAAATCGTCAGCGCCCAAAGCGCCCATGCCTATAGCGACGTTCGCGACCGGGCATCCGGTGTCATCGGTGCCGCAGCGCCTGTGGCGAGAAAAGCAGCAAGCCTCGCCCGCAGCGAAGGCAGCGCCATCGCGCAGAGCGCACGGGAACACCCTGCAGCGGCCGGAAGCGCGCTGACGCTTGCGCTGCTGATCGGCGGAGTGCTCGGCTTTTTGCTTGGTGCTGCATCCCGGCAGGAACCGGAGCCGCCGCGCCGCCGATACTGGTAGCGCACGGACTGCCCCGCATTACGGCGGAGGGACCAATGGAAAACGACAGAGAAACCAGAATCCGGCAGCGAGCCTATCAACTATGGCAGGACGAAGGCTCCCCCGAAGGCAAGCATGAAGAGCACTGGGCACAGGCTGCACGCGAAATCGATAGCGGTGACGGCGAGATTGCAGCCGACAATACAGCGCAACCCGGCGTCATCCGCGAAGCGGTCCGTGAGCATACTGACGCGTTCATTGTGGCGTCCGATCTTGAGGATGCAGATCAGCGCGAAAGCTCGCCTGGCACACGCGAACAGCGGTAGTCGAACAAAATCGGCTTTTCCTCCGGTTGAACTCATCGCCCAGCTTGCCAGCCTGTAAATTTCCTCCGTCAATTCGCGTTGGCGCGCGCAATGCGGTGGGTTGCATCGTCAAGGGCATTGCTGGTCTGTACGCCATCGCGCTTCATGCCCCGCACCGTGTTGCCACATCCGGCGAGGGCAAGCAGGGACAGGCAGACGACAGCTATCACAAACTTCGACATCGTGGGTTCCTCCATTTAAGAGCATTGATAAGCAGGACATGACGCCGGCACCGGCTAAATCAATTGGGTGGAACCAAAAAACACGCCAGATACGCTGTGCAAATCGGGATCGCGACGAATAAGTTTCGCGACGGAACCAAAAAGGAATGCGTCCCCATTTTCGATTTCACCTTATAAAACCCAATGAAAACAATGAACCAAGCGAAACAGAAATAATAAAACTTGACTGACTGGTCCCAGTAACCTATCTGAGCCTTGGTCGATATTTGTTAGATGACTTTGGTTTTTGCGACTTTGTGCGCAATCGGACGAACTTTCCTTCAGATTCGAACAAAAGCTTTTCCGTAACGTTTTACGGGATGGTTCAACATAATTTGCTAGAGAAAGGGATCGTTATGGCCACTGGCACAGTAAAATGGTTTAATTCCACAAAGGGCTTCGGCTTCATCCAGCCGGACGACGGCAGCCAGGACGTATTCGTTCACATTTCGGCTGTTGAGCGCGCTGGCATGCGTGGCCTCAATGACGGCCAGAAGATCAGCTTCGAGCTCGTCAAGGACCGCAAGTCCGGCAAGATGTCTGCAGACAACCTGCAGGCTGCTTAATACCAAATCTGGCGCGATAATCCGCGCCGGAGAAATGCGCTTCCGCGGTTGACCACGGATGTACTGGCAGGAGTGTCGAAGCGCGTTGTGAAAGGTCGGGTTTTCCCGGCCTTTTTGTTTTTTTGGGCTTTGCTTCCTCGCCGAACCCCGATGGCGTTCATCGATTTTGTTCAGGTAGAACAGCCCGGCATCTTCAAATCGCCGCAACCGCATTGAACTCTTCGCCGAACACGGGAGCAATGCGCATGAAAATCATCATCACGTTATTTCTGACCGCCGTGGCCCTGATCAATTCCTGTTTTGCCGTCGTGGCGCAGGATCAGGCCTATTCCGATGACCGCTCCGACGGCGCAGCCCTTATCCGCTCGCTCTACAATGCGATCAACCGCCAGGAATATGCACGCGCCTACAGCTATTTCATCAAGCCTGCCGACAGCTACCAATCGTTCGTTAAGGGTTATTCAAAGACTGTGGACGTCCAGGTCATCACCGGCAAAGTGACGACGGAAGGGGCTGCGGGCAGCATCTATGCACCGGTTCCGGTCGCGGTGAAATCGACGGAGAAGGGTGGCAAGGCGCGCGTCTTCGCCGGCTGCTACATCACGCGCATCGTCAACGCCGCCATTCAGGAACCGCCGTTCACCCCATTGCATATTGACAGCGCCGAGCTGGAAGAGGTCAAGGGGCCACTGGAGCAGGCGCTTCCAAAGGTCTGCCATTCACCCTCTTGATGGCGATCTAGCCTCCGCCGTTCTTTTCACCGGCCTCGGCCTTGCGGCCGGCAAGGAACTGCCCCCGTTCGAAAATCACCACGACGGTGAGCGCGATCAGGAAGGGTATGATCAGGTAGAACAGGCGAAAAATAGCAAGCCCGGCCAAGACGCCGGCCGGATCCATTTCAGGAAGTGCTGCGATGAAGACCAGCTCCAGCACGCCGATACCGCCCGGCGCATGCGAGAGCAGCGCCACCGAGAATGAGGCGAGGAACACCCCGAGGACCACCATGTAACCGGGGTTTCCGGCCTCAGGCAGGGCGAAATAGATGATTGCGGCAGCCGCGATCAGCTCCACGGGAGCGATCAGCAACTGGCGCAGCGCCAGCGATGGTTTGGGATATTCGAGCCGGAACCAGCGGGTCTTCACGGGCCGGAATCCCACCAGGCTGCCAACGACATAAAGTGCAATCAGCGCCAGAAGGATCAGGCCGGTGGAGATGGATGCGCCGATCGGCAGGAAGGTCGCGAAGCGGGCGGTGATGTCCGGTTCCAACAAAAGCACGATCGCCGACAGCATCAGCGTTCCCAGGAGGAACGTGAAGGAACAGAAGGCGACGAGAATGCCGGTTTCCCCGGCCGACAGGCCTTTCGATCCATAGGCGCGATAGCGCACGACGGCGCCGGAAAAGACCGAGGCCCCAACCGTATGCGACAAGGCATAGGCGGTGAAGGAACACACGGTAATGAACCAGAGCGAGATCCTGTGACCGAGGTGCTCGAGCGCCAGGTGATCATAGGCCGCAAGCGCCGCATAGGCCGCAAGCGTCGCGGCGCCGGCCAGTATCCAGCTTTTCAGCGATACGGCTCCAAGGCTTGCCAGGAAATCGGCGGCCGAGAGGCCGTGCAGCTCATGATAGAGGCCATACAGCGAAAACAGGATTGCGGACAGCCCGATCAGCGGCCAGGCAAGTTTGCGTACCGTTTTCATGAGGGTATTATTCTTGAAGTCTGTAGCTGGCAAAACGTCATCGACACGATGAGAACACCCCCGACCGGCCCCGGTCAAGGGTGCTAACCGTTAAACGACACCCCTTAAGCAGCGAGCGCGTCGAGAATGCGGATCCAGGAACGGATGCCCTTGTGGAAGGACTGGAGCTCGTACTTCTCGTTCGGCGAGTGGATGCGGTCATCAGAAAGACCAAAGCCGACCAACAGCGATTCCATGCCGAGCATCTTCTGGAAATCGCCGACAATCGGGATCGAGCCGCCCATGCCGATCAGGACGGCCGGTTTCGGCCATTCGTCGGAAAGCGCCGATTTCGCCTTGTTCAGCAGGGCTGAATCATACGGAAGCTGGATTGCCGGCGAGCCGCCATGCTTGTGGAACTCCACTGAGCAATCGGCCGGGACTTTCGAGGTGACATAGGCGCGGAACGCCGCGCGAATCTTTTCGGGGTTTTGGGCGCCGACGAGACGGAACGAAACCTTGGCGGACGCCTGCGCGGCGATCACGGTCTTGAAACCCTCGCCGGTATAGCCGCCCCAGATGCCGTTGACTTCCGCCGTCGGCCGGGCCCAGGTCAGTTCCATGACCGAACGGCCCTTTTCGCCCGACGGAATCGAAAGGCCGATTTCGCCGAGGAATTTTTCCGTCGTCATGCCGAGCGTTTCCCAGGCGGCCTTGATCTGCGTCGGGGTCTCCTCGACGCCGTCGTAGAAACCGTCCAGCGTGACGCGGCCGGTCTCGTCATGAAGCCCGGCAAGAATCTGCGTCAGGATATGGATCGGATTGGCGGCAGCGCCGCCGAAATAGCCGGAATGAAGATCGCGGTCAGCGGCGGTGATGACGATTTCTTCGCCGACGAGGCCCCGCAGGCCAGCGGAGATCGCAGGGGTATCCCGGTCCCACATGTTGGTATCGCAAACCAGCGCATAGTCCGCCTTCAGCTCGGCGGCATTGGCTTCCAGGAACGGTTTCAGGGACGGCGAACCGGATTCTTCCTCGCCCTCGAACAGGATGGTCACTTCGCAAGGCAGCGCGCCGTTGATTTCCTTGAAGGCGCGGCAGGCCTCGACGAAGGTCAGAAGCTGCCCCTTGTCGTCGGCCGTTCCCCGGCCCGTAATGACCTTGCGGCCGCCGTCCAGTTCCTTGATCGACGGCTCGAAGGGGGCAGTGTCCCAGAGATTGAGCGGGTCGACCGGCTGAACATCGTAATGGCCATAGAACAGCACGTGCGGCGCACCCGCCTTGCCAGCCGCATGGTGGGCGACGACCATCGGATGACCAGGCGTGTCGCGCACCGAAGCCTCGAAACCCAGGCTCGTCAACTCGGCGACCAGCCATTCCGCCGCCTTGCGGCATTCGGCCTTATAGGCCGGATCGGTCGAGATCGACTGAATGCGAACCAGATCGAAAAGCCGTTCGAGGCTCTTTGAGAGGTTGCCGTCCGCGCGGGTGAGAATGCTGGCCGTGTCTGTCATGTCCGAATCCTTCTTTGTCGGGCCGGAACCTAGACAATGATTGGCGTCGCTTTAAGCAAAATATTTTGATCGATGGATCATCACGCTGCCACAACAGCGAAAGGTGTCAGTTCTCAACGCCATTGGCGATCGCCATGCGCATATATTCGAGCATGAGTTCGCGTTCGAAATGACGGAAACCGGACAACAGGGATTGATCGGCGGCAAGCGCTGCCTCCTTCGCTTCCCGCTCCATATCCCTTGCCTTGACGGTCAGGAAAATCTGCTGCGCGCGCTTGTCGGTCGGGTGTTTTTTCCGGAGAACCAACCCATCCCGCTCCATCCGGGCGAGCGTGTTGGCCATCGTTGCCTGCTCGATGTCGAGGCGGTCGAGCAGCTGTTTCTGGGTCAGCCCCTCCTCGCTCCACAACTCCAGGAGAACCGGAAACTGGCCGGGTGCAAAACCAAGTTTTTGACCTCTCTCCTGCAGGGCGCGGGAGAAGCTTTTCGCCAGAAGGCTGGACAGGTATGTCGCGGAATCCATACGGTCGAAGGCCATGACTATGGGTACCTCTCCCCACGCTGGAACACAAGTTACATTGCAGGCGATGGGACCGCCAGGCAGTACGTTTTCACGCTGATGTGATGCCTGCAGGAGCGCAAACAAAAACCGCCATGGCGGAGGCGGAGCCACGGCGGTTTTGTCATAGTCTGGACAAAGGCCCGGAGAGGGGGATAGGCCTTTGTCCTTACATCTGGCTTCGGCGGGGGACAGGCCTTTGACCAGATGACGGCGTATTCAGGTGCCGTTGGTTATCATTTGTGGTGCCAAATGTGGCTTTTCAAGGGAGCAGCCACGCATGACCGCATTACAAATTGGTAACGTTCTCGTGAGGGCCCTCATCGTTGCGCCCAGCAAGCGCTATCTCCGTTCAAACCGCCGTTCAAGGACGGAAAGACCGCCTCCGGATGACAGAGCTTCGCACCCACTGAGGATGATCAGCCGGATGCGAGCTAACCTGTCAGCGCAGTGACCAAGCCAACCACAACGGGGCCCATAAGCGGTAACAGAACGTTGGAGATTGCATACGTCACCGTATAGCCGATCACGGGTGTCGAGTTTCCGGCCTGGGAGACGAGCGCGCTGATGGTTGGGGTGCTGCAATGCTGCCCGGCGATCACGCCGAGAAGAATCGGTGCTTCGATCTTCATCAACTTTGCGCCGACAAACAGCGAAACGAGCGCCGGCAGAAATGAAACCAGCAATCCAAGAACGGGCAGTATCAGGCCGTACTCCATAATCAGATCGATGGCGTCGGGGCCGGCACCGAGGCCGATCGCTGCGATGAAAGTGGCAAGGCCAAAGTCCTTGGCAAATTCCGCCGCGGCGGGTGGCAGACCACCACGCGTCGGATTGCGCATATTCAGCCAACCGAAGACAAGCCCGGAAATCAGCGCCCCACCGCCCGCACCGAGCCCCAGTTCCAAGGCACCGATTTTAAGATGGAAATGCCCGATCACGAGCCCGAGTGCGAGGCCAAGGCCGAGGAATATGAAATCGGTACTCTCGCCTGAAGGCACGGGTTTGCCGAGTTCGCGCGCGGCGCGGTCTATAGTTTGCTCGGGGCCGTAAAGGGTGACGATATCCCCGTGCTGCAAAATCGTGCCAGAAAGAGCAGGAATGTTTTGCCCCATGCGCCGAACGCGGGATATGAATATGCCGCGCTGCAGCTCAGACGAGGCCAGCTGCCTCAGTTGCCGAATCTGACGCCCGAAAACTTCCTTTCGCACCAGAACGACATCGCGCGTTGCGAGCGCGAAGTTTGTCCCTTGCGGGACCGGCACTTCGTCGCCGAGCCGATCCCGAACGGCGATCACGGCATTGCGGCGTCCCCGCACAAACACGATGTCGTCGGAGTGCAGCACGAGATCGGGTGTTGTTTCAACAACGTTGCCGCCGCGCTGCAAGCGTTCGATGGCAATTGCCCAACCACGGCTTTTTTCGAAATCGCCGACTGTTTGGCCTGCCGCATCCCCAACGTGGAATGCGCGGCCGACAAATGCCGGGAGGCCTTCGGCCTGCTCTTCATCGTCATCGGTCGAACCCAGTTTGCGCGCAAGGTCCTGCGCCTCCTTCCGCAGATTGATTTTCAACAGCAACGGGGCGATCTGTGTTGTGAAGATCACGATGGCGATGAGCCCGAAGAGATAGGTGAGGCTATAGGCCGTCGCGATATTGGCCTGCAGCTGCTGGATGTCTGATCCAGACAGGGCGAGGCGGGCAATCGCCTCGGACGCCGTGCCGACAACTGCGGATTCGGTCGCGGATCCCGCAAAAAGTCCGGCGGCCGTACCGACGTCGAGATGAAAAAGAAGCACTGCAACGGTCAGCAGCGAAAGGACACAGCCAACTTCGATGATCGAAAAGATGCCATAGCGCCAGCCGCCACGGATATTGGTGATGAACTGCGGTCCCGCGGAAAAACCGAGAGCATAGATGAAGAGGGCGAATGCCGCGTTTTTAAGATCCGGGCCGATTTGCACCCCCAGCTGGCCGATCGCCAAGGCAACAAACAGCGTTCCGCAGGTTCCACCGAGTTGAACAGGGCCAACGCGCAGTTTGCCAATAAGAAAACCGAGCGCGAGCGATATAAACAGGGCGATAATGGGATCGGTGAGGAACTGCATGAACGGATCCGGCGCAAGGGAGCGAGGGGGATGTGGAGATATGCCGTCGCAACGGAAAGGCTAAGCTATTAAAACTAATCAGGGCCGACGCGACCTCACCTCTTGTGCAGGGAAAATCAGACGCCGACTCCTTCCGGCGCTGCAGTTAAGGCGGACCACCATTTCCATGGCGACAAGGGATAGCGTGGGCTGCGATGGTCGTCCATATTTGATTCCTGAGCGGCGAGGAATTTTACGCGATTGCTCGAAAGACCGCCGTCAGGCGATGTCGCCCCTTCAATGGCAGAAACCCACCGTCATTCATTTTCGATGGAAAGCGGCTGTTCTTTGGACCCCTCCAATCGATCAATAGTGGAGTATTCATCGGCAAGAAAGTTTAGAAGCGCTCGCACAGAGGGAAGTAGTCCCCTCCTCGATGGAAAGGCTGCGTGAATGATCCCTGCCCTCGGAGCCCAATCGGGAAGGATATCAACCAGCCTGCCGGCCTGCACGTCATCTCTGATCATGAAGGTCGGGAACTGGCAGACCCCGACGCCGCGAAGCGCCGCAAAGCGCAGGGCGATCATGTCCTCCGTGACAAACCGGGGGCTGTGCCGGACGATGGCTGTTGCGCCGTTTGGACCATCGAGACACCAATCATGCTCCAGATTCGCCGGTTCCCAGGCTAAACTCGGTAGCGTGGCAAGGTCGGCGGGAAGGGCGGAACGGGACAACCCTTGCACAAGAGCCGGGCTGGCAACCAGGCGCTGAGTACTGCCCGCCAATTTGCGGATCACCAGATCACTGTCCTCGAGCGGCGGAAAACGCACACGGATGGAGAGATCGAAACCTTCGCGGATCACATCGACGCGCCGGTTGGTGCTCTCAAGCAGGACTTCCACTTTGGGATGCTCGGCCATGAACCGCGCAATCATCTCACCAAGCTGAAAATAGATCACCGACGAGGGACAGCTGACACGCACAATGCCCCGTGGCTCGGATCGCGTGCGCTCGATCACCTCTTGGGCTGCGTCTGCCTCTACCGTCATGGCCAGGCAGTGACGGTAGTATTCGCGCCCAATCTCGGTAACCGCGAATTGCCGCGTCGAGCGCTGGATCAGACGAACGCCGAGGCGGTCTTCCAGCTGGCTTATGCGCCGGCTGAGCTTGGATCTTGGTACGCCGAGCTTTCGAGCGGCGGCGGCGAAACCGCCTTGTTCGATCACATCGACAAAAAACCGAAGGTCGTTGAGGTCCTGCATGTGATCGTCCTGTTTTCAGGACAGAGTAACCCGAATTGCCGATCTACTGCCATTCCCGCTGCGGCAGTATTTTCTCCCAACACACTGCCTCAAAGGCAAAGCGACAAGGAGAAACACCATGAGAAAGGTTCTCGGGGTCTACAGCAACCCGACACCGCACTGGGTCGGAGACGGATTTCCAGTGCGCTCGCTGTTTTCACATGCCATGCACGGCGACCATATCAGCCCTTTCCTGCTGCTTGACTATGCCGGACCTGAGGAGTTCGCACCGGCGGACACGCCGCGTGGCGTCGGAATCCACCCTCACCGCGGGTTTGAAACCGTAACCATCGTCTATCGCGGTGAAGTCGAGCATCGGGATTCGACCGGCAGCGGTGGCATCATCGGACCGGGCGACGTGCAGTGGATGACGGCCGCCGCCGGTATTCTGCACGAAGAATTCCACTCGGAAGCCTTCACCCGCAAGGGCGGGACGCTGGAGATGGTCCAGCTCTGGGTCAACCTGCCGGCCAAGGACAAGAATGCCTCGCCGGGATATCAGAGCCTGCTCAATGGCGACATCCCAACGGTGGAACTGCCCAACAGTGCCGGCTCTCTCCGGGTGATCGCCGGCACTTACGGCGGTCACCGCGGACCGGCGCAGACCTTCACCCCGATTGATCTCTGGGATGTGCGTCTGCACGAAGGTCGAAGTGCTGCGCTATCCCTGCCAGAGGGGTATACTGCCGCCGTTGTCGTGCTGAAAGGCACGGTCGCTATCAATGCCGCGACCGCCGGGGAAGCTCAGTTTGTGCTCCTCGACAGAACGGGCGGCGACATCACGCTGGAAGCGTCAAGCGATGCATCCGTCCTGATCCTGGGCGGGACGCCGATCGACGAGCCGGTCGTCATGCAAGGGCCGTTCGTCATGAACACCGCCGACGAGATCAGACAGGCAATGACCGACTTCCGCAGCGGCCATTTCGGCTCGATCAGTGCAGCGTAACGCCGATCTTTACGACCAAAGCAAGGTTCCATTCTCGCGCCTCGGGGAAAACTGCTCGCACCCCCGTGCGATGAAGGCAAAGCCTTCAAATCATCAAGCGAGCCTTGAACGGAAGGAAACACGCTATGACCAGCGAAACGATCCGCGACCCCGCCAGTGATCACCTGCTTACACCGCAGAATTCCGCCTTCATCATCATCGACTATCAACCCGTGCAGGTGAACTCGATCGCCTCCATGGACCGGCAACTGCTCGTCAACAACATTGCCGGTGCCGCCAAGGCCGCAGTCGCCTACGGACTGCCGATCGTGCACTCGACCGTCAACGTCAAGACCGGCCTCAACAAACCGCCGATCTCACAAGTCAGCAAGGTTCTGCGCGAATACCCGACCTATGACCGCACCACCATCAACTCGTGGGAGGATGTGGAATTCAGGCAGGCCGTCGAAAAGACCCGCCGCAGGAAGCTGATCATGACCGCCCTTTGGACCGAGGCCTGCCTGACATTCCCGGCGCTCGATGCGCTCAGGGAAGGCTACGAGGTCTATGTTCCAATCGATGCCGTCGGTGGCACATCGGTCGCGGCGCATGAAGCCGCTCTTCGCCGCATCGAGCAGGCGGGTGGCCAGATGATCAGCGTGCCGCAGCTGTTCTGCGAGCTGCAGCGCGACTGGAAGCGCTCTGCCACCGTGCCCGCGTTCATGAACCTGTTCATCGAAACCGGAGGAACTGCCGGCATCCAGTTTTCATACGACAAGGCCGACTAAACACTGCGCCTGAGCCCGTACCATATCCCCGAAAGGACATTTCCATGACAACGCCAACTACCATCGCGAACTTCAACGGCCAGAAACCGGTGATCGATGCCGACGATGCCGTGATGCTCTTGATCGACCACCAGAGCGGCCTTTTCCAGACCATTGGCGACATGCCGATGCCGGTCTTGCGAAACCACGCTGCTGCGCTGGCCAAGATGGCCTCGCTGTGCAAGATGCCGGTGATCACCACAGCCTCCGTACCGCAAGGTCCGAATGGCCCGCTGATCCCCGAGATTCACGCAAATGCTCCGCACGCGACCTATATCGCCCGCAAAGGCGAGATCAACGCCTGGGACAACGCCGATTTCGTCGGGGCCGTGAAGGCGACGGGCCGCAAGACACTGATCATCGCAGGCACCATCACAAGCGTATGCATGGCCTTTCCGGCGATCGCGGCAGTGCATGACGGCTACAAGGTCTTTGCGGTGATCGACGCATCCGGCACCTATTCGAAAATGGCGCAGGAGATCACGCTTGCACGCGTCGTCCAGGCCGGTGTCGTGCCGATGGACATGGCCGCCGTAGCGTCCGAGCTGCAGAAGACCTGGCACCGCGCGGATGCGCAGGATTGGGCGGAAATCTACACCAAGATCTTCCCTGCCTACCAGTTGCTAATCGAAAGCTACACCAGGGCTCAACAGGTCGTGACCGATCACGAGCAGCTGGACTCCCAGCGCGGCTGACAAAAATGCGCGGCAAGGTGCAAAACCTTGCCGCGCACTTTTGAATAGCCATGCCCGGTTGCAGCCATGCTGCGGGCAATTCCAAGACGGCCCTTCAAGCAGTCGCGTAAAATTCCTCGCCGCCCCGGAATGAAATATGGACGGCCATCGCAGCCCGCGCTATCCCTTGTCGCCATGAAAAAAGGTGATCATCTCTTCCTCGTCGACGGCTCCGGATTCATTTTCCGGGCGTTCCACGCCATCCCGCCGCTGAACCGCAAATCGGACGGATTGCCGGTCAATGCCGTCTCCGGTTTCTGCAACATGCTGTGGAAGCTTCTGACCGATGCCCGCGACACTTCCGTCGGGGTGACCCCGACCCATTTTGCCGTCATTTTCGATTATTCGTCGAAGACCTTCCGCAACGAACTCTACGACCAGTACAAGGCGAACCGCACAGCACCACCGGAAGACCTGATCCCGCAGTTCGGGCTGATCCGTCACGCGACGCGTGCCTTCAACCTGCCTTGCATCGAGAAGGAAGGTTTCGAGGCCGACGACCTGATCGCGACCTATGCGCGAATGGCGGAGGCGGCCGGCGCGGATGTGACGATCATCTCCTCCGACAAGGACCTGATGCAGCTCGTGACGGCCAATGTGTCGATGTACGACAGCATGAAGGACAAGCAGATCTCGATCCCGGAAGTGATCGAGAAATGGGGCGTGCCGCCGGAAAAGATGATCGACCTGCAGGCGATGACGGGCGACAGTACCGACAATGTGCCCGGTATTCCCGGCATCGGCCCGAAGACCGCTGCTCAGCTTCTGGAAGAATTCGGCGATCTCGAAACATTGCTTGCCCGCGCCGGCGAGATCAAGCAGCAGAAGCGCCGCGAAAACATCATCGCCAATACCGAGCTTGCCCGGTTGTCGCGGCAATTGGTGACGCTGAAGACCGATACACCGGTCGATGTGCCGCTTGGCGATTTCGAGTTGCATGCGCAGGACGGCCCGAAGCTCATTGCCTTCTTGAAGGCGATGGAATTCACAACGCTCACCCGCCGTGTTGCGGCGGCGACGGAGGCCGATGCGGATGCGGTGGATGCCGCCTCCGTTCCCGTCGAGTGGGGCGCGCAGGCGCATGGGCCGGATCTCGACAAGGGCGACGCAGCTTCGCCATCTGCCTTGTCGTCTGCGACATCGCCGGCGCTTGGGAGTGCCGCGGATGCGGCGGCGTCTCTTGCTGGCATCCCGGACGGCGGCCCGCCCGCTGCGACGCCGCAGAGCCTGGCGCAGACCCGCGCCGAACTCTTTGCCACAGCAAAGATCGACCACAGCGCCTATGTGGCGATCCGCGACCTTGCGACGCTGGACGCCTGGATTGCCGCTGCCCGCGAAACCGGCATTGTCGCGTTCGATACGGAAACCACCTCGCTTGACGCGATGCAGGCGGAACTTGTCGGCTTCTCGCTGGCAATCGCCGATAACAGCAAAAACCCGTCAGGCACCGAAATCCGCGCCGCCTATGTGCCGCTGCTGCACAAGACCGGCGGCAACGATCTTTTCAGCGACGGGCTGAAGCTGGCGGAAAACCAGATCCCGTCCGCAGTGGCGCTCGAGCGGCTGAAGGATTTGCTTGAGGATCCATCGATCCTCAAGATCGCGCAGAACCTCAAATATGACTACCTCGTGATGAAACGCCACGGCATCAGCATCGTCAGCTTCGACGATACGATGCTGATGTCCTACGTGGCCGATGCCGGTGCCGGTGCGCACGGAATGGATTCGCTGTCGGAAAAATGGCTTAGCCATCAGCCGATCCCCTACAAGGATGTTGCCGGCAGCGGCAAGTCGTCGGTCAGCTTCGATTATGTCGATATCGACAAGGCAACTGCCTATGCGGCCGAGGATGCCGACGTGACGCTCAGGTTGTGGCAGGTGCTGAAGCCGCGTCTCTCCGCCAAGAACCTCAATGCCGTCTACGAACGCCTGGAACGTCCACTGGTGCCGGTGCTGGCCCGTATGGAAGAACGCGGCATCACCATCGACCGGCAGATCCTGTCGCGGCTGTCGGGCGAACTGGCACAGGGTGCCGCCGGCCTCGAGCACGAAATCTACGGTCTCGTCGGCGAGAGCTTCAACATCGGCTCGCCAAAGCAGCTTGGCGATATCCTGTTCGGCCGCCTCGGGCTGCCGGGCGGCGCCAAGACCAAGACGGGTCAATGGTCGACCTCGGCGCAGGTGCTTGAAGAGCTCGCTCTGGAAGGCCACGAACTGCCGCGCAAGATCGTCGACTGGCGGCAGCTGACCAAGCTCAAATCCACCTATACCGACGCCCTGCCCGGCTTCGTGCATCCGGAAACGAAGCGCGTCCACACGTCCTATGCGCTGGCCGCGACGACCACGGGACGCCTGTCCTCTTCCGACCCGAACCTGCAGAACATCCCGGTGCGCACCGCCGAAGGCCGCAAGATCCGCACGGCCTTCATCTCGACACCGGGCCACAAGCTGGTTTCGGCCGATTACAGCCAGATCGAGTTGCGCGTGCTTGCCCATGTTGCCGAAATTCCGCAGCTGAAGCAGGCCTTTTCCGACGGCATCGACATCCATGCGATGACCGCCTCGGAAATGTTCGGCGTGCCGGTCGAAGGCATGCCGAGCGAAATCCGCCGCCGCGCCAAGGCCATCAACTTCGGCATCATCTACGGCATCTCGGCCTTCGGCCTTGCCAACCAGCTGTCGATCGAACGCTCCGAGGCCGGTGACTACATCAAGAAATACTTCGAACGCTTCCCCGGCATCCGCGACTATATGGAAAGCACCAAGGCCTTTGCCCGCGAAAACGGCTATGTCGAAACCATCTTCGGCCGCCGCGCCCACTATCCGGACATTCGCTCGTCCAACCCCTCGCACCGCGCCTTCAACGAACGCGCGGCGATCAACGCGCCGATCCAGGGTTCGGCCGCCGACATCATTCGGCGCGCAATGGTGAAGATGGAGCCCGCCCTGGAACAGGCGGGACTTTCGGCGCGTGCCCGCATGCTTTTGCAGGTGCATGACGAACTGATCTTCGAAGTCGAGGATGCCGATGTCGAGCGGACGATCCCGCTGATCGTCTCGGTGATGGAGAACGCGGCGATGCCGGCGCTCGACATGAAGGTGCCGCTGAAGGTCGATGCGCGGGCCGCCCATAACTGGGACGAAGCGCACTGAGGGCAGGAAGGCCGTGACTTGCGTCTCGGCTTAGGCTCAACGGCGGAACGGGCTAGGAGACGCAGGGCGTGTGGACGATTGCCGGGGATTGGCGAAAACTGTCGAACAGACGTTTCAGCCCTTCCTTGCCCTCAGCCGCCAGGTCGAAGCGGCGGCCGAACAGGAGCCATTCGCTGCAGAGCCCTTCCATCATCCAGCGCAGCGCCTTGGTGGCCGATTGCGGCGTCCAGTTTCCACTTAAGAAGCCCTCGCTCCTGGCCCTGTCAAAGGCACTATCGAGCATGACCGTATGCCGGTCATCGACTTCCTGCTGCTTTTCCAGAACCGGCAACAGGTCGTCGCCATAGGCGCAGCGAAGGAGGATGGTGAAGATCCGCTGGCGATGCTCGTCCGCGGCCAATTCGTCCAGCCAGTCTCCCGCCGATCTCTCGATATAGCAGAGTACGTTGGCGGCCGGTTGCTCGACATCGCGGGCGATCATGTCTTCCAGCGGCAAGTTTACGGTATTGTAGAGTTCGAGGAAAAGATCGGTCTTGTTGGAAAAATGCCAGTAAATGGCGCCGCGCGTCACGCCGGCGGCCCTGGCGACATCATCGAGCGATGCGTTCGAAACGCCCTTCTCGAAGAAAACCCGCTCCGCCGCGCCAAGAATGCTGTTGCGTGTCTCTTCCGCCTCGGCTTTTGTTCTGCGCATGACGCCTCCTCCGCTCAAGAAAAGGCCCGCCTTTCGGCGAGCCGCTTCCATTATTCTGCCGGCGTAACGGCCGTTTCGGCGCCGACCGGTTTCAACGCCGTTCTCCTGAACAGCTTCATGATGAACACGAAGAAGACAGGCACGAAGAAGATCGCCAGGATCGTTGCCGAGATCATCCCCCCCATGACGCCGGTACCGATGGCGCGCTGGCTGCCCGAGCTTGCGCCGGTGGCAATCGCCAGCGGCAGCACGCCGAGGGTGAAGGCGAGCGAGGTCATCAGGATCGGGCGGAAGCGCAGATGCGCCGCCTCGATGGTGGCATCCAGCAACGGCTTTCCGGCCTCCATCTGTTCCTTGGCGAACTCGATGATCAGGATCGCGTTCTTCGCGGATAGACCGATGATCGCGATCAGGCCGACCTTGAAGTAGACGTCGTTGGGCATATCCCGCAGCGTCACCGCCAGAACCGCGCCGATGACGCCGAGCGGCACCACCATCATCACCGACACAGGGATGCTCCAGCTCTCATAGAGTGCTGCAAGGCACAGGAAGATCAGCAGGCAGGACAGCGCGACGAGAAGCGGCGCCTGCGTGCCCGATGCGATTTCCTCTTTCGACTGGCCCGTCCACTCGTAGCCGAAGCCCGGTGGCAGCTGTCCGGCAAGACGCTCCATTTCAGCAATCGCCTCACCGGAGGAATAGCCCGGATTGGCCTGGCCGCTGATACGCACAGACGGATAGCCGTTATAACCGATCGTCTGGGTCGGGCCGCTTTCCCACTCGACGCTGGCAAAGGCCGAGAGCGGCACCATGCCGCCATTGCTGTTGCGCACGTTGAGCTTCAGCAGGTCGGCCGTCTGCATGCGCTTGTTCTCGTCCGCCTGGACCGTCACACGCTGCAGACGTCCGGCATTCGGGAAGTCGTTGACATAGGACGAACCGAGATTGGTCGAGATCGTCGAGTTGATGTCGGCGAACGCCACACCGAACGTATTGGCCTTTTCACGGTCGATGATGAGGTTGACCTGTGCGGCGTCCGGCAGACCATCGACGCGAACGCCCGAGATGATCTGGCTTTGCGCCGCAAGACCCAGAAGCTGGTCGCGGCCCGACGCAAGGGCTGCAGCCCCCAGTCCGCCACGATCCTGCAGTCGGAAGGCGAAGCCGTTGGTGGTGCCGAGACCCTGGATCGGCGGCGGCGACAGCGCAAAGCTGATCGCATCCTTGATCTGGGACATGGCGCCCGATGCCCGGCCGGCGATGACGGCGGCAACATCGTTCGGTCCGCGCTCCGACCAGTCCTTCAGTGTCACGAAGGCGAGACCGGCATTCTGGCCGGTACCGGAGAACGAGAAGCCGCTGATGGCGATGATACGGTCGACAGCCGGTTCCTTGCTGAAGATCGTTTCCGTCTGCTGGATAACCTCGGTCGTGCGGTTTCCGGTGGCTTCCGACGGCAGCTGCATGCTGACGATGACGAAGCCCTGGTCTTCATCCGGAAGGAAGGAGGACGGCAGCTGCATGAACAGGTAGGCAAGCCCGCCGAGCAGCACGACATAGATCAGCATGAAGCGCCAGGTGCGGTTGACCATGCCGGCGACCCAGCCGCTATAGCCATGCGAAGCCTTGTCGAAGCCACGGTTGAACAGACCGAAGAAGCCGCGCTTGGCGTGATGATGGCCCTTCGGAACCTGCTTGAGGAAGCTGGCGCACAGTGCCGGCGTCAGCGTCAAGGCGAGCAGTGCCGAAAACAGGATGGAGACCACCATGGTCAGCGAGAACTGCTGGTAGATGACGCCGACGGCGCCCGGGAAGAAGGCCATGGGAATGAACACGGCCGACAGGACCAGCGTGATGCCGATGACGGCACCGGTGATCTGCTTCATCGCCTTGCGTGTGGCATCCTTGGGCGTCAGCCCTTCCTCGGACATGATGCGTTCGACGTTTTCGACGACGATGATCGCATCGTCGACGAGAATGCCGATGGCAAGCACCATGCCGAACATCGTCAGAACGTTGATCGAGAAGCCCATGGCCAGCATGGCAGCACAGGTGCCGAGCAACGCGACCGGCACGACAAGTGTCGGAATGATGGTGTAGCGGATGTTCTGCAGGAACAGGAACATCACCAGGAACACGAGCGCCACGGCTTCAAGCAGGGTATGCAGAACCTTTTCGATCGAGATCGCCACGAAAGGCGACGTATCGTAGGGCACGGAATACTCGACGCCCGGCGGGAAGAACGTTGCCAGTTCATCCATGCGCGCCTTGATGGCGGTGGACGTGGCCAGCGCGTTGCCGGTCGGCGTCAGCTGTACACCGATAGCGGCGGACGGCTTGCCGTTCAGCCGGGTCGAGAAGCTGTAGTCCTGGCCGCCGATCTCGATTCGCGCGACATCGCGCAGACGCACGGCCGACCCGTCGGGATTGGCACGCAAAACGATCGCCCCGAACTCTTCGGCTGAGGAAAGCTGGCCCTTGATCAGAACCGGGGCGCTGATCTGCTGGGTGATCGGGTTCGGCTGGGCGCCGATGCTGCCGGATGCGACCTGCGCGTTCTGCGCGGTGATCGCCGCATTGATGTCACCGGCCGTCAGGTTGAGGCCGCGCATCTTGTCCGGATCGAGCCAGATACGCATGGCACGCTCGGTCGCAAACAGCTGCGCACGGCCGACGCCCTCGACGCGCTGGACTTCGTTGAGCACGTTGCGGCTAAGATAATCGCCGAGCGAGACCGCATCCATGGATCCGTCCGTGGATGTGAGCGCGATGATCATCAGGAAGCCTGAGCCCGCCTCTTCCACCTCGATGCCCTGCTGGCGCACGGCGTCGGGAAGTCGTGCTTCGACGCGGCGAACGCGGTTCTGGACGTCGATCGAGGCATCGCCGGAATCGGTGCCCGGAGCGAAGGTCACGTCGATGGTCACACGGCCGGCAGCACTGGACGTGGATTCGAAATACTGCATGCCTTCGATGCCGTTCAGCTCATTTTCGATGAGCCGCGTCACGCTCTGGTAGGTCTCTTCCGAGGAGGCGCCGGGATAACTCGTGTTGACGGAGATCTGCGGCGGCGCGACGTTCGGGTACTGCGAGATCGGCAGCAGCGGCAACGCGATGATGCCGGCGATCATGATGAAAAGCGCGACGACCCATGCAAAGATCGGCCGGTCGATAAAGAAACTAGGCATCGATCAGATCCTCACTTCGCCTGTCCGGCGGGCTTGGCGTCTTCGGCAGGCTTGGCAGCAGCGTCAGCCGTGCCCGTCTTTTCAGCGGCAGGCTTCGCGTCCGCAGGCTGTGCTTCCGCGGCCTTGGCATCGGCAGCAGGCTTGGCGTCGCCATTCTTCCAGTCCGCCGGAACGACCGGTGCGCCCGGGCGCAGCTTCTGGAAGCCTTCGACAATGACCTTCTCACCGGCCTTCAGGCCATCGCGGATGATCCACTGATCGCCAAGAACAGTGCCGGCGGAAACCGTGCGCAATTCGGCCGTGTTGTCGTCCTTGACGATATAGACCTGCGCGTTGCCCGACGTATCGCGCTGCACGGCCTGGGTCGGCACGGCGATGGCATTCTTCTCAACGCCCTGCTCGACCAGGACGCGCACATACATGCCGGGCAAGAGATCGCCGTCCGGATTGGGAAATTCACCGCGCAGGGTGACCTGACCGGTGGTCTCATCGACGGCCGCCTCCGAGAACAGCAGCTTACCGTCGTGCGAATAGGGGGTGCCGTCATCCATGATCAGGTTGACCTTGGCTTCGTTCTTGCCGTCCGCCAGAGCGCCAGCCTGCAACGCCTTGCGCAGGCGGATGAGATCCGTGGCGGACTGGGTAAAGTCGGCATAGACGGGATTGAGCTGCTGGATCGTCGCCAGGTTTTCCGAACCGTTGGCGCTGACCAGCGCGCCTTCGGTGATCAGCGCACGGCCGATCCGGCCGCTGATCGGTGCCGTCACATTGGTATATTGCAAATTGAGCTGGGCGCTAGCGAGACCGGCCTCTGCAATAGCCACATCGGCATCGGCCTGGGCCAGCTGCGCGATCGCGTCATCATAGTTCTGGCCGGTAGCGACGCCGGACTTTTTCAACTGTTCCTGACGATCAGCCGCCTGCTTGGCCTGCAGCTGAACCGCCTTTGCGCGGCGCAGCGTGCCTTCGGCACTTTCAACCTGGACCTGGAACGGGGCCGGATCGATCCGGTAAAGCACGTCGCCCACATTCACATGCGAGCCCTGCTCGAACACACGTTCGATAACAATGCCGGTGGCGCGCGGGCGAACTTCCGAAATCCGCGTCGCCGCGATACGCCCCGGCAGATCGTTGGTGATCGGCAGAGATTCGGTCTTCGTGGTGATCACCGAGACCTGCGGCGGCGGATAGGACGGAGCCGCCTGCGTCTCGCCATCCTCCTTCTGGCAACCCGAAATAATCATCAGGGCAGCTGCTGTTGCAGCCAATATCGGTCGGTTCATCCGCATCTTTGGTTCCATACGCAAAGTCCAGCCGCAGTTGACCGTCTTTTCTCAAGACATCAGCGGTAGCCGGAAGTTCATGAAAATCAATGTAATACGGATGGAATTCGGGAAAAATCCGCCTCCGCATCAATTATACAAACAGATACGTATGTTAAAATCGGAGGCAGCGCAACCCGATGATGCGGCGCACAATAAAACGTTACCGAACGATAACTTTCGTCATCGTTCGGAAACAATCCTGTTTCGGGATCAGCGCAGAACGCGGTCGTCGGCACCGAAGCGGTGCATCGATGCCTTGTCCGGCGTCGCGTAGACGACGTCATCGACATCGTATTTATGTTCGCCAAACAGGCGAACCGTCAGCAAGCCGGTGACCTCGGTTTCCAGATACAGGATCGTGTCGGCGCCGAGGTGTTCGACATGGATGACCTTGCCTTTCCAGTCGCCGTTTTCACGCGACAGGGCGATGTGCTCCGGCCGGATACCGACGGACTTTGCCTCTTTATCCCCGAGCCTGCCCGCCTCGATGAAGTTCATCTGCGGCGAACCGATGAAGCCGCCAACAAACGTATTGGCCGGCTTGTTGTAGAGTTCCATCGGCGAACCGATCTGCTCGATCTGGCCGGCGTTCAAGACGACGATCTTGTCGGCCAGCGTCATCGCCTCGACCTGATCATGCGTCACGTAGATCATCGTTGCCTTGAGGCTGCGGTGCAGCCGGGCGATCTCGAGACGCGTGTTGACGCGCAGCGCCGCGTCAAGGTTGGACAAGGGCTCGTCGAACAGGAACAGCTTGGGTTCACGCACGATGGCCCGGCCGATGGCGACGCGCTGGCGCTGGCCGCCGGACAGTTCGGCCGGACGGCGGGCAAGGTAGGGCTCAAGCGACAGCATGCCGGACGCCTTGGCGACCTTGGCTTCGACTTCCGTCTTGGGCGCGCCCATCTGCTTCAGCCCAAGCCCCATGTTGTCCTTCACCGTCAGATGCGGATAGAGCGCGTAGGACTGGAACACCATGGCGATGCCGCGTTTGGCCGGCGGTGTGTTGATCACCTCCTGCCCATCGATCTGGACGCTGCCGGATGTCGCATCCTCAAGGCCGGCGATGACGCGCAGCAGAGTGGATTTGCCGCAGCCGGACGGACCGACGAAAATGACGAATTCTCCGTCCTTCACTTCGAGGTCGATGCCCTTGAGAACTTCGTGATTGCCGAAGGCCTTGCGGACGGATTTCAGATTCAGTGATCCCACGTGAGGCCCCTTTTAAAGTTTAACCGGTTTGCCGGTCCGCACGCTTTCATCGGCCGCAAGGCAGATGCGCAGCGACTGGACGGCATCGTCCATGTGTCGTTCGAGATTGATGTTTTCGGTGATGGCCTTCAGCACATAGGCCTGCTCGAGATCGCAGAGTTCCTGGTGTCCCGGCTCGCCGTCCATCTTCAGGTCTTCGTCCTTGTGAACGAATTTTCCGTCCGCGCCGGTTTCAGCCTTGTGGACGCGAATGACTGCCGTCTTGGTATGGGTGTCGATGTCATCGGACTTGGCGTTCGGATCCATCACGATCGAGACCGAGCCGTTCGGCGACATCACATCCTTCACGAAGAAGGCGGTTTCGGAGATCATCGGCCCCCAGGCGGCTTCGTACCAGCCAAGAGACCCGTCTTCGTAGAGCACCTGCAGATGGCCGTAGTTGTACATCGACGGCGCAATTTCATTCGAAAGGCGCAAGCCCATGCCGCGCACTTCGACGGCCTTGGCATCGGTGATCTGGCACATCACATCGACATAGTGCACGCCGCAATCGACGATCGGCGGTGTCGTTTCCATCAACGACTTGTGCGTCATCCAGGTCGGGCCACTGGATTGCTGATTGAGGTTCATGCGGAAGACATACGGCCCGCCCAGCTTGCGGGCTTCGGCAATCAGCCGGATCCAGGATGGATGGTGGCGCAGGATGTAACCGACGACAAGTTTCCTGCCAGCCTTCTTGGCTGCTGCCACGACACGCTCCGCATCGGCAACCGTCGTTGCCAGCGGCTTTTCGATGAAGACATCGCAACCGGCCTCAAATGCCATCACGGCATAATCGGCATGGCTGTCGGAATAGGTGCAGATCGAGCAGAGATCGGGCTTCAGCTCTTTCAGGGCAGTCTCGAAATCCGGATGGATCGTGTAGCCACCAAGCTCCGGCGCGAGCACGGGCTTACTGCGGTTGACGAGGCCGACAATCTCGAATCCGGGATTGTTGTGGTAGGCGAGCGCATGGCTGCGGCCCATATTGCCGAGGCCGGCGACGAGAACGCGGATGGGTTTGCTCATCACTTGACGGCTCCTGCGGTAATGCCGCGGATCAACTGCCGCGAGAAGATCACATAAAGAACAAGGACCGGGAAGATCGCCAGCGACAGGGCGGCGAGAACCGCATTCCAGTTGGTGACGAACTGGCCGATGAACACCTGGGAGCCGAGCGTGACGGTCTTGGTGGCTTCGCCGGGCGCCAGGATCAGCGGGAACCAGAGATCGTTCCAGATCGGGATCATCGTGAAGACGGCGACGGTCGCCATGGCCGGGCGGACCAGCGGCAGGACGAGCCGGAAAAAGATGGCATATTCCGACAGGCCATCGATGCGGCCGGCATTCTTCAGGTCGTCCGAGACCGTGCGCATGAATTCCGACAGGATGAAGATGGCGAGCGGCAGGCCCTGGGCGGTGTAGACAAGGATCAGCGCCGTCAGCGTGTTGACCAGGCCGGCCGCGACCATGCCCTGCAGGATGGCGACCGTGCCGAGACGGATCGGGATCATGATGCCGATAGCAAGATAAAGCCCCAGCATCGTATTGCCCCTGAACCGGTATTCCGACAGCGCGAAAGCCGCCATGGCGCCGAACAACAGCGCAAAGAAGATCGAGACGACCGTGACGATCAGGCTGTTTTGGAAATAACCGATGAAATCGCCCTGTTTCAGCACCGTCGTGTAACCGATCAGGCTGAAGGTCTCCACCGTCGGCAGTGCCAGCGGCGCGCGGAAGATCGCATTCTTGTCCTTGAGCGAATTGACGATCGTCAGGACGACCGGAAACAGCGCGATGACCGTGTAGCCTGCGAGTGCCAGGTGAACGAAGCCGGAGCGCAGCGGCGAGATGCGTGCTTTTGACATGGTCCGTCCCCCTTAGAACTGGTAGCGGCGAACGCGCCGCTGGATGCCGAACAGATAAAGCGAGACGCCGGCAAGGATGATCAGGAACATTACGGTGGCAATCGCTGCGCCCATCGAGCGGTCACCGAGCTGCAGCTGGAAGCCGAAGAAGGTGCGGTAGAGCAGGGTTCCGAGAATGTCGGTCGCCCCGTCCGGCCCGGCAAGCGCACCCTGCACGGTGTAGATCAGATCGAAGGCGTTGAAGTTGCCGACGAAGGTCAGGATCGAAACCATGCCGATTGCAGGCAGCACCAGCGGCAGCTTGATCTTCCAGAACTGGCTCCAGCCGGTAATGCCGTCGCATTCAGCGGCTTCGATGACTTCGTCCGGGATATTCAGGAGAGCGGCGTAGATCAGCATCATCGGGATGCCGACATTCTGCCAGACGGAAATCAGCGAGACCGCAATCAGCGCCGAACCGGGCTTGCCGAGCCAGGGCGAGAAGAAAGCTTTCAAGCCGACGAGGTCCATGAAGAACGGGGTGATGCCCCAGATCGGCGACAGGATCAGCTTCCAGATGAAGCCGACGATGACGAAGGACAGGATCGTCGGCATGAAAATCGCCGTGCGATAGAACGTGGCAAGCCTGAGCCTGGGGATCGACAGCATGGCGGCGAGCGCGATGCCGAGCGGATTTTGCACCAGCATGTGGATTGCAAAGAAGATGAAGTTGTTCTTCAGCGCCCGCCAGAAATCGGCCGCCCAGCGCTCTTCTCCGAAAAGCACCTTGAAATTGGCAAGCCCGACAAAAGTCGATTGCCCGTCCACGATGTTGTAGAGCGACAGGCGCAACGTTTCGATCAATGGCAGGATCATCACTGCGGAATAAACGATGAAGGCCGGCAACAGGAAAACAAGGATGTGCCAGCGTCTCGGCCGTGCCGAAACTTGAATGCTGTCCTCAGACAATATGGCGCTGCTCATGGCTTCTGCCGCTCCGACCCGTTTTTCGTCGAACGCCGCGATCTGCGGCAAGGCCTGCGCTGCCGGTCCCCGCGGCGCGTGCCATCACCAGGACACCCGAAGGTGCTGGCAGGATGTGATTTCAGATTACACGATTTTGCGCTCAATACGCCGGCGTCTGCATACCTCCCCCTTGAGAGGGGAAGGCTGGGCGGAACGCGCGGGTGGGGTGACGCGTTGTCAACACAAAAGGTCACCCCACCCCGGCACTGCGTGCCGACCTCCCCCCTCAAGGGGAGGGTAAGTTCCTTACTTGGCAGGCTTGTACCAGCTGTCGAGGCCCTTCTGCAGCTTTTCGGCAGCAACTTCCGGCGTATCGGTGCCGTTGATGACATTTGCCGATTCAACCCAGGTCTCGTTCTCGAGGTTCGGGGTGCCGCGCGACAGGATCTGGTAGGTCGAACGGATCGTCGGCTTGCACTTTTCGCGCCAGGACACGAATTCCTGTGCGAGCGGATCGGCCATCTTCACCGGCGTCGAGTTCAGGCTGAAGAAGCCCGGCAGCGAGTTGGCGTAGATGTCGGCGAATTCCGGCGAGGCGATCCAGGAGAGAAGCTTCTTGGCTTCTTCCGGGTGCGCGCTCTTGGTATTCAGGCCGACGCCGATGTCGTTGTGGTCGGAGATGTAGCAAGCATCTCCTGCAGCCTTAACCGGCGGCGGGAAAGCACCCATCTTGAACTGGGCCTGGGTGTTGAACAGGCCGATTTCCCACGAGCCGGCCGGGTAGATGGCAGCGCGGCCGAGCGTGAACAGGTTCTGGCTGTCCGGATAGGTCTGGGCTTCGAAACCGTCGCCGAGGTAATCCTTCCACTTGGCAAGAACCTTGTAAGGCTCAACCCAACCGGCGTCGGTCAGCTTCTGCTCGCCCTTGATCAGCGCAGCGCGGCCTTCTTCACCCTTCCAGTAGGTCGGGCCGATGTTCTGGTAGCCCATGGTAGCGGCTTCCCAGAGGTCCTTCGTCCCCATGGCGAGCGGGATATAGGTGCCGTCAGCCTTGATCTTGTCGAGGGCCGCGAAGAAGTCGGCTTCCGTTACCGGGATCGCGATGCCGAGCTTGTCGAAGGCATCCTTGTTGTAGATGAAGCCATGGATAACGGAGGCCATCGGTACGCAGAAGGTCGTTGCCGCGTCGTCGGTCGTCCATGCTGCCCTTGCAACCGGCGAGAAATTCTCCATGCCAGGCAAATCGTTCAGACCAGCGAGGTTACCCTCGTTGAAGAGCGCCAGCGACTTGTCAAACGGGCGGCAGGTGATCAGGTCACCGGCGGTGCCGGCAGCAAGCTTGGCGCTCGTGGCGGCATCATACTCAGTCGGCGCGGTCGGTGCGAATTTCACCTTGATGCCCGGGTTCTTGGCTTCGAAAGCCGGAATGAGTTTTTCCTGCCAGATGGCCAGGTCGTCGTTGCGCCAGCTTTCGATCGTCAGCGTGACGTCTTCGGCATGCGCCAGCCCGGCAGAGCCGAGGATGCTGGATGCAAGCAGCAAGCCCTTCAAAGTAGTGCGGGTCATTACGTTCTCCCTCTTTGGTGCGCCGTTCTGGCGCGGTTTTAGAACCCTGAAATCAATGTGCCGCGATGCCGGACAAGGCGCGGCGCAAGTTTTGCCCGGCTTCGGCAAGCGCCGCTTCTGCCGCAGCCACGTCCTTTGCCCCAGCAGCAAGCAGAATGGCGATCTTTACCGAACCTGACGATGTCGTGAGATAACGGCCTGCTTCCGTCGCGCCGACACCGGCGATATCGGAAACGATTCGAATGGCGCGACCGCGCAGTTTTGCGTTGTCGGCCTTCAGATTGACCATATGTCCGTCGTAGACATGGCCAAGGTGGATGCCGACAAGCGTGGAAAACATGTTGAAGGCGATCTTCTGCGCCGTGGCAGCACCCATGCGGGTCGATCCGGAAATAACTTCGGGCGGCGTTTGCAGGAGAATGGCAACTTCGGCATTCTGGAAGAGTACGGCACCGGGATTGTTGGCCATGGCGATGATCCGGGCGCCGCGTGCCCGTGCTTCGTCCGCAGCGGCCAGAGCATAGGGTGTCGAACCGCTTGCGGAAACCGAGATCAGACAATCGCCAGCACCGATACCGGCATCGCGCACATCCTTGCGCGCCAACTCCATATCGTCTTCATAGCCGCCGGCAAGATCGGTGAGGCTTGCGGCACCGCCTGCAAGCAGCACCACGACCTTGTCGAGCGCAATTCCATAGGTGCCAGGCAATTCCAGCGCATCTGTCATGGCCATCAGGCCCGAGCTGCCGGCACCGGCATAGGCCAGGCGGCCACCCTTGGCGAGAACGCCGGCAGCGATCTCTGCCGCGGCGGCAATGGACTCGATGGCGGCATCGACGACCTTGGCCGCAGCCTGCTGGCCGGACGCAAGCAGACGAAGCGCAAGCGCCGGATGCATCACATCCAGTCCCATCGCCTTGTCATGACGCTCTTCGGTCTTCACTGACGGCATGTATTCGATCTCCTCTGCGCAAATTAATGCCAAAAAAATACCAATTGTCTAGGAAAAATTAACTTCCAGCCGAAGAAAAATTCAAACTTCTAAAATAAATAAGTTATTTCAAATATTTAATCGATAAATCCAATTAAAGATCAAAACCCCCTTGGTTAATGGTATTTTTTTGGTATCATTTTTCCCGGAGGTATTCATGCCACACTACATTCTGGGAATCGATGGCGGGGGCACAAGCTGCCGCGCAGCAGTCGCGGACGCCGCAGGGCGCATCCTCGGACGCGGCAAAAGCGGCGCCGCCAACATTTTGACCGATCCCGACAATGCCCTGATCCACATTGTCGGCGCGGCGACGGCTGCGTTTAAGGAGGCAAGTATCGCCCCCTCGGAGATCGGCTCGGCCTGCGCCCTGGTGGGGGTTGCCGGCAGCAATGTCGGCGATGCGGTCCATTATGTGAAGGAGCGCCTGCCATTCGCCAAGGCCGACATCGAATCCGACGGGCTGATCGCACTGCAGGGCGCGCTTGGCGATAGCGACGGCGCCGTGGCCATCCTCGGCACCGGTTCCATCTATATATCCCGCCGGGGAGACGAGGTCCGCTATATCGGCGGATGGGGTTTCCAGATTGGCGATCTTGGCAGCGGTGCCCGCCTCGGCCATGCGCTCCTGCAGGAAAGCGTCCTTGCGTTCGACCGGATTCATCCCTCCTCGCCGCTGACGGATGCCGTCATGGCCCAGTTCAACAACGACCCGCGCGACGTCGTGGAATTTGCGCGCGCCGCACGGCCGGGCGAATTCGGCCGGTTCGCGCCCAAGGTTTTCGACTATGCGGGGCGCAACGATCCTGTGGCGATCACGCTGCTGCGAAGCAATGCCCAAACCATCGATGAAGCGCTGGACGCCGTCGTGGCGCAGGGCAGCCGCAAGCTCTGCCTGCTGGGCGGGCTGGCTCCGATCTACCGCCCATGGCTTGCTGAACGGCACCAGCCCTTGTTCACGGAGCCGGAAGCGGACGCCCTGACCGGCTCGGTGGCGCTCGCGGCCAAGCGTTTTGGCACGGGAGTCGGTGCATGACCCAGCATCTCGAAGCCATATTGCCGCTGGACGGCCTGCAGGCCGGGGGATCCGGTCCGCTTTATCTCAAGCTGCGCCAATCGCTGGAAGAGGCTATCCTTTCGGGCAAGCTCAATCACGGCGATGCCCTGCCACCGGAGCGGGATCTGGCCGACTATGCCAGCATCAGCCGCGTGACGGTCCGCAAGGCCGTCGACGATCTGGTCAAGGATGGTCTGCTCGTGCGCCGTCACGGCTCCGGAACCTTCGTCGTCAAGCCGGTGCACCGCGTCCAGCAATCGCTGTCGCGCCTGACCTCTTTTACCGAAGACATGTCGCGCCGGGGGCTGGTCACCACGGCGCAATGGATCGAGCGCGGGCTGTATCATCCCTCGCCGGACGAAATGATGGCGCTTGGCCTGACCGCCGATGCGCTGGTGGCGCGGCTTGGCCGGTTGCGCATCGCCGACGATATGCCGCTTGCGATCGAACGGGCGAGCATTTCCGCGGAGTTCCTGCCGGACCCTATCCGGGTCGGCACCTCGCTCTATGCGGAACTCGACAAGACCAAATCGCGGCCCGTGCGCGCCGTGCAGCGCATTTCCGCCTGCAGCCTGAAGGAACCGGATGCGGTCATGCTTGGCGTGCCCGTCGGATCGGCCAGCCTGTCTATCGAACGTATCTCCTACCTCGCCTCCGGCCGCGTGGTAGAATTCACTCGCTCGCTCTATCGGGGCGACGCCTATGATTTCGTCGCGGAACTGACACTGTCGGATTCCTGAGCGGCCTAAAGTAGAAAGACAAGATCATGCAAACCAACATGCGGCGCGAAATCAACGAAATCCCGGAAGCGGCAGCCCGGCTTCTCGAGCAATCCAGAACAGCGGTCAAGGAGACGGGTGCAGCCCTGCGGGCAAAAGACCCGGCCTTTTTCGTCACGATTGCCCGTGGTTCGTCTGACCACGCCGCATTGTTCCTGAAATATGCGATCGAACTATCGACCGGACGGCCGGTTGCCTCGCTCGGCCCGTCGCTTGCCTCGATCTACGGCGCAAAAATGCATCTTCAGGGCGCGGCGTCGATCGCCATCTCGCAATCCGGCAAGAGCCCGGACATCGTCGCGATGGCGGAGGCTGCGACCAAGGCCGGTGCGGTCACGATCGCACTCACCAACACCCTGCCTTCGCCGATATCGGAAGCCAGCACCCATCCGCTCGACATCCTCGCCGGGCCGGAAATTGCTGTCGCCGCAACGAAGTCCTATGTCAATTCGATCGTTGCCGGCCTTGCCATTCTTGGCGAATGGACCGGCGACGCTGCCCTGCAGCGCGCGGTTGCCGATCTGCCCGCCCAGTTTGCCAAGGCCGTGAAGCTCGACTGGCAGCCGCTGGCCGATGAACTTGGCGATGCGGAATCGCTGTTTGTGCTCGGGCGCGGGCCGGCGCTGGCGATTGCCAGCGAAGCCGCGCTGAAATTCAAGGAAACGTCCGGCATGCACGCCGAGGCCTATTCGGCGGCGGAAGTGCTGCATGGGCCGGTGGCGCTGGTCGAAAAGCGTTTTCCGGTGATCGGCCTTGCCGCGCGCGACGCGGCGGAAGGCTCTGTCGCCGGCATTCTCGACGGGCTGAGCGCCAAGGGCGCACTGGCCTTTGTCACGTCCGCCGAAGCCAAGGCAACCAGGACCCTTCCGTTCATCGCGACCGGACATCCGATCACCGACGCACTGGCCTTGATCATCCCATTCTACGGCTTCGTCGAATCCTGGTCGCGTTCACGCGGTCTCAATCCGGATGCGCCCGTCGCTCTCAAGAAGGTTACGGAAACGAGATGACCGCACAGACAGCCATCACCGGAGCACGAATTTTCGACGGCCTGTTCTGGCATGATGAACAGGCCCTGCTCATCGACGGCGGCAAGATCACCGGTATTTTGCCGGAGAACGACCTGCCGGCCGGAACCAAGACGGTCCCGGCCGAAGGTCAGCTGCTGGTCCCGGGCTTTATCGACCTGCAGGTGAACGGTGGCGGCGGCGTGATGCTGAATGACCGGCAGGACGTTGACGCCATCCGGACGATTTGCGCGGCACACGCGCAGTTCGGCACCACCGCGCTGCTTCCGACACTGATCACCGACACGTTCGAGATTCGCGCCCGGACAATTGCAGGCGGCAGGCAGGCCAAGGCCGAAGGCGTACCCGGGTTCCTGGGGCTTCATCTGGAAGGACCGCATCTTTCCGTTGCCCGCAAGGGCGCCCATGACCCGGCGTTGATCCGCCCGATGGATCAGGCCGATCTCGACGCCATGCTCGCCTGCGCCGGGGTCTTCGACGCGATGATGGTCACTGTCGCGCCGGAAAACACCACGGCAGCGCAGGTGAAAGCGCTCGCCCAAGCGGGCATCATCGTCAGCCTCGGCCACACGGATTCGGGCTACAAGACCATCGTGGACTATGCCAAGGCAGGCGCGCGCACCGTGACCCATCTGTTCAATGCGATGAGCCCGCTTGGCCATCGCGAGCCAGGCGTTGTCGGCGCGGCTCTCGATATCGGCAGCCTGCATGCGGGGATCATTGCCGATGGCTTCCATGTCGATCCGGCATCGATCGGCATCGCACTGCGCGCCAAGACTGGCCCGGGCCGGATCTTCATCGTCACCGATGCGATGTCGACGATCGGCTCCGGCCAGACCAGCTTCTTCCTCAATGGCCGCGAAATTTTCCGCAAGGACGGCCGCCTGACGCTGGCCGACGGCACGCTCGCCGGCGCCGATATCGACATGCTCGCCTCCGTGCGCTTTGCCCATGAAAAGCTGGATCTGCCGCTCGACGAGGCACTGCGCATGGCATCGGCCTATCCGGCGGATGCCGCAGGCGTCGCCGCCCGCAAGGGCCGGCTGCTGCCGGGTCTGGATGCCGATTTCGTGCTTTTGACGGAAGGCCTGAACATGGCCGCGACCTGGATCGGCGGCCACTGCGTTTTCCAGGCATAGGCCTGCGGAGACATCAGGGCGCGGCAGTCAGCCGCGCCTTCAGTGCCCGCACCAGCTGCGCATCCGTGTGTCTGGCACCCGGCGACACGAAGCCAAGCGACACCAGCCGGATATCGTGAGCCGGCTTTTCCACCGAACAGGACGAATGGACTTCCGCTACGGAAAGACGCGACAGAAGTCCGTCGACCGTCTGCAGCGTCACGCCGGAACCGGGCATGATGGAGAGGCGGCCCTTCGCGGCGGCGGCAATGACCGTGAGCGCCTCGATACCAGCAAGGGCTTTTTTCGCCCCGCCCGATGTCAGGATGCGCTCGAAACCGAGGTCCACCGCGATCTCGACCGCTTCTGCGAAATCCGGCACCAGATCGAAGGCACGATGCAGCGTCAGGCCAAGTCCGCGCGCATGATCCACCAGCGTGCGGAGTGCCGCTATATCGAGGCTCCCGTCGGGGCGGCTTGCCCCGAGGACGACACCGGCGAGACCCGCTGACCGGACAGCATCGATTTCGGCCAGCATCACACCGATATCGCCGGCATCGAAAACGAAATCCCCCGGTCTCGGCCGGATCATCGCATAAACCGGAATGTCGAGTTTGCCCGCCAGCGCCATCAGGCCCAGCGATGGCGTAAGCCCGCCAACGGACAGGGCCGAGCACAGTTCGATGCGATCGGCACCGCCATCGACGGCGGCCCGAAGACCGGCCGCATCCTCGACACAGACTTCCAGAAGAATAGTCGTCATTGCGCGCCTCCTGCGAGACCGAGAACGGCAGCACCGATCAGACCCGGTTCGATCCGGCACTCGCCCGGCACCACCAGCGGGCGGTCGAATTTCCGCAGGATCCGCGCCCGCACGGCCTTGTCGATCTCGGCGATCAACGGCGCCACGTTGGAAAGACCGCCGCCGATCGGGACGATCGTCGCTCCGGTGATGTTGACCGTCAGCGCCAGCGGCGAACTGATGAGGTCAACGAGCACATCGATGGTCCTTGCCGCTTCGGCATCGCCGTTCTGCCAGAGCGTGGTGATCTCATGGCTTGCCAGGTTTTTGCCATGCAAGGTCAGGTGCAGGCGCTCCATGCCACGGGCGCCACCGATCGTATCGACGCAACCGCGCTGGCCGCAGCCGCAGTCGAAGATCGGGATCGCGACGGGCGGTGTGCCGGCCGTCGAGGCCACCGCCGGGCCATGACCCCACTCACCGGCAAAACCGCCTTCCGCATTGATGAGCCGGCCATCGACCACCAGGCCGCCGCCGACACCGGTGCCGAGGATGGCCCCAAGCACGATCCGGTAACCGCGCCCGGCGCCGGCACCGGCCTCCGCCAGCGCGAAACAATCGGCGTCATTGGCAATCAAGACAGGCAGCCCGAGCAAACCGGACAGTTCCGCAACAAGCTTACGCCCGTCGATGCAGGGAATATTGGCGCATTTGATAGCCTGCGTCTCCGGGTCGATGACGCCCGTGATCGATATAGCGATACGATCGGGCTTTTCGCCGGCTTGCGCAATCACGTCGCGAAGCGTGCCGACAAAGGCGCCGAAATCGTCAAGCGGCGTGACGCGCCGGCCGAGTGGCTCGATCCGGTCAACCGTATGGGCAATGGCGCCCTTGATGGCCGAACCGCCAATATCGAAGCAGACGATCATGCGACACCCCGGATGACGGCTTCGGCCGAAAGCGCTGCCGACAGCAGGGCCTCGTCCTCATTTTTCTGGCCGGAGAGAAGCAGGCCGACCGGCATGCCGGCGTCGCCCGTGCCGCACGGAATGGAGACGCCGCAGCCGTCGAGGAAATTGCCGATCGATGTATTGCGCAGGGTTCTGCCGTTGATCTTGAAGAACAGATCGTCATCAGCAAGCAGCGGCGCGATCGGTGGCGCCACATGCGGCACCGTCGGATGGATGACGAGTTCGCCGGGCTCCAGGCTTTCGGCGAAAGCAGCGATCAACCGCTGGCGCGCATCCGCGATGGCGATGTAGTCGGCCATCGTAATCTTTTCGCCCAGCCGGGTGCGAGCGACGACCCGCTGATCCATGCCCGCGGCCTCCGGTCCTTCCAGCCGCCCCTTGTGGAGTGCGAAAGCCTCGGCGGTGACCAGTGCCCCGTGGCGTGCTGCGATCTCGAAAATCTCTGCAAAGATCGGGAAAGCCCGGCGCTTGATCCGAACGCCGGCTTTCTCCAACCGCGAAACTGCAGCCTCGAACGCCGGCACGACGCCCGGTTCGGCATCATCGAAAACGACCGCTTCAGGAATGACGAGCTTCAACCCGTTCAGGTCCGCCCGGCCGATATCCGGCGCGGTGCGGCCCCGCATGGCGGCATCAATCCAGACGGCATCTTGAACGGTGCGGCAAAGCGGGCCTAGCGAATCGAGGCTCTTTGCCAGCGGAAAGACGCCCTGCATGGAATAACGGCCCCGCGTCGCCTTGTAGCCGACGATCCCGTTGAAGGCGGCGGGAATGCGAATAGAGCCGCCGGTGTCCGTGCCGATCGCCACCGGCACAAGGCCGGCAGCCACGGCGACGCCCGACCCGGCCGAAGAGCCACCCGGAATACGCGGCACATCGCGCGACGCGGGGTTGTGCGCCGTTCCGTAGTGCGGATTGATGCCGAGGCCGGAAAAGGCGAATTCGCTAAGATTGGTACGGCCCACGCTGACCATTCCGGCGCCGGCGAGCGCCTTGACCACGGCAGCATCGGTCTTAGCCGGGGGGTGACCGGTCAGCACAGCCGAGCCTGCGGTCGTCACCGATCCCTTCGTATCGAACAGATCCTTCCAGGCGACCGGAATACCATCGAGCAGACCGAGGGATCGCCCGGATCGGATACGGTCGGAGGACAATTCGGCTTCCGCCGTTGCGCGCTCACCAAGCACTTCGGTAAAGATAGATCGGTCATGGTAGCCGGCTATCTTTTCCAGCGACGTCCTTGCCAATTCGACAGGATCGAGTGCGCCGGACTGCAGCAGCACCGATAGGCCCGCCACCGACATGTCTCCGTCCACTCCACCCATCGTCTCATCACTCCACATTACTAAGGTTCTGGCATCATATCGACGCAACAACAATTTTGGCAGCGCATTCCGCTTCATGCGCACATGATTTTCACCCGAGTTTCCAGGACCGCGGGGCACGCGGTCTTGCCCGGCGACGATGCTCCGCCTACATGCGCAGAAAGCGGCACGAACGCCTTTCAGGGAGATACCGGATGATACTCGATGCGGCGCGGCTTTCCTTTGCCAATCTTTTCGCGCCGGAAACGCGCTCCGTCTTCTGGAAAGTGTTGGGCCTGACGCTCTTGGCGCTTGTCGGCCTGTGGTTCGCCCTGCGCGAACTGTTCATCTATCTTGCCCTGCCGTGGCTCGATGCCTTGCTGCCGGGAACGCCCGGCTGGGCAGGCTGGCTGACATTCGTCGTCGGAATTTTCGCGAGCTTGGGGCTGGCGCTGGGTCTGGCACTGCTTCTTGCCCCCGTGACCGCGCTGATCGCGGGCCTCTTTCTCGATGACGTGGCTGAAGTGGTGGAAAAACGCGACTACCCGAACGAGCCTGCAGGCCGCGCCTTGCCGCTCGGCGAAGCCATCTCAGGTACGCTGAAATTCCTCGGCGTCATCATTGCCGGCAATATCATCGCGCTGTTTCTGCTGCTGATCCCGGGCATCAACCTGGTCGCGTTCTTCCTGGTCAACGGCTATCTGCTGGGCCGGGAATTCTTCGAATTCGCGGCAATGCGCTATCGGCCGCCGGCGGAGGCCCGGCTTTTCCGCGCCAAGCATGCCGGCACCGTTTTCCTCGGTGGCCTCATCCTTGCCGCGTTTCTGGCCGTGCCGCTTCTCAACCTGCTGACACCGCTGTTTGCCGCGGGCATGATGGTTCACCTGCATCGGAAGCTGTCGCAGCGCGACCCGGAATTTCAACGGCAGCTCAACCCGGGTAGGCCATCATCACCCTAATAAGTCATTTCGTCTATATTGACAATTTGTCAAACTCATCGGATAGGACGTCATGTCTCATCCGCTCACGCCTTTCATTCCGGTCTGCGACGCCATCGCCACGCTGTTTTCACCGCATGTGGAAGCCGTTCTGCATGACCTTGAGACAGGCCTGATCTTCCATATTGCCAATGCCTTTTCGAGGCGCCGGCCAGGCGACAGTTCGCTCAACGAGGCCGGGCTGGTTTCGACGCTCGAAAAGGACGTGATCGGCCCCTACGGCAAGTCCAATTGGGACGGCCGCAGGCTGAAGGCGATCACCTCCGTGCTGCGCGATACTGAGGGCAAACCGGCCGGCCTTTTGTGCATCAACCACGATATCGAGGCCTTTGCCGGGATCTTCGACCAGCTGAAATCAATGATGGATATCGCCGCTCCCATGCCGAAGACATCAGCACTGATGGCCGAGGACTGGCGCGAGGCGGTCAATTCTGTGATCGGCGAGTTCCTGGCGGCCCACGGAACCAGCCTCGCAGGGCTGACCAGCGCCGATATGGACGGCCTGATAGCGCTGCTCGACGCGCGCGGCGTCTTTGCCATCCGCAAGGCCGTCCCCTATGTCGCCGAGATCCTGAAACTGTCGAGAGCGACGATCTACAACCGCCTTGGCGCCATCCGCCAGAAACAGGACGCTGCCGTTCAAGCTGCCGTTCAGGGAGAGCCACGATGACCAAGCCGATGCGCGATTTTGTGCTCGAAACCTTCATGTCCAAATGGGAATTCACCGCCAGATACAACATGACGGCCTCGGACGCGGAAAGCATGCGCCTGCCGGAGCTTCTGGCGATGGCCAGTGACGAAGACCGAGCCGATTTCGACAATCTCAGCTTCGGCTACACCGAGACCTTTGGCGCACCCGTCCTGCGGCAGGAAATTGCGCGAACCTACGACACGGTTCAGCCTGAAAACCTGATCTGTTTTGCCGGTGCCGAGGAAGCGATCTATGTGGCGATGAAGGTGCTTTTGACACCGGACGACCATGCCATCGTCATCACGCCCAATTATCAGGCGGCCGAAACCATCCCCCTTAGCATCTGCGCTGTCACCGGCGTGGCGCTCGAAATCGACAACGACTGGAACCTTGACATCGGCCTCGTCGAAGCGGCGCTCCGGCCGAATACCAAGCTGATCTCGATCAACTTCCCCAACAACCCGACAGGGAAGATTCTTCCACGCGCGACGTTTGACGCGCTGATTGAACTTTGCCGCAAGCATGGCATCTGGCTATTCAGCGATGAAGTCTACCGGCTGATCGAGAAGGATGAAGCACTGCGCCTGCCGCAGGCCGTCGATGTCTATGAACGCGGAATTTCGCTCAATGTCATGTCGAAGGCCTATGGGCTTCCGGGACTCAGAATCGGCTGGCTGGCCTGCAAGGACCAAGATTTCCTCACCCGTTGCGAGCGTTACAAGCACTTCCTGTCGATCTGCAATTCGGCACCCTCGGAAGTTCTGGCCCGCATCGGGCTGAAGAACCGCGACAAGATCCTCGCGCGGACGCGGGCCATCGTCCGCAGCAATATCGCCGAGTGGAACACGTTCTTTGCCGATTTTTCCCATCTGTTCGACTGGCGCGAACCGGACGGCGGCTGCGTCGCGTTCATCCGCTACAAGGGGCCGGAAGGGGTCGAGGAATTTGCGCGGCGCGCAGTCGAGGAGGCCGGCGTGTTCTTCCTGCCGTCGAGCGTCTATCGCTCGGAGCTGACGCCCGTTCCGGAAAACTGCCTACGCGTCGGCTTTGGCCGCCTGCATATGCCGGAGGGCATCACTGTTCTGCGCAACTGGCTGAACCGCAACAGCCTTTAGTAGCAAGCCGGCTAAAGGTCGGCTTCGCGCAGGCGGTAGCCGACACCGGTCTCGGTGGTGATATATTGCGGCTGGTCCGGCGTCAGTTCGATCTTCTGGCGCAGCTGGCGCACATAGACGCGCAGATACTGCACGTCGTCGGCATTGCCCCAGACCTCTTTCAGCAGAAACTTATGCGTCAGCACCTTGCCGGCATGCTGCACGAGGATGCGCAGGATATCGTATTCCTTCGGCGACAGTTTCACCTCGCGGCCGTCCACCTTGACGATACGCTTGACCAGATCGACCGACAGGCCGCCGGTCTGGAACAGCGGCTTTTCGCCCTGCTGTTGCAGCCGGTGGCGCAGCGCCACGCGGATGCGCGCGACCAGCTCGTTCATGCCAAAGGGCTTGGCCACATAGTCGTCGGCGCCGAGTTCCAGCGCCTTGACGATCCCGGCTTCGTCGGTGCGGCTCGACAGGATGACAATGGGCAGCGTCAGGCCCTCCTCGCGCCAACCGCGTAGCAGATCGTGACCGGCCATATCCGGCAGGCCGAGATCGAGCAGGATCAGGTCCGGCTGCTCGTTCTTCACGCTTTCGCGCGCCGCCTTGCCGTTGCCGGCTTCGCTGATGGCATAATCCTGCGTTGCCAGGCCGACACGCAGCAGCCGGCGGATGGGCGGCTCGTCATCGACGACCAGGATTCTGACCGCTGAAAGCGTCATTTCATGTCCTTCAGTTTGGGGGCATCCAGCAGCAGAGGCAGGCTGATGCTAAAGACGGCACCGGAATGACCGATGCGATTTTCCGCAGCGATGGTGCCGCCCATCGCCTCAACGAAACCCCTGCAGATGGAAAGACCA
This sequence comes from Pararhizobium sp. YC-54, assembly GCF_025847205.1. Lineage (GTDB taxonomy): Bacteria > Pseudomonadota > Alphaproteobacteria > Rhizobiales > Rhizobiaceae > Pararhizobium. The sequence goes on along the minus strand of NZ_JAOYTH010000015.1, from coordinate 29,944 downwards.
AGCCCGGTTCCAGCCCGGACGTGATCGCCCTTGCGCACCCTGTAGAACGTATCGAAGATCCGTTCCAGATCGCCCGGCGGAATACCCGGTCCTTCGTCGGAAATCCGGATAAGAACCCGCTCGCCGTTGCCTTCGGCCCGAACCCGGATGGTCGATCCTTCCGGCGCATATTTCGCGGCGTTGTCGAGAAGGTTGAACAGCACCTGTTCGAACAGGACGGGATCGACCCGGATCATCGGCAGATCGGCGGGAACCTCAACATCCAGGGTATGACCGGCCAGAATCTTGCGGGCCCGGCGCAGGGCACTGCCGACGATGTCGCCGGCATAGTGAAAGGCCGCGTTCGGTTCCATGGCGCCGGATTCGATCCGGGTCATGTCGAGCAGATTGGCAATGAACCGGTTCAGCCGCTCGGACTCGTCGGTCACCGTGGTCAGAAGCTCGGCGCGGTCTTCTTCCGGCAGTGCGGACTGGTAGTCGCGCAAGGTACCGGCAGCACCCATGATGGCGGCAAGCGGCGTCTTCAGGTCGTGCGAAATCGAGGTCAGCAGCGCCGAGCGCAACCGCCCGGCTTCTTCAGCCAGGCGCGCATTGTCGACATCGGCAACAAGCTGCACGCGTTCGATGGCAAGGGCTGCCTGATCGGCGAGCGCATCGAGCAGGCGCTGCTGTTCCGGACTGAGCAGCGGCCCCTGCCGGTCATTGTCGAGACCGATGACACCGACGGCGGCGCGGCCGGTGCGCAAGGGCACGTAAAGGCGTTTCGCGCCCGGTAGCGTATCGGCGCCACGGCCGGCGGCGCGATTGTGCTCCCAGGCCCAGCGCGCGGCGGCAATATCGGCGTCGTCGAGCGTATCGTCAGGCGGATAGCCGGCTTTGACCGCAATCGTCCCCTCCTCTGGCAGGAGCAGCACCACCCGCACCTTCAGCATTGAGGCGAGCTGGAAGGCCGTTGCCCAGAGCACGTCGTCCAGCGTGCCGGTGCCTGCCAGTTTCTTGCTGAACAGATAGAGGTCCTCGGTGGTGCGCGCCCGCAGGCGGGCGGCGGCGGCCTGACGTTGAACGCTTGCCGTCAGATTGCTGGCGATGATTGCCACGACGAAGAAAAAGCCGAATGCGACGACGCTTTCCGGATCGCTGATGACGAGCGTATAAAGCGGGTGAAGGAAGAAGAAATTGAGGGTCAGCGCACTGAGGACGCTGGCGTAGAGAGCCGGCTTCAATCCCTTGGTTACGGCCGCGGCGAGAACCGCCATCAGGAAGACCAGCGCGATATTGCGCACGTCGAGCGACTGATCGAGCAGAACACCAACACCCAGTGCGCAGCCGACATAGAACGTCGCAAGAATATAGGGCCTGATCTTGAACTGAGCCGGCGCCGGCGCCGTCTTGACGCCCGTTGCGACGGAATCGCCCTCCTTGTCATCGCCAGCGATGACGTGGACGCTGATATTGCCGGCGCGGCGGATAAGGCGGCTGGTCACCGAGCCGTGAAGCCATTCCCGCCATCCGGATGTTTTCGGCGTACCGGCAATGATGTGGGTAACGTTGCTGGACGCGGCGACGCGGACAATTTCCTCGGCCTCGTCGGAGCCAGGCCTGGTCATCGCCTCGGCGCCCAGCCGTTCGGCCAGCCGCAGTGTCGCGGCGATGCGGTCGCGCGCAGCCTCGGACAGGTGCACCGATCGCGCCGTTTCCACATGCAGCGCCACCAGAGGCGCGCGCAAGCGGTCCGCCAGACGGGCGGCATAGCGCACGAGGGACGCGCTGCGAGGCTGGTCATCGACACAGACCAGCACCCGGTCGCCGGCCGCCCAGGGGCCCGGGATCGCATGGGCCTGCATGTGCGTCAGCAGCTGATCATCGACCCGCTGCGCCGTCTGGCGCAAGGCGAGTTCGCGTAGCGCCGTCAGGTTTCCCGGCGAGAAATAGTTTTCGAGCGCCCGTTGCGCTGTCTTCGGGATATAAACCTTGCCGTCATGCAGGCGCTTGATCAGGTCTTCCGGCGTCAGATCGATGATCTCGATGTCATCGGCCCGGTCGATGATCGAATCGGGAACGGTTTCGCGCACGCGGATGCGGGTGATCTGGGCAACGACGTCGTTGAGGCTTTCGACATGCTGGATGTTGAGGGTCGAATAGACATCGATGCCGCGCGACAGCAGTTCCTGCACATCCATGTAGCGCTTGGGATGCCGGCTGCCCGGCGCATTGGTGTGGGCGAGTTCATCGACAAGAACGAGACCTGGCCGCCGGGCGAGAATGGCGTCGATATCCATTTCCTCGAGATGGCGGCCCTTGTAGTTGATCGCCGATCGCGCAATGACCTCGAACCCGTCGGCCAGCGCCTGGGTCTCCTTGCGGCCATGGGTCTCGACCACGCCGATCACGACATCGACACCATCGGCCTTCTTGGCATGGCCGGATGTCAGCATTTCATAGGTCTTGCCGACACCGGGTGCTGCGCCCAGAAAGATTTTCAGGCGGCCACGCATTTCCCGCTCGGCCCGCTGCAACAGGGCGTCGGGGGACGGCCTTCCATCCATGTCGCGGACATCATCTCGCATGCGCGCACTGTCTTTCTTCATCAATGCCGAAAAACGGCAGGATGCCGCTTCAGACCATACCGGACATGTCCCAAAAACCCAGGCGTTTTGGGACCGGTTCCGTCAATCAGATCGCTGCCGGTATCGCGCCTCCTCTTCGAGGCGCGATACCGTGACAGAACAGGGCTAGACAGCTTTATCAAGCGCCATGTTCAGCGCCAAGACGTTGACCGCTGGCTCGCCGAGAATACCGAGTTCGCGGGCTTCGACGGCCTGATCGACCAACGCGCGGACCTTGCCCTCATCCATGCCGCGCGCCTTGGCAATACGAGGCACCTGGAAATAGGCGGCTTCTGGCGAAATGTGCGGATCAAGGCCGCTGCCCGAAGCGGTGACCAGATCCATCGGCACGGCGGCACCTGGATTGGCAGCCTTGAGGGCTTCCATTTCAGCCTTGATCCGATCAAGCAGCTTCGGATTGGTCGCGCCGAGGTTGGAGCCGCTTGAAGCAGCAGCATTGTAACCATCGCCGGCCGCCGACGGACGGCCGTGGAAATAGGTATCCCCGGCAAAGACCTGACCAATCAGGGCGGAGCCGACAACGGCTCCATCCTTCTCGACGAGGCTGCCATTGGCCTGGTGCGGGAACAGAGCCTGGGCAATGCCGGTCATGCCGAGCGGGTAGGCAAGGCCGGTAATGATGGTGATTGCAACGATCATGACCAGCGCGGGTCTCAATTGTTTCAGCATTGGAAAGTTCCTTTAAACGAGGCCTTTACACAAGACCAAGGGCGGTTATGGCCATATCGATGGCCTTGATGCCGATGAACGGCACGATGACGCCGCCGAGGCCATAGATGAGCAGGTTGCGCGACAGGAGCGCACCGGCGCCGACCGCACGATAGGTGACGCCCCTCAGCGACAGCGGGATCAGCGCGACGATGACCAGCGCGTTGAAGATGATCGCCGACAGGATTGCGCTTTGCGGCGAGGCAAGGCCCATGACGTTCAGCGCCGAGAGCTGCGGATAGAAGGCCAGGAACATCGCCGGGATGATGGCGAAATACTTGGCGATGTCGTTGGCGATCGAAAACGTCGTCAGCGCGCCGCGGGTCATCAGGAGCTGCTTGCCGATCTCGACGATCTCGATCAGCTTGGTCGGGTCCGAATCCAGATCGACCATGTTGCCGGCTTCGCGGGCCGCGACCGTACCGGTGTTCATGGCGACACCGACATCGGCCTGGGCAAGCGCCGGGGCATCGTTGGTGCCGTCGCCGCACATGGCGACAAGCTTGCCTTTGGCCTGCTCCTCGCGGATCAGCGACAGCTTGTTTTCCGGCGTTGCCTGAGCAAGGAAATCATCGACGCCGGCTTCGGCAGCGATCGCCGCTGCGGTCATCGGGTTGTCGCCGGTGATCATCACCGTGCGGATACCCATGCGGCGCAGTTCGGCAAAACGCTCGCGGATGCCGCCCTTGACGATGTCCTTCAAGTGAACAACGCCCATCAGGCGGCCGTCACGCACAACGGCGAGCGGCGTGCCGCCGGACTTGGCGATCTCGTCGGCAATGGCCTGGATTTCGCGGACGGTATCCGGGCGTGCCGGGGAACCCTGACTATTCACATAGCTCAGCACCGCATCGACGGCGCCCTTGCGGATCGACGAGCCTTCCAAATCGACGCCACTCATGCGGCTCTGTGCCGTGAATGGCACGAAGGCCGCGTGCAACTGCGCCATGTCACGGGCGCGGATGCCGTATTTCTCCTTGGCCAGCACGACGATGGAACGGCCCTCCGGCGTTTCATCGGCCAGCGAGGCCAGCTGCGCGGCATCGGCAAGGTCCTGCGGCGATACGCCCGAAACCGGACGAAGCTCGGTTGCCTGGCGGTTGCCGAGCGTAATCGTGCCGGTCTTGTCGAGCAGCAGCGTATCGATATCGCCGGCGGCCTCAACGGCACGGCCCGACATGGCCAGCACGTTGAAGCGCACCAGACGGTCCATGCCGGCAATGCCGATGGCCGAAAGAAGCGCGCCGATCGTCGTCGGAATGAGCGTCACGAACAGGGCGACGAGCACGATCACCGGAATAGCCCCACCGGCATAGGTGGCAAAGCTCGGGATCGTTGCGACGGCGAGCACGAAGATCAGCGTCATGCCTGCAAGTAGAATGTTGAGGGCAATCTCGTTCGGCGTCTTCTGGCGTTCGGCACCCTCGACCAGGGAAATCATCCGGTCGATGAAGGTCGAGCCGGCAGCGGCGCTGATACGCACCCGAATCCAGTCCGACAGGACCTGCGTGCCGCCGGTGACGGCCGAGCGGTCGCCGCCGGATTCACGGATGACAGGCGCCGATTCGCCGGTGATCGCGGCCTCGTTGACGGAGGCGACCCCTTCGATGACTTCGCCGTCGGAGGGGATGATCTCGCCTGCTTCGACAAGCACGATGTCGCCGACCTTAAGGCTGGTACCGGAGACGATCTTGAAGCTTTTGAGATCGGTTCCAGTCAGAAGCTTGGCCTGTGTTTCGGTACGGGTCTTGCGCAGCGATTCAGCCTGCGCCTTGCCCCGGCCTTCGGCAACGGCTTCGGCGAAATTGGCAAACAGCACGGTGAACCACAGCCAGATATTAAGCTGCAGCGAAAAGCCGAGATCGCTGCTACCGGTCAAGAGATCGCGCAGGAACAGAACGGTCGTCAGCATTGAGACGACGGCGACAACGAACATCACCGGGTTGCGGGCAAGCGTGCGTGGATCGAGCTTGACGAAAGCCGAGCCGATCGCCGGAATGAGGATGCGAGAGTCCATCAGGCTCGCAGATTTGGACTGGCTCATAAGAGAACTCCAGTTTCTTTTGTGTGTGACATCACGGCGACCGCGTCAGCCGTGGAACAATTCGGTAAAAGCATGAGCAAGACCGCCAACCACCAAAAGGACCAGCATGAAAGCGATGATGACGCTGGTTGCCTGCGGGGGCGCCGCTCGCGGCGGATCGCCGTCGCGAGGGTTGAGGAGCTTAATGAACTTCTGCTGGAACAAGCGGTTCATGCCGGCACCTAGAAGGTTTGACCTGATATCATCGCCAGATGCTCGACGATCGGACCAAGCGCCAACGCCGGGAAGAAGGTCAGTCCGCCGACGATCAGGATGACGCCGCAGAGCAGGCCGACAAAGAGCGGGCCGTGGGTCGGGAAGGTCCCGGCCGAGGCAGGCACCGTCTTCTTCATCACCAGCGATCCTGCAATGGCAAGCGCCGGGATGATCACCAGGAAACGGCCCATCAGCATGGCGATGCCAAGCGTGATATTGTACCAGGGCGTGTTGCCGGTGAGCCCGCCGAAGGCCGAACCGTTGTTGGCGGCAGCCGAGGTGTAGGCATAGAGGATTTCCGAGAAGCCGTGCGGCCCCGGATTTCCGATCGATGCCACGCCTGTCGGCAAGAGGACGGCGACCGCGGTGAAACCAAGCATGACCAGCGGCAGGATGAGGATGGCGAGAACAGCCATCTTGACTTCCTTGGCCTCGATCTTCTTGCCGAGATATTCCGGCGTGCGGCCAACCATCAGGCCAGCGACGAAGACCGTCAGGATGACGAACATCAGGATGCCGTAGAAACCGGCGCCGACGCCGCCGACAATGACTTCACCCAGCTCCATGTTGATCAGCGGGATCAGGCCGCCGAGCGCGGTGAACGAGCCGTGCATGGCGTTGACCGCACCACAGGAGGCGGCTGTCGTGACAACGGCGAACAGGGACGACAGGACGATGCCGAACCGGACTTCCTTGCCCTCCATGTTGCCACCCTCAAGGCCCATGGCATGAACCAGCGGGTTGCCGGTAGCCTCGGCCCAGTAGGTGACTGCCACGCCGGCGACAAAGAGCATACCCATCGTGGCAAGGATCGCCCAACCCTGACGCTGGTTGCCGACCATGCGGCCAAAGACATTGGTGAAACCTGCGCCGATGGCGAAGATCGTCACCATCTGGATGAGGTTGGAGATCGCGTCCGGATTTTCAAAGGGATGCGCGGAGTTGACATTGAAGAAGCCGCCGCCATTGGTGCCGAGCATCTTGATCGCCAATTGCGAGGCGACCGGGCCGAGCGCGATGGTCTGCTGCGCGCCCTCGATCGTCTTTGCCGTCACGTAGGCACCGAGCGTCTGCGGTACGCCGAGATAGACGTAGGCAATCGTCAGCACGATGCAGACCGGCAGAAGGATGTAGAGCGTGGCGCGGGTCATATCGACCCAGAAATTGCCGATCGACTTGCCCGACGCCCGCGCGAAACCGCGAATGAGCGCAACGGCGATGGCCATGCCGGTCGCGGCAGAGGCAAAATTCTGCACCGTCAGACCGGCCATCTGCGCGAGATAGGACATCGTGCTTTCGCCACCATAGTTCTGCCAGTTGGTGTTGGACACGAAACTGGCGGCGGTGTTGAATGAAAGCTCGGGACCGACGGCGCTCATGCCCGCAGGATTGAACGGCAGTGAACCTTGAAACCGCTGCAGCGCATAGAGAATGGCAAGGCCCGCAAGGTTGAACAGCAGCAGCGCAAACACGTAGCTCGTCCAGTGCTGCTCTTCCTTCTCGCTGGTACCGGCAAGCCGGTAAAGGCCGCGTTCGACGGGAGAAAAGAGCGGCGACAGCAACGTGCGCTCGCCGCTGAAGACGCGCGTCATATAGGCGCCGAGCGGCTTGACGAGTAAAATGACGATCCCGCAGAAGATGAGGATCTGGATCCATCCATTGAGTGTCATGGCAATAACTTTCCGAACCTGACGTTGCTAAAAACGCTCAGGGCGAATGAGGGCGTAGGTCAGATAGGCGAGGAGAAACACGGTCACGCCGGCTCCGAGCACATAATCGACAAGCATTTCTCTTAATCCTTCGAATTAGAGACGGTCGCAGGCCCGGGTGTAGGCAAACGACAGCGCGAAAAACAAAACGCCGATCCCGATCAAGACAATATCCATCATCGATCCAGGCTCCTTTTGTTGAATTTCATCTTTCCCTCCTCTTCAAAGGAGGGCGGTGACGCGAAAGAGGCCCCGTCCGATCATGCTTCTGCGCAAGATCCGGGGCCTGAATTCCACGGCTGATCATGCCGTCGAACCGCATTAGCGTTCGAGACGGGCCGTAAGGGAGAGATATAAAAATCTCATAGGGGTTTGCGGAAGGCGGCAAAGCTTGCTGATGACGGCGCCCGGCCCATCGCGAGGGTCATTGTCTGTGAAAACCGGGCCGTTCGAATAGTTCGCACCCCCAGAACGTTCATCGGAAAACTGCACCTGATCTTTCCATGTATCGCCACGTACAACCGCAGGTATTGCATTGTGTTTCTCTATTTCGACACTTGCTCATTAAAGCAGCAGCAAGGCCGCCGTACTGCTTGACTTTTGCGATGCTCAAATCCAGTGATTATCCGTGCATTTTGGGGAACTGCATGAAATATGCATCCGTGGGTTTTGCCTTGGGAGCGCTCTGTCTCGCCATGCCGGCGCAGGCTGACCCTTTGCCGCGCCCATCCCCCGCCGCCGGATCGGTCATTGCCCGCAAATCCGGCGAGGAAGTGCGCTTCGTCGATGTTTCCGGCTGGCGTTACGTCGATCTGCAGCAGGACCTCTTGAGCGGCGACGTGCTGCGCACCAACGCCACCGGCCAGCTTGCCGTTCTCTTCTCCGACCGCACCCAGATTCGCCTCGGCCGCAACACCTCGCTTCTGGTCAAGCAAATAGGCGGCAACGGCGATACCGGGCTGGAGCTGCAATCCGGCACGATCTGGGCCCGCGCCGAACGCGGCGGCCAGGGCGTGGTCATCGACACGCCGGCAGCGGCGGCCGCCATCCGCGGCACGGACTGGACAATGACCGTCGGCGCCGACGGCAAGACCTCGCTGATCGTGCTGGAAGGGCTGGTCGAACTCAGCAATGCCCAGGGCAGCGTCAAGGTCGGGCAAGGCGAAGGGGCGGTGGCCGCGATCGGCCAGGCGCCGTCAAAGTATATTCTCGTTGATCTCAAGGAGCGTGAGCAAATCTTGCTCTACAATGAGCTGCGCGGCGTTTTTTCCGACCTGCCTGTGAGCGGAGCAGGCGGTCCTGAAACCCGCGCGGAGCGCACGCGCATTCTGGCATTGGCGCCCGGCGCCCGGCGTGCAGAAGACTGGATAGCACTGGCAGAAGCCGCATTGGAAAATGATGGCCGCGCAACAGCCAAAGCGGCACTTGCAGAGCTGAAATATCCTTTGCCTGCTCAGCTGAAGGCCCGAGCCAAATTGGTCGAAGCGATGATCGCTGGGCTGGAATTACGATATTCCGACGCCGCCCGCCTGTTTTCCGAGGCCTTGCCTGACCTACCGCCCAACCGCAGAAGCGCCGCCGCCTATGGGCGTTGGTTCGCCGAGGCATTGGCCCATCCGGACCGTCAATCCCGGCCGCAGCCAGCGCGTTCCAATATGGACGACGCGACTGGCGCGATGGCCCGCGCGGCGACCGCCGCTTATACCGGCGGTCAAGCGGAGGCCATCGAAATATTGAGAGCGGCAGAAAGACGCTTTCCTCACGATGCGCGGCTACCGGCAATGCGTGCCGATCTCGCCTACCAACTCGATCGGCGCGACGAAGTGCGGGAGGCCCTTGCCCGTGCCAAAGCCATAGATCCGGACGAACCGGCCTATCTTCTTGTCAATGCACGCTTCCGGGCGACCGTTTCCAGTGATCTAGACGGCGCACTCGCCGATCTGAACCATGCCGTGGAGATTGCCCCCGGCGCGGACGAAATCTGGAACGAAATCGGCATCGTGCAGAGCGATCGCAACGCCATTGTCGAAGCCGACGCCGCCCATCGCAAGGCGATCGAACTGAACCCGGAAAATGCAGCGCTTCACGCGAACTACGCCCGCTTCCTGATGGATAACGATCAGGTCAAGGCCGCCAAAATTGCCATTGAAGCGGCTGAGAGGCTGGACCCGCATTCCTACGCCGTTCTGGCGGCGAAGGGCCGTTATTTGCTGCGAATTGGAAAGACGGAGGAGGGCGAGAAGACGCTGCTGGAGGCTTCGGCCGTCAACCCGACCTACGGCGACAGCCTCATCGGACTGGCGATCGCCGCCTACCAGAAAGAGGCCGACGAGGAGGCAGCTCAGGCACTCGACAATGCCGACAGGTTCGATCGTGAAAACCCCTCGATTCCACTAATCCGGTCGGGAATCGCTCTGGACCAGTATCAGGCGGATGAAGCCATTGTTCAGGCAAGGGAAGCGTTGCGGCGTCGCCAAGCGCGTGGCGGCTATTATGGCGGTTACGACGCCAATCGTCAGGTCTCGTCATTCCTCGGCATCACACTCGACAACCTCGGCTTAAGCGAGTGGGGTCAGTATTACGCCGACCGCGCCTATGATCCGTTCAACGGAACGACTTATCTCGACGAGGCGGCAAGCGGACGGATCGCACCCTTCGCCGATACAACACCGCGATCGCCCGTGGAACACTTTCAGTCCGGCGCATCCACATTTTCTTCCCAGCTTCAGGCATTCATGCTTGATCCACTCGCAATCGCATCGGCCGCACGTCGGAATTCACTGGAGCGAACCGAATTTTTCGAAGCGGCAGTGGGCAGTGATTTCATTTTGGATGACGGAAAAGCCGGCTGGAGAAGCGATTTACTGGTCCAGGGTACGACATATTCGCCGCTTCCGTTGAGCTACTATGTGCAGGCGGAAGCCGACCGCCCGAAAGGGGCGCGAGAAAACGATTATACCGATATAACCGGGGGGCTTTTCCAGCTCGGCCTGCACCCGACGCTGGATGACCGAGCCTTCCTTTTCGGCAATGTCGTGACAGTCGATACCGGGTTTCCGGGACAGAGTGAATTCCCGAGCCTTTTCGACAGGAGCGAAACCCGCTTTTCCAATCTCGGTGCCGGCTGGAGCCACACCATCGCCGACCGGAATGTCATCCAGGGCTTTGTCGTAGCCGGGAAGACGGAGGTGGATCGGCAGATCGACCTCTTCGATGAAGTTGGCCCTTACCGCCTTAACGATTCATCAAAAACCGAGAATGTTACCTTCGGCGCCAATCACCTTTATGGAATAGGTCCGCTGGCGCTGCGCTACGGCGCAGAGTTGGGCGTCTTTCGCACATCGGGCTCCAGCGTTTACACGGACCTGCTGACCGATGAAATTTTTTTCACGAACGAGTTCTCGGATCGCGGCACGGCCACCCGCGCCTATGCCGATGTCATCTGGGATGCATCCAAGAATCTGCAGTTTCAGGGCGGCGTCTATGCAAACTGGTCCAACGACAGCAACGATGACTGCGGATGTATCGATCCACGCTTCGGCGTCGCCTGGTCGCCGGCGGACAATCACTGGCTGCGGGCTTTCTATCGCGAGGATACCCAATTTGTCTCTAGCTATACCCTTTCTCCGATATCGACTGTCGGCCTGACACCGCTCGAACTGCCATTGTTCATGGAGGGGCAAACAAAAACCACGGCACTTCGCTGGGACGCAGAATGGACTGAGCGATTCTTCACCTCCGTCGAATACCAGCATCAGGAACTGAACGGCCTGTCGCTCGATATCCCGCAGTTGCTCGGCACTTTTGACGCAATGACCGGCCGGATAGACAGGGTCAACGTGAGCGCGAACTACTGGATCGGCGGCGGCTTCGGCACCTTCGGCTCCTTCACCTGGAACCACAGCAGAGACACGACGAGCGGCAGCGGTGGAGATTTCGGCCTTCCGCTCGTTCCGGAGTATCTTGGCCAAGCCGGATTGACCTTCGTGCACCCTTCAAGGGTGAAAGTGACAGTGGCACAGAATTTCGTCGGCCCACGTGTCGGTGCTCAGTTCGGCATCGAAATCGAACCCTACACGACTACTGAAGCTGCCATCAGCTGGAAATCGCAAAGTGGCCATATGGAACTTGGCCTGCAAATGCTCAATATCTTCGACACCGATTTCGAGCGCGCTTTCGGTGTCCCCGGCTGGGGACCGACCGTCAGGGGCACCGTCAAAGTACGCTTCTGATGGCGGTGTCATCCCTCTCCAAAAAGTCGCCGAACATAGCAGCCCGCCGCACCCAGTACCGCCGGGCGGGCCTTGCCGTGCTTGCCGTACTCACAACACTCATCCTCTCCCTCGCCTCGCTCACCTCCCCCTTCTCGCTCGCCGAGCTGCGCAGCTTCGACTACCTCTCCACGCTTACGCCACCTTCGCTTCCCAAAGACAGCCCCGTCATCGTCGCCATCGACGAGCCCTCGATGGCCGAGATCGGCAGCCAGTGGCCGTGGCCCCGCGCCTTGCATGCCCGGCTGATAAAAGCCCTGCGCGCCGCTGGAGCGAAAGCCATCGGCCTCGACGTCATCTTTGCCGAGCCTTCGGCTGACCCGCAAAACGACGCCGCCCTTGCGGACGCGCTTGGCCCCGATGTCGTTCTGGCCGGTGACGAAACGCTGATCGAGACGCCACAGGCGGACCAGTTCGTGCGGACGGAGCCGTTGGCAGAATTTACCGCGCGCGGCGCACGGACGGGGATCGCGTCGGTGCACCTGAGCGGCGACGGCACGTTGCGGCAGGTGCCTGTTTATGCCGATGGTTTTGCCGCGCAACTGGCTAAGGTTGCCGGCCGGCCGCAACAGCCGATATCCGGCCCGGCCCTTTTGCAGACATTCGGTCCGGCGCGAACCTATCCGACGGTTTCCTATTATCAGGCCCTTGATCCGGGCCAGTTCCTGCCGGACGGTTTTTTCCGCGATCGCGTCGTCATCATCGGCCTCAGCCTGCAGAATGCGCCGACCCTCAAGGCCGGCGGCGCCGATGCTTTTGCCACCCCGTTCACCGTCCACACCGGCCATCTGGTCGCGGGCGCCGAAATCCAGGCGACGATCTTCGACAATATCGCCCATGGCCTGTTCATCACCAAAGCGGGGCACGCGGCGGTGATCGCAGCGATCGCGCTTGGCGCGCTCCTGGCCGGCGGCGTGGTTTTCCGCGCGACGGGATGGCCGACCACGGTGGTCAGCATCGTCGTGCTGGCCCTTCTGATCGCCGCAAGCTACGCGATATTGCGGCTTAGCCATATCTTCATCTCGCCGATCGGCCCGGTCCTGGCCTACCTGTCCGTCGCTGCCGGTCAGGCAGGACTCGACTATGCCACTGAGCGCCGCAGCCGCCGTGACATCACCCGGGCCTTTTCGCGCTATCTGTCGCCGGCGCTGGTCGCGCGCCTTGCCGATGATCCATCGCAGCTGAAGCTGGGTGGCGAACGCCGGACCCTAACCATTCTTTTTTGCGACGTGCGCGGTTTCACCACCATTTCCGAGGCTCTGAAGGACGATCCCGAGCAGTTGACGACGCTGATCAACCGGCTGTTGACGCCGCTGTCCGACATCGTGCTGGAAAGCGGCGGCACCATCGACAAATATATCGGCGACTGCCTGATGGCCTTCTGGAACGCCCCGCTCGACGAGCCCCGCCATGCCAGTCTTGCGGTCGGCGCAGCGCTGAAGATGCTGGAAGCGATCGAACACCTGAATGAAGACTTGCAACGGGAGGCGGCAGAGGCCGGCATCGCGGCGCGGGTGCTGAAGATCGGCATCGGCGTCAACACCGGCGACTGCGTCGTCGGCAATATGGGGTCTGCGCGCCGTTTCGACTATTCCGTGCTCGGCGATGCCGTCAATCTCGCCTCACGCCTCGAGGGCGAATCAAAGAACTACGGCGTCCCGCTTTTGCTCGGCGAACGCACGGCCTCGCTTAGCGCTACGGATTTCACCATCGCCGAGCTCGATAGCATCACCGTCAAGGGCCGCACCACATTATCGCCGATCTTCACGGTGCTTCCAGCCGTAAAGACCGGGCCCCTTGCGGCGCACCGCCAGCTGATCGCCGCCAAATATGCGGGCAAGCTGAGCAGCAAAGATCCGGCTTTCGCCGAACTCGAACGCGAAATCCCCCACCTTGCCGGCTATTACCGATTGCTGCGGTCGCGACTGCCTTCATGATCGGTCGCGCCGCGTCAAAATTGTGGACCCGATTGACTTGCTACCGCGAAGGACTAAGCTTTCCGCGATCACAAACACTATGCGCAGGACAATGGTGGCGGATGGTGCAAGTGGCTGGGCATCCTTGAGGAGGATGAAGTTTGCCATGAATTATCGTGATATTCTGCTGATCAGTGCATCCATCATCGCTCTTTCTTCGCTTGATACCCGGGCCCAGGAGGGCGATGCGACGGCGGGCGCCACCGTTTTCAAGAAATGCGCGACCTGTCATGTCGTTGAATCCGACAAGAACAAGGTCGGTCCGTCGCTGAACGGGCTGTTCGGCAGAAAGGCCGGAACGCATCCGGATTTCGCCTATTCGGCGGCGATGAAGGCGGCCGGCGAGGGCGGCCTAGTCTGGGACGAGACGGCGCTGCGCGACTATCTGCACAATCCGAAAAAGAAGGTGAAGGGCACAAAGATGGCCTTCGTCGGCCTGAAGGGCGATCAGGAGATAACCGATCTCATCGCCTATCTGAAGCAATACTCCAAATGACGGGTTGCGTGAGAGCCGCGCGGCACATCCGTAATTGCTGCTTTTCTCCGAGACACTAAAACGGCATTCTATAGATGCGGCTTCATATCCATTGTCGGGTCGGCTCAGGGAGGGTCGGAAATGGCTGTCGTGTTGATCCTCGCCTTGCTGGTGGTGGGCTCCGTGTTGTTTCATCTTTTGAGCCCGTGGTGGTGGACGCCGATCGCGTCCAACTGGACCTATATCGACAGCACACTCGTCATCACCTTCTGGATCACCGGTGTCGTCTTCGTCGCGGTGGTTTCCTTCATGGCCTATTGTGTCTGGCGCTTCCGGCACAAGCCGGGCAACCGGGCGGCCTACGAACCGGAAAACCGAAAGCTGGAATTGCTGCTGGCATCCGGAACGGCCGTCGGTGTCGCCGCCATGCTTGTGCCTGGCCTTTTCGTGTGGGACCAGTTCATCACCGTGCCTGACGATGCCGCACCGGTCGAGGTTGTCAGCCAGCAGTGGTTATGGAGCTTTCGCCTGCCGGGCGTAGACGGAAAACTTGGCCGTTCGGAGACGCGTGACATCAGCCCGGAAAATCCGCTGGGCGTCAACAAGAACGATACAACCGGTCTTGACGACGTCATCGTCGAGGGCGGCGAGCTGCACCTGCCGGTCGGCAAGCCGGTCCGTATCCTGTTGCGCTCCGTCGATGTCCTCCACGATTTCTACGTACCGGAATTCCGCGCCAAGATGGACATGATCCCCGGCATGATAACCTATTTCTGGTTCACGCCGACGCGGACGGGAACCTTCGATATCCTCTGTGCCGAACTTTGCGGTGTCGGGCATTCGCAAATGCGAGGGACCGTCGTGGTCGATGAAGCGGCAGACTATCAGGCTTGGCTGGAGCAGCAACAGACGTTCACCCAGCTTCTGGCATCAGGAGAGCCACAGCCGGCAAACTGAACACGGCAGGAAGGCATCGGAGCGAAAGGGAAGAAAGATCATGGTCGAGATTCCAGCCGGCAGTGCAGACGCCGTCCCGGCCGCCGAAGTCGAGGATATGGACCTTTACCATCCGAAAAGCTGGTGGACGAAATATGTCTTCAGCCAGGATGCCAAGATCATCGCGGTGCAATACTCGGTCACGGCCATCGCGATCGGTCTCGTGGCCCTCGTGCTTTCCTGGCTGATGCGTCTGCAGCTGGCCTTTCCAGGCACCTTCGCCTTCATCGACGCAGATCACTATTATCAGTTCATCACCATGCACGGCATGATCATGGTGGTCTATCTGCTGACCGCCCTGTTTCTCGGTGGTTTCGGCAACTACCTCATCCCCCTGATGGTCGGCGCGCGCGACATGGTGTTCCCCTATGCGAACATGCTGAGCTACTGGATATATCTTATCGCAGTGCTGATCCTGGCCGCAGGATTTTTCGCCCCCGGCGGGCCAACAGGAGCCGGTTGGACGCTCTATCCGCCGCAGGCCGTTCTATCCGGCACGCCGGGCGGACAGGACTGGGGCATCCTCCTCATGCTCTCCTCGCTGATCGTCTTCATCATCGGCTTTACCATGGGCGGCCTGAACTATGTCGTCACCGTGCTGCAAGGCCGCGCGCGCGGCATGACGCTGATGCGCATGCCCTTGACCGTCTGGGGCATCTTTACCGCAACGGTGATGGCGCTCCTGGCTTTCCCCGCCCTTTTCGTCGCCTGCGTCATGATGCTGTTCGACCGCCTGCTCGGCACCAGTTTCTTCATGCCGGCTATCGTCGAGATGGGGACACAGTTGCAGCATGGCGGCGGCAGCCCGATCCTGTTCCAGCACCTGTTCTGGTTCTTCGGGCATCCGGAGGTCTATATCGTCGCGCTGCCGGCCTTCGGGATCGTCTCGGACCTTATCAGCACGCATGCGCGCAAGAACATCTTCGGTTATCGGATGATGGTCTGGGCGATCGTCATCATCGCCGCCTTGAGCTTCGTCGTCTGGGCGCACCACATGTATGTCAGCGGCATGAACCCTGCCTTCGGCTTCTTCTTCGCCACCACGACACTGATCATCGCCGTCCCGACGGCGATCAAGGTTTACAACTGGGTGCTGACATTGTGGCGCGGCGACATTCACCTGACGCTGCCCATGCTCTTTGCACTGGCCTTCATCGTCACCTTCGTCAATGGCGGCCTAACCGGCCTGTTTCTCGGCAATGTCGTCGTCGACGTTCCACTGTCCGACACGATGTTCGTCGTCGCGCATTTCCACATGGTCATGGGCGTGGCACCGATCCTCGTCGTCTTCGGGGCGATCTATCACTGGTACCCCAAGGTGACCGGGCGCATGCTGAACGAGGTGCTCGGTCATATCCACTACTGGGTCACCTTCCTCGGCGCTTACTTAATCTTCTTTCCGATGCACTATCTCGGCCTGCTCGGCGTGCCGCGCCGCTACTACGAGATCGGCGAGACAAGCTTCGTTCCGCCTTCGGCCCACACGCTGAACATCTTCATCACCGTCATGGCGCTTGTCGTCGGGGCCGCACAGGTGGTCTTCCTGTTCAATCTGATCTGGAGCCTTTTCCGGGGCAGGGAAGCAGGCGGCAATCCCTGGCGCGCGACGACGCTCGAATGGCAGACGCCTCAGACGCCGCCTGCCCATGGCAACTGGGGCAAGGAGCTGCCGGTCGTCTACCGCTGGGCCTATGATTACAGTGTGCCGGGAGCGCCCGAGGATTTCATTCCGCAGACGCAACCGGCAACCGGCGGCGTGACGCGGGAGGTGACGGCATGAACGTCACGCTGCTCTTCCTCGCCGTCATCGGCGCAATCGTCGCCTGGTGGATGGCGGGGCAACGGCTGACCTCGAAGCCCTGGCTTGAAGCAAGCCCGGTGCAGACGGCAACCGGCCTGGACGATCATCCGCCTGTCCCGACGATAAAAATCGGCCTCTACGTGTTTCTCGGCGTCGTCGGCGCCGTCTTCAGTCTTTTCATCAGCGCCTATTTTATGCGCATGGCCTCTTCGGACTGGTGGGGGATGCCGGTTCCGCGGCTGCTCTGGGTGAACACCGCCCTCATCGCCGCCAGCAGTGCCGCGCTGCAATGGGCAAAAAACGAAGCGCGGCATGGCCGCATGGAGAACCTGCGGCCAGCGCTTGCCGCCGCCCTCCTGCTTGCCACCCTCTTTCTGATAGGGCAGATCGAGGCCTGGCGGGAACTGAACACAGCCGGATATGTGCTTACCGACAATCCCGCCAACAGTTTCTTCTACATGCTGACCGGCCTGCACGGCCTGCATATTCTCGGCGGACTTGCCGTTGCCGGCCGCACGACGCTCAGGGCATTCGCAGCCGATATCCCGTCGGCACAGCTTCGCCTCAGCGTCGATCTTTGCACCGTTTATTTCCATTTCATGCTCGCCGTCTGGCTCATACTCTTCGCGCTCTTTGCCGGCTGGGCGAACGATTTCGTCGATCTCTGCCGCCAACTGCTCAGCTAGGAGATTTCCAGATGACACAATCTGTCCAGACACACGGCGATCCAGACCTTCGGCCGGGCGGCCTGCGGGGCGTCGCCGCCGATTTCGGTTCGGATCAACGCGCCTTCAAAACCGCCTCCTGGGGCAAGGCGATGATGTGGATCTTTCTGCTCAGCGACACCTTCGTCTTTGGATGCTTCCTCTTGGCCTACATGACCGCCCGCATGTCGACCCCCGTCGCATGGCCCAATCCGAGCGAGGTCTTCGCGCTCCATATCGGCGGGCAGGACGTTCCCTTGATCCTGATCGCGATCATGACCTTCGTGCTGATCTCAAGCAGCGGCACCATGGCGATGGCGGTCAATTTCGGCTATCGCCGCGAACGCGGCAAGACCGCCGCCCTGATGCTCGCAACTGCCCTTCTCGGTGCGGCCTTCGTCGGCATGCAGGCTTTCGAATGGACGAAGCTGATATCGGAGGGCGTGCGCCCCTGGGAAAACCCCTGGGGTGCCGCGCAATTCGGCTCGGCCTTCTTCATGATTACCGGCTTTCACGGCACCCATGTCACGATCGGCGTCATCTTCCTCCTCATTGTCGCCCGCAAGGTCTGGCGGGGCGATTTCGACACGGAACGGCGCGGCTTTTTCACCAGCCGGAAGGGCCGCTACGAGGCCGTCGAGATCATGGGCCTCTACTGGCACTTCGTCGATCTGGTCTGGGTATTCATCTTTGCGTTTTTCTATCTGTGGTGAGGAGTATGGTCATGAGCGAGACAACTGCGCATGCACAAGCGCAAAGCGGACAGCATCATCCGATCCGGCTCTACCTTGTCATCTGGGGCCTGCTCTTCGTGCTCAGCGCCTTTTCCTACATGGTCGATTATCTCGGGTTTCAGGGCTATCTGCGATGGTCGCTGATCCTTATTTTCATGATGCTGAAGGCGGGGCTGATTGTTGCCATTTTCATGCACATGGCCTGGGAACGGCTGGCGCTCGTCTACGCCATCCTGCTGCCACCGCTGCTCGTGCTGGTTTTCGTCGCGCTGATGGTGTCGGAATCGAACTATACGATCTTCACCCGGCTCGCCTTCTTCGGCACCGCGCCGTAGCTCCGATCATCCGGAGCCATCATCCTCTGGACGCCGCGCGCCGCGGAAAAGACATTCCGGCGGTTCGACCATCAGAAGCGCCGCCATGGAGCGGCGTTTTCTGAGGGGCCTTTCCGCTGAGCTGTGTCCCTGCGCCGAAGACTGCCTCGTTTTGAAGGGTCGATGCCGTTGTTTTGTGAGGTGAGCGCCCTTCACGTCCGCCACGTATGGAGAGCCGTCATCGTCGATCATCAGCCAACCATCGTTTTCCACCGTCGAGTATCGATCGTGCAGCCCGGCTTGTTTTATTTATGCCAAGACTTAAGTCGCCTTGCACCTAGGACCAAAGGCGGAAGCGCTCGGACTGAATCTAAGCCAGTATAGGCGAAATCAGCTCTCGACCTCGTGAGTTACAAGTCTGGAGGCAAATTATGGACGTGAAAGCCGATCCGCTCTGGTATCTCTGCCTGGAGCCTATTCATCCAACGCCGATTGATCACGAATTTGTCTCGATCGAGTTTGAACTGGCTTTTGCCGTCAATGTTCGGACTGCCTTGCGACTTGTTGAGGCCAGTCCCGCCTGCCACCGGCTTGCGGATATTGCCATCGGCAAAGCGGTCAACTACAGCAGTTTGCGCCATAGCGGGAAAAGTGCCAAGCTTCTCACCGATGCCCACCGCGCGATTGATGAGGCCTTGTGGCGGTTAATATCGGAGTTGCGCTATTGCGACCAGATCAGCGTTCGTAGGCCAAGTAGCGAAAAACCTGCGGCTTCGCTGCGCGGCAAAACACATACATCCCAAACTTTCGGGGAAAGCTCCAAGTTTGGTTTTGCGTCTCGAAAGAATCTGTCGAGACGCGACAAATCTGGCCGGCTACAAGAAACCTGCCGAACCGGGTGAGGCCGCCCCGAGGCACGTGGCCCGCCGGGAGCTGTCCGATGCGGTGTCACCGTTGTTGTCCTCAGACCTTGGTCCCAAGCCAATCGGGCGAATGTCCGGCCCCGGTGAGGAAAAAGTCTGACGTTCGCGGATTAGGGGAGTCGCGTGTTGACGACCGGAATGAGCCGTGAGCAAAGTTTGGGAGTAAATTGAGAGTGCTGCAGCGACCTTTGCGAGCCATGAATGATGCGCGGCGCCGTAGATGGCAACAACGTCTAGGCAGGCCGCCAGTTCTTCATTTTGGCGCCCCCTCTTTTCGCTTTCGTGATGGCTTCGGTGATCTTGTGATGAATATCTGCCATTGCTCGTCAACGCAGCCTTCGATAGCCCCGCGAGCGCTGCGCCAATGGAAGTTTTCAGGGAGACTACGATGACCACGCGTCGAACGTTTGTTGTGGCACTCTGTTCCGTTTCAATCGGCTTCTGCGTTGCGGTGCTTCCATACAATATCTGGATGTCTGGCCTGACACTTGAGCTCGTTCCCCAATCTGCTTTGGCCAAGAGTGGAAGCAATGGCAACGGAGGTGGGAACGGAGGCGGAAACGGGAATGGCGGTGGAAATGGGAGTGGGGGCGGAAATGGAAGGGGAAGCAGCGGCTCAAACGATAGCAAATCCGGCGGCAGTTCGAGCAGAACGAGCAGCAAGGCGGCGACGGTCGAAGATGGGGGTTCAGCCCTGGGGGTTCGCCACGGCGATGGGATGAGCGAGGAGATTACAGGCGGCCGCTATATCATGAAGGACTCCCGGGGACGCACGATCGTCAACCGGCGAGCGACGTCGGCAGATGAGAAGCGGCTTCAATCCCTCATTCACTAGCCGGGCGCCGATCACGGGCGTCGCGCAGCACCATTGCAGCCTCCGTCCGGTTGGTGACCCCAAGCTTTGTCATGATCTGCGTCATGTGGTGCTTGATCGTCTTCTCGTGGAGGTCGAGTTGTCTCCCGACATGCTTGTTGCTCATGCCAGCGGCCACAAGCTGCAGCACCTCCTGCTCGCGAGTGGTCAAGTCCGCAATGAAGTCCGACTTGGTCGCAGTCGCAGGTAAGCGGCTGGAAAGCAATTTGGCAGAGAGCGTCGGAGCGACATAACTCTCCCCGGATGCCACTGTGCGAATGACATCGGCCAGCGCCCTGGATCCAATCCCCTTAAGGATGTATCCCTTCGCACCGCTGGAAAGAGCGGTCGTGACGTCGTCGCTGGCCTCGGACACCGTCAGCATAATGATCTTTTGCAACGGCACGATTTCAAGGATGAGCGGAACCGCGTTCAGTCCGCCGCCCGGCATGGAAATGTCCAACAGCATGACGTCCGGGCGCAGGTTCCCGGCAATTCTGAGTGAATCGTCCTTCGAGCTTCCTTCAGCAACAATCTCAAACCCGCCCATCTCCGATAGGCTTCGTGTCACTCCCTCCCTGAACAGCGGATGATCATCGATCACCGCCACGCGTATTCCTGCCGTCATACTGGTCCAATCTCCTCGATGTTGAGTGACATTCTAACGATCGTGCCCGGCGTTGAAGAGCTGATCTCAAAGGTGCCGCCCAAGCTTTCGATCCGTTCTCTCAGTCCTGCCAGCCCAAGGCTCGTTGGCTGCACCTCGTCCGGGTCGAAGCCCGGTCCGCTATCTGCAACCTCAATCCTGATCCGGTCGCCTTCCATGGTCTGCACAACACGTTGACCGATACCGCCACCGTGACGATACGCGTTGTTAAGTGCTTCCTGCACGAAGCGGTATATGCATATCCTGGCAGACGGCGAAAGGCGATCGGGCGGGGCGGAAATCGACAATTCCACGATCGATCCCGTTCGCTGCTTGTGGACCTGAACGCTCCGCTCCAAAATCTCCGACAGGCTTGCAGCCTCGATCTGGGGCAGGATCAGCCCGCCAGATATCGTTCTGATTTCATCCATCGCCTCGTCGAGACTTGCCTTGATGGCCGCGATTTCGCGTTCGCGCGCCGCCGTCGAAGTTGTCGGGCTGATCAATGCGTTGCTATCCAGTCTCAATGACGCAAACGCGACAAGCTGTGCGGGGCCATCATGCAAGTCGGCGCCGATACGCCGCAGATGACTCTCATTGAGCGCCGTCGCGCGCTGCGACGCACGCTGCAGGCGTCCGCGTAGCGTCTCGTTCTGCGACAGGAGTGCCGACAGTTCGTCTATGCGCTGCCGGAGAGAACGGCGTTGACTTTCGATGGTCCTGCTGCCCCGCAGGACAATCGCCAAAAGCACAACGAAGAACGAGATCGTGAAGGCGGCGACAGCCAGCCAGCTATGGAACCGTGCCTGGCTCAAACTGTGCTGGAAATCATTGGCAATCTCGTGGAATTCGGAAACAGCAACGACCTGTCCCGACCATGGTTGGAGGACGGGATTGTAGATCTCAAGGAGCGGCTTGTCCGCCATCCGGTCACTCCCGTCCGTGGCGTCAAAGGGCTTGAACTGGGCGACCATTTTGCCGGTAAATGCCGTTCTCAACTCTTCACTGAGTTTAAACCGCTGTCCAACCGTGTTCTCTTCGTTCGAATAAAGCACAGTGCCGTCTGCTCGCCACAGCCGGAACGACAGGAGGCGATCTCCCAGCGCTCCCTGCCCAAGCGTTTCATCGAGAGCGCGGGTGGCTGCGTCGTCCAGGACTTGGGTCGTCTGCATGTCTGGCAAGAGCGGCGCGATAACGCTATCGACATAGAGCGCAGTTGTCGCGGCCGAATTTCGCGTGACGGCATCTTCTATAAGGCTGGATACGAACCCGCCAACCAATACCATGGCTGTCGCCGCAACAATGCCGCCGATCAGCAGGAACTGCTTGGTTAGCGACTGCGAGTTCCACCGTGTGATCAGTTTTTCGGCGCGCACGAGAAATCTCGGGATCGGCCGCCTAACGGCGGCATTTCGGTAGTGTTGGCGCCGGCAAACTACCGGCTCCAGGTGAGCGGTCAATGGTACCCTGTCCATTTGGATACCAGCCGGACCTTTGGCGCAGCTCGATCAGACCTAAGTCTTATATACCCGAGCAATGGTCTGAGGGCGATGGATGTAGCCTCCCGCAGCAACTATTCTGACGTCACTTCGAGGGCGGCTCACTCATCTGCAACAGCGGCCGCGAAAATTCAACAGGAGGACACTATGGCTATTGCAAGAACAATCGCACGAAGCATCGTCGCATTGAGCATTGCAGTTGCCCCCTTGGCAAGCGGCACATTTGTCGTGACGGGCGCAGCCTATGCAAAGGACGGGAACGGCAACTCCGGAGGCGGAGGCGGAGGCGGGAATGGCAACGGCAATGGAGGAGGTCACGGCGGCAACGGCGGTTCCAACCATGGGAAATCGGGTGATGCCCGATCGGATAAAAGCGGAAAAGCCAGCCGCGCCAACGGCACGCCAACATTGAAGTCGCTTTTCACATTCGGGAAGAAATCCGAGAAGGCAACCAGCTCGGACAAAGCGCCCAAGACGGCTAAAGCGAAAACGAACACTGCTGACTCCAATACTGCCGGAATACGTTCGCTGAACCGGAATTATCACGCATACCTGAACTCGAATGATCCTCGCATGGCGGCAATTTCGGCCTACGCAATCGCATACGCGGAGTTTGAAGCTGAGAACGGAACGGACGTTATTCCGACTGATCCGGCCCTGAGCGACGATGCATTGCGCGATGCGCTTGCCAGCTTCACGAAGGACGGCGTTGTGACCGATGACACGCTGGAGACGGCGAAAGACATACTCGGCGTCGGACCTGCGGTCGGCAAGATCGATCAGATTCGTGACACGCTTCCGGAAACGGCGGCTGAAACAGACTCGCCGGAACTGGATACTGCAAACTAGACCTGAGTGTTGCCGGCACATGTCAGGTGTGCCGGCCACGCGCTCCTGGGCGGGAATGTCGGTTTACCTTCACTGTCAAGCATTCCGTGGCGCAATCCGCTGAGCAAGCTGCCGGGGACAAAGTTTGGCCGGATTCGCCTTACACTCTCCGGGTCCGCCATGACACTCCACATGTCTGTACGACCGCTGAAGAGCGCGAGTGCAATGGGGCAAGAACATATTGGGGAGCTAGCACTATCGAGGAGAGCGTCCGATAAACGCTGACAGCCAAGAGGTGTCTATGCCGAATGTACGCGACCGGCAGTTGGACGGGCTGAGAGCCGTCGCCGTCACGATGGTGCTGTACGCACATTTTTTCGCCACTGACGGGTCCCATTGGGGTCACCTCGGCGTGCGTCTGTTCTTCGTGCTCAGCGGATTCCTGATAACGCGGCTCCTTTTGGATGCGCGTCGCGCCGATCGCTATGAACCATCTACGGCATTGAAATCATTCTATGCACGTCGCGCGCTGCGCATATTTCCTCCCTATTTTGCCATGTTGGGCATCGTCGGGATTGTCAATCTCGAAGGCGCCAGAAGCAACCTGCCATGGCACGCGCTTTATGTGTCGAACTTCTGGTATGCCCTTCGCGATGAGTGGACACCTTGGGTTCTTTGTCACACATGGAGCCTCAGCATAGAGGAGCAGTTCTATATCATCTGGCCGCTGGTGATCCTGCTGGCGCCGCGCCACCTGATCGAGCGAATCTGCATCACCGTCATCGCATGTTCGTTGGCATACCGCTTCTTCTGGCCCGTGACCGGGACGCCGTCCCTCATGCGCGATCTGCTCCCTTTCGCGTCGATGGATGCGCTGGTATCGGGCTCGCTTCTGGCAGCTTATCGCGCCAGAAGCCCGTCCTGGCCGCAATGGATGAGGCTGAGCTGGCTGCCGTTTGCCGCTGCCTTTGTCATCCTGCTGTGGCTGAAATCGACACCGATGACGCCAGCGCTTCAGTGGGCAACCTGGATCGGCATGGAGGTTCTACCCCTCGTACCACTTACAATGCTTGTGGGATCTTGTTCGTCCGGCCTTGGAGGATATCTCGGCCGGCTGGCCGAGCTCCCGCCGCTGACTGCGCTGGGACGCATCAGCTATGGCGTGTACCTTTTCCATCCGATCGTGCTTTCCCTGGTGGTCAAGGCTCAACCTTTGATTCCCGTTGATGTTTCGCAGCAGGGTTCCGGGCGGTTTGTGGTCGCGGGCGCAGCCACGGTGATGCTTGCCGCGATTTCCTGGTCGGTCTTCGAAAAGCGGCTCAACCAGCTCAAGCGCCACTTCCCCTACGTTGTCCCTCGAGACCACAGCGCTGCAACATCATTCGCGCATGGGAGCAATCCGGTTGGATTGGTTCACGGCAGAAGGGACCACCCGTCCGTGATTCATGCACGCGCCAATCGCGGCGACGCTTTCCAAGCATCCGATCTTCAATAGACACACGAGCTGAACCATGCCCCATCCAATGGTCTCCGTCCTGCTGCCCGTCTACAATGGCGAAGCCTATCTCGCTGCGGCACTTGAGAGCATCCTGCACCAGGATCATGATCGCCTGGAGGTCATTGCAATCGACGACGGTTCGACGGACCACTCCCTGGATATTCTGCAGCGGTATCAAAAGGCCGACGATCGCATTTCCATTGTCTCACGCGAAAACCGCGGCCTCATTGCGACATTGAACGAGGGCCTGACCATCGCGCAGGGCGACCTTATCGCGCGGATGGACGCGGACGATATTGCCTATCCTTCGCGTCTTTCCCGCCAGGTTTCATCATTTATGCAGCAACCCGAGCTTGCAATCAGCGGTACCGGCATCGACAGACTTGTCGGCAATCGAATGGTCCGCGGCATGCCCAATCCGATCTATCAGTCGGGAAATTGGCACATATTGTCGATGTTCTTCACCATCTTCATGCACTCGACCGTGATGTATAACCGGCGGGTCATACCGCAGGACATGCTGGTCTATGACGCGAGCTATGTGCATGCGGAAGACTTCGATCTCTTCAGGCGGATTACCGGCCGCTTTCCCGCGGCGATGATCGATGAGAGCCTGGTCGCCTATCGCATCCACGACGGCAGCGTCACGAACAAGCATAAGCGGTTGATGCGCCAGACGCATCTGAAGATTGTCGCGGAGAACCTCGCGCGTGAATCCCTTATCGACGATCGCGATGCCCTGCGCGACATCGGTGTCGCGGTAACGTCCGATACCACGCGACGCGCGGCCGATTTCATCCTCTCGCTCGAAGCGAAAATCTCCGCCCGCCCGACGGCGGAGCAGTCCAGTTATCAGGACGGCGCCTTGTGTTTCTTCTATTTCCTCTACCAGCTCATCACCGATGCGGAGCAGCCGCAGCTGACGCATGAGTTTCTGACTCGGACAGGGAAATGGGGGGCTATTCGACGCAGGGAGCGATATGGTCTACGCGCCGGTGCTTGCGCGCCATGGTGCAGTCGTCTCTCAATCGCGGCAACCAGGCGGCTGGATGCGCTGTCGCGGTATTTTGAGTCGGTACCTGCCTCCACCGTTCTGCCGCAGTATGGTCTGGGTTAGCATGGCTCAGGAACATCCCGAAATCGTGCAGGAGCGCGCTCAGGCCATTGCCGCCGCTCCTTCATCCGCCGAGCGGCGCGAACCGCTGGCGAGCTTCATCGTCTGCACGCGCAACCGCGCCGACGCTCTGGAGGCTTGCGTCAGATCGATTGAAAGAGCCTGCCGGTCTCACCCCACGGTCACCAGCGAGCTTGTGGTGGTCGATAACGGTTCCAGCGATGGCACGGCCGAATGGTTGATGCGAACCGCAGCAACCTCAAGTCTTGCGATGACGCTGGTAACGGAGCCGCGCCCGGGGCTGGCCACCGCCCGCAATGCAGGAATGGAAAGGTCGTGCGGCCAAATTCTGATTTTCGTCGATGACGATTGCGAAGTCGACTGTCGCTACCTGCAGGATTTGGAGCGGCACTACGCGACCGGCGAGCGGTTTATCATCCGCGGCGGCCGCGTCGAACTCGGCCGGTCGCTCGATCTCCCCTTTACAATCAAACGGTCGCAGAGGCGCGAGCGTTTTACCCCCGATATCCATCCCGGCGGCTTCATACTGGGCTGCAATATGACGATGCATCGTGAGATTGCACTCCAGGTCGGCCGTTTTGACGAGCGGCTTGGAGCCGGCAGCGCCCTGAAGTCGGCCGAGGACACGGATTACCTGGTGCGGGCTTTTCAACTCGGCATCCCGATTGAATATGTTCCCGACATGACCGTCCTTCACTATCATGGTCGAAATACGCGCGAGGCAATCGAAAGACTTCACCGGGATTACAGCCTTGGGAATGGCGCGCTTTGCCTGAAACACATCCTCAGGGCTCCCTGGCTACTCCGCCATTTTTGCTGGTCCGTGAGGTCAGCGTGGCGGGAACTTTTGGGCGGCCCCCGATTCGATCCTGAGGTTTCTCTGTCCCACTGGCCGATCGTGTTCATGAATCTGCTCGGAGCGGCCAAGTTCGTGGGCCTTGCCGTAACCAGACGGGCGCACCGCCCGGAAGTAACCCAGATCAAACAGGCGACTCGTTCGCTGAGGTGATATCGATCATGTTGAAATTCGTCCTGCCGGGCTTTCAAGTACTACGCAGCACGCTGGGTCGACAGCGGCGCCTGCTTGCGGCTGTTGTTGCCCTGGGGTTGGCCAGCGCCGTACTTGAGGGCACAGGCATTGGTCTCATTATCCCGATGCTCAGCATCATTGCCGGTCAAAAGGACGAGGCGGTCGCAGGCGGACTATCTGCCGTCTTCGAACAGGTGGGATCGGGCTTCGACGATGGCGAACGATTGATGGTGATCTCCGTTGCCGTCCTCGCATTGATCACCCTGAAGAACATTCTGGCCTTTGCGAATACTGTCCTTACCAACTTCATCTACGGCAAAGCCAGCCATGCCATACGAAGCGCGCTCGCGGGCCAGCTCTTGAGCGTTGGGTATCCATTTTTCCTGCAACAAAGCCCGGGGCGGTTGCTGAACATTATTTCCAACGAGTCCTGGCGTGCGTCGGATGCGATGCAGACTGTCCTTGGCGCAATCGTGAACGCATCGGCCGCCGTCATTCTGCTCGTCTTCCTGCTGCTCCTGTCCTGGCAGATGACGTTGTGCGTCGCGCTCGGCCTGGTGCTCGTCCAGCTTGCGCACGCGGTTCTGTCGGCCAGCCTCAAAAAACCGAGCCGAAATGTCACATCCCTCAACAGTGAACTTGCCGCAAGGATGCTCCACCTCGTCCACGCCGGACGGCTCATCCGCGCGTTCGGGCAGGAACCGCGAGAAAAGGCCGTCTTCGATACTGCATCGGACGCTGTTCGAAAGGCAGGCTTCGTCCTTCAAACCCGGCAAGGCGCTCTGCCGCCACTGACCGAAGTGCTGCACTCGGCTCTGTTTCTGGCAGCGGTCGTCAGCGCATGGGCTTTGGGAGTGACCTTCCCCGTCATTGTGGCGTTCGTCGTCCTGCTTTACCGGCTGCAGCCGCACATCCGCGCTCTGCAGTTGGCGCTGAGCCAAATACAGGGCTGGAGTGGCTCTTTGGAAGAGGTGCGATGGCTGTTGGATTCGTCGGACAAGCCGCCGCCGCCGGCAGGCGACGAACCGGCCAGGGGCTTGCGCCAACAGATCAAATTTGACCGAGTGACGTTCAAGTACCCCGGCACGGACGCACGGCCTGGCGTGCTGCGCGCCGCAACGTTTGAAATCCGGAGCGGCTGTTCAACCGCCATCATCGGTCGATCCGGCGCCGGAAAGACGACGATCGTCAATCTCCTGTGCCGGTTTGTCGAGCCGGATCAGGGCCATATTCTGATCGACGGGACGCCCTTATACAGAATCGAGCCGGCCGGATGGAGAAACCAGATTGCCCTTGCCAGCCAGGATCTTGAACTGGTGGATGGCACTATTCTGGAAAATATCACCTATGGTCAGATCGCTTCGATAGCCGATGCGGAGTATGCGGCCCGGCTTGCCGAGGCGCACGAATTTATCGAGAAACTACCCCAGGGCTACGAAACGATCGTCGGCTACCGCGGTGCAAGTCTGTCTGCCGGGCAACGCCAGCGGATAGCGCTGGCAAGAGCCCTGGTGCGGGATCCCGAGATTCTCATTCTCGACGAAGCCACAAACGCCATGGACGGCCTGTCGGAAGCAGCAATCGTCGAGACCTTGAGGTCGAGGGCCGGTCGCCGCACGACCATCGTGATCAGCCATCACCGCAGCACGATTTCCTTCTGTGATGACGTCGTCATTCTCGGTGACGGCCGCGTAACGAACCAGGCTCCGTTTGCCGAGGTTGCCTCCTTGAGCATGGACCAGCTGTATGCGCTATCCCTGTCGAGCTGACATAGCGTGCATTGGTTGACGTTCAGGCGCATAGTTGCTTCCGGACGAGCGCGTCTCCAAGTTAAAAGACGCCCGATAAGTGACACCTGGACTTCAACAAATTCACAGACGATCAGGTGTCTCGCCAGAGAACCTTGACCGCCATCGTCGCGGCCGACGTGCGCTTTTCCACCATCAGCTTATTGAATATCTGCTCAAGGTGCTTGTTGACGGTACGCGGTGACATGTCAAGGATGTCGGCAATCTCCTTGTTGGCCTTGCCGTGGGCGATCCAGAGCAACACCTCGGCCTCCCGCAGCGTCAGCCCGAAGGCCTTGGCGAGCTGTTCCTCATCGGTGCCGCGATGCCGATCGACGAGGCGCAGCAGGACCTCCTCGCCGCCGCCGTCAGAGAGGATGCGGAATTCCAGATCCTGGCCGTTGCGTGAATAGCGGAACGCTTCGCGAAGAACAGCTGGCGACGCCTGTTCGACGCTTTGGCCAAGCCATTCCACCACCTCCCAGGGAAGGTAGGCGCGCTGGTCGGAGCGGGCGCCCGCCCGCTGCATCAGGTCGGCCGCCTGCTGCGTCGACCAGAAAATCCGGCCGTTGCGGTCGCAGGCGACGATCCACCGCCCGGTGGAATCGAGCGCGCGCTGCGCCGAACGCGCCCGGCGCGCATTGCCGAGATGCACGCGCATGCGGGCAAACAGCTCGTTCAGCTCGATCGGCTTGCTGACGAAATCCACGCTGCCCATGCGACGAATGAACGATCCGCCCACGCGCCAAAAACATCGAAATCGCTGGGACACAGTTCCGGCTGTTCCTGCTACGGCAGCAAGAAGCCATCGAAGACGGCCTATCGTGCCGACGGCGGAAAAACCTTCCCTTCGAAGCGCCCTTGGATGATCAGCCACTAGCTGCGAGCTTTCAGGAGATTGTCCATTCGGAGCGAATTTAGAAGACTGGAGTTACAACCTCAATGTGACGGACTCTACCAAATTTTGGAGGAAGATCAGGGGCTTCAGGTCGGTCCGATTGGCGGTTCAACGCCGCGTCGTTAAACGCCAAAAAGCCCCGAGACATTTCTGTCGTCGGGGCTTTTGGTTTGGTTGCGGGGGCAGGATTTGAACCTGCGGCCTTCAGGTTATGAGCCTGACGAGCTACCGGG
>NZ_JAOYTH010000014.1 GCF_025847205.1 Pararhizobium sp. YC-54 | reverse complement strand
TGCGTTGATCGGATCGAGGTGCACAGGTTGGTCTTGCGCGACAGGCAGGAATAGCACTCGCGGCATTCCGGCGTGTAGAGCGGGATGACGTGGTCGCCCTTCTTCAAGGAGGTGACGCCGGGGCCGACATCGACGACGATGCCGGCGCCCTCATGGCCGAGGATGGCCGGAAACAGGCCTTCCGGATCGGCGCCCGACAGGGTGAACTCGTCGGTGTGGCAGATGCCGGTCGCCTTGACCTCGACCAGCACCTCGCCGGCGCGCGGACCGTCGAGCTGCACGGTCATGATTTCGAGTGGCTTGCCAGCCTGCACGGCAACGGCGGCGCGTACGTCCATGGTTGTACTCTTTCCTTTTAAAGTTTCCGGCCGTTTCAGGCGGTAGGCCTATCGGGGCAGGTAGCGTGTAAGATGGGCTTCCAGGAGCCGGACGAGGGTGATCAGCACCAGATTGATCAGGAGATAGAGCACCCCGGCGATGGCGAATACTTCGAGGATTGCATAGGTCTGGCTCATCAGGCGTTTCGCGTGGCCGGTAATTTCCAGGACGGTGATGGTGGAGGCGAGGCTCGTTCCCTTGACGACAAGGACGAGTTCGTTGCCATAGGCCGGCAACGCCTGCCGGATGGCGAGCGGAAACGTGATCCGGCGAAAGCACAGGAGCCGCGACATGCCGCAGGCTTGGGCAGCTTCGACGAGTCCTCCGGGAATGGACATCAGGCCGCCGCGCAGGATTTCCGATGTATAGGCCGCCGTGTTGAGTGCCAACGCCATGACAGCGCAATGGACGCCGTCACCGACGATCCACCAGAGCACGGGATTGTCGCGCACGAAGGAAAGCTGGCCGAGGCCGTAGTAGAAGAGGAAGAGCTGGACGAGCAGCGGGGTGCCCCGGAAGACGGTGCTGTAGCCTTTGGCAAAACTGCTGAAAGCCTTGTTTTTCGAAAGGCGCATGACCGCGAGCGCCAGCCCGAGATTGAAGCCGATGGCGACCGAGATCAATGTCAGGACGGCGGTCAACCAAAACCCTTTGGCAAGGGTCGGAACGGCGAGGAGAACGAGTTCGAAATTCATGGCCTATTTCCTCGTACGGAGGCGCAGAAGGCGTTCGATCCAGTCGAAACCACCCTGGCTGACCAGCGTGATCGCGAGGTAGACGACGGCGGCGATGAAATAGAAGATGAAGGGATGCCGGGTCGAACCCGCCCCGACGAAGGCGGCGCGCATTAACTCCTGCAAGCCGACCACCGAGACGAGGGCGGTGTCCTTGATCGTCGTTTGCCAGACATTGTTCATTCCCGGCACGGCGATCCGCAGCATTTGCGGTGCGATGATGCGGCGGAAGATGCGTCTTCCCGGAATGCCAAGCGCCCGCGCTGCCTCGATATGGCCTCCGGGGATGGCGGCGAGCGCGCCGCGGATGACTTCGGTGGAGTACGCGCCCGATATGGCAGCGATCGCGACGACGGCAATGGCGAAGGCATAGCCGTTCCCGGCCAGCCCTTCGTAGCCGAACGCGGCGGCGATTTGGGCCACGACCTCCACAGAGGAAAAGAAGAGAAGGTAGATGATCAGAAGTTCCGGCACGCCGCGCACGATCGACGTGTAGAAATCCACCACCAGCGTCAACGGGAAAAGCCGTGCCCACTTGATCAGGCCGCAGGCGACGCCGATGACGATGCCGAAGGCCATACTTGCTGTACCGAGGGCGATGGTGATCGCCGCCCCCCGCAGGATTGCGGAGATCCAGCCGCCTTCCCATACCTGCCAAAATCCAAGTTCCATCGAACCGCCCAACCTTCGCATTGTCCTGTCGGATGAAGCCCCGAGAAAGGATCGACCTGACGGCCTTTCTTCTTCCCCGGGGAGCGCCGTTGCTGTTACTGGCAGGGACGGGAGATGTCCGTCTTGAACCAGGTCTGGCTCGCCTTGCCGATCGAGCCGTCGGCGACCAACGCGCAGAGCGCCTTGTCGATACGGGCCTTCAGTTCGGTATTCTCCTGCGCGATACCGACGCCGATGCCTTCGCCGAGCGTCGGGTCGACGGTGCTCAGCACCTTGACGTCAACGAACTGGAATTCCTTACCATCCGGGCGCGCCAGGAAGTCCTGAAGGGCGGATGCATCCGCGAAGGCAGCCTCGACGCGGCCGCTTGCTAGGTCTATCTGCATCTGGTCGAGCGTGTCATAGGTCTTCAGGACCGCGGATGAGGCCCGCTTTTCCATGAAGTGAGCATGGGTCGTGCCAGCCTGGACGCCGACCGTGCGGCCGTCGAGCGATTTCAGCAGCGTCTCGATGTCCTTGATGCCGGCCAGATCGGAATCCTTCTTGACCACGAACATGTTTGCGAGTTCCGCATAGCCGGCCGAGAAATTGATCTGCTTCTTGCGCTCGGCGGTGATCGACATCCCGGAAATGATGATGTCGAAACGCTTGGCTTTCAGCGCCGGAATGAGGCCGTCGAAGGCCTGCACGACGAAGTTGCATTTCATTTCCAGCTTGGCGCAGAGCAGATTTCCGACATCCGCGTCGAAACCGGTTACGTTACCGGCGGAGTCGGCCATGCTCCATGGCGGATACTCGCCCTCCGTTCCGATCGACAATTCGCCCTCGGCTGCCTGGGCCGCGGAGAGGCCGGCGGCGAAGAACGTGGCGAGTAACAGACTTTTCAGCTTCATGTTTTGGTTCCCCATGTTGAGCATTCTTGTTGGCTCTCGTCCGGAGAGATCCCCGGACAGGTGATGGCGGCGGGGCGTCAGAGCGTACGGGCCAGGAACTGGCGCATGCGTTCGGAGCGCGGGTTGGTAAAGACATCCGCCGGGATACCCTCCTCCTCCACCTTTCCCTGGTGAAGAAAGAGGACCTTGTGCGAGACCTCGCGCGCGAACTGCATTTCGTGCGTCACGAGGATCATCGTATTTCCTTCTTCGGCCAGTTGCCGGATGACGCGCAGGACCTCGCCGACCAGCTCGGGATCAAGCGCCGAGGTTGGCTCGTCCAGGAGGATGAGCTTCGGACGCATGGCGAGCGTGCGGGCGATGGCGGCACGTTGTTGCTGGCCACCGGACAACTGACCGGGATATTGGGCATGCTTGTCGGAGAGGCCGACTTTCTTCAGGAGCGCGTGGGCGTGGTCGACCGCTGCCTGCCGCTCCTCCTTCAGGACGTGTAGCGGCGCTTCAATGATGTTTTCGAGGACCGTCATATGTGGCCACAGGTTGAAGTTCTGGAACACCATCCCGACGCGCGAGCGGATGCGCTCGACCTGCCGCCTGTCGGCAGGCGCTACGTTGCCGTCCGGCGTTTTCTTCATACGGATTTCTTCACCATCGATGACGATGCGCCCGTCGTTCGGCTGCTCAAGCAGATTGATGCAGCGCAGGAAGGTGCTCTTTCCCGAACCGGAGGAGCCGATCATCGATACAACCTCGCCGGGCTGCGCAGAGACGCTGACGCCGTTGAGCACGGGGAGGGGGCCGAAGCGCTTGTGGATGTCGTGCACCTCGATCGCCGGCCTTTCGTCAAGTCTTGGACCGCCAGCTTCCGGATGGGCGATGATGGCAACGGCCGCGGCGGCGGGAACGGATTTTTCGACACCCGCGCCGCCGATCGCCTTGAGGTCGGCAAAGGCGCGGTCGAAGTGACGCAGCGAGGCCGCCAGACAGGTGCGCTGCCAGTCCGCGTCGTCGGGAATGAAGGCGGCGCACAAGGTCTCCTTGATCCTGCCTCCGAGCGGCGTATCGTTCTTGCCGAACAGATGAAGCCAATTGTCCGCCTGGACCGCATCCGAGACCGCGGCCCCGTCAAGGGTTCCGCATTCGACGACCAATGGCAGGACACGCGCCTTCGGTAGCGCGTCTCGCACCGCGGCCGAGACATAGCCGGTGGCCGTTGCGGCAATGCCGGTATCTGTCGTCGCATTCTCGCCGGTGACGACGACCGAGAGTGCGGGGCCGAAGATGCGCCGCCCCCATTCCAAACCGGCGTGCTCGCTCTCGGCGATGGAGAGGAGTGCAGGGTAACCGTAGGGGCCTGCGCCCGTGTGCAGGTCGAAGACGACGACCTCGGCGGCCTTTTGCGCAAAGGTCGACAGAATCTCTATGAGGGTCCGGTTGGACCAGACGGGACCATCACCGCCGTAGAACAGGCCGTCTGGAAAGTCGTACTGGCCGGCTTCCACGACGGGGGCGATGCCGGCATAGCCGCCGAGCCGCCGTTTGGCGGCTTCGTAGGCCTCCACAGCCGCGTCGCGCTCCGGGCCGTCCCAGGCGCGACAGACGAGGGCGCGGTGCAACGCTGCATACCCTTCATTCTTCGGTGGCCCCTTCTGCCAGTCGATGAAATTGCGGTTGAGGTCGACGTTGTCTTCGTTCACCCGGCGCCTCCATGCTGTGCCCCAGGGGTTGATGAGGTGGATCGCCAGAACGGCGGTATCGTCGGGAAGCTTCCAGGGGGAATTCTGCGAAAGCCAGTCGGTCTGGCAGGCCGAGCCGAAAGGGCCCTCGACGCCGTGCGTGCCGGAAATCAGCACCATAAGTTTTTCGGCATCGTTGCGTCCGAGATAGGCGACGTCCGTCGCCAGACGCTCCCCCTTCGGGCCGTGCAAGGGATGCAGGTATTCGACCAGGCTGGCCCCAGCGGTGCGCGCGGCGGTGAGAAATCGGGCGCGCAGGGCGGAAAAGTCACCGGCAAAAAGACCGGATGGCGTTGAAGGGGACATGCGAAGGGGCTCCCGGTTTGCTTTGTACAGACTTGCATTTCCGCTCATTGTTCGTTCCCTTGGGTCGTGGTCCGACCTTTGTTCTGTGTTGGCTTGAGACACGCTGCAGGCGTCACCCCGCGGCGATGGCGCGAAGCGCGTCGAGAAAGCGGTCGTTTTCCAAAGGAGTGCCGATCGTCACGCGGATGAACGTGTCGTAGCCTCCCTCCTTCCACGGCTTGACGATGATCCCATTCGACAGGAAGTGATCCAGCGCTGTACGGCTTTCCCAGCCGACGTCGATGAATAGGAAATTCGTCTGCGATCTAGCCGCCGAAAGCCCCATCGCGGCGACGGCATCGGCCACGCGTGCCCGCTCGTGTTTCAATGCCGCAACCGAAGACCGCATCCACGCCTCGTCCTCCAGCGCAGCGACGGCGGCGACCTGTGCGGCTGCGTTGACGTTGAACGGCGTCTTGGCGGCGGTCACGGCGCGCGCGAGCCGCACATCGGACATCACGGCGTAGCCGACGCGCAGGCCCGCAAGGCCGTAGGCCTTGGAAAAGGTTCGCAACACCACCCAGGAGAGGCCTGTGGTGGAGAGTGTGGCAAGACCATCGGGCATGTCTTCGTCGGTAAATTCGAAATAGGCCTCGTCCAGCACGAGAAGTGTCTGCGGTGCGACCGCCGCCAGAACGCGATCGAGGCTCTTGCGGTCGAGCGCCAGGCCAACCGGATTTGAAGGGGAGGAGAGGAAGAAGATCGCCGGCGCTCGCTCAAGCATGGTGATGATAGCCGGTACATCGAACTCGAGGTCCGCCCGCATGGCGACCTTTTCGACCCGGGCACCGTTGGCGAGCGCCTCGATCTCGTGCAGTCCGAAGCCGGGACAGACCGTGGCCACGAGGGCGCCGGGACTGAGGACCGCGCGGCACACCGCGGCAATCATCTCTTCCGAGCCGTTGCCGGCCACGATGCTTTCGGCGGGAACGCCGAGCTTGTGGCTGAGCGCAGCGCGCAACGCCGTGCAGGCCGGGTCGGAATAGCGTGAGGGATTAAGGCTGGCGAGCGCCGCGGTGACATGAGGGGAGCAGCCATCCGGATTCTCGTTGCTGGCGAGGGCCGCGATGTCCTGCCGGCCGCTGTGATTTTGCGCAGCGACGATGTTCATGCCAGCATTGTAGGGCGGCAGGCCGGCGACATGCGGATTGAGCGGGATTTCGGTATGAAGCGGCTTCGTCACGAATCCTCCTTCGGGATTGGGTATCCTGGTTCAGGCCGTAGCCTTTTGTTTCGAGCGGTCAAAGATCGAGCACGATCGAGGATTTCGGCCTGGTGCAGCACAGCAGCACCCGGTCGTCCGGTATCGCCTCGAGGGGCTCCTCGAAGTAGTCGACCTCTCCCGAGACGAGACCCTGTTCGCAGGTCCCGCAAACCCCCGCACGGCAAGAGAATTCGGGCTCAATGCCCTGCGCTTCCAGGAAGGCGAGGATGGATTCGCTCGTTCCGTCCCAGACTAGTTTGCGCCCCGACTTCTGGAGAACGACGTGGGGGCCGTTCCTCTCGATAGCCGGCTCGGCGGGACTTGGCATGGAGGGGGGCTTCGCCATCTGCCCGGCCTCCGACAACAGGCTCGCCGGCCCGAAAAATTCGTAGGCGATGCGGTCCTTCCGCACCCCAAGGCCGGCGAGAATGGAGTAAAGGGCCTGCATGAAGGGCGGGGGGCCGCACATGTAGATGTCATAGTCATCGAGCGGCAGGAGGTTTTGGAGCGTGGCACGCGTCAGGAAGCCCTTTGAGTGGCATCGGGCTGCATCGAGATCTCCGCTGCCGGCGAACCGGTAGCAGAAATGCACGGCGATGCCGGGCCGTAGCGTGGCGAGATACTCGACCTCCTCCCGCAGTGCATGGACGGCCGCGCTGTCGCAGGCATGAATGAACCAGACGGGACGGTCGCTTTCGCGTGCCAGCACATTCAGCATCGAGACCGTCGGCGTCATCCCGACGCCGCCGGAAAGAAGCACGACCGGCCTGGAACTCGCGTTGTCGAGCTTGAATGCGCCGCGCGGCGGGTCGATCTCGATGACGGCGCCGGGCTCGATCTCGTCATGGAGCCAGCAAGAGCTTAGTCCCTCCGGCACATCCTGCGTGGTTGCCGCCTCACGTTTCACGGTGATCCGGTACGTGCCCTCCTCGCGCGGAGAGGAGGAGACGGTGTAGTTGCGCAGGACATGTCCGCCCTTGCGATCGGGAACGCGCATCGTCAGGAACTGTCCCGCCTCGAACGGCCGCCAATGCTGAGGTTCAACAGGGACGAGACGGAAAGACGTAATGGTAGTGCTTTCGCGCACCTTCGAGACAACTTCGAAGGGGCGGAAGCGCGAGGCCGCGGCATTCAACATCCGGATCGATCCTTATTCAGCAGCTGCTCTCGCCGTTTCGGCTTTTACCTCTGCGGCAATCAGCTGAGCCAGCTTGCGCCGGAAGCGCATCGGGCCGACGTCGATCTTCAGGTCGAGGTTCGGTGTTTGCAAATTGGCCATTCCGTGATGGACCGCTTCCAGAACGACGCGGTCCTCCTCAAAGGCGCCACGCACGGATTTGGCGAAACTCTCGGAAACCTTGGCGTCATCAGGCGCAAAATTACGCATCTGGAACCAGTAATATTTGGTGCGGTTTTCATCGACCGGCGTCATGAAGTTGTAGCTGTCCATGAGGAAGGTGTTCTCCGGCAGCGCGCGGCCTTCGCCGCCGGTGTGGGCGGGCGCGAAGATCGCCTTGATGATCGCATTGCTCGGGTAGCGCACCTCGTAGTGCTGCTTGCGGTCGGTGTTACCCTCGAATTGCAGGAAGGGCGCGTAGAACGGGGCCGGTTCGGAATCGATCATCCAGCGCCAGACGGTGACGCCATCATCCTGCACGGTCGTCTCAAGCGGCGTTTCCTCGCAGGCCGAGCTGGCAAAGGACGACTGATGGACCCAGGCGACATGGGACGGGTCGAGCAAGTTGTCCGTCATGTAGAGATAATTGCAGTTGAGCGTCATGGACTCGCCGCGATTGACGCCCCACGTGGGATCACCGAAATACTCGACCTCGAAGATATCCTTCGGGTCCGCCTTGTCAGCATCGCCCATCCAGATCCAGAGCAGGCCGTAGCGTTCGTGGACGGGGTAGGAGCGCACCTTGGCAACATGCGGAATGCGCTCGGCACCCGGAACTCGCGTGCAGGTGCCCGAACAGTCGAAGGTCAGCCCGTGATAGCCGCATTCAACATCGTCCCCCTTGATGCGGCCCATGGAGAGCGGCAGCTTTCGATGGGGACAGGCATCCTCCAGTGCGGCGGCCTGGCCGTCCTGTCTGCGGTAAAGGACGATGTTTTCGCCGAGGATCGTAACGGGTTTCAGCTCGCGGCTGACCTCGTGGTCCCATGCGGCGACGTACCAGGCATTCTTGAGAAACATTTCGCTCTCCTTGCGTTTTGCTAAGCGAATGCTCCTTGTTTTTTTTCGTGCTAACAAGTTGCCAGCGCCTGCGTTCTTTTTTAGAAATTCTAAATTGAAATAACCTGTCCGAGGAGTACCTCACGATGCCGACCCCTTCCTTGCGCGGCTTGCAAGCCTTTGAGGCAATTGGACGATGCGGCTCTGTCAGCGCCGCTGCGAAAGACCTCGGCGTGTCGCCGGGAGCCATCAGCCAATTGGTACGCAACCTGGAGCAATGTCTCGGTCTGACGCTGCTGGAGCGGCGAGGACGGCGGGTCGAATTGTCGTCATGGGGACAGTTGTATTACCGAGAGCTCGCGAAGGGTTTTCAACAGCTTTCCCATGCTGCCAACGTTCTCACGCGAGCCAGGAACGAGACCGGGATCGTCCTCAGCGCCTTGACGTCGGTCGCCAGCAGATGGGTCAGCCGCAAGATTTTCGACTGGCAGTCCCTCTGTCCGGAATCGAACGTGCGGATCGTTGGGCAAGAGGAAGAGCCCCGCATCGGCATAGAGCAGGTGGATTTCCGCATCACCTACGGGCGACGCTCCTATGCGCATGAACACGTCGCAAATCTGTTCACTGACTGGATCGTGCCGGTCTGTTCGCCCGCGCTCATCGCAAATCGTGTCCTCGACTGTCCGCAGGACATCCTTAAATTCCCGCTGCTCAATGTGGAGTGGGAAGCAGATTACAAGGCTTCTCCACAATGGAAGGACTGGGCCAGCTTGGTCAATGCCGATGGCAGGCAGACGTTTTCCGGCCTTTCATTCACTTTGTCGAGCAGCGCCATCGACGCTGCCGCCAATGGCAGGGGGTTCGTCCTTGCTCAAGTTTCCATGGTTCAGGACGAGGTTGCGGCCGGCAGTCTGGTGGTTCCCTTCGATATCCGCATGAAGCTACCCGAAAGCTACTATCTGGCATGGGACAGGACCGCCCTCGAAAAGCCGTTCGGCCAAAGGTTCCACAAATGGCTCGTTGGTGTTGCGAAACAACAGGATTTGATCTCGGCACCAAGCTCGGGTCCGGTCAAACTGACCTAAACTGCTCAAATGTTCGCTTAAAATATGACTTTCGCCGGCATCAAAACGTTCTCATCGCTGGCACAAGCGCGGAGAGACATCACCGAATGGAAGGAGGACTACAATCGAAATCGACCTCACTCGTCGTTGGGAAACATCACGCCCAATGAGTTCGCGATGAAAATCGCTCTGGAAAGACAGGCCGCATAGGGCCAGATTGAAAACCCAAGACTCTCCCGAAAAATGGAGGGAACAAGGGTCTCAGGTCAAAGAACCTCGCTCGCAGCGGCAACTATGTCGCCTTCACGTCAGAATTGGATGCAGCCACCGAGCTTGCCGAGGGTACGCTCCAATTCCTTCCCCTGGTGGAGATTGATGCTCTACCTCAGTCATCCGACATAGCTATCGACGCCTCCAAGCCATTGAATGCTCTCGTTCAGATCGTCGCCGATTCTGCGGCAGTGGTGAACGAATCTGCCCTTGCTACTGCCCGGGTTGGGCATTGAACCCCGAACTCCCTCAATGCGCCACGGTCTTATAAGGGCTCCTAATGTTGACGCCGCTATTAAGCGATCCCACTGGATGATGGACTTGAACGCTCGCGAACGATCACTGGCATCGTCCCGTCGTCTGTAAGCGCCGCGATCGGGGCGAGAGCGCCGTGCATCGGCGCTCCGCAAACCCTGACCTTCTCCTATGCCGCTACAGCTTGGCAACCGGTTTCGCGCGCTCTTCGAGAGGCGGC
The DNA here is from genome assembly GCF_025847205.1 of Pararhizobium sp. YC-54. Lineage (GTDB taxonomy): Bacteria > Pseudomonadota > Alphaproteobacteria > Rhizobiales > Rhizobiaceae > Pararhizobium. The sequence goes on along the minus strand of NZ_JAOYTH010000014.1, from coordinate 167,893 downwards.
AGGAAGGCGCGGGTGAAGATTTCCTCGGCCTTCGGCGTGCGCGGCAGGCGACATGCTTCGACCATAAGGCTGATCGATCGCTCAATCCGTTTGTCATCAACATCGCCAATGCCGTGAATAGCACCTTCCGGATGCGCCATCTCAACCTGCAGGGTGCCCATCAGGCGTGGCGCGTCGACCTCTCGCCGGAACTTCGGCGCCATCTTCGCGACGGCATCCAGGGCCGTCTCCGGGTCCTTCAGCGTCTCGACAATGCCGCGGTTGACAGCCGCGACCAACCTCTTCACGGCATCGGGATGCTTCGCGATGAATTCCGGGCTCATCATCAAGGCATTGCCGTAGAATTCCGGCACCAGATCCTGGAATTCAAGGAAGTCCAGCTTTTCACGCCCGTCGATGTCGATGCTCCTCAATGCGGCGATGATAGTGTTGCCGCAGCTGCTTCGTAATTGAACGAAGTCAGGCTCTGGAACTTTGGCAACTCAATTTCGACCGGTTCCTGGACGTCGTACAGTCCGCCACCGCTTCTGTTTGGCTCGCCCTTCTGAAGCGGGAAGTTGCGCAAGTTGGCAAACGGCGAATCCTGCAGGAAGTCATGAAGCCGGCAAAAACCGTTTGCCATTGCAACCATCTGCTCGATCCGGGCTTCGTCGGCAAAGAAGTTGAGCGTTCCACAAGTGGCGTAAAGAACGAGCACCACCTGGCTGTCCGGCCCAAGGAAAGGAATGGCGACCCAAGATCTTGTGGTTTTGGCGTCACTCGTGCTCGGATCAGCGCGCAAGCTTTCCTCTAGAACATCGACGGAACTGAAATGGCGGGTGCGGAACGGCACCGTAACGTTAACCGAGCATCGATGAGAATGTGGGATCTGGCGGTCTGACCCGACTTGCCCGTGCTCCTCTATATCGTCGCCACCGATTTCCAGCGGACGTAATTGCCCATGCCGTTTGGCTCTATTTCCGGTTTCCGCTCAGTCTGCGAATGGTCGGGGATATGCTGGCTGCCCGTGGCGTCATCGTCTCTCACCAAACCGTGAGGCTGTGGGCGGAGAAGTTCGGTCGGCATTTCGCCAATAATATCCGAAGGCGATCATCCGGCAGGCTCCGGTGACAAATGGCACCTCGATGAAGTTGTCATCACCATCGCCGGCAAGAAGCGTTGGCTCTGGCGTGCCGTCGATCAGGATGGTTTCGTGCCTGACGTTCTGGTTCAGAGCCGCCGCAATGCCAGGGCTGCAAAGCGACTAATGCGAAAACTCCTGAAGAGACAAGGCCGTTCGCCACGTGTCATGATCACCGACAAGCTTCGATCCTACGATGCGGCGAAGCGGGAAATCATGCCCGGCGTCGAGCATCGCTCGCACAAGGGCCTGAACAATCGGGCCGAGAATTCGCATCAACCTATCCGACAGCGGGAGAAGATCATGAAACGCTTCAAGTCAGCGAGGCACCTTCAACGCTTCGTTTCCATCCACGACCCGATCGCCAACCTCTTTTACATTCCCCGCCACGACATTCCCTCCGCTTACCATCGTCAACTGCGGGCCGAAGTCTTGGACAGCTGGCGCCAAATCGCATGCCTTCGCGCCGCCTAAATCAAAACGACAATCCCAGACCTTGTCTTCGCAGCGTTAAGTTTACAGTACCATGCTGGCGCTCACCGTCTTCGGAGCGCCTTGCCCCCGACGCAGTCAGCGGCCTAACAAGTGAAAAAAATCATACCACCCGGAACGGCTTTTAGGTGTTGATTTCCGTTAGGAATTTTCGGTGGAAATCAACACGTCATGGATCTCCTCAATGAGCCGACGTTCTCGCGGGGGGGCTCCCGCCTGAACGGCGCCCCCGCGAACAAACGGGCCGCACATGCGTTCGATCTCGCTTAGGACTTTCATTGCACGACTGTCGGTGCTGTGAATGTATAGCCAATCCCATAAACCACCTTAATCGGCACGTGCAGGTTGGTCTGCTCGCCTATCTTGCGGCGAAGGCGACTGACGACAGCATCCAGATGCCGGCTGTCGAAATGGGTTCTGGGGCGGGCAATGGTCTTCGCCAGTTCCTCGCGCCCGCAAATGCCACCGTCATGTTTACAGAGCGTCCTGACGAGCGCGAACTCGGTTGCTGTTAACTTGAGTGAGCGTTGGTTCGGCGCAGTGAGAGTCCAGTTTCTACTGTCCAAAGCCCATTTGCCTGCGGCGCCGTCCGCCAAATCAGCTTGATCACCTGTTCGCCGCAGCAGGCTACGGATCGCTGCTTCGATCTCCCGCAACGTACTGTGCTTGACGAGATAAATGTCAGCTCCACTTTCAAAGCCTCGAATACGGTCATCGCCGTCGCCAAGAGCTGTGAGCATGATGATGCCGCAGCGATAGGCCTCGCGAATTTCTCTGGCCAGATCGAAACCGTTGCCATCGGGCAAACCGACATCGAGGATGATGACATCGGGTGGCTCATCATTTGCCAGCGCCTGACGCAGGCCCTCCGCTGTCGCAACGCCTTCGGCCGTGAAACCGCACAATCCCAGGAAATCAACCAGATCCTTGCGCAGCCGCTGTTCGTCCTCGACGATCAAAATGCGGGTCAAGTCATCAACTCCTCTTGCAGGGCGGGCTCTGTCGCTCCGCCCAACATAGGCACACGCGCCACAGCCGCCGTTCCCCCTCCTTCACGGGAGAGCAGCTCCAATGTGCCGCCATGATAGGCCAGAAGCTTACGGGAAGAGTAAAGACCAAGCCCGGTCCCGCTTCCGGCTTTGGCGTTGGAGGCTCGGAAGAAGCGGCGACCAATCTTGTGTAGCTCAGCTTCCGGTATGCCGATACCGCGATCACGCACCTGGATAACGACGAAGCCACTTGCTGACAGGGTATCAATGTGAATGGGCTGGTTCTCGGGCGAATATTTGAAGGCGTTGTCGATGAGATTGATGACGACGGTTGCCAGCATATCGGGATCGACGAAAATCGAAGTTGCTTCCCCGCCCGTCCTGAAATGCAATCGTTCACCTCGCCCGGTCATTTCGAAATGCAACTGCACGTCGGCCATCAGAGATCCGATCTGCATCGATTGGGGTCGAAAGCCATTGTCTCGGTCGTTCGTCATGAAGCGATCAATCAGGGAGAACAGCCGATCCAGCGCCTCGCCGATTCCGGAAAGCCGTTCCTTTGTTGCTTCACGCGATCTGTCGCCGACAAGACCAATCATGTCAGTCGCATTACGGATGACCGCCAGAGGGGTACGAAACTCGTGACTGACAATGCGCATGAAGTCGACCTGTTCCTCGCGAAGGGCACGTTCGGTTTCAAGGCTGGTATTCAATTGGTTTTCAAGGCTCCTGCGCTCTACCACTTCCCGTAACAAAGCGTCGTTCTTCTCGCGCAGGGCCGCTGAAAGTCGAGAGCTGACCATGAAGAGTAAGCAGGCAAACAGCGCAATTAGAAACAGAACGCCCTGCAACAGGTACCACGCGTTGCGATTGTCGAGGACCGTGATTTCTTGGGCGGCGGCCGGGTTCCAGTACTCGATCGCGCTGTGAATTATGCTGGCTGCGATATATTCGCCTAATACCGCAATCGTAATCCATCGCAAAAGCCAAGGCTGTGTCCGGTCACGCAGGAGCGCCAAGCACATCACGGACATCATGATGATCGTGAAGAGGGTCGATGTGTGGATGCGGATGGCAAGGTTGCCCGGATCGACGGCGAGGCCGATGCTCCAGGCCACAACCTGAAAAATCAGCAGTGAAATACCGATCGAAGTGTAGCGGGGTTGGCCCAGAAAGCGCGCCAGCCCTTCAGCGAGCAGGACCAGACCGAGCTTTATAACCGTGTTGTGCAGCACGATGGACCATGCTGCAGGCTGTTCGCCTCTCAAGATCATCAAAAGAAGGCCTATGGCAATTGCGGTAAACCCCGCGGCAAGAAGCTTGAGCTCGTAGAGATGACGCCAAGCCAGCCAGACAAAAATCCAGACAACCGCCTGCAGGCTGGCGGTCGCCAAATTGACGACCAGGACTGTCTTGAGGTCAAGCATTCTTGAGCATTTTTACAGTGGCCCCCTGCTGCTGCAAGTCACATGGTCATGCACCATATAGCTGGCAGGAGTCGAGCGCAGGCGCAAGAACAATCCAGTGATGTAAGAATTTACAAGAATTCAGCTGAATTCATCGATTGATGTTTTGTTTGTCCCAGATCGACAAAGAGCGCTCTGTATCGAGCGTCGCCACGCAGGATTTGGTCAGAATTGAATCGTTTTGTTCTGTTGAATCTCCGGAGCTTGTTGCTTTACCGTCAGCGTGGTTGTGGGCTTGCAATTCTGGTTGACAGAAGCCGAGTCGAGGTTTGTGCGCAGACTGCGCATATGGCGAAGCTTATCTCAAGGTTGGCAAGTCTCATTTGCTTCACTTTTGGGGGACTCAGCGCATGAGATATGTCGGACGCAGCAGGAAGATCCGGCAAAGATCATCGCTCCCTTCATCTCGGAGCGGCGACCAGGCCGCAGTCCTGTTTGACCCGAACACATCGCGCTTGCTGATGCTATCGACCCTGGGCGTGTGCAGCTTGGCCATGACCGGGACCGGCTATACGCAGCCATACTGCAGCAGCGCCAGCAACAGTGGATACGTATGGAACATTTGCCAGGCCAACGATGGTGTCGACGAGAAGAATGAGAAAGACGGCGATACCGGACCTGCCATGACGCTTAATAATGAATCCTGGACGTTCAGTGCCGGCAGCAGCCTTCCTTATACCTCGCAATTGAACGACCAGGACGGTGTCATGATCGCACGCTCTCATGGTGGCAATGGCGTCGACGAGGGCGCGGCGGGTTCCGGTGGCGTCGTGACTATCACCAATAATGGCGGTGTGACCCTGAACAGCGCGGGAGATCCAGGCTCGATCGGCGGCTTGATTTCGGGATTGAGCTTCGGTGGAGACGGGGATTCGGCTAACGATAATAACGGTTCTAACGGCGGCGCCGGCGGGTCGGGAGGTACGGTGACCATCACCAACTCCGGGACGCTGACCGTAGAATCGATGAAGTCAAATTCAGGCAGAAGCATGTCCGCCATCAATGCCATGAGCGTCGGCGGCACAGGTGGTGCACAGAACAGCGGTGCGGGTAACCAGAAGGGCGGCGCCGGCGGCGCCGGCGGAACCATCACCGTCACCAACTCCGGGCAGGTGACTCTCGGCAGCGCGACAAATCCACTGAGCGGGCTGGATCATGCCTGGGGCATCGGCGCCAAGTCCATCGGCGGCAAGGGCGGCCCAGACAACGGCGCGGGCGGCGCGGGCGGCAACATCACCATCCGGAACGGTCCAAACGGCGTCGGCGCGATCGGCGTTTACGCCGACGGCGACAGCGTGCGCGGCATCTATGGGCTGAGCCAAGGTTCCGATGGCACGGCTTCCCAGGATTCGTCGGACAATGGCGGCGGCGGCGCGGGCGTCGGCCTGATGAGTGTCGACACAGCCGCCGACATCACCGTTGTCGCCACCGGCGACGATGGTGATGTGTCGGGCGGCATCGTCGCGATCACCCAGGGTGGCAATGGTGGTGACGGCGCGAAGTCGACGACCGGGGGCAACGGCGGCACCGGTTTTGGCGGTGTTATGGTTGTGGGCGTAGAACAAGGCGCCACCGTTTCGACCCAAGGCGACTATATCGCCGGCGTAGTGGCGCTGGGCGCGGGTGGACGCGGCGGCGATGGCGCGGACGGCGAGAAGGACAGCTCCGGCGGCCGCGGCGGTGACGGCGGTGCGATCCAGTTGAACATGCACGGCGCCGTCGAGACGGACGGCCACCACGCCTACGGCGTGTTGGGCGAGAGTATCGGCGGCCAGGGCGGCAATGGCGGCGACGATACCGCCGTCGTCGGCACCAGCGGCGGTGGCGGCTACGGCGGCGATGCCAACGGAGTTGGCGCGTATGTGACTGCTAGCTCCAAGATCACGACAGTCGGGGATTTTTCTGCCGCGGTCACCCTGCATTCGGTCGGCGGTGGTGGCGGCACGGGCGGCGACTTCACCAACGTGCTTGGCGGCGGCGCTGGCAATGGCGGCCAGGGCGGCAATGGCAACGTGGCTACCGTCAACAATGCCGGCGGGATGATCGCCACCTCTGGCGATCATTCCTATGGCGTCCTGGTGCAGTCGATCGGCGGCGGCGGCGGCACCGGCGGCATCGCCGCCGGGTTGACGCTCGAACTGGGCGGCGATGGCGGCGACGGCGGATCGGCGCAGACGGCCAGCGTCCAGAATACAGGCGCGATCACCACCTCAGGCTATTCGGCGCATGGCATCCTGGCGCAGTCGATCAGCGGCGGCGGCGGCGCTGCCGGCATGGCGGGCGGCGTGCTGTCGATCGGCGGTACCGGCGGCGACGCAAACTATGCCGGCACTGCCGAGGTCCAGAACTCGGGCGTCATCAGCACCGCCGGCGACGCGGCGATCGGCATCATGGCGCAATCGATCGGCGGCGGCGGCGGCTCGGGCGGCGGAGCCGAGGGTATCGCGACCGTCGGAGGCTCGGGCGGCGGTGGCGGCTACGGCATGCATGCCAACGTATTGCTGACCGGCGGGTTGGTCACCACGCAGGGCGAGATGTCGCATGCGATCATGGCGCAATCGATCGGCGGCGGCGGCGGCAATGGCGGCAATGTGATCGACCTGTCGGTCGGTGTTCCGGCGGTGGGCGTCGGCGGCAGCTCGTCGGGCGGCGGCAGCGGCGGGTGGGTCTGCGTCACCAATGAAAATTCCAGCAGCGATTGTTCCGCAGGCTCTGGAGCGCCGCAGGCCGTCACCATCGCGACGGCGGGCTCCGGTGCGGTCGGCATAATAGCTCAGTCGATCGGCGGCGGCGGCGGCAATGGCGGCAATGCCACCGGCGGCGACGCCGGGCTCGGCAGCTTCCAGATCGGCGGCGGCGGCGGCGGCGGCGGCTACGCAAATACCGTGGACGTCGCCTTCCAGGGCCTGACCCTGACGACCCAGGGCTCGCACGCCGCGGGCATCGTGGCGCAGTCGGTTGGCGGCGGCGGCGGCAATGGCGGTTCGGCCAGCTCCCATTCCGCCGGTATCGGCTTCACGGCGTCGGTGGCGGTTGGCGGCACCGGCGGGTCCGGCGGCTACAGTCAAGAGGTTACGGTGAGCCTGACCGACAGCGCCATCAAGACCGGCCAGGACGGTGGCGACGTCACCGACGCCATCGGCGTGTTGGCCCAGTCGATCAGCGGCGGTGGCGGCAATGGCGGTTCTTCGGTCGCCGACGCGATGACCGTGGCGGTGCCGACCGGCGAAGACGTTTCCCTGGCGATGAGCGTGGCCACGGCCGTCGGCGGCAGCGGCGGATCGACCTATACCGGCGGCGCCGTGTCGCTGACCCTGGACGGCAGCACCGGGGTCTCCACGAAAGGCGTTTCGTCGCATGGCCTCGTGGCGCAGTCGATTGGCGGTGGCGGCGGTAATGGCGGAAGTGCGTCGTCGATGGCCGCGACCGCCGGCACGGTGGACACGATCAGCGCCGATATCGGTGTCTCGGTCGGCGGCTCGGGCACCGGCGGCGGCGACGGCGGCGCCGTGACGGTCGCGCTCAACGACACCGCCTGGGTGGCGACGGCCGACGATTATGCCAATGCGATCGTGGTGCAATCGATCGGCGGCGGCGGCGGCAATGGCGGTGTCGGCAGCGTCGACAGCCGCCAGATCGGCAGCGGCTACAACATGACGGCGACCGTCGGAGTCGGCGGCTCCGGCGGCGGCGGCGGCGGCGGCGGGACTGCGAAAGTCCAACTCGACAACGGCACCATGCTGAAGACCAACGGTTCCGGTGCGCGCGGCCTGCTTGTCCAGTCTATCGGCGGCGGCGGTGGAACATCGCAAGGCGTCAGCGTCGGCCTGTCGGCCAGCGCCAGCCTGCCCGGTGGCGGCGGCGAGGACGAGGGGGTCGATCCGGAAGCGCCCGACGGCGAGATTTCCGCCGGGGTCACGGTTTCCGTCGGTCGGACCGGCGGCGGCGGTGGCAGCGGGGGCATCATCACCGTCACGACGGCGGGCAGCATCTCTACTTCCGGTGGCGATGCCGATGGGGTGCTGGCTCAGTCCATTGGCGGCGGCGGCGGGCTCGGCGGCTCGGTGGCGTCGGCCACGCCCGGCGATTCGGATGAGTTGAATGACGAAGACAGCAAATACAACTTCTCGGTTGGTGTCGGCGGCGCCGGCGGCGCGGCCGCCAGTGGCAACACGGTCACACTGACTCATTCCGGCCATATAGCCACCACGGGCGACTGGGCCGACGGCATCGTCGCGCAATCGATCGGCGGCGGTGGCGGTACAGCTGGCACATCCAGCATGTCCGGCAGCAAGGCGACCGCGAGCATTGACGTGGGCGTCGGCGGCCACGGCGGCGGCGGTGGCAATGGCGGCGCGGTCGCTATCACCTTCGACGGTGACCACGGCACCCCCGTTATCACTACCACTGGTTATGGCGCTTATGGTGTGCTGCTGCAGTCGATCGGCGGCGGCGGTGGCCAGGGTGGCGATGGTTCCGACCAGGCAGCCGGCGGGATCACCGTCGGCGGCGGCATCGGGGGCAGCGGCGGCGTTGGCGGCAATGGCGGCAAAGTTACGACCGGTGTGGGAAGCTGGCTCGCCCTGCAGACCAACGGCGACGATTCGATCGGCGTCCTGGCCCAATCGATCGGCGGCGGCGGCGGTGTCGGCGGCGCCGGCAGCAGCAAGGCGGCCGACGACGATGACAGCCACTCGATCGATCTTGTTGTCGGCGGCAGCGGTGGTGTCGGCGGCAGCGGCGGCGAAGTCGACCTGAACTACGGCGGCAGCCTGAACACTTATGGCGACAGGGCCCATGGCATTGTCGCCCAATCGATCGGCGGCGGCGGTGGCATCGGCGGCGCCGGCGAGGCCGACAGCATCGGCTCGATCGTGGTTGGGGGTTCTGGCGGCAGCGGAACAACAAACGGCGGCGTCGTCACGGTCGACCTGACGAACCAGAGCTCGATCCAAACGCGGGGTATTGCTGCCCATGGCCTTGTCGCCCAGTCGATTGGCGGCGGCGGCGGCATTGGCGGCACCGCCTCGGGCGCACCGCTCTCCCTCACCGGAAGGAGCCCGAGCAGCACCGGTGACGGCCACGATGTCACCGTCACGGTCGACGGCAACATCGGCACGTCGGGCGACTATGCCTACGGCATCCTGGCCCAGTCGATCGGCGGCGGCGGCGGTTTCGGCGGCAATGCCAGCGGCGCCTTCATCGGCTCCAACGGAAATCTCTCGTCGTCCGGCAAGAGCGGCAACGTGACGGTCGCCCTCGATGCCGGTAGGGCTATTCTGGCGACCGGCAAGGACGCGATCGGCATATTCGCGCAGAGCGATGCGGGGACGAACAACAACGGCGCAATCAACGTCAATGTCAGTGGTTCCGTCACCGGCGGTTCGGGCGACAATGGCACCGGTGTGTGGGTTTCGGGCGGGAAGAACAATGTGATGACCGTCAATGCCGGAGGCGCTGTCTCGGCCGCCTCGGGCCGTGCCGTCCAATATACCACCGGCAGAACGCAGCCCGCCGGCAGCACACTGATCGTGCATAACTCCGGCACGATCAGCGGCAGCGTCTTCGGTGCGAGCGTCGATGGCAACGCGCCGACCGGTAAGATATCCACCGACGACACCGTTCCGATGGCGGCCCGCTTCGGCCGCGACATAGCCGTCTCCGTCATCAATGAGACCGGTGGCGTGCTGTCCGATGCGGAAATTTACGAGGCCGATGTGGTCAATCATGGCCAGCTGATGGTCGGCCATTCCGGCGGCATCGATTCTACCAGAATCACCGGCGACCTCACGCAGGATACGGGTGGCATACTGGCGCTCACCGCCGACTTCGCCGGCTCGCGCATGGATCGCCTGACTGTCGAGGGTGACGCCAACCTCGCCGGTAAATTTGCGGTGAACGCCATCAGCGTCCTGCCCGACATCAGTCTGCCGTTCCTCACCGTCGCAGGCACCCTGGACCATTCGTTGAGCGCCCAGTCGGCACTCTTCGACTACGCCATCACCCGGGCAGGAAACGAGCTGTCGGTTTCGGCGGAGTCGGCACACTTCGCCGAACCCGGCTTTACGCTGAACGACGACCAGAGCAACATCGCCAATCATCTGCAGGAAATCTGGGATGTGGGGGGAGGCTCCTTCGGCACGCTGTTCGGTACGCTCGGCTCCCTCGCCGACGACACGTCCGCTAACTACGGATCGGCCCTTTCCGACATATCGCCTGGTATTTCGGGTGCTGCCGCCGCAGGCAGCATCGCCATGACGCAGCAGCGCCTCGACCTGCTGCTGAGCTGCCCGATGTTTGCCCCCGGCACCCAGTTCCTGACCGAGACGAGCTGCGCGTGGAGCCAGGCGGGCGCCCAGACACTCGATCAGAAGGCAACGGATGGCGTGTCGGGCTTCAATACCAAGACCTATGCGATGCAAGCCGGGGTCCAGGTCGAGGTATCGCCCGGCTGGTTCGCAGGCATTGCCGGCGGCTACGACCGCAGCGCCATCCGCGGCGACGACGGCCGGGTCAACGCCGACGGTGATATTGTCTATGCCGGCGCCTCGCTCAAGCATCAGGTTGGCCCCTGGCTCCTGTCGGGCGCCGTCGCCGGCAGCTACGGCTGGTACGACAACACCCGCACGGTCCGCATCCCCGGCTTTGCCGGCCAGGCCGAGGGCGATCCGGATATCTACAATGTCAGCGCCCGGGTGCGCGCGGCCTACACCTTTGCGCAGGGCTCGTACTATGTGCGGCCGTTGGTGGACCTCGACCTGATCTATTCTCATGCTGACGGTTATCGCGAGTCAGGAGCCGGCGCGCTTGATCTGCTGGTCGACGGTGCTGGTCAATGGAGCTTCCACGCCACTCCGGCAATTGAGGTCGGCACGCGGGTGGAGGTCAGCGAGACGACGGTCATGCGGGCGTTCGCGGCCGCAGGGGTGAGTTTCAGCAGCGTCGATAGCTGGGATACGCCTGCGCGGCTGGCCAGTGCGCCGGCCGGGATCGGCGCCTTCGACAGCGCAGTGCCGCTGGCCAATGTGGTTGGGCGGCTGACTGCGGGCATCGATCTGACGAGCGATAACGGCTTTAGTTTGCGCATGAGTTACCAGGGCTCGTTTTCCGACACCTACACGAGTCACGGCGGCACGCTGCGCCTGGGCTATAAGTTCTGAGGGGAGACAGGACCTTGTTGAGACAGTGCTTATCACCGTGGTTCCGGTCGTGTCGGATAGTCTTCGCTACCTCTTGCCTGTTGGTCCTGGCAATTGGGCACGCATTCGCGCAGGAGCAGACTACGCTCCCGGGCGGAGCGTCCTCTCTGCAAGAATCCTACGGGGGCTGGATCGTCAGCTGCGTCCAGAGGAAGGACAGGCATTGTCTCCTCATGCAACAGCAGACCCAGCCGAACGGACAGCGGCTTCTGGCCATCGAGATCGCAGCCGGTGGCGATGGGAAGACTGCGACCGGTACGCTTGTTCTGCCCTTCGGGCTCGCGCTCGATGCCGGCGTCTTGCTTCAGATCGATGAGAAGTCTGCCGAAGCACCCGTCCGTTTCAGCACCTGCCTCCCGGTCGGATGCGTTGTGCCGCTTAGCTTCGACGGCGCAACCCTCGTCGAGTTGCGTACAGGCGTGGCGCTCAAGATGATGGCCAAGGCTGCTAATACCAACGAACCGATCTCTTTGTCGGCTTCCTTGAAAGGCTTTTCCGCTGCCTTCGATCGGGTGGCGGCCCTGATGAAATGACATCTGCCCGGTGCGACTTTCGCCGGGGCGGAGGCTGGCGCATCCACGATGGAACATTCGAAAGACGAGGAAATATGCGATGAGAATAGCTAGGAAGCTGTGGATTAGGCTGTCGTCGGCCGCTCTTGTGACGGCGAGTAGGGCCTAGGCGAAAATTGTGGCGGGCCGCCAATTGGCATCCGCCTGAGCTTTCTTCCAATCGTCCGGCAGATAACGATGTGTACTTTGAACAACTTCATTGCCAAAACCATCAAATGGTTTCTCATTGTTTTCGGTTTGGCGACCTGTGGGACATTGCCGTTTGCGCTCGACATCAAACTCATCACACCGATGCTCGGTGGACTTGTCGATTTCACCTCTTCCAGCGTACCGGCTCTGCGACACTGGGGAACCATGATCTTCGGAATTGGCGCGCTGATGGTGGTCGCGGGGTTCCGTCCGTGGTTACGATTTGAGACCTTGGTATTCAGCACCCTCGAGAAGGCATTCATGGTCTATCTGTATTTAAGTAATCTCGGGGAGCCTTGGATAGCAGGGTATTTTGCTGCCTTCCTTATCGATTCCACGGTCGTCGCGTATGGCATCCTGTACTTCGTCAGTGCCAAGGGCCGGCCGAGTCGCTGGACCGTGTTGATCTGCTCCGTGAAAAATGGCCCTTCTTGAAGTATGGCCTGTGAGCCACAGAAGAGCGATGAAATGGCAGCGAAAAAATACAAGGCGGAAGAGATCGTCACGAAGCTTCGTCAGGTCGACGTGCTGAAAATGCACAGAAGGGCGACTAGGGAAGCGCCTGAAAGAGTGGAGACCGAGAAGGCTCGGCTCCGGCGTGCGGTTTCCGATCTGACATTGGACAAGATGATACTTTCGGAGGTTGCCAGGGGCTTCTTAGCCCCGCTCGCCGCCGCGCTTGTGTGAATCATGTTATTGAGGAACTTGGTGTGTCAGAACGACGGGCATGCACTGGTCTTGGTCAGCATCGCTCCACACAGCGCAAAGTCGTTAAGACACCGGATGATGAGGCGGCAATGACCGCCGACATCACAGCGCTCGCCCCAATTATGGCCGATAGGCCATCGCCGCATCGCGACGATGCTGCATCAGGCGAGCTGGATTGTGAACGTCAAGCGGGTGGGGCGGGCTGAAGGTTCCGGCGGGTCTACTGCCAGCCTCATGATGGGCGCTACGTCGTGGACTACATCTACTGATGTCAAAACTTATCGCATCGCAGTTCAATTTGCTTCTAGGAGGTACTCATGCATACACCGCCTATCGTCAGCGACCTTGCCTCTGTCATACAAACATCCCTTGCGCCGGTCTTTTTGTTGGCTGGTACCGCAGGCTTTGTCAGCATCTACACCATGCGCCTCGGGAGAGTATCGGATCGGCTGAACGAGGTTGCGGATAGGGGTAAGCGGAGCAAGGTATCTCGCATGCAGCTCGCGTATCTGCGGCGACGGGCACTTGCGCTTGAGGTTGCGGTAGTACTTGGAGTGATGGCCGGCATTTGCACCGGCGGCGCAATCTTGAATCTACTGGCTGGCGCTCTTGCCATGGGACTGCGCCAAGAAAATCTCTTCTGGTTCTTTGGTGGTGCCATCGTCTCGCTCATTGGATCGCTCGTTGCATTCTTGTTTGAGTTGCTGATCGCCGGACGGAACATGTTGCGGCAGATCCACATGGACCGAGTACCCATGGACTGAGACTGACCAACTTCCACGTTGGTAGCCGCCCACAATTGAATTGGTCGTACTCGACCATCCCGAAAAACACGGAAACTATTTGGCGACTTGCGAGAAGGTCGGCGATGCCGTGACGAGGTTACAATGTGTGCATTCTTGAGCGTTCTTATGGCTCTTGTCGGGATGGGAGCCGGTCAAAACAGGTATTCAAAAACGGCCTGGAACTGAGACGCTGTTCCGGGCCGTTTCGCCTTTCGGTCAAGCTGTCGAGGTCGAATTGGAAGCTTGGAGATAAGCGCTCACCAGCGGTAAACAGTCGGTAAAGAGCTGGCTGCGAGATTTTTTGAAGTAGTCGTTCCTCAGATCGAGCGGAGCTTCTTCACAACCGGAATTTGGGTTCCAATCCCATCAAGGCGTTCAACCGCTTAAAGCGGGTCGATGACGCGTAGAACACTCGCGCCAAAACGCCGTTTCCAAAGCTGAGGAAGAAATGCCTATTTCCTACCGTCGGGGTGGTCATGTATGGGATCGACCCAATAGACCTCCTGTGGATCCTCGACCGGATCGACATCCGTGATGTTGACGACGACCGCCTCATTGTCGGAGCGGACCAGGACACATTCGAGAATATTGTCGGGGTCGGCGTTGATTTCCTGATGCGGCACATAGGGCGGCACAAAGATGAAATCGCCTGGACCCGCTTCGGCGACGAATTCCAGCCGCTCGCCCCAGCGCATCCGCGCCTTGCCACGGATGACGAAGATCACGCTCTCAAGCGCACCATGATGATGGACGCCGGTCTTGGCGTTTGGTTCGATCGCCACCGTTCCCGCCCAGATCTTCTGCGCACCGACGCGGGCGTGATTGATCGCCGCCTGCCGGAACATGCCGGGTGTCTGGGCCGTGTTGGAATCGAGCTGGTCGCCCTTGATGACGCGGATGCCGTCATGCTTCCAGCGTTCCTCGTGCGGGTGCGAATGGTCGTGGGCGTGATCGTCGTGGTGATGATGGTCGGTCAAGGCATGGATTCCGATTCTGGCGTTGAAGGTCAGGCGGCGGCGCGCAGGTTGATATCGCGCACGGCATCGATGATAGCGCCGGGTTCGGTACGCACAAGCCAGTCCGGGCTGACATCGGCAAACTGGACGATGCCCTTCTGATCGATCACCACGACCGCCGGCATGGGCAGTTCCCATGTTCCCGTGCCGGTTACGTCACCGATCGGAATGCCGGTCTCCAGCGAAAGGCGGCGGGACGGCTCGTCGAATTCGTAGGTGACGCCGAAACGGCGGGCGAGCGCATTGCCTTCGTCCGTGGCGATCCGGAAGCTGAGTGCATGGCGATCTTTGACAGCGCGGAGCTTCTCGGGGACCTGCGGACTGACGCCGACCAAGGTGGCGCCGAGCGCGGCCAGTTCCGGGGCCAAATGCTCATTGTAATAGGGGAGGGCGATGTTGCAGGCCGGGCATCCGGCAAAACGGAAGAAGACCAGGACGAGCGGCCCCAACTGAAGAAGTCCCTGAAGCGTCACCGGTCCCTCATCGACTTCGGTGAGCTCGAATGTCCCAACGGCGTCACCGTACTTGACGAAGGCCGAGCGATCGGCGGTATCGACCAGCAGGCGTCGCTGATCGACGCTGATCTTGAGTTTGTCGGCGGGCATCGTGAGCGCCCGGTCTGCCTGAAAATCGGCAAGCGTCTGATTGAGCGATGTGGTCATGGTCTTCTCCTTAATATCCGGCAGGCCCCTCCGGGCCGGTATTGACCTGACCTGCATCTTAGGGCGGGAGGCGCCTTCGTCGCGAGGGACAGGTTTGCGAAACCTACGCCCGCAACCGCGCAGTTTTTTTAAATTCGCCCGCGATCGGCAACATCAATTCCTTTAATATACTAAATTGGTAGATATTATTGACTTCGCTGATGGCCATCACCAGCGACCGCTTTCTCAAGACTTCGGAGGCTTTCGAGATGAACGTCACACCGCTTCGCAGCAACTCGCCGCCCGTGACGCAGACCGCGATCGCTGCCGCCGCAGACCTCTCGATCGTCTTTGCCGGAACGGCGCATCTTTATGATGCCAGCACCGAATTTCCGCAGGAGAATATTCGACTGCTGCAACAGGCGGGACTGACGGCCCTGACGGCACCGGTCGAACCGGGCGGCCGTGGTGCCGGGCTTGCCGAGGCGGCAGAGGTCATCCGGTCGATCGCGCGCGGCGAGCCTTCGACCGCGCTGATCATGATCATGCAATATATCAATCTAGCGACGCTCCCTGCCAGCCGCTGGCCGGCCCATCTGGTTTCCCGCGTTATCAAAGACGCGGTGGAGAAGGGCGCTCTGATCAACGCCCTGCGGGTCGAGCCGGAACTCGGCACGCCGATCCGCGGCGGATTGCCGGCGACCACGGCCAAGCGCACGGCGGACGGCTGGTCGATCAGCGGGCGAAAAATTTACTCCACCGGCATCGAAGGTCTGACATGGGCGATCGTCTGGGCAAGGACCGACGAAGAAGCCCCGCGCGTCGGTGGTTTTCTCGTTCCGGTCGACAGCCACGGTTTTCGTGTCGAGAGAACCTGGAACCCGCTCGGCATGCGCGCCACCGGCAGCCATGATGCGGTGCTGGAAGATGTCCACATTCCGCTCGATCACGCCGTCGATATCCGCCTGCCATCTGAATGGGACGTACGCGGCGAGGGGCAGGCGGGATGGTTCGGCATCCTGCCCGGTGCGCTCTATACCGGTGTTGCGGAGGCCGCTCGCGACTGGCTGGTGCAGTTCCTGCAAAACCGTGTCCCAACCAATCTTGGCCAGCCGCTCTCGACCGTCCCGCGCATCCAGCAGGCGGTTGGCGAGATCGAGGAGCTCCTCGCCGTCAACCGCCGCCTGATTGCCTCCGCCGCTCGCGATATCGACGAAGGCCGGGGCGTATCGCAGTCTGAAGCCGGTCTCATCAAGGTCGTCACCACTGAGAACGCCATTCTCGCCGTCGAGAAGGCCCTGAAGCTCACCGGCAATCACGGCGTCTCCCGTAGCAACCCGCTGGAGCGTCACCATCGTGACGTGCTGTGCGGCCGCATTCACAGTCCCCAGGAAGACACTGTTCGCACCGGCGCGGGCAAGCTCGCGCTCGGTCTCTGATCCACGAAAGGACGACATCTATGCCTGTCGAAATCATCGGATATATCGGAAATCACAATGCCTCCGAGACGATCCCGGCCTCCGGCCCGGTCATCAATCTGGAACATATCGCGGCGGCCGCAACGATCCACGAGAACGGTGGCTTCGACCGTGTCCTCTTCGCCTTCCACTCGACCTCGCCGGAAAGCATCCTGATTGCCCAGCATGTGGCCGCCATAACTACCAAGCTGAAGCTGATGATCGCGCACCGGCCGGGTTTCACCGCGCCGACATTGGCGGCACGGCAACTTGCGACGCTCGATCATCTGAGCAATGGCCGGGTGTCCGTCCATATCATCACCGGCGGCAACGATCAAGAGCTGGCGCAGGATGGCGATCATCTGACGAAGGATGAGCGCTACGCCCGCACCAGCGAATATCTCGATATCGTCCGCAGCGAATGGACAAGCGAAACGCCGTTCGACTATGCCGGCAGATATTACACGGTCGATCGCGGCCACTCGAATGTTCGGCCGCAAGGTCCCGACGGCATTCCGATCTATTTCGGCGGCTCGTCCGATGCGGCCTTTACGGTTGCCGGCAAGCATGCCGATATCTACGCGCTCTGGGGAGAAACCCATGCGCAAGTTGCCGAGACGATCAAACGAGTCCGCGAGGTGGCAGCACCCCATGGCCGCAGTCCGCGCTTCAGCCTGTCGCTGCGACCCATCCTGGCCGAAACGGAAGAGGCGGCCTGGGCGAAGGCCGCGCGGCTTCTGGATAAGGCAAAGGCGCTGAGGGCGAGCGCCTCCGGTGAACGGCTGATCAATGTGAACGCCAAGGCCACAGGCCATCAACCGCCGAACGAGGGATCCCGCCGCCTTCTTGCCGCCGCCGCGCAAGGCGCGCGTCTCGATAAGCGGTTGTGGACCGAGATGGCAGCGCTGACCGGCGCCAGCGGCAATTCAACCTCCCTGGTCGGAACGCCGGATCAGGTCGCTGACGCGCTGCTCGATTATTACAATCTCGGTGTCGCCACATTCCTGATCCGCGGCTTCGATCCGCTCGAGGATGCTTTCCATTACGGCCGCGATCTCATTCCGCGCCTGCGCAAGCTGGTCGCCGAGCGCGACGGCGAGCTCGACCGCGCCGAGGCTGCTGAATAACCAATCGACTTTCACTTCAACGGGTGCCCGAGGGGCAGGAGAGACAATCATGACCTTGAATCTGGAGACGTCCATATCCGGCAAAAACGGCGTTGATCGCCGCTCATTCTTGAAAACGGCCGTCGCCTTGGGCTTGGCAGCACCGCTCGCCGGCTTTTCGGCCAGCAGCCTTTTTGCCCAATCGGCGGCGCCTGCCGGCGAGCTGAAGAAGATCAAGTTCGCCACCAACGCCTCGGCGATCTGCCTTGCCCCGGTCTTCGTGGCGCAGGAGCACGGCATCTTCAAGAAATACGGGCTCGATGTCGAACTCGTCAATTTCGGTGCCTCGACCGAGGCGCTGCTGGAAGCCATCGCGACCGGCAAGGCCGATGGCGGCGTCGGCATGGCCCTGCGCTGGCTGAAGGCGCTGGAACAGGGCTTCGACGTCAAGATCACCGCCGGCACGCATGGCGGCTGCTCACGGCTCGTCGCGCTGAAGTCGCAAGGGATCACCACCCTGTCGCAGCTCAAGGGCAAGACGATCGGCATTTCCGACCTTGCCAGCCCCGGCAAGAATTTCTTCTCGATCCTGCTGCACAAGGAAGGCATCGATCCGGTTGCTGACGTCGAATGGCGCCAGTATCCCGGCGAACTGCTGCAGCTGGCTGCCGAGAAAGGCGAAATCCATGCCATCGCAGACGGCGATCCGAAGGCCTATTTCTGGCTGCAGGATCCGAAATACATTCAGGTGGCCTCCAACCTCGACCACGGTTTTGAAAACCGCGTCTGCTGCATCGTCGGCCTGCGTGGCAGCCTGATCCGCGACGACCTGCCGACGGCGACTGCGCTGACCCGCGCTTTGCTCGAGGCGCAGGACTGGACGGTTGCCAAGCCAGAAGATGCAGCCAAAGCCTTCCTGCCAAACGCACCGAAGGACAAGTCGATCGACGAATTGGTCGGCGTGCTTCTCGCCCAGACGCACAATCACAATCCGACCGGTGCCGATCTTCGCCAGGAAATCGCGCTCTATGCGCAGGAACTGCGCGACGTCCAGGTGTTCAAGAACTCGACCGATCCGACCGAATTCGCCGATCGGGTCTATGCCGACGTGCTTTCGGCCTGAGGGAGGACAGGGCATGGCTTCGATCGATCCCCCTCTCTCCGAAAGTGCCGTCCAGGAGGCGGCATCTGTTCGTCCCGCCGCCTCCCTCTGGTCGACCGGCCTTGTCGCCGCGGCTGCCTGGGTCGGGACGGCTGCGCTCATCGAGCTGTGGCCGGAAATCATTCCGCAGCCCTATGGGCGTGAGCTGGCGGCAGGGGCGCTGGTGATCGCGCTGCTGCTGGCCGTCGTTGCGGCGACCGGCAAGCTCGGCGGCAAGGCCGCCGTCACCATCCGCTATTACGGGCCGTGGTTCCTTGCCTCGGCTCTGGTCGTCTCCGGTTGGGAGATCGTCACGGCGAAAACCGGGCTGCTGCCGGTGCCGTTTTTCTCCTCACCGCAGAGTATCCTTGAAGTCTTTTTCGACGACTGGGAACGGCTTGGGATCAGCGTGTTCTATTCCGTCCTGCTTCTGGCCAAGGGATATTTCTTCGGCGCGCTTGCCGGATTCCTGACCGGCGTCACCATCGGCTGGTCGCGGGCGGCGAGCTACTGGGTGCATCCGGTGCTGCGGCTGATCGGCCCCCTGCCGGCGACCGCCTGGCTACCGCTCGCCTTCTTCATCTTCCCGACCAGCGGTTCGGCCAGCGTCTTTCTCATCGCGCTCGCGACAGCCTTTCCGGTCACCATTCTCACCTGGTCGGGCATCGCCAGCGTCAATCGCGACTATTATGACATCGCCCGCACGCTCGGCGCCAAGCCGCTCTTCCTGATCTTCAAGGTAGCGATCCCGGCGGCCCTGCCGCATGTCTTCGTCGGCCTGTTCATGGGGCTCGGCACATCGTTTGCCGTGCTGGTCGTCGCCGAAATGCTGGGCGTCAAGGCCGGTCTCGGCTGGTACCTGCAATGGGCGCAAGGGTGGGCCGCCTATGCCAACATGTATGCGGCGCTGCTCGTCATGGCACTGATGTGCTCGACGCTTATCACCATTCTCTTCCGTGTTCGGGACTGGTCCCTGTCCTGGCAGAAAGGCCTTGTCCGATGGTAGTCCTTGCAACGAAAGAGGCGGAGCTGCCGGCGGCCGGCCAGCAGATCGACATCCGCAACGTCTCGCACCAGTTCGAGCTGGAAGGCGAACCGCTACCAGTCCTCGACAATGTCGATTTCTCGGTAGAACCGGGGTCCTTCGTGGCATTGCTGGGGCCGTCCGGATGCGGGAAATCGACGCTGCTCAGGCTTCTGGCCGGCCTCGATCAGCCGACAAACGGCGAACTCAGCGTCGATGGCGAGATCGTCGGCGAGCCGGATCCATCGCGTATTCTGGTGTTCCAGGATCCGACGCTGTTTCCCTGGCGCACGGTCTGGGACAATGTCGCGCTCGGGCTGGAGGCACAGGGCGTTCTCAAACGCTCCCGGCACCGGGTCGACAATGCCATCGAACTGGTGGGGCTGAAGGGCTTCGACAAAGCCTATCCGCATCAACTCTCCGGCGGCATGTCGCAACGTGTGGCGCTTGCCCGGGCGCTGGTTAACGAGCCGCGCCTGCTCCTGCTCGACGAGCCGCTCGGCAAGCTCGATTCGCTGACCCGACTGACCATGCAGACGGAACTCGTCAGCCTCTGGCAGCGCGCCGGTCTGACGGCGGTGCTTGTTACACACGACGTCGAGGAAGCGCTGTTCCTGTCTCAGCGCGTGCTGATCTTCGGGCCGCGCCCGGCGCGCATCGTCGCTGACATCAGCGTCGATCTTCCCTATCCCCGTCACCGCGGCGATCCGCGTCTGGCCGAACTGCGCCGCGAAGCGCTCGGACATCTCGGCCTAGCGGCCACGTGGTAAGAAAGTTGGTATCAACAATGAAAACCCTGAAAACACTGGCTGGCGCACTGCTGGCAACAATGGCGATGGGCCCTGCCACGCCAGCCAGCGCCCATATCACCTTCGAGAACAAGGAAGTGGCGCCCGGCGCGACCGTCAAGTTCGTGCTGCGGCTGCCGCATGGCTGCTCGGGCAAGGCAACGACAGGCGTGCGCATCGCCATTCCGGCCGAGCTGACATCGGCCAAGCCGCAGCCAAAGCCGGGCTGGACGCTGGCG
The DNA here is from genome assembly GCF_025847205.1 of Pararhizobium sp. YC-54. GTDB lineage: Bacteria > Pseudomonadota > Alphaproteobacteria > Rhizobiales > Rhizobiaceae > Pararhizobium. The sequence goes on along the minus strand of NZ_JAOYTH010000014.1, from coordinate 146,961 downwards.
ATCGTGACCGATGATGTGCGCAAGGCCTCCGCGGAAACGACGCACGCCCACGGAAATGGCGCGACGATCAAGGAAATATCCTGGACGGGCGGCACGCTTGAAGATGCCTATTATGATGAGTTCGTCTTTCGCGCGACAGTCAGCAAAACAGCGGCAAACGCGATCTTCGTGCCCATCGTGCAGGAATGCAAAGGCGGCAGCGTCGATCGCTGGATCGAAATCCCGGCAGCCGGCGGCGTGTCCGACGACCTGAAATATCCGGCCCCGTCCGTTCGGGTTCAGCCCTGACCGTGAACCATCTCGCAAAATGGGCGGCGATGATCTGCATCGCCGTCTTTTTGTCGGTTCTCAACACGGGAGCCGCCTTTGCCCATGCCAGCCTGATCGAATCCGATCCGGCGGATGGGGCCGTGTCTGACGCAGCACCGAAGTCGATCACCCTGCGGTTTTCGGAACCGGTCCGGCCGCTGGTGGCGCGGCTTATCCATCCGGGCGGCCATACCGAAGTTCTGAAGGACATCGATGAGAAGGGCGATACCATCGTGCTCACCCTGCCGGACACGCTCGAAAACGGCACCCATATTCTGTCCTGGCGCGTCACCTCGTCCGACGGCCATCCGATCGGCGGTGGACTGGTCTTTTCGATCGGTGCTCCGAGCGCGATCGCGCCGCCGGTCGAAGCGCAGACCGATCTGGTCGTGAGATCGGGATTGTGGACCGCGCGGCTGGTTCTGATGCTTGTCCTGGTCTTCGGTGTCGGCGGTACCGCCTTCTCGATCCTCGTGGCTGGCCAGACCATCGCGCGCGAAGAATGGCCGGTGGGCGGCCTGCTGCTCACCGGCCTGTTGGCGACACCATTGCTGATCGGCTTCCAGGGACTGGATGCACTGGACGAGCCCGTACCGGCTTTGCTGGGATGGGATACATGGAGTGCAGGGCTTTTCGCCACCAGCTTTGGCCGCGCCGCTGTCTTAGGGGCAACCGCGCTTATCCTTGCCTACGCGGCCCGCCAGACCGGCCTCCGCACCGGCGTCGTACTTGCCTCACTTGCCCTTCTCACAGTCGGCCTTGCGGTCGCCAGCGCCGGTCATGCCGCGACCGCGTCGCCGACCCTGCTGACCCAGCCGGCCCTTTTTCTTCATGCCGTAACCGCCACACTCTGGATCGGTGCGCTGCTTCCCTTGGCGATCCTGTTCAAACAGCCATCTTTCGGCGCGGTGCTGGCGCTGAAGCGCTTCTCGGCGGTAATCCCCTTGATCGTCGGCGTCCTGATCCTCTCCGGACTGGCTCTGGCGGTCGTGCAGTTGCGCACGGTAACAGCACTGTGGACGACCGATTACGGGCTTGTGCTGCTGGCAAAGCTGGCACTTGTCAGTGCGCTCCTGCTGCTCGCCGCATTTAATCGTTACCGCCTGACAAAACCGGTTCTTGCCGGCAGCAAGACCGCTGCGCGGCAATTGCAGCGCAGCATCCTGGCGGAAGTGGTCTTGGGCAGTTTGATTATCGCCGTGCTCGGCCTGTGGCGTTTCACTCCGCCGCCGCGCACCTTGGCGGCGGCTCCGGCTGCGTTGCAGGCAATCACAGCGCGCAAGGACGGTCTGAGCGCAGTCCTGTCCATTCATCCGCCTTTCACCGGGCCGGTTACCGTCGAGGTCCGCGATCTCATTCTCGATGGCAAACCGCTGGAGCCGCTCTCCGTCAGCATCGATCTCGATAAGCCGTCCTATGGCATCGGCCCGTTCACCCGTCCTGCACAGAAAACGTCTGCACAGCGATATAGCGCCGATGGGTTCGTGCTGCCGCTCGATGGCTTCTGGGTCGTTCGCGTGACGGTACTCGTTTCGGAATTCCGGTCTGTAACCCTTACCGATGTGTTCGACGTTGCGAAGGCAACGCGATGACCGGCGACTGTGCTCCGGTACAGAATTCCTTTCTCCCAACAGGCTGCAAATGGCAATAGAATACCTATTGTATAGTTTTTATAGTCTTTAACTTGATGTCTCAAGCGATGCTTTCACCCATCGTACAGGAGAGATCAGATGTCGGCAAAACGTCAGTTGAAGTTGGGGTTCATGCTGCATGGCGTGGGCATGGGATGGGGCGACTGGCGGCATCCGGATGCCGATCCGACCGCCAGCACGAATTTCGCCTATTACAAGAAACAGGCGCAGCTCGCCGAGGCAGCGAAGTTCGATTTTCTCTTCGTTGCCGACAGCGTCTTTATCACGGAAAAATCGAGCCCGCACTATCTCAACCGCTTCGAGCCGCTGACGATCCTTTCGGCGCTGGCCGGTGCAACCTCGCATATCGGTCTGGTCGCGACATTGACCGCCAGCTACAGCGAACCCTTCAACGTCGCCCGCCAGTTCGCCTCGCTGGATCACATCAGCGGCGGCCGGGCCGGCTGGAACGTGGTGACGTCCTGGCTTGAAGGCAGCGCCGAGAATTACAGCAAGTCGAAACATCTGGCGCACGACACGCGCTACCGGCTCGCTGCCGAATATCTCGATGTCGTTCAGGGCCTCTGGGATTCCTGGGAGGACGATGCGCTTGTTCATGACAAGCAGAGCGGCGTCTTCTTCGATCCCGCCAAGCTGCATACGCTCAACCACAAGGGTGAATTCTTCCAGGTCAAAGGCCCGCTCAACATCGCGCGTTCCACGCAGGGCCAGCCGGTCATCTTCCAGGCGGGGGCTTCCGAAGACGGCAAGAATTTTGCCGCGCGGTGCTCCGATGCGATCTTCGTGCATCATGAGAATATTAAAGACGGCAGGGCCTACTATCAGGACATTAAGACACGGGCAGCCGCCTTCGGGCGCGATCCTGACGAGGTGTTCATCCTGCCGGGCATCCGGCCGGTCATCGGATCGACGGAAGAAGAGGCCGAGCGCAAATATCAGGAATTCGCCAGCCTGACGTCGATCGAGAATGCCCTGTCGATGCTGGGCCGTCCGTTCAACGATTATGACTTCCTGCAGCACGATCTCGATGCGCCTTTCCCGGATATCGGCGCCCATGGTGCCAACAGCAACCAGAGCACATCCGGCAAGATCATTGCCGTCGCCCAAGCGGAAAATCTCACCCTTCGGCAGACGGCCCTGCGGTTCGCGACGCCTAGAACCGAATTCGTCGGCACGCCGGTGCAGGTGGCCGATGCCTTCCAGCGCTGGCTGGAGACGCGTGGCTCGGACGGTTTCGTCGTCAATGTCTCGCTGCCGCGCGAACTCGAAGTCTTCGTCGAGACCGTGGTGCCGATCCTTCAGGAGCGCGGCATCTATCGCACCGAATATGAGTCCGAGATCTTCCGTGGCAATCTCGGCATTCCCGTTCCCGTCAATCGTTATTCCGATCCGCAGATCGCCGATGCTGCCGAGTGAATTCGGCTGGCAGGCTTCCTCACAAAACCCGAACCCTTGGAAAGTTGAAACTCCATGACCCATCTTTCCCGACGTTTCTTCAGTACCGTTCTCGGCGGTCTGGCGGCCGCCCTATCCTTCGGCGCGTTTTTTCCGGCTTTGGCTGCGGAGGATCTCAGCAAGGTCGTTCTGCGCGTCGGCGATCAAACCGGCGCAACCCGCGCGAAACTGGAAGCGGCCGGCCTGTTGAAAGATGTGCCCTATCAGATCGAATGGTCGGTCTTTCCGGCCGCGGTGAACCTGCATGAAGCCTTGAAGGCGGATGCCGTCGATATCGGCCAGGCGGCCGATTCCCCGACGGTCAGCGCCATTGCCGGAGGTTCGAAGATCAAGGTCGTCGCCAATTTTTCGAACGGCGGCCTCGGCAGCACGATCCTGGTGCCGGCGAATAGCCCGATCAAGACGCTTGCCGACCTGAAGGGCAAGATCATCTCGCCGACCACGCGCGGCAGCGTTGCCCACTATCTGACGCTCGGCGCGCTGAAAAAGGCCGGGCTGACGGCCGATGACGTCAAGCTTGCCTTCCTAACGCCGGCCGATGCCAGCGCCGCCTTTCAGGCCGGCAGCATCGACGCCTGGGGTACCTGGGGCGTCTACAAGGCGCGCACGATCGGCACGTTGAAGGCGACCGTTCTTCTCGACGGACCGGGTATCAGCACCGGCAACTACGTGTTGAGCGCGACGGACGCCGCCTTGTCAGATCCAGGAAAGATCGCGGCGATCACCGATTACGTCAACCGCCTCGAAAAGGGCTACGACTGGTCCCTGAACAACAAGGACGCCTATGTCACCTTCTACGCGGGCTTTGCCAAGCAGGACAAGGCGACGATCGAAAAGATCTATCAGGACGAGGCCGCCTACAAGCGCCAACCGATCGACGATACCTTCGTCGCATCGCTCCAGAATGTCTTCGAGACCTGGAAAGAGGCGGGCGTGCTGAAGGGCTCGCTCAAACTCGGCGACTATGTTTATCGCGACATTCCGACCAACTGATTTCGAACGGGTTTCACCATGACCATTGCGGAAATAGGTCCGGTTGCGACGGACAGGGAAAGAGGGCGGAAACGCCTCCCACCTGAACGTCCAAGGGCAGACGGACTGCATCTCCAGCGGATCGACCCTGTTTCCGCCAAGGGGCAGGGCTTGCCTCGCTGGCTGCGGCGGGCGTCCGGTCCCGTCGCGCTGGTTCTCCTCTGGCATGTCCTTTCGGTGACGGGCGCGCTGCCGGGCGAAGTCCTCGCCGGTCCTTCGACCGTGCTTTCCAGCGCGGCGGCGCTGATCGAGACCGGCGAGTTGCAGGAGGCCATGTGGGTTTCCCTCAGCCGGGCGCTGACAGGTCTTGCGATCGGCGGCACGATCGGCGTGACGCTGGCGGTGATCTCCGGGCTGTTTCGTCTCGGCGAAGATATGGTGGATGCCATCATGCAGATGATGCGCACCGTGCCGAACGTGGCGCTCATCCCGCTGCTGATCATCTGGTTCGGCATTGGCGAGGCGCCGAAGATCGCCTTGATCGCGCTCGCCACCGCCTTTCCGCTTTATCTCAACGTCTATGCCGGCATCCGCAATGTCGACCAGTCGCTGATCGAGGTCGGGCGAACGCTTGGGCTTTCACGTCTGGCGATGATCGTCAACGTCGTTCTTCCCGGCGCCTTGCCGAGCGCGCTGGTCGGCCTGCGCTATTCGCTCGGCATCGCCTGGCTGGCGCTGGTCTTCGGCGAGCAGATCAACGCCACTGCAGGTATTGGCTATCTCATGGCCAACGCCCGCGAATTCTTTCAGACCGATGTCATCGTCGTCTGCCTGGTGGTCTATGCGCTTCTGGGCCTCGCCGTCGATTTCACCGTCCGCACTCTCGAAAAGGTGTTCCTGTCATGGCGACCAGCGTTCAACGGAACTTGACCGATTCACGCCCGCAAGCATCTTCGGCGATGCTGAAGCCCGGGCCGCAGATCGTGCCGTCAGCCGTGGCGGAAACTGCAAACGCTGTCCGGGTGCGTGGTCTGTCACGTCGCTTCGGCTCCAGAGATGTTCTGCAGAACCTGAATGTCGATATCGCCGCCGGAGAGTTCGTCGCCCTGCTCGGCGCGAGCGGCTGTGGCAAGAGCACGCTCCTGCGCATCCTCGCCGATCTTGATCGCGAATTCAGCGGCGATGTCGAAGTGCCGCACCGCCGCGCCGTCGCCTTCCAGGCGCCGCGCCTGCTGCCGTGGAAAACCGTTTGGCGCAATGTCGTGCTCGGGCTTCCGGGCGGCGCCGACCGCAAGCGCGCACTGGAGGCGCTGGAAGAAGTCGGCATCGGCCATCGCGCCGACCAATGGCCGAAGGTTCTCTCCGGCGGTGAAGCGCAGCGGGCTTCGCTGGCGCGAGCGCTGGTTCGCGAGCCCGATCTGTTGCTGCTCGACGAGCCATTCGCCGCACTCGATGCCCTAACCCGGATCAAGGCGCAGGAACTCGTCGGCGAACTCTGGCAACGCCACGGATGCGCCGTGCTGCTCGTCACACACGATGTCGAGGAGGCGGTGCTCCTGTCTGACCGAGTCCTGGTGATGAAGGATGGCATTATCGCCCACCAGGAAGTCATCGATTTGCCACGCCAGCGCGATGTCGCCGATCCCGTGTTTGCGAAAATCCGCGGCAACCTGCTGGATTGTCTCGGTGTTCGCCACGGAACGCACGGGAATTCTTGAGATGAGCATTTCAAGCAGCGGAGACACCCTTCACCTTGAGGCCGATGTCCTGATCATCGGCGGAGGTCTCGCCGGAACGTGGGCGGCAGCCGCGGCGCGCCAGGCCGGTGCGTCCGTCATTCTCGCCGACAAGGGCTATTGCGGCACGAGCGGCGTCACGGCAACTGCCGGACCCGGCCATTGGTGGGTCCCGCCCGATCCGCCGGAACTGCGGGAAAATGCCATCCGCAATCGTCAGAAGAGCGGGTTTGGTATCAATGATCCGGAATGGATGGCGCGCGTTCTGGCGAAGACCTGGGAAAGCCTGCCGACACTGCATGGGTTCTACGATTTCTCCAAGGACGAGACGGGCGCCACCCGCTACCGCGAACTGCGCGGACCGGAATATATGCGGGCGCTGCGCAAGATCGTCGACAGCCTTGGCGTCACCGTGCTCGATCACTGTCCGGCGCTCGAACTCCTCCAGCGTCCGGATGGTTCGGTCAGTGGCGCGCGCGGCATCCGGCGCCAGAAGGGCGGCGCGTGGCAGGTCAATGCCGGCGCGGTCGTGCTGGCCACCGGCGGCACCTCGTTTCTCTCGCGCCTGCTCGGCTCCCACACCAATACCGGCGACGGTTACCTGATGGCGGCGGAAGCGGGTGCCGAGCTTTCCGGCATGGAGTTTACCAACTACTACACGGTGGCCCTTGCCGGCACCAACATGACGCGCTCGATGTCCTATGCCTTCGCCACCTATTATGACGAGGATGGCAACAGGCTGCCGATCCCGCCGGGGCCTGACATCATCCGGCCGTTGGCCGCCGCCATGCTCAAGGGCAAGGTGTTCTGCGATCTCAGCCGCACGCCGGAGGATATCCGCGCCAAGGTTCCGATCATCTCGCCCAATTTCATGCTGCCCTTCCGCCGCTGGGACATCGATCCCTATCGCGACAAGTTCGAGGTAACCATGCATGGCGAAGGCACGGTGCGTGGCATCGGTGGCTTGCGTATCGTGTCGGAAGATTGCGGCACCTCAGTTCCCGGTCTCTATGCGGCCGGCGACGCTGCAACCCGCGAACTCGTCGCCGGCGCGATCTCCGGCGGCGGCAACGTCAATTCTGCCTGGGCTGTCTCATCGGGACAATGGGCGGGAGAGGGCGCCACGCGTTTTGCCGTCCGCCAGCGCGGTCGGGATTCAGGACGTCCAATTGGGCAGGCCGGCCTGCGTCCGGTCTCGCAGCATGCGGTGGACCTGCGGGCAACGCTATCGGTTGTCCAGAATGAAATGCTCTCATACGACAAAAACATCTTCCGTGCCGGCGAAAAGCTGAAACGGTCTGGTGAGGTGCTGGACGATATCTGGAAAATCTTCCGGGCCCATGCGCTCGGCAACGGCGCCGACGTGTTACGCACGCGCGAGACCGCAGCGATGCTGGCTACCGCCCGGTGGTCGGCGGCCTCTGCCCTTGCCCGCGACGAAAGCCGTGGGATGCACCAGCGAGACGACCGGCCTCAGACGGATGCGCGTCTGGAGCATCGCATCCTCGTCGGTGGACTGGACAAGGTCTGGACTTCCGGCGATCGCAGCCGTCCGCTGGAGCTTGCATCATGATCGAACTTATCCTCGAAGAGCGCTGCGCCGCTTGCAACAAATGTGTCGAAATCTGTCCGACCAACGTCCTTGCGATCGCGCCGGACCGGATTCCACGGATTGCCCGGCAGGAGGAGTGCGAGACCTGTTTCATGTGCGAACTCTATTGCCCGCATGACGCCATCTATGTCGGGCCGGATTGCGAAAAACCGCAGCCGGTCGACAAGGGGGCGATCCTCGTCTCCGGCCTGCTCGGTGAGTTCCGCCGCAATCATGGCTGGGACGAGTGGGCAAACGACCCACACTACACCAACGAACACTGGCAGATGGAAAACGTGTTCCTGCGGGCGCGCGATCTGGTCAAGGCCGGGCAGTAACCGACAAAGCTTTAAAACGACCAGAGCGCACGATTGCGCACAGAGGACAGACGATGACATTCCGCTTTCAAACATGCCTCCCAGTGCTTGCTGTTTTCGCATGCATGCCATCGATGGCATTTGCTCATACGCCTGTACCCCAAACGAAATACGTGACTGCTTCCCGCCAAGGCCAATTCCGCCGTGGCAGAGGAGCCTTCTATTTACAATCCTGCTGATTGACGACCGGTCTGGTTCGATCAGGGCCTGAACTCTTCCGAGCAGCATAGAAATCACGGTCAGCATATTGCTGGCAGTGCGAGGGGCACGACCGTCTTCCTCAATGGTCAACAAATGATTGAGCAAGATCATCGTTTCATCAAAAAGCTGACCCGTTCCATGAAAGTCTTCAAATCCTTCCAGTCTGCGTCAGCAACACTGGACAGCATCGAAGTAGCCCACATGATCAGCAAGCGCCAATTTTCAAACAGTGGTCAATCGGCATTTCAGCAGTTTGCCGCGCTCGCGGCATAATCGTGTCCAGCCAAGCCGTTTATGTCAAAAGTTTGCGACAGAACTGGAATGCACCCCTCGACTGGGACAAATAAATAGCGGACAGAACCCAGCACAACACCCTCGATATCACGAAAATCAGGATGGTTGTGTTGTAGGTCACGGCAACAGCAAGCCCCCCATCCACGTGCATGGTCTGGCCGGTAATGTGGCGCGATGCCTGCGACAGAAGAAAGGCAACGAGTTCAGCGATATCTTCGGGTTCGCCGAGCCTGCCGTTGGGGGTCACCGCAAGCGAGTGAGGGTAATGGAGTAAAGTGAGCATAAGAGGAACATGCCGCGCTTGACAAAACATTCGCTCCTAAAGGTAGAGGAGGAGTAAGGGCGAATTGCCAGTTTTGCTGCATTGCAACATAAACGATTGCGCGTTATCGTATGGACGGGGGTGAGATCAAGACCAAGGTTTGTCACTAATGACCTTGACGTTTGTAAGGACATCAGATGCTCCCCAAATCCAAACCGAATGATCTCGAAACCATCGCCCGCAGCAGCGGCGCCCTCCGCCGCATGGCTGCACGCATACCGACGTATCTTACGGATGTGCGGGAGAATCCTGCCTGGCTGCCAATGTTCCTGCTAGCGCGAACAATGCCGTTCCGCAGGGCGCATTGGCTGACAGCCAGACCCGTTCATTCGAGCCAGGTTGCGACGCCATCGTTATTCGGTGACCTACAACCGGAGGCGATCGCGGCTGAGCTTAGAAGCACTGGTATCGCTACCGGCCTAACGCTGCCTACACCGATCCAGGAGGAAATAGCCCGCTTCGGCCACGAGACGCCATGCTTTGGCAACTTCGATCGCAAAGTCGAGTTTCTCGCCGGTCAGCATGCGGTAGCCGAGCGGCGTTTTGGCCGCACGATACTGAGCGGCCATCATTTTGAAAAGGTCCTGCAATGTGATGCCGCGTTGGCGGTACAGCAAGATCCCTTGCTTCTCAATGTGGCAAAGCATTATCTCGGCGGTGAAGCCAAAATGATCACGACGCGGACATGGTGGAGCTTCCCGACAAAGTCGGCCTCCGAGGCTGATCTTAGCCGAGCGTCATTCAAGTTTCATTTCGACCTCGATGATTGGCGGATGCTGAAGTTCTTCTTCTATCTATCCGACGTCGATGCGGATGCTGGCCCGCATGTCTATGTCCGAGGCAGTCACAACCGCCGACGCATGAAACATCAATTGACGCTGCTCGTAGGACACCCGGCGGATGAGGTGATGGACTTCTACGGTGAAGACAGTGCTATCATTTTGACCGGGAAGGCTGGTACGGGTTTTGTCGAGGACCCGTTTGGCTTCCATATGGGGACATTGGCAAAACACTCACCGCGCCTGATGATGGAAGTCGGGTTTGGCGTGTCGAAGCCGTCGAGGCGCCGCTATCACGGCGAACCGATCATCCGGTGAATCGAAACACGCCAGGCTGCGCAAATCGCAAATTAGCCGGCTGGGCTCTATCTGTGGCTGTACATATCGAAGGGTCAGTGGCGGACGCAGATGCTAACGCAATTGCGAAAAACCCCGCCGGGTGAGGGCGGGGCAAGTAGCATCCAGACATGGCAATGCGGATGCGGGGAAGCTGCTGCCCAGAGAGGGAGGCAGCCAGGTCAATAAAGCGTAAGGTCTTCGATGTGGGAAGGCCGGATTCCGCGATTCCGGTACGCTGACAAAAGACCTCAGCCTGGCCGATGACACGGGTTGCCTCCACATCAAGAATGACGCCGTGATCGGTATCGATCAGATAGTTGGTGGCGTAGGCGAAGAACGCATGGCCTTTATGGGCACCGGTCACTGCGCCGCCGGATCGGATGTCCGAGAGCGACCATGCGGTTGAACGAAACATCACATCGTCGGCGGTCATCGGATTGCCGCTCTACAGCTAATCAGGCTTGAAATAATTGAACGCGTGTGCAATATGCACACGCGTTCAATTTGCAATAAATGGTCGGAGTTCATGGAAACATTACCCTTCATAGACACTTTGGTAGCACGCGCCGAACTATGCCGTGATGTTATTCGCTCTGCCGGAGAGCTTGTCTTGAAGGGGTTTTACGGCGAGACAACGCGCAGCTATTCGATGAAAGGCCCTCAAGATTTTCTGACTGAGACGGATTCCGCCTCAGAAGCGCATATTCGAGATTTGCTTTCCACGCATTTTCCAGATGATAGTTTTTTCGGGGAAGAGGGCGGTGGCGACATTGCCCAGCGTGTCTGGGTCGTCGACCCAGTGGATGGAACAGCCAATTTTGCCCGCGGTATTCCTCATTTTTGCATCTCCATCGCCTATGTCGAAAATGGGCGCACCGAAATCGGCGCGATTTATAATCCCGCTCTTAACGAGCTTTATTTCGCCCGTCGTGGCGAGGGAGCAACGCGGAACGGATTGCCGATCAAGGTCGCACAGACGGAGCGCTTCGATGCGGCATCCATCGAGATGGGATGGTCGACCCGCGTGCCGAATACCACCTATCTCGATGTCGTCAAAAATCTGCTCGATATGGGCACCAATGTCCGCCGCGCGGGGTCGGGGGCTTTGGCGCTTGCCTATGTCGCCGATGGACGCTCGGATGGTTACATAGAATTGCACATGAATTCCTGGGATTGCCTTGCGGGCCTGCTGCTCGTCAGTGAAGCCGGTGGCGACGTTTGCCCGTTCCTCGATATCGGCAGTTTGGAGGGGGGCGGGCCGGTGCTCGCGGCCGCCGCAGGTCTCGCGCAGGGTGTCAGCAAGGCCTCGAACATCCCGCTGACCACAGTACAGGACCGGCAACTGGCAACGACGGCTTGATCCTGAAGGTCAGCCTGCGAAGAGCGCGCATCATGCGTTCGGAGGAATGGAAATGGATGGACCTGTTTATGCCCGGCCTGCAATCAGCCTGATTGCCGAAGGCCTCGGCCCGCATGGCGCGGCTATTTATATCGGCGGCAGCGATGGCGCGCGCGATCTCTGGCTCTTGCGCCGGCATGGCATCACCACGGTCGTCAACTGTGCAGTCAACCTCGATATCAATTTTGTACCGGCGGCGTCAGAAGAGAGCGATCTGCGCGCGACTGGTTATGGTGATGTCCGGTACTACAAGCTCGGCCTGATCGACGGTGAAGGCAGCCCCGACACGATGATGCTCGGCGCTTACTATATTCTCGATGGCGCGCTACGGCAGACGATGCCAAAGCGGGAAACCTACCCCTTCCCGGACGGTGGTAATGTGCTCGTGAATTGCCGTAGCGGCCGCAGCCGCTCCGTCTCGCTCGTAGCCCTTTTCCTTCACAAGCAGCAGCCGCACCTTTACCCCACTCTGGATGATGCAGTCGCTGCGATCCGCGAGAAACGAGAACTGCGGCCGGATGAATGGTTCGAGACTCCGAAACCGATGCTCTACGCCGCTGCCCGCCGTGCTTCTGAATGGATTGATGTCATCGAAGGCAGAAAGCAGCCGCAATCATGCTGACACGCTGCCTTCCGTCCGTCGCCATCATCGCCGACGCCCATTTCCATGACACGGGGGCCGATTTCGGCTTTCCCGGCATCGAAATCGATGGTCAGAGCATGACCATACGGAGCTGGTCGGATACGCGCCAATCCACCCGCGTCTTTAATGAAAGCGCCGATGCGCTCCATGCGGCGCTCGACGAAGTACAGCGCCGCAATATCCGTCATGTGGTGCTGCTTGGCGACTATACCGACGACGGGCAACGCACCACCACCGAAACGCTGAGGGGCATCCTGCAACGCCACAGCGACGCCTATGGAACGGCCTTCTACGCGCTGCCGGGCAACCACGATATCTTCGGACCGCGTGGCCGTCACCACACCAAGGAGTTCCTGACGGAAAACGGCAGGGGTCTTTCGGTCTCCAGCGACGCCCGCCTGGCCGGCGAGCATGTCGTCTTCAATGACGGCATGTATTGCAAAGGCTATCCCGCCGGCCTCGACCCGATGGCGGCCTTCGGCTATTTTCGCCGCCCGGACTATCTCCACTGGGAAACGCCGTTCAGCGGCTCCGATGCGCCGGAAGATCGTCTCTACGAAGTCCGCTCTCCTGACGAGAGTAACGTCTACCAGCTGATGGATGCTTCCTATCTCGTCGAACCCGAGCCTGGGCTCTGGCTGATGATGATTGACGCCAACATCTTCGAGCCGCTTGATGGCCTCTTCGAGGCAGGGGAAGAGGTGGCCTTCACCGACAGTACCTCGGGCGGCTGGAATGCGCTTTTGCGAAGCAAGCCCTTCATCATAGGCTGGATTGGCGATGTAAACCGCAGGGCGCAGGCGCTTGGTAAAATACTGCTCGCCTTCTCTCACTATCCGGCGCTCGACCCCTTTGATGGCACGACAGGTGCCGAAAGCGCGCTGTTCGGCGAAACCAATGTCGTGCGCCGCACGCCGCGCAAAGCGGTCGAGGATGCGCTATTACAGGCTGGGCTTTCCGTTCATTTCAGCGGGCATTTGCATGTCGAAGGCGTCACCCGGCGCGGGGGTGAGGATCGATCGATTACCAATATTGCCGTGCCGTCGCTCGTCGCTTTTCCGCCCGCGTTCAAGGTTGTTCATCCCTCAAACGAGTCGATTGCCATCGAAACCGTGGAAATGTCCGCGTTGCCGGTCAACAACCGCATTTGCACGGGCTATGCGCAGGAAGCCGCACTTGCCGGGGAGGGGCGGGATCCGGCCTTCACGGCGGAAAATTACGGCGTCTTCCTGCGCGACCACAAGCGCGCGCTGGTGCGCCATCGTTATTTCGCCAAAGAATGGCCAGCCGGTATCGTGGCGGCAATCCAAAAACAACGTGTAGCGAATGTCCTTGACTCGTTCAGCGGAAAAGCAGGGGAGCCTTTCGGTGGTTCCTTGTCCGCCTCCCTGCCGATGCTGGACCTGATCGTCGACTGGTACTGTTTGCGCCAGGGCGCAGCTCTGGCACTGCCGCATATCGAGCCCGAAAGGCTCGTCCTGTATCGAGCGCTGGCGGAGCGTTTCGGACGCGAACCGAAGGACCACGACGGCTCCCTGGAGAGCTTCCTCGGCATTTTCTTCGGCGCCCTCGGGCTTTTTCTCGAGCGTGCCGAACGCGGTTCGCGGACGGTAACGGTCCAGATTGCACCGCGGCAGGAGCTTCTAGCGGTATGATCGGGGCCGCTCTTCCGGTTGGCAAGATCGTCGATGGGCAGGCTTGTAGCTCACGCCGAAAAGCGAGGTGATCTGATGGAATCGGTAATTATCAGCATCAATCTCTTCGGCGCCGTCGCGTTGCTGCTCTTTGGGCTTGGCCAGGTCAAGGACGGTATGACACGCGCCTTTGGCGCCAGGCTGCGCGTCGGCCTTGCCGCCGGCACCCGTGGTGGGCTCCGCTCCTTCATCGCCGGTTTCATCGCCACGGTTGCATTGCAGAGTTCTACGGCAACGGCCCTGATGGTGGCTTCCTTTGTGGAGAAAGATCTGATCGTGCCGGCCATGGCGCAGATCGTGTTACTTGGGGCCAATGTAGGCACTGCAACAACGGCATGGATCGTTGCCCTTGGCCTCGGCTGGCTTTCGCCGATGCTGATCCTTGCCGGCGTCATTCTCTCACGCACCAATTCTGCACCGCGGCAGGGCGCGGGCGCTGCTCTTGTTGGGGTCGGCCTGATGCTGCTGTCGCTACACCTGCTCTCTGCTGCGACTGATCCTATACGCCAGTCCCCGGCGCTTGGCCTCTTCATCACCATGCTTGGCAATGCCTGGCCAGTCGCGCTGATTTTCTCGGCGGTGCTGGCCGTACTGGCGTCCTCAAGCCTTGCCATCGTCGTTCTCATCCTGTCGCTCGCGGCAAACGGCAGCATCGCTACGAGCCTGGTCATCGTGCTGGTTCTTGGCGCCAATCTTGGAGGCGCCATCCCGCCTGTGCTGGCAACGTTGAAAGCGCCAGCCGCTGCCCGTCGCGTCACCCTCGGCAACCTGATCGTGCGGGCCATCGGCTGCACTGCAGCCCTTCCGCTTGCCGGTTACGGGGCCGAATTGCTGGAGATGTCGCCTTTCTCGCACCCCAATTTCGCGGTCGATGCGCATCTGCTTTTCAATCTCGCCGTTGCCATCATAGCCTGGCCGCTATCGCCGCTGCTCCTGCGCGCAACCACAGCAGTTCTTCCAGAGAAGCAGGAAAGCGAAGCCGACCGCAGCTATCTCGACAGCCACGACCTCAACCGGCCGGTCGCAGCGCTTGCGGGAGCAAGCCGCGAGGCCATGTTGGTCGGCGACCTGATCGAGCGCATGCTGGTGCAGGCCGGCGAGGCCATGCGCCATAACGACCTGTCCAAGCTCGCCGACATCAGCGCGCTGGAGGGACGGGTTGACCGCATCCAGCACGGGATCAAGGTCTATGTCTCGAAAGTCGGCCAAGATGGGTTGAGCGGCAAGGATCACCGCCGCGCCATGGATATCGTCGAATATGCCATCAATCTCGAGCATATCGGCGATATCATCGAAAAAGGCATTCGACCGGAAATCGCCAAGAAGATCAATCTCGGCCTGCAATTTTCCGTCGACGGAAAAACGGAGCTTGAACACCTTTTCACCATCACGCTCGACAATATCCGCCTGGCACAAACGGTTTTCGCGACCCAGAATGCCGACCTTGCCCGCCGGTTGGTCGAAGTGAAGGAAGATGTGCGCCGGCTGGAAAAGCAGTCGGCCGAGCGGCACCTGCAGCGTCTTCGCGACGGCCGGGCCGACAGTATTCAGACGAGTTCCGTGCATCTCGACATGCTGCGCGACCTGAAGCGGATCAACGCCCACATCGCCTCGGTCGCCCATCCGATCCTCGACCAGAGCGGCCTTCTGAGCGAAAGCCGGATCAAGCAGGCGCTCTAACGGGCAGTGATGCGCTCGACCACGGCAACGGGCACGATTTGAAGCCGGGTTTCCGGATCGTCGCTTGCCAGCGCCGTCAGCACTTTCTCGGTCAAGGCGTCGAAAGACTGTCCGACGGTTGTCAGCTGATAGCTTTTCCAGCCGGCTTGGGGGATATCGTCAAAGCCGACGATCGACAGGTCTTCCGGCACGCGGCGGCCCATCTCCAGCCGGGCAGAGTCCATAAACCCCAGCGCAAGCAGATCAGTGACGCAGAATGCGCCATCAATTGTTTTGTCGCCCAACAGGTCGAGCCCTGCTTGGTAGCCACTTTCATAGCTTGTCGGGCCATCGGACCAGGAAACGACGTCGACACCCTCGATGGCCATGCGCTGGCTGAAGGCGCTAGCACGACGCATCTGTGCCGGTGTTTTGCTGCCGCTTGATATCACTGCAACTTTTTGGCACTTGGCCTCGATCAGCCGCATCGCGGCGAGATCAGCACCATGGGAATCGTCGCTCAGCACCATGTTTGTGTCAGTGCGATCAAGCTTCTGATTGATCAGGATGAGCCTGACGCCATTGGCCATGCACTCATCGATAATTGATGCGGGTGGCTCACCGGAAAGAACAACGATCGCCTGTGCACGGAACTCGAACAGAAGCTCGATGAGCGGTGCTATATCCTTGCGGGCGTCGGCTGCATTCAGCAAAAGACATTGCAGCCCGCGGCGCAGCAGGCCGATGCTCAGGAGATCAAGCTGCTTGGAAATGAAAGGAGATCCGAGATTTGCGCCAACAACGCCAATCAGGTTCGAACGATCATTGTTAAGACCCTGCGCCAGCCGATTGACACGGTAGCCAAGCTCCTGAGCAGCTTTCATAACCTTGCGTCGAACCGCCTTCGACACGCTACCGCCGGGGGTGAATGTGCGCGAAACGGCCGAGCGCGAAACACCCGCCTTCTTGGCCACCTCCTCGGCAGTTACGAAGCCTCTTCCCATTCACGTCCCCGATGCAATTCAAGTGCTGATATTACAGGCCACATTGCACCGATTTTTCCAAACTAAAAATTTATGCCTATGCCGAATGCGAGCGACGAGAATACGCACGCCGCCCGGTTTTGAACGGATGCGTTCCCGCACATGATTTTCGATGGGATTTGGAAGATGAGGCACACGTTCGCAGAGTGCGTCGAATATTTCGCGACGCGTGCAAAAATAAGCATATAAAATCAATTGGATAAGTTAATGACCGCGTGTGCATTTTTTCGTTGACAAAACGGCTTCGTCGATAGATCATGTATTCCACGGTGATGGATAAAACGGAATTTTTATTCCATTTTTTCGAAGATGACGATGCCTCTGGGAGGGGCTGTATGATCGCCGTTAAGCAGGCCGGGAGGCCTGATGCTGGAGGATTGAAACCATTGCCGCGCCGGAGCGCATCATGCCAACCCGCAATGGGATGACGCAACGCGTTCGAAGGCATCTGTAGGAGTGCAGGGGCAATGCTGTGGTTACGGGGAGATATAATGGCACTTCTAAGTGAACGGGCGAAGGGCGAGGCTCTAGTTCGAAAGCCTGTTACCGCGCCTTCGGCATGGCAGGCCTGGCGATACCGCCTAAAGGTCGCGCTTCGTGAGCCGACGACGCTCATTGGCGTTCTGACTGCTCTGATCTTTACCTATCTGATCGTCGTTCCGATTATCTCGATCGTTCTCGACGCGGTGCGCGTGCAGTTCGGACATGAGCGGCGCCTCGGCAAAGATGTCGGCGATCTCACGCTCTACTATCTCGATCGGGCATTTTTCTCACCGGTCGCGACCGACTTGTTCTGGCGTCCGCTGCTCAACACCCTCACCGTCGCACTGGGCGCCATCTCGTTGTCGCTGGTGATCGGCACTGTGCTTGCCTGGCTGATCAGCCGTACGGACATGTTCGGCCGCCGCTGGTTTGCGACGGCTCTGATCGTGCCCTACATGCTGCCCGCCTGGACGTTTGCGCTTGCCTGGACGACGTTGTTCAAGAACCGCACGATTGGCGGCCAACCCGGCTGGTTTGAGGCCATGGGCCTGACGCCGCCGGATTGGGTTGCCTATGGCCGCTTTCCCATCACGATCATTCTGGCGCTTCACTACACGCCCTTCGTCATCCTGCTTTTCGGCTCGGCGCTTCGCCGCTTCGATTCGCAGTTGGAGGATTCGGCCCGAATCCTCGGTGCCCACCGCTACCAGGTCGCGGTTCAAGTCATACTGCCGCTGATGCGCCCGGCCCTCATGTCCGCGATGGTACTGATTTTCGCAAAGTGCCTGGGCGAATTCGGTGTTCCCTACGTGCTCGGCCTTCCGGTCAAATTCGAGGTTCTCTCGACCTCGCTGTTCCGCAGCATTGCGTCCCGCCAGACCGGTGTTGCCGGGGTCGTGGCTGCATCGATCATGCTCATCGGCATCATTACGCTGATGATCGACGCACGGCTGGTGCGGGAAGCACGCCGCTTCGTGACCATTGGCTCAAAGGGATCGATGAATAGGCAGAGCCGCCTTGGCAAGATGCGCCTTCCAGCCACCGGCTTTGCGGCGACGATCTTCATCCTTTCAGTCGGAATGCCGTTGCTGACGCTTGCCCTCTCGACGGTCATGAAGATGCCGGCCAAATTTACGCTCGATAATTTCACCCTCGATTACTGGATCGGCACCGACCTTCATACGGTGGCGTTGCAGACGGGTATCCTGCTCAGTCCCGAGCTTTGGGCTGCGGCCAAGAACACGATGATGATCGTCGGGCTTGCGTCGCTGGTGTCCGGCATCCTCGGTCTGCTCGTCGGCTATGTCGTTATCCGCACACCGGTCCGTTCCCTGTCGGTCTATCTCCGTCAGGTCACGTTCCTGCCTTACCTCGTGCCGGGTATTGCCTTTGCAGCCGCTTATCTGTCGCTGTTTGCGGTGCCGCGCGGTCCGATGCCGGCCCTCTATGGCACCGTGACCATTCTTGTCCTCGCTCTTATTGCCGATCAAATGCCTTACGCCTCGCGTGCCGGCATATCGGCCATGACCCAGCTCGGCAAGGACCCTGAAGAAGCGGCGCAGATCGCCGGTGCTGGCTGGTTTCGCCGCATGATCTCGATCGTCATCCCGATCCAGAAGGGA
This sequence comes from Pararhizobium sp. YC-54, assembly GCF_025847205.1. Classification (GTDB taxonomy): domain Bacteria; phylum Pseudomonadota; class Alphaproteobacteria; order Rhizobiales; family Rhizobiaceae; genus Pararhizobium. The sequence goes on along the minus strand of NZ_JAOYTH010000014.1, from coordinate 128,391 downwards.
TCGCTGGTGACGGGCGTACTCCTGCCGTTCATCTCGGGCATCAAGGGGCTCAGCCTCTTTGTGATCTTGGCTGTGCCCAGCACGGACGTGCTGACCACCTATTCCCTGCGATTGGTCGATTACCACTACACGCAGGCCGCAAATGCCGTGGTGCTGATCATCGCCGCCATCGCCTATTTCGGCACGCTGTTGGCCCAAAAGATGACCCGCACAAATCTTGCAGAAGGACTTGGAAGCTGATGCCTACCATCAACCTGCGTGGAGCGCAGAAAAACTACGGTGTAAATTCCGCCAACGCGGTTTCCGACCTCGACCTCGAAATCCGCAACGGCGAGTTCATGTGCCTGCTTGGTCCTTCCGGCTGTGGCAAGACCACGACGCTGCGCATGATCGCCGGCCTGGAAAACCTCTCCGGCGGCGAAATCCGGGTCGGGGACAGGATCATCGACTCTGTCGTGGACGGCATCTTCGTCCCGCCGGAAAAGCGGGAGATGGGTCTTGTCTTCCAGAGCTATGCGCTCTGGCCGCACCTGACGATCGAGCGCAACACCGATTTCGGTTTGCGTCTTCGCAAGCTGCCGAAGGCGGAGCGTGAGGCCCGCGTCGAGCGCGTCATGCAGGCGCTTGATATCGCCAAATACCGCGACCGCTATCCGTCGCAGCTTTCCGGCGGACAGCAGCAGCGCGTGGCGCTGGCCCGCATGCTTGCCGTCAATCCCGGCGTGCTTTTGCTCGACGAGCCGCTGTCCAATCTGGATGCCCGGCTGCGGCTCGAAATGCGCGCCGAGTTGAAGCGGCTGCACAAGGAATTCAAGACGACGATCGTCTTCGTCACCCACGATCAGTGGGAAGCCATGACGTTGGCGACGACGATTGCCGTCATGAACGAGGGCACGTTGCAGCAAATGGGCACGCCCAACGATATCTACGATCGCCCGGCTAACCGTTTCGTTGCGGAATTCGTCGGCAGCCCGCCGATCAATATCCTGACCTTCGGAAAGCCGGGGGTCTCTGATGTTGCCGACAAGGCGAAAGCCTACCTTGCAGCCGGCTATCCGCGGCTGCGCGGCATCGGTTCGATCGGTATGCGGCCGGAAGCCATGGGTTACACGGCCAAGCTGGAGGACGTGCCGCAGGGCAGCTTCTCCGGCGAGATGACGGTGACCGGCGTGCTGCCGACCGGGGGCAGCTGGATTCTCGAATTGAGGAGCGAGAACCACACGCTGTTCCTGACCACGCATGCCTTACCGCGCGTCGACAGTGGCGAGCGCGTGTTCTTCTACGCACCGCCAGAAGCGCTGCATGCGTTCGATGCAGACGGCCAGCGGATAACCGAAGCCGACGCTCTGCTGAGGAACAGCACTTACAACTGAGACGATCTGGGAACGAACTTATGCTTGCTGAAGGAGGAGCAGAATGAAGCGGAAAATGACAGACGGCAGGAAATACCTGCTATGCGCAACGGCCGTTCTGGTCCTGTTTGGTAGTGCGGCGAAGGCAGAGGAGCCTTTCGACCTCAATGCGCTGATCGAAGCTGCCAAGCAGGAAAAGCCGATTACGGTCTATGACAGCACCGGCAAGATCGTCGAAATGGCGGAGAACTTCGCCAAGAAATACGGAGTCGCCGCCGAAGGATCGAAGGTCAAGGCGTCGGCCCAGCTCGAAATGATCATTCGGGAGGCACGCGCCAACAATGTTCAGGGCGACGTCTCGATCATCAGCGATGCGCCCGCCGCCATGGCCCAGTTGATCCCGCAGGGTTTTGCCGAAAGCTGGCTGCCGCCGGATCTCGCCGAGAGCATCCCGGCCGAGTACCAGGACCCGCTGACGATAGTCACCAGCGCCAACGTCTGGGCCTACAACACCGAACTGTTTGACAAGTGTCCCGTTTCCAACATCTGGGAACTGACCGAGCCGAAGTGGAAGGGCAAGGTCGCCATGCAGGATCCGCTCGGCAAGGCATCCTATGTCGACTGGTTCAACCAGATGGCCAAGCACGGCGACGACAAAGTCGCTGCTGCCTACAAGGAACTCTACGGCAAGGATCTCCAGGCAGGGGAGACAAGCGCAACCGCCGCCTGGGTCAAGGCACTTGCGGCCAACGCACCGCTGCTCACGGATGCCGATGCTGCCGCGGCCGAAGCCGTCGGCGTTCCCGGCCAGAAAGAGGCCTTCATGGGCCTGATCAGCTCGGCGAAGTTCCGCGACAATGCCGACAAAGGCATGAAGCTCGGCCTCTGCAAGGACCTGAAGCCTTGGCTCGGCTGGCTCTATCCCGGTGTCGGGCTGATCACCAAAGGTACCGACAGCCCGAACGCCGCCAAGCTCTTCATCCACTATGTCATGACCGAAGAAGGCATCGCGCCGCAGGCGATTGACGGCAAGATGTCGACCAATACCGAGGTTAAACCGCCCGCCGACGAGCCGTCGGGCATTGGCGCCGCACTCGATCAGGTCTTGCCCTATAGCATGGCGACCAGTCTCGATGACTGGGATGCGCGGGAGACCTGGCAGGACTTCTGGCGGGTGAATTATCAGAAATAAGCGGCGGATCAGGGAGCAGATATCATGACCCAAACCAGACAGGCAAAGAAGGGGAGGCGGCAGGCCGCCGCCTCCGCACTGGCCCTTATCCTTGCAACAGTGATCGGCGGCGCGGTTCATGCCGAAGATGCTTTCAATCTCGACGCCCTTATCGAGGCGGCGAAGAAGGAACCGCCGATCACCGTTTATGCGGTCACCGGAAAGATCGTCGATACGGCCGAGGCCTTCACCGCCAAATACGGTGTTCAAGCCAGCGGCAAGAAAGTCAACGAGGCAACCCAGGTCGAACTGATGATCCGCGAGCATCAGGCCGGCAGTATCGTCGGTGATGTGAGCGTCGGAACCGACGTCGCCTCCGCGATGGGTCAGCTTCTGCTGGAGGGCATCGCGACCAGCTGGACGCCTCCCGACCTTGCAAGCGACATTCCGGAAAAACTGCGCAACCCGCTCGTCGTCGTCTCCGATCCGCATGTGTGGACCTACAACACGGACAAATACGACAAGTGCCCGATTACCAATATCTGGCAACTGACCGAACCCCAGTGGAAGGGCAAGCTCGCCATGCTCGACCTCTTCGACAAGCCGCTCTACGCCGACTGGTTCAACCAGATCGAAATGCACCACAATGCGGATGTCGCCAAGGCCTATGAAGACCTCTATGGCAAGAGGCTGGAGACCCGCGAAAAGAGCGCGACCGCAGCCTGGGTGAAAGCCTTTGCCGAAAACGAACCGTTGCTCTCGGACTCGACCACTGTGGCGGAAGCCGCCGGTGCGCCGGGACAGGCGGAACCCTTCTTCGTCATAACCTCGACGGCGAAATACCGTGACAACGAGGCTAAGGGGTTGAAGCTCGGCCTTTGCAGCGGCGTCCAGCCCTTCTCCGGTTTCCTTTATCCCGGTTTCGGCCTCATCGCCGGGCAGACGAAGAGCCCCAATGCGGCAAAGCTCTTCGTGCGTTATCTGATGACGGAAGAGGGGATCACGCCGCAGACCGCCGATGGCAAGATCTCCGGAAATACCAAGATCGGCCTTCCGGCGGACGAACCGTCCGGCGTTGCCAAGCATATCGATGAACTGATGGCGTTTGATGCAGCAACCGCTGCCGACGATCTCGACAAGCGCGAGAGCTGGCAGGATTTCTGGCGTATGAACTACAAGAAATAACCAAAGGGCAGGCAAGGGGCATCAGTCTCTGGCCTGCCTTCATTTTTCTTTGGAGGGGAAACCATGAAACGAAACAAGCATCTGACATTGGCCGTGATCGCCGCTGGCCTTGCTGCTGGCATATCTGCCGGTTCAGCAAGCGCAGACGATACTTCCGATCTCGACGCGCTGGTGGCTGCGGCAAAGCAGGAAAAGCCGATCAACATTTACGACAGCACCGGCAAGATCGTCGAAATGGCTGAAAATTTCAGCGCCAAATACGGGCTGAAGGCGACGGGCATGAAGGTCTCGGCCAACAGCCAGCTGGAAATGATTATCCGCGAAAGCCAGGCGAGCAACGTGCAGGGCGACGTCGTGCTGATCACCGACGCACCGGCAGCTCTTGCCCAGCTGCTGCCGGAAAACTTCGTGGAAAACCATCTGCCGGGCGACATGACATCAAAGATCCCGGCGCAGTTTCAGAACCCGCTGGCGATTTCTACCAATGCCAATGTCTGGGCCTACAATACCGAAGCTTACGACAAATGCCCGGTTGCCAATATTTGGGAACTGACCGAGCCGAATTGGAAGGGCAAGGTCGCGATGGTCGATCCCCTGACCAAGGGCAACTATACCGACTGGTTCAACCAGCTGGAAACGCATGGTACCGGCAAGGTGGCTGAAGCTTACAAGGCGCATTTCGGCAAGGCACTTGAAACCAGCGAAAAGAGTGCTGCGGCTGCATGGATCAAGGCACTGGCGCAGAATGCACCGCTGGCGACGGATGGTGACGATCCGGTGGCCGAAGCTGTGGGCGCGCCGGGACAGAAGGAGCCGTTCATCGGGCTCCTCAGCTCCGCGAAGTTTCGCGACAATGCGGACAAAGGGTATAAGCTCGGTATCTGCGCTGGTCTCGATCCCTGGGTTGGCTGGAGCTATATCAAGCTCGGCCTGATCGCCTCCAAGACGAAGAGCCCGAACACCGCCAAGCTCTTCATCCATTATATCCTCACGGAAGAAGGCATCTCGCCGCAAATGAAGGACGGCAAGCTGCCGACCAATACCGATATCAAGATGCCGGATGATGAACCGTCGGGCCTCATGAAGGTCGCCGGCGAGCTGTTCAACTATAATTCCGCCACTGGTCTCGACGATTTCGACCGCCGTGAAGAATGGCAGGATTTCTGGCGAGTGAATTACACGAAATAACCCCTCCGGCGCGGCCTCCACCGCGCCGGTATTCCATCCCGAAACGACAGACTGGACATGCCGATGCAAAGCTCTTCCTCGCCCGAAGCGAAATCCGCAAACGAGGAGGCGCTTGCCCGCTCGGCAAGGCTGATGGAAATTGCGAAATCGGCAGCACTTGCCGTGCGCAATCCGTTGCTTGAGGCTTTCCGCTCGGACATGGCTGTCGATTACAAGGTCGATCTGCACGACATCGTAACCATCCATGACCAACGCGCGGAAGCGAGCATCCGGGCTTTCATCCTTGAACATGCGCCCAATTCTGCGATCATGGGCGAGGAGGGAGGGCAAATCGGCAATGGCGAAATCCAGTGGTATGTCGATCCGATCGACGGCACCGCGAATTTTGCCCGTGGCCTGGCCTTCTGGTGCATTTCGATTGGCGCCGTCATCGATGGCGAGGTGGTCGCCGGCGCGATTTACGATCCCGTCGCTGATCTGATGTTCTCAGCAGACCTCAACGCCTCATATCTGAACGGCATGCCGCTGCGTTCCCGCTCCGTCCAGGAGGAGACGCGGGCCACGTTGATCACCGGCTATCCGGTCTCCCGCGATTTCCGGCTCGATGGCCGCGACGTCGCGCTTGCCCATCTAGGTGAGCTGGTTGAAACATTCTCGACCTTGCGGCGTCCGGGAAGTGCGGCCCTCAGCGTCGCCCATGTCGCCGCCGGTTGGGCTGATGCCGCTGCCGGTTTCGGTGTTAATGCCTGGGATGTCGCCGCAGCCACGCTCATCCTCAAGAATGCCGGCGGGAGCTACGAGCCGCTGACGCTCGGCAAGGTGGCGGAGGGCTCTGCCGACTTCCTCTGCCCCGGCTATATCGGAACAGGGGCGGGGGCGAACTATCCGACGCTTGCGCGGGTCGCGCACACCATTTCGGACAGCCGCATCGAAAAGGCCGAAGCACGGCAGAGCGGGATCGTGGCGAGCGCCTGAGCTATAATCAACGACGATCGATAACTCAAAACCATGGAATGGCAGCCGCCCCAGATCGCCGACTACGGAGAAACAAGATGCAGCAATTGGAACGGGACATCCCTCATCAACCGGAATCGCGCGAGTTGCCAAAGCTCAGTCTCATCTACGAGCAGCATCCGCTTTACGGCGTTGATCTGTTCATTTCAGGCAAAGAAGGAGCCAGCGATCTCAATCTTTTGCGCAGCAAAGGTATCACCACGGTTGTCAATTGTGCAGTCAATCTGGACTTCAATTTCGTTGAGCAGCCGCGGGTCGTCTCGGACCATGAGGGCAGCGTCTACGGACCGGGCGAAATCCGGTACTTCAAAATTGGCCTGATCGACGGCGAGGGCAATCCCGAGACCCAAATGGTTGCCGCCCATTATATCCTGCGCGCTGCACTTGAGCAGGTCCTGCCGGAAAAACCCTCGTATCCGAGGCGCGAACGCGGCAGTGTGCTGATCAACTGCCGCGGCGGCCGCTCCCGCTCCGTTGCCGTTGTTTCGCTCTTTCTCCACGTGACACTGCCGCAGGAATTCCCAACAGTTGACAACGCAATAGGGTTTGTTCGCGTCAAGCGCGAGCTGCCGGAAAACGAATGGTATAAGGCGCCCAAACCTGTACTCGCCGACGCAGCCCGCCGCGCCGTCGCTTGGATTGCCATGATTGATGCTGCACAGTAATCCTATGCACTCGTCATGATTGGCGCCGCCTGGGTAAGTGCCACCCTGAATGAAGAAGCGCTTGTATGGTGCGCGCCATCGGTTTTAAGGGTGCTGATTTCGGCTTAATGAATTGGCGGGGCGGGGTGAATGAGCGAGCCTGCCGCCAAGTAGAAGAACCACCGGTTCGACCTAAGCCTGCGTGAGGTCGAGGAAATGCTGCTTGAGCGTGGTGCCGGATCGATGAGATGCTTCCCTGGGCTTATCCTGCCAAGGTGTGAGCGCGACACCGCTCTGATGTCCGTTGCCAATGCTCGTGGCACGTGCAACCGGCCGTTCTAACGAACGACTGTTCATGATGATGATCGCGTACGGGTGGAGGCGGAACTCAAGGACGTCGGTGATCAACCTCTGATGCGCCGGTTGGCTACCGCATTCCCGATTGTGCGTCCGGGGCCGTTCCTATCTTACTGCGGGCGTCGGTCATTTACCGGCCACAAAGCGGCTGACGGATGTTCAGCTTGGCTACATCGATTCCGACAAAAGCTTCTTTATAATCTGCCACGGCTCCCGCGCCCAGATGATCCCGCTCTCGGTCGGCTTGGAGGGCGACAGGAAAAAGCTTTGCATGGTATCGGCGAGACCGAACTACGATCCGGATGGCCCGGCGATGTCAGCACGGGCCAGCCGAGACGCCGCCATGCGAAAGCCCGGCGTCCGGCGACGTCTTCGTTCAGCTCATCGTCGGCCGCTTCTGTCGGCGTGTCACCGACATTGATTGCCGAGATCGAATTCCGCGGCTGGACCGACGACGGCAATCTTCGCCATACTTCGTACAAAGGCTTGCGCGATGGTCAGGACAATGCTGCGGTTTACGCGCTGGATTGAGTGGCGCCAGCAGAGGCAAAAAAGGCAAGAATTTTTCTGGCGACGCTCTTGAATCCGAAATTGTCAAAAACCAAATCGATTGCCGCCAGCCGCTGATGACAGGGCTGGCCTTGCTGGGGCGTCGCTTTCGGCGCTTCCGTAACCCATGTTGCTTCAAGGAGGATATGGCTATGGCAACATCTTATGACTACGCACCTCTCTTCCGCTCGAGCGTCGGCTTCGATCGGGTGTTCAATCTGCTTGAAAACGCTCAACGTGCCCGTTCCATCAGCGACTGGCCGCCCTATGACATCGTCAAGACCGGTGACGACACCTACCGGATCTCCGTCGCGGTGGCCGGCTTTGCCCAGGACGACCTCGACATCACGTTCCAGTCCAACCTTCTGACTGTCACCGGCAAGAAGCAGGAGGCATCCGCCGATGGCTACCTGCATCGCGGCATTGCCGGCCGTCCGTTCGAACACCGGTTCGAGCTTGCCGACCATGTCAGGGTGAACGGAGCGGATCTGAGCAACGGTCTCCTGTCGATCGACCTCGTTCGCGAGATCCCGGAGGCCCTGAAGCCGCGCAAAATCTCGATCCAGAGCGAGCCCGCTTTGACGTCGGTTGCTCCGGCGCAGATCGAAGCGCAGAAGGCGGCTTGACCCTCGGTTGAACAGGGGCGCCGTGGCGACGGCGCCCATCAACATTCCGGGTTGGGAAGGAGAGAGCGATGAAACCCGATATGTTCAGACAGCCTGTTTCCATTCTGATCGGCCTCGGCTTTCCGGCAGAGGTTCGCAGCGTGATGGACGCCTACCGGCATCTCGTCGAATGGCCGGCCTCGCTGAGAGACGCCGCGCACTCGGTCGCGCTCAAGGCATGCAGTGCGGCGTTGCACGGTGAGATCGAACCAGAGACCGCGCGGGGCCTGTTTGCCGCCTTTGCCGAGAAACACGATCTTCTGGCGCCCGAAACAAACGTGATCGCCGCGTTACGCCTGCAGCGCGAGCGGGCCCCGCATGTGCGATGAGGAGACCGATGATGCACGACATGCTGCAGCAGGCGGCCAACAATGCGATGGCGATGGGACCAACGGTTCTGGTTCAGGGCATGCAGCTTCAGCGGCCGATCGATGTGGCCAGAGCGCCTGCTCTTTCAGTTGACGACAAGCGGGCGATCCTCGCGGCCTGGGCGTCGGACTTTTACGCTGTTGATTCGAAGCCGGCCCTCCGTCAATTGCCCGGAACACCGGAGCCAGTCTCGATCGATGAAGTGCAGTCTGCCCTCACAGAACTCGATCGGCGCTATGGTATCTGACGGATTGCGCGTTCAGGCGGCCTGCTTCATCGACTTGGCAAGCCGCTTGATCGCCTGCTCGAGCGATCGCTGCCCGTCGCAATAGTCCTGCCGGGCGCTCGTCTTCTGAAGGAGCGCCGGCACGGTGCGGATGGTAAACCGCTTGGGATCGAGATCCGTCTTCCCCTGGGTCCAGGTGAGAGGCATCAACACCGTAGCGCCGGAACGAGCGCGCGGCGACAATGGCGCCACGGCAGTCGCCTCGACCGAGGTCGACTGCCATTGAGTGCAATTTTAATGCTATAATCTTTTTGATGCGGTGAGAAACGGCGGACATTCCAACATGGCCACCACAGTCGTAATCATCATCCGACCCGTGTGGCCTGCCGTCGCGCATGGCCACGTCCCGTGGATCTTTGGTCGGTTGACGGGATTTTAGACAAGTTCACGCACCTTTCATAATTTCGTTTGCGAGTTCGTTTGTTTTCGTTTTGAATGGGGGTCGCTTCGTCGCGAAGCAAGCCGAAGTGGGATCGAGGAGGATCTCTCATCGGAACAAGCTGTTCCAAGGGTAAGTCTGCACCGACTGGAACAATAGGGAGGAACCATGTCCACACATCACATCGCTGCCTCTACAGCGACCGTTGCTTTTTCACTGCTGTTCGGATCGAGTGCAATTGCGGCCACCGAACTACAATGGTGGCATGCCATGACCGGCGCCAACAACGAAGTTGTCGACCAACTGGCGAAGGAATTCAACGAAAGCCAGAGCGAGTACAAGATCACACCGGTCTTCAAGGGAACTTATCCCGAAACGCTGAACGCCGGTATCGCGGCCTACCGCTCGAAGCAGCCTCCGGCCATCATCCAGGTCTTCGACGCGGGTAGCGGCGTGATGATGGGGGCCGAAGGTGCCATTGTTCCCGCCGCCGAAGTGTTGCAGAAGGGCGGCTACACGTTTGACAAGTCGCAGTATCTGGCCGGGATCGTCGCCTATTATTCCAAACCCGACGGCACCATGCTGTCGTTCCCCTACAATTCGTCCTCTCCGATCATGTATTACAACAAGGATGCATTTGTGAAGGCGGGGCTTGATGCCGAAAATCCCCCCAAGACCTGGCCGCAGGTGTTCGAGGCTGCCAAGAAGATCAAGACCAGTGGCGCATCGACATGCGGCATCACCTCCACTTGGCTGACCTGGATCCAGACTGAGAATTTTGCCGCGTGGAATAATGTCGCCTACGGTACGAATGAGAACGGCCTTGCCGACCCCGATGTGAAACTTGAATTCAATTCACCGCTATTCGTGGAGCATTTCCAAGCGATCGCCGACCTCGCCAAGGATGGCACGTTCCGATACGGCGGTCGAACTTCGGAGGCCAAGCAGCTCTTCATGTCGGGCGAATGCGCCATCCTGACCGAATCCTCCGGAGGTCTCGGCGACATCGTCAAGTCGGGTATCAATTATGGCATCGGCCAGTTGCCGTACTATGAAGGTCACGGTCCGCAGAACACCATTCCCGGCGGCGCCAGCCTTTGGGTCTTCGGCGGCAAGAGTGATGCGGAATACAAGGGCGTCGCGCAGTTCTTCAATTTCCTATCACAGACGGAAATCCAGGCGCGCCTGCATCAGGTCTCCGGCTATCTGCCGGTTACCAACGCGGCTTACGACGCAACCAAGAAATCGGGATTCTATGAAAAGAACCCGGCCCGCGAGACGCCGATCCTGCAGATGATGGGCAAGGCACCGACCGAAAACTCCAAGGGCGTACGCCTCGTCAACCTGCCACAGGTGCGCGACATTATGAATGAAGAGTTTGAAGCGATGCTAGCCGGTTCGCAGGATGCGAAGACGGCGCTCGACAAGGCAGTCGAACGTGGCAACGCGGCGATCGCTGAGGCTGTCGGCAACTAGGCGCAGGACATGTTCCGCCGCTCGCGTTCTCATGATGCGAGCGGCACGAAATGACACCTCCTGAACGTGCCGCCCGAGGAGCATGCCTTTGCACACTGTCGCATTCCCCAACAAGATCCTGCCTTATCTTCTGGTTGCACCCCAGATCGTCCTGACCGTGGTCTTCTTCTTCTGGCCGGCCAGCCAGGCGATCTATCAGTCGACCCTTCGCGAGGATCCTTTCGGCCTGAAGAGCGGCTTCGTGGGCTTTGCAAATTTCTCGGCCGTGCTTGCCGACCCCAATTACATCCACGCCCTGCAGGTCACTGTGGTTTTTAGTCTTTTGACCGCGCTGGTGTCGATGGGCTTTGCCATGCTGCTAGCGACTGCCGCCGACAAAGTGGTGCGCGGCCAGACGTCGTATCGCACGCTTTTGATCTGGCCCTATGCGGTCGCGCCCGCCGTTGCAGGCATGCTGTGGCTCTTCATGTTCAATCCGGCCATGGGGACGCTGGCCTATCTCCTCCGGCGCAACGGCTTTGCCTGGGATCCGCTGTTGAATGGCGACCAAGCTATGGCGCTCATCGTGGTCGCGGCCGCTTGGAAACAGATCAGCTACAACTTCCTGTTTTTTGTCGCCGGTCTGCAGGCGATCCCGAAGTCCCTGATCGAAGCGGCTTCCATTGACGGTGCTCGCGGCGCGCGCCGCTTTTGGACCATCGTCTTTCCGCTCCTGGCGCCGACCACCTTCTTCCTGCTGGTGGTCAACACCGTCTATGCCTTCTTCGACACCTTCGGCATCATCCACGCGGTGACCGGCGGCGGCCCTGCCAAAGCAACCGAGACTTTGGTCTACAAGGTTTACAACGACGGCTTCGTCAATCTGAACCTCGGCTCCTCCGCCGCTCAATCCGTCATCCTCATGATCATTGTCATCGCGCTGACGGCGTTTCAATTCCGCTTCGTCGAGAAGCGCGTGCATTACGGTTGATGACAGAACATGATCGAGAAACGCCCCGTCGCCAATCTGGTTGGCCACTTCATCCTGATCGTTGGGATCATTATCGTTGCCTTCCCGATCTACTACACCTTCATCGCCTCGACGATGACCTCGGAAGCCATCATCCGGCCGCCGATGTCACTGCTGCCGGGGGGGCACATGATCGAAAACTACAGCGACGCCATGGCGGGCGGCGTCGAGCGGGTAGTCGGCGTGAGCCTCGAACGGCTGTTGTTCAACTCATTTGTAGTGGCCATCGCCATCGCGGTCGGAAAGATCTTCATTTCCTTCCTGTCCGCCTTCGCCATCGTCTTCTTCCGCTTTCCGTTCCGGATGGTCTTTTTCTGGATGATCTTCGTTACCCTGATGCTGCCCGTCGAAGTGCGGATTCTACCGACCTACAAGGTGATCGTCGATCTCGGGCTGATCGATACCTATGCCGGGCTGACACTGCCGCTGATGGCATCTGCGACAGCAACTTTCCTGTTCCGACAGTTTTTCCTCACCATACCCGGCGAGTTGGTTGAAGCGGCGCGCATCGACAATGCCGGGCCATTCCGCTTTATGCGCGACATCCTGCTGCCCTTGTCGAGCACCAATATCGCGGCGCTGTTCGTAATCCTGTTCATCTATGGCTGGACGCAATATCTGTGGCCGCTTCTCGTTACCAATGACGCGAAAATGAACACGATCATTATCGGACTCCGTCGCATGGTGGATTTCACGGATGCATCCACCCCCTGGAACTACGTCATGGTGACGGCGATCGTCGCCATCATCCCCCCGATTGTCGTCGTCGTTCTGATGCAGCGATGGTTTGTCAAAGGTCTTGTGGAGACGGAGAAGTAATGGCCAAGATTGTACTGGACGACGTCCGGAAGAAATACGGGACAGTCGACGCGATCAAGGGCGTGTCGCTTGACATCACTGACGGGGAACTGGTCGTGCTGGTCGGCCCATCGGGCTGCGGAAAATCGACCCTGTTGCGCATGATTGCCGGACTCGAAAGCATCACCGGCGGTAAGATCTCAATCGGCAACCGGGTTGTCAACGATCTGGAGCCTTCTGAACGCGACATCGCCATGGTCTTTCAGAACTATGCCCTTTATCCGCATATGACGGTACGCGAAAATCTCGCCTACGGTTTGAAAAACCGCAACACACCGAAGGAGGAAATCGATCGGCGGATCGCCGATGCCGCAAAGGCATTGGAAATCGGGCCGTTCCTCGAGCGTAAGCCACGGCAATTGTCCGGCGGCCAGCGCCAACGGGTTGCCATGGGCCGCGCCATTGTGCGGGAACCGGCTGCCTATCTGTTCGACGAGCCGCTTTCCAATCTTGATGCCAAACTGCGCGTGCAGATGCGGGTCGAAATCAAACGCTTGCAGCGGTCTCTGGCCACGACCAGTGTCTATGTCACCCATGACCAAATGGAGGCGATGACGCTGGCCGATCGGCTCGTCGTGCTAAACGGCGGTCGCATTGAACAGGTCGGTACACCGATTGAGCTTTATGAAAGGCCTGCGACAACCTTCGTTGCCACCTTTATAGGGTCTCCCTCGATGAACCTCCTGGCCATGTCAGCTGCTGCGGGTGGCCAGTGGGCTCTATCCCACACGATATCCCTTCCGCCGGACGTCGCCACACTTGGAATTCGCCCAGAAGATCTTCACCTGGCGACGGGAGCGGTCGACGATGCCTTCAGGATGGATGTAAAGGTTGCCGCCGTCGAGCTCGTCGGTGCGGAAAGCTACGTCCACGGCACCCTTTCGGATGGAGCCCCGATTGTCTTTCGTGTTGCCGGTCGGTCGCGCATCGCCATCGATGAAGTCGTGCCCATCGGCGCCAAGGCACCAAGTCTGCATTTCTTCGACAATCAAGGCGCGCGGCTCATGTAACGCGATGGTCGCTGGGCGACATCAACCCGGACCAGTTATCAGCCAAAAGATGCATCAAGCTACTACCGGGAATGTTTGCTAAGCATGGTCTAGCTGTGATGACAAATTTGCGCTGATATCCCCTTGAGGTTCGCAAGTCGAGAGGAGGGGAGTTCGGGAACTGCATGGTCCCCCGGCCTCGTGCGATAGTATCACCAATTGCCGCTGCCTCTCAGGCATAGAAGGGCGAATGCACCCGAACTTCCTCGTTGGCGCGACAAACTGCTGCTCCCCCAAACTGATCGCAGCAAGGGCTAACTAGCTTATCTGAGCCAACTCCCGAAGTCGCGAGAGTGATTCAAATAGCAGGGGTTTATTCTGAAGCATTGCGTCCAAATGTCTCCTGGCCAGGGCGTCAAGAACCTTTTCGCCGTATTCAGCCAGGCCGATCAGGGCGCTGCGCTTGTCGGCAACCGAAGAAATACGCACGGCAAGTCCACGCGATGGCTTCCCTTCATTGGCAACCAGAACCGCTCGATCTCGGCCTTCCAGGCTCCGATCCTTGGCAGCGGTTGTCGCTCGCGTTCATAGGCAAAATCGGTCTCGTCGGAACGCAGAATCTTGCGAACAGTGTTGCGCGACACGTGGAGTTCCCAGTCCCGAACACCGAAACGTTCATCGTTCCCGCCTTCGACGAACGAAGTGGATTCATGGAATATGTCGCGGACTTCATTGCCAAAATGACATTGCAGCCGCAGAAGACCCTTGTCGTGCGCGACTTTCTCACGGCGCTCAGCCTTGTTGCCAGTGGTAGTGGCATCGCACTCGTGCCGGCTTCCCTGAGATGCGTCGCGATGGCGAACATCGCTTACTGTGGTGCAAAGAGCTACGATAGGACAGTCGGGCTGCGAGACCCTCGCCCCGATCTCCGCCTTTGGCAGCCCTGCGACGCGCAGCCCGAAGGACAGGTTCTTGCGCACCGACATGCGGGGATAAAGCGCGTAGGATTGGAAGATCATGCCGATGCCACGGTCCTTAGGCTCTTCCCATGTGACGTTCCTACCGGAAATCCAGATCTCGCCGGCGGTAATGTCCTGAAGGCCGGCGATCGTGTTGAGGAGCGTGGACTTGCCGCAGCCCGAGGGGCCGGGCAGCACCAGAAATTCCTTGGGTGCGATGTCGATCGACATCGGGCGGAGCATTTTGGGCATATCCGCGATGTCATCGAAAGTGGAAGACAGGTACAACGTAGCGCTCGGCCGACGAAAGTGCAGCAGGCCGCTGCTGTTGCCTCGGCCAAGCTGTCAGATTCTTAGAGTCGCCTCTCGCTCACGAGGGAAAACAGCGACGCCTTGGCGATCGCCGGGTGCAGCCCGACATCCTTGCCCATGGCGCGCGCCGCCGCGATGCCGAGGCGCACGCTGAAGCGCTTGCCGAGGCAGTCGAACCAGCCGAGGGCGTCGGCGCCGAGAAGTTCGATGAAGGCGAGGGTGGCCGGGAGGCTCCCCGCCGCGCCGCGCTCGACGACCGCGATATCCTCGCAGCGGACGCCGAAGACGGCGTCGCCGGCGGTGGCCGGCTGTTCGAACGGATATTCCGACACGTCGATCGCGACGTCGCTGCTCAGAAAGCGGCCTGTCCCATCGAGCCGCCCTTCGAGGAAATTCATGGCCGGCGAGCCGACGAAGCCGGCGACGAACAGGCTTGCCGGTTTCTCGTAGATCGATTGCGGGTGGGCGAATTGCTCAACCCGGCCCTTGTGCATGACGGCGACACGGTCAGCCATAGTCATGGCTTCGATCTGATCGTGGGTAACGTAGATCATCGTCGACTTCAGCGTCTCGTGCAGTTGCTTCAGCTCGACGCGGGTTTCGGCGCGCAGCTTGGCGTCGAGATTCGACAGCGGCTCGTCGAACAGGCAGATCGAGGAGGAACGCACCAGCGCCCGGCCGATTGCCACGCGCTGGCGCTGGCCGCCGGAGAGCTGGCCGGGCTTGCGCTCAAGCAGCGCCTCGATCTGCAACAGCTTCGCCACCCAGGCGACCTTCTCGGCGATCTTCGCCTTGGGTGTTCCGGCAATCTCCATGCCGAAAGAGAGGTTACGGCGCACGGTCATGGCGGGAAACAGCGCGTAGGACTGGAACACCATCGCCAGACCTCGCTGGCTGGGTTCGAGGCCGATGACGTCCTTGCCGTCGATGATGATCTGGCCGGCATCGCAATCGTCGAGGCCGGCGATCACGTTGAGCAGCGTGGACTTGCCGCAGCCGGACGGGCCAAGGATGACGACGAACTCGCCCTCCTCGATTTCCATGTCGATGGACTTGAGGATGTCGAGGCCGGCATAGGACTTCTTGATCTGGCGGAGGGAAATGCTGGACATGGATCAACCTTTGACGGCGCCGGCGGCGATGCCGCGGACGAAATAACGGCCGGAGAGGAAATAGACAACGAGCGTCGGGATGGCGGTGATGAGCGCGGCGGCCATGTTGACATTGGGGCTGGCCGCGCCACGCGCATTGTTGACGATGTTGGTGAGTTGTACCGTCATCGGCAGGTTGTCGTTGCCGGCGAAGATGAGACCCAGCAGATAATCGTTCCAGATGCCGGTGAATTGCAGGATCGCCACCACCACGAGGATGTTGGTCGAGATCGGCAGGATGATCGACCAGAAGGTGCGCAGGAAGCTCGCCCCCTCCATGCGCGCCGCCTGGCTGATCTCGTCCGGCACGCCGACATAGAAGTTGCGGAAGAGCAGCGTCGTGTAGGGCAGGCCGTAGATGACGTGCACGAAGACGATGCCAGCATAGGTGCGAAACAGGCCGACATTGCTGAGGATCTTGACGGTCGGATAGAGCATCGCCTGATAGGGAATGAACAGGCCGACCGTCACCAGCAGCATGATGAGGTTGGCGTGGCGCGATTTCCACTGCGCCAGCGCATAGCCGTTGAGGGCACCGGCCAGCGTCGAGATGACGACGGCCGGTACGGTGATCTTGATCGAATTCCAGACACCGGGACGAACGCCGTGGCAATCGAGCCCGGTGCAGGCGGTTTGCCATGCCGCGACCCAGGCGTCGAAGCTCGGGGCGACCGGAAATGACAAGAGGTTGCCCTGGCGGATTTCCTCGATCGGCTTCAGCGAGTTCATCAGCACCAGCAGCAGCGGCATGAGGAAGAAGGCCGCCGAAACGACGAGGAAGACGTAAAGGCCGATGCGGGCCGCGTGCGGTGCGAAGGGTCTCGGGCGGGTGAGGCCAGCCATAGGAGTTGCGGTCATGTGCGTCTCCGGAATTCGCTATAGAAATAGGGCGCGAGCAACAGCAGCGACAACACCAGCATCATGATCGAAGCCGCCGAGGCGAGACCGAGATTGACGCGGGCGAAATAAAAGTCGACGGCGAATTTCGCCGGCATTTCCGTGGAAATTCCAGGCCCGCCCTTGGTCATGGCAATGATGAGGTCGTAGCCGCGGATGACTTCGGACATCAGCAGCACGACGCAGGAAGCGATGACCGGCCGCATGCCGGGAAAGATCACCTGGAGATAGGCCCGCCAAAGCGGAATACCCTCCATGCGGATCGCCTTCCACAGGTCGTTGTCGATGCCGCGCAGGCCCGCCAGCACGATGACCATGACCAGGCCCGCCGAATGCCAGATGCTGGCGATGACCAGCGTATAGAGCGCGCGGTCGGGGCGCGTCAGCCAGTCGAAGGTGAAGGCCTCCCATCCGATGCTGCGCATCAGTGCTTGCAGGCCGTTCGCCGGATCGAGCAGCCAGCGCCAGGAGAGGCCCGTGACGACAAGCGACACTGCCAGCGGATAGAGGAAGACGGTGCGGAACAGCGATTCCGCGCTGATACGCCGGTCGGCGAGAACCGCCAGCAGCATGCCGAAGACGAGCGTTCCGACGATATAGAGCACGCCGAAGATCACCATGTTGAGGCACGACACCAGCCAGCGCTGGTTGGCGAACAGTTTTACATACTGGTCGAACCCGACGATCTGGTAGGTGGGCACCAGTGTCGAGCGCGTCAGCGACATCACGAAGGTCCAGACGATCGAACCGTAGAAAAAGAGCGCGACGACGGCGAAGAATGCCGCCACGGTGATGTCCGGCCTGAAGGCCTGCCGGTTGAACCAGGTTTTCATCTCAAGTCCTCGCGCGGATAGGTGAACCCGTATCCGCCTCCTCTCCTCAAAGAACGAAAGGCTCGCGCCCGGACTCCCGTTCCGGACGCGAGGCCAGGGGTCACTGGCTTTGCAGGATACCGGCCAGCGTCTCGATCGCCGCCTCCGCCGTCATCGACGGATCGGTCCAGAACTGCGTGGCGAGGTCGGTCATCTGGCCGTTCATGTCGCCCGGCAGCGCGTCATAGGTGCCGGAAACCGCCGCGTCCAATTTGCCGAGCATTTCAACGCCCTTGGCGGCGCAAATGTCCAGCGTGCTGGTATCGACATCGAGGCGCGACGGCACGGAGCCCTTGACCGCCGCGATACTGGCCTCCACCGCCGGGTCCATGACCGTTTCGGCAAGCAGGGTCTGGCCCTTGATTCGGTCCTCGTCCGTATTGACCGGGAAGGCGAAGATATCGACGATCACCGCATAGGCGGGCTTGTCGCTCGGTGTCAGGAAGCAGCCGAACTCCTTGCCCGCCGTCTGGCCTGCCGCGAGGAATTCGCCGCGCGCCCAGTCGCCCATGAACTGCATGCCGGCCTTGCCGGTGACGACGAGGTTGGTCGTGTCGTTCCACGAGCGGCCGGGGCTTGCCGGGTCGGCATAGGTGGAAACCTTGCGGAACAGCTCGAACGCCTTGGGCAGGATCGGCGATTTCACCGCTTCCGGATCGCGCTTGATGAACAGCTGGTCCCAATAGTCCGGACCGCCCAGCGCGAGGATGAAGCCGGTGAGGATGGAGACTTCCTGCCACGGTTCGCCGCCGACGGCGAAGGGGATGTGGCCGGCTTCCTTGAGCTTGTCGGCAGCGGCGAACATCTCGTCCAGCGTCTTCGGCTCCGCGATGCCCACCTTTTCGAACAGGGGCTTGGAGTACCAGATCCAGTTGTCAGCGTGGATACCGACCGGCAGGCCGACCATCTTGCCGTCGACGTTCAGCTTGTCCCAGATCAGGGGAGCCATGACCTTCTGCCAGCCGCCGGCTTGCGCCAGGTCATTGAAATCGCGAAGCTGGCCCGCCGCGGCAAGATCGCGCATTGCGCCGCTCGGCGTCATGAGGACGGCCGAAGGCGGCTCGCCGCCAGCGATGCGGCTGGTGGTCGCCGCGATGGCGGAATCGAAGTCGGCCGACGGGCTGTCGATCCACTTGCCGCCACGCGCCTTGTAGGCGTCGGCGATGGCGTTCATCGCCTTGGATTCGCTGGAGCTTGTCCAGTATTGCTGCACATCGACGGTCTGTGCCAGGGCTGTGCCGGAGGCTGCGAGCAGGCCGAAGAGGGCCAGAGTGGAAGAGAGACGTGTGACGTTCATTTCATTCCCCTTTTTTGAAGTCGTGCTGTCGATCCGTTCGGGACCGGAGAACCGGGCGCCTCCCATGGCGCCCCGGATAGGTCAGGCGGTCTTGCAGGCCGCGCCGTCATGGACGCCGAGATCACGGTTGATGCCGTCCAGCATGGCGGCCATGTCGCTCTTGGAGATCTTGTCGCCGGCGACCCAGGCAACCGTGTTGTAGATGCCGAGGAAAGAGCCGCCGCAATATTCCAGCATCTTCTCCGTTTCCTCGTCGTCGAGGCTAAGCTGTTGTTGGAGGAAGGCGCCGAACCGCTTGCGGGCGAATTCCTGCTCCAACACCATAGACGGTTGGCTTTCGACATTGAGGATGGTCAGCGGCAGGGCGGTGACCTCGACCTCGATGGTCTTCTCACCGCGGATATCGCGTGACGAGGCGGCGACCTCGATGGAAAGCTTGCCGGCATCGAGCAACCAGCGGCGGTAATCGGGATCGTAGTAGCGCAGGTCCCGCGCTTCGATGGTCACGGCCACGCGCTTCGTCTCACCGGGCTGCAACTCCACCTTCGCAAAGCCCTTCAGCTCGCGAACCGGGCGGATGAGGCGCGGATTGTGCGGGCGGGCATAAACCTGGACGATCTCCTTTCCGGCGACCGGGCCGCAGTTGGTGACATCCACCGAGACCTCGAAGCTGCTTCCCGCATCGATGCGGTCGCGGTCGACGGTGATGTTGGAGTAGGCGAACGTCGTGTAGCTCAGGCCAAAACCGAAGGGGAAGAGCGGCGCGAGCTTGCGCTTGTCGTAGCCGCGGTAGCCGACATGGATTCCCTCGCTATAGACGTGCCGGTTGTTCTCGCCGGGATAGGAGAGGAAGCCGGGCGTATCCTCGAGCTGCGCCGGGAAGGTGACGGTGAGCTTGCCGCTGGGATTGTGCACGCCGAACAGGATGCCGGCGACCGCGCGGCCGGCGCCCTGTCCGCCGAAGAAGGCGGAGAGCACGGCAGGCGTCATGGCGATCCACGGCATGACGACCGCATCGGGCGTCGCCAGGATGACGGCGAATTTGCCGTTGCGGCGCGAAAGCCGGTCGATCAGGTCGTCCTGGCCGTCATGCAGGTTGAGATGGGTGCGGTCCGAACCCTCGCCGTCATAGCCCACCTCGGTATTGCCGAAGAACAAGACGATATCGGCGGCGTCGACCGCGGCAAGGGCGGCCGCCTCCGAAGCGCTGCCGGCATCGAAATCGGCGACGGCATGGAAGCTGACGGCCGCCGACGGTGCCAGGCGCTGGATTTCGTCAAACGGGATATCGACGTCGGTCGGCCGCGTGGTGGCGCAGCCCGACCCCTGGATAACCGGTTCCCTGGCGGCCGCGCCGACGACGGCGACGCGGGCGAGCTTCGCGCCGTCGAGCGGCAGCAGCTTGTCCTCGTTCTTCAGGAGCACGACGGATTCGGCGGCCATGCGCTGTGCCAGCGCGTGATGCTTCCTGTAGTCCGCCGTCGCATCCGGGCGAATGCCGTTGCGTGCGGTGCGCACCAGTTCGAGGACACGCAGACACGAGCGGTTGAGGGTCTCCATCGCCACCCGCCCGTCCGCCACCGCGTCCAGCAGTTCCTGCTTGCGCGCGCCGCTTTCCGGCATGTCGAGGTCGTTGCCCGCATTCAGCGAAGCCGGGCGGTCCTTGATGCCGTGCCAGTCGGACATGACGAGGCCGTCATAACCCCATTCGTCGCGCAGCACTTCGGTCAGGAGCCAGTGGCTCTCGGCGGCCTGGACGCCGTTGAGGCGATTGTAGGAACTCATCACCGTCCAGGGATTGCTCTTGCGGATTGTCCGCTCGAAGCCGGCGAGGTAGACCTCGCGCAGCGCGCGTTCCTCCACGTCCGAACTCATCGTCGTGCGCTGCACTTCGGAATTGTTGCAGGCGAAATGTTTCAGTGACGCCCCGACGCCGTTCTCCTGCATGCCGTTGATGACGGCGGCCGCGATCTCGCCCGTCACGACCGGGTCCTCGGAGTAATATTCGTAGGCGCGGCCAGCGAGCGGCGTGCGGCGGATGTTGATGCCGGGCCCGAGCAGGATGTTGACGCCGAAGGCCTGGCATTCGGCGGCCAGCGCCTCGCCGAGTTCGTGGGCGAGGTCGACGTCCCAGGAGCAGCCGAAGGACGAGCCGTTCGGGAAGCAGGTCGCCGGGCGCGTGGAGCCGAAGGCGCCTTCCACGCCGCGCGACAGGTCGGCGTTGACGACGCTGAGGAAGGAGGAGAGCTGGCTCTCGCTGTCCTGCGGGCCGTCGATCTGCTCGATCGAGTAGCGCACGCCGTAGGTGCCGTCCGTCATCAGGACTTCCGGAATGTTCAGGCGGTAGTTGGCGGCCGTGCGCCACAGCCCGGAGCCGCTGACCAGCGCGACCTTCTCCTCAAGGGTCATCTGATCCACGAGTCCGGCAAGGTCCTTATCGGAAATAGTCCATGTCATCGCTATCCATCCCATTGTTGCGGGCATATGCCGGCCTGCCTTCGCAGGCCTCCTCGCCTGTGCGGCCCTCGCGCCGCTTCAAAGAACGGACAAGTGATGACACAGGCAAGACCCGGCTTCTAGCCGCGAAACTTGCGCTGGAGTTAGGACAGTTTTTGATATTTACTGAAGTTGAATTGAAGGAGGAAGTTCATGAACGTCGCTTATCTGAAAGCAAAGCCCTGGCAGGAAAGTGGGGATTGCGGCTTCGAGAGCCACGGGCCATCAGAAGAGTTCCACTGCCGCGCCTTCGTGCATGGTTATGCCGACGTGCCCTATCACTGGCACCGGGAGATGGAGATACTTTTCGTGCTGCGCGGCCGCTTCCGCCTGGTGGTCGACGGCCAGGCCTGCGAGATGGGCGAGGACGACCTGATCGTCATCAATGCCGACGTTCCGCACAACTCGACCTCGACGTCCCGCGATGCGCTGGTCTGCGGCGTGCATCTCGACGTCACCCATTTCGAGCGCATGGGACTCACCGGTTTCGCTTCGCGGGAATATCTCTGCCGCACCTTCCTGCACAGCCGTTCCTTCCTCACCAAGGTCGCGCCGATCAAGGCGCTGATGGCGCGCCTCATTCTCGACCAGGTCAACAGGCCGGAGGAGATGCTCGCCCGCCAGACGATCGCCAACCTCATAGCCTGCTACCTCTATCGCTGGATTCCCTACCAAACGGCCGAGGCCGGCAACGGGCTGTTGCGGCCGGACAGCCGCAACCGCATTCTCAGGATCATGGATACGCTGGGCGGCCAGGACGACGCCCAGCACCTGAGCGAGATCGCCGAGGCAGAGGGGCTGACCCTCAGCCACCTGTCACGCCTGTTCAAGCGGCATCTCGGCATCGGCTACCGCGACTATTCGCAGAACCTCCGGCTCGACAATTGCGCCGGCGAACTGCGCGCCACCGACGATACCATCAGCACGATCATGGAGCGCAACGGCTTTGGCAATCCGGCTGTGTTCTACAACAAGTTCCGAGCGCGCTTTGGCTGCAGCCCGGCCGAATTCCGCCGCGGCCGCCGCCCGCTCAGGCCGCAGAGCCTCCTGACTGACGAGGACACCACCGAGGCGCTGATGCGGCTCACCGGCCATGCAGCGGGTGTCGGCAAGGCAGCCGAACTCGCCGTCGGCCTCAGCGGCCCAGCGAAACGCCAGGTCGTCATCAACGGCCCGCACAATCCCGGCCGGGCCTAGGCAACGACCAAAAAATAGAAACCGACCTTCAATGGGAATTTTTGAAGAAATACAGAGCCCTGCCCATCACCAACTGGATGCACGGTGATGATTTTGGGGCCTGACGCCTTGATCGTGCCGGTTTCAGGAACGACGATAGGGCCCCTTGCAGGAGCGATCACGGCTTCATGAGATCGCAAGGCGCTGGAAATAGCCTGGATTGATATCGCCCATATGCTGACGGATGAGGGTTCTCGTTTCCTGTGAATGCGGGTCGTCACCATAGGCCGTCTGCTGAACCGTGCTGGTCTTCAACGTCGCACATATGGCGGTGCCGCGAGGCCCATCAGGTGCTTGCGGACGCCTGAAGCGCGTCCTAGCGCCGTTTCGCAAGCATGGACCGGGACAAGACGACAACAAGTCCGATGATGATCGTTGCGGCGATGAAGAGGAAGGCGGCGGCAGCGATCGCCGGGCTGATATTCTCGCGGATGCTGGAAAACATCTGCCGCGCGAGTGTGCGCTGGTTGGGTCCGGCGACGAAGAGCGTCAGCACGACCTCGTCGAGCGAGGTGGCGAAGGCCAGGACCGCACCGGACGCCACGCCAGGCATGGCGAGCGGCAGGGTCACACGCCGGAAGACGGCCGTCGGCGAGGCGCCGAGGCTCTGGGCTGCGAGTTCCACGCGCTCGTCGATGCCGGCAAGCGCACCGGTGACGCTGACGACGACGAAGGGCACAGCAACGACCGTGTGGGCGATGATCACGCCGGCATAGCTGTTGGTGAGGCCGAAGCCTGCCAGCAGCACTTGCATGCCGACGCCGAGCACGACAGCCGGAACCACCATCGGCAGCAGGAAGAGCGTGCGTATCGTGCCGCGGAAGAAGATGAGGCGGTTGCGAAGCCCCAGCGACGCGGCAGTGCCCAGCACGGTCGCGAGCAGTGTCGTACCCGTACCGATGATCAGGCTGTTGACGATCGCGCGACGCCAGGCATCTGCGAAGAATAGTTCTTCGAACCAGCGCAGCGACCAGGAGGGGATCGGATAGGTGAGGATGACGCTCGAGGTGAAGGCGAGCGGCAGGATGGCTATGAGCGGTGCTACCAGAAAGAGGATCGTGAGAGACGCAAAGGTGAACTTGGTGAGCTTCATCGGCATGGCCTAGCGCCTCCCCGGTTCTTCGGCAGAGAGTCGCGCATAGACGCTGTAGAGAAGCAATGTCGCGACGAGCAGCACGACGCCGAGCGCGCCAGCCATGCCCCAGTTCGCCGAACCCGTGGCATAGAAGGCGATGATCGAGGAGATCATCTGGTCGCCCGGCCCGCCGATCAATGCCGGCGTGATGTAATAGCCGATGGCCGAAATGAAGACGAGCAGGCTACCGGAAGCGACACCGCGGAAACTGAGCGGCAGCAGCACGCGCATAAAGGCGCGTAGCGGGTGGGCACCGAGGGATGCCGCCGCTGGCATCAGGTTCTTCGGGATGGTGATGAGCACCGAATAGATCGGCAGCACCATGAAGGGCAGCAGCACATGGGTCATGGCGATGATGACGCCGGTGCGGTTGAAGATCAGCGGCAGCGGCCCATCGATCAGGCCGAGCGTTTGTAGGAGGTCGTTGATCAGCCCCCTTTCCTGCAACAGGATGAACCAGGCCGCGGTACGCACCAGCAGCGAGGTCCAGAGCGGCAGCAGCACGGCGGCCAGCATCAGGTCGCGCTTCCAGCCATGGAGCGAAGCGGCGATCATGGCATAGGGAAAGCCGATGCAGGCACAAGCGAAGGTGACGAGCGCGGCGATCCAGAAGGTGCGAACCAGGATGACACGGTTGACGGACTGATCGGCGGGCAGATGCTCGATATCGCCGGCAGCATTGCGGCCGAGATCGACGGCGGCGAGCAGGTTGCGGTCGGTCAGCGGCGAAAGCGCATCGGCGATCGCCAGCCAGAATTCCGGTTTCTCCCAACGCTTGTCGATGGAAACGAGGTCGGCGGGCGGGTTCGCAGGGTCACCGAGCGCGCTCGTCGTTTTCGACATGAGGGTGCGAAAGCCGGAGCGGGCGCTGTTGAGGCGGCGCACCATGTCGCCGAGCGCCTGATCGTCATCGACAGCCTTCAGGTCTTCCATCAGCGCGGTCTGCATGGGCATGGTCGGGCGCGACTTGCGGTCCCAGCCCGGCAGCACCTCAGCGCTGCGCGGTAGCAGGCGCAGCACGGCCGTATCCGACACCGACTGCGACATCATGCTGAACAGCGGCCAGACGAAGAAGCCGATGAGGAAGACGAGCAACGGCGCTAGCAGAATAAGCGACCGGCCGGTTCGGGAGAGACCTGCACTCATGGCACAATGACCCGGCAATCGCCCGCCGAAAAGGCCGCATAGACCTTGGTGCCCGGCGGAAACTCGCGCGACCGGCGGCCGAGCTTGGCGATCAGCGGATGGGCGGCGTTCTGCAATTGCACACGCAGGTGATCGCCCTGGTAGACAGAGTCCGTCACCTCCGTTTCCAGACAATTGCGGGCATCGCCGCGGATCTCGGTGAGGTCGACCCGCTCGGGGCGGATGGAAAGATAGACCGTCTGGCCGGGCGCCACCGTGCCGGACACGGCCGAAACGATTTGAGCACCGGAGGTCAGCCGCACATTGGCTTCCGCGCCCTCTACCGCCTCGACGACGCCCTCGACCAGATTGGTCTCGCCGATGAACTCCGCAACGAAGCGCGTCGCCGGTTCGTCATAGACCTGCCGCGGCGTGCCGATCTGTTCGATCTTGCCCTTGTTGAAGACCGCGACGCGGTCCGACATGGTGAGCGCCTCCGACTGGTCGTGCGTGACGAAGACAATGGTGAGGCCGAGCCGCCGGTGCAGATCGCGGATATCAAGCTGCATCTGCTCGCGCAACTGCTTGTCGAGCGCGCCGAGCGGCTCGTCCATCAGGACGACGCGCGGCTCGAAGACCAGGGCGCGAGACAGCGCCACACGCTGTTGCTGGCCACCGGAAAGCTGCGACGGCCGACGCTCTGCGAGTGCCGACAGCTGCACCATGTCGAGCGCCCGCGCTACGCGCTCGGCTATCTCCGCCTTGCCCAGCCCACGCATCTGGAGCGGAAAGGCGACGTTCTCGCCGACCGACATATGCGGAAACAGGGCGTAGCTCTGGAAGACGACGCCCATGTCCCGCTTGTGGGTCGGCACGGCGTTGATGGCGGTTCCGTCGAGCAAGATGTTGCCGGAGGTCGGCTGCTCGAAGCCGGCGAGCATCATTAGAAGTGTCGTCTTGCCGGAGCCCGAGGGTCCGAGCAGACTGACGAATTCGCCCTTCGCGATGCCGAGGTCGAGGTTTTCGACCACGCAGAGCGGGCCGTAGAATTTGGTGATACGGTCAAATCGAATGAATTCGGCCACGGAAGACTCCATCGCTTGAGGCGGAGGGCGCGCTATCCGGAAAACCCGCGAGAACGCACCCGGCCAGACAGGAAGGGCGCCTGTTAGGGCGCCCTTCACCGAGGATGTTCTTACTGGGCTAGCCAGGCATTGAAGCGCTGCGTCAGCGTTTCCGCATTGTCGATCCAGAAATCGACGTTCAGCGAAATCGAGTCCGTCATGTTCGCCGCATCTGTCGGCAGATCCTTGGAAAATTCCGCCGGAACCTTTGCGGCGGCTTCCTTGTTCGGCAGCCCGTAGGCCACGAATTCGGGAAGCTTCGCCTGGTTTTCGGGCAGACTTGCGAAGGCTATGAAGTCCTGCGCGGCATCCTTGTTCTCGGCGTCCTTCAGCACGACCCAGCTGTCGACGGCGTAGATGCTGCCCGGGAAGACGACCTTGAAGTTCTTGCCTTCCGAGCGGTTGATGCCGGTGATGCGGCCGTTATAGGCGGACGCCATTGCCACTTCGCCGGAGGCGAGGAACTGCAGGGGCTGGGCGCCCGATTCCCACCAGACGATGTTCGGCTTCAGCTCGTCGAGCTTCTTGAAGGCGCGCGCGACGCCCTCTTCAGTCGCCAGCACGTCATAGAGCTCGTCCTTCAAAACGCCATCGGCCAGCAGTGCGAATTCGAGCGTGTATTTCGGACCCTTGCGCAGCGAGCGCTTGCCCGGGAACTTTTCGACGTTCCAAAAGTCCGCCCAGGAGGTCGGGCCTTCCTTCAGCTTGTCGCCGTCATAGGCGATTGCCGTCGACCAGACGATGGCGCCGACGCCGCAGTCATTGACGGCGGAATCGAGGAACTTGTCCTTGCCGCCCATCTTGTCCCAGTCGATCTTTTCATAGAGACCGTCGGCACAGCCGAGCGCCAGTTCTTCGGCTTCGACCTGTACCGCATCCCAGTTCGGTGCGCCGGCCTTGACCTTCGACTGGATGACACCGATGCCGCCGTCCCAAGCCTCATCGAGCACCGGCTTGCCGATCTTCTCAGAGAACGGCTTGAAATAGATGTTGCGCTGCGCGTCCTGATAGTTGCCGCCCCAGGAGACGACGGTCAGGTCCCGCGCGAAAACCGGCGAGACAAGGCTTGCGGACAGGGCGACGGCAACAGCCGCCAGGATTCCGGATTTCATGATTGTCTTCATTGCACTCCCCTTTTCTTCGTTTGTGAAGGAGCCGGTTTGGCGCCGGCTCCGATGACGATCTCATGCGGACTGCTGGCCCAGCCCCGCCATTCAGCGGTCGGAATCGGTTGCAGCCTCTCCGGTCGTCGCGCCCTTTCCCCGGGGCGTGTCGGCCGATTGATGCATTCTAGTCATTGCCGGTCAACGGAGATTTTTCCCCTTTTGACGGTTGTCAGACGTGCTGCCCTCCGTTGATGTGGATTTCAGCGCCGTTGATGTAGGACGACGGCTCGGTGCACAGGAAATAGATGGTTTCCGCGACTTCGCGCGGGTCTCCGAGCCTTCCCATCGGAACTTCCGCGGCCACCAGTTCATCCGTTCCGGGCGACAGGATCGACGTTTCAATCTCGCCGGGCGCAATCGCATTCGCCCTCACGCCGCGACGGCCGAATTCATGTGCCATTTCCCGTGTCAACGAGCCGAGGGCCGCCTTGGACGCCGCATAGGCGACACCGGCAAAGGGGTGCACACGCGTTCCGGCAATCGAAGTGACATTGACGATCGAACCCTTCGCCGCTTCGAGCTCGGGCATGAGCGCGCGGGCAATCAGCGCCGTTGAGACGACATTGACATTGAGCACCTGCGTCCAGACATCCGCGTCCGTGCCCATCACGCCGAGGCGGCTCTTTTCCGGCCCCTTCGGCGAAATGCCGGCATTGTTGACCAGCGCATGCAGCCGGCCGTTCGGTAGGCGCTCGCGCACGGTCGCGGCAAGACGGTCGATCTGCGAGAGGTCCGCAAGGTCGGCCTGGATATGGCTTTCGCGGGCCGACGGCCAGGCGCACTCCTCGGAAAATTCCTGGCGCGAAACGGTGAGGATGCGCCAGCCCTTCGACTGGAACAGCTTGACCGTCGCATGGCCGATGCCGCGGCTCGCGCCGGTCAGCAACATGTAGCGGCGTTCTTCGGTCATGCGAGCATTCTCCGTTGATGCTTGATACATCGTAATCGGCGGCCCGCGAAATGCAAGCCTCCTCTCGCGAAAGGTCTAGGCCCGCCGCACCTGCCGCTCCTCGCCCCGCTCGATGCGCTCCAGAATGGGCTTGCCGCCGAGCAGGATGTCATCGACAATCGCCATGGAGGCGGCCGCGGAATCATGCCGTTTCAAGGCTTCCACGACCGGATAATGATGGTCGATCATCGCCCGACCGCCCTGGATATAGGCGTCGGAAATGTGCGGCCCCATCTGCAGCCAGAGCCGTCGCAGGATGCCGTTCAGCACCGGAAGCCCGGCGATCTGCGGCAGCATGAAGTGGAAAGCCTGGTTGAGCTGCGTGCCTTTCAGACGGTCGCCCGCCTCGATTGCCTGCTCGTTTTCGCGCAAAATGCGCTCCAAAGCCTCGATATCCGCACTCGTGGCCACCTGAGCAGCCGTTTCTGCGGCAAGCCCCTCCAGGCGAACGCGGATCGACCGGATTTCCCGGTAGCGGCTTTCGTTGAGACCCGGAATGCGAATGTCGCGCGGCGAGCGGAAGATGATCGCCTCGTCATTGGCAAGCCGGAGAATGGCATCGCGGATCGGCGTGACGCTCGTGCCGAACTGCTCGGCGAGATCGCGAATCTTCAAGCGGTCACCCGGCTGGAACCGTCCTTGGATCAGAGCATCGCACAGAGCGCCGTAAACTGCACTGTTCAGGTTCTCATATTCCAGTGTCGTGAATTCAGGCATGGATTTGATCCGGGAAATCGATTAATAAGATACTTGATGCATCTTTTTTGAGGTGTTTCAAGTACAGTCTGCGGCGGCCGATACTTTCCGCCAACCGAGGCACCGGTACAAGGCTGCCAAACATGCTTTCAACGGCGATGGAAACCCGGCGAAACAGGGCGGCGATCGAGGAGAATGCGGGAAGCCGCGCGCAACGGAGCAAGCATGACGGAGCGATCGCCCGCCACCAAGAAGACGGACTCCATGTCGGCGACATGGAGTACGACGACAATTGCCGATGCCGAGGCTGCGGTCGCGGACGTCTATGGCCTCGACGGCGCCGTGAAGCGGCTTTCCAGCGAGCGGGACGAGACTTTCCTCTTTACCCGCGCGGACGGGACGGACTTCGTTCTCAAGATCGCCAACCCCGCCGAAGACCCGGCCGCTCTCGAATTCCAGGACGGCGCACTGCTGCATCTGGCGGCCGCCGCGCCCGCCGTGCCCGTCCCGCGGCTCGTGCCGACGAAAGGTGGCGAACCAAGCCATACGCTTTCCACCGCAGATGGCCCACGCATCATGCGCCTCCTCACCTTCCTGCGCGGCGAACTGCAATACCGCACGCCTGCATCCGAAGCGCAGAGCCACAATGTCGGCCGCTCGCTCGCGGAACTCGGACTTGGCCTCGAGGACTATAACGGGCGTCCGCCGGCCGGAAAGCTGATGTGGGACATCTCCCATACGCTCGACCTTGCCGCCGTCGTCGACCATGTCGCGCCGGAACGCCGGGCACAGGTCGAGGCCGTTCTCGGTGAGTTCGAGCGCTCGCTGCCCGCCATCACCGGGCTCCGGCGCTGGCAGATCATCCACAACGATTTTAACCCGCACAACATTCTGCTCGACCCGGCGGCGCCGACCGATGTCGTCGGCATCATCGACTTCGGCGACATGGTGCATGCGCCGCTGATCAATGACCTGGCGGTCGCTGTCTCCTACCATCTGGCGACGGACAACTGGGCGGCGCGCACCCGCGCCTTCCTTGAGGGTTTCCTGTCCGCGCGCACGCTGGAGCCTGGCGAAATCGAGCTTCTGCCGCTCCTCGCGCGCTCACGGCTGGCGATGTCGATTATCATCGCCGAGTGGCGGTCCGCGCGGTTTCCGGAAAACCGCGACTACATCATGCGCAACCACGTCACCGCCTGGCAGGGGCTGCAAAACATCTCCGATCTCACACCGGCCGGGCTGAAGACGCTCGTGCCCAACTTTCCGAGGCCTGAATCATGTCGATGGTGAATGCATTCTCGCGCGAAGATTTCGAGCGGCTGAACGAGGCGGAGCGGGCGCTGATTGCGCGACGCGAAAAGGTGCTCGGCCCCGCCTACCGCCTCTTCTACGAAAAGCCGCTGCATCTGGTGCGCGGCGAAGGCGTTTTTCTCTATGATACGGCCGGCGAACGTTATCTCGACGCCTACAACAACGTTGCCTCGCTCGGCCACTGCCACCCGCGCGTGGTGGAGGCGATCACGACGCAGACCGCCGTGCTGAACACGCATACACGCTACCTGCATGAAGGCATCGTCGACTATGCTGAGACGTTGACGGCGACCTTCCCGGACGCGCTCAGCCAGGCCATGTTCACCTGCACCGGCAGCGAGGCGAACGACCTTGCCGTGCGCATTGCCCGCTACGTGACGGGTGGCGCCGGCATCATCGCGACGGATCTCGCCTATCACGGCCTGACGAGCGCGGTTGCAGAGTTCTCGCCCTCGCTTGGCGAATCCGTGACGCTGGGTCCGCATGTGCGCACCGTGGCTGCGCCGGACAGCTACCGCCATTCGCCGGAAGAGATGATGGAAAAATTCGGCCGCGACGTGCGCGCGGCCATCGCCGACCTGAAGCGCCACGGCATCAAGCCGGCCATGCTGATCACCGACACGATCTTTTCAAGCGACGGCATTTTCGCCGGACCCAAGGGCTTCCTGAAGCCGGCCGTCGACGCGATCCACGAGGCGGGCGGCCTCTTCGTCGCCGACGAAGTGCAGCCGGGTTTCGGCCGCACCGGCGAGGCCATGTGGGGTTTCGAGCGCCATGGCGTTGCGCCCGACATGGTGACGATCGGCAAGCCGATGGGCAACGGCTATCCGATGGCTGGCATCGTGCTGCGGCCTGAAGTGATTGCCGATTTCGGCCCGCGGGCGCGCTACTTCAACACGTTCGGTGGCAATCCCATCGCCGCCGCCGCCGGCAAGGCCGTGCTCGATACGATCCGCATCGAGGGCCTGCAACAGAACGCACTGGAGGTCGGCCGCCACCTGATGGACGGTCTCAGGAGCCTGTCCCATCCGGCTATCGGTGACGTGCGCGGCTCCGGCCTGTTCATCGGCGTCGAGATCGTCGCCGACCCGGCCGCCAAGCGCGCCGACGCGGCGCTGACGACACGCATCGTCAACGGCCTGCGCGAACGCCGCATCCTCATCAGCGCCTCCGGACCCAACGCCAACATCCTGAAAATCCGCCCACCGCTGGTCTTCTCCCGCGAAAACGCCGACATGCTGGTGGATGCGTTGGGCGATGTGTTGAAATCGCGCTGATCAAAAGAAGAGCCGAGGCTGCCTTCGCAGCCTCGGCTCT
Source organism: Pararhizobium sp. YC-54 (assembly GCF_025847205.1). Taxonomy (GTDB): domain Bacteria; phylum Pseudomonadota; class Alphaproteobacteria; order Rhizobiales; family Rhizobiaceae; genus Pararhizobium. The sequence continues at coordinate 96,857 of NZ_JAOYTH010000014.1, read as the reverse complement.
TCTTCATCAATATCGGCACTGCAAACTTGATGCTCGAAGTAGGTTCTTGGATTAACGCTTTGGTTCAGGCGGGGTGAAGGCGTGCAGCGAGGGATTCGGAGGAGGGCCAGATAGGGTGCAAGCGCATTGCTTCCATGGCCCAACTCGAGTTGGACAATTTGCCTTGAGAATCAAGACAATCTGTCCGTGCATGCAAGTGACAATGCATCAGCTGCTTGATTTTAAGGACTCTGCGAATTGGCACGATCATTGCTTAAATAGTGCTTTAAGGCACGCCGGAAAAATGGTGGGAGGACTCCTATGCGGATAGACCACGCTTTTCTTTTTGACCTAGACGGCACACTTGTCGATAGTGTCTACCAGCACGTCTCGCGTAGAAAGAGGCGCTTGATGAGGAAGGTATCGACCTTTCGGTCTGGCGAATTCATCGAAAAATCGGAATGAGCGGAGGATTGTTCACCAACCAATTGCTTCGCGAAACGGGCGTAGAGATTACGGATGCGCTGAACGAGGGACTGCGAATGCTCCATGCAGAAGCATATCGTCGACTGGGTCACAAAATTCGTCCCCTACCGGGCGCCAGCGAACTTCTTCGTTGGTTGGCTGATGTTGGTACCCCTTTTGCAATAGCGACTAGCGGTCGGATGGAGACAGCTTCGCTGAGCATTGCCGCGCTCGGAATAGGCGCGTCGTCATTCCCCGTTATCACCCGCGACATGGTCAAGTATGCTAAGCCCGATCCAGACCTGTTCCTCGCGGCAGCGGATGCGCTTGGCATCGAAATTGCCAATGCAGTGGTTGTCGGTGACAGCATCTGGGACATGCTTGCGGCGGTTCGGGCCAAGGCGCTGGGCGTTGGTCTCTTAAGTGGCGGTTATGGGCGGGAAGAACTGAGGGATGCGGGTGCGATTCGAGTCTATGATGACCCAGCGGATCTGCTGCGCCACATCGACGAGGTCGGAGGCCGACGATGACAATTCGGTGCGAAAAAGACCTCATGACCCGCATCATCTCTATCCAAATGAATGCGTAAGTTCTGGAGAGTTCATGTGACATCGTATGGAGAGCAACCACTTTACATATCGGAGAACGGGCTCATGCCCGTGATCGAGCCGGCTAATCCGAAAGTCCAAGATGAGTACGAAGCGCTCATTCGAGAGGATTATGAGCGCTGCCACCCTGGTGATACGTTGGCATTCCTGAAACATCGAGCGCGGTTTTCCGTAGAGGATCAAGGGCTCTTGCGCGACTGGATGGCGCTTGCGCGTAAGCGATCAAGTCGGCTCGGTTGACACTTGATATTTCCTCAGGCGCACCACTTCGTCCTGGCTTCCATAAATAGCGGTTATCCAGCGCGCTCAAGCGCTGGGCCGACGGTTCGATTCCCATCAAGGCGGTCAACTTGCCGGTTTGGACGAAAGGCTTGAGTCACTCAGTCGCCATGACCAATCCGCTGCGAATCCACTGCTTGCCCATGCGCTACGAAAGGGCTCACAAAAATCTATTCTCTCGCGGCGAATAGGTCGAGGTCAGAATTGCTCTGAGACCGAAGTTTGGATTAGCCGATGGCGGGAGAGGCCAATTCCCATACCGGAGAAGCCGGCGACAATAGGATGATGTGGGAGCAACCACAGCCGTAGAGATTGCACTCACGAAATCCGACAAACGCAATGTATCAATGGCAACTGGACGAGCGCTACATCGCCGTAGAACCTCCGCTTGCGGATTTCCTCCAAGCTGTGGCCGGCATTCTGGGCCGTCACGACTAGCGTGAGCACGAGCACTGCTTCTTGCAGATGGGTGCGGCAACCGTTCGGCTGGGTCGACCGTCGCCAGCAGGCCGGCCCGCTCGTAGAAGCGGATGCGCGAGCTGGCGAGGCCGGTGCGCCTCGCCGATTCCCCGATATTCATGATCGATGTGAGAAGGGCCGGCCGCGGTCGCTCGCGCTCAATTATTTCGGCCATAGGGATGCCGATTGGCGCGTCTCCTCACGCGAACCACCTCCGGCAATGTCGGTATCAACAACACGATGATCCATGTTGCTCAGGACGATCTGCCTTCCGACGGTATCGGCCCGAGCGGAATGGGGACCTTTCGGCAAGCTGGCGGACCTCGTGGCCGCCTTCACGCTGAGGTCGTCCGGGAGGCGGTGAGGGACGGACAGAAAGGACTGTTGCTTGGGGGCGGTATCTACCAAGGACTTCCATCAGAATAGACCCTAGCCCTTCCGAGCGAACGAGTGGAAACGTTCGTTCGAGGCCGTTCAAGAGCATGAAAAGCAATATCGGCAGCCATTCGAGACCGCCCGCCGTGGTTGACTCGCGCATCTGACTTCGCCCAGCTCGGCCAAGTTCAATGCCTGCCCTGTCGACACTCTGGCGCCCGGGCTGGCGTGCTTGTCAGCGTGAGAATAGACGCTTCGCCTCGATGCGGAAGCAGTCTGCTGAAGTTGGCGTTTGGCGGCCGCAACGTCAGGCTTCCATTTTCGCAAGCTCGACAGCGCGGTGATGAGCGGCGGTTGCCGCGAGGCTCAGTAGAACTTTCAAAGCATCATTTTCGGTGAGCACGAGAAGCGCCGCCTCGGTGGTGCCGCCGGGACTGCTGACCTGGCGACGCAGCTCCGCTGGGGGAATGTCGGCCGCGATGGCCAGCGCGCCGGCGCCGAAGACGGTTTCCCTTGCAAGCGCCAGGGCCGTTTGCGGCGGCAGGCCGAGCTGCGTGCCCACTTCGGCGAGACCCTCGATGAAATGGAACACATAGGCGGGACCCGAGCCGGATAGGGCGGTGGCCGCATCGATCAGCGCCTCGTGCTCGACGCGATGCACCGCGCCGCCGGCGGAAAGGAACTTTACCACCTGTTCGGCCTGCTGCGGGCTCACGCGTTCATTGGCGAAAATGACCGTGGAACCCTTGCCGATCGCCGCCGGCGTGTTCGGCATCGCCCGCACGGCAGCCACTTTGCCGAGACCGGCCTCAAGTGCCGAGACCGGAATGCCCGCGGCGATGCTGACGACGACGCCTTCCGCCACATGGGGCCGGTAGGCCGGCAGCACCGCCGCCATGACCTGCGGCTTTACCGCCAGGACGACGGTCGCCGGCCTCAAAGCGGCGTCCAGCGCCTCGGCCGATGCATAGGTACTGACGCCGAGCGCGCCGGCCTCGGCCCGCAGCGACTCTGCAGGCTCGACCACATGCACGTCATCGGGGCGGACGAAGCCGGCCGCTAGCCAGCCTTGCAGCATTGCCCGCCCCATATTGCCACAGCCGACCAGCAGCAGTTCGCCGTTCATTGCAGCCTCGCTCATGTCAAACCTCTCCCGCCGGAGCGCCATTTGTGACTAGGTCGGCGATCGTCTTGCCCCAACCGTTCTCTTCAGTGGCAAAGAAATCGCCGATCACATAATTGGCGGCAAGAACCTGCACCGGCCCGAGCGGCGAGAGTGGATCGGTGGCGAGCGCGCCGAGCGAGACCGCCGCCGAGCCCCAGCGACAGGAGGTTATCTGAAAATCCGGCGAGGTGTCGCGGGCGATCACCCGCTTGTTGAGGATCTTTCCGTCGGGCGCCGGCTGGATGTGGATGTTGAGATGCGGCGTGGTCTTCAGCGGCTCGGCTTGCGTGCCGTCGAAGGTGCAATCGATGGTGATCAGCGGTACGCCATGGCGGACGACGCTTGCCGTCGCGCCGCCCGCGCGTTCGGTCAGTTCGATCGTGCCGAATTTTTTTGGGTAGCCCCAGAGGTCCCGGCCGGCGGCGATGGCCGCGTCGTTGTCCTCGTATTCGAAGAGGAAGTAGCCACCTTCGCGGTGCCCGAAACGCACGGGGATGACGATGCCGGCATCCATGAAGGGCGCCTTGCGGCAGTTGGTGAAGTCCGAGACGTAGACCAGGAACCGGTCGCCGGCGAGCGTGAACGGCGTGTTCTCCAGATATTGGCCGAGGATTGCCGGATCGCCCTGGCAGATGGCGTTGAGGCTGCGGTTGCCCGCGCATTCATAGGGTACGAAGGGATCCGGGATCAGCGGCGCCTGGAGCGGCATATTGTTGGCATTGTGGAGCGGGATGCGGGTCATGGCGGTCCTCGGCCTTGTACGAAGCGACGATCAGGTGAATGAAAAAATATGCACAAACATTCATTGAGGTGAATTCAATAGCCAAGCTTTCGGGCGCGTCAAGCGATTTTAGCCGCGGAAGATGCGGTGTTGACGGAGTTTTCCAACGCTTCATCCCAAGGGTCAGGTCGTAAGAATCATAAAATATAGATGCAAAAACATGCGCTTGTTCAGTAGTTTGAATTCTGTGGCGTGGGTCCTGCTTGACAGTGATAAAAAATTGATCTGAAATGTCAGTGCAACAGGGATATGAACGGCAGTGAACGAGATGAAACAATACGACCCGCTACAATTCTGGAATTTCCTGCGCTTCGGGCCGGGAAACGTCACCTATGCCTGCCCCGGCCTGAAGACGCTTTCGGTCTACTGCCGCGGCGAGCGCGCGCAGATGGAGCGGCTCCTGGAGCCGCTGCCCTTCGAACTGGCGGATGACCGCTTCGTCGTGTCCATCGCCGATTTCGGCAACAATTCCGGCCGCACCTATTTCGATGCGGCGATCATCCTGCCGATCCGCTACGGCGAGCATGTCGGCGGCACCTATTATTTCGAATATGAGGACAAGCACACCACCGTTGCCGGCGGCCGGGAATTGTGGGGCTATCCCAAGCATTTCGCCCGCATCGAGCTGGAAGAGACGGAAACCGGCATGCGCGGCCGGACCTCGCTCTACGATGACGTGATGTTCGAGATCGCCGTCGATTTCGACCCCTCCGTCAGCCGCGAGGCCTGGGCCGACCTGCAACTCTTCCCGCATTACCAGGTGCGGGCGGTGCCTGAGGTCAACGGGGCGGGTTTCCAGTCCTTCGACATCATCAGCCGCAATACGATCAAGGATTACAAGTTGACCGAACGCAAGGTCGGCCGCGGCAGCGTCTCGCTCGGTGCGACCATTGCGGCCGGCGACGAGAGGCTGCGCGTGGTCGAGGTCCTCGGCGCGGAATATTCCATCGGCGATTTCGCCTCCACGCCGGAAAACGGCGTGCCGACCGTCGTGGCGTCGCTTGTTTGACGCATTTGCCATGCCGAATCCGGATTTCCGGGTTCGGCGCATCGATACCAGAATGAACGCTCGATCCTGAGGGGAGAACGAATAATGAGCAAGGTATCCATCAAGACGCTGCTGGCCTCCGCGGTTCTGTTTGCCGCGGTTCCGGCCATGGCGGCAGACGGCGCTTTCGGCCGTTGCGAATTGCGCGCCGACACTGCCAAACACGCTTTGACGCCGGCGCAGGAGGGCGTACTGACCATCGCCGTGCCGCTGCCGTCGCCGCAGGCGTATCAGGGCAACACGCCCGAAACCATTGACGGCGGCTATCTCTATTGCCTCGGCGCGGAAATCGCCAATCGCGGCGGGCTCGGCAAGATCGTTGTCAAAAACGCCTCCTTCGAGTCACTTGTAACCGGCAAGGGCACGGATTTCGACATGTCGATCTGGGATCTCTTCCCGACCGACGAGCGCAAGAAGGCTGTCGATTTCTCCGGCAGCTACCGCTTCACCGATACGGGTGTGATCGCCAAGGCCGGCAGCGAGGTCACGGCCGATACGCTGGGCGCCCAGCGTATCGGCGTGCTGCTCGGCTCGGTGCAGGAAAAGTTTGTGCGCGAGAAGCTGAAGCTCACCGGGGATCTGCGCATCTTCCAGTCCAACGACGACATGTGGGCGGCGCTCATGGCCAACCAGATCGATGCCGCATTGGCTGATACCGAAACCGCGCTGCCCCGCGCGACCGCTTCCAACGGTGCGCTGAAAGTCTTCGGGCGCTATCCGGTCGGCGGCGATGTGGCGATCCTGTTCCCGAAGGGCTCGAAGAATGTCGCGCCTACTGACGCGATCCTCGCCGACATGCGCGCCGACCGCTCGCTCGAAGGCATCGAGGTCAAGTGGCTGGCGCCGATCCTCGGTGCGCCGGTCTCCACCATTGCGGAGTGGTCCACCGAATGACGATGGCAAAGACCATGGGCGATCCGGTTTCGGCAGTGGCGGCGGGCGGGGCAGCCCGCCAGACGCCGCCGCTGCCGACCGGTTGGCCGCTGGCCATCGCCGCCGCACTCGCGGCGGCTACGGTCGGCATCGCCTTCCTCGCAGGCAGCAGCGCCGCCGCGCTGATCGGCGAAGAGGCCCGATTGCCGGGCGCCGCGCTGGCAGCACTTTGCATCGCGCTCGTGCTTGCCGTGCCGATCCGCCGGGCGCTTGCCGCCCGCAGCCGGTCCGGCGAGGCCTGGATGACCGGCAATCCGGTCGCCGCCCGCGTGGCCGCCGCCCATGCGCGCCACCATGCCTTCACGGCGATGGGCGTCGGCGGCTTTCTGCTGCCGGTGCTCGCCATCGCCAGCTTCCTCACCATCAACGACGCGGTGGTCTACAAGACCTTCCTGCGCGGCGATGTCATCCTCGCCAGCCTGATCGACGTCACCAAGGCCTTCGGCGCCAATATCTCGATCGCCGTTGCCGCCCAAGTCCTGTCGATGCTGCTCGGGCTGATGCTGGCGATCGGCCGTTCCCTGCAGGGGTCGAGTTTTGCGCTGGTGCGTGCCGTCTGCATCTTCTACGTCGATATCTTCCGTAGCCTGCCGGCCATCGTCATCATCTATCTCGTCTGCTTCGGCGTGCCGCTGATGGGCATTCCCGTTCTCAGCAACGGCGATCCAATGCTCTACGCCATTGTCGCGCTATCGCTCACCTATGCGGCTTATAATGGCGAGCAGTTCCGCGCCGGCCTCAAGGGCATCCATCACAGCCAGATTTCCGCCGCACAGTCCCTCGGCATCCCGCCCGGCGCGGTGCTGCGCCTCATCGTGCTGCCGCAGGCGATGCGCCGCATCGCCGGTCCCATGCTCGGCAATTTCATCGCGCTCCAGAAGGACACGGCGCTGGTCAACATCGTCGGCATCGTCGATGCCTTCACCCAGGCCAAGATCTATTCGGCGAACTATTACAACCTGTCGTCCGTCACCGTCGTCTGCATCCTGTTCATCGCCATCACCATTCCGCAGACCCGGCTGGTCGACTATCTCGTCGCCCGCGCCGACAGCAAGGAGGGCCGCTGAGATGGAAAAGCCGCTCATCGAACTCAAGGGCATCGGCAAGTCCTACGGCAAATTCCGCGTCATCGACGGCATCGACCTCGACATCCAGCGCCATTCGGTCGTGTCCTTGATCGGCGCGTCCGGATCGGGAAAATCGACGCTGCTGCGCTGCCTCAACGGGCTGGAGGATATCCAGGAGGGCCAGATCCGGCTGGATGGCGAGGTGATCTCCGGCCTCGGCATCGATCATGTGGCACTCAGGCGCCGCATCGGCATGGTGTTCCAGAGCTACAATCTCTTCCCGCACATGTCGGTGCTCGGCAATTGCACCGTCGCGCCTATCGCCACCGGTTCGTGCGGCCGGGAAGAAGCGGAGGCGCGGGCGCTCGCCATGCTGGAGCGCGTCGGCATGCGCGACAAGTCGACGGCCTTTCCCGACCAGCTTTCCGGCGGCCAGCAGCAACGCGTCGCCATTGCCCGCACCATGATCATGCAGCCCGATGTGCTTCTCCTCGACGAGATCACCTCGGCGCTCGATCCGGAACTGGTGATGGAGGTGCTCGATCTGGTGCGAGACCTGGCGAAGCAGGGCATGACGATGCTACTCACTACGCATGAGATGAGTTTTGCGCGGGAAATCTCCGATAAAGTGTGCTTTCTCTATGCTGGCAGGATTCTGGAGGAGGGGTCGCCAGAACAGCTTTTCGGAGCGCCAAGAGAACCGGCGACCCAGTCTTTCTTGCGCCGGGTGACCGCCGCGGGGCGACTTTGAGGGGCAGGCATATGAAGGTGAGAACATGGTGACCATCGCGGCCGGCGCGGCCATGCTTTCCGGCAGCGAGAAGGCGACAAAAACGGAAGAGCGCTTCAGCGACAAGGTCTACGGCATCCTGCTTGATCGTCTGGTGCGCCTGCATTACCAGCCGCTGCAACCCCTCAACGAGCGGGAGCTGACCCTTGAGCTGGAGATCGGGCTGGCGCCGATCCGAGAGGCGCTGCGGCGGCTCGAAGGCGAGCATCTGGTGGTCATCTATCCGCGCCGGGGCATCTTTGCCGCCGATATCGGGCTTCGCGACCAGCAGTCGATAAAAGAAGTGCGGCTTGAGATCGAGGGGCTGGCGGCATCACTGGCGGCGATGCGGGCCACGCCGCAGGAGCGGCAGGCGCTGGCCAAGCTTGCGGACAGGCTTGTCGAGGAGACCGATATCTCCGCTCAGATCGCCGGCGATGCCGAGATGCACCGGCGGATCTACCGGATGGCACGCAACGATTATCTTGCGGCCATGCTGACGCAGAATTTCAACCTCGCCCTCAGGCTCTGGTATTTCTGCAACCAGAGCGCCCCGTCGCCGAAGCCCGAGGCGGTGGACCACCGTCCGCTGGCCAACGCGATCCTGTCCGCAGACAGCGAGACGGCCCGCGCCCTGATGCGCCAGCACGTCGCACACGATTCCGACCGCGTGCGCGACCTGCTGTTCAAAGGCTCCGCCTGATCTGACCGGTGGACGCGCTGAAATCCGGCAGGCTTGCCGATATCGGGAGGCCGGGCTACACGAGACAAGTTCTGCAATGCCGCCTCCGTGGTGCGGCGAAGCTAAGGTGACGAGCTTGTCTTCTGATGACCCGAAGAATGTCGACGATACCGATCCGCTGATGGTGCGGTCGGTGGAAAAGGCGTTCCGAGTCCTGGAGGCCTTCGACGGCACCAACAGGAGCCTCAGTCTTGCGCAGATCGGCGCCAATGTCGGCCTCGACAAGAGTGCCGCGCAACGCTTTACCCATACGCTGAACAAGCTGGGCTACCTGCAAAAGGACCCGGTGACGAAGCGTTTCGAGCTCAGCCTGCGCAGCCTCGAAATGGCGCGCCATTTCATCACCGCCAATCCGCTGGTCAACCAGGCGATGCCCTATCTCCTCCATCTCAGCCGCGAGACGGAGGAGGCGGTGAACCTGACGCTGCCTGATGGTACGGAGATCGTCTTCGCCGCCCGTTTCATGAGCCGGCATATGCTGAACACCGATGTCGTCGTCGGTACCCGCATGCCCGCCTTCTGCACGGCGCCGGGCCGGGCGATCCTCTCCCGCTTGCCGGCCGCGGAAGCCCTGTCGCTCATCGAGCGGTCGCCCTTGCAGGCCTTCACGCCGCAGACGGTGCACACCGTCGACGCGCTGGTCGAGCGGCTCGATGCCGCACGCAATGCCGGCTATGCCACGACCTGGGGCGAATTTTTTCCCGGTGATCTCTCGGTCGCTGCCGCAGTGCTCGATCAGACCGGACGTCCCGTCGCGGCGGTCAATATCGGTGTTTCCAACGCGCGCTACACGCCCGAAAAGGCGGAAGAGACCTTCGCGCCCCTCGTCGTCGCCGCCGCGCGTTCGATCTCGCAGGCCTCCTCCACCTTCTAACGGCTTCAAGGACGACTTTTGAGCCTTCGCCGGCCTGCCGGCGAATGATTCTTTATGCCGTGAAAAACTCCATTGACAATTTCACGTATTAAAATACGATACTCAGTATCGCAATACGATACGATGGATCGCAATACGATACGATGGATCGCATGACAAATTTCATTCTGACAGAGCAGCGCGGCTCCTGCCGCGTGATCACGCTGAACCGTCCCGAGGTTCTCAATGCCTGGCATTCCCAGATGCGCCTTGATCTCATGGCTGCGCTGGATGCGGCCGAAGAAGACGCCTCCGTCGGTGCGATCATCATCACCGGGGCAGGCGAGCGCGCCTTTGGCGCAGGGCAGGATCTCAACGAGACCAAGACCTTCGACCCCGACCGCGCGGAACTGTGGATCGGCGAATGGGAACGGCTCTACGATCGGATCCGCAGCCTCTCCAAGCCGTTGATCATGGCGCTAAACGGCCTGGCCGCAGGCTCGGCCTTCCAGGTGACCTTGCTCGGCGATTTCCGCATCGGCCATGACGGCGTGAAGATGGGGCAGCCGGAGATCAATTCCGGCATCGCCAGCACGACCGGCCCTTGGATCATGATGGAAATGATCGGGCTTGCGCGCACCACCGACCTGACCCTCAGCGGCCGCATGATGGAGGCGACGGAATGTGTCGCCATCGGCCTCATCAACCGGATCGTCCCGCGCGAGGAAGTGCTGGATGCATCGCTGGCGCTCGGCGAACAGCTCGCCGCCAAGCCGAGGCTTGCCATGAAGCTCAACAAGCAGCGATTCCGCGAAGTCACCGAGGCCCGTTTCCGCGATGCGCTTGCAGCGGGCGTGCGCAACCAGCGCATCGCCTATGGCGATGGCGAGCCCAACCGCATGATGGAACAGTTCCTCGCCGCCAAATCAAAGGCGAAGTCCGGCTGAGTTGCGCCTGCAATCCGCTTTTCAAATTCAATGATTTTTCAGGACTGTAGCGTGGAAGACCAAGGTTTTATTTCTCGCCTGCCGGCCCGGGCCGCCACCTCGCCCGACGCCATCTATGCGACGTTCGACGGTGAACCGATCACCTTTGCCGATCTGCACCGCAAGTCGGACAGTGTTGCGGTCGCGCTTCGCCGCCTCGGCGTCGAGAAGGGCGATCGCGTCGCGCTGATGCTGCGCAACAGCCCCGACAGCCTCGCCGTGCTGTTTGCGATCGCCAAGTGCGGCGCCGTCTGGGTGCCGGTGAATGTGCAGCTGCGCGGCGATGGATTGAAATACATCCTGGAACATTGCGATCCGCGCGTCGTCTTCGCCGATCGCGATCTGTTCCAGAATATTACGGAGTGCGGTGCCGACACCTCGGTGTTCCGGCTCGTCGCGGAGGCGGGCGACACGGGGTCGCTCAACCGGCTTGCCAGCGGCGATCACGTCTTCGCTGAGCCGCTACCGTCTGCCGATGACCTCTTCGCGCTGAACTACACCTCCGGTACGACCGGTCGTCCGAAGGGCGTCCGCGTCACCCATCGCATGCTGCGCTATGCGGCGGAGGGCGCGATGCTCTGCTCGGATGCGCGCGATGACGACGTCTTCTTCGTCTGGGAGCCACTTTATCATATCGGCGGCGCGCAGCTCATCCCGATCCCGTTGCTGCGCGACGTCACGCTTTCCATGGTGCAGCGCTTCAGCGCCAGCCGTTTCTGGGATCAGGTGCGCGACTGCGGCGCGACGCAGATCCATTATCTCGGCGGCGTGTTGCAGATCCTCCTCAAACAGCCGGAGAGCGAACGCGATCGTGACCACAAGGTCCGTGTCGCCTGGGGCGGCGGGTGCCCGCGCGATATCTGGCGCGCCTTCGAGGAGCGTTTCGATACGCCGCTGCGCGAATGCTACGGCATGACGGAATCCTCCAGCATCACCACGTTCAACGCGTCCGGCGTGCTCGGCTCGGTCGGCACGCCTGTGCCGTGGCTTTCCGTCGAGATTCTCGACGAACAGGGTGTGCCCGTGGCGGCGGGCGTGCATGGCGAGATCGTCGTCCATCCGCGTCAGGCGGGCGCGGTCTTCGCCGGCTATTTCCGCAATGAAGAGGCGACCGCCAAGGCGCTGCGGCGGGACGGTTTCCACACCGGCGACCTCGGCATGATCGATGCGGACGGCAACCTTTATTTCCTCGGCCGCCTGACGGACAGCGTGCGGGTGAAGGGCGAGAACGTCTCGGCCTTCGAGGTGGAGCATGTCGCCGGCAGCCATCCGATGGTCGAGGACTGCGCGCTGATCGGCGTCAAGGCCGAGGTCGGCGAACAGGAGATCAAGCTGTTCATCAAGCCGAAGGAAGGGGCCGCTATCGATTATCCGGCCTTCTCCGATTGGCTCGCCCATCGCCTGGCGCCGTTCCAGAACCCGCGCTACCTCGCTCTTGTCGAGGATTTCGAGCGCACGCCGAGCCAGCGCATCATGAAACACCGGCTGTCCGCCTCCGTCGAAGGCAGCTGGGACAGGCAGCAACGCACCGGCCGATGAGGCCCGGTCCCGATACGCACACAACCGCATACCCCAAGGGGAGACAGTCAGAATGAAGGCCGCCGTTCTCTACACGTTCAACGAAGACCTCGTCATCGAGGATGTGCCGATCGCCGATCCCGGCGAACGCGAGGTGCTGGTGCGCATCATCGCGACCGGCGTCTGCCACAGCGATCTCAGCGCCGCAAAGGGCAAGTCGCGCCCCAGGCTGCCCGTCATTCTTGGCCATGAAGCGGCCGGCATTGTCGAGCGCACCGGTTCGGCGGTGTCGAAGGTGAAGAAGGGCGACCACGTCATCCTCTCCTGGGCGCCCAATTGCGGCGAATGCTTCTATTGCCACAAACGCCTGCCGACCATGTGCGACACCTATGGTGACGCTGCGGGCGGCAACACGCTCTGGAACGGTGCCCGCAGGCTCGGCAGCGCGCAGAAGCCGGTCAATCATTTCACCTGCGTTTCGAGCTTTGCAGAGCTCGCGGTCGTGCCGGAAGCGGGCTGCTCCAAGATCGAGGACGACATTCCCTTCGAGGTCGCGGCACTCGTCGGCTGCGCGGTGACGACGGGTTTCGGCGCGGTGGTGAACGATGCGCGCGTCGAGCCCGGAGAGATCGTCGGCGTCATCGGTGTCGGTGGTGTCGGCATCAATGCCATCCATGCGGCGTCGGTCGCCGGTGCGGAGGCGATCGTCGCCATCGATATCAATCCGGAAAAGGAGGCGGTCGCCCGGTCCTTCGGTGCGACGCACTTCCTGAATTCCGCAAAGCAGGATGTCACCGCGGAACTAAAGGCGCTGAGCCGCGGCCGTGGACCCGACAGCATCATCGACTGCACCGGACGGCCTGCGGCAATCGCGCTTGCCTATGACAGCGTCCGGCTCGGTGGTTCGGTGATTTCCGTCGGCATCGCCGCCAAGGGCGAGATGGTCTCCCTGCCGGCCTCGACCTTGCCCAATACCCAGAAGCGCATCATCGGCAGCAACTATGGTGGCGGGGTTCCCGAGCGTGATTTCGAACGCATCCTCGGCCTCTACCGCGCCGGCCGTTTCGACCTCGACCGCCAGGTCGGCGCGCGCGTGCCGCTGGAACAGATCAATGAAGCCTTCCGCTGGCTGGAGCAGGGCGTTCTCGCCCGCACGCTCGTGTGCTTCGACCGCTGACCAACGAAATCGAACGAGACAGATCATGTATCCCGATACCCAACTCTTCATCGCCGGCGAATGGACGAACGGCTCGGACGGCGAAACGCTCGCGGTTCTCAACCCGGCGACTGGCGGCGAAATCGGCCGTGTGGCGAAAGCGACCACCCGCGACATGGACCGCGCGCTTGCCTCTGCCGCCGCGGCCTTCGAACAGTGGCGCAAGACGACGGCGCGCGACCGCGCAAAACTGCTGCATGCGGCCGCCGACAATCTGCGCGCCCGCATCGAGGATATCGCGCCCATCCTGACCATGGAGCAGGGCAAGCCGCTTGCCGAAGCCCGCTCGGAACTGCGCAATGCCGATGACGTCATCCGCTGGTTCGCGGAAGAGGCCATCCGCTCCTACGGCCGCATCATCCCGGCGCGCAAGCCCGGCGTGCAGCAGATGGTCATGAAGGAGCCGATCGGCGTCGTTGCCGCGTTCACGCCCTGGAACTATCCGGTCGCCCAGGCGATCCGCAAGATTTGCGCGGCTCTTGCCGCTGGCTGCACCGTCATCCTGAAGGCCGCCGAAGAGGCACCGGCCTCCTGCGCGGCCATGGTCCGCGCCTTTGCCGACGCCGGCTTCCCGGACGGGGCGATCAACCTGCTCTATGGCGTCCCGTCGGAAATCTCCGAATACCTCATTCCGCATCCGGTGATCCGCAAGGTGTCCTTCACCGGCTCGACGCCGGTCGGCAAACATCTGACCGCGCTCGCCGGCGCCCATATGAAGCGGGTGACGATGGAGCTCGGCGGCCATGCGCCGTACATCGTCTGCGCCGATGCGGATCTTTCATCCGCCGTTTCGATGCTGGCCGGCCACAAATTCCACAATGCCGGTCAGGTCTGCATCGCGCCGACGCGGGTGCTGGTGGAAGAGCCTGTCTTCGACAATGTCCTCGAGGACTTCGTCAATGCGGCGAAGGCCGTGAGGGTAGGAGATGGTCTTTCCGACGGCATAGACATGGGGCCGATGGCGAATGCCCGCCGGCTCGATGCGATGGACCGGCTGATCGGTGACGCGGTCGCAAAGGGCGGCCGCCTGCTGACCGGCGGTAACCGCATCGGCAATGCCGGCTTCTTCTTCGAGCCGACGGTGCTGGCCGACGTGCCGCAGGACGCTGCGATCATGAACGAAGAGCCGTTCGGGCCTGTCGCAGTCGTCAACCGCTTTGCGGCGGTGGATGCGGCGATTGCCGAGGCGAACCGGTTGCCGTTCGGCTTGGCCGCTTATGCCTTCACACGGTCCCAGAGAAATGCGCAGCGTTTCGCCGAAGACATCGAAACGGGCATGCTTTCGATCAACGATTACGGCCTTGCCTATGCGGAGGTTCCCTTCAACGGCGTGAAGGATTCCGGCTACGGCTCCGAGGGCGGTCCGGAGGCTCTGGAGACGTTCCAGACGATCAAGTTCGTTTCACAGACGAATTTGTGAAAATCATTAAAATGAAATCTTGACTTAATTTTTTCATTAGTGTGAACTTCATGTGGAAGTGAACACACAGGAAAGACCTTCTCTACCATGTCCCATAACGCCTATGCCCTCCCGCAGCGCGCGCCCCTCTACCAGGCGCCGCCGTTCGATTACAAAGCCTTCAGCAAGGTCAGCGTGTTCTGCCGCGTTGACGAAGCGGCAATCCGCGCGGCTTTGCCGGCGCAGTTCGACGTCCGGGGCGACGTGATCGAATTCTTCATCATGGACGTGCCGGCCGGCGGCTCGCTCGGGTCCTATGCGGAAGGCGGCATCGTCGTGCCGATGAGCTACCAGGGGCGCCCGGGCGGTCACGTGCTTTACGAGATCGTCACCAATGACGACTCCATGGCGGTCGGTCGCGAGGTCTGGGGCTATCCGAAGAAGATGGGCGAAGTGGACTGGAAGGCGAGCGATACGGCAATCACGGCCAAGCTCTCGCGCCGTGGCACCTCGCTGATCGAGATCGACTTCAAGGCCGATGGCCCCGCCTTCGAGAGGCCGGTTCTGCATCCGCGTTTCCAGACGCGCATCATTCCGTCGCCGGAAAGTTCGGGCGTCGAGACGCAGATCATCGAGAACTCGCTGGGCCAGTCCGAAACGCTCCGCCATGCCGTCGGCACGGCCGAGATCAAGGTCGGCGGCAGTGCCAGCGATCCGTTCTCCGATTTCCAGATTCGCGAGATCGTCGGCGCGGAAATGATCGTCGCCAACTTCGTCCTCGGCTTTGGCAAGATCGTCGGCTGAAGTCTTGGATTAACAGAGAACCGTACATATGATGTGTGCAAAAGCGCCCGAAAAGATGTTCAGACTCGATGAGAAGCGGGTCTTCATCACCGGCGGCGGCGGAGGCATCGGCCGGGCTGCGGCGCAGATGTTCGCTGCTTTCGGGGCGCATGTGGTGGTTCTCGACCGGGATCCCGCGGCGGCGGAAGCCGTTCGCCGAGAGGTGAGGGAGGCTGGCGGTGCGGCGACAGCCTCCGCCCTCGACGTCACCGATGAGGCCGACGTCCTCGCTGTTTTCGCTGCGGCGGAACAGGAAGCCGGCGGCCTCGATATCCTCGTCAACAATGCGGGCATTTCTATCCGCCGCCCATCGACCGAGCTTGCGCTCGAGGACTGGAACAGCGTCGTCTCTGTCAACTTGACAGGCATGTTCCTATGCTCGCGGACGGCCGCGCGGTCCTGGATCGGCCGCGGCGTTCCGGGCGTGGTGATCAACACGGCCTCGATCATGAGCTATTCGGGCGGCGGCCTCCATCCGAACGTTTCCTACCAATCCACGAAGGCCGGCGTGGTGAACCTTACGCGCACGCTCGCCGTTGAGTGGGCCGAGAACGACATCCGCGTCAATGCGGTGGCGCCGACTTGGGTCCGCACGCCCCTGATCGACCATCTGACGGCCGACAGGGAGCAGATGGAGAAGATCCGCAGCCTGACGCCGCTGAAGCGCCTGGCTGAACCGGACGAAGTGGCCTCCGCCATGATTTTTCTGGCCGGACCGGCCTCGGCAATGACCACCGGCCATGTGCTGGCGGTGGACGGTGGTTATCTCGCGAAATGAGGAGGGTGAAGGGAAACTTCAGGTAGCCGCGCGCCTGGTCACTGTCGTGAAGAATGTATCGAATAATTTCACGCATGTGTTGCCGGAATGGGAGTTCCGTGCAACGAATCTCAACAAGCAAAAGGGGAACCAAAATGAACAGAACCCGTATACTTCTTACAGCCGCCGCACTCCTCTTCGCCTCCGGCGCCATGCCGGTGCTGGCGGACGACATCGTGCTCGGCGGCAGCGCGCCGATGTCAGGTGCGCAGGCCGAGTTCGGCCAGTCGCAGATCGACGGCGCCCAGCTCTATTTCGACCAGCTCAACGAGAAGGACGGCATCAAGGGCAACAAGGTGGTGTTCCGCCCGCTCGACGACCGCGCCGACCCGCGTCAGGGCACGCTCGTCGCCCAGCAGTTCTGCGACGACAGCGCCGTCATCGGCGTCATCGGCCACATGAACAGCGGCGTCACCATGCCGGCGCTCGATATCTATTCTGAATGCGGTATGCCGCAGGTCGTGCCCGCGACCAATCCGGAACTGATGCGCATGGGTTTCAAGACGGTCGTGCGCCCCGTCGCCAACGACTTCGTGCAGGGCGCGCTGCCGGCGAAATACGTGACGGAGAAGCTCGGCCTGAAGAACGCCGTGCTGGTGCATGACAAGACCGTCTTCGGCCAGGGCATCGCCGGCGTGTTCAAGGACAATTTCGAAGCCGGCGGCGGCAAGGTCTCCGGCACCTACGGCACGAACCCGGAAGACGTCGACTTCTCAGCGCTCATCGCCTCGATCAAGCTGGAAAATCCCGACGTCGTCTATATGGGCGCCGGCATGCCGCAGCTTGCTCTGTTCCTCAAGCAGATGCGCGAGCAGGGCCTGAAGGCCCAGTTCATCGGTCCCGATATCGGCTTCACCGTCGATTTCATCACGCAGGTCGGTGCGGCCTCCGCCGAGGGCGCGCTGATGACCTTCCAGCTTCCGCCCTACGACTCCTCGCCGGAGCTGAAGGACTTCTCCGATCGCCACCAGGCCCGCTTCGGCCGGGCACCCGGCCCCTATGCCTCGCTTGGCTTCGCCAATGCGCAGGTGATGGCCGCCGCCGTGGAAAAGGCCGAAAGCCTGGACCGCGCAGGCGTTCTCGCGCAGTTGCATGGCGTCACGGTCGACACGCTGCTCGGCCCGGTCGCCTTCGACGAGAATGGTGAAAACACCACCGCGCCGATGTACCTCTACGTCGTCAAGGACGGCAAGTTCGAGCTGATCAAGCAGTAATCAGCGGACATTTGTTCAAAGGGGCCGGCGCAGTCCGTGCCGGCCCGTCGTCATAAAGGCGATCCCCTTGTTCGACTATTTTCTTCAACAGCTGATCTTCGCGCTCGCCATCGGAGCGATCTACGGATTGATCGCCCTCGGCTACACGATGGTCTACGGCGTGATGCGCCTGATCAACTTCGCCCACGGCGAGTTCTTCATGCTCGGCCCGTATATCTACACGTTCCTCTTCAGCGGTCTCGTCGGTCTCGGCGGCTTGGCCCCGGTGCTGGATTCCGCCATCGCCATCGTCGCGAGCTTCGTGATCGTCGGCCTGCTTGGCGTGGCGATCGAGCGTTTCGCCTATCGGCCGCTGCGCGCCTATGGCCGCCTTGCGCCGATGCTGAGCGCGCTTGGCATGTCCATCGTGTTGCAGAGCGCGGTGCGTGTGACGGTCGGCCCGCAGCCGGTGCATTTCCCGGCAATCGTGCCGAGCACGCCGATCGATGCGCTCGGCGGCATGGTAACGACGGTACAGCTTGGCATCCTCGCTGCCGGTGTCCTGCTGATGGTCGGGCTCACGCTCTTCGTCAACGGCACACGCCTCGGCATCTGGATCCGCGCGGCGTCGGAAAGCTGGACGACGTCGAGCCTGCTCGGCATCCGCGTCAACCGCGCCGTCAGCCTGGTCTTCTTCATCGGCCCCGGGCTCGGCGCCATGGCCGGCATCATGTACGCCTCATATTACGGCATCATGCAACCGACCATGGGCTCCGTCATCGGCCTGAAGGCCTTCACGGCGGCCATTCTCGGTGGCATCGGCTCCATTCCGGGCGCTATGCTCGGCGGTTTCCTGCTCGGTGCGATCGAGGTCTTCGGCACGGCCTTCCTGCCGATCCTCTCCTTCGGCTATATCGGCACCGAATATCGCGACGTCTTCGCCTTCGCCGTCCTCATCCTCGTTCTTCTGTTCAAGCCCGCCGGCCTGCTCGGCGAGACCGTCTCGGAAGAAACGACCGTCGCAAAGAAGGATTACTGACCCATGGGGAATTCGGTGATCGCCCGGCGGCTCGGCCTTCTCGCAGTTCTCGCGCTTTGCGTGGTTCTGCTGGTGCTGGTGCCGTACCTTCCGTCCTATTACGTCCGCGTCGTAGACAGTATCCTGATCTACATCATCCTCGCTGTCGGCCTGAACCTCGTGGTCGGCTATGCGGGTCTGCTCGATCTCGGCTTCATCGCCTTTTACGCGGTGGGCGCCTATGCCTACGCCCTGCTTGCCAGCGGGCAATTCGATATCCACCTGCCGTTCATCGTCGTCCTGTTCATCGGCGCGGCGGCCGGCGCCATAGCGGGGGTCCTTCTCGGCTTCCCGGTCCTGAAGCTGCGCGGCGACTATCTCGCCATCGTCACGCTCTCCTTCGGCGAAATCATCCGCATCGCCATCAACAATGCCGATGAGCTGACCAACGGTCCGCAGGGTATTGCCGGCCTCGACCGGGCGAACCTCTTCGGCCTGCCGCTGACCAGCCCGGTGCATTTCTACTGGCTGCTGCTCGTGCTGACCGTCATCGTCTGCGCAGGCGTCTATTACATGGAACGCTCGATCCTCGGCAAAGCCTGGCGGGCGCTGCGTGAGGACCAGGATGTGGTGCGTGGCCTCGGCATCAACACGACGACGCTGAAGCTGCTGGCCTTCGCGCTCAGTGCGGCGATCGGCGGAGCAGGCGGGGTGATCTTCGGCTCGTTCCAGCGCTTCGTCAGCCCGGAAAGTTTCACCTTCCAGGAATCGCTGCTCGTCGTCTTGATCATCATCATCGGCGGCGTCGGAAATATCGTCGGCGTCATCGCGGGGGCGGTCGTGCTTGTGATCCTGCCGGAAGTCCTGCATTTCGCCGCGCAATACCGCCTGTTGATCTACGGCGTCGTGCTCGTGACCGTCATCGTTCTTCGCCCCGGCGGCCTCGTTTCGCCCCGCTTCAACCTCGGCTTCATCATTCGAAAGGTCCGGACCCTATGGCTCTCGCCCTCGAAAACGTAAGCAAGCATTTCGGCTCACTGGTCGCGATCCGGAACCTGTCGCTGTCCTTCGATGTCGGGTCGATCTACTCGATCATCGGGCCGAACGGTGCCGGCAAGTCGACCGTCGTCAACATGATCGCCGGCTCCTATTCGGTGACTTCAGGCACGATCCGGCTCGGTGCGACGGCGCTCAACCGGCTGCCCAAGCACCGCATCGCCCAGCTCGGCGTGTCGCGTACCTACCAGAACCTCCGCCTCTTCGACGGCATGACGGTTCTGGAGAATCTGGAAGTCTGCTTCTTCCCGCAGTCGTGGCTGACCTTCCTCACCGGTGCGAAACGGCTGAGCAAGGCCGAACGGCTCGAGATCTGCCACGCCTGTCTCGCTGAATTTCATCTGTCGGATGTGGCGGATGTTCTGGCCGGCGACCTGCCTTACGGGCGGCAGAAGATTCTCGAACTGGCGCGCGCCTTCGTCACGCAGGCGCCGATCGTGCTGCTCGACGAGCCGGCGGCCGGCCTCAACCATACCGAAACGAAGGACATGGCGGCGATGATCGCCGGCCTGAAACGTGAAGACCGCGCGATCATCCTCGTCGAGCACGACATGGACATGGTGATGTCCATTTCCGACCGGATCGACGTCTTGAACTATGGCGAGCTGCTTTGCTCCGGCACGCCGGATCTGGTGCGCACGAACGAAAGAGTGCAGGAGGCCTATCTTGGAACCACGGAAGAACTCGACGACATCCGCAAGCTTGCTCAAAGTCGCCGGGCTCAAGGCGGGCTACGGGCGAACGCAGGTATTGTTCGGCATTGATCTGGACGTCCGCGCCGGCGAGATCGTCACGATCATCGGTGCGAACGGCGCGGGCAAGACATCGACGCTACGCTCGATCTCCGGCCTGACGCAGATCTATTCCGGCGAGATCGAATTCAAGGGCCGGCCGATCAAAGGCCTGCCGCCTGAAGAGATCACCCGCCTCGGTCTCGCCCATTGCCCGGAGGGTCGCCAGATCCTCCAGCGGCTGACGGTCGAGGAGAACCTGCTGGCCGGCTACATCCCCGGCCGCGGGCGCAGCTTCGACGAGATTCGGACCCAGGTCTATGACATGTTCCCGATTCTCAAGGAGAGGCGTCATTCGCTGGCGAGCCGCATGAGCGGTGGCCAGCAGCAGATGCTGGCGATCGGCCGTTCGCTGATGGCGACGCCCGAGCTTTTGATGCTGGACGAGCCCTCGCTTGGCCTGGCGCCAAAAATCATCAACCAGATCTTCGAGATTATCATTACGCTGTCGAAGTCCGGCATCAGCCTCATCGTCGTCGAGCAGAACGCGGCGGTGGCGCTGGAAATCGCCGACTATGCCTATGTGATCGATGCCGGCCGCTGCTCGGTGGAAGGGGGCGCCAACAACGTTCTCAACGATCCCGATCTCAAGGCCGCTTATCTGGGCGCCTGACCGGGACAAACGGAGGAAACATGTCTAAAGCCGAGACATCCATACTGATCTCCGGTGCGGCCTCGGGGATCGGGCGGGCAACGGCGCTTTGCCTGTCGAAAGACGGTGTCGCGCTCACCCTGTTCGATCGCAATGCGTCGGCGATGGCCGAGGTGGCAAGTGCCTGCCAAATTGGGGGAGCGGCGGTGATCGCGGTGGCGGGTGACGCCTCCTCGGATGCCGACGTCGCCGCTGTGGTCGGCCGAGCCGTAGGAGCACACGGTTTTCTCTCCGGCGTGGTTGCCGCAGCCGGCGTCGCGCGGAAAGGCGACGTCACGACGCTGACTGACGAGAGCTGGGAGATCACGCTGGCCGTGAACCTCACCAGCCCCTTCCTGCTGGCACGGCATGCGGTCCCGCACCTGCTGCGGAACCCGGCCTCCGCCTTCGTCGCGGTCAGCTCGGACTCCGGCGTGCGGGGATCGCGCGGCTATGCCGCCTACAGCGCGTCCAAGCACGGCGTGGTGGGCTTGATCCGCTGCATGGCGCTCGATCACGGTCCAGAGGGTCTGCGCAGCAATGTCGTTTGCCCCAGCTTCGTCGACACACCCATGGCCGACGGCCTCCTGAAGGAGAGCGGAGGGGTCTACGATCGTGCCTTCTACGAGCGCCGCGTGCCGCTCGGCCGCTTCGCCCGGCCGGACGAAGTGGCAGATGCCATTGGCCATCTGCTGTCGCCGCAGGCGAGTTATGTAAACGGCATGGTCTATATGTTGGATGGCGGCACCACGGCGGGAACGTTTGGCTGAGATGGTCCGGTAGATGGGGACAACCGGCCCGGCGGTGATTGCACTCTTCGGCTGGCGTTGACTTCGGTGAAGTGTTTGATCAACTCCATCATCCAAGTGAATTTATCGGGTTATGATCGATGTCCAATTCCGCTTTCGACGTCCGGACGCCAGACCACGTAGGAAAGACGCTGCGTGCACTGCGGCGCTCGCGGCGCATCACCATCCAGCAGCTTGCCGAAGGGCTGAACCGCTCGACGGGCTATGTCAGCCAGCTCGAGCGCGGCCTGTCGCAGCCGACGCTGAAGGATCTCTACGCGGCCTGTACGATCTTCGGCGTGCCGATGAGCTGGTTCGTCGAACTGGAAGAGAAGCAGCCGGAGGCCGAGCGCGAAAAGGACATCGTCGTTCGCAGCGGCCAGCGCCGGTTCATGCTGCACCGCGGTGCTCGAACGGAGCTTTTGACGCCGCAGCTCGATTCCGATGTCGAGTTCATGATGTCGACCTTTGAACCTGGCCTGGAGACGGAACCCAAGAACGTGCCGACGGCAGGTGCGGAGTACGGCTACATTCTCAAGGGACGGCTGGAACTCTGGGTGGACGAGGAAAAGTTCGAGCTCTTCGAGGGCGACAGCTACCGCTTCAATCGCTCGTCGACCTACCGGTCCCACAACCCCTCGAAAACCGAACCGACCATCATCATCTGGGTCGGCGTTTACAAGTAGAACACGGCAGGCAGGCACTCATGGCATCTTCCCTTTTCGATCCCAGGGCTTTTTCGGGCAAGGTCGCCTTCGTCTCGGGCGCGGCTTCGGGCATCGGCGCAGCGACGGCCCGCCAGCTTGCCGATCTCGGTGCAAAACTCGTGCTCGTCGATCGGGACAGAGCGCGGCTTGACGCCTTTGTGGAAACGCTCGGATCTAACAACGTGCTTGCGCTTGAAGTCGATGTCACGGCGATCGCGAGCGTGGAAGAGGCGATCGCACGCGGGGTTAGCCATTTCGGCGGCCTCGATCTCGCCGTCAATTCCGCCGGCATCGACCTGCCGCGCTGTGAAACCGCGCGCTACCCGGCCGGGGACTGGGACAGAACCATCGCGGTCAACCTGACGGGGGTCTTCAATGCCGTCCGCCACCAAATCCCAGCCATGCTGGCCAGCGGCGGCGGGTCGATCGTCAATGTCGCGTCGATCATGGGTTTTCGCGGCTTTTCCGGCCAGCCGGCCTATACTGCCGCCAAGCACGGCGTGATCGGTCTCACCAAGGCAGCCGCACTCGATCACGCGACGCAGGGCATCCGCATCAACGCTGTCGCGCCGGGCTTCATCGACACCCCGCTGCTCGGCCATCTGAGCGACGAAATGCGGCAGGCCGCAGCCTTGCTCCATCCAATGGCGCGCGTGGGGGAGGCCGACGAGATCACGAACGTCATCCTCTTCCTGCTGTCGGATGCCGCGTCTTTCGTAACGGGCGCATGCTTCGAAGCCGATGGCGGTTATCTGGCGAAATAGCTGGGATTTCTTCTGGAAACCGATTGCAAGACTGATGTGCCTTCGCCTTACTAGGTGGCCGAGAGGGACCACCTCTTCCAAAAGGCAGGAAATCAGAGTGGCATGCGCATCTGAGCTCTACACTGTTGTTCGAACGCAAGACGTGTTGGGCGCCGCGCCCGTACTTTGCCTTGAAACGAACTCAATCGGCAGCAGCGCCGAAGAGGCGAGGGGTTGCCCGGAAATCGCGTCGACCAGCACTTCCACTGCCCGCGCGCCCATCGCGGCTGCCGGCGTGCGGATCGTCGTCAACGCCGGCCGAACATATGTTGCGATGTCGAGGTCGTTGAAGCCGAGAATGGAGATATCCTTTGGGATATTCAGCCTCAGCTCGATCGCCTGCTGCATGACCGCGATGGCGATCACGTCGTTCACAGCGAACACCGCCGTTGGCCGGTTCTGGCTCACTAGGTCCACTGCCGCCCGCCTGCGGACCGCTTCCATCGTATAGTGTTCCGCCTCCCAGACTTCGACAGCAAGGCCGAGGTTTTGGGCGGCGGTCTCGAACCCGCTGCGGCGGCGCACCGGACCGGGCCAGATCGGCTTGACGGTCATGATGGCAACATGCGTATGGCCGAGCGCAGCCAGGTGCTGTGCGGCTTGTTCGCCTCCTTGCTCGTCCGCTGCGGAAACGCTGCATATAAAATCGCGCTTACGGTTCTCCTGTAGCATCGCAATTGGGACCTTCTCTGTCCGAGCGATCTGCTGCAGATGCTCCAGTCGTGCCTCTGGCATCATTTCGGTGCTGCAGATCAGAGCATCGGCGCGTCCTTCCCGAACAAGCCGTATAGCCTCCATTTCGGCGCCTCCCTGCCGCGTCAATACGGGCGTGACATAGAAGCCCAGTTCGCGCGCCCTGTTGGTGGCGCCGTACAGGAACATGGCGTGCAACGGCTCCCAACCTTCCCTGATCCGCTCGTCGGAGAGATCTGCGCCATCTTCGAGAAGCATTGCGATCATGCCTGACTGTTTCAGCCGAAGGGCTCGGGCGGCTGCGCTCGGGCGATAGCCAAGCTCGCTAATAGCGTTTTCCAAGCGCTGGAGATTCTGACCCCGCGGTTTGAACCGCCCGGTCAGATAGTTCGACACCGTCTGAGCGGAGACCCCCGCGAGGGCTGCGACGTCGGCGATAGTTGGAGGCTTCCGTTTGTGGGTCAATAGCATTCCTCGGGGCTTGCTCACGCGTGTCGACAGAATAATAGGTTAGACGCGATCGCGCGGTCGAACAACGATCTTGGTGGAGCGTCAGCCGAACCTTGCGAACGGCTCCTCCTTGGATCCTACTCATGCAGGTGGGCCGTTTGCGCTGGCTCTTTTTGATTTTTCCGGATCGCCGCCCTTGCATATTTCGTATTTCGTTGTTCTAATGTTTATATCGTTAAAGTTTTTTCATCAAGCCGCGGGTTCGCCCCTTGACCGGAAAGCTTTCTCGTATATGGTTTCGTATATGCAATGGCGAATAAGCAAGGGAACGCCCGCCATGAATGACAATTTGCAAGACCAGATAGCACCCGCTTCTCTCGAACGAGACGAGCCCTCCCGGGAGGTCGGCGCGGCCGTGGCCAGCATCGCAAAAATGGCTACGTGCCCCGTCGGCGGGGGATCATTACCTTGCCGGATGTCATGTGACCATTGCGTCCGCAGCGGCGCCGACCGAAGAGCCGATTGGATGGCGGAAGGGGTTGCCAGATGCTGAGGATGTTGACCGGCAGACTGTTCAGTGGGGTGGTGACGCTCGCGCTCGTTTCCTTGATCATCTATGTGGCGACGATCGCCCTGCCGGGCGATGCCGCGGTTGCCGTGCTCGGCAAGACCGCAACGCTGGAATCGCTCGCGGCCTTCCGGGCCGAGCATCATCTCGACCAGTCGGCGGCACTCCGCTACCTGACATGGGTCGGCGATCTAATGACGGGTGACTTCGGGGTCTCGGTCGTCAGCGGGGAGCCGGCCGGCGACCTGCTGGTTAGTCGCGGCCTCAGGACGCTCACGCTGATGGCGCTCGCAGTCGTCATCGGCTTTCCGCTCGGAACGGCCATCGGCGTCTTCGCCGCCGTCCGGCGAAACAGCGTAACCGATCATGTGGTTTCGCTCACCATGCTGGTGATCACCGGCATACCGGAATTCGCGCTTGCGGTGCTGACCGTGCTCGTCCTTAGCACCACCGTCTTCCAGCTTTTCCCGGCCGTGTCGATCTATAACACGGACCAGTCGATCTTCGCGCAGTTCGATGTGCTCGTTCTGCCGATCCTGACCCTTGTTCTGACGATCCTGCCCTACATCGCGCTCACCATCCGCGCGTCGATGATCGAGATCCTCGATAGCGATTTCGTGGCAATGGCGCGGCTTAAAGGTGTGCCGGAGGGACGCGTGGTGCTGCGCCATGCGCTTTCCAACGCGGCCGGTCCGCTCATCCAGGTTTTTGCCGTCACGCTGGTCTACATGGCGGGGGGCGCCATCATCGTCGAGACAGTATTCCAGTTCCCAGGGCTGGGAAGTGCTCTGGTGGAAGCCGTGCGCAACCGCGACCTCGTCGTGGTGCAGGCAACGACGCTGGTGCTCGCGATCATCTATATCGGTGTGAACATCCTGGCCGACCTCGTCGTCGTCGCCCTCACGCCCCGTCTGCGTACGAAGGTGACGTCATGACCATCTTGCAAGCCCACGAAGACCATTCCGCGCCCGTCGCAGCGAAGAAACCGGCCAGCATCCTGCTTTCGACCCTGCGCACACCAAAAGGCCGCATCGGCGCCATTCTACTCGGCTCCGTCGTCCTGTTGGCGATCCTCGGACCCTGGCTCACCTCGGTCGATCCGGAAGAGCTGGTCGGCATTCCCTTCGATCTTCCGGGCACGGACGGCCACCTGTTCGGCACCGATTATCTCGGCCACGATACGCTAAGCCGGTTCCTGCACGGCGGGCGCGCCATCATGGTGCTGGCGGCCATCTCGGCGCTTCTCGGCGTCGGGCTCGGCACGGCGCTCGGGCTGGTCGCGGCCTATATGAAGGGCACGGTCGGCTCGATCGTCATGCGGGCGCTGGATGTGCTCCTGTGCTTTCCCGCCCTCGTGCTGACACTGCTCGTCGCCTCGATGATCGGCACCTCGCTGCCGCTCGTCTGCATCGTGGTGGCGCTCTCGCATGTGCCGCGCACGGCGCGGGTCATCTATGCCTCGGCGTTGCAGCTCTCGGAGCGCGAATTTGTCGTCTATGCGGAAATGATCGGCGCCAGCCGCTTCGCGGTGATGCTGCGCGAATTGCTGCCCAATCTTGCCGGCCTCGTCGCGCTCGAACTGGGCTTGCGGGCGACCTGGTCGATCGGCATTGTTGCCTCGCTCAGCTTCATCGGCCTCGGCGTCCAGCCGCCGGCCGCCGACTGGGGCCTGATGATCAACGAGAACCAGCCGGGCCTGCTCTTGCAACCCTGGCCGGTCCTCCTGCCGGTGGCGGCGATCTGCATCGCGACGATCGGCGCCAACCTCTTCACCGACGCCTTCAGCCAGAAAACCGCCGGCGTGAGTCGCACCATTACCTCCGGAGGTGAGTGATGAACGTTGCGCCGAAGCGCCTCGGCGTGTCCGCGGGCGATATGCAAGCCGCCCTTCAGGTCGAGGGGTTGCGGGTCGATGTCGTCGGCTCGAAGACCAACATCGTCGCCGACGTCGATTTCAGCCTGCGACCGGGCGAGATCATGGGTCTCGTCGGCGAATCCGGCTCCGGCAAGACCACGGCGGCGCTGGCGCTGCTCGGTTATGCCAAGATCGGCACGGCCATATCAGCGGGGTCGGTTCGCATCCGCGGCGTCGATCTCCTGCCGCTCTCCTGGCAAGAAATCCGCCGCCAGCGCGGGCGCCTCATTTCCTACGTGCCGCAGGACCCCGGCGCCTCGCTGAACCCCGCCATGCGGATCGGCGCGCAGATGCTGGAAGCCCTCAACAAGGATGGCAAGGACTTTGGCGCGGCGGAGCGAGTAGCGCAGGCGCTCGCGGATGTCGCCCTTCCGGCGACGCCCGAATTCCTCAAGCGCTTTCCGCATCAGCTTTCCGGCGGCCAGCAGCAGCGCGTCGGCCTTGCCATGGCCTTCATCGGCCGGCCGGCCGTCGTCGTGCTCGACGAACCGACGACGGGGCTCGACGTCACCACCCAGGCCCATGTGTTGGCGACGGCGCGGGATCTGTGCGCGCGTTACGGCACGGCGGCGGTCTATGTCAGCCATGATCTCGCCGTCGTCAATGATCTCGCCGACAGCGTGGCCGTCATGTATCTCGGCCGCATCGTCGAATCCGGGCCGACCCATCTCACGCTGCGCTCGCCGGAACATCCCTATACGCGGCTGCTGATCTCGGCGATCCCCGATCCGCTGGTCCGCCGCAAACTGCGCGGCATTGCCGGCCATGCCCCCTCGGTGGCGCGCCGGGACGGCGGCTGCGTCTTCGCCTCGCGCTGCCCGGACGTGCTGGAAAGCTGCCGGCGCTTGGAGCCGCCGTTGCTGCGGCTCCATTCGGATGGGCACAAGGTCGCGTGCCTGCGCCGGCAGACGACGGATGATACCGTTCCGTTCCGGGTGCCGGAGATCGAAGCGGCGGCGGAAAGAGTGGAAAAGCCCGTGCTGCTCAGCGTATCGGGGCTCGATGCCGGCTACGGCAGCGTCCGTATCCTCAAGGGGCTCGACCTGGAGATACGTCAGGGCCTGTGCACCGCTATCGTCGGCGAATCCGGCAGCGGCAAGACGACGCTCGCCAAATGTCTCGGCGGCCTGCACACCGATGCGAAGGGCAGCCTCCAGCTGCACGGCGCGGTGCTGCCTTTCGGCACTCGCCAGCGCAGCACGGAGCAGCGGCGCGCGGTGCAATACATCTTCCAGAATCCCTATAGTTCACTCAATCCGCGCCGCACGGTGCATGAGCTGATCGCGCAATCCATCGCCGCCTTCACCGAAAAGGGCAGGGTGCCGCGCCAATCGGTGGCCGAGCTGCTGTCGATGGTGGCCCTCAACCCGCGCCTTCACGACCGCTACCCGCAGCAGCTCAGCGGCGGCGAGCGCCAGCGCGTGGCGATCGCGCGTGCGATCGCGGCCGACCCGGAAATCCTGATCTGCGACGAGATCACAAGCGCGCTGGATGTCTCCGTCCAGGCGTCGATCGTCCAGCTTCTGAAGAAGCTGCACCGGCAATCCGGCACCACCATCGTCTTCATCACGCACAACCTCGCCGTGGTGCGCGCCATCGCCGACCGGGTCGCCGTCGTCAAATCCGGGGTGCTTGTCGAGGAAGGGCCGAGCGACGCCGTGCTCGATGCCCCGCAAGACCCGTACACGCAGAATCTACTCCAGAGCACGCCGCGGCTCTGGTGGAGCTAACCAGCCAAATGAGGAGTGAAAACATGAGCACGATGCAAGCCCCCGACGTCAGCCACCTGGTCGACCTCGAGCGCTATCCGATCGACGATCTGGCAAGCCCGAAGCGCCGTGAGCTGATCGAGAACGCCAAGGCCTCGCTACGCGAAAGCGGCCTCGCCAGCTTTCCGGGCTTCCTAACCGAGAAGGGCCTGGCGACCTGCGTTGCCGAGGTGGAAAGCCTCAAGAGCAAGGCCTATGCCCGCGACCTCCTGCGCTTCATCTATCCGCAGGAAACGCTCGATCCGTCGCTGCCCGCCGACCATCCGTTCCGCAAGCCGCAGCCGCTGATCCAGCGCATGCTGTCGGCCGATATTTTCGACGGCGAGAGCGAGCTGCGCAAGATCTACGAATGGGGTGGCCTGCCACCGTTCTTCGCGGAAATCCTCGACCAGAGCGTCCACCACATCGTCGACCCGTTCCTGTCGCTCGCCGTCATCATGATGAACAACGGCCAGACCCACGACTGGCACTTCGACGGCAACGACTGGGTGGTCACGCTCTTGTTGCAACGCCCGGAATTGGGCGGCGAATTCGAGTTCGTGCCGCATACCCGCGACAAGGACAGTCCGGGCCTCGACCGCGTCGAGGCGGTGCTGCGCGGCACCTCCGAAGAAGTGATCTCCATCACCCAGGATGCCGGTACGCTGGTGCTGTTCTACGGCGACCAGTCCCTGCACCGTGTCGCGCCGTCCAACGGCACGCGCGACCGAATGGTCGCGGCCTTCTCCTACGACAATGCGCCAGGCTTCGTCTTCAACGAGAAGGTCCACGTGAACGCCTCGGGACGCACGACGCCGCTCTACGTCTCGCCGCGGCTCAGCGCCCTCGCGGATGCCGCCAACTGAACCGCGCAAGACCCCTGATCACTCCAAGGCTGAAGGAGCCGGTGATGAAACCTAGTTTGCTCATGCCCGCAATGGTTACACGACGCAATGTCCTCCTCGGCGGGGGCATTGCCGCCGCCGCGGCGCTCGCCGGCCCCTCCCTCCTGCGAAGCGCCCAGGCCAGTGAAGGTGCCACCCCGAAGCGGGGTGGCACCTTCCGGGTCGGCGCGGAGGATGCGAGTTCCAAGGACAACATGGACCCCGCGCTCGCCTTTTCCGGCTTCGCCGCCATGATGTGCCGGGCGATGTACGATTCGCTCGTCAAGGAGGATGCGGCCGGAAAACCCTATGACGCGCTCGCAGAGGTCTTCGAACCTGACGCCACGGCGCAGGTCTGGACCATCCGCATCCGCGATGGCGTGACCTTCCATGACGGCAAGCCATTGACGATCGACGACGTTATCTTCTCCATCACGCGGGCCATGACGACGACCGGTTCGCTCGCCGCGCGCAGCCTTGAGGCGCTCGATTCCAAGGGCGTCGAAAAGGAGGACAAGCTGACGGCGCGCCTGCGCCTCAAATATCCCTATTCCTTCTTCAAACAGGCCTTCTTCCACCCGTGCCTGTCGATCGTCCCGACCGATTTCGACGCGAAGAAGCCGGTGGGTTCGGGACCGTTCAAGTTCGTCAGCTTCGAGGACCAGAAGTTCGCCGCCGAGCGCAACCCAAACTACTGGCTCGACGGAAAACCCTATCTCGACCGTATCGAGGTGATCGGTTTTGCCGATCCGACGACGGCACGCCTGAACGCCCTGATGAGCGGTCAGATCGACGCCATGCCGAACCTCGCCTTCACCCAGGCGCGGACCATCGAGGGCCGGGAGGATATCAAGCTGCTTTCGGCAGCCGGCGCCTCCTTCGAGCCCTTTACCATGCGTGTGGACCAGCCTCCGTTCAAAGATCCGCGCGTGCTTGAGGCATTCAAGCTGATGGTCGACCGCGAACAGCTGGTGCGCAACGTCTATGCCGGGCGCGGGCGGATCGGCAACGATCTCGGCTGGGCGCAGGACCCCTATTACAATGCCGGCATCCCGCAGCGGGCCTACGACCCGGACAAGGCGAAATTCCTGCTCAAGGAAGCCGGCCAGGAGGGATTGGAGATCGAGCTGCATCCGAGCCCTGAAGCCCCATGGAACTCCGCGGCGGCGCAGGTCCTCGCCCAGCAGGCCAAGAAGGTCGGCGTCACCATCAAGCTGGCGGCCTCGGCCGATCTTTCCAGCTTCTACGACCAGAAATACCTGAAGGTCGATTTCGCCCAGGATATGTTCGGTCCCAATCCCCTGTCGGTGACGGCCGGTTATTCGCTGCTGCCGGATTCGCCCTACAACGAATCCCATTGGAAGGACGAGAAGGCGGCCGAGCTGTTCAAGCTGGCATCCTCCACGGGCGACAGCGACAAGGCGCGCCAGTATCTCAATGATTTCCAGCAGCTCGTGCACGACAAGGCCGGCTGGATCGTCTGGGGTTTCCGCGACAGCCTGCAGGCCGTCAGCGGCAAGTTCGGCGGGCTGGAGCCGTCCCTGCGCGGCGTCAACATGCACGACCTGTCGGGCGTGTGGGCACTTTAAACCAACTGTGGCGCCCCGGCGCCACGCACTGTTTCCTCCCCCGCCTTGCGTGCCGTCCGGTCATCGGGCGGTGCGCAAGATCGGTTTTTCCTTTGCCACGAGGCCATGCGATGACACTGAACCTTTCAAACCCTGCCGCCAGTATCCGCGCGGAAGACTGGTATGAGGTCGTCCCCTTCGCCGACGGCGTCTTCCTGATCCACGAACCCTGGATTCACCCCTTCTTCCGCTGCAACATGTGGTTCGTGCGCGGGGCGGAACGCGATCTGCTCGTCGACACCGGGCTTGGCCATTTCAGCCTGCGGGCCCATGTGCCGCTCCTCTGCGGGCGGCCGATCGTCTGCGTGTCGAGCCATGCCCATTTCGACCATGTCGGCAGCACCCACGAATTCGACGCCCGGCTTGCCCATCCGGCCGAAGCGGAGATTTTCGCCGATCCCCGGCCTGAATGGACGCTGGCTGCCAGCTATGCGAACGAGGATATGTTCATCGCCCCGCCGGAAGACTGGGAAAGCGCCGCCTATCGCGTAAAACCCTGCCCGGCGACCGGCTTTGTCGAGGACGGCGACGTAGTCGACCTCGGCGACCGGCGTTTCGAGGTCATCCACACGCCCGGCCATTCGCCGGGCGGCATCGCGCTCTTCGAGCGGGCGACCGGCACGTTGATCGCCGGCGACATCGTCTATGACGGCGACCTGATCGACGACACGTTCCACTCCGACAGGGCGGCCTATCGCGCCTCGCTGGCGCGCGTGGCGGATTTGCCCGTCCGCATCGTGCATGGTGGCCATTTCCAGAGCTTCGGACCGACACGGTTGAAGCAGCTGGTCGTGGCCTACACGGGTTGAGCGTCACATCACCTCGCGCAGGTCGGCTGACGACTGGCGCAGATGGGCAACGATGCCAGCCCGTGCGCCCTGCGCATCGCCGGCCATGATGGCGTCCGCGACCTGTTTGTGAAAGTCGCCGTCGGAGGATTTTGCGCGAAGGCGGTCGCGACAATAGTACCAGAGACGGACGCTCAGATTGAGATATTGGTTCAGCGACGCTTCCAAAAAGGGATTGTGCGCGGCGCGATAGACGAGGCGGTGGAACTCGGTGTCGATCGCGTTGATGCGAAGCGGGTGCGATTCTGCAAGCAGCTTCTCCACGCAGGACATGATCGCTCGTCGCTCCTCGAGATTCCCGCGCGATGCCGCCAGTTCCGCCGCCAGCCCTTCCATCTCCACGCGCGCCTCCGTCAGCCAGCGCTCGTCGGCCAGGTTGATCTCGCTGACGAAGGTCCCCCGGCGAGGGTAGACGACGATGAGATGTTCGAGCGCGAGGCGCTTGATGGAATCGCGGACCGGCGTGAGGCCGACGCCGAGTTGGTTGGCTAGCTCTGTCTCGTTGAGAGGCGCACCCGGCGGTAGCGCAAGCGAGATGATGCGGTCCCGGATGCTTTCATAGGCAAGGCCGACGGCGGAGCCGTCACGCTGCCTGGCCTGCATTTCAAAAATTTCAGATCGCATCCATTTGTCCTACTCGGGTTTCTTTATCACAAATAGCGTTGACAAGCACCGAGGAAAAGATACGCTAACTAAAATTTCAGTTCTGAAGTTACAAAAACTTTAGACGAAAAGGATTGTTCGATGTCCGCATCTCAAAGTGGCGTGGAGCTACGATCGCTGGTCTGCCGCTACGGGCCGGTGGAGGCTGTGCGTTCGATGGATCTCATGATTGCGCCGGGCGAATTCTTCACGCTGTTGGGTCCGAGCGGCTGCGGCAAGTCCACGACGCTGCAGGCGATCGGCGGCTTCGCACCGCCGTCCGCCGGTCGCATCCTCGTCGGCGGCGAGGATATTACTGACCTGCCGCCCTCGCGCAGGCCGACGAACTACGTCTTCCAGAACTATGCTCTCTTTCCGCATATGAGCGTGGCGGAGAATGTCGAATACGGATTGAAGCGCCGAAAAGTGCCTTCGGCGGAGCGGCGGGCGCGGGTGTTGGCCGAACTGAGGCGCGTCGGCATGGAGGACTACGCCGCGCGTCGGCCCGCGCAGCTTTCCGGTGGCCAGCAGCAACGCGTGGCGCTGGCCCGTGCCCTCGTCAATCGCCCGGCCGTGCTGCTCCTCGACGAGCCGCTTTCGGCGCTCGATTTCCTCATGCGCAAGCAGTTGCGCGAGGAGCTGAAGGCGATCCAGCGCGACGTCGGCACCACCACCGTCTTTGTGACGCACGACCAGTCTGAAGCCCTCAGCATGTCCGACCGCATCGCCGTGATGAATGCCGGGCGGATCGAGCAGATCGGTACGCCGAGCGAAATCTATGAGCGCCCGCGGACGCGCTTCGTCGCGGAGTTTGTCGGTAGCGCCAATCTGCTGTCGGGAAGGGCCGGTGCAGACGGCTCTTCTGTCGCGCTGGATGCCGGTATCACGGTCCGGCTTGCCGGCTCGGTCATCTCCGGGGGGCAGCGTTGCCTCGTCATGGTGCGGCCGGAACATATGCGGCTTGCGGACACCGGGGGTATCGCCGCCACCCTTGGCAAATGCACCTATGTGGGAGACCACCATGAAATCCGGGCGACGCTTGCCGATGGCGGCGAGGTCACGGTCAAGCAGCAGGACCGGCCTTCGATTACGCCGGGTGCCGCTTGCCGCATAGCCTTCGACGAGACGAAGGCGCATCTCATCCCTGCGTCCTAGCGGGAAAACCCGAGCCGCCTGGCGGCCCAATCATGTGAGAGAGGAACATCATGCCAAAGGACAACACCAACGACACCGCCGCAAAGAGCGGCGTCCAGGTCATTAAATTCGCAGACCCGGCCAACGACTGGCACGATTACGGCGACATGCCTGGTGACCGCACGCCGGGAAATCCGATCGGCCAGCATGCCTCCGTCTGGAAATCGGACGACGGCCGCGTGACGGTCGGCCTGTGGCGCCGCGACGCCGATTTCGGCGATCTGCTTGGTACAGGCCAGTGCTTCGACTTCGTCATCGAGGGCGACGTGACCGTGACTGACCGGCATGGCCGTGCGCACGTCGCCAATTCCGGCGACCTCTTGATCTACAACGAGAAGGACGAGGGCAGCTGGGAGCAGCCCGGCCCGATCCGCAAGATCTTCATCCACGTGCGCGACTGATCTTGATATCGACCATAGAAGGGGAACGTCCATGGACAGGTACAGCTTCACGGCCAATCGCCGGCAGACCCTCAAGCTCCTCCTTGCCGGAGCGGGCGTCATGGGCGGCCGCTTCGCCATTCCGTTCTCCGCGGCCCACGCCGCGGAGAGTACCATCGTCTGGGCCGCCAATTCCGGCGAATGCGACCCGGCCGACATCGCCCGTTTCAAGGAAGCGACAGGGATTGCGGTCGACTATCGCGAGGTGATCTCCGATGCCGACCAGTTTTTCGCCAGCGTGCGCCCGCAATTCACCGCAGGCCTGCCGATCGGCTATGACGTAATCTGCATCTCCAGCGCCTATACGTCCTTCTACGCGGACAATGGCTGGCTGGAACCATTCGATCCCGCCGCCTTGCCGAACGTGCAGAAGAACCTGCTGCCGTCGCTGAAATCGGTCAAGCATGCCGATATCGCCATTCCCTTCGACTTCGCGCCTGTTGGCCTTGCCTTCAACCGCGCCCATTTCAAGGACGGACTGGAATCCTGGGGCCAATTGCTCGACTCGGCGGTCAAGGGCAGGGTCGGCCTCTATGCGACGCCTGTCGTCAATGTCGCCGCCTGGGGGCTTTATCTCAAGTCGCAAGGTAAGATCGACAACGTGCCGGCGGAGATGACGCTGGAAGAAGCCATGGAAGTCCTGGCCTTCCTGAAACCGCATATCGAAAGCGGCCAGCTGCTGCCGGCGCAGGGCGAAAATGCCGGGCAGAAACTGTCGAACGGCGACCTCATCGCGGCCATGGCCCCACCCGTCAACATCTCGCAGCTCGATCCGGCCAAGGTTGGCTTCGCCGTGCCGAAGGAGGGCGCGCCCGCCTATGTCGATCGGCTCGGCATTCCGAAGGGGGCTGCGAACCCTGAGGCCGCGCTCGCCTTCATCGACTGGTGGTTCCGCCCGGAAAATGCCGCGAGCTTCTGCCGCTATACGCTGCAATATCCCTATGCCGTCGGCGTGAAGGAGGCGCTTGCGAAGCTCGATCCGGCACTGGCCGCCAATCCGCTGATCTTCCCGCCCGCCGACGTCCTCGACCGGCTGTTCCCCTATCCGGCGCCCTGGGACCAGCGCGAGCGCGCCCAGATCGCCCGAACCTGGACGCAGATGATCAGTGGCTAAGATGACTTCCACCCAGGACGCCGGCCAACCGGCGCGCTCCCCAGGGGTGCGCGCCGGTTGGCCGGAAATGCTGCCGACGCTCGTCTGGCTCGCGGCCCTCTTGATCGTGCCGCTCGTCTATATCCTGCGCATGTCGTTCAGCGACGACCCCTTCGCGCTGACGGCAACCGGCTGGTCGCTCGCCAATTACGCGGATTCGATCCCCTTCTACTGGGACAATTTGCTTAATTCCGTCCTGATCGGACTTTCGTCGACGATCCTCGCCTTCGCCATCGCCATGCCGGTCGCCTATGGCATTTCCTTCTACGGCGGGCGGTGGAAGGCCGTGCTTCTCTTCGCCTTCTTCGCGCCGTTCCTCACCAGCTACCTGATCCGCATCGTCGCCTGGCAGACCCTGCTCGGCGCAAACGGCCCGCTCTTCGGATCGCTACAGCAGGCGACCGGTATCGAAGTGCGCGTGCTCGGCACGCCCTTCGCGGTGGTGGCAGGCCTGACTTATCAACTCGTGCCGTTCGTGCTGCTGCCACTCTACACGGCCTTCAACCGGGTCGACCGCACGCTTTGCGCAGCCGCCGACGATCTCTATTCCGGCCGTTGCGGCCGGTCGGGCGCGATCCTGGGCGCGGCCGGCGGGTTTGCCATCGGCCTGCTGCTCGCCTTCGTATTCTTCGGTGGGCGTGGCATCGCCGCGCCGGGTCCCCTGCTGTTCGTGCTTGCGTCGGCCCTTCTCGGCGGCGCCATCGGCGGCACGATGACGGAGCGTTTCGCGCTGATCGTTTTCCCGCTCAGCCGCAACGGCTTTGTTGCCGCCGCCGTCCTGTCGTTCATCCCGGCGCTTGGCGACTACGTCAATGCCGCGTTGCTCGGCAATGTCCGCACACAGATGCTCGGCAACGTCATCCAGGCGAAATTCCTGGTGGAGCTGGACTATGCGGGAGCGGCCGCGCTCTCGGCCACGCTGCTTGTCGCCGCGATGCTGCTGCTCACCCTTCTCCTGCGTCTCATCCGCGGCACGGAGCTTCTCGATGTCGTCTAGCACTACTACCGTCCGGGAAGGCTGGGCGGTCAGGCTCGTGATCGCGCTTGCCCTGGTCTTCATGTTCGCGCCCGTCGTCACGATGATCGTTTTTTCCTTCAACGATCCCGGCGGCCGTTTCAACTATGAACTGGGCACCTTCTCGCTGAAGGCCTGGCGCAGCCCTTTCGCCGTGCCGCAGCTCGGCGCTGCACTCGGCAACAGCCTCATCGTGGCGGCAGTCTCGGCCGTGCTTGCCGCCCTGCTCGGCACGCCGGTCGGCTTCGCGCTGGGGCGGCGGAAGTTTGTAGGGGGCGGCGCTGTCTCTGGCCTCACCTTCATCCCGCTTGCGACACCGGAAGTGGTACTCGGCGCCGGCATGCTGATCCTCTTCGTGGCGACGGCGACGATCCCGTTCCTGAAGACCATCACCGGCGGCCTGTTCTATCCGCTCGGTTTCCCGAGTGTCATCGTCGCGCATACGACGCTCGGTTTGAGCTTCGTCATCATCAATGTGCGTTCGCGCGTCATCGGCGCAGGCGTGACGCTGGAACAGGCGGCGCGCGACCTCAGCGCCTCCGGCTTCACCGTGTTCCGCACGATCTGGCTGCCGATCATCCTTCCGGGCATCCTT
The DNA here is from genome assembly GCF_025847205.1 of Pararhizobium sp. YC-54. GTDB lineage: Bacteria > Pseudomonadota > Alphaproteobacteria > Rhizobiales > Rhizobiaceae > Pararhizobium. The sequence goes on along the minus strand of NZ_JAOYTH010000014.1, from coordinate 59,795 downwards.
TCCGGCGCGCTGCTCACCTTCGCCATATCGCTCGACGATTTCGTGCTGACCAATTTCACCGCTGGCGGGACGACCATGTTCCCGACCTGGCTCTACGGTTTGATGCGCCGTGAGCTGCCCCCGCAGATCGCCGTGGTCGGCACGTTGATCTTTTTCGTCTCGCTCGGCCTTGTCGCCCTCTCGGCGAAAATCTCGGGGCGTCAGCCGGCCTGACGCCCTGCGCCCCGTTTCGGGCTGCCACCAATGGACGCTGTCAGTCGCGATCGAGGCGGCGGGTGATGTGCCAGCGATCCCCTCCCTTGTTTTCCAAGAGCCACGACTTCGCCGCTATGGCCGTTCCCTTGCGGGTTTCATAGGCGTCGATCGCCAGCGCGATCCGGCGCTCGTCCAGGCGCTCGATCTGGCCACCCGCCACCACGCCGTCGCCGAATTCCACATGCGCAGGCCCGTCCTGCAGGGCGGCGTTGGTTACCGCGGGGCAGCCCGGATAGGCATGGCTGTTCATGATCTTGATCACTCTTGCACTCCCTCTTCAATAGTCCAGCCCATAGGTCTCTTGACTGCGTATATTGCATCATATACGAAACAGTATATGGAGAAACAGGAGACTGCAATCTCCATTGCAACGCAACGATGGCGGGAGCGGCGAGCGGTCGCCCCGGGGAAGAGGTTCTCATGTATTATTTCGCCTATTGCACCTGGCTGCACGATATCGAGGTCATCCGTTTTATGCCTGAGGCAAAGCCGGTCACCAAAGCCTACGCGGCCAACCATGCGCTCCGCTTCCATGCTGCGGGCGATCGCAACGATCGCGGCTGGTGCCATTTCCTGAACACGGCCGAGGCCTGGGGCGAGCGCGCCTATGGCGTCGTATTCGAACACGACGAGACGCATTTCCAAGAGGACTACGACGACTTCGAGCGCTGCTGCATGACCGTCTACGGCGAAGACGGCAAACAGTACGACTGCTGGACCTACCGCCTGATCCGGCCGGGTATCGCCATGCGCCCGCCGAACTTCTACTGGGAGCACATTCCGACCGGCATGAAGCAGTGGAACTTCCTGCCGGAATACATTGCGAAGGTGCAGGCGGTCTTCGACAATGCCGCCGAGTGCCCGCGCGCCGACCGCCCGAACCCATCTAAGGTGCCGGGCAAGGGGGCCGATACCCGATAATAGACTACGGGCGGCGGCACCCGGCGCCGCCGCCTGTGCAAGGCGACTGGAAACAAAATCAACGAAAACAGGGGTAACGCAATGAACCAGGGTATCATTCGGAAGCTGATGCTGTCGGCCGCGATGACGGCAGTCTTCGCCGCCGCCGGCGCCCAGGCCGGGGAGGGCGCGAAGCTCGTGCCCGACGCCGTTCGCCAGGCAGGCAAAATCACGGTGGGCTCGCAGCAGACCTTTCCGCCCATCGAATTCCGCGAGCCGGGCGCAAGCGAGGTGACGGGCGCAAGCTCCGACCTCCTCCACGAGATCGCCAAGCGGCTCGAACTGAAGCTGGAATATGTGCAGGCGGAATATGCCGCCCTCATTCCGGGCATCGAGGCCAAGCGCTTCGACGTCGCCTCCGGCGGCATCAGCGACACGGAAGAGCGCGAGCAAAAGCTCGATTTTGTGAACTACATGTTGTCCGGCGGCTCGGCCATGGTGCGCGCCGAGGATGCCGACACATACAAGACCATCGCCGACTTCTGCGGCAAGTCCGTCGCAACGTTGCTCGGCAGCCGCGTCATCATGGCGAAGGTCGAGGAGGCGTCCGCGGCCTGCACGGCCAAGGGCGGGGCGGAAATCCGCGCTGAGCAGCTTCCCTCCGCACCGGATGCCCGCATGCAACTCGACCTCAAGCGCGTCGATGCCTATCTCGGCGACTTCCCGGCGCTCGTTTACATGGGCGGGCAGTTCCCCGGCAAATATTCCATCGTCGGCGGCACCTACATGCTGACGCCCTACATCACCTCCTGGGGCCTTTCGAAGGACAATGCCGGCCTGCGCGACGCAATGAAGACGACGCTTCAGGAGATGCTGGCCGACGGCGCCTACAAGACCATCATGGACAAGTGGGGCGTCGGCGGCGCCATGCTGCCCGAAATCACCGTCAACCTGCCGGCCAGCAAGCGCTGACGGGGAGGAATGGTCATGGCTATGACGGACCGTCTTCACGCCTCGGAACTTCCGATCGTCCATCGTCGCCGCTGGGGAGCCTGGATCCTCGGCGCCGCCGCCCTGGCCCTGGTAGTGACGATCGTCCATGCGGCCATCCGCGCGCGGATTGTCAATGTCGGGGTTTTCGCCGACTACATCTTCGATCCGCTCATCGTCATGGGGGCGGTCAACGCCCTCATGCTCGGTACGCTGGCGCTCTTCATCGCAACCGTGATCGGCTTCGTGGCCGCGCTGATGCGGGTGAGCGGCAACCCCATCCTGGTCGCCATCTCCTCGACCTATGTCTATCTCTTCCGCGGCACGCCGATGCTGATCCAGCTCATTTTCTGGTTCAATGCGGTACCCATCATGTTCCCCTCGATCTCGATCGGTCTACCATTCATGGCCGAGCCGGTGTTCAGCGCGCCGACGACGTCGCTCGTCACACCGTTCCTCGCAGCGCTTGCCGGCCTCAGCCTCGCCGAGGGCGCCTATATGAGCGAGATCATCCGCGCCGGCATCCTGGCGGTCGACAAGGGACAGCGGGCGGCGGCGACGGCGCTCGGCATGACCCAGCGCCAGGTGCTGACGCAGGTCGTCATCCCGCAGGCCGGCCGCATCATCATCCCGGCGGCTGGCAACCAGTACATCATGCTGCTGAAGTCGTCGTCTCTCGCCTCGGCCATCGGCTATCTCGAACTGCTGCGCGTGGCGACAGATATCTATTCGTCGAACTTCCAGGTCGTCGAACTGCTCGCCGTCGCCGCCTTCTGGTATCTCGTCATGACGGCCTTCGCGACAGCGATCCAGACCGTCCTTGAAAAGGTCTTCCCGCAAAGATGAGCATCGCACCCGAACAGACCCACGCCGTTTCCGTGGTCAGCGTCTCCAAGAACTGGGGCCCCGTCGCCGCCTTCACCGATGTCAGCTTCGACGTACCGCAGGGCGAGGTCGTGGCCCTTCTCGGCCCCTCGGGTGCTGGAAAATCCACGCTGCTGCGCTGCGTCAACCATCTGGAAACGATCTCCGCCGGCCGCATCTACGTCCATGGGGACCTGATTGGCTACCGGCCGGGCGCCAATGCCCTCTATGAACTTTCCGACGCTGAGATTAGCCGGCAGCGGCAGAAGATCGGCATGGTGTTCCAGCACTTTAACCTGTTCAAGCATATGACGGCGCTCCAGAACGTGATGAGCGGGCCGGTGCATGTGCTGCAACAGCCGAAGGCGGAAGCGACCAGGCTGGCGCTGGACCTGCTCGACAAGGTGGGGCTCAGGGCCAAGGCGGCAGCCTATCCCTCGGAGCTTTCCGGCGGCCAGCAGCAGCGCGTCGCCATCGCGAGGGCGCTCGCCATGCAGCCGCGTGTCCTGCTGCTCGACGAGCCGACCTCCGCACTCGACCCGGAACTCGCCCAGGAAGTGGTCGAGACGATCCGCAAGCTGGCGGAGGAAGGCCAGACAATGCTGATCGCCACCCACGACATGGGCATCGCGCGCGAGGTGGCCGACCGGGTGATCTTCATGGAGGGCGGGCGTCTGGCCGAGGACGCGCCGTCCAGAGAATTCTTCACCGCGCCGAAGAGCGACCGTGCCCGACAGTTCCTGGCGCGGCTGCTGCCGGCGGCGCACTAGAGCAATTCCAGCAAAAGTGCGCGGCGATCTTGCGTCCGGAATCGAGCAAGACCAAGCCGCGCCTGTCCGACTTGATCATCCGCCGATCCGCCTGCGCGATTTCCGCGCCGGCGAAGCCTTGCCCGCATTCCGAAAGAAGGAGCCCGCCATGACCGGAATCTTCCAGCACCTGCACCACGTCTGCATCCTCGTCCACGACCTGGAGAAGACGGTTTCCTATTACGAAAGTCTCGGCGTAGGCCCCTGGTTCGACTATCCGAAGAAGGGCACCTATGTCGAACTGGAGGTGCCGAACAAGGCGGCATCGGAAGCCATGCGCTACAAGTGCTGCGATCTCGCCAATGTGCAGCTCCAGCTCTGCCAGCCGGGTCATCTGGACTCCCCGCAGAAGCTCTTTCTCGATGAACGTGGCGAGGGCGTCTACCACCTGGGCTTCGAAGTCGCCGACCGCGACGCGGCGGAGGAAAAGGGCCGTTCGCTCGGGCTTGGCGTGATCGCCCGCGGCAAGAAAACCGACGGGTCGGGCTTCTGCTACTTCGACACGCGGGAGAAGGCCGGCACCGTGCTCGAAATCCGCAAATCCTAAGACAGGTGATGGCGCGTATCTTTCCTTCCACGGGCGTCATGGCCGATCTGAGCGCCGTCCTCCGCGGTCGGGAGAGCATCTTGCTGTGCCTGGCCGCCATGGTGTTGTTTGCGGCGTCCGATGTCATCGCGAAATATCTGTCGGTGCGGTTTCATCCCTTGCAGATCGCCTGGTTCCGCTATGCTGTAGCGTCTCTCTTCCTTGCGGCGATCTGCCTTCGATTCGGCCGGCCAGCACGAAGTGTCGTTGCCTATGTCCAGCTCATTCGCGGTCTCGGCATGGCCGGAGCGACGATCCTGCTGGTGGCGGCGCTCCGCCTTCAGCCGCTGGCGGAAGCGACCGCGCTCGTCTTCATATCGCCCTGCCTCGCCACCCTGCTTTGCGTCGTCATCCTCAAGGAGCGGGTCCCCGTGTGGCGGTGGGTCGGCGTGATTGGCGGCTTGCTGGGCGTGATGGTCATCCTGCGGCCAGGTCTTGCCGGCTACAATCCGGCGGCACTTTTCTCCATCGCATCCGCCGCCTGCTGGGCGACGGCCCTAGTCATGACGCGACGAGTCGTGGTAGCCGACAGCCTGACGACGACGCTCGCCTATTCCGCGCTGACGGGTTTCGTCCTGCTGACATGCACGCTGCCCTTCGTCCTACGCGCGATGACGGCTGTCGACATGGCCTTGCTGCTCGCCACGGCCTCTTTGTGGCTGGCCGCGCATGTCGCCATCGCCATCGCCTATCGCCGCCCGGAAGCGCGGGTCTCCCGCCTGGCGCCGATGTCCTACACGCACCTCCTCTGGGCCGTCGGTTTCGGCTACCTTGTCTTCGGCACGATCCCGGATGTCATGACGGTCGTTGGCGCGGGGCTGATCATCGCCAGCGGCCTGGTTGCTCACAAAGCACAGGACAAGCCGCTCGAAACCCCGTCGGAAAGAAGTTTGTCATGACGCAGGTTCTGCTGATCGGTGCGGGAAATATGGGGTTCGCCATGCTGCGAACCTGGATCGGGATGGAAGACTATCGTTTCGCGGTCGTTGATGTGGACGAGAGCTTGCGGCAGCGGGCGGAGCGCCTCGGTGTGCAAACCTACGGTGCGGTGTCCGGCCTGCGGGCGGGTTTTGCTGCAGATGTCGTGGTGATCGCGACCAAGCCGCAAGCGGTCGCCAATGCGGTTACCGAAAGTCGATCCGTTCTCGGTCAAGACGGACTGCTGATGTCGGTTGCCGCTGGCGTCACCATCGACGCCATGCGCCGAAGGGCGGGCGAGGGGCCTGCCAGCTGCATGCCAAACACGCCCGCCGCATCGGCGAAGGCATGATCGTCTGTTGCGCCAGCGCGAATGCACGCCACTCCGACCGCAAACTCGCGCTGAGCCTGCTCTTGGCCATGGGCGCGTCGCCTTCATCGAAGACGAGAGCTTGATGGACGCGATAACGGCAATGTCCGACTCCGGTCCGGCCTATGTCTTCCATCTGCTCGAGGCCTTCAGCGCCGCGGGTACCGCCGTCGGCCGGCCACCTGACCTTGCCATGACGCTTGTCAAGCAGACCGTCTTCGGTGCGTCGAAGCTGGCATTGGCGCCGGATGCAGACCGGGCCGTTTTACGTGAGCAGGTAACGGGCCCGAACGGCACCACGGCCGCCACCCTCTCTGTGCTGATGAACCCTGAAAACGGCTTGCTGTTCTTTTGCGGCGCGCCGTTGAGGCGGCTCGGTTGCGCTCATGGGAATTGGGTGAGTGGCAGCCGTCAGGAGGACAACGCCACCCGTCTCCCAGACACTCCGGTGCTTTTGAATGTAGCAGAGCCTTGCTGCATACACGAAATGATATATTTATCCGAGCGAAGTCTAGATGCTTGCCTCATTCGAGGACGTTGTACGGATCCGCTCTTTGACCGGACCCCCGACCGCCCATCCTTGACTTCGCCACCTCCGGCAAGACTATCGAATTGAAAAGGATTGACTTATGGCAACACGAAAGACCTCGGCCGGGGAATTCATCGCTTCGGATGTCCGCAATCGGCTTCGCAGCATGATCCTTGGCGCGGAACTCAAACCGGGGCAGCGTCTTGTGGAGGACGATCTGTGCGAGCGCTTGAATGTCGGGCGCACGCCTGTGCGTGAAGCGCTACTCCTTCTTCAAGGCGAGGGATTCTTGAGCCGCGAGCGCGGATGGGTCGTCGAAACGATCGACCGCAGCCAGGTGCATGCCATCTTCGAAAGCCGCGCGGCCATCGAAGCGGCCACCGCAAGGCTCGCCGCACGCCATGCAGAGTCATCCGAACTCGAAGGACTGGCGCAACTGATCGAAGCGATGGAGCCTGGAGAAGCTTTGACTCGCGGGGAGCTCAACACGCTCAATACACAGTTCCACAAACTCATCGTCACCGCTTCAAAGAACATGTTCCTCGGGCAGTTTCACGAGCGCACCTTGTTTCATTATTGGATGCTTCGGGTGCCGATCCTGTTCTCGGAGACCGAAGTCAAGGAAACGAACCGCCAGCACCGCCGAATTCTGGATGCGTTAGTCAAGCGTGACGAAGACGAGGCTGAACGAGCGGCGCGACATCACGTCGAGGCAACGATGGCGATCGTTGAACCGGCCATTCATCTCTGATCGCTCGGCGTCGGAGTGTGTCTGAATCGGCGTTGTCACGATGTTTTTGGCTTAACGGATATTGGATAATTCGTTGAACATAAGCATGACTGTCGTCAGCTACAAGCACCATCGTTTTCCGCAGCAGTTCATCGCCCGCGCAGTCTGGCTGAATTTACTTGCGGCTGGTGGAGGAGATGCTGCTGGAGCGTGGGATTGTCGTTTCCTACGAGACGATACGCCTGTGGGGAAAGAAGTTCGGTCACGACTATGCCCGCCGGCTGCGTCGTAAGAGCCTTCGCTAAATGATGTCTGGCATAAACGGCGAACGTCTTCTCGCTCAATGCCAACCGGTCTGGATCGAGGACCGGAACGGTTCTTGCGTCGAGATCGCCTTGATTGCGGAACTCCATTGCGTGTGCAAGCGGCCACGGCTCACCCGATGACGTCCGCCCGAGCGAGCAAGTGGCGCGCGGTGAACAGATCCAGATGACCGCCGCCGACATTCTTGAACATCGTGATTTCGCCGTTGCCACTGCGACCCGCATGCCGACCCTGACAAAGATCGAACAGGTCGGCGACGATCTGCTCGCGCGTTATCAGCCCACGGGCAAGTGGCTCGGCCACCTCACCGGATCCTTCGCAGCCGCTCCGGGTATCGACGAAGATGCGGCCCGCGCGTCGTGCGACATCGTCATCGGCTTCGCGCATCTCGGGCATGTAGGCGCCGATCAGATCGACATGGCATCCGGACTTGAGCAAGGCGCCGTTGACGAGCGGCTCGGTCGCCATGGTCACGCTGGAGACGATATCCGCCTGCGCCAGGGCGTCGTTCAGATTGTCGACCGCTGATATGTCGATCGGCAGATGTTTCAGCCTTGCCGCAAGGTCGGTGGCTTTCTGGGGATTGCGATTCCAGATCATCACCCGGCTGATCGATGGACGCACGGAGGTATGTGCCTCGATCACGTGCGGCGCGAGCCCCCCCGCACCGAGGACGAGCAGCACTTTGGCATCCTTGCGGGCCAGGAGATCGACCGCCAGTGCCGAGTCGGCCGCCGTCTTGCGAAAGGTGAGGGCAGCGCCGTCGCAGGTCATCAGGGGCGCTCCCGTCTTGCCACTGATCAGCGTGACCAGACCCTGCACGGACGGCTCGGGAACGGGCAGAGAAGGATTATCGGGAAATACGCCAACAAGTTTGACCGCAATCACGTCCCCGGACGCCCAGGCGACCAGGGTTACGAACTTGTTCGCTTCGTTGCTGCGGTCGCTCAGTACTTGCACCCGCGCCTCAGGCATGGAACCGTCGTGGTGGGCGACGCGCAGGGCTTCCACGAGGCTGGGATAATCGAGCAGGGCATGGACGGTATCGGCATTCAGATGCTGCATCGGACGCTTTCGGATTTGGATGTCTGCCTCAGAGCACGCGAGCCAGGAATGATTTGGTCCGGGTGTGCTGCGGGTTAGACAGTACCTCCTTCGGCGGGCCTGCCTCGACGATGACGCCGCCATCCATGAAGATCAGGTGGTCGGCAACGTCACGGGCAAAGCTCATCTCGTGCGTAACGACGACCATCGTCATGCCATCCTCGGCGAGCTGACGCATCACGGCGAGAACCTCGCCTACCAGTTCCGGATCGAGCGCCGACGTCGGCTCGTCGAAGAGCATCACCGCCGGCCGCATTGCCAACGAGCGGGCGATCGCTACGCGCTGCTGTTGTCCGCCGGAAAGTTGTTTCGGATAATAATGGGCTCGGTCGCGAAGGCCCACCTTGTCGAGCAGCGCCATAGCCTCCTCGACGGCTTCAGCTTTTCTGCGGCGCTGAACGATGATGGGTGCTTCGATGACGTTCTCCAACGCCGTCTTATGCGGGAAGAGATTGAAGCTTTGGAACACCATGCCCATGCGCTGCCGCTGGGCTGCCAATTCGTTGAACGACATCTGGCGCAGGGTGTTGCCATGCCAGCGCATGCCGACCGGGTCGCCATCGAGGAAGACGACTCCCGAATCCGGCACTTCGAGATAATTGAGGCAGCGCAGCAGCGTGCTCTTGCCGGAGCCGGAGGGTCCGACGATGCAGGTGACGTCGCCGAGCTTGACGCTCATGTCGATGCTGTTGAGCACCCGATGCGTTCCGAAACTCTTGGAGAGGCGCTCTACATTGAGCAGCGGCATGGGGGCATTCATGCGGAGACCTCCGTGCGGCGCGGCGCCCAGAACTTGCTGCGGAACAATGACGATAGCACAAGGCTAAGTTCTAGCGGCTTGCCGTCGTTCAGGCGGTGTTCGATGTAATGTTCGATAAGGGTCAGGATGGTGGAAAGCACCAGATACCAGATCGTCGCAACGATCAGCAGCGGGATGGTCTGATAGGTGCGCGAATAGATCATCTGGGCGGAATAAAGCAGGTCCGGAAGAGCGAGTACGCTTACCAGCGAGGTGAATTTCAGCATGGAAATGGTGTCGTTGCCGATCGGCGGAATGACGATCTTCAGCGCCTGCGGCAGCACAATGCGCCGTAGCGTCTGAGAGCGGGTCATGCCGAGCGTTGCGGCCGCTTCCGTTTGTCCAACGTTGACCGCCTGAATGCCGGCGCGGATCATTTCGGCGGCATAGGCGCTTTCAGTCAAGGCAAGTCCGAGGACGGCGGCGCTGAAGGGCGTGATCAACGAATTCATGCTGGCGGACCAGAGCTCAGGCCCGAAGGGAATACCAATCGACACGGTCGGGATCAACAGTGCCAGATTATACCAGAAGATCAGTTGGACGAGGGGCGGAACACCACGGAAAAACCAGATCCAGGCCCAGCTCGCGGTCTGGAACACGGGATTGCGCGAAAGCCGCATGATGGCGAGCACCACGCCGATGGCAAGGCCGATGATCATAGCGACGAAGGTGAGTAGCAAGGTGCGCCCGAGACCGGCCAGGATTTCCGCGCTGAACATATACTGCGCGACGATATCCCAATGGAGGTTTTCATTGGTGACCAGCAGGCGAATGAACATAATCACGAAGATCAAAAGTGCAGCCCCGCCGATCCACCAGGATGGATGACGCAATGGCACCGGTTTGGTTTCGTGAATATCGGGACGCGCCGATGCCGGGTTTTTCTGATCGTGAGCCATTCGCACCTCTGGCAGAAAAGGATCGGAGCCGCAGCACGCGGCTCCGCGATGTTGAAGTAAGCGGATCATCCACCCTTACTTCGTGACAGGGTTTGCCTTGTTGACGAGCAGTGCCTTGTCGAGCATGCCGGAACCATCGACACCCCATTTCGCCATCAGCGCCGTGTAGGTGCCGTCGTCGATCATAGCCTGCAGCGCGTCCTTGAGGACAGGCCCGAGCGGATCGTCGCGGCGCACGCCGATGCCGTTGAAGACGGCGTTGCTGGTCAGTTTCGACACTCCGAAACGGCCGGTCTGCTTGGCAAGATACTGCAATTTCGCCGAGCCGGCTGCGACCATTTCGACGCGACCGGAGGAAACGGCGAGTTCCGCCGCATTCTGCGTGGTGAACTGCTGCAAGTCGATCGGCGCAGCACCGGCCTTGACGCAAGTTTCCTCGCTGACCTTGGTCAGATACTGAAAATCCCAGGCACCGGTCAGGACCGCAACGGAATGTCCGCAGAGATCTTTCTCGGACTGGATGTCGAAGCTCTTTTCCTTAAGGAACGCATAGGCCGTTCCTTCCTTGCGCTGTGGTACGAAATCCAGAACCTCAAGCCGCTCCTCGGTAACGCCGAACGAGGAGAAGCCGGCGTCGAAACGCTTGCTGGCCAGTCCTGGAATAATCGCATCGAAGCTGGTCGGCGTGAATTTGAATTCGACCCCCAGCTTTTCCGACATGGCCTTGGCCATATCGACGCTCCACCCCTTCAGTTCGCCATTTTCGACGAATTCGTCCGGCGGCCAGTCGTTGAACGCGGCCACGTTGACGCCGTTCTTCTGGTATTCTGACGGGACTGCGTCATGCAGTTTCTGATCGACGCCCGCGGCATTGGCAGATGCCGCCATGGCGATGACCAGAACCGTACCAGCAAGAAGCTTGCCGGCAAGTGCTTTGATCGTCATGTCATTCCCCTTTCTTGTCCTCATTTGCTCCTCCGTTCCGGGAAACAGGTAATCCGCGAAATAGACGATTGAACCTGTGATCCGATTGTGCGAACGTTCTCACAATAGAAGCATCTGTTTTTCACATCCGTCAAGTGAGAAAGTTCGCAAATGGCATTTCAGCGGCAAAATCGGAAAAGAAGGCCTGTCAAATATGGACTTGGCGTTGTATCGGGAACGGAACGACCGCGTCTCCCGCCTTCGTTCTCGCCGGGATCCGGCCGATTTTCAGCACCAAAGACGTTCATGCAGTCGAGTTCCGGGGAAGCGTAATGGCAGACAAGCGCGCCGACAAAGTGACAATCACCGAAGTTGCCAAGCTGGCCGGGGTGAGCACCGCAACGGCGGGCCGCGTTCTGGGTGGTTACGGCTACACCAGCGAGGAAAATAAGGAAAAGGTGCGCCGCAGCGCCGAGGCTTTGGGGTATCGTCCCAACCTTCTTGCCCGCAGCCTGATTACCGGCAAGACCAAGACGATCGGCGTCGTCGCGGGCGATATCCAGAGCCCATTCTATGCCAGCATCCTGCGCGGCATTGCCGATGTCGCCCGGGCGCAGGGTTTCGGAGTGCTGCTGACCAACAGCGACGAGCTGCTCGACCGCGAGATCGAGGCTGTCCAGTTGTTGCTTGAGAAGCAGATCGACGGTCTGATCGTCGCGCCATGCGACACGTCCGGTTCGCAGCATCTGCATGCGGCCGCGGCCTCGGGCTGCCCGATCGTCCAGATCGACCGACGGGTCAACGGGCTTTCCGCCGATTCCGTGACGCTCGACAACTGCGGCGCTGCAAGCGACAGTATCACGCAATTGCTTGCCGCAGGCCACCGCCGGATCGGCATGGTGGCCGAGCTGGAGCGCTGGGAATTTGGCGACATGGAAACCTTCATCGATCGCGTCATCGAGGGATCGATCGATCCTGCCAGCCTGTTTCCCAGCTGGCAGCGTCTGTTCGGCTATATCGAGGCGCACCGCGCGGCCGGGCTTTTAATCGACCGTAACCTTATCGGCCGGGTGGGCACCTATTCCGTGAAGGCGGCGAGAACGGCAACGATGGAACTTCTGTCGCGCCCCAACAGGCCTACGGCGCTCTTTACCGCGGACGGGCTGATGTCGGCGGTGGCGATGGATGCGATCACCTCGCTCGACCTGCAGATTCCGACGGATCTTTCTTTGATTTGCTTCGACGACCTCGACTGGATGAGTTTTTTGAAGCCTGGCATCACGGCAATCGCCCAGCCCCTGACGGAGATGGGCGAGGCTTCTGCGCGCCTCATTCTCGCACGCATCGGCGGGGAGGGCGGCGAAGAGCAGCACCAGGTGTTGAAGCACACGCTGGCGCTACGCGGTTCTGTCATGGCGCCTCAGGCCGGGAGGGCCTGAAGCTCCGGCACATCGCCCGACAGCGCGATCGGCGCGCCATGGCCGACGGCTCCGAGATAACGGCAGGTTTCGGCGGCTGCGGCTGCGGCTGCCGAAAGCAAAACCTCGGGCGTTTCACCGGCAACCAGCCCGTAGAGCGTGCGCGCAATGAAGGTGTCGCCGGCACCGAGCGTATCGACCAGTTCGGCGGGGGAGGCGGGAACCTCGAACAGGCCTTCCTCTCCGAGAAGCATCGCCCCCTCGCTGCCGCGTGTCACCAGAACCCATCTTGCGCCACCTTCACGTAGTTCGCCCGCTACGGCGAACGCCTCATGGGATGACAGGTCTCCGCCGGAAACCGATGCCAGGAAGCACAAGGGGGCAATGGTTCGGCGATGATCCGGATCGCGGCGGGTCGAGAAATCATAGGACAGCAATGTCTGTGCCGCCGCCGCCGCAACATGGTCGTCCAACCCGCTCGATTGACCGATATGAACGGCCGCGAAATCCTTCAGAAAGGTGATGTCGTCATCCACCGGAGAGAACATGGATACGCCGAGATCAGCGCGCACGAAGACGCGGTCGGCATCGCGGTGGCCGATAATGCAATAGGCGGTGGGTCCGTCAAGGATGCGCAGCCGGGCCGGATCCACGCCCTCGTGCAGAAGTGCCGCCTCGATCACACGGCCAGCTGCGTCCTGCCCGATGGCCCCGATATAGGCAGAGTACCCACCAAAGCGCCGGATGAACACGGAAACGTTGAGGCAGTTTCCGCCGGGAAACATCGTACCTTTTGAGATGTAGCAATCAACGACATTGTCGCCCATCGCAGCAATTTTGATCATCTGGAGTCTTTCCGATTGACAAGTTGTGAGAACGTTCGCACATTGGAGAAAAGCTGTCAACGCAGACGATGATCGGGGCGAGGGATGCCTGGGATGAAAAAGCATCTTAACCGTGCCCGGACGAGAAAATTGCGTAGCAGAGGGATTTCACGCGCAGCGCCGCAACGGCGCCAAGACCAAAAGAGGACACCATGAAAACTGCCCTTAATCCGGATATCGCCAAAGCGCTCGAGGCGCTGGCAAATAAGCCTGTCACCCAGGTCTTTCTTGTCGCCTGCGGCGGCTCGCTTTCGATCATGCATCCGGGCAAGTATTTTCTTGATCGCCACTCCAGAACCATCACGTCGGATGTCTATAACGGCGATGAATTCGTCTGCCGCGACCCGCTGAAACTGGGTGCCGGCGCCATCGTTATCCTGTGCTCGCAGACGGGAACCACCCGCGAGACCGTGCGCGCCGCCAAACATGCCAAGGAAAAGGGCGCAACCGTCATCGGCATGACGCTCGATCCGGCGTCGCCGCTCGCGGAAGTCGCCGATTTCGTGCTGCAATACCAGGCGTCCTACACGACCGGCATTGCCATCGATGCCGCCGACAGCAACTACGGCGTGCTCTATATGCTGCTCGCCGGTCTCGTGAAGATTGCCGATGGAGCCGACCACGTGCCGTTGCTGCTGAAGAGCCTCGGCAACCTGCAGCCGGCCATCGAGAAAGCGCATGTGCAGTATGCCGATCTGTTCACGACCTTCGCGGAGCGTTTCAAGGATCGCGATGTGATCTATACGACGGCGAGCGGCGCGAACTATGGGGCCGCCTATTCCTTCGCAATCTGCGTCTTGATGGAAATGCAGTGGATCAATTCGCAGGCGATCCATGCCAACGAATTCTTCCACGGACCGTTCGAAGTCGTCGACAAGGATGCCTGCTTCATTACGATGATCGGCCTCGATGAGACCCGTCGTTTGGAAGAGCGAGCGCGCGATTTCCTCTATCGCTTCGGAGATAAAGACAACATCCTGGTGCTCGACGCCAAGAATCTGGATCTCGCCGGCATCGACGAACAATTCCAGGGTTATCTCGTGCCTCTCATCTTCTTTGATGCGCTCTGGAAGTTTGCCTACAAGCTCGCTGCCCACCGCAACCAGACCATGCTGGAAGCCCGCCGCTACATGAAGAAGATCAGCGACTACTGATCGCCGGATCCGGCAGGCGCTTGTCTGCCGGATACTCCCGAATTGCTGATCCGATCATCGCCCGTTGTTCCTAGTCGGAAGACGAATCTGTCCGCTTGTTTTCGACAATCTCCTTCGAGGGCGGTCCGACGGAGCCTCGTTCTATGATCGACGTCGACAGAACCAGCCGCTCCGGCGGCCGTGTTTCGCCTTTGAGCCGGCGGATGAGCAGTTCCGCCACGCTTTTGCCAAGGGCATAGACCGGCTGATCGACGACGGTGATCGGTGGACTGGTGACGCTCGTCCAATCGGCATCATGGAAGGTGATCAGCGAAATGTCTTCGGGTACCCTTAGGCCTAACGTTTGAATGACCTTAAAGATCTCGAGCCCGATAAGGCTGTCCGAAGCGAGGATGGCCGTTGGCCGGTCGGGCGTCGAGAGCAGCTTGGTCGCGACCTTGCGTGTTTCCTCGGGGCTCGTCGCACCGAGCCGCACATGACGTTCCGGGTTTTCGACGCGAGCATCATGGCAGACCGCAAGAAAGCCCTCGATACGCTCGCGCACCGATGAGGTATAAATCTGCGTCAGATCGCGAAATTCATGTCCCTCCGCATCGACGGCGGTTACATAGGCGATGTCGCGATGACCAGCATCGACGAGAATCCCGGTGGCACGCATGGCGACGTCACGGTCGTCGACTGTGACCGTATCGACATCCAGATCGGGCAGGGCGCGGTCAAGCAGGGCAAGCGGTCTGCCCGAGCGATGGATGTCGCGCAGGTGCGAGACATCACGCGATTCCGATGGCGTAACGATCAGCCCATCCACACGCTTGCCGATCAGCAGCCGCACGGCCGCTTTCTCCACTTCGATCTGTTCGCTGGAATTGGCAAGGATCACATTGAACCCGGCGGCGCGTGCCGCGTCGCTGATGCCGCGCACGGCAAGGCTGAAGAAGGGGTTTTCAATATCGCCGACCACGACGCCGATGATGCCGGACTTGCCGGTCGTCATGCTGCGCGCCAGTTCGTTCGGCCGGTAGTCCAGAGTCTTGGCCGCCGCCATGACGTCCTCATGCACCTTGCCGCTGACAGTGCCGTAGCCGCCGAGCACGCGCGCTGCCGTTGCCTTGGAGACCTTTGCCTCTCTGGCCACGTCGCTGACGGTGACGGAACGGGATTTGGGCGTTGTTTTTTTCATCTCGTGAAGGACTACAAGAGTTGTTGACGGAAGGTCAATGTCACGATATCAATTATCACTGAGACCGGTCTCAATCAACAAGAGACCGGTCTCTTTTGGGAAAATGTGCTTGGAGAGAGGCGAACGCCATCGTGATGGCGCATGGGGAAATGCCGCTTTTCGGCCAACATCAAAAAGAACAGACCTTCAGAGTGGAGAGAAGACATGAGCAAGATTGGAATTTTCAAGTCGTTGATGTCGCCGGTGCGGGCCGGTGCAATGGCTCTTATAGTTGCATGCGCTGGCATCGGGACGCAGGCCCTCGCCGCCGATGACAACCCTTACGGCCTGATCGACGCGAAGGTCATCAGCGTCGGCACGATGGGCGATGCCAAGCCCTACGCCTTCACACAGGCCGACGGCACGTTCTCAGGCTTTGACATCGAGTTCTTTCTGAACGTCGCGGAACGCCTCGGCTTCAAGCCGGAACAGGTGATCTTCACGGGCCAGGAATTCTCGGCCCTCATGCCGTCCATTGCCAATGAGCGCTTTGACGTTGCGGTCGCCGCCATCGGCACGACGGAAGCGCGCAAGAAGACGGTTGACTTTTCAGAAGGTTACCTCGCCGGCTATCTTTCGGTGCTGACTGCCGATAAGGCGATCACCGACGCAGCAGGTCTCAAGGGTAAGCGTCTCGGCGTTGTGCAGGGTACGCTGCAGGAAATCTATGCGGCGAAGAACTTCACCGGCACGGACCTCGTCAAGTTCCCGGATAACAACTCGGCGGTCTCGGCGCTGAACAACGGCACGGTCGAGGCGCACTTCCTCGACTACGAAGCCGCCAAGGAATATGGCGTGCGCTATCCCGATCTGAAGATCGCCGTGAACATTCCCTCCTTCGACGCCCCTGCCGGATTCGTCGTGCGCAAGGGCAATGACAAATTCCGCGAGGCGCTGAATATGGCACTGCGCGCCGCCATGCAGGACGGCACCTGGAAGACGCTCTACGAAAAATGGTTCCCGGGTTCGCCGATGCCGGATGAATATCTCCCCAAGAAGTGACCGCAACGGCCGCCGGCCGTGATCGCCGGCGGCCGCACGACCCGCTGAAATGCTGCAGAACGAACGGTAGGCAGCGCAATCGAAAAGGGGAAAGAATGAACTGGCTTGAAAACTTGCGCCGCAGCTTCCTCGACTGGCAGGCGATGGCAGATGTCCTGCCGAGCATGATCACCATCGGTCTGAAGAACACATTGATCCTGGCTGCGGCCTCGACGGTTCTGGGCGTGATCCTGGGCATGGTGCTTGCAGTCATGAGCATTTCGCCATCGCGCTGGCTGCGCATTCCGGCGCGGATCTACACCGACATCTTTCGGGGCCTGCCAGCCATCGTCACCATTCTTTTGATCGGGCAGGGTTTTGCGCGGATCGGCCGGGAGCTCTTCGGGCCGTCACCTTATCCGCTCGGTATCCTGGCTCTCAGCCTGATTGCCGGTGCTTATATCGGCGAGATTTTCCGCTCCGGCATCCAGAGCGTCGAGCGCGGCCAGATGGAAGCCTGCCGGGCGCTGAGCATGAGCTACGGGCAGGGCATGCGCCTGATCATCATCCCGCAGGGCATCCGTCGCGTGCTGCCGGCGCTGGTCAACCAGTTCATCGGCAACGTCAAGGATTCGAGCCTGGTCTATTTTCTCGGCCTTCTGGCTTCCGAACGCGAAATATTCCGCGTCGGCCAGGATCAGGCCGTTGTCACCGGCAATCTATCGCCGCTGCTGCTGGCCGGCGTCTTCTATCTCGTCATCACCGTGCCTCTGACGCATGTGGTCAACTACATCGACAACACGCTAAGACTCGGCAAGCATAAGGCAAGCACGGTGACCAGCGGTCTTGCGGAAGTCAGCGAACTTGAAAGTGCCGTCGGTACACCTTTGGTGGCCGAGACGCAGGCGTCCGCAGAGGTGCGTTTCAAGGGTGGCAGTCTGGCCATCAGCAAGCTCGACATGGCCTATGGCGAACTTCAGGTGCTCAAGGGCGTCGACTTGGCGGTAAAGCCGGGCACGGTCACCTGCGTTATCGGTCCATCCGGCTCCGGCAAATCGACATTGCTGCGCTGCCTCAACAGGCTGGTGGAGCCCAGGGGCGGTGACGTTCTGCTCGATGGTGATAGCATCCTGGCCATGAAACCGGAAAAGCTACGCCGCCGCGTCGGCATGGTGTTCCAGCATTTCAATCTTTTCCCGGATCATACGGCGCTCGAAAACGTCATGCTGTCGCTGACCAAGATCAAGGGCATGCCGAGAGGGGAAGCCGAGCGCATCGCGGAGGCGCGTCTTGCCGATGTCGGGCTTGCCGCCCGAGCCCATCATCGTCCGGGGGGTCTTTCCGGCGGCCAGCAGCAGCGTGTGGCAATTGCCCGGGCGCTCGCAATGGATCCGGAAGTCATCCTGTTCGACGAAGTGACGAGCGCGCTCGATCCGGAACTGGTGAAGGGCGTCCTCAACCTCATGGCCGATCTTGGCCGGCGCGGCATGACCATGGTGATCGTCACACATGAGATGGGTTTTGCCCGCAAGGTCGCCGATCAGGTGGTCTTCATGGATGAAGGCCGCGTCATTGAAGCAGGCACGCCTGCCGCCATCTTCGACAATCCGCAAAGCGAGCGCTTGAAACACTTCCTCGCAGAAGTGCTTTGAACAGCCGCCCGACACAATTCAATGTCTGTCCAGTGAGAGATACTTCCATGGCATCATCTTCTTTTGTCTCAACGGTCGTCGTCGTCGGTGGCATTTTCGGGGTTTCGACCGCCGTCCAACTCGCGCGACAGGTTGTCGAGGCAGGTACGCCCGAGGCGATCTTCGGCAATCTGCAAAGTTCGCTCCTTCAGCGCTTCCTTGCGGAAGTGCTCTGATCCCGGCGCAAGGAGAAGTCAATGAGAGAGACGTTACGATGGGGCGTGCTTGGCTGCGCGGGGATTGCCGTGAAGGCGGTCATTCCGGCGATCCAGTCCAGCCGGCTGGGGCGGGTCGCGGCCATCGCTTCCCGAGATCTGACGAAGGCGGAGGAGACGGCGGCGGCCTTCGGCATCGCCAAAGCCTACGGTAGTTATGAAGCGCTCCTTGCCGATCCCGAGATCGACGCGATCTACAACCCGCTTCCCAACCACCTGCATGTGCCAATGACGATCATGGCACTGGAAAGCGGGAAACCCGTGCTCTGCGAAAAGCCGATCGCGCTTCGCGCTGAGGAGGCTGTGACCCTCCTGGCCGCTCAGAAGGCGGCGGGTCTGCCGGTCGCCGAAGCCTTCATGGTGCGCCATCACCCGCAATGGAAGACGGCGCGCGCGCTGGTGGCGGAAGGGCGGATCGGTGACGTCAGAGCCATCCAGACGATCTTTTCCTACTTTCTCGATGATCCGCAGAACGTGCGCAACCAGGCGTCCATCGGTGGTGGCGGCCTCCTCGACGTCGGGTGCTATGCCATCAACACGGCGCGTTTCCTGTTCGATGCCGAGCCGATTAGGGCAATCGCGCTGATGGAGCGGGATCCGGCCTTTGGCACGGACCGGCTGACGAGCGGCCTGTTGGAATTTCCCGGCGGGCGACAGCTTGTCTTCACCTGTGCGACGCAGCTTGCGCTGACCCAGAAGGTGACTGTTCTCGGCACGAGCGGTCGCATCGAAATCCCCAGTCCCTTCAATGCGCCAGCCGATGCGGCAACTGTGCTCGTCATCGACGACGGCCGCGACCTTGCCGGCGGCGGGCGCGAGGAAATCGCCATCGAGCCGGCCGACCAATATCGCGAGCAGGCCGACGCCTTTGCCGCGGCCGTCCTCGCCGGCGAGGCGCTTTCCTCAGGTTTGGAGGACGCGATCGCCAACATGAAGGCGATCGACGCCCTCATTCGCTCGGCGGCGAGCGGCCGCTGGGAAACGCCCTGACCTTTTCCCGATCTTCATGACAAACAGATTGAAAGACACGACCATGAAAGACAACACCATCACATCGGCGGTCATCATCGGCGCCGGCATTTTCGGCGTTTCCACCGGCCTTCACCTCGCCCGGCGCGGCGTTCGTGTGACAATCGTCAACGACGGCCCACCGGCCAACGGTGCTTCCGGCCGCTCGCTCTCCTGGCTCAACTCGGCCCGCATGCGTTCCGAACCGTATCATCGCTTGCGCATGGCGGGTATCGATCGCTATCGCACACTGGCCGCGCGCTTCCCGGGTGTTGACTGGCTTCGCTTCGAAGGGGGCCTGACTTGGGATACCGAAGGCGAAGGCAACGAAATCGATGCTGCCTACCGCTACGAAACCTCTATCGGCTACGACGCGCAACACCTTGCGGCCGGCGACATTGCCCGCGCCACACCGGGCCTCGACGCGCGTGCCATCACGAAGCAGGGGGCGATCTTCAACCCCGGCGAGGGTTGGATCGACCTGCCGATCCTGATCGGCCTGCTGTTGAAAGAGTTCGCCACCCTCGGCGGTACACTCGTGACCGATCAGGGTGCGGCAAGCGTCATGATCGAGGGCGGTCGGGCTATCGGCGTCGAGACGGTGACCGGCGCCCGCTTCACGGCGGATGCCGTCGTGCTCGCCACAGGGCCTGCCGTGCCGAAGATGGCGGGGGACGTCGGGCAAACGATCGGCGACGGAACCCCGATCGCCCTCCTGGTACAGACAAAGCCGCTCGCGCATCCCCTGCGCGCCGTGCTGAACACGCCGCGCGTCGCCGTCCGCCCGGCGCCCGGCGGCACCTTCTCACTGGATGCCGACTGGGCGGCGGACGAAGGGGTGAGGGTGCGCGAGGATGGCAGTTACGACATTGATGACGCGGTTGTCGAAGCCCTGTTGGACGAGGCCTCTAAGGTGATGGAAGGCAATCCGAAACTCGAAATCGCCTCCATCGGTGTCGGCGGCAAGCCGATCCCCGGCGATGGCGAACCGGTGGTCGGCGCACTGAAGGCCATCCCCGGCTACTACGTCGCCTTCAGCCACAGTGGGGCGACGCTCGGACTGATCGTGGGCGAACTGCTTGCCTACGAGGTTGCGACGGGGACAGAGCATCCCATGCTCGCCACCTTCCGGCCGGAGCGCTTTACGTCCCAGTAAAGCCTAGCTCCTGCCACCCCTGCCTGCGGCATCAAGGCAGGGGTTCGGTACCGCGCTTTCCGCGGCGACATGACCTATACGAACCGGCCACCCGAAGCTACAAGGAGGATTGTTGGGGATCCTGTTTGTACGATCGCGAAGGGTGAGATGGTTCGGAAACCGGCGACTTTGAAGGATGTAGCGGCGTTGGCGAATGTGTCGCGTGCAACGGCCGCCCGTGCCCTGAACAGTTATGGCTATGTCGGTGACGAAACCGGGCGCAAGGTTCAGGCAGCTGCGGAAAGGCTCGGTTATCGGGGCAATCGCCTGGCGCAGGCGCTGCGCGGTGGGCGGTTGCCGATCGTCGGCTGCATCCTCGGTGATATTCAGAACCCCTTTTTCGCCCGAATCGCACACGATATTGAAGTCCTATGCCGCGAACGGGGACATAACCTCGTAATCGCCAGCAGCGAAGAAGAGCTAGAGCAAGAGATTTCGCTGCTGGCGAGCCTTCAGTCTTTGAGCATTCGAGGCTTCATCGTCGCTCCGGCTTCCGCTGAGGGCAATGCCCATCTCCAGCGGTTGGCCGCTGAGCATGTGCCGCTGGTAATGGTTGACCGTGTCGCCGAAGATGTCGAATGCGACAGTGTCGCTGTCGACAACGAGGGCGGGGCCCGCAAGGCCGTTGAGTATCTTATTGGCATGGGCCATCGCCGCATCGGTCTGTTGCAGGATAATGCGCGCATCTTTACCTCACGCGAACGCATGAATGGCTATCAGGCTGCGCTTGCGGCAAGCGACATCAAAGCCAACGATAGGATGGTGTCCGTTTCTCAATCCACGGTAGAGCATGCAATCGACGCGACCATCCGATTGTTTAGCCAGAAGACTCCTCCCACAGCCCTTTTCACGGTCGATAGCTTGATGACCCAGGGCGCGCTTTTGGCCTTCCGTTCCATGGGCATTTCCATCCCCCATGACGTTTCCCTGATCGGATTCGACGACTTCAACCTGGCCACGTTCACCGATCCGCAGATCACCGTCGTCTCGCAGCCCGTGTCCGAAATCGGACGGACGGCAGCCCGGTTGTTGTTCGAGAGGCTCTCGGGAAAAAGCGACCATACTCAAAAAATACGCTTTGAAACCAAGCTGATAGTCCGAGGTTCCGTGAGCCGCCGAAGCGGTAGTTGAGCGCCGGATGTTCTACCCGATAAAATTTTAGAACCCTACTTGCCAGCGCAAGACTCTTGTGTGCTAAATATATGTGAGATCGATCTCACATTGTCTCGGAGATCATTTACGCAAGCACGCCATCTCGCTTCGAAGGCGATTTCGCGAAGCGCAAAACGGGAAGGTTCTTATGCTCAACTTCGATAGAGACCGCTTTGTGAAGATACAAAACGGCGCAGTCGCAATCGCGGACGAAGTGCGCGCCCTGATGCGCGATCTGCTCAACGACGGTCTGGAACGCATTTTCTTCATGGGCACCGGCGGCGTGCAGTTCCTCACCCAGCCTGCCATTGAGCTGGCGCGCGGTTCAACGGTTTTCCCGGTTTCGGCGGCGTATTCCGCTCAGGTCGTCCTGGAGCCGCCGGCCGGTCTGAATGAAAAGGCGCTGGTCGTCCTACCCTCGCTGTCGGGCACGACCAAGGAAAGCGTGCAGTTGCTTGCGTTCCTCAAGGAACGCGGCGTGAAGACCCTGTCGCTGACCGGTCACAAGGATACGCCGCTCGGCCGTGACGCCGACTACAACTTCACGAACTTTGCCGAAGACGACACTTCTTCGGAATCGTTTTACCTGCAAACCCTGATCATCGTCCTCGCGCTTCTCGCCGAGCGCGGCGAGTATCCCGATTTCGACGTGACGGTCGCCGAGTTCAGGCTATTGCCGGAACTGCTGGTTTCGGTGAAGGAGAGCTACGAGGCGAACGCTGCCGCCCTCGCCAACGAAATCAAGGACGAGACCTACCACATATTCACCGGTGCAGGCTCTGTCTGGCCGGAAGCCCACTATTACGGCATGTGCATCCTCGAGGAGATGCAGTGGATCCGCACCCGTCCAGTCCAGGCGTCCGACTTCTTCCACGGCACGCTGGAACTGGTCGAGCCGGGCGTCAGCCTGTTCATCTTCAAGGGCGAGGACGCCTTCCGGCCGCTGACCGACCGGGTGGAAAGTTTCGCCAAGCGCTACACCGACAAGGTGCGTGTCCTCGACGCGGCCTCAGCCAGCCTTCCGGGCGTTTCCGCCAAGACCCGCAGCCTGATTTCCCCGGTCATCCTTGCCACGATGCTAGAGCGCCTGAGCGCCCATCTGGAAGTCCTGCGCGATCATCCGCTGACGACGCGTCGCTACTACAAGCGCGTCGAATATTGAGGCTTTCCCGATCCGGCGATGACGCCGGATCGGGTTTTCAGACTTTTGCATGCCCCGAAGAAGCGAAGATAACAGAGAGGAACTGCGAAATGAAAACCAACACGTTTCTGAGCACAACGAGCCTCGGGTCTCTCGTTGCGGCCGCACTCGTCATCGGCGGCGTCAGCGCCGCCTGCGCAGCGGACCCCGTCGCGGCCGACCCCAATGCGACGGTCGAATATTCGGGCACGGTCAGCGTGCTGACCAAATTCGGTCTGCAGCAGCTTTCCCCTTTCTTCGTCAATGCGGCGCAGGAATACGAAAAACTTCATCCCGGCGTGCAGGTCGAACTCATCCAGGAGAGCGACGACAGCGTGAAGGGCAAGACCAAGGCCCTGGTCGCGTCCAATTCGCTGCCGGACGTCTATTTCACCTGGACGGGCAGCTGGGGCGAGAATTTCGTGCGCGGCAACCGCGCCGTCGATCTGACGCCGGTCATCGGCCCGGATACCGAATGGGGCAAGACGCTCGCCACCGCGGCAGTTTCCTCCTTCCAGTACAACGGCAAGCTCTACGGCATTCCGCTTTATCTCGACGCCAAGTTCATGGGCTACAACAGGAGCCTGCTCGAAAAGGCGGGCGTCTCCGAACCCAAAAGCTTCGAGGAGCTTCTGAGCGCCTGCGCGGCCTTGCGCAAGTCGGGCGTCACGCCGGTTTCCTTCGGTAACAAGGAAGGCTGGCCGGGCGTCCACTATGCGGGACAGCTGCTCGCCTACAACGTGCCGCAGGCGACCCTTGAGAAAGATTTCATTCCGGCCACGGCCGACTATGCCGATCCCGGCTATGTCGTCAGTCTGAAGCAGTTCAAGCAGCTGATCGACGAATGCTCTGATGGTGCCGGAACGAACGGTTCCTCCTATGCGTCCGCCATACAGCAGTTCGGCAGTGGCAAGGCGGCCATGTACTATCAGGAGATCATCGAATTCGACCAGAGCACGGTCGAAGGGGCGTTGAAGCGGGAGGATTTCGGCTTCTTCAAGCTGCCGGCGCCAAAGGACGCCAAGGGCGACGTCAAATCCATCGAGGGTGCGCCGGAAGGCTACATGATCAGCGCGGCCTCGAAGAACATTCCGCTCGCAATCGATTTCATGCGGTTCGCCACATCAGCTGAAAACGGCAAGGTGCTCTCGGCGCCGCCCTACGGTCAGCCGAGCGCGACGGTCGGCGGCTATTCGGCCGACACCATGAACCCGGCCGTCGTCGAGGGTCTGAAGGTAATCGCCAACTCCTCCTATCTCATGCCCTGGCTGGATACGGCCAATCCGCCGCGCGTGGCGGCGGCCTGGCTTTCGGGTCTTCAGGCGCTGGTCGGCGGCACCATGACCCCGGAAGAGGTCATGGAACGGGTCAAGGAAGCGGCGGCTTCGTCCAAGTAAGGATAGGGCCCGCAATGGCTGTCATGAAGCAAGAATACAAGGGTGAAGCCGTCAAAATCGGCTTCACCGGGCCGAGCCGGCCCGAAAAAGACCGGCTCGGCCCGTTGACCGGAATCCTGTCGCTCCGCTGGGTCCTGATCGCCTTCGTCCTGATCCTCTGGTTCGTCTATTATCCGATCTTCGACAATTTCCTCGTCAGTACGAAGAACCAGGACATCTTTACGGGTGAGACCGCCTTCATCGGACTGGACAATTACCGGCGCCTGCAGGGCGATCCGGTCGTCTGGACGGCGATCGTCAACAACATGCTCTATGCCGTCATCTCCGTCGTCTTCCAGGTTTTCGGCGCCTTCGTGCTGGCTGCGCTCATCGAGGGGCTGAGCGAGGAAAGATGGCGCCGGTTCTGGCGCGCCGTCTACTTCGTGCCCTCGGCGATCTCGATCACCGTCACCGGGCTCCTGTTCTATTTCATCTATCAACCGGACATCGGCCTTCTGGATTCGGCGCTGACGCATATCGGGCTTGCGGACTGGTCGCGCGCCTGGCTCGGCGAGGAGCAGACCGCGATCTACGCCATCATCGCCATGAGCCAGTGGCAGGGTTTTGGCTATTCGACGCTGCTGTTCGCCATCGCGATCCAGAAGATCCCGCGCGAACTCTACGACGCGGCGATCATGGATGGGGCAGGGACCTGGCGCCGCCTGTGGAACATCACCTTTCCGCTCACCCGCGAGATGACCGGCCTCATGGTGATCGTCACGATCACCGGCGCGTTCCAGGTCTTCAACGAAGTCATGGTCATGACCGGCGGCGGGCCTAACAACAGCAGCCAGGTGCTCGGGACATGGCTTTACCAGCAGGGCTTCATCGAAAACGACTTCGGTTACGGCGCGGCCATCGCATCGGTCATCTTCGTCATCACGCTGATCACCGGCTTTGCGCAGCTCTGGCACACCAAGAGACGGAGAGTCGACCTGTGAGCGTCTCCCATCAACTGCGGGAAACCGCGCACACTGACTTCGTCGCCGTGCTGGCGAAGGTGTGCCTCGTCACCTTCCTCTTCACCCTCGGTGTCGTCGTCCTCTATCCGCTGTTCTGGATGGCGCTAAACGGCTTCAAGACCAATGCCGAGATCTTCGGCAACCCGTTCGCGCTGCCGAGCGGCTTCAGCATCGCGAACTACATCTCGGCCTGGAACCAGGGCATCCGCAACTATATCGCGACGAGCGTCATCGTTACGCTTGGATCGGCAATCTGCACGGTGCTGGTCAGCGCTTGGACCGCCTATGGCCTCACCCGGTCGAAACTACCGGGAAAGCCGTTCTTCGTCGGCATCGTGCTGGGCGGCCTCATGCTGAGCCCGACGGTCGCGGTCATCCCGCTCGTGCGCATGATGCAGGAACTGGGTCTCTACAACACCTATTGGGCGCTGATCATCCTCTACACTGCCTTTCGCATTCCCTTCACGACCTTCCTCATACGCGCCTACATGCTCGGACTGCCGCGCGACCTGGATGAAGCCGCCATCATGGACGGCGCCAGCGAGGGCCAGATCTTCTGGAGGGTGACGCTGCCGCTGTGCAAGCCGATCCTGGTCTCCTGCGTGATCCTGCACGTGCTCTTCGCGTGGAACGAGTATCTCTTCGCGATGATCTTCACTAGCGGCGCGGACCTCCAGACGTTGCCCGTCGGCCTCACCTCCATCATGGCGAAGCATGGAACGAACTATGCAGTCGTCTTCGCGGCGATGACGCTCTCCGCACTTCCCATCGTGGTCACCTTCTTTGCGGCCCAGCGTTTCTTCATCCGAGGGCTGGCCGAAGGCATCGGGAAATAGAATGAACAACGCCAATCCCTCCCTGATCGCCGTCGGCGACAATTGCCTCGACGCCTATCTCACCAAGGGTTTCGTCACCGTGGGCGGCAATGCCCTCAATGTCGCCGTGCAATGGCGGCGGCAAGGATTGAACGCCCGCTATTTCGGCGCGCTGGGGCCGGACGAGGAAGCCGAGATCATGTTCGGCGCCATCGAGGACGCCGGTCTCGACCGCGGCGACATCGAGACACGCCCTGGCTCGTCGGCCGTGACGCTCCTGACCGACGATGCCGGTGAGCGGCGCTTTCTTCTCGAATCCCTCGGTGTAGGGGAGAACTATGTTCCGAGCGCCGAGCGCTACGAGGCGCTGCTCCACGCGGACTGGGTGCATCTCGGCACCAATTCCAGCGAAAGGCTGGTTCACCGGCTCGTTGCGGATGGCGCGCCGTTCAGCATCGACGTCTCCACACGGCATTTCGACGTCTCTGTAGAAGGGGTGCCGCTGGTTTTCGCCTCCGGCCCCGATGACCCGGCCGAACCAGTCGAGCCGCTGATCGCGCGGTTCAGGGCAGCGGGAGCGCGGCAGGTCGTGATCACCTGCGGCAAGCGCGGCTCCTTTTATGACAACGGCAGCAAGGTATTTTCCGCGGGCTCGGTGCCGGTCGCCGTGCTGGACACCTGCGGCGCGGGGGACAGGTTCATTGCGAGTTTCGTCGTGTCGCGCTTTTTCGAAGATCAGTCGGAGCAAGTCGCCCTTGAACGGTCCGCGGCCGAGGCTGCGCGAACCTGCACCCATCTCGGCGGATTTCCCCAGCCGATCCTCGCGATCCCGCAATGGCTGCTCGACAAATACGACAGCGTCATCCGCACGGCAAAAAGGGTTTGAGCATGAACTCCATCACAATGAGGCCGCCCGTCGCCGCGGCGAAGGCGGATCGCTCCTTCTGGCTGCAAAGCATCGATGCGGATGCCGTCACCCCGCCCTTGTCGGGTAGCGAGGCCTGCGACGTGGCGATCGTCGGCGGCGGATATGCCGGCCTTTGGACAGCGCTCCGGATCAAGGAGCAGTCTCCGCAGACGGAGGTGACGGTGCTCGAAGCAGATTTCTGCGGCTCCGGCGCCTCGGGCCGCAACGGCGGACAGGTCCACACATGGTTTGCGGAAATCGACATGCTGCGCGCGCTTGTCGGCGAGGACGATGCGCTTATGCTGTGCCGGGCGACGGCGGATGCCATCGAGGAACTGAACGGCTTGCAGGCCTCCGGCACCATCGACATGGACCTGAGGCTTGACGGCTGGCTGTGGACGGCAAGTTCGACCGCGCAGGAAGGCGCCTGGGCGCAAGCCGAGGCCCTCAGCCGTGCCCTCGGCGAAGCACGCTTCCTGCCGCTCCAGCGCGCCGAAATCTTGCGCCGTACGGGCTCCTCCACTTCCTATGTCGGCATCATGGAGGGGAGGGCGGGAACTGTGCAGCCGGCAAAACTCGCGGTGGGACTGCGCCGGCTTGCCCTTTCCAAGGGTATCGTCATCCACGAGCGCAGCCCGGTTCTCGAAATCGCCCCGGGGCCACGGCCGCAACTGCGCACGGCGAAGGGCGCGCTGTCGGCCGGGAAGGTCGTTCTTGCCGCGAACGCCTGGCTGTCGGCCATTCCGGAGTTGCATCCCTATCTCTACGTCGTCAGCAGCCAAGTCATCGCAACGGCGCCTGCGGCCGATATCCTCGATCGGATCGGCTGGGTCGACGGCGCCTCGATCTGCGATGCGCAGCATCATGTGCTCTACTACCAGCGCACGCCCGCCGGCCAGGTCATCTTCGGGCGGGGCACCGGGGGCATAGCCTATCGGGACCGCATCGACGCCCGCTTCAACCGTGGCAACGATGCGGGGGTGGACAATGTCCGGGAGATGCACCGGGTCTATCCGCAGCTCAAGGACGTGCCCGTCCTCCACGACTGGAGCGGCCCGATCGACTGCACGGCGCAGCACCTGCCGGTCTTCGGCCATCTGAAGGACCACGCGAACATCTTCTACGCCATGGGCTTCAACGGCACCGGCATCGCGCAGGCGCCCGTCGCGGGCCGCATCATGGCAAGCCTCATTCTCAGCCGCGACGATGCCTGGAGCCGGTGCGGGCTGGTCGGCATCGGGAGCCGCACGCGGCTGCCGTCCGAGCCGCTTCGCTATGTCGGCGCCCGGCTGGTGCGCCGCGCCATCAGGCGAAAGAACGATCTCGAAATCATCGGAAGGAAGCCGGATCCGGTAACGCGTTTCCTGGCCGGGCTCGCCCCCTGACGGCGCTGCCCCGCACGGATGAAATCAAACCAATGGAATGGGAACGATGGTCGATTTGTCGCTGAGAAACATTCGCAAGGCCTATGCCGATTTCGAAATCCTGCACGGGATCGACCTTGATATAAAATCAGGAGAATTCATCGTCTTCGTCGGCCCCTCCGGCTGCGGCAAATCCACCTTGCTGCGCTCCATCGCCGGCCTGGAAAGCATCACCTCCGGCGACCTCGTCATCGACGGCGAACGGATGAACGCCGTCGCGCCCTCCAAACGCGGCATCTCCATGGTGTTCCAGTCCTATGCGCTTTACCCGCACATGACCGTTTACGAGAACATGGCCTTCGGGCTGCGCATCGCCGGCACGCCGAAGCACGAGATCGATGCGCGCGTGCGCAAGGCGGCGGCGATCCTGCAATTGGACAAATACCTCGAGCGGCTGCCGAAAGCGCTTTCGGGCGGCCAGCGGCAGCGCGTCGCCATCGGCCGGGCGATCGTGCGCAACCCGCGCGTCTTCCTCTTCGACGAGCCCCTGTCCAATCTCGATGCGGCGCTACGCGTCGCGACCCGCATCGAGATCGCGAAATTGAAGCAGAGCATGCCCGACGTCACGATGATCTACGTCACCCACGACCAGGTGGAAGCGATGACGCTTGCCGACCGCATCGTCGTATTCAAGGATGGATACATCGAACAGGTGGGCACCCCGACGGAGCTTTACCGCAAGCCGGCGAACCTCTTCGTCGCCCAGTTCATCGGCTCGCCGGCGATGAACATCTTGAAGAGCGAGGTTGTCGATCTCCAGGGGGCATCGATGAGGTGCCGGCTTGACTGCGGCGTCAGCCTCGATATCGAGGCGACTCAGAGCGGGCTTTCCAGGGGCGAGGCGATCAGCATCGGCATTCGCCCGGAAAATACGCGGATCGGCGAGGGGAATGGGACCAGCCCCGTATTCACCGGCGTCATAGACCTGGTAGAGCATCTCGGCGAGGTGCAGATTCTCTATGTCGACCTACCGGGCTGCAGCGAGAAATTCCTGGTCAAGGCAGATGGCGAAAGTACCTTCGCGCGCATGCAGGACATCACCTTCACGGTGCACCACCGGGATATTCATGCCTTCGATGCTAATGGCTCCGCTGTAACTATCCGGTAACTTATCTGCGCCGAATTGCGGGGCGCGCACGCGGATATGACCAGGTGCAGCCAGTCTGCGTGACGAGAGGCCAGGCGATCGCGCTGCCCGCATTCGCGTCGACGGCCAGCTCGTTTTCAACACGTCCGACCCGATGGTAGACGCCGCGATCGGCGGCTATGGCATTGGCTACGTGCCGGAGAGCTTGGTCACTGACCATGTCGCCGCCGGCCGCCTGGGGCAGGTCCTCGGAGGGCCTCGCTCGCCCAAGGCCGTCTTAGCCTCGTCGACTCGTGTCCACGCCTGTTCCATCGATCTGGAACCAGCCTCGGCATCACGCACTGCCCGACGCACCGACATAAGTTCTTTCACAAGCTTCTCCGTCGTAGACCGGTCCAACGTTGGATTGCTCTTGCGCCAAAGGCGCGTGTACTGACCTGCGCGACAAGGAGAATGACGATGATGTATAGGACGGCGACGGCGCCCTGCAGCGGGCTCCATAGATCGAGTGCGAAAATGGCAAACGTGATAAAGCCGGCGGCAGCAGCTACAAGGCGCGTACGCCGTCGATAATTCACCACAGCTTCCCGCGCTTGATCTTCCATGCCCGGAGCTCACCTTTGCTCGTAAATTGTGCAGGCTTCCATAAATTCTTTTTGTTTGAACGGTGCTCATTATGACTGCCGCATCTTATGCAGTCCAGTTCCAGAGGAGAAAGCGCCGTCGCCCATACCGTTGATGAAGATCGCGGGAGAGGGGGATAGTCGGCTGCATTACCATGCGCGCGACCGATAGATCATCACAGCCCGGAGGAACTCACCCGAGGTACCCGGAGACGCCATCCCACAACAACTTCAACGCCGTCACCACCAGCAATCCGTAGCACGCCCGATAAAGCTGACGTTGGTCCAGCCTTCCGTGAAGCCGCCAACCAAGCGTTACCCCAGTGGGAATGGCAAGCAGGCAAATCGCCATCAATATCCAGACACTGCCTGACGGCTTCACCAGCAACAGCCAAGGCACCGCCTTGGTTATGTTTCCGACAGTGAAGAACAGACTCGTCGTTCCCGCATAAATTTCCTTGCTGAGGCCTAGTGGCAGCAAGTACATCGCAAGCGGCGGCCCACCCGAATGCGCCACCATGGTGGTCGTGCCCGAGGCCAGTCCCGCGGCCAGCGCGTGTCTTACTGACCGCGGTCGGACGGTCACGTTTCCGCCTCCGAGAAACCAAAGACCTACGAAGATCAAGGTGATAACCGCCATGACGATCGCGATGGCGTGATGGTCCAAAAAGCGGAACAGCAGATAGCCGAGCCCAATCCCGGCCACGAGTCCGGGCAACAGCGGCACAAGGTCGGGCTTCGACCATGTGGATGGCTTCCAGTAGCGAAGAGCGAACAGATCCATCGCGACAAACAGTGGCGCGAGAAGACCGCCCGCCGTCACGGGATCCATCACCATCGACAACAGCGGAATACCGACAATGGCGAATCCGCCGCCGAATGCGCCCTTCAGGAAGCAGATCAGGAATACGCCGGCAAAGGCGACCAGGATCGTAACAGCGGTCAGCTCCGGCACAGCCGAGGAAGTCATCATCTTATCCTTCCCCGGTTGGGCGCGGTCGTGAGGCCGTAAGCCGCCGCCTCGATCTCGGAACGCCCGAGGCCAATGTCCCCTAGTGCGTCGTCGTCGAGTTCGCGAAGGCGCGCAATGGCGGCGCGACGGACGAAATAGCGCGCGATCTTCTCCCAATAGGCAGTGATCAGAAGGCTTGGGGCCGAGCTCTTTGTCCCCTGAGGCGGGACGATGGTTGGAAGGGTTGTAGACATTTCTGGTCTCCAGTGGTTGCTCCGCGGCAATGCGACGCCATCGGCGCGAGCGCTTGTTGAGCGCCGCCGCCTGCTCGTTGACCGCAGACTTTTGCAGTTATCCGTGCAATCGGGTTGACGTCATCAATATGTTCCGATACACATCTCGGTGCAATAAAAACATTGATCTCGGGGCAATAATGTCGAAGTCCGAATATCTGAAGCTGGCCGACACCATCGCCGCAGAAATTGCCGATGGCACGCTAAGGCCGGGCGACCGCCTGCCGCCGCAGCGCAGCTTCGCCTACGAGCGCAACATCGCGGTCTCGACGGCGAGCCGCGTCTATGCCGAGCTATTGCGGCGCGGCCTCGTGGTTGGCGAAGTGGGCAGAGGCACCTTTATCTCCGGAGATGCCAAGCGCGGCGTGGCAGCGGCAGGTGAGCCGCGCGGCATCCGGATCGACTTCGAGTTCAATTATCCGGTGCTCCTCAATCAGACCGCACTCATCGCAAAGAGCCTGGAGAGCCTGGGCAACCCTCTCGCTCTCGATGCCGCATTGAGACAGGGGACCAGCGTCGGTACACCAGCGATGCGAAGCCTTGCGGCGGCCTACCTTTCGCAGGGCGCATGGTCCCCCGATCCAGAACAGCTCGTCTTCACCGGCAATGGGCGGCAGAGCATTGCCGCGGCGCTGGCGGCAGTCGTTCCCACGGGTGGCCGTTGCGGCGTGGAGGCCCTGACCTATCCCTTCATCAAGGGCATCGCCGCCCGGCTGGGTATCGCGTTGGTACCATTGGCGATGGACGAAGGCGGTGTACGGCCCGACGCGGTGGAAAAGGCGCACCGTGAGGCCCACCTCTCGGCCATCTACATTCAGCCGGCGATCCACAATCCGCTAGGAATGACGATGACCTCGGCGCGCCGGGCCGATCTCCTGAACATTGTCGGAAAGCTCAACCTTCCGATCATCGAGGACCATGTCTACGGTTTCCTTGACGATGAGCCGCCGCTTGCCGCACTCGCGCCGGACACCTGCATTGTCATCGACAGCCTTTCCAAGAAGGCCTCACCGGGTCTGACGCTGGGCTTCATCGTGCCGCCACCGCGATTGCGTGAAAGCGTGACGGCCTCGGTGCGTTCGGGCGGATGGACGGCATCAGGATTTGCGTTTGCGGCTGCGCAGCGGATGATCGAGGACGGCACGGTTGCCGAGCTTTCCAGACTGAAGCGGCTTGATGCGCGCGCCCGCCAGAAACTGGCGGCTGATCGTCTTTCGGGTTTCGAAATCCAGACCAACGCGAAATGCTATCATCTGTGGCTGACCCTGCCAGCGCACTGGCGTTCGCAGAGTTTCGTTGCCGCCGCAGCCAGGCGCGACATTGCGTTGACGCCGTCGACGACCTTCGCCGTGACGCCCGGCCATGCGCCGAATGCCGTGAGGCTCGCGCTGGCGGGGCCGACAATGGACCAACTGGATACCGGCTTGCACACACTGGCCGCGATGCTGAATACCAGGGAAGACGATTTCGACTCGACTGAATAGGAAGACTCGATGGAGGCAGCCAGGCGTTGGGGATGTGAGGCCTCACAGCGTGTTGAGCGCCGAAGTGCCTGGGCAGGGTCGTGGTTCCCACGATGAGAGCGTATAACGGTGGCACCCTGGTCCGGCAAGCGGTGATTGACTCGATTGCGCCGGTATTCATGGTCACTACACCTTCAGCGAAGGCCACTCGCGCACTGGCCTTCGCTGTTTTTGCTACCGTGTAGGCATGCGGTGACAGCAGGCGTCCGGATGCAGCGGCGCAACCAGCTCTCTACATGATCCATCGACCGCCGGTGTGCTTCAGGAACTAGGCCGGGATCGGCGGAAAATCTTTGTCGTTATCGCCCGCGCTTCCTTCAAAATGCAGTCGCACCTTCGCGGGCATTGCGCCGGATTGTCTGGGGCGGCTGTCCGAGCGTCCGCAGAAAAGCCCGACGCATGCGATCACTATCGGCAAAGCCGGTTTCCTCCGCGATCACGTCCATGGAGTGACGACCTTGTTCCATCAACAGTCGCGCCGCCTCCACGCGCAGGTTCTCCACTGCCTTGGCGGGCGACTGACCCGTCTCTGACCGGAAGGCCCGGCTGAACTGACGCGGACTCAAGCCCGCCGCATCCGCCAACTCGTCTACAGACAGAACGCTGCGCAGGTTTGTCTTAGCGTAGTTGACCGATTTCTGGATCCGGTCCGACTTCGGATCCAGCTCGAGCAATGCCGAGAACTGCGATTGGCCGCCGGCCCTGCGGTGGTAAACCACGAGCTTGCGCGCGATCGAGCGAGCGACGTCATGGCCGTGGTCTTTCTCGACCATGGCGAGAGCGAGATCTATGCTCGCCGTCATTCCCGCCGACGTCCACACCGCGCCATCGACGATGAAGATGCGATCCTCCTCGACACTGACGGCCGGGAAGCGCTCCCGAAGCTGGCGTGCAAAAAGCCAGTGCGTCGTTGCGCGGCGGCCATCCAGTAATCCGGCTTCAGCAAGGATGAAGGCGCCGGTACAGGGGGCGGCGAGCCGTCGTGCAGTCTGCAGGGAATGACGGGCGAATTCGATAAGCCCTGGTGTCATCGGCTCGATCGTCGTACCGGCTCCGAACATCACGGTGTCATAGGTCGCATCGCCGAAGGGCTTGGTAATGACGCCGAAGCCGGCCGACGACTTGATCTCACCGCCGGGTTCGGAGAGCAGCTCGATCTCGTAGGCCGGCTCACGAAGCTGCAGGTTGGCCATCTCGAAGGCCGTTACCGCTGCAAAACCAAGGAGCTGGAATCCTGGAAAGACGACATAGCCGATCTTGTGCATGACACACCACCTTTGTCTGAAACTGCCGTAAATACCACATTTACGCCATCGCAAAAAGTCCTGTGTCCTCACGCGAACGGACATCACTGAGATCGATAGACACCAGCAGCGGATCTTCGATGATGTCATCATCCGTGCCCCGCAAAATGCGCCGCGCTTTATTGGAAGGCGGATGGGGTGCGCAATCCGGCCGCAGGTGGATTGCGCACCCGAAGGGGTCGTCGCCAGAATTTATGACGGCAGCGGCCCGCCGGCCTGCTCCTCTACGATATATTCGGCATACCAGTCCGGCCAGTTCTCATCATGCTTGCCGCCGGTTCGCTTTTCGTGTTCCCCGTGGGCGGCCGCCGCGCGCCGGAGCGCTGCGGCGAGCTCTATCGACGAAGTGAACGTCGTGATATCTGCATCCACGCGTCCGGGCAATCGCTCGGTGACTTCCTGCAATAGCCAACCGTTGCCGTCCGGATCGCTGAACGAGGCGTAGGAGCGGTAGCTGCGGCCCTCCGGATCCCGACCGTTGA
This sequence comes from Pararhizobium sp. YC-54, assembly GCF_025847205.1. Lineage (GTDB taxonomy): Bacteria > Pseudomonadota > Alphaproteobacteria > Rhizobiales > Rhizobiaceae > Pararhizobium. The sequence goes on along the minus strand of NZ_JAOYTH010000014.1, from coordinate 24,889 downwards.
TCGGCGGCTGCCCCGGACCGGCGCGGTGGATGACCTCGCTCACCTCGGCGCTCCGGCCGATGAGTTGGGCACGCGCGGCTTCGATATCCGACACGACGAGGTAGAGCCCGCTTGCCGAGCCGGGCGCGGCCGACGTCAGCCCCGTGCCGAAGTGGATCGAGCTCAGCGAGCCTGGCGGCGTGAACTGCACGACCCGGAATGCGTCACCGACGGCAAAGTCGGCGTCGAGCCGCCAGCCCAGGCCGTCATAGAAGCGTTTTGCACGATCGACGTCCGAGACGGGGATAACGACGACCTCGAGCTTCAGGTCGACCGTTTGCACGTTGGAGGTTTTGGTTGCATTGGTCATGGCTTTCTCCTTGTGGCTGGGAAAGCAGCGCGCTGAGCGCGCCGTGTTTTCTCAAATCGACGAACGCAGCGACCTGAACGAGGCTCGCAACTCTTCAGTGAAGACTTCCGGCTGTTCCCAGGCCGCAAAGTGCCCGCCCTTAGGCAGGCGATTGTAGTGGATCAGCTTCGGGAAGGCTTTCTCGGTCCAGCTGCGGGGAGCAGTGTAGATTTCGTCCGGAAAAGCGCTCACCGCGACCGGGATCGTCACGCCCTTGGGCGCGAAGAAAGCGAGCTTGCTTTCCCAGAAGAGGCGGCCCGAAGACAGCCCCGTGTTGGTCAGCCAGTAGAGCGTGATGTTGTCGAGGATGTCATCGCGCGTCAGCCCTTCAGAAGCCCCGTCAAAGACGCGGCCAATCAGCTTCTGGCTCTCCGGATCATGATCGATCATCCACGCGGCAAGGGCGATGGGCGAATCGTCCAGGCCGTAGAGTGTCTGTGGCCGTGCTCCCATTTCCAAGGCGTAGCCGACACGATTCTTGTAGAAGAAATCGAGCTGCTTCCACGCATACTCCTCCTCGCCCGTCAGGCCCGTCGGCTGTGGGCCGCCGGCCAGCGCCGCTGAAATGTTGTCGGGAAGCGTGCCCGGCATGTTGGTATGGATCCCCAGCAGCCCTTCAGGCTTCTGCAGCGCCATCTGCTCGTTGATAGCGTCGCCCCAGTCGCCACCCTGCGCGACATATTTCTTGTAACCCAGGCGGTCCATCAGAACGGCCCAGGCCCGCGCGACACGCTGCGGATCCCAGCCGAGCTCGGTGGGCTTGCCGGAAAAGCCGTAACCGGGGATCGACGGAATGATGACGTCAAACGCATCGGCTGCGGTGCCGCCGTGCGCTGTGGGATTGGTCAACGGGTCGATGATCTTCAACTGCTCGATGATCGAACCGGGCCAACCATGGGTGATGATGACCGGCAGCGCGTTCGGGTGCTTCGACTTCACGTGGATGAAGTGGATGTCGACGCCGTCGATATTCGTCACGAACTGAGGCAGGGCGTTCAGCCTCGCCTCGACCTTTCGCCAGTCGTACTGGTTGGCCCAATAATCGGCGAGCTTCTGCATCATTGCCAGCCGAACGCCCTGCGTGTCGTCTCCGACAAGTTCCTGGTTTGGCCATCGCGTCGCCTTGACTCGCCGCTGGAGGTCGACAAGGGCCTCATCGGCTGCATGGAACTGGAATGGACGGATGGTTTCGTCGACAGCCGGCTGGGCTTCGGATGTCCCGTTTACGGAAGCCTGCGCAACCGCGACGCCGCTCCGCGCGGGAGCGCTCGTTTCGGCGTGAGCCAGAACCGCGGGAAGAAATACTGCCATTGCTCCAGCCAATGCGGAGGCGGCAAGACGATTGCGCTTGCCAATTGTCGAATAGGATCTCGACATGATCATTCTCCTTGTTTCGAGGATCGACGGGACGCCGCCGACATAGCCGTTGAATTCAATGGGTGAAGTCTCAGACGGCTGGGGGCATTACCCCGCGGCTCGATATCGGGCCGCCGGCGTGCTGAGGGAAAGGCTCGGTATGAGCTTCTGCCGTGCCGCTTCGTAAGCCTCCCAGTCGCGTGCGTCCGGAAGCGCCGGAATGGTGACCTGTTCGCCGAGGTCGAAGCCGGCGAGCGAGGCATCCACCATGTCCTCCGCGGACATGACGATCTCGCTCGGCAAATGCTCCAGCGGCGTTCCGGCAATGCCCCAGAAATCGGTCGCCGTTGCACCTGGAAGAACGGCCTGGACGCGGATATTCTTGTCAGCAAGCTCCGTCTGGAGCGATAAGGTGAAGGCCAGCACGAAGGCCTTGCTTCCACCGTACACGCCGTTCAGCCGTTCCGGCGCGATACCGACGATCGAGGCGATGTTGATGATCGAGCCTATGCCACGCTTCACGAAGCGGGGCACCGCAGCATAGGTCAGCCGCGTCAGCGCGCTGACGTTCAGCGTGATCATCTCTTCCATCTTGTCGATATCGGATGCCAGCAGCGGGGCGGTCGCGCCGACGCCGGCATTGTTGACCAACATGGTGATGCTGGCGTCGGTGCGCAGCACCTTCTCGACGCGGCCGAGATCATCCTTGTTGCCAAGGTCCGCTGCGATCACTTCGACAGCGCGTCCTGTTTCATCGGTGAGGCGTCTGGCCAGTTCGTCGAGGCGACCCTTGTTGCGGGCCACGAGGATCAGGTCATAACCCCGACGGGCCAGGCGATCGGCATAAATCGCGCCGATACCGGAGGATGCGCCAGTGATGAGGGCGGTACCCTTCGAGTTCTCAGTCATAAAAATCTCCATCAGGTTGGAATTTCTACTCCTGATATTAGGGCAAGACCTGCACGTCTCAAATGTCATATATCCAGCAATTTAGGACATAAGGCGAGCAGGTGCAGCGCAACCACGTGTCGTCAAGACAAGTACGATTTTGGCTTGAGGGCTGGGGCGTAACGACGGGAAGTTCAAAAGAACAGGTGCCGAAAAATGGACCCAGAGGCGCGCAGGCTCATCTGACCTGAAGGGAGCGCTACGGAGTCGGTCGCACTCGATCGAAACGGTAGGTTAAACGCTCCGGCCCGACGGCGTGAACTATCGAACTGCAGTGGGTTGGGCTCGTTGCCGAGGCGAGCGGCCCACCTTGGTCCACGCGCCAGGGGCGCGTGTCGTTTCCGTTTCGCCGCTCGGGCACCGCTTCTCGCCCGTGGTTTTCGACGACATCAACTTCGAGCGCCGCGCCTATGACCGTCGGGCGGTTTGACCAGTCCAAAACCGCAAACCTGCTGCTGGCGGTGGACGACCGCGGAAAGCAATTCGTGCCTATTCGCTGCATCCGGGCGGCATCGCCTGAACCGGGCTTACCAGCCACTTCTCGGTGGAGACGCTGCAGGCGCAGGGCGTGCTGGATGCGAACGGTGAACCCATTCTCGATCCCTTCCGGGATCTGAAGTCCGTGCCGCAAGGGGCGGCGATACAGGTCTGGTGCGCTACCAACCGGCAACTCGACGGCAAGGGCGGCATGTTCTGCGCAGACTGCGATATCGCGCCCGCGCTTACCGAAGGCACCTCTTTCACGATCGGGCGAAATTCCGAGCCCGGCCGGGTTGGCGCGTCGAGGCATATGCCATTGGCCGGGAGGCCGCGGAGCGTCTGTCGGCAGTTAGCGAGACGATGCTCGGCGTCCATATGAGCGCCTGACGATCCTTCAAAAGGTGAGTCCCGGACCGGAATACCAACGCTCCGGGCGCACTGCTGTCCGATGGAATCTGTTCAATCCACATCGAACTGCGCGACGTGAGCTACTCAATTGCGACCCGCGCCGACATTCCGGGAAGCGGGCGGTCAAGTCCGAACTGATTCTCATCCAGAGTGATACGAATGGGAACACGCTGGACGATCCTCGTAAAATTGCCTGTCGCATTGTCAGGCGGCAGGAGAGCAAACTGAGCGCCGCTTGCGGGCGAGAAACTTTCAATGTGCCCCTTGTAGGTCGCACCCGGCACGCCGTCGATTTCAATCGTCGCCGAGTCGCCAGCCCGCATTCCGGTGAGCTGGGTTTCCTTGAAGTTCGCAATGATCCATCTGGTGTTTTCAACGAAGGCGATCAAAGGGGCTCCAGGCTTCACAAACTGCCCGACCCGCGCCTGCCGATCTCCGACGTGTCCGTCGGCGGGCGCACGAATGGTGGTGCTTTCCAAGTCTATGTCAGCAAGGCGCAGAGCGGCAGCGGCTCCTTCTATATCCGCCAGAAGCTGAGGCCGCTGGCTTTCCAGCACGTCCGTCTGGACATGCGCGGCCATTAGGTTCGCTTTCGCCTGCGACACCCTTGAGATTGCGCCAAGGTTTGCCGATTGCGTCAGGTCGACATTTGCCTGCGTTGCGGTACCACTCTTCAACAGACCGACGCTTCTTGCAAAATCCTTCCTGGCACGATCAGCATCGGCCTGGGCACCGTCAAACGCTGCCTGCGCCTGCTCGATGGCTGTTTCCTGCAGTTTTAACCGGCTGTCGAGATTGACAATGGCGGCGCGTTTGCCGGCGAGCGCAGCCTGTGCCTGCTCGACGCGCGCCCTGTAGTCGTTGTCTTCGATACGAAACAGGATCTGGCCAGCCGCGACCTTCTGATTGTCCTTGATCGGAACATCCACGACAAAGCCGGTGATCTTGGGACTGATCGGCGTGACATCGCCACGAACATAGGCATTGTCGGTGGACGTTGCCTGCCAGTTTCCCAGCCAGTTGCCTGGAACTAACGACAAGGTTGTCGCGCCATAGACACTGCCCGCGACCAGAAGACTGCCGAGCGATGCTGTGAACAATTTCATTTTACATATCCTTTTATACGGTGGCGAAGAGCCGGGCTCTTGCCGATCGCAAGCACGCCCGCGGCGCTGATAGTCAAGATGACGGCAACGGCCAGAAAGCCGTCGTTGAAGGCAAGAACCCAAGCCTCCTTGCGAGCAATTGCTCCGACAAGGGATACGGCGCGTGCCGTCACGGCGGCATCGTCCACGAAACGACTACCGAGGCTTGTGGCGATCCCGGTTATCCGATCAGAGACGACCGGGTCATACAACGACAGGTTTTCCGTCAGAATGTTCGAATGGAACTTCTCTCGCTCGGTCACCAGATGGGAAACTAGGGCCGTCCCCAGTGTCGTACCGCCCAGCGTCGTCATGTTGAAAGCCAGGGAAGCGGTCGGCAGGTCCGGTGGCGTCAGCGAGCCCGCACCGATCAATAGATCGGGCACGAGAAAGAAAAGTTGCCCAACCGCAAAGACAATGACCATCGCCTGAAACTGATCGCCTGAACTCAGGCCGGTTCCGGCAATGCCAAGCGCGGTCCCAATGCCACACAGCAATAGGCCCAATGCCATGATCAGCCTGCTATCGAACCGCTGCAACAGACCCCATGCAACGGGGAGTGCTGCAAGTTGCGCAATCACAGCCCAGCCGAGCAAGCCGGCGACCTCCAACGGCCGATACCCTTGTACCGTCCCCAGAAACAGCGGGACCAGGTAGCTGGTGACGACGAACCCGGCGCGGAACACCAGATTGAGGGCGATCGGAATGCCGAAGGACCGTGTGAGCAGTAGCCGGGGGGCTATGATCGGCAGGGGCGAGAAACGGCAGAGGAAGATGAAGCCCGCCCATGCCGATCCGCAAGCGATAGTGGACCAGACGATCATGTCATTGTCGAACCAGAAGCGCCGGGTCCCTTGGCTGAGGACGACGACCAAAAAGCCCAACGCTGCGGAGAGCATCAGAATTGCCGCCCAGTCAGTCTTGAGGCCGGACCAGGACACGGGTTGCCTGGGCAGAAAGGAAACGGCCGCCACGGCAAGCACGGCACCGATCAACACCTGAATGAAGAAGAAACTCCGCCATCCGAAACTATCTTCGATGTATCCCGACATCGTCGGCCCGAGCGTCGCCGGAAACAGCAAGACAAATCCGAGCAGCGTCAGGCCCATCGGCAGGCGACGTCCGCCCATCACCATGAAGACGGACATGAAGGCGACTGGCCCGAAGCCGCCAGCCGCCAGCCCTTGAATGAAACGAAACGCAATGATCGCATTCAACTGAGCGATCAGCATGCATGCGAGGGCAGCCAGGGAGAAGACGACCGCGTTGGCGGTGAGATAACGCTTCAGGCCAAACGTCTTGATCAACGGTCCCGAGGCGATAATCCCGGCAAAACTTGCCATGGTGTACACGGTCGAGATCCAGGACGCCTCATCGGGCGTGGCACCGATGCCGCCTTGCAGGTCGGCAATATTTGTCGTGACGAACTGGGCGGACACGTTGACGAGGAAAGACCCTGCCAATCCTGTCGTCAGCAGCAATTTTTGACGGACCGTCAAAGGCGTGACCGCAGGCAGCGTCACCTTTTGCGGCAAAGGCATCTGGGGGCCTTCTTCAGCGGATGGTCGTGCCGGTCCCGGCGCTGGGAACGAAACGACGTTATGTTGAAGTGCCGCCATGATTGACCTCGGCGCCGGTTTTACGGCCGGACAGGCCTCGATTTGAGTGCCTTGATAAATAGGAAAGTGGTTGCTTTCTAAAATAACCCATTTAAACTGAACGTCAATAGAATTTGGAAACTTTCGATGGTCGAAAATAAAAAACCCGAAAAACGTGCACGTGGCAGGCCGCCGGTGCGGTGCGATGACGAGACGCGGTCAATGATCATTGTCGCTGCAAATCCACACTTCCAGGAAAACGGCTTTGCATCGGCCAATATCAATCTGATCGCCCAAGCCGCCGGTGTGTCGACCAAGACGCTCTACAGACTCTTCCCGACGAAGGCCGATTTGTTCTCAAGCGTGGTTTCCGATCGGATCGGGCAGTTTTTTCTGACGCTGGATGAGGCGGCACTTGCAAAGATGGACCTGAGAGAGGGTCTCGTCCGCCTGTTGACGGCCTATGGGGATTTGGCTCTCGCCGAATACACGATTGCCATCTACAAGCTGGTGGTCGCGGAAGCTGACCGCTTTCCGGAAATTGCCAATACGTTCCATACGCAGGCCATCGCCCAGACCAATGCGGCATTGGAACGCTGGCTTGCCCTGCAAGCGGACCTGAAGCGTCTGAAGATCGAGGACGCCGCGCTGGCGTCGGGTATGCTTCGGGGCATGATGGTCATGGAGCCGCAGCGCGCAGTTCTTCTTCATCAAAGACAACCGCCGACGCCGGAAGAGATCGCTGCGAGGGCCGAAATTTGTGCCGATCTGTTTTTGAACGGTAGCCGACACAGAGCGTGATGTCGTACCCCGATCTGTCCTCAACCGATCCATCGGCGGAACAGAACGACGGCATTTACGCCACCGAACCGAAACCATCGGAATGGCATAGTCAAAGACATCTCGCGTGCTCGGGCAGCGACGATGTCGCCCGTCTACAGCGGGATCAGGCGTTTAGGGAGCTCGGATTTCGCAGATAGTCTAAAATTGTCAAATACTTAGGCGATCCATGCGGAATGATCGCCAGTTTGGGCATATTGAGATGTATCGCACGCAAACCCTTTGGTGCTTGGCGAGCCAGCACATCGGACACTACCGAGCCGTGATCCCCACCCTGGGAAGCGTAATGCTCATATCCGAGCCTTTTCATGAGGGTGTCCCGAGCTCGTGCAGTGCGGTCAGGACCCCAGCCCAAATCCGTCGGCTTCCCGAAAAGCCGTAGCCGAGGATGGAAGGGATGACAACATCAAACGCATCGGGGCGGCCGCCGTAAGCTGTGGGATCGGTAAGCGGGCCGATGGACTTAATGAACTCGAATGTTGAACCCGGCCAGCCGTGAGTGAGAACCACGGGCAGGGCGTTGGGATGACGGGAGCGGACATGGATGAACTGGATCTCCACCCCATCGATCGTGGTGGTGAATTCCGGCAATGAATTGAGCTGCGCCTCGGCTTTACGCCAGTTGTAATCAGTGCCCCAATAGCGAACCAGTTCCTGAACTTGCGCCAGTTGACTACCCTGCGAGGCATCATCGACGGTTTGCTTGTCGGGCCAGCGTGTCTTGGAAATGCGCTTGCGTAAGTCGTCGAGTTGTGATTGTGGGACGTTGATGTGGAACGGACGGATACTCTCGTCCGAGCTGGTGCTTTTCGCCGACGTGGCCGAAATGGTATCGGCGGCGATCGCCGGCAGGACGTATCCCGCGGGAACGAGCATGAGGGAGCCAACCGCAACTGCGATCAGGCGGCCAGCAAAATGCACCCGAATAGAGGAGGCGTTTTCAGTTCTAGGCATAGATACTCTCCGTTGTTTTGCCTGTTGGTGACCCAGAGCAGGCTAGAGGGCGGACGTATCCAGCATGTTTTGAAAATTGCCGGAAGTGTATCAGAGCGTAGCATCGCGATCGGGAGCCCGCTCCGCGCATCAGTCACAAGAGCCGTGTTCGATTGGGTTCTTGACAGCACGGTAATACTGCGGCTCTACCCGGGATCTCCACGACGCGACTGTCGGCTTAGGGATCGACTTGTTTGCTTGATTGAATGCGTTCGCGAAGCGCATTAAGAGCGATACGCCCTCGCTGAGGCCAGTCTTGTCCTGTCGATCCAAGCGAAATTTTTGGCGAAATGTGTGCCGGCGGTGCCGGGCGACGAGAGTTGCCATGTCGTGGACAGTGCCAATAGGCGCAGGCAGCGACACCGCTCCCTGCGCCTATTGCCGGCCAAGTTGTTATTTTGAGCGTACGACGAGGGCCTGGCCTTTCCGGACGATATAGGTGGCAAGCTCCGAGGCTTTGCCGGGGCCTACATTTTCCGCCGAGTGAACAACGCCGGTCGGAATGAAGAGTGATTGACCTGCCGAAAGGGTGACCGGCTCGCGTCCGTCCAATTTATACTCGAGCGTCCCTTCGATCACATAGGCGATCTCTTCACCGGGGTGGGAATGCCTGGCGGCCAAAACACCAGGGAGAAAATCGACACGGACCTGCACAACTTCGTGGGCGGCCACGTCGATATCGCTCTTGATGAGATCCGTGCGTCGCAGCGGTTCATCGGCGAACGCCTGCAACGGCGTCATTCCGCTTATGAGAAAAAGGAGGGCTGCGGCAAATGCGTTGATCGGTTTCATGACTGTGTCCTTTCGGGATGGTTGAAGAAGGAATAAATAGTGGGAGGACATCGTGGACGCGGCACTTGAGATGCGCTTACTTACTCTTTGCGCCAACGTGCCGCGCCGCTGTTTCGATGACGTCGGCAACTCTCTCAGCTTGCGACGCGAAGACGGCGTGGCTGGCCTTGATCTCGGTCACCACGCTGCCCGCGCGCTTGGCCATTTCGCGTTCCAGTTCAGGATTGATTGAGCGGTCTTCGGAAGCAACAATTGACCAGCTCTGCTTTGTCTTCCAAGCGGGATCGCCGATCTTTGCGGTGAAAGCTTCCTTCGAGGCGAAGACCTGTGACCTTGCCAGAAAAGCGGCGTCGTCTTTCGGCAGGTCCGCTGCGAAGTCGTTCGCGAACGCGGTGGGGTCGAGATAGAGATATTTTCCATCCGTTGTTTCGCGGATATTCATGCCGCCAGCCGGCTTTGAGCTTGCGAGGCTGAGCAGGCTTTCGCCGCGATCCGGCTGGAAGGCTGCGACGTAGACGAGGCCCGCGACAACAGGGCTGTGGCCAGCTTCAGTGATCACCATGCCGCCATAGCTGTGGCCGACGAGAAGCGTGGGGCCGTCCTGCAGCTCGAGCACACGGTTGGTGGCGGCGATATCGTCGGCAAGCGACGTGAGCGGCTCCTGTACAATGGTGACATTGAAGCCGCGTTGGACGAGAATATCGGATGCCTTGCGCCAGCCTGAACCATCGGCGAGCGCGCCATGGACGATAACGATGTTCTTCACGTCGGCGGCCTGTGCCGAGAAGGCGATGATGCTGGTGGCGAAGGCGAGAGCAAGGGTAGAGATATAGTGACGGTTCATGGGTTTGACTCCTGTCGTTTGTGGGTGGTTTGGGTGATGGGAGATGAGGTTTCAGCCGAAGGTGAAGGCGTAGGCTTCGACGCCGGGGTCGAGGAAACGGATTTCGAACTTCCGTTCCTCCACGTCGCCGGACTGGCGGACGAGCTGGTAGAGTTTTGTTGAGGTCACCGTGCCGTAGCCGTCAGCATCGGTATCGGCGCCATGGTTGGGTCCGGGAGCCTTGCCGTCGATCGTCACCTGGAAGCGGATAGGTTTACCGGCGGCGCTGGGTCCAAGGACCAGATGCAGGTCGCGGGCGCTGAAGCGGTAGACAATGCTGCCATCCGCCTGGTCCAGCACGGCCTGCTCAGCGCCGACTGTCCATGTTCCGGAGAGGCCCCATTCATTCAGGCCCGGTTCGTCGATGGAATACGCGTTGGCGGCATCGGCGCGCAGGTTTTCGGGAGAGATGAAGCTGGCGGCGCGTTTGTAGCCGAGATAGGTTTCGCCGGAACGGACGTTCTTGAGGTCGGGGCTTGCCTCGGCACCTTTGGCGTCCGGCGTCACTGGCGCAGTTGAGCCCATCTCGCTGCCGGCTTCGCGTAAAAGGCCCTGGATTGCCTGCTCGGTCTGGCGATAGTTGCCTTCGCCGAAATGATGGTAGCGGATCTGGCCCTTGGCATCGATCAGGTAGTGTGCCGGCCAATAGCTGTTTTCGAAGGCGCGCCAGATCTTGTAGTCGTTGTCGATCGCAACCGGATAGCCGATCTTGAAGTCATCGACCGCCTTTTTGACATTGTCGATCTTCTTTTCGAAGGCGAATTCCGGGGCATGGACGCCGATGACGACAAGACCCTGATCCTTGTACTTTTCGGCCCAGGCGCGGACATAGGGGACGGTTCGAATGCAGTTGATGCAGGAATAGGTCCAGAAATCGATAAGGATGACCTTGCCGCGAAGCTCTTCTATCGTCAGCGGCGGCGAGTTCAGCCATTCGACGGCGCCATTCAACGATGGTGCTCCGCCTTCGATAGGCAAATTGCTGCGGAACGGCTGTGTTGTATCGACGACAGCAGACACCGTGCCGTTGCTGGCAACCTCGGATGAAGTTTCGACTTCAGGCTTGTCGTGCAGTTGGTCAAGCACGGTCTGTTCGAAGGCGGCCGTGCTGGCATAGGAAAGCCGTGCCAGGAGGCCAGTGTCTAGGCCAAGGGCAATCACAGCGACTCCGGCCAGTACCGCGGCACCCAGCACCTGGCGAATACGCTCGCTGACGCCAAGCGACCGTTTCATGCGGGCAAAGATCTTGCCCCCGACAAGAAGTGCAACGGCGAGCGATGTTGCGGCACCGGCGGCATAGGCGACCAGCAAAAAAGTCGTCTGGAGATTGGCGCCTTGCAATGCCGCACCCGTCAGTACGAGGCCGAGGATCGGCCCGGCGCACGGCGCCCAAAGCAGCCCCGTCGCAACGCCGAGGATGAAGGAACTTGCGGCAGTCGGCACAGGCCCGGGTTTGCCGGACGCATTCAGCAGCCTGTTGCCAAAGTCAACGACCGGCTGGGTGATGATGCTTGCAACGCGTGGCGACAAAAGGCTGACCCCGAAGACTGCAAGCAGCAGGATAGCCGCGAGGCGGCCGTATTCATTGGCTTGAATCGCCCAGCTTCCGCCGACCGCTGCAAGCGTCGCGACCAGCGCGAAAGTCACACTCATGCCGATCAGCATGGGCAACGTGCTTCGGATAAAGGGCTGTCCCGCCCGGGCAAAGACGAAGGGAAGAATGGGAAGGATGCACGGGCTGAATATGGTCAGCGCCCCTCCGAGATAGGCAATGATGAGAAGTGTCATCGTCGTTTCCTTGAAACCGGTTGGTCGGGTTCTGGACGGCGATGGGCACGACCAGCAACGGAGCCAATCTGGTCGACGCGACGTATCCCGGATGTGTCCGGCTTCAATGAGAACTGTACCGCTGTGTAGCAAACTGCCGGGTTCACGACAGAGTGACACAAATCGCCGGCAGCCCGGACTAGCAGGAGGGCTGATTGTATCAGACTGTATCAAGGCGGCCGGATGCTACATCCGCTTTCAATTCCGAGCTTGACGGGACACATGAGGGATACATGCGACCGGCTTTCTTCCAATCACGATCAATCGAGATGGAGAGAACGATGTCCCCTGAATATAACCACCAGCGCCGCCGCTTCTTCGGCATCGCCGCCATAACCATTGCTGCCGCCGAATTCGGCGTGACCACGATCGCCAATGCCGCGTCACCCGTGGTATCGGCAGCGATCAAGGCGGGAGGGCATACATCGTTCGCAGCGCTGAAGCAGATCAAGGCAGGCGTTCTGGATATCGGATACGCAGAAGCCGGCCCAGCGGATGGTCCCGTCGTCCTGCTGGTTCACGGCTGGCCGTATGACATCTACAGCTATGTCGATGTCGCACCGATCCTGGCCGATGCAGGCTACCGCGTCATCATTCCCTACCTGCGCGGCTACGGCACGACGCGCTTCCTTTCGGACGAGACGCCGCGAAACGGCCAGCAGGCGGCACTGGCGGCCGACATGATCGCCTTCATGGATGCACTCGGCATCGAAAAGGCGATCCTCGGCGGATATGACTGGGGTGCGCGCACCGTCAACATCATGGCGGCTCTCTGGCCCGAACGCTGCAAGGCGATGGTTTCCGTCAGCGGCTATCTCATCGGCAGCCAGGAAATCAACAAGAAGCCTTTAGCCCCGAAGGCAGAACTCTCCTGGTGGTACCAGTTCTATTTCGCCACCGAGCGCGGCCGCCTCGGCTACGCCGCCAATACCCGTGACTTTGCAAAGCTGATCTGGCAGACGGCCTCGCCAACATGGAAGTTCGACGACGCGACGTTCGATCGTTCGGCTGTGGCCTTCGACAACCCTGATCACGTTGACATCACCATCCATAATTATCGCTGGCGGCTCGGTCTCGCCGAAGGCGAAGCCAAATACGATGCCTACGAGAAACAGCTGGCGATGGGGCCGATCATCACTGTTCCGACGATCACCATGGAAGGCGATGAAAACGCCGCGCCGCATCCAAAACCCTCCTCCTATGCGAAGAGGTTCTCCGGAAAATACGAGCATCGAAATGTAACGGGTGGTATCGGGCATAATCTACCACAGGAGGCGCCGCAGGCGTTCGCCCAGGCCATCCTTGATGTCGCGAAATTCTGAACCATCAGGCTGTCGCGAGAAACCTCTTTACTCGCGACAGCCGACACGCGCAAATAACAGCTGGAAAGCGGCCAACGGATATTGTTTGAAAGACAAAAGATGGAGCATGCCGACCACATTCTGATCGTCGATGACGACCGGGAAATTCGCGAACTGGTATCGAGCTACCTGAAGAAGAACGGTCTTCGGACCACGGTTGCTGCTGACGGCCGGCAGATGCGCAATTTTCTCGAGACCAGCACGGTCGACCTGATCGTGCTCGACGTGATGATGCCGGGCGATGACGGGCTGATGTTGTGCCGGGAACTTCGCGCCGGCAAACACAAGGCGACGCCGGTCGTCATGTTGACGGCGCGCGACGACGAGATGGACCGTATCATCGGGCTCGAAATGGGCGCAGACGACTATCTGCCGAAGCCTTTCGCGGCGCGCGAGCTTCTCGCCCGCATCAAGGCGGTGCTGCGGCGCACGCGAATGCTGCCGCCCAACCTTCAGATCAGCGAGGCAGGACAACTGCTGACGTTCGGCGACTGGCGGCTCGACACCGTTGGACGGCATCTTCTCGACAGGGACGGTACGGAGATCGCGCTCAGTGGTGCCGAATACCGGCTGTTGCGGGTCTTCATCGATCATCCCCAACGCGTGCTTAACCGTGACCAGATCCTGAACCTCACGCAGGGCCGCAATGCAGAGCTCTTCGACCGCTCGATCGATCTTCTGGTCAGCCGTCTGCGCCAACGGCTTGGCGATGACGCACGCGAGCCGACCTACATCAAGACGGTGCGGGCTGAAGGCTATGTGTTCTCCGTACCGGTCGAGATTTCGGTGCCCAGGACATGAGTGAGGGCGGCAAGTCCCGTTTCGGCTGGTGGCCAAGCACGCTACGCTCCCGCCTCTTCCTGATCCTGTTTGCCGGATTGGCGATCGCCTATAGCTTCTCGTTCAGCATCCTTTTTGCCGAACGCTACATGTCGGCCAAGGCGGTCATGCTCGGGACATTGGAAAGCGATCTGGCAACGTCGATCGCCGTCATCGACCGACTTCCCGCCAATGAGCGGGCCGATTGGCTGGATCGCCTGAGCCGTGGCAGCTACCGCCTCGTTCTTGGTCCGGGACTTCCCGGTGTGCCGGATCTGTCGGGCCGTGGCGCCGAGATCGCAGACCGGATCGGGGAGGCGGCCGGCAACAAATTTCCGCTCCGCGTCGAAGCCGTTCCAGGCGACGGCAAGCGGCTGCAAGGGCATCTGACGCTTTCCGACGGTTCGCCGCTGACCATCGACGTGACGCCGCGCGGGGTGATGCCGCTGGCCGAGTGGCTGCCCTATGTCTTTGTCGCGCAAATGGCACTGCTCGTCCTCTGCACCTGGTTGGCAGTGCGCCAGGCCGTTCGCCCGCTTGGCGACCTCGCAGCTGCCGCCGATGCTCTCGATCTCGGCAAGAAAGGGTCTCTGTTGAGCGAGCATGGGCCGAGCGAAGTCGCCAATGCGGCGCGCGCCTTCAACGCCATGCGCGACCGTATCGCCCATTACCTGGAAGAACGCGTGCAGATTCTCGCGGCGATCTCGCATGACCTGCAGACGCCGATCACGCGCATGCGGCTACGCGCCGACATGGCGGACGATAGCCCCGAAAAAGACAAGCTGGTCAGCGATCTGCGTGAGATCGAGCGGCTCGTGCAGGATGGCATCGCCTATGCGCGCAGTTCCCATGGCAGTGGCGAAAAGACATCCCGCATTGATCTGTCTTCCTTTATCGACAGCATCGCCTACGACTACCAGGATACTGGAAAGGCGGTCACCGTTGCAGGCATCGTTCAGGGCACCGCCGTGACGAAACCGCATGCGTTGCGGCGTATCCTGACCAACTTCATCGACAACGCCCTCAAGTTTGCGGGTGCTGCCGAGATCAGCGTCGAACGGAAGGGCGAGGGAAATACCATCATTACGGTCAACGACCGTGGGCCAGGTATTCCGGACGACAAGCTGAAGGCCGCCATGCAACCGTTCTACCGGCTTGAGACTTCGCGCAATCGCGACACCGGGGGCACAGGACTTGGACTGGCCATCGCTCAGCAGCTTGCGGTCTCGGTTGGCGGCGCTGTGCGGATCTACAATCGCCCCGGCGGAGGCCTTGCCGCAGAGGTATCGTTGCCCTGAAGAATACTTGGTTTTCTGATGCATTTGTATGAAAAGATAGCCCGGCGCGCGGCTTCTACGGTGCGATACAATTCCGACCTTTTCGAAAACATGCCGGATACGTCGGTGCGGCAAAACACTCCGGTCAACAGCGTCGCTCAATGCGACAGAACGAAGGAGTGTTCCATGACGAAGATCGAAAAGGTTCTCTACACCGGCCGGACCCATACGACCGGCGGGCGCGACGGTGCAGCGCGCAGCGACGATGCGCAGCTTGACGTCAAGCTTTCACCTCCAGGCAGCGGCAAACCCGGCACCAATCCCGAGCAGCTCTTTGCCGCCGGCTGGTCCGCCTGCTTCATCGGGGCCCTGGGCATTGCTGCTGGCAAGCGCAAGATGCGGTTGCCGGCGCAGACCGCCATCGACGCCGAAGTCGATCTCGGCATGACCGGAGACGCCTATGGCCTGCAGGCGCGCTTGAACATCAGCCTGCCGGGCCTTGATGCTGACGTTGCGCGCGCGCTGATCGACGAAGCGCATCAGACGTGTCCCTATTCGAAGGCGACACGGGGCAACATCGCGGTCGAGCTGAAGCTTGCCTGAGCAGTCTCCGAATCCATGGAGTGTTCGATGAAACGCCTGATCATTGGTATGCTGGTGCTCGCTGTTTTTGCAGCGCCTTGCGTCTATGACGCGTCCTCGCCGGAACCATCGCCCATGGCCGCGCTGGCCACAGCCGTCGGTCTTCAAGGGTAGATAGACCGGAAATCGGAAAGGGAGCGACTGTGGAACAGTCGCTCCCTTCTGCCATCAGGAATTGTCGGCTTCGTCCTTGAGTAGAGCCGCAGCCTCCAGCGCCGTGGGATCGGCTCTGAGAAGAAGGTAGTCGAGCATTGATTCAGGGTCGGATCGCAAAGGGCCGCCGGCTTCAGCAGGCCCGTCGTGTTCATCTCATCCTGGCTGACCAATCCGTCGCCGTCGGGGTCCATGCGTTCGCTGTAATCGACGGTTGGTTTACCCTGTTCATCATTGGCGATGCCGGGTTTTCCATCTCCGTCCTTGTCGAATTTTGCAAACGCATTGTTGAGCATCTGCGACAGTGGGTTGGCATTGTTGATCGATGTCAGGATTTCTTTCTCCGGTCTATGGGTCTGGGTGTCATGGCTCTCTCGAAAATGGTCCATCGGCTTTCGAACAAGCGACGGCATTCGGCTTCATCGGGACTGCCGGACAGGCTACGGCGAACGCGATTGTTGGCGCCTTCCAGCAGATCGACGAGGACGCCGCATAACTCAAGTGCATCGCCTGGTACGACGGCGCCCGCAGTTTGAGCAGCGATGATCGCGTCGACCATGGGCTCCAATGCAACGCTCGACCAGGTCGACAGCCTTTCCCGAAGGGCGGGCGACACCACGGCTTCTGCGGTGACCGAGAGGTAAAAGGCGGAATATTCTCTGTCGGTCCCGAACAGGAAATAGCGAAACGCGATCGCATGCAGGGCAAAGAGTCGATTTCCGTGCCCTTCTGAGGCTTCGGCAAGCGCCGTGCGGAACCGGAGGAGATCGCGCTCCACCACCGCTTCCAACAGCACCTGCTTGTTGGGATATCGCCGGTACAGAGTGTGTTTTGAAATCGCATGTCTCGCCGCAATTTCCTCCATCGAGGCGTTTGCAACGCCTTTATTTGCAAAAGTCGCGCGGGCGCCGTCCAGGATCTGTCTGGTGAGGTTTTCCGCCTCCTCGCGTGTCGGTCGTCCGCCGGCACGTCCCTGTCCTGCCTTCATGTTGCCCCGAGGCGTTTGACGGAGAGGATATTGGCGACGACCATTGTCCTTTCCGAATATTTTCGATAACAGCACGATATCGTGCCGTTAATTTCGATGCAATGGATTTCGGATGCCTTCGATAGTGCTTTCAGGACTTTACTGGTCAAAACCGGACGGTGACCATGTCCTTGGCGGTCTCGACCTGTCGTTCGGACCGGAGCGGACCGGACTGGTCGGACGGAACGGCGTGGGGAAAACAACCCTGCTGAAAATCATTCCCGGACTGCTGCCGCCGTCCACTGGTTTAGTTTCCATCAAAGGAAAGGTGGTGCTTGTCCGGCAGATGCTGGAGACGGGCCTGCAGGAAACGATCGCCGATCTCTTCAGTGCGAGGCAGGCCATTGAAGTTCTCGTCCGCGCCGAAAACGGAACGGCCAGTCTTGACGATCTTGCAGAGGCAGATTGGACGCTCAGGGAGCGGATACTCTCTGCCCTTGCCCGATTTGGGCTGGAGGCCGAGCCGGATACGCTGCTCAGCCAGCTATCTGGCGGGCAGCGCACGCGGGCTGCCCTTGCGGCAGCGATCTTTGAGGAGCCGGACTTTCTGCTTCTCGATGAACCGACCAACAATCTGGACCGGATCGGAAGGCAGGCGGTGATCGACCTTCTCGCCAGTTGGAAAGGCGGTGTCATCGTCGTCAGCCATGATCGTGGACTGCTTGAACATATGGATGCAATCGTCGAACTGACCTCGCTCGGGGCGAAACGTTATGGCGGCAACTGGAGTGCGTATCAGGCGGCAAAGGCAATCGAGTTTAATGCCGCAGAGCAAAGCTTGGCTCATGCCCAAAGGACCGCGGACGAAATCGACCGCAAAGCTCAGGTTCTTTCAGAACGGCACGACAGACGTGAGGCGTCGGGTGCCCGTAAAGCGGCAAAGGGCGACATGCCAAAAATTCTCCTCGGTCGGCGCAAGAGCAATGCAGAGGCCAGCCGGGGCAAGGTGACGGAACTTGCCGAGCGCCAGCGCGCTGATGCGCTGGATACGGTCGCTTCAGCCAAGGCGCGGATCGAGGTGCTCCAGCCATTTTCCGTACATCTTCCAGCGACACACCTTCCGGCTGGCAAAGCGGTTCTGTCGCTCAATGGTGTCACGGCGGGCCATGATCCCGGCCATCCCGTTATCCGGGATCTGTCCTTCTCGATGGTCGGCCCGCAGCGCCTCGCGCTGGCCGGTCCGAACGGATCGGGCAAGACGACACTGCTGAAGACGATCGCAGGAGAGATAGCGCCGTTCATCGGCGAGGTCGCGGTTACTGTGCCTTCCGCGATGTTGGACCAAAGTGTCAATCTTCTCGATCGCAGTGAGACGATCCTCGCCAATTTTAAGCGACTAAACCCCGGCGCGACCGAAAATACCTGCCGGGCCACTTTAGCCAGTTTTCGCTTTCGCGCGGATGCCGCCCTCCAGCGCGTGGAAACCTTGAGTGGAGGACAGGTTCTGCGCGCCGGCCTGGCCTGCGTACTTGGCGGCGCCAATCCACCGTCACTGTTGATCCTTGATGAGCCGACCAACCATCTCGACATCGAATCCATTGAGACGGTGGAGGCCGCGCTGCGGGCCTATGACGGCGCGCTTTTCGTCGTCAGCCATGATGAAACCTTCCTCGACAATATCGGGATCGACGCCTACATCGAGCTACCCGCACCGCAAGGGTGACGGCGCGGTGCGGGTCGTTGTTGAGGCAGCGATCAAAGTACGAACCCGTCATGTGCCCTGCTTTTCCGCTCAATAGACAAGAGGCAAGAGCGGCGATCTCGTCAGGCTGTCCAACCCGCTTGAGGGGAATGACCTTTGTCAGCCCAGCCATCATGCTGGCTGTCATGTCCGTTTCTGTTGGTCCTAGCTGAATGTTCTATCGCGAGTTTGAAAGTCCATCACGTTCTCCTCAGGGTATCAGCAGCAGCTTGCCGGTCGTGCGTCGGCTTGCCATGTCAGCATGCGCCCGTGCAGCGACTGTTAGGGGATAGCTTCCACCGATGTTGACCCTGAGCGCCCCATCTTGGATCCAGTCGAAAAGCTGCTGGGTGCGAGCGCGAAGGAGTTCGGGAGTTTGGATGTTGTCTGAAAAGACCGCGTAGCCGATCTTGATGCTCTTCGGCAGGCTCATGATATCCAGAGATCCGGGCCCTCCCAGCACTGGGCCATACCAGCAAAACGTATCTGACCGGCGAAGAGCGTCGAGCGAGCCCTTGAAGGTCCCTGGGCCGGAGCCGTCATAAACGACATCCACGCCTTTGCCGTCCGTCAGGCGCAGGACTTCTTCAGCGAAGTCTCCCTCCGTGTCTACGACAACTGCATCGGCCCCTGCCTGCTTGGCAATTTCGACCTTGTCGCGGGACGAAACGCGACCAATAACGCGCCCGCCTCTTAACTTGATGATCTGTGTCAGCAACAGGCCGACACCGCCAGCTGCTGCATGGACGAGTGCTGTGTCCCCGGGGCGCACGGGATAGAAATCGGTCGCGAAGTGGCTGGCGGTCAATCCCTGCATCATGAGCGAGGCCGCGGTTTGGTCGTCGATATAATCAGGGATCTTCACCAGCGCCGTCGCCGGGATGGAAATGCGTTCCGCGTAACTTCCCGGGGCGTAAACCCAGGCGACGCGATCGCCGGCAGAAAACTCGGTCACGCCTTCACCGAGAGCAAGCACGTGGCCGGCTCCTTCGACGCCCAGTACTTTCGGATTTGCAGTTTCCGTCCAGGCCATGCCCTGGCGAACACCGATGTCCATGAAGTTCACGCCCGCCACAGCGATTTCGACTAGAACATGTCCGGGCGTTGCGACTGGCTCCGGATGGTTCACGACCTCCATTACATCGGTATCCCGATGCCGTTCATAACAACAGCTTTCATCCGTATTCCTTTCTTGACTGACTGTTCCGGAATTGGGTAAAATTTTTTGCTGCTACACAATCGCGCGGAGGGCTAACTGCCCGAGCGATGCAAGTTGGTCACGGCCGGCTCCCCCGCGCGCAGCGACACGAATTCCGGTGATACTGGCAAAGAGGAAATCAACGACGGCATCTGCCGCCAACGAGTTATCCACGTCGCCTACCTCCTGCGCCTGCCTGACCCGTTCGCTTGCTGCATGTCTTAAGCGATGATCGGCGGCGCGATGGACCTCTGCGAGGTCTGGCCGACTCTGGCCAAATTCGCAGATTGAATTGACGCCGAGGCAAGTCTGGTTCGCGGTTCCAACGACCCGGTCAATCATCGCGGCAATACCGTCAATAGCTCGCGGCTTGCCGCGCAGCATCGCGATATGCGTATCAGTTTCCTCGGATGCGTAGCGTTCCACCGCAAGGCGATAGAGTGCCCACTTGTCCCCGAAGGTGTCATAAAGGCTCTGTCTGCCGATTTTCATCGCCTGCACCAGCATTTCGGTCGACGTGCCTTCGAAGCCGTACTCTCGAAATACAGCGACTGCTGCATCCAGTGCCTTGTCGCTGTCGAACTCTTTGATCCTTGCCATGCAAGCCAAATAGGAATTCTGGAATGATCTGTCAAGAATGAATTTTTCCACGGAAAGTGTCTGCCATCGGCGCGGATTAGGTCGATGGTTCGAATCCTGTCAAGGCGGATGAATATCTTCCACGCCTTGATGAACCTGGCTTTCTTGACGGGATCGAGGAAGACCAGCAGCGTGCGGTTCTCCAACTCGCGCAGCGTGTTCCTGCGCGATGTGGAGCACGCCCGGCAGCTTGTGCGCGAAAAAGAGATCGTGCGAGATCTACACGGCTCCCCGCAGCTGGAGCATCCCCCCACGCTAGTTGAATTCAGCCATCAATTCTCGCCCCTATCATTGCAACAGCTCACGCCGTCGAATGGAACTAAACCCGGTTCTGGACGTTGAGCTAGGTCGGAGCGCTAGAACGAGCAACGCACCACGCAGTCAAGCGCGATGGAGATGCTCAGGTACTCCGAGGAGACCTACATGGATACCACCACACTTCTCATCATACTTCTTATCGTTGTTCTGCTAGGCGGCGGTTTTTACGGCCGAGGACGTTGGTATTAAGCGACATCTTACACGTAATGGATGTTTGCCCACTGTCGGAGAACCTGCGCGGTGTATAAAATTATTGGCTGGCTGTGGCCAGCCAAACAACCGGACAACCCCCGAGATATGCTGGAAATAGTAGCCAAATCCGAAGGCCAACAAGCTGCCGAAGCGGGCGTCGAGAGCTTTCGGAAGGACCTTGGCCCATTCGTCGTTGCCGCTGAAACGACACGCATGGCGATGTTGTTTACCGACGCAAAACAGCCCGGCAACCCCATAATTTTTGCCAATGATGCCTTTCTCGATCTGACAGGCTATCTCCGCGACGAGGTCCTCGGCCAGAGTTTCAACTTCCTGATGGCACGCGGCACCGATCCAGATTCGCTGGCGCGCATTGATGGAGCGTTCGCAGGGACGTCCACAGGCGGTTCGGAAATTTGCTATCGGCGCAAGGATGGCAGCGAGTTCTGGTCGGCGATCCTCGTCAGCCCGGTTCAGGATGAGAGGGGAGATATCGTGCAGCATTTCTCCTCCTTCGTTGATCTTACCGATCACAAGCGGGAGCAAGCCCAATCCAGGATGCTTATCGACGAACTGAACCATCGCGTGAAAAACACCCTTGCGACGGTACAGTCGATTGTGTGGCAGGCTTTGCGGAATACTTCCGATCCCGAAGTGATCCGGGAAGCCATCGAGTCGCGCCTTTTCGCTCTCTCGCGATCGCACGACCTGTTGACCCGCGAGAATTGGGAAGGTGCGGGGCTGCTCGATCTGATCAAAGCGGCATTGGAGCCGTTCGGGGTCGCAAATGGACGATCGGAGCACTTTGTCATCACTGGCAGGAATATCCGGGTCTCACCGAAAGTGGCCCTTGCTCTCGGCATCGCATTCCACGAACTCGCGACCAATGCCGTGAAATATGGCGCGTTTTCCAACAAAGCGGGTTCGGTCCTGATCACATGGATGATTGAGCGGTCGCCGGAGGGCAATCGGCTTCTCCTGCGCTGGCAGGAGAAAGACGGCCCGTCCGTGGCACCACCGTCCCGGAAAGGGTTCGGCTCGCGGGTGATCGAGCGCGGTCTAGCGCATGAGTTGGAGGGCACGGTTGATCTCGACTACCTGACGGACGGCGTCATCTGCACGATCAACTTTCCTGCACCGAACGGTGATCGCGATGGATAAATTCCTTTCTGGTCGACGGGTTCTTGTTGTCGAGGACGAAATGCTGATCCTCATCATGATCGAAGACATGCTGGCGGACCTCGGTTGTGAGGATGTGAACGCCGCCGCGACGACCAGTCAGGCCCTCGCCCTGATTGAAGCACAAATCTTCGATGTTGCCATGTTGGACATGAATCTGAATGGCAACAACAGCCATGCGGTGGCAGAAGCGCTGGCTGCGCGAAATGTGCCGTTTGTCTTCTCGACCGGCTATAGCGGTCACGAGATGAGAGATGGTTACCGCGACCGGCCCGTTTTGAAGAAGCCGTTCATGGAGAAGGACCTGGCCGAGGTGCTTTGGTGCGTTCTTGCTCCTTGAATGCCGCCCCATGCGTATTCTCTGGTTGTCCCTGGTGCGCCGGCAGTATCGCGAAATTCATGTTGGCGCTTTCGTCTGGTGCGCCGGATCGAGATTGCGTCATAAAATTGGGCAGTGCGGGAGATCCTAGCGCCGGTGCGCTGTGAATGTGGAAGCTTGTCGATGGAAAGGCGTCGCAAGGAAACGGGTGAACTGATCATGCGGCCACTTAGCCGACGGATCGAACATGTTCTGGGCATCGGCGCGCTCGCGCTGCTGGCGATTGGTTGCGCTCTCGTCCTTTGGCCCTTGCTATCGGCAATATTGTGGGCTGCGGTGATTTGTTTCTCGACGTGGCCTATCTACCGCCGATGCGAACGTACTGTCGGAGGCTACCGGGCGGCAGCGGCCGCAGCTATGACGATGCTGGTGGTCTTTGCTGTAGTCGCACCGCTTGTTTTCCTCGTGACAGCACTTGCCGACGACATAACAAATCTGACCGCGGGAATAACGCGCGTCCTGGAGCAGGGTCCTTCAGCACCACCAAACTGGGTGAAAGGCCTGCCGATTGTTGGCGAAAGTCTGGCCGCTTACTGGGAAAACCTTACTCATGACGCTCCCGCATTTATTGTCGAACTCAAAAAACTGACCGGTCCTGTCGCCGATATTGCTCTCGCTGGCGGGGTAGCCTTCGGTACCGGCCTCCTCGAACTCGCGCTCAGTGTATTCATCACCTTCTTTTTGTTTCTGCACGGTCGACGCCTGATCAGTTTCATGCGCCAGATCGGTGAACGCGTTGCAGGTCCTCGCGCCAGGAGGTTGTTCACGGTCATCGGTCTGACGGTGAAAGGTGTCGTTTACGGAATGATCGGAACGGCCTTTGCGCAAGGCCTGCTGGCAGGCATCGGCTTCTGGATCGCCGGCGTGCCTCAATCATTGTTGCTGGGCTGCCTGACCTTCGTGCTGTCGTTCGTGCCCGGCGGGCCACCGTTCGTATGGATCCCGGTTGCGCTTTGGTTGTTCATGCAAGGATCTGTAGGATGGGGCATCTTCATCGCGATATGGGGCTTGCTTCTCGTCAGCAGCATTGACAACTTCCTCCGACCGTACCTGCTGAACCAAAACAGCAACCTGCCTGTACTGCTGGGCCTGTTTGGGCTCATTGGCGGCGTCCTGGCCTTCGGCCTGATAGGGCTTTTCCTGGGGCCTACCTTGTTGGCGGTTGCCTACAACCTCTTCCTGGAGTGGGTCGCAGCGGAACTCGAAGAGCGCAAGCAATCCGCGTCGCCCTCCGTTGCGGCGAAGCACCTCAAAGCCAGTCCAAAGGATTGAGGTCGGCGTATTTTCATTTCATCAGCAGCGCGCGCCATGGTGCCATTGGCAACACGGTCCCGATCTCGCTGACAAATTCGGGAAGGCTAACCAGCCCGCTATTCTGAAAAAAACCGGAAAATTCAAACGTCCGGTGGCCAAAAATTCCGCGGAAGATCAAGAATTTGAAGATTATTTAGCGTCGGGGCTGTCAATACGTGCCGCAAGGAGACTTTGGTTGGTACCGGCGGAGCCAAGGCGTGCCTCGATACGAGGACCTGCGCGATCAGACGATCATCTCGTTCTCGCGCCAGAACTTATCGTAAATTGAGCGGTACTTCGCAGAGATGTTTGCCAAGCATATGGGCAACGATCATGACGGCTTGGGGTGTTTCGCTGTTACTGCCGGATCGGGTATTCGATCAGCCGTCATTTGCTCTGTTCCGCGCGCTGTTCGATGAAGACCCCTTCGGTTGGTTGATGGTCTGCGTCGGCCTCTTGCGCCTCGTGGGGCTGTTTATCAACGGCGCCCGAAAAAACGTCACGCCGTGGATCAGGGTATTTTCAGCTTGCCTTGGCAAGACAGCGATCCCGTTGAGGACACCCCTCACTATCAGCTCGCGTTGGCGCTGGCCAAAAACACCGGCTTAGCTGAAGCTGAAGAGTATTATGCCGCTTATCTCGCGGCGAGCTGGGGTGCCGCGCGCGCGAACGAGATCCATTCTCGTATCGATGCGTTCAAGCAGCACTTCCACGCGTTTCAGGCCGGTGCCCGGGCGCAGCGGGCTATCCTGACCTACCTCCATCCTGACTTTGCTGCCTTCGTGGTTGACGGGAACCATCGTTTTGCATTCGCGGCGGCACTCGGCAAGCAGACCCGTGTGGAAGTCCTGCCGGCTGACCTCACTGTGTTCCGGCGTGCAAATTTGACCCCCTTGGCGGGGTAATCGGCGTCTAATTTTGACCCCCCCTCAGATTTCATCTGACCATCCGGCTTTTAGCGGCGGATGGAGCGGGAGTTGAAGCGAGTGGATACGATTGCGCGTGTTCGACGGGCCTTCCATGTGCAGGGCTGGTCGGTGAAGAAGATCGTCCGGGAACTGCATGTGTCGCGC
>NZ_JAOYTH010000013.1 GCF_025847205.1 Pararhizobium sp. YC-54 | reverse complement strand
AGATCGTCGACTGGTACATGCAAGGCAAGATCCAGATCGACCCGATGATCACCCACACCATGCCGCTCGAGGACATCAACAAGGGCTTTGACCTGATGCATGCCGGGGAGAGCATCCGCGGCGTGGTGATCTACTGAGGCGAGCCTCCACGCGGGGCGACCGGCCCCCGCTTTTTCACGTTCCGAATGCGCCGGGAAAGGGTTCCTCCCGTCCCGACGTCAGCGGCGGTGCGATTTCTCCAAACAACGGTCGCGCCGCCGCGCTCTTCCTTGACCAGCCTGTCGTGGCAAATTCATAGCGCTCGCTTCCGGCGCTAAATCTCACGGCGCGTGTGCCGGTGCCGCTCGAAGCGCGGGGACCTGCAACCCTTCGCCTTCATAAGAGCGATCTGGATCAGGTTCCGTATGATCTGTCGGCATTTCCGCGTCATCTCAGCCCTGCGGGTGTAATCCTGGATATGAGAAGGCTGCATCCCAGCCATTCCACGATCATCTGGATAAACTATTTCTAATGTACGTCGGGCAGTACGAGAAGCTGTCCGCGAAGTAAGAAACAATAATATCTAAAAAGTCCAGAGACTGAAGCTGGGTTGCTTCCAGCAAGACTTTGATCGTGAAAATGAATTCGATTGCCATACGGCTTTCGTACCTATTGTGGTGGGGGGAATAAGCATGATTCGTTCTATATCTAGCGGCTTTGTTTTGTCGTTGCTTGCGTCGAGCGCGTTGGCCGCCGACGAAAGTCAATATGTTGCATCCGAGCCGGGGGAGTTCCTGCGCGTGTGCGACGCATATGGAACAGGCTTCTTCTACATTCCGGGGAGCGAAAACTGCTTGAAGATTGACGGGTATGTTCGTCACGACCTAAAGTTCGGTCTGTTCGGCGCCGACCTTGACGGAGACTTTATCGGTGACACCTACTCGAGCGTTACCCGCGCCGCACTTCGTCTGGACGCGCGCTCGGAAACCGATCTGGGGACCCTGAGGAGTTACATTCAGATCAACTTCGATGTGGATAGCGCGGCGGCCGACGGAGGGCAGGATGCCCTGATTGAGAATGCCTATATCGAGATCGGCGGTTTGCGGGTTGGATTTACGGACTCTCTGTTCACGACGCTTACCTACTACGCCGGCGGCGTCCTGCGTGACGATATCGTCGGCTACGGTCCCTTTGGCACCAATCAGATTGCCTATACCTTTTCTTCCGCGAACGGCTTTTCCGTTTCCGCTGCGTTGGAGCAAGGCTATGGCGCGCAACGTGCCGATGGCGACCTGCCTCACATCGTGGCGGGTGCTTCCTACACGAAGGAATGGGGTTCCCTTACGGCTGTCGCGGCTTATGACTCAGTTTCGGAGGAATGGGCAGGGAAGGCCCGGCTCGATATCACGTTCAGCCCTGTCTACAGCGCGTTTCTGATGGCCGGCCTGAAGTCTGACGACAGCCCGTCCTATTCGCAGTTCTATGGTGTCTGGGGCGGAGAGTGGGCAGCATGGATCGGCGGCACTGCGAAGGTTTCTGAAACGACCGCGCTCAACGCTCAGCTGTCATTGGATGGCGACGAGAATTTCGCTGCCGTTGCAAATGTTGTCTATGAAATGGTCCCGGGTTTTTCAGTCACGCCCGAAATTGGATACTACGAAAACTTCGATATAGCTGACTCAGATGAACTCGGTGGCATGGTCAGGTTCCGTCGTTCGTTTTGACGAAGGCCGCGACATCGAAGACGGAATCTTAAACCCGTCGCGAAGCGAACACGGCTTCCCCCAACTGTTCAATCATATTGCAACTCTCTGTGCCCCCGCAACCAAACCAAAAGCCCCGACGACAGAAATGTCACGGGGCTTTTTTGCGTTTAAGGCGCGCCCGGATTGCCCAGATCCCTGAAAACCGGCTGAAAGCTGCGGCTGGCTGCGGAAACGACCCGCAAATATCCCACAGTTGACATCGCCATTGCGATGCGGTGATCCTGAAGCGCGCTTCTGGTGTCGAGCAAGGGCGCCAGCCTGAAGCACATCCTCGCCAACTATATCCACAGCTAGACCTGCGACTGACACCGGGCCGATAAACCGGCCGGGGACGCAGGAGAATGCGCGTCCCCGACCGCTTCCGCACTGCTTTCGTCAAAGGTGACGGAAGGACGGCTGGAAGATTTCGCTGACCGGGGGGTGCTTGAAGGTACGGAGCGGATATTTTTCGATCAATGCCTCGAACTGCCGCTGCGCCCGGTCGCGATAGGCTTCCAGATCGATGCCGGGAAGCTGGCGGTCCTGCATGACAACACGGCCGTTGATGATGACCGTCTTGAAATCCCGCCCCGTGCCGCTCAGCATCATCGTCTGGATCGGGTCGATCACCTGGCCAAGCTCGAAGGCGCCGAGGTCGAACAGCGTCATGTCGGCTTTCGCGCCCGGCGCCAGCCGGCCGAGATCGGGCCGGCCGAGCGCATCGGCCGCGACGATCGTCGCGGCATTGTAGAAATCCGCGGCACTTGCGGCGGCCGGATCGTGTTCGGCGACGCGGCAGAGGCTGATGCCGAGCCGCATGTTCTCCACCATGTCCGGCGGGAATGTATCTGTGCCGAGGCCGATGGGTATTCCGGCCCGCTTCAGTTTCGCGAAGGATTCCATCGTCCCGCCATAGCGCGACAGCACCAGCGGGCAATGGATGAGCGCGGCGCCCGAACGCACCAGCGTGCCGATGTCGTCGCCCGCCCGGCTCACCCGGCTGTGGCCGGTGATGTAGACGCCGTGCGGCAACAGCGTGTGCGGCGAGAGGAAACCAAGCGAATCCAGCCATTCCAGCGGCGTCTTGTCATAGCGCTCGACGATCGCCTCGAATTCGTCCGGCGACTGGCAGCAATGCAGGCGCATCGGAACGCCGAGTTCGTCGCGCACCGCGGCGGAGCGGCGAAGAAGCTCGGGCGTGCAGTTCTCGATGCGGTCGGGCGCCAGCATGCCGCGGATGAGCCCGCCATGGGCGCCGTCATGGGCACGGATATAGTCCCTTGCGGTCTCCAGCCCCTTGAGGCCGCGTTCCTCGTCGAAGAACGTATCGAAACTGCCGTCCTGCCGGATGATCGTCACGCCGGTCATGTAGCAGGGGCCGAGGTAGGCGCGGATGCCCACCTGCGCCGCACTGTCGGCCGAGCGGGCGAATTCGTCATAGGTCTCCGCCCATTCGCGGTAGAACATCGAGGTGATCGGCAGCGCCGTCGTGATGCCGTTGCGGATGAGCTGCACGAAGGCATATTTCATCTTGAAGGTCTGCTCTTCCGGCGAATACATCTCGAAGGGGCCGGAGGCGAGATAGTCTTCCGGCCAGACGCGGCCCTTCGCCCAGTCCGGCTGGTTGTCGAAGGCGAGCACGGTCGTATCGAGGTCCGACAGGGCGTTGAGATCGATGAAGCCGGGGCCAAGGATGGCATTGCCGCCGTCGATCTCCGCGTCCACCGGTCCCTCGTAGTTCTGGCCGACGAAGACGATGGTGTCGTTGCGATAGATGACCTCGCCCTCCTTGAGGAGGCGGTGTTCCTTGCCGTCGAATGCGATGACATAGCGGGCCTTGACGCGGGTCGTGCTCATGGGTGGTGTTCCGTTGCGTTTGATTGAAAAAGGGGCGACGCCCAGGAGAAGGAAACGCCGCCCCAAAAGGCGGCGTTAGCCGCCACCCGGCCCGGGCCGGTGCTTGACGAGGGTGAGGCGCGTCTTTGGGTCGAGCGAATCGCGCAGCGAGTCGCCGAGCAGGTTGAACGCCATGACCAGAAGGGTGATTGCGAGGCCGGGAATGGCGGCAATATGCGGGGCGACGAAGACGAAGCTGCGGCCCTCGCTGGTCATGATGCCCCATTCGGCGATCGGCGGCTGCACGCCGAGGCCGAGGAAGCTGAGGCCCGCCGCGGTGATCACCACCGCCCCGACAATGGTGCAGCTATAGACGATGGAGGCGGCGACGACATTCGGCAGCATCTCGACGAACAGGATCTTCAGGTCCGGCGTCGCCATGGCGCGCGAGGCTTCCACATAGGCCAGCTCCCGCTCCTGCCGCGCCGCCGCATAAACGACGCGGGTATTGTAGGGCACCAGCGTAATGACCAGCGCGATCATCATGTTGACGAGGCCGGGGCCCATCAGCGCGGCGAGCATGATGGCGAGCAGCGCCATCGGGAAGGCGAAGAGCACGTCCATCACGCGCATGATGACCTCGCCGAGCCGCGGATACCAGGCGCCAATCAGCCCAAGCGGAATGGAGATGGCGGCGCCCAGGATCACCGGCAGGATGCCGGAGATAAGCGTCAGCTGCGAGCCGTGGATGATGCGCGAGAGGATGTCGCGGCCCTGGTTGTCGAGACCGAGCAGGTGGCCCTCGGTGCCCGGCGGCATCAGGCGCAGCGCCGGATTGGCCTCGTTCGGCGGAAACGGCGCGATCCAGGGCGCGAAGATCGCCATCAGCACCAGCAGGATGATGATGGCGGCCGCAACGCGCGCCACCGGATCGCCGAGCACCCCGCACCAGACGAAGTAGAGATTGGTGCGCCGTTGCGGCATCGGTTTTGCAGGCGCAATGGTTTCGGAAACAGCGGTCATGGGCGTCTCACCGTTGCTTGGGGTCGAGGGCGTGGACGATGACGTCCGACATCAGGTTGCCGAGCACAAAGACCAGCGCGACGATCAACACGCATCCCTGGATGACCGGCACGTCACGCTGGAGGATGGCATCGAACAAGAGAAGCCCGACACCCGGCCAGTTGAAGATGATCTCGGTAAAGATGACGCTGCCGAAGAGGTAGCCGATCTGAAGGCCACCGATATTGGCGAAGGTCGGCAGCGTGTTGCGCACGGCATGGCGCAGCACGATCTTGTGCCGGCTGAGGCCGCGGGCGCGGGCGGCGAGGATATAGGGCTGGCCGAGCACGTCGATCATGCGCGAGCGCGTGACGCGGGTGACGACGGCGATGGAGGAGGAGGCCGTGGCGATGGCCGGCAGGATCATGTGATGCAGCAGCTGGCCGAACCCGCCGGGATTGACCATGTTGTACATACCGGAAATCGGGAACAGCTTCCATTTGAAGCCGAAGAAATAGAGCAGCACGATGCCGAGCCAGAAAACCGGCAGGCTGGCGAGTACAAGCGTCAGGCCGACCACCAGCTTGTCCGTGAGCTGACGGAAGCGCGGGGCCGAGAGCACGCTGAGGATGAAGCCGAAGGTGAGCACGAAGAACAGGCTACCCGCCATCAGGATCAGCGAATTGCCGATCTTCGGCATGAGGATCTGCGTGACCGGAAGCTGCTGGGAAATGGAATGGCCGATATCGCCTTGCAGGAGGCTGGCCAGCCAGCCGAGATATTGCACGACCAAAGATCGGTCGAGGCCGAGTTCCTGCCGCAGCGCGACGAGCTGTTCTTGCGTCGCCATGCGGCCGAGAAGCGTCAGCGCAATATCACCGGGCACCAGCTGGAGCGCCATGAAGACGATGACGGTGACACCGAGAAGCACGGGTATGGCATAGAGCAGGCGTGTTCCCGCGAAGGAAAGGATCGACATGGCAGCCTCCCAACTGCGCGTCCGGCTGCCCTTTTCGGGCAGCCGGAGCGTATCGACTATTGCTTACTGATGGTGGTCAGGTCGAACCAGTGGCGCGGCGAGAGCACGAAGCCCTTGACGTCGGGCCGCACGGCATAGACGGAGCTGGCCGTGTAGTAGGACGTAAAGGCCATGTCGCCGGCGATCACGTCGCGCACCTCATGCAGCTTTGCGTCCATCCCCTCCTTGGAGGCGGCGCCGCGGGCTTCCGCCAGCAGCTGGTCGAGCTTCGCATTGTCGTAATAGCCGGAGTTGCAGCAGTTCGGCGGCAGCGCGGTGGTTGGCACCACCTGGTCGAGCCAGGCGAAGGTGCTGTCGCCCCAGGAAGCGGAGGTGAGCCCCGTGCCCTCGCGCATGCCGTTCGACATCATGTCCCAGAAGGTGTTGTTGTCGAACATCTCAATACTGGCCTTGATTCCGACCTTCTCGAAGTCGCGCTGGAGCCATTCCGCATCGCCCTTCGTGTTGACGTCCGCCCCGGCGCCAAACGTCCAGTCCATGCGAGTT
This sequence comes from Pararhizobium sp. YC-54, assembly GCF_025847205.1. Taxonomy (GTDB): domain Bacteria; phylum Pseudomonadota; class Alphaproteobacteria; order Rhizobiales; family Rhizobiaceae; genus Pararhizobium. The sequence goes on along the minus strand of NZ_JAOYTH010000013.1, from coordinate 227,141 downwards.
TCGAAGCCATCCGGATAGCCGGCTTCCGCCAGGAGTTTCTTGGCGCCTTCCGGATCGTATTCGCAATCCTTGTAGGCCGGGTCGTAGCCGGGGCCTTCCGGGTTCAGCACGCCATAGGCGGGCGTCGCCAGCCCCTTGCGCTGGTATTTCGCCATGTCGTCGCGGTTGATGGCCATGCACATGGCCTTGCGTACGCGCACGTCCTTGAAATGCGGATCCTTCATGTTAATCCACATCAGATAGAACATCGGGCTCTTGCCGGAGAGGATTTCGACGCCCTGCGCCTTCAGGAACTCCAGCGAATCCGGCGAGGGCGTGCCGATGACGTCGACCTCGCCGCTGACCAGCGCCAGTTCGCGCGTGGCGACTTCCGGAATGCCGCGCAGCACGATCTGGTCCACCTTCGGCTTGCGTGCCGGATCCCAATAGTCGTCGTTGCGGGCGATGACGAGCTTTTCGCCCACCACGCGCTCGGCGAACTTGAACGGGCCGGTGCCGACCGGATGCTGTTCGATCGCGTCGTTGCCGAAGGTCTTAACCGCCGTTGGGCTGATCATACGCGGCGCGCCCGAGCCGCCGGAGGTGAGGCGGCGCAGGAATTCGGAGTTCGGCTGCTTCAGGTTGATCTTGAAGGTGTATTCATCGACCACTTCATAATTGTCGAGATCCTGCCACATCCAGCCCATCAGGCCGGGCGAGAGTTTCTGGTGGAACTCGAAGTCCTTCTTGGTCATGCGATCGAGGTTGAATTTCGCGGCCTCGGCATTCCAGGGCGTGCCGTCGTGAAATTTCACGTCCTTGCGGAGATGAAAGGTGTAGGACTTGCCATCCTGGGATACATCCCATTTCTCCGCCAGCGCCGGCACGATTTCCGGCGCAACGTCCGGCCCCTTGGTCAGGTCTTCCTCCACGAAGCTCTCGAAGATATGACGCAGCACCTTGAACGTGTTCCAGGTGCGCGAGGCATGCGGGTCGAGCCTGCTAAAATCGGACTCGACGGCGAAGACGATGGTGTTTTCCGCCGCAAAGGCCGGGGCCGTGGCCACCCCGCCCAGAACGAGGGCGAGCGCGGTGGCCGCCGCCGTGCCGAAGCCGGCACGCTTGCGGGATGTCATGCGATAGGCAAGCAGTCTCATTTCCATGGTTCCCTCTCTTTTTTCATCTTCATTGTTTCGGCTGGCTATAGAGATGGCAGGCGACGTGCCGTGCCCCCTCGATCTCGGTGAGTGCCGGCGCCGCCTCCCGACAGCGCTGGAAGCGATCGGCGCAGGTGCCGGCATAGATACAGCCTGCCTCGCTCTGCCGGGTGGCGCTTTCCAGGTCTTCCGCCCGCTCGGCGGCCTGCTCCCAGCGGGAATCTTTGCGCACATGCAGCACCGTGCCGAGGAAATCGCGGGTGAACGGATGCTTCGGGTCGCGATAGACCTCCTCGCTGGTGCCCGTCTCCAGCATGCAGCCGCGATACATCACCACCGTCCGGTCGCAGAACTGTTTCACGATCTTCAGGTCGTGCGAGACGAAGAGGAAGGTGAGGTCCAGCTTCTTCTGAAGCTCTGAGAGCAGGTTGAGGATCTGCGCCTGGATCGACACGTCGAGCGCCGAGACGGGCTCGTCGAGGAACAGGAATTCCGGCTCCAGCGCCAGCGCCCGGGCAATGGCGATGCGCTGGCACTGGCCGCCGCTATATTCGTGCGGATAGCGGTAGGACTGGCGCGGATCGAGGCCGACCAGTTCCAGCAATTCGTCTACCCGCCGGTTCGCCACCGCGGGCGACGTGCCGAAATTCATCAACGGCCGGGCGATGTTTTCCGCCACCGTGCGGCGCGGATTGAGCGATTGCAGCGGGTCCTGGAAGACGATCTGCAGGCGCTTGCGATATTGCCGCATGGCCTCCGGCGAAAGCGTGCGCAGGTCCGTGCCGTCAAAGAGGATCGCGCCGTCGTCCGGCTCGATCAGCCGCATGATCATCCGGCCGAGCGTCGACTTGCCCGAGCCAGAGCCGCCGACGCAGCCCAAGATCTCGCCCTTGCGGATGGTCAGGCTGACATTGTTGACCGCCTTGGTGCTGGCCGCCGCCTTCCTGAAGAAGGTGCCACTCTTGACGGTGAACGTCTTGCTGACACCGCGCACGTCGATGAGGTTCTTTTGCGCGTTCATTGCGCGGCTCCCGTCTCGGCGAGATGACAGCGCACCATGCGGCCTTCGCCGATGCCGCGCCATTCGGGCACCGTCGCGTGACAGAGCGCGACCGCGCGATCGCAGCGCGGCGCGAAGCGACAGCCCTTCGGCGGCGAGAGGAGGTTCGGCGGCTCGCCCTTAATGAAACTTATCTCCTCGATGGCCTGGTCGGGATCGGGGATCGAGCGGATCAGCGCCTGCGTATAGGGATGACGCGGCGAAGACAGTACGTCGTCCACCTCGCCCTCCTCCTGCACATGGCCGCCATACATGACGAGGACACGGGTGGCGATCGCCCGCACCACGCCCATGTCATGGGTGATGATGATGATCGGCAGGCCCGTCTCCCGGCTGCGCTTCTTCAGCAGCAGCAGAATCTTCGCCTGCACGCCGACATCGAGCGCCGTGGTCGGCTCGTCGGCGATCAGCAGCTTCGGATCGCAGGCGAGCACCATGGCAAGACCGATGCGCTGGCACATGCCGCCGCTCAGCTGGTGCGGATAGCTCGCCAGCACGCGCGCCGTATCGGGAAAGCCGACCTCCTGAAGCGAGCGCGTCGCCACGTCCAGCGCCGCGGCGCGGGTCAGGCTCGGGTCGTGGTGCATCAGTGTCTCGATCAGCTGGAATTCGATGGTGAAGGACGGGTCGAGCGAGGCGCGCGGATTCTGGAAGATCATGCCGATCTGCCGGCCGCGCACGCTTTCCATCGCCGCCTCGTCGAGCTGCAGGATGTCGGTGCCCTCGACCTCGATGGAGCCGCCGAGATAGCGGCCCGGCGGCGTGCTGATCAGCTTGATCAGCGACAGCGCCGTCACTGTCTTGCCCGAACCGGACTCGCCGATGATGGCGAGCACGTCGTTGCGGTGAAGATCGAAGCTGACATTGTCGACGGCGACGACGGTGCCCGCAGGCGTCGCGAAGCCCGTTCGCAGATTCCGCACCTTGAGCACGGGTTGGCCGGCATTCTCCATCGCTTCTCCCCCTTAAGCGGAGTGGTCATGTCTGGGCACAGGCGCAGCGTCACATGTATACAATATTGTGTCAATATTGTTTATTCAAAAATGAATTATTACATACAATACGGAGAAAGAGATTTTGCCTCCCCGATCGAAAAGGGCAGAGCAATTGCCCAAAAGTACGATGACCCGGCTATACTAGCGTTCCAGTTGATGTTTTGGAGGTTCCTGCACGCTTTTCGCAGCTGCAAAATGCACACAATCTCGCCTGGAAAATCGAGATAAGGAGGCAGAGAATGCCGGCCAAAACAAATGGGACGAAAAGGCTTCCCGCCAGAACTGCATGCAATATATCTGGTGATTGCAGCGCCCCACTCCTCTCGCTCAGAGTGTTGCGGCCGGCGGCGCCGGCCTGTTGAGGTCGGAACAAGAGATGCACGGGATCGATACCCTCGGCAGTCCCGCAGAACGCAGAGGCACATTTCATCGACGGCCTTCATCGTTTCCCTGCCGGTGGTGCGGCCGCAAGCCGTCGATAAAACTGTGCATCGCCCTTGAACTTGCGCGCACCCGTGTCAGCCCGCCGCCGCCTCTACCGTGTTGGCCTGCGCTCTTGTGATGACAAGCCGCACCGCGGCAGGAACGGGTTCAATGATCGGCACGGAAAAGCGTGGGCTGAGGGCGACGGCGTGGACGGCAAGCGGGCCGCCCCCGATGATGATGGCTTCGGCGCCGTCATCGGCAATCGCCGCAGCGCAAGCGTCCATGAGGCTGTTTTCCAGCCTTGCGGGATCGCTCATCAGGGCAATGACATCGCCCTCGGTTAGGCGCACGCCGGTGAAGGCGTCCCCGTAGCCATAGCCCTCCACCCGCTTGTGGATGGCGCAGACCAGGTCGGGCGTGGTCGTCACGATCGAGAAGCGGCGGCCGTTGCCCGCGGCCTCGATGATCCCGGCTTCGGCAATCCCGGTGACGGGCACGGGCGAAAGCCTGCGCAGGGCGTCGATGCCGGGATCGCCGAATGCCGCGACGATGATGCCCGAATACCGGTTCAGATCGAGTGTCTTTGCAAGCTCAGCAACCGCGGAGGCGCTGACGGAAAGCATCTCGTCGTCATAGATCAGCGGAGAGCCGCGCAGGACCGTCACACCTTCCACCGCCTGCGCGACGGGAGCGGTTTTACGCGCGATCTCGACCATCTCCTGGGTCGTGACAACATTCGTGTTCGGATTGATGAGAAGCAAAGGCTTCATGGCGCATTCCTTGTGGGCGAAGGCAACCGGGCGAATTCCCGCGACTACCTTCGCCGATGGGTTTACCGGCCGGCGTGGGTCGGCGCTGACTTGTTACAGGTCAAGCAATTTTTCCGGATTGGCCTTGACCATGATGTGGATTTCTTCCGGGGTGAACTCGAGGTCCAGAAGCGAGCTGATCAGGGTGCGCATGCCTTCGATCGGCGTCGGACCGGAGCGGATGCCGTAGTCGGTGCCAACCACGAAATGCTCGATGCCGATTTCCCGGATCTGCCGCGCCCAGGGCACGATCCCGCTGAAGGCGTCCGGAGAGCTGGCAATGCCGGCGATTTCGTCCGCCCACTCGCGTTCGACATAATAGTTGGTGCGCGGCAGGCCACGATGGAACATCCAGTCCGAGACGCATCCTTCGAGAAGAGCGCCCTTCTTCGCCAGCTCCTTTTGCTGGGCAGCCGTCAGCCGGACGCGGCAGGGATGGGCGATCACGATCTTCTTGATGCCATGCTCGACGGCCAGGTCGACCAGCCGGATCGCCTCTTCCGCCGAGACGTGCCCGGTGTTCAGGTGGACATGCGGATGATCGGCGATCAGCTGCAGGATTTCGGTGAGTTCGTCGGGGATCGGTCCTTCGAGGGGAATGCGGATCGCGCGGGAAAGCTCTTCCTTGGCGAATTTCGGATAGTGGTCTTTGAAGCGGACAGGCTTGCCGTCGATGAACGCCCCCTCGTGGCTTGCCATATAGTGCGTGCAGTGGGCACCGAAGTGTACGAACCTGGCGCCGGCACCGTAGTAGAGAGCGGTCTTGACGGCGCGCGGGTTCAGGCCGCCGAGATTGGAGGTGAGGATGATCCCGCCGAAGACCTCGATGCCGGGGACTTGCCGGCTGACGAGCTGGGCGGTGCCGCTGCTTACGCCGAGCGTATGGTCGTAGAAGACGAGCGCCTTCATTCCCGCCGCTTTCGCCTGCTCGGCGATCTGGAAAGGATCAAGCCGGCCAGGGCATGACTTGAGCCACGGACCGCTGTGGATGTGGATGTCTGTGGTGCCGACCATCAATTGGTCCGGCAGGTCCATCGATCGGTCGTAGAAGCTTTCCCGAGGGAGGGGCTTCAACGTGTCGACAGGAATTTCTCTCGTGTTTGTCAAGTCGGTTTCTCCTTTGTTTTCTGGGCCGCCCGCAGCGGCATGGTCTTCTGCGGGCGGAACGCCGGACCTACGAGGCCTTGGCGGTCGTGCCGGTGACCAGGGGAGTGGTTGCGGCCGGCTCCTTGCGGATGAAGGCGAGGATAAGCAGCACGGCGATGAATTCCACGCCGGCGATGATGAACAGGCCGGTCGAGTAGACGCCGGTGGCGGTCTTGATGGCGCCGAGGAACTGCGGCGCGAAGTAGCCGGCCAGGTTCGCGATCGAATTGACAAGCGCCACGCCGCCCGCAAGCGCCGTTCCCGACATGAAGCGGGGCGGCAGGCTCCAGAATACCGGGATGGATCCCATTGTTCCGGCAGCCGAAATGGCAAGAGCGACGATCACGCCCGGAGCGCTTCCGGCTTGCTGTGCGAGAGCCGCAAGGACCAGGCCGGTGGCGCCCAGGGCGGCGGCGCAAGCCGTGTGCCAGCGGGACTCGTGGCTGCGGTCGGAGAGCCAGCCATTGGTCATCATGCCCATCCAGCCGAACAGGAAGATTCCCGACATGATCCAGCCGACGACCTTGATGTCCGCGAAGCCGGCGTCGCGGATCAAGCTGGGGCCGTAGAAAGAGAGCGTGGCATTGCCGCTGATGATGCAGAACAGGGTGAGGATCAGAATCCACACCTCGCGGGTCCGCAAGGCGGCGCTCATCCTGTGCTCGCGGCCGTGAAGTTGCGATGCTTCCTGCTCCAGTTCATAGGCGACTTGGTCGCGCTCGGCCTGGCTGAGCCACTTCGCCTCGCTTGGCTTGGCGGTCATGGCGAAGACGGCGAGCAGGCCGAGAATGATCGACGGGAAACCTTCGATGATGAAAAGCCATTGCCAGTCCTTCACGCCCAGCAGCCCGTCCGTGCTCGTCATGATGTAGGCGGCGAGCGGACTGCCTAGCAGAAGCGCGATCGGCGAGGCGGACATGAAGATGGCGATGGCGCGCGAGCGCCGATGTGCCGGCAGCCAGTAGGTCAGATAGAGGATGAGGCCCGGATGCAGGCCGGCCTCGAACGCCCCCTGCAGGAAGCGGAGCACATAGAAGTGCCACGGCTGGGTGCAGAGCGCCATCAGCACCGACACAATGCCCCACCCGAGGGCGATGCGCAGGATCGTCTTGGGCGCACCGATCTTCTGCAGGAGCAGGTTGCTCGGCACCTCGAACAGGAAATAGCCGAGAAAGAAGATTCCGGCGCCGGCGCCGTAGACGGTCTCGCTCCATCCGAGGTCGTCCAGCATCGTAAGCTTTGCGAAGCCGACATTTACCCGGTCGAGCCATGCAAAGATGTAAACCAGCGTGGCGAAGGGTAGAATCCGCCAGGCTATCCGCTTGAATGTCCGATCTCTCTCTTCAAGGGTCGAGATCGTGGGCATGGGTTTCGTTTCCACAGCTATCCTCCCAAAGTACTGTGTTCCGCATGCTTCGCCAGGAGGCGAGCCTGCATGTCTGAAGGTTGTCTCCGGCTCCTCCCGGTATCCCACCGCCAGCCGGAGAGGCGGTGGACCTGATATGTCGCAAGGTGGCCGGAACCTTCGCCGGTCACGCCTATATGAAAAGCATTTTTCTTAGTTTATGTCTACAAAAAAATCCGTTCACAGAAAGGTGGTTTTCAGCCGCCTTCCTCCGAGCGCCTGACGCGGAATAGGCGAGGCCTTGCTGTTGTGGGTGTTTTGAGGGGATACGGCGAAAGAAAGCGGTTTCCTTCGCGATCGGTAGTGGGTAGTTTCCACGAAAGCGATTTTTCATGGAAGTCAGGAATGAAACCCGATCCTAGCAAGTCTTTTCTTCAGCGCATCAGGAATGAGTTGCACCAGATGCACCCGACCGAACGCCGGCTGGCGGATTTTGTGCTCAGTTTTCCCGGTGAACTTGCCAGCTATACCGCCTCTGAACTGGCGCGGCTGGCAACTGTCTCCAATGCCACCGTATCGCGCTTCGTGCAGCGGCTTGGCTATACGAACTATGAAGAAGCGCGGCGTCACGTGCGGTCCGAGCAGACGTCGGGCGCCGCCCTCTATCGGGTGGTCTCGCCCTCCGATCCGCCGGAGCAGATCCTGGGCGCCCATCTAGCGCAGGCGCATGCCAATATCGATCGATCCTTCGCCGCCATTTCGCTTCAGGAGATCGACGACGTTGCTGAAACGATGCTTTCGGCTCGGCGGGTTTGGATCATCGGCTTTCGGACCAGCCAATCCTTTGCCACCTATTTGCAATGGCAGGTCTTGCAGATCATCGAGAACGCAGTTTCCCTTCCTTACTCGGGCCAGACCTTGGCGGAACATGTCGCAAGCATAGAGAAGGAGGATTGTGTCATCGTCTTCGGGCTGCGGAGGCAGGTCCGGGGTTTCCCCGTCCTTCTCGAGCAGATCGTAAAGACCGGTGCCCGGACCATGCTCGTCACCGATGACGATTGCGAGCGCATGGATGCGGTGACGTGGCATTTTAGGTGTCAGACGGCAGCGGCAGGCCCGCTCTACAATCACGTTGCCGTTATGGCGCTCACGGATCTTTTGGCGACGCGGGTTATGGACTTCGCAGGTGCGAAACGTCGCCGCCGTCTGTCGACGATCGAGACCCTTCACGAGGCGATGGACGAAATCTAGGTCTGGCTGGGCATGAACCGGAGCCTGTGCCATAGCTCAGAGCAAGGCACGACCAGCTCAAAGCGGCCGACAAAGAGGATCGGGCGAGTGGCGCGGCCAAAAAGCTTCCACTTCCTGGTGCATCCGGACGATCCCGACCGCCTCTACATCCACAATGGTATGCGCGCCAAGGTGAAAGCCCAGCGGCCGTGGATATAGGGCGAAGCGCAGTCCTATAGCCAGCCACCATGCTGACGGCGGCCTCACCGGCTCGATCATCATCGCGAGCCTCGGGGATTTCCGCTTCAAGGGCGGGCTCTTCGTCCTTGGCACGGCGACCTGGGGGCATTCTGGGCGGTCTTCGCGCTATCCTCCCCAGTTCCGCTTCCTTTGCCCTCATGGCCCTCATCGGCGTTGCCGCCTCACCGTTCGGCGTCTTGCAGGCGACACTTCTGCTGATGATGACGGAGCCGCAGGTGCAAGGCCGCGTCCTAGGCATCCAGGAACTGACGATCGGCGTGATGCCGCTGGCCAGCCTGGTGCTCGGCTCGGCGGCCGAAGTCATCGGCGTAGTCCATGTTGCACTGATCAGCGGGACGCTACGTGCGACCTTCATTGCAATCCTGGCACTACGCGTTCCTGCGCTGCTGCGGTATAGTGGACACGTGGACTGATCGACCGGCAGCTAAGGGCTGCCTGCAAAGGATTTTCGCTGCGCCTGTAGCCAAACACCCACTGCCATGGCGAACGGCCAGAACGCATGATGGCGTCAAGGTGTCCGGACGATACCGCAAAGACAGCCCAGAATCGACCATCAAGATTGTATACAGATTGAGTCTTTTGTCGCCTGGGCCTTCCCGCATGCAAAGCGCGTTCAGCCGCGCGTCCGTACGCGAAACCGCCCGCCTGCTGCGGAAAGTTCTTTACTTCGCAGCTTTTGTATGCATTATGTATACATGATTGCATACAAATAATGCATTCATAGCTTGGGAGGAGTTGCATGCTTTCCTTTGTTGCAAAGAGGTTGCTGGGCTTGGTGCCGGTCATCCTCGTTGTCTCCATCGTGGTCTTCCTGCTGCTGCGGCTCAGTCCGGGCGATCCGGCGGTCGTCATTGCCGGCGACAATGCCGATGCGGCGACCATCGAACGCATCCGCTCGTCGCTCGGGCTGGACCAGCCACTCGTCACCCAGTTCTTCATCTGGGCCGGCTCGCTGCTGCAAGGCGATCTCGGGATTTCGATCTTCTCGAACATTCCCGTCTCCGACCTCATCCTCCAGCGGCTGGAACCGACGGCTTCGCTGGCCCTGACGACGCTCGTTTTCGCAATCGTGATTGCCGTTCCCCTTGGCACAATTGCCGGCGCTACGGCCGGAAGCTGGCTCGACCGGGCGCTGATGTTCGTCTCCGTGCTCGGCTTCTCGGTTCCGGTCTTCGTGCTGGGATATTGCCTGATCTATGTCTTCTCGCTGCAACTGCGCGTGCTGCCGGTGCAGGGTTTTGCCAGCATCCGGGACGGCATTGGCCCGTTCTTCTCCTCCATCGCGCTGCCGACGGTGACACTGGGGCTGGCCTACCTGGTGCTGATCGCCCGTATCACCCGCGCCAGCGTGCTTGAAATGATGGGCGAGGATTTCATCCGCACGGCCCGCGCCAAGGGCGTCAAGGAGCGCCTCGTGGTCACCCGTCATGCGCTGCGCAACGCGGCCATCCCGATCCTTACAGTCATCGGCATCGGCGTCGCGCTGCTCATCAGCGGCGTGGTGGTGATCGAGACCGTGTTCAACATTCCCGGCGTCGGACGCCTCGTCGTGGATGCGATCCTCAAGCGCGACTACCCGGTCATCCAGGGCGTCATCCTCATGTTCTCCGGGGTCTATGTCGTTGTCAATCTGGCGATCGACATCGGCTATGCCTTCCTCGATCCAAGGGTGCGTTACTGATGAACAGCCTTGCTTCCCCCTCGGCCGCACCGGCTGCCGCAAGGCGCCGCCTACCGGCCTTCCTCGCCAATCCGTCCGTGCTCGTCGGCGGCCTGCTGGTCCTGACGCTCGTCCTCATGGCGCTGGCGGCGCCGCTGCTCGGTACCGTCGATCCAAGCCGCATCGAGCCCGGCATGCGACTGAAGCCACCGTCCGGGCTTGCCTGGTTCGGCACCGATCTCTTCGGCCGCGACGTCTACAGCCGCGCCGTCTACGGAGCGCGCAGTTCCATCCTCATCGGGCTCTGCGTTGCGGCAACCAGCCTCTCTATCGGCGTCGCGATCGGCCTGGTGACCGGCTACTTCCGCTGGGTCGATGCGATCGTCATGCGCGTCATGGACGGGCTGATGGCAATCCCGACCTTCCTGCTCGCCATCGCGCTCGTCTCGTTGACCCGCGCCAGCATCGCCACCGTGATCGTCGCGCTCACCATTCCGGAAATTCCGCGCGTCGTGCGTCTGGTGCGCAGCGTCGTGCTGACGGTGCGCGAGGAACCCTTCGTCGAAGCCGCCATATCGGTCGGCACCTCGACCCCGAAAATCCTCCTGCGCCACATCCTGCCCAGCACTTATGCGCCGCTGATGGTGTTGGGCACCTATATCTGCGCCTCCGCCATCCTCATCGAGGCGGGCCTCAGCTTCCTCGGCACGGGCCTGCCGCCGGAAATCCCGAGCTGGGGCAACATGATCTCGGAGGGGCGCACGTTTTTCCAGGTCGCTCCGCGGCTGGTCTTCCTGCCCAGCCTGTTCCTCGCCCTCACGGTGCTTGGCATCAACCTGCTCGGGGACGGTCTGCGTGACACGCTCGATCCCCGCATTGCAAAACGGATGTGAGTGATGCTGATGAAGACACCTCCCGTCATCGAGGTCCAGGACCTCGCAATTCCCCTTCCCGGCGGTGGTGACCGCGGCTTCGCAGTCGACCACGTCTCCTTCTCTGTTGCGGCCGGCGAGATCGTCTGCGTCGTCGGTGAATCCGGCTCCGGCAAATCCGTGACGGCGCAGTCCATCATGGGCCTCCTGCCGAAGGTCTTTCCAAAGCCTGCCGGCCGCATCCTCTTCGAGGGCCGCGACATCACCAGTGCCACCCCCGCGGAACTCAGGGACCTGCGTGGCCGCGGCATCGGCATGATCTTTCAAGAGCCAATGACCGCGCTGAACCCGGTGCAGGCGGTCGGCAAGCAGATCGACGAAGTCCTGCGCACCCACCTGAAACTCTCTCGCAAGGCGCGATTCGACCGGGTCATCGCCGCGATGCAGGAGGTTCGCCTGCCAGATCCCGAGCGGATGTACCACGCCTTTCCGCACCAGCTTTCCGGAGGCCAGCGCCAGCGTGTGCTGATTGCAGCCGCGCTCATCCTCGGGCCGAAGCTTCTCATCGCCGACGAGCCGACGACGGCGCTCGACGTCACCACACAGGCGCAGATCCTCAAGCAGATCCGCGACCTGCAGCGCGAGCGCGGCATGGGCGTGCTGTTCATCACCCATGATATCGGCGTGGTGCGCGAGATCGCCGACCGCGTGGTCGTCATGAAGGCCGGCAAGGTGGTCGAGCATGGCCCGGTGGGCCGTGTGCTCGATGCGCCGGCCTCGGACTATACCCGTATGCTGATCGCTGCGGTGCCGACGCTGGAGCCGAAGCGGAAGGACCATGTCGTGACCGGTGATGTCGCGATCAAGGTGGATGGGCTGGCAAAGACCTATCATAGCGGCGGCCTCTTTCGCGACCGACGCACGGTCCATGCCCTGCAGGGGGCGAACCTGGTCGTCCGTCGCGGCGAGACGCTCGGCATCATCGGCGAATCCGGCTCGGGAAAATCGACGCTCGCCCGCTGCATCACGCAGTTGATCGAACCGTCCTCCGGCAACGTCACCCTTGCCGCCGGCAAGGATGGCAGAGCGTTTCGCCAGCGCTTGCAGATGGTCTTCCAGGATCCGTACCGCTCGCTCAACCCACGGCGCACGGTCGGTCAGTCGATCATCGAGGGGCCAATGAATTTCGGCCAGGGCAAAGCCGAGGCAATGGGGCGTGCGAAAGAGCTGATGCAGCTCGTCGGGCTGGAGCCGCAGGCGATCGATCGCTTCCCGCACCAGTTCTCCGGCGGCCAGCGGCAGCGCATCTCGATTGCCCGGGCACTGGCCATGGAACCGGACATCCTTGTCGCGGATGAGGCCGTTTCGGCGCTCGACGTCTCGGTGCAGGCACAGGTGCTGCGCCTCATCGACGACATCCAGAAGCGCTTCGACCTCGCCATCCTCTTCATCACCCATGACCTGCGCGTCGCCGCGCAGATCTGCGACCGGCTGATCGTCATGCACCGCGGTATGGTCGTCGAGGAAGGCACGGTGGCCTCCGTCTTCGCCGCGCCCGCCCATCCCTACACCCGTGAGCTTCTCGCATCGATACCCGGCAGGGCGGAAGAGACCATTCCGGCCTGACGGCACGCTTTAACCAAAAGGGGAATGACAATGTTCAACCATGTGAAAGTATCATGCCGTGCGCTTCTGACCTCGGCCGTCCTCCTGTCGGGCATGGGTATGGCCCTTGCCGAAACCACGCTAAAGGTGGTGCCGAGCGCCGACCTCCAGGTGCTCGATCCGATGGGCGCGACCGCCGATATCGTGAAGATGCACGGCTTCATGATCTACGACACGCTCTATTCGCTGGACGAGCATTTCGTGCCGAAGCCGCAGATGGTCCAGGACATGCAGCTATCGGAGGACAAGAAAACCTATCGCTTCACGCTGCGTGACGGCCTCAAATGGCATGACGGCCAGCCCGTCAAGGCGGAGGATTGCGTGGCTTCGCTGAAGCGCTGGCAGGCGCGCGACGCCGCCGGCCAACTGATGGCCAGGCAGTTGAAGGAGATGCGTGTCGTCGACGACAAGGCCTTCGAGCTGGAATTCAATGAGCCCTATGGCATCGTGCTGGAATCTCTTAGCAAGGTTGCCTCGAACATCCCATTCATGATGCCGAAGCGCGTTGCCGAGACGGATGCCTTCAAGGAGATCACCGACTATACCGGCTCCGGCCCCTACAAGTTCGCCAAGGACAAGTGGGTGCCCGGCAGTAAAGTGGTCTACGAAAAGTTCGCTGACTACGCGCCGCGCTCCGAGCCGGCGAGCGGCTTTGCCGGCGGCAAGGTGGCCCAGTTCGATGTCGTGGAATGGGACATCATCAAGGACCAGCAGACGGCGCTTTCGGCGCTGATGGGCGGCGAGATCGACTTCTGGCAGAGCCCGTCGCTCGACCTGCTTCCCGTCATCGAGGCTGCCGGCAATCTCAAGACCAAGGTCGTCAACGAGACCGGCACGCAGGGCACGCTGTTCTTCAACCACACCCAGCCGCCCTTCGACAATGCCAAGGCCCGTCAAGCCATGTTCTACCTGACGAACCAGGAGGCCTATCTCCAGGCGGTCAACGGCAATCCGGAATACTACAAGACCTGCGCCTCCTTCTTCATCTGCGGCACGCCGATGGAGACCGATGCCGGTCTGGACGCGTTGAAGGCGCCCGATCCGCAGAAGGCCAAGACACTCTTCGAGGAGGCCGGCTGGGATTTTTCCAAGCCGATCGTCATCCTCGACCCGACCGACGAGAGCATCGTGCATCCGGAAACGGTGGTGACGGTGCAGGCGCTGCGCGACATCGGACTTACTGTCGACGTGCAGGCGATGGACTGGGCGACGGTGCTGAAGCGTCGCAACTCCAAGGAGCCGGCCGACAAGGGTGGCTGGAACCTCCTGCACTCCTATGTTGGCGGCCAGGTCGTCTCCAACCCGGTCTGGAGCATCACCTTCTCGGGCGCCTGCGAGAAGGGCATCTTCGGCTGGCCCTGCGACAAGACGCTTGAGGACCTGCGTTTGAAGTTCGCCCTTGCCGATGGTGAGGAGGCCCGCAAGGCGGTCGCGGCGGAATATTCCACCCGCGCCTTCGAGACAGGCCACCACGTTCCGCTCGGCCAGTGGAACACCTTCGTCGCCTTTTCCGACAAGGTTTCCGACGTACTGGTGACGCAGGACGTGCCGGTCTTCTGGAACCTCAAGAAGAACGATTGAAGCAGAGCGCGGAGAGCGGCGTCCGTCGCCGTTCTCCGCCGGATTCCCTTTAGAAAATGCGAGTAGAAATTATGTCGACTGACTACGATCGTTTGCCCTTCCAGCCGGAAGAATACCTCGCCCGCCGTGATGCGCTCAGAAAGCTCATGGCCGAACGCGGCATTGATGCCTGCGTGCTGAACTCGACGGAAAACATGTACTACCTCACCGGCTTCGGCTCGCTGGCCTATGGCGCGACCTCGCTGATCGTGAGGGCGGACGGCAAGGCGATCTGGGTGATGCGCCTCACGGAGCTCAGCAATATCCGGGCACTGAAGGGCAAGATCTGGGCCGACGAGGGCGTCGGCGTGCCGGACGGGCAGGACTATGCGACGGTGCTCGCCCGCACGCTCGCCGATTTCGTGCCCGGCACACCCGTTATCGCCGCGGAATATGGCACGGTCCAGATGGCCGTCGCCGGCTTCCTGCGGCCAAAGGACGATGCGGTCCTCAATGCTTCGGGCCTTGTGGAGCACCTGCGCCGCATCAAGAGCCCCGCCGAAATCGACCTCTTGCGCAAGGCCGGCCATATCGCCGCACAATCATGCCTGGACGGATTTGCGGCGCTGCAGGAGGGCATGACCGATACCGAGCTTGCCATGGTCGTCAGCGACAGCATGATGGCCAACGGCAGCCACCGCCCGGCGAAGATGCCGAATGTCTGTGCCGGTCCACGCACGGCCCGCGCCCATGTCACCTGGTGCGGCGCGCCGATTTCTCGCGGCGAACTCGTCAATATCGAGCCGGCTGCCTCCGTCTTCGATTATCATACGCCGATCTTCCGGTTCTATTCCATCGGCAAGCCTTCCGACCGGGTGCTGCGCCTGTTCGAGGTCTGCAAGGAAGCGCTCGACGAGGGCTTTGCCCGGGTCCGCCCTGGCATGACCGCGCATGAGGCGGCCCGTATATTCGAGGGCGTGATCGAGCGGCGCGGCTTTGCCGAATGGATGGTCACGCGCCCTGCCTACAGCATCGGCGGCTCCTTCCCGCCCGGCTGGGGCGAGGACAATGTCATGGCGATCCGCCGCGAACACGACGCTATTCTCGAAGAGGGCATGTGTTTCCACGTCACTCCCTGCCTCTACGAAGAGGGCGTCGGCTGCGTCGGCGCCAGCATGCCCTCGGTGCTGACCGCCACCGGTTTCCAGTCCCTCAGCGGCGATGAGGTCGTCTTCGGTGTGAAGTGAAGCTTGCCGCCCGAATGGGCGGCGCCGACGGCGGCAGGCAAGAATCAGGGCTTGCCGTCACGACAGCGCCGCGCGTCATTCATGACGCGCAAAGGTCGCTGTAGCCCTTTATCTTTGCTGCGCAATTTTTCCTTAAATCGATTCCGATTTAAGGAATTATGCGGCAAGGGCGAGCACCGGGAGTGCTGCGATGACCATGATGACGCCGTACGGGATCTTGCGTGTCGCGCGGATTTCCTCGATGCGCATGAAGACGGAAATGTGCGCCAGTTGCAGCGGCATCGGCAATCGCAGGGCCAAAAGGGCCAGGATCCCGCCGATCAGCAGAAAGACGGCGAAGGGCAGCATGCCGTGCCAGCCGATGAAAAGGCCGATCGGCAGCAAGAGCTTGGCATCGCCGGCGCCGAAGAGGCCGAAGGCCCAGAGGCCGACGCCAAGGGCAAAGAGCAGGAGGCCGGCCCCGACATCGCCGCCGATCCCGTTGGAGGAGAAGAGGGCTGCGCCGGTATCCCCGGTCGCCAGCAACCCCGCCACGGCGCTCAGGCAATAAAGGACGAGCAGAGCAAGAATGGCGCCATTCGGTATTTTCCAGCTGCGAAAATCGCTCCAGGCGGCATAGAGGAAAATCAATATTGCAACGCCAGTAACAATGTTGACTATTTGCGTCATGTTTCCTCTTGGCTTATTTCAAACGGCGATTTTCCAACAAAATCTACAGTATTCTGTGGCAAGGCCAAGTTTTTATGGGTCGACGAATATAAAAATACTACCCGTCATCCTGTTTGTACAGAATACGACTTCACAGTCTCTCCAGCATTCCCGTTCCGATTTTAACCATAGAAATAGATACCAGAAATGTCCATGGGTTAGCAGTTGACGATATAATAATTAAGGGATTATTAATTATAGCAGTCGGAGAGGTGGTCTCGATGACATGGCGGGCCGGAGGACATTGCGGGCGCGCTGAAATATTTTGGAGGTAATTCTCGATGAAGGCACTTTTGTATAAAGTACGCGCTTTCGCGCGGGAAGAAGACGGCGTAGCGCTGACTGAATACCTTATTTTGCTGGCCTTGCTTGTCGGCGGCGTAATCACTGCGGTGACTGCGGCCGGTACGGGCTTGGCCGGGGTCTGGACAGAATGGTCGACGTGGTGGGCGACTGCGGTGGACCCCGCGTAACGTCCTTCGAAATAGAGAGGGGTTTATTAACCCCTCTCCTCTAATTTAGATTTAAGAAACGGGCGTATTTCCGTCCAGTGTAGCGAGTACCGGCGATGCGTTTCTCAACGATCATCAGTCTTGTTGTTTCGATACTATTTGCAGGCGCCGCAGTCTTTGCGACGCGCAGCTATCTCGCCGACCAGCAGGCGCGGCTTGCCGCCAATGGCGATACGAAGGCGCAGGAAAAAACGCTCGTCGTTGCCGCCAAGGCGATGCGCTTCGGCGACCCGGTGCGCGCTGAAAATCTCAAAGCCATTCCCTGGCCTTCCGAGGAAAGACCTGAAGGTTCGTTCCAGGCGATCGTGGCGGTCGTCGGCGACGATGACGAACCGCGCTATGCCATGGAGGCGATCGATCCCGGCGAGCCTTTGCTCGCTTCAAAGATCACCGGTACCGGCGAGCGGGCGACATTGTCGGCGGCGCTCGACCAGGGCATGAAGGCGGTCTCCATCCGCGTCAACGACGTTCTCGGCGTTGCCGGCTTCGTGCGCCCCTCGGACCGCGTCGACGTTCTCCTGACCCGTGTTGTCCGAAACCGCCAGAACAATAGCGAGCAGACCTTTGTCGATGTGCTTCTGCAAGGGGTGAAGGTGCTGGCGGTGGACCAGAGTGCGGATGAGCGCAAGGATGAACCGGTTGTCGTCAAGACGGTGACCTTCGAGGTGACGACCGAAGAGGCGCAGCGCCTGACGCTCGGCGCCAATATCGGCACGCTGTCACTTGCCTTGCGCAATATCTCTTCCGCTACCGCCGAGCAGACCCGGCCGATTACGGTGGCGGATCTTGGCGGAGGTCCGATGGCGACCGAGCTCAGCAACGATCTCGCGAAAAAGGATGACGGCCGATTCGATGTCATCGAGCGCCTGGTGCGAAAGGTAGGGGACGACCTCAGCAGCAGGATGAACTCGGTCGAAAGCCAGATGAAGACGCCCTTGCGTGAAAAACAAGTGCAGATCGTCGAGCGCCAGGTCGAGCCGATATTGCCGATCGAGCCGAAGTGGGCGACGGTAGGCGTCTGGAACACGACGAAGCGCGAGGAGCACCGAGTCGGCCTGATCCAGTGAGATGACATGCGGCATGCCGCAGACGCGGCGGCCGAACGATGAGGGGGCGCAAGCGGAAATGTTGAGGGGAAGCATCAAGGGGGCGGCAAGGGCGAAGACCCTTGCGGCAATGACCGCGGTATTCTTTGCCTGTTGCTGTCTGGGGCCAGGCCTCACCGGCCGGGCGGACGCCCAGGAGAAATTCATCAGCCTGGCGGGATCCGTGCAGCAGGTGACGGTCCCTCCGAACGAAACACTGACGATCAGAACCGGCAAACCCTTTGGCGACCTGGTGATTGGCAGCGCCGAGCTGATCGATGTGGTGCCTCTTTCCGACAAGTCGCTTTTCGTCCGCGCCAAGAAGAACGGCGCCACCAACATCTCGGTCTATGGCGATGACAAGTCGCTGCTCGGTGTCATCGATATCCGCGTTGCCAGCGATTTCACCGAAGTCGCCATGGCCATTCGCTCCGCAGCGCCCTCGGCGCAGGTGCGGGTTATCAATTCCAACGACCGCATCCGGCTGACAGGCATGGTGCGCGATGCAGTCGAACTGGCACGGGTGATGGAGATCGCCCAGTCCTATTCCGATCAACCGGTGCTCAACCAGCTTCGTGTCAGCGATTCGCAACAGGTGATGCTGGAGGTCCGAGTAATCGAAGCCTCGCGCCAGACCGGCCGCGATCTTGGCATCGGCTGGCGGGGCAGCAATCCGAACGGCAGCATCGGCACGGCATCGACCAGCCAGAGTGTCACGGTAGATAAGAACGGCCAACTCGCTTTTGGTGTGGGCGACGGCCAGGGAGCCGCTACGGGCATGCTGCCCTTCGGCCAGTTGATCGCCAAAGTGCTGGAAATATCCGGCACGCGAATCGATGTCGTCATCAACGCACTGGAGCAGAAGGGGCTGGTGCGCCGCCTGGCACAGCCCAACCTGATCGCCATGAGCGGCGAGACCGCAAGCTTCCACGCCGGCGGTGAAGTGCCGATCCTGACGACGACGAACAACGGTGCGACGGTTGCAACAGAGACCGATTACCGGCCCTTCGGCGTGCGACTGACCTTCACACCGGTGGTGCTCGATGACGGGCTGATCAACCTCAAGATCGAGCCGGAGGTCTCCGAGCTCGACACGTCGATCAACGTCAACGGCAATCCCGGCTTTATTTCGCGCGCGGCCAAGACCACGGTTGCACTGCGCGACGGCCAGAGCTTTGCGATGGCCGGTCTGCTGCAGTCGATCAATTCCAAGGACATCCAGCAATTGCCGGGGTTGGGCAAGCTGCCCGTCATCGGTGCGCTGTTCCGCTCGACGAGCTTTGCGAAAAAGGAATCTGATCTCGTCATCGTCGTCACGCCGCATATCGTGCGGCCGGCGGCACCCGGCGAGGATCTCTACAGCCCGCTCGACCAGACGCGTTCGTCGAATGATGTCGAGCTTTTCGCGCTCGGCGTTTTGGAGGTCGACAAGGATATGCTGCGCCGTTTTCGCAACGGCGAAGGTGTGACGGGGCCTTATGGCCACCGTCTTGATCTCGATGTGGGAGGCACCCTTGCTGTTGCAAAGAAATAAGCGCGTCGTCCTGATCCTTGCCGTCGCGAGCCTTGCCTCGGGCTGTGCCGACTACCTGAACCACAGGGACACGATCACGTTCGGGGCTGGAAATGCGGTGGAGGCCAACAAGGGCATCCATATCCAGGATCCTTTCCCGCAGGTGGCGCAGTACACCCGCATCACCAGTGACGGCAAGGTGATCTACAAGGTCATCCGCAACCACCAGGGCGGACAGACCGCCGCGGCGGCGCCAACGATGGTCATGCCGGTCGTGACAACAAACGGGGCGAGCGGAACACCGGGTTACGCGCAGTAACGCGTAGCCCGCGATTGGAATGACGGGCGGAATTTAGGAAGCGGCGGAAAGGAATGCACTAGAAACAAAAAATCACGGCGAAGAGGCGCCGGGACGGGGAGGGGCATGCCAATGTTGAACAGGGCTATCAAGCGGTTCTGGAACGACCATCGTGGCTACGTCATCGCTTTGACGCTGATATCCATGCCGCTGCTACTCGGTTTCTCGCTGCTTGTCATCGATGTCGGGCGCAGCGGCAATCTCCATACGGATCTCCAGAACGCCGTCGATGCGATGGCGCTCGCCGGTGCCCGCGAACTCGATGGGCGCGACGATGCTATCGACCGGGCCGAGGCGGCGATCGGGAATCTCGCCAATACGGCTGCGTTTGGCGGCGGCGGTGAGGGCATGTCGCTCGGCTCCAGCCTCACAGTGTCCTTCGACGCCGGGAACGACGCTGCGAGCACGGTCACCGTTACGTTTCTCAAGGCCATCCCGGATAACGATGACGATGCCATCCCCGGGTCGATGGTGACGACGGACCCAAATGAGGCATCCTATGCCTGGGTTTCTGCCAAGCCGCAGGCGATGCAGACGATCTTCCCGCTGCCGGTCGGCTTCACGCGCGATACGATCAATGTTTCCGCCGACGCCGTTGCCGTCTATCACGCAAGTGCCTGCGATATCACGCCGATCTTCATCTGCAACCCCTATGAGCCGGTGGGCAATACGACCGAGGCCGGCAATGAGCAGGCGGCGGCGGACCTTCATACCTTTTTCGCGGACGGTGATCTCTACGGGCGGCAGATCGAAATGCACAGCACGTCGGAACACAATCCGGGACCCGGCAATTTCGGGTTTCTGAGAACACCGCTCGGCCCTGGCGCGAACGTGATGGCGGAGGCTCTGGCCACCGGCAATCCGGGGGCCTGTTATACGCAGGACAGCCTGGACACCCAGACGGGCGCCATGGCCGGGCCTGTCGAAGCAGGCGTGAATACGCGCTTCGGTATTTACGAAGGTTCGTTCAAGGGCTCGCGCAGTGACAGCCGCTACCGCCCCTCCCAGAATGTCCGCTCCGCACAAAAGGAAACGGGACAGAATGCCTGCAAAGGCTACGACCCGGTAATGGCCGGCAGTACGGTCGGCGATACCACCAAGGCGGTGCCATTGGGTTACGGCGCAGCCATGACGCCCCTTGGCGGCGGCAAGATCAGCACAGGCAACGACTGGAGCTACGGAGACTACTGGACCGTCGCGCATGGTGTCTCGGCGCCGCCGGTCGGCACGATTCTCAGCAACTCTTCCAGCTATCCGCCAACGGCCACCGGAACACCAAGCCAGCCCTCCGCCTACGATGTCTATCAATACGAACTCAATTCCGCGTCGTTGCTCAATAATCACTCGCCGAACGGCGAGATCGGCACGCCGACGACGGGCGGCGGTCAGTGCTATTCGGGACCTGCTCTTTCGAACTACACGGCGGATGAGTACGGCGATCGCCGCGAAATATTCGCCGCGATCGTCAATTGCGGCTACGAGGCCTCGGTCGACCATCTGAACGGTGGCAGCAAGGAGACACAGGCGGTAGCCTTTGCGCGCATGTTCATGACCAAGCCGGCGATCAAGGCCGGCAACGAGCGCTATCTGTCGCTTGAGATAATCGACATCACCGGCAAGGGCGGCCGCGGCACGCTCGATGAATTCCTGCGCGAAGAAGCGGAGCTGGTCCGATGATGGCGCTCAGAACCTTCATCCTCCGCCGGCTCGGTTTTGGTTTCTGGTCGAGCCAAGAGGGCGCCGTGCTTACCGAGGCGCTGCTGGCCGTGCCCTTCGTGACGTTATTCGCCGTGGGCATCCTCGAGTTCGGCAATATCTTCTGGGAGCGAATGCAGATTGACGCGGGTCTGAGGGACGCCGGGCGCTATCTGGCGCGCTGCAGGCCGACCACGCCGACTTACACCGCCAAGTGCTCAACGGCGACGGCGAAACTGATCGCTTTCTATGGAACCCAGAGCCCGGCCGAGGGTGCTGCGCTGCGCGTACCGGGCTGGGGACGCAATCCTGACGGTACCACGAATCTTGCCGATATCACCGTCACGCCGGTCAATGCCGACGGTACGATCACCGTCCAGACAGCACATCTCTACGCGACCTCTCCCCTGTTCGCCTGGCTCGGCATCGATGCGATCACCCTCAATTCCTCGCATGAAGAGAGGTATATGGGATGGTAGACCGTCGAACGCCTTTCTCCTTCTGGCGGGACGACCGCGGCGTATCCCTGACCGAAGGGCTGATCACCTTCCCGCTGGTGCTCCTCGTCTTCGCCGCTTTCGTCGAGTTCGGTTACGCGATGTCGCAGTGGAACCAGACGGTGAAGGCTCTGCAATACGGTGCGCGTCTTGCCGCCGTGTCGGATCCGCTGGTGGATATGGATGACTTCACCGACACCTTTCCGACCGATGCCGACGATCCGCTCAACAATGGCGATGCGGCGCCGAATGATGCGACTATCTCTTTGAGTTGCAGTGGCTCGGCATGCGACGTCGCATCTCTTAATCGCATTGCGTACGGATCGTCGGAAGCGGACGATTGTCCGGTCTTGGCAGCCGGCGCCCATGCCGGGATGTGTCACATCAATCCTCGGATCAAGGCAGCCAATATTGCCGTTACCTATCAGCGTTCGGGGCTCGGCTATTGGGGACGGCCGGACGGGCCGGTGCTGACCATGCGACTGGAAGTCCAAAATATTACATTCGATCTTCCCGTTCTTGGCGGATTGCTCGGGCTCGATGACGTCGTCATTCCCGCCCATCCGGTGACGATCACCACTGAAGATCTGAAAACATGCAAAACGACATGCTAAACCCTTAATATTGCGTGGTAAAGCGAGATGACAGCTCATATGAATTTTGCAGCATCGACCAGGATTCTCATTCTTTCCGATGACGCGGCGGCTGCGAGCCTGATGCTCGATACGTTCGGATCGCTTTCGCGCTACGACGTGCGCCATATGGCGCTGTCGGCGCTCAGCGACACGGGGCGTTTGGATCCTGCGCAGTTCAACCTGATCGTGCTGGATGTCGACGACGGAGAAATGCTGAGCCGCCCGGAACTTGTTGCTTTCCGCAACCGCCATCGCAACATTCCGCTCGTGGTCGTCTCCGAGGACCTGGCCGATGATATGTTGCGGCTGCTGTTTCGCCTGAACGGCAATGACTGGCTGAAGAAGCCGCTCGAACGCCGCGCGCTGATCGACATGATCTCGACGCATGCGCCGACGGCGGGAGCCAGCGACAGCCGGGTCCACGCTGTCGTGTCTGCCGTTGGCGGCGCGGGCGCCAGTGTGATTGCTTCCTCGCTCGCACACGTGCTGGCACAGCCGACGAAGAATTCGGCGCCGCGCGTCGATCTGTTCGATCTGGATTTTTCCTCCGGCTCGCTCGGCTATTATCTCAACCTCGTCAATGATTACGACCTGAAGCCCGTCGTCGCCAATCCGTCGCGTGTCGATCTCGAATTCATCGATCTCGTGCGCAAACGCCATTCGGGCGGCTTTTCCCTGTTGTCGTTCAGGCAGCCGTCGGTTCTTTTGGCGCCCAAGGGCGCGGAACTGGTCTTGCGGATGCTGGATGTGGCGGCCTTTGAAAGCGATCACACGGTTCTCGATGTCCCCTACTACCACACCGCGTGGAAGGATGACGTATTGGCATCGGTCAACAGTATCTGCATCGTCACCGAAATGACGATCCCCGCCCTTCACCAGGCCAAGGAATTGTTCGTCAACCTGGTGCGGTTGCGCGGCAGTTCGGACCAGATCTTTGTCGTCATCAACAAATACCGCACCAAGCTCTTCAGCCTTGGTGTGCGCCGGCAGCAAGCGGACAAGGTTTTCAAGGATACCCGGGCTCATATCATCGCCTATGATTGGGACACGCTGAGCGAGGCGGTGAACCGTGGCGTATTGCCGATCGAGGTCAACGCGCGTTCACGCTTCTGCGGCGCCGTCGGCAAGCTGGGAGCGCTGGTCAGATGACCTCACGCCAGGGCAGCAACGGGCAAGAGGCGCAGCACGGCAAGAGCGCGGGCCGCGTGCTGCGAGGCATTCTGGTCGCGTTGTCTTTCGGGCTTGCAGCCTTTTCGACGCAGACTGTGGCGAGCGGGCTGGTGCCGCGAAACCTTGGGCCGGCGACGGGCGCCATGGTAACCACTGCGCAAAACTATGCGGCTGGCACGATCGTCATCGTCAGCAAGGACCGGACGCTCGATCTTGTCGTCTCCGGCAATCGCGCGATCCGCTACAGGATTGGTGTCGGCCGCGACGGCTTCCGCTGGAGCGGCGTCGTCAAGGTCGGTCACAAGGCCGAATGGCCCGACTGGCGGCCGCCCTCCGAAATGAGGGCGCGTGCACCGGACCTTCCCGAGCTTGTGCCGGCTGGACCGTTCAATCCGCTCGGCGCACGCGGCATCTATCTCTACCGGGGCAATGCCGACACGCTCTATCGCATTCATGGAACCAACGATCAATCGACGGTCGGCGGATTCGCGTCCTCGGGATGCTTCCGCATGAGCAATGCCGACGTCATCGATCTCTATAGCCGGGTGAAAGTCGGAGCCACAGTGATCGTGAAATAGCCGAACAGGGGGAAGCTGATGACGAACGGGTTCATCGGACGTTTTTACAAGCGGCCGCAGACGGAAGAGGGAGAGGACGCTCAGCTTGCCGCTCTTCCCACCACTGCGGCGGAGAAATCGCCCCTGCCGCAACTTCAGGCCGCCGGGGTGTCTACGACGGCCGGCGAGGAAACATCGCTCGGCCGGGATATGGTGGCCGAGCGGGTCAACCTGCATCGTTACCTCCTGGACCGCATCAATCTCGGCATTCTCGACACGCTCGACAACGAAGAGATTGCCACCGAAATCCGGCCGCTGGTCAAGGATTATATCCGGCAGAACAATTTCCCGCTCAACGCCAAGGAAATCAATGATCTGATCCATGACATCACCGACGAGATGCTCGGGCTTGGGCCGATCGAGCCGCTACTGACCGATGATACGATCGCCGATATTCTGATCAACGGTCACAACAACGTCTATGTGGAGCGGGGCGGCAAGCTCGAGAGCACGGCCGTCCGCTTCAAGGACGAGGACCACCTCCTGCGTGTAATCAACAAGATCGTCTCAGCCGTCGGGCGCCGCGTCGATGAATCGACCCCGCTGGTCGATGCCCGCCTCAAGGATGGGTCGCGCGTCAACGTCGCCATCCGGCCGATCTCGGTCGACGGGCCACTCGTTTCGATCCGCAAATTCACGCGCTCGCCCCTGACGCTGGAGCGCCTGGTCGAGTACGGCGCAATGGCCAACGCGATGCGCATCCTGCTTAGCGCCGCGGTCAAGGGCAAGGTGTCGATGATCATCTCGGGCGGCACCGGCTCGGGTAAAACGACGCTGCTCAATGCCCTGTCATCGCAGATATCCCCGAAGGAGCGTCTGATCACGATCGAGGACGCTGCCGAACTCCAACTGCAGCAGCCGCATGTCGGGCGGCTGGAAACCCGGCCGCCGACGCTTGATGGCCGCAACGAGATCCGTCAGCGCGAACTCCTCAAGAACGCGTTGCGCATGCGTCCGGATCGCATCATCGTCGGCGAAGTGCGCGGCGAAGAGGCCTTCGACATGCTGCAGGCGATGAACACCGGTCACGAGGGATCGATGACGACCATTCACGCCAACACGCCGCGCGATGCCGTCGGCAGGCTCGAGCAGATGATCGGCATGGCCGGCATGCCGATGTCGCAGCTCAGCGTCCGCTCACAGATTGCGTCTGCGATCTCGCTCATCGTCCAGGTTCAGCGTCTCAGCGACGGCAGCCGCAGGGTCGTTTCGATTTCCGAAATCACCGGCATGGAGGGCGAAGTCGTCCAGATGCAGGAGATCATGAAGTTCAAGAAAACCGGCACAGACGACGATGGCCGCATCCGCGGAGAATTTCGCGCCACCGGTCTTCGGCCCCGTTTCATCGAAGAGTTCGCGGAGATCGGCATCGTTGTCCCCGCAGCGATCTTCGATCCAGGAACCCCCTTGCAAACGGGGCCTGTGAGATCATGACGCCGACCCTGCTCCTGCTCTATGGCACCGTATTCATCGCAGCGCTGATTTCAGTCGAAGCCCTGTTGCGCAGTTACTTCAGGACATCCGAACGGCACAGTGCGGTGAACCATCGTTTGAGCCTGCTTGATGAAAGCGGCGACCATCGCAAAACCTACCGCGATATGCTGAAAGAGCGCGGCCTTGATGAAGACTGGCGGTCACGCCCGTTGATGCAGCGGCTCAGGCAGTTCTACACGCAGTCGGGCATCCAGTTCGATGCGAAGCGATTTGCGCTCTATGCGATAGCCGGCGCGTTGTTGGTCTGGCTGATCGTTCAGTTTCTGGTGCCCAGCAACGTGATCCGGCTTCCGATCTTCATCGCGGTTTGCATTCTTGTCCCCGTCCTCATTGTCTGGCGGGCGCGCGCAAGCCGGATGCGCAAGTTCACCCAGAAGCTCCCCGAGGCGCTGGACGTTGCCAACCGGAGCCTTGCGGCCGGGCATCCGCTACCGGCGGCGATTGCTCTCGTCGCCCGCGAAATGCCTGATCCCATCGGCACCGAGTTCGGCCTTTTGTCGGACGAACTGACCTATGGGGTGACGCTGGACGACGCGCTCGTCAATCTTACCGACCGCGTGGGCGTGGAAGACCTCAACCTGTTGGCGATATCGCTGAGCGTGCAGGCTGGAACCGGCGGCAATCTCGTCGAAATCCTGCAGAATCTCTCGAAGACGCTGCGTGACCGGTTCATGTTGAAGGCGAAGGTCAAGGCGATCTCGTCGGAGGGGCGCATCACGGCGATATTCATGTCGATCTATCCGTTCCTTCTTTACGGAATGATCAAGTTGATTTCGCCGACCTATTTCGACCCGGTTTGGGAAAGCGGCTACGGAACGATCGTCATCACGGTGTTGCTGGCCGTAATGACAGTCGGAAATACCATTCTCTATAAGATGGTTCACTTCGAGTACTGAGGCTGCAATGTTCGGTGAATATGGAATATACCTCATTGTGTTCTTTTCGGTGCTGATCTTTACAGCCGCCGCTTCAGAACTCGTCTTCCGGCGACGCGAGGTCGGTGTCCGACTGTCGGAAACGGCGACGAATGCGGGGGATGAAGAATCCTCCTTTGGTGATGCGTCCATTGCCGACCTTGGCGACGCAGAGAATCGTCTGATCCGCCGCTACTTCGAGATCACCCGGCGCGACACCAATGCCAATTCCACCCAGAACCGCCTGATCCGTGCCGGATATTTCAGCGCTAGCGCAGTCACGACGTTCCAGATAGTCCGCGCGCTCATATGTCTTGCCGTGCTGGTCGGGGCTGTCTGGGCCATCGACCGCTTCTTTCCCGAAATGGCGCGGCTGTCGATACTGTTCGCTGCGATGTTTGTAGCCGGCGTCACCTTCATCTTAGTCAACATCTATATCGACCGGCGCGGCGAAGCCAAGGAACGGGAGTACCGGCGTCTTTTCCCCGATTTCATGGACATGCTGGTCGTTTGTCTGGACGCCGGCATGAGCGTCGAGGCGGCGGCGAACCGCGTCACACGGGAATTCGTCAGCAAGCGGCGGGATTTCGGTCTGCATCTCTCGATCATGATGCTGGAAGTGCGCGGCGGGCGCCGCTTGCGCGATGCCTTGGCCAACCTGGCGGTACGATTGCGGATCGATGAGGCCCGGACGCTTTCCGTGCTGTTCCGCCAATCGGAGGAACTCGGAACGAGCGTCACCCAGACACTGCGTGTCTACAGCAAGGAAATGCGTGATCTTCGCATCGTGCGAGCCGAGGAAAAGGCCAACGCGCTGCCGATCAAAATGCTGTTGCCGCTCGGGGCTTTCCTGTTTCCAGTCAGCCTCATCATCGTGCTGGTACCCATTGTCGCCCGTGTCATCAGTCTTCTCATCGGCTTGAAACCCGGTGGATAAGAGGAGCGAGGTCCTCATGCAGTATTCACCGGATCAAGATCGCGAAGACTTCACCCTGGCGCTCGATCCGCGCATGCCGGTGGCGCCGGCAAGCCTGGAAGAGACCGGGCTTGAATTTTCGTTCATGCTGCGGCTGGCGGCAAAATGCGCAACCGAACAGGACACCGTCACGCCATCGCATCTGGCCGCCCGGATGAAGTTGCCGAAGGTACTGGTAAACCTTCTGATCAAGGAACTGGTGAAACTTGCATTCCTCGAGGCGCGGGGGCTGGCGGGAGAGGATGTCAGGTCCGACATCCGGTACGCGCTTTCGATGAAGGGGTTGGAATACGCGCATACGGCGTTACGGCAATCCCAATATATCGGGCCGGCCCCGGTATCCCTCGATGCCTTCTGCCGGCAGATCAAGTTGCAGTCCATCCATGACGAGCGCGTAACGTATACCCGGTTGATCGAGAGCCTCGAAGGGCTGGTGTTGTCGCAGTCTCTGATCGAGAAACTGGGCCCGGCGATGAATTCCGGGCTCTCCATTCTGCTCTACGGGCCGCCCGGCAACGGCAAGACAAGCATTGCCGAACGAACGTCGAGACTGTTTCGCCAGACAATCTGGGTGCCATACGCCATCGAAGTCGGCAGCCACGTTATCAGCTTTTATGACGAAGCCGTGCACCAGCCCGCTGCCGAGGGGACGGAGAAGCCCTATCCGAAGATGGATCAACGATGGATTCAATGCCGCCGCCCGGTCATCAAGACCGGCGGGGAACTGACGCTGGATCTGCTCGACCTGACCTTCAACCAGGGCTCGACCGTCTATGAAGCGCCCATGCACCTCAAGGCATCCGGTGGCGTGTTCATCATCGACGACTTCGGCCGCCAGCAAGTCGCGCCACAGGCGCTCATCAACCGGTGGATCGTACCGCTCGAGCGGGGATATGATTTTCTCACGCTGCATACGGGCAAGAAGTTCAAGGTCCCGTTCGACGAACTTGTCGTCTTCTCGACCAATATCGCGCCGAAGGAACTGTCCGACGAGGCGGGCCTGCGGCGGCTCAAATACAAGATTTATGTGAATAACCCTTCTCGGGAAGAATATATCCGGATCTTTGATGCGTATGCACGCACTGTTGCGCTTGAAATAGATTACGATGAACTGAATCTGTTCTACGATCGTAAATACAATTTCCAGTTGCCGGCGTCCTGCTATCATCCCAAGTACCTGATAGATTTTATCGGGGCCTATTGCGAATTCAATGCAATGCCGAAGATCGCATCGCTGGAGATGCTGGAACGGGCGTGGGAAGGGGTGTTCACGTTGGATTAGGCAGGTGGCGGTGGGATGCGATCATGGCAGCGGGCATAGATTTATTGTTAAGGGAATTCTGAAACACTGGTGTCGCATGTACGAGGGTGGCTCGGCCGCTGCTCGCGGGAAGGGGGTAATCTCGATGACCAGCATTGCAAACGTCGATGTCGAAACTGACGGTCCAAGGCAGCGTTGCGAACAGACGGCCAAGGAGCCGGCCCGTTCGAAAGCCGCGCCGTTCATCGCAATAGCGTTTATGCTCCTACCGTTGAATGCCGGCATTCTGCTTTATACGGCCAAGAATGCCGCGGACGTCCGTGGAAGCCGAGAGACGCTTGCCGCACTCAAACTATCGATCGACGGGCTGAAGACACAGATCGACAAGCAGGGGCATAATATCGCCAAAGGTGCAAAGGCTGACGAGGTGGCGATCATTCGACAGCATCTGGAGAGCCTGCAAAAGGACGTGGGGAATTTGGATAGTCGAATGCGTTCTGGCCTGTTTGCCTCCGGTGGGGCGCAAATCTTGAGCGCACCTGGCAAGGACGTGCAGCATCTTCAGTCTTCATTCGGCGCTGCGTCCGTTCGCGGGGATATCCCGAATGACAGCCTGGCCTCGATCGGTGCCGATGGCGTTTCTGTCGCCGACCTGCCGCGCTATGAAAGATCGGTCTCGCCGGAAGGCAAGTTGATACTCCGCAAGGTGCAATAGCTTCTGGATCATTTGTACAGCCGTGTCTTTTCAAATGCTCAATGCTCAATGCTCAATGCTCAATGCTCAATGCTCACTGGTCACTGTAGCGCATTGAATTGCACCGTGTTTTATCCCCGGATCGATTTCGAAGGTATCACGCCGCGGCGGTTTCGTGGGGAAATGGTAGCGATTCTCGTGGAAGGTTGTGTGACCTGACAGCAAAGCTCGTCATGGCCTTCTACGGGCGGCTTTTTTCGACGTGTTTGCCGAACCTCCGCCGCAGCGCGACTAACTTTCGCTGCACCTGCTGCGGATCGGTCAATCTTTGAGCCTCAATCGGTCTATCGCTGCGCGAAATTCACGCTGTTTTTCATCAGTTCAAGGTTTCGGGCCGTCGTCTCGTTTCCGGGATCGAGCTCGTAGGCTTTCAGGAAGTAGCGCCTGGCCTTGGGCAGGTCGCCGCGCAGAAGATGGGAGTATCCGATGTTGTTGTAGTAGACGGGCGTATTGCCGATCATCCGCGAGAGTTGCAGATACGCGCGGTCGGAGCTGTCGAACCGGCCGATCATATCGGCTGAAGCCGCAAAGCCGAGCCAGGCAGACGGATCCTCAGGAAAAATCGCGACTGCGCGTTTGTAAACTGCATATGACTTTCCGTAGTTCTTTTCCTGGAACTGAAGCTTCCCCGTGGTGATCAATTCGTCGTTCTTGTAGAAGGCGACCGCAGAGTCATCTTCGAGAGTCTTTGCGCTATCACCAAAGGCGGCCAAGTCATCGACACTTGAAGACTGGCATCCGGCCAGCGACATGACACCGGCGAGCAACAAAGTAAGGCATCTGATCTGAACCGCTACCATTCATTCCCCCAGCTTTCAGGCATCCTAACGTTGCACATGCCGGCGCTCATGGAAAATTCTGCTGAATAAAAGCTAATAAAGAAAGAATTGATCCAATGAGTCACAATAAAGAAACACCTGTCACGCCTATAAAGTGTTCCTGTTGCAACAGGATGCAATGACGTACCAATCCTCTCTTGACGGGAGGTTGTTATTTTTGCCAGAATGGTTGTATTCCCGCTGTGAGTCGAAAACGCATTGCAGAGGCGATGATCCGGACGGTGCGACCCTATGGTAAGCCACAGTTAAGCGTCGTCTTATATATTGCCTGGATTGGTGGCACTGGTGCCTGTGACGAAAGGAAGCCTGGCCTATGCGAAACCCAGTTCTAACATTCATTCGACTGGGTCCGTCTGTTGCCTATGTTCTGGCGGCGATTTTTCTTATCAGCATGGTTCTGCTCGCGCATTATCCTGCAAGCGTATGGGCCTGGTGGCTCTATATGACGATACTTCCCGTGATGCGCGAACCCATCTTTCAACTTCTGGCCAATACCGGCATCGAGTTCTGGGGGGCTTTTACGATATCAATGCTTGCGGCAGTTTTCGGCGTCTATCTGGCGATGCGTCCGGAACGATACCCGAGGACAACGTTCATCCACGCACATGTCGCGCTCGTCGCGACAGCATCTGCCATGGTCAGGGTCGTCAATACGCAGGCCGGTCTCTCGAGCGTTTCGCTGCCGCAGGTGCTGCACGGTGATTGGTCGATGCTACGGATAACAGATTCACGCCTCGGGATGGCCCTGCTTGTTCTCGTCTTCTTCGCTTGTCTTTGTTCGCATATCGCGATGATAAGGCGCATTCGCGCATAATCGGAAACTTCTCTTACAAGTCTCTGCGTTATCAAGCCCCCGCATCCAAATCAAAGCCCCGAAGACAGAAATGTCGCGGGGCTTTTTTGGCGCTTGGGGCTCTCCAGATCACCGGCAAGGTCCTGCACGGAGAACGTTGCGCCGAACAAGGCGAGAGCGACGATGACGATAAAGGCAGTCCGTCGAGCGACGCAACATGTCAAAAGCGCCTGAGGAGCTCCTTGCGTAATAGCAATCTAGTGAAAGAACCGCGCACCGGCTTTTCCCAGCATGAATGCTGCTTCGCAGCCTCACTTGTATCGGCTGGGGCAGGGGAGCGGCCCGAACTGCCCAATGCTGCTGCTCGCATGGCGCGCTATGTCAGGGATGCCCGGCAGTTGGCGGACGCGCTCGATGAAAAGCCATAGCGCCTATTTTACTTCGTTGAAGGTCGCCACTTCATCGAGCATGTCGAGCAGGTGCTCGATTTTCTCGCGGCCGAAACGCTTTTCGAGCCTGTCATATATCAGGCGGCTTTCCGGGGCGACCTCCTTGACGATCGCCAGTCCGGCTGCGGTGATCTGCAGCAGCACGCGGCGGCCGTCGTTCTCGTCCTTGTGCTTGGAAATGATGCCGCGTTCCTCGAGCGAGCGGATGATGCGGGTCAGGCTCGGCGCCAGGATGAAGGCGCGTTCGGCCATTTCGGATGCATCGACCGTATCGGTCTCGACCAGGACACGGATCACCCGCCATTGCTGTTCGGTCATGTCGTGCTCAGCGAGCATCGGGCGGAAATGGCCCATCAGGGCTTCTCGCGCGCGAAGCAGTGCGATCGGCAACGAGCGTTTGCTGTTCTGGGGGAGCAGGGCATCCTGCTGCAACTTGGGCTTGCGCGCGGACTGGTCGTTCATAAACGATTCTATGATGCATTTCACCGTGGTTTGCAATCATGCGAGGTGCGAACGCCACACAAAGCGCTTGATGGTCATTTCGAATATATTTAACATGTTAAATATATAAGGAAAGTCCGGGGAGGTCAAATGCCGCACTTCACGATGGAATATTCGTCCAACCTGGACGGCGTCGTCGATTTTAAGGCGCTGTGTGCCGAGGTGCATGCCACCATCACGGCGTCCGGATTGTTCGAGCTGGGTGCCGTTCGCGTGCGGGCGATCCGTTGCGAGGTCTATGCCGTGGCCGATCGCTTGCGCAAGAGCCAATGAAATATATTTCATTGTATGAATTATATTGACAACGCGTCGTCATTGCGATTATCTGCCCATACCGGACTTCGAGGAGGAACTCCGGTCTTCATTGGATCATCGGGCCGCCGCTTAAGGCGCCGCCGGGTATTTGGGAGGGGCTTCGGCCTCAAGGAGGAATCTTGCGCAAATTTCTAAGCACGACCGCATTGGCGGTCCTTGCATCCACGCTCTTCGCCGGCGCCGCCAGCGCGGAAACGGAAAATCCGTTCCGCTGCAAGCCGGGCGAAAAATACGTCATGAACGTCATGGTTTCGGGTGTCGAATACTGGTTCCCGGTCTATGAAATGTTCAAGCAGGCGGGCCAGCAGCTCGGCTGCGAGACGGCCTATACCGGTACGCCGGAATATGACGTCAACAAGCAGATCGCCACCTTCGACCAGGCGCTGGCCCAGAACCCGGCTGGCATCCTCGTCCATCCGATGAACTCGGATCCGTTCATCGAGCCGATCAACCGCGCCATCGACCAGGGCACGGCTGTCGTCACCTTCGCCGCCGACGCGCCGCTCTCCAAGCGCATCTCGTTCATCACCTCGGACAATACCCGCGAAGGCACCTACGCCGCCGACGCGATCGCTGAAAAGATGGGCGGCAAGGGTGAATATGCGGTTCTGGAAAATCCGGGCCAGGACAACCACGACAAGCGCATCGCAGCCTTCATCGCCCGCATGGAGGCAAAATATCCGGACATGAAGCTGGTCGGCCGCGCTGCCTCCAACCAGGATCCGAACAAGGCCTATCAGGGGCTGATGAGCCTGGTGCAGGCGCATCCGAACCTTGGCGCCGTGTTCATGCCGGAAGCCAATTCGGCGATCGGCGCTTCGCAGGCCAACAAGGAAAGCGGCGGCAAGATCCTCGTGATGTGCGCCGACGTCAACGCCAACATCCTCGACATGATCAAGGCGGGCGAAGTGTTCGGCTCGATCAACCCGAATCAGGGCATGCAGGGCTATATGGGCTTCATGCTTCTGTGGCTTGCCAAGCATCCCGAACTCATCGACCCGATGAACGACGCCAAGCGCGCCGGCTTCAACCCGATGAGCATTCCGTTCGTCGACAACGGCCTGTCGATCGTCACGGCTGACAACGCCGACGATTTCTACTGGGACAAGTATCTGAAGCGGCGGGGCACGAAGGGCATCGAGGAGTAAGCCTTTTGTGTCGGCTGTCTGGAGCATAATGCTCCGGACAGCCACCGCAAGCGTAGGAGGGAGGATTGTCATGGCACCGGTGCCGGTCTTGGAAATTCGCAATGTCAGCAAGCACTTCGGTGCAGTGAAGGCGTTGACGGATGTGAGCTTCAGCCTGGAGAAGGGCGAGGTCCATGCGCTTTGCGGCGAAAACGGCGCGGGCAAGTCGACGCTGATGAACATCATTGCCGGCGTACTGCAGCCGACCGAGGGCGAAGTCCTCGTCGATGGCGCGCTGGTTAAGGTGACGTCGCCGGCTGTCGCGCAATCGCTTGGCCTTGGCCTCGTGCATCAGGAAATCGCGCTCTGCCCGGATGCGACGGTGGCGGAAAACATGTTCATGGCGGCGACCAACCGCCGCCGCTCGCCTTTCATGAACTATGGCAGGCTGGAGCGGGATGCGCAGGCCGTGATGAACCGGCTGGCGCCGATCGACGTGCGCCGCAAGGTTGCCGACCTGCCGATCTCAAGCCAGCAGCTGGTCGAAATCGCCAAGGCGCTGACGCTCGATTGCCGCGTTTTGATCTTCGACGAGCCGACGGCGGCGCTGACGGAATCGGAGACACAGGTGCTGTTCGGGATCATCCGCGACCTGAAGGCGCATGGCATTTCGATCATCTATATCAGCCATCGCATGGCCGAAATCTTCAGTCTGTGCGACCGGGTGACCGTGTTTCGCGACGGGCGTTATGTTTCGACGGAGAAGGTTGCGGACTTGACGCCGGACGATGTGGTGCGCCGTATGGTCGGGCGCGAAATCACCCAGCTCTATCCGGAAAAGCAGGCGCTGACCGAGCGGACGGACGAGACCATTCTCAGCGTCCGCGGTCTTGGCGACGGCAGCCGCTTCAGGGATGTCAGCTTTGCGCTACGCAAGGGTGAAATTCTGGGCGTCGGCGGGCTGATCGGCTCGGGCCGCACCGAGATCGCCGAAGGCATTTGCGGATTGCGGCCGGTGACAGCAGGCGAAGTGCTGTTGCATGGGCAACGGCTGTCGGCGCGGTCCCATGCGCAGGCCGTAGCGGCGGGTGTCGTCTATCTTTCGGAGGACCGCAAGGGCTCGGGCGTCTTCCTCGATTTGTCCATTGCCCAGAATATTGCCGTTCTCGATCTCAAGTCGCTGACCGGGCCAATGGGGCTGTTGAATTCCAAGGCCGAGGCGGACCGTGCCAAAGACCTTGTCCGGCGGCTCGGGGTGCGGATGGGCGGCATCGACATGCCGGTCTCGTCGCTGTCGGGCGGCAACCAGCAGAAGGTGGCGATTGCCAAGCAACTGGCGGTCAATCCCAAGGTCATCCTGATGGACGAACCGACGCGCGGCATCGATGTCGGCGCCAAATCGGAAATCCACCGGTTGCTGCGCGATCTGGCGCGCTCCGGCATCGGCATCGTCGTCATCTCTTCGGAACTGCCGGAGCTTCTGGGCCTCTGCGATCGGGTTCTGGTGATCCGCGAAGGCACGGTTGCAGGCGAGGTCGAGGGCGAGACGATGACGGAAGAAACGATCATGCGGCTGGCATCGGGTATCGGCGGTCACAATCATTCAAAGGCATCAGAGCATGCCGCATAAAGAAGAAGCAGGGGCAGGAGAAAACGTCATGGCGGACGCTACATTGACAACGGCACATCAGGCGCGCGCGCCCGGCTGGAAACGCCTGGGAACGATGCGCGAAGCGGGACTGATCGCCATCATTCTGGCGCTCTGCATCGTCATGAGCTTTGCCTCGCCGCACTTCCTGACGCTCGGCAATTTCCGGGCAATGCTGATGTCGTTCTCGGTGGAAGGCATCGTCGTCGTTGGCATGACCATCCTGTTGATCGTCGGCGGTATCGACCTGTCGGTCGGCTCGGTCGTCTGCTTCTCGATGGTGCTGTCGGGCTCGCTGTTCCTGATGGGGCTCGATCCGTGGAGCGCGTCGCTGATCGGCATTATCGCCAGCGGCCTGATCGGCTGCGTCATGGGCTTCTTCGTGACGGTGGTGGGCTTGAACCACTTCATCACCTCGCTTGCAGCCATGGTCATCGTGCGCGGCATCTGCCTGATCATCACCAAGGGCACGCCGCTGTCGCTGTTCACCTTGCCGCCCTCGTTCAAGGCGGTCGGGCAGGGCACCTTCTATGGCGTCCCCTATGTGATCCTGATCTTCGTCGCCGTCGTGGTACTGTTCGATTTCCTTTTGCGCCGGGCAACCGCCTTCCGCAAGGTGTTCTACACCGGCAGCAACGAGAAGGCGGCGCTCTATTCCGGCATCAAGACCAACCAGGTGAAGTTCTGGGTGACGGTGCTCTGCGCCACGCTGTCGGGTGTTGCAGGCGTCATCTACATGTCCCGCTTCGGTGCCGCGACCCCGACCTTCGGCGTCGGCATGGAACTCAACATCATCGCCGCCGCGGTGATCGGCGGTGCCTCGCTGAATGGCGGCTCGGGTACGATCCTCGGCGCGATCCTCGGTATCGCTCTGCTCTCGGTCGTGACAAGCTCGCTGATCCTGCTCGACGTCTCCGTCTATTGGCAAGACATGATCAAAGGTTGCATTCTGCTCGCCGCCGTCTCGATCGACCATTTCCTGCACAAGCGGAAGGCTGCCTGATATGCCGATAGCCAAACTTAAACCCGCCAATGCGCCGCGCGAGGAGATCGTCATCGCCCGGCAGATGCATCAGGCTCTGGTCCTGCACTTCCTCGAAGGCCTGACGCAGGCGCAGATTGCCGACCAGCTCGGCATCTCGCACGCCACCGTCAACCGGCTGATCAAGCGTGGCCGCCAGCTCGGCCTGGTCGAGATCAAGATCAAGTCGCCGGTCGAGCCGTTGGTCGATATGGAGGAGCGGCTTCTGGCGCTCGGTGGCATCGGCCGCGCCGTGGTCGTGCCGACGGTATCGGACAATCCGCAGACGGCGCTTCAGGCGGTCGGCGAAGCGGCAGCAAGGCTGCTGCTGGAGGAGATCACCGATGGCGATACGATCTGCATCACCGGCGGCAAGGGTGTCAGCGCCGTGGTGGCCGGCCTCAAGGCACAGCGCCGCTTCGATGTCGAGGTGATCCCGGCGACGGGCTGTGTTCAGGGCAAGCACTATACCGACGTCAACCACGTCTCGACGATGATGGCCGACCGGCTGGGCGGACGCTCCTACCAGATCCATGCGCCGCTGTTTGCCGACAGTGCCGCCGAGCGCAGCATGCTGATCAATATGCGCTCCGTCGCCGACGTGTTCAAACGGGCGCGCGAGGCGAAGATCGCGGTGGTCGGCATCGGTTCGATCCTGTCGGACGATTCGAGCTATTACGACCTGCATCCGTCCTCGAGCACCGACCGTGCCGCGATCGAGCGGTCCGGCGCGTCCTGCGAGTTGCTGGCGCACCTGCTCGATGACCACGGTCAGGTCTGCGACTACAGCCTCAACCGGTCGCTGGTGTCGCTGACGCTTCAGGAATTCGCCTCGATCCCCACCAAGATCGGTGTGGCGAGCGGGCCGAACAAGGCGGGTCCGATCCTGAGCGTTCTGCGCGGCAATCATCTGGATACGCTGGTGACCGACGAGGCGACGGGTGCGCGGGTGCTGGCACTGGCGAATGGCGAAGGAAAATGGGCATGAGCGGGCAGCACATGAGCGGACAGCAATTGACACGTGAGATCGGCAAATCCGGCGTTTCCGCCTCGGCGGTCGGGCTCGGCACCTGGGCGATCGGCGGCTGGATGTGGGGCGGCACCGACGAGAAGGAATCCATCGCCGCGATCCAGGCATCGCTTGATGCGGGCGTGACGCTGATCGACACCGCGCCTGCCTATGGGCTTGGCCGCTCCGAGGAGATCGTCGGCAAGGCACTGGCCGGGCGCCGCGACAAGGCTGTTATCGCCACCAAATGCGGCCTTGTCTGGCACACGCAAAAAGGCCGGCATTTCTTCGATCAGGACGGCAAGCCGGTCCATCGTTATCTCGGCCGCGATGCAATCCTTCATGAGGTCGAGGAAAGCCTGAAACGGCTCGGAACCGACACTATCGACCTCTATATCACCCATTGGCAGGACCCGACGACGCCGGTCGAGGAGACGATGCGGGCGCTGGAAGACCTGCGCACATCCGGCAAGATCCGGGCGATCGGGGCGAGCAACGTCAGCCGCGACGACCTGAATGCCTATATTGCGGTTGGCGGTCTCGATGCGATCCAGGAGCGGTTCAGCATGATCGACCGCGAGATCGAGGTGGACCTTCTGCCGCTGACCAAGGCCAACGGCATTGCGACGCTGAGCTACTCGTCGCTGGCGCTGGGGCTGCTGTCCGGTACCATCGGTCCGGATCGCGTGTTTTCCGGCGATGACCAGCGCAAGGACAATCCGCGCTTTTCGGTCGGCAACCGGAGGAAGGCAGCGGCGCTTGCCGATGCCATCCTGCCGGTCGCGGAAAAACACGGCGCCAGCATCGCCCAAACCGTGATTGCCTGGACGCTTTCGCAGCCCGGCGTCACCTTTGCGCTGTGCGGCGCGCGCAATCCGGCGCAAGCAATCGACAATGCCCGGGCCGGGACCATCCGGCTGGATGCGGCCGATCTTGCGGCCATCGACAAGGCCATAGCGGCGAAACTGACTGATATGGACAGGTAGCGGATCGCCATCATGAAACGTGAAGAGATATTGGACGGGCTCCGCCAGAGCCCGAAGGTGGACGTGTGTGTCATCGGCGGCGGCATCAACGGTATCAGCGTCTTTCGGGAACTGGCGCTGCAGGGGCTGAACGTGCTTTTGGTCGAAAAACACGATTATTGCTCCGGTGCCAGTTCCGCCTTGTCGCGCATGGTGCATGGCGGGCTTCGCTATCTGGAAAACGGCGAGTTCAAGCTGGTGCAGGAATCGCTGGTCGAGCGTGACCGGCTGTTGCGCAACGCACCGCATTATGTCGCGCCGCTGCCGACGACAGTGCCGGTGTTCGATATCTTTTCCGGCCTCGGCAACGGCATTGTCCGGTTCTTAGGTCTCAGCCGACGCCCGAGCCGCCGCGGCGCCGTCGCCATCAAGGCGGGCCTCAGCATCTACGATTTCCTGACCCGCAAGCGGGCGCTGATGCCGCGCCACCAGTTTCGCGGCCGTCGCACGACGCTGCAAAAATGGCCTGCACTGCATCCGGGCATCAAGAGTTCCGCCACCTATTTCGACGCCTGGGTCAGCCATCCGGAACGGCTGGGTATCGAGCTGCTGCAGGACGGTCTTGCCGCCAAGGCCGGGGCGGTGGCGCTGAACTATGCGGAACTGCGCCGGACAGAAAACGGCCGGTATCGTATCGAGGACCAGATCGGCGGCACTTCCGTTGCGGTTGAACCGGCGCTGATCGTCAATGCCACGGGCGGCTGGATCGATATCGCCAATGAAACCCTGTTTTCGCCAGAGGCGCGCCCGGCACCGCTGATGGGCGGCACCAAGGGGTCGCATCTGATCATCGACAATGCGGAGTTGCGCGACGCCCTTGCCGATCACATGATCTATTACGAGAACGAGGACGGGCGGATCTGCATCCTGTTTCCCTATCTCGGCAAGGTTCTGGTCGGTTCCACCGATATCCGCGTCGATGATCCGGGAACGGTGCGCTGCGAGGCCGACGAGCGGGATTACATCCTGCAATCGCTCGCCTTCGTTCTGCCTGATATCGTCATCCGGCAGGACGAGATCGTCTTCCAGTTTTCCGGCGTGCGGCCGCTGCCGGCCAGCACCGACAGCTTTACCGGTCGCATTCCGCGCGATCATTTCTGTACGGTCGTGGAACCGGGCGACGGCGGCCCGCCGGTGCTGTGCATGATCGGTGGCAAGTGGACGACGTTCCGGTCCTTCGGGGAACTGGCGGCCGACATGGCCCTGGAACGGCTCGGCAGGCAGCGCCGCGTTGCGACGACCGACCGGCCGATCGGCGGCGGGCGGGCATTTCCTGCCAATGTGCCCGCCTGGCTTGCGCATGCCGCTACAGCCAAGAACATGTCCGGTGAGCGGATGGCTGAGCTGTTTGGCCGCTACGGCACGGATGCAGAAGCGATCGCCGGTTTCATCGCCGCAGGCCCCGATGCACCGCTGCCGCATGCCGGCTACTCGGTGCGCGAATTGCAGTTCCTGATCCGCCATGAGGCGGCGGAACATCTCGACGACCTGCTTTTACGGCGCACGACGCTGGCCGTCTCGGGAGAGCTTTCATTCGACATGATGGATGCCGTGCTCGAGCTGCTGGCGCAGGAAAAACACTGGAGCCCAGCGCAGCGCGCGACCGAGCGCACCCGTTTTCTCACCCTTCTCAACGAACGCCATGGCGTCGACGAAGACATGCTTTCCGCAAGGAACGAACCAAGGAGCACAGAATGCGACACAACAGCAAAGTCCGGATGAACCGGCTGTTCGGCGGCGGCCGCTGCCTCGACGTGGCGATCGATCACGGCGTCTGCAACGAACCGTCCTTCCTGAGTGGGCTGGAGGACATTCAGGCTGTCGTCAAGGCGCTGGTTTCTGCCGGCCCGGATGCGATCCAGATGAACTACGGCCAGGCGGACCTGTTGCAGGACGTGCCCGGCAAGGACAAGCCGGCGCTGGTCATGCGCATCGACATGGGCAATCCCTATAACCGCATCCGCCACCGCGACATGTGGGCGGTGCTGCAGAACGAGGCCGAGCCGCTGATCGGTGCGCTTGAGATGGATGCGGCCTGCGTCGTCGTCAACCTGTTCATGCTGCCGGACGAGCCGGACCTGTTTCGCCAATGCGTGCAGAATATTTCCCGCGTGCGCGCCGATTGCGACAAATACGGCATGCCGCTGATGATCGAGCCGCTGGTGATGCAGCCGGTGACCGAAAAGGGCGGCTACATGGTCGATGGCGATGCCGACAAGATCGTCACGCTGACGCGCCTGGCCCGCGAGATGGGCGCCGATATCGTCAAGGCCGACCCGACCGACAACGCGGAAGATTTTCACAGGGTCGTGGAGGCGGCGCGCTGCCCGGTTCTGGTGCGCGGTGGTGGCAAGGAAGACCTCCG
The DNA here is from genome assembly GCF_025847205.1 of Pararhizobium sp. YC-54. Classification (GTDB taxonomy): domain Bacteria; phylum Pseudomonadota; class Alphaproteobacteria; order Rhizobiales; family Rhizobiaceae; genus Pararhizobium. The sequence continues at coordinate 186,448 of NZ_JAOYTH010000013.1, read as the reverse complement.
CGCGGTGTTCGACAAATCTGCGGCCTTGATGCGGCAGGGCGCAATGGGCATGGTCTACGGGCGCAACATCTATCAGCACGCCAATCCGAGCGCCGTTGTGCGCGGGCTGATGGCAATCGTGCATGAGGACGCGAGCGGCGAACAGGCCTTCGCGCTCTATCAGCAGGGCTGAGTAGCGATTTCGAACCTTGGGAGGGGTTCAGAATGAAAGAATATCTTTTGGGGCTCGACGCCGGAAACACTGTCATCAAGGCGGTGATTTTCGACCGGGCGGGCAACGAAATCGCCGCTGCATCCGAGGAAGGGCACAGCCGCATGCCGTGCCCGGGGCATGTCGAGCGCGGTCTGGACGAACTCTGGACGAATGCACGCCACGTCATCCGCGCCTGCATCGAAAAGGCGAAGATAAAGCCGGAGTACATCGCCGCGATCGGTTGTGCCGGGCATGGCAACGGCCTCTATGCGCTCGATCGCGAAGGCGCGCCGCTTCTCGGCATCCAGTCGCTCGACACGCGGGCGGCCGGCTTGGTTGACGAATGGCGGGATGCCGGTGTTGGCGACCGGACCTATCCGCTCGGCCAGCAGCGGCCCTGGCCGTCGCAGACGCCGACGCTGCTGGCCTGGCTGAAACGCCACCGGCCGGAAACCTTCGGCAAGATCGGCACGGTCTTCCTCTGCAAGGATTTCATCGTCAACCGGCTGACCGGCAAGCGCGTCAGCGACGTCTCGGACATGACCGGCTGCGGGCTGCTCAACGTTGCTGCCCGCCGTTACGATCAAGGCCTGATGGATGCCTATGGACTGGGCGAATGCATGGAGCTTTTGCCGCCCTTGATCGAAAGCGCCGATATTGCCGGGCATGTGACCGTGGAAGCCGCCGCACAGACCGGCCTTGCCGTGGGTACGCCGGTTGTCGGCGGCCTGTTCGACGTGGTGGCATCGGCGATCGGTTCCGGCGTGACGCGCACGGGCGCTGCCTCGATCATCGCCGGAACCTGGAGCATCAATCAGGTGATCATCGACCGGCCGGAGTTGAATGGCCCGGTGTTCATGTCGTCGACCTTCGACCGAAACCGCTATATGGCGATCGAATCAAGCGCCACGTCGGCGGCAAATCTTGAGTGGCTGGTCCGCGAATTCTTCGCGGATGCCTGCCCGCAGGGGCGCTCGCCGTTCGATGTCTGCTGCGAATTCGCAGCCGCAATCGAGCCGGCGTCTGACGATCCGATCTATCATCCCTTCCTCTACGGTGCCCAGCAGGACGGCAATGCACGGGCCGGTTTCTATGGCATTGCGGGCTGGCATACGAAGGGACATCTGGTTCGCGCCGTGCTGGAAGGCGTGGCTTTCGGCCATCGCGCCCATATCGAGACGATGCGCTCGGCCGGTGCGCCGTTTAGCGAGGCGGTCCTGTCCGGCGGCGGATCGCGCAGCCTGATCTGGCCGCAGATCTTTGCCGATGTGCTCGGCGTTCCGGTATCCGTTGCAAGGTCGCGCGAAACCGGCGCGCTCGGGGCGGCGATTGCGGCCGGAACCGGCGTCGGCGTCTTTTCTGACTTCGCAGCCGGTGCTGCGGCCATGGTGCGCACCGAACGGCATTATCGTCAGAACGTCTTACTTGAGGCGCATTATGCGCGGCGCTACGCTCTTTATCGGGATATTGCCGAAGCGATGGCGCCGCTGTGGCGGCGTCTGACGGCGGTCCAGCCGGTTGTTGCGGGAGTGGCGGCGTGAACATGCGTGTGAATGATCAGGCCATCGATGCGGGAAGCTACGACTTCATCGTCGTCGGCGCGGGATCGGCGGGATGTGTTTTGGCCAACCGGCTGTCGGCCGATCCGAAAACCCGCGTCCTCTTGCTCGAAGCCGGCGGCAGCGACCGGTATCACTGGGTGCATGTGCCGATCGGCTATCTCTATTGCATGGGCAATCCGCGCACCGACTGGATGATGAAGACGGTGGCAGAAGCCGGGTTGAACGGCCGGTCCTTGCCCTATCCACGTGGAAAAGTGCTGGGCGGCTGCTCCTCGATCAACGGCATGATCTACATGCGCGGCCAGGCGGCGGATTACGACGGCTGGCGGCAGGCGGGGAATTCCGGCTGGGGCTGGGACGACGTGCTGCCCTATTTCCTGAAATCCGAGGACAATTATCGCGGCAGGTCTTCGATGCACGGGGCAGGCGGCGAATGGCGGGTGGAAAAGCAGCGGCTCTCCTGGCCGATCCTCGATGCCTTTCGCGATGCAGCCGAGGAACTCGGTATTCCAAAGACCGACGATTTCAACGACGGCGACAATGAGGGGTCTGGCTATTTCGAGGTCAACCAGCGTGGCGGCCTGCGCTGGAACACGACCAAGGCCTTTTTGCGCCCGGCGATGAAGCGGGCCAATCTGCGTGTGCTGACCGGAGCCGAGACCGAGCGGCTGGCGTTCGACGGCAGAACAGTGACCGGCGTGCGGTTCCGGTTGAACGGGCAGACACATTTCGCCCGCGCCAACCGCGAGGTCATTCTGTCTGCCGGGGCGATCAATTCGCCGAAAATCCTGGAGCTTTCCGGGGCCGGCCGTCCGGATGTGTTGTCCCGTGCCGGAATTGAACCAATCCATGACCTTCCGGGTGTCGGCGAAAACCTGCAGGACCATTTGCAGATCCGTACGGTCTTCCGCATCGAGGGCGCAAAGACGCTGAACCAGCTCTATCACAACCTGTTTACGCGGGCGGGCATGGGGCTTGAATATATGTTGCGCCGTTCCGGGCCGCTGTCGATGGCGCCGAGCCAGCTCGGCATCTTTGCCAAGAGCGATCCGGCGGTGGCGACCGCCGATCTCGAATATCACGTGCAGCCCCTGAGCACCGACCGGCTCGGCGAGCCGCTGCACAAATATCCCGCCGTCACTGTCTCTGTCTGCAACCTGCGGCCGGAAAGCCGCGGGACGGTACATATCGGTGGACCGGACCTTTCCGCAGCTCCGGAAATCCGCCCGAATTATCTTACGACTGCCGGAGACCGGATCGTTGCGACCAAATCCATCCGGCATGCCCGCCGGCTGATGGAGGCCGGCGCCATCGCCAGGTACCGGCCACAGGAAATGCTGCCGGGCGCGGAGTACCAGAGCGACGAGGACCTGATCCGCCGTGTGGGCGATATCGCCACGACGATCTTCCATCCGGTCGGGACCTGCAAGATGGGCAGCGACACCATGGCGGTGGTCGATCCGCAGCTGCGGGTGCATGGGCTGGCGAAATTGCGGGTGGTCGATGCCTCGATCATGCCGACGATCGTCTCGGGCAACACCAACTCGCCGGTGATCATGATTGCGGAAAAGGCAGCGGAACTGATTTTGGGGAGGGTATGAGGCCTTGTCCGCAATTGATCGCTCAACCTGTTTCCGGCGCAAAACTGCGGGCTGCCATGCGCTTGTAGGCCTCCACCAGTGCCCGCCCTTCCGTCTCGTCGGTTGACACAGCCAGGCGCATTGCGCAATCGCCGAAACACATCACCAGCAAGGCCGAAGTCTGCAGCGTTTCCATCGCTTCGCCGGGCAGGGCGCGTTTCATGGCATCGGCGAGGAGAGCGGCATTCTGCCGGCTTTCGGCAAGCTCGATTTCTCGCAGCGCCTTGTCTGCCTGCATTGCCGACCAGATGTCACGCATGACCGGTTCGGCAAAAAAAATGTCGTAGTATTCATCAATCAGCGCGGAAAAAGCCTGCCGCAGTTCGCCGATCGTTGTGACGTTGGCAAGTCCCTTGGCGATGCAGGCACGGCAGACGGCATTGTAGCGCTCGGCCAGCGTCCGGATGATTGCCGCCTTGTCGGGAAAATACTGGTAGAGCGAGCCGATCGAGATGCCGCTCAGTTCGGCCACTTCGCTCATTCGCATCGTATCGCTGCCGCGCTCGGCAATCAGCCGGGAGGCAGAGCTCAGAATATGCTCGACCCGCTCGCGGCTGCGCTTTTGCGTCGGCGCCTTGCGCATCGCCCCATCGTCCTCCGGGGCCGTCGAGGGGGCTGTCTGGTCTACGGCCAAGATATGTCCTTTCGATAATTCGCTTGACGATCAAAATACGAGGGTTTATCACATTTAGCAAATGTGAGGATTACTCATGTTGTGGATATCAAAGGGAGCGAGACAATGAGCAGCGAAACGATTTTGATCCTGGGTGGCAGTGGCAAGACCGGCCGCCGGGTTGTAGGACGCCTGACGGCAAAGGGAAAACAGGTCAGGCTTGCGTCGCGGTCGACCGTTCCGGCGTTCGACTGGACCGATCCGTCGGGCTGGACAGCAGTGCTTGAAGGCGTCGATGCCGCCTATGTCAGCTATCAGCCGGATCTTTCCGTGCCGGGTGCGGTGGAGGCGATTGGCACGCTATGCCGGCTGGCGGCCGAGAAGGGCGTAAAGCACCTTGTCCTGCTGTCGGGACGCGGAGAGGACGAAGCCCTGGCAGCAGAAGAGACATTGAAGCATTCCGGCGTTGCCTACACCATCATTCGCGCCAGCTGGTTCTTCCAGAACTTCAGCGAGACTTTCTTTCTGGAGGGTATCCAGTCGGGCGAACTGGTGCTGCCGGTCGGCAATGTCAAGGAGCCGTTCATCGATGCCGATGATATCGCCGATATCGCGGTTGCCGCTTTGACGGAACCGGGTCATGCCGGCAAGACCTATGAGGTGACAGGCCCGCGGCTGTTGACATTCGGCGACGCCGTGGCGGAGATCGCCCGGCAGACGGGTCGCGATATCCGCTTCACGACCGTCGATATCGGCGACTATGTTGCCATGCTGGAACAGGAGCAAATTCCGGCTGACTATATCTGGCTGATACGCTACCTCTTCACCAGCGTTCTCGATGGCCGCAACGAGACCACGACAGATGGTGTTGCCCAGGCGCTTGGCCGTCCGCCGCGCGACTTTGCCGATTATGTGCGGGAAACAGCTGCAACCGGTGTCTGGGAGGACCTGAAATGATTGCCGCACTTTTTCCCTGGTTGATCTTTTCGGCCGTGCTCGGGGCCGGGCTGAATGCGGGCCTGTTCTTCATCTTCTCGGTCTGCATCATGGGGGCGCTTGCCCGTTTGCCGGCCGAACAGGGCATTGCCGCCATGCAGGCGATCAATGTGGTGATCCTCAATCCCTGGTTTCTGCTGGCCTTCATGGGAACGGCGGTGCTGGCACTCGTGCTCGTTGCCGGCGGGTTTGTCTATGGCGGACCGGCGCGTTTCTATCTGATTGCGGGCGGACTTCTTTTTCTCGGCGGCACGATCCTGGTGACGATGATCGTCAACGTGCCGATGAACAATGCGCTCGACGCGTTGCAGCCGGGTAGCGAAGACGCCGCGCGCCTGTGGTCATCGACCTATCTCGTCGACTGGGTCCGGTGGAACCATGTGCGCACACTGTCGTCGATCGGCGCACTAGGTTGCTTCGTCATGGCTTTCCGAGCGCTCTAAACCAGCGCGTTGGCCCGCGTCTTGAGGATTGCCGAAAAACGCGGGTCGAAGGCGCGGCTGATCGGTTCGGCGGCAGCGCCGAGCGCCACCGACCAGGGATCGGTCATGCCCAGCTGCAGGCGCGGTATCGAACGGCCCGGACGGTTTGCGTTGGACGGAAGCAGGGGGTGGATGGCCTCCAGAAGCTTGCGTGTCAGCGCCTCCGGCCCGGTGGAGCATAGGATGACGGTCTGGGGATCGAAGATCGTCTCGATGATCTGCACGCCCCAGCGCAGTTCTTCGGCGGCTCCATCGATCCACGATGCGATGACGGGATCGTCCGTGTTCACCAGCATGTTCACCCGTTCGGCAAGGCCGGGATCGGCCGGGTCGGCGCCGAGATGCTGGTAGAGCGAGGCCAGCGATGCGCGGTGTTCGAGCGGCGTCCGGTCCGGGCGCTGCAGGGTAGGGGGCAGAAGCACCATGCCGATTTCGCCGGCATTGCCGTTTCCGCCGGCGTAGAGTTCACCGTTGAGAATGAGGCCGGCGCCGATACCGAAGCCGACATAGAGGCAGACCGCGTGATCGATGCCGTGGGCAGCCCCCACCATGCGTTCGGCGGTGGCGCAGGCGGCGGCGTCGTTCTGCAGGGCGACTTCAAGCCCGGTGCCGGCGGCCAGCGTTTCGAGCAGCGGAAAATTCTGCCAGGCGGCCATCATCCATTGGTCGTCATTGTCGGCGGCCAGCCCGAACGGTCCCGGCATGGCAACGCCGAGACCGACAAGCCGCTTCTCGGCCTGACCGTCGAGACTGGCGAGTTCAGTCCTGACATGCTCGATGAGATCGAGAATGACCTTGGCGCCATTGGCCGGCCCGCCCGGCGGCAGGTTTGCCTGGGCGCGCACCAGAACGGTGCCGACGAGGTCCACCGCGATTGCCCTTGTCACATGCCGGTCGATCTGCAGGCCGATGGCAAAGGCGCCGTCCGGCACCAGCCGGTAGGGGGTCGAGGGCTGGCCGCGGCCGTTGCGCACGGCTGCCAGCGACACGACCAGCCCGTCCCGTTCCAGGTCCTCGATGATGTTTGAAACCGTCTGCTTGGTAAGCTTTGTCGCCCGGGCGAGATCGGCGCGCGACAATTGCCCGTTCAGCCGCAGCGCATCGATCATGACGCGACGGTTGTGGGCGCTGGTGCCCTCCTGATTGGTGCCGCTCTTGGCCCGGATCGGCCGCATCTCGTTCATCCCGCAAAATCCCCTTGACACCATTAGAATATTGAACAAGAAATAAGTCAAAGCAATTGACTTAATAAAAGAGCCGCAGAGCTTTTAAGGGAACAAACGGCACCACGGGACCAGTCCTAGTGGGCGTACAACGCTTCGACAAGCATGCCGGACACCGCGTCAGCGCGGTTTCACGGAAGGGCGCGCGTTTCAGCGGGCTGGCGACTGTTGTCCATCACCGGAGGGAAAAGACATGCTGAAATCCAACCGCAACGCGCTGATGGGGGCTGCCCTGGCCAGTGCATTCTTTGCGACCAATGCCTATGCCGAAACGACGCTCAATGCATTGTTCATGGCGCAGGCCGCCTATAGCGAAGCCGATGTCCGCGCCATGACCGATGCCTTTGCCAAGGCCAATCCGGACGTCAAGGTCAATCTCGAATTCGTGCCTTACGAAGGCCTGCACGACAAGACCGTTCTGGCGCAGGGTTCGGGTGGCGGCTACGATGTCGTGCTGTTCGACGTGATCTGGCCGGCCGAATATGCCAGCAACAAGGTTCTGGTCGACGTGTCCTCGCGCGTCACCGACGATATGAAGAAGGGCGTGCTGCCCGGCGCCTGGACGACGGTCGAGTATGACGGCGCCTATTACGGCATGCCGTGGATTCTCGATACGAAATACCTGTTCTACAACAAGGAGATCCTGGAAAAGGCCGGCATCAAGACGCCGCCGAAGACCTGGGACGAGCTTGCCGAACAGGCCAAGACCATCAAGGACAAGGGCCTGCTGGCGACCCCGATCGCCTGGAGCTGGTCGCAGGCGGAAGCCGCGATCTGCGACTACACCACGCTGGTCAGCGCCTATGGCGGCAAGTTCCTCGACGGCGGCAAGCCGGCCTTCCAGACGGATGGCGGTCTCGATGCTTTGAAATACATGGTGTCGAGCTACACGTCCGGCATCTCCAATCCGAATTCCAAGGAATTCCTCGAGGAAGACGTCCGCAAGGTGTTTGAAAACGGCGAAGCCGCGTTCGCGCTGAACTGGACCTATATGTACAACCTCGCCAATACCGGCAAGGACAGCAAGGTGGCCGGCAAGGTCGGTGTCGTTCCGGCGCCGGGTGTTGCGGGCAAGAGTGAGGTCTCGGCCGTCAACGGTTCGATGGGCCTTGGCATCACCGCGACCAGCAAGCATCCGGACGAGGCCTGGAAATACATCACCTTCATGACCTCGCAATCCGTGCAGAACCAGTATGCCAAGCTCAGCCTGCCGATCTGGGCCTCGTCCTATGACGATCCGGCCGTCAGCAAGGATCAGGAAGAGCTGATCGCCGCTGCCAAGCAATCGCTGGCTGCGATGTATCCGCGGCCGACGACGCCGAAGTACCAGGAGCTTTCCGTGGCGCTGCAGCAGGCCATTCAGGAGGCGCTGCTTGGCCAGACCAGTCCGGAGGATGCCCTGAAGACCGCCGCCGACAATAGCGGTCTCTAAGGCGCCGGGGTCCGCCCCTTCGTCTCGCATCCACCGATCTCCGGGCGGCGGCCTCCCTGCCGCCCGGATACTTTCATCCCCCTCGTATCCGCCCTTGCATCCCATGATATTTTCAGGAAGAGTTGCCCCATGTCCGGGACATCGATGACCACACGCGCATGGCTGCTGATGCTGCCGTTGCTCGCTGTCATGATCGCCGTCATCGGCTGGCCGCTCGTCGATACGGTCGGGCTCTCCTTTACCGATGCGAAACTTGTCGGCACGGCCGGCAATTTTGTCGGCATCGACAACTATGTGAAGACGCTCACCGGTTCCAATTTCCAGCGCACGCTGGTCACCACGACGATCTTTGCCGTCGTCTCCGTCTTTGCCGAAATGGTTCTGGGCGTTCTGGCTGCACTTCTGCTCAATCAGCAATTTTACGGACGCACCATGCTGCGCGGGCTGATGATCCTGCCCTGGGCATTGCCGACCGTCGTCAACGCCACACTCTGGCGGCTGATCTACAATCCGGAATATGGCGCGCTGAACGCGGCGCTCACCCAGATCGGCATGCTCGATGCCTATCGCTCCTGGCTTGGCGAACCCGGCACGGCGCTCGCCTCGCTGATCATCGCCGACTGCTGGAAGAATTTTCCGCTGGTGGCGCTGATCGCGCTTGCGGCACTGCAGGCCGTGCCGCGCGATATCACCGCCGCGTCGCTGGTCGATGGCGCCGGACCCTTTGCCCGGTTCCGCTTTGTCATCCTGCCATACCTTGCCGGGCCGCTGATCGTTGCGCTGGTGCTCAGAACCATCGAGGCGTTCAAGGTCTTCGACATCATCTGGGTGATGACCCGCGGCGGCCCGGCCAACAGCACGCGCACGCTGTCGATCCTTGTCTATCAGGAGGCGTTTTCCTTCCAGCGGGCAGGCTCGGGTGCTTCGCTGGCCTTGATCGTCACCTTGCTGGTGGCCGTGCTGGCGGCGGCCTATGGCGTGCTTGTTCGGCGCACCGCGGGGAGTACGGCATAATGGAACGCAGGAGCTTTCTGTTTTCCTTCTTCATCCATGCCTGCGCGCTGCTGCTTGCCATCGTCATCCTTGCACCGGTGGTCTGGCTGTTCATCATGAGCATCTCGCCCGCCGCTGGACTGACGGCCAAGCCGCTTGTCTGGTGGCCGCAATCGGTCGATTTTTCGCGTTATGGCGTGTTGCTCTCCAGCGTCGAGAACAGCGCCGGCGCTGCCTTTGTCGCCTCGCTGGTCAACAGCATCCTTGTTGCCGGCATGGCGACCATCGCGGCTCTGGCGCTTGCCATTCCCGCCGCATGGACCGTGTCGCGGACGCCATCGGTCGGCTGGTCGCTCTACATGGTCATCGCCACCTACATGCTGCCGCCGGTGGCGCTGGCCGTGCCGCTCTATTTCGGCCTTGCGCATCTTGGCCTGCTCAACACCGTGTTCGGGCTGGCGCTGGTCTATCTGACCATTCTGGCGCCGTTTACCACCTGGCTGATGAAATCCGGCTTCGATGCAATCCCGAAGGAGATCGAGGCGGCGGCGATGATGGACGGGGCCGGGCTGTTTGCGACGCTGCGCATCATCACCCTGCCGCTGGCCGCACCCGTCATGGCGACCTCGGCGCTGTTTGCCTTCCTGCTGGCCTGGGACGAATTCTTCTACGCGCTTTTGTTCACCTCCGACCTGCGCGCCAAAACCCTCACCGTCGCCATCGCCGATCTCGCCGGTGGCCGCGTTTCCGACTACGGACTGATCGCAACCGCGGGCGTGCTTGCCGCCCTGCCGCCCGTGGTGATCGGCCTTGTCATGCAGCGGGCCCTGATTTCCGGGCTCACCAGCGGCGGCGTCAAGGGATGACCATGACTTCAAACGGCTACCGCCCGATCGGGCTTCAAGCGATCGACCGCGAAATGGCAAGGCAGAATGCCGATGCCATCGCATCCTTCGAGAGCGCAGGCGAGCGCGCCAAAGTGATCGCCGCGTCATTGCGGGAAACAGGCGGCCTGCTTTTGCTCGGCATGGGCGGGTCGCATGCCGTCAACCGTGCCGTCGAGCCGCTCTACCGGACGCTCGGTATCGAGGCGATTGCCATCCCTTTGTCCGAACAGCTGGGAGAGCCGCTTGCGATCGAAGGTCGCGCCGTGCTGATTACCTCGCAATCGGGCGAGAGCGCTGAAGTTCTGCGGTGGTTTTCGGAAACCGGTGGATCGGAGGATACGTTCGGCCTGACGTTGGAGGGAACCTCCTTTCTCGCCAAAAGAACGGCATGTCTCGTCGGGGCCGGCGGCACCGAACTCGCTTTTGCTGCAACCCGCAGCCTGACGGTCAGCTTCGCGTTGCACCTGGCGATCCTGTCGGCGCTTGGCGAGGATCCGGCACCGGCGCTGGCCGCACTTGCAGCGCCGGCTACCAACGATATTGCCACAGCGCTCGCCGCGTGCGAAAACGTCGCTGCGGTCGTCACTTCGGGCCGTCGCCTGCAAGGACTTGCCGAAGCGCTGGCACTCGGATTGACCGAGCTTTCACGCTATCCCTGTTTTTCGCTGGAGGGCGGGCAGCTTCGGCATGGGCCGATGGAAATGCTGGGCCCGAAGGTCGGGGTCGTGCTGTTCCGGGGCAATGACGCGACCGCTGATCTGGTGACGGCGATGGCGGTATCGGCGGTGGAGACCGGCGCGCCGGTCGTTGTGTTCGATTCCTCCGGCCAGGTGCCGGTGGCGGGAGCGACGACACTCAGCTTTGCGCCGGCGGCCGGTCTGGCTGCAATTTTCTCGATGCTGCCGGTTGCCCAGCGCTTCATGATCGCCTTTGCCGAGGCGCGCGTGGACAATGCCGGAACGCCGGTGCGCTCCACCAAGATTACCCGGAGCGAATGAGATGCGTCCGCTTGCCGTGATCGGAAACGTCAATGTCGACCTGATCCTCGGGCCGGCCGAGCCCTGGCCGAAGGCCGGCACGGAGATCATCGTCGATCACGATGAATTGCGGGTCGGCGGCTCGGCCGGCAATTCAGCCCTTGCGTGGAAGGCGCTCGGGGTCGATTTCGACATTGCCGCCAATACCGGCACCGACGAGTTCGGCCGCTGGCTGCGCGAGTCTTTCGGCCACCAGGCGGAGAAGTGGCCGATCCGGCCGGAGGGCACGACGCTGTCTGTCGGCATCACCCATCCCGACGGCGAGCGGACGTTCTTCACCACGCGCGGTCACCTGCCACGATTTTCGCTCGATTGCGTGTTCGCCGCCCTCGATGGCACGCGGCTGTCAGGTGGCTACACGCTGCTGTGCGGCTCCTTCCTGACCGACGATCTGACGGCTGATTATCCTTCTCTGTTCGACTGGGCCGACAGCCACGGCATCACGCTGGCGCTCGATACCGGCTGGCCGCTCGACGGCTGGACCGAGAAAAACCGGCAGGCGGCGCGCGACTGGCTTTCCCGCTGCGGCTGCGCGCTGCTCAACGAGGTGGAATCGACGACGCTTTCCGGTCTTGCCGATCCGGCAGAGGCCGCCCGTGAACTCAAGCGCCATATGCCCAAGGACGCCATCGCGGTGGTCAAGCGCGGTCCGGCCGGCGCGCTCGCCATCGATGCCGACGGCAGGTTCGTTTCCGCGACGGCGCCAAGCGTCAAGGTCGTCGATACCATCGGTGCGGGCGATGTGTTCAACGCGGCCTTTCTGGCGGCGCTTGCCGATCAAAAGCCGCTCGCCGATTGCCTGGCGGCAGGGACCACTGTCGCTTCCCGCGCCATTTCCACGCTTCCCCGCAACTATGGCGGCCCGTTGGTGGCCGCGACCGGAGAGACCGCACCATGAGCGCGCTCGAAATCGAGAATATCCGCAAGACCTATGGGGCGCTCGAAACGCTGAAGGGCATCGATATTTCGCTGGAAAGCGGCGAGTTCCTGGTGCTTCTGGGATCGTCGGGTTGCGGCAAGTCAACCCTGCTCAATATCATCGCCGGCCTTGCCGAGGCGTCGGGCGGCGATATCCGGATCGGCGGACGCTCGATCCTCGGCGTGCATCCGAAAGACCGCGACATCGCCATGGTCTTTCAGTCCTATGCGCTCTATCCGAACCTCTCGGTTCACCGCAATATCGGTTTCGGGCTGGAGATGCGCAAGGTCCCGCTTGCTGAGCGGGAAAAGGCCGTGCAGGAAACGGCCAAGCTGCTGCAGATCGAGAATTTGCTGGATCGCAAGCCAGGCCAGCTGTCCGGCGGCCAGCGCCAGCGGGTGGCGATTGGCCGGGCGCTGGTGCGCAAGCCGCAGGTCTTCCTGTTCGACGAACCGCTGTCCAATCTCGACGCCAAACTGCGCATGGAGACACGCACCGAGCTGAAGCGGCTGCACCAGATGCTTGGCACCACGATCGTTTACGTCACCCATGACCAGATCGAGGCAATGACGCTGGCGACGCGTATTGCTGTCATGCGCAACGGGCGGATCGAGCAGCTTGGCACGCCGGAAGAGGTCTATGACCATCCGGCCACCCTTTATGTCGCCGGTTTCGTCGGCTCGCCGCCGATGAACGTGCTGGATGGCGTGGCGACAGGCGAGGGCGTGCAACTGGACGGATCGGGCGCGTTCATCGCCCTGCCGGCCCGGCTCAAACATGCGGCGGCGGCCGGACGGCGGGTCAAGCTGGGTGTTCGTCCGGAAGCGCTTCGCCTGGTGGGGCAGGAAATCGAACATCCGGTGATCGATGTCGAGATCGAGGTTGTCGAACTGACCGGCCCGGAACTGGTGGTGACGGGCAGGGCCAGTGCACAGCGGGTGACCGCCTGCCTGCCGCCGCGTACCAAGCTGACCGTCGGCATGAAACAGGCTTTTGGCTTTGACGAGGATGCGCTGCATCTCTTCGATGCGCAGACGGAACTGGCGCTCGGCTGACCGGGCTACCGGTCAGCCGTGAGCCTTACCAGGAAACGGTTCGCCCGTCGAAAGCGTGGAAGCTGCCGCTGTCTGCCAGGATTGCTGTGTCGATGATCCGGCGCAACCCGGCGGCGCTGTCTGCGACGGCAATGACGGCGTCATCACCGCCCATGTCGGTTTTTACCCAGCCGGGGTGCAGCGACAGCACGCAGACGCCATCGGCATGCAGATCCTGTGCGAGCTTTACTGTCGCCATGTTCAGTGCTGCCTTCGAGCAGCGATAGGCATAGTCGCCATCGTCATCATCCAGCGTGCCCTCGGCGATCGAGCCGGCGCGGCTGCTGATATTGGCAATTATTTTTTGGCTGCCGGACAGAAGGTTCGGCAGCAGCGCACGCGTGACCAGCAATGGGCCGAGCGTGTTAATGCGCATGACGTTGAGGAAGTCGCCAGGCTCCAGCGTCGCAAGTCCGCCGGTATCGCCACGGATACCGGCATTGTTGATCAAGACGTCGATCGCCACACCATCAAGACGATATGCGAGATCAAGGATGGAGGCCGGGTCGGCAACGTCAAGCGTCTCCGGCACGATGCCGTCCCCAACCGGCGATGTGGCGGCGCGGCCGCAGGCGATGACGCGCCAGCCGGCCGCCGCATATTGCTGCGCCATCTCGCGGCCAAGGCCGCGAGATGCACCGGTGATCAGCACCGTCGGAGATTGGGGCTGGCTGTCTCTACCGGCCAAGGCCGGCGCTCCTTGCCCGCTCCGAATGGCTCTGTGCGGCGATCCGGCCATAGATTTCGCCGGAATACTTGATGGTCCGCACCTGCGTTTCGAAATCGACATGGGTGATGCCGAACGGCGTTGTGTAGCCATAGGCCCATTCGAAATTGTCGGTCAGCGTCCAGGCGAAATAGCCCTTGACCGGAACACCTTCGCTGGCGGCCTTGGCGACCTGTTCGAGATGATCGACATAGTAGGTGGCGCGCAGATCGTCCCAGACATGGCCGTCAGCCGAAACGGTTTCGGGCGCGGTGGCGACGCCGTTTTCGGAAATGAAGATTTCCTTCGGGGCATAGTTTTCGTGCACATAGTGCAGGATGTCGTAGATGCAGCGCGGCCAGATCTCGTAATTGACCTGCGAGTACGTGCCTTCCGGCTGGATGCGCTGGAAGTTCAAAGGTGCCAGTTCCGTGCCCTCGGCCATCACCGAGCGGCGATAGATGTTGACGCCGAGATAATCGACCGGTGCGGCGATGATGGCGTTGTCTTCGGCGTGGATCGGCGGCAAGAGGTCGCCGTAGAGGTCGAGCATGTCCTGCGGATAGCTGCCCTTGAAGACGGCATCGAGGAACCAGCGGTTCTGGGCGCCGTCGAAACGCCTGGCGGCCGCGACGTCGCGCGGGTCGTCCGTTGCGGGCTCGGTCACATTGAGATCGAAGACGATGCCGACGGCGGCATCCGGCACTTGCGAGCGGATGATGGGAACGGCGAGACCATGGGCCAGGAGGGCATGATGGCTGGCGGTGACGCCGCCCTTGGTGCCGTCATGCAGACCGGGCGCGTCTTCGCCACTCGCATGTCCCGACCAGCAGAATGTCCAGGGTTCGTTGAGCGTCGTCCATTTCTTGACCCGGTCGCCAAAGGCGCGCGCTGCTACGGCGGCATAATCGGCGAAATGCTGTGCCGTCTGGCGATTGTACCAGCCGCCGCGATCTTGCAGCGCCTGCGGCAGGTCCCAGTGGTAGAGCGTCGCATAGGGTTCGATGCCGGCCGCAAGCAGATCGTCGATCAGGCGGTCGTAGAAGGCGATGCCCTTCTGGTTGACGGTGCCGGTGCCTTCCGGAATGAGACGCGCCCAGGCAAACGAAAACCGGTAGGCACCGAGCCCGATGGCTTTCAGGACAGCGATGTCCTCGCCCCAACGATGATAGTGATCGCAGGCGATGTCGCCGCTGGTGGCGTCGGTGATGACGCCTGGCACCTTGCAGAACCGGTCCCAGATGCTTTCGCCCTTGCCGTCGGCTGAAGGCGCGCCTTCGATCTGGTAGGCGGAGGTGGCGGCACCGAAGACGAAGCCCTGCGGCAGGACGAGGCCTGAAGCGCGTGCTTCAAGGATCTTGCGGTCGTTAGCGATGTTTGACGTCATATTTTCTCTCGATGGTGTTGACGAGGCTCGCTGCGGCAAGCGTCAGGAAGATGTAGAAGATGGCAGCGGAGTTATAGGGAGCGAACGGCAGGAAGCTTGCCGACTGGAACTCGCGCATGCGCTGGGTGATGTCGCGGATCGACAGGATGGACAGAAGCGAGGTGTCCTTGAGAATGGCGATCAGTTCGTTGCCGAGCGGCGGGATGATGATCCGGAACGCCTGCGGCAGGACGACGAGACGGGCCGTCTGCCAGCGGTTGAGGCCGATGCTGTAGGCGGCTTCAACCTGGCCTGCCGGAATGGCGTTGATCCCCGAGCGGAAGATTTCGGCGAGATAGGCAGAATAGGCGACCGCCATGGCAAAGATGCCGCGCACCAGGTTTGGCGGATCGACGACGCCCTGGGTTGCATCCTTCAGCGCGCCGCTGAGCGGCAGGCCGACATAGAGCACGATCACCAGCATCGGGATGCCGCGGATGGTATCGACGATGAATTCCGAACCGATCGCCAGCGGGTGCCGGCGATGCAGATAACCGCCGAAGGTAAGCAGTCCCAGGATGATCGCCAGCACGGCCATGGTGATGCCCGCTGAGCGGTCATGATCGTTCAGCGTTTCCACCTGCCAGAGAACTGGCCAGCCGGCCGGAACCGATGCCGCGGGCATCAGGGCGGCGCTGACATCCTCTTTCTTCTCAAGGGCGGCGATTGCTTCAGCCGGGCCAAGGAAGGTTCTGACCGGCGTTTCGGTGCTCGGTCCGCCCGGATACTGGCCGTAGCGGACAGCGCCGATCAGCGACGATGGCGTATTGCTGATGATTGCGACCTTGCCGCTGAGCGTGCCTGTCAGCACATAATTGTCGCGCGGTTGCAGCAGGAACCAGCCCGAGGCAATGGCCAGCAGAAGTGTTGCTGCCGCGAAGTACAGGCCGGTCCGCTTTGCATAATGCAACTGCAGCAGGCCGACCCAGATCAGTCCCATGATGGCGGCAAGCACATAGGCGGCAAGGGCTGCGCGGATGGTGGTGGCAACGCCTGCGGCAAAGGCGATATGGGCAAAGAAGAAGACGAAGAGTGCGCCCGCACCATTGGTGAGGCCGAGAACCCAGCGGCCGGCGCGGCGCAGGCGGTTGTCCGCAGCGGCACGCAGCGTGGCAAGGAAAATGCCAAGGCCGAGCAACGTCAGCCCGAGATAGGCGGGATAGAGCACGGCCTCGACACCGCGCACCATGAGATCGGCAGCCTCCGTCAACTGCCGGGGCGTCACGCCTTTGGCAACAAGGGCCGAGGTGAAGGGATCGACGGCATTGGCGACGATCGATGCGGCGAAGGGATGGACAGCGCCGCTGGCAACAATGGTCACGGCTGCCGCCAGATTGAGGGCGGCGGCGGCAAGGGCCAGCTGAGGCCGGTTTGCCTTGGCGCGCGAAAAGACCAGCACGGCGATGCCGGACGAAAAGGCGATCGCCAGCGCCAGAAAGCCGGGCACGAAGGCGGACGAGCCGTTTTCGACGCCGAGGATGGCGCGAAGCGAGCGCTGGTAGTCTGCCGAGGACGTGAACAGGTAGATGATGAAGGGCAGCGCGGTCAGAATGATGAGATTGCTGGGCCGCACGCGTTTCAGGAATGACATTCATTCCTCCGCAGGTTCGGGAACATTCGAAAGCGATATCCCGGAGCGCATGGGTGCGCTCCGGGATATTGCAACGTCAAAGGCTTATTTGAGGCCCCAGTACTTGCCGATCAGCTGGTCGAGCGTGCCGTCGTCCTTGATCGCCTTCAGGCCTTCATTGAAGGCGGCGATGTTGGCGTCGTCCTTGCGGAAGACCAGGCCGAGCGGATCGGACTGCAGGTCCTTGATGGCGACGACCAGTTCGCCGGCGAACTCGCGCTCATAGGCCGCGGCATTGGCGCCGTTGATGACGACACCATCGACATCCTTGTTCTTCAGCGCGATGACAGAGGCTGAGAAGCTGTCATAGGCGATAACGTTTTCCTTGCCGACGATGCCCTCGGCAACCTGCGCGTCCGTCGTGTTGGCCTGAGCCGAGAGCTTCTTGCCTTGCGACTTGAAATCGTCGAGTGAAATGCCCTGGTCGGCGACGCGCATCAGCACGGCCTGGCTGTTGACGATGTAGGGGTCGGAAAAGTCCATCGCCTTCTTGCGCTCGTCGGTGATCGAGACGCCGGAGGCAACGAGGTCGAAGCTGCCCTGATCGAGCGCTGCGAAGATGCCGTCCCAGCCGGTGGTGACGAATTCCGCCTGGCAGTTGATCTTGGCGCAGATGGCGTTGACCACATCGACATCGAAACCGACGATCTGGCCGCTGGCCGGATCGACGCTTTCCATCGGCGGCGAGGTGGTGTCGGAGCCGACCTTCACCAGCTTGCCGCCGAGATCGGCCGCATGGGAGACGCCGGCTGCAAGAGCAGTCATGGCAAGGGCAATCAGCAATGTCTTCACGTTCATTCCTCCGTTTGTGAATGGATGTCAGGCCGGGCGCGCCCCGAGATTGTCGGGCTGCCTTTCGATCAATGTTGGCCTGAAAACCTGCCTCAGCATCTGCGGATCTTCGCCCGCCATGCGCTGCAACAGGAATTGTCCGAGCGTCCTCCCCAGGACTTCGATGGGTTGGTAGAAAGTGGTGATCGGCGGGGTGAAATAGGCACTGACGTTGATGTCGTCATAGGCAATGACATCGATGTCGGTGCCCACGTGCCGCCCGAGGCTGCCAAGCCCCGAAAGGACGCCGAGCGTCGTGGATTCGTTGATGCAGATAAAGGCCGTCGGCGGCTCTGGCTGCTGCAAGAGATCGATGGCGCTTTCGCGGCCGAAGCGGGTGGACAGATCACCCTCGGCGATGAGATCGGTGGGCGTCTCAAGCCCCGCTTCACCGAACGCACGGGTAAAACCGTCGATCCTGTCCATGGCGTAGGAGAGGGGGCGTTGCGGATTGATCAGCGCGATGCGGCGATGACCGCCGGCAATCAGCCGCTGAGCTGCGGCAAAAGCCGCCCATTCGTTGTCGATATCCACATGCGCATAGACCAGCGGCTTGCGGCAGCGGCCGAGCGAGACGAAGGGAAAGCCGCTTTCGACCAGGAGGTCAATGCGCGGATCGTCTGCCAGGATGCCCGAAAAGATGATGCCGTCGGCAAGGCCCTGATCGATGATCCGGCGCGCCATTTCGCAGCCATCCTCAGTATCGCGAATGACATGCACGGATATCCGGTAGTCGGAACCATCAAGCGCCTGGCTGATGCCGCTGAGAATCTGGGTGTACTCGACACCGTCCCATTCGTAGTCCCGCACTGCCGTGACCGGCATCAAGACGGCAGCCTGGTAGGTCTTGCCGGTTCTAAGCGCCATGCCGCGGGCATTGGCCTGATAGCCGATTTCCTGTGCCGCCTTGAAGATCGCGTCCTTGGTGGCCTGAGCCACGACCGGGGAATCCCTGAGCGCCTTGGAGATGGTGGCGATGGAATAGCCGGTGAGATCGGCCAGCGTCTTGATGGTCGGCGGTGTACGGCGCGCCGAGGCTTCAATCTCTGCCATGCTTGCCTCCCAGCTCCAGTTCCGATGAGGGACTCGTAGCAGACAATAAAAACGATTTCAACGATAATAAAAACGTTTTTATTTTGCATTGCATCGTGAGAAACCATTCCGCGCTTGCGGGTGGGAAGGAGCGAGTTTGGCGACAAACAGCGCAAGGCTTCGGGTCGGTTGCAAATCGATGCGGCGGCACAGGTTCCCAACGGCGGTGCTATGTTCTAGAACCGCATCCGATGAAGATCGCTTTCTATAGTCCGCTCAAATCCCCCAACCACCCCGTTCCCTCCGGCGACCGCCTGATGGCGCGTCTGCTGATGGCGGCCTTGGCCAGGGCGGGGCATCAGGTGGAGATCGCCTCGGAGTTGCGGGCCTTCCTGCCGGATGCTTCGGTTGATGCGATGGAGGTACGGTCTGCAGCGGACGCTGAGCGGGCGCGGCTTTCGGCGCTGTGGCGAGAGCGCGGTGGGCGAGAAGGTGGTGCGCCGGATGTCTGGTTTTGCTACCACCCCTATTACAAGGCGCCCGACCTGATCGGGCCATCGCTCGCCCGTGAATTCAACCTGGGTTACGTGACGGCGGAGGCCTCCTATTCCGCGCGGCGCAATACCGGGCTATGGGCAAAGATGCAGCAGGATGTGCTGGAAACGGTGCGGCAGGCATCTGTGAATATCTGCTTCACACAGCGCGATCTTGACGGGCTTGCAGCCGCGGCGCCCGGCGCGCGGCTTGCTGTATTGCCGCCTTTCATCGACCCGGCATTGTTTCGCGACAGGCAACCGATGCCGGAACCCGGCCGGTTGATCACCGTGGCGATGATGCGGTCGGGCGACAAGATGGACAGCTACGTCATGCTGGCCGATGCCCTGTCGCGGCTGACCCATCTGCCGTGGCAATTGTCTGTCGTTGGCGACGGTCCGCGTGCCGCCGAGGTGCGGTCGCTGTTTTCAGGCTTCGACAAGGACCGGATACTCTGGCACGGCGAACAGCCGGCTGCCGTGATCGCCGATCTTTTGTCGCGCTCGGCGCTCTATGTCTGGCCCGGCTGCGGCGAGGCCTATGGCCTGGCTTACCTTGAGGCACAGGCGGCCGGTTTGCCTGTCGTCGCGCAGGAGATCGCCGGCGTGCCGGAGGTGGTGGTGCACGGGCGCACGGGCCTTTTGACACCGCCGGGCGACATTGATGCCTATGCGCAGGCCATCGAACGGCTGTTGACGGACGATGGAAACCGTATGGCGCTTGCCCGCGCGGCAAGACCGTTTGCGTGCGAGCACCGTTCGCTCGGCCAGGCGTCGGCGCGGCTCGGCACCATTCTCGACGAATATCTCAAGCGGGCACGACATGATGGATGATTTCGAAAGCGTGATTGCAGGCGAACTGGATCGCTGGCAACAGGCAGGCAAGGCCGCGCAGTTCTGGTTGCGCGATGACGACGCCGTCGAGCCGACCGCGCTGCTCGACCGGTTGCTGGACATATCGGCGACATTTTCCGTGCCGCTGACACTGGCGGTTATTCCTGCCTACACCGGCGAGGCACTTGCCGAAAGGTTGCGGCAGGAACCATCGTGTTCCGTCACCGTCCACGGATGGTCGCACCGCAACCATGCAGGCCCTGATGAAAAGAAGCAGGAGCTTGGGGGGCACCGCGCGGCGGCGGACGTTCTTGCCGAATTGAAACAGGGGTTTGATCGCCTCGCCGGACTGCACGGAGAACGGTTCGTGCCGATGCTCGTGCCGCCCTGGAACCGGATCGATGCCGGGCTTGTGCCGCATCTGGCCGTATTGGGCTATCAGGCATTGTCGGTCTACGGGCCGGAAAAGCCGGCTGCCCTGCCGCTGATCAATACGCATGTTGATGTCATGGACTGGCACGGAACGCGGGGCGGGCGTGATCCGCAGGCGCTGGCCGTCGAGATCGCCGCGCGCTTGAGGCACATGTTCGACAATGGCGGAACGATGGGGCTTTTAACGCATCATCTGGTCCATGACGAAGCCGTCTGGGACTTCATGAGCGCCTTGTTTGAGGTGACGGCGCGTCATCCAGCCTGCCGCTGGACCCCGGTTGCGGATATCCTGCGGGGGCAGTGAACTCCAGTTTTCTCAGAGGTCGATCACCTGACCGTCGCGGGCGGTGAAGGCGCCGCCGAAATCCCGCTCGGCAAGCCGCTGGATGGCATCGAGTTCGCTGTCGGTACGCAGCGGCGAATGATGGATGAAGGCGACCTGCTTGGCCTTTGCCGTCTTGGCAAGCCGTATGGCCTGCTGCCAGGTGGAATGGCCATAGCCGACATGGCGCTGCATCTCCTCGTCGGTATACATGCAATCGTAGAGGAAGAGATCGGCGCCATCGATCAGGTCGAGAACGGCGGGATCGAGCGTGCCCGGTTTATGCTCGGTGTCGGTAATCAGCGCCACGGCGCGGCCGCCCCATTCGACCCGGTAACCGATCGCGCCGCCGGGATGATCGAGGCTGCCGGTCCTGATCGCCACGCCCGGATAGGGGACGAGCACGTCGCCGGAGCGGAAGTCGCGGCAGTTGATCGAAGCGCGGCAGATGTCCGGTTCGACGGGAAACCACGGTGGACGCATGAACTCGCCGATCATCTGGCGGGTGGACATGCGCCCGGCCAGATGCCCGGACCACAAGGTCACCGATGCGTGCGGATCGAACAGTGCCGGCAGATAGGGCAGGCCGACGATATGATCGTAATGGCAGTGGGTGAAGAACAGGTTGAAATCGGAAGCGCCTTCGGATTTCAGCGCCTGGCCGGCCGGCATCAAGCCGGAGCCGGCATCGAACAATAGCCTATGGGGTCCGCATTGCATTTCGATGCAGATGGTGTTGCCGCCATAATTCTGGAACTCGGCCCCCGAGACCGGGAGGCTGCCACGCACACCCCATAACCGCACCCGAAACACGTTTTCGTTCACTCTCTCGCCTCAGTCCCGAAAAGCTATCTTGCCTTTCCGTCTGCAACTGTCCCACTTAACCCTTAAGGTCGTCTTTTGGTCGTGCCTAGTTAACCAAGCCGCATTTCCATCATGTTAGCTAAACTGCATGGGTTAAGCGAGACTTCAATTCGCTTTTTCTTTCCACATATGCGAGAGACGAAAAGAAACGAATCCGGTTTGAACGTGTAGACGGAAAATACCGACAGAATGCCGTCCCTGAAGCACCCGCGTATCGCCGTTATCGCCGACGCGCATTTTCACGATCTGTATGCCGATTATGGCTTTGCCGGCATCGTTCAAGACGAACGGCGGCTGACGTTCAGGCTGCTGGCCGATACGGCCCGCTCGACGCGGGTGTTCAACGAAAGCTATTTCGCATTCCATCACGCGCTTGACGATATCGCTGAACGCGGCATCCGCCATGTGGTGCTGCTGGGCGATTATTCCGACGACGGACAGGTGGAGACCGTCAGGGGTGTGAAACGGGTGCTCGACAGCTATGCGGCGCGGTTCGGCATGCGGTTTTATGCCACCACCGGCAATCACGATATTTTCGGGGCGGATGGACGTCACCGCGCCAAGCGCTTCCTCAACGAGGACGGCGGCTACAGCATCCTCAGCAGCGACCCGCATCTGCGCGACCGCGGCGCGCATGCGGTCATCGCCAGCAAGCGCATGTATTGCCAGGGCTATCCGGATGGGCTCGAAGCCATGGCGGATTTCGGCTTTTATCCAAGGCCAGGCGATCTTCACTGGGAAACGCCGTTCGGTGCGGATGGCGATCCGGCAGCGCGGCTTTATGAGGTCCATTCGCCGGATGGAAAAACCACACGCAGGCTGATGGACGCCTCCTATCTCGTCGAGCCTTTCCCCGGCGTCTGGCTGCTGATGATCGACGCCAATGTTTTCGTTCCCGCCGATGGCGTGGCGCCGGGCGACGAGGGCGATCTTGCCGACAGCACCAGCGCCGGCTGGAACGCGATGCTCGTTCACAAGCGGTTCGTTCTCGACTGGATGGCGGATGTTGCCCGGCGTGCGCGCCTTGAGGGCAAATGCCTGCTGGCGTTTTCACATTATCCTGTTCTCGATCCGCTCGATGGCACGCTCGATGACGAGGTGGCGCTGCTTGGCCGGACGGGCATGGTGGAGCGCATTCCACAGGCCGGTGTTGCCAAGGCGCTGATCGCGGCGGGCATCGACATTCACTTCAGCGGGCATCTGCATGTCAACGATACGGCGCGCCACGACGATGACGGGCGCTTCCTGATCAACGTGGCCATGCCGTCTCTCGTTGCCTTCCCGGGAGCCTACAAGGTTCTCACTATCGGCGAGCAGCACATTGATATCGAGACGGTCGGGATCGATGCGATGCCGCTCAACGACGATTTGCGGCTGGCCTATGACCGCGAGATCGTGCCGTCGCGGCTCGATGCCGGCGGTATGCTCGATGTCACCGACTATGGTGGCTTTCTGTTTACGCATATCGGTCATCTGGTCGGGCGGCGCTATCTCAAGCGTGAATGGCCGAAGGAGATTGCGGCAATGATCCGCAGTCTCGATGTTGCGGACCTCGCGGCACTGGCGCTGATCGATGAACCGGTTGCAGCGGGAGATGCTGTCGCTGCAATCGCTGCGGCCCGCAACGATCCCGGCGTGCGGCAGCTCCTGACGGAAGCGGGGCTTGACAGTGCAGGGCTTACGGGCATTTCCGCGATGGCGTTTCTGGCCGACTGGTACCGGCTACGGATGGGCAGCGAACTGGCGTTCGACTGGATCGCGCCGGAGCGGCTGGCGCTGTACCGGGCGGTCGGGCAGCTGTTTGCGAATGGCGGTTGGAGCGATGCCGGCTCGGCGCAGGCGCGGTTCGCGCTGATCTTCCGGATGTTTAGGAAATACGCCGGCGGCCTGCCTTCACGCAATTTCAGCATAGACCGCACGAACGGGGCGATCACCCGAAATGTGCCGGGGTAGCACGAGGAAACAGCGCCCGCAGAGGAGGCGTTGTCGATGCGTCTGCCGTCAATCCGTCTTGCGCGCGCGGCTGCGGGCTTCCGACAATTCGCTTGTCGTATGGCTCAGGCGATCGGCCAGCACCCGCATGATCTCGATGGTGATTTCCGGGAAATCGGTGAGCAGCTTGAGGAAGTGCTCCTTGCGGATGCGCAGGGCCTCCAGCGGTGTCGTCGTCTGTACGGTCGCGGTTCGCGAAACGTCGCAGAGGATGGCGATCTCGCCGACGATGGAATTGGTTTCGACCTCGGCGATCTTGATCGGGCCGGTCGAGGAATCGACCAGGATGTCCGCTTTGCCGGCCAAAACGACATAGGCCGCGTCGCCGGTATCGCCCTGATGGAAGATGGCCTCACCCGGATCATAACTGACACGGTCGGACGTGAACGCGAGAAGCTTCAGCTTGCCCGGCTCTACATTCGAAAACAGCGGCACGCGCCGCAGCATTTGAACTTCATCCTTCAGAAGCATAGTCGTGCCCATTCCCCATTTTCTCTTTCCCGGATCATCGCCCGGTGCTGGTCACCAGCCCTGCCGCCGGGAAGGTTGCCCTGCCTGCGTCCCCGTCGCACGCATGGACTTCACCATTGACATTATGATGACACAAGCTCCTTAAAGATACCGTTATTCTCGGCCAGCGCCGCAGGTGTGCCTTCTTCCACAAGCAAGCCCCTGTCGAAGACGAGGACGCGGTCGAACAGGCTGGAAAGTGCGGTATTCGAGAGCACCCAGACGATGGCCGGATCGCGCCCGTCACGGCGTACGAGCTTCAAGACATCGCGGACGATTTCGTCCTGGAGGCGGTGGTCGAGGCCGGGCAGCGGCCGGTTAAAGATATAATAATCGGACCGGCGGACCAGGGCACGTGCCAGATTGAGCTTCTGCCGCTGCACCGCCGTCAGCCGTTTGCCGCCGGCGCCGAGATTGAAATCCAGGCCAATATCGATCACGCGCTCCAGAAGGCCGAGTGAGTTCAGAAGCGAGCTGACGATCGAACGGATACGCTTGGATCCGTCGGTATGCTTGTGGCTGATGCGGCCGAACAGGATATTGTCCATCAGGCTTGCCGACGCCTGATAGTGCTCCGGATCGTAGCGCTCGATATCGCCGCGCATTTCTTCCGGCAGCCCTTCATGGAATTGACGGCGGACATCGACGATCTTCGCCATCAGTTCGTCGGTCAGAAGACCGAAACGATGCCGCGGTTCGATGTAGCGGAAGCTCAGGCGAATGATCTGTCCGCGGTCATCCTCGGACGCCGCGTCAAAACCCTTGCCCTTCAGCTTCTGCAACAGCAGCTGGTATTCGGGAATGTCATCCGCGGTCATGAAGGTCAGCTGCTGGAAGAACGGATGATCCGGCGGCAGGTCGGAGAACAGTTCGACCGCGTTCTCGGCAATGCTGTAGCCCATGTCGAACATGATGCGATCGAGGCCGGAGCGGCCGATGACGGAACGGAAATAGGCGTTCTTGCCGATCGCCTTGCCGATGAGCGCCGGGCCGGTCGCGGTGCCGAACAAGAGGTTTTCGCCGACCGTCGCCTCGGTATTGTAGGCGCCGGGCTCGAAGGAGACGACGAGGCTGCTGAGGCCTGCCTCTTCCAGCTCGTCGCGAAGCGCATGGCGCATCTCGACGATACCCTCGGCAAGACCCGGATGCTCGTTCGGAGACACGATGCTGCGCAGGGCAAGATCGAGAATATCTTTCGACAGTTGAACCGTATCGAGCACCGAGAGAACCGGCGCGAAAAGATCGTCGCGGTTCGTCGCGTTGGCGGCGGTATAGTCGATCCAGTCGCTGTTGACGTCGTAATCCGGATTGCCAGCCAATCGTGCCTCGTTGATCTGCCATTTGCGATGCGCGGCACCGCTGCCCTCGTAGACGGCGTCCTGCAGCGGCGCATGCTTGAGGCCGTAAAGCAGGTTGTCGCGCAAGGTGCCGTAGAAGAAGTAGGCATCGGACGAAACATAGGAGATGGCGCGACCGGTCACGGATTCGGGCAGTTCCAGAAGATCGTCGCCGCCGGCCGTTACCTTGCCGCTCTCCGGCCATGTGAGGCGCGCAAAGGCTTCCGCCAGCATTTCGCCGCCGCCGGCGGCACCCCCGACGATGGCAACGGTCTCGCCGGGGCGGATCTGTACCGACACGCGCTCGAGAAGCTTGGCGCCGCTATCGTCTGCCAGCGACAGGTTGACCGCTGCCAGCGGATGTTTGATCGAACCGGCGTCCTTGATGGCAACGGCCTGGATGGAGGGATCGATCGTTCTGTCGACACTGAACTGCTCGACCACCTGGACATATTTCACCTGGACGTCCTGGCGGGTCTGATCCCAGTCGATCAGGTCCTTCAAGGGGCCGGGCAGGTCCTTGTAGGCGCTGATCACGGCGATCAGCTGACCGATGTCGAGACGGCCCTGCAGCGCCAGATAGCCGCCGATGCAATAAAACAGGAAGGGGGTAAGCTGGGCGAGGAAGTTGTTGATGAACTTGACCAGAAATTTCCACTGATAAAGGTCGTAGCGGATTTTGAAGATGCGGCCGAGGCGCGAGGCGATGTCGGCGCGCTCATAATTCGACGTATCATAGGCATGGATGGTGCCGATGCCGTCGACGATCTCGCTGACGCGGCCGGCAAGTTCGCGGGCGGTGATCTGGCGTTCGCGGCCGAGCACCAGCAGGCGCCGGCGCATACGGGGAATGATCACGGCCTGGACGCCGACCATCACGGCCGCGATCACGCCGAGCCAGGTATTCTGCATGAAGATGAAGAACAGGGCCGTCAATGCCTGCCCGCCGAGCAGCGCAGGCTGGACGAAGGCATCGCCGGTAAAGCCGCCGAGCGGCTCGACCTCGTCCTTGACCATGCTGGAGACTTCCGCACCCTTCATGCGCTTGAACTGGCTTGGCGGAAAACGCAGGATCCGGTCGACGAGCTCGAAGCGGATGCGCCGGAGCAGGCGTTCGCCGAGCCGGCCCTTGTAGGTATTGATGTAGAACTTGAAGAGACCGTTGATGATGACCAGCAGCAGGAAGACCATGCTCAGCGCAAACAGGGTCTGCATGCGGGTCAGTTCGACACCGTCGAAGAGCGTCACGGTTCCGAGCCAGGGCAGGTCGAAGCTGATGTTCATGAACAGCTGGGTGGCGCCCGGCTGGTCGAAGCCCTCGCCTTGAATCGGCCCGTTGACGATCTGCTTGGGCAGGTCGAACGACAGGAAGTAGGGGATCATCGAGACGGCGACGACCAGAAGGATCCAGAGCTGCTGGCCTTTGGTGTGGGTCCAGATGTAGCGGGCGATGTTTTTTTCCATGGGTGGATTCAACTGGCCGTGTAGCGGGTGTCGAGGACGTAGAAGCGCCGGGCAGCGTAAGGCGTGCCGGCGATCTCCGGGTCGTGCAGATGAAGATCGAACTGTCCCCGGATTCTGACGGCCGGACGGCTGACGATATGCGGCACCTGGGAGGCGGCGCGTTCGAGTTCGGGCGCATATTCGATCACGACCGTTTTGGCGTTTTCGATCAGCGAGAACAGGAGGTCGCCCAGCGGATCCTTGCGGCCGAACGGTTTCAGCGAATAGCCGAGCAGGACGAGGCCGTAGCTTCCCGGTTGGTAGTGATAGTCGATCTGCTGGAACTTCGCCGCAATATGCCGCACATGGCATTGTTTTCCGTTCAGTTCGTTTGCCTCGTAAGCCTCGGTTTTCGGATCGACGGAGGTGACCGACAGCGGATGATGGGTGAGATAAGGGGTGACCGGCCGGATATGGCCGCCGATTTCCAGGATATGCGGGCAGTCGCGCATGAAGTGGGCGGCGAAGACCTGCCGCATCGTTGCGCCCAGTCCTGCCAGATGCGGTATATCCTTTCCCGCCTCCAACGGCGGTAGATCGGAGACGGCATCCTTCAGGTTGACTTGCATTCCTTGCACTCCAGAAAAGTCCAGACTACAACACGCGCATGATGAAAACCACCCGACCAAACGAAGCAAACACAACAGATTGGCACGAGAATGCCTTCGATATTATCCGCGGTCTTTCCGCCTATACGGGAAGCTCTCTGATAGAAGGCCTTGCAAAAGTTATCGCCAAATATCCGGACGCGGACCTCGGCACGGCCTTCAACCACAAGCAGGTTGGAAGCAAGATATGGGCGCGCGAAAAGCTTTTTGAAAGCCTTGGCGGAAAATTTAAACACATCGTCCTGCTCGGCGGCTGGTATGGCGTGCTTCCGGCAATGTTTTTCGATGACGGCCGCTTCGACATCGAGCTATTCGAGAGCATCGATATCGACCCGGAGGTCGGTGAAATCGCCGAAACGCTGAATGCCAGGGCCGGTGCGCATTTTCGCACGGTGACGCAGGATATGTACGCGCTCGATTACGGTACCCGCGGTGCGGATCTCGTCATCAACACCAGTTGCGAACACATTGCCGATCTTCCGGCATGGCTTTCGCTGCTGCCGCGCGGCACGAAGGTTCTCCTGCAGTCGAACGACTATTTCAGCGAGCCGACCCACATCAACTGCGTGCCGTCGCTGGAGGCGTTCCGGGAGCAGACGTCGCTCAGCCAGGTGGCCTTTGCCGGGTCGCTGAAGATGAAGAAATATACCCGCTTCATGGTGATCGGCACGGTCTGATCGACGATCAGATCAGCCCGCGCAGAATTTCGGCGGTGCGATGTGCGCCGTCAAGATCGAGGCTGTGGGGCGGCCGGTCTGTTGCCGCGAGCGCTTTATCGATTGCCCGTGTCATACTGTCAGCCGACAGGTCGTCTTCAGTCAGGACATGTGCCAGCCCAAGCTTTTCGAGACGCTCGGCCCGGACGGTCTGCTCGGTTTCACCGCCGGCGGTGAAGGGGATAAGCAGGGCATGGCATCCGGCGCGCAGAATGTCGCAAACGGTGTTGTAGCCCGCCTGTGACACGGACAGCCTGGCGCCGGCCAGCAGGCTGGCGAAATCGGGGCGGAAGCGGTAGACGCTGACCTGGGCGGGAGCATCGGCTAGGATTGCGTCGAAATCCGGCTGCGGCAGGTTGGGACCGGTGATCAGTGCCCAGGACAAAGGCTTGCCGATCGACT
Source organism: Pararhizobium sp. YC-54 (assembly GCF_025847205.1). GTDB lineage: Bacteria > Pseudomonadota > Alphaproteobacteria > Rhizobiales > Rhizobiaceae > Pararhizobium. The sequence continues at coordinate 157,699 of NZ_JAOYTH010000013.1, read as the reverse complement.
TTGCGGCCTCAAGTGCTGCACGGATCAGGGCATTGCCGACCGCACCACCGCCGGCCGAGACGATGACGTCGAAACACTCGGTTGGTTGCGCGGGGGCCGGGGCTGCCACCAGCCCGGTATAGATCACCTTGCCGGTGATCTCGGCGGCCAGCGGAAAGGTATCTTCCAGCCTGGCAAAGGCCGGATCGCCATGGACCAGAACCCGGTCGAAATATTGCTTCACCAGTGCGACCGTTTCCTCGTCGCGGCCGGGCTTGGAGCGTTCCTGCAGGATATCGCGCAGCGACGTGACCACCAGCGGCTTCCTGTCCATCGCGGCAATGGTATCGAGCAGCGGCAAGAGTTCGAAGCGGACCTGCCTGCGGCCGAAGGGAAAGGCCTCGATGATGACGATATCAGGCTGGCTTTGGCGGAAAGCTGCCAGCAACCGCTCCTTGCGGTTTTCCTTGAAGGCATCATCGACCGGCTTGCCGTCGATGTCAGCCAGCCCCGAAAAACCGGCATCGCCGGCGGTGATCGGCGGCAAGGCGACATGATGGACGAGCGGGCCGGGAAAACCGGTCACCGGTGTTCCACCGGTCACCACTGTCACGTCGAAACCATCCTCGGCCAGCGCGCGGGCGATGCGGCTGGCGCGGGCAAGGTGGCCGATGCCGAGCAGGTGCTGGACGTAGAAAAAAGCGCGGGGGGGGCGGTTCTGGCCGTCGGTCATGGTGCAATCCGCCATTCGGTCTCGAACAGGTCTTTCAGCTGGCGGATGCTGGTTTGATGATCGAACTGGCTGCGCACCTTGCGTTCTGCTGCTTCTCCGAGCCGCTTGCGTAGCGCCGGATCGCGGATGGCTTTTGCCAGCGCCTCGGCCAGCGCCTGCGGGTCTTCCGGCGGGACGACAAAGCCGTTTTCTCCATCAACGAGCAATTCGGGCACCCCGGAAATATTCGTCGATATGCAGGCCAGCGCCTGGCTCGACGCCTCGACAAGGACGTTTGGCAATCCATCACGGTCGCCATCGGCGGTGATGCGGCAGGCAAGGGCGAATATATCGGCGTCGCGATAATGCTGCAGCACTTCGGTCTGCGACAGGGACCCGTACCAGGTAATCTTCTGGGCAATGCCGAGTTCGGATGCCAGCGCCTGCAGCTTTTCCAGCAGTTCACCGCCGCCGATATGGACGAACCGCCAGTTGAGCCCGGCGGGCAGCAGGCTCAGCGCCCGCAGCAGGATGTCGAAACCCTTCTTCTCGACCGCACGGCCAACGCTGACGATCGTCACCGGGTTTGCGGGATCGGACCCGTCATAGGCCGGACGAATGCCGTCAAACGGACCGAAGCGGCCAAGATCCAGGCCGTGATAGCTCAGGTGCACATGCGGCCTGCCGCCGGAAAGATGGCGCAGCTGTTCAAATCCGGTCTGCGTGCAGGTCACGGTCCAGCGGGTGTCGGCGAGCTTGCCGGCAAGCTCCCAGTCGGGCGACGTCCAGATGTCCTTCGCATGGGCCGAGCAGGTCCAGGGTGTCCCGCTGATCATGCTGGCATAGCGGGCGACGGAGGCTGGCGTGTGAATGAAATGCGCGTGCAGCCATTTTCCGCCGGCCGGCCATTCGACTGAGAGCACCATCGCCTGTCCGAAACGCCGGACCCGGTTGCGCGTCCAGTCGCGCCAAAGGTCGGAGAAAAACGCCGGCAAGGCGCGCCAGAAGCCCGGTTTTGGCAGGCACGTGATCAGCGCGCGTGCCACCCGCAGCGGCTCCTCATGCAGATATTCCGGCAAGTAGTGGACCGGAGCCCTGATCTCGTCATGGACGGGGTGGCGCTTCTTGTCCGTCGGCCGGCGCAGTGCAACAAGCGCGAGTTCAAAACCGGCCTTTTCCAAGCCGAGCAGTTCCTGCGCGATGAAGGTTTCCGAAAGGCGCGGATAGCCCTTGAGCACCACGACGATCTTGCGGCGTTGGGTCAACTTAGGCTCAACCTTTCACGACCGTCAGGTGCTCGTGGTCGCGGCGACCAAGCCATTCTCCAACGATCTGCGATATGTTCGCCAACCCTTCGAGCGTCATGCCCATGGCGCTCTTGGAGGGCGGGGCGCGATCCGGCAGTGCCTTGAGTGCTGCAGCAAAGCGCAGGGGATCGGCCGCTTCCTCCGGCAAAAGCATATCGATCAGGCCAAGTTCTGCGGCGCGGCTGGCTCGGATGAGCTGCTCTTCGCGCGGCATGACCCTGGGGACGATCAGGGCCGGCTTGTCGAAGGACAGGATTTCGCAATAGGTGTTGTAGCCGCCCATGGCGACGACGCCCTTGGCGCCGGCAATCAGCTCTTCCATCCGGTTGTCGAACTCGATCACCTCGAGATAGGGGATCTTGGCGCATTTTATCAAAAGCTTGTGGCGCTGCTTGACCGGCATGTAGGGGCCAAGCACGATCAGCGCCTTGTGCGTCAGCGTCGGGTCTTCCTGGTAGGCGTCGATCACATCATGGATCAGGTCGGAGCCGTCACCGCCACCGCCCGTGGTGATCAGAATATAGTCGCCCTTCGGCTTGTGCTCGGATTCGACATCCTGCGAGACACTTCGCTGCAGAAAGCCGACGAAATCCATCTTGCCGCGCACGACCGGTGGAACGTCGAGGCCGACGAGGGGATCGTAGAAATCGGGTGGGCCATAGACCCAGATGCTGTCGTAGAACTGGCCGATCTTGCGCATCACGTCGTTGCGCTTCCATTCCGCATCAAGCAGGTGCGGCGCGTCCATGACCTCGCGCAGGCCGAGAACCAGGGTTGTCCCCTGTTTCTTCAGGTAAGCGAGCGTCTCCTCGACTTCGCCATGCAGGCCCATCGGCTCCTTGTCGACGATGAAGACATCCGGCTGGAAGGTCTCGGCCGTGTGGCGGATGATCGACCGGCGCATCTTCAGCGTCTCGTGCAGGTCGATATGCCTGTCCATCGACGTGTACTCGCCGTTGCGCAGCTTGATGACGCTGGGGATCTTCACGAAGTCGACGCGGGCGCGGTAGTCGAACGCACCGGCGATCGTTGCGCCCGAGATGATCAGGATATTGACGCCGCGATAATCCTCGACCAGCGAATGCGCAATCGTCCGGCACCGCCTGAGGTGACCGAGGCCGAACGTGTCGTGGCTGTACATCAGGATGCGCGCATCCTCGATCCGGCGCGTCATGAGCGCAGCCTCTTGTCTCCCATGGCGTTGCCTATCTCCGCAAGGAGTATCCTGAGCATATCGGTATCCACTTCACTTGTACGGATCGGCAGCGTCGCGCAGCCCGTCGCCCAGGAAATTGAACGCCAGAATCACGAGAATGACCGGAATGGTTGGAAACAACAGCCACGGATAAAAAGCAATGACGCTGACGCTGCGGGCTTCGGTCAGAAGAATGCCCCAGCTGGTGATCGGCGGGCGAAGACCAAGGCCAAGGAAGCTTAGCGCGGTCTCGCCGAGGATCATGCCGGGGATCGCCAGCGTCGCGGTCGCGATCAGATGCGACATGAAGCCGGGGACGAGATGGCGGCCGATGATGCGGCTCGAACCGGCGCCCATCAGCTGTGCTGCCAGAACGTAGTCCTCTTCTCGCAGGGCCAAAAGTTTCGAGCGGACGGCGCGCGCGAGCCCTGTCCAGTCGAGCAGGCCGAGAATGGCGGTGATGCCGAGATAGATCAGGATCGGGCTCCATGTGACCGGCATGATGGCTGCGAGCGCCATCCATAGCGGGATGCTCGGTATCGATTGCAGCACCTCGATGATGCGCTGGACGATCAGGTCGAAGACGCCGCCGTGATAGCCCGCAAGTCCACCGATGGTGATGCCCAGCACAAAGCTCATGGTGATGCCGAGCAGGCCGATGGTCAAGGATATCCGGGCTCCGTAAAGGATACGTGACAGCACGTCGCGGCCGAGGCGGTCACTGCCCAAAAGGAAGAGCTGTCCGTCCTTGGCCGGGCACGCCAGATGGATATTGGTCTGTACCAGGCCCCAGAATTTGTAGCCGTCGCCCCGGCAGAAGAAACGGATCGGTTCGACCTTGTCCGGTTGCTCGGTGTAGATCCGGCGCAGCGTATCCATGTCGAGTGTCATCGTGCGTCCGTAGACGAACGGCCCGACAAAGTTGCCGTCATGGAACAGATGGACGCGCTGCGGCGGCGAATGGATGAAATCGACGTTGCGCGTGTGTAGATTGTACGGCGCCAGGAACTCGACGATGGCAATGGTCGCGTAGAGAAAGGCGAGGAAATACAAGGAAAACAGCGCAAGCCGGTGCTTCTTGAATTTCCACCACATCAGCCGCAGCTGCGAGGCCTGATAGATCCGCGACTGCTCCTCGCTCATCACGTCGACGGAATGGGGATCGAACGGTGCTGTCGAGACATAGTGCGAAAGCGGTTCGCCGGATTGGGGAAGGGATACCGTCACTTGGTGCTACCGCCTTGCAGTCTGATGCGCGGGTCGAGGAACGCGAGCGCGATGTCTGAAATCAGCACGCCGATCACGGTGAGGAAGGCCAGGAACATCAGGAACGAGCCGGCCAGATACATATCCTGACTTTGCAACGCTTTTATCAGCATCGGTCCGGTCGTTTCGAGCGAAAGCACGATTGCGGTGATTTCGGCCCCGGAAATGATCGCCGGCAGGATCGAGCCGATATCCGAGATGAAGAAGTTGAGTGCCATGCGCAGCGGATATTTCATCAGTGTCCGGAACGGATGCAGGCCCTTGGCGCGGGCCGTCACGACGTATTGTTTCTGCAGTTCGTCCAGCAGATTGGCACGCAGGCGGCGGATCATGCCGGCGGTGCCCGCCGTGCCGACGATCAGGACGGGTATCCAGAGATGCTCAAGGATCGATTTCGCCTTTTCCCAGCTCATCGGTTCGGACAGATACTTCTGATCCATCAGATGGCCGATCGAGGTGCCGAACCAGATATTGGCGAAATACATCAGGATCAGCGCGAACATGAAGTTCGGAATGGCGATACCGATCAGCCCCAGGAAAGTCAGCCCGTAATCGCCCCAGCTGTATTGATGGGTGGCGGAATAGATGCCGATCGGAAAGGCGATCAGCCATGTGAACAGGATGGTGACGAACGAGACCAGCACCGTCAGCCACAGACGGTCGCCGACCACCTCGTTGACCGGCAGCTGATACTCGAAGGAATAGCCGTAATCGCCCTGCACCAGGCCTGCCGCCCAATGGAAATACCGCATCACCGGCGGCTGATCGAAGCCGTACTCCTTGCGCAATGCATCGATCTCAGCGGTGTCCACAGCTTCGCCCTGGGCGCGAAGTTCGGCAATGTAGCTCTCGAAATAATCGCCAGGTGGTAGTTCGATAATGGTGAACACCAGCGCGGAGATGATCACCAGCGTCGGGATCATCGCCAGAATGCGCCAGAAGATGTAACGCAACATGCTCAGCTAACCTCTTCGCTGTACCAGAACGTGTCTGGCATGTAGACCCCGAGATAGCAGGTCGGGTCGAAGCCGTAGAGGCCTTTCTCGGGAATGTTGCGGATATAGGAGGAATGCAGGATCGGCTGGAGTGCGGCGTTGACGATCCCGATCGAAAAGACGTTTTGCGTATAGATTTCCAGCATTTGGTGCCAGATACGCGTTCTGTCTTCGTTGTCGACGGTCTTTCGCCATTCCTTGAGCAGATCGATCAGCTTGATCGCCTCCGGCAGCTCCGGCGCGCTGCCATTCTGTCCGATGGACAGGTAGTACATGCCCCATGCCGGCCATTGAAATTGGTCGTCTCTGCTCGGCGCAAGATCGCCGGGGTTCATATCGGCTGTGGGCACCCCATTTTCGATGCCTGACCACATGGACATCATGATCTCGCCACTCATCGTCCGGCTGCTGAAAACGTCCCGTTGCGAGGTCTTGATAAAAAGCGCAAAGCCGATTTTCGCCCAATGGTCCTTGATCAGTTCAAGGACGTCGGTTTCGAGCGTGCTTTCGCCGGAAGTCTCGACAACGATCTGCGCGTCGCGGCCATCCGGCAAGAGCCGGATGCCGTCACTGTTGCGTTTGGTCAGGCCGGCTTCGTCAAGCAGCTTATTGGCCTGATCCGGATCGTAGCTGGCCCATGCCGATGCATATTCCGGCTTGAAAAGCGGGCTGTCGGGCAGGATGGTATCGGCGCTTTCGTTGGCAAGGCCGTAGAAGCTTACCATGTTGATTTCGTGCCGGTCGATCGCCAATGACAGTGCGCGCCGGACACGCACATCCCACCACAGATCGCGCCAGACCTTGTCGGCGCTGTTCAGGTTCGGCAAAAGGGCGAGGCGCGACCCCTGGATGCGCTTCCAGAGATTGACCTTCACCGGATAGCGCTTTTCCGCATCCTTGAAGAATGCGTAGTCGGAAAAATCGACGCCGGTGGATTGCAGGTCCGTCTCGCCCGCGCCGGTCTTGGCTGCGATGATTTCCGACGAGCTGATATTGAGCAGCCAACGGTCGATGTAGGGAAGCTGCAGGCCGTTTTCGTCGATCCGGTGGAAGAACGGGTTGCGCTCGAACACGAATTGTTCGGCCGGCGGGGCTGTGCGCGGAATCCACGGATCCAGCGACGGCAGGTCGGGATTTTCCGGACGGTACTGGCGCGACATCTTGATGTGCAGATCGGCCCATTTCTTGACGCGATACTGTTTCATCAGTGCCGACAGGCGGAAGTCGTCCTGATATTTCTTGTGGAAGTGCCGCATATAGGCCGACGGCATCAGGATGACGACCGGCGAGGCGGCAGCAAGGCCCGGAAGAAAGTCCGGGTTTGGTATTTTCCAGGTGTAGCGGACCGTCAGTTCGTCGATGACCTCGAATGTCGGCCCTTCGCCGTCGGCGAGAAGCTCCCGCTGGATGCCGCCCTTGCGCAGATCCTTGTTGAGGATCACATCCTCCCAAGTGTAGCGGAAATCCTCGGATGTCAGATAGCTGCCGTTCGACCAGCGATGGCCGTCGCGAATCTTGAACGTGAAAATCCGGCCTTCCTGAACGTCAAAGCTTTCCAGAATGTCGGGCTGGAATTGCAGGTCCTCGGTATAGCCGACCAGACGGGCATAGCCGTTGATCGTCATCATCCGGATATCCTTCTGGCTACCGATCAGCATGCGGACGGTTCCGCCGTACTTACCGGGCTGCCGGCCCATGGCGGCAACGTTGATGCGCCGCGGATTCTTCGGGATGCGCTCGCTGAGGTCGGGAAGCGTCTGGGCGCGCAGATAAGGCCGCAGGAAGGGCGGCTCCGGGGTCGCTCGCGCGACGCCGGGAACGAAAGCGGAGGCAAGCAGGCCAAGGGTGGTGCGTCGGGTGATCATGGTACGAGCTCCCTGACATCGGCGGTTTTTCGCGCCAGAACAAGATGGCCGTTGCCGAGGTCTGCCGTCCCCAGCACGTTTCCTTCGCCATCATCGGAAAAATGCTTGCCCCAGCTGCGCTTGTCGGATGCGCCGCTTGGATTGAGCATGGAAAAATCGAGCGGCCGGTCGAGATCGGGGAAGGGCACGGCGGCGAGCAGCGATTTGGTGTAGGGGTGAACGGGCGCAGCCATCAGCGTCTCGCGCGGGGCGATCTCGACAATGCGGCCGCCGCACATCACCGCGATACGGTCGGCCATGTAGTCGACGACGGCAAGGTTGTGCGAGATAAAGAGATAGGTGAGCCCCAGTTCCTTCTGCAGATCCTTCAGCAAGTTGAGGATCTGCGCCTGAACGGACACATCGAGCGCAGAGACGGGCTCGTCGCAGATCAACAGGTCAGGCCCGAGTGCAAGTGCTCGGGCAATGCCGATGCGCTGGCGCTGGCCGCCGGAAAAACTGTGGGGATAGCGATTGAGGTGGCGTTCGCCGAGGCCGATCGCGTTCAATAGCGCCTTGACCGTCTCGACGCGGGATTTGCCGCTGCCGCGTCCGTGGATTTCCAGCGGTTCGCTCAGAATGTTCTGCACCGTCATGCGTGGCGACAGCGAGGAGACGGGGTCCTGAAACACCATCTGTACCTTGGTGCGCAACGCCTGCAGTCCGGACCCTTCCGCTTTCAGCACGTCGATCGGGCCGTCGCTGCTATTGAGCATGATCGCGCCGCTGTCCGGTGTCACGGCGCGCATCAGGATCTTGCTGAGCGTGGTCTTGCCGCAGCCGCTTTCGCCCACCAGTCCCAGACATTCGCCGCGCATGATGTCGAAGCTGACACCATCGACAGCCTTGACGGCGCCGGCGACGTCCTTGGTCAGCCAGCTCGATTTGCGGGTGGTGAAGGTCTTGCTGACATCGCGCACCGAAAGCAGGATTTCCGGCTTCAGGGCTTCGTCGGCCGCGACGATCTGTTTTTTCCCGAGCAGATTGCTGGTATTGACCGGAACCTCGCGCAATGCCTTCAAGCGTTCGCCGGGCTTCATGTCGAAATGCGGAACGGCGGCCATCAGGCCCTTGAGGTAAGGGTGCGACGGCTTGCGGAAAATGGCCTCGACCGGGCCGGTCTCCATGACCTCGCCGTGATAGATGACGACAACCTCGTCCGCGACATTGGCGACGACGCCTAGATCGTGGGTGATCAGCAGCATGGCCATGTTCAGCTTGGTCTGCAATCCGCGCAGCAATTGCAGGATCTGCGCCTGGATGGTCACGTCAAGCGCGGTCGTCGGCTCGTCGGCGATCAGAAGCGAGGGATTGCAGATCAGCGCCATGGCGATCATGGCGCGCTGGCGCATGCCGCCCGACAATTCGAACGGATACATGTCGAAGGCGCGCGACGGCTTGGGGAAACCGACGAGCCCGAGCATTTCCTCGGTGCGGTCGCGCCGCTCGCGGCTGGACATAGGGGTATGGATTTTCAGGGATTCGCTGATCTGGTTGCCGATCGTGTGCAGCGGCGACAGCGATGTCATCGGCTCCTGAAAGATCTTGCCGATACGGTTGCCGCGCAGATTGCGGATTTCCCGGCCGTCGCGCGGCATGGCCAGAAGGTCGGCCGGCTGTTCGCCGGTCGCCGGATCGCAAAACAGGATGCGGCCGGTGCAGGTGGCGGACTTCGGCAGGATGCCCATGACGGCCTGACTGATCACGGATTTCCCGGAGCCGGACTCGCCGACCAGCGCGGTCACCTTGCCTGGCAGGACGCGCAGGCTGGCATTGCGGACAGCATCGAGCTGCCCGCCAAGCATCGCGAACGAGATACTCAAATTCTCGATTCGCAGCAGGTCCGCGCCTGATTTCATGCCAGCCTATGTCCTTGTCTCTTGGGTCGCCTGCGATCGCGCAGAGCGCACCTCCGGGTGGAAGCCCGGCTTCAATGCAAGGAGACTATCGCACGGAAATTGGTGTGTCCATGATCTTCGGCTGGTAAAGTGCGCGCGGATATATTCGCGGCCCGGAAGCGTCGCGATTTGAAAAAACAGCAATCATTCGAGCGGGATGGCGCTGTTTCTGCGTTCCGCTACGGCAATCGGTGCCGGATAGGCGCCCGGCGCCTTGATCCTTACTGCAGCAGCTTGTTCCAGAGCAGGTCGCGTGGCTGCGATTTCTTGCTGTTGCGATAGAGCAGCATGACCTGCTCGGCCTCGGAGCGAGTCTCCAGCGAACGGCTTTGCACGGTCTCGCCCGCGTCCAGTTTCAGGTTTTGGTCCCCAGGCAGGAGCACGGTTACCTTCTGGCGCACGCCGCGCAGTTTTTCCTGGCCAAGCGTCACCCATTCGCCGCCGCTATAGGTGGCGAATGCCTGGCTGGCCACGATCGGCTGGGCGTATTTCTTCGTCAGCCCCTGGAGCCGTTCCACCTCGTTGACGGCAGCGCCGAAGGCGGAAAATGTCAGTCGGTCCTTGAGGCCGACATTGCCGAACATGACATTGCCGACATGCAGGCCGATACCATAATTGACATCGGCGAGACCTTGCCGGCGGCGATCGGCATTGAGTTCGGCCATCCGTGCTACTGCCTGACGAACCGCCGCCATCGCTGCAAGGGCTGCGACCTGCGACGGCTCCCGGTGGCGGCCGCAGGGATAGACGGCAAGAAAGCCGTCGCCGACGAAACTGAGGATCTCGCCGCCATTGCGGCTGAACGGGGTGGCGATGGCGTCGAAGAACTGGTTCAGCGTATCGATATAGACCTGACGCCCCTCCTTTTCCGCAAGCAAGGTCGACTGGCGCATGTCCGCCATCACCAGTGCCGCCCGGATCGTTTCGCCATCGCCGCGCCGGGTCTGGCCGGACAGGACGCGCTTGCCGGCATTTTCCCCGAGATAGGTGGTCAGCATATTGTCGGCGAGCTTGCCGAGAACCGCCATTTTGGCGGCGACAGCCAGATTGTTCTGGATGCGAAGCAGGGCCTCGATGACATTGTCGCTGAAACCGCCATAGGCGTCGGTGGACCAGGAACCGATCATGCCCTGGCCAGAGGTTTCGCCGAAAGACTGGACGAAGGCGATATAGTCGGTGACGCCCATTTCCTTCAGATCATCGAAGATCGGAAATTCCGAACGCATGGACGGATCGATCTGCCGGCGCAGGTGATCGAGATTGTTGCTCAAGAGATAATAGTAGGGGCTGAGCAAAAACCGGTCCGGTTTGTCGTCGGTCGGGTCGGCACGATAGCCTTCGACGGTGACGCCCTCACCGCGCAGCCAGGTGAAACCCAGCGCGTCATAGAGCGGATGCAGCATCGAAAAGCTTAAGTGGACGCGATTGAGCGGCAGGCCGGAGGCAGCCAGTCTTTCGCAGAAGCCCGTCACGACCGTCTCGAGCGTTTCGCCGTTGAGGGCCGCCTGCTGCAGCCAGTTCGATACGCGGTCCAGCAGGTGGGTGGAAACATTCGTCTTATGGATGTTCATCGCGTGACGTGTCGCTTTCTCAACGAAAATCCCGGCGGTCGCCGGTTGTCCGGTCTGCGTCTCGATAGATCAGGCGTTTACACCCGACCAATATAGGTGGTGAAAATGGCAAAACCAGATTCAGCGCCGGCAAAAACTGGAGAATTGTTCCGGGTGCGGCGAGATGCGCCTTTGCCGCGGTCCTTGACTTCAAACCAATTTATCCTCAACTGACCCACATCCGCAAAGGCGCTTCAGCGCGTCACGATCAGTCGAGAACATCCATTTGACCGTCCATTCTTCCGTGAGCGAGACCCTTCTTTCAAAGATCGCCGGCCGTAGCGCCCATGCCGGGGTCATCGGGCTCGGCTATGTTGGCCTGCCCCTTGCGATCACCGCTGCCCGCAATGGTTTTACCGTGACCGGGTTCGATATCGACCCGCTCAAGATCGTCGCCATCGATGCCGGACGATCCTATATCGAGGCGGTTCCGGATGCGGTTCTAACCAAGGAGACCGCGGAAGGCCGTTTTCGTGCCACGACCGATTTCAGCCAGCTCAGCGCCTGCGATATCATCGTCATCTGCGTGCCGACACCGCTGACGAAGCATCGCGATCCGGATCTTTCGTTCGTCACCCGCACCTGTGACCGCATCGCCGAGACGTTGAAGCCCGGACAGCTGATTGTGCTGGAATCGACCACCTATCCCGGCACGACGGATGAGGTCGTCCGGCCGATCCTTGAAAAGACCGGCTTGAAATCGACGCAGGATTTCTTCCTTGGCTTTTCGCCGGAACGTGAGGATCCGGGCAATCGCGATTTCCACACGTCGAGCATCCCCAAGGTCGTCGCCGGTGACGGCGATGCGGCATTGGACCTGATGAAGGCCTTTTATGGCGCCGTCGTCCAGTCGGTCGTGCCGGTGTCCTCGCCGGCGACGGCCGAGGCGGTGAAGCTGACCGAGAACATTTTTCGTGCGGTCAACATCGCCCTCGTCAACGAGTTGAAGGTCGTCTACGAGGCGATGGGCATCGATATCTGGGAAGTCATCGATGCGGCCAAGACCAAGCCGTTCGGTTACATGCCGTTCTATCCGGGTCCGGGGCTTGGCGGCCACTGCATTCCGATCGATCCCTTCTACCTGACATGGAAGTCACGCGAATACGAATTGCCGACCCGCTTCATCGAGCTTGCCGGGGAAATCAATTCGGCCATGCCGCGGCATGTGGTCGGACGGCTTGCCGAAGCGCTGGATATCCACCTTGGCAAGGCGCTCAGCCGGTCGAAGATTCTGGTGATCGGTCTCGCCTACAAGAAGAACGTGCCGGATATCCGCGAAAGCCCGTCGCTGAAGCTGATCGAACTGATCGAGGAGCGGGGCGGAAGCGCTGCCTACCACGATCCGCATGTCACAGAGATTCCGAAGACGCGCGAATATATGGCGCTGAAGGGGCGGACTTCGGTGCCGCTGGACGAACAATCGGTGAAGGCGTTCGATGCGGTTTTGATCGCAACGGACCATGATGCGGTCGACTACGCCGCAATTGCCCGCTGGTCGCCGTTGATCGTCGATACGCGCAATGCCTTTGCCCGGCGGGGGATCGAAAGCGGCGCCATTATCAAGGCGTAGCCGGCCTCAGGGCGTAGCTGCGATAGCGGGAGCGGCGGGCATCTGCTTCTTCATCCGGCTGGCCGCCACGGCATAACCGCCGGCGGCGCCATCGATGAAGTGCATATGATCGCGGCTGAGCGGTGTCGGCACGATGCAGGTCATCAGTGCCGAATCCTGGCGATGCAGGCCGAAGCGGCAGATGCCGGCGGCCGATGCCTCGTCAAGCCGTCGCTCGATCTGGCGAAACCTTTGCGGATCGACGTCGATGGTCATTTTCAGGCCATCGTCGAACTTGCGGAAATCGGTATTGCGGGCAACGTCCTGCCGGTAAAGTTTTGGATCAAACCGGCCGAGCGTCAGACCGAAACGAAAGAGACCGGCCATCAGCAGATACTGCGCCAGAATGAAAAGCCAGTGCGTGAACCGTTTTCCCTTGGGCGCCGTTTTGGTTTCTGCCGCAAGTCCCGCCATCGACAGGCCGATCTGCGGGCCTTCGACCGCCACCGGGTGACCATTGCGCTCCACGCCCGCGGCGAGCGCGACGATGTCGGCGACCAGGGCCTGAAATGCGGCTATGTTTTCTGATCCCGCGGGAATGGCGATGATGGAGACGATCTCGCCATGCCGGGATTGAATGGGGTTCCATCGGCAGGAAAGGCCGGTCAGGTCCGGCCGTGCACCCGCCGGTGCCGGTGGTACGGCAAACAGGCCTTCCTTCATGCGTGCTTCCGCCCAACTCGAACCGCCACCGGCAAACATCGCGTAGGAAATATCGGGGTTGACCTGAAAACGGGCGACACGAACGGAAAGCCCTGCCGCGATGACATCGGCAACGGGAACGAGGGCGGCGCGCAGGCTCAGCTGCAGCTCCTCGCCGACCCAGCTTTGGACGGCGGATAGAGCGTCTCGCGCCTTTTCCACTCCTGAGGGAGGGACTGCCACCAGCGCGCCATCGCCGCCGAAGACGAAGGGAAGGTCGTTGTTGCCGAGCGCGTTCAGGATGGCCGAGATGACGCTGGCGCCGGCCATATTGACCGCCTTGTAGCGGCCGGCCTCGATCGCCCCTGTCGAATCAACGATGTCCGCCGTTGCCAGCGCCCAGTCGGCGGGCAATGCCCGATAGTTGTCGCTGTTGGCAACGCCGGCGAATTCGACGAAGACCGGAAGCGCGCTGAAGAATGTTTCACTGGAAAGCTGGCCCATGCTTTGAGGCTAACATATTCGCGCCGGGCAGGCGACGTGGTTTGACAACAAGCCGCTGGAAAAACCTGGCGAAAACAGCTTCATCGCTCTCCACTCCTGATTGGAGTTTGGAGCAAATTTCCCGCTCTTGCGGTCGACCCACGACTTAGTCTCGTGTTAAGCGATGCAACCGGCATGATTTGAATGAATGAATGGATGGAAATAGATGAGTCGCCTTGATGGTTTTATCTCCCGCATGCACTCCCAGCGTGCTGTTCTCAACCATATCAAGGAGGCCTCGATGATCGCGCCCGATGGCGTGATCCTGGAAATCGGGCTCGGCAACGGCCGAACCTACGATCATATCCGCGAACTGTTTCCAAACAACCGGATCATCGTTTTCGACCGGGCTATCGGTTCGCATCCCGATTCGACGCCGCCGGAGGCGGACCTTATCCTGGGTGACATCCAGGAAACAATTGGGCAGTTTTCCGGCAGGGGCGTCGCGTTTGCGCATGCCGATATCGGCACGGCCTATCCGGAAAAGGATGCCAGGACGCTGACCTGGCTGCCGCAGTCCATCGCCGCAACCCTGAAGTCCGGTGGCGTTGCCGCAAGCGGGCTGCCGCTTGCCCATCCCGAACTCGAGCCACTGCCGCTGCCTGCCGGTGCCGATCCGGGGCGGACCTATTTCTACCGGAAACGCTGACGGCGACGGTTCAGGGCAGGAAGAGGACGTCGAACTGGTCCTGCTCGATGGGCAGGGCCGTGACCTTCATATCCACCTGGCTGTCCTCGTAAAAGACGATGCAGTTTTCATAGAAGCCGGCCAGATAATCGACGAATGCCCTCGATCCGGCCGGTCCGTAGAAGACCGGGGAAAACTCCATGTAGAACGGCACGCGCCGGGCGAGGAGCGGCTGCATGGACCTGGCTGCGACCGGCTCGTACCCTTCGATATCCATCCAGACCAGCCCGATGTCATCAGCTGCGACGCCCGCGTCGGTGAGCATGGCGGTGACCGGCTTTACCGGAACCTTGATCTCGATATCCCGTTCGCTCTGGCGCAGGGCGCTGCTCTTGCCGTGATTGTCCGGGTGCAGGAAAAAATCGAGCGTGCCTTCGCTCTCTCCGGCTGCGGTGTTGATCGCGGTAATCTCGTCGCTCAGATCATTCTGGCCGATATTGGTTTTGAGAAGCTTGAAGTTGCGCGGATCCGGCTCCACTGTGACGATGTGGCGGAAAGTCTTGCTCAGCGCGAAATAGAGGGTCTGCGTGCCGATATTGCCGCCGAGCTCCAGCAGGATTTTTTCCGGTTGCAACAGAGCCCGTTGCCGTAGCACGGTCAGAAGCCGCTCGACGTTTTCGCGTTCGAAATGGCCTTTGCGATAGATTTTCCTGCCAATGTAATCATGCGGAGAGAAGGTCATCAGATGGTCGCCGCAATCGGCGGTCATCGACAGGATTTTCGGGCTGACGGCATTGACGAGCATTTCGCGGCCGATGCGGGTGGCGAGAAACCGCTTTGCCAGTCGATTGCGCCATTTGCGCAGCCGGCGTTTCCAGGATTTCATCGCTTGCATGCCTTGCCCGTCTCCATCGTGTCTTGATCCTGTTCAACACGAGATTGAGCGGGAAATGAAGGCGTTTCTGCAAAAACGCCTTCAGGCGCGATGCAAGCCGTCCTGCGCCTGCCAGCGCTTTGGGTTCTCCATCAGTTCCATCCCACGCGCGTCCGAGCCAGCCGGGCGCGCGTTTTGTTTGTTCATACACGCCGCCGGACGATCACCGGTCGAATTGCTGCGGTGCCGCATCGATCGTGCTTGACAAATTTTTCATTGCGTGAAAATTCTTTCATTAAGAGATAAAAATATCAGGCAATGAAAGAAATAGCATGGAGGACGGACATGGTTCTGGGCGGAGGTTCACTTCGGGACGACGAGTCGAGCATGGCGACGCGTGCGGCATGGCTGCATTACGCTGGCGGCCTGACCCAATCCGAAGTTGCCAAGCGTCTCGGTCTGTCCTCGCTCAAGGCGCACCGCCTGATCACCAAGGCTAACCAGGAAGGCCTGGTGAAGGTCTATATCGACGGTGAAGTCTCCGAATGCGTCGAGCTGGAGCAAAAACTGTCTGCCCGCTATGGCCTCGACTATTGCGAAGTGGTGCCGGATTTCGATCCGGAAGACCTGCCGCTGAAGGCGCTCGGTATTTCCGGGGCGCAGTTTCTCAAGCGCGAGATCGAGAAGGACGGGCCGGTGCTGATCGGCATGGGTCATGGCCGGACATTGGCAGCCTGCGTCGAATATCTGCCGCGCACCACCAATCACGATGTTCGCTTCGTCTCGCTGCTCGGCGGCCTGACCCGACGGTTTTCCGCCAATCCGCATGACGTTATCCACCGGTTGGCCGAGCGCACCGGAGCGGAAGCCTACGTCATGCCTGTGCCCTTCTTCGCCAACACGGTCGAGGATCGCGATGTTCTGTTCAACCAGCGCGGCGTGCGCGAGGTTTTTGATCTTGCCAGCAGTGCCGACCTTCTGCTGGTCGGTATCGGCACCGTCGAGCGCGAGGCGTCGCTGGTGGCGACCGGCATGATCGAGAAGGGCGAGATCGAGGAGATCAAGAACGGCGGCGGTGCCGGCGAATTGCTCGGCCATTTCTTCGACGACAAGGGCCAGCCGATCGAAACGTCGCTGTCCAACCGCACATTCACACTGAGCCGCGAGGACCTGAAGAACCGCCGCACGGTCGCCGTTGCCGGCGGCAAGGTCAAGGCGCGCGCCATCCGCGCCGTGCTGGAAAGCCGCTTCCTGAGCGGCCTGATCACCGACGAGAAAACCGCGCAGACACTGATGGAAGACGCCGCCTGACAAGGCGTTGTCATCGGGAAAGACGGCTGATGACCGGCGTGGCGGTTCGGTTCAAGCCTTTCGCAGTAACGGCATCCGCCCGGCCAGTGCCGCCGGCTGCACGCGCTGCGATCTGGAGGAAATACCGGTCGGGTAACCGGTGCCGCTCAAGGAATGAGCATGTTTTGCCCGTCAAGGAGGAGAAGACCGATGCATGAGAAAGAGAAAGACCTCATCAGTGCATTCCTGCGTGGAGAGGTGGACCGCCGCGGAATGTTGAAGGGGCTGGGCGCCATGGGGGTCACGGCCGGTTCTGCCGGAACGCTGCTCAACATGATGTCCACCAGGGCGCTGGCTGCCGATTTCGACTGGAAGAAGCATTCCGGCAAGTCGCTGAAGCTGTTGTTGAACAAGCATCCCTATGCCGATGCGATGATCGCCAACCTGCAGTCCTTCAAGGACCTGACGGGCATCGAAGTGACCTATGATGTGTTCCCGGAAGACGTCTATTTCGACAAGGTGACGGCAGCATTGTCGTCCGGCTCCACCGAATATGACGCCTTCATGACCGGCGCCTATATGACATGGACCTATGGTCCGGCCGGCTGGATCACCGACCTCAAGGAGTGGATCAACGATCCGGAAAAGACCAATCCGAACTATGCCTGGGACGATTTCCTGCCCGGCGTCAAGAATTCCTGCGCCTGGAACGGCCAGCCCGGTGGCGCGCTCGGTTCCGACGATGCCAAGCAATGGTGCATTCCGTGGGCGTTCGAGCAGAACAACATCACCTACAACAAGGCGATGTTCGACAAGGCCGGCGTTTCGGTGCCGAAGAACCTCGACGACATGATCTCTGTTGCGGCCAAGCTGCAGAAGGATGTCGGCGGCATCTACGGTATCGGCGTTCGCGGTTCGCGTTCCTGGGCGACGATCCATCCGGGCTTCCTGTCGGCCTATTCGAATTTCAACGAAAAGGACCTGAATGTTACCGACGGCAAGCTGTCGGCGGCGATGGGCACGGCTGGCTCCAAGGCCTTCCACGCCAAATGGGTGCAGATGATCCAGGAAAGCGGCCCGAAGGACTGGTCGACCTATACCTGGTATCAGGTCGGCACCGATCTCGGCGCCGGCGCCTCGGCGATGATCTTCGATGCCGATTGCCTCGGCTACTTCATGAACGGCGGCGACAACAAGATGGCCGGCCAGCTGTCCTACGCCGCCTTTACCGCCAACCCGGATGCAACGGCTTCGACGCCGAACATCTGGATCTGGTCGCTCGCCATGTCCAATTTCTCCAAGGACAAGGACGCCACCTGGTACTTCCTGCAGTGGGCCACCGGTCCGGAGCATGCGATCTTCGGCGCCACCAAGATGGACTTCGTCGATCCGGTCCGCCAGTCGGTCTGGAAGGACGAAGCCTTCCGCACCAAGCTCGACAAGTATCCGGGCTATGTCGATATGTTCGACGCCTCGGCCGCCGGCGCATCGATCAAGTTCACGCCGCAGCCGCTGTTCTTCGACGTCACCACCGAATGGGCCGCGACCCTGCAGAAGATGGTCGCCAAGGAAGTGCCTGTCGACGAAGGTCTCGACCAGCTGGTCGAGAGCATCGATCGCCAGCTGAAGGAAGCCGGCCTCGGCTGATCTGCCTCCCAAGCAGAGCCCGGCGCGATGAGCGCCGGGCACCCGCACGCCGGCTGAACGCCGCCTTGAGACAACCTGAGATGCCGATGGACTGGCGCGGGATCGCCCGCGTGCCGCGCGCTTTCTTCAAACAAAGAACGGAGCTCGACATGGCTTCAACAGCAACCCTCCGCAAACCGGTTTCAGGTTTCCGCATCAGCCGGAAGATGCTGCCTTATGTGCTCAGCCTGCCGGCGCTGCTCGTCTGCATCGGTATCCTGATCCCCTTCATTACCGCCGTGATCTATTCCTTCCAGCGCTACCGGCTCAGCCAGCCCTGGGCGCGGCAGTTCAACTGGGGTGAGAACTACCTCAATTTCTTCACCGATCCGGCCTTCTGGAATACGCTGAAAGTATCGCTGCTCTACGCCGGCATCACCGTGACGCTGGAGCTGCTGCTCGGTCTTGGTATCGCGCTGCTTCTGCAGCGCCGTTCGACGGTCAACAACTTCATCTCGATCATGCTGCTGCTGCCGCTGATGATTGCGCCGGCGCTTGCCGCCTTGATGTGGAAGCTGATGACCAATCCGAGTTTCGGCATCCTCAGCTATCTCGCAAGCCTGATCGGGCTTCATGATTTCCGCTGGGCATCGTCCCCCAGCACGGCGCTGCTCACCGTCGTTCTGGTCGATATCTGGGTCTATACGCCCTTCATCATGATCCTGCTTCTGGCCGGCCTGCGCTCGCTGCCGACCCAGCCTTTCGAAGCAGCGGCGCTGGATGGCGTGCCGAGGACTTTCGTGTTCTTCCGCATCACCCTGCCGATGCTCACACCCTATATCCTGACGGCGACGCTGTTCCGGCTGCTCGACAGTATCCAGCAGTTCGATATCATCTACGCGATGACGCAAGGGGGGCCGGGCAATACGCTGACCGTTTTCCAGGTGGAGGCTTACCTCAACTTCTTCCAGTCGACCAATGTCGGGCGCTCCGCAGCGCTGATGGTCATCCTCTGGGCGATCACCTACTTCCTGTCGAATATCTTCATCAAGAACTGGCTGCGGCTGCGCGAACGCGCCCGCGGCGAAGCGTGAGGGGAAAACCATGGAAACCACTTCCACGCTCGAAAAGACGCTGCGGCTGATTGCCCTTACGCTCGTCGTCGTCTTCTTCATGTTTCCGATCTTCTGGATCTTCCTGATGTCGTTCCAGACCAACGAGACGATCCTGGCGATCCCACCCTCGGTGATCTTCACGCCGACGCTGTCGAACTACGCGGCCTTGATCACCGGCAAGCTGACGACGGCGGCAGGTACGCTCGACATCGCCTTCATGCGCAACCTGATGAACTCGATCTTCCTGTCGGTGACTTCCGTTGCCATTGCGCTCGTCCTCGGTGTGCCTGCCGCCTATGCCTTTGCCCGCCACAAGTTCAAGGGCTCGGAAGACATTGCGTTCACGCTTCTGTCCTTCCGGTTTGCGCCGCCGCTTCTGGTTCTGCTGCCGCTGACCCAGTATTTCCAATGGCTTGGTCTGTCGGATACCTATTTCGGCCTGATCTGGGTCTACCAGCTGATCTGCCTGCCGCTCATCCTGTGGATCGTGCGCGGCTATTTCGAGGATATCTCGGCCGATGTCGAATATGCCTATCGCATCGCCGGTCACTCCTGGTTTGCCACCTTCCGCAAGATCGCCCTGCCGCTGGCAGGTCCTGGAATCGCGGCAGCAGGCCTGCTTGCCTTCATCTTCGCCTGGAACAATTTCGTCTTCGCGCTGGTGCTGGCATCCGCCGACAAGCAGCCGGTGACGGTCGGCGCCCTTGCCTTCGTCACCTCGTCCGGCATCCAGTACGGCCAGATCGCCTCGGCGATCGTGCTGTCGGTAACGCCGACACTCGCACTTGCACTCTACGCCCAGCGCTACCTCGTCGAAGGCCTGTCGCTCGGCGCGGTGAAGGGATAAATCATGACGACGCTTCAGCTTAAAAATATCGTCAAGCGCTACAAGACCAACACGGTCCTCGACAACCTGTCGCTGGATGTGGCCGATGGCGAAACGCTGGTCCTGTTCGGACCGTCGGGTGCGGGCAAGACCGTGCTGCTCCGGCTCGTCGCCGGTGTGATCGATCCCGACGAGGGCCAGATCCTGATTGGCGGCGAGGATGTCCTGGATATCGACGCCGAACATCGCGGCATCGGCATGGCCTTCCAGAATTTCGCGCTGTTTCCGCATATGAGTGCCTTCGACAACATCGCCAGTCCGTTAACGGCGACCAATGCGACGAAGGAGGCGATCTCCGCAGGCGTCCACAAGGTGGCCAAGCTCCTGAAGATCGACCACGTTTTGTCGCATCACCCGAAGGCGCTGTCGAACGGCCAGAAGCAGCGCACCGCGCTTGCCCGCGCCCTTGCCGGCTCCCCGCCGCTGCTTTTGCTCGACGATCCATTGCGCAACGTCGATGCCAAGCTGCGCTTCGAGATGCGGCTGGAACTGCCGCGCCTCCTGGCAGCACAGGGCGCCACGGTCGTCTACGTGACGCAGGATTACAAGGAAGCAATGGCGCTCGGCGACCGGATCGCGGTGATGTCGCAAGGGCGCATCCGCCAGATCGGCACGCCGCAGGACATCTACAATGAGCCCGCCGATATCGAGATTGCCCGCCTGTTCGGCGACCCGACGATCAACCTCCTCGACGTGACGCCGAAATCCGGGCCGGAAGGGGTTTATGTCGAGCTTTCGAACGTGAAGGTCGCACTTCCCGGCATGCCGGCTGGTGTTGCCGGACAGACCTGCGTGATCGGCCTCAGGCCCGAAGCCATCGCCTTTACCAATGCCGGTGCGCCGGGTGCCATTCCGGTCAAGGTGGAAGCCGAAACGCCGCTCAACGAGAAGACGGTGACACTGGTTCTGACCGCGCGCGGCCGGGAAATTCTGGTGTCGCGACCGGCCGGAACGCCCGGTCCCCTGTCCGGCCCGGCCCATATCGCCGTCAACGGCCAGGCGGCCTTCCTGTTCGACAAGGAGAGTGGCGGGCTGATCCGGTCCGCGGCCACCCCGATGACACGCAATGGAGAAGCGGCATGAGCGAGACCGCACTGTTCATCAAGGGCGTCGACAAGTTCTATGGCCCAATCGATCATGGCGTCCACGCCGTCAAACAGCTGAACATGGATGTGAAGAAGGGCGAGATCATCGCGCTTCTTGGCTCGTCCGGCTGCGGCAAGACGTCAACCTTGCGCATGGTCGCCGGTTTCGAGGCCGTCTCGCGCGGCACGATCTCGCTGAAGGGCAGGGAAGTCCAGACTTTCCCACCGGTCAGGCGCAATGTCGCCATGGCGTTCGAAGGCTACTCGCTCTATCCGCCGTTGACGGTCCGTGAAAACATCGCCTTCGCGCTCAAGGCCTCGAAGCTTTCGCAGAGCGTCGTCGATGAGAAGGTCGCCAACATCGCCAAGCTGTTGGAGATCGAGGATATCATGGGACGCTACCCGAGCTCGATCTCGGGCGGCCAGCAGCAGCGCGCCTCGCTCGGGCGGGCGCTGATCCGCGATGCAGACCTGCATCTGCTCGATGAACCGATGGGGCAGCTTGAGCCGCAATTGCGCGCCCTTCTGCGCGGCCGCATCAAGCATTTCATCAAGGAACGCGGACTGACCGCCATTCTCGTCACCCATGACCAGACGGAAGCCAATGCGCTGGCCGACCGGATCGCCGTCATGGAAGGCGGCGTGCTGCAGCAATTCGATACGCCGCAGATGATCAAGGAGCGCCCGGCCAACCTGTTTACCGGCACATTCGTCGGCGAGCCGCCGATGAACGTCTTTTCCGCCGGCATTTCAGGCTCCGGCGATACGGTGTCTTTTGGCCTGAACGAAGGCGTCAAGCTCGACTACAAGGTGTCGGATTTCTCGCATGAAGTGCGCGCCGAACTGATGAAACGCAGCAAGGTCGTGCTCGGCATCCGGCCTTATGCGGTTCGCCGCAGCGACGGCGGTGTCGGCGCACGGGTGGCGGTCAATCAGTGGCTGGGCGATCAGACCCATATTGCCGCCGATTTTGCCGGCGGCACGATGGTGCTGGTCGAGCATGACCGGACGAACCTGGCGATCGGCGAGAATGTCGGCATCCGCCTCGATCCATCGAGCCTGCACGTCTTTGACGGCGACAGCGGCAAGGCAATCAGCCACGGGCAGGAGCTTGCCTGATGCGCGACATCCTGATCGGGATCGATGCCGGAACCTCCGTCATCAAGTCGGTCGCCTTCGATCTCGGCGGCAAGCAGATCGCTGCCTGCGCCATCGCCAACAGCTATGAAAGCGAGGGCGGCAAGAGCGTCGTCCAGGATCTCGACCGGACCTGGGCCGACGCCGCCAGGACGCTTGCCGATCTCGCAGGCAAGGTGGAGAATCTCGCCAGCCGGGTCGCGGCGATCTCCGTGACCGGGCAGGGCGACGGCACCTGGCTGATCGACAAAAACGGCGATCCCGTCGGCAAGGGCTGGCTGTGGCTCGATGCCCGCGCCGGCGCAACGGTGGAGCGGTTGCGCGGCGACAGTGGCGACAGCGCCCGGTTTTCCCATACCGGCTCCGGCCTAGCCGCCTGCCAGATGGGCTCGCAGCTTAGGTGGATGCTCGACAATGCGCCGGAGATGATTAAGGGCGCAACGACCGGGTTTCACTGCAAGGACTGGCTCTATTTCAAGCTGACCGGCCAGCGGGCCACCGACCCCTCCGAGGCCAATTTCACGTTCGGGGATTTCCGCACGCGGCAATACTCCGAGGACGTCATCGATTTCCTTGATTTGAGGAAACAGCGATACCTGCTGCCGGAGATCGTCGATGGTGCGGTGACCCGGCATGCGCTCAGCGATAAGGCCGCGGCCCTGACCGGGCTTCTTGCCGGAACGCCGGTGGTGCTCGGCTATGTCGATGTCGTCTGCACGTCGCTTGGGGCCGGTCTCTACGAGCCGGGCACCGATACCGGCTGCTCGATCGTCGGCTCGACCGGCATGCACATGCGGCTGGCGAAAGATGCCGATGACGTGCAGCTCAATGCGGATCTGACGGGCTACACCATGTGCCTGCCCATTCCCGGCCACTACGCGCAGATGCAGTCGAATATGGCAGCGACCTTGAATATCGACTGGATCCTGTCGCTGGCGGGCAGCGTGCTGAAGGGCATGGGCATCGAGAAAAGCAAGCCCGAGCTTCTAGGCCATGTCGAAGGCTGGCTTGCCGAGGCCAAGGAAACCTCGCTGCTGTTCCATCCCTATATTTCCGAGGCGGGCGAGCGCGGCCCGTTCGTCGATGCGTCGGCGCGGGCATCGTTCATCGGGCTCGATATGAACCACGGCTTTGCCGACATGGTTCGCGCGGTTTTCAATGGCCTCGCGATGGCGTCGCGCGATTGTTACGTCGAGATGGGGCCGTTGCCGTCCCGGGTGCGGCTGACAGGCGGGGCCGCGCGCAGTGCGTCGCTGCGGCGCATTCTCGGCGGCGCGCTTGGCTGCCCGGTGCAGACCAGCGAACGCGAGGAGGCGGGTGCAGCCGGTGCGGCGATGATCGCCGCCGTATCGCTCGGCATCTACGGCTCGATGGCAGATTGCGTCAAGGAATGGGTCACCCCCTATCAGCGGTCGGCGGAACCGGCCGACAAAGCCATGGCGGCGCGTTTTAACGCGGCGTTTCCACTCTACAGGCAATCGCGCCTGTCCCTACGCCCGGTCTGGCACGCCCTTTCCCACGGTGCTGCCCCGGTATCTGAACAGGAAAGACCATCATGAAGAAGATAGCCATCATCGGAGACCGGTTCATGCTGCCGACCGTCTTTCGCGACAAGGTCGTGGAAGCCTGCGGCGACGGGCATGATATCCGCCTTCTCGAACAGCCCTGGCCGGACGAACCGATGGAGCACGGCTATGCCGTCGAGGGCATGGACGGCCTGAAGGAATATGTCGGCAAGGCCGACGACATCATCGACTTCGTCGGTGACGCCGAACTGGTGATCACCCAGCTTGCGCCGTTTTCCCGCGGCATGTTTTCCCGCCTGCCGGGGCTCAAGTTCATTGCCGTCTCGCGCGGCGGGCCGGTCAATATCGATATGAACGCTGCCCGAGACGCCGGCGTGCTGGTGGTCAATACGCCCGGCCGCAATGCCAGCGCCGTCGCCGAATTCACATTGGGGGCCATTCTCGCCGAAACCCGGCTGATCCGGTCCGGTCACGAATCCCTGCGCAAGGGCGAGTGGCGCGGCGAACTCTACCGCGCCGACAAGACCGGCCGCGAGCTTTCGGAAATGACCGTCGGTGTGGTCGGCTACGGCAATATCGGCACCAAGGTCGTGCGGCTGTTGCGTGCCTTCGGGACGAAGGTTCTGGTCCATGATCCCTATGTCCAGCTCTCGGCCGACGACCGCAATGCCGGTGTCGAGCATGTCGGTTTCGGCGATCTCTTGTCACGCTCCGATGTGGTGACGCTGCATCCGCGGGTGTCGGAGGAAACGCGCAACATGATGAACGCCGCGACCTTCGCCAAGATGAAGCCCGGCGCGATCTTCGTGAACACAGCGCGCGGCCCGCTAGTCGACTATGATGCGCTCTACGAGGCACTGGTGAACGGCCCGCTGGGATCCGCCATGCTGGAGACCTTTGCCGTCGAGCCGGTGCCGGAAGACTGGCCGCTGCTGCAACTGCCGAACGTGACGCTGACGCCGCATATCGCCGGGGCTTCGGTGCGCACCGTGACCTATGCGGCCGAGATGGCTGCCGAAGAGGTGCGCCGTTACATCGCCGGCCTGCCGCCGGTCAATCCGTGCTGAGGGCCGAGCGATGACAGAGAATTACCTTCGCCAGTCGATCATCGATCATTGCCGCAAGATGAATGCTCTCGGCATCAATCAAGGCACCTCCGGCAATATCAGCGCCCGCTACGAAGACCGGATGCTGATCACGCCATCGGCAGCGCCCTATGACGAGATGACGCCGGATATGATCGCCTCCATGCCGCTCAAGGGCGACTACGGCGCCTGGAACGGCCCGCGCCACCCCTCGACGGAGTGGCGGTTTCATCTCGATATCATGAGGAGCAGGCCCGAGGTTGACGCGGTCATCCACACGCATGCGACCTTTTCGACGATCCTTGCAATCGCCCACAAGCCGATCCCGGCCTGCCATTACATGATTGCCGCCTTCGGGGGCGACGATGTGAAGGTCTGCGACTATGCGCGCTACGGCACCAAGGAGCTTTCGGACAATATCCTCAAGGCGATGGAAGGCCGCACCGCCTGCCTGATGGCCAATCACGGCATGCTTGTCACCGGAGCCAGCCTCGAAAAGGCGATGTGGGCGGCAGTCGAACTCGAGACCATTGCCAAGCAATATTACCATGCGCTGCTGATCGGCGGCGCGGTGGTGCTGCCAGAGGCTGAGATCGCCGGCGTCCGCAAGGGCTTTGCGAATTACGGGTTGCAGGAGAAACGAGCGTGAGCGTTGAAGCCGGCATCATCGACCTGTTCATCATCGGCGGCGGCATCAACGGCGCGGGCATTGCCCGCGATGCGGCCGGGCGGGGCATGTCGGTTGTTCTTTGCGAGAAGGACGATCTGGCGCAGGGCACCAGCTCGCGGTCCGGCAAGCTTGTGCATGGCGGGTTGCGCTATCTCGAATATTACGAGTTCCGCCTTGTGCGCGAGGCGCTGATCGAGCGCGAGGTGCTCTTGGAATCCGCACCGCACATCATCTGGCCGATGCGGTTCGTGCTGCCGCACAGTTCGTCCGACCGGCCGGCCTGGCTCGTTCGCCTGGGCCTTTTCCTCTACGACCACCTTGGCGGCCGCAAGCGTCTGCCCGGCACACGCACGCTTGATCTGCGCACGGCGCCGGAAGGAGCACCCGTCAAGCCGGACTATCGCAAGGCTTTCGAATATTCCGATTGCTGGGTGGATGATGCGCGCCTTGTGCTGCTGAATGCGCTGGATGCCAGGCAGCGGGGCGCTCAAGTCTATACCCGCACGGCCTGCACCTCGGTGCGCCGTAACGGCAATCTCTGGGATGTCGAGATGACCGAGAGCGGCACAGGCCGCAAGAGGGAACTCAAGGCGCGGTGCGTGGTCAATACCGCGGGGCCGTGGGTCAACGATGTGATCGGCCGCGTTGCCGGGCTCAATTCCCGCCGCAATGTCCGCCTCGTCAAGGGCAGCCACATCGTCGTGCCGAAATTCTGGGAGGGGCGGCAGGCCTATCTGGTGCAGAACCCGGACAAGCGGGTGATCTTCATCAACCCTTACGAAAACGATCTGGCGCTGATCGGCACCACCGATATTCCCTACGATGGCCGTCCGGAAGACGTGAAGGCCGATGCCAATGAGATCGACTACCTGATCAAATCGGTCAACCGCTATTTCAAGCAGCAGCTGGCGCAGAGCGATATCGTCCATAGCTTCTCCGGCGTGCGGCCGCTTTATGACGACAATGCGGAAAACCCCTCCGCCGTGACGCGCGACTATATATTCGAGGTCGATGCTGAGGGTGGCAAGGCACCGCTGCTCTCCGTGTTCGGCGGCAAGATCACGACGTTCCGCAAGCTTTCCGAACATGCGTTGGAGAAGATCCGGCCGTTCTTCCCGTCGATGAAGCCGGGTTGGACCTCCAAGGGCATCCTGCCGGGCGGCGATATGCCGGGGGCGGATTTCGAGCAGTTTCTCGGCGATCTCAGGGCCAAGTACCGCTGGCTGCCGGCCGATCTCGCCAAGCATTATGCAAGGCTCTACGGCACGCGTGCGCATGACC
This sequence comes from Pararhizobium sp. YC-54, assembly GCF_025847205.1. GTDB lineage: Bacteria > Pseudomonadota > Alphaproteobacteria > Rhizobiales > Rhizobiaceae > Pararhizobium. The sequence continues at coordinate 130,836 of NZ_JAOYTH010000013.1, read as the reverse complement.
TGCTTGGCAATGCGGTGTCACTCGACGATCTGGGGATGCCGTTCGGCAAGCTGCTGCGCGAACGCGAAGCGCGCTTCCTCATCGAAACCGAATGGGCGCAGACGCCGCAGGACATTCTGGAGCGCCGCACCAAACACGGACTGCACATGACGCCGGCGGAGCGCGAGGCTTTCGCGTCCTGGTGTCTGCGGCAATCGCAGGCGGCTTGAGACATATCGGAGACAATGGTGAGAAGTTCTGAATTCGAAGCCCTTCTGGATGTCTCGGCACGGGTCGGCGCCGACCCGGCGCTGGTGCAGGCGGCCGGCGGCAATACCTCGATCAAGGAAGGCGGCACGCTGTGGATCAAGGCTTCCGGCCTCTGGCTGATGCAGGCCAGACAGCGTGACGTGATGGTGCCGGTGGCGCTCGATGCGCTGCTGGATGCACTGGAGCGCGACGATCCCTCGACTGAAAAGGCGCAGGATTTCGTCATCACTGACCGCAACCCGTCCGGCTTGCGGCCGTCGATCGAAACAACCGTGCATGCGCTGATGCCGCAGAAGGTGGTGATCCACGTCCACTGCGTCGAGACGATTGCGACCGCCGTGCAGGTGAATGGCGAGGCCATCGCCGCGTCGAAGCTTGGCGGCATTCCACATGTGTTCGTGCCCTATGCACGCCCCGGCCTGCCGCTGGCCAAGGCCATCGCCGCGCGAATAAGGCCGGATACCAACGTGCTCATCCTCGGCAATCACGGCCTTGCCGTCGCGGCCGAAACGGTGGCGGAGGCGGAAACCTTGCTGGCGGAGGTTTCACTAAGGCTGGCTCTACCACGCCGCAAGGCGCCGGATGCAGACCTTCCGGCCTTGTCCCGGCTTGCTGTCGGCAGCGCTTTCACCGTGCCGGACGACAGCCTGGCCCATGATGTTGCCACCGATCTGGCCAGTTGCCGCATTGCTGCGGGCGGCAGTCTTTATCCGGACCATGTCATTTTCCTCGGGCGCGGCTCGTTCGTTGCAGCACCCGGCGACACGGCAGCGTCGATCGAAAAACGGCTTCGCGCCGAGAAGGCGGCAGTCCCACCAGCGCTGCTTTTTCCGGGCAAGGGCGTGCTGGTTTCCAGGGAGATTACGGCAGGCGCGCTTGCCATGGCCCGTTGCCTCTCCGACGTGCTCGGCCGTATCAGCGAAGGCGCGCGGCTTCGTTATCTGACGGATGCGGAAAATGCCGAGCTGCTCGGCTGGGACGCGGAAAAATACCGGCAGGAACTGAACCGGGCCGGGAAGACGCTGCAATGACCAATGCTGCAAGTACACCGCTGGTGATCGGCATCGATATCGGCACATCCGGTGCTCGGGCGGTGGCGATGGATGCCGGTTTCAACGTCGTCGCCTCCGGATCGTCAACGCTTGCCGATTTTTCCGCCGATCATCGCGATCCCGTCATTTGGTGGAAGGCGGTACAGACCGCACTGCGGCAGGTGCTTGACGCCATCGACCGGACACAGGTTCGGGCAATTGCGGTCGATGGCACGTCCGGCACCGTTCTGCCCGTCAGCGCCGACGGCGCGCCGCTGGCCATGCCGATGATGTATAACGATCCGGTCGAGGACGCGGATATCCTCGCCCGCATAGCGGCCCACGCGCCGAAGGAAAGCGCTGCCCATGGGGCGACGTCGGGGCTGGCGAAAGTGCTGGCGTTTCAGTCCATTCCGGATGTCTTTCGTGTCATCCATCAGGCCGATTGGCTGGCCGGGCATCTCACCGGGCTCTACGATGTGTCCGACGAGAACAACGCGTTGAAAACCGGCTACGATCCGGTCTCGCGCAGCTGGCCGGAGTGGATCGACGGGACGGGAGTGCGGGTCGATCTCTTGCCGGACGTCTTGCCCGCGGGCGCGCCGATTGCCGGGATTTCTACGGATGCTGCGGATGCCTTCGGTCTTGCGGATGATGTCGTCATCGTCGCCGGCACCACGGATGGCTGTGCCTCGTTCCTGGCAACGGGGGCCGATCAGCCGGGCGACGCAGTCTCGGCGCTCGGGACGACACTGACGGTGAAGATGCTGTCGGACCGGCCGCTGTTTGCGCCGGAATATGGTCTCTACAGCCACCGCATCGGCGACATGTGGCTGGCGGGCGGTGCATCCAACACCGGCGGGGTTGTGTTGTCGGCGCATTTTGACAATGACAGGATCGCTGTCCTTTCAGCGGAGATCGACCCAGCGACGGGCACGGGTTTCGACTACTATCCACTGGTCAAGGATGGCGAGAGGTTTCCGGTCAACGATCCGGCGATGAAGCCGCGCATGACGCCGCGGCCGCAGAATGATGCCGAGTTTCTGAAAGCGATCTTTGAGGGGATCGCCGGTGTTGAAACGCTGGCCTATCAGCGGCTCGTTTCGCTCGGCAGCCCGGCCTTGCGCTCCGTCCGGACGGTTGGGGGCGGTGCGAAGAACGCGGTCTGGACGGCGATCCGCCGCCGCAAGACACCGGTTCCCTTTCTGCCGGTGGCGTCCGAAGAGGCCGCTGCCGGAACGGCGCGGCTGGCGCTGATCGGCGCGAAAACGGCGGGTGTCCTATGACTGGTAGTCCGCTTGCCATTTCCGGATTGCAAGAGATCGAAGAGCGTTTCGACGCCTTCCTCATCGATCAGTTCGGTGTGCTGCGGGATGGCAAGGGGCCGTATCCGCGCGCCGCGGAAACGCTTGCCCGCCTGAAACAGGCCGGCAAGAGGGTCATCATCCTGTCCAACTCCGGCAAACGCTCGGCGGAGAATGATCGCCGTCTTGCTGCGCTCGGTTTCGATCCGCAGAGCTGGGATTGGTTCCTCACATCCGGCGAGGTGGCCTGGCGCCTGCTTCAGTCCGAGAGCCGGCAGGGGAGCGGAAATACCGCCCGTAAATGCCTGCTGATCAGCCGTGACGGCGATACCTCGCCGCTGGACGGGCTCGATCTGACGCGGGCCGAAAATGGCGAGGATGCGGATTTCATCCTTCTGGCGGCAAGCGAAGGCGATGTGCATCCGCTGTCGTTCTACGAGGCGCTGCTGGCGCCTGCAGCCGCGCGCGGCGTCCCGTGCCTCTGCACCAACCCGGACAAGATCATGCTGACGAAGGCGGGGACTGCCTTTGGGGCAGGGCGGATTGCCGCGCTTTACGAGGAACTGGGCGGCACGGTGCGCTGGATCGGCAAGCCGTTTCCCGACATCTATGCGACGGCGCGCGAATTCCTCGGGTCTATCGCGCCGGAGAAAATCTGCTGCATCGGCGACAGTATCGAGCACGATATTGCCGGTGCTGCGGGCGCCGGGCTGAATTCGATACTGGTGACGACGGGCATTCTGGAAACCGCGTCGGATGCGCAGCGGTGGGCGCTGTTTGCCGAGCATGGCGCGATCCCCGATTTCATCCTGCCGGCATTCATCTGGTCAAAGGGGTAAGGCTCATGGCGTTCACGCTGTCGCTCAACACCAACCCGCTGGTCAACCGTTTTGCCGAGGCCGATGACCTGATCGACACGATCGCCGAAAAGATCCGCATCGGCTATGTCCAGCTGACCCACGAGTTCATCAATCCCGGCTGGCCGGCCGCGACAATTGTCAAGCAGTTGCGCCAGTTCAACAGGGCGCTTGGGCGAACCGGCGTCAAGGTGACGTCGGGCATGACCGGGCCCTATGGACGGCTCAACCATTTCGGCCACCCCGATGCCGATGTCCGGCGCTACTATGTCGACTGGTTCAAGACCTTCGCCGATATTTCCGCCGAACTTGGCGCGTCCGGCATGGGCACACAATTCGCCATCTTCACCCACAAGGACTATGATGATCCTGTGCGCCGCGCGGCCCTGATGCGGATCGCCATCGACTGCTGGGCCGAGGTTGCCGAGCATGCCAAGGGCGCGGGTCTCAGCTATCTCTTCTGGGAGCCGATGTCGGTCGGCCGCGAGTTTGGCCATACCATTGCCGAATGCCGGGCGCTGGACGAACGGCTTGCGCAATCCGGCCTGCCGATCCCGATGAAGATGATGGTCGATATCGACCATGGCGACGTGACCTCCAGCAACCCGGACGATATCGATCCTTATGCCTGGGCTAAAGCCTTCCCGAAGCAATCACCGATCATCCACATCAAGCAGTCGTCGATGAACAAGGGCGGTCACTGGCCCTTCATCGCCGCCCATAACAAGGACGGCCGGATCACGCCGGAAAAGCTGCTCGACACGATTCGGCGCGGCGGCGGCACCGACAATGAGATCTGCCTTGAACTGTCCTTCCGCGAACGCGAACCGACCGACCATCTCGTCGTCGATATGATCCGCGAATCCGTTGAGTTCTGGGAGCCGCATATCGATACGGGCTTCAATTCCGGACGCAGATGACCTTCCCGACTAGCCCCCCTGCGTCACCAGAAATGCCTTCATCCGCTCCACGGCCAGGTCCGGCATGTCCAGCACATTGGCCTTGTCGGCCAGGCGGAAGATGTCGGCATAGTGCAGCACGCCGCGGGCCGAGTGCATGCCGGCCGGCATGGTGAAGTGCTTCTGGTGACCGTTCAGCCAGGCGAGGAAAACAACGCCCGCCTTGTAGTATTGCGTCGGCGCCTCGAAGATTTTTCGCGACAGGGGGACGGTCGGCTCGATCACCGCGCGGAAGGTGGCGACATCGCCGGCGGCAAGCGCGGCCAGCGCCTTTGAGGCGGACGGCGCGACGGCGTCGAAGATGCCGAGCAGGGCGTGGCTGTATTTCTGTCCGTCGCCTTCGATCAGTTCGGCATAATTGAAATCGTCGCCGGTGAAGCAGAGCACGCCGTCCGGCAGACGGTTGCGCAGCGCCACCTCGCAGGCATTGTCGAGCAGCGAGATCTTGATGCCTTCGACCTTTGCCTTGTTATCGGCGATGATCGACAAGACCGTTTCAAGCGCGGTGTCGAAATTCTCCGAACCCCAATAGCCCTTCAGCTGCGGATCGAACATGTCGCCGAGCCAATGCAGCACGACCTTGTCCCTGGTCTGCGACAGGATGCGGCCATAGACTTTCCGGTAATCGTCCGGCGAAGCGGCGATGCGGGCGAGCGCCCGGCTGGCCATCATGATCGACCGCCCACCTTCTTTTTCGACGAAACCGATCTGCGTTTCATAGGCGCGGATCACGTCGTCGAGCGAGCGCGTATCGGCGGGCGAAAGATGGTCGGTACCGGCGCCACAGGCGAGATCGGCGCCCGGTACGGTCCGCGCTTCGGTCAGCGACCGGCGGATCAGTTCCTGGGCGCCCGCCCAATCCAGCCCCATGCCGCGCTGCGACGTATCCATCGCCTCGGCGATCTTGAAACCCAGCGCCCAGAGATGGTGGCGAAACGCCATCGTCCGCTCCCAATCGATCGCGGGACGGCCCCACGGGTTAAGATCGCGCAACGGATCGGAGACGACGTGTGCTGCCGCATAGGCGATACGGTTGAAAGCGGGGGCTGCTGGCGGCCGCGTGACGGGCGTTCCGGTCAGGCGGTAGATCTCAAGCGAACCATCGGCGCGCGGCAGCGGCAGGGTGGGGGACATGCAGGCTCCTCCTTGGGCACTGAAAGCCGAATAATTTAGATCGTTCCAAATTTCAAGAGGAAATTTGTTGAGGCGATGGTGTCGAACTGCGCCCGTTATGCGGGATTGTGGGTTTTCGGTGAGCCATACATCACGCGCCAAAGTGTGCAAACTTCTCATATTATGTATGTATTTCAATATGATATGCGATGTTGATTTCTTTCGTCCGTTCCGTTTGTCCGTGCCCGCCTGTGGATCGGCCCAGTTTTTAGGAAATCCGCTTGACAAAATTGGAACGTTCCAATTATCTTGCGGCAAGTGCTGAGGCAATCAGACCTCAACTGGGAGGAAAACGTGGCTAAGGATCGGGTGACAGTTATCGATATTGCGCGCGCCGCCGGCGTGTCGAAGTCGACCGTGTCTCTGGTGCTGCAGGCAAGCCCGCTGGTCAACGAAGTGACCCGTGCCAAGGTCAACGCCGTCATTCGCGATCTCGGCTATGTCTATAATCGGGGTGCGGCCAACCTGCGCCAGTCCAATTCCAAATCGAAAATCATCGGCATCGTCGTCAACGACCTGACCAACAGCTTCTTTGCCGAGCTTGCCGTCGGTGTCGACATGGTCGTGCAATCGGCCGGCTACGTGCAGTTTCTCGCCAATACCGCCGAAAGTGTCGATCGCCAGCGCGAGGTCATCGCCTCGATGCGCGAGCATGGCATTTCCGGGCTGATCCTGTCGCCGGCGCGCGGCACGGATGCGGCCGATCTGAAGCCGTTGGTGGCAAGCGGCATTCCGGTCGTCAACGTTGTCCGGCAGGTCGCCGGCGCCAAGGTTTCGTCGCTGATATCAGACAATCACGCCGGCATGCGCGATGCGGTTCGCCATCTGGTTGGGCTTGGCCATCATCGCATCGCCTTTCTCGGCGGCTTTCCCGATACGGCCGTTTTCAATGAGCGGCTGCAGGGCTATCGCGACGCGCTTTCGGATGTGGATCTGGCCGTTCACGACGAGCTGGTCGTCAGCTCCGCGCCATCGCGGGCAGGGGGCGTTGCCGCCATCGAGCGGGCGCTGCTTTTGCGCGAACGGCCGACGGCGGCGGTCTGCTTCAACGATGCGGTCGCTTTCGGTGTTTGCGATGGTTTGCGCGCTCACCGCCTCGATCCGGGCGAGGATTTTGCCGTGATCGGCTTTGACGACGTGATCGAGGCACAGACGGCGGTGCCGGCGCTGACGACGATTTCGGTCGATCCGCAGGGCATGGGCCGGCGGGCCGCACAGCTGCTTTTGAAACAAATCAATGCGGGACGGGCGGACGCCGAAGCGATCGTCAGTTCGGTGCGGCTGGTCGTGCGCCAAAGCTGTGGTGCCGCCATCGACAAGCGGGAAAGGCTATCCCTGTTATGACACGTTGGGGTTTGATCGGGGCGAGCACGATTGCCCATGAATGGGTGATCGATGCGATCCGCGCTGTCGGCGGCGACATCGTTTCGGTGATGAGCACCAGTGCCGAGCGCGGTGCCAAATATGCCAGCGACCACGGCATTGCAAAATCGGTGATCAGCGTTGCAGCACTTGTCGGCGATCCCGACGTTCAGGCCGTCTATATTTCCACCACCAATGAGCTGCATCGCGACCAGGCGATTGCGGCGGCCAAGGCCGGCAAGCATGTTCTGTGCGAAAAGCCGCTGGCGATGTCGCTTGAAGACGCTCATGCCATGATCAAGGCGGCGCGCGATGCCGGTGTGGTCATGGCCACCAATCACCATCTGCGCGGGGCTGCCACCCACCGGGCGATGCGCGATGCGATTGCGGCCGGCAAGATCGGCAAGCCGCTGGCGGCGCGCGTCTTTCATGCGGTCTATCTGCCGCCGCATCTGCAGGGCTGGCGTCTTGACCGGCCGGAAGCGGGCGGCGGCGTCATTCTCGACATCACCGTCCATGACACCGATACGCTGCGCTTCGTGCTCGGCGACGATCCGGTCGAGGCGGTTGCGCTTGGCCAATATGGCGGCATGGCGAAAGCCGGGCTCGAAGATGCGGCGATGGGCGTCCTGCGTTTCAAGTCCGGTTTGATTGCCCAGTTCCATGACGGCTTCACCACCAAATATGCCGAGACGGGTTTCGAGGTGCATGGTTCGGACGGATCGCTGGTCGGCCGCAACTGCATGAGCCAGAAGCCGGTTGGCACCGTCACCCTGCGCAATGCCGATGGCGAGACGGAATTGCCGCTCGACCATCGCAATCTCTACGAAAACACGCTGCTTGCCTTCGATGATGCGATTGCAGGCAAGGGCAAGCCGCTCTGCAGCGGCGAGGACGGTGTCTGGTCGCTGGCCACGGGGCTTGCTGTGATGCGGGCCACCGCCAGCGGAAATGCCGCCGCCATCGAAACGGGACTTTGAGGTCATGGCACACGACACAACCGAGCGGCCGCGTTCTGATCTTCAAGCGGCGATGGCGGATTTCCTCTTCTCCCCGCTGGGGAGAAGAGAGACCAAGCCGCATCTGACAACCACGATAATTTCGACAGAGTTCTGATTATGAGCAAGCATATCACCCCGGCCGAGGCAGCCTCTTTGATCCCCGATGGAGCGATCGTATCCGTGTCGTCGTCGAGCGGGCTCGGCTGCCCGGACCTGATGCTGAAGGCCATTGGCGAGCGCTTTGATGCGACCGGCCACCCGCGCGATCTGACCACGCTGCATCCGATCGCCGCCGGCGATATGAGCGGCATCAAGGGTGTCGACTACATCGCCAAGAAGGGGCTTTTGAAAAAGATCATTGGCGGTTCCTATCCCTCCGGCCCATCGACGTCGGAGCCACCGCTGATCTGGCAGATGATCGGCAACAACGAGGTTGCCGCCTACAATATTCCGTCCGGCGTGCTGTTCGACATGCACCGGGAAGCCGCTGCCAAGCGTCCGGGCGTGCTCACCAAGATTGGTCTCGATACCTTTGTCGATCCCTCGCGCCAGGGCTGCGCCATGAATGCGTCGGCCGCGGCCGAGCCGGTGGTCAGGAAGATGGAGTTCGAGGGCGAGGATTGGCTGTATTTCAAGGCGATCGTGCCGCAGGTGGCGATCATCCGGGCGACGACTGCCGACGAGCGTGGCAACCTGACCTATGAGCATGAGGGTGCCTATCTCGGCGGCCTCGACCAGGCGCTGGCTGCCCGCAACAATGGCGGCATCGTCATTGCGCAGGTCAAGCGCATCACCAAGTCGGGATCGCTCAAACCCCACGACGTTCGCGTGCCGGGCATGCTGGTGGATTACGTCATTGTCGATCCGGACCAGAAACAGACAACGCTGACGGACTACGATCCAGCCATCTCAGGCGAAATCTTCCGGCCGCTCGACAGCTTTCGCGTGCCGGAATTCAATATCCAGAAGGTCATCGCCCGCCGCGTCGCGCAGGAGCTTCAGGGTGGTTCCTGTGTCAATCTCGGCTTCGGCATCTCGGCCAATGTGCCGCGTATCCTGCTCGAAGAAGGTCTGCACGGCTCGGTCACCTGGGTCATCGAACAGGGTGCCGTCGGTGGTGTGCCGCTGCTCGATTTTGCCTTCGGCTGCGCCTCGAATGCCGACGCCTTCATGCCGTCGCCCTATCAGTTCACCTATTTTCAGGGTGCGGGCTTCGATGCCTCGCTTCTGTCCTTCCTTGAGATAGACAAGTCCGGCTCGGTCAACGTCTCCAAATTGTCCTTCCGGCCACATGTGACGGCAGGAGCAGGCGGCTTCGTCGATATCACCGCGCGGGCAAAGAAGATCGTCTTCTCCGGCATGTTCAATGCCGGAGCGAAGCTCTCCATGGCCGATAGCAAGCTGGTGATCGAGAAGGAAGGCAAGCTGAAGAAGCTGGTCAACGAGGTCGAGCATGTCACCTTCTCCGGCCGCCGCGCTGTCGAGCAGGGTCAGGACATTACCTATGTTACCGAGCGCTGCGTGATGAAGCTGACGCCGCAGGGCATCATGCTGACCGAGATCGCGCCGGGCGTCGATCTGCAGGCGCATATTCTCGACCAGTCGGAATTTCCGCTGATCGTTTCCGATAGGCTGAAGGTCATGGACGCAGCACTGTTCCATGAAGCGCCGATCGGCCTGACGCTGCCGGAAAAACCGATCCGGACGCTGGAAGGAGCGTCGCATGGCTGACGAACGGATCCGCATCGAGATCGACGGTGCGATTGCTATCCTGACGATTGCGCGGCCGGAAAAGCTGAACGCCTTCGATATCGATATGCTGAAGGCGCTGTCGGCTGCCTGCGACACGGTCGAAGCGGATGCCAGCGTGCGCGTCGTTATTCTAACCGGCGAGGGCAAGGCCTTTTCCGCCGGTGGCGATATCAAAGCCTGGGGGGCGATGAGCCCGAACGAATTTGGCCATCAATGGGTGCGCTTCGGCCACCGGGTGTTCGAGCGGCTGGCGACTTTGCGGATGCCGGTGATCGCCGCGATCAACGGCCATACGCTCGGCGGCGGGCTGGAGCTGGCGGCGGCTGCGGATATCCGCATTGCGGAAACGCAGGTGAAGATCGGCCTGCCGGAAACGAGCCTCGGCATGGTGCCGGGCTGGTCGGGCACGCAGCGGCTGGTCACGCGGTTTGGCGCGCAGGCCGTGCGCCGGATGGTGCTCGGCGGGGAGATGTTTACGGCGGAAGAGGCGAGGGCGCTGGGGCTGGTCGATGCGGTTGTGGCGACCGGAACGGTGCTGGACGCGGCGAAGGATTATGCGGGCCGTATCGCCAAGCGCGGCCCGGCAGCGCTGGAAATCTGCAAGCTGATGATCGCGTCCGCCAATGGTGAAGATAACGGTACGGCCGTCGAGGCGCTGGGATCGATCCTGGCGGCCAAGACCGGCGACATGAAGGAAGGCGTTGCGGCTTTTGCAGGCAAACGCCCCGCGGAATTCAAGGGAGAATGGTAATGACGGTTCTGGTGAAGCCCAAGGCTTTGACTGACACAAAGGTACGCGAGTTCCAGATGCTGATCGACGGCAAATGGGGGAATGCGGCCGAGGGCAGGACGCTGGAGCGCGTGGCACCCGGCCATGGTGTTACCGTCAGCCGCTACCCGGCCGCGACGAAAGCCGATACTGAGCGGGCGATTGCCGCCGCGCGCAGGGCGTTTGACGACGGCCCATGGCCGCGCATGACGGCAGCGGAGCGTTCGCTGGTCCTTCTGAGGGCAGCCGACATGATTGCGGCGCGCGCCGATGAACTGGCCTATCTCGACTGCATCGAATCCGGCAAGCCGATCAGCCAGGCCAAGGGCGAACTCGGCGGTGCCGCCGACATCTGGCGCTATGCCGCAGCCCTTGCCCGCGACCTGCATGGCGAAAGCTACAATACGCTCGGTGACGGGACACTTGGCGTTGTCCTGCGCGAGGCGATCGGCGTCGTCTCGATCATCACGCCGTGGAATTTCCCGTTCCTGATCGTCAGCCAGAAGTTGCCGTTTGCGCTGGCCGCCGGCTGCACCACGGTGGTCAAGCCGTCCGAGCTGACGTCCGGCTCGACGCTGGTTCTCGGCGAAATTCTCGAAGCCGCCGGCGTTCCGGACGGCGTCGTCAATATCATCACCGGTACCGGCCCGGATGCCGGCGCGATCATGACCTCGCATCCGGATGTCGACATGGTCTCGTTCACGGGCTCGACCGGGGTCGGCAAGCTGACCATGACCAATGCGGCGCAAACCTTGAAGAAGGTATCGCTGGAACTCGGCGGCAAGAACCCGCAGATCGTGTTTCCGGACGCCAATCTCGACGACTTCATCGATGCGGCGGTGTTCGGCGCCTATTTCAACGCCGGCGAATGCTGCAATGCCGGTTCGCGGCTGATCGTCCATCGCGACATCGCCGATGAAGTCGTTCGCCGTGTGGCCGAGCTTTCGGCCAGGGTCAAGGTCGGCGATCCGCTCGATCCTGAAACGCAGGTTGGCGCGATCATCACGCCGCAGCATCTGGAAAAGATCGTCGGCTATGTCTCGGCTGCTTCCGGCAACGGCGCGACGGTGTCGCATGGCGGTTCCTCGCTCGATCTCGGCTCCGGCCAGTTCATGTCGCCGACCATTCTTTCGGCTGTGACGCCCGATATGGCGGTGGCACGCGAAGAAGTGTTCGGCCCGGTGCTTTCGGTTCTGAGTTTCGAAACGGCCGAGGAAGCGATCAAGATTGCAAACTCCATCGACTATGGCCTGTCGGCCGGCGTCTGGAGCCGCGATTTCGATACCTGCCTGACCATCGGCCGCAAGGTGCGGGCCGGAACGGTGTGGATGAACACTTTCATGGACGGCGCGTCCGAACTGCCTTTCGGCGGCTACCGCCAGTCCGGTCTTGGCCGCGAACTCGGCCGCCATGCGGTGGAAGACTATACCGAAACCAAGACGCTCAACATGCATATCGGCGGCCGGACGGCCATGTGGATGCCGCGTTCGTAAGGCGATTTGGACTGTGGCGATGAGGGAAAGGAGGGCGTGATGAGACTGAATTTAGATTTGGAGCAGGGCGCCAATCCTTCCTCCGTCATCCTCGCCCTTGAGGCGGGGATCCAGCCACGGCGCGTCTGCGCCGTGAACGACTACTCTATCGGAAGGCTGTCTTCTGCGCCCAAGGACTTGGGCGCGCTGGATCCCTGTGACATCCCTCGGGTCAAGCCCGGGGACAGGGATGACGAAGCAAAACAAAAGCCTGACGGTTCAGAAAAAGGCCGCCGGACAAATGCCGGATATGCCTCACACCGCCGTAAAACTGATTTGCGGCTTGAGCAGCACCTGCATTCCGGTCGTCTCGTCGCCGGCGATGCGGGCGAGAAGCACGCGGCCCATCTGTTCGCCGGTGTCGGTCAGGTCCTCGTAGATCGTCTCGACCTTCGGCTGGATCTGGCTGAGCAGTTTCGAGGTCCGCTTGGCGACGATGTCATATTCGAGCCCGAGCGTCAGACCGTGGTCGCTCATGCCGGTGATGGTCGCGAGCGCCGAGACCTCACCGCCGCAGGCAAAACCGTCGGGGGCGCCGGGCTGACCGGCGCGCCGGCTCATGTAGTCGCGAATCTCCTCGACGGGACAGTCGAGGTCGATTTCGTCGGGGATTTCGTAGGCGACACCGGCTTCTCTGACCGCGGTCATGAAGCCGTGCAGCAGGTGCTGCGAGAAGGTCATGCGCTTGGGCGGCAGGATGATCATCGGTTTGCGGCGGCCGCGGGCGATCAGCCGTTTGGTGGCCTCATAGGCGAACGAGAAATTGTCGTAGTCGACATACGGGTGCGGGGTGGTGAATTCGGTCCTGCCGTGCGTGACGAACGGAAATCCGTTTTCAAGCAGCAGCCGCACGCGCGGATCGAAGGGTTCGGTGCGCGAGAAGATCAGACCGTCGGCCATGCCGTTGCGCACGATATGGCGCACGGCATCGATGTTGGCGCCGTCAATGAAGTTCGGCATGACGATCAGATGGTAGGGCGTGTCCTGCAATGCCTTGGCAAGCCCGTGCATCAGCGAAAAGCCGTAGCCGAGGATTTCCTCGTGCGGATCGAGCAGGACGCAGATGACATTGGTGCGGCCGGTTTTCAGCCGCTGGGCGGCGCGATCCGGCAGGTAGCCGATTTCGGCCGCCACCTCGTGGACGCGCTTGCGGGTCTCGGCCGAAATCTGCGGGGCATTGCCCAGCGCGCGCGACACCGTTGTCACGGCAAAGCCTGTCAGATCGGCAATGGTGCGCAGGGTTGGCTTGCCGCTTTTCAGCCTGGTGCCGGTGGTGGAGGATTTGGGAGTGTCAGCCAAATGAAATACTCCCTTGAGGCGATGACAAGGCGCTTTTGTAACGTCAGACGCACGCAAGCGCAATGCGTTTGTGCAAACGTTTTAAATCATACTTATCACGGGAGCTTTGCTGCGGTGCGGAATCGATTCATCAGCTTATAAGCATCCAATTTCAGAGTGTTAAGTCTATTGCTTGGCAGAAGATGTGCAGTGCTTGACTTGCTAGGGTTTATAACGTTTTAAATGAGCCAGCGGTGGAGACCGCAGACCAATTGCTTCTTCGTTTTTAGCGGGGATGGCATTCAACGGCGGGGAGGAGCTTCTCGCTACACGACTTGCAAACGGGAGGATTACGATGCGCAAGTTTATGACGACAACAGCAATTGCAGCATTGATGATGACGGGCAGCGCGGTGATGGGCGGTCCTGCCGCACATGCTGCTGAAAGCGTTGAAGTTCTGCATTGGTGGACATCCGGCGGCGAAGCGGCTGCTCTGGATGTCCTGAAGAAGGATCTGGAGAGCAAGGGCATTTCCTGGACCGATATGCCGGTTGCCGGTGGTGGTGGTACGGAAGCCATGACCGTGCTGCGCGCCCGCGTCACCTCGGGCAATGCTCCGACTGCGGTGCAGATGCTCGGCTTCGACATTCTCGACTGGGCCAAGGAAGGTGCGCTCGGCAATCTCGACGACATCGCTGCCAAGGAAGGCTGGGACAAGGTCGTCCCGGCGGCCCTGCAGAAATTCTCCAAGTATGACGGCCACTGGATCGCTGCTCCGGTCAACGTCCACTCCACCAACTGGATGTGGATCAACAAGGCAGCACTCGACAAGGCCGGCGGCAAGGAGCCGCAGAACTGGGACGAACTGATCGCCCTGCTCGACAACTTCAAGGCACAGGGCATCACCCCGATCGCAGCCGGCGGCCAGCCGTGGCAGGACGCGACGCTGTTTGACGCCGTCGTGCTGTCGCTCGGCACTGATTTTTACAAGGCAGCCTTCATTGATCTCGATCCGGCGGCTCTCGGCGGCGACAAGATGAAGGAAGCCTTCACCCGCATGACCAAGCTGCGCTCCTATGTGGACGACAACTTCTCCGGCCGCGACTGGAACCTCGCCTCCGCCATGGTCATCGAAGGCAAGGCCGGCGTGCAGTTCATGGGCGACTGGGCAAAGGGCGAGTTCGTCAAGGCCAAGAAGGTGCCTGGCACCGACTTCGTCTGCATGCGCTACCCGGAAACGCAAGGCTCCGTGACCTTCAACTCCGACCAGTTCGCGATGTTCAAGGTTGCCGCCGACAAGGTGCCGGCTCAGATGCAGATGGCGTCGGCCATTGAAAGCCCGACCTTCCAGTCGGCCTTCAACGTGGTCAAGGGCTCGGCCCCGGCCCGCACCGACGTGCCGAACGAAGCGTTTGACGCGTGCGGCAAGAAGGCAATCGCCGATCTCGCCGATGCCGACAAGAACGGCAAGCTGTTCGGTTCCATGGCGCATGGCCATGCCAACCCGGCTGCTGTCAAGAACGCGATCTATGACGTCGTGACGCGCCAATTCAACGGTGAACTCACCGCTGACGAAGCCGTCAAGGAACTGCCGGCCGCTGTTGCTGCTGCGCAGTAATCGTTCTGCGAACAATGCCCCTCATCCGCCCTTCGGGCACCTTCTCCCCGCATCCGGGGAGAAGGACCAGGCGGGAACCTCTGCAATCCCCTCTGCCCGCTTGCGGGGAGAGGGCCAGGGTGAGGGGCATCTTGCTTTATTCAATTCACATACAACGGTGGTGTTCACTATGGATAGCCGAAGCCGGCTGCAGGACATTGTGCCAAAACTGGTCCTTGCCCCAAGCTTTCTGATCGTCATTGTCTTCGTGTATGGCTTCATCGCCTATACCGGCTATCTGTCGGTCACCGACAGCAAGATGCTGCCCTCCTACAATTTCGTGGGCTTAAGCAATTACTCCAAGCTCTGGGCTCTGCCGCATTGGTGGCGGGCGATTTCCAATCTGGCGATCTTCGCGTCTCTTTACATCCTCATCTGCTCGGTGCTGGGGCTGGGGCTTGCCATTCTGCTGGACCAGAAGATCCGTGCCGAAGGTTTGCTCAGACCGATCTATCTCTATCCGATGGCGCTCTCCTTCATCGTCACGGGCACAGCCTGGAAATGGTTTCTCGATCCGGGCATCGGGCTTGAAAACACCATGCATCTCTGGGGCTGGGAGAGCTTCACCTTCAACTGGATCAAGGACCGGAACTACGCGATCTATTGCGTCGTCATCGCCGCTGTCTGGCAATCCACCGGCTTCATCATGGCGATGTTCCTCGCCGGTCTGCGCGGCGTCGACAACGAGATCATCAAGGCGGCGCAGATCGATGGCGCCTCCACGACCACGATCTATCGCCGCATCATCATTCCGCTGATGCGGCCGGTCTTCCTGTCGGCCTTCGTCGTGCTCGCCCACCTCGCGATCAAGGCCTACGACCTTGTCGTGGCGCTGACGGGCGGCGGGCCGGGGCAGGCGACCGAACTGCCGGCGACCTTCATGTATTCCTACACGTTCACCCGCAATTCGATGGGCATTGGCGCTTCCTCGGCCATCATCATGCTGGTGATGATCTTCTCGATCATCATTCCCTACCTCTATTCCGAAATCAAAGGGGAGAAGCGCACATGAGCGTCCAGAGCCCTGACAACGCCATTTCTTCTAGCCGCCTGACCCGTGCCCTGATCTATACCGTGCTGATCCTGTTTGCGGCCTATTCCCTGCTGCCGCTCTATGTGATGCTGGTCAATTCCTTCAAGCCGCTGGACGAAATCCGCCAGGGCGGCATGCTCAACCTGCCGATGACCTGGACGCTGGATCCCTGGCGCTCCGCCTGGTCGACGGCGCAGATCGGCGTGCAGCCGACGGGCCTGCGCCCCTTCTTCATCAACTCGATCCTGATGGTCGTCCCCGCAGTCGCCATTTCGACGATCGTCGGAGCGCTGAACGGTTACGTCTTGACCAAATGGCGCTTTCCGGGCTCCGGCGTCTTCTTCGGCATGCTGCTTCTGTCCTGCTTCATTCCGTTCCAGATCGTTTTGATCCCGATGGCGCGCATGCTCGGCATCTTCGGTCTTGCCGGGACAACGACCGGCCTCGTCTTCGTGCATATCGTCTATGGCCTTGGCTTCACGACGCTTTATTTCCGCAACTATTACGAGGCGTTCCCGACCGAACTGGTGCGGGCGGCACAGATCGATGGCGCCAGCTTCTTCCAGATATTCCGGCGCATCCTTCTGCCGTCGTCGGGTCCGATCATCGTCGTGTCGGTCATCTGGCAGTTCACCAACATCTGGAACGACTTCCTGTTCGGGGCCTCGTTCTCCGGTGCCAATTCGACGCCGATGACGGTGGCGCTCAACAATCTCGTTTCCTCCTCCACCGGGGTGAAGGAATACAATGTCCATTTCGCAGGCGCGATCCTTGCCGCCCTGCCAACGCTTGTCGTCTACATCGTTTCCGGCCGCTACTTCGTCCGTGGACTGATGTCCGGCGCCGTGAAGGGTTAAAGCCATGTCCTTTCTGAAAATCACCGATCTGCGCAAGTCCTACGGCTCGCTGGAAATCCTCAAGAACATCAATCTGGAAATCGACGAGGGCGGCTTCCTGGTGCTGGTCGGCCCGTCCGGCTGCGGCAAGTCGACATTGCTCAACACCATCGCCGGGCTTGAGCCGATTACCTCGGGTGAAATCGCGATCAACGGCAAGTCGGTGGCGGGCCTGCACCCCTCCAAGCGCGACATCGCCATGGTCTTCCAGTCCTATGCGCTCTACCCGAACATGACTGTTGCCGGAAACATCGCCTTCGGCATGGAGATCCGTGGCGTGCCGAAGGATGAGCGCGACAAGGCGATCAAGCAGGTCGCCGACATGCTGCAGATCGGCCATCTGCTCGACCGCAAGCCGAGCCAGCTGTCGGGCGGTCAGCGCCAGCGTGTCGCCATGGGCCGGGCGCTGGTGCGCAATCCGCAGGTCTTCCTGTTCGACGAGCCGCTCTCCAATCTCGATGCGAAACTGCGTGTCGACATGCGGACCGAGATCAAGCGGCTGCATCAGCGCATGAAAACGACGATCGTCTATGTGACGCACGACCAGATCGAGGC
The DNA here is from genome assembly GCF_025847205.1 of Pararhizobium sp. YC-54. GTDB lineage: Bacteria > Pseudomonadota > Alphaproteobacteria > Rhizobiales > Rhizobiaceae > Pararhizobium. Next base: position 113,428 of record NZ_JAOYTH010000013.1, on the reverse strand, counting down.
GATGACGCTGGCGACCAAGATCGCGGTTCTGAAGGATGGCATCCTGCAGCAGTTCGGCACGCCGGCGGAAATCTACAACAATCCGGCCAATCTGTTCGTCGCCGATTTCATGGGCTCGCCGGCCATGAACCTTCTGACCGCCACGGTCGAGGGCGGCGGCAATGACCTGCGTGTGTCGCTGGTGCGCCCGGATGCCGCGCCCTTGCACCTGCCCGTTGCCCAGGTTGCCGGTCTTGCCGCCTATAGCGGAAAGCAGGTCGTCTTCGGCATTCGGCCGGAAGCGCTGACCGATCCCGATGGGGCCGATCGCAATGCCCGCCTGCTGGTGGAAGGCGATTGCCTGATCGAGGTGGTGGAGCCGGCCGGTTCCGATACGTTCGCAGTCACCAAGCTTGGCGGCAAGGAAGTGGTGGCGCGGCTTCGCGCCGATGCCCGCATCGCGCCCGGACAGAACACCCGGCTTGCCTTCAACCTGGACAAGGCGGTGTATTTCGATCCGCAAAGCCAGAGCCGCATCGGCTGAGTTTCGTCATGATCAAGCAGCCCGATATCGTCATCATCGGTTCCGGCATCGGCGGGGCGACGGTCGCCTCTGCCCTTGCGGGTTCCGGCGCCGACATCCTGATCCTGGAGGCCGGCGGTCACATCGAGGACCGGCCGGAAAACCGCGACCAGCGGGCAATCTTCCAGCGCGGCCATTTCCGGCCAAAGGAATTTTGGTACGAAACGGACGGGAAGAGCTTCAATCCCGGCAATTACTACAATGTCGGCGGCAATTCGAAATTCTTCGGGGCGGTGATGGTGCGCTACCGCCGCGAGGATTTCGCCGAGATGGCGCATCTGGAAGGCGTCTCGCCTGCCTGGCCGTTCGCCTATGACGAGCTTGAGCCCTGGTACAGCCGGGCGGAACAGCTTTATCAGGTGCGCGGCGCGCTCGGGCAGGATCCGACGGAGCCCGTGCATTCAAAAGACTATGCTTTCCCGCCGGTGCCGGACGAGCCGCCAATTGCGTCGGTGCGCGGCAAGCTGAAGCAAAACGGCCTGCATCCCTATTCGCTGCCGCTGGGCATCGATATCGACAGGTGGCTGGCGAAGGCAAAGACGCCGTGGGATGCGCATCCCAACAGTTTCGACGGCAAGATGGATGCCGAAACGGCGGCGCTGACGGTCGCCTTGCAACACAAGAATGTCCGGCTCCAGACCGGATCGCGGGTGACGCGGCTTGAGACCGCGGCGGACGGCGAGCGGATAGAGACGGTTCACTACGTCAAGGATGGTGCCGGGCAAACGGTGTCGCCAAAACTGGTTATCTTGTCTGCCGGTGCGGTCCAGTCCTCGGTCCTGTTGCTGCGCTCTGCCAATGCCATGCATCCGAAAGGTCTGGCCAACAGCTCCGACCAGGTCGGCCGCAATTTCATGAACCACAATTCGAGCGCGGTTCTGGCGATCTCGCCGTTCTTCAAGAACACCTCGATCTACCAGAAGACATTCGGCTTCAACGACTATTATCTTTCGGATGGCGAGGGCGGGCCGCCGCTCGGTAATGTCCAGCTTCTTGGCCGTATCTCCGGGCCGATCCTGAAAGCGAACCTTCCCTTGATGCCGGAATGGCTGCTCAATCAGGTCTCGGCGCATGCGATCGATTTCTATGCGATGAGCGAGGACATTCCGCATCCGGAAAGCCGGATCATGGTCGATGGCGAGCGCATCGTCCTGCAATGGGTGCGGACCAACTGGGATGCGCATCTGATGCTGGTGAAGAAATTGAAAAAGGCGCTGAGAGGCGCCGGATTCCCGATTGTGCTGTCGCGGCCCTTCGACAAGCGCACGCCGTCGCACCAGTGCGGCACGGTACGCATGGGCAACGATCCGGCATCGGCGCCGCTTAATGTCTACTGCCGGGCTTTCGACCATCCAAACCTGTTCGTCGTCGATGCCAGCTGCCTGCCGACCTCGGCCGCCGTCAATCCGGCGCTGACGGTCGCAGCGCAGGCGCTGCGTGTTGCCGATCATATCGTGTCAAAGGATCTGGCGGCATGACCGGTCATAAACGTCCCGTTGCCATCGTCACCGGCGGCCGCCGCGGCATTGGGCTTGGCATTGCCAAGGCGCTGGCGAAAGACGGATTTGATATCGTCATTACCGGTATCGGTGATGCGGATCAGGTATCCGGCGTGCTGGAAGGCCTTGCGGCGCTCGGTGCGAAAGCGATTTTCCTGAAGGCCGATCTTTCCGATCTTTCCGGCCATCAGGCAACGGTCGATGCGGTTTTGGCGCAATTCGGATCGATCGAGTGCCTCGTCAACAATGCCGGCATGGCATCGGTGGTACGCGGCGATTTCCTCGATCTGGCGCCGGAAAATTTCGACACGATTGTCGCCACCAATCTGCGCGGCACGGTGTTTTTCACCCAGGCCGTGGTCAAGGCCATGCTGGCAGGCGCCCCCGGCCGGCATCGTTCGGTGATCAATATCACCTCGGTTTCTGCAACGATGAGCTCGCCGGAACGTCTCGACTATTGCATCAGCAAGGCGGGGCTCGCCGCCTTTTCGCAAGGGCTGGCGCTGCGGCTGGCCGAGACCGGCATTGCCGTTTTCGAAGTGCGGCCGGGCATTATCCGCTCCGACATGACAGCCGGCGTTTCCGCCAAATACGACGCGCTGATCGATGGCGGGCTGGTGCCGATGAAACGCTGGGGCGAGGCGGATGATATCGGCGGCATGGTCGCGGCACTGGCCAGCGGCAGCTTCGGCTTTGCCACCGGCACGGTGATCAATGCGGACGGTGGATTGGCGATCGGGCGGTTGTGAGGAGGAGGGGTGACTCACCCTAGCCCTCTCCCCGTGAACGGGGAGAGGGGACGACCGGACGTGCGGCATAGTCCTTCTCCCCGTTTGCGGGGAGAAGGTGCCCGACAGGGCGGATGAGGGGCGAACTCCTCGGCAAGCGGATTCTAAGGACGACGACATGACCTACGACTATATCATCACAGGGGCCGGACCGGCCGGTTGCGTGCTTGCCAATCGTCTGACCGAAGACGCCGACGTCAAGGTGCTGCTGTTGGAAGCCGGCGGCAGCGACTGGAATCCGCTGTTTCATATGCCCGCCGGTTTTGCCAAGATGACCAAGGGCGTCGCCAGCTGGGGCTGGGAAACCGTGCCGCAGAAGCACATGAAGAACCGGGTGTTGCGCTATACGCAGGCCAAGGTGATCGGCGGCGGCTCGTCGATCAACGCCCAGCTCTATACGCGCGGCAATGCGGCCGACTACGATCTCTGGGCGAGCGAAGACGGCTGCACCGGCTGGGACTATCGCAACGTGCTTCCCTATTTCAAACGCTCGGAAGACAATCAGCGTTTCGCCGACGATTATCATTCCTATGGCGGGCCGCTCGGCGTCTCCATGCCGGTATCGGGGCTTCCGATCTGCGACGCCTATATCCGTGCCGGCCAGGAACTCGGCATTCCCTATAATCATGATTTCAACGGCATACAGCAGGCCGGCGTCGGCTTCTATCAGCTGACCCAGCGCAACCGCCGCCGCTCGTCGGCGTCGCTCGCCTATCTCACTCCGATCAGGGATCGCAAGAACCTGACGGTGCGGCTGGGCGCCCGGGTGACGCGGATCGTTCTGGAGGGGAGGCGCGCCGTCGGCGTCGAGGTTGCAACCGCCAGGGGGTTGGAAACGATCCGGGCCGAGCGGGAGGTTCTCGTCTCCTCCGGCGCCATCGGATCGCCGAAACTGCTGCAGCAGTCGGGCATCGGTCCGGCCGGTCACCTGCGATCCGTCGGTGTCGATGTGAAACACGACCTGCCGGGCGTCGGCTCCAACCTGCAAGACCATCTCGACCTGTTCGTCATTTCCGAATGCACGGGCGACCACACCTATGATGGCGTCGCCAAACTGCACCGCACGCTTTGGGCAGGGCTGCAATATGTGCTGTTCCGCTCCGGTCCGGTCGCCTCGTCGCTGTTTGAGACTGGCGGCTTCTGGTATGCCGATCCGAACGCGCGCTCGCCGGATATCCAGTTCCACCTGGGTTTGGGCTCAGGTATCGAAGCGGGTGTCGAGAAGCTGAAGAATGCCGGCGTGACGCTGAATTCCGCTTATTTGCATCCACGCTCGCGCGGCACGGTGCGGCTGTCATCCGCTGACCCTGCGGCAGCGCCACTGATCGATCCGAATTACTGGAGCGATCCGCACGACCGCAACATGTCGCTCGAAGGCTTGAAGATCGCCCGCGAAATCTTCCAGCAGGCCGCGCTGAAACCCTTCATCATGGCCGAGCGGCTGCCGGGGCCGAAGGTGATGACCGATGACGAACTGTTCGACTACGGTTGCGCCAATGCGAAGACCGATCATCACCCGGTGGGAACCTGCAAGATGGGCACGGGCGCGGACGCCGTCGTCGGGCTTGATCTCAAGGTGCACGGCCTTGACGGCCTTCGCGTCTGTGACAGTTCCGTCATGCCGCGTGTTCCCTCTTGCAATACCAATGGCCCGACGATCATGATGGGCGAAAAGGGATCGGACATCATCCGCGACCGGCAGCCGTTGCCGGCGGTGATCTTTTCCCATGAACGCAACGACCAGCGCCCGCGGGCGCGTGCCGACATCCAATAGGAGTTCCGCCATGATCCGCCACTGTGTCTTCATCCGCTTCAAGACGGCCGTTTCGGATGCCGAGAGAGCCTCGATCCTCTCGGATATTGCCGCGTTGCAACGGCTGGTTCCCGGATACCTCGCCATCGATATCGGCCCGAATGTCAGCCCTGAAGGCTTGGGGAAGGGCTATACTGGCGGCTTCATCATTGATTTTGCCGACGCGGCTGCCCGGGACACGTATATTTCCCATCCAGACCACGGGAAGGCTGCCGGCCGGATCGTCGCTGCCACCGAAGGCGGCGTCGATGGGGTCTTCGTCTATGATTTCGAGATTGCAGGCTGATCTCGCATGACATTTGAACCCCGTGCCTTTCTGATCAGCCTGTTTGATGCAGCCGTAGGCGCCGCCGATCCGCTGGCAGCCATTCGCGCCCATCTGCCAGAACGGCCCAAGGGGCGGACCATTGTCGTCGGCGCCGGCAAGGCCGCAAGCCAGATGGCGGCGGCGTTCGAAAGCCTGTGGGACGGACCATTGGAAGGCGCAGTTGTGGCGCGGCATGGTCCGGTCGCGGCCTGCGAGCGCATCCGCGTCCTGCAGTCGGCTCATCCGGTGCCTGATGAGGCTGGGCTTGCGGGATCGGCGGAATTGCTGCGGCTTGTCGAACGCCTAACACCGGATGATCTGGTCGTCGCGCTGATTTCCGGTGGCGGCTCTTCGCTCTTGCCTGCGCCGCCCGAAGGCCTGACATTGGCTGACGAAATCGCGGTCAACAAGGCGCTGCTTGCCTCCGGCGCGCCGATTTCGGCGATGAATGTCGTGCGCAAGCATGTCTCGCGCATCAAGGGCGGGCGGCTGGCTTTTGCCGCAGCCCCTGCGCGGGTCGTGAGCCTGATCGTCTCCGATGTGCCGGGTGATAATCCTGCCTTTGTGGCGTCTGGACCGACGATTGCGGATATGTCCACCCCGGACGATGCCTTAGCCATTGTCACGCGCTACGGCATGGTGCTGCCTGATGCGGTCATGCGGCATCTGCGGTCGGAACACGCATCTGCGCCACATCCCGATCATCCTGCGTTCGCCAACCAGCGGCATCACATCATTGCGTCAGCCAGCGTCTCGCTTGAAGCTGCGGCGGCAAGAGCGCGCTCGTTTGGTATCGAGGCGGTGATCCTGTCGGATGCGATCGAGGGTGAAGCGCGCGATATCGGCCGGATGCATGCGGCGATCGCGCGGGAAACGGCGCTGCGCAACCGGCCGTTCTCAAAGCCCGTCGTCATCCTCTCCGGCGGCGAAACCACCGTGACGATCTCGGGCGATGCGTCTGGCAAGGGCGGCCGCAACAGCGAGTTCCTGCTCTCGCTCGCGCTGGATATCGATGGCATTGGCGGAATTCATGCGCTGGCCGCCGATACGGACGGCATTGATGGATCGGAAGACAATGCCGGTGCCTTTACCGACGGCTCGACCATAGCCCGCATGCGGGCCGCCGGCGCCGATCCAAGCGATCATCTTGCCCGTCACGATGCCTGGAGCGCGTTCAACGCCAGCGGCGATCTTTTCGTGCCCGGTCCGACCGGCACCAATGTCAACGATCTGCGGGCGCTGCTGGTCGTTTAGCGGCATGCCTGTCGGGTGAAAAGCCGCCGCCGCGCTGTTGCCGCGCCGGTGGCTTGTCGGCCCTTTTTCCAGTCCGGAGACGGGAACAAATCCACACGATGTCCGTTCCTGCGTTGGAGGTGGCCCATGTTCATTCGGTTGGGATACGAGATAGGCATCCGCTGTAGTCAGCCGACCCCGATGATGACCTTTCTTTCCGTTGATCTTGCGAGGCGGCCAGACATCGTCAGCGAGCGCGGACCGATTTCGGATCCGGTGGTGAAAATGGGAGAGGTGACCGACCCTTTCGGCAATATCTGCATGCGGATGGTCGTACCGGCAGGCGGACTGAATCTCACTTATGACGCGGTGATCAAGGATGGCGGCCATCCCGACCCGGTTAATCCTGGCGCGGCGGCGGTCGCCGTTGAAAAATTGCCGCCGGAATGCCTGCCCTATCTGTCTGCCAGCCGTTATTGCGAAACCGATCGTTTCGGTGCCCTTGCCTGGCGCCTTTTCGGCGAAATCGAACCTGGTTGGGCACGGGTTCAGGCGATATGCGACTACGTCCATCAGCGCCTGACCTTCAGCTATGGTTACAAACCCTCTCTTCGCACCGCCATGGAGGCGCATGAGGAAAGGGCAGGGGTGTGCCGCGATTACGCGCATCTTGCCGTGACGCTGTGCCGCTGCATGAATATGCCGGCGCGCTATGTCAACGGCTACATGGGCGACATCGGTGTGACGGACAATCCGGCTCCGATGGATTTCAATGCCTGGTTCGAAGTGTTCCTCGACGATCGCTGGTACACGTTCGATGCGCGACACAACATTCCGCGGATCGGCCGTGTCGTCGTCGCGCGCGGACGGGATGCCGCCGATATTCCCCTGATCCAGACATTCGGCAAGCATGAGCTGACGACGTTCAAGGTATGGACATCCAGAGAGGCGGATAGCGCGCTGACCGAGCCGCACAACAAGGCCGACGTTTCCCTTTTGACGCCATGGTTCAGCGAACGCTGGTCCCGGCTTGTCCAGCAAAGGGAGCATGAGCGGAAACATTAGGCGGCAGCAGCGTTATCTTTGACGCGCTGGAAGGTTGGTTTTTTCTTCCACGGCACATAAGGCAGAAAATAATATCTATAAACTAGATGGAAAATATAGGAGAAAAGCACAGGCCGATGCCGAAACAGCGGCAGGATATCTGCAACACTCAAGTGGAGGACAGGATGCAAGGTTCGAAACCAGTCATGCAGAAGAGCCAGGCGGGCTATGGCGCGCACCCGGTGCCGCATTTTTCCTGGACACTCGCGGCGCAGGGCACTGCGTTGGCCGCCGCCTTTTTGTTCGTGACCGCGCTGGTCTGTGGCGCGATCTGAGCTGATAGATATTCTGATGTTTCCCTTGAGCCCCTGATCCATTTGGATGCGGGGGCTTTCGTTTTTTCAGGATGTACGGGACAGGTGTTCGTGGACGGCAAGCCATGCGCCGTCATCCTGTCTTTCGAAACGATCGTTCCCGCTCCTCCTATGCGGCAATCCACGGCGGCGGTAGACGGCCAGATCGTCCCCCTTGCCGTCAGTCTCGCCGATATCGTAGCCTTGCCTTCGGAGACCTAACCCTCCCCCTTGTGGGCAGGGTCGGAGCGAAGCGGAAGGGAGGGGTTCTTTCTTTTGAAAAGGAAATCCCGTCCCCAACCCTCCCCACAAGGGGGAGGGGGGTCATCGAGGCCGGAGCAATCGCTGTGGCAAGTTTGAAACGGATACTGAAATGCAGCGGATCAGCGCGGACAAATGGTATCAGGTGGGGCGTCTTAATGACGACGTCACCGCCATTTCCGAGCCGTTTATCCAGGAATTCTATCGCTGCAACGTCTGGCATGTGCGCGGCCGCGACCGGGATATGCTGGTCGATAGCGGCATGGGCGTCGTTTCGCTGAGGGAATACGTACCGCTTGTCACCGAGCGCGATCTGATTGCCGTCGCCAGCCACACGCATTTCGACCATATCGGCTGCCATCACGAGTTCGAATGCCGCGCCGTCCATTCCGCCGAAGCCGACCTGCTTGCCAATCCGACGCGGCAAAACACGCTCGCCGATCCCTATGTCACCGACGATATCTTCGACGCGCTGCCGCCCGAGCCCTACTGCTCGAAATGCTATGCCGTAAAAAAGGCGCCGGCGACGCGCATCCTCGACGATGGCGATGTGATCGACCTCGGCGACCGGGTGTTTAAGGTCATCCATACGCCCCGCCACTCCCCAGGGGGTATTGCGCTTTACGAAAAGGCGACTGAAATTCTGTTCTCCGGCGATATCCTCTATGACGGTCCGCTGATCGAGGATACCTATCATTCCAATGCCGGAGACTATCTCGCCTCGATGGAGCGCCTGTTGAAAATTCCCGCCCGCATCGTGCATGGCGGTCATTTTCCAAGCTTCAGCGGTGAACGCTACCGCCAGCTGATTACCGGCTGGCTGAACGAAAAACAGAAGACGATCTGACGGGAAGGAAAAAGCATGCTCGATAAACGCAAATTCTACATCAACGGCGAATGGGTCGCCCCGCTCGTTGCAAACGATCTCGAGGTCCTGAACCCGGCGACGGAAAAGCCGGTCGCGGTGATTTCCATGGGAACCGCCGGCGACATCGATCGCGCCGTTGCCGCCGCCAAAAAGGCATTTGTCACCTATAGCCGGACAACGACGGAAGAGCGGCTGGCGCTTCTGGAAAAGCTGCTCGCCATCTACACGCGCCGCTACGAGGAAATGGCGCAGACCATCACGCTTGAGCTTGGCGCGCCGTTGACGATGAGCCGCGAACAGCAGGCCGATGTCGGCGTTGGCCATCTTCAGGGTTTCATCGATGCGCTGAAGCGCCTGCACACGCGCGAAGTGCTGCCGAACGGCGACGTCATGTTGCGCGAGCCGATCGGCGTCTGCGGCCTCATCACGCCCTGGAACTGGCCGATCAACCAGATCGCGCTGAAGGTCGTTCCGGCCCTTGCGACCGGCTCGACCTGCGTGCTGAAGCCGTCCGAATTCACGCCGCTGAACGCAATGCTTTATGCGGAAATGGTGCATGAGGCCGGCTTCCCGGCAGGGACGTTCAACCTCGTCAACGGCGATGGCCTGAATGTCGGTGCTGCTCTCTCCAGGCACAAGGACGTCGACATGATGTCGTTCACGGGCTCGACCCGCGCCGGCATTGCCGTCAGCAAGGATGCGGCCGAAACGGTCAAGCGCGTCACGCTGGAACTCGGCGGCAAGTCGCCGAACATCGTCTTCGAAGATGCGGACCTCGAAGATCGCGTCGCCGGCAGCGTGCTGGAATGCTTCAACAATTCCGGCCAGTCCTGCGATGCGCCGACACGCCTGCTGGTGCAGAAGTCGGTCTATGACAAGGCTGTCGAGATCGCCACGCGGGTGGGCAAAGAGGCCAAGGTCGGTAATCCGGCGGAGGAGGGCAGCCATATCGGACCGCTGGTCAGCGACGTCCAGTTCGGCCGCGTTCAGGCGCTGATCGAGGCGGGTATCGCCGAAGGCGCCCGCCTTCTGGTTGGAGGTGCGGGCAAGCCACAGGGCTTCAAGACCGGCTATTTCGTCAAGCCGACGATCTTCGCCGATGTAAACAACACCATGCGCATCGCCCGGGAAGAAGTGTTCGGTCCGGTGCTGGCCATCATGCCGTTCGAGACGGAAGAGGAAGCAATCGAGATCGCCAACGACACTAATTACGGTCTGGCCGCCTATGTCCAGACCGGTGATCCCAAGCGTGCCGAACGTGTCGCTTCGCGGCTTCGCGCCGGCATGGTGCATATCAATGGCGGTCCGCATCGCTACGGCAGCCCGTTCGGTGGCTACAAGCAATCCGGTAACGGCCGCGAAGGCGGCATGTTCGGGCTCGAGGATTTCCTCGAGGTGAAGACGGTGCACCGGCCGGACGCCGCCTGACATTAGCTCTGCTTGAATTGAAAATCATGCCCGCAGGCGAAGTGCTTGCGGGCATTTGTTCACGAATTCTCATCATTCCATCAGGAGAAGTCGCTGTTTCCCGGCGAGGCGTTCTGATACCTGCGATGCGTTATCGTGCGGGCGGATTGCGCCGCGCCGGACCATGGAGCCATTCCAGCAAAAGTGCGCAGCGGTTTTGCGTTCGGAATTGCGTCAAACTCTGGAGGACAGCGCCCGTGTCAGAGACTGCACTCCCCTCGTTGTCGAAACCGGCATCCTCCTCGGCCAATCGCCTTGCGCTGGCCGCGCTCCTGATCGGCGGTGCGGCAATCGGTGGCTCTCCTATTTTCGTCCGATTGTCGGAAGTCGGGCCGATGGCGACGGCGTTCTGGCGGGTGGCGCTTGCGCTTCTGCCGTTGCTGATCTGGTCGAGGGCAACGGCGAACACCGTCACCGATCAGCGGCCAGCCGGTTTGGCGGATTACGGCCTGCTTGTCGTTCCCGGTGTGTTTCTTGCCGTCGATCTCGCCGCCTGGCATCTGGCGCTGCACATGACCTCGGTTGCCAACGCAACGCTGCTGGCCAATCTGGCGCCGATCTTCGTGACGCTCGGCTCATGGCTTCTGTTTCGCGCCCGCGTCAGCGGCGTCTTCATCGCCGGTCTGGCAACCGCGCTGGCCGGCGTGGTGATCCTCAAGGGCGGGCCGATGGCGCTCGGCGACGGGCAACTGGCAGGCGATGCGACTGCGGCGCTGGCGGCGGTGTTCTATGCCGGGTACATCCTGTCAATCGGCCGGCTGCGCAGCCGTTTTTCCACCAATCGCATCATGATCTGGAGCACGGGCTCGGCAGCCGTCTGCATGTTCCCGCTCGCTTTTTTCTTCGAGGCGAGCTTCATGCCGACGGCGCTGTTCGGCTGGGCCATCCTGTTCGGCCTTGCCTTCATCAGCCATGCCGGCGGGCAGGGGCTGATCATCTATGCGCTTGCCTTCCTGCCGCCGGCGTTTTCGTCGCTGACGCTGCTGTTGCAGCCGGTCGTGGCGGCGATCCTCGCCTGGCTGCTGCTCAGCGAACCCGTCGGGCTGATGCAGGCAATCGGCGGGGTGATCGTGCTTGCCGGCATCCTGATCGCCCGCCGCGGCTGAACCTCTTTGGTCAGATACCCGGCAGATTGAAGCCCGAAAGCCGTTCCTCGAGCTTGAGGATCGTCGGGGCGTCGGCGTTGGCAAAAGCAAAGCGCAGGTAGCCTTCCTGGCCCTCGCCGAAATAATCGCCGGGCAGGCAGACGATACCGGCGATCTTCGCCAGCTTTTCCGCGACGAATTCCGAGCGGATATCCGGATAGGGATGGCGGATATAGGCGAAATAGGCGCCGATCGCCTGCAGCTTCCAGCCCTTCAGCTTGCTCATCACCTGCTTCAGTGCTTCAGCCCGGGCAGCGATTTCGGCGCGGTTGCCGGCTCTCCATTCGACGAGTGCCGGGATCGCCTTGGCAACAGCTGCCTGGGCCGAGCGCGGGGCGCAAATCTGCAGATTGTCCATGATCTTGGCGACCTGCTCGACGACGGCAGGCCCCGCCGTGATGGCGCCAAGCCGGTGGCCGGGAATGCAGAAGGATTTGGAGAAGCTGTAGAGGCAGATAAGTGTGTCCTGCCACCCTTTGATCGATAGAAGATCGTGCGGCGCGCCGCTGCCTTCGGGAAGGAAGTCGCGATAGGTTTCGTCGAGGATCAGCCAGGTGCCGTTGGCGCGGCAAAGATCATAGATACGGCGCAGCAGCGCCGGCGGATAGACCGAGCCTGTCGGGTTGTTAGGCGTAACCAGCGCCAGGGCGCGGACGCCGGGCTTGAGTGCTGAGGCGATGGCGTCGATATCGGGCAGAAAGCCGTCGCTCGCGTCGCAAGGCACCAGTTCGATGCCGATGCCGAGCATGGCCAGCGTTGTTTCCTGGTTAAAATAGAAGGGGTTGGTCATCAGGACCGTATCGCCGGCACCGGCAATCGCCATGACCGTGCAGATGAAGGCCTGGTTGCAGCCGGAGGTGACGTGGATGTTTGCAGCGCCGACCGGGGCATTGTAGAGGCCGGAAACATGGGCGGCATAGGCGCTGCGCAAAACCTCTTCGCCTTCGATCGCGCCATAGCCGGTGAAGGCGGGAGAAGAAGCCGCTTCGCCCAGCCAGTTCAGCATGTCCGGATGGGCCGGATAGCCGGGCACGGCTTGGCTGAGATCGATCAGCGGTCCGCGCGACCCGTCATAGGCCTTGGCCCAGGCGAGGACGGAAGGCACTGGCGGCGGCGAGAGCTTGGCGATCAGCGGATTGAAATGCGGCATCGGATTGTCCTGTAGTTTTGCGGCTTGGCTGTGCTTAAGATTTGGCTCTGCGTTTCGGCGCCGGCTGCGGACGCCTGGTGCGAGCCGGGGAGGATACGGGCTGAAAGCTGTCCTTGGCGGGTAAGCGTTCCGGGGTGCCGGCTTTTTGGGCGCGGGCGCGGATGATGGTGCGTGCCGAGGTCTGTAGCTCCGGCATGGGGTCGTTTTCAAGGGCTGAAAACAGCCAGTCGATGAAGACCTTGACGATGGGGGCGGCGCGGATCTCGTTGCGGCAGGCGACGTAGAAGGCGTCGTTGGCCGGCACGGTGAGATCGAAGGGCGCGATCAATTCGCCCTTGGCAATCAGGCTGCCGGCCGTGATCGTATCGCCGAGCGCCACGCCCTGGTTGTGCAGGGCAGCCTCCGTCGACAGCCTGGCGTCGCTCATGAAATGCTGGCGGCCGCGCTGGATGCCGATGCCGTCGGCGGCGGCAAGCCAGGTGTTCCATTCGCGTCCGTCGTCGCCGTGCAGGATGACATGGTCGCGCAGGTCGCGCAGCGAACGCAGTGGCCGCATGTTGAGGAGGGTGGGGCTGACGACCGGAAACAGTTCCAGCCGGCTCCACAGCCGTGCCCAGCAATCCGGCCAGTTTCCGTCGCCATAGAGCAGGCAGACATCGACATCGCCGGAAAACAGGTTGGCCACATCGTTGGAGGCGATCAGTGTCAGCTGCACGTCCGGAAACTGTTCGGTGAACTGGTGCAGGCGCGGAATCATCCAGAAGGACAGAAGGGCCGGCACGCAGACGATGCGCAGCTCGCCGCTGGTCGTCGGGCGGGTCATCGCGGCGGTGGCGGCGGCAATACCCTCGAAGGCGTGGGTGACGGCGGGAAGAAGCAGGGCCCCCTGCGACGTCAGTTTCAGCCGCTTGCCGCCACGCTCGAACAGGGTCGCGTTGAAGGACAATTCCAGCGCTCTTATCTGATGGCTGATCGCCCCGTGCGTGACATTGAGCTCGCGTGCCGCAGCCGAAACCGAGCCACGCCGGGCCGTCGCCTCGAAAGCGCGCAAGGGGTTCAGCGGGGGCAGGCGACTCGACAAGAAAGCGGCTCCGGGCGGTGAAGAATTATGTGAGAATTTCTCACACCAAACGCTATAACAATGTCAATTGATTTTCCAATCAAATTGTTTCCTAATGTGAGCAACAAAGGCAAAAGCCTGGGGAACATGCAACCGGGACCATCTCTGGCAAACAGTGGCGGTTTTTCGGCTTTTGACGGCGGGCGCACCTCATTATCAGGCCCGGTAACCGCCCAAAATCGCACGTCTCCAGGTCCAACAGGAGGTCAAGCGGACATGCCGTGGGATAACAGCAAGCTCAACGAACTGAAGGCAAAATACGGCGAAGCCCATGGCGGCGAGATGTTCGACCCGACCTTCCGCAAGGTCGCCGACAAGATCTTCTCCAAGAGCGGCACGCGTCTTGCGCCTTACTCGGGCGTTCCGACGTTCCTGATGGCGCCGCATATGCCTGTTGATGCCAACGAGCCGGATTTCGGCAACCTGCAGGTCGCCATCGTCGGCGTGCCGATGGATCTCGGCGTCACCAACCGTCCGGGCTCGCGTTTCGGGCCGCGCGCCATGCGCACCATCGAGCGTATCGGTCCCTATAACCATGTGCTCGGCTGCGCTCCGGTGCACGACCTGCGCGTGGCCGATATCGGCGACGTGCCGTTCCAGAGCCGCTACCGGCTGGAACTCAGCCATGACGATATCGAAAAACGCATCAACCAGATCGTCGATGCCGGCGTGGTGCCGCTCTCGGTCGGTGGCGATCATTCGATGACCCATCCGATCCTGAAGGCTGTCGGCAAGAAGCGCCCGGTCGGCATGATCCATATCGACGCGCACTGCGATACGGGCGGTGCCTTCGACCAGACGAAATTCCACCATGGCGGACCGTTCCGCAATGCGGTTCTCGACGGTGTGCTCGATCCGACGCGGACCGTCCAGATCGGCATTCGCGGTTCGGCGGAATATCTGTGGGAATTCTCCTACGAGTCCGGCATGACCGTCATCCACGCCGAGGAAGTGACCGGCATGGGCATTCCCGCCATCATCGAGAAGGCCAGGACGATCGTCGGCGATGGCCCGACCTATCTGTCCTTCGACATTGACAGCGTCGATCCGAGCTTTGCGCCGGGCACCGGCACGCCGGAAATCGGCGGTCTTACCACCCGCGAAGTGCTGGAACTGATCCGCGGCCTCAAGGGCGTCAATCTCGTCGGCGGCGATGTCGTTGAGGTCGCGCCTCAGTACGATTCGACCACCAATACCGCCCATGTCGGCTCGCAGGTCCTGTTCGAAATCCTCAGCCTCATGGTGTTCAGCCCGTTCGTCAACGGCACGCGGGATTGAGTTTTTCGGCCGGCGGCCCCTCATCCGGCCTGTCGGCCACCTTCTCCCCGCGAGCGGGGAGAAGGGATATGCCGCAAACTCTGTCTCCTCCCTCTCCCCGTTTGCGGGGAGAGGGGTGGGGTGAGGGGCAAAAGCCACATACTCAGCCGTGCCTATCGCAAACAAAAATCACAAAGGGGAATAAAATGACCAATCTTTCAAACCTGAAATCCGCCTTCACCGCCGCCCTGATGCTCAGTGGCGCCGTTCTCGGTTTTGCATCCGCGGCTAGCGCCGATGCCATCGACGATA
Source organism: Pararhizobium sp. YC-54 (assembly GCF_025847205.1). Taxonomy (GTDB): domain Bacteria; phylum Pseudomonadota; class Alphaproteobacteria; order Rhizobiales; family Rhizobiaceae; genus Pararhizobium. The sequence continues at coordinate 98,249 of NZ_JAOYTH010000013.1, read as the reverse complement.
TCACCAAGGCGGGCGAGCTCCATGTCGGCGTCTTTGCCGATTTCCCGCCCTTCTCCTCGGCCAGCGCCGACATGAGCCTCAAGGGCTATGACATCGATGTTGCGCAGTACATTGCCGACAGCCTGAAGGTGAAGCTGGTTCCGGTGCCGGTCACCGGCCAGAACCGTATTCCGTACCTCACCGAAAAGCGTGTCGATGTGCTGGTCAGCGTCGGCTACAGCAAGGAACGTGCCGAGGTCATCGATTTTGCCGCGGCCTACGCACCTTACTACATCGCCGTGATCGGCCCGGCGGCCATGGACGTGAAGGGCAAGGAAGACCTTGCCGGCAAGAGCATCGCGGTCAACCGCGGCACGCTGGAAGACACGTCGCTGACGGAAGCAGCCCCCAAGGATGCCGACATCAAGCGTTTCGACAACTATAACTCGGTGATCCAGGCCTTCATCTCCGGCCAGACCGAGCTGATGGTCGTCGGCAACGATGTCGGCGCGCAGGTTCTCGCCCGCCAGGAAGCCCTGAAGCCGGAGCAGAAATTCCAGCTTCTGACGTCGCCGTCGCACTTGGCGCTCAACAAGGGTGAAGACCGGTTGAAGGCGGCGATCAACGATGCCGTTGCCAAGATGCTGGCCGACGGCAAGCTGAACGCGAGCTCGGAAGCGTGGCTGAAGGTTCCGCTCAATCCTGAAAACCTGAAGGATTGATCCTTTGGGCTATGTGCTCGATTTCGGCTGGCTGGACGACGCGATCACCCTGATCGCAAGCGGCGCAGCCATGACGATCTTCCTGATCGCGGTGTCGGCTGTCGCCGGCATCGTGCTCAGCGTCCTGGGCGCCGCAGCGCGGCGCAGCCGCCATGCTCTGCTACGCCGCGCGATTGCCGGTTATGTCGAGCTTATCCGCAATACGCCGTTTCTGGTGCAGCTGTTCTTCATCTTCTTCGGGCTGCCTAGCCTCGGCATCCGGCTCGATCCGATCGTCGCCGCAATCCTGGCGATGACCTTGAACATGACGGCCTATACGACCGAGATCGTCGGCGCCGGTCTCGATGCGGTGCCGAAGGGACAGAGGGAGGCCGCACTTGCACTCGGTCTGCGGCCCCGCCTGGTGTTCATCAAGATCGTGCTGCCGCAGGCCTTGAAGGTGATTTATCCGGCGCTGACCAGCCAGATCGTCATCATGATGCTGGAATCCGCCGTCGTTTCGCAGATTGCCGTGCGCGAACTCACCTATGAGGCCGACCTGCTGCAGGCGCGTACATTCCGCGCCTTCGAGACCTATTTCATCGTCACGCTCGTCTACCTCGCCATGAGCATCGGCCTGCGCCGCCTGCTTGTTGCCGGCGGCAACCGTTTTCTGTCCGGAGGCGTGTCGTGATCGAATTCACCCTTTGGGACATCATCCGCAACTTGCTGTTGGCCGCGCGCTGGACGATCCTGCTGTCAGTGGTCGCCTTTGTCGGCGGCACCGTCGTCGGCCTGGTCATCCTGTTCATGCGGATTTCCAAACGGCGCTGGGTGCAGCGGTTTGCCGAATATTACATCGGCCTGTTTCAGGGCACGCCGCTTCTGATGCAGCTGTTCCTGCTGTTCTTCGGCCTGCCGCTGCTCGGGTTCCGTATCGAACCCTGGACGGCCGCCGTGCTGGGGCTTACGCTTTGCGCGAGCGCGTTTCTGGCGGAAATCTGGCGCGGCGGCGTGCAGGCCGTACCCTTGGGACAGTGGGATGCAGGCAGCAGTCTCGGCCTGCATTATCTGAAGCAATTGCGGCTGATCATCCTGCCGCAGGCCTTTGCGATGACACGGGCGCCGACGGTCGGTTTTCTGGTGCAGCTCATCAAGAGCACCGCCTTGACATCGATCATCGGATTTGAGGAACTGGTGAGGACTTCGAATGCGATCAACAATGCGACCTTTGAACCGTTCAAGGTCTATGGCTTCGTTGCCCTGATCTATTTTGCACTGTGTTTTCCGCTGACGCGATATGCAAAGATGCTGGAGCTTCGCGCTCTAAAACATTGACCGAAAATGTCATTCCGGGCTTGCAGTCCGCTATAAAATTGGGAACAAACCGGAAGCTGAAAAATCGGCACCGGCAAAACAGGAGAACGATGATGACTGAATTCCTCAAACAGACGATCAGCCGCCGCGCCGTGCTGGGTGCCGGTCTTGCCGGCGCATCGATGCTGGCCATGCCCTCGATCCTGCGCGCGCAGGACAAGTCGCTGAAAGTCGGCGTCTACGGCGGTTACTTCAAGGATTCGTTCGACAAGAACATCTTCCCGGATTTCACCAAGGCCACCGGCATCGCTATCGAAGCGGTTGCCGAGCCGACCGGCGAAGCCTGGCTGGTACAGCTCGATCAGGCCGCCAAGGCAGGCCAGGCTCCGGCCGATGTCTCGATGATGTCGCAGGTGGCGATGCTGAAGGGGCAGGCGACCGAGCTTTGGGCGCCGCTCGACATGGCAAAGATCCCGAACGGTGCAAACCTGATCGATCGCTTCGTCAACAAGTATCCGGACGGCCGCGTTGCCGGTATCGGCGCCGTTTCCTGGTACATCACGCTGGTCACCAACACCGACGTCTACAAGGAAGCCCCGACCTCCTGGCAGGCGTTCTGGGATCCGGCAAACGCCGACAAGCTCGGCCTGCTGGCGCTGGTTTCCAATTCCTTCCTGCTCGAAGTGACGGCAAAGACCTTTTTTGGCGGCACCAATGCGCTCGACACGGAAGAGGGCATCCAGAAGGCCTTCGACAAGCTTGCCGAAGTCAAGCCGAATGTTCGCCTCTGGTATCGCGACGAAGCCCAGTTCGAACAGGCGCTGAAATCGGGCGAAATCCCGATGGGCCAGTATTACCACGACGTCACCGGCCTTGCTGCTGCCGACGGCAATCCCGTCCGCTCGACCTTCCCGAAGGAAGGCGGCATTCAGGACAGTGGCTGCTGGGCCTTGTCGCGTGCATCCACCAAGGTCGAGGAAGCCCATGTGTTCATCGACTATATGAGCCAGCCGTCGATCCAGGCGCTGCTGTCGCGCAAGGTCGGCACCTCGCCGACGGTCAAGCGCGAGCTGACCGACCTGACGGATGCGGAATTCGCTGCCGTGTCGTCCGATATCGAGCCGATCATTCCGCGTTACGATCTCTACCAGACGAAGTCGGATTGGCTGAACCAGAAATGGACCGAACTGATCGTCGGTTGATGTTTCAATTCTGACAGAGCAAGGACACCCCCCCTGTCGGCTGAGCCTGTCCTCGGGCTTGCCAAGGGCAAGACCCGGGGGCCGACATCTCCCCCTCAAGGGGGGAGATCAGCCGCGGACGTTGTGCGTCCCTTACGCTGTTTAGAACAAGGGAAAAGAATGATCTCCCCCCTTGAGGGGGAGATGTCACGAAGTGACAGAGGGGGGTAAACTCCACACTCAGTCGGCTTTTTGAGAAGCAATAAAGGAAACTCATGTCAGGCCTGGCCCTCAACAATGTCACGAAGGAATTCGGGACTTTCACCGCGGTCAACAATGTCGAGCTGACGGTGCCGCATGGCACGTTTGTCTGCATGCTCGGACCGTCCGGTTGCGGCAAGACCACGCTGCTCAGGATGATCGCGGGGCTCGACCTGCCGACCGGCGGCGCCATCCGGCTGGATGGCGAGGACATCACGAATGTGCCAACCCACAAGCGCAATCTCGGCATGGTGTTCCAGTCGCTGGCGCTGTTTCCGCATCTGACCGTCGGCGAGAACATCGCCTATCCCTTGCGCATCCGCGGCGTGCCGAAGGAAGACCAGAAAAAGCGGGTCGATGAACTTCTGTCGATGATCCATCTCTCCGGCTATGCCGACCGGCCGGTGGCAAAACTCTCCGGCGGCCAGCGTCAGCGTGTTGCCATTGCCCGGGCACTGGCGATCTCGCCCAAACTTTTCCTGCTCGACGAGCCGCTGTCGGCGCTGGACGCCAAGCTGCGCGAGGCGATGCAGGTGGAACTGCGCCAGCTGCAGCAAAAACTCGGCATCACCACCATCGTCGTCACCCATGACCAGCGCGAGGCGATGACCATGGCCGATACGGTCGTGGTCATGAAGGGCGGCGAAATCCGCCAGGCCGCATCGCCGATCGAGATCTATCGCCGTCCGGCCGATACGTTCGTTGCCGATTTCATCGGTTCGACCAATCTTCTCGAGGCTGAAGCCGACGGCACGGGCCGCGTCACCGTGCTCGGCCAGCCGGTTTCCGGCGTGTTTCTCGGGGCCGACACCCGCAAGGCGACGCTGTCGATCCGGCCGGAAGACGTGCACCTGACGGCGCCCGCCGATGGTGCGCTGTCCGGCACCGTGACATTCGTGCGCGATCTCGGCGGTACGATCGAAACCTTCGTCGATATCGCCGGCCGTCAGATCGTCGCGGTCTCGACACCGCGCGCCCGGCCCGACGTCACCGTCGGCCAGCCGGTCGGCGTCGTCCTGCTTCCCGACGTCTGCGTGGTGCTGGCCAAATGAGACGCGAAGCCCCGCAGAAACTCGGTGACTACGGCCCGCTGTTCTTCCCGGCGATGATGCTCATCGTCTTCTTCGTCGTGCCCTTTGCGACGATGATTGCCGTCTCGTTCTTCCAGCGCCAGCAGGGCGGCTTTTATGTGCCGGCCTTCGAACTGGCCAATTACCAGCGGTTCCTCAGCCTGTTCTTCGCCAATGTGCTCGGCTTCTCGCTGATGCTGGCGGTGACGGTGGCGATCTGCTGCGTCGTGCTTGCCGTTCCCTTCACCTATCTTTTGACCCGCATGGCGCGAAAAGTGCAGATCGTCTGGCTGGTGGCGCTGCTGTCGGTTCTGTCGCTGTCGGAAGTCATCATCGGCTTTGCCTGGTCGACGCTGTTTTCGCGCACCGCCGGGATTACCAATCTTCTGGTCATGGCCGGCATCATGAGCGAGGCGAAGGCCCTTTTGCCGAGTTTTGGCGCGGTCTTGACCGGCATGGTCTACCAGGCCTTTCCCTATACGGTGCTGGTGCTCTATCCGGCGCTCGTCCGGCTTGATCCGACGCTGACGGAAGCGGCCCGCACGCTTGGGGCCTCGCCGGTCAAGGCGTTCTTCACGGTCGTCATTCCGGCCCTGCGCAATACCATTACCGCGACCCTGATCATGGTCTTCATCTTCGCGCTCGGTTCCTATCTCTTGCCCCAGCTTCTCGGCCGTCCGCAACACTGGACACTGTCGGTGCTGATTACCGATCAGGCGATCTACCAGTCGAACATGCCGTTCGCAGCGGCGATGGCCGTTTTCCTGGTCCTGGTAACACTTGGCCTCGTGGCCTTGACCGTTCTTGCCGGGCGCAAGGGAGACGCCGCATGACCGGAGCGCTGAGCAAAGTCTATTTCTTCCTGATCGGCCTGTTTCTGGCGCTGCCGATGATCGTCGTTGCCGGTGTTTCGGTGAACGAAAAGCAGACGCTCGCCTTTCCGCCAAAAGGTTTTTCGCTGTCCTGGTACGGCGAAATCTTTCTCAATCCGGAATGGCGCAATGCACTGTTTGCCTCGCTGACGCTGGCGATCCTGTCGGCGGCATTGGCGGTGGCGATCGCGCTGCCGCTCGCCTGGTTCTTGTGGCGGCGCATCGCGCCCTGGGCGAATATTTTCCAGCTCCTCGGCATCGCCCCGTTCACGCTGCCGCCGGTCATTACAGCACTTGGCCTGCTGACTTTCTGGGCGACCACGGGCTTCTACGGCCAGCCATGGACGGCCGTCGTCAGCCACGCGATCTTCTTCGTGACGCTGCCGCTGGTCACCCTGTCGCTCGGCTTCACCGCGATCGACCGTTCGCTGGTCGAGGCCGCGGCAACGATGGGCGCCGATGACAAGACGATTTTCCGCACCGTCGTCCTGCCGCTGATCCTGCCCTATATCGTCTCGGGTTATGCGTTTGCCTTCGTGCTGTCGCTCAACGAATATATCGTTGCCTACATGACCGTCGGCTTCACCATGGAAACGCTGCCGATCAAGATCTTCAACGCGCTGCGCTACGGCTACACGCCGACGATGGCTTCCGTGACGATCCTGTTCGTGGTAACGGCAGCCGTCATTTTCTCCCTTGTCGCGCGGTTCGGTGATCTGCCGAAGCTGCTCGGCGCCATGTCATCGGACGATACATGATCACGCTCGCCGCCCTGCAGATGAAATCGAAAAGCGGCGACGTCGCCGCCAACCTTGCACGCATCGAGCAGGCGGCGAAGGAGGCGGCAGCCACGGGCGCAAGCCTGCTTGTCATGCCCGAGCTCGGGCTTACCGGCTACGGCGCCGGCGATGTCATCCGCGACCTGGCGGAGCCGGCAGATGGTCCGCTGGTGACGCGGCTGCAGGCGATTTCTGCGGAAACTGGTATCGCGATCATTGCCGGTTTCGCCGAAAAGGCGGATGGAACCATTTTCAACAGCGCGGTTTATGTCGATGGCCCTGCTGCCCCTGTCGTTTACCGCAAGTCCAATCTCTATGGCGATTATGAGCGGGCGTTGTTTGCGGCCGCCGAGCCGAGCACCGTGCTGTTTGACCATCGCGGCGTCAGATGCGGCATGCTGATCTGCTACGACGTCGAGTTTCCGGAAAACGTCCGGCGACTGGCTTTGGCAGGCGCCGATGCCGTGCTGGTGCCGACGGCGTTGCCGGCCGGCTATTCCGGCACGTTCATCGCCGATCACATGATCCGGACACGGGCCTTCGAGAACCAGGTCTTCGTCGCCTACATCAATCATTGCGGTGCCGACGAGCGCTTCACCTTCGCCGGATCGTCGCGCGTGGCGGCTCCGGACGGCAGCCTTCTGGCAAGCGCTGCGTCCCATGGTGAGGCGCTGATGATCGTGTCGCTTGATCCTGCCGATTTCCAGGTTTCGAAAACCGAAAACACCTATATCACCGATCTGATACGCCGCGCCTGATCCGATGGTTCCTGGTTTTGGCTGGGCTTGGAAAACCATTTCTAAAGCCCATTTCAAGTGGCAGGGCTTGAATCATTGTTCACATGTGGTGAACATTCTGTCCGTGTCGGGCCTCTTTATTAAACGGCCGCTACGCCCGATATTCGCCTCATACTCACGAATGGAGGCAGCCATGAGCTTGCAACTGACAGGAATTCATCATCTGACGGCGATCACTGCGAATGCCAGGGAAAACCTGCGTTTCTACACGCAGATCCTCGGCATGCGGCTGGTCAAGAAGACCGTCAACCAGGACGACACCACCGCCTATCACCTGTTCTACGCCGACGGCGAGGCAACGCCGGGCACCGACCTGACCTTTTTCGACTGGCCGGTGAACCGGGAGACCCGTGGCACCCATAGCGTTTCGCGCACCGGGCTTCGCGTCGGCAGTCCTGAGAGCATCGAATGGTGGAAGGCCCGGTTCGGCGAGCTGAACATCACGTCCGGCGATGTCATCGAGATCGACGGCCGCCTATCGCTTGATTTCGAAGATGGCGAAGGCCAGCGTTTCCGGCTGATCGATGATGGCGGGCTTGCACCCTCGCATCCGTGGGATCGCAGCCCGGTTCCGGCCGAACATCAGATCAAGGGGCTCGGTCCGATCACCATGAGCGTTCCGGATATCACCAATACGCAATCGGTTCTGGAGCAGGTGATGAACATGACAAGGCAGCGCCAGTACCCGTCGCCGGATGGCGACGGCGAGGTGCATGTGTTCTCGATGGGTGAAGGTGGCCCGGCCGCCGAACTGCATGTTGCGGTTCAACCCGGTCTGCCGGCTGCCCGGCAAGGTGCAGGCGCTGTCCATCACGTCGCGTTCCGCGCACCGGATGAAGCCGCGCTGCACGCATGGACCGAACGTCTGCAGGACTTCCGCCTGCCGTCGAGCGGCGAGGTCGAGCGGTTCTATTTCCGCTCGCTCTATTTCCGCGAGCCGAACGGCATCCTGTTCGAGATCGCCACCGACGGCCCCGGCTTTGCCGTGGACGAGTCGATGGAAACGCTCGGCGAAGGCCTGTCGCTGCCGCCGTTCCTGGAGCACAAGCGCGTCCAGATCGAGGCACGGCTGAAGCCGCTGGTCTAAACGGTGAAACCAGGCCGGGAGCACAACTCCCGGCTTTTTGTCTGTACTTTTCCGTATTTCGCAGCATGCTTCCAGCAAAGCAAAAGGGATTCATGCGAATGACAAAACTGATCGGCATTTCCGGAAGCCTGCGCAAGGCGTCGTTCAACACCGCGCTTCTGAAAACAGCCCTTGGGCTTGCGCCTGAGGGTGTGACGTTCACTTCGGGCACCATCGAGGGCATTCCGCTCTACAACGCCGATGTTGAGCGGGAAGGCGTGCCGGAGGCCGTGCAGCTGCTGAAGGACCAGATCGCCGCTGCCGATGGCGTCATCCTGTTCACGCCGGAATACAACAATTCGATACCGGGCGTCTTCAAGAACGCCATCGACTGGGTGAGTTCGTCGATGACCGGCGCACCGAACGTCTTTGCCGGACGTGCCTTTGCCATTGCCGGCACCTCGCCGGGACCTTTCGGGACATTGCTCAGCCAGAATGCCTGGCTGTCCGTGCTGCGCACGCTCGGCGCCGACCTCTGGTCCGGCAAGCGGCTGATGCTGCCGAAAGCGGCTTCGCTGTTCGACAAGGACGGGCAGCTGATCGACGAAGAGGCCAAGGTAAGGCTGAAGAGCTTCGTCGAGGCCTTTGCAGACTATGTGGCTGGAAAATCGGCCTAGGCTTCGGCGGGAACATCAGTCCCGGCTCTGAATGCTGACAAACCCCGAAAAGGGTGGTTTGACAAGCGGAAATCCCATTCTCCGTCATCCTCGCCCTTGTGGCGGGGATCCAGTGACCCGACGTCCGTCGGGTCAAAAAAACCTTTCAGCCCAAGGACTTGGGCTGGCTAGATTCCCGTGAGGAGCACGGGAATGAAGGGGGGTATCGCCTAACTTTCCCCATGACTGGTCGATGATTGGAAACGACTTTGTCAGCAGTCTGGGCGGGATATCAGCCCTCGCTTGTTTTCAACCATTCCCGGACGGCCTCTGCGTCCATCCTGCCGATCTCGTGGCCGGCATTCAGCGTGACGGTCGCGAGTGTCGCCCCCGCGTTGCGCAAGACGGCCTGCAGCGGTGGAGCGTAGCGGGAGTAACCGTCGGTCTTTCCCGTCACCGTCAGGATTTCCGTGCCGGAAAGATCGGCTTCCGGCACCGTATCCAAAGGGTTCATCATCCGCAGCAGCGCGGCCTTCCGGATCACTCCCGGATGCAGCAGCATGGTTGCGATCAGCATGTTGGCGCCGTTGGAATAGCCGACGAAAATCATCTTTTCGCGGTCGAGGCCATAGGCTGACACAGCCCCCTCGATCATCGCGACGAAGGCTTCGGCCTCCGAGGCAATATCCTTCTGGTCGAAGGTGAACGGCGTGATCCTGCGGAAGAAGCGCGGGTGGCCTTCCTCGGTGCTGCGGCCCCTCAGGCTCAAGAGCAGCGCGTTCGGGGCGATCTGACGGCCAAGCGGCAGCAGGCTGGTTTCATTGGCGCCGCTGCCGTGCAGAAGCACCAAGGTGCTGCCGTCGGGATTGTCCGCCTGATGCAGGCGATGAATGAACGGCAGGTCGCGCTGCGTGAAACGCTCCTCGCCGGGCAGCGCGAATTGCGGCAGCATGACGAGATTGTCTTCGAGGTTTCCGCCGAAATGCTCGGGCACGAACAGTTTCGTCCCGATTGTTTCCGGGCTCTCGTCCACCGTCATGCCCGGCGCATCGGTGGCGAATTCGAACAGCGTCCCGCCCGGCTCGCGGACATAGAGCGAATAGAAATACTTGCGGTCATGGGCATTGATCTGACCGGCATCTTCCGCCTCGAGCTGCATGCGGACATCGTTGACCGCCGCCTTGCTCGTGGCGCGGAAGGCAATATGGTCGATGGTGCCGGTGCCGGGCGCTGCCGTCCAGAAGCCGCCGGCGTCGCGGACATCGATGATATCGCCGGAGGCCGATACGAGGCGCCGGATCGCATCCGTCCTGTCTGCCTCGGCATAGCCGAAATGCCTGATGACGAAGGCGGCGGTGCCATCGGGCGTGGCCGTCAGGATCGTTGCGCCGCGCAGCCGCCGGATCGCGTCTTCCTGCGGGATATCGGGGGTTGAATAGAGAGCAGGGGCTGTCACGGCCCCGGTGCCGACAAGCTTGACGATGACGCCATCCGGGTCCTTCAGCCGAATGACCGGCTCGCCGAATTCATGCGTCGGGCCGGTTGCCGTTACATTGTACCTGAGAGCCCGGGTCAGCCAGAAGCCGATGCTGTCAGGCGCAATGGCAAAGGCGATCTCGCTCGGCTGGCCGTGGCCGACGCGGCCGGGCGCACCGTCTTCCCAGACGAGGAACGACACCAGCGATCCCGGCGAGCCGGCAGCATCGCCGTAGAACAGATGCAGCTGGGCTTCATCTTCGAAACCCGCCGTCCGCTTGACGAGGCGCAGGCCGAGAAAGCCGGCATAGAAATCGACATTGGGCTGCACCTTGCGGGTGATCAGGGTGATGTGGTGGATGCCGCTCGTCATGTCATGAAACCTGTTGAATCTGGCCGCAGAAAAGCAGCAAACGAAGTGTTGTGCCAGTCCTGCGGCGTGAACACATCGTCCACTTTATGGACATTCAAATCGTGCCGGTTGCTGCAAGCTTAGCGGATCTTCGGCCGGTCTTTCGTCAAAAACGCCTTGAATGCGTCGGCGTGGTCGGGATGCCAGCGTGACAAGGGCGGGCGGTTCTCGATGATATCGCCGGCTGCCCAGAGAATGCGTTTTTCATCGGTCGGACGCGCGACGTCGTTGTCCGGGCACAGGATGTAGAAATCGCCGCCTTTAAGGCTCTGCATCATGAAATCGACGGTTTCCTGAGAGGTCCAGGCAGCCGCCGGTTTTTCGGTCCGGCCGTTTGCGGTCAGCCCTGTATAGACGAAGCCTGGGATCAGCAGATGCGCGGTGATGTTGCAGCCGGGGGTGTTGCGCAGCTCGTGCTGCAGGGCCTCGGTAAAGGCTTTGACGCCTGCCTTGGTCACATTGTAGGCGGGATCGCCGGGTGGTGTGGTGATGCCCTGCTTGGAGCCGGTATTGATGATCAGCCCGGTCTGACCGTGGGCGATCATCGCCGGCGCAAAGATGCGGGAGCCGTTGATGACGCCCCAGAGATTGACGGCGAAGACCTTTTCCCACGCATCCTGCGCTGAGAACATCGAGCTGCCGGGCTGGATACCGGCATTGTTCATCAACACATGCACGCGGCCAAACCGCGCGATTGCTCCAGCTTCCAGAGCCGTTAGCGAATCGGTGCTCGATACGTCAGCCGCGATTGCGATCACGCTGCTGGGACCATGTGGGGAAATGGCGGCTGTTTCCTCAGCTGCCTTGTCCAATCGCTCGCCCGGCAGATCGGCGAGAACGACATTCATGCCGAGGCCCGCAAAGCGCCGGGCGGCGGCAAGACCGATACCGGATGCAGCTCCGGTCACGACGGCGACATGGTTGCTGGCAAAGGCTGGGTGATTCATCGCTTCCATCTCATTTTCGGGGACATGATCTGAGACGGAAAACTAGGCGGGCCGGATAGAGAAGTCCACCATTGCCGTGGGCCGTCCCCTTGCCGAAAGAACATCCGGTACTAATTTTCAAGAGAATTCAAAGTCCTGCTTTCTCGTCCAGACATCGCCGCAAAGGAACCCGATGGCCGCGCCGAAGACCCGGAACAACCGACAGACGCCGTGCGAGCAATGTCCTTTGCGGGCGCTGCCGCATTTCCGCGAGTTCAAGCCGGATGAACTGGAGTTCGTTTCAAACTTCAAGACCGGCGAACTGGCAGTCGATGCGGGAACCACGATTCTGGTTGAGGGATCGCACAGCGCCCATCTGTTCACGGTACTCTCGGGCTGGGGCTTTCGCTACAAGACGCTCGATGACGGCCGCCGGCAAATCCTCAATTACATGATGCCGGGGGATCTGATCGGTTTGCAGGGCAGCCTCATGGGCGAGATGCAGCATTCGATCGAAGCGCTTTCACCGGTGACCCTGTGCGTTTTCGAACGCGACAAGCTCGGTACGCTTTACCGGAACTACCCCGACCTTGCCTATGATCTGACCTGGATTGCCGCGCAGGAGGAGCGCATTCTCGATGAAAACCTCCTGAGTATCGGGCGCCGGTCGGCGCTTGAGCGGGCGGCGTATCTGCTGGCTTTCCTGTTTCAGCGCGCCAAGGCAAGCAGTTTGTTCAAAGGCGAACGTGTCTCCCTTCCGATCACCCAGCAGCATGTGGCCGATACGCTCGGGCTTTCCATTGTCCACACCAACAAGACGTTGAAAAAACTCGGTGAACGCAAGCTGATCCGCTGGGCCGATCGCGGCTGCGATATTCTGGATGATGAAGGGCTGATGAAAATATCGGGCTGGGAGGGATATCACGAAAAGCTCCGTCCGTTCATCTGAAGCGCCAGCGGCCCGTCAATATTGCGCCGGGACATGTCTTATTTAAATGTCACTACCGCGTTCTTGTCATACTTGTCGGTTCCCGCACTTCAACAGTGCAGGATGATTTGCAGACAGGATCCTTATCGGTGGCGCTTACGGAAATTCCAGTGTCGATCAAGCGCGTGCTGGTGCTGGAAGACAATTTGATCATCGCGATGGAAGCCGAAGATATCTTAAGGTCTCTTGGTATCGAACATGTCGAGATTGCCTGCAGCGTCGCGGAAGCTGAGTTCCTGATTGAACAGCAGTCCTTCGACTTTGCCCTTCTCGACGTCAATCTGGGTTCGCACACGAGCTTTGACTTCGCCGGCATCCTGATCGAACGCGGCATGGCCTTTGGTTTTGTCAGCGGTTATGGCGATGACCTCATCTTTCCCGTCCCGTTGCGGGAGATATCCCGCATCACCAAGCCTTTCGACGAAATCTCGATATCAGGCCTTCTCGCCGCGGCCGGGCGGCCTTAGAACCGCGTTTTCCAGCACTCCGGGTTCCTCCGGGGCCTGCGCCGCTCAACCGGCGGTTTTCGCTATGCCTGTCCAAAAAATCCGCTTAGCTTCTGCAGTATGACCGTCAACGCGGGGACGGCATGTTCGGCTTCCTCCTCGCGAGGAGTGCTTTCAGCCGGCCCTATCGGCTTGTCATTGGTGCGGGTCGTGTATATTGAGGGGCCACAATAAATGGTTCGGCTTGAGTGTCGGGATGAGCGGGCGCAGATGAGCGAAAAACGAAAACTCCGTCTTTCCGGATGGTGCATTGCATCGTTCGCGGCCTTGGCCCTGGCGTCCTGCGAGGGCGAAACCAAACCACCGGAGACGGCCAAAACGGCGGTGCGGGTGCAGAGCGCGGAGTTCGTCGATCACCGGCAGAGCGTGATGCTGACCGGCGAGGTTGCCGCCCATGTCCAGACCAATCTTTCGTTTCGCGTCAGCGGCCAGATAACCGAATGGCTCGCGGACGTCGGATCGCATGTGACGGCCGGCGAGGTTCTGGCGCGTATCGATCCAAGCGAGCAGAAAGCCGATGTCGAATCTGCCGAGGCGGCGGTGCGGGCAGCAGAGGCTCAGGTTCGGCAGGCTTCTGCCTCCTTCGAGCGGCAGAAGTCTCTGCTGGCGAAGAATTCCACCACACAGGAAACTTTCGATCAGGCACAGACGGCTCTTCAGACAGCCCAGGGATCGCTCGCTTCGTCGAAAGCGCTGCTCGGCACGTCCCGCGATGCGTTGTCCTATACGCAACTGCGCGCCGACGCCGACGGCATCATCACCGCGCGCAACGCCGAGACCGGCCAGGTGGTTCAGGCCGCGCAAACCATGTACGCCGTCGCGCGCGACGGCCCGCGCGACGCGATCTTCGATGTTTACGAATCGCTGCTTTTCGAAAAGCCGGCTGAGTCGAAAATCAAACTGGCGCTGATCAGTGATCCCTCGGTCGAAACAGAAGGAACGATCAGCGAAATTTCACCGACGATCGATACCGCTACGGGAACCGTGCGCGTCAAGATCGCCATGGACACGACGCCCGATCGCATGACGCTTGGCGCACCGGTAACCGGATTTGCCAGTTCCAAGCCGGCAAAGCTGATCATCCTGCCCTGGACCTCGCTTTCTGCGCTGGACGGAAAACCGGCCGTCTGGGTGGTCGATGGCAAGGACGGCACGGTCAGCCGCAAGCCGGTGACGGTGGCGTCCTACGAGATAGGCCGCGTGCTGATTTCCGAAGGGATTGCCAAGGGCGAAGCCGTGGTCGTCGAGGGGGGAAAGATGCTGCGTCCTGGCCAGGCGGTCGATGTCATCAAGGAGCAGGCGAAATGAACCGGATATCGCTGGGACTGCTCTTCGCGCCCATCATGCTTTTGATCCTTGCGGGATGCCAGAAAGACGAAGAGAAGGGCGAACCGCTGATCCGCCCCGTGCTGTCGCAAATCGTCGTTCCGCAGCGCCGGCCCGTTCCGAGCTTTGCCGGCACCGTACAGCCGAAGGTCCAGACTATCTTTGGGCCTCGCGTGACAGGCCTGCTGGTTGCCCGGGACGTCGATATCGGCGACACGGTGACCCGGGGCCAGCTATTGGCGGCTCTCGATCCGACAGCGCTTGAGCTTGCCGTCGGATCGGCACGGGCCGATCTGGCCAACGCGGAGGCGACGCTTGCCAATGCCGTTTCGGTCGAGCGGCGCACCCGGGCGTTGTTCAAGGTCGGCACCGAAACACAGGCCACGGTGGAAAGTACGGAGCAGGCGAGTGCGGCGGCCGAGGCGTCGGTCATCCAGTCGCGCTCGGCCCTGTCGAAGGCCGAGGAGCAGCTTTCCTACACCCAGGTCAAAGCCGCATTTGACGGCGTGGTCACCCAGACGGGAGCGGAGGTGGGCCAGGTCGTCGCGGCGGGCGCTACCGTTGTCACCGTTGCCCGGCCGGAAGCCCGGGACGCCGTGGTTGACGTCCCGGACGGCAATGCGCTTTTCCCCGTGGGTACCCCATTTTCGGTTTCCCTGCAGATCGACCCCGCCAAGATGGTCGCCGGCAAGGTCCGCGAGGTCGCACCGGCGGCGGATCCGGCAACACGAACGCGCCGCGTCAAGATCGCGCTTAAAAATCCCCCGGCCAGCTTCCGGCTGGGAACCACGATCACCGCCTCGCTCGAGGAGGCCGTCGTCGAACAGGTGCTGCTGCCGGCAACGGCCGTTTTTCTGCGCGATGGCAAATCCTATGTCTGGGTGGTCGATGAAGGCGGCGGAACGGTCAAGGCCCGCGAAGTGGTCACCGGACCGCAAGCGGGCAACGGGACCGTCATCACCTCCGGCATCGAGGCCGGTATCCGCGTGGTGACGGCCGGCGTGCACAGCCTTGAGGAAGGTCAGGCAGTCAAAGTTGAAGACGGGGCAGGCTCATGAGGAAATTCAATCTTTCAGACTGGGCGCTCGATCACGCATCGATGGTCTGGTATTTCATGATCGTCTTCGCCCTGCTTGGTTTCTTCTCCTATCTGAGCCTCGGCCGAGAGGAGGATCCGTCCTTTACCATCAAGACCATGACGATCTCGGCGCAATGGCCGGGCGCCTCGGTCGAGGAAACCACGCGGCAAGTCACTGAACGCATCGAGCGCAAGCTCGAGGAGCTGGAATCGCTTGATTACACGCGCAGTATCACAACGCCCGGTCAGACACTGGTCTTCGTCAATCTCAAGGACACGACGAAGGCGAGGGATGTCGCCTCGATCTGGGTGACCGTGCGCAACATGATCGGCGATATTCGCGGCCAGTTTCCGTCCGGCGTCGTCGGGCCGGCTTTCAACGACCGCTTCGGCGACGTGTTCGGCAATATCTACGCGTTTACCGCCGACGGGCTGACCCAGAGGCAATTGCGCGATTATGTCGAGACCGCGCGCCGGGAAATTCTGACGGTTCCGAATATCGGCAAGGTCGATATCGTCGGCGCGCAGGACGAGGTGATCTATCTCGAGTTCTCGACACGGCAACTGGCCGCTCTTGGAATCAACCAGAACGAGGTGGTTGCCACCCTGCAGGCACAGAATGCGATTGAGCCTTCCGGCGTCGTGCAGGCAAAGGGAGAACGGGTCAGCGTTCGCGTCAACGGCCAGTTCTCGTCGGAAGACAGCCTGCGGGCCGTCAATCTGCAGGTCAACGACCGCTTCTTCCGCCTCACCGATATCGCCACCATCACGCGCGGTTATACCGATCCGCCGGCGTCGCTGTTCCGGTTCAACGGCCAGGCGGCGATCGGCCTTGCCATCGGCATGAAGCAGGGCGCCAATCTTCTGGAATTCGGCGATCATGTCGAGGAGAAGATCAGCCAGGTCGCGGCGGAACTGCCGGTCGGCGTCGGCGTCCATCTGGTCTCCGATCAGCCGCTGATCGTCGAGGAAGCCGTATCAGGCTTCACCCGCGGCCTGGCGGAGGCCGTCGTCATCGTCCTTCTCGTCAGCTTCGTCAGCCTCGGCGTCCGGGCGGGGCTTGTCGTTGCCCTGTCGATCCCGCTGACACTGGCCATCACCTTCGTCGTCATGTCCTATTTCGACATTTCGCTGCAGCGGATTTCGCTCGGGGCGCTGATCATCGCGCTGGGGCTTCTCGTCGATGATGCAATGATCGCGGTGGAAATGATGGTGGCGCGGCTGGAGGTCGGCGATTCCCTGCGCAAGGCGGCGACCTATGTCTATACGTCCACGGCGTTTCCGATGCTGACAGGCACGCTGGTCACCGTAGCCAGCTTCATTCCCGTCGGCCTCAACAACAGCGCCGCCGGCGAATTCACCTTCACACTGTTCGTCGTCATTGCCGTTTCGCTGGTGGTTTCCTGGATCGTCGCGGTGGTGTTTGCGCCGCTGCTCGGCGTTACCATCCTGCCGAAAACCATGAAGCAGCATCACGAGAAAAAAGGCCGGGTTGCAGGGCTGTTCTCCCGCCTTCTTGGCTGGTGCATGCGCTGGAAATGGACGACGATCGCCTTGACGGTGGCGGTCTTCTGCCTGTCGCTGTTTGGCATGAGCCGGGTTCAGCAGCAGTTCTTCCCGTCGTCGGACCGTCTCGAACTGATCGTCGACTGGTCGTTGCCGCAGAATGCTTCAATTACCGAAACGAACGCGCAGATGGCGAAGTTCGAGCAGGACAAGCTCGTCGGCAATCCCGATGTCGAGCGCTGGTCCACCTATGTCGGAGAGGGCGCCGTGCGGTTCGTCCTGTCCTTCGATGTTCAGCCTCCGGATACGTCGTTCGGCCAGACGATCATCGTTACCAAAAGCCTTGACGTGCGCGACAAGCTGCGAGCCGATCTGCAGAAATACCTGAAGGAAACGTTCGTCGGCACCGATGCCTATGTGAAGCTGCTCGATATCGGTCCGCCGGTCGGCCGTCCCGTGCAGTACAGGGTCAGCGGCCCGGATATCGGCAAGGTTCGCGAGCATGCGCTCGAACTCGGCAGCGTTCTCGGCCGCAACCCGTTGCTTGGCGACGTCGTCTACGACTGGAACGAACCCGCCCGCGTCATCAAGGTGGATGTCCTTCAGGACAAGGCCCGCCAGCTCGGCGTCACCTCGCAGGACATCGCGTCCGCTCTCAACGGCATCGTCGGCGGAACGACCGTGACCCAGGTTCGCGACGATATCTACCTGATCAACGTCGTTGCCCGCGCCAAGGTTTCCGAGCGCCAGTCGATCGAGACGCTGCGCGACTTGCAGCTGCCGGGCACCAGCGGCAATTCCGTGCCGCTCGCCGCAGTCGCAAGCTTCCGCTACGAGATAGAGCAACCCGTCGTCTGGCGCCGGTCGCGCTTGCCGACGCTCACCGTCAAGGCCGGTATTCGCGACGCGACACAGCCGGCGACCATCGTTGACCAGCTGTCGCAGGAGGTGGCGGCCTATGCGAAAAAATTGCCGCCCGGATACAAGATCGAGGTGGGCGGCAGCGTCGAGGAAAGCGCCAAGAGCCAGGCGCCGATTGCCGCCGTCGTGCCGTTGATGCTGTTTGTGATGGCGACGATCCTGATGATCCAGCTGCAGAGTTTTTCGCGGCTGTTCCTCGTCTTCGCGGTGGCGCCGCTGGCGCTGATCGGGGTGGTGGCGGCACTCTTGTCAAGCAATTCGCCGATGGGCTTCGTCGCCATTCTCGGCATTTTGGCGCTGATCGGCATCCTGATTCGAAATTCCGTGATCCTGGTGGTGCAGATCGAACAACTGCGCACCGAGGGCGTGCCGCCATGGCAGGCGGTTCAGGAGGCGACGGAACACCGGATGCGGCCGATCATGCTGACGGCCGCCGCCGCCAGCCTGGCATTGATCCCGATCGCCCGGGAAATTTTCTGGGGACCGATGGCCTATGCGATGATGGGCGGCATCATTGTCGGCACCGTCCTGACGCTGCTGTTCCTGCCCGCACTCTACCTTGCCTGGTTCCGCATCAAGCCGCCGGAAAGAACCGAGGAGGTGACGCTCGATGGGTCGGAGATCGCGTCCGCGGAAGATGCTGTGCCGGTCTGACTGCGCCCCTACAGCATCACCACGGTCAATTCCGTCTTGTCATAGGCGAAATCGAGCGGTGTGGTTCCGGTATGTTCCAGCACCAGCCAGTCGTTGGCGTTGAGGATCGCCATGCCGATGGCACAATTGCCATAGGATGCGGAGGCTGCGTCGTTGTCGTTGACGCTGGCAACGACTGTGGTGCCATTGACTTTCACGGTGACCGAAAAGGCACCGGCTGGATTGGCCTCGACACCAAGGCAGATGAGATAGGGGCCCGCGACCGGTACGATCAGCCGGCTACCGCCGCCGGCAACCGCGGCGCCCAGCGTGAAGCCGCCCTGATTGACGCTCAGGGTGGAAAATCCGGTCTGAGAACCCGACGTTGGCGTCAGCACGCCGCCGCCGCGCGTGGCGCGCACCAATGGTCGCTGTGGCATGCGGATCTGGCCCTGTGCGGTGATGCTCAATGCCGAGGTCCAGGTGGAGCCGTTGGCGCTGACCTTCACGGCAAATTCGTTCGAGCCGGTCAAACCCATTTCGGCGCGGCCGGACCAGCCTGTCTGGAACAGCAGGCTTGCCGTATCACCTGCCGCTGCCTTGTTGACCTTGATCTGATGCCCACTGCCGTCATGGGTCAAAAGTGTGGCGGCCGCTGCGACAGCGAGCCGGTTGGTGCTGTCGGCGGTGGTGTTGATGCCGAGAAACGCCGGCGTGCCGATGGCGTCGAAGACGGCCCAGTTCGTGCCGTCGTGGATCTTGAGCTTGTCTTCGGCCGTGAACCAGCCGCGCCAGCCGTCCTTCGGGGTGATGAAGATCCAGTCGCCATCCTGGCGGAAGGCGAGCTTGCCGCTCTTTCCGGCCCATGCTCCGGTTGGTGACGCCGTGACATTGAAACACGTTCCTTCCTGTGGGTCGGACGGCGGGGTCGAGAGCGAAGCGGTGATCGTCAATTGCGTCAGTGCATCGAGGCGCTGCAGGGCTTCATTGTGGGTGACGTGCTTTTGCGCCTGCGACGGCAGGATATAGGGCAGTTCCAGGTTGACGGTTGCTTCGCTCATCGGGTCCGTTCTCCTTTGCGGTGAGGAGAAGGGTATCCGCAGTTGCAGCAGGGGGGATGGGCGGCCGGCTGCTGCGTTGTTTGTCAACGGAAATTGGCAAAGGACATGCCCGTCCATTCACCGGTGCCGCCGGAAATTTTCGCCGGGCAGCGGCCCGGTGAGCAGCGTCAG
The DNA here is from genome assembly GCF_025847205.1 of Pararhizobium sp. YC-54. Classification (GTDB taxonomy): domain Bacteria; phylum Pseudomonadota; class Alphaproteobacteria; order Rhizobiales; family Rhizobiaceae; genus Pararhizobium. Next base: position 78,566 of record NZ_JAOYTH010000013.1, on the reverse strand, counting down.
TTCTTGCCGCGCGAGACGAAATAGGGGTTGGCGAAATCGACGTCAGTCGTCTGGTTGCGTTTGCCGTAGGCGAGCGGGTTGCCATCCATGGTCACCGTTTCGCCGCCGGCTGCCCGCAGCACCGCGTCGCCGGCGGCCGTGTCCCATTCCATCGTCCGGCTGAGGCGTGGGTAGATGTCGGCGAGGCCTTCGGCGAGGAGGCAGAATTTCAGCGACGAGCCGATCGCTTCATAATCGGTGATGCCGTGTTCGGCGAGGTAGGCGATGGTTTCCAGGCTGTTGTGATGCTTGCTCGCCAGCGCCACCAGCCGGTCACCGCGGCTACGGCAGCCGATGATCGTTGGCGTGCCGATATCGTGCTGGCCTGTCACCACGGCTTTTTTTGCCTTGTTGCGGGTGGCGGCATAGAGAATGCCGAGTGCCGGCGCATAAACGACGCCGGCGACCGGTTCGCCCTTTTCGATCAGCGCGATATTGACGGTGAAATCGCCGTTGCGGCCGACGAATTCCTTGGTGCCGTCGAGCGGATCGACAAGGAAGAAGGACTTGCCCTCGATGTCGGGGATATGGCCGGCGGCAACGGCTTCCTCGGCCACGACAGGGATATCGGGAAACGCGGCTGCCAGACAGTCGAGGATGATCTTTTCGGCGCTCTCGTCGGCATCGGTGACGGGGGAACAGTCGGCCTTGTAGCTGACTTCCGGTCCGGCATGATAGACGTCGAGGATCGCTTTCCCCGCAGCCACCGCCGCTCTTTCCAGAATGTCGAGCATGTTTGCTTCCTGTGCCTTCCTGCCGTCCGCGGCCATGGTGTCCAAATTTCCCGCGGATGTTGAATTCCAACATCCGGAACGCGGATTATACATCCACATTCCTTACCGGTCTTTTCAAGTCTCGCGCGTGAAATTTTGCCGACTGTGCCGCATTTGGCACTGTGTCCCGGGTTGTGTTCGGATAGAGCTGCGGCTGTGTGGCGCAGCGCATTTCGCCGGGCTTTGCTTGGGGGCGTCTTTGCGCCGGTTGCGGCATATGCAAATGTGCGTTGCAACATGGATTAAGGTGAGTTGGGACTGGCATGCGTTATTCGGCATTCTCGATCGTCAAGAACGCGCTGACGGGCAACGTCAACTGGAAGCCGGCCTGGCGCCAGCCCGAACCAAAACCCTTCTACGATGTGATCATCGTCGGCGGCGGCGGCCATGGGCTCGCGACGGCCTATTATCTCGCCAGGGAATTCGGCCTGAAGAACATCGCGGTGCTGGAGAAGGGCTATCTCGGCTCGGGCAATGTCGGCCGCAACACCACCATCGTGCGCTCCAACTACCTGCTGCCGGGCAACGAGCCGTTCTACGAGTTTTCGATGAAACTCTGGGAGGGCATGGAGCAGGATCTCAACTACAACGCCATGCTGTCGCAGCGCGGCATCATCAACCTCTACCACAATGACGGCCAGCGTGACGCCTATATCCGTCGCGGCAATGCCATGTGGATGGAGGGTGTCCCGGCCGAGTTGCTCGACCGGACAGCGTTGAAGAAGATGCTGCCCTTCCTGAATTTCGATCATGCCCGGTTTCCGATCATGGGCGGTCTGTTGCAGAAACGCGGCGGCACGGCGCGTCACGATGCCGTTGCCTGGGGCTATGCCCGCGCCGCCGACCGCCTCGGCGTCGATCTCATCCAGAATTGCGAAGTCACGGGCATTCGCCGCGACAATGGCGTGGTCACCGGTGTCGAGACATCGAAGGGTTTCATCGGTTGCGGCAAGCTTGGGCTGGCGGCAGCCGGCAACACCTCGCGCGTCGGCGAGATGGCGGACCTGAAGCTGCCGATCGAGAGCCATGTGCTGCAGGCCTTCGTCACCGAGGGGCTGAAGCCAGCCATCAAGCACGTCATCACCTATGGCGCCGGGCATTTCTATATTTCCCAGTCGGACAAGGGCGGTCTCGTCTTTGGCGCCGAGATCGACGGCTACAATTCCTATGCCCAGCGCGGCAATCTGGCGACGGTCGAGCATGTGATGGAGGAGGGGGTGACGATGATCCCCGGCCTATCGCGCGTGCGCGTGCTGCGTTCCTGGGGCGGCGTCATGGATATGAGCATGGACGGCTCGCCGATCATCAGCCACACGCCGATCGACAACCTCTACCTGAACTGCGGCTGGTGTTACGGCGGCTTCAAGGCGACGCCGGCCTCCGGCTGGTGTTTTGCGCATCTGATTGCCAAGAACGAAACCCATCCCGTTGCCCGTTTCCTGCGCCTTGATCGCTTCGAGCGCGGCTATCCGATTGATGAACACGGTGCTGGCCCCCAGCCCAACCTGCATTGAGACCCTGAATGGCAAGCCTCATCCACTGCCCGCATTGCGGCGTCCGGCCGAAGGAAGAATTTTCGATCCGGGGTGATGCGTCGCTGGTTCGCCCCGATCCGGAAGCTTCGGACGAGGCCTGGAACGATTATGTTCATATCCGCAGCAACCCGCGCGGGCGCTACCGTGAACATTGGCAGCATGCCGCCGGCTGTCGGCGCTGGCTGGTGGTCGAGCGCGATACATTTACCCATGAGGTGTTCTCGGTTGCGGATGCTGCGTCCGCCGCGCGGGAGGCAGGCCGATGACCGCCTATCGCCTCGCCTCGGGTGGCCTGATCGATCGCCGCGCGCCGCTCGATTTCCGGTTCGATGGCCGGAATTTGACGGGATTTGCCGGCGATACGCTGGCCTCCGCGCTGCTCGCCAATGATCAGCTTCTGGTCGGCCGCAGCTTCAAATATCACCGGCCGCGCGGCATCGTCACCGCCGGAGCGTCCGAGCCGAATGCGCTGGTCACGATCGGCAAGGGGGCTGGCAGCGACCCGAATACCAAGGCGACGGTTGCCGAACTTTATTTCGGGCTCGACGCCCGCAGCCAGAACCGCTTTCCGTCGCTGAAATACGATTTTGGCGCGCTGAATGGCCTGTTGTCGCCGTTCCTCGGTGCCGGGTTCTACTACAAGACGTTCATGTGGCCGGCGGCCTTCTGGGAAAAGGTCTACGAACCGATCATCCGCAAGGCGGCCGGGCTCGGGCGTGCGGTTTTGGAGCGCGATCCGCAAGCCTATGAGAAGTGCTGGGCGCATTGCGATCTGCTGGTTATCGGCGCCGGCCCGACGGGATTGATGGCGGCATTGGTTGCCGGACGCGCCGGGGTGCGGGTCATCCTGGCGGACGAGGATTTCAGGCTCGGCGGTTCGCTGCTTGCCGAGACGGCGCATATCGGCGGCGTTTCCGCGCCGGATTTTGCGGAAATGGCGCTCGCCGAACTCCGGTCCTTGCCGAACGTGACGATGATGCCGCGCACCACCGTTTTCGGCTGGTACGACGATAATGTGTTTGGCGCGGTCGAGCGGGTGCAGAAGCATGTGGCAGCGCCCCAGGAGAAGCTGCCGGTCGAGCGGCTCTGGCGCATCGTTGCCAAGCGGGCGATACTGGCGGCCGGCGCCGAAGAGCGGCCGCTGGTTTTCGGCGGTAACGACAGGCCGGGCGTGATGATGGCCGGGGCGATGCGCACCTATGCCAATCGTTTTGGCGTTGCCGCCGGCAAGTCGGTGGCGATTTTCACCAATGGCAGTGCCGGCTACCGGACCGCAGCCGTTCTCGCGGCACGCGGGATCGAGGTCACAGCCATTATCGACAGCCGAACCGATGTTTCCGATGTTGCGCCGGATGGCGTCCGCGTCATTCAATCGGCCTGCGTTATCGACACGAAGGGACACAAACGTGTGTCCGGTGCCGTTGTCGAACGTTGCGGCTTTGAGCAAACGATTGCCTGCGACGCGATCGGCATGTCCGGCGGCTGGAACCCGGCCATTCATCTTGCCTGCCAGCGCGGTGCCAAGGCCGTCTGGTCGGAGGAACTGAAGACTTTTCTTGCTCCCGATGTCGGTAACGGGTTTGTTGTCGCCGGGGCGGCAGCGGGACGCTACACCCTGGCCGGCTGCCTGAAGGATGGCGCGGAAAAGGCGGCGGCCATCGCTGCCGATCTCGGATTTTCGGCCGCCGTGCAGGCGCAGCCTGCCGTGGACGGAGAAGCCGATCCCTCGTTCACGGCGCTATGGTATTCTCCGGGCGCCAAGGCGAAAGCCTTTGTCGATTTCCAGAACGATGTCCACGTCAAGGATATCGGGCTTGCCCTGCGCGAAGGCTTTGGCCATGTCGAGCATGCCAAGCGCTATACGACGAACGGCATGGCCACCGATCAGGGCAAGCTCTCCGGCATCAATGCCACCGGCCTTCTGGCCGCCATGCAGGGTATCAGCCCGGCCGATGTCGGCACCACCACCTTCCGGCCGTTCTATACGCCGGTGGCCTTCGGTGCGCTGGCGGGCACCGCCCGCGACGAACAGGCGGCCCCGGTGCGCAAATCGCCGCTTTACGGCTGGGCGCAGAGGCATGGCGCTGTCTTCGTCGATTCCGGTCTCTGGTTTCGACCGGCTTATTTTGCCCAGTCCGGTGAGAAGGACTGGCGCGAAAGCACCGACCGTGAAGTGCTCAACATTCGCGAGAATGTCGGTCTCTGCGATGTCTCGACGCTCGGCAAGATCGAGATTTTCGGGCCTGATGCCGCCGAGTTTCTCAACCGCCTTTATTGCAATCCGTTCCTGAAACTGCCGGTCGGCAAGGCCCGTTACGGATTGATGCTGCGCGAGGACGGCATGGTTTATGACGATGGCACCACCAGCCGTCTGTCGCCCGGGCACTTCGTCATGACCACCACAACGGCGCTGGCCGGCGGCGTCATGTCCCATATGGAATATTGCGCGCAGGTGCTCTGGCCGGAGCTCAAGGCCCGCTTCTGCTCATCGACAGATCAATGGGCGCAGATGGCGATTGCCGGACCGAAAGCGCGGCTCGTGGTGCAGGCGCTTGTCGAGGACGATATATCGGGTGCGGCGTTTCCGTTTCTTGCCGCTGGCATTGTCACCCTGAAGGGCGGCATCAAGGCGCGGCTGTTCCGAATCTCGTTTTCCGGCGAACTGGCCTACGAACTGGCGGTGCCGGCAGGCCTTGGCGAAGCCGTTGCAGATGCGATCATGGAAGAGGGCAGGGCGCATGGAATTTGCCCCTATGGCCTTGAGGCGCTGAACGTGTTGCGTATCGAAAAGGGCCACGTCACCCATGCCGAATTCGACGGTCGAGTGACACCGGACGATGCGGGCTTCGGCCGCATGGTCTCGGCACAAAAACCGGATTTCATCGGCAAGCGGCTATCGACGCGCTATGGGCTGACGGCCGCCGATCGCATGCAGATGGTCGGGTTGAAGCCGGTGGAGCCGGATCAGCATATCCGGGCCGGTGCGCATCTCTTGCGCGAAGGTGCAAAACCCTCGACGCTGAACGATCAGGGCTATGTCAGCTCCGCCTGTTTTTCGCCGACGCTTGGACACGGCATCGCGCTTGCCTTCCTGAAGTCAGGCCGCGAGCGCTATGGCGAGCGCATCGTCGTCTGGGACAAGCTGGCCGGCACCGAGGTTGTGGCGGAGGTCAGCAGCCCGGTGTTCGTCGATCCCGGCAATACGAAGCTGAATGCTTGAGGCGGACATGACCAGAACCTACATTTCCCGCCATCCCCTTGAAGACCTGCTGCCGCTCGAACCCGGCATTCGTGCGGTCGATCACCTGGACATTCCGCGCGCCATGGCGATCGCCGCCGTGATGGCGATGGACGGGGAAGAGGCAGCCGTGGCGGCGGGATTGGCGGCGTCAGGCGATGTGCAGGTCCGTTTTACCGGTCCCGGCGAATGGCTGATCCTGTCGCAGTCCGAAACGCCGGAGGAGCTGCACCGCAATCTTTCGCTGCTGCTCGCCGAGACTGCCTACATTGTCGATCAGAGCGATGGCCGGATCGTTTTCAGGCTCTCCGGGCCCAACGTCCGGCGCATCCTTGCCAAGGGGATTGCCTCGGATCTGCATCCCGCCGTGTTTGAAATCGGCACGTCATCGAACGTTCTTTGCGGCCATATCAGCGTCAATCTGGCCAGAACCGGCGAGAACGAGTTCGAATTGATCGTCATGCGCAGCTTTGCCGTCGCGCTCTTTAATGATCTGAGAGTGATGGGGCGGGAATTCGATCTCTCTGCCGATTTTTCCGCGCAAGGATAGCGCGAGGGGTAAATGCGTCATCGCGTGACGCTTTTACGGCGCAGTTGAAGGAGCCGATGGCGGGAATGAGCAAGACCTGTTCGCTGAGATATCTTTAACCGGCGCGGCTTTGCCGGTACGGTTTTGATAGCCAAGAGTTTGCTTCATCGACCGGAAAGCTCTTTCGCGGGGCGTCCCGAAACCGGAGAATATCCATGAAAAGCCATGCCAGGGTCGTCGTTATCGGCGGCGGCGTCGTCGGTTGCTCGATCCTTTATCACCTGACGAAATTCGGCTGGACCGATGTCGTTCTTCTGGAGCGTTCGGAGCTCACCTCCGGTTCGACGTGGCACGCGGCCGGCGGCATGCACACGATCAATGGCGACCCGAACGTCGCCAAGCTGCAGAAATATACGGTCGAGCTCTACAAGGAAATCCAGGACTATTCCGGCCAGGACATCGGCCTGCACATGACCTCCGGCATGATGCTGGCTGCGACCAGGGAGCGGTTCGACTGGATGAAGTCGATCCTCGCCAAAGGCCGCTACATGGGGCTGGAAGCCGAGCTTTTGACGCCCAGGGAAGCGCATGAGCTGATGCCGCTGCTCGATCCCTCGCAGTTCGTCGGCGCCGTGTTCGATCCGGTCGAAGGCCATCTCGATCCCTACGGCACCACGCATGCCTATGCGAAATCCGCCAAGAAGAATGGCGCCGACATCTATCTGCACACCAAGGTGGAAGACCTCGTCCAACGGGAAGATGGTTCCTGGCGGGTCATCACCAACAAGGGCGAGATCATCGCCGAGCATGTCGTCAATGCTGCCGGTCTCTGGGCCCGCGAAGTCGGCCGCATGACCGGTCTCGAGCTGCCGGTGCTGGCGATGGAGCACATGTACCTGATCACCGAGGATATGCCCGAGGTCATCGAGTTCAACCAGACCGCTGGCAAGGAACTGATGCACTGCGTCGATTTCGACGGCGAGATCTATCTGCGCCAGGAACGCAACGGCATGCTGATGGGCACCTATGAAAAGGCCTGCCGTCCGTGGTCGCCGGTGACCACGCCGTGGGATTTCGGCCATGAGCTGCTGGCCGAGGATATCGAGCGTATCACGCCGGAACTCGAAGTCGGCTTCCGCCATTTCCCGGCCTTCAACAATGCCGGCATCAAGAAGATCATCAACGGACCCTTCACCTTCTCGCCGGACGGCAACCCGCTGGTCGGTCCGGTGCGTGGGCTCACCAACTACTGGTCGGCCTGCGCCGTCATGGCCGGGTTCAGCCAGGGCGGCGGCGTTGGCCTGGCGCTGGCCAACTGGATCATCTACGGCGATCCGGGTTTTGACGTATTCGCGATGGACGTGTCGCGCTACGGCGATTTCGCCACGCTCGGCTTCACCAACGCGAAGGTCCGCGAAAACTATTCCCGCCGCTTCTCGATCCGCTATCCGAACGAGGAACTGCCGGGCGCCCGTCCGTTCCTGACCACGCCGATCTACGACAGACTGAAGGATGCGGGTGCCGTCTTCGGTGCTTCCTACGGGCTCGAATCAGCGCTCTGGTTTGCCCCGAAGGGCGAAGAGGACAAGTTCTCCTGGCGCCGTTCCAACGATTTCGACGTCGTCGGTGCCGAAGCCAAGGCCGTGCGCGACAGCGTCGGTCTGATGGAAACGTCCGGCTTCGCCAAATATGCGATCACCGGCAAGGGGGCACAGGCCTGGCTCGACCGGATGCTGACCTGCCGTATTCCGGCGAAGGGCCGCATGTCGCTTGCACCGATGCTGAAGGACGACGGCAAGCTGATCGGCGATTTCACGCTGGCAAAGCTTGCGGAAGGGGACTTCCTGCTCATCGGCTCCGGCATCGCCGAAGACTATCATATGCGCTGGTTCGAGAGCCATTTGCCCAAGGACGGCTCGGTCATGCTGACGGCGCTGAACCTGCAGCTGGTCGGTCTGTCGATTGCCGGGCCGAATTCGCGCGCGCTGATTGCCAAGTTGACGCATCTCGATATGTCCGACGAGGCATTCCCCTTCATGGATATCCGCCGCATGGATCTCGGCATGGCGCCGGCGACCGTCGGCCGGGTCAGCTATACCGGCGATCTCGGCTACGAGATCTGGATGAAGCCGGAATATCAGCGCTATCTCTATGACCTGATCATGGAGGCCGGCGCCGGGTTCAATATCAAGCCGTTCGGCTTGCGTGCGCTCAACGCGCTTCGTGTCGAAAAATCCTTCGGCAGCTGGTCGCGCGAGTACCGGCCGCTCTACGGTCCGTTCGAAGCCGGGCTCGGGCGATTCGTTGCCTTGAAGAAGGATGCGGATTTCATTGGCAAGCAGGCGGCGGCGAAGGAAAAGGCGGAAGGCGGCACGCTGCGCCTGCGAACCTTCGTCATCGAAGCCAAAGACGCCGATGTCATCGGCGACGAGCCGATTTTCCTGAATGGCAAGGTCTGCGGCTGGGTGACATCGGGCGGTTACGCCCACACATCCGGCGTTTCCGTCGCCATCGGCTATGTGCCGAAGGAGGTTGCGGACGAAACCGAGGGTTGGCAGGTTGAGTTGCTGGGCGAAATGCTGCCCGCCCGTTTGCAGGCGCAACCGCTTTTCGATGCCAATGGTTCGCGCATGCGATCCTGACCGGTTTGGCCACGATCCCAGAGGCTGGCTGGTGCTGTTCGTGCCGGCCGGCCGGTTTGTGCTGATGGCCGTAGGAATCACGGTTTGATGCTCGAAAACATGCCTCAAACTGCTACATTTTTGATTTTTTGGCTGTTTAAGCGTCAATCTCACTAAATTGGGAAAGAAATTCAGGAAAGCATCATTTTAAGCTTCACTTTTGGTTCGAAAGCATTATGGAATCCCCTATCGAAAGGGCTCAGAAAGAGCCACGAAAAGAAGAGGTCTGGCCTACGAGGATCAGACCCGGGGGATATTGATGGAGTATTTTGTCCAGCAGCTCGTCAATGGGCTGACTCTTGGCTCGATTTACGGTTTGATTGCCATTGGTTATACAATGGTTTACGGCATTATCGGCATGGTAAACTTCGCCCACGGCGATATATTCATGCTTGGCGGTTTTGCAGCGCTCATCGTTTACCTGGTTCTTGTTGGGCTGTTCGGTGGAATTCCGATCGCGCTTGCGCTGTTCGTCATGATCGTCGTGGCGATGCTGATGACGGGACTGTGGAACTGGGTCATTGAAAAAATGGCCTACCGGCCCTTGCGCGGTTCGTTTCGTCTGGCGCCGCTGATCACCGCGATCGGCATGTCCATCGCGCTGTCGAACTTCATTCAGGTGACGCAGGGCCCGCGCAACAAGCCGGTGCCACCGCTGGTATCGTCGGTTTACGATGTTTTCGGCATTTCGATCTCGCTGAAACAGATCATCATTGTCATGGTTACAGCGGTTCTGCTGACGATCTTCTGGTACATCGTCAATCATACGCCGCTTGGACGCGCACAGCGCGCAACCGAGCAGGACCGCAAGATGGCGGCGCTGCTGGGTATCGACGTCGACAAGACGATCTCGATCACCTTCGTCATGGGCGCGGCGCTGGCTGCCGTCGCCGGTACCATGTACCTGATGTATTACGGCGTCATCGTCTTCACCGACGGCTTTACGCCGGGCGTCAAGGCTTTCACGGCCGCCGTTCTGGGTGGCATCGGCTCGCTGCCGGGTGCCGTGCTGGGCGGTTTGATGATCGGCCTCATCGAGTCGCTGTGGTCCGCCTATTTCACCATCGACTACAAGGATGTCGCGACATTCTCGATCCTCGCCGTCGTGCTGATTTTCAAGCCATCTGGTATTCTGGGTCGGCCGGAAGTCGAGAAGGTATAATTTCATGGCAAACATTACCAACACTACCGAGAGCGCCGGCAGCAATCTGATGGTGCGGGCTCTGCGCGAGGCTTTTTATGCTGGCATCGTCGCGCTTGGTCTCTTCGTGCTCTATGTCGGTCTGAAGACCGACCAGAACATCCTGAATGAACTCGTCCTCGTCCAGCGCTGGGGCCTTTTGGCGACCTTTGTCGCGATTGCCATGGTCGGACGTTTCCTGGCGGTCGCCTATGTTCGCCCCTGGTTCGAAACGCGCAGGGCGGCGAAGGCTGCAGCTCCGGCAGCCGAGCGGGAGGCGGGCTTCGTTGCGCGCAATTTCGGCCTGCTCGCTGTCGCTGCCCTCGTTGTCTATCCGATACTGATGGTCGCGCTTTTCGGTTTTCAGGGCTCGCTAAAATGGGTCGACAACTTCGGCATCCAGATCCTCATCTATGTGTTGCTGGCCTGGGGGTTGAACATCGTCGTCGGCCTCGCCGGCCTTCTCGATCTCGGTTATGTCGCCTTCTATGCGGTCGGTGCCTATTCCTACGCGCTCTTGTCTTCCTACCTCGGCCTGTCCTTCTGGCTGCTCCTGCCAATGGCCGGCATCCTGGCTGCGCTGTGGGGCACGATCCTCGGTTTCCCGGTGCTGCGCCTCAAGGGTGACTATCTGGCGATCGTGACGCTCGCCTTCGGGGAAATCATCCGGTTGGTTCTGATCAACTGGACAGAGGTCACCAAGGGCACCTTCGGTATCTCGGGTATCGCCAAGGCAAGCGTCTTCGGCATCTGGTCCTTCGATGTCAGTGCCACGAATAATTTCGCCAAGGCATTCGGCCTGCCGATGTCGTCGGCCTACTACAAGATTTTCCTCTTCTATCTGGCCCTGGCGCTCTGCATGCTTGCCGCCTTCGTCACGATCCGCCTGCGGCGCATGCCGATCGGCCGGGCCTGGGAAGCGCTGCGCGAGGACGAAATCGCCTGCCGTTCGCTCGGCATCAATACGGTGACGACGAAGCTGACGGCATTTGCTACCGGCGCGATGTTCGGGGGGATTGCAGGTTCGTTCTTTGCCGTCCGCCAGGGCTTCGTGTCGCCGGAATCCTTCGTCTTCCTGGAATCCGCGATCATTCTCGCAATCGTCGTTCTCGGCGGCATGGGGTCTCTGGTTGGCATCGCCGTTGCCGCGACCTTGATGATCGGCGGTACCGAACTGCTGCGTGAAATGGATTTCCTGAAACGGATTTTCGGCCCCGATTTCACCCCGGAACTCTACCGCATGCTGATCTTCGGCCTGGCCATGATCATTGTCATGGTGTGGAAACCACGCGGCTTTGTCGGCTCGCGCGAACCCACGGCATTCCTGAAGGAACGCAAGAGTGTATCGGGCAGCTTTACCAAGGAAGGGCACGGCTGATGGCCCTCGAGACAGATACAATGACAAAAGATCCAATCCTCAAAGTCGAGCATCTGTCGATGCGGTTTGGCGGCCTGATGGCCATCAACGACCTGTCGTTCGAAGCCTATCGCGGCGACATCACCGCGCTCATCGGCCCGAACGGCGCCGGCAAGACGACAGTCTTCAACTGCATCACCGGCTTCTACAAGCCGACGATGGGCATGATCACGATGCGGCAGAAAGCGGGCAAGGAATATCTGCTCGAACGCATGTCGGATTTCGAGGTCAATCGCGACGCCAAGGTGGCCCGTACCTTCCAGAACATCCGATTGTTCTCGGGCCTGACGGTTCTGGAGAACCTTTTGGTCGCCCAGCACAACAAGCTGATGCTGGCTTCTGGCTATACCATCCTCGGCCTGCTCGGCTTCCCGACCTACAAGGCGGCGGTCGGCGAATCGATCGAGCGTGCAAAGTACTGGCTTGACAAGGCAAATTTGACGGACCGCGCCGACGATCCTGCCGGCGATCTGCCATACGGCGCACAGCGCCGCCTGGAAATCGCCCGCGCCATGTGCACGGGGCCGGAATTCCTTTGTCTCGACGAACCTGCAGCCGGCCTTAATCCGCGTGAATCCCTTGCCCTCAACGAGTTGCTGCGCAGCATCCGCAAGGACACGGAAACGTCGATCCTTTTGATCGAGCATGACATGGCGGTGGTCATGGAAATCTCCGACCATGTCGTGGTGCTGGAATACGGCCAGAAGATTTCCGACGGCAATCCGGACTTTGTGAAGCACGATCCGAAGGTTATTGCCGCCTACCTCGGTGTTGAAGATGATGAGGTCGAAGAGGTGATCGAACAGATCGCGGAAATCGCGCCGGGAGACACGCACTGATGAGCGATACCCTCCTGAATGTAAAAGCCGTCGAGACCTATTACGGCAATATTCGTGCGCTCGCTGGCGTCGATGTCGAAGTCAAGCGCGGCGAGATCGTCTGCATGATCGGCGCCAACGGTGCCGGCAAGTCGACGCTGATGATGACCATCTGCGGCAGCCCGCAGGCAAAGACCGGTACGGTGACCTTCGACGGTCAGGACATCACCCGGATGCCGACGCACGAAATTGCGCGGCTGCGCGTTGCCCAGTCCCCGGAAGGCCGACGCATCTTCCCGCGCATGACTGTGTTGGAAAATCTTCAGATGGGCGCGAGCCTCGACAATCTGAAGCATTTCAACGAGGACGTGGAAAAGATCTTCACACTTTTCCCGCGGCTGAAAGAGCGTCAGGCGCAGCGTGGCGGAACGTTGTCGGGCGGCGAGCAGCAAATGCTGTCGATCGGCCGCGCGCTGATGGCGCGTCCGAAGCTGCTGCTTCTCGACGAGCCGTCGCTTGGGCTTGCGCCGCTGATCGTCAAGGGCATTTTCGCTGCGATCAAGAAGCTCAATGAAGAGGAAGGCCTGACCGTGTTCCTCGTCGAGCAGAACGCCTTTGCGGCCTTGAAGCTGTCGCACCGTGGTTACGTCATGGTCAACGGCAAGGTGACGATGAGCGGCAGCGGCAAGGAATTGCTCGCCAATCCGGAAGTGCGCGCCGCCTATCTCGAGGGCGGCCATCATTGATGGCATTCCGGACCGCGGGCTGAGGGCTCCTTGGGCGCGGACCGGTTTACACATTCGGCATATGGAAGGCGTTCCCGTGCGGCTCGATGCCCGCACAGCGCCTTGAAGGGGAGAAACGGAATGCAAGGCATTCTCTACGAAGAACCCTCGGTTCTGTACTTTCTGCTTATCACCGTCGTGATGGGCGGCTGGACGGCATGGCGCACCGGAAAGAGCGCTGCCGAAGGCTGGAAAAACTATGGGGTCCTGGTGTTCTATACGCTACTTCTGGGTGTGGCGATCCGCTTCATCCATCACGCGCTTTTCAACGGCAGCATGTTGACTTTACAGTACTATGTCGTGGACACGATCGTCCTTTTGCTGTTTGCTACGGCTGGTTACCGCTACTACCGTACGCAGCAGATGACCAACAATTACTACTGGCTTTACGAAAAGGTTTCGCCGTTTTCGTGGAAGGCCAAATGACAGAGGGAACCCCGCAAAGGCGTCTTACACGCTGATGCGGATATAAGAACACCGGCACGGTTATGGTGGGTATCGTGACTGGTTCCAAAAAGGCACCCGCTCAATTTTTTTGGGAGTAACAAGATGAAAAAGTCACTTTTGTCAGCTGTTGCGCTGACTGCAATGGTCGCTTTCAGCGGCACTGCATGGGCTGACCTGCTGGTTGGTGTTGCTGGCCCGTTGACAGGCCCGAACGCAGCTTTCGGCGCGCAGCTCCAGAAGGGTGCCGAACAGGCCGCAGCTGATATCAATGCCGCCGGCGGTATCAATGGCGAACAGATCAAGGTCGTGCTCGGCGACGACGTTTCCGATCCGAAGCAGGGCGTTTCCGTTGCCAACAAGTTCGTTGCCGACGGCGTCAAGTTCGTCATCGGCCACTTCAACTCCGGCGTTTCGATCCCGGCTTCGGAAGTCTACGCTGAAAACGGCATCTTGCAGATCACTCCTGCGTCCACCAACCCGGTCTTCACCGAGCGTGGTCTGTGGAACACCTTCCGTACCTGCGGCCGTGACGACCAGCAGGGTGCCGTTGCCGGTGCTTACATCGCCGCAAACTTCAAGGACGCCAAGGTTGCCGTCGTTCACGACAAGACACCTTATGGCCAGGGCCTCGCTGACCTGACCAAGGCTGCCATGAACGAAGCCGGCGTCAAGGAAGTCGTCTACGAAGGTATCACGGCAGGCGACAAGGACTTCTCGGCCCTGATCGCCAAGATGAAGGAAGCCGGCGTATCGCTGGTTTACTACGGCGGTCTGCACACGGAAGCCGGTCTCATCATGCGCCAGATGGCCGACCAGGGCCTGAAGGCCACGCTGCTGTCCGGCGACGGTATCGTTTCGAACGAACTTGCTTCGATCGCTGGCGATGCTGTTGACGGCACGCTGATGACGTTCGCTCCGGATCCGCGCAAGAACCCGGCCGCAAAGGAACTGGTTGAAAAGTTCCGCGCCGCTGGTTTCGAACCGGAAGCCTACACGCTCTACTCCTATGCTGCCCTGCAGGTCATCGCAGAAGCTGCCAAGACCACCGGCGGCAACGACCCGCAGGCTGTTGCCGAGAACATCAAGGGCAAGGGTCCGTTCCACACCGTCATCGGCGAATTCGGCTATGACGACAAGGGCGACATCACCCGTCCGGACTACGTCATGTACACCTGGAAGAAGGGTGACGACGGCAAGTACAGCTACTTCCAGAACGAATAGTCGTTCCGGATCTGCTTATCGGTCCTTGTGGACCGCGAAAGGCCCGGCATTGCCGGGCCTTTTTGTGTTCTTGCCCGTCGTGTTCGATGGGCCGGTTCCGGCGATGACGTTTCAACCAAACGGGCCGGTGGATTGACGCCGTTCCTGTGTTAGAGCGCTTCCGTTTAAAGACGAAGCGCTCTATTTGTCAGCGCAAGACCACCTTGTTCGGAGCCGCCGATGACCGAAAAACCACGCATCCTTGTCACCCGCCGCTGGCCCGATGCGGTCGAGCGCGTGCTCGCCGCGCAGTTCGATGCGTCTTTCAACGCATCGGATGTGGCCATGGATGCCGCCGCTCTTGCCGGCGCGCTTCGGTCATTCGATGCGGTCCTGCCGACGGTGTCCGACCGTCTGCCGGCTTCGCTGTTCGAAGGCGGCGATATCCGCACGAGGATCCTTGGAAACTTTGGTGTCGGCTACAATCATATCGATATCGCGGCGGCCGGGCATTACGGCGTTACTGTCACCAATACGCCAGGCGTGCTCACGGACTGCACCGCCGATATCGCCATGGCGCTGCTCTTGTCGGTTGCCCGCCGGACGGGCGAGGGGGAACGCGAAGTTCGCGCCGGGCAATGGACCGGCTGGCGTCCGACACACATGATCGGCACCAAGGTGACTGGAAAGACGCTGGGGATCGTCGGCTTCGGCCGGATCGGCAAGGCGATGGCGAAACGCTGCCATTTCGGTTTCGACATGGATGTCGTCTTTTACAACCGGTCGAGGATCGATCCGGCGGAAGCCGCCTGGTGTGGCGCACGCCAGCTTGAAACCGTCGAGGACGTGCTGGCGGCCGCCGATTTCGTCTCGCTGCATTGCCCGGGCGGCGGTGAAAACCGGCATCTGATCAATCCGCAACGTCTGGCGGTGATGAAGCCGGAAGCCTATCTCATCAACACCGCCCGTGGCGATGTTGTCGATGAGACGGCGCTGATCCACGCATTGGAAACGGGTATTATCCGCGGCGCCGGACTGGATGTCTTCGAAGTTGAACCCAACGTTCCCGGGCGGTTGCGTGCTCTGCAAAATGTCGTTCTCCTGCCGCATCTGGGCAGTGCGACGGAAGAAACGCGTACCGCCATGGGCATGAAGGTCGTGGAAAACATCACGGCTTTCTTCGAGGGCCGCGAGCCGCCCGACAGGGTCGCGTGATTATTCCTGGCGCAGCGCATTCGCCGCCTTGACGGCGGCAGATGCACGGTTTTCGACGCCGAGCTTTACGTAGATCTGTTCCAGATGCTTGTTGACCGTGCGAGCGCTCAGGCCCAGGATTTCGCCGATGTCACGGTTGGATTTGCCCTTGGCGATCCACAGCAGGACCTGTGCCTCACGCACTGTCAGCGAGAAATTCTGCCGGAGGATTTCGTCGTCGCTGGTCTGGCTGATGCCGGTCAGCCGGAACAGGAACTCGTCCCCGCCGATTACGCCGAGATAGGCAAGCTGCAGCACTGGCTGACCATTCTGGTGGATCATCAGCGGGCCGTCCCTGGACACGCCGTGTTTCTCGCGCTCCCGCAGCCATTGACGGATGTGGACGGCGAGCGTGTCCAGTCCGTCATCGCGTCCCGTCGCCGCATTGACCAGCCGGGTTGCCTGCGGTGTCGACCACTGGATGGTGCCGTTGCTTCGCACGGCGAGCAGATGCCGCCCTGCCGCGTCCAGTGCGACACGCGCGCTTTGCGCCGAGCGCGCATTGGCGAGATGGACGCGGATGCGGGCGCGCAGCTCATCGATATTGATCGGCTTGGAAAGGTAATCGACACCGCCGGATTCCAGCGCGTGGACGACGTGCTCGGTTTCCGTCAGCCCGGTCATGAAGATCACCGGCACCTGGGCCACGGCCGGATTTGTTTTCAGCGTCCGGCAGGTGGCAAAGCCGTCCATGCCCGGCATGACGGCGTCCATCAGGATGACGTCGGGCGTGATGCGGTCAACGACATTGATTGCTGCATTTCCGGACGTTGCGATCAGGACGGAAAAACCGGATTGCTCCAGCGCATCGGTGAGAAAGCCCAACGTTTCCGGCGAATCATCCACGATGAGCACGATGTCGCGCGGATGCACGGTTTCATTCACCAGCCGGTCCCCCCTGTTTGTTGATGTTTTGCAGGAAGTTGGCATAGCCGGCAAGGTCGAAAGCCTGGACATAGGTCTTGACTGCATCGGTGAAAGGCTGGTTTTCCTCCAGGCGCGCAAGATCGGCGAGCTTGGCCTCGATGCCGCGGACATAACCGATCTCGCCGAGCCGGATCAGTTCTTCGATATGAGCGGCACCCGGTGTCTTCACCGTGGCCTTCATCTTTGTTTTGACCGGCGGTTGCGCGGTATCGCTGTAGATCCATTCGAGCATCAGATGGACGGCAAGTTTGTCGTGCAGCTGGCGGATATCGAAAGGCTTGGCAAGCGTATCGTTGTGGCCGGTATGGGTGTCGGCGGCCGTGCCGTCGCCGATATTGGCCGAGAGCATGATGATTGGCGCCGTCTGCTCGTGATCGCGCAGCCGGGTGGCCAGTTGCCAGCCGCTCATGCCGGGCATCGAGATGTCGATGAGGAAAAGGTCGGGCCTGATGCCCTCGATCAGCGTCAGGCATTCCGTGCCGCCTGCAGCGGTCAGCACGACGAAATCGAGTGGCATCAGCACCTCGCGCATCAGGTCGCGATGGTCCTCGTTGTCATCGACGACGACGATGGTCCGTCTGGGACCGGCATAGCCGGCGATCTTGCGGATCGAGGGCAGGGACGCGGTCGGCCTTTCGATCGCCGATAGCATCAGCCGGACGCGGAAGGCCGAGCCTTTGTCACGCTCGCTCTCGACGACAATCTCGCCGCCGAGCGTTTGAGTGAGCAGCTGCGTGATTGTCAGCCCCAGTCCAAGACCGGGCATCGGGCGGACATGCTGGGCTTCGCCGCGCTGGAACGGCTCGAAGATGCGCGGCAGGTCGGCTTGCGAAATCCCGCGGCCGGTATCGGAGACGGTGAAGGTCGCCACCTGGCTGCGATAGGCGACATCGAAGCGGATAGCGCCCGTGTCGGTGAACTTGATGGCATTGGACAGAAGGTTGACGAGAATCTGGCGCAGACGCTTCTCATCGGTGCGGACATATTGGGGAAGCGTACCTGCGCGTTGATGTTCAAAGGCGAGGCCTTTTGCCTGTGCTTGCGGGCGGAACATATCGGCGATCTGGTCGAGGAAATCCTGGATGTTGATCTCGTTGGAATAGACCTGCAGGCGGCCGGCCTCGATCTTGGAAATGTCGAGCAGGCCGTCGATCAGGCCGGACAGGTGATCGGCGCTGCGCTTGATCACCTTGATCGCCGACTGGCGCGGAGCGGGTATGGTCTCGTCGCGCTCAAGGATCTGCGCGTAGCCGAGCACGGCGTTGAGCGGCGTCCTCAGTTCGTGGCTCAGACCCACCACATAGCGGCTCTTGGCACGATTGGCAGCCTCCGCCGTTTCCTTGGCATATTGCAGGGCGGCGTCGGTCTTCTTGTGGGCGGCGATTTCCTTGAGCAGGAGCGTGTTCTGGCGCGAGGATTCCTCCTCCGCCACCAGCCGGCTGTCATGGGCAAGCACATAGAACCAGCAGACGATGCCGGTGACGACCGCAAAGACGAAGAAGACGATGCCGATCGTCCGCTTGATCACCGAGGCGGTCTCCGGCGAGGCTGTCCCGGTCTGGTGGGCGATCATCGCCAGGATGATGCCGATGCCGGCAACGGAAAGGACAACGGCAATGCCGTAGCGGCCAAGCCGGGTGGAGAGCGTTTCCGTGACCTTCTGCGGCAACAGGGTCTTTGCAACGACGGCGGTCTGATAGTTGAAGCTCGCATGCGGCTTGCACATGTCATGACAGCGGCTGTCGAGCGAGCAGCAGAGCGAACAGATGGGCGCGGAATAGGCCGGGCACCAGGCCATGTCCTCCGGTTCGAACGGATGCTCGCAGATCGAGCAGGTGACGGTCGAGAGCTTCTTCCAGCTCTGGCGCGGCTTGCGGGCAAGGTAATATTTGCCCTTCGTCGCCAAGGCGATGGCGGGAGAGACGATAAAGGCCGTGATCAAGGCGATATAGGGTGCGAGCGAGGAGGCCAGCGCGCCGAACAGCCCGAAATGCGCGGCGAGCGCAGCCAGGGCCGAGGCCGCCATGGCGCCGACGCCGACCGGATTGACGTCGTAGAGATGGGCGCGCTTGAACTCGATATCGGGTGGCGCAAGCCCCAGTGGCTTGTTGACGAACAGATCGGCCGAGATCGTGCAGAGCCAGGACATGGCGATGATCGAGAAGATGCCGAGCGTCTCTTCCAGCAGCGTGTAGATGCCGAGTTCCATCAGCAGAAGCGCGATCGCCACGTTGAACATCAGCCAGACGACGCGGCCGGGATGACTGTGGGTGAGGCGCGAGAAGAAATTCGACCAAGCGAGCGATCCCGCATAGGCGTTCATGACGTTGATCTTCAATTGCGAAACGACCACGAACGCCGCCATCAGCAGAAGTGCTGCATTGTGCCAGGGCATCATGTAGCCGAACGCGGTCAGGTACATATGCGCCGGGTCTGCCGCATCCTCGACAGGAACGCCGGCACTGAGGCACAAGACGACGAGGAATGAGCCTGCCAAAAGCTTCGGTGCGCCGAGGATCACCCAGCCGGCGCCGGCAAGGAACACGGCGAAGCGATGGTGGAGCTTGCGCTGGCCCTCCGGCGGCAGGAACCGCAAGAAATCCACCTGCTCGCCGATCTGCGCCATCAAAGCGAGGATAACAGCCGAGGCGGCGCCGAACTCAACGAGCGAAAACGGAGCGATGGAGCCGGGCATCCCTGCGGTTTTGTTGGCGCCGGGGAAGGCGAGCCAGAGGTCGAACTTGCTCCAGTCGGCAAGCGCAATGAAGACGAAAGGCAGGATGTTGAGGACGATCCAGAACGGCTGCGTCATCAACTGGAACTTGCTGATCAGCCGTACACCGTGCGTCACCAGCGGGATCACCATCACGGCGCTGATGATATAGCCGATCCAGACGGGGATGCCGAGCGCCAGTTCCAGCGCCGCCGACATGATCGAGGCCTCGATGGCAAACAGCATGAAGGTGAAGCTGGCATAGATCAGCGACGTGATCGTCGAGCCGATATAACCGAAGCTCGCCCCGCGGGTGAGCAGGTCGATGTCGACGCCATGACGGATCGCGTAGCGGCTGACCGGCAGGCCGACGCCGAGCATGACGAGGCTGGCGGCAAGGATGGCAATGATGGCATTGGTTGTGCCGTAGGAGAGCGTGATGGCGCCGCCGATCGCCTCCAGCGCCAGGAACGAAATCGCTCCGATCGCCGTCTGCGAGATGCGTTGCGAGGAGAATTGCCGGGCGCTCTTTGCCGTAAAGCGAAGCGCGTAGTCTTCCAGCGTCTGGTTGGCGACCCAGCGATTATATTCGCGCCGGACCGGAATGATGCGCTGGCGGGCTGTCATGCCTAATTTCTATTCCTCTGCGTAAGGTGATCAATGATTAGGCAATGTCGTCCGATCGGAGATCTTTTGCAAGTGCGAGATGTGGATTGATTGGGGAAAGCCGCGCGGAGATGCGACCTTGCTGGAGGGCAGGTCGTGACGGGGATTCCGGAAAATGCGCGGATGTGTGCTGCATTGCACACTTCGCCCCGTCGTCTACGTCAATTGACGTATACAGAATTCGAAAACCCCAGCGGATAGTTCCTTTACGAACGGTAAAGGTCTCCCAAGAGCCGTCGTCAAAGAACGAGAGGGGTTCACAATGAAAATCAAATCTCATGTCATGAGCGCGTTCCTGGCTGGCGCGCTTGCCACGACCGCATTCTCCAGCGTTTTTGCCGCCGAAGACACGATCAAGGTCGGCGTTCTGCATTCGCTTTCCGGCACCATGGCCATTTCCGAGACCACGCTCAAGGATGCCATGCTGATGCTCATCGAGGAGCAGAACAAGAAGGGCGGCCTTCTCGGCAAGAAGCTCGAGGCCGTCGTCGTCGATCCGGCGTCCGACTGGCCGCTGTTTGCCGAAAAAGCCCGCGAGCTGATTTCCGTCAACAAGGTCGCTGCCGTCTTCGGTTGCTGGACCTCGTCGTCGCGCAAGTCGGTTCTGCCGGTCTTCGAAGAGCTGAACTCGCTGCTTTTCTATCCCGTCCAGTACGAGGGTGAAGAATCCTCGCGCAACATCTTCTACACCGGTGCAGCACCGAACCAGCAGGCGATCCCCGCCGTCGACTATCTGATGAATACGGAAGGCGTCGAGCGCTTCGTGCTTGAAGGCACCGACTATGTCTATCCGCGCACGACCAACAAGATCCTCGAAGCCTATCTGATCGCCAAGGGTATTCCGAAGGAAGACATCCTGATCAACTACACGCCGTTCGGCTTCTCCGACTGGCAGACGGAAGTCGCCAAGATCAAGGAATTCGGTTCGGCCGGCAAGAAGACTGCCGTCGTCTCGACCATCAACGGTGACGCCAACGTTCCCTTCTACAAGGAACTCGGCAACAAGGGCATCAAGGCAACCGATATCCCGGTCGTCGCCTTCTCGGTCGGCGAAGAAGAGCTTGCCGGCCTCGACACCAAGCCGCTGGTCGGCCATCTGGCCGCCTGGAACTATTTCCAGTCCGTCGATGCTCCAGTCAACGCCGAATTCATCAAGCAGTGGCACGCGTTCACCAAGAACGACAAGCGCGTGACCAACGACCCGATGGAAGCCGCCTATATCGGCTTCAGCGCCTGGGTGAAGGCTGTCGAAGCTGCCGGCACCACCGACACCGATGCCGTTCTCGACACGATCATCGGCACCAGCGTTCCGAACCTTTCGGGCGGCTATTCCACCGTCATGCCGAACCACCACATCACCAAGCCGGTGCTGATCGGTGAAATCCAGGAAGACGGCCAGTTCGAAATCGTCCAGCAGACGCCCGCCGTCGTCGGCGACGAATGGTCCGACTATCTGCCCGACTCGAAAGACCTGATCTCCGATTGGCGCAAGCCGATGTCCTGCGGCAACTTCAATGTTGCAACGGGCAAGTGCGGCGGCAAGGGCTCCTGATTTCATCAAGGTCAGTATATTCCGGAAGCGGCTTTGCGGCCGTTTCCCGAAAGTCATTCATGGCATCGTCGAAGAATACCCCTCCGTCCGGTTCTCCGATCCGGACGGAGGGGCTTTCATCCCTTTCCTTTGTGCCTGGCATGTTTTCTGCATCGGCCAAGGGCGGTCCAAGGTTCCTGATGCCGCAGCGTTCGATCTGATCGTTGAGCGGGCGCTTTGCTGAAACTTTAAGCAGCGACGCCAGCGGCTTCGGCGGAATTCGCGATGCCGGCCAACGAAATCAGGCAACGAAACAAGAAGAGCTCATGTATCGCGCCATCCAGACCCTCCTTGTCGCTTTCTGCCTGCTGGTCAGCTGCCTTGCAACCGGCCTGCGCGCGCAGGAAGATATCCGGCCGCTGGTCGATGCGCTCGGCGCCAGCGGCTTTCCGCAGAAGATCGAAGCCGTGAAGGCGCTGGCTGCGTCAGGGGACGCCAAGGTCGCCGAAATCCTGCAAAACCTCAGCGACGGCAAACTTTACGCGCCGAAAACCGGCGGCCCGGTTTATCTCGAAGGCCCGGCGGGCGGCGCATATGTCGATGTTCTGACCGGCGCGCCAGCGGCGGATGTTCCTGGCAATCTGGCCAGGATCAGATTGAACAACGGTCTGCGCGGCGCCATCGGCGCGGCGCTCAGCCAGCTGACGCTCATCAGCCCCGATCGAACCGCCCGCCTGACGGCGTCGCAGGATCTGCTCAAGGACGCCGATCCGGACAATCTCGGCCTGTTGAATTCAGCGCTGGCGCTGGAAAAGGATGCGGAAGTCAAGGCGATCATGGAAGCGGCGCGGGCCGTCATCCTGTTGAAGACCGATGCCAGCGCAAACGACAAAAAGGCGGCCATCGACACGATTGCAGCGCGCGGAAACCGCGATGCGCTGACGATCCTGACCGCGGCGATGGAAAACGCGCCGGAAGATCTGAAACCCGCGATCCAGACGAATATCGATGCGATCAACCGCAGCCTGGCCGTCTGGGACGTCGTCCAGAACGTCTGGTACGGCCTGTCGCTCGGCTCTGTCCTTCTTCTCGCGGCAATAGGCCTTGCGATCACCTTCGGCGTCATGGGCATCATCAACATGGCGCATGGCGAAATGGTCATGCTCGGCGCCTACACAACCTACGTCGTGCAGCAGACGGTCGCGTCCGTCGCCCCCGGCATGACCGATTATTCGCTCGCCTTTTCGGTTCCCGCCGCCTTTCTCTTTACCGGCCTGGTCGGTGTTGGCATTGAGCGCAGCGTCATCCGCTTTCTCTATGGCCGGCCGCTGGAAACGTTGCTCGCCACCTGGGGCATTTCGCTGATCCTGCAGCAGGCAATCCGCACCATCTTCGGGCCGACCAATCGTCAGGTCGACAATCCGGGCTGGATGTCCGGCGCCTTCGAGGTCGGCGGGCTTGCCATCACCTACAATCGCATGTGGATCATCGTCTTCTCGCTTGGCGTCTTCGTCGCGCTGCTGCTGCTCCTCAAGCGATCCAAGTTCGGCCTGCAGATGCGCGCCGTGACGCAGAACCGGCGCATGGCCTCATCGATGGGCATCCGCACGCCGTGGGTCGATGCACTGACCTTTGGTCTTGGTTCCGGCATTGCCGGGATGGCCGGCGTGGCGCTCAGCCAGATCGACAATGTCTCCCCCAATCTCGGCCAGAACTACATCATCGACAGCTTCATGGTCGTGGTCTTCGGCGGCGTCGGCAATCTCTGGGGAACGCTGGTCGGCGCCTTGACGCTCGGCATCGCCAACAAGTTCCTCGAACCCTATGCCGGAGCCGTGCTCGGCAAGATTCTCATCCTCATCTTCATCATTCTCTTCATCCAGCGGCGACCGCGCGGCCTGTTCGCGCTCAAGGGAAGGGCGGTCGAACAATGATCACGCAAATGCTGTTTCGCAGGCACGAGAAGAAAACCCTCTGGGCTGCGTTCCTGATCCTTACTGCTGCTCTCATCGTGCCGCTCGCCAGTCTGCTGGTCCCCGAAGGCAACGCCTTTCATGTGCCCGGCTATCTGGTGCCGCTCCTCGGCAAATACCTGTGCTATGCGCTTTTGGCCTTGGCGCTTGATCTGGTCTGGGGGTATTGCGGCATTCTCTCGCTTGGCCATGGCGCGTTCTTCGCGCTCGGCGGTTATGCCATGGGCATGTACCTGATGCGCCAGATCGGTGACCGGGGCGTCTACGCCAATCCGCTGCTGCCCGATTTCATGGTGTTCCTGAACTGGAGCGAGCTGCCGTGGTACTGGCATGGCTTTGATCATTTCGCCTTCGCGGCGCTGATGGTGCTTTTGGTGCCGGGGCTGCTTGCCTTCGTCTTCGGCTGGTTTGCCTTCCGTTCGCGCGTCACCGGCGTCTATCTGTCGATCATCACCCAGGCGATGACCTACGCGCTGCTGCTTGCCTTTTTCCGCAACGAGATGGGATTTGGCGGCAATAACGGGCTGACCGATTTCAAGGAAATTCTCGGCTTCAACGTCCAGGCCGGAGGCACACGGGCGGCGCTGTTTGCGGCCACCGCCATTGCGCTGGCGCTGGCGCTCATGCTGAGTTCGGCCATCGTCCGTTCCAAATACGGCAAGGTGCTGGTCGGCGTGCGCGATGCGGAAAGCCGCACCCGGTTCCTGGGCTACCGCGTCGAGAACATGAAGCTGTTCATCTTCACCGTTTCGGCGATGATGGCCGGCGTTGCCGGCGCGCTCTACGTGCCGCAGGTCGGTATTATCAATCCCGGCGAATTTGCACCGGCAAACTCGATCGAAGTGGTGATCTGGACGGCGGTGGGCGGGCGCGGCACGCTGATCGGACCGATCATCGGCGCCATTCTCGTCAATTTCGGCAAGAGCATCTTCACCGCCGCTTTCCCGGAATTCTGGCTGTTCGCGCTCGGCGCACTGTTCGTAGCAACGACCCTGTTCCTGCCCAAGGGCGTCGTCGGCACGGTCCAGCAGTTTCTGGCCCGGCGCAACGAACAGAGACAAGCTGACGCCGTCGAGCAGGCCTATCGGGACATGACGGCTGCCAAGGCCGAAAGCCAGCTCGCAACACTCGAACCCCAGGCTGCGGAGTAAAGACCGATGGATGCAAAAACCTCCCGCAGCCTACTCTATCTCGACGGTGTTTCGGTTTCCTTTGACGGGTTCAAGGCGTTGAACGCGTTGTCCTTCGTGGTCGAGCCCGGCGAACTGCGGGCCATCATCGGCCCGAACGGTGCCGGCAAGACGACGATGATGGACATCATCACCGGCAAGACGCGGCCGGACAGTGGTCAAGTGTTCTTCAACGGCGATATCGACCTCACCAAGAAGGACGAGGCGGACATCGCCCAGCTCGGTATCGGCCGCAAGTTCCAGAAGCCGACGGTGTTCGAAAGCCACACCGTCTGGGACAATATCGAGCTGGCGCTCAACCGGAAGCGCGGCGTGTTTTCGACACTGTTCTACCGGCTGACGCCCGCGGACAAGGCGCGCATCGAGGAAATCCTCGAAACGGTGCGCATGACGGCACGCAAGGACGATCTCGCCGCCAATCTTTCGCATGGTCAGAAACAATGGCTGGAGATCGGCATGCTTCTGGCGCAGGAGCCGAAACTGCTTCTGGTCGACGAGCCCGTTGCCGGCATGACGGACGCTGAAACGGCGGAAACCGCCATCCTGCTCAAGGAAATCGCCAAGACCCGCTCGGTCGTCGTCGTCGAGCACGACATGGGGTTCATCCGCGATCTCGGCGTCAAGGTGACGTGCCTGGCCGAAGGCTCCGTGCTGGCCGAAGGCTCGATCGATTTCGTCAGCAACGATCCGAAAGTGATCGAGAATTATTTGGGACGGTGATGATGCGATCGGTTTTCCTGTCTTTGAGTGCAATGCCTGCGGCTTCACCCCCCTCTGTCGCGTTGCGACATCTCCCCCTCAAGGGGGGAGATCGTCCTTTTTCCCTATACGCTCGAAGACTCGTGGTGATCTCCCCCCTTGAGGGGGAGATGTCGGCCCCCGGGTCTTGCCTTGGGCAAGCCCGAGGACTGGCTCAGCCGACAGAGGGGGGTGAAGCTGCAAATTCCGAAGGTGCTCAACCATGCTGACGGTCGATAACATCAATCTGCACTATGGCGCGGCGCAAGCTCTGCGCGGCGTTTCCATCATCGCACCCATGGGCAAGATCACCTGCGTGCTCGGCCGTAACGGCGTCGGCAAGACCAGCCTGCTGAGGGCGATCACCGGTCAGCATGGGCTAAGCGCCGGCAGCATCACCTTCAACGATACGCAGCTGAACGGCATGGCGCCATACAACCGCGCCAAGCACGGCATCGGCTTCGTGCCGCAGGGCCGCGAGGTCTTTCCGCTGCTGACGGTCAAGGAAAATCTGGAATCGGGTTATGCGCCTGTCGCGCGCAAGGACCGTTTCATTCCCGAGGATATCTTCAACCTGTTCCCGATCCTGCGCTCGATGCTCGGGCGGCGCGGTGGCGATCTGTCGGGTGGGCAGCAGCAGCAGCTGGCGATCGGCAGGGCGCTGGTGACGCGACCGAAAATCCTCGTGCTCGATGAGCCGACCGAGGGCATCCAGCCGTCGATCATCAAGGATATCGGCCGGGCGATCCAGTATCTGCGCGATTCCACCGGAATGGCAATTCTGCTTGTGGAACAATATCTTGACTTCTGCCGCGAGCTTGCAGACCACGTCTATATCATGGACCGGGGCGAGATCGTCCATGAAGGCCCGGCCGAGACGCTGGATACGCCGGAAGCGCGCCGCCACCTCACTGTTTAACGTTGGATTTTTGATGGCTGAGGCAGCGGCAATCGCTCCGCAAAGGGCGTGGGGCAAGGGACGGCTGGTGGCAAAGCCGTTTGCCGGGCGCACACGGCTTGCCGAATTCTACCAGGAAGGCTGCGCCAAGATCAGGCTTCCGAACACGTTCGATGTGACGATGGAAGCCGTGCTGATCAACAGTTCCGGCGGTCTGACGGGAGGGGATCATATGGAATGGTCGTTTTCCGCGGGCGAAGGCACGCATCTCACCTTGACCACGCAGGCCTGCGAGAAAATCTACAAGGCGAACGCCGGAACGGCGAATGTGACGACGCAGATTTCGGCCGGTGCAGGTGCAGCGGTGCATTGGCTGCCGCAGGAAACCATTCTGTTCGACCGGGCTTCGCTGTCGCGCAGGCTTGAGGTGGACATCGCCGGGGAAGCAGAATTTCTGGCCGTCGAAGCCGTGCTTTTGGGTCGCAAGGCGATGGGCGAAGCGATGCGGGAAGGGTTGTTTCAGGATTGCTGGCGCATCCGCAAGAATGGCGTGCTCCTGCATGCGGAAAACCTGCGGCTGTCCGGGGATATCGCCGCGATGACCGATGAGACAGCCGTGCTCGGCGGGCAGGTGGCCTTTGCGACGCTTCTCTACACCGGCGCCGATTGCGAGCTGCAGGTCGAGAAACTGCGCGGCCTGATTGGCGGCGCTCGTGGCGGTGTGAGTTCCTACCGGGTGGCGGGCGAGGACAAGCTGATTGCCCGCGTCGTTGCACCCGATGGTTTCGCTTTGAGAAAAATCCTCCTCCCGGTTATTTCGCACTTGCGCAAGGGCGCCTCTGTGCCGAAAGTCTGGAACCTGTAATCGACCCGCAATCCTGGTGACCGCGCATGAATCTGACACCCCGTGAAAAAGACAAATTGCTGATCTCGATGGCGGCGATGGTTGCCCGAAGGCGGCTGGAGCGCGGGGTGAAGCTCAATCACCCCGAAGCGATCGCGCTGATCACCGATTATGTCGTCGAAGGTGCCCGCGACGGCCGCTCGGTGCCCGACCTGATGGAGGCGGGCGCCCATGTCGTTACCCGGGCCCAGGTCATGGAAGGCATCCCCGAAATGATCCACGATATCCAGATCGAGGCGACCTTTCCGGACGGCACCAAGCTCGTCACCGTCCACGAACCCATTCGCTGAAGGAGCACTCCATGCTGCAACTGAGACCCAACTGCGAATGCTGCGACAAGGACCTGCCGCCCGGCAGCCGTGAAGCGATGATCTGCAGCTTCGAGTGCACCTTCTGCACCCAATGCGTTTCCGAGGTTCTGGACGGACAATGCCCGAACTGCGGCGGTGAACTCGTCCGCCGTCCGGTTCGTCCGGCTGCCAAGCTGGGCAAGTTTCCGGCATCCACCGAACGGGTTTTGAAAGCCGAGGGCTGTGCGCCGATCAAGGCTGCGTAAACAGGAGAGACAATCATGATCCCCGGTGAAATCATTGCGGCAAACGGCGATATCGAGCTGAATGCCGGGCTGGAAACCGTTTCGCTCGACGTCTCCAATACCGGCGACCGGCCGGTGCAGGTCGGCAGCCACTATCATTTTGCCGAAACCAATGCCGCCCTGTTGTTCGACCGCGCGGTGGCACATGGCCAGCGCCTCGACATTCCGGCTGGAACCGCCGTCCGTTTCGAGCCGGGGCAGACCCGCAGCGTCACGCTCATTCCGTTTGCCGGCAAGCGTGAGGTCTATGGTTTCCGCCAGAAGGTCATGGGAAAGCTATGAGGTGCCTGTGACGTCAAGCCGGACCATCATGATCGTCGGAAACGGGCCGGTGCCGGACGCTGCTGTGGTGATCATCGATGCCGCCGATCTGGTGATCCGCTTCAACGACTGCCGCGGCGCGGGTGAAGGCAAGACGGATATTGTCGCCGTCTGCAATACCGGGCGCCCGGCGCTGGCGATGCTGGGCGGCGGCCGGTGGAAGACGAGTGCGGCAGTGCGGCAGGCAAGTGCGATTTGGTGCGTCCGGGCAGCCGAAAAATTTGAGATGCTGCGGCCGGAAATCGAGAGACGCCACCCTGATCTTGACGATCTCTGCGACGATTATACCGATGGCTTTCGGGCTTTCGCCAAGGCGACGGGTCGAAGTTTCCATGTCGTCCCGCCTTCCACGCATGAGGAGGTCGATGCAGGGTTGAATCGCTTCGATCCCGGCGAATATGTCGTGCCGAGCAGCGGCCTGATCGTCATCGCCGAGGTGCTTGCCCATTGGCGCCAGCCGGGCGACCGTGTCGTGCTTGCCGGTTTCGGCCACGCCGGCTGGGAGTGGCACCCGTTCGCCGCCGAGCGCCGCTATGTCGATGACCTGATTTCCAAGGGGCGGCTCTTCCGCCTCGACCAGAATATTTTATCCGCCTTTGCTCAGGGAGCCTGATAGCCATGTCCTACAAAATGTCGCGCGCGGCCTATGCCAGCATGTTTGGCCCCACCACCGGCGACAAGGTCCGGCTGGCCGATACCGAGCTTTTCATCGAGGTGGAAAAGGATTTTACCACCTATGGCGACGAGGTGAAGTTCGGCGGCGGCAAGGTGATCCGCGACGGCATGGGCCAAAGCCAGGCGACGCGCGCTCAAGGGGCGGTCGATACGGTCATCACCAATGCGCTGATCGTCGATCATACGGGCATCGTCAAGGCTGATATCGGTCTGAAGAACGGCCGTATCGCAGCGATCGGCAAGGCCGGCAATCCGGACACCCAGCCGGGCGTGACCATCATCGTCGGCCCTTCGACGGAGGTGATTGCCGGGGAGGGCAAGATCGTCACGGCTGGCGGCATGGATGCGCATATCCATTTCATCTGCCCGCAGCAGATCGAGGAAGCGCTGATGTCGGGGATCACCACCATGCTCGGCGGCGGTTCCGGCCCGGCGCATGGGACGCTGGCGACCACCTGCACCGGCGCCTGGCATATCGAGCGGATGATCGAGAGTTTTGACGGTTTCCCGATGAACCTCGCGCTGGCCGGCAAGGGCAATGCCTCGCTTGCGGCGCCGCTTGAGGAAATGATCCTTGCCGGGGCTTCCAGCCTGAAGCTGCACGAGGACTGGGGCACGACGCCGGCCGCCATCGACAATTGCCTGTCGGTTGCCGATGCCTTTGACGTGCAGGTGATGATCCATACCGATACTTTGAACGAAAGCGGTTTTGTCGAGGATACCATCGACGCCATCGGGGGGCGCACGATCCACGCCTTTCATACGGAAGGCGCGGGCGGCGGCCATGCGCCTGACATCATCGAGATCTGTGGCCATTCGAACGTCATTCCATCATCAACCAACCCGACCCGGCCCTACACGATCAACACGCTGTCCGAGCATCTCGACATGCTGATGGTCTGCCACCACCTGTCGCCGTCCATCCCGGAAGATATCGCCTTTGCCGAAAGCCGTATCCGCAAAGAGACGATCGCTGCCGAAGACATCCTGCACGATATCGGCGCCTTCTCGATCATTTCCTCCGACAGCCAGGCGATGGGCCGCGTCGGCGAGGTGGCGATCCGCACCTGGCAGACCGCCGACAAGATGAAGCGGCAGCGCGGCCGGCTGGCCCAGGAGACCGGCGACAACGACAATTTCCGCGTCCGGCGCTATATCGCCAAATACACCATCAATCCCGCCATCGCGCAGGGGCTTTCCCATGAAATCGGCTCGATCGAAGCCGGCAAGCGCGCCGATCTGGTGATCTGGAATCCGGCCTTCTTCGGGGTGAAACCCGATATGGTGATCCTCGGCGGCATGATCGCGGCCGCCCCGATGGGCGATCCCAATGCCTCCATCCCGACGCCGCAGCCGGTCCATTATCGGCCGATGTTCGGCGCCTTTGGCAAGGCAAGGACGAATTCCTCCGTCACCTTCGTGTCGCAGGCCTCGCTGGATGGCGGGTTGCACGCGCGCCTCGGCGTGGCCAAGCAGCTGATCGCCGTA
This sequence comes from Pararhizobium sp. YC-54, assembly GCF_025847205.1. Lineage (GTDB taxonomy): Bacteria > Pseudomonadota > Alphaproteobacteria > Rhizobiales > Rhizobiaceae > Pararhizobium. The sequence continues at coordinate 48,051 of NZ_JAOYTH010000013.1, read as the reverse complement.
AAGAACACCCGCGGCGGCATCAGCAAGGCCTCAATGATCCATAACAGCCTGACGCCGCATATCGAGGTCGACCCGGAAACCTATGAAGTGCGGGCCGATGGCGAGCTTCTGACCTGCGAACCCGCAACAGTGCTGCCGATGGCGCAGCGCTATTTCATGTTTTAGGAGGCTGGGAATCCGCTGTCGAAATCACCGGCTGTATATAATTGAAATCGTTAAACATAGGCAGGGCATGACAGGCATGCACAGGGTGCAGGTCAGCCATGCATGCGGCCTTTTTCGCGCCCTTTGTGCTGCATCGCAGCAGGAGTTGCTGTAGAAAAACGGTTCACCTCCTGCGCCGGGCTCCTTCCAAGACTGCCGCGCAGGGTGTTCGTCTTTCAAGGAGTAACCATCATGATCATTGGCAGAAAAGTGCCATCCGTTACGTTCCGCACGCGCGTTCGCGACGAAGCCGTTGGCGGCGCCAATCCGTTCCGCTGGCAGGATGTCTCGTCCGCCGATTATTTCGCCGGCAAGCGCGTCGTCCTGTTCTCGCTGCCGGGCGCTTTCACGCCGACCTGCTCGACCTTCCAGCTTCCCGACTTCGAAAAGCTGGCTGCCGATTTCCGCGCCGAAGGTATCGATGACATCTATTGCATCTCCGTCAACGACGCCTTCGTGATGAATGCCTGGGGCAAGTCGCAGAACCTTGAAAACGTCAAGCTGATCCCGGATGGTTCGGGCGAGTTCACCCGCAAGATGGGCATGCTCGTTTCCAAGGACAATCTCGGCTTCGGCATGCGCTCGTGGCGTTATGCCGCCGTCATCAATGACGGTGTCGTCGAGCAGTGGTTCGAGGAAGAAGGCTATAGCGACAATGCCGACAGCGATCCCTATGGCGTGTCATCGCCGCAGAACATCCTCGGTGCGCTGCAGTCGGAAAAGATCGCGGCCTGAGCCGGGACACGTTTGATTTCCGTGAAATCCGGCGCCGGTCCTGTTTGGTCTGGCGCCGGATTTTTTTGTTGCTAAGGTGCCATGAATAAATTTGAAGGTTTTCCGAATGCCTTATCGCTCGACCCAGATCCTGTCGCCCGGCCCAGCGGACAAGACCGCCCTTCATACGATCGCGCTCGCCCATGACCAGCGGCACCTGCGCCGCAAACTTTTGCATCTCGACAATGACGACGTGGTGATGCTCGATCTCAGGCAAGCCGTCATGCTCGCCGATGGCGATCTTCTGGTGCTGGACACCGGCGACTACGTGCGCATCGCTGCCGTCGAGGAGCCGCTCTATGATATTCGCGCCCGCGATCCGCTCCACCTGATCGAACTCGCGTGGCATCTTGGCAACCGGCACCTCGCCGCTGAAATCCGGCTGGACCGGATACTGATCCAGCGCGATCCGGTGATCCGGGCAATGCTGGAAGGATTGGGCGCCACGCTCAGTGAGGTGATGGAACCGTTCCAGCCGATGCGCGGCGCCTATCATGGTTCCGACGGGCACTCGCATGGACACGCCCATGGACATGACGGCCACCATCACGCCCATGACTGATCGTACCGGCACCAGGGCGTTGCTGCGGCTGGTGACATGGTTGTCGCCGGCGTTTCCGGTCGGGGCATTTTCCTATTCCGGCGGGCTCGAGCAGGCGGTGCACGATGGCCTGGTGACCGGCGCCTCCGGGCTTGCCCGATGGGTGCGCGCGCTGATCCAGCATGGTTCGAGCTGGAATGACGCCGTGCTTCTTGCTGAGAGCTATCGTGCCTGTGGCGATCCCTTGAGGCTTGGCGCAGTGCAGCAGCTGGCCGAAGCCCTGGCCGGGTCGCGCGAGCGCCATATGGAAACGATGCTGCAGGGAGAGGCCTTCCTGACGGCGGCTGCCCATTGGCCGCATCCGGCGCTGGAAACGCTGACCGGTGCCGTTGCCTATCCGGTTGCGGTCGGTGCCGTTGCCGGCGCGCATCGCACCGGGCTGGAACCTGCTTTGGCAGCCTACCTGCATTCGACCGCGTCCAACCTCGTCTCGGTGGCGATCCGCTGTGGCGTCACCGGACAGACGCATGGCGTCGGGGTGCTGGCCGAACTGGAGCCGGTGATCGCAGAGACGGCGGCCAAGGCTTCGGCAAGCACGCTGGACGATCTCGGCTCGGCGACAATGACGGCCGATATTGCGGCGCTGCGCCATGAGACACTGCATTCGCGGCTCTTCCGTTCCTGACGGTTTGTGAGCTCGTTTTTTGAAAGGAATGTTGCGATGAAATCTGCCAATGGTCCTCTTCGCGTCGGCATCGGCGGTCCGGTCGGCTCCGGCAAGACGGCGCTGACCGACAAGCTCTGCAAGGCGATGCGGGAGACCTATTCGGTCGCTGTCGTCACCAACGATATCTACACCAAGGAAGATGCCGAAGCGCTGGTGCGCATGCAGGCGCTGCCGTCGGACCGGATTGTCGGCGTCGAGACCGGTGGTTGCCCGCATACGGCGATCCGTGAGGATGCGACGATCAACCTGCAGGCCATCGCCGATCTCAACCGCCGCATTCCGGACCTTGACGTCATCTTCATCGAATCCGGCGGCGACAATCTGGCGGCGACCTTTTCGCCCGATCTTGCCGATATCACCATCTATGTGATCTCCGTCTGCCAGGGCGAGGAAATCCCGCGCAAGGGCGGGCCGGCGATCACACGCTCGGACCTTCTGGTCATCAACAAGAAGGACCTGGCGCCCTATGTCGGCGCCGATCTCGACGTCATGGAGCGTGATGCCAACCGGATGCGCGCCGAGCGGCCGTTCGTGTTTTCCGACATGAAGCGCGGCGATGGCATCGAGATGATCGTCGATTTCCTGAGGGTCGAAGGCGGGCTCTGAGCTTCACCATATCTCAACGCAAAAGCCCGGCCGCATCATCGATGCGGCCAGGCTTTTCATGGGATTGCCGGAGAACTACTCGGCCGCGAGCGCCGGGTGGTTGATGACGTTGCCGCCGCGCTTGGGGCCTTCCAGCTTGTCGAGCCGCTTTTGCAACGCGTCGATCGTCTTGCTCTGATCGGTCACGATGTCGGTCAAGGCGGCGTTTTCCAGCACTTCCGTCTCGTGATCCTTGCGACCGACGAAGCGGCCGAAGATCTTGCCGAGCAGGCGCGACAGGTCGTCCATGATCAGGAAGAACGACGGCACGACGACAAGCGAAATGACCGTCGAGACGATAATGCCGCCGATCACCGCAATAGCCATCGGCGCGCGGAACGAACCGCCTTCACCGACGCCGAGCGCCGAGGGCAACATGCCCGCCGACATCGCGATCGATGTCATGACGATCGGGCGTGCGCGCTTGCGTCCCGCCTCGATCATCGCTTCCGTCCGCTCCATGCCGCGGTACATCATCTCGATTGCGAAATCGACCAGGAGAATGGCGTTCTTCGTAACGATACCCATCAGCATCAGGATGCCGATCAGCACCGGCATCGACATGGCGTTCTGCGTCAGGATCAAGCCGATCGCCACGCCGCCGATGGCGAGCGGCAGCGAGAACAGGATCGTGAACGGCTGGATGACATTCTTGAACAGGAGGATGAGCACCACCAGCACCAGCATCAGGCCGAGCAGCATGGCGTTGCCAAATCCCTGTTCCATTTCCGCCTGAACTTCGGCGTCGCCGCTTTCGAGGAACTCGACGCCCGCCGGCAGCTTGGTTTCCTTGGCAATCTCCTTGAAGCGATCCGATGCCGTATTCAGCGCCACGCCGATCGGCAGGTCCGCGCCCATGGTAACGACGCGGCTGCGGTCGTAACGCTTGATCGAGCTTGGGCCTTCCGAATAGTTGATATCGGCAACCGTCGAAATCGGCACCAGCGCACCGGCCGCCGTCTGAACTTTCAGATTGCGGATGGCGGCGAGATCGGTGCGGAAATCCGTATTCACCTGGACGCGGATCGGAATTTGCCGGTCATCGAGCGAAATCTTCGTCAGGGCCGCATCGATATCGCCGATGGTGGCGACACGAACGACGTCGGCGATCTGTGCGGTCATGATGCCGAGACGCGACATCTGGTCGGCGCGCGGGCGAATCTGCAGTTCAGGCCGCGGCAAGGCGCCGTCGGGGCTGACATTGGCGAGCAGAGGCTCGTTGCGCAGATTGGCTTCCAGCATGCCAACGGCTTTGTTGAGGGCAGCGTCGCTCTTCGACAGAAGATTGAACGCCAGGTCCCGTTCGCCGCGGTCGTTCAACTTCAAAATCCGGACATCCGGAATGGGGCGAACTGCCGCATAAACCTGCTTTTCGATTTCGGCCTGGGGAATGATGCGGCCCGCCGGCGGCAGTTTCGGCAGATACTCGCCGATCACCGGTATGCGGCCGAAAACGTCGTTGACCACCTTGTTGAGCAGCGAATGGTCAAGCTTGGCCAGCATGATGGTGATCGTCGCGCGGCGCAGCTCGAGATCGCCCTTCGGCGAGGCGCCGCCAAGGACGAAGATGCCTTCGACGCCATTCAGGTCCTTGATACGGGCGTAGATTTCTTCGGTCGTCTTGTCGGTATCGTCCAGTCGCGCATCCGGCGGCAGTTCGACGGACAGAACGATACGCGACGCATCTTCGGTCGGCAGGAAGCTGCCTGGAACCGTCATCAAAAGCATGACCGATCCGATGACGAAACCGACGGCGGCGAGCATCGTCGCATACCGCATGTACCAGCGCTTGGTCGTCCTGCTGACCAGCCAGGTGTAGCCGCGCATGATTGCGCCGTCGTCATCGTGGTCATGGCCGTCGCCATCACCCGACTTCATCAGATAGGCAGCCATGAGTGGCGTGATCAGCCGCGCGACCATCAGCGAGAAGAATACCGAGACCGCGACCGTCAGGCCGAACTGGATGAAGTACTGACCGGGAATACCGGGCATGAAGGACACCGGCACGAACACCGCGATGATCGTGAACGTCGTTGCGATCACGGCAAGACCGATTTCGTCGGCCGCTTCGATTGCCGCCTTGTATGGCGATTTGCCCATCTTGATATGCCGGGCGATATTCTCGATTTCGACGATGGCGTCATCGACGAGAATACCGGTGGCTAGCGTCAGGGCGAGGAAGCTGACCAGATTCAGCGAGAAGCCGAGCAGGTCCATGATCCAGAAGGTCGGAATGGCCGACAGCGGCAGTGCCAGCGCCGAGATCAGCGTTGCGCGCCAGTTGCGCAGGAACAGCATGACCACGGCAACGGCGAGCAGCGCGCCTTCGAGCAGAGTATGGATCGCCGCCTCATAGTTGCCGTAGGTGTAGTAGACGGAATCATCAACCAGTTCGATCGACACGTCGGGATTTTTCGCCCTGAGGTCGACAAGCGTGTTTTCAACCGTTTCTGCGACCGAGACCTCGCTTGCTCCCTTGGCGCGGAAGACGGCGAAGGTGACGACCGGCGTGCCGTTGAAACGCGAGAACGACTTAGGCTCCTCGTAGGTGTCGGTCACCGTGCCGAGTTCGGAAAGGCGCACGAACCTGCCGTTCGGCATGGCGATCATGGTGTTCGCCAGCCCCTCGACCGAGCGGGCGTCGCCGAGCGTGCGGATCGCCTGCTCGCTGCCACCCACCTGTCCGCGGCCGGAGCCGAGGTCGGTGTTCATCTTGCGCAGCTGATTGTTCACGTCGGAGGCGGTAATGCCATAGGAATTCAGGCGTGCATCGTTGAGTTCGACGCGGACCTCGCGGTCAGCCCCGCCGTAACGGTCGATCCGGCCGATGCCGGACTTGCCCTGAAGCGCGCGCTTGACGGTGTCGTCAACGAACCAGGAGATTTCCTCAAGCGTCATGCCCGGAGACGAGACGGCAAAGGTCTGGATCGCCTGTCCTTCGACATCGACCTTGGAGACGATCGGTTCTTCGACCGAGGCGGGCAGGTCGCCGCGAATGCGGTCGATCGCATCCTTGGTGTCCTGAACGGCCTGATTGGTCGGAACGTCCATCATGAACATCACGGCGGTGTTGGAGACCCCGTCGCTGATGGTCGATGTAATGTGATCGACCCCGGAAATGCCGGCAACGGCATCCTCGATTTCCTTGGTGACCTGCGATTCAAGTTCTGCAGGTGCTGCACCGCTCTGGCTGACGCTGATCGAGACGATCGGAACGTCGATATTGGGGAAGCGCGTGATCGGCAGCGTGTTGAAGGATGAATATCCGAGATACATCAACAACACGAAGGCGAGGATCGGCGCAATCGGATTGCGAATTGCCCAAGCTGAAAAATTCATACCGCTCTTCCCGTCAATTGGTCGCCGTGGCGGCGGAGGTCACCGGATTGATCTTGTCACCGTCGCGCACATAGGCGCCGGCCTTGGCAACCACCTTGTCACCGGGTTTCAGACCTGTGGTGATCTCGATGAATTCACCATCCTGAATGCCTGTCGTCACTTTCGTCAGGTGAACAACGCCGTCATCGACCTTGCGCACGATCGTCTCGTTGTTGCCGACAGTAACGGCTGTCAGCGGCAAGACGATGGCCTGTTTTTCCTCGATGATGATCTGCGCATCGGCATACATCCCGACACGTGCCTTTTCGGGCTCGTTCAGCGAGATGTAGACGGCGCCCAACCGGGTCTGGGCATCGACCATCGGCGAAATCAGGCGGATCCTACCGTCAACCCTGGCCTTGCCGTCGGCGAGCGTGACCACAGCCTTCTGGCCGATGGCGAGCTTGATGAGATCTGCCTCATTGATATCGGCCCGCATTTCCAGCGCGCCGTCGCGAATGATCGTGAACAGCGGCTCGCCGGTACCATTGGCAATGGCACCGACCTTGGCGGCCCTTGCCGAAACGATGCCGCTGACCGGAGATTTGACCTCGGTACGGGCAAGGCGCAGGTCCAGATCGGACATCTGGGCTTCGACCACCTTGATATCGGCCTTGGCGACGGCGATGAGCTGTTCGGCCGAATTGAGCCGGGCAAGGGCCGCGGTCGCGGCGGCCTTCTCCTGATCCCGCTGGGCGGTGGAAATAGAGCCGGCTTCCGATAGCTTCTTGGAGCGCTCGCTGACCCGCACCGCTTCCTCTGCATTGGCCCGTGCTTCGGCAAGCTGTGCCTGGTACTGTGCGAGCGAGGCATTGGCCTTGGCAAGGCTTGCCGCATACTGGCTCTTTTGCAAGAGCAGCATGTCGTCGTTGAGCACGGCCAGCGTAGTGTCTGCCTCGACCCGGTCGCCGACGTCGGCGTTCAGCGTGCGGATCGACAATCCATCGACCAGCGGCGAGACATAGGTCTCTTCCACCGCCTTGATGGCGCCGGTGGCAACGACGCGGTCGATGACCGGTTTGTTTTCCACCTGGGTCACGACGATGGACGGCAATGTCTGCTCGGCTTTCGGCGTGGCGGCCTCTTGCGCGGATGCAGCGCTGGACAGCAAAGTCAGCAGCAGGGCAGTGGAAACTCCAAACGCAAACGTCGTGTTACGGGCCATCGGCTCATTTTCCTCGAATTCCGGATAAATCAAGTTCGCTGACGCCGAAAACCTTGCAGGAAGGGCGTGTCGCTCATGTGCTGGAAGGGAAGGAAATAGCGCGTCAATGGCAATTCTATTGCGCGAAAATTGTCCTCCGCATCCTCCTCAAAATGCCTTCGGGGCTCTATTTAGTTAGGCCCACTTAGCTATGCAAGATGATAGAAAAGAAGAATGGTGCCTCATTATTTTATTTGTTGGGTGCCATCAATGCAACTTCTGTTTTATGTCGTTTTGTTGCACGCAAGTGTTTTTCCAGTGTTGCAAATGAGAAACGCGCGGGGCATCCCGCGCGCTTCTTGGTCAAAAAGTATTATCTAGTCTACTTGAGAGCCGCGTCGGTGATCTCGTGGGTGAAAGCGCCGACCGGTTCCTTGCTGATAACCGGATCGGAGCCGCCCTTCAGAAGCGAAGCGACCGTGCGCTTGTAGTCGGCTTCGTCGAGTGCGCCGTTGGAACCCGCCGTCAGCTTGGCGATTTCGCTCATCATGCGCTTCTGGTGTTCTTCCGTCTGGGCGCCCGTGGCGTCGTTTTCGAGAACGATGCCGGCTGCTTCATCCGTGTGCTCCTCGGCATATTTCCAGCCCTTCATCGAGGCGCGGACGAACTTGACCATCTTTTCCTTGAAGGCCGGGTCCTTGAGCTTGTCTTCAAGCGCGTAGAGCCCGTCTTCCAGAGTTGCGACGCCCTGGTCTTCGTACTTGAACGTCACCAGGTCTTCCGGCTTGATGCCGGCATCGATGACCTGCCAATATTCGTTGTAGGTCATGGTGGAGATGCAGGCAGCCTGCTTCTGGATGAGCGGATCGACATTGAAGCCCTGCTTCAGGACCGTGACGCCATCCGGGCCACCCTCGGTCTTGAGGCCGAGCTGGCTCATCCACGACAGGAACGGATACTCATTGCCGAAGAACCAGACGCCGAGCGTCTTGCCTTTGAAATCGGCAGGTGAAGCGACGCCGGATTCCTTCAGGCAGGTCAGCATCATGCCGGACGTCTTGAACGGCTGGGCGATGTTGACGAGGGCGACGCCCTTTTCGCGGGTTGCAAGCGCCGAAGGCATCCAGTCGACCACAACATCTGCGCCGCCGCCGGCAATGACCTGCGGAGGCGCGATGTCGGGACCGCCCGGCTTGATTTCGACATCGAGGCCTTCGGCTTCGTAAAAGCCCTTGTCCTTGGCGACGTAGTATCCGGCGAACTGGGCCTGCGTGACCCATTTCAGCTGCAGAACCACCTTGTCGGCGGCCATGGCATGGAATGCGGACAGCGAAAAAGCGCTTGCCAGCAGCAATGATGCAAGTCTTGTCTTCATGTCAGTTCCCTCTTTTTTGTTGTACCCGTCCACCACGGACAGGCATTTCTCAAGCCGTTCGCGCGTTTCGCACGGACGGATGCCAGAACGTGACAGCCCGCTCGATGAGCGCCACTATCCCGTAGAAGACGGAGCCAGCCACCGCCGCGACAGCGATTTCGGCCCAAACCATATCGACATTCATGCGCCCCACTTCGGTGGAAATCCGGAACCCCATGCCGACGATCGGGGTGCCGAAGAATTCAGCGACGATGGCACCGATCAGCGCCAGCGTGGAATTGATCTTGAGCGCATTGAAGATGAAAGGCCATGCCGCCGGAAGACGCAATTTGACGAGCGTCTGAAACCAGCTGGCGGCATAGGTGTGCATCAGGTCCCGTTCCATCGAACTTGCCGCTGAAAGCCCGGACACCGTGTTCACCAGCATCGGGAAGAAGGTCATGATGACCACCACGGCGACCTTCGACTGCCAGTCGAAGCCGAACCACATGACCATGATCGGCGCGACGCCGATGACGGGCAGCGCCGAGACGAAATTGCCGAGCGGCAACAGGCCCTTCTGCAGGAAAGGCGAGCGGTCGATGGCGATGGCGACGAGAAATCCGAGGCTGCAGCCGAGCGCATAGCCGGTGATGACGGCCTTCAGGAAAGTCTGCTGGAAATCGGCCCAGAGTGTGGGCAGGGAGTTGATCAGCCGCGTCCAGATCATCGAGGGCGGTGGCAGGAGCACGGTGGGAACATTGAACCCGCGCACGAGCCCCTCCCACAGAACCAGGATACTGACGCCGAACAGCAGCGGCACTGCGAGGCGAACAACGCTGTTTGCCGACCTGTCCTTGAATTTCTGGCGCACCAGCCATTCATTGGTTGCCCAGGCAGCGATCCAGAAGGCGATGGCACCGAAGAGCAGACCGTAATTCATGGCTTCATCCCCATGCGCTTGAGGACGGCGGTGTGGGCAAAGCCGACGATGATGACAAGGGTTGCGGCAAGTGCCGCCGCCATGAACAGCGCAGACCATATCTGCACCGTCTGGCCGTAATAGGAGCCGGCCAGAAGCCGGGCGCCAAGACCGGACACGGCCCCGGTTGGCAGTTCGCCGACAATGGCGCCGACGAGCGAAATGGCGATGGCGACCTTCAGCGAGGCGAAGAGATAGGGCATGGAGGACGGCCAGCGCAGCTTCCAGAACGTCTGCGCCGGACTGGCGTAATAGGTGTGCATCAGGTCGAGCTGGATCTGCTCGGGACTTCTCAAGCCCTTGACCATCCCGACGACGATCGGAAAGAAGCTGAGATAGGTCGAGATCAGCGCCTTAGGCAAAAGCCCGGATATGCCGATCGCATTGAGCACGACGATGATCATCGGCGCGATGGCAAGGATGGGGATGGTCTGGCTGGCGATCACCCACGGCATCAACGAGCGGTCCATGGCGCGGTTATGGACGATGCCGACGGCGAGCAGAATGCCGAGCACGGTGCCGATACCGAAGCCGAGCAGCGTCGCCGACAGCGTGATCCAGGCATGGTAGACGAGGCTGCGCTTGGAGGTGATCGGCTTGTTGAAGGTGGTGTCCCAGATCTCGGCGATCACCTGATGCGGGGCGGGCAGAACCGGCCGTTGCTGGAACATGGTCTTCGGCAGGATTTCGGAGAAGGTGATTTCGGTTCCGGCCCGTGCGGCCGTATCGCGCTCGTAGGGCGCATTGAGAAAGACCACCGCCACATACCAGATGACGAGGACGGCAAGGAGGATGACGCCCACCGGCATGATCCTGTCCTTGAAGATGTTCGGTTTTTCCATAGTCAGGCCTTCCCGCCGGCGGGCAGCAGCATCAATCCCATCGACACGATGCCAAGCGCCACCCCGGCCAGTTGCGGCAGGGTCATCCGCTCGCCGAAGACGGCAAAGGCGATGAAATTGACCAGGAGCAGCTGGGCAATGGCCGATGCCGAAATGGCAAGTCCCAGCCCCCCTTCGCGCATCAACCGCACCATCATCAGGTTGCCGAGGCAATAGAGGCCAAGCGAGAAGATCAGGATCAGGATGTTGTTGTTGGAGACATAATAGCGCGACGCAGTCGCGGCGCTGAGGAAAATGGCCATAGAGGCGGCGAGCCAGAGGATGAAGGAGGGGGTCATGATTGGCACCTCGCCGTGCCGCGGCACGGCACAATCGGTCTACTCATCATAGCTATGCCCCGCTCTCAGGCCTTCGCGCACCCGGCTGGCAATCTCCAGAAATTCGGGGCTTTCGCGGATGTCGAGCGGACGCTCCCTCGGCAGTGTGGACTCGATGATATCGGTGACGCGGCCGGGGCGGGGGCTCATGACGACGATCTTGGTCGAGAGATAGACGGCTTCCGGGATCGAGTGAGTGACGAAGCAGATCGTCTTGTTTGTGCGGTCCCAGAGTTTCAAGAGCTGCTCGTTCAGGTGATCGCGGACGATTTCGTCCAGCGCGCCAAAGGGTTCGTCCATCAGGAGAAGATCGGCATCGAAGGCGAGCGCGCGGGCGATCGAGGCGCGCTGCTGCATGCCGCCCGAAAGCTGCCAGGGGAATTTCTTGCCGAAGCCGGTGAGGTTGACCAGATCCAGCGTGCGCTCGATGCGGGCTTTCTGGTCGGCTGCGCTGTAGCCCATGATCTCCAGCGGCAGGGCGATATTCTTTTCGATGGTGCGCCATGGATAGAGGGCGGCGGCCTGAAAGACATAGCCGTAGGAGCGGTTCTGGCGGGCGTCTTCCGGGGTCGTGCCGTTGACGGTGATCGAGCCTGATGTCGGCTTTTCGAGATCGGCGATGACGCGCAGGAAGGTGGTCTTGCCGCAGCCGGACGGGCCGATGAAGGAGACGAAATCGCCCTTGTCGACGTCGAGATTGACGCCCGTCAGCGCGTTGACCGGGCCGTCACTGGTCTCGAAGGTCAGGCCGAGATCGCGGGCCGAAACGACGGATGCTGGTGTTGTTGTCATTGTATCCGGTGCGCTCCGTCCTGAATGCCATTGGCTGGAAGATTGGGGTGACGTCATCCGGCTCTTTGCCTCCGATAGTCGTACTTCATATTTTTCCAATGAGGTATGCTGCGCGCGATTTTGCTGCCGAGGAGATGGGAAAATGGTGCAATCATCGACACCGGCCTGCCGGGTCGTGCGCCCTGGGCATCCGTATGACGGAAAACAGGGGTTCGGTTACTTTGAAGGCATTTCGGCCGAAGCAGTCGGATCGACCGGCATCTGCATGCATCTTTTGACGATCCCGCCGGGTGGCCGGGCCAAGGCGCATAAACACGAGACCCATGAAACGGCGATCTACGTGTTGTCCGGCGAGGCGCATACCTGGTTCGGCGACCGGCTGGAGGAGCATGCGATCGTCAGGGCAGGGGAGATGTTCTACATCCCGGCCGGCGTGCCGCATCTGGCGGCCAATCTGTCGGACAAGCCCTGTTCGGCGGTGATTGCGCGGACAGACCCGAACGAACAGGAGAGCGTTGTCCTGTTGCCGGAGCTGGAGGCGTTGGTTCCGCTTCAGCAGAGCTGATGCACCGACAGATCCCAGAAGACCTGCCTCATTTCCGACCGACAAGGACGGAGAAGGGAAAGCAGTCAAGTAGAATAGAGTTGCACTTGCATTTGGTCGAAGGCTCACCGTGTCGCGTCGTTGAGTCATGTTGGAAAATGCATTGAAATTCGTGAAGACAATCGTTGCATCGTCCGTACACCTCGTCGAGTGGGGGGCGAAGGGTTCCATTTGAGACCGTAGGCGCCCCCATCTGAAGTCGATCTGTAGTTTCGGTAACTTCCCGCATCTCTCGGCGCGTTATCCCATTCCCCCTCAACGAATATCGCTCCGAAGCATTTGTTATCCAAGAGCTTCGCAATCGGGCCAAATTTGCGAATTTTACTATCAACGATAAGGATATCGATTTTACATTTCTCGATGGGATTTCTGAAGAAAACCATTTTTTCTCCAATCAGCTCAAAGAGCAGCACGGGAACGCCAATAATATCGAACCAATACGATTTCTCCCTGTGGCGCTCAGCTTCCCTCTTTGCATCTTCTAGCCGAGTCTCAAAAGAGATTTTGGTTGTGCATTCTCCATATTCGTACACACCTTTTTTCTTGTGAACTTCATACAATATTTTCGAATATACTCGATTTATTTCTGCGTTATGCAGCAATGGCAGGGAGTCCGGATCATTAGGGAAATAGTCTTGATATATCACAGTCATAACCATTTCTCACGATTTGCATTCTCTAGCTGTAAACCCACAAGCGGGAAAAACGACATCGATACTTATTGTAAAGCCTCCAGCGTGGCGGCTGGCCCCACTGGCGTCAAGAATTGAGTCTCGGCCGGCCGCTCTCACCATCACACCCCGCTTGCCGGAATGCCGCTGCGCTGCACCTTGCGCGGCGCGGTGATGTCCTTCCAGGTCGACAGCGCCTTGTTGACGGCGGTAAACGGTTCGCGGCTGACGAATTTGCCCTGGCCTTCGCGGGTCTTGATGGTCGATTCCTCGATGGCAACGACGCCGCCGGTCAGCGTGTAGCGCGGCAGGCCGGTGACCTGCTTGCCCTCGAAGACGTTGTAGTCGATTGCCGACTGCTGGGAGGCGGCCGAGATCGTTTTCGAACGCTTCGGGTCCCAGACAACGATGTCGGCATCGGCGCCAACGAGGATCGCGCCCTTTTTCGGATACATGTTGAGGATCTTCGCAATGTTGGTCGAGGTGACGGCGACGAATTCGTTCATGGTGATGCGGCCGGTGGCGACGCCATGGGTCCACAGCATCGGCATGCGGTCTTCAAGGCCGCCGGTGCCGTTGGGGATCTTGGTGAAATCGCCGACGCCGAAGCGTTTTTGCGCTGTCGTGAAGGCGCAGTGATCGGTCGCGACCACCTGCAGCGAGCCTGCGGCAAGGCCCGCCCAGAGTGAATCCTGATGCTGTTTGTTGCGGAACGGGGGCGACATGACGCGGCGGGCAGCATGGTCCCAATCGGGATTGGCATATTCGCTCTCGTCCAGCGTCAGATGCTGGATCAGCGGCTCGCCATAGACGCGCATGCCGTTCTGCCGGGCGCGGCGGATGGCTTCGTGGGCCTGTTCGCAGGAGGTGTGCACGACATAGAGCGGGCTGCCGGCCATGTCGGCGATGATGATGGCGCGATTGGTCGCTTCACCCTCGACGGCGGCAGGGCGGGAATAGGCATGCGCTTCCGGACCGTTATTGCCCTCCGCCAAAAGCTTTGCCTGCATCTGGGCGACGATGTCGCCATTTTCGGCGTGCACCAGCGGCAGCGCGCCGAGCTCGGCGCAGCGCTGGAACGAGTGGAACATCTCGTCATCGTCCACCATCAGCGCGCCCTTGTAGGCCATGAAGTGCTTGAAGGTGTTGATGCCCTTGTCCTGGACAATGGTCTGCATCTCGTTGAAGACCTGCTCGCTCCACCAGGTGATCGCCATGTGGAACGAGAAGTCGCAATTGGCCCGCGACGTCTTGTTGTCCCACATGGTCAGCGCTTCAAGCAGCGACTGGCCGGGCGAAGGAAGCGCGAAATCGACGACCATGGTCGTGCCGCCGGACAGGGCCGCGCGCGTGCCGCTTTCGAAATCGTCGGAGGAATAGGTGCCCATGAACGGCATTTCGAGATGGGTGTGCGGATCGATGCCGCCGGGCATGACGTAACAGCCGCTCGCATCCAGCGTCTCATCGCCCGAAAGGTTCGGCCCGATCTCGACAATCCTGCCGCCGTCGATCTTGACGTCCGCCTTGTAGGTGAGGTCGGCGGTGACGATGGTGCCGTTCTTGATGACTGTGGTCATTGTCGTGTTACCTCTTTGGTGTTCGCAAAGGATCCGGCAGGCGAAAAGCGGGTCGCATCGCAGCGTGCCGAAATCTCGCCGGACAGGACTGCGAGTATGGTGTCGAGAACCGCGCGCCGTTCCCTCAGAATTTCGTCATTCCAGAAGCGCAAGACTGAATAGCCGTTTTCGCTCAGCCAGCGTGTTCGAACTAAATCGGAAAGCGAGCCTGAATGCTGCGCGCCATCAAGTTCGATCACAAGGCTTTTTTCGCGACAGACGAAGTCGGCAACATAAGCTCCGAGCGGCACTTGCCTTGTGAACTTGTATCCGTTGAGCAGGCGATTGCGCAGTTCATTCCAGAGCTTGTATTCAGCCTCTGTCTCTTCCTGGCGCAGGTGACGTGCCTTGGCGGTTATTCCGTTGCGGCGCTTGGTGATGTCGTTGTTCTTCTGCGCGTTCACCGGAAGCCCCCCTCATCCGACCCTTCGGGCCACCTTCTCCCCGCTGGGGAGAAGAGGGGACTCGTGCTCGCCCCGTGCATCACGGATAGGTTCGAAAGCACAGAGGCAAAGATAGACCTTGTGAGAACGGCAAACGCCCTCTTCTCCCCAGCGGGGAGAAGGTGGCCTGAAAGGCCGGATGAGGGGGCCACGACCACAGTCTTCACCCCACAATCCCCGCCGTCTCCACCACCGCATGGAACAGCACATCACAGCCGGCAGACGCCCATTCCTTGGAAATGTCTTCCGCCTCGTTATGGCTCAAGCCACCGACGCAGGGGCACATGACCATGGTGGCAGGCGCCACCTTGGCGGCCCAGCAGGCGTCGTGGCCGGCACCGGAGATCAGGTTCATGTGGCTGTAGCCGAGCTTTTCGGCGGCGGTGCGAACGGCGGTCACCAGTGTTGGATCAAAGGTCACCGGCTCGAAATGGCCGATGGCTTCGATCGAACAGCCGACGCCGAGCGCATCGGTGATCTTCGGCGCTTCCGCCTCGATCCTGGCGCGCATGCGGTCGAGCTTGGCCTTGTCGGGAGAGCGGATGTCGACGGTGAAGACGACCTTGCCCGGCAGCACGTTGCGGGAATTCGGCGAGAAGAATACCTGGCCGACGCCGCCGACGGCGCCCGGCTGGTTTTCCATGGCAACCCCCTGAACCATCTCGATGATCCGCGCCATGGCAAGGCCGGCATTGACGCGCAGGTTCATCGGCGTCGAGCCGGTATGGGCTTCGCGGCCGGTCAGGGTGAATTCCAGCCACCAGAGGCCCTGGCAGTGCGTCACCACGCCGATGGTCTTTTCCTCCGCCTCGAGGATCGGCCCCTGCTCGATATGATACTCGAAATAGGCGTGCATCTTTCGCGCGCCGACCTCTTCGTCGCCCTGCCAGCCGATCCGCTTCAGCTCGTCGCCATAGGTCTTGCCTTCGGGGTCCTTGCGCTCATAGGCATAGTCGAGCGTATGGACACCGGCAAAGACGCCGGAGGCCAGCATGGCCGGCGCGAACCGGGCGCCCTCTTCATTCGTCCAGTTGGTGACGACGATCGGATGTTTCGTCCTGATGCCGAGATCGTTCATCGTGCGCACGACTTCGAGAGCGCCGAGTACGCCGAGCACGCCGTCATATTTGCCGCCGGTTGGCTGGGTATCGAGGTGGCTGCCGACATAGACGGGCAGGGCATCGGGGTCGGTGCCGGGGCGGGTGGCAAACATCGTGCCCATCTTGTCGACGCCCATCGTCATGCCGGCGTCTTCGCACCATTTTTGAAACAGGTGGCGGCCTTCGCCGTCTTCGTCCGTCAGTGTCTGGCGATTGTTGCCGCCGGCGATGCCGGGGCCGATCTTCGCCATCTCCATCAGTGAGTCCCACAGACGGTCGGCGTTGACGCGCATGTTCTCGCCCGGTGCATGAGTCATGACGGTTCTCCTCATTCTTTTTAGGGGAGGCACTTATCGGTGCATCCCATCGTTCCCGTGGTCAAATCGGGGCATCTGGTTTTTTCGATTGCCCTGCGATCAGCCGTTGCGTTTGAGTTTGAACTGACTGATAATTTGACCGGTTGGTAAAACATTACAACTTCCGTTGCCGCACTCAAGACGAAAAACAGAAAAAACGTCGGTGCCGTCCGAATTTTTGGATCATGCGGTTTTCGGACGTTTTCACGCCGCGCGCAGGCGGCGATTGGTGAGAAGACTGGGGGAAAGATGGTACTTCCGAGGGCAGCCCGAACGCAACGGCGAACCCGCATCCAGGAGGAGAAGGAAGAACTGATTCTGGAGGCAGCACTCGACGTGTTCGCAACCCACGGCTTTCGTGGCAGCACCATCGACCAGATCGCCGAAGTGGCGGGGATGTCGAAGCCCAACCTGCTCTATTATTTCCGCACCAAGGAGGCGATGCACCGGGCGCTGATCGACCGGGTGCTCGACAGCTGGCTCGACCCGTTGCGCGAGTTCGATGCGGAAGGAAACCCGGTTTCGGAAATCCGCAGCTATATCCGCCGCAAGCTGGAGATGGCGCGGGATTTTCCGCGCGAAAGCCGGCTGTTTGCCAATGAGATCCTGCAGGGTGCTCCCCATATCGAGGATGAGTTGAAGGGGCCTTTGAAATTGCTTGTCGATGAGAAGGCTGAGGTCATCCGCAGCTGGATAAAGGCCGGCAAAATCGCCAAATGCGACCCCTATCACCTGATCTTCGCCATCTGGTCGACCACGCAGCACTATGCCGATTTCGACGTCCAGGTGCGCGGCGTGCTCGGAGACGAGCGCTCCGGCGAAGGGCGCTTTGAAGACGCAGCACGGTTTCTCGAACAGCTGTTCGTCAGCGGTCTGGAGATTAAGGAAGGCAGCGCGTGAGCGGCGCTACAGCGGCCGTTTCGCGATAGGGCGCCGCGCAGCATCCCGTCGAAAGTTGCCGCCGCCGGTCATGCAGGTATATCCGGCGAGCGGTTCGCCTCCAACATGGCCTCAACCTCCACTGCGTTCTGGACGATCAGTGTTTCGAGCGTGCCGGCACGGCCGCGTATGGAGATGTTGTAGCTTTCACGATCATCGACCTTGAGCCCGGCATAGCGCACCAGATCGGCGGAAACGGCGAGCTGGGCGTCATACTCCTTCGCAAAGCCTTCCAGACGGCTTGCCGCGTTGATCGTGTCGCCGACGGCTGTCAGCGACGACGCCTTGCCATAGCCGATCTGGCCGATGATTGCCGGGCCGGCATGCATGCCCATGGCGATGCGCAACGGCTTGTCCAGCTCGCTCGTGAAATTGCGGTTGAGGACATCGATGCCCTTGGCGATCCGCGCCGTCGCCGTCAGCGCCTGCGCGCAGGCCTCCTCGATTGTGTTGTTCAGCCCGAAGATCGCCAGAGCGCCGTCGCCAATGAACTTGTCGATGACCCCGCCTGAGGCTTCCACCGCCTCGCCAATGGTTTCGAAATAGCGGTTGAGCAGGAAGACGGTATCGAACGGCAGTTGTTTCTGGGCGAGCAGCGTGAAGTCGCGCAAGTCGCAGAAAAGCACGGCGATGCGGCGTTCGCGGCCGGCTGCTTCCTGTTCGGTCGGATTTGCCCTGAGGCCGACATTGTCGCCGCCGAGAATGGGCGAGATCGACAGATTGTGGTTTGGCCGCAACTGGCAGGCAAGGCGTACATTGTCCGGCGCGCGGATACGGTTCAACGTTGCCCGCTCTGCTTCGTTGGCCGGTGGCTGCCGCTCCAGGCCTTCCGTCACCCGCACCCGGCATGTCGAGCAGCGCCCACGTCCGCCGCAGATCGACAGATGCGGGATGCCCGCAGCGCGGCTTGCCTCGAGTACGCTGAAACCTTTTGCAACCGAGATGGCACGATCAGGATAGGTGATACGGATCTTTCCCCTGACCGGAATGGCGCGCAGGATCAAGGTTCCGCCGATCATGGCGAGCAGGGCGGCGGTGATGGCCGTCCTGATCTGTCCCATGGTTTCGGGTGCGGCACGCGCTGGCATGAACCAGCTCGTCGATGGTATCCCGACCTCCAGCGACCGGGCACCCGCGGCAAAGCCGAGAAGGGCCAGGAGCGGGACGAGGACGGCGAACGAATAGAAAAACAAGAAATAGCGCGGATACCAGTCGCGGCCGCGCATCCAGAACCATGCGCCCAGGCAGCCATGCGCCCAGGCGAGGATCAGCGCTAGCGATTGTCGCGTGGCGATGAAGGTATCCGACCAGAGCAGCGGCAGCACCTGGTAATAACCGTCACCGTAGCCGGTGATCATCCACTCGACCCGGGTGCTGACCACATGCCCGACTATGAGGAAGGGGAAGGCAAGGCCGAAGATGATCTTCAACGCTTCGCGGACCGGCATGCGCAGGGTCTGCCGCCGGTAGAGGCTTTCAAGGGCGAGTATGAAGTGAACGAGCAGCGATCCGTAAAGCAGCACCGTGCCCGGCCAGCTTCGCCAGACCAAATTGAAAATCCGGCGCGCGTCTTCCATGGTCTCGACGGAAACGAGGCCGAGCGCGTGGTTGGAAAAATGCGTCAGCAGGAAAAAGCCCAGGCAGGCGCCCGTCAGGAGGTGCAGCCTTTTGCGGGTTCGTGAGGAGGCGATCTTCAAGCAGACATCCGGTGTTGGCGGCCACGCCGCGTCTCGTCATTCCCTCTTATTGACGAGTTCGCGGTAAGGGGCAACGCACGTTTTTGTGGACGCATCGTCGCAATTTCGTGTCCAATACCTTGTCTGCGTCATTCCCGTAAAATCGCGCCACGGTTCACGGCAGATTCTTCGCCGCTTTGAATGACGATCAGCCGCCTCGCATTTTCGGCGAAGCGGCTGACACGGTTTGTATTTCCTGATTATTCGGCGGCCTGGCGGGCCATCGGATTGTTCGGGTGGGTCGTCCAATTGGCGTAGTTCGCATCGACCACCTTGCCGGTGCGCTCGTCCAGTGCGCCCGGCTCAAGGCCGACCATGGTGATGCAATCCTGTACGGGGCAGACGTTGACGCAGAGATTGCAGCCGACGCATTCGTCTTCCATCACCTCGAAATGCCGCTTGCCATCGACGAACTGGGTGATCGCCTGGTGCGAGGTATCCTCGCAGGCAATGTGACAGCGGCCGCACTTGATGCAGGCATCCTGATCGATGTGAGCCTTGGCGACATAGTTGAGGTTGAGGTACTGCCAGTCCGAAACGTTGGGCACCGCCCGGCCGCAGATATCGTCAAGGGTGCGATGGCCCTTGGCGTCCATCCAGCTGGAAAGACCGGTGATCATTTCCTGGACGATCTTGAAGCCGTAGGTCATTGCCGCCGTGCAGACCTGGACGTTGCCGGCGCCGAGCACGAGGAATTCGGCAGCGTCCCGCCAGGTGGTGATGCCGCCGATGCCGGAAATAGGCAGGCCGTAAGTCTCGGGATCGCGGGCGATCTCGGCCACCATGTTGAGCGCGATCGGCTTGACCGCCGGGCCGCAATAGCCGCCATGGCTGCCCTTGCCGTCGATCGACGGTTCCGGCGAGAACGTATCGAGATTGACCGAGGTGATCGAATTGATCGTGTTGATCAGCGACACGGCATCGGTGCCGCCGGATTTGGCGGCGCGGGCCGGCTTGCGCACATCGGTGATGTTCGGCGTCAGCTTGGTGATGACGGGCATGCGGGTGTACTGCTTGCACCAGCGCACGACCATCTCGATATATTCCGGCACCTGTCCGACCGCAGCCCCCATGCCACGTTCCGACATGCCGTGCGGACAGCCGAAGTTGAGCTCGATGCCGTCGGCGCCGGTCTCTTCGACCAGCGGCAGGATCGATTTCCAGGCATTCTCCTCGCAGGGCACCATGATCGAGGCGATCAGGGCGCGATCCGGCCAGTTCATCTTCACCTGCTTCATTTCGCGCAGGTTGGTGTAGAGGTCGCGGTCGGTGATGAGCTCGATATTGTTCAAGCCGAGAAGCCGGCGGTCGGCACCCCAGATCGCGCCGTAGCGCGGGCCGTTGACGTTGACGACCGGCGGGCCTTCCTCGCCGAGCGTCTTCCAGACGACGCCGCCCCAGCCCGCCTTGAAGGCGCGCTCGACATTGTAGGCCTTGTCGGTCGGCGGTGCCGACGCCAGCCAGAAGGGGTTCGGAGACTTGATGCCGACGAAATTGTTGCGCAGATCAGCCATTGTTCATTCTCCCTTCAAGCGACGGCAACGGCCGGCTGCGATGCAGCGGCGAGCACGTGGTTGATCGATTCGGCGGCATCGCGGCCTTGTGCCACGGCCGAAACCGTCAGGTCCTCGCCGCCGAGAACACAGTCGCCGCCGGCCCAGACGCGCTCAAGCGACGTGCGGCCTTCGCCATCGACGACGATGCGGCCGGATTGCAGCGCGATGATGCCGAGGCCGTCGGCCTCGAACGTCTGGCCGATGGCTTTGAGCACATGGTCGGCGGTGATGACGCCGGTTTCGCCTGTGGTCGTCAGGCGGCCATCGGCGATTGTCGTATAGTCGAGCTCGATGCCGGCCACCTTGCCGTCACGGGCAATGATGCGCTTGGGCTGCAACCAGTGACGGATGGTGACACCCTTGGCGGCAGCAAGGTCCTGTTCGAACTCGGAGGCGTTCATGTTCTCCTTGCCGCGGCGATAACAGATGGTCACCTCCTCGGCGCCGAGCAGCTTGGCCTGCACGGCCGCATCGACTGCGGTCATACCGCCGCCGAGCACCACGACCCTGCGGCCGACGGGAATGTCCGACTTGGTTTCCGATTGCCGGAGTGCGGCGATAAAATCGACGGCGTCCTCGACGCCTTCTGCGGTTTCACCCTCGGTGCGCAGCGCATTGACGCCGGCAAGACCAAGGCCGAGGAATACAGCGTCATGGCTGGCCAGCATGTCGCTCAGCGAAAAATCGCGGCCGAGCATCATGCGGTTGCGGATTTCGATGCCGCCGATCTCCAGAACATAATCGACTTCGGCCTGGGCGAAATCATCGACAGCCTTGTAGGTGGCGATGCCATATTCGTTGAGGCCGCCGGCCTTTTCGCGGGCGTCGTAGATGACGACGTCATGGCCCTTGACGGCAAGGCGATGGGCGCAGGCAAGGCCGGCCGGTCCGGCACCGATGACGGCGATGGATTTTCCTGTCGGTTCGGCGCGCTGATAGAACTGCCGGTTTTCGCGCATGGCGATATCCGTGGCATAGCGCTGAAGGCGGCCGATCTCGACGGGCCTGTGCTCGGCATCGTTGCGCACGCAGGCCTGTTCGCAGAGCGTTTCGGTGGGACAGACGCGGGCGCACATGCCGCCGAGAATGTTCTGGTCGAAGATGGTGTTTGCCGACCCGAGCGGGTTTCCAGTCGATATCTGCCGGATGAACAGCGGGATATCGATGGAGGTGGGACAGGCCGTCATGCACGGCGCGTCATAGCAGAAGTAACAGCGGTCGGAGGCGACCAGCGCTTCGTGCTCATCCAGCGGCGGGTGCAGGTCGGAAAAATTCTTCTCGTATTCGACGGGAGACAGGCGCCCGCTCACTATTCCAGTTTCAGTCGTTCCCATTTTTTGCTCCCAAATGTCGTGCCTCAGGATATAGAAACGGTACCACGCTTTATTTTTTTATCAAACGGTAAAATTTTAAAATGAAGATCGTTGAAAATCCCGGCGCTGTAGGGGTTTTGCAGCCTCTGTAGCGGGGTTGGCCATGGCCAGTGTTTGACAGAAGGGCGGAAAAAGTGTCAGCACATTCCTCTAGGAGTACGGAAAATGGCGCGCAGACCGGAAGGCAATAACAGGCTCGATGACGCCGCGCGTGCGGGCTGGCTTTATTATGTCGCCGGGCGCACCCAGGATGAAATCGCCTCCATCATGGGCATTTCCCGTCAATCGGCGCAGCGGCTGGTTTCGCTGGCGATGGCCGAACGCCTGATCAAGGTCCGTCTCGACCATCCGATCGCCGCCTGTCTCGAACTCGGGCTTCGCCTCAAGGAAAAATTCGACCTCCGGCATGTGGACGTCGTGCCGAGCGATCCCGGTTCGTCATCGACGACGGTCGGCATCGCCGAGGCGGGGGCCGCCGAGATCGAGCGCTGGCTGAAATCGGCCGATCCGATCATCCTGGCGATCGGTACGGGGCGAACGCTGAAGGCTGCGATCGACCAGCTGCCGGCGATGGAGTGTCCCCAACACCGCATCGTGTCCTTGACCGGCAATATCAGGCTGGACGGATCGGCTGCCTATTACAACGTCATCTTCTCGATGGCGGACGCCATCAAGGCGCGGCATTTTCCCATGCCGTTGCCGGTTCTTGTGTCTTCGCCGGAGGAGCGGGCGGTGCTGCACAATCAGGCGCTGGTGAAGTTCGCCCTGCAGCTCGGCTCCGAGGCAAATGTCGCTTTCGTCGGCGTCGGTGAACTGGGCGAGCGGGCGCCTCTGTGCGAAGACGGCTTCCTTGCCCAGGACGAAATGCTTCGCCTGGTGGACGAGGGGGCTGCAGGCGAAATCTGCGGCTGGATGTTTGATCGCGATGGGCAGATGATGTCCGGCAGCATTAACAGGCGTGTCGCCAGCGTGCCCTTGCCGTCGCGTGATTCTGCGACTGTGATCGGCATCGCCAAGGGGCAGCGAAAATACGTCGCCCTCAGAGCTGCTCTCAAAGGCCGGGTGATCAACGGTTTGATCACCGACGAGACGACTGCGGAGTTTTTGCTCAATAACTGAGCAAATGCCCAGAATTTTTCATTAATAAAATCAAATCAATAGGCTGCCGTTCTGCGCTGCAGTAACGAATGCAATTGACATTTTTTGCAAATGTGTGAGTAATTGCTCACGAGCAAGGCAAATGCTCATAACTCTTCTGGGAGGAAGAATATGAACTTGAAAACTTTTTTGCTGGGCACATGCTCGGCAGTCGTCATTGCGGGTTTGGCCCAGGCAGAAACCCTCACCATTGCCACGGTGAACAACGGCGACATGGTCCGGATGCAGACGCTGACGGACGATTTCACCAAGGCCAATCCCGACATTCAGCTGGAATGGGTCACCCTCGAAGAGAACGTCCTGCGCGAACGCGTCACCACGGACATCGCCACCAAGGGCGGCCAGTACGATGTGCTGACGATCGGTACCTACGAAGTTCCGATCTGGGCCAAGCAGGGCTGGTTGCTGCCGCTCGACAACCTCGGCGCCGATTATGACGTCGACGACCTTTTGCCCGCCATCCGTTCGGGCCTGACCATGGACAACAAGCTCTATGCCGCGCCGTTCTATGGCGAAAGCTCGATGGTCATGTACCGCAAGGACCTGATGGAAAAGGCGGGGCTGACCATGCCTGATGCCCCGACCTGGGAGTTCATCGGTGACGCAGCCCGCAAGATGACCGACCGCGCGGCCGGCATCAACGGCATTTGCCTTCGCGGCAAGGCCGGCTGGGGTGAGAACATGGCGTTCCTGACCGCCACGTCCAACGCTTTCGGCGCACGCTGGTTCGACGAGAACTGGAAGCCCCAGTTCGATCAGCCGGAATGGAAGAACACGCTCGACATGTACGTCAAGCTGATGAACGATGCCGGCCCGCAGGGCGCGTCGTCCAACGGCTTCAACGAAAACCTGGCGCTCTTCCAGCAGGGCAAGTGCGGCATGTGGATCGATGCCACGGTGGCTGCTTCGTTCGTGACCAATCCGAAGGACTCGACCGTTGCCGACAAGGTCGGTTTCGCTCTTGCTCCAGACACTGGTCTTGGCAAGCGCGGCAACTGGCTGTGGGCCTGGTCGCTCGGCGTTCCTGCCGGAACGCAGAAGGCGGAAGCGGCCCAGAAGTTCGTGTCCTGGGCCACCAGCAAGCACTATGCCGATCTGGTTGCAGAGAAGGAAGGCTGGGCAAATGTTCCTCCTGGCACGCGCTCCTCGCTCTATGCCAATCCCGAGTATCAGAAGGCGGCTCCGTTCGCCAAGATGACGCTGGAATCGATCAATGCGGCTGACCCGACCAAACCGACCGTGAAACCGGTCCCTTACGTCGGTGTCCAGTTCGTCGCGATCCCGGAATTCCAGGGGCTCGGCACGACAGTCGGACAGCTCTTCTCGGCGGCTCTGGCCGGTCAGATGACGGTTGACGATGCGCTGGCGCAAGCACAGCAGGTAACCACACGTGAAATGACGCGTGGCGGCTACATCAAGTAGGTTCCTTCCCAAGGAAAGACGGTCCGGACTACCATCCGGGTCGTCAACTAGAACCTGACGTCAACCGTCGTGAATATCTATAGTTGCTGCGGTTGGCGTCAGGCTTTTCCAAAAAAAGAATACCAAGGCGGCCGGTTTGCTGCCCTCCCGGCGGGGCGGGTGTCCGTACCGGCATCAGAGGGAGGGTGTTGAAATGGCTACGCAGAATACGCGGGCGCTTGCGCGCTGGATGATGGCCCCGTCCGTCGGGCTTCTCCTCATCTGGATGATCGTACCACTGGCCATGACGCTGTGGTTTTCGTTCCAGAATTACAATCTGCTCAATCCCGGCAATGTCAGTTTCGCTGGCCTGTTCAACTACGAATATTTCTATACGGATCCCGCTTTTTTCCAGTCCATCTGGAACACGCTGGTCATCGTGGTCGGCGTGCTTTTTATCACGGTCATCGGCGGTATCGCCATTGCGCTTCTGCTCGATCAGCCGATGTGGGGTCAGGGGCTCGTCCGCATCCTGGTGATCTCACCGTTCTTCGTCATGCCGCCGGTGGCGGCACTGGTCTGGAAGAACATGATCATGCATCCGCAATATGGCGTGTTTGCCGATATCAGCCGCTTCTTCGGCCTGCAGCCGGTCGACTGGTTTGGCCAGTATCCGCTGTTTTCGATCATTATCATCGTCGCCTGGCAATGGCTGCCGTTTGCGACGCTCATCCTGTTGACCGCCCTGCAATCGCTTGACGGCGAGCAGAAGGAGGCCGCCGAAATGGATGGGGCCGGCTTTGTCAGCCGGTTCATCTACCTGACGGTGCCGCATCTGGCCCGTTCGATCACCGTCGTTATCCTGATCCAGACCATTTTCCTTCTGGGCGTCTACGCCGAAATCCTCGTCACCACCAATGGCGGGCCGGGCTATGCATCCACGAACCTGCCGTTCCTGATCTATCGCACAGCACTTCTCGGCTATGACGTCGGCGGCGCTTCGGCAGGCGGCATCATCGCAGTCATCCTCGCCAATATCGTCGCCTTCTTCCTGATGCGCGCCGTTGGCAAGAACCTCGACAAATAAGGGAGGCAAGACCATGGCCCGTGCAGTTTCGACCAGAAGAACAGCAGTCTTCACGATCGCCGCCTGGATCATCGCGCTCGTGATCTTTTTCCCGATCCTTTATACGATCATCACCAGCTTCAAGTCCGAGACCGAGGCGATCCAGGGCTTCAACCTGATCCCGTCTGGAACCGTCGAAAGCTACGTGGCGGTCCAGTCGCAAAGCAATTACTTCAAGCCGTTCATGAACTCGGTGATCCTGTCGGTCGGCTCGACGATCCTGGCGCTGCTGATCGCGGTTCCCTCTGCCTGGTCGATGGCATTTTCGCCGACGAACAAGACCAAGGACATCCTGATGTGGATGCTCTCCACCAAGATGATGCCGGCCGTCGCGGTCCTTGTTCCGATCTATCTGTTGTTCCGTGACTTTGGCCTGCTCGACAGCAGAATCGGTCTGACTGCCATGTTGACGATGATCAACCTGCCGATCGTGATCTGGATGCTCTACACGTACTTTCGCGAAATTCCGGGCGAAATCCTGGAAGCGGCGCGGATGGACGGGGCGTCGCTCTGGGGCGAGATCATCTATGTGCTGACGCCGATGGCCGTACCCGGCATTGCATCGACCATGCTGCTCAACATCATTCTTGCCTGGAACGAAGCGTTCTGGACGATCCGCCTGACGACCACCGATGCAGCACCACTCACAGCCTTCATTGCCTCTTTCTCCAGCCCGCAAGGTCTGTTCTGGGCAAAGCTGTCGGCAGCCTCGACGCTTGCGATTGCGCCGATCCTGATCATGGGCTGGTTCAGCCAGAAGCAACTTGTCCGCGGCCTGACCTTTGGCGCCGTGAAGTAACTCAAAGAAAAGACTCGGGAGGCACGCATGGGCAATATCACTCTGAAAAAGGTCAACAAATCCTTTGGCGCGACGCAGGTCATTCCAGGGATCGACCTGACGATCAACGAGGGCGAGTTCGTCGTCTTCGTCGGCCCTTCGGGCTGCGGGAAATCGACCCTGCTGCGCCTGATCGCCGGCCTTGAGGATACATCCTCGGGCATCATCGAGATCGACGGACGCGATGTGACGGGCGCTGCACCGGCAAAACGTGGACTGGCCATGGTGTTCCAGTCCTACGCGCTCTATCCGCATATGACGGTGCGCAACAACATCGCCTTCCCGCTGAAGATGGCGAAACTCGATCAAGGTGCCATCGACAAGAAGGTGACGGAAGCGGCCCGCGTCCTCAACCTCACCAACTATCTCGACCGGCGCCCCGGCCAGCTTTCCGGCGGTCAGCGCCAGCGCGTCGCCATCGGCCGGGCCATCGTGCGCGAGCCCTCGGCCTTCCTGTTCGACGAGCCTTTGTCCAACCTCGACGCGGCGCTGCGCGGGACGATGCGGCTTGAGATCAGCGAGCTTCATCATCAGCTGAAGACGACAATGATCTACGTTACCCACGATCAGGTCGAGGCCATGACCATGGCCGACAAGATCGTGGTGCTGAATGCCGGCAATATCGAGCAGGTCGGTTCGCCGCTCGATCTCTACCACCGCCCGGACAATACCTTCGTCGCCGGCTTCATCGGCTCGCCGCGGATGAACTTCGCCACGGGCGCGTTCGCCAAACCGCACGGCGCCCATACGATCGGGGTTCGTCCGGAGCATCTCAAACTCTCTACAGAATCCGGGGCGTGGAGCGGCACCGTCGGTGTCGCCGAGCATCTTGGATCGGATACCTTCCTGCATATTCATGTCGATGGCATCGGGCTGGTGACGGCCCGCGTCGGCGGCGACTTTGCAGTCAAGCATGGCGACAAGGTCTTCCTCACCCCGGAAGAAGGCCGCGTGCACAAATTCAACGACAAGGGACTGGCAATTCGATGACACGGCTCAAGGGTAAAAGCGCGTTGATCACGGGATCGGCGCGCGGGATCGGACGCGCTTTCGCTGAGGCCTATATCCGCGAAGGGGCGACCGTCGCCATCGCTGACATCAACCTTGAGCGCGCGAAAACGACGGCGGGCGAGCTTGGCCCATCGGCCTATGCCGTGGAAATGGACGTGACCAGCCAGGTGTCGATCGACGAGGCAATCGCCGCTGTCGCCGCAAAGGCAGGCGGTCTCGATATTCTCGTCAACAATGCGGCCCTGTTCGATCTTGCACCCATCGTCGAGATCACCCGCGAAAGCTACGACAGGCTCTTTACGATCAATGTCTCCGGCACGCTTTTTACCATGCAGGCCGCTGCAAAGCAGATGATTGCGCAGGGCCGCGGCGGCAAGATCATCAACATGGCAAGCCAGGCCGGACGCCGCGGTGAAGCTCTCGTCGCCGTTTACTGCGCCACCAAGGCCGCCGTCATCAGCCTCACCCAGTCGGCGGGACTGAACCTCATCAAGCACGGCATCAACGTCAACGCGATCGCCCCCGGCGTCGTCGATGGCGAGCACTGGGATGGTGTCGATGCGCTGTTTGCCAAGTACGAAAACCGTCCGCTTGGCGAGAAGAAGAGGCTTGCCGGCGCCGAGGTTCCCTTCGGGCGCATGGGCACGGCCGAGGACCTGACGGGCATGGCGATCTTCCTCGCCTCCGCCGACAGCAACTATGTCGTTTCGCAGACCTACAATGTCGACGGCGGCAACTGGATGAGCTGAGCTCAAAGCTCGTCGAAAGGAATGAACATGACGACCAAACTCTCGCTCGCCAATCTCTCTGCCATCAAGGCGACCGCTGCGATCCCGGCCTATGACCGCTCGTCGCTGAAGGCGGGTATCGTCCATTTCGGCGTCGGCAATTTCCACCGGGCGCATCAGGCGATCTATCTCGACGACCTGTTCAACACCGGCAGCGATCACGACTGGGCGATCATCGGGGCAGGGGTCTTGCTCTCGGACGAGGCGATGCGGGCGAAGCTTGAAGAGCAGGATTTCCTGACGACGGTGGTCGAGCAGGACAACAACAAGAGTGCGGCGCGCGTCACCGCACCGATGATCGACTATCTGCGTCCGGGCAATGCGGCAGCGACAATCGCCGTGCTTTCAGACCCGGCGATCCGCATCGTTTCGCTGACGATCACCGAGGGCGGTTATTTCATCGACCCGGCGTCGGGCGTGTTCAATCCCAAACACCCCGCCATTGTTGCCGACAGCCAGAGCCCGGGCGATCCGAAGACCGTATTCGGTCTCATCATTGCCGGGCTGAAAGCCCGCAAGGACAAGGGCATCGTGCCGTTTACGGTGATGTCCTGCGACAATATCCCGGGCAACGGGGAGGTCACGCATGCGGCCGTCAGTGGTCTTGCACGGCTTTCCGATCCGGCGCTTGCCGAATGGATCGAGGCCAATGTTGCCTTCCCGAACGGCATGGTCGACCGCATTACGCCGGCGACCGGCCCGCGCGAAGTCGGCATCGTCGCCGACGATTACGGTATTGATGACAACTGGCCGGTCTTTTGCGAAGAGTTCAAGCAATGGGTGCTGGAGGATCACTTTCCGGCCGGCCGGCCGGCGCTCGAAACCGTCGGCGTCCAGTTCGTACCGGATGTCGCACCTTACGAACACATGAAAATCCGCATCCTGAATGGCGGCCATGCGGCAATCGCCTATCCGGCAGCGCTTCTCGACATCCATTTCGTCCATGAGGCGATGGAGGACGCGACGGTCTGTGCCTTTCTGGCGAAGCTGGAGCACGACGAGATCATTCCCGTCATTCCGCCGGTGCCGAACACTGATCTTAATGCCTATTTCAAGAAGGTGGAGACGCGCCTGCTAAACCCGAAGATCGGCGACACCATTCCACGGCTTGCACAGGACGGATCGAACCGCCAGCCGAAGTTCATCCTGCCGACGACAGCCGACCGGCTGCGGCGCGGCGAGGATGTCGTCGGCCTCGCGCTGGTATCGGCGCTCTGGTGCCGGTATTTTGCCGGAACCACGGACAGCGGCAAGCCGATCACCTTCAACGATGCGAGTGCAGACCGGCTTCATGCGGCGGCCATCAAGGCCAAGGACGATCCACAGGCCTTTCTTGCGCTTTCGGACATCTTCGGCGATGTTGCGCAATCGACGCTGTTCCAGAAACGGTTCGCACATGCGCTGCAAACACTTTGGGGCAAGGGCACGCGAGCAACGCTGCAGCTCTATCTTGACGGAAAACTTGGAGAATGACGTCGTGACGCTTCAGCCCCCGCGCAACGCCGTGGCCGCAACAGGCGTCCACCTTTGCGCGCAAGCAGAGGGCTGACGGACATGAAGACGCATCCGCCAAAGCTGGTGATTTTCGATTGCGACGGGGTTCTGGTCGACAGCGAACCCTTGTCACTCGACGTCCTGGTTCGCGTCTTGCGCAATGCTGGCGTCGATATGGATGCCGAAGAGGCAACCGAGCGGTTCCTCGGCAAGAGCTTGAAGACCATGTCGGATATCCTGCACGAGGATTACGGACTGGCGGTGGACGATCATTTTCTGGAGCAGATGCGCCTCGATCTCTACCAGCGCTTCCGCCAGGAATTGCAGCCGGTGGCGGGCATTGCCGAAGCGCTCGATCAGCTCGATCTGCCGCGCTGCGTGGCATCGTCCAGCCAGATGGAGCGCATCCGGCTGTCCCTGACCATTACCGGACTGATCGGCAAGCTCGAACCCTATCTGTTCAGCTCGTCGATGGTCGAGCGCGGCAAACCGGCGCCGGACCTGTTCCTGCATGCGGCCGCAGAGATGGCCACGCCACCGGAAAATTGCATCGTCGTCGAAGACAGCCCGGCTGGCATCGAGGCCGCCAAGGCGGCTGGCATGCGGGTTTTTGCCTTCGCCGGCGCTTCGCATGCAAAGTCGGAACGGCATCTGGAGACACTGCGGCGGCTTTCACCGGACGTGCTGTTTGACGATATGCGGGAATTGATCCATTTTGTCCGCAAAGAACAAAGGGACGGGAACGCAGGGCTCTGATGGCTGATTTGATCGTTGCTGTCGATGTCGGAACCGGCAGCGCACGCGCCGGCATTTTCGATAGGCATGGCAAGCAGTTGGCCCGCGCGGACTATCCGATCGCGATGAACCGGCCGGAAGAAAATCACGCCGAGCATGATTCCGAAAATATCTGGTCTGCCGTCTGCATTGCCGTCAAAACGGCGCGTGCCAAGGCTGGCGTGCCCTCCGAAGCGATCGCTGCGATCGGGTTCGATGCGACCTGCTCGCTGGTCGTGCGGGGCATGGACGGTGCGCCTTTGTCGGTCAACCGCAAGGGCGATCCGCGCTGGGATACGATCGTCTGGCTCGATCATCGGGCGCTGAAGCAGGCTGATTTCTGCACGGCCACGCAACATCCTGTCCTCAACCATTCCGGCCGCGTGATGTCGCCGGAAATGGAAATGCCGAAGCTGATGTGGCTGAAGCAGAACCTGCGGCAACAGTGGGAAAAGACGGGATATTTCTTCGATCTCGCCGATTTCATGTCCTGGCGGGCAACCGGCAATGCCGCACGGTCGCGCTGCACGCTGACGGCCAAGTGGAACTATCTTTCCCATAAGGAGAACGGCTGGCAGGATGAGTTCCTCGCCAGGATCGGGCTTGAGGACTTGCGCGCGCGCGGCGCGCTGCCGGAAAAGACGCTGCCGGTCGGGCAATCGGTCGGGCATCTGACGGCGGCGGCGGCGGCCGAACTGGGTCTGCATGAGGCCTGCAAGGTGGCGACGGGGGTGATCGACGCCTATGCAGGCGCCATCGGCGTGCTCGGCGGCTTTGCCGGCGAGCCGGACAAGCTGGAGCGGCAACTCGCCTTGATCGCGGGAACCTCCAGCTGCATCGTCGCCTTTTCCAAGGAGATGAAGCCGGGCTTCGGCATGTGGGGGCCTTACTTCGAGGCGGCGTTTGCAGACAGCTGGCTGATCGAGGGCGGACAATCGGCAACCGGCGCTCTGCTTGATCATGTCGTGCGCAGCCACAGTGCCGGCGGCGAGCCGGATGCCGAGGTTCACGCGCGGATCGTGCTTCGCATTCAGGAACTGCGCGCAGCTTACGGCAGTGAATTTGCCGCGCGTCTGCACGTCCTGCCGGATTTTCACGGCAATCGCTCGCCGCTTGCCGATCCGCATGCACTCGGCGTCATCAGCGGTTTGACGCTGGATAGTTCGTTCGACGCGCTCTGCCGGCTGTATTGGCGCACCTGCGTGGCGATAGCACTCGGCGTTCGCCACATTCTGGAAATGATGAAGGAGGCGGGTTACGATCTCGATACCCTGCATGTGACCGGCGGCCATGTCCGCAACGTGCTGTTGATGGAACTCTATTGCGATGTGACCGGCTGCACGGTCGTCGTGCCGGAAACCAATGATGCCGTCCTGCTCGGCACGGCCATGGTCGCCTCGGTCGCCGGCGGCCTCTATCCGGACCTGCGCGCCGCCGGACCGGCCATGTATCCCGGCGGCCATGCGCAATATCCGAATGCGGACATGCGGGAAACCTATGATCGCGACTATCGCAAGTTCCTTAGCCTCTACAGGCACCGCGCCGAGCTGGAAATGCTTTGAAAAAGGGCGGATTTTATAACCACAAAAAAAATGAAACCTGCGCGGAACTTTTTCTTTGCCGGCTCGTTTCTGTGAAGTCCGGATAGCCGTTCACATCGCCCCCAATGTGAACCCCATTTAAATGTCCGGCACTCAGCTCACACACCCCCTCGGTGAGCTGTCAATATCAGCCAGTGCCTTCCCCCGGCGCTGGCTGTTTTTTGACCATTTTCCTGGAAGGTCAACTCCGAGAGAGCGTGCAGCGGTACTGCAGGCGTCATTCGCCGGTTACGATTTCGTATTCCCGGGATGGAATGGTCAGGTGATATTCAATGCGGTCGGGTGTCGTCAGATACATCGCCTTGCCGCCGATCGCCATGGGCACGACACGCTCCAGCACCGTGCGCGCAAATGTAGGCTCGTCCGCCTCCCGCTGGGTTGCCGCAGGCGGCAGGTGTTCGATCCATGCCAGTTCGATGGCTTCATTTTCGTCAAGGATTGTTTCGAAACAATCGATCATCAGGGAATTTACGCCCGCCGAGATCGCGCCATAGGACGCTGAATTGACGATCAGTTCGTGAAGCGCAAGGCCAATATGCAGCGTCGCGTTGGGCGATAGATGTGCATTGATGCCATTGATGGAAATCGGCGTTTCGGAATCCGGCCAATAGGCGCTGAACTGGCGCTCCGTCAGCGCAAAGAGATAGGCCCCGCGCCAGCTGGAATCGGTGACGAGATCCTGCGAATAGGACAGCGACTGGATGCGCCCGCGGAATTTGGTGAGGAAATAGTCCAGCGACAGGGCCTGGCGGGCTGTCTGTGTCGCGATCCCTTGAATGATGGCAAGCAGGTTCTTGGAACGATGGCTGAGTTCGCGCAGCAGGGTCTTCAAGATACGCTCGCGATGCCGGGTTTCCGAGATATCGGTGATGACGGAGAGAATTCCGGTCATCCCGGGCGTATCGACGCGTTCGATGTCGATCCGGTATGTCAACACGCCGGTCGCTGACGTTATATCGATTTCGGTTGAGGCGGGCGTGTTGTTGCTCGCGACGCTGCGTTTCAAGGCGATCAAACGCGTGCCGTCGTCTGCGCCAAACACCGATTCATCTGCCTGGTGCGCCGTCGCCAGCCGTTGCAATCCTTCAGGCAGGTTTCCCGAAAGAACAGTATCAAGATCGTCCGATTGATACACATAGCCCGAGCCTGATTTCTTCAAGACCAGGTCCATCAGAACCTTGCTGGTACTGGCGCCGGTCCTGATTGAGGCTGAATTGCCTGCATTGCCCACGCGAAGCGCCTTCCACTCTCTAGTCGATTGGACGCTCTATTCCCGGGCTCGGGAGTAGAACGTCCAAGATCCGATCCATATGCCGGCCGGAAATCGGACCGGCTTGAATATCGCCATCCCTACTCAGGGGTGCCGCTTTATCCCCCCAGCGTCCTTTACCCAGCGTCTTTTACAAAGAGATCGTTCAGCTGAATGTTCCAGGCGGAACAGATCTCAGGCCGCAGCCTTGGTGGATTCGTTGAAGAACAGCGCCTGGCTGATCAACGCTTTGACCATGTCCGGGTTGAACGGCTTTGTGACCAGGAAGGTTGGTTCAGGACGCTCGCCGGTCAAAAGGCGCTCGGGAAATGCAGTGATGAAAATGACAGGAACAGCTGTATTCTTCAGAATGTCGTTGACGGCATCGATGCCGGAACTGCCATCGGCAAGCTGGATATCGGCAAGCACCATGCTCGGCCGCGTTGCCTTGAACAGGGCCACGGCCTCGTCACGCGTGCGGGCGATGCCGGTGACCGTATGTCCAAGGCTCTCGACCATCTGTTCGATGTCGATGGCAATCAGCGGCTCGTCCTCAATGATCATGATGTTCGTTGCCACCTGCCGCGAAATCTCTTCAGACGCGCGCTCGAGCAACTGGTTCATGCCGCTTTCCGTCGTGTCGAGAACTTCAGCCGCCTCGCTTGTGCGAAATCCTTCAACGGAAACCAGGAGAAAGGCCTGGCGGGCGAGCGGCGAGACCGAAGCGAGATTGATCGAAGCGCGCTTTTCCCATGCAAATGGCGAAACCGGTTCTGGGATGAGGACGGACGAGGAGCCGAAAAGCTTGGTGTACAGCTGAAAAAGAGCAACCCTGTCATTACTGGCTTCCGGGAATATGCTGACATCGGTGATCAGCGCTTCCAGAACAGCTGCGACATAGGCGTCGCCCGAGGTCTGCGATCCCGTCAGTGCGCGAGAGTACCGGCGCAAATAGGGCAGGAACGGAGCGATCCGGGTGGAAAGTGACATGTAAAAGACTCCCTCACTCTGGCCGAGGTGGCGGCCATGACAGCGAAGGAACGCGATGTGAAAAAAAAGGTTCCTTTGCCGGAACATTTTTTTTCACCGCGCATTATGCTGCCAGATGAACATCGAAGGTATTTGGTATTGATGACGGATAAACTTGGGGCAGGGCGCGAGATCGTGAGACCGGCGCGTACCGATAATCCAAACGCGCAGATTGCAACGAAGCTTCGCGCTCTCTATCTTTCTGTACAGGAAGAAGCCATTCCGGACCGGTTCCTTGACCTGCTTGAGAAGCTCGATGCGGTCGAGCGCCGGTCGATGCCGGATGTGGCAAAATGAGTGGCGGAATGACGTCTGAGGAACCCAGTTTCAAGCGTGAAATGCTGGCGGCCCTTCCCAGCCTGCGTGCCTTTGCCATGTCGCTGATCGGCCGGCATGACCGGGCCGACGATCTCGTGCAGGATACCATCATGAAGGCATGGGCCAAGCAGGACCACTTCGAGATGGGCACCAACATGAAGGCATGGCTGTTCACCATTCTTCGCAACGAACTCTACAGCCAGATGCGCAAGCGCGGCCGTGAGGTTCAAGATAGCGACGGCTATTTTACCGAGTCGCTTGCTCAGCACCCGGCGCAATACGGCTCTCTGGATCTCCAGGATTTCAAGCGGGCGCTGGAAATGCTGCCGCCGGATCAGCGCGAAGCCATCATTCTTGTCGGTGCGTCCGGCTTTTCCTATGAAGAGGCGGCGGAAATCTGCGGTTGCGCGCTCGGCACGATCAAGAGCCGGGTCAATCGCGCGCGCCAGCGATTGCAGGATATCCTACAGGTGACCGGCGAAAACGAATACGGCCCGGATGCCACGTCCGCACCGATGACGTCGCGGGCTTTCATTTCTTGACATCCCTATCGTCTGCGGCTCGAAACCTTGCAGTTGGGGTTTGGCGTGCGCTCCTTCTGCGGTGCGCCATTCCTTTTGGTTGCATGCAAAGTTGTGGTCGTGCATAAATTGTGGCAGGCGGGTTGTTGCGCTAAGGCGGGGTTGAGGTATTGATGCTGCCGGGGCTGGGTATGGAGTTCATGACCAAAGAGACTTGCGATCTGCAGACCGCTGTGGCGGCCGTTCGGACGTCGGCCCAAAGGCTTGATGTCCTGCATGCGGTCGTCCCGGATATGGCAGAACCGGACGCCGATTTCCGCGATCTTGCCGATATCGCCGCCGGTCTCTTTGATGCACCGGTTGCGTTGGTGACCCTTGTCGATGCAGAAAATCAATGGTTCAAGGCGGCCAGCGGAGTGAGCGAGACACAGGCGCCGGCTGCTGATTCTTTTTGTGTGCATACGATCGCGGGAGCTTTGGACGGCGCGCTGGTGGTCGCCGATGCCACAACAGACGCCCGTTTTTCTGATCAGCCGCGTGTTGTGGGGGCGCCCTTCTTGCGGTTTTACGCCGGCGTCCCGCTGGTCATCGAAGGTCAGCCGGTGGGCACGCTCTGTGTTTTCGATGTCGAGCCACGCAAGGACCCGGCTCCGCAGCTCATTGTGCAGCTGCAAAGGCTGTCACGCGTCGCCTCCTCTCTCTTCTCGCTGAAGCACGAGGCGCATCAACGCGCTCTGAAGGAAGCCGCGCTCTCGCGCGAGGAACAGCGGCATGCAATGGCGCTGGATGCGGCCAATGTCGGCAGCTGGTTGTGGGATATCCGCTCGGGCAATGTTTCCTGCAATGCGCCGATGCTGCGCATGTTCGGCATGGAGCCCACCAAGAGCGTCCAGGCCCGGGATATCTTTGGCGCCATTCATCCGGACGACCGCGTGGCGACGCTGTCGAAGCTGCGTTCCGCCATGACGCAAGACCAGGAATATGACGGAACGTTCCGCATTGCATCGACGGGGCGCTGGCTGCTCGGCCGTGGCCGTGTGCACGAGCGTGATGCCAAGGGCAAACCGACCGTTTTTCTCGGGATCAATATCGATGTGAGCGAAGAGCAGGAAGCAAGCCAGCGAACCCGGCTTTTGTTGCGCGAACTCAATCACCGGGTCAAGAACACGCTGGCCATGCTGCAATCACTGGCTCGTCAGACGCTGCGGCAGACAAGCGACCCGCAGGAATTCATGACGGCATTCGCCGGCAGGCTGCAGGCGATTTCCGAAGCCCACGGACTTCTGTCGGACCATGAATGGGGCGAAATCCGCCTGTCCGCGTTGCTGGCCAAACAGCTTGCGCCGCATGTGCGGGACTATCAAAAGCAGATCGAGGTTCACAAGGACGAGATCCTCCTCGGACCCGATCAGGCCGTCGGCCTCGGCCTGGTTCTGCACGAGTTGGCAACCAACGCCGCGAAATATGGATCGCTGTCGGTCTCTCGCGGCAGGGTGGTTTTGACTGCGCGCAGTGTCGAGGAAGATGGCCGTCACGTCTTGCATCTGACCTGGACGGAGGTCGGCGGTCCGCCGGTCGAACAGCCGGCGCGGCGTGGTTTCGGCTCCATCCTGATCGAGCGGAGCCTTGACAAGGTGATGGGCAGTTCGGTGAAAGTCGAATATCTGCCGGCAGGCCTGACAGCGATTGTCCGCCTGCCGCTCTGAAAACCTCTTCCTGCCCCTGTGTCAGGATCGATCGCTGTCACCTGACTTTCGCATCAGTCCGAGGACGGTGCCAACGCCGACCGCAAGGCCGGCGGCCAGAAGCGGCTGTCTGCGGAAAAGCGTCAACGCCGTGGCAATGGCAAAGGTCGCCTGCGCCTGCGAGCGGCGGCGTTTTTGAGCTGCGATGCGCCGATCGTGGGCATTGAGCGCATGCATGATGCCGATGACGACGAGGCCAATGACGAGGGAAATCGCGGCAAGGATGATCGTGGCCGTCAAGGGTGTGTACAGCGCGCTCAAATAGATTGCGCCTGCAACGAGTGCGAAAATGTAGGCAGTCAGGAAGAACAGCGCTGCAACCGCCCACATGGCGCCGTTGCGCTTGTAGCGCGATAGGGCGACGCCGACATCCGTCATCACGAGAGCCGAAAGCATTGCGGCCAAAGGACCCATTTTTTTCTCCAGAAGGCAGAGGCGGATGACACAAAGGCCGGCTGACAACCATGTTGCTTCGCCAGCCTTCGAAAGGGAAACAGGCGGCCGCCGTTTATCGACCGCCCCGTCAGGGTCGATGTGGTTATCGGCGGATCAGCGCAGCGACGAGCAGGCCAAGTGCGGCGGCGGCGCCCAAAGTGGCAAACGGGTGCTGGCGGACGGTCTGGCGGACCTGTTTTTCTGTCAACGAATAGCGGCTGCGCAGTTCGGCAAACAGCGCCTCGCCATTTTCCAGAAGGTCTTGCAGGCCTGCTTCGACCTGATCGCGTGCGTCATGAGCCTTTGCCCGAACATCCCTGGAAGCTTCGGATGCCCTTGACCGCGCCTCCTTCGATGCTTCTGTGCCGCGCTGCGACAGGAGCTTGGCCAGCGATGCGATCTCGTCGCGGAGTTCGCTGATCTGATCTTCGATCGGGGTATCAAGCAGGCTGCCATTGCGCTTCTTGGCGCTGGAGCCGGAAAAGAGACCTGTGGCCATGGAGAAAACTCCTTCATGCGGCGGGAGCGGGGCCAATGCCCGCCCCAGAGTGCGATAGTGCCGGCAGGTGACATCATCACCGTGTCAGCGGTTCACCACCTCAACGCGTAGCAAGGGGTTTGGTTCCATTTAACCCTGAAGGGCTCTACGCCGCCGTGTGCGGCAGGACGAACGGGATGTTGCCCCCGGGGGTTGCGTTGACCCGCATGGCGCAGCCGAACACCGCCTCCATCACGGCATTGGTCATCACCTCGTTGGGATGTCCCGTCGCATGGACACGCCCGGCCTTCATCATGATCATCCGGTCGGCAAACATCGCCGTCAGGTTGAGGTCATGCATGATGGCGATGACGCCGCCACCGCGTTCGCAGAAGTTGCGGGCGAGCCGCATGATCGTCAGCTGATGGCGGATGTCTAGGCTCGACACCGGCTCGTCGAGCAGCAGGAAGGCGGGCTCGCCGTATCCAACCGGCTCCCAGATCTGGCACAGCGCACGCGCGAGCTGGACACGCTGCTGCTCGCCACCGGAAAGCTCCTGGTAGAAGCGTCCGGCAAACCCGGACAGGTCTACCGCCTCCAATGCGTCGCTGGCGATGCGGTCTGTTTCTTCAGCGTCTGCCTTTGCTCCGACGGAAAGACCCATGCGGACGATTTCGCGCACGGTGAAGGGAAAGGAGATGACGGTGGACTGCGGCAGTACGGCACGCTTCAGCGCCAGTTCCCAGGGCTTCAGCGTCTTGATGTCGTGGCCGTTGATATGGACGGTACCGGCATAGGGCAGCTCCCCGGCAATGGCCTTGAGGCTGGTGGTCTTGCCGGAACCGTTGGGGCCGACGATTGCGGTCAACTGCCCGGCCGCCGCCTCGATGCTGACGCCGTGCAGCACCTGAGTGCCGGAAAGCCGGACGGAAAGATGACTGGCCTTGATCATGGTCTAAAGCCCCATATGGGCGCGCCCGCGCAGCAGGATCCAAAGGAAGAACGGCGCGCCGGCAAACGCGGTGATGATGCCGATCGGCAATTCCGCCGGCGGAACGATGGTGCGGGCGATCATATCGGCAAAGATCAGCAATGTGCCGCCGAGCAGCGCGGATGCGGGCAAAAGGTACCGGTGGTCGGGGCCTATCAGCATCCGCAGCACATGCGGAACGACGATGCCGACAAAGCCGATGCCGCCACTGACGGCGACCGAAGCGCCGGTCGAGGCCGCGACGCTGACGATGGCGATGTTTTTCAGCCGTTGAACCGGAATGCCCATGTGGAAGGCCGCGGCTTCTCCGAGCGTCAGGGCGTTGAGGCCGCGAGCAAGGAAAGGAACAACCGCGAGCGAGACGAGGATAATCGGCCCGGCCGACAGGATCTTCATCCAGTT
This sequence comes from Pararhizobium sp. YC-54, assembly GCF_025847205.1. GTDB lineage: Bacteria > Pseudomonadota > Alphaproteobacteria > Rhizobiales > Rhizobiaceae > Pararhizobium. The sequence goes on along the minus strand of NZ_JAOYTH010000013.1, from coordinate 8,538 downwards.
GGCGCCGGCGAGCGACCCTAGGCCCCAGAAGGTCAGGTCGCGCAATTGCTTGTCGTCGGCCATGAAAATCAGCACACCGGTGACAGCCCCGGCCAGGGCGCCGAGCGCAATGCCGGCAAGCAGCATGGTGGCGACCGATGTCTGGCCGCTGCGGGTGGCGATCTTGTAGAGCAGCAAGGTCGTGATGAGGCCGCCGCAGAACGCCGCGACCGGCAGCGCGTAGAAGCCGAAGATTGCAAAGAGCGGGCCGAAAAAGGAACTGCCAAGCACGATCAGCAGCACAGCGCCAAGGCTGGCGCCGGAGGAGACGCCGACCAGTCCGGGGTCGGCCAGCGGATTGCGGAACAGGCCTTGCATCACGGCGCCCGAGACGGCAAGCGAGGCGCCGACCAGCATGCCGAGCACGGCGCGCGGCAGCCGGATATCGAGGATGATGATCCGGTCGCGGACGCTCAAAGCCTGCTCGGCGCCTTCCATGCCCAGGAGCCAACGCAGAACGTTGCCGAGCGAGGCATCCGCCGCGCCGGTCATGATCGAGGCCGCAAACATCGCGGCGGCGGCGACGAGGAGCACGAGGATCAGCAATTGAGCGAGCCGCGAACGGTCGCCCATATGCCATTCGGATTTCAGGCGTGCCGCAAAGGACTGGGACCGGCCGTCACCCGCTACCATTTCACTGCGATGCATTCGGCTTTTTTCCGTAGATGGCGGCGTTGAGTTCGCGCACCGTGCTTGCTGTGCGCGGCCCGAAGCCCAGCATATGCAGGCCATCCATGCGGATAACCGTCCTGGTCTTTGCCGCCAGGGTCAGGCTAAGCGCCGGATGGGCAAAGAGTTCATCGTCGCTTGCAGCATGGCCGCCGCTTCGGGTCATCATCAAGACGACATCGGGTTTGGCTTCGATGATCGCCTCGTCGGTCAGCGGCTTGTAGCCTTGGAATGTGCCGGTGGCGTTGACGGCGCCGGAAAGTGCGATGATGCCGTCGGCGGCCGTGCCGGTGCCGGAGGCCATGATCTTTCCGCCCTGGGTGCTCAGGATAAAGATCACGCGCTTGCGTTCGCTTTCCGGGCGTTTGGCGGCATCCGTGACGGCGGCGTCGAGGTCGGCCTTGACCTTTTCGGAAAGGACGGATGCCTTTTCAGGCACGCCGAGGAAATCGCCGACCGCGCGGATCTTCGACAGAATGCCGTCGCGATCGTAGGTTTCCGCAACGGTCTGGAAGGGGATGTTGGCGTCTTTCAGAACCGCAAGCGTTTCGGCCGGGCCGCTGCCTTCGACGGCGATGATGGCGCTCGGATTGATGGCGATCACGCCTTCCGGCGACAATTGCCGCATGTAGCCGACATCGGGAAGCTTGGTTGCCGCTTCCGGATAAAGGCTGGTCGAGTCGCGGCCGACGAGCTTTCCTTCTTCGCCGAGTGCATAGATGATCTCGGTGATGGCGCCGCCAACGGAAACGAGCCGGGAGGTGTCGGCCTTCTGTATTTCCTGTGCGACAGCCGCACGAACGAAGGACGCGCCGTCCGGCAGGGTGGCCGGCAGCACGAAGGGGGTCGACACCGCGAAGATCGCCAGGGCCAGTTCCCAGGACCGCAGCCGGTTGAAATCATAGGGAGCGTTCATCACCGGGTCCTTCAGGCAGCTTCAGTGATATCGAGCCGGGCGAGGTTTTCCATGATGGCGCGCCATTCCTCCCGCTCAGCAAAACCTTCCTTGCGCTTGCCGAAGAACTGGATGACCATTTCGCCCCTGGCGTCGAGTGCTTCCAGCGAGGTCACGTGGCCGTCGGCGGTCGGCTTGCGAACCGCCCAGATTTCGGCGAGGTGATCGCTGCGCAGGTGCAGATGCAAGGTCGGGTCCATGATGTTGAGCCAGGGACCCATCGTCTGGATATTGGCAACCGGTCCGGAATGGATCTGGATGATGCCGTGATTGCCGACGAAGCACATGATCGGCACCTCGATCTTCGCCGCGCCGCGCAGCATGTCTTCGACGGCTTCGGGCTGCAGTTTCCAGGCGAAATCCTCGCCGACCGATTGCAATGCCTGGCGCCGGCTAAGCTTCAGTTTGCGCAGCAGTCCATGGAACTGGTGCGTATCGGTCATCTTGCTCCACTCGTCGCGCAGCGCCGGGACATCGACCGATGCGGTTTCGCCATCGGCGATGCTCTCGATCTTTATCTCGGGGACAAATTCCTGTGACTGATCGTCGAGGCGGAACGCTTCGACGATGCTGTGATAGGCGTCAAGACTGGAGGCCGGGCGCAGGTGCACCTTGTGAACGGCGGTCCCCTGCCTGTCGAAGAACTGCAGGCTGCGGCGCACGTCGTCGCCATCGGTCTTGGTCACGGCAAAGCCATGTGCCCAGGTGCCCGGGAAGATACGCAGATCGATATTCTCGCCGAGCACGATCGAGGCATGTTTGCCGGGGGTGATGTTCTCGAAGACACCAATCTTCTCATGAACCGCGCTTTCGTTGCGGGTCAGCGCCATCACTTCTCCAAGTTCCGCTGCCCGTTCCAGAAAACGGTTGGCGCTGCCATCGATCCGAATGCTGGTCAGGCCGCATTCGGCGGCAACGAGTGCTGCTTCCGAAATGCCAAGCTGAGCGGCGATGTCGCGCTCGCGCATCTTCGGATTGGCAGCCCGGTAGGCGCGGATTTCGGACGGGGTCGGGCGGGATGTTTGTGTCATGTGTCTGGCCTATTTGTTCAGAATAAGTTTGCCCTGACGGGTGATCTTCATGCGGTAGATCGCGCCTTCATGGGTGATCAGGATTTCGTTTCCGCCGCGAAAAAGCTCGTGGCTTTCAAAGATGCGCTGCGTCTGGCCTACCGGCAAAGCGACCGGCACGGCGTCTGGTTCATTCGGTGTCACAGGCTTCCGGTCCTGATCATGGCGGCCGAAAACAGGGGTTTCTCCCCTTCTTGAGCCGGGTCACTGCGATTAGTATCTTGACTTCATTACTCATCTTTTATTATGGACGCAATACTGGATTTTTGTAGTCCAGTTTAACTGCAGGGCTGAAATGCGTTGCGTCTGGGGCGGGTCATGCGGGCTGATTTCTCCGGCGCTGCGCCACCACCCTTTGCTGCGCCACCGCCCTTTAGAGAATGGATAGACTATGATGAAATTTGTTCGTCTGCCGCCTTTGGCGCTTCTGGCTGTCTTCTGTTCGGGCACGGCGGCATTGGCGCAGGATGCCGGGACGTCCGGCAATTTGTCGATCGAGATCAACGATCTCACTCCATCCGAAAAAGGCTGCAAGTTGACATTTGTCGCGGCAAACGAACTGCCGCAAGCGCTGTCAAAGGTCTCCTTCGAATTCGTGCTTTTTGATGGAAAAGGCCTGGTCGAGCGGATGGCCGTTCTCGATTTCCGCGATCTGCCGGCGGGCAAGACAAAGGTTCGGCAGTTCGATCTGCCGGGAACAAAATGCGAGGCTGTGAAGAGCCTTTTGATCAATGATGCTCCGGTTTGCAGCGGCGACGGTGTTGCCAAGGACGCCTGCATGAAGGCGCTGAAGACCGGCTCCAGGTCGGCTGTCGAGTTGAAGGGCTGATGCGGATTTCGCATCGGTATCTGTGATGAACAATACGATCAAATGGACCGGGGCGATCCTCCTCTCGCTGCTTGCGCATGCAGGGGCGACGCAACTGTTCGAGCCGAACGAAAAGCCGGTAGAGCAGGAGCAGGTCGCGGGCGGCGAAGCCATGGAAATCGCCGTTCTCGGCAACGCCTTCGAAGAGACCGTGCTGGCGGGCGATCCCACGGAAGCGATCGAGCCGGAGGAGGAGGAGCCGCAGGAAGTGGCGCCGGAGCCGATGGAAGTGGCGGAGATACCGCCCGTCCAGTCCGAAGTGACTGCCGAGACGCCCGCGGACATCGTCCCCACGCAAGCCGATGTGGTTCTTCCAGCCGAGGAAATGCCGCCGGTTACCACCGGGCAGCCGGAGATCACGGCAACCGTTGCGCCGGTTGAAACCGTCGTTCCGGAGGAAAAGCCGGAGATAAAGCCCGAACCTGAAAAGAAGCCGGAGCCGAAGAAGGAACCGGACAAGGAAAAACCGAAGAAGAAGCCGGTCCGCAAGAAGGCCGGCGATGCCGGCAAGCAGGTCGAGACCGTGACGAAAGGTCAGGCCGACGGTGTAGAAGGCGCCGTCGCCACAGCAAGTACCGGCAAGAAGGGCAAGGTCGCACAGGCCTTCGGAAATGCGGCGGAAAGCAACTACAAGGGCAAGGTCCGCTCGAAAGTGCAGCGGCATTTCCGCTACCCCAAATCGGCGGATCGTGCGGGGCTGAGCGGAACGGTGACGGTGAGCTTCATCATATCTGCTGGTGGCGGTGTCTCCGGTGTCCGGATCGTCAAGGGATCGGGATCGCCGGTTCTCGATGACGCCGCAGTGAGCGCAGTGCAGAAGGCGGAGCCTTTCCCCAAAATTCCGCAGGCTGCCAATCGCAGCAGCTGGCCCTTCGTCATCCCGCTTCAGTTCGGTCGTTAGAGCCCGGTTTGTCCTGCACAATACGGGCGTGCGCCGCTTGTTAAATACTGCGGCAAAACGCCCGCATAAAATATGATAAAAAAACTCATGTTTATACTTTACTCTTTTTATCAAGTTAAATAGGGTTCCCGCACGATCAGCCGAACGGCCGATTCCGAAACACGCGGAGACTGACATGGGTGACAAACGGCATCAGCTCAAGCCGAAGCAGAAGCAGAGCCGGGAGGCAGAAACACGCAATGCCTCGGGTTCTGCCAAGACGCAGGAAACCCGGCTGGAAGGCCGCAGCTTCCTCTATGTCGGCGGCCGCGATTGCCAGGTGGCGCATCTGCGCCAGATCGCCAGCTCGCATGGCGCCGAACTGATCCATCATGACGGCGGGCTGCGCGAGGCGGTTTCCCGCATCGACAATATCCTGCCCTCGGTCGACTGCGTTTTCTGCCCGATCGACTGTATCAGCCATGATGCGTGCCTGCGGGTAAAAACCGGCTGCAAGAAGTGGGGCAAGGCCTTCGTGCCCCTGCGCAACGGCAGCAAGTCGAGCCTGGAGCGCGCTTTCCTGGATCTGAAGGCGAGCCGCAGCAACGCCGGTTGATCTGCAGTCAGGGCCGATGTCCGGCGCATTTTTGCTGCCGGTTTCCAATGGAGATGACAATGAGCAACGAGCGTCCCGATCAGTTCATGATGATCGGACTGCATAAGCTGGCCGCGCAGTTCGGCGATGGGCTGGTTCCCGAACTGTACGAACTTCTGTCACGCCGTGCGCGCATGGCTGAAGACAATCCGAACGTCACGGAATTTCCGGCCTGGCAGGTGCGTCCGCCGGCCCGCCCGGGGCTTGCGCCTGAGCCGAGAGACAATATTCTGCCGTTCCCGTCCGGCGCTGCCGCTGCAGCACCGGCCAAAGACCGGGCTTGAGAGTTGCCGGTAGACATTTCGCCGTGAAACAGGTTCAGGAGCGCGACCGGCCACGAAACGGCGTTTGAAAACGTCTGGAAGAACCGCGATTCAAGCCTTGCGAAATCGCCGGTTCGCCTAGTTTTCCTTGCGCATGAAGAATGCGCCGGCAGCGACCGAAAGCCAGCCGAGCATCATCAACACGCCACCGGTGGGTGCCGACATCGGGAATAATCCGTGGCCAAGGAAATGCCGTGCCGTCAGGTCTGCGGCGAACAGGGCCGTTCCCGCTGACATGAGCAGTGCCGCGATCGCTGCCGTGCGCATCGTTGGCCAGGCGGCATAAAGGGCGATGAGGGCAGGGGCATGCGCCAGGCACATTGCCGAGGCGCCACCCAGCAGGCGCGGATCGGCTCCATGCGACGCGGCGGCGGCACTGATGATGCCGAACAGGCCCATCAAGCCGGCAATGAAAAGGGTAACCGGCCGAAACTGCCCGCTCTGCATGTCTATTCGTCCTTGTTCTGCATGTGATGGGCAAGCCGTGTCACCGGCTCCAGAATGATCGACCGCAATTGCGGATGCGACACGGTCTCTTCCAGTGCTTGGCTAAAGCAAAGCAGCCACTCGTCGCGTTCCTGTGCTCCGATCGCCGCGCCAAAATGGCGGCTTCTGAGGCGCGGATGGCCGCGCTTGTCGGTATAGAGCGGCGGTCCGCCGAGCCAGTCGGTCAGATATTCATAGAATTTCTCTTCACTGCCGGACAGATCGGCCGGATGCAACGCCCGGCAGAGGGCGGCTTGCGGCAGCTCATCCATCAATTCGTAGAAACGGCGGGTGAGCGCCCGCACCGCGCCGTCGCCGCCGATCGCGTTGTAGAGTGTTTCCGTCTGGCCGTCCGTCATCATCGCTTTCCTGATTGCCGTCACTTCTAGCGTGCCGCGCCAAGCCATTCCAAGCGTTTTTCACCGGGTGACAAGGGTTGCGTCGATTGATCGCGCCGGTGGCAGGGAATTCGAATTATCTTGACAAACCGTCCAGACGGTATCTTATAGCTCCATGTCAATCGCCCACCACCGCCGCAAACAACCGGAATTGGTCCGCCAGCAACTGCTTGAGGTCGCTGCACGCCTGTCGCTCGAGCAGGGTGCTGCCGGCGTAACGCTCGACGCCGTGTCGCAGGCCGCAGGCGTCAGTAAAGGCGGGTTGCTGCATCATTTTCCTAACAAGATGGCGCTTCTGAACGGGCTTTTCGACGATCTGACGGAGAAGCTCGACCGGACGATCGAGCTGGAGATGCGTAGCGATCCGGTTGCCCACGGCCGCTTCACCCGCGCCTATTTGTCCTGCGTGTTCGCAATGACGGACGAAGCCGATGCGCAAGGCTGGCAGGTCCTGACCATTGCGCTTCTCTCCGAGCCGCAGTTGCGCGAGCGCTGGCGGTTGTGGGTGACGGATCATGCGGATGAATTCGTCGGCACCGATTCCTCGCCCGGATGCCTGCTGGCGCGCTTTGCCGCCGATGGCCTGTGGCTGGCGGATATCCTCAAAAGCCATGACATCGACCAGCCGACGCGTCAGGCCATGCGGGCCCAGATGCTCGCGCTTTCTCTTCAATGACCGGCCTCGGAGCTTCAGATGAATCCCGCCATGCTCTATGCTGTGCTTGTTGCTGCAATCGTTTTCGAAGTGCTCGGCACGTCAGCCATGCAGGCCGCCCAGCATTTCACGAGGCTGGTGCCGACGCTGATCATGGTGGTCTGCTATGCGATTGCCTTCTATTTCCTGTCCTATACGCTGCGGGTCATTCCTGTCGGGATCGCCTATGCGATCTGGAGTGGCCTCGGCATCGTCCTGATTTCGCTCGCCGGCTATTTCGTCTTCGGACAGAAGCTTGATCTTGCTGCTGTTCTCGGGCTCGGATTGATCATTGCCGGGGTTGTCGTGCTCAACGTTTTTTCCAAGTCCACGTTTCACTAACCAAGCCCACGTGGCACGCGCTTCAGGCGCGAGCCACATGGTTTGTCAGTACAATGCGACCGGGGTTCCCCTGTGTGAGGGTTTGATGAATCGACCCCCGCCGGCAGTCGTCAGTGAACGATCTGCGAATGCTCGCCGCCGGGCTGCGAGATGCCGCTCAGTGCCTCGCCCGTTTCGGGCGCCGGCCCATTCGTGGCGATATCGCCGAGCGAGATAATGCCGACGAGCCGCTTGTCACGATTAAGCACCGGTAGGCGCCGTACTTGAAGGGCTCCCATGGTGTGAAGCACATCGTCGATATCGTCGTCCTCGAAGCAGTATCTGACGTCGGTGCTCATCACATCGCGAATCTTCGCGTCGGGTCCTTTGCCCTCGGCAACGCCACGGATAGCGATGTCGCGATCGGTGATCATGCCGACGAGCCGGTCATTCTCGCCCACCGGCAGTGAGCCGGCATCGAGACGGCCCATTGAAAGCGCGGCATCGCGCAAAGTCTGCTCCGGATCGGCAATCTGAACGTCTTTGGTCATGCAGCTGCTAACTCTCATGATAACCTCCCTTTGGGTGTGGCGCGTTTGGCCACTGCTGATGGGTGAGTGAATCAACGCGCGCCGGCCGGAAATGTTCCATTGTCATGCGAGGCGCCGTCTCGTCGAAGGGGGCAGGCCGTTTGGGAAAAGCCGCTTCCGATGCGGAGGGTGTCACATCGCAGGCCGGCTGTTGCCTTTGGGTCTGCTTGCAGGGAATTTCAGAGCGAGACTTGGTATTCGGTCACCGATTTTCGCTTGCAAAAGCTACGGGCGGATTCTATCGCTTGAAATTGAAAGCGGTTTCAATTTTATCGAATGCTGATCTAAGAAGCGTCGAAAGAAGGATTGGTTATGACCATCAAGGCAGTTGTCTGGGGCGAAAATATCCATGAGCAGACCAATGAGGTGGTCAGAAGCATCTACCCGAACGGCATGCACAACACGATCGCCGCGGCGCTGAACACCGATCCAGGCATCGAAGCGACGACGGCGACATTGCAGGAGCCTGAACATGGCTTGAGCGTCGAGCGGCTGGCCAAGACCGACGTCTTGCTCTGGTGGGGCCACAAGGATCATGGCGCCGTGTCCGACGAGATCGTCGAGCGCGTCGCCAAGCGGGTTTGGGAAGG
>NZ_JAOYTH010000012.1 GCF_025847205.1 Pararhizobium sp. YC-54 | reverse complement strand
AAACAATGGCGTCGCATCGCAACTCGCTACGACAAGCTCGCCCAAAACTTCCTTGGCTTCATCAAGCTCGCAAGCATCATGCTTTGGATCAAATGATTAATTCGTCACTACAGCCTAGAGCGAAGGACGCTCGATCCTGGCCGAAATCAGCCCCGCGCGCACGTCTTCGGAGCAACAATAGGCCTGTTCGAGCATACTCATCGTCAGGGTCCTTGGATGCCGGGCGTTTCCGCCCGGCATCGTCGGCGCTTTACGCCGAGATCACGATCCGCCCTTTCATATTGGGATGGAAACGGCAGTAGTAGTCGACGGTATCGTCGACGGTCGCTACATGCGTCGCCGTCTTTCCGGGCGGGATTAGGACGTCCCAACCACCCTTGACCGTCGCCGTGTGAGCGAAGCGGTCCTTGTTGGTCCATTCAACAGTCTCGCCGGCCTTGATCTGGATTTCGGCGGGAAGGAAAGCGAGCTTGTCGATGGTAACATGAACCGTGCCGTTGTGTGCGCGGACGAGCGTATGGCCGGAGAGTACCGCAGCGCCGGTGATGAGAAGCTGCCGCCGGTTAAGGAGGTTCCTCGTCATTGCAGAGCTGCTGCGACGTGTTCGGCATGCTGTTGATGACCCTGGAACAGTTTCAGACCGGTCTCCAGCAAGCCTTTCAGCTCGGCATTCTCTGCCGAAGGAATGAGCAGTGTTTCCAGCGCGCCGTTCACTTGGCTGTGATAGGCAATCTCGTTGTCGATATAGGCTTTGTCGAAGGCTGCACCGTCAAGCTTGCCGAGTTCGGCGCGCTTTTCCTCGGCGGCCTTGGCGAGCGCCTGACTGGTGGCGTTGTCCTGCGGCGTCACATTCAGCTTCTTCACCAGCGCCAGCGCCATGTCATTGACGGCTTCGTGGTCCTTCTGCATCGACTGCGCGAAAGCAGCAATATCTGCATTCTTGGTTTTCGACAGCGCCAGCTTGGCCGCCTCAACGTCGATGACGCCCGCGCTATAAGCTATGTGGGCAATCTGCGGATCGGTCGGCTTGTCGGCGGCACCAGCGATGGATGCAGACAGAATGAGGCATGCCGTGCCGAGTGCGGTAACGAGGATTTTCATCGGGGTCTCCTTGGCGCCAGCGGGTGGCCCGCGCCTGTTTCGGTTTACACAGCATTGGATGCTGCTTCGGCCGAAAGGTTCCCGTTATTTGTGGAAGCCGAGCTTTTCGAGTACGGCGTCCGTCAGCCGGTCGCATCGGGTGCCGGCGAAGGGGAACGCATCGACAAGCACCGGGCCGATCTGCTCTTCGAGCCGGGTCCGGATCAGTTTTCGCGCGCGGTGGAGGCGTGTCTTCACCGTAGCCGGAGGAAGATCGAGCAACACCGCCGTTTCCTCGACGCTCAAGCCTTCGATAACGCGGGCGACGAAGACGAGGCGGAAAGCTCCGGGAAGCGCGTCAGTCACCTCCTCGACGAGATGGAGAAGCTGTCGCTGCGCCATGATGCGCTCCGGATCGGCGGTGGAAGAAGCAACCGGGAAGGGGATGACCTCGGCCTCTGCAGGGCCAACGGCGGTGCCGGCCCGTTTTCGCCGCTTTTGTGCACGCAAATGCATGAGCGCGGCATTGAGGGCGATGCGCGACAGCCATGTCGAGAGGGACGCCTCACCGTGAAAGCTATCAAGGCTGCCGAAGGCGCGGAGATAGGCATCCTGCAGCACGTCTTCCGCGTCCGCATTACTGCGGACGACAGCCCTGACGAGACGGTACAGGCGCTGGTTATGGCTTTTGATGATCTCTCGGACAGCTTCGACCTCCCCAGCAACCGCACGGCGAATGAGACCGGCCTCCTGCGCGGCGGGTGAATGAGGGATGGCATTTTGTAAAGCTCGCATCTGCGTTCTCCTTTCGGGATTCTATTTGATGCCGGCTGTGCTGCAAGGTTCCCAAGAAAAGATGACATTGGGCGTCTTGCAATGCGGTCCGGATTGTTTGCAGGTTTTGGGCGGCGCGAACGGAATGACCGCGACGCGATGGGCGCCGATCGTTCCGGCCGCCTCGCCGCGACCTGTCAGCGGCGGCGGCAAAGGACGGAAAGGCGCTAGGCGGTGGTGACGATTTAACTATTTGCGCCAGATGGCGATGGCTGCGAGTTTAACGACGCCCATGAAGTTGGCCTGGAGCTTGTCATATCGGGTTGCGACGCGTCGGAACTGTTTGAGCTTGTTGAAGAAGCGCTCGATGCGATTGCGCACCTTGTAGAGTTCGGCAATCCGATTTGCGCCCCTTTGGCAATCCTAAATCCTTAAATCGTCACCACCCTAATACAACCTCTCTAAATACTGCGCCTGATGTGATAAAATCAAAACCGGGAGCAAGCCGGCTCGATGATGACATGCCGGACGATGTCTCGCCTTGTCGCAGAGTGGGCGCAGAGTTAACGTTTCTGCGTGCCGGAAAGCGTGAGCCCCCTACGAAAAGGTCTTTGGATAACAGCTCGGAACGGGAGGTATACAATGCTTCGCAGACTGTTTTTCACCTTGGCTATCGCGACGTCCGTACTCGCGCTCAACGGAGCCGCATGGGCCGACATCACAATCCTCGTACCGTCAAGCAGCGAAGGAGACGGCCTCAGGGCCGCGGCCGCCGACTATTCGAAGTTGAAGGGCACCAAGGTGGAGATCGTCCAGGCCCCCTACGCCAATGTTTTCGAACAGGGGGCAAATGCCGGCGCCACCAAATCCGGTGTCTTCGATATCATCCTGATGGACGATCCGTGGATTCCGTTTTTCGCCGAGAACGGGCATCTGGAGGATATGACGGCCTACTTCAAGTCGGCCGGAATGGAAGGGCCAGATAGCGATTTCCTTTCGAAGTCGCTGGCGATCTGCCGCAACCCCTACAATACGGGACCTTACGTGTGCCTGCCCTATGTGGGAAATGCACAGATGTTTTTCTATGACGCCACCAAATTCAAGGAAGCCGGCGTCGATGCCCCGAAAACCTGGGATGACGTTTTGAAGGCGGGCAAGGCGCTGACAGACAGCGGCGGCGGCCGTTACTTCGGTTACGTCTTCCGCGGCGGTCAGGGCAACCCGGTGGTCGCCGATTTCATGCCGATCTTCTGGTCCTATGGCGCCGATCTCTTCAATGCCGACCGGACCAAGGTAACGATCGATACGCCGGAAGGGGCGGCGGCGATGAAAACGTTCATTGCGTTGAGAGACATCTCGCCGAAGGGGGTCGAGAGTTACAATGCCAACGAGGTCGGCACGGCACTCGCTGCCGGCGCGGCGGCCTCGTCGATCAACTGGCCGAATTGGGTTGCCACCTTTGAAGACCCGAGCCAGTCGAAGATGGTCGGCAAGATTTCCTACAGCACCATTCCCGCCGGAACCAAGCCGGGAAGCTCGGAAATCGGCCACTGGACCATGGGTATTATGGCGGCGTCCAAGAACAAGCAGGAAGCCTTCGACTTCACGGTCTGGGCGACGTCGGCCGAACAGATCAAGATTTCCGCCACACGCGGCAATCCACCCGTCCGGACCTCGGTCTTTACCGATCCGGAACTGACGAGCCAAGAGAAGTTCCGGCACTATCCAGTGCTGATGGAGGCAATCCAGGCCTCGACCCCGCGTCCACGTCATCCGAAGTGGCCGGAGATCGAGAATGCCTTCGGCATCGAGCTTTCCAAGGCCGTCGCCGGCACGATCACGCCGGAAGAGGCGCTGAAGAACTCGCAGACGGCGGTCGAGCAGATTACCGGCCTCAAATAGGCGAGCATGATCTTTTCCGGACTTTTCGGGGATCATGCAGCAGCGACCGGGGTTTTCGAACTTCGCTCCCGCGACGATGCCGGCGATGGCCTTTGGTGGCCCTGAAACCTGATGTTCAGGCGCCGGGGCAGGGTTTCAGCACATGCCCCCGAAAATCGGGGGGGCATGTGCCATTCAAAGTATTACGGTGTCCTTTTGCGCCTCTGTAGGGGAGCGACCGATGTTCACATCCGCGAATGCACCGTTGACCGCGCCGGTTCGGCCAGGTGGCACTCTGGAGCGGTGGGCGGAGCGCCATTTACGCATCCTCATGCTTGCGCCGACGATGCTCATCCTGCTGGGGCTGACGATCTTTCCGAGCATCTACATGTTCTATGCCGCGGTTCACAAGATCAGCCCGAATCCCGACGTGCCATGGGATTTCGTCGGTCCTGGCAATTTCCTGCGGCTTCTGTCTGACCAGCAATTCCATGTCGCGTTGCTGAACACCTCCGTGTTCACCGTCTCGGCGGTGACAGCCGAGTTCCTTCTCGGTCTCGGTCTGGCGCTGCTGCTCGACAAGTATGTCCGCCGGCTGACCTTTCTGAAGACTGTCCTGATGATCCCCATGATGCTGCCGCCGATCGCGGTCGCGATCACATGGAAGATCATCTACGAACCGCAGTTCGGCGTCCTGAATGAAATCATGTTCCGTCTTGGCCTCCCCGCGCAGGCATGGGCGGGCGACGCGAGCCTCGCGATGTTCTCGATCATCGTCGCCGATGTCTGGCAGTGGACGCCGTTCATGTTCCTGCTGATGCTGGCGGGCCTCGCCAGTCTGCCGGTCGAGCCATACGAGGCAGCCGAACTCGATGGCGCTTCGTCCTGGCGGCAGTTCTGGGACCTGACGGTACCGTTCCTCAAGCCTGTCATTGCCATTGCCCTGCTTTTGCGCGTCATGGATGCTTTGCGTCTCTTCGATCTGGTGTTCATCCTCACGGGCGGCGGACCGGCCGACCGGACAAAGGTGCTAAGTCTCTATATCTATCAGGTCGCCTACCGCTTCGCCGATATCGGCTATGCGGCGGCGATATCGCTGTTCGTGCTGTTCGTGACGATCGTTCTGAGCACCTGGTTCATGAAACGCATGCGGCTGGCGGAGTGACCATGATGACGGCGATGACCATACGCGCGCGCAGCCGCACCAGGGAGGTCTTCATCCGCCTGTCGGCCTATCTAACGATCTTTGTCGCGCTGGTTTTCACGCTTTTCCCGATCTATTGGATCGCGGCGAACTCGTTCAAGTTTGATATCGACATTTTCGCCGTGCCGCCGGAATGGCTCCCCTGGCACCCGACACTGAAGCACTACGACGAAGCCTTCATTCAACGTCCGTTCTTGCGTTACGCGCTGAACAGCTTCCTCGTTGCGATGGGAACGACGGCCGTGTCCCTCGTCTTCGGCACGATGGCCGGTTATGCCCTCGCGCGGTTCAGCTATCCTTGGCAATGGCGCAAGCAGATTTCCTTCTGGATCCTGTCGACGCGCATGATGCCGCCCATCGTCAGCATCATTCCGCTCTATCTGTTCTTCAACTACTTCGACATGCTCAACACGAAGTCGGCTCTCATCGTTGCCTACACCGCCTTCAACCTGCCGTTTGCGACCTGGATGATGAAAAGCTATTTTCAGGATCTTCCGGTCGAGCTGGAGGAGGCGGCGATCGTCGACGGCGACACGCGCTGGGGGGCATTCCTGCATGTGGCATTGCCTTTGGCCCGGCCCGGCCTAGCCGCGACGGCGATCTTCTGCCTGATCATCTCGTGGAACGAGTTCCTGCTTTCCCTTATCATTACGCTGACTGAGCAGGCGCAAACTTTGCCGATCGGCATCGCCGGGCGGGTGACGCAGTACAAGACCTATTGGGGCGAAATCAGCGCGGCCGGGTTCATGGCCTGCGTGCCGATCGTCATCTTCGCCTTCATCGTCCAGAAGCATCTCGTCCGGGGGCTGTCCCTGGGTGCCGTCAAAGGTTGAGCCCCATGGCGTCCGTGACATTCAATAACGTCTGCAAGAAGTTCGGCGAATTTGTCGCCGTAAACAATTTCAACCTCGAGATCAAAGACAAAGAATTCCTCGTTCTGCTCGGACCTTCCGGTTGCGGCAAGACGACAACCATGCGCATGGTCGCAGGTCTCGAGGAAGCGACCTCGGGCGACATCTACATCGACGCGGACCGCATCAACGATGTCCTGCCGAAATATCGCGACGTCGCGATGGTCTTCCAGTCCTATGCCTTGTATCCGCACCTCACGGTCGAGGACAATATCGGCTATCCGCTGAAGATTCGCAAAGTGCCACCGGCCGAACGCAAACGGCAAATAGCCGAGGTCGCGCGGCGCGTCGAACTCGACTCGATGCTGTCGCGTCTGCCAAAGGAGCTATCCGGCGGCCAGCGCCAGCGCGTCGCACTCGCCCGCGCGATCGTGCGCACGCCGCGCGTCTTTCTCATGGATGAGCCTCTGTCCAATCTCGACGCCAAGCTTCGCACCCAGATGCGGGCCGAACTGAAGCACCTTCAACACGAGTTGCAGGTCACCACGGTCTATGTCACGCATGATCAGATAGAGGCAATGACGCTCGCCCACCGCGTGGCCGTGATGAACAAGGGCGTGATCGAGCAGCTTGGAACGCCGCGGGAAATCTACAACGATCCGCGCACGCTCTTCGTGGCCGGCTTCATTGGTTCGCCGCCGATGAACCTCATTCCGGGGGAGGTGAGGGAGGGTGTATTCGCCAGCGCCGGCTTCCGGGTCGGAGGCCTGGGCCGGGCCAACATTTCGCAAGCCGTCCTTGGTGTCCGCCCGGAAGACGTCCTTGCGGCCGGGGCCGAGGATGCCGATGTCAATCTGGTTGCCCCGATCTACTCGGTGGAGCTCACCGGGGAGAACACCCTCGTCAGTCTACGGTTGGGAGGTCAACTCATGACCTTGCGTGCCGACAAGAATTTTACTGGTCAGATCGACAAGGAGATCGGCGTCAAGGTCGCGGCGGATCGCGTGTTTCTGTTCAACGGAGAGACTCAAGATCGTGTTGACTTCTGACACCTGGGCGGCGGCAATCATGATGACCGTGACTTTGCGCGCCGCCGCCGCCGACATAAACCCCATCGTCGACAATCCGCTGATCGAAATTCCCGCCGGGGCGTTTGTTTTCGGCCGTGACGACGGCCCCGAAAACGAACGGCCGGCCCGCGTTCTGGAAGGGCGGCCGTTCGCGATCAACCGCACCGAGATCTCGAACAGGCAATATGGACGCTTCATCAACGCGACTGGGCACCGTCCCGCCTTCTACGCCAACCACCCGCTCCTCGGATTGGATGAGCGGCCGGTGGTCGGGGTGAGCTGGGGGGACGCCGATGCCTTTTGCCGTCACTACGGATTGGTTCTGCCGTCGGAACAGCAATACGAGCGGGCGGCGCGAGGAACGAAGGGGGCTGTGTTTCCATGGGGCGAGGCCCGGCCGGACGAAACACGCGCAAATTCCGGCGCCGATGCCTGCTGCTCAGGCGACGCGCGCGACGGCTATCCGATGACCGCGCCGGTGGTGTCTTTCGCTGATGGTGCAAGCAGCGAAGGCGTCCTCAATCTCGCCGGCAACGTCTGGGAGTGGACCCGTGATCTCTACGCACCGTATGAAGGCGGGCACGCAGCGGTGAGCGCCGGACCATACCGTGTGCTTCGCGGCGGCGCCTGGAACAGCGATCGAAACCACCTGACGACGACCTACCGCCTCGCCTATGATCCGGAATTCCGTTTCTCAGCCAATGGAGGCTTCCGATGCGTTCGCTCCGCGCCGTGATGGTCGCCGCCGGCCTTCTGTTTTTGACAGGTGAGGCCGGCGCCGAACCGACTGTCGCTTCCGGCTACCGGCTCGAGACAGTCAGCGTGCCCGGGGCTGCATTTTCCGGCATGTCGCGAGACGGCGAGGACCTGCTCGTCACCGATCTCGCCAGCGGCCGGCTTTACCGCCGTGGCCCGAGAGGCAAGTTTACCGCATTCGGTCCGGCCTTTCCCCATGGCGTCGACGTTATCGGCGACCCGACCGGTCCCTACCGTGTCGTCCGCGCAGGCGACGTCCTTGTCGTCGCCCAGGGATGGACGCCAGTCGATTCCGACGAGGGCCCATTCGACCACGCACTCGTCGCGCTCGACGGCGCCGGAAAGGTTCGTGTCATCAGCAGCGATTTCTGGAACCCGTTCGATTTCATCGTGGCCGACGGAATTTACTACGTGATCGACTCCGCGCGAAACACGGTCGAACGCGTGCAGCCGGACGGCCGGAAAGACACTATCATGACCTTCCGCCGCATGGGGGAGGAGGCGAGGGCGCTGCGAAAACTTTCGCCGACAGAATTCACGGAAGGCAAGAGCTACGAAGTCGACGCGGTGCCGACCGGCATCGGTCTTCGCGACGCGCGCCTTTATATAGCGCTGTTCGGCGGCTTTCCTTTCGTTGCCGGTGCCGGAAAGATCGTTTCGATCCCCAGGGCCGGTGGGCCGTCAATGCCAAGGCTCGACATCGAAGGCCTGAATGCGCCGGTGAGCATCGCCGTCGATGGCGATGGAGACCTGCTTGTCCTCGAACATGGTACCTTCGATCAGAAGGAAGGTTTCCGGAACGGCAGCGGGCGGTTGCTCAAACTAGACAAGATGACGGGTCGTCAAACAGTCATTCTCGACGGCCTGACGCGACCGGTGTCCGTCCTCGTCTGGGATGAGCAGCGGCTCGTTGTTTCCGACCTTCGCGGCAATCTCCATTTTCTGGCGCGCGAATTAGCTCGCTGACCACCGGTGGGCTTGCAACGAGTCTAGGTGGGGCGCCTTTTCGTAGGCCCCTGTCGACCGCGGTCGTTGAACTCAAGAATGTCCGCGACAGTCAAAGACTCCCGCAGCAGTTCGAGGATCAGCAGCGTGTTGCGATAGCCGCAGTGGCCAAGAAGCTTCTGCCTTATCTTTTGATGAATCTGGCGTATATTTGAAACTATGAATATTCATCGGGTGAGGGTGCGACCCCGGAGGTTTTGCCGACAAGCAATCCGAATCTTCGCTCTCGCACTCATCTTGGGTTTGGCATCCCTATTTTCCGTCGCGCCGACAGCGGGTTCGGAGCGCGTCGCCCTGTTGCTGCGCTTGAACGGCGCCGTCAGCCCGGCGTCGGCCGACTACGTGAAACGCGGCATTGAGCTTGCCAACGAACGCAAAGTGGCGCTGGTCATTCTGCAGATGGACACACCCGGTGGCCTCGATATGTCAATGCGGGACATCATTCGCGCAATCCTTGCCTCGTCCGTGCCTGTCGCGAGTTTCGTGGCGCCGAGTGGTGCACGCGCGGCCAGTGCCGGCACTTACATTTTATACGCCAGCCATATCGCTGCCATGGCGCCAGGCACGAATTTGGGCGCGGCAACGCCCATTGCTCTCGGTGGGAGCGGGTTCGACGGTGACGACGATCGTGATGGCAAGGAACAACAGCCACGCAACACCATGGAGGCCAAAGCCGTGAATGATGCGGCCGCCTATCTTCGGGGGCTGGCTGAGCTTCGCAATCGCAATGCCGACTGGGCAGAACGGGCTGTGCGCGACGCTGCAAGTCTTTCATCGACCGCCGCCGAACGCGAAAAAGTCATCGATTTCACCGCGACCACTGTTGATGATCTAATGGCGCAAGCCAATGGCCGTACGGTACGAATAGGGGAGACGGACATACGGCTCGATACAACCGGTCTCATCGTCGAAAATGTCGAGCCTGACTGGAGGACCCGCCTGCTCTCGGTCATTGCCGATCCGAACGTGGCACTTATCCTGATGATCATTGGTATTTACGGCTTGATTTTCGAGTTTCTTACGCCCGGGGCGGTGATACCTGGAACAGTTGGCGGCATCAGTCTTTTACTCGGTCTTTATGCCTTGGCCATGCTGCCGGTCAGCTATGCGGGTGTCGGCCTCATCGTCCTTGCTGTTGCTCTGTTCGTTGCGGAAGCGCATACGCCGACGTTCGGCGTCCTGGGCCTCGGAGGTGCGGTCGCGCTCGTACTCGGCGCAACAATTCTCTTCGATACGGATGTGCCGGATTTGGAAGTGAGCTGGTCAGTCCTGGTTGGCATTGGCATTTCGGGCCTTGCTTTCAGCCTCATTGTCGCTCGACTTGCATTCACCGCGCGCCAACACGCCGTCGTGACCGGTGGGGAGCAGATGATCGGCATTTCAGGCAAAGTTTCCGATTGGACGGACACCACCGGATACATCGTCGCCCATGGCGAGCGCTGGCGGGCCGTTTCCCCCGACCGGCTCACAGCCGGAGAAGATGTGACGGTCATCGCTCGAGAGGGGCTGACACTTGAGGTTGCCCGCAAACCGCGCAGTGATAAACGGCCTCTGGAAAGCAGGGAGACAAGCGCATGACCATGCTTGGAGATTTCATCTTCTATATCGCCGCGATCATCCTGTTGCTGGTCATCATCGCGAGTGCGATCAAGATTCTGCGCGAGTATGAGCGCGGGGTCGTTTTCACGCTTGGCCGATTCACCGGCGTGAAAGGGCCCGGATTGATCCTGCTCGTTCCCTACGTGCAACAAATGGTGCGGGTCGATTTGCGGACGCGCGTCCTCGATGTACCCAGCCAGGACGTCATTTCTCATGACAACGTCTCGGTCCGCGTCAGCGCGGTGATTTATTTCAGAGTGATCGATCCCGAAAGGTCGACGATTCAGGTCGAGGATTTCATGGCAGCCACGAGCCAGCTTGCCCAGACGACGCTGCGCTCGGTGCTTGGCAAGCACGATCTCGATGAGATGCTCTCGGAACGCGACAGGCTCAACGAAGATATCCAGAAAATACTCGACACCCAGACTGACGCGTGGGGCATCAAAGTCGCCAATGTCGAGATCAAACATGTCGACATCAACGAGTCCATGATCCGCGCGATCGCCCGCCAGGCGGAGGCCGAACGCGAGCGGCGCGCGAAAGTCATCAATGCCGAAGGCGAGCAGCAGGCCGCAGCGAAGCTGGTGGAAGCAGCCGAAAGCCTCGCCCGGCAGCCTCTGGCCATGCAGTTGCGCTACTTAAGCGCGTTGAACGTCATTGCCGCAGAAGGGAACTCAACGATTATATTCCCCTTCCCGATGGAACTCGTCCATCTCCTGGCCGCCAGGACGGACACGCCAACGAAATGACCGATGCGCACAGTTGGTCTGCAGTTCGATAGTAGGCTTCGTCCCGTCCCGATATCGGCTTTCACATCGCTCCTGGGGCGATGGCAGCATGCACTGCACGTTTTAGATTTGACACAAATTAAAAGCTAAAGTGTATTCTATATTGTAGCCTATATTGTATTCTTGCAAGCGGGCCATCCTTGGAAGGTGCCCATAGCTGGGATCGTGTAAACTGGAGGGGAAGGATGTGATGATCAACGGGAATGCGGCGGCGGCGGAGAGGCGGGAGCCTTCCGTGCCGGTTCTTGACGTGCGCGATCTCAGGATCGAGTTTCCGATCCGCGAAAAGGCGCTCGTCGCTATCGACGGCGTCTCCTTCTCGATCGGCCACGGCGAAATCCTCGGCGTGGTCGGAGAATCGGGCGCCGGCAAGTCATTGACCGGCAGCGCGCTGATCGGCCTGCTGCAGGCACCGGGCCACATTGCCGCCGGCACCATCCACCTTTCCGGCCAGCGTATCGACAACCTGCCGGAAACCGAGCAGCGGCGCCTGCGGGGAAAACGCATCGGCGCGATCTTCCAGGATCCGCTGACCAGCCTCGATCCGCTCTTCACCGTCGGCCGCCAGCTGACCGAGACGATCCACACGCACTTTCCATCGATGTCACGGGCGGACGCCAAGGGGCGCGCCATGCAACTCCTGGCGGAAGTCGGAATTGCCGACCCGGCGACCCGCTTCGACCAGTATCCGCACCAGTTTTCCGGTGGCATGCGGCAACGCATCGTCATCGCGCTGGCGCTTGCCGGCGAGCCGGAGCTGATCATCGCCGACGAGCCGACAACCGCGCTCGACGTGTCGATCCAGGCGCAGATCCTTGCGCTCCTCAAGCGGCTTGCCCGCACGCGCGACACCGCGATCATGCTGGTGACGCACGACATGGGGGTCATCGCGGAAGTCGCCGACCGGGTGGCGGTGATGTATGCCGGCCGGCTCGTCGAGATCGGCCCGGTAGAGGATATTGTCCGGCGCCCCAACCATCCCTATACGGTCGGGCTGATGGCCTCCATTCCGCCGCTGCACCGCCAGCCGGAGCGGCTTGCCCAGATTTCCGGCTCGATGCCGCGCCTCGGCAGCTGGCCCACGGGCTGTTCCTTCCATCCGCGCTGCCCCCATGCGGGGCCGCGCTGCGAGGTTTCCACCCCCCTCTTGATGCCGGCCGGCGCCACCGCAGCTGCGTGTTTCCTCCATCAGGGCGGCACCGCACTCTAGATCGGATCCATCTCAAAGATTGTTTACAATTGCCTTGGCATTAGAATACAATTCTGTAGACTAACTTATGTCTGTGTGAAATCATCCTTGTGTTCGATCCGATGATCAAAACACGCCACCACCCCACCAGAATGTGGACGGTGGACGTTATCTGCAACCGTAATGCGTGCATTGTTGGCGAGTGAAAAAAGCCGGAACTAAAACCTAAAGCACCACTTGCCAGGAAGCGCACTAAGCTGGGAGAAGCTCATGAAACGCTATCTGAAAGTCCTGTTGCTCGCGTCCTGCGCCGCTCTGGCGACAGGGGTCGCGCATGCGAATACGCTTCGTTTCGCCGAGGCGCAAGAAATCAGCTCGATGGACCCGCACGCCGCGCGCGAGGATTTCACGCTGAGTCTGCTCGCCAACGTCTATGAAGGCCTGGTGCGCTGGAATGCCGACCTGAAGATCGAGCCGGCGCTCGCCGAAAGCTGGGAGGCGCTGTCCGATACCAAGTGGAAGTTCAATCTCCGCAAGAACGTGAAGTTCCACAACGGCAACCCATTCACGGCTGATGACGTCATCTTCTCCTTCACGCGCGCTGGCTCGCCGGGCTCGCCGTTCGCCGGCCTTCTGGAGCCGATCAAGGAGATCACCAAGATCGACGACCACACGATCGAGATGACGCTGAAGCGCAAATACGCGCTTCTCCTCAACGACTTTGCCGGCTGGTACATTCTCGACAAGGAATTCCAGGAATCGGTCGGTGCGGAAAAGCCGATCGATCTGTCCACCACTACCGGCGGCGCGATGACCACCCAAGGCGTCGGCACCGGCCCGTTCAAGCTCTCCGAGCGCCAGCCCGATATCCGCACCGTCTTCGTGAAAAACCCCGACTGGTGGGACAAGCCGCAGCACAATATCGACGAGATCGTTTATACGCCGATCACCAATGCCGCGACCCGCGTCGCAGCATTGCTCTCCGGCGAGGTCGATTTCATCCGCAATGCGCCCTCGCAGGATATCGCCCGCATCGAATCGACGCCGGGCATGAAGATCATGCGCGCGCCGCACCTGCGCAACATCTTCTTCGGCATGGACCAGCAGAGTGCCGAGCTTGAAGGCAGCGGGGTCAAGGGCAATCCCCTCGCTGACGTGCGCGTGCGCAAGGCGATCTACCAGGCGATCGACATCGAGGGCATCAAGCGCTCGATCATGCGCGACAACAGCCGCCCCACCGCCGTGCCGCTCGCGCCGGAACTGCCCTTCTACGATGCCAGCCTCGACGAGCGCTTCCCCTTCGACATCGAGGCTTCGAAGAAGCTGCTTGAAGAAGCGGGCTACAAGGATGGCTTCACCCTGCCGATGGACTGCCCGGCGGGCTCGTTCATCAACGACGAGCGCATCTGCCAGGCGGTCGTCGGCATGATCGCCAAGGTCGGCATCAAGGCGCAGCTCAACATGCATACGCCGGTGCAGTTCGATACAGAGCTGCCGGCTGGCAAATATGCCTTCTACATGCTCGGCTGGGCGGGCCTTCCGACCATCGACGCCTACAACATCATGTCGGCGACCTTCCACACCCCGACGGGCGATCTTGGCGCGTGGAATCCGAAAGGATACTCGAACAAGCATGTCGACGAGCTGATCGAAAAGATCGGCACGGAATACGAACCGGCCAAGCGCCAGGAAATGATCTCCGAGGCGGTGAAAACCCACCGCGACGAAGTCGGCAAGATCATGCTGCACCAGCAGTTTTTGACCTGGGGCATGAGCGACAAGGTCAACGCCATCGTTCCGGCCGACGAATATACCCGCTTCTGGTATTACACCATGAAGTGACGCGACCCGGGACGGCGCGCGGATGCGCCGTCCCTCCATCTTTTGAGAGGTTGCGATGATCTCCTTGCTCGCCACCCGGCTTACCAGCGTCGTTCTCGTCATGCTGGTCGTCTCGGGTCTGTCATTCTGTGTCTTCAATTTCCTCGGCGACCCCGTGAACAATATCCTGGGTGTCAACGCCACGCTGGAACAGCGCGAGGAGCTGCGCGTCGCGCTCGGCCTCGACCAGACGACGATCGTGCAGTTCTGGCGCTTCGTCGAGCGGGCGGCAGTGGGTGACTTCGGCGTTTCCTACCGCAACCGCCAGCCGGTTATCGACCTGATGCTGGTGCGCCTGCCGGCAACGCTGGAGCTGGTGCTGACCGCCACCCTGACAGCGCTTCTCATCGGCATTCCCATGGGCATCTATACCGCCCTTCGCCCGAAGGGATTGCTTAGCCGCATCGTCCAGCTTGTTTCTTTGCTCGGCATCTCCATGCCGCAGTTCCTGATCGGCATGCTGCTGATCCTTATCTTCTCTGTGGAGCTGCGCTGGCTCTCGGCCTTCGGCAGGGGTGAGACGGTGCGGATCGGCTGGTGGACGACGGGGCTTCTGACGGTAAGCGGCCTGAAAGCGCTGATCATGCCGACCATCACGCTCGCCGTGTTCCAGATCTCCATGATCATGCGTCTCGTCCGCGGCGAGATGCTGGAAGTATTCCGGGCCGACTTCATCAAGTTCGCCCGTGCCCGCGGCCTTTCGGACCGTGCCGTCTATCTGACACACGCGCTGCGCAACAGCCTGCTGCCCGTCATCACGGTCGTTGGCCTGCAGATCGGCTCGCTGATCGCCTTCGCGATCGTGGTGGAAGCTGTCTTCCAGTGGCCAGGCATGGGTCTGCTGATCCTGCAGGCGATCGAGTTCGCGGACTTCCCCGTCATGTCCGCCTATCTCGCCTTCGTCGGCTTCAGCTTCGTCATGATCAACCTGATTGTCGACCTCACCTATCTTCTCGTCGATCCGAGGATGCGCGTAAAATGACCTGGCTTACCGGAATTCTGAAAGACTGGGCCGCGAGCGATTTCGCCTGGCGTTTTCGCACCTCGCCGCCGGTCATCTTCGCCACCGTCGTCTTCCTGGCGCTGATCTTCTGCGCCGCCGCGGCCGATATCATCGCCCCGCACAACCCCTTCGATCCCGCGACGCTCGAGATCATGGATTCGCGCCTGCCGCCGGCCTGGCTGGAGGGCGGCACCACGAAGTACCTGCTCGGCACCGACGAACAGGGACGCGATATTCTTTCGTCGATCTTCTACGGTATGCGCATCTCGCTGCTCGTCGGCCTTGCCGCCGTGCTGTTCTCGGTGACGATCGGCGTGCTGCTCGGCCTTGCCGCCGGCTATTTCGGCGGCTGGGTCGATGCGCTGATCATGCGCCTTGGCGATGTGCAGCTGAGTTTTCCGACGATCATGATCGCCTTCTTCATCGACGGGGTCGCAAAGATCGTCATGCCGGTCGCCATGCGCGAGGAAATGCGCTTCTACGTCGTGATCCTCGCAATCGGCGTTGCCGACTGGGTGCAGTTTGCCCGCACCGTGCGCGCCTCGACCATGGTGGAGCGGCGCAAGGACTATGTCGCGGCGGCGCGCATCAGCAAGGTCAGCGGCGCGCGCATCGTGCTCACCCATATCCTGCCCAACACGATCGGCCCGGTTCTGGTGCTGGCGACCCTTGGCCTCGGCGTTGCGATCCTGACGGAAGCCATCCTCTCCTTCCTCGGCCTCGGCATGCCGCCGTCGCAGCCGTCGCTCGGCACGCTCATCCGCGCCGGCAATGACCTTCTGCTCTCTGGCGAGTGGTGGATTTCGCTCTTCCCCGGCGCGGCCCTCGTCCTTCTTGTCCTGTCCGTGAACATGGTCGGCGATTGGCTGCGCGATGTTCTCAATCCCCGTTTGCGCTGAGCTCAGGAATGTTTTCATGACCGATCTGCTCGTAACCAATGTCCGCCCCGATGCCGGGGAAACCGCCGATATCCTGATCAAGGGCGGCAGGATCGCCGCGATCGGGCCGAACCTGCCGCGCGAGGCGGGCGTCATCGTCCATGACGGCCGCAACGCCGTCGCCATCGCCCCCTTCGTCGAGGCGCATGTGCATCTCGACAAGATCCTCTGGGGCCTGCCCTGGCACAGCATCAACGTGCCGCCATCGCTGCGCGCCATGATCGACAACGAGGTGGAAATCCGCAAGAACCTGCCCTGGGATGCGGAAGAGCGCGCCGGCAACCTGATGCGCCAATGCGTCGCCATGGGCTCCACCCATATCCGCAGTCACGTCGATATTTCCACCGGCTACAAGCTCGACAACCTGCATGCGGTGCTGCGTGCCTGGGAAAAGACGCGCCACGCCGTCGGCCTCGAACTGGTCGCCTTCCCGCAGCTCGGCATGATGATCGATCCCGGCACGGCCGACCTGATGGAGGCCGCGATCGACGAGGGCGCCTCCGTCATCGGCGGCATCGACCCGGCCAACATCGACGGTGACCCGAAGGGCCATCTCGATACGATCTTCGACATAGCTGATCGCAAGGGCGCCAAGATCGACATCCACCTGCATGAATTCGGCGAACTCGGCCTTTCCGAGCTGAAGATGATCGCCGAGCGCACCAAGGCGCTCGGCATGCAGAACCGCGTCATCGTCAGCCACGCCTTCTGCCTCGGCGACGGGCCGGCGGACAAGGTGGACGCGATGATCTATACGCTTGCGGATGCAGGCATCGGCATCATCTCGGCGGTTCCCGGCGAGATCAATTTCCCGCCGATGTTCGAGCTGGCACGGCGCGGCGTGCGCTGTGCGGTCGCCTCGGATTCGCTGCGCGACACCTGGAACCCCCATGGCAATGGCGACATGCTGGAACGCTGCTGGCTGCTCTCCTACCGCTCCTATTGCCGCACGGACGAGGAACTGGTCGCAGCCCTCGACATGGGGACAAGCCGCGGAGCCGCGCTGCTGGAACTCGAAGGCCACGGCCTCGATGTCGGCCGCGAGGGCAGCCTGGTGCTGATCGAGGGGGAGAACCGCGCCCAGATCCTCGTCGACCGGCCGAAGCGCAGCCTCGTGGTCAAGCGCGGCCGCATCGTCGCGCGCGATGGCGTATGGGTGGAGTGATGCCATGCAGACCGCAGCCGACACGGCACTGATCAAGGTCGTCAATCTGGGCAAGAGCTTTGACGTTTCCGAGCCCTTCCTGCAACGCGTCGTTACGCGCTCCGGACGCAAGATCGTCAAGGCCGTGGACGACGTCAGCTTCGCAATCGAGCGCGGCACGACCTTTTCCATCGTCGGCGAATCCGGGTGCGGCAAATCGACGATCACTCGGCTCGTGGCGGGCCTCGACCGGCCGACGGCCGGCGAAATCGCCTTCAACACGCCAAACGCCGCACCGGTGCGCCTGCAGATGGTGTTCCAGGATCCCATCGGCAGCCTTAATCCACGCTGGCGCATCGGCCGCAGCATCGCCGAGCCGATGGACAAGGCGGTGAGCGCGGCAGACCGGCTGGCCCGCGTCGGCGACCTGCTGAAGACCGTTGGCCTCGCGCCGGCCGATGCCGGAAAATATCCGCACGAATTTTCGGGCGGCCAGCGCCAGCGCATCTCGATTGCCCGTGCGCTTGCGGCGGATGCCGAACTCCTGCTGCTCGACGAGCCGACCTCGGCGCTTGATGTCTCGGTGCAGTCGCAGGTGCTGAACCTGTTGAAGGACCTGCAGGAACGGCTCGGCCTCACCTATCTCTTCATCAGCCACAACCTTTCCGTCGTGCGCTTCCTCACGGACCGCATTGGCGTCATGTATCTCGGGCGGCTGGTGGAGGAGGGCTCGGGGAAGGCGGTCTTCGAGACGCCGCAGCACCCTTACACCAAGCTGCTGCTGGAAACGATCCCGGACATGGAAAATCCCAGGCGCGACCGCGAGCCGCTCACCGGCGACCTGCCAAGCCCGCTGAAACCGCCGTCGGGCTGCGTTTTCCATCCGCGCTGTCCGCTGGCCATGGACGTCTGTTCGCAGGTGCGCCCGGAAATGCAGGCCGTCGCCAACGGCTCGAAAGTCGCCTGCCACGCCGTCGCTCAAGGGGCCGCCACGACTTGACCTTTCGTCTCCCAGGACGCTGGAGCGTTTTCGCCTTTCCCAAAATGCGAAAACGCTCCTCTTTTTTTGCGGCGCACAAACCCGAAGATCGCCGTCTTCCGCTCACCGTAAGAAGAAGCTAATATGCGTGAATGACGCGCAAGCGGTCGGCGACCTGTTATCGTTATGGAACCGGCATTGTCGGCGAGAGCGGGTGCAGGCTGATCGTCGCTCAAACATCGCTACAAGCGGCGATCGCGTCGTCAGGCTGACAGCTGCACCGTCCGGGCACGACGAACTGGCCTGCTAGGCGCTTCGGTGGAGGGGCGAAATGGATGAGAGCGTCAGTCTCAGTTGCCAAGTCAAGTTGCTGAAGCGGGAGCTCGGCGAGGCGCTCGAACAGCAGGCGGCAACAAGCGAAATCCTGCGCGTCATCTCGACCTCACCTCGCGACGTGCAGCCGGTCTTCAATGCGATTGCGGAAAGTGCAGCACGGCTTTGCGCGGCAGAATTTTGCTTCGTATTTCGGTTCGACGGAGAACTCTTACATCCCGTTGCCTATCACGGCGTTTCCCACCAAGGTATCGAAGTGGTACGGGCCAATTTTCCGCAGCAACCAAGTAGGGGCAATGTAACGGGGCGAGCCTTCATCAGCGGTGCAATTGAACAGATTCCGGACGTCTTTACCGACCCTGATTACAACATGCGCTCTTTAGCGAAAATCGTATCTTACCGCAGCGCCATCGGCGTGCCGCTACTACGGGAAGGGCGTCCGATCGGATCGATTGCTGTTACGCGACGCGCAGTCGGTTCCTTTCCGGAACGCCAGGTTTCTCTTCTGCAAACATTCGCTGATCAGGCGGTAATTGCCATCAACAACGTCCGCCTTTTCGAGGAGGCAAACGCGCTGTTCACCGATCTCAACACGCGCAATCTCGAACTGAAAGAATCGTTGCAGCAGCAGACTGCAACGGCGGATGTTCTCAAAGTCATCAGTCGGTCGGCCTTCGACCTCCAAGCCGTGCTCGATACCCTGGTCGAGTCGGCCGAACAGCTCTGCGGAGCTCACGACGCGGCGATATTTCTGAGGGAGCAAGACACGCTCTATCTGGGGGCGCATCACGGGCCGATCCCTATTGATTTCCCTGGCTGGCCCGTTTCACGAAATTGGGTTACCGGGCGCGCCGTGTTGGAACGAAGGTCGATCCATGTGCCCGATCTAACTGCCACGCCCAATGAGTTCCCGGACGGCCACAGCATGGCCGTCCGGATGGGGCATCGCACCATTCTGGCAGCACCTCTGCTGCGGCAGGACGTTGCAATCGGGGGCCTTGTCATCCGCCGGACCGAAGTCAGGCCGTTCACCGAGAAACAGATCGAGCTCGTTGAGACCTTTGCCGACCAAGCGGTCATAGCGATTGAGAACGTGCGGTTGTTCGACGAAGTGAAGGCGCGAACTGCCGAGCTAACGGAAGCGCTGGAGCAGCAGACTGCGACGGCTGACGTGCTGAAGGTTATCAGCCGCTCCGCATTTGATCTGCAAGGGGTGCTAGATACACTTGTAACCTCGGCTGCCCGCCTTTGCGAGGCGGACATGGCAACGATGACCCGGCCAATGGGAGACGCGCATTATCCTGTCGCTTGCTACGGCTTCTCGCAGGAATTTGGCGAGTATCTTCGGGATCTCCCGCTGGAGCCGGGGCGCGGCACCATAGTTGGGAGAGCCCTACTCGAGGTTCGGCCGGTCCAGGTTGCCGACGTCCTCGATGATCCGGAGTACGCATTACTCGAGGGGCAAAGACTTGGGGGGTTTCGGACTGTACTCGGGGTGCCGCTCTTGCGCGAGGGCAGCCCGATCGGCGTGCTGGCATTAACCCGCTCGACCGTGCGCCCCTTCACCGAAAAACACATCGAGTTGGCGTCTACCTTCGCCGACCAGGCGGTAATCGCTATCGAGAACGTGCGTCTTTTCCAGGCGTTGCAGGCGCGAACCGAGGAATTGTCGCGTTCGCTCGAGGAACTGAGAGCCGCGCAGGACAGGTTGATCCAGACAGAGAAGCTCGCCTCGCTCGGGCAGCTGACAGCCGGGATCGCACACGAGATTAAGAACCCCTTAAACTTTATCAACAATTTCTCGGCGCTATCCGTCGAGTTGCTCGACGAGTTGCAGCAAGCGCTCAACGGCGCAGCGGCCGGAGGCCCGGCGTGCGCCGAGATCGATGAGCTGGCGGCGATGCTCAAGGGCAATCTCGAAAAGATCGTCCGGCACGGCAAGCGTGCCGACTCGATCGTCAAGAACATGCTCCTGCACTCGCGCCAGGGGGCTGGCGAGCATCGGTCGGCCGATATCAACGCCATCGTCGAGGAAAGTCTCAATCTCGCCTATCATGGTGCCCGCGCCGAGAAGCAAGGATTCAACGTCACGCTCGAGAAGTCGCTCGATCCGACGGCCGGGGAAGTTGACCTATACCCGCAGGAGATCACGCGCGTGCTTCTCAACCTCATCTCCAACGGCTTCTATGCGACGAACAAGCGCGCGGCTTCGGAGCCTGGCGGCAGTTATGAGCCGACGTTGGCCGCAGTGACCAAGAACCTCGGCGACAGCGTTGAGATCATTATCCGCGACAATGGACCCGGCATCCCGCCGGAGGTGAGGGAGAAGATGTTCAACCCATTCTTCACCACCAAGCCTGCTGGCGAGGGAACGGGTCTCGGTCTTTCCCTCAGCCACGATATCATTGTTAAGCAGCATGCCGGTTCGATCGAGGTGGACACCGAACTTGGTCACTATACGGAGTTTCGCATTCAATTGCCGCGGATGGCCGCTGTAGTCTCCAAGACGGAGGGCAGATTATGAGCCTTCTTATCTTGGTCGTCGATGACGAGCCGGATATCGAGCTCCTTTTTCGACAGCAATTCCGCCGTGACCTGCGCGCTGGCCGCTTCGTGATGGAGTTCGCACAATCGGCGTTGTCCGCACTCGAACGTATCGCCGATGCGGCCGGCGTCGCGCTCATTCTCATACTGTCGGATGTCAACATGCCAGGGATGAGCGGACTTGAACTTCTCCCGAAGGCGAGGAGCATTCGGCCTGACGTGCCGGTCATCATGATTACCGCGTATGGTGATGTGGAAACGAAACGGAGAGCTATGGAAAGCGGCGCGGAAGCGCTGCTCACCAAGCCGATCGACTTCGTCGCGCTGCGGGAAGAAATCGACATGCGAGTTGGGCGCACCACATGAGCACCAGTATACTCGTTGTTGACGATGAAACGGACCTGGAAATCCTTCTCATCCAGAAATTCCGCAAGCAAATCCGCGAGGGCATGCTGCGTTTTCTATTTGCCCATGACGGGATCGAGGCTTTGGCCGTGCTTGCGGCCAACCAAGACGTGGACATGGTGCTGAGCGACATCAACATGCCGCGCATGGACGGTTTGTCGCTGCTGGCAAAGCTCCAGGAGAAAGACCAGGACCTGTCCACGATTATCGTCTCCGCCTACAGCGATATGGCCAATATCCGCACGGCGATGAATCGAGGTGCCTATGATTTTGTGACGAAGCCGATCGATTTTCCCGATCTGGAGGCGACGATCGTCAAGACGATCCACCACGTGGAAGCACTACGCGAAGCGCAGCGCCGGCAGGCGGCGGCCGAGCAGGCGCGTGCGTCGCTTTCCCGCTACTTTTCGCCCAATCTCGCCGAACGCTTAGCCAGCAGTGTCAATGTCCTCGACCTTGGCGGCACGCGCCGAGAGGTTGCCTCGCTCTTTACCGATCTGGCGGGTTTCACGACGCTGGTGGAGACGATCGAGCCGCAGGTTCTCGGGCCGCTCCTCAACGATTACATCGTTGGCATGACCGACATTGTGTTTGCTCACGAGGGTACGGTCGCAAAGATCATCGGTGACGCGCTTCATGTGCTTTTTGGGGCACCTTCCGATCAGCCGGACCATGCCAGTCGCGCTGTCGCCTGCTCGCTCGCGCTTGACGTGTTCGCGGGATCATTCCGTGAACACTGGAGCAGGAAAGGGATACCTCTCGGCCACACCCGGATTGGCGCGCATGCCGGCCCGGCTGTGGTCGGCAATTTCGGGGGAGGACGATTTTTCGACTACAGCGCCTATGGCGACACCATCAATGTTGCCGCGCGTCTGGAAGCAGCCAACAAAACGTTGGGCACCCGTATTTGTGTGAGTGGTAGCGTGGCCGCGAAAGTTCAGGGGTTTTGCGGTCGGCCCGTGGGCGACCTCGTCCTCAGGGGGCGGTCCGAACCTATCCGCGCATTCGAGCCGCTTGATGCCAGCAGATGTGCCAGCCCAGAGACACAGGCCTATATTGAGGCCTTCGAAAAACTGGAAGCCCGCGATCCTGGTGCGATTGCTTCGTTCGCAGCGCTGGTCGGTCGCAATGCGGAGGACCGGCTTGCCAGCTTTCATCTGAAGCGACTGCTAAACGGCGAAACGAACATGACAATCATCCTGTAAAAGGGGCAGCCCGATTTGGCGAGAGATCTGGCTGTGTCGAAGTCTGCTGCTCGCAGAACTGAGTTCGGGTTTCGGGTCTTCCCGGGTCGGCCGCAGGCCTTCGTCTTTGCGCGGAAGCTTTTTTAGCCTCCGGCAATGGGCAGGTCCCAGTGCGATCGACCTTTTCTGCGATCACCACTTCGCCCCGCTGAAAGGCTGCGATAAAACGCCGGCCGATCGGCGCGAGCGCATTTCGACCCTGACGACCGCTTCTCGTGGCGGCCCGCGAAACAGGCAATCCGGGTAACTGCTCAAATGCTGGCTTAAAATATGACTTTGCCGGCACCAAAACGTGATTCCGCTCAAGGCGTAGGACATCGAAAGCGAACAATGACGGTCGGAAGCGTGAGCGGCAGGGGAAGTGCTCGATTTGCCTAAAATAAGGCATGGGCAAAAATTCTGTCAGACGCGGTCAAGCGAGAGCCACAACTAAATAGCATCATACCCCCAAAAATATTGGCTCAGGAGTTTCGGCGCCAATTGCCAGGTGTCACGCCGACGATATTTGAGAAAACCCGGGTGAAATGGCTTTGATCCGCAAAGCCGCAGGCGATGGCGACCTCGGCAAGAGGCGCGTTCGAGACCCGGAGCAATTCTCGGGCGCGATTTATCCGTTCTCTGAGAAGCCATTGGTAGGGCGTCATCCCGGTCGTATCTCGAAAGGCGCGAATGAAATGCCCGCGAGACAGCTCGCACGCCTGCGCAACTTCCAGGATTGATATGTCACCTTCGAGGTTTTCGAGAAGGATGCTTTTCGCCAGATCCTCATGCGAGCGTGAAAGGATTCGTGTTCGGCTGGCGGTCACAGCCGGCCGGCCGCCGTAGCGTTGGACCAGATAGGTGCCGATCGCTGTCGCCATCTGATCGACGAACAGCGCGCTTGCTTCCTCCGGTCTTTCGAGTGCGGGGATCAGCGCCCGAGCAAGATTGGCAAGCACAATATCCTTTGATGCGGTTTCGGCTGACAACGACGTCACGCCGGACAGCTCCGCCTCATCGGCGATCCTGGTGAGAGACGCAGGCGAAATTTCGAACAGCACGAAATCGAAAGGACTGCTCAAATCTGCTTTGTAGGATTCCGAAAGATCGCGGATATAGATCGTGTTCTCAGCAAAGTCGTGGGTTGTCGTATGATGTTGGTGGAAGATGCGCCGCGTGTGGCCACCGAGCGAGGAAACCCCGACGACAAAACCTCGATCGTTTGGCGAAGTCTTGACCTGATCGAGCTGTATGTCGCTCGTCCCCTTGCGAAAAATCGCGATGTCCGGGCTTATCAGAACCTGGTTGATCGACAACTGCTTCAAAGGACACCCGAACCCGTCCGTCACGTGTCCAGCGGAAGGTCGATTTTGAATGGCGGAAGCAAGAACCAAGACGCGCAACTTTCATCTCGAAGACACTGGATGCCAGCCATGGCCACGGCGGTAGCTCACGCCCATCGCTGTCTTCTGGTAAACGGCCGAATCTCCTCGACGAGGATGCTTTTCTACAAGATAGACGTTGGAAAGACGTATAGAAACCCAGAAAACGCGGGATCTCTGTAGTACAATTAAACAGTCCCAGGCGAAAACGATCGAGACATATGTGAGTGAAGCGTTGACGGCCAGCGAGAAAATTGCGGCATGTTTTGGTATCGAGGCAGCAAGGGCACTGGCGATCAGACCTCTTCGCGAGGCGATGCTCTCTGTCGTTCATCTTGGCCATTCCTATGAAAATGGAGACCATCCGGTCTTCCTTCCGCCGGACGACGCCTTTCTGGTCATGCTCTATCTCGTCAATGTCGACCATTTTGACATTTGGCCGGACCGGCCTCCGGCACCTTTGAAGAGGTATCCCAAGGGCTCGATCTGCCTGATCAATCTGAAGGATGGTGCGGCAATTTCAGTTCGCGGTCATTTCGAAGCGCTCGCCTTCCATATCCCGCGCGCGCATCTTGCCGAGCTCGCGGAGGAAGCAGCAGAACCCCAAGTCGATGACCTGGCGACTTGTCGCGGGATTGACGATCACGTCATCCGCAATCTTGGGTCAGCCCTGATGCCGATGTTCGACATGCCGGACGAGGTGAGGGACACGCTGCTTCCGCATGTCGGACTGGCGTTCAATGCTCATCTCGCGCATCGTTACGGACGGTCGCCTGCCCAGCGTCTTTCGGCTACCGGGCGGCTGTCTCCCACGCAGGAAAAGCGCATCAAGATGTACATAGCTGCGAACTTATCGGGCGACAAACCGATCGATGACATTGCCGAAGCGACCGGCTTTTCGGTGAATGAGCTTTGTTCCGGCTTTGTGGAGACGACTGGGCAATCTGTTCTTGAATGGATTTCGGCATGTCGCGTCGACAGGGCCAAGTCATACCTGAGCAGGACCGGTGAACCCATCGCCCGAGTGGCCGAAACGTGCGGTTTTTCGGACGAAAAGACGTTCATCGAAAACTTTACGAGGGCCGTCGGGGTCACTCCGTTCGAGTGGCGCTCACGCAACCGACACTAACACGCTTTGCGGTCGATTAGCGCTGCGGCGATGCCACTTTTCACATGACCATTCGTCGTCGATCTCACCTTCGCCTGCTCGGTGGCCCCCATCTCCCGAAATTACCTGGATGGTCGTTTCAATGGTGACCGGGTGCGGCTGGCAACACGCCGCACCCGGATTGACAGGTTCAGCCTTTGACGAAGGCGAGGAGGTCGGCGTTCAGAATATCGGCATTGACGGTCAGCATTCCGTGCGAGAAGCCGGGATAGGTCTTCAGCGTGCCGTTCTTCAAAAGGTTGATGGCCTTGTGGGCAGCGTCTGCGATCGGCACGATCTGGTCGTCCTCACCATGCAGGATCAGTGTCGGCACAGTGATCGACTTTAAGTCCTCGGTCTGGTCGGTTTCCGAAAAGGCCTTGATGCCGTCGTAGTGGGCCTTTGCGCCGCCCATCATGCCCTGACGCCACCAATTCTGAATGACCCCTTCGTGTACGGTCGCGCCTTCGCGGTTGAAACCGTAGAACGGCCCAGCCGGAACGTCGCGGAAGAACTGCGCGCGATTGGCAGCGAGTGCTGAACGGAAGCCGTCGAAGACTTCGATCGGCAGGCCTTCCGGATTGGCAGCAGTCTTCAGCATCAAAGGCGGGACTGCGGAAACCAGAACGGCCTTTGCGACGCGGCCGGCCGGTTCGCCGTGCTTGGCTACATAACGCGCAACTTCGCCACCACCTGTCGAGTGACCGATATGGACGGCATTCTTCAGGTCGAGCGCCTCGGCGACGGCAAAGGCATCGGCGGCGTAGTGGTCCATGTCGTGACCGTCGGAGACCTGAGCAGAGCGGCCGTGACCACGGCGATCGTGGGCAACGACGCGGTAACCCTTTGCGAGGAAGAACAGCATTTGCGCATCCCAGTCGTCAGACGAGAGCGGCCAGCCGTGATGAAACACGATCGGCTGTGCGTCCTTCGGACCCCAGTCCTTGTAGAAGATTTCGGTTCCGTCTGCGGTGGTGACAAAGCCCATGGTATTTTCTCCTGTGTTTGCCTGGGTGATGGTTGCAGCGGATGCTGCGAAGGTTGAACGGATCGGAAGCGCGATGCCCGCGGCGAGTACAACGCCGGCACGAAGGGCGTCACGACGGCTGATGGGGAAAGGTTTTTCGGTCATGCGTCCTTGATACTCCGATGTGGTTGTTTTGCCGTGTGTTGCGATTGCCTGTGCAGGGGATAGTGGAGCGAGGGACACCGCGAAAATTACAATAAAAATTCCGAATTCATTGCGAATCCTGCAATATTGGAGGCAGATGCACTGCCCTGGTGCTTCAGATCGCCCTGCCAGGGTTGTTGATCGACAGCAGGTGGCGCACGACGGGCTTTTCCTGACCCGTATGAAACGCCAGGACCTTGCTCTGTAGATCGGCATCCGCTTTCGAGACGCGCTTGTGCTGCCGCAGATGCTCCGCCCAGGATTCGACCATGAACCATTCCGTGATCTTTTCGGGATCGGCGGAATCTTCGGTTACGCCCCAGCCATAGGCACCGTCGCGACGCCGCTCCGCGGACATGTCGTTGAGAGCGTGCAGGAACTTCGTGCGGTTGTGCTTGTCAACGTGGTAGTCGATCAGGATCAACACGGGGCCGCGGTCGTTCGCCACCGGCGCAGCCACGAGCGGTTCGGGCCAATGATTGGACGGCACCAGATCGGCCTCGCCGGACGGAAGCTTGACCCGGTGCATGATGTAGCCTGCGATGAAAAGGCCAGCGGCGCCGATCAGCAACGTGCCGGGTACGCCCACTGCTTCACCAACGCTACCCCAGCCAAGGCTACCGGCCGTCATCGCTCCATTGAACACCGTCAGATAGACCGCAAGGCCGCGCCCCCGTACCCAATTCGGCAGGACAGCCTGCGCCGCGCCATTCAGGGTGGTGAGTGCCGTGATCCACGCCGCCCCGAGAAAAAGCAGAACGACGACTGCAAGCCACTGTGGCGGAGCAAGGGAAAGAGCGGCCATGACGATTGATGTCACGATAGCCGACCCCAGAAGGAGGCCGTTGGAATCGAAGCGCTCGCGCAACCGCGGCATGATGAGCGCGCCGCCGATTGCGCCCGCACCGACCGAACCGAGCAGAATTCCGTAGAAGCCTGCATCACCGCCGAGAAGCTGGCGCGCAACCAGAGGAAGAAGCGCCCAAACCGCGCTGGCAAAGGCAAAGAAGATTGCCGCCCGCAGCAGCACGACATGCAGCGGCTTGCTTGCACGCGTGTATCGCAATCCAGCCCGAAATCCGCCGAAGAAACTTTCCGACAGTTCGTCGTTGGCATTCTTGGCACGCGGCCACCAGACGAGCGCCGCGATGACGAGGATGTAGCTCGCCACGTCCGCGCCGTAGGTGACGGCGGCTCCGAAAGCGGCGAGCAGCAGGCCACCGGCCGCCGGGCCGATGGACCGTGCAATATTGATTCCGAGCGAATTCAAGGCAACCGCGCCCTTCACGTCTTCGCGCGGCACCAGTTCCGGAACGATTGCCTGCCATGTCGGCCCCATCAGGGCCGCGCCGACACCGCCCAGAAACGTCAGCCCAATCAGTGCGCTGACCGACAACATGCCCATGTAGGACAGTGTCATCAGCGATATGCTGACGGCGGTGAGCAGGAGCTGGATGGCAATCAGGAATTTGCGTCGATCGAGGATGTCCGAGAGAACCCCCGCCGGGATCGCCAGCAGGAAGATCGGCAGCGTACCGGCTGCCTGCACCATGGCGACGGCTGCGGGTGCGGCCGAGAGATCAGTCATCAGCCAGGAGCTGGCCACGTCGCGCATGAAGCTGCCGGTGTTTCCCAAAACCGTCGCTGTCCATAACACTGCGAAGACAGGCTGGCGGAGCGCGGCGAAACTGCCGCCCGTGGTTTTTGTGGCACTCATCTGCTCGCTCCCCTGGCGATATCGATGCCTGCGACGATCACGAACGCGCCGGCGAGGCCTAAATGTTCGAAGAAGGCGTTGGTCGCCATCATTCGCTCCATGCCCAAGGGCAGCAGCGCGATGAAGGTCGCGAGAAGTGTGAAGGCGGCAAGCGCCAAGGCGCCGAGCCAGCGCAGGAAACCGGACAGGATCATGGCGGAGGCCGTGAGCTCGAACGCGATGACGGCGACCGCGAAGAATGCGGTTGGATGAAGGCCGAAATGCTCCATCTCGGCAATCGCACCGGGGAAATCGAAGAGCTTGGTGAGCGGCCCCTGAATATAGGCCGCACAGAGAGCGAGGAGCGCTGCGAAGCGGACCACGGGCGAATTGACGAGCAATGCAAGGCCGCTCTGGTTACGGGGTTTCGATATCATGATCGTCTCCTCACACGGCCCAGCAGGCGCAACCGAGGGCACCGAAGAAGCCCTTCAGATCGGCGATCGGCAGCTTCGATGTCCAGGCTCCGGCGTGGTCGTGGCCGTGAACAGTGCAGGAATTCGCGCAGCCGCAGCTCGAGATCGCGGTTCGGCGCAATGAGTTCTTGCCTGCGCCCTGCGGCTCGCCCCAGGCCGCATAGCCGCCGAATGCGCGCACGGGGGACCAATCCGGCATGGCGGGAGGGACGTCGTTCTCGTCGAACGACCTGAAGTCGCCCGCACCGTAGACGATCTTGCCGCCGACCATGGTAAGGTCCGACGTCAGGAAGGAAATCTCGTCTTCCGCACATGTGAAGAAGTCCTTGTCCGGCACGACGAGGTCGGCGAACTGGCTTTTTTCGATCCGGCCTTTCTTGCCTTCCTCGTTGGAGAACCAGGTGACCTTTTCGGTCCACATGCGCAGCGCCGTCTCGCGGTCGAGGCAGTTGGCACGCGGGTAGAGCTGCATGCCGCCGGCCGTCTTGCCAGTGACCATCCAGGCAAGGGAAACCCATGGATTGTAGGAGGCAACACGGGTCGCATCTGTGCCGGCAGAGACGTTGACACCCTTCTCGAGCATGCGCTTGATCGGCGGCGTCGCCTCGGCAACGCCATGACCATAACGCTCGACAAAATATTCGCCCTGATAAGCCATGCGATGCTGGGTCGCGATGCCACCGCCGAGCGCTGCGATCCGGTCGATCGAACGGTCCGAAATTGTCTCGGCGTGGTCGAAGAACCAGTTCAGACCCTCGAGCGGGATATCCTTGTTGACCTTCTCGAAGACGTCGAGGGAACGAGAGATGGTCTCGTCGTAGGTGGCATGCATGCGCCAGGGCCAGCGGTTTTCGGCAAGCACGCGAACCACCTCTTCAAGTTCGCCTTCCATCTCCGGAGCCATCTCGGGCCGCGGTTGACGGAAGTCTTCGAAGTCCGCGGCGGAAAACACGAGCATTTCGCCAGCGCCGTTGTGGCGGAAGTAGTCGTTGCCCTGCTTGTATTTGACCGACTGCGTCCAGTTGAGGAAGTCCTGCTTCTCTTCCTTCGGCTTCTGCGTGAACAGGTTGTAGGCCAGGCGTACCGTGAGCTGATTTTCGTCCGAGAGCTTCTGGATAACGGCGTAATCATCCGGATAGTTCTGGAAGCCGCCACCCGCGTCGATAACCCCGGTTATGCCCAGCCGGTTGAGTTCGCGCATGAAGTGGCGGGTGGAGTTCACCTGGTATTCGAAAGGAAGTTTCGGCCCCTTGGCGAGAGTCGAATAAAGAATGCCGGCGTTCGGCTTGGCGAGCAGCAACCCCGTCGGATTGCCGTTGGCATCGCGGATGATCTCGCCGCCGTGCGGGTTCGGGGTGTCCTTGGTATAGCCGACGGCGCGAAGAGCAGCACCGTTGAGCAGCGCGCGGTCGTAGAGGTGCAACAGGAAGACGGGCGTATCGGGTGCGACCGCATTGATCTCGTCGATCGTCGGCAGGCGCTTCTCGGCGAACTGGTGTTCGGTGAATCCGCCGACGACACGCACCCATTGTGGGGCAGGCGTGATCGCGACCTGGCGCCTCAGCATCTCCATCGCATCGGCGAGCGAGCGGACGCCGTCCCAGCGGAGCTCCATGTTGAAGTTGAGGCCACCGCGCACGACGTGGGTGTGGTTGTCGATCAAGCCAGGCAGGACGCGCTTGCCCTTGAGATCGACGATCTTCGTGTCAGGGCCAGCGAGTGCCATGACTTCGCTGTCTGTGCCCACGTCCATGAAGAGACCGTCCTTGACGGCGATCGCAGTGGCGTTCGGATTTGCGCGATCAAGCGTCGTAACCAATCCGTTGTAAAGGACGATGTCTGCGTGCATGGAAGCGGCTCCGGTCTTGACGGGATCGGCGGCATTGGCCGATGAAAACAGATTCGAAAAGGCGAGGCTCGATGCTGCGCCCAGGAATGTGCGGCGCGTCGTCATCAGCTTTTCCCCGATGTCGGATATTCACGGAGTGGGCTCACCGCCACCACGTTTGTCCCGCCTTTCGGGAGGTGCCCGAACATGTGCGGCTTTACCTGGTGAAGCCAGGAGACGGCGGCAGGCTCACGAGCCCAGATGCTTTTTGCCAAAGGCACCAGTTGCTCGCCGACGAGGATCCCAAGCAGACCGATGAGAGCGACAACGGGCGGGGCGGGCGAACGGACATTGAGCAGGCTATAGATCACGCCCACCAGCAGGCCGGCACCGAGCGACAGAAGATAGAGTTTCATGGGGGACCTCGCGTGGTGAAAAAAAACACTCCGGCAGATGGCGGCCTGCCGGAGTGATGACAGTTTTACTTCGCGGGGTTCGGGCCGATCCGCTTGCCATGCTTGACCCGCTCGGCGCCGCCGTGGACGTGGGTGACGGCATAGTCGATACCCATGCCGTAGGCGCCGGAATGCTCCTTCACCAGCGAGGTGACCGCGTCGTAGGTCTCTTTGCGGGCCCAGTCGCGCTGCCATTCCAAAAGGACCTGCTGCCAGGTGACGGGAACGACACCCGCCTGCACCATGCGGTCCATCGCATATTTGTGCGCATCGACGGACGTGCCGCCGGAAGCATCCGCAACCATGTAGATTTCATAGTCCGTGTCGTTCATGCAGGAGAGCGCGAAGGTCGTGTTGCAAACCTCCGTCCACAGGCCAGCGACGACGACCTTCTTGCGGCCGTCTGCGGCGTGCTCGGCAAGCGCGTCGCGGACGTTCTGGTCGTCCCAGGAATTCATCGACGTGCGCTCAAGGATATCATTGTCCGGGACGACGGCGAGCAGTTCCGGGAAGGTGTTGCCCGAGAAGCTGTCGGTCTCGACGGTGGTGATGGTGGTGGGGATATTGAAGATCCTGGCTGCCTTGGCAAGACCGACGACGTTGTTCTTCAAGACCTGGCGGTCGATCGACTGAACGCCGAAGGCCATCTGCGGCTGCTGGTCGATGAAGATGATTTGGCTGTTCTGCGGGGTGAGGACCTGAAGCTTGCTGGACATCTCGTGTCTTCCTTTGATTGGGTTGCAGGTAGGTAATGGGGCAGGGAAGGCGGCACGTCTTGAAAGTTATGCCGCCGTATTGTTGGAAAGCGACGTCAGGCGGCGAGTGGTGTCAGCCCGGCCTCGATCTGGTCACGATAAGGCTCGTACCGTGCCGGCAGTTTCAAAACCTCGCCAAGGTGTGCCGTGTCTTCGTCGCGGTCGAAACCGGGTTCGTTCGTGGCGATTTCGAACAGGACGCCGCCGGGTGTCCGGAAGTAGATAGCCCAGAAGTAATCACGGTCGATGACAGGTGTCACCTGGTATCCCGTATCCATCAGGGCCTTGCGGACTTCGAGCTGCTTTGCGCGGTTCTCGACGGCGAAAGCGATGTGGTGCACCGATCCTGCGCCCTGCCTTGCGAAAGGCGTTTTCGGAAGAACCTCGAGGTCGATCGTGTCGGCACCATTGCCGCCGGGGATGACGAAGCGGGTGACATCGCCATCCGTCTCGACACGCTGGTAGCCCATGAACCCGAGCAGTTCGGATGTGGCAGCGGTGTCATGCAGGCGGAACTTGGCGCCGGTAAAGCCGCGGATACCGACGCTTTCGGCGATGCCGGAACCGATCCAGGCCTTGCGGCCATCGTCTTCGGCTTCGACAAGGGCAAACCCTTCGCCGTCCGGCCCCTTGAACAGCAGGCGATCGGCACCGAAGGCAGTGTCGGCATGCAGGTTGCCGGCTCCCTTTGCCGACAGGCGATCCTGCCAGAAGGAGAGTGAGCCCCTGGGCACTGCGAACTGCGTTTCGCTGACTTCGCCGACGCCGGGGCGGCCGCGCATCACGTCGGGAAAGGGGAAGTAGGTCATGACGGAGCCGGGGGTGCCGGCCTCGTCGCCGTAGTAGAGGTGGTAGACGTTCGGATCGTCGAAATTCACGGTCTTCTTGACGCGGCGCAGGCCAAGCGTGTCCGTGAAGAACGCGTTGTTCTGGCGGGCATCCGATGCCATCGACGTGATGTGATGCAGTCCCTTGATATCCTTGATCATGATGCTCGCCCTTCCGCGGCTGCGTTCATTTGTCTGGTGTGATTGAAAACTTACGCCTGTTGATCAGCAGTCGGAATTGCAATAATAATTGTTAGTAAATTGCGTTGGGTGAAATAATCAATGAACGACTACAAGCTGCTTCGAACCTTTCTGTTGGCCGCAGAGAAGCGGAACTTCGCGCAGGTCGCGCGCGAGCTGGACATGACCCCCGCAGCCGTCACCCGGGCGATCGCGGCCCTGGAAGAAGACCTTGGCGTACAACTCTTCGTGCGGACCACGCGCCAGGTGTCGCTGACGACCGATGGCGCGATCTTCGCCGCCCAGATACAGCCGGCGATGCAGGGGCTCGACAACGCGCGCAAGGATGTGATGAATACCCATAAGGCGGACCATGGCCGCCTGCGGATCAGCGCACCGACCTGGTTCGGCCAGCAGATCCTGCCGCCCATCCTGTCCGCATTCAAGGAACGCTACCCGAAGATCAGCTTCGAGATTTCGCTCGCGGATGGGCTCGTGAACATTATTGACGATAATTATGATCTGGCGATCCGCATTTCTGCGGCACCCTCGGACAAGTTCACGATCTGGCGCAAGATCAGCATCGTTCGCCGTATCCTTGTCGCTGCGCCGGGTAGCCGGTTTTCCGACATGAAACACCCGAACGAACTCATTCCCGACGATTGCCTGGCCTATAGCGGTGACAGCAAACGGGAGAGCTGGACGCTATCGGACGGCAGTGGCAGCGCCACGATTTCTGCAGGCCGCGCATTCAGCGCCAATAGCGGGGAGGTACTGGCGAGCATGGCTGCCGATGGGGGCGGGGTCGCCATGTTGCCCAAGTTCCATGTGGCCGAGTATCTGCGTACCGGACGGCTTGTTCACGTCCTGCGGGACTGGTCGCCGCCGGATTTATGGCTGACCCTGTACTACCCCCCGTACCAGGCGCTGCCGCCGCGTATCACCTCGTTCTCGAAGTTCTTCGAACAACAAATCCCGGCGTTTATATCAGCGATCGAATGAACTATCGCCGATAAAGGAGGTGCGTCACCCATCTCGCGCGAGAGGAGGTGCCGAGGCTTTAGACACCAGGGTGGGGCGATATCCGATTTTGCAACAGAACCGTCCATCGCATTGCCACCGGGGCGAATCGTCACCCCGGCGGGAGCCTGCCAATTTAGCCCAAGCCCCTCAGAAGTGTCGGGATCAGCTCCGACACCGTCGGATGGATCGGAACCGACCACTGGAGATCGGTGTAGCGCGTCCCGGCGCTCATAGCATCGATGATGCCATGGATCGCTTCGTCGCCCTCTATGCCGAGTATCGCTGCTCCGAGGATTTCCCTGGTGTCGGCGTCGGCTATCACCTTCATGAAGCCCTTCGTCTCGTGGCGTTCCTTCGCCCGTCCGACCCGGGCCATGGGACGCTTGGAGACAAGGATCTTGCGGCCTGAGGAGGCTGCCTCCCTTTCGGTCATTCCAACCCGGCCAAGCGGGGGGTCGATGTAGAGGGCATATGCCTGAATCCGGCTGGACACTTTACGGTCTTCGCCATCGAGGAGGTTGGCGGCAACGATCTCGAAATCATTGTAGGAGGTGTGGGTAAAGGCTCCGCGCCCGTTGCAGTCGCCGAGCGCCCAGACGCCCGGAACGCTGGTCGCCAGCTTGTCGTCGACGACGATGTAACCACGGGAATCCACCGCGACACCGGCGACGTCGAGACCGAGATCGTCCGTATTCGGCTTGCGCCCGGTCGCCACAAGAACGTGACTGGCATTGATGTCGATGCCACCCAAGGATATCCGTATCCCGTCACCATAGCGAGCAAAGGCGATGCGTTCCGCTCCCGTGCGGACGTCAATTCCCTCCGCCTCAAGGATTTCCCGAATGGCTTCGGAAATGTCCTCGTCCTCGCGCGAAGCGATGTGGGCTCCGCGCTCGATCACGGTGACTTCCGAGCCGAACCGCCGGTACATCTGCGCGAACTCCAGGCCGATATAGCTTCCGCCGATGACCGCGAGGTGGCGGGGCAGGGTGTCGAGGTCAAGGATCGACGTGCTGGTCAGATAACCGATGTCGCTGATTCCCGGCAACTCGGGAATGACCGGGCGAGCCCCGAGGTTGAGGAATATCCGCGGGGCGGTGAGGGTCTCGCCGTTGACGCCGACCCTGTCGGCCGCCGCGAACCGAGCGTGACCATAGATGATGGCGACGCCATCCATATTGTCGAGCCAGTCCGCCAGTCCATTGCGTGCGTCCATGGTGATCTGGTGGGCGCGGCGTCGAACGACTTGCATGTCGACTGCGACTTCGCCTGTGATCTTTACGCCCAACGCCGCGCCGCGCCGGCTGACATAGGCCGCGCGGGCGCTGGCAACCAGCGTCTTGGTGGGCATGCAACCGGCATTGACGCAAGTTCCGCCGAGGAATTTTCGTTCAATAAGCGCAACCTTCATGCCGCGTTCGGCCATTCGTGCTGCGAGGGAGGGGCCGGCCTGGCCAGCGCCGATGAAAATCGCATCGAACCGTTGCATCAAATTGCTCCGAACTATCCAGTCAATGCCCCTTTAGGAAACATTTACCCCATGCCCTTCGCTCAGCGAGCAAACATACCACATTGACCTGCACAAGCGCACGTCGACGCGTTCGATGCAGAAAAACCCGGTCAAGAGGCGCAGGCGAAACCGCACGCATCGTGCAAATGCCCTCCGTCTGGACAGACAGGCGGAGGGCATGGGCGATGGCAGGCCCGTTGCGTCAGGACTTAGCGCGCGGCACGCAGCTTGCGGTATTGCGCTGTCGGAAGACCGCCACAGCCCCAATTGTCGAGGTCGACCTCCTCGATCACCACATAGGTCGATTCAAGCGGTTTGTTCAGGACGTCGAGCAGCACCTGACTGACCCCCTTGATAATGGCGGTCTTTTCCTCGGCCTCGACGGATCGGGACGTGGCGATGACGCGGTAGTTCCGGTCGCGATAGGCGCGCACCAGGGCTGCGCCGATCCCTTGCGATGCGCCGGTGACAATGGCGATTTTCTGTTGGAAGGGTGTGAGGGCATCATTTCGTGCTCGCCGGATCGGCGGTTGACGGCACGCTCATACCATCCGGTTGAATGCGTCTTCGGTAATGGCGTAGGTGCGCCGCAATTCTTCCAGCCGCTCGATGCGTTTGCGCGAGGTGGTGGCAAAACGGGTCGTGAGGGCGGCGATCAGCGCTTCCGTCTGGGCCAGAGCAGGCACCATAGTGTCATAAGGCGATAACGTGTCTACCGGCACGGTCAGCGTGACGGTCGAAAACTGGGTAATGGGTGAAAGCCAGCGATCCGTGAAGAGAACGATCTTTGCGCCCTGATCGGCAGCATGGCGGGCAAACCGGATAGTGCCCGTCTGATAACGTCGGTAATCATACACGAACAACGTATCCTTCTTGCCGAAATCAACGAGACGGTCGACCTCGTCGGCCTCGGCGCCGTTGATCCAGTGCGTATCGGGCCGCAATTGTTTCATGTGCGCCCACAACATACCGGCCAGCATGCCGCTGAACCGGCCGCCCAGGCAATGGATGCGCATGCCAATATCGGCGGCGGCATCGACGGCCGCTTCGAAATCGTGTGCGGGCAGGGAGGCTTTGGCCGTTTCCAGCGCATGAATGCTCGCATCCAGAAAGTGCTGGTAGAAATTGTTCTGCCCCGGCGTGGGTTTGC
The DNA here is from genome assembly GCF_025847205.1 of Pararhizobium sp. YC-54. Taxonomy (GTDB): domain Bacteria; phylum Pseudomonadota; class Alphaproteobacteria; order Rhizobiales; family Rhizobiaceae; genus Pararhizobium. The sequence continues at coordinate 210,002 of NZ_JAOYTH010000012.1, read as the reverse complement.
GTGCATCCATCATGGAAAGCGGCGAACTCATACGCTCCTGAACCTCCGCCAGCAGGGCGGTCTGGAAGTCCGGGTAACCGTTGAAGCCGAGCTTGTTGACCAGGCGCACGACGGTCGGATCGCTGACGCCCGCAGCCAGGGCAAGATGGGCGACCGTATTGAGGCCGGATGCCGGGTAATTCGACAAGAGCTGGCGCACGATCTTGAGTTCCGATCGTGTGAAGGCAACGGAGCCATCGGTCAACTTGTCTCTGATGCTCAAAGCGACTCTCCCTGCCAAAAGCCGGCATGCGAAATGTTTGCGTTATATTACAAATTGCATACCATGCTTTATAGAAAGAAAAGAAAGGCATGCGTTTTCGTCTTCGCCGGTCTTTGTGCCATCAGGCGCTCGCGCGATGCGCATGCATATCCGGTATCATCGCCAGCAGATTGGCTGTGTATGTGTGTTGTGGTGCATCGAACAGGCTGTCCGTGGGGCTGACCTCGCAAATCCGGCCCCTTTGCAGCACTGTGATCCGGTCGCAGATCTGGCGCACGACGGGCAGGTCGTGGCTGATGAACAGGATCGTCAGCGAGAGTTTGGCCTGCAAATCCTTGAGCAGATTGAGGATCTGCGCCTGGATGGAGACGTCGAGCGCCGAGGTCGGCTCATCGCATATCAGGAAGCGCGGGCGGCTCGCCAGAGCGCGGGCGATGGAAATGCGCTGGCGTTGCCCGCCGGAAAAGGCGTGCGGGTAGCGCCGGGCAGCCGTCGCGTCGAGGCCGACGGCGTTCAGGAGTTCCAGCATGACAGGTTCGGCCTGCCTGCGATCGGCAACGAGCCCATAATGAACCATGGGTTCGGCGATGATGTCGCCGACACGCATCTGCGAGTTGAGCGAGGAATAGGGATCCTGGAACACCATCTGCGTGTCTCGGCGGATTTGCTGCCGCGCGGCGAAGGGCGCGGCGAAAACGTCCTGGCCAGCGAACAGCATCTGCCCCTGGCTCGGCCGCGTCAGGCCGGCGAAGATACGCGCCATGGTGGATTTGCCCGAACCGGATTCGCCGACAAGCCCCATGACCTCGCCGTTGCGCACATCGAGATTGATGTCGTGTAGGGCCTTGAAGCCGTCCGATGCGCTACGGAAGAAAAACGACTTCCCGCCATAGACCTGCTCGACATGCCGCAACTCCACCAATGTCTTGCCGGAGGTCGAGGAGCGATTGTTTTCTCCCTCGAGCAGCCATTGCATGGCGACGTCGATGTTTTTCGGCGCACCCGCGACAGGGAAGCGGTCAAGTTTCACATCGGCACGCGGAACCACTGAGATCAGCGCGCGGCTATAGTCATGCTGCGGTTGGTTGAGAACGGTTTGCGTATCGCCGAGTTCGACGATTTCGCCTGATCGCATGACGGCGACGCGATCGGTAACCTGCGCGATGGCGCCCATGTCATGGGTGATGAGTATGACGGCCACTTGGCGCTGTTGCGCCAGCGTGCGGATAAGGTCCAGTATCTGCGCCTGAACAGAAACATCCAGCGCCGTGGTCGGTTCGTCGGCGATGATGAGTTCGGGCTCCGAACAGAGCGCAAGCGCGATCACCGCGCGCTGGCGCATGCCGCCGGAAAACTCGTGCGGCCAATTCTTCACCCGGCGCTCCGGTTCGGGAATGCCGACGGTTTCCAGTTGCCGCACCGCCTCAATGCGGGCTGCCGCGCGCGACATCGGCCGGTGCGTGCGGATCGTATCGACCAATTGCCGCTCGATGGTGAACAGCGGATTGAGGCTGGTCAGCGGGTCCTGGAAGATGGTCGAGATGCGCTTGCCGCGCAGCGCCTGCATGGCCTTGAGGTTGCGCGCGTCGATGACATCGCCGGATAGGCGGATTTCGCCCGCGCTGATATGGCCCGGCGGCTGCAAAAGGCCGGTGATCGCCGCGCCGACGGTGGATTTTCCGGCGCCGGATTCGCCGACAATGCCGAGGATTTCACCCGGCTTGACGTCGAAGCCGACATTGCGCACGGCCTGGAAGGTGCCGTGGCGGCCGGGGAAATCCACGCAGAGGCCGCGGATTGACAGGACGGGAGGATGGCTGGATGCCATGGTCAGACCCCTCTCGGGTTGAGCGCGTCGCGCAGCCAGTCGCCGAGCACGTTGATCGCCAGTGCAAGAGAAAGCAGGGTCATGGCGGGGAAAAGCAGGATCCACCATTCGCCGGCGAAGAGGAAATCCTGTCCGCTGCGGATGAGCGTGCCGAGCGACGGCTGGGTGGCGGGCAGGCCGGCGCCGAGATAGGACAGCGTCGCCTCGGTGATGATGGCGAGCGCCAGCGAGATGGTGGCGATCACCAATATGGGGCGGCGCACGTTCGGCAGGATATGTCGGGTGAGGACGATGCGGGTGGGCAGGCCCATCATCAGGGCAGCCTGCACGTATTCGCGCTGCTTTTCCACCATGACTGCGCCGCGCACGGTGCGCGCATAGGAAACCCAGCCGGAAAAGCCGATGGCGAGGATGAGCACGTAGACGGCCATGGTGTCGCGCGCGCCGGGCGGCAGCAGGGTCCGCGTCAGGCCGAAGATCAGGAGCGCGATCAGGATGGCCGGGATCGACAATTGTACGTCCGCGATGCGCATGATGAAGGCATCGACGCGCCCGCCGAAATAGCCGGAAACCAGCCCTAGCGTGACGCCGATACTCATCGAGAGCATCACGGCGGCAAGGCCGACCAGCAGGGAAACCCGCGTGCCATACAGCGTGGCGGAGAGGATGTCGCGGCCCTGATCGTCGGTTCCCAGCGCGTAGAACTGGCCGGTAAACTCATTGACGCTCCACGGCGGCGTGTTGGCCGCCATGAGGTCTAGCTGGGCGGGATCGAGAATATCCTGCGGGGCGAGAAGCGGCGCGGCGATGGCGGCGATGAGGATGGCGGCGAGCACCGCGGTCGCCATCAGCGCGCCGGGCGAACGCAGATAGGCATGGCCGATATCCGATTGGAAGAAGCCGGAAAGCTTGCGGGTGAGGGCGCTCATTGGATGCCTCCGGTCGCCCGCAGGCGTGGGTCGATGAGGAAGTAGATGCAGTCGACCACCATGTTGATCGTCACGAAGATGAGCGAGGTGAGGAGAAGGTAGGTCGCCATGATCGGCACATCGGAGAAATTGACCGAATTGATGAAAAGCAGCCCAACGCCCGGCCACTGGAAGACCGTTTCGGTGACGACGGCAAAGGCGATGATGGAGCCGAGCTGGAGGCCCGCGACGGTGACGACCGGAACCATGGTGTTCTTCAGCGCATAGGAGAAGTAGATGAGCCGCGAGGACAGGCCGCGGGCGCGGGCGAATCGGATATAGTCGGAATGCATCACTTCCAGCATTTCCGTGCGCACCAGGCGCAGGATGAGGGTGAGTTGGAAGGTGGCGAGCGAGATGGCGGGCAGGATCAGCGCCTGCCAGCCGCTTTTCGTCAGAAGCCCGGTGCTCCACCATCCGACCTGCACCGTCTCGCCGCGCCCGAAGGCGGGCAGCCAGCCGAGCGTAACCGAGAAGACATAGATCAGCCCGATGCTGATCAGGAAATTCGGCAGGGATACGGCCACCAGCGAGCCGGTCATGCTGACGCGCGAAAAGACGGAGCGCGGGCGCAGCGCCGTCATGACGCCGAGCGCGATGCCCGCCGCCATGGCGATGATGAAGGAGAGGACCGCCAGTTCCAGCGTGGCAGGCAGCCGCTCGATGATCAGGTCCAGCACGGGGCGTCCCATGCGGGTGGAAACGCCGAAATCGCCGTGCAGGATCGACCCGATAAAGCGCCAGAACTGGATGTAGAAGGGTTGGTCGAAGCCCATCTCGGCAGCAAGCCGGGCCCGGTCCTCGGCGGTCGCATCCTGCCCCAGCATGTTCTGCAGCGGATCGCCGATGAAGCGGAACGCGGCAAACGACAGAAAGGCCGTGATGAGCATGACCGGCACGGCCGAGGCCAGCCTGCGCGCGAGAAAAGCGATCATTTTTCCACCGCTATCGTCTTGACGAAGATGCTGTTGGAGAGGTTCGGCGTGATCTGGATGTTCTTCTTGGCCGCGCGCGCCAGCATCTGGGCGTGGATCGGCAGATAGAAGCTTTCGTCCTGAACGACTTTCCAGATGTCGGCGATGGTGGCGTTGCGCTTTGTAAGATCGGCTTCGGAACCCAGCGTGTCGATCTTGGCGTCGATCTCAGCATTGTTGAAGTTCGCCGCGCTCCAGGCGCCGCGTCCCTCACCGCGCGAATGGACCAGATTGTCGAAGATGTACTGGGAATCGAAGGTCGATGCGCCCCAGCCCATCAGGTAGAAATCGGTCTTGCCGTTGGCGACCATCGGGAAGACTACGCCGGCCGGCTGGACGTCGAGATGCACCGTGATGCCGATCTTGGCCATCATGCCGACGATGGCCTGGCAGATGCGCTCGTCGTTGACGAAACTGTCATTGGTGCAGTTGAGCGTGACCGAAAAACCGTCGCCATAACCGGCCTCGGCCATCAGCTGTTTGGCCTTTTCGATATCGACGACGGGCAGCTTGCCCATCTCTTCCGTATAGCCCTCGATGAAAGGGGGAGCGATCGTGCCGAGCGGGATGGATTCGCCGCGCATGATCGCCTTGCCGATCACCGCGCGGTCGATCGCCATGTTCATGGCGTGGCGCACGCGCTTGTCGGCGAAGGGATTGCCCTTGGCCTCGCCATAGGTGAGCTTGTCGGCCCCCATGTTGAGGCCGAAGAAGATGGTGCGGTTTTCCGGCCCGCGCACCACGCGCAGCTCGGGATTTTGCTCCAGCCGGGCGATATCCTGCGGGGGAACGTCCTGCAGGAAATTGATCTCGCCGCTGATGAGCGCCGAAACGCGCGTGGCGGCGGACTGGATCGGCGTGTAGACGATGCGGTCGATATCGAGCGGGAACTGGCCGATGCCCCAATACTTGTCATAGGCGGCAAGCTCGGTGCGCCGGTCGGCCTCGCGGCTGACGAGGCTGTAGGCGCCCGTACCGTTTTCGTTGCGCGCGGCGAAGTTCTCCTTGCCCGCCTTGAAATCTTGCGGCGCCGTGGACTGGTTTTTCTCGGCCCAGGCCCGGTTCATCATGAAGATGTTGACGAGGTTGTTGACCAGCAGCGGGCTCGACCCCTTGGTCTTGATCTGGACAGTGTGCTCGTCCTTGGCCGTGACGCTGTCCACTGCCGTCAGCAGCGAGCGGACATTCGACGTCGCCGCCATGGCACGCCCTATCGAAAAGACCACGTCGTCGGGGGTGAGCGGCGCGCCATCGTGGAAGGTCACGCCCGGACGCAGCTTGAATTCCCAGGTGTCCGGCTGATCGGGTAGCATCTTCCATTCGGTCGCTAGCACGCCGACCAGTTTTCCATCGTCGGAACGCGCCACAAGCGGCTCGTAGATCTGATGGTTGAAGGCATGCGTGATGCCTTCGTTATACGCATGCGGATCGAGCGTCTGGACGTCCGAGCCGCGCGCCCAGTTGAGCGTTTCGGCGGCGGCCGGCCCAGCCGCTGCGACCATGGCCGCGATGGCGGCGGAGGTGAACAGGGCGGCGAGGCGTGGACGCGCGGCCGGCTTCTGGGATGCAGAGAACAGTGTCTTCATGATGCGATTCCTCTGTTGGCGCGATCGGGCGCGCGATGGCGATGGTCGAGAATTACAAATACCGGGTCCGGCCGCTCAGGCGACGCCGCACCAGTCGAGGATGGCCGCCGCAAAGACTTTCGTCGTGATCTTGATGGAAGCCACATCGGCCCACTCGTCGGCCGCATGCTGGTTGGCGCCGAACGGGCCGTAGCGGATCGGCTGCACGCCGGCGACCGCATAGTGCGCGCCGTCGGTCACGCCGATGGAGCCGCGCAGTGCCGTCGGCTTGCCGAGGTTTTGGCGCCGGTCCGTAACAATCTTCACCAGCGGGTGATCCGCCGACGTGTTCATGGGCGGGAAATGCAGGTCGTAAAGATCCCATTCCACCTTGATCGGATTTTCGCGCAGCCATGGATCGGTCGCGCAGAAATGGCCGACGAATTGTTCGAAGTCGGCGCGGATGTCGGCGCTGGTTTCATGCGGCATGAACTTGTGGTCGATGTCGATCACCGCGACATCCGGCACGATGCCGGGGTTGGTCATGATCATCGGCAGGCCGTCGGCGCCGAGACCCGCGCCGATGCGCACCGAACCGACGCCGAAATGATTGATGCCGGGCGGCATCATCGGATGGCTTTTCACCCGCGCATTGGCGGCTTCGTAGTCGCGCAATGCCGACAGGAAACGGGTGGCTTGATCGGCAGCGCTGATCGGCGGCGCCTTGCGGTTTTCCTGGTGCGGCTGCGGATACATGCCGGTGAAGCGGTAGGCCGAATGGCCCTGGCGCCCGCGGATGGTGATGCGCAGCCATTCGAGCCCGCCCTGGCTGATGAAGATCTCGTCGCCGCCGGGTTCCGCGATGATGGCGGCGGGAGCGAGATGGCCGGCCCGCACCATGGCCTTCGCACCGAAGCCGCCTGCTTCCTCGTCGACGACGGAATGGAGCGCAACCTTGCCATGAAGCGTGATGCCGGCCTCGCGGATGACGCGCAAGGCTTCCACGCAGCAGGCCATGCCCGCCTTCATGTCCATCGTGCCGCGGCCGAGCACCTTGCCGTCGCGCACGTCGCCGCAGAACGGATCGTAGCTCCATTCGCGCCGGTCCCCGACCGGCACCACGTCGATATGGCCGCACAGGATGAGATCGCGCTCGCCGGTTCCTACGGCTTCGCTTTCGGCCAGCAGGTTGGGGCGGCCGGGAAGGGCGTCGAACGTTTGAATGCTCAGGTCGCAGCCCGACAGTTCCCCGGCGATCAACGCCTGGACCTGCCGCTCGCGGCCTTCCTCGGGCTCGTCCTGAAATTTCGGATTGACGGAGGGAATGCGCACCAGATCGCTGGCCAGCCCCACCACCCGGTCGGACCGGGCATCCAGCCGCGACCAGACATCGGCCACGGCGTCCTCAATTCTCTTCTGCATCGTTCCCTCCTCGCGGAAATGGCCATGCGGCTTGCTCGGTGCCGATGGTCAGGGGAAGGGCTGTTCTTTTGCACCCGTTCGGCCCCAGCGCGATTGAGGGCAGTATGGGTGCAAAAAAATCTTTGTCAATTAAATTTCATAATTGTCTTAAAAAATGAAATTAGAGGATTTTATTACATTCATGCCGGCACCCCGGAACGCCCGGCGGCGATCTGGGCAATCAGGTCCGAGAACCGGTCGCCCTGAACAGCGATGTGGGCCCGCAACGCTGCCGCTGCCTCGTCGGCGCTTCCATCCAGGATGGCCTTCACGATGCGATCGTGTTCCGCAAGGGAGTTTTCCATGCGGTTGCGCACCCGTAACTGCAGACGGCGATAGGGGCGCAGGCGGCGATGCAACGCCAGGCATTGTTCCTGCAGAAAACCGTTGTGGCTCGCGTCGTAAATGGCGGCGTGAAACGACTCGTTGGCGTAATAATAGGCGTCCGCGTCCGCAGTTTGTGCCGAACGGGCGCAGTCCTCATGCGCCGCCAGAAGTGCTGTGCGGTCGGCCTGCGTATGGCGGCGCGAGGCATGCGCACCCGCCATCGCTTCGAGTTCCGCCATCACCTCGAACATTTCATAGACCCGGTGCGGCGCGGGTTCGGCGACGATCGCGCCGCGGCGCGGGCGGATCTCGATCAGGCCGATGGCGCTGAGCTGCATCAGAGCTTCGCGAACCGGCGTGCGCGAAACGCCGAACTGGCTGGCAAGCTGCGTTTCGTCCAGCCGTTTTCCGGCCGGGAGCGTGCCGCTGAAAATTCCATTTTCGATCTGATCGCGCAGTTTCTGAACGATATTTTCGGACATCCGGCACTTTCCAAATCGCGGGTTCGATTTCTTGTATACAAGAATGTTGACTTTGCACACAAGAAAGATAACATAGTTTCACCTTGGGAGACACGGCGCGCTCGGCGGGTCCGATGGTTTTTCGAGCCGGAAGGCTTCTCCCATTCCCCAGACGGAGCCGGTTCATGAACACCATGTCTTCCTTCCGCGACATGATCGACGCCATTGCCGAGCGGGGCAGGCGGCTAATCGCCCCGTCGCCGCCAGCGCAGAAAGACGCTGGGGCCGAAACGCTTGTCCTGCGCTGCGAGGAGCTTCTTTCCAGCAAGGGCGAGGCATCCGGCCTGGCGCTCGCGCAGGATATCCTGTCAGGCTGGGCGCGGCTTAACGATCAGGAGCAGCGCGAATTCATGTGCGCACTTCTGGAACGTTTTGGCGCTGGCGCGGCGCATCTCGGGCAAGCCATTAAAAATTATAGTGAAAACCCGAATGCGGACACTCTGTCCGCACTGCACGATGCCGCCGAACCGCGGCGGCAGGAGTTGATCCGCAGGCTTAACGCTGCGCCGCAGGGCACGGCCAGCCTCGTGCGGATGCGGGAGGTGCTTCTGCATCTGCTGCCGTCCATGCCGGAGCTTGCCGCCGTCGATGCCGATTTCGCCCATCTGTTCGCCTCGTGGTTCAACCGGGGTTTTCTGCAATTGCGCTCGATCGACTGGATGACGCCCGCGCATATTCTGGAGAAGATCATCCACTACGAAGCGGTGCATGCCATCGGCGACTGGAATGAATTGCGCAGCCGTCTGGCGCCCCCGGACCGGCGCTGTTTCGCCTTCTTCCATCCGCAACTGGCCGATGAGCCGCTGATTTTTGTCGAGGTGGCGCTGACGCGGTCCATCCCGGACAGGATCGGCACCCTGCTCGATGACGCGCGCGCACCCATCGCGCCGGGTGACGCCGACACGGCGGTGTTCTATTCCATTTCCAATTGCCAGCAGGGGCTGCGCGGCATTTCATTCGGCAATTTCCTCATCAAGCAGGTCGTCGAGGACCTGCGCCGCGAACAGCCGGGGCTTAAAAACTTTGTGACGCTTTCGCCGGTGCCGGGCTTTGCCCGCTGGCTCAAGGCGGCGACGGACGAAACCGAGGTCTTGGAGTTTGACCGGCTGAAGGCCGTCCTCGACGGTGATGGTTGGTCTCAGGATGAAGCGCTGGTCTTGGAAGTGCAGCCGCTGCTCCTGCGCGCGGCGGCGCAGTATTTCCTCAACGCCCGCACCACCGACGGGCGCCCTGTCGATCCGGTGGCGCGGTTTCACCTGGGCAATGGCGCCCGGCTTGAACGCCTTGATTTCCTTGGCAATGTGTCCGCCAGGGCGCTGCGAGAGTCGCACTGCCTGATGGTCAACTACCTCTACAAGCTCGATGACATCGAGCGCAATCACGAAGCCTATGCCGAGCGCGGCGAGGTCGTCGCCTCATCCGATGTCCGCAAATGGCTCTCGGCGCAAAGTTTTAAGAAACCTGCAAAACCCCGGGAAAAAACCCATGCCTAATCATCTGTTCGACGCCTTCCGCAATGCCATTTCTGCGCCGGATGCCGTCTTCATCGAAACGCAGGAAGGCCGCATCTGGACCTTCGCAGACGTTCTGACCTTGTCCGCACGCCTTGCCAATGTCCTCGCCGAAAGCGGTGTCGCACCCGGCGACCGCGTGGCGGTGCAGGTGGAGAAGAGCGCCGAGGCGCTTGTGCTCTATCTGGCCTGCCTGCGCGCAGGCGCGGTCTACCTGCCGCTGAACACCGGCTATACGGTTGCCGAACTTGATTATTTCTTCAATGACGCCAAGCCTGCGCTCGTCGTTGCGTCGCCGCAGAATGCGGAAAAGCTGGCCGGCATCGTCAGCGGTTGCGGTGCGGTGCTCGAAACCCTGGACGATGCGGGTGGCGGTACGATTTTGGCGCGCGCGACGGTGGCCGGCAGCATGTTCGCCGATGTGGATCGTGGTCCCAACGACCTCGCCGCCATCCTCTATACGTCCGGTACGACGGGGCGTTCCAAGGGCGCGATGCTCAGCCATGACAATCTCCTCTCCAATGCCAAGGCGCTGAAGGAGACCTGGCGCTTTACCGCCGCCGACCGCCTGATCCACGCCTTGCCGATCTTCCACACCCACGGGCTTTTCGTCGCCAGCAACGTCACGCTCATTTCCGGCGCGTCGATGTTCCTCTTGCCGAAATTCGATCTCGACCGCATCGTCGCACTTCTTCCGAAAGCGACGGTGCTGATGGGGGTGCCCACCTTCTATGTCCGCCTCTCCGAGGACGAGCGGGTGAACCGCGAGAGCACGGCGCATATGCGGCTTTTCATCTCCGGCTCCGCACCGCTGCTCAGCGAAACTCACCGGACATTCCGGGAAAGGGCCGGCCACGCCATTCTGGAACGCTACGGCATGACGGAAACCAACATGAACACGTCCAACCCCTATGACGGGGAGCGGATCGCCGGCACGGTCGGTCTTCCGCTGCCTGGCGTCTCGGTTCGCGTAGCGGATATGGAGACCGGCGCTCCGCTGCCCGCGGGAGAAACGGGCATGCTGGAGGTCAAGGGCCCGAACGTCTTCCAAGGCTACTGGAACATGCCGGAAAAGACCAAGGCGGAGTTCCGCAATGACGGCTTCTTCATCACCGGCGATCTCGGGGTGATCGACGGACGGGGTTATGTCCATATCGTCGGGCGCGGCAAGGACCTGGTGATTTCCGGCGGCTACAATATCTATCCGAAGGAAATCGAGACGGAGCTGGACCAGATCGACGGGGTGTTCGAAAGCGCTGTCTTCGGCGTGCCACACAAGGATTTCGGCGAGGGCGTCACGGCTGCGGTCGTGGCGAAGCCCGGCGCGTCACTCGTCGAGAAGGACATGCTCACCATCCTGGGCGAACGGCTTGCGCGCTACAAACTGCCGAAGCGGATCCTGATCGTCGACGAACTGCCGCGCAACACTATGGGCAAGGTGCAGAAGAACCTGCTCCGCAACGCTTACCATAATCTGTACGACTGATCGCGACCGGGCTTGCCCCTCACGCCAACTCTCTCCCCCACAAGGGGAGAGAGGACGTGGCCGACGAACCGGCAGTGGTTTGGGAAACCGGTGCGATATATCCCTTCGCCCCGCTTGCGGGCAAAGGCGGCCGGCAGGCCGGATGAGGCGAGCTGCACCCGGCTGTTACGGGCACTCCTCCAGCGCAAACTCAAGGCATTGGGTGAGGCGATCGCCCCAGACGGCCACGCCTTCGAGCGTGTCGATGAGATCGTGGCGCACCTCGATCAAGGCGCCGGGAAGTCCGCGGGCGTCCGCGTGGACGGGCACCGTATAGTCCTCGTCCGGATGAATGTTGTAGGGTGCGTTGTCGCCCACGGTGAGGGCCGGATCGGCGCGCAGGCTGCGGATCAGCGACTGGCCGAAGGCGGTCGCCTGCCCGTAGAGGATGCCCGCATGCCACGGCCGCTGCCGGCCGAAGTAGACCGGCGTGAAGGAATGGATGCCGACCACGAGCGTGCGCCGGCCCTCTTCCTGCAGCTGATCCAGCCGACGGGCGATGACATCGGCAAAGGGGCGGAACAGCGTATCGGTGCGCTGCGCCTTTTCCGTGTCGCTGAGGCCGAGATTTCCTGGAATCTCCGTCGTCTCGCTGGTCTCGGGGATTGCCGAGGGGACGCCGAGCGGCCGGTTGCAATCGATGACGAGCCGCGAATAGTTCGCCATGAACAGCGGCGCGTCCAGCGTGCGAGAGAGGTGCTGGGCAAGCGCACTGACGCCGATGTCCCAGGCGATATGCCGCTGGCGCTCTGCCTCCGGCAGGCCGAGATCAGCGAGCCGCCGGGGAATGCGGTTGGACGCATGCTCGCAGAGCAGCAGATAGGGCGACGTCCCGTCGGGATTGACCACCGCATAGGGCGGCGGCTCGTCGATGGCGAGGAGCGGCTGGTTCGGGTTGTGCCGCCGCGGGTTTTCGAGGCGCGTGGCCGTTGTCGAGGTCATGATCGGCCTTCTCAGTAAACGGCGGCGTAGCGGGCGCAGAGTTGCTCGGGCGACAGATCCTCGACGATTTCGATCTCCTTGCGTTTCATCGCGAAGTAGCAGTCGAGGAAGTCCTTGGAGAACCAGCCAGTCACCACCGCGTCGGCTGCGAGCGTGTCGAGCGCTTCCGGAAGGCTCGCCGGCAGGCGGCGTATGCCGAGTCTTTGCTGTTCCTCCGCCGAAAAATTCGACGGATCGACGTTGATCAGCGGCGGCTGTTCGAGCCCTGCACGAATGCCCTCCAGGCCGGCCTTGAGGACGACCGCCAGCGACAGGTGCGGGCTGGCACAGGCGTCGGCGGCGCGATACTCCATGTTGAACTGCTTTGCCGGATTGCTGCCGGGCAGGTCCAGCGTCGGGCAGATGCGCAGTGTCGCTTCGCGGTTCTTCTCGCCGAGGCAGGTATAGGCTGCGCTCCAATGATGCGGGACGAGGCGCATGTAGGAGAGCACCGAGGGCGCAGTGAAGGCGGCCAGCGCCGGCAGGTGCCTGATAACACCGGCGGCGAAGGAACCGGCGACCTTGGAAAGCCGCCCCGGACGCGCCGCATCGAAGGTGACGGGGTTGCCCTCCAGGTCGGTGAAGCTCACATGCAGGTGCACGCCGTTGCCGACGCCGTTCGGATCGGTCTTCGGTGCGAAGCTGGCATTCCAGCCGAAAAGAGCGGCGACCTCCCGCGTCACGGCGCGGATCGTCGCGCCGCGGTCGGCGGCGACGAGCGCCGGGGCAGGGCGGCAGGTGATCTCGAACTGGTCCTTGCCGTATTCCGGCAGGAACATTTCAGGCTCTGCGCCGGCTTCCTTCAGTGCGGTCATCAGCAGCGGGCCGAAGGGATCGGCGCGGCGTTGGGCGCGCAGGCCGAAGGCGGGGGCCGCGGGCCAGTCGGCGCCGAGAAGCTGGAATTCCTGCTCGACCGCGCCGACGACTTTCAGGCCGGCTTCCTTCTCGAATTCGGCAAGCGTCGCCTTGAGGAAGCTGCGCACGCAGCCCTCCCAGGCTTCACCCTTCAGGTTGGTGATGTCCGAATGGTAGAAATGCAGCGGGGTCTCCCCCGGCAGGCAGGCAATCCGCGCCTTGCTTTCGGGGTCGGCTATCAGCCGGAGGTCGCCGGCCGAGCCCCAGGGGTTCTCGGCGATGACGTCGAACGGCGTCAGCGCCAGGTTGGCCGGTACCCAGCCTACTCCCTTGCGCAGGTAGTCTTCGATTTCGGAGGCGGCAAAGCTGCGGCCACGGGTGATACCGGCAATGTCGGTGGTGACGAAGGTGGCAAGCTCCATCAGGTCGGAGGCTGCTATGCCGTTGCTGTTCTCGCTCATGATTTCCCCTTGTGAAGGCTCGTGTCGCGCGGTCGGGCCGGATCAGGCCAGGCCGAGGGCCGTAAGGCGGTTAACGACGGTCTCGGTATCGGTGGTCCAGCAATAGCCGGCATAGGCGCGAAGGGCGGCTTCGTGGCGTTCCTGGCTGTAGGTCGCGCAGGCGTCCTCGACGACCGTGACAAGATAGCCCCGGTCAGCGGCATCGCGCACCGCCATGTCGACGCATTGGTCGGTGACTACGCCGGCAATGATGAGGTAGCGCGTGTTGAGGTTGCGCAGTACGTAATCGATATTCGTCGAATTGAAGACGCCGGAAGAGGTCTTGGGCAGGACGATCTCGTTGTCGATCGGCGCCAGCGCGTCGATCACCCGCCCCTCGGGAGCGCCCTTCGGCACATGCATGTCGGAGAGCTTGTGGTCGAGCGACCGGTCGCGGCCGTCGAGCGTCAGGCTTTCGATGATCGTGTGCAGGACATTGCAGCCGGCCTTGCGTGCCCCTTCGAGAAGGCGGACCTGGTTTGGAACCACCGTCTCGCGCAGGCGGCGGTGATAATAGCTGTCGGCGTCCTGCGGGTGGGTCGGATCGAGGTTGGGCTCGCACCAGATGCGCTGCATGTCGACGTAGAGCAGCGATGTCATGCCCGCCTCATAGGCACTGTCGCGCCGCAGCCGGTCCTTGCCGAGTTGTACTTCGATTGCCGTCATGTTCGTCCTCCCGATAAATGCTGTGCGTCTGCGTCGGTGCTACCGGCTCGATGCAGGAATTTTTGTTTTCATACATTATTGCTATCATGTAATGAAAAATGAAACAAGATTGACATATTGAATTTTGCCGCTAGCGTCTGATGCGAGAACGGCCCCAGGAAAGGCCGCGCCGGAAAAAAACGGACGCAGGCGCGATTGCGCCGCGCTGGCCGGAGCGGCAACATACCTTTACGTCGAATGCAGGATTGCGGAGAATAAAATGGCACAGCTTCCATCCCCCAAAGCGCTGGTTCCCTTCGTCAGCGTCGAGAATATGATGCGCCTCGTGCATCGCATCGGTCTCGAAACCGTGCTGAAGGAACTGACCGACGTCATCGAAGCGGATTTTCGCCGCTGGGAGTCTTTCGACAAGACGCCGCGCGTGGCCAGCCATTCCCGCGAGGGCGTCATTGAACTGATGCCGACTTCGGATGGCGAAATCTACAGCTTCAAATATGTGAACGGCCACCCGAAAAACATGGCGCGGGGACTGCAGACCGTGACGGCCTTCGGGCTGCTGGCCGAAGTCTCGACGGGCTATCCGGTGCTTTTGACCGAGATGACCATACTGACGGCGCTGCGCACGGCGGCGACCTCGGCCATGGCGGCCCGACACCTCGCCCCGAAGGGCGCAAGAACGATGGCCATGATCGGCAACGGCGCCCAGGCGGAATTCCAGGCGCTCGCCATGAAGGCGGTGCTCGGGATCGAGCATGTCCGCCTCTACGACATCGATCCACAAGCCATTGCCAAGGCCGTGATCAATCTCTCCGGTTCCGGCCTGATGGTGACGCCTTGCACCTCGCCGCAGGCGGCGATCGAAGGCGCCGAGATCATCACCACCTGCACCGCCGACAAGCAATATGCGACGATCCTGACGGACAACATGGTCGGCGCCGGTGTGCATATCAATGCGATCGGCGGCGATTGCCCCGGCAAGACCGAGCTTCATCGCGACATTCTGTTGCGTGCCGACACCTTCGTCGAATATCCGCCGCAGACCCGCATCGAAGGCGAAATCCAGCAGATGGACCCGGACTACGCCGTCACCGAGCTTTGGAAAGTCGTGACCGGCGAGGCAAAGGGACGTTCCGGTGCGCGGCAAATCACACTTTTCGACAGTGTTGGCTTTGCGATCGAAGACTTTTCGGCCCTGCGTTACGTGCGTGATCGGGTAAGCGCCACCAGCTTCTATCAGGAACTGGACATCATCGCCGATCCTGACGAGCCACGTGATCTCTTCGGCATGCTCCAGAGAGCGAAAGCATAGAAGCTGCCGCCTTTCCTTGGCGGTCTCATCATCACCGGTCCTACCGGAACGAGGATGTCGACTTGCAGGCCTCCCGAACGATCTGCAGCCTCGGGGCTGGCGGTGAGCGGCATCGGCGTGGGCACGCTGGTGATCGCGCCACTGGCAGCGTGGTCGATCGATATTATTGGCTGGCGCAGCACATTCTGGATGCCGGGTACAATTGGATCACGGGCATTTGACATAGTTGATCCGCCGCGCCAGCCAGCATCCGAGCGTTGCCCCGGTGACGCACCCTGCGGCATCGCGCAGGATATGCAGCGTCCAGTCTCCCGGTGCCGGCGCGTCCATCGAGCGGCGGGTTGCGACGATCCAGAGATCGGGTCCGGCCGGATGGACGATCTCGGGCCGCCCCTTGCCGAGAAAACCCTCCGCCCACAGATAGGTGCCGCCATCCCGGCATTCGATGACGATATCCGCATCCAGTTCGGGCGAGCGGTAGCGCCCCGCAATGCTGGCGTCCGCAACCGGCGCAGGTGATGCGACCGGCGCCAGTCGCTCGGCGAAATTCTCGTGCGGGCGCTGCATCAGCAGATCCTCGCCCTCGCGGACGATCCTCACCGTCTCGGACGCAAGGCCGCCGTCTGGCGTTTCCGTCAGGGCCTCGGCCGATGTGCCGAAACGCAGGCCGACCTTGTCGTATCCCGGCTCCAGCCGCGCCAGAAGGCCGGTTTCGGCACTGATCCACTGCCCCGCCCAGTTTTCCCGCAGTCGCTGCGGCACGGGATGAGGCAGGCCGAGCGCCGTCCGCAGCAACCTGTTTGCCGCAGCATGCGCGTCGCCATGATGGTTGAACATCACCACCACCGAGAGCCGCGCCTGGGTCGAAGACAGCCGGTATGCGCGAAAGCCTCGCAACGCTCCGCCATGGCCGGTGAAGGCGAAATCGCCGACGCGGAAATGCTGCAACCCGAAGCCATAGGCAGCGGCATTGCCGTCGCGGAAGGTCTGTGGCGTCGCGATCCGCTGGTAGAGGCTATCCGGGTCGTCTCGTGTAGCATCGATCCAGCGCTCGTAGGCGATCATATCGTCGAGCGAAGCGGAGATGCCGGCATCGCCTCTCCAATAGATGCCGTTTTGCGCCGGCAGGTAGCCGCTGGCGTCATTGCCCTCGTAGCCGACCACGCCATCCTCCGGGTAGCGGGTGTCGGCCGTCAGCACCGCACCGGCCATTCCGGCCGGCTGCCAGATGTGCCGGGCATAAAGCGCTTCGAGCGGTTCGGGCGATACGCTCTCGAGCAGGTCGGCAAGGATACGGAAATTGCCGTTATTGTAGGAGTAGCGCGTGCCGGGAGGAAAGTGACCGGTGCGCATCCTGACGAAAGCCTCTGCTGCATCCGTGCGTGCAAAAGTCTGTTCCGCGCGGCCGCCGTGCAGGACGGTCAGGGCCCAGTAGTCGCGCAGGCCCGACTGGTTGTTGCAGAGGTCGCGCACGGACGGCAAAGGGCCTTCGAAAGACGGCAGATGCGCCGCAAGCCGCTCATCCAGAACCTCGGGTTGTTGGCAAACGGCCAGCACCGCTGCACAGGTAAACTGCTTTGAGATCGAGCAGATCGGAAGCCGGGTGTCCGGCGTCATGGGGCGTTGCTCATCGAGATCCGAAAATCCCCAGGCCCGCCGCGCGACGAGCTGTCCTCTGCTGATGACGGCAGCAACGCCGCCGGGTCCCTGAAACCGTGCAGGAAGAGTATCCATTTCCGCTTCGAGCTGCTTGCCGTCGATCGTGGCCATAGTCTGCTTTCTGTAATGTTTTGCTGTTGCGCCCGCGTCCATGGATGGGCCGGCTGGAGATGTCCGTCTTTCAAGTCCGGATTTTTCTGCTATCGGAATACGCCTTACCAGCTCAACACAGAACCCCCATCGGGGCAGACACCTTCTTCGCGCAGCGTTTTTCTGCTGCTGTCTTGCTTATTTTACCGCGTGCCGTGCGATGTTATTCCATGCTCAATCTGTGGTTTTCGCCAGCTTTCTGGCTATCTCATAGAATGCGCTCACGAGCTTGCCGTTGCTTCGCTCACGCAGGCATATAAGCGCCTCGTCCATCAACATTTCGGGGGCATCGATCTGGATCGGCACGAGCCGGGCGTCCTGGCCGAATTCGGCCGATGAGACGAAGCCGACCCCGCCGCCCGCGGCCACGATCTCGCGAACCGCTTCGCGGCCCTCCGCTTCAATAAGTGGCGTCAGCGTTACCCCGCATTGAGCGGCCATTGCTTCCAGTTTCTGGCGGGTTTTGGAACCCCGTTCACGCATGACCAGGGGATGTTTTGCGAGTTCGGCAAAGGTCACCTTTCCCTGATGCGCCAGGGGATAGTCCAGGCTTGCAAATGCGATGATCGGTGTGGAATTGAGTTTCAGCACGTCGAATTCGCCCGCCTGAGGGATTTCGCCAAGGACGCCGATATCTGCCTCGTAGGCATGCAGGCTGGTAATCACCGTCGCCGTATTGCCGGCATCGATCGAGACCTGCACGGTTGGATACGCCCGCCGAAAGGCCGCGAGGATGTGCAGCAGATGGTGCGCAGCGTCGGCGACGATGCGAAGCTTGCCGGCGCGCAGCGCGCGCGATTCCGACAGCAGGTCGAGCGCTTGCTGTTCGACATCGAACATGCGCCGGGTGACTTCGAGAAGGTGTTGGCCGGCTTGAGTGAGCGTGACCTGCTTCTTGGTCCGATTGAAGAGCAGGATGTCATATTCCTCCTCAAGCTTGCGCACCTGATCGGAGACGGCGGGCTGGGTGAGAAACAGCGCTTCGGCTGCCCGCGAAAAGCCGCCATGGATGGCCACGTTATGAAAGGCACGGAGCTGGACGTAGCGCATGAGCGTTCCATTCTATAAGTTGAGACAATGAAACTATCAAAACGAACGATTTGATTTATGTAAAGAGGCAAACGATACTTTACGGAATCTCGTCCCTTCCGGAGCGCGTCCATGTCCCTTTCGGCCGTCGCCCTCGAGCTCGCCGCCGCCACCGTCCTTCTGCTTTACGCCGTCAGTCTTGTGAAGAATGGTGTCGAAACAGCATGCGGCGATGTCGTCACGCGCGCTGTCGGTGGTGCCGGCGGCAGGCCGCGCGCGGCCGCCTATGGCTGCGCGATTGCGATCGCGCTGCAAAGTTCGACGGCCGTTGCCATGCTTGCGGCCGGCTTTGCCATCAGCGGCGCTCTGGCGCTGGATGTCGGCCTGGCGGTGCTTTTGGGCGCGGATCTCGGTTCGGCGCTTGTCGTCAAGATCCTGACCTTCGATCTGCACTGGCTGGCACCGTTGTTGATCGTTGCCGGCGGACTGCTGCATCTCAAGAGCCGCGCGCGCAAATTCGTGGAAATCGGCCGGGCCATGCTTGGTATCGGCCTGCTGCTCCTATCTTTGCAGATGATCGGGCATGCGACAATGCCGTTGGCACAAAGCCCCTTGCTGCCGTCGGCGATCGCCTTTCTCAGCAGGGACGCCTTGACGGTGATGATCGTCGCGGCCGTCTTTACCTGGGGGTTGCATTCCAGTGTCGCAGCGATCCTGCTCATCCTGACTTTTGCCACCAAGGGCCTGGTGCCGCTGGATGCCGGTATTCCGCTTATCCTTGGCGTCAATCTCGGTGGCGGCCTCATCGCGCTTTGGCTGACCCGCGGCCTCCCGGTGGAGGGACGGCGCCTGCCGCTGGGCAATCTTCTTTTCCGGATGCTGTTCAGCGCGGCTGTTTTCGTGCTGTTTTCGGTCCATCTCTCTTTCTCGTGGCTTCCCGGCGAAACGGTCGCGGCGAAGCTCGTCAACCTGCATGTCCTGTTCAATGCCGGACTCTTGCTCCTGGGGCTTGTGTTCTGCGGGCCGATGGCCCGTCTTGTCCGGCTTCTTGATCCCGATGTTGCCGGAAAACAGGGCGCTGATCCCTCTGGGCATGTCAGCGCACTCGATCACTCGCTGATCGGAAATCCGGCGCAAGCGCTCGCCGCTGCTGCACGCGAGGTGCTGCACATGGGCAACCTCATTGCCCGCATGCTCGAACCGGTCATGGGCGTGATTGAAACGCCGACGCCGGAGACGGTGACTGCGCTCCGCCGCATCGACGGTGACATCCATCGCGCCCATAGCGATATCAAGCTCTATGTCGCGGCCGTTAACCGCGGGATCCTGACGGACGAACAGTCCCGGCGCGGAATAGAACTCACCGAGGCGGCCATCCACCTCGAATATGCCGGCGACGTTGTTGCGAAAAGCCTTCTGCAGATGGCGGAGGAGCGGCTTCAGGGAGCCGGTGCCTTCTCGCAGGCAGGCTGGCGCGAACTGATGTTGCTGCATGCAGCCGTCTTCTCCAACGTGAAGCTGGCCGCCAATCTGCTCGTCTCGCCCGATCCCATCATTGCCCGCGAGATGGTGCGGCAGAAGGAACATGTGCGCCGTCTTGTTGACGAGAGCAGCAAGAGCCATCTGGAGCGTCTTCGCCAGGGAATAGCCGCCAGCATCCAGTCGAGCGATATGCATCTGGAGATCGTCCGCGCCCTGAAAGAGGTCAACTCGCTGGTCACCACTATGGCTTACCCACGTCTGAGGGAGACCGGCGACCTGCTGGAAAGCCGCCTCACAACGGCTGCCTAATTGCATAAGTGAAATCGATAGATTTATACAAAAGAACGATTTTACATATACGTCTTCCCGCCCCATTGTCCTTTACATACTCAAACGCGAGGACGGACAATGCCAAACACCGCTTCTGACAAAACCATCGCGCCACTGGAAACGCCGAGGCTCGGCGAGCCCTACCTGCTCACCCCCGGCCCGTTGACGACAGCCTATGAGGTCAAGGAAGCGATGCTCAGGGACTGGGGTTCGTGGGACGGAGATTTCCGCGCGATGACTGCTGACCTGCGCCGCCAGCTTCTCGACATTGCCGGCGATACGAAAGGCGAGTTCGATTGCGTGCCCATGCAGGGCAGCGGCTCGTTCTCGGTCGAGGCGATGCTCGGCAGCTTCGTTCCCCGCGACGGCAAGGTGCTTGTGCTGAGCAATGGCGCCTATGGAAAGCGCATCGCCCAGACGCTCGCCTATCTCGGCCGCGACCATGTGACGATCGACAAGGGCGACTACATGCCGCCGCGTGGCCCGGAAGTCACCGCAGCACTCGATGCCGATCCGACGATCACGCATGTCGTCGTCGTACATTGCGAAACCAGCTCGGGCATCCTTAACCCGCTCAAGGAAATTTCCGACGCGGTTTATGCCCGCGGCCGCAAACTGCTGGTCGATTCGATGAGCGCCTTCGGTGCCGTGCCGGCTGGCATTGCCGATTTCCGCTACGAGGCGATCGTCTCCTCCGCCAACAAATGCATCGAAGGCGTGCCGGGCTTCGGCTTCGTCATCGCCCGCAAGAGCGAGCTGGAAGCTGCCAAGGGCCGCAGCCATTCGCTGAGCCTCGACGTGCATGCCCAGTGGGATTACATGAACAAGACCGGCCAGTGGCGCTTCACGCCGCCGACCCATGTCGTTGCAGCCTTCCTGGAGGCGCTTCGCCTGCATCGCGAGGAAGGTGGCGTTGCTGCCCGGGGCGCGCGCTACGCCCGCAACCGGGACGTCATGGTGGCCGGCATGCGGGAGGCGGGTTTCGAGACCCTTCTCGCCGACCGTTGGCTGTCGCCGATCATCGTCACCTTTTTCAGCCCGGCCCACCCGGCCTTCTCCTTCGATCGCTTCTACGAGCTGATGAAGGACAAGGGCTTCATCATCTACCCCGGCAAGCTGACTGTCGTCGATAGTTTCCGCGTCGGCTGCATCGGCCGCATGGACGAACATGTCATGCGCCGCGTGGTCGATGCCGCCCGCTCCTCGCTTGCCGAAATGGGCGTCGACAATGCCGCCCCGCCGGCCATCGCCCTTGAAGAACGCAGCCGTCTCGCGGCTTAAACGAAGGATGGAACTTCCGATGAACCAGATGTCAAAAATCACCGTCACCGCCAACCGGCGCACCTATCCCTGGCCGAATGTCCCGGCCATCGCCATCTGCCTCGACGGCTGCGAGCCGGCCTATCTCGATGAAGCCATCAAGGCCGGCCTGATGCCGACCCTCGCGCGCATCCGCAAGACAGGCACAGAGCGCACCGCGCTCAGCGTCATCCCGAGCTTCACCAACCCGAACAACCTGTCTATCGCGACAGGCCGCCCGCCGGCGATCCACGGCATCTGCGGCAACTATCTCTATGAGCCGGCGACCGGCAAGGAAGTGATGATGAACGACCCGCGCTTCCTGCGCGCGCCGACCATCTTCAAGGCCTTCTACGATGCGGGCGCCAAGGTCGCCGTGGTGACGGCGAAGGACAAGCTGCGCGCGCTGCTCGGCCACGGCCTCAAGTTCGACGAGGGAAGGGCCATTTGCTTCTCCTCGGAGAAGTCCGATACATCGACCAAGGCAGAACACGGCATCGAGAACGCTTCGGCCTGGCTCGGCCGGCCGGTGCCGGAAGTCTACTCGGCGGAACTCTCGGAATTCGTGTTCGCCGCGGGCGTCAAACTGCTCAAGGAATTCCGTCCGGACGTCATGTACCTGACGACGACGGACTATGTGCAGCACAAATATGCCCCCGGCGTGCCGCAGGCGAATTCCTTCTATGAGATGTTCGATAAATACCTGACCGAACTCGATGCACTTGGCGCGGCGATCATCGTGACGGCCGACCACGGCATGAAGCCGAAGCACAAGGCGGACGGGTCTCCGGACGTGATCTACGTGCAGGACCTGCTCGACCAATGGCTCGGCAAGGACGCAGCCCGCGTCATCCTGCCGATCACCGACCCTTATGTCGTGCATCACGGCGCACTCGGCTCCTTCGCCACGGCCTATCTGCCGGAAGGCACCGACAAGGAAGAGATCATCGAACGGCTGAAGGCGATCGAGGGCATCGATGTCGTGCTTTCGCGCCCGGAAGCCTGCGTGCGCTTCGAGTTGCCGGACGATCGTATCGGCGATATCGTGCTGGTCTCGTCTGAGAACAAGACGCTCGGCACCAGCGAGCACCGGCACGATCTTGCTGCGCTGAACGAGCCGCTGCGCTCGCATGGCGGCCTGACGGAGCAAAAGGTTCCCTTCATCGCCAACCGTCAGCTGCCCGAGCTTCTTTCCGCAGGCACGTTGCGGAATTTCGACGCCTTCTACTATGCGCTCGTCGCCGCAGCGCAGCCGGCCCAGTAGGGAGAGGATGATGACGAAAGTGGAAACAACATTCGCGATCCGCCACGAGCCCATGCGGATCGCCGGCAAGAGGGTCGATACCGAGGGCGTGGTCCCGGTGCACTATCCCTGGAACGATGCCGTCATTGGCACCGTCCCGGCCGGCAATGCGGAGCATGCCCGCAAGGCCTTCGAGATCGCCGCGGCCTATCAGCCGAAGCTGACGCGCTACGAGCGGCAGCGCATTCTCCTGAAGGCGGCCGAGTTGCTGGTCGCCCGCAAGGAGGAGATGTCCGATCTCATCACACTGGAGCTGGGAATTTCCAAGCAGGACTCGCTCTATGAAGTCGGCCGCGCCTTCGACGTGCTGACACTGTCCGGGCAGATGTGCATTCACGACGACGGCGAGATCTTCTCCTGCGACCTGACCCCGCACGGCAAGGCGCGCAAGATCTTCACCACCCGCGAACCCTTGACCGCCATCTCGGCGATCACGCCCTTCAACCACCCGCTCAACATGGTGGCGCACAAGGTGGCGCCGGCTATTGCGACCAACAATTGCATGGTGCTTAAGCCAACCGAACTGACGCCGATGACGGCGCTGGTCTTTGCCGATATTCTCTACGAGGCAGGCCTTCCGCCGGAAATGCTGTCGGTCGTCACCGGCTGGCCGGGCGACATCGGGATGGAGATGATCACCAACCCGAACTTCGACCTGATCACCTTTACCGGCAGCGTGCCGGTCGGCAAGCTGATCGCGGCTCATGCGCACTACAAGCGCCAGGTTCTTGAACTCGGCGGCAACGATCCGTTGATCATCCTCAATGACCTCTCGGATGATGATCTTGCCAGAGCGGCGGACCTGGCGGTCGCAGGGGCAACGAAGAACTCCGGCCAGCGCTGCACAGCGGTAAAGCGCATCCTCTGCCAGGAGCGCGTCGCCGACCGCTTCGTGCCGCTGGTGCTGGAGCGGGCGAAAAAGCTCAAGTTCGGCGATCCGATGGACCGTGCAACGGACCTGGGCACGGTCGTGCATGCTGGCGCCGCGGAAATCTTCGAACGGCGTGTGCATCAGGCGGCGGAAGAGGGGGCGGATATCCTCTACAATCCGGGCCGGCGGGGTGCCTTGCTGCCGCCGATCGTGATCGACCGCGTTTCGCATTCGAGTGAGTTGGTGATGGAGGAAACCTTTGCTCCTATCATCCCGATCGTTCGCGCGCCGGATGACGACGACGCCCTGATTGCGCTCTCCAACTCGACGGCCTTCGGTCTGTCGTCGGGCGTCTGCACCAACGACTTCCGCCGCATGCAGAAATACATCGCGGGACTGAAGGTCGGAACGGTGAACATCTGGGAAGTGCCGGGCTACCGCATCGAAATGTCTCCCTTCGGCGGCATCAAGGATTCTGGTAACGGCTACAAGGAAGGCGTCATCGAAGCGATGAAGAGCTTTACCAACGTCAAGACGTTTTCCCTGCCCTGGTGATCTCAGTCATCCCCTGCGGGATCACCCTTTCTGGGAGCTGCCTCTGTGCGGCTCCCGTTTTTGTTTCCCCTGCCACCCGGTTGCGCAGGACCTGCCTCTTTCACGATCAACTGGCGATGGGATGCCTGTTTGCGGGGCAGATTTACTATAGATTTAATCTTCCGAATGATAAGAATAATAAATTTTACTTACTGAAAACCCGTGCGCAGAATACCCCTGAAGCCGATGACAGAACGGCAGCAACTAGATTGCCCATCACGCTTCCCCGGTTTTTCCAGGCCTTCAGAGGAGATTTTCAATCATGAACAGACGCATGCTTTTTTTGCTTGCCGGCGCCATGTCCGCCGCTTTTCCGCTTATCGCATCCGCTGAGTCTCAACTCACCGTTTATACCGCCGTCGAGGCCGTCGATCTCGACCGCTACAAGGCGACCTTCGAGAAGGCCCACCCGGACATCACGATCAACTGGGTCCGCGACTCCACCGGTGTCATGACGGCCAAGCTGCTCGCCGAGAAGGACAATCCGCAGGCCGACGTCGTCTGGGGGCTGGCGGCAACGTCGCTGCTTCTCCTGAAGACCGAAGGCATGCTGGAGGCCTATGAACCGAAGGGCGTCGAGGCGCTGGACAAGAAGTTCGTCGATAAGGACACGCCACCCAGCTGGGTCGGCATGGACGCCTATGTCGCCGCCCTTTGCTACAACACCGTGGAGGGCGAAAAGCTCGGCCTCAAGGCGCCGACGAGCTGGGACGACCTGACGAAGCCGGAATACAAGGGCCATATCGTCATGCCGAACCCGGCCTCGTCCGGCACCGGCTTCCTCGACGTCTCCGGCTGGCTCCAGATGTGGGGCGAGGAGAAGGGCTGGACCTTCATGGACAAGCTTCACGAAAACATCTCAAGCTATACGCATTCGGGCTCGAAGCCCTGCAAGATGGCGGGTGCGGGCGAGGCTGTGATCGGCGTGTCCTTCGAATTCCCCGGCGCCAAGGCCAAGAGCGCCGGAGCTCCGATCGACATCATCTTCCCGTCGGAAGGCTCCGGCTGGGAAGCCGAGGCGACCGCGATCATCGCCGGCACGGCGAACCTCGATGCGGCAAAGACCCTGGTCGACTGGTCCGTCACCAAGGAAGCCAATGAGATGTACAATGCCGGTTACTCCGTTGTCGCCTATCCGGGCGTTGCCAAGCCGATCGAACACCTGCCTTCCGACATCGCGTCCAAGATGATCGACAACGACTTCGAGTGGGCTGCCAACAATCGCGGCACCATCCTGAAGGAATGGCAGAAGCGTTACGACGCAAAGTCGGAACCGAAGAGCTGAGATCGACCAGCCGGGTGGGGCGCATGTGCACCCCGCCCGGCGCCTTGTCCAAATATCCCTGACAGCCAGCGGAGCTTGCAGATGAGACATGCCATGTCGATCGAACCGACACCTACGAGCATCCACCGTGACGCCGGCCAGGCGGTCACCAGGCCGTCCCCCTATCTGGAAATCAGCGATCTCTGGAAAAGCTACGGCGATTTCGTTGCGCTGCACGACATTTCGTTGAGCATTGCCAAGGGCGAGTTCGTCTGTTTCCTTGGGCCGTCCGGCTGCGGCAAGACGACCCTGCTGCGCGCGATCGCCGGCCTCGATCTGCAGAGCCAGGGCACCATCCTTCAGGATGGCCGGAATATCTCGACCCTGCCGGCCTCGAAACGGGACTACGGCATCGTCTTCCAGTCCTATGCGCTCTTTCCGAACCTCACTATCGAGCAGAACATCGCCTTCGGCCTGGAAAACACCGGCCGCTCGAAGGCGGAGATCGCGGCACGCGTCGCAGAGCTCTTGGAGACGGTCGGCCTTTCGGCGCAGGGGAAGAAATATCCAGCCCAGCTTTCCGGCGGCCAGCAGCAGCGCATCGCATTGGCTCGCGCCATCGCGATTTCCCCAGGCCTGCTTCTGCTCGACGAACCGCTTTCGGCGCTGGATGCCAAGGTGCGGGTGCATCTGCGCCACGAGATCAAGGCGCTGCAACGCAAGCTCGGCGTCACGACGATCATGGTGACACACGACCAGGAAGAGGCACTCGCCATGGCGGACCGCATCGTCGTGATGAACCACGGCGTGATCGAGCAGGTCGGTTCGCCGACCCAGATCTATCGTCATCCCGAAACCCTGTTCGTTGCCGACTTCATTGGCGAGACCAACCAGTTCCCCGCCAAGGTCATGTCGCAAGGGCAGGTCGAGATCGTCCATTCCGCCTTCAGCTGTTCGACGCAAGATTTCGCGGCGGGTGATCCGGCGACGGCCGTCGTGCGCCCTGTCGATATCATTCCGCACGGCGCCGGCGCGCACGCGGTCAATTCCGTTGACCGGCCCGTGACGCCGCAAAACCTCATCGATGCCGAAGTGCAGGAGATGGAATTCCTCGGCATGTTCTGGCGCACGCGGCTCACCGCGCCGCGCCTTGGCGACCGGACGCTCATCGCCGACTTCTCCGTCAATGCGGTCCGCCGGCTGAACATCGAGACGGGCGGCGTCATCCAGGTAGAGATACCGAAGGAACGCCTGCTGCTCTTTCCGCGGGGTGCATGACGATGAGCCTCGCGATCGACTACGCACCGCTCGGCAAGCCGCTCCGGCAGGAAGCCTCCCGCGACGACCTCGTCAAGATGGGCTTCATGGCCGTCATCGGGCTCTACCTGATCATCGCCCTCGGCGCGCCGCTCTCCATCATGCTGTCCAAGTCGTTTTCGACGTACCGTTTCGATCTTGCCGCCTTCGAGTTTCAGGTCAGCGACGAGACGGGGGAGACCTGGGGCGCGCCCGTTACTGCAGACGCGCTCAACCGGGAGCTCGGGTCCGTTACGGACAGCGAGCTTGCCACCAGTTCCGACGGCCGGCTTGCCGCCACAAAATTCTTCAAGGATTTCAGTTTCCGCAGCCCGGTACGCTACCGCATTCGCGGCACGACGGATGATACGGCCTTCCTCGTCGGCTCCGCGCTGGAGAAGGGCACGCAATGGCGCGAATACGATTCCGGCACCTTCCGGCGCGTCGTGCTGCGACCGGCAAGCAGCCTCGGCTTCGACAACTTCAAGACCTATTTCTCGACGCCGGCTCTCGCCCGCTCGATCTACAATTCGGCATTGATGGCCGCGATCAGCACTGTAGTGACGATCTCGATCGCCTTTGCGCTTGCCTATGGGCTGACGCGAAGCTGCATGCCGCTTAAAGGTCTTTTCCGCGGCATCCTGACAATCCCGATCCTGGTACCGTCGCTTCTTCCCGGGATTGCGCTCGTCTATCTCTTCGGCAACCAGGGTGTCTTCAAGGACTGGCTGATGGGCTATTCCATCTACGGTCCGATCGGCATCGTCATCGGCTCGGTCTTCTTCACGCTGCCGCATGCCTTCCTCATCATCCTGACGGCGCTTTCCGTCGCCGATGCGCGGCACTACGAGGCGGCGGCATCGCTGAAAGCCAGCAAGTGGCGCACCTTCACGACCGTGACCGTGCCCGGCGCGCGCTACGGCATCGTATCGGCCGCCTTCGTTGTCTTCACGCTGGTCATCACCGATTTCGGTCTGCCAAAAGTGATCGGCGGGCAGTATGGCATGCTGGCTGTCGATATCTACAAGCAGGTGATCGGCCAGCAGAACTTCGAGATGGGGGCGGTCGTGTCCGTCATCCTGCTGCTGCCGGCGATCCTTGCCTTCGCCGTCGATCGCCGCATGCAGAGGCGCCAGGTCGCGCTGCTTTCGGCGCGGGCCGTGCCCTATGCGCCCAAACCGAATGCGCGTCTGGATGGCCTGTGCCTTGCCTTCTGCTGCCTGGTCAGCCTGTTCATCCTCGGCATGATCACCATGTGCCAGATCGCGGCCGTTGTGAAATTCTGGCCGTACGACCTGACATTGACGGCGAAGAACTTTGCCTTCGACCTGATGGATGGCGGCGGCTGGGCAGCCTATGGCAATTCGATCAAGCTTGCCCTTCTCACCGCGCTCTTCGGCTCGCTCGTCGTCTTCACGGGGGCCTATATGGTCGAAAAGGCGGACGGATTCCGCGCCTGCCGCGGCGTCTTCCATTTCCTGGCGATGATGCCCATGGCCGTGCCGGGCATGGTTCTGGGGCTCGCTTACATCTTCTTCTTCAACAATCCGAGCAATCCGTTCCACTCGATCTATGGCACGATGACGATCCTCGTCCTGTGCACCGTGACGCACTTTTACACCGTCGCGCATCTGACGGCGCTGACGGCGCTGAAGCAGATGGATCCGGAATTCGAGTCCGTCGCCGCATCCCTCAAGCAGCCGTTCCACCGGCTGTTCTTCCGGGTAACCGTGCCGGTCTGCCTGCCGGCAATCCTCAACATCGCGATTTATCTCTTCGTCAACGCGATGACGACGGTTTCGGCGGTGGTCTTTCTCTATTCCACGAACACCAAGCTTGCATCCGTTGCCGTCCTGAATATGGACGATGCGGGCGATATCGCGCCGGCAGCTGCGATGGGCATGATGATCTTCTATACCAATGTAGCGGCAAAGCTGATCCACGCGTTGATCGCTCGCGGCTTGCTTACCCGTACACAAGCCTGGCGGTGAGCGCCTCCGCTACCGGCGAGACCGGTGGCGGAGCGTCATCGGGTGGTGACGAAGGGGAAAGGCCTGTTTTCTTGCCTGCGCCGTGTCGCCGATTTCACGCGACGCGGCTTTCCTGTGCCGCACGGTGGCGTTCTGCGGAACTCGGCTTCGCTGGCCGATGCCGCTCCATGGCTGCGATACGGGTTTGCTGAGGTGTCGAGCCGTAGGTATCCCTGTAGGTCCGCGAGAAATGAGAGGCCGAGCAAAAGCCGCAGGCGACGGCGATCTCGAAGACCGGCAGAGACGAATTCACAAGAAGCAAATGCGCACGCTCCAGCCGCATGTTGAGATAGTAGCGCGCCGGCGACCATCCCATTTCACGTCGAAACATCCGCTCGACCTGACGGCGGGAAAGCCCGATCCCCAGCGATATCTCATTGAGATTCCATGGTTCACCGAGGTTTGCTTCCATGCGCTCGATGATTTTGATCAGCAGCGCATTGTCGATTCCAACGCGAGTCTGAAGGGGAAGACGCTGGCGTTCGCCCGCCTCGCGTACCCGGTCCAGAAGGGCCACCTCGCAGATGCGATTTGCAACCTCCTGGCCAAAATCCGCTGACGCGACGCCGAGAAACATATCGAATGCTGCGCTTCCCCCGCTGCAGGTGTAAAGGCTGTCGTCCGTCTCGAATGTCGTTTGGCAGGCCTTCGCCTCGAAAAAACGCTCGCTGAAATCGGGATAATGCTGCCAGTGGACAGCGCAGCGGCGTCCATCGAGCAACCCCGTGCGTGCCAAGCTGTAGAGACCGCCCACCAGACCGGCAAGCGGGACGCGGCTGCGCCGGCACATCCGCAGCCAGGCTTCAAGCGCCCTGTCTACAGGCGGCAGGGCAAGTCCGCCGCACACCACGACCATGCGGGGCTGTTCGATCTTGCTGGGCCACTCCCGTTCATTGGAAAGTGCGCTATCGGCTGCGATAGACATGCCGCAACTCGACATGACAGGCTTGCCATCCTTGCTGACGACGCGCCATTGATACAGCACACGGCCAGCCACGTCGTTTGCCAGGCGGAGCACCTCGGTAGCCGAGGAGAAACCGTGCAACGCGAAACCATCGAGCAGATAGAATGTAAACCAATGGCCTTGTTCACAGAGCGGTTGCATGGATGTTTTTCTCCCAATGCGTAACATCGTGTATCGATATTGCGGCATAAAGTTACATTATGCAACATGTCTTCACGCCATGCTCTGCCACAACATGTTGATTTCTGCCCTCAGGCTCAATAAGTTTGACATTTTAAGGGCCAAAGTGGCTACGAGACGTTACATTTTGCGCCGCTACTTGCCAAAACGATGGAAATAATCGCAGATATCCGGATGTCAGATTCTTCGAACACCAGAGCGCTTGCTCCGCGCCGCCACGGCGAAATCCTTCGTCGTCTTGACGCCGATGGTACGGTGAGCATTACCGAACTTGCCGATTTTTTCGATGTGTCGCGGCAGACCATTCGCCGCGACCTGAAGCACCTGGCCGATCGCGGTCATCTCGGCCTCATCCATGGCGGGGCAACGCTTTTCGAGCCGACCGAGGCGGCATTCGTGGAGCGACGGGAAGAGAATGCAGCGGCAAAGGAGGCAATCGGCCGTACTGCGGCGGGTCTTGTCCGCGATGGCATGGTCGTCTTTCTCGATTCCGGCACGACGACGCTTGCCGTGGCGCACGCGCTCGCGGAGCGAAAAAACCTAACGATCTGCACGACTTCCCTCTCCATAGCGTTACAGCTATGCCGCCAGCCGCTGGTGCGCGTGCATATGATCGGCGGCGAAATCGATCCGGCGGAGGAGGCTGCCGTCGGCATCGATGCGCTGGAAGCCATAAGCCATTTTAGGGTGGATGTGGCGTTTCTCGGCGGTGGCGGCCTGTCTCCCGACGGCGAGGTGACGGATTTCACCCGCAACGGCGCCGAGCAGCGTTCCCGTATGGTGGCGACCGCGGCCAACGCCTATTTCGTTCTCGACAGCTCCAAGTTCGGGCGCTTGACGCCGCTCAGGATTCCGCGTTTCGAGCTGGCCGCCGGCATCATCGTCGATGTTCGTCCGCCGCAGGCGATCTGCGAGGCGATCGCGCGGAAGGGGCCGGGCCTGATTGTCGCAATGGATGATAATGTAACTTAATGTAATATTTTGTCTTGTTATTTGCCGGCCGTCTGCTAAGGTCGAGCCTTCCAACAGCTTCGGGAGGTTTGTTCATGGCTAAGGATTTTCCAACGCAGGCACGCGTCGTCATTGTCGGCGGCGGCATCATCGGTTGCTCGGTCGCTTATCATCTGACCAAGCTCGGCTGGACGGACGTCGTCCTTCTGGAGCAGGGACAGTTGAGTGGCGGCACGACATGGCATGCGGCCGGGCTTGTCGGCCAGCTGCGCAGTCATGCCAACATGACCGGTCTCATCAAATATTCGACCCAGCTCTACAGCGAGCTCGAAGCGGAGACGGGCCTTGCCACCGGATGGAAGAACTGCGGCTCGGTTTCGGTGGCGCGCTCGGCCGATCGCATGACGGTATTGAAGCGCACGGCCGCATCGGCCCGTGCACAGGGCATCGAGGTCGAGGTGATTTCACCCCGGGAAGCGCAGGATCTCTGGCCTGTCATGGCCATCGATGATCTCGTCGGTGCCGTCTGGCTGCCCGGCGACGGCAAGGCCAACCCCACGGACCTGACGCAGTCGCTGGCGAAAGGTGCCCGAAGCCGTGGCGCCCGCATTTTCGAGCGGGTGCGGGTCACCGGCATTTCCGCTGCCGGTGGCAGGGTGACGGGAGTAGACACGGACAAGGGATCGATCGCTGCCGAAATCGTCATCAACTGCGCCGGCCAATGGGCGCGCAAGGTTGGCCTGATGTGCGGCGTATCGGTACCGCTGCATTCGGCGGAGCACATGTATATCGTCACCGGCAAGATTGATGGCGTGCACCCCGATTTGCCGGTCATGCGCGATCCGGATGGCTATATCTACTTCAAGGAGGAGGTCGGCGGCCTCGTCATGGGCGGATTCGAGCCGGAAGCGAAGCCGTGGGGCATGGCGGGTATTCCCGACGATTTCGAGTTCGCCCTGCTGCCGGACGACTGGGACCAGTTCGAAATCCTGATGCAGAACGCGCTGCAGCGGGTACCGCAGCTTGAAACGACCGAGGTCAAGAAATTCTACAACGGCCCGGAGAGCTTTACGCCGGACAATAACTTTATTCTCGGCGAGGCGCCGGAACTGAAGAATTTCTTCGTCGGCGCAGGCTTCAATTCAATGGGCATCGCCAGCGCCGGTGGCGCGGGGCGTGCCCTGGCGGAGTGGGTCGTCAATGGCGCACCGACCATGGATCTCTGGCCGGTCGATATCCGGCGTTTCGCGACCTTCAACAACAATCCGCGCTGGCTGCACGACCGCGTCAAGGAGACGCTTGGCCTGCACTATGCGATGCCCTGGCCGAACCGGGAACTGGATACCGCGCGCCCCTTCCGCCGCTCGCCGCTCTATGATCGCCTCGCTGCAAAGGGAGCCTGCTTCGGTTCGAAAATGGGCTGGGAGCGCGCCAACTGGTTTGCCGGCGAGGGTGAAACGCCGGTGACGCAATATGCCTTTGGCCGTCAGAACTGGCACGAGGCTGTGAAACGCGAAATGAAGGCGACGCGTGAGGCAGCTGGCATCTTCGATCAGACCTCCTTTGCCAAGCTCTTGGTGCAGGGGCGTGATGCGGTTGCGGTGCTCAACCGCCTTTGCACCGCCGAGATCGATGTTGCCATCGGCCGGTCCGTCTATACCGGGCTGTTGAATGCGCGTGGCGGCTATGAAACCGATCTGACCGTCATGCGGCTTGCCAGCGATCGCTTCCTTCTGGTGACGGGCTCGGCGCAGGCGGTGCACGATGCCGACTGGATCCGCAAAAACACCCCCGCCGATGCCCATGTCACGTTGACCGACGTCACTTCGGCCTATTCCGTGCTCGCGCTCATGGGGCCGCAGTCGCGCAATATCCTCAGCCGCGTCACATCCGCCGACCTGTCAAACGAAGCCTTTCCCTTTTCGACGATCCGCGAGATCGATGTCGGATATGCCACGGCCTTTGCCAACCGCATGACCTATGTCGGCGAACTCGGCTGGGAGCTGATCGTGCCGACAGAATTTGCCGTTGGCGTTTACGAGGCGCTGCAGACTGCCGGCCGCGATTTCGGACTGGTTGATTGCGGCTATTACGCACTGGAAGCGCTGCGACTGGAAAAGGGCTATCGCGCCTGGAGCCGCGAGCTCACGCCGGACATCAATCCCTACGAGGCCGGTCTTGCTTTCGCGGTTTCCATCGACAAGGAGGGCGGTTTCATTGGCCGCAAGGCGTTGCTCGAGGCAAAGGCAAAGGGCGTGCCGTCAAGACGCATCGTGCAATTTACCGTCGATGATCCTGCCCCCATGCTCTGGGGTGGGGAGTTGATCCTTCGCGATGGCAAGCCGGTCGGCGAAGTCCGCTCGGCAGCCTATGGTCACACGCTTGGCCGCTCAGTTGCCCTGGGACTTCTGGAAGACACCGCCGTGGATAGGGAATATCTTGAAACCGGCCGCTTCGAGATCGACCTCGCCGGCGAACGGTTCGCCGCAACCGTGCACCTCTCGCCCGCTTATGATCCGAAGGCCTCACGGGTCAAAATGTAACGGGTAGTGGGACCCAGCTCCGCTGGCTGATCCCGGTCCACGAAATGACCGCGCCCATAGCATCACTCGGTGCTATGGGCAGGCGCGCCACGCTCCAATGAGCCTGTCTGCCCTTAAACGACCCTCGGTGCGGCGTTTCGGATCGATTTCACCTTATCCATGAAGGTCTTCACGCGATGGGGATCGACGGCGTTCTCGAACACGCCATCGATCTTGAAGGTGAAGTCCACCACTGCACCGTCCGAGACCGAAAGCTGCCGCTCGACATTGTCGATGCAGCAGCCGGTATTGCAAAGCACCGCCGTGCCCGGGACCGCGTCTTTGACGCAGGACAGAATCTGCGCGTCGGTTTCGGCGCCGGCGGTCAGGCGAGCCAGATCCCGTCTCACTGTTGAGCTATCAACACCGAACTCATCCTCGATCACTTTTGACGGAACGTAGCCGGTCTTGCGGGCGCGCTCGACCATCAGGCGCCGCCTCTCGGATGCGTTGGTCATAGGGTCTTTAAATCCTTTTGCACGTCTTCGTGTACAGGGCAGCTTCCGTCCATACTTGGACCGGGTCAAGCGTGCAACCCTGCCAGAGAGATGAGGCAGTCAGATTGATTGGATCGTCATGGCGGCGGCTTGAACAGCGCATGCGCTGTTGTCTTGCCGACCCGCGGCTAGTCCGGTGTGCTCTCCTGCGCCGCCAGAAGCATCCTCTCCAGCGCCCAACTGAATACCAACAGAGAACCGAAGGCTGTCGATATCATCCAGGCATTCATGAGCGCTTCCATGTAAGGCAGTTGATCGCGCTGCTGGGTGTAGTAGTTGGAAAGGCAGTTGCCGGCGGTACAGACGGTCAATGCCAACAACGGGATTGAAGTGCTGCGATAGTAAAGGCCTGAGTAGAGATGCCCGATGCTACCGCCAATGGCCAGGAGTGCGGCCAAGCCGTATGCTGCGATCGGGGTCGCAAGGAATGGCCAGTTCTTGACCAGCAATACAAATGTCACGAAAGCTTCGCCGACGAAGATCCACAGGCATGCGACCATCATGAACTTGGTTCCTTTGGCAAATTCGATGCCGATCAACTTTATGGTTTCGACACCCAAGGCTTCGCCGAGAAGGGATAAAATGCTGGTCATCAAATCTCCTTGAAGGAGGTCGAGACGGGTGGACCTCCCGTAATCGGGCTTCCGGCGGCCCCCGTATTGAGGTGCCTGGCTTGCTTCCTTGCTGGACAACCAGAACCGCCATTGCTGTCTTAAAAAGTATTGGGAAGGTATTGAACAAGTATACCGCGATCAAAACGGCGGCGCGACCCGGTTTTGCGTATTTGAAACCGTTTGACATGCCGCCCGACAAGCTCGGCGCCTGTTACAAATCGAAAATAACTTCATTGAATCAAGGTAGTAGCCATGGCAAAGCCCAGTGCCGGATGTAACCCGTCACACATTGCGTTAGCGGCCTCCTGGTTCTAATCGTGTCATGTTCGATCGATGTAGCGGACCCAGAGATTGAACCGGGTGCTGACACTGCGTGCGGCAGCTGCACCGGCCGGCCGCTCTCAACGGCGAGAGCGGCCGGTTCCGATTTGGCACCCGCAGATCCGCGGGCCTCTTTCAGATCAAGAAGTCGCGTTCGCAGCCGTCAATGCTGCTCTCCGGCGGCCTTTCGAAGACCGTCATCGAAGGCGGCGATCACCGTTTCACCAATGTTTCTCGCTCTGAAATCGGGATAGAGAAATCTTAAATAGTTGGGTCGCAAGGCTTCCAGCTTGCGCAACTCACTTTTCGCCTCATCAACGCGATGGAGTTGGCTAAGTGCGGCTGCCTTGATGAGGGGCGCCAAATAATAGTCGTCGATAAAGGCAAGGTTGGCGAGTTCAAGGGCTTGCGAATAATCGCCTTGAGCGTAGGCCGCAAAGGCTAGCAGGACGTAATCGATACAGTCGGCCGATCGTTTTTGGGCAATCCCCTGCCTGATGAGGGCGATTCCCCGGTCATAGTTCCCAAGATTATCATAATAGCTGCCGATCACGATCTTGATGTTCGGGTCGCCACCGAAGCGTTCCAGCAGTTGCGAGGAAATCGCTTCAAATACCGGTACGTGGTTGTCGAGAAAGGCCACATGCATCAGCGCCCTCAGCGTCAGGAACGTATCGGGTGAAAGGCGCTCGGCCTCCTGGGCTGCATGGCGGGCCTTCCCGGCGAAAGGTGCGGGATTGCGGCCAAATGTCGGCTCATTGCGGCTCTCACGCACGTAAACCACACTCAGCAGAGCCCAGGCTTCCGCGCTGTTCGGCGTCTTCTGCACTATGTGTTCGAGACAATCGCGCAACGTCGAGCGGAGATGATCGTCGATGAGATACTCGATCCGCTGGCCCTTGGACAGACAGTTGCGCGGATCGCCGGATAGCTGGTCATGTTGCCGGTCCATCACAATAGCCAGCGTTCCGTCGATACCGAGGACTTGGGAGGCGAGCATGTTGATTGTTTGGGCCGGCATCGCGCCTGCATCGATGCGAACCGTCGAGGACGACTCGACGGCCTTGGTTTGGAAATCGACGAGGCGCCAAACCATCAGCAATCCTGCATCTGCCGGGCGCACTGTCACATTGAACAGGAAGGCACTTGCGGCCGGGTCCGTCGCGCACCGCTCAGCTAGCCTGTTGGCGGCTTCCGCATCAGCAGCAGCAATGATCGTCGCGGCGCCTATTGCCCGCATTTCGACGGCGAGTTGATCGTCCAGTGCTTCAACAAGATCGACAGCATCAGTCGAATGCCCGGTCGCAACAGCTGGCGGGACAACGATGCAGGTGCGCCCGATCGCGACAGGGGATATCATTTGCTCGGGCAACGGAGGACCGTTGGAAGGCAGGAACATTAGCAGGCCGATGAAGCAGGCGATTACAATGGCCGCAAACAGAGCCCCCCACAGTAGGGAGGGCCGTTTCGTTGTCAGCGCTTTCCGGATCGAGTTGTCTTTTTCAGCCGTTGAACTGGGCAGCGCCACCGATGCTGCGGCAGGAGGAGGCGTCCTTAAACTAAACTGGGGAACGTATGAGCCGCGGTTGATGCTGATAATCACCGGATCGGATTTCCCCTCGTCCTTGTAATAGGCGGATAGAGCGACGCGGAGCCGGCTTGCTGTCGAACGTACGACGGACTCTGATGGATCATAGCCAGGATGGCGTCCAAATACCTCCACCCCAACGGTGTACGACTTGATCAGCTTCGCCCGGCCCTCCAGCGTTTCGGTAACCACGTGACGAAGGAACTGTTGAATTCTTTCCGACCTGCGGAGGTGGGAGGATCGGCAAATCGATTCGACTGCTTGCAATATCAACTCACGTTCATGCGATGCTATCATGCGATCTTTTTTCGAGTTCTGTTGAAGGTGCGTGAAAAGAAATCGCGCGCCCAACCAGCGTCCAACAAAATGCAGCAATGCGCTGCAGCACAGCTGGCTCGCGCTTGAGCAGTTTAGCCGATACATTTCCACTTGAGGAGCTACCTGTCGTTGCAATTCCGCTAATTTAACAGGTTAATTGACTGACCAAACAGCTCAGGCCGCCTTGTCACGACGGGCGATAGCTGCGCCCGCTGCTATTCTTCCAACCGTTCAATTTCTTGCGTTTGAAACCGTTCGAGAACCGTCCGCGCGAGCGCACGTGATCCGTTATTTGAACTAAATTAATTATATCAAAGAGATAGAGAAATGCTGTTTAACAACAGATGTAACCCGCATCACGTTGCATACGACGCCCCCGAGGGTATTTACTGCCTTACGCGTGGTTCAATCAACGATCGGCCCCAACGATTGAACGCGGCTGATCGTTGCTTCCCGACGGCAGCCGTTCTGGCTGGGCTGCCTCTCTAGCGCCACCTGAGAGCCCCCAGCTGGACACGCTGCCGACCCGCCGTCCTTCAGGTGGATCGGCCGATTTGAGACGACAGACGCTCATTTATCGTACGATACTCTAGACGCTATGCAGGTAGCTTGCATATTCCAGGTCTGAAATATCACGGTTGAACACGGCAAGCTCCTGGCGCTTGCAGGTCGAAAACATCTCGATAAGCTTCGGCTGGAAAATCCGTTTGACGATCTCACTCTGCTCGAAGAGATCGAGAGCGGACGGCCATGTTGCAGGAAGGGATTTGGCGTCGCTGGCATAAGTGTTGCCCGCCGTCGGCACTGGCGGCTCGGCGTGCCGTGCGATGCCATCGATGGCCGCGCCCAGAATGGCTGCAATCACAAGATAAGGATTAGCGTCAATGCCTGCGACGCGATGTTCAATGCGGCGGGCAGCGGCTGGACCACCGGGGATGCGGATTGCCGCCGTCCGGTTTTCATAGCCCCAGGCCGCGGTGGTTGGCGCCAGGCTTTCAGGGCAGAGCCTGCGAAACGAATTCAGATGCGGCGCAAACAGCGCGGTGCAATCGGGCATGGCGTCGATCAGGCCGGCGACGGCCTGCCGCATCAAAATCGTGCCTTCCGGCCCGCCATCGTCGAAGACGTTGCGGCCCTGCGCATCCACAATGCTGAAATGCACATGCAGCCCACTGCCGGAGTGTGCGGGATAAGGCTTTGCCATGAAGGTCGCGGCAAAGCCGTGCTTGCGCGCCATGTTGCGAACGATCTGCTTGAAGAACACGGTATCGTCGGCCACCTTCAGCGCATCGGGACCATGCACCAGATTGAACTCGAACTGGCTCGGCCCGCTCTCCGACGTTGCGGCATCGACGGCAACGCCGCATGCGGCGGCCATCGCGTAGACATCGTCCAGAAAAGCGCCGACCTCGGCCAGCTCCTCCAGCGAGTAGATCGTGTCCTTGGCATCCGCATGGCCGATCGGCATCGGCGTCAGGGGCTTTGCCCGCGGCGATTTGGGATCGATCAGGTAGAATTCGACTTCTGTTGCGACGACGGGGGTCAGTTGAACCGCCCGAAACCTGTCGAGGATATCGGCCAGGGTGCGGCGCGGATCACCAAAAAACGGCTCCCCGGTTTCCAGACGCATCCACATCGGCACGAATTGCGTCTGTGTCGCGGTCCAGGCCAAAGGGATCGGCCCGCGTTCCGTCGGCTCGCAAATGCCGTCCAGATCGCCCTGATCCAGCGTCAGGGAGTTTGCGAAGACGTCCGTGCCCCAGATATCGACGCCGATGGAGGACATCGGCATGCGGATGCCGTTCTTCAAAATCTTGTCGAGCGATGCGGCCTCAACGCGTTTGCCGCGAAAGCAGCCGTTGAGATCGCATGTCGCTGCCAGAATGTAGGCACCACGCCCGCCTTGTCTAGCCGGCAAACCCTGTGTTTCGTTCGTCATGATGTACTCCGTGAGGGCTTCGGCGTCGCATGGGCTCGTTGTAATTCCCGATGGCGAACATCGGGTGCGAGTGGCGGGATAACATATCCTGCAGGCGAATGTACAAGACAGCGCCGTAAATTCCACAGCTGCTGTTTTTCATCGTTTAGGGGGTTCCGTGCAGCCAGGGGCATTTTGCCCAAAATCCAAATCCCAACCCGCATTTTTTACTCAGCGCAAAAACCCGTTTACCTTCACTGGCATCATGCGCGTTGAGAGCGTCCCCGCAGGCAGCCGATCCTCGTCGCGCGCTAAAACTCATGTCACACCGGATGCGGAAGACTGCAGGAAGCGCATGTTTTCCCATAGAGTTTTTTCCACCTCCTGCAAGACCGGCAGCCTCGAATTTCCGCAATCGCTGTCGCGGATAGTTTGCGATTCCTTTTGTCTACTAAATTTATGGATAATACTACTCGCTCTGCCCGACAGGTGACGGGATTTTGGCACGGATGCGAGGACATGATGAGCTTGCTTGGACATTTTGACCGCCTTCAAACCATGAGGGACCAGCTGGAAGCAAAGCTGGACCTGGACGACGCGGGCTTCTCCGGAATGAACTACCGGGCGCGGCGTGATCTGCGCCAGCGCATATCCGAGATTTCGCAGGAAATCTCAGCGCTGGAGCGATCCGGCTATTTCCAAAGCTGACGGTGATGCACTGTGAGGAGCAATCAAATGACACCCACCCTGATCCTGCCCGGGTTGAATGGGTCCGATGATGGACATTGGCAGCGGTTTTGGCTCAGGGATGATGCAGAAAGCCGTCTGGTGGAGCAGGATGACTGGAAATCTCCAAGGATCGAAGCGTGGGCGAAACGTTTTGAAGAGGTTCTTGCTCAGGTGGGGCCAGCCTACATCGTTGCGCACAGCCTTGGCTGTTTGCTGGCTGCGAAATGCGCCGACAGGCCCTCGGCACAATTGATCAAGGGCGCGTTGCTGGTTGCACCGTGCGATCTATCGACAACAGAACGGCTGCATCCGGGCGCAATCCATTTTGGCCGGATGCCGACCCGAGTTCTGCCATTTCCAACAATCACCGTCGGAAGTTTGAACGATATCTATATGCCCCTGGAAAATCTGTCGCTCTACAGCCGCCTGTGGAAGACGCAGGTCAAAAACCTCGGGCAAGCCGGCCACATCAACATTGAGAGCGGTTTTGGTCGATGGACGGGGGGCTACGAATTATTGTCCCTGCTGAAAATGAAAGCGAAGGCGCGCAGCAATTACGGCCTGACCCAGACACACGGCGGCGAGGGTTTTGCGGGACGGGCGATCAAACCCGGACTGATGCATTGAGATGAAAGCGCAGCTTGTACAATTCGCAACGGCCTATAGGGGGGTCAGGTGGAGATAAAGGGACAGACTGGCGACCGAGGCCGTGAGGCCAAGTGTCGGATTTAAAGTCCGGGCGGTCGAAGCTGCCAACGCCAGACCAAGTGCTACCGTGCCTACTGCAATACCCATACCGTTTTGTGCAAAAGACAAGCCGATGGCAGACAAACTCACTGCCGCTGCAATCGTCAAACGGGGCGACAACAGATCGCTATTGTCGGTCTCGCTCGAGAACATTTTTGCAAATCCCACCCAGCTCAAGCCGATGGCAAGGCTGAGTAAAATGAGGTGCATGAGATCCAGTGTCATTGCACCCCCCGTCTTTGGAACGGACGGGCTTTCGAAGCGAATTGCAGCTCTGAGCTCCCGGTCCCGAACGACGACCCCGCCTCGGCAAAGACGGTGCCGATACCGATCAGGACAGGCTCATCGAGCCCAACGGCCTCCATTGCTTGCGCCAGGTCGTCAACGATACCCAGCCAACGCGTCTCGTTGATGCGTGTGACCGCGCGCATGACCACTGCCGGGGTCTTGATATCCATTCCCGCCGCCAGAAGCCGATCGCGGATCTGGCTGGCGGTGCGGCCGCCCATATAGAAAATGGTCGTGGTTCGCGGTTCGGCGAGGTTTTGCCAATCCAGGTTCGCCGGCAGATCGCCGGAACGGGAATGGCCGGTGACCAACCGGACTGCTTGCGCATGATCCCGATGCGTCAAGGAAACGCCGAGCCGGGCGGCCATGGCACAGGCGGACGTGACGCCGGGTACGACGTCCACGGCAATACCTTCCTTCGCCAGGCAGGCGATTTCCTCGCCGGCACGGCCAAAGATCATCGGGTCGCCGGATTTGAGCCGGACGACACGCTTTCCGGCCTTGGCGAGCGAAATCATCATGGCATTGATGTCTTCCTGCTTGCAGCTTGTCCGGCCACCGCGCTTTCCCACCAGCAAACGCTTTGCTTCGCGGCGGGCGAGTTCCAGCACTTCGCCGGAAACCAGATCGTCAAACAGGATAACGTCGGCGGCCTGCAAGGCCCGCACCGCCTTCAGCGTCAGGAGTTCCGCATCGCCGGGGCCTGCACCCACAAGCGTGACACGGCCGGCGGAAGCCTTGGCCGTGGCGGCGAAACGGCCGGCCTCAATGAGAAGATCGCCCTCGGTGCCTGTCCCGGGAACCGGGCCGAAAGCGCGATCGACAAAACCTTCCCAGAAGGCACGCCGTGGCGCGCCGGGGCTTAACCGGGCATTGACCTTGTCGCGGATCGACTGTGCCAGTGCTGCCCATGATTTCAGCGATGGCGGCAAAAGCGTTTCGATGCGGCGACGGATCGCCTGTGCGAGAATGGGGGCGGCGCCATCGGTGGAAATGGCGATGACGACAGGCGAACGGTTGACGATCGAGCCGAACTGGAACTGGCAGAATTTCGGCTTGTCGATGACATTGACCGGGACGCCGGCCTTGCGCGCCGCGCCGAAGAATGCGGCGGCGGCTTCGTCATCCGCGCAGTCGGCAATGGCGATCTGGGCATCTTCGAAGGCTTGCGGTGACCATGGCTCGTCGTGATGAAGCAACCTGCCTTCGCTCGAAACGCCGCTGCGATCGATGAGGTTCGCGAACGTTTCGCTCAGATCTTCGGCGTAAACATGGACCTCGGCGCCGCAAGCCGCCAGCAGCTCGGCCTTCCAGGCAGCAGCGTCCGATCCTCCGGCAACGACAACGCGTTTCCCTTCAAGCGCCCAGAAGACCGGCAGCTTGGCGAGCGGCGCCATGCGGGCGGGGGTGGCGTTCCGGTCACTCGGCAGCAGCTGCAAGACATCCATCGATGATCCCTCTGATTTCCGCGCGGCACGAGCCGCAATTGGTTCCGGCGTTCAATTCCCTGCCGACCGCCTCGACGCTGTGACAACCGCCATGAACGGCCGCAACGATCTGGTTGACGCCGACGCTGAAGCAGGAGCAGACCGTAGCGCCAGGGTCGATGCGTCCGGCGTCCGGGCGTCCGGCAACGACTGCGAACCGTTTGGCCATTTCGGTGTGCTGAACGGCGAGTTGTTCGATCGCCCAGTTCCGGGCAACGCCGACCGGCTGGCGGGCGAGGAAGAATGCGGCCAGCAACCGGTCGCCGTCGAAGAAGGCAAGGCGCAGGTCGCCGGATTGTGCGTCGGCGTAACCGAGCGGCTCGATATGGCCGGGGATGCCGAGGTGGGTGCGGCACCACTGCGTCCAGTTTTCGGGCGCTGCATCGAAGGCCAGTTCCAGCCGCCAGCCGCCTTCGGCCTTCGCCAGCGCCCAGTAGGCGGTGTCGAGACCCTGCGGCTTGGCGGCGGAAACCGCAAAGCCGTAGCTTGCAACCTGCAGCGGCCGGGCAGCAATCGCGACGTTCTTCGAGGCCGGCTGACCGGAGAAGGGATCGGTGATGGGCGCCACAACGGCGTCGATGCGTGCCTTTGCGGCAAACTGATCGTTCCAGTGCATCGGCACGAACAGGCTGCCCCGTGCCTGCCGGTCCGTGACAAGGGCACGCACCACGGCCTTGCCATAAGGGCTTTCGATCTCGACAAGCGCTGCGCTGGCCACGCCGATTTCCATGGCATCGCCCGGATGGATTTCGGCGAAGGGTTCGGCGATATGGGCGGAGAGCCGGGCGCTCTTTCCGGTTCGCGTCATCGTATGCCACTGGTCGCGGATGCGGCCGGTGTTGAGCGTGAACGGGAAATCGGCACTGGTGCGGCCGGAAGTGGGAACGCTAACGGCAACGAAGCGCGCCTTGCCATCGGCATGGAAGAAACCGCCATCGCCGAAGAAGCGGGTAACTTGCGCCGTCGTATGTTCCGGCTGCGGCCATTGAAACGGTGTCATGGCGTCGTAGACCGGAGTGCTGGTCTCAGCGTAGGCGCCGATATCGAAATCGCGGCTGCCGCCGTTTTCGAAAGCCGAAAGAGCGGCATGCTCGGCAAAGATATCCGCCGCGGACGGAAAGGAAAAGGCATCCTCAAAGCCCATGCGGCGGCCGACTTCAGCCATCTGCCACCAG
This sequence comes from Pararhizobium sp. YC-54, assembly GCF_025847205.1. Taxonomy (GTDB): domain Bacteria; phylum Pseudomonadota; class Alphaproteobacteria; order Rhizobiales; family Rhizobiaceae; genus Pararhizobium. The sequence continues at coordinate 167,083 of NZ_JAOYTH010000012.1, read as the reverse complement.
TCGGCCTTCGCCTCTCCGGGGTGATTGAGGAAAGCGCGCTGGCGGGAAATGCGGCGCTCGGAATTGGTCACCGTGCCGTCCTTCTCGCCCCAGCCGAGCGAGGGCAGGAGAATATGGGCGTATTTCGTTGTGTCGGTTTCCTGAAGGACATCCGACACGACGACGAAGGGGCAGGCTGCGATGGCGGCTGCGACCGTATCGGCATCCGGCATCGAGACGGCGGGGTTGGTGGCCATGATCCACAGCGCCTTGATCCGGCCATCGGCGACCGCGCGGAACATGTCGACGGCCTTGAGGCCGGGCTTGCGGGCAATATCAGGCGATCTCCAGAAGCGCTGGACGCGGTCGCGGTCATCCGGGTTCTCTATCGTCATATGGGCGGCGAGCATATGGGCAAGGCCGCCGACCTCGCGTCCGCCCATGGCGTTCGGCTGGCCGGTCAGCGAGAACGGTCCCATGCCGGCCCGGCCAATGCGGCCCGTCGCCAGGTGGCAATTGATGATGGCGTTGACCTTGTCGGTGCCGCAGCTGGACTGGTTGACGCCCTGGCTATAGCAGGTGACGACCCTTTCGGTTTGCTCGAACAGGCGGAAGAACTGCCGCAACTGCATGGAGGGCAGGCCAGTCAATTCCATCAGTTCGGCAATGCCAAGGGCGGACGCGGCGGTGAAAGCCTCCTCGAAACCATTGGTGTGCGTGTCGACATAATTCCGGTCGATCGCAGCGGTGCCCGCCAGATGAGCCAGCAGGCCCATGAACAGCGCCACATCGCCATCCGGCCGGATTGCCAGATGCAGGTCGGCAATATCGGCCGTCATGGTGCGGCGCGGGTCGATGACGACCACCTTCATGCCGGGCCGGGCGGCCTTGGCGGCGGCGAGGCGCTGATAGATGACCGGATGGCACCAGGCGAGGTTGGAGCCGGTCAGGATGACCAGGTCGGCAAGCTCGATGTCTTCGTAGACGCCAGGAACGGTGTCGGCGCCGAAAGCACGCCGGTGGCCGGCGACCGAGGATGACATGCAAAGGCGCGAATTGGTGTCGATATTGGCCGAGCCGACAAAACCCTTCATCAGCTTGTTGGCGACGTAGTAATCCTCCGTCAGCAACTGGCCGGAGATGTAGAAGGCCACGGAATCTGGACCATGCTGGGCGATGGTCTCGGAGAAGCGCGAGGCCACGAGGTCAAGAGCCTCGTCCCAGCTTGCGCGTTGTCCGCCGATTTGCGGATAAAGAACCCGCCCGTCGAGGTCGATGGTTTCGGCAAGCGCCGAGCCCTTGGAACACAGCCGTCCGAAGTTGGCGGGATGATCGGGGTCGCCCTTGACACTGACGACGCCGGCGTCGTCGATCCTGGCAATGACGCCGCAGCCGACGCCGCAATAGGGGCAGGTGGTCTTGGTTTCAGTGGACACAGATGTCTCTCCCGCCATTCTGGCGTCCGTGGCTTTCACCCCCCTCTGTCAGCTTGGCTGACATCCCCTCCTCACGGGGGGAGATCGGGAGCTTGCTGTGCCTCTGGTCTCCATCCACTGCGCAAGAGCGATGAACGCTTTTCTTGCGCAAACGGGCAGCGGCAAACTCAAACCGATCTCCCCCCTTGAAGGGGAGATGTCCCCCACGGGTCTTGCCTTCGGCAAGCCCGAGGACAGGCTCCGGGACAGAGGGGTGTGTTCCTTGCTCCATGCGCCTACTCCGCCGCCATCATCATGCTTTCGAGCGCGATGGAGAGCGTGCCGTCCTCGTTGCGAATAGCGATGGTCTTGACCTCGCCCTCGTCGGCGCCGAGTGCCTTGCCGCTTTCGAGCGAAATCACCCAGTTGTGCAACGGGCAGGTGACCGTCTTGCCGTGAACGATGCCCTGGCTCAAGGGGCCACCCTTGTGGGGGCAGTGATCCTCGATGGCGAAGACCTCGTTTTCGGCCGTGCGGAAGACGGCGATCTTGCCTTGCGGCGTCTTCACGCAGCGCGCGCCGCGCAAGGGGATGTCGTTGATGTCGCCGATTGCGACCCAGTTCGTTGCCATGTCCGTCACTCCGCCGCTTCCGAGTATCCAACCGTCGCCATCGGCCGGAACTCATGCTTGTCCTTGCCGGAGACGCGCTCTGACCAGGGATCGACCTGGGCGAACGTCTGGGAGAAGACGAAACGATCGTAATAGGCCTGGCGTTTCTCCGCATCGCCCATGATCTGGCGGCGGATCTCGTCAAGGCCGATGCGCTTGGCCCATTTGTAGATGCGCTCCAGATAGCGGCCCTGCTCGCGGTACATCTGTGTCAGCGCCACGATATGCTGAAGCGCCTCGTCCTCGGACTTGACCAGGCCAAGAACCTCCGTGCCCTTGATGTCGAGGCCGGCGGCTCCGGCAAAATGGATCTCGAAGCCGCTATCGACGCAGATGACCCCGATATCCTTGCAGGTTGCCTCGGCGCAGTTTCGCGGACAGCCGGAGACGGCCATCTTCAGCTTGGCCGGCGTCCACGATCCCCACATGAACTTCTCGATGCGGATGCCGAGACCGGTCGAATCCTGGGTGCCGAAGCGGCACCAGTCGGAACCGACGCAGGTCTTTACGGTGCGCAGGCCTTTCGCATAGGCCTGGCCGGAGACGAAGCCGGCCTTGCCGAGATCGGCCCAGACGGCGGGCAGGTCTTCCTTCTCGATGCCGAGTAGGTCGATGCGCTGGCCGCCGGTGACCTTCACCAGCGGTACCTCGAACTTGTCGACCACGTCGGCGATCGCACGAAGTTCCTTCGAATTGGTCACGCCGCCCCACATGCGCGGCACGACGGAATAGGTGCCGTCCTTCTGGATGTTGGCGTGGACGCGCTCGTTGATGAAGCGCGACTGGTAATCGTCGGCATACTCGTCCGGCCAGTCGCAGACGAGATAATAGTTGAGGGCAGGGCGGCATTTGGCGCAGCCACAGGAGGTCTTCCACTCCAGTTCCTGCATAACCGCCGGAATGGTCTTCAGACCCTTGGCCTTGATCAGCCGGCGCACGTCGTCGTGGCCAAGCTCCGTGCACTTGCACATCGGCTGGACGGCGGCCGGATTGTAAGCATCGCCGAGCGTGATCGACATCAGCTGTTCGACAAGGCCAGTGCAGGAGCCGCAGGAAGCGGAGGCCTTGGTGTGGGCCCGCACGTCGTCGAGCGAGGTCAGTCCCTTTGAGGTGATCGTACCGGTGATCTTGCCCTTGCAGACGCCGTTGCAGCCGCAGATTTCCGCATCATCCGGCAAGGCTGCAACGGCCGCCATAGGGTCCAGTGGGGACCCTCCCTGGTAGGCCTGCCCGAAAATGAGCGTTTCGCGCATTTCCGAAATATCGGTGGCTTTCTTCTTCAGGTCGTTGAACCAGGCGCCGTCGGCGGTTTCGCCGTAAAGCACGGTGCCGATGATGCGGTTGTCCTTCAGCACCAGCCGCTTGTAGACGCCGGCCGTCGCGTCGCGAAGGACGATCTCCTCGCGGTCGTCGCCTTCGGCAAAGTCGCCCAGCGAGAAGAGATTGATGCCGGTGACCTTGAGCTTGGTCGGCGTGTCGGAATGGACGAAGGCAGGCGTGCGATCGCCGGCCAGATGCGAGGCGGCAATGCGGGCCATTTCATAGAGCGGCGCGACGAGGCCGTAGACCATGCCGCCGACCTCGGCGCATTCGCCGAGCGCCAGGATATCGCCGTCGGAGGTCTGCATGCCGGCATCAACGACAATACCGCGATTGACTGCAAGGCCGGCTTCCTTGGCGAGGTTGGCGTTCGGACGGATGCCGACGGCCATGACGACCAGCGTCGCCGGGATGATGCGGCCATCGTCAAGCTCGATGCCTTCCACCTTGCCATCGCCGACGATCTGCTTGGTGTTGGCCTTGCAGATGATCTTGATGCCGCGGCCTTCCAGTTCCTTCTGCAAGAGATAACCGGCGGCGGGATCGAGCTGGCGGTCCATCAGCGTCGGCATGACGTGCAGGACGGTCACATCCATTCCGCGGCCGGCAAGCCCGGCGGCAGCCTCGAGCCCGAGCAGGCCGCCGCCGATGATGATAGCCTTTTCGCGCGACTGGGCGGCAAGCAGCATCGCCTGCACGTCGTCGAGGTCCCGGTAGGTGATGACGCCGGGCAGATCCTTGCCGGGAACCGGAATGATGAAGGGCACGGAGCCGGTGGCGATGACGAGCTTGTCGTAGCTTTCCGTTACCCCGTGATCGGACGTTACGGTCTTCCTGGTACGGTCGATCGAGACGATCTTGTGGCCCTTGTACAGGGTGATGCCGTGGTCGATGTACCAGCCATCGCCGTGGATGACGATCTGCTCGTAGGTCTTCTCGCCCGAAAGCACCGGCGAGAGCATGATGCGATCGTAATTGACGCGCGGTTCGGCGTTGAAGATCGTGACATCGTATTGGCCAGGAGCCTGTTCGAGCAGGTGCTCCAGCATGCGCCCGGGCGCCATGCCGTTGCCGATGATGACGAGTTTCTGGGTCATGTCGGTTACTCCGCGGCTTCGACGAAGCGATGGCGCTCGTAGAGGAATTTCAGCACGGCCTCGCGGCATTTGAGATACGTCCGGTCCGAGGCGAGTTCGATGCGGTTGCGTGGCCTTGCAATCGACACGTCGAGCACTTCGCCGATGCAGGCGGCAGGACCGTTGGTCATCATGACGATCCGGTCGGAGAGCAGCACGGCCTCATCGACGTCGTGGGTGATCATCAGCATGGTGTTGCCAAGTCGGAGGTGGATTTCCATCACCGCGTCCTGCAGATGCGCCCGCGTCAGGGCGTCGAGCGCACCGAAGGGTTCGTCGAGCAGCAGGATCTTCGGCTCCATGGCGAGGGCCCGGGCGATGCCGACGCGCTGCTTCATGCCGCCGGAAATCTCGGACGGACGCTTGTCCTTGGCATGGGCCATCTGCACGAGGTCGAGATTGGCCATGACCCAGTCATGGCGCTCCGCCTTGCTTTTGGTCCTGCCGAAAACCTTGGAGACGGCGAGGTTGACGTTTTCATAGACCGTCAGCCAAGGCAGCAGGCTGTGGTTCTGGAAGACGACGGCACGTTCGGGTCCCGGCGCGTTGACCTCGCGGTTTTCAAGCAAAACGGCGCCGGACGAAACCGGCGTCAGGCCGGCGATCAGGTTGAGCAGGGTGGACTTGCCGCAACCCGAATGGCCGATGATCGAGACGAATTCGCCCTTGTTGATCGTCAGGTTGACACCCTTCAACACTTCGGCGCGCTGGCCGCCCCGGTCGAAATACTTGTCGATATGGTCGAGTTTCAGATAGGCGTTCATGATCGAGGTCCCTTAAGATGCGGAAGCGCCGCGGGTGACGATAGTGCCGAGAGCTGCGACCAGCTTGTCGAGGATGAAGCCGACGACGCCGATATAGGCGAGCGCGACGATGATGTCGGGCAGGCGCGACGAGTTCCACGCATCCCAGATGAAGAAGCCGATGCCGACGCCGCCGGTCAGCATTTCCGCCGCGACGATGGCGAGCCAGGACAGGCCGACGCCGATGCGAAGGCCGGTGAAGATGTAGGGCGCCGCCGATGGCAGCATGATCTTGAAGAAGAACTCAAGCTGGTTGAGGCACAGCACCTTGGCGACGTTGCGATAGTCCTGTGGAATATTGCGCACGCCGACGGCGGTGTTGATGATCACCGGCCAGATCGAGGTGATGAAGATCACGAAGATCGCCGAGGGATTGGAGTCCTGGAAAGCCGCCAGTGACAGCGGCAGCCAGGCGAGCGGCGGCACGGTGCGCAGGATCTGGAAGATCGGATCAAGCCCGCGCATGGCCCAGACTGACTGACCGATGACCGCGCCGATCAGGATGCCTGCGACCGCGGCGAGGCCAAAGCCGTAAGCAACGCGCTGCAGCGAGATCAGCACCCGCCAGCCAAGGCCGATGTCCTGCGATCCGTAGTTGAAGAACGGATAGGCGATCAGGTCATAGCTTTCCTGCCAGACCTGTGTTGGCGGCGGCAAGGTCGCCCCCGCTCCCGAGCAGAGAATCTGCCAGACCGCCAGAATGATGATCATCACCACCAGCGGCGGCACGACGTTGCGGGCGATCGTGGCGGCGACCTGCTTTGGTTTCACCTTTGCGGAAGGCCTGCCTGAAAAGGCAAGCACGCTTGCGCTCGGTTTTAGCGTTGCTGCGGTCACGATTTTTTCCGTGCGGGCCGGTGCGGGCATGGAAGGACTCCTGAAAAGAAGAGGAAAACCGGCGCAGGCAACCTGCGCCGAGGATGTTTTGGAAATCAGGACGCAGCCTTGATCGAGAGGCTATCGAGATAGGCTGAAGGGTTCTCCGGATCGAAGACCTTGCCGTCGAAGAAGGTTTCCTTGCCGCGCGAGGTCGTGGCCGGAATGTCGGCTGCTGCGACGCCGAGCTCGGCAGCGGCTGCACGCCAGATGTCCTCGCGGTTCACTTGATCGACCAGCGCCTTGATATCCGTGTCGGGCGCCAGTTTACCCCAGCGGATGTTCTCGGCCATGAACCAGATGTCGTGGCTCTTGTACGGATAGGAGGCGGCGTTTGCCCAGAATTTCATGTAAAGGTCGGTGCCGGTCACAACGCGGCCGTTGCCATAGTTGATGTCGCCCTTGAGGCGGCCAACGACGTCCTTCGCCGGTACGTTGAACCATTGCCGCTTGCCGAGGATCGAAGCCATCTCCTCCTTGTTGTCCATGCTTTCGCACCACATCTGGGCTTCCATCACGGCCATCATCAGCGCCTTGGCGGCGTTCGGGTTCTTCTCGACCCAGTCGGCACGAATCCCGAGGGCTTTTTCCGGGTGCCCCTTCCAGAGTTCGCCGGTCGTTGTGGCGGTAAAGCCGATGCCCTGGTTGACCAGCTGCTCGTTCCACGGCTCGCCAACGCAGAAACAGTCCATGTTGCCGACCTTCATGTTCGCCACCATCTGCGGCGGCGGCACGACGATGGTCGAGACGTCCTTGTCCGGATTGATGCCGCCGGCGGCGAGCCAATAGCGGAGCCAGAGATCGTGGGTGCCGCCGGGGAAGGTCATGGCGGCCTTCACTTCCTTGCCTTCGGCCTTCTTCTTCTCGAAGGCAGCCTTCAGCTTGGAAGCGTCAAGCTGGACGCCGGTGTCGGCATATTCCATTGCAACCGAGATGCCCTGGCTGTCGGTGTTCAGCCGGGAAAGGATCGCCATCGGCACGGGGACGTTGTTCTGGGTGACCTTGCCGGTATGCATCAGATAGGGAAGCGGTGACAGGATATGGGCGCCGTCGATGCCGTTGGCTTCGCCGCCGAGCGCCAGATTGTCGCGTGTCGCGCCCCAGGAAGCCTGCTTGGCAACCTCGACATCGGGCATGCCATACTTCTCGAACAGGCCCTTTTCCTTGGCGATGATCAGCGGTGCGGCATCGGTCAATGCGATGAAACCAAGCTTGACGCCGGTTACTTCAGGCCCAGCCGTGGCGGCAAACGCGCCGGACGGGAAGGCCGTCCTGATCGCAGTGAACATTGCTGCGGTAGCGGTGGTCTTGAGAAGGCTGCGACGGGTGATGCCGTTGCTGAAAGTCATCTTCATGAACAGTTCCCTTATGAGTGGCCGATCGGAATTTGGGCAATAAAAAACGCCGCTCGGAGATTTGCGTCGTCGGGAAGGAGGAATCCCGGACTGCAAAACCCTTGCGACGTCGATGTCTTTGCGAAGGCCTGTCTGGCTTCGGCTCGCTACGATCGCCATTGACCGCAGCGATTTATGCCATGCAACCCCCGTGCCAGTTTTGAAAACAAATATTAGAGCGTTGAAATTGAAGCTGTTTCTGCCGCTATCTGCTAAGTGAGTATTTTTTCGCCTCTGATTGAAAGTGCAAAAAAAATCGGCGGTTGCTTGGGATTGGCAGGCTGCAGGTGGGAAATTTTGTGCACTGCAAAAGGCGAAAACTAGATTTCGTCGTGCGGCATGCCGCCAAGCGCGCGGCTTTTGACTGGAAACCCGGCAAGATATTCGGCGATCCGCGCCGGGTCGAAAACCTGTCCGTCCATGAAACGGTCTGCGTCCGAATTTCCTTCGACGCGGATATCGTCATCCAGCAAGGGCGCGGCGTTCGCTCCAAGTGCCAGCCGGTAGATATCGGGCCGATAGGCGGCGGCCGCCGCCGTCATGCCGGCGGACGAGAGATCGGCCTGACCCCAGCGGATCATCTGGCTGTAGATCCACAGCGCCTGGCTCGGGCGCGGATAGTTGGCAAAGCCGGCATGGAACTTGAAATATCCATCAATGACACGCCGATTGCCGTGGGCGTCGAGATTAAATTCGCCGGCCAGCACGCTACGGATGATATCGACCGGTGCAGCGAGATAGCGGTCGTCTGCCAGTGCTTCTGCCAGTGCATCGCGATTGTCCGGGCGGTCGCACCAGCGCGCCGCCGCATCCAGCGCGACGATCAGCCGGGAAACGGTTTCCGGATGCGTCTCGGCCCAATCCGGCCGCATGCCGATCACTTTTTCCGGCGCCGACGGCCAGATATCCTGCTTGGCGGCGACGATGCGGCCGACGCCGCGCTCGGAGGCGATCATGTTCCAGGGTGCGCCGACGCAGAATCCGTCGATGGCGCCGGCGGCAAGCGCATCCGAGGTCATCGGCGGCGGCACGACCACGAGCTTGACGTCGAGGTCCGGATCGATACCGCCCGCTGCCAGCCAATAGCGGAATTCGTAGTTGTGCGAGGAGAACGGATAGGTGACGCCCAATGTCGGCAGCGGCTCGCCGCGCGCTTTCATGCCGAGGATGATCTTTGCCAGCGCCTGTGCGTTTTCCAGTGCGCTCGCCGTTTCGGTCAGGGAGGCCTCTTGCCGCATACGGGCATAAAGCCGCGTCGATAACGTGATGGCGTTGCCGCCGCGCCCGAGCGAAAAAGGCGTAATCGTTGGCGAAGGGTTGGAGCCGAGCTCCAGCATCGAGGCGACCGGCATGGGCGACAGCATATGGGCGATGTCGAACTGACGGAAGGCAAGCCGGTCGCGGACATTCGCCCAGGAGACGTCCTTGACCAGATCGAGGGTCAGGCCCTCCTTGCGGGCAAAGCCGAATTCTTGCGCTGCGATCAGCACGGAAGCATCGACGAGCGGGATGAAGCCGGTTCGCAGGATACGCGAGCCTTCGCCGGCCAGTCGCGCCGGCGCGGCAAGGCCGCTGTCGCCGCTTAAATCCGTAATCTTGGTCATCATGTTCACTCCAGTGCCTCCCACCGGAAGATGCCGGGCCGGGCCATCACATCAGCATTCCTGCCGCAGTGACGACGCTCTGGGCGATGTCCGACATCTTCTTCTTTTCGTTCATGGCCGTCTGGCGCAACAGCGCGAAGGCCTGTTCCTCGGAAAGACCGCGCATCTTCATCAGGATGCCTTTGGCGCGCTCGACGACCTTGCGTTCCTCCAGTGCCGACTTGGCGTCGGCGAGTTCCCGTTGCAGCCGGCTGAAGGCGTTGAAACGGCTGACGGCCATGTCGAGAATGGGTTTGACCCGTTCTTTCTTCAGCCCATCGACGATATAGGCCGACACGCCGGCATCGACCGCCGCTTCGATGGACGCGGTGTCCGATCGATCGACGAACATGGCGATCGGCCGGCCGACCGTGCGCGTCAGCTGGAACAGGTGCTCCATCATGTCGCGGTTCGGATTTTCCAGATCGATGAAGATCACGTCCGGCTGCAGCGTCTCGATGATCCGGGCAATGCCGTTGACCTCGTGGACGACGGTGACCTTCGCGTGCCCGGCCTCGCGCAATCCTTCCTCGATGATGGAAGCGCGGATCGCGTTCTCATCAATGACAAGAATGGTGAGGTCCAGATAAGCCATAACGCATACATGACGCAGCGCAGCAATTTGCGCAATAGAAAACAGCCTAAAATACCGGCATTTCGTCTATCGATGAAAAAATAGGCGAAACCGGCCCCTGGTCTGCTACGCCTGGGTTTCTCCGGCATCCGGCTCTCTTCGTCCCTTTTCAATCATTCAACTAATTGGTTGACTAATTCTGTTGGCGCATTTATATTCATCCATATGGTTGAATAAATCGCCTAAGCATGTCGTCTTTCGCAGTCCGGGATACCGGGCGCTGCGTGAGCATACGATCGGCGAGCTGTGTCGCTACCTGTTGGCTACCAAGGAGAAAGCCTATGAACGCGCATGCCTCACTCGAACCCGCCCCACTCGAACCCTATGGCGTTCTGATCGCGCCGGGGACGTTGAAAATGGAGCGCCTTCTGCCGGGCCCGATCGAACGGGTCTGGGCCTACCTGACTGAAAGCGACATGCGCCGCCAGTGGCTGGCGGCTGGTGACATGCCGATGAAGCTTAACGCATCCTTTGAGCTGGTCTGGCGCAACGACGACCTGTCCGACCCGCCAAGCAAGCGGCCGGAGGGTTTTTCCGAAGTGCTGCGGATGCAAAGCCGGATCACCGAGCTCGACCCGCCCCGCCGGCTTGTCATCTCCTGGGGCGCCAACGGCTCGGTTTCGTTCGAACTCGAGCACAGGGACAGGGACGTGCTGCTCACCGTCATCCACCGGCGCCTGCCCGATCGCGCCGCCATTCTGATGTTCGGCGCCGGCTGGCACATGCATCTCGACACTCTGCTCGCTTGCGCCAAGGGCCAGAATCCGCAGCCCTTCTGGAATGGCTGGACCCGTCTGAAGACCGACTATGACCGGCGCATGCCGGCCTGACGAAACCCGCGTAAACGCAAGGAACGGAGACAACCATGACCAATCACAATTTCACCACGCGCTTTACCGTGGACCAGACACCGGGGGCCGCCTTCGCGGCTATCAACAATGTCCGCGGATGGTGGTCTGAGGCCATTGATGGCCCAACCGATACGGCCGGTGGCGAATTCGACTATCACTTTCAGGACGTTCACCGCTGCAAGATCAGGGTGACCGAACTGATCCCCGGCAAGAAAGTTGTCTGGCTGGTGCTGGATAATTATTTCAGCTTCACCGAAGACGAAACCGAATGGACGGGCACGCAGATCGTCTTCGATATCTCCCGATCCGATGACAGGACGGAAGTCCGCTTGACCCACGAGGGCCTGGTTCCCGACTACGAATGCTACGACGCCTGCTCCGAAGGATGGAGCACCTACATCAACGAAAGCCTGCGAGCCCTGATCGAGACCGGCAAAGGCGATCCCAATGTCGGCGATCCCATGACTAAGACCGAGCGGGCGCTGGCGGTCTAGGCAATCATTCTCGCCTGATGCCGGCATAGCCGGCGGCAAGGCAGCTCTTTGCGGCGGCCGGGCATCGTCGTAGACTTCGGCGGCGCACGGCAGGGCAGCCCGGCGATCGACGCATCAGCCTTTTCAAAGCAAGCGGCCGGCAACACGGCCGGCAGAAGCATCTGGTCATGGAAACGGAGACACGCAATGAACGCTTCTTCCTATCGCTGGGTCATTGTCGCGACCGGCGGCCTGCTCGGCTGCCTTGCCATCGGCGCGATGTTTTCCCTGCCGGTCTTTCTTCAGCCCATCGCGCGCGATACCGGCTGGTCGGTCACCGGCATATCCAGCGCCATGACAATCGGCTTCCTCGCCATGGCGCTGGCCAGCATGATCTGGGGCTCCTTGTCGGACCGCTGGGGTCCGCGCGTCATCGTGCTGACGGGCTCGGTTATCCTTGCGGCAAGCCTTGCCATCGCCAGCCGGGCGACGTCGCTCGTCGAGTTCCAGCTGGTTTTCGGCCTCGTCGTCGGCGGCGCCACTGCCGCCATCTTCGCGCCGATGATGGCCTGCGTCACCGGCTGGTTCGATACCCATCGCAGCCTCGCCGTTTCGCTTGTCTCGGCCGGCATGGGCATGGCGCCGATGACCATGTCGCCGCTCGCTGCCTGGCTCGTCTCCGTCTATGGCTGGCGAACCGCGATGCTCATCATCGCGGCTCTTGCCGCCGCCATCATGATCCCGGCGTCGTTTCTCGTCCGCAGCGCTCCGGCATCGGCCCATGAAAGCGCCGGAGCCTCAGGTGAGATGGACCCACGGTCCGGCATGACCACGCGACAGGCGCTGCGTTCGCCTCAGTTCATCGTCCTGATGCTCACCAATTTCTTTTGCTGCACCACCCATTCGGGCCCGATCTTCCACACTGTCAGCTATGCCATCAGCTGCGGCATCCCGATGATCGCCGCCGTCTCGATCTATAGCGTCGAGGGACTGGCCGGCATGGGCGGCCGTGTTGCCTTCGGCCTGCTCGGAGACCGATACGGCGCCAAGCGCATCCTGGTCATCGGCCTGCTCATCCAGGCGTTCGGCGCGCTCGCCTATGTTTTCGTGCGCGAACTCTCGGCCTTCTATGCCGTGGCGGCCCTGTTCGGCTTCATCTATGCCGGAGTCATGCCGCTCTATGCGGTGCTGGCGCGTGAAAATTTTCCGCAGCGGATGATGGGCACCGTCATCGGCGGAACGGCCATGGCCGGCAGCCTCGGCATGGCGACAGGCCCTGTAGCCGGCGGCCTGATCTACGACACCTTCGCCACCTATAGCTGGCTCTATATCGGCGCCTGGGGCATCGGTATCGGCGCCTTCCTGATCGCGATGACCTTCAGGCCGTTTGAAAAACCACTGCCCGGGCTGGCGCCGGCGTGATCCCGGTGCGGGGCGGTCAAGGCAGCCGTCTCGGCCGACCAGAATTTGTATACTATTTTATCCAGTTGCAGTGCTCATCATCGCGCTGTTGTACGGTATCCCCGATCGCCGCAATGCGAACAGCCTCGAATTTCCGGCGATGTGAAATCGGTTCAGTAAGGGAATTCCCCTCCGTTTGCACCGAAAGACCACGGTAGGCCGAAGGCCCTTGTGGTCATGCTGATTTGTGTAAAACGTCATCCTGACGATCAAAACTATCATCACATGATGCGCAAACGCTATCATCCTTTGTGTTCGATTTGTTGCAAAATAATTATCATCATTGTACACAATTTCTGCGATCGGAAGATCGCCGATTGATGGGTTTCTGCTGGAGGGCGGAAATTGCCATCGACCGGAAACAGTAAAAACAAGAAGGAGGGGACTATGAAACATGGATTTCTGGCGATCTGCGCCGCCGCCACAGCGCTTCTGGCTACCAGCGTCGCGCAGGCAGGAACGCTCGATACCGTAAAGGCACGTGGGAAGCTGGTCTGCGGCGTGTCGCTGGCCACGCCCGGGTTTGCCGCGCCGGACGACAAGGGCCGGATGCAGGGCTTCGATGCCGACGTCTGCCGCTCGGTTGCTGCCGCCGTTTTCGGCGATGGCGACAAGATCGAGTTCGTGCCGACCAATATCAATACCCGTTTTCAGGCGCTGCAATCCGGCGAAATCGACATGCTGTCGCGCCAGACCACGCAGACTTTTTCGCGCGAAGCCTCGCTCGGCCTCGATTTCGGTCCGAATGTCTTTTATGACGGCCAGGGTCTGATGGTCGCCAAGTCGCTTGGCGTTTCCAGCGCCAAGGAACTGACGGACGCTGCCATCTGCACGCTGCCCGGCACGACCACCGCGCAGAACCTCAGCGATTTCTTCCGCACGATCGGCGGCAAGTTCGAGCTGGTGGTGTTCGAAAGCCCTGATGAAAATCGGGCGGCTTTCTTCGCTGGTCGTTGCGAAGCGATTTCATCCGACCGCTCTGACCTCGCGTCGATCCGCGCCGTGGCGAACAATCCGGACGACTACATTGTCCTTCCGGAAACGATCTCCAAGGAGCCGCTTGCACCTGCCGTCCGCCAGAACGATTCCAACTGGCGCGATATCATGTCCTGGTCCGTCTGGCTGCTGATGGCGGCGGAAGAAAAGGGCATCACCCAGGCCAATGTCGACGAAATGCTGAAAAGCCAGGATCCGGACATCCAGCGCATGCTCGGCGTGACCGACGAACTGGGTGCGATGCTCGGCCTCGACAACAAATGGGGCTACAACATCATCAAGGCTGTGGGCAATTACGGCGAAATCTTCGAGCGCAATGTGGGTGAGAAGACACGGCTTGGACTGACGCGTGGACCGAACGCGCAGTGGAATGCCGGCGGTCTGGTGTACGCACCGCCGTTCCGTTGAGCCTATTGCTCGCGCGCTCAGGCGCGCGAGCTTCCTCCCGTTCGGCAAGACAGCGGCGAGTTATTATGAACATCCTGAATGATATGCGTTTCCGCGCCTTCTGCTATCAGATCGGCGCGATCGGTCTGGTTGCCTTTGCGGCATGGACCATGTTTGCCACTGCGAGCGACAATCTCGCAAAGCAGAATATTGCCACCGGGTTTGGTTTTCTGGCACGTCAGGCCGGTTTCGTCATCAGCGAAACGGCGATTGCCTACCAACCGACCGACAGCATCGCCCGGGCAATCCTGGTTGGTATCGTCAATACGGTAAAGGTCTCCTTGCTTGCGGCGATCCTCGGAACGCTTCTCGGGCTTTTCGTCGGCGTGGCGCGCATGTCACGCAATCCGCTGTTGGCGCGCCTGGCGCTTGCCTATGTGGAAGTGCTGCGCAACGTCCCTTTGCTGCTTTATCTGTTTCTCTGGTATTCGCTGATCATCCTGGTGTTTCCGCCGGTTAAACAGGCACTCAACGTCCTGCCGGGCGTCTTCCTGTCCAATAGCGGGCTGGTTCTTCCGGCGGTGTTCGTGGAAAGCGGAGCAACGATTCTCGCCTTGATCGTTTGTGCCGGTATTGCGAGCGCGATCCTGATCTGGCGCATCAGCCGGCAACGGCGGATCACCACCGGACAATCCAATCACGGCGCCTTCATTGCATGTCTTGTGCTGCTGGTACCGCCACTCCTTCTCTGGGGGCTGGGTGGTGTGTCTTTCGGGTGGGATATTCCGCAAGCCGGCAGGTTCCGGTTGACCGGCGGTCTGCATGTGCGGCCCGAATTCGTCGCCTTGCTCTTCGGCCTCCTTCTTAGCGTGTCCGCGAGCGTCGCGGAAATCGTCCGGGCCGGCATCCAGGCAATCGGGCCGGGACAGTGGGAAGCCGCTGCGGCGCTCGGGCTTCATCGTTCACGGGTGATGCGGCTGGTCGTGCTGCCGCAGGCCTTGCGCCTGATCATTCCGCCACTGACCAATACGTACCTGACCGTTTTCAAGAACAGTTCGCTGGCGATTGCCATCGGCTATCCGGACCTGGTGATGGTGTCCAATACGGTCATGAACCAGACCGGGCAGGCGATCGAGACCATCGCCATTTTCATGGGTGTCTATCTCGGCCTGTCGATCGCCATTTCGCTGACGATGAACTGGTACAATGCGCGTGTCGCGCTGAAGGAGCGCTGATGGCCGAAACCCAAACCCTGGCCTTGCCGCTTGGCGCCAGCAAACCGCCTGCGCGCCGATCCGGATGGTTCAAGGCGTATTTCGGCACACCGCTGAATTCCGCCATCAGCCTTGCTTCAATAGCCGCGATCTTTTTGCTCGGCAAACTGGCGTTCGGCTGGCTGGCCGTCAATGCCGTCTTTTCCGGTGACGCTGCAACCTGCAAGGTAAGCAGCGGTGCCTGCTGGCCGTTTCTTGCCGAAAAACTTCGTTACATGATTTTCGGCTTCTATCCGTTCGAGGAACAATGGCGGCCGCTTTTGGCGCTATCGCTGTTTCTGGCAAGCTGCCTGGTCTCGATGATGCCGCGCTTCTGGAACCGGGCATTGCTATATGCCTGGCTGCTTCTGGTTCTGCCCGTCCTCTATATCCTGATGGCGGGCGGGGTCTTCGGCCTGGCGCCGGTTCCAACATCGAGCTGGGGCGGCTTGCCGCTGTCGTTCATGCTCTCCTTTATCGGGTTGGTCTGCGCCCTGCCTCTCGGCATCGGGCTTGCGCTTGCCCGTGCCTCGAGCCTGCCGGCCATCCGCATTCTTTCGGTCGGCTTCATCGAGATCGTGCGAGGGGTGCCGTTGATCAGCATCCTGTTCATGGCGACGGTGATGCTGCCTCTGTTCATGCCGGAGGGCGTGACGATCGACAAGCTACTGCGCGCGCAGGTCGCCATCATCATCTTCGCCGCCGCCTATATCGCCGAAATCGTCCGTGGCGGCCTGCAGGATGTTCCCGAGGGCCAGTTCGAGGCGGGCTATTCCCTCGGCCTGTCCTATTGGCAAGTGATGCGAAAAATCGTTCTGCCGCAGGCGCTGAAGAAAGTCATACCGCCCATGGTGGGCCTGTTCATCGGCTTCTTCCAGGATACGACGCTGGTCACCATTGTCGGCCTGCTCGATTTTCTCGACACCGTGCGCTCGGCGCTCCGCGATCCCGAGTGGCAGGGCATTGCCGTTCTCGAAGGCTACGTTTTCGCCGCCGCCGTCTATTTCGCCTTCAGTGCCCTGATGGGCACGTATAGCCGCTTTCTTGAGCGTCATTTCAGGGTCACTCATGGCTAGCGACATCCATGTCATCCGCAAGGCAAGCACGATCGTCGGCTATGACGAGAACCGGCAGGGGCACGCCTATCTTTCCGATGGCGACATCGCCTTCGATGCCAGTGGTTTCATCCAGGTCGGCGGCCGCTATGACGGTGCGTTCGCTGACGAGATATCCGGCAAGGACCGGATGGTGCTGCCCGGTTTCGTCAACGTGCATTGCCATTCCGGGGAAGAGCCGATCTCCAAGAGCCTGTTCGAAGATGAGGGCACCGCTGCTCTGTGGGGCAACGCGCTTTATGAATATTCAAACCTGATCGAGATCAGTGACAGCGCGGTCGAGGCATCCTTGACGGTGATGCTGGGGGATCTTATGCGCAGCGGCGTCACGACCCTTGTCGATATTGCCGGCCCGCATGACGCGTGGCTGCCGACCTTGGCAAAGAGCGGCGCGCGCGCCTATGTCGCGCCCGGCTTCAGGGAGGCCGCCTGGCATGTCGAAGACAGCCGCCGCCTCGATCTCGTCTGGGACAAGGGCAGGGGATACGAGGCTTTCGCCCGGGCGCTCGAGGTTGTCGATACAGCGCGCGCCCATCCATCCGGCAGGCTCAGCGGTATTGTCTCTCCCTCGCAGGTCGAGACCTGCTCCGCCGGCCTTTTGCAGGCGGCAGCCGAGGCTGCCCGAAACAGGAACGCGCCCATCACCGTGCATGCGGCGCAGACGATGGCCGAGCATGAGGAACTGATGCGCCGGACGGGCCTGACGGCAGTCCAGTATCTCGAAAAGCTCGGGGTGCTGGGCAAAGACCTGATCATCGGCCATTGCATCTTCGTTGACAGTCATTCCTGGACCCGGCAGCGAACCGATATCGATCTTGGCCTGCTTGCCGAGCGTGGCGCTACGGTCGCGCACTGCCCGGTCACCTTCTCGCGCAGCGGCATGGTGTTGCAATCACTCGGCCGCTACCGCCGCCGCGGCGTCAATGTGGCGCTCGGAACCGACAGCTATCCTTTCAACATGCTGGAAGAAATGCGCCAGGCGATGATCTGCGCCCGCATTGCCGGCCGCTCGGTCTTCGATGTCGGCACGGCCGACGTGTTCGAAGCAGCCACGCTTGCCGGGGCGCGGGCCCTTGGCCGCCGCGACATCGGCCGGGTAACGCCGGGCGCCAAGGCTGATTTCCTGCTGGTCGATCTCAAGCACGCTGCGATGCAGCCGGTCTACGACCCCTTGCGCAACCTGCTGCATTGCGCAGCCGAACGGGCCATCGATGCGGTCTATGTGGATGGCCGTCCGGTGGTAGAAGGCGGCAAGCCGGTTCATCTCGATTACGATGGCGCTCTGGTCGAACTGCAAGAGGCGCAGGATTTTGCGATCAGGCGCCTGCAAGCCAATGATCCCGTCGGGCGACCGAGCAGCGTATTGGCAAAACGGTCTCTGCCGGCCATCTGAGAATTGGCGGGGCAAAGTTCCAAGATGGACTCATTAATACGGCCGCGCATACGGTCGCGCCCCAATATCGGCCTGGACCGTCGGCTCGACGGCACCGGTCGAAACGGAACGATAGAACCCGTTGTGTATGAGCAGCAGTGCGGTGAAAAAGAACGCTGTGATCATCACAAGCAAAACATCACGGGCGGTCATGGCCGGTCACCAGCAATGCTGATCGCCGGACTTGTCAGGCCAAGGGGTAGACCGTTGTCTTCCATCGCGTTCTCCTTTGCGGCGATAACACGATGGAGCGAAGAAAGTTCCGTGCACATCGGCATCGTGCAAACCGGTGACGATCGGCGGCGGCACCAGGCAGGAGCAGAGGATCATTTCGGTATCGAGGACGTGATTTCACCAGACACGCCATCCCCCGGCACGCCATCCTTTGTGTCCGGCGTGCCATAACGGGTCATCGCAAAGTTCAGCGTCAACATTGCCACGACCGTGAATGCGATGACGGCGAGCGTAATTCCTTTGTCGGTGGTCATATCCCAATCCCTTCGCGAGCAACTGCAACGCTTTGAAAACTGGGATCAGGCTATTGTGCGGCGCGGAAACTGCTGTTCCACCGGTAACGCGCATCATGGTAAATGCTTGGTTAAGGTGGCCCGCCGCTACTCGATGTGGGCAAGGGCCGATCCGGCATTCACATAGGCGCCCTCCGCAGCCTTGATCCGCAATCGGCCGGACCGGGCAGAGAGAATCTGCGTTTCCATCTTCATCGCCTCCATGACGGCGATCAGGTCTCCTTCTTCGACGGCATCGCCATCGTTGCATTTCCAGGCTTGCAGCGTACCGGAAATGGGGGCCGTCACAGTGGAGGCGTCCTCTGCCCTCTCTGCGTTCGCCGGATTGGCGGCGGCTTGGGCTTTCAGGCCGCCGAGACCTGCCAGCAGCGCGGCTGGAATGCCCAGCGCGTGGCGTTTCCCGTCGATCTCGACATGGGTGCGGATGAGCGATGCATCGGCGGCCGGATGGGGCCGGGCTTCTGTCTGCAGGCGGTCGGCGAAATCGGTTTCGATCCAGCGTGTATGAACCTTGAACCCGTCCTTCCCGATAAAATCAGCGGCCTCCATCGCGGCGCGGTGGAACGGCAGGACCGTTGCCACGCCTTCGATCTTGAACTCCTTGAGCGCCCGGCGAGCGCGGGTCAGTGCCTGTTCGCGGGTGGCACCGGTGACGATCAGCTTGGCCATCAGGGAATCGAACGTACCGGGAATGGTCGAGCCGGAGACGACGCCGCTGTCAAGGCGGATGCCGGGGCCGGACGGGGCTTCGAATGCGGTAATGGTGCCCGGCGTCGGCAGGAAACCGCGGCCGGGATCCTCGGCATTGATGCGGAATTCGATCGAGTGGCCACGCGGGGCCGGCGTGTCGGTGACCAGGAGCGGCAGGCCGTCGGCGATGCGGAATTGTTCGATGACCAGGTCGATGCCGGTTGTCTCTTCGGTGACGGGATGCTCGACCTGCAGGCGGGTATTGACCTCGAGGAACGAGATCGTGCCATCGACGCCGAGCAGGAACTCGACCGTTCCGGCGCCGGAATAGCCGGCGGCGGCGCAAATCCGCTTGGCCGCATCATGGATTTCATGCCGCTGGGCATCGGAGAGGAAAGGTGCCGGCGCCTCCTCGACGAGCTTCTGGTTGCGGCGCTGAAGCGAGCAGTCGCGGGTGCCGAGCACCAGAACATTGCCGTGCTTGTCTGCCAGAACCTGTGCCTCGATATGGCGCGGCCGGTCGAGGAAGCGTTCGAGGAAACATTCGCCCCGGCCGAAGGCGGCTTTTGCCTCGCGCACGGCCGATTCGTAGAGATCGGCCACGTCCTCCATCTTCCAGGCGACCTTCAGGCCGCGGCCGCCGCCGCCATGGGCCGCCTTGATTGCAACTGGCAGGCCATGCTGTTCGGCAAAGGCGACAACTTCCGCTGAGGTCTCGACCGGGCCGTCGCTGCCGGCAACCAAAGGGGCGCCGACGCTGGTGGCGATCCGCCGCGCCTGGACCTTGTCACCGAGGGCTTCGATGACATGCGGATCGGGGCCGATCCAGATCAGGCCGGCATCGATGACGGCGCGGGCGAATTCCGCCCGCTCCGACAGGAAGCCATAGCCCGGATGCACGGCGTCGGCGCCGCAGCGCCTGGCGATGCCGATCAGCTTTTCGATATCGAGATAGGTTTCCGCCGGCCGGCTGCCGGATAGCCCATAGGCTTCGTCGGCCAGCTGGACGAACAGTGCATCCATGTCCGGATCGGCATAGACCGCAACCGAGCCGATGCCGTAATCGCGGCAGGCGCGGATGATGCGGACGGCGATTTCGCCACGATTGGCAATCAGCACTTTTTTCATGGGGTCTATCCTCATTGTCTTTCGTCGGCCGAGCGTGGCGAAGTCAGGCTATGGTTGGCTTGATATCGGTAAACGCCGTCACGGGCCGGAAACGGATCTTTGCATTGACCGGGATCTGCCCGGCGAGATCGAGATGATACTCGGCGACGGTGCCGATCACCGGATAGCCGCCGGTCAGCGGATGGTCGGCGAGAAACAGCACCGGCTGGCCGCTATGCGGCACCTGGATGGCGCCGGTTGCCGTGCCTTCACTCGGCAGTTCCGCCTTGTCCTTGCGCTCGAGCGGCACGTCGCCGGAAAGACGGATGCCAACGCGGTTGGACTGCGGCGTGATCTGCCAGAGCTGCCCGGACAGCGTTGCGATACCGGCCTTCGTAAACCAGTCGCTGCGCGGCCCCATCACCACGTCAAGCGTGACCGTCTCGCCGGATGCCGGATGATCGAAGGCCGGGGCCTCGGTGAGCGAGACGGGCGCCAGACCCTTCGTTTCGGGCTCTATGGTCAATACAGTGCCGGTCGATACCGGATCTGGACCGACGACCGCCAGAGTATCAGTGGCGGCACTGCCGAGCACAGGCTTGACGGCAAAACCGCCACGCAGGGCGAGATAGCTGCGCATGCCCTTGGGCGCATGGCCGAGGGTGACGACATCGCCGGGTTCCAGCGAAATCGGCTGGTAGGTTTCGGCCGTCTGTACGCGACCCGATGCATCGCGCACTTGGATAGGACAAGGGGCGCCGGTGATGCCAAGGACGGCGCGGTCGGTGATCTCGAAGGAGAAACCGCCCAGGGTGATTTCGAGGCAGGGGAAATTCACGGGATTGCCGACGACGCGGTTGGCGGCCTTCAAGGCGCCGCGATCGAGCGCGCCGGAGGCCGAGACGCCCTGACCGGTCTGGCCGAACCGGCCGAGATCCTGAAACAGCGCCGGCATGGGGGCCGAAAGAATTTTCAGTGTCACGGCATCCGGGGCTGCATCGGCGGCCTGGACCTCAGAACCGATCGCGGTGCCTTGAACAACGGCCACGCTTTTATTCGCCAGATCGAAGAAACGCACCCGGTAACCCGGCTGGAAGAGTGCCGGCGGATCGCGCGAGAGGTCCCACATTTTTTCCGGCGTCGTGCCGATAATCTGCCAGCCGCCGGGACTTGCCTGAGGGTAGACGCCGGAAAAGGCACCGGCCAGCGCGACGGAACCGGCGGGTATCCTTGTGCGCGGGCTCTGGCGGCGTGGCACCTGCAGGGCCGGATCGCCACCGACGAGATAGCCGAAGCCGGGCGCAAAGCCACAGAAGGCAACGGTGAATTCGCTTTCGGTGTGGCGGCGGATGATCTCCTCGACCGGCAGGCCGGTGAGGTCTGCCACGTCGCCCAGATCCTCGCCGTCATAACGGACGGGGATTTCGATACATTTGTCTGATGGCGCGATGCGGGCGGAGAGGTCGCGGGTCGTGATTGCACCGGCAAGCCGTTCAGCCGTCAGCTTTTCCGGCCGGAAACGGATCATCAGGGTGCGGGCGGCAGGCACCATGTCTTCGACGCCATCGACCGGGTCGGCTTCGAGCGAGGCAAACAGCGCCAGTGTCTCGTCGAGATCGGCAAGTTCGACAAGCATGACTGTCAGGCTGACGGGCAGGAAACGCATCGGAACCTCAGGCGTGATAAGCGGAATCGGGAATATCGGTGATGAACATATGACCCGGTGCATGGGTAATGGCAAAAGGCACGCCGGACGCCATCACGGCTGCCTGCGGGGTGACGCCGCAGGCCCAGAAGACGGGGATTTCGCCGGGGTCGATACGCACCGGATCGCCGAATTCCGGCTTGGAGAGATCCCTGATGCCAATCTCTTCCGGGGCGCCGACATGCACGGGCGCGCCGTGCACGGCCGGGAAGCGGCCGGAAATCATCGCCGCATCGGCAACGCGCGAGGCGGGGATCGGCCGCATCGACACGACCATGTTGCCGTGCAGACGTCCTGCCGGACGGCACGGCTTGTTGGTCAGGTACATCGGCACGTTGGACTTGTCGGTGATGTGGCGGATCTCGATGCCGGCTTCCGCCATCGGCGTCTCGAAGGTGAAGCTGCAGCCGATCAGAAAGCTGACGAGATCGGGATGCTCGGTCCAGGCGGCACGCGCATCCGTAGTCTCCTCGGCCAGCTTGCCATCGCGCCAGATGCGGTAGAGCGGCAGGTCGGTGCGCAGATCGGCGCCAGGCGCCAGCAAAGTGGCGTGCGAGCCGGGATCGGAGACATCGAGGACCGGGCAGGCCTTTGGATTGCGCTGCGCATAGAGCAGGAAATCGAAGGCCCAGTCGCGCGGCAAAACGATCATGTTGGCCTGGGTAAAACCGGGGGCGACGCCGGACGTCGGTTCAACGCTGCCGGAGCGGTAGCGTTCGCGGGCGATGCGCGCCTGTTCGGTATTCACATGGCGCAGATGGTCTATCGCGGTCATTGCATTCCTCCCAGAATGTCCGTCAGGCCGGCAGAAACGACCGGACGGTGATGCCGTCGGCCTCGAAGGCGCGGCGGATTTCCTGCGCGATGGCAACGGCACCCGGGCTGTCGCCGTGCACGCATATCGATTGCGCGTCGATCTTGATGGTCGAGCCGTCGATGGCCTCCAGGGTCCCTTGGCGGGCAAGCTGCAGCATGCGGCGGGCGATGAGTTGTGGATCGTGCAGCACGGCGCCCGGTTCGCGGCGCGAAACGAGTTGTCCGTCCGGCGTATAGGCGCGGTCGGCAAAGGCTTCGGCGACGGTCTTGAGGCCCGACGCCTGTGCCAGCTTGAGGATCGGGGCATTGGCAAGGCCCATCAGCACCAGCGAGGGGTCGATCGCCTTGATGGCGTCGATCACCGCCTGTCCCTGTTTGGGGTCATGGGCGATGCGGTTGTAGAGCGCGCCATGCGGCTTGACATAACCGACGGTCACTCCGGCGGCCGCTGCCATGCCCTTCAGCGCGCCGATCTGGTAGATGACGTCGGCGATGAGTTCGCCGCGCGTCACATCCATGTCGCGCCGGCCGAAGCCGACGCGATCGGGATAGGACACATGCGCTCCGATCGAAACGCCTTTCTCAGCAGCCGCCTCGACCGTCTTCCAGATGCCGGCAGGGTCGCCGGCATGGAAACCGCAGGCGACATTGGCGCTGGAAACGACGCCGAGCATCGTTTCGTCGTCGCCCATGCGCCAGGCGCCATAGCTTTCACCGAGATCGCTGTTCAGATCGATGGCAGTCATGTTCTATCCTCCTCAGGCGGTCGGCGACAGCAGGGCGAAAATCGGGCCGATCGACTTGTAGCCCATGTACCAGGTGAGCGCGCAAGCCAGGACACCGAGTACCAGCAGCCAGCGCGGATAGCGGTAACCGGCCATCAGGTCGGAACGCGCCCAAGCAGCATAGATGAAGATCGACAGGCCGATCGGCAGGATGAGACCGTTCAGGCCGCCAACGAAGACCAGCATCTGCGCCGGGGGTGTGGTGATGACCACGTAGAAGAACAGCGACACGGCGATGAAAATCACGGTTGCGATGTTGCGCGCACGCTCACTGATGTCCTTCTTGAAGACAGTGATGAACGACACCGAGGTGTAGGCGGCGCCGATCACCGAGGTGATGGCGGCAAACCACAGGACTGCGCCGAAGATGCGGTATCCGACATCGCCCGCAGCTGCCTGGAAGGCCTGTGCGGCCGGATTGGCACCCTTGCCGGACACGTCGATGACGACACCGCTGGCGACCACGCCGAGAATGGCAAGGAAGAGCACATAGCGCATCAGGCCGGTGACGGCGATTCCAGTCAACGCGGCACGGTTGACGGCGCCGAGGTTCTCGATGCCGACGGTGCCCTTGTCGAGCAGGCGATGTGCGCCGGAATAGGTGATGTAGCCACCGACCGTACCGCCGACGATTGTAGTGATCGTGGCAAAATTGATGGTGGAGGGAAGGAAGGTCTGGAACAGCGCATCGCCGACCGGCGGAGCGGAGACAATCGCGACATACAGCGTCAGAAGGATCATCAGCACGCCTGCGACGACGATCAGGCGGTCAATGGCAACGCCTGCGCGCTTTGAGCTGAAGATACCGATGGCGATCAGTGCGCTGATTGCGCCGCCCCATTTCGGATCGAGGCCGAGCATGGCGTTGAGTCCGAGGCCGGAGCCGCCGATATTGCCGATATTGAAGAACAGGCCGCCGACGATGACGAGAACGGCCAGCAGGTAACCGGTGCCCGGAATGGCCGCATTGGCAATGTCGGATGCACGCATTTTGGTGAGCGTCACGATCCGCCAGATGTTCAGCTGCACGATGAAGTCGATGAGAATCGAGGCAAGAATCGCGAAAGCGAAGGCGGCTCCGAGCTGGCTTGTGAACGTGGCCGTCTGGGTGATGAAACCCGGGCCGATGGCGGAGGTCGCCATCAGAAAGATTGCGGCGACGAGTGCGGCACGCCGCGATTTGGCCGACATCGGCAAAGCGCTTGCCGGTGCCGCGCGGCCGGGTGAAATAGCTGACTGTTCCATGAACCCTCTCCTTATGTGCGGACGCCCTCAATCCCTCGGGTTGACCACATCTATTTTATCGACAGCCACAACGTCGCCGCATTTCACAATTCTGTCAATATTGTTCAACGATTATTATTTTATCGTTCCATCATATTGTTGAAATGTTGAGCTTTTAGTATTTGGCCTGAAATCAAATCAGTCTCTTTGATGTGCTTTGAGGTTCCTTTTCGCGGGGGCGGTCGATCGGGTCAGCACCGAGTATAGCAGAGGTGGATCTCGAAAATCCGAAGTCGCAGTCGTCCCGGCAGGTCGCTGAACACGCCAGGATCACTCCCATCCACGTGATCGGCGCAGACCCCATTTCCAAGCGGCAAAAACCACGATATCGGTCAACCATGAGGTGCTTTCGCTTCGAATGAAGGACATGTATGACTGAGCAGGACACGACACCCGCACTCGCGCCCCGCTTGGCGGAAGCGATCCGCAACAAGCTGATCGCCGGCGAACTCAAGCCCGGCCATCGCCTGTCGGAAGTCAGGTTGAGCGCCGATCTGCAGGTCTCCCGCAATTCGCTGCGCGAAGCATTCCGGCTTTTGACCAAGGAAGGCCTGCTGCGTCACGAGCCGAATCGTGGCGTCTTCGTTGCCACCCCCAGCATGGCCTCGATCATCGATATCTACCGCGTGCGCCGCATCGTCGAGTGCCGGGCGGTGGCGCAGGCCTATCCGAAGCATCCCGCTGTCAGCCGCATGCGCGCCGCTGTCGAAGAGGCGCGCGCCGCCGGTGCCAGACGCGATTGGGGAACGGTCGGCAGCGCCAATATGGTCTTCCATGCGGCGATCGTTGATCTCGCCGACAGCGAGCGGCTCAACACGTTCTATCGTCAGATCGCCGCGGAACTGCGCTTGAGTTTTGGCCTTCTTGACAGTCCCGAACTTCTGCACGCGCCCTATATCGAGCTGAACGCCGCGATCGTCGAAAAGCTTGACGCCGGCGAGACGCTGGAGGCCGCCGCCGCGCTGGAGGCCTATCTTTTCCAATCGGAGCGCACCGTCCTTGCGGCCTTCTCGCGCATTCCCGATAAGCGGAAATCCTGAGCCGCGCCCCTGTTCCGAAATCGATCACATTTGATCCAGAACGGGATCGCTTGTCTGCCTGTTAACGCAGCTTGATGGTTTTGTGCGTGTGATGGCAATCCGTGATGGGGGGATGAGACAGCCTGCTTTAGCTTGGGTGGGCTGCGGCATCTGTCTCGTTTTCTGATGCCGCAGGCCGTTATCAGCAGGACGACAGGAGATGATCATGCGCAAAACCGTTTTGAACGCCCTTGGGCAACCCTTGTTTTACAGCGACAGTTCGACCGGGTTTTTCTCCGCGACCGGCTCCGGTCCGACGCTCAATGGAACGGCGGGCAATGATTCCATGTGGGGCGATAGTGCCGTCAATGTCACGATGATCGGCGGCACGGGCGACGATATCTACTACCTCTACTCGGCGATCAACCGCGCCCAGGAGGCGGCAGGCCAGGGCATCGACACGATCAGCACCTGGATGAGCTACACC
The DNA here is from genome assembly GCF_025847205.1 of Pararhizobium sp. YC-54. GTDB lineage: Bacteria > Pseudomonadota > Alphaproteobacteria > Rhizobiales > Rhizobiaceae > Pararhizobium. Next base: position 140,824 of record NZ_JAOYTH010000012.1, on the reverse strand, counting down.
CTGCCGGAAAATTTCGAAAACCTGACTGTCACCGGCAATCTGCGCTATGCCTTCGGAAACGCCGCCGACAATATCATCAAGGGGGCCTCCGGCCGGCAGACATTGGACGGCCGCGGCGGCAATGATGTACTCATCGGCGGTGCGGGTGCGGATACCTTCATTTTCACCAAGGGCAATGGCAGCGATCTCATCGCTGATTTCGACAGCACCGATATCGTCCGGCTGAACGGCTATTCGCTGACATCCTTTGAAAAGGTTCTCGATAGCGCAACGCAGGAAGGGGCGCATCTGAGGCTCGATCTCGGCGGCGGCGAAAGCCTGGTGTTTGCCGATACGACCACAGCCGAGCTGAATGCCGGCCAGTTCGAATTGAGCCTCGATCGCTCCGCCCTGACGCAGACATTCGGCGACAATTTCAATTCGCTTCGGCTGATGGGCGGGACGGATGGTGTCTGGGAGGCAAAATACTGGTGGGCGCCTGAGAAGGGTGCGACGTTATCGGGCAACGGCGAGCTTCAATGGTATGTCAATCCGCGCTATGCGCCGACATCCGCCAGCAATCCGTTTACGATCAGCAACGGCGTGTTGACGATCACGGCGGAGAAAACGCCCGACGCGATCAGCGCGGAGGTCGAGGGGTACGATTACACGTCCGGCATGCTGACGACGCATTCATCCTTTTCACAGACCTATGGCTATTTCGAAATCCGTGCCGACATGCCGGAAGACAAAGGCGTGTGGCCTGCTTTCTGGTTGCTTCCGCAAGACGGCTCCTGGCCGCCGGAACTGGATGTCGTGGAAATGCGTGGTCAGGATCCCAATACCGTGCATGTGACGGTTCACTCGAACGAAACCGGGCACCAGACGTCCGTTTCCACCGCCGTCAGCGTCTCCGGTACGGCAGGTTTTCATACCTATGGCGTCCTGTGGCAGGAGGATGAGATCGTCTGGTATGTCGACGATGTCGCCGTCGCGCGCGCCGATACGCCCTCCGACATGCACGAACCGATGTACATGCTGGTCAACCTCGCCGTCGGCGGCATGGCCGGCGCGCCGGCTGACGGCCTTCCAGACGGTTCGGAAATGAAGATCGACTATATCCGCGCCTATACGCTGGACGATCTTGCCTGACGTCAGCGCCGGAAGCGCTTCAACGCAGTAGGCCTGCCTTTGTCATTCCTCGGGCTCGGAACCTGCGGCTTTGAAGCGCTCTTCGAATTCGCGTCTCAGGCTGCGCCTGACCTCAGCCGCGCGCTCGCGACGCTTGGCGACCCCGGTCTTTGGCCTATAGGCGGGTACATTGGTGGGGCGGCCTTCGGCGTCGACCGCAACCATGGTGAAATAGCAGGAATTGGTATGCCGTCGCTCGCCGGTGCGGATGGTCTCCGCTTCGACCCGGATACCGACCTCCATCGACGTCCGGCCGGCATAATTGATCGAAGCGCGAAATGTAACGAGTTCGCCCACATGGATCGGCTGGCGGAAGACCACCTGATCGACCGACAGGGTCACGGCATATTCCTGCGAGTAACGCGAGGCACAGGAAAAGGCGACGCGGTCGAGAAGATTGAGCAGCGCCCCGCCATGAACCTTGCCGCTGAAATTGGCCATGTCGGGCGTCATCAGGACGACCATCTCGAGTTGGCTCGTGTCATGACCAGTTTCCAAGACGCACTCCCGATCGTATTGCCCGAAATTCTCTTCGATTATCTACAACGATCCGGCCCTGTTCAAGCCGGCTCCATTTCGGGCGCAGGATCATGCACAACGCTAACGGCGCGCGTAACAACCTCCTGAAAGCTCGCGCCTACTTCGGTGCGTCGGCCGGCTGGCGGATATGCTGGGCGATAAGGCGCTTCAATTCCTCAGCGTCCCCTGCTTCAAGCGCATCGATCATCATGTGATGCTCGCGGCCGGATTTCTCGATACGCGCCCGGGTCCGCCATTGCGAAACGGGGGCTGACGATGTGCGCTGGCGAATTTCCGAGACCAGGTCGACCAATTCCTGATTGCCACCCAGAAGCAGCAATTCGCGATGGAAGGCCAGATTGGCCTCGTAGTGCTCCAGGATTGTGCCCGTCAGGGTCATTTCGTCGAAATATTTCGCAAGCCCGCGCAACGTAGCGATGCTGTCGGCGGTTGCATTGGCCACCATCATGTCGGCAACGGCGGTTTCGAGAATGACGCGGATATCGCCGACTTCCTTTGCGCGCCGGTCATCCGGCTGGTAAACGTGGTAGCCGCGATTGGGCACGTGGGCCACCAGCCGCTTCTGTGAGAGGCGGTCAAGCGCGCGGCGCACTTCCGGTCTTGTACAGTCATACCGGCGCTCCAGATCGATCTGTTTCAGCCAGGTACCCGCAGGCAGCATGCCCGTCAGGATGTCTTGAAGAACAAGTTCGGTGACGTCCCGTTCCTCGGGTCCGGCAGCCGTTTCGCTTTGAACTTCGCTCATGAATTCTTCCTGTTGTCATAGACGGGAGGCGCATGCCGATCCGAATTTTTCTTGTAACCGAGTTTCGGCAATTGCAACGCAGATGGCCCAATTAAAATTATTCATTGGCGCCTGTTGCGCAATTTATTTTTGTATCCTAAATTGGCGCCAATATTGGTAACTATAAGACAAGCGAGCCCGCAACGCCATGAAAAACTCCGATTCCGTCTGGGATTTCGTCGAAGCGAAACGTGAGGCGTTCTTCACGCTCAGCGACCGTGTCTGGGATGCGCCTGAAACGAACTACGAGGAATTCCGCGCCTGCGAGGAGCATGCCCGCCTGCTGACTGAGGAAGGTTTCCGCGTCGAACGCGATGTCGCTGGCCTTCCCACGGCCGTCATGGGGGAGGCAGGCGAAGGCGGTCCGGTGATTGCCATTCTCGGCGAGTTCGATGCCTTGCCGGGTCTGAGCCAGGAAGCTGGCGTCGCCGAGGAGCGGCCGCTGGTCTCCGGCGGCAATGGTCACGGCTGCGGTCACAACCTTTTGGGTTCCGGCTCGATGATGGCCGCAGCTGCGGTCAAGGATTTCCTTAAGGCAAACGGCATGAAAGGGCGTGTGCGCTATTACGGCTGCCCCGCCGAGGAGGGCGGCTCGTCCAAGGGTTTCATGGTTCGGGCGGGTGTTTTCGATGACGTGGATATTGCCATATCCTGGCATCCGGCAGCGTTTTCCGGCGTCAACAACCCGATATCGCTGGCCTGCAACGAGCTTAATTTTCACTTCAGCGGCCGCGCCTCGCATGCTTCGGCAACGCCGCATCTCGGCCGCAGCGCGCTCGATGCCGTCGAACTGATGAATGTCGGCGTCAACTACATGCGCGAGCACATGCCCTCGTCGGCACGGGTTCACTATGCGATCACCGATGCCGGTGGCGCCGCGCCGAATGTCGTCCAGGCCCGTGCGACGGTGCGCTATCTCATCCGCGCGCGGACGCTGACCGAATTGCTAAGCCTGGTCGCGCGTGTCAAGAAGATCGCCGAGGGCGCTGCCCTGATGACCGAAACGGCAGTGCGCAGCGAAGTCGTCAGTGGCGATGCCAATCTCGTCGGCAATACGCCGCTTGAGGAGTGCATGTTCGCCAACCTCCAGCGCCTCGGACCGCCCGCCTTCGATGAAGCAGACAATGCCGCGGCGTTGAAATTCCAGCAGACATTCTCGCAGGAAGATATCGCAGCATCCTATGCGCGCTTCGGCATCAGGCCGAAGAAGGGGCAGGCGCTCTGCGATCTCATCTATCCGCTGGGCGGCGGCGATGGCTCGATTGTCGGCTCGACCGATGTCGGCACGGTCAGCTGGGTCGTTCCGACCGTGCAGATGCGTGGCGCAACCTATGCTATCGGCACGCCCGGCCATTCCTGGCAGCTGGTGGCACAGGGCAAACTGCCCGCAGCGCACAAGGGCATGGAGCACGCGGCAAAGGTCATGGCGAGCACAGCCCTCGACCTGATCGCCGATCCGGCCCTGATCGAGGCCGCCAAGGCGGACCACAGGGCGCGCCTTGATGGAAATCCCTTCGTCAATCCGATCCCGGATGACGTTTCGCCACCCCTGCCGGAGAACAGCAATGGCCGATAAGCCAGTCCTTCAAAGTCAGGGAGCCAGTCTCCCATCCGGAGCGGACCCGTCATGACCCAGCCGGGGTTTCTCGAACTTCTGAGCTTCGGCCCTGATGGCTGGGCAAAGGCGCTGCTTGCCGGCGCCTGGATGACGATCCTCATCGCGCTGTCAGGCTATACGATCGGTGCCGTCATCGGCACATTCGGTGCCTGGGCGAAGATTTCCGGCGGCAGGGGGCTGCGTGTCGCCGCCGACGCCTATACGACCGTCTTGCGTGGCATACCGGATCTCCTGGTCATCTATCTTCTCTACTTCGGCGGAAGCGCTGCAATCACATCGATCGGCAGGCTCTTCGGTGCAGAAGGGTTCATCAGTTTCCCCGGTTTTCTCGCAGGTGCGCTTGCTGTCGGGATCACGTCGGGTGCGCAGCACACGGAAGTCTTTCGCGGCGCATTCAAGGCGGTCCATCGCGGCGAGATCGAAGCGGCGATTGCCTGCGGCATGTCGCGCGCGTTGCGCTTCCGACGCATCGTCGCACCTTTGACATTGCGTCATGCGCTCCCAGGCCTCGGCAATGTCTGGCAGGTCGTCCTGAAGGAGTCCGCGCTGGTCTCCATCACCGGCGTGGTCGAGCTTTTGCGTCAGTCGCAGATCGGCGCCGGCTCGACCGGCCTGCCCTTCGACTTCTACCTGATCGCCGGCTTGATCTACCTCGCCATCTCGACTGTCTCCAGCATTGCCATGCGGCAGGCTGAGCGTCATTTCAGCCGCGGCGTGAGGAGAGGCTGATGGATTGGGACTTTACACAGGAAACGTTTGTCAGCCTCGTTTCGGCCCTGCCGCTGACGCTGGCTCTTGCCGGCACATCGATCGCCTTGGGCGCCATATTGGCTTTGGCTCTGGCTCTCGCGCGTACCTCGGGCATCGTGGTTCTCGATTGGTTTGCCCGTGCCTATGTCTTCGTCTTTCGCGGTACGCCGCTGCTCGTCCAGATCTTCCTGATCTACTACGGCCTCAGCCAGTTTCCGGCCATCCGCCATAGCATTTTCTGGCCGGTGCTTCGCGAAGCCTACTGGTGTGCGGTGATGGCGCTCAGCCTCAACACGGCCGCCTATGCCAGCGAAATCATTCGTGGCGGTTTGTTGTCGGTTCCGCACGGACAGGTCGAGGCGGCGCGCGCCTGCGGCATGCCGCGATTGATGGTCTTTCGCCGCATCGTGCTGCCCTTGGCGATCCGCCAGGCACTGCCGGGTTACGGCAATGAGATGATCTCGATGATCAAGGCAACGTCGCTGGCCTCCATCATCACGCTCATGGAAGTCACAGGCGTTGCCGCCCGGATCATCTCCGAGACCTACCGCGCCATCGAAGTGTTTGTCGTGGCGGGCTTCATTTACCTGACGATCAATTTCCTTCTGACGCGTTTGGTGCAGTTGGTCGAATTCAAGCTCAGTCCGCACTTGCGGCAACCGGAAAACGCCGCGCAGGCGGCTATTGCAGGAGATGCGCGATGAACCTTCCATTGTCTGCGGCAAAATCGCTGGCGCTGAGCGTCAAGGATCTCCACAAGAGTTTCGGCGCAATCGAGGTCCTCAAGGGGATTTCGCTCGATGCGAGGGAAGGCGAAGTCGTTTCGATCCTCGGCTCTTCCGGTTCCGGCAAATCGACGTTTCTGCGTTGCATCAACATGCTGGAAACGCCCGATTCCGGTAGCGTCACCGTCAGCGGCGAAACAATCCGGATGCTGCCGGTCCGAAACGGCAAGAGCAAACCGGCCGACATTGCGCAGGTTGATCGTGTCCGCTCAAAGCTCGGCATGGTGTTCCAGAGCTTCAACCTCTGGACCCACAAGACCATTCTCGAGAATGTCATCGAAGCCCCCGTGCACGTTCAGAAAAGGCCGCGCAAGGAGTGCATCGAGGAGGCCGAAGCGCTGCTTGCCAAGGTGGGCATAGCTGACAAGCGCAATCAGTATCCATCCCATCTTTCCGGTGGCCAGCAGCAGCGCGCGGCGATTGCCCGTGCGCTCGCCATGCGGCCGGACGTCATGCTGTTCGATGAGCCGACGTCGGCGCTCGATCCCGAGCTTGTCGGCGAAGTGCTGCGTGTCATGCGGTCGCTCGCTGAAGAGGGGCGCACCATGCTGATCGTCACCCACGAGATGGGCTTTGCCCGCGATGTTTCGAGCCGGGTGATCTTCCTGCACAAGGGCCTCGTCGAGGAAGACGGCAGTCCGAGGGACGTTTTCGAGAATTCCAGATCCGACCGTTTCCGGCAGTTCATCAAAGGATGAGCGCCGCGACTATTCCAACAACCGACCAAAAAAGGGGAATGCAACAATGAAAACGATGACAACAATCTTCAAGGCAGCGTGTTTTTCCGCGCTGATGCTGGCATCGGCTGGTGCCCAGGCGGAGGAGAAGAAGTGGACGCATGTGACCATTGCGACCGAAGGTGCGTTCAAGCCCTACAATTTCACCAGGCCGGACGGCACGCTGGATGGTTATGAGATCGAATTGAGCAAGTATCTCTGTGACCATATGAAGGTGGAGTGCGAGATCGTCGTTCAGAATTTCGACGGCATGATCCCGGCGCTGAACGCAGGAAAATTCGACGCGATCGTCTCCGGCATGTCGGCGACCGAAAAGCGTGAGAAGGTCATCGACTTCAGCAATTCCTACGGCTCGACCGGCCAGGCCTTTGCCACGCTGAAGTCGAGCCCGCTTGCCGGCATGCCATCCAAGGGTGAAGTCTTCTCGCTCGCCTCGAACGAGGCCGGCGCCATGAGCATCCTTGAGAAGGTCAAGCCGATGCTGCAGGGCAAGATTATCGGCGTGCAGACGGCATCGACCGGTGCATCCTTCGTCGATAAATTTCTGAAAGGCGTGGTCGAGGTTCGCGAATACAAGACGACGGAAGAGCACGATCTTGATCTCGCCGCCGGCCGCGTCGATCTCGTCATGGCGTCCATGGCCTACCTGACGACGGCATCCGAAAAGCCCGGCAACGAGGACATGACGACGGCCGGTCCGCGCTTCCAGGGCGGTTTTCTCGGACGTGGCAGCTCGGTCGGTCTGCGCAAGACCGATCCGGAACTCAAGGCCATGTTCAATGCCGCAATCGCCGCCGCCAAGGCAGATGGCACCATCAAGGCACTGTCGGAGAAGTGGTTCGGGTTCGACGTTACACCGCTTTAAGGCGCAGCCGGCCTGTTCCTGAAAATCGCTACATCGATATTGGTCCGGCGGACAGCGATGCTCGCCGGATATCTTGTATCACTCGGTCATCAGACCATCGAAGACCTCTAGCATCGCATCTGCAATGGCCTTGCCAAGTGCGGCGCCATTCTCCTTGAGGGCTTCTTCGTTCATATCGCGGGCAGCCAGTGCCAGTGCCGCACCCTCGGCCATGACGATTTCCTGTGCCCGCTGAATTGCCCAAAGGGCAAAATCGCTACGGCCATTGATTTCCACGGTATCCATCAGCACATCCATCGTTACGATCTTATCGGGGGCCTGGTGTTTCGGCCAAGGCCGGCCTTCCAATAGCAGGGGAAGGCCGCCTTGGAAAACACGCTTGCAATATCCAGTGTCCGCTCCAGATTGTTGTCACTGGAATTGAGGGAGACGGTCATGACGGATGAAGCCAAAGCGGCGCTGGTTCGCATAACCGGGCGTGTCCAGGGCGTCGGTTTTCGGTTTTGGACGCGGGGTCAGGCGCAAAGGCTTGGTTTGACAGGCTGGGTCCGCAACGAAGCCGATGGATCCGTGACGGCTTTGATCTGCGGGCCGGCCGCAGCCGTGAGCACTATGCTGGAGCGCTGCTGGCGCGGTCCTCCCGGTGCGTCTGTCGCCAATATCGAGACGGAATCGGCTCTCGTTGACGACGTACCCTTAGGGTTTCGCATCACAAAATAATGCTTCGCCCACACCAGTTGAAGTCGAGAGTCAGTGGCCGCAGGCCCTTGCTTTGATTGAATTTTCCAAACCTGGACCGAGCTGGGCTAAAGCCCCGAAAGCTGGAACACCGAGCGGTTGCAGCAATATTTGCTTGTCGATGACGCGCTGCAGCAATAGAAGGAGATCGTATTTTTTGCGGTCAGTCCTAAAACGGGGAACGAAAAACACACACGTCCGATCATGAACAACAGGAGACTTCCATGTCCATTGCAGTCAACAATTTCAACGATCTTGGCTTCGGCGCAATTTCTAGCGGAACCGCAGCATCTCGGGTCAAAGCCTATCGTGAATCGGCCGGTTACAGCATAGAAGACCTTGCCGTGACATGCGGACTGGCGAACTCCGAGATATCCGCCGTCGAAGACGGCAGCGATGCCGATCCGGCCAAGTTGAGAAGAATTGCAGCGGCGCTCCAGGTCCCTGTCTCGGCCCTGCTGGAAACCGAAGTTTAAGCCTATTGCCGGTCCCGGCCGGTTTTCCGACGGGCGCGGGATCAGACGAGTTTCTGAAGCCGATCCGGGTGTGTTGCTTCCTCAGTAACCGCCCGTACCGTCGATCCCCCACAGAACGCTGAACGGCCCTCCATCAACCAGAATGAACATTGCATAGATCGGCCGCTTGCCACCGGGCGCCGCATCGAGGTCCGGTACTTGTTTCAAAGTTGGTCAAGTACACGCAGCTGCCGGCTATGCGCGCGATCTGAAAGGCGCGGCCTGATTGTCTTTTCCGCGAAATGCAATGATAAACGGGCTCAGACGATGAGTCGTCCCTGCCGCTTTCGGAAGCAGGCTATCGGCGGCGTAACGAAGGACTGGATAGGATTTTGACGCCGCACGCCAAGGACCGGACGCTTGAACTCCACAATGTGAGCCGCAGTTTCGGCGCAACCGTTGCGCTCGATGATGTGACGCTGACAATCGCGTCCGGTGAAATTATCTGCCTCGTCGGCCAGTCCGGCTGCGGAAAGTCGACATTGCTGCGCATGATTGCCGGGGTGGACGTTATCGATGGCGGCCATATCTTGTTGAACGGAGAAGAGGTTTCGGGCCCCTCACGTTTCGTCGAGCCGGAAGACCGCAGGATCGGCTTCGTTTTCCAGGACTACGCTCTCTTCCCCCATCTGACTGTTGAGCAGAATATCCTGTTCGGCCTGAAGCGCCGTCCGAAACAGGAGGCTGCCTCCAGGACTGCCGATGTTATCGCGCATATCGGCATCGCGCATCTCCAAGGGCGTTATCCGCATATGCTGTCGGGTGGCGAGCAGCAGCGTGTGGCTCTTGCGCGCGCGCTGGCGCCACAGCCGGATATTCTGCTGATGGATGAGCCTTTCTCCAATCTCGACCGGGGTCTGAGGGAAAGGGTCCGCGACGAAACGCTGTCGCTTCTGAGAGGCCTCGGCACGACAGTGATCATGGTCACCCACGACCCGGAAGAGGCGCTTTCGGCTGGCGACCGGGTGGTTTTGATGAAGGCTGGCCGGATCGTTCAGGCGGGATCTGGCTATGACCTGCATGATCGACCGGTGTCTGCCTATGCCGCGGAGTTCTTCTGCGCCTTCAACAAGGTTTCAGGCGTCTATCGCAACGGACATGTCGAGACGGCGATCGGCCGGTTTGCACAGGCGCTTGACGCCGGCGAGGGGACACCAACGACGCTCTACATCCGCCCCCAGGCAATTTCGGTGTCACGCGGTCCGGGCGATGTTTCGGGGCAGGTGAAAGGCCGCATCTTCCTCGGCGAAGTCGAGCAGCTTGCCATTGCCGTTGATGGACTGGAGCAGCCGCTGCAAGTGCGCACAATGCACCGCTTGCCGCCAGATACGGAGACGGTCGGCCTGACTGTTTTGCCGGACAGTTGGCTGGCGTTTCCCCCAGACTAAACCGGGCAGTCCGTAAGGCTGTTTACGGTAAAGTCGCCTCCGTAAACTTGACTGCTTTCATCAATTAATGCTCGACAGCTGGCATCGTTCACCTGGAGGGACTTATGAATACGTCAAGCATCGCAAAATCCGCCCTGTTTACGGCGTCATTGCTCCTTTGCACGAGCGCTGTCTCGGCTGCCGAACTCAACATCTACACGACCCGCGAGCCGGGCCTCATCCAGCCGCTGCTCGATGCGTTCACGGCATCGACGGGCACCAAGGTCAACACGGTCTTCATGAAGGACGGTCTGGCAGAACGCGTTGCGACCGAAGGCGCAAGCTCGCCGGCCGATATCCTGATGACCGTCGATGCCGGCAATCTGATCGATCTCGTCGAAAAGGGTGTTACACAGCCGGTCGAATCCACCGTCCTGACGGAATCGATTCCGGAGCAGCTGCGCGACGCCAAGGGCCATTGGTTTGCGCTCTCGATGCGCGCCCGCGTCATCTATGCCGCCAAGGACCTCGACCTGACCGCCTTCAACTATGAAGACCTGGCCGATCCGAAATGGAAGGGCAAGATCTGCATTCGCTCCGGTCAGCATCCCTACAACACCGCTCTCTTCGCCGACCACATCGCGCACTACGGCGCTGAGGCTACCGAAAAATGGCTGGCTGGCCTGAAGGACAATCTTGCCCGCAAGGCTGCCGGTGGCGACCGCGACGGCGCCAAGGACATTCTCGGCGGCATTTGCGACATTGCCATCGCCAATTCCTACTATGTCGGCCTGATGCGCTCGGGCAAGGGCGGCGAAGAGCAGGTTGCCTGGGGTAACGCGATCAAGGTCGTCCTGCCGACGTTCAAGGACGGCGGAACGCAGGTCAATATCAGCGGCGCGGCTGTTGCCAAGAATGCGCCGAACAAGGCCGAGGCCGTCAAGCTGCTGGAATATCTCGTCTCCGGCGAAGCCCAGAAGATCTACGCGGAAGCCAACTTCGAATATCCGGTCAAGGCCGGTGCCGCAGTTGATCCGATCGTCGCTTCGTTCGGCGAACTGAAGATCGATCAAAAGCCGCTGACCGAAATCGTCAGCCATCGCAAGCAGGCGAGCGAGCTGGTCGACAAGGTCGGTTTCGACAACTAAAACAGGGCAAGGCGCCTGCGATTGCGGGCGCCTTTTCTTGTCGCCACTAAGATGGATTTTTGCCGATGATCAGCGCCGTGCGAAGCTGGCCCAGAGGCCGGGCCGGAGCCCGCTGGTTGCTGGGCGCAGGCTGTGTTGCCTGTCTGGTCATGTTGCCGATTTTCGCGCTGTTCCTGCAGGCGGCCCAAGGCTCCACGGGGCTCTGGTCACATCTCGCCTCGACTATACTCCCCGCCGCCTTGGCGGACACCATCATCCTGCTCTGCGGTGTCGGCCTGATCACGGCCATTCTCGGAACGTCCACGGCCTGGCTGGTCACGGCTTATGCCTTTCCGGGCCGCCGCGTGCTCGAATGGGCGTTGTTGCTGCCGCTCGCCGTTCCCACCTACATCATCGCCTACGCCTATCTCGATATCCTGCATCCGATAGGCTCGGTTCAGGGGACGATCCGCTGGATGCTTGGCTATTCAGGCCCGCGGGAATTTCGCCTGCCGGATGTGCGCTCGATGACCGGCTGCATCCTGCTTCTCGGTTTCGTGCTCTACCCTTATGTCTATATCCCGACGCGGGCGATGTTCCTGACGCAGTCGGCCAATCTGATCGACGCATCACGTACGCTCGGCATTTCGCGCCGTGCCGTCTTCTGGCACGTCGCGCTGCCGCTGGCGCGCCCGGCGGTCGCCGTCGGTGTCAGCCTCGCGCTGATGGAGACACTCAACGACATCGGAGCTTCGGAATTCCTCGGCGTGCGGACGCTGACCGTCTCCATCTACACCACCTGGATCACCCGGTCCGATCTCCCGGGGGCCTCCCAGATTGCCCTGTCTCTTCTGATCGTCGTGGTGGCGCTGGTGGCTTTCGAAAAATGGGCGAGGGGCAAGCAGCGCTATTCGACCGGCGCGCAGCGCAGCCGCGCCTTCGAACCGCGCCATGTGCCGCCCGGAAAAGGCTTGATGCTGCTTTTCGCGGGGCTCTTGCCGATCCTTATCGGCTTTGGAGCGCCGGCCATCTATCTCGTCTCCGAAGCGTGGAAACGGATCGAATTTGCCGGGCTTTCCACGCGGTTCCTCGCTGAAGCATTCAACACCATCATTCTGGCGTCAGCCGCCACGATCATCACGGTTCTGTTCGGCTTGCTTATCGCCTATGCCAGCCGCCTGCGGCCAGGGACGGCCACTACGTGGCTGCAGCGTCTTTCGACACTCGGCTATGCTGCACCCGGCACCGTTGTTGCCATCGGAGTACTGATTGTCTTGGCCACATTCGACGGTTTCATCGACAGCACGGCAACCGCCTGGTTCGGCGTATCGACGGGCCTGCTGTTTATCGGCTCGGGCGCCGCACTGCTCTATGCCTATATTGTCCGGTTCCTCGCCATCTCGGCAGGCGGCATCGATGCCGGGCTGGCGCGCATTCCCGTGTCCTTCGATCACGCCTCGCGCGTCCTTGGCCAATCGGCGGCTGGCACCTTTCGCCATGTCCATCTGCCGCTGTCGAAGGCGGCGATCACGGCCGCCGGTCTGCTGGTCTTCGTGGATTGTGTCAAGGAACTGCCCGCCACGCTGCTGCTGCGGCCGCTCAATGTCGAGACATTCGCAACGCATCTCTATGGCGAGGCCGCGAGGGGCACCTATGAGGAGGCATCCATCGCAGCCCTGGCCATCGTCGTCATCGGAATATTGCCGGTCATCCTGCTTTCGCGGATGGGGCAGGCCCGCCAGTAGCGGTATCAGCTATCCGGGTTTAGCCGACCGTCATCCCATGGCCAATGCCGGTTCAAGAGCGATCGGCCGGCTTGATAGCCCGGATTGCGTAGCGATGCTGCGTCGCGCGGGCCAGGCCTTTGAGGACATTCCAGTGCTTGGCCTGGGTGCGGTGGATTTCGCCAAGGTCGCTGTCGATGACGATGTTTTCGAAACCGGCCGCAGCCAACAGGCCGGCAACGGCTTCGGCGCGTGCCCCTTGCGAGAAATAGACCCGCGAAAGGATGCTGCGGTGGGTCTCCATCATGCCGGGCGGGGCATGAAGCGGATCGCCCTTCAGGAGCCCGTAGCGCTGCCCCCAGCCGGCAAGCTTCATCAGCGCGCGTTCGACCAAGGTCGAGTTGACGAAATCGCCGTCGATCACCAGCAATGTCCCGCCGGGTTTCAGTACCCGCAGCCATTCGGCAAAGGCCTTTTCCGGGTCCACCAGCGTCCAGACCAGATGCCGGTTGATGATCGCGTCATAATGATCGTCCGGTTCCATGGTGTTCTCCGCGTCGCCGATGCGGAAGGTGATATTGCGGGTGCGGATTTTCGCCTTGTTGCGGGCCCGCTCCAGCATTGGTTCGGCCCAGTCAAGCCCGGTAACCTTGAAGCCGAGATCGTCCATCAGATGCGAGATGACGCCGGTGCCGCTCGCCAGATCCAGTGCCGGGCGCCCGTCACCCTTGCCAAGATGCTTGACGACCAGCCGATGCCAGGCGGCGCGCTCTTCCTCGGAGAAAATCTCGTGTCCCGGCGATTGGTCGAAGGTTGCCGCGCGCGCCGACCAATAGGCCTTGATTTCGTCGCGCAGGTCATAGTTCGAGAAACGGGGCGTGTCGGTCATGGGGCTGCCTTGGATTGACGTGTGTGCTTGCGGTTTCTGGAAAGCTTCTAAAAGATAAAACTTGACTGTCAATATCATGATAACTAGGAAACGCGCAGTTCCCCGATGGAGTAGAAAAACGATGGGTATGTTCGGCAAGGCGGCCTTGGCCGCCGTGGGTCTCTGCGCGCTTTTTTCCAGCACCGCGCTGGCCGGTGAAAAGGTCGTCATCAAGGACGTAACGGGGCGCGACGTCGAAGTCAGCGTTCCGGTCGAGAATGTCATTCTCGGCGAAGGCCGGCAGATCTATTTCGTTGCCGCGCTGGATCGGGATGCACCGTTCAAACGTGTGGTCGGCTGGCGGGATGATCTGTCCAAGGCTGATCCGGAAAGCTATGCCGCCTATCTCGCCAAATATCCGGAAATGGCAAAGCTGCCGACTTTTGGAGGCATGAAGGACGGCACGTTCGATATCGAACAGGCCGTTTCACTGAAGCCCGATGTCGTCATCATGAATCTCGATGCGAAGACCTCGACCGAAGAGGCCGGCTATATCGAGAAGCTCGGCAAGGTCGGCATCCCGCTCGTCTATATCGATTTCCGCGAAAAGCCGATGGAAAACACCGAGGCCAGCATGCGGATCATGGGCAAGCTGCTCGGCGAGGAAGCCAAGGCCGAGGACTTTATCACGTTCCGCGCCGACAGCATCGCCAAGGTCACCGACGTGCTCGCCAAGACTGACATGGTCCGGCCGGTCGTTTTCGTCGAGCGCGCCGGCGGGTATTCCGATGATTGCTGCATGTCGTTCGGCAATGAGAATTTCGGCAAGATGGTCGAAATCGCCGGCGGCACGAACATGGCCAAGGACATCATTCCCGGCACGTTCGGCTCGGTCAATCCGGAACAGATTATCGCCTCCAATCCCGATCAGATCATCATCACCGGCGGCAACTGGCAGGGTTATGTTCCCGGCGGCGACTGGGTCGGCGTCGGCTATGGTGCTGATCTCAAGGAGGCGCACCGCAAGCTCGAGAACCTGACCAAGCGCCCGGCATTCACCGGCGTCAAGGCGGTCAAGGACGGCAATGTCCATGCCATCTGGCACCAGTTCTACAACAACCCGTATCAGTTCGTGGCGATCCAGGAGATTGCCAAATGGCTGCATCCGGAGCTGTTCAAGGATCTCGATCCGGAAGCGACGTTCAAGGAACTGCATGCCCGCTTTCTGCCGCTGGACTACAAACCCGGCTATTTCGTCTCCCTGCAGGACAAGTAACCCATGGCTCTCGCTGCCGAACAGCTCGAAACGACAACAGGGCGCGTCCAATACCGCGCCCTGGCCTTTCGCAGGATCGTGCTGATCTGCGGCATGGTGGTTGCCCTCTTTCTCAGCGTGTCGATCGACATGGCGCTGGGGCCGGCCAACTACACGCTGTCGGAGGTGCTGACCTCGCTGTTCTCGTCCGGCACCGTCAGCGATCAGCTACGTGTCGTCATCTGGGATATCCGCATGCCGATCGCGCTGATGGCGATCACCGTCGGTGCATCGCTTTCGGTGGCGGGCGCGCAGATGCAGACCATTCTCGCCAATCCGCTGGCCAGTCCCTTTACCCTCGGCATTTCCGCCGCCGCCGGATTTGGCGCAGCGCTCGGTCTCGTCGGCGGGGTGGCGCTCTTTCCTGCCGCGGTTCAGTTCATGATCCCGATCAACGCCTTTCTGATGGCGATGGCGGCGGCATTGTTCATCCACTTCGCCTCCACCATGCGCGGTGTCACGGTCGAAACCATCGTGCTGCTCGGCATCGCACTGGTCTTCACTTTCAATGCGCTCTTGTCCCTGCTCGAATATCTGGCCTCCGAACAGGCGCTGGCAGCGGTGGTCTTCTGGACGATGGGCAGCCTCACCAAGGCAACGTGGCCAAAAGTGTGGATCACCGGCGCGGTGCTGATATTTGCCGTTCCGTTGTTTGCACGGCAGGCATGGGCGTTGACGGCCTTGCGGCTGGGCGAAGACAAGGCGGCGAGCCTTGGCATCAACGTGCGCCGGTTGCGGTTGCATACGATGATGACCGTCAGCCTGCTGGCCGCGATCCCGGTCTCCTTCGTCGGCACCATCGGGTTCGTCGGCCTGGTTGGCCCGCATATCGCCCGCATGCTGGTCGGCGAGGACCAGCGGTTCTTCCTGCCGGCGTCGGTCCTCTGCGGCGCGCTGCTTCTGTCGGCAACATCGGTTGTGTCGAAGACGATCATCCCCGGCGCCATCCTGCCGATCGGGGTCATTACCGCGCTGGTCGGGGTGCCGTTCTTCTTCATCCTGATCTTCACCAATCGGAGGCGGGCATGGTAGGTCTGGCACTCAAGGGCGTCGGCGCCAAATACGGCAAGCACACGGTCCTGTCGGACGTCGATACCGATGTCCTCAACGGCGGGGTCATGACCGCCGTGATCGGTCCGAATGCGGCGGGCAAATCCACCCTGTTCAAGCGTATCGCCGGGCTCGCCCCGGGGCCAGGGACAGTTGTCCTATCCGATACGCTGAAGGGGCCGGAAACCATCTGCTATATGCCGCAGGATACCGGCGCCAATGCCGTCCTGACAGTCTACGAATCCGTACTGCTGGCCAGCAAGCAGGGATCAAGCTGGAAGGTGCGCGACAGCGAGCTTCTGGAAATCGACCGCATCCTGCAGGCGCTACGGATCGACGACCTGGCCTTTCGCGGTCTCGGCGAGCTTTCCGGCGGGCAGCGCCAGCTGGTCTCGATTGCCCAGGCACTGGTCCGCAAGCCCGAAATCCTCTTGATGGACGAGCCCACTTCGGCGCTCGACCTGTTTCGCCAGATCGAGGTGCTGGGTTTCATGCGGTCGCTGGCGGCAAAGTCCGGCATGTCGGTGCTGATCGCCCTGCACGATCTCAACCATGCACTGCGCTATTGCAGCAACACGATCGTCATCGCCAGGGGCGCGATGGTGGCCAGCGGCCCGACCGACGATGTCATCACCGATTCGATGCTGCGCGATATCTATCGGGTCGAGGCGCGGGTCGAAATGTGCTCGCATGGCAAGCCCGTGGTCATTGTCGATCACTCCATCCTCTGAGGGAGGCCTATTTTCAACGCCCGGGATGGTTGCGAATTCCGGAATGGAATGGTATGAGAAACGCCTATTGAGAAAGGAGGGCTGCGCAATGAAGACGTATTTCCGGCACCATCGCCAGCCTGGCCCCGTCAACGCCCTGCAAATGCGTTTGCAGGGCTGACCAAAGTCCGTTTCTCTTCAGAAAATCGCCTTCTGGTCTGCCCTTCGTGGCACTGCAGCGCATAGCCTCTTGGCTTAGACTGCTGCGTTTTCCAATCCGCCGCGCGCGACGCATCGCATCGATGATGGCTTGAGAGCCCTCGATGGATGACCGTGCGGCAAGACCAGAGACCGATCATGACCCTTATCAATATCCGCAATCTCGGCATCGTGCTGGGCAGTCCGCTTTTCTCCAAGCTCAACCTTGTCGTCAATGCAGGCGACCGCATTGGCCTCGTCGCCGCCAACGGCCGCGGAAAATCGACGCTGTTTCGCTGCCTTGCCGGCGTCCTTGAGGCGAGCGAGGGCGAGATCACCAAAGCGCGCGGGCTGACCGTCGGTTATGTCGAGCAGAACGTGCCTGCGCGCCTGTTCGATCTGCCCTTCTATGCGGCCGTGCTGGAGGCGCTGTCTGCCGATCAGCAGGAGAGCGAGAGCTGGCGTGTCGATGTCGTGCTGGAATCGCTCGACGTGCCGGAGGTCTTGCGGCAGCGGCCGTTGAAACAGCTGAGCGGTGGCTGGCAGCGCATTGCGATGCTTGCCCGCGTCTGGGTGACCGAGCCTGATGTGCTGATGCTCGACGAGCCGACCAACCATCTCGATCTCGGCAAGATCGCCATGCTCGAGGCGTGGCTGAATGCGCTGCCGCGCGATGTACCCGTGATCATTTCCAGTCATGACAGGGCCTTCCTCGACGCGGTCACCAACCGCACGCTCTTCCTGCGCGCCGAACAATCGCAGATTTTTCCGTTGCCCTACACGCAGGCGCGGGCGGCGCTGGACGAGGCTGACGCTGCCGACGAGCGCCGCTATCAGCGCGACATCAGGGTCGCCGAACAATTGCGCAAGCAGGCGGCCAAGCTCAACAATATCGGCATCAATTCCGGCAGCGACCTGCTGGTGGTCAAGACCAAGCAGTTGAAGCAGCGGGCGGACAAGCTCGAAGTTGCCGCCAAGCCGGCGCATCTGGAACGTTCCGCCGGGGCGATCAGGCTCGCCAATCGCGGCACCCATGCCAAGGTGCTGATCACGCTCGAGGACGCCACGGTGCAGACACCGGATGGCACGCTGCTGTTCAAGACCGGCAAGCAGTTCGTCTGCCAGGGCGACCGGATCGTGCTGCTCGGTGCCAACGGCGCCGGAAAGACCCGCCTTGTCTCCATGCTGCGCAAGGCGATCGAACAGCCGGAAACTGTGCAAGAGGGCATCAAGGCGACGCCCTCGCTGGTTCTGGGTTATGGCGATCAGGCCTTGGCCGATCTGCGTGACGATGAGACGCCGATGGGCACGATCATTCGCCGGTTCGATATCGGCGATCAGCGGGCACGGGCGTTGCTGGCCGGCGCCGGCATGACGATCGAGCTTCAGGCCCGCCCGGTCGGCCAGCTGTCCGGCGGGCAGAAGGCGCGGCTCGGCATGCTGATCCTGCGGCTGACCAATCCCAACGTCTATCTGCTCGACGAGCCGACGAACCATCTGGACATCGATGGCCAGGAGGCGCTGGAGGGTGAATTGATGGCGCATCAGGCCAGTTGCCTGTTCGTCTCGCACGATCGCAGTTTCGTTCGCTCGGTCGGCAATCGCTTCTGGTTGATCGACCGGAAGAAGCTTGTCGAGGTCGACAGTCCGGAAGGTTTCTTTGCCGAAGCAGCCAGACAGAACTAGGCGGCCATGGATGGCCGGCAAGCCGGCCGTCCATCCGATGCCGCCCTTCCCATGCCCCAGGGGTGCGGCGGTTTTGACCGTTGCGCTTTGCGTGTGATTTTCCTATAGCCGGGGAACGGGATAAACGTGCGCGCCGGTATCCTGACCGTATCTTTCCGCGTGTCCGGTTTCCCGATGTCCCATCCTCAAAAGCCAAACCCGGACGGCCGTTTTCGAATGTTTTCGCCTATTCTGGCCGGTGCGACATTGCGCGAGCGGCTGATAGCCTGTTTCGGTGCCCTGATCGCCATCGGCCTGACGGGCCTGATCAGCGGTTATCTGTTCGGGCAGGGTCCGCATCTGCCGCTGATCGTGGCGCCGATGGGCGCGTCCGCCGTGCTGTTGTTCGCCGTTCCCGCCAGCCCGCTGGCGCAGCCCTGGTCGATCATCGGCGGCAATACGATTTCGGCGCTGATGGGCATCATCGCCGCCTATCTGATCCATGACCCGATCATTGCCATCGGTGTCGGCGTATCGCTCGCGATCGGGGCGATGTCGTTTACACGCTGCCTGCATCCGCCCGGCGGCGCTGCGGCGTTGACGGCCGTGCTCGGCGGGCCTGCCGTTGCCGGCTGGGGCCTGCTGTTTCCCTTTGTCCCGGTCGGCCTGAATTCCTGCATTCTGGTCGGGCTCGGATTGCTGTTTCACAAATTGGCGCGGCGCAACTATCCCCATTTCGCTGCCAAGGTGACGGTCAACACGCACCAGACCGCAGACCTGCCGGCATCGCTGCGGGTTGGTTTTCGTGAAGAGGATGTCGATGCAGCGCTTGCGGCGTTCGACGAAACGTTTGACATCGACCGGGGTGATCTTGGCCGTTTGCTGCAACAGGTCGAGCTGCAGGCAACCATCCGTGCCCATGGCGATATCAGCTGCGCCGACATCATGTCCCGCGACGTCGTCTCGATTGACGCGGATGCCGATCCCGCCGACGCGCGCGAGCTGCTTTTGAAGCACAATATCCGCACGCTGCCGGTCAAGGACGAGAATGGCCGGCTCGTCGGGACGATCGGCTTGCGGGAACTCTCCAGGGCCGCCCATCGCGTCGGCGATATCCTGTCGAAGGCTGCGACCGCCGCCGACAACGATCCCGCATTTTCGCTGTTGCCGGTCCTCACCGACGGCCACGCCCATGCCGTCATCGTGGTCGACAACGAGCATCAAATTCTTGGCCTGATATCCCAGACCGATCTATTGAGTGCGGCGGCACGCGCCTTGCCAACCAGCCGCGCCGCATTGTGAGGCGCTGATCGGGTCTGAATGGGGTAGCGCCTGTTTGCCTCCGCCCCCCTTTGCCGTTTTTCAGAGACCGGCGATTTTCATCAAGTCATCCCGAGCGCCGGGAGCCGTCGCCAGTACCGGCGAGCCCTTGGTCAGCTGTTCTCCCTCGACAGGGAAGGGGTGATACCAGCCGCCCGCTTCCTTGACGAGGCAATAGCCGGCAAGGCAATCCCAGGCATGCATGTAGGGCTCATAATAACCGACCAGACGGCCAGCGGCGACATAGGCAAGCATCAGCGCGCCTGAGCCGTTGCGGATGAAATTGCCGCCCGCTTCCAGAAGGTTCTCGACCATTTTTCCAACGAAGGCCGGCGTCACGTAGTTGTTGGCGCCGATGCCGGTGACGGCGTTGCGGATGGTGCGGGAGGGGTCGAGGCTAAGTACCCGGCCGTTGAGCGTCGCGCCCTTGCCTGAAGCGCTGGCATAGAGTTCGTCATGGCAGGGGGCGCAGATGACGCCGATCACCGGTTCGTTGTTACGCAGCACCGCGATGGAGACGCACCAGTTCGGCATGCCGTTGACGAAGGGGCTGGTGCCGTCGATCGGATCGACTACCCAGGTATAGCCGGAATCGCCCCGGGCAAGACCGTATTCCTCACCGAGGAAACCGTCGCCCGGATGGACCTCGGCCACGCGGGCGCGAATGAGGTTCTCGACCTCCCGGTCGGCGATGGAGACGACGTCCTGCAGGTCGCGTTTGGTTTCGATCACCAGCGTCTCGCGTCTGTTGAAATAGTCGAGCGCAACAGCGCCGGCTTCCCTGGCGATGGCCTGTGCCAGGGCGAAGCGCGTGTCGAGCCCGGATATCTGCGATGTCATGAAAATGGTCCTTCTCTCGTCTTGTACGGCTCAGCCGTTGATGATGGCGATGCCGCGCCCCTTGAAACCTATGGCGACCTCGGTTGCCGGTGCAAGCGCGCGTTCGACGGCCGGATCGACGACGAAAAGCCTGCCTGTACTGGTCTCTACCTCGTATTCGACATGGTCGCCAAGATAGGCGGCATGGCTGATCTGGCCGGGAAAGGCAGCATTCGATGCTGGTTCGAGCGTGATCGAATTCGGCCGGACAGCAAGCTTTGCCGGTCCGGGTTTTGCGTTGCGGCTGGGTACGCGATGTTCGAGCCCGCCAATGCGGATCGTCGCGTCGGCGCCATCGACGCTGATGACGTCGCAGGCAACGACATTGGCCTCGCCCATGAAGTCGGCGATGAACGCCGAGGCGGGAGCCTCGTAGAGATCGCGAGGCGAACCTTCCTGCGCAATCGCCCCGTCCTTCATGATGACGATGCGGTCGGAGACGGCGAGGGCCTCGTCCTGGTCGTGGGTGACGTAGACGGCGGTGAAGCCGAGCCGCTGCTGCAGGTCGCGGATTTCCGTGCGCACCTGACGGCGCAGGCGGGCGTCGAGGTTGGACAGCGGTTCATCAAGCAGCAGAACCTGCGGCTCGAGCACGAGGGCGCGGGCAACGGCGACGCGCTGCTGCTGGCCGCCGGAAAGCTCTGCGGGAAGCCGCCCGCCCATGCCGCCGAGACCCACGAGCTTCAGTCCTTCCTCCGCCCGTTCGCGGGCCTCCTTCTTCTTCAGCCCGGAGGATTCCAGGCCGTAGGCGACGTTGTCGAGCGAGCTCATATGCGGAAACAGCGCATAGGACTGGAACACCATCGAGACGTCGCGCTCATTGGCCGGCAGCATGGTCACGTCCTTGCCGCCGATCAGGATCTTGCCCGATGTCGGATGTTCCAGGCCGGCCAGCATCCGCAGCGTCGTGGTCTTGCCGCAGCCCGACGGGCCGAGCAGGGTGACGAGCTGGCCGGGCTCGATGGTCAGCGACAGATCGTGAATGGCGGTAAAGGCGCCGAACTGCTTCCTGATGTTCTGAAAGACGACGGAGCCGGAGCGGGGCGTGATCATGCGGTTTTCTCCTGACCGAGGGAAAGGGAAGGGGCTGTGGTGACGCCGGCGACACGATTTTCGCGCCGCAGCCTGCGTTCACCGACGAGAAGCTGGAAGCCGGCAATGATGACGATCATCACGATGATCAGCATCGAGGAATAGGCGATCGCCACGCCGTATTCGCCGTTTTCGACGAGGCCGACGATATAGGAGGTCGCCATGTTGTATTCGGCGCTGACGAGGAAGATGACGGCGCTGATCGAGGTGATGGCCCGCACGAAGGAATAGACCAATGCTGCGGTGATCGCCGGCCGCAACAGCGGCAGGATGACCTTGCGGATCGTCCTAAAGCTGGTGGCGCGCAGCGTCAGCGAGGCTTCATCCAGGCTCTTGTCGAGCTGGCTCATCGCCGCCACGCCGCCGCGCACGCCGACCGGCATGTTGCGGAAGACGAAGCAGGCAATCAGGATCAGCGCCGTGCCGGTCATTTCCAGCGGCGGCAGGTTGAAGGCCATGATGTAGCTGATGCCGATGACCGTGCCGGGAATGGCAAAGCTCATCATCAGGGCGAATTCGAAAACGTTGCGGCCGGCGAATTTCTGGCGAACGATGAGATAGGCCGTGAGCAGCCCGACGGCGGCCGTCAGCGGTGCCGAGATCAAGGCGATCTCCATCGTCGTCCAGAAGGAATTCCAGGCGACGCCGGTCCAGGCCAGCGCCCCATCGCGGACTTCGACGGAGAAGGCGCGGGCGTAGTGGTCAAGCGTCAGAGAATGGTCGAGCCCCCAGGTCTTCACGAAGCCGCCGAACAGGATCATGCCGTAGATGACGATCGTGAAGATCATCCACGGGATGACCATGGCATGCACGGCGATGGAAATCGAACGGGGCAGGGCGACATGCGAGCCGCTGTCACCCTTGCCGGTGACGGTGGCGAAATTCTTGCCAGACAGCCAGTAGCGCTGGGCAAGGAACGCCGTCAGGGTGAAGCAGAGCAGGATGATGGCCAGCACGGCGGCGCGCGAGGGGTCGTTCTGCGAACCAACGACGGCAAAAAAGATTTCCGTCGAGAGAACGCCGTGGCTGCCGCCGAGCACCAGCGGGTTGCCGAAATCGGCCATGCTTTCGATGAAGCCGATCAGGAAGGCATTGGCGATGCCCGGTTTCATCAACGGCAGTGAGACGCGCCAGAAGGTGCGCCAGCGGTCGGCCCTGAGTGTCTGGGATGCCTCTTCCATCGAAGGGCTGACGCCTTCGACGACGCCGATGAGGACGAGGAAGGAGATCGGCGTGAACGACAGGACCTGGGCGATCCAGATGCCGGTCAGGCCATAGAGCCAGCGGCCGGGCTCGATGCCGAACAGGCTGGAAAGCCACTCGGTGACGACGCCTGCCCGGCCGAACAGCAGCGTCAGCGCAAGGCCGATGACGAACGGCGGGGTGATGATCGGCAGGACCGTCAAAAGCCGCAGGCCCTTCTTGAAGGGAAAGCGCGTGCGGGTGGCGACCAGCGCGAAGGCAAGCCCCATGATCGTCGAGCCGCCGGCCGTCATCAAAGCAAGCCAGAGCGTGCGCCAGGCAACGCCGCATCGCTCGCCGCCGGCAACGCAGCCAAGGCTCCAGATCGAGTTGTCCTGGATGTTGCGGGTAAAGCCGTCGGGATTGAACGAGCCGTCGAAATCCTGGAAGGCGCCGACCAGCATGCTGCCGACCGGATAGAAGACGAAGATCGCGACGAGGAAAACCAAGATGGCGATGGAGGCGACGACAAAGGCATCGCCTTTCATGACGCCGCGTTCGGCAAGGCCGAAGGAGAAGATGAGAACGAAAACGAGGGCCGCGAGCACGGCGCCGGCGCCCATCGACGGTTGCCCGTCGGGAAGCGCGCCGAACAGCGTTTCGCTGATCGTCCATGTCCAGCCGGAAAAGCCGATGGCCAATCCCTGAAGCGTGAGGAACAGGACGCCGAGGCTGCCTGCCACGGCAAGCAATGTGCCTCGCCGCATCGGATCGCGAACGAAGCGGGCTGTGACCGCGGCGGCCATGATCAGGCCCGCAAAGGCTAGCCACCAGCGGCCGTGACTGAGGATCTGCACGATGCCCGGTGCGACGGAAGCCTCGGCCGGAAAGCCGGAAAACCAGCCGAGCCCGAGAAACCCGCCTTCGATCCGGTACCAGGGAACAAGAAGGAAGGCGGCAATGCCCAATCCGAGGACAATATCCAGCCTGCGGTTGCGATGGTCCATGACGATCCCCGCGCCTTTTCATGACGTCTAACTATGGAGTTATGCGTGTCCGGAGACCACATCCGCGTGTGTCAAGAGTTGCGGATGCGGTCTGCGGACTGAGAAGTCCTATTGAGAGACCTTGGGGCAGGCGCGGCGGCCTGCCCCTATTTTGTCTGGCTTAGTTGGCGTTGGCGCTGATCTCGCGGTCCCAGCGCTCAAGCAGTTCCTTGCGCTTGGCCGGATCGCCATAGGTCTTGAAGTCGTAGTCGATCAGCTTGATGTCCTCGAAGCGCGGCGCTTCCTTGGGGATTTCGGCCGTCTTGTTGGAGGGAAGCTGGAAGGATTTCGCATCCTTCATCCGCGACTGCACGTCCGGCTTTAGCGCCCAGTCGTACCAGGCCTTGGCATTGTCGAGGTTCTTCGCGCCCTTGACGATCGACATCGAGCCGATCTCGTAGCCGGTGCCTTCGCACGGGGCGACCGACTTGACCGGGAAGCCTTCGGCGGTCTGGGCAACGGCATCATGCATGAAGACGATGCCGAGCGCCGTTTCGCCGCGCGCTGCCGCCTTGACCGGTGCAGAGCCGGACTTGGTGTATTGCGAGACGTTGGCGTTCAGCTTTTTCAGATAGTCGTAGGCCTGGTCCTCGCCCATGATCTGGACGAGCGAGGCGAGCGCCGTATAGGCGGTGCCCGACGAGTTCGGATTGGCGATCTGGATTTCGCCCTTGAAAGCCGGGTCCAGGAGGTCGGCCCAGCATTTCGGCTCCTTGAAGCCCTTGGCCTTGAAAATCTCGGTGTTGTAGCCCCAGCCGAGAGCGCCCGCATAGACGCCGACCGTCTTGTAGCCGGAGCTTTCCGCCTGCTTCCTGGCCCAATCCTGCAACTGGTCGAGTAGGGGCGACTGGTATTCCTGCGTCAGGTTTTCAGACGCCGCCTGCAGATGCGGATCACCGGTTCCCGCCCACCAGATGTCAGTCTTCGGGTTGCGCGCCTCGGCACGAATCTTGGCATAGGTCTCGCCCGATGACAGGCGCACCATGTTGACCTTGATGTCGCTGTGCGCCTTTTCGAAATCACCCTTCATCTGCTCGCAGATGACCACGTCGGCCGAGCAGATCAGGTTGAGGTCGCCGGCGGCCTGGGCCGAAAAAGCTGCAAGTGTCGTTCCGGCGGCAACTGCGGCTGCGGCAATATATCTTGAACCCATGAAATTTCCTCCTGTTGAAGCGACGCCTCCACGCCACTCGCTTTTTGCAAGCGTGTGCAAATGCTGCATGAGATGAAAACGGCTGTCAAACAAAATCGTCACAAAACTGTCACATTTCGCTCGACCGAGTGCTTGCACGCAATTGCAAAATTGTGCAAATTGTGCATTCAAGGGTGGATTGCAGCGTGTCACAAAAACTCTTCGTCAGTGCGCAGGAAGTGGCGGAAAAAGCGGGCGTTTCACGCTCTGCGGTTTCCCGTACGTTTACGTCAGGTGCCAGCGTTTCTCCGAAAACGCGGCAGAAGGTGCTCGATGCTGCGGAAGCACTCGGCTACCACGTCAATCATCTCGCCCGTGGGTTGATGCGCAACGAAAGCGGCATCGTCTGTCTGATCGTGTCGGAGATCGGTACGCCCTATCGCTCGGCGTTGCTGGGCGCATTGACACAGCAGTTGCAGAATTCCGGCAAGATATCGATGCTGATCAACACCGACCGGTCGGACGGCAGCGTCGATCTGGCCCTCAGGCAGGCGATCCGCTACCGGGCCGATGCCTCGATCATCCTGTCCGGTCTGCCGGACAAGTCCATCACCGATCTCTGTCTGAAAAACGGTCAGCGGCTGGTGCTGATCAACCGCGATGACGACAGGGAAGGGCCGCTGAAGATCAACATTGATGACGCGGATGCGGCGGCGCGCATCGCCACGGCTTTCGTGCGCGCCGGCTGCCGCAAGCTTGCCTTTGCCAATTCGCAGGCGGGCACGCCGAGCCTGATGGCGCGCGAGCGCGGCTTCGTTGCAGCTGCCAGGGCGCTGGGCCTGGATGTGGTCGTCGAACGGTTCGGCCATACGGGGTATGAAAGCGGCCGCGCCGTCGCCCAGCAGCTTCTGACCCGCAAGGAGCGCCCCGATGCGGTGTTCTGTGCTACCGATCTCCTGGCCTGCGGCTTCATGGATGCAGCCCGGCATCAGTTTTCGATATCGGTGCCGGATCAGATCTGTGTGGCCGGTTTCGACGATATCGAACAGGCATCCTGGTCATCCTACGGGCTGACCACATTCGCGCAACCGGTCGATATGATCGCCCGCGAGGCCGTGTCCTGGCTGGTGGCGGAGACGGCGCAGCCCGAGAACCATACGGTGCGCCTGCATGCCGATCTGGTATGGCGGACCTCGATCAGGGGCGGGTGAGCCTTATGGGCGGCGGGCTGAGAAAATCGTCGAAGAAGTCCGGCACGTTTCTATCCGAACTCGCGCCTTTTGCCGCCAGGCTGTTCAAGGAGCGAATGTACGAGCAGTTCGCAGCGCTTTGCTATCGCATCCGCGCAGACGGCGGCATGTTCGAAGTGCTGTTGGTGACCAGCCGCGACAGCCGCCGCTGGGTCATTCCCAAGGGTTGGCCAATGGCGGGCAAGAAGCCGCATGAGGTCGCCGCGATAGAAGCCTTCGAAGAGGCCGGCGTGCGCGGCAAGACAAAGAAAAAGCCGTTCGGATATTTCACCTATCTGAAGGTGTTCGACAACGGCCAGCGGGCGCCTTGCTGCGTCCAGGTCCATTTGCTGGAGGTCAAGGAGAGTTGCGACGACTTTCGGGAGAAGGGCCAGCGGCTCAGCGAGTGGGTCTCCTGCGCCGAGGCGGCCCGGCGTGTTCGTGAGCCAGAGCTGAAGAGTATTTTCCTGTCGATGCAGCCGCCTCTGTTGCCGTAAAGGGTGGACGGGAGCGCTCCTGATCCAAAAACATGGGGTTCACCATCGCGACCACGCATGAGCGCGAGCTTCAAGCAAAACTCCCTGCGACGGCCTACCTACCCAAACCGTTCCATGGCAAAATCCGCGGGCGCGACGTTGTAGGCAGGCGCGGCAGTACCGTTCAGGCGGCTCGTTTTCGATAGCACCGTGCTGTTGTTGTTCACCATTGTCAGCGTCAGCAAGAGAGCAGCGCCCAGAACGAAGCCGAATGCGAGATAAGAAAATTTTGTGAGCATATTAGAAACTCCTGTTTTGCTCAGCGACTGCAACGCGGCATGAGGAGAAAAGTTTCATCCAATTTTGAAAGAAACCATCTTACGCCTTTTGCCTCGCTCTTCGAAGTAGGCGTGCGCAATTTTTCGTAACCGGCTTGCCGTCGAGCGCTGAACGTTGACCATGCATCCAGCGCATGGGTGGCCTGAGATATTGGCGCTATTCCTCCATAATCGGGAAGCTTATAAACAGCTCATCACAACGGCAACGGCGCCACTGAATGGCTGCCGGGCCTGGAAAGCCCTAGAAAGGGGATCATCATGAACGTAGCACGCTCTTTCAACAATTGGCGCAAGTACCGTCAGACGATTGCCGAACTTGGCCGTATGACCACTCGCGAACTGCGCGACCTCGGCATCGACCGTGCCGACATCCAGAGCATTGCCCGCGCCTCGGTCGCTCGCTAATCACACCAAACAGCGCCTCCAGCGAAGTTTTCTGAAACGCCCGTTGTCTCACAGCGGGCGTTTCTGCGTTGTGCGGCATGGATGGATGATGCGGTGGCACCGCTCGTCTTGAAATTTCCGGGTCGGCACGCCCGGATTTGTCATTCGCGTTCACACATGGTTGTGCCAATCTGCCCGCGATCTGATTCCGGGGGACGAGAGATTGGAACATGTTTTTTTGCGGCGGGCAGCATTGTCGCGGCCCGATGTGAGTGCCGAAGATGCCGCGAGCCTTTTTGCCGCTCACTACGGCCTGTCGGGGCCGATCGCCGAACTCGGCAGCCAGCAGGACCGCAATTATCGCATCGACGCGGCAAGCGGCCGTTTCGTCCTGAAGATCTGCCGTGCCGACTATGCGACCGTCGAGCTTGAAGCGCAGAACGCTGCGCTGCGCCATATTGCCGGCAAAGCGGCAACACCGCGCGTGCCGAGGGTCGTCGCTGCCGGCAATGGCGCGGACATCCTGTTTGTCACCGTGCGCGGTGAGGATTATCAGATCCGCCTGCTCGACTATATCGAGGGCCAGCCGCTGACGCGGCGCAAGCATCTGCCGGCGGTAACCGTCGCCGCACTCGGTGCGCTGGGCGGCCGGCTGGCACTGGCGCTGGCTGATTTTACCCATCCCGGCCTGTCGCGGGACCTGCAATGGGACCTGCGAAACGCCGAACAGGTCGTCAGCCACCTCCTGTCAGCGGTAAAGGATGCGGACCACAAGCAGCGCATCAAGCGGGAGATGGATAGAGCCATGCGCCGGCTCGACGGGTTGAAGCCGGAGCTCAGGCAACAGGCAATCCACCACGACATCACCGACGACAATGTCGTCAGCTCGGTGAATGGCAGCGGCCAGCTGATACCGGACGGGGTGATCGATTTCGGCGATATCGTCAACGGCTGGCTTGTCGCCGATCTCGCCGTCACCTGCGCCTCGCTGCTGCATCATGCCGATGGCGATCCCTGCATCGTCCTGCCCGCGATCAAGGCGTTTCACGCCGTTTTCCCGCTCAACGATGCGGAATTGCGCGCACTTTGGCCCCTGATCGTGGCCCGCGCGGCCGTGCTGGTGGCAAGCAGCGAGCAGCAACTCGCGCTCGAACCGGACAACAGCTATGTCAGCGGCAATATCGATCACGAACGGATGATTTTCGACGTTGCAGTTTCGGTGCCCGCGGCATTGATGGAGACGGCGATTCTTCAGGCTGTCGGCCAGTTGACCGATCAGGGACCCGCGATCACCGGCGATCGTCTGCTGCCGGAAATCGAGGTATCCAGGATCGCAGTGATCGCACTGGATACGCAAAGTGATGTGTTCGACGGCGTTGCGTGGCCGCAGCCCGGTCTCGAAGACCGGCTGCTTTTGGCGGCATCCCGGGAAAATGCGGTTGTCGCGACGCGCTACGGCGAATACCGGCTGACCCGGACAGTGTTGCTTTCACCGGAACCGGCGGAAACATGCGCTGTTCATGTCGACCTGCTTTTACCGGCGGGCACCAGCGTGTCCGCGCCTTTCGGCGGCATCCTGAAATTCACCGATGGCGGCCTGATATTGCTGGGGCGGGATGCGGCACTGCATCTGGCCGGCATCGATGCCTTGCCGGGTCCTGACGATTTCATCCACCCCGGCCAGCCGCTCGGTCTCGTCGCCGGCACGGCGGGTGACAGGGGTGCGCTGCGCGTCCAGCTCTGCCGCGACAAGGATATCGTACCACCGCCGTTCGTCTCTCCGGACCACGCCGCGGCGTGGTTGGCGCTATGCCCATCGCCGGCCCGGCTTCTCGGTTTCGACTGCGATGCACCGATGCCGCAAAGTGAAGTCGTTCTGGCCCGTCGCCAAAGCCATTTTGCGAAACCTCAGAAGAATTACTACGAGACCCCGCCGCAGATCGAGCGTGGTTTGCGCGAGCATATGGTCGATGTCGAGGGGCGTGCCTATCTCGACATGGTCAACAATGTCACCATCCTTGGCCATGGCCATCCGCGTCTTGCCGATGCCGTGCACCGCCAATGGCAGCGGCTGAATACCAATTCCCGGTTTCATTATGCCTCCGTCGTTGCTTTCTCCGAAAGGCTGGCTGAGCTTGCCCCTGCGGGGCTGGATACGGTTTTCCTGGTCAACAGCGGCTCGGAAGCCAATGACCTGGCGCTCAGGCTCGCCTGGGCGGCGACCGGCGCGCGCAACATGCTGTGCCTGCTGGAAGGCTATCACGGCTGGTCGGTTGCCAGCGACGCAGTTTCCACCTCGATCGCCGATAATCCGCAGGCGCTGACGACGCGGCCGGATTGGGTGCATCCGGTGATGTCGCCCAACACCTATCGCGGCCCGTTTCGCGGGCCCACCTCGACTGCCGCCTATGTTGACGCCGTCACGCCCACGCTGGAAAAACTGGACCGGGAGGCCAAGGGACTGGCCGGTTTCATCTGCGAGTGCGTCTATGGCAATGCCGGCGGCATTCCGCTGCCGCCGGGTTATCTCAAGGACATCTACGCGAGGGTAAGGACGCGCGGTGGTGTCTGCATCGCTGATGAGGTGCAGGTCGGCTACGGCCGTCTCGGCCATCACTTCTGGGGTTTTGAAGAGCAGGGCGTCGTCCCTGATATCATCACCGTCGCCAAGGGCATGGGCAACGGCCATCCGCTCGGCGCCGTCATCACCACCAAGGCGATTGCCGATTCGCTGGAAAAGGAAGGCTATTTCTTCTCCTCCGCCGGCGGCAGCCCGGTGAGCTCCGTCGTCGGCATGACGGTGCTCGATATCATGCGCGACGACGGCCTGCAGGAGAATGCCCGTGTCGTCGGCGACCACCTGAGACGCCGCCTGCAGGCGCTCGGGCAGCGGTTTCCGCTTGTCGGCGCCGTGCACGGCATGGGGCTTTATCTCGGGCTGGAATTCGTGCGTGACCGCGAGACGCTGGCGCCGGCAACCGGCGAAACGGCGGCGATCTGCGACCGGTTGCTGCAGCTCGGCGTCATCATGCAGCCGACCGGCGATCACCTCAATGTCCTGAAGATCAAGCCGCCGCTTTGCCTGTCGCGGGAAAGTGCCGATTTCTTTGCCGATATGCTGGAGCGTGTGCTTTCCGATGGATGGTAGGAAAACACAGAGGCCCCCGTTGAATTGCGCGGCCGGATCGGCTTAGCTCGCGCCACATTCATGGCAAGCAGCGAGTAACATCATGACGCAGACCGCCGATATCCTCATTCTCAATGCACGTGTTCTGACACTGGATGAGGATCAGCCCCGAGCCGAGGCCGTCGCGATGGCCGCCGGCCGCATCCTCGCGGTTGGCAAGGCGGCGCAGCTTGAGCCATTTCGCGGTGCAGGCACGCAGGTGATCGACGCGGCCGGACGCACGGTGCTTCCGGGTTTTTCTGAAAATCACATGCATCTGTTTTCGGGCGCCGCCGAACTCGACCATCTCCAGCTTGCCGGGGTGAGCGGACTGGCGGCCCTGACTGAGGCCGTGCGGTCCTATGCGGGGACGCGCGCCGCAGAGAAGGTGCTGTTTGGCCAAGGTGCCGACTACACGATCCTCGGCGGGACCGAACGGCTGACGCGTCATCATCTCGATGCAATTCTCGCCCACCAGCCACTGGTTCTCTTCGCCCCGGATCATCATACCGCCTGGGCCAATACAAAGGCGTTGGAACTCGTCGGTATGCTGCATGGCGCAGAGCTTGGCCCCGGTAACGAGGTGGTAATGGGCACCGATGGCCTGGCGACCGGGGAGCTGCGCGAAATGGAGGCGTTCAGTCCGTTGCAGGCTGCCGGAGGATTCGATCGCTACCGGCTCGGCCTATCGACCGGCGGCGAGCCCGATCCCTATCCGAACGAAGCGGAATGGGCACAGGACATCGCCGTGATGCGGCGCGGCCTTGCGTATTGTTCCCGCCACGGCATCACCACCGTCCAGAACATGGATGGCAATCTCTACCAGCTGGAGTTGCTTGCAGCGATCGAGAAAGAGGATGGCAGCCTGCCGTGCCGGGTGATCATTCCCTTTCACTTCAAGAATTTCATGTCGCTCGATATGCTCGAAAAGGCGTCCGATCTAGCCCGCCGTTTCGATAGCGACTGGCTGTCATCCGGCCTCGTCAAGATATTTTACGATGGCGTGCTCGACAGCTGGACGGCGGTGATGGTGGAACCCTACGCCGACAAGCCCGGCGATTGCGGCGAGGGTCTGTTCACGCCTGAAACGTTTCGCGAGGTCGCGGTGGAAGCGGACCGGCGCGGACTGCAGATCGCGGTTCATGCGATCGGCGATGGCGCGGTGCGGGCAGTGCTCGACGGGTATGAGGCCGCGCGCGCCCAAAACGGTATCCGTGACAGCCGACATCGCATCGAGCACATCGAGGTCGTGCATCCCGATGACATCGCCCGGTTTGCCGAACTCGGTGTCATCGCCTCGATGCAGCCGCCGCATCCGCCGGGCTGTGCCGGTCTGCCGCTGGAACCGACCGTGTCGCGCATCGGCCGGGACCGCTGGCCGGTCAGCTATGCCTGGCGCACGCTCAAGGATGCCGGTGCCCATATCTGCTTTGCCTCCGACTGGCCGGTGTCGCCGATCGATCCGATTATCGGCATAGAAGCGGCCGTGACGCGCAAACGCTGGGCACAGAGCGATCCGGACCAATCCTTTTCCCTGATGGAAGCGCTCAGCGCCTACTGTGTTGAAGGGGCCTATGCGGAATTCAAGGAGGACCGCAAAGGAAAGATCCGGAAAGGTTACCTTGCCGATATCGTCGTGCTCAGCGGCGATATCGAAAAGCTGGCTCCCGAAGATTTGCAGATGATCCGGCCCGTTACCACGATTTGCGGCGGACGCGTCACTTTTTCCTCCCGATAATTTTTTGATCAAAATATTAAGAAGGGTGTTGTCAACGGTCAGGCACTGTGGTCACCTAGCGCAAAGCCGAAAAGGCGGGAACAGCTTCATGCAACGGGTAGTGTGCCGCAAATGGCGGAATTGAACGCGGTCGAAATCCGCCATGTTTCTAAAATATTCGGCTTTGGCGAGTTTGCGTTCGCCGCCGTCGACGACACATCGGTATCGATCCGGCAGAACGAGTTCTTTACGCTTCTCGGGCCTTCCGGTTGTGGCAAGACCACCCTGTTGCGGCTGATCGCCGGTTTCGAATACCCGACATCCGGCGAGATCATGCTGAACGGCGAAGACATCGCCGCCATGCCGCCCTTCAAGCGGCCGATCAATACGGTTTTCCAGAGCTACGCCCTGTTTCCGCACATGACGGTGGCGGAAAATATCGGTTTCGGCCTCACCATGCTCGGCAAGCCGAAGCAGGAGATCAGGGACCGCGTCGATGCCATGCTGAAGCTGGTGCGCATGGAAGCGCTCGCCGGCCGGCGCACAAGCCAGATTTCCGGCGGCCAGCAGCAGCGTGTAGCACTTGCCCGCGCGCTTGCACCCCAGCCGAAGGTTTTGCTTCTCGACGAGCCGCTGTCGGCTTTGGACTACAAGCTGCGCAAGGACATGCAGATCGAATTGAAGCGTCTGCAGGCGGAAACCGGCATCACCTTCATCTTCGTCACCCATGACCAGGAGGAGGCGCTGACCATGTCGGATCGCATCGCCGTCATGTCGTCGGGCAAGATCCTGCAGGTCGGCAACCCCAGAGAGATCTATGATGCGCCGGCGGATCGCTTTGTCGCCGATTTCATCGGCGAGACCAATTTTCTGAAAGGCCGGATCAGCGCGATGAATGGCGGCATTGCCGATGTCGATACCGCGGTCGCC
This sequence comes from Pararhizobium sp. YC-54, assembly GCF_025847205.1. Lineage (GTDB taxonomy): Bacteria > Pseudomonadota > Alphaproteobacteria > Rhizobiales > Rhizobiaceae > Pararhizobium. Next base: position 107,407 of record NZ_JAOYTH010000012.1, on the reverse strand, counting down.
GGCCGTATCTCGGCAACGGTGCCCCTGGATTTCCAGGCCTCGGGTGAGGTGACGGTGGTTCTGAGGCCGGAGCATGCGACGCTCTGCCCGCCGAACCAGCCGGCCGCCTGCCAGATGACCGGTACCCTCGAAAACGTCGTCTATTTCGGCACGGATACGCACTATCACGTCCGCCTTTCCGACGGGGAGACGCTGTTTACACTGCGAGAACAGAACAAGCCCCTGCAGAGTGCGCGGTTCGGCCAAGGCGATACGGTTGGCATAGCGCTCGAGGCCAATGCGGCGCGGGTGTTGAGGAACTGAAATGACAGGTGTTGCGGGGACGATCGAGGCGGAAAAGAGCAGGGATATCCGGAAACGGTGGCTGCTTTCGCTTCCCGCCCTGCTGATCATCCTCATCGCGGCGACCGGCCCTTTGCTGATCGTGCTTGTCTATTCCTTCCTGACGCCCGGTCCCTATGGCGACGTGCAATGGCTGCCTTCGCCTGACGGCTGGATCAGCGTCGTTATGGAGAAGGATATTTTCGACGGCACCTTCTCGCTTGCCGATGCGCATGTGTCGATCTTCATACGCTCTGTCGTGCTGTCGCTGGCAACGACGGTTCTGACCCTGCTGGTCGGTTTCCCCACAGCCTATTTCATTGCCACCCGACCTGAGAAGACCCGGGAACTCTGGCTGTTCCTGATTACCATTCCGTTCTGGACCAATCTTCTCATCCGCACCTTCGCCATCCTCGAAATCATCCGCAACGAAGGCCTGATCAATGGCTTGATGTTGAAGTTCGGTCTGATTTCAAAGCCCGTCCAGATGCTGTTCACCGACGGTGCAATCCTGACCGGCATGGCCTATGTCTATCTGCCGCTGATGGTGCTGCCGCTCTATGCCAGCATGGAAAAGCTGGACTTCCGGCTGGTCGAAGCGGGCTATGATCTCTATGCAACGCCCTTCAAGGTGCTGCGTAAAATCATCATTCCGCTGGTCAAGCCCGGTGTGGTCGCCGGCTCGATCCTCGTCTTCATTCCGGCGCTCGGCGCCTATGTAACGCCAAGTATTCTCGGCGGCGGCAAGAACCTGATGCTCGGCAACCTGATCGAGCTGCAGTTCGGCCAGGGCCGAAACTGGCCGCTTGGGTCGGCCCTGTCGATCACCCTGATGCTGATCGTCATGGTGGCGCTGCTGGTCTATGTCCGCAATGCGGGATCTCAAGGGAGCCGGCATGGCTAGGGCATTCTCCATCCGCCGTCAGCGCGGGTTTACCGCGATTGCGATGACCTGTTTCTTTGCGCTCTATCTGCCGATCGCGGTGCTGGTCTTCTATTCGTTCAATGCAGGCGAATCCCTTGCCGCCTTCGAGGGGATTTCGCTGCGGTGGTTCGCCCAGGCGTTTGAAAACCAGCAGGTGATCGATGCGTCCATCCGGTCCCTGCAGATCGCATCCGTTGCCGCCATCGTTGCGACCATCGCGGCCACCATGGCGGCGCTGGCGACGACCCGGACGGAGCCCTATCGCGGCCTGACGCTGAAATATGCCTTCATCAATCAGCCCTTGATGATCCCGGAAATCGTCACGGCCGTCGCCCTTTTGATCTTCTTTGCCCGCATCAAGATCTGGACCGGTTATTCCGGCCTCGGTTACCTGATCGCCGCCCATACCGCCTTCTGCATCCCGTTTGCCTATCTGCCGATCCGGGCGCGGCTGGAGAACATGGACCTGACGCTGGAGAAGGCTGCCGCCGATCTCTATGCGACGCCGTGGAACGCTTTCCGCTACGTCACCTTGCCGCTGCTCTGGCCGGGCATTCTCGCCGGTTTCATGCTGGCCTTCGTGATTTCGCTGGACGATGTCGTCATCACCGAATTCGTCAAATCGGCGGGTCAGGACACGTTGCCGACCTACATGCTCGGCCAGATCCGCCGCACCATTACGCCGGAAATGAACGCGATCTCGACGCTGTTCCTGCTTCTGTCGGTCTGTGTCGTTACCGTCTTCTTCATCGTCAACAGAAAACGTGTCTAACAAGAAAGAAGGAAGGGAACAGCATCATGAAACGGACCACCGCGATCATGGCCGCAACGGCCGCGCTTCTCGCATCGACGGGCCTTGCCCGGGCGGAGGGAGAGCTCAACATCTACAACTGGGGCAACTATACCAGCCCCGAAATGATCAAGAAGTTCGAGGACGCCTACAAGGTCAAGGTGACGATCACCGACTATGATTCCAACGATACGGCGCTGGCCAAGGTCCGCCAGGGCGGCTCCGGTTTCGACATGGTCGTGCCGTCGCAGAACTATCTCCCGATCTGGATCTCGGAAGGCCTTTTGCTCGAAACCGATCCGGGCAAGATGGAAAACTTCAAGAACGTCGCCAAGGAATGGGTCAATCCGGAGTTTGACCCCGGCCGCAAATATACGGTTCCATGGGCGATGGGTACGGTTGGAACCGTCGTCAATACCGACGTCTACAAGGGCGACATCAATACCTGGGATATCATCTTCAAGACCCCCGACGAGCTGAAGGGCAAGGTCAACGTCGTTCCGGAAATGACCGACGTGATCGATGCCGCGGTACTCTACAGTGGCGGCACGAAATGCACGGGTGACCTTGCCATCCTGAAAAAGGTTCGCGACACGCTTGTGGCCGCCAAGCCGAACTGGGTTGCGATGGAATACGGTACCATCGAGAAGATGGGCTCAGGCGATTTTTCCGCCTCCAGCGACTGGAACGGCTCCGCGTTTCGCCAGCGTCTGAAGAACCCGGCGATCAAGTATGGCTATCCGAAGGAAGGCTTCGTTAACTGGAGCGACAACCTCGCTGTTCTGAAGGATGCCAAGAACGTCGAGAACGCCAAGCTCTTCCAGAATTTCATGATGGACCCGCAAAATGCCGGCATGAATTCCGGCTTTCATCGCTATGCCAACGGCATCGCCGGGTCCGATGAATTCATGCCTGCCGATATGAAGGGGGCGCCTGAAATCGAGGTGCCGGCCGAATTTGCAGCACTGGGCGTTCCCTCGCAGACCTGCCCGCCGGAGGTCCAGGAGCTCTATACCAAGATCTGGACCGAACTTCAGAAATAACCCTGCCCCAATCGCATCCCGTCGATCCAGGCGGGGTGCGTTTTCATTTCACGCCGCTGGATGTTCCCATGAAAACTGTCTTTTCGCCCCGTCACCTCGGCCATGCCAACCAGGTTGAACTGGTTGCCGGCGCCATCGTTCCCGGTTTTGAACTGACCTCGCGCGCCGAATATGTGTCCGCGCGGATCAAGACAGTGGGTCTGGGGCCGATCCTTGCGCCGGAACAGCACGATCTGACGACGGCGGCGCGCATCCACCGCAAGGATTATCTCGATTTCCTGCCGACGATCTGGGATCGCTGGACGGCCGAGGGCCGTACAGGCACGGCGCTGCCATTCACCTGGCCAACACGGGGCCTGCGCGGCGACGTACCGCCGGAATTCATCGACGGGCTGCTTGGATACTATTCCTTCGATGCCGGCTGCGGCATCGTCGAAGGCTCCTGGGACGCGATCAAATCCTCGCATGACGTGGCGCTGACGGCGGCCGGTCTCGTCCAGGCTGGTGAACGCTCCGCCTTCGCGCTTTGCCGCCCGCCCGGCCACCATGCCGGCGCCGGATTCATGGGCGGTTATTGCTATATCAACAACGCTGCGGTGGCGGCACAGTGGTTCCGCGACAACGGCGCCAAGCGCGTCTCGATCCTCGATGTCGACTATCACCATGGCAACGGCACGCAGGAAATCTTCTATTCCCGCGCCGACGTGCAGGTGATCAACCTGCATGCCGATCCGATGCAGGAATATCCCTATTTCCTTGGCCATGCCGATGAGCGCGGAACGGGCGAGGGCGAGGGCCACAATCTCAACTACCCGATGCGCTTCGGCACGGATTGGGAGCGCTGGAGCCGGTCGCTGGACGATGCCTGCGGCAAGCTGGTGGCCTATAACCCTGATGTGGTGGTGATCTCGCTCGGCGTCGATACGTTCGAGAAGGATCCGATCAGCAAGTTCAAGCTGAAGACTGAGGATTTCCCGAAGATCGGCGAGCGCATCGCGCAGCTGAACCTGCCGACCCTGTTCGTCATGGAAGGCGGCTATGCCGTCGCCGAGATCGGCGTCAACGCCGTCAGCGTGCTGACCGGTTTCGAGGGCAACTGACCGTGGCGTCCGGCTCCGCCATGACCGTGGGCGTCGTCCAGTTCGCCTGCACGGACGATCTCTCCGAAAATCTCGCCACCGCCTCCCGGCTGATCCGGCGGGCCGCAGGCGAGGGCGCCAACATTGTGCTGGTGCAGGAGCTGTTCGAAGGGCTGTATTTCTGCCAGACGCAGGATCCCGTCCATTTCGCGCGGGCGCATGCGCTTGCCGATCATCCGGTCATCGCACCGATGCAGGACCTTGCCGGGGAACTCGGCGTCGTCCTGCCGGTGTCTTTCTTCGAGAAAAAGAACCAGGCCTTCTACAACAGCCTCGCGATGATCGACGCCACGGGAGATATTCTCGGCGTCTACCGCAAATCCCACATTCCGGATGGTCCGGGCTACAGCGAAAAATTCTATTTCCGTCCAGGTGATACCGGTTTCAAGGTCTGGCCGACGCGCTTCGGCACGATCGGTGTTGGCATTTGCTGGGATCAATGGTTTCCCGAAGCTGCCCGCGCCATGGCGCTGATGGGGGCCGAACTGATCCTGTACCCGACCGCCATCGGCTCGGAGCCTGCGCGGCCCGAGCTCGATACGATGGAGCACTGGCGCATGGTGATGCGCGGCCATGCCGCCGCCAACATGATGCCGGTTGCCGCCGCCAACCGGATCGGCTCGGAAACCATCGGCGGCCAGTCGCAATCCTATTACGGCTCGTCCTTCATCGCCGGACCGGACGGACAGCTTGCCGCGAGCGCCGGACGCTCGGGTGAAGACGTGCTGATTGCCAGTTTCGACCGGCAAAGGCTTGCCGATAACCGCGCCGCCTGGGGCATGTTCCGCGATCGCCGCCCGGAACTTTATGGGGTCCTGGCGACGGCAGATGGAGGAGACAGGACATGACGGATTTCGAGCGCTCGCAGGTAACGCTCGCCAACTGGCGGACGGCACCCTTTTCGCAATGGGCCTTCCAGAATGTCAGCGAGGTCGTGCCCTCGGCCGTCATTCCGGCCAAAAGGGAAGACGAAGGCCCTTGTCTTGGTCTCGGTGGTCTCAAAGACCTGCAGGTGACGGGCATAGATGACGGGCCCCAACCGCTCAGAGATTTTCTGACTGCAAGCGAAACCGACGAGTTCGTGGTGATGCGCGAGGGCCGCGTTGTTGCCGAATGGTCGGCTGGTCATTCCAATCCTGCCCGGCCGCATATCATCTTTTCCGTCTCGAAATCCCTGACTGCGCTGCTTGCCGGAATTCTGGCGGGCAAGGGCTTGTTGTCCTTTGGCAAGCGTGTGGCCGACTATGTGCCGGAGGTCGCCGGTTCGGCCTATGCGGATGCGACGGTGCAGCAGTTGTTCGACATGGAGATCAGCGTCGATTTCGTCGAGGACTATCTCGATACGTCCGGCGGTTTTGATCGCTACCGCCGGGCGACCGGCTGGAACCCCGACAGGCCGGACAGTCCTGCACCGGATTTGAAAGGCTTCATCTGCAGCATCGGAAAAGGTGACTGGGTGCACGGCGAGAAGCACGCTTACCGTTCCCCGAACACCGACCTTGCCGGCATCGTTCTGGAACGCGCGGCTGGCGGACGGCTGGCCGCCTTGCTCAGCGATTACCTCTGGCGGCCGATGGGTGCCCGCTCCGATGCCATGGTCACCGTCGATCGCATTGGCACGGCCCGCGCCGCAGGCGGCATGTCGGCGACGGCGCGCGACCTTGCGCTGGCCGGCGAACTCGTCCGCAGGCAGGGCGCCGGGCTGATCCCGCAGTCCTTCGTCGAAGACCTGTGGACCGGTGGAAGCCGTGGCGCATGGAAAAACGGCGACCAGACGACGCTGTTTCCGGATGGAAGCTACCGCAACTACTGGTATGAAACGGGTGCCGGCGAACTTGCCGCCATCGGCATTCATGGCCAGTGGATCTGGGTCGACCCGGCTAGAGAAACGGTGATCGTCAAGCTGTCGTCGCAGACCCTGCCGGTTGACGCTGTTCTCGATCAGGCGATCGTCCGCATGCTGCGCCAGGTCTCCAAAGCCGCTGGCTGAAACTAAATGGCTGCGGCAGCGGCGTCTTCGGCGTCCGTGGCGGCGGGCCATCGAACGAGGGCTTCTGCACCCAGCGCAGTCAGACCATAAATTCCATGGTCGATGCGTTCGAACCAGCCGTAGACATTGCCGCGCAGGATGGCCGCTGCCGTTGGCGTGATTGTCTTCAGGTCCCTTGGGCGCAGCGGCCCGTCCTGCAAGGCGGCGGCGCAGGCCAGTGCCTGCTGCCGATAGGCCGTCATGATTGGTGCTCTCGTGCTGCCGCCGACGGCCGGATCGCCCTTGCGCTTCTTGTGCTCGTTGACCAGGCGCGATCGCTTGCGGGCGTTCTTGCGCGGCATCGGCGCCACGGGGCTGACGACGACATCGACGGTACCGTTATCGGAAACACTCAGCATGCCAAAGCCGAGCCTTCGGCAGAGATCGCGATAGCGGCGATCGCTTTCGCGGCCCTTTCCCTTGGCCGAGACGCGGGCGGCAATCCAGACCTCGTCGCTCGCCGCCGCCCTGTCGACGGCTTGCAGGATGAGTTCGAGATTGAAGCTGAGCTTGAGTTCGCAGATCACCACGACCGGCGGCTCGCCGGGTGTCAGACCGACAAGATCGCAACCGGCGATCTCGCCCTTGACGCTGTAGCCAGCCGCTTCGAGAAAGCCCTTGATCGGCAGGTAGAGCGTGGTCTCCAAATCATATCCTCACATCAGCATCGTCACGGTCTTGCCGTGTTTTGCCGGGAAGATCAACGAAATGGTGATCGTTTGGCAGGGCTGCTACCCACAGCACTCAGCCCGCGCCATTTATGGACAAGACGGCTATTTCCTCTTCACGGCCCGCCACCTCGAATTCGACCATGTCGCCTGGAGCTGCACCTTCGAGTGCGCGGGCAAGCGGCGATGTCCAGGCGATTGTCCCGGCCGACGGATCAGCCTCGTCCTCGCCGACGATGCGGATATCCCGCACCTGGCCGCTACGCCGGATAGAGACCCGTGTTCCGAACCTCACCGAGGCTGGCTCCGGGCCGGGCTCCAGGATCTCCATGCTGGCACGCCGTGCTTCCCAATAACGCAGATCACGCTTGAGCCCGGCCAACACGTCACTGTCGCTGGTGGATGTAACCTGCTCGGTGAGCACGGCGACCATCTGTTCGATCTGACGGGCACCGTTGGCGGTAACGAGATTGCGGGCCGCACTGATCGGGTGTTCGGGCACCGGCGGAGCAGGGGCGTCGTCGATTTCCTTGGTGAATGCGCGGCTCATCGTTTTCTCCTTCCATGCAAACGCATATCACATTTTCGGGCTCATTTGTGCCCCGTCTCAGCCCGGACGCGGTGAGTGTGGCCGCCTACACCTTCTTTTTCAGCTTGGTGCGCCGATCCCGCATGATGTGATCGACCTTTCCGGCAAGCGCGTGGTCCGGCTCGCCTTCGGCCGCCTCCCTCAAAAGTGCGGTCAGTCGCCTGAGCTCCTTCTCGTCGAGATGCTCGATGCCCATGAAACGGTTTTCGGCATCGCTGGTCAGAATCAGCTCGTCAAGCTTCGCCTGAAGGGCCTTGCCGTCGCGGTTCTGGGAGTTCTGCAGCACGAAGACCATGAGAAACGTGATGATCGTCGTCCCGGTGTTGACGACGAGCTGCCAGGTTTCGGAAAATCCGAAGAGCGGACCGGTGATTGCCCACAGGACGATGCCCGCAACGGCGACCGCGAACGTCGCCGGTTTGCCGGTCAACTGCGCTATCCCGCCGGAAAATCGGGAAAAGAGGCTGGGTTTTTCGGATGACACGGTGTTCCTCCATTGGGTCGGCCACGTCTTAAAATCCCGGCAGCAGCGAAAGTTCCTGCCGGGACCGGTGCGCATGGAAATATCCGCGATACGGAGCCTGATCCGCCGATTGATGCCCGGCCTCAGGCCGTTAACACGCTCAATCGGCGTTCGGCCTCTGCCCAGCTGCCGGTCGTGCGCAAGTTCGGCGATTGGCCGTCGTCTTGAAAGGCCCAGCGCAGCGGCAGGGCATCGGGCCGCCGGATGATGCGGCGCGGCGTGAAATACAAGAGACGTTCGGCTCCTTCGAAAGCCTCGATTTCGGGCGAGTCCAGAACGACGCGGGCATCGCCGGACAGCTGCAGCAGGCCGCCCGTTTCGAAATCGGCAAAGACGAGACCGGCCTTGCCATTGGCCAGGATATTGCCGAGCGTGTTGAAAAACATGTTGCCGGCGAAGTCCGGAATGGTCAGCACGCCGTCACTGCCAACCCGGACAAAGCCTGGCCTGCCACCCCGGTGCGAGACATCCACCTGCCGCCGTCCGGTCTCCGGCTCCGCGTAGGACGCAACGAAGAGTGCGTCGGCCGCTCCGATCATCCGCCGTGCGCCGTCGTCGAGCGTCTCCAGTATCGCGGGCTCGCTTGAAGGGCCGGCCGTGGGGTCGCGGACGAAGCTGAAATCGCGCAGCTGGATATATTTCGGACAGTTGCCGTAGGACTGGCCGACCTCCACATCAAAGGCGGTCGGCCCCGACCGGCGGATCGTTCCGTTCAGCCGGTTGCGCCGCCGCGTATGCAGCTCGATCCCGAGCATACCGATGGGTTCACCATCACCCATCCCGGCATCTGCCGGGTCGCCGGGCTCGCGGCCAAGGCCAACGCTCAAGGTGTGCGGATCAGGGCTTTGCAGGAAACCCGGGCCGCCCGCCCGCAGCGTTGCCCACGCGTCTCCTTCGCCATCCACCGTGCCAAGCACGATGAACGGCAGTTGCGGATAGAAGGCGCGGTGCTGGTCGATCAGGTGATCGCGCAGCACGCGGCGGCCGAGCTCCTCCATCCGTTCGGCGACCCCGGCCTCACTCTGGAGTGCCCGTTCGCCCGCATGCCAGGGGGATGCCTCTTCGGTTGTGTTGATGGTCATCATTGGGCGATCCTTTCATGACGGGTTGGCGCAGTGCTCAAGCTCGCTCAGGCAAGTTCGGGGATGCCGACGGCCGTCTTCTGGAAGGCAACGAAACCGGGAAGAGCTTCCACGCGCTTCAGCCAGGCATTGACGTTGGCATATGCGCTTCGGTCGACATTGCCTTCCGGCGCGCGGGCGATGTAGCTGTAGAGGGCGACATCGGCGATGGTCGGATGACTGGCGGCGATCCACTGGCCGCCGTCAAGTGCCGCCTCGATGCGCTGCAGAACGACGTGGGCCCGGGCGATGACTTCCGCCGCATCGAAGCGCGCACCGAAGACGGTGACAAGCCTTGCAGCAGCGGGGCCATAGGCGATTTCGCCGGCGGCGGCGGAAAGCCAGCGCTGCACGGCAGCGGCCCCCTTTGGGTCTTCAGGCAACCAGGTCTTCGCAGCACTTTTCTTGGCAAGATAGACGAGGATGGCGTTGGAATCGGCGATGATCGTGCCGTCATCGTCCAGCACCGGAACCTGCCCGAACGGATTGAGCTTCAGGAAGTCCGCAGACTTGTGGGCGCGAGCAGCAAGATCGACTTCGATCAACTCAGCGTCGATCCCGAGCAGCGAGAGGAGCAGCCGGGCCCGGTGCGCGTGGCCGGACAAAGGGTGATAGTAAAGTTTCATCTGCGGTCTCCCAAGGGGTGTTGATCATCTCGGGAGAAGATGTTTCTTTCTTGCTGTAAAAGGAAGCACGATAAACGACAAGAGATAATTCCATTCAACGGAATAATAAAGTGAGGCGAGAGAGTGGACAGGCTTCAATCCATGCGGGTTCTGGTGAAGGTTGCCGATACCGGCAGTTTCGCGCAGGCGGCGCGCGCACTCAACATGAGCCCTCCGACCGTCACACGTGCCATTGCCTATCTCGAAGACTTGACTGGCGCCCGGCTTTTCCTGCGATCGACGCGATCGGTGAAACTGACGGCGCCCGGAAGCCGCTATGTCGAGGATTGCCGCCGCATCCTTGCCGATATCAACGAGGCGGAAGCTTCTGTTGGCGGCTCGCATGCAACGCCCTCCGGCCTGCTGACGGTGACGGCGCCGGTCCTCTTCGGCCAGATTTATGTGATGCCGGTGCTGACGTCGTTTCTGACGCGGCATCCGGCCGTCAACGGACGCGCCCTTTTGCTTGATCGCGTCGTCAACCTGACGGAGGAAGGCATCGACGTCGCGTTGCGCATCGGGCAACTGCCCGATTCCGGATACCGCGCGATCAAGGTCGGCAGCGTGCGGCGGGTGATCTGCGGTGCCCCGGCCTATTTCAAGGAACATCCGGTGCCACAGGTTCCTGCTGATCTGGCCGGGCACACCATTATTGCCAATACCGGCTCGTCCGCGCCGCAGGACTGGCGCTTCTCGGGCGAGGGAAACAACAGCGTCACGCTCCGTCCCCGGTTGTTCTGCAACACGATGGATGCTGCAATCTCCGCAGCTTCGAGGGGTTGGGGCCTGGCCCGTGCGCTGTCCTATCAGGTGGCATCGGCGGTGAGTGAAGGAAAGCTGGACATCGTTCTGGCCGATTATGAAGAGGCGCCCGTTCCCATCCATGTGATGCATGCCGAAGGCCGGTATATCTCAGCCAAGACACGGGCATTCGTCGATTTTCTGGTGGCGGAATTGCGCGCCAACCAGCATGTGCAGGCCGCTACCTCACTCGTCACGAGTTAAACACCGCACTTGACAGGGATTGGCTTTCGATTTACGACTGACGAAATTCAAAATTCGTCAGTCGTAAATCGAAAGTGTATCAATATGGACGACAGCACGGATATCCTCGACAGCGCGCGGCAGGAAAACATCGCTCGCATTCTCGATGCGGCGGAACGGCTGTTCCGGCACTATGGCTACGCCAAGACCAATGTCGCCGACATTGCACGGGATCTCGGCATGTCGCCGGCCAATATCTACCGCTTCTTTGCCTCCAAGACCGAGATCCACCAGGCGATCTGCGGCCGCATGCTCGCCGGCAGCTATCAGCAGGCCTCTGAAATCTCGCGCCTGCCGATCAGCGCCGCCGACCGCCTGCGCCGCTATCTGCATGCCGAGCATCAGCTGATCGTCACCGCCATGCTCGATCATGAAAAGGTCCACGAGATGGTCATCGTCGCCATCGAGCGCGACTGGCATGTGATCGAAAAGCACATCGACCGGATGCACGAACTGCTGCAGGAGATCATCCGCCAGGGCATCGCCGCAGGTGAATTCGCCGAGCAGGACCCCGCCGCTGCGGCCCGGTGCTTTGGAGCGGCAACGGTGAACATGTGCCATCCGCAACTGGTGGCGCAATGCCTTGCCAAGCCGAACCGGGCAACAGCTGAAGAGCTGATCGAATTTGCCATCAAAGCCTTGAGATGAACGCCGCCGCATGGGCGGTCCGCTTTCGAACATTGATTTAAAGATCAGGAGCGCGAACATGTTTTCGCCAAGCCATTCCGCCTTTCGCATTGTGTTGATTGCCTGCGCCTCCGCCGCGGCGCTCACCCTGTCCGGGTGTTCTGAGGAAAAGGCCGAAACGAAGGAGATCGTTCGGCCGGTAAAAGTAGTCGAGATTGCTGCCATCGATACGTCGCGCACACTTAGCTATTCCGGCACGGTGCGCGCCCGCACCGAGATGAACCTCGGGTTCCGCGTCAACGGCAAGATCACCGGGCGCCTTGTCGATATCGGCCAAAGGGTGAAATCGGGCGATCTGCTCGCCCGCATCGATCAAGCCGACTACGCGCTTGCACTGACCAGCGCCAAGGCAAATCTCGATGCAGCCGAACGGCAGGTGGAGACCACGGAACTGGCGCGCCTGCGCGCCGAGCAGCTGTTTGCCAAGAACGTTTCGCCAAAATCGCAGCTCGAGCAGGCGACGCTCAGCTACAATCAAGCCGTTGCCACACGTGACTCGGCAAGGTCGGCGCTCGATCAGGCGACGAACCAGGTCAACTATACCGATCTGAAGTCCGATCAGAACGGCATCGTCACCGCGATCAGTGCCGATATCGGCCAGGTCGTCGGCTCGGGAACGCCTGTTGTCAGCGTTGCCGTCGATGGCGAAAAGGAAGTGCTGGTTGCCATACCCGAAACGGATATCGCGCAGTTCAAGCCCGGCAAGACCGTCACGGTGGGGTTCTGGTCGAATGCGGCGCTGATGCTGCAAGGCAAGGTGCGTGAAGTGGCCGGCAGCGCCGAGCCGCAATCGCGGACGTTTGCGGTGCGCATCAGCCTGCCGAATGATCCCGACGTGCTTCTCGGCATGACCGCCGGCATCGTCGCGGTTGCTGCGGATACGCAGCAACTGGTTTCCATCCCCTTGGGCGCGCTTGCCAGGAAGGACGGCCAGCCGATCGTCTGGACCGTCGATCGCGCCGCCGGGACCGTGCACGCCCGCGCAGTCAAGGTCGCCGATTTTACCGGTGACGGCGTGCGGATCGCCGAAGGATTGAAGCCCGGCGATGTGGTGGTTGCCGCCGGCACCCAGTTCATGACGGAGGGCCTGAAGGTGAAGCTCGGCAGCGAAACAGTGCAGCAATCCGCCGCAGCCGCGGCGACTGGCGACAACACCCAGCTCGTGCGTTGACCCCCAGATCCATCGAAAGCGGGATAAGCCGATGACCTCCTCCACCGACCAGAAACAGTCCTTCAACCTGTCGCGCTGGGCGATCGGGCATCCGAGCATCGCGCGGTTCCTGTTCGGGCTGATCCTCATCACCGGCGTGCTCGGCCTGATGCGTATGGGGCAGAAGGAAGATCCGGATTTCACCTTCCGCGTCATGGTCGTCCAGGCGATCTGGCCGGGGGCATCGATCCAGGACATGGAAGATCAGGTCGTCAACAAGATCGAGCGCAAGCTGCAGGAAACCCCGCATCTGGATTTCGTCCGCTCCTACACTCGCGCCGGCAGCGCCATCATCACCCTGCAGGTCAAGGGCGATACCAACGCCGCGCAGGTTGCTGATGCCTTCTATCAGGTGCGCAAGAAGATCGGCGATATCACCAATGAATTGCCGCAGGGCCTGCTCGGTCCCTATTTCAACGACGAGTTCGGCGACACGTTCATCACCCTGCATTCGCTGAGCGGCGCGGGCTACAGCTATCCGGAACTGAAGACGTTTGCCATCCAGGCGCGCGACATGCTGCTGACGACGCCGGGCGTCGAAAAGGCCGTCATCATCGGTGACCAGCCGGAAAAGATCTATATCGACATTTCCTCTGCGGTGCTCGCCTCCCGCGGGTTGACTCTTACCGACGTGCAGAATGCCATCAAGGGGCAGAACAATGTCGATCCGGCCGGTTCCGTCGATACCGGCAACCGGTCGGTGCGCGTTTCCGTCGAAGGCGGGCTGACCAGCGCGTCCGATATCCGCGAGCTGCGGCTGCGATCCGGCAATGAGGTCACCCGCCTCGGCGATATCGCCACCGTGTCCTCCGGTCTTGAAGATCCTTATCAGCGCAAGTACCGCTTCAATGGGCAGGACAGCGTCCAGATCGGTGTGGTCATGGCCAAGGGCTACAAGGTGACGGATGTCGGCGCTGCAGTCGAGGAAACCTACAAGCGTTTCAAAACCGCATTGCCCTATGGCGTCTCGGTCGATCAGATCGCCGATCAGCCGGACGTGGTCACAGAGGCCGTCGGCGAATTCATGAAGGCGCTCGGCGAGGCACTGGTGATCGTGCTGGTCGTCTCGTTCCTGTCGATCGGCTGGCGCTCGGGCCTCGTCATCGCCATTGCCATCCCGCTCGTTCTCGCCGCCACCTTTGCCATCATGTACGAACTGGGCATCGATCTGCAGCGCATCTCGCTGGGAGCCCTGATCATCGCGCTCGGCCTTTTGGTCGATGACGCCATGATCGTCGTCGAGATGATGGAGCGAAAGCTGGAGGAGGGACTGGGCAAGCTCGATGCCGCCAGCTTCGCCTATTCCTCGACGGCCTTTCCGATGCTGACCGGAACGTTGATCACCACGGCTGGCTTTATTCCGGTGGGTTTCGCAGCCTCGACGGCCGGTGAATATGTGCGCTCGCTGTTTTATGTCGTCGGTATCGCGCTCGTCGTCTCCTGGTTCGTGGCGGTCTATTTCACGCCATGGCTCGGCTATATGATCCTCAAGCAGCGTGCGCATGCCGGTGAGCATCACGACGTCTTCGACACGCGCTTCTATCGCCGCCTGCGCGCCACCGTCGGCTGGGCGGTGCGCCACCGCGTCATCGTTCTTTCCCTGACGCTCGTCACTTTCGCCACCAGCCTGTGGGCGTTCCAGTTCATTCCGAAGAATTTCTTCCCGCAGTCCTCGCGGCCTGAAATCCTCGTCGATCTCTGGCTGCCGGAAGGCACCAGCATCAAGGAAGTGGAGACCCAGGCCAAGGCACTCGAAGCGAAGATACTGGACGACCAGGACAAGAAGTTCATCGCCACCTATATCGGCGAGGGCGCGCCGCGCTTCTTCCTGCCGCTCGACCAGCAACTGCGCAATCCGAATTTCGCCCAGCTGCTCGTCATGGCCAATGACGAACCGGCCCGCGAACGACTGATCGTCAAGCTGCGGACCATCCTTGCGGAAGACTTCCCGTCCATTCGCAGCAAGGTCGACCGCCTGTTCCTCGGGCCCCCGACCGGCTGGCCGGTGCAGATGCGGGTGACCGGACAGGACCGCGCGGAAGTGCGCCGCATCGCCGATCAGGTGAAGGCGAAGTTCGCCGAAAACCCTGAGCTTGGCGCCATCCACGACGATTGGCTCGAGCCGGTGCCGGCGATGAAACTGGTGATCGACCAGGACCGCGCCCGCGCGCTCGGCGTCTCATCGCAGCGCATCCGCCAGATGCTGCAGGCCACCATGTCCGGCGCACCGCTTGACGATTTCCGCGACGGCGAGGAAACGGTTGCGATCGTTGCCCGTGAACCGGAGACAAGCCGTCATCTGCTGTCGGCTGTGCATTCGATCTACATTCCGACCGATTTCGGCAGCTACGTGCCGCTGTCGCAGGTTGCCAAGGTCGTCCCGGTTCTCGAACAGGGCGTCGAATGGCGCCGCAACCGCCTGCCGGCGATCACGGTGCGCGGCACGCTTCCCGATGGCGTGCAGCCCAACGACGTGGCGATGAAGATGTATGCCGACATGAAGCCGCTGCGCGACAGCCTCGCACCCGGTTACTCGATCGAGATCCAGGGCGGCGCGGAAGATGCGGCCGAAAGCCAGCAGTCGATCGCCGACAAGGCGCCGGTCATGCTCGCCGTCATCGTCGTGCTCCTGATGATCCAGCTGCAGCATTTCGGCAAGGCGATGCTGGTGCTGGCGACCGGCCCGCTCGGCATCATCGGTGCAGCCGCCGCGCTCCTGATCAGCGGTGCCCCGTTTGGGTTCGTCGCCATCCTCGGCGTCATCGCGCTGCTCGGCATCATCATGCGCAACTCGATCATCCTCGTCGACCAGATCGACCAGGATATCGCCGCCGGCATGGAGCGGACGGAGGCCATCGTCGGTGCGGCCGTCCGCCGTTTCCGGCCGATCGTCCTGACGGCAATGACGGCGGTTCTGGCGCTGATCCCAATCTCGCGCGGCGTCTTCTGGGGACCGCTTGCCTACGCAATGATGGGCGGCATTCTCGTTGCGACAGTGCTGACCATTCTCGTGCTTCCGGCTGGCTATGCGCTGTTCTTCGGCAAGCAGCCGAAGAGCCGGGTTGCCGAGCCGGAGCCGGCAAGCGACGAGGCTGAAGCGGACATACTTTATCCGGCCGCAATCGCCGCGGAATAAACGCCCTGTCTGCAAGGCGCCGCAGAGGCTGCGGGTGCGCCGTCCGGCAATGCAAGCCGAGCCGGGGGGCAGCCGGATTTAAACGATTTATGGCAGGACGAGCTATCTGCTGCGCGCATAGCGCATGGCTGCCCTGCAAAGTTCTGCCTACGATTTAAGCTCAATCAATGTATATTGAACTCATCGAAGTGATGCACCTCCTCCCGCAGAGCTTCGATATGTAAGTGTCCTCACTCCTCCTCCCAGAGGGCACTTGCGGAATGGCAACACTCCTCCTCCCAGTTGCCGTTCGGTTCTCTTCGAAAGCCTGCCGCACCTCCTCCCGCGGCAGGCTTTTTCGATTCTGGGCTCCCTTTTTCATCGCTTATCCCAACAGAAAAAACCGCCGCGAAGCATGCCCCGCGACGGCTTAGACAGTTCATGCGTTTCGCTTAACGAAGCGGCGGCGCGTAGACCAGACCGCCATTGTTCCACAAATTGTTCAGGCCGCGCTCGATCTTCAGCGGGCTGTCCTTGCCGAGATGGCGTTCGAACACTTCGCCGTAGTTGCCGACGGCGGAGATGGCCTGGAAAGCCCATTTGGGATCAAGGCCGAGGTTCTTGGAAATACCGCCATCGCTGCCGAGGAAGCGTTTTTGTGCGACCGTTCCGTCTTCTGCAGTCGAGGCTGCATTCTCCTTGGTGATGCCGAGCTCTTCTGCCTCGATCATCGCGAACAAGGTCCAGCGGACGATCTTGAACCACTGCTCGTCGCCCTGGCGAACAGCCGGTCCGAGCGGCTCCTTGGAGATCACTTCCGGAAGCACGACGTAGTTGTCGGGATCGGTCAGCGTCAGGCGCTGGGAATAGAGGGCAGAGGCGTCCGTCGAGTAGACATCGCAGCGTCCCGTCCCGAAGGCCTGAATGGTTTGGTCTGGCTTTTCGAAAGCGATGACATTGTACTGGATGTTGTTGGCGCTGAAATAGTCCGCCATGTTCTGTTCGGTGGTGGTGCCCGTTTCGGTGCAGACCGATGCGCCGGACAGTTCCTTGGCGCTCTTTACGCCCATGTCCTTGCGGATCATGAAGGCCTGGCCGTCATAGTAGCTGGCGCCGACGAAGCTCATGCCGAGATCGGTATCGCGCGACAATGTCCAGGTGGTCTGGCGCGACAGAAGGTCGACCTCGCCCGATTGCAGGGCGGCAAAACGCTCCTTGGTGGACAGCGGCACATATTGCACCTTGCTGGAATCGCCGAGTGTCGCTGCTGCAACCGCGCGGCAGAAATCGACGTCGAAGCCTGCCCATTCGCCCTTGTCGTTCGGGCTCGAAAAGCCGAGCACGCCCTGGCTGACGCCGCAGCGCAGTGTGCCGCGTTCGCGGGCGATATCAAGCGTGCCCGCCTGTGCCGCCGTGCCTGCCAGCGTTGCCGCAGCCAATAGTGCAAAAAATGCTGATTTCATGGTGTTGTTCTCCTCCGGTTTTATAAGTCGCACGTATCCCGTCCGGGCGGCGCCAAGCGCTGCCAAGCTCTTTCCTGTTCGTTCTTTCGTATTCGTCGAGGTTGTCAGCCCCGGGCTGTGACCGCCTCGAAGGTCTCCTCGAGCACGGCAAGCAAGTGATCAGCGTCGCGTTTCGAGAAGATCATCGGCGGCCGCATCTTCAGCACGTTGTCATGCGGCCCCTCGGTGCCCATCAGCACGCCGCGCTGTCTTGCGCCGTTCGACACGGCGCGGGCGAATTCCGTCGCTGGTGTCTTGGTCTTGCGGTCGGTGACGAGTTCGATGCCGAGGAAAAGCCCCATACCGCGCACGTCGCCGATCACCTCGTACCGCTCTTGCATCGCCCGGAAGCCGGCCATCAGGTAGTTACCGATCTTGAGTGCATTGCCGCGAAGGTCCTGGCCCTCGATGACATCGAGCACGGCGAGACCGACCGCGCAGGAAACCGGGTTACCGCCGAACGTGTTGAAATATTCCATGCCGTTGTTGAAGCTGTCGGCGATCTCGCGTGTCGTCACGACCGCCGCAAGCGGATGACCGTCGCCGATCGGCTTGCCCATGGTGACGATGTCGGGAACGACGCCCTGTTCTTCGAATGCCCACCAGTGGCTTCCCACCCGGCCGAAGCCGACCTGGACCTCGTCGGCGATGCAGACGCCGCCCGCCGCGCGCACCATCCGGTAGACCTCCTTGAGATAACCCTCAGGCAGGAATACCTGACCGGCGACGCTCGGGATGGATTCGGCAATGAAGAAGCCCGGACCTTCGCCCTTTGCCTGCATCCGGACGATCAGCCCGGCGACGCTTTCGGCGTAACGCTTCGCGTGTTCTTCCACCGGCCAATCGGCAGGCGCGCGATAGCTGTCGGGAACGAGGGCCACATGGACATGCGGCTTCTTTTCCTTGCCGCCCTTGCGACGGAACTTGTAGGGGCTGATCTCGATCAGCTCCTGTGTCGTGCCGTGATAGGCCCAGTCGAGCACGATGGCGTTTTCACGGCCGGTATGGGCGCGCATCATCCTGAGCGCCAGACTGTTGGCCTCCGAGCCGCTGTTGACGAAGCCGGCAACCGTCAGCTCCTTCGGCAGCGTCGCGGTCAGCCGCTCGGCATAGGCAACGATATTGTCGTGCAGGTAGCGCGTATTGGTGTTGAGCATCGCCGCCTGACGCGCCATCGCTTCCACCACGGCCGGATGGGCATGGCCGATATGGCAGACATTGTTGAAGCAATCGAGATAGGCCCGGCCGCTGTCGTCGATCAGCCAGACGCCGTCGCCGCGCACGAACTTGATCGGCTTGTCATAGGAAATCGACAGGTTGGGAACCAGTAACTCCTTGCGCAGCTTGACGATCTCCTCGTGCGACCGGCCGGTTTTTGCGTAGAATTCGGGGGCGATGCCGGCAAAGGCGTTGGCATTGGGGAAAAGTTCCGCCCAGACATCGAGGTAACGCTCTTCGCCGACGCCAAGGATTTCGGTGGCGGAAAGCCGGGTGTCGGTGGAGATCTGCAGGTGGAGATGCGGCGCCCAGCCGCCGTTTTCCTTGGACGCTCCCATCTCGCCGACCAGGGCCCCGGCCTCCAGGCGGTCGCCCGCTTTCAGCCTGCCAAGCGCTTCATGGGCAAGATGTCCCCAGAGTGTGACGAAGGCCGGGCAGCCTTCCGGCTGATGGCGCAGCGCAATCAGGCAGCCGTAACCGAGCGGATCCGGCTCGATCTCGACGCTGACGACCGTGGCAGCAACCGGCGTGTAGAGCCTGGTGCCCGCCGCCATGAACAGGTCGAGGCCGAGATGGCGGATACGGCGGGTGTTCTCGATCAGCCGCGACACGAACATATCGCCGGAATAGACCGTGCGCGCCTCGCCCCAGGGGCCGATGCCGAGATCGACGCCGCGTTCGGCGCAATAGGCCTCCCAGATCGCCTGCGCATCATCCGGCTGTTGGCCAGCGGACTTGACCGTCATCGGATGTTGCGGATCGGCATAGGGCACAAGTGCTGCCGGATAGGTCGAGGCCGGGCGGTCGAGCAACGGATGAAGCGTCTTGCGGTTTGCATCGATCCAGGCGGTGACGGCGCGTGTGCCCGGCGTTGCCTCGAAGCCGCAGGCATGGCGCAGGATCGCGGTGGCGAAATGCGGGTTCATCGCATCGAGCTTGCGCAACAACGTCCAGGCAGGCTTTTCGCTGATGGCGAGATAGGGGTTGCCGCCGGTATGGGCGTGGCGCGATGCCGAGATCGTCACCGAGGTGACCAGCCGCATGGCGATGAGGTCAAAGAGAAGATCGACTTCCTCTTCGAGCAGCGGATATTCGGCATGAAAGCCCCGCGCGATATCAGCGGCAGCACCAATCGGATCGGCATGGTCGAGCCCGGCATAGGCGGCGGCGATGGCGACCTCGGCAATGACGGGCGCATAGAGCGCGTCGCCGAGATCGATCAGGCCGGCGATGCGATCGTGATCGTCATCGGCGACCAGCACGTTCCAGTCATTGGCATCGTTGTGAATAACCGTCGAGCGCAGTTTCGCCAGCTTCGGCTCGACCGTGTCGAAGCGGGCGAGGAACCGCGCAAGCAGTGCGCGGTCGTCGGCGCCGGCAATGTGCTGCAGCCTGTCGGCAGAGCGGCCGGCATGGCGGATGTTCCAGTCGAGATCGCGCAAGGCGCCGGGATGCATGAACCCTTGCAAGGCGGTGTCGAAACGGCCGAGCAGTCGGCCGAGCGACGTCAGCGCTTCCTGGCTGCGGGCGGACTGGGCAAGCGGCATGCCCGGCACCCAGCCGACAAGGCGCAGCAGATGGCGCACGCCGTGAGCGCTTGTTGTCTCGCCAAGGCTTGCGCCTGAAATGGTCGGGCGGATATGCGGAACAGGCAGGTCAGGCGCGTGCTCGCCGACATGGCTCAAAAGCGCCGTCTGGAAGTCGCTCTCGACGGGTGGTTCGGCGGCGTTGACGATCTTGAGGATATAGATCCCGCCAGTCCTGGCCGTCACCTTGAAATTCTGGTCGCGTTCGCTGTCGAGCGGCGACAGCGAACCGTCGAGGCCATAGTGCTCGGCAAGCAGGCGCTTTGCGTCTTCAATGGAAAAATCCGGTGTGGTCTTCAGCATATCGGTCATGATGGTTCCTCGTCTGCTTTCAGATTTACACGGGCGGCCAAACCATGCACCCGGCAATATGCCGGTTGCACCGGCATTATGTATATAATAACCGTCATCTTGTCGGCCCTTTCGAAAGTGGAAATCATGCAGGACACAGACGCGATCGACCGGACGATCCTGAGCATCCTGTCGCGGGAAGCGCGCATCCCGATGAAGTCGCTCGCGGGCCGCATCGGACTGTCCAGAAGTGCAACGACAGAACGCGTCAACCGGCTTGAAAAGGCCGGGATCATTCGCGGCTATCGGGCCGATATCGGCCAGCTGGACGAAGGCCAGGTCCATGCTTTCCTGTTGCTGACCCTCAAGAAGACGCCCTCCATCGGGGTGCTCGACCGGCTGGCGGGTTTCTCCTCCGTCCGCAAGGTATCGTCGGTCAGCGGCCAGCTCGATCTCGTCGTCGAGGTCGAGGTCGGATCGATCAATGCGCTGAACGAACTGAGAAACGAAGTGGCGACGATGGAGAATGTCGATGATCTCACCACCTCGATCGTTCTGCGCCGCGACATCGAACGAAGCTGAGCCGCGCTTGACTTGGCAGCAGATGCTCACGAAATGATGTCGAGGCCCAATACCGTTCTCCGAAAAATTTGAAAGTCTTTCGCTTGCCGCGTCGAAATGGACGGCTAGCGATCCGGCGCGTGAAAACGCACAATCATAAAACCGTAAATGAGACATCCGGCACCCTCGCAGGGCGGCGGGATACTGATCGGGCAGGGGCCCTGACAAGCCGTGACGGCTTGAAAATCGGTACAGTTGTGGTTGGTTCGCCAGAGGAGAAGGCGGTTCAGCCAGTGGCATGCGCCGGGAATGGATTTTTCCGGCCAAGGGAGGAAATATGTTTGAACGGCTCTTCAAGCTGAGTGAGCACAATACCACGGTCCGCACCGAACTGGTCGCGGGTCTGACGACATTTCTCACGATGTCGTACATCATCTTCGTCAATCCGGACATTCTGTCGACCACCGGCATGGACCGCGATTCGATCTTCGTCGCCACCTGTATTGCCGCAGCCCTCGGCTCGGCCGTCATGGCGCTGGTCGCCAACTGGCCGATCGGCATGGCGCCGGGCATGGGGCTGAACGCCTTCTTCGCCTTCACGGTCGTAGCGGCCCTCGGCTTTACCTGGCAGCAGGCGCTGGGCGCGGTCTTCATCTCGGGCCTGATCTTCGTCTTCCTGACGGTGACGGGGATCCGCAGCTGGCTGATCCAAGGCATTCCGCATTCGCTGCGCAGCGCCATTGCTACCGGTATCGGCCTCTTCCTCGGCATCATCGCCCTGAAGAACGCCGGCGTCGTCGTCGACAATCCGGCAACGCTGGTTGGGCTCGGCAGCCTGAAGGAAACCGGGCCGCTGCTCGCCATCTTCGGCTTCTTCGTTATCGCGGTGCTCGATGCGCTCAGGGTCAAGGGTGCCATCCTGATCGGCATTCTGGCCGTGACCGTGCTCTCGTGGGTAACCGGCGTCAGCCAGTTCCAGGGCGTCGTCTCGATGCCGCCGAGCATGGCGCCGACCTTCCTGCAGCTCGACATTGTCGGTGCCCTGCATGGCGGCCTGATCCACGTCATCCTCGTCTTCGTTCTGGTCGAAGTGTTCGACGCCACGGGCACGCTGATCGGCGTTGCCAAGCGCGCCAACCTGATCCAGGAAGGCAAGCGGAGCCGGCTTGGCCGCGCGCTTCTGGCCGACAGCACGGCCATCGTCGCCGGCTCGCTGATGGGCACCAGCAGCACCACCGCCTATGTCGAAAGCGCCTCGGGCGTTCAGGCCGGCGGCCGCACGGGCCTGACGGCTCTCGTCATCGCCGTCCTGTTCCTTGCTTCGCTGTTCATCTCGCCGCTGGCGGGTTCCGTGCCCACCTATGCGACGGCACCGGCGCTGCTCTATGTGGC
Organism: Pararhizobium sp. YC-54; assembly: GCF_025847205.1. GTDB lineage: Bacteria > Pseudomonadota > Alphaproteobacteria > Rhizobiales > Rhizobiaceae > Pararhizobium. The sequence continues at coordinate 84,988 of NZ_JAOYTH010000012.1, read as the reverse complement.
CGGCCTGATGATGCGCGAACTGACGGAAGTCGATTGGGAAGACCTGACCGAAGCCGCACCGGCAGCGCTCACCGCCCTTGCCATGCCCTTCACCTACTCGATCGCCAACGGCCTTGCCTTCGGCTTCATCAGCTATGTCGTCTTGAAGACGTTCACCGGCAAATGGCGCGCCGTCCACCCGGCAACCCTGATCGTCGCCGTCCTGTTCGTCATCCGCTTCGCGTTCTTCGCGGAGTGATGGATCGGATGGCGGGTAAACGATAATCCCGCTCGTCAATACTTCAAAACCTGCGACCGGGCCGCATCCACTGCGGCCCGGTTTTTCGCGACAAGTCCAGACGAATATTCATTGACTCGGGGCGAGGCCATCAAGCAGGAAATCGAGGCCCTTGCTGAAAACGCCGTCCCAATCGCTATCCAACAGCAGACGAGAGTGTTCGATTGTCGGATAGTGTTCGCTGAGATGTGTAAGCCGCTGCTGCGCGGCGGCCCTGTCGTCGTCCGAGAGGTCGAAGCTCGCCCGGGTGACGGTCGCCCCAATCACATAATTCCAGAGCGACCATATCGCGACGTTCAAATCTGCGTCCGCTACACCGGCTCTGGACAAGGTCTTGCTCAAAAGTTCTAGGCGACTGAGGATGTTCCGGCCAAGCGCCCGGCGCGGCAACAGCGATGCCGACCAAGGATGACGCAGCATGCTGGCGCGCCAGTCTTCGAGCATATGAACGACTTCCCCACGCCAGTCTAGAGACTCAACAGTTTGCGGCGGTCCGCGATATACGAGCACCGAGTCGAGCGCCAGATCAAAGACCTCCTCTTTGTTGTTGACGTGCCAATATAGGCTCATCGCGCCCGAGCCGAGGCGATCGGCCAGCCGACGCATCTTCAATCCGTCGATTCCTTCGGCGTCCAGCAGGTCTACCGCAGTCGCCACGATACGGTCCAGAGAGAGAGGCGGTTCACTGCGCGGCTCCTGCCCGGACTGGAGTGTCACACCTATCCGTTGAGACTTTTTGCTCTGAGCGCCGCTACGTTTGGCTACCATCCGTCTTCCTTGCTGATCAGGACGTCGATTTAAGCCGCAATGCGAGGAATGTCGATCCTGAACGGTTGACTCGTACGATGTACGATGCGAATGAATAGTACATCGTACGAGATAGTCTATGGGTGATGAGTTAAAGTTCAATCCTGCAGGCCCCGAGGGAAGCTGCTCGCGGTCCTCAGAGCCAAGAGAAAATCATGTCACGCGCAATCAAACATCTGCTTATCGGAGGGCTAATCATCATGACCATGGGAGTTCCCACGGCCAGGACAGCGAATGAGAATGATCTCAAGCTGACCGTCGTCAATCCACGAAACCTCTACGACCCGACGCCGAATGGCTACAGCACGGCGGTGATCGTGCCCCGCAATGCCCGGGTGGCCTACATCTCCGGACAGGGCGGCCAAGACGGCACTGGAGCCTTGTCGGCCGACTTCGCCGTGCAGGTTAAGCAGGCCTACGCGAATTTGCACACCGCCCTCGATGCGCTCGGTGCAAGGCCGGATCAGGTCGCCAAGCTGACGGTCTTCGTGGTCGATCACGATATGTCCAAGCTTGAGGTCTTGACCAGGAACGTCAAGGAAATGTTCGGCGAGGCACTGCCGGCGCAGACTCTCATTCCGGTCCCCAAGCTTGCAATTGACCCCATGCTCTTCGAGGTCGAAGCAGTGGTCATTCTGGAATAGTGGCGGCGACGGATCAGGCGCGATTGTGGAGAATGTCGTCGGGCCACATGCAAGCAATATTCGCTTCTGGCTCACGTCGGAAGCGACCTTGCTTTGATCGCCTGGTGCTTCTCGCCGGCAGTCATGCGGCGTTGTCGGCCAAAGCCTAAGGGAATTAAAGGAGGCTTCGGCCGGCAGCCTTCGTTGCCATTCAGTTTCGCGAGCGCCCGGTCACGGATTTCCGTGATATCCAGCGTCAGGCTCTCATTGCCAGTCAGCCATTTCGTACAGCGGCCGGATTTCGATCTCGCTCGGTCCCGGCATGGGATTGGGGCAGCGCTTCACCCAGGCGACCGCCTCGTCCATGTCCTTGACGTCCCAGAGCCAGAAGCCCGCGACCAACTCGCGGGTCTCGGCGAAAGGCCCGTCGATGACCGTGCGGCCGGGACCATTGAACGCAACACGCTTGCCCGCCGAGGACGGCTTGAGGCCATCGGCGTCGCGCAAGATTCCGGCTTCACGCAGTTCGTCGTTAAATTTGCCCATCGCCTCCATCATGGCGGTCGTCTCGGCCGTCGGGACAAAGCCCTTTTCGCTGTCTTCGGTCGCTTTCACTAACACCATCACACGCATCGTCAGTCTCCTTGTTAGAGCCGGCCTTATCGGCCTGGCATCCTAACGACGAACGGGCTTTTCGGAAATCGACATCGTTCAGCAGATCTTTTTCCGGCGGTTGAGGTGCGGGCGCGATGGCCCGACCTTAAGCAGGCTGGAAGGTTCAGCGGATCAAAAACGGCGTCTCATAAAAATGCTCTTCCAGATTGACGCCTTCACCGGCGCGATCGACCACGGCGAAATCCGAGATGCCCTCGAGCGGCGTCAGGATGCCGTGCCAGACGTTGCGGCCGATATTGACGCCCTGTCCGGGCGCCGTCTTGAAGGCGATCGGTTCGCCCGGGCCATTCGGCGTTTCCTCGGCAACAACCACGAGGAACGGATGCTGGCTCAAGGGAATGAACGCCTGGCTGCCGAACGGGTGCCGTTCGACCATGGTAAGTTCCAGCGGCAGCGGATAGGGCTCGCCGCGTAGCAGGCTGATCATAGGACGGGCTTTTTCGCCCGTTGTCTCGATCTTGGCAAGATCGTGATAACGCACGCATTTGCCTGCGTTGATCGGGAAGTTGTGTGCGCCTTCGGTTTCCAGCACCTCGCCAAACGGCGCAAAAGCCTCGCGGGTCAGCGGCTTGATGTCGATCGTTTTCATCGTCTTCCCTCCTCAGTTCGGCAGCATATCGGTCAGGCGGAGCAGTGCGATCCGCTCGACCTGGCGGCAGGCCGTTTGAAACTCCGTCTGCCAGTCATTGCCGATGCGGCGCTGAAAGGCCGCCAGAATGTCGGCTTTGCCAAGACCGCGCACGGCGATGATGAAGGGGAAACCGAACGTTTTGACATAGCGGCCATTGAGAATGTTGAACTGCTCGCGCTCTGCGTCCGTCAGTGCGTCGAGCCCGGCTGACGCCTGCTCGCTGGTCGAGCTTTCGGTCAGGCGCCTGGCTTGCGCAAGTTTACCTGCAAGATCCGGGTGGGCATTGAGCACCGCCAGCCGCTCGGTTTCGCTTGCCCCGCGAAAGACCGCCGTCAACGCCGCATGCAGGCCGATGGCCGTATCGTTGGCTGCCCCCAGTTCGCCCGCAAAGGCGCGCTTGGCGATCCAGTCCGAATGTTCGAAGACGCCGCCGAAGCGGGCAACGAAATCGTCTGCGTTCAGTCGCGAGGGACGGTTGTCATTCGGCTTGAACGGAAAAGCCTTTGCCCAATGATCGGCGATATCGATGCGGCGGGCGATCCAGACCTTGTCATGGCTCTTCACATAATCGATGAACCGCGCCAGTGCGGCAGCGCGCCCCGGCCGTCCGGCCAGCCGGCAATGCAGGCCGATATTCATCATTTTCGGCGCGCCTTGCGCCCCCTCGGCATAGAGCACGTCGAACGTGTCCTTCAGGTAGCTGAAGAACTGGTCGCCGCTGTTGAAGCCTTGGGCCGTGGCAAAGCGCATGTCGTTGGTATCGAGCGTATAGGGAATGACGAGCTGGTGCTTGCCGCCGTGCTCGTGCCAATAGGGCAGGTCGTCGGCATAGCTGTCGGAGACATAGGCAAAGCCGCCTTCTTCGGCGATAAGATCGACGGTGTTTTCCGAACACCGGCCGGTATACCAGCCGCGCGGCCGCTCGCCGGTGACGACCGTATGCAGCCGGATCGCCTCTGCAATGTGCTTGCGCTCCTCGGCCGGATCCATGTCCTTGTGCTCGACCCATTTCAGCCCGTGCGAGGCAATTTCCCAGCCGGCACTCTGCATCGCCGCTACTTGTTCCGGGGAGCGTTTCAAGGCGGTTGCGACGCCATAAACCGTGACCGGGACATCCCGGTCGGTCAGCAGCCGGTGCAGCCGCCAGAAGCCGGCGCGGGCGCCATATTCGTAAATCGATTCCATGTTCCAGTGGCGCTGGCCGGGCCAGGCCTGGGCGCCGACGATCTCCGACAGGAAGGCTTCCGAGGCGATGTCGCCGTGCAGCACGCAGTTTTCGCCGCCCTCCTCGTAGTTGACGACGAATTGCACGGCGATGCGGGCGCCGTCCGGCCAGGCGGCGTTCGGCGCGGTTGCGCCGTAACCCTGGAGATCGCGCGGATATCTCATGAAATCATTCCTCCCAAAACGTTCGATCGGCCAATTTCTAACCGCAAAACGCGCGCGCCATTCCCCCTCAAAATTTTGAAAGTCTCGAACGATCAGCGCGCTACCGCAGGGAAGTGGAGTGACGGATAGTGGCCGAATGAATGCAGTCTTCGGGAGGTGAAACGCATGCAATCTGGAACAGCCGGCCGGCTGACGACCCACGTGCTCGACACGGCGCTCGGCAAGCCCGCCGAAAATCTGCGCATCGATCTCTTTCGCATCGAAGGCGATCGCGCCGAACAGATCGGCTCCGCCCGCACCAACGACGACGGCCGCTGCGATGCGCCGCTGTTGAGCGGCGATGCGATGAAATCCGGAACCTACGAACTGCGCTTCCACGCCGGCAATTATCTCGGCCACAAGGCCGGCGAAGTCGCGTTCCTCGATATCATCCCCATCCGCTTCGGCATCGCAGACGTGTCGGCGCACTACCATGTGCCGCTGCTGCTTTCGCCCTACAGCTATTCGACCTATCGCGGGAGCTGAGCCATGACCGTGCAAATCCGCAGCTCCATCCGCTTCCTGCTCAATCATCGCCTGGTCGAACTCTCGGCTGTTTCGGCGGTCCAGACATTGCTCGATTTCCTTAGGCTCGACCGCAATCTGCGCGGCACCAAGGAAGGCTGCGCCGAAGGCGATTGCGGCGCCTGCACCGTGCTGGTCGGACGCCTGCTGGATGGACGCCTGAAGTATGAGAGCGTCAACGCCTGTATCCGTTTCGTCGGCTCGCTCGATGGCTGCCATATCGTCACGGTGGATTCGCTCGCCGTCCCCGGCGGGCCGCTGCATCCGGTGCAGCAGGCAATGGTCGATACGCATGCCTCGCAATGCGGTTTCTGCACGCCCGGCTTCGTCATGTCGCTCTACGGTCTCTGGATGGAAAATCCAAAACCTTCGGTGACCGAGATCGAGAAGGCGCTGCAGGGCAATCTCTGTCGCTGCACCGGCTACGCCGCCATCATCCGGGCTGCCGAGGCCGTGTCGGTGATCGGCGATCTCGACCGGGACCCGCTGGTCGCCGAGCGTGCAACCATCACTGAGAAACTGGAGGGGCTGAAGGACGGCAAGCGCGTTGAGATCGGTGAAGGTTCCGAGCGCTTCCTGCTGCCGGCCTCCGTCGATGATCTCGCCGAAATCTATGAGGCGGAGCCGAAGGCCCGTATCGTTGCCGGTTCCACCGATGTCGGCCTGTGGGTGACGAAGTTCATGCGCGACATCTCGCCTGTCGTGCATTTGAGCCATCTCGACGAATTGCGCCGCATCGCGGTCGATGACACCGGCATCACGTTCGGCGCCGGTGTCAGCTACACCGAATCCTTTCCGCTGATATCACAACATTTTCCGCAGCTCGTCGAACTATGGAACCGCATTGGTGGCCAGCAGGTGCGCAACATGGGCACGATCGGCGGCAATATCGCCAACGGCTCGCCGATCGGCGACACGCCCCCGGCCTTGATCGCGCTCGGCGCATCCGTCGTGCTGCGCAAGGGCAAGGTGCAGCGCACCGTGCCGCTCGAAAGTTTCTTTATCGAGTACGGCAAGCAGGACCGCCGGCCCGGCGAATTCGTCGAGGCCGTGCGTATCCCGTTCCTGAATGAGAACGCGCGCTATGCGGTCTACAAGATCACCAAGCGGCTGGACGAGGATATCTCCGCCGTCTGCGGCGCTTTCCGCCTGGCCTTCGATGACACCGGCAAGGTCTCCGACGCTGTGATCGCTTACGGCGGTATGGCCGGTACACCAAAGCGGGCGGACCATGCAGAGGCAGCATTGATCGGTGCCGATTGGACCGAAGCGGCCACCCAGACCGCGATGGACGCCCTCGGCAACGACTATACGCCGCTGACGGATTGGCGGGCATCGGCGGACTACCGCTTGCTGGTCGCGAAAAACCTTCTGCGCCGGTTCTATCTGGAAACGCAAGGCGACGCGCCGGTACGGCTCGATCGCAAGCAGGCTGTGTGAGGAGAAAACCATGAACGTCATGCAGCCCATCGACCGCATCCGCGGCGGCGTCCACGAAAACGAACGCCACGAATCCGGCCACAAGCATGTGACGGGGACCGCCGAATATATCGACGATATTCCCGAACCCGCCGGCACTTTGCACGCCTATCTCGGCCTGTCGCAGCGCGCCCATGCCGAAATCCTGTCGATCGATTTCGAAGCGGTGAAATCCGCGCCGGGCGTCATTGGCGTCCTGACGGCCGATGACATTCCCGGCGAGAACGATGTCAGTCCGGCGCACAAGCACGACGATCCGGTTTTTGCCACGAGCAAGGTGGAGTTTCACGGTCAGCCGATCTTCGCCGTCATCGCCGAAACCCGCGATTTGGCCCGCCGCGCCGCCGCCAAGGTCCAGATCGAGTACCGCGACCTGCCGCATGTCACCGACGTTCTGGAGGCCGCCGCCGCCAACTATCCGCTGGTCATCGATCCCCTGAAGCTGGAGCGCGGCGACATCGCTGCCGGTTTTGCCAAATCGAAAAACGTCCTCGAGGGCGAGATGCGCATCGGCGGGCAGGATCATTTCTATCTCGAAGGCCATATCTCCTTTGCCATTCCCGGCGAAGACGACGAGATCCTGGTCTATTCCTCGACCCAGCATCCAAGCGAGACCCAGCACATGGTCGGGCAGGTGCTTGGGGTCGCCTCCAATGCCGTGACGATCAATGTCCGCCGCATGGGTGGAGCCTTCGGCGGCAAGGAAACGCAGGCGAACCTGTTTGCCGCCGTCGCAGCACTGGCCGCGAAGAAATATCGCTGTGCGGTGAAAATTCGCCCGGACCGCGACGACGACATGACCGCGACCGGCAAGCGGCATGACTTCCATGTCGGCTACAAGGTCGGCTTCGACGATGACGGCCGGATAGAGGCTGTCGACGCGACCTTCTCGGCCCGCTGCGGCTTCTCGGCCGATCTCTCCGGCCCTGTCACCGACCGCGCGCTGTTTCACGCCGACAATTGCTATTTCTATCCGAACGTCCGGCTGCGCTCGCGGCCGCTCAAGACCAACACCGTTTCCAACACCGCCTTCCGCGGTTTCGGCGGTCCGCAGGGCATGGTCGGCGGCGAGCGGATGATCGAGGACGTGGCCTATGCGCTCGGCAAGGATCCGCTCGAAATCCGCAAGCTGAATTTTTATGGCGGCGAGGGGCGCAACCTGACGCCCTATCACCAGACCGTCGAAGACAATATTATCGGCCGCATCATCGAGGAGCTGGAAACCTCCTGCGATTATGCGGCGCGCCGCGAGGCAGTTCTCGCCTTCAACCGCAAGAGCAGCGTCATCAAGCGCGGTATCGCGCTGACGCCGGTCAAGTTCGGCATTTCCTTCACCAAGACGGAATACAACCAGGCCGGCGCGCTGGTGCATATCTATGCCGATGGTTCGGTCCATCTGAACCACGGCGGCACCGAGATGGGCCAGGGGCTCTATACCAAGGTGGCGCAGGTGGTGGCCGACGAATTCCAGGTCGATCTTGACCGGATCAAGGTGACGGCGACGACCACCGGCAAGGTGCCGAACACCTCGGCGACGGCTGCCTCTTCCGGTTCCGACCTCAACGGCATGGCCGCCGCCAATGCCGCCCAGCAGATCAAGGCGCGGCTGGTGACGTTCGCCGCCGAACGCTGGGGCGTCAGCGAAGGCGATGTCGCCTTCGAGCCGAACACGATCCGCATCGGCGCCGAGCGCATCGCCTTTTCGGATTTCATCAGAACTGCCTACGGCTCCCGCATCCAGCTTTCGGCGGCGGGTTTCTACAAGACGCCGAAGATCCACTGGAACCGTTCCGAGGGCCGGGGCCGTCCGTTCTTCTACTACGCCTATGGCGCCTCCTGCTCCGAGGTCAGCGTCGATACGCTGACAGGTGAATATCAGGTGGATCGCAGCGACGTGCTGCATGACGTCGGCAAGTCGCTCAATCCGGCGCTGGATATCGGCCAGGTCGAGGGCGCCTTCGTGCAGGGCATGGGCTGGCTGACGACGGAGGAGCTGTGGTGGGATGCCAAGGGGCGGCTCAGAACCCATGCGCCATCGACCTACAAGATTCCGCTCGCCTCCGACCGGCCGCGCATCTTCAACGTCAAGCTCGCCGAATGGTCCGTCAATCGCGAGGAGACGATCCGCCGTTCCAAGGCAGTCGGCGAGCCGCCCTTCATGTTGCCGATCTCGGTGTTGGAAGCGATCTCGATGGCGGCGGCGAGCGTTGCGGAGTATCGTATCGCACCGCGCATCGATGCACCGGCAACGCCGGAACGCGTGTTGCTCGCAATCGAACGCTTGCGCCGCGCGGCAAACAACGGGTGAATGGCATGGTTGCCAGACGCGAAGACATCAGGGACTTTTTGCGCCGCGAGCCGGACTGCGTGCTCGTCGAGGTGACGGGTGCGGCCGGTTCGACGCCGCGCGATACCGATGCGTGGATGCTGGTGGCTGAAGACGGCCTGTTTGGAACCGTCGGCGGTGGCCAGCTCGAATATATGGCGATCGACCACGCCCGCAGAGCCTTGCGGCAGGGCGTCCCGGCGGAGGCCATGAGCGTGCCCCTCGGGCCGGAAATCGGCCAATGCTGCGGCGGTCGTGTCGGCCTGTCCTTTACCGGGGCACCCCCCGATGTCGCCGCCTTTCTGATTGCACGGAGCGACCGCGAAATGGCAGAGCGTCCGCATGTCTACGTCTTCGGGGCAGGTCACGTCGGCGATGCGCTGGCCATGGCTCTGTCGCTGGTGCCGGTGCGCACCGTTCTCGTTGACACCCGCGAAGAGGAATTGTCGGCGTCAAGCGTGCAGGGTGTCGAAACCTGCCTGACGGCGATGCCGGAGGCGGTGGTGCGCGATGCACCCCCGGGCAGCTCTTTCGTCATCCTGACCCACGATCATGCGCTGGATTTCCTGATCGCGGCCGAGGCTCTGCGCCGCGACGATGCGGCCTATGTCGGCATGATCGGCTCGAAGACCAAGCGCGCCACGTTCAAGAACTGGCTCTCCCGCGAGATCGGCCGACCGGATATTTTCGACCGGCTCATCTGCCCGATCGGCGGCGCGGCGGTGAAGGACAAACGCCCGGCGGTGATCGCCGCCCTGGCCGCTGCGGAGATCATGACGGCGGCGCTCAATCACAGCATGCGCGACATTCACCGTGGAAGTGGCTCCCGGGTGGACGGACACAAGACTGCGCTTGCCCGACGCTAGCGCCAGGGATCAACGCAGCTGAGGCCAAGCGGTTCGAAATGCGCTGTATTGCGTGTAACGATATCGAGCTTGTGAACCAGCGCCGTCGCGGCGATCATTGCATCCGCCGACGGCCTTTTGTCCGCGGTCGACAGCCTGCCGGTCACCGAGGCTACTTCAAGATCGAAGGGCAGGATGCGGTCTTCGAAGCCCGGCAGAACGACGTCCGACAACCAACGCGCCAGTTCATCGGCAAAAGTGGCGTCACGGCTGCGTTCACGCATGATGCCGAATTCGATTTCCATGATCGTTACCGCGGAAAGGTAAGCGCTGCCGGCATCGAAACTGGCCAGGAACGTCCGGAATTCGGTGGTCTGGCGCTCGGGTCTGCGGGCTGCCGAAACCACGTTTGTATCGAGCAGAAGCGCCATCAGAACGCGACGTCGCGGCCTGAAAAGTCCACTCTTTCCGGATCAAAGTCCTTGCCGGAATCCGGTGAGCGATCGGCCAGTGCCTCAAGCAGGGTCTTTGGCTTCTTCCAGTTGGTGGTGAAGTCGGCATAGGTGACAAGGACATAGCTCGCTTCGCCATGTTCCGTGATCACCAATGGCTGTTTATCCGCCTCTTTTTTCGCGCGGCTCGGGTTCTGGTTGAAGGCGGCACTTGTCATTGAAGAGAATTTCATTGCCAATCCTCAAAATAGGATATTTTGCGGAATATAAACTAGAATATGCGCCCTCGCAAGAATTTCCGCTTGTCATTCCAGCATCTTGCCGATCATCCGCTGACAGCGTTCGGCCATGAAATCGATCATCAGCCGGACCTTCGGATCCTGAAAGCGCTTGTGCGGATAGATCGCGGCGAGCTGGACGCTGGCGGGCGGGGTGTCCTTGAGGATTTCCACCAGCGCGCCTTCGTTCAGGTAGCTTTTCACCTCGAACAACGGCTTGTTGATGATGCCCCGGCCTTCCAGCGCCCATTGGGTCAGGACGTCACCATCGTCGGAATCGTAGGGGCCGCCGATTTCCAGCTTGCGGGTGGTGCCATCAGGCGTCTGCAGGGTCCAGTAATATTCCTTCGAGCCGGGATAGCGCAAAAGCAGACAGTCGTGCTTGTCGTCGATCAGGGCATCCGGCGTTTCCGGCGTGCCGCGTTTTTCGAGGTAGGCGGGGGCGGCACAGACAACGCGCTCACAGTTGAGGATGCCGCGCATGCGCAGGTTGGAATCCTCGAGCACCCCGAGCTTGAAGGCGACATCGACGCCCTCGCTCAAGATGTCGACATTGTGGTCGGAAAGGCGTACCCGCACCTCGATATCCGGATACCTATCGTGGAATTCAGGAATGCCCGACGCGATCAGCCGCCGGCCGATGCCGAGCGGGGCTGTAATCCTGAGCGACCCCTTCGGATTGTGCGAGAGATCGGCGATGGCGCTTTCCGCCTCGTTGACCGCCTCGATGATCTTGACGGCGCCCTGATAAAACACCCGGCCATGCTCGGTCGGCGACAGCTTGCGCGTCGTGCGGTTGAACAGGCGGACGCCCAGATGCCGCTCCAGCTCCTTGATGCGGTTGCTGGCGACGGCAGGCGTCACCCGCTGGTCGCGGCCGGCCGACGAGAGCGTGCCGAGTTCGACGACGCGGACAAAGACGCGGATATTATCGAGATAGGACATGAAGCTCTTCTATCATATTGCGAATCGAACGGCATCGGGGGCGATCTTATAGATTTTTTTGAAAGTGTTGGGGATTAACCGGCATTTCGGTTGATATCGCGCGGTGGCAGAACTCTCCCAAACAGGGGGAGAGCCCATATGTATGAATACGCCATTGCCTGGGACTGGCTGACCTTCGCCGTCCGCTGGCTCCACGTCATCACCGCCATTGCCTGGATCGGCTCGTCGTTCTATTTCGTTGCGCTCGATCTCGGCCTGCGCAAGCGCCCGGATCTTCCGGCCGGCGCCCATGGCGAGGAGTGGCAGGTGCATGGCGGCGGCTTCTACCACATCCAGAAATACCTGGTGGCGCCGTCCAACATGCCGGAACATCTGATCTGGTTCAAATGGGAAAGCTATGTCACCTGGCTTTCCGGCTTCGGCATGCTGTGTCTGGTCTATTATGCCGGTGCCGATCTCTATCTGATCGATCCGAATGTGCTCGATGTCTCCAAACCGGTCGCCATCGGCATCTCGCTCGCATCGCTTGCTTTCGGTTGGATCATTTACGACCTGATCTGCAAATCGCCATTCGGCAACGACAATACGCGGCTGATGGTGGCCCTCTATTTCATCCTGGTTGCGGTTGCCTGGGGTTACACGCAGCTTTTCACAGGCCGGGCCGCCTTCCTGCATCTCGGCGCCTTCACGGCGACGATCATGTCGGCGAACGTGTTCGCCATCATCATGCCGAACCAGCGCATCGTTGTCGCCGACCTGATCGCCGGCCGCACGCCGGATGCGAAATACGGCAAGATCGCCAAGCAGCGCTCGACGCACAACAACTATCTGACGCTTCCGGTCCTGTTCCTGATGCTGTCGAACCATTATCCGCTGGCCTTCGGCACTCAGTTCAACTGGATCATCGCCTCGCTGGTGTTCCTGATGGGCGTGACCATCCGGCATTATTTCAACACCCGCCACGCCAATGCCGGCAATCCGACATGGACCTGGCTCGCCACCGTGCTCCTGTTCATCGTCATCATGTGGCTGTCGACCGTGCCGAAAATCCTGACCGGCGAGCCGGAACAGGTCTCGGCAGCCCAGCAGCCCTTCGTCACGGCGGAAGCCTTTCCGAAGGTGCGCGACACCATCCTTGGCCGCTGTGCCATGTGCCATGCCAAGGAGCCGGGCTGGGAAGGGATGATCAAGCCGCCGAAGGGTGTGGTGCTGGAAAGCGATGCCGAGATCGCCGCCCATGCGCGGGAAATCTATCTGCAGGCCGGACGCTCGCATGCGATGCCGCCAGCCAATGTGACGGCCGTGACCGACGATGAACGCAAGCTGCTGGTCGCCTGGTACGAGACCGTTGTGAACGGAGGAAAAACCCAATGAGCGAACTCCTGATCCGTGGACGCGTGCTGACCTTCATCGATGAGCCCAAGGGTATCGATGATACCGCATCCTATCTGACCGTGGACGATGGGGCGGTTCTGGTGCGGGGTGGCAAGATCGCTGCCGTCGGCGACTATGCCGAAATCAGCAAGACCGCCGGTGCCGGCGTCGCGGTGGCCGACCACCGGCCGCATCTGATCCTGCCCGGGCTGATTGACACGCACCTGCATTTTCCGCAGACCCAGGCGATCGCGTCCTATGGCGCGCAGCTGCTCGAATGGCTGAACACCTATATTTTCGTCGAGGAGCAGAAATTCGCCGAGCCGGAACATGCGGCCTTCATCGCCGGGCGTTTCATGGACGAGCTTTTGGCGAACGGCACGACGACGGCTGTTGCCTATTGTTCGGTGCACCCGCAAAGCGTCGATGCCTATTTCACCGCTGCCGAACAGCGCGGCATGCTGATGGTCGGCGGCAAGGTGATGATGGACCGCAATGCGCCGGACGCGCTGCGCGACACGCCGCAAAAGGGTTATGACGAGACCAAGCGGCTGATCGGCAAATGGCATGGCCGGGGTCGGGCGCAGTATGCGATCAGCCCGCGCTTCGCGATCACCTCGACACCGGAGCAGATGGAGATGGCCCAAGCGCTGGTCGCCGAGCACCGCGATTGCTACGTTCAGACGCATCTGTCGGAAAACAAGGACGAGATCGCCTTTGCCACCTCGCTCTATCCGGATGCCAAGGACTATACCGACATCTATGCCCGCTACGATCTTCTGACCGACAAGACGCTGCTCGGGCACTGCATTTATCTCAGCGACCGGGAGATTTCGGTGCTGGCGGAAACCGGTGCCGTCGGCGTGTTCTGCCCGACCTCCAATCTCTTCCTCGGTTCGGGCCTGTTCGACCGCGACCGGTTCGACAGGCTCGGCGCCCGCTGGTCTGTGGCGACCGATGTCGGGGCGGGCACCAGCTTCTCGATGCTGGAGACGATGGACGAGGCCTACAAGGTGCTGCACCTGCAGGGCCAGCGCCTGTCGCCGCTCAACTCCTTCTACCGCATGACGCTCGGCAATGCCCGAGCGCTGGGTCTTCAGGACCGTATCGGTTCGCTGCATGTGGGCGCCGATGCCGATATTGTTGTGCTCGATTCCAGCGGCAAATCGGCGATGGAGCTGCGGATGCGCACGGCAAAATCGCTGACCGACGAGCTGTTCATCCTGCAGACGATGGGCGACGACCGTTGCGTTTCCGAGGTGTACGTGGCCGGGAAGGCGATGAAGAAGCGCAAGGCGACAGGCGCCGCGCGGGCACTGGAAACGGCGTGATGACTTCGCCCTCCCCTTGAGAGGGGAGGGCCCGAGCGCAGTCCCGGGCGGATTATTTTTCTCGCGCCGAATTTATGCGGGCAGTGGTACGACTTGCAGATGTCGGATCCGGTTGTGGATCACGCAGGTACGATATTACATCGTAAGCCAGAGCTGCGGATATGATCAGGAAAAGAGCAAAGTGGCTGACGTCGGAGAAGCTTTCTGCCCGCGAGTAAGAAGGAAAAACAGCCAATAGGGAGCCAGCACTGGCGATCCAAAGAAGCCGCTGCAACCCTCTCGTGTCGCCGGAACCGAATGGGACCATAATGAGGGCGATAAGGGATTTGGGCTTGTACCTGCGTATGCTGGCCAGAATGACGGCAACACTAAGAAGAAAAAGAATATAGATTGCGGCTACCGATTGCTTCGCCGAAAGCCCTGAAAGGCCAAGGATAGAAACGACGCAGATGGCGAATCCAGCGGTAGCAAATAGTGCGTGCCTTCTCATCCCAGGTTCTCCGATCACATTTTGGAGACTAACGTGTCCGTTGGTATTTTTCGTTAATCTCTGTCAAAGAACAATTGTTTCGCCCACTCCCTCATATGGCCCTTTGGGCCACCCGCTGGGAAGAAGAGGGAGATCGCGGTACGCTCAACTCTTTCGGCCACGCCCGGAAAATCCGCCGTGGGTTTTCTTGCATTCACTGACTTGGCCGGGGCGCCGGAAAGTGCCGTGACTAAGTTAGTTTATGTGACGCCTTCCAGCGCCCCGTTCAGTGTTGGTCGATGGGCAACTCCGGTTTCTCTGCGGGGATGGCGGCACCCTTTTTAGACGGGGTGGCACTGACGGTTTTCGCCGCCGCGCCACGAAAGGATTTGCTGATCGCAAGCCCAGTTGCCGGTCCTCATGTGTGCCTCACAGGCACGCCCCGCCATTTTGCAGACGAGAGGGGAACCATTTTCTGACCATCCACCGGGCAAAGGCTTACGTCTGTCCTTCACCCGGCACCGGCTCCGTCTCACTGCCACGCCTGGCAGCGTATCCAATGACGGAACGCTGGGAATGATGGCACAGGTTTTGACGGCGGGGATTTGCGGGGATGATCTTTTTGGGTGGAAGGGTTTCGAGGAGTGGCCGGGCCAGCCACATTCTCCGTCATCCTCGGGTCAAGCCCGAGGATGACGAGCTACTGGGCAGCCGTTTCGCTCGCCAGTACGGGAGTTGATCACATGAATGGCTCGGCATTGAGGAGGCACCTATCGCCCTCTGTCATCCTCGGGCCCTGACCCGAGGATCCCGGTTCCAGAGACAGGATCGCGCTTGTGGCGTGGATCCTCGGGTCAAGCCCGAGGATGACGGGGCAGGGGGCGTGCGGCTCCTGCCTTGTGGCTGGGTCCCCGCCACGTTGCCGCCACAAGGGCTGACATGACGGGGGAGGACACGGGGGGAGTGCAGTGGCATGAGGACCGCTTTGTCCGCCTTCTTCCGTACTTTCCGCGTTCTCCATATGTAAGTCCGCGTTCTCCATATGTAAGAAAGATCGAATTTAATCTTTGTTGGTAATTTTCCGTTAGGAATTGATGCCAGTGGGGCGGATGCCGCCTGTTTTTTGTTTTGCGTGCGGGTTCCTATGCGTTTACCGGCTGTTCCAGCGATCCTTCTTGCCGGCCTTCTTGTGGCGGGCTGCACATCCAGTTCCGGGCCGGAGAGCCTGGTGACCGGGCTACCGTCGAAGGAGACGACCAGTTCCGTGGTGCAGGCCCCGGTGCCGGTCGCCGATGTCGGCGCGGTGATTGCGCAGGCTGAAAATCATCCCGAGCAACTGGCCTGGGCCGGGCAGGTGCCGCAGCCGCAGGCTTTTGAGGCCGTGACGACCGAAGGCATGGCGGTTCCGGCGGAGCGGCCGGTGGCGATGGTCATGCCGGAAAACCCGGCAGGCGGCGAAACGCGGACCCGGCGCGCGCAAATCTACAGCCGCCAGTTCCGCGACGCGCATCCGATCAATTTCGGCAAGGCTTCGCCGCGCAAACTGGCCGTGCACGGCGTTGATATTTCACGCTGGCAGGGCGATATCGATTGGGAGAAGCTGCGCACGCAAGGGGCGAACTTCGCCTATATCAAGGCGACCGACGGCGGCGACCATCTCGACCCGATGTTCAAGAAGAACTGGAAGCGGGCCAAGGATGCCGGGCTGAAGCGCGGCGCCTATCACTTCTTCTACTGGTGCCGCACCGCCGGCGAACAGGCCGACTGGTTCATCCGCAACGTGCCGCGTGACCCCGATGCGCTGCCGCCGGTGATCGACGTCGAATATAACGGCGAGTCAAGCTGCAAGCGGCGCGTTTCGCGCGAAAACGTGCTGGAGAAGATGCAGGTTTTCATGGACAAGCTGGAGCGTCACTACGGCAAGCGCCCGGTGATCTACACGGCCCCGGATTTCTATCGCGACAACCTGAGGGGCGAGTTCCCCAACCATCCCTTCTGGCTCCGCTCGGTCGCCGCCCACCCATCACAAGTCTATCCGGGCCGCAAATGGCTGTTCTGGCAATATTCGGGCTCGGGACTTTCGCACGGTGTCGAAGGCAGGATCGACCTCAACGTGTTCCATGGCAGCGAAGAGGACTGGCACCGGTGGGTGGCGCGGGGTTAAAGGGCCTCAGCTTTCGGTGTCAGGCCTGCCGGTCGCAAGGGGATCGAAAAATCCGCTTACGCCGACTGCACCCACAGCGTGACTATGAGCCAATTTTCCCCTGAAGTTCGGCGGCCACACGTCCGCCCATCGCCCGCGTCACCCCGTCGGCCGCAGCCTTGACCACCGGTCCCAGCGCCGCCAGCGTCTCGTCCGGCAGCCTGACCGCCGGCCCTGACACTGAAATCCCGGCGATTGCTTCGCCATATTCGTTGAAGATCGGGGCGGCGAGGCAGCGCATGCCAAGCGTGTGTTCCTCGTCGTCGATCGACCAGCCACGGCTGCGGATGGTTTCGATATCGGCCAAAAGCTTGGACAGGGTGTCGCGGGTCTTTTCCGTGAAACCGGTCAGCGGGCGCGGCGAGAGCAGGCGTTCGATCCCGGCGTTGTCCCAGGTCGAGAGGATGGCCTTGCCGATGCCTGAAGCATGGATGGGACCCCGTCGGCCGGGGCGGAAGAAGGCGCGCATCGGGGCGTGGCTTTCGACCTGCGAGATGAAGACGACGTCGCCCCCGTCCTCGATGCCGATATTGGCGGTTTCGCCCGAGTGCTCCATCAGCTGTTTCAGGAAAGGGCGGCTGATCGTGCCGAGCTTGCGGAAGCGCAGGAAGGCATTGCCGATCTCGAAGGCCTTCAGTCCGATGATCCAGGCACCGGTCTCGGCATCGTGGGTGACCATGCCGTGATTGGCAAGCGAGGTGAGCAGACGGTGGACGGTGGATGGCGCCATGCCGGACTGGTCGGACAGGTCGGTGAGCGCTGCGCCATCCGACGATGCCACGAGGTCGAGCAGCTTCAGGCTGCGGTCGAGCACCTGCACGGAGGAGGGGGCGGCGTTTTCGGCGGCCTTGCGGCCGGGCTTGGCGCGCAATTGATCCTGTCTTGATGGCTGCGGCTTGTCGGGCATATCGGCTCCGTGTTGTCTCATGGTCCATGACATATTGCATAGTTCCTCGCAGCGGAACCGCCTTGGGATACATTCGGTGTTTTGGGGGCGTTCGGGCGACGCCATTTATGCCGGTTTCGTTGAAAATGTTTATTTCCATATGATGGGATTGATTTCCATTATGCGATTGCGCGGTGGAAAAATCGGATTACTATGATCCTCACACGATGGAGGAATAGTCATGGCGAAAATGCGCGCAGTCGATGCGGCGGTTCTGGTTCTGGAGAAGGAAGGCGTCGATTGCGCCTTCGGAGTTCCGGGAGCGGCGATCAATCCCTTTTACTCGGCGCTGAAGGCGCGCGGCTCGGTACGCCATATCCTGGCGCGGCATGTCGAGGGTGCCTCGCACATGGCGGAAGGCTATACCCGCGCCAAGCATGGCAATATCGGCGTCTGCATCGGTACCTCGGGCCCGGCCGGCACCGACATGATCACCGGGCTTTATTCGGCATCCGCGGACTCGATCCCGATCCTGTGCATCACCGGCCAGGCGCCGCGCGCCCGGCTCGACAAGGAAGATTTCCAGGCCGTCGATATCGCCAAGATCGCCGGGCCGCTGACCAAGTGGGCGGTCACCGTCATGGAGCCGGCGCTGGTGCCGTTCGTCTTCCAGAAGGCGTTCCACCTGATGCGCTCGGGCCGTCCCGGTCCGGTGCTGATCGACCTGCCGGTCGATGTACAGCTGGCTGAAATCGAATTCGATATCGATACCTATGCGCCGCTTGAGGCCTACAAGCCATCCGCAACGCGGGCGCAGGCCGAAAAGGCGATCGCCATGCTGAACGAAGCGGAGCGTCCGCTGATCGTCGCCGGCGGTGGCATCATCAACGCCGACGCGTCCGACCTGCTCACCGAATTCGCCGAGATTACCGGCATTCCGGTCATCCCGACGCTGATGGGCTGGGGCACGATCCCCGACGATCATCCGCTGATGGCGGGCATGTGCGGGCTGCAGACCTCGCACCGCTACGGCAACGCCAGCCTGCTCGCTTCCGACTTCGTGCTTGGCGTCGGCAACCGCTGGGCCAACCGCCATACCGGCAACGTCCCGACGTATACGGAAGGCCGCAAGTTCGTCCACGTCGATATCGAGCCGACCCAGATCGGTCGCGTCTTCGCACCTGATTTCGGCATCGTCTCGGATGCGGGCGCAGCACTCAAGCTGTTCCTCGATGTCGCGACCGAATGGAAGACGGCGGGCAAGCTGAAGGACTGGTCGGGCTGGGCGGAAGAATGCCGCGCGCGCAAACGCACGATGCTGCGCAAGACGCATTTCGACCAGACGCCGCTGAAGCCACAGCGCGTCTACGAGGAGATGAACAAGGCGTTTGGCCGCGACACCTGCTATGTCTCGACCATCGGCCTCAGCCAGATTGCCGGCGCGCAGTTCCTGCATGTCTACAAGCCGCGCAACTGGATCAATTGCGGCCAGGCCGGACCGCTCGGCTGGACGCTGCCCGCAGCGCTTGGCGTACGTGCCGCCGATCCGGACCGGCCGATCGTGGCGCTTTCGGGCGACTATGATTTCCAGTTCATGATCGAGGAACTGGCCGTCGGCGCCCAGCACAAGCTGCCTTACCTGCATGTGGTCGTGAACAATTCCTATCTCGGCCTCATCCGCCAGGCGCAGCGTGGGCTGAACATGGATTTCGAGGTGAGCCTCGCCTTCGACAACATCAACGCATCCGGTGACGCCGAGAAGGGGTATGGCGTCGATCACGTTGCGGTGGCCGAAGGTCTCGGCTGCAAGGCGATCCGAGTCAGGAGCCCGAACGAGTTCCAGGAGGCGTTTTCGAAGGCCAAGGACCTGATGGACGAGCACCAGGTGCCCGTGGTCATCGAGTTCATCCTCGAGCGTATCACGAATATTTCGATGGGCGCCGACATCAATGCGGTGGTCGAGTTCGAGGATCTTGCCGAGCGCGGTGAGGATGCCCCGACGGCGATCATGGCGCTGCTCGATTAAGCTAGAATAAGGAGAACATCCGATGCCCAAGTTTGCGGCAAACCTGACCATGCTTTTCAACGAAGTGCCGTTCCTCGACCGGTTCGCGCTGGCCGCCAAGGCCGGGTTCACGGCGGTTGAATATCTCTTCCCCTATGATTTCGACGCCAAGGCGCTGAAGGCGGCGCTCGAGGTCAACGGCCTGAGCCAGGTGCTGCACAACCTGCCGGCCGGCGACTGGGCCGCCGGCGAGCGCGGTATCGCGGTTCTGCCGGACCGGATCGACGAATTCCGCCGCGGCGTGGCCTTGGCCATCGATTATGCAACGGCGCTCGGCTGCACGCAGATCAACTGCCTCTCCGGTATTGCGCCGGCTGGCATGTCCGACGACGTGTTGCGGGCGACCTTCGTTGCCAATCTCAGGCTGGCGGCGGACGAACTGGGCAAGCATGGGATCCGGCTGCTGATCGAGCCGATCAACCGGTTCGATATTCCCGGCTTCTACCTCAACACGGTGGAGCAGGCAGCATCGATCATCGCGGAGGTCGGCAGCGACAACCTGTTCATCCAGTACGACCTCTACCACCAGCAGCGCACCGAGGGCGAACTGATCGGCACGTTCAAGAAATATCAGCCGCAGATCGCCCATGTGCAGCTGGCCGACAATCCCGGCCGGAACGAACCCGGCACCGGCGAGATCAACTATCCCTTCGTCTTCGAGGCGCTGGATGCGGCGGGATATGACGGCTTCATCGGCTGCGAATACAAGCCGCGCACCACCACATCCGAAGGGCTCGGCTGGCTTGCCGCCGCCAAATCCGCCCACAGCGCAGACATCATCAAGATCAGGAGTTAAGCATCATGGCTACAATCGGTTTTATCGGACTGGGCATCATGGGCACGCCGATGGCGCGCCATCTGCAGGATGCCGGCCACACCGTCATTACCTCGAAATTCCACATCCCGCCGAAGCAGGAGCTCCTCGACAACGGCCTGCAGTTTGCCGAAACCCCGAAGGCGCTGGCGGAAAAGGTCGATATCACCATCCTGATGTTGCCCGATACACCGGACGTGAAGGACGTTCTGTTCGGAGAAAACGGCGTTGTCTCCGGCCTGTCGAAGGGCAAGCTGGTCATCGACATGAGCTCGATCTCGCCGATCGAGACCAAGGAATTTGCCAAAAAGGTCCGCGAAACGGGCGCCGAATACATGGACGCGCCGGTTTCCGGCGGCGAAGTCGGCGCCAAGAACGCGTCGCTGTCGATCATGGCTGGTGGTACAGAGGAGAGCTTCGAGCGGGCGCTGCCGCTGTTCAAGCTGATGGGCAAGAACATCACGCTGGTCGGCGATTGCGGCGACGGGCAGGTGACCAAGGTTGCCAACCAGATCATCGTCGCGCTGACCATCGAGGCGGTTTCCGAAGCGCTGGTGTTTGCATCCAAGGCCGGTGCCGATCCGGCGCGGGTTCGCGAAGCCCTGATGGGCGGCTTTGCCTCGTCGCGCATCCTGGAAGTGCATGGCGACCGGATGATCAAGCGCACCTTCGAGCCGGGCTTCCGCATCTCGCTGCACCAGAAGGATCTCAATCTGGCGCTGCAGGGAGCTAAGGCACTCGGCATCTCGCTGCCGAACACGGCGGCAACGCAGGAACTGTTCAACAGCTGTGCTGCCAATGGCGACGCCGGCCTCGATCACTCAGGCCTCGTCAAGGCGCTCGAACGCATGGCCAACCACGCGGTCGCCTGACGACAGGATCGGGCAGCCAGGAGGAGGGCTGCCCGGTCTTTTCATGAATGAGGATAATGACATGGCCGTGATCGACGACCCCAAAGCCTTTCTGGAAACACTGTTTCATGCGGCGGTCGCCGCTGCCGACCCGGCCAAGGTGCTGGCTGCCAATCTGCCGGAAAAGCCGAAGGGCCGCACGGTGGTGATCGGCGCGGGCAAGGGCGCTGCCCAGATGGCGCAGGTGTTCGAGCGGCTGTGGGACGGCCCGCTGACCGGCGCCGTCGTGACGCGCTATGGATACGGCGCACGCTGCGAGCGGATCGAGGTGCTGGAGGCATCGCATCCGTTGCCGGACGACAATGGGCTTAAGGCGTCACGCCGGTTGCTTCAGGAGGTCAGCGGCCTTGGCGAGGACGATCTGGTGGTGGCGCTGATCTGCGGTGGCGGCTCGGCGCTGTTGCCGTTGCCGGCCGGTGACCTGACGCTGGACGACGAGATTGCCGTCAACCGGGCGCTGCTGGCATCGGGCGCACCGATCAGCGCGATGAATGCGATCCGCAAACATGTGTCGGGCATCAAGGGCGGGCGGCTGGCGGCTGCGGCCTGGCCTGCCCGGGTCGTGTCGCTGGTGGTCTCGGACATTCCCGGCGACGATCCGGCGCTGGTGGCCTCGGGGCCGACCATTCCGGACAAAAGCACTCGCGATGATGCCCTGCGTCTTATCGAACGCTACCGGCTGGAATTGCCGGAAAAGGTGATGGCGTTCATCCGCAGCGATGCATCCGCCGCACCGGACCCGGCCGACCGGGAGTTTCGCCGCAACGAGGTCCGGCTTGTCGCCTCGGCTGCTGTTTCTCTTGAGGCTGCGGCCGATCTTGCCCGTTCGGCCGGTGTCGAGGCGGTCATCCTGTCCGATGCGATGGAAGGCGAGGCGCGGGAGGTCGGGCGCGTGCATGCGGCGATCGCCCGCGAGGTTTCCGCCCGCAACAGGCCTTTCCGCAAGCCCGTGGTCATTCTTTCCGGAGGCGAGACGACGGTAACGATCCGGGGCAAGGGCAAGGGCGGCCGCAACAGCGAATTCCTTTTGTCACTGGCGCTGGCGATCGATGGCGCCGACGGCATATCGGCGCTTGCCGCCGATACCGATGGCATCGATGGGTCCGAGGACAATGCCGGCGCGTTTGCCGACGGGACGAGTGTTGCCCGTCTTGCAGCGGTTGGGATCGATGGCGCGGCTCTCTTGGATCGCAACGACGCCTGGACCGCTTTTGATGCAGTCGGCGATATTTTCAAGCCGGGGCCAACGGGCACCAATGTCAACGATTTCCGGGCGCTTTTGGTGCAATGACGGACGCGGGGGATAGCTTGTCTTTCAACCGGCGGCATTCATACGGCTATCACCGCGAAGAATTCCGGAACCAAAGGCCCGTCCGCCAGTTAGCATCCTTATGGGTTTAACGGCAGAGGATGAAGGCGATGTTGAAGTCATTGGCCGCCGAAGTTTTCGGCATCGATGTCGATCCGCAACAGGGTGGAATGAGTCTTGCCGACTTCGAATGGCGCTACCGGGTTCTGGTGATTTTCCCCGACAAGGAACATGCGGATGCCGCGCGTCAGGCAGATATGCTGCTGGCACAAGCAGATGGCCTGCGTGAGCGCGACATTATCGTGCTGGAGGTCGGGCGGCAGGATGTGAAGGCACTGTTCGGGCCGCAATACGATCTCAACTGCTATGCAATCCGCTACGATCTGGATGTCACCGACGGGTTTTTTGCCCTCATCCTGGTTGGCAAGGACGGGGCAGTCAAATTTCGGTCCGGCGAGGTGGTTACGCCTGGGACGATCTTCGATCTGATCGACCAGCTGCCGGTGCGAACGGCGGAGCGCTCAAACTGAAACCGTCGGGTTTATGCTCGGGCCGCATCCGATAGCCAGCGATCTAGTCCCCGCGCTGCTGCGCGGCCTGTGGCGAAGCAGGCGGTCAACAGATAGCCGCCGGTCGGCGCCTCCCAGTCCAGCATTTCTCCGGCGGTAAAGACGCCCGGCAGGGCTTTCAGCATATAGAACTCGTCAAGAGCGTCGAAACGAATGCCGCCCGCCGAGGAGATTGCCTCGGCGATGGGCCGCGGCCGGGCGACGGGAATGGGCAGCGCCTTGATCAGTCCCGCCAGTTGGACTGGATCGTTGAGAAGGGTTTGAGAGCCGCGTTCCCGCACCAGCGCGGCTTTGACGCCTTCGAGACCGGCGCCCTTGCGCAGGCGATTGGAGAGGCTGATTTTCCCATCCTGCCGCGAAAGGTCTTTTGCCAGGCGCGCGATGCTGCGGCCGGGAGCAAGATCGACAAACAGGGTTGCATGGCCCTGCCGCGACAGCCCCTCCCTAAGGGCTGCGGAATGGGCGTAGACGAGGCTGCCTTCGATGCCGTGGCGGGAGATGACGAATTCGCCCGGAAAGGTGCCGGCATCCGACGTGGTCGTGACGGATTTCAGCGGTGCACCGGCAAAGCGGTCCCTGAAGACATCGCTCCAATCGACATCGAAGCCGCAATTGGCGGGCTGGAGGCCGGCGATCTCGACGCCCTTTTCGCTCAAAAGCGGAATCCAGCTGCCATCGGCGCCCAGACGCGGCCAGCTGGCGCCGCCAAGGGCCAGCAGCGTTGCGTCGCTGCGGACGGTTATCGTGCCATCCGGGGTTTCGAAGACGAGGCCGGGATCGGCAAAGCCTGTCCAGCGATGGCGGGTCATGAGCTTGACGCCCTGCGCCTCCAATCGTCGCAACCATGCGCGCAGCAGCGGCGAGGCCTTCATGACGGTCGGGAAGACGCGGCCGGATGTGCCGGTGAAGGTTTCCGTCCCGAGACCGGATGCCCAGGTTCGCACGTCTTGCGGCGTGAAGGCGTCCAGTGCCGTACGCAGGCGCTCCGACGCTGACCCAAAATGGACGGCGAAACGCTGGTAGTCCTCGGAATGGGTGATGTTGAGGCCGGATTTCCCGGCGAGCAGGAATTTCCGCCCGAATGTCGGCATGCCGTCATAGACCGTCACCGCATGGCCGGACAGCGATAGCATCTCCGCCGCCATCAGGCCCGCCGGCCCGCCGCCGATGATTGCGATCTGTTTTCCAGTCATGATCCGCTCGCTGCCGATTATTTTCTTCCCGTCTTGGAGACTGTGGGCGTTTCGTGCAAGGGCAATCGCGATCTTACAGGTGCGGGGTAGGAGCGCTATCGTCCGCTCAGCTTCGCGGTTGCCACCTCAACCGAGCGGGTTTCCGGCGCATTTTTTTGCAAATCATGCGCGCAAGCCCCTGTCTTGGTTCGGAAATTGTTGTGCGGGTGTGTTAGTCTCAAAAAATCGGTACCGGTGCGGTGGAGAGGAGTCCGCGGCATCGGCGTCTTGCAACGACTGCTGTATGGGGAGGAGCGCAGGTATCCATGACGGCCCTTTGCGGGCCGGGAGGCATATCGTCGTTTTCCTTCCGTTCAGGCAGCGTGATCCGACAGGGAGGAGGCCTGATGTATTCCGGCGGTTTGAATTTTGCCTTGGGCGAAGAGATCGAAGCTCTGCGCGAAACCGTGCGGCGGTTTGCCAGCGAGCGCATTGCGCCGCAGGCGGCCGATATCGACCGGGACAACAGCTTTCCGATGTCGCTCTGGCGTGAGCTGGGCGATCTCGGTCTGCTCGGGATCACGGCGGGCGAGGATTACGGCGGCATCGGCCTTGGTTATCTCGCCCATTGCGTGGCGATGGAGGAGATCAGCCGGGCGTCGGCGTCGGTGGCCTTGAGCTATGGCGCCCATTCCAATCTCTGCGTCAACCAGATCAACCGCAACGGCTCCGATGCCCAGAAGGCCCGATATCTGCCGAAGCTGATTTCCGGCGAGCATGTCGGCGCACTGGCAATGTCCGAGCCGGGCGCCGGCTCCGATGTCGTGTCGATGAAGCTTCGGGCCGACAAGCGCGGCGGTCGCTATGTGCTCAACGGCAACAAGATGTGGATCACCAACGGGCCGGACGCCGACGTTCTGGTCGTCTACGCCAAGACCGATCCGGATGCCGGGCCACGCGGCATTACCGCGTTTCTGGTCGAAAAGGGGTTTGCCGGATTTTCGACCGGCCAGAAGCTCGACAAGCTCGGCATGCGCGGCTCCAATACCTGCGAACTGATCTTCAGCGATTGCGAGGTACCGGAGGAAAATGTGCTGGGAAGCCTCGGTGGCGGCGTGCGCATCCTGATGTCGGGTCTCGATTATGAACGCGTCGTCCTGTCGGCCGGGCCGCTCGGGATCATGGCGGCTTGCCTCGACGTTGCACTCCCCTATCTGCATGAGCGAAAGCAGTTCGGCCAGCCGATCGGGGAGTTCCAGCTGATGCAGGGCAAAATCGCCGACATGTATGTGACGCTGAATGCAGCACGCGCCTATGTCTATGCCGTGGCAGCCGCCTGCGATCGCGGCGAGACGACGCGCAAGGATGCGGCCGGCTGCATTCTCTACGCGGCGGAACGGGCAACGACGTTGGCGCTCGAAACCATCCAGGTGCTGGGCGGCAACGGCTACACCAACGACTATCCGGCCGGCCGGCTGCTGAGGGATGCGAAACTGTACGAAATCGGCGCGGGAACGTCGGAAATACGGCGTATGCTGATCGGCAGGGAGCTTTTTGGCGAGACGGCTTGAGCGCGGCGCGCAGAGTTCAGCAGGATGTTTGGTCGGGGGAATGAATGGCCGTTCTGAAATCGCAAATTACCACGTCTTCGGAAACATTCCGCGCCAATAGCACGGCGATGGCGGAGGCGATGCGTGTTGTCGAGGAGGCCGCCGCGCTGGCTGCCGGCGGTGGCGGCGAGGCGGCGCGCGAGCGTCATGTCAGCCGCGGCAAGATGCTGCCGCGCGAGCGTGTGGCGCAGCTGATTGATACGGCGACACCGTTTCTGGAAGTCGGCATGACGGCGGCGCACGGCCTTTACAAGGGTGAGGCGCCGGGGGCAGGGCTGGTCACGGGCATCGGACGTGTGTCCGGCCGCGACTGCATGATCGTCTGCAACGATGCGACGGTCAAAGGCGGCACCTACTATCCGATGACGGTGAAGAAGCATTTGCGGGCGCAGGAGATCGCGGCGGAGAACAACCTGCCCTGCATCTATCTGGTCGATTCCGGCGGCGCCAACTTGCCGAACCAGGACGAGGTGTTTCCCGACCGCGATCATTTCGGCCGTATCTTCTACAATCAGGCCAATATGTCGGCGGCGGGCATTCCGCAGATTGCCGTCGTCATGGGATCGTGCACGGCGGGCGGCGCCTATGTGCCGGCAATGTCGGACGAGGCGATCATTGTCGAGGGACAGGGCACGATCTTTCTCGCCGGGCCGCCGCTGGTGCGGGCTGCAACGGGCGAAGTGGTGTCTTCCGAGGATCTTGGCGGCGGTGATGTGCACACGCGGCTTTCGGGCGTTGCCGATCATCTCGCCCGCGACGATGCGCATGCGCTGGCGCTGGCGCGCCGCGCGGTTGCCAGCCTGAACCGTTCCAGCATCGCCACCGTCGCGCGGCAGGCGCCGGAAGAGCCGGTCTACGATCCTGACGATATGAACGGCGTCGTGCCTTTGGACCTGCGCACACCCTACGATATTCGCGAGGTGATCGCCCGGATCGTCGATGGATCGCGGCTGGACGAGTTCAAGGCGCGCTACGGTACGACGCTGGTCTGCGGCTTTGCGCACATCCACGGAATTCCTGTCGGCATCATCGCCAACAATGGCGTGTTGTTTTCGGAATCGGCGCTGAAGGGCACGCATTTCGTCGAGCTTTGCTCGCAGCGCAAGATTCCGCTGGTTTTCCTGCAGAATATCACCGGCTTCATGGTCGGGCGGAAGTACGAGACCGAAGGCATTGCCAAGCACGGCGCCAAGCTGGTGACGGCTGTGGCGACGACCAGGGTGCCGAAGATCACCATGCTGGTCGGCGGCTCCTTCGGTGCGGGCAATTACGGCATGGGCGGCCGGGCGTTTTCGCCGCGCTTCCTGTGGACCTGGCCGAACAGCCGGATTTCGGTGATGGGCGGCGAGCAGGCGGCAGGCGTGCTGGCAACGGTGCGCGGCGATGCGCTGAAGCGGGCGGGCACGCCCTGGAGCGAGGAAGACGAAGCGAAGTTCAAGCAGCCGGTGCTGAACCTGTTCGAGACCCAGAGCCACCCGCTCTATGCTTCGGCGCGGCTGTGGGACGACGGCATCATCGATCCGCGCAAGAGCCGCGATGTGCTGGCGCTTTCCCTTTCGGCAGCCCTCAATGCACCGATCGACGATACCCGTTTTGGCCTGTTCAGGATGTGAGGAGAAAGACCATGAAACGTGATGCTTTCAATGCCAAGAACGCCCCCCAGCCACGCGGCGGTTATTCGCAGGCCGTCCGGCTTGAGGATTTCCAACGTCTGCTCTTCGTCAGCGGCCAGATCCCGACGGATTCCGCCGACAACGTGCCAGGGGGCTTCGAAGCCCAGGCACGGCAGGTCTGGCTCAATGTCGATGCGCAGCTGAAGGCCGCCGGGATGACCAAGGCGGATATCGTCAAGGTGACGACCTATCTCGCCGACCGGCATCACACCATGGCCAATCGCGAAATTCGTGGAGAGTATCTGGGAAGCCTGGCGCCTGCGATGACAGTTGTGATCGCCGGTATTTTTGACGGGGCCTGGCTGCTCGAGGTCGAAGTCGTCGCTGCTCACTAAAGCATGTCGCGATCTTTCAGATTCGCTTGCTGCGCTTTAAGTTTTTGATTTCACGCATGACGTTCTCGCAAAACCGCAGCACACTTTTGCGCGACATGCTTCAGACCGGGACGTACGGATGTTTTCGAAGATACTCGTTGCCAATCGCGGTGAAATCGCTTGCCGGATCATCCGCACGGCGCGGCGTCTGGGCATTCGCACGGTTGCGGTCTATTCCGATGCGGATGCCGGCGCGCTGCATGTCGAGCTGGCCGATGAAGCTTTCCGGATCGGTGCGGCGGCGGCTAGCGAGAGTTACCTGAATGCCGGGCGCATTATCGCTGCGGCAGACCGCTCAGGCGCACAGGCCATCCATCCGGGCTACGGGTTCCTGTCGGAGAACGCTGATTTCGCCGAAGCGGTCGAGGCGGCGGGCATGGCCTTCATCGGACCATCGGCCGCTGCCATTCGTGCCATGGGTCTGAAGGACGCGGCAAAGGTGCTCATGGAGCAATCGGACGTGCCGGTGGTTCCCGGCTATCACGGCGACAATCAGGATGCCGCATTTCTCAGTGAACAGGCCATGGGCATCGGTTTTCCGGTGCTGATCAAGGCGCGGGCCGGCGGTGGCGGCAAGGGCATGCGCCGCGTCGACCACGCCGAGGATTTTGGCGCGTCCCTTGAGGCGGCGCGGCGGGAGGCGGAGGCTGCCTTCGGCGATGGCGCGGTGCTGATCGAAAAATACCTGATGAAGCCGCGCCATATCGAAATCCAGGTGTTTGGCGACCGGCATGGCAATGCGGTGCATCTGTTCGAGCGGGACTGCTCGCTGCAGCGGCGCCATCAGAAGGTGATCGAGGAGGCCCCGGCGCCGGGCATGACGGCGGAAATGCGCCGGGCGATGGGGGAGGCGGCGGTGCGCGCGGCGCGGGCCATCGACTATTGCGGTGCGGGCACGGTCGAATTCATCGCCGATGTCTCGGACGGGCTCTGGCCTGACCGGTTCTTCTTCATGGAAATGAACACGCGGCTGCAGGTCGAGCATCCGGTGACGGAGGCGATCACCGGCGTCGATCTGGTCGAGTGGCAATTGCGGGTGGCCAATGGCGAGCCTTTGCCGTTGAAGCAATCGGAATTGTCGATCGACGGCTGGGCATTCGAGGCGCGGGTCTATGCCGAGGACCCGGCGCGCGGTTTCCTGCCATCGACCGGCACGCTGTCGCATGTCGGGTTCCCGGCGGACGGCGTGCGGGTCGATGCCGGCGTGCGCCAGGGCGACCGGATCAGCCCGTTCTACGATCCGATGATCGCCAAGCTGATCGTGCACGGCACAACCCGGGCGGCAGCCCTTGCGAAGCTGACGGCGGCTCTGGACAACAGCCATATCGGGGGCGTCGCCAACAATCTCGATTTCCTCGCCCGCCTGAGCCGGCAACCGGATTTCGTCGCGGGGCATCCCGATACCGGGCTGATCGACCGGGAGGTCGCGGCGCTAACGGTGGTCGCTGCGCCCGACGAAACCGTGCTGGCGCTGGCGGCGGTCCTGTCGCTTGGGACTTTGCAGGCTCCGCCGGCCGGCGATCCCTGGCTGTCGCTCGGCCATTGGCAGGTTTGGGGGCAGGCAACGCGCACGGTAACCCTGGATCATGCCGGCGAGCGCCATGTCCTGCGCGTCGCAGCGCGCGGTCTCGACCTGTTTGCCGTCCATGGCAGCAACCGGGTCATTCCCGTCAGGATCTCCGGCCGGTTCGACGGCGGTTGTCTTGTCGAGGCCGATGGCCGGCAGAGTGCGCTGCAACGGCTTGAAATACCGAAAGGTTTTACGTTGCTTGTCGATGGCCGTGCCTTTGACTTTCATGTTCCCGATCCGCTGGATGGCGAAGCGGAAGATGCAGCCGGAAGCGATCGCCTCCTTGCGCCCATGCCGGGACTGGTCAAGCTGGTGCGCGTGAAGGAGGGAGACGCCGTTTTAAAGGGTGATCCGCTGATTGTCATGGAAGCGATGAAGATGGAGCTGACGCTTTCGGCCAGCCGCGACGGGCTGGTGGAAAGCCTGTTTGTTGCCGAGGGCGACCAGACGGTCGATGGCGCGGTTCTTCTTTCGCTGAAGCCCGAGGAAACGTGATGCTGGCGGCAGGTGCAATTGGAGCCGAAAACCGCGTTTCCATCGTCGAGATGGCGCCGCGGGACGGCCTTCAGAACGAGAAGGTCCTGATCGCGACGCAGGACAAGATCAGGCTGGTCGACAGGCTGTCGGACTGCGGCTTCGAGCGGATCGAGGTGACGAGCTTCGTCAGTCCGAAATGGGTGCCGCAACTGGCCGATGCTGCCGAGGTGATGGCCGGGATCGCCCGCCGGCCGGGGGTGCGCTACGCGGTTTTGACGCCCAACATGAAGGGTTTTGAGGCCGCATTGGCGGCAGGCGCAGACGAGGTGGCGATCTTTGCCTCGGCCTCGGAAGGGTTTTCACAGCACAATATCAATTGCTCGATCGCCGAAAGCATCGAGCGGTTTCGCCCAGTGGCGGAGGCGGCCCGCAGTGAGGGAGTTGCGGTGCGCGGCTATGTCAGCTGCGTGGTCGAATGTCCCTATGACGGCGCCGTTGCGCCGGAAAGTGCCGCCGCCGTCGCGGGGCAGTTGCTGAGGCTTGGCTGTTACGAAATCAGTCTTGGCGATACGATCGGCCGGGGCACGCCGGAAGCGATCGACCGGATGCTGGCGACGGTGCTCGCGGGGATTCCCGCCGAAAGGCTGGCCGGGCATTTTCACGATACGTCCGGCCGCGCGCTCGACAATATCGGCGTGGCGCTCGACCGGGGCATCCGGGTGTTCGATGCCTCTGTCGGTGGTCTCGGCGGCTGTCCCTATGCGCCGGGCGCCAAAGGCAATGTCGATACGCTGCTGGTCGACCGGTATGTGAGGGACCGCGGGTTCGTAACCGGCCTTGACGAAGAAGCGCTGGAGGCCGCATCGGCTTTCGCCCGCAGTTTGAGGAGCGCGGCATGACGTTCGGGACCATTCGCATCGAGATCGATGGCAGGGGCGTGGCGCGGCTGACGCTTGCCCGTTCGGAGAAGCACAATGCCATGTCCGGCACGATGATCGGTGAACTGACCACTGCGGCAGGTTTGCTGGGAGCAGATACGGCTGTCCGGGCCGTCGTGCTGGCGGCGGAGGGCATAAGCTTCTGTGCCGGTGGCGATCTCGGCTGGATGAAGGCGCAGATCGAGGCGGACCGGGCCGGGCGCATGAAGGAGGCCAAGCGGCTGGCGCTGATGTTCAAGGCCCTGAACGATCTGGAGAAGCCGGTCATCGCCCGGGTTCACGGCAATGCGTTCGGCGGCGGCATCGGCCTGCTGTGCATTGCCGATGTGGCGATTGCCGCCGATACGGCCAAGTTCGGGTTGACGGAGACCCGGCTCGGGCTGATCCCGGCGACCATCAGCCCCTATGTCGTGGCGCGGATCGGCGAGGGGCAGGCGCGGCCCTTGTTCATGTCCGGCAGGATTTTTGATGCGCAGGCAGCACAGGCAGCGGGCCTTTTGACGCGCGTGGTGCCGTCAGGCGATCTTGACGCGGCGATCGAGGCGGAGATTGCCCCCTATCTGCAGGTGGCGCCCGGGGCAGTCGGGCAGTCGAAGGCGCTGGCGCGGTCGCTGGGCATGCCGATCACCCCGGCCGTCATCGAAGCGACGATCGAGCGTTTGGCCGATGTCTGGGAAACGGACGAGGCGCGGGAAGGAATTTCGGCCTTTCTGGATAAGCGGGAGCCGTGGTGGCGCAAGCCGGTGGAGCCGCTTTGATTGCCGGTTGCGCTTGAAATGCGCAGGATTTGAGCGTATTTTGATGCTGTGCTTATCAGGATCTGTTAGGAAAGTGTCATGACCGCTTTGAGCTTCGATATGACGGCAAGCCGGTTCGGTGACGGGCAGTCGCCGTTCCTGTCTGCCGAGCGGGTCTCCAAGCAGCTCGGCGTCACCTTGTCAGAGCTTGCCAGGCTGATCGGCGTTGCCCGCAATACGCTGAACGCGAAATCCGGGGCGCGCAAGGTGGATCATGCCTTGAGCCACGTCGTGCGTATCCTTGCCATGGCCAGCGAAATGGCCGGAGACGAGAACCGCGCGACCATCTGGTTCAAGCACCAGCCGATCCCCGGCTGGGGCGGCAAGACTGCTTATGATCTGGTGAGCGAAGGCAAATCGGACAAGGTACTGGCCTATCTCGAGGCGGTGCGGTCCGGCGTCTATGCCTGACAATATATCTACGCCTGACAAGGCAAGGGCAACGTTGACGCTATGGCGCGCCTTCGTGCCGCAATGGGCTTTTGCGCCGCTTTCCGGCGAGGGGGCAGCCCGGTTCGGCGGCCGCTGGAATCCGGTCGGCGCGCCAACGATCTATGCGGCGCGCGAACTCTCGACCGCCTGGGCGGAATATAATCAGGGTTTCGTCCAGCATCCGGCGCTGATCGTACAGCTGGAACTCAAGGATGCAGCGCTCGCCGACCTCACCGATTCTTCCGTTCTGTCCGACCTTGCCGTGCCGGCCGATATTCATGTTTGCGAATGGCGGATGCATCTGGACAGGGGCGAGGTGCCGCAGACGCACCACCTGCGCCAGCGGCTGCTTGCCAGCGGCTTCGACGGTGTCGTCTATCCGTCCTTCATGTCGCCGGGCGGGACCTGCGTGGCGCTGTGGCGATGGAATGCGAAGGGCGCACCGCGTCTCGACGCCGTCGATCCGGACGGCCGATTGCCGAAGACGCCGGCATCCTGGGTCTGATTCTTCGACCAATCGAAGCAGCCGCAGGATGAATGCTACTGGTGATGCGGTTGACAACGAAAGATTTTTCCCAATTAATCCATAAAATAGATAAACTTAATTATCTAAGCTGATCGTGGCGATGTAGTTTCCTCAATCTCGGGGGAACAGCCGCTCATGTCCAACACTCCATCCTACATCATCAAAATCCCGGCCCGCCGCGTGGAGTGGCCGACAGTCATTCTTGCCATCGCGATCTATGGCGGTTTTCTGGCGTTGACCTTCTGGTGGCAGTCGCTGCCGGTCCTTGCCGTTGTGCTTGCGGGCGGCTGGCTGATCGCCTGGCAGGGATCGCTGCAGCACGAGGTCATCCATGGGCATCCGACAGGCAGTCAGCGCATCAACGATGCCATCGGCGCAATCCCGCTATCGCTCTGGCTGCCCTATGAAATCTACCGTGACAGCCATCTTGAGCATCACCGCGACGGGCATCTGACCGATCCGATCGAGGATCCGGAATCCTCCTACTTGACCAAAACGGCCTGGGAGCGTCTGGGCAGCGCAGGCAGGCAGCTTGCGCGCTGGAACACGACGCTGCTCGGGCGGCTGACGATCGGGCCGGCCGTGATGCTGGCAAGTTTCCTGGTGCAGGAAGGACGACTGTTGCGGGCGGGCGAGCCCGGCCGGGCGCGGATCTGGGCGGTTCACCTGATCGGTGCCGCCGCCGTGCTGTTCTGGGTCGCGGTGATCTGCGGCATGCCGGTCTGGCTCTATTTCTTCGGTTTCGTCTATCTGGGCGCGGCGTTGACGCGGTTGCGGTCCTATGCCGAACACCGCTACGCCGAACGGCAGGAGGAGCGCACCGCGATCGTCGAGAACAGCCAGCTGTTCGGGTTTTTGTTCCTCTACAACAACCTGCATGTGCTGCATCATCTGAAGCCCGGCATTTCGTGGTACCGTCTGCCGTCTATATACCGGCGCAACCGCGAGGCTCTGATCGGCGCGAATGGCGGGCTGGTCTACAACGGCTACTGGGACATCGCCCGCCGGTTTTTCCTCAAGCCGCATGACGGCATCACGCATCCGAAACATTCGTGAGCTGCCTGCAGCCTTGCCGAAGATGCCATCACCACCTCAAAGTCTGGCGATACGGCGCCGGCCGGATTGTGCTAGTGGCATCTGTCCCTTGTGAAAGTGTCTGAATGCGCCTCGCCAGCCTTGCCATGTATGCCAGCCCGCCGCCGCTTGCAGAGGCCACAGCTACACTGTGGGATTTCCTGAGCGAAGCCCTGAAGCGGGCAGGGCTCGACGAGGTTCCGGCCAGGCTGGATGATAAAGTGCCCTATCATGAGGCCTGGACGCAGCCCGACCTGCTGCTCGCCCAGACCTGTGGCTTTCCCTACGTCAAGCACCTGCGCGGCAAGGTGCGGCTCGTGGCAACGCCGGTCTATGGGCATCCCGGCTGCGACGGGCCGTCGATGCGCAGCTTCATTGTCGTGGCGAAGGATAGCGCCGCCCAATCCCTTGAAGACCTGCGGGGCACGCGGGCGGCGATCAATCAGCCCGACAGCAATTCCGGCGTCAACCTGTTTCGCGCCGCCATCGCGCCGCTGTCGCGCGATGGACGGTTCTTTTCCTCGGTGATCGAAACGGGCGGTCATCGCAACAGCATTGCAGCGATCACGGTCGGCAAAGCGGATGTGGCGGCGATCGACTGCGTCACCTATGGCAACGTGCTGCGCTTCGATCCTGAGAGCCTTGCCGGCGTCCGCATCCTTTTCGAGACGATCAAGGGGCCGGGATTGCCGGTCATCACCCGGGCGGATGCCTCGGATGTGGAGGTAAGGCTGTTGCGGCACGCCCTCAAGCAGGCCACCGCCGAACCGTCACTCTCTGCCGCGTGCGATGTGCTTTGCCTGAAGGATTTTGCGGTGCTTTCCGATGCCGACTATGAACCGCTGGCCGCGCTTGAGAGGCAGGCGCAGCGGCAGGGTTATCCCGTCATCGCCTGACGCCATTCGAACGCCTGTAGTTGCAGGGAACCCCCAACGCCGGGGCGTGCGTGCCACTGGCGAGGCGGCCGTTCTTTCATTTCCATTTCGGCGCGCGTTCTCACAGAAAAACCGGTGATCGTCGGCGTCCGGTCGGCGCTTCAGGCACCGGGCAAATCGCTCGACCCGGATGCGACCTCGCTTTCCGGTTGACTCATTTTGCATTTGGCTAAATAGTTCGGTAACAGAACGAATTAATCGAGGCGACTGTGAGCGAAACCCTGCGCATCTCCCGGAAGTTTTCCCAAAGAGCCGTGATGGAGGCGATCATCCAGAACGGGCCGATCTCCCGCGCCTCGATTGCCAAGCAGACGGGCCTCTCCAAGCAGACCATCTCGGAAATCGTCCGCCAGCTGGAGCTGGACGACTGGGTCCGTGAAACCGGGCGCACCAGCGGCCATGTCGGGCGCACCGCCGTTACGTATGAACTCGTGCCGGATGCGGCCTATATTGCTGCGGTCGATCTTGGCGGGACGAAGATCCGGCTCGCCATCGCCGATCTTGCCTGTCAGGTCTTTGCCGAGGAAGTCGTGGCGACCGACCGGCGCGGCGGCCAGTTCGTCGTCGACCAGATCGCGGTTCTTTGCGCGCAGGCGGCAAGTCATCTGAACATTCCCCGCGAACGCATCCGCATGGCTGTCATCGGAGCGCCCGGCGCGCCGGATGCGAAAACCGGCCGCATCCTGCTGGCGCCGAACATTGCCGATTTCGACACGATGAACGTGGCGGCTGCCTTCGAGAAGGCACTCGGCATCGATGTGATCCTGGAAAACGACGTCAATCTGGCGGTGCTTGGCGAAAACTGGCTCGGCCAGGGGCAGGGTATCGACAATCTTGCCTATATCGCCGTCGGCACCGGTATCGGTGGCGGGTTGATGGTCGGCGGCCAGCTGGTGCGCGGTGCGATGAATGCCGCGGGCGAACTGGGCTTCCTGCCCTTTGGCGCCGACCCCTTCGATCCGGAATCGCTGCGCTCCGGCGCCTTCGAGCGGGTCGCCGCCTCGATCGGCATCATGGCGCACTATGCTGCAGCATCCGGCGAGACGGCAACCGTTCCGGCGATCTTCGAGCGGGCTTCAAGCGGCGATGTGCATGCCTCAGCGACCCTGGACGAGACGGCAAAATATCTGGCGCGCGGCATCAGCGCGATTGCCGCGATTGCCAATCCGGAAAAGGTCATCATGGGCGGCTCGATCGGCCTGCGACCGGAACTGATCGAGCGTATCCGCAAGTTCCTGCCGGCCTGCTTTCCCTATCCCGTCGATATCGAGGCGAGCCAGCTCGGGCCCCGCGCGGCGATTGTTGGCGCAGCCGCAATCGGGCTCAGCCATCTGCACAATGCGCTGTTCGGCGCCGATGCCCCGGACAGCCGCATGTCGCTGCCGCCGGCAGAGACGGTGACCTTCAGGGAAGCCCTGCGATGAGTGGTTCGAAACGTCCTGACCGAAAGACTGCGCGCAGCGCTTGATCGCGACGATGCAATTGCCCTGTTGTGCGGAGCCATCGGCGGGGAAACTTCCGAGGTGGGATTGCCGTTGGTCGATACGGCGGCGAAGTCCCATCCGCAATCTCCCGGGTCATCAAAACCCGGGGAGAGTGACATTCCAACTTTGCAGGATCAGGACACTTTAACTTTGCGGTGCGAGTTCAAGGCGAACTGCGACCTGCGGGCCTCAGTTCGATAAGACTTGTTATGGAACCTATTGTGTCAGCCGGAACTCGCGCGCCAAATCCGGCTCGCTTTGGCCAGCCTGTTCTTGGCGATGCCGCCGGTTCCAGGCCCGATCGAGGATTTGCGCGGGGGTTATGGCCTGCCGTTCGAAGGCACCTCTGATTTCGCGTCCGGTTCGCCGCTCATATCCAGTGCCCGGGTGACGCTCAATGCAACGATCGTGCAGATCGCTGCGGATATCAGATAGCCGCCGATGAAGATGATGCCGAAACTGCTGGCAAGACCGAGCGCGACCAGCGGCGCAAATCCGGCACCGATCAGCCAGGCCAGATCGGACGTGAGCGCGGCACCCGTATAGCGGTAATATTGGCCGAACCGCGACGACACGGCGCCGGATGCCTGGCCGAAGGACAGTCCCAGAATACCGAAGCCGATGATGATGAAGGCATTCTGCCCCGTGCGGCCTGCATCAAGCAGGAACGGTGCCGAGAAGGAAAATATGGCGATGACGATGGCGCCGATCATCAGCTGGTTGCGGCGACCGATACGGTCGGCGATGACCCCCGACAGAATGATGCCGACAAGGCCGACGGCAGCGCCGGCAACCTGCACCCACAGGAACTGCGCCGCCGACTGACCGCCAAACAAGGTCACCCAGCTTAAGGGAAAGATCGTAACGAGATGGAACATGGCAAAACTCGCCAGCGGCGCGAAGGCTCCAAGCAGGACGTCGGATGCATGCTTGCTCAGCATTTCGAAAACCGGCCGGGCCTGCAGTTCATTGCTTTCCAGCGCCGAACCGAATTCCTGGCTGGCAACAATGCGCAGACGGGCAAACAGTGCCACGACGTTGATCGCAAAGGCCACGAAGAACGGATAGCGCCATCCCCAGGACAGGAAATCCGCGTCGGAGAGATTGGCAACGAAAAAGCCGAACAGCGTGCTGGCCAGCGCAAATCCGATCGGCGCACCGAGCTGCGGGATCATCGCGTACCAGCCGCGGCGGTTCGGCGGGGCGTTGAGGTTGAGCAAGGATGCAAGGCCGTCCCATGCACCGCCAAGCGCAAATCCCTGCCCCAGCCGGAACAGCGCCAAAAGCGCCACCGACCAAAGCCCGATGGTTTCATAACCGGGCAGGAATGCAATGGAGGCCGTGGAGCCGCCGAGGATGAAAAGGGCGATCGTCAGCTTCGTGCCGCGCCCATAATTGCGATCGATCCACATGAAAACGAAGGAACCGACCGGCCGCGCCAGGAAGGCCAGCGAGAACACCGCAAAGGACATCATCGTCGCCGCCACCGGGGTGGGCGCAAACGGGAAAATCAGCCGCGGAAACACCAGGACGGAGGCAAGGCCGTAAACGAAGAAATCGAAAAATTCCGACATGCGGCCGATGATCACACCAAGCGCAATGCTGCCGGCCGAAAGCGGCTTGTCGCCATGCATGCGCCGGGCGTCCTGTTCAAGCCCCGATGACGAAGGATTTGCAGCCACGCCCATAATCTTTTCTCCTCGCAGGATTCCGATTTCATCACCTAATGTGAACCCAGGCCGGGCTTTGATCAAGAATATGGTGCAAAACCACTGCGGTCCATCCTATAAAAAGACGGTGCCGCGCACGTGTGCCACAGACGCTTTGATCTCCGCCAAAGACCGTTTATACCTTAGCTCAGCCAGACGTTCGACTTCGATCTCAGCCATAGTTTTTGCAACGCGACAAATTGCTGCACTGCGACGACGCACCTCATTCCGGTATCCATGATGCTTCGCTAGTGCGGAAGAGACGGAACGCAAACTTCGAGCCCGCTATGTCCCAATGGAAAACTGCCAGCCGCCTTCTCACCGTGTTGCCACTGCTGGCTCTGGCGGGCTGCAACATGGTCGTCATGGCCCCATCGGGCGATATCGCCATGCAGCAAAGGGATCTCATCGTCATCTCGACGGTGCTGATGCTGCTGATCATCGTGCCCGTACTGTGCCTGACGGTGCTGTTTGCCTGGCGCTACAGGGGGTCGAACACCAGTGCCACATATGACCCGGAGTGGCACCATTCGACGGCACTTGAAGTGGTCATCTGGTCGGCGCCGCTGATCATCATCATTGCGCTCGGTGCGGTAACCTGGATCAGCACCCATAAGCTTGACCCTTACCGTCAGCTCGACCGGATCGACGCCGAACGCGCCGTCCCTGCCGAGACAAAGCCGATTACCGTCGAGGTGGTGGCGCTGGACTGGAAATGGCTGTTCTTCTACCCGGACTATGGCATCGCTACCGTCAACGAGATGGCGGCGCCCGTCGATGTGCCGATCAATTTCAAGATCACCGCCTCCTCGGTGATGAACTCCTTCTATGTGCCGGCTCTTGCCGGGATGATCTACGCCATGCCGGGCATGCAGACGCGTCTTCATGCCGTGATCAACAAGCAAGGCGAATATGACGGCCTGTCCGCCAACTATTCCGGCGACGGCTTCTCGCACATGCGCTTCAAGTTCCACGGCCTGCAGCAGGCTGGCTTCGACCAGTGGGTCGAGCGGGTCAAGGCGCAGGGCACGGCGCTGAACCGTGACGCCTATCTGAAGCTCGAAAAGCCGAGCAGCAAGGAACCGGTGCGCTATTACGCCACCGTCGAGAACGGGCTCTACGACGCCGTGCTCAACATGTGCGCCAAGCCCGGCAAGATGTGCATGAACGAGATGATGCATATCGACATGATGGGCGGCGGCGGCGCCGAAAGCGCCGAAAACCGGGCACGGCTGGAATACGACAGCCGCCATGGCACCGAAGAGGCGCCGGCAGCGACGTTCCCGGCAACCGGCAACCCCGCGCGCAGCGATCAACCCGCGAAGGGGGTGGATGAGCAGCAGCCGACGAACCACGACATGCACATGCAACATTCCACGCCAGGATCCGATCAAAGTGGACCGGCGCCGGCGCAACTGAACACCGACGGCGCCTCCAAGCCCTGAGCCCCGCACTTCAAGAGATTTTGGACAGACACATGTTCGGTTACAGCAATCTGACGGAATTCATCTTCGGGCGGCTCACCTGGGAAGCCATTCCCTATCACGAGCCCATTCTCGTCGTGACGTTCCTCGGCGTGGCGCTCGGCGGCATCGCCGTTCTCGGGCTCATCACCAAGTTCAAGCTCTGGGGCTATCTCTGGACGGAATGGTTTACCAGCGTCGATCACAAGAAGATCGGCGTCATGTACGTGATCCTCGCCCTCATCATGCTGCTGCGCGGCTTTGCCGATGCGATCATGATGCGTATCCAGCAGGCAATCGCCTTCAATGGTAGCGAGGGCTACCTCAATCCGCATCATTACGACCAGATCTTCACCGCCCATGGCGTCATCATGATCTTCTTCATGGCGATGCCCTTCGTGACGGGGCTGATGAATTTCGTCGTGCCGCTGCAGATCGGCGCCCGCGACGTCTCGTTCCCGTTTCTCAACAATTTCTCCTTCTGGATGACCACGGCCGGAGCGATCATCATCATGATGTCGCTGTTCGTCGGGGAATTTGCGCGGACGGGCTGGCTTGCCTACCCGCCGCTGTCGGGGGCGGACTACAGTCCCGGCGTCGGCGTCGATTATTATATCTGGGGCCTGCAGGTGGCCGGCATCGGCACGACGCTGTCCGGCATCAACCTGATTGCCACGATCGTCAAGTTGCGCGCCCCGGGCATGAGCTTCATGAAGATGCCGGTCTTTACCTGGACGTCGCTGTGCACCAACATCCTGATCGTCGCGACTTTCCCGGTCCTGACGGCCACGCTCGCGCTTCTGACGCTTGACCGTTATGCCGGCACCAACTTCTTCACCAACGACCTCGGCGGCAATCCGATGATGTATGTCAACCTCATCTGGATCTGGGGGCATCCGGAGGTTTACATTCTGGTACTTCCGGCCTTCGGTATCTTCTCGGAGGTGGTCGCCACCTTCTCCGGCAAGCGGCTGTTCGGTTATGCCTCGATGGTCTATGCGACGGTCGTCATCACCATCCTCTCCTATATCGTCTGGTTGCACCACTTCTTCACCATGGGCTCGGGCGCCTCGGTCAATGCCTTCTTCGGCATCACCACGATGATCATCTCGATCCCGACGGGCGCGAAGATGTTCAACTGGCTGTTCACCATGTATCGCGGCCGCATCCGCTTCGAAGTGCCGATGTACTGGACGATCGGGTTCATGATCACCTTCGTTATCGGCGGCATGACCGGCGTGCTTTTGGCTGTTCCGCCGGCCGACTTCGTGCTGCACAATTCGCTCTTCCTGATTGCCCATTTCCACAACGTCATCATCGGCGGCGTCGTCTTCGGGCTGATGGCCGGTGTCGTCTACTGGTGGCCGAAGGCCTTCGGCTACAAGCTCGATCCTTTCTGGGGCAAGATGAGCTTCTGGTTCTGGCAGACCGGTTTCTTCTTCGCCTTCATGCCGCTCTACGTGCTCGGCCTGATGGGGGTCACTCGCCGTGTCAGCCAGTTCGAGGACCCTTCCCTGCAGATATGGTTCATCATTGCGGCGTTCGGCGCCGTCCTGATTGCGCTCGGCATCGCCTCCTTCGTCATCCAGATTGCCGTCAGCTTCCTGCGCCGCGACCAGCTGCGCGAGACCAGCGGCGATCCCTGGAACGCCCGTACGCTCGAATGGTCGACGTCCTCGCCGCCACCGGATTACAACTTCGCCTTCACCCCTGTCGTGCATGATCACGACAGCTGGTACGACATGAAGAACCGCGGCTACGAGCGACCCCTTACCGGCTTCAAGCCGATCCATATGCCGAAAAATACCGGCACGGGCGTCATCCTCGCGGCGATCAGCGTTGCCTTTGCCTTCGCGATGATCTGGTACATCTGGTGGCTGGCGATCCTGTCCTTCTTCACGATACTCGCCGTCGCGATCGGTCATACGTTCAACTACAACCGAGACTTCTACATCCCCGCTGAAACCGTGACCGCGACGGAAGATGCGCGCTCCAGCCTGCTCGCGGAACGGACCTGACATGGCAAGCAAAACGCACGCCCACGAAACCGAAAAGCCGGAATTCTACCTGACGGACGAGCATCATCCCGAAGGCAGCACGATGCTGGGTTTCTGGCTCTACCTGATGAGCGACTCCTTGATCTTCGCGGTCCTGTTCGCCACTCACGGCGTGCTCGGTCGAAACTATGCCGCAGGCCCCTCCCCCGCCGACCTGTTCGACCTGCCGCTCGTCGCTGTTAACACCGCCATGCTGCTTTTCTCCTCCATCACCTATGGCTTCGCCATGCTGCAGATGGAGAGAAACGCCAAGGCTGAAACGCTGTTCTGGCTTGCCGTCACCGGCCTGTTCGGCGCAGCCTTCCTCGGTATCGAGCTCTACGAGTTCGCACACCTGATCCATGAAGGCGCGGGACCGACCCGCAGCGCATTCCTGTCGTCCTTCTTCACGCTGGTCGGCACCCACGGCCTGCACGTCACCTTCGGCATCGTCTGGCTGATCACGCTGATGATCCAGGTGTCGAAACGTGGGCTGATCCCGGAAAATCGCCGCCGGCTGATGTGCCTGTCCATGTTCTGGCACTTCCTCGACGTCGTCTGGATCGGCGTCTTCTCCTTTGTCTATCTGATGGGAACTCTCGGATGAGCTCACAGCCGCATGCCCCCGCTCAGGAAGATGCCGCAAACACCCACCACGCTCACAGCCATGGCCACGAGGCCGGCCACGGTTCGTTCAGGGGCTACATGATCGGCTTTGGGCTTTCCATTATCCTGACGGCCATTCCGTTCGCACTCGTCATGAGCGGCGTCTTCGACAGCAAGCTGCTCACTGCCGTCCTGGTCATGGCGTTCGCCGTTGCCCAGATCATCGTTCACATGATCTTCTTCCTGCACATGAACCCGCGCTCGGAAGGCGGCTGGACGATGATGGCGCTGATCTTCACGCTCGTCCTCGTGGCGATCACGCTTGCCGGTTCACTCTGGGTCATGCATCATCTCAACACGAACATGATGCCGATGTCGCCGGACATGATGAAAAACATGCCCTGACGGGTGATGACGGTGACCACAGAACATCCCGTGACAGCGGACGCCACCGGCCATCCACGCCGCGCCCGTCTGGCTTTTGTTAGCGCCATGCTGATACTGACAGCTGTCTTCATCGGGCTCGGCACCTGGCAGGTGCAGCGGTTGTTCTGGAAGCTCGCCCTCATCGCCCGCGTGGAAGCCCGTATCCACACCGACCCGGTGCCGCCGCCCGCGCCTGCGCAGTGGGGTACCGTCAGCACGGAAAAAGACGAATATCGCCGTGTCGCTGCGACCGGCACCTTCGAGCATCACAAGTCGGTCCTCGTTCAGGCCGTGACCGAGCGCGGCGGCGGCTTCTGGCTGCTGACGCCGCTGCATCTTTCGGACTCGTCGACGGTCCTCGTCAACCGCGGCTTTTTGCCCGCCGACCGCCGCGACCCTGCTGCGCGCGCGGCAGGCGAGATCGTCGCCGGGCCTGTCACGGTCACCGGCCTCCTGCGCATCAGCGAACCCGGCGGTGCTTTCCTGCGCTCGAACGATCCGGCCAATGAGCGCTGGTATTCCCGTGACGTCGCTGCCATTGCGCGCGCCAAGGGCCTTGGTTCCGTCGCGCCCTATTTCATCGACGCCGACGCCACGCCCAATCCCGGCGGTCT
The DNA here is from genome assembly GCF_025847205.1 of Pararhizobium sp. YC-54. Taxonomy (GTDB): domain Bacteria; phylum Pseudomonadota; class Alphaproteobacteria; order Rhizobiales; family Rhizobiaceae; genus Pararhizobium. The sequence continues at coordinate 41,850 of NZ_JAOYTH010000012.1, read as the reverse complement.
TCCCGTTGGCGGCCTGACCGTGATCCGCTTCCGCAACAGCCATCTTGTCTATGCACTGACCTGGTATGGCCTGGCGGTCATGGCCGCCGCCGCGACGATTACCCTACGCCGCCGCCTGATCTGAGTCTGCTGAGGCCTCGATACACCTGGGGAATACCCGGACTATTTCCGAACCAGGCTGAACGAGAAATGGCTGCCGCGATGGTAGTCCACCGCATATATGACGGGGACGCCGGCCGTATTGAAGCAGGTTTCGCGGATGAGAAGTGCAGGCCCGAATCCGCGGAGATCGTTGCGTTCGGCGACATCGTCCGGCAGCATCACGGCCGAGACCTTGGCGGCCGACATGCGCGGGCGGTGCTTGTAGCGCTCGAGCAGGGCCAGCAACGACCCGCTCCAGTCGATGTCAAACAACCGTGCTGGAATGATCTGGCGCGGTACATAGTCGATGCAGTACATGATGGGCTCGTCATCCTGCAGACGCAGACGTTCGATCCGGATCACCCGTTCCCCGGGCGACAGCTTCAGGCAGCTGGCGGTCGTCGCATCCGGCTCCTCCTCGGCGATGGACAGGACCTTGTTGTTGGTCTTGTAGCCGTAGTGCTGCGTCATGTCGGTGACGCTTTCGAATACGGTGATCGGCCGCTCCACCGTTACTGCCGACATCGCCGAGACGAAGCGGCCGCGGCCATGTTCCACGAAGATCACGTCATCCTGTTCGAGAAGTTTGAGCGCTTCGCGCAAGGCCGGGCGCGAGATCTTGAACCGCTGCGTCAACTGGGCTTCCGTCGGAAGCTTGTCACCCGGCTTCAGGCCATCGTCCTTGATAAGGTTGGCGATACGGTCGCGCAACTGAATGACCAATGTGCGCGTGTCGCGGAGGGGCTCGTCCAATTGTAACCTCGTTTAAGACGTGACGGTTTTCCTGTTCTTGTCTGACAAATTAGCGAAGGTCAACAGCCGGGTGTCAGGCGGCAGATGCCTTGGCCATCGCGCTTCGACATCAGGCCATGCAAAAAGGGCACAACCTCGCCGTTGACAAGAAAAATCTTAGATGTCAGTTGTCTTACAACTACGCATCTCATCAAAGGGCGTATCAACGCCCCTTTCAAGCGAGGAACAATCATGCTGAATTTTGACGAACAGAGATTTCTGCGCATCCAGAGCGGCGCCATTGCGCTGCGCACGCGCCTCGATCAGGTCATCGCCACCTGCCTGTCGGCTGGTGCGGAAAACGTGTTCTTCCTTGGAACGGGGGGAGCTGCCATCCTGATGCAGCCAGCGGCGCAATTGCTGCAGCGCAAATCGCGCTTTCCGGCTTTCATTGACCTTACGGCCGAACTGGTGATCACCGGCTCGGCCAACCTGACGGAAAAGTCGATCGTCGTCATGCCATCCCTGTCGGGCACGACGAAGGAAAGCGTCGCACTTCTTGCCACGCTCAAGGAAATCGGAGCGACCGTACTGACCCTCGTCGGTCATGAAGAGACTCCCCTCGGCAAGGGTGGCGACCACGTCTTCGTCAACTTCGCCGAAGACGATACGTCGTGTGAATCCTTCTACCTGCAATCCCTCTTCATCGCTCTTTCCATCATGAAGCATCGCGGCGAAATCGAAAATTGCGCCCAGCTGGAAAGCGAGCTTTTGCTGCTTCCGGAACTGCTTCTTGAGGTCAAGCGCTCCTACGAACCGAAGGCCGAAGCTTTTGCCCGTACACTGGCGGCGTCCGATTATCACATCGTCACGGGCGCCGGAAACGTCTGGCCGCAGGCATTCTACTACGGCATGTGCATTCTGGAAGAAATGCAGTGGATTAAAACGCGGCCGGTGCATGCCTCGGATTTCTTCCATGGCACGCTCGAACTCGTTGAAAAAGGCGTGAGCGTCATTCTGTTCAAGGGGGAGGATGCCTTGCGCCCGCTTGCCGAACGTGTGGAGAATTTCGTTCCGAACTATACAGACAAGCTGACGGTGCTGGACACGGCACAGTTTTCTCTGCCGGGCGTCTCCGCCGAAGTGCGTGGGCTTGTTTCACCGATTGTCCTGGCGACAGTACTGGAGCGCATAAGCGCCCATCTCGAAGTGCTGCGCGATCATCCGCTCACCACCCGCCGCTATTACAAACGCGTCGCCTATTGAGGCGTATTGAAAACCATCGTAGAGCCGTGAACGCCGTGTTGGCGTTCACGGCCTTGCCGTAGCCCTGCCAGAGACCCCGCATGAAACATCTCCGTTTTGCAACCGTCGGCGACAACTGCATAGATCGCTTCCAGCCGCCGGTGGGCCAGTCGCTGGTGGGCGGAAACGCGGTCAATGTTGCGGTCCAGCTTGCGCGCCTTGGACACATGTCCTTTTACTTTGGCGCCGTCGGCAGCGATCCCGACGGTGCACGAACACGAGACCTGCTGCGGGTGAAAGGTGTGAGGACTGACTATCTCGAGGAGCGGCCGGGCATCACCGCCTATACCGACATTGACGTTCTGGAATCGGGCGATCGGGTGATGACCTTCGAGGATTTCGGCGTCTGCGCCGGCTACGCCCCCTCCCCGCTGCATGTCGAAGTCCTGAAGACGATGGATCACGTTCATATTGGCTGGCTGGACGATGGCGGTGCGCTGAAACGCGCCCTCGCCGAAGCCGGCATCAGCGTGTCGCAGGATGTCTCTGTCAATGCCGATCCCGCAAATCGCAGCGTCGATGGCCTGACCGTCGCATTCGGCTCCGCCGGCGAAAACGATGCGAATGCCAATCGGATGATTGTGGACTTCCTGGAGGCTGGCGCAAAACTTGCCGTGGTCACGCGCGGCGCCAGCGGATCCAGCGCCAGCGACGGACACGAGCATGCCGAAACCGGCATCAAACCGGCCGAAGTCGTCGATACCACCGGCGCCGGCGACAGCTTTATCGCCGGCTTTCTCTCGGGCCGCCTGCGCGGTCTCTCGCTAGAGGCTAGCCTCGAGTGCGGGAGGGATAGTGCAGCCGTGACATGCGGTCATGTTGGCGGTTTTTCACAGGAACCCGCACCGCTTTAAGCCTTGCCATGCATTGGCGGACGGGAGATGGCGGGCCTGGGTGCCCGCCATGGTTTTTACAGGCTAGTGGAGCAACTGGCTGAGAAACAAGCTGGCGCGATCAGTCTTCGGTCGTGCGAAGAAGTCGTCCGGTTTACCCTCCTCGACGATCCGGCCGCGGTCCATGAAGATCACCCGGTCGGCAACCTGCCGGGCAAAACCCATTTCATGTGTCACGCAGACCATCGTCATCCCCTCCCCTGCCAGTTCGACCATCGTATCCAGGACTTCCTTGACCATCTCCGGATCAAGCGCCGACGTCGGTTCATCGAACAGCATGACATTCGGGTTCATGCACAGCGCACGGGCGATGGCGACACGCTGCTGTTGGCCCCCTGACAGTTGGCCTGGGTATTTGTGAGCCTGTTCGGGAATGCGAACGCGCTCCAAAAAGCTCATCGCGATTTCGACCGCCTGGTTGCGCGGCATTTTCTTCACCCACATTGGCGCGAGAACGCAGTTTTGAAGGATCGTCAGATGGGGGAAGAGGTTGAACTGCTGGAACACCATGCCAACGCCGCGACGGATCGCGTCGGCTTTGCGTTCGTCGTCGTCGAGTTCGACGCCGCGGACGAAAATATGGCCTTCCTGATGGGCCTCCAACCGGTTTACGCAGCGGATCAGGGTTGATTTTCCCGAGCCCGACGGCCCACAGATAACGACTTTCTCGCGCGGCGCGATGGAAAGATTGATATCGTCGAGCGCGTGGTACTGACCGTACCATTTGTGGACGCCACGCAGCAGAATTTCAGCGTTTTGCATGTGTGTCGATGTGGTCATGGTATCTCCGCAGGATTATTTCTGGACAAGCCGGCCGGACAGGACAACGATCGCGGCCCTCCCAGAGCATGGGCCTCCACGTGAGACCCATTCAACGGACATTGAAACGGCCGAAGCGTGCTTCGATGCGGGACTGCAGGAATTCAAGCCCGATGGACAAGACCCAGTAGATCATCGATGCCGTGATCAGCATTTCGATGTGCCTGAATTCCGTCTGTCCCTGGGTGCGAGCGAGATACATGATCTCCCACACGCCGACGACAGAAACCAGGGAGGAGTCCTTCAACATGGCGATGAACTGGTTGCCGGTCGGCGGGATGATGACGCGCATGGCTTGCGGCAAGATGACGAGGCCCATGGTCTGGCTGGAACTCAGGCCGAGCGCGGTCGCCCCCTCCGACTGACCGCGCGGAATGCTTTCGATGCCCGCCCGGAAGATTTCCGTCATGTAGGCACCGTAACACAGCGACAGCGCCAGAATGCCGGCGGGAACGGCGCCGATGACATAGCCGACCTGCGGCAGGCCGAGATAGATGATGTAGATCTGCATCAACAACGGCAGGCCGCGGAACAGCGATGTATAGAATGTGGCAAGCCCGTAGATGACGCCGTTCTTTGACAGTTTGGCGATGGCACCCGTTAACGCGATCACCGTCGCGATGACGATCGATATGGCGGAGATATAGAGCGTGGTCGTAACGCCCTGCGAGACCATGTAGCCGATCTTCTTGGCGATGAACGTGAAGGAAAGATTGAAGGAATAGAAAAACAGCATCAGCAGAACGAAGAGCTCGATCCAGACGCCGATGATCTGTTGGCGGCGGTTCAACTGGCGCAATGCCATCCAGTTTGCCGCCAGGATAAGGGCGATCATGGCGGCGGCAAGGAAGCGCCCGAGCGCCGGGTTGTCTGCAAGCCATCCGGACGTGGCCGGCACCAGATGTCCTATCCAGGCGGAGCTGATACCGAGCGTATAGAGACCAAGCGTGATCAGGCTCAAAATGAAAGCGATGCCGGTGCGCCGTACGCCATCCGGGTAGGTCAGTATCAAACGGCCAATCATGGTCCCATCCCTTCAGCGTGATCAGGCTGCGCGCTCGCGCCACCAATCCTGTGCCTGCAGTTTCCAATAGGTGAGTTGTGCAACGGCAAGGCCCGCAACGCCGCCCGCCCAGCTGAGCCCGAAGGGCTTGAAAAGGGCGTGGCGATCCGACTGGCCGAGAATACCCTCCGCCACCAGCTTGCCGCCTATCGCCGTTGTGTTGAGCCCATGCCCGCCGAAGGCCGTGCAATGCCAGACGCCCGGCTGCATTTCGCCGATCTGGGGCATGAGGTGGCGCGCATAGGACATAAGGCCGGACCAGGCCAGCTCCGTCTTCAGTCCCGAAAGCTGCGGATAGGTTCCAGTCATCTCGCGGCGCAGTTCGCCGGCAAGGGTAGCGGGCGAAGCCGCCCGCGTGGTAATGCGCCCACCCCAAAGGATACGCCGGCCGCCATCGACAAGACGGTAGTAGTCGCCGGCGCGCCGGTTGTCGCCAATGGCATCGGTGGTGGCAATTGCCTGCCTGATGAGGTCGGGCGCCTCTTCACTCAGCATCACATAGGTGGCGATCGGCAGAAAGGCGCGTTTCAGCCGGCGATTGACCCCGCCGGTGTAGCCGCCGGTCGTGAACACGACCTGGCGCGCCTTCACCAATCCTGTTGTGGTCCGGACGATTTTTTCCGGTCCATCCAGGTCCGCAGCAGCAGCCGGCGTGCCCTCGTAGATGTGGCCGCCGAGCCGCTCGATTTCGGCAGCAATCGCGCGAAGATAGTTGAGCGGATGAATGTGAAAGGCTCTTGCATCGCGCAGGCCTTGAAAATAACGGTTTGACTTCAGGACTGAGCGCACCTGATCGCGGTCGAGGTACTCGAGTTCGTAGCCGTAGTCGCGCGCCATGTGCTGCGCGTGCGTCTTGAGGCTTTCGCCATCGTCGTGGCGCAGTACGCTCGTGATGCCGGGCTGCGGATGGGCTGCCTCGATGCCAAGCTCGCGGATGGTCTCGCGGATGAAATCGACGCCTTCGATGGACAGGAGATGAATCTTGCGTGCCGCCTCGGGGCCCGCCATGCGGGCAATGTCGCCGCCGCCGGTGGCAAAACCGGGGCTGACGAAGCCGCCATTACGGCCCGATGCGCCGAAGCCGACGCTTTCGGCCTCAAGGACGATGACCGATTGCCCGGCGCGCGCCAGCTGCAACGCCGTTGTCAGACCGGCGAGCCCGGCGCCGATGATGACGGTGTCGCAGTCTGCCGTGCCATTGAGCACCGGTCTGACCTTTTCGTCGGTCATTGTTCGTCTGTAATAGGTGTCTGGATAGGACATCGGTTGCTCATGCGCCTGCGGTTTTCAGGATCGCACGGACGGGCAAGCCGCCCGTGCGAAGAGACGGATCGTGCGAAGAGGCGGTTTTAGTCGGCCGCGTAGTCCTTGCCGTACCACTTGGTGGTGAGCGTCGCCAACGTGCCGTCTTTCTTCATCTCGGTGATGATGCCGCCAACCTTGGCGGTCCATTCCGGATCGACCTTTTCGCCGATGACAACCAGGGGCTCCTTGAAGGCGTATTCGCCGTCAAGAACTCGCAGAGGGTAACCATTCTTGATGGCGTTTTGGGCGGTTTGTTCCGGCGCGATGACCGCGTCGAGACGAACACCGGCACCCAGGCGCAGATCATCGAAGGGCAGCATGGAATCGGCAAAGGTGCGAATTTCGCCAGGCTCAATCTTGTATTCGATCGGCGGCAGGCCCGGTGCATCGATTTGAAGCTGGCGGCGGATAAAATCCTCCGACGTCGTCGCAGTTTCGACCCCGATTATCTTGCCGTTGAGGTCGGTGACGGTCTTGGCTTCGCTATCCTTATGGACCACATAGACGTAAGGGCTGTAATAATAGACGCCGGCGAAATCTATGACCTGCGCGCGCGGCTTGGTGGGCGTGACAGAGCCGACGCCGATATCGTATCGACCCTGCCAACGGCCGCCTGTCAGTGTTGCCCAATCCGGGGTTTCGAAGCTGACCTCGACACCAAGGCGCTTGGCGATCTCGCGCGAAACGTCGATATCAAAGCCGACCATTTCATTGTTGTCATCGAGATAGCTTTGTGGCGGCCAGCCGCTGTTGGTGGCAACCACCATCGCTTTCTTTTCCATCACCCGGTTAAGCGTTTCACCTGCATGCGCCGTGTTGACCAAGGCAAGCGCCGCTATACCGAGCGCCAAATGTGCAAAGAGTTTTTTCACGCAATCCTCCTGTTTCATTGGCTTCGCCAACGTTCCCATTTTTTGTAAGATGTCAGACAACTAAAGTAGATGTGAATTGTCCGGGCGAGTCAAGCGAATGGGGACGCGGCGGGATGAAAGAACATGATCAAACCATGCCGTTTTGTAATGATGTATGAGGCTCTAAGCGCCATAGCGGTTGAGGCTGAATTCCCACCTGCACTCTTGTGAAGGCCTGGGAAGCTAGCCCCCTCCCCTTCAGAAGAAAGTCTGGCTTTGGCTTATCGACGGATCCAATGTTGGTACCGGTCGCTGTGAACAGGGCGACGCGTTGCGTAGCGCCAACCAAGATAGCTATAACGAAGACAGCGTGGATGGCGCCGCGAAATCGTTGAGCTCGCCGTCGAAGATTTCCAAAAGCTCACTGACGCAGGTGGTGAATGGCATCCCGCGCTATAGGCTTTGCGCATGATGGTCTTTCGGTTTTACTGGTCAAAATACAAGCGACTGATTCTAGCAAAAGCCCCCGTCCCTCTGCGACAAGCGATGATGCTACCGACAGTTTTAAGAATTGGCTGGGCAATCCAATCGTCAAAAATGCGAAGCGCGGCCGTACTGCCTTCTGCGGGAAAATTCGTCTAAGGCAATGAAACTATTCTGAAAATCAAGGTTATCAGAGTTAGGTCACCCGGTTAATCCTTGTGGGTCTTTACCAGTCGTTAACCAAAAACACCTTGCCGCGCTCAGAGAATCGCCCATAGTAATCACGCTTCAGAGGCGAAGTGTCTCGGAAAAGCGTTATTCTTAAGGTGGCGGTGAAATTGAACGTGATGGCGAACGTGAACATCAGCGATGACAAGGACTTCGACGAGGAGATTCTTGAGCAGGGCGAGCTCATTTCTGACAAGCTCAACATGCTTCGCCTTGAGCAGTATCCGCCCAACGCGGAGAAAGGTCTTCGCCTCTTCTCGTCGGTGGAGGTCGCTGATTATATCGGTGTATCACAAAATCACATTAAGAAGCTCCACCTCGAAGGGAAAGGTCCCGTACCCGAAGTAACGGGGTCGGGCCGTCGTTCCTATACCGCCGGGCAGATGCTCGAGCTGAGACAATTCCTGGACAAGCACGGCAGATCCGATTTCAAGCGCTATGTTCCGCATCGCCGCCATGGCGAGACCTTGCAGGTCATCTCAGTGGTGAACTTCAAGGGTGGAAGCGGCAAAACCACGACGGCGGCGCACTTGGCACAGTATCTTGCCCTGACCGGCCATCGCGTTCTCGCCATTGATCTCGATCCCCAAGCCTCGCTGACAGCCCTGCACGGAATACAGCCCGAACTGGACAAGAACCCTTCGCTCTTTGAGGCTCTGCGTTATGACGATCAGCGCAAGTCGATCAAGGACGTCATCCAGCCGACAAATTTCCCCGGGCTCGACATTGTTCCAGCCAACCTTGAGCTGCAGGAGTACGAGTACGAGACGCCGCTTGCAGCGTCGGACAAAAGCTCGCCGGAAGGCCGGATGTTCTTTACCCGTATTTCGATGGCCCTCAAGGAGGTTGATGACCGTTACGACGTCGTCGTGATCGATTGCCCGCCGCAACTGGGTTATCTTACCCTCACCGCTTTGACTGCATCAACCTCGGTTCTGATCACCGTACATCCGCAGATGCTCGATATCATGTCCATGAGCCAATTTCTGCTGATGCTGGGCGGAATCCTGCAATCGATCAAGAGCGCTGGTGCGATCGTGCGCCTTAAATGGTTCCGGTACCTCGTCACGCGCTATGAGCCAACGGACGGACCCCAGGCGCAGATGGTGGGGTTCATGCAAGCCATGTTCAACAAGCGGATGTTGCAACATCAGATGGTGAAGTCGACGGCAATTTCCGATGCAGGCATTACCAAACAAACCCTCTACGAAGTGGAGCGAAGCCAGTTCACCCGGACGACCTATGATCGGGCGATGGAATGTTTGAACGGTGTGAACAAGGAAATCACCGCCCTTGTGCATAAAGCGTGGGGGCGGAAGTGATCGATTTTTTGACAGCCGTGCAGAACGGGAATTTTCTGTTTGAAATCAGCGCGATGATGCCGAACCAGGGAGATTATGATGGCTAGGAAGCATCTGCTGGCAAGCATTAGCTCAGCGCCGGCACAAAAAGTCGGAGAGAACACGCCTTCAGAGGCCAGAGCTGATTATGCGCGGCGCGGCGCTTCGCGCTCGATGATGCAATCGCTCGATGAGATGGCTGAAAACTCGATGCGGGTTCTTGAAGGTGAGACCATTGTCAAGCTCGATCCCGACATGCTTGACGCGTCGGTTTTTGCCGACAGAATCAGCGATGATGAAGAGGACTTTGCAAGCCTGGTGGAGGCGATAAAACAGGCAGGCCAGTCCTCACCTATCCTGGTTCGCCCTCACCCGGACGAGCCCAACCGCTATATGATCGTCTATGGCCATCGACGGGCTCGTGCGGCAAAGACCCTTGGCATCAAAGTTCGCGCAGTCATCAAGCCTGTCCAGGACATTGCGCATGTCATCGCACAGGGCCAGGAAAATACCGCCCGCGCCAATCTCACATTCATCGAGAAATCGCTGTTTGCAAGAAAGCTCAGCAGCAGCGGCATGACAAAAGACGTCATCAAAACAGCGTTGACAGTGGATGATACCCTGCTGTCGAGAATGCTGTCGGTTGTCGACAATGTTCCCGAAGCGATTTTGGAGGCAGTTGGATCGGCAAAGGGTGTCGGCCGGGATCGGTGGGAAGACGTCAAAAAGCTTGTCATGGATCCTGCCCGAGCCAGTTGGGCGATCGCGTTCGTTGCCGGTGACGGGTTTCGAGCCGTCTCGTCAGAGGCGCGATTCAATGTACTCCTGGAGCAGCTGAAAAATTTCAAGCGGCCCAAGCAGAAGTCCGGCAAGCCCCTGGAGAAATCATGGGATCTTGCTGAGAAAGCTGTCGCAGTTTCGACCAGAGACGCGGGCAGGGCCTTTACGCTCTCTCTCAAGTCCAAGGACGCGTCGCGCTTCGGCGCCTTCATATCTGAGCAGTTGGAGGATCTCTACCGGGACTTCCAGCGAACTGAAACCGAGCGAACGGGAGACTGAACAGCAAAAGAAAAAGGCCCCCAAACGTCGCCGTCGTGGAAGCCTTCCTCATCGTGTAGCAACATGAGAATCGCATTTCCCCGAATCACAGTCAAGAGTCTTTGGCGTCATTTGAGCGAGCAGGCTTCTTTTGCCTTCTGAAAGGTGAAGAAAAATGCAGACGGGAAGTGTGACGACGCCTTTCGGGCGGCGGGCGATGACTCTTGCCTTGATAAAAGGCCAGATAGAATCGGCTGAAATCAAACCTGGTAAAACGGTCGATAAATGGAAGGTCTATAGGGATGTCTGCGATGCCCGCTCGTTGCTGGGTCTGAGGGACAGAGCGTTGTCTGTGCTCAACGCGCTTCTCTCGTTCTATCCGGAAACACATCTGGCCGACGGTAACAAGCTGGTGGTCTTTCCGTCGAACGCGCAGCTTGCGACCCGTGCCAACGGGATTGCCGGAACGACGCTTCGTGAAAACCTGGCAATACTCGTCAATGCCGGGATGATCCATCGCAAGGACAGTCCAAACGGCAAGAGATATGCCCGGAAGGATCGGGCAGGGGAGGTTGAAACGGCCTTCGGGTTTAGCCTGGCGCCGCTTCTGGCGCGTTCAGAAGAATTGGCCCAGTTGGCGCAACAGGTTGCCGCGGAGCGCAGGCAACTGACGATCGTCAAAGAGAAGATATCACTGTGCCGGCGGGACATCCGCAAGATCCTGACCGCAGCCATGGAGGAGGGCGCTGCCGGCGACTGGGGAAAGATAGAAGCCCATTATATTGGGGCTGTTTCGCAGATTGCAAAGGCTCGAACACACGAAGCATTGAGCGGTGTGCTCGATGAATTGTCGATGCTTCTCGAGGAAACGCTCAACACGCTGGAAAATCAGCTAGTTTTCAAGAATTCCGATGGCAATGATAACGAAGACCGTCGGCACATACAGAATTCAAATACCGAATCCATCCGTGAATCTGAACCACGCTCTGGAAAAGAGCAGGGCGAAAAATCGAGCCGAATGATCCGGCCTTTGGTGGAGCCAATAAAGGCGTTTCCATTGGGACTGGTGTTGAGGGCTTGCCCGGATGTGGCGATGTACGCGCCAGGCGGGACGATTGGCAGTTGGCGGGAGCTGATGGCGGCGGCGGTCACGGTTCGATCAATGCTCGGGGTCAGTCCCTCGGCTTATCAGGATGCCTGTGATGTCTTGGGCCCTGAGATGGCGGCCGCAGCGATTGCCTGCATCCTTGAGCGGGGAGGGCGCATCAATTCCGCTGGTGGTTATTTGCGTGACCTGACCCGCCGGGCGGAGAAGGGCGAGTTCTCGCTGGGGCCAATGCTGATGGCGCTGGTCCGGGCCAATGGCGGCGGAGAAAGAAAAACGGGTTGAATGCAATGGTCACCGCGATCTGGAGGTGAATTATGGGGTAGCCCACTCACCGTAGTGGATGACCATAGGCGGCAGCAGAACCTTCGAGCTCAAGCGCACTGGGCTCAATCTGCAATCTGTTCAACAGAACCGAATGATGGAACTATCTCAAAGCTGCAGGCTATGTCTGACTAAACATACGATGCTTTAATGAGTACGCGAACGGTGTTTATTATATGGAAACCACAGCTGTGCGAGGATACAGCTGTCGCATCGAGAGCGTTCACAAGGGCGACCTTAAGGTTCATTCCCCTGTGATCTGGATAATGATCAATAAGCCGGGATTATCGGTCGTTGTCTAGGGGCGGCAGGCGGTGCGGGTTTTGGCCGTGTTAATGGCATAAACTGCACGTTCGATGTATGCTGCCGAGCCTGGATTCGCCCGTCACCCCACCCATCTTTTCCCGCGCTCACCGGCGTCTTGCCCAACTGGACCTTGCCGCGCCGTCTGCCTCGCCCTGGTCGAGGCGACGGGAACGGCGTTGCGCGGCGCGCCGAAGGTCCGCACCAAGGGTGCCGGGGCTGAGCCGGTCGGCCGCGAGACGCTGGTCCGTGTTGTCGGCAAGGACTGCAGCCTCGAGCTGCTGATCGATGATCTGGGCGAGGAATTGTGCGACCGGCCCTACGAGATCGTCGCCGTCGCCGGTGGCTTGGCAGCACCGAACGCGTTCGCGTTTCGCCGATTCTATGGGGCCGCGCAGGCTCAATCTCAGCGCCATGGGCTACGACTTTGCCACGTCGGCATCAGCGGTGGTGACATCACTGTCGAATGTCGGTCCCGGCATCGGCTCGATGGTTGGTCCCGCGGGAAACTTCGCGGGAATGTCCGATCATGCTCTGATCGCTCCTTTCGGCACTCATGCTGATGGGGCGATTGGAGATTGTGACGAACTCGGATGCAGGCACGTTGTCTGAAACGGCATCGAAGAGCAGCCCCATCGTCGTTGGATCTAACTGCCGGAAGGGTAAGGAAAATTGTACATTCATAACAGGGTCCCGATCGGCGCTGATCGGGAATCCGTGGGAAATTGTACCCAGCTCTATATTTTCAGATACATGGCCTGCGTGAGGAGGGTCGGTCTGGCAGCACCGCATCGGCACTCGGGCGTTGAGGATTGCGTGAACGATAGCCGACTTTTGCTAGCGGGGCCCCGCATGGTTTCCACGCTATCGTGTCGGTTCAACGGGATATAATTTCAGCACGGCATCTCGTTTGCGACGTAGATGCTGCTCCAGCAGCTGGCGTGCGGTAGCACCATCGCGGGCTTTCATTGCGGCCAATATCTGGGCATGTTCGTCGAGCGCTTTGGTCCACTTGGCCTCATCCTGGTTCGAGCGAAAGCGGAGAGCGTGCATGCGACCGTTGACCTGTTTCCAAGTTTCCCGAAGGACCGGATTGCGCGCCGCTACACTCAGCAGATCGTGGGCACGCGCATTCAGCTGGTAGTATGTGGGCAAATCGCGACGTTCATACGCCGCCTGCATCTCGTGCTGCAGCGCGGTCAATTCTGCCAGCTCCGCTGCCGTAATACGTTGGGCGGCGAGCTCTCCGGCAAGACCCTCAAGCACGCCCAGCAGATCGAAGGTGTCGGAGATATCATCTTTCGACCAGGAGGGTGTGAACGCGCCACGCCCCGGATCGAGTACAACGAGGCCTTCAGCGACAAGCAGACGGATCGCTTCCCGCAAGGGCGTGCGTGAAACGCCCAGTTGCTCGCAAAGTTCGCGCTCGTTGAGTTTCGATCCGGGTTCAAAGTTCCCCTGCACAAGCAGTTCGCGCAAACGGACGGCAACGCGCTGCTGGAGGGTGTCGCGTGAAACAGGGATATGGGAGGGTAAAATCATTGTCATGAATTGTATTATATATACGGTTGTGAACGAAGCAAATGAATTTCGTTGAAATATCTTTGACTTTTTACAGAATTATGTTTTGTATTATGTATTACGTGAGTGACAAGCGAGAGGAAGCGATTGTGCCAGACCTGAATTTCCACCCCAGCGGCCGCCATTATCTCCAGATTCCCGGCCCCAGCCCGGTGCCGGACCGTATCCTGCGCGCCATCAGCTATCCGACCATCGATCATCGTGGACCCGAATTCGGTTATCTCGGCCGGAAAGTGCTGGCCGCCATCCGCGGCGTGTTCAAAACCGAGCACCCAGTTGCCATTTATCCGGCCTCCGGGACGGGCGCGTGGGAAGCGGCGCTTAGCAACACCATGAGCAAGGGCGATGCCGTGCTCATGTATGAAACGGGCCATTTCGCTTCGCTATGGAAGAACATGGCGGAGCGCCTGGGTCTGCAGGCCGAGTTCCTGGGCATGCCCGGCGTGGAAGGTTGGCGCCACGGCGTGCAGGCGCAGATGATCGAGGCCCGTCTGAGACAGGACGTCGGGCACGAAATCAAAGCGGTCTGCGTCGTTCACAACGAGACATCGACAGGCGTGACGTCGGACATCGCTGCGGTGCGCAGGGCAATTGACGCGGCCAACCATCCCGCCCTGCTCATGGTGGATACGATCTCCGGATTGGCCTCAGCCGACTATCGGCACGACGAATGGGGAGTCGACGTCACCGTCAGTGGCTCGCAGAAGGGTTTGATGCTCCCCCCCGGCATCAGCTTCAACGCGGTGTCGCCCAAGGCTCTCGAAGTCAGCAAGCGGGCAACACTGCCCAAGTCGTTCTGGGCTTGGGATGAGATCATCGAGATGAACAAGACGGGGTACTGGCCCTACACCCCGAGCACCAACCTTCTGTATGGCCTTTCGGAGGCCCTTGACATGATTGCGGATGAGGGGCTCGACAACGTCTTTGAACGTCATCGGCGTCTGGCCGCCGCCTGCCGGGCGGCGGTGCGCGCCTGGGGGCTGGAGATTCAGTGCCTCGAGGAAGCCTGCCATTCACCGGTCCTGACCGGCGTCATGATGCCGCCGGGGGTCGATGCCGACCGCGTACGCAAGCTCATCTACGAGAACTTCAACATGTCGCTGGGAGCGGGCCTGGGCAAGGTCAAGGGGCTCATGTTCCGTATCGGTCACCTGGGCGATTGCAACGACCTGACGCTCGTCGCGACGCTTGGCGGGTGCCAGATGGGGCTGCGCATGTCGGGGGTTCAGCTCAAGGGAGACGGCGTGGCGGCAGCTCTGGACTACCTGCAGGACACGGCAAAGCCTGTCGCGCGTCATCCGCACGAGCATGCTCCCGCGGCAAACCAGGCCTTACAGGCTCGGTTGGTCGGTTGAAGATGGTGAGCGCCCACCAGTAATGGGCGCAGGGGAACAATAACAATCGAAATTCTTGAGCCGAACCGGAATCGGCGAATCATGGAGGAGACTGCGATGTCGAAATGCATTCTAAAGTTTGCTGCGGCGGCCGGACTGGCCGTCAGCCTTTGCCTGCCGGCCTCGGCCGAGGACACGCTGAAAATTCGGGTCATCGGCCAGCCCTTGGCGACGGGCCTGGTCCAGGCCAACAAGGAAAGGCCCTTCTTCGAGAACTTCAGAACCGCGACGGGCCTGGCTATCGAAATGGACTACAAGCCGATCGATACGCTCGGTATCAAGGATACCGAAGAACTGCGGGTCCTGAAGTCGGGGCTCTTCGAAATGGCATCGTTGCGCTTTCCCCAGAACTCACGCGACGAGCCTGCTCTCCTGGGCTTCGACCTCGTCGGCCTGAGCCCTGACTATGCCACCGGGCGCAAGGTGGCGGACGCCTATTTGCCCATTGCCGACGCGCGCTTACAAAAGCAGTTCAGGGTCAAGCTGCTCGGCGTTTTCCCCTTCGGGCCGCAGATACTGTTCTGTAACCAGCCGATCAAGCAACTCGCCGACGTCAAGGGCCTGAAGGTCCGCACCTATGATCAGAACCTGGCCAAGTTTATTGAATCCGTTGGAGGAACCCCGGTTCCGATTTCCTTCGCCGACACTTACCAGTCGCTGTCGCTCGGCGTCGTCGACTGTGCGATCAGTGGCGCCAGTTCGGCCAATTCGTCTGGTTGGCCTGAAGTAAGTACGCACCAGTTGCCGATCGGCTTCCAGCTGGCCATCAACGGTTATGTGATTTCTTTGAAGACCTGGGAGAAGCTGACGCCGGAGCAGCAGGCCAAGCTGACCGAGGCCGTGGCGGGTCTGACCAATGACATCTGGGCATATTCCGAGACGCTCTTTGCCGACGCCGTCAAGTGCAATGCAGGCAAGGATCCTTGCACGACCGGCAAGAAGTTCAACCTTGTGGATGTTCCCGTATCGGATGCCGACCGCGCATTGCTCAAGGAAGCCGTCGCGAAGATCTCGCTGCCTTCCTGGGCTGAGGTCTGCGACAAGGCCGATCCCAACTGCGTTGCGTCGTGGAAGTCTTCCGTCGGCCAGATCCTCGGAATTCAGTGATGAGCACCGCGTCCTCCAACGAACTGCCTCGGGTTTCCGAGGCCGCTAGCCGCGAACCCGAAAAATCGGGTGCCGTCGCATCCAAGCACAAGGAAGGCATCGAGTCGGTTCTTGCCCTCCTTTTCGGCGTCATTTTCCTCGGGCTTTCGGTCGTCGTTTCCGTGGAAACCCTTGCGAGAAAGCTGTTCAACTTCTCCATACAGGGCGCCGATGAACTTGGCGGATACGCCCTGGCGCTGGGCTCCACATTGGCGTTCAGCCTGGCGGTGATGGGGCGAGCGCATATCCGCGTCGATGTGTTCCACGAGCGCTTTCCCAAACGCCTGAAAGCGGCGCTGAACCTCGTGGCGATCGTCTCGCTGGCAGGCTTCGCCATCTTCATCTGCTGGCTTGCCTACCGTGTACTGCTCGACACGTTCGAATATGGAAGCACGGCGCCCACGCCATGGGGGACACCGCTGGCGCTTCCGCAATCGCTGTGGCTTGTCGGGTTGATCGCCTTTGCGCTTGTCGCCACCGGCTATGCCGTGCAGGCGATCCGGCTTTTTCTCAACGGTAGCACCGACCGCCTGCTGGTCGATTTTTCTCCGAAGAGCGCGAAGGAAGAACTCAAGGAAGAACTCGAGGACCTGGCGGTGCGCCATGGGGGAGAAACGTCATGAGCGTGCCATTCATTGTCTTGGGCTTCTTTGCAATGCTCGTCATGATGTTGATCGGCCTGCCGATCGCCATCGCCATGGCGGCTGTCGGTGTGATCGGCGGCATATCCGCATACGGCGTTCCCTTCCTTGATTCGATCGCGCCGGTCGTGTGGGGCGTGCAGAACGACAATCTGCTGACCTGCATTCCCTTGTTCATCCTCTTGGGAGAGCTGCTGCTACGCTCCGGCATCGCGGACCGCATGTACGGTGCGCTGTCGGCCTGGCTGGGCAGGTTGCCCGGCGGCCTTCTGCATACGAACATTGGCAGTTGCGCCATGTTCGCGGCCACCTCAGGTTCTTCTGTGGCAACTGCGGCCACTGTCGGAACCGTAGCGCTCCCGTCCTTGCAGGCCCGGGGCTATTCCATGAGATCCTCGCTCGGCTCGCTTGCTGCAGGCGGGACCCTGGGCATTCTCATTCCGCCCAGCGTGAATATGATTGTCTACGGCTCGCTCACCAACAACTCCATCGGCAAGCTGTTCATCGCGGGCATCATTCCAGGGCTGCTGCTGACCGGCAGTTTCATGCTGTACATCGCCATCGCCGCGCTGTGGAGCAAGGAAAGCATGCGGGAAGCCGAAGTGCCGCTCGCCGAACGCATCCGACTGCTGCGCAATCTGGTCCCGCCGGCAGTGGTGTTCGGCATTGTGATGGGAAGCCTCTATTTCGGCATAGCCACGGCGACCGAGAGCGCGGCGCTCGGCGTGCTGGCGGCGCTGTTCTTCGTGTGGCGGTCGGGGCGGCTGGATTGGTCCTTGCTGCGCAACTGCTTCATTTCCAGCGGGCGCATTGCCGGCATGATCCTGCTGATCATGACTGCGGCATTCATCCTGAACCTGACCATCAGCTTGACCGGCGTGGCCGAAAACATGACGAAATGGGTCGTCGGCCTAGGACTTTCGCAGACAGCGCTTCTGCTGACGTTGATCGTTTTCTATCTCGTGCTCGGCATGTTCATGGATGTGCTTTCCATGCAGGTCGCGACCATTCCGATCACCTATCCGATCGCCATGGCGCTGGGCATCGATCCCATCTGGTACGGCATCTTCATCGTGCTGATGTGCGAGCTGGGCATGATCACGCCGCCGGTAGGCATGAACCTCTTCGTGGTTCACGGCATTCGACCCGACAATGGTGGGATACAGGATGCCATTTGGGGAGCATTGCCGTACGCCGCCATCATGCTGCTCTTTACATTGCTGCTGATGGCCGCGCCATCCATCGTGACATGGCTTCCGCTTCACATGTGAAGGATGGAAAACGGCGATCGATTGCGGAAAAGGACAACGAAACAAGATGGAAGAACAAAAGCAATCCTGGCGCCTCTCCGCGAGCAAACTGTGGCAAAGCTTCAGCAGCGGCACCTTGACGCCGCGTGCTGTCGCGGAGGCATGCCTTGCTCGGCTGGATGCCGTCAATCCGCGCATCAACGCCGTCATCGCCCGCCGCGACGAGAGCTTCCTCAATGAGGCCGATGCCGCCACCGAGCGCTACAGGGCGGGCAAACCTCTCTCCCTGCTCGATGGCGTTCCAGTCAGCATCAAGGATAACCTTGCCACGGCAGACCAGCCGGCCACCTGGGGTTCGCCGGCGTTGCGCGCCTATCGACCGGCGCACGACGAACTGCCGGCGGCGCGTCTGCGCGCCGCCGGGGCTCTCATCATCGGGAAAACCAACTTGCCCGAATTTGCGTTGGAAGGGTACACCGACAACCGGCTCTTCGGCGTAACGAGGAACCCCTGGGATCTCGCCTTGACCCCGGGCGGATCGAGCGGCGGCGCAGTCGCCGGTGTCGCCGCCGGCGTCACGCCGCTGGCGCTCGCCACCGACGGCGGAGGCTCAATTCGACGGCCTGCCTCGCATTGCGGGTTGGTGGGGCTAAAGCCGTCTATCGGCGCCGTCGCGCGCGCGGGCGGGCTGCCCTCGCTTCTGCTCGACTTCGAGGTCGTCGGGCCGCTGGCGCGGACGGTCGCCGATGCCCGAACGATGTTCGACATTCTAAGAGGCCCGCAGGCGACCGACTGGCGTTCGTTTGCCGCCTCCGGGGCGCGGGGAGCACCGACGCAACCGCCCTTGCGTATGCTCTACATCCCGACGATCGCTGGGGCGCCGGTCGATCCCGAGATCGCGGACAGCTGTGCGAGCGCGGCAAAGGTTTTCGAGACCTTGGGTCACACGGTCGACGAAGGCGAGATGCCATTGAGCCTCGACTTTATGACGGAGACCTGGCCACTCGTCGGGCAAATCGGTTTGGCCCGGCTTTTCGAGGGGCATTCCGAATGGCGCGATGGCGCGGCGCCCAAGTACCTCGACATGGCGGAAACAGGTGCGAAACACGCAGCGTCCCGCCTCTGGCGCGCGCTCGAAGACATCGAACGCCTGCGCAGCGAATGTGCGGCCGTCTTCGGAACCTATCATGTCCTCGTTACGCCCGCAGCGGCAGCACTTCCCTGGCCGGCGCACGAAGCCTACCCGCCGACCATCGCAGGCCAAGCCGTCGGGCCTCGGGGTCACGCCATCTTCACTGGCTGGGTGAATGCCGCCGGGCTACCGGGGCTGGCGGTTCCGGCGGGTGTCTCCTCGACGGGGCTGCCGATCGGCATTCAGCTCATCGGCGCCTATGGCGCGGACGATCTGCTGCTCAACCTCGGCGAAGCCTATGAAGCCATCGCGCCTTGGGCCAACCGTTGGCCTGAACTCTGAGAACACTTACGGGAAAGCAAAAGCATCATGTCCTCATCTTCGGTTCAACTCGTCGCCGATGCCCTGTTGTCGGCGCGACGAGACGGTCAAACTCGCGTGGCGGCCACATTCAACGATGCACTGGCTGGCGCTGACGAAGCCTATGAGGTGCAGGCGGCCATGGCCAGCGCGCTCGGTTGGTTTGCGGACGCCCCGCCGCGCTACTGGAAGTCCGGCGGCCAATCGCGCCAGGCCGTCCTGACGCATGCGCCGCTTCCGTCCCACGGCGTATGGACGAGCCCGGCGGCCCCAGACGGCTTTCCGTTCGCGCGACGCGGAATAGAAGCGGAAATCGCACTGCGTCTTGGACGGGATGTCGATGCCAGGCTTGCCGCCGGGCTGGACGAGGCTGCGGCGAGCGAACTGATCGATGCCATGGCGGTGTCCATCGAGGTCGTCGATTCTCGCTGGACGGAGTGCATGGCGGCCATGCCGCTTCTGCGCCTCGCGGACCTGCAATGCCACGGCGCTCTCGTCCTGGGCGAATGGCAGGCCTGGAAGCCACGCGACTGGTCGCGACAGGTTTGCAGGGTCGCGATCGGGAGCCAGGATCCGGTGGAGCGTTGCGGAACGCATGCGCTTGGCACGCCGACATGGGGCTTGGGCGCGTGGCTGAGACATGTGACCAGGGATGGTGCAACAGTGCCGGCGGGCACCGTGGTGACGACGGGGACCTGGGTGGGCATTCTCGACGCAGAAAAGGGGGACTTGGTCGTTGCCGAGTTCGACGGCATCGGGACTGCGAGCGTTCAGTTGTAGACGTCCGAACAATACCCGTTCCCCAAGCCACGCGGGTCGCGTCGCCAGGTGAGATCGCCGCGCGGCATTGACGCCATGAAAGGAACAAGGATCAACAAATGACCCAAACCACCCGGCTTGGCATGCTCACGCCGTCGTCCAACACGGTCCTGGAGCCCGTCACGACCTCCATGCTTTCGGACCTTCCTGACGTCACTGCCCACTTTTCGCGCTTCAAAGTGACCGAAATCGCCCTTTCCGAAACGGCACTCGGCCAGTTCGACGACAGCGAAATTTTGCGAGCAGCCGAATTGCTTGCCCATGCCAAGGTCGACGTGATCGCCTGGAATGGCACCTCGGCGAGCTGGCTCGGTTTTGAAAGGGACGAGCGGCTGTGTCAGCGCATTATGGAGGCGACGGGCATAGCGGCATGCACGTCTGTTCTGGCCTTCCGCGAGATTTTCCGGGCGAGGGGCGTAGAGAACGTCGGCCTCGTTACGCCTTATCTTTTCGATGTACAGGACAGGATTATATCAAATTGGCGTGCATCCGGCTTCAACTGCAGCGCGGAACGGCATTGTGGGCTCCAGGATAATTTCTCGTTTGCCGGAGTGACCGAACTCGAGATTTCGGACATGGTCCGTGCGGTCTCCCGTCAAGGTTGCGAGGCGGTCGCGATCGTGTGCACCAATATGCGCGCGGCGCCGTCGGTTGCCGCGCTTGAAAGGGAGCTCGGTCTTCCCGTATATGACTCGATCGCGACCACCGTCTGGAAAAGTCTTGCGCTTGCGGGCGTGGAGACCGGCCGCGTTCAGGGCTGGGGCTCGCTGTTCGAAGACCTCAAGTCCATGTGACGGCCAAGGAGCTATCGTGTTCGCCGGTGGATCGCAGGAGCGTTTCCGGGGAACGGTCTCCTTCGACCGTGTCCTGCAAAAGTGACGATGTCTGGCACGAACCGGGCTCCTACCGGCAGGCATGGGGCCGCCGAAAAGACTTGCAGGCCTTTTTCATGTGAACAAGGCATCCGCAAAATTGAGACAAGGGACGTCGATGTCCCATGATGGAGGGGGGCGATGTATCGCGTCTGGAGCTATGTTGCCGACTATTCGCTGCTTCTGATCGGCGGCGCGGTTATCGCGCTATTCTGGGCCAATGCCGCACCCGAAAGCTACCATGCACTTGTGCATTTCCCGCTTTGGACCGGCGGTCCGATCGGTGCTTTGGAAACCCATTCAGGGTCGCTCCTGCGGGTTGTGACACTACATTTCCTGTTCAACGACGTGCTGATGGCTTTCTTCTTCGCGATTGCAGCCAAGGAGGTTTGGGAGGCTGTGATATTGCGTGAGGGGGCGCTGCGCGGGCGCAAGGCGCTGACGCCGCTCATCGCGACAGCCGGCGGCATGGCTGGCCCGGTTGTGATCTATCTCTGCCTCGCAGTGGCTCTCGGCGTTCTGGAGGAGACCTCTCGAGGCTGGGCCATTCCCACGGCCACCGATATCGCGTTCTCCTATCTTGTGGGACGTGTCGTCTTCGGCGCTCGTCATCCCGCCATCGGCTTCCTTCTTCTCCTCGCCATCGCTGACGATGCCGGCGGGCTTGCCATTCTGGCGATTTTCTATCCCTCGGCCGACGTGGCACCGCACTGGCTCTTGCTGTCGCTCGCTGCGGCGTTCGCCGTCTATTTCCTCGCCAATGCGCTACCGCGTCGTCTCGATAGGGGAGATCAGGATCGGCCCCACTCCACCTGGATGCGCAAGACGCTGGGCTTCTGGCCTTGGGCCGTGGCCGGCGCGGCGAGCTGGTACGGTTTCCAGATGGCGGGCCTTCATCCGGCGCTGGGCTTGCTGCCCATAGTGCCGACCATTCCGCATGCGGAGCGGGAGTTCGGCATCTTCGCTGAAGAAGAAGGATGTCAGACCGACCTGCTGAACATCATCGAACACGGGCTCAAGGTGCCGGTACAATTCGTGCTGTTCGGATTCGGGCTGCTCAATGCCGGCGTCGAGTTCTCGGCGATCTCCGAGCCCACCTGGCTGGTCCTCCTTGGGCTCACCATAGGCAAGCCTCTCGGCATCATCGTGTTTGGTTTGCTCGCGGCCTATCCGCTGCGCCTCGGCCTGCCGGCGGGTATGGCGGTGCGCGATCTGCTCGTAGTCGGCTTCGTTGCCGCCATTGGCTTCACCGTGGCTCTATTCGTGGCCTCGGTTGCGTTCCCGGGCGGTGCCGTTCAGGACGCTGCCAAGATGGGCGCCCTGTTCAGCCTTGGCAGCGCCGTCATCGCCATTACCGCCGGACGCGTCTTCGGGGTGCATCGGAGCGCGTAGCGCGATGCCGGCGAAGAGCAGGAGGAGGACAGCGACTATCATGCCGACCAGAACATTCGGCCCGCGTCGAGCGGGGCGAGGGGATTTCCGCAACGTGTTGTCGTGACGAGGATGGCCTCGCCTCGAAGACAACGGAGCCAATGCGATACCGTACGACGCCTCTACTGCTGTCTCGTTTTCTTCTCAAGCTAATGTGGATATCTGGGAGCTTGCAACGCGCGACTGACCCATGAGCAAAACCTGTCAACCGCGTCGTTCTTCCGCCGATGCTGAAACAAAAGATAATTCCGGTCGCAGCTTTCGGGAATATTCGACAACAGAACCAAGTCTCCTCTCTTCAGCTCGGCGCATATCAGCGATGTAGGGCACAGGGCAACACCATGCCCGGCGATGGCGGCAATGCTCAAGAGATTGAAATCGGCATAGACGGTACTTGAGTTTTTGCTCTCAGATGCGACACCACATTTCTGAAGCCATCTGGACCAGGTAGTGCGATCCTCATCGTGCAGCAATGTTGCCGCGCTGAAATCTATGCCATCTCCAGCTCTCGGTGCGCGTGCCAGATAGCTTGGTGCACAAACCGGGCGCACTTCACCCGCCAGGAGTTTTGTCGCTAAGTAGGGGCCTTCATAGGGCCCGTCCAGATATGTGATCAGAATGTCGAGTTCGGACAAATCGATCGCATCCCTTGTGAGTGCGTAAGAGATGTTCAGGGAGATCTGCGGATTTGCGTTCTTGAAATCTGCGATTTTGGGAATGAGCAAGCGAGAGGCGACGGACGGAATGACTGCAACGCGCAACTGGTTCGGCACCCCCACACTCATTCTAAGCGTATCAAATATATCGGCTACTCGTTCCAAATCTCTGTTGAGCTCTCGAAACAGCACTTCTGCTCGTTTGGTTACCCGGACGCCCGACCCGTCGCGGTGGAATAGCTCGACCCCACACCAATCTTCGAGCTTTTTGATCTGCTGGCTTACAGCGGAGTGAGTCACGCATAGCTCGTCTGCAGCTTTCGAGAAGCTGGAAAGACGGCCTGCGGCTTCGAAGGCGCGCAGCCAATTGAGAGGGGGCAAGTGACTCATGATGTTAGATAATCTTACATCATGCGTTAGAAAGCAACGTTTGCCTTGGTCCTCGCTGCTGGTGATAAATGCTGCCAGCTGATGGCTCCAGAGTGAGGAATTCATGAAACCCAATCCGATAACCACGGCACCCGCGGATGCTGCCGCACGCAAGGCAATCCAGCCGCTGGTCTGTTATCCGCTCGAGACGCTGCCCCGGCCGGATTTGGCGGCTTACCAGGCGCTGCGCGACGATCTGGAGCTCATCGAAACGGTTGTCGTGCCTCCGCGATCGGCGGCCACCTGGACGGTACCAGCGGGGCACTTCTGCCGCATAGTTTGCAGCGAGGGGCCGCAGGTCGGGGATCTCAACCTGTTCAACGCCAATGATCTGAAGGAGCGGCTCTATACCGGCAAGACGCGGGCACTGAACGGCACCCATGTTGGGCTTGGTGATCAGTTGTTCTCCAACTTTCCGTATCTGCGTCCCATCGCCACCATCACGCATGACACGCTGGACTGGTACGGCTTTGATGAATTCGGCGGCGCGGTGCATGACGTGATCGGTACGCGCTGCGACCCCTATACGCATAATCTGCTCAGCCAAGGAGGGCAGTACCACCATTGCTGCCACTCGAACCTTACCCGCGCTTTCGCACGCAAGACCGGCATGGCGCCGCATGAGGCGGAGACCTACGTACATGATGTGCTGAACGTTTTCATGTGCACGGGCTTCATGCGCGATACGGGGCAGTATTTCATGAAAGCGAGCCCGGTGAGGCCGGGCGACTATCTCGAATTCTTCGCCGAGATCGATCTTCTTGGCTGCATTTCGGCCTGCCCGGGCGGGGATTGCTCGGCGCAGCATTCTTCCGATACGGCGAAGTGCTATCCGATGCTCGTGGAAATCTTCAAGGCCAAGGGTCTGCCGGAAGGCTGGGCGCCGCCGCCAACCAGCGGCTACGACGGCACGCACGGGGAATGAATGCAAGGCCGGAAAAACAGCTCGCGTTCGCCGGTGTTTCCTTCAGAAGCAGTCATATGGTCCACGGATAGGCCCTGGAGGCGCGGGATCGACTGCTGGGGAAGCGGCTCTCGTTCCGTCCCGTGATCAGTGCGTGCTTGTGGTAGTCGGAAGGAGCAGGTTCGGCAACTTCATCGTCGATCAGTTAGGTTTCCAACGCAGCATGAAGCGTCCGCGCTCTGACATCGCGAGCCGTCGGTTGGTCAATTGCCGGACCATCTCGAGACTGCCTCGTACTGTATCAGGCGTCGCCGCGACGTCCCCGGCGAAGGTTCTCCGGCGCGGCCTCGCCCTCTTCCGGTTCTCTTAGCAATTCAGCGATTTTGCATTCCAGGACGGCTGCGATCTTCCCGAGGGAATGTGAACATCGCCATCGTCTATCGCCAATCGCTGGCGCGCTAGATGGCGCGAAGATCCTTGGCTGTCTCCGTTGCTTCAGACTCAGCATCCCTGGGGTCCAGACAGGAAGCAGCCTTGCCATAAAAGTCATTCGATTGATTTAATTTTCCTGCTGGCTTATACTTCCGCCATGATAGAAATCAGAAACACCACATTGGTATCCACCTCGGGCCCTGACACGTCCCGAAAGGAGAAGCTGCTCGCAGCATCGCTTGACGTGTTCGGCCGGCTTGGCTTCGATGGTGCTTCGACCCGGCAGCTTGCCGATGCGGCGGGCGTGAACCTGCAGGCTATTCCCTACTACTTTTCCGGCAAGGAAGGCCTCTATATTGCCACTGCCGAATATCTGACGGAGATGATCGGCGACCATGTCGGGGACATGCGCCGAAAGACCGAAGCCCGTATCGCCGAGCTTGAGACATCCGGCAAAGCCATGGACCCGGCCGAAGCCCGGGCCTTCCTGACTGATATTGCCCAGACGATGATCACACTCTTCGTCAGCAAGAAATCCGAACCCTGGGCACGCTTTATTATCCGCGAACAGATGGAACCGACAGAAGCCTTCGGCCGGGTCTACGATGGCATCATGCGACCGATGATCGAGATGGCCCGCCGACTGGTCGCCACAATCCTCGATGAGGACCCGGCATCCGAACACGTGCGGTTGCGAACGTTGTCCTTTGTCGGCAGCATCCTCGTCTTTCGCGTGGCTCATGCTGCTGTCCTTGCCCAGATGGAGTGGAAAAACGTCGGCCCGGACGAGGTTGCGACCTTGCGCAAGCTTGCCGCCGAACTCGTGAACGTCCTGGCGCCCGCCAAAGGAGCCTCGGCATGAAAAAGATCGTTGTTCTCATCCTGCTGCTTGTTGCAACGGGCGGAGCCGCCTGGTGGTTCGGGCTGCCGGAAAAACTCGGCTGGCAGACAGCGGCGAAGAAGGCCTTCGTGCTCTATGGCAATGTCGATATCCGCCAGGTCTCGCTCGGCTTTCGTGTCAACGGTCGCCTGTCGGATGTGTCCGCCGATGAAGGCGATATCATCAAGAGCGGCGCCGTCCTGGCCAAGCTCGATGCCCGGCCATATGATTATGCCGTCCGCTCGGCCGATGCCAATGTCGCAGCCCGGCGTGCCACGCTCGATAAACTGAAAGCAGGTCCCCGCCCGACGGAGATTGCCCAGACGCGCGCGTCCTACAATGCGAGCCTGGCGGATCTCCAGAATGCCGGGCTTGAACTCGAGCGTGCCCAACAGCTTCGGCCACGCGGCACGATTTCGCAGGCCGCGTACGATCAGGCTGTCGCCGTCAAGGCAATGGCCGCTGCCCGCGCTGAAGCCGCCCGCGAAGCGCTGAAACTGATCGAGGAAGGTAGCCGCCTCGAAGATATCGCCGCTGCCGAAGCCCAGTTGCAGGCCGCACAGGCGACGCTTGAATCCGCCCGAACCTCGCTAGAAGATACTGAGCTTCGCGCGCCCAACGACGGCATCATCCTGTCGCGGGTGCGCGAGACCGGAGCCATTGTCGCGCCGGCCGATATTGTCTTTGTCCTGTCCCTGACCGAGCCGGTCTGGGTGCGGACCTATGTCTCCGAGCCCGATCTCGGCCGCATCCATCCCGGCATGAAGGTCAAGGTCAGTTCCGATACAAGACCGGACGACGCCTATGACGGCACGATCGGCTTCATCTCTCCGGTCGCGGAATTTACCCCGAAGACCGTGGAAACGCCGGAGCTTCGTACCGACCTCGTCTACCGGCTGCGCATCGTCATCGACAAGCCGGGCGCTGACCTGCGCCAGGGCATGCCGGTCACCGTGCGTTTTGCCGAAACCGGGGCAAGACGACATTGACCCATCCCTCCGACAAGGCCGAACTGGTTCGCCTGTCGGGCGTGACAAAACGCTTCGGCGGCGGAGTGCCCGCGCTCGATGCTGTTTCCGGGGCTATCCTTGGGGGCGAGATCACCGGGATCGTCGGTCCGGATGGGGCCGGCAAGACGACCCTGATCCGGCTCATGACCGGCCTGATGCTGCCGGACAGCGGCACCGTCGATGTGCTTGGTTTCGCCACCGCCAAAAGCCCCGCCGCGATCCAGACCGCCATCGGCTACATGCCGCAACGGTTCGGCCTCTATGAGGACCTGTCGGTCCAGGAAAACCTCAATCTCTACGCCGATCTGCGTGGCCTGCCGAAGGATGAGCGCGCGGCAACCTTCGACGAGCTTTTGACTTTCACCGACCTCAAGCGCTTCACGGATCGATTGGCCGGAAAACTGTCCGGCGGCATGAAGCAGAAGCTCGGCCTTGCCTGTGCACTCCTCAAAAAGCCGCGTCTGTTGCTGCTTGACGAACCCGGCGTCGGCGTTGATCCGATCTCTCGCCGCGAACTTTGGAAGATGGTCGAGAACCTGACCAGGGAAGGCATCGGCGTCGTCTGGTCGACCGCCTATCTGGACGAGGCGGAAGCCTGCGACGCGGTGCTTCTGCTCAACCAGGGCAAACTTCTCTTTTCCGGCAAGCCCGCGGAGATGACCGCGCGCGTCGAAGGCCGGGTTTTCAAGGTGTCGGGTCTTTCCGGCCGCAAGCGGCAGATACTCGCCAAACTTCTCGACAAGGAGGGTATCATCGATGGTGTCATCCAGGGCGAGGCCATCCGGGTTGTGACCGGGAATGACGCAATGCCACAGGTCTTGTCGGCCGGTTATGGAGCAGCGGCTTCGCCTGCTCCACCACGTTTCGAGGATGCCTTCGTCGACATGCTTGGCGGCGGTCCAGGCGGGCGTTCGAGACTGGCCGAGGCCCAGCAAATCCTCACCGCCAAGGATAACCGGCCGGTGATCGAGGCCAAGGGGCTGACCAAGACATTCGGCGACTTCACTGCCGCCGACGACATCACTTTCGATATCCGCCGTGGCGAAATCTTCGGACTGCTCGGCCCCAACGGCGCCGGCAAGTCCACGACATTCAAGATGCTCTGCGGCTTGCTGAAGCCAACCTCCGGGGAAGGCCGCGTTGCCGGTTTCGATCTGCGCCGCGATACCGCCTCCGCCCGCAACCAGCTCGGTTATATGGCGCAGAAATTCTCGCTCTACGGCGATCTTAGTATCGGCCAGAATCTCGATTTCTTTGCCGGTGTCTACGGTCTGTCCGGCCAGCGCAAACGCGAACGCGTTGCTCTGGTGAGCGAGATCTTCGATTTCGGCCGGCATGCAGGCCAATCGTCGAAGGACCTGCCGCTCGGACTGAAACAGCGCCTGGCACTTGCCTGCGCCGTCATGCACGAGCCGCAGGCATTGTTTCTCGATGAGCCCACCTCCGGCGTCGATCCGATCACGCGGCGCGAATTCTGGACGCATATCAATGCGCTGGTCGAGAAAGGTGTGACGGTTCTCGTGACCACTCATTTCATGGAGGAGGCCGAATATTGCGACCGGATCTCGCTGATCTATCGCGGACGCTCGATCGCGCTCGGCTCACCGGATGAGCTGAAAGCAAGTGTTGTCACCAAGGATCAGCCGGATCCGACCATGGAAGATGCCTTCATCGCGCTGGTCGAGCGATCGGAAGCCGGCACGAAGGAAGCGCCATGAGCGCCTCCCCGACATCCGCCCGGATCCGCCGCTTCGCAGCGCTTGTACGCAAGGAGAGCTATCAGGCCGTGCGCGACCCGAGTACGACGCTGATCGCCTTCGTGCTGCCGCTCATCCTGCTATTCCTGTTTGGCTACGGTGTCTCGCTTGATGTCACGCGCACGCGCGTCGGGCTGGTCATGGAGGAAACGACGCCGCTGACGCAGGCCCTGGCCGCAAGTTTCCAGGCGTCGCGCTATTTTTCGGTCACCACGAACCAGGATCGCCGGGTTTTTGAAGAAGACCTCGTCAACGGCCGCATTCGCGGCATTTTGATCATCCCGGCCAGTTTCACCACCGACTATGCCGCCGGAAGACAGCCGCAGATTCAGGTCATCGTCGATGGCTCCGAGCCCAACACGGCGAATTTCGTGCAGAACTATGCGCAGGGCACGGTCGCCAACTGGGAGCGTCAGCGCCAGACGCTGTCGGCTGAAGAACCGTCCGGGATCACCGTCGAGCAGCGTTTCTGGTTCAATCCTGAACTCGCCAGCCGCTATTTCCTCGTGCCCGGATCAATTGCCATCGTCATGACGCTGGTCGGCACGCTGCTGACATCGCTGGTCGTCGCCCGCGAATGGGAGCGCGGCACGATGGAAGCGATGATGGCCACGCCGGTGACAGCCACCGAACTGCTTATCGGCAAGATCTTTCCCTATTTTGTGCTCGGTTTGGCGGCGATGACGCTGTGCGTGCTGTTCGCCGTCTTCCTGTTCGGCGTGCCGTTTCGCGGTTCGATCCTGGCGCTCTATGCGCTCTCGGCCACCTTCCTCATCCCGGCGCTCGGGCAGGGGCTGCTCATCTCGGCTGCCACGAAGAACCAGTTTCTCGCTTCGCAGCTGGCGCTGATCTCTGCCTTCCTTCCGGCCTTTCTGCTTTCCGGCTTCCTGTTCGAGATCAATTCGATGCCGACCGTTATCCAGTGGATTACTTATGTCGTGCCCGCTCGCTACCTGATCCCCAGCCTGCAGACTGTCTTCCTCGCGGGGGACATCTGGCCGATGTTTCTGCATTCGATGGCTGTCATGCTCCTGATCGGCGCCGTTTTCTTCGTGCTTGCCGCCCGCAGCACGCGCAAGAGGATCGGCTGATGTGGTGGACGCGGCTTCGGGCCCTGATCGTCAAGGAACTGCTGGCGGTGCTGCGCGATCCGAAAGGCCGCGCCATCCTGATCGGTCCGCCGATCCTGCAGCTCCTCATCTTTTCCTATGCGGCAACGCTTGAGGTTCGCAATGTCGATGTGATGATCCTCAATCGCGATAGCGGCCATTGGGGTCAGGAATTGGTCGAGCGGATCGAGGGATCGCCGACCTTCCGCCGGATCGAAATCGCCGCCAATCCGCAACAGGTTCGCCAGGCGATCGACAATCAGGCCATCATCGCCGCGGTCGAGATCAGCGCGGATTTTTCACGTCGTATCGAGGCGGGAGCGGCGGTTGACTTGCAGCTCATCCTCGACGGCCGCCGCTCGAATGCCTCGCAGATCGTTTCCGGTTACCTGACCCAGATCGCCGGCGGCCTTGCCGCCGAAACGCCGGCGGGCAAACGCGCCGCCGCGCGCACGGTATCGACAATCCCGCGCAACTGGTTCAATCCGAACCTCATTTATCAATGGTTCATGGTGCCGAACCTGATTGCCAGCATTGCGCTTCTGATCGGGTTGATCGTCACGGCTCTGTCGATTGCGCGCGAGCGCGAACTCGGCACTTTCGACCAGTTGATGGTTTCGCCGCTCCGCGTCCATGAAATACTGATCGGCAAACTCGTGCCGCCGATGATGATCGGCCTCTTCCACATCACCGCCTATATCCTGGCGGCAATCTTCATCTTCGGCCTGCCGCTGCGGGGATCGCTGTTCCTGCTCTATGGCAGCTCGATCTTCTATCTCGCCTCAGTCGTCGGCATCGGGCTGTTCATCTCGGCCCTGTCGATGACGCAGCAGCAGGCCATCCTCGGGGCCTTCCTGTTTATGGTGCCGGCTATGCTGCTCTCCGGCTTTGCAACACCGATCGAAAACATGCCGGAATGGCTGCAGCCGGTGACACTGGTCAATCCGCTACGCTATTTCCTGATCATCGTGAAAGGCGTTTTTCTGAAGGACATCAGCCTCACCGAGGTCGTAAACCAGACTATCCCCCTTTGCCTGATCGCCATGGTCACGCTGAGCGCCGCCGGTTGGCTGTTCCGGCGACGACTGGAGTGATTGCTCCTATACAGCATAAAACCTCCCCGTTTCCCCACACTTCACGCTTGGCGACGATGACGCCGATCATCATGACCGAGAGATGCTGGACCAAATGATGCTCGCAATCGGGTGACATTCCGGCTGCGGCCAGCAGTGCCGTTGATGCTGATTTTGCCCATAGGATAACCCGAAAGAAAACCGCACAGAGATTAATCATCGTTCTTGACATATATCAAAGATGGATGAGATGATCATTCTCATACAAAAATCGCATGTAGGAAGAAATGGAAACCCGAGATCTTCAGACATTCCTCGCCGTCGCGGCAAGCGGCAGCATTACAAAGGCGGCAGATTTACTCGGGCGGTCCCAGCCTTCGGTAACACGCACTATTCAAGACCTTGAGACGGAGCTTGGCTTTCAGCTGCTTCATCGGATCGGTCGAAGAGTTCAACTCTCGGAAGAGGGGGTCGCGTTCGAGGAAGAGGCCCGGCGCCTGCTGATGTCGTTTACGGAGCTAGCTGCGCGTGCAAAGACAATAGCTGCTGGTAAGGGCCGGATTTTGCAGATCGTCACGACCTCTGCGATTGGGACTGGTTTGATCCCGACGGCGATGGCAGAGCTCACCAATGTGGAACTGCCTCACGAAACGCATCTGGGACAGTTTCTTCCCTCGATAGTAGCCCAGGAGGTCCGTTCCGGGCGCGCCGAGATCGGCTTTTCCAGTCTTCCGCTTGATACGCCCGGTCTAGATGTTTTGCGGCTCTATTCGGCGCCGGACGTTGTTGCTCTGCGCGAGGACGATCCACTGGCTGAACTCGATGTGGTGCCACTCTCAGCTTTCGCTGGCCGTCGCCTCGCGACTATGCTCAATCCGCTGCGCTTTCAGTTGCACATTGCCAGAGCATTGGCTGCTCGCGGCATTGAGATTGGCCCGGTAATACGGACGAACATCTCTTACGGCGCCTTGCAGATCGTACGCCAGACAGGCGTCGCGGCGATCATCGATCCCGTCACAGCATACGGATTAAGTCTGCCCGGTGTGATCGTTCGGCCCATTGACGTGACCGTCCCGTTCTACTGGGGTGTTCTTGCTGCCGAGAAGCGCCCCCTGCGTCCGATAGCGCAGGCATTAATGGATGCCGTTGAAGCGGTGGCGGAGCGGTCGGTCGCTGGCTTCAAGAAGCTCGATCCGGCGTTGGCCGGGCACTTGGTGACTGGTCCTGTCTCGGACACAAATCACGGAACTGAATTATGAAGCATATCCCCGTGCCCACTCCGCCAATGTCGGCAGGTCTTGCCGCGCTGGAAGCTCAGCTTGCGCAGGATTTCGACTTCCTCGAGCTGCCTGCCAACCCGTGGGTTCCTACTCATTCGCATGGCGGTGCGGAGGTCCGCGACGTTGTCGTTATAGGCGCTGGCATGTGCGGGCTGGCGGCCACGGCAAAGCTAGTCCTGACAGGGATCACCAATGTCGTAGCCTATGACGCGGCGCCGGCGGGACTTGAAGGGCCATGGGTCACGTTTGCGAGGATGCAGACCCTTCGGTCCCCCAAGAGCCTGCATGGTCCGGCCCTGGGACTGCCGCAACTGACGTTTCGCGCCTGGTTCACGGCGCAATGGGGCGTAGACGCCTGGCAGGCGCTCGACAAGATCCCCAAGGGGCAATGGATGGATTATCTGGTTTGGTACCGCAAGGTACTCGATCTGCCGGTACGCAACGGCGTGCGGATGACCGGCATAACGTCCGTCGGGGATCTCATAGCGATCGATATCGATGGTGCAGAAAAGGGCCGGGTTCTGACACGCCGTCTTGTTCTCGCGACCGGCCGGTCCGGGCTTGGCGGTTTCGCCGTGCCGGACTTCCTGAAAGACATCGACCGATCCTATTGGGCGCATTCTGCCGATGACATTGATTTCGCTGCGCTGAAAGGCAAGCGTGTCGCGGTCCTCGGTGCTGGGGCATCCTCCATGGATAATGCCGCAACTGCCCTCGAAGCCGGCGCCGGCTCTGTAGACACGTTGATCCGCCGAAAGGAAATGCCGCGCATCAACAAGATGACCGGCATCGGCAGCCAGGGCGTTGTGCATGGTATGCACCAACTGCCGGATGCCTGGAAGTGGAAGTTCGTCGACTACACCGCCTCTACTCAAACGCCGCCTCCGCGATCATCGACGCTGCGCGTATCCCGCCACGAGAATGCACGGTTCTTTCTCGACTGCGGCATCGTCGCGGTCAAAGAAAATGCAGGCGGCCTGTTGCTAGAAACCACGCAGGGACCAATGCACTATGACTTCCTGATTGCGGCAACCGGCTTTTCGAACGACTTCGATGGTCGGCCGGAATTCGCGTCGCTCGCCCCGCATATCCGTAGCTGGTCGGATGGCCGGTACAAGCTTGACATGGGGCCGCCTCGTGGCGGCATGTCGGAAGCGCCGGATCTTGGCCCTGCCTTCGAATTTCGGGAACGGGTGGCCGGTTCCTGCCCGATGCTGGCACATATTCATTGCTTCAACGATGCCGCCATGCTGACCCATGGTAAGGTCTCCGGCGACATCCCCGCAGTCAGCGCGGGTGCGGACCGGTTGGTTCGCGGTATCGCCGCATCGCTTTTTGCCGAGGATGTTGAAGAGCACTTTGCCAACCTCGTCACTTATGACACCCCCGAACTCCATGGCGACGAGTGGGTCGATTCAACACCCTTGCTACAGAAGGAGGCCGCGTTGTGATTGACGCCATGGACAAGATTGCGGGTCTTTCCCCGGATGACGTTGTTTTTAAAGCACGGCGGTTCCGGCCGGAGTTTGTAGAGGGGGCAGAAATGTGCCGCCTCTCGGTCCTGACGCCGGCGGCGGGCCTGGGGCTCGAAGCCGCTTTGCGCATTGCGTTGGCCCAGCGGATCGCTGCGCTGAATGGCGACCAAATCTTGATCGCAGACTATGGCACGCAACTTTCCGCGCTTGAACCGGCGGTACAGTTGCTGGCTCTAGCCCAAGGAGCAACCGATCTGGACGAACCGTTGGCAGCCATTGCCCGCCATGTCGATATGGTCACGTTGACACCGAGCAAAGCAGCAGCAAGTGACATCTCCAGGTTGACGGAGGCGGGCCTGAATAATCCGCAGATTGTCGCGCTCTCCGAACTGATCGCGTTCGTCAACTTCCAAACGCGCGTGGCGACTGGCCTGCGATTGATGAGGTCAGCATGATTTCCTCCATCCGCCTAAAGCCATTAACCTGGCATCCCTACATCGCGCCGGTAGAGCTTTCCGAGGCTACGTCAGAACAGCTCGACGCGATGAAGGTAACCCCGTCCGCCAAGAAAGTTTCGGAATACGTGCGCACGCTCGTGCATGATCCCGAGAGCTACGTTGCCCGCACAGTTTTGTTTAACGCGATCATGTATGTCGACGGCGGTCTCGCCCGACCTGATCGTGAGTTGGGCGCGCTTGGCGCTTCGCTCGTCAATGGTTGCACTTTCTGTGCAGTCACTCATGCCCGACGGCACGCGGAGCTGACAAAAAGCAACGACTTGGTCACAGCGCTCTACTGCGACCGCCCCGACACGCTCGGTGCGCGCGATACGGCGATCTACCGTTTTGCCCGTCGGTTGTCGGGGACGCCCTCCCAAGCAACGGAAGACGATATCGCCTCGTTGCGATCGGTAGGAATGGACGATGTCGAGATCATCGATCTGATCCACGCCATCTCTATCTTCGGCTGGGCGAACCGGCTGATGCACGTTCTCGGACACGCCGATAGCGGGAAATAGCTTCGCATGCCTAAGCATCCCATCGGGTGCCTTCAGTAAGAGCCTGCTTCAGTGGGTCTCATAAAAATAAAAGGGGTCTGAAATGCGCATGAAATGGTTCCTCACACCCGAAAGGACAACAGCCAGCAATGCTTGATATCCACGATCTGAAGCTGTCCTACGGGAACTCAAAGATCCTGAACGGCGTAAATCTCTCTGTCAAACGCGGCGATGTGGTGTCGATTATCGGGCCCAGCGGAACGGGCAAAACTACACTGCTGAAGTGCATCAATTACCTTGCCAAGCCAGCATCCGGCACCATTACATTCGACGGCATACGGATGGATTATCAACGCGCCGACAAGGCGGCGATCCAGGCGATCCGGCTGCGAACAGCCATGGTGTTCCAACAGTTCAACGTTTTCAAGAACATGACGGTCATCCAAAACGTGATGGATCCGCTTGTCGTCGTGCAGCGGAAATCGAAGGAAGAGGCGCGCGAGATCGCCGCGCGGGAGCTTGAGCGTGTTGGTCTGTCCACGAAGCAAGACCACTATCCGTCACAGCTTTCCGGCGGCCAGCTACAGCGAACCGGAATCGCGCGCGCGCTGGCAGTTCGACCGGACGTGATGCTCTTCGACGAGCCAACCTCATCGTTGGACCCAGAGCTCGTCGGCGAAGTCCTCAAGGTCATCAAGGACGTCACCTCATCGGGTATCACATCGCTGCTCGTGACCCACGAGATGCAGTTCGCAAAGAACATCTCGAACCGCATCGTCTTTATGGACCGCGGCGTTGTTGCTGCCGACGGCAGCCCGTCAGAAATCTTCGATGCGCCTTCCAACCCGCGCCTCGCTCAATTCCTCAGCTCCGAGCATACACTCCAATAACAAAGGGAACTTGAACATGTCTTCTATCACATCAACATTCCGTCGTTTCAGTCTCGCTGCAGTCGGCGGCGTTGCCATTGCCCTTGCGACAGCTGGGGCCAGCCACGCCCAGACCGCTGTCCGCACGATCAAGATCGCAACGGCGGCTGAATCCAAGCCACTCTCCTGGGGTGCTATCGGCGTCGAGCCGGAAGGATATGAACCCGAGGTTCTGAAAGCCGTCAACGCAAAGCTGCCGCAGTACAAGTTCGAGATGGAAGGTGCCGCGGATATTGCCCAAGAGACCGGTCTGGTCACGGGCAAGTACGACATGGTGACTGGCGGCTATTACAAGTCTGAGGCACGAGCAAAACAGTTCCTCATCCCCGACAGCCCGATCGGTGCCAGCATGATGAAGATCTATAGCCGTACGGACAGCAGCATCAAGGAAATGAAGGACCTGGTCGGCAAGCGGATCGTGCCCGTCACCGCCGGCGGCGGCGTCTTCAAGTTCGTCACTCAGTGGAAGAAGGATAACCCTGATTACGACATCGAGATCGCTGCGTCGAGCGCGGGTATTCCCTACCCGAACCGATTGAACGAGGTCCAGACCAAGAAGTTCGACGCCTTGATCCTTCCCTCGAACCTTGGTGAGCAGACGGTGATCGAAAACCAGAAGCTGGACATTCAGGCATCGGAACCTGTCTCCATCAACAACACGTACATCCTGATCCACAAGAACGAGGAGAACCAGGCACTGGTTGCCGGAATCGACAAGGCGCTGAAGGAACTCAAGGCCGACGGCACGCTCGACAAGCTCTCGCAGAAGTGGTTCGGCGAGGACATCGCCAAGTACATGAAATAACGGAAGCGCAACGAAAACCAGTCGCTGTATCGTCAACGGTCGAGGCTGAAACTACAAGACGGAGTATTACAAAGTGGATCTCTATTCGATGATTCCCGAGTTGCTCTCGGCGTTGCCGCTGACGCTCGCGATTACTTTTGTTGCAATCGTCGCCGGCTTCGGCCTAGCGCTTATAACGACGACATTTCGGGTTCGGAGGGTACCGGTAATCAGCCAACTGGCCGACCTCTACGTATCCTACGCCCGGAGCGTCCCCGTCGTACTTCAGTTGTTCGTCTCCTTTTATGGTCTCCCACTGCTGGTGATCCTGATCGGAGGCGACGACTTCCTCACCGCTACCATTGCAGCGATGGTGGGATTAAGTTTCTATCACGGAGGATACCTGTCGGAAGTCATGCGTCCAGCGTATCTTGCGGTCGATCGTGGTCAGCACGACGCCGCCGACAGCCTGGGCTACACCTTCCGGCAGAAGATCACCCGCATCGTCGGACCACAGGCAGTGCACATCGCGCTGCCTGGCTACGGAAACTCCATCATCTATCTGATCCATAACGTCGCTTTGGTCATGTACATTGGCGCGGCCGATGTGATGGCAACCGCACATCTGATCATGGAGCGGGACTACAACCAGTATCAGTTCCCGACCTATCTCGTTCTGGCGGTCATCTACTCGATACTTTGCCTGATCGCCTGGCTCATCATCCGCGCATTCGAGGTTCGTTCACCGATGTACGCAACAAAAGAAGCGCCGGTGAGAGCCGCACTGATGCCAAGCGTCTGACTGAAGGAGTGATCAAGAAATGTTTGATATCGATGTACTGCTCCCAGACCTTTGGGAAATCTCGGGCGCCATCCCCGTAACTCTCGCAATGGCGCTGGTCACCTTCGTCTGTTCGACGATAATCGGCAGCCTGTTTGCTCTCGTCGAACATAAGCAGATACCTGTGCTGCGAGAGTTTGTCGTAGCATACAAGGTCGTCTTCAAAGGCGTGCCGATGGTGATCGTGATCTTTCTCGGTTATTTTGGGCTCCCCCCGGCCCTTCAGTTCGTCGCATCGGCGTTTGGGATGGAGATCAACGCTCACGCCACACCGAACTGGGCCATTCTCGTCGTCGCGTTGACTGCATGCCTCGCGGCTTTCCAAGCGGAGGTCGTAAAAGGTGCTCTGAACTCCTTCGACAAGGGTCAGGCCGATGCAGCCCTGTCGCTTGGCTACAAGAGCAGCCAACTGTTTCGACGTGTGCTGTTTCCGCAGACAGTCGTTTCAGCCATCCCCGACCTTGCCAACTCGATCATGGTCATCATGAAGGCTCTTTCTCTAGGGTTCGCGATCGAGGTGGTCGACATCTTCGCGCAGTCGCAGCTTACCGCTGCACTGAACTTCTACTACCTTGAAGCCTTCCTTGTCGCCGTCGTGATCTATATGGTGATCGCCTATATCGTCACGACCGTCGCCGACAAAATGGAAAGCGCGCTTAGAGTTCGGACCTAGTTACTGCCCGGCATTGTCAGAGACCAACCGAACTTAGGTCCGGTTGGTTTTTTTGCCGTCCAGAGCTGGCTGATGAGTTGCCTCGTCAGGTCGCGCGGATTCTAACGCGAGACTCGGTTGGATATTTTTATGTGCGTTTGCGTTTATCGCAGTTTGCCCAGATCCACCGGACGATTGTTGATGATCGCTTCCATCGAAAAGAAACCGGTCACTGTCGCAAGGTCGAAGTCCGTGATCAGCTTTTGATAGAAAGCGTCATATCCCGACATGCCCCGCGTGACGACCTTGATGAGGTAGTCCCACTCCCCTCCGATCCGGTAGAAATCGATCACTTCGGGGAGTTTCTCCACCCGGTCGCGGAATGCTTCACTCCATTCCTTGGAGTGGTGACGGGTACGGATCATCACGAAGACGGTGAGATCGAGCCCCAACGCGCGCAGATCGATCTCGCTATGTGCTCCACGGATCAACCCGAGCGAATGGAGGCGCTGCAGGCGCCGCCAGCACGCGTTCTGAGACATTCCAACCTTGTCGGCCAGGTCGCGTTGGGAAAGATTCGCGTCGACCTGCATGGCAGTCAAAATCTTCATATCAAAATCATCGATTTTCTTCAATTCATCGTTCATTTGATATGACCCGTTCGCAAATTCGCAGAAAATAGGTGAATATTTTTGACCCTGAAGGAGGGTATGATCTGTGTCAATATCCGACGTAAGGAGATTGACCGTGGATGCAGCTCGCCCGCCGGTGAAAATGATTGCGACGCCGCTTTCGACGTTTCGCGAAACTCTCAACAACGCCGAAACGATCACGCAGCTTCGCGACGGACTTGTCGGCTCGAACGCGAAGATTGACGGGCCATATGGAAGAAAAGACCTGGTCTACGCAGACTACGTCGCTTCCGGGCGAGCGCTCCACCAGGTGGAGCGTTTCGTCCTCGAGGAGGTCTTGCCCTACTACGCGAACAGCCATACCGAAGCTTCCTACTGCGGAGGTTTCATGACCCGGATGAGGCGTGAAGCACGCGCGCTGATTGGCGGTTTCTGCGGCGCCACCGAAAAGCACGCCGTCATCTTCACCGGGTCCGGGGCAACGTCCGGCATCAATCGTCTGGTAAAGCTTTACGGGGTGACTGACACCGTCGCTGCGGGCAAGCCCGTTCGGGTCATCATCGGTCCTTACGAACACCACTCCAACATCCTTCCCTGGCGGGAAAGCGGTGCCGAGATTGTCGAGATCCCGGAACACGCGTCCGGTGGGCCTGACCTCACACGTCTTGAACGCGCTCTCCGGGACGGGTCGCCGGAGCTGACGATATGCACGCTTTCCGCGGCGTCGAACATTACCGGGATCACGAGCGATGTTGCGACCATTACCGCGATGGTCAAGGGCGCAGGCGCCAAGATGATCTGGGACTATGCAGGTGCTGGCCCCTACGTGCCCATGTCC
The DNA here is from genome assembly GCF_025847205.1 of Pararhizobium sp. YC-54. GTDB lineage: Bacteria > Pseudomonadota > Alphaproteobacteria > Rhizobiales > Rhizobiaceae > Pararhizobium. The sequence continues at coordinate 2,616 of NZ_JAOYTH010000012.1, read as the reverse complement.
ATGTCACCAGCACCGGGCGCCGAAATCGACGCGATCGTTGTTTCTCCTCACAAGTTCATCGGTGGACCAGGTGCCTCCGGGATTCTCATCCTTCGTCGCGATGGGCTTTCCACGAACAAGCCGTCGTGGCCAGGTGGCGGCACGGTGAAATTCGTGTCGCCGCAGACGCACGATTACAGCGACAGCCTTGAGTCCCGCGAGGAAGCAGGCACCCCCAATGTGGTCGGCGACATCAGGGCTGCGATGGCGTTCATCGTCAAGGATGCGATCGGGAGCGACTGGATGGAGCAACGCAATCACGATCTCGCACGGCGTGCTTTCGTCGCCTGGAAAGACGTGCCGCAGATGGAAATTCTCGGCCTGTCGGATCCTGATCGACTGCCTATCTTTTCCTTCCGGGTGAAAAACGGCAGGGGCGGCTATGTTCATCAGCAGTTGATCACCCGCATGCTGAGCGACCGGTTCGGGATCCAGGCTCGCGGCGGCTGCGCCTGCGCTGGCCCCTATGTCCACAGGCTGCTCTCGATCGACGACGAGCAGTCCGAGGAAATCAGGCAGGCCATTCTCTCTGGCGATGAGATCAAGAAGCCCGGCTTCATCCGGCTGAACTTCAGCGTCCTGCTGCCGGACGAGAAGGTCCAGTTCATTCTGGATTCGGTGGCCCAGATTGCCGCCGATGCAACAAGCTTTGAATCTGAATACGACGTTGATCCAAGCCGGGCGATCTTCTTTCCGCGCACCGCAGCCGGGAAAGACTTAACCTATGCATAAGCCTACCATTGCCGGATTCCATGACGCGCGCACCGGCAGTATCCAGTATGTCGTCGCATGCCCTGTGACACGCAAATGCGCCATTATCGATCCGGTGCTTGACTACGACGAAAAGTCCGGATCGACCGCAACAACGAACGCGGACCTCATCCTTGACTACATAAAAACTCACCACCTGGTTCTGGAATGGATCCTCGACACGCATCCGCATGCGGATCACTTTTCGGCTGCTCGTTATCTGAAATCCCGGACAGCTGTTCTGACGGCGATTGGGGAGCATGTTCGAGACGTGCAGCAGATCTGGAAGCGATTCTACAATCTGCCCGACCTCGCCTGCGACGGATCGCAGTGGGACCGGCTATTTCGCGATGGCGAAACCTTCAAGATCGGCGAATTGGACGTCCGCGTGATGCATTCGCCGGGCCACACCCTCGCGTCGATCACCTATCTGGTCGGGGATGCCGCCTTCATCCACGACACGCTCTTCATGCCGGACAGCGGCTCGGCCCGTGCGGATTTCCCTGGCGGAAGTGCTTCCGATCTCTGGCAGTCCATCCAGGACATTCTGAACCTTCCCGACGACACCCGCCTGTTCACCGGGCATGACTACATGCCGGGAGGGCGTCAGGCTTTGTGGGAGAGTTCGGTAGCAGAACAAAAAGCTCACAACCCGCACGTCGCAGGCCGATCGAGGGAGGATTTCATAAAGCTTCGCGAAAACCGTGATCGGACGTTGCCGATGCCGAAACTCATTCTCCACGCGTTGCAGGTCAACATCCGTGGGGGAGAACTGCCGGAAGCCGAGGCAAATGGACAGCGCTATCTGAAAATCCCATTGGACGCGCTGCCGGGTTCGGCCTGGGGCTCGTAGAAAGTGGATGGCTCTTTCCCGCAGATCTTAGCTGCCGTCGCCTCGGGATCGCTGATCGGATGCGCGCTTGGACTGATCGGCGGCGGCGGGTCTATTCTTGCTACGCCCTTGCTGATCTACGTCGTCGGTGTTCGCGATGTGCATACGGCGATCGGGACCGGCGCGCTCGCTGTTTCTGCAAACGCCTATCTCAATCTCGTAGGCCACGCCATCAGGGGGCATGTCTGGTGGCGATGCGCCTTTATCTTCGCAACCGCAGGGTCGCTCGGGGCATATCTCGGCTCAAGCCTGGGGAAGGTCATAGACGGGCAGAAGCTCCTTTTCGCGTTCGGTTTGCTGATGATGTTCGTCAGCTTCGTTATGCGACAGAAGCAGAGCCAAACATATATGACTGCTCAGTCACTGACCATCGGAACACACTGGAAATCGAGCCTGGTTGCCCTCCTTACCGGGCTTTGTTCCGGATTTTTCGGAATTGGCGGCGGGTTTCTCATCGTGCCGGGGTTACTTCTGGCCACGGGCATGCCGCTTATCAATGCGATCGGCACTTCTTTGCTTGCGGTCGGCACCTTCGGCCTAACGACCGCAATAAACTACGCTTTTTCCGGCTTCGTAGACTGGCTAACCGCCGGATACTTTATCGCAGGCGGGATCGGCGGAGGGATAGTTGGGACAGTAGCTGCTACTCGGTTGGCCACTCATCGGAACGCGTTGTCGCAGATTTTTCGGTGGGTTATCCTCTGTGTCAGCCTTTACGTTCTTTGGCGCAGCCACACTGAAGTTTAATAGGTTCGAACAATCAGGTTCTGTTGCAAACTTTTTGAAGCCGTTCAAGAATGAGAAAATCATTCCATATTCTAGGCTGTAGTGACGAATTAACGATTAAGGATTCCGTTTGAGGAGCAAATCAGATTCAACGCTGACTTTTGGAGGTTGGCGATGGACGGTGAGGTTCTCAGGGATGATCAGTGGGA
>NZ_JAOYTH010000011.1 GCF_025847205.1 Pararhizobium sp. YC-54 | reverse complement strand
GCGCGACACATGCAGTTCCCGGACGATCTTCTTCACCGACCAGCCCTGCACATGGAAGGCCCGTCGAACACGCGCAATCGTATCCACTCGCTTCAACTCCCGCTCCATCCGCCGCTAAAGCCGGATGGTCAGATGAAATCTGAGGGGGGTCAAAATTAGACGCCGATTACCCCGCCAAGGGGGTCAAATTTGCACGCCGGAACACATCGCTCCCACATTTTTTCCCCAAGGGCGCCGCGCATGACGGGGATGAAGGTGTCGTAGAAACGATTGCCCGGATCGTTCTCCGTCTTATCCGAGAAAAGATCCGGGAAGAGCGCTTCGTATCCAAGTCCCTTGATCGCCTGATAATATTCGAGGAAGCCCAATCGAACCATTTCGTCGGGCATGGGTAGCAGTCGCTTTGATTGTGCGGTCTTCAACCGTCTAATGCCATTCGTGCGAAGGATGATGACATACCCGTCCTCGTCCTTCGCAATGTCGTCGACTGCGAGGCCAGCGAACTCTTTGCGTCTGGGGCCCAGATAGGTGAACAGGATCGGCAGGTAATAAAGCGAATCGTGGAAGACATGCTTGCCCGGTTTCCGTCGTTTTCCCCGCAGATGATCCTGCGAGCCCGTATAGATCGGACTTGAGAAAATCGGAGCGATGTCTTGCGGCTTCGGTTTGTACTGCTGGTGACGGATGTCTCCGGCTTTGGGCTTTCTCGGGCGTAGACCCTCGAATGTCCAATTCTCGATTTCGAACCCGTGGCCTTTCAGATGCTTCAGGAAGTGCTGCAAGTTTCCGAAGTGCTTGCGGATTGTTGTGGAGGCCAGACCAACTTTCGCCTTGGTTCCCGCTGCGTCAGCCGCCTTGCGCAGTTTCTCGCCTTCCGCACGAAGTTCCGGCGCTGACATGATTCTCATCCGACTGCTTCGGCCCCAGTTGGTTGGAATATCGTTGAAGTGCTGCCGCAGCAGCCCGATATGATACTGTTCGATCTGTCCGGAATGCTCTACGCCATGTTCCATGAGCACCGATTTGAACATCCGAACCAGCGCCATCGCATCTCGACCCGTTTCCGTCGTCCATTCTTCGCCCATGTTCGCGATGAGCTTGTCGCATGCTTGCTCGAAATCTGCGACGGCTACGACCCTCTGGCTTGCGCCTTGAGTTTCAGCCGCTGCCGTTTTGGCGTTCGGCGCCACGCGCGGTGAGAGGTCGAGGTAGGCGATTTTCTCTGGCTGCGGGAATCCGGTTGCCGTCGGTGCCGGCTTGCTCTCCTTGACCAGCATCAACGAGGAAGCGGCAACTGGTTCGACCTCGACGGGCTTCTCCTCGACCACGGACTTGTTCGCTCTGCCGCCACCTGTGAATTCGCTTAAGGTCCGATCGACGAGGTCGTGTCGATCGTCGATGTCAAGCAGGGCTGCGGCACGGCCTTCGAACATTTTCGACATCGCCCGTTCGCGATTGACGGCGGTGTCGGCAATATCAAACTGGTAGATCAACCGCCGGATGCCGTCCTCGAAGCCGGCGCTGCGCGCAATCGTGAGCTCGGCGAGATAGTTTGCCCGGATCACGTCGACATGCGAGGCAGGCACGCCGTTCTTGAGCAGGTAGGTGAGCCCGAGGCAGTCGCCTTCGAGGCTGAGGTCCGAGCGGGTCCCGAACTTTGCGAGGAGCTGACAGGCCCAGCCAGCCTCGAGATCGAGTTCCATCTCGACGACGTCGCCGCCCCGGCCATTGCGCTTGGCCATCGTGCTGATGTCATCGAGCCTCTCGAGCTCTTGGTCCCGCACGTGCTCTAACAGGATCTGGAGCTGCTTCTTGGTGGTCATCACGTCCTTCGAATTCATCTTCAATTCGGCCAGCCGTGTATTGAGCTTCCGGCCGATGATCTGCGCCTTTCTATGGTCGGAACAATGAAGGCTGAGTGAAAGACGGCTGCCCGGACGGCAGTGAACGAATGCGGCGGGGATGCGCGGCCGCCAGTAGAAGATGTTTCCGCGGCGGATCAGATTCTCGACCTCGTGGCGCACGGCCATGACGAATACCCTGTCTTCGCCTGAGGGATCTGCCGCGACGCGCTAAGCGCCTGGGCATCACCTTTGGGCACCAGTTCTGGGCATCAGGTCGCCAGTGATGCCAAAACGGGATCCGGCACGACTGGAAAATCAAGGAATTAAGGGCTTTTAGGGAGAATTGGCTGGGGAACCTGGATTCGAACCAGGACTAACGGAGTCAGAGTCCGTGGGTCTACCGTTAACCTATTCCCCAAAACTGCGTGAGCGATGTTTGTGCCCAGCCGGTGAGGCGGGCTTATAAACAAAAGATCGGGGGATGCAATAGATTTTGGCAAAAAATCCGCAGCGCCGGGCAAAAACTCTTGAGAGGTGGCCGTGAAAGGTGCGCGATCGGCTGGGCCCGGGCGGTGTGCAAAAAGAATTTGGCGATTTGGGGTGGCACTGGTAAAGTCCATTCAACGAAAATCAAGAGAGCGCCTTGAGCGGCTATCGTTCCGCGCGGCGCAATGGACAGACACGTGAGAGACCCCGACAGCGGCGAACAGCCGTCCGTTTCCGGGGCGTCGGCAGCAGGCCGCAACGACGGGCAGTCACCGCCCCGTTCCGGCAAGGGCAAGCGCAGACGGGGTAAACCGTCGCGCAACGCCTCTGCGAATGCCAGTTCCTCCGTTGGCAACGGAGAAACACGGCGTCCCGAAGTGACAGATGCCACCGGAGAGCCGGTGCGCAAGCGCAAACGCAGGCGCCGTTCCAAATCCGGCCAGGCACAGCAGTCTGCTGCGTCCGGAACGGTTGCCGATGCCGCCGTTCAAAGGGCGGCTGGTGCTCCAGGCGCAGACAATTCCAGCCAGAAACGCAGCAAGAAGCACCGGCAGCGCCGCAGCCTGCAGGGACGCCCGCTGGCCGTCAGCGACAAGCCGAGACCGGCTGCCGATGCCGTCCGGCCGCAGCCTGCGGCGACGGCCTCCGGTGCCCGTGCGGACGATAGGCCATCGCCCGGCTCTCACGGTCATGAGCGGCGCGGCAGCGGCCAGGCATATGCGCACGGGTCTGATTCGGGCTCGCCGCTCTATGCGGCGCTCGATCTCGGCACCAACAATTGCCGTCTTCTGATTGCGCAGCCGACCCGTCCCGGCCAGTTCCGGGTCGTCGATGCCTTTTCGCGCATCGTCCGGCTTGGCGAGGGGCTCGGCGCGTCCGGCCGCCTGTCGCCAGATGCGATGGACCGCTCGATCGAGGCCCTGAAAGTTTGCGCCGCCAAGCTGAAGAGCCGCGATATCCGCAAGACCCGGCTGATCGCCACCGAGGCTGCCCGCGCCGCCGAGAACGGCGAGGCTTTCCTTGAGCGCGTGCTGGCCGAGACCGGCCTGGAACTCGAGATCATCAACCGCGAGACCGAGGCCCGGCTTGCCGTCTCCGGCTGCTCGTCGCTGGTCGGGCGTGAAACGAAATCGGTGGTGCTGTTCGACATCGGCGGCGGCTCCTCGGAAATCGCCGTCATCAAGATCGGCGAGAACCGGTCGAGCCGGCTTGCCAATCACATCACCCACTGGACATCGCTGCCGGTCGGCGTCGTGACGCTGTCGGAACGGCATGGCGGCCAGGATGTCTCGCCGGCAAGTTTTGAAGCCATGGTGCTCGAAGTTCAGGGCATGTTGTCCAATTTCGATTGCCCGGCCATCCACACGCTAGAAAATCCCGGCGACGAGAATGGTTTTCACCTGATCGGCACCTCGGGCACGGTAACGACGCTGGCTGGCGTCCATCTCGACCTGCCGCGCTATGACCGCCGCAAGGTCGATGGTCTGTGGCTGTCGGACGACGAGGTCTCGGCCATGCAGGCGCGTCTCCTGTCCTGGGATTTCACCGCGCGTGCCGCCAATCCCTGCATCGGGCCGGACCGGGCCGATCTGGTTCTGGCCGGATGCGCCATTCTCGAGGCCATTCGCCGCCGCTGGCCATCGGAGCGCATGCGCGTTGCCGATCGCGGCCTGCGCGAGGGGCTTTTGACCGACATGATGGCCGATGATGGCGTCTGGCGGCGCGGCCGCGCCCGCCGGCCGGTGCGTGGCCCGTATGGTTCCCAAGAAGGAAATACACAATGAGCAAACCCCCGATCGGCGGAAACCGCACCGGGCGCAAGCTTGGCCAGAAGGTCAAAAAAGGCAAGCTGAAGGCGTCGTCGCGGCGCTGGATCGAGCGGCATATCAACGATCCCTATGTGCAGCGCGCGCAGCTCGAAGGCTACCGCGCCCGCGCCGCGTTCAAGCTTTTGGAGATCGACGAGAAGCACAAGATCCTTTCCGGCGCCAAGCGCATCATCGATCTGGGCGCTGCCCCCGGCAGCTGGTCGCAGATCGCCGCCAAGGTGACCAACTCGACCGACGCCGAGCCGAAGGTCGTTGCGATCGATTTTCTCGAGCTCGATCCGCTGGCGGGCGTCCATATCCTGCAGCTGGACTTCCTTGACCCGACGGCGCCGGAAAAGCTGATGACGGCGCTCGGCGGCACGCCGGATCTGGTGCTCTCCGACATGGCCGCACCGACGACCGGCCATCGCCAGACCGACCATATCCGCACCATGCATCTGTGCGAAGTCGCTGCCTATTTCGCCATCGACGTTTTGGCGGAGGGGGGACATTTCCTCGCCAAGACTTTCCAGGGCGGTGCCGAGCGCGAGCTTTTGACGCTTTTGAAGCAGAATTTCAAACAGGTCATCCATGTGAAGCCGGCGGCGTCGCGGGCCGAATCGGTCGAGATGTTCCTGCTCGCCAAAGGGTTCAAGGGCCGCAAGCCCGGCGCCCGCTCGCTCTACGACAGCGAGACCGAAATCGATGATCGGGATGTGGTGGACGAGCGGGACGCGGTTGAGGCAGAGTGAACCATGCTTCTCTACGTGACCATCGGCAGCAATGATCTTGGCCGGGCGCAGCTGTTCTATGACGCGGCGCTGGCGCCGCTTGGGTTGAAACGCCGCAAGCAGGACGATGTCGAGATCGGCTATGGCGCTGAAAACGACACGCGCTGCCGGCTCTGGGTCGTCACGCCCTATGACCGCAATGCCGCGACGATCGGCAACGGGTCGATGGTCGCGCTCGATGCGGAAAGCCGCGCCATGGTCGACTCATTCTATGAGGCCGCACTTGCCCATGGCGGCACCGACGAGGGCGCGCCGGGCTTGCGGCCGTTTCACGCCCATTTTTATGCAGCCTATGTCCGCGATCCCGATGGCAACAAGCTGTCGGCGGTTTGCGAGCGGCCGCAATAGGTCATTCCATCGCTATTTGACGGCAATCGTCTCCGCTTCGGGATCCGTCCGCATCCGGTGACCGGACACGGATGCGCCTGCCGTCTTCGACATGCCGATCAGCGGACTTTGACACTGGTGAAGAAGAACGAGCGCTCACTTTGCAATTTCAACCGTGTGAATCCGGCAGGCCTATCCTGTCAAGATCCTGGAAGTTGCCTGCCGGAAACCTACCCGTTCGAAACCTGATATCGCATTTGCGAAAAGAATCTTGGCTGGTCCGGCACTCTTGCCGGGCTTTTGCTATTTCCAACCCGTCATATCCGTGTTACCAGCCCTCGCCAACTTCCAAGAAACTCTCGCCCGCTCAAGCGCGGCGAGTCTCCGGCCGCACTGTTGTCCAACTGTGCGGGGAGAACACCTTTTACTGAAGGGATTTGGCCATGGCGCGCATCATCGAAACGGCAACCGGTTTGGAGGCACTGACCTTCGACGACGTTCTTCTGCAACCCGGACATTCTGAAGTCATGCCGGGGCAGACGAATATCGCCACCCGCATCGCCCAGGATATCGATCTCAACCTGCCGATCCTCTCGTCCGCGATGGACACGGTCACCGAAGGGCGTCTGGCGATCGCCATGGCGCAGGCCGGTGGTATCGGTGTCATTCACCGCAACCTCACCCCGATCGAGCAGGCCGAACAGGTCCGCCAGGTCAAGAAGTTCGAAAGCGGCATGGTCGTCAACCCGGTGACCATCGGCCCCGATGCAACGCTGGCCGACGCGCTGGCGCTGATGAAGATGTATTCGATCTCTGGCATTCCGGTCGTCGAGAATGCAACCGGTAAAGTTCCCGGCCGTCTGGTCGGTATCCTGACCAACCGCGATGTGCGCTTCGCATCCGATCCGGGCCAGAAGATCTATGAGCTGATGACCCGCGACAACCTGATCACGGTCACGGAAAATGTAGAGCAGCAGGAAGCCAAGCGCCTCCTTCACACCCATCGTATCGAGAAGCTCCTGGTCATCGATGGCGACGGCCGTTGCGTCGGCCTGATCACCGTCAAGGACATCGAAAAGTCGCAGCTCAACCCGAACGCCTCGAAGGATGCGCAGGGCCGTCTGCGCGCCGCTGCCGCCATCAGCGTCGGTGATGACGGTGTCGAGCGGGCCGAGCGGCTGATCGATGCCGGTGTCGACCTGATCGTCGTCGATACCGCCCATGGCCATTCGCAGCGCGTTCTCGACGCGGTGACCAAGGTCAAGACCATGTCGAACTCGGTTCGCATCATGGCCGGCAACGTCGCCACTGCCGGTGGCACCAAGGCGCTGATCGATGCCGGTGCGGATGCCGTCAAGGTTGGTATCGGCCCGGGCTCGATCTGCACCACCCGCATCGTTGCCGGTGTCGGCGTGCCGCAGCTTGCAGCCATCATGGCGGCGGTCGAGGCAGCCCAGGCAGCCAATATCCCGGTTATCGCCGATGGCGGCATCAAGTTCTCGGGCGATCTCGCCAAGGCGATTGCCGCTGGCGCGTCGGCCTGCATGATCGGCTCGCTGCTTGCCGGCACCGACGAGAGCCCGGGCGAAGTGTTCCTCTACCAGGGCCGCTCGTTCAAGGCCTATCGCGGCATGGGGTCCGTCGGCGCCATGGCGCGCGGCTCTGCAGACCGTTACTTCCAGGCGGAAGTGCGCGACACGCTGAAGCTGGTGCCGGAAGGCATCGAAGGCCAGGTGCCGTACAAGGGGCCGGTCTCCGGTGTCCTGCATCAGCTGGCCGGCGGCCTCAAGGCATCGATGGGTTATGTCGGCGGCGCGACCATCAAGGACTTCCAGGAGCGCGCCACCTTCGTGCGCATCTCCGGTGCGGGCCTGCGTGAAAGCCACGCCCACGACGTGACGATCACCCGCGAAAGCCCGAACTATCCCGGCTCGATGTAAGCGCGACTGTCCCGTTGGCCGCATGCGGTCAGGGTTTGTGATTGAAAAGGCGGCGGAAAGATTTTCGCCGCCTTTTCGTTATCTAAATCGGGGTACCGAGCGCGCGAGCCAGCGCCCTGTTGCCATAGCGATGCCCCCTTGCCTCATAACCGATGACCGGGACGAGCGGCGCCAGCATCAGCACTGTGAGGCAGACAGTCATGCTGACGCCCACGGAAGCAGCAATGAGCGGCAGCACCAGCAGGATGCCAGCGCCGGCCAGAAGCCAGAGATAGAAGGCTTCCATTCTGCGCAGGAGATAGACGTAGTGGGCAAAGATCAGCAGGATATAGGCGCCGACGGGAGTGGCTACGGTCAGCACGGCGGCAACGGCGCCGATATGCGCCTTGTGCTCGATATAATAGGCTGCCACATGCAGGCCCGCGCCGGTTGCGGCGATTGATGCAAAGATCAGCATGTGACCGTACCCCCAGACAAAGGCCCGGTTGCGGAAGTGATGCAGGATCTGGCCGGACGGCAGCAGGAAATACAGCCACCACATGCCAAAGGTAAGGCCGGTGCCGGCAACACAGATGAGGACGGCGTCGAGGTTCCATCCCTGCTCCCCGACGATAGCCGAGATCGAGGCCACTGTTCCGACCACGCCTTCGCCAAGTGTGATGATCGCCAAAAGGCCGTAGCGTTCGGCGATGTGATGCGCATGCCACGGTGTGCCACCGCCTCTGCGTTCGGCGATGACGGGGCCGGCCATTTCGATGAGGATGAGCATGGCGGCGCAAAGACATGTCGGCAGGAGCGGCATGTCGACGAAGATCAGCACGATCCAGCCGATCTGGGCAATGGATATTGCCGTCGCGTAGGACAGGCAGGCGGCGCGCCGGTCGGGCGTTTGCCGTGCGGCACGCAGCCACTGAAAAATCATCGCCACCCGCATGATGACATAACCGAGCACCATGATGCCGTTATCGACATGTGCGCCCTTGTCGATGGATTCGAACATCTGCGGCAGGCCGAGCGCAAGGATCAGCACGCCGACCATCTGCACCATTGTGGTCAGCCGGTAGATCCAGTCGTCGGTGTCGAAGGCGGAGGCGAACCAGGAGAAGTTCACCCATGCCCAGCAGACGGCGAACATCGCCAAACCAAAGCCCGTCAGCCCGGCCGCGTAATGGCCTTCCGCAAGCAGATGGGCGAGCTGCGACCCGGCAATACCAAAGGCGATGACGAAGGTAAGGTCGAACAGAAGCTCGAGCGGTGTCGCGACCCGGTGGTGTTCGTGCGGATCGCGTCCGCGCATCGCAGCAGCATGATGGGTGGGCAGCGGAGCGACGGAAGCATGCTGTTCGGACATACGGTTCTTTCTCGTTGAGGCTCTAGCCGAACATCGTTCATTCGTAAAACGGCTGTCAAGCAAGGAGCGCGCTACGGCGTGGTGGCGAATGGTTCTGGATTTCACGCTGGCCCGCTATAGATCAGGCGGGGTTCGAAAAGACGGAGTGATCATGCCCATATCGACTGCAATCTTCTGGCCGGTCATCGCGCAGGTTGCGTTGATCCATCTCATCTATTTCCTGATGTTGAAACGCCGCAACAGCGCCATGCGGGCCGGGACCGCCAAGGCATCGGATTTCTGGGTTCCTGCCATCGAGCCGGAGCCCAGCGCCACCGTCGCCCGCAGCCTGATCAACCAGTTCGAGCTGCCGGTTCTCTTCTTCCTCGTCTGCGTCCTGTTGCATCTGACTGCCGGTGTGAACTATGCCGTGCTTGCCCTTGCCTGGCTCTTCGTGCTCAGCCGCTTTGCACATGCCTATGTGCATGTCACGTCCAACAGGTTGCAGATACGCCAGCGTTTCTTCGTGACCGGGTTCGTCCTCAATTTCAGTCTGTGGTTGCTTTTCGCGATCCATCTCGCCGGTATTTGATGGCTGTGGCTGTCACATTGTCTTGCATTGCGCAGTGCACAAGACCGGACTATCATCCGGCTCAAACGGCGCGAAAAGAAACGTAGCGTCACTGTCAACCCATTGAATTAACCGAATATACCGCCTCTCAATAGCCTTTCCACGCTACCGAAACCTAATCTGCGAAGGCGGAACCGGACAACCTTCCAGCCGTTGTCGCTTCGCAGGTGCAATCGTCCGAAGGAAAGCATCCAGTGAGCATACCCACAGAGAAGACCGTTCTGGTGTTTCAGGGCGGCGGTGCTCTCGGCGCCTATCAGGCAGGCGCCTACGAGGCGTTGCATGAAGCCGGCGTCCGGCCGGACTGGCTGGCCGGCATTTCCATCGGCTCGATCAACTCCGCGATCATTGCCGGCAGCCCCGTCGATCAGCGCGTCGATAATCTGCGCACTTTCTGGCACCGGGTTTCGTCAGGACTGCCGGGACATTTTCACGGCAATGGCAATGCGATGCGCAAATGGTTCAACAATACCTCCGCCTTTCTCGGCTCGCTGACCGGTGTTCCCGGCTTTTTCACGCCGCGCGTTTTTGCACCGTGGAAAATTCCCGGCGATCCGATGGCGGCAATCAGTCTTTACGATACCGCCCCGCTGGAAGAAACGCTTGCCGGCCTCGTGGATTTCGACCTGATCAATTCAGGCGCCATCCGGCTGAGCCTCGGTGCCGTCGATGTCATGAGCGGCAATTTCAATTATTTCGACAACAATCACTGCGCCTTTTCGGTCAAGCATGTCGCCGCCTCCGGCGCATTGCCGCCGGGCTTTGCGCCGGTCGAAATCGACGGCCGCTTCTATTGGGACGGCGGCATCGTTTCCAATACGCCGTTGCAGCGGGTGCTTTCGGGACAGGAGCTGGAAACCGATCTGTGCATCTTCCAGGTCGATCTGTTCAGTGCCAAGGGGCCTTTGCCGAGGGACCTTTTCGATGTCGAGGCGCGGGAAAAGGAAATCCGCTTTTCCAGCCGCACCCGGCTCAACACCGACCAGTTCCGCAAACTTCAGTCGGTGCGCATGGCAGCCAAGCGGCTGATGGAAAAGCTGCCGCCAGAACTGAAGGACGATCCGGACGCGCGGCTGCTCGAAAGAATCGGCAATGACTGTGCCGTCACGATGGTCCACCTGATCTATCGGCACGCGGCCTATGAAAGCGGGTCCAAGGACTACGAGTTCTCGCGGCTGTCCGTGGAGGAACACTGGAAGGCCGGGCATGACGATGTGGTCGAGACGCTCAGCCATCCGGATTGGCTAAACCGCACACGCCCGACCAACGGGATACGGGTTTTCGATCTTGCCGAGCAACGCCTGCGTGGGAACAAGCCATGAAAATCGAAGATGTCGTTCGCAATGCCTTCGCCATGCCGCTGACGAGCCCCTCCTATCCGCCGGGACCATACCGGTTCGTCAACCGCGAATACATGATCATCACCTACCGGACCGATCCGGAAGCTCTGCGCCGGGTGGTGCCGGAACCGCTTCAGTTCGACGAGCCGCTGGTAAAATACGAATTCATCCGCATGCCGGATTCCACCGGCTTTGGCGATTATACCGAGTCCGGCCAAGTCATCCCGGTCACCTATAACGGCGTGCACGGCGGCTATGTGCACTCGATGTATTTGAATGACGACGCGCCGATCGCCGGTGGCCGCGAGATCTGGGGTTTTCCGAAGAAGCTCGCCGAGCCGTCGCTGGCATCGGTCAAGGATGCGCTGGTCGGCACGCTCGATTATGGCGGCCAGCGGGTGGCAACCGCGACGATGGGTTTCAAACACCGCACGCTCGACAAGGCAAAAATCCTCGAAAGCCTGAAACAGCCGAATTTCATGCTGAAGATCATTCCGCATGTCGACTGCACGCCGCGCATCTGCGAACTCGTCCGCTATTATCTCGAAGACCTGACGGTCAAGGGCGCCTGGGAAGGTCCGGGCGCGCTGGCGCTGTTTCCGCATGCGCTGGCGCCGGTCGCCGACCTGCCGGTGCTGGAAGTCAAATCCGCCGTCCACATCCTCTCCGACCTGACGCTGGGCCTCGGCGAAGTGGTCCATGATTATCTTGCAAAATAGGGAGTTAAAACCATGAAACTCAAGGACAAGGTCTGCATCGTCACCGGCTCGGCCAGCGGCATTGGCCTGGCGATCGCCAGGAAATACGTGTCGGAAGGCGCCAAGGTGGTGATCGCCGACCTCAAGCTTGAAGCGGCCGAAGCGACGGCCAAGGATCTGACCACAATGGGTCCGGGCGAGGCGATTGGCCTTGCGATGGACGTGACCAGCGAAGACGCGGTCAATACCGGCGTCGCCGCTGTCGTGGCAAAGTGGGGCAGGGTGGACGTGCTCGTCTCCAATGCCGGCATCCAGATCGTCAACAAGATCGAGGACTACGCCTTTTCCGACTGGAAGAAGATGCTCGCCATCCATCTCGATGGTGCCTTCCTGACCACCAAGGCCTGCGTTCCGCACATGAAGGCGCAGAAGGGCGGGGCGATCATCTATATGGGCTCGGTCCATTCGCACGAGGCCTCGCCGCTGAAATCGGCCTATGTCACCGCCAAGCACGGCCTGCTCGGCCTTGCCCGGGTCGTCGCCAAGGAGGGCGGACCGGACGGTGTGCGTGCCAACGTCATCTGCCCGGGGTTTGTGAAGACGCCGCTGGTTGAAAAGCAGATTCCGGAGCAGGCCAAGGCGCTTGGCATCTCGGAAGACGAGGTCGTCAAGAAGATGATGCTCGGCGGCACGGTCGATACCGAATTCACCACCGTCGAGGATGTCGCGGAAGTGGCGCTCCTGTTTGCCGGTTTCGAGACCAATGCGCTCACCGGCCAGTCGCTTGTCGTCAGCCACGGCTGGTACATGCAATAGGCAACGCGCCTGATCCGGACGTGCGCGCCGGATCACGTTTGCGTCAATTTACGGTGTAATCATTGTCTTACGCGGCAAGTGCCACAATTCTGTTTCCTCGGCCGGTCACGGTGAGAACGTGACATGAGCCAAACGCCATCACTGCGTCTGCACGTCCTTGGGGCGTGATGGCGCAGGCCTCAGGAGGAAAGCATGGAAAAGCCGCAGATCACCCAGGCGATGATCAACGCCTATGACGAGTACACCCATCTGAGCCTCGACCGCCGCGCCTTCATGCGCAAGCTGACGGCGCTGACAGGGTCGGCCGCGACCGCCGCCGCAATCGCGCCGCTGCTCGCTGCCAATAGCGCGCAGGCCGAAATGATTGCGGAAACTGACCCGCGTGTGAAGGCCGAGGATGTCACCTATCCCGGCGCCGGCGGCGACATGAAGGGCTATCTGGTGCGCCCCGCCGATGCGTCCGGCAAGCTGCCCGCTGTCATCGTCATCCATGAGAACCGTGGTCTCAACCCGCATATCAAGGACGTCGCCCGCCGCATGGCGCTGGAAGGTTTCGTGGCACTCGCCCCGGATTTCCTGTCACCCGCGGGGGGAACGCCTGCCGACGAGGACAAGGCCCGCGAAATGATCGGCGCGCTCGATGGCAAGCAGACGGTCGACAATGCGGTTGCGACCGTCACCTATCTGGAGGGCAATGACCTTACCACCGGCAAGGCCGGCGCCATCGGGTTCTGCTGGGGCGGCGGGCTCGTCAACAAGCTGGCCGTTGCCTCCCCCGACCTGAAAGCCGGTGTCGCCTATTACGGCGCCCAGCCGCCGGCCGAAGACGTGCCGATGATCAAGGCGGCGCTGCTCTTGCAATACGCCGGTCTCGACGACCGCATCAACGCCGGCATTGACGCCTACAAAAAAGCGCTGACCGACAACGGCAAGGACTTCACCATTCATATCTACGACGGCGTCAATCACGCCTTCAACAACGACACCTCGGCTGCCCGCTACGATAAGGCAGCCGCCGATCTGGCTTGGGGGAGGACAGTGGAGTTCCTGAAGGCCAAGGTCGTCTGACCTATTGCAGCAACCGTTGGGCGGCTTCCGAAATCAGGCTGGCCAGCGCATGCTGATCGCTCTGGCGGCCGCTTCGGGTGCGCCAGACAAGGCCGATCCTGCGCGACGGCTGCGGCTCGGCAAAGGGGACGATCCGCATGCGGTTGCGGGTCTTTTCGTCGTTGACCGCGATCTCCGGGATCAGCGTGATACCCATGCCGTGGCTGACCATCTGCAGCAGGGTGGCCATCGAGGTCGCCCCGTAATTGGCGACGCGCCGGCCGGAATGGATGCCGCAGACGGCCAGCGCATGGTCGCGCAGGCAATGGCCCTCCTCAAGCAGAAGCAGCCGCTCGACATCGACCTTGTCCTCGGTCATCGGCGACATCAGGATGGTGTTTTCATCCTCGGTGCTGGCGATCAGGAACCGGTCCTCGAACAGCAGCGAACTCGACAGGTTCTCCTCGTCGACCGGAAGCGCAACGATGACGCTGTCAAGCCGGCCGTGGCGCAATTCGTCGAGGCAGGGGCTGGTCAGGAGCTCCTTCAGTTCGATCTGCAGGTTGGGATAGCGCTCGCGCACCAGCGGAATGAGCACGGGCACGAGATAGGGCGCAACGGTCGGGATGATCCCCAGCCGATGCTTGCCTTCCAGAACCCCGGTGACCTGCCGCGCCTGCTGATAGAGCTGATCGATGCCGCCAAGCAGCTTGCGCACTTCCGGCAAAAGCGCCTCGCCCTCGCGCGTCAAAAGCGTCAGGCCCTTGCCGCGCTCCACCAGCTTGACGCTGAGTTCGCGTTCCATTTCGGCGATCTGCGCCGACAGCGCCGGCTGGCTGACATTGACCATCTGGGCTGCCCGTCCGAAATGCCGGGCGCTGGCGAGCGCATCGAAATAGCGCATTTGGCGTATCGTGATCATGATAGGTTTATCCTATCGATATTTCAATTAAATACAATTGGAAATTATGGAGTATATGGAGGATGTTGCGGCGGAACCAATGAAATTGCATTTCAAACAGGAGGCAGAAATGGACGCCAAAGTCGAGAAAACGGGCAAATGTCCGGTCATGCACGGGTCGCTCACCAGCAACTCGGGCGAGGGGACTTCGAACCGCGAATGGTGGCCGAACCAGCTCAACCTCAAGATTCTCCACCAGAATTCGGCGCTCTCCGATCCGATGGGCACCGGCTTCGATTATGCCGGGGCGTTCAAGACGCTCGATCTCGCCGCGGTCAAGCAGGATCTCTTTGCCCTGATGACGGATTCCAAGGATTGGTGGCCGGCCGATTTCGGCCACTACGGCCCCTTCTTCATCCGCATGGCCTGGCATAGCGCCGGCACCTACCGCACCGGCGACGGCCGTGGCGGTGCATCGTCCGGCACGCAGCGCTTTGCGCCGCTCAACAGCTGGCCTGACAACGTCAATCTCGACAAGGCCCGCCGCCTTCTCTGGCCGATCAAGCAGAAATACGGCAACGCGCTCTCCTGGGCGGACCTTCTGATCCTGGCCGGCAACTGCGCGCTGGAATCGATGGGCTTCAAGACCTTCGGCTTCGGCGGTGGCCGTGCCGACGTCTGGGAGCCTGAGGAGGATATCTACTGGGGCGCGGAGCGCACATGGCTGGACGACAAGCGCTACAGCGGCGACCGTGACCTGGAAAACCCGCTGGCAGCCGTGCAGATGGGGCTGATCTATGTCAACCCGGAAGGCCCGAATGGCAATCCGGACCCGCTGGCCTCCGCCCGCGACATCCGCGAAACCTTCGCCCGCATGGCCATGGACGACGAAGAAACCGTCGCGCTGATCGCCGGCGGCCACACCTTCGGCAAGACCCATGGCGCCGGCGATGCGGCCCATGTCGGTCCGGAGCCGGAGGGAGCCGATATCGAGCAACAGGGTCTCGGCTGGGCGAGCAGCTACGGCAGCGGACGGGGTGGCGACACGATCTCCAGTGGCTTGGAAGTCACCTGGACCTCGACGCCGACACGGTGGAGCAACAACTACTTCTGGAACCTGTTCGGCTATGAATGGGAGCTGACCAAGAGCCCGGCCGGTGCCCATCAATGGACGCCGAAGCATGGCATGGGTGCCGGCTCGGTGCCGGATGCGTTCGATGCCTCCAAGCGCCATGCGCCCTCGATGCTGACCAGCGATCTCGCGCTGCGGGTCGATCCGGCCTACGAGAAGATCTCGCGCCGCTTCTACGAGAACCCGGATCAGCTTGCCGATGCCTTCGCCCGCGCCTGGTTCAAGCTGACCCACCGCGACATGGGTCCGAAGGTCCGTTATCTCGGTCCGGAAGTGCCGAGCGAAGACCTGATCTGGCAGGACCCCATCCCGGCCGTCAATCATGTGCTGATCGATGCCGCCGATATTGCCGGCCTCAAGGAGAAGGTCCTTGGCTCGGGCCTGTCGGTTTCCCAGCTGGTTTCGACCGCCTGGGCGTCGGCCTCGACCTTTCGCGGCTCGGACAAGCGCGGCGGTGCCAACGGTGCGCGTATCCGCCTGTCGCCGCAGAAGGATTGGGAAGCCAACCAGCCTGATCAGCTCGCTACCGTGCTGGCAACCCTTGAAGGCGTCCAGAAAGCCTTCAACGATGCCCAGACAGGCGGCAAGAAGGTCTCGCTCGCCGACCTGATCGTGCTGGGTGGCACTGCTGCCGTCGAAAAGGCGGCAAAGGATGCCGGCCATGACATTTCGGTTCCCTTCACGCCCGGCCGCACCGATGCGTCGCAGGAACAGACCGATGTCGAATCCTTCTCCGTGCTGGAGCCGGTTTCGGACGGTTTCCGCAATTATCAGAAGGTGAGCTTCACGGTATCGGCCGAGGAACTCTTGATCGACAAGGCGCAGCTCCTGACCCTGACTGCTCCGGAGATGACGGTTCTGGTCGGTGGCCTGCGTTCGCTGAACGCCAATCACGGCCAGTCCCAGCACGGCGTCTTCACCAGCCGCCCGGAAACGCTGACCAACGACTTTTTCGTCAACCTGCTCGACATGGGCACGGTGTGGAAGGCGGCCTCCGAGAACAAGGAAGTCTTCGAGGGGCGTGACCGCGCAACGGGCGAACTGAAATGGACCGCCAGCCGCGTCGATCTCGTCTTCGGCTCGAATTCCCAGCTCCGGGCGCTTGCCGAAGTCTACGGCCAGAACGATGCAAAGGACAAATTCGTCCGCGACTTCGTTGCTGCGTGGAACAAGGTGATGAACGCCGACCGGTTCGACCTCGTCTGATCCGGCTTGGGCGGTACGGCTGGGCAACCTAACGTCGGGATTTAGAACCGGGCCCTGAAAAGAGCCCGGTTCAGACTGCTGACAACCCCTGCGGATGTTGCTTCTGGCAGAGTGGCGATCCCGACCTCCGTCATCCTCTCCTCGGGTTTAACCCGAGGACTTGTGGCGGGGATCCAGTGACCCGACGTCCGTCGGGTCAAAAGACCTCTTTCAGCTCAAAGACTTGAGCTGGCTGGATGCCCGCCACAAGGGCGAGCATGAGGGAGGAAACTAGGTGCCTAAAACGATCAACACAGATCAAATGAAGCCAAAATCTGAAGGTCCCGGTTCGTCAGCATTCGAACCGGGCTCTGAAAAGAGCCCGGTTTTGCGTCGAACAGCCCGGAAAAGGCATTTTTGGCGTTAACCATACCTTAATTGGCGTGCGATCTCCCCAAAAATGGTCCATTTCGACCCCTTGGGCATATATTCAAAGTAGCGTATATATTCCCTGCAGCTCTTTTTGGGGTGGCGCATAATGAGACTATATTGCAGTCGCTTTTTACGGCCGCGTTTCATGGTCGGGTATCAATTTTAGCAGATACAAAAAGGCCGCGCCTCCGAAGGGAGCACGGCCTTTTTGCTTGCCCATTGGTGGGCGCTTACCAGCCGGGCAGCATATGGCTCTGGCGCAGCCGCGGGTAACGCGGAAAATTCTTCATGTCGCCATCGAGATCATCGGTGCTGGTCGTCGGCGTGATGTTGTCGAGACAGGCGGTGATGTGATTGGTGATCGCGTTCGACAGCGAGGGCGAAAGGCCCGGCCGCTTCATGATGCCGATCTGCACCGGAGCGAGTGCTGGAAAACCGTCGGCCTGGGTCAGAACCTTCATGCCGGTGCGCAGTGCTGATTCCGGCAGGACGGAAACGGCCATGCCGGCGAGCACCGCCGCGGCCACCACGGTGGACGACCAGCTGGTGAACAGGATCTGGTATTCCTTGCCGGTGGCATCGAGCGCCGAACAGGCGGCCTGCCGCCACTGGCAGTCGCGTTTTCCGACGGCGAGCGGTACCGGGGCATTTTCCGGCAGCGGATGGTTGATCGAGCTTACCCAGCAGAGCGGCTCGGTGCGCACCACGTCGGATGCGCGGGCGCGCGGATTGTGCGTCACCAATGCGATGTCGAGGTCGCCCTTGGCCATTTTCTCGGCGAGATCGACCGAGGGTTCGCAGACGATGAACAGCTCGACATTCGGATGGGTCTTGGCAAAACGGACGATGATCTCCGGCATGTAGCGGTCGGCATAGTCGTCGGGCGTGCCGATCCTGAGCGTGCCTTCCAGCCGGTTGTCGTCGAAGGAGGCGATTGCCTCATTGTTCAGCCGGATCATCCGGCGGGCGAAGTTGAGCAGCCGGTCGCCTTCCGTCGTCAGCCGGTTGCCGCGGCCGTCCTTGGCAAACAGCTGCTTGCCGATGCGCTCCTCCAGCCGGCGCATCTGCATCGAGACGGCCGATTGTGTCTTGAAAACACGATCGGCAGCCTTGGTGAAGCTGCCGGTATCGGCGATGGCGACGAAAGTCTGCAATTGGTCGATATCGAGCGGTGCGGACATGGTCCTGGTCCTCAAAAAGAGCACTCATAAAATTGTTTGATGAATATCATTAGAAACATTCGTTGGACTGATCAATAAGGATTTGCGAATTTGGTCTGGCAAATCGCATTCAAGACCGCCGGTTCGTTCCCAAGCCGAACCGAATTACCTTCAATGTTTCGACCCAACCCCCGCGCCGACCTCCCTGCGGGGGAAGGGTCGCTTCGTGCCCTGAAAAGGAGTAAGCATCATGCGCACGACCAATCACGCACTTGACCTCACCCTTACCGGGAAGCTGTCCGCGACATCCCGTCAGACGGGACTGATGGGCGTGCTGATGTCGGTATGGCGCCAGTTCAGAAACCGAAATGCCATCGGTAACCTTCGCGATCTTGATGATCATCAGCTGCTCGACATGGGGCTCTGCCGTGATGAAGTACGCGAGGCGCTGACATCGTCCTTCTTCGACGATCCGGGCCGCCACCTGACGCAGGCATCCCGCAATCGGGCGAACACGTTTTATAGGAATACGCGCCTCGATTGAGGCGGGCGTTCGCTGCGCAGGCTTCGGTCCGAAAGGTCTCAGAGTCGCGCAGCAGTTTAAGAGTTTTGTTGCGTGCCTCAGACGTTGAAAAACGTCCCCGCGCAACAGGGACGCGCAGCCGCCTCTGCGCGTTACCGTTCCCCGCAGGGTCAGAGCCAATTGCCCTGCTGCTTGCCCGGTGCCCGGTTCCCAAGATCGGTACCGGGCTTTTTCTTTTTTGGGGTGGTGAAGGCCGAGAAGCGGCGATGGTTTGCCGAACGCCGCGCGCCCGGCCTGTCGGGCGCCTTCTCCCTCACTGCAGGCGATGGGGTGCAAACGTTTCGATGTATTTGCCCGAAACGTTCGGATATATCGCCCTCTGGACGGGGGAGAGAATCATGCGCGCCAATAAATTGGCCGCCTTTTTCGGCGGCGCTCTCATAGGCACACTTGGCGGATTGATCGGCCTCGGGGGTGCGGAATTCCGACTGCCCCTTCTGATCAGTCTGTTCGGTTTTCCGGGCTTGGAGGCTGTGATCCTCAACAAGACCATGAGCCTAGTCGTTGTCGCCACAGCTTTGCCGTTCCGCGCAGGCACTGTGCCATGGGACCTGGTGCTTACTCACTGGCCGGTAGTCGTCAACTTGCTGGCAGGGAGCCTTCTCGGCGCATGGTTCGGGGCTGGGTGGGCAACTCGCTTGCGATCCGAAAGCCTCTACCGGATAATCGCGATAATGCTGGTGGCGATTGCCGCCGTACTCTTCCTCGCCCACGATGCAACAGCCGGTCAGCCGCTCGTTACGGGCAGCCTCCAGATTATCGCGGGCGTCATTGCCGGCTTCGTTATCGGCATTGTGGCAGCCTTGTTGGGTGTTGCAGGAGGTGAGCTGCTCATCCCGACGCTCGTGTTGCTTTTCGGCGCGGACATAAAGCTTGCTGGAAGTCTGTCGTTGGCAGTGAGCCTGCCGACCATGCTGGTCGGCTTCGCCCGCTACAGTCAAGATCAGAGCTTTTCGACTATTCGCCGGAACTCCACATTCGTTCTCGTGATGGCTGCCGGATCGATTGTCGGCACGTTTATTGGTGGCCGTTTGCTCGGCATCGTCCCGAGCTATGTGCTCTTGCCGCTCTTGGCAATCATACTACTTCTGTCCGCTTTGAAGGTGTGGCGGCACAAATGACGGCTTAGGTTGCGCCATTCGCGCGCCCATATGTTTTTAAGGTGATGGGTGTTCCTGGATGACCGCCAGCCAGTCTCTACGGCTGCGGTTCGCACCTAACGCCGCCAGCCACCGCAACACTCCCAATTCAAACGCTCGTATTCTTCCGGTACGTCTCGAACAGACCGTCGATGTTCTTCTGGTATTCCTTCTGCGCCTCAAGCCCGCTGTCGAACATGCTGTTGAACATCTCGGCAAAGGGCGCCATCGGATTGGGCTCGGCGGGCTTTTTTTCCGGTTCCGGCGCTGCCTGCGGTTTTCCGCTCATCATGTCCTGAAACGCCTTGATGAACGGATTGGCGGCAAACATGTCGGGGGCCGTCTGCTGCTTTTCCGCCGGCTTTCCCATGCCGAAGAAGCCCTGCATCGCCTGCGTGAAGGGATTATCGAACGGATTGGGGGCGGGCTGCGGCTTCTTGACGAAGCCGGCTGCTTCGAGCCACGGTTTCATCATCGCTTCCATCGGCGTGTTGGCAAACGGGTTCTGCATCCCGGCCATCTGTCCTGATGCCTGCTTGAACAGTCCGCCCATGATGGCGCTCGCCATCACCGGCAGCATCTGCTTGTAGATTTCCTGGCCGATGCCGGTCATCTGGGCGGCCTGTGCCGAGACGGCCTGCAGCATGTCCTTGGAGCCGAAAAGCTGGTTAAGAATGGTATTGCCGTCAGCCACGCCCTGGGGCGTAAACGCCTTGCTCAAATCCTCGAAATACGGGGCGTAGTTGCCACTCGACATGGCGGTGAGGAAACTGCTGAAATCATAGGGATTGGCGGTGTTGCGCTTGAGAGCGGTGGAAAAGGCCGGCATCAGGGCCGCCGTCGCCTTGGCCATCTGTTCCTGGGCGAGGCCGAACTGCTTGGCCATCACGTCCATGGCATTGCCGTTCTGCGCCTGCATCATCATGTCAAACAGCGGAATCATGTCCAGTCCTCTCCTGCAGGCGAAACGACGCATGTCGTTGCACTATAACGGGAATAAGACAGGTGGAAACTGCTTTTTGTCAGCCCTAATACTGGTAGTCGGTGAATACCGGCTCGACCGACCCGTTCCAGCGCCCTTTGTAAAGCGCCAGCAGGTCTTCGGCCAGCGTCGCCTTCTTGGCCAGCACTTCGTCGAGCGGGGCAAGGAAGATGCTTTCATCCACTTGGTCGCCGTTCACCCGATTGCGGTTTTTGAGGCCAAGCCGCGAAATCGACAGCACTTCACGAGCGATGTCGAACAAGGACGTGCCGCGATGCGTGGCCGAAAGGCCCTGTGCCGGGACCGCATTGCGCATGGCAAGCGTGTCTTCATAGGTCCAGTCGCGGGTCAGGTCTTCGGCGGCGTCGAGCGCTGCGTCGTCATAGAGCAGGCCGACCCAGAAGGCCGGCAGCGCACAGATGCGCCGCCATGGACCGCCATCGGCGCCGCGCATTTCCAGGAAACGCTTGAGGCGCACGTCCGGAAATAGCGTCGAAAGATGATTGGTCCAGTCGCCCATATTGGGCTCCCAGTCGGCAAGCTCGCCCTTCAGCGCGCCGTTCATGAACTGACGGAAGGTCACATGCGTGCAGTCATGATACTTGCCGTCGCGCACGACGAAATACATCGGCACGTCGAGCGCCCATTTGACGTAATCCTCGAAGCCGAAATCCGCGTTGAAGACCGCGGGCAGAACGCCGGCGCGCTGGTTGTCAGTGTCGCGCCAGATATCGCCGCGCCAGGACAAGAGCCCGTTCGGCTTGCCGTCGGTAAAGGGAGAGCTCGCAAACAGGGCCGTCGATAGAGGCTGCAGCTTCAGCGACACCTGCATTTTGCGGCGCATGTCCTGTTCGGACGAGAAGTCGAGGTTCACCTGGATCGTGCAGGTGCGATACATCATGTCGAGGCCCTGTGTGCCGACCTTCGGCATGTATCGGCTCATGATGTCATAGCGGGATTTCGGCATGCGCGGCGTTTCCGCCAGCGTCCATTTCGGCGAGCCGCCGATGCCGAGGAAGCGGATGCCGAGCGGTTCGGCAATCTCGCGCAGCACGGCCAGATGACGGTTGGATTCCTTGCAGGTCTGGTGCAGGTTTTCGAGCGGCGCGCCCGATAGCTCGAACTGCCCGCCGGGTTCCAGCGAGATGGCGCCCTGACCGGACTGTTCGGCGAGACCGATGATGTTGCCGGCGTCGATGATCGGCTCCCAGCCGGTCTTTTCCGCCATGCCGTTCAGAAGAGCCGAGATGCTGGCTTCACCAAAATAGGGAACCGGGCTGTTGTCGGCCTTGAAGAAGGCGAACTTCTCATGCTCCGTGCCGATGCGGAACTTATCCTTCGGCTTGTTGCCCTGAGCCAGATACTCGGTCAGGTCTGCAAGCGCGGTAACCGGCGTCTGGTCGGTGGTGTCTCTGGCCATGAGCGTCTTCTTTTGAACGGGCGGAACCTGCCGGACGGCAGACATCAGGAGGGTGATTGAACCGGTTTCAAGTGTGGTGCAAGTGAAATTGTTTCAAGGCCGGTTCAAATTTTTAACACCTCGAAATGACGTGAGTTCCTTACTGCCTAATTCTTAAGATCGGAATCGATTCCAGGAAAAATTATGCAGCAAATTTAAAGTGCTACCGCTTTGCGCGTCATGAATGACGCGCGGCGCTGTCCTTCCTACTGCCAGTCGCCGATCGATGCCTGGATCACCGCCATCGCTGCCACGGCCGCCGTATCCGCCCTTAGAATCCGCGGTCCGAGCGGAATGGCGGTGACGAAATCAAGACTGCGCAGCAGAGACCGTTCGCTCTCCGAAAAACCGCCCTCGGGGCCGATCAAGAGCGCCAGTTTGCGTTCTTTCACCGCTGCCAGAACCGGCAGAGGATTTTGCCCGGCGTCGCCCTCGTCGCAAAAGATGATCCGGCGGTCGTTCGGCCAGCCGTTCAGAATGTCTTCCAGCTTGCGCGGCTCGGTGACATCCGGAATTCCGAGAACCCCGCATTGCTCGGCGGCCTCGATGACATTGGCCCGGACCCGCTCGAGATTGCTGATCTTGCCCTGAACATGCTGGGTCATCACCGGCTGGAGCAGACCGGCGCCCATCTCCACGGCCTTCTGCACGAGATAATCGAGCCTGCCGACTTTGAGCGGTGCAAACAGATAATGCAGGTCGCACGGTGCCGGCTGCGGACGGGCCTGTTCGGTGGCCGTGAGGAAAAGCCGCTTCTTGGTTGGAAATGACAGTTCCGCCTGCCATTCGCCGTCCTGCCCGTTGAAGACGAGCACGGCATCGCCTGCCTCGAATCGAAGCACATTGACGAGATAGTTGAACTGTTCCCGGCTGGCTTCGTAGACCGTGCCCTTTGCGAGCGGCACGTTGATGAAAAGCCGCTGCATACGGAAATTGGCGCGCATAGATGAGACCCTAGATTGTGACTCTAGATGAAGAATACCGCGAAAACCATGTAGACCGCCGCCGACAGGAGCGCCGAAACGGGAACGGTGATAACCCAGGCCGCAACGATTGTCATGAAGTGCGAACGCCGCACCAGACGGCGCCGATGCAATTCCTCCGGGCTGTGCTGCGCGCGCCGCTCGAAGTCCAGATGCCCGGTTTTCTGGCGCACGTACTCAAGGCGCCGCCTGGAGTTGCGGGTGTACCATTCGCGGAAGAAGCCGATGCCGAAAACCGCGCCGACCGCAGTGTGCGTGGTCGAGACGGGCAGGCCGAGCGATGTCGCCAGGATGACGGTGATCGCGGTTGCCAGGGCAACGCAGAAGGCGCGCATCGGATTGAGCTTGGTGATCTCCTCGCCGACGACGCGGATGAGCTTCGGCCCGAACAGCAACAGGCCGCAGGAGATGCCGAATGCCCCGATCAGCATCACCCAGAGGGGTACATAGGTGGTCCCCACGATGGCGAGGCCATTGACGTTTGCGACGATCGCCGAAAGCGGGCCGACGGCATTCGAGACGTCGTTTGCGCCATGCGCAAACGAGAGAAGCGCTGCCGACAGGATCAGCGGCATCTGGAACAGCTTGCGCAGCGACTGGTTGCGGTTGTCGAGCCCCTGAGCCTGACGGACGATCCAGGGCCTGCTCGCAATGACCGTCACCGCGGCGACGGCCAGGCCGATCAGAATGCCACCGGTCAGCGAGACGTCCACCACTTTTTCGAGCCCGATCACCGCGAAATACATGGCGAACGAGCCGTTCATCACGGCAATCAGGATGGGGGTCCAGAAGATGGCTGCGTCGATCTTGTCTTCACGGTAGATGATGAAGGTCTTGATGAAGGCCAGAAGCAGCGCGGCAATCCCGCCGCCGAGCACCGGCGAAACCGTCCAGCTTGCCGTTATTCCCGCCAGCGATACCCAGTGGATCGAGGAAAAGCCCGCCGCCGCAACGCCGGAGCCGAGAATACTGCCGACGATCGAGTGGGTGGTGGAAATCGGTGCGCCCGACCAGGTGGCGATGTTGATCCACACGGCCGCCGAAATCAGCGCCGCCATCATCACCCAGACGAATGCTCCGCCGGCTGGCATCTGTGCGGCATCGACGATCCCGGCCTCGATTGTGGAAACAACGCGCCCGCCGGCGAATACGGCGCCGGCGACCTCGAAGACGGCCGCGATGATCAGCGCTGTCGTCATGGTGATCGCTTTTGATCCCACGGCCGCGCCGACATTGTTGGTCACGTCGTTGGCGCCGATGTTCATCGCCATGTAACCGGCGACCGCGGCGGCGGCGAGGATGATCAGATATTTGGGCTCTTCGGAGACATAGGCAGCGGCAAAAATCACGCTGACCAGCATGAACAGAAGTCCGAGACCGACACCGGCCCATGGCCTCAGGACATGGTGCGTTGCTTGCTCGGTGAGGGTGACCTTGTCGAGGTATTTGTCGAGTGTCGGCTTTTCGAGGCTCGGGCGCGGTTTTGTCACCGTCTGTTCTCCAGTTCAGTCTGCCTGCTACTGCATAATTCCTTAAACCGGAACCGATTTCAGGAAGAATTATGCAGCAGATTAAAATGCTACAGTGGCCTTTGCGCGTCATGAGACGCGCGGCACTGTAGAAAAAGGGCAGGCACCACGCGGCGCGGCAGGATCGGGCATGCCTCGCGCCGCTCTATCCAGTCACATTGAAATGTTTACTGCGCCGCGGTTTTCGCAGCCGAAGTCATCGTGGCAAGCAAGCGCTGTTCGAAACTGAGGATTAGATCCTTGAGCATCGGTTCTGCAACGCGGCTGGCACCTTCGGCGAAACTTACCCACTCTATTTTCCGGCTGCCTTTTTCCGGAAAGCTCTTGAGCATATCCAGAACAACCAGCGGATAGACCTGGACCATGCACTGAACTTTCAGTCCCTGATCCATGCCCTTGTCATACATGTAGAAGCCGATCCGCTCGGCGCCGGTCTCACCCTTGACGCCGGCCTCTTCATAGGCCTCGCGTTCGGCAGCCTCATGACACATCTTGCCTTCCATCGGCCAGCCCTTGGGGATGACCCAGCGGCCCGTGTCGCGGCTGGTGATCAACAGCATCTCAGGCGCCGCGCTCTTCTTCTTGAACCGGTAGCACAGCGCAGCACACTGCATTCGCACCGGACGGCGGAACATCAGGCGGACGTCAGTGGCAATGCGGTTCAGAATGTTCAACGTCGGGGCATCCTTTCAAAAAAAGAGAATCATTTCGCTCTAATATAGTTCCAATATGCTCGCTTTATGCGGCCTGTAAACGCGCAGATTTGGTGAGGCACATATAGTTATCGCGGCGCTCCGTATGAAGGGGGCGACAACGCGCAAGACGGGCAATTTAATGAGATTGCGCCACCAGAATGTGTCGATCGCGGCCTTATAGTGCATGTTTGCGGCATTGGCGAGACACGCGCCAAATTTTGCCTGGAGCGTGTCTTTTGTGTTGCTCGGCTCAGGGGCCGGCTTGGCGATCGCGCTGCTGCATTCTCAGCTGCGAAATGCGGGCCCATTCGCCGGAGCGTTCGGCATCCCGGGTTGCGGTGATGATGAAGTCGATATGGGCTTGCGCTGCTTCACGCGCCTGCGCCGGGTTGCCGGCCATGATCGCCTCATAGATTGCCTCGTGCTGGGCAAGCAACATGTCGCCGGCGCCCGGAGCTGCGAAAAGCACTTCCCGGCTGAAGAAGATGCCGCCGCTCAAAAGCCGGTAGCAGGCGCGCAGCGTGTGCAGCAGGATGATGTTGTGGGCGCATTCGCCGATTGCGCTGTGCAGCTCGACATCGGTCTTCAGCCCGCCCTCGGCAGAACCGGAAAGATGCGCTGCCCGCATCTCTTCCATGATGCGCGTCAGCATGTCCCGGTCGAAGCGCGTGGCGCGGCGTGCGGCAAGTTCCGCCGTCATGCCTTCCAGTTCACGGCGATACTCCAGGTAATCCTGCGTCGCTTTCTGGTGTCGCGAGATCAGGTCGATCACCGGCTTGGAAAACACCTGGCCGATGACATCGGCGACGAAGGTGCCGCCGCCGTGATGGCTGACGAGCAGTCCGCGCGCTTCCAGCTCCTTCAGCGCCTCGCGCAGGATCGGCCGCGAAACGTCGAAGCGGCGCGACAGGTCCCGTTCGCTCGGCAGCCGCTCGTTGTCGCGCAGCACGCCTTCGAGGATCAGGAGTTCGATCTGCTGGATGATTTCGCCGGAGGTCCGGCTGTGAGGGATGCGGGCAAAGGCATCGATGGTGTCGTCTGTCACGGCAGCTCTCCTTGGCTCCAACTTATTCACCTCGTCGAAAGTGGTCAATTTCTTTTGCCACTTGGCAACGTCAAGCCGAAACAAAGTGTGGCCTGCGTCAAAGCGTCCTTTCCCTTTTGCGCGCCCTGTTGATAAGACGGTTCTGATTGATGCGTGAGAGGGGAAAACGCTTCATGGCCAAACGCAGTTTCGCATTTCCGCCGGCTCCGGCCCGCGCACAGGCGCTGGGTGAAATCCATTCGCGTCCATATGCGCTGGTGACGACGCCGCGCGTCATCTTCCAGCTTGCCTTCATGACCGATGGCGGCTCAGCGGTCGATCATGCCGTTCTTTCAGAGCTTTCGCGCGCCCGCGGTGTCTCGCCGCCAAGCCGCGAGGCCAATCATCACGCATTGTCCTGGGGGCAGGGCACCTTGCGCTGGGAGCGGCACACCGAGTTCTCGACCTATTTCTGGGACGGGGTCATTCCCGACCGGTTTGGCGGCGAGGTCACCAACCACCCTTTCGGCGACGGGTTTTCGCCGCCGGGAACACTGATCTCCGGCATCCGCCTGGAAATCCGGCCTGATTCGGAGGAAACCCGCGCGGCGATGAGCGCGTTCGATCCGACCAGCCTCTGTTATAGCGACGTCAAGAGCGGCCAGGCCGTGGTGCTCACCGATTTCCGCCAGAACGGCGACGGCCTGACGCAGATCCTCGTCATCGACCACGGCATGACGGAGGCCGGAACAGGTGCGCTCGTCCAGCGGCTGCTCGATATCGAAACCTATCGTACTTTGGCAATGGTCGGACTGCCCTTGGCGCAGTCGCTGTCGCCGGATATCCGCCGGATCGAGGACGGGCTGACCGGTGTTACCCAGCGGATGCGCACCAGCGCCCGCGAAAAGGCCGACGAGATGCTGGCCGAGATCACGCTTCTGGCGGCCGAACTCGAAGCGGGGGCAGCGCTCAGCCTTTATCGTTTCGGCGCCAGCCGCGCCTATTACGGTATCGTCCAGGAGCGCATCCGCTCGCTGATCGAAACCGGCGTGCCGGGCTATGAGACGCTCGGCACCTTCCTCGAGCGGCGCTTGGCACCGGCCATGCGCACCTGCCAGTCGGTGGAAGAACGCCAGGCCAACCTGTCGCGCAAGCTGACCCGCGCCACAGCACTGCTTCGAAGCTGGGTGGACGTCGAGCTGGAGCGGCAAAACAGCGTGCTGCTCAATTCGATGGACCGCCGCGCCAGGCTGCAGCTGCGCCTGCAGCAGACGGTCGAAGGTCTTTCCGTCGCGGCGATCTCCTATTATGTCGTCGGCCTGTTCGGCTATCTTGCCAAGGCACTGGAAAGTGAAGGCTTGCCGGTCAAATCGAGTGTGCTGACCGGTTTCTTTGTGCCCGTTGCCGTGCTGGCCATGTGGCTGGTGGTGCGGCGCATCCGCAAGCATCATGCAGACGAGGACCGCGAAAGCCTTTAAGTCTTGCCGGATATTCGAAACGAATCGACCTGGCAAAACCATGGCAAAAGTTGCAAAAGTGGCGAAGAAAGCAAAACTCGACCGGGATGGCCTGACCGCTCTCGGTCTGGAACGGCTGATCGAGATTGCGCTGGACGAGGCGGCCCTCAACACATCTTTCAAGAAACGGCTGAATGCCGCGCTTGCCGGGATCAGCGGTGCTGCCGGCGTCGCCAAGCTGATCGACAGCCGCCTTGCCGCGCTTGAAAGGTCGAGCACGCGCATCCGCTGGCAGAAGGAACGGGCCTTCGGCAACGATCTCGACAGCATCTCGGCCAGCATCGTCAAGGAGTTCGGCGCTGTCGATCCCGGCATGGCGCTGGAAAGGCTGGTCCGTTTTGTCTGCGGCTACGACGGCATCGCCGAGCGCGTCAACGATTCCAGCGGCCGCATCGCCGGCATCTATGTTCAGGCCTGCGAGGCAGCCGCCCGCCTCGCGCTGCTCATGCCGGCCGACCAGCAGGCCCGCATCCCGGCATTGCTGACGCCCGGCCTGCAGGGCATGGATTATCACGGCGTCAAGACATTGCTTGCGGTGCGGATCGCGGCCGCGCTCTCGCCGGATGTGCTGAAATCCTGGGACGAAACGCTGGCCGCCGCCATGAAGATACCGGCCGGCACGACGTTTTTGCCGGCCATCGTCTACGTGCGCCGCGCCATTGCCGATGCGCGCGGCGATCTCGATGCTTACGTGGCGATCGAGGAAAGCCTGCCGGAGCCGCTCCGCGAACCGGCCGTTATTGCCGAGCGGCTGCATGCGGCCGGCCGGTTTGCCGAGGCGCTCATCTGGGTCCGCAAACCACGTAAATCGCGGATCGGCTTTGCCCGCCGCGCCGAAATCCTCAGCGATGACCTGAAACCGCTGCCGGACAGGGACCGGCTCGAGGCGGCCATCCTCGACGGGCTGAAAGACCGCGCGGGGTCGCAGGCCTTACGCTGGAAGATTTTCGAGCAGGGGCTCGATGCCGGGATGCTGCGTGAATATATCGCCAAGGCTGGAGACTTCGAGGAGTTCGAGGCGCTGGACAGGGCCTTCGCCTTTGTCGAGCACTCCCGCGAACCGCATGCCGCGTTACGGTTTTATCTCGCCTGGCCACGGCTCGATCTTGCGGCGCGCTATGTGGTTGCCCGATGGGGCGTCTGGGAGGGGGAATTCTACGAGTTTCTTCTACCCGCGGCCGAGGCTTTCGAAACCGATTATCCGGCGGCGGCAACCGCGCTCTACCGCGCGCTTCTCGACCGCATCATCGGCCGTGGCCTGTCCGAGGCCTATGGAGAGGGCGCCGATTATCTGGCCAGGCTCTCGGCACTGGCAAAGCGCCCCGGCGGCAATGAGGGTTTGATGGCGCATGCCGATTATGTGGCTGAGTTGCGACGGCAGCATATCCGCAGGCATGGTTTCTGGGACCGCATCCCGCCGGAAACCTACCGCTCCCAGTAGGGTTCCGGTCCATAAAGCCCGGCGAGATAATCGATGAACAGCCTGACCTTGACCGGCAGGAACTGGCGGCTGGGATAGAGCGCCGAAACGAACAGGTTGCGGGAGCCTTCCCAGCCGGGCAGGACCTGCACGAGCTTTCCCGATTTCAGGTCGCTGCCGACATCCCAGGTTGAACGCAGCGCAATGCCGGCACCCGACAACACCGCTTCACGCACCACTTCCGAGGAATTGGTGATCAGCCGGCCCTGCGGCCTGTAGCTCATCGTACCCGCCTCGCTTTCCAGCTTCCAGATGTCGTGATTGTGCTGGCGAAGGCAGATATGGTCGCCGAGATCGTCAACGGTGTCCGGCGTGCCGTATCGTGCGATATAGGCCGGCGACGCACAGAGGATACGCCGCACCGGCACCAGCTTGCGCGCCACCAGCGTCGAATCACTCAGCTCGCCGATGCGGATGGCAATATCGAAACTCTCGGCGACGATATCGGTGAATTCGTCCGAGAGCACGATGTTGAGAATGAGATCGGGATGTGCCTCGATGAAGCGGGCAAGGTGCGGCGCTACATGCATGCGGCCGAAGGAGGTCGGCGCGGTGATGCGCAGCGTCCCCTGAGGCTGGCCGGAGCGGCCGGAAGCAAAGGCCTCTGCCTCCTCGATGCCGGCCATGATCCCGAGCACGCGGTCGTGAAACCCCTGTCCCGCTTCGGTCAGCGATATCTGCCGTGTGGTCCGCTGAAACAGCCGCGTGCCGAGCCGGTCCTCCAGGCGCTTGATGCGTTTGGAGACGACGGCCGGCGAAAAACCCAGCGCCCGTCCGGCCGCCGACATGCTGCCGGTCGCAACAACGCGCGTAAAGACCTCAAGATCGCCCAGATTTGTCATCAATCTTGACCATTGTTTCGGAAACAGAAAAACTGATTAACATTTGCTGCGTCATGATGAAAGTGGTAAATAAAAAATACCAATCATGTCGCAAATGAAATGCGCCGGGAGGCCGATATGCCGGAGACGATTGCCTTTCTGGAGCCGAAACCATCCGTGCTGGCGCGCCGTGATGCGATCATCGAGGATCTGGCCGATATCCTGCCTGCGGGCTGCCTGATCAGCGAAAAGCGCGGGCTGGTACCGTTCGAGACCGACGCCTTCATTGCCTATCGCCAGGTGCCTTTGGCCGTCGTCCTGCCGGAAACCACGGCGCAGGTGGCGGCCGTTTTGAAATATTGCAGCCGCTACGGCATTCCCGTCGTGCCGCGCGGGGCAGGCACCTCGCTGTCGGGCGGCGCCATTCCCCAATCCGACGCGGTGGTCATTGGCCTTTCAAAGATGACGGGCATCCTCGATATCGATTTTGCCAACCGCACCGCCACGGTGCAGGCGGGCGTCACCAATATCAACATTTCCGAAGCGGTATCAGCCGACGGTTTCTTCTATGCACCGGACCCGAGTTCGCAGCTTGCCTGCACCATCGGCGGCAATATCGGCATGAATTCCGGCGGCGCCCATTGCCTGAAATACGGCGTGACCACCAACAATCTGCTGGGCGTCAAGATGGTACTGTTTGACGGCACGGTGATCGAGCTGGGCGGCAAGGCACTGGATGCGCCGGGTTACGATCTGCTCGGCCTCGTCTGCGGCTCGGAAGGCCAGCTCGGCATCGTCACCGAGGCGACGGTGCGGCTGCTGGCCAAGCCGGAGGGAACGCGGCCCGTTCTGTTCGGCTTCATGTCGTCGGAAGAGGCGGGGACTTGCGTCGCCGAAGTCATCGGTTCCGGCATCATCCCGGTTGCCATCGAATTCATGGAC
This sequence comes from Pararhizobium sp. YC-54, assembly GCF_025847205.1. Taxonomy (GTDB): domain Bacteria; phylum Pseudomonadota; class Alphaproteobacteria; order Rhizobiales; family Rhizobiaceae; genus Pararhizobium. The sequence goes on along the minus strand of NZ_JAOYTH010000011.1, from coordinate 239,867 downwards.
AAGCCGGCCATCGGCATCTGCGAGGCGTTCGCGCAAGCCGGTTACCCGATGGATGTCGAGGCGCTGCTGATCGTCGAGGTCGAGGGATCGGACGCCGAGATGGAGACAATGCTGGCGAGCATCATCGAGATTGCCCGCCGCCATGGCGTTGCAACCATCCGCGAAAGCCAGTCGGCAACGGAAGCGGCGCTGATCTGGAAAGGCCGCAAATCCGCCTTCGGCGCCACCGGTCGCATCGCCGACTATATCTGCATGGATGGAACGGTGCCGCTCAGCCAGCTTTCCTACGTATTGAAGAAAACCAGCGAGATCATCGACGGTTACGGCCTGCGCGTCGCCAATGTTTTCCACGCCGGCGACGGCAACATGCATCCGCTGATCCTCTATAATATCAACGATCCGGAAGACGCGGCACGCGCCGAAGCGGCGGGCAACGATATCTTGAGACTCTGCGTCGATGCGGGCGGCTGCCTGACTGGCGAACACGGCGTCGGCATCGAGAAACGCGACCTGATGCTGCACCAGTTTAATCAGGCCGACCTGAACCAGCAGATGGCCGCGCGCGCCGCCTTCGATCCGCTATGGATCATGAATCCCTCTAAAGTCTTTCCGCTGGAAGGGCGCCCGGCCGCATGAGCATGGATTTTGAACCGACATCAGAGATGGAAGCTGCCGATATCATCAGGCAGGCTGCCGGAACCGGAATGCCGCTTGCTATTACCGGTGGCGGCACGCGTCCGGGCCTTGGAAACCGTGTTCGGGCGGAGCAGCTGCTCTCGGCGCGAAAGCTTTCCGGCATCGTCAGCTACAATCCGGCCGAGATGACGATGAGCGCCAGGGCGGGAACGCCGATGGCTGAAATCGAGACGGCGCTCGCTGGAAACCGCCAGATGCTGGCTTTCGAGCCGATGGATCATCGCGGCGTCATGGGCACCAGCGGCCAGCCGACCATCGGCGGCGTCTTTGCCGCCAACGTCTCCGGCCCACGGCGCATCACGGCCGGTGCCGCGCGTGATCACCTGCTCGGCATCCGTTTCATCAATGGGGCAGGCGAGGCAATCAAATCCGGCGGTCGGGTGATGAAGAACGTCACCGGGCTGGATTTGGTCAAGCTGCTCTGCGGCTCGCACGGTACATTGGGGCTGTTGACCGAAGTGACGTTCAAGGTCCTGCCTTTGCCGCGCGCCGCAGCCACCATCGTGGCTTTCGGCCTCGACGATGCGCAGGCAGCAGCCGCGATGGCGCATGCGCTGGCAATGCCGGTCGAGGTTTCGGGTGCGGCCCACCTGACGGAGAGCGTCCGCTATCGCTTCATCGGCAGCAGCCATCCGGAGGGCGCCGCAACGGTCCTGCGGCTTGAAGGACTGCCGGCCTCGGTTGCGGTCCGGGCCGAAAAACTCAAGGCCGCCTTCGCCCATGTCGCGCCCGCAACAGTGCTCGACCAGGAGGCAACGGAAAAACTGTGGCGGGATATCCGCGATGTCAAACCCTATGCGGACGGCACGCAAAAGCCGCTCTGGCGGGTCTCCGTTGCGCCAACGGCCGGCCATCAGCTGGTTGCTGCGCTACGGCTGCAAACCGGCGTCGACGCTTTTTACGACTGGCAGGGCGGCCTTGTCTGGCTGCGCATGGAGGCCGACGCCGAAGCAGAGATGCTTCGCCGCTTTATCAAGGGCATCGGCGGCGGCCATGCGACGCTGGTACGGGCGTCTGATGCGGTTCGCGGTGTGACGCCGGCCTTCGAGCCGGACGCGCCGGGTGTTGCCGCTCTGTCGGCGCGGATCAAGGAAAAGTTCGATCCCAAGGGGATTTTCAATCCGGGGAAGATGGGGTGAAGGAATGATGAGTATGCCGCGTACCCCCCTCTGTCACTGCGTGACATCTCCTCCTCAAGGGGGGAGATCGTTCTCTTTCTACGAGACATTTGTAGGTACGGCACACGGCAGACGGCCGATGTCCTCCCTGGGGGCCGGGCAATTGCCTATGAGTTGCGAGAGCGCGCAACGAACTCCCTCTTCTCCCCAGCGGGGAGAAGTGCCGAGCAACTGCGAGGCGATGAGGGGGAGCTGCGGCGAAGCCGGAGCCAAAAAGAGATTGCCTTCGGCCCCCCTCATCCGGCACTTCGTGCCACCTTCTCCCCGCTGGGGAGAAGAGGGAGCACGCCGAAACACATGTACAATTGCTCTGCCCCTCGTGGGGGAGATGTCCGGACAGGGCAGAGGGGGGGATGCCTCCGCACACTCGGAGCAACGCGCCTGATGCAGACCACCTTCACCCCCGCCCAGCTCGCCGACCCGCATGTCGCAGAGTCCGAAGCGATCCTGCGCAAATGCGTGCATTGCGGTTTCTGCACGGCCACCTGTCCGACCTATGTGACGCTCGGCAACGAGCTCGACAGTCCGCGCGGGCGGATTTATCTGATCAAGGACATGCTGGAAAACGGCCGTGCGGCCGATGAGGAGGTGGTCACCCATATCGACCGCTGCCTGTCCTGCCTTGCCTGCATGACCACCTGTCCGTCCGGCGTCAACTATATGCATCTGGTCGATCATGCCCGTATCCATATCGAGCAGACTTACAAACGTCCGCTGAAGGATCGGTTTGTGCGCAGCGTCCTCGCAGCGGTTCTGCCCTATCCCGGGCGGTTCCGGCTGGCCTTGAAGGCAGCCCGGCTCGGCCGGCCGTTTGCGGCGGCGATGAAGCGGGTGCCTTTTCTGAAAACCTTCGGCGTCATGCTCGACCTTGCGCCATCGGACATCGCTCCGGCGTCCACCGCTTCGGTGCCCGGCACTCGTGCTGCCCAAACGGAGAAACGCGGCAGGGTCGCCATTCTCACCGGCTGCGCCCAGCCGGTGCTGAAGCCCGGAATCAACGAGGCGGCGATCCGGCTGTTGACCCGGCTCGGCGTCGAGGTCGTGGTGCCGCAAGGCGAGGGCTGTTGCGGGGCGCTGGTGCATCATATGGGCCGCGAGGAAGAGGCGCTTGCAGCCGCCCGCCGCAATGTCGATGTCTGGGTGAAGGCAGCGGATGCGGGCGGGCTTGATGCGATCATCATCACCGCATCGGGCTGCGGCACCACCATCAAGGATTACGGCCATATGCTGAGGCTCGATCCGGCCTATGCGGAGAAGGCTGCGCGTGTCTCGGCCCTGGCCAGGGACATCACCGAATACCTGGCGTCGCTCGACCTGCCGCGGCAAGAGCCGAAAGACATGACCGTCGCCTATCATTCCGCCTGCTCGATGCAGCACGGCCAGAAGATCACCATGGCGCCGAAGCTATTGTTGCGAAACGCCGGCTTCACCGTCCGCGATCCGGCCGAGGGCCATCTCTGTTGCGGTTCGGCCGGCACCTACAACATCCTGCAGCCGGAGATTTCGGCGACGCTCAAGGCCCGCAAGGTGAAGAATATCGAGGCGACCAAAGCCGACGTCATCGCCACCGGCAATATCGGCTGCATTACCCAGATCGCCAGCGGCACCGCCATGCCAATCCTGCATACCGTCGAATTGCTGGACTGGGCCTATGGCGGCGAGCGGCCGATAGACCTTCCACCCTCCCCTTGAGAGGCAGGGCTATCGCATATGGACAGGCGGCTGGCTCCGAAATTGCGGAAAGAGCCCCCCCTCATCGCCTCGCATTCGCTCGGCACTTCTCCCCGTGGGGGAGAAGAGGGAGACCGCGGTGGCGGTCTGCGATCCATAGGCGATAGCCTTGCCCGCAGGGAAAACAGATTATCGGCACTCAGCCGCCGAAGATCGTCCGCAGGATATCGACGCCACGGTCGTCATAGGAGACATCGCCCTGCTTGTTGCCGGGGCCGATGACGATGACCTTGGTGCCGATCGAGGCGCGCTCGTAGAGATGCTCGACATCCTTGTTCATCATGCGGATGCAGCCGGACGACATGTTGAGGCCGATCGTCCAGGGCTGGTTGGTGCCGTGGATGCGGAAGCCGGAATCGTTCCCGCCCTTGTAGAGATAGAGCGCGCGGGCGCCGAGCGGATTGTCGATGCCGCCTTCCTGATAGGCCGGAAGGATATGGCCCTTCTTGCGTTCGCGGGCGATCATTTCCTTCGGCGGTGTCCAGCCCGGCCATTCGGCCTTGCGCTGCACCTTGACGACGCCCGACCAGCCAAAGCCCTCGCGGCCGACGCCGATGCCATAGCGGGTCGCCCGGTTCGGGCCTTCGATATAGTAGAGATACTTGTTGTTGGTATCGACGATGATGGTGCCCGGCGCCTCATCCGTGCTCAGCCGCACCTTGGTGCGCCAGAACTTCTGGGCCGGCTTCTTCTCCATCGCCACCAGCGTGACGTCCGGGTTCGGCTGTGCGCCGGCCGGTTCGCCCGGCATGAAGGCCGATGCACTCGAGGCACCGAAAGTCACAGCGGCCGCAAATCCGATCGCGGCCAATGTCTGCAAGGCATATTTCATCGAAGATTCCCTCATCCAGTCCCAAGCTGCGAGACGCTATTCAATATCGCGTTTTACGCAAGTCTCATGGGTTCTGGATAGGGCAAATGTGATCAATTGGGCTGTAACCCCGGGAACCGCTGTTGCCGAAAGGCCACGTTTGCGGCCCTCCGGCGGGTGAGCGATGGCTTATACCAAGTCTCTATCATCGAGACTTGGTTTTAGATCACGACAACCTTGGTGCCGACCTTCACGCGCTCGTAGAGATCGGTCACGTCCTCGTTGCGCATGCGGATGCAGCCGGACGAAACGGCATAGCCGATTGTCCAGGGCGCGTTGGTGCCGTGGATGCGGTAGAGCGTCGAGCCGAGATACATGGCGCGCGCACCGAGCGGATTTTCCGGACCGCCGCTCATGCTGGCGGGCAGATAGTGTCCCTTGGCCGCCTCGCGGGCGCGCATTTCGGACGGCGGCGTCCAGACCGGCCATTCTGCCTTGCGCGTCACCTTGTGGGCACCCGCCCATTCGAAGCCCGGTTTGCCGACGCCGACGCCGTAACGCCGTGCCTCGCCATTGCCGGTGACCAGATAAAGGAAACGGCTGTTGGTATCGATGACGATCGTGCCGGGCTTTTCCTTGCTGTCATAGGCGACCACCTGCGGCAGGAACTGCGGGTCCATCTGGCGCACCGGCCTCTGGGCGCGGGTCATCGCCACCGGTTGCGCGATGCCGGCGCCGGACCGCTGAACGCGCTTTTGGAACAGATACTGTTTTCGGGTGGCGCCCTGCGGCCTGCCTGCGATAGGCCGCTGCTGACGGTAGACGACGCGTTCAGGCCGACCGCCGAGCTGGGTCACCCAGGGGGCCGTGAGGTCCGGACTGATGACCACCGGCGGGCGGTTCTGGTACCGGTCCTGCGCTTCCGCCAAGCTGGAAAGTGCGACGAACAGGGATGTGGCAAGGATCAGGGTTTTCTTTATCATCGGACGGGCTCACTACCTTTCGCCGGAATATCTCATAGCTCCGCCGTCCGCGGTTCAGCGGATGACGGGCGGCACGGACGCCAATGAATGATTGGCGGAATGGGAAGATCGTGGCACCCGGCAGCAACCGAATGGTAAATGCCCGTTCATTAAAAGCCGTTCGCCCGGATAAAGCTTTGGGTAGGGTTATCGCCGGCTTTAGGACTATGGTTGGCAATTGGTAAAATGAAAGAATTGGGGAGAAGCGCGTGACGGCAAGGGGCATCATTACCGGAGAAGACGGCAGGGACCGTTGTGCCTGGCATGCCAATCTGGCGGATTACCTGCGCTACCACGATGAAGAGTGGGGCAAGCCGATGGCCGATGATATCAGGCTGTTTGAAAAGATCTGCCTCGAAGGTTTCCAGTCCGGTCTGTCCTGGCTGACCATCCTGCGCAAGCGTGAGGCTTTTCGGGCGGCCTTTGCCGGGTTCGATTTCGATGTGGTCGCGAATTTTGGCGAGGAGGATATCGCCCGCTGCCTTGCCGATACGGGTATCGTGCGCCATCGCGGCAAGATCGTCTCGACCATCAACAATGCCAAACGGGCAAGGGAACTGAAGGCCGAGTTCGGCTCGCTCGCCCGTTATTTCTGGAGCCACGAGCCGGGCGGCAATGAACGGCCGACGATCGTCACCTGGGAAGCGATTGCCGCCAACCCGACGACGCCGACCTCAACGTTGATATCAAAAGATCTGAAAAAGCGCGGCTGGACCTTCGTCGGCCCGACCACGGTCTATGCCTTCATGCAGGCGATGGGCCTGGTCAACGACCACGTCGAGGGCTGCTACTGCCGCAGCAGGATCGAAGAGCTGCGGCGCGCGTTCGTGCGGCCCTGATCAGGACGAGGTTCCTAAAGCAGATCGTCGCCGGGCATGCCGTGCAGCCGGGTGGTGGGCCGGTTGTTCTGGTAGAGCAGCCCGAGGCCGAAGATCACCAGCATGAGACCGATGACGAGCCACTCCTTGTTGCCGGACATGGCCATGCCGGGAATGATGTCGGAGCCTTGCAGCATCCACAGGCCGCCCAGCAAGATGATGACGATGCCTGCGATATTCTTGAATACCTTCATGACGTCCTCCACGCACTACGCGAAATTATGTGCCCAAGAGTGTCTGCGGTCAACGCCGGTGAAAAGAACGGCCGGGCAGATGCCGGCATCGCATTTCATCGGAACAAAGGGATCAACCGCCGTTTCAATGTTCCGGTGGGGAAAAGGCAAAGACGCCCTGCATCCGGCCGGTGGCCGCCGCGCCATCGATCGTCGATGTGCCGATGCAACAGAGCCGCCCGGCAGAACCATCGTCATGGGTGATCATCGTGCAGTAATAGAAGGACGATGCCGCGGATGTCGCCTCTTCCAGGATGTTGAGCACGATCTTGCGGTGGCCATCCCCGTAGTCTCTGATGATATCGAGCAGGCCGCATGTGCCCTGTTCCAACGCGTGAATGCGCTGTGCCGTTTTGCCGAGCGTAAAGATGCCAGTGGACAGATCGCAGTGCCAGCCTTCGATGACATAGCCCTGCTCGACCAGTTCGGCGACCCATTCTTCGTGGGCGCGCGCGTCTTGGGGCAGAATTGTGCCGAAGCCGGGTTTCACGAATCTGAGCATGCTGTTTTGCTTTCGATGTCCGCTCGCGCCGCGGTATTTTCAAGTCTGAGACGCTTTTGCCTGCCGTTTTTTCGTCGCGCTGAAAAAGCGCTTTACCAGCATCGAGAAAAGCGTTGATCTGATCTTTCACCGCGGCGTTGCAGTCAGCAGAAAATCGTCCTCAAGGTTTTGAAAATAGTCGATAACTACCAGTTTCGAAACGGCCGCAATTGATCATTGACTCTCCCTTTGGATTATTAAATTTCGGTAATGCAGCCAATGGTTTCAGGAAAGGCCGGTTCGAATGTTGGAGACCCAGAGTGAGCTCATCCGGCAATTGCGAGGCTACCGGCTGAAGGCCGGGCTGACGCAGGGCGATATCGCCTGGAAACTGGGCTTTTCGCTGCCAACCGTCTCTCGCTGGGAGCGCGGCATCTGCGCACCCGACCTGCGCGCCACCGGCGCCATCGTCGATTTCCTGCGACGCGCTGACGCACATACGGAAAAAATCCTGCTGCGGTCCATCCAGTCGGCCAGGGACAGCCGCAATCTTTGGGAGGGGGAAGATATCCGCTATCTCGCCGGCTCGCGGCAGGAGTTTGCCGAGACGCCGCTGATGCGGGCGATGGTCGGTAAAAGCATCCGCCGCTACATGACCGGGTTGTATCATGATTTCATCGAGGATCAGGCCATCGTTTCGAGCCTGAAATCCGGCGAACTTGCCAGCATCGATTTCTACAGCGGGGCGGCCATGTCGGTCACCAGCATTCCCGATGGCTTCGTTCAGCTCAAGCGGATGAGCTTCCAGTCGGAGTTGAAGGGCGTCATTCGCGGCGACACGCATTCGATCCTCATTCCGCAGGCGCAAGCACCGATGACGGAGGGTACGGTCGTTCATACCTGGGATACGCTGTCACGGCCGCTTTAACACTGCAGGGCTATGGGCCGGTCCAAACCGTTGAAAGGCTTGCCGCCCTTGCCCTGATCGGATAGGGAAAGCGCCGAAACTATTGACCGATCGACGCTGAAAGTGCTGCTGCCATGAACGACAAAAAGAAGAAGCCACAAAAGCTGAAAGCCCGCCTGCCGCGCGGTTTCGTCGATCGTTCCGCCGCCGATATCCGCGCCGTCGATGAGATGACGGCGAAGATCCGCGAAGTCTATGAGCGTTACGGCTTCGATCCGGTCGAAACGCCGCTGTTTGAATATACCGACGCACTCGGCAAGTTCCTGCCCGACAGCGACCGCCCGAACGAAGGCGTCTTCTCGCTGCAGGATGACGACGAGCAGTGGATGAGCGCCCGTTACGACCTGACGGCGCCGCTCGCCCGCCACGTCGCTGAAAATTTCAACGATATCCAGCTGCCCTACCGCACCTACCGCGCAGGCTACGTTTTCCGCAACGAAAAGCCCGGTCCCGGCCGCTTCCGCCAGTTCATGCAGTTCGACGCCGACACGGTCGGTGCCGCCGGTGTCCAGGCGGATGCCGAAATGTGCATGATGATGGCCGACACGATGGAAGCGCTGGGCATTGCCCGCGGCGATTATGTGATCCGTGTGAACAACCGCAAGGTTCTGGATGGTGTGCTGGAAGCGATCGGGCTTGGCGGCGATGACAATGCCAATGCGCGGCTGACGGTTCTGCGCGCCATCGACAAGCTCGACAAGTTCGGTCCGGAAGGCGTGAAGCTTCTGCTCGGTCCCGGCCGCAAGGACGAGAGCGGCGACTTTACCAAGGGCGCGGGGCTGAATGAAGATCAGATCGCCAAGGTCATTTTCTTCATCGGCATCAACGACTATGCGGCCAGTGCCGCCGATCTGGCAGCCCTTGTTGCCGGAACGTCGAAGGGCGCCGAGGGCGTAGAAGAACTGAACCTGATCGGCAGCCTGGTCACAAGTGCTGGCTACGGCCCCGGGCGCATCAAGATCGATCCCTCCGTCGTCCGTGGCCTCGAATATTACACCGGCCCTGTCTTCGAAGCCGAACTCCAGTTCGCGGTCACCAACGAAAAGGGCGAAAAGGTCGTCTTCGGCTCGGTCGGCGGCGGTGGCCGGTATGACGGCCTTGTCTCCCGCTTCATGGGCCAGCCGGTGCCGGCCACCGGTTTCTCCATCGGCGTTTCGCGCCTGATGACGGCGCTGAAGAACCTCGGCAAGCTCGGCATGGACGAGGTCATCGCCCCCGTCGTCGTCTGCGTCATGGACCGCGACACGGAAAGCCTCGGCAAGTACCAGCAGTTCACGCAAGCGCTTCGCCATGCCGGCATCCGCGCCGAAATGTACCAGGGCAACAAGAAGAACTTCGGCGACCAGTTGAAATATGCCGACCGCCGCGGCTCGCCGCTCGCCATCATCCAGGGCGGCGACGAGCGGGCGCAGGGCCTCGTGCAGATCAAGGACCTGATCGAAGGCAAGCGCCTGTCGGGCGAGATCGAGGACAACACCACCTGGCGCGAAGCCCGCGTGGCGCAGGTTTCGGTGCCGGAGGCTGAACTCGTCGCCAAGGTGCGCGAAATGCTGGCCGAGCAGGCAGAAGACCGGGCACGCGCGAACAAGGACGTTTGAGCTTGAGGAGCGTGCACCCCCCTCTGTCAGCTTTGCTGACATCTCCCCCTCAAGGGGGGAGATTGTTCTTTTCCCTCGCCTCGGCTGTCAGGGAGGCACAGAGCTCGTGGCCGATCTCCCCCCTTGAGGGGGAGATGTCACGAAGTGACAGAGGGGGGTATGCCTGCCCCGATCGTAAGGTTCGTTTCCCATGCCACTGATCAACCTTCCAGCCTTTGCCCCCGATCTACTGGCCGATTTCGAGCGGTTGGGAACGTTGCGCGTCGATACGCCGGTGATCCAGCCGGCCGAGCCGTTTCTCGATATGGCCGGCGAAGACCTGCGCCGCCGTATCTTCATGACCGAGAGCGAGACCGGCAGGAGCCTGTGCCTGCGCCCGGAATTCACCATTCCCGTCTGCCTGCGCCATATCGAGACCGCTACCGGCACGCCGCAGCGCTATTCCTATCTCGGCGAAATCTTCCGCCAGCGGCGGGAAGGGGCCAATGAGTTCTATCAGGCCGGTATCGAGGATCTCGGCGAGACGGATGTGGCGGGCGCCGATGCCCGCGCCATCGGCGATGCCATCGCGATCCTTTCCGCGCGCCTGCCCGGCAAAAAGCTTGATGTGACGCTCGGCGATCAATCGGTATTTGAAGCGGTGGTTGCCGCCTGCGGCCTGCCGGCCGGCTGGCAGAAGCGGTTGATCCACGCCTTCGGTAACTCTACGCAGATCGATGCCCTGTTGACGCGGCTGTCGAGCCCGCAGCCGGTCACGGGGCTGAGCGCCGAAATCGAAGCGCTGCTTGTCTCCGGCGACGATGCGACGCTGATTGCCCATCTCGATGAGACGATGGAGGCGACCGGCTATTCCACCAATGCCAGCCGCAGCCCGAAGGAAATCGCAGCCCGGCTGAAGGAAAAGCGGGCCTTGGAAAAGACCGCGCTCGATGGCCGCACGCTTGCGGTTCTGCGCGAGTTCCTGTCCTTGAACATGCCGCTTGCCGATGCGCCGGCGGCACTGTTCCAGTTCGCGGAAAAATCCGGCCTGACGCTCGATGGCGCCCTGTCGCGGTTCGATGCGCGCGTCGCAGCGCTTGGCAATGCCGGCGTTGACGCCAAACGGCTCACCTACCGCGCCGCCTTTGGCCGTCCGCTCGACTATTATACCGGCCTCGTCTTCGAGATCGTCATCGAAGGCTCTTCGGCGGTTCTCGCCGGTGGCGGCCGCTTCGACCGGCTGATGACGCTTTTGGGCGCAAAGGAACGCATTCCGGCCGTCGGCTTCGCGCTCTGGCTTGACCGGATCGAGCAGGCGCTGGCGCAGCCACAAGGGGAGGCGGCCCAATGACCATCACCATCGCGCTGCCCTCCAAGGGCCGGATGAAGGACGATGCCTCCGCCATCTTCGAAAAAGCGGGCCTGAAGATCGTCGCCGTCGGCAACGAGCGCTCCTATCGCGGCCGTGTCGAAGGTCTTGACGATGTCGAGATCGCCTTTCTCTCGGCGTCGGAAATTTCCCGCGAGATCGGCAGCGGCTCGATCGATTTCGGCGTCACCGGCGAAGACCTGATCCGCGAAGGACTGTCGGAAGCCGATGCCCGCGTCGAATTCTGCGCCCGGCTCGGCTTTGGCCATGCCGATGTCGTCGTCGCCGTGCCGGAAATCTGGCTCGATGTCGATACCATGGCCGATTTGGGCGACGTTGCCGCCGATTTCCGCGCCCGTCATGGCCGCAGGCTGGCGATCGCCACCAAATACTGGCGCCTGACCCAGCAGTTCTTCTCGGCCCAGCACGGCATCCAGCTCTACCGCATCGTCGAAAGCCTCGGCGCCACCGAAGGCGCCCCCGCCTCGGGCTCTGCCGATATCATCGTCGATATCACCTCGACCGGCTCGACGCTGAAGGCCAACCACCTGAAGATCCTGTCGGATGGCATCATGCTGCGGTCGCAGGCCTGCCTGGTGCGGGCGCGCAAGGCCGAGCATGCGGGCGATCCGCTGGTGGCGAAGATTATCGCGGCGGTGCAAGGAGCTGTCGCCTAGCCTTGGCAGCCGAGGGACAGGTCGCTCGTCATGCTTGAAGCAGGCTGTGGCGGGCAGTCGGCTTGCAAACGATGATTGCGCTCAAAATTCCAAACAGACGCCCTGATAATTTGCGCACGACCGTCTTATATCCGAACTCCCACCTCTAGGAGTTCCTCATGGCCGATCTCAGTGCTTTCCCGATCACCACCCGCTGGCCCGCCAAAAATCCCGACATCATCCAGCTTTACTCGCTGCCGACGCCAAACGGTGTCAAGGTTTCCATCGCGCTCGAAGAGCTCGGACTGGCCTATGAGCCGCACCTGATTTCCTTCGGTACCAACGATCAGAAATCGCCGGAATTCATCTCGCTCAATCCCAATGGCCGCATTCCCGCGATCATCGATCCCAATGGCCCGGACGGCAAGCCGATTGGCCTGTTCGAATCCGGCGCCATCCTCGTCTATCTCGCCGAAAGGACCGGCAAGCTTATTCCAGCCGATGCCGCCGGGCGCTACGAGACACTCGCATGGGTGATGTTCCAGATGGGCGGCGTCGGGCCGATGCTTGGCCAGTTCGGCCATTTCTTCAAATTCGCCGCCGACAAGGTGGCCAACAATTCCTATCCGATGGAGCGTTACCGCGATGAGTCCAAGCGCCTTCTCGGCGTTCTGGAAGCGCGTCTTCAAGGCCGTCAATGGCTGATGGGCGACCAATATACCATCGCCGATATCGCCACCTTCCCCTGGATCGAGGGCGCCCGCAAGTTCTACGGCGGCGCCGATGTTCTGGAATATGCAAGCTTCCCGAATGTCATGGCCTGGGTCGATCGCGGCCTTTCCCGCCCGGCCGCCCAAAAGGGCATGGAAATCCCCAGGCGCGACTGATCTGCCTAGAGTACAGGACAAAAAGGCCCCTCATCCGCCCCTACCCTGTTTGATAAGAAGGGCGGGCACCTTCTCCCCGTTTTGACGGGGAGAAGGGACAAGCGGCATGCTCTGTCATCCCCTCTCCCCGCAAGCGGGGAGAGGGCTAGGGTGAGGGGCAATCCAGCACAGACGTACGCCGTGTCGTGTCGATCCCACCATTCCCTCGGTTAGCCCGAGTTGACGACACTCATGTTGACTGGGCTTGGGCGGACAGGCTACGTCTGGGGAAAAGAAGCATTCTCGACGGGTGGAACAAACGTGGCAGGTAGACTTGTTGTTGTGGGCGGCGGTCAGGCCGCCTTTGCTTTGGTAGCAAAACTGCGGGCCTTGAAGGATGAGCGCCCGATCACCATCGTCGCGTCGGAAGCAAGCCACCCTTATCAGCGGCCGCCTCTCTCGAAGAAATACCTGCTGCGCGAAATGGACCTCGACCGCCTGCTGTACCGGCCGGAAAGCTGGTACGGCGAGCACAATATCGATATCCGCCTCTCGACCCTGGTGACGGCGATCGACCGCCAAGCAAAGACCGTCACCCTCAGCGACGGCTCAACGCTTGACTATGACGTGCTGGCGCTTGCCACCGGCTCGACGCCACGAAAGCTGCCGGCCAGCGTCGGCGGCGATCTCGATGGCGTTTTCGTCGTGCGCGATTTCACCGATGCCGACCGCCTTGCCGATGAAATGAGGCCCGGAAAACATGCACTGATCATCGGCGGCGGCTATATCGGCCTGGAAGCGGCGGCCGTGGCGCGCTCGAGCGGACTTGACGTGACCGTCATCGAGATGGCCGACCGCATTCTGCAGCGTGTCGCCTCGGCTGCGACCTCCTATCTCGTCAAGGACATCCACACATCGCGCGGTGTCGATATCCGCGAGGGCACCGGTCTTGTCCGGCTCATCGGAACGAATGGCCGGGTAACGGCCGCGGAGCTCACCGACGGCTCGACCATTCCGGTCGATCTGGTAATCGTCGGCATCGGCGTAACCGCCAACGATGCGCTGGCGCAGGCTGCCGGCCTGGAGGTTGCCAATGGCATCGTCGTCGATCGTTTCGGCCGGACGGCGGATCCCGCCATCCATGCCATGGGCGATTGCGCCGTACTGCCCTGGAAAAGCATGCGCGTCCGGCTGGAATCGGTGCAGAACGCCGTCGATCAGGCCGAGGCGGTGGCAGCGCTCTTGGCCGGCGGCGAGGCGCCCTATGAGCCAAAACCCTGGTTCTGGTCGGATCAATACGACGTCAAGCTGCAGATCGCCGGCTTTGGCCTCGGTCACGACGAGACGGTGGTGCGCAAGGGACAGCGCGAAGGCAGCGTCTCCGTGTGGTATTTCGCGGCCGGCAAGCTGATCGCCGTCGATGCGCTCAATGACGCCAAGGCCTATGTCACCGGCAAGAAGCTCATCGATCTCGGCCTGACGCCGGATCGCGCCCTCCTTGAGGACCCGCAGACCGATTTGAAGACGCTTCTGCCGTAGCGGCTAAGCGCTCGCCTTGCCGTTATTGATGGTGGGTGAAAACGCGCGCCTGTGCTTCCAGCTGGAAGCGGGGAAAGAAGAACACGCCGAGGATCGAGCCCGAATAGCGCTGCTCCAGTCCGGTGGATTCGCCGACGCAGAAAACCGGCTGTTTCTGGCCGGACGGCAGAATGATCGTGGTCGAGAAGCAGAAGGACGAGGAGGCTGTTGCTGCCTGCTCGAAAAGGGCCAGTACATGATTGCGGTCGGCGCTGTCATAGCCGCGCACCAGATTGAGCAGGCCGCATTCCCCCTGATCGAGGCCGTGTATCGCAGCAGCCCTTTCACCGAGACGGAACAGGCCGTTCGACAGATCGCCCGACCAGCCTTCGGAAAAACAGAATTGATCGAGCGTCTCCAGCCCGCTTTCGCCACGGGCAAAGGAATCCGCGCCGGGCGGCTGTGAAAGGCCTGCTGTTGCAATTTTAAACAAGGCGGACCCCGGCAAATTCACAAAATCCAAAATTCATTCGTCTGTTCCCGTAAGTGTTCACAAGAAACAATTTCCATTTCACAACAGACTGGACGGCGCGGCAAATATATGACGGGGCGTGGTTCGCTGCAAAAGATAGAAAGCTCAATTTTCAGGGTCTTGGGCGCGTGTATCCGCAAGACGAAACAAATTGTATGCGAGGAAAATCTATAGGCTTTTGTGCGCTGGAATCAAAAGGACGTTGGCTAAGCAGTTGATACGGAAAAATTGCGCTATCTTTATTGCCAATTTATCCGCGTTCTTGATCCCTGTGAATCTGTGGTTCACTTGGGGCGTTGTTATAATTGCTTTTTCTCCCGCTTCAATGGGCTTTTGAGAAAAATTTTGTGATCCGGGATGAATATTACCGATTGCAGCGGCCTGCGGCCGACACAATCAGAACAGCACCCTCAATCGGCCATGAGCCAGCGCAGGCTGTTGGCGGAACTGTCCTCCCGCCACAACATAGGCACTAAAAAAGGGCAGACCTTGCGGCCTGCCCTTCCCAATCCGGATACCCGGAAAGCTATATGGTCGTCATTCGTAATAAGGCAGGCGCCTTATTACATCATGCCGCCCATGCCGCCACTTCAGCGCGCTTGGCGCGCTGAAGCACTTTGGATCATGGGCGAAGCTATGTGGTCGTCATTCGTAATAAGGCAGACGCCTTATTACATCATGCCGCCCATGCCGCCCATGCCACCCATGTCCGGCATGCCGCCGCCGGCCGATTCCTTCTTCGGAAGCTCGGCGATCATGGCTTCCGTGGTGATCAGCAGCGAAGCAACCGAAGCTGCGTTCTGCAGAGCCGTGCGGACAACCTTGACCGGATCGACGATACCCATGGCGATCATGTCGCCGAATTCGCCGGTCTGGGCGTTGTAGCCGAAGTTGTCGGTGTTGCTTTCGAGGATCTTGCCAACGATGATCGAGCCTTCGTCGCCTGCGTTTTCAGCGATCTGGCGAACCAGCGACTGAAGTGCCTTGCGGATGATGCTGATACCGGCGGTCTGATCGTCGTTTGCGCCCTTGAGGTCGAGAACGATCGAGGCACGCAGCAGAGCCGTACCACCACCAGGAACGATACCTTCCTGAACGGCAGCGCGCGTTGCGTTCAGCGCGTCGTCGATACGGTCCTTCTTTTCCTTGACTTCGATTTCAGTCGCACCGCCGACGCGGATGACGGCAACGCCGCCAGCGAGCTTGGCAAGACGTTCCTGCAGCTTCTCGCGGTCGTAATCGGACGTGGTTTCTTCGATCTGACCCTTGATCTGGGCAACGCGGCCTTCGATCTCGGCCTTCTTGCCATGACCGTCGACGATCGTGGTGTTTTCCTTGGTGATCGAAACCTTCTTCGCACGGCCGAGCATTTCGAGCGTGACGTTTTCCAGCTTGATGCCGATGTCTTCGGAGATGACCTGGCCACCGGTCAGGATGGCGATGTCTTCGAGCATGGCCTTGCGGCGATCGCCGAAGCCCGGAGCCTTGACGGCAGCAATCTTCAGGCCGCCACGCAGCTTGTTGACAACGAGGGTTGCAAGCGCTTCGCCTTCAACGTCTTCCGAGATGATCAGGAGCGGCTTGCCGGTCTGAACGACGGCTTCGAGAACCGGGAGCATGGCCTGCAGGTTGGAGAGCTTCTTCTCATGGAGAAGGATGTAAGCGTCTTCCAGCTCGGCAACCATCTTTTCCGGGTTGGTCACGAAGTAAGGCGACAGGTAGCCGCGGTCGAACTGCATGCCTTCGACGACTTCGAGTTCGGTGTCGGCGGTCTTGGCTTCTTCAACCGTGATGACGCCTTCATTGCCGACCTTCTGCATCGCGTCAGCGATGTACTGGCCGATTTCCTTTTCGCCGTTGGCGGAGATCGTGCCGACCTGGGCCACTTCTTCCGAAGTGTTGATCTTCTTGGCCTTGGCAACGATGTCCTTGACGATGGCGGCGACTGCGAGGTCGATACCGCGCTTCAGGTCCATCGGGTTCATGCCGGCTGCAACGGCCTTGCCGCCTTCGCGAACGATAGCCTGGGCGAGAACGGTTGCAGTCGTGGTGCCGTCGCCGGCGATGTCGTTGGTCTTCGAAGCAACTTCGCGGACCATCTGGGCGCCCATGTTTTCGAACTTGTCTTCGAGTTCGATTTCCTTGGCGACGGAAACGCCGTCCTTGGTGATGCGCGGTGCACCGAACGACTTGTCGATGATGACGTTACGGCCCTTGGGACCCAGCGTTACCTTCACTGCGTCTGCGAGGATGTCGACGCCGCGCAGCATCTTTTCGCGCGCGGTACGGCCGAACTTAATTTCTTTGGCTGCCATGTTAAAAACTCCCGGGCTGATGCCCAATTGGTTTTATGGAAAGTGGATAAGGTGGGAACCGGCTCAGATCAGCCGATAACGCCCATGATGTCGGCTTCCTTCATGATCAGAAGGTCTTCGCCGTTGAGCTTGACTTCGGTGCCCGACCACTTGCCGAACAGAACGCGGTCGCCAGCCTTGACGTCGAGAGCGATGAGAGCGCCCTTGTCGTCACGGGTGCCGGTGCCGACAGCGACGATTTCGCCTTCCTGCGGCTTTTCCTTGGCGGTATCCGGAATGATGATGCCGCCCTTGGTCTTTGCTTCAGACTCGACACGGCGTACGACGACGCGGTCATGCAGCGGGCGGAAATTGGTGCTTGTCATTGTCTAATCCCTCGATCAAATGACTTCACGGATCGTCTCTGCGATCCGCTGGATGGATGTTAGCACTCCTATTGCTTGAGTGCTAGCGACTTGCAGATAGGGGTGGCCGCCGATTGAGTCAAGGACGGGCCGGCAAGATTCTTTGCGGCCGGAAAACGGTTGACTTGGTACCGGCTTTTTTGTCTAATTCGCCCATGGGGTCTGCGAATGCCCCACGAGGCGTCATGCCATCACTTCGCGTCCAATCCCTCGAAAAGGACGTAAACCATGGCCTCGTATAACGCTATCTCCACGGAAAAACTTGCCCGCTTGATCGGCACCCCCAAGGGCCCGGTCGTTGTCGACGTGCGCGACGATGAGGATTTCGCCGCTTCCCCGCTTCTGCTTCCCGGCTCTTTCCGGCGCCCTTATGCCGAGGTGCGGCAATGGGCGGCGGATTATCGCGGCCGCTGGGTCGTTGTGGTCTGCCAAAAGGGCAAGAAGCTCAGCGAAGGCGTCGCCGCCTGGCTGCGAAACGCCGGCGCCGAGGCAGAGACACTGGAGGGCGGCTTTGAAGCCTGGCAGGCCGCCCACCTGCCGCTCGTTCCTGTCGCTGCCCTGCCGGGTCAAAACGCCAATGGTGGGACGGTCTGGGTCACGCGCTCGCGCCCGAAGATCGACCGCATCGCCTGCCCATGGCTGATCCGCCGCTTCGTCGATCCGGCAGCGACCTTTCTCTTCGTCGCAGCCCCGGAAGTCGAAGCCGTCGCAGATCGTTTCGGCGCGACGCCGTTCGATGTGGAGAATGTCTTCTGGAGCCACAGGGGCGAGGACTGCACCTTCGACACGATGGTCAAGGAATTCGGTCTGTCCTTCCCGGCACTTCAACATCTCACCCTGATCGTTCGCGCCGCCGACACTGACCGGCTCGACCTGGTTCCCGAAGCCGCCGGACTGCTCGCTGCCTCGCTCGGCCTCTCGCGGATGTTCTCCAACGATCTGGAGCAACTGGAGGCAGGCATGACGCTCTACGACGCCTTCTATCGCTGGGCGCGCGATGCCACGCAGGAAAAACACGAATGGGTACAGCACGTCGCCAAGAAGGCCAAAGATAATGAATGAGACGGTGCAGATACAGTCTCCGCCGCCGCATCCGGCATTCGCCGAGGCCGCCAAAGTCTGGGCGAAGATCGGGCTCCTGAGTTTCGGCGGCCCGGCCGGGCAGATCGCGCTGATGCACAAGGAACTGGTGGAGGAGCGCCGCTGGATCTCCGAGAGCCGGTTTCTGCATGCGTTGAATTTCTGCATGCTCTTGCCGGGGCCGGAAGCACAGCAGCTTGCCACCTATATCGGCTGGCTTTTGCATGGCACGCGTGGCGGTATCGTCGCGGGATGCCTGTTTATCCTGCCGGGGTTCTTCGTCATCCTCGGCCTGTCGTCGGCCTATGCGCTGTTTCAGCAAACGGACTGGCTCACCAGCCTGTTCTTCGGGCTGAAGGCGGCGGTGTTGGCGATCGTCATCGAAGCGGTCATCCGCGTGGGCCGCCGGGCGTTGAAAACCCGCTTTGCCCTGGTGGTCGCGGCGCTCGCCTTCGCCGCGCTGTTCTTCTTTGATCTGCCGTTTCCGCTCGTCGTGCTGGCGGCGGGCATCGCCGGATACGCCGCCACACGCCTGCAGCCCGCGACAGGCCAAAAAGCCATGGATGCGGCGGCGAAACAGGCACTCGCCGACATGCCCTCCGTCATCGACAGCAGCTTTCCGGATGTTGCCCCAAGCTGGAGCCGGACGTTCAACGTCCTCGCCACCTGGCTGGTCCTGTGGATCGCACCGTTCATCCTCATTGGCGGGGTGCTCGGCTTCGACAATGTCTATACCGCCATCGGCCTGTTCTTCTCGAAGATGGCCGTGGTAACCTTCGGCGGCGCCTATGCCGTGCTCGCCTATGTCGCACAGCAGGCGGTCGAGACCTATCATTGGCTCAAACCCGGCGAAATGCTGGACGGTCTGGCGCTGGCCGAAACCACGCCGGGACCGCTGGTGCTGGTGCTTTCCTTCGTCGGGTTCATGGCCGCCTTTCGTGCGCCGCTGGGGCTCGACCCGCTTGCGTCCGGCCTGCTTGGCGCGACGCTTGCGACCTGGGTGACCTTCGTGCCGTGTTTCCTGTGGATTTTTCTCGGTGCCCCGTATGTCGAGACCCTGCGCAACAACAGGGCGTTGTCGGGGGCCTTAGCGGCGATCTCGGCAGCCGTCACCGGCGTCATCCTCAATCTGGCTGTCTGGTTCGGCCTGCACGTTCTCTTTGCCGGGGTGGATCGCTTTGCGGCAGGACCAATTTCCATGCCGTTGCCAGTCTGGCAGACCTTCCAGCTGCCGGCGTTCTGTCTGGCGCTTCTGGCAGCCTTGCTGCTGTTTCGCTTGAAGCGTGGCGTCGTGACAACGCTTGCCATCTGTGCTGCCGCCGGTTGGCTGATCCGCGGCTTTTAGCGGTTTTGCCGAATTCTGCGCCGGAAACCTTGGAATTCAGCCGCCATTTTCCGGATGGAGTCTTGTGTTTTTAACGCCTGCCTGCGATGTCAGCCCGACCAATTTTTTCTGCGGGAAGCCAGCATGGCCGTTCGGATCAACAGTTTTCGCGACATCGCCAGCCGCTATGATGTCGTTCTGTGCGATGTCTGGGGCGTGCTGCACAATGGCGTCGAGGCTTTCAAGGGGGCTTGCGAGGCGCTGACCGAAGCGCGCGCCAAGGGGCTGACCGTCGTTCTCATCACCAATTCGCCGCGCCCGCATCCCGGCGTCATCGTCCAGATCCGCGGCCTTGGCGTGCCGGACAGCGCCTATGACCGCATCGTCACCTCCGGCGATGTCACCCGTGCGCTGATTTCCGCCGGCCCGAAGAAGATCTATTTCATCGGCGCCGAGCGCGACCTGCCGCTGCTCGAAGGTCTGGGCGTCAGCATGGTTTCCTCCGAGGAAGCCGAGATCATCGTGTGCGCCGGTTTCTTTGACGACGAAACCGAGACCGCCGACGATTATCGCGCTACGCTCTCTGGTCTCGCCAGGCGCAAGGTGCCGTTTATCTGCGCCAATCCGGATCTGGTCGTCGAGCGCGGCCACAAGCTCATCCCCTGCGCCGGCGCCATCGCCAAGGTCTATGAGGAACTCGGCGGCGAAACCCGGATTTCCGGCAAGCCCTATGTGCCGATCTATCGCGCATCGCTGTCGGAAGCCAAGGCCGTTCGCGGCGGGCTCGACCTGTCGCGGGTGATCGCGGTCGGCGACGGTATGCCGACGGACATCAAGGGCGCCCAGGATTTCGGCCTCGATGTGCTTTATATCAGTGCGGGCATTCACGCGGCCGAATATATGGTGACTGAGAAGACCGACGAAGCCAGGCTCACGGCATTCCTGAAAAACGAGGGTGCCACGCCGAAATGGTGGATGCCGAGACTGGCGTGACGGATTGGGCTTGATCGACCTGCACGAGAGAAGACTGGCGAACGGATATGACGGTTTTTCATCGCAACGAGACCCGCGAACCCCTGCCACCCGCTTTACGCGGTGGGGTTATCGCCATCGGTAATTTCGACGGCGTGCATCGCGGTCATCAATCGGTTTTGAACCGGGCGCTGGAAGAAGCGCAAGCGCGCGGCGTTCCCGCCCTCGTTTTGACCTTCGAACCGCATCCCCGCAGCGTCTTTCGTCCGGACCAGCCGGTCTTCCGCCTGACGCCGGCGCCGCTGAAGGCGCGCATCCTCGAAGGCATGGGCTTTTCCGCCGTCATCGAATATCCGTTCGACCGCACCTTCTCGCAGTTGTCCGCCTCCGATTTCATCCGCTCCGTGCTGATGGACTGGCTGCATGCCAGCCACGTGGTCACCGGCTTCGATTTCCATTTCGGCAAGGGCAGGGAAGGCGGCCCCGCCTTCCTGATGGCGGCCGGCGGCGAAAACGGCTTTGGCGTGACGCTGGTCGATGCGTTCCGCGACGAAAACGCCTCGGTGATCTCCTCCAGCCATATCCGCGGGTTGCTGGGCGAGGGGGATGTGTCCCAGGCTGCCGGAATGCTCGGTTATCGTTATACGGTGGAATCAGAAGTGATCGGCGGCAAGAAGCTTGGCCGCACACTGGGTTATCCCACCGCCAACATGCAGCTTCCGCCGGAAGTCGAGCTCAGGAACGGCATTTACGCCGTGCGCTTCCGCCGCGCCGACGGCAGCATCCATGACGGCGTCGCCAGCTTCGGCAAGCGCCCGACGGTCGATAGCGATGGCATTGCCCTGCTCGAAACCTTCGTCTTCGATTTTTCCGGCGACCTCTACGGCGAAATCTGTTCCGTCTCCTTCTTCGGGCACCTGCGTGACGAGCTGAAATTCGACGGCCTCGACCCGCTGGTGGTGCAGATGAAGCAAGACGAGGCGGAAGCCCGGGCGTTGCTATCCGGCGTCAAGCCGCTCAGTATGATCGACAGCAAGATTGCTTTCGATGCAACCCCTTAAAGGATGATCCCGATGGCCACCACGCCCCGCCGGCCCGTCAGCGCCATGGATGCCGCCGAAGCCCTGTTCAAACCGGTCAAGAAGCAGGCGGCACCCGCCGTCGAGAAACGTGCGCTGCCTGAAACCAAGGAACTCGTGTCGATCAAGCTCGACAGCGCCGTCCTGCACTATTTCCAGGATGACGGCCCCGGCTGGCAGGACCGCATCAACGACGCGCTCCGCGCCGCGATGCTGGCAAACCCGAAAGACTGAGGAACTGCAGCTAGCCTGATGCGATCAGCAAGGCTTGCTCCCTGAAGATTGGATCAAAGCTTACGGTTAGAGCCCGCTGTCTTGAGGATGGCGTTCGCGGTATGACGGCTTTTCAAGTTTCGCGGAACGAGCACCATCTTACCGGTTTCGCGCGACTGCCATTTTTCGTGCGAGCCCTTCGCATTCGTCAGGTATTCATAGCCGAGAGAAACAAGGATATCGCAGACGATCCTGTAGTAGCCTTGCACCATCATGCCGCCGCTGGAACCTCTGGTCTCTGCCAGAGAATAGCTGGAATGAGGTCACGCAACGGTGTGTCGGCGAGGTCGGGCAGGCTCATGTGGTTGGCGACGATCAGGTCGATCGCGGTATCGAAAATAATCTCTTCGAATTCGTCGACTGTGCCGGCTTCGATATGGAAACCTTCGATATCGCTTTCCGAATAAAAGACCTTCGCTTCCGGGTCCCAAACTGCTTTTACAAAAAATGTCCGTTTGACCATCTGCTGCTCCCGCATCGAACCTGCCATGGATAACGCGCTACCGGACCCAATATCATATAATGCGCTGAAAATTGCGTTTCATCACCATGCAGTACATCGTTCTTTGAAACTTTGCCGTTGTCATCTTCCTTTTCGCGTAAAAACCGCTTAAACAACCCGCCACCATGACCCGATATCGTCGATTGATACGTGATCAGCGAATTATTGGCCCGGCCTTCCCAGCGCTTTGATAGCCGCCGGAAGGTCCGGGTTTTCGGCGTTCCACCTGAGCGCCACCGTTGTCCCCTTATGATATCCCGTTCGCATGCGCGGCGACACGCGCCCAGATATGATTGCTGAAACCATGACCGATACCGCCGAAAAGCTTGACTATTCCAAGACCCTCTCTCTGCCGGAAACCGAATTCCCGATGCGCGCCGGCCTGCCGCAGAAGGAGCCGGAGACCGTCGCCCGCTGGCAGCAGATGGGTCTCTACAAGAAGCTGCGCGCCTCTGCCGCCGGCCGCGAAAAATTCGTCCTGCATGACGGCCCGCCCTATGCCAACGGCAATATCCATATCGGTCATGCGCTGAACAAGATCCTGAAAGACATCATCACCCGCTCGTTCCAGATGCGCGGCTTTGATGCGAATTATGTCCCGGGCTGGGATTGCCATGGCCTGCCGATCGAATGGAAGATCGAGGAAGCCTATCGCGCCAAGGGCAAGAACAAGGACGAGGTCCCGGTCAACGAATTCCGCCAGGAATGCCGTGACTTCGCCGCCGGCTGGATCAAGATCCAGTCGGCAGAGTTCAAGCGCCTGGGCATCGAGGGCGATTTCGACAATCCTTATACGACGATGGCCTTCCACGCTGAGGCCCGCATTGCCGGCGAACTTTTGAAGATCGCCAAGTCCGGCCAGCTCTATCGCGGCTCCAAACCGATCATGTGGTCGGTCGTCGAGCGCACGGCGCTGGCGGAAGCCGAGGTCGAGTATCAGGATGTCGAGAGCGACATGATCTGGGTGAAATTCCCGGTTGTCGAAGGGCCGGAGAGCCTCAAGGATGCCTTCGTCGTCATCTGGACGACGACGCCCTGGACCATTCCGGGCAACCGCGCCATCGCCTATTCGTCGCGCTACCCTTACGGTCTCTTCGAAGTGACGGCCGCCGAAAACGACTTCGGTCCGCAGCCAGGCGAAAAGCTGATCTTCTCCACCCGCCTTGCCGGCGAATGCGCCGCGAGAGCCAAGGTGACGCTCAATCTGGTGCGTGGCCTTGCGGAAGGTGAGTTGTCCAGCGTCACCTGCGCCCATCCGCTGCATGGTCTCGGCGGCGGATACCACTTCCAGGTTCCGTTGCTCGACGGCGAACACGTCACCGACGATACCGGTACCGGCTTTGTCCATACCGCTCCCAGCCACGGCCGCGAGGACTTCGATGCCTGGATGGACAATGCCCGGGCACTCGAAGCGCGCGGCATCTCCTCGACGATCCCGTTCCCTGTTGACGACGCCGGTTTCTACACCACCGATGCGCCCGGCTTCGGCCCTGACGCCGAAGGCGGCGCCGCCCGCGTCATCGATGACACGGGCAAGAAGGGTGATGCCAACGACCGCGTCATCAAGGCGCTGATCGCCCGCCACACGCTGTTTGCCCGCGGCCGCCTGAAGCATACCTATCCGCATTCGTGGCGCTCGAAGAAGCCGGTCATCTTCCGCAACACGCCGCAATGGTTCGTCTATATGGACAAGGACCTTGCCGATGGCACGACGCTGCGCTCGCGGGCGCTTTCGGCCATCGACGAGACCCGCTTCGTGCCGGCCGCCGGCCAGAACCGCCTGCGTGCGATGATCGAAAACCGTCCCGACTGGGTGCTGTCGCGCCAGCGTGCCTGGGGCGTGCCGATCGCCGTATTTGCCGACGTCGAGGGCGAAGTGCTGATCGACGAAGCCGTCAACGCCCGCATCCTCGAAGCTTTCGAGGCCGAAGGTGCGGATGCATGGTTCGCTAGAGGTGCCAAGGACCGTTTCCTCGGCAAGGATCACGACCATGCCAAGTGGACGCAGGTCATGGATATCCTCGACGTCTGGTTCGACAGTGGCTGCACGCACACCTTCACGCTGGAAGATCGCCCGGACCTGAAATGGCCGGCCGATGTCTATCTGGAAGGCTCCGACCAGCATCGCGGCTGGTTCCATTCGTCGCTGCTCGAAAGCTGCGCGACGCGTGGCCGTGCGCCCTACAATGCCGTTGTGACGCATGGCTTCACCATGGACGAGAAGGGCGAGAAGCAGTCGAAGTCCAAGGGGAACGTCGTTGCCCCGCAGGACGTGATGAAGGAATCGGGCGCCGATATCCTGCGCCTCTGGGTCGCCACCACCGACTACTGGGAAGACCAGCGTCTCGGCAAGGCGATCATCCAGACCAATATCGACAGCTATCGCAAGCTCAGGAACACCATCCGCTGGATGCTCGGCACACTGGCGCATGACAAGGGCGAAGACATCGCCTTCAACGACATGCCCGAGCTGGAACGCTTGATGCTGCATCGTCTGGCCGAACTCGACCAGATCGTGCGCGAAGGCTACGATGCCTTCGATTTCAAGCGGATCGCCCGCGCCCTGATCGACTTCTCGAACATCGAGCTGTCGGCCTTCTATTTCGACATCCGCAAGGACGCGCTCTATTGCGACGCGCCGTCGAGCCTGCGCCGCCGTGCCTCGCTTGCGGTCATTCGCAAGCTGTTCGATTGCCTCGTCACCTGGCTTGCCCCGGTTCTGCCGTTCACCACGGAAGAAGCCTGGCTGTCGCGTGATCCGTCCGCCGTTTCCGTGCATCTGGAGCAGTTCCCGCTCGTGCCGGCCGAATGGCGCGACGAGGCTCTGGCCGAGAAGTGGAAGAAGGTCCGCGAGGTGCGCCGTGCCGTCACCGGCGCGCTTGAGGTCGAGCGCCGCGACAAGCGCATCGGCTCCTCGCTCGAGGCAGCTCCGGTCGTGCACGTTGCCGATGCCGGCCTGCTGAAGGCGTTGGAAGGACAGGATTTCGCTGAAATCTGCATTACCTCTGGCGTCACTATCGTCGAGGGCAAGGGACCGCAGGGCGCTTTCCGGCTTGATGACCTGTCGACTGTCAGCGTCGAGCCGGCGCTGGCCGAAGGCGTCAAATGCGCCCGGTCGTGGCGTATCACATCCGATGTCGGAACCGATGCGGCGTTCCCCGACGTGTCCGCCCGCGATGCGGCGGCGCTGCGCGAGCTCGGCTACGCTTCTTAAGGGATTGTTTACCGGGTGAATTGCGTATTTGCGGCTCATCCGGTAAACCTGCCTGAAAATCGGCGGATTTATCCGTCATGGGCGCAGCAATGCCGCTCAAATATCGATCGTGCCGGCACCGCTGGAAGGGTTTTCATGGGAATGACGCGAGAGTTTCGACTGTATGCCGGCCTGTTCGGCATTGTAACCGGCAGCCTCGTTCTGACCGGCTGCATCGGCGGCCCGACCTACGGCACGGACAAGACGGCTGGCGAACATCTGGTCGATGACCTCGGCAGCGCGGTCAGCATTTCCCAGGCCAATCCAAGCAATGTCAAATATCAGCCGCGTCCCGGACTGGTGCTGCCGCCGTCAACCGAGACGGCGCAACTGGTTCAACCGCAGCAGAACCTGGCCACCAAGGACAATCCGCAGTGGATCGAATCGCCGGAAGATACGCGCCAGCGTCTGCGCGAGGAAGCCGACGCCAATGCCGATAACCCCAACTATGTTTCGCCGCTGGCCAAGTCGAGCGCCAATGGCCGCAAGCTGACGACCGCTGAACAGACGCAGGCCTATCGCGAAGCTCGCAAGATCCAGATGGGTGCCTATGCCGACAAGCGCCGGTTCCTCAGCGATCCGCCGCTCGAATACCGCAAGCTGCCGGAAGAGGCGACGGCGGACCTCGGCGAGCCGGAGCAGGTCAAGCAGCGCCGCCGCAAGAAGGAAGCCGCGATCAAGGGCAGCGGCAAGAAATGGTACCAGATCTACTGATGCCCGATGTTTGAGATTCGCAAGGCTACCCCCAAGGACGCAGAGACCATCCTGCGCTTCATCACCGAACTGGCCATCTACGAGAAGGCCGGCCACGAGGTCGAGGCGACCGTTCAGATGGTTACCCTATCGCTGTTCGGCCAAAATTCCGTTTCCGAGGCGGCAATCTGCGAGCGTGATGGCGTGCCGGTCGGCTTTGCCGTCTGGTTCTTCAGCTATTCGACCTGGCAGGCGCGCAACGGGCTTTACCTGGAAGACCTGTACATCACGCCGGATCAGCGCGGATCGGGCGCCGGGCGCTTGATGCTGCGGTATCTGGCGCGCATTGCCGTCGAAAAGGGATGCGGCCGTTTCGAATGGAGCGTTCTCGACTGGAACGAGCCGGCGATCAAAGCCTATGAGGCAATCGGTGCAGAGCCTCTGACCGAATGGACGCGTTACCGCCTGTCGGGAACAGCGCTTGAGACCTTTGCCGCCGGTTGAGGCATTTCGGCCCGGCGCTCAGCGTTTGGTGTGAAAGAAATCCTTGAGAATTGCGGCCGCACTCTGGCCGGAGAGGCCCGAATAGACATCGGGCGCGTGATGACAGGTCGGCTGGCTGAAAAAGCGCACGCCGTTGTCGACGCCGCCGCCCTTCGGATCTTCGGCGCCGTAGTATAGCCGGCGCAGGCGGGCAAACGAGATGGCCGCCGCGCACATGGTGCAAGGTTCGAGCGTCACGTAGAGATCGGCGCCGTTCAGCCGCTCTGCCCCGATGGTGTTCGATGCCGCGCGGATCACTTCTATTTCCGCATGCGCCGTCACGTCGTTGAGCTCGCGCGTGCGGTTTCCGGCGCTGGCGATGATCTCGCCGTTGACAACAAGGACCGCACCGACAGGCACTTCGCCGCGGGCGGCTGCCATTCTGGCTTCTTCCAAGGCCAAATCCATAAAGCGGCTCGTTTCAGCCATCGTTGAGACCCGTGATAATTTCTCTTAACCCAAGGGCTGTGACCTGATAGGACAGCCCAAAAGGCAGGCAACACAAATGACATTCAAAGACAAGCCCCAGCGGCCTGGCGGCAAACCCGCACGGTCCGACAAGAAGCCCTCTACCGGCGCGCGCAAGACCGCTGCCGGTCATTCGGGCGAAGGTAGCGAAACGGAAAAGCCGCGCAAGCCACGGCCGGCGGTGGCAGAAACCGTCGGCGCCGATGTGCCGCAGCGCATTTCCAAGATCATGGCGCGCGCAGGCGTCGCCTCGCGCCGCGATATCGAGCGCATGATCATGGAAGGCCGTGTCTCGCTCAACGGCAAGCTGCTCGACAGCCCGGTCGTCAACGCGACGCTCGCCGATCATATCGAAGTGGACGGCCAGCCGATCCGCGGCATCGAGCGCACCCGCCTCTGGCTCTATCACAAGCCGTCCGGCCTGGTGACCACCAATTCCGATCCGGAAGGCCGTCCGACCGTTTTCGACAACCTGCCGGAAGATCTGCCGCGCGTCCTGTCCATCGGCCGTCTCGATATCAATACCGAAGGCCTGCTGCTCCTGACCAATGACGGCGGTCTGGCTCGCGTTCTCGAACTGCCCGCCACCGGCTGGCTGCGCCGCTACCGCGTCCGCGCGCACGGATCGATTGACCAGGCGGCTCTCGACAAGCTGAAGGACGGCATCGCCGTCGACGGCGTGCTCTACGGCGCCATCGATGCGACACTCGACAAGGTTCAGGGCTCCAACGTCTGGATCACCATGGGCCTGCGCGAAGGCAAGAACCGCGAAATCAAGAACGTCATGGGCGCGCTCGGCCTCGACGTGAACCGGCTGATCCGCATTTCCTACGGCCCGTTCCAGCTTGGCGAACTGCCGGAAGGCCAGGCCCAGGAAATCCGCGGCCGCACGCTGCGCGACCAGCTCGGTCCGCGCCTGATCGAGGATGCCAAGGCGAATTTCGATGCGCCGATCTTCGATGCCGCAGCAGCCGAAGAGGAAAAGCCGCAGAAGAACGAATGGGCGGCCGGAAAGCCGGAAGCCCGCGAGCGCGGCGCGTTCAAGGAAAAGGCCGGCGACAAGCGCGAGCGCGCGCTGTCGCGCCTGGATACCCGGCGTGACGACCGCGGCAGTGGCCGCTCCGAGAGGAATGACCGTGGCGGACGCGATGCGCCGGCTGCGAAATTTAACGAGCCGAAGCGGGAACCGGGTTTCCGCGCCCGTAAGGCCAATGTCTGGATGGCGCCCGGCGCCAAGCCTTTGCCGGAAAAGAAGCCGAAGGACGCGCAAGCGGCAGACGTCGCAGAAAAGCCCGTGCGCCGCGAGCGCCCGGAAGGCGCGCCGGCGAGCAAGCGCTATGGCCGTACCAAGGATGGTCTGGCGGCGAAGTCCAACAGGAAGTTCGATCCGGATCGCAAGAAGGCCTCCGTCTACGATCGTCCCGATCGTGGCCCGCGGGTGATCGTCACGCGTGACGCAGACGACAACGACTGGATTCGCGCAACGGAAGAGCCGAGCCGCGACGAAGGCCGGGGTGGCGACCGCAAGCGTTCCGGCGGCGACGATCGTGGTGGCCGCAGTTTTGGCGACCGCGCCCCGCGCGGCGATCGTCCGCAAGGTGATCGCCCGCCGCGCCGCGAAGGTGGCGACAAGCCATTCGGTGATCGCAAGCCCCGTGCCGAGGGCGCCCGCTCGTTCTCCGACCGGCCCAGAAGCGACCGGCCTGCCGGTGACCGCCCACGAGGTGATCGTCCGCAAGGCGACCGTCCGCCACGCCGTGACGGTGACCGTCCGTTCGGCGGCAAACCTTCAGGTGACCGGCCTGCAGGCGGAAAGTCGTTCGGCGGCAAGCCGGGTGGTGCAAAGCCGTTCGGCGCGAAAACCGGCGGCCCTCGCAAGCCGGGCGGTGGTGGAAAGCCTTCCGGCGGCCGCCCTGCCGGCGGCGGCAAGCCACGCGGACGCGGGAACTAAGCGCCGGTGCGGATCGTCGGTGGCGAGTTTCGCGGGCGCGGGCTCGCAACGCCCAATTCCAACGACATCCGGCCGACAACGGACCGGACGCGCGAAAGCCTGTTCAACATCCTGAGCCATTCCTATCCGGAAGCGCTCGACAATGCGCGGGTTCTCGATCTGTTTGCCGGCACCGGCGCTGTGGGGCTTGAAGCCCTGTCGCGCGGTTGCCGTCAGGCCCTGTTCGTTGAAATGGGGGCCGAGGGCAGGGGCTTGCTGCGCACCAATATCGAAGCGTTCGGCCTGACCGGCCGGGCGCGCGTCTTCCGCCGCGATGCGACCGATCTCGGTCCCGCCGGTACCGTCGAGCCGTTCCATTTCCTCTTTGCCGACCCGCCCTACGGCAAGGGCCTTGGGGAGAAGGCGCTGGCGTCGGCTGCCAATGGTGGCTGGCTGGTGCCGGGAGCGCTTGCGGTTCTCGAAGAGCGCGCCGATGTGCATCCTGTGCTGCAGGCTGGATTCGATTTCGTCGATGACCGTCTGTTCGGCGAAACCAGGATGCATTTCTACCGTTACCGCGCCGCGTGATACCGGAAAGACGCTGAGCATGATGCAAGGCCTCGAAACATCGAAAAGATCAGCCGGCCCGACCGTCGCCATCGCCCTTGGCGGCGGCGGCGCGCGCGGGCTTGCCCATATTCATGTCATTGAAACGCTGGATGAGCTTGGCATTCGCCCGGTCGCCATTGCCGGCTCCTCCATTGGAGCGATCATGGGCGCGGGCATGGCGGTGGGCATGAGCGGTGCCGATATCCGCGAGCATACGCTGGCAACCGTCGGCCGGCGCAAGGAGATCATCAACCGGCTCTGGAGCCTGCGGCCGGCGAGCTTTGCCAAGGCCATGACCGGCGGCTTTCGCTTCGGCCAGTTCAACATCGAGCGCATCCTGCCCGCCTTTCTTCCGGATGCAATTCCGAAGGATTTCGCCGATCTGCATATTCCGTTGAAAGTCATGACGACGGACTATTACGGGCAGACCGAGCGCGTCTGTGAGGCTGGCGATCTGCACCAGGCGCTGGCCGCCTCGGCGGCCCTTCCGGCCGTCTTCATGCCGGTCCGCGTCAATGGCCGCGTGATGATCGACGGCGGCATCTACAATCCGGTGCCGTTCGATCATCTGACCGGTCTTGCCGATATCGTCATCGGCGTCGATGTGGTCGGCGGACCGGATGGCGACGGCGAAACCATGCCGAGCCGGATCGACAGCTTGTTCGGTGCCAGCCAGCTGATGATGCAGTCGATCATCGCGATGAAGATGAAGGCGCACCCGCCGGATATCCTGCTGCGCCCCGAGGTCAGCCGCTTCCGGGTGATGGATTTTCTAAGAGCACAGGAAGTGCTGACCGCGACAGCCGGCGTCAAGGATCAGCTGAAGACAGCACTTGACGAAGCAATTGAAGCGCGGATGAAGGTTTAGTCTTTAGGGCCGGAGAGGGGTTCGCCTATTGATCCGCGCTGGCGAGGACATCGCCGGCAGGCTTCGGTTTCACCGGTTGGGGGTTCGACAGCATCTCGTCATCGGCGGCCAGCGACGGTGCCGTCTCGCGCCTGGGCTTGATCAGCGGCTCGGGCTTGACCGGTTCGAAATGCAGCATGTCGCGCCCGGCGCTGATCCCTTCCGCCTCCTGCACCGCCAGGCGCGCCTCGTCGCGCCTGCGGATATCGTTCATGATTTCCTGTGCCTCGTTGTCGGCGATCCCCAATCCCTCCAGCGTATTGCGGCCGAAGACCAGGCCGGACTCGAACGTCTCGCGCAGTTCATAATCGACGCCGCGCGCCCTGAGCGACAGCGTATGAAGGCGGTCATAGGCTCGGGCATAAATCCGGGCATTCGGATATTCCGCCTGCACCATGTCGACGATCCGGTCGGTGATCTCCTGTTTCTGGGTGCAAACGGCGACGATCTTGGCCCGCTCGATACCGGCGGCGCGCAGCACGTCCAGCCGCGTGCCGTCGCCGAAATAGATGCGGAATCCGAAGGTCGCCGCCTGCCGGACGCGCGCGGCGGAATGATCGATGATCGTCACTTCGCGGCCACCGGCAAGGAGGATCTGCGAGGCGATCTGGCCGAAGCGGGAAAAGCCGATCATCAGCACATCGGCGCCGGCACCATCGAAATCCTCCTCGAGCTCCTCGGCCATTTCGCCCTGTTCCTGCATGAGGAAATTTGCAAGCGCCGAGGCGGCAGGTGTCAGCGCCATCGACAGGGTGACGATGACGATCAGGAGTGATGCCCATCCGCCGGAAAACACGCCGGCCGCCGATGCGGCGGTGAACAGCACGAAGCCGAATTCCCCGCCCTGCGGCAAAAGCAGGCCGATGCGCACCGCGTCATTGTGCGGCGAACCGGTGAGGCGGCAGAGCGCATAGATGACCAAGGCCTTGACGGCCATCAGCGCCGGCACGGCGACAAGGATGAGATGCCAGTTTTCGAGGATGACCTCGATATCCAGCGACAACCCGACCGCCATGAAGAACAGCGCGAGCAGCAGCCCGCGGAACGGCTCGATATCCGCTTCCAGTTCATGCCGGTAGGAGGATTCGGCCAGAAGCACGCCGGCGAGGAACGCACCCATCGCCATGGACAGGCCGGCAAGCTGCATCATGGTGGCGGCACCCAGCACGATCAGCAGGGCCGCGGCGATCATCACTTCCCTTGCGCCGGTGCGGGCGATGATCTGGAACAGGGGATTGAGCAGGTAGCGGCCGGCGATGACCATGATCAGGATCGCGCCAATGGCCACGGCGAAATCCTGCAGCGGCGGGCTGGTATCCTCCGGCGCCTGCAGGGCAAGCAGCGGGATCAGCGCCAGAAGCGGCACGATGGCCAGATCCTGCAGCAGCAGCACCGAAAACGCGCGCTGGCCATAGCGTGTATTGGTGTCGCCGTTCTCGTCGAGAATCTGCAGGGCAAAGGCGGTTGACGACAATGCCAGCCCGAACCCGGTGATGACGCTGCCGCTCCAGTCGAGCAGGCCGGTCCAGAAAACGATTGCAGAGATCGCCGCACCGGTGACCAGCACCTGCGCGGTGCCGAGCCCGAAGATGTCGCGCCGCATCTGCCAGAGACGGGAAGGCTTGAGTTCCAGCCCGATGATGAAGAGCAGGAACACGACACCGAGTTCGGCAAAACCGAGGATTTGCTCGCCATCGCTGATCTGATGCAGAAGGGGGCCGATGATGATGCCGGCTGCCAGATAGCCGAGAACCGTGCCGAGCCCGAGCTTCTTGAAGATCGGCGCTGCGACCACGGCGCCGCCGAGCAAGAGCAGAGCCTGTGAGGTGAGGGCGGGTGTCGTCGACATACGTGTTCTTTCCTGGCGCGCAGCCGCTTGTTGCGGCTCTGGCGTGTCTGGTTGGGCAGGAGTTTGCCCGAAAATAGGCATTTGGTCGGGGGCGGCGATCAAGAATCAGGATATGCCCTTGATGCCCGTCCCACTGCACAATAAATGGAGCGGGAATGAAAGGCTAAATCATGTCCGATATTATCGATTCCGGTGTTCTGCAGACAAGGGCGGCCGCGCTCATCGATTTGGCGCTGAAAGCGGGTGCCGACCAGGCGGATGCCGTCGTGGTCCGGGGACGCTCCCGCTCCGTCTCCGTGCGTCTCGGCAAGGTCGAGGGAACCGATGCGTCGGAAAGCGATGATTTTTCCCTTCGCGTCTTCGTCGGCCGCCGCGTTGCCAGTGTTTCGGCCAATCCGGGTTTTGACCTGAAGGTCCTGGCCGAGCGCGCGGTGGCGATGGCCAAGGCCTCTCCCGAAGATCCGTATGCAAGCCTTGCCGACAGCGAACGCCTGGCGCGGTCCTATCCCGATCTCGACCTTTACGATCCGGCCGAAGTCTCGACGGAGGCCTTGACGGCCGCAGCACTTGAAGCCGAAGAGGCAGCGCTTGCCGTCAGCGGCGTCACCAATTCGAGCGGCGCCGGTGCGTCCGCCGGCATGGGCGGCATGGTGCTGGTCACTTCGCACGGCTTTTCCGGGGCCTATATGGGCACGCGCTTTGGCCGTTCCGTCAGCGCGATTGCCGGCGACGGCACCAAGATGGAACGCGACTATGATTTCGACAGCCGCCTCTACTTCGCCGACCTGAAATCCGCAGCCGAGATCGGCCGCACCGCCGGCGAAAGGGCCGTGGCCCGCATCGGCCCGCGCCAGGTGCCGACCCAGAAGAATGTCACTGTCGTTTTCGATCCGCGCATGGCCCGCGGTTTTGCCGGCCATATCGCCGGTGCGATCAACGGTGCCTCGGTCGCCCGCAAGACCAGCTTCCTGCGCGACATGATGGGAAAACCGGTGATGAAGGCCGGCCTGACCGTCACCGACGATCCGCTGGTGGTGCGGGGCTCTTCGTCGCGCCCGTTCGATGGCGAGGGTGTCACCGGACAGAAACTGTCGATGATCGAGGACGGTGTGCTCAAGCAGTGGTTCCTGTCCACCTCGACCGGCCGTGAACTGGGCCTGGAGACCAATGGACGCGGCGTGCGCAGCGGCCCGGCAGTCTCCCCTTCGGCGACCAATTTCGCGCTGGAACCCGGCAGCATCTCCCGCGAAGAATTGATCCGCAGTGTGGGAACGGGTTTCTATGTGACCGAGCTGATCGGCCAGGGCGTCAATATGCTGACCGGCGAATACAGCCGCGGCGCATCCGGCTTCTGGATCGAAAACGGCGAGTTGACGTTC
This sequence comes from Pararhizobium sp. YC-54, assembly GCF_025847205.1. Lineage (GTDB taxonomy): Bacteria > Pseudomonadota > Alphaproteobacteria > Rhizobiales > Rhizobiaceae > Pararhizobium. The sequence continues at coordinate 205,772 of NZ_JAOYTH010000011.1, read as the reverse complement.
CCGGTCTCGGAAGTCACGATTGCCTCCAACCTCAAGCAGATGTTCTTTGCCATAACGCTTGCCGACGATATCGACCGCAAGTTCGGTGTTGCGGCGCCGACGCTTGCCATCGAGGGCATGACGCTCGCGGGCAAATGACCGCCTTGCACAAAAAACTTCGACGCGGCTGATGATGACGCGGGAATTGGAAAGACTGACATGAATGCCGTTCATCCATCGCCGGAGCAATGGTTCAGCGATCTGGAACTGATCACGATGGCTGCGAAAGCCGCAGGTGAAAAGGCGCTGTCCTATTTCCGCAAGGATCCGGGCGTCCAGTGGAAGAACGGCGGCCGTTCGCCAGTCAGTGAAGCGGATTTTGCCGCAAACGATATCCTCAAGGAAAAGCTCCTGGCGGCCCGGCCGAACTATGGCTGGCTGTCGGAAGAAACCGACGACGATGAGGCGAGGCTTGGTTGCGACACGGTTTTCGTCGTCGATCCGATCGACGGGACCCGTGCGTTTATCGCCGGCAAGGAGGTCTGGTGTGTCAGCGTCGCCGTCGTGCATCTTGGCCGCCCGGTGGCCGGCGTACTCTTTGCGCCGGCGCTTGGCGAACTGTTTCAGGCGACGCTGACGGGCCAGGCGCTGAAGAACGGCGAGCCGATCATCGTCAGGGAAACGGGGGCGGAGATTTTGCGGATCGCGCTTGCCGAAGAAACGGTCGGGCTGCTTGAGCCTGGCTATCGCCTGAGCGTGTCGCGCATTCCGCATGTGCCATCGCTTGCCTACCGGATTGCGATGATCGCCGATGGCCGTATCGATGGCACCGTCGTCAAGAAAAGCTCGCATGACTGGGATCTCGCGGCGGCCGATCTGATCCTGGAACGGGCTGGCGGCGCGCTTTTCAATCTCGATGCGCAGCCGCTTTCCTACAATCGCCCCAATGTTCGCCATACGGTCCTGTGCGCGGCTGCAAGGCCTGCATTGGCAGCGTTGATTGCCGCATCGCAAGGGCTGGAGGGCCATTGACCTTTCCGGCTGAATGCCGCAAACCACAAGCAAAATACGGCAAGAAAATTGGAAGGTCTGATGGCTCAGGATTCGGAAGTAAAACAGCGGCTGCATCTGGTGTTCGGCGGTGAATTGACAACGCTGACCGGTGTCCAGTTCCGCGATCTGGAAAAACTCGATGTCGTCGGCATCTTCCCGGATTACGACAGCGCGCTGACGGCCTGGAAATCCAAGGCCCAGCTGACCGTCGACAATGCGCATATGCGCTATTTCATCGTCCACATGCACCGGTTGCTGGATCCGGAACAGGCTTGATGCCAAGGCATTTTGGACAGGCAAGCCGTGCGGCTGAACGGGCTGCCGCCGCAATTGCGGACGGCCTTCGGGCTTGCCGTGGCGCGGGAGTTTTGTCCTCATGACCCGCATGCTCGCCCGGCTGGCCCTGTCCAGCTATCGCTGGATCGGCACGGCAGTCTATCCTTTGGTCTGGGGCTATCTTGCCGCCCGCGCCGCCAAGGGCAAGGAAGACAGCGCGCGGCGCCAGGAACGCTACGGTCATGCCAGCGCGCCGCGCCCGCAAGGGCCGCTGGTCTGGTTTCACGCCGCAAGCGTCGGCGAAACCATGGCCGTGATCCCGCTGATCAATGAAGTTTCGCGCCGCGGCATCGCCGTCGTCTTGACCACCGGGACGACGACATCGGCAGGCGTCGCCGCCAAGCGGCTCGGTTCCAATATCGTCCATCAATATGTGCCGCTCGATTTCAAGCCGGCCGTCAGCCGTTTCCTCGACTATTGGGAGCCGGATCTGGCGATCATCGCGGAATCGGAGATCTGGCCGATGACGATGATGGAACTCGGGCAGCGCCATATTCCGCAGGTGCTGGTCAATGGCCGTCTGTCGGACCGCACCTTCGGCCGCTGGAAGAAGCGCCTTTGGCTTGCCGACGCGCTGTTTGAAAACCTGGCGCTGGTCATCGCCCAGTCCGAGGCCGACGCGGACCGTTTCCGCACCCTCGGTGCGCTGCCGGTGATGGTATCGGGCAATCTGAAGGTCGATACCGATGCGCCACCGCATGACAATTATGCGCTCAAGCACTACCGCCAGCAGATCGGCGATCGCAAGACCTGGGCTGCCATTTCCACCTTCGAGGGCGAGGAGAATGCCGCGGGCATCGTCCATCGTGCCCTGAAGCAGCGGACCGGCCTGTTGACCATCATCGTGCCGCGCCATCCGGAGCGTTGCGATGCGATCGAGGCGATGCTGACTTCCAAGGGGCTGACGGTGGCAAGGCGCACCCGCAACGATCCGATCACGCCGGAAACCGACATCTTCCTTGGTGATACCATCGGCGAGATGGGGCTTTACCTGCGCCTGACCGAAGTGGCCTTCGTCGGCCGGTCGCTGTTTGCCGAGGGTGGCCAGAACCCGCTGGAACCGGCCATGCTCGGCTGCGCCATCCTGTCGGGCGGCAATGTCCAGAACTTTCGCGACACCTACCAGATGCTGGCCAAGAACGGCAGCGCCAAGATCATCCGCGATGTCGAGATGCTGGCCAAGGGTGTGAATTATCTTCTCGTCAACGACGAGGTTCGTCGCAAGATGATCGATGCGGGACAGGAAACCGTGCATGAAATGCGCGGTGCACTGTCGGCGACGATCAGGGGGCTGGAGCCCTATATCAATCCGCTGACGGTGAAGGCCCGGCTGCAGCCCCGCAGCGAAAACTGACAGTTTCTTCCGGTGGGATGTTCATGACGACTGACAAGACCATTTCCGGCATCCTCTTCGACAAGGACGGGACGCTGCTCGATTATGTAAAGAGCTGGGTTCCGGTGAACTACGAAGTCGCCAGCATCGCTGCCAATGGCGATGCTGCATTGGCAAGGCTTTTGCTCGCCGCGGGTGGCATGGATCCCGACACCGGCCATGTCCTGCCCGACAGCCTTCTGGCCGCAGGCAATACCGTCGAGATCGCCACCGGCATGGTCGCGGCCGGTGCGCCCTATACGGTCGAGGCGCTGACGGAGAAGCTCGACGGGCTGTTTGCCAATTCGGCGGAATATGCGGTGCCCGTCACCGATCTCGCCACGTTCTTTGCGGGCCTGCATGCCAAGGGCTATCGCCTCGGCGTCGCCTCCAGCGACAACGAACGCTCGATCCGCGAAACCGCCAAGCGCTTCGGCTTCGACGGCTACCTTCACTATGTCGCAGGTTATGATAGCGGCTTCGGCACCAAGCCGCAGCCCGGCATGGTGCATGGTTTTTGCGAGGCGACGGGGCTTGAGCCCCATCAGGTCGCTGTTGTCGGCGACAACAATCACGACCTGCACATGGGCCGCAATGCCGGCGTCGGCCTGACGGTGGCCGTTTTGACCGGCACCGGCTCGCCGCAATCTTTGGCCGCCGCGTCGGATCATTGCCTCAACGATATCACCGAACTTGAGACGGTATTGCGCTAGGCGCTGCCCCTCTACCGGAACAGCTGCATCAGCAGCGACGGCGCGTTGTTGGCGATATTGAGGGCCTGAACGGCCAGTTGCACTTGCGACTGGATGGCCTTGAGCTTGGTGGAGGCGTCGTTCATGTCAGCGTCCACCAGACGGCCGACGCCCTTCTGGATCGTTGCTTTCAGGGTCCGGTTGAAGTCCGTCTGCATGTCGATGCGCATGCTGAGCGATCCAAGCGTCGCTCCCCGGTCGGTCAGCGCCGTATGGATATCGTCGTAGCGCTTCAAAAGAAGATCGGTCGCATAGCCGACCAGATCGTCGGGCACTTCGCCCATATGCGAGGCGCTGTACATGTCGTCGGTCTGGGCGCCGTTGGCAAAGCCAATCTGGGTGCGGCCGTTGAACGCGGGCAGCCAGGCGGTGGTCTTTGCGGGGTCCTGATGCGCCACACCGCCGGTCATGCCGTCGGCCTGCGGGGTATCGGCCAGCCCGTTCTGCGCCGAGGTGGTTCCGTCGTCGTTCTTGTAGGTGGCCGGGCCGAAGACATTGAGGTTGCTGTCGCCATAGATATTGATGATGCCGACCTTGCCCTTGGTGTAGCTCGCAACAATGCCGCCAAAGGCGACATTGGCGTCCGGGGCATTCATTTCGATGTAATTCAGCGTCTTGCCGTTGCCGTCGACATAGGTTTTTTCGGTATAATTCAATTGTCCCGGCGCCAGCAGGTTGCGGCCGTTGAACGATGCCGATTGCGTGGTCGAGAGAAACTGTTTTTCCAGCTCGTAGATTTCCGCGCTGACCTTGTAGCGGTCCACCCCCGGCTCCTTCATCGCCATGATCTTGGTCTTGATTTCGGAGGTGATGGTGATGAGGTCTTCCATTCCCTGATAGGACACATCGACGAGGGCAGCGCCCAGCTCCAGCGCATCGACGACGGTGCTCGTCGCCTTGGTGGTGTTGCGCATGTCGGTTGCGATCGACCAATAGGCGGCATTATCGGCGGCTTCCGATATCCGCATGCCGGTCGTAATGACATCCTGCATCTTGGCATGGGTGCTGTCATTATGGCGCAGAATCGCCAAAGCGGCGGTGGCCGCCGAATTAAAACTTATATTCATTATTAGGTCCGCTACGAAAAACAGGAAAACGGAAAGACACCAATCTGGTTAACCGAGAGTGCCGCAGACTGGTTAATACTCGGTATATCGCCTGGGTTGCGCGTAGACCTTGCAGGGATGTTTGGCGGCATCGTGTGAGCGGCCGATTGCGCCGGCCGATGCGCGCACGGCTTGCAATTGGCGGAAATCTGACGTTTTGTGTCGCGGATCGAGACGGCTTTTTCTGCTGAAAAAAATGTTTTCGATAGGACAAGAATTTTGCCGCGCAGGACATTGCGAAAACCGGGAGAAACCGGCCGGCGCGGGGAGGCCTGGAAGGACTGATGGTTTCTGATGCACCGCCGTTCTGGTGGACCAAAGCGGATTGGCGCGCCTATGGCCTCTGGCCTTTCTCCTGGATTTACGGACGCATTTCCGGCTCGCGCATGGATCATGCGCGGCGTGCTTCCGTGCCGGTGCCGGTCATCTGCGTCGGCAATTTCACCGTCGGTGGAGCGGGCAAGACGCCGACCGCCATCGCGCTTGCGCGGGCTGCCCGCCGGCGCGGGCTGAACCCGGGCTTCCTCAGCCGCGGCTATGGCGGTTCGCTCGATGTGACCACCGTCGTTGATCCCGCCCACCACCGTGCCCGCGATGTCGGCGACGAGCCGTTGCTCCTGGCACGCGAAGGCCTGGCCGTCGTTTGCCGCAAGCGTGTCGAGGGCGCCCGCCGGCTGGTGACTGAGGGCGCCGACATCATCATCATGGATGACGGCTTCCAGAGTGCTCGGCTGACATTCGATTTTTCCCTGCTGGTGATCGACAGCCGGCGTGGCATCGGCAACGGTTTCCTGATCCCGGCGGGACCGGTTCGCGCGCCGATCCGCCAGCAGATCCGCCATGCTTCGGCGTTGTTGAAGATCGGCAACGGTGACCGGGCCGACGCCCTGATCCGCCGCTCGGCGCGGGCCGGCAAGCAGATTTATGCCGCCAATGTCGAACATCTCGACGATGGCGGGCTAAAGGATATTCCGGTGCTCGCCTGGGCCGGCATTGCCGATCCGGAAAAATTCTTCCGCACGGTGCGCGAGACAGGCGCCGTCATCGCCGAGACCCGCAGCTTTCCGGATCATCACCATTTTTCCGAGGACGAGATTGCCGATCTTCTCGATCACGCCGCTAGCCATGGCTACCAGCTGGTGACCACCGCCAAGGACATGGTGCGGCTGGAACCTGAGCATGGGCGTGCCGGGGAACTCATGGAAAAGAGCAGGGTGATTGAGGTCGAGGTTCGCTTCGACGATCCCGGCTCGCCGGAGAAGATCATCGACGCGGCGGTCAAGGCCGCTCGCACCCGCAATCTGCGCAAGTCGTAAGTGAAACACTGCCGCAAACTGGGCGGCGGGAATGACGTGACGTCTACTTCTGGTTCGGCAGGATACCGGCGCGCTTGTCGGCCTCATAGGACGCTTCGGCGTCGGCATAGGGCTCCTGCCGCGCAACGCTCCAGTAGCGCAGTTCATCGACGGGGATGGTGGCGCCGGTCATCGCGCAGGTGACATGCGAGCCGGGCAGGACGATCTGGAAGTCGCCATCGAGATAGCGGATTTTGGCTTCCCGGTTGTTGCTGCCCTCAAATCTGTTCATTGTCCTTCGACCCCGCATTAATTTTCGCTCGCTCTTTACAGCGCCGCGCGTCGTTCATGACGCGCAAAAGCACCGCCTCGACAGGCATCCGGAATGGACGCGCTCAGCCAACATGCATCCCGGCGTCATCTGTTGCGATCATGCTCTACTGCATAATTCCCGAAATCGGAATCGATTTAAGGAAAAATTATGCAGTAAATTAGAAATGCTGCATTGACCTTTGCGCGTCATGAATACAGCACACGGCACAACATACTTCTGCGCTGTGGGTTGCCCCTCACCCTAGCCCTCTCCCCGCTTGCGGGGAGAGGGCTAGGGTGAGGGAGTTTTGCCGCTGATCCCTTCTCCCCGCCTGCGGGGAGAAGGTGGCCGACAGGCCGGATGAGGGGCCATTGTCGTGTACTGTGGTGTCATGAATGACGCACCCGGATTTCCAGCGCGATTGACAGGTCGCTGTTCAACTGCGCCCGAACAGTCGCTCGATATCGGAGAGCTTCAGCTCGATATAGGTCGGCCGTCCGTGGTTGCACTGGCCGGAACCCGGCGTTGCCTCCATCTGCCGCAGCAGCGCATTCATTTCCTCCGGCCTCAGCCGCCGGCCGGAGCGCACCGAGCCATGGCAGGCCATGGTGGCGGCCAGATAGTCGAGCCGGCTGGCAAGACCGTTGGCCGTGTCCCATTCGGCAAGTTCGTCGGCCAGTTGTCGCACGAGGCCGGCAGCATCGATCTCGCCGAGCATGGACGGTGTTTCGCGGATGGCGATGGCGCCGGGCCCGAAGCGCTCGATGCCGAGCCCCAGCCTTGAGAATTCAGCCGAATGGCTGATCAACCGGTCGCAGTCGTCTTCCGGCAGATCGACGATTTCCGGAATGAGCAGGGCCTGTGCCGGGATGGGCCGCGCGTTCAGGCCCTTGCGCAGCTCCTCGAACACCAGCCGTTCATGGGCTGCATGCTGATCGACGATGACCAGACCGTCGTCCGTCTGGGCAACGATATAGTTTTCATGCAGCTGCGCCCGCGCCGCGCCAAGCGGGTGGGCCTTATCCGGCTGAGGAGCGGCGCCAAGGTCCGGTTCGCTCAACGGTGCGCGCGCCGACGGCATTGTCATTTCGGTAAAAGCCGCCTGCGGCCGCTCGCCGAACCCGGCAGGTCCCGCGCCGAAATCCATTGGCCGGTAGGGGGAGGCTGCGGCGGTCCAGGCACCGTTCGGCCGCTGCGGTTCCGGCCGGAAAGCCCGCATCAGGCCGCTGGCGCCGGTCGTCGAGGCCCGGTCGCCATCCTGCGCCAGCGCCTGGCGGATCGCACCGATGATCAAGCCGCGGATCATTCCGGGATCGCGGAAACGGACATCGGATTTCGCCGGATGCACGTTGACATCGACCACATCCGGATCGACCGTCAGCGACAGTACGGCCACCGGATAGCGCCCCTGCGGGATGGTCTCGGCATAGGCGGCGCGCAGCGCCGACCAGATCAGCTTGTCCTGGACCGGACGGCCGTTGACGAAGGCATATTGTTGTAGCGAGTTGCCGCGGTTGAAGGTCGGAACCCCGGCAAAGCCGGTCAGCCGCGCGCCCTCGCGTTCGGCGTCGATCTCGATCGCGTTGTCGCGGAATTCCCGGCCGAGCACCTGCGCGATGCGGGCCAGCCGGTCGTCGCCGGTTGCGGCAAACTCCAGCGTCGTGCGGTCGGAACCGGACAGCACGAAGCGGACGCCCGGAAAGGCGATCGCCATGCGCCGGACAACCTCGGAGATGGCCGACGCCTCGGCCCGTTCCGTCTTCATGAAATTGAGCCGTGCCGGTGTGGCGAAGAACAGGTCGCGCACCTCGACCACGGTGCCCTGATTGACGGCGGCCGGCTTTACCGGCTGCAGCTTGCCGCCGAAAACCCCGATCTCGGCACCATGGCTTGCGCCGCCCGGGCGGCTGGAGATTGTCAGCCGCGCAACGGAACCGATCGAGGGCAGGGCTTCGCCGCGAAAGCCCAGCGTCCGGATGTCGAGGAGATTGTCATCGAGCTTAGAGGTGCAGTGGCGGCGTACCGCCAGTTCGAGATCCTCCGGCCCCATGCCGCAGCCGTTGTCGGTGACCCTGAGCAGCGTCTTGCCGCCGCCTGCCGTGGCGATCTCGATGCGGGTTGCCCCGGCATCGAGGGCATTCTCGATCAGCTCCTTGGCAGCGCTTGCGGGCCGTTCGATGACCTCGCCGGCGGCGATCTGGTTGATGAGGGTCTCGGAGAGTTGTTTGATGGCCATGCTCTATTGTCCGGGATTCGCGGCCGCATGAAAAGTGCGGCGCAGCAACTATCCCCGGCTGTGTCGAGGTGTGGGGCGATGACAAATTCGCCCGGGTTTAATCTGGCCTTAATACAAAGCTGCGACGTTCGGCAACGACCTGAATGAACACAGGTTTTGTCATTTGGTATCCGTGGCGCAGCTGCCCGCCCGGAGCGTGAACCCCAGATACGGCCTTATCGGCGCGTTCGTCAGCATGTCCCCCGGAAAAAGAAGCCGCCAAGGTTATATGAGGGCTATGCAATGAATGATGTAGCGTCTTTCGGCGCGAACATCCAGAAAACCGTGCTCGAAGCGACGTCTGACGCGCTCGGCTTGGCCATCCTTGTCTGCGACAAGAATGATGAGATTGTTTTTGCGAGCCGCCCCATTCTCCAGTTCTATCCTATTCCGGATCATTTTCTGGAGACCGGAACACGGCTGAAGGATTTTCTCGGTGCGATCTTCGATTCCGGCGTTCGCAGCGGCACAGCACCTGAGACCAGCCGCCGCCATGCCAACCGCGAGGAATGGATTTCCGAACAGCTCTCGCATCATTGGCGCGAACGTTTCGACGTGGTGGAGCGCATCGGCCGCCACCGCTGGATCAATGTGCGCAAACGGCGGCTGTCGAGCGGTCTTGGCATTGTCGCGATCAGCGATGTCTCCGAACAAAAGAAGCGTGAAGAACAAATTCAGCTCGACATGGAGCGGGTGGAACTGACCGAGAGTATCCTCGATTGCCTGCCCAACCCGATTTGCGTCAAGGATCGAAGCCTCAGCTATGTCGCCGTTAACAAGGCGTTCTGCGCCCTGCATGGCATGACTGCGGAGGCCATTCTCGGCCGGTCCGTCTGGGATCTTCTGGAGCCGGACCTTGCCGAAAAATTCGAACGGTCCGACCGTGCGACGCTGGAAACCGGCAAGGCCCATAGCATGCCGGAACAGATCGTTCAGGCCGATGGCGAGGATCTCTGGGTCGTCACCCGCAAGTTCCGCATCGGTGATCCCGGCAAATATCTGCTGGTCACCTGCATGAACGACGTGACAGATCTTATTGTCGGCTATGATGGAATGGATGACGTCACGTCCGGCCGGTCGCCGCTTCAGATCAAGGACTACAGCGTCTTCGTTCCGGCGCAGAATTGCTACGATCCCTTCCGCTCGATCGACATGCAGCATCTGGTCGAAGCCGGTGCGATCATCGACCCCGACGTGAAGGGCAAGCAGAAAATCCTGTTGATGACGACTGCGGCGGCTCTCGAAGTCAACCTGGTGCCGCAGCTGCGCCGCTGGGGCTTTGATGCCTGCGCGGTCAGAAACGTCACCGAACTTGCAGCCTTCAAGGATGCGTGCACGGCGCGCGGTGTTGCGATCGATGCATTTCTGATCGATGGCACGATGGCGAATGCGTTGGCAACGGCTGCCGGCTGGACGATGTCTCCGTCCCTGGTGATCGCCAAGGATTGGAAAGCTGTCGAATTGCGGGCGAGCGTTCTTGCCCTGTGCAAACACGGCATAGGGGCGCTGCCCTTAGCCGATACCGATGGCCCTGCCGATTGGGATATCATCGTGCCGGACATCAGCCTGGCTGGCAGGCCGATGCCGGAAGTCGAAGTCGTGGTTGCCGAAGACAACGAAATCAATCAGTTCGTCTTTGCCCAGATCCTCGAAGGGATCGGCATATCCTATCGCATCGCCGCCAATGGCGAGGAGGCCGTCAAATTGTGGCAGCAATATCGCCCCAACCTCGTGCTGATGGATGTCTCGATGCCGGTGATGAACGGCTTTGATGCGACGCGCGCAATCCGCGCTCTTGAAAAAAATGCAAGCTTCCAGACCCCGATCATCGCCGTCACGGCGCAGGCGCTCGATATCGATATCGAGCAAAGCAGGCTGGCAGGCATGGACGACTACATCACCAAGCCGATCAGTCCGGACATGATCGAGGCCGTCTATCGCAAGTTCGTCACCACGAAAGCCGAACGCATGGCGGGCTGACGGCTCGATATGTTCGGAAGGTGCCTAAAACGCTCTGGGAAGGCAGGCAAAAGCGCGAGGTTTGACTCTATTGATGTCAACTCCCTAGAATTGGGGAGGGGGATGCGGAAAGTGGGAACGAGGTGCATTCGAAATCTTAACCCTCCATCCCCATCGTCAGTTCCTGACACCGCTTGGAATCCAATCCTGGGAATGCGTTTATGAATTCTGCTGAAACACCGTCTCAGCACATCAGCCGGAATGATCTGCATGCCATGGCTTACACCGATCCGCTGACCGGGCTGGGCAATTCCTACAGGCTGCGTGACAAGGTGCGCGAAATTGCCGCCGAGCGCGCCAGTGATCCCGCGCCGTTCACGATAGGCCTTGCCAATCTCGACGGGTTCAAGCCGATCAACGATCTCTTCGGCCCCAATGCCGGCGATGCAATCCTCTGCCAGGTGGCCAACCGGTTGCTTGCCTGCGTGCCGGATGGCGCGACGGTGATCCGCGCCGGCGGCGACGAGTTCGCCTTCGTTTTGCCTTTGGTATTCGAGCGCAAGGCTGCCGAAAAGATCGGCAACATGCTGAAAGAGGTGCTGTCGGCTCCTTTCGATCTTGGCGAGCGCAATGTGCGTCTTTCGGCATCCTTCGGGTTTGCCGTCTATCCGTTTGCCGGCGAGGAATTCGAGGACCTCTTGAAAAGCGCCGATACGGCGCTCTACCGTTCCAAGCGCCGCGGGCGCGGCCAGATCACCGTCTATTCCCAGGAAATCGCCCAGGAGATGAAGCGTGCGACGCAGCTTGAGCAGGCGCTGCGCAATGCCATCATCGCCGACGAGGTCGATGTCCATTTCCAGCCGATCGTCAATCTGAAGACGGAGATGGTGGTTGGTTTCGAAGCTCTCGCCCGCTGGTGCGATCCGGATCTCGGCTATGTCTCGCCAGCTGTCTTCGTGCCGCTCGCAGAAGAACGCGGCTTCATCGATTCCCTCTCGGAAACGCTGCTGCGCAAGGCTGCCGAGACGGCGCTGCTGTGGCCGAAGGAGTTGTTTTTATCCTTCAACCTGTCGTCGGCGCAGCTGATGGATCCGATGACCAGCACCAACATCCTGTCGATTATCCAACGTGCCGGGCTCGATCCGCGCCGGCTGGAACTCGAGATCACGGAAACCGCCGTCATGACCGATGCGGATGTGGCCCAAAAGATCGTCACCGAGCTTCGGGCAGCCGGCGTTCGCATCTCGCTGGATGATTTCGGCACCGGCCAGTCCAGCCTTGGCCGCCTCAGGGATTTCTCCTTCGACAAGGTCAAGGTCGACCGCGCCTTCGTCTCGCGCATCTCCGCCGACCGGGCGTCCGAACACATCGTCAAGGCGATCATCGCCATGTGCGATGGCCTCAACCTTGAAGTCGTTGCCGAAGGGATCGAGGATTCCTCCGAAGCGCTGAAGCTGAAAGGTCTCGGCTGCGGCATGGGGCAGGGTTATTTCTACGGCAAGCCCGCAGACTCCGTCACGACGCTGCGGTATCTCGCCGAGAAATATCAAGAAACCGGACCGGCGCTCTCTGTCGCCGTCTAAAGCAATTCCAGCAAAAGTGCGTAGCGGTTTTGCGTTCGGAATTGCGTAAAACAAAAAAATAGAACATTTTCGCGATTCGAGGAAAAGCGGAAATGCTCTGACACCTTCGCTCACCCCTCGCGCTCCCGGCGCCCTTCCTCCAGAAGCCAGTCGCGCACCCGGCGTGCCTGCTGGTTGAGCTCGCGCGAACGCGGCCAGACGACGTAAAAGGCCAGATCCGTCTTCAGCACATGATTGCCGACCGGAACCAGCGCCCCTGAGCGGACCTGCCGTTCGATCAGATGGTTCCAGCCAAGCGCGATGCCTTCGCCGGCAAGCACGGCCTGGATGACTAGAACGTAATCGTTCAATGTCAGCCGCCGCGCCTTGGCGGGGTAGGAAACGCCGGCGCTGGCAAACCATTCCTGCCAGCTATAGGCCTGCCTGACCGGCTCTTCCAGATGGATCAACGGGTGCTTCAGCAGGTCAGCCGGCCGTTGCGGCATGCCGTTGGCCTCGACGAAGGCGGGCGACGCGACGGCGCTGATCACCTCGGGTGCCAAAAGTGCCGTATGATAACGCGGCCAGTTGACCGGATCGCCGCCGCCGCGAACCGCAAGCGGGATCGGCTCTTCCTCAAGGTCGAGATCGCGCACGCTGGTCTGGATGCGCAGATCGATCTCGGGCAGGTCCTCGCGCAGTTTCGTCAGCCGCGGCAGCATCCACATCGAGGCAAAGGCCGTCGAGGCGGCGAGCGTCACATTGGTCTCGCGCCGTTTGGCGCGGATTTCCTCCGCCGATTTCTGGATGCGCGACAGGCCGAGCGATACGTCGGCATGGAATTTCTCGCCCGCTTCCGTCAATTGCACGGCCCGGTGGATCCGGTGAAACAAAGGCACGCCAAGCTGTTCCTCCAGCCCGCGAATGGCATAGGAGACGGCAGCCTGGGTCATCGCCAGCTCATTGGCGGCACGGGTGAAATTCTGGTGGCGCCCGGCCGCCTCGAAGACGATCAGGCTAGAGGCGGACGGAAGCAGACGGCGCAGTGTTTCCATAAATGCAACTTATATCATGTGTCGAATTTTTCCAGCGTTACACTGGCCTTTTTCACCGCTAGCCTCGACTGAGACAATGGGAGGTGACAGATGGAAACGCTTGTGGCCGCAGAGGCAGAACCGGCAAGACGTACACGCCCGGCACGTTCGGCGCGACGCGACAATGCGGCAAGGATAACGGGTGTTCCCTATATCCCCCGCAACATCCCGACCTACGATATCCTGAGCGAGGAAAACCTTCAAAAGATCGAGCGCGTTGCCGACCGGATCCTGTCGGAAGTCGGCATCGAGTTCCGCGACGATCCGGCCTCGCTCGATCACTGGAAGCGGGCAGGCGCCAAGGTCGATGGCGTGCTCGTGCGGTTCGAGCCGGGCATGTTGAACGAGATCGTTTCGAGCGCACCTGCCCAGTTCACCCAGCATGCGCGCAATCCCGCCCACAATGTCGAGATCGGCGGCAAGAACGTCGTCTTTTCCCCGGCCTATGGCTCGCCCTTCGTCATGGACCTCGACAAGGGCCGCCGCTACGGCACGCTGGAGGATTTCCGCAACTTCATCAAGCTTGCCCAGTCGAGCCCCTGGCTGCATCATTCCGGCGGCACGATCTGCGAGCCGGTCGATGTGCCGGTCAACAAGCGCCATCTCGACATGGTCTACAGCCATATCAAATATTCCGACCGCGCCTTCATGGGCTCGATCACCGCCGAGGACCGGGCGGAAGATTCGATCGACATGGCGCGGCTGGTCTTCGGCCGTGATTTCGTCGATAAAAATTGCGTCATCCTCGGCAATGTCAACGTCAACTCGCCGCTCGTCTGGGATGGCACGATGACAAGATCACTGCGCGCCTATGCCCGTGCCAACCAGGCGGCGGTGATCGTGCCGTTCATCCTGGGCGGCGCGATGGGCCCGGTCACCAATGCCGGGGCGATTGCCCAATCCTATGCCGAAACGCTGGCCGGCTGCGCACTGACGCAATTGGAGCGCCGGGGCGCACCGGTGATCTTCGGCAACTTCCTGTCCTCCATGTCGCTGCGCTCGGGCTCTCCGACGTTCGGCACGCCGGAGCCTGCCATCGGCTCGATGGTCATCGGTCAGCTGGCAAGGCGGTTGAAGCTGCCGCTGCGTTGCGCCGGCAATTTTTCCAATTCGAAACTGCCGGATGCGCAGGCGATGCAGGAAGGCGTCATATCGATGCTGTCGGCCGTGCATTGCGGCGCCAACTTCATCCTGCATTCGGCCGGCTTCCTCGATGGCTTGCTTGCCATGTCCTACGAGAAATTCGTGATGGACACCGATTTCTGCGGCGCCCTGCATTCCTATCTCGCCGGCGTCGTGGTGGACGACAACACGCTGGCCATGGACGCCTTCCTGCAGGTCGGTCCCGGCAGCCATTTCCTCGGTTGCGACCACACGATGCGCAACTACCAGACGGCATTCTGGGATTCGAAGCTTTCCGACAACGAACCCTTCGAGAAATGGAGCGAGGAGGGCGGCTCGACCGACATGGCGATGCGCGCCAACACGCGCTGGAAAAAAACGCTGGCCGAATACGAAGCGCCGCCGCTGGACGTGGCAATCGACGAGGCGCTGGCAGACTATATGACGCGACGCAAGAACAGCATGGCCGACGCCTGGTATTGAGGGTTACCCCTCACCAGGCGCGCTCGCCCTTGTGGCGGGCATCCAGCGCGTTCAAGTCCTTGAACGCGAAAGGTTCTTTTCACGGCGCAGACGTGCCGTGGCTGGATTCCCGGGACAGGCCCGAGGATGACGGAGGAGAGAGTTGACGTCTGAAGCCATTTGTTGACCGGGAACAGAAAAACGGCGGCGCTTTCGCACCGCCGTCCATCATGTTGTCTAACCGCTTACTGGGCGGTTGCAGGCTGTTCGGCCGGCTTCACGTCCGTTGCCGGAGCCGTGGACGACGTGGTTGTCGTATCGACCGGGGCATTGGCGTTCTGCTCGGCGATCTGCTGCGCCTTGGTCTTGAATTCCGGAGCAGCCTTCAGCGTATCAGCAGTTTCCTGCGTGGTCAGCTTCAGATCGTCCGAATTCGGAACCTCGGCCACAGCGATGGTGTCCAGCGGCACGGCCACGTTCTTTTCGCCGATACCGAGGAAGCCGCCGACGCCGATGACCGCGGCTTCAACCGAGCCATCCATGGTGAAGATCACGTCGTTGATCTCGCCGATGCTCTCATCGGCAGCGTTGTAGACGGTCTCGCCGATATAGGTGCTGGCAGATATCTGGCCTTCAGCCTGCTCGGTCAGATAGCCGGAACCGGCGGCAGGTGCCGCCTGGGCGGCCTGATCGACCGGCTTCTTCATCGCATCAGCGGGCTGTTCGCCGGCTGCCGGCGTTTCCATGGCCTGCGGCTGCGTCGCCGGTTGGGTGGTGTCCTGTGCGAAGCCAAGCGGTGCAAAAACGGTTACACCTGCAAGAAGTGCACCTGCCGCGACGGACGCTACGAGTTTCCTGGTCATTTTGAACCTACCTTTCCGTTCTCTTTGACGATCAAAGCGCGGGGTCCAAATCCTTGCCGCCGCACCGGTGATGCAAAGACAACGTAAAAGGTCGCGAGTGGTTCCGAAAAAAGCATGCAATTTCAGAGGGAGCTTTTCGTTGGGTTTTTAATCTCGCGGCAGATGAAAGCGAACAAAAACCGGCGATCCCAACCTCCGTCATGTCAACCCTTGTGATGGGGATCCAGCGGCCCGACGTCCGTCGGGTCAAAAGACGATTTCAACTCAAGGGCTTGAGCTGGCTGGATGCCCGCCACAAGTCCTCGGGTTAAACCCGAGGAGAGCATGAGGGAGGAAATTAGGCGCCTGAAACGATCAACAACGACCAAATGAGAGCCGCAAATCTGTAAAGGTTGCGGTTTGTCAGCAGTCTGAACCGGGCTCCAGGCCCGGTTTCAGGACGCGTCTTGTTGAAACTCGCCCCACCGGGGATGTCGAGGTGAGGCCGCTGCCCTGGTGGCGGCTGTAGCTGGCGCCCAGCCTTCAGAGCTTATAAGCCGGGTCGAAACGGCCCTTGACGGCGACGGCGAGTTCGAACGTCTTGCCGGCATCCGGATCGGCCTTGCGGGCCGCGTCATCCATGTCCTGCCAGGCGGAGGTGACGAGCAGCCGGTCGGCCTTGGCGCCGATGAAGGCAGGGCAGCTCGACTGGGTGGCGGGCACGCAGTGGCGGGCAACCCGTGTGCCATCCGGCCTGTAGACATCGACGGCACCCTGGCCCCAGCGCGCATTCCAGATCAGGCCGTCGGCATCGCAGACTGACCCATCGACATCGCCGGGATTGCCGCTCTGGTCGCTGAACACGGTGGCGTCACCGGTGGGCAGGCCTGTCGCCGGATCGAGATCCACCCGCATGATGTGATTAATGGCGGAATCGACGAAATAGCCGATTGTCCCATCGGGCGAAAAGCAGATGCTGTTGGGAATGCTGATACCGCCGTAGAGCCGCGTCACGGTACCCTTGGCGACATGATAGATCGCACCGGCTTCCTTTTCGGCCTTGCGGTCCATGGTGCCGACCCACAGGCTGCCGGATGGATGCACACGGCCGTCGTTGGAACGATTGCCGGGGTTGCTTTCAAGTGCCGCGTAGGCAGTCAGTTCGCCGGTTTTGATATCGCGGATGAACAGGCCGCGATCGGAGGCGATGAGCTGCCGCAGCGGATCGATCACCGCCAAGACGCTGCCCATGAAGGGCAGGACATGCAGGGTTTTCCGGCCGCTTTCCAGATGCAGTTCATGCAGCTCGCGGCCCTTGATGTTGAACCACCAGGCGGTGCCGGTGGCGGGATCGAAGGTCGGGCCTTCGCCGAGCTCGAGGGGCAGGTCGCTCAGAATCCTGCCGGAAAATGGAATTGTCCCGCTCATGCTCGTGCCCCGTAAACCGCATCATAGGCCTTGATCGTCACCCGCGCCCGTTCCGCGACTTCGGCCGCACTCATGCCGGCCTTGTAGAGGCTCGAGCCGAGGCCGAAGCTCTTGATGCCGATCTTGGCGTAGTCGCCGAAATTGGTGTCGGAAACGCCGCCAACGGCTGCGATTTCGAGGTCCGGCGGCAGGACGGTCCGGATAGCCGCGATGCCGGCCGGGCCAAGCACGCTGGCGGGAAAGAATTTGAGGCCCGTTGCGCCGGCATGGGCGGCAGCCAGCGCTTCGGTCGGGGTGAGTACGCCGGGCATGGTGACCATGCCGCGGGCTGCCGCGAGCGCGATCACGTCGGTTTCGACATTGGGGCTCACCATCAGCTTGCCGCCGACGCCGTCGAGTTGTTCAACCTGTTCAATGGTCAAGACCGTGCCCGCGCCGATCAGGCAGCCGGCCGGCGCCATCTTCACGGCGATCTCGATCGAGCGGAACGGGTCGGGCGAGTTCAGCGGGATTTCGATCGCCGTAAAGCCGGCTTCGATCAGCGCACCGACGACGCCCTGCGTTTCCTCGGGCTTCAGACCGCGCAGGATGGCAATCAGCGGATATTTCATCGGCGGGAAAGGGATGCGGTGCATGACTGTTCTTTCTTCAGGCTGGCCAGATGGCGTTGGCAGCGGCTGCGAGGCCATGGCGAACGGCTTCATCGGCATCGATGGTGACGGGGTTGAGGTTGAGAGCCGACAGGGCGGATTGATACAGTGCGGCAAGGGCACCGGAGGCCACCAGGCAGACGCCGCTGCCGGGCTTGGCGGTGGCGAGCGCGCCGGCGATTTCCAGGCCGATCAAGGTGCCGGACAGCCGGGCTTTGGCATCATCAGCGGAGAGCCCGTGCAGCAGCTGGCCGCTGCGCACCGTAAAGACCAGATTGGTTGCCAGAGCCGGGTTTTTGACAGCCTTGGCGACCGCGTCGAGAAAGGCCGGGTCATCATTGGCAAATGAGCCGGCGCCGGCGATGGCATGGCTGAGAATGGAATGCTTGGCGATGACGTCGAACAGTTCGCCGGTCATGAAGGTCGAAAAGCCATCGACGATGCCGCCGGTAACACGCACCCATTTGCTGTGCGTGCCGGGCATGCAGACGAGATGACTGCCATTGCCGAGCTGCGATATCGCGCCGAGCAGTTGGGTTTCCTCGCCGCGGATCACATCCGGCGCCTCTTTGCTGCGCTGGGCAAGACCCGGCAGAATGCGGATATCCCGGTTGGCGTCGGGCACGGTCACGGCCGCCTGGACGATGGCGCTGAGCGGTGCGGGCGTATCGAGATAGCCCGCCTCGACCCAGCCCTGGCGGGCGCCCGCCATGCCGCAGACGATCACCGGCAGGTGCGGCGGTGCAAAAACCGCCTGGAGATGGGTTTCGAGGACGGCGGAGAAATCGGTTTTCGCCGCCGTCGTCATGCCTTCGCCGCTGCGGCGTTCGGCAAGGATCGCGCCGCTTTCGCTGATGATCCACAGGCGGAAACTCGAAGTTCCCCAGTCCACCGCCGCATAGGATGCTGCCGTCATTAAAATACGCCTCCGTCGATGATCATGGCCTGTGCCGTCATCCGTGCCGCGCAATCGGAGGCAAGGAAGAGACAGGGCCCCACCATGTCTTCTGCGACGAGCATGTGCTTCAGGCACTGTTTTTCCAGCATGCCGGCAATCGCGGCATCGTTTATCCAGAGCTTCTTCTGCCGCTCGGTCACCACCATGCCCGGCAGCACCGCATTGACGCGGATATTGTCCGGGCCGAGTTTGCCGGCGAGCGATTTGGTCAGCCCGACAATCCCGGCCTTGGCCGTCGCGTAAGCCGGAATTTCACCCATGTTGAGCATGAAGGCGATCGACGAAAAGTTGACGATCGAACCGCCGCCGGCCCGCCGCATGTGCGGTGCTGCAGCCTGGCAGGTGAAGAACACATGGCGCAAATTGACGGCCTGGCTTTCGTCCCAGCTCGCTTCGGTCACCTCTTCAAGCTGCTGCCGGTCGTCGCGCGCGGCATTGTTGATGAGGATGCTGAGAGAGCCAATCGCATCGGCGGCCTGATCGACGGCGGACTTGATCGCCTGAACATCGCGCAGGTCGGCTTGAATGAAAACCGGCGCATGATCGGCAAGGGGGACAAGCCGCTCCACCAACGCCCGGCTATCGGCTTCGGCGATATCGATGAAGGCGACGCGGGCACCCTGCCGGGCAAAGCCTTCGACCAAGGCAGCGCCGATGCCTGAGCCGCCGCCGGTGATCAGGACGCCACGCCCCTTGAGGTCGTGAAATTGTGCGGCTGGCAAAGCCATGATGTTTCGCTCCCGACGTAGCCAGCTATAAACCAAGCTTGCTTTTATATCCGTATTGTTCCAATATTTGGAACAGACTCTTATTATTTGGAATTATCGTGCTGCGGATGCCGGCTTGTCAAGGTCGAAGCCGCAGCGCCCGTCAAATGGACAGGTATGATGGAACGGAATGAACCGGATATCTCTTCACCCGCCGCTGCGCACAATAGCGGTACCGGTACGCTGGGCAAGGTTCTTTCCGTACTGGAGACCGTGGTGACATCAGACCGGCCGCTGCGGTTCAGCGACATCCTGGCCTTGTCCGGCCAGCCGCGCGGTACGCTGCATCGCCAGCTCTCCCATCTTGTCGAAGAGGGGCTTTTGACGCAGGGGCGCGATCTCTGTTACGAACCCGGCCTGCGCCTGCTGACATTCGCCTACCGGGCCTGGTCGAAGAGCCAGTTCCGCACTGTCGCCGCGCCGCATCTGCGCCGGTTGCATGAGGAAACCGGCGAGACGGTTCATCTGGGTGTGCTGCGCGGCACCGAGATCATTTATGTCGACAAGGTGGAAAGCCGTCAGACCGTCCGGATGCAGTCGCAGATCGGCAATGCGTCGCCGGTCTACTGTACCGGCCTTGGGAAAGCGGCGCTGTCGGTACTGCCGCCGGACCGGCTCGCCGACACGCTGGGCAAGCTGATATTCCACCGGTTCACCGCCAATACACATCTTTCCGTCGCCTCTTTGACGCGTGATCTGGACGAGGCACGATTGCAGGGTTATGCCTTTGATCGTGAAGAACACGAAACGGAAATCCGCTGTGTTGCCGCTCCCATCCACGATGCCGGGTTCGATCTTGTCGCCGGCATCTCGGTCACGGGGCCGGCGTATCGGGTGACGATGGAGCAGCTGGAAAACTGGGCTCGCCCGGTTCACCTGGCGGCGATGGCCATCAGCGAGGACGTGGAAATACGCCTTGGCCCAGGGCGCTAGACTTTCGTGATGCCTTCCGGTTGATTAGGTGAATCGACTGGACGTAGGGAAATCGGAGCTGTAGTTTTTAATATATCAGATTCTGTGCCTGCGACGTTCAAACGCCCGTCTTAAAGGGGGGCGGAATTTTAACCGGTAAGAAAGCCTGAGGTGGTGGCGGAACGGGTTCTCGTGATGCCGGATTCATTGGGTGCGAGCCTGGAAGAGGTGAGAATGGCGGATATCAGCGGACATCTATCACCCATAACGGTTTCCGCCGACCAGCGGGGTGCGGAAGCGATGACGCGGGAAGCAGATGTCCGCCAGGCTTTGGAGAAAGTTTCGCGCACCTATGGCTTTCACGGGTTCCTGGTGATGGTCGTGCCGGGGAAAACCTGCTGCAGCCTTTCGGACGCCGTCGTCATGACGAACTGGCCAAAGGATTTCCTGATCAATTACGATGCGGCCAACATGATGGCCGGCAGCCCGGTCATCGAGCGGCTGCGCAGAAGCACCATTCCCTTCACCTATGATACGGCCGTTGAATCCCACCGGCGCTCGGACGGCAAGGGAAATCAGGTGCTCAGCCTGTTCGAACGGGTCAACCTGCGGCGTGGTGTCTACATCCCGGTCCATGACGTGCACGGCACGCGTGGTGCAGTCGCTTTCGGCGGCAATCGCGAGGTGGTCAATTCCGCCGAGCTGAAGGAGTTGACCTACAAGGCCGGGTACCTGTTTGGCCGGCTGAGCGAAATCAAGCAGATGCGCTTGCCCGTGCCCGCGGTGCTGTCGCGGCGCGAAATCGAATGCCTGCACTGGGCCGCCGCCGGCAAGACAACCACGGAAATGGCGAAAATCCTGGATCTCTCGGAATACACCGTCAATCACTATCTCAGCCGTGCCACCCGCAAGCTGGATTCTGTCAATCGCGTCCAGACCGTGGCAAAAGCGATACGTGCCGGATTGATCAATTAAGAAATGTTTATGAATGCAAGCAGGAAACCGGGCATGATGAGCAGGGTGGAATATCGGCGATGCTTCAGAATGGCTGGCCGGCAACGCACTCATTTGTGCGGTGGAGTGTGTGAATGCGCGATACGTTGATGGCAGAGCCGATTGAAAAAGAGCAGTCGCGCGGTGGAGATTTCGCCTCGGAAATCGCAGCGCTGGAAACCCAGTTCGATGCGATCCGCTACATGAAGAAGACCACACTGGCCTTCGGTTTCAAGACGTTCCTTGTCTGCACGGTTCCGACCTTCGATGCAGACAAGCTGTCCGGCGCCTCGATCCTGTCGAACATGCCGGCGGATTTGGTCAATACATATGACAGTATCTCGCTCCTGAAGCATTCGACCGGCATTCGCCGTTTGCGGGAAACCACGACACCGTTCCAGTTGACACTCGATGATTGGGAAAAGGAGAGCGGCCGTCTGCCGCAGACCAACGACTATATCGCCATGTTACGCGAACACGGGATTTTTCAGGCCAATTATTTCCCGGTTCACGATGCCGATGGCAGCCGGGCCACCGTCATCTGGATGGGAAAACGCACCGATCTGCCAATGTCTGCAATGATGGAACTGCAGATGATCGCCATTCACGTCTACAATCGCCTGACCGAAATCGGCTCGTTCTGGAAGGGCGCCCCGGTCGCCCTGTCGGAACGCGAAATCCAATGCCTCAACTGGACTGCCGCCGGCAAGACGAGTTCGGAGATTGCCGGAATCCTCGGGCTATCCGAGCACACGGTCAATCATTACCTCAACCATGTCAGCAAGAAGCTGGATGCGGTCAACCGCACGCAGGCTGTCGTCAAGGCAATGAAGAAGGGGTATATCAGCTAGAGTCTCGTACGATAAATGAGGCTCTAAGCTTTGCGGATCGCTTGACGACCAGGAATAAAGCAGACGCCACGATTATCCCCGGCATTTTAGACGAACATTAAGATTTGCGGTGCACCTTTACTGTCGGTGGAATGATTTCACTGGGAGGGTGCTTGAGCAATCCCTGTCCTCGATGGTCATCGGGACGGGAGTGTGAAACGCTTTGAAGTCTGCGCGCATCGTTTGTCTGAAATGACGTGCCGTGCTCATGCACGAATTGTATCCTCCGCACCTTTTCCCAAAGTGATATTCATGTGACGCCGCAACTCTGAGGCATTCGCCCGTTGCCGTCGCGCTTGCGAGGATACGAGATGCTGTTCAAGACTGCGACTTCCCGTAATATATTCTCTGTTGTGGCTACCGGGCTCTTTGCCACGGTGGTGACCGCCGGCACACTGTTCTGGATCTCCTATTCCGAAGTCAAACGCCGCAGCGTCGACGAGATGAATGCCGCCGCAGCATTGACGGCCGCCGATCTGAAATCGCAGCTGACCCAAGGCCTCCAGCTCGTTTCCACCTTCCAGAGCGTTTTTTCAGCGCTCGAGACATCCGGGGCGGCAAACCGTACCACGGCCGATGCGATGATGAAGAAGGCACTCGAGGACAGTCCCATCGCGCTCGGCGTCTGGAGCGGCTGGGAGCCGAACGCCTTCGACGGCAAGGATGCAGACTATGTCAACAAGCCGGGCCATGACGCGACCGGCCGTTATGTCCCTTACTGGGTCCGTTCGGGTGGCCAGGTCAATGTGACGCCGCTCACGGACTATGACAAGCCCGGGCCGGGCGACTACTACCAGCTGCCTTTCAAGGCGCAGAAGATGGTCGTGATCGAGCCCTATAAATATGCGGTCGATGGCAAGGACGTGATGATGACCACGCTGGTCGGTCCCGTCACCGTCGATGGCAAGCCGCTCGGCGTCACCGGCATCGACATTGCCCTCGATAGCCTGACATCGAAACTGGCCGAAATGAAACCGCTCGGCGACGGCAACGTGGCACTGGTTTCCCAGGGTGGAAACTTCCTCAGCCATGTCGATGCCGCCAATCTTGGCAAGAGCTTCAAGGATAGCAGCGTCGATGCCGCCGCCTGGCAGCAGATGATCGACAATCCCGGCAAGCCGGTCGAAACGGCCGGCGCGGACGGAGCGGATTTCCTCTCCATCGCCGTTCCCGTTCAGCTCCTTGCCGACACGTCCTGGTACGCGATCGTCTCCGTTCCGAAGGCAACCGTGTTTGCCTATCTGACGCATATGGCCTGGATTTCCGTCATCATTATCGCCGTCGCCTCGGTGCTGCTCGTGTTGCTCGGCGTGCTGATCTCCAATCGCTTCCGCCGCCGTCTTGAAGCCATCGTCAATGCAACGGGCGAAATCGCGAGGGGCAACACCGGCATTGTCATTGCCGATGCGGAGCGCAACGACGAGATCGGCGACATGGCCCGGTCGCTCGCCATTTTGCGCGACGCGACGATCGCCAAGCAGCGTCTGGAGACTGAGGCTGCCGAGACCCGCACGCTCAGCGAGGAAGAACGCCAGCGCCGCGCTGCCGAGACCCAGGAAAACGAGCGCCAGATGCGCTTTGCCGTCACCGAGCTCGGCACGGGCCTGCAGCGGCTCGCCGATGGCGACGTGACCTTCCGTCTGATGACGCCGTTCATCGGCTCGCTCGATGCTCTGCGTGAGGACTTCAACAGCTCGATGAGCACCCTGCAGCAAACCTTGCAATCGGTCGGCAACAATGCGCTGGGCATTCAGGCCGGCTCCGCTGAAATCCGGTCCTCGGCCGACGATCTGGCCAAACGTACGGAACAGCAGGCGGCCTCCGTCGAGGAAACGGCCGCAGCGCTGGACGAGATCACCGCCTCGGTGCGCGATTCGACCGTGCGGGCCGAAGAGGCGGGTCAGCTGGTTGCCAAGGCGAAGTCCGGCGCGCAGACATCGAGCACCGTCGTCAAGAGCGCCATCGATGCCGTCGGCCAGATCGAAACGTCCTCGCAGGAAATCTCAAGCATCATCGGTGTCATCGATGAAATTGCCTTCCAGACCAACCTTCTCGCCCTTAACGCCGGTGTCGAAGCCGCGCGTGCAGGCGATGCCGGCAAGGGGTTTGCCGTTGTCGCTCAGGAAGTGCGCGAACTGGCGCAGCGTTCCGCCAATGCGGCGAAAGAGATCAAGGCGCTGATTTCGAAATCCGGCCAGCAGGTCAAGACCGGTGTCGAACTGGTCGGTCAGGCCGGCAAGGCGCTGGAAGTGATCGTTCATGAGGTCGATGAGATCAACCTGCGTGTCTCCTCCATCGTCGAGGCGGCGCGTGAACAGTCGATCGGGCTCAACGATATCAATCGTGCCGTCAACGTCATGGATCAGGGTACGCAGCAAAATGCAGCCATGGTCGAGGAATCGACCGCCGCCAGCCACACGCTTGCCGCCGAGGCCTCGGCACTGACGGCGCTGCTGTCGAACTTCCGGCTCGGAGAAGCGTCGCAGGCAAGCGTCAACCGCGTCGCCATGGACGCCGGGACGCATCGGGCGCCGTCCGCGCCCGTGCGCAGCTCCTCCCTGTCGAAACCGGGTATCCGGCCTGCATCCGTCATCACACCGGCTGTCCAATCGCCGGCGCGGTCGCTGGGGCAGAAACTTGCCGGTGCGTTTCAGGCGAACGGCGGAGCCGCTGCCGCTCCGGCGAATGATGGCTGGGACGAATTTTGAGTGAAAACAAGGGCGCCGGTGGCCGGCGCCCTTGTTGCAAAATCCGGCAATGGCGAAAGCGGCACAACGCAACTGCACAATAAGTAATCGGGTTTGATGCTGCATTGCGAAATAGTCAGGCCGGAAACCGGTATTTTCAGACGCTTTTCCAAACTGGCACGCTTCCTGCTTTGTAAATGGCATGTCCAGAGGGGACTATAATAAAACGGCGCCCAAGAAGGTCGCGACAGAAAAGGCCGCTTTCAGCCAGAGGTGATCCCGGATGTACGGACACCAACCGGCAGGAGGCGGCCTTTCCTTTTGCGCCGGTTTTTTCTCTCCCGCCGCATTGGCGAAACACTCCGGCTCGATTATCTAAATGTCAGTGCATCGAACACAGACGAGACAGCAGGGCAAACCAGCCGCGCTGGCGGCAGGAGTGAATGACATGACCGACGTGACCAAGGAACAGGTTCTTGACAAGCTCAGAGGCATTCGCGGACCGGATATGGACGGCAATATCGTCGATATGGGGCTGGTCTCGGATGTCTTCATCTCCGATTCCAAGGTCTATTTCTCGATCACCGTGCCGGCCGAGCGGGCCCGCGAACTCGATCCCCTGCGCGCCGCTGCCGAACGGGTGGTCAAGGATATTCCCGGCGTCAAGGGCGCGATGGTGGCGCTGACGGCCGACAGGAAGGGCGCCTCGTCTTCGGCGCCGGTTCAACGTCCTGCCGCCGCGCCGTCCCAGCCCGGTCATGCCGGCCATTCGCATGCGGGTCACAGCCACGGACCTGCACCGACGGCGCAACGCACGCCGACGGCTGCGGCGAAAGCCGGCATTCCCGGTGTCGGCGCGATCATCGCCGTTGCCTCCGGCAAGGGCGGCGTCGGCAAATCAACGACCTCGGTCAACCTTGCCCTGGCGCTGAAGGCCAACGGCCTGCGCGTCGGCATCCTCGATGCCGATATCTACGGCCCGTCGATGCCCCGCCTGTTGAAAATTTCCGGACGGCCACAGCAGATTGAAGGCCGGATGATCCGGCCGATGGAGAATTATGGCCTGAAGGTCATGTCGATGGGTTTTCTCGTCGATGAGGAAGTTGCGATGATCTGGCGCGGGCCGATGATCCAGTCGGCGCTGTTGCAGATGCTGCGCGAGGTCGCCTGGGGCGATCTCGACGTGCTGGTCGTCGATATGCCGCCGGGCACCGGCGATGCGCAACTGACCATGGCCCAGCAGGTGCCGCTGGCGGGTGCCGTCATCGTCTCGACACCGCAGGACCTGGCGCTGATCGATGCCCGCAAGGGGCTTGCCATGTTCCGCAAGGTCGAGGTGCCGGTGCTCGGCATCGTCGAAAACATGAGCTATTTCATCGCCCCCGATACCGGCAATCGCTACGATATCTTTGGCCATGGCGGCGCCCGCAAGGAAGCCGAGCGCCTCGGTGTGCCGTTCCTCGGTGAAGTGCCGCTGACCATGGGCATCCGCGCAACGTCCGACGCGGGAACGCCGGTCGTTGCGTCCGAGCCTGACAGCGAGATCACCCGCGTCTATCGCGACATCGCAAGGAAGGTCTGGGAACAGGTCGGAACCCATCAGAAAGACAAGGCCAGGGCCATGCCGAACATCGTGTTCGAATAATCTGCCCGGAAACGGATCGTCCTTCTACCGGCCGGGGATGGCTACCTGAAAATACATGGCGCGCACGCGCACTGTTGACATTCAACCGGCGAGCGTCGTTAAGTCTTTGGGCGGCATTGTGGCGCTTTGCCACTTTCTGCATTGATTTTGAGTGTGCCTTGTTCCATATGCCTCCCCGCATCCGCAAGGCTGCACCAGCGGTGCTGCCCTCCGTCGGGCTCCGCATGACCGTGATGACCGTTTGAGGGTTTGTCGTAAACGACGAGAGTTTCCATATGGACCTGCCGCGCGCAGCTTTGATGTCATACGGCCGGGTTTGTCCGGTCCGCCATAGCCTGGCTTCGATCTCCGCCTGTCGCCGCAGCGATGCGGTGGTCGTCCGCACCTGCACCGATGGTGCCCATGCAAGGGCTGCGGAATGATCACAGCCTATCGCGACAATGGCGAAGCCGTCGTCATCAGCGCGGTGAAGCCGCCCGCTTCGCTGCCGTCCGATGTCGTCTGGATCGACATGCTGCGTCCGGACAAGGCGGAGGACTTTCTGGTAGAGAGTTTTCTCGGCGTCGAAGTGCCGACACGGGAAGACATGAAGGACATCGAGCCCTCCAGCCGTCTCTACACGGCAAAGGATGCAGTGTTCATGACGGCCTCGCTGGTCTGCAAGGCCGATAGTGGCCGTCCGGAATTGACGGATGTCGCCTTCGTCCTGACGCGGGGCCTGCTGATCACGGTCCGCTATGAGGAGCCGAAGGCGTTCGATCTGTTCACGGCTGCGATGCACCGCATCCCGGGTGGCTGTGCGACAGGAACGATCCTGGCAACGCGCCTCTTTGAGACCATTACCGATCGTACCGCGGAAATCCTCGAGATCGCTGTTGCCAAGGTCGACGCGCTGTCGCTGCAGGTTTTCGGTGATCGTCCTGCCGGAAAGCGCCGCCCACCCCATTTTCTCGAAGCCAAGCTGATGGACGTGGCGTCGCATCACCGGCTGGTGGCCAAGACCCGTGACAGCCTTGCCTCGCTCTCCCGCGTCCTGACGTTTCTCTATACCGTCCCGTCGGTGCAGGAAAACAGGGAGGCCAAGGAACTCTGCCGGACAATTTCGCGCGATATTCAGTCGCTGTCGGAGCATGCTTCGTTCATCTCGGGAAACATCACCTTCCTTCTGGATGCCTCGCTCGGGCTGATCAACGTCGAACAGAACGCCATCATCAAGATTTTCTCGATCGCGGCCGTCGTCTTTCTGCCGCCGACCCTGGTCGCCTCGCTCTACGGCATGAACTTCGATTTCATGCCTGAACTGAAATGGACGTTTGGTTATCCCATGGCTGTCGTCGGCATGGTGATTTCGGCCATCGTTCCCTACTATTTCTTTCGCTGGAAAGGCTGGCTCTAAGAGCCGGAAATATTCAGATGTCCCATTCTGCAGCTAAACCAGAGACGCGCGACAAGGAAATACGGAAGCTTCTGGCTCTGTCCCTTGGTTCGGTCGGCGTTGTCTATGGCGATATCGGTACCAGCCCGCTTTACGCGTTTCGCGAAGCCCTGCGCCCGGTTGCCGCAGACGGGGTGACGCGTCTGGAGATCATCGGGTTGATCTCGCTGATGATCTGGACGCTGACGATCATCGTCACGCTGAAATACGTGCTGTTCCTGCTGCGGGCAGACAACAACGGCGAGGGGGGCACGCTGTCGCTACTGGCGCTTTTGATGAAGCATTCCAGCAAGCGTACAAACCGGCTGTTCTTCCTTGGCATTGCCGGCGCAGCCCTGTTCATCGGCGACGCGATCATTGCACCTGCATTGTCGGTTCTGTCCGCCGTCGAAGGCCTGAAACTCGTCACCCCGGAGCTGTCGCCCTATGTGGTGCCGATCTCAGTGGTCATCCTGCTGGCGCTTTTTGCGGTCCAGTCGCGTGGCACGGCCGCTGTGTCGAAGTTCTTCGGCCCGATCATGGCCTTGTGGTTCATCGTCCTTGCCGTTGCCGGCATCAACCACATCACGGATGACTACGGCATTCTGGCCGCGTTCAACCCCTACTATGCGGTTCATTTCCTGGTTCATGCCGGTTATGTCGGCATTGTTGTGCTCGGCGCAGTCTTCCTGACGGTGACCGGCGCCGAGGCGCTTTACGCCGACCTTGGCCATTTTGGCCGCAAGCCCATTCAGTGGGCCTGGATCGGCCTCGTCTTTCCGGCGCTGGCGTTGAACTATCTGGGGCAGGGCGCACTGGTTCTGAAACATCCGGAGGCGATGTCCGACCCCTTCTACCTGATGTTCCCGGAATGGGCGCTGCTGCCGATCGTCATCCTTGCCACCTGCGCAACGATCATCGCGGCTCAGGCCGTCATCACCGGTGCGTTCTCCCTGACACGCCAGGCGATCCATCTCGGCTTCCTGCCGCGCATGGCCATCTTCCATACATCGGAAACCCAGACCGGCCAGATCTATCTGCCAAACGTCAACATGCTTTTGATGTTCGGCGTCATGCTGCTGGTCTTCGTCTTCGGGTCTTCCGAATCGCTGGCGACCGCCTACGGCATCTCGGTCACCGGTGCGATGGTCGTCGACACGTTCCTCGCCTACGAGTTCGTGCGTTTGCGCTGGCGGTGGCCGCTCTATCTGGCGATCGCTACGCTGCTGCCGCTTCTCGCGCTCGAAATGATCTTCTTCGGCGCCAACATGCTGAAAGTCCACGACGGTGGTTACGTGCCGGTGCTGATCGCTGCCGCGATTATCGTCATCATGTGGACATGGAGGCGCGGCACCAAGATCCTGCACGACAAGACGCGGCATACCGACATCCCGCTCGCCTCCTTCGTCAAGTCGATCGAACGCAAGAGCGAACATGCGCCGGTCTCCGTGCCCGGAACGGCGATCTTCCTCACCAGCGATCCGGAATCGACGCCGGCGGCATTGCTGCACAACATCAAGCACAATCACGTCCTGCATGCGCAGAACTTCATCCTGACGATCCGGACGCTCAACACGCCTGTGGTGCCCAAGGACCAGCGCGTTACGGCCAGCAGCCTGTCGGAACGTTTCAACCTGCTCGAAATGCGCTTCGGCTACATGGAGACCCAGAACGTCTCGCAGGCGCTCGGCCTGTTCAGGAAGACCGGGTTGAAGTTCGACATCATGTCGACCTCGTTCTATCTGGGACGCCGCAAGCTGGTGCCGGATGCGCAATCGGGCATGCCGCACTGGCAGGACAGGCTGTTCATCGGCCTTGCCAATGCCGCGATCGACCCTTCCGACTATTTCCGCCTGCCGACCAACCGCGTGGTGGAACTGGGTTCGCACGTCATCATCTGACAAACCGATTTTGTGAAAAGCCTCCCGTGCCTGCCGGCCGGGAGGCTTTTTGCGTTGTAGTCCCCACAATCCGGGCAGCGGCCATTAACCAACCATCAAGGTTAATGCTTCATTGTCAGGACAGTTGAAGCGTTAACCGCGCACCTGGGCGCGACGTGACCGCTTGTCCGATTCACTTCCGTGGGAAAAGGCGTTCCGGGTGTTTTTGCCGGATGCATGCCCGCGTCTGCCAGTGCGTGGAGTCCGGTTGGTGCGTAAGAGTACTGTGTTGCGTCTCAAGTCCCGTTTGTCGTCCGCGCGCTGGACCGCTCCCCTGATGCTTGGCATCGGTCTTTTTGCCGGTTTTCCCTCGGCTCCCGCCCATTCCGATCTTGCAACCTTCCTGTCCGGCATCAATCGCGGTGGCGAGCGCTGGCGCATGCACATGACGCGCTCTCCGGCCGGTTCGCTGCATGAGGTCGAGATGGTCTTCAACGATCCGGTCATCACCGGTGCGATCGGCGACGGGGCAGGGATCGACATGCCTGGCGGTGGCAAGGTCTCGCTGACGGCCGAACAGAAGCAGGCCGATCCGCGCACGGACGAAGACCGGGTGAACCGCAAGGAAAAGAAGGGCCGGATCATCGCCGTGGCGCCGGTGACGCCGCCGAAGGATTTTACCGCAGGCTCGATCCTTGAGCGCACCAGTTCGCTCACCGATCCGCTGTTTGATGCCAGGGAGCGGATGGTGTTTTCCAAGCCCGAGATCAAGGGCAAGGAAATCAAGATCGCCATGGCCTTCTACAAGAAAAAGGCCCCGAAGACCGATCCCGGCATGTCGCCGATGCTGGCAAGCCTGGTAACCAACCCTTCCGCCGATATCCTTGCCACGGCCTATGCGCCCGCCGAGCCGGATTATGCCCGCCAGTCGCCTTTCGATTCGATCCTGCGCGAAGATAAGGCCGGCGGCCGCTTCATTCCCGACATCTCGCCGCAAGACCATGCCTGGGCGGCCAATCCGCTGCCTGCCTCCGTCTTTTCCGAGGCGGAGCAGAAATGCCTGACGTCGGGCATCTATTTCGAATCGCGCGGCGAAACGCTGAAAGGCCAGGCGGCAGTCGCCCAGGTCATTCTCAATCGCGTTCGCAATCCGGCATACCCATCGACGATCTGCGAAGTCGTCTATCAGAACAAGGGCTGGTACAATCGCTGCCAGTTCTCGTTTGCCTGCGACCGGATCCCCGACATCGTCTGGTCGCGCTCCGCCTGGCTGACGGCCAAGGAAATCGCGCTTGCGGTCACGGCCGGCAAGATCTGGTTCCCCGAAGTCGGCTCGGCGACGCATTATCACGCAACCTATGTCAAACCTGACTGGGGTCCGACGATGAAGCGGGTCTCCAAGATCGGCAAGCATATCTTCTATCGCACCTATGGCGGCGGATGGAGCTGACAAGCTGCCAATTGCCAGCGGCCGGGTCGTCATAGTTCTGTGACGTTCCGGCAAAGCCCGCGGGTGATTCCCTCAGAATCCGGCCACGGCTCCGCTTGAATCTGGTAAGGCAATGTTTTTATTCAATAATATTGTGCCCTAACAAGGGCTGTAGGTGCCTTGACTATGCAGGCCCCTAAAACTATGTTGCGGCCGACTTCAGAACGGGCCGAGCGGTGGCTTCAAATCCGGCCTTTGTGTGACCAAGCTCATGGTTTATCACCATGACAGGCAGCAAAAGGGAGGATGCCACATGACGGATAACCGGAAAGAGGGTCTGGAAGACCGGCTGAAACGCCTCGGTTCCGAGTTGTCTGAAAAGCGCAAGGACGATCCGAAATACGCTGCGGACGAAGCGCGCGCTGCGCAGAACCGCAAGGGCTATCAGGTCGCCGTGAAGCTTTCGAGCGAATTTGTGGCGGCGATCATTGTCGGTGCACTTCTGGGCTATCTTTTGGACCATTTTGCGGGTACAGGGCCGTGGGGGATGATTGTGCTTCTCCTGCTTGGTTTTTGTGCCGGTGTGCTGAACGTCCTGCGTTCGGCGGGCATGGTGGCAACGCCTGACCCCGCGGATCAGCTGGGCAAGGGCAGCAAGGACAAGAGTGACGACGCGTAAACGCGCTGTTGTCGCAGGTTGAAATATCCGCCATTTGGCGAATAAGTAACGAGAGAGAGCAGCTGTGGCAGGCGATAAGGTAGATCCGGTACACCAGTTTGTGGTCAACAAGATCGTTCCGATCGAAATTGGCGGTATTGATTTCTCTTTCACCAATGCATCGCTGTTCATGTTCGCGACGCTCGCCGTCGCCACGGCATTCCTTTACTTGACGACGTCGACGCGCAGCCTGGTTCCCGGCCGCATGCAGTCCGTCTCCGAGATTTCCTACGAATTCATCGCCTCGATGCTGCGCGAAGGCGCAGGCTCCCACGGCATGAAATTCTTCCCGATGGTGTTCTCGCTGTTCATGTTCATCCTGACAGCAAACATGCTCGGCATGGTTCCCTACTTCTTCACCGTTACCAGCCAGATCATCGTGACCTTTGCGCTTGCGCTCTTCGTCATCGGTACTGTTCTGTTCTACGGCTTCTATAAGCACGGCCTTGGCTTCCTCAATGTGTTCGTGCCCTCTGGCGTACCCGGTATCCTTCTGCCTTTGGTTATTGCAATCGAAGTGATCTCCTTCCTCTCCCGTCCGATCAGCCTTTCCGTTCGTCTCTTCGCGAACATGCTGGCCGGCCATATCACGCTGAAAGTGTTCGCAGGCTTCGTCGCCTCGCTCGGAACCCTCGGCGCGCTGGGTATCGGTGGTGCGATCCTTCCGCTCATCATGACCGTGGCCCTCACGGGTCTCGAATTCCTCGTATCCTTCCTCCAGGCCTATGTCTTTGCGGTGCTGACTTGCATGTACCTCAACGACGCAGTGCATCCGGGTGGCCACTAAGGAATAAAGTCGTGGGGCTTTCCCGCTCCGGATCGTTACCCGGTCCTGATCGGCGAAAGTGCCAAAGTTAGCCGCAACAACCATTTCGAAGGAGAAAATCATGGAAGCGGAAGCAGCAAAGTACATCGGCGCAGGTCTCGCTTGCCTCGGTATGGCCGGCACGGCTCTCGGCCTCGGCAACATTTTCGGCAGCTACCTGTCGGGCGCCCTGCGCAACCCGTCGGCAGCAGACAGCCAGTTCGGCCGTCTCGTATTCGGCTTCGCCGTTACGGAAGCTCTGGGCATCTTCTCGCTGCTCGTAGCACTGCTGCTCCTTTTCGCCGTCTAAGACCGGCTTGAAGGCAGGGCCGCGGTTTTAGACCGCGGCCCGCATCTTTTCTGAATGCACCTGGAGGTGAGCATGTTTGTGACCGCGGCATACGCCCAGTCAACCACCACCGAAGGCGCAGAGACCCACGACGCCGCTGCCGGCGAGGTCCACACCGAAACCGGTGTAGCCCATGAAGGCGGACATGGCTCGGGAGTGTTCCCGCCCTTCGATTCTTCGACATTTGCATCGCAGCTGCTCTGGCTGGCGATTACCTTCGGTCTTTTCTACCTTCTGATGTCGAAGGTCGTCATGCCGCGCATCGGTGGCATTCTCGAAACGCGTAACGACACGATCGCACGCGACCTCGACGATGCCGCACGCTCGAAGGCCGAGGCGGACGCCGCCATTGCTGCCTATGAGCAGGAACTGGCCGCCGCCAAGGCCAAGGGCAACGCGATCGCCTCCGAGGCGCGCGAAGCTGCAAAGGCAAAGGCAACTGCCGATCGCACCGCGGTCGAAGCCAGCCTGAACAAAAAGATTTCCGCTGCCGAAGCCCGCATCGCCGATATCAAGACGAAGGCGCTGGCCGACGTTGGCGCGATCGCCGAGGAGACTGCGACCGCCGTTGTCGAGCAGTTGATCGGTGGCAAGGTATCGAAGGCCGAGATCGCATCCGCGGTCAAGGCATCGGCGAAGTAAGGAGAGCATCATGGATATGACCTCACTGGCCACATTCTGGGCCACAGTCGGCTTGGTGCTTTTCCTCGCTCTCATCGTCTACCTCAAGGTTCCGCGCATGCTGGCAAAGTCGCTCGACGAGCGCGCCGGCCGCATCACCAACGAACTGGCTGAGGCCAAGCGCCTGCGCGCAGAAGCACAAGCCCTGCTCGTCGAGTATCAGAAAAAGCGCAAGGAAGCCGAAGCTGAGGCCGCCAACATCGTTGCCGCTGCCGAACGCGAAGCCGAAATGCTGACCGCTGAAGCCAAGCAGAAGACCGACGAATTCGTCGCCCGCCGCACGGCTCTGTCGGAACAGAAGATCAAGCAGGCCGAAACCGATGCCATCAATTCGGTTCGCGCCACCGCCGTCGATATCGCCATTGCCGCCGCTGAAAGCGTCATCACGGCAAAGTCGGACGGAGCCACTCAAGCGGCTTTGTTCACCAAGGCGATCAGCGACGTGAAGACCCGCCTGAACTGACCGATCGTTCACACGGAATTAAAAAAGGCTGGCTTGCGCCGGCCTTTTTTGTGTCTGCCATTTTTGTGTCTGTCGGTGGGAATGTAACTGTACGCGTGTGGCAGTCGGGCGAAGCGAGCCCGCCGCCGCCTTCTCCATTCCAGCCGAATTTTTTCAGGCCGGATGGTTTCTTCAATTGAAGATAAACAGGTTAGTTGTCGGTGCTCGCCGTCGGGGCCATCGTCAGGCAGGCCCGCTCGAACTCCTGCATCGTCTCAGGGCTGTTGTCGCCGGGAAGGACGGCATCGGTCGCCATGTTCGCCGTATCAACCGGCGTTTCGTCGTCATAGACGAAGGACTGGATGTAATAGGCAAGTCCGCCCTTCCAGACCTTGCGGCCGTCGATATCCTTGCAGCTATAGGCCGTCTGCAGATCCGACTGCAGGGCATCTGCTGTCGGCTCTGGCGTAGCGGGAATGCCGGCTGCTGTGGCGGCGATGAGGATCAGCCCAAAAAGCACGGTTCGAACCTTTCACGGGAATCGCGGGTAGATATTGATTTTCACTCTATAACCCGTCCGCTCTTCCGTTTGTTACCCAAGGCACGCCGCACACAAGAAAAACCGCGGCTGTGTCTTTGCCGTCAATGACCGGTACAAACGCAAGGGCATGCGCTGTTGTTCCAAAACGCGCAGCGCGGTTTTCAAGCTTGGTCACTCGTCATCCGGAATTTCAGCGCCATCCTGCCGCAGCGGCCGGAAACTCATGCGATGCAGCGGGCAGGGGCCGTGAGCGTCGATGGCGTTGCGATGGCGCTGGGTGGCATAGCCCGCATGCGTGGCAAATCCGTAGGCGGGGAAAACCAGACCGGCGCGGATCATCATCCGGTCGCGCGCCACCTTGGCGATGATCGAGGCGGCAGCGATCGACAGCGAGCGTGCGTCACCCTTGACGACGGCCTTGCCCAGGCAGGCAAGGCCGGGCGGCACGTCGCGGCCGTCGGCGAGCACCAGCGCCGGCCGCACGCAAAGGCCGTGGACTGCCCTGCGCATCGCATCGAGGCTTGCCTTGCGGATATCCGTATCATCGATCCTGCCAGCCGCAGACGAGGCAATGGAGACGATCGATGACGACAGGATGATATCGAACAGTTCCTCGCGGCGGGCGATCGACAGCTGTTTGCTGTCGTTCAGCCCTTCAGGAATATTGTCCGGATCAAGGATGACGGCGGCGGCAACGACCGGTCCGGCCAGCGGCCCGCGCCCGGCTTCATCGGTGCCTGCGACCGGCCAGAGCCCGTCGCGCCGCCCAGCCAGCTCGAAGCTGAAATCGGGGCCTTCGACAGTCTCGAATAGAAAGGGGGAATCGGGCGGTGTGCGTCGTGACATGCGGCGAAACTCGCACACAAGCCCGATTCCCTGCAAGTCCCGTGGCAATGAGGCGGTTGCCGCAGGATGACCGATATTGCCCCGGGGCAGAAGCAGCATCGGTATTCCAATCTCCGGGATCGCTCCCGGGGAAATCCTCAGAGCAGCGACAGCTGAACACCGGTTCCAAGCGGCGGCACGAAAAGATCGCAATTCAGCGGCCGTCTGGCGACATTCAGTTCCAGCCGCTTGGCCGCCAGCTCGAAGCGGCGGCCGATCTGCCAGGCGTAGGGCCCCGCACCCTTCATGCGCTTGCCGAATTCGGCGTCGTAATCTTTGCCGCCGCGCATCGAGCGGACCAGCGACATGACATGGCGGTAGCGGTCCGGATAGTTTCTGAGCAGCCAGTCGCGAAACAGCGGGCTGACTTCGATCGGCAGGCGCAAAAGCACATAACTTGCGCTCGTCGCTCCGGCCGTCTTGCCGGCGTCCAGCACCCGTTCGATCTCATGGTCGTTGAGCGCCGGTACGACCGGCGCCATCATCACCGTCGCCGGAATGCCGGCTTCGGACAATGCCTTGATCGCTTCCAGCCGTTTGGCCGGCGTCGAGGCGCGCGGCTCCATCAGCCGGGCGAGCTTGCGGTCGAGCGTCGTCACCGACAGGCCGACCTTCGCCAGGCCTTTTTCGGCCATCGGCGCCAGGATATCGATGTCGCGCATGACCATCGCCGATTTGGTGACGATCATGACGGGATGATCGGCGGCTTTGAGCACTTCGAGGATCTGGCGCATGATCCGCCATTCCTTCTCGATCGGCTGGTAGGGGTCGGTATTGGTGCCGATCGCGATCGGGCGCGCCTTGTAGCCGGGCCTGGCCAGTTCGCGCTCCAGAAGCTTTGCCGCGTCCGGCTTGGCAAACAGCTTCGCCTCGAAATCGAGCCCCGGCGACAGGCCCATATAGGCGTGGGTTGGCCGGGCGAAGCAATAGATGCAACCATGCTCGCATCCCCGGTAAGGGTTGACGGAGCGGTCGAACGGGATGTCGGGCGAATCGTTGCGGCTGATGATCGAGCGGGGTTTTTCGATCTGAACCTCGGTCTTGAAGACCGGCAGATCCTCCAGGGAATTCCAGCCGTCATCTTCGAGTTGCCGCGACACCGGTTCAAACCGGCCGGACGAATTGATCGCAGCCCCCCGGCCGCGCCTGCGATCGATCTCGATGCGCAGCCCGGATCCGGCAATCATCGCTTCGGCCATATCTGCCGTGTTGGCAGGCGCCAAAGCACCCTGCCTGATCTGAGACAGCTCGTTCATGGGTTTCTCCGAGGGATTTTCGTTACGGACTTTCCGATATCCTCTGATTATTTTCCTATCGCGAAAATGAGAACAATGCAAGAACAAAATTGAGGGTTGGCTTTGGTTGACGCGCCGGCGGTATCGGGGTGAGGGTCAATTCCTTGCTCCCACGCCCGCATATTCATCATGAATGAAAAGTTAATCGCCCGGAAATGAAGGGCTTGTGGAAATTCTGTGTGCGATGCGGTATGGACGGCGATGCTGACGATCATCACCGAAACCCGCGACAATGAGGCTGAACTGGCGCAGACGCTGTCGGCGCTGGTTACGGGTGCCGTGGAAGGTCTGGTCAGCGACGTGATCATTTTGGATCACGGCTCGAAGGACGGCTCCAGCCGCGTCGCCGACGCCGCCGGAGCCCGTTTCTTGACGAGTTGGGACATGGCGGACATCGTCCGTTCGGCGCGCGGCGATTGGCTGCTTTTGCTCGAAGCAGGCGCTAGGCCCGCGGGACGATGGATCGACGACGTGGCGGAATACATGTCGCTGAACAGGATGCCGGCGCGCTTTTCACCGTCCCGGCAGTATCGGCGGCCATTCCTGCAGCGCATCGCCCATCGGACAACACCGCTCGAGCTGGGATTGCTTTTGTCGAAGCAGCAGGCGACAGCGATCGCCAGATCATCGATGCAGCTCGGCGATTTTGCCAACGGCAGGGCGGTGCGCAAGCTTGGAAGCGAACTCGTGCCGGCATGGGTGGCAATCGCCAACCGTCCGAACGCAGGGAACCTGTAGCAAGGTATGACCACAAAAAGAGCAGGTCCTTTCGGACCTGCCCTGTCTTCATTGAAAAATTGACCGTTAAAAACTGACCGTGAAAAGGGCTTTCCGCGTGGCCGCAGCCGCGTCGTCGTATCGCTTGGCGTGGCGGTTTTCAGCCGGTGAAATCCGCCGCTTTCATGCTGCCTGGATTGGTCTGATGAGGAAACCGGACGCGCCGCCGATCCATAAGCCTGCCATCCCATCCTCCTCATTCCGTCTTTCGATGAGGACAGTTTTACGATGCGGCATCGGGGCGCGCTGTTACGAAGGGAACAGGGAGGATTGGGTTTCTCTACAGCGCCGCGCGCCATTCATGACGCGCAAAGGTCGCTGTAGCACTCTAAATTTACTGCATAGTTCCTTTAATCGAATCCGATTTAAGCAATTATGCAGTAAAACCTGAGAGGTCATCCGCGCTTCAGGTGTTCGTCCAGCCTGGGCATGATCTCGACGAAATTGCAGGGCATGTGCCGGTAGTCGAGCTGCTGTTTCAGGATGCCGTCCCAGGCGTCGCGGCAGGCACCGGGCGATCCCGGCAGCACGAAGATGAAGGTGGCATTGGCGACGCCGCCGGTGGCGCGCGACTGGATCGTCGAGGTGCCGATCTTGTCATAGGAAATCCGGTGGAAGACTTCGGAAAAGCCGTCCATGCGCTTTTCAAACAGCGGCTCCAGCGCTTCGGGCGTCACATCGCGCCCGGTAAAGCCGGTGCCGCCGGTGGTGATCACCACGTCGATCGTTTTATCGAGCGTCCAGGCCTTCACCTGTGCTGCGATCTGCTGCCTGTCGTCGGGAACGATGGCGCGGGCTTCGAGCCTGTGGCCGGCATCGGCGATGCGGGCAACGAGCGTATCGCCGGAACGGTCGTCAGCCAGTGTGCGGGTATCGGACACGGTCAAAACCGCGATGCCGACCGGAACGAAGGGTCTTACCGCCTTAGCCTCGGTCATCGTGGTCTTCCTCTCCATGGACGCTGTTGCAGGCCAGAACGTACCAGTTCGGGTGCTCTCTTGAAAGGACAGCGGCTGCCTCGTCGCGTGCCCTGGCACTCGCATACAGGCCAAAGCAGGAGGCGCCCGATCCGGACATCCGGACGAGGCAAGCGCCTGTCAGGCCAAGCGCGCCGGAGACCGCTCCGATGGCCGGCTCGAGTTCGCGGGCAGGCTCCTCCAGATCGTTGCGCAGGTCTTTCAGCACATCAATCCAGCCGTCGGACGATAGTTTATCCTGCGGCATCCGAAGCGGTGGCTTGGTCTTGTCCTTCAGCAGTCCGAATATCACTGGCGTCGAGACCGCCTTCAGCGGGTTGACGATCAGCATGGGAAAGGACGGAAAACCGGTCACCGTCTGGATATTTTCCCCAATGCCACGCGCAACCAGCGGCCGGTCGTGAAGGCACATCGGCACGTCGGCACCCAGTTTCAGCGCGATCTCTAGCAGGCTGTCGCGATCGATGGACACCTGCCACAGGTCAAGCAACCCGAGAAGGGTCGCAGCCGCATCCGCAGAACCGCCACCGATGCCGGAGGAGACCGGCAGGTTCTTTTCCAGGTGGAGATGGACCGGCCCTGCCTTGATGCCGTTTTCGCTGAGATGGACCCGCAACAGATCGCGCGCCTTCAGCACCAGATTGCGCTCGGCACCTGCACCCGTCAAAGGCAGATCGGCGGAAAAGGGCCCGGAGACGGTGAAACGGTCTTTCCCGGAAAGGGAAAAGCCGACGCGGTCTCCCGCATCGGCAAAGGTCACGAGGCTTTCCAGCAGATGATAGCCGTCGGCCCGCTGGCCGACGACATGCAGGGCCAGATTGATCTTCGCCGGCGCGATCCGCGCCAGCGACAATCCGGAAATGCCATCCTTATTTGCCATTGAAAGGCAAAATCAGGATTTCTTGCCGGCAGCGACGTCCGGGGTCACCTTCTTCGGCTCGGTTTCGTCCGCTGCCGCAGCAGCCGGAACCTTGGCCTCGACTGGCGGCAGGCCGTTTTCGATCTTCGCCTTGATCTTCGGGATTTCCGCTTCCTCGGGCTTCAGCGCCAGCGTCTGGTTCCACTGGAAGACGGCTTCGAGCCTGCGGCCGACGCGCCAATAGGCGTCACCCAGATGGTCGTTGATGGTCGCATCGCCGGCCATCAGTTCCACCGCGCGCTCAAGTTCAACCACGGCATCGTCGAAGCGGTTCATCCGGAAATAGGCCCAGCCGAGCGAATCGACGATGTA
Organism: Pararhizobium sp. YC-54; assembly: GCF_025847205.1. Classification (GTDB taxonomy): domain Bacteria; phylum Pseudomonadota; class Alphaproteobacteria; order Rhizobiales; family Rhizobiaceae; genus Pararhizobium. The sequence continues at coordinate 165,896 of NZ_JAOYTH010000011.1, read as the reverse complement.
GCCGTCATCCGGCTTCAGATCGACGGCCTTGCGGATCATGCCGAGGCCTTCTTCGAGGTTGATGTTCATGTCGACCCAGGAATAGCCGAGATAGTTCAAGACCTGCGGCTGGTCGGGGTTGAGGTCCAGCGCCTTCTTGAAGCTCGGCTCGGCCTTGTCCCACATCTTCTGGCGTTCATAGGCGATGCCGCGCTGGAAGAAGATCGTCCAGTCGCTGCGCTGCGGAACCGGGCCGATCGCCTCGACGGCGCGGTCGTAGACCAGTCCCATTTCCTTGTAGTCCTTGGCGTCCGACAGCACGCTGCCATAGGCAAGGTAGCTGCGCACATCCTTCGGATCGAGCTCGATCAGTTCCTTCAGATGCTGCTTGGCTTCATCGACCTTGCCGATCGAGGCGAGGCTCAGGCCGAGCTGCATTTCCGACAGCCGCCGCATCGGCGAGTTTTCCGGCACGCTCTTGTAGAGCGCGATGGCCCGCTCGGGCTTCTTCAGGTTTTCCGCGATACCGCCGAGCATCACCAGGATGTCGGCGCTTTCCGGATCCAGCGCCCGGGCTGTCTGCAGGTAGAGCGAGACGATGTCTTCCGCGCCGTCGCGGTTCAGCGCCGCGCCGATCGAAAAGAGCACGGCGGCGGCACCCTGCGTGGCGCTGCGAACCTGCTGTTCCTGCGGCTTGCCCTGTTCGATGCTGGTGCGCAGCGCCTTCAGCGGTGCATAATTGCTGATGAAGCCTTCGCCAACGGAAACCGCATCGAGCGCCTTCTGCCTGTTGCCGTCGCGCGCCTCAAGCTTTGCAAGGGCAACGACGGCGCGCATGAACGTGTCGGGTGCCGCACTGCCGCCTTCGCGGTCGAGAACGGCGTCGTTCAGCCTGGAGCGGGCTGTGGCCTTGTCGCCGGCGGCAAGTGCAATGGCGCCCTCGTGGTAGGACTTGAAGATCCGGAACCATTCCGGCCCTTCCATCGCTTCGATCTCGGCGATCGCGTCCTTCGGCTTGCCTTCGCCGGCCTTCGCCCAGCCGAGCAGCAGGCCGTTCATCAGCCGGTCGAGATCGTTCGGGCCTTCGTAGTTCAGGATTTTTTGCGCGTGGCGATATTCCCGCTTGCGGATTGCCTCGACGGCGCGGGCGATCGTGGTAATGCGCTCGACGGAGCTATCCGTCTTCAATTCTTCGGCGATCTTGACGCCGCTGTCGAAATCGCCGTTCATCAGCGAGGTGATCATCAAGCGCTGCTTGACGTCGACATTATCAGGTTCGAATTCAAGCGCGGTGCGGTAGAGCTTGGTCGCCGTATCGAGATCGTGATCGACATCGGCTGTCCTGGCGGCAAGAAATGCGCCGGAGAAGCTGTTGACCGAATTCAGGTCGAAGGGCTTGCTTTCCTCCACCGCAGCCTTTTCCTCGGCAAAGCTCTGGGCCGCGCCGGAAAAGGACGCCAAGGCCAGGAAAGCTGCACCGCTGAGCAGGCGAAGAAGGTGTTTTTGCCGCATGACAAGCCTTTCGTTACGGGCGGCGCCCCTTGGCGCCGACGCCGGATTCGCGCGGAATCAGTCCCAAATCAATAACGCATAACCCGGCAAACCGGAATCGGTTTGAACGCAAGGCAAAACGCAATTCGACATCCCGCCGTCAAGTTCCGCACACATCATCGTGACTGCCGCTCGACGGCAACCGGAGCATGAAGGGATAGAATGGCTTTTTTGGCGCAGTGCGGCAAGAAATTCCTGGAGGCCTGCCGGGTAACCCTGGCTGGCTTGATCAGCTGACCCGCTCGATACAGAAATCGATGACCTCGAGAAGCGCGTCTTTCCAGGGGGATTCCGGCAGGGGCGCCAGCGCATCGCGGGCAATCGTGCCGTAATGCTGGGCCCGGGCGATGGTGTCGCTCAAGCCGCCGTAACGGGTGATCAGGCCCAGCGCCTTTTCGAGATTCTGGTCGTCGCTCTTGCCGCCTTCGATCGCCTCGCGCCAGAAGCTGCGCTCCTCGGCGGTGCCGCGGCGATAGGAAAGGATGACAGGCAGGGTGATCTTGCCTTCGCGGAAATCGTCGCCGGTGTTCTTGCCGAGATCGGCGGCCTTGCCGCCGTAATCGAGCACGTCGTCGACCAGCTGGAAGGCGAGGCCGAGATTCATGCCGTAGGATTTCAGCGCGTTGCGGCTGGCCTTGTCGGTCTTGGCGACGATCGGGCCGACTTCGGCAGCCGCTGCAAACAGGGCCGCCGTCTTGGCGCGAATGACGGAAAGATAGTCATCCTCCGTCGTTTCCATGTTCTTGGCGACGGAGAGCTGCAGGACTTCGCCTTCGGCGATGACGGAAGCGGCCGTGGAAAGCACGTCGAGCGCATCCAGAGAGCCGACATCGACCATCATGCGGAAAGCCTGGCCAAGCAGGAAATCGCCGACCAGCACGCTGGCCTGATTGCCCCAGATCATCCGCGCCGTCGATTTGCCGCGCCTCAGATCGCTTTCGTCCACGACGTCATCGTGCAGAAGGGTGGCCGTGTGCATGAACTCGACCGCAGTTGCGAGCTTGATATGCGCATCGCCGGTAAAGCCGAACATGGCGGCGGAGGCGAGTGTCAGCATCGGGCGCAGGCGCTTGCCGCCGGAGGAGATCAGGTGGTTGGCCACTTCCGGGATCATCTGGACGTCGGATCCCGCCTTGGACAGGATCAGCTGGTTGACGCGCTCCATGTCCGCCTTCGTCAGGTCGACGAGCGGCTTCACCGATGCCTGTTTGTTTTTGCTGTCTTCCAGCGGTATCACTACGCCCAACACAAGGGACTCCTGTTCAAATTCCAGTTCGGACAATAGAAAGGGGGGCTTGTGGCGGCAAGAGGCGAATTGTCCCGCTTGCTTAAAATAAGGCAGGAAAACGACCTGGAATGAAGGAATTGATCCGTACCAATGACGCCGTCGTGCTCTCGTTCGCTGAAAGCCTGATGAAGGATGCCGGTATCGGCTGCTTCATCGCCGATCAGGGCATGAGCATTCTTGAAGGTTCGCTCGGCCTGTTGCCGCGCCGGTTTCTCGTCGATGACGATGACGCAAAGGAGGCAAGGCAGATTCTGATCGATGCCGGGCTTGAGGCGGAACTGCGGGACGTATGACGACAGCGGCCACCGAAACCATCGACAGCTTTCATCGTGGCCGGTTCCAGGTGATCCAGCCGCTGGGGCAGGGACACCGGTCCGGCGTCGATGCGATGCTGCTTGCCTCGCTGGTCGCCTCGGACAGGCCCTGCCGTGTCGCCGATCTCGGTGCTGGCGCCGGTGCGGCCGGAATGGCGGTTGCCTCGCGGCTGGAGAATGCCGAGGTGCTGCTGGTCGAGCGGTCGCCGTTGATGGCGCAGTTTGCCAGACGAAGCCTTGAGCTTGCGGAAAACGCGCGTTTGGGCAACCGGGTGTCCGTTCTCGAGGCCGACGTGTCGCTGACGGGCCGGGCAAGGGTTGCGGCGGGCCTTGCCGATGACAGCTTCGATCACGTCATCATGAACCCGCCCTTCAACGATGCCTCGGATCGCAAGACGCCCGATGCCCTGAAGGCCGAGGCGCATGCGATGACCGAAGGCCTGTTCGACGCCTGGATCAGAACGGCGGGCGCTATCGCAAGGCCGGGCGGACAGTTGTCCCTGATCGCCCGCCCGGAATCGATCGCCGCCATCATTTCCGCCTGCGGCCGCCGTTTCGGCGGGATCGAGATCACGCCCTTGCATCCGCGTGCCGGTGCAAATGCCGTTCGCATCCTGGTCACGGCCATCAAGCAGAGCCGCGCGCGGCTGACGCTGCGGGCGCCGCTGGTCGTGCATGAGGAGGAGACACACAAGTTCGCCGGTTTCGTCGACGATCTGAACAACGGCCGCGCCGCCTATTGCCGTCGGCGATGATTTTGGCCGTCAGCCATTGCGTTTGGCGCGCCAATGCATACATGCCAACACACATATGATGGAATGAATGCAGGGAGTTCAGATGGCCGGACTGTTGAGGAAGCTGTTGCCGAGGCGTTTTCGCAAGGATGGCGTGACGATCCCGGTCGTCAGGCTGCATGGTGCGATCATGGCAGGCGGCAGCCAGTTCCGGCCGCCGCTCAATCTGGCGACGATTGCGCCGGTACTTGAAAAAGCCTTTTCGATGAAGGGCGCGCCGGCGGTTGCCATTTCGATCAATTCTCCCGGCGGTTCGCCCGTCCAGTCGCGGCTGATCTACCAGCGCATCCGTGATCTGGCGGAGGAAAAGAAGAAGCGCGTGATCATCTTCGTCGAGGATGTGGCTGCCTCCGGCGGCTACATGATCGCGCTCGCCGGCGACGAGATCATCGCCGACCCGACCTCGATCGTCGGTTCGATCGGCGTCGTTTCCGGCGGGTTCGGCTTTCCCGAGATGCTGAAGAAGATCGGCGTCGAGCGGCGTGTTTACACCGCCGGTTCCAACAAGGTGATGCTCGATCCTTTCCAGCCGGAAAAGGAAAGGGATATCGAGTTCCTCAAAGGCCTGCAGCTCGAGATCCACGACGTCTTCATCGGCATGGTCAAGGCGCGGCGCGGCCATCTGCTGGCCGATACGCCGGACATTTTCTCCGGCCTGTTCTGGACCGGCAAGCGCGGTCAGGAACTGGGGCTGGTCGATAGCCTCGGCGACATGCGCGGTGAGTTGAAGAAACGCTTTGGCCCAAAGACGGAGCTGCAACTGGTGTCCGCGTCGCGCGGCCTGTTCGGCCGCCGCCAGCCCGGCGCGGCGCTGACAGGCGCAATGGCCGAACGCTTCGCGGCTTCAGCCGTTTCCGGCCTTGCCGAGGTGGCGGAGGAAAGAGCATTATGGGGCCGTTTCGGACTTTGATAGTCTAACCAAAACAGGGGAGGGGCGCATGCCGCAATTGATTCTACTGCTGCTGTTTGCAGCCATCGCCTGGATAGGCTACCGCAAGTTCATCGCCGACGCGGAAAAACTCAGCCGCCGCCAGGAGGACGCCCGCCGCCGTGAGGAAACCGGCACGCAGGGCACGCTGGTCAAGGATCCGGTGACGGGGGAATACCGGCTGAAGAAGCCGGAGTGATGTATTCTGCCCTGTCTTTGATTGAACATGCCGCTCATGATATACATTTTCTGTCGTATATCACGAGGTGTCTCCAATGCAGGTTTCGAAGTGGGGAAACAGCCTCGCCATCCGCATTCCTTCTTCGGTGGTCGAGACATTGCAATTGAAAGAGGGTGATGAAGTCGTTGTCCGGATTGCGGGCGAGCGCGATTTCGAAATCGACCATGATCGGACCAGAGAAAAGGCACTGGCGCGTATCAAGGCTTTTGCCAAGCGCCTGCCTGCCGATTGGAAATTCGATCGTGACGAGGCGAATGAACGGTGACTGCGCCGCTGCTTGACACAAATATACTCGTTTACGCTTTCACCGATGATCTGCGTTCTGCTACGGCGCAAACACTCCTGTCCGAACCGTTTATTCTGAGCGTTCAGGCATTGAACGAGTTTGCCAATGTCGCTTGGCGTAAACTTGGCATGAACTGGGCTGAAATCCGGCTGGCGATCGGTGATCTAGGTACACTCGCAACGGCGATTGTGCCTGTCGATAAAGAATGCAATTCGCTCGCACTCGATCTTGCTGCACGCTACAATTTTTCGGTTTTTGATGCGTTGATGATTGCTACCGCCCTGCAAGCAGGCTCCGAACGGTGTTTTTCAGAGGACATGCAACATGGTCTTGTCGTTGACGGCCGCCTCACTATTCTCAATCCGTTCTTGAACCTCCCGGCTTGAAGCTCCCAAGGGAATTGATTCCATCGTCATACTTCAGTTCGGTATATTCTCTGCCCTTGACCCTCTGCGCCCATCATGGCACCAGACAGCCAGATACATCCAACCTGGACTGATGCCATGACCGCCGCCGCTCTCCCGGACCATATGAACCCCAAGCGCTCCTTTCAGGCGCTGATCCTGACGCTGCACGCTTATTGGGCGGACAAGGGATGCGCGGTTCTGCAGCCCTATGACATGGAAGTCGGCGCTGGCACCTTTCATCCGGCAACGACATTGCGGGCGCTTGGTCCAAAACCCTGGCGCGCGGCCTATGTGCAGCCATCGCGCCGTCCGTCGGATGGCCGTTACGGCGAAAATCCGAACCGGCTGCAGCATTATTACCAGTACCAGGTTATCCTGAAGCCCAATCCGCCGAACCTGCAGGAGCTTTATCTCGGCTCGCTGGCGGCGATCGGCCTCGATCCGCTGCTGCACGACATCCGTTTCGTCGAGGACGACTGGGCAAGCCCGACGCTGGGTGCCTGGGGTCTCGGCTGGGAATGCTGGTGCGATGGCATGGAAGTCTCGCAATTCACCTACTTCCAGCAGGTCTGCGGCATCGAGTGCTCGCCGGTCTCCGGCGAGCTGACCTACGGCCTCGAGCGCCTGGCCATGTATGTCCAGGGCGTCGACAATGTCTACGACCTGAATTTCAACGGCCGCGAGGGCGACGAGAAGATCAGCTATGGCGATGTCTTCCTGCAGGCAGAGCAGGAATATTCGCGGCACAATTTCGAATATGCCAACACGGCGATGCTGCAGCAGCATTTCGTCGATGCCGAAAAGGAATGCCTGGCGCTTCTGGCTGCCGGAGCGCCCGATACCGGCGCCAATGCCGTTCTGCACAAGTGCGTCTTCCCGGCCTATGACCAGTGCATCAAGGCCAGCCACGTGTTCAACCTGCTCGATGCGCGCGGCGTGATTTCCGTGACGGAGCGCCAGAGCTACATTCTGCGCGTGCGCACGCTGGCGACGGCCTGCGGCGAGGCCTTCCTGCTAACGGATGCGGGCGGCATCAATCTGGCAAAAGACGCTGCCTGACCGTTCAACTTAGCTCCATGCCCGCGCGGGCCGCAGCGTAAAACCGGTCGAGACCAGGTGCGGCTTGCTGCAGAAAGCAACCGTCAGATAAGGTCACTCGCCTCGACGCCGACCTGCCAGGCCGGCTTTAGGGTCGCAAATGCACCGGTCGGCAGCTGGCCGGCATAGGTCTGCAATGCGCGGCGAACGCCTGCCGGCTTTTCAACGGTGCCGACGCTCGCATAGGCAAAAAACAAGGCCGAAAAGGCGATGACGTTAATGAGGGCTGCGAGCGTTTTCATGGGTGCGGTACTTTGCGGGTTCGGCGTTGATCTGATGCCCCACTATCGATCAAGCGCCGCCGTCGCGCGGTTCCCGGCGGAACACGCTGTTGCGGCTGAAACGGGAAAAGTGACGGGGTGAAGCGGGCGGTTGAAATTTGTCTTTCAACGGCGGCGTTCGATCCTTAAGCTGCGGCAAAATCGAGCTTCGGAAGGAACCCTGATGATTGGTCTGGCCATTGCGGCGGTCGTGATCCTCTACCTGATTGTCATCTATAACGGCCTGGTCAAGGCACGGCAGGTGAAGGAGGAGGCATGGTCCGGCATCGACGTGCAGCTGAAGCGCCGCGCCGACCTGATCCCCAACCTGATCGAGACCGTCAAAGGCTATGCCGCCCACGAAAAGGGCACGCTCGAGCAGGTCGTCGAACTCAGAAACAAGGTGCAGGCCGTTCCCTTGGGCGATGTCGCGGGGCGCGCTGCGGCGGAAGACATGCTGAGCCGGGCGCTCGGCAAGCTGTTTGCGCTGGCGGAGGCCTATCCGGACCTCAAGGCCAACCAGAATTTCTCCGAGCTGCAACAATCGCTGGAGGAGATCGAAAGCGAAGTGCAGATGGCGCGGCGCTATTACAACGGTGCCGCCCGCGACCTCAACGTCAAGGTCGAAAGCTTCCCGTCAAACCTCATTGCCGGCCCCTTCGGTTTTGCCAAGGCTGCCTTTTTCGAGATCACCAACGAAGCCGACCGCGCCGTGCCGGTGGTGAAGTTTTGACCGGCAGCGCCGCGCGTCATTCATGACGCGCAAAGGTCGCTGTAGCACTTTAAATTTGCCCGAAACGGCATTCCGTCGTAGACGGCTGTCCACAATCGATAGAGCACGCACGGCCACGGGCGGGCAGTGCTGAAGGCATGAAGAGACGAGAACATGAACGCCGCAGACCAGAGACTAACCATCCTTCCGCCCGGCCATTCGCTTGAGGGTCGCGTCAGCCCGCCCGGCTCGAAATCGATCACCAACCGGGCGCTGCTTCTGGCTGGTCTTGCCAAGGGCACCAGCCGGCTGACCGGCGCGCTGAAGAGCGACGACACCCGCTACATGGCCGATGCGCTGCGCGCCATGGGCGTCGAGATTTCCGAGCCGGACGATACGACCTTCATCGTCACCGGATCCGGCAGGCTTTTGCCGCCTGAAAAACCGCTCTTCCTTGGCAATGCCGGTACCGCGACGCGCTTTCTGACGGCCGCTGCGGCGCTTGTCTATGGCCCGGTGGTGGTCGATGGCGACCAGCATATGCGCAAGCGGCCGATCGCACCGCTGGTGACGGCGCTGCGTTCGCTCGGCGTGACGGTGGAAGCCGAAACCGGATGCCCGCCGGTAACCGTTTCCGGCACAGGCGATTTTGCCAGGGATCACGTCACTATCGATGCCGGCCTTTCCAGCCAGTATGTTTCCGCCCTGCTGATGGCTGCGGCCGGGGCCTCACGCCCGGTGAACATCGAGCTTGCCGGCGAGGAAATCGGCGCGCGCGGCTATATCGATCTCACGGTTGCCGCCATGAAGGCCTTCGGTGCTAAGGTGACCCAGCTCAGCCCGTCGATCTGGCAGGTGGCCCCGACCGGCTATCACGCCACCGACTATCTGATCGAGCCCGATGCCTCCGCTGCGACCTATCTCTGGGCGGCGGAAGTGTTGACCGGCGGCCGGATCGACCTTGGCGTTGCGGCAGCATCCTTCTCGCAGCCCGATGCAAAAGCTTATGACGTGATCGCCAGCTTCCCGCATATGCCCGCCATCATCGACGGCTCACAGATGCAGGACGCGATCCCGACGCTTGCCGTGCTTGCCGCCTTCAACGAGGCGCCGGTGCGTTTCGTCGGGATCGAGAACCTGCGCGTCAAGGAATGCGACCGCATTCGAGCCCTTTCCACCGGCCTGTCGAACATCCGTCCCGGTCTCGCCATCGAGGAGGGCGACGACCTGCTCGTTGCCTCCGACCCGGCGCTTGCCGGCCAGACGCTGCCGGCCGATATCGACACGTTCGCCGATCACCGCATTGCCATGAGCTTCGCGCTCGCGGGGTTGAAGATCAACGGCATCACCATTCTCGACCCCGGCTGCGTCGCCAAGACCTATCCGCGCTATTGGGACGAGCTTGCCTCGCTCGGCGTCGGGCTTGAGGGCGACCGGCCTTAACCGGACGGAATATACGGTCAAATGGCCGCAGAGGGATCGATCGCATGAAACGTGTCTTTGCGGCGCTGGGATGGCTCTCCTTCTTCCTGACCGTCCTGTTCGCTTTCGCCGGGCCTGTTCGGGCCGACGAGGTTTTCACCGCCTATAATTCGGCCATCGACGTCGCCAGGAGCGGCGTGCTGACCGTGACCGAAACGATCACCGCCAATGTCGAGGGAAGCCGCATCAAGCGCGGCATCTACCGCGATTTTCCGTTGATGGTGACCGACGCAGACGGTCGTGCCGTCAAGGTTGATTTCAAGCTTATCTCCGTCGAGCGGGACGGTGCTACGGAGCCGTATCGCACCGAAGGGATCAGCGGCGGTATCCGCATCTATACCGGCGACAAGGATGTCTTCCTGCCGGATGGCGAACATACGTTCCAGTTTACCTACGAGACCGCCCGCCAGATCCGCTACTTTCCCGATCACGATGAACTCTACTGGAACGTGACGGGTAACGCGTGGGCGTTTCCGATCGAGGAAGCATCTGCCACGGTTGCCTTGCCTGCGGGCGTGAAGGCAGAGGCGCTGAATATCTTCACCGGACGCCAGGGGGCGACCGGCAAGAATGCCCGTGCGCTCGAGGATGGTGACCGCCTGGTCTTCACCACGACGCGCCGTCTTGAAGCGAACGAGGGGCTGACCATCGCCGTCAAGATGCCGAAGGGCAGCATCGATCCTCCCTCGGTATCGCAGGAAAGGGCCTGGTGGTTTTACGACCACCTGCCGCCGATCCTGGCTATCACCGGCTTCGTGATCGCCGCCCTCTATTATTCGCGCATGTGGCTGAAGGTCGGCCGCGATCCGGCCCGCGGCGTCATCGTGCCGCGCTGGGATGCTCCGGACGATATCTCCCCGGCGCTGGTCAACTATATCGACAACAAGGGGTTTTCCGGCCAGGGCTGGACGGCCCTTTCCGCCGCCGCGCTTAATCTCGCCGTCGATGGCTATGTCGTCCTGAAGGACTTCAAGAATTCGCTGGTCATCACCCGCACCGACAAGGCAAAGCCGGCGTCGTTCCCGGCCGGCGAAGCGGCGATTCTGTCGGCGGTACAGCGCAATGGCGGTGAACTGACGATCGACAGGGACAATGGCCCGGCGGTGCAGAAGGCCGGAGCGGATTTCCGCAATGCCATGGAAAAGGAACACCGCAACAAATACTACCATGCCAACACCGTGTATGTGGTCGGCGGTATCGTGGTTTCTGCCCTGTTCCTGCTTGCCATTTTCATTGCTGGCGTTCTCGACGGCGCAACGGTGGTGCTGGTGCTTGTGCCGGTGTTCGCGTCCGTGGTCATCTCGCTGTTTGCGCTTGCCATCGGCCGGCTGTTCACCAAACGGGGCAGTCTGTTTGCCCGCATCGGCTTGCTGATCGCCGCCGCCTTTCTGACCTTCTTCGTTGTCGCCGCTGCACTCAGCGTTCTGGCGGTGGTCATCACTATGGCGGTGATGGAGCATCAGGTGCCGCTTTTGATCGGCGTCGGCGGGCTGGTGCTGGTCAACATGCTGTTCTTCCATCTGATGGGCGCGCCGACCCCGATCGGCTCGAAGATGATGGATGGCATCGATGGCCTGCGGCAATATCTGACGCTCGCCGAAAAGGAGCGGATGAACATGGCCGGTGCGCCGGAAATGTCGCCGCAGCATTTCGAGAAGCTTTTGCCCTATGCGGTTGCGCTGGGCGTCGAAAAACCGTGGTCGGAAACCTTCGACCGCTGGCTTGCCACCGCCGCCGCCGGTGCGGCTGCCTACCAGCCGGCCTGGTACAACGGCGATAGCTTTGCTGCCGGCTCCTTCGGTGACCGCATGGGCGGTTTTGCAGGCTCGATGGCCAGCACCATGACCTCATCGCTGCCCCCGCCACCCAGCTCCTCATCCTCCGGCTTCTCCACCGGCGGCGGCTTTTCCGGCGGAGGCGGCGGCGGTGGCGGCGGAGGCGGGTGGTAGCTCTCGAGAACAGGCCACCGGTGCGCTATATTTCGGGAAGTCAAAACCGTGGATGGCGGCGATGTTACCGAGATGGGCGATTGTCACTTCCTTTCTGCTGTCGAGCGGCGGCGCGTCCGCCGAAACCTCGCCGGTTTCTGTTGATCTCGCGCTTGTCATAGCCGTCGATGTCTCCTATTCCGTAGCGGTGAACGAGCTTCGTGTTCAGCGAGAGGGCTATGTAGCTGCTTTCCGGCGGCCGGAAATTGTCGAGGCCATTCGAAGCGGCCCTCTGGGCAGGATAGCGGTGACCTACGTCGAGTGGGGTGGGGCGGCCGTTCAGTTGTTATCATGGACCCTCATCGACGACGAACCGAGTGCGAAGCGCTTTTCGGAGGCTTTGCGCCTGCGGCCGATCCGGCGCATTTCCTTCACCTCGATTTCCAACACGCTTGCCGTTTCCCGAAAACTCCTCTGGACGAGCGGTTTCAACGCGACCCGGCGGGTGATCGACATTTCCGGCGACGGGCCCAACAACGCGGGCGTGCCCGCGCCGGTCGCGCGCAATTCCACGGTCGCTCAGGGCATCGTTATCAATGGGCTGCCGATCCAGCTGCGCACAGCGCCGGACTCCGCTTCAATCCCGGACATCGATGCCTACTACGAGCAATGCGTCATCGGCGGCGCCGGGGCTTTCATCGTGAGGGTTTCGGATGTCTCGCAGTTTCCCCCGGCGATATTGGCCAAGCTTCTCGCAGAAATATCGGGCGTGCAGGTGAGCACGCGTCGAGCGCCATCGGCGCAAGCGATCCCCGTCCAGTATAAGCCCCCGTATAACTGCTTCATTGGCGAAGAGATGCAGGAACGTTCGATCGGGAGATAGGTGGGGCAGGGGACCGCATTTTTGCCATTGTGCAGCAACGGCAAATTTTGCTAGCAGAAGCCAGCCATTTTCACCCCACCCCGGCACCGCGTGCCGACCCTCTCCATCGCGGCGAGGGTGAGGAAGAAATCTGATGCCCGATCTTCTGCTTGAACTCCGCTCCGAGGAAATCCCGGCCCGTATGCAGCGCAAGGCTGCCGGTGATCTGAAGAAGCTCCTGACCGATGCGCTGGTCGAGGCGGGGCTGACCTATGAGGGGGCGAGGGAATACTGGACGCCGCGCCGGCTGACGCTCGATATTCGCGGCCTGAACACCCGCTCGGCCGATGTCCGCGAAGAGCGCAAGGGCCCGCGCACCGACGCCAACGAAAAGGCGATCGAAGGCTTTTTGCGCGGTGCGGGTCTGACCTCGATCAGTCAGGCGCATGTCCATAGCGATCCGAAGAAGGGCGATTTCTATGTCGCCCACATCGTCAAGCCCGGCCGCCCGGCCGAAGAGATCATCGCCGAGGTGATGCCCGGCATCATCCGTAATTTTCCGTGGGGCAATCCGATGCGCTCGGGTGCGGCGTCGGCCAAGCCGGGCGCGCTTCGCTGGGTGCGGCCGCTGCAGTCGATCGTCTGCCTGTTTGGTCCGGAACACGAGGAAACCCACGTCATCCCGTTTACGGTCGGTGACATCACCGCGTCGAACGTCACCTACGGTCACCGCTTCCATGCGCCCGAGGCAATCACCGTGCGCCGCTTTGCCGATTACATTGAGAAACTGGAAAAGGCCAAGGTCATCCTCGATGCCGAGCGCCGCAAGCAGATCATCGCCGCCGACGCCGCCAACATCGCCTTTGCCAGCGGCCTTGAACTGGTCGAGGACGAGGCGCTGCTCGAAGAAGTCTGCGGCCTCGTCGAATGGCCGCAGGTGCTGATGGGCTCGTTTGAGGAAGACTATCTGGCGATCCCGTCGGAAATCATCCGGCTGACCATCAAGACCAACCAGAAATGTTTCGTCACCCGCCGGCCGGGCGAGGAAACCCTGTCGAACAAGTTCATTCTTGTCGCCAATATCGAGGCGAAGGACGGCGGCAAGGAAATCATCCACGGCAACGGCAAGGTTGTGCGCGCCCGTCTTTCCGACGCCAAGCACTTCTGGACCCGCGACCAGGGCGACCTGCCGGATCTGGAAACCCTCGAAGCGTCCGCCAAGAAGTTCGATCTCGATCTGAAGAAGCCGCTCGACCAGCGCATGGCCAAGCTCGACGCTCTGAACGTCACCTTCCATGCCAAATTGGGCACGCAGGGCGAACGCGTCCAGCGCATCCGCGCGCTGGCCGCCGAACTGGCCAAGGTGACCGGTGCCGATCCGAAGCTGGTTGACCGCGCTGTCGTACTCGCAAAGGCGGATCTGCGCACCGAAGCCGTCGGCGAGTTCCCGGAACTGCAAGGCATCATGGGCCGCAAATATGCGGCTCTTCAGGGCGAGGACGCCTCCGTCGCCGCCGCGATCGAAGATCACTGGAAGCCGCAGGGCCCGTCCGACCGCCTGCCTGCCGACGCTGTCGGTCTGACTGTCGCGCTGGCCGACAAGCTGGATACGCTGATCGGCTTCTGGGCCATCGACGAGAAGCCGACGGGATCGAAGGACCCCTATGCGCTGCGCCGTGCGGCATTGGGTGTTGTGCGGATTTTGCTGGAGCGGAAGGTAAGACTTGGGCTTGAGGCCGTGCCTGAGATTTGGTTGTCGAGTGTTGCGGAGAATGTGGTCTTTTCGCGTAACCCTGACGATGTGATGTTTGAGGTTTCCACCGAACTCCTCTCCTTCTTCCATGACCGCCTCAAAGTCTACCTGCGCGATCTCGGCGCCCGTCATGACCTGATCGATGCTGTCCTGGCTTCGTCCCCCTCATCCGGCCCTGCGGGCCACCTTCTCCCCGCTGGGGAGAAGAGGGAGCAAGGGGCCGCGGTAGAGACCTCTTCTCCCCAGCGGGGAGAAGGTGCCCGAAGGGCGGATGAGGGCGGCGCAGCCAATGACGACCTCCTGATGGTCGCCCGCCGCGTCGAGGCGCTGACGGCCTTTATCACCTCGGAAGAGGGCCTCAACCTGCTCGCCGGTACCAAGCGCGCCACGCAGCTTCTGGCCGCCGAGGAAAAGAAGGGTACCAAGGTCGCAGCCAACGTCGATCCGGCGCTCCTGAAGCTCGATGCCGAAAAGGCGCTCTATGCCGCCGTGACGCAAGCCTCTACCGAGGCAAGTGCTGCCATCGTGGGTGAAGATTTCCGTGTCGCGATGGAGGCGCTGTCGAAGCTACGCGGCCCGGTCGATCAGTTCTTCGCCGATGTCCTCGTCAACGACGAAGACCCGGCCATCCGCGCCAATCGCCTCGCTTTGCTCGGCCTGATCCGCGCGGCCACGGGAACGGTTGCGGATTTCTCGAAGATTTCGGGATGATGTGATACTTGTCAATGGTGACGTATATGTTACCATTGACACATGAAGATCCTTGAATATCTGGATCAGGCGGGCAGAAGTCCTTTTGCAGAATGGTTCGCGTCGATCGAAGCGAGAGCCGCCTCGAAAGTGACGATTGCGTTGGCGCGCGTATCGTCAGGCAATTTGTCCAACATCAAGGGCGTTGGACACGGCTTGTTAGAGTATCGCATCGACTATGGGCCGGGCTACCGCATCTATTTCGGTCGGGATGGCGAGCAGATCGTCATTCTCCTGGCCGGCGGTACGAAAAAACGCCAGCAAAACGACATCGAAACCGCACTGGAGCGCTGGCGTGCTACAAACGCCGCAAAGGAAGCTGAGATGCCACTGACGCGTGATTTCAAGACAACGGTTCAGGCAAGAGCCCGCAATGATGCGAGCTTCAGGGCTGCTCTGCTGTCGGATGCTGTCGAACTTCTGCTGTCGGGCGATGTGGAAACCGGTAAGGCGGTTCTGCGGGATTTCATCAATGCGACCGTGGGTTTCGAACGGCTTGCCGAGAAGGTAGGAACGCCCGCCAAAAGCCTGATGCGGATGTTCGGACCGAAGGGAAACCCGCGCGCGGAAAACCTGTTTCATGTGATCAGCCAGCTTCAGGAAGAAACCGGCGTCCATCTCGCCGTCGCGGCTGCGTAACGCGGTTTTCCGTTGATTGCTGGGGCAGCGTGAGCGGCGAATGCTTCCATCCGCCAGACGGTACCCTGGAAAACTGACATGGAGCGTTATCCAAAACCCATGACCGTCAAAATCCTCGTCAGTGCCTGTCTCATGGGCCATGCCGTCCGCTATGATGGACAGGCCAAGCCGCTTGTGCATCCGGCCCTCGACCGCTGGCGCGAGGAGGGGCGGCTGGTGACGATCTGTCCGGAAATGTCGGCCGGCATGCCGGTGCCGCGACTGCCGGCGGAGATCGAACCGGGAAAAACCGGTGCCGGCGTCCTGTCCGGCGCTGCGCGCGTGCTGGAAAGCAAGGGCGGCGATGTGACGGAGGAGTTTCGCAAGGCCGCCGAAAACGCGCTGGCGCTGGCGCGCGAAACCGGCTGCGCCTACGCGCTGTTGATCGATGGCAGCCCGTCCTGCGGCTCGGGTTTCATCTATGATGGCAGCTTCACCGGCAGCCGCCTACAAGGCGAGGGCGTGACGGCCGCGCTGCTCCGGGCCAAGGGTATCCGCGTCTTTTCCGATAAGGAGATTGAGACGCTGGCGGCGCTGATCGACGCCGCCTGACGGTCGTTGGCGGGTGGGCAGCCGTTACTGGTTTTGCGGCCAAATTGATTGCGTTGCCGGACGGCAGGAGCGGATGATCCTGGATTGGGCCGGAGCACAGCGCAAAAAATTGCGCCCCTGCTTCTCTCAGGGGCGCAACCTTTCGCCTGGAGGGCGAAGACCCGATCAGCCTTTTATGCGCGGCTGGTTGGGGCAGGGACAGGAAGGTCGGGTGTCATTTTAGCCGAAGTTGGAAGTTTTCCAGATCAACTTCTTGTGACCGGCTGTCTTGCGGCGTTACCGCGGCCATTCCAGTCATCGATGCCTGACCGAGGGAACTTGTTTTGGCAGCCTTATCGATGATCTCAAGAGTGGCCGTTGCCTGGGCTTCGACCGGCTGTGCATTCGCCGTTGCAGCCTCCGCCAGAGCGCCTGCAGGCGGCGTTTTGGCCTGCGCCTGCTTGATGTCGTTGTCCGATGCCTTGCTGATGAAAACGACCGGCGAGCCGCCGAGCCAGGCTTCGGTGCGAACCAGTTTCATCTCGCCGTTGATTTCCTTCAGCTCCACCCGGTCAGTTCCCGGCGCGACGTCCGGTAGGATGTAGCCGGTTTTCTTTTTGACCACCAGCGGCGGGCATTGGCCGCAGGAGAGCTGCGAGATGCTGTGGTTGACACGCTCCCCGGCGATCACGTTTTCGAGCGAGGACGCGCCGGCCGTGCCGGCCGCAGCCAGGCTTGCGAGTGTGAACAATAGGGCGCGCATCGGCTTTCTCCTCTGAATGAGTGAGAGGAAAATATCCGTTCTCCGTTACGTTCCCGTCAGGAGAATTGGTAAAAATTGAATGAGTTTTGCAATTGACCGGCCGCGACCGGTCAGGCCTTTTCGCGCTCGACCGCCTGCCAGCCGATATCGCGACGACTAAAGCCGTTGTCCCATTCCACCCGGTCAAGCGCCGCGTAGGCCCTGTCCTTGGCGTCGCTGACGGTGCTGCCCATCGCCGTCACGTTGAGCACGCGGCCACCGGTGGCGACCAATTGTCCGTCCTTCAGCGCCGTTCCGGCATGGAACACCTTGGTCCCTGCCTCCGCCTCAGGAAGCTTCGCAATGGGCGTGTTCTTCTCGTAAGCACCCGGATAGCCCTTCGAGGCCATCACCACTGTCAGGGCCGCCTCGTCGCGCCATTCGGCGCTGACGGAGGCCAGCGTGCCGGTGGCAGCGGCATGGAGCAGCGGCAGGAGGTCGCTCTTCAACCGCATCATCAGCACCTGGCACTCCGGGTCGCCGAAGCGGACATTGTATTCGATCAGTTCCGGCCCCTTGGCGGTGATCATCAGGCCGGCAAACAGCACGCCCGTGAAGGGGTGGCCGCTATCGGCCATGCCGGCGATCGTCGGCTCGATAATGTCGCGCATCGTGCGCTCGACCATGTCAGGCGTCATCACCGGTGCGGGCGAATAGGCGCCCATGCCGCCTGTGTTCGGGCCGGTGTCGCCGTCGCCGACGCGCTTGTGATCCTGGGCCGATGCCAGCGCCAGCGCCGACGTGCCGTCGCACAGGCAGAAAAAGCTTGCTTCCTCGCCGTCGAGATAGGCTTCGACGACCACTTCGGCACCGGCGGCACCGAAGGCGCCGGAAAAGCAGCTATCGACCGCATCAAGCGCGTCCTCCAGCGACATGGCAACCGTGACGCCCTTGCCGGCGGCAAGTCCATCGGCCTTGATGACGATGGGGGCGCCGTTTTGACGGATATAGGCCTTTGCCGGTTCGGCGGAGGTGAAGCGCTGATAGGCGCCGGTCGGGATGTTGTATTTGGCGCAGATGTCCTTGGTGAACCCCTTGGAGCCCTCAAGCTGGGCGGCAGCCGCCGAAGGTCCGAAGACCGCGATGCCGCCGTTGCGCAGCGTGTCGGCAAGACCAGCGACCAGTGGTGCTTCCGGGCCGACAACGACGAAGTCGATCGCTTCCCTGCGGCAGAAGGCCAGAACCGCGGCGTTGTCGGCGGTATCGACATCGACGATTGTCGCCTCTTCGGCGATGCCGGGATTGCCGGGAGCCGCATAGAGTGCCGTCAGACGCGGCGATTGCGCCAGTTTCCATGCCAGCGCATGTTCGCGCCCGCCTGACCCGATCAACAGAACTTTCATCGCCTACTCCCGCAATCCGCAGTGTTGAGGTGCGGTTAGAGCCCCGTACGATAAATGAGGCACATTCTGTTGTCTCAAATCGGCCGATCCACCAGAAGGATGGCGCGGAGCGATGCCGCCCCATCGGTCAAGCCATCCGACGCAGTGGGCGGCCGATTTCAGTCAACCCGGAGGGCCGGATGCTTTTTTTGTCAGGAAGCGGGCTTTTGTCTCGAACGTACCTGTTGGGTATGCCCTTCGACAAAAGCCCGCTTCCTGACAAAAAAACCTTCCGGCAGAATGTGCCTCATTTATCGTACGGGGCTCTAAGGCGAGGGCGCTCCAAGGTCAAGGCGAAATCGGCACAATGCCTGCGATACAGGCGCTTCAGAGCAGATCAGAGGACACCGGAAGGCGACTGTGGCCGTGGACCGGCACGTGACCGTCTGCGGCACCGGCAATTCTCGCCGTCTGTTTCAACGCCCAGATGGTCAAATCGGGGAGCATCAGCGGTTTGCAGATAAGATAGCCCTGGAAATGGTCGCAGCCGGCTGCCGTCAGCATCGCCAGCTTCTCGTCGGTATCGACCCCTTCGCCGACGACTGCCATGTTCTGCGCGTGACAGAGAGCGATCATCGCCTTCAAGGCCGGCAGGGACCCTGCGTGGGCAAGGTTTTGCACCAGTGCCCGATCGAGCTTGATGGTGTCGGCGGTATATTCGATGACCTGTTGCACCGAGGTATAACCGGCGCCGAAATCGTCGATCGAGATGCGGAAGCCCCGTTCACGCAGGGTCTCGATATTCCGGTGCAGCTGGTCGCCAAGCTTGACGGCATAGGTTTCGGTCAGTTCGATCTCGATGGTCTGCGGATCGAGCCCGTGCCGTGCCGCGCAGTCGGAAAAATAGCCGCTGATCGATTTGGAGTGAAGTTCCGCCGACGAGATGTTGATCGCAAGCACGGTGTCGGGTCCGAACAGCTGCTTCAGCCGGTGGTGTTCCGACATAGCCCGGTTGATCACCCACCAGTCGATTTTGGTAAACAGGCCGGTGCTTTCGGCGATCGGCACGAATTCGTCGGGCGTGACGTTACCAAGCGCCGGCGAGACCCAGCGCAGCAGGGCCTCGCAACCGGTCACCTTGCCGCTAGCATCAACGATCGGCATGTAGACGAGGTGGAACTGCTCGTCGGGATCGACCTGGCGGAGTTCCTCCTGGATATGGCGGATACGGTCGCGCTTGTCCTGCAGCGCCCGCGAGAAGCGCGAGGAGCGGTTCTTGCCGTTGGTCTTTGCCTGATACATCGCCGCATCGGCATTGGAAATCAGTTCGGCAAGGTTGGTGGCATCCGTCGGGCAGATGGCGACGCCGATGCTGGCGGTGACAGGGTAGTGCTTGCCGCGGACCTCGAAGCCGTTGGAAAACAGCGCAAGGATCGCAGCGCACATTTCGCGGATCGTGCCGTCACGCGGCGTCGATTGCACGAGAACGGCAAATTCGTCGCCGGACAGGCGGGCAAAGACAAACGGTGGCAGCGCCCTTCGCGTGGCGATCACGCTGATCGCGTTCTCGATCCGCAGCGCCAGCATCTTCAAGAGGTCATCGCCGACCTCGTGACCGTATTTGTCGTTGACGAACTTGAAGTGGTCGATGTCGATGAACAGAAGGCTGCAATGGCCGCGCTGCGCCGTGACCTGGTGGACGACATCAGCGGCCAGCATATTGAAATGGGCGCGGTTGCTGATGCCAGTCAGCGTGTCGGTCCAGGATGTCTGCTGCACCAGTTTCAATGCGCGCTGCGATTGATCGTGCAACTGCTTGATATTGCCGGTCAACCGGCCGATTTCGCCCTCGGCACCGGTTTCCGCGATGCCGTCGTTCTCGCCGCTCATCACCGCCGTCACCTGCCGGTCGAGAGCTGCGATCGGGTTGGTGATGAACCGGCGGATGAGGACGATCATCAGGCCGACGGAGAGAAGGCTCATCACCAGCGCCCCCAATCCCAGGAGCAATTTCATCTGAACCACATTGCCGGAACCGTGGGATGGCGGAACCGTCAGCGTTGCAAACAACGAAGGCGCCATCCGGACGGATGCGGAAAGGCTGCCGGATGGTTGCAGCTGCGGCGCGGACTCGAAACGGATCGCGGTTTCATATTCATGCTGAAGGGCGCGTTGCATGCTCAGAAACTGCGTCGGTTCGATTGCCACCTGGACAAGAAGCGCGTCCGATTTTGCACTCGGCAGCGGGCGGCTGAAGGTTACCGGGTCGATGAATTCCGAGTAGACGATCAACGGACGTGCCCCGGCTTCGTGCAAGAAGCTCCAATCCCGCAACTGGCTGCCGCCGGTGAGCCGGCTTGCCAGCGCCAATTGCGGCGCACCGATCTCGGCGAAGGGGTCATCGCTGTTCTCGAAATAATAACCCGGTGCCAGGTCGGGATTGAGGATGGCGAAGGAGATGAATTTCTTCGGATCGTCGGACAGCGAGCGGACACTCTGCTGCAGCCGCAGGCCAAGCGCGTTGTTGCGGTAGGCTTCATCCGGTTCCGACACGAACAGGCGGACCGCGTTGCCCTCGAGGATCGAGTAGAGAAAGCTTCGGCTCTGGCTGACCTCGTTGCGAAACAACGCCGCCATATGGTCGAACTGTTGCGAAAGCCGCGTCCGCTCCAGCGCCAGAACGGAATGTGCCTGCACAAAATAGACCGAGAGCGCGGCCACGAGGTAGCCTGCCAGGACGACCGGAAAGATCAGGAAGAACGCGCGTTTGCCAAGTGTCACTGGAAGTTTGCCATCGAGCTGATGATGCGCCGGCGCGTCTGGATAGATTGGATCGACAATTCCTTCTGGTACTGGCTCTTGGCGAGAATATCGGCGGACGGATATATTTCCCGGTTGGATCGCATCTCTGCCGGGATCAGTTCGAGCGCCTTTTCGCTGGCGGTGGGCATCGTCAGGGCCTCGGCGTTGGCGGCCGCATTTTGCGGCGAGCCGATGAAGTCAAGCAATTGCAGCGCAAGCCCCTTGCGCGGCGAGGCGGCGGTGACGGCCATGCAGTCGAGCCAAGAGAGCGTGCCTTCCTTCGGCACCGCGTAGCGCCAGAGGCCGGGCGTGCCGGCCTTTTCGTTGAGCACATGCTGATCGCCGCTATAGGCCAGCGCCATATAGATGTCCTGGCCGTGTTCAGGGTTCTGGATCGAGGTGATCACATAGTCGTAGGTGAGAACGAAGGGCGCCTGCTTCTTCATGACTTCGAAGGCGGCTTTCAGTGTCTCGTTGTCGTTGGCGTTGATGGATTTGCCCAGCATGGCCAGCGGCGCAACGAAGGCCTCGTTGTGATCGTCATACATGGCGATATGTTTTTTCAGCGCCGGGTCCGGCGACATCAGGTCGTTCCACGACGCCGGCGTGGCCTTGACCATGTCGGACCGGTAGACGATGCCCATCGTGCCCCAGAGATAAGGCATGGCATAGCCGGCGCACCGCGAGGTCCACTCGGCCTTGTAGTCTTTCATCGACGCGACGTTCTTGTCCGACAACGGCTCCAGCACACCGCGTTTGCCAAACAGGCCGGCCCCGTTTTCGCCGATGACGGCAAGGTCGATATTGCTGCCGGGATCCGAAAGCACCTCATCGCGTGCATCGCCGCTGTCGTAATAGATCTGATGCACGGCAACGCCGGTCTTCTCGGTCCAGCGATCGAGGATCGTCTGGTCGATATAGGATTCCCAGATCAACAGGTTCAGCGTTTCCGCATGCGCGGGCGCCGACGCGATCGATACGCCGAGCGCAGCGGAAGCGGCAATTAACGTGTTGCGCATCGAATTAGCCCCGATAGTCCCCGGGGCGAACCTTAGCGCTCAATGCTTGATGAATACTTACAATAGAATGCGCTGGTTGTAATTTGGTTGAAATGCCACTGACCCGGATTCCTGGTGCCGCGGGCTTTTCACGTTGTGGGGATGAGGTCAGCCCTCATCCCGCCGTCACGCCTTACCGGTGGCTTGGAAGTTTTGGCAGGAAGATCGTCAAAAGGCCCAGCAGCGGCATGTAGGAGCAGAGCGTATAGACGAACTCGATACCGTTGCGATCGGCGAAGACGCCGAGCACGGCCGCGCCGATGCCACCGAAACCGAAGGCAAAGCCGAAGAACATGCCGGCGATCAGGCCGACGCGGCCCGGCACCAGTTCCTGGGCAAAGACGACGATGGCCGAGAATGCCGAGGAGAAAATGAAACCGATGAGGATGACCAGCGCCGCCGTCCAGAACAGGTTGGCGTAGGGGAGCAGCAGCGCGAAGGGAATGACGCCGAGGATCGAGAACCAGATGACGAAGCGCGCGCCAAAACGGTCGCCGATCGGCCCGCCGAAGATCACGCCTGCAGCCGATGCGCCAAGGAACAGGAACAGGAGCATCTGCGCTTCCTGCACGCCGACGCCGAACTTCTCGATGGTGAAAAAGGTAAAATAGCTGGAAAGGCTGGAGAGATAGGCGTTCTTCGTTGCCGTCAGGATGACGAGCACGATCAGCGTCCAGATGACCTGATTGCGCGGCAGCGGCAAGGTACGGCTGACGACTTTCCGGCCCGCCGAACTACGGCGGTGACGGGTGTACCAGACGCTGACCCAGGACAGAACCATGAAGCCGGTGAGCGCGATGACCGAGAACCAGCTGAGGCTTCCCTGTCCCTGCGGAATGACGATGAAGGCAGCAAGCAGCGGCCCGATCGCCGTGCCGGTATTGCCGCCGACCTGGAACAGCGACTGGGCAAGGCCGTGGCGTCCGCCGGAGGCGAGCCGCGCGACACGCGAGGCTTCGGGATGGAAGATGGCCGAACCGATACCGATCAGGCACGCACCAGTGACCAGGACATAGAAGTGGTGGGCATTGGCAAGCGTGATCAGGCCGGCGCAGGTCGACAGCATCGCGGCCGGCAGCGAAAACGGCATCGGCCAGCGGTCGGTCACGACGCCGACGGCCGGCTGCAGCAGCGATGCGGTGACCTGGAACGCGAAGGTCAAAAGGCCGATCTGCACGAAGTCGAGCGCATAGTTTTCCTTCAGCAGCGGATAGAGCGAGGTCAGCAGCGATTGCATGATATCGTTCAGCATATGGCAGAAGCTGACGGCCACGATGACGGAAACGGCCGTCTTCTCCGCGCTGATGCCGCTGGCTGATGATATCGTCGTCATGCTGTCTTCCTCGCCCGAAGGATATTGAATCTATGAAGATGCGCTGTCTCTACATCGCTTGTTTATGGCCTGCTTTTGTGCTCTGGTCGCATTCTTTCGAGAGTGGGCCAAATGCGGACAATCGATCTTACCGGACCGGACAGCCAGGGCGACAACGAGCATTTTGCCAGCCTCTCCTGGATTGAAAGCACCGAGGAAGCCGTCCCGGCGCTCGGTCGCGTCTATCCTGCCGGCTTCCGCGGGCTGCCCCATAGCCATACGAAGACGCAGCTCTGGTGCGCCCGCCGTGGTGTCGTTCTGGTCAGCACCGCCGGGGGCCGCTGGATGATACCACCCGGTCACGGACTGCTCATACCAGCGGGTCTCGAACATTACAGCGAAATGATCAGCGAAGTGCACATGCATTCCGTCTATGTCAGCCCGTCCGTCGTCGTCTCCGATGTGCCGCGCGTGCTTGAGGTCACGGCGCTTGCCGGCAGCCTGATCGAGGAGCTGGTGCAATCGGATGAAAAGCCGCTGGCCCCGCGCCGCAAGCGGCTGATCATGGAGCTGCTGCTTGACGAAATCGGTCAGTTGCCCGAGCGTCCGCTTGGCCTGCCGTTTCCGGGTGACGCGCGGCTTGGCCGCCTCTGCAGGCGTTTCCTGAAATCGCCCGACGCCAATGCCGGCATTGATGACTGGGCCCGCGATCTCGGCATGAGCCGACGTTCCTTCACCCGGCTGTTTCGTGCCGAGACAGGTGTCAGTTTCGTCACCTGGCGCCAGCAGGCCTGCATCTTCGCCTCGCTGCCGCGTCTGGCCGAGGGCGAAACGGTCACCAATGTGGCGCTCGATGCCGGTTATGAGAACATCGCTGCCTTCACCACGATGTTCCGGCGGATGCTGGGGAGTTCACCCAGCACCTATCTGAAGTCGCGAACGGCCTGACATCCGATTTCGCTGTATTTGGTCCGAACCACGCGCCAATTCGGCTGTGATTGGTCCAGGGAACGGCGTTTCTTCTGCGGCCTTGTGGTGAGTTGTTTCATCTATTGCATTGAAAAACATCATTTATTCTGTCGAGTAACCACTACCTATGGAAAAGAATGGCTGAAGTTTTCTGGTTAACGATGTGGTAGTGAGGGCAAGCCTATAAGGCCCGGAACGAACCGTTTTTGTATGTCTGGAGTTCCGACGTGTTCAGCCGATCCTTGTTTGCCCTTTCCGCAGGGTTGTTTTTCGCCGCTTCCGTTTCCGCCAACGCGCAGGAGGGCCAGCATTCCTGGTCCGGTGACTGGTATCTGAAGGTTGGCGCGACCGGCTTTATCGGGCCGAAATACGATGGCGCATCCGATCGGCTTTTCCAGGCGGCGCCGCTGATTTCGCTCGGCCGGGCCGGCAGCACGGTGCGGTTTTCGTCACGCAACGACAATCCGGCCTTTGCCTTCGTCGACAAGGGCGCTTTTCGCGCCGGTGTCGTCGGCAAGCTGATCTTCGATCGTGACGAGGATACCTCGTCCGATCTCAAGGGGCTCGATCCTGTCCGCTTCGGCGGTGAACTCGGCGGCTTTGCCGAGGTTTACCCGACCGACTGGCTGCGCATCCGCGCCGAGTTGCGTCAGGGCATTCGCAGCCATCACGGCCTGGTAGCCGATGTCGCGGCGGATGGGTTCGTCGATGTCAGCAGCAATGTCCGCGTCTCCGCGGGCCCCCGGCTGTCGGCCGCAACGAGCGATTATTTCGATGCGTATTATGGCGTCAGTTCATCGGAGGCGGCAAAGTCCGGCTATTCGAAATATACGCCGTCGGGTGGCCTGAACTCCATCGGTGCCGGCGCCGCCATCACCTGGCAGGCAACCGAAAAACTCGAAACCAGCGCCTTTGCGGAATACAAGCGGCTGATGGGCCCGGCGGCGGATTCGAGCCTCGTCAACGAAGGCGGCAGCCGCAACCAGTTCCTGGTCGGCCTTGCCGCCACCTACCGTTTCGATTTCACGCTGGAATAGGCGCTGGTTTTACAGTGCGCCGGTCTGCCCGCTTGACCCGGGATGGCTTGCGCTGCAAACAAATGGCATGAACACACGTCCAGCCGATTCCGGGCGCGTCCACGATGCGCCGTCCAACAACTGGGTTTACCGCGTGCTGCCAAGGCCGCTCTGGCCCTATGCGCAGCTTGCCCGCTGGGACAGGCCGATCGGCTGGCAATTGCTGATGTGGCCCTGTTTCTGGTCGGCGGCGCTGGCGGCCAATGCGGCAGCCGCGCTCGGTACGTTTTCGCCCGGCCGTTTCGTCCTGCACCTCATCCTGTTTTTCATCGGCGCGGTTGCCATGCGCGGCGCCGGATGCACCTATAATGACATCGTCGATCACGACATCGACATGGAAGTGGCGCGCACCCGCTCGCGGCCGCTGCCGTCCGGTCGCGTCACCCGGTTGCAGGCCAAGGTTTTCATGGTGCTGCAGGCGCTCGCCGGTCTGATCGTGCTGTTGCAGTTCAACGGTTTTTCGATTTTCCTCGGCGTCTTCTCGCTGATCTTCGTTGCCGTCTATCCGTTCGCCAAGCGGTTTACCGACTGGCCGCAATTCTTCCTCGGCCTTGCCTTTTCCTGGGGGGCTGTCATGGGGTGGTCGGCGGAGTTCGGAACGCTCGGGCTTGCACCGGCCGTGCTTTATCTCGCAGCCATCGCCTGGACTGTCGGCTACGATACGATCTATGCCTACCAGGACAGGGAGGATGACGAACTGATCGGCGTGCGCTCAACCGCGCGGCGGTTCGGCGAACGCCCGCGCCCGTGGCTATTTGCCCTCTACGGACTGACGGTATTGCTGCTGTTCGTTGCGTTTGCGCTCGCTGGGGCCGGATTTCTGGCCTATATCGGCCTTTTGGTTGCGGCCGTCATGCTGTTTTACCAGATCCTCGTGCTCGATATTCACGATGCCGCTCAGTGCCTGGCCCTGTTCAAGTTCAACAATGTTGTTGGACTGATCCTGTTTGCCGGCCTTTGCGCCGCGCTGCTGGTCCGGCTGGCATAAAAAAAGCCCTCCGGATGGCCGGAGGGCAGGGGTCCACCGCAGTAAAACCGTCGCCGTGCCGCGCTTCAAAGCGCAGGGCTGTGGCAAGTCACGCCCAGCTCAGTTCCTCGTCGCGGTTCTTCTTCGTCTTGGCAAACCGGGCGGAAAAGGCGGCAAGGGCCGCGAGGATGAATGTGCGCATGAAATGTTTCCTTCTCGTGCCGGCAATGTGCAGGCCGGCTGTGGCATCAAGAAGGCGCTTCCAAGGTTTTCCAGAGGCTTGATAACTGTCTGAAAACAAAAACAAAAAACCGGCCGCAGGGACAGCCGGTCTTTTGCACTGGAGGAAGGCTTGGAGATTGTGTCGAAAATCAGTTGCGAGCGATGATTTCGCGGCCGTTGATCTTCATGTTGATACCGAGGCTGCCGGCCGTGCGGCGCATCAGGAAGCGCGGGCGGCGGTCGTTGAACAGCGAGTGGCGGCGGCGCGGCTTGATATCGCGGGTACGGACTTCGCCGAGATGGTCTTCCAGCGGGCGGGCGACGCCGTCGGCTTCGACCATCAGCATCGGGATCCGGTAGGCTTCCGACCATGTGCGCCAGTCGGCGGCAATGTCGGAAAGATCGTGGGCGACCAGAAGCGGGATGCAGAGGTCCGGGTCGTCATGATGCAGTTCAAGCGTCACGGTCACTTCTCCGTCTCCATGGTCTATGGCGCGTGCCGCAACACCTTTGAAGGCGCGTGCCGGCAGTGCGATCGACAGCGGCAAGCCGCTTGATGGCAGAACCTTGCGCAGCACCGCGCCGCGCTCGTCCAAGCTTATGGTGACATTGCTGGGCTGTCCGTGCAAGGTATAGCTTGCCTGCTGGGGGAAGCGTTTCGGATCCAGTCGCAGCGTGGTTTCAACCCAAGCCGGTTGGGAAAGTGTTTTCAGCATTTCAATCGCCCTTGTTTTCCTTGAGAGCCGGTTTCCGGTCTTCTCGTCGGGACTTTTCGTCCTCTGTGAGCCAAGGATAGGTGGGCCGCGTTTGAGACCACTTAAAAATCGCAGTTAAAAAACTTTGCATTTCCTGATGGTTAGCAAAGGCCAACGCAGCAGGGTTTCTCAAATCTGAAGAAAATCGGCGGCATTTTGCCAGCCTCCCGATCGCGCGCCGCCGGGGCAAGGAAAAGCCACGCACAAGGATGACCGGCGATGGTGTTTAGGATCATGGCCGCTTTGCGCGGCATTGCTTCCGTGCGGACGCCATAGCGTCGGCAATTTCAGGCGATCGGCAGAGCGGCAATGGTTTCCACATACATCGACTACAATCTCCTCACGCGCGACATGAAGACCAGTCTTCAACGCACGTCGCAACAGACGCTGGTCGCCCGCGAAACCGAATATTACAAGGCCAATATCGGCAATGTCACTTCGATCGACGCGTTCCTCGACGACTACCGGCTCTATGCCTATGCGATGAAGGCCCATGGCCTGGAAGACATGACGTACGCCAAGGCCTTCATGCGCAAGGTCATGGAAAGCGACCTCAGCGACGACAGCAGCTACGCCAATATGCTGACGGATGAGCGCTACCGCAATTTCGCGATGGCGTTCAGTTTTTCCCAGTCGACCGAGGTGGTTCAAAGTGATGCACAGGAAGACGCGCTGATCGGCCTGTATAACCAGACCGTCGCCAACATCGATTCAGAGATGGCCGAGGAGACGCGCTACTACGACACAATGATGGACACGATTACCAACGTGGATCAACTCCTGCAGAACGACAGGTTACGATCCTATACGTTCCGGGTGTTCGGCGTTGACGAGAAATATTACAATTACGAGCAGGTGCGCGGGGCGCTGGTCAGCGATCTCGACGATCCGAACAGCTACTACAACATAAACTTTGCAACGGCCCTGGCGGACGCTCAGGCGACCAACGCGTCATCCACCGATGCACTCTCCGCTCTGTCGAGCCGGGTCCAGTCGCAGACGCGCATAACCAAGATCGATGCTCTTCTGGCGCTGCCCGAGACATCGGATGAAGACAAGGTGACGTTGCAGGCCGAAAAGGACACCCTGCAGGCAAATATCGCCACGATCGACGCCGCTTTCCCGGAAATGACCAGCAATATCGATGCCTATGCCGGCGTCGAGGCCGAAATCCGCGATCTGCGGACGCAGATGGCCGAGCCAGATCTCACCGATGCAGAACGCGCCGCATTGCAAGCGCAGATCGACCAGCGTCAGGCCTCTCTGACGACGATGAAGGGCGTGAACTTCTACGCCGCCGATCTGCAGACCAAGCAGAAGGAGAGTTCTGCGACGATTTCGCGGATCGCGGTCTTCAAGGATCTGGCCCTGATGTACGATTTCGCGGCGGATGGCTCAGTGCCCGCAGGCGGAACGGCACAGGCCGCAGACAGCCGGCAGGCAACCAAGGAAGTCTATGCCTACAAGGCTCCGCGCGCCACGACATCGGTCGCCCTGCTGCACAAGGCCTATTATGAGAATACGATCGCAACCGTCACCACGGTTGCGCAGATCAAGGGTGACAGCCGGCTCTATTCCTACATCCTCACAGCCTTCGGCCTGCCGTCCAGCACGACGGTGACGACGCTCGAAAGCATTCTGACCAGCGATCCGAACGACCCGGCAAGCTTCGTCAACACCAAGGGAGGCGAATACAACGCCGCCTACAAGGCGTTACGGGCGGCGTTCAATTTCCAGACGGACGGGACGCTGGCAGCCGGCGATACGGCGCAAACCGCAGCGCAGACCAAGCTGACCTCCGACAACTACATGGTGCGCTACAACGACACCGACGAAGCCGCCGACGAGAGCCTGATCAAGTCCTACAAAAGCCTGATGAGCGTCGTTTCCAATGTCGACGACCTGCTGTCCGACACCAAGATCATGAAACTGGCGCTCACCGCTGTCGGCCTCGAAAACGAGGACGACACCGCGCGCAAGTTGAGAAAGGTGCTGACCAGCGATCTCACCGATCCGGCAAGCTATGTCTATACGCTGAAGGACGACCGCTATGTTCAGCTGGCAAAAGCCTTCAATTTCAATGCGGACGGGTCGGCCGGCGTGCCGATGCTGGCGCAGGCCGAATCCGAGATTCTCAACACCGCCAAATCCTATGTCATCGAAAAAAGCCGGTTTGCCAGCGAGGATGAAAAGACCAAGGCAACCGCGGAAGCGAAATATTACAGCGGCGAGATCGAGAAGATCAAAACGCTCGACCAGCTTCTGTCCAACCGGCGTCTGGTCGATTTCATGCTTGTCGCCGCCGGTCTCGATCCGGAAGAGGTGACGACCGACTATGTCCGCAAGATGTTCGATTCCGATTTCAGCGACCCGAACAGCTTCATCAACAAAGAGCCGGACACGACGATCTACAAGGAACTCGTCTCCTCCTACAATTTTGACAGCGAGGGCAATCTGGCACGCCCGGAACTTGGCATCCAGACCAGGCGCGGGCTGCTGGAGACCGAAGATCTCTATCTGAACCAGACCCTTGAGCAGCAAAAGGGTGAGGAGAATGCAGGGGTCCGTCTGGCGCTCTACTTCCGGCGACAGGCGACAGGCATCAACACCGCCTATGATCTCCTGGCCGACAGCGCGCTGCTGCAGGTCATCCAGACCACATTCAGCATCCCCGAGGAAATGTCGAGCGCCGATGTCGATCTGCAATATGCCTATATCAACCGTGTGCTGGACGTGAAGGATCTACAGGACCCCGACAAGCTGGAAAAGCTGCTTCTCCGCTTCACCGCGCTTTATGATGTCGAGAACAATGTCGATGTGTCCGGCGCCCAGCTGATCCTGTCGGGCGGCGGCGGCGGTATCAGCGCCGACACATTGTTCAGCCTGTCGCAGCTGCGCCTTGGCGGCTACTGATTCTAGCTTGAGGCCTTGAGCACCTTGCCGGGGTTCATGATCCCGGCGGGGTCGAAGGCATGCTTGATCCGCTGCATCAGCTCGATCTCGATCGGCGAGCGGACTTCGGCCAGTTCGTCGCGCTTCAGCTGGCCGATGCCGTGCTCGGCCGAGATCGAGCCATTGTATTTCAGGACGATGCCGTGGACGATCGCGTTCATCTCGCGCCAGCGGCCGATGAACTGATCCTTGTCGGCGCCGACCGGCTGCGAGATGTTATAGTGAATGTTGCCGTCACCCATATGGCCGAACGCGCAGATGCGGGCGCCGGGAATGGCTTTCATCACCGCCGCATCGGCCTCCGCCATGAAGGCCGGAATGCTGGAGACCGGCACTGACACATCGTGCTTGATCGACCCGCCCTCCGGCTTCTGGGCCGGCGACATGCTTTCACGCATGTGCCAGAGGCTCTTGCGCTGCGCTTCGCTCGCGGCCACGACGGCGTTCTCGACGAGGCCGCTGGAAACTTCCGTTTCGAGCAGCGTCTGCATCATCCGCTCGGCACTTTCGGCCGAATCCGAGGTCGAGATGTCGATCAGCGCATACCAGGCATGAACCGTCTCCATTGGATCGCGTACACCGGGAATATGTCTTGCGGTAAACTCGACGCCCAGGCGCGGCATCAGCTCGAAACCGGTCAGCGCCGGGCCGCAGAGGCTCGATGCCTTGTCGAACAGGGCCAGCGCATCGGCAACGCTTTTCAGGCCGGCAAAGGCCACCTGATGGCCGCGCGGCTGCGGAAACAGTTTGAGCACCGCGCCGGTGATAATGCCGAGCGTGCCTTCGGCGCCGATAAACAGGTCGCGCAGGTCGTAGCCGGTATTGTCCTTCTTCAGCCGCCGCAGCCCGTCCCAGATCTCGCCGGTCGGCAACACGACTTCGAGGCCGAGGCAGAGTTGCCGCATGTTGCCATAGGCAAGCACTGCGGTGCCGCCGGCATTGGTGGACAGGTTGCCGCCGATCCGGCAGGAGCCTTCCGAGCCGAGCGACAGCGGAAAGAGCCGGTCATGCGCTTCCGCCGCCTCCTGGATATCGGCAAGAATGCAGCCGGCATCGGCAACGATGACATTGCCGACGGGATCGATATCGCGGATGCGGTTCAGCCGCTGGAGCGACAGCACGATATCATCAGCCCCGGTGCGCGGAATCTGTCCCGCCACATGGCCGGTATTGCCACCCTGCGGAACGATCGCGACGCCGGTTTCGCTGGCTAGCTTGAGGATTTCAGATACTTCCGCGACGCTGCCGGGTCTGAGCACCAGTGGCGCGCTGCCCTTGTAGAGGCCGCGGGATTCGACGAGATAAGGCGCAATATCGGCCTGATCCGTCAGCGCATTTGCCGCGCCGACGATGGCGGTGAAGCGGGCGATGAGATCGGCGGAGGGCAGGGCGTTGGTCATAGGGTCATTCCCGTGGCGCAGCGGCGCGTTCGATCCGGTCGATGATCGCCTCGCCAAGACCCTCGTTCGGGATCGGTCCGAAGGCGATGGTTTTGGCGCCGGAAGCGTCGGCCTGTTTCATATAGGCGAACAGATTGGCGGCCGCCTCGCGCAGGTTTGCCGAAGGGCTGAGGTCGAGCACCGCTTTGGCATTCTCCTCGCCCGGCAGCGATTTGCCGCCAAACCGGATCACGGCTTCTCCCGGTTTGACATTCGCCGCATTCAGCCGCACCGCGGCACCCGGCGCATAATGCGAAGCGAGCATGCCCGGCGCTTCGATTGCAGCACCGGCCGTTTCAGGCCGCAAAACCGTCTTGCCGGTCAGCCTCTCGATATCCGCCACATCCAGGCCGCCTGGACGCAGCAACCGGACGTCATCGCCGTCCACCTTGATGATGGTCGATTCCAGTCCGATTTCGGCAGCGCCCGCATCGAGGATCAATCTCAGCTTGTCGCCGAGATCGGCTTCGACATGGGCGGCACTGGTCGGACTGATCTTGCCCGAAGTGTTGGCGCTCGGTGCCGCCAGCGGCCTGCCGAAGCGGGCGATGACGTGCTGCGAAAATCCTTCCGGCATGCGGATGCCCAGCGTGTCGAGGCCAGCGGACGCCAGCGGATGCACGCCGCTCTCCGGCTTGATCGGCAGGATCAGCGTCAACGGCCCCGGCCAGAAGGCTTTAGCCAGTTGCCGCGACAGGGGATCGAAGGTGACATGCGCCTCGGCCATGGCAAAATCGGCGACATGGCAGATCAGCGGGTTGAAGCGTGGACGGCCCTTCATTTCATAGATGCGGCTGATCGCGTCCGGATTGGTGGCATCGGCGGCCAGCCCATAAACCGTCTCCGTCGGGATCGCCACGGGCAGGCCTTCGCCAAGCGTCTCGCAGGCAATCGCCAAAGCGCGCTCCGGCTCGGTCCGTGTGTCTATGATCAGCGCCATCAAGCTTCCAAACGTCAATGCGCCCTCTCGAAAAGGCAGGCAGGCGCTCCGGCGTTTCCTTTACAGGGCTCAGCAGGATATTGCCAAGCGCATTCGAAAGCTGGGGTCAATTGTGCCTCTTCGCTACAGCCGGTTAAGGTTTCCTAAAATGCGACAGTTCCGGTTAGCGGCGAAGAAAGTTGCCCATGCTAGGTGTCCGCTCCTGCACACAGCCGGAGCCCTCATGGCCAACAAGAAATCCATGCCGAACGACCTTGCCCTGCGGATCGCCACCGCCATGCACCAGATGGGCATCGATGCCATCCCCAGGAATTACGAACTCGTCTACGAAGCCTATGCCGGTGCCAATCCGGACCTGGTGCGCGATTTCATCGCGCTCGGTAAATACAAGTCGCAATCGGCGCTCGACGAACTTGGCCGCAAATATTTGCCGCATCATCACGAAGCAAGCGTGCTGGCGCGATCAACCACGATCGTGCGCGACGAGATGAGCAATTTCATGAACCTCTTGTCGCGGGAAAAAGACCAGCTTGATGATTACGGACGGCTGATCAGCGAAGCAACAAAAGCGCTGGTCGTCTCCGACGACGCGAACCAGACGGCATTGCAAAACTCCATTCAGGCGCTGAAGCGCGCCACCGAGCGCCAGGTCTCGCACAATGCCGAAATGGAGCAGAGCGTCACCGCGCAGTCCACCGTCATCGCCGGTGTCCAGAAAGAGCTTGCCGACTTTGAAGCAAAGAAGTTTTCGGATGCGGTGACGGGGCTTGCCAATCGCCGCGCCTTCAACAAGGCTCTGGCCAAGGTCTATGCCGATCCCGATCTGCCGCTTGCCTGCGGTATCGCCATTGCCGAGCCGGACACCAGCCGCCGCCTGTCGGGCGAACAGGCCGCCGCATTGGCTGAGCCGCTGGCGCGGCATATTGGCGGCATTATCCAGCAGGCTTTCCCGTCAACCGAGCTGGTCGCCCGTTTCGACGGCACCCGTTTCGGCTTTCTGGTCAGCGCGGGCGAGGAGCGGGAGGTGGTGCGGTTGGTGGCGCTTCTGCGCTCGGCTTTGCGCGGCACCCATTTCAAACATCCGAAAACCGGGCGCGACCTCGGCTGCGTGACGCTTTCGGTGGGCGTATGCATGTCGGATGATGCCAGCAACGCGTTTGATCTCGTCAGCACGGCCGAAAAGGCGCTCGCCAGGGCGCAGGGCAAGGGTGGAGACCAGACGGTCGTTCATGGGGCCGAAAGCGAGCAGCCGTCCGGGCGTGACTGGCTGATCTACAAGCAGTGATCAGAGGGCGCTAATGATCTTGCGAAGCTCTTCGTTGCGGGCGCCGAGCAAAAGCACGTTCTTTAGCGCTTCCTTGGGGTCGCGGGTGCGAAACAACAGGCCGTTGTCGTGCACCGCACGGTTGACGGTCAGCTTGCCTGCCTCTGCATCCATCGCCGTTGCCACCGCGAAATACATCCGCGAGTAGCCAAGCTTGATCTTCTCGAAAAAGTGCTGGTCGTCGCCGATATCGGAGAAGAAGTTGGCGATGTAGAACGACCACCGGACGTCCTCGAACTTGGCGAATTTCGTCCGGGCAGCCGTCACGTGGCAGTAGCCGAGATGCGGGCTGCCGGCCAGCGTGCGGTGAAACAGCAGTTTGGGGAAACGGATCGAACGATGGAAACCGTTGATCCGGTCATGCGTGACGGTACCGGCCGCTTCGAGTTTCTTGCCTGTTCGGGCAGCCACTTCCTGATGGGTCAGATAGCGCTTCTCGGCGGCGCTCCATTCCTGCTGGCGCCGGTTGATCCGCCCGGTGCGCAGGAACTCGGTATGGATCGCAGTCTTTTGCGACGGAGCCGGCTCTTTGACCGCGGCGGCATCGAAATATCTCAAGTTTGACATCGGCCTGTACCAGAGTGCGGCGGGGGGCGTGATCGCTTATCAGCTGACGCTACAGTGTTATGGTTAATGCAGTCTTGCCAGATAGGAACCTTTTGTCCGAGCCGTTTGCCCCGAACCATTCGCAATGGTGCGAGGATTGCGGCTGCGTTAGTGGGGGCCGTCACAAAATGTCGCAAAGAGGCCGCGCTTCAGCCGATTGCCGCGGGGTTGGGCAGAAAACAGGCCTTTTGCTTCAATTTCAGCAGAACCTATTGTTTATGCTTATAAAATAGACAGATAGGTTGCGGCTCTGCGCAATATTTGCCGTGTCGTCATTCTGGAACCGGATGTCGCTAATCGGCAGCTGTTTGGGCCGGACACAAGGTTAGATGAAAACACTCAAGGTGCCGCCTTTATAGGGAGGGCGGAGAATTGGGAAGCCGGTCAAAATCCGGCGCTGCCCCCGCAACGGTGGTGGAGCGAAACCTCGGCAAAAGGCCACTGGAGAAATCCGGGAAGGCGCCGCGATGGTCCGCAAGGACAGCTCCAGAGCCCGGAAACCAGCCTTGTGGCGAAATTGATATCTGGGTGCGGCGGGCAGCCGGAAGAGAACCACGATAACCACGCGCTTTCCCGGCGCGGCGGCGGTTCCTTTCCTGCCTGCTGCAACTTTCAAAAAGAGTTGGCGAGCACAAGGAAATGACCATGGATCTCCGCAGTGAAGTCCTTCGCAAATTGAAGACCCGGCGTGCCGGGCATAGCCTCGAGCAGGCATTCTACACCGATCCCGATCTCTACAGGATCGACATGGAGGAGATCTGGTACAAGGACTGGCTGTTCATCGGCCATGACTGCGAAATCCCGAAATCCGGCAATTATTTCACCGTCCAGGTCGGCGAGTATCCGGTCGTCATCGTCCGCGACCGCACCGGCACCGTCCGGGCCCTGCACAATTCCTGCCGCCATCGCGGCTCGCGCGTCTGCGCCGGCGCCAAGGGCTCGTCCGCCAAGCTTGTCTGTCCCTATCACCAGTGGACCTACGAGCTTGACGGCAAGCTTTTGTTCGCCCGCCAGATGGGCGAGGATTTCGACAAGAACCAGCATGGTTTGAAACCGATCCATTGCGAAACCCTCGGCGGCTATATCTTCATCTGCCTGGCCGAAGAGGCGATGGATTTCCAGCCGGTGCGCGACATGGTCTCGTCCTATGTTACCCCGCACAATCTGAAGGACACCAAGGTCGCGTTTGAAAGCACGATCATCGAAAAGGGCAACTGGAAGCTCGTCTGGGAAAACAATCGCGAATGCTATCACTGCGCGGCAAACCACCCCGAGCTTTGCCGTACCTATCCGGAAGCCCCGACCGCAACCGGCGTGCAGGGCGCCAAGGACGATCCGATCATTGCCGAACACTGGGCAAAATGCGAAGCCGAGGGCTTGCCGAGCGAGTTCAAGATGTCGCCGACCGGCCAGTTCCGCGTTGCCCGCATGCCGCTGATCGAGAATGCCGAGAGCTACACCATGTCGGGAAAGCGCGCCGTCAAGCGCCAGCTCTCCGACGATGTCAGCCAGGACCATATCGGCACCCTCTTGCTGTTCCACTATCCGAGCACCTGGAACCACGTGCTGGCCGATCACGCCATCACCTTCCGCGTGCTGCCGCTTGGTCCTGAACTCACCCAGGTCACCACCAAATGGCTGGTGCACAAGGATGCCGTCGAAGGCGTCGATTACAATCTGGAAGAACTGACGCATGTCTGGACCGAGACCAATGACCAGGATCGCCAGATCGTCGAGGAAAATGCCTTCGGCATCCGCTCGCCCGCCTATCAGCCCGGCCCCTATTCGCCGGAACACGAGGGCGGCGTGATGCAGTTCGTCGAATGGTACACCAACTTTATGCAGGATCGCCTGCAGGGCAGTTCCATCTCAACCCCTCTGGTTCGGGTCGCCTGACATGACGATTGCTTCCTCCTTCCGGCACTTCGATGAGCTGCAGCCGTTCAATGACCGGCAGCAACTGCTGGAATGCATTTCCGTCACCGCCGAAGGACCGGATGTGATGACATTCGGCTTCAAGGCCGACAAGGACAGCTGGTTCCGCTACCTGCCGGGCCAGTTCGTCACGCTTGAACTGCCGGTAACGGCGGATGATCCGGTGATGCGCACCTACACGCTGTCCTCGACGCCGTCGCGGCCGTTTTCCATCGCCGTCACCGTCAAGGCCCAGGCATCGAGCATCGGCACGCGCTGGATGTTCGATCACCTGAAACCGGGCATGAAGCTGAAGGCCTTCGGGCCGCTCGGCGACTTTTCCTTCGTGCGCCATCCGGGTGAAAAATACCTGTTCATCTCCGCCGGTTCCGGCATCACGCCGATGATGTCGATGACCCGCTGGATGGCCGATTGCGCCCCGCAGACGGATGTCTCCTTCCTGTCCTGCGCCCGCCAGCCGGACGATCTGTTGTTCCGCGACGAGCTGGAGAACATCTCCCGCAACATGCCGAACCTCAATCTCGGCTTCATCGTCGAAACCCATGCGCCGCGTCACAGCTGGCACGGACTGCGCGGCCGCATCGAGACCTCCAAGCTGGCGCTCTTGGCACCGGATTTCCGCGAACGCACTGTCTTCTGCTGCGGCCCGGAGCCGTTCATGCGCGGCGTCAAATCCATGCTGGAAAGCGTCGGCTTCGACATGAACCGCTATCACGAGGAAAGCTTTCAGCCGGCCAGCGCGCCGGATCCGGCAGAGCTTGCCATTCGTGCCGGCGCCGGGGAGGCGGATGCAAGCGCGGTCTCCACCATCACGTTTACGATGGCCGGCAAGGACGCCAAGTGTCAGCCCGGCCAGACCATCCTGCAGACGGCGCGCTTGGCCGGCGTCCGCATCGGGGCTGCCTGCGAGGGCGGACTGTGCGGCACCTGCCGGGTGATGAAAATTTCAGGGGACGTCGAGATGAACCACAATGGCGGCATCCTCGATGACGAAATCGACGAGGGTTACATCCTCGCCTGCTGTTCGCGCCCGATCGGCGACGTGCAGATCGAGGCGTGATGCGCCGGAATTGCCGGGCATCTGACAGTCGCCCGGCATAGCCGCCCGTTCCTTCTCCATCTACAGCGCCGCGCGTCATTCATAATGCCACGGGACATGACTGCAATCGGGAATACCCCCTCTGTCACTTCGTGACATCTCCCCCTCAAGGGGGAGATCGGGAGCAAGAGGCCAGCCCCGTGCCAATCTCCCCCCCCTTGAGGCGGAGATGCCCGGCAGGGCAGAGGGGGGGAGGCGGCTACTGTCGCGTACTCTGTCCTGATCCGCAAAGGTCGCTGCAGCAGCAGCCTTTCAAAGCCGCTCACCATCATAAGGTGTTCATAGGCGGCAAGGTTCGCGTAAGTTGCGCGCTCTAGTTTCGAAGGGCAATCGATACGGGGCGTGAAAAATGCGAACCAAAGATTTGACTTACGAGCTTCTGCAGGCGTCGAAGATGAGCGCCGAGCGCAGTGACAAAAAGATGCTCGTGTTCCTCATCGAGATGGCACTCCTGGAAGCAGAATTATCCATGCCGGCCCCCGTGAATATTAAAAGCGCGCATCCTATGCATATTCCCCAGATCCCC
The DNA here is from genome assembly GCF_025847205.1 of Pararhizobium sp. YC-54. Lineage (GTDB taxonomy): Bacteria > Pseudomonadota > Alphaproteobacteria > Rhizobiales > Rhizobiaceae > Pararhizobium. The sequence continues at coordinate 127,948 of NZ_JAOYTH010000011.1, read as the reverse complement.
CTATCCGGAAGAGCGCCCACCGATCTCAGGCGCGCATGAGCAGGCGTCCGGATTGCCGACACCTGCGCGTGCGGCAACAATGACCTCGATATCGTGCTCAGGATTGGGGCGCAACCGGGTTTGCCGTCGCCTTCGAGCGGCAGGCTGCAAACACGTCGAGGCCCGGATTATAGACTTTCGTGACGACATTCATCATGCCAAGCACGGTGTGGAACAGGTTGTCGTGCGAGGTTGGAGCGTCTGCATAGGTCTGAAGGCAGCGCCGGTCCAGGCCGGTCAGTTGCGCATAGGTGTCGGAGAACCAGGCGATGAAGGGGACGCGGGTCTGCTCGGTGGGCGCAAACATGTAGGGCGCACCATGCAGGAACAATCCGTTCTCGCCGAGCGACTCGCCATGGTCCGACATGTAGATCATCGCGCCGTCCACCCTGCCTTGATGTTTCTTCAGAAGCCTGATCACTTCGGAAAGATTGTGGTCGGTGTAGAGGATGGTGTTGTCATAGGCGTTGACGATCTCCTCGCGCGAGCAATCGGAGAGCTGCGGGGTGCGGCAATCGGGCTTGAAGCGGCGGTACTCTTCCGGGTAGCGCAGATAATAGGACGGGCCGTGGCTGCCGATCTGGTGCAGGACGATGACGGTGTTCTCGGTGATGCCGGCAAGCTTTTCATCGAGTTTGGTGAGGAAAATGTCGTCCAGGCATTCGCCATCCTTGCAGAGCGTGCTGTTCTTCTGCTTGGTCAGGCTGGCAAAGCTGACGAGATCGGCGATCCCCTTGCTGCCGGTATTGTTGTCCCACCAATAGCCGTCGATCCCGGCGCGGCGCAGGACATCCATCAACGTGTCGGTGGAGCGCGCCTTGCGGTCGGAATAATTCTTTCTGCCATAAACGGAAAACATGCAGGGCAGTGAAACGGCCGTCGCCGTTCCGCAGCTGGTCGTCCCGGTGAAGTTCGTGACACCAAGTTTTTTCAGTTCCGGATTGGTTTCCCGGGCATAGCCGTTCAGGGAGAAGTTCATGGCGCGCGCGGTTTCGCCAGCGACGATGATGGTGATGACGGGTTTTTTCGCCTGCGCATAGATCGGCCCGAGTTTGGCGTCCGTGCCCAGCGGAGCGCGAACGATGCCGATTTCGCTGTAGGTGCTGACCGTGAGGCCGATCGCCGAGGTGATGGCCGAAAACGGTGTCAGCTTGGCCATCATGTCGCGATGTTGACGGATATTCGAAGAGATTCCCGAATAATCCGAGACAATCAGCCCGATGCACGCAGCCAAGCAAATTGCAATGACCGCGAGGTTCATGAAGAATTTGCCGATGAACGGACGGTGCCTGATCCGGGTCGGGCATACTAGCAGCGATGGCAGGATGCCGTAGATGAGGACATGCAGGACAAATTTCGCGGTCACCAGATGGCCGGCCTCCTGCGGCGTCGTCACCACGGCGTTGCGGATCATTTCCTTGTCGATCACCACGCCGAAGAAATCCGTGTAGTAGGAGGAAATCGCTCCGGCGATGAGGAGAAAGACCAGAAACGGCTTGATCAGGTATTTGACCGAGAACACCACCACGCCTGCAAACACCAGCAGGGTTATTGCCGCGGCAAACGTATAGAAGCCCACGTGGAAGCCGCCGAACACATAGAAGGCTTCGTTCCAGAACGTCAGGTTCTGGAGACACAGAATATAGAGAGCGACCAGCAGGCTCAGCGGTATGCTGCCCATGGTTGGCCGCTTGAGAGAGCGAAAATTCAAGACAGACTCCGGCAACCGATGCGGGGATGGTGACAATCCCCTCCTCTTGCGCTTGCCGGCTGACAGGAGGCTGAACGTCTGCGGGTTGGCCATGACAGCCAAAATCGTGTTTTAAAGCCGTGACCGGGCGCACTGGCGCCTTGGATCGGGCGGTTGATCAAGCCCCGCCTGCGCCTTGATTACGCCGAAGACCTCAATGGTTGCGCGGGCTGCTCGTTGAGGCAATCCGTTCGGCGGAAACAGGCCCGATCGATCCCGTCACGGTCATATCAACGCCTATGCCAACGCTCGAGAAAGCGCCCGAGGAAGCTCCCGCTTTGCCCGAGGCGATCAGAAGCGGCTTGTCCAGCGGTTTTTCCGGCAGCAGTTCGCCCTTGGCCCAGACCGCCTTGAGCGCCGTGGCATTCATCGCCGCGACGTTGACGTCAATATCGGTAAGCGTCCCGGCGACGCGGTAGGGGCAACGCCGCTTGCCGCAGTTGGCGGCGGCGGAGAACTGCCAGAGCGCGTAGGAATCCCAGTTGCCCATCGGAAAGACATTACGGATGCCCGGCTTGTAGCGGGCATACCACAGCGGCAGGCGCGACAGGATCGGGAAGCGGTCGCGGTTGGCAGCGATATACTTGGCGGTGGTGTGATTGGTGTAGAGCATCGGATAACGGCCGGTGCGGGTCCGGATATGACCGGCGAAAATGGCCGCGTCTTCCAGCGACATGTATTTTTCAGGGTCAATGCCCTCGATATCGAGCACCATCAGTTCGTCGTCGCGCGGCGCGGCATAGTCGAGGAAGTGATTGGCCTGGTCGACCGGGTTGCCGGGGCGGGCGAGGTGGTAGGCTCCCCAGAGAAGGCCGCTTGCCCGGGCGATGAGGCGCCGTGTCTGGTAGAGTTCGCGGCTGACGGCATATTTGCGCCACATCGTCTTGCAGTGAGCGACCGTGTCGCCGCCATGATCGCCGGTACAGGCAAAGCTTTCCGGCAGTCCGTCGGATGCCTTGGAGATGAAGCCGGCAATGCGCTTGTCCTTCAGCATCGCGTCCCAGTCGATGATGTTGAGTTCGTAGGCATCGATGACCAGCGCGTGGTCCGCTGATTTCCACGGCATGAGGTCGCGTGCCGATGTCACGTTGGGGATCAGCGCGACGCCGAGGAAAGCGGCGAGGCGGAAAAACTTGCCCAAGCGTGCGATCCGGCGCTTTTCCATGAGAAGAGGGTGCGGAAAGATGGTTAAGGGAGGATTAACATTAAGCCTCTTCATCGAGACTTGGCCTAACACGTCTAGCGCGTGTTTGCCGGACATGCTTAGTTGTGGTGCCGTGGAACAAAAACAGCCGCAACTCGTTCTATCGGCAAGACAATATTGTCCGATAGCAATTGAAGGAGGAGCCCCTCATGGGTGTTTTCAATTTAAAGGCGGCATCGCTGGCGCTGTCCGCGGTCTTGCTGGCGACGTCATTTACGCCTTCGCAGGCCTTCACCCAGATCCCGGTTCCGGTGACGGCTGAACGCGCCAATGTCGAAATCGTCCAAATTTCGCACCGCGATGGCCATTACAGGCCCCGTTACAGCAACAGGCGTCAGTACAGCGACAGACGTGGCTATTATCGCCGCGGCGGCTATTCCTATTACAACGGGCATCGCGGCTACAACTATTACCGGCGGGGCTACCGCGAATATAATGGTTGGTGGTTCCCGCTCGGCGCGTTTGCCACCGGTGCCATCATAGGCGGTGCTATCGCCCAGCCCCCGGTGCGCTATGGCGGAAGCCATGCCGAATGGTGCTATAATCGCTATCGCAGCTACCGCGCCTACGACAATACCTATCAGCCGTATGGCGGCCCGCGCAGACAGTGCATTTCGCCCTACTGATAGCGTGATTTGATCAGCACTGACTTAAGGCCGGGGACTTTGTCTCCGGCCATTTTTGTGCGGGTCATTTTGTGCGGATTAGAGGATTCCGATCCGCCTGAGGATCGTCCAGGCCAGTCCCATCGACAACAGGATGAACAGGCCGGCAATCAACGTCCCGTGAACGCCGTCGGCAAAGGGCAGGCTGCTGGTGTTCATGCCGAAAAAGCCGGTGACCAGTGTCGGCGGCAAAAGGAAGGCCGTCATCAGCGACAGGATGTAGAGATGACGGTTGGTTTCCGACGACAGCTTGCTGTCGATCTCTTCATGCAGCAGGCGGGCCCGTTCCTGCAGCGCAAAGACATCGCGATCCACGGCTTCGAGCCTGTCCGACAGGCGTTCGGCCACGTCGGTGAATCCTTCCGGCACCTCGTCTTCTTCCGATGTACCGGCGCGCCGCAGCAGGGCGAGCAATGTGCGCAAGTGCCGATGCAGGCGCACTGCGGTTCGCCTCAGCGGCGCCAGGCGCGGCTGATGGTTGTGCCCGGCCTCGCCGTAGACATCATCCTCGATGACGTTGAGGTCTTCCGTCAGTTCCAGCACGAGGCTGATCAAGGTCCGCTGGAATTCGACCACCATCATTTCGAACAGGTCGATCGGCCGGGCGCAGCGGGCATTCTTCTCGACGGCCGCCTTGACCCGGTCGATGCTGCGCAACGGATGCAGCCGCGTGGTGATGATGATCTTTTCGGCAACGGCGAAATGCAGCCAGCCGATGGTTTTGGTCTCGGCGTCGAAGGTGCGCTCGAAATCGACCAGCGTGCCGTAGACGATATCGTCGGAGACGGTGACAGCTGCCTGCGTGTCATGGCTGGTCAGCGTCGAAAGCGCTGCTTGTGGCAGGGTGGTGATGCGTTCGATCAGGGCAGGGGTGCGGGCGTCGCTCAGCGCCAGGTGCAGCCAGACCCAGCCGTCGCCCTCCATCAGTGCATCTATGGAGGAATCGGCGGCGATCCGCACGCAGCGGCTTTCGCCCGGCAGGAAACGATAGGCCCAGACGAGCCCCGGTATTTCGGACGAGATCAGGTTCATGCGGCATTGTTCCGGGCGGAGGCAGACTTCGCTGTATTCGGGTTTCATGACAGTTTTGTTGCAAAGCGGCAGCAGGCCGGGATAACCGGTCCAATCGAATATTGACGTTTACGTAAAAATCAATAATTTCGGGATCAACGAACAAGCCGTTGCTGGACTGACGGACGGCGATGTTGTCATGTGGCTGCGGGAGGATACGGCGATGTACAAGGCACCGGTTGAGGAAATTCTGTTCACGCTCAAGCACGTGGCTGGGCTCGGGGAGGATCTGGCCGCAGGCGTTTTCGGCGATCTCGATGAGGATCTGGTCGATGCGATCGTCGGTGAGGCCGGCCGTTTCGCCACCGAAGAGGTCGCGCCGCTGGCCGATGTTGGCGACCGGCAAGGCTCGAAACTCGTCGATGGCAAGGTCCAGGTGCCCGAAGGCTGGAGCGATCTTTATCGCAACTGGGCGGCCGGCGGCTGGAACAGCCTGACGGCGCCGGAGGAGTTCGGCGGCCAGGCGCTGCCGCATATGCTGCATATCGCTGCCATGGAGTTCTGGAACGCCGGCTCGATGGCCTTTGCGCTGGCGCCGATGCTGACCATGGGGGCCGTGGACGCCCTTGAGAAACATGGGTCCCCAGAGCTCAAATCAACGTTCCTCGCAAAGATGATTTCCGGCGAATGGACCGGGACGATGAACCTGACGGAACCTCACGCCGGTTCAGACCTCGGCGTCCTGAAGACCCGCGCCGAGCGCCGCGATGACGGCACTTACCGGATTTTTGGCCAGAAAATCTTCATCACCTGGGGCGACCACGAGGTCACCGGCAATATCGTCCACCTGGTCCTGGCGCGGATCGCCGGGGCGCCGGAGGGAACGCGCGGCATTTCGCTGTTCCTGGTGCCGAAATTCCTCGTCAACGCGGACGGTTCGCTGGGAGCCCGCAACGATCTGTTCTGTCACTCGCTCGAACACAAGCTCGGCATCCATGCCTCGCCGACCTGCACCATGGTCTATGGCGACGGCCGGTTCGGCGCGGAAAAGGGTGCTGTCGGCTATCTCGTCGGCGAGGAGAACAAGGGCCTCAACTGCATGTTCACGATGATGAACAATGCCCGCCTTGCCGTCGGCATACAGGGTGTGGCGATGGCCGATGCCGCGACCCAGCATGCGCTGAACTATGCGCGCGAACGCACGCAGGGCAAGGCACCGGGCTGGAAGGGCACGGGCATGAGCCCGATCATCGAACACCCGGATATCGCCCGCACACTCTTGACCATGAAAGCCCTGACACAGGGCGCCCGCGCCATCGCGTTCACCTGCGCCCGGGCCGTCGATCGGGCGCATGTCTCAAAGGGCGACGAAGCCCGTTATTGGCAGGAGCGTTCCAGCCTTTTGACGCCGGTCGCCAAGTCCTTCGGCACCGATGTTGGCGTCGATGCCGCCTCCATGGGCATCCAGGTTCACGGCGGCATGGGTTTCATCGAAGAGACCGGTGCCGCGCGCTATCTGCGCGACGCCCGGATCGCGCCGATCTACGAAGGCACCAATGGCATTCAGGCGATCGATCTCGTCACCCGCAAGCTGCCTCTGGCGGATGGCGGCCATGTGCGCGGTTTCATTGCCGAATTGAAGGCGGTGGCCGAAGAGGTCGGGTCATCGAACCTTGCCGAATTCGGCGAAACCCGCAGCCGTCTTGACGATGCGATCGCTGATCTGGAAGAGACGACGGAATGGCTGCTTGCGCGCCTCGCCGAAGGTAAAGCCGCTGAAGCGCTTGCCGGAGCCACGGCCTATCAGCGGCTGTTCGGCCTGACGCTGACCGGCGTCTATCTCGCCAAGGGCGGGTTGGCGGAGGTGGGCGATGGTGGCCGTGATGTCCGCATCGCGCTTTGCCGTTTCGCGGCCGAAAACCTTTTGGGCGAAACGGTAGCGCTGAAGAACACGATCGTCACAGGTGCCGCAAGCCTTGCCGGCGCCCGTATCGCACTTGCCTGATCGAAAAGGCGCAAAGGAGATGACCATGACCGATGACGTTCTGATCGAGCGGCCCGAAGCCTATCCGGGCGTTCAGGTCATCCGCTTCAACCGGCCGGCCAAGAAGAATGCCATCACGCGGGCGATGTACGCCAAGATGGCCAATGCGCTCATCGTCGCCGGCACCGACGATGCCATTCGCGTCACCGCGTTTCTGGGCACCGAAGGCTGCTTTTCGGCCGGCAACGACATGGCCGATTTCATGGCGTTCGCCATGGGCGGGTCGATGGGGCAGGAGGTGATCGAATTCCTGAAGGCTCTGGCCGGTGCCGCCAAACCGGTCATCTCCGGCGTCGATGGCCTGGCGATCGGCATCGGCACGACCATCCACCTGCATTGCGATATGACGATCGCTTCGGCGCGCTCGACCTTCAAGACGCCCTTCGTTGATCTGGCGCTGGTGCCGGAGGCTGCTTCCAGCCTGATCGTATCGCGCATCGCCGGTCATCAGCGCGCCTTTGCGCTTCTGGCCGCCGGCGAGGCGTTCACGGCCGCCGACGCGCAGGAGGCCGGGCTGATCTGGAAGATCGCCGGTGCCGATGCGATCGAGGGCGAGGTGATGGCGCTTGCCGAAAATCTGGCGAAAAAGCCGCCGGAAGCGCTGCGCATTGCGCGCAACCTCATTCGCGGCGATCGGTCGGACGTGCTGGCTCGCATCGATGAAGAGGCAAAACACTTTGCCGCGCAATTGAAGAGCGCCGAAGCGCGCGCGGCTTTCGAGGCTTTCATGCGCCGGTGATCGGGCTGCTCTCTCTTCTCCCCATCGGGGAGAAGGTGGCCCGAAGGGCCGGATGAGGGGGCCGCAAACTGCGAATGTGCGGCACCACCCCCCCCATCGCCTCGCCTTCGCTCGGCACTTCTCCCCGCTTGGGAGAAGAGGCAGCATGCCGCCTAGCCTTGCGATTCATATCCAGCCCGACCTTGCCGGATGGCGGGGGGTACCCCATATTGAACCCTGTTGCGTGGAGGAATTTCGGCATTGGGAGCGTGCCGGCAAGCCAAGGATTCATCCATGCGGTCTCGTTTCAAATTTTCCCTCTCCGATATGCTGAAGCAGCACCGGCGCTGGGAAAAGACGCTTTTCAAGGCCGTCAAGGCGACGCGCAAGGTTCTCGTTTCCGCAGCACCCGCAAAACTACCGGCAGCAGCAGCGATAAAACCCCGGCCGGCCGCAAGGCTGGAAGAGGTCAAGGCGTTCGGCAGCAATCCCGGCCATCTGCGCATGCTGCGCTATATCCCCGCCGGTCTGCCGAAAAAATCGCCACTGGTCGTTGTGTTGCACGGTTGTCAGCAGACCGCCGAAGACTATGACCTTGGCAGTGGCTGGTCGACGCTGGCGCGCGAACGCGGCTTTGCCGTCGTCTATGCCGAGCAGAAGCGCTCCAACAACGCCAATCTCTGTTTTAACTGGTTTCGCCCGAGCAACGTCACGCGCGATCGCGGCGAGGTCATGTCGATCCGCCAGATGGTCGCCAAGATGGCGGCCACGCATGGGATCGACCGCAAGCGCGTGTTCGTCACCGGACTGTCCGCAGGCGGCGCGATGGCCAACGCCATGCTGGCGGCCTACCCGGATATCTTTTGCGGCGGCGGCGTCATCGCCGGGCTGCCCTATGGCGCGGCACGTGATGTGCACCGGGCGCTTGCCGCGATGAAGTCGGCGCCTGAGCGGACAGCGCGGGAATGGGGCGATCTCGTGCGGGCGGCATCGCCTGTGATACGGGATTTTCCTGCAGTCTCCATCTGGCACGGCACGAAGGATCACACCGTCTCGACCTCGAACGCCGATGCGCTGCTTCAGCAATGGCTTGACGTGCACGGTCTCGAAAGCGAGGCCTATGTGCAGAACGAGGTCGATGGCCATCTCCACCGCGTCTGGAGGGATCAGTCCGGCAGGGTCGCGGTCGAACTCTATCTGGTCGACGGCATGGGACATGGAACGCCGCTGAAGCCGAGACCGGCGTCACGGACCAAGGCCGACACACCCGGCCCCTTCATGCTCGATGCCGGCATTTCCTCGTCCATGCATCTGGCGACCGCCTGGGGCTTGAAGAAGCGGCCTCAGCTTGGAGCGCTCAGACAGGCGGCCGAATAGGCGGCCGGCTTCGCAAAATGTCCTTAAAGTCCTCACTTTTCCGGCAATGAGATTTTAACCCTGCCTTAAGTGCGGGCTAATATGGTCCGGACATTCACAGGTCCGGCCTATCGGCCCCTGTCGGGCGCATGAGGCGCGCGTCTTCGCCCATCGTGGCATGTCATCCCATTTCCGCATTCTGGAACGGCTTTGCGCGTCAGCGCTGCCTGCCGATCCCGCGCGCGGACACGTTCGAGCCTTCGCCCGGTGCTGCAGCCGGGCCGTATTAGGGAAGCCTGCCTTGTCCAAAAAATCGAATCTGATGACGCGCATCCTTGTCGCCGCGTCCTTCGTCGTCGTTGCCGCCTTTGCCGGCTTTTCCGTCTATATCGACAGTCTCCAGCATGACGTGACGACCCGCGCTGTCGAGGAGAATATTTCCTCCTCCGGCAAGCAGGCCGCCCAGAGCGTCGCCAACTGGCTGAACGGCCGCGTCACGCTGACGGCCATGGTTGCCGATGCAGTCGGCGCCACCGCCGATCAGGCCGGCCTCGAAGCCACCCTGAACAACGATGTTCTCGTCAAGGAATTCATCAGCACCTATGTCGGTGACGAAACCGGCAAGTTCACCACCTGGCCGCTGATGCCGATGCCGGAGGGTTACGATCCGCGCAAGCGCCCCTGGTATCAGGATGCGGTCAAGGCCAACGGCAGCGTGCTCACCGACCCCTATGTCGATGCTTCGAGCGGCGACCTGATCATCAGTGCCGCAGCGCCTGTGAAGAAGGATGGCAAGCTCGTCGGCGTGACCGGCAGCGATTTCTCGCTCAAGACACTCGTCGACATGGTCAAGGCCATCGATGTCGGCGGCGAAGGCTTTGCCTTCCTCGTCAACAAGTCGGGCCAGATCCTCGTTCATCCGGATGCCAAGCTGGTGACCAAGACGCTTGCCGATGCTTTCCCGGCCGCAACACCGTCGATCGGCGCGTCGATCATGCAGACCGAACTGGACGGCAAGCCGATGCTCGTCAGCTTCGTGCCGGTTGCCGGCCTGCCAACGGTTGAATGGTACGTCGGTTTCGCCGTTGATGCCGATGTCGCCTATTCCGCTATCGGCCAGTTCCGGATTGCCGCAACCATCGCCACGCTCCTTGCCGTCGGCGTGATGATCGCCTTCCTCGCAACCCTGCTCAGCCGCCTCGTCATCCGTCCTGTCACCGATATGACTGGAGCCATGGAACGTCTGGCCGCCGGTGACCTGAAGGCGGAAATCCCCGGCCAGGAACGCCGCGACCAGATCGGCTCGATGGCCGCCGCCGTCGCGGTGTTCCGCGCCAATGCCATCGAGCGCGTGCGTCTCGAAGGTGAGGCCGAGAGCGGCCGTTCGCTGTCCGAGCAGGAGCGCCTTGAGCGCGAAGCCCTGAAAGCACAGGAAACCGCCGATATCCAGCACGCCGTCGAGGCCCTGGCAACCGGTCTTGGACGTCTTGCCGACGGCGACCTCGGCTACCGCATCTCGGTTCCGTTCGTCACGCATCTCGACCGTCTGCGCGCCGACTTCAACAATTCGGTGACCAAGTTGCATCAGACGCTTCAGGCCGTCGGCGCCAATGCCCGCGCCATCGATGCCGGCGCCAGCGAAATCCGCACCGCCGCCGACGATCTTGCCCGCCGCACCGAGCAGCAGGCAGCCTCGGTGGAAGAAACAGCCGCAGCCCTGGAAGAGATCACCACGACGGTCAAGGATAGCGCCCGCCGCGCCGAAGAAGTCGGCCAGCTGGTTGCCCGCACCCGCGCCGGCGCCGAAAAGTCCGGCGAAGTCGTCCGCAATGCCGTCAACGCCATGCAGGGCATCGAAAAGTCCTCCGGCGAGATTTCCAACATCATCGGCGTCATCGACGACATCGCCTTCCAGACCAACCTGCTTGCGCTGAACGCCGGCGTCGAAGCGGCCCGTGCAGGGGACGCCGGCAAGGGCTTTGCCGTCGTCGCTCAGGAAGTGCGCGAACTCGCCCAGCGCTCGGCCAATGCCGCCAAGGAAATCAAGGCGCTGATCACCACCTCGGGCGACCAGGTTCGCGCCGGTGTGGCGCTGGTCGGGGAAACCGGCCAGTCGCTGCAGGCAATCGTCTCCGAGGTTCAGGAGATCAACACGCATATCAGCGCGATCGTCACCTCCACCCGCGAACAGTCGACCGGCCTGCAGGAGATCAACACGGCCGTCAACACGATGGACCAGGGCACCCAGCAGAACGCCGCCATGGTCGAGGAACAGACCGCCGCCAGCCACGGGCTTGCCTCGGAAGCGGCAGCGCTCAACGATCTGCTGGCCCAGTTCAACATCGGCGACAGCCAGTCGTCGGCACCGGCGGCAAGGCAAACCGCTTACGCCCGCCGCGCCGCGTAAACATATCTCCTTGAAACTCCCGGCCAAACGCGGCTTTGCCGGGAGTTTCATTTTGAAGAAGCCTAACTTAGAAGATGCGCGTTATAGAAGTGGCAGCACGCCGCGTTGATATGACCAGTCCGTAGCGATATATTGCGGGGATGATCAGCGCCGTCGAAAACAGCATTGTGCCCGCCGATTATCCAGAGCTGCGAATGCTGGCCTGGAATCGCGACATCACGCGTCCTATTTCGCCGGAAGAAGCCTTTGCCCTCTACGAGCGCAATTGGCGTTTCGTCGATACGGCTCATCTGACAGCCGCAGAGACCCACTTAATCCAAAGCTTGAAGAGCCAATTCGGCGCGGGCCGCCTGCTTTTTTCCTGACTGCCCTTCACCCCAGGCGCACGATCCTGCATCATTGATCAAACACAGCGCAGGACGTCATGCCTAGATATCTCCGAGTGGAACATCAGATCATTTCCGAAATTCTCGGCGGGATGAACCACGCCTTCCTCCTGGACAATAAGTGTTGGTTCGGAGGAGGGACAGCCATCGTTCTCAAGCTCGGAGAGTATCGCCGATCGATCGACGTCGATTTTCTGTGTTCGGACGTCGATGGATATCGGAAGCTTCGTATGGCGGCCGTAAGCGAGGGCATAACTGCATTTTTTTCAACGAAGGTCGAAAGCCTCCGCGACGTCAAAGCAGATCAATACGGTATCAGGACGCTTCTGGGTTATGGCGGCCACACCATAAAATTCGAAGTCGTCCGGGAAGGGCGTATCGAAGTCGATGGACTTTTTGATGAAGAGCTTGGGGTGCCGACGCTCTCTCCATTGAATATGTTTGCCGAAAAGTTGCTTGCGAATGCCGATCGCTGCGTCGATCCTTCGGTTAATTATCGCGATGCTTTCGATATCGGTATGCTGATCAAAGGTTTCGGCAATATTCCGGTGACGGCGCTTGCCAAGGTGGAGCGGGCCTATGGCGCGGATATCGAAAGGCGGGCGGTTTGGGTCGTCAACCGCCTTTGCGAATTGGCGGAACTCCGTCGCGCTTCCGATGCCGTGCAGATGAAAAATGAAGATGCATTTCAGGCAATCGGCGCTTTCCGGGAGGAGTGCCGCCGGATTTGGCCGGCGGCATCGATCGATGTTCCTTCAACGGCGCTCTAATTCGATCCGAACGCTTGGCTCACTTCTCCAGCGTTGCCACGACTTCCACATGCGACGACCAGAGGAACTGGTCGATCGGGGTCACGGACGTGATCCGGTAGCCCGCATCCACAAGAATGCGCAGGTCGCGCACCAGCGTTACCGGGTTGCAGGAGACCGCGACGATCTTCTTGGCGCCGGAACGGGCCATTTCCTTTGTCTGGACTTCAGCACCGGCGCGTGGCGGGTCGAAGACGATGGCGTCATAGACCTTCAGCTCCGAGGCCATCATCGGACGCCGGAAGAGGTCACGCTTTTCCACGGTAACGGGTTTCAGGCCCTGCGTGTTGCGGGCGGCAAAATCCAGCGCCTTCAGCGGCTTGTCTTCGCTTTCGACGGCATGAACGCGCGCCTTGCGGGCAATGCGCAGCGAGAAGGTGCCCGAGCCTGCAAAAAGGTCGATGACGCGCTTGGCCTTGCCGAGATGCGAAAGCACCAGTTCCGCCATCGCCTCTTCGGCCGGCTTCGTCGCCTGTGTGAAGCTTCCGGGCGGCGGCGAAACGGAAACGCCGCCAAAATCGATCACCGGTTTGACCGGTTCGACCAGAATTTCACCGTTGAGGCTGAGACGGGCAATGCCCTTCTGGCGGAGCACGGTTTCGACCGCCATCCGCCGCTGCCGGTCGTCCATGGCCTTGATGCCCTCGAAGGCAAGGTCGAGGCCGGACAGGGTTTCCAGCACGGTGACGCGGAAAGGCTCGGCGCTGACAGCCATCGCGTTGGCCACCGTCCGGATGATTGCAAGCCGCGAGACGATGCCGGGGCTTGCGATGGGACATTCCGATATCGCGACGATGTGATGGGTCTCAGGCTGGTTATAGCCGAGCAGCAGCTCTTTTTCGGTGCGCCGCGCCGTAAACACCGTGCGCCGCCGCTCGCCGGGATGGGCAAGCACCAGCGGGGCCACTTCGGCCTTCAGCGCCTTCGACTTCAAGGCATCGAGAACCAGTTGTCGCTTGAAGTTCTGATAGAGGCTGTCGCTCGCATGCTGCAGACTGCAGCCGCCGCAGGTGCCGTTCTCGCCGTCCGGCCCGAAATGCCGGCATTTGGGCTCGACGCGCTCGGGCGAGACGTCGGTCATCGACATGACCGTGCCCTTGTCCCTGTTGACCGCCAGCGCCACGGTTTCACCCGGCAGCGTAAACGGCACATAGACCGGGCCGAACGGGCCACGGGTGATGCCGTCGCCGGATTGGCCAAGCTTCTCGATGGTCAGCGTTTCCGTGCTCATTCGTCTTCGTCCCCGGAGGCGTCTTCGTGTTCGGAGGCGTTTTCGTCGAGCGGCTTGTGACCGGCCAGCAGATATTCCTCGTTGCCGTCACCGCCGGAAATCGGCGAGGGGATGAGACCCAGGCTTTCCCAGCCCATATCCTCGGTGAGCCAGCGCTCCAGTTCGGCCGCGACCGCAGGGGCGCTTTCGGGATCCTTCAAGAGTCCTGCCTTGCTGATCGCCTCGCGGCCGGCTTCGAATTGCGGCTTGACCAGAAGAATGCAATGGGCGCCAGGCTCGGCCAGATCGAGTGCCGGCGGCAGCGCCAGTTTCAGCGAGATGAACGAGACGTCGGAAACGATGAAGGAAATCTCGCGGCCCTCAAGGTGGTCCTCATCCAGCACGCGGGCATTCAGGCCCTCGATATTGGTGACGCGGGGATCGGCGTCCAGGCGCGGATGGAACTGGCCGTGGCCGACATCGACGGAGATGACATGGGCAGCGCCGTTGTGCAGCAGAATTTCGGTAAAGCCGCCGGTGGAAGCGCCGATGTCCAGGCAGTCAAGCCCTTCGGGCGACAGCTTGAAATGCTCGAGGCCCGCCTTGAGCTTCAGCGCCGCGCGCGAAACATAGGGCTGGACCGGGTCGTCGATGGCGATGGTCGCATCCTCGGGAAAGGTGGAGCTCGCCTTGGTGACGATACGGCCGTTGACGGTGACGGTGCCGCGCTGGATCGCATCGCGTGCACGCGAACGGCTGGCGACAAGCCCCAGGTTCAAAAGCAGCTGGTCGAGGCGGACGGAGGTTTTTGGTTCGTTTGACATGGGTTCTCATGGCGCGTCGAAGCCGGGATGGCAAGGGCCATGCGGCCGGGCGCATTCAAATAGTGCCGAAAGAGGCTGCTTCCTTGGGGCGGGAGGCGTTGCGGACAGCACGCCGGCTTGAAGAGCGGAATTTACCAGTAAAATGGTAGGGGTTTTTTTACCGATATTTAATTCGAAAGCTCTAATTTGTTGGGACTTACGCGGCACACTTTCGGATGTGCGGTACCGGGGCATGCAGCGCCCGGTGAATTTGCTCGAAGAGTTCGCTTCAGCGGCATGTTCCGAGTGCCATCCCGCCCAACGGGATCAGGCGTATATCCCCGCTTTTCACACTGTTTGCGCATCGGCCGTGCTGGCCGGGCGATATGGAGCTCCCATGCATCTTAAACTGTCCCACAAGATTGGTCTGCTCGTCCCGATCGCCGTTGCCGGCATTCTTTCGATCGTCGCCATTTTCATCGTTGAAAAAGCGATGGAGCAGAGCTTCAGGGAAAAGGAGCGTGCGATCGAGGCGTCGGACAAGGCGCTTCTGGTGCTCGAAAGCAAGATGCTTGCGGAGCGCGGCGCCGAAAAGGATTTCCTGTTGCAAAAGAGCGAGGAAGCCGTCCTGCACCACGAGGAGTTTTCCGTCGAAACAGGCGGACAGCTGGAGGTGTTGAGGCAGACAGTGCCGGATGCATCGGTTCAGCAGAAATTGCAGGCGATTACCGCCGGTCTCGACGTCTATCTCGCTGAGTTCAAGTCACTGGTTACGGCCAATAGGGAGCTGGGGCTTGATTCTTCGAAGGGGCGGGAAGGTGAAATGCGCGCGGCCGTGCATTCCATCGAAACGCTGTTGAAAGAGATCAAGGACAACGAACTGAGGGCCAGCATGCTGACGATGCGGCGGCATGAGAAGGATTTCATCATGCGCCGCGACGCCAAATATGTGGCGAGCCATGCGGCGGAAGCCAAAATCTTCGCGGCATTCGCACCGGCGCGTTTCGGATCGAAGGAAGCCTACGATTCCATCATGGAGGCTCTGCAGGTCTATCAGTCAACGTTCAAGGCCTACGCTGCGACCGCGGCGACCGAGAGCGAAGCGCGACAGAGCGTTTCCAAGGCATTTTCGGATGTCGAGCCGCTCCTGGCGGCCCTGATGCAGGACCTTGCCGGCCTTCGTAAAACCGCCGAGGCCGATAATGCCCGTGCGATCGCACGAGCGGAAAATCTCGCCGTCGCCGCGGTGATTACGGCAATCCTGTTGCTGTCCCTCACCGTCTATCTCGTCGGGCGTGGCATCTCCAGGCCGATCGTCGCCACCACCCGGGCGATGACAGGCCTTGCCGGTGGCGATACCACGAGCAGCATTCCCTTCACGGGCCGCAAGGACGAGATCGGCGAAATGGCCGGTGCTGTCGAGATATTCCGCCAGGCCGCCATCGCCAATCACCGGCTTGAGGCGGAAGCGCAGGACGCACGGGCGCGGTCGGAAGCTGACCGTATCCGCCTGACGCAGGAAGCGGAAGCCGCAGCTCAAGCGCGCCTGCAGCAGGCGACATCGGGTCTGGCGAGCGGCCTGCGCCGCCTTGCCGCCGGCGACCTGTCGTTCCAGCTCAACGATGCCTTCGCCCCCGATTTCGAGGCTCTGCGTCATGATCTGAACGCGGCAGTCAAGCAACTGGGCAACACGCTTTCAGCCGTTACCCAATCGGCCGGCTCGATCGATGACGGCACGCGCGAGATCAGCCAGAGCTCGGACGATCTGTCCCGCCGCACCGAACAGCAGGCGGCGTCGCTGGAAGAAACGGCAGCCGCACTCGACCAGATCACCGTCAATGTTTCCAATTCTTCCAAGCGCGCCGACGAGGCCCGCACTGTTGCGGTGCAGGCCAATGCCAGCGCCGCCCAGTCGGGTGCGGTCGTCGCCAACGCGGTCGAGGCGATGCGCCGCATCGAGGAATCCTCGAGCCAGATCTCCAACATTATCGGCGTTATCGACGAAATCGCCTTCCAGACCAACCTTCTGGCGTTGAACGCCGGTGTCGAGGCTGCCCGTGCCGGTGATGCCGGCAAGGGCTTTGCCGTCGTCGCCCAGGAAGTACGCGAACTGGCGCAGCGTTCGGCAAAGGCCGCCAAGGAGATCAAGGAGCTGATCCGCAATTCGAGCGTCGAGGTCGAAGGCGGCGTCAAGCTGGTTCGCGACACCGGCGATGCCTTGAAGACCATCGAGACCTATGTGGTGACGATCAACCAGCATATGGACGCGATCGCCACCTCGGCCCGCGAACAGTCGGTCGGCCTTGCCGAAGTCAACACGGCGGTCAATCAGATGGACCAGGTCACCCAGCAGAACGCCGCCATGGTCGAGGAAACCAATGCGGCGAGCGCAACGCTCGCCAACGAGGCGAGCCGCCTGCGCGAACTGATTGCGCAATTCCAGCTCGATGCAGGCAGGGGTTCGCCCGGAACGGCAGCCTACGGTTCGCGCCGCGCCGCCTGAGGCCGGTGCATGATTGATGTGTGGAAGCCCCGGCGGTTGATAGATCGCCGGGGTCAAACTGCTGACGAACCGTGCGGATGTTCCTTCCGGCAGAGTGACAGCGCCGACGCCGTGCCAAAATGATCGATCGCTAAAATTGTAGCGTTGGCATCGGGTTGGAGAGTAACGATTTTACCCTAGGAACAGGCCTGATCGCGCATCAAGCGATGATGGCAACCTTGGGGACCACGAATGAACGGCCAGCGGGAGAACAGAATAGACCTTCTGCGGGGCCTGTCGCTTCTGCTTATTTTCATCGGTCACGCGGAGTTCACGTTTTCGCTGACCTTCCAGCATTCGCGCGGCTTTTGCGACGCTTCCGAAATCTTCGTGCTTCTGGCCGGCATGTCTTCCGCTCTCGCCTATTATCGTCCGGACGCCGGGTTGCGGCTGGAGCGGCCATGGAAGCGGGCCTTGCGCCTCTATCTCGTGCACCTGCTGCTTTTTGCGATCATGCTGACGATATCGGCCGTCATCATCGGGGCGTTCGATCAGACGGCATGGGCTGCCGAGATGACGGATTTCTGGCAGGACCCCTTTCACCATGGTTTTCAGGCCCTGTTGCTGGGTTACATGCCTGGCAATCTCGACATTCTGCCGATGTATGTCGTCCTTTTGCTCATCGCACCGTTTGCCTTTCTGCTGCATGACTGGTCGAGGAGCGCCTTCATGGGGCTTTCCTGTGCCGTCTGGTTCATTGCCGGTCTTGGCCACATCAATCTCCCGAACGCAGCCCTTGAAGGCCACAGCTGGTATTTCGATCCCTTGTCGTGGCAGTTCATTTTCGTGATCGGAATATATCTCGGCGTGCGCATGAAACGCGGCCAGCCGGTGTTGCCTTACAACGGAGCTGTATTTGCAGCCGCAGCGCTTTTTGCTATCGCCGCCATCCCCCTCAATCTGGTTGTCCATCTAGGCGTCGTTGACCCGCCGTTTGGCGGGCTTCACCATCAGCTGGTGTCCAAGACCAATGGCGGCCCGCTGCGGATCCTCAATGTTCTGGCGATCCTCTATCTCGCCTGGAACATTCCAGCCGTGAAAACCGCCGCCGATCACCCGGCCATGCGGCTCGTCTGCGTCGCCGGGCGGCACAGCCTGGCCGTCTTCTCCGCCGGAATCCTGCTGTCGTTTACCGCGGCGGTGTTGATGCGGCACAGCCCGGACATGCCGCTTGCGGTTCAGCTTCTGCTGCTTGCCGGCGGCTGCGCGCTGCAGCTGGCAATCGGCTGGATGCTTGAGGTCCGAAAGACTGCACGTGCAGGGGCCCAGTCCTACGGCATGCGCCGCACCGCCTGAGATGAGCGCCCATCGGTGACGCAGAAACGATGCTGCGCAGGGCTGGCGGTGACACGGGCACTGCCGCCACAGCTTTTGAGAGATTTATCGATGCCGGTGACAGTTGCCGCCGTTCAGCCCGCGACGCTTGAGCCGATCTGCTGTTTCTGACCGAGCGTTCTGAACACGGTCGAAACGATCCCGGCACGGTCAAGGCCCGCCTTGGCATACATCGCCTCGGGCTTGGCCTGTTCCATCCAGATATCCGGAAGAACCAGCGACCGGATCTTCAGTCCGTTGTCGAGCAGGCCTTCATGGGCAAGGAACTGCAGGACATGGCTGCCGAAACCGCCGACAGCGCCTTCCTCGATGGTGATCAGCACCTCGTGGTTTCTCGCCAGCTGGCGGATCAGGTCGTGGTCCAGCGGCTTGGCAAAGCGGGCATCGACGACGGTCGTCGAAAGCCCGGCCGCATCGAGGTCCTCGGCGGCCAGCAGGCAATCGGCCAGACGCGTGCCGAACGACAAGAGCGCCACCTTCGAGCCCTGTTTCATCACCCGGCCCTTGCCGATTTCGAGGATCTGGCCGCGCTCCGGCATTTCGACGCCGACACCTTCGCCGCGCGGATAACGGAACGAGATCGGGCCCTCGTCATAGGCCGCAGCGGTCCGCACCATATGCTTGAGTTCCGCCTCGTCGGCCGCCGCCATGACGACGAAGCCGGGCAGGGTGGCAAGATAGGTGGTGTCGAACGAACCGGCATGCGTCGGTCCGTCGGCGCCGACGAAGCCGGCGCGGTCGATCGGGAAGCGCACCGGCAGGCCCTGGATCGCCACGTCGTGCACCACCTGGTCGTAACCACGTTGCAGGAAGGTCGAATAGAGCGCGCAGAACGGCTTGTAGCCTTCCGAAGCCAGGCCTGCGGCAAAGGTCACCGCATGCTGCTCGGCAATGCCGACATCGAAGCAGCGCGAGGGGTGCACCAGTGCGAACTTGTCGAGGCCCGTTCCCGACGGCATGGCGGCGGTGACGGCGACGATCTTGTCGTCATAGCCTGCCTCCTGAGTCAGCGCCTCGGCAAAGACGGATGTATAGGCCGGCGCATTCGGCTTGGCTTTCGCCTGAGCGCCGGTGATGACGTCGAAGGTGTTGACGCCATGATATTTGTCGGCCGCCGCTTCGGCCGGCGGATAGCCCTTGCCCTTCTGCGTCACCACATGGATCAGCACCGGGCCCTTGGAATTGTCGCGCACATTGCGCAGCACCGGCAAAAGATGATCGAAGGAATGACCGTCGATCGGTCCGATATGGTAAAACCCCATTTCCTCAAACAGCGTGCCGCCGGTGACGTAGCCGCGCGCATGCTCGACGGCGCGGGTGATCGCCCGGTCGATGGTCTTGCCGAGATAGGCGGTCAGTTTCTTGCCGAGGTCGCGAAAGCCCATATAGGTGCGGCCGGAGGCAAGGCGCGCCAGATAGGCGCTCATCGCACCGGTCGGCGGCGCGATCGACATGTCGTTGTCGTTGAGGATGACGATCAGCCGCGCATCGAGCGCGCCGGCATTGTTGAGCGCCTCATAGGCCATGCCGGCCGACATGGCGCCATCGCCGATGACGGAAATGACATTGCGATGCTCGCCGGAGAGATCGGCCGCGACCGCCATGCCGAGACCGGCGGAAATCGAGGTCGATGAATGGGCCGCACCAAAGGGATCGTATTCGCTCTCGGCACGGCGGGTGAAGCCGGACAGGCCGTTTTCCTGGCGCAGTGTGCGGATACGGTCGCGGCGGCCCGTCAGGATCTTGTGCGGATAGCATTGATGGCCGACATCGAAGATCAGCCGGTCATGCGGCGTGTTGAAGACCTTGTGGATGGCGATGGTCAGTTCGACGACGCCGAGACCGGCACCCAGATGCCCGCCGGTGCGCGACACCGCGTCGATCATCTCTGCGCGCAGCTCGGCTGCCAGTTGCGGCATGTCCTTGTCGTCAATCTTCTTCAGATCTTCAGGATAGGTCACCTGGTCGAGAAGAGGGGTCGCCGGCATAGGGTTAACTGGCAGTTGTGTCACGCTGAAGGCCTTCGTTCTCACGTCTTAAGGAAAGACGCGATTTCAAGTGGGGTGTCCGCTGGGAACCGCGTCTTTAAACAGTTTCGTTATGGATTGCAAAAACGGGTTTTCTTGCGGCGCAAACAAGGAGTTTAACGAAGATTACCGCTCCGGCAAAGGGATAAACTCTTCTTCATCCCCCGGCACGATGTCGAAACGGCCCGTGCGCCATTCCTCCTTGGCCTGATCGATGCGTTCCTTGGAGGAAGAAACGAAATTCCACCAGATATGCCGGGCAGAGCCAAGGGCAGCCCCGCCGAACAGCATGACATGACAGCCCAATGGGCCGGCTTTGACGGTAATCGCGTCGCCGGCCCGGAAAACCAGCAGTTGATTGTCGGCAAAATGATCGCCGGCAATGATCGCCTCGCCCTCGAGGATATAGAGCGCCCGCTCTTCCCACTGCGCCGCGAACGGCGCGCTCTTGCCGGGTTCTATCCTGAGATCGACATAGATCGTATCTGAGAACACCGAGACCGACGACTTCATGCCTTCGAACTGGCCGATGACGACGCGGCCTTCCAGGCCGTCCACGTTGAAGGAGGGCAGGTCGCGCTTTTCGGTATGGGCAAAGATCGGGGCGATCTCCTCATACTGGTCGGGCAGGGCGAGCCATGTCTGCAGGCCGGAGATGGATTGCGGCTTGCCGCGCAGGTTTTCCGGCGACCGTTCCGAATGCACGATGCCGCGTCCGGCCGTCATCAGATTGAGGTCGCCGGGCGAGATGACCATTTCGGTTCCAAGACTGTCGCGATGCTTGATTTCGCCGTCGAACAGATAAGTGACGGTCGAGAGCCCGATATGCGGATGCGGCCGCACATCAAGCGCCTGCCCGGCTTTCAGCAAGGCAGGTCCCATCCGGTCAAAGAAGATGAACGGCCCAACCAGCCGGCGCTTTGCTGTCGGCAGCGCCCGGCGCACCTGCAGATTGCCGATATCGCTGGTGCGCGGAATGATCAGATGCTCGATCGCATCGCATGCCGGCGCATCGCCGGCTACGGGGTCTGGTCCGGGAAAGAAGCTCATGGGGCTGATCCTCGTCGGTTCAAGTCACCTTTAAGGTAAGTCTGCAGCGTCAAAACTTCCAGCCGTTCTTTCCAATATCTATGGCGCTTGACGCCATATGGCGCCTCATGACATATTTCGAGCGATGAAAGCGGCATTGATCATTCGCGATCGCCTGATTTTTCAAGACGGTGCGATCCTTGAGGTCAAGGTTTGGCGCGTGCCTGTATCCGTTCCGCCAGCGTCCCACTTTCTCAAATATTCTCTGTTTTACGGCCGGCCGGGCGAGAGAATTGTTGGATACGACAATGAACGCGGCAAGGGCGACCACCGCCACTATGGTGACCGCGAAGAAAGTTACGTGTTTGTCTCCATTGAAAAGCTGCTTGCCGATTTCCGGCTGGACGTCGAGAAAGAAAGAGGAGAGCGGATATGAGCAAGGATGTGCAGCTCCATATTGGCGGTTCTTTTGACGACCTGGAAAAGAGGGTCGCGGATGCATGGCATCGCGCGGAAAACGAAGAAGCCGTTTCCGAAGATCATCTGACCTTCGTGAATTGGGATGCGCTGTCACAGACAATGACGACAAAGCGGCTTGAGTTGCTCCGTCATCTGCGCCGCCATCCCCAAGCCAGCATTGCCGCTCTGGCGCGTAGCTTGGGCAGGGACTACCGGCGTGTTCACGAGGACGTGGAGATTCTGTCCAAGGCCGGACTGATCGAACACGATGCCACCGGCTTGCATGCAGGCTACGACGAAATCAGAACGGTCATCGCGCTGTAGACTGGGAGCCGCTCACTCTCCGTCGAGCGGCTCGACGCCTTGCGGCTTCCCTGCCCGGTCGAGCCGGATCTTCTCGATGCGGTTTTCGGCGGCACCCAATAGCGCTTCACAATGTTTCTTCAGCGCTTCGCCGCGCTCGTAGATCTCGATCGACTTGTCGAGCGCCACGTCGCCGCGTTCGAGTGCCGAAACGATGGCTTCGAGTTCCTCGACGGCTTTTTCGAAGGAGAGGGCGGATACGTCGATCTGGGGGCCCCCAGTTTGCGCGGTAGTGGTCATGGTCATCCTCTCATCAGGCGGTAGATGTGGGTCCCGGCCGATTCGGCCAGCCCTTGAAGATCGTAGCCGCCTTCGAGCAGGCTGACGATACGGTTGTTGGCGGTCTTGCCGGCGGCATCGAGCAGCCGGCCTGTCGCCCAGTCGAAATCATCGGCGACGAGATTGATCTGCGCCAGGGGATCGCGGTAGTGGGCATCAAAGCCGGCGGAGATCAGGATGAAATCCGGGCGGAAGTCGTCGAGCGCCGTCAGGATGCGCGACTTGAACGCTTCGCGAAAATGTTCGCTGCCGGTGTCGGGCGAAAGCGGCGCGTTGACGATGTTGCCCGCCCCCGTCTCGGTCTTGGCGCCGCTGCCGGGATAAAGCGGCATCTGGTGCGTCGAGCAGAACAGCACCGACGGATCGTCCCAGAAAATATCCTGCGTGCCGTTGCCGTGGTGCACGTCCCAATCGACGATGGCGACCCGTTCGGCGCCGTGTTTGCGCTGCGCATGGCGGGCTGCGATGGCGATGTTGTTGAAGAAGCAGAAGCCCATCGCCTTGTTCTTTTCGGCGTGGTGCCCGGGCGGGCGCGAAGCGACGAAGGCGTTATCGGCCTTGCCGGAAAACACGGCATCGACGGCAGCGACCGCACCGCCGATGCCGGTCAACGCGGCCTGCAGGCTGGCAGGGCTGGCATAGGTATCGGCCTCAAGGGCGTTGATGCCGTCCTCGGGAATGGCGGACATGACCGTGCGCAGGTGCTGTTCGGGATGGGCAAGCAGCACAAAATCCTCGTTGCCCTGCGGCGCCTCAAGTCGCGTGAGCGGCGAAAACCGCTCATGCTCCAGCGCCAGATTGAGCGCCTTCAGCCGGTCGGGCCGCTCCGGGTGGCCTTCGGGAACCTTGTGTTCCAGAAAGATCGGGTTTTCGAACAGGATCGTGGTCATGGCGGGAACCTATGGCTTCGGGGGTTCGAGGTCCATGGCATAGGTAGGGCGTTTGCTGTGTTTTCAACAGCGCGGGTCGATCAGTACCTTGCCGCGACGGTCCGGGGCGTTTTGATGGGCGATCGCCTCGCTGAGGCGAGACAGCGGATAGGTGGCGGCAATGCCGCTTGCAAGCGTGCCCTCGCGCACACCGTCAAAGCATTGCGCAAGCGCGCTTGCAAGCGCTTGCCTTCCTGCGGAATGAACGAAGGACCGCAGCCAGAGAAAGGCAAAGCGCACATCCGCCCGTGCCGAGATGGCACCTTGTGCAATCGGTCTGCCGCTGAGCGCGCCATATTGCAGAAACACGCCACCCGCCGGCAGATTGTCCCGGAGCAGGCCATCGCCTGCGTCACCTCCGACCGCATCGGCCACCGCGTCGAAAACGATATCCCTGCCGATGGGCTGTTGCCCGGTCACGCGCGTTTGAAGGCCTGGTAGCGGAGGCAAGCGAGCAGCCGCGCCCTCGCTGCGAACTATGGCGGTCACCTCTGCTCCCTCGGACGTCAGCGCCATCAACAGCATCCTGCCGATTGCTGAACCGGCTGCCGTGACGCCGATCCTGCGGCCCGCAAGCCCTGAAGAGCCGCCGAAATGGTCCTTCAACGCCGCAATCAGCCGCAAGGTGGTCATCGGATTGATGTAGGCTGTCGCTGCCTGTTCGATCGACAGATCGTTCGGGACAGTAAAGCACCATTCTGCGGGGCGCTGCAGATAGGTCTGCCAGAGGCCGCTTGTACCGAGCGGCAACACGCGGTCGCCGGGTTTCAGGCCGGTGACACCGGCTCCAACGCGGCTGACAGTTCCGACGCCCTCGAAACCGGGGACAAAAGGCAGAACGGTGCGGTTGCTGTAGGCGCCCGTCACCGGGATCAGGTCGGATGGATTGATCGCCGCGCGTTCGACGGCGATCTCAACCATGCCGGGTTCAGGCGCCGGGCGGGGGCGTTTGGCAAGCCGGATCACATGCTCCGGCCTGCCATAATCTGCCACGAGGGCTGCAAGATGATCCGCCACCGGCGCTCAGGCGCGTGCGTGCAGCAGCGGATAACCGGCCAGAACAGCCCGTGCTGCCAGCGTTGCAATCACGGCCTTGACGATATCGCCCGGAATGAAGGCGAGCGAACCGGTGGCGACGGCTGAAAGGGGTGTGCCGGTGACTGCTGTCACCCATGGCATGCCGATAACATAGAGCACGCCGATGCCGCCGACGATGGAGGCGATGAAGAAACCGGCGAATTGCCTGGCCTCGCTCTGGCCTTCCTTGACCAGCCGCTCGGCGATCAGGCCGGTGACATATGTGGCGACGATCCAGCCAAGCACGAAGCCTCCTGTCGGGCCCTGGATGACGGCCAGTCCGCCACGGCCGCCGGAAAGCACCGGAAGTCCGATCGCCACCAGCAGCACCAGCAGCACATAGGCGAGCGCGCCGCGCTTGGCGCCGATGATGCAGCCCGCCAGCATGACACCCATCGATTGGGCCGTGATCGGCACCGGAATGAAGCCGAGCGTCACCGGCGGGATGAGGCCGAGAACGACGATGATCGCCGTGAAGAGGGCAATGAGAACGAGGTCTCTGGTGGTCATGACAGGTCCTTTGTCTATCGGTGTTTATGCATGCGTCCGGCCAGGGCCGGAAAGGAATTCAGAGGCGGGCAGGCCCCAGCGTTGTCAGCGACGTTTTTCACTCGGCCGCCGAAAGCCGCGCGCGTCGATGGCCATGGCGATCGTGTCGGCGTCCTTCAGCGTCAGGATGATCAACGGCGCAAGGATCGTCAACGGGCGGACCTTCAGGCCGCGTGCCCGGTGCGCCTCGCGGATCAACTGGTAGTGGTTGAAGATGTCCGGCACGAAGCGTAGCACCAGCCCGAAGGCCAGCCCGACATCGGCCGCCCGCACCAGACCGAGACGATCGAGCGGCTGCAGCAGCCGGGTGATTTCGTCGATGAAGGCGCCGGTCGCCGTCGTCGCCGTCACCGCGCCGGCAAACAGCACGATCGCCATCAGCCGGAAGAAGCCTTCGGCCGCCTCGCGCAACGAGGTGAGATAGGCGGTCGCGATCAAAAGGATCAGGATGGTGAAAAGGATGGGTTTCAGGCGGGACATGGCGTCGCGAAACGCAAGGCCGGTGGTGAAGTAGATGAGGGCAGCGATGACGAAGGCCGCGATGAGAATGACGAGGGAGGAAACCGCATAGAGCGCAAGCCCGCAGAAGAGGAGGATGGCGAGCTTTGCCCGCACGGACATCCGGTGCAGCGGCGTTGTGCCCTCGACATTCAGCCCGTTCAGCATCCTGCCACCTGATGATAGGCGCGGATGCTTTCCTCAGCCGTCCCATCGGCAACAAGCCTGCCCTCGTGGAACAGAAGCACGCGGTCGAATCGTTCGATCAGCGGCAGATCGTGACTGATGACGATGGTATGTTCGTCGAGCCCGCCAATCGTACTTTCCACCAAACGGCGGTTCTTCAGGTCCAGCTGGTTGGTCGGCTCGTCGAGAATGAGAATTCCGGGGCCGGTCACCAGCACGCTGGCAATGGCGACCAGCTGCGTCTCGCCGCCCGAGAGTTCGTGGACACGCCGCCTGGCCAGATGCGTGATGCCGAACCTTTCCAGCACGGTGACCGTCCGGCGCTCGATCTCGTCGGCCTTCAGTCCGCGATTCTTCAGCCCAAACGCGATATCCTCATGCACGATCGGCATGATGATCTGGTGCTGCGGGTTCTGGAAGATGAAACCGGCGGCGGCCAGCGTCGCACTCTCGTCGCGGACGGTATCAAGCCCGTTGACGGTCACCTGACCGGCGGTCGGCTTGACCAGACCGTTGATCAGCCGCGCGAACGTGGTTTTGCCGGAGCCGTTCAGGCCGATAATGCCGATGCGACGCTCGGTGAGCGACAGCGTCAGCGGCTGAAGGGCCGCGCGTCCGGCAAAGCTGACCGACGCACTGGCGAAGCGTATGTCCAATCCGCGTCCCCCGCGTTTCAATGTCGAGGCTCTATAGGACGATTTCCTTGCAGATGGAAATAGGGTTCCGGTTGGGCTTGAACAAAGTGTGAACATTCGCCTAGATTGTCCCCATGGCGATTCTCGTTTCCAACAGTGATGCCCGGCGCATCTTCTTGAACAAGCAGGGCCTGGCCGCAGCCCCCAACCGGGCGCTTGGCAAGCAGGGCCTGCTCGATCTCATCCATGAGATCGGTTTCGTCCAGGTGGACAGCATCTCGACCGTCGAGCGCGCCCATCACCAGATTCTGTTTTCCCGCAACCAGACCTACCGGCGCGAGCACCTGACCGAGCTTCTGGAAAAGGACGGCGCGCTGTTCGAGCACTGGACGCACGACGCCTCGATCCTGCCGTCGGAATTTTTCCGTTACTGGAAGCACCGGTTTGCCCGGCGCGAACCGGTGCTGAGGGAGCGCTGGCTGAAATGGCATGGCGAAGGGTTCGACAGCACCTTCGAAGAGACTTTGCAGCGCATCGCCGAGGGTGGCGCCGCGATGTCACGCGACCTCAAGGTCGCCGATCACAAGTCGGGCGGCTGGTGGAACTGGCATCCCAACAAGACGGCGCTTGAATATTACTGGCATACCGGCAAGCTCGCCATCGCCGGCCGCCAGAATTTCCAAAAGATCTACGATCTCGCCGAACGTGTCATTCCCGGCCATCATTATAAGCCGGAGGTCAGCCATGATGCCTTCCTCGACTGGGCCTGCCGGGCAGCGCTCGAGCGGCTCGGCTTTGCCACCCACGGCGAAATCGCCGCGTTCTTCGACCTGATCTCGCCGGACGAGGCCAAAGCCTGGGTTGCGGAGCACCGGGACGAACTGACCGAGGTGACGATCGAGCCCGCCGATGGCGAAAAGCCGCGTCTCTCCTACGCCTTCGCCGGTTTTCCGGATAATCTCGGTGACCTCACCGAACCGCCCGCCCGCATCCGCGTGCTCAGTCCCTTCGATCCGCTGATCCGCAATCGCAACCGCACCGAACGCCTGTTCGGCTTCTATTACCGCATCGAGGTTTTCGTCCCCGAGCCGAAGCGCGAATATGGCTACTATGTCTTCCCTCTGCTCGAAGGCGACCGCATCGTCGGCCGCATCGATATGAAGGCGGAGCGCAAAACCGGTTCATTGAACGTCAAACGGCTCTGGTGGGAAAAGGGCGTGCGCTCATCGTCGGGCCGGATGGAGCGGCTGGAAGCGGAACTGGCGCGGTTGGCCAAATTCGCAGGCGTCGAGCGCGTGGTGTTTCTGGAGGGGTGGGATGGTTAGGGCGGCTTAGGCGATTCCGGCCGAAGTACACGGCTGCCGCGAAGGCATGCAAGGGTGGTTAGCTGCCGTTCCATTCTGAGTGCATCAACTCGTACCAAACTTCGCCGTGCTCACTGCCCGGAATAGGATCAGGCCCTTCGAAGGAGACTGTGCGATCATAGTTCAGACCGATCTTTTCCATCACGCGGCGCGATGCGTGGTTCACCGCCATCGTGGTCGCCACGATCTTGTCGTACCCACCGCTTGTGAATCCCCAATTGACGAGAGCAGAAGCCCCTTCTGAGGCTAACCCCTGACCCCATTCCATCCGGCGTAGGCGATATCCGAGTTCGGCCAATCCCTCGCTCCCTGGCCACAAGCAGAACCACCCGACGAACGCGCTGTTGGTTGTTCGGCGCGCCGTCCAAACGTAGGGCTCTGTTCCTCTAGGCATGAGGAACGTCGCGTTCGGTTCGTCCTGCTCATGGTCGACGGCGTATCCGCCGTTCAGAAAGCGCATGACCTCCGGATCAAGCTCAAGGTCCATGAAGTCGGTGCGGTCACTCGGGCAGCAAGGACTGAGTGTCAGCTGCATCGTCTGTAAAATGGCCATTTTCGAACATCCATCCATCGCCTTGGCAAGTATGCCCTGATTTGCTCGTAGTTCCAGACCCGAAGCCAAATCGGTGCCGCTCCTGCTTTCGGCAAAACGCGAAACGCCACCGGTCATGCCATGACCGGTGGCGTTTGAAAGTTCATACGGGCGTGTGACGCTTAGATGATCTCTGTCGCCGCAATCTCGATTCCGAAACCTTCCAGCCCGACATAATGGCGTTCGCGGGAGGAGAGGAGCCGGATCGAGGTGATGCCGAGGTCTTTCAGGATCTGGGCGCCGAGGCCGATTTCCAGCCATTCGCTTTCGCGCGCCTGGGCTTCGCTGTGATCTTCACGCTCGTGCTTGCCGGCGCGTGCGGTCGTCGAGACGCCGACGCCGACCGAGCCTTCGCGCAAATAGACGATGACGCCGCGGCCCTGTTCGGACATGCGCTTCATGATCGGATCGAGCTGGCAGTGGCTGCCGAAAACGTCGGCGGCGACATTTTCCAGTTGCAGGCGAACCGGGACATCGACGCCGTCGCGGATGTCGCCGAAGATCACCGCCAGATGCTGCATCGGATCCCAGGGCAGGGAATAGGCATGTGCCTTGGCCTTGCCATAGGGCGTATCGACATCGAAGGTCGCCTCCAGATTGATCAGCGTTTCCTTGCGCTGGCGGTAGGCGATGAGATCGGCGACCGAAACCTGCTTCAGGCCATGCTTTTCCGCAAATTCAGTCACTTGCGGGCCGCGCGTCACCGTGCCGTCATCATTGACCAGCTCGCAGATAACGCCGATCGGCGGCAGGCTGGCAAGACGGCAGAGATCGACGGCGGCTTCCGTATGGCCAGACCGCATCAAGACGCCGCCTTCGCGCGCGACCAGCGGGAAGATGTGGCCGGGACGGGTGAAGTCGGCAGCCCCGACGTTCGGGTTGGCCAGATTGCGGACCGTCAAGGTCCGGTCTTCGGCCGAAATGCCGGTCGTCGTGCCGTGCTTGAAATCGACGGTGACGGTGAACGCCGTCGTGTGGGCCGAATCGTTTTCCGCCACCATGGCGTTGAGGTTGAGGCGCTTGGCCTCTTCCTTCGGCATCGGCGTGCAGACGATGCCGGAGGTGTGGCGGACGATGAAGGCCATCTTTTCGGGCGTGCAATGGACGGCTGCGACGATCAGGTCGCCTTCGTTCTCGCGGCCGTCATCATCGGTGACGACAACGATTTCGCCGGCCTCGAAGGCCCGGATGGCATCGGCAACGCGCTTCTGGTCAAAGGGCATGGGGTTCTTCCTTGGATGTTACTTCAACCGGCCGGTCTGGCCACGGTCGCGCAGGTAGTGATCGGCAATGGTGCAGGCAAGCATGGCCTCGCCGATCGGCACGGCGCGGATGCCGACGCAGGGGTCGTGGCGGCCCTTGGTGCGCACGTCGACATTGTTTCCGTCCGCATCGATCGACTGGCGCTGGGTCAGGATCGAGGAGGTCGGCTTGATGGCGAAACGGGCAATTACCGGCTGGCCGGTCGATATGCCGCCGAGAATACCACCGGCATGGTTCGACAGGAAGATCGGGTTGCCGTCATTGCCCATCCGCATCTCGTCGGCATTTTCCTCGCCGGTGATTTCGGCGGCGCCAAAACCGTTGCCGATCTCCACGCCCTTGACGGCGTTGATCGACATCAGGTTGGAGGCGATGTCCTGGTCGAGCTTGGCATAGATCGGTGCGCCGATGCCGGCCGGTACGCCTTCGGCAACGACTTCGACGACGGCGCCGACCGAGGAACCCGCCTTGCGGATACCGTCGAGATACTCTTCCCAGACGGGAACGATGGCAGGGTCCGGCGCGAAGAACGGGTTGTTGCCGACTTCGTTCCAGTCCCAGTTGTCGCGGTTGATCTTGTGCTTGCCGATCTGCACCAGCGCGCCGCGCACCATGAGGCCGGGCACGACCTTGCGGGCAAGGCCGCCGGCGGCGACACGGGCGGCCGTTTCGCGCGCCGACGAGCGGCCGCCGCCGCGATAATCGCGAATGCCGTATTTGACGTCATAAGTGTAGTCGGCGTGGCCCGGCCGGTAGCTCTTGGCGATCTCGGAATAATCCTTGGAGCGCTGGTCGGTGTTCTCGATCATCATCGAGACCGGCGTACCGGTGGTGATCATCGTCTCGCCGTCCGTATCCAGCATGACGCCGGAGAGGATCTTGACCAGGTCGTCTTCGCGGCGCTGGGTGACGAAGCGCGACTGGCCGGGCTTGCGCTTGTCGAGCCAGGCCTGCAGCTCGGCAAGCGTGAAACGGATGCCGGGAGGGCAGCCGTCGATGACGCAGCCGAGCGCGACCCCGTGGCTTTCGCCCCAGGTGGTAACGCGGAAAAGATGACCGAAAGTATTGTGCGACATGGATCAGCAACCGGATATGAGGCCAGGCGCATCCGGGCGAGCGGCTGCGCCATTCTGTAGGCGCAGACTAATAGTGGAAAACGCCGGAAAGGGAAAACTTTTCTGGCAAAATATGGCGATTGCCACGTGAACAGTCTGTCTTAGAGCGCTTCATCTTTGAACGGAAGCGATTCTGTTGGCTCAAAACGGCCGTTCCACACGAAGGATGGCGCCGAGCGATGCCGATCCATCGGTCAAGCCATCCGACACAGTGGACGGCCGTTTTGAGCCAACCCGAAGGGCCGGATGAATTTCGGCCATGACCGGCTGCTGCCGCCTCGAACGCAGCTTCTGCTGCGCTCTTCGCCAACCGCCTTGGTTCTGGCCGAAATTCCTTCCGGCAGAATGCTTCCGTTTAAAGATGAAGCGCTCTAAGGCAAAAGCCAATCAGGACGCCAGTTGCAGGGCTTCCTTGCTGGCGAATGCCACGAAGCTGTCGAAGCTCAAGGGCTTGGCGAAGGCATAGCCCTGCAAAAGGTCGCAGCCGAGCAGGCCCAGCATCTCCGCATGCGCCATGGTTTCCACGCCTTCGGCGACGGTTTCGATGCCGAGCGACCGGCCGATTTCGATGATCGACCGGATCAGCGCCTGTTCGTTGCGGGAGTCGAGGATGGGGGCGACGAGCTGCCGGTCGATCTTCAGCCGCTTCGGCTTGATCTTCAAGAGGCTGACGATCGACGTATGGCCAGTGCCGAAATCGTCGATTTCGATATCGATGCCGAGCTTCTTGATGCCCTCGATATTGGCGGTAACGATATCGTCGCTCTCGTCGAGGAAGATCGATTCCACCAGTTCGAACGACAGCTGGCCGGGCGTGAACGACAGGCCCTGCAGCGAGTTGAGGAGCAGGTCGTCGCTGAGCCGCTTGGCAGAGACGTTGACGGAAATCTTCGGCACGTCGATGCCCATCGCTGCCCAGCGCATCGCATCGATCAGGGACCGGTCGAGCACGATGCGGTCGATCGTTGCCACCACATCCAGTTCTTCGGCGATGTGCAGGAACTTGTCGGGCGTCAAAACGCCCTCGCGCGGATGGTTCCAGCGCACCAAGGCCTCGACGCCGGACAGGCGCAGCGTGCCGGCGTCGAACTGCGGCTGATACCAGGCAACGAACTGGTTCTGTTCGATGCCCTCGAGGATTTCGTCGGCGATGCGCTTGGTGGTGATGATCTCGGCCTGCAGCGCCTCGGTGAAGAATTCGTGGCGGTTGCGGCCGTTTCCCTTGGCGCGGTAAAGCGCGATATCGGCATTGACGAGCAGCTGACGCTCGTCGCAGGCGAGCTCCTGCGCGATTGCGATACCGATACTGACGCCGAAACGGCAGGGGAAACCGTTATAGTCCACGGGTTGGCGCATCTGGGCGATGATGCGTTCGGAGAGGCCGGAAAGGAAGGCCTTGCCCGGCGGATCGGTGACCAGCATCACGAATTCGTCGCCACCGATGCGCGCGACCATATCGCCGGCGCGCACATTGGAGCGCAGGATTTTCGAGGCATGCACCAGCATCGCGTCGCCGGCCGCATGGCCGAGCGTGTCGTTGATCTGCTTGAAGCGGTCGAGATCGATATGCAGGATGGCGATGTTGCGCAGGCCGTCCCGGCGGGCGGCCGATAGCGCCTCCAGTTCCTTGTCGAGCATGCGGCGGTTGCCAAGCCCCGTCAAAGGATCATGCAGCGCATTGTGCTCGATACGATCCTTGGCCTCGGCAAGCTCGTCGTTCTTCGCCTCTGCCATTGCCTTGGCCGAACGAAGCTGTTCGGTCATCATCACGTCGTCGGTGACGTCCCAGCTGATGCCGGTGATCTTGGCCTTGCCGTCGGCGCCCACATGCGTCGAGCCGGCATTGCGCACGTAGCGGATGCTGTCATCGGGCCTGACGATGCGATACTGCGAGCGGTATTCGAGATCCTCGTCGAGCGCCTTGAACAGGGTGAGCGAGGCCGTGGTGATGTCGTCGTGATGGACCGTGCAGCGCCATTCGGCGTAGCTTGGAGCGCCATCGCCCGGCGGCAGGCCGTGCAGATGGTACATCCGTTCGTCCCAGGAGCGTTGCTGCGTATCCAGGTCAATCTCCCAGATGCCGATCTTCGACGATTCGAGTGCCAGATTGAGCCGGTGCGACACGGTCAGCAGCTCCCGCTCGCGTGAGCGAAGCTTGGCGATGTTGCGCTGGCGTTCGTTGACGAGCCCGCCGGTGAGGAAAATCGGAATGATGATGATCGCCGCGGCGGCGAAAATCGTGATTTCGAGCCAGGTGGTGTTGGCCGGCTTCTGAGCCCACCCGTCCGCCGGGATCGCCGCCAGCTCCCAGGTGCCGCCGGGCAGCTGCAGCTGGCGGATGACGGGCGCCTTGTCAAAAAGATCGGTATCGCCGAAAAACGCATCCTGGACGCTGGTTTTCACCGAGATATCGCGGATCGCCAGCTGGATATCAACGTGCCGATGGCCGCTGTCCGCTTCGTCGTGATGTTTGCCGTCGTCGACGAGGCCCGCATTGGCGTAGATATCCCGTTCATCGATGACAGCTTCCATGAAACCCCAAAAGGTCAGGCTGTTGCCGGTCCGGGTGAAGACGGGAGAAAACAGGTTGAAGCCGGTCCGGCCGCTCGGCATCCTGACCGGACCGGCCAGGATGGGCTTGGCCTTCGATTCGGCGCGGTCTATGGCGATCCTGGAGGAGCCGAACTTCTTGAAGTCGGTGCCGAGCATCCGCTCGTTCCCCTTGAGCGGAAAGGTCATGCGGATGACGGCGTCCGGTGCGGCGCTGACCCGCACCATCTGGGGGTTCTGAATCAACAGCTTGGTCGCCAGCTGGTCGAAATGCGCTTGCGGCATTTGGGGATCGACGGAGAAATTGTTGGCGATGCCGCGCAGTGCGGTGATGTTGTTGTTGATCTCGCTCTGCAGGCGGGTAGAGACAAGATTGAGCTCGTTTTGAACGTTACTCTTCAGCTCGTTGCGAAAATTTTCACGGTTCTGCTGCTCGAAGAAGTAGCCACCGGTGGTGACGACTGCAAAGGCGATGAAGGCGGGAAAAAGCGACGGTTTCGCTAGCCTGGCAAGCGCCAGGGCGCGATGACGGATTGTAGCGCTTTTAGTCAACGGCCATGCACCCCATATTCCCCGGCGCCACGGTAGAGACGGAGTCTTAAGATTGGCTTTAGAGGCTGTTCCTGCTATGAAATCCGCGCTTCTGCGGAGGGGAGTGGCCGTCGGTCAGGATTTGGTTAACCATGACGTCTCCAAATTCGATAAAATTCTAAATGACACGGCAGCGGGCGATTTTTGCCACAATCGGAGATCAAACAGTGGGCACATCAAAATTGAAAGAATCACTGAAGAGGGCAAGACAGATGCGTTTCATCGTTGCTACATTGATGGCCGCAGCCGGTTTCTTTTCGCCGCTGACCGCCTTTGCCGAAAGTGCCGATGTCGAAGCCGTGATCACCGGCGTGGATACCGACAAGTTGAGCCTGTCGCTGGACGACGGCAAGAACTACCAGGCTCCGGAAGAATTCAATTTCGATGGCCTGAAAGAGGGCGTCAAGGTTCTGGTCTTCTACACCGAGGTCGATGGCAAGCGCGTCATCAACGACCTGGAAATCATGCAGTAATACTGCAGTCGCGGCACCAGGTTGGTGCCGCGTCATTCAGGCGGCGGGGCTGGCTCAAGAGATCAGCCGCTTTCCCCGCCTTCGGCAAGGGCTCAGAGCCAGCCGATCGTGCCGTTCTCGATCTTCAAGATTCGATCCTGTGGAATCGCCCCAAGGGCTGCCTCTTCCGCGTCCATTGCGCCGCACAGCTTGAACAGCGTTCGGATGACGCCGCCATGGCTGACGCAGACGGTCGGCGCAGAAACGCTTGAAAGCCAGGCGCCGACACGCCAGGAGAGGATTTCGTAGCTTTCGGCATCCGCACCCGGCGGGATGAAGTCCCATTTCGACAGTTCGCGTTCCGCTACCCGCTCGGGCATTTCCCGCTCGAGTTCGGCCATCGTGTAGCCTTCCCAATCGCCGAAGGAAACTTCCTTCAACCTGTCGTCCAGCCGGTAGCCGGAGCGGGCAAGACCCATGGCTTCGCGAACGAGTTCCATGGTCTCGCGGGTACGGTGAAGCGGGCTTGCGACGAAATCGAATTTTTCCGCGTCCTGTCCGAGAAGGGCGATAAGTGCGTGGCCGTTGCCGCTTGCCTGCCGCCGGCCGGTATCGTTGAGCGGAATGTCCTTCTGGCCCTGCATGCGGATCTGCGCATTCCAGTCGGTCTGTCCGTGGCGGATCATGTAAATGGTCACGGAGAAACTCCGGGGCAGGGGTCTTGAGACCCGAGGCGAGGAGCCGGGGCGCCCCATTGTTCGAGGGCCCCGGGATTCTTTCGGTTGCGTGTCAGTCCTTGACGACGGCGATATCCGGCGCGTCGACGGCCTTCATGCCGACGACATGGTAGCCGCTGTCGGCATGATGGACTTCACCGGTCACCGAGCGCGACAGGTCGGACAGCATGTAGAGGCCGACATCGCCGACTTCCTCGATGGTAACGGTGCGGCGCAGCGGCGCGTTGTATTCGTTCCACTTGAGGATATAGCGGAAGTCGCCGATACCCGACGCTGCAAGCGTCTTGATCGGGCCGGCCGAGATCGCGTTGACGCGGATGTTCTTCGGGCCGAGATCGACGGCGAGATACTTGACGCTGGCTTCGAGTGCCGCCTTGGCAACGCCCATGACGTTGTAGTTCGGCATCACCTTTTCGGCGCCGTAATAGGTCATGGTCAGCATCGAGCCGCCATCGGTCATCAGCTTTTCCGCGCGCCGTGCGACGGCGGTGAAGGAATAGACCGAGATGTTCATCGTCAGGGCGAAGTTCGCAGCCGACGTGTCGACGTAGCGGCCGGTCAGTTCGTCCTTGTCGGAAAAGCCGATGGCGTGCACGAGGAAATCGATCTTGCCCCAGATTTTCTCCAGGTTTTCGAAGACCGCGTCGATGGTGGATTCATCGCTGACGTCGCAATGGCCGGCCATGACCGCACCGAGTTCCTCAGCCAGCGGTTCGACCCGCTTCTTCAGGGCATCGCCCTGATAGGTGAATGCCAGTTCGCCGCCCTGCGCGTGAATTGCCTTGGCAATGCCCCATGCGATCGACCGGTTGTTTGCGACGCCCATGATGAGGCCGCGTTTCCCCTTCATCAGACCGGATGTTTGCGACATGATGTTATGCCCCCAATAAGCCTATGCTTTCGTCAGCCGGGCATGTGCCGACTGGAAATTCGCATATGTTGAACCTGCCGGAACCTTCGCGCCCCTTGCGGTCGCGTCGGCTCTGAATTTTTCGAGCATTGGCTATGACATAGCCGCCCCGGTGGTTCAAGCGCGGCTAAGATCAGGAACTGTTAGTCCCCGTAATATTGGGTCAGCGGCCACGCAAGGGGTCGCCATCCACGGCGGCTGTCGTGAAACCTTTACAGGAAGAGGCCGTTGCGCAGGCTGCGCATCAGGTCGGTGACCTTCTCGTCGGGTTTTTCCCACAGCATCAGCCGCAGTTCCACCAGAAGATCGCCGCGTTTGCCCTCCGCGGTGGGCAACCCGTGGCCAGCGACCCGGATCACATGGTCGGAGCCGGACCAGGCCGGAACGGTGACGCTGACCGGGCCGGTAAGCGTTTCCACTGTTGTCTCGCACCCCAGCACCGCATCCTGGATGTTGACGGGCAGGGTGGTGCGCAGGTCTGTTCCGTCGGTGCGGAAACGGCCGTCCTGATCGACACGCACGGCCACGACGACGTCGCCGCGCAGCATGCCGTTCAGGCGGTACCCCATCTCCTTGAGGCGCACGATGCTGCCGTCCGTCGTGCCGGCGGGCAGGGCGACCTTCAATGTCTGGCCGTCGGGCAGGGTTGCCGTTGCCTTCTCGCGCCGGAAAATATCCTCGATCGAGACCGTGACGTCACAGAAAATGTCCGGCACCTTTTCCGGCGCGGACTTGCCGGCCGCACCACGAATGCGCCGGACGATGGCCGAGACAAGGTCTGCCGCTGGTGCCGCCGCCCGGGGGAAGCCGCCGAACACGGGTGTTTTGTCAGCCGGATCGGGCTTCGCTTCCGGGCTGCCTTCCGGCTCCACCGCCGTCTCGGCCTTTGGTTCTGGTTTTTGTTCCGGCTTCGGTTCGGCCTTCTCCCGCGGTGGCGCCGCCGGTTTTCTCTCCTGCGGCCTTGCGTTCTTTGCCTTTGCCCGGTCGTCAGTGCCGAAGATGCGCGCGATCATGTCTTCGGCGGTTTCCGGATCGATTGTCTCTTCTTCCGTGCCCCGCGCCTTGCGCTTCATTTCTTCCATGCGGCGCAGTTCGGCCTCGCGGCGGGCATAGTCGTAGCGGTTGCGCAGCTTCGGATCCTTCAGCACCTCATAGGCGCGGCCGGCCTCGGCAAAGCGCTGGGTGGCCAGCGGGTCGTCCTTGTTCTGGTCGGGATGCACGGCTTTTGCCACGGACCGCCAGGCGGCCTTGATCTCGTCCGGTCCGGCATTGCGTCTGACGCCGAGCACTGAATAGGGATCCCGCATGCCTGTCACCGCTCTTGAAAGGCTGAGGTGCCGCATTCAGCGGTTCGTTTCAGCCTGTTGAAACCAACGGGAAGACCGCGCCGAAAGGCCCGTTCCCGATGGTTGCGATGATGAGAAGCCGCACCTTAAATTACGGTTAGCCGCGTGCTTGGAAGAACGCTTTTGGGGGGCAACCCATTGAGTTCGTTGAAGCGTGGTTAACGGCCGGTAGCGGAATGTACCGGTGTACCTTCAGCTGCGCGGACCAAAGCTGGTCAGGTACCATTCGCCATTGCCCATCAGGCAGGTGTTACCATCGAATTTTGCGATGCCCTGATAGGAATGACGCGTGGTGGTGAACCGGCGGCAGGTGGTGCCGTTCACCTGTTCCTCGGAGATGCTGCTGATGACGCCGGCGCTGCCGGAGGTGGAATTGGCCCAGGGTATGGGGTTCCCGTCAACCCTTGTCACGTCGGCGGACGAAACGGCGTTTCGGACGGTGATGGCGTCGGAATTATCCTCGTCATTGCGGACCGAGGGAACGGAACTTGTCGCAACCGTCCTGTCGACGTCGGTTGATCCGGCAAAATCGAGACCGCCCAGGCATCCAGAAAGCGTGGTCGCGGTCAGGCACACTGCGGCAATCCCCGTCAATCGGGATAAAACCTTGGTGTCCTCGATCCACTTTGCTATGTCTTGCAACGGCATACCTGTCAGACTGGAAAGAGCGGCTTCAAGGTCCGGAGACGCAACGTGCAAGCTCTGACATTTATTGTTCGGCGGGCGGGAACTGCGTCCGCGCCACGCGTTACGGCATTGGATGGCAATATGACTGAGACTGGGTTAACAACTGGTGACTTCACGCAAGAGAATGAGCCCTTTTCCCTTTTTGGCACGTGGCTGAAAGAGGCGCAGGCCACAGAGATCAATGATCCCAATGCCTTGGCGCTGGCGACCGTGGACGCCGATGGCTTGCCGGATGTCCGCATGGTGCTGTTGAAGGACTTCGATGAGCGCGGTTTCGTCTTCTACACCAATTTCGAGAGCCACAAGGGCCAGGAAATCCTTGGCAACATGAAGGCCGCGATGTGTTTTCACTGGAAAACGCTGCGCCGCCAGGTCCGGGTGCGCGGCCCGGTGGAAATCGTCAGCAACGAAGAGGCTGACGAGTACTACAAGACCCGGGCCCGCGGCAGCCGCATCGGCGCCTGGGCCTCCAAGCAATCGCGGCCGCTTGAAAGCCGGTTCGCGCTGGAAAAGGCCGTTGCCGAATATACGCTGAAATATGCCATCGGCGAGATTCCGCGCCCCGCTCACTGGTCGGGTTTCCGCATCAAGCCGACCTCGATCGAGTTCTGGAAGGATGGCGCCTTCCGTCTGCACGACCGGATCGAATTCCGGCGGGATGAAGCGGAAGGCGATTGGACGAAGGTCCGGATGTATCCCTGAAGGGACTTTAACGCGCGCCCATCAGCTTGAAGGCGATGCCGGAGGCAAGCGCCGTGACATATCCGGCTTTCTGGAAGTGGCCGTTGAGCGAGATGCGGGGCAGGGCGGCGGTGTTGACGCTATCGAAGAGCGTTCCCGGCTGCGTCGTCACGGCCGTGCTGAAGCCGAGGTCCTTGGCCAGCCGGTGATCACGGGTCGAGACGGCCGTGGCAAAGCCATAAGGATAGGCAAGCGATTTCGGCCTGTGCCCGGTAATCTGCTCCACCCTCATGGCCGAAAGGTCCATCTCCGCGCGCGCCGTCTCATCGTTCAGGCGCGTGACCGAACGATGGCTGATCGTATGCGCCCCGAGGCTGGCGAGCGGGTTCTCAACCAGCGCTTTGAGGCCGGCCTCGTCCAGCGTCAGCGCGGCGGTGATCCCCGTGGCATCGATGCCGAGCGCTTGCGCTGTCCGGTTCAGGCGGTCGATCGCGGTGGCTTCGTCTATCGAATGAACGAAGGCGGC
Organism: Pararhizobium sp. YC-54; assembly: GCF_025847205.1. Lineage (GTDB taxonomy): Bacteria > Pseudomonadota > Alphaproteobacteria > Rhizobiales > Rhizobiaceae > Pararhizobium. Next base: position 88,824 of record NZ_JAOYTH010000011.1, on the reverse strand, counting down.
AAAGCGGTCGAAGGCGGCCTGTTTCTGCTGCAGGCTGCCAAGTGCCAGGGTTTCATCGCCGGTGCCGAAGTCGAAGGTCAGGCTTGATTGCCGCTCCAGAAGATCGGCGAGTGTTTCCCACCAGAGCGTATGGGTGCGGTCGATAAAACCGCCGGCCACAAACACGGTGAAGGGCACATCGTGCCTGGAGAAAACCGGGGCGGCATGTTTAAGATTGTTGCGATAGCCGTCATCCAGCGTGAAAACGGCAACCGGCTGGGGATCGTCCGAGGCAAGATGGGCGGGCAGGGCCTCGAGGGCGATGAAGCGGTAGCCATCGCGTTTCAACGTGGTGATCGCCGTTTCCAGAAATTCCGGGGTGATCTCAAGATGCGCGTTGGGATCGAAGGCGCGGGGTTGTTTCGGGCGGACATGATGCAGCGTGAAAATGGCGCCGCGCCCGCGGGCTTGGCGCATCAGGCCGCCGGCATGCAACAGTCCCGCGAGCTCCAGCCCACCGGTAATGGCAGTGCGTTTGACGGCCTGTCGCAACATGTGTTTCAAGAGTGTCCCCCGGCGCAATATCGGAGGCGACATTAGCTGCGGCGGCGTTAACACCGGCTGAATCGGTCTTTGGCCAGCTGCTGTGGAGAGGGAGGCCTGCGATCAGGCCTGCGTGCCGCCGACGGTCATGTCGTTCATGCGCAGATGAGGCTGGCCGACGCCGACGGGCACCCACTGGCCGCCCTTGCCGCAATTGCCCATACCGGTATCGAGCTTCATGTCGTTGCCGATCATGGTGATCCGCTGCATGGCGTCGGGTCCGTTGCCGATCAGCATGGCGCCCTTGACCGGGGCGCCGATCTTGCCGTTGTCGATCAGGTAGGCTTCGGTGCAGCCGAAGACGAACTTGCCCGAGGTGATATCAACCTGGCCGCCACCGAAGGAGACGGCATAGATGCCTTTCTTCACCGAAGCGATGATTTCCTCCGGGCTCTTGTCGCCGCCAAGCATATAGGTGTTGGTCATGCGCGGCATCGGCACATGCGCGTAGGATTCGCGCCGTCCGTTGCCGGTCGCCTTCATGCCCATCAGCCGGGCGTTCTGGCGGTCCTGCATGTAGCCGGTGAGCTTGCCGTCGTCGATCAGGACATTGTAGCCGGACGGCGTGCCTTCGTCGTCGATGGTAAGCGAGCCGCGGCGGGCTTCGATCGTACCGTCATCGACGACGGTCACGCCCTTGGCCGCAACTGTCTGCCCCATCAGGCCGGCAAAGGCGGAGGTCTTCTTGCGATTGAAATCGCCTTCCAGCCCGTGCCCGACGGCCTCATGCAGCATGACGCCCGGCCAGCCGGAGGACAGAACCACGTCCATGGTGCCGGCCGGCGCATCGATGGCTTCGAGATTGACCAGCGCCTGCCGCAGCGCTTCGTCAGCGCCGCGCTGCCAATTATCCGTCGCGATGAAATCGCCAAAGCCGCGGCGGCCGCCGACGCCGTAGGAACCGGCTTCCTGCCGGTCGCCGTCGCCGACGACGACGGAAATGTTGAGGCGCGTCATCGGCCGGATATCGTGCATGCGCTCGCCGTCGGCGCGCAGGATATCGACCACCTGCCAGCTGGCGGCGATTGACGCGGTCACCTGCCGGACCTTCGGGTCTTTGGCGCGCAGATAGGCATCGATCTCGGTAAGCAGCGAAACCTTGGCCTCGAAGCTCGGTTCGCCGATCGGGTTTTCGTCGCCGTAGAGTTTCTTGTTGGTGCGCTGGGGCGCTGCGGCATAGCTGCCGGAATAGCCGCGCGTGACGGCGCCGACCGCATCGGCGGCCCGCTTGAGGGCGGCAAGCGAGAGATCGCCGGCATGCGCATAGCCAACGGCTTCGCCGGCAACGGCGCGCAGGCCGAAACCCTGGTCGGTGTTGAAGCTGCCACCCTTCAGGCGGCCATTATCGAAGGACAGCGCCTCCGACTGGCTGTGCTCGATGAACAGTTCACCGTCATCGGCGCCCGACAGCGTCTGCGCCAGAACCTTACGAATGGCGGCCTCGTCGCTGTCGAACAGTTTGATGAGATCGGTGTTCATGGGCGAGGCTCCGGAGTGTGTCTGTTTGTTCTCATGTAGAGACGCGCCGTCACGGCGGCAAGTTTTGAGTTCGCGGTCAGGTGTTATTATTGACAAGCCAGTTCTGGAAACTATGTTACATGTAACGAATGGGAGCTGACGCAGATGGCAAAGGCTTTGAATGAGCGTGTTCAGAAGCGAAGAGACGCAATGCGGGCGGCTGGTCTTCGCCCGCTGCAGATCTGGGTGCCGGATTCCCGAAAGGCGGGTTTTGCAGCCGAATGCCGGCGCCAATCCTTGATCATCGCGCGGGCCGAGGCCGCAGATGACGCCCTGGCGGGCTTCATGGATGCCGCGTTTGCCGATCTGTACGAGATCGATGAATGAGGCGCGGCGATCTCGTGACCATCGCCTTACCGGGGGATTTCGGTAAGCCGCGACCCGCGCTTGTCATTCAATCCGAGCTTTTCGATCAGGTCCCGACAGTGACCGTATTGCTCATCTCGGGCACGCAGCAGGATACGCCACTTTTGCGCATATCAGTCGAACCCGATGACGAAAACGGCTTGCGTAAAGCGTCACAAATTATGGCGGACAAGGTGATGACGATGCGCAGGGACAAGGTCGGGGCGCCTTTTGGCAAACTTGACGCGGAAACGATGGTTTCCGTAAACCGCCTGCTGGCTGTATTCCTCGGGTTTGCGTAAATGCCTTACGGCAGCGCGTCGTAGCCTTCGCCAAAGCCCTTCAGATCGACCGGGATGCCGATACCTTCTTCAGGGGACTGGAAGACGATGAAGGTCGCTTGCCCGCCGGACCGGAAGGTTTTCAAGAGTTCTTCTTCCAGAACCACTTCGGCATAGCAGCCGTCGGAGAAGCAGCGGACGAAATAGGCGCGGCCAATATCCTTGCCATCGACATTGAGGCCAAGGCCGTTCGGAAGGAGGACGCCGAGCGGTGCCAAAACGCGCAGAATCTTCGCCTTGCGGTCCGCCGTCTTCAAGACGACGACCGAAAGGCCGACTTCCGGCCGGTCTTCCGCAATCACGTTCTGCATCAGCGCGCATTGCTCGGCGGTTGCGCCCGCCGGCTGATCGCAGACGATCGACCACGCACCGTGGTTGGATTTCACGGTGCCGGGTGTGCCTGGCTGTTGTGCTCCGGGCTGCTGGGCCGCTGCCGTATAGGAAAAAAGAGCGGCAGCAAGTCCGAACGCCGCGATCGGCAGCCGGGAAAGGAGGGGCAGGCCCATGTAAACCTCAAACATAAGAATCAGTCTGGCTATTCTTGAAGCGCGTAGCCGCAAATGAAAAGCCCCGCGTGGGTACATTCCAGCCCGGTGTGGCGGAAATGGGGCTCCTGCGCGGGCCTAAAATGCTATACCGGCCCCAAACCGCGCCATCAGAAGCCGCCGATGCAGTGCCGGTCGTCCTTATATATGGTATAGGGGCCGAGAGATTGACGTGAAAGTCCCGATACCGCCTGCGCTGCCTTGTCACCGCTGCCGGTATCCGCAAGGCCGGCATCGCTTTCACAGCCTGTGTGAAAAGCGTCGTTTGCGCAAAAATGCCGCATGGGCTTGAAGGGACAGATGTTGCGGCGTTCATCAAACTGTGGTTTGAAGCACTTCAGTATGGCTAAGGATTCTGCGTTACGGTTTGATCCTGATCAAGCGCCCAGGGAGACACTATAGTGAAAAACAAGGCTTCTGCAGTTTTGGCATCGATTGCCTGTCTGCTTTTTGCTTCGAATGCTTTGGCTGACAAGCCGGTCGCATGGCAGACCAACTTTCAGACGGCAGCAACCGGGATCATGGAAGAAACCACATGGTTCGAGCATTATACGCTCTGGTTCATCATTCCGATCACGCTTTTCGTCCTGGCGCTTCTGATCTGGATCGTCATCCGCTTCCGCGAGAAGGTCAATCCGGTCCCGTCCAAGACCAGCCATAACACGGCAATCGAGATCGTCTGGACGCTGGGTCCGGTGATTGTCCTGCTTTTCCTGGCGATCCCGTCCTTCCAGCTCCTGACCGCGCAGCTGACGCCGCCGGAAAATCCGGACCTGACGCTGAAGGCAACCGGCAACCAGTGGTACTGGTCCTATGAATATGAAGTCGGCGAAAGCCCGCTCTCCTTCGACAGCCTGATGATGAAGGAAGAGGACCGCGCGTCGCTCGGCAAGGAAGACAAGCACGAATATCCGCGTCTTCTCGCCGTCGACAACGAAGTTGTCGTCCCCGTCGGCAAGACGGTCCGCGTTCTTGTGACCGCAGCCGACGTGATCCACGCCTTCGCCATGCCGGCCTTCGGCGTGAAGATCGATGCCGTTCCGGGCCGCCTCAACGAAACCTGGTTCAAGGCCGATCGCGAAGGTCTCTACTACGGCCAGTGTTCCGAGCTCTGCGGCAAGGACCATGCCTATATGCCGATCGCCATCCGTGTCGTCAGCGAAGACAAGTACAAGACTTGGCTTGCTGCCGCCGCCACCAATGTGGGTGAAGCGAACAAGGCACTCATGGCTTCCATCGACGGCGCGGCAAAGACCGTAGACGTCGCTGAAAACGCCGCACAGTAATTCGCCCTACAGAATTCGAAGGGGAGCTCGACCCAATGGCCGGAACAACCGCGCAACACGATCACCTTCATGATCACGCCCACGATCACGGGCACGACCATGACCACGCCCACAAGCCGCTGACCTTTTTCCAGCGCTGGTTCCTCTCGACCAACCACAAGGACATCGGCACGCTGTACCTGATCTTCGCGATCTTCGCGGGTATCGTCGGCGGCACGCTGTCGGTCTTCATGCGCGCCGAGCTGCAGGAGCCGGGTATCCAGATCTTCCACGGTCTGGCTTCCATGGTCTATGGCTTCGAAGGCGACGCTGCCATCGACGGCGGCAAGCAGATGTTCAACGTCTTCACGACCGCGCATGCGCTGATCATGATCTTCTTCATGGTCATGCCGGCGCTGATCGGCGGTTTCGCCAACTGGATGGTGCCGATCATGATCGGTGCGCCTGACATGGCGTTCCCGCGCATGAACAACATCTCCTTCTGGTTGATCATTCCGGCCTTCCTTCTCGTGCTGCTTTCGATGTTCGTCGAAGGCCCGGCCGGCGGGTATGGCTCTGGCGGGGGCTGGACGGTCTATCCGCCTCTATCGACGGCCGGAACACCGGGGCCCTCCATGGACCTCGTGATCCTTGGCCTGCACATTGCCGGCGCCTCGTCGATCCTCGGTGCGATCAACTTCATCACCACCATTCTCAACATGCGCGCTCCGGGCATGACGCTGCACAAGATGCCGCTGTTTGCCTGGTCGGTTCTGATCACCGCCTTCCTTTTGCTTCTGTCGCTGCCGGTTCTGGCAGGCGGCATCACCATGCTGCTCACCGACCGCAACTTCGGCACGTCCTTCTTCGCGCCTGAAGGCGGCGGCGACCCGATCCTGTTCCAGCACCTGTTCTGGTTCTTCGGCCACCCGGAAGTGTACATCCTGATCCTGCCCGGTTTCGGCATCGTCAGCCACATCGTCTCGACCTTCTCGAAGAAGCCGATCTTCGGCTACCTCGGCATGGCCTACGCCATGGTCGCAATCGGCGCCGTCGGCTTCATCGTCTGGGCGCACCATATGTATACGGTCGGCATGTCGCTCGACACGCAGCGCTACTTCGTCTTCGCGACGATGGTCATCGCGGTTCCGACCGGCGTGAAGATCTTCTCCTGGATCGCGACGATGTGGGGCGGTTCGATCCGCTTCACCACGCCGATGGTCTGGGCGATCGGCTTCATCTTCCTGTTCACCGTCGGCGGCGTCACGGGCGTTCAGCTCGCCAATGCCGGTCTCGACCGCTCGCTGCACGACACCTACTACGTGGTTGCCCACTTCCACTACGTTCTGTCGCTCGGCGCCGTGTTCGCGATCTTTGCCGGCTGGTACTACTGGTTCCCGAAGATGACCGGCTACATGTATTCGGAATTCCTCGGCAAGCTGCACTTCTGGGTGATGTTCATCGGTGTGAACCTGGTGTTCTTCCCGCAGCATTTCCTCGGTCTGGCCGGCATGCCGCGCCGTTACATCGACTATCCGGATGCCTATGCCGGCTGGAATGCTGTATCGTCCTATGGTTCGTACATCTCGGCCTTCGGCGTCCTGATCTTCCTGTTCTGCGTCTTTGAGGCTTTTGCCAAGAAGCGTGTTGCCGGTGACAACCCCTGGGGCCAGGGTGCAAACACCCTGGAATGGCAGCTGACTTCGCCGCCGCCGTTCCACCAGTGGGAACAGCTGCCGCGCATCAAGTAAGCGCCGCTCTCAAATCCGAAGCCGCCGGAAACGGCGGCTCCTCGACTTGCAGAACAGGCAAATGCCGGCGGAGTTCGATGGTGCGTTGGGGCAAACCCGACAACCCACCCTCCGTCATCCTCGGGCCTGACCCGAGGATCCATGCCATTCCCTCCGGCATGCGTGGGGATGGATCCCCGGGTCAGGCCCGAGGATGACGGAGGAGAGGGGAGGCAATGAGGCCTGCTCTCTCGGACAATAGAAACGGAACGAACATGCGGGTTATCGACAATCACGAAGCAATCGGCACGGAAGGCGGCGCTCGTCTTTCTGAAGCCTCTGCGCGCGATTTCTTCGAGCTGCTGAAGCCGCGCGTCATGTCGCTGGTGGTGTTTACGGCGCTGGCCGGCATGGTCATGGCGCCGGGCCACATCAATCCGTTCATCGGTTTCATTGCGATCCTCTGTATCGCCGTGGGCGCCGGCGCCTCCGGTGCCCTCAACATGTGGTACGACGCCGATATCGACGCGGTGATGACCCGCACCGCAAAGCGGCCGATCCCGGCTGGCAAGATCCTGCCGCGCGAAGCGCTGTCCTTCGGCCTGACGCTGTCGGCCTTCTCGGTCTGCATCCTCGGTATCGTCGTCAACTGGCTGTCGGCCGGGCTGCTCGCCTTCACGATTTTCTTCTATGTGGTGATCTACACGATGTGGCTGAAGCGCTCGACGCCGCAGAACATCGTTATCGGCGGAGCCGCCGGCGCTTTCCCGCCGATGATCGGCTGGGCCTGCGTGACCAACGGCATCGCCATCGAGAGCATCGTGCTCTTCCTCATCACCTTCCTGTGGACGCCGGCCCATTTCTGGGCGCTGGCGCTGTTCAAGATGCGCGATTACGGCGCCGTCGGCGTGCCGATGCTGCCGAATGTCAGCGGCGAGGCGACCACCAAGACGCAGATCGTCATCTATGCGGTGCTGACCGCGATCATCGGCGTCGTGCCGGCCGCACTCGGCTTTTCCAGTTTAGTCTACGGTGCGTTCGCCGCCGCCCTCGGCCTTGGTTTCATCTGGTACTCGATCGGCGTGCACCGCATGCCGGAGGGTGACGAGAAGATGGTGCCGGCCAAGAAACTCTTTGCATTTTCGATCCTCTACCTCTTCGCGATCTTCTCCGCGCTGATGGTCGATCACCTGATTGCCACGCTGTGGCTTACTGCCGGAAAGGTTGCCTGATGGAACTCGTGACACTCACGGACGCCCAGAAGAAATCGCGCCGCGGCCGCAACATCGCGCTTGGCGTCGTCCTCTTCGGCCTCGTTGCCATTTTCTACATCGTGACGCTGATCAAGTTCAGCAACGGCATGGTTCAGTAGGATCACTCGGCCATGACAGCGATGAACAAGCCAGAGCAGCCACAGCAGAAGAAGGACCGGGCAAACGGCGTCATCGTCATGTCCTGTCTCGCTTTCGTCGTCGGCATGACCGGCATGGCCTATGCTGCCGTGCCGCTCTACGACATGTTCTGCAAGGTGACCGGCTATAATGGCACGACCAAGCGCGTCGAGCAGGCCTCCGACGTCATCCTCGACAAGACAATCAAGGTGACGTTCGATGCAAACACCGCATCCGACCTGCCTTGGGATTTCAAGCCGGTGCAGCGCGAGATCGAGCTGAAGATCGGCGAAACCGTACAGATCGAGTTCGAAGCAAAGAACCTCTCGAAGAAGCCGACGACCGGGCAGGCGGTGTTCAACGTCACGCCAATGGTCGCCGGTGCCTATTTCAACAAGGTTCAGTGCTTCTGCTTTACCGAAACGACGCTGCAGCCGGGTGAAGAGATGAAGATGCCGGTGGTGTTTTTCGTCGATCCGGAAATCGTCAACGCGGTTGAGACCAAGGGCATCAACACGTTGACGCTCTCCTACACGTTCTACGCCCGCCAGCCATCAAAGCCGATCGCGGCGCTGACGGTAAAGCCTGGCGAAACTGACAACAAACTTTGACAGATCACCGTTTTCGGCTAAGCCGGAAATGACGACATGAGAAAGACTTATCGGGGATAGTCCACATGGCCGATGCGCACCAGAAAAACCACGACTACCACATCATCGATCCGAGCCCTTGGCCGCTGATCGCCTCGATCGGCGCCTTCGTCATGGCCTTCGGCGGCGTCGGCTACATGCGATACCTGTCGGGCGGCTCGTTGCAGCTGTTCGGTGTCGACTGGGCGCACCCGTGGTTCTTCTTCATCGGTCTTGCCGTCGTTCTCTACACGATGTTCGGCTGGTGGTCTGACACGATCAGGGAAGCGCATGAGGGCCACCACACCCGCGTCGTGTCGCTGCACCTGCGCTATGGCATGATCATGTTCATCGCTTCCGAAGTGATGTTCTTCGTCGCCTGGTTCTGGGCCTATTTCGATGCCAGCCTGTTCCCGGGCGAAGCCATCCAGGCTACCCGCACCGCGTTCACCGGCGGTGTCTGGCCGCCGAAGGGCATCGAGGTTCTCGATCCCTGGCACCTGCCGCTTTACAACACCGTCATTCTGCTGCTTTCCGGTACGACCGTTACCTGGGCGCACCACGCGCTGCTGCACGGCGACCGCAAGGGCCTCGTCAACGGCCTGACGCTGACCGTTTTGCTCGGCATCCTGTTCTCGGGCGTTCAAGCCTACGAATACGCCCACGCACCGTTCGCCTTCAAGGATTCGATCTACGGCGCCACCTTCTTCATGGCGACCGGCTTCCACGGCTTCCACGTTCTGGTCGGCACGATCTTCCTGCTCATCTGCCTGCTGCGCGCCGTGAAAGGTGACTTTACGCCCAGGCAGCATTTCGGCTTCGAAGCTGCTGCCTGGTACTGGCACTTCGTTGACGTTGTCTGGCTCTTCCTGTTCTTCTCGATCTACGTCTGGGGCGGCTGGGGCGCCCCGCTCGCCCACGGCTGATCGGGCTACGGGTCGCGATATTGAAAAGGCGGGTGCTACGGCATCCGCCTTTTTCTTTGCCGCGATACTATTTTGGACGGTTGTACGAGCGGAAAGGTCGCGGCGGCCGATATATCGCTCGTGCGACGAATGCGTTATGGGACGTAGAGCGCAAACAAGGACGCAAGACGACAATGCACGAAGACAGCGCACATTTTCCGCCGGTCGATCCGGTCAAGGCCGGGCTCAGGGGGCTGTGCCCGCGATGCGGTGAGGGCAAGCTGTTTGACGGCTTCCTCAAGATGAGGCCGGCCTGTGCCAGCTGCGGCCTCGATTATGGCTTCGCCGACGCCGGTGACGGGCCGGTCGTCTTCGTTATCCTGATCGTCGGCTTCATCGTCGTTGGGGCAGCGCTGTGGATGGAGGTCAATATCAATCCGCCGCTCTGGGTGCATTTCCTGCTGTGGATACCGCTCGCCACCGTCTTCAGCCTTGCCCTCATGCGCATGCTCAAGGGCGTCCTGATCAACCTGCAGTTCCGCAACAATGCACGCCAGGGCGAGATCGACCGTGGTTGATGCCGTGTCCGGAAAGACGAGCGGCCGGCTCACCGGCCGTATCGCCGGCATCGTGCTGGTCCTGATTGCGCTTGCGGTCCTGTTGTCGCTCGGAACATGGCAGATGCAGCGGCTCGCCTGGAAAGAAGGGCTTCTGGCGGCAATCGCGGAACGCCGCGCAGCACCGCCGGCCGATCTGGCGGCGATCGAGGCGCTGGCCAGGACCGGGGGGGATGTCGACTACCGCACGGTGCGCGTCACCGGCACCTATATCAACAGCAAGGAACGGCATTTCTTCGCAACTTACGAAGGCCGCACCGGCTATTACGTCTATACGCCGCTTGAGCTGGCCGATGGCCAGGCCGTCCTCGTCAATCGCGGTTTCGTCTCCTTCGAGCGCAAGGAGCCGGAAATGCGCAAGCAGGGCCAGCTGACCGGCGAACAGACCGTCACCGGGCTTGCCCGCGCCAAGCTGACGGAAAAGCCGTCCTGGGCCGTGCCGGACAATGATGTCGCCAAGAACATCTTCTACTGGAAGGATCTCGATGTCATGGCCTTAAGTGCCGGGCTCGATCCGGCAAAGGTCGTGCCCTTCTTCATCGATGCCGATGCGACGCCCAATCCCGGCGGCATGCCGATCGGCGGCGTCACCCAATTCGACCTGCCCAACAGCCATCTGCAATATGCGCTGACCTGGTACGGCCTGGCCGCAGCACTGGTCGTCATCAGCGGGATTTTCATCTTCCGGCGCAAGACTTAAGGTCGACGCGCTATCGCTGCCGGAGGAAATCGAATGGCCATTCTTGCACATATCCTGATCGCCCTGACGGCGCTGATGCATATCGGTTTTCTCGTGCTCGAAATGTTTCTGTGGACGGGCCCCCAAGGGCGAAAAGTATTCCGCATGACGCCGGAACAGGCCGAGGCGACCAGGGTTCTGGCGGCCAATCAGGGGCTCTATAACGGCTTTCTCGCCGCCGGGCTCGTCTGGTCGCTCATCGCGTCTCCGCCGGAATTTGCGCTCCAGTTGAAGCTGTTCTTCCTTGTGTGCGTGATCGTTGCCGCTATATATGGCGCATGGTCGGTCAAGCCGCGCATCCTGCTGGTGCAGGGCGGACCGGCAATTCTCGGCCTTATGTTCACCCTACTGGCATTTTGATAGATGACTTCTTTTCCGGCAAAGACACCGATCACCTTGCGCCTTTGCGGTCCGCGCGGCTTTTGCGCCGGCGTCGACCGGGCGATCCAGATCGTCGTTCTGGCGCTGAAGGAATATGGCGCACCGGTCTATGTCCGCCACGAGATCGTGCACAACCGTTATGTCGTCGAGGGGCTTGAGGCCAAGGGCGCGATCTTCGTCGAGGAGCTCGACGAAATCCCGCCGGAGCACCGCAAGCAGCCGGTGGTTTTCTCCGCTCATGGCGTGCCGAAGTCGGTGCCGGCCGACGCCACGGAACGGAACCTCTTTTACCTCGACGCCACATGCCCGCTGGTTTCCAAGGTCCACAAGCAGGCCATGCGCCACCAGAAGCTCGGCCGCCATGTGGTGCTGATCGGCCATGCCGGGCACCCGGAAGTGATCGGAACGATGGGGCAACTGCCCGAAGGTGCCGTGTCGCTGGTGGAGACGGTCGAGGACGCCGAAACCTATGTGCCGCCGGACGCCGACAATCTCGGCTTCGTCACCCAGACGACGCTGTCGGTCGACGACACCGCCGGCGTCATCAAGCGGCTGCACGAGCGTTTTCCGAACCTGACGGCACCTGCCGCCGATTCGATCTGCTACGCGACGACGAACCGTCAGGAAGCCGTGAAACAGGCCGCGACCGGCTGCGATCATTTCATCATCGTCGGCGCGCCGAACTCGTCGAACTCCAAGCGTCTGGTCGAGGTGGCGCTCAGGGCCGGTGCGAAAAAATCGGTGCTTGTCCAGCGCGCGTCGGAAATCGACTGGGATGATTTCGGCGATGTCTCTACAGTCGGCCTGTCGGCGGGGGCCTCGGCGCCCGAAGTCATCGTCAACGAGATCATCGAGGCTTTTCGCGAACGCTACGATGCCTCGGTGGAGCTTGCCGATACGGTCGAGGAAACCGAGAACTTCCTCGTCAACCGCGAGCTTCGCCACGTACCGCTGACGGCCCAGGACATGGCGTTCGTGAATGGGGAATAATGGTAGCACGGGATCGTTGTTTTCGATCTTCCAAGCCTCACCCCCTCTGTCCCTCCGGGACATCTCCCCCTCAAGGGGGGAGATTAGCCTTTGTTTTTTTGCCCGCCTTACCGGAAAGGCGGTAGGCAAAAAGAATAATCTCCCCCCTTGAGGGGGAGATGTCACGATAGTGACAGAGGGGGGAAGCCTCCTCAAACTCAGAACTATCCGGCACCGCCTCCGCTCAAACCACGAGATCAGACCTTGGCAGTTTACACCGACATCACCGAAGACGATCTCGCCCGTTTTCTGACCGCCTATGACGTCGGCGCGCTGACGTCCTACAAGGGCATCGCCGAAGGCGTCGAGAACACCAACTTCCTGCTGCACACCACCAAGGGCTCCTACATCCTGACGCTTTACGAAAAGCGCGTGGACCAGAGCGACCTGCCGTTCTTTCTGGGGTTGATGCACCACCTCGCGGATAAGGGGCTTTCCTGTCCGCTGCCGTTGCCGCGTGCCGATGGCGAACTGCTCGGCCATCTGTCCGGCCGTCCGGCCGCCGTTATTTCGTTCCTTGAAGGCATGTGGCTGCGCAAGCCCGATGCCAGCCATTGTCGCGAAGTCGGCAAGGCGCTCGCGGCCATGCATGTGGCAGGCGAAGGTTTTGAGATCCGCCGCCCCAATGCGCTGTCCGTCGGCGGCTGGCGGCCGCTCTGGAACAATTCGCGCGATCGCGCCGACGAGGTGCAGCCGGGACTTGCGACCGAGATCGCCAGCGAGCTGGATTTCCTCGAAGCCAACTGGCCGAAAGACCTGCCGGAAGGCGTTATCCATGCCGATCTCTTTCCCGACAACGTCTTCTTCCTCGGCGACGAGCTGTCCGGGCTGATCGATTTCTATTTCGCCTGCAACGACCTGCTCGCCTATGACGTCTCCGTCTGCCTGAACGCCTGGTGCTTCGAAAAGGACGGTGCCTTCAACATCACCAAGGGCATGGCGCTGCTGTCGGGCTACCAGAGCGTGCGGCCGCTGACCAAAGGCGAGATTGAAGCGCTGCCGCTGCTTGCCCGCGGCTCCGCCCTGCGGTTCTTCCTGACGCGGCTCTACGACTGGCTGATGACGCCGGCCGGCGCATTGGTGGTCAAGAAAGACCCGCTCGAATATCTGAAGAAGCTGCAATTCCATCGCTCCGTCGCAACTGCTGCCGAATACGGCCTGACCCACGAGACAATGCCCGCATGAAACATGTCGATATCTTCACCGATGGAGCCTGCTCCGGAAATCCCGGTCCGGGCGGCTGGGGCGCCGTGCTGCGCTATGGCGAGACCGAGAAGGACCTGTGCGGCGGCGAAGCGGAAACCACCAACAACCGCATGGAACTGCTGGCGGCAATCACCGCGCTCTCCAGCCTGAAAACCCAGTGCGAGGTCGATCTCTACACCGATTCGAAATACGTCATGGACGGCATCGGCAAGTGGATCCATGGCTGGAAGAAGAACGGCTGGAAGACCGCCGACAAGAAGCCGGTGAAGAACGGCGAACTCTGGCAGGCGCTCGATGCCGCCAACCAGAGCCACAAGGTCACCTGGCACTGGGTCAAGGGCCATGCCGGCCATCCGGAAAACGAACGCGCCGACGAACTGGCCCGCAAGGGCATGGAGCCGTTCAAGATGAAGCGCTCTAACGGCCGTCCGTGAACTGCACCAGATCCCACAGGTTCCCGTAGAGGTCCTCGAACACGGCGACGATGCCGTAGGGGGCCTCCTTCGGCTCGCGGGTAAACCGGATGCCGGTCTTGACCATCTTCGCATGATCGCGCCAGAAATCGTCGGTCTGCAGGAACAGGAAAACCCGGCCGCCGGCCTGGTTGCCGATGAAGGTTTCCTGACGCTGCGAGGAAGCCCGCGCCAAAAGCAGGGATGTGCTTGCCTCTCCGGGCGGCCTGACGACGACCCAGCGCTTGTCCTGTTCCGGCTGGTAGGTATCCTCGACCAGCACGAAACCCAGCTTGGTGACATAGAAATCGATCGCTTCGTCATAGTCACGAACGACGAGCGCGATCAGGGCGATAGTCTGTTTCATGGGACCTCTGCTTGCGTGGCGACAAGCGCAATGCTTGCAGGATTCGGGAACTGGAAACCAGCCGGTTCGTGCCGGAACCGGTGCGACACAAACACTTAGCTCTTGCGCTAAGTGTCTTATCGTGATAGTTAGCCTTATGGATCAGTATTCGCAACAGCTCGACGGCGTCTTCCAGGCGCTTGCCGATCCCACTCGCCGGGCCGTTTTGGCGCGATTGGGCCAAGGGCCGGCCAGCATCAGCGACCTGGCCAAACCTTTCGACATGGCCCTGCCGTCGTTTATGAAGCACATCCACTTTCTCGAAGGCAACGGGTTGATCCAGACCCGCAAGGAAGGCCGCGTCCGGACCTGCGCCATCGAGAAAAAGCAGTTTGCCGCCGTCGAGGCTTGGCTGTCCACACAGCGGGCGCTCTGGGAAGGCCGGACCGACAGGCTCGAGCAGTTTGTCGCCAAAGCGCAGACAATCAGAGCGCAGACAAAAGGAGGTTCAACATGAGCAGATCAATCAATCCGGAACTCGACCTGACGATTTCACGGCTGATCAGGGCGCCGCGATCGCTCGTCTGGAACGCCTGGACCGATCCGTCGAGCTTCGAACAATGGTGGATCCCTGAACCGGCCAGATGCAAGGTCACCGAGATGGAGCTGCGCCCCGGCGGCGCATTCGTCACGCAGATCAGCGAAAACGGCGGTGATTTCCAGCCGCATCTGAGCGGTTGCTTCCTTGCCGTCGAGGATGGCGAGCGGATCGTCTTCACCAATGCGCTGGTCGGCGGGTGGCGGCCGGCCGAACAGCCCTTCATGACGGCGATCATCACGCTGCAGGATCATCCAGATGGGACAGACTACGCCGCCCATGTGATGCACAAGAGCAATGCCGACCGCAACATGCATGAGGAAATGGGCTTCTACGATGGCTGGGGCACGGTCATCGGACAGCTTGCAAAGCTGGTCGAGCGGCGCGTGCAATAGGCGTCGATTGGCGGCAGGCACGAAAGCTCGCATGCGTTTCCAGCATGCGAGCTTTCCAATAAGCATCTGGCGTCTGGATCGTAGCTCAGATCTGTTCGAGCATCGCGGCTGCAGCCGAAACCGTCGCCTGGCCGGGGCTTTCCTCGACGTTGAGCGTCTTCACCACGCCGTCTTCGACCAGCATCGAATAACGCTTCGAGCGCAGGCCGAGCGTGCCGGCGGAGAGGTCGATATCCATGCCCAGCGCCTTGGTGAAGGCCGCGTTCCAGTCGGAGAGGAAGTGGATCTTGCCCATGCCGCCGGATGCGGTCGCCCAGGCGCCCATCACATGCAGGTCATTGACGGCGACGACGGCAATGTCGTCGATGCCGCGCGCAAGGATCGCGTCGCGGTTCTCAAGGTAACCCGGCAGGTGGTTGAGCGAGCAGGTCGGGGTGAAGGCGCCGGGAACGGCAAACAGCACGACCCTCTTGCCGGCAAACAGTTGCTCGGTGGTGATTTCGACCGGGCCGTCGGCGGTCTTTTCCTTAAACGTGGCGGCGGGCAGCTTGTCTCCGACGGAAATGGTCACGGTCTTACTCCTTGAGGTCATTCGGGAAGGCTGGAGCACGATGGCCCCATGGGAATATAGATTTGGTTCAGTCAAAGGCAAGCGGGGTTTGCATGCTGAGGCCGCCGGAGCGAGCAACCAGCACGACCGATCCGCTTTTCAATGCACCACCTTTTGCCGGAATGCGCACGGGTATCTCCGCCGTGACCTTACCGTTTTCGGACGTGACCATTTCCGGCTTGCCGAAGCTGTAGCCGGGCGGGCCGGCAAGGAAGAGTTCGGCAGGCGCGACCGCTTCAGGCGTCACCAGCGACACATGCAGGCGTTTCCCTGCGGCATCAAACGAGGCAGCCGTCACTTTGAACGTGTCGGACGGTTCCATCGGCAGTGCTGCAACGGCGTCGTCGATCCGGGCCCGGTCAAGCGGATTTCCAGCAAGGCTCTCCGGCAGCGAAAGGCTGAGATCGGCCTGAACCGGAATGCAGATATCCTTGCAGATGCCGAGGAAAACCGAGGCCTTCAGCAGGAGGTCTCCGGTCTTTTCCCGCTTCAGCGAAAGCGGGAAGGCCACCGAATGGTCGTAGCCGGTGTAGCTTGCAATACCGTCGTGAAAGGCCTTCGGTGCGGGAAAGCGCAGTCCGGAAAAGGCGATGCCGTCTTCTGGATCGATGGTGACCTGCGGCGAGATGCCGCTTGAGCCCGGTTCGAGCCAATAGGTCTTCCAGCCGGGCTTCAGCCGTATGTCGAGAATGGCCGGGATCGTGCCGTCCGGTTCCGGCCTGTCGGCGACGATGCGGACATCGCCTCCCTCCGATTGCACCCAATGGCTCTGCGCGGCATTTGCGGCAGATGTTGCAAAAAAATACGCCGAAAGGGTTGCCAGCGCAGCCAAATGAGTCACATTCTCTAGGAGGCGATAATGTTTCATGATGCTGAGGCTTATCGGTTTTGGGGCATGGTTGGAAGGTGCCTGCTTTCACCTCGCGATCATTTTCTCTTGAAGTCGATACGATCTCAGGCTGATGAAAATCGTCAGAACAAATGACCAGGATGGAAGCGCTTTTCATTTGAACCCGAGTTGATAGGCTAAGACCATGATGGCGACGTTCCAGAAAAAACGCGAGCGCGGCGTGTTGGACGGTCAGTTCCTGATCGCCATGCCTGGGATGTTCGACAGCAATTTTGCCCGCACGGTCATCTTCGTCTGCGCCCATTCGGAAGACGGCGCCATGGGCTTCGTGCTCAACCGGCCGCAGCAACTGACCTTTCCGGACGTTCTTCTGCATCTGCACATCATCGATCAGGCGCAGGCGATCCGATTGCCCGGCGTCACCCGCGATTTCCAGATCCAGACCGGCGGTCCGGTTGAAACCGGGCGCGGCTTCGTCCTTCATTCGGACGATTACCTGAGCGAATCCAGCATTCCCGTCAACGACGACATCTGCCTGACGGCAACGCTGGACATCGTCCGGGCCATCTCGCGCGGCGAGGGGCCAGCCAAGGCGATGATGATGCTCGGTTATGCCGGGTGGGGTGCGGGCCAGCTCGAAAACGAGATTGCCAACAATGGCTGGCTCAATTGCCCGGCGAGCGAGGAGCTCATCTTCGACCGCGACCTTGGCGACAAATACGACCGGGCGCTGGCGCTGATGGGGGTCGCCCCCGCCATGCTCTCGGTCGACGCCGGTCACGCATAACCAAATCTATTTTCCGTCTTTCTGATGTTGTGCCGGAACAATTTGAGCCGCTCGCCGTTTTCCCGTCGCGAGGGCAGGACGCTCCATTCATGTCCTCAACCTCTCAGGGAGACTGATCATGGGTAGCACTTCCGACAAGATTTCCGGCGCCGCCAATCAGGCCGCAGGCAAGGTCAAGCAGGCTGCAGGCAAGGTAACCGGCAGCAGCAAGCTGCAGGCGAAAGGCAAGGGCCAGGAAGTCAAGGGTAAGGTCCAGACCGCCATCGGCAAGGCCAAGGACGCCGTCAAGGGCACCGTTGATCGCATGTAATCGGTTTGCCGCCGGTGATCTCGCAAAGATAAACCGGTGGCTTCAAAGTGCGCGAATCGACTGTCCTGACGGGTTCAACTGGATGGAAGGTTTCAGCGCCGATGCCCGCTGTGCTTCGCGCCGGCGGGCATTTCTCTGCGGGTACGATGCTGCAATCCTAGGCGGCGGCCGGCATACTCAAAGGCGGTCGTCACACCATCATCAGGCGGGCTATATAATACAATGAGACTGTACGAATGCGGCAATTGCGGAAACCCCGTTCATTTCGACAATCGCGTCTGCATCAATTGCGGCTCGCGATTGGGATTTCTGCCGGAGGCGATGGCCATGCAGGCGCTGAGACCGGCGGGCGATAACCTCTTTCAGGCATCGTCACGCAAGGAGGCCGATGTCCGTTTCTGCGCCAATGCGGCGCACGACATCTGCAACTGGCTGATCTTAAGCAATGACGATCACGTCTATTGCCAGGCCTGCCGCTACAATCGCATCGTCCCGGTAACGGACAATCCGGAAGGCCTCTTGCGCTGGCAGAAGATCGGCCAGGCACAGCGTCACCTGTTCTATTCGCTGTTGCGCTGGAACCTGCCGCGCCCCGGCCGGGAGGCCGATCCGCAAGCCGGGCTCGTCTTCGATTTCCTTGCCGACGAAGTCGATATCTACGGCAATCTCGTGGCGGCCGTGACCGGCCATGAGGATGGCCTGATCAGCCTGCGGGCGGCCGAGGCAAACGATGCGACCCGCGAAAGTGTACGGGTCTTGATGAACGAGCCTTACAGAACCCTGCTCGGCCATTTCCGCCACGAGATCGGCCATTTCTACTGGGCCCAGCTGGTGCGCGATGATCAGACGCTTAATGCGGCAAGGGCGCTGTTCGGCGACGAACGGCAGGATTATGCCGCGGCGCTGAAGCGCAACTATGAGCAGGGACCTCCGCCCGGATGGCAGACGAGTTTCATCAGCACCTATGCCAGCGCCCATCCGGCCGAGGATTTCGCCGAATGCTGGGCGCATTTCTTCCACATCGTCGATACGCTGGAAACCGCCCGCTCGTTCGGCCTGTCGACCGAACCGCGCCGCCACGAGGAGATGGCCGCGGAAGTCGATTTCGATCCCTATCGGGCCGTAGATGCGCAGACGGTGATCGATGCCTGGGTGCCCCTCAGCGTGGCGCTGAACAGCCTCCAGCGCAGCATGGGACAGCCCGACAGCTACCCGTTCGTGCTGTCGCCGCCGGTGGTGGATAAACTGGATTTCATCAACCGCCTGATCAGGCGGGCGGGGGCAGGGTATGCGGGGTAGGAAGGGGTGATTGTTGGGCGAGGCCGGGGAAGACCCGATTGTCGATGCCGCCAGCTGCTTGAAGGTGCTGCCGGCGGTTGCTTGGGCGAAAGGCAGAAATTTTCACATTGTCTGCGAACTGGGCTTCGGCTTACCGAGGTATGAGCAGGATGCTGCCGGCCGACCGTCCTGACTCCATTTCTTCGTGAGCCTTTGCAACATCTGCGAGGCTGTATTCTGCGCCGATTTCGGAAACGATCCCCTTTTCCATCGCCCGGATTGCCGCCTGAGCTGCCTCGCGATATCGTCCGGCATCAGCGCACCAAGCCATGATGCTCGGATGGGAGAGCGCCTTGCCCGGCCGAAGCTCCTCAACCGGAACTGGCGGAACCGGGCCGGCGGCCTGACCAATGGTGACAGCCATACCGAAAGCTCGAACGGAGCGCAGGCTTTTAACCAGCATGTCGCCGCCGATCCCGTCATAGGCGACGTCGACACCGCGTCCGTCCGTCAGTCGCTTGACCTCTGCGACGATATCGGCCTCTCGTCCAACCACCAGGTGATCGGCTCCATAGGACTCTGCGAGCGCCGCTTTTTCAGGTGTACTCACGGTGCCGATCACCGTGGCATTGATCGATTTGGCCCAGCGAACAAGGATGCTTCCAAGTCCCCCGGCAGCCGCATGGATCAGAACGCTATGTCCGTCACGAACATCGAAGGTCTTCTTCAACAGCATGTAGGCCGTCATACCTTTGAGCAGCGAACTTGCGGCCATTTTCGCCGAAACCGTGTCCGGAAGCTTTATGATCCTTTCGGCTGCGATATTGCGGGTCGAGCAGTAGGCTCCGACTGGCGGTCCCGCGTATGCGACACGCTCCCCTATCTTGAAGTTGTCGACGCCGGGACCGACAGCTTCGACAACACCGGCGCCCTCTGCACCGATCACCGCGGGATAGGAAGTCAACGGATAGATCCCCTTCCTGTGATAGACGTCGAGGAAATTTGTGCCGATGGCGTGGTGGCGGATTTTGATCTCGCCTGCAGCGGGTGGATCGGAACGCTGTTCCTGTATCTGGAATTGGGCGGTTTCGCCGGGTGAGCTCAGCAATACGATTTGGTCGACCATCGTTTTATCTCCTTGATGCGCATAAACTGGCATGTGGCGAGATGTTGGAAAATTCCCTATTGTCTCCCAATGAATGGGAAAGAATTCACACAAATTGACTGGGACGACTTGCGGTATTTCCTGGCGCTCGCGCAGTCAGGAACCTTCCTCGGCGCAGCAAGGCAGCTTGGGGTCGAACACGCTACGGTCAGCAGGCGCGTTTCGTCTCTTGAAGCCAGGCTGGGACGCAAGCTTGTCGATCGCCGCGGCCGGCGCGTCATTCTCACTGAGGACGGGGAACAGGTTGCCAAGCACGCGGCTCTCATATCGACCCAAACCGCTGCCATCGAGCAGCTCGGTCGCAGCAGCGCGACGGAGCTCCGCGGCCACGTAAGAATCAGCGCTCCTCCTGCTCTTTCAAGTGTGCTTCTGGCGGAGCCGATCGTGGCTCTCCGGCGAGCTTATCCAGGCATCCAGATCACACTTGTTGGAGAAAAGCGCCTCGCGTCCTTGAACCGGCGAGAGGCGGATATCGCGGTGCGGCTGTCGCGGCCAGAAGACGGCGACTATTCCATTATCAAGATCGGCGAGATCACCTTCGACCTCTACGCGTCAAAAGCTTACCTGGAAACCGTTTCGCCGCCCGAATGGACCTTTATCGGCTATGACGAGGCAATGAATGCCTCGCCACAGCAGGTGCGTCTCGTTGAGCTGGCCGCTGGCCGTCCGATTGCCGTGAGGTCATCCGTACTGGAATTTCAGGCCGCGGCCGCGAGGCTTGGCGGCGGTATAGTGATGCTACCCAATTTCGCGGTCTTTGAACCTGGTGATCTCCGGCGTGTCGAGAGCGGGCACGCTCTGGCGAGGGAGGCATGGTTGGTCGTGCACACGGAGATCAAGGACGTCCCCTGCGTTCGCGCAGTCATAGAAGCGCTCAAAGGCGTATCCTGGAGATGATCTGCAACCGAATATTGCCCGTCATAGGCGCGCTGCGACCGCTTCGGGCCGCCGCGATGGAGAAACTGGATTTCATCAATCGCTGATCCGGCGGGCAGGGGGCAGGGTATAGCCAATAGCCAATAGCCAATAGCCAATAGTTGTCGCCTTCCAGGCTCAAAGCGGAGAATATTTCTACTGCCTACTGCCTACTGCCTACTGCCTCAATCACGCCCGCTTCATCAACGGAAATCGTTCCTTCAGCAACCGCTGGATCGATTCCGAACCGATGGGCGGGCCGAAGAGGAAGCTTTGGCCGAAGTCGCAGCCCATCTGCGCGAGCTGGATGGCGTCCTCTTCGGATTCGATGCCTTCGGCGACGACCTGCATCTCGAGCTCGCGGGCCATGGTGATGACCGAGCGCAAAAGGATCGAGCGTTTGTCGCTGGGGTCCCTGATCAGCGACTTGTCGATCTTGATCGTGTCGAACGGAAAGCGGGTGAGGTAGGCGAGCGACGAATGGCCGGTGCCGAAATCGTCGAGCGCCAATTTGAGGCCGGCATCCTTCAGTTTCTCCAGGACAAGGCGCGCCTGTTCCGGGTTTTCCATGACGACGGATTCGGTCAGCTCCACCTTCACCTTGCGCGGATCGCAATGGTTCTTGTTCAACACCGCACGGACGTCGTCATAGAGCTCGTTGTTGAGCAGCTGTGCGCTTGACAGGTTGATGGAGACGAAGATCGGCAGATCGCCGGTCTGGAGCTGCCAATCGGTCAGGTCGCTGGTCGCCTTTTCGAAGGCGAACATGCCCAGTTCGTTGATAAGATCGGAGGCTTCCGCGATCGGGATGAACTCCGATGGAGAAATGCTGCCGCGCTTGGGATGCTCCCAGCGCATCAGCGCCTCGAAACCGGCGATCTCGGCGTCCACCAGGCGGACGATCGGCTGGTAGACGAGGTTCAGCTCCTTGCGTTCGATGGCACGGCGCAGGTCTGTTTCGAGCTGCAGGCGATCGGTTCCGGAGGCGCGGAAGGCCGGGCGGAAAGGCTCGACGCGATTGCCGCCCGCCTTCTTGGCGCGGAACATCGCAAGCTCGGCATCGTCGAGCAGGCCTGCGGCACTTTCCTGCTGGTCGACCCAGGAGACGAGGCCGATCGAGGCCGTCAGGTTGATTTCGCGATTGCCGAAATTGAGCGGCACCATGATCGCCTTGGAGACCGCGTCGGCGAAATCGGCAACCTTGGCGGTATCGCGCTCCGACATCAGGATCAGTCCGAATTCGTCGCCGCCGAGACGCGCCAGCGTGTCCTGCGGCTTCACCAGCCGCCGCAGGCGGCGCGTCAGCGCAATCAGGATATTGTCGCCGGCAGCAATGCCCAGCATGTCGTTGACCTGCTTGTAGCGGTCGATGTCGATGGTGATGACGGTCGGGCGCACGGCGCTGGAGCCGGGTGCCAGCGACAGGATGGATTGCAGCCGGTCGAGGAAAATCTGCCGGTTCGGCAATCCGGTCAGATTGTCGTTCAGCGCATTGTGCAGCAGCCTGTCGATGGAATTCTTCTGCTCGGTGATATCGACGATAGTGCCGACGCAACGGATGATCTCGCCATTGGCGCCGAGCACCGGGCGGGCGCGGATCGACAGCCAGTGATAGTGCCCGTCTTCGGCACGCACCCTGAATTCGTGGTTCAGCCGGCCCTTGCGATGTTCGAGCAGAACGTCGAGCGTCGCGCGAAACCGGTCGCGGTCGTCGGGGTGAAGGCGCGGCAGCCAGTTGCGGGCCGCACCATGCATGGTGCCGGGCGAGAGGCCGAGCTGGGCGGAGATATCCGGAATGGTGACAACGCGGTCGCGCGCCACGTCCCAGTCCCAGACGGTATCGCCGGAGCCGGTCAGCGCCAGCGACTGGCGCTCAAGGTCGGAAAACAGCCCCTGGCTATAGGCGCCGCCGGCAAAGGCGTGCTGCATCACCGTAAAGCCGATCAGGAGCACGATGAGAACAAGACCGCCGCCAAGCGCCGGCTGGACGATGTCATTGGCAAGCTGGCCGGTGACGGTAAGCCATGCCCCGAACAGCCAGACGAGGAT
This sequence comes from Pararhizobium sp. YC-54, assembly GCF_025847205.1. Lineage (GTDB taxonomy): Bacteria > Pseudomonadota > Alphaproteobacteria > Rhizobiales > Rhizobiaceae > Pararhizobium. Next base: position 65,846 of record NZ_JAOYTH010000011.1, on the reverse strand, counting down.
CAAAAGCCAGGCGGGCACCAGAAGGATGGCACGGTCGTAGCGGCTGAAGCCGAGATAGGCGATCAGCACGATGCCGGCGGTGCCGGTCAGCGCGAAGGAGAGGCGGGCGATGCCCGAGGCGATGGCCGGATCGTAGATGGCAACGCCGAACAGAAGGCCAAGGCCGAGGATCCAGGCGAGCGTCGCATAGCTTAAGTGCTGGTGCCAGCGGTTGAGGTTGAGATAGGTGAACAGGAAGATCACCAGGCCGGCGGCAAGGAACACTTCCGTGCCCGCCCGCCATATGCGCTCGTCGCCCGCGGTGATCGAGATCAGCTTCGACAGGAAGCCGAAATCAACGCAGATATAGGCAAGCACCGCCCAGGCGAGCGCTGCCGTCGCCGGCAGCATCGAGGTGCCCTTGACGACGAACAGGATGGTCAGGAACACCGCCAGCAGACCGGCAATGCCGAGCACGATGCCGCGATAGAGCGTGAAAGCATTAACCGTGTCCTTGTAGGCATCGGGCTGCCAGAGATAGATCTGCGGCAGGTCGGGACCGGCAAGTTCCGCAACGAAGGTGATGACCGAGCCGGGATTGAGCGTGATACGGAAGACGTCCGCCTCGTCGCTCGGCTGGCGGTCAAGCGCAAAGCCTTCGCTCGGCGTGATCGACAGGATGCGCTGCGAGCCCAGGTCCGGCCAGAACAGTTTTGAATTCACCAGACGAAAGTGCGGGGCGACGATAACGCGCTCCAGCTGTTCCTCCGAAACGTTGGCAAGCGCAAACACGGCCCAGTCGCCCTGATGGTTGTCGGCGCTGGAGCGGACTTCGATGCGCCGGACGATGCCGTCGGTGCCGGGCGCCGTCGAGACCTGGAAGGCTTCGCCGCGGCCGGTATAGATTTCCGTCGTCGCCGTCAGGTCGAGGGCCGTGTCCTCGCGGGAGATCTTGACGGGTTCGGTGGCAAGTGCCGTACCGCTACCGATCAGGCAGAACGCGATCATCATGGCGGTAAGAAGCGCCAGGAGCCTTCGTGCTGACGGGTGGAACGGGTGGCGGTTCAAAAACATCAATCACTCGAATTCTTATGTTGCATGCTGTCCTGCGAGAGGAGGGAGAACATCAGGTGATCCCGCCATTGCCCGTTGATTTTCAGGTACTCCCGCAAGTAGCCTTCGCGCTGAAACCCGGCCTTTTCAAGGAGCCGGATGCTTCTGTGGTTCTCGGGAATACAGGCTGCTTCAATACGGTGCAACTGAAGGCGCGTAAAGATATAGGGGATAGCCAGTTTGACGGCATCGGCCATATGCCCCTTGCCGGCAAATCTCTCGCCCATCCAGTAGCCGATCATGCAGCATTGGGCGGCGCCCCTGCGGATATAGCCGATGGTCAGGCCGCCGATCAGCTGGTCGCCGGGCCGCGAAATGATGAACAGCGGCACCGCCTGGCCGGAGGCGAATTCCTGTTCGTTGCGGATGACGCGGGTGCGAAAAGCGCTCTCGGTCATCTCGTCGGCCCGCCAGGTCGGCTCCCACGGCTCGAGAAAGGTGCGGCTTTCGCTACGCAGCTGATACCACTGGCGATAGTCGGATGTTTTGGGCAGCCTCAGCAAATGCGCCGTATTGCCAATTTCGATCGGGTCCGGCTGCCGTGACAGAAACCGAAAGACCGATCGTGTCATAGATGCCTCCGCAGTGGATGGGGTGATACCATATGCGAGAGTGCCGGGCGCTCGACGAACGCCCGGAGGTCGCTCATCAGAAAAGAGTTAGCCGTTGGCAGCCCGAGCCCGGACAGCCTTGTTGGAAAGCGCACCGAGAATATCGCTCATCGGCGCCAGTTTTTCGACCGGGCCGATCGCCGACAGCGTCGGGGCGGTATCAAAGAACAGCCGGCCGGCAAGATCCGTGAGGCGTTCGATGGTGATGCCTGACAGGCGTTCCATCAGCTCCTCGTTGGGGATCGGTCGGCCGTAGAGCATCATCTGGCGGGCAATCTGGCCGGCGCGGGCAGCCGGGCTTTCCTGTCCCATCAGAAGCTGGGCACGGATCTGGGCGCGGGCGCGGTCGATTTCCTGCTGTTCGATGTTCATCGACGACTTGCGCAGCTCATCGATGATGACGGGCATCAGTTCCGGCAGGTTCTCGCCACCGGTTGCCGCGTGAACCCCGAAGATGCCGGTATCGGAAAAGCCCCAATGGAAAGCATAAACCGAATAGCACAGTCCGCGATGCTCGCGCACTTCCTGGAACAGCCGGGACGACATGCCGCCGCCGAGGATATTGGCAAGGATCTGCGAACAGTAAAAATCGCGGGCGTGATAGGCCTTGCCTTCAAAGCCGAGCAGCACCTGCGCGTCCATCAGGTCGCGATCCTCGCGCACGTCGCCACCGGTATAATGGGCGGCGTCGGCGACGGGGGACGCCGCCGGTTTTTGCGGCAGGCTGGAGAAACGGTCTTCAACCTGTCGCACAAAGCTATCATGATCGAGAGCGCCGGCACCGACGACGAACATGCGGTCGGTGGTGTAGTTGCGGCCGAGATAGGTGCGGATCTGATCGGGCGTGAAGGATAAAACCGTGTCCGGCGTGCCGAGGATCGGGCGGCCGATTGTCTGGTTGGCAAAGGCGGTTTCGGCGAACTTGTCGAAGACGACGTCGTCAGGTGTGTCGTTGGCGGCGCCGATTTCCTGCAGGATGACCTGCTTTTCGCGCTGCAGTTCGTCCTCGTCGAAGGAGGATTCCGTCAGGATGTCGGCGAGGATATCGACAGCGAGCGGAACATCGTCCTCTAGAATACGGGCGTAATAGGAGGTGGTTTCCGTTGATGTCGCGGCGTTGACTTCGCCGCCGACATTTTCGATCTGTTCGGCGATCTCGCGGGCTGTTCGCCGTGCGGTGCCCTTGAACGCCATGTGCTCCAGCAGATGGGCAATACCGTGCTCGTCCGTGGTTTCATCGCGTGAACCGGATTTGATCCAGACCCCGAGCGCCACGCTTTCAAGGTGCGGCATATTCTCGGTGACGACCGTCAACCCGGATTGGAGCCGGGTGCACTCAACTTTCATCATACGTCTTTCTGCGTCCTTATTTCCGGATGCGGGCACGAGCGTCGATAAAGGTTTCGACAGCTTTAAGCTCGGCGTCAAGAATGTCGAAACGCTCCTCCCTGACCATCAGATCAGCAAGCCACGTTGGAAGCGCCGGGTCAATACCACTGGCCGATTTTACTGCGGCCGGGAATTTCGCCGGGTGCGCGGTGGAAAGCGTCACCATGGGCACGCTTGAGGTTTCATGCTTGTTGGCAACGAAGACGCCGATCGCCGTATGCGGATCGAGCAGGTAGCCGGTGGTCTCCAGCGTCCTGGCGATTGTCTTTGCCACATCCTTTTCGGTGGCGCGGCCCGCCCGGAACACCTTGCGGATGGATTTCAGCGCATCCTCCTCGATCTCGAAGGAGCCGGACTGTTTCAGGTTGGCCATGGCGCCGCGCACCTTGGAGGCGTCGCGGTCATAGGCCTCAAACAGCAGCCGTTCGAAGTTGGAAGAAATCTGGATGTCCATCGACGGGGAGGTGGTCGCCTTGACGTCGCGCATCTCGTAGCGGCCGGTCTGCAGCGTGCGGGCGAGAATGTCGTTTTCGTTGGTGGCAACGACCAGCTTGTCGATCGGCAGGCCCATCTGCCTTGCCACATAGCCGGCGAAGATATCGCCGAAATTGCCGGTCGGGACCGTGAAGGAGATTTTCCGGTCCGGGCCGCCGAGCGCCAGCGCCGTGGTGAAATAGTAGACGATCTGGGCCATGATGCGGGCCCAATTGATCGAGTTGACGCCGGACAGCGCCACGCCGTCGCGGAAGGCAACGTCGTTGAACATCTCTTTGACGAGGCTCTGGCAATCGTCGAAATTGCCGTTGATTGCCAGCGCATGGACATTGCCTGCCTTGGACGTGGTCATCTGGCGCTGCTGCACCGGGGAAACCTTGCCATGCGGAAACAGGATGAAGATGTCGGTGCGGTCACGCCCGGCAAAGGCGTCGATCGCCGCACCGCCGGTATCGCCCGATGTGGCGCCGACGATTGTTGCGCGCTCGTTGCGCTCGGTGAGCACATAGTCCATCAGCCGGCCGAGCAGCTGCATCGCCACATCCTTGAAGGCCAGCGTCGAGCCGTGGAACAGCTCCATGATGAAGGCGTTCGGGCCGGTCTGGACGATCGGGGCGATGGCCGGATGGCGGAACGTGCCATAGGCCTCATCGATCATCGCGCGGAACTTGCCGTCGGGAATTTCACCGTCGATGAAGGGGGTGAGAACCGTAAAGGCGATCTCCTGATAGGATTTTCCGCGCATCGCCCGGATTTCCTTCTTGGAAAAGCTTGGCCACTTGTTGGGAACATAGAGCCCGCCGTCGCGGCCAAGGCCCGCCAGAAGCGCATCGCAAAAACCCAGCGAAGGGGCTTCGCCCCGCGTCGAGATATACTTCACCGTGACCATCCTTCGTCGTCTGTTTGCTGCCGCGGAAATTGAACAGCACCCTATTCGAACCGGGTGGCAACCGCGGTTCTTTTTGCGTCAACCCTTGGCAAAGCTGACGGAAATATCGGCTTTTCGTCTGCAACCGGCCATTCCAGCGCGTCCTGAAAAATTGGCGTTCCGGCTTCAGGTTCCAATCGATTTTTCAATGCGTCGCTGCTATAGACCATCGCCAAGGGTCTTGAAAGGCTCAAGTTGCAGGGGCGGAAAACCGAAAAATACCTTATTTTGCGGTCAGTCACGCCTGCGGCATCAATTTGTGCAAGGCAGAGGGTCAATTCAGGTGTTTGGTAAAATCTCCAGCCGTCTTCTCGGAATTTCACTTCTCGTGCTCATCGCGGGCTGCAACAAAACCGATACCGGCGGCGCGATCGATGCCGGCGGAAGTGCGACAGCGCCGACGCCCGCCGTCATCCAGGGAACCTGCCCACAGGTCTACCTGCTCGATGGGACCGCCAATTATCGCACCTATGCCAAGGGCGCCAAGGACGATCCGACCAAGATCGTCTACCAGGCGTCGCTCGCCGACACGACCCGCCAGTGCGTCCAGAACGAAAGCCAGCTGGTGATGACGGTGGTCGTCCAAGGCCGTGTCGTTTCAGGCCCGGCCGGAGGTGCTGGAACGGTCAACCTGCCGATCCGTGTCGCAGCGACCGACGGCAAGAACACGCTCTATTCGGAATTGACACAGTATCCGGTCGACGTCCAGACCGGTTCCGCCCAGTTCATCTTCACCAAGACCGACATCGCGCTGCCCGGCGGCGCCGGCGATTTCGCCAAGATCTATGTCGGCTTCGACGAAGGTCCGGTCAAGAAGAAGAAATAGGCGGGTTTTCGCCCCCGTATTCCGTCATCCTCGGGCTTGACCCGAGGATCCACACGCAAGCCTACCGAAGCTCAGAATAGAAATCCCGCCAGTCCGGATGTCGATCCTCGCTTGTGGCTGGTGACGATATAGACATAGCCCGCCATGGCCAGATGATGCTCGGGCGTGGATCCTCGGGTCAAGCCCGAGGATGATGGGCAGGGCCGCCTCTCAGGCTAAAGCCGCCCACCGCTTCCGCCCCTTCCGACAGCGCCGCCCGGAAGCGCACTCATGCGCGAGATGACAGGTTCCGCGCCCGCTTCGGCTCTCAGTCTTCGGTGGACTCATCACCAGGATTGGGTTTCACATTCGGAGCCCGATCAAGGATGGCGAGAGCAGCATCCGCGTTTCCGCGATCAGCTCGCTTCTTCAGTTTCATGATCGCCCGGCGATGCACAGGATAGAAATCCCGCCAGTCCGGATGTCGATCCTCGCTTGTGGCTGGTGACGATGTAGACATGGCCCGCCATGGCCAGATGATGCTCGGGAGTGGATCCTCGGGTCAAGCCCGAGGATGACGGGCGGGGCCGCCTCTCAGACCAAAGACACCAGCCCAACCCTCACGCCGTCAGCGCTTCCGACCATTCAGACAGTGCCGCAATGACGCCCGGCAGCGCACTCATGCGCGAAATGACAGTTTCCGCGCCCGCTTCGGTCAGCTTGTCGGCATGCGAGGGATAGCTGTGCGAGGCGCCGGTGAAGCCGACGACGCGCATGCCGGCCGCGATGGCGCCATGGATGCCGTGGACGGAATCCTCGATCACCAGGACGCGCGAGGGATCGACGCCGAACTGCTTGGCGCCGTGCAGGAAGATGTCCGGCTTCGGCTTGACCCGGTCTTCGCCGAGATCGCGGGCCGAATAGATATGCTTGCCGAAATGATCCTTGATGCCGACCTTGGCGAGCATCATGGCAAGGCGCGCCGAGGTCGAGTTCGAGCAGATGCAATGCGGCAGCTTGAGTTGCGCAAGCATCGGCTTGACTCCGTCGACGATCTCAACGTCACTGGCCAGCCGCTTGTCGAGGATGGCCTCGTTCCTGGTGATCAGGGTTGCCGAAAGCGGAATGTCGGATTCTTTCTCGATGGCAAGCAGGGTGTTGTGCCAGGTCATGCCGGCGAAGCGCTCGGCCATTTCCTCGGTGCTGATCGGATAACCGGCCTCGGTCAGAAGCCCGGCTTCGACCTCGCTGGCGATGATTTCCGAATCGACGAGAACGCCGTCGCAGTCGAAGATGATGAGATCAATGCTGGTCATGCCGGGAGTGTCCTTGGGGGAGATGGTGGCCATGTACACGATGCGGCCCCAAAGCTCAACCACACGAAGCGGGAAGCTGGTATGCGGGAAGGGGCGGCGTAGCCTGAATGGCCAGGCCGCGATTCCGGCTATTTGGCTGGAGTGAAGGCGAGGGGTGGTTTTCGCTAGAAGCGTAAACAGGTACGGCACCTCCTCCCAAAGCAGCTCATTTGGGACCGGGTATAAGTGCGTTCCTCCGTCCGTCGACTATTTCCTCTGCGGTGAGGCGACCGACTAGCGGCGCTAGAATGACGCCGGGGTGGCCCGCCGCGACATAAAGACCGTGCACCTGTGGCAAAAAACCAAGGCGCGGCAAGCCGTCAGCGAAGATCGGACGGTCGCCGACCTCAGCGCTTGCCAGCATGACGTTGTCAGGCAAATCCAACTCGTCCTTCATCACTGCCAATGTCCGCTCTCCAATCGCCTGCGGGCCATTCTCTGCACCGTTTTCGACATAGGATTTTGCGACGAGAAGCGTGTTGTCGCCGGCTTGGCGAACTTCCAGACGCGGTCCACGCAGGATGCGGCCAACGACAGGCATGCTGCAGGTATACCGGAGGAGCAACGCTGGAGAAGTCTCAATGCCAGTATCGATACCGAGCTCGCCCACAAGCACATTGGTGGCGCTTCCAGCTGCCATCACAATGACGTCGGCCTTGAGGGTGCCATCTGAAACCCGGATGCCGGTCACCCGACCGTTTGCGGTTTCGATGGCGGCGACCTTTTCATCAAAGCGGGCCGAGGCGCCCGCGGCAAGGGCGGCGGCGACATAGGTTCCAGCCAGTCGTTTCGGGTCGAGAGCGAGATCATTGCGTGAGAAGACCGCGCATTCCGGCACCCGGCGCAGGCGCGGTTCCCATTCGGCAACGACACTCCGTTTCAACAACTCGACGTCCTCACCGGCGCGCTTATGGAGATCGGCAAGTTGCTCGGTCTCTTGTGGTGTCGCTCTCCATGTCAGCGAACCCGCGCGGGCATCGGACAAAGCTTCCGGCAAGGCAGATTTCAGAAGCTGATACTCGGCAACGGCCTCGCGCCAAAGCGCGTAGCTGGCATGGCCGGGTGTGCCATTAATGACGTTGATCCAACCAAAGGCGCGACCTGTGACGCCGGAACCCGGTTTCGGACTTTCATCCAGCAGCAAGACGTTCGCGCCGCGGATGGCAAGGTTATAGGTGATGGCCGAACCGATTATGCCTGCACCGATGACAGCGATGCGTGGTTGGTGCAATCTCATGGAACGGCCTCAAAGTGAGCGGAAGTGGTCGCGTGGTCGGTAGGCATCGTGTACGACGATGACGTGACAGAGAGCCCGAAAATGACGTAAAACGGTTAGTATGCACCACCTTCTGTTGCACGAAGTCACCGAATTAGGCGAGCCTCATGTCCGCAAGGGGCATAGGTTGCCGCAGTTAGCATTGTCGTATCGCGTCGCATTTGTGTTATTCCTGTAAGGTTCCCATGACCATTCGCCTGCGCCCGCATCACCTCCTCTGCATGCTGACCTTCGTCGGCCGGGGATACACGCAGGCGTTTACCGAAAACTACATCCGCATCGCCGCCCGCCTGTCCGCGGGCGAGGATATTCTTGTGGTCGAAGGGCCGGACGATGTCTGCGCGCCGATGCTGGGTGAGGCTGACCATCACTGTCTGTGCGACAGCGTGACGGAGCGGGATTTGAAGGCGTGGCAAGCGGTGGAGGCTTTGCTCAAGGTGCCCGCCGGCCCCGGCGCCTCGATCCGTCCGGACACGGATTTTCTGAAGCGCATGCGTGAGGCTTTTTCTGCAGGCTCAATCCGCGAGGGCTGCGCGCGCTGCGAATGGTCGCCGCTGTGCACCGGCATTGCCGCTTCAGGCTTCGACGGTGTGCTGGTCGTGCCGCTCGACGGCTGACGGTGCGGGCAGGGGGAACAGCCTGGCGAATTCCTTTTCGCCGGTGCCGGTAAAGCGCACGGCGCGGCTGTCGGGTTCGCGCCTGGCCCAGCCCTTGTCGAGGAAGAGGGTCAAAAGCGCCTGGCCGAGCGATCCGGACAGATGGGAGCGGCGTTCGCTCCAGTCGAGGCAGGCGCGGCAGACCGGGCGTCTGGATCTCACCAGCGCCGGAAGGTCGATGCCGAGCGCCGTCATCTTGCCTTCGCCTGACGGCGTCAGTTGCAGCTTGTCGCCGACACCGGCGATGACTTCCTCGGCAACCAGACTATCAAGCATGCGCACGCCATAATCGCCCGCCAGGTGATTGTAGCAGACGCGGGCCTTGCGCAGCGCCGGGTCCTTGGGGCCGGTGCGATGGCGGGTGAAGCCGCGATAGGCCGCAAAACCCATCAGGCCCTCGATCATCAGCCCGACATCGTCATCGGCAAGGGTGAAATAGCGGTGCCGCCCCTGCTTGCGCTGGGCGATCAGGCCGCCAGCCTCGAGCTTGGACAGATGAGAACTGGCCGTCTGCAGCGTGATCCCCGCCGTCCCGGCAAGCTCCGTCGCCGTCAACGCCTTGCCGCCTGTGAGCGCAGTCAGCATGTTGGCGCGGGCGGGGTCGCCAATCAGCGATCCGATCTGGGCAATGTCCGGTCCTTCTTTCATACTTCGACCGTAACCGAAGCATCGCGCCCATTCAAGATGGCAAAAAAGATCATCGCCAGGCCACGACGGCCCGGCTCGACTGACAAGGAAAAGACGATGATCACCTGCTTCATCCGCTACGAGATCGACCCGTTCAAGCGCGAGGAATTCGCCATCTATGCCCGCAACTGGGGGCAAGTGATCCCGCGCAACGGCGCCGATCTGATCGGTTATTTCGGCCCGCATGAAGGCTCGGCCACGACAGCCTATGCCGCCTACAACATCGAAAACCTCGCCGCCTACGAGGTCTACCGCGCAAATCTTGCCGCCGATCCGCTCGGCATCGAAAACTACGAATTCGCCAGGAAGGAGCGCTTCATCCTCAAGGAGGACCGGATTTTCCTGAAGAACATTTCTGCGCCGCATGCAAAGGGTCAGCCTGTCGGCGGGATCGCGTCGTGATCGCCGTCATCTTCGAGGTGACGCCGGTCTATGGCCGGCGTAGCACCTATCTGGATCTCGCTGCCCAGCTTCACGCCAAACTCGACAAGATCGACGGCTTCCTGTCGATCGAGCGGTTCGAAAGCCTGAAGATGCCGGGCAAGATCCTGTCCCTGTCATTCTGGCGCGACGAGGCGGCGATCGCCACCTGGCGCAACGGCCCGGAACATCGGGCAGCCCAGCAAGCCGGCCGCAACGGCACCTTCGCCGATTACCGCCTGCGCATCGCCGGCGTCATCCGTGATTACGGCATGAGGGAACGGGACGAGGCGCCGGAGGATAGCCGGGAGTTTCATGCCATGAGGAAAGGACAGGAACGATAGGCATGACAATGGGGAACTATCCGATCAGGGCCAGCTTTCAACTTTGCCCTCTCTGGGTGACAGTGCATTGCTGGCTCGATAGCGAAAACTACGGCGCGCTGAATTTTTTGTTCAGCGCCACGATTGCAGCTTTCAGGGCGGGCAGTTCGTCGATCACAACGCCCCAAATGATCCTATCAGACAGCCCGTGATATTCGTGCCGCAGCACGTTGCCAATCGTCCGGACCTGCGGCCAGGGAATTTCCCGTCGGATGTCCTTGACTTCGTCGGGGAGGGCCCGGCTTGCCTCTGATATGATTTCTATCGCCCGTTGCACGGCGTGTTTCAGAAGCCAATCGGCTTGATAGTCCTCGAATGTTTTGCCGGCGATCGCCCGCTCGATGCCGGTAATGGCATCAAGCATATCGCCAAGCGCATGGCGGAACTCCCGCGCCATCAAAAAACCCGCACGGCGGATTGTTCGATCTCAGATTTCAGAATCGGATGCAGCCCGTCCCGGGTTGTGATGTCAACCGGCATGGCTAACTCCGTTTCCAAAAAAAGTTTAATGCCGATCAGGTCAAAGGCGTTAAATCGGCTTTTTTGATCATAGTCGATGAATAGGTCGAGGTCGCTGATGGGAGACGCCGTGTCTCGAACTGTCGAGCCGAAAAGATAGAGCGCGGTGGCACCCATCCCACGGACGGTGTCGGCTCGCTCCCGTAGTCTTGTTATGGCGTCGCTTCGGTCCATGAAAGCAGGATATCGCATCAATGCCGCGGTTTCCATCCTGCTGTATCATTTCGCAAATTTTCCGCGCCCTTCAGCATTTGGTAACCAAGTTCGGTAACCATAAGGGCTGAAATCAGTTCCGAGTAAGCGTAGGTGCGAGTGTCCATGTCATCAGTTGTTTCGTTGGCCGAAATCTCCCGCGGCGTCAGCCCTGCAGGCTGGCTCGATTCCATCATCAAGGGCGATTGCGTCGCCGCTCTTGAGGCGCTTCCCGACAACTCCGTCGATGTGGTCTTCGCCGACCCGCCGTACAACCTCCAGCTCGGCGGCTCGCTGCATCGTCCCGATCAGTCGCTGGTCGATGCGGTTGATGACGAATGGGACCAGTTCGTCTCCTTCGAGGCTTACGACGCCTTTACCCGCGCCTGGCTGCTCGCCTGCCGCCGTGTGCTTAAACCCACCGGAACGCTCTGGGTCATCGGCTCCTACCACAATATCTTTCGCGTCGGCGCGACCCTGCAGGACCTGAACTTCTGGATCCTCAACGACATCATCTGGCGCAAGACCAATCCGATGCCGAACTTCAAGGGCCGCCGGTTCCAGAACGCCCACGAGACGCTGATCTGGGCAAGCCCCAGCGCCAAGGGCAAGGGCTACACGTTCAACTACGATGCCTTGAAGGCGTCCAATGACGACGTTCAGATGCGTTCCGACTGGCTGTTTCCGATCTGCTCGGGCGGCGAGCGCCTGAAGGGCGACGACGGCAAGAAGGTGCATCCGACCCAGAAGCCGGAAGCGCTGCTTGCCCGCATCCTGATGGCCTCGACCAAGCCGGGTGACGTGGTGCTCGATCCGTTCTTCGGTTCCGGCACGACCGGTGCCGTCGCCAAGCGCCTCGGCCGCCATTTCGTCGGCATCGAGCGCGAGCAGAGCTATATCGATGCCGCATCCGAACGGATCGCCGCCGTCGAACCGCTCGGCAAGGCGATGCTGTCGGTGATGACCGGCAAGAAGGCTGAACCGCGCGTCGCCTTCAACACGCTGATCGAGAGCGGCATGATCAAGCCCGGCACGGTGCTGACCGATGCAAGGCGCCGCTACAGCGCCATCGTGCGCGCCGACGGTACGATTGCCAGCGGCGGCGACGCCGGCTCGATCCACCGCCTCGGCGCCAAGGTGCAAGGGTTGGACGCCTGCAACGGCTGGACCTTCTGGCACTACGACGACGGCACGTCGCTCAAGCCGATCGACGAACTGCGCGCTGTGATCCGCAGCGACATGGCCAAGATCAACTGATCAACCGCAGCCGATAAATGCCGGAACGCCGCGCTCCCGATGGGATGCGCGGCGTTTGCATGTCAAGGCCCGTCAGATTTGGCGCCGCCTTACAGCGCCCGCGCGTTATTCATGACGCCATAGCACACGACCCGACGTATTTCTGTGCCGGATTGCGGCATGCGCGCTTCTTTAGAACAATTTAACCATCCCGCCGTAGTCTGGCCGCCAGGCAGGACGACCGTGTGATCAACCACGCGAGGCGCGCGGGCAGGCCCGTAGATTGCCGAACGGCGCGGCGAAAGCCGCCCGGTTCAGAGATAGTTTTCGTCCGGTTTCGTACCTTCAGTCCCGGACGAAGACTTAAACGCCCAGGATCAGCGATGATCCTGGGCGTTTCTGTTTGTGCCGATCAAAAAGAAAGGAGCCCCGCCGGGGCGGAACTCCTCTCTGATGGCTGTCAAATGTCTTCGGCTTACAGAACGAAATCGTCGGCATACATCCTGGTGACGCCGTTCATCTTGATCTGGAAGTCGGAATAGCCGTCGCCGTCGGTATCGCCGGAGACGACGCCGCCGCTGAACCGCAGCTCGCCTGGGGTACCATGGAACGACTGGCCGCCGATGAACTTGAAGTTCTGGTTGCCAAGGCTGTTTTCATTGGCATCGATCGACCGCAGATCCACGACGTCCAGTTCCGAGCGGTGGAAATCACTGATGATATCGCGCCTGCTGCCGACGACCGATTCACCGGCAGAGTTGAAGTCGAAGATATCGGCACCGGTGCCGCCGCTGAGGAAGTCGAAGCCCGAACCGCCGGCGAGATAATCAACGCCGGAATCGCCCACCAGGTCGTCATCGCCCGAACCGCCCACCAGATCGTCGTCGCCGGTACCGCCGTAGAGATCGTCATTGCCGGCGCCGCCATAAAGGTCGTCATTGCCGCCGAGGCCGTCAAGAATGTCGTTTCCGCCAAGACCCTGCAAGATATTGCGGCCCGAGCTGCCGGTGATGTCATCGTGGCCTGCGTTGGTGCCAATGGCATTCTCGATGCTGATCAGGGTTTCCTTGTGACCGCTCGTGGTGGAAGCCCACTGCCTGCCAAGGTCGATGGTGACGCCCTTGCCGCGCTGCGACGCATAATCGTCCTGCAACCGGTAGCTGATCGTGTCGGTACCGGAGCCGCCGTTGAAATAGTTGTCCACGCCGACAGACAGGAAGGTATCGTTGCCGGCATCGCCGTAATAGTCGCTGCGCTCGCTATCGACTTCGAAGCGGTCGTTGCCATAGCCTCCGCGGACGATGTCATAGTCGTTGCTGTCGCCTGCGCTGATGTCCGCAATGTAGAGATCGTTGCCGTCACCGAGGTAGATGTCGTTGCCACCTTCGAAATAATTGACGACCTTGTCGTCGCCGGTGCCGGCGCTGACATAGTTATCGCCGCCATAGCTGCTGGTGACGTTCAGGTAGATGGTGTCGTTGCCACCATAGCCATAGATGTCCACGGGACGTGTGCTGTAGTCGCTCTGGACAATGTAATTGTTGCTATTGGTGCCATCAATAATAATTCTTGCCATGGAAACGCGACCTTTCGGTGAGTTGCAATTCTGAATTTCGAGGCTGATCATGCAGCCGATAAGGTGAATGACAGCTGAACCAATTGCGGCGCTTTGGTGGTTTCAAAAAGGGCTTTTGATGTCAGAAATCGGTGACATCGACACGGACGATTTTGCCCTGATCGTTGAAGGTGATGGTTTCCTCGCCCCGGCGGACAAGAGGCTTGCCGGTTGAGGCGCTGGTGGCGCTGAGGCGCCAGACGGCCCGCGCCGCGAGCGGGGATACGGATTCGATCAGGCTGTCTTCGGCAACCTGGTCGGGATACTCGGCAAAATAGCGCCGGAACGCCGCCATGATATCGGCGCGTCCCTTCAGCCCGCCGACCTTGCCGGAAGAATAGGTTGCGTCATCGGCGAAGAAATCTTCGATGGCAGCAAAATCAAGATCGCCGATCATGGCATGAAAACGCTCGGTCGCAGCGGCGGGGTCGAAGGGCATGCTCATCCCCGTCGTCATACCGCCAGCCCATAGGCCAGAAGATCGGATTGCAGCGTCTGCGGATCGGTGTAATGCACGGCATGCCATCCGGCGGCACGCGCACCCTCGACATTGGGCATGCTGTCGTCGATGAACAGTGTCGCGGCCGGATCGAGCCCGAAGGATTTGGCATGGGTCTCATAGATCGCCACATCCGGCTTGATCAGCCGGGCGTCGCCTGAAACCGTCACGCCGCGCGGCAGGGTCAGGAAGGGATACAACTTTTGTGCTTCCTTGAATGTGTCGGAGGCGAAATTGGTCAGCAGGGTGACGTCATAGCCCTTGGCGATCAGGCTTTCCATGATCGAAACGCACTCGACATAGGCATGCGGCACCATCTCGTGCCAGCATTTGCGGAAAGCGCGGATACTGTCCGCATGGGCCGGATGCTCGGCAATCAACAGCTCTTCGGCCTCGCGCCAGCCGCGGCCGCGGTCCTGCTCGATGTTCCAGTCATGGGTGCAGACATTGGCGAAGAACCATTTGCGCTCGGCTTCGTCGGGAATGATTCGCGAGAACGGAATATGCGGATCGTAGTGAATCAGCACCTTGCCGATGTCGAAGACGATGTGACGGATTTCGACGCTGCTCATCGGGTATTTCCTCAGTTCCCCAGGCTGTCTTCGCCATCTTTGAAAGCGTGCGGTATAGCCTGGGCGATTGCTTTTTTCATGACGGTCGGCAGGGCCTGAGCCTTGAGAGAGGCAAGCGGTTCCCACCAGCCGTTTCCTGTTTTGTTCTGGGTGGCGACCTTGGCCCGATAGACCGACAAGCGCAACTCAAAATGCGTAAAAACATGCGTGATTGTTCCGCAGGGCTCCCACGGTGCGGCAAAAGGCTGGGCTGAAATCGTGTTGTCGCCGTCGATGCGCGAGGTCCATGGCGTGCCCGGCACTTCCGTCATGCCGCCGAGCAGGCCGGTTTCGCCGCGTTTCTGCAGATAGACGGCGCCGTCGGCGGCGCTGGCGACGAAGGCGGCGCCGACACGCAGCGGCTTGTCCTTTTTCGGCGCCTTGCGCGGAAAGGTCTCCGGATCGGCCGTCTTCAAGGCCAGACAGCCGCCATTCAGCGGACAGAGCGCGCAGGCCGGCCGTTTCGGCGTGCAGATCGTCGCACCGAGATCCATCATCCCTTGCGCAAAATCGCCCGGCCGGTCCTGCGGCGTCATCTCTGCCACCAGCGCCCGCATCTGCGGCTTGGCTGCAGGCAGCGGCGTTTCAATCGCGTAGAGCCGCGAAACCACCCGCTCGACATTGCCGTCGAGCACGGCGCTCTGCCGGTTGAAGGCAATGGCCGAGACGGCCGCCGCGGTATAGTCGCCGATCCCCGGCAAAGCCTTCAATCCGGCCTCGGTATCGGGAAACACGCCGGAATGGTCGCGCGCCACGGCCTCTGCGCATTTCTTCAGGTTGCGGGCGCGGGCGTAGTAGCCAAGACCGGCCCAGGCCTTCATCACCTCCTCGGTATCGGCCGATGCGAGGTCGCTCACCTTCGGCCAGAGCGCCAGGAACTTGTGGAAATAGGGTTTGACCGCCTGCACGGTGGTCTGTTGCAGCATCACTTCCGACAGCCAGACGTGATAGGGGTCTGCGACCACGCCATCGCGTGCCATCGGCGGCGAGACGCGCCAGGGCAGGTCGCGATGATGCCGGTCGTACCAGGTAAGAAGCCGTTTGGCCGCGCCGGCCGTTTTCATTGTCTGCTGCATCATCTGCCGGAAGGTTGGTTGGGTTCATACCAGGGATCGGTCGGCTTCTCTTCATTTCCGGCGGCGTCGAGGCTCTTGCACGATGCGAAAACATCGCGGCTGCGAACCTCTCCTGGCGGGAAACGAAGATCGAGCCGATCCTATTGGTTTTGATCGTCGATCCTTGGTATAAATACTTGGCGGAGTGTTCGCCATCCTTCAAGGCGGAATCGGAAATCGAAAGACATCTGTTGAAACAACCTTATATCCGCAAGGGCGGCCGCCAGATCAGCGAGATCGCCAATGGCATGATCGATCCGGTGCTTGCCAAGCGGGCCGGGATCAACACGCTGTTGCTTGGTTCCTGGGATGAGATCGCCGGCGAGGATTTCGCCGATTGCACCCGGCCGGAAAAGATCGCCTGGCCGCGCCGCGCCTCGGAAATGACCGGCGAGGGGGGCTATCAGCCGGGTGTGCTGACGATTGCCTGCGAAGGCGCGCGCGCCCTGTTCCTCACCCACGCGCAGGGCGAACTGATCCAGCGGATCAACGGTTTTTTCGGTTTTCCGGCGATCAGCCAGATGCGCATCGTGCAGAAACCGGTTTCGGCCCCGCCGAAACCCTATCGCAAGCCGAAACCGTTGACCGGCGAGCGGGCCCGGCATTTGGAGACGCTGGTCGACGGCATCGAGAACGATGCCCTGAAGGCTGCGCTGACCCGGCTTGGCACGGCGGTGCTGGCGCAGCGAAAAAAGTGACTGCCACCATCAGCCGGTCACAATTGTTTGAACGGTGGTGAGCGACAGCCCCTTGTCGCCCCGGACAAGGCAAGTTATCGAATTTTCGACCTATTTCGTTTATCCCCTTACACAGGTGAAACCATGTCTCTTTCTGAACTGAGCCCCTCCAAGCGCCTCCTAAGCGGTGTCGCCGTGGCCGCCATTGCTGTGACGCTCGCCGCATGCAGCGACGAGAAGAAGGATGCGGCCGCAAACACGCCTGCGACCCAGGCGACGGACACCGCGACCAAGACCGAAGTCAAGCCTGCCGACGGCGGTTCGATGATGTCGTCCACCACGGCGATGAAGCCGGTCGATGGCACGGCGACATCCTCCACCATGTCTTCTGCCGCCACACCGGCAACGACTGAGGCCGGCCAGACGCAGGTGGCGCAGGCCGCAGCGCCTGCTGCCAAGGTTGAACTTCCCCAGTCGGAAGGCGAAGTCGATGTTGCCAAGCTGATGGCGCCGGGTCCGCTGCCGGAAATGTCGCTCGGCAAGGCCGACGCCAAGGTGACGATCGTCGAATACATGTCGATGACCTGCCCGCATTGCGCCCGTTTCCACAACGAAACCTTCGACGCCATCAAGACCAAGTATGTCGATAGCGGCCAGGTCCGTTTCGTGGTGCGCGAGTTCCCGTTCGATCCGCGTGCGGCAGCCGCCTTCATGCTGGCGCGCTGCGCCCCGGAAGGCCAGTATTTCCCGATGGTTTCGATGCTGTTCAAGCAGCAGGAAACCTGGGCTGCAGCACCCAATGGCCGCGATGCGCTGCTGCAGATGTCGAAACTGGCCGGTTTTACACAGGAGAGCTTCGAGGCCTGCTTGACGAACCAGAAACTTCTGGATGATGTGCAGGCTACGATGCAGAAGGGCGACAAGGAGCTCGGCGTCAAGGCCACCCCAACCTTCTTCTTCAATGGCAAGAAGTATTCCGGAGAAATGTCGGTTGACACCATGTCGGCCCTTATCGACTCGATGCTCTGATCCCTCGCGTTTTGACAAAACGACCGGCGGGCGCCTGAGTGCGCCCGTTTTTTTGTTCGGGTTGCGGCGAGAGGTTTACCCCCCTCTGTCACTCCGTGACATCTCCCCCTCAAGGGGGGAGATTGTAACCGAACGCGGTGTGTCCCCATCGTTGAACCATCGCGGGAAAAGAATGATCTTCCCCCTTGAGGGGGAGATGTCACGAAGTGACAGAGGGGGTATCTTGCCCCATTTTGAAGTCAAACCTGTGCTGCGAAAAAATGCGCGGACAATGCGCAAGTCTATGACCGACGCCGAATTGAAGCTTTGGAATGAGATTCGCGCCCATCGCCTCATGGGACTGGGTTTCCGGCGCCAGCTGCCCATCGGCGGCTTTATCGCCGATTTCGCATGCCCCGAGCACAAAATCATTGTCGAGGTCGATGGATCGGGCCACGGACACGACGACCAGCAGTATCACGACAAGCATCGGGATGATGTGTTGTCGTCGCTGGGTTGGACGATTCTCCGTTTCTGGAATGATGATGTCCTGAAGGATATCGACAATGTCTGCCAGCACATCGTCAGAATAATTGGGGATGGGGCGTTTCATGACTGATGTGCCGTGCCATACCCCCCTCTGTCACTTCGTGACATCTCCCCCTCAAGGGGGGAGATCATTCATTTCCCTCACCGCTTTTTTGGCAAGACGAGCACAGGGCCGGCGGCCGATCTCCCCCCTTGAGGGGGAGATGTCACGGAGTGACAGAGGGGGGTATCTTGCCTCGAACGCGAGGCAAACCTCATGAAATTCACCAAGCTGCGCCTACTCGGCTTCAAGTCCTTCGTCGAGCCCTCCGAATTTGTCATCGAGCGTGGGCTGACCGGCGTCGTCGGGCCGAACGGGTGCGGCAAGTCCAATCTGGTCGAGGCGCTGCGCTGGGTGATGGGGGAGAATTCCTACAAGAACATGCGCGCCTCCGGCATGGACGACGTGATCTTTTCCGGGTCCGGCAACCGGCCCGCCCGCAACACCGCCGAGGTCGGCCTTTATCTCGACAATACCGATCGCACGGCACCTGCGGCCTTCAACGACAGCGACGAAATCCAGGTCACCCGCCGGATCGAGCGGGAGAACGGCTCGGTCTACCGCATCAACGGCAAGGAAGCCCGCGCCAAGGATGTGCAGCTGTTGTTTGCCGATGCCTCGACCGGCGCGCGCTCGCCGTCGATGGTCGGGCAGGGGCGGATCGGCGAGCTGATTGCCGCCAAGCCCCAGGCCAGACGCCAGCTGCTCGAAGAGGCGGCCGGCATTTCCGGGCTGCATTCGCGCCGCCACGAGGCGGAGCTGCGGCTGAAGGGTGCCGAGACCAATCTCGAGCGGCTGGAGGACGTGACCTCGCAGCTCGAAAGCCAGATCGAAAGCCTGAAGCGCCAGTCGCGCCAGGCCAATCGCTTCAAGATGCTGTCGGCCGACATTCGCCGCCACGAGGCGATGCTGCTGCATATCCGCTGGGTGCAGGCCAAGCAAGCCGAGGGCGAAGCCGACAGCCATCTGAATCAGGCGACATCGCTGGTCGCCGAAAAGGCGCAGGCCCAGATGGAAGCGGCGAAAGCACAGGCCGTCGCCAGCCTGAAACTGCCGGAACTGCGCGAAGCCGAGGCCCGGGCGGCCGCTGCCCTGCAGCGCCTGCAGATTGCCAAGTCGCAGCTGGAGGAGGACGCCGGCCGCATCCTGCGCCGCCGCGACGAGCTGCAGCGGCGCCTGGTGCAGCTCGGAGAGGATATCGTTCGCGAAGAGCGCATGGTCGCCGACAATGCCGGTATTCTGGCGCGGCTGGACGAAGAGGAGAGCGAGCTTGCCGAGCTGCTTGCCGAAGCCGGCGAGCGGGCCGAGGAAGCGCGCGAGCGGCTGGCGGAGACGAGCGAAAGGCTGGCGCAAAGCGAACGCCAGCTCGGCCTGTTGACGGCCGAGAAGGCCGAGGCGCAGGCATCGCGCAACCAGCTTGAAAAGACCATCCGCGATCTCGCCGAGCGGCAGGCGCGCCTTGCCCGCCAGCTGTCGGATCAGAACCGCGACCTCGACGAACTCGACCGGCAGATTGCGACGCTGCCGGATCCGGCGGAAAAGCAGGAAGAGGTCGAAGCCGCCGAATCTGCGCTTGAACAGGCGGAAAACGCCGTTGCGGATATCGAGGAGGCCTTGAACGCGGCCCGTCAGGCAGAGGTCGCAGCCCGTCCTCCGGTCGATGCCGCCCGTGCGCGGGCAAACGGTATCGAGACCGAGGCCCGCACCATCCGGCGCATGCTGGATGCATCGGCCGTGCAGGGGGCTGCCCCGCCGGTGGTCGATGAGATGAAGGTCGATCGCGGTTTCGAGACGGCGCTCGGCGCAGCACTCGGGGACGATCTGGAATCACCGCTGGACCCCGGTGCGCCCGCCCATTGGCGCGCGCCCGGCGATGCGTCCGGCGATCCGCAATTGCCGGGTGACGCGGTTCCCCTGACCCAGCACGTGCGTGCGCCGGAAGCGCTTGACCGGGGCCTTCGCCAGATCGGCATTGTCGAGAACGATGCCACGGCAGAACGGTTGCTGCCGTTGCTGAAGGCGGGTCAGCGGCTGGTGACGCGAAACGGCGCCGTCTGGCGCTGGGACGGCCATGTCACCGGCGCCGATGCGCCGAGCGCCGCAGCACTCCGGCTGGCGCAGAAGAACCGGCTTGCCGAACTCGAAGGCGAACTTACCGATGCCCGCGATCAGCTGGCAGAACGCGAAGCCGAGCTTGCCGCGGCCGCCGCGCGCATCCGTGCCGAGGACGAGCGTCTGCACCAATCGCGCGAGACCCAGCGCATGGTGGTGCGCAAGCTGGCCGTTGCCCGCGAGGCGCTGGCCGCCGCCGAGCGTGCGTCCGGCGATCTCGTGCGGCGCCGGGCAGTCCTTGCCGAAACCTCAAGCCAGCTTGCGCTGCAGGTCGAGGACATCGGCGAACAGATGGAAGGCGCCCGCGAGGCGCTGGAGGATGCCCCCGACGTTGCCGGACTGGAACAGAAGCTCAACAGCCAGATGACCACGGTTGCGACGGACCGGGCGCTGGTGGCCGAGGCCCGCGCCATCAACGATGGTCTTGCCCGTGAAAACGAAGCGCGCGAACGCCGTATCCGGGCGATCGCGGCCGAACGGCAGACGTGGAATTCAAGGGCAGCAAGCGCCAGGGAGCATATCGAGACCCTGCGCGAGCGCGAAAGCGAGGCGCGCGAAGAGGTCGAGGAGCTGCTCGAAGCCCCCGACGAATTCGACGAGAAGCGCCGGGCGCTGATGAACGAGCTGTCGAAGGCCGAAGAGGCGCGCCGTCAGGCGGCCGACGTGCTGGCGGTCGCCGAAACACGCCAGCGCGATGCCGACCGGATCGCGGTCACTGCACTGTCTGAACTGGCCGAGACGCGCGAAAAACGCGGCCGCGCCGAGGAACGGCTTGTTTCTGCGCGGGAAAAACGGATCGAGGTCGAAGCCCGGATCCGCGAGGCGCTGAATTGCGCGCCGCACGAGGTCATGCGGCTGACCGGCCTTGCCGCCGATGCGGAACTGCCGGATATCCGCCAGATCGAGCGCGAACTCGATCGCCTGAAGATCGAGCGCGAACGGCTTGGCGCCGTCAACCTGCGCGCCGAGGAAGAGCAGAAGGAACTGTCGGACAAGCTCGACGCCATGCTGAAGGAACGCGAGGACGTCATCGACGCGATCCGCAAGCTGCGCTCGGCGATCCAGAACCTCAACCGCGAAGGCCGCGAGCGGCTGCTGGCCGCATTCGACATCGTCAACGTCCAGTTCCAGCGGCTGTTCACCCACCTGTTCGGCGGCGGCACGGCCGAGCTGCAGCTGATCGAGAGCGACGATCCGCTCGATGCCGGTCTGGAAATCCTCGCCCGCCCGCCGGGCAAGAAGCCGCAGACGATGACGCTGCTGTCGGGCGGCGAGCAGGCGTTGACGGCGATGGCGCTGATCTTTGCCGTGTTCCTGACCAATCCCGCGCCGATCTGCGTGCTCGACGAAGTCGATGCGCCGCTCGACGACCACAATGTCGAGCGTTATTGCAACCTGATGGACGAGATGGCCGCCTCGACCGAGACGCGCTTCGTCATCATCACCCACAATCCGATCACCATGGCCCGCATGAACCGCCTGTTCGGCGTCACCATGGCCGAGCAGGGCGTCTCCCAGCTCGTCTCCGTCGACCTGCAGACCGCCGAGCAGTTAAGAGAAGCGGTCTAATACCAGACTTGGTATAAGGGTTTCCGGTAAGGGAATCTTTCATATCTGGGCGCACACTTTTCGCCGGCGGGCCCTTGTTTAAAGGTGGTGCCGGGTCGCCGGAGGGTATGAAACTTGACGGATTTCACGGGTGCAGACGCGTTGATGCTCTTGGGGGCCGTTCCCGTGGCGTCCCTGTGCGTGAATGCGGGCGGCATCATCGTCTTCGCCAATGAGGCGGTGAGCGCGATGTCCGGCGCCGGCTTGGCTCTTGCGAGAACGCCGGTGTCTCGCCTTCTGCCGGAATGGCACACCGTCTCGAACGCTTCTGCCAAATCCTTCCGCCGGGAAACGCTGCTTTTGCGCGGCGATGGCAGCGTCATTCCCGTCGAACTCTCGATCGTGCGGTTTGGCGAGGCTATGACCGGTGTTGTTATCCGAGATCTCATCGATGAACGGTCGCTGGAGGCGATGCGCCTTGAGCTTGAGCAGCAGAACGAGGAGGCATTGCTGGAGGCCACAGCTGCCCACCGGCGCCTCGGCTTCTTCATCGATATGCTGCCGCAGGCGGCCTGCATCTTCGATGCGGAGGACCGCTATATTCTCTGGAACGAGAAGTATGCAGCGCTCTATCCGGAAATCGCCGGTCACCTGCGCCCCGGCATTCCGTTCCGGGAGATCCTGGAGATCAGCCTCGCCAGTGGCGATATGCCCGAAATTATCGCGGATCCGGACCACTGGATCGAAGAGCGAATGAAGCGGCATCGGCTTGCGGTGTCGCAGGAAGAGCAGATGCTGCGGGATGGGCGCTGGTTGCGGCATGACGATCGCCGCACGCCGGACGGCGGCGCCATCGGCATGCGCATCGACATCACCGATCTCAAGCGCCGCGAAGAATCGTTCCGGCTTCTGTTCGATGCCAATCCGATGCCGATGATGGTCTGCGATGCCGTGACCCTGGATATCCTCGCGGTCAACAATGCGGCAGTCAGGCTCTATGGCTTTCCGGCCGGCGCGATGCAGCAAAAGCGGGTCACTGATTTTCATGCCGGCAACGAAGGTGAACGGCTTGGCACGATGCTGCGTGCGCTTGAGGGAGATTGCGAGGCGCGCACGGTCTGGCATCAGAAGACCGCAGATGGCGCGGAACACCATGTCCTGATCTACGTGCGTATCATCCACGAGGAGCCGTCACGGCGGCTGCTTCTGACGATTGCCGATGTCAGCGATCGTATCCGCGCCGAGGCGCACGCCACCCACCTTGCCCATCACGATCCGCTGACGGGCCTGCCGAACCGCATGCAGTTTCGCCAGAAGCTGGAATCGGCGCTGGAAAAGGCTGCACATGACGGGCAGGAGCTGGCCGTGCACTACCTTGACCTCGACGGCTTCAAGCCGGTGAACGATACCTTTGGCCACGCCACCGGCGACATACTATTGAAGCAGGTTGCCGAACGGCTGAAATCCGTGCTGCGCAAGGGCGATCTGGTCGCCAGGCTCGGCGGGGATGAGTTTGCCATTCTCCAGCATGCATCCGCCGCCAAGGTGGCCGACATCGCCGAGCGTTGTATTCTGGCGCTTGGAAAACCCTTCGGTATCGCAAATCGCGAGATCGGCATCAGCGTCAGTATCGGCATCGCTGTGGCGCCCGAGAACGGCTTTGACCCGGACGAACTGATGAGCGCCGCAGACAGCGCTCTCTACCAGGCAAAGGCCTCCGGCAAGAGCACCTGGCGCCGCAGCCGCACCGCAGCCTGAGCGTCGTTTCCTGTTTTGTGACAGATTTTTGCGTCATTTTGCTGCATTGCAGCAAAATTCCGCCGCCGATGCATTTTAAACCTGAAAAGGATACTGTAGCCTCAGGTGGGAGCCGAATGGGTGGAGAATGAGCATGACAAAGTGGGTTTATGTCTTCGGCGGGGGTGAAGCCGAGGGAAATGCAAGCGATCGCAATCTGCTGGGCGGCAAGGGAGCCAACCTGGCGGAGATGTGCAATCTCGGCCTGCCGGTCCCGCCCGGCCTGACGATCATCACCGAGGCCTGCGGCCGCTACTATGCCGATGGCCGCAGTATTCCGGAGGACCTGAAGGCGCAGGTATCGGCGGCCATCGAGAAGATGCAGGCGATCACCGGTCGTGTCTTCGGCGATACACAGCGTCCGTTGCTTCTCTCCGTCCGCTCCGGCGCCCGCGCCTCGATGCCGGGTATGATGGATACCGTGCTCAATCTTGGCCTCAACGACGCAACCGTGCAGGCGCTGGGACATGATGCCGGCGACGCCAGGTTTGCCTGGGACAGCTATCGCCGTTTCATCCAGATGTATGCCGACGTGGTCATGGGGCTCGATCATGAGGTCTTCGAGGAAATCCTCGAAGACGAAAAAGGCCGTCTGGGGCATGAGCAGGATACCGAGCTGTCCGCCGTCGAATGGCAGCACATCATCTCGCGCTACAAACAGATAATCGAGGAGGAGCTCGGCGAAGCCTTTCCGCAGGATCCGGAGGTCCAGCTCTGGGGGGCGATCGGCGCCGTCTTTGCCAGCTGGATGAACCCGCGCGCCATCACCTATCGTCACCTGCACAATATCCCCGCCGCCTGGGGCACCGCCGTCAACGTGCAGGCCATGGTGTTCGGCAATCTCGGCAATACCTCGGCCACCGGCGTCGCCTTCACCCGCAACCCCTCGACCGGCGAGAACGAGCTTTACGGCGAATTCCTCGTCAACGCGCAGGGCGAGGATGTGGTTGCCGGCATCCGCACACCGCAAAACATCACCGAGGCCGCCCGCATCGCGTCGGGTTCCGACAAGCCGTCGCTGGAAAAGCTGATGCCGGAGGCCTTCGAGGAGTTCCAGGCAATCTGCACCCGGCTGGAAGCCCATTACCGTGACATGCAGGACCTCGAATTCACCATCGAGCGTGGAAAACTCTGGATGCTGCAGACCCGGTCCGGCAAGCGCACCGCCAAGGCGGCGCTGCGGATCGCAGTCGATATGGCCGAGGCGCGCATGATCACCAGGGATCAGGCCGTCACCCGCATCGACCCGGCTTCGCTCGACCAGCTGCTGCACCCGACCATCGACCCGCGCGCCCGCCGCGACATTATCGGCTCCGGCCTGCCGGCCTCGCCGGGGGCTGCGACCGGCGAGATTGTTTTCACCTCCGATGAGGCGGTGCTGGCCGAAAAGGAAGGCCGCAAGGTCATTCTGGTTCGCGTTGAAACCAGTCCCGAAGACATTCACGGCATGCATGCGGCCGAAGGCATTCTCACCTGCCGCGGGGGCATGACCAGCCACGCGGCTGTGGTCGCCCGCGGCATGGGCATCCCTTGCGTATCCGGCGCCGGCAACCTGCGCGTCGATGCCCGCAATGAACTGCTGATCGCTGCCGGCATGACGCTGAGCAAAGGCGATGTCATTACCATCGACGGCTCGTCCGGCCAGGTCCTGAAGGGGGAAATCCCGATGCTGCAGCCGGAACTGTCCGGCGATTTCGGCAAGATCATGGAATGGGCCGATGCCAGCCGCCGCATGACGGTGCGCACCAATGCCGAAACCCCGGCCGATGCGCGGGCTGCCCGCTCCTTCGGTGCCGAGGGTATCGGCCTTTGCCGAACCGAGCATATGTTCTTCGAGGGCGAGCGCATCAATGTCATGCGCGAAATGATCCTTGCCACCGACGAGGCCGGACGGCGGGTGTCGCTCGCCAAGCTTTTGCCGATGCAGCGCTCCGACTTTACCGAGCTGTTCTCGATCATGCACGGCCTGCCGGTGACGATCCGCCTGCTCGATCCGCCATTGCACGAGTTCCTGCCGAAGACCGACGAAGAGATCGCCGATGTTTCGGCCGTGCTCGGCATGAACCCGGCGGAACTGCGCCAGCGCGTCGATGAGCTGCACGAGTTCAACCCGATGCTTGGGCATCGCGGCTGCCGGCTGGCGATTTCCCATCCGGAGATCGCCGAGATGCAGGCCCGCGCCATCTTCGAGGCGGCGGTCGAAGCCGCGCGTGAAACCGGCGCACCGGTGGTGCCGGAAATCATGGTACCGCTGGTCGGTCTCAAATCCGAGCTCGACTATGTGAAGGCCTGCATCGATGCGGTGGCGAGGGAGGTGATTGACGAGGCAGGCATCGAGATCGAATATCTCGTCGGCACGATGATCGAGCTGCCGCGCGCCGCCCTTCGCGCCCATGTCATCGCCGAAAGCGCCGATTTCTTCTCCTTCGGCACCAACGACCTGACGCAGACCACCTTCGGCATCTCCCGCGACGACGCCGCCCAGTTCCTCAATACCTATATCCAGAAGGGCATCATCGAGAACGACCCGTTCGTGTCGCTCGATTTCGACGGTGTTGGCGAACTGATCCAGCTCGCCGCAGAGCGCGGCCGCCGCACCAAGAACGGGTTGAAGCTCGGCATCTGCGGCGAACACGGAGGTGACCCGGGCTCCATCCGCTTCTGCGAGGAAACCGGCCTCGATTACGTGTCCTGCTCGCCCTTCCGCGTACCGATCGCCCGGCTGGCCGCCGCGCAGGCGGCGATCAACGGCAAGGGGTGAGGGGACTGAAAATTGACTCAGGAAACGCTATATCTTACCTGTCGATGCCAGTGTCGGCCTTCGACTATCCAGGGAGACTTCCGTGAAGCATGTCTCAATCATCGTTCGTGCCACATGGGATGACGAGGCTAGGGTATGGGTGGCGACCAGCACGGATATTGGCGGTCTCGCCGTTGAAGCTGATACGATGGAGCTTCTGGAGCCAAAGATTTTGGCGGCGATTTCCGACCTGCTGGAGCTGAATGATATATCCTCGGACCTGCGTGAAATCCCCGTTCACATCATGTCCGAGCATTTGACCAGGGTTGCGAATCCGCATTTCTGATCGTCGATGTCCAGCTATCTGCGCGACCTCAAGGATCTGTTGACGCGGCTGTCACTATGTGAGGCCGGGCAAGGGCGATCACGAAATTTGGTTCAGCCCGGTCTCGCAGCGGCATTTCACCGTCGATCACGGTGTGAAATCGCGCCACACCGCCAACGAGACTTTGAAACAAGCCGGTTTGCCGAAGGCATTCTAAGTTCCTGGCAAACGATATTGGCTGGGATCGCTGTGACATAGTCTACCTGTCGATGAAATCCCGCACCGCCTTGTTGTACCCATCCGGGTCCTGCAGCATGGCGAAATGGCTGGCGTCCTTGAGGATGATCAGTTCGGCGCCGGGGATGGTCTTTGCCAGATAATCGGTATGTTCGCGGCTGATCGCCTCATCGTGGTCGCCGACAACGATGGCGGTGGGCGTGGTAATCTTTTTCAGGTCGTCGTCGCTCCAGTTGGGCTGGCTTGCCCACATGCGGCTGATCTGGGTAACGAAGGCGTCGTATTCTGTCGGTGTCGGCGAAATCTTCTTGTAAACCTCGCCGGCCTTTTCGATGTAGGTGGCGAAGGTCTTGTTTTCCATCACGGTCGGGATGAGCCCATCGATCCTGGAATTGGCCGCATGGGCAAACAGTTTGGTCAGCCGCTCCGGGTGATGGATGGCGATGTCGAGGCCGATAATGCCGCCGTCGCTCCAGCCGACGATCGCCGTCCTGTCGATCTTCAAATAATCGAGCAGCGCCAGATAGTCCGACGACATCAGGTCGTAGCTATAGGGCTCGGCATTGCGGGTCGTGCGTCCATGGCCACGGCTTTCGGCAACGATGACCGTGTGATCCCTGGAAAGATCGGCCACCTGTGCCCCCCAGACCTCGGCATAACCAAGTCCGCCGTGGATCAAAAGAACCGGCGGGCCGGAGCCGTAGACGGCGTAGTACATGTTAATGCCATTGACCGGTGCCGTGCCGGTTTTGTCGCCCTTCGGCAGTGGCGCCGGGTCCGGCAGCGCCACCACCGTTCGGCGGCAAGTGCGGGTGCTGCGGAAAACAGCACGAGGACGCAGAGTATCTTCAGCACGGCTTTCATGAGAGTTCTCCCAATGGTTGTCGCGCCCATCATAGGCGACAACCGCCGTTGCCAAAGCAAAAGCCGGCGCCATTTCGCGCCGAATCGGAAATTTCTTGCGAGAAAGAAAAGGAATTATGCCATCACCGGACGATGACGGGCCGGTTCCAGCCCCACAGCATCGGGTCGTTGCCATATCGCAGCGAGCGCGACTCGGCACGGCGGTCGAGATCGATGCGCTGCAGGCAGGTGGCGAGAGCATCGGTGTTGCGGCGAAAACCGTAGGACAGGCAGGTTTTTTCGTCCGCGGCACGGCGTTCTTGCGGCGTCAATGTTGTGCAACCGCCAAGGACTACGCCAAGGGCGACAAACGACAGGATCTTCCGGACAGGCATGCTGAGACCTTGAAACGATTGCAGATTTCAACCTGTCTATCAGATGCGCTGCAACACATCCACAAAGGCTTCGGCGAAATTCTTCAGGTCGGCCGTCGCCTCGTCGGGCATCTCGATGCGGATCGTGTTGCCGCCGGTTTCCAGGCAGGCAAAGATCGTTGCCATTGCCGCACTGCCGTCCTTGGGTATGCGCAGCACTGCGATCCTGTCGCAATCGGCGACCAGACCGGAGGCCGGCAGTTCGAACAGGAGGGCGCCGTCGATGGCGGCGGCGGCTGCACGGACATGGGCGGCAAAGCCGTCCGGGCCGGTTGTGAAGCCGTCGAGCGACAGTTCGAGCTCAAGCAGTTCCATGGTCAGGCTGGCGCCGGGCGCCACCGCCGTTTGGGTGGCCGCCGCTGGCGTGGTCATTTCGGAAGATAGCATGCTCACTCTCCTTTCAAGCCACAGAAAAGACACGTCTTTTCTACGCATCTGGAAATTCCGATGTGTGCAAACCGGTCCAGGGCCGCATGAACCGGGAAACACGGCTGATCCCCGTCATTAAGACATGATCAAGGAGAATGGCGAATTTGCGGCATGTCAGGAATGGCAGATGTCTGCCGTCTTGCCGGTCCGTGTCCATGGCCCCATCGTAATCCCGGCGAAAACCACTTCACAGCTTTCGTCATCATGCTCTAAACAGGGGGGTGCCGTGTCCGGGCCAAGGGATTGATTCTGCCAGATGATGATCAAGTACGAGCGCCCCATATCTGTTGCCGCCCGCTGGGCGCGCCGGATCGCCCGCCTTGCCTTCGGTCTCTTTATCGCGGCCTTGCTGGCGCACCGGTTCGGCCCGCTGCTGACGCCGCATTTCGTGGCGCTGGTTGTCCTTTCGGCAGGTCTGGCGGTTCTGGCGGTGGTGCTTGCGATTGCCGGTTTCGTCCGGTTCTGGCAGGTCGCAGCCGTCGGTGGCATCGCCTCCTTCGTGGCCCTTGTCTATGCGGCCGTGCCGATCGCTGCCGCGGGCTTTGCACTCAGCGAATATTTCTCCAAGCCGGCGATCTACGATGTCAGCACCGACACGGTCACGCCGCCGCCCTGGATCAAGCCACCGGATGCGCAGCAGGGTTGGCTCAAACGATCAGCCGAAGTGACACCGGCGGACCGGGAAGCGCAGATCGCCGCCTATCCGGGGTTGACCGGCCGCCGTTACGACGGTGCGCTCGACCGCGTGTTTCAGGGCGTGAAGATCGTTGCGGAAAACACCGGCATCAGCATGGTTGCGCAGGAAGGCGTCAAGAATGCCGAGCCCGACCTTGAGGACATGGCCGTCAAGCCCGCGGACGCTGCGCCTGCCGACAGCGATCCGGATGACGTGCCGATCCCCTTGTCGCGCCCCGAGATCGTCACGGACGACATGCCGCCGGGCCGGCGTTCCACCGATATCCTTCTCCAGGGCGAGTGGCGCACGCTGATTGTCGGCCTGCGTTTCGATGTGCTGATCAGGCTGCGCGAAGAGGCCGAAACCACCTTCGTCGACATGCGCGTCGCCTCGCGTTACGGTGGCCATGATCTCGGTCTGGGCGCCGCCTTCGCCGACCAGTTCCTGCATGCGCTCGATGCCGAACTGTTGGGGATCGCGGGGGATTGATCCGGTTCCGTCAGCCAAGGAGCTGGAAAAACAGGCGGTGATCCAGGCGGCAAAGGCGGCGGCTTCGGGCGGTAGATGATCGAAGTCTCGTGCCACCAGAGACGGCGATCAACGCGATCCTGAGACTCTGGATGGATGTCATCCTGCTTTTGACCCTGCAACACGATGTTGTTCCGGGCGATCATGCCAGGAACCGGGCGCGATGCTCCGGTGTTGGCACGAAGCAGGTCTTGTGCCGGCCGGCGATCCGGTAGCGGTTGCGCGCCACCAGCTCGTAGAGCGGATCGCGCAGAGCCCTTGGGATCACCCGCAACACGCTCGCAAGTATCCACGGAAAGCCGAGCCCGGCCGCCATGCGCAAGGAGCCTTCGGATTTCAGATAGGCGACGCCGTCCTCAATCAGGATGTTGGTCTCGTAGTTGCGGCTGTCGAGGCCATAGTGCTGGTAGAGCGCAGCGCCGAGCGGCGATTGCGCCGTCATGAAGCGGTATCGGCCTTGCCGGTCATGGCGCAAAACGAAGTTCACCCAGCCGGAGCAGAAGATGCATTCGCCATCGAAGACGATGACCGGATGATCGTCGGCAAAGGCCGGAACTGCCGGATCGCCGCGATAGCTGTAGGCCGGCCGGTGCTGCATCAGCTTGCCCCGCCGGGCGCCAGGCGGTAGACGCCGGTCAGCGATGGCGGGCCGTCGGTCTCGATCTCGCGACGCTCAAGCAAGTCCTCCAGATGCGCAAAAACCGACAGCGCGGCGGCGCCATGCAGCCGCGGATCGGTGGTTGCGTAGATCACCTTGACCATCTCGGGGATAAACCGGTCACCGGCCCGTACCCGCTCCAGAACGGCGCGCTCGCGCATCCGCCGGTGGGCGCGAAGACCGCGCAAAAACGCGGCAGGCTCCTTTACCGGGCCGCCATGGCCGGGCAGGTAGAGCCGGTCGTCGCGGCCAAGCAGCTTTTCCAGCGACGCCATGTAATCGGTCATCGATCCATCCGGCGGTGCAACGATCGAGGTCGCCCAGGCCATGACATGATCGGCGGAAAAGACGATTCCTGTGTCATCCGGGCTTTTGCCCCCCAGCGCGAAAGCCGCATGGTTGGCGGTGTGGCCGGGTGTCAGAAGCGCTGTCAGCGACCAGCCGTCGCCCGCAATCGTGTCGCCATCGGCAAGGGCGATATCCGGAACGAAATCCATGTCCGAGCTTTCGGCGAACGGATTGATTTCGCCCGCATGCAGCAGCCGTGCCGCCCGGTGCGGTCCCTCGGCAACGATCAGCGCGCCGGTCTCCGCCTGCAGTCGCCGGGCCAGCGGCGAGTGGTCGCGATGCGTGTGGCTGACGGCGATATGGGTGACCTCGCGGCCTTTCAACGCCGCCATCAGCGCCTTGAAATGTGCCTCGTCCTCCGGCCCCGGATCGATCACAGCGACCGATTTTCCGCCGACGATATAGCTGTTGGTGCCATGGAAGGTGAAGGGGCCGGGATTGTTGACGGTGATGCGCTGAACGCCGTCCGCCACCGTCACCGCCTCGCCATAAGCGGGCTTGAAGTCGAGATCGAAATCCGGACCGTCCATGCGCCGTCTCTTCACTTGTACTCGACTTCGATGAACGACATGAAGTCCTTGCCGGCATTGACGACATTGTGCTCGACGCCGGCCTCGCGCCGGTAGGCCTGACCCTTGGCAATATCCACCCGCCGCTCGCCGCCGGGCTCCTCGAGCAGGAACCGGCAATCGGTCATCGGGACGACGACATAGCCCATGCCATGCACATGATGCCCGGTATCGGCCCCCGGCTCGAAATCCCAGCGGGTGATCCGCACCACGTCGTCATCGAGAAGAACAGTCGGCTTGGCAGGCGGGCGGGCACGAAAAATGCTCATGAAGGTCTCCGGGTTTGGAAAGAGACTAGAGGGCGGGGAGGGCGATGCCAAGCCGTATCCGCGCAATGTCGACGATCCAGCGGCGCGAAGTCCTTCGCGCCAAAGAACTGCTTGCCCGATCGCACCGTCCTCGTTCTCTCGCCGCGCCGACGCGCGGCGGCTGGATCCCGGCGCAAGACAGGGATGATGGAAAGGCAAGGTGGACACCCCTTGAAAAATCCGCGCAAAACCCAAACTTAAGCGTTGTCGCAGGCGCGCGGCTTTGCTAAACCGGCTCACGATTTGGCCGGACACTGTGTTCGCGCCAAGCGTTGGGGCGTAGCCAAGCGGTAAGGCACTGGTTTTTGGTACCGGCACCCCTGGTTCGAATCCAGGCGCCCCAGCCATTTTTCTCTCAATAAAGTCATTTGCTTACGCGGCATTGAAAAACGCCGGCTTTGTAATCAGAGTCGCGCACGTGCATTCACGACAGGATGTTGCCGCGGCGTACAAACAAAACCCGCCAGCTTTCACCGGCGGGTCCCCAGCACAATCAGCGCCAAAAAACCTTACTTCGCCTTCTCGCCAGCCAGGAACTCGTCGCACCAGCTCGGGCCGCTCGAGGATTTGCGGTCGCCCAGTACCTGGACCGAGCGGATGACGTAGTCGGAGGAGACGTTCAGCTGGACGGAGCAGCTCAAGAATTCGGTGCGGGCAGAGGCGATCTTCTTGCCCTTCTTGCCGTTTTCGCCTTCGGCATATTGCGCCGGGATCGTCCGCTTCTTGTAGCCGCCCTTCCAGGAATAGACCGTCATGTCGCCGCTTGAAACGTCCGACTGCGGCGGGCCGAAGGCTGCGAAGAAGACGCCGGCGGGCTGTCCCTTCCAGCGGGCTTCGACGGCATTTCGGGCAGGGCCCACGGTGGTGCAGCCGGCAAGCGCCAGCGCAAGGCCGGCCACGGTCATCAAGCGGAAATTCATCTGGTCACGCCCCTTTGGCTTCGTTCTGAAACATTCGTCTGCCAAGGCGGCGCAATATGCTGGTGGCCAAGGCTTGTCGATCCTGCCTCTAGCGCTAAACCGATTGAAAGAAAATCGGCCGAACGGCTTATAGGCGCGGCCATGCGCATAAATTCGCAAGCGTTGCCGAAAGGCCCCAATGAGAGGGTTGCCGGCAGCCTTGGACAGGCCCATTCGCGAGCCAAGCCCCGCCTGCACGAGCTGTGTCGCGCGACTTATCCCGTTGTTTTCAGTCAGCTTGGCGATTTTTCCAATTTGACGCTTGTGGAAAGGAAAATGCTGTTCTATAGAGGCGCCGCTGGTCACGGAGTGTAGCGCAGCCTGGTAGCGCACGTCGTTCGGGACGACGGGGTCGGAGGTTCGAATCCTCTCACTCCGACCAGCTTGTTCAGGGCTTTCAATGCCTTGTTTTTCAATTTTTCCCCGCATAATTTCGAAATGCTTCTCAGCCGCGTTTGAGGCGCACAAAAGCTGGGCACGCGCGGCT
Organism: Pararhizobium sp. YC-54; assembly: GCF_025847205.1. GTDB lineage: Bacteria > Pseudomonadota > Alphaproteobacteria > Rhizobiales > Rhizobiaceae > Pararhizobium. The sequence goes on along the minus strand of NZ_JAOYTH010000011.1, from coordinate 32,690 downwards.
GTCTTCCTTGACCGAAAAACGCAAGTTGACCTACAACTGCTGGCATCTGCCGTGTCGCAGATCCCCGTCATTTCCCGTGCCCGCCGGTTCCAGGCGGTTACCCGGCCATCAGCAGGAATCCCCGACCCATGTTCGACATTCTCTGGCGTAGCGTGGTCATCGGCGCAGGCGGCACCGTGCTGATGGATATCTGGGCTTTCCTGCTCTTTCTTTTGGCTGGCCAGAACAAGCCGAACTGGGCGCCCGTCGGCCGCTGGTTCTGGCACCTACGCACCGGCAAGGTCTTTCACGACGATATCGGCAAGTCCAAGCCCTACGAGCATGAGCAGGCGCTCGGCTGGATCAGCCACTATGCCGTCGGTATTGCCTACGGCGTCCTGCTGGTCGCCATCACCGGGCCTGCATGGCTTGCAGCTCCGACATTTCTGCCGGCCTTTATCGTCGGCATCGTTACCATCGGCGCCGGCTGGTTCCTGCTGCAGCCGGGGCTCGGGATCGGCTGGGCGGCTTCCAAGCTGCCGAATGCCAACAAGGTGCGCTTCCTCAACGTCGTCTCGCACACGGTTTTTGCCACGGGCATGTACGGCACGGCATTGCTGATTCGCTGAAGCCGGTTCTTGCCGGGATGATTACCGTGCTATGGCTGTCGGCCAACGCCGCTTGAGGACATGTTTTGAAAAAGATTGACGATCTGATCGCCTCCGTGACCAGCATCCACGACCGCTACAAGGCCGGCCGCATGGAGCGCGAAACCGTGCGCGAATGGGTGCTTGGCCTTGGCGGATATCCCACACCCTATGCCGAACCGCTCAGCGAAGCCGCCGCATGGTTCAAGCCGATTCGGGATCTGGAGACAGATGTATTGAAGGCTGCCGATCTGGAGAAACTGAAGGCGATTGCCGATGCGGCAACCAATGCTACTCCGGCCGGTCTGGCGATTAGCCGGTTGCGGTAAGGGGCTGGCAGATTTGCAGGCGCTGAAAAGGGCGCCGGGTGGCACCAGCCACTAACCCAAATGCGGAATCATTCAAATTTTACGCTTCACGCATTTTTGAACAACGACCACCGTCGGCCTGTCCACACCGGAACGTCGCACGAGGCCGGTAGCGTTACCACGCTTCGTCATGGTAGGCCTGCTTTGTTTCGGTGAACCGGAAGGAGATAGCCGTAGTGAAGTGCCTTCGCATCTATGCCACCCCGGATGGTGAGTCGCATTTCGACGAAGTTGAGTTGCCGACAACGAAGAGGTCTGTACATCCGGATGCCGAGCCGTTCGACGTTACAGCCAGTTATCCGGCGTCCCGCGTCCGCCTCACCCACATCCCTGCAGGCATGCGAGAGGTTGCTTGGCATAGGGTCCCCGAGCCGGTGCTTACGGTCAGGCTGGATGGCTCGGTTGAATACGAGACGAGCGACGGAGAGGTGCGCCACGTTCAGGCGGGTAGCTTCGTGTTGGTAGAGGATACACACGGCAAGGGCCATCTGTCCCGTCATTCCCGAGAGGCTCAGACTGTCATCTGGATTTCGCTACCCAACGGCCTCGAATTGCCGCCCGCATAGTCTGTCTGCCTGGTCGCGGCTCACGTGGTTCGGCTGAGAGTGGGATGTTCGCTTTGTCAAACAATCGGTTTCAACATCCGCCGAAAACGTAAAAGGGGCCTCGCGGCCCCTTTTTCAATCTATCTATAGGTGTTTCAGCCATCAATACCGTCGAGCACTTCGGCGGCCTTGCCGGCGGAGATGCGGCGGATGTCGGCTTCCTCGCGGCGGGCGGAAAACAGTTCGGTTGCCATCAGCTGGTCGGCGAGATCGGCCGGCAGCGACAGGAGCACGCGGCTGTCCTCGGTATGGATGCCGGAAAGCGACGAGCGCTTGGCGGTGATCATGCCACCAGCCACCGTGTTGTTGGTGTCCGGATCGATCAGGATGAAGGCGCCGGTGGTGCGGTTCTGCTCGTAAGCGTCGAACACGGCCTGTTCGTCGAAGGCGAGGTGAACCTTGCCGATGGCGTTCATGGCCAGCGTTTCGGTGTGGTGGCTCCACTTGCCGCTCTTGAGATCCAGCTGGCTCGACGGCTCGACGGTGACACGCTGGCGGCGCGAGCCGCTCTTCAGCCAGTAGCGCTTGCCGGGCTGGATGCCGTCCGATTGCAGGGCCACCAACTGCGCATCGAAGGCAAGCCCGGTCTGCGGCTTGCTTTCGAGCGAAACGATCATGTCGCCGCGCGACACATCGACCTGGCGGTCGAGCACCAGCGTGATCGCATCACCGGCAACGGCTGCATTGCGCACCAGATCGAAGGTGACGATCTTGGTGACATTGGCAACCATGCCGGACGGCAGGATGACAACCGAATCGCCGGGCTTCACCGAACCGCCGGCAACCGTGCCCTGATAGCCGCGAAAGCTTTCGCCCGGCCGCGAGACGCGCTGCACCGGCAGGCGGAAACCGACGGTCTGGGCGGAGCGGACCGTTGCCAGTTCCAGCACCTCGACCAGCGTCTGGCCGTCATACCAGGGCATCGAGGCCTTGCCGTCATAGACGACATTCTCGCCCTTCAGCGCCGACATCGGGATGGCGGTGATCTGGCGCACGCCAAGCGACAGAGCGAGCTCACGGAACTCGTGGCTGATCTGGTCGAAACGGGCGCGGTCATAGCCGACCAGGTCGAACTTGTTGACCGCCAGCACGAACTGCTTGATGCCCATCAGCGAGGCGATGGTGGCGTGGCGGCGGGTCTGTTCCAGAAGGCCGGTGCGGGCATCGACGAGCAGCACGGCGAGATCGGCGGTCGAGGCGCCGGTTGCCATGTTGCGGGTATATTGTTCATGGCCGGGGGTGTCGGCGACGATGAACGAGCGCTTGTCGGTGGCGAAATAGCGATAGGCGACATCGATGGTGATGCCCTGTTCGCGCTCCGCCTGCAGACCGTCGAGCAGAAGCGCGAAATCGGGCAGGCCGAGATCGTTCTGCTTGCCACTGTCACGGCGCAGCGTTGCGGCCTGGTCTTCCTTGACCGCCTTGGTGTCCCAGAGCAGACGGCCGATCAGCGTGGACTTGCCGTCATCGACGCTGCCGCAGGTGATAAGGCGCAGCGGGCGCGTGTCGCGCGGTACGCGCGCGGTCTCATTCGCCGGAAAGGCGGTGACGCTGCCGGTGGATGCTTCAGCTGCGGCTTGGGCGATTGCGGAAACGGTCATCAGAAATATCCTTCGCGCTTCTTCTTTTCCATCGAACCGGACTGATCGCGGTCGATGGCGCGGCCCTGCCGTTCGGAAACCGTGGCGATTTCCAGTTCGGCAATGACCTCTTCAAGGTTTGTGGCCTGAGATGGGATGGCGCCCGTCAGCGGAAAGTCGCCGAGCGTGCGGAAACGGATCGAGCCGTGCTGGACTTTCTCGCCGGGCAGCAGTTCCAGCCGCGGGTCTTCGGCCAGGATCATCATGCCGTCGCGTTCGACGTAGGGGCGCTCCTTGGCGTAGTAGAGCGGCACCAGCGGGATGTCTTCCACCTGGATGTAGCGCCAGATATCGACCTCGGTCCAGTTCGACAGCGGGAAGGCGCGCACGCTTTCGCCCTTGCGGATCATGCCGTTATAGATGTTCCAGAGTTCCGGCCGCTGGGCGCGCGGATCCCAGCGATGCTCGGGCGTGCGGAACGAGTAGATGCGTTCCTTGGCGCGGCTTGCCTCTTCGTCGCGGCGCGCGCCGCCGAATGCGGCATCGAAGCCGCCGGCGTCGAGCGCCTGGCGCAGGCCTTCGGTCTTCATGATGTCGGTGAACAGCGCCGAGCCATGGCTGAACGGGGTGACGTTTTCGGCGGTACCGCGCGGATTGATGTGCTCGATGAAGTCGAGATCGTACTTCTTCACGGTCTCGTCGCGAAACGCGATCATCTCGGAAAATTTCCAGCCGGTGTTCACGTGCAGCAGCGGAAAGGGCACGCGGCCGGGATAGAAGGCTTTTCGCGCCAGGTGCAGGAGGACCGAGGAATCCTTGCCGACCGAATAGAGCATCACCGGCTTGTCGAACTCGGCGGCCACTTCACGAAAGATATGGATCGCCTCGTTCTCGAGCGCCTTCAGATGCGGATCGAGCGGTGTTTTTGTCGTCTGCGGATTGTGCAGTTCCGTTTCCGGAAGAGTACTGGGCATTGCAAGTCTCCGGGAGTGTCTGTGGTGCGAGCCTGCGCGGATTATCGCGCAATGCTGCTTGAAAGGGGATTGCTCGAAATCGACGTGGCTTGCGGGATGGCCGAGGCCGCGGTTTCTGCGACGTGCAGGCCGCATTCGCGTTTCTCGTCGTTTTCCCACCACCAGCGGCCGGCCCGTTCGGGCTCGCCCGGCTTGATGGCGCGGGTGCAGGGCTCGCAACCGATCGACGGGTAACCACGGCCATGCAACGCATTGACCGGGATCGCTTCAGCCGCGACATGGGCACGGATCGTTTCGATGTCCCAGTCCGCCAGCGGATTGATCTTGATCAGGCCGCGGTCGAGGTCGGCTTCGGCAAACGGCGTGTCGGCACGGTTGCCGGATTGGCCGCGGCGCAGGCCGGTGATCCAGAAGGATGCCCCTTCGAGTGCGCGCGCAAGCGGCTTGACCTTGCGCGCGCCGCAACAGGCATGCCTGGCTTCGACGCTGTCGTAGAAGCCGTTGGCGCCATATTTGGCGACGTAGGCGTCGATATCGTCCTGTTCGGGATGGAAGCGCTTGATTAGGATGCCGTAGGTTTCTTCGGTCCTGTCGATCAGCGCAACTGTCTCGTTGAACAGCCGGCCGGTTTCGAGCGTCGAGACTTCGATGCCGAATTTGCCTGTGCCGATGGCGGCGGTGATGACCTGGTCTTCGATGCCGAGGCTGGTGGTGAAAACCGATTTTCCGTCGAGCGAAGCGATCAGCGCCAGCCGACCCGAAAGGTCGAGGCTTTCCAGCTGGCTATTGAGCGCACGAGCGCGATTTTCAAGCGATGCGGATGTCATGGGAGGAAATCCTGATTTTGTTGTCCCGGAATATCGCAGCCGTGTGTGACAAAAGACAGAAAAACGGATTTCTAATGTTGCCGGATCAGAGCAAATATCTCTCCGATGGGCAAATAACGCAGAATAGTGGATGAAAGGGCATTATTTATTGCTTTAATCTATCGTTTTTATAGGTTATTTTCGTCTTGATCCCGTTTTGCATCGCGCTGCGCTCCATCGGTAATCCGCATGCGCAGGTCGCTCGTGCTGGCGCGTTGAATTCGGTTCCTGTATTTGGTACGGTGCATCGCAATTGCAACGCACGAGGCGCGATCATGAAAACCGCTACACTTCCTTCGCTGAGGGTTGATCCGGAGTTGAGAGCCGCCGCTGAAGGCGTGCTGAAAAAGGGCGAAACGCTGTCGGCCTTTGTGGAAAATGCCGTCAAGGCGCAGGTGAATTATAGAAAAACACAGGCTGAATTCATTGCTCGTGGAATGACCTCGTTGGCGGAGGCCGAGCGGACGGGTATTTACTATAGCTCGGACGATGTCCTTGATATGCTGAAGGCCAAGCTCGCTGCTGCGAAGGCTTCGAAACAAGCGTGACCTATAAGATACGGTACACAGCAGAGGCGCTGGGGGACTTCGACCGCCTGTCCAACTATCTGGTTGCCATTGACGTCTCATTGGCGGAGCGCGCATACGAGGCCATTCAGCAAGCAATCACGCTATTGGAGACCTTCCCTTTCAGTTGCAGGAAGGCCTCTGCGGAAAATCCCTTGTTGCGCGAACTTATCGTTCCTTTCGGAGCTACCGGCTATGTCGTTCTCTTTCGGATAGACGGCAACGAGACCGTCACTGTCGCGGCCGTCCGCCATCAGCGCGAGGACGACTACCACTGAGCCCTACCGGTCGCTGACCGCCCAGCGCGGATTGATCCACGGTTCCTGATTGGAGCGGGGCAGGGGCTGCTTGCCGAGAATATGGTCGGCGGCCTTTTCACCGGTCATGATCGAGGGGCCGTTGAGGTTGCCGTAGGTCACATGCGGGAAGATCGAACTGTCGGCGACGCGCAAGGCCTCGACCCCGATGACCCGGGTTTGCGGATCGACGACCGCCATCGGATCGTCCTTGGCGCCCATCTTGCAGGTGCCGCAGGGATGATAGGCGCTTTCCAGGTGTTCGCGCAGGAACGCGTCGATCTGGTCGTCGGTCTGGACATTCTCGCCCGGCTGGATTTCCGGGCCGCGATACTGGTCGAATGCTTGCTGGCCAAAGATTTCGCGGGTCAGCCGCACGCAGTGGCGGAATTTTTCCCAGTCTTCCGGATGGCTCATATAGTTGAACTGGATGACCGGATCGGCCTTCACGTCCGGCGAGCGCAAGGTCACGCGGCCGCGTGATTTCGAGTGGTTGTAGCCGACATGCACCTGGAACCCATGGCTCTTCGCCGCCGCCTTGCCGTCATAGGAAATCGCCACCGGCAGGAAGTGGTACTGGATATCCGGCTGCCGGACGCCCGGCGCCGAGCGCAGGAAGGCGCAGGCCTCGAACTGGTTGGAAATGCCGAGCCCCGATTTGGTGAACATCCACTGGGCGCCGGCAACCCCCTGCCAGAACCACGGCAGCCAGGAATAGAGCGAGACAGGCTTCAACGAGACCTGCTGGAAGTAGAACTCCATATGGTCCTGCAGGTTGGCGCCGACGCCCGGCCGGTCCACCTTCACCTCGATGCCCATCTCCTTCAGGTGCGCCGCCGGTCCGATGCCCGACAGCATCAGCAGTTTCGGCGAGTTGAACGAGGAGGCCGAGACGATCACCTCGCGGTTGGTCTTCACCACCTCGATTTTGCCGCCACGCTCGATCTCGACACCGATAGCGCGGCCGTTCTCGATAACGATTTTGCGGGCGTAGCAACGGATGAGTTCGACATTCGGCCGTTTCAGCGCCGGCTTCAGATAGGCCGATGCCGCCGACCAGCGCTTGCCATTGTGGACCGTCTGCTCCATCAGGCCGAAACCTTCCTGCTTGGAGCCGTTATAGTCGTCCGTCAGTTCGAAACCGGCCTGCTGCCCGGCATCGACGAAGGCCTTGAACAGCGGGTTCCTGTAGGAGCCGCGCTTGACATGCAGCGGCCCGTCGGTGCCGCGCCAGCCGTCCTCACCGCCATGGGCGTTTTCCATGCGCTTGAAGTAAGGCAGCACATCGGCATAACCCCAGCCGCGGGCGCCAAGCTCTTCCCATTCGTTATAGTCTTCCATCGAGCCGCGCACATAGACCATGCCGTTGATCGACGACGAGCCGCCGATCACCTTGCCGCGCGGCGCGGTGATGCGCCGGTTGTTGAGGTTCGGCTCGGGCTCGGAGAGATAACCCCAGTTGTAGCGGCTCATGCTCATCGGCCAGGCGAGTGCCGCCGGCATCTGGATGAACGGCCCGAAATCGCTGCCGCCGAATTCCAGCACTAGCACTTTATTCCTGCCGTCCTCGGACAGGCGGTAGGCAAGGGCTGAACCTGCGGAGCCCGAACCGATGATGACGAAATCTGCGCTTTGCATGGTGATGTTCTTTCTTCTCGGACGAATGCGCGGCGGGTCGGCTGATCTCCCCCTCAAGGGGGGAGATTGGCCGCAACCCAAGCCTCAATACGGCGACTGCACCGGCCCCATCGCCACATAGACGCTCTTTAGCTCGGTGTAGTGGTTGAGCGCGGCGAGCGAATTCTCCCGCCCGAAACCCGACTGCTTCGAGCCGCCGAACGGTACTTCGACGGGCGCCAGGTTATAGGTGTTGATCCAGAGCGTTCCGGCTTCCAGACGGTCCACCACGCGATGGGCCCGGGTGAGGTCGGCGGTGAAGACACCGGCCGACAGGCCGAACTCGGTGCCGTTGGCGCGCGCGATCACCTCGTCCTCGTCGTCGAAATCGAGCACGCACATCACCGGCCCGAAGATTTCCTCACGGGCAATGGTCATGCCGTCGGTGACATCGGCAAACACGGTCGGCTGGATATAGGTGCCTTCGGCCGACACATCGTTCGGAATGCCGCCGCCGGTCAGCAGCGTCGCGCCCTCGGCCTTGCCCTTTTCGATATAGGCAAACACCTTGTCGAGCTGGGCGCGCGAGACCATCGGCCCGAGCTGGGTTTCCTCGGCCATCGGGTCGCCGATGATGATCTTTTCGGTGCGCTCCTTCAGCCGCGACAGGAACCTGTCCTTGATGCCCTTCTGGACGAAGACGCGGGTGCCGTTCGAGCAGACCTGTCCGGTCGAGTAGAAATTGCCGAGCATGGCGCCGCCGATGGCGCTTTCGAGGTCGGCGTCGTCAAAGACGATCAGCGGCGACTTGCCGCCAAGTTCCATCGTCACGTGCTTGAGGCTCGAGGCCGCAGCCCCCGCCACCTTGCGGCCGGTTTCGACCGAGCCGGTCAGTGACACCTTGGCGACGTCCCTGTGGTTGACCAGCAGCGGGCCGGTCGTCCGGTCGCCCTGGATGACATTGTAAAGACCCTTCGGCAGGCCGGCCTCAAACAGGATTTCGGCGATCTTCAGCGCGCCGAGCGGGGTGTTTTCCGACGGCTTGAACACCATGGCATTGCCTGATATCAGCGCCGGTGCACCTTTCCAGCAGGCAATCTGCTGCGGATAGTTCCAGGCGCCGATGCCGACGCAGACGCCGAGCGGCACGCGCTTGGTGAAGGCGAAATCGCCGCCGAGCGGAATATAGTCGCCGTTCAGGGCCGCTGCCGCGACGCCACCGAAGAATTCGAACGCATCCGCGCCCGAGGTCGGATCGGCGACGATGGTTTCCTGGATCGGCTTGCCGGTATCGAGCGTTTCAAGTTCGGAAAGCTCGCGGTTGCGCTCACGCATGATATCGGCCGCGCGCTTGAGGATGCGGCCGCGCGCTGTCGGGCTCATTGCCGCCCATTCGCCTTGCGCACGCTTGGCCGCCGCGATCGCCTTCTCGACGATGGCGGGTGTTGCGGCATGCAGCCGGGCAATCACTTCGCCGGTTGCCGGATAGATGCTGTCGAAGGCGGCGCCGTTGGTATCCTCGACATATTCGCCGTCGATGAAATGGGAGGCTGGTGGCTGGGCTTTCATCTTATTCCCCTCGCGGAAAGCGTTTGGATTCTTCGAGATTGTCGAGATTCATGTGGTTGCGCATGTAGCGCTCGGATGCTTTTTGCAGCGGCTGGTGATCCCATGGATAGTAGGCGCCGTTCCTCAGCGCCTCGTAGACCACCCAGCGCCGTGCCTGGCTTTCGCGCACGGCGGCATCGAAGGCTGCCATGTCCCAGCGGCTGTCGCGCATCGCCTGGAAGGCGCGCAGCGTCGGCGCGTGGGCGGCAACGCCGGCAAGGTTGGTGAGTTCCAGCGGATCGGCGTCCAAATCGAAAAGCTGGTCCGGATCGAGCGCGCAATGGACATATTTCCACTTGCCTTCGCGGATGCCGACCAGCGGCGCATAGGAGCCTTCGGCGGCATACTCCATCAGCACGGGTGCGACGCGTTCCTCGCCGTTGATGACCGGCACAAGGCTCTCGCCATCGGTCCAGGGCATGATCTCGTCCATCGAAATGCCGGCGAGATCGCAAAGGGTCGGGGTCAGGTCGAGGTTGGATGTCGGCGCCAGATGCAGGCCGGGCGTGATGCCGGGACCGGCGACCATCAGAGGCACGCGGGCAGAGCCCTCGAAGAAGTTCATCTTGAACCACAGGCCGCGCTCGCCAAGCATGTCGCCATGATCCGAGCAGAACAGGATCAGCGTATCGTCGAGCATCCGGGTGCGGGTGAGCGTATCGACGAGCTCGCCGACTTTTTCATCGAGATAGGAGATGTTGGCAAAATAGGCCTGGCGCGAGCGGCGGACGTTGTCTTCGGTCACCGAAAAATTCTGGTAGTCGCAGGCATGGATCAGCCGCTGCGAATGCGGGTCCTGTTCGGAAAGCGGGATGTCGCCGACTTCGGGCAGAAGCTGGTCGCAGTCGTTGTAGAGGTCCCAGAACTTGCGGCGCGCCACATAGGGGTCGTGCGGATGGGTGAACGAGACGGTGACGGCCCATGGGCGGCGGGCCTCATTGCCCTGTTCGCGCGACAGCTGGTAGAGCTTCTGGTTGGCGAGAAAGGCGACCTCGTCGTCATATTCCATCTGGTTGGTGATCTCGGCGACACCGGCGCCGGTCACCGAGCCGAGATTGTGATACCACCAGTCGATCCGTTCGCCGGGCTTGCGGTAGTCCGGCGTCCAGCCGAAATCGGCCGGGTAGATATCGGTCGTCAGCCGTTCCTCGAAGCCGTGCAGCTGGTCGGGTCCGACGAAGTGCATCTTGCCCGACAGTGCCGTGTAATAGCCGGCGCGGCGCAGGTGATGCGCATAGGTCGGGATCGACGAGGCATATTCGGCGGCATTGTCATAGACTTGCGTGCGGCTCGGCAATTGCCCGGCCATCAGCGAGGCGCGGGCAGGGGCGCAGAGCGGCGAGGACGTATAGTTGTTGCGAAAGCGCGCCGAGCGCTTGGCCAGCGCCTTCATGTGCGGCGCTGCCAAAAACTCTGCCGGGCCGTCCGGAAAGAACTTTCCGTTCAGCTGGTCGACCATGATGATCAGAATGTTCGGCCGTCCCTTGGTCATGCGGCATCTTCCTGTTGCTGGCGGGCATTGAGGTTGAGCGTGATATAGTCGTCGGTGAGCGCGATCGATGCTTGCGCCGTCACCGGCGAAGAACCGAGCGAACGGCGAATATAAAGCCCGTCGATCATCGCGGCAGTGCCTTCTGCGATGCGCTGCGCATCATCTGCGACACACAGGCTCTTGAGACTGGCGACGAGATTGGAATGCAGCCGGCGCGCATAGATGACCAGGAATCGGCGCGTTTCTTCCGAGCGCTGCGCTTCTGAATAAAAAGCCAGCCACGCGGCGATCGTTTCCGGCGCGAACTGGTCGGCCTGGAAGCTGACGCGCACGATCGCCGACAGGCGTTCCCGCGGCGTCTTTACTGCCCTGAGCGCCGTCACCGTATCGTCGCGCAACTGCTTCAGAAGAGAGCGGACCGTCTCGACCAGCAGCTGCTCCTTGCTGCCGAAATAGTGATGCGCCAGCGCTGCCGAAACGCCGGCCTTGCGGGCAATGTCGGACATGGTGACCGACAACGTGCCCTGGTCGCCGATGACGTGCAGCGCCGCATCCACAAGCGCCTTGCGGCGCACCGGTTCCATTCCGACTTTCGGCATCTTTGTTCCCTTTGTTGCCGGCAGTGTATTTTTGATTGATCCATCAATCAATAAAAAACCACCGCTGTGGCCAAGGATTTTTCTTGCCGTTGGAACGGGTCCCGGTTTCAACTGGCAACGGTCGCGCAAGGCGCCGAACAAGGGGACATACGCCATGAAGTCGCTGTTTTCGTCCTGGCAGGCCTGGGCGCTTCTGTCCGCCGCCTTTGCTGCCCTCACCGCCATCTTCGCCAAGATCGGCATCGAGAACGTCAACTCCGATTTCGCGACATTTGTCCGCACGATCGTCATCCTGCTTGCCATCGGCCTGATGCTGTTCCTGACGGGGAACTGGCAGGCGCCGGCGACCGTATCGGGCAAAAGCTGGCTGTTTCTGGTTCTGTCGGGGCTTGCGACCGGTGCGTCCTGGCTCTGCTATTTCCGCGCCCTGAAGCTCGGCAATGCGGCCCAGGTCGCGCCGGTCGACAAGCTGAGCGTCGTGCTCGTCGCCGTTTTCGCCGTGTTCTTCCTTGGCGAGAGGCTGACGCTGGCCCATTGGGCTGGCGTCGTCATGGTTGCCTGCGGCGCGGTGCTTCTGGCGATGAAAATCTAAATTTTTCAACCAGTCCTAGCATTTTAAAAGGTTATTATTCTATCCAGGATTACATAATACCTAGTCGTTTGATTGAGGAGTTGCACCATGGTTCAGAATTCCGACATCGCTCATCGGCCATCGCTTAGCGAGAAATGGGGATGGTTCGTCGCCCTTGGTGTTGCCCTGATCATGGGCGGCGGCATTGCCTTCGGCAATGTCCTGGCCGCGACTGTCGCCTCGGTCTATTACGTCGGCATGATCATGCTGATCGGCGGCGTGCTGCACCTTGCACAGGCTTTCCGCGTCAAAAAATGGGAGAGCGTGTTCTACTGGATGCTGAGCGGTTCCTGCTACACCGTCGCTGGCGTTTTCGCCTTCCTCAATCCGATGCTGGCTTCCGCGGTCCTCACAATGATGATGGCCGTTGCGCTGATCATCGCCGGAACATTCCGGATCTGGACGGCCTTCAACATGCGGCCGCTTGCCGGCTGGGGATGGATCGCGCTCGGTGGCCTCGTCACGCTCGTGGCAGGCCTTGTCATCGCTGCCGGCTGGCCGGTCAACAGCCTGTGGATCCTCGGCCTGTTCCTGGCGATCGATCTGGTCATGCAGGGGCTCGCGCTTATTGCCTTCGGTGTTCTTGCCAAGGGATAGAGTCCCGTTTGCTGTTTGGCCCGTTTGCTGTTTGCAAGGAAGGCGCCCCCTACCGCTAACTCCAAGCAGCCATTGAACTTTCATCAAACTGTCATACTGGGGAAACGGAAAATTCAGTCCTCGGGGACGATCCTCCGCGCGATCTTACATCCGCCCCGGAGTTCCCTTGATGTCCGCCGTCCCCGCCGAAATGCTGTCGCTGCGCCGTTTTGGCGATGATCAGATCGTCACGCTTGCCAAGCTTGCGCTCGAAAGCGCCTTCCAGCCGATCGCCGAGATCGCCACGGGTGCGGTGTTCGGTTACGAAACGCTGATGCGGGGCTTCGAGCGGCTGGGCTTCAAATCGCCGATCGAGCTGCTCGACAAGGCCGAGGAGGCGGGCCAGCTTTTGGCGCTGGAGCACATGATCAACACCCGCGCGTTTGCCGGCTTTGCCAGCCTGCCGGATTTTGCCGCGCGCACCCTGTTCGTCAATTTCGACAGCCGCTTGATCGGGCTTGAAGGCGATCTCGTCGAGCGGCTTGGCAATCACCTGAAGCGCGCAGGCATCCCGCCGTCGTCGATCTGCTTCGAACTGTCGGAACGTTTCGACAGCGGCAAGATGCCGGATTTCTCCGGCCTGGTGAAACGCCTGCGGCTTGCTGGTTTCAAGTTGGCGATCGACGATTTCGGCGTCGGTTTCAATGGGTTGAAGCTGCTCTGCGACCAGCCGGTGGACTATCTGAAGATCGACCGCCATTTCATCTCCGGTATCGAATCCAGCCCCCGCAAGCGCCACATGGTGCGCCACACGGTCAACACCGCCCATGTTCTCGGCACGCGGGTGATTGCCGAAGGGGTGGAGACCGAAGCCGAATTTGCCACCTGCCGCGATCTCGGCTGCGATCTTGTCCAGGGTTACTTCGTCGCCCGCCCGACCGTGCATTTCGCCGATCTGCAGCCGGCCTATCCGCATCTGGAGCAATCGTCCAGCGCCCGCCGCCAGTCGACCTCGCTCGACAGCATTCTCATCCGCAAACAGATCGAACAGGTGCCTGCGCTGCGCGAAAACGATGATCTGGATTCGGTGTTCGAGCTGTTCCGCCGCTCGCCGCAGCGCAGTTTCTTTCCCGTCCTCAACGCCAATGGCGAGCCGCGCGGCGTGCTGCATGAATATCACGTCAAGGAGATGATCTATCATCCCTTCGGCCGCGATCTGCTCAAGAACCATATGTACCAGCGCCACATCTCGCATTTTGTCAGCCCGACGCCGATCGCCGATCTGGAGACGCCGGCCGACGAGATGCTGAAGATTTTTGCCGGCATGGACGGCAGCGACTGCGTGATCCTGACGGAAAACATGCGTTATGCCGGCATCCTTTCGGCATCGTCGCTCCTGAAGATCATCGGCGAAAAGCAGCTGAAGACAGCGCAGGAGCAGAACCCGCTGACGGGCCTGCCGGGAAACCGCGCCATTCGCGACTATGTGCAGGGTGCAGTGCTCGATGCCGACGAGGCGCGCTATTTCTGCTATTGCGATTTCGACAGTTTCAAGCCCTTCAACGATCACTATGGCTTCCAGAAGGGCGATCTGGCGATCTCGCTGTTTGCCGCCTTGATACGCCGGTATTTCATCGGCGAGGAGAAGTTCCTGGGTCATGTCGGCGGCGATGATTTCTTCATCGGCGTCAGCGGCTGGACGCGCGAAGATGTGGGCGCCGTTCTCTCCCGTGTTCTGTCGGAATTCCGCAATGACGTGCACCAACTCTATTCGGCAGAACACCGTGAGGCCGGCTACATGACCGGCCATGGCCGCAGCGGCGAGACCACCATCTTTCCGCTGATGCGCTGCTCGATCGCCGTTCTTATCCTGCCGGAAGGCTTTGTCTTTTCCGACGCCCAGGCGGTCAGCGCCCGCATCGCCGAGATCAAGAAGTTGGCCAAGGACAGCGATGACGGGCTGGTCTTCGAGACGTTTGGCACCGGCGGGATCTGAACCGGTATTTCACCGGCAATTCCAAGCGAAAACTGGCTGAAACCCGTCATGGGATCCAGCCGGTTTCCGCGTGATCCAAAGCGTCCATCGGCGGTGGCGCAAACATCGCTTTGCCGTTTTCACCTGGCGCGTTAGATACCTTGTCAACACCGATCAAGGAGAAGACCGTGACCCTGCCGAGCGAAATGACCTATGTCGATCTTCCGTCCCCCGGCGGCCCGGAAAAGATGGTTCTGGCCCGCGGGCCGCTGCCGGATATCAAGCCCGGCGACGTCCTGATCCGTGTCGAAGCGGCAGGCGTCAACCGTCCCGATGTTTTGCAGCGGCTCGGCATGTATCCGCCGCCGCCCGGCGCAAGCCCGGTCCTTGGGCTGGAGGTGGCCGGCGAGGTGGTGGCCATGGGCGAGGGCGCCGAGGGGTTCATCGTCGGCGACAAGGTCTGCGGTCTTGCCAATGGCGGCGGCTACGCCGAATTCTGCGCGCTGCCGGCGACGCAGGCGATGCCTTGGCCGAAAGGCTATGACGCGGCACGGGCGGCAGCACTTCCGGAAACCTTCTTCACCGTCTGGGCCAATGTCTTCCAGATGGCCGACCTGGTCGAAGGCGAAAAGATCCTCATCCATGGCGGCTCCAGCGGCATCGGCACCACCGCCATCCAGCTCGCCCGGGCCTTCGGCGCCGAGGTTTTCGTCACCGCCGGATCCAAGGATAAATGCGACGCCTGTGTTGCGCTCGGCGCCAAGCGGGCGATCAACTACCGGGAGGAGGATTTCAAATCGGTCATCCTCGAGGAAACCGGGGGACGCGGCGTCGATGTCATCCTCGACATGGTCGGGGGCCCCTATTTCGACCGCAATATCGGCTCACTCGCCAAGGATGGCCGCCTGTCGATCATCGCCTTTCTTGGTGGCGCCACGGTCGAAAACGCCAATATATCGGCCATTCTCGGCAAGCGGCTGCACATCATGGGCTCGGCCATGCGGCCGCGCACGGCGGTCGAAAAGGAATCGATCCGCGACGACCTGGAGGACAATGTCTGGCCGCTGCTGGAGGACGGCGACGTGGCGCCGGTGATGCACGCGGTCGTGCCGTTTTCTGAGGTCGCCGAGGCGCACCGGCTGATGGAGGCAGGCGATCACATCGGCAAGATCGTCCTGACGTTCTAAAGTCTAAGATGTGCTGCCCTTGTAATCGGCGAGAATCGGACTACCTTCAGGTCATCTTCAATTGAACGAAAGGAAGGTGGTCCAGTGTCTAATGAGATTTCGAACCTCGTAACGGGCATGGGAGTTGTGATGGTAGGAACGAGGCAGCCCTCGATCTGAACCAGCCTTCCTGCGGATCGCATCGTGGATGCGGTCCGGGCCTGTTACCTGGCCAAAACTCATGGAGGGCCGCCGCGTGCGGCCCTTTTTGTTTGTCTGGACCCTTTTAGTCTGTCTGGACATTGAATCCGCATCGGAACCGTAAAACTATTTTGGATCGCTGACATCAGGCAGGTCGGCGGGCGCTAGCGGATACCGTTTCGCGCTGTAAATGCGCAAAATAAATATTGTATCGTCGAGGACTGTATAGGGAATGACGAAGCCATAGCGAGGTTCGACAAGATCGCGGACATCCTCCCGCAACGTTTTGCGTCCCATAGCGTGATGGGTGGCAAGAGGCCGGATTGTTTTGGATATCTGGCTTGCGACCGATCTGAAACCGGCGGGATTTTTGAAGCGGAGCCATTCTTTGAGATCATCGAGATCCCGCATGGCCTGAGACGTAAAGCGGATCCGCATCGGCAGGTTTAAGCCTTTGAGGGCTTGGGTCTGGCCTTCTCCGTCTCGCTATCCCAGCTTCCCAACCATTCCAGCACTTCCGAGCCCTCATAGGACTGGCCCTCCTTTGCATCTGCGATGGCGGAGTCCATCTCGGTCAGCCAGCGAAGCTGATCTTTGACATAGGTGTCGATGGCGTCGTTGACGATCAATGAGCGGGATCGTCCCGTCTTCTCGGCCAACGATGCGATTTGTACTTCCAAACTTTCCGGGAGCTCTACCGGAGGTGTTTTGAGCGGTTGCGACATCTTTGTCTCCACGCGAATTCCAAGCCTGATCCTAACATAGTTTTTTCCCTCCGCATCCGAAAGCGCCCCGGCGTTACACCCCGAACCGCCCCAGAGCCGGTATCTTCACCGCCGGGCGCATCACGTCAAAACCGGCCACCAGCCCCATGAAATGCACCTCCAGACCGCTGCGCACACCTGCCGAAATGCCCAGCAGACCGTAGAGCGTGGCATGCAGGTCCAGCCCGTCGGCGTCGACCGAAAACAGCCGGCCCTCCGGCAGGTAATCGCGTCCGACCGCATCCGGCGGCAGAACTGCGCCCAGTTCGGGCACGGAGCGCAGCACATGGGCGACGAAGGTGTTGGAGTTTGGCCCGGGCCAGATCCGGTAGGCGCCGGGGCTCGTGTAGGGATAGGACTGGATCGCCTGTTCGACCTTGGAAATCAGGCGCGTGGCGTCCTCGCCCTTGACGCTCACCACGAGCTGCGGCCTGTTCGAATACCAGCGCGCGTCGGCCGGATAGCCGTTGCGGCGGATGGGTGAACCCCAGCCGACCTTGTCGTAGCGATTATAGGCCGTGCCGCCCCGTTCCTTGGTGACGATCCAGGAATGGCTGGCGACCGCCCCCTTCATGCCGCCGGTCGTGGCTGAAAAGATATAAATCGCCGCATCCTGATCGTCCTTGGGCTTGGGCAGGATATGGGCGGACGTCCAGTCCGCCTCGCGCCAGTTTCCCGGCCTTTCCTTGATGTACCATAAACCGGCAGACGCGAGCGCCGGCAGCAGGTAGACGAACAGAATGGCAAGAAACAGCCTTCGAACAAATTTCATGGACGGGTCCGGGTTTTGCGTTGCTTTATCTTGGTCTAAAGACAGGGGAGAAATTGGATTTTTGAGGGCACAACCATGTCGAACCCGGTTCTTGTTGAAGTCACCCGCGGCAATCTGGTCGAAAGCCGCCATCGCGGCATGGTGATCGCCGTCGATGGCGACGGGAAAACCGTGTTTTCGCTCGGCGATACCGATGTTGGCGTCTTTCCGCGCTCGGCCTGCAAGGCCATGCAGGCGCTGCCGCTGATGGAAACCGGTGCTGCCGATGCCTACGGGTTCGACAAGCGGGCGCTGGCGCTCGCCTGCTCCTCGCACAATGGCGAGCCGGAACATGTGGCGCTTGCCGCCGAAATGCTGGCGGCAGCGGGCAGGGATGTCTCGGCGCTCGAATGCGGCGCCCACTGGTCGATCAATCAGGACACGATTATCCATCAGGCCCGCGTGCTGGAGCATCCCTCGGCGCTGCACAACAATTGCTCCGGCAAACATGCCGGCTTCATCTGCGCCTGCTGCCACAGCGGCGAGGAGCCCGCAGGCTACGTCGGCTACGATCATCCCTTGCAGCGCGAAATCCGCGGCGTCATGGAAAATTTGACGGGGGCTGTGCTTGCCCACGACAATTGCGGCACCGATGGCTGCTCGATCCCGACCTATGCGGTGCCGCTGAAGGGCCTTGCCCACGGCTTTGCCAAGATGGCGACCGGCAACGGGCTGGAACCGCAGCGCGCCAAGGCATCGAAACGCCTGGTCGAAGCCTGCATGGCCGAACCCTTCTATGTCGCCGGCAGCAAGCGCGCCTGCACAAGGCTGATGCAGACGGCACCCGGCCGCATCTTTGCCAAGACCGGTGCCGAAGGCGTGTTCTGCGCCGCCATCCCGGAAAAGGGCATCGCCATTGCGCTCAAATGCGAGGACGGCACCACCCGCGCCGCCGAAGCCATGATCGCCGCGACGCTTGCCCGTTTCTTCTCCAGTGAGCCGGACTTGCAGCAAAACCTGATGGCACAGGCCAACCACGCGATGAAAAACTGGAACGGCATCCATGTCGGCGATGTCAGGGTGACCGGCGCTTTCGCCGCCTGAGCGTGGCTTGAAGGCTATAACGCAATGCGTTATAGTTTCTCATGATCAAGAGTTTTGCCGACCGTGAAACTGAAAGTATCTGGACGGGTCGGCGCAGTCGCAGATTGCCCGGCGAAATCCAAGCGATTGCGCTGAGAAAGCTACGATTGATCAATGCCGCCGCTAGCCTGAACGACCTGCGCATTCCACCGGGCAATCGGCTCGAAATGCTGAAGGGCAACCGCTCGGGGCTGCACTCAATCCGGATCAATGATCAGTGGCGCATCTGTTTTACATGGCAGGAAGGTGAGGCAAACGATGTCGAAATCACAGACTATCATTAACAGTGATCTGCTGCCCAATCCGCATCCCGGCGAAATCCTCCTTCACGATTTTCTGCTGCCGATGGCTTTGAGCCAGAATGGCCTTGCCCGCGCCATTCATGTGCCGCCGCGCCGGATCAATGAAATCGTTCTGGGAAAGAGGATCGTGACGGCAGATACCGACTTGCGGCTTGCCCGCTATTTTGGACTTTCCGAGGGGTTCTTTCTTCGGCTGCAGACGGACCATGACCTCATGGAGACGCGGCGGGAACTGGGCGGCGAGCTTGATCGCATCACGCCAAGAGCCGCCTGACCCTCACGCCTCGATAAGTTGCACGTCTTTGCCTTTGTAGGGCGCAAGCACGCCCGGATCCATGCCGGCGGGAATGATCAGGCCGGCCATGTCCCCGATGCCGGCGATGTGGTGCGGCGAGACGGCACCGAACTTTTCTTCCGTCAGAAGTGTCACCGTTTCTGCCGAACGTGCAGCGATGGCGCGCTTGATGGCGGCCTCCTCGTAGTCGCCGGTCGACAGCCCGTGGGCTGGATGGATGGCTGTGGCGCCGAGAAAGAAGATGTCGGGGCGCAGCGTGCCGATTACTGCAAGGGCGGCAGCCCCGGTCGTCACCATCGAGTGCTTGTAAAGCCTGCCGCCGATCAGGATCACCTCGGCCCGGTGCTTTTCCAGCAATCCGGCAATCGCCGGGCTGTGTGTCGCGACGGTCAGCGTCATCTCGCGCGGCAGGGCGCGGACGATCTCGGCATTGGTTGTGCCGCCGTCGATGAAGATCAGTTGTCCGGCGCGCACCCGTTCGGCTGCCTTGCGTCCCAACCGTTTCTTGATGTCAGTGGAGATCGTCTGGCGTGTCTCCAGATCCGGAAGCGGCGGCGTCACCGATAGCGCGCCGCCATGGACCCGTTTCAACAGCCCCGCCGCCGCCATGTCGCGCAAATCCCGCCGGATCGTGTCTTCCGACAGGTTCAGTTCCTGCGCCAGTTCGCCGGCGACGATCTGCCCGTCGCTGGAAAGTCGCGATGAAATCAGCGCCCGCCGTTGTGAAGTCAGCATATCCGCCCCCAAAATCTTTCTTGACTCTTACACGATACTGCATGATTTATCACGAAATATCCAGAATTATCTGGATGTTTCGTGCAAAAATGTGGAGAAAATCATGCTGATTTTGATTGCCGGGCCCTATCGGTCCGGCACGGGTGACGACCCGGAGAAGATGGCGGCAAATCTCAAGCGGCTGGAAGCGCCGTCCCATGCCTTGTTTGAAGCGGGCCATGTGCCGATGATCGGCGAATGGGTTGCATTGCCGATCTGGCATGCGGCGGGTGGCCGCGCGGTCGGCGACGACCTCTACGAGCAGATATTCCATCCTGTTGCCGGGCGGCTTCTGCAGTTGTGCGAGGCCGTCCTGCGGTTGCCGGGCGATAGCAAGGGCGCCGACAATGACGTGCGGATTGCCCGCGAACGCGGCATTCCGGTCTATTTCCGATTGGAAGACGTGCCGGGCTGCGCCGTGACCACGATGGCGTGATCGCAGCGGAAGCGGCTGGCAAACATCCGGCGCGATTGGTATCAATTGCGCCGGAACCTGCCGGCCTGCCGCTGGCAAACGGGATGGAGAACGGGATGATGAAGCTCTATTTTTCGCCGGGAAGTTGCTCGCTGGCATCTCATATCGCCCTTGAGGAGGCAGGCGCTGCCTATGAGGCTGAAAGGGTCGATTTCGCCCAGCAACAGCAGCGTTCGCCCGATTTTCTGCGCATCAACCCGAAAGGCCGCGTTCCGGCGCTGGTGACGGATCATGGCGTTATCACTGAATCTCCCGCCATCCTTGCCTTTGTCAGTCAGAGTTTTCCAGACACGCCGATCGGCGCCCCGAAGGATCCGTTCGCGTTTGCGCGCATCCAGTCGTTCAACGCCTATCTCTGCTCAACCGTGCACGTCGCCCATGCGCACAAGCGCCGCGGCAGCCGCTGGGCGGATGATCCGGCAGTGATCGAGGCCATGACGCTGAAGGTCGCGAGCAACATGGGCGACTGTTTCGAACTGATCGAAAACACCCTGTTTTCCGGTCCGTGGGTCATGGGTGAAACCTATTCGATCGCCGATCCCTATCTCTTCACCTTTACCGGCTGGCTGGAAGGCGACGGCGTCGATCCCCGACGTTTTCCGAAAGTCTACGCGCACAGTCAGCGCATGGCCGAGCGTGCGGCCGTGAAAAAGGTCCTGTCCGTCGCTGCCGGCTAAGTTTGAAGCGCCCCGGATGCAGCGAGACCGGCGGCAAGCCGCTTCGAGGCCTTCTGCCGCCAGGCGGCGATCAGCCTTTGTGTCAGGTCCTCGTCGCTGATCACCGGCAGCCGGACCAGCATGGCCGGCCAGCCGCTGTATTGGGCGGTTTCGAAATAAAGCTCAGGCGCCAGCTCGATCAGCATGTCTTTCTCTTCGAGCGCGCACATGACGACGAGAATGCCCGCCTCCTTGAGGCGCACGAACATCTTGCCCCGCACCTGAAGTGCCGGCGTTCCGTAGGAGGTTGCGGGCGCAACCTCGAGCAGGCCTGCCGCCTTGGCAAGCCGCGTTACCCGCTCGAAATCCGTTTCATGATTGCCGGTCATCGTCTTGCCCGCCGTTCGCGGGCAGTTTCCGATGAAATGAAACCCGGTTCAAGGGCCGTGGCTCAGCGGCCCGTGAGGCAGGTGTCAGGCCGGGCAGGCCTCGCCAGACTGCTTTGGTGCCAGGCGAACGGCCTTGCCGGGGAAGGGCAGGTCGCCCAGTTCGCGCGTGTCCATCCGGGCGATGTCGGGATGGCGCAGCAGGTCGCATGACCAGCTTGCGTCCGTATCATCATCTACGGGGGCGGGAAGCAACAGGTCCAGTATCGAGAAAATCTTCAACATGGCATCACCATCCTTCTTCGATGAAACCATAATCCCCCTTGTCGGCAGTAATTTCAATTGAGATTGCTGCGTGCATGCTATAGAAAAACTATATGAAGGACCTCAATGCCATCCACCTCAATGGATTGCGTGCAGCGGAAGCCGCCGGCCGCCTCGGCTCGCTGCAGGCAGCGGCCGCGGAACTGGGGGTCACCATTGGCGCCGTCAGTCAGCAGATCATCAAGACCGAGAAACAGCTTGGCCGCATCCTGTTTGAACGCAGTCCGCGCGGTCTGCGGGTAACCCCGTTCGGTGAGAGTTTTCTGCTCCGCCTGACCAGCGGTTTCGAAACGCTCGATCAGGCTGTGGCCTCGGCGAAAAGGCGGGACGAGACCATCCTGACCATCTCCGTCGCCCCGGTCTTCGCGGCACGATGGCTGGTGCACCGGCTGGATCATTTTACCGAGAAGCATCCCGATATCCGTCTGCGCATCGAGGCGACGACGGCGCTGGTCAATCTGGAAAGTGCCGGCGTCGATGTCGGCATCCGCGTCGGTTCCGGCAACTGGCCGGGCGTCAAGGCGGAATTGTTGCTGGAGCAGGCGGTCTTTCCGGTCTGCTCGCCGGCCATTGCAGAAAAACTGAAGGTGCCGCGCGATATTCTGGATATCCCGGCTGTCATCGACG
Organism: Pararhizobium sp. YC-54; assembly: GCF_025847205.1. GTDB lineage: Bacteria > Pseudomonadota > Alphaproteobacteria > Rhizobiales > Rhizobiaceae > Pararhizobium. The sequence goes on along the minus strand of NZ_JAOYTH010000011.1, from coordinate 10,447 downwards.
GCCGCTCGATGTTCAGCTGGGAGACATGGCTGCGCGCGGTGGGGCTGTCGGGTGAACAGATGATGGCGCGGCATGTCTTCAACGATGCTTCGCTCTGCCTCGATGCCGCGATCGCCGGCCAGGGCGTCATGCTCGCCTGGCAGACGCTGGCCGGTTATTCCCTTATCGAGGGCCGCCTGGTGGCGCCGTACCCCGTCCGGGTGAAGACGGGGTTCGCACACTATTTCGTCACGCCGCCGTCGCGCCGTGAAACCAAGACCGTTCTAGCCTTCAAGCAATGGGTGCGCGAGGAGATCGTCGAAAGCATGCAGCGCCTCGGCTTCGAATGAACGCCCGGCGTCAGGCCGCTTGCGCTTCCTTTTTCCGGCCGGCCATCATTTTTTCGAAAGCGGGGCGGGCGTGGCAGCGGGCAATCCAGCCCTTTACGCGCGGATATGTGTCAAAAACACCGGGCACGTCCATGGCATAGCGCAGCACTTCGGCCAGGTTGAGGTCGGCGACGGTGAAGCGGTTACCGACGACATAATCCTGCGTCTGCAGATGCGCTTCCAGCCGCGTCAGCGGCCGTTCCAGCCCTTTGACGCAAGCCTCGATCAAGGCCTTGCCATCCGGGGTGTTTTCCCGGGCATTGTCGTAGGTCAGCACGATCTTCACGGTGTACGGCTCGACCTCCGTTGCAGCCCAGAGCGTCCAGGCGGTCATTTCGCCCTCTTCGCGCACATCGGCGCCGGCAAGCGGACCGCCATGTTTGCGGGCGAGATAGAGGTTGTTGGCCAGCGATTCAGCCAGCACCAGCCCGTCATCGTCGATGGCCGGGATGAGACCCATCGGATTGACGGCAAGGAAGGCGGGCGATTTCGTGTTGATCCGCGCGCCGGCGGCCAGCGGGTCGGCAAGCAGCCGCGCCTGGATCACCGGCACGGACTGGAAGGGAATGCCAAGTTCCTCCGCCATCCAGTAGTTGCGCGAGGCGCGCGAGCAGTAAACTCCGTAGATCGTCAGCATGTCTGTCCCCTCAACTGAATTTTCGCCGCAAACTAGGGCAATCGAGCCGGGGCTTGAAGCGCACGGCGGTGATATCAGCCATGAAATCTTTTGATGTGACGGCTCTCAGGCGGCGCGGTTGCCATGAGGGTCAGATGCGCGAAGGCTTCGCTTCCGTCTGTCAGGATTGCGGGATGTGCCAAAGCGGTACGTTATGGGGTGATCTGTTGCCATCAAGGGTTGATCATTGTGCCGATGTTGTACGGCATGCGTTTGTTTTGCGGTGCTGCGTTTAGGGAAGAATAACTTATGGATGCTAGACATCGGAGCGGGGAACAAGGCAGAGACGGCTTGAACGGTGCGCCCGTGCTTGGAGGCTTGCTTGACGAAGAGTTTAGGCCGTTATCAAAGGGATAGCGCAGCCAGGATTGCCAGCAACGACGACACGCAGCGATTGATCGCGGCAAGCCAGCGGCTGGCGGCGGAGGTCTCGCGCATGTTCGCCCCCGAGCCCGACATCGCCGATCGCCATTACTGGCTGGAGACGATGATCAATCATATTCCCGACTACATCTACGCCAAGGATCTTGACGGCCGCTTTCTTGTCGCCAATCAGGCGACGGCCACGGAAAACGGTTTTCGCGAAGCCCATGAGATCGTCGGCAAGACCGACTACGATATCCATACGCTCGACAATGCGCGTCATTTCGAGCAGGCCGAGCGCCGGGTGATCGAAACCGGCGAGCCGATGTTCGGTATCGAGGAGCGCAATGCGGTCAGCAAGGACGAGCGCTGGCTGATGACGTCGAAGGTGCCGCTGCGCGACAAGCAGGGGGCAACCATCGGCCTTGTCGGCATTTCGCGCGATATCACCGATCGCAAGCGGGCCGAGCGCCTTCTCGTTGGACAGGCCCGCCTTCTGGAACTGATTGCCACGAGCACGCCGCTGACCGATTTCTTCAACGAACTGATCCTGATGATCGAGGCGCATCTGCCTGGGATCATCGGCTCGATCCTGCTTTTGTCACCCGACCGGAGGCATCTTTTGACGGGGGCCGCACCGGGGCTCGACGACGCCTATCGCGCGGCGATCCACGGCATCGCCATCGGACCGAAGGTCGGGTCCTGCGGCACGGCAGCCTTTCGCGGCGAGCCGGTCTTCGTTACCGACATCCAGTCCGATCCGCTCTGGGAGGACTATGCGGACATGGTCCGGCCACTCGGATACCGGTCCTGCTGGTCGATGCCGATCCTCTCCTATCAGGGGCGGGTGCTCGGCACGTTCGCCCTTTACTCGCATGAGCCAGGCGCTCCCACGGACGACCAGACAGACCTCATTTCGATGGCGGCACACCTTGCAGGCATTGCCATCGAGCGGCGCCAATCGGAGGAACGTATTCAGTTCATGGCGCATCACGACGCCCTGACCGGCCTGCCGAACCGGGCCCTGTTTGACGAGCGCGTCGCCAGCGCCCTGGAACACGCCCATGTGACCGGCCAGTGGGTAGCGCTGGCCTTCCTCGATCTCGACAATTTCAAGCTGATCAATGACACGCTTGGACATCATGCCGGCGATGAGCTTCTGCGCGTGGTCGCCGGCCGGATGCTGGCCTGCGTGCGTAAGTCGGACATGATCGTGCGGGTCGGCGGCGATGAGTTCATCATTCTGCTCAACAGCCTGCCCCCCGAAAGCAGCATCATGCTGGCAAGGTTCGAGGCGATCCGCGCGGCGATCGGTGCACCCGTCGTGCTTGCCGGGCGCAGCCTCCAGGTCAGTTGTTCGATGGGCGTGGTCTGTTATCCCGAGCACGGCGAGAGCGCGACGGAACTGCTGGCCAATGCCGATTCGGCCATGTACCGGGCCAAGGAGGCCGGCCGCAACAATCTGCAGGTGTTCGACGCCCAGATGGCGGCCAAGGCGCATGAGGAATTGCAGCGTCACGAAGAGTTGCGCGATGCGGTCGCCAGCGGCGAGTTCGTGCTGCACTATCAGCCGCAGATGAACCTGAAGACGGGCAGGATTTTTGCCGCGGAATCGCTGTTGCGCTGGCAGCACCCGCAGCGCGGCCTGATTTCGCCGGGCGAATTCATTCCGCTGGCCGAGGAAACCGGCCTGATCGTACCGATCGGCGATTGGGTGCTGAACGAGGCCTGCCGGCAGAACAAGGCCTGGCAGGATGCCGGCCTGCCGCCGATTGTCGTCAGCGTCAATGTGTCCGCCCGCCAGTTCAAGGAACGCAACTGGGTGTCGCGGGTCGCCGAAGCGCTTCAGGAAAGCGGATTGGAGGCCTGTTATCTCGAGCTGGAGCTGACCGAGAGCCTGATCATGCAGGACGTCGCCTCGGCGGTCGCCACCATGCATGAGTTGCAGGCGCTCGGCGTCCATCTTGCCATCGACGATTTCGGCACCGGTTATTCCAGCTTGAGCGCGCTGAAGCGCTTTCCCGTGCGCCGCCTGAAGATCGACCGCTCCTTCGTCCAGGATATTCCAGGCGACGCCGACGACCGGGCGATCACCGGCGCGATCATCTCGCTGGCGCAGAAATTGCAGATGCAGGTGATTGCCGAAGGCGTGGAAACGCAGGAGCAGGTGGATTTCCTGGCGGCCAGCGGCTGTGACGATATCCAGGGCTACTTCTTCAGTCGGCCGGTCGGGCCGGCGGCATTCGTTTCGCTGCTGTCGCGGTAAGTCCGGCCGGTTTCTGTGCTGTTTTTGCATCGCCCGGACCGTCTCGGTGAGCCTTGACGCCGGTTGATCGGCGCAAGCCCCGTTCCAGCCGCAATTGCCATACTTGTGGCAGGGACCGGCGCAGCTGCCGGGATGTAAATTCTGCGCGGCTTTTTGCGGCTGCGCGCTCGCCAATCCGCGTCAACGGAATATATAGAGTTCTATGACCCTCTCAAAACCCCTTTCCCGCCGGCAGTTCCTGACTATGTCCGGGCTTGCCGCCGCCTCAGCCGGCCTTGCCGGATGCGCGTCCTCGATGAACACGGACCGTTTCCGCGCCGAGACCGCGCCTTATTTTCGCAACCCCGCGCTTGAGGGCCGCTTTGCCGATCCCCGCTATGGCGCCGAGCTGGAGGGTCCGGTCGGCGATGGCATGACCCCGAGCGGCCTGCCGCCGCAATCGGCCTATTATGCCGAGATGTACGGCCCCAAATTCGACGAGGGTTTCAACATCCCGGCAGTGCCCTACGAGCAGATCGATGCGCGCTTCTACCGCCAGGAGGTCGACAACACGTTCGGCGAACGTCCCGGTACCATCATCGTCGATACCGGCGAACGGTTCCTCTACCTCATTCTCTCCAACGGTTCGGCCATGCGTTATGGCGTCGGCATCGGCCGCGAAGGATTTGCCTGGTCGGGCAGGGGCGTCATCCAATGGAAGCAGAAATGGCCGCGCTGGAAGCCGCCGAACGAAATGGTCGCGCGTCAGCCGCATCTGGCAAAATACTCGATTGCCAATGGCGGCATGCCGCCGGGCCTCGATAACCCGCTTGGCGCGCGCGCGATGTACATCTTCCAGAATGGCGAGGACACGCTTTACCGTCTGCACGGTTCGCCGGAATGGCAATCGATCGGCAAGGCTGTCTCGTCGGGATGCGTGCGCCTGATCAACCAGGACGTCATCGATCTCTATGGCCGCGTTCGCAACGGCGCGCCCATTCTGGTGATCTGAAAACGGCCGATTTGAACAACGTATTTCTGCGTGTAGGGTTGCCCCTCACCCTGGCCCTCTCCCCGCTTGCGGGGAAAGGGGATGACGGAATTTGCCGCTTGTCCCTTCTCCCCGTCTCGACGTGGAGAAGGTGCCCGACAGGGCGGATGAGGGGCAAAACCTATCTTCATGTCCTTTGGCGTCATCAATGACGCGCGCCGTTCTAGACGCCACCTCAGGATTGCTGGTTTTCACCAAGCTGATGATTGAGGTCGTGAAGCGCCGAGCGCAGGGCTGCGGCTTCCGCCATGCTGCATCCCATCGCCTTGCCGATCTCAGTCAGGATGCCGAAAGCCTCCGCCTTCAGTCCCGCGCCCTTTTGTGTCAGCGTGACGATCACCTGGCGTTCGTCGCTTTTATCGCGGATACGGCTGACGAAGCCGGCGGTTTCCAGCCGCTTGAGCAGCGGCGAAAGCGTGCCTGAATCCAGACCGAGCGCCTCGCCTATCCCCTTCACCGTCATCCTGTCCTGCTGCCAGAGCGCCAGAAGCACCAGATATTGCGGATAGGTGAGGCCGAACTTGTCGAGCAGGGGCTTGTAGGTCCGGTTGAAGGCATGTGCCACGGAATAGACGGCAAAACAGAGCTGCTGGCCAAGCGCCAGGGCATCGCCCTCTTTCAGATCGTCCTTACGCATGTCGTTATCACCGGTCATACTGGGTATTGTTGCAGCTTAAGGAAGATTTTGCAATTTGCAAAATTATATTGCGTACAATTAAATAATGCGCTATTGAAAACCCAGGCAACGATTTGCCCTGCAATCAACCGTTTGAGAAACCAAGGAGACAGACATGCCCATTCTCTACACGACCAAGGCATCCGCAACCGGTGGCCGCGCCGGCCACGCCGTGAGTGAAAACGGTGTTCTCGATGTGACACTGACTGTTCCGAAGGAACTCGGCGGCGATGGCGCGACCGGCACCAATCCCGAGCAGCTGTTTGCCGCCGGCTATTCCGCCTGCTTCCTCGGCGCGCTGAAATTCGTCGCCGGCAAGGAAAAGGTAAAAATCCCGGAAGACGCAACCGTCACGACGACGGTCGGCATCGGCCCGCGCGATGACGGCACCGGCTTCTATATCAGCCCGTCGATCTCCGTCAGCCTGCCGGGCATCGACCGCGAAACCGGCGAAAAACTCGTCGCCGCAGCCCATATCGTCTGCCCCTACAGCCACGCCCTGCGCACCGCAACGGAAATCCCGGCAAAGCTCGCCTGAGTTGTCCGCGGGACTTTACGAAAGGAGGCCCGGTGGAGCGATCTGCCGGGCTTTTTTTGGTGGAAAGGTCGCAGATGGGTCGGAATCTTCGATATTCATACGCTTGGAACAAACGTCAGTCGTGCGGCCACCGTTCGCGCGAAAGGCATAAATTATAATAAAATATACAATGGGATACGCAATCTATGGCGCGTCATGAATGAGCGCATGACGCTGGAAGGGTAGCCTCAGCCTTCTTAACCAAATCTCAATACTTGCTTCCGGTGGGCTTGGCTTCAACCATTCCGTTTGATAAGAATTGCAACCATTATCAACGTCGGGTTGGAATCGGCGTGTGCGTATTGGTGTGAGCGAGGCGAGAGAATGGCGACCTATACCTACTATTGGCCGGATGGGAAATATCTTCCGAACGAAGAGAAAAATCCGAATTTCGCGGAGCTCCTCGACCAGCAATGGGGATATTCCGACATTTCCATGGGTCCAAGCGATGTCACGTTCGCGCTTTGGACCGGCGCAATCCTGAAATTTCTAGGGGAGAACCTTGAATATCAGGGTAATGGGTTGATTGGTACCGGCGGCACGCTGACCGGCATCGAGTTGCGCGATGAAAACGGTACCCTCTATCAGAAGATCGATCTGACCGGCGGCAACGTCAATTTAGCCGACTTCACCGTCGTTATGGAGACGAGCAACAGTTGGTCGGCTGTTTACAAGTGGCTTTTTTCCGGCGACGACACGATTACGGGAACCATCGGCGATGATGATTTTCTTGGTGGGGGCGGTAGCGACACGCTGATTGGCGGCGGCTCTAAGCTCGGCGATTTCTTCCAGGGAGGAGCCGGCATCGACACCTACGTCACCAATTCTGGTGAAAAGAACACACTGAGCTTTAGCGATGCATACGGTGATGCATCCGCGCGCCGGGGTGTGACCGTCGACGCAGATCTCGGCACGGCCACCGACCCATGGGCCAATGCGGAAACCTTCGTCGGAATGACGACCTTCCACGGCAGTCAGTTCGCCGACACCCTGTATGGATCGGGTGCCGATGAGACATTCAGAGGCCTTGGTGGCCGCGACATCATCGATGGCCGCGCCGGGTTCGACTGGGTTGAATACCAGAGCGATGCTGCCCGTAACGGCCCGTGGGGCGTCACCGTCAACCTTGCGACGGGCTACGCTATCGATGGTTTCGCACACCGTGACACACTGACGGGTATCGAAGGCGTGCGCGGTACCGATTCCAACGATACGCTGATCGGCAATAGTGACGCCAACACGCTTATTGGACTGGAGGGGGATGACTTTATCGATGGTGGCGCCGGGGCCGACGTCCTATCGGGTGGCAGCGGCTCTGACACATACGTGGTCGATAACACAGGCGACACACTGCAAGATGACAACGATGAATGGGCCACGGATTCGGTGAGGTCCTCGGTGAGCTTCAGCCTTGCCAATACGGCTAAGGTGCTCGGCAATATCGAGAACCTCACGCTCACAGGCAATGCTGCCATCGATGCCACGGGCAATGCGGGCAACAACGTGTTGACCGGAAACAGCGGCGCAAACGTATTGAGTGGCGGGGCGGGCAATGACACCTACATCGTCGGCGCCGGTGACAAGGTCAATGAAGCTAGCTCGTCCGGGACGGATCTGGTCAAATCTTCGGTCAGCTTCAGCCTCGCCAATACGGCGCAGGCGGCCGGCGATATCGAGAACCTGACGCTGACGGGCTCGGCTGCGATCGCCGCCACCGGCAACGCAAAGAACAATGTGCTGACAGGAAACAGCGGCGCCAACGTGTTGAGTGGGGGAGCGGGCAACGACACCTATGTCGTCGGAGCTGGAGACAAGGTCGATGAAACCGGCTCTTCCGGGACGGATCTGGTGAAATCCTCCGTCACCTTCCGCCTCACCAACACGGCGCAGGCGCTCGGCAATATCGAGAACCTGACGCTGACCGGATGGGCAGCGATCAGCGCCACCGGTAATGCGCTGAACAACGTGCTGACCGGCAACGAAGGTGCCAACACGCTCAGTGGCCTTGCGGGCAACGACACCTATGTCGTTGGTGCCGGGGACTTCGTCGATGAATCGGTTTCCGGCTCGGCCGGCACGGATTTGGTGAAGTCCTCCGTCAGCTTCAGCCTTTCCAACGCGGCGCAGGCGGCCGGTAGTATCGAAAACCTGACATTGACCGGTTGGGGAGCGTACTCCGCCTCCGGCAACAGGGGCAATAACGTGCTGATTGGCAACGACAACGACAACATGCTGAACGGCGCAGCGGGCAACGACACCCTGACGGGCGGTTCCGGCGCAGACATCTTCAAGTTCAATTCCGCGCTCAGCGCCACGACCAATGTCGACAAGATCACCGATTTCACCATCGACAGGATGGACGAGTTCAACACGGATTCCATCCGGCTGGAGAACGGCGTCTTCACCGCGTTGGCGAAGACCGGCGTACTGGCATCGGGCGCCTTTTTCAAGAGCGCCAGCGGTGTCGCCCACGATGCCGACGACCGTGTGATCTATGAGACGGACACGGGTAAGCTGTTCTACGATTCCAACGGCAACGCGGCCGGGGGCGCGGTGCATTTCGCCACGCTCTCGACCAACCTGGCGCTGACCAACGCAGACTTCTTCATCGTGTAGGAGACTGCGATACTCTTATCGAACGCACCGTCGTGGCCGCTTCCTTGGGCGTCATCCATGGGGCGGGTGGGCGAAACACAAAAACGGCGGCTCCGTCACGGGCCGCCGTTTTCTATTTCAAATCCCTGCGGCTGTTACCGCTTCAGGCTTCCCAGAATGCCGCGCACCAAAGCCCGGCCGAGCAAGGAGTGGCCGGTTTGGATTCGGTTATCGGCACTGCCGCCATAGTTGCGAATACCCCAAACGGGGGAAGCCGAACCTTGCATTTCTGAGTAGTGGTCGCGAGTTGCGATGAAAAGTTTGGCTGCACACAGTTTGAGGAGATTTGAATGGCGACCTTGCAGAGCTATTTTCCAGGTTCGATTTATCCGGATCATTATGATCCTCCGATCCCCGGCGTTGTTTCCATTGCCAGTCTGGATATCCTGATATCCGGGCAGGATGCGGAGCTTCTTTCGTCCTCGTCAACCAAGCAGCTCTGGCAATTGTCGAACGGGCTCAAGATTGAGCTTATGGGATCCGGCTTCAAGCATGACGGGGCGGGCAGCGTTACAGCCGGTACTGCGACCAGTCTGAAGCTCTTGCTGAATGACGGAACATCTCTGCTGAAGTCTTTGACGGGCATCACATGGCAACCCAAGGGCAATAATCCCTTCTACGATGGCTATACCTTGCAGGCCGAATGGCTCGCCGGTAACGATACCATCAAGGGGGGAAATGGCGACGAGGATCTCTATGGCCACACCGGCCGGGACACGATCAGCAGTGGCGGCGGCAATGACTATGTCGATGGTGGCGAAGGCAAGGATACCTATGACGGCGGCGCGGGCATAGACTATTTGGCCTTTGTCGAGGCCCATTGGAACGTGAATGCCAAGCACGGCATCAAGCTCGATGCAGTCGCCGGTACCGTGATTGATCCGTATGGCAACAGCGAAACCTTCAAGAACTTCGAGGCCTATCGGGGCACCCAATTCGCCGACACGATAAAGGGTTCCGCCAAGGACGAACTGTTCATGGGATTTGAGGGCGCTGATGTCATTGACGGCGGCGGCGGCAAGGACCTGCTGCGCTATGAGCGCGATTCACGCTACGGCGGCAATGCAGGCATCGTTGTCAACCTGCGTGCCGGTACCATCCGCGATGGCTTCGGCGACCAGGACATCGTCAAGAATGTCGAAGATATTCGCGGCACGGAACAGGCCGATGCGATGACCGGCAGCGCTGTTGCCAACATGCTTGACGGACAGGGTGGCAACGACACGATAAACGGCGACGCAGGGTCCGACGTCCTCTATGGCGGGGCAGGTACCGACAAACTGACGGGCGCAAGCGGCAACGACAAACTTTACGGCGATGCCGGCAACGACACGCTTTACGGCGGTTCCGGTGGCGACAGGCTTTACGGCGGCGCGGGTGCCGACACCTTTGTCTATAAAGCAACGGCGGACAGCTCGGTCGCAGCAGCAGATACGATTTTCGATTTTTCGCTTTCCAGCGGCGACCGCATCCATCTTTCCGGCATCGATGCGAACACCAAGCTCTCAGCAAACCAGGCCTTCACCTTCATCGGCACGGCGGGCTTTCATGGCAGTGCGGGCGAATTGCGCATCGTAAAGGACGCGTCGGACACCTATGTCTATGGCGATAAGACAATCGATTTTGCCATCCATCTGGACGACGCGCTGGCGCTGACGGCAGGCGATTTCGTGTTGTAGGCGGCGGCAGAGGGGGCATCCCCCTTCGCAGCAACGCACTAGGCTGTAGTGACGAATTAATCATTTGATCCAAAGCATGATGCTTGCGAGCTTGATGAAGCCAAGGAAGTTTTGGGCGAGCTTGTCGTAGCGAGTTGCGATGCGACGCCATTGTTTG
>NZ_JAOYTH010000010.1 GCF_025847205.1 Pararhizobium sp. YC-54 | reverse complement strand
CCTTCCCAAACCCGCTTGGCGACGCGCTCGACGATCTCGTCGGACACGGCGCCATGATCCTTGTGGCCCCACCAGAGCAAGACGTCGGTCTTGGCCAGCCGCTCGACGCTCAAGCCATGCTCAGGCTCCTGCAATGTCGCCGTCGTCGCTTCGATGCCTGGATCGGTGTTCAGCGCCGCGGCGATCGTGTTGTGCATGCCGTTCGGGTAGATTTCCCGGACGACCGCGTTTGTCTGTTCGTGGATGTTTTCTCCCCACACGACTGTGCGAATAGGCAAGGTCATTCTCCTGGTTTGCAGTGTCTGATGGCAGGCATCTGCGCTGTTCACGATGATGGATTTCGCGCGGCGCCTAAGCGGCACCGCGCAATTTTGCCGTCGCTATGGCCCGGCCCGCCGCGTCGAAGCGGTGAATGCGCCCGTCAACCGGCGCGACTTGCAATTTTTGGCCGGGTTGATGACTGGAGACGCCGTTCTCCCGGACGATCAGCGGTTCCGCAGACCCGACATCGATATAGACATAGCTGTCGGAGCCGAGGATTTCGGAATGGACGACCGTCCCTGCCCAATGGCCTTCGTGCGGGGTGATCTCGATATGCTCGGCGCGGATGCCGATCGTGTGGGCATCATAGGGCCGCGAGAAGTCGCCGGAGAGGAAGTTCATCTTCGGCGAACCGATGAAGCCGGCGACGAAGAGCGAGTTCGGGCTCTCATAAAGCTCCAGAGGCGTGCCGATCTGTTCGACCAGCCCGTCCCTCAGCACACAGATCCGGTCGGCGAGCGTCATGGCCTCAACCTGGTCATGGGTGACGTAGATCATCGTCGTGTTGTGCATGCTGCGATGGAGCTTGGCGATCTCGAGGCGTGTCGCCACGCGCAGTGCCGCATCGAGGTTTGACAGCGGCTCATCGAACAGGAAGACCTTCGGATCGCGCACGATCGCCCGGCCGATCGCCACACGCTGGCGCTGCCCGCCCGAAAGCTGTCGCGGCAGGCGCTGCAGATAGGGGGTGAGTTGCAGCATCTCTGCTGCCGCTTCGACGCGTTGCTTGCACTGCGCCTTGTCCCGGCCCGCCAGCTGCATGCCGAAGGCCATGTTTTCGTAGACAGTCATATGCGGGTAGAGCGCATATGACTGGAACACCATGGCGATGCCGCGCTTGGGTGGCGTCAGCTGGTTGACGACCTGACCATCGAAGGAAAGCGTGCCCGCGGTGATTTCCTCCAGCCCCGAGATCAGCCGGAGCAAGGTCGACTTGCCGCAACCCGAGGGACCGACGAACACCATGAACTCGCCCGCCTTGATGTCCATGCTGACACCCTTGATGACCTCGAAGGCGCCGAAGGATTTGCGGATATCCCGCAGTTGAATCTCTGCCATTTTATTCTCCTATCCTTTGACGCCGCCGGCGGTGAGGCCGGATATGATCCGCCGCTGAAAGATCAGCACGAGGACCACGAGAGGGACTGTGACGATCACGGAAGCGGCCATGATGCTGCCCCAGGGAATTTCGAACTGGCTGCCGCCCGAGAGCAGGGCGATCGCGACCGGAACGGTGCGCTGCGTGTCCGATGACGTGAATGTCAGGGCGAACAGGAACTCGTTCCAGGCGGCGATGAAGGCAAGCAAACCGGTCGTGACAAGCGCCGGCCACATCAGCGGCAAGAACACTCGCGTGATGATCACCCAGGGGCTCGCGCCATCGACGATGGCCGCTTCCTCGATTTCGACCGGCAGATCCCGCATGAAGGTGGTCAGCACCCAGACCGTGAAGGGCAGCGTGAAGATCATGTAGGAGAAGATTAGCGCGAACGGCGTGTTGAAGATGCCGATAAAGCGGATGAGCTCGAACAGGCCGGCGAGTACCGCGATGTGCGGAAACATCGAGACCGACAGGATGGTCAGGAGCAACAGGCCCCGTCCTCGAAAGGGCACGCGTGCCAGGGCATAGGACGCCGTGACCGCAAGCAGCAGCGAAAGAGCCACCACCAGGCCGGCGACCATCAGCGAATTGCCGAGGTTTCTCAAGAAACTGCCGCCGGACACGACGCCGGTATAGTTGGCCAGAGAAAAGGAAGTCGGCCAATAGTCCACCCGGAACAGGGCGGTACCGGTTTTGAAGCTCGTCAGGATCGCGTAGTAGAAGGGAAACACCGCGATAATGATGATAGCGGCGACGAGGGCATAGAACGCCGTGCGCTTTGCAAGTGTGGCAATCATCAGCGCTCTCCTCCTTCAAGGTTGACGCGGCCGAACCACATGTAGAGGACCGTGATCGTCGCAATGATCAGGAACAGCATGGTCGAAGCCGCCGCTCCATAGGCGAACTTGTCGAACTCGAAGAGGTTTTCGCGGGCAAGCACGGACATGGTCCGCGTCTGCGCGTTGTTCGGCGTCAGCACGTAGATCAGATCGAAGATGCGCAGCGAGTCCAGCATGCGGAAGATGATGGCGACCATCAGCGCCGGCCGGATCAGCGGCAGGGTCAGGCGCCAGAAGACCCGCAACGGGTGGATTCCGTCGATCCTTGCCGCCTCGTAGATATCGCCGGGAACCATCTGCAGGCCGGCGAGGATCAGAAGCGCCATGAACGGCGTGGTCTTCCAGACATCGACGACCAGGACTGCGATCATCGCGGTATCGGGGCTGGCGGTCCAGGCAATCTTCTGGCTGATCAGGCCGAGGCCAAGCAGCATGTCGTTCAAAATGCCGAACTGGTCGTTGAGCATCCAGGCCCACATCTTGGCCGAAACGATGGTTGGAATGGCCCAGGGAATGAGAATGGCGGCGCGCACGAGACCGCGTCCGGGGAACTCCGCATTCAGCACCAGCGCAACGATCAGGCCGAACGCGGTTTCGATGGTCACGGAGATCAGCGTAAACTTCAGCGTGTTCCACACGGCGCCCCACCAGGCCGGGTCGGCGAGCAGGCCGCTATAGACGACGCGACCGCTCTTCAGCGTGATCCACGACAGATAGTTCTTGAAACCAACGAAATTGGCGCCCGACAGGTCGGTCAGCGATGCGTCGGTAAAGCTGAAATAGATGGTTCGCAAGAGCGGCCAGCCGGCGACGACGGCCAGCACGAACAGGGTTGGCGCCAGGAATATCCAGGCCGCGCGCACGCGCTGTGCCCGCAGATCGGAACCGATCCCGCTTCGCGCCACAGCAACGGTCGAAGGGGTTTCAAGGGCAAGTTCGGTCATGACGATTGCTCACTGGTTGTCATCCGGCAAGGGCCGGACGCATCGAACGTGCGGAGCGGCAGCCGCAACCGGCTGCCGTCCGTGGCTGAATGCAATTACCAGGCGTCGCCCTTGAGCTCGGTCAGCTCGACTTCGAGCAGTTCGAGATTGTCGGCGGCCGAACCGTTTCCGGACAGCGTGTTGTGCACCGCGCTCCAGAATTTCGAAGAGACTTCGTTGTACTTGACCTTTGCCACTGCCGACGGACGCGGCACGGCATTCTGGAAGATCGGCTTCCAGCTCGCCATGAACGGCTGGCTGGCGGCGATATCCGCATCGTCATAGAGAGCCGACAGGGTCGGCAGGTTAGAAAGCTCCACCGCGCGCTTCTTCTGCACCTCGCTGGAGGCGAGGAACTTTACCAGTTCGATCGCGGCATCCTGTTCGTCCGAATATTTCGAGACGGCAAGGTTCCAGCCGCCGAGCGCTGACGACGGTTGATCGCCTGCGGCGGCGACAGGAAGCGGTAGGACGTCGAACTTGCCCTTGATCGCGCTGTCGTCGCCATTGCCGAGCGCATAGGCATAAGGCCAGTTGCGCATGAACGCCGCCTTGCCGGTCTGCCAGACGCCGCGGGATTCCTCCTCCTTGTAGGCGAGCACGCCTTCGGGCGTGATCGTGCCGATCCAGCCCCTAGCGCGGTCGATGGCGGCCGCGGCCTTTTCGTTGTTGACGGAGATCGTTCCGTCCGGCTCGACGATCTGCCCGCCGCCTGAGGACTTGATCCATTCCAGCGCATTGCAGGTCAGGCCTTCATAGGCATTGGCCTGAAACACGAAACCCCAGAAATCAGCCGCGCCAGCCGCGCGTTCCTTTTCCTGGATTTCCTTTGCCGTCGCTTCCAGCTCTTCCCATGTCTTGGGCGGCTGCTTGCCGTATTTTTCGAGAAGGTCCTTGCGGTAGTACATGGCGGGCGCGTCGGTGAACATCGGCAGGGCGACAAGCCGGCCATTCACGGTCTGCGATGCGATGATCGAGGGAAAAAACCCGGCCGCAACATCCTTGGTGGCTTCCGTCAGATCGACAAACTGTTCGGCAAGCTGCGGTGCCCAGATAACATCGGTCTGATAGACGTCGACGTCCGTGTTGCCGGCAGCAAGCCACAGGCGGTACTGGCCGAACTGCTCGCTGCTGGAGGACGGCATCGTCACAAGGTTGACCTTGTGACCGGTCTTTGCCTCGAATTCGGCAAAGCGGCCGCGCAGGAAGTCGACGTTCTTACCGGTCGAGTTCGCCGCGATCGACAGCTCGGCGGCAAAAGCACCGCCGGCAGTCATCGCACCTAGAATTACAGCTGTTGCAAGTAGTTTCATCTTCATCGGCTCCTCCCAGGCCTCCAACACGCCAATTGAAACAAACTCCGTAAAATCGAAAGCGCTTTGGTTGGAAAAAGTTGTCAGAAACCGAAAAACGAGTCAACCCACAAAGCGCGACTGAAAGCTATTTTTGAGATATTGGTGGTATTCATGTTTTATTTCAATAGTTTAATTGTGCGGTGCGCTTTGCGGCATATCGTAATGATGGACTGCTTGACGTACCTCATATGCATGAGAGAAGGAAAAAATTGAAAACGTTTTAATTTATTCGTAGATTGAATCGCTCGATCGCTCGATTACCGTCTCAGATGCATTGCTGGCTGCAGGGTAGACGAGATATAGCTGCCAGTGAGCATCCCAAACCGGAAGACCGCCGTCGAAATCCCATGAAACTCAAAGAATTTGCCAAGCATCTTGATCTTTCGCCAACCACGGTAAGCCGGGCTCTCAGCGGCTATCCGGAAGTTCGCGAAAGCACCCGCAAGCGCGTTGCCGATGCGGCGATCCGCCTCGGCTATCGTCCCAACATCAACGCAGTACGTCTTGTGACCGGCCGCGTTGGCGCTATTGGCATCCTGATGGGCCGCGGCCGGGAAGTTCATTTCGCCGAATTCCTGAGCGGCATGGGCGAGCGTCTGGGCGGAGAAGACATCGACATTCTCGTCACACCGATTGCCGAACACGATGCCAGAGAGGAGATCCAGCTCTACAGCCGGCTGGTGGAAAGCCGGCGCGTCGATGCCATCATCGTCAATGGGCCGCGGCCCGATGACGAGCGCATCAGGCTGCTCCATAAACTGGGCATGCCATTTCTGGTTCACGGCCGGTCTGAGACAGATGTTCCCTATGCCTGGCTCGATATCGACAACGAAGGCGCGATCAAGCGTGCCACCGCCCACTTGATCGATCTGGGGCACAAGCGGATCGCCATGATCAATGGCCGTCCCGGGGTGACGTTCTCTATGCACCGCGACAAGGGTTACCGCGACGCCCTTGTCGAGCGGGGTCTGCCGTTCGATCCGCGGCTGGTGGCGCATGGCAATTTTACCGACGAGGTCGGCTTCCGCTATGCGCGATCGCTCCTCGAACAGTCACCACGCCCGACCGCCTTCGTCGCGGGCTCGACGATGACCGCGCTTGGTGTCTACCGCGCCGCCCGTTCTCTTGATCTTGTCGTTGGCAAGGATATTTCGGTGATCGCCCATGACGATGTCTTTCCCTACCTGAACGCCGACAACATGGCTCCGTCGCTCTCGACGACACGGTCGTCGATGCGTGCTGCCGGCACGCGTGCCGCGGAGCTCGTTCTGCAGCTCCTGTCCGGCAAGCCGCCGATGGAAATCCATGAATTATGGCCAGTGGAGCTCATTCTTCGTGAATCCACAGGCCCGGCCCTATAGTCTTTCTTAACTGTGGACCGATAACCGTTTTCCGCTCCTGAACGGACATGTCTATAGCCGCCGACCTGCGCGGCGATTCCAGTGAAGCAGAGAGAACATGGTCTCTCACGTTTGTTTCCGGTTCCAGCTCCGAGTTAGGTGCAGATTCCCGTCAATCAATCAGCAGACCTAAATTTAGTTGTATTCCTAAGCTTTTTTCGGACGAAGTGAGCAGGCGTCCTGACTGCGGCAGCGGCGCGTCGCCAGCTGCTCTATCGGCAGAGCGGTCTTATACTTGGCCTGCTTCAGCGCGAAGCTTGAACGGATATTGACCACGCCCGCCGTCTTTGTAAGCTGATCGATGATGAATTCGCGGAAGGATCCGATGTCCTGGACAACGACGTGCGGGCTGATCCGGACACCGCGCGGATCTGTTCAGACCCTTACGGCCTCGCCCATAGTAGAAGCACGCAGGATGGCGTCGATTAGACGATGAGCCTTGAGCGCTTCGAGACCGGAGGCCAGGCACTGCCGACCCGTGGTGATCGCGTTCAAAAAGTCCTCGTGCACGGCACGATGGTTGCTGTGGGAGAAGGCCATGGGATCTGCGCCATTTCCGCCATCGGCTGAAGCGTCCTTTAGCTCGATGCTACGCCCGTCCATCAGGTTGATGGTGCCGCCGTCGCCTTCGAGCCGTGCCGTGCCGAGGGTGCCAAGAATCTCGATCACGTCGGGAAAGCCTGGATAGGCGGCGGTGGTGGCACTGAGCGCACCGAGCGCGCCGTTGCCAAAGCGAAGCGCGGCGTGGACGACGTCTTCCGTTTCCATGCTGTGTACGGGGCTCGTGATGGCGAAGCCGGTGACTTGCGTCGGCAATCCTGCCAATGCGATCAGTTGATCGATGGTGTGGATCGCCTGGGTTAGCAGAACCCCGCCGCCGTCACGCGCCAAGGTTCCGCGACCCGGCTCGTCGTAGTAGCTTTGCGGACGCCAATTGCCGAGGCGCATGGATGCGGAAACGATTTCGCCCAACTTTCCCTCGCCTATCAGTCGCGCCGCCTCGGCGATGGCGGGACGAAACCGGCGTTGCAGGACAACGCCAAGCTTGATAGCGGCCCGCTCGGCCGTTTCGACAACCTGCCTCGACCGTTCCAGCGAAATTTCCAGCGGCTTTTCCAGCAGTACGTGCTTGCCGGCCTTCGCCGCGCGCTTCACCAGGTCCAGATGCGAGTTGGGCGGTGTCAGGATGACGACGTAGTCAATGGACGGATCGTCGAAGATCGCATCTGCGCTATCGACGACCGGCAGGCCGAAACGCTGCGCAAACGCGGTGCGCCGCGCCTCGGTCGGGCCGAAGGCGCCGGCGACATCGACCTTGTCTTTAAGGTCGAGCAGGCTCAGCGCATGCGGCGCCGATGCCATTCCGAGGCCGATAATGCCGGCGCGCAGTTTTTGGGTTGGAGAGACCATCAACGATACCTCCTACAGCCAGTCGGGAATTCCGGTCGCCTGAAGCGTCGTTTGAATGCCGCGAAGTTCCGCGAGCCCTTTCAACCGCCCGATGCAGGAATAGCCCGGGTTCACCTTTTTACCGATATCGTCAACGATGGCATGGCCGTGGTCGGGGCGCATCGGGATTTGCCAATCCGTCCTGCCGTCCTCGTTGCGCCGCGCTTCTTCCCGCATCAGCGCGGCGACCACGCGCACCATGTCGGTGTCGCCTGCCAGATGCTCGGCCTCATGGAACGAGCCGTCGGGCTCCTTCTTGACGTTTCGCAGGTGAGCGAAATGAATTCTGCTGCCGAAGTCGCGCGCCATCTTCGGCAGGTCGTTCGCTGCGTTGGAACCGTAGGAGCCGGTGCAGAGCGTGAGGCCGTTCGCCGGTGAGCCAACCGCATCCAACAGTGCCTTCGCGTCCGACGCGCTCGACACGACGCGCGGTAGGCCGAAAATCGGAAAGGAGGGGTCGTCGGGATGGATCGCCATGCGCACGCCGACCTCTTCGGCGACGGGTACGATCTCGCGCAGGAAGGCGAAGAGGTTTTCACGCAGGCCCTCGACGGCCAGGTCGGCGTAGCCGTCAAGTGCCTTGCGGAAGCTTTCGCGGTCAAAGACGAATTCGCGCGCCGGCACCCAGCCGATCAGATTGTTTTCCAGCCGCGCGAGATCGCTTTCGCTCATCCGGGTGAGCCGCTTCCTCGCCTCGGTAATGCGCGCGGGTGGATGGTCTGCTTCGGCGCCATCTCGCTTCAGCACGAGCGCGTCATAGGCGCAGAAATCGACGATGTCGAAACGCAGGGCATCGCCGCCATGGGGCATCGGTGCGTGCAGGTCGGTGCGCGTCCAGTCGGTGATCGCCATGAAATTGTAGCACAGGGTCTTGATGCCGGCGGCGGCGATGGCCCTGACCGATTGCTTGTAGCTTTCGATGTATTCCCTGTAGCGGCCCGTCCGCGTCTTCACGTCCTCATGGACGATGATGCTTTCGACCACGTCCCAAGTCAGGCCCGCGGCCTCGATCTCCGCCTTGCGCTTGGCAATCTCGTCCGCCGGCCAGGCGCGGCCGTCGTTCAGGTGATGGAGCGCACTGACGATACCAGAGGCGCCCGCCTGGCGCACATGCGCCAGCGTTACCGCGTCGTCCGGACCGAACCAGCGCCACGTTTCCTTCATGTCAAAAGCTCCTTCAAAGTGGCTTCGGCCCCGTTTCGCCGCAGCGAATCAAGATGGCCGGCGGTCATGCCGACAAGCTCCTGCCGGTACGGCGAACCAGTTGCGAAACCTGCTGCGTCGAATGCGGCGTCCGCGATTGACATCGCGTTGGCAGCCGATGTGAAAATATCGGCGAGCGCGCCGTCCAGCGGATCGGTGAAATGTCCTGCCGGGAGTTCCTGCCCGCGGGCCTCGGCTGCGGCAAGCCACGCCGCCGGCGCAAGCATCAGGTGGCGGATTGGAGCACCCGCTTCCAGCCGGTCGAGCGCTGCGGCGATGACGCGCTGCGGCAGTTTCTGGCTGCCGTCATTGGCAATCTGCGCCGTGCGGTGCCTGATGGCGGGGTTGTCGTAACGCTTGGTCAGTTCCGCCGTGTAAGCCGCCGGGTCCAGGCCCGCATCCGCGGGAAGGGAGGCGATCGCCTCGCTCCAGAAACGCGACACGAATTGCCGGATGAGCGGGTCGGCGAAGGCGTCGCAGACGGTTGCCTTGTTCATCAGGAGGCCGAGATATGCGATCGACGAGTGCGAGCCGTTCAAAAGCCTAAGCTTCATCTCTTCAAACGGCGCGACGTCCTTCACCATCTGGACCCCGAACCGTTCCCAGACCGGGCGATTTGATGGAAAGTCGTCTTCGATGACCCATTGCAGGAAGGGCTCTGTCGTCACCGGCCAGGCGTCGCGGGCGCCGAGTTTTTGCGAAATACGGGCCTGGTCCTCGTCCGTCGTCGCCGGCACGATGCGGTCCACCATACTGGAGGGGAAGGCTATTTCGCGCTCGACGAAATCAGCCAGATCGGCATCGCGCGCCTTTGCGAAAGCGACGGCAAGACGCTTCAACGTCGCGCCGTTCGCGGGAAGATTGTCACAGGAAAGTACGGTGAACGGCGCTATCCCTGCCGCGCGACGCCGGGCGATCGCTTCGATCAGGAAGCCATGAACTGTACGGGGTTGATCGGGATTTGCAAGATCCCAGGCAATGTCGGGATGGGAGAAGTCGAGATCTCCCGAGGCGTCGCGTAGATAGGCTTTTTCCGTGACGGTCATCGTGACGATCCTGATGCCGGGATCCGTCATCACGCCGAGCAACGCAGCCGGGTTCTCAGGTGCCACCAAGGACGAAAGGATCGATCCGATGACGCGCAGTGTCTCGCCGGATCCATCAACGATGGAGAGCGTGTAAAGCCCGTCTTGGGGGGCGAGCGCGTCGCGCGTGCCCGGGCTGCGCAACGAAGCCCCGACAATGCCCCAGCCGGTCTCGCCGCTGTTCAGGCAGTCATCGACAAACACGGCCTGGTGCGCGCGATGGAAGGCGCCGAGGCCGAGATGCACGATGCCGGGCTGCGCTTGTGTGCGGTTATAGCCTGGACACGCGACGTCAGCCGAAAGAGCGGCAAGTGTGCTGTTTGACAGGATGGCAGGAGCGCTCATGGGCTGCCCTCAAAGTGACCGAACATATCTTCTCCCCGGTTCGATCACATCTAGTGCCCAAGCCTTCACGCTGGTCAAGTAAAAGTCATCATACAACTGATGTTTTTTTGTATGTTGACATGATCTCTAAATGACCTTACCCAATTGTCAGCCGAAGGAGGAGCGGCTGTTGCGATGACCCTTGTTGCCCCGGATTTGCTGCTTCCCATCGACCCGGCGTCTCGCGCCGTCGCACGTGAACTTTATGCCGGAGTGAAGGACCTTCCGATCGTCAGCCCGCACGGTCATACCGATCCGCGCTGGTACGCCGAGAACAAGCACTTCCCGGACCCGGCGCAGCTGCTGATCGTGCCGGACCACTATATTTTCCGGATGCTGTTCAGCCAGGGGATCCGGCTGGAAAACCTCGGGGTGCCGACGCTTGACGGCTCGCCCGTCGAGACGGACGGCCGCGCGATCTGGCGTCTCTTCGCCGAGAACTATTACCTGTTTCGCGGCACGCCGACCCGCCTTTGGCTGGACTACACACTCCAAAATCTCTTCGGCATGACGGCACCGCTGAGGCCCGGCAATGCGGATGCCTATTATGATGCGATCGCCGCGCAGCTTCAGACCGATGCGTTCCGGCCGCGCGCGCTGTTCGAGCGCTTCAATATCGAGGTTATCTCAACGACGGATGGCGCGCTGGACGAATTGCCGTGGCATCAGATGATCCGCGACAGCGGCTGGAAGGGCCGCGTTATCCCGGCCTATCGCCCCGATTCTGTCATCGATCCGGATTTCGAAGGTTTCCTCGATAATCTTGAGCGGCTTGGCGGGATCAGCGGCTGCGATACGGGCCATTGGCAGGGTTATCTCGATGCCCACCGCAACCGCCGCGCCTATTTCAAATCCTTTGGCGCGACCGCCACCGACCACGGTTTTGCGTCGGCGGAGACCGCCAACCTAAGCGCCGGCGAGGCGGAGGCACTTTTCGACAAGGTTCGTGCGGGCAAGGCAGATGAGCGCGAGCGCGCGCTGTTTAGGGCGCAGATGCTGACCGAGATGGCCAGGATGAGCGCCGACGACGGGCTCGTCATGCAGATCCATCCCGGCTCGTGGCGCAATCATTCCCCCGCGATCTTCCAGAAATTCGGCCGCGACAAGGGCTTCGACATCCCGACGCAGACGGATTATGTGCGCGCGCTCAAGCCGTTGCTCGACGCCGTCGGCACGGATACCCGCGTCTCGATTATCCTCTTCACGCTCGACGAAACGAGCTATGCCCGAGAACTGGCGCCGCTTGCCGGCGTCTATCCCGCGCTGAAGCTCGGGCCGGCCTGGTGGTTCCACGACAGCCCCGATGGCATGCGCCGCTTCCGCGAGATGACCACGGAGACCGCGGGCTTCTACAACACCGCCGGTTTCAACGACGACACGCGTGCCTTTCCGTCGATCCCCGCGCGCCACGATGTGGCCCGTCGCGTCGATTGCGCCTTCCTGGGGCGTCTCGTCGCCGAAGGGCGGCTGCGGGAGGACGAGGCGCATGAAGTGGCGCACGACCTTACCTATGGCCTCGCCAAGAGGGCGTACAAACTGTGACTTTATGACAGCAACAGCGGGCACAATGCCCGCCAACTGGGAGGAGAAAAATGTTGCATATCACCAAACTGTGGACCGGTGTCGCGCTTGCCTCAATGCTTTTCGTGGGGGCTGCATCCGCGCAGGCCGTCCTGAAGTCGTCCGATACGCATCCCGACGGTTACCCGACCGTGGAGGGCGTCAAACATTTCGGCGAGCTCGTCAAGGAACGGACCGCCGGGCGCTATTCCGTCGAAGTCTATCATTCGGCCCAGCTCGGCGAGGAAAAGGATACGATCGAGCAGGTCCGTTCCGGCGTCATCGAGTTGAACCGCGTGTCCATGGCGCCGTTCAACGGCACTGTGAAGGAAAGTATCGTTCCGGCGCTGCCCTACATTTTCCGCTCGGAAGACCACATGCACACGGTCATGGATGGCGTGATCGGCGACCAGATCAAGGCAGCCTTCGAGCCGGCCGGTTTGGTGGTGCTAGCCTTCTATGACGCCGGGGCGCGCTCCTTCTACAACTCAAAGAAGCCGATCAAAACCGTCGAGGATCTTAAAGGCATGAAGTTCCGCGTCATCCAGTCCGACATCTTCGTCGACATGACGGCGGCGCTCGGCGCCAACGCCACGCCGATGCCCTACGGCGAGGTTTATTCCTCGCTTGAAACCGGTGTCATCGAAGGTGCGGAGAACAACTTCCCGAGCTACGACACCGCAAAGCATTTCGAAGTCGCCAAATACTACTCGATGGACGAGCATACGATCCTTCCTGAAGTGTTCGTCATGAACAAGGCCGCCTTTGACAAGCTGACGCCGGAAGATCAGGCGATCTTCAAGCAGGCGGCCAAGGACAGCGTCACCAAGCAGCGCGAATTGTGGTCGGCCAAGACGGCGGAATCGCGTGCGGTCGTCGAGAAGGCCGGCGCTCAGATCAACGATGTGGAAAAGCAGGGCTTCATCGATGCCATGAAGCCCGTCTATGAAAAGCACATCACCGACGAGGTCCTGAAGAAACTCGTCGCCGACGTGCAAGCGGTGCAGTAAACGCGGCGCCGGCGCCCCGCCTCCGGCTGCGGCCGGGAGGGTGCCGGCATCCTTTTCGACAGACACGATCGCGGACCCATGGTCCGACCCCTTTCGAAAGAATGGAAGGGTCAAGAGGCGCCAAAACCCATGTCTACCCAACTCAGACTAGGCCTGCCCATCCTGTTCAGACTCAACACCGTGATCCTATACTTTGCCGGTACGGGGCTTGTGGTCATGACGGCCATCGTCGCCTGGCAGGTATTCTGCCGCTACGTGCTCAACGACTCGCCAAGCTGGACGGAACCCGGCGCCGTCATCCTGATGAGCTGGTTCATTTTTCTGGGCGCAGCCGTCGGCGTGCGGGAGAACAACCACATGGGCTTCGACGTGCTTCTTTACGCGCTGCCGTCGGCTGCAAAGAAGTGGCTGCGCATGATCTCCGACATCGTCATCTTCGCCTTCGGTCTCGGCATGATCTGGTACGGCAGCAATCTGGTGACGCTGACCTGGAACACGACGCTGCCGGCGCTTGGCATATCAGGCGCGTGGGACTACGTGCCGCTGGTGGGAGGTGGAATACTCATCGTGCTCTTCTCTCTCGAGCGCATCATCGTCAGGGCACTTGGCGCTCCGATCGATGACGCGCTCGATGAGATTGTACCGACAGAAGTTGCGGTTGAGCTCGAAAATATTCCTGACATTCAAAAAGACGCCGCCGACGCTGAGCACTTCGGCAAGAAAGGGTAAGCGATGGAACTCTGGATCCTCTTTGGAACGTTTACGCTCCTGATGTTGATCGGAACACCGATCGCGTTCTGCCTCGGCGTCTCAAGCCTTGGGACGGTTCTCTATATGGGCTTGCCGCCACTGGTCGTCTTCCAGCGCATGAATTCGGGGATGAGCGTGTTTTCCATGCTTGCGATCCCCTTCTTCATCTATTCCGGAGACCTGATGGTCCGCGGCGGCATTGCCGGACGCATTGTCGCCTTTGCCGCGACCGTCGTCGGGCACCTGCGCGGTGGGCTTGGCCAGGTCAACATCCTGACCTCAACCCTGTTCGGTGGAATTTCCGGCTCTGCGGTGGCCGAAGCGGCAGCCGTCGGAAGCATCATGATCCCGCAGATGAAGGCGCGCGGCTATGGCGCCGACTATGCGGTAAACGTCACCTCGATGGCGGCTCTGATCGCGCTGCTATTGCCGCCTTCGCATAACATGATCATCTATTCGATCTCCGCAGGCGGCACGATTTCCATTGCCGACCTGTTCACCGCCGGCATCGTTCCCGGTCTTCTGTTCGCAGCGGTGCTGATGGTTACCGCCTATATCGTTGCCCGAAAGCGCGGCTATCCGACGGAGCCTTTTCCCGGCATGATGGTAGCGCTGCATCTTTTTGCCGTGGCCATCCCCGGTCTGCTGCTCATCGCCATCATTTTTGGCGGCGTGCGCTCGGGTATCTTCACGGCGACCGAAAGCTCCTGCATCGCGGTCATCTATGCCTTGCTGATCACGGTCTTTGTTTATCGGCAGCTGAGCTGGAAGGATTTCGTCCACGCCACAATGGGCGCGGTGCGCACCACGGCCATGGTGCTTCTTATCATCGGCTGCGCGGCGGCCTTCTCGTGGCTGATGGCGTTTCTCAGGGTTCCGGCGACATTGGTCGCCTGGATGCAGACGCTTTCCGAAAACCCCATCATGATCCTGCTGCTCCTCAACGTCCTGATGCTGGTCCTCGGCACGTTCATGGACATGGGGCCGACAATCATCATCACCACGCCGATCTTCCTGCCGATCGCTACCGCCTATGGGGTGGATCCGGTGCATTTCGGGGTGATCATGATCCTGAACTACGGAATTGGTCTCAACACGCCGCCGGTCGGAGCCGTGCAGTTCGTGGCCTGCGCCGTCGGCAAGATATCGGTGTGGCAAGCCATGCGTTCGATCTGGCCTTTCTATGGCGCAGGTATCGCCGTGCTGATGATGGTCACGTATATACCGGCCCTGTCGCTCTGGCTGCCGGGCGTCTTCAAGTAAGGAATGGACATGAGCGGAAATCTGACGGACGCAAGGGTGGAGCGAAAGCCGAAGCTCTTCGAGACCATTGTGCAGACGCTGCGCAGCCAGATTCTCGCCGGTGATTTCGCGGTCGGCGAAAAGCTGCCGACCGAATCGAGCATGACCGGAATCTTCGGGGTCAGCCGTACGGTCGTGCGGGAAGCCGTGGCGGCGCTTGCCGCGGAAGGCCTTGTCGAGTCGCGGCACGGCGCAGGCGTCTTCGTCCTCGACCATCCGACCCGCAGGATCAGTGCCCTGACCGCCGACATGGGAGACCGGATCAGCCAAGCCGTAAATGTGCTGGAAGTACGCATGGGAATCGAGATTGAGAGCGCCGGTCTCGCCGCTCAACGCCGCAGCCCCTCGCAGGAGGCCCGCATTCAGGAGGCATTCTTCGAGTTCGAGCGGTTGCTGCACAGCGGGGAGCCGACCGGAAAGGCCGACTTCGCTTTCCACCGCGAGATTGCGGCGGCAACCAACAATCCGTTCTACGTCGAAATCCTCGACGCGCTTGGAGACCGCACCATCCCATGCGACCGCAACTCGCCATGGTACTCGGTCGAAGTGCTTTCGCAGGAGTATCTGAGCGGCCTGCAGCGCGAGCACCTGCGCATTCTGCAGGCGATTTCGGCCGGTGACGCGGATGCTGCGCGCGACGCGATGCGCGCGCATCTCCAGGCCGCACGGGACCGCTACCGGCAACGCCTTTCCGGCCAGCAGGCCGGCTACCATCAACGTGCGTCAACGGAGACGCAGATCTGAAATCTCAAGACCGAAAGCCAAATCGACATGAGCATAGAATACACGTCCCGTTTCGCCATAGATCCTTCTGCCGCCGCCGCGATGGGCACGGATGAGCTGCGCCACAATTTCCACATCGGCAATCTGTTCGAGCCGGGGCAGATCAATCTCACCTATACGCACTACGATCGCATGATCGTCGGCGGTGCGGTTCCGGTTGGCGGCGAATTGAAGCTGGAGGCAATCAAGCCCGTCGGAACCAAGTCCTTTCTCGAGCGCCGCGAGATCGTTATCGTCAATATCGGCGGCGCGGGAGAGGTGGCGGTCGGCGGCACGCAACATGCGCTCGGCACGCGCGACATGCTCTATGTCGGGGTCGGCGAGGAGGTGGTATTCACATCCAAGAGTGCGGAAAATCCGGCAAAATTCTACATCCTGTCGGCACCGGCGCATCGCAAATGCCCGACCCAGCGGATCACGCTCGACAAGGCAAAGCGCCTGGATCTCGGCAGCCAGGAGACCTCGAACGAGCGTTCTATTTTTCAGTTTACCACCACGATCGAAACCTGCCAGATCGTCGTCGGTATGACGCAGCTCGCCAAGGGATCGGTCTGGAACACGATGCCCGCGCACGTACATGATCGCCGCATGGAAGCCTATCTCTATTTCGATCTCGCCGATTCCGCCCGTGTCTTCCACTTCATGGGCGAGCCGTCCGAAACCCGGCATATCGTCATGTCCAACGAGGAAGCGGTTCTGTCGCCGTCATGGTCGATCCATTCGGGCTGCGGCACATCGAACTATGCCTTCATCTGGGCCATGGCCGGAGACAATGTCGATTATACCGACGTGGACCTCGTCGCGATTGGAGAGATGCGGTGAGCGATCTATCCGCGTTCAGCTTGGCGGGCAGGCGTATTGCAGTCACCGGCGCCAACACGGGAATTGGACAGGGCATCGCCGTCGCCGTCGCTCGCGCCGGCGGCGCGGTGGTCGGCATCGGCCGCTCGGCGATGGACGACACGGCAAGACTGGTGGAGGCCGAGGGCGCAGACTTCCTGCCGGTCAGGGCAGATATCAGCGACACGAGGGCCTCGGTTGCCATGCTGAACGACCTGATGGCCGAGGGGCCGCTCGACGGGCTCGTCAACAATGCCGGCATCATCCGTCGCGCCGACAGCGTCGACTTCACCGAGGCAGACTGGGACGACGTGATGGAGGTAAACCTGAAGTCGCTGTTCTTCCTGTCGCAGGCCTTTGGCCGCAACTGCATCGCCGCGAAGCGTGGCGGGCGCATCGTCAACATCGCCTCGCTGCTTTCCTTCCAGGGGGGCATCCGCGTGCCGTCCTACACGGCGTCGAAACACGGCGTGCTCGGCATTACCCGGCTGCTTGCCAACGAATGGGCGGCCAAGGGCATCAACGTAAACGCGATTGCGCCCGGTTACATCGAGACCAATAATACCGAAGCGTTGCGCAATGATCCGGATAGAAGCAAGGCGCTGCTCGAGCGTATTCCGGCCGGCCGCTGGGGCGTGGCCGGCGACATTGGCGATGCCGCGGTGTTCCTGCTTGCGCGCGCGTCCAACTACATGCACGGCGCCGTCATTCCCGTCGATGGCGGCTGGCTTTCGAGGTGATCATGATCCAGGGAAAAGACATTTTCGTGCGCGCGTCCGAGGGGGAGTGGGACACGACCCCCGACGGCAACCGGCGCCGTATCGTCTGCTATACGGACGAACTGATGATGGTGGAGTTCGCCTTCGAGGAGGGGGGAGAAGGCTGGATGCATTCCCACCCGCACGTTCAGTCGAGTTATGTCGCCGAGGGTACCTTCGAAGTGACGATCGACCGCCGGACCGAGACGCTGAAAACTGGCGACAGCTTCATTGTACCTTCCGGCCTGCGACACGGGGTGAAGGCGCTGGAAAAGGGCCGGCTGGTCGATTGCTTCACCCCGCACCGCGCAGACTTCCTGAAGCGGTAGGCGGGCCAAACGGGCACCGTAACGTTAACCGAGCATCGATGAGAATGTGGGATCTGGCGGTATGACCCGACTTGCCCGTGATCCTCTATATCGTCGCCACCGATTTCCAGCGGACGCAATTGCCCATGCCGTTTGGCTCTATTTCCGGTTTCCGCTCAGTCTGCGAATGGTCGAGGATATGCTGGCTGCCCGTGGCGTCATCGTCTCTCACCAGACCGTGAGGCTGTGGGCGGAGAAGTTCGGTCGGCATTTCGCCAATAATATCCGAAGGCGATCATCCGGCAGGCTCGGTGATAAATGGCACCTCGATGAAGCTGTCATCACCATCGCCGGGCCAAGGCTGCAAAACGCCTGATGCGAACACTTCTCAAGGGGCAAGGCCGTTCGCCTCGTGTGATGATCACGGACAAGCTCCGATCCTGTGGTGCCGCAAAACGCGATATCATGCCCGGCGTCGAGCATCGCTCGCACAACGGCTTGAACAACCGGGCCGAGAATTCCCATCAGCCGATCCGAAGACCGGAGAGGATCATGAAGCGGTTCAAGTCAGCACGACGCCACCGCGCTCAAAAACGATACATGGCAAGAGTTCTGACGACTGACTTGGATAGCCGACATGCCGGATAATACATTAAAAACAATATTATAGAGGTGACCATCGTGGGACGACACGTTAGTCCCGTGGCGAGCGGATGAATATCTTCCACGCTTTGATGAACCTGGCTTTCTTGACGGGATCGAGGAAGACCAGCGGCGTGTGGTTCTCCAACTCGCGCAGCGTGTTCCTGCGCGGTCTGGATATCGACCTGCAGGCCCTCGTAGGCATTTCGGCGCACCGCATCGCGCGCATGCGCCGGCAGGATGACGCTACTTCACCGACGGGCTGCGTGACATCAGTTCGGATCGACGTTGGTCAATTTTCGCCGTCTGTGCTGTGGAATGGGAAGCGGCGATCGCCGACGCCATAATCGAGACCCACGACCGCATCGTCGGGAAAACCGGGCGTGGGGCGAAAGGCTGCATGACGAGCGGATTCTCGACATCGTCATGCAGCGGCGCGCCCAGATCGGCCTCCACAAGGGCGAGATCCACCTAAACACGACGGTTGTTGCAGAACCGGGACGCCTGTGCGCTATCGCCCGGCGGCGCTTTTGCGGTCGGGAGAATAACCGAGCTGTGCGGACAGTTCGTGCGCGGCAGCAAGCAGGCTGTCGAGATAGCTCTGGCGATTGCGCAGGCCGTCTTCCTTCGGCGTGACCAGACACAAGGTCGCCACGCACTGTTCATCGGCCTGATGGACGGGCACGGCAAAACAATGCGTAAAGGTTTCGACAGCACTATTGAAGGTGAAATAGCCGTCTATTGTCGCCTGCCGCACCTCTGCGATGAACCGCGCGGCATCCAGACGCGTACCGTTGGGCAGCACAAAATCGTCGGCCGGAATGAAATCGAGGATTTCCTCGTCGGTGAGGTGCGAAACGAGCAGACGGCCGGAGGCCGTCCAGGGGATAGGCACCATTTCACCGATATTCGACGAGATGCGGAAAGCGCGGCTGCCCTCGCGCATCATCGCGACGGTATATTTGTTGCCTTCCAGCAGGCACATCTGCGCGGTCTCGCGGGTTTCTTCCGCCAGCCGTGCCAGCATGTCCTCGGATTCGCGCATCAGGTCGAACTGGTCGGCATAGGCCGTTCCGAGGAAATAGAGCTTGCGGCCGAGGAACACCCGGCCGTCACCACCCTGGTAATCCAGCATGCCGTGCCGGAGCAGGAGATTGATCAGTTCATAGATCGACGAGCGCGGCGCGCCGATCTCGACTGCAATCTCGTTCGGCCGCATCGGCTGGCGCTTGACGCGCAGGAATTCAAGAATCTCGAAGGCACGGTCGAGGCCACGCGTGCGCCGCGATACGATGTCTTCTGCGCCATCAGCCATTCGATCCGTCCTCGTCAAAAGTTGGTGGCGCGACCTTTGCAAGCCGCGCCCGGCAATTCAAGCCCTGTCCGCCCGATAGGCGATGCAATCGACTTCCACCTTGCAATCTACCATCATGCGTGACTGGACGCAGGCGCGGGCCGGCGGGTTGGCACCGAAATACTCGGCATAGACGCCGTTGAAGCTCCAGAAGTCGCGGGGATCGTCGAGCCAGACGCCGACGCGCACCACGTCCTCGAGACCGTATCCCGCCTCATGCAGGATCGCGATCAGGTTTTCGATCGCCTTGCGGCTTTCGGCAATGATGCCGCCGCCGATGATCTCGCCCTTTTCCATCGGCACCTGGCCGGAAACATGCAGCCAGCCATTAGCTTCCACCGCACGGGCAAAGGGCAGGGGCTGTCCGCCAGCGCCGGTCTCGCCAGCGCCATAACGCTTGATAGTCATAAGGATTCTCTCTTTTGTTTTAGTTGAAACTCGATGTCTTCAGGAATTCCGCCAGCCGTTCCGTCTTCGGCCTGACGAACATCTCCTTTGGGTCGCCTTCCTCGCAGATCACGCCCTGGTTCATGAAGATCACCCGCGAGGAAACCTCATAGGCAAAGCGCATCTCGTGGGTGACGAGCAGCATGCTCATGCCATCTGCCGCCAGCCCCTTGATCACCTGCAGCACCTCGCCCACCAGTTCGGGATCGAGCGCCGAGGTTACCTCATCGAACAGCATCAGGCGCGGCGACATGGCGATGGCACGGGCAATCGCCACGCGCTGCTGCTGACCACCGGAAAGCTGGCCCGGATAGTGATCGGCGCGTGAGGCCAGTCCCACCCGATCAAGCCATTTTTCGGCGACGGCGCGCGCCTCGTCACGCGACATCTTCTTCACCTTGACGAGGCCGAGCATGACGTTGTGGGCCGCTGTCATGTGCGGAAAGAGGTTGAACTGCTGGAAAGCCATGCCGGTCAGCGCCCGCTGGCGGGCGATGTCCTTCTCGCTCTTGCGCTTGCGAGACGAACCACTGTGCTCGTAACCGATCTCTTCGCCCTCGAGCCGAATGTGGCCACCCTGGAATTCCTCCAGCATGTTGATGCAGCGAAGCATCGTGGTCTTGCCGGAGCCGGAGGAGCCGATGATCGAAATCACCTCGCCCTCCCGCATGGTGCAATCGACGCCCTTCAGCACCTCGACGGTGCCGTACTGCTTGCGCAGCCCCTGTATTTCTAGAAGTACCTTGCTCATGTAGCCGAGCCCTCAGAACGGAACGGCGGTCTTGCGTTCGACATATTTGCCGAACCGCTCGATGCCGTAATTGATGACGAAGTAGAGAAGCCCGGCGAAGAAATAGAACTGCAGGCTCATGAAATTGCGCGAGATGATCTCCTGCGTGCGCAGCAGAAGCTCGGCGACGCCGATGACCGACAACAGCGTCGAGGCCTTGACCATTTCGGCTGCCGTATTCACCCACGCGGGCAGGAACTGGCGCAAAGCCTGCGGCCAGAGCACATAGGCAAAGGTCTGGCGAAAGGTGAGCCCGATCGCCTTGGCGGCTTCGGTCTGACCCTTGGGGATCGCCTGCAATCCGCCGCGGACAATCTCGCCGACATGCGACGAGCAGAATATCGCCAGCGCCAGCACACCGGCCTGGAACGGTCCCAACTCGATGCCGATTGTGGAGAGCACATAGTAGCTGGCAAGCACCAACACCAGCACCGGCGTACCACGAATGAAATCGGTATAGGCCCGAACCACAAGCCGGAGGACCCTGTTGCCGTAGACGAGCGACAGACCGACAAGGACGCCGAGAAGCGAACCGGCGATGATGGACAGAGCCGAGATCGACACCGTGACGCCGAGCCCCTTGAGGATGACGAAACGGGCGACCCAGATCTGGTCGAGGAACGCGGAAAAATCCATCATGACATCACCTCGGCACGGCCAGTCGGCGCTCGGCGACACGCATCAACGCGGCCAGCACCGAACAGGTGGCGACATAAAGCCCGGAGGCGACGATCCACGTCTCGATCACGCGGAAGCTCTCGACATTGATCTTGCGGGCCTCAAAAGTCAGCTCCGGTACAGCAATAGCGGCGGCCAGTGACGTATCCTTGAACAGCGAGATCACGGTTGAGGACAGCGATGGCAATACGTTGCGGAACATGAGCGGCGCAATGATGGAGACACGGATCTGCAGTGGCGTCAGGCCGATCGCAAGTCCGGCTTCCGTCAAACCTTTCGGGATCGACAGGAGCCCGGCGCGAAAAACCTCGGCCAGATAGGCGCCAGAATAGATCGACAAGACAGCGACGAAGCTTTCGATCTTGCCCAACCGCACGCCCATCTGCGGCAGCGCGAAATAGGCAAACAGCACCAGCACGAGGATCGGCAAATTGCGGATGATCGTGACATAGGTCGCAGCCGGCCGCTGCACCCAGCCGCTTTTCGCGATCAGCGCGAAAGCGACCAGCAGACCGAATAGTGCGCCGATCAGAATGGAAATGAAAGCCAGCCCGAGACTGAGCGCGAGGCCTTCGAGAAGCTGGTCGAAGCTGCGCCAGACGGCGGCGAAATTGAGCGTATAACCCATGGCGGCGTCCTGCCGTAGAGGGTGGGGGAAGGACGAAGGGCGTTGGCCCTTCGTCCCAATGACATGCCGTGCGGCTTACTTGTATTCGACCGGGAAGCCGATCTGTGGCGGAGCAAGATCCTTGCCGAACCAGGTCTTGTAGGACTTCGCATAGAAGTCGAACTCGACGCCGGTCATCGCTTCATGCAACGCGGTGTTGACGAAATTCAGCCAATCCTGATCGCCGCGCTTGACGCCGCAGGCATAGGTCTGCGGGTTCCAGCCATAGCCGGCATCCTTGTAGCGGCCCTGGTTCTGGGTCATGTACCAGGCAAGCGACGACTGGTCGGTCGCAGCCGCATCGGCACGGCCGGATTCCAGCGCCTGATAGATCAGGTCTACCGATTCATACTGGTCTACGGTCACCTCGGGCAGGGCGGCATGCACCATAGTCTCGGCATAGACGTTCTGCAGAACCGAAATGGTCACGGACGAACCGGCTGCCTTCAGCGCCGCATAGTCGGCATACTTTCCGTCAGCCTTCAGCATCAGGCCAACGCCTTCCCGGTAGTAGGGAATGGTGAAGGCGATCTGCTGAGCGCGCTCGCCGGTCACTGTCATGAACTGGCAGGTGAGGTCCACCTTGTCGGTGGTGATGTTCGGAATGCGCGCATCCGACGACTGGTTGACATACTCGATCTTGTCGGGATCGCCGAACAGCGCTTTGGCGACGATGCGGCCCATGTCGACGTCAAAGCCCTGCAGCTTGTCTTCAGCGCTCTTGAAGTGCCACGGCGCATTGGTGCTGCCGGTGCCGAGGACGAGATGGCCGCGGGCCAGAACTTCGTCGAGCTTACTCGTCGCCTGCTGGGCGGCGGCAGGCGTGGCGCAAAGGATGAAGGCGGTTGCCAGCGAAAGCGCGCTGGTGCGCAGCGAAATGGTCATGATGCTCCCCTGATGAACGGTCGTTCTTTTTTGTCCAGTATTTTGGACATATGTCTGTTTTACTGGATTGACGTATTGAGCGCCGGAATGCATAAATTGTCAAGAGTTGACCGGTTAGGAATCTGCACAACAGGGATGCAGCAGTTTCTTCCGCCTGAAATCGCATCGGAAATGTTTTTGCGAGGAACCCTTGACCAAGGCCGTATCGACGCTTCAGACCGTGAATACACCGGCCGTCCTGGTCGATCTCGATATCGCCCGCATCTGGCCGCCCTCGCCCGCAAAGTGTCGCTCAGCGTCGTCGCGGATAACGAGACGGTCGTCGATGGCTTGTCGGCGGCCTTTTCGTCGGAACCAGGCCCGCTACGGGTGCTGGTGGAATGCAACACGGGTGCCGACCGTTGCGGCGTGCCCACGCCTGAAGATGCCGCAGCCCTTGCCCAAAGGATTGCCAAAGCCCCCGGCCTCGTCTTCGTTGGCCTGATGACCTATCCGCCAACGGGTGGAGCGGCTGCCGTCGAAACCTTCATGACCCGCGCCAAGGCTTTCATCGAGGCAGCGGGTATCGAGGTGCCTGTCATCACCTCCGGCGGCACGCCGTCGATGATGGACGCAGCCGAAGCGCCGGTCACGACCGAGTACCGTCCCGGCACCTATGTCTATAACGACCGCTCGCTGGTCTCGCGGGGCGTCTGCAACTGGGACGACTGCGCGCTGACGGTGCTTGCCACCGTTGTCTCAGTGCCATCAGCCAACCGCGCCATCATTGATGCCGGATCGAAGACACTGACCTCTGACCTGCTTGGCCTCTCCGGTTACGGCTACGTGCTCGGCCGCGATGATATTGCGATCGACCAACTCTCGGAAGAACACGGCCGGCTGGTCAGCGAAGGCCCGATCAATCTGAAAGTCGGCGACAAGCTCCGCATCGTACCCAACCACGCCTGCGTCGTTACGAATATGGTGGACGTTGTCCATGTGATCGAGCAAGAGGAGATTACCGGCATTTGGTCTGTTGCAGCAGGCAGGGACCTTATTGTGACGCCGGAGCTCATGAGAGAGCTGACGGGGGCGAAATATCCCCAAACAGGCGTGTTTTTCTAGCATGCTGTCCTGGCCAAATACCACGAAAAACCCCGCCGGGTGAGGGCGGGGCAAATAGGCATCTCACACTTGGCAATGTGGATGCGGGGAAGCGGCAGCCCAGAGAGGGAGGACGCCGCGTTCAACAATACGCAGGTGGCGCAGCGAGGGAAGGCCGGATTCCGCGATTCCGGTACGCTTGCAAAAAGAAACCCGCCGAAGCGGGTCGGGAAGTGGAAGAAGTTGACGTGCGCGTAAGAAAAACATACCGCGCTTGGAGGCACTTTGACTCCCGAACGGTAAATGGTCGGTAAAGAGATGGCTGTCAGATTATTGGCGTTCTGATCATGCCTCGGGACTGCCGATCGGAAGTTCAACCTTCGCATCAATCACGATCCGCAGGTCTCGAATGATCCCAGCGGCACCAAAAAACGCGGCTTTGACTTCGTTGTTGGTCGCCGTGTCGCTAGCACCGGCTTTCGACATCACAATGGCGGTCGCCATGCTCGAAGCATGTCGGTCACGAAGCGCACGGCTGATGTGGTCTGGAGTGCGCCGAGCTTATGTGCGATGGTAGCGCTGCCTTAACATTTGCGGCGGTATTTACGGTCATGAGCCCGACCCCGCCGACCGATATGACGTCGCACCGCTACAAGCGTCATCGTTTTCCCGTTGAGATCATAGCGCATGCGGTTTGGCTCTATTTCCGCTTTCCGCTGAGCCTGCGTCATGTTGACGATCTACTGGCTGAATTTTCTGAAGAAATACAGAGAGGCCTCAGGTGTGGACCATGGGAGGGTTCACTTCTTTGCGCCAGCGGCGGATTTCGTCGGCGCTTGCCTTGCCGCTACGCGGTCCATGGATAGTCACGGAGCGGGAGGCTGCGGCGACGGCGAAATCCAGCGCCTTGGCAAAGAGATGGCCTTGCGCAAGGCACCAGGTCAGCGTTCCGCCGAACGTATCGCCCGCACCAGTGACGTCGACGACATCGACCGGAAATCCGGCCGTGCGCAGGACCGTCTCGCCGTTGCGGGCCTCGGCGCCATCGGCGGCGAGCGTGCGCACCACCCAGCCGATCTCGTGATCCCGCATCCAGTCGCCGATACGGGCGATGTCGTCATGGCCGAAGGCGGTGCGGAAGCCGACCTGATTAAAGATGACGACAGCAGCGCCGGCAAGATAAGGCATGTCTTCGGGCGCGCAGCCGCCAACGTCGAGATCGAAGATCGCGCGGCGGCCATGCCGGCGCAGATCGGTCAGAAGCCCGGCCTGCTTCAGAACGCAGTCCTCTGCTTGCGCATGCAGGCGGCGGACACGGTAAAGCGTCGTATAAAGGAAGCCCGGTTGGCGTAGCGCCTCAAGGCTCTCCGATGTCAGCCACATCGGCTGCTCACCCATTTCGACGGTCAACACGATATGCTCGCCCTCAACGAGGAAGATGAGATTGCGCGATTCCGCAATCGTCGGATCGGTCAGCATGTAGTCGATGCCGACACCGTTTTCCTGCAGGTCGGCGATCAGCCGTTGTGACAGCGGACTGTCGTTAAGCAGGGAGATGAACTGCGTCTCGCCGCCAAGGCCCGCATGCACGACAGCGGCATTGGCGATGGAGCCGCCGATCTCTGCGGGCAGTTCGGTGACCATGCCCTTGTCGGCACGGCCGGGCCACCGCTCGGCGGTGTAATATTCGTCGATCGCGACGTCGCCGATGAAGAAGGCGGTCATGCGCTTTTCCCTTGGTTAGCCTGGATCAACCTTGGCCCGCCTGCAACCGGAACCCAGGGGTTTTCACCAAGCCCGCAAATTGCCATCCAGTAATAGGCTGCAGGCCCGGAGGCACCGCGGCAGGCATCGTGCCAGACGCCGCGGCGCATCACGACCGCCTGACCCGGTGCAATCACGAAGGCTTCTAGTTCGTCCCGATTGGCCGCATCGGCATCCGATGCGGGGGCAACGGCGAGGATGACTGGCTGCGCCGCACAGAAGATCGCTTCTTCTGTACCCGGATGCCGTTCCATTGCCGCGCAGAGCCACGGGGCGCCGCCGCCTCGCGTTACGCCAAGATGGCCGGAACCCTCGATCAGCGGCGTCCTGGTAAAGCCATCGTTCCAGCCGTCGCCGGCGGTCCAGATTGCTTTGGGGTCGCTATCGTCGGTGAGATCGTAGACCGTGCCGAAGCGGGCAAAATTCTCAGGCGTCACCGGACGGGCGACAACAACATCCGGCGCGTTCATGCGGCGTGCCTTGCTTCGCGCACGGCACGCATCAGACGGGCGACATGAGTGGCCTCGACGCGACCGGTGTCCTTGTGGTCGTGCTTGAACCAGCTGCCGACTACGGCGCCATCGGCATGCGCCAGTTGTTCAGCAGCATTAGTTTCGGTCAGGCCTGCACCGATCAGGAGCGGGACAGTCCCGCCGGTAGCCGTGCGGAAACGTGTCACCTTGTCCATATCGGTCGGCTGGCCGGTTGCGTCCGAGGTCACGACAAGGCCGTCACAGCGGGAGGCGCCGATGCGGACGTCATCCTCTTCAGGCCTTCCGGACAGAACCGGCTGGTATTTGAACCGCACACCGCCGAGCAGCAGTGCGGAAACACTATCGCGGCGCGCGGCGAGATCGGCGGCGAAAGGCGTATCCTCTTCCAGCGGCAGATGGCCGGCGACGGAATCGATCTGGATGAAGGAAACCGGAAACTGTCTGGCTAGCGCAAAAGCGCGCACGTTGTCCCGCAGTACGTTGATACCGATGCGTGTGCCGAGATCAAGGCCGCACAGCCGCTCCAGCACCCGCTCGACATCCTCGGCATCGCCGAAGTAATTCTCGACCACAAGACCGTCGACCCCTTCACCGGCCATGATGCGGGCTTCTTCCTCGGCTTGGACGCGCTTCGCCGTGGGGCCTTCTCCAGCCAGATGCAACATGCCGAGAATGGGTTTTGGGTTGATAAAAGTCTCGTCGAAACGGCTCATGTCTTGGTCTCCTGCGTCGCGCGGCTTTCAAGCCGGCGCTGTATCACGCCCCCAGCGGGTAGCGAATTTCATCTGGACCGCCGGCGAGTAGACAATCGACGTTCGCTCCACCAACCGGTCGTCGGCGTCAAGTACATCCCCGCTGGCGCAAAGATAGCCCGGCACATCCAGTGCCGGGGCAAAGACCTCCCGCAGGCGATCGGATGGCGGCACAACCGTCAGCAGCAGTTCCGAGCGCAGGGGGTGGCGATCATAATCGCGGCGCAACACCTCATAGAGCGATTGCGCCGCGAAATCGTTGCGGTCGATTCCCGGGTACAGGGCCAAGTCGAGCCGCGACGTATCGACGTTCAACCAGTTCACCGTTTCATCATTGGCGAGGCCGCGGGCACGCACCAGCAGCAGTTCGCCATTTTCCACGCGGTGTTCGAGTACCCGTGTCACCGGGCGTTGGCCCTGCCTGCGCGCCAGTTCCGTAAAGCTGCCGAAATTCCAGATGTTGTGGCTGATCGGCCGATGCGAAACGATCGTGCCCCGGCCACGAACCTGCTGGACCAATCCTTCCGACACCAGAAGCGCCATCGCGTTGCGCACTGTCGTTCGGGCGATGCCGAACTGATCGCGCAACTGGTTTTCCGAAGGGATAGCTTCCCCTTCGGAAAAATCGCCGCTGAGAATGGCGGCGCGCAACGCCCGGTAAAGCTGCCGGTAAAGCTGTTCGCTCGAATAGAGATCGAGGCGCAGCCGGGACAGTCTGTCATCGGGGCGTTCGCCCATTGCGATGGAGGCGTCTGGTATGGAAGGATGGGTCAAGGTTGGCTCCCGGATGGGTCGATTATTTTGTGGTTCCGTTTACCTTGAACTCCTTCACACCGGCTTGTTTCAAGCCGTAGCGGTCGAGGATCTGTGTATAAGTACCATCGGCCTTCATGGTGTCGAGCGCCGCCAGCACGGCATCGCGCAGCTGGCCGTTCGCCTTGGCGAAGGCGATGCCATAGTGGTTGACGTCGCCGACGTCGCCGATCTGGTAGAACTTGCCTGGCTCCTGCTTCATCAGGTCGAGAAGCCCTTCCAGTCCAATCACCGAGGCCTGCGCACGGCCCTGCCGGATCTGCATGATATGCTCGGCCTGGGTCGGGATCTGGATGACGGTGATCAGCTTGTCTTCCGCGCATTTGGCCTTGCCGAGTTCCTCCGTCCACGTGACCCAGCTTGTGCCGGTGGCCACAGCCACGGTCTTGCCGCAGAGGTCAGTCTCGGTCTTGATCTCGCTCTGACGGTCGACGGTCGAGTACAAGACGTTACCGGTCTGGAAGTAGTCGATGAAATCGAGCTGCGTCTGGCGCTCGACCTTGTCGGAGAAGGCGGTCAGGATCAGATCGGATCGACCGGTGATGACCTGCGGGATCAGCTGCGGAAATTCGACATTCTGGAACTCCGCAGCAAGGCCGAGGCGTTCGGCGATGGCCTTGGCGAGATCGATGTCGAAGCCTTTCAGCTCCGTCGAGCCGGCATCGTTATATTCCATCGGCGGATAGGCAAGGCTGATCGTGACATTCAGCTTGCCGGCGGTCCGCACGGCCTCAGGCAGGGCGGCGGCCAGCTTTTCATCGGTGGCATGGGCCGCACCGCATAGGGCGAGGCTGATGAACGTTGTGGAGGCCAGTCCCAGTAACATTGGCAGCAGTCGTTTCATTCTCTTCGTTCTCCCATTTTGAAGTTGTGAATGTCAGGCCAGCACGCGGCTGAGGAATGTGCGCACACGCGGATCGCCGGGGTTGCTGAGGACTTGACCCGGCGCACCGGTTTCGCGAATTTCTCCGTCGATCATCACCACGACACGGTCAGCGACCTCACGGGCAAAGCCAATCTCATGAGTGACCACGATCATGGTGGTTCCGCCCCGCGCCAAGTTGCGCATGACCTCCAGCACCTCGCCGACCAGTTCCGGGTCGAGCGCGCTGGTCGGTTCGTCGAACAGCATCACGCGCGGTTCCATCGCTAGCGACCGGGCGATCGCCACGCGCTGCTTCTGGCCTCCTGAAAGCTGCGACGGATAGCTTAGCGCCTTTCCGGCCATGCCGACCTGCTCCAGCAGGTCCATGGCGCGGGCTTCGGCTTCAGCGCGGCGCAGACCACGCACCACCATCGGCCCCTCGATCACATTGCCGAGTACGGTGCGATGCGCGAACAGATTGAAATGCTGGAACACCATGCCGAGTTGGCTCTGCTGGGCGCGCAGCCGCTTGATCGGCAATTCCTGCAGCGCGTCGCGGTTCAGCTCATATCCCATGATGGCGCCGTCGACCCAGACATAACCGCTGTTCGGTGTTTCCAGATGGTTGATGCAGCGCAGGAACGTGCTCTTGCCGCTGCCCGACGGGCCGAGGATGCACAGCACCTCGCCGTAGGCAACTTCCAGATCGAGGCCTTTCAGCACCTCGTAGCTACCAAAACTCTTGCGGATCCCGACCGCCTTGACTGCGAGACTCATGCTTCCCCCTCGACGGCCGGGCGCCGCGCCCAACCCTTGAACCAGTGCCGGTTGCTCGTGGTTGCTGCGGTGTCGCGGCCGAAATAACGCTCCAGATAGTACTGGCCGATGGAGAGCACCGTCGTTCCGGCCAGATACCAGATGGCGCAGACGAACAGCAGCTCGATGACGGCGCCATTGATGAAGTAGATGCGCTGCGCCGCGTTCAGCATTTCGCCCATGGCGATGGTTGCTGCGAGCGAGGAAAATTTCAGCATCCCGATGGCGCTGTTGCCGAGAACCGGCAAGATTAGCTGCAGGGTCTGCGGCAGGATGATGCGGCGCATCGTCTGGCCGGGCGTCATTCCGAGCGTGTGAGCCGCTTCCTTTTGACCATGATCGACGGAGCCGATGCCACCGCGCACCACTTCCGTCAGATAGGAACCCTCGTTGACGCCGAGGCCGAGAACGGCCGCGACGAAGGGCGTCACCACATCGACCATGCGCTCATCGACAAGGCCCGGAATGTAGAGCCGCGGAAAGACAAGTGCGA
The DNA here is from genome assembly GCF_025847205.1 of Pararhizobium sp. YC-54. GTDB lineage: Bacteria > Pseudomonadota > Alphaproteobacteria > Rhizobiales > Rhizobiaceae > Pararhizobium. The sequence goes on along the minus strand of NZ_JAOYTH010000010.1, from coordinate 247,568 downwards.
TGTTGAACCAGATGAGAAGCTGCAGCAGCACCGGGGTGCCGCGGAATATCCAGACGTATAGCCAGGCGGCGAAACGCAGGACCGGGTTTTCCGAATGGCGCATGATGCCGAAGGCGAAGCCGAGCACGACGCCGAGTACCAGCGCGCAGGCCGAGATCAAAAGGGTCCAGCCGAAACCGGTGATAATGACGCGGGCTGTCAGAAACTCTCCGACCACGGGCCACTGGATTTGCCCGACTGCAAAGGCGCGACCGATCACCGCAAGCAGCAGAATGACGGCGATGCCGCTGAGCCAGCGCCCAGGGTGGTGCAGCCGGCGAATGGGTGTGTCCGGCCCCGGCAGATCTGCCAGGGACAGCGCGGACGTTGATTTGGTGGGCGATTGGGTCATGGCATCCAATTGTAGGGTTAGGCCTACAACTTACTAGGCACGTTTCGGAGTGGAGTCAAGCCGGCGTCGATCATTCGATATCCATCGATACGGATCGCCATGGCGACACCCATCCTGCGGGCACGGCGTGGCCGCCGCCCGGTCGCAATTTTCTACTGCCATCCGAAAAAGTTTCAGTGCCGTTTACGCGCGCTTTCGACAATGGCCTGCGCCAATGTTTCCGCGGCACGAGAAGGCTTGTTGCGCGGATAGACGATGTGGAACATATCCTCGAAGGTCATGCGTTCGGGTGCCAGAAGCCGCAAGCGGCCGTTGCGCACCCACTCCTCGGCATAGTGATCGGGCAGGAAGCCGATATAGGCGCCGGAAAGGAGAAGCAGCAGCGTGCCCTCCATATGCGGCGTCGCCGCCGCCCACCTGAAGTCCACGCCGCAGATCGTCTCGTTCAGCATATAGGTGCGGCCCGCGAAGGATTGCGCCTCCAGAAGCGTATCGGTGATTGCGGCGTCGGGCGTGTCGAAGAGCGGATGGCTTTCGGCGCAGTAGAGTTTCTGCACCTCGGAAAAAACCGGTTGGGTACGGAAATGCGGGGTGACGCCGCCGACCGAGGGTATGAGCACGATCTGGTAGGAGCCGTTCAGCAGGCCCTGGTGCAGCACCTGCGGAGCGGCAACGTCGATTTCGAGATGCACGCGCGGCGCCTGGCCGTGGAACGCTGCGAGCGCGCCCTGAAGGTCCAGATCCCGATTGGTGATCATGGCGTCCACGGTGCCGAAACTGAGGCTGCCTGTGAGTTCGCCCTGCGCCTCGCCGATGCGGCTCTGAAATTTTTCCACAGAGCCGAACAGTTCCAGCATGGCCTCATAGACGAGCCGCCCTTCGTCCGACAGCAGGAAGCCGCTCCGCCCACGACTGCACAGGCGCAATCCCAGGCGTTCCTCCAGATGGCGCATATGGGTGGAAATCGTCGCCTGCGTCATGCCGAGCGCAGACTGCGCGGCGGAAAAGCCACCATGCTGTACGACGGACGCGAAGACGCGCAGCAATCGCAATTCGGCGTCGCCGAGCGACAGATTGAGGATGCGGTGGCGAACCCTGTTGATCATACATTAATTAATACACAACTAAACATCCAATCATAGATGCTTTTAAGTGTATGCGTTTTCGCCACACTCACCTGACCTTTGGAGGAGGTGAATGGTGAGCAATTCCTACGATTCCGGACGTCTGAACCTGCCGTTTGTCGGCATCTGCACCTTTGGCAAATATCCCTATCAGCCGGACTGGGACGCGATCGACGCCGATGTGGCGGTGCTTGGCGCCCCCTTCGACTGTGGCACGCAATGGCGCGCCGGGACCCGGTTCGGGCCGCGCGGCATCCGCGAGGCCTCGACGCTGTTTTCCTTCGGCCACGGCGGCGCCTACGACCACGAGGACGATGTCACCTACCTGCCCAGCGACAAGGTCTCGATCGTCGATATCGGCGACGCGGATATCGTCCACACCGATACGATGAAGAGCCATGCCAATATCGAATTCGGCGTGCGCAAGATCCTTGCCGCCGGCGCGCTGCCGGTGGTGCTTGGCGGCGATCATTCGATCAACATTCCCTGCATCAACGCCTTCGCTGACGACTGCGCCGCAAACGGGCCGATCCACATCGTCCAGATCGACGCGCATCTCGATTTCGTCGATGAGCGCCACGGCGTGCGCTACGGCCACGGCAATCCGATGCGCCGCGCCGCCGAAAAACCCTATGTCAGCGGCCTGTCGCAGTTCGGCATCCGCAACGTCTCTTCCACCGCGAAGGAAGGCTACGAGGATGCCCGCGCCATGGGTTCCGACATCCTCTCGGTCCGGCAAATCCGCGCGCTCGGCGCGGCGGCTGTGACCGCGCGCGTGCCGGCCGGCGCCCGCTACTACATCACCATCGACATCGACGGTTTCGACCCGTCGATCGCGCCGGGCACCGGCACGCCGTCGCATGGCGGGTTCATCTATTACGAGGTGCTGGAAATCCTCGCGGCGCTCGTCAAGCGCGGTACGGTCGTCGGCATCGACCTGGTCGAAGTTGCGCCGGACTACGACCATTCCGGCTCCACCACAACGCTTGCGGCACAGGTGCTGATGAACCTCATCGGCCGTGTCATGCACGCGAGGAAAGACTGAAACCGGACGCGTCGTCGGGCATCGGGCATGAGCTGCGCACGACGCACGGCCCGGACGCCAAGGCGGCGCAGTCCTGATTGAAGAACCAGAACGGGCGCGGTGCGGCACGAGTTGACATCGCGAAAACCGGAGCTCTGCGAGCGGCCGGCTCATGAGGAGGAACAGGCATGGATGAAAACGTTCGCAATTATCTGGAGCAGTATGGCGTCAGCGACGCGACCCGACGGTTTCTGGCCAAGCCGCAGAAGATGTTCATCGACGGGGCCTGGGTCGACAGCGGCAATGGCGCGACGTTCGACGTCTTCGAGCCTTCCACGGGTGGCCTGATAACCCGCGCGCCCTCGGGCACGATCGATGATCTCGACCGCGCCGTCAAGGCCGCACGCCGCCAGTTCGATGGAGGCGCCTGGCGCCGCCTGAAGCCGCTCGAGCGCGAGCGCCTGATTCATCGCCTTGCCGACCTGATCGAGACGCATGCCGACGAACTCGCCGAGATCGAAGCCATCGATATGGGCAAGTCCGTGACATTCGCCAGGGAGATCGACATCCAGGGCACGGTCGATACCTTCCGCTATTTCGCCGGCTGGGCCTCGAAACTGCATGGACGCACGGTCGAGCCGTCCCTGCCGGGCAACTACCTGGCCTATACTCGTAAGGAGCCTTTGGGTGTGGTCGCGGCCATCGTGCCCTGGAATTTCCCGCTCCAGACCATGGCCTGGAAGCTCGCAGCCGCCCTTGCGGTTGGCTGCACCACGGTCGTAAAGCCAGCCGAGCTGACCTCGCTTTCGACCCTGCGCTTCGGGGAACTGGTGCAGGAGGCCGGCATTCCGGACGGCGTGGTAAACATCGTGACCGGCCGGGGCAGTGTGATAGGCGCGGCCATGTCGGCCCATCCCGGCATCAATAAGGTCACGTTCACAGGCTCGACGCCCGTCGGACAGGAGGTCGGCCGGACTGCCGTGGGGCATCTCAAGCATGTCACGCTGGAACTGGGCGGCAAATCACCCGTCCTGGTGCTGGAAGACGCTGACCTGCAAAGCGCAGCACGGGCGGTGGCCAACGGCGTGTTCTTCAACTCAGGACAAGTTTGCGATGCCGGTACGCGGGTCTATGTTCAGCGCTCGGTCCATGACGCCTTTCTCGACGAGTTGGTTGCCGTCACCCGCACGCTCAAGATTGCGCCCGGATTGGACCGCGATTGCTTTATCGGCCCGTTGGTGTCGGCGCAGCAGAAGAAGGTCGTCTCCGCTTATATCGAGGCCGGCCGCTGCGAAGGCGCCGAGTTGATCCATGGGGGCGGCAGCCCAGAACGGCCAGGCCATTTCATCGAGCCTGCTATCTTCGCCCGCTGCAAGCCCGAAATGCGCATCGTGCGCGAGGAAATCTTCGGCCCCGTGCTGGTGACCGATGTCTTCGACGCGCTGGATGACGCGGTGGCGTTGGCAAACGACTCCGCCTTCGGCTTGGCCGCCGCCATCTACTCGAACGACCTGTCCCGCGTGCATGCACTTATACCGCGCCTGCATGCCGGCTCGATCTACGTCAATGCCCATAGCACGATCGATCCCTCCATGCCGTTCGGCGGTTTCAAAAATTCGGGTTTCGGCAAGGACTTGGGACCGGAACAGCTGGACCACCTGACTGAGACGAAGGCCGTTTGGATCACGCTGCCGTGAGGCTCTGAACCGGATATGCGAATGGCGCACCTGATATCTCGTGTGGCGATGTGTGGTTCGCAGCGCTGGAAGAGATTGCCGCGCATGTGCGGCGCGGCACCGAAAACGGCAGCTGGCCGCCGAGGATCGACCGGCTGTCCTTCTATACCGAGCCCATTCGGGTTCGATAGGCCGAAGGCGGCACGCCCGCTTTCGAAGATCCGCGGCTGATGGAGCCGCAATTGTCTTCGCGGAAAGAGACGCCACAAGGCGCGACGCGAAAAGGGGAACGACGATGGAAAACAGCGATATTGACTGGCAGAACGAACTGGAGCGGCGTGCCCGCATCTATGATGACATCGCAGCAGGAGACCGCTTCGAAGGGGCGATGACCTCCCTCGACTACGTGGCTATTGCCGCGTTGACGCTTGTGCTCGTCGCCGCCTTCTGGATCTGGGGGGCTTGAGATGACCGATCATGTTGCACAGGGCGGCCTTGCCGCTGTCGAAACCGAAAATGTCGAAGCATCCCGGTATACCGCTGCCGCCGAACGCGGCGATGCACCGTTGCTGCCCTCGGAAAGGCTCTGGGGATTCTGGGAATTTACCTATGCAAATTCGGCGCTTGCGATCGCGACATGGGCTTTCCTTATCGGTGGCGCGATCGGCCTGTTTGTCGGGCCGAAGGAAGGCATTGCAGCCATCGTCATCGGCAACATCATTGGCGTGGTACTAACGGCGCTCTCCACCACTCCGATGTCCGGGCGCTACGGTGTAGAGCAGTTCGTCGCGCTACGCAGCCAGTTCGGGTACAACGGCAGCCGTGTCGTCTATGTCCTGGCGGTGGTTCTGCTGACCATGGGTTGGCTGGCGGTGCTTGCCATGATGTTCGGCCGCTCGATCGATGGCATGATGGCGCTGAGTGCCGGCGAAGCGGCCAATCCGACCGGCACCAAGATGATTGTCGCTGCCGTGGGCGCCATTCTGCTCGTCTGCGTCGTCGTCGCCAAGGGCCCGACCTCGATCAAGTTCTTCAACATGGTGGTGTCGCCGGCGCTGGTGCTGCTGATGGTGGTGATGCTTTATATCATCCTCAGCCATCATTCCCTCAGCGAACTGCTGGCATTGCCGGCTCTCTCGCCGCCCTTCGAGGACGACACGCTGAATTTCATCGTTGCCGTGGAAGTCAATCTCGCGGCGGGTTTCTCCTGGTGGCCTTATATCGGCAATCTTGCCCGTCTGACGAAGAACGAGCGTACCGCCTTCTGGCCGAACATAGTCGGCATCTTCGGTGCGGCGGCGCTTGGCGAGATCGTCGGCCTGCTTGCGGCTGTGGCGCTCGGCGAAAGCGATCCGACCATCTGGATGACCAGGATCGCCGGTCCGCTCATCGGCATTGTTGCGCTGCTCTTCGTCGCCTTTGCCAACATGACCTCGATGGCCAATATTCTCTACACCTCGATCGTCGGGCTACGGCAGGTCGGCACAGCCTCGGTGCGTTCCATTTCGTGGGGCATGATCCTCTTCCTGTTCTGCCTGATCCCGCTCGGTCTCGTCGTCTTCTATCCGCAGATGTATGACGGGTTCTTCATCTTCCTGGTCTGGACCTCGGCGCTGAATTCGGCACTGGCTGGCATCGGTATCGTCGATTATTTCTTCCTGCGCGGGCAGAAGCTCGACATGCGCAGCCTGCACGGGCCTCAGGAAAACGGCCATTACCGCTTCTGGGCCGGCTTCAACCCGATCGGCCTCCTGGCGCTCGCGGTCGGTTGCGCCGTCTATGTGATCGTCTTCAATCCGCAGACGCTCGCGAGCCTGCCGGCCTTCAAGTACCTCACCGCTTCCGTTCCCTCCTGCCTTGCGGCCGGCGCGGTGCACTACGTCCTGACCCGGCTCTTCGCCCGCGGGCGCGGCTGGGGCCTCTATCCGTAACCTTCGGGACACATCGCCATGACCGACACATACGACTACATCATCATCGGCGCCGGATCGGCCGGCTGCGTGCTCGCCAACCGGCTGTCTGAAGACCCGGCCACGAAGGTCCTCGTGCTGGAATACGGCGGCAGCGACAAGTCGATCTTCATCCAGATGCCGACGGCGCTCTCCATCCCGATGAACGGCACCAAATACAACTGGAAATACATGACCCTGCCGGAACCCGGCCTCGACGGCCGGCGGGTGCATTGCCCGCGCGGCAAGGTCATCGGCGGCTCCTCCTCGATCAACGGGCTCGTCTACATGCGCGGCCATGCCCGCGATTTCGACGAGTGGGAGGAGCGGGGCGCGCGCGGCTGGCGCTATGCCAATTGCCTGCCCTATTTCCAGCGGGCCGAAAGCTGGCAGGGCGGGGGTGACACCTATCGCGGCGCCGCCGGCCCGCTTGCCACCAATGCCGGCAACAAGATGAAGAACCCGCTCTACCGCGCCTTCGTCGATGCCGGCCGCGAGGCGGGCTACATCGCCACCGACGACCCGAACGGCCATATGCAGGAGGGTTTCGGCCCCATGCACATGACCGTGAAGGACGGCGTGCGCTGGTCGACCGCGAACGCCTACCTGAAGCCGGCGATGAACCGGCCGAACCTCACCGTCGTCACCCATGCCATGACGCGGCGTGTGCTTTTGGAAGGAAAGCGCGCCGTCGGCGTCGAATATGAACTGGGCGGCGAGCGCGTCGTGGCGAAGGCCACACGCGAGGTGCTGATCTCCTCCGGTCCCATCGGCTCGCCGCATCTCTTGCAACGCTCCGGCATTGGCCCGGCGGCGGTGCTGCGGCAGGCGGGCGTTACGGTGCTGCATGACCTGCCGGGTGTCGGCGAGAACCTGCAGGACCATTCCGAGGTCTATATCCAGTATGCCTGCAAGGAGCCGATCACGCTCAACGGCAAGATGGGACTTTTGAGCCGCGCCCTGATTGGCGCCGAATGGCTGCTGTTCAAGAAGGGGCTTTCGGTCTCCAACCATTTCGAGAGCGGTGGCTTCATCCGTTCCGATGTTTCGCTCGAATGGCCGGACATCCAGTTCCATTTCCTGCCCGCCGCCATGCGCTACGACGGCAAGAAACCGCTCGACGGACACGGCTTCATGGTGCTGACCGGGCCGAACAAACCGAAGAGCCGGGGCTATGTGCGCCTGCGCTCGCCGGAGGCGCACGAGCAGCCGGACATCCTCTTCAACTATCTCGACCGCGAGGAGGACCGCGAGGGCTTCCGCCGCTGCCTGCGGCTGACGCGCGAGATTGTCGCCCAGCCGGCCTTCGACCGTTTCCGCGGCGAGGAGATCGCGCCGGGGGCGAACGTCCGCAGCGATGACGAGATCGACGCTTGGGTGCGCGAGACCATGGAAAGCACCTACCATCCCTGCGGCTCCTGCCGCATGGGAGAGGATGCCATGGCGGTGGTCGACAGCGATCTCAAGGTGCGCGGCATCGCGGGATTGCGGGTTATCGACAGTTCCGTCTTCCCCTCGGAGCCGAATGCCAACCTCAACGCGCCGACCATCATGCTCGCCGAACGCGCCTCGGATATCGTGCGCGGCACGCCGCTGCTCGCCGCCTCCAATGCCGAGGTGGGCGTAGCGCCCGGCGTCGGTGTCAGCCAGCGAAGTGGCACGCCGCTGCGCGCGGTGCGGCCCTAGGGGGCTGCGATGTTGCGGGGTATAGGTTATGTCGTCGCGCGCCGGGGTCCCGACGATCCGGAGGAGCGGCACGATTGGGCCCTCTGCATCGAGGCCTTCTTTCGCGGGCTGATGGATGGCATTGCCAACCGGTCCGGCCTGCGTCGCCGGGGGCCTCCGGAGAGGCTGCAGCAGCGGCCTCACGACCGGGAGAGCGCCTCGGCGAAACGGCCGAGATAGGGCTTCATCCGCTCGGCCGGCACGCCGGCATAGCCGAGGATGAGCGCGCTTGGCCGGGGCGTCGCGATCGTATAGTCAGACAGCGGATAACATTGCAGCCCGGCATCGAGCACGACGCGATGCGCTGTCCGGTCCCCGGACTTTTCCAGCCAGGCGAGCGCGTTGAGCCCGCTTTCGGAGCAATCGATGCGGGCAAGCCCGGCCAGCGCCACCCGGCCTGCCTCTTGGAAGGCCGCGCGGCGTTCGGCATAGAGGCCGCGCATGCGGCGCAGGTGGCTGGCGAAGTGGCCGCCACCGATGAATTCGGCCAGCGCGAGCTGGGTTTCGACCGGCACGCTGCGATGGATCAAGCCCGAAAGGTTGCGGAAGGTGCCGACGAGCGGCGGCGGCAGCACGAGGTAACCGATGCGGATACCCGGATAGAGCGCCTTGCTGAAACTGCCCGCATAGATCACCCGCCCGTTACTGTCGATGGAGCGCATGGAGGGCAGCGGCGCACCATCGTAGCGAAATTCGCTGTCGTAATCGTCCTCGATGATCCAGGTGTCGTTTGCCCGCGCCCATTCAAGGAGGGCGAGCCGGCGCGGCAGCGACAGCGTCACCCCAAGCGGATGGTGGCGCGAGGGCATGACGAAGGCGAGCCGCGCATCGGGATGGCGCGCCATGGCGCCAGCGACATTCATGCCCTCGGCATCGACATCCACCGGGCAGAGGGTCAGGCCAAGCGTGCGAAACAGGTTGCTGGTCGTGACGGGGCCGGGGTCCTCGAACCAGATGCCGTCGCCGGGATCGGCGAGCGCCAGCGCGGCGAGCGTGAAGGCGGCGTGCCCGCCGGGCGTGATAACGATCTGCTCGGGATCGCAAGGATCGCGCCGGTGCAGGGCGAGATATTCGGCGATCCTCTGGCGCAGCATGAGTTCGCCCGCGACATCGCCATAGCCCATGGCAGCCCTGCCGCCGCGCGTTGCCGCATTCCAGCACTTGCGCCAGACGGCAAAGGGAAAGCAGTCGAGCGCCGGCTGGTTGGGCAGGAAGGGTTTTTGCTCCATCCGGCCGATATTGGCCGACAGGGCGCGCGACAGGGCGCCGATCCGCGACAGGCGCGGCGGGATATCGCCCTCGGCCGGCGTGAAGCGCGGCTTCGGCAACTGGCGGGGCAGGGCTGCGGAAACGAAAGTACCCGCGCCCTGCCGCGCTTCCAGATAGCCTTCCGCCTTCAGGTTCTCCAACACCCGCACCAGCGTCTGGCGCGACAGGCCCAGCTCTTCCGCGAGGATGCGGCTTGCCGGCAGCCGCGTGCCCGCCCGCAGGTGGCCACGCAGGATCGCCATGCGCAACTGGTCCTGTACCTGACGGAATTTCGGCAGAGCCGCTGCCGCGTCGAGGCGAAGGAAGGGCAGGATCGGGCCTTCGAACTGTTTGGCCATGGCGTGCCTTTAAAATTGGTATAGTCGAATGCACAATAATGGACGTTTGATTGTTGTCCAAATGTTACATCCTCTCCTTACACGAAAACGCACCGATGCAGCCCCAAAGGACGCAGACAGGTGCAAGGGGAACCGGGCCGGGCGGCAAGGCCGACGACCGGATGCAAGGACCAAAGCAGCCATTGCCCACGCGCCGTCGAGAACGGCCAACAGGAGGATTCTATGAACCGCTTCGTATCCCGCCGCGCGGCCAGCCGCGCATTCGTTTCGACGCTTGCCCTCGTCACCGCCTTGCCCGGCCTCGCGCGTGCGGAGGCGCCGCAGAATCTCTTGGACGCCGCCACGAAGGAAGGCATGCTGACGGTCATCGCGCTACCGCATGACTGGTGCAATTACGGCGAGGTCATCGCCGGCTTCAAGGCGAAGTATCCGGGCATCGAGGTCAACGAGCTGAACCCCGACGCGGGCACCGCCGACGAACTGGAAGCAATCCGCGCCAACAAGGGCAATACGGGCTCGCAGGCCCCCGACGTCGTCGACCTCGGCCTTGCCTTCGCACCGGCGGCCGCCGAAGAGGGATTGCTCCAGCCCCACAAGGTCGCGGCCTGGGACGAAATCCCGGCCAATATCAAGGACGAGAAGGGCTATTGGTACGGCGATTACTACGGCGTTATGGCCTTCGGCGTGAACAAGGACCTGCTGGAAACCGCACCGGCCGACTGGGCCGACCTGGTGAAGCCGGAATATTCCGGCGCCGTCGCGCTCACCGGCGATCCGCGCTCCTCGGCGCAGGCGATCCTGGCGCTGATGTCGGCGGGCATTTCGCGCGGCGCGAAGCCGGGCGCGGAGTCCGGTGGTAAGGGGCTGGAACTCTTCGCAGAGCTGAACAAGGCCGGCAATTTCGTGCCGGTGCTCGGCAAGGCCGGTACTATCGCGCAGGGCCAGACGCCGATCGTCGCCGCCTGGGACTATAACCTGCTCGCCTGGCGCGACGGCCTGAAAGGCAATCCGCCGATGGACGTGGTCGTGCCGCAGAGCGGCGTGGTGGCCGGCGTTTACGTGCAGGCGATCTCGGCCTATGCGCCGCATCCGAACGCCGCCAAGCTCTGGATGGAATATCTCTATTCCGACGAGGGCCAGACCGGCTGGCTGAAGGGCTACTGCCATCCTGCGCGCTTCAACGCCATGCTGAAGGCCGGAAAATTCCCGCAGGAGCTCCTCGACAAGCTGCCACCGGCTGAAGCCTATGAAAAGGCGATATTCCCGACCGTGGACGAGCTGTCCGCCAACAAGACTGCGGTCGTCGAAGGCTGGGACAAGGTCGTCGGCGCCAATGTGAAGTGACTGTGAAGTAAGCCTCGCGTCCGGTCCGGAGGCTCCGCCGTCGCGGAGTCTCCGGCTGGAGCGCCTTCAGGGAACAATCCGATGACGACAAGTGCCGTGTCTCTGCCGGCCGCCCTCAGGCCGCGGCAGATTCTCAACTGGTTCGGGGTCGCCCCCTTCTTCATTTTCGCCACGCTGTTCCTCATCCTGCCGACGCTTAACATCGTCGTCGGGGCCTTTCGCAATGCGCAGGGTGAGGCGACACTCGAAAACCTTGGCAAGCTGCTCTCGCCCTCCATCCGGTCGGCCTTCTGGATCTCCATCGAACTCAGCCTGATGACGGCCGTGCTCGGCTGCCTGTTCGGCTTCCTCATCGCTGCCGCCATCACGCTCGGTGGCCTGCCGCGCCCGTTGCGCAACGCCATCCTCACCTTTTCGGGCGTCGCCTCCAATTTCGCCGGCGTGCCGCTCGCTTTTGCTTTCATCGCCACGCTCGGCCGCCTCGGTTTCGTGACCATGCTGCTGCGCCACTGGTTCGGCATCAATCTCTACGGCAGCGGCTTCAATATCGTCTCGTTCCTGGGGCTGGCACTCACCTATCTCTATTTCCAGATCCCGCTGATGGTGCTGATCATCACGCCCGCGCTGGAGGGGCTGCGGCGCGAATGGCGCGAGGCGGCGGAAAGCCTCGGTGCCAGCGGTTTCCAGTATTGGCGGATGGTGGCGCTGCCGGTTTTGTGGCCCTCGCTGCTGGGCACGCTGGCGTTGCTCTTCGCCAATGCTTTCGGTGCGGTCGCCACCGCTATTGCGCTCACCGGTTCGTCGCTCTCCATCGCGCCCATCGTGCTGTTTGCGCAGATTCGCGGCGACGTGCTCAACGATCCGCATCTCGGCTACGCCATCGCCTTTGCGATGATCGTGCTCACCGCCGTCGCCAACGGCATCTACATTCTCCTGCGCATGCGCGCCGAACGGTGGGTCAAATGACGGGAAAACGCCTCTGGTCCTGGCTCGCCGTTGTGCTCGGTGGGCTCTATTTCCTGCTGCCGCTCGCCGGCATGGTCGATTTCTCGATGCGCATGAAGCGCGGCGAATACAGTTTCGAAGCCTACCGGCTCGTGCTCGCCGATCCGCAGTTCCAGCAGACCTTCGGCTATTCGGTGGGGCTGGCGCTGCTCACCATCGTGCTCGGCATCCTGATCGTCGTGCCGACGGCCTATTTCGTGCGGCTGCGCTTTCCGGGCCTGCGCCCCATCGTGGAATTCATCACGCTGTTGCCGCTGGTCATCCCGCCTATCGTCATCGTCTTCGGCTATATCCGCATCTACAACACCTCCTCCATCCTGCCGCTGACAGGAAGCTGGCTGGGCACCAATATCCTCCTCCTGTTCGGCTACGCCACGCTGTCGCTGCCCTACATGTACCGCTCGGTGGACACCGGCCTGCGCACCATCGACATCGCCAGCCTCACCGAGGCGGCGCAGTCGCTCGGGGCCGGCTGGGCGCGCATCCTTACCGTCGTGATCCTGCCGAACGTCTTCGTCTCGGTGCTGTCAGGCGCCTTCCTGACCTTCGCAATCGTCATCGGCGAATATGTCTTCGCCGCACTCCTCAACGTCAATTCCTTCGGCCCCTACATGGTCTGGATGGGCGGCAACCGGGCCTACGAGCCCTCGGCGCTCGCCGTCGTCGCCTTCGCCATCACCTGGGCCTGCATGGGACTGATCCAGCTGTTCACCCGCTTTTCCAAATTCTCCACCGCGAGGCGCTGACCATGGCCTTTCTCGACATCCACCAGCTGCAAAAATCCTTCGGCGCGCTGCGCGTCGTGAAAGACTTTACCCTCGGCATCGACAAGGGCGAGTTCGTCTCCTTCCTTGGCCCCTCCGGCTGCGGCAAGACGACGGTGCTGCGCATGGTCGCTGGCTTCGAGACGCCGACATCGGGCGCGATCCGCATCGACGGGCGCGACGTGACCGGCCTTCCGGCCAACCGGCGCAAGATCGGCATGGTGTTCCAGGCCTATGCACTCTTTCCCAACCTGACGGTGGAGGAGAATATCGGCTTCGGCCTCAAGGTGGCGGGCGAAGACAAGGCCGCGATCCGCAAGCGCGTCGGCGAAATGCTGGAACTGATCGGCCTGTCGCAACTGGGCGGGCGCTACCCCTTCCAGCTCTCCGGTGGCCAGCAGCAGCGCGTCGCGCTCGCCCGTGCGCTGGCGCCGCGCCCGCAGGTGCTTCTGCTCGACGAGCCGCTTTCGGCGCTCGACGCAAAAATCCGCGTCAGCCTGCGCGAGGAGATCCGCCGCATCCAGCGCGATCTCGGCATCACCACCATTTTCGTGACGCATGATCAGGAGGAGGCGCTGTCCATGTCGGATCGCGTCGTGGTCATGCATCAGGGGGTGGCCGACCAGGTCGGCACGCCCTTCGAAATCTACAACCGGCCGGCGACACGCTTCGTCGCGCAGTTCGTCGGCACGCTGAACCTTATCGATGCCGACCTCGTGGATGCCGCCGCCGGTCGCATCCGGCTGGGCGGTGTGCCCGTGGCACTGAACCGGTCGCTGCCCGGCCAGACCGGCAAGCGCATCAGCCTGGCGCTGCGGCCGGAAACGGTGGCGCTGGGGCGCAAGGACGAAGGCAATGCTGTCGTCCTCGCCGGCACGATCACCGAGGTGCATTTCCTCGGTGCGGTGATCCGCATCCGCGTCGCGGTCGAAGGCGGCCTCGTCTCGCTCGATACGTTCAACCAGCCCGACAGGCCGCCGCCCTCTATCGGCACGCCGGTCGAGATCAGCGTGTCGCATCGCGACCTGCTGGTGCTCGCCGCCTGACGGCAACAATGAATCAACCGGTCGCTTGTGGAGGAGTCGGCACCTTGACCGAAATGCCCTGGAACGCCCTGTCCCCCGACTGGCGGACGCGAATCGCAACCCTTTCCCCGACAAGCCGCGCCCGGCTTGCAGCGCGGGCGAAAAACGCGCCGTTGTTTGCCCATGCCTACGCTTTCCATCTCAACATGCGCTTCGGCGGCATGACGCCGCTGCAGCTTGCCGAATTCGCCGAAGCGCAGCAGTTCTGCGGCGTCAAGATCCATGTCGAGGACGGTGAGCAGGCAAGCCTCGCCCGGATGCCCAATGATGCCTTGCGCGCTTTCGGCGAGGCGGTGGGAGAGCGCGGGCTGGAACTGCATGTCGAGACCAGCACGACGGAAGCCGCCGGGCTTTCGGATGCCGTGCGCATCGCGCTCGCTACTGGCGCGACGTCGCTGCGCTGCTATCCGCGCTATGAGGGCCGGATTTCCGAAATCATCGACTGGACGATCGCGGATCTGCGCCGGCTTGAGGAATTCGATCCGCAGGGCAGATTGCGCTACACGCTCGAACAGCACGAAGACCTGAAATCGGAGGAACTGATCGGCATCCTCAGTGCCGTCGCCAATCCGCGCCTCAGCCTGCTGTTCGATTTCGGCAATATGATCAATGCCTACGAACTGCCGCTGCCGGCGCTGGCGGCGCAAGCGCCGCATATTACCGAGGTGCATGTGAAGGATTGCCTTATCCAGCCGGATCGCGGCGGCTGGGCGCATCTCGCCTGCCGGACCAGTGAAGGGCATCTGCCGCTTGAAGCGATGTTCCTGGAGCTGCTGCTGCTCGGCGACGACCGGCCGCAGGTTCTGGCCTTCGGGCTGGAGGAGGAAGAGGGCTATTTCGCGCCGGCCTTGCGCTTCCCCTCGGAGGTGCCGGACCCCTTCATTCCCGCCCGCACCGCCAGTTTCACGCAGGTCGGCACCGGCGATCTGGAAACGCGGCTCCGGCGGGAGGTCGTCGCCGCCAGCCGGCAGGTCGATACCGTCAGAACCCTGTTGCGCACAATCGCGACCGAAGCCGAAAGGATCGAAGGATGACCCAGGAGCAAATCTGCCCACCGGCCTTCTTGGCGCTGGCCCACGCGATGGCGGATGCCGCGGCCGACGTGATCCGTCCGCATTTCCGTAAGCGGCTGGAAATCGACGCCAAGGCGGACGCCAGCCCGGTCACCGTCGCCGACCGCAATGCGGAAGCGACGATGCGGCAAATGATCGAGGCGCATTTTCCCGACCACGGCATCCGGGGAGAGGAATTTGGCGCCTGCCGGACGGATGCGGGTTGGATATGGGTGCTCGATCCGATCGACGGTACCAAATCCTTTGTCTCCGGCTCGCTCGCCTTCGGCACCCAGATCGCGCTCCTGCACCAAGGCGAACCGGTGCTGGGCCTGATCAACCAGCCGATCACGGGCGAACGCTGGCTCGGCACACGCGCTGCGGCAACGCTCAACGGCGAACCGATCCGCACCAGCGGCAGGACAGCCCTCAATCAGGCGATCGTCTATACCTCCGCGCTCGAACAATTCGACCGGGAGCGTCACGAACGCTTCGCCGCATTGGCCGCAAAGGTCCGTTTCACCCGTTTCTCGCACGATTGTTATGCCGCCGGCCTTCTCGCGCTCGGCGGCATCGATCTTCTGATCGAAAGCGACGTGTTCGATTACGATATCCTCCCGCAGATGCCGATCATCCAGGCGGCCGGAGGAATCGTGACCGATTGGGACGGCAGGCCGCTCATGGATGCGCCGCGTTACGACACGGTGCTGATGGCGGCGAACAGCGAAATCCATCTGGCCGCATTGCAGGCGCTCCATATGGCATGACGCTCGCGGCGCGCTGGCGAGCCTTGAAAAGGCCTTGTGGGCTGTCACCGGTCGAAACTCTGTCGTCGTGCGGCGGGCGAGGGGGCACCAAAAAGAGGCTGGTCTCCTCGTCGGCTTCAGTGCGTTTGTAAGCGCGAGTGGTTCTGACGGCGAGCTCCATTCACCGAAAGCACGACTCATGAGAAAGGTCGATCTGAAATGAGTGGCTTCTTGATTTTTCTGCATCAGGCAGGTGCTGTCGCTCTTCTGGCGTCGGGCCAAACAGAGCTGCTGGCGTCAAAAAGGACCTCAAGGGATTATGCCCCCCGGACGGCTATCGGGCCTTTCCACCACGTCGGAACGGTCCGTTAGATTCCCGACCCGTCGAACTGCGCAGGCGTTGCTGTTACTTGCGATATCCGCTCAGCTATCGGGATCTGGAAGAAATGTTCCACGAGCGCGGCTGCGAGGTCGAGGGCAGCACAACCGCTGGAGTCCAGCGCAAGTGCGTGATTTCCGCTGACACACCTCGTTCAACCTTCATCGGAGCAACGTGACAACGCCATCATTGGTGCAGGACGAGCGCCGCCGCGCCGAGGGCGGCGCTGTTCGCGGCCGGTATTTCCGACAGAAGAATCCGGGGCTGGGCCAGCGTGCCACCGTCGAAAAGCTCCTGGCGCGAGAAATCCATCCATCGGGTAAGCGCGCGCCGGACGCTTTTCGGAAGCGTGCCGCCGATATAGATCGCTGGCGGATCGAGAATGGCGCCTGCTGCGAATGCGAGGCGGGCGGCTTCCGGTCCGGCCCGCTGTGTCCACCGTTCGACGCTTTCCGGTGCGGCGGCCAGAACGGCCTCCCATTCGTCGGGATCGCGCCCCACCGGCAAGGTCACGCCGTCCGCCTTGAGCCAGGCGGCAAGATCGTCGAAAGAGGGCCGGCATACGGAGCGCGGGCGCAATGCGCCGATCTCGCCGGCATTGCCGATATAGCCGCGATAGAGATTGCCGTTGAGAACGATCGCGCCGCCGATGCCGCTGCCGAGATAGAGGTGGAAAAAGCTCTTGTGGTGTTCCGGGTTGCCGACCGTCAACTCGCCGATGGCGGCGGCATTGGCGTCGTTTTCCACGATCACGGGGCAGCCGAGGGCATCGTGCAAAGTGGCAGCGATATCGACGGCACCCCATCGGCCCACATCCTCGGCCAGCTCGAGGGCCGGCTCCCTGTTGCGGAAACGGATGGGCAATGCGAAACCGGCACCGATCAGGTTGGCGGCGGCTATGCCGCTTCGCGCCAGGAGAGCGTCCGCGCATTCGGCAATGGTCGCGGCAACCCTACCGAAATTCGCAAAGCTGTTGTGGATCCGGTGCTCGCCGCGCAGCTTGCCGCAAAAGTCGAGGACCGTCAGATAGACGGAATAGTAGTCGGCATGAATGCCGAGCGCATAGCCGGCCTTCGGCGAAAGCCGCAAATCGATCTGCGGCGGTCCACGGTGACCTTGCCGGCGCCCGCTCTCGACGACGATGCCGCGCGTCATCAACTCGTGGATCAGCATGCTGACCGCCGCCGGGGTAAGGCCGCAAAGGGCTGCCAGTTCTGCCCGTGAGGCGGGCGCCGAGCGCCGCAGAAGGCGGATGAGCCGCTGATGGCTGCCGCTCAGCCCCCCTAGATCCGCTTTTTCAATCAGCATTTTTGATTTCTCTAAAAAATAACTTGGCACAACAGAATTGTCATTCAATTGTTAAGTAAGCAACTTAATTAATTGTCCAGCCATCATCGTTCCACCAAATCCAAGTGAGGCATCATGTTTCGTACCCTAACTCTTGCCGCGACCACCATCGCTCTCCTCGCAACTACAGCAAGTGCCGAAGAGATCAAGCTGAAGTTGTGGACCCTTGCCGATCGCAACGGGCCTGCCCGCGTTACCAACATCGAGGACGCCGCCGCCATCCTGAACAGCCAGTACAAGGCCGCCGGGATCGACAAGACGATCGTGATCGAGGTAAACAACAGCGGCCAGAAGGGCTGGGACGACTATGCCCTCGATACGCTGAAGGCTTTTGCGGTCAATCAGGGCCCGGATGTCTACCTGCTGCCGCACGAATGGATCGGGCAGTTCGCGGCCGACGGCTATGCCAAGGCGCTCGACGAGGAAATCGCCTCCAAGCCTTGGGTTTACGGCGACGTGCTGCCCGTGCTGTGGAATTCCGTCAAGGGTATCGACGGCAAGGTCTATGCGATCCCGCAGGACGCCGAGATCCGCATGTTCTTCTACAACAAGGACATGCTGCGCAAGATCGGCAAGGACGAAGCCTTCATCGATGCCATTCCCGCCAAGGTCGAGACCGGCAACTTCACCCTCGACGACTTCACCGCCCTCAGCAAGGAAGTGGTCGAGAAGGGTGCCGCCCAGTACGGCATGCTGCACCGCCCGAATGTCGGTATCGACTATCTGATGGTCTTCGCCTCGAACGGCGTGAAGTTTACCGACGAAAAGACCGGCAAGCTGCTCTTCCCGAAGAAGGAAATGGAAGCGGCCCTGTCCTGGTACGAGCGCAACGCCAAGGAAGGCGTCACTCCCGCCGACAACACGGCCATGAGCTGGGAGGCGATCCAGACCGCCTTCAAGCAGGAAAAAGCCTTCGTCTTCCATCAGGGTGTATGGGCTGTTGCCTGGCAGGTCGGCGACAAGCTCGGTGCGACCTGGCCGACCGATGGCAAGGGCTATTTCAACAAGATCGGCTGGATCCCGGCGCCCGCCGCCGAAAAGGGCGGCAAGCCGGCCAACCTGTCGCACCCGATCGCCTATGCGATCAACCCGAAGGGGACGAATGCCGGGATCGCCGCCGATCTAGTGGCGCTTGCCTCGCTTCCCTATTTCAACACCAAGCACGCCGTTTCCTCCTACCACACGGCGATCAGCAACGCTCAGACGGCCATGCCGGAATACAAGGCGAACTGGGCGCTCGAAGCCGCGTCGCCGATGATGGTGCACGCCAATTTCGTGCCCAACCACACCAAGTTCGGCAGCTACAACAAGGTGCTGTTCAGCGGTCTCCAGGCCGTCGAGACCAGCCGCATGAGCGCTGCCGAGGCCGTCGAATTCATTGCCGATGAGCTGGAAGTCCAGTTCGGCGACGAAGTCGAAATCCGTGATGCGCTCGCCAACTAACGACGGACGAAGACAGGCCGGTCGAGCACCGGCCTGTCTTCTGCATTTAGGATCCTGCTCATGATTTCCCAACCGCCAAGACGCCACCGGCCCGCCCGCCCGCTTCTTTATCTGATGCCCGCTATCATCGTCTTGTCGGTGTTCTTCATCGCGCCGATCCTGATCGACATCGTCATCGCCTTCACCAACATGGGCGTCAATCTCAAGGTGGAGAAGTTCACCTTCGACAATGTCCTGCGAATGCTCGGCCGCGACAGCCGCCTGCCGATGGTGCTGATGACGACGTTCATCTACGTGACGGCAACGCTGTTCCTGTTCAATATCGGTCTCGGCGCCATTCTCGCCGTCACGACGACGGCGGTCCCGGAGCGGCTCGGCGCGTTCTTCCGCGGTCTCTGGCTTTTGCCGCGCATGAGCCCGGCGGTGCTTTACGGCGTCTTGTGGATCTGGGTCGCCGATCCGACGCCCTACGGTCTCATCAACCAGATCGGCGGCGCTCTCGGCCTTCCGCTGCTCAATCTGCGCAACGACCAGCCGCTGCTTCTGATCGTCATCGCCAATGGCATGGTCGGCGCCTCCTTCGCCATGGTCATCATGACCTCGACGATCCGCTCCATTCCGGCGCACCTGTTCAGCGCCGCCCGCATCGACGGCGCCGGCGAATGGTCGGTGCTGCGCCATGTTGTGCTGCCGGCGCTTCTGCCGCCGCTACGCTTCATCACCATCTACCAGGCGCTCTCGTTGATGACGACTTATGAATACATCCTGCTGATTACCCGCGGCGGGCCGGTCTACGATTCCACCACCTACGCGCTCTACGTCTATCGCCGCGCCTTCGAGAGCGGCGCCTATGCCTATGGCGCAGCGTTGGCGCTCGGCCTGATGGTGATCGGCGTTGCGGTCACGCTGCTGCAATGGCGCATGGCCGGCATGAAGCAGAGCTTCGCGGCCCCTAAGATCGAGGTATTGTAATGAGCGTGACCACATCCTCCTCCTCAGCGACCCCGGACTGGAGCCGAATGGCTCGCCGGACGCTCTGGAACCGTACCGGCTTTCTCGCCATCGTGATCGGCTTCCTGACCGTCGTTTCGCTACCGATCGTCCTGCCTTATTTGTGGTTGCTGGCAATTTCGCTGACGGGCAAGGGCGGCGATGGAACGACCATCCTCTGGCGGCTGTTCGCCGTCGCGGCGGCCGGTTATCTCGCGCTTATCACCATTGCCCTCTTTGCTCCCGAAGGGCAAACGGCCAAGCGGCTGCAATGGGGCGTGACGCTTGTAACGGTCGCTGCACTCGTCGCCGGTGTCGGGCCTTACCTGACGATCGACAATTTTGCCTTCCTTTGGGATCCCGCCAGCGTTGCGGCCGAGCGCGGCAGCCAGAGCCGCATCGGTTTGATGCCATCGGTCTGGTCGGCGATGGGCAATTCCTTCGCTTTTGCCGGCGCACAGACGCTGATCGTCACGGTCGTCGCCGCACCCGCCGCCTATGCGCTGTCGCGCTTTTCCTTTGCCGGGCGGGAAAGTTTTCTGCGCGGGCTGTTGTTGCTGCATGCCTTTCCGGCACTGGCGCTGACGGTGGCCATCTTCATCCAGATGTACTGGATGGGTCTTCTCAACTCGCTCTCGGGCGTCATCCTGGTCCTGTGCGCACTCGAACTGCCGTTTGCGATCTTCGTGCTCAAAGGGTTCTTCGATGCCGTTCCCTGGGACATCGAGATGAGCGCGATCACCGATGGCGCTTCGCGTTTCCAGGCCTTCCGCATGGTGGTGCTACCGCAGGTCGTCGGCGGGCTGATCGCGGTCGGGACCTTCACCTTCCTGCGGGGGTGGGAGGAATATGTCTTCGTGCAGACGCTGCTGATCGAAAAGACCAGCCTGACGATGAGCCTCTACCTCTTCTTCGTTTCGGAGGACAGCATGGGCGTCGATTACAGCCTCGTCGCCGCCGTCGGCGTCGTCTACGTGCTGCCGGCGCTCGTCCTCTACATCTTCACGCAAAAATACCTGACCCAGATGAGCTTCGGCGGGATCAAGGGATAAGAGAATGGCAAAGATCACACTCGACAAAGTCACAAAAAGCTGGGGCCAGACCGAGGTTCTGCGGCCGATGGACCTGACCATCGACGACGGCGAATTCGTCGCCATTCTCGGCCCTTCGGGGTGCGGAAAATCGACGACGCTGTTCCTGCTCGCGGGCCTCTATGCCCCGACCTCGGGACAGATCCTTTTCGACGATCACACCGTCAACCGCGTCGATGCCCGCGACCGCAATGTCGGCATCGTCTTTCAGTCCTATGCGCTTTATCCGCATCTGACGGTGCAGCAGAACATCGCCTTTCCGCTGCGCTTCAAGGACGTTCCAAAGGACGAAGCCGACAGGCGGGTGCGCGAGGCGGCCGCCCTCGTGCAGGTGGACAAGTTGCTCGAACGCCGTCCCGGGCAGCTTTCCGGCGGCCAGCAGCAGCGCGTGGCGCTCGCCCGCGCACTGGTGAAGGAGCCGAACATCCTTTTGCTCGACGAGCCGCTCTCCAATCTCGATGCAACACTGCGCATCGCCATGCGGGCCGAGATCAAGGCTCTTCAGTCGCGCCTCGGCATCACCACGCTGATCGTTACCCACGATCAGATCGAGGCGACGACCATGGCCGACCGCATCATCTGCATGAACAACGGCAACATCGCGCAGATCGGCACGCCGGACGAACTCTACCGCAGCCCGCACGACATCTTCGTTGCCGGCTTCATCGGTTCGCCGCCGATCAACCTGATCAAGGGCGAAGCGCGCGGCGACACGGCCCTGGTCGGCGAACGGGTGCTGAGCCTTTCCGCCATCTATCGCGGCGCCGTCACCTTCGGCCTGCGGCCCGAGGACATCGCACTGATCGCATCCGCGGACACGGCGATGACCGGCAAGGTCTCGTTGATCGAGCCGATGGGCCGCGAAATCTTCTACACACTCCAAACTCCGTTCGGCCGTCTGCATGCGCTCGAAACCGGCGAGACGGCGCGTTTTGTGATCGGCGAAACCGTCGGCCTCACGTTCAATGCGCAGCGCACGCTGTTCTTCGATGCCGAAGGTAACCGGCTTCCAGGCCTCAATGCAGATATCACCACGACCATCC
This sequence comes from Pararhizobium sp. YC-54, assembly GCF_025847205.1. Lineage (GTDB taxonomy): Bacteria > Pseudomonadota > Alphaproteobacteria > Rhizobiales > Rhizobiaceae > Pararhizobium. Next base: position 225,783 of record NZ_JAOYTH010000010.1, on the reverse strand, counting down.
ATGAGCCTGTGCCATCCGTGCGCCACCCGTCCCATGCGGAGGTCGCCCAATGACCAGGATCGTTTCCCATCGCGGCGCAAACGCGTTTGCACCGGAGAACACCTTTGCCGCGGCAGACCTGGCCCTGAAGCAGGGTGCCGACTACGTTGAACTCGATGTCCGCGAAAGCGCCGACGGCGTGCTTTACGTACTGCATGACGAGACCTTCGAGCGGACGACGAACGGCACCGGTCCTATTGGGCACGCCCACTCGAAGGAGATCGACAGGCTCGATGCAGGGACGTGGTTCGGCGCGGAATTTTCGGGCCAGCCCGTGCCGCGCCTAGATGCCTATCTGGAGCATCTGCGCGGCCGCTGCGGTGTTTACATCGAGCTGAAGCTTTGCAATCCGGTCAGGCTGGCAGCGCTCGTGCGCGATCTCGGCATGGTGGACGAGACGTTTTACTTCTCTTTCAGCGCGCAGATGCGCGATGGTCTTCATGCTGTCGCTCCCGAATTCCGCAAGATGATCACGCTCGACATGGCAAAATCGCCGTCTTTGGCAGGGCCGCTGCATCATGCGTCGATCCTGGAGATCACGCCCGCGCAGATGATCCGTCCAGGTCTTGTGGACACCTGCCGGACCGCTGGTCTTGAAGTCATGGTCTATTACGGCGGCGACGATCCGGCCACGCATATCGAGATCGCTGGCGCCGGCGTCGATTACATCAATCTCGACCGTCCCGACCTCTTCGCCGAAGCGCGCAGGAGGACTGCCGCATGAAGCTCGTTTCCTACAATATCCAGTACGGACTGGGTGCCGACGGGCGCTACGATCTCACCCGCATTGCCGATGAAATCCGCGATGCCGATATCATCGCGTTGCAGGAAGTGGACCGTTATTGGGCTCGCTCCGGCATGGTGGACACGCCGCAGGTCATCGCCGATGCACTCGGCGACCGCTATTGGGTCTATGGCGCCAATTTCGACATGGATGCGAGTTTTCGGGGCAGCGAGGGGCGTCTCGTCTCCCGCCGCCGCCAGTTCGGCACCATGGTCCTGTCGCGCTTTCCGATCCTCTCCAGCCGTAATTTCCCCCTGCCGAAATTCGCCACGCTGACGCAGCACTCGATCCAGCAGGGCATGCTGGAGACGGTGATCGAGGCCGACGGACGGGCGCTGCGGGTCTACAGCGTCCATCTCAGCCATCTTTGCGCCGAGACCCGCCTGCCGCAGGTGGAGGCCATGCTCGATATTTTCGCGCGGGCGCCTGCCGAGGGGGGAGCCTGGTGCGGCGGCCATCCCGATCCCGCCTCCGGCTGGACGGAGGGCGACATGCCGCCGATGCCGCGTGACATGGTGGTGATGGGAGATATGAATTTCACCGCCGACAGCGCTGAGTATGCCCGGATGATCGGGCCACGGGCGGGCCAGTACGGCCGCCTTGTCAATCGCGACGGGCTTGCCGATGTCTGGGTCGCGGGAGGGAATCCGGAAAGCGAGGGCAGCACGCATCCGCAAGCGGGCCGCATCGATCATTGTTTCGTTTCCGCATCGCTGGCAGGAAACGTCAGACGATGCTGGGCCGACGGAGAGGCCAGGGGGTCGGACCACTATCCTCTCTGGACCGAGCTGAATGGTCTGAGTACTTAGAAAAACGAGACCGCCAGCAATTGCCTTCGGTTATGTTGTGGCTCTCGGATCGACTGGGCCGACCTGATCGGTTTCGGAGCGAATTCCGATTCAATGCGTCTTGCGTGTCCGAGTTTTCAGAAAGATGGCTTGCTCTTGAGAGGATTCGAACCAACGGTCACACTGTTTGAATGGGGCTAACGCCTTGAAATACAGCAAAGCTCGATAAGTTGAATGCCGAGCTGCGAGGCACTACTTCGCGAACTCACGATACAACTCAACCGTCGGCGCGCGTGTTGGCTTTATCGGCGACCTTGGCGGCCGTCGGCAGGTTCTTCTTCTCTTCCGGCTCCCATACCGCCCGAACACGTTCAACCGTCTCGCGCGCCGTTTCGATCACCTGCTTTTCGGAAAGCTTCGCGTTTCCGCCGGTCGCTCACACCGCGCCGCTTGGCGCATCCAAAACCGCCGAGGGCTCTAATCGCCACTGGATGAAAGTTCAGTGGCAGGTCAGACGAACTCAAGTATGCGCTTGCCGCGCGCGGTATATTCCAAGAACATCGAAAAAGCCAAACGGTTGTAAGCCAACGCATATCGTCTAGCGAAGGATGTCGAGGTTCCTATCGGTATCCCTTGCCGTTTGTCAGAGCGGGTTGAGCATTGGAATTTAAAGCTTGCCCGCCAGCAGCCGCAATCTAAGCTTGAAATCCGAATCTTGGGGGAGATCAATTTGCAGCCTGAAGATTTGGCAAAGTGCGGCCCCGCACCCAGCGGGGCCGTGCGTCTCGGCGCAAACCGCCCTCGTTTGAAAAGTCTACCGAGCGGCCTGTTGATCGCCTCTGCAGGGCCGACGATCGGCAACATCGCCCTCCACGGCGAGACGGTCAAAATCGAGTGTTCAGCGGTAATCCAGATCATAGTCGTGGGGCGTGGATCGAAAAACGAAGCCATCTCCGGCACGGATATGACTTCGGCGCAATTCCCGTTGAAAAAATTCATCGGTGATTGGTGCCGTGTCATGATCATGGCTGCCGATGGAAAACTCGCGTGGTCCAATCCCATTTATTTGTAAGACCGAAAGTGCGCCGCTTGGCCTTCGAGCCGGCCAGCGGCGCACGTCAAACAGGATTGGCTGGCCTGGTGTCGAAGCGGGCGTTGCTCTTGGGCGAGAGGTCAAGTGCGCGAAGTAAACTGCCGGCGGTAGCGCTGGATAACCGAGCCGCGCCCAGGCTCTCGTGAAACCTTCGGCCGCCGGCACGAGGTGGATCGCAATGGCGCAGCGTTAAAGAACCGCGGCAAAAAAAGCCTTGATCTTGCGCGACCACTGCCGTTCGCGCAGGCAGGCGAGACGATACTCGGTCTTCACGTCGATATCCGCAATGCGAATGGTCTTCAATCTCGGATGCGAGACGAATTCGAAATCCGCGACAACGCCGATGCCAAGACCGCGCTCCACGGCTTTCCAAACACCTTCGCGGCTGCCGATCTCAAGAAAAGGATTGATCTCGATGTTTGCGCTTTCGGCCGCTGCCTCAAGAGCTCGGCGAGTGGTGGAGCCTGTTTCCCGCAGGATGAGTGGTTGTCCGACAAGTTCGCTAATGTTGACTTCATCGCGCTCGTACCAGGGGTGATCGCAGCATACGAAGACCACGACTTCATGCGTGCTGAAGGGGATGGAGTGGACGCGGGGGTCTTCGACGATATGCGCCAGGATGGCGACGTCCGCCTCAAGGTCGATGATGCGCGAAAGCGTAAGATCCGAGTTGCCGAGCAGCATCCTGATATTAAAAAGGGGATACTCGGCAAGGAAACGTGCCACCATTTCCGTGGCATGAAACGGCCCGACCGCTGCGATCTTCAACTGACCGGTCATCAGGTGTCCGCTGCTCGAAAGCAGTTCGTCGGCCTCCTCGTGGAGTTTCATGATCCTGGCGCTGATTTCGAAGAGCGATCGTCCCGTTTCGGAGAGCTCGACACGGCGGCCTTGCCGCAAGAACAGCTCAACACCATAGCGCTCTTCCAGCTCTTTCACCTGCGTCGTCACCGTCGGTTGGCTGACGTGCAATGCCTTGGCGGCAGCCGTGAACCCACGATTTTCGGCGACCGCATGAAAGGATCGAAGGTGCGTGAAAACGATGGCCATGTGCAACGACATTACGTGTTCGAGGAGGGAGCGCCGACAAGTCAGCGTCCTCACTATGAACGGCACTCGATCTTCTGTCCATAGGTTTTCTATATGGAAATCCAATAAACTATCAATTGGACAAATAGGCACTCCAAAGTTTCAATAGGCAGGACAAAAGCTTGTTGGGAGATTTTCGCCGTGTCGCAGTCCTGGAAATACATCAATCCGGTCAATGTTTGGTTCGGTGTGGGGGAGATCGCATCTCTCAAAGAGAAGATAAGGGGGCGGAAATACTGCCTGCTGACCTACAATGATCACCCATTCTTCGATCACCTGGTCGACCAAGTCTCGGTCAACGCCGGAAAACCGTCTGTGGTTGTACGCGACGTGGAGCCCAATCCAAGTTTTGCAGGGTTGCGGATCGCGTGCGATTCATTTGGCGCCGCCGAGAACACACCGGAAGTCATCGTCGCGCTCGGTGGTGGTTCGGTCATCGATACCGCGAAAGTCCTTGCCGCCTCCGGCAATGATTTCACACGGGTTCAGGCCTACCTCGAAGGGCGTGCGGACGCGGATACGCTTTTCAATGTGCCCATTATCGCGGTTCCGACGACAGCCGGGACAGGCAGCGAGGTTACCTGCTGGGCAACCGTCTGGGATACGGAAAACAAGAAGAAATACTCGCTCGCCCGGCCCAATCTCTACCCCGAGCATTCGATCGTCGATCCGCAACTGACCCTTCAGGTGCCGCATTCGCTGACGCTCAGCACCGGCCTGGATGCACTGTCGCATGCTCTCGAAAGCATCTGGAACGTCAACGCCAATCCGGTTTCGACAAACCATGCTGTCTTTGCAGCCAAGGAGATCATTGCGACCCTGCCGGCGCTGCTGCGCAATCTCGGCGACATTGGTCTGCGCGAGCGTATGGGACGGGCGAGCCTGTTCGCCGGGCTGGCATTCTCCAATACCAAAACCGCGCTCGCCCATTCGCTGTCCTACTATCTCACCCTTCATCACGGAACGGTTCACGGGATCGCTTGTTCCTTCAGCCTGCCGGCGATCTTGCGCAGCGTGATCAGCAAGAACACCGCCTGCGACGCGGCTTTGAGGCAGATATTCGGAGACGATCTCGAGCAAGGGGCGATCGACCTTGAAGCATTCCTCGCCGATCTCGGGGTCTCGACGCGGGCAACCGATTATGGGGTCACACACGAAAACTGGGTCGGTGCGATCAACGATGCGCTGTTGGGCGAACGCGGACGCAACTTCATTGGCAGCCGCGAAGCAATCCTCGCCACCGCCGCTTAAGGAGAAGAGTTCATGAATACTTTTGTGCACATCGGCTCGGAGATCGTTGCCAACGGCCGCAGTTACAAACGCCCCGATAAGCCGGTGGTCGTGATCTGTATCGACGGCTCCGAGCCCGGCTACATCGAAGCGGCCATCTCGAAGGGGCTTGCACCCAATCTCGATCGCCTGATGAAGACGGGAGCAAACACGACGGCGCTCTCGGTCATTCCGAGCTTCACCAACCCGAACAACCTCTCCATCATTACCGGGCAGCCGCCGGCAGTCCACGGGATCGCCGGAAACTATTTTTACGACCGGGAGAAGGGGGAAGAGGTGATGATGAACGATGCACGCTTCCTGCGTGCGCCGACCATTCTTGCTGAATTCCAGAGGGCCGGTCTCAAGGTCGCGATGGTGACCGCAAAAGACAAGTTGCGGACGCTCCTGGGCAAGGGCCTCGATTTTTCGACCGGCACCGCGATCGCTTTCTCCTCGGAGAAGGCAAACCGGGCTAACATGGCCGAGAACGGGATGGAAAATGTTCTCGACTTCGTTGGTCAGCCGCTTCCTGAGGTCTATTCGGCGGATCTTTCCGAGTTCGTCTTTGCGGCAGGGGTCAAGCTGCTGAAGACCTTTCGGCCGGACGTCATGTATCTGTCGACGACTGACTATGTGCAGCACAAGGCGGCGCCTGGTTCTGAGAGCGCCAACGACTTCTACGAGATGTTCGACCGATATGTCGGTCAACTCGATGCCGCTGGCTGCACGCTCGTCATGACCGCTGATCACGGGATGAACGACAAACACCTGCCGAACGGCGAACCGGACGTCTTGTATCTTCAGGAAATTCTCGATGAACGTCTGGGGCCTGGGACAACCCGCGTCATCCTGCCGATCACCGATCCCTATGTGGCGCATCACGGCGCGCTCGGTTCCTTTGCCACCATTTACGCCGACACGGAAAAGTGCGCCGAGATCATCGAGATCCTGAAGACGATCGAAGGGATAGACGTCGCGATTTCCGCGAAGGAAGCCTGTGAGCGTTTCGAGTTGCCGGCCGACCGAATTGGTGACGTGGTGGCTCTGTCGTCCCGCCACAAGGTGTTGGGAACCGCGAGGAACCGCCATGACCTGTCGGGACTGACAGAGCCGCTGCGATCCCATGGCGGCTTGACCGAGCAGACGGTGCCGATGATCGCCAATCGGAAGATCGACGTGCCAGCGGGCCGAACCCTGCGCAATTTCGACGTCTTCGATGTCGCGCTCAACCTGGTGCGGTGATCCGATGAACACCAACGTCAATCCACCTTTGCGCCACGAAGCCATGCGTATCGCCGGGAAACGGGTTCAGACCGATGAGCAGATCGAGGTTTTCAACCCCTATGACAATACGGTGGTCGGCACGGTGCCGGCTGCCCGCGCCGAGCACGTTCGCGATGCCTTTGCCAGGGCGCGAGCATTCAAACCTGCGCTGACTCGTTTCGAGCGTCAAAATATTCTGCAGCGAACCGCGGAACTATTGCGCGATCGGCGGGAAGACTTCGCACGGCTGATCACCGCCGAGTCGGGGCTCTGCTGGAAAGATTCGCTCTATGAAGCGAGCCGCGCCTATGATGTTTGGTCGTTTGCCGCCCAGTTGACGATCAAGGACGACGGCGAGATCTATTCCTGCGACATCTCGCCAAACGGCAAGATGCGCAAGATCTTCACTACACGGCTGCCTTTGCTTGGCGTTATCTCGGCCATCACGCCGTTCAACCATCCGCTCAATATGGTGAGCCACAAGCTTGCGCCGGCAATCGCAACCAACAACCGGCTGGTTCTCAAACCAACGGAATTGACGCCACTTACCGCGCTCGCACTGGCGGATGTCCTGTATGAGGCCGGTCTTCCGCCGGAGATGCTTTCTGTCGTCACGGGCAATCCATCGACGATGGGCGACTCGATGATCACGGACCCCGACGCGGATCTCGTAACGTTCACCGGATCGGTTCGCGTCGGCAAACACATCGCGGCGACCGCCGGTTACAAGCGTATCGTACTCGAACTGGGCGGAAATGATCCGCTGATCGTCATGGAGGATGCCGATCTGGAAAAGGCTGCAGACCTCGCTGTAAGCGGCGCCACCAAAAATTCCGGCCAGCGCTGTACAGCGGTAAAGCGCATCCTTGTCGTCGAAAGCATCGCAGATGCGTTTGCCGAACGCGTTGCGCAGAAGGCAAAGCTGCTCAAATGCGGCGATCCGATGGATCCGCAGACCGACGTTGGCACCGTCATAAACGAGCGTTCCGCCGTTCTCTTTGAGGACCGTGTGCGGGACGCGGAGAGCCGGGGCGCCGTTGTCCTCCACGGCGCCCCGCGCCGCGGCGCTTTGTTCTCTCCCACGGTCGTTGATCATGTGCCTTTCGACTGCGAGCTCGTCCATGAAGAAACCTTTGGGCCGGTCATCCCGATTGTCCGCTGCCCCGACGATATTGCCGAAGTCATCCGTGTCTCGAATTCCACCGCCTATGGCCTGTCATCAGGGGTCTGCACGAATCGGCTCGATTATGTCTCGCGGTTCATCGCCGAGCTGGAGGTTGGAACCGTCAACGTCTGGGAAGTCCCGGGCTATCGCATCGAGATGTCGCCGTTCGGCGGGATCAAGGATTCAGGACTTGGCTACAAGGAAGGCGTCGTCGAAGCGATGAAGAGCTTCACCAACGTTCGCACCTGGTCCACGCCCTGGCACAGCTGAAATCCTGCACCATCCGCTAGGCCAAAGGAAAACAGAGACACGACTGCAATGCACTACGAAGCGCGAAGGGCTGCTGCTGGGAGGTAGGTGCCCTTCGCTGGAGGAAAACAAACCTTGGGAGGTCATGAATCATGAGCAAGGTAACGCAAGTCAATACAAGCTTTTCAACGGCAGAGGCAGGCACGTCCGCATTTCGGCGCGCGCAATGGCGCATGTTGTTTGCGGCCATGTTTTGCTATCTCTTCTTCTACACCGGCCGTCAGACGTTCGGGTTTGCAATACCCGGGATTCAGGCGGAGTTTGGCGTTTCGAAGGAAGCACTCGGCTGGGTCAGCGCAACCATGCTTTGGTGCTACGCGATAGGCCAGGCGATCAACGGCAATCTCGGCGATAAATTCGGTGGCCGGCGTGTCATGAGTGCGGGCGCGATCCTGTCCTGTGCGATGAACTGGGCCACGAGCTTTGCCGGCGGAGTCGTCAGCTTGGGTATCCTTTGGGGCGCGAATGGTTATCTCCAGGCTCTTGGCTGGGCGCCGGGGAGCCGTTTGCTATCGAACTGGTGGGGCCGCCATGAGCGTGGCAAGGTCTTCGGCTGCTATGTTTTTGCCGCGGGCCTGGCTTCGGTACTCTCTTTCGTCACGTCGTTGATCGTCGTCCATTATCTGCAGATGGATTGGCGGTGGATCTTCCGCATTCCCGTTCTGCTGCTCCTGGTCGGCGGCATAACCTTTTATCTCGTCGCTCGTGAGCGGCCGGAAGATCTTGGTTTCCGTTCACCCCACGACGACGCGATCGATGATGCCGCCACAGCTCAGGTCGCCGATGATGAAAGCTCCTATGAGCGCTACAAGGGCGTTCTCAAGAACTGGCGGCTGCTCGTCGGTGGCGTAGCCATCGGTTTCCAGAATGCAGCCAGATATGGTCTCCTGGTTTGGGTGCCGGTGCATTTTCTCGGAGCGAACTGGGCCAAGGCTAGTGCCGATACGGCGATGATCGATCCGAAGTGGATCAGTGTGGCCCTTCCGGTCGGCATGGCTATCGGGGCGGCGACAAACGGCTGGGTTTCCGACCGCCTGTTCAATTCCAAGCGCTACATCGCAATCGTCCTTTACATGGCGCTTGCGGCAATCACGTCGCTTTACATGTACACGATCCCAACGACCGAGGTGTATTTGGGCCTCGTTGTGCTGTTCCTGTGCGGCTTCTTTGTCTATGGGCCACAGTCGTCATTTTGGGCGCTTTGCCCGGACCTTGTCGGTCACAAGCGGGCGGGAACGGCGATCGGCGTGATGAACTTTTTTGCCTATCTGTTCGCAGGATTAGGCGAACCATTGATTGGCGGCGTCATGGACACCCATGGTGATACGTCCCTGGTCTTCCTTATTGTCGCTGTGGCAAGCGCCCTGAGCGCGGTGGTGGCACTGTTCATCCGGCGCTGACGAGACGAACCGGCAGCGCTTAGCGCTGCCGGTTGCAGCCTCAGTCACGGCGGTTTCACGTCGTGTAGAGATGTCGAAAACAACATAGCAGAGAATTACTCCCATGCAGCAAGGGTCGGCCGCCCGAGGCGTTGGTGCAGGGTCAGGGTGCGGATGTCAATGACGGATCATACAGCGCGTCGGACGTTAGGAACGAGACGGGGCGCTCCCTCTACGAACTCGCATAGTCAGCCAACACTCGGCGTTTGTGCGGTGTTTCCAGCGGCGAAAATCCGAAACGCTTTTTATAGCAGGTGGCGAAGTACTGACTGGACGAAAAGCCGCAATCATAGGCGATTTGCGTCACTGTGGAGTGACCGGCCCCGAGCATTTCGCTCGCCGCCTCAAGGCGGATCATCTGCAAATAGCGCACCGGTGTCATGTTCGTCAGCACCAGACAGTGCTGCGTAAACTGGGTGCGCGAAAGATTGCACTCGGCCGCCATGTTTTCGAGCGTCCACTCCTCGTCCAACGCATGCTGAAGGCGCTTAAGGAAGATCTTAACCGTTCGCTTCGAGCTAGCCAATGCAAGGTCGAGGACGGGCGCCTGCTTTTCCAGCATCTGCATGAATTGCAGCAGCATCATCGATATGAGCAGCCCCAGCCGCGCCTCACCGCCTTCGATGTCTCCTGTGGCGACGATGTCTGCGATGTCCATGAAACAGCGAGCCACGTCGCGTGCCGCGACATAGGATATCTGCTCGTTCTTGGACAGAAGTTCTGTCAGCCGCTTGCGGTCACGCTCCGGCCAGCTGATCCAGTCCGGCCACTGCCATGTCTCGTGCGGCCGCCGAACGCCCATATCGAGCAGCACCCAGACGATCTGGCTTGCGCCGACATTGGGATCGCCAAGGGCATGCAGCTGCCACGGGCGCACAACGAACATCTGGCCTTCATTCAAGATGCGCCGCTGTCCGTCCATGGTGACAGTAAGCGCACCGCGAGCAATGTAGGCGATCTTGACGCCCTCGTTGCAATGTTCGCGCAGCCCCCAATCCTGCGGCTGCGTCGCATCCCAGCCGCCGACCGAACATACCTGCGGCAGGGCAGAACCGAGATCCAGCCCGGGATAGCCGCGCCGTGTCCAGGCATTCAATGTGACCATGCCGGCCCGGGATGCCTCCAACAGGTCCTGGCAATTGCCGGCGTAGAGAAGCGCGCCAGGCTCGCGGAAAACAGCCGGCCTCTCGGCCGCATTCGGGTTCCGTTTCCCCACTGGTTCCCCTCCACAGACTGTTCAAAATTTACCAGTGCGCCATATCGAACGCGGATCACCCGATATTGCGCAATGCTGTCATCATCATCAAGCACGAAATAACGTGTTGAACGATTGCCATTGCAAGTCAATGGTATGGGGGAGAAATCGGGAGGATTTGCCGGTGCGGATGGGGTTCCACACAGACGCTTTTAATTCGGCGTACTGGTCGTTCGAAAAATGCTTGCAGTGGGCGAGCGACAATAATGTTCACTTCATAGAATGCGGCCTGATCGATGGGGTCAGCTGGATCCATGGGCTTGGTTATCAGCCGCATGTGGCGCTCTACGAGGATCCGGTACTGCTGCGCCGCAAGATGGATCGCTATGGGGTGCAATTCAGTCAGGTGGACGCGGCCTATCCTCTTTCGGGCGAAGATGGCCCGATGCGCGGTGTTCCCTATGTGTTGAAATCGATCGCCTGGGCCGCGCAAGCAGGTAGCCCTTGCGTCGATACCACCGACGGGTTGCACATGCCTGAGGGACTGAGCGAAACGCAATCGCTTTCCATCATGAAGCGCAGCTACGAAACGATCGTCGAGGTGGCGGAAGCTCACCAGATCATCGTCAATATCGAGCCGCATGGTCACTTCACCACCAAACCGAAATTCATGGAACAAATGCTCGATTTCGTCGCCAGTCCCTGGTTGCGTATGAACATGGATACCGGCAACACCTACATCGCCGGACAGGACCCGGTGGCCTTCCTCAAGCAGTTTATTGGCAAAGTCAGCCACGTCCACGTGAAGGACGTATCGGCTTGCCTGGCTGAGGCGGCGCGGGGTGGCCAGACGGGCATCGCGGTCAGTCATTGCGCGCTCGGTGACGGTGTGAATGCCGATAACATCAAGGCCTGCCTCAGTGTCCTGCGCGATCACGGCTATTCGGGAGTCCTCAGCCTTGAATGCGAAGGCGCTTCCGGCCCGATGATCGAGAAATCACTGGCCTGGATTCGATCAGTGTGCGCGGACCTCGGTGTTGCCGTTCACTAACAATTCTCGTCTAACGGCCTCAATCGAGTGATCCAATGAAACTTGGTATCAATCTTCTCTGTCTGACAGATTTTGTCGAAGACGCGCATCTTTCTCATGTGAGCCGACTGCGCCAGCTTGGCTATGACGGGGTCGAGATCCCGGTACTTAAGGGGAACGTTCGCCACTATGAGCGCCTTGGCAAGTCACTGGATGCGATCGGCATCGCGCGGTCGACGACGTCGATCATCCCGTCACCGCAGGCGAATCCAGTCAGTGGGGATGTCGAAGTCCGGGAAAATGGCATCAGACATCTGAATTGGGCGTTGGATTGCGCCATCGCGCTCTCAGCGGAAAGCATGGGCGGGCCCTTCCATGCGCCGATCGGCCATTTCACTGGCGCCGGTCCGACCGAAGACGAGTTGAATCGCGGAGCAGACGCGCATCGGGCCCTGGCCGAGCGCGCTGCCACGAATGGCATAACGCTCAGTCTGGAACACCTCAATCGCTTCGAAACATACTTCCTGAATACGATGGAGCAGGCGCGTTCCTATGTGGAGAGGGTCGATCATCCGGCCTTCAAGATCATGTATGACACATTCCACGCCAATATTGAGGAGAAGGACCCGCTATCCTCCATCGGGGTCATTGGTGGCGATATCGGCGTTTTCCACGTGTCGGAGAACGACCGGGGCATTCCAGGGCGCGGCCACATTGATTTCGGGGCGATGTTCTCCGCGCTCAAGGCGACGGGTTACGATGGATGGTTGACCGTTGAGGCTTTCGGAGCGGGATTACCAGCGATCGCGGCTGCCACGCGCGTGTGGCGGCCACTTTTTCCGGATTTTGAAACATTGTTTTCAGAAAGCGCGAATTTCATTCGCCAAACATGGGGGGCAGCATGAGCGGGCCAGCACCAGCCATTGAGATGCGCGGAATCTCCAAAAGTTTTACAGGGGTCAAAGCCCTGCGCGATGTCGGGTTCGACTGCGCGCCGGGAGAAGTGCATGCACTCGCGGGCGAGAATGGCGCCGGCAAATCGACATTGATGAAAGTTTTGTCGGGTGTCTATCGCCCAGACGCCGGGACCATCGCGATCAACGGCATCGAGCATCATTTCAAGCATCCAATGGATGCGTTGCAGGCAGGAATATCGATCATCTATCAGGAATTCTCACTGCTGCCGGAACGCACCGTGGCACAGAATATCTTTCTGGGTCGCGAACCGACCCGCTACGGCATCGTTGACCAGAAAGTCATGGATATCGAAGCGCGCCGTGTCATCGCGCTGTTCGGGCCGTCCCACCACATCAAGCCCGATACGGTGGTCTCTGACCTCGATGTTGCCAGCCAGCAGCTCGTCGAAATCGCCAAAGCGGTTTCGCTGAACGCCAAAGTCATCGTCATGGACGAGCCAACGGCGGCGCTCAACGACGCAGAATGCGAAGTTCTGTTCGATCTGGTCGAAACCCTGAAGAAAAGCGGTGTCGCCGTCATCTATATTACACATCGAATGCGCGAGATAACGCGGCTCGCCGACCGCGTCACCGTACTGAAGGACGGTGCGGTTGCGGTCAGTTTTGATGCTGTTCCGGCGCCGGACGTGATCGTGCATGCGATGGTTGGCCGCGACATCGGTGATTATTATGCGCCCGCTGCGTTGCAAGAAGAAATCGGCCTGACGATGCTGGCGGTGCGGGGCGCGGGCAATGACCGGCTGAACGATATTTCCTTCGATTTGCGCGCTGGCGAAATCGCTGGCTTCGCTGGTCTTCAGGGCGCCGGCCGCGTCGCGCTTGCTATGGCTCTGTTCGGCGCGTCGCCGTTCACCCGTGGCGAAGTCAGCCTTGCAGGCCGACCGGCTTTGTTCCGGAACCCGCGTGAGGCCATTCGGGCTGGCATCGGCCTCCTGCCCGGCGACCGCAAGGCCGAGGCGCTGGTGTTGATGCAGTCTGTTTCCGACAACGGCATGTTGACGGCACGTAGCCTCTCCCCCGTTACCGGCAGCGACCGGAAGACGCCCTTCGTTTCAGACCAGGAGATGAACAGGCTGCTCGAACAGGTGGACGTGCGGGCTGCAGACTATGCTCATGAAATCAAAAACCTGTCGGGCGGCAACCAGCAGAAGGCAATTGTCGCTCGCTGGCTGGCTCTGAACCCCAAACTACTAATCTTCATCGAACCAACACGCGGTATCGACGTCAACGCAAAAGCCGGCATCTACCATCTGATGCGAGACCTCGCGCGCAAGGGGACAGCGATCATGATGGTGTCCTCGGATCTTCCGGAAGTGCTCGGTACCGCCGACCGCATTTTTGTCATGCGTTCTGGTGAACTTGCCGGCGAATTCCCGCGGGGCGTTTCCGAGGCGCAGGTCATGCTGGCTGCAACCGGCGAAATCACAACAAAGCCGGAGGCGGCATGATCAGTTTGGCCAATTTAGCTCGACCGTTTGCCAGAGAAAGAATGGAGCGACAAGCGCCGGCTTTTCTTCTCGCGGCCGCCATTATGATCTACGCCGTCACTGCACTTTCGCTTGGATTAACGCGCTTTCTGACGCCTGAGGCGGCGATATCGATCCTGAACCGGTCGATCGCACTGGGCATGACCGCAGCCGGACAGACCTTCGCAATTCTTGTCGCCTCCATCGACCTGTCCGTCGCTCACCTCATTTCCGCCTCAGCAGTACTCGCCTCGGTGATTATGAATGGGGAGCCGTCGATGATTATTCCTGCCATTCTTGCCTCGATGACGCTCGGTGTTGTGGTCGGAACGTTGAATGGTCTTTTGATTACCAAGCTTGAAGTCAATCCGCTAATCGCCACGCTGGGCATGTCGCTGGTTATCCAAGGATGCTTAGCCTCCTTCTACACGAGTTTCTCCGGCAGAGTGCCGAGCGAGTTTCAGTTCTTCGCCTACGGAGAGGTGTCCGGGCTGCCTTTCAGCCTGCTGGTGCTGATCGCGCTGGTTTTGCTTGCCTGGCTGCTCCTGCGGTTCACCCGCTTCGGCTCGAACATCTATTCTGTCGGCGGCAATCGGGATACGGCCCGCGCTGCAGGTATTAAGACTGCACGCGTGGTTGTCGCGGCACATATCATCTGCAGTCTTTGCGCTGCCCTTGCCGGGCTCTATCTCGCCAGCCGGCTGAAGTCGGGGTCTCCGTGGATCGGCTCTGAAGGTGCCTACGATCTCGAGTCGATTGCAGTGGTCGTCATTGGCGGCACGGTGCTGTCGGGCGGCAGAGGCGGCATTTGGGGAACGACGGCCGGTGTCGTCATTTTCTCGCTGATCGATTCCATCTTCAATCTCGCCGGCATCGACGCCTTTGCCAAGCAGGTCATGCGCGGCATCATCATCGTTGCAGCCGTTGCCTTCTACGCAGTGCGCTCGAAAAGGATGGTCGCATGACCGAGAAAACCGTAGAGATGACCGAGGCAAGTCTTTTTCCGGGCAAGCGCCGGCTGCCGCAGGTCAATCCGGTCTATTTCGTGCTCGCAGCCTTGCTCTGCGCAATAGCGCTGTCAAATCCGAATTTCCTGGAGCCACCGGGCTACTTGAATTTTTTGAAGCGGGCGGCCCCTCTGGCAATCCTGGCGGCCGGCCAAATTTACGTCATCGTTTCAGGTGGGTTCGATCTGTCCGTAGGGTCGGTGATAACGCTGACCGTCGTCGGCTCTTCGATGCTGCTCGACAACAATGACGACGCAACGTGGTGGGTGATCCTTGTCATGTTTGCTATCGGCGCGGCGGTTGGCCTGATCAACGGCCTCGTGGTCAGCTACCTCCGGGTTCCATCGCTGATTGCTACTCTCGGCATGATGATCACGCTGAATGGCGCAGCCTTTATGTGGTCGAGCGGTTCGCCGCGCGGCTACCTGCCTGACACGTTCCGCTTCTTCGGCCGCTACAACATCAAGGGTATGCCGCTGATCCAGTTCCTCCCGGTGGCACTGATCGTGCTCGTCGTGGTGGGCATCGCGCTTTTCTGGCTCATGCACCGCACCAATCTCGGACGGCTTTTGCATGCCATCGGTGACAATCCACGCGCTGCGCAAATGTCGGGCGTTCCGGTCGAGCGCATCCGGATTTTCGCCTTCGTCATATCATCGCTGAGCGGGGTGACCGCGGGTATTTTGTTGGGCGGTTTTGCCGGGGTCTCCACCGATGTGGGCACCGGCTACGAATTGCAGGCAATCACCGCGACGGTCATCGGCGGCGCGCAGCTGCTCGGCGGGCGCGGATCTGTACCAGCGTCGATTGCCGGCGCGTTGACGCTGGCCGCGATTTTTACCCTGCTCAATTTCATTGGCCTGCCGAAGCCCACCCGCGACGTGGTGCAGGGGCTGATCTTGATTGTCGCGGTTGTGCTGGCGACCTACCGCCGCAACCGCGCCGGAGGACGCTGACGGTTTCGCCGGCCTTCGATGGCCGGCGGGAAGGACGAGTATCTAACTTTTGGGAGAGAGAAAGAAATGAGAAGATTTCTGACGACCACGATGGCAATTGCTCTGCTTGCGCACACAGCACAAGCCCAACAACTGAACTTTGACGATCCTGCCGAGTTCGCCAAGCAGCGCGACCAACTCACAGCCAAAGCGAACGGCCCCGAAGGCGAGCCCTGGGTTCAGTACTACGGCGATTCAATGGTCGACACCGCGAAATACAAGAAGGACGGACCGTACACGATCTGCTTCTCGAATGCCGGTGTCAATAACGCCTGGCGCGTGACGGGCTGGACCAACATGCAGGCGGAGGTGAAACTCCACCCGGAGATTAAAGAACTGATCCACGTCGATGCGGAAGGATCGGACGACAAGCAGATCGCCGACATCGACGACCTGATCGCCGGCGGAAAATGCTCGATCCTGATCGTCTCGCCGAACACCACGGCGGCTCTGACGCCGGCTGTCGAGAAAGCGTGCGCCGCTCTGCCCGTCGTCGTCTTTGACCGCGGTGTCCAGACGAAATGCCCGATCAGCTTTATCCATCCGGTCGGCGGCTATGGCTTTGGCATTCAGGCCGGAGAATTTGTCGCCAACAATGTCCCGGCGGGCGCGAACGTCCTGATGCTTCGCATTGTTCCCGGCGTTGACGTCCTCGAAACCCGGGCATCTGCGGCCAAACGCATCTTCGATGAAAAGGGGCTGAAAATTCTCGGGCAAGAATTCACCGAGGGCGACAATGCCAAAACGAAGTCGATCGTCGAGGACTATCTGCAGCGCGGCAACATAGACGCAATCTGGATGGATGCGGGAGCGACGGCCGTGGCGGCGATCGAGGCGTTCGAAGATGCCGGAATACCGGTGCCAGTTATTACGGGAGAGGATCAACAGGACTTCTTGCAGAAGTGGAAAACGGACGGTCTGAAAGCGACTGCCCCAACCTATCCGACGTACCAATGGCGCACCCCGATCATCGCTGCAGTTAAGATATTAAAGGGTGAGTCTATTCCGGGGCCGGAATGGGTGCTGCCGCAGCCCGCGATCACAGCGGAATCACTCGATACGTATGTCAACGATAAGATGCCACCTCTGCACCATGCCATGTGTGGCTGCGAAACTCTCCCAGCCTATCCTGCGGCGTGGGGAGGAAAATAGGCCCCTCCAATACAAGCGTATGCGGCTTCAATTGAATGACCTTAGCGTCAGCATCCCCGGGCGGATTCAAAATTTTCTGCCCGGGCCATCCATCTATGATTGCAACATGATGACCGCCCCACCTGTCACCATGCCGCAAGGTAAGCGTTCGGTCATTGCTCGGGAGTAATAAACCCTTCTTCGGTCTTGGGCCGACGGTTCGATTCCCATCAAGGCGAACGATGCGCACAGGGGCCGCGTCTCTCAGGTGCGCGCGAATTCCAGCAGCGGCGCAATATCATGATTGTCTGCTGCACGAAGGGCCGCGACATAACGAGTGCGCAGTTCATCGACATCGGCCAGAGTTCCGCCGCCCCAACTGAAACGCTCGCCGCCAAGGCGTTCGATCAGGAGATCGGCCGCCAAGCGAGCGTGACGGCCATTTCCGTTTGGAAATGGGTGGATCGCGACCAGGCGATGGTGGAACCTGACCGCAATTTCATCCTGCGGAAATGTCTCATGTTCGACCCAATAGCGGACGTCGCTTAACAGGCTCGCGAGTTCCACTCCGATGCGGTAGGCTTGGACGCCGATGTTGCGCTCCGTCGTTCGGAAGGTGCCGGCCCATTCCCAGACGTCGCCAAACATCCGCTTGTGCAGCGTTCGCATGAAGTCCTCGCTGAGCATTCGCTCAAGCGAGACACGCCGACGACCACGCGACCAGGCCGCACCTTCGACGATGTTTTCCTGCTCCGCCTCGTTGAGATCGCGGCGGTGCGTGATCCATGTCTGCAGCAGTCCCTCTCGCTCATGCGGTTCAAGGGGTGTTGCGTCCTCAGGCTCCTGAAGCAGGTCCGTCATGTCTCGTTCCAGAGGTCACGCTCAGAGAGTTTGTCGCGAATGTATGCCTGGACGCGAGATTCAAAATCCGCATCATCTGTGCCTTGAGCTTCGAGCCGCATTGTATGCGCGACGCCCTGAAGCTCGCGCGTTGCGATTTTCCTCGCACGCGTTTCGATGACAGTCTCAAGTGAACTGTTTGGAACAAGGGCGTAGACGAGCGTGCAATCCAACGCCTCAGCTGCGCGACGTAAGGTTTTAAGTTGGATCGTGCCTGCCGCTTCCGACTTCTCGATGGCTTCGACAGTTTGAGGTCGTACGCCAATGCGTGTGCCGAGCTGAGCGCCCGTCATCCCGAGCGCGTCGCGTAGTGCGCGCACCCATCCTTTCGGCGGCGCTTTGAACCGGTCAATCGGTTGGAGCGCCCGAAGTCTTTCATCGAGGCGCAGGCGCCCCCTTTTTCGACTGTCGCTTTTCATCCATTTGTCTCAGGTTGCAAGCTGATCTTATGACGATAAGTATCAGTATGCAGGCTGATTATCAATGGATATTATTCAGACTGCAATATGATTATTTGAGTCATTATATCAGTCTATGGTATGTAAATTATGCATAAGAACTCAGACTGTAATATGATTAATCTTGCGGCGTTCATCCAGATCGATCTGCGAGTAGGTGCGTTTCATGTCTCGTTCCTTGCAAGGATAAACCGTTGTTATCTATTGCAAGTCGCACGTCATCCTTGAACCCACCCCACGGGGATTGTGGATCGCAGAACCATGTTTGCGCTCCGATGCTCGCCTGCAGGTAGGGCCAGTCGGTGAATTCGGTGCCACGGTCGAAGGTGATCGAGCGGCGGGCGAGGTGGGGTAGAGACTGAAGGACCTGGATCAGCCCGTCCATCACCGGTCTCGATTGCCGGTCATTGTTGCGCAGGAAGACGGCAAACCGGCTGACCCGTTCGACCAGCGACGTCACGTTGGCTTTTCCGAACTTCTTGCGAAACTGGATGAGGTCGCATTCCCAGTGCCCGAACTGCTTGCGCTCGGCAACGGCGTCGGGCCGGTAGAGAATGTTGACGTCCGGGGTGAACCGCCGACCATGGCGGCGTCTGGCGTGCCGTGGCCGGCGCCTGGCGCGGTGCTCCGGCAGATGTCGCCATAGCTTGATCGCTTGGCCGTCCGAGGAATAGGCGAACTTGTAGATCGTCTCATGGCTGACAGAGATCGGATGGCGCTCAAGCTGCAATCGGCCAGCGATCTGTTGTGGCGACCAGCCATGCAGGATGCGCTCGATCACCGATTGGCGCAGAACAGAGAACCGGGCAAGTTTGCGCAGCTTGGCACGCCGTTCTCGCGCCATGTCATTGGCCATCACGCAGTAGTAACCGTTGAGGTCCGGCATCTCACGATCCTCGAACACATTGCGGCGCAGCTCACGGAAAATGGTTGAGCGATGTCGGTGCAGTTTCTCGGCGATCACGTCAACGCTGATCCCAGCCGTGCGCCAGCGGGCAATCTTGCGGCGTTCATCCAGATCGATCTGCGAGTAGGTGCGTTTCATGTCTCGTTCCTTGCAAGGATAAACCGTTGTTATCTATTGCAAGTCGCACTTCATCCTTGAACCCACCCGGCTGCGAGTTCAAATCACATAGGACATATTATGGAACTTTCATGCCAGCCCGTTGGCGGCCCAGCCGTCAATGGCCAAACCCGGTCAGGAACGACGTCAGATTGTCGCCGAGTTGGTCGCAGAGATAGCCGCCTTCCTGGACGATAACAGTTGGCAGGCCCAGGCTGCTGATCGCTTCGGCGATCCGGGCAAAGCCCGGCGTCGAGACGGATAGTCCGCCGAACGGATCGCCTTCGAAGGCGTCGAGGCCAAGCGCAACCACCAGCGCCTCCGGCGCATAGGCTTCGATGCGGCGGTTGGCAACCTCCAGCGCCTCGAGAAACCCGGCATCGGCCGTCTTGCGCGGCAGCGGCAGATTGTAGTTGTAGCCGAGCCCCGGGCCTTCGCCGCGTTCGTCGGCATTGCCCCAGAAGAACGGATAGAAGCGCACGGGATCGGCATGCAGCGATACCGTCAAAACGTCGCTGCGGCCGTAGAAAATGCCCTGCGTGCCGTTGCCGTGATGCAGATCGACATCAAGGATGGCGACGCGTTTTGACGACTGCAGCAGATGCTGCGCGGCAATGGCCGAATTGTTGAGGAAACAGAACCCGCCGGCGACATCGGCAAAGGCGTGGTGGCCCGGTGGACGGCAGAGCGCATAAGTATGGCGGGCACCGGCCAGAACCGCTTCGGCGGCCTCGACGGCACTCCAGGCGCTCCAGCAGGCGCTGCCCCAGGTATCGGCGGAAATCGGGCAAGCCGTGTCAGCCATGTGATATCCGGCCTGGCCGACGGCGGAGGCCGGATAACGCCCGGTTCTCGCCAGCGGATGGATGTTCGGGATCACCTCCTCCGAGGCGCCCTCGATCCGCTGCCAGCGCAGAAAGATGTTCTGCAGGAACTCGAGATATTCCGGCGTATGGATGGCGGCGATCGGCTTCAGGCCATGATCACGCGGCCGTACGATCTCGGATCCGGCGGCCCTTGCGCCGGCGAGCAGCCGCTCGATCCGCTCCGGCTTTTCCGGATTGGGCTGTGGCGCTCCGCTCGACAGGAACATTTTCGGATCGTGTTTTTTCTGCTCGTCAGCATAGAACGTCTTCATGTTCGTCCCTCAAACCCCGCTCTCGTGCTGTCCGGCGAGCGCGTCGAACGCCTCGCCATAGGCTGCATGAATCCGCTCTTCCTCAGACCATAAAAGACCCATCCGCTGATAGAAGTGCTGGGCCGAGGTGTTTTTCGCCTCGACCGACAGGCGCAGATAGGTGCCTCCCCCGGCCCGGACATGCGCCGCCGTGTTGCGCAGAAGTGCCACGCCGATCCCGCTGCCGCGAAAGCGTTCCTCGACGGCAATATCCTGGATGTAAGCGCCCTTCTGCCCGCGCCAGGTCGAGAAGCTCTGGAAGAACAGGCACATGCCGGCAAATTCTCCACCAATTTCGGCGATGAGAACGGTAAAGGCCGGCTGCGGACCGAAACCGTGTTTGCGAAGGTCTTCCGGCGTCGCAGTGACTTTTCCCACGGCATCGAGATGCCGCGCGATGGTCATGAGGCCCGCGTGGATGAGATGCACATCCTGCGATGTCGCGACACGAATTTCTACGGGCTGGTTCGAGATGTCCACCATCAGAAACTCACCCGGTCGCCACCCTTGAGCGCCAGCATCGTGCGTGCCTCGTCGGGCGTCGCAACCTCCAGCGACAGGGCTTCGAGAATGGTGCGAATGCGGCTCACCTGGTCGGCATTGGATTTGGCAAGTTCCCCGCGCCCAAGATAAAGGCTGTCTTCCAGTCCGACCCGCACATTGCCGCCCATTGCAGCCCCCATGGTGATCAGCTGCATTTGCTGACGGCCGGCAGCGAGAACCGAGAAGCGATAGTCGTCTCCAAACAGCTTGTCGGCAATGCGTTTCATGTGGCTGAGATTATCCGGATCGGCGCCGATGCCGCCGAGAATGCCGAGCACGAACTGGATGAACAGCGGCCCTTTCACCAGGCCGCGATCATAAAAATGCTTCAGCGAATAGAGATGGCCGACGTCGTAGCATTCGAACTCGAAGCGGGTGCCGCACCCCTCGCCCAGCCGTTTCAGGATACCCTCAATATCCGCAAACGTGTTCTTGAAGATCGTGCCGCGCGTCGCCTCCAGAAGCTGCGGCTCCCATTCGTGCTGCCATTCCATGCCAGGCTTTGCCAGCGGGAAAATGCCGAAATTCATCGAGCCCATGTTGAGCGAGCACATTTCCGGCTGCGCCTGAAGCGATGCTGCCAGCCGATCGTCCAGCGTCATCAGCGAACTGCCGCCGGTGGAGATGTTGATGACGGCATCGGTTGCCTGCTTGATGCGCGGCAGAAACTGCATGAAAACTGCCGGGTCTGCGGTCGGCCGCCCGTCGGCAGGATTGCGGGCATGCAGATGCAGGATCGACGCGCCGGCCTCGGCTGCGGCGATCGCCTGTTCGGCGATCTGATCCGGCGTTACCGGCAGATAGGGGCTCATCGACGGCGTATGGACAGAACCGGTGACGGCGCAGGTGATGATGACTTTGTTTTTCATGATCTTCATTCAGCCGTTTCCGTTGCTGCTGATTGGGAGATCGAGTTCGCGCGCCAACTGTTCGAAGCTGTCGCCGAGAACCGAAACCATTTCACCGATTTCCGCAGGTGTAATGATCAGCGGCGGCGCCAGAATCAGATTGTCGGCTTCGTAGCCATCGCCGCGGATACGGCGGGAATAGAGGATCAGCCCCTTGTCATAGGCGATGTCGAGCAGCCGCTGGTTGGTCGCCTGCACCTTCGCGAAGGGCTTGAAGGTCACAGGATCGGCCACCAGATCGGCGCCGATCAGCAGACCCTTGCCGCGCACGCCTGCGATAAACGGAAAGCGTTTGGCCAGTCCTTCCAATTCGGATTTCAGCAGCTCGCCCATCGCGGCAGCATTGGCTTCGACGCCGAGCCGTTCCATCTCCTCGAGCACCGCAAGGCCTGCGGCGCAGGCGAGCGGATTGCCGGCATAGGTATAGCCATGCTGGAAGCCGCCCATGTCGAGCACCGGCTTCACCAGTTTTGCTGAAGCCGCCATGGCGCCGAGTGCGGCATAGCCCGAGCCGATCCCCTTCGACAGCGTGACGATATCCGGCTTGCAGTTCCAGTGATCGCCACCGAGATATTTGCCGGTGCGCGCAGCACCGCTCATCACCTCGTCATGGATTAAGAGGATGCCGTATTTGTCGCAGATTTCGCGGATACGCGCGAAATAGCTGTCCGGCGCCACCAGCGCTGCCGTCGCCGCTCCGCCGATTGGCTCCATGATAAAGGCGACAACGCTTTCGGGACCTTCGGAAAGGATTTTCTCCTCCAGCATGTCGGCGTAACGCAGGCCGCGTTGTTCCATCGTCAGGTTGTCGCGGTCGCGGTAGGCTGTTGGAGCCGGAATGACCGGCATTGGCTGGATCTGCGGCGCAAAGGTTTCAGTCAGCGCCAGGTCGCCGGTCACGCCAAGCGCGCCGATCGTGCCGCCGTGATAGGACGGAAACCGGCAGATCACCTTCCAGCGTTGCGGCTGGTTGGTCGCCACCGCCCATTGCCGCGCCAGCTTGATCGCCGATTCCACCGCTTCCGAGCCGCCGGAAACGAAGAAGATCCGGTCGAGGTCGCCAGGCATTTTTCCAGCCAGCCGCCGGGCCAGCTCCTCGGCCGGTTCGTTCTCGAAATGCAGGCGATAGGCGAAGCTCGTCTTCTCCATCTGCCGCTTCATCGCCTCGATGACATGGCGATTGCCGTGGCCGATATTGCTGACCATCGGTCCGCTCGATCCGTCGATGAAGCGCCGCCCGTCCTTGGTCCAGACATAGATGCCCTCGGCGCGATCGACCAGCGGCCGGCGCAGTCGTGTCACGTAGAAGAGATGGGATGCGGGCCGCTCATTGGCTTGGATGTTCATGATGCTCTGCTCTTGGTGAAATTATCGGTTGAGATAGCGGTTAAGCACATTGGCGGTGACGCGCTCGACCATCTTATCGTTGCGCAACAGGCCCGCCACCCATTCGCAGGTCCCGGCGTGGAAAACCTCGCCCTTGCCGCGCTTGAAGTTGACGATCATGCCATTGCTGTAGCGAACCTTTTCCATGTTCTCGTCGCTGGCCTCGCCATAGAGCGTCTCGGCGATGAAGCGTCCGTCCTCGTCACCGAAGAAGAGGTCTTCGCGCGTCAGGATATCGCTTTCCTCGACCTGGCTCGCCATGCCCAAAGCCAGGATTTCCAGCCCCTCAGGCGCGCCGCTATCGGCGGTCGGATAAGGCAGGCCGTAACGGATTTCATAAGCCAGGCCATCGACCTCGTAGCCATAGATATGACTGTCGGCACCGAGCAGATCGCCGTAGAACAGGCCGGTTCCGGCAAAGGCCCAGTGACGTGGCCGGTAGATCGGGAAACCGCGCACGCCGCGCGGAGCACAGCCGCCCCAACCGGAATAGACGCCATTGGTGGCGTTGAGCCCGAAGGTCAGCGCGCCGGGGCGGCCGATTTCGGGTGCTTCCCAGGAATTGGTGGCGCGGGTGACGTCGCCGCCCTGATAGGCCGGGTCTTCCCTGCGCGCGAGATATTTGTAGCAGACCTGCCGCTGGCCCTCGTCCTCCAGCCGCGTCTGCCACATGAAATTGCCGGCAAAACGGGCGACGCGCCCGCCCTGGTCGACATAGGCATCGACGGCATCGCGCATTTCCCAGGTCCAGTATTCGTCATGGCCGACAAAGACGACGCAGTCATAGTCATTCAGAATGCCGGGGTTGTAGTGCAGTTCATGCTGGCTGGCGAGATCGACGCCGTACCCCTCACGCTCGGCCCAGCGGAAGAACTGGCTGTCATAGCTTGCCCAGCCGGACGAGGTATATTTCTTCGAATAGCCGTTGGCAAAGGCCCATTCCATATGCGGATAACGCGGTATCGTGCCCGGCGGCAGGCTCATCTCCAGCGGCACGCGCGGCGCATCCGGCGGCAGTACGACGAAACCGCGGCAGAGCGGCCGTTCGATGCTGACCGTGGTCGCATACTTGTCGCGATTGGGGCCGGTGATGCCCTGATAGTGGTTCGATCCGCCCCAGGTGTTATAGGCGGTCCAGGTGCCGGTGGCGGCGACCTGCAGGATACGGCCAGGTTTTCGGCCGGCCTTCGGCAAAACGATGATCAGATGGTGACACTGGATCGGCTTGCCGTCGCGTCCCTTAGCCGTCAGCGTGATGCGGTAAGCGCCGGATGGCCAGCTGTCATGGACCGTAAAGGTGAAGGCCGGCTCCCAGCCGCAGCCGATGACGGAGACCTGATCGGGCGTTTCCTGCCAGACCGTGGCGATATCGTCGGTGCCGAAAACGCTGATTTGCTGCGCACCGTCGCGAACGATCTCCAGCCGGCAGGAAGGCGCTGTCGAGCTGATATGCAGGTCCACCGTCGCGCCGGGTGCATAGGCATAGGATCGCGTGTAGCACCAGATCTCGCCGCGGGCGCCGTCCATGCCCGGATATTCGTAATAGTGACCGCGCACGGCCTGGTGCCGTTGCTCAGGGCTCAACCCGAAATCGGGGAAAATCTGGGTTCTGTCCGTCACGTAACGCCTCGCTGGATCTCCGGTGACGATGATCAAACCACAATGGACTTGGCCCGACAAATACATTAGGTGAAGGATCAGCATTCATCAAATGAATGAGGTGACCCATGGCCAGTCCGCGACGCCGCTTTGTCTGGGAGATCGACTGGAACCTTTTGCGCACCTTCACGGTGATCGTCGAGGAAAAGAGCCTGACGGCGGCGGGCAACCGGCTGTCGCTGAAGCAGCCGACCATCAGCAACGCGTTGCGCCGCCTCGAAGAGCACATGGCCTGCCGGCTGATCGACCGCTCCTCCAGTCACTTCCGGATGACGCCGGCGGGCGAACGGCTGTACGCCGAATGCCTGACGATGTTCTCGATCGTCACCGGCCTTCCCGATCTCGTCAAGGACGATCCGGATCTGATCACCGGTCATGTCGAGATGGCGTTTGCCAGTCATATCGAATGCCCTTTCCTCGACCGTTTCCTCGCCGATTTCCACAGAACCTTTCCGCGCGTCAGTTTCTCGACCACGGTTTCCGCCAGCCAGACGGTCATCGATAACGTTCTGTCCGGTGAATCCTGCCTTGGCATCTGCCTCGCCCATGAAAAACACCCGGAGCTCGACTATACAGTGCTTTACCGCGAGCATTTCGGCTTCTTCTGTGCGCCCGGTCACCCGCTGTTCGGCAAACGCGAGACCGATATCACCGAGCTCGCCGCCCTGGACTACGTCTCCTTCAAGACGGATCAGCTCGGCGGCGCCCTGGCACCGGTCGCCCGCCTGCGGCAACGGGAGAATTTCAACGGACCGGTGCTCGGGCTCTTCACCAATCTCGAAGAGGTCAAGCGCCTCATCAAGGTCGGTTTCGGCTTCGGCCCCCTGCCCATCCATGTGGTGACAGCCGACATCGAGGCGCGGCAATTGTGGCAATTGCCACCCTATGAAAACCCGCCGGCTGCCGATGTCTATCTGGTCACCAAGCGTTCCGCACGCGGCAGCCGGGCGGAGACTTTGCTGATCGACCGGCTGCTCGCCGCCATCGCGGCCGTGCCGCTCACCGAGCGGACCTATCCGCCGGGGATTGCAGGCCCGGAGCTTGGGAGAGCCTAACCGGTGCATTCTTCCAGTGAATGTATCACCTGTTCACTGCGAACCCCGCCAAACACCGGACCGCAGTTGCTACGCTGCCCCACTCTGATTGGCAGCCTCCAGCGCGGAAATAACCTCCGCATCGCTCACCTGGCGAAAATCAGCGTAAAAATGCCCGACAGCGCGGAAGAAGAACGGCGCTTCGAGACAGATGAGTGCATCAACGTCTCTTTCCAACTCTTCAAGGGATCCGGCCGGCGCAACCGGAACGGCCAGCACCAGTTCCTGCGGCCCTTGTTTTCGAATGGCCTTGAGCGCCGCCTTGACGGTGGAGCCGGTCGCGATGCCATCATCGACGACGATGACCACCCGCCCGGCGAGAGGGACGTTGTTGCGATCGCCGAGATAGAGCCGTTTGCGCCGGTCGATCTCCGCCTGTTGCGCCATGCATATCGCAGAAAACTCCGCGTCGTGGATTTCCACCTGCCGGATGACGTTTTCGTTGCGAACGATGGTTGGCTCTGGTCCATCGACGATTGCCCCCATCGCAAGCTCCGGCTGAAACGGTACGCCTATCTTCTGGACGAGGAGCAGGTCCAGCGGCGCATCAAGCGATTTGGCAATTTCGGCAGCGACGACCACGCCGCCACGCGGAAGCGCAATCACGATCGGGCATTTCCCGCGATAGCCTGCCAATGCGGCGGCCAGTCTGGCGCCTGCGTCCTTGCGGTTTGCGAATGACATCTCGCACCTGCCGTTTCAAGCGCAGGAACACTCCGGCGCGATGGAATAATTTCACCCGGCCAGTTTACCGCATCAGCAGGCAGGACGCCATTTCAACGATCCCGTTCGGTGTCGTCGTGTCAGCTCATCTGAATGCAGTGCCGAAACCATTATCTGCCCCTTGACGGGTCTCTTCCGATTTGCATTATTGCTCAGATGTCAGACCAATTATGGTTTCAGCTGGAAAGCGGACGATGAAGCACAAGGATGCAAGAGCAGCACTTGCCCCCCTGCCCCCGGCCGACCGGGCGCAACAGGTGACGGCAGCGCTTGCCGATTACATCCAGCGCTCCAACCTCGCCCCCGGCGACCGGCTTCCGGCCGAACGCGAGCTGATGACGGCACTTGCCGTCGGCCGTTCGACCATCCGCGAAGTCATCCGCCATTTTCAGGCGCTCGGTGTCGTCGAAGCCCGCAAGGGCAGCGGCACCTATCTGCTCAAGCCGATCTCCGGCACCACCGTCCACATGCCGCTGTCACTGGAAACGACGCATCTGCGTGACGTTCTGCTGAAAACGCTGGAAGTCCGCCGCGGCATCGAGGCGGAAGCCGGCATGGTCGCGGCCCGCATGCGCACGGCCGAAGACCTGACGGTGATCGAGGAAAAGCTCAACGAGATGGAGCGCGTGCATCTCTCCAAGGGCACATCGGGCCCGGAAGACCTCGCCTTCCATCTGGCCATCTATGACGCCACCCACAATCCGCTGTTCAAGCAGCTGCTTGAACAGATGCGCGGCGCTTTCGAACGCTTCTGGGAAAAGCCTTTCGATCGGCCGGATTTCGCCCGCCGCTCCTTTCCGTTCCACCGCACGCTGTTCAACGCCATCGCGGGGCAGGACCCTGAAGCCGCCCGTACCGAAACACTAAAAATCCTCGCGATCGTCGAGGAAGACATCAAGGAAATGTCCAAATGAGCAACGGGTTCGATCCGTTCGAAGAAGCCTCCCTCATCGTCGCCCACGACGTGAGCAATGCCTATGACGCCGTCGTGCCGCCGATCGTGCAGACGTCGCTGTTCACCTTCACCGACTATGACGACATGGTCGCCTCCTATCGCGGCGAAAAGATCCGGCCGATCTATACGCGCGGCCTGAACCCCACCGTGCGGATATTCGAGGACATGCTGGCGAAACTCGAGGGCGCGGAAGATGCCATCGGCTTTGCCAGCGGCATGTCGGCGATCTCCTCGACGGTGCTGTCCTTCGTCGAGCCCGGCGACCGCATCGTCGCCGTCAAGCATCTCTATCCCGATGCTTTTCGCCTTTTTGGCACGTTCTTCAAGCGCATGAACATCGAGGTCACCTATGTCGATGGCCGCGACGAGGAGGCGGTCGCCAAGGCCCTGCCCGGCGCAAAACTGCTTTATCTGGAAAGCCCGACCAGTTGGGTGATGCAGACCCATGACGTCGCAGCCCTCGCAGCCCTTGCCAAGAGCCATGGTATTATCTCCGCCATCGACAACAGCTGGGCAAGCCCGGTTTTCCAGCAGCCGATCTCGCTCGGGGTCGATCTGGTCATCCATTCGGCATCGAAATATCTCGGCGGCCACAGCGATGTCGTCGCCGGCGTCGTTGCAGGCTCGAAGGAACTGATCGGCCGGATACGCTCGGAAGCCTACCCCTATCTCGGCGGCAAGCTGTCGCCCTTCGATGCATGGCTGTTGATCCGCGGCATGCGCACATTGCCGATCCGCATGAAGGCGCACGAGCAGTCCGCAGTCGCCGTCGCCAAGCGGTTGCAGGCGCATGACGCGGTCGAAACCGTTTGTTATCCCGGCCTTGCCAACCAGCTGGCACCCGGCCTCAAGGGCACGTCCGGCCTGTTTTCCTTCATCTTCAAGGAGGGCATCAATGTCCGCACCTTCTGCGACCATCTTGAGCTGTTCAAGCTCGGTGTCAGCTGGGGCGGGCATGAAAGCCTGATCGTGCCGGGCGAAGTCGTCCTTTCGCAAAAAGCACAACCCAATTCCGCGGTCGCCTTCGGCATCAGTCCGCGGTCGGTACGGCTCCATGTCGGCCTGGAGGGAACGGAGGCCCTCTGGAGCGATATCGAAGCGGCAATTAATGCCGCCTCGGCAGGCTGACACGACAGCAAGCAACTTAAACCAACAATAAAAGGGAAACGAAAATGAGGAAACTGATTGCGGCGACCGTGGTCGCCACGCTGATGGCGGGCACCGCCCTTGCCGATACCAAGCTGAAGCTGGTGGAAGTCATCACCAGCCCCGAGCGCACCGAAACCCTGAAGTCGATCGTCGCCAAGTTCGAAGCCGCCAACCCCGGCACGACGGTCGAGATCATCTCGCTGCCCTGGGGCGAAGCCTTCCAGAAGTTCGCCACCATGGTTTCTGCCGGTGAAATTCCCGACGTGATGGAAATGCCCGATACCTGGCTGTCGCTTTATGCCAATAACGGCATGCTCGAAAGCCTCGAGCCTTACCTCAAGACCTGGGACCAGACGCCGGAACTGACGGATCGCGCGCTCGAGCTTGGCCGCGACGTCAAGGACACCGCCTATATGCTGCCTTACGGCTTCTATCTGCGCGCCATGTTCTACAACAAGAAAATCTTCGCCGAAGCCGGCGTCGACGGCCCGCCGAAGACGATGGATGACTTCGTCGCCGCCGCCGAAAAAATCAAGAAGCTGCCGGGCAAATATGCCTATTGCATGCGCGGCGGTCCGGGCGGCCTCAACGGCTGGATGATGTTTGGTGCCACCATGGCCGGAGACAATACCTACTTCAATGCTGACGGCACATCGAAGTTCAGCGAAGAAGGCTGGGTCAAGGGCTTCACCTGGCTGACCGATCTCTACAAGAACGGCTATGCGCCGAAGGACAGCGTCAACTGGGGCTTCAACGAGATCGTCGCCGGCTTCTACACCGGCACCTGCGCGATGCTCGACCAGGATCCCGACGCCTTGATCGCCATCGCCGAGCGCATGGATGCGGCCGATTACGGCGTCACCACCATGCCGAAGGGTCCGTCCGGCAAGACCTTCCCGACCATCGGCTTTGCCGGCTGGTCGATGATGTCGGCCAGCGCCAACAAGGACCTGTCCTGGAAGCTGATCGCCACGCTCGAAGGGCCGGAAGGCAATATCGAGTGGAACAAGAAGATCGGCGCCCTGCCGGCGCTCAAGTCCGCCGAGAAGGATCCCTTCTTCGCCACGGACCAGTTCAAGGGCTGGTTCGAGGAACTGGCCGACAAGGACGCTATCCCGACCGTGATGCCGACCTATCTGGAAGAATTCGCCTTCTTCAAGGATTCCATGGCGATCAAGACCAGCCAGGAAGCCATGCTCGGCGATATCACACCGGAGGAAATGGCCAAGCAATGGGCTGAATACATGACCAAGGCTCAACAGAAGTTCCTCGCGAGCAAATAAGTCGTCAGCCCTTACCCGCAGGCAGCGGCATGACGCCGGCTGCCTGCGGCCCATTCCCTGAACGGAAGAGCCGGCTGCCGCAGAGGCGCGCCGCCAACTGGAAAACTTTGACGATGGCTTCACATGCAGCAGCCCGCAATGGCGGCGCGCGCAGGGACCAGCGGCCGCTGAAGAAGCGCCTTGCCGATGCCTCCGCTCCCTATCTCTATAGCGCGCCCGCGCTGATCCTGATTGTCACCGTCATGCTGGTGCCGCTGGTGCTCGGCATCTCCTATGCCTTCCGCGATATCCAGCTGCTCAACCCGTTTTCCGGCGGCTTCATCGGGCTCGATCACTTCCGCACACTGTCGCAGGACCAGAATTTCTATCGGGCCTTGAAGAACACGCTGTGGTGGACCGGCTGGTCCGTCCTGCTGCAGTTCGTCTTCGGCCTCATCCTCGCGCTGCTGCTCGACAAGCCGTTCCATGGCCGCGCCATCGTCCAGGCGCTGGTCTTCCTGCCCTGGGCCGTGCCGAGTTTTCTCGCCGGTCTCAACTGGTCTTGGCTCTTCAATCCCGTTGTCGGCCCGCTGCCGCACTGGGCCTTTTCGCTCGGCCTGATGAGCGAACCTTCCAATATCCTCTCCGACCCGCAGCTTTCCATGTGGGGGCCGATCGTCGCCAATGTCTGGTGGGGCATCCCGTTCTTCGCCATCACGCTTCTGGCAGCCCTGCAGGCGATCCCGCGCGATCTCTATGAGGCCGCCAGCATCGATGGTGCCGGTCCGGTGCAGCGCTTCATCTCGATCACCCTGCCCTTCCTCGCCCCGACCATTGCGATTACCGTTCTGCTGCGCACCGTCTGGATCTCGAATTTCGCCGACCTGATCATCGTCATGACCAATGGCGGGCCGGCCGACCGCAGCCAGATCGTCGCCAGCTATATCTTCACCCAGGCCTTCAAGCGGCTGGATTTCGGCTATGCCTCGGCGATCGCGCTTGTGCTGCTTGCGTTGCTGATCACCTATTCCATGCTGATCGTGATCCTGCGCCAATGGCTTTTGAGCAAGGATTGAGATCATGACAAGCAAACGCATCGTCTCCGTCCTCGCACACCGGCTGGCCATCCTTGTCTATGTCGCCTTCGCGCTGTTCCCGCTCTATTGGCTCTTGAAAGTGTCGGTCACGCCCAACAAGCTGCTCTATTCCGAGGGCATCCGGATGTGGCCGTCACGGACGAGCTTCGAGCATTTCGAATTCGTCCTGAAACACAGCGAATTCCCGACCTTCTTCAAGAACAGCCTGATCGTCTCCGGCTCGACCGCCGTCATCGTCACGGTCCTTGCCTCGCTTGCCGGCTACGCGATGTCGCGCTTCAATTTCCGCGGCAAGTACTGGATCGTCACCTTGATGCTGCTCACCCAGATGTTCCCGCTGGTGATGCTGGTTGCGCCGATCTTCAAGATGCTGTCGCCGCTGGGGCTCACCAATAGCCTCACCGGCCTCGTCATCGTCTACACCGCCTTCAACGTGCCGTTCGCCACCTTCCTGATGCAGTCCTTCTTCGACGGCATTCCGAAGGATCTCGAAGAGGCAGCGATGATCGACGGCGCCACCCAGTTCATCGCCTTCCGCCAGATCATCCTGCCCCTGACGCTGCCGGGCATCGCCGCCACCCTCGGCTTTGTCTTTACCGCTGCGTGGAGCGAGCTTCTGTTCTCGCTGATGCTGATTTCCGGCAATGACGCCGCGACCTTCCCGGTCGGGCTGCTGTCCTTCGTGTCGAAATTCTCGGTCGATTTCGGACAGATGATGGCAGCGGGCGTCATGGCGCTCATCCCCGCCTGCCTGTTCTTCCTGTTGATCCAACGTTACCTCGTGCAGGGCCTGACGGCCGGCGCCGTGAAAGGCTGATCCCATGGCATCCATCGATATCGCCGCTATCCGCAAGTCCTACGGCATCCACCCGGTGCTGCATGGTGTTGACCTCGAAATCAAGGATGGCGAATTCGTCGTCCTCGTCGGTCCCTCCGGTTGCGGCAAGTCCACCCTCTTGCGGATGATCGCCGGTCTCGAGGCGGTCACATCGGGCGAAATCCGCATCGACGGCAAGCGCGTCAACGACCTTGCCCCGAAGGACCGGGACATCGCCATGGTGTTCCAGTCCTATGCGCTCTACCCGCATATGAGTGTGGCGAAGAACATGAGCTACAGCCTGCGTCTCAGAAAAACCGCCAAGGAAAAGATCGCTTCGGTGGTCGCTGGCGCCGCAAGCAAGCTCGGCCTCGATCCCTTGATGGAACGCCGCCCCAAGGCCCTTTCCGGCGGTCAGCGCCAGCGCGTCGCCATGGGCCGCGCCATCGTGCGCGAGCCGAAGGCCTTCCTGTTCGACGAACCGCTGTCCAACCTCGATGCGCGGCTTCGCGAACAGATGCGCGCCGAAATCAAGAAGCTGCACCAGGACCTCGGCGCCACCTCGATCTACGTCACCCATGACCAGATCGAAGCGATGACTTTGGCCGACCGGATCGTCGCCATGCATGGCGGCGTCATCCAGCAGGTCGGCAGCCCGCTCGAACTCTACGACAATCCGGCCAACCTCTTCGTCGCCGGCTTCATCGGGTCGCCGGGAATGAACTTCTTCGAAGGCCGCTACATGGCGACCGGCGATACCGCAAGCTTTGCATTGACCGGCGGCATCGTGCTGCCGCTCGGCGGCACCGCCAACCTTGCCGATGGCAGCCGCGCCACGCTCGGCATCCGGCCGGAGCATGTGGTTCTCGGTGCAGAAGGGCCTGACGTGATGAAGGCGACGGTCGATCTGGTCGAGCCGACCGGCTTCGGTATCATCGTTCACCTGAAACTCGGCCCGGTCGCCTTCAAGGCCTTCACACTGGATCGCCGCTTCCTCGGCATGCATGGCGAGGTCGACGTCAGGCTTCCGGTGGCAAATCTGCATTTCTTCAACGAGGCGGGACAGAAGGTCTGACCTCCTTGTCGCGAGGAAGGACCTTCAACGCACGTTTTGACATTGTCGATCACTTTCAGTATTTTCAATATAAACAATGGTTTATGATAAATTCTGAAAGAGAACAATGTCTCATGATCCTGAAACCCTGCGCTTTTACGGGGCGGAAGCGGCCAAATATACCTCCAGAGGCCAGGAGCCGAGCCGGCACCGGATCGAGATTTTTCTTTCGCATTTGCAGCCGGGCGCGACCGTTCTTGAACTCGGATGCGGCGGCGGACAGGATAGCGAATTCATGATCGCAAGAGGGTTTGACGTCCGCCCGACGGACGGCACCCCGGAGATTGCGCACGCGGCGGAAACGCGTCTCGGAATTCCTGTCGCCACTCTGTTGTTTGGCGATCTTGATGAACGTGGCACTTGCGACGGGATCTGGGCCAATGCCTGCCTGCTGCATGTCCCGAGAGCCGAACTGCCTGGAATCCTCGCTCGCATACACGCTGCGCTCAAGGCGGGCGGGGTTTTCTATGCCAGTTTCAAGGCTGGCGATGGTGAAGGCCGCGACCAATTCGACAGATATTACAACTATCCCTCCGAAAGCTGGCTGAGAGAAATCTACGCTCCACTTGCCTGGGACGCTGTGCGGATCGAAGCCCAACCGGGAAGCGGTTACGACCGGAAACCAACCGATTGGCTCCACGTCCTGGCGACGAAATAGTCTTGCCACGCTGTGACCGAGCGGACGCCGCGCTTGCTGCCGATGATCTCGCAAGCAATCCGTCGGACGCCGTCTTCTCAGGCGCCGCCGGACTCAAACGGCCGGTCCCCCGACCTATTCGACTGCCGCTGTCTCCAGCGGCATCAGCGTGAACAGCTCCTGCGCGCGCTTGACGCCGCGCAGCGCGTAGCGGCCGATGGAGACCACTTCCGAATTGCGCGGCGGTGGTGCGGCGGCAACGAACTGCGATGACATGATCACGCTGCGGTCGACGAAGCGGCACATCGAGGCGATGCGGCTGACCTCGTTGACGGCCGGGCCGATGACGGTGAAATCCAGCCGGTCGCTCGAGCCGATATTGCCGTAGAAGACATCGCCGATATGCAGCCCGAGATAGACCTCGGTGACGGGCCGGCCCTCCAGCAGACGCAGCTCGTTCAGGCCTTTCAGCTTTGCGCGCAAATTCTGTTCGGCGAGCAGCGCCCGGCCGCAGGCATCCTCGCGTTCCTCGGCCTTGAAGATCGCCAGCGTGCCGTCGCCGATCAGCTTCAGCACGTTGCCGCCGGCTTCGTGGATGGAGGAAATCACCGCGTCGGCATAGTCGTTGAGGAACGGAATGATCTCGTCCGGCGGCAGGTTGTCGGAGATGCGGGTGTAGTTCTGCAGATCGGAGAACCACAGCACTGCAGAAATCCGCTCGGCCTTGCCGCGCGAAATGCGGCCTTCGAGCACCTGTTTGGCAGCGTCTTCTCCGAGATAGACCTCGGCAATGGTCCGCGAAATTCGGGTGAGCGACCCCGACTTGATCGCCAATGCCAGCACCGGAACCAATTGTCGAAGCGCCGCCAGGTCTTCCTCGCGAAAACCCTCCGCGTGCATGGTCGTCCAGTGCGAATAAAAGCAGTCCATATCGCCGATATGACTGTCCTGCGCGAACCTATGGATCATCGCGACGTAGTCGTTGTGCCCGGCGGCCAGCATCACATCCAGCATGTAAAAATCAGCGGGATCACCGAACCCGAGGCGCCGGCGGATCTCGTTCTGATTGTTCTCGCGCAGATGAAAAAATGCCGAGCGTTCCCAGTTTTCAGCCGAAACGCCCTCATTGGTCGGCCCGTATTCGATCGCCGATTTCACCGGCTCCTTGCTGTCCCATTGGAAGGCGCGGCCCTCGTACACCGGATGCAGCGTGTCGATCAGCGCAAGGCCGCGATCAAGCCGCATGCCGGCTGCGCGGGCGCGCTGGCAGAAGCCGTTGACGATGTCCATTTCGTCCGTGCCCTTCAGGCCCTGCTTCGTCAACCAGGCGGAAATCTCGCTGATATCGTTGGCGTTCATGTCGATTTCCCTGATTCCTGCGGACATTCACACGTCTAGCCCATAACCGATCGATCCGGAATCGATTTAAGGAACAGCGCGTCAGCCGACGCGCCGTGCGGGAAGATGTGCGAGGGGAGGCCTCTGAAGTTGCCGCGCATGTGGGTAAGCGGCGGCCAAAAGGCAAGGTTCATCCGGCTTCTTTTTATGTATCGTCCCGACGGTCACCGGCCTCTTCCTCTACGGCGAGAGCGACGGGCCGATTTCGCAAACGCCTTTATGGGCGCGGAGATCCCGCTCTCGGAGCTAATTCAACTCGGCGAACAGCAGCAAAAACTTAAATGTCCTGCGCATGCCGGGTCGCGCCTTTTCCGTGGTGACACCATATCCGAATAATGTAATCTGCCCCTGACAAAATGCAGCGCATGCTTGGTATGGTCACGGCTTCCAAGGCTGGGACCGTCGACGGGCAAAGCGCCTACAGACTTGAAATATTTACAGATTTCGTACTGCCGCAGCTTGGTCAAACCCCTGTCTCGACTGCCCGTCATCACGTGAAGTCCGGCAAGGTCCGACCACATTCAAACTCCGTCAATTAACCCCGCTGGCGCGCGGGAAGACGTGTTTCATGCACTTTAGGGGCTTACACATGGTACGGCACTGGATACGACACCGGTTTGTTCCGGCAATCTTGCTTTTCTCGACAGTCCTGAGCGCAAACGCCTCATTGGCACAGGAACAGCCGAAGGCCGCAGTCACCGTGGCCAAACCCGTTGTCCGGGATGTCGTTGATAAGGACGAATTCATCGGCCGCTTCGAGGCCGTCGACGAAGTGACGTTGCGCGCGCGTGTCGGCGGCTATCTCGACCAGGTCAATTTCAAGGATGGCGCGATGGTCAACAAGGGCGATCCGCTCTTCGTCATCGACCAGCGCCCGTTCAAGACCGCACTCGACGTTGCCACCTCCTCGCTGGAAGTCGCGAAATCCACACTGACTTTTGCGCAGGCGGAATTCACCCGGACCGAATCTCTGGTGCAAAAGGGAACGCTTGCGATATCCACCCTGGACGATCGCCGCCGCGAACTGCTTTCGGCGCAAGCCAATGTCCGCGGCGCCGAAGCGAGCCTCGCCCGCGCCAGGCTCGATATGGAATACACCACCATCTTTGCCCCGCTGAGTGGCCGGATCGACCGGCGGCTGATCTCGGCCGGCAACCTTGTGCAGGCCGATCAGACGGCGCTGACGACGATCGTATCGCTCGATCCGATCGACTTCTATTTCGACGTCGACGAGCGCCGCCTGCTGAACTACGCCCGCGTCGCCCGCGAGCACGGCAGCAACCTGCAGGAAGGCGGCGGGTCGCTCGAGGTCTTGGTGACCATCGCTGACAGCACCGAGAAACCCTTCAAGGGCAAACTTGATTTCGCTGAAAACCGCGTGGATCAGGAAACCGGCACGATGCGCGTGCGCGCCCGCTTTGATAATCCGAATTTCGTCCTGCAGCCCGGCCTGTTCGGCCGCGTCGAGGTCAGCGCTTCCAATGTCTACAAGGGCATTCTTGTCCCCGACGAGGCCATCGGCTCCGATCAGGACCAGCGCGTCGTCTATGTCGTTGCCGCAGACGGCAGCTTCTCGACCAAACCGGTCCGCCTTGGACCGAGGCTCTATGGCTACCGCGTCATTCGCGAGGGCCTGACGGGTGATGAAACGCTTGTCGTCAATGGCCTGACGCGACTGAGGCCCGGCGTGATCGTCGATCCGAAGCTTGTTGTCCTGCCGCCTGAGGCCGCCGCGACGACGGAGAACGGCCAATGAGATTTGCCCATTTCTTCGTGGACAGGCCGATCTTCGCGTCGGTCCTGTCGATCGTGCTTTTAATCGTCGGCGGCATCGCCTATTTCCAGCTGCCGGTTGCGCAGTATCCCGAAATCGCCCCGCCGACCATCGTCATCCGCACCGCCTATCCCGGCGCCGATGCCGAGACGATCGCCGACACGGTTTCGACCCCGCTCGAACAGGAAATCAATGGCGTCGAGGACATGCTCTATATGTCCTCCTATTCGACCGCCGACGGTTCGATGGCGCTGACCGTCACCTTCAAGCTCGGCACCGATCTCGACAAGGCGCAGGTGCTTGTCCAGAACCGCGTCTCGATCGCCGAGCCGCGCCTGCCGGAAGAAGTCCGCCGCATCGGCATCACGACCGCGAAAAGCTCGCCCGATCTGATGATGGTCGTGCATCTTCTCTCGCCGAACGACCGCTACGACCAGCTTTATGTCTCCAACTATGCCCGCAGCCGCGCCCGCGATCAGCTGGTTCGACTTGAGGGCGTCGGTGACGTCATCCTGTTCGGCGAGCGCGAATATGCGCTGCGAATCTGGCTCGACCCGGAAAAGCTCGCCTCCTACGGCATGACGTCGGGCGATGTGGTGCAATCGCTGCGCGACCAGAACGTCCAGGTCTCCGGCGGCTCGATCGGCGGACCGCCGAACGCCGGCACCAACGCCTTCCAGTATACCGTGACCACCGAAGGCCGCTTCAGCGATGCCCGGCAGTTCCGTTATGTCATCGTCAAGGCGACGGCAAGCGGCCGCCTGGTGCAATTGCAGGACGTCGCCCGCATCGAACTCGGTGCCAAGGATTACGTGACCAACAGCTATCTGAACGGCAAAGCCGCGGTCGCCATGGGCATCTTCTCGCGGCCGGGCACCAATGCGCTTGACGCTGCAGAGCAGATCAAGGCGACCATGGAAACCCTGAAGAAGGATTTCCCGCCCGGCCTCGAATACACCATCGTCTATAATCCGACGGAATTCATCGCCGAATCGATCAACGAGGTCTACAAGACCATCCTCGAGGCGGCCATTCTGGTTGCCATCGTCGTGCTTGTCTTCCTGCAATCCTGGCGCACCGCGCTGATCCCGATCATCGCCATTCCGGTATCGCTGATCGGCACCTTCGCGCTGCTGCTCGCCTTCGGTTTCTCGCTCAACATGCTGACGCTGTTCGGGCTGGTGCTGGCAATCGGCATCGTGGTGGATGATGCGATCGTCGTGGTGGAGAATGTCGAGCGAAACCTGGCCAAGGGCATGACGCCCAAACAGGCGGCGCATATGACGATGGATGAGGTCGGCACCGCCGTCATCGCCATCTCGCTGGTGCTGATCGCCGTGTTTGTACCGACCGCCTTTATTCCCGGCATATCGGGGCAGTTCTACCTGCAGTTCGCCGTGACGATCTCGGTGGCGACGGCGATTTCCGCGTTGAACTCGCTCACGCTTTCGCCGGCGCTGGCAGCCCTGATCCTGCGCCCGCACCAGGAACACCACGAAAGCCGTAACCCGTTCACGCGTGCCGCCAGGGGCCTTGCCAACGGCTTCAACTCCGGTTTCGACCGCATGACCCATGGATATTCCTGGGCCGTCCATCACCTCGTCTCGACGAAGGCAGCACTTGGCGCCAGCCTGATCGTCTTTTTCGGATTGCTGGCGGGCACCTGGTACATGGCGCAGATCGTGCCGCGCGGTTTCGTGCCGACGATGGACCAGGGCTATGCGATCGTCGTCGTGCAACTGCCCGACGGCGCCTCTCTTGCCCGTACCGATGCGGTCATCCAGAAGGCAACCGAAATCATCCGCAAGGTGCCCGGCGTCAAGGATGCCGTCGCCTTTGCCGGTTTCAACGGTGCGACCTTCACCAATGCTTCGAATTCCGGCGTCATCTTCACACCCTTCGCGTCCTTTGAGGAGCGCCTGAAGCACGGGCAGAGCGCCGACCAGATCATCGGCCAGCTCTTCGGCACGATGCAGAGCATCCAGGAAGCCTTCATCATCGCCGTGCCGCCGCCATCGATCCGCGGCATCGGCAATTCCGGCGGCTTCAAGATGCAGATCGTCGATCGCGAAAGCTCCGACATGCGCCGGGCTTTGGGCCTCGCCTATCAGATGATGGGTGCCGCCAACCAGACGGAAGGCCTGACTGGCGTCTTCACCACCTTCTCGGCCTCCAGCCCGCAATACTTCCTGGCGATCGACCGCGACAAGGCGCGGGCACTGAGCGTGCCGATCCCCAGCATCTTCGAAACGCTGTCGATCAACCTCGGCACCTCCTACGTCAACGACTTCAACGCGTTTGGCCGCGTCTACCAGGTGCGGGCGCAGGCAGACCAGCAGTACCGGCTGGAGCGGGAGGACATTCTCGACCTGAAGGTCCGTTCCGCCACCGGCGCAC
This sequence comes from Pararhizobium sp. YC-54, assembly GCF_025847205.1. Lineage (GTDB taxonomy): Bacteria > Pseudomonadota > Alphaproteobacteria > Rhizobiales > Rhizobiaceae > Pararhizobium. The sequence goes on along the minus strand of NZ_JAOYTH010000010.1, from coordinate 186,230 downwards.
TGGTTCCGCTCGGCACCCTCGTCGATATCCGTGATACGACTGGCCCGGCACTTGTCCAACGCTACAACATGTATGTGTCCGTGCCCCTGCAGGGCAATCCTGCCCCCGGCGTCTCGACCGGCACAGCCCTCGACAAGATGGAGGCCTTGGCCGCACAGATTCTGCCGCCGGGCACAGGCTTCGAGTGGACGGACCTTGCCTTCCAGGAGCGCAACACCGGCAACACGGCGCTCTTCATTTTCGCCCTTTCGGTGATCTTCGTCTTCCTGGCGCTATCGGCCCAGTATGAAAGCTGGATCCTGCCGCTGGCGATCATCCTCGTCGTGCCGATGGCCGTGCTTGCGGCTCTAATCGGCGTTCATCTGAGGGGACAGGACAACAACATCCTGACCCAGATCGGTCTGATCGTCCTCATCGGCCTGGCGGCGAAGAACGCCATCCTGATCGTCGAATTCGCCCGCCAGGCGCAGGACGACGGAATGAACCCGGTCAAAGCCGCCATCGAGGCCAGCCGTCTTCGCCTGCGGCCGATCCTGATGACCGCCTTCGCCTTCATCCTCGGCGTCGTGCCGCTGATGATCGCCACAGGCCCCGGTGCTGAAATGCGCCAGTCGCTCGGCACCGCCGTCTTCTCCGGCATGCTCGGCGTGACGTTCCTCGGCCTGTTCCTGACCCCGGTGTTCTACGTCGCACTGAGATCGGTCGGCTACAAGCCAAAGGAAAAGCCCATCCCACCGGAATCCGGCATGATTTGAGGAGCGACGGGTGGGCAGACATTGCCGGGTCTGCGACTGGAGGCTGAGCTGGATTTTACAGGCTTCACCCTTTCAAACAGATTTTTGTGCGGTTTAGCGCCCCCCTCCCTCCCGTCATCCTCGCCCTTGTGGCGGGGATCCAGTGCGTTCAAGTCCTTGAACGCAAAAGACTCTTTTCACGGCGCAGACGCGCCGTGGCTGGATCCCGGGACAAGGCCATGACGGAGGAAAGTTTTAGCCCCAACGGTCAGCCAGTCTACCGGTCCGGCGTGATCAACGTCACCGTCGGAAAATACGTCCGGTATCGCGCTGTATCCCGCGTCAACAGGTCCAGCCGGGCGACGGCAGCATGCGCACCGATGAAGAAGTCCGGCAAAACGCCGGTGCGCGAGCCGCCTGCCTTGCGATACTTCTGGAACACCTTGCCAGCCAGAAAAAGTGCCGGTCGCGGCATCATGGCAATCTCGATCCCGGCCTCGGCGAGAAACGCGTCCAGCCGCTCGATCCGCTCGTAGCGCACCGCAAGTTCGGCATAGACGACATCATTGATCAGAAGCGGCCCGCGCAATGCCGCCGCTTCCAGTTGTTCGATCGACCAGTCCGCAAAGGCCGGGTCGTCCGTCACCACGTCAAGCAGCACGTTGGTATCGACCAGCGTCACTCGTCATCGCGCGTCAGCGCCATGATGGCATCGGTGCTCAATCCTTTTCCGGCATGGCCGCGCAGCTTGCTGAAGCGGCTGACAGGCCGTTTCTCATCCGCCCGCGTCAAAACCACGGTGCCGTCCGCTGCACGCTGAAAATCCACCCGCGTCCCCGGGACGATGCCGAGAAAGTCCCGCACCGGCTTTGGAATGGTCACCTGGCCTTTCGTCGTCACTGTCGCGCTCATCTCGCACCTCGGTAAGGAATATTTCCATGAAGGTATTACTTTACGCGATCGACTTCAAGAACCGAGTGCTTCACCGCCAAAAATCGGACATCAGCGGCTGGACGCATGCATATCGTCCGCCAGCCTGGCGGCTTCTCTCTTCAGCGCGCGTGCCATCCGGGTCGAGTCTCCCCAGGTCGATAACCAGATCAGGCAATCCGTCGCCATGGAAATGACAGCCCTCAGCGAGCGGGAAGCAACATTTCGCGAGACGAGCCGCTCTTCCGCATGCCGCAGATGTGCGATCTCCTCGTCGCGAATGGAAAGGATGATACCGGCCAACTCCGGATCGCGCTCTTTCAGAAAATGCAATTGATCATCGAGATGGCGATGCACTACGGCTTCGACAGCTGCCGTGCAGGCCCATATGCCCTGCCGACCAAGCAGCGCCGTCAGAAATCCGAGCATCCAGCCGCCGTAACTCCAGAACTGCATGACGCGGCAAGGCCGCGATTTCCGGGCGGACATAGCGCCGCGAAAGAGTGTGCAATGCCGCCGTTCGTCCGCAAGCATTTCCGATAGCGCCGGGACGCAATCCGGCCAGAGCCTGCGGGCGACGAGAACCTGCGCCGAGTAGATCCGGATCGCACCGAATTCGCCGGCATGATTGACCTTGACGATGCGCGCAATCGTCAGCGCCTCGCGCAGTGTCGTCTCTCGCTGGACCTCAACCTGCAGCATCGACGCTCCTGATTTCACCGGACGATCCGATTTCGCCTTTTGAAACTCAGCATTAGCAGCAGTGTCTTACCGATTCCGTCAATCCAGAGGCAGCGCATTCAAGTCGCGCGCCGCGCCGGCAGCATGCGCTCGACCAATGACAGGACCTTCGCGGAGGTCGGCGGAGCCTGGTCGAAAAGGATTCTGTACATGATCGGCGCAACAACCTCGTCGATCACGGCTTCCACATCGGGAAACACCTCGCCGCGGTCGCGCGCGCGGTCAGCGATCACCTGCAATTGTTCGCGAGTGTAGCCGCAGCATTTTCCGGCGTTGCGTGTGTCCGCACCAACGCTGGAGAGAACGTCGCGGATCATCGCCCGGCCCGGCCCGGAGGCCATTTCGTCGGCATATTGCTCGGCCCATTGCTCGAGGTCCGTGCGCGCCGACCCGGTATCCTTCGGCGGCGCATCCGGACGCAGGCGCTCGACCGCCACGTCGGCCAGCAGTTCTTGCAGGTCGCCCCAGCGCCGGTAGATGGTCGAGGGTGTAACGCCGGCCTCGGTCGCAATCAGCGGAATGGTCACGTCGTTGCGGTCCATCTTCGACAAGAGGTCGCGCACCGCCTTGTGCACTGACGCCTGTACCCTGGCGCTACGCCCACCCGGCCTGATATTTTCCCGTATGTTCATCGAACCCGTATTCGCTTTCCGCCCATCGCAAAGTCACTAAAGCAAATAATTTGCTTTTAGTTGAATTTCGCGCTACAAAAGCTAACGCAACATTTTAGCCTTTAGGACCATAGCGCGATGTCGAGCAAAAGTGAACATCTTTCCGGCGGCCTTTCACCCGCCAAGCGGCGCTGGGCTCTGAGCTTTCACGCGACGACCCTGATCACGTTCCTCGCTGCATCCGCAGCACCGACGCCACTCTATCATCTCTATCAGGAGAGCTGGAACTTCTCGCCCATCCTCCTGACTTTCATCTTCAGCGTCTATGCGTTCAGCCTGCTGACGACGCTTCTGATCGTCGGCTCGCTGTCCGATCATATCGGCCGCCGCCCCGTCATTTTCGTCGCTATCCTTCTGCAGGCTGCAGCCATGCTGCTGTTCATACTGGCCGACAGCCCCTCGTGGCTCGTCGCCGCCCGCGTCGTCCAGGGCATTGCCACAGGTGCCGCCAGCGGCGCCGTCGGCGCCGCACTTGTCGACGTCAACAAGACGACAGGTCCGATCGTCAACAGCATTTCGCCACTCCTCGGCATGGCGGCGGGTGCCTTGGGCGCCGGTGCATTGGTTCAGTTCGCACCCGATCCGATGCGTCTCGTCTACCTCGTCCTATTCGCCGCCCTGCTCTTGCAGTCCGCTTTCATCTGGAGCGTTCCCGAAACCGCCGAGACAAAAGCCGGAGCGCTTGCATCGCTGCGGCCGCATGTCGGCGTTCCGCCGCAAGTCCGCCCCTCGCTGATAACAATCACGCCGATCAACATCGCGGGCTGGTCGCTCGGCGGCTTCTACCTCTCGCTGATGCCCTCGGTCGTCGGCGCTGCAACAGGCAGCCATTCACCGATAATCGGCGGCCTGACGGTAGCAGCGCTGACCGTGAGCGGCGCGCTTGCGGTCTTCCTGCGACGGCAGAAGCCGGCCAGCAGCAACCTGACACTTGGCGTCTTTTCCATGGTGACCGGCCTGCTGATCGTCACAGCCGGCACGCATTCCGGTCTGGTTGCACTCCTGTTTTCCGGCACGATCATAACGGGCGTCGGCTTTGGCTCCTGCTTTCTCGGTGCCGTCAGCACGATCATGCCGCTTGCCAAGCCGGAGGAACGCGCCGGTCTGCTCTCAGCCTACTACATCCAGAGCTATCTCGCCTTCAGCATTCCCGCCATCTGCGCCGGTTTCCTGTCGCGTGCCGTGGGGCTTGCCATGACCGCGGATATCTATGTCCTTGCGATTGTCCTGCTGATGACCGGCGGCTATGCCGTCATGTCGTTCGTCCGGTCGCAACCGGCGGACTGATCACCGTTTCCCGCCTGCCGCCTGCGCACGAACATCGTCGCCGAAGACCAGCATCGTCGGCAGGCTGCGTGCCTGCGCCGCCTCCAGTGCCGGCTTCAGCCCGTCATAGCTTTCCAGCCGCTCGGCATGCCAGCCATAGGCCCGGCCGATGGCGATGAAATCGGGCGTATGCAGATCAACGCCAAGCGGCGGAATGTTCTTGGCCACCATGTAGGACTTGATCTCGCCATAGCCGCCATTGTCGTGCAGCATCAGGATCACCGGCGCCTTCGCCTCCATCGCCGAGGCAAGCTCGGCCAGAGAAAACTGCACGCCTCCGTCGCCGGCCAGCACCACCACCGGACGTTCCGGCCGGCCCACCTTGGCACCGATACCGGCCGGCAGCCCGTAGCCGAGCGTGCCGTAGCCGGTCGCCGAGTTGAAATAGGAGCCGGGTGACGCCGCCTCATAGGCCGTGTTGCCGGCATAGACGAGTTGTGTCGAATCCCCGGCAATCAGCACGTCCGGCAGCGTATCGCGGATTGTTTCGAGGATGATGAGATCGTCCAGCATGGCGGATGACACGTCCCGGTGCACGAGCGTTTCGACTTCCGCCGCCCGCACCGCACCGTCCCGTGAAGCCGTTGACACCGCGTTTAGCAGGCTGGCCGCGCAACGCGCCGCATCGCCGACGATGCCGATCTCCGGCGGGCGCGTCCGCACCAGCTGAGCCGGATCGATATCGACGCGGATGAAGGTACCGGGAATGGAAAAGAACCCGTCCTCATAAAAGTCGTAGTCGGTCGGCCCGAGTTCCGTGCCGATCCCCAGCACGACGTCGGCAGCCTCGATCAGCGACCGCGTCGCCTTGATGCTGGCGGAAAGATTGACGGCCAGCGTGTGTCCCGGCGGCAAAATGCCCCGCCCGTTGGTGGTCATCACGACAGGTGCGTCGAGTCTTTCTGCCAGCGCCCGGATCTGCGAAGCCGCACCGATCGCGCCGCCGCCGGCAAGGATCACCGGCATCTTGGCCGCATCGAGCAGCGCCGCCGCCGCCTTCAATGCGTCTGGATCTCCGGCGGGCCGCGTCAGACGGGCAGGTTTTTCGGGAACCGCCAGATGATCCGCCGATGCCAGCATGACGTTGATCGGCAGCTCGATATGCACCGGCCGCGGCCGGGCGCTGTCGAAGATGGCGAACGCCCGCGCCAAGGCCGGCGCCAAGTCCTCCGGCCGGTTGACGGTGCAGCTGAAGGCCGACACGCCGCTCACCAGCGCCTGCTGGTTGGGCAGTTCATGCAGCCAGCCTTCGCCCGATCCCATGCGGCCATGTGCATTGACGGTCGAGATCACCAGCATCGGAATGCTGTCGCCATAGGCCTGGCCCATCGCCGTGACGATATTGGTCATGCCAGGTCCGGTGATGATGAGGCAGACGCCCGGCTTGCCGGTGGCGCGCGCGTAGCCGTCGGCCATGAACCCCGCCCCCTGCTCGTGGCGCGGCGTCACATGGCGGATATCGCTGCCAGCCAGACCGCGATAGAGCTCGACCGTATGGACGCCGGGAATACCGAAGACGGTGTCGACGCCATAGGATGTGAGCAGTTTCGTCAGATACATACCGGTGCTGATCACGGGGGTGTCCTCTCGTTTTCGTTTCTTGTTGTTATACATCTGTATAATCCGCGCGCCAGCAGGCCCCGCACCGGAAGATTGTCAGGTTTTTCGCGATAGTTTGAAGGTGACGGCGGTCTTTACGAGGATGACCGCAATGACAATGCCGATCAGGATCACCGAGATCGCCGCGATTGCCGGATCGATATTGTCGCGCAGCCCCATCCACATCATTCGCGGCAGCGTCACCGCATCGACGCTGGTGATGAACAAGGTCACACCGATTTCTTCCCAGGAAAGCACGAAGGACAGGAAGAAGGCGGTGAGCACGCCGAACTTGATGTTCGGCAAAATGACCTTGAAGATCCTTTGGCTGACGGTCGCGCCGAAACCGCGGGCCGCCAGATCGATCCGCCGGTCCACCTGCGCCAGCGCGACTGTCACCATCACCACCGCGAAAGGGGCAATCATCACGGCATGGGCAATGGCGACACCAATCCATGTGTCATAGGCGACGATATCGTTGACCTTCGAAAGCGTCGTCAGGAAGAAATACAGCGTGATTGCTGAGACGACCGGCGGCGCCACCATCGGCAAAAGCACGAAACCGAACAAGATGCTGCCAAACCACGGCCGGAACATCCAGATGCCGAGGCTGAAGGCCAGCGCCAGGAGCGTCGCGATCACCGAACTTAATATCCCGATGCGCAGGCTGAGCCAGATGCTCTGCAGCCAGGCCGGATTGTCGATAAGCGCCTGATAGTGCCGCAGCGACCAGACACCCGCCGGCATCGACAGGAACCGTGCCGGGGTGAACGATACCGGCACGACTGCGATCAGCGGCAAAAGCAGGAACAGCGCCACCGCAAAGGCGAGGATGACGGCAATCGGCGTGGGTTTCATCGACATCGGCTCAACCCAGCATCTTGTTTGGCCGCACGAAGCGCAGCATCAGCACCAGAAGCAACGCGACAAAGACCATGAGGATGACGCTGACGGCAGCGCCCAGCCCCCAGTCCGGGCTCTGGAAGATGCGCAGATAGATGAGTTCCGCGATCATGACGCTGCGGCCGCCGCCCAAAATGGCCGGCGTGATGAAGAAGCCGAGCGCGAAGACGAAGACCATCAGCCCGGCCCCCAGAATCCCCGGCATCGTCATCGGCACGAAGATCGACCAGAAAATCCGAAGCCGCGACGCGCCCATGCCCCGCGCCGCCAGGAATACCCGCTCGTCGAGGCTGCGCATGGCGGATGCGATCGGGAAAACGGCAAACGGAATAAGAAAATGCATCATGCCGAGCACGACGCCGAATTCGTTGCGCACCATCGTCAGCGGCTCGGAAATGATGCCTGCCGATTGCAGCCAGGTATTGATCAGCCCGCGATTGGACAGAAGCGCCACCCAGCCAAAGGCGCGGGTCAGCACCGATATCCAGAAGGGAATGAGAATGCAGAGCTCCGTCACCAGCCTTTGCATCGGCGTGCCGCGCACCCAGACATAGGCAATCGCGTAAGCCGCCGCGACCGCTGAGACGGTGACGATCAGGCAGATGCGGAAGGTTCGGAAAAACACCGACTGGATCAGCGGATCGCTTACCGCCCTGCCATACTGCCCAAGCCCGGGTTCCGGCAGCGTGACACTCCACTGCATGACGCCGAGAAAGGGAACAAGATAGGCAAGGCCGAGAAACAGTACGAGAGGTCCAAGCAGGAGTACCGGTTTCAGCATATCGGATTTCACGGCGGCTCTCCTTTCTGTTTCAGCTGGAAGCCCGGGCCTTCGTCCGGTCCGGGGCGCCCGTGGTTTGGATCCTCGGGTCAAGCCCGAGGATGACGGAGGACGGTCAAGCCCGAGGATGACGGAGGACGGGGTCGGCCCCCGCGTGCCACACCCCGCGTGTCCCATCGGCCTCCGAACCGACATCAACCACGGGGTCATCCTCGGGCTTGACCCGAGGATCCACGCCACCTCCGTTGAGCGAGCCGGCTTACGCCGAAATGATCTTCGTATATTCGTCCAGCGCCGGACCGTAATTGGTCTCGTACCAGGCCATATCCAGTGGAATCTGCTTTGACATATTGGCCGGATCGACCGGGTTGAGCTTGGCCTGTTCCGGCGACAGCAGCGCATCGGCGGCCGGGTTGGCCGGGCCTTGGCCGAGCATCTCGAACATGATCACCTGCTTCTTCGGGTCCTGCGCCGAGGCAATGAACTTCATCGCATTGTCCTTGCCGCCCGGATTGCCCTTGATCACGCCCATGGCGCCGGGCGAAATCAGGCCCTGGTCCCAGACGAACTTGATCGAGCCGCCGGAATCCTTCTCGATCAGCCCGGCGCGGGTCGACCAGATCAGCGCCATCGAGGCCTCGCCGTTCAGGAGGACCGACTGGCTTTCGGCGCCGCCGCCCCAGTAGGAGACGACATTGTCCTTGAAGGCCGCGATCTTCTTGTGGGCGCGGTCGAGGTCGAGCGGATAGAGTTTTGCCGGCTCGACACCATCGGCCAGAAGGGCTGCCTCCCACATGCCGGCACCCCATTTGTAGAGCGAGCGCTTGCCGGGGAATTTCTCGACGTCGAAGAAGTCGGCCATGCCGGTCGGCACCTTGTCGCCGAATTTCGAGGCGTCATAGGCGATGATATAGGAGAAGAAATAGGTCGAAGCGGCAAATTCCCAGCCAAAGCCCTCACGCATTTTCTTCTTGTCGACGACGGCATAGTCGATCGGCTCCATCATGCCCTTCTTGCCGAGCGCCTGCGCCGAGAAGGGATCGATGTCGACGATATCCCAGGCGGGCTTGCCGCTTTCGAACTGCGCTGCGACCGCACCTTCCGTCGGGCCGGAGCCATCCTGCTTGACGGTAATGCCAGCCTCTTCCTTGAAGGGTGCGCCGTAGGCCTTGTCATAGGCCGGACCCGCATCGCCACCCCAGTTGACGAAGACGAGCTCGCCTTCCGCAGCCCAGCCGCGCGTCGCGCCAAGCGCGATCGGGCTTGCCGACAGCAACAGTGCCGCCAGCTGGGTGAATCTGCGGCGGGACATGCCGCCTGTTGCCACTATTTCGCTCATGCCGTTCTCCTCTGGTTTTTGCGGCGCGCCTTTATCGGCGTCGCTCGTTTACGCACTTACAGAAAGAAACCCTGGTTGGCCGGCCATCCGGCCCAGACCTGACGCCCCGGCTGGAAAGCGCTCTTCACCTCGCGCGTCGGCATCTGCAGCACCAGCCCGATGCCGCCAGCCGTCTTCAGGCCAAAGCGCGTTTCCGCGCCGAGATAGGTGACTTCGCCGATTTCCGCCTTCAGCATGTTGCCCTCGGCAGGCGCCTGCTCGAACATCACCATATGCTCGGGCCGGATGGCGAAATGCTCGCTGACGGTCTGGCCCGGCGCTGAGATGCGCATCGGATGCCCTTCGAAAATCCCCTCGGCACCATCTGCCGTTGCCTTGACGCCGGAAAGCGACAGGAAATTCACATCGCCCAGGAATTCCGCGACGAACCGGTTGGCCGGCCGCTCGTAAACATCCTTCGGCGTGCCGATCTGCTGCAATTGTCCCTGATTGAAGATGCCGATGCGGGTCGAAAGCGCCAGCGCCTCGGACTGGTCATGCGTCACGAAAACGAAGGTCGTTCCGGTCTCCTGATGCAGCCTGCGAACCTCCTCCTGCATCGAGGATCGCAGGTTCTTGTCGAGCGCCGAAAACGGCTCGTCGAGCAGCAGCACGGAGGGCTCGAACACCAGTGCGCGCGCCAGTGCAACGCGTTGCTGCTGCCCGCCCGAGAGACCGGCCGGCCGCTTCTTTTCATGCCCGCGCAAACCGACACGATCGATGATCGTATTGACGCTGCGTTTGATATCGTTGTCCGGGCGCCCCTGAACCTGCAGCGGAAAGGCGATATTCTGCTCGACCGTCATATGCGGAAACAGCGCATAGCCCTGGAAGACCATGCCGAAGGCGCGCTTCTCGGCCGGGACGGTGGTGATGTCGGCGCCGTTTTTCATCAGACTGCCGGTGGTCGGCGTCTCGAACCCCGCAAGGATCATCAGGAAGGTGCTTTTTCCGGATCCCGATGGCCCCAGAAGTGTCAGGAATTCGCCCGAGCCGATCGTCAGCGAAATGTCGCGCAAGGCATGGAAATCACCATAGGCCTTGCCAATTCCGCGCGCTGTGATTTCGGCCGCCTCGTGTCCGCTGTGCATCGACGCTCCCTTTTCAACCCGGAAATCGTAGGGGCGTTTTAGCAACAGAACAAACGAAATCTTTTCCCCGCTTGGACAAATAAAATTTGCCAAGCATCGCCTGCCGAATGGGCGAATGCTCAGGCGTCTGCGTCATTATTAAGCATCTCCGAGCGCAGCCACGAACTGAATGCCACAACGGCCTGATTGTCGGCCTTGGCCTCCGACGTCACCAGATAGTAGGAGCGGCTGGAATTGATGCTGATATCGAACGGCTGCACCAGTTGCCCGCTGTTCATCGCGTGCCGGCAGGTGAAGCGATCGCCGACGGCCACGCCCTGTCCGGAGAGGGTCGCAGCAAAGACCAGGTTCATGTCGGAGAAAATAATCCCGGTCGAGGCATAACTCTGGTCGACCCCCGCCAGCGCCAGCCAGGTCTCCCAGTCCTCGTAGTCGGTGAGGTGCAGCAGACACATCTTCTTGATGTCGTTCGGTCCGTTGAGACCGCCGATCTTGTTGAGCAAGGCCGGGCTGCAGAGCGGCGCAAACTCCACTTCGACGATCAGTTCCACCTGCATCGACGGCCAGTTTCCCGTGCCGAACGCGATGAAGACATCGACGTCGGGATTGCTGATATCGTCGAGCCGCCGCGGCGTGACGATGGAAATCCGCACATCCGGATAGGCCTCGCGGAAGTGCGAGATATAGTTGCACAGCCAGTTCGAGGCGAAACCCGGCGGGCAGCTGACCGTGATCGAGCCGCTGACGCCGCGGCTGGCATGGCGCGAAGCGGACCCGGCAATGGCATTGAGCGCCTGACGGATATCTGCGGCATAACCCAGCCCCTGCTCCGTCAGTTCGATCCGTGTTCCGACGCGATTGAAGATCTGGAACCCGAGCTCCCGCTCCAAAAGCCGCAACTGATGACTGATGGCGCTACGTGTCAGGTTGAGCTCGTCGGCCGCTTTCCACACCGTGCCGTGCCGGGCGAAGCTTTCCAGCGCGCGCAAAGCCTGTGTCGATGGAATTCTCTGCATGGGCGCTCTCCTGATCTGGCCGAAAAGCTAGTCCGGATTTTGAGCATTGGCGAACTTAATTTGTCGAAGGCGGGAAAACATTTCACTTTTTCAAAAAACCGATCGGCGCTTAACTGACCGCAGCAACCCAGCCGATCTCTCCAGCGAAACGAAGCCCTCGTGCCGATATCCGCAGCCCAGTCATCTGCTTTGACCTATGTCGAGACCATCCGGGCCGGCCTGTCGGACTGGACGGCCCGGATCTTCTCGTTTGGCGAAACCGCATGGCGCGAATACGAATCCGCCGCCTGGTATGTCGATCTCCTGCGCAAACAGGGCTTTTCGGTCGAGGAAGGCTCCGCCGGCATGCCGACGGCGTTTTGCGCCGAATGGAGCAACGGCCCCGGCCCGGTGATCGGCATGTACGCAGAATACGACGCCGTGCCCGGAAACTGCCAGGCTCCAACGACGCGCAGACAGCCGCGTGACCGCTTGAGCTACGAGGCCGGCGGCCATACCGATCCGCATTCGGCGCTTGGCGTCGGCTCGCTCGGTGGCCTGCTCGCCACCAAGGCGGCGATGGAACGGCACGGCATCAGGGGCACGTTGCGCTTCACCGGCGAACCGGCTGAAAAAGTGCGTGGCTCCAAGCCGATCCATGCCGCCAAAGGCTACTATGATGGTCTCGCCGGCATGTTCTCGTTCCATCCGTTCTACATGCTGCCGATGTGCAACACCGTGCGCTGGGACACCCACTGCGGCGCGGCCTATTCGATGATCTACCGCTTCATCTGCGACCAGCCGGAAGCCTGGGGCCGCAGCGACGGCGCGCCGATCCCGCAATCGCACTCGGCCGTGCGCGCGCCGGGCGCCAACGATGCGTTGATGACCATGTACATGGCCTCGAAAGCGTTGCGGGACTCCATGCTCACCCACCAGGGCGGCTGGTCGATCAGCGAGGCGATCCTGACCGCCGGACAGGCGACCGCTGACAATCTCCCGGCGGGTCTTGCAGAAATCCAGTACATGATCCGCGTGCCGGCCATCGCCATGGCCGAACAGGTGACCTCGGTTCTTGACCGCAACGCCACTGCCGCAGCCACCATGACCGGCTGCCGCACCGAGCGCCACTGGGTGTCGAAGTCCCGTCCCGGCCTTGCCAACCACGCGATGGCAAACCTCGTCTGGGACGCGCTGCAAACCGTCGGCCCGCCGCGCTGGGATGAGGACGCAAAGACTGTCGCCCGCGAAATCCAGACCAATCTCGGCGTGGCGGCGATGGATGAGCCGTTCATCGAGGCGATGGAAACGCTGATCTCCCCGCAAGACGCCGAAGCCATCCTGCGCCGCGATCTCGCACCCTCGCAGCTGAATTCCACCTCCGACGATTACACCGATATGAGCTGGCACGCCCCGACGGCCCGTTTCTACATCGCTCGCCCGGCGCTGAAAGCCCCCGCCGGCTATACCTATCCGGTCTGGGTCGCCAATGCGCTCGGCGGCATCCCGGCCACCATCGACCCGACCGTGCTCTGCGCCGCCAGGACCATCGCCATATCCGCCCTCCGGCTGTTGGAAGACGAAACAATTCGCACCGCCGTCAAAACCGAATTCAACGAGCGTACCGGCGGTGGCATTGGCGGCTCCAAATGGTTACCGCCGCTTTGCGACTACACACCGCCCATCCATTTCCGCTGGCCCGAATATGTGACCACCGCCCGCGGCCGCGACTGGTGGATCCCCAAACCCTCAACCCCGGAGGCATGATCATGCAGTTTAACGAGCCCTTTTCGCTTCAGCGCCGCAACCCGAAGGGCGGCACCGCGCCGCTTACCCGCTGGGGCTTCAAGAACGAGACCGATCCGCTGACCGACGTGCTGCTCGGCTCGCCGGCGCATCTCAGGCACCTCTCCACCAGCTCGCTATCGCGCAAGCACCTGCGTGAGGCACCCTGCAATATCCAGGTGGCGCAATCGCAGCATAAGGAACTGGTCTCGGCCTACGAGCATTTCGGCGTCAAGATCCACTGGCACGAGCCGACGCCGGAACTGCCGATGCAGGTCTATTCCCGCGATTCCAGCGTCATGACGCCCTATGGCGCCATCATCACCGCCATGGCCAACTGGTGGCGGCGCGGCGAAAATTATGCCGCCATCCGCACCTATGAAAAGCTCGGCATTCCCATCTACGACATGGTCACGGCCGGCACCTTCGAAGGTGGCGATTTCAACGTCATCGAGGATGGCGTCGTCCTGATCGGCTGCGGCGGCGCCCGCACCCAGGAGGAAGGCGCCCGGCAGGTCGAGGACTGGTTCAAGAAGGAGGGCTGGGAAACCCGGCTTGCCTTCATCGACGAGTATTACGTCCATATCGACCTGATGGTCGTGCCGATCGCCCCGAAACTGACGGCCGTGTGTCTCGCCTGCACCGAGCCGGGCATCGTCGACTGGCTGAAAGCCAAGGGTCACGAGATCATCGACGTGCCCTTCCAGGACACGATGGCGCTCGGCTGCAATTTCATGTCGCTCGGCAAGGATCGGGTGATTGCGCCCACGTCGTCAAAAACCCTGATCGAAAAACTCCGCGCCCGCGGCTTCGAAGTCGCCGCCATCGACATGAGCGAAATCTCCAAGACCGGCGGCGGCATCCACTGCATGGCGCAGGCGCTGGTGCGCGAGGCGGCGTAACGGCCGAAGTCCCCTGCCCGGCCGCATGTCCTCCCCGCGGGGAGGGCATGGTTGTTCCAGTTCGTCATCCGCGGAGATTTTAAACCGGCGGATCAGCGCTGGAATTCCAATTTTTCCCCATACGAGGAGCGATCCTCCTGTAACGATGTGAAATTCTTCGACCTTGCCGAGAGAAATCGCAAACTGCCCTGCTGTACCGATCGCATCAACAACCCGATTGCGATGCCCCCGGCAATGGACAGGATTTGACTGAGCGCCGGCGGCAGGTGCCCGACGATGGGCAGCATCAGCACCTCGGGCACCAAACGGTGAAAGAGGTAAATCGGGAAGCTCGCCGCCGAAATCGTCAGGACAAGCGCCGCCAACCTTTTTGGAAGCCTTATCCTTGGCACAAACAGCAAGGCCGCCAGCGCGGTGAACAGCGTCGCATACTTGATCGCGGTCCCGATCCATACGCTTTCGACAAACCCGAGGTAGCCGATAACGAGCGCCCCAATCGACAGGAGGATTGCCCGCTTTAAGGCCGTGTCGGCAAAGGCAGCGCACCAGCCGAACATAGCGCCATGAAATACCCACGGCAGTGTGAATATCTGCCGGTTTCCGATGTCGATCAGCGGAGGAATCGCAAATCGCGCCAGTACCCCGAAGGCCAGGAAAACCAGCCCCGCTTCAAAGGGATATGTCCGCGCCCAGCGCCGAAAGCGCGGCAGGAAAAAGGGGGCGGCGACGACGGCGATCGTCTGAACATAGGCCTCCACGAACCAATAAAGATAAGGGATCATGGTGTGTCGTACCGGATCGGCATATCCGAAATTGCCGGTGAGCGTCACGGACGCCCAGGGAATTTCCCCCCAGGCAAGCGCGTAGGCTGCGACAACAGCGAAATATGGCACCAGAACCTGCAGCAGCGGGTGAACCAGCGCTTCCCAGCGACCGGCAAACAGAGCCTGTGACTGAAACCGCGCCAGACTGTATCCGACAAGCAACATCATCACGCTTGAGCCGCCCGGTATCGGCCATAACGTTTCGTGATGGACGACGACTAGAAGGATTGCCAGGGTCCGAAGCAAAATGTCGATGCCGACCGATCGCATCATGGGTTTCCGCGTCGACGTTTTCCCTAAACCCGCCGAAAGAGCATCGACGGGCATGTTTTCCCACCCCTGGGGGACCGCCGCCATCAGCCGATCGAGCTCCAGCGAGAGCTCGACGAAACGCAGGGAGTCGCCGCCGAGTGTGATGAAGCTGTCCCGCCCCGTGACGCGCCTCGGATAAAACACCTGCGCGAACGCCTCCTCGACCGAGCGGACAGTTTCGCTAGAAGTGTCTGCCTCGACGTTTTGGCGGAGCGCCGCGTAGTCCACTTTGCCCGACGAAAGACGCGGCAGCTCCCGCATCCTGCACACCCTGAAATGCGTGGCCGTCAGGCCGCTTGCCTCGACCAGCAGGCGGCAGACATGATCGCTGTCGAAATCGCCGCGGAAAAACACCTGAATGAACCGGTCATCGCCGACCACAGCGGCTTTAATGCCCTTTGCGGCAAGCGCGGCTTCCAGAAAATCGTGACCGGTCCTGATGCCGGCAATTTTCGAGAAGCGGCTGATCCGCCCGCTTATACGGTAGAGGCCGTTTTCATCCCGCATGGCCAGGTCGCCGGTTTTCAACCTCGAAAGCTCATGTCCGCGGGCGAGGTCTTCGCGTGTCTCGCCATAACCCATCATGACGTTGGGGCCAGTATAAACGAGCTGGCCTTCCGCGCCGCTTGCCGGGATGGGCCTGCCGCTCTCGTCAAGCAGCGACAGCTCGCCGTCGGGGATGGCAACGCCGATACGATCTTCATTGCCTTCCAGGCGGTCCGGCGGCACGTAGGCAATCCGCGCCGTTGCCTCGGTCTGGCCATACATGGCGAAGAACGCGCCGCCGTTTGCACCCATATGGCGATTGTATTTTCGAACGAGATCGGGACACATGCGGCCACCGGCAACCGTCATGAGCCGGAGATTTGAGAAGCGCCTTTTGCGGAAGCCCGCTTTCTCCAGAAGCTCGTAGGAATAGGGCACGCCTGCGAAGTTCGTACAACCCGCCTCCTCCAGCATTGAGAGGAAGGCCGGATCGCGAACCGACACGTCGGGAAGACAGACGGTCGCGCCGGCTCTCATATGCGAATTGAGAACCGAAAGCCCATAGGAATAATGCAGCGGCAAGATGCAGCAGGCGCAATCACCGGGTTGGAGCGTCAGATATTCCGCGATCGAGTTCGCATTGGCCGTCAGGTTTGCCGCTGACAGCCGCACCGCTCTTGGTTTGCCCGAACTGCCGGATGTCATGAGGACAAGGGCAAGATCATCGTGGAGACCGGGATGCGATGAACCACCGCCCGTCTGGGTCAGGCGCCAGCGTTCGCCATCTCTTCGAAAGACCAGATCAGGGGAAAATCGGGCCTCGAAGTCGGCCAGAACGTCCGGGGCGCCCGGTGGCAGCATCGCAACCGCGTGCCCGGCGCGCAGCGCCGACAGATATGCGACGATCGCCATATCGGAAGAATACGCTTCAATCGCGATCAGCTTTTTGCGCTCATTGCCGATGCGGGCGGCAAAGCGCGTCATCCGGTCATCGAGCTCGCAATAGGTCACGGCCGCAGAGCCCGGAAACCGAAGAGCGATCCGGTCTCCCCCTTCAGCAATTGCGGATAAAAAGGCTGGCGGTATCACTGACAAACTCACGAAATCGAAACGGGGGGAACCGGTGCCTCGTTAGATTTTATGAATATAACAGTCAAGTTAAATTCCGGCCTCGACCTTCGGGATTTCAGGCAAAACACAGCGCGTCGGGCCCGGACACTTGTGCCGCGCACGCCCAACAGCCCCTTGCATACCGGTGCCAGGTTCCGGGACTTTCTGTTCCGGCGCCGAAAGCGCTAAGGTACCGGCCGAATCGAAGAGCATCCGGACCAAGCATGACAGACTTTAACAGACGTTTTCCCTGCGTTGCCGATATGGAGGCGGCGGCCGCGCGGCGCATGCCGGGGTTCGTGCATGATTATTTGATCGGTGGCCTCGGCCGGGAAAGCGGTGTCCGGCGCAATGTTGAAAGTTTCGACACGGTTGAGCTGATGCCGCGCTACCTGTCGGAGGCGCCTTCGCCGGATATAGGCGTCACCCTGTTCGGCAAACGCTTCGACGCGCCGTTCGGCGTCGCCCCGCTCGGTCTTGCCGGCCTGCTCTGGCCCGGCAGCGAAATGCCGCTGGCCAAAGCTGCCAAGGCCCACAATATCCCGCATGTGCTCTCGACCTTCGCCAACCGTGCCATGGAAACCATCGGCCCGGTCACCGGCGACAACGGCTGGTTCCAGTTCTATCCGCCCAACGATCCGGCCATGGAAGCCGATATGATCGCGCGCGCCGCACGATCCGGCTATCAGACCCTGGTGCTGACCGTCGATATCCCTGCTCCCACCCGCCGCGAGCGCGATATCCGCAACGGCATGTCGGTGCCGCCGATCCTCGATCTGAAGACGCTGTTCCAGATTGCCACCCATCCGCATTGGGCGAGCCATGTCCTGCGTCATGGCATTCCCGATTTCGAAAACCTGTCGCCCTATTATCCGAAGGGTTCGTCGCTGAAGCAGTCGGCGGAGTTCGTCGGCCGCGTCATGACCGGTCATCTTGGCGCAGACCGCGTCCGCCGTATCCGCGATGCCTGGAAAGGCCGGCTTTTGATCAAGGGCGTGCTCGATGTTTCGGAAGCGCAGGCCTATCTGGCAATGGGCGCCGATGGCCTGGTCGTCTCCAATCACGGCGGCCGCCAGCTCGATGCCGCTCCGACCGCCGTCTCCGTCCTGCCCGGTATCCGCCGTGCGCTCGGCCCCGATGTGCTGATCGCCGCCGATGGCGGTATCCGCTCGGGCCTCGATGTCGCCCGCCTGCTGGCGCTCGGCGCCGATTTCGTCCTGATCGGCCGTCCCTTCGTCTTTGCCAGCGCCGCGATGGGCGCTGCCGGCGGCGATCACCTGATGACCATCCTCAAGGCCGAACTGTCCGGCGCGATGGCCCAGCTCGGCTGCCGGACGATTGCCGGGCTGTCTTCCTTCCTCCATGCTCCTGTCCAAACCTATGGGAGACACCAGACATGATCGTCATCGACGACCTGATCGAAACCCTTGGTGCAGACGTGGTGCTCACCGGCGAAGCCATCGGCGGCCGGTACCGCAGCGACGCCAGCGGTACCGGCAAATCCCTGCCGCTGGCCGTGCTGCGTCCCGCAAGCACGCAGCAGGTCTCAGCCGCGCTTGCCATCTGCGATCGCCACCGCCAGCCCATCGTGCCGCAGGGCGGCCTCACCGGCCTTGCCGGCGGCGCCAATGCGCGGGGCGGCGACATCGCGATTTCGCTGGAGCGCATGTCCGGCGTCGAGGATGTCGATACGGCCGCCGGCACCATGACCGTTTTGGCCGGCACGCCTTTGGAAGTGGCGCAACTGGTGGCCGAAACCGCCGGCTTCCTTTTGCCGATCGATCTCGGCGCCCGCGGCTCCTGTCAGATCGGCGGCAATATCGCGACCAATGCCGGCGGCATCCGCGTCATCCGCCATGGCGTCACCCGCGACAACGTACTCGGCCTCGAAGCCGTGCTCGCCGACGGCACGGTGCTGTCGTCGCTCAACCGGATGACCAAGAACAATACCGGCTATGACCTGCGCCAGCTGTTCATCGGCTCGGAAGGCACGCTCGGCATCGTCACCCGCGCGGTGCTGCGCCTGCGGCCCCTGCCCGCCGCCCGGCTAACGGCGCTGTGCGCCATCGAAAGCTACGCCCATGTCGTCACGCTGCTGAAATCCGCCCAGCGCGGATTGCCCGGCCTGTCGGCCTTCGAGGCGATGTGGCAAAGCTATTTCCGTTTCAACGCCGAGGCGCTGAACCTCAATTTCTTCGACAAAGCCCACCCGTTCATTGTCATCATCGAGCAGGATGTCGATGGCACCGACGAAGACAAGGAGCGTTTCGAAGCCTTTCTCGCCCAGACCTTCGAAGATGGCCTGGTCACGGACGCGTTGATCGCCCAGTCGGAAAAGGAGGCCCGTGCCTTCTGGTCGGTGCGCGAGGGGCACATGATGGATCAGCTGCTACCCGGCCTGATCAATCTCGACGTCAGCCTGCCGGTCGGCCAGCTCGACGATTTCGCAAGCGATTGCGAGAAAGCCCTGCTTGCCCGCTTCCCCGCAGCCCATGTCTCGTTCTTCGGCCATGTCGGCGACAGCAACCTGCATGTGGCCGTCTGGACCGAAAGGGCTGGCGAACACGACCTGCACGAGATCGATGCCATCGCCTATGATCTGGTGCGCCAGTTCAAAGGCTCTATTTCGGCCGAACACGGTATCGGCACGTTGAAGCGCGATTTCCTCGATCATTCCCGCAGCCAGGCCGAAATCGGCGTCATGCGCCGGATCAAGGCGGCGCTCGACCCCAACGGCATCATGAACCCCGGCAAGGTGTTGCCCATAGAAGAAGGTTAAACCATGCTTCGATCAACGCTTCCCGAGAATACAACGAACCGGGCGAACGTCGACTACCTCGCAGCGTAGAGCGCCCGCGACCGTTCCAGATGCTTCAGCACCGCCTGTTCGGCGGCATCCGGGTCGCCGGCTTCCAGACAGGCGATGATCTCTTCGTGCTCGGCCAGCGTGAACTTTTCCTTGCCGGTCCAGATCAGCATTTCGGTGTGGTACTCCTTCAGCCAGGCAAGCATCGCCTCGCTGACGGCGACATAGATCGGGTTGCGCGAAATCCGGGCGATCCGCGTGTGGAACTCCATATCGGCCGCGATGAAGGCTTCGGCGTCGCCAAGGGATGAGCGCTGCCGGTCGAGGATTTCGTGCAGGCCCGCGATGTCGTCCGCTCCGGCCTTCAATGCCGCCTCGCGCGCCATGCCCCGCTCGAAAAAGATGCGGGCGCTTTTCAGGTGTTCCAGTGAATCCGACGATTTGGCCAGCATGATCTTTGCGGTCATGTCCATCTGGCGGAAGATCGACTGCGCCGTCAGTTCCAGCACCTTGGCCCGCTCGCCATGCGAGATCACCACCAGCCCCATGCCCGCCAGCGCCTGCATTGCCTCGCGGATCGCCGGACGGCCGACGCCGAAGCGTTCCATCAGTTCGCGTTCCGACGGCATCTCGTCGCCCGGCTGCAGCTCGCCGGAAGTGATCATCGCCTTCAGCCGCGCGAAAACCTCGTCGGACAGTTTGCGACGGACGATCTGTTCGGTCTGCTGGCCCATGGTTTCTCGCTGGTTCATCATCGCAACCTTTATGCACCGCTACGCCTGTGAAGGAAATGCACGCATAGCCTTGCGCCGCTCACCGTCCACATTCATCGTTGCTGATGCAAGCCTCCCCTTGCTTAATTGATATACTCATTATACCAGTTGGTGAAAACGTGCCAGCTGAAACTGGCCGGGAATTACCAAGCCGGGAGGATTTTGCACGATCATGATCGTCGTCACCTACAGAATTGAAACAACCGGCAGCGTCGAAGCCATGGCGGAAAAGATCGCCAGCGACCAGTCGACCGGGACATTCGTACCTGTTCCCGGCGAGACACCGGAACTGAAAGCGCGCGTTGCCGCCCGTGTGCTCGCCGTTCGCCCGCTTGCTGATGCCGAACATCCGAGCTGGCCCGAAGCGCCGCTCGCCCACGGCCCGATCCGCCGCGCCGACGTCGATATCGCCTTTCCGCTCGACGCGATCGGCACGGACCTGTCGGCGTTGATGACCATCGCGGTCGGCGGCATCTTTTCCATCCGTGGCATGACCGGCCTGCGCGTCGTCGACCTGAAACTGCCGCAGGAATACAGATCCGCCTATCCCGGCCCGCAATTCGGCCTTTCCGGCAGCCGCAAGCTCACCGGCGTTTATGACCGGCCGATCATCGGCACCATCGTCAAACCGGCACTCGGCCTGCGTCCGCATGAAACCGCGGAGCTTGTCGGCGAACTGATCGGTTCCGGCGTCGATTTCATCAAGGACGACGAGAAGCTGATGAGCCCGGCCTATTCTCACCTGAGCGAACGCGTCGCCGCCATCATGCCAAAAATCCTTGATCACGAGCAGAAGACCGGCAAGAAGGTGATGTATGCCTTCGGCATTTCGGCGACCGATCCCGATGAGATGATGCGCAACCATGATCTCGTTCTGGAAGCCGGCGGCAACTGTGCCGTCGTCAACATCAATTCCATCGGCATGGGCGGCATCGCCTTCCTGCGCAAGCGCTCCGGCCTTGTCCTGCACGCCCATCGCAACGGTTGGGACGTGCTGACCCGCCATCCCGGCATCGGCTTCGATTTCAAGGTCTGGCAGCAGTTCTGGCGGCTGCTTGGCGTCGATCAGTTCCAGATCAACGGCATCGGCGTCAAATACTGGGAACCGGACGACAGCTTCGTCGAAAGCTTCAAGGCCGTCACCACGCCGCTGTTCGAATCCGCCGATTGCGCCCTTCCCGTCGCCGGCTCCGGCCAGTGGGGCGGCCAGGCGCCGGAAACCTATCGCCGCACCGGCCGCACCACCGATCTGCTCTATCTCTGTGGCGGCGGCATTGTCAGCCATCCCGACGGCCCGGCGGCCGGCGTGCGCGCAGTACAACAGGCCTGGCAGGCGGCCGTCGCCGATATCCCGCTTGAAACCTACGCCAAGGATCACCTTGAGCTTGCCGCCTCCCTCAGGAAATTCGGCAGTGCCAGCGAGCAGAATTCATGACCGCACAAAACAATCCCCTCCTCTCCTACTATGGCGACGACCTGACGGGCTCCACCGACGTCATGGAAGCGCTTGCCTCCAATGGCGTCGAGACGGTGCTGTTCATGAATGTGCCGGATGAAACCCTCCTGCAGCGCTTCGGCCATTGCCGCGCCATCGGTCTTGCCGGCACCAGCCGCAGCGAGACGCCGGACTGGATGGAGGAAAACCTGACGCCGGCCTTCCGCTGGCTGAAGGGCCTGAATGCCGCCATCTGCCACTACAAGGTCTGTTCGACCTTCGATTCCAGCCCGAAGATCGGCAATATCGGCAAGGCCATCGAAATCGGCAGGGCGCTGTTCAATCAGCCTTATGTCCCTGTTCTGGTCGGCGCGCCGCAGCTCAAGCGCTACACCGCCTTCGGTCATCTCTTCGCCGCATACCAGGGCGAAGTCTACCGCATCGACCGTCACCCGGTGATGAGCCGCCATCCGGTGACGCCGATGGCCGAGGCAGACCTTCGCCTGCACCTGAGCGCACAGACCGCGTTGAAAACCAAACTGGCCAATCTCTCCATGCTGGCTGCCGCGGATGCGGATGGTAGGGTCGACGATCTCTGCCGGGATGCGGATGGCATGGTGCTGTTCGATGTTGATAGCCCGGAAAGCCAGCTCCAAGCTGGCCGTCAACTCTGGCGCCTGACAAGTGAGGGCGGCTGGTTCGTCACCGGTTCCTCCGGCATCGAATATGCGCTGCTGACCGCGTGGAGTGCCTGCGGCCTCACCGAAGGGAAAAAAACGTTCCCCTTGCCCGGCAAGGCCGATCGCATCGCCGTCGTCTCCGGCAGCGTCTCGCCGACGACCGAACGTCAGATCCGCCATGCGACGCAAAATGGCTTTGCGGGTATCAATCTCGATCCGCTGGAACTGCTCGGCGAAAACGGCAACGCCGCCTTGGAACGGGCAATCATCGCCGGTCTCGACAGCCTCAAGCACGGCAAAAGCGTCATCCTCAATACGGCGCTCGGGCCCTCTGCCGATCGCGGCGGCGATATCGACCGCATGCCCGGCAGCCGCCATCGGCTGGGCCGCCTGCTCGGCACGATCCTGCGCCGCCTCGTCGAGGAGCAGCAGTTGACCCGGGCCGTCATTGCAGGCGGCGACACGTCCAGCCATGCGCTCAGGGAACTGCATGTCCAGGCGCTGACCACCCTCTTGCCGCTCCCCCAGACACCCGGCTCTCCGCTCTGCACCGCGCATGGAACCCATGCCCCGACGAACGGCCTGCAGATCGCGCTCAAGGGCGGACAGGTCGGATCGGACGGGTACTTCTCGCAGATCAGGGATGGGTTGCAGGGATAACCCAATTAGCAGTTCGCATCAGTTTTCCATCATTCCTGTGCCTTTCACAGGAATGATGCTGTTTGAGGCGCTCTTCCCGCCGACCACTGCAGTTCAAAAAATCACCTCACCATGTGACATACTGATTGACTCATCATACCAGTTGCCATACACCACTGCGAAACAACCGCGCAGGTGAGGAAACATGACTTCGATCGCACTCTTCGGTGCTGGTGGCAAAATGGGCTACCGGCTGGCCAAGAACCTCAAGGGCTCGCGCTTCGACGTGCGCCATGTGGAAGTAAGCGACGCCGGCAAGGCGCGGCTTCAGGGCGATCTCGGCCTGTCCTGCGTCGATGCCGATGCGGCGCTGTCCGGCGTTGACGTCGTCATCCTCGCCGTGCCGGATACGGCGATCGGCAAGGTCGCGGCCGGCATCGTCGACAAGCTCGCAGCCGGCACCATGGTCGTGGCGCTCGACGCGGCGGCTCCCTTTGCAGGCCATCTGCCGGTTCGCGCCGATCTCACCTATTTCGTCACCCATCCCTGCCATCCGCCGATCTTCAACGATGAAACGGACATGGCCGCGAAGAAAGACCATTTCGGCGGCCTGTTCGCCAAGCAGCACATCGTTTCCGCCCTGATGCAGGGGCCGGACGAGGCTTACGGCCTCGGCGAGGAAATCGCCAAGGTTATCTGGGCGCCGGTGATGCGCTCGCACCGCGTCACCGTCGAGCAGATGGCGATACTGGAGCCCGGCCTGTCGGAAACCGTTGCCGCCTCGCTGCTGGTGGTCATGAAACAGGCCATGGACGAATGCGTCGCACGCGGTGTGCCGGAAGAGGCTGCCCGCGACTTCCTGCTCGGCCACATGAACGTGCTCGGCGCCGTGATTTTCGGCGAAGTCCAGGGCGTGTTCTCCGATGCCTGCAACAAGGCGATCGAATTCGGCATCCCCGCGCTGATGCGCGACGACTGGAAACAAGTCTTCGAACCCAAGGAGATCGCCGAAAGCATCCGGCGCATCACCTGACCGCCATCAGGCTTCAAAGCCTGACAACCATCGGCTCCGCCGGGAACGGGGCCGATCAATTCACCTGGGAGGAACCACATGAAACTGACACGCAGACTGACCCTTGCCGCCTTCGCCGGCGCCCTTTCGCTGGGCGTCGCCATGCCGGCATTCGCCGCCGACCTCATCGCCATCATCACGCCGAGCCACGATAACCCCTTCTTCAAGGCGGAAGCCGTCGGCGCCGAGGCAAAGGCCAAGGAACTCGGCTATGAAACGCTTGTCCTCGTCCATGACGACGACGCCAACAAGCAGAGCCAGCTGATCGACACCGCCATCGGCCGTGGCGCCAAGGCGATCATTCTCGACAATGCCGGTTCGGAAGCCTCGATCGCCGCCGTCCAGAAGGCCAAGGACGCAGGCGTTCCCTCCTTCCTGATCGACCGCGAAATCAATGCCACCGGCGTTGCCGTCTCGCAGATCGTCTCCAACAACTACCAGGGTGCCCAGCTCGGCGCCGAAGAGTTCGTCAAGCTGATGGGCGAGAAGGGCAATTATGTCGAGCTTCTCGGCCGCGAAGCCGATCTCAATGCCGGCATCCGCTCGAAGGGCTATCACGACATCATCAACGAATACCCGGACCTGAAGATGGTCGCCCAGCAGTCGGCCAACTGGAGCCAGACGGAAGGCTACTCCAAGATGGAGACCATCCTGCAGGCCAACCCCGACATCAAGGGCGTGATCTCCGGCAACGACACGATGGCCATGGGTGCGATCGCCGCTCTCCAGGCTGCCGGCCGCAAGGACGTGATCGTCGTCGGCTTCGATGGTTCCAACGACGTGCGCGATTCGATCGCCTCGGGCGGCATCAAGGCGACCGTGCTGCAGCCGGCTTATGCCCAGGCCCAGATGGCTGTCGAGCAGGCTGACACGTTCATCAAGACCGGCAAGGGCCCGGCTGAAGAAAAGCAGCTGATGGATTGCGTGCTGATCAACGGCGAGAATTCCGCCAAGCTCGAGACCTTCGCGCTCACCAACTGATCCTCCCAAAGGATGCGCGCGGGGCGGACATTCTCCGCCCTGCGTTTATTTCCATGTGACGGAGCAGAACTTTATGCCGAACTTCCGGGCCGCAGCCTTTTTCACACTTGCCATCGCGCTGGCCTTGCCGGGCTGCAAGATCATCAGGACACCGACAGCCGACGAGGCCGCCGAAGCCGCGAGCGGCGGGTTCAACCCCGATCGCCAGGTCGCCGGGATCTGGGCTCAGAAAGTCATTCCGTTCCTCGAAAAACGCGCCGGTCCCTTCCAGGAGGTTTCGAGCCTCGCCGCATCCGATCTTGATGCCGCCGCGGCAAAATACGGCCACAAGGAAAAGGACGGCACGGCTCCATGGACCTTCGCCGCCAAGGTGTCGGGCACGATCGTCAAGGCCGAAACGAAATCGCGCGCCGCCTATCTCGACACCGATGTCGATGGCGACGGCAAGGCGGATGTGCGTATCCAGATCGGCCCGGTCATCAAGGGCACCGCGATCCGCGACAGCCTCGATTTCGTCAATTTCAACGAATTCAAGAACCAGATCCAGTGGGCCGAATTCGGCAAGGCTTTCAACGTTCACGTCAATGGCCTGACGCTCGAAAAGCTGTCGCGCGAAGGCCTCGAAGGCAAAAAAGTGGAAGCGCTCGGCGCCTATCCGCTGCCCTCCACCGGTCAGCCGGCGCTTCTGACGCCCGCCACCATCACGATCGGAGGCTGACATGGCGGCCCACGATACCATCCTCAAACTCGACGATGTCACGAAAGTCTATTCGGGCATCGTCGCGGTCAAGCATGCGAGCCTGGAACTGAAGCGCGGCGCGGTCAACGTGCTGGTCGGCGAAAACGGCGCCGGCAAGTCGACGCTGATGCGGATGATCGCCGGCGTCGAGAAACCATCGCTCGGCCGCATCCTCATCGACGGCAGGGAGGTCGAGTTCAACTCCCCGGCCGACGCGCAGAAGCACGGCATCGGCATGGTGTTTCAGGAGCTCAATCTGTTCGGCAATCTCTCCGTTGCCGAAAACATCTTTGCCACCCGCGAAATCACCCGCGGCATTCGCGGTATCGACCACAAGGCGCAGGTCGAAAAGGCCAATCATTTCCTCGACAAGCTCGACGCCGGCATCAGCGCCGAAACGATGGTCGAGGACCTGCCGATCGGCCAGCAGCAGCTTGTCGAAATCGCCAAGGCGATCTCGCTCGACACCCGCATCCTCATTCTCGACGAGCCGACCTCGGCGCTGTCGGCCGCCGAAGTCGACATCCTGTTCAAGGTGATCGGCGAGCTGAAGGCACATGGCGTCGCCATCGTCTATATCTCGCATCGCCTTGAAGAGCTGATGCGCATCGGCGATTACATCACCGTCCTGCGCGATGGACAGATCACCGGCCAGGCAATGGTCAGGGACATCGACACCAAATGGATCGTCCGTTCGATGATCGGGTCCGATGCCAAGGATTTCGCCAAATCCGTCGATCACAAGCTGGGCGCAGAAGCCTTCCGCGCCGAAGACATCTGCCTGCCGCGCAAGACCGGGGGTTTTGCCGTCGATCACCTGTCGATCAGCGTAAAAGCCGGCGAAGTGCTCGGCATATACGGCCTGATGGGCGCTGGCCGCAGCGAGTTCTTCGAATGCGTCATCGGCCAGCACGGGCACTCGACCGGCAGGATATTCGTCGCTGGCGAGGAGATCGTGGCGAAGGATACCTCCACCCGCATCCGCAAGGGGCTTGCCCTCATCCCGGAGGACCGGCAGCGGGAGGGGCTCGTCCAGGTCCTGTCGATAGCCTCCAACCTGACCCTGGCCAGCCTGGAAAAATTCGTGAAATTCGGTTTCCACATTGCCGGCGACCGCGAACAATCCGCAATCAAGGAAGCCATCCGCAATCTCTCGATCAAGGCGCCGAACCCGGATTTCGACGTTACCTCGATGTCCGGCGGCAATCAGCAGAAGGTCGTCATCGGCAAGGCACTGATGACCAATCCAAAGGTTCTTCTGATGGACGAACCGAGCCGCGGCATCGATGTCGGCGCCAAGGCGGATGTCTTCCGCACCATGCGCAAGCTCGCCGGCCAAGGCCTCGCCATCCTGTTTTCCACCTCCGACCTCGAAGAGGTCATGGCGCTCTCGGACCGGATCGCGGTGATGAGCAACGGCAAGGTTACGACGATCCTTGATCGGGCAGACGCCACTGAAGAGCTGATCGTCAAGGCCGCGTCCGAGGGACACAAATCGGCCGAACACAAAATTATTGGGGAACTTGCGTGATGACCACCGCAACCGCGACCGAAAAAGCACCGGCAGCCGATGGCGGCTCCATTCTCCTGACGTTGATGAAGCTCAGAACCTTCATCGCGCTGTTTGCCGTCATCGCCTTCTTCTCGGTCTTTGCGCCGAACTTCCTGTCTGCGGCCAACATCATCCTGATGTCGAAGCATGTGGCGCTGAACGCATTCCTTGCGATGGGCATGACCTTCGTCATCATCACCGGCGGTATCGATCTTTCGGTCGGCTCGATCGTCGGCCTCTGCGGCATGGTGGCTGGCGGCCTGATCCTCAACGGCATCGACCTGCAGATCGGCTACACGATGTATTTCAACGTCGTCGAGGTCTGCCTGATCACGCTTTTCGTCGGCGTCGTCATCGGTGCGGTCAACGGGCTTTTGATCACCAGGCTCAACGTCGCCCCGTTCATCGCCACGCTCGGCACGCTTTATGTCGCCCGTGGTTTCGCGTTGCTCTCCTCCGACGGCCAGACCTTCCCCAACCTCGTTGGCAAGCCCGAGCTTGCCACTACCGGCTTCGGCTTTCTCGGGTCCGGCCGTATCGTCGGCCTGCCGGTGTCGATCTGGATCCTGATCGTCGTGGCGCTCGCCGCTGCCTATGTCGCCAAATATGTGCCGATCGGCCGCCAGATCTTCGCGGTCGGCGGCAATGAGCGCGCCGCCCGCATGTCCGGCATCCGCGTCGACCGGGTCAAGATGTTCGTCTACATGTTCTCCGGCTTCTGCGCCGCCATCGTCGGCATCGTGATCTCCTCGGAACTGATGGCCTCGCACCCGGCCACCGGCAATTCGTTCGAACTCAATGCCATTGCCGCAGCCGTGCTCGGCGGCACCTCGATGTCCGGCGGCCGCGGCACGATCGGCGGTACCATCATCGGCGCCTTCGTCATCGGCATCCTTTCCGATGGCCTGGTGATGATGGGCGTTTCCTCCTTCTGGCAGATGGTCATCAAGGGTATCGTCATCATCGTCGCCGTGGTGGTAGACCAGGCCCAGCGCCGGTTGCAGCAGCAGGTGACTTTGATGCAGCTGGCGAAGAAGGGTTGAGGTTTCGAGGTGCCTCCTCTGAACTTGTGATTAGACTGTGTTGGTGAGAGGTTTCGGCGGCCACCCTCTTCTCCCCAGCGGGGAGAAGGTGGCCCGAAAGGGCCGGATGAGGGGGGCCGAAGGCCACCTCTGTCTGGCTCCGGCTTCGCCGAAGCCCCCCTCATCGCCTCACTGCGTTCGGCACTTCTCCCCGCCGGGGAGAAGAGGGAAACCGACGCAGGCGGCCGATTTATGCAATGATCCCCATCCCCTGTGGGCGGAGCTTCTAAGTCTTGAAGGAAAACAAAATGCCAGACCTCAAGGGCGCCCTGATCGGCTGCGGCTTCTTCGCCGTCAACCAGATGCACGGCTGGAAGGACGTCAAGGGAGCATCCATCGTCGCCATCTGCGACCGTGATCCCGAGCGGCTGAAGATCGTCGGCGATCAGTTCGGCGTCGAGCGGCGTTATGGCGATGCCGCCGCGATGTTCACTGACGGCGGCTTCGATTTCGTCGATATCGCAACGACAGTGAACAGCCACCGCGCGCTGGTCGAAATGGCCGCCGCCCACAAGGTCCCGGCGATCTGCCAGAAGCCGTTCGCCCCGACGCTTGCTGATGCCAAGGCCATGGTCGCCGCCTGCGATGCGGCCGGCATTGCGCTGATGATCCACGAAAACTTCCGCTGGCAGACGCCGATCCAGGCCGTTCGCCAGGCGCTCGATAGCGGCGCGGTCGGCACACCGTTCTGGGGTCGCTTCTCCTTCCGCTCGGGCTACGATGTCTTCTCCGGCCAGCCCTATCTCGCTGAAGGCAAGCGCTTCATCATCGAGGATCTCGGCATCCATACGCTGGACATCGCCCGCTACATTCTCGGCGATGTCACCTCGCTTGCGGCCCGCATCAAACGCGTCAATCCGAAGATCAACGGCGAGGACGTCGCCACCATCCTGCTCGACCATGAAAACGGCGCAACCTCCATCGTCGATGTCAGCTATGCCACGAAGCAGGCAAGAGAGCCTTTTCCGGAAACGCTGATCGAAATCGACGGCACGGAAGGCTCGCTGCGCCTGTCGCAGGGTTACGAATTGCAGGTCACCAATGCCGAGGGCACTGTCAACAGGGACGTTGCCCCGGCGCTTCTCCCCTGGGCGTCGCGCCCCTGGCACAATATCCAGGAAAGCGTTTTCGCCATCCAGCAGCACTGGGCCGACAGCCTGAAGGCCGGCACGAAAACCTCCACCTCCGGTGCCGACAATCTGAAGACCTTCGCACTGGTCGAGGCCGCCTACCAAAGCGCCGCTTCCAAGGCCACCGTCGATATCGGAACCCTGTTGAAATGAGGGACGCCGACCTCGCCTTCCGGCTCTACGGCACAAGACAGGCCGAGCCCGCTCCGCGGCTCCTGAAGTGCGGAAAACTGACGGCGCAACTCGCCGGCGGCAATCTGCGGGCCATCACCTATGACGGCGTCGAGGTACTGCGCGCCATCTCCTATCTGGTCCGCGATCGCGACTGGGGCACCTACGATCCCGCGCTGTCGAACCTCACGGTCACGGAAACCGGGGCCGGCTTTACCATTGCCTACACCGCCCGCTGCAACGGCCCGGACGGCGCCATTCTCGACATATCCGCCGCAATCGAAGCCACCGCCGAGGGCAGGCTGACGTTCAAAGCCACGGCCCGCTCGGCCACCGGTTTCGAGACCAACCGCTGCGGCTTCTGCATCCTCCACCCGATCGTCGGCGTGGCCGGAACGCCCGTCACCGTCGAGCATGTCGACGGCACGATCGAAGACACCAAGCTGCCTGACTTGATCGAGCCCTGGCAGCCCTTCAAGGACATGCGGGCCATCACCCACACAGCACTTGCCGGCGTCAGCGTCGAATGCCGGATGGAAGGCGATACGTTCGAGATGGAAGACCAGCGCAACTGGTCGGATGCCTCCTACAAGACCTATGTCCGCCCGCTCGCCCTGCCCTGGCCCTATCGCATCGCGGCAAACGAGCCGGTCTCCCAGCAGATCACCCTGACGATCACCGGCAGCCGTACTGCCTCGGACAATCCGAACACCTCCACCGGAAACACCGGCGTCATCCGCCTCGCCCCCGCAACCGCCACCGGCATCATGCCCGCCATCGGCCTCTTGATCACACCTGAAGAAGCAAAAGCCAGCTTCGCCGCCCTCCAGCAACCGGATGCCCCAAAGGTTCAGGACCTGCTCTTCCATTTCGACCCGGCGGCGGGCCATGGTGCGGCCGCCTTCGGGGATTTCGCCCAAATCACCGCCATTCACACCGGCACCACGACGCTCGAAATCGCCGTCCCCTGCCAGCGTCCGCTGGACGAGGAAATGCAGGAAATCGCCGCCTGGATGCGCGCTGCAAGGTTCACGCCCGACGCCATCATGGTCTCACCCTCCATCGATCGGCAATCGACCCCGCCCGGCAGCCTGTGGCCCGATTGCCCGCCGCTGGAAGACATCTACGCAGCAGCCGCAAACGCCTTCCCCGGCAAGCGCCTCGGCGGCGGCATGCTGTCCTATTTCACCGAACTCAACCGCAAGCGCGTGCCGGGTGAAAACCTCGCCTTCATCAGCCACGGCACCAATCCGATTGTCCACGCCGCCGACGATGTCAGCGTCATGCAGACGCTCGAAGCCCTGCCTTTCATCACAAGGTCCGTGCGCGCCATCTATGGCGAAAAACCCTACCGCCTCGGCCCCTCCACCATCCCGATGCGCCAAAACCCCTATGGCAGCCGCACGATGGAAAACCCAGATGGCGCCCGCATCCCGATGGCCAACCGCGACCCCCGCCACAACGGCCAGTTCGCCGCTGCCTTCGCAACCGGTTATGTCACCTCTATTCTGGATGCCGGGTTTGAAACCCTGACGCTGTCGGCGCTGACCGGCCCGTTCGGGCTTTATGCCGGCAAGAATGAGCCGGTCGAAGAAGGCGGCAAGCGGCCGCTGCATGCCATCGTCAAGGGACTGGCCGAGATTTCCGGACTTGAATGGCAGGCCATCGCGTCGTCGGAGCCGGGCAAGGTGCTGGCATTCACGGTAGAGACGGAGACCGGCGGCACTGTCTGGATCGTCAATCTCACCGCTGCGGAACAGTCCGTTGACACGGGGCAACTCGGCACACCCTCCGGACAGACGCGCCTCGCTCCATTCGAAACGGTCCACATCGGTGTTTGAAAGCCTGCGGGAACGGGTTCCCGGCTCGGAAATCGAGCTTTTTCGGATGTCCTGTTCCCCGAGCACGTGGATATCCCTTCCTCGCCCTTGTGGCGGGGACCCAGCCACAAGGCAGGAGCCGCACGCCCCCTGCCCCGTCATCCTCGGGCCTGACCCGAGGATGACGGAGGACAATATGTGCCTCCTCAATGCCGAGCCATTCATGTGATCAACTCCCGTACTGGCGAGCCATACCGGGCAGCTTTCATTCTATATCAAGCACTTATCGCTCCCACCCCGCCCGCGATCGCCGCCCTCACCACCCAAAAAGATCATCCCCGCAAATCCCCGCCGTCAAAACCTGTGCCATCATTCCCAGCGTTCCGTCATTGGATACGCTGCCAGGCGTGGCAGTGAGACGGAGCCGGTGCCGGGTGAAGGACAGACGTGAGCCTTTGCCCGGTGGATGGTCAGAAAATGGTTTCCCTCTCGTCTGCAAAATGGCGGGGCGTGCTTGTGAGGCACACATGAGGAGCGGCGACTGGGCTTGCGATCAGCAAATCCTTTCGTGGCGCGGCGGCGAAAACCGTCAGTGCCACCCCGTCTAAAAAGGGTGCCGCCAACCCCGCAGAGAAACCGGAGTTGCCCATCGACCAACACTGAACGGGGCGCTGGAAGGCGTCATATAAACTCACTTTGTCCCGGCACTTTCCAGCGCCCCGGCCAAGTGAACTGAAAGCAAACCCACGGCGGATTTTCCGGGCGTGGCTATCGGCCGTTGAAGGTGAAATCGGTGGTATTGCCGGCCGATCTCGGCAAAGATGGCTGATCCGAAAACCGGAACCGGGAGAACACCATGCTGCCTGTTGCCCGTCGCGGCGCCATCGCCGCCCTCGTCATCGCCGTCGCCTTCACGCCTCTGCCCTCAGCGCTCGCCGCCTCGCCCGAACCGGTCAAGGCCGAGCATGGCATGGTCGTCACCGCCCAGCATCTCGCCTCCGATGTCGGCGTCGAGGTGTTGAAAAAAGGCGGCAATGCCGTCGATGCCGCGGTTGCCGTCGGTTATGCGCTGGCCGTCGTCTACCCCACAGCTGGCAATATCGGCGGTGGCGGGTTCATGACCATCCGGCTGAAGGACGGCAAGACCACCTTCCTCGATTTCCGCGAACGCGCGCCGCTTGCCGCCACCAAGACTATGTATCTCGACGGCAAGGGCGAGATCGTCAAAGGTGCGAGCACCGCCGGCTATCTGGCGGTCGGCATTCCCGGCTCCGTCATGGGCTTGGAGACGGCCCGCGAGAAATACGGGACGCTGCCGCGCGAGGAGCTGATGGCGCCGGCCATTCGCTTTGCCAGGGAGGGCTTCACGCTGGACCAGGGCGATGTTGCCTCGCTTGGCAATAGCGCCAAGAAGCTCTCGAAAGACAAGGCCGCCGCCGCGATTTTCCTCAAACCGGACGGCAAGACCTTTTCGATCGGAGAAACCCTGGTCCAGCCGGAGCTGGCCGCAAGCCTGACCAGCATTTCGGAAAAAGGCCCTGACGCCTTCTACAAGGGCGCCATCGCCGACGATATCGTCAAGGCAAGTGCTGCCGCCGGCGGCATTCTCGCCAAAAGCGATTTCGAGCAGTATGCCGTCCGCGAACTCAAGCCCGTGAGCTGCACTTATCGTGGCTACGAGATTGCCTCCTCGCCGCCGCCAAGCTCGGGCGGCGTCATCATCTGCGAAATCCTCAATGTACTGGAAGGCTATCCGCTGTCCTATCTGGGTTCTGGCTCGGCGGAGACCGTGCATGCGATGATCGAGGCCATGCGCCATGCCTATGTCGACCGCAACTCGGCGCTCGGCGATCCGGATTTCGTCGAAAACCCGGTCGAAAAGCTGACCGGCAAGGCCTATGCCAAGGAAATCCGCGAAAAGATCAATCCGTTCAAGGCCGGCATCTCGAAGGACCTGATGCCGAAGGGCATGGGCGAAAGTACCGAGACGACACATTATTCGATCATCGACAATGACGGCAATGCGGTGGCCGTCACCTATACGCTGAACGGCTCATTTGGCGCCGGCGTCGTCGCGCCCGGAACCGGCATCCTGCTCAACAACGAGATGGACGATTTCACCTCCAAGCCCGGCTCCCCCAACCTCTACGGCTTGGTGCAGGGTGAGGCCAATGCGATCGCGCCGAAGAAGACGCCGCTGTCGTCAATGAGCCCGACGATCGTCTCGAAGGACGGCAAGCCGTTCATGGTCATCGGCAGTCCCGGTGGTGCCCGCATCATCACCATCACGCTGGAAACGATCGTCAACGTCATCGATCATGGCATGAGCATCCAGGAAGCCATCGACGCCCCGCGCATCCATCATCAATGGCTGCCCGACAAGGTCTATATGGAGCCCTTCGCCCTCTCGTCCGATACGCTGAAATTGCTGACGGACATGGGCCACGACGTCGGCATCGACGCCAGCTGGCCGGTCTGGGGCCAGGCTGCAGGCATCCTGGTCGGTGGCCGCAATCTCACCGAGATCGAGGAAGGCGGCGGCGCCCGCTACAACGGCGCCATGGACAGCCGCGCGACATCGGGGGCTGCACGAGGGTATTGAGTTGCGATCCAGGATCGCCAGTCCGAGATCGGGTGTGGCTTACCCCCCTCTGTCACTCCGTGACATCTCCCCCTCAAGGGGGGATCACCGCAGCCGATATGGCTTCGTTACGAAGAGAGCACTGGGGTCAACGGCTAACCTCCCCCCTTGAGGGGGAGATGTCGGCGTCGCCGACAGAGGGGGGTGCCACGCGCCCGCAATAAGCCCTCACCCCAGAAACCGCTTGATCGCCTCGACCTCGTTCGGGCGGATGTCGTGGCCGCCGGTGTGCCATTCAGTTTCCACGCTCGCTTTTTGTGACGCAAAATAGTCGGCAAGGGCCTGCGTCAGCGGGGCCGGGCAGATCGGGTCGCGCTGGCCGGCGGTGATCAGGATCCTTTTGCCCGCAAGCGACGCATTGTCCTTCGGCTTGAAGGGAATGAGCGGATGCAGAAGGATCGCCTTGTCAAACAGGTTCGTCTCGATCAGCAGGTTGGCGAGAATGTTGGCGCCGTTCGAAAAGCCAAGGCCGATGATCCCGGAGGCCTTGTGCTCGGAAGCCAGCCGGGCGACGAACTCGGCCATCTTGCCGGTTGCCCGCGCAAGGTCCGCCATGTCGTAGACGCCCTCGCCGGTGCGGCGGAAGAAGCGCGCCGCGCCGTGTTCGGAAACGTCGCCACGTGGCGAAACGATCGTCGCGTCCGGCAGGACATCGCCGCCGAAATCGAAGAACTGCCGCTCGTCGCCGCCGGTCCCGTGGAAAACGAAAAAGATCGGATGTCCGGGTGCACCGGCTTTCAACCGGTGCACATAGCCATAGTCGGTCATGCTGTTTCTCCCTTAATCTTCCAGCTTCTGCAGATGCTGTTCGAGGATCGGCCGCAAATGCTTGTGCTGTTGCGGCAGTTTCAGTGCTTCGCCGAGATGCGCGGTGTCCTCGTCGCGGTCGAAGCCCGGTTCGTTGGTGGCGATCTCGAACAGGACGCCGCCCGGCGTGCGGAAATAGATCGCCCAGAAATAGTCGCGGTCGATCACCGGTGTCACATGGTAGCCCGTGTCCATCAGGGCCTTGCGTACTTCCAGCTGCTTTTCCCGGTTTTCGACCGAGAAGGCGACGTGGTGGACGGAGCCGGCGCCCTGCAGGCCGCGCTGGATATTCGGCATGGTCTCAAGGTCGATCAGACCGGCGCCATTGCCCCCGGGCACGATCAGCCGGGTGACACCGTCCTTGGCATCGAGCGTCTCGTAGCCCATGAACTTCAACAGCTCGGCGGTGGCCCCTTCGTCGCGAAGGCGCATGGCAACCGAATGGAAGCCACGGATCGCGTGATCCTCGGCCACACCGTTGGCGGTCCAGACCGGGCGGTTGTCGTCGCGGACCTCCACCAGTGCAAAGCCGTCGCCATCCGGACCGGCAAAGTTCAGGCGCTTTTCGCCAAAGGTCTCTTCCGCCTTGATCCCCGAAACGCCGCGCTTGGACAGCCGGTCGCTCCAGAAACCGAGCGAGCCTTCGGGAACGGAGAACACCGTGGTGCCGACTTCGCCGGTTCCCGGGCGGCCGGGCCCCATGTCGGGAAACGGAAAATAGGTCATCACCGTGCCCGGAGCGCCGGTCTCGTCGCCGTAATAGAGATGGTAGACATCGGGCGAATCGAAGTTGACCGTCTTCTTGACGCGGCGCAGGCCGAGAGCATCGGTGAAGAACCGGTTGTTGGTACGGGCGTCTGCCGCCATCGAGGTGACGTGGTGCAGTCCCTTGATCTGAGTGAGCATGATCTGATCCCTTTCTGCCCAAGCCGGGCTTCGTGCCGCCGTTATAGATGTGCCACTTTCGGTGGCGGCGATAGACGCGAGGGGCTGGACGGATTGTCTCTGAATAGTAAACAAACAAAAGAAACTGTTCAGAGAACGAATGATCCACCAGTCCCGGGTTCCCACGCAAAATCGACGCTGGCCGGTTATCTAATCCGCGGGAAGAAAAAAGAAATGCAACCATTGGGTACAATCACGATCAACAGAAAAACTAAAAGTTGACAAACCGGAAAGGACGGCTTATATCAACGTTCATCGATAGTTGTTTGACCGATATTTGTTTCTGCCCGCGCTTGCCGCGTCTCTGACGAACTTCCCCCTTCAAAAATCGAGACTACTGATCGCCGTGCGTCGTACGGTGATGGATACATGTTGCTATTGAAAGGGTTCGTTATGACCACTGGCACAGTTAAATGGTTCAATTCCACCAAGGGCTTCGGCTTCATTCAGCCTGACAACGGCGGTCCGGACGTTTTCGTCCACATCTCCGCTGTCGAGCGGGCCGGCATGCGCGAAATCGTCGAAGGCCAGAAGATCGGCTACGAGATGGAACGCGACAACAAGTCGGGCAAAATGTCCGCTTGCCAGCTCCAGGCTGCTTAAATCGGACGCAACCTCTCCGGTGACCACGGATGTACTGGCATCGTTGACGAGGTGAAATCCAATGGAAGGTCAGGCAATCGCCTGGCCTTTTTTCTTGGCTGAACAGCCAATAGACGCACCGTATCCGACAGAATGATCTGAACGAAACGCCGGTGCGATAGCACGACAGCGCCGTGCGTCATTCATGACGCGCAAAGGTCGCTGTAGCAATTTATGCACTAGGATATCATTTTGACCGAGAATTCGACCAAAGCCCGCGACCAGGCGGAATCGGCATTCAGCAGAACACAGACCCAGTTCATGGCCCGCAACCGGACGATTTCGGAAATCGATGCCGTTGCCGCCGAGCGCGAGGCAAAGACCCGGCGGCTGCGCGAGTTGCGGCTGGAAAAGGAAGCTGCGGCAACCGTCAAGGCTGCCGTAACAGGGAAATCCGCCAAACGCTGAGCCGATGGCGCCGCGACACGCCGTCTGTTCTTTCCGTCCCCGTGGAATAGGACGGAAAAGGCAACGCTCTCCCTATTTTTTTGACGTTTTCGCACTATCTTGAGAATGCGCAAAATGCGAAACGAGACAAATGTCGGCTGGCACGGCGACGAAATCTTTCCCGGCCAGTAGCGACCAACGATAAATCTGCAAACAAGGACGACGAAGATTGAGACACGCATCCGATAATGGCTTTGCCGATCGGCGCAAGGCAGCGGCCGAAGCCAAGCAGCAGCTTTTGAAGAAGTTTGCATCGGCACCGAAGGCTGACGACCCGGAACTGGCAGCCAAGCTTGCCGAACGGCAGGCCAATGCGGCAGCGCGCGAAGCCCGCCGCGCCGAACGCGACCGGTTGAAACAGGAAGAAAACGAACGCCAGCTCGCAGAAGCCGCAGCCCTGACGGCCGCTGCAGAAGTCGAAGCGAAGGCCGAAGCAACAGCGCGCGAACAGGCCGAGCGCGACCGCATCGCCCGCGTTGTCGCTGACGAGGCTGAACGCAAGGCCGAACGTGATCGCCGCTATGCGGCCCGCAAGGCCCGCCAGCGCTGATTAAGAGTGAAGGCCGGACAGGCGTCCGGCCTCCTCCTTGGCGCGACAGCCGAAACTCCGCACCCTTTCCCTAAAGCACGTTACAACATTGTTGTAACGGAAACGTCTGGATGGTATACATCGATCCAGCGAACAGGAGAGTGCGATGTTGAGCGCGGTGAAGAAATTCGGCAATTCTGCAGGCGTCATCATTCCCAAGCCGCTGCTCGCCGAATTTGGTGTGGAAGCGGGCGACAGCGTCGAGCTCAAGGTTGAAGCTGGGCGGATCGTCATCGAGCGGGTGATCAATCCCCCGCGTCAAGGCTGGGCAGACGATGCCAAGCGGCTGACCTCGACCGGGGATGACATGCTCGATTGGCCGGAATTTGGCAATGAAGAGGACGCCACACTCACATGGTAAAGCGCGGCGAGGTCTGGCTTGCCGCACTCGACCCCACAATCGGCGGTGAAATCCAGAAAACCCGGCCGTGCCTCATCGTATCACCGGACGACATCAACGATCATCTTCGCACCGTCATCGCGGCGCCCATGACGTCGGGCAGCCATCCGGCAGGCTTTCGCGTGCCCATCGCTTTCCAGGGTGTCAATGGGTTGATCCTGCTGGAGCAATCCCGCGCGCTCGACAAAAGACGGCTTGTCAAGCGACTGGGAAGCGTACCCGCGAGCGTCCTCAAACAGACGCTGAGGACGCTGCGAGAGCTTTACGAAGAATAAGAGAGCGCCATCAGGCGCCCTCCTCCCCGCCCTCGGCCAACTTCTTCTGGTCCATCGCCGTCTTGACGGTCGCGGCAGCTGCGGCCGCCGACGATGCGTCGTTGCTGGCGACCTGAACGGTCGGCGAGGCAAAGACCACGCCATTTTTCGTGAATGCTTCCCGGATCATCATATAGGCCTTGCGGCGGATCGTCGTCTGGTAGCCCGGTTTGGTCATCATCGCGAAGCTCAGATTGATGCCATAGTCACCGAACTGTTCGACGCCCTTCATCTTCAGCGTCTCCAGTATCATCGACCCGTACTCCTCGTCCTCCAGAAGTGCGGCGCCAACGCCCTTGACCATCTTGCGGACCTTGTTGATGTCGGTATCGTAACCGACCGAGATCGTGAACTTGTCGATCACCCAGTCGCGGCTCATGTTCTGGACCGCGCCCAGCGTGCCGAAAGGTACGGTGAAGACCGGGCCACGGTGGTGGCGCAGCCGGACCGAGCGGATGCTAAAAGATTCCACCGTTCCTTTGTAGCTGCCGCTCTGAATATACTCCCCGACCCTGAAGGCATCGTCCATCATGTAGAAGACGCCGCTGATCACATCCTTGACAAGGGTCTGGGAGCCGAAACCGATCGCCACACCAAAGATGCCGGCACCCGCGATCAGCGGGCCCACCTGAACCCCAAGGCCAGAGAGCACCATCAGGATCGCGATCAGCCCGATGACGACGGCCAGTACGGTGCGCAGCAGCGGTAGTAGCGTCAAAAGCCGCCCGTTTCGCGCCGCATGTGCCGAGTCAGCAGTGGCGGAAGTGCGCGCCTGCTCCAGCGTACGGTTGATTACCACCTTGACGATCTGCCAGAGGATGTCGGCGACAAGCAGAATGACCGCACCCGCCAGAACACCCTGGATGATACGATCGGTCATCGCCTCGCCGGTAAACATCGACGATCGCCTGTTGACAATGAAGGCAAGCCAGAGCACGGCGAGCGTGATGATACCCGCCGCCGCGCCGCGTTCCACCAGAACCTCGACGACGGGATTGCCGCTACCAGGCATGTCGGGCCGGCCTGCGAAAGCGTTTTTCGCCATCGCGGTGGTTGCTTTGAGCAGGCCCGGCAAAATCAGCGCATAGATACCCAGCCAGAGGACGACGACGAGACCTGCGACCCAGAGCGCCCAGAGCAGGCAAAGATAGAATGTCAGCGCCCATTCCATGGCGCCGCGGCCGTCGGGCCGGGCGATCGCTGCTGGCCGGTTCCAGACGGTTTCAATGCCAACCAAAAGCAGGCCGAGACCGAGCGCATAGACAACCACTTGCCTCACGGCAGGTGTAATGCTCAACGCCTCCATCACGCCCACCATCGCCCAGCCGGCAAACAGGATGCAGGACAACCAGAAAATACGCTTGTACCAGAAAACACCGGCGGCTCGGTCGATCGGGACCAGACCCGGTGCCCCGTCGAGACCTTTTGCGCTGCTCGGTCCAACGAGCAAAACCCTGGCAATGCGAATGACGAAACGGCAGGCAATGACCCCCAGCAGCAGGGGCAGCATGATGGCGTCGAGAAGCGGCGGCCAGGTCATCGCCATGAAAAGGCCGAGGCTTGCAAGGCTGAAAGCAACCAGCGGCGCCAGCAAGGCGAACAGATGTCGGCCTGCGGTTTGCAGGAGGTTTTCGTCCGCTCCCTCCGCCTCCGCTACCGCCGCATGTACCTCGCTGCGGCGGCCGATGCGATAAAACAGCCACTCCGCGCCAAGACCGATCAGAACCATCGTCAGGAACAGAACGAACACGCCGAACGGGCCGTGGCCATTGATGTCGGCCGCGATGGTTTGGCCGGCGCGCATGAAATCGGAGGGAACCTGCGGAATGGCCCGGCCGACATCGCGCAGATGTTCACGGATCCTGTTTCCCCAGGCGTGGAACGCGGTCGCAGACATTTCGGTCGCAGGCTCGTTGGTGGCAGGCCCGGCAGCCGGGAGGGCCGCCGGCTTGTTCAGCAGCGCGCGTATCTCCGGATCATCGAGCAGCTTGATCAGCTGATCGACCTTTTCAGCCGATGCGGTCGGGATGGCCGTTTGGGCGAGGACGGGCTGGATAGAATAGATTGCACCACCAAACGCCACTGCCGCCAGAAACCAGATGCGGAAAGCCAACAACCGGATATCAAAAGCCTTTTTCACGCGCCGAACCCCCTCAGCTCATATCGTCCTAAATACGTTTTCATGCAATTTGGAGAGTTAGAGCATTGAGCAGCGCCTTTGTCACCTGCCTCCACGCAGTGAAACCAAAGGTATGGCGTTTTACATTGTGTCGGTTGTTTTCTTCAGCTCAGAAGTGTTGCTGGTGCTCGTTGCTTGTCTGGCAGTTGATAGATCGGGCGCCGTCTGAACCTGTCCATACCTTTCAGCGTCCGGCCTGCAGCCTTGCACGGTTTCGGCCCGCATGATTCGGCCGCAGTCGGTGGATGAACGCGGACGGCGCCCCCCGCTCGCGCGGTTACTCGGCAGCCTTTGGCCGCCGGACGGGCAGCGCCTTACGGGCGGGAATGAGCTGGGCGTAGAGCGCTGCATATTGTTCGGCGCTTCGGTCCCAGGAGAAATTGGCCTTCATGCCCTGAATCTGAAGGCGGGCCCATTTCTGCGGCTCGCGATAGGCGGCAAAGGCGCGGTGGATGGAGAGCCGCAGGTTCTCGGCCGTCGCCGGATGGAACTGGAAGCCGGTTGCCACCCGGGCAGACATCGCCGCATCATTGGCATCGATGATCGTTTCCGACAGGCCGCCGGTGCGCGATACCACCGGAACCGCGCCATAGCGTAGCGCATAAAGCTGGGTGAGGCCGCAGGGCTCGAAGCGCGACGGCTGGATGATGACGTCACAGCCACCATGAATGAGATGGGCGGTGGCCTCGTCATAGCCGATCCGGACGCCAATACGATCGGGATGCCGTCCGGCAACAGTCAGAAGCGCTGTCTCGATATGCTCCTCGCCCTTGCCGAGCACGATCAGCCTGCCGCCGAGCGCGGCGATTTCCTCCGCCACCTCGGCCAGCATGTCGCCGCCCTTTTGCCATGTCAGCCGCGACACGGCGGCAAAGACCGGTCCGGGACCATCGTCCAGCCGAAAGGTCTCCAGCAGCCTTACGCGGTTCTGCCCCCTCAGCCTTATCCTCTTGTGGTCGTAGTTGACCGGCAAATAGGCGTCCTTGGCCGGGTTCCAGATATCCATGTCGATGCCGTTGACGATGCCCGTCAACGTCTGCGGACGGGAACTCAGCGCACCGGCCATGCCCATGCCGAGTTCCGGCCCGATGACTTCGCGCGCATAGGTGGGGCTGACCGTGGTGATGGCGCTAGCTGTACGGATCCCGCCTTTCAGGTAGCTGACGTCGCCATAGTACTCAAGACAATCGAGCGCCACGGTCTCCGGCGGCAGGCCGATCTGGCTGACGACAGAGGTGGGAAACTGCCCCTGGAATGCCAGGTTGTGGATGGTCAGGACGCTCGGAACCTTGTTCGCGTTGCTCGAATACCGCATGTAGACGGAGGTCAGCGCCGTCTGCCAGTCATGGGTGTGGACAACATCCGGAGACCAGCCGGCAAGCAGCCCCCCGGCGATTGCCGACGCGACATAGGACAACACGGCAAACCGTTTCCAGTTGTCCGCATGATCGTGGCCGGTCTCGTCGAGATAGGGGCCGCCGGAGCGATTGTAGAGGGAAGGCGCATCGAGGATCAGCAGATCAAGCTGCTCGTAGCGGGCTTCCAAAAGCGAGGCCGGGGCGCCGAACAGGTCGGGGAAGAAGTGCACCTGCCGGGCACCAGGAAGCTTTGCAAAAAGCTGCGGATAGCCGGGCACCAGCGTGCGTGTGTAGCAGTCGTAGCCTTCAAGGGCCTTGGGCAGCGAGCCTGTGACATCAGCAAGGCCGCCGGTCTTGATCAATGGAAAGATTTCCGACGTCACCGAAAGTATCTTCACGCAGGTCACATCCCTTGTACCCACCGGCCTTGTATCACCGGTTATCGCCGCGACGCAGCTGCATGAACGTCGGCGAACTCCATGATGTTGCAAAGCGTAGTCGATGTCCGCAGAAAAGCGCACCGGAGACGTAAAAAATTTTGCGGCGCAAAATTGACCGCCGTGAATGGCCGATTTCCATCCGCTCTCATGTCGAAACGACGCCATGCAGCGACTTGTATTTGCTGCAAAACGCATGGAAGTGCCGGTTGTCCGGCACTTCCATGGAACATCAAAAAATCAGGCGGGCTTGCTGCGCTTGCGGGCGACGGGTTCGATTGCCGCCTCATTCTTGACGACGGAAAGCTTGGAGGTCTTTGCCGGCGTCAACGGAATGGCGCCGGTCGCCGCAATGGCCTCCTCCGTCAATTCCCGCAACGCCTGCAGCCAATGTGCGTCATGACTGCCGTCCGGGCGGCCATCGGCCTCCCACAGCGCGTAGGCCCGCATTCTGATGTCGTCTTCGCTGATATCCGTCATCTGCTTCTCCCTTTGCAACGTGGCCAAAAAATAACTTCGACAGGAGCGCCTGGCTCCGCCTCGAAACAGCCGTGCGATGCTTTGTTTCGCCTGGAATGTCCGGGCTGCAGAACCAAGAATTTCACGATAGGATTATGCGTTTCCAAGATTGCGAAACGGACGCGTCAAAAACGATTTCGCATTGTGATCCTACGCTCAATCAACGTACAGTCGAGGGGCGCAGACCGCGTTTTGCACCATCTTCTGTGGAACTAAAGGCGGCGGGCGCCGTTATGATCGACGCATCGGCTGTGGGGGCCGGCGTTTCTGGAGTATACCATGAGAAAAATCGTGTTTGCCCTCGTGCTCGCGTCGCCGATGCTGGCCGTATCGCCCGCCGCTGCCCAATCGATGAAGATCGAAGACCTCTGCGTGAAAGTCGCAAAGCACCTGTTGATGACCGAAACCCTGCACACCGGGGTCGTTCAGTCCTTTCCGGAACTCAAACCACCGGGCGCGCGCATGACCTATTCCACCCGCGACGGCGTCGAGAAGAAGAATATGGTCGATACGTTCGAATGCCAATTCGACAGCGCCGCCGCCCCCTACGGGCTGAAGCGGTTTTGCCTCGCCAGCACCTGCTATTCGGCAGATGAAAAGAACCAGGAAAACAAGCGCCGCTTCGACGAGGTGCGCATCCTGATGAAGCGCGAAGGTTTTTAACGGCGGGTCGCCATCCAGATGACATGGCGGGCGCCGCGCCCTTTGGTGCTGGCGCGAACCGACAATTCCTCGACGGCGAACCCCGCATCCCTCAGCCGGCGCGTGAAGCCTGCGTCCGGCGCGGACGACCAGACAGAGAGAACGC
Source organism: Pararhizobium sp. YC-54 (assembly GCF_025847205.1). Lineage (GTDB taxonomy): Bacteria > Pseudomonadota > Alphaproteobacteria > Rhizobiales > Rhizobiaceae > Pararhizobium. The sequence goes on along the minus strand of NZ_JAOYTH010000010.1, from coordinate 142,696 downwards.
CGTTCGGCTTCAGCGCCTTGCGCGCCGCTTGTAGACCGGCAACGCTGTAGAGAGCGTCGTTTGCCCTGCGGGTCAGCCCCTCCGGCCCATTGTCGACATCCAGCAGGATCGCGTCGTATTCGCCGGCCGCAGACTGGATGACACGGCCGACATCGCCCTCGCGGATGGCCACCCTTTCATCCTCGAGACAGCCTGCAAACACTTCGGCCATCGGTCCGCGCGCCCAGACGACAACGGCGGGCACCAGTTCGCCGACCGTTATCCGGGCGTCGCCAGGAAGCGCTGCCAGTGCCGCTCGCAGCGTAAACCCCATTCCGAGCCCGCCGATCAGCATATGCGGCCGCGGATGATTGCGGATACGCTCATAGGCCAGCCGGGCCAGCGCTTCTTCCGAGCCGCTCAGCCGGCTGTTCATCAGCTCGATCGCGCCGAGCATGATGGAGAATTCGCTGCCGCGCTGCTTCAGGCGCAGTTCGCCGCCGCCGTCAGGCATTATCGCTGTGTCAATCAGGGTCCAGGGTATCACGTGCGCATCCAATCGTTGAGGCGCCCGCGATAGCACAAATGAGCCCCGAGAACAGCCTATAGAGTGGCCAGAGCCCGGTTGGGCAAGGAGCCGGCATAGACCTTACGGATGGCGATCTTGTTTTCCAGGGCTTCGATGATTTCCTCGGAGAAATCGATCTTGTGCATGCCGGCAATATCGGGAAGGCCGCCGGGCGTGAAGACGTTGATCTCCAAAATCTTGTCGCCGACGATATCGAGACCAACCAGGAACATGCCATCCTCGATCAGTTTCGGACGGACCATCTCGGCGATGGCCAGCATGCCACCGGTGATCTTTGCTGCCTCCGCCGTGCCGGCGGCATGCATGTTCGAACGGAGATCGCCCTTGGCCGGAATACGGCGGAAAGCGGCATAGACCCCGTCACGCACCAGCGGTTTGCCGTTCATCATGAAGAGGCGGGTATCGCCTGCCTTTGCCTCCGGCAAGTAGGCCTGCGCGATCAGGTAGCCTTCGCCGCTGACCGCTTCGAATATCTGGTTGAGATTGGCATCGTCGGGCGTGGCGATCTTGAAGACGTTCTTGCCGCCCGAGCCCTGCAGCGGCTTCAGGATGACGCCCTTGCGGTGACCGGCGACAAAGGTGCGGATTTCCTCGATGTTCTTGGATATCAGCGTTTCCGGACGCACCGCTTCGGGAAAGCCCTGGAAGTAGAGCTTGTTCTGGGCGAGCGCCAGACCGCCGGGATCGTTGACGACGATTGCGCCCCGTTCGCAGGCCAGGCGCCCGAACATGGCGCCGATATAGGCGGCCCATGGCCGGTCGTCGGAATCGAGCGACGGATCGTTGCGCAGGAAGATGACATCGACCTCGCGAACGTCGATCGTCTGGACCTTGGCGTCCTTGCTCTGAAAACCATCGTGGAACGCCTGGGCGTTCTTGTATTTTCCGGCGGCAACCGTGGTCACTCGCACCATCAGGCTATCGTCCGGACGCAAGACGAAATCGCCCGGCGTGATATAGCAGACGTCATGGCCACGGGCGAGCGCGGCCATTGCCAGCGCGGTGGTGGTGAAACGGGGTTCCTCTGTCTCGATCGAATTGACGAAGAATGCGACGCGCATGGCGGCTCCTAACTGATGATCATATCCAGAGGGCTCAGTCCCGCCCGCGCCTTGTCGAGGCGGGCTTGTGCTTGCGGGTGGGTAAGAAAAGCAGGGCGAATGACGGGCGCCTTCAACAGGCCGCGCAGGTTCAATTCCTGCATCACCCGGAAATGCGAGGCGGAGATCTTGCCCATCCAGAACGGATCGAGCGCACCGCCCGATTTCAAGTGGCTGAGCAGTTCCAGCAACCCGCGCAGATAGATGGCGTCCTTGGCGAGCCCACCGCCGCGATACAATCGCATGGCCAGATGGAAGGCAGCGACCGGCCCGAACCCGTGTTCGCCGACAAGCATGTTGTAGGTCCCGGTAAACGGCCGGCCCTCCAGCATCGCCGAACAGGCAACGACCCGGGCGGCGATCAGGCGCAACCGGCTAACGGTCATGCCGCCTGCCATATATTCGGAGAATACGGCAAGACCTTCCTGCATGCCCTCGTAGCCGGCAAGGCCGGAGCGGAAGAGCCGCAACCCCTGCGCCGAGCCGTTGAAATAGGTGAGAAGATGAACGCCGATCTCGTGGCTCAAAAGCGCATGGATCCGGTCTCTGGGCATCAGGGTGTGACGTGAGATCAGCAGGCGTTCGCCCGAGACCAGCATTCCGGACGGCAGGTCGTCGCGCAACTCGACTTCGGCAGCAAAGCCCCGATATTGCCGAAGGTAATCGGCAATCATGACGCGCGCTGCAGCTTCGACTTCGTGGCAATCCGCCGTCTGCGGATCGTACTCTTTGTCATCGCCGTCGTCGGCAAGCGCTGCCGTTTTCGCGAGAATATCCTGGGCCATATGGTGGAGCGACGGTTCGACCGGACCATAGAGGGCGCGGCCATATTCGACGAAGCGGCTGGTTTCGCGCGCTGAAATCAACGACAGCTGCAGGTCGAGTTCCTGCTGCTTCTCGCGGTAGAGATGGTAGAGGACGGGATCCTCGAAGCGGTCGAAGGCGACCGAGAAGAGCTTTCGTTTTTCCACCTCGACCCGCACGGACAGTGGCCGGTACAGAAATTGCGGCTCCTGCCTGAATTTGCCCGCCTTGAACGCCTGCCAGGCAGCGTCCGTGTTGATCGGCGTGACCGCCAGCAGGAAATCGAAACTCGATGCAACATCATCGAAGCTACGGTCGGCACGGCTGACGGCATCGACGAAGGCTTTGCGGCCGAGCGCCCGGTGTGTCGTCAGCTTCAGGCTTTGGGTCGCGCCGACAAAGGCTGCGAATGCCTTCAGGCCGGCGTCGAAGATGTTGGCGACCAGGCGCTCGCGCAGGTCGGGATAGGTGTTGCCCGATTCCGGCTGCCTGTAGATCGGGGCGAACCGGACGGCGACCAGCGGGAAACCGGTCCGCTCGGCCAGTGCCGCAGCCTGGTGATCGGACTTCAGTTCAATTCGCTCAACATGCGGCGTCCTGAACTTGACTGGGCGGATGTCGGTTCCCCCGGCCATCGCCTCCGCCGCGTCTTTGGCGGCGGTATCCGCCGTTGAAGCAATCCGGATTTCGAACGGGGGCAGATAAGCCGCATCGTCGGTGATCAGCGTGTCATGGTCGAGTTCATCGATATCCAACAGCAGGAACGCATTAAAACGATCCCGAAGAACGCCGCCGACCGCCGTGATGACCGGCAGGGCTTCGTCGATCTCGTTGACCACGAGATAGGAGGCATTGGCAGCGGCAATATCCCGGGCGGCGAGATCCTCCCTGCCCCTGCTTAAATGCACGGACAGGAAAGGCAGCGGCCGATCGATGTGAAGGCGGCCGCCATTGTCGAAATCCTTACGCACGGACTTGCCCGCCCGGATGCAATCAAGAATGTCCTCCAGCCATTCCGGATGGTTGGCGGTGCTATCCCGATGATTGCGACGGGCGTTGGTCATGGCCGTTTCCGCAAGGCTTCAGTGAGAACCGGCAGCGACAGCCGGATCATCTCCCGCATCGCCGTCAGCGCCTCGATATCCGGTTCCCCCGTCCACTCGTCCATGAAGAACTTTTTGAATTCGACGGCAATGGCGCAGCCGCTGGCCGGGAACCGTTCGTGGACAAAACGCGTCTGCTCGCCCTTGCCCTGAAAGGCGATGTTTTCGCGAACGTCCATGCGCTGGCCACGAAATTCGAAACTGCGCAATTGCTCGATGAAGGCATCGAGCACCGGCGCCCAGCGCAGACGATCCATCGAGGAGGTGCCTATATTGATCTGCGGTGCTTTTTCGAACGGCATTTCGGGACCTTCGGCCCCATCGCGGCGGTGATTGTAGCTGTGGATGTCGAGGAGGACGAAGGCGCCGTATTGCTGCTCAAGGCCGCGCAGGCAGGTTTCCAGCATGGCATAGTATGCGTCGTGAATGCCGAGAGAAGACGCGATGGCATCGTCAGGCAATTGCTGCGCCCAGACCTTCAGTCCCCAGGCCTGTTCCGGTTTCAGATAGATGGCGCCGTCGCGGGCACGGTTGATGTCGATCTCGAAGCGGGAACGGTGGAAGACGATGCGGTTGGGCAGATCGCGGATGAAAAATTCGGTAAAAGGGTCCTCCTCCCGCAGCCGCTGGTCGCCGCTGAGGCCGAGGAAATCCTCAAGGTCGCTTCGGATATGATGACCGTTGTGAATGGCTGTGCCGATAATCGGCGAGGCACCGCGATGCGCCGACCACCAGTCCGCAGGGTCTGGATTGACAATGAATTCCTGGAAAGGGGACATGCCGTCCTTCTTGTTGACAGGCGGCTGCAGAGCAGCGCTTTTTCAATCAACAAGTAAATGGACGCGAGGCGCGTTTGTTCCATCGAGAGCTTCGATGCTGCCGCCAATCGGCCGTACGGCAGGCTGCCGCAGGCCAAGCCTTAAACTTCAGGAACCGACGGTTTCGACGGTCCGTTTTGCCGGCTGGCAGAACGAGGCGATGGCAGCCTCGCATGCCCGCATGAACCGCATCGACGGGCCTTCGCTGCCGGTCGCAAGCTTGCTCACCTGGGCGCCCTCCATCAGCATCGAGAGGGTATCGGAGAGCAGCTCCGGTTCGCTCACGCCCGCATCGCGACAGAGCTTTTCGAGGCGGCGGCGCTGGGCAAGCTTGAAGTTTTCGATCACCGCATGGGCCGGATGGCCCTGCTCTTTCAATTCAACGGCCGCATTGGCGAGATCGCAGCCATATTTATTGTCGGCAAGACACTGTGCCCTGGCCTTCACCCAACTGTGAAGCTGCGCCATCGGATCGTTCGGGTAGGAGGCTTCGAGTTGGTCCCAGAAGGCGGCGGCTTTTTCGGAGGTGAACCGCAATGTCTCGCAGATCAGGTCGTCTTTCGAGCCGAAATGACGGTAGAGCGTCATCTTGTTGGTTTCGGCGGCTTCGGCGATCGCATCGACGCCGATACCGCGAATGCCGTGTTGCCGAAACAGCTCACAAGCCGTTGAAACAATACGATCTCTCGGCGCCTGACGCACCTGCACACAGTCACCTTTTTCCAGCCTTACATCTGCCGGTTTCGGGGACGATACGGATTTCGAATTTTTATTGACAAGGCTTCTTGACATAGGTGTGACCGGTCGGTAACTATTCGAATGTTACTTACTGGTAACACCGCAAGAAAACGATGTCAAGTTTAAGACACCGGCCGGGATCCGCCCGCCGGAAAAGACGATGAACCGAAGGAATACCCAATGCACCAGGCAAACAGCGATCTGACCATCCATGAGGTTCTGACAGACCCGATGATCCGTGCCGTTATGCGTGCGGACGGCGTCACGACCAATGAAATGAAAACGCTTCTCTACTCCGCTGCCAGCGCGCTTCGCCAGATGCAGCCGGGGACGGTAAGCGCCAAAAATCATACGGCCAACCTGCTCGCGGCTCCCAAGCGCCGCCTGCTGTCGATGGTCCATCCGCTCGCTTCGCGCTCGGACTGCTTACGCATGAGCGCGTAACGAAACCAGTTCTCCCGGCGCATCCCTCAAAAGAATGCGCAAACTAACCCAGCCGGACGCCTCCGCCGGCTGGGTTTTTGTTTGTAAAGGTTGCCCGCCGCGGATGCCCCCCTCAGACCTTGACGGCCAGCTCGGCAAAATCTTCCGTTCCAAAGAACTTCAGGTAGCGCTCGACTTCCGAAGGCTCGCCGGTCGCCTTGCGCGGATTGTCGGATAGCTTGACAGCCGGGCGGCCATTTGCGTCGCTGACCTTGCAGACAATGGAAATCGGGTTGAGCCCACCGATCTGGGTCGGCGCGCATCCGGCAAAGTCGTTGGTCAGATTGGTACCCCAGCCGAAACTCATGCGCACCCGCCCCTGAAAATGCCGGTAGGTCTGAAGGATCGTTTCGACGTCCAGTCCGTCCGAGAAGATCAGCAGCTTTTCCTTGGGGTCGCGTCCCATCTTCTGCCACCAGGCAATGATCTTCTCGCCCCCCTCGATCGGCGGCGCACTGTCCGGCCTGAAGCCCGTCCAGTCGGCAACCCAATCCGGGGCATTGCGCAGAAACGCCGCCGTTCCGAAGGCATCGGGCAGAACGATCAGCAGGTTGCCGCCATAAAGCCGGTTCCAGTCCTGCAGAACCTTGTAGGGCGCCAGACCGAGTTCCTGGTCGTTGCGCGCAAGCGCCGCCACCACCATCGGCAGTTCATGCGCATTGGTGCCGAGCGCTTCGAGATCGGTGTCCATGGCGAGCAGCACGTTGCTGGTGCCGGAGAAGGACTTGCCGATGCCCTCCTTCAGCGCCTCGACGCACCAGCGCTGCCACAGGAAGCTGTGGCGCCGGCGGGTGCCGAAATCGGAGATGCGCAGCTCCGGATAGGCCTTGAGCTGCTCGACCTTCGACCACATCTTGGCTTTTGCGCGCGCATAGAGCACATCCAGCGCAAACGGGCCCATGTCCTTCATGGCGGTGCGCGAGCGCAGTTCGTTGATGATGGCCAGCGCCGGAATTTCCCACATGCTCGTGTGGGTCCACTTACCCGGGAAGGTCAGTTCGTATTGGCCATGGCGGCGCGACAGTTCGTAGTCGGGAAGCTGGAAATCGGCGAGCCAGGCGAGGAAATCAGGCGCGAATATCTGCTTGCGGCCATAGAACGTATTGCCGGCGAGCCAGATCATTTCCTTCTTGGTAAAACGCAGGCCGCGCACGTAATCGAGCTGTTCGCGCAGTTCCTGCTCGTCGATCTCGTCGGTCAGCAGCACGGTCTTGGTGCGGTTGATCACCGAGAACGTCGCATCGACGTCCGGATAGAGGCGCCAGATCATCTGCAGCATCAGGAGCTTGTAGAAATCCGTATCGAGCAGGCTGCGCACGACCGGATCGAGCTTCCAGGCGTTGTCGTAGACCCGGCGGGCGATGTCCGTCTTGGTCATGCAAAAACTCCCCTTGCGCCGCCCGTCAACGTCGCCTGCATATGTGGTTCATTCCTTGCGATTCCAATGGCATGCGCATTTGGAATTTCTGTGCCGAAACACATGGCACGTCCTTCCACTCCGCCGCAACCGCCGATGCGAGAAACAGGGTAGGAAAAAGTCTTTAGAACGTGCGTGGAGAAAAAGCGCGGCATCCCCGCCGCTCCGCGCGGCGGGTCCTTGCAGCGATAGTTCCATGCCTCAGCTCAAGCGTGAGCGTGGGGGTGATGGATATCCCAGACCGCCCACAGGGATACGGCGGCGACGATCAGTCCCAGCACCACGCTGGTCCACATCGCGTTCACGTTGGCTGTGAAACCGAGCAGCCAGGGGGAAGCGGCCAGCCAGAGTCCGAGCGCCAGATCGACCCATTCTTCCCATTCGGCGAAAGCCGATATTGTTGCAACCGCCAGTGCACCGAGCGCGAACCCGACGATCCATGCGTTCCAGCTCGGCACGACATCGGCCGCAAAGCCGATGACCCACGGCGAGAAGAAAACGCAAAGGGCCAGAACCACGTTTGCCCAGTCCCGTCCCTTTGTTCCTTGCATCATGTTAGCCATGACAGACCTCCAAGTCTGAAGATTAACTGTAGTATTATATCGCGTTCCCCATACCCTTAACAATAAAAATCATTTCCACCCGCGCCGGCATGAAGAGACAGGGCTAACCGAGCGTTGCCAATCCTCAGTCAAGGCCTGTGTCGACCGGCTCTTTCAACATGTCACGGAAAATAGCGCATAAGAAAAGGCACGGCGTGAACAGCGAGTTTTGGCAGATCATCTGTGCGCTTGAAGGTTCAGTGTCCCAATATTCTCCGCAACTGGATGACCGTCTGCTGCTGAACGGTCGGACCTGCTCTATGTCGTCCGCCGCACTGGCTTCAAGCCGGGCTGGCGAGACGCAAGCCTTGCAAGAAACGGGGAATCGCAAGCGAAAACAGCTCGTTAAACCGTCGTCAGCCACTAAATGCCGCAATAAACTCATTTAAAAGTAACAAAATCTCATCAATAAGATTGTTTTTATCGAAACTTATGTGATATTTCTCTCCTCGTGGCCTGGCCGTAGAAGAGAACACCGCGATGAAACCGGACGATCGACGGCAGGAAATTATGGATATCCTCATGGAGGTCGGCTCGGCGTCCGTCGAGGATCTCGCCAGCCGTTTCGGTGTCAGCAAGATGACGGTGCATCGCGACCTCGACGATCTCGAGCAGGCCGGCCTTTTGCGCAAGGTGCATGGCGGCGCCTCGATCCAGTCGAGCCCGCAGTTCGAAAGCGATTTCCGCTATCGCGAGAAGATCGCCGCGGAAGAAAAACGGCGGCTGGCGCAGCACGCCGCAACGCTGATCGAGCCCGGACAGATCATCATTATCGACGACGGTTCGACGGCGGGCGGCGTGGCGGACTATCTCAAGGACATCCGGCCGCTGACGGTCATCACCAACAATCTTGGCGTGATCAACAAGCTGGCAGCCGTCGCCGGCATCGACGTGATCTCGCTCGGTGGCCAGTATTCGAAAAAATTCAACGGGTTCTTCGGCATCACCACGGAAGAGGCATTGCGTTCGCTGAGGGCCGATATTGCCTTCCTGTCAAGCTCGGCCATCCATGGTGCGTCAGCCTTCCATCAGGACCAGGAAGTCGTCCAGACCAAGCGGCAAATGATCAAGTCGGCGGCGCGCACCATCCTGCTCGTCGATCATGGCAAGTTTGGCAAATCCGCGCTGCATTTCCTGACGGAACTCGATGTGTTCGACACGGTTCTGACCGGCGCGGAAATCGAACCGTCCTACGAACAGGGTCTCAAGGACGCCGGCATCAAGCTTCAAAAAATCAGCGGGAAAACCGCGAAGGAAACAGCATGACAAAGACATCCGTCTGGGTTGGAACCAGCTGGAAGATGAACAAGACGCTCGCCGAGGCGATGGCCTTTGCCGAAGGGTTGGCCGAGGCCGATGCGGCAAGGGATGCCCGTATTCAGCGTTTTGTCATTCCGCCGTTCACAGCCACGCGGCAGGTGAAGGAGCGGCTTGCCGAAACAAGCGTCAAGGTCGGCGCGCAGAACATGCATTGGGACGACGCCGGCGCCTGGACTGGTGAAATCTCGCCGGTCATGCTCAAGGACTGCAATCTCGATATCGTCGAGCTTGGCCATAGCGAACGGCGCGAACATTTTGGCGAAACGGACCGCACCGTCGGACTGAAGACGGCGGCAGCCGTCCGGCACGGCCTGATCCCGCTGATCTGCATCGGCGAAACGCTGGCCGAGCGCGAAGCCGGACAGGCTGACGCTGTGCTGCGGAGGCAGGTCGAAGGCGCCCTTGCGATGCTTGAGGGCGCAGACAAGGCAAAACCAGTGCTGTTGGCCTACGAGCCGGTCTGGGCAATCGGCGTCAACGGCATTCCGGCTTCGGCCGACTATGCCGACGAGCGCCATGCCTTGATCGCGCAATGGGCGCAAGCGAGCCTTGGCCTATCCGTGCCGGTTCTCTACGGCGGCAGCGTCAACCCCGGCAATTGCGAGGAACTGATTGCCAAGCCGCATATCGACGGCCTGTTCATCGGCCGCTCGGCCTGGGATGTGGCCGGCTATCTCGACATCCTCGAACGCGCCGCCTCGGCGCTCTGAAAACACCGCCAACACAAGGATACAGCCATGAAAATCGCAATCGGCGCCGACAGCGCAGGCAAGCCGCTTCTCGACATTATCGAAGCCCATCTCATGACCAAGAGCGGCCTTGACGTCAAAAATCTCAGCCAGTCCGGCTTCTATGCCGACCTGTCCAAGGGATTGGCTGAAACCATCGTCCGTGGTGAGAACGACCGCGGCATCCTGATCTGCGGCACCGGCATCGGCGTCTCCATCGCCGCCAACAAGGTGCCCGGCATCCGCGCGGCGCTGACGCACGACACCTATTCGGCCGAGCGCGCCGCCAAGTCCAACAACGCGCAGATCATCACGATGGGCGCCCGCGTCGTCGGGCCGGAACTGGCCAAGGCCATCGTCGACCGGTGGCTGGAATCCGAATTCGATCCGAACGGCTCCTCCGCCGGCAATGTCGAGGCGATCGACCGCCTCGACGCCGGCAAGTGACGATCTGATCGAACCTTTTCGGCAGAATATGTAGATCCTCCCTCATGTCCTGCAGAATGAACGCCCGGCAAAAATGCCGGGCGTTTTTTTTGTTTCGGCCATCTTGCCTCATTTTTGTGCGGCGAGTCTCAAATTTGAACAAAGCCAAAGCACTATTTAATCTACCCGTAGAAGTTTTTTCTTGACCCCGACGCAACCCTCCTTTTTGACTTAATCCCAATATCCGCGAGCAAAGCAGCATTGATACGGAGGACCCATGTCGTTCCTGCAGTCTATTTTTCACCAATCTCCTGAAATCGCTCTGTTTTTGTCATTGGCGGGTGGCTATTGGATCGGCAAGTTCCAGTTCGGCAAGTTCCAGCTGGGCGGCGTCGCCGGCTCGCTTCTGGTTGCAGTCGTGCTCAGCCAGATCGGCATTACAATCGATAACGGCATCAAAGCGGTTCTCTTTGCACTGTTCATCTATGCGGTCGGCTTCGAAAGCGGCCCGCAATTCTTCCGCTCGCTTGGGCGCAAGTCGATCCGCGAGATCGTCATGGCCGCTGTGCTCGCCATCAGCGGGCTCGTGACGGTGGTTGTTCTGGCCAAGATGTTCGGCCTCGACAAGGGATTGGCCGCAGGCATCGCCGCCGGTGGCCTCACCCAATCGGCGATCATCGGCACCGCAAGCTCGGCAATCGGCAAGCTCGGCCTGGCCGCCGACGAAGTGCAGCGCCTGCAGGCGAATGTCGCCATCGGCTATGCGGTCACCTATATTTTCGGCTCCTTCGGCGCCATCATCGTCTGCGTCAACATCCTGCCCTGGTTCATGGGCCGCAGCATTCGCGACGACGCCGTCAAGGCCGAGGCCGAGATGCTGGCCGGCGCCAAGGTCTATGGCCCTGGCGAAACCCCTGCCCTGCCGGATCTCGTCGGGCGCCTCTTCCAGGTCGGCCAGGCCGCCGGCCGCACGGTCAGGGAAATCGAGGCTGGCGTCACGAATGCAACCATTGCCATCGAGCGGGTGAAACGGGCGGGCGAGATCATTGGCGTCGAACCCGATCTCAAACTGCAGCAGGATGATATCGTCCTCATTGTCGGGCGGCGTGCCAGCGTTGTCGGCATGGCGAACACCATCGGCCCGGAGACACAGTCTTCCGATGGCATGGACATGGTTGTCGCGACGCGTGACGTTGTCATCGGCAACAAGGAGTTTGCCGGCAAAACGGTCGCCGAAATCATCGAGGCGACCAAAGAACTGCGCCACGGCGTCTTTGTTCTTCAGGTCAAGCGTGGCGGCAATCCGCTGACGCTTGTAGCCGACACCCGCATCGAGGCTGGTGATGTCGTGACCGCGTATGGCCTGCAGGAAGATCTGCAGCGCATCGCCAAACGGGTCGGCGCGGTGATCATGCCCAGCGACAAGACCGACTTCGTCTTCCATGGCCTCGGTATCGTCGTCGGCCTGCTCGTCGGACTTGCGGTCATTCGCATCGGTTCCATTCCGCTGACGCTCGGCAGCGGCGGCGGCGCCCTGCTCGCCGGTCTCGCCTTCGGCTGGTACCGCAGCCGCAACATGACGCTCGGCAACATGCCGACAGCGGCCTCGACACTCCTGCGCGATCTCGGCCTTGCCGGCTTCGTCGCCGTCGTCGGGCTGCAATCCGGGCAGCAGGCCGTCCAAACGGTCGCTGAAAACGGCATTTCGATCTTCCTGATCGGCGTCGTCGTGACGATCCTGCCGCTGCTCATCACCATGCTCGTCGGGCGCTATATCCTGCGCTACGACAACACCGCCATCTTCGCCGGCGCGCTTTCCGGATCGCGCAGTGCCAATCCCGCGTTCGGCGAAATTCTCGACAAGGCCGGAAACACCGTCCCCACCACGCCCTTCGCCATTACCTACGCGCTGGCCAACGTCTTCCTGACATTGCTTGGCCCGCTCGTCGTTGCCTTCGTCTGACTTCATTCGATTTAGTAAGGAGTGCCCATGACCGACTATAGCAGCTTTGCGAAACTGAGCCCGTTCGAGCTCAAGGACGAACTCATCAAGCTGGCCTCGGCCAAAGAAAACCGGACAATGCTGAATGCCGGACGCGGTAATCCGAACTTCCTGGCAACGCTGCCGCGCCGCGCCTTTTTCCGCCTTGGGCTTTTTGCCGCCGCGGAATCCGAGCTGTCCTATTCCTTCATGCAGAAGTGGATCGGCGGACTGCCGAACATCGAAGGCATCGAAGCGCGCTTCGAGCGCTTTACCAGCGAGAACCGCGATCAGGCAGGCGTTGCCTTCCTGCAGCGGGCGCTGAGCTATGTCCGCGACCAGCTGGGCCTTTCCGGCTCGGAGTTCCTGCATGAAATGGTCGAAGGCATTCTCGGCTGCAACTACCCCGTCCCGCCCCGGATGCTGAAGATCAGCGAACAGATCGTCCGCCAATATATCGTCAAGGAGATGATCGGCGGATCGCTGTCGGCCGGAAACGTCGATGTCTTCGCGGTCGAAGGCGGTACGGCGGCAATGACCTATATCTTCAATACGCTGAAGCAGAACGGCATTGTCACCAAGGGTGACAAGGTGGCGATCGGCATGCCGGTGTTCACTCCCTATATCGAAATCCCGGAACTCGACGAATACGGCCTGAAGGAAGTGGCGATCAACGCCGATCCGTCGCAGGGCTGGCAATACACCGACGAGGAACTTGAAAAGCTGAAGGACCCGGATATCAAGGTGTTCTTCTGCATCAACCCGAGCAATCCGCCATCGGTGAAACTCGATGACCGCAGCCTTAACAAGATCGCCGATATCGTCAAGAACCACCGTCCGGACCTGATCATCCTCACCGACGACGTCTACGGCACCTTTGCCGACGATTTCCGTTCGCTGTTTGCGATTTGCCCGAACAACACCATCCTGGTCTATTCGTTCTCCAAGTATTTCGGCGCGACCGGCTGGCGCCTCGGCGTCATTGCCACCCATCAGGACAATGTCCTCGATGGCAAGCTGCGCGACCTGCCCAAGGCCACCAAGACGGCACTCGACCGGCGCTACGGGTCGCTGTTGCCCGACGTCAGCTCGTTGAAATTCATCGACCGGCTGGTGGCCGACAGCCGCACCGTGGCGCTCAACCATACCGCCGGCCTGTCGACACCGCAGCAGGTGCAGATGGTCCTGTTCTCGCTGTTTGCGCTGATGGACGAGAACGACATCTACAAGTCGACACTGAAAAAGGTCATCCGCAACCGAGAGGCTGCACTCTACCGCGAGCTCGGCGTTGCCGTGACGGACAACCCGAACTCGGTCGACTACTATACCCTGCTCGACCTGGAAGACCTTTCCCTCAAGCTTTACGGCGCCGACTTCGCCAAATGGATCAAGGGGAAGTTTTCGGCTAACGAACTGCTGTTCCGGATCGCCGACGAGACCGGCATCGTGCTGTTGCCCGGCCGTGGGTTCGGCACGCAGCAAGCTGCCGGGCGCGCCTCGCTCGCCAATCTCAACGAGTATGAATATGCCGCCATCGGCCGCTCGCTACGCGCGATGGCGGATGAGTATTACGCGCAATTCAAGAAGGGGTGACGGGGCCGAAGCTTCACAACGACAAAAGGGCAGCTCGCGGCTGCCCTTTTTGGTATCTGCTTTGGTGTTTGGACACATCGCGCCGGCGTCCCGGTGACCGCACAAACCTGTGTCTTCCGCCCGAGGGCAGAGCACCTTTAGAGTTCAAGAATTGAGGGTGTAACCGTCCTGAGCCTCTGCGGCGAGGCGGTCCGAATAGCGGCGCATCATTTCCACCTGGACTTCGGTCTGGAAGGCCATCACTTGCGTGCGGATAGCGTCTTCCGAGCATCCCAGCCTTCTCAAGCCTTCCGCCAGAACGCGGCACTCGGTTTTCCAGTACTGCAAAGCCTCGTCACCATGGACATTTTCCAGCTCGCGGGCGCAACGCCTGATGGTGCTTGCCTGTCCCGACAAGGGAAACGGTACGACCCGTTCTTCCGTTTCCGAAAAACGCACATCCATCAACGCAGCACTCATCCGGCGGTTCTCCATGTTGGTGATTCTGATTTACAAAGCATATAGTTAACGCTTCGTATCCAGAGCCGGGCTTTGCCGATTTTAGCGCCGAAAAGCTGATATCCGAGCCAAACGGCAAGTCCCTTGATCGCATCCATTCTGTCGAAACCGGCTTAAAGCGAATCGATCGCGCCGTGGCGACCGCGCCAACTTTCCCCACTGGGCCGTTCTGCATCTCTGACGGACGCCGTTTCGATGAGCTGCAATTGAACGATCGTTCTTGCAAAAATAATCCATATGTGAAAATGTTCTTTAAATAAGAAAACTGGAGGACGCCGATGCATACCAGTCAGGCCGCAACAATCCGCGCGAGCAGGATGCCATGAGTGCCGCTGCACCAACCGTGGGCGTTTCCTCGACCCACCCTTCGGACATGCCGGCCGACCACGCCGCGCTTCCGGTCTGGAACGCTGAAAACTGGCTCTATGAGGATTGGCCGGTCGGCCAGCGCATCCGCTCCTTGCGGCGCACGATGGCCGAGGGTGACAGCCATATGTTCAACATGCTGGTGACGGACATCCACCCCTATGTGCAAGACCAGATGTTTGCCGAGCGCGAAGGCATCTTCGGCAAGAGGCTGATCGCCGGCGCCCTCGTGTTTTCCGCCGGCCTCGGCCTTGTCGCCACCAACTGCGTCAACGCCTTTTCCTATGGTTACGACAAGCTGCGCTTCATCAAGCCGGTATTCATCGGCGACACCATCTACACGATCCGTACCAACCTCGATAAGCGGCCGCGCTACAAGGACATGGGCCTGATCCGCGCCAGCTACGAAGTGTTCAAGGGCGAAGGCGAGCTGGTGCTCTACTGCGAGCATCTGCAGACCGTGAAATACAAGAACCCGGCCGATTTCGCCGGCAAGACGGAAAAAGAATAATGTCAGCCGATACCGACCTTCCCCTCGCCGGCCTGATCGTCGTCGATCTCAGCCAGTTCCTGTCCGGCCCCTATTGTTCCCTGCGCTTGATGGATCTCGGCGCCCGCGTCATCAAGATCGAGCGGCCAGACGGCGGCGACCTGTCGCGGCGTCTCTATCTCAGCGACACCGAGATCGGCGGCGATTCCACCATTTTCCATGCGATTAACCGCGCCAAGGAAAGCCTGTCCATCGACCTGAAGGACGAGAAGGATCTCGCATCGTTGCGGACGTTGCTGAGCCAGGCCGACGTGTTGATCCAGAATTTCCGGCCCGGCGTCATCGAACGGCTTGGGCTCGATTACGAGGCCGTCCGGAAGATCAATCCGCGTCTCGTCTACGCCTCGATCAGCGGCTACGGCGAGGAAGGCCCCTGGGTTAAACGGCCGGGACAGGACCTGTTGGCGCAGTCGCGTTCCGGCGTGATGTGGCTGAACGGCGATGAAGACCAGGGGCCGGTGCCGTTTGGCCTGGCGATCGGCGACATGCTGGCGGGGGCCGCCCTGGCGCAGGGTATTCTCGCAGCGCTTGTCCGGCGCGGCATCAAGGGCACCGGCAGCCATGTCGAGACCAGCCTTCTCGAAGCGCTTGTCGATTTCCAGTTCGAGGTCCTGACGACCCATCTCAACGATGGCCGGCGGCTGCCGAAGCGCGCGAATTTCCGCAGTGCGCACGCCTATCTCTCGGCGCCCTACGGCGTCTATGCGGCCGCCGACGGCTATCTCGCCATCGCCATGACGCCGATCCCCAAGCTCGCCGACCTGCTCCACATGGAGGAACTGGCGCCCTACCGCGACAACTCCGCCAGCTGGTTTACCGCCCGCGACGAGATCAAGGCCCTGATCGCCACGCGCATCGCCACCAAAACCACCGACGAATGGCTGGCAATTCTCGAACCGGCCGACATCTGGTGCGCCCGCGTTCTGAACTGGAACGAGCTTCTGGCCAGTGAAGGTTTTCAGGTTCTCGACATGCTGCAGACCGTCACCCGCGAGGACAATATTTCGATCACGACGACCCGCTCGCCGCTCCGCGTCAACGGTGTGCGGGCCAAGGTCGATCGCGCCGCGCCGCGTATCGGCGAACACAGCCAAGCCATCCGTGACGAGTTCGGCCTATGACCATCACGCTCAAAGGCATGACCTGGAACCACCCGCGCGGTTACGATCCGATGGTCGCCTGCGCGCACCGCTGGTTCGATCAAACCGGCGTCATGGTCGAATGGGAAAAGCGCTCGCTGCAGGATTTCGAGACGTTCCCAGTGGAAGAACTGGCGCGGCAATTCGATCTCATCGTCATCGACCACCCGCATGTCGGCCAGATCACCCATGAGAAATGCCTGCTGCCGCTGGATGTCGCCGGACGTGAAAGCGAGCGATCCGCATTGGCGGCCGCCAGCATTGGGCAATCCTATCCGAGCTATTGCTGGCAGGGCCGCCAATGGGCGTTCCCGATCGATGCGGCAACGCAGGTGCAGGCCTGGAGGCCCGATCTGCTGGCCGCGCCGCCCGTCAGCTGGGCCGGGGTGCTCGAACTGGCGCGGGCCGGAAAAGTCCTTATTCCGCTGCGCCCGCCCCATTCGCTGATGAGTTTTTACACGCTCTGCGGAAATCTCGGGCGGCCTTGTGCAGTCGAGGTCCCAGGCGAACTGATCGACGTTGAGACCGGCATTCAGGTTTTCGAAATGTTACGCGAGATCGCCGATCTGGTCGATCCGGCCTGTTTCGAGATGGATCCGATCGCGGTGCTTGAGCACATGGCGCAACCGGATACAAATGCCGCCGTAGCGCCGCTGATCTACGGTTACGTCAGCTATTCCGTGAACGGTTTTCGGCCCAGCCTCGTCCGTTTCGGTGATATTCCGCCGGCGGGCAATAGCGGGCCGATCGGTTCGGCGCTGGGCGGAACCGGCATCGCCGTCTCGGCCTTTTCCGAGAACCCGGATGCTGCCATCGACTTTGCCTACTGGGTCGCCAGCGGCGATATCCAGAAAGCCGATTATCCCACCGCCGGCGGGCAGCCTGGCCATGCGGACGCATGGGAAGACAACATCGTCAATCAGACAACGACCGATTTCTATCGCGCCACCCGCGCGACGCTCGATGCGGCCTGGGTCAGGCCCCGCCATGACGGCTATATGGCCTTCCAGCAATCGGCATCCGATCGTCTCAATGAAGGCCTGTTGCAGCGTCAGTCCGCAAGGACCGTCGTCGGCGATATCAATCGGTTGTTCGAAAAGAGCTTTCGATAAGAGGCGGGCCGGCGGATACCCCCCGGCCGCCGGCTTAGAGGCGCCAAAGCCGTTGAGCATTGCCCGACAGCAGCCTGTCGCGCTCACTTTGCGAACATCCGGCCAGCAGTGCATGGGTCGCCGCCACCCAGGTCGACAGGCCGCCGCCAAGCGTGCAGACTGGCCAGTCGCTGCCCCAGACGACGCGATCCCAGCCGAACTGCGCGATCGTGTGTTCGACATAGGGACGCAGCGTTTCAACTGACCAGCTCTCCGCCTTGGCATAGGCGACGACGCCGGAAATCTTGGCGGTCACGTTCTGGCGTTTGGCGATCTCGGTCATATTGTCCCGCCACGGCTGCACCGCACCCGAGGCGATTGCCGGGACGCCGCAATGATCGAGGATGAACTGAACGTCCGGCGCGAGGTCAGCAAGCGCAATCGCCTTCGGAATCTGGTGCGGCAGGACGCAAAGATCGAATGTCAGGCCGGTTCCGCCGAGCCGCTTGATGTTCTCGCGAAACAGGCCGCCTTCCGAGACGTCATCGGGCACGACATGCAGCACGCGGCGAAAACCCTTGACGAACGGGTTCGCTTGCTGGCGCTCGAGATAAGCGGCAAAGCCGGCCTCTTCTGGACGGCAAGCAGCGATCGCGCCGGAAATCAGGCTTTCCGGCCGGCCAGAGAGGGCCTGGACATAGTCGATTTCAGCCTCGACCTGCGCGCTGTCGACATCGACTTCCATGTGGAGAGCTGATCCGATCCCGCAGCGCTTTGCCTCGGTTGCGTAGGTTTCATAGAGAAAATCGCGATTGAGCGCCGGTACGCCCGACAGCCACGGATAGGCAAGCGCTGTCCTGTCGATCAGATGCAAATGGGTGTCGATGATCATCCTCTAGGCCCCTCCCCGGCACTGCGGACAACTATTTCACACAAGAAGATGTCATTCAAATAAGAATTTTCGGGAAATTCCCTCAAGCCAATGTGGAGTAAGCCGCTGAAACAGGCTCATTCCGCATGATTGACGTCCGATCCGGCCAGCAGCGAAAGCTGTGCAGCTGTCTTTTGCAGCAGCGCGATGCTCTCGGTGATATCGGGTGCCGAGGGGGCATTAACCAGCGCGATGTAGGGGCAGGTCAGCGCCGCAATGCCGCGTCCGTCCGGCCCCAGGATAGGTGCAGACAGATTGTAGACGCCGGCGGTCTGGGCGCTGGCCATCATTTCGTAGCCACGCTGACGGATCCGGTCGAGCCGCTCGAAAAAATCATCCGACAGCGGCGGTTCCGACTGGCTTTTGACGTGTTCGGAAATCATCATCTGGCGCTCCTCTTCGGTGCGGAAGGCAAGCAACACATGGCCCGATCCCGTATCGAACAGGCTGATATGCGAGCCGACACGGATCGAGATACCCCAGTAATCCGGCGCTTCCTGCTGGGCAATGACGACGGCAAAGCCGCGGTCGAAGACCGCGAGGTGATTGGCCTGACGGCTGCGCTGGGCAAGGTCGCGCATCAGCGGCGTCGCATAGGATGCAAGCCGCCGGACTGGCGCATGCAGCTGC
Source organism: Pararhizobium sp. YC-54 (assembly GCF_025847205.1). Classification (GTDB taxonomy): domain Bacteria; phylum Pseudomonadota; class Alphaproteobacteria; order Rhizobiales; family Rhizobiaceae; genus Pararhizobium. The sequence goes on along the minus strand of NZ_JAOYTH010000010.1, from coordinate 123,810 downwards.
GCCAGTCCGAACAGCTTGAGCGTCAACGAGTAGCGGTCGCCATCGATCCGCGTGACATAGCCGCGCCGCACCAGCCGGTCGAGCATGCGGTAGAATTCGTTCGGGCTACGCTCCAGCTTCTTGGAAATCTCGGCCTGTGTCAGGCCGCCATCGACGCCGGCCAGAAGCTCGAGAATATCGAGCCCCTTGTCCAGCGCCGGCGCGCGGTAACGATCGGATTCGTCAGCATCCATGAACACCTCCCCCTGTGAATGATTTACTTCATATACGCATGAAGACCGTTCGACAAAGCAAAGTTGCGCCTTGACGCAAGGGAGCATTTGATGTTTGTATATAAATCAATTCCTCATAAATGAGGAATTCCTGCCATTGGGATGGTGTGGACGTGAGGAGGAGAAATCATGAACAAGCTGCTTTCCGGCGTTTCTGCCGGGGTAATGTTGTTTGCTTGCTCGGTCGCGGCACAGGCCGCAGACCTGCCCGGCAAATTCGACGGCGTGACCATCGATGCGAAGCTCATCGGCGGCCAGCAATATGAAAAGCTCTATGAGCGCATCGGCGAGTGGGAAAAGGCGACGGGCGCCAAGGTCAACATCCTGTCGAAAAAGAACCATTTCGAACTCGACAAGGAGATCAAGTCGGATATCGCCACCGGCGGCCTCAGCTGGTGCGTCGGCTCGAACCATTCGTCGTTCGCGCCGCAATATCCGGATATCTACACCGACCTGACGCCGCTGGTCCCGGCCGAGGAAATCGCCAAGTTTGTGCCGGCGCTGATTGCCGCCTCGACGCTGGACGGCAAGCTGGTGATGCTGCCGCGCGCCCAGTTCGACGTTTCGGCGCTCTACTACCAGAAGAGCCTCTATCAGGACGAAGCCAAGAAAACGGCGTTCAAGGCCAAGTACGGCTACGACCTCACGCCGCCCGATACCTGGGCGCAGGTTACCGACCAGGCCGAATTCTTCTCGTCGCCGCCGACATTCTACGGCACGCAGTTCGCCGGCAAGGAAGAGGCGATCAACGGCCGCTTCTATGAAATGCTGGTCGCCGAAGGCGGCGAATATCTCGACAAGGATGGCCGCCCGGTCTTCAATTCGGACGCTGGCGTGCGCGCCCTCGACTGGTTCGTCAAGCTCTACAAGGACAAGGCCGTTCCGGCCGGCACCACCAACTATCTCTGGGACGATCTCGGCCAGGGCTTTGCCTCCGGCTCGATCGCCGTCAACCTCGACTGGCCTGGCTGGGCAAGCTTCTTCAACGACCCGAAATCCTCCAAGGTCGCCGGCAATGTCGGCGTGAAGGTTCAGCCGGCCGGTTCGTCCGGCAAGCGCACCGGCTGGTCCGGTCACCATGGCTTCTCGGTCACCGAAGCCTGCGCCAACAAGGAAGCAGCCGCGTCGCTGGTCTGGTGGCTGACCAACGAAGACAGCCAGAAGCTCGAATCCGCCGCCGGTCCGCTGCCGACGCGCAGCGCCGTCTGGGATTACAACATCAAGGCTGCCGAAGGTGACGCGTACAAGACCGAAGTGCTGCAGGCCTTCCAGGAAGCTGCAAAGCATGCCTTCCCGGTTCCGCAGACGGCTGAGTGGATCGAGATTTCCAACTCGGTCTATCCGGAACTGCAGGCCGCGATCCTTGGCGACAAGACATCGCAGCAGGCGCTCGATAGCGCTGCCGAGAAGGCCACGACCATCCTGCAGGATGCCGGCAAGCTTTGATTGACCTGTTGCGGCGCCATGGCTTTGCCGTGGCGCCGCTTTCAATTTCCGGCGCAAATCAAAGGGCGCGACATGAAACTATCCAGATTATCGGCACCGGTGCTCTTGCTGTTTCCGGCGTTCCTGGTCCTGGCGGCGGTCGTCGTCGTGCCGCTGGCGCTCTCCTTCTATTCGAGCTTCACGCCGTTCCGCCTGACCAAGCCGGAATCGCTCTACGTCTTCATCGGCCTGCGCAACTACCTCACCGTCTTTTCGAGCTGGGATTTCTGGGTCGCGTTCGGCCGCACGGTGCTGTTCCTGACGATTGCGCTCAATGCCGAGATGCTGCTCGGCCTCGGTCTTGCGCTGCTGGTCTCCAAGGCCGTGCGCGGTCAACGGCTGCTGCGGACCCTGATGATGTTTCCGATGATGTTTTCGCCGGTGCTCGTCGGCTTTCAGTTCAAGTTCCTGTTCAACGACAATATCGGGCTGATCAACAACGGCCTGCAGTCGCTTGGTCTCACGGATCAGGCGATCCCGTGGCTGATCGATGGCAATCTGGCGCTGTTTTCAATCACCGTTGCCGAAGTCTGGTCTTCGACCTCGGTCTTTGCGATCCTCATTCTTGCCGGTCTTCTGGCCATGCCGCGCGATCCGATCGAGGCGGCCCATGTCGACGGTTGCACACCGCTGCAGACATTCCGTTTTGTCACCTGGCCCTATCTGATGCCGTTCGCCTTCATCGCCATGACCATCCGCTCGCTGGATGTCGCAAGGGCCTATGATATCGTCAAGATCATGACCGATGGCGGGCCAGCCAAGCGCACCGAGCTGTTGTGGACGCTGGTCGGGCGCACCGCCTATGGCGATGCCCGCATGGGGCTGGCCAACGCCATGGCCTATTTCGCCATCGTGCTGTCGATCCTCTTCACCGTTTATTTCTTCCGCAAGCTCGCAGCCGCGCGCCAGCAGATTGGAGCTGAGTGGTAATGGATATCAATTCGTCCCACCGCCTGCGCAAGCGCCTCTATTCGCTCGCCCATGTCATCACCCTGTTCGTGGCGATGCTGATCATCTGCCTGCCCGGCTTCTGGATCATCCTGTCATCGCTGCGCCCGACCGTCGAGATCATGGCGAAGCCCCCTGTCTGGATTCCGCAGGACCTGTCGCTCGATGCCTATCGCGCGATGTTTTCCGGCGCCGGCCAGGGTGGCATTCCCGTCTGGTCCTATTTCCGCAATTCCCTGATTATCTCGATCACCTCGACGCTCATTGCGCTCGGGATCGGCATGGCCGGCGGTTACGCCTTTGCGCGCTACCGGTTCAAGGCCAAGTCTGCGATCTTCCTCGGCTTCATGCTGACCCGCGCCGTTCCGGGCATCGCGCTGTCGCTGCCGTTGTTCATGATCTTTGCCCGCACCGGCATCATCGACACACATTTTGCGCTGATCCTCACCTATGTCGCCCTCAACGTGCCCTTCACCATCTGGCTGATCGACGGCTTCTTCCGGCAGGTGCCGAAGGATCTGGCCGAAGCCGCCCAGATCGACGGCTGCACCCGCTGGCAGGCCTTCTGGCAGGTGGAATTTCCGCTTGCAGGCCCCGGCATCGCATCGGCCGGCATCTTCGCCTTCCTGATCTCGTGGAACGAATATGCGCTGGCCTCGCAGATCACCCGTTCGGTGAATTCCAAGACGCTGCCGGTCGGCCTGCTCGACTATACCGCCGAATTCACCATCGACTGGCGCGGCATGTGCGCGCTGGCGGTCGTGATGATCATCCCGGCGCTGACGCTCACCTTCATCATACAAAAACACCTCGTCTCCGGCCTCACCTTCGGCGCGGTCAAAGGATAATTTCATGGCTCCTGTCAGTCTCAAGAAACTGGTCAAGCGCTACGGCGCGCTGGAAGTGGTGCACGGCATCGACCTTGAAGTGAAGGACCGCGAGTTCATCGCCCTGGTCGGCCCGTCCGGCTGTGGAAAATCGACGACGCTGCGGATGATCGCCGGCCTTGAAGATGTCAGCGGCGGCACGATCGAGATCGGCGACAATGTCGTCAACGACCTGCCGCCCCGCGCCCGCAACATCTCGATGGTGTTCCAGTCCTACGCCCTCTATCCGCATATGACCGTGGGTGAGAACATGGGCTTTTCGCTGAAGATCGCCGGGCGTCCGGTCGAGGAAATTAAGGAAAAGGTGGCGGATGCCGCCGCCATTCTCGATCTGTCGCACCTTCTCGAGCGCCGTCCTTCCCAGCTTTCCGGTGGCCAGCGCCAGCGCGTGGCGATGGGCCGGGCAATCGTCCGTCGGCCGGATGTGTTCCTGTTCGACGAACCGCTCTCCAATCTCGATGCCAAGCTGCGCACCCAGGTCCGCACCGAGATCAAGAAGCTGCATGCCCGCATGCAGGCAACGATGATCTATGTTACCCATGATCAGGTCGAGGCGATGACGCTGTCCGACCGCATCGTCATCATGCGCGATGGCCATATCGAGCAGATCGGCACGCCGGAAGAGGTGTTCAACCGGCCATCGACCAAGTTTGTCGCCGGCTTCATCGGCTCGCCGCCGATGAACATGGACGACGTGACGGTCTCCGATGGAAAACTGGTTTTCGCCAGCGGCGCCACGCTGCCGATCCCGCCGAAATTTCGTCAGAGCCTGACGGCCGGGCAGAAGCTGACATTTGGCCTTCGGCCCGACGATTTCTATCCGACGGGTCATGGCCTGAACTCCGGCGATGCCGAGGCGGTCGCGGAACTGGAGCTTCCGGTTTCCATTACGGAGCCGCTCGGCAACGAGACACTGGTCTTTGTCGGCTTCAACGGCCGCGACTGGGTGTCTCGCATGCTCAACCCACGCCCCCTGCCCTCCGGCCAGACCATCAAGATGAGCTTCGATCTCTCGCAAGCGCATCTTTTCGACCTGACCACCGGCAAGAGCCTGGTAGCCTGAGGAATCGTTGATGGCCCGTATCGAGAAAATTGAACTGCGCATGGTCGACCTTCAACCGAAGGTGAAGCGCACAGACGCGATCCAGAGCTTTGTCAGCCAGGAGACACCCTTTGTCACCATCACCGATTCCGACGGCGCGACCGGCACGGGCTACAGCTATACGATCGGCACTGGTGGCTCGTCCGTCATGCGCCTGCTGTCGGATCATCTCGTGCCGTTGTTGATCGGCGCGGATGCCGATTGCATCGAGGCGATCTGGCACAGGCTGGAATTTGCCACCCACGCAACGACGATCGGTCCAATTACAGCCCTGGCGCTTGCAGCGGTAGATACAGCACTTTGGGATCTGCGTGCGAAGAAGCAAAACCTTCCCCTATGGAAGCTCGCCGGTGGCGCCCGTGACCGTTGCCCGCTTTATACGACCGAAGGCGGCTGGCTACATATCGACAAGCAGGCACTGGTCGATGATGCGCTGCAGGCAAAAGCCAAGGGCTTTTCCGGCTCCAAGATCAAGATCGGCCGGCCGCATGGCTTTGAAGACTACGACCGGCTATCGGCCGTGCGCGCAGCTGTCGGCCCGGCTTTCGAAATCATGACCGACTGCAATCAGGGCTTTGCCGTCGATGAGGCGATCCGGCGCGCCGGACGGCTGAAGGAGCTCGATCTCGCCTGGATCGAGGAACCACTTCCCGCCGACGATCTCGACGGCCATATCCGCCTGTCGCGCTCGACCACCACCCCGATTGCCGTGGGGGAATCGATATATTCGATCCGCCATTTCCGCGAATATATGCAGAAGGGCGCCTGCTCGATCGTCCAGGTCGATGTCGCCCGCATCGGCGGCATCACGCCATGGCTGAAGGTCGCCCATGCGGCGGAAGCCTTCGATATTCCCGTTTGCCCGCATTTCCTGATGGAGCTGCATGTCAGCCTCGTTTGCGCCGTACAGAACGGCAAATATGTTGAGTATATTCCCCAGCTCGACGATTTGACGGAAAAGCGCATGGAAATCGTCGATGGCAAGGCGCTCGCCCCATCCGAGCCGGGCATCGGCATCGCCTGGGACTGGGATGCGGTCAAATCGCGCTCGGTGGAAGAATTCACCCGCGAATTTAGGGCCTGACGGGAGACAATAATGCAGCGCATGGGCATGGTGATCGGGCTTGAGCCGGACAAAATAGCGCAATACCGGCGGCTTCATGCCACTGTGTGGCCGGATATTCTTGCCCTGATCTCGGAATGCAACATCACCAACTATTCGATCTTCCTGAAGGAGCCGGAGAACCTTCTGTTCGGTTATTGGGAATATGCCGGGACCGATTTTGACGCCGACATGGCCAGGATGGCGGCGCATCCGAGAAACAAGGAATGGTGGTCGGTCTGCATGCCCTGCCAGAAGCCGCTTGCCACCCGCAGGCAAGGCGAATGGTGGGCAATGATGGAAGAGGTTTTCCATCATGACTGAGCTGTTTTGGACATCGGCCTTCCCCGCGCAAGAACTGCCCCTCACCCTAACCCTCTCCCCGCAAGCAGGGAGAGGGGACTTGAGCGCGTCGGAAATCGACAGGGGGCTGGAAGCTGCGGCAGTTCCCTTCTCCCCGCCTGCGGGGAGAAGGTGGCCGACAGGCCGGATGAGGGGCGCCCTCGGAGTTTCAACCCATGACCTTTGACCCAAAATCGCTGCAGCAATGGTGGCCAAAGCCCGCCTCGCCGCGCCCCATCGTCATTTTTGGTGCCGGCAGCATTGTCGGCGACGCCCATTTGCCGGCCTACAAGAAGGCCGGTTTTCCGGTCGCCGGTCTCTACGATCCGAATGCTGACAAAGCTCGTGCACTGGCAGAAACCTGGGGTATCCGCGCATTTGCAAGCGAAGATGAGGCGCTTTCGGTCAAGGACGCCGTTTTTGATCTCGCTACGCCCCCGGCAACACATGCCGCCATCCTGTCGGAACTGCCGCATGGTGCGGCCGCGCTCATTCAAAAACCGATGGGCTCGGATCTCATTGCCGCGACGGAGATTCTAAACATCTGCCGCGCTCGCCAATTGAAGGCGGCGGTCAATTTCCAGCTGCGCTTCGCGCCGATGATGCTGGCCTTGAAGGATGCGGTCGAGCGCGGTTTTCTCGGCGAGATCGTCGACTTCGACGCCTGGCTGGCACTGGCGACCCCCTGGGGGCTCTGGCCTTTCCTGAAGGGCCTGCCGCGCATCGAGATCGCCATGCACTCGATCCACTATCTGGATTTCATCCGCGGTCTGATCGGCAATCCGCTCGGCGTTCACGCCAAGACCATTGGACACCCCAACCATGACGTGGCGCAGACGCGCACGGCCGCCATCCTCGACTACGGCGACAGGCTACGCTGCGTTCTCTCGGTCAATCACGATCACGATTTCGGCCGCAAATTCCAGGCCTGCGAGTTCCGTATTTCGGGCACCGAGGGCGCTGCCTATATCAAGCTCGGGGTCAATCTCGACTATCCGCGCGGTGAGCCGGACGAGCTTTGGATACGCCCTGCCGGTGGCGAGGAATGGGTTTCCGTGCCGCTTGAGGGCGCGTGGTTCCCCGACGCCTTTGCCAACCGCATGGCCAATCTGCAGCGTTTTGCCACCGGCGAAGACGAGGTGCTGATCGGCTCCGTCGAGGATGCCTGGCAGACCATGGCGCTGGTCGAAGCCGCCTATCAATCCAGCGCGCAGCCGGCGACGCCGCTTGCGCCATTGCCAGGGTTTGAACCGTGAGCGAACAGATTATCCATTTCGAAGACTACGAACTCGGATCAGTGCGGCTGACCACCGGTCGCACGATCACCGAGACCGATTTCGTCGTGCACGCCGGACATACGGGCGATTTCTTTCCCCATCATATGGATGCCGAGTTCGCCAAGACCTTGCCCGGTGGCCAGCGCATCGCTCATGGGACTATGATCTTTTCCATCGGGGTCGGCCTCACCGCGTCGCTGATCAATCCGGTTGCGTTTTCCTACGGCTACGACCGGTTGCGTTTCGTCCGTCCCGTCCATATCGGTGATACGATCCGCACGCGCGTCACCATCGCGGCCAAGGACGGCGACCCGAAACGTCCAGCGTCCGGGCGCATTATCGAGCGCTGCGAAGTCGTCAACCAACGCGACGAGGTGGTGCTCGCCGCCGATCACATTCTTATCGTCGAACGCAAGAAAACCTGAAAGAGGCCAATGACATGACCGCCAATCTGACCGGCAAGAAAGTCCTGATCACCGCTGCGGCGCAAGGCATAGGCCAAGCGTCGGCCCTCGCCTTCGCCAGGGCTGGCGCGATCGTCCATGCCACCGATATCAATGCCGAGGCGCTTGCCAATCTGGCCAAGGAGCCCGGCATTTCGACCCACATTCTCAATGTTCTGGAAGCCGATACGGTTTCGACGCTGATTGCTGAGATCGGCGACATCGATGTGCTGTTCAACTGCGCCGGCGTCGTCCATGGCGGCACGGTTCTGGAGATGAAGGATACCGATCTCGAATTCGCCTTCGATCTCAACGTCAAGGCAATGATCCGGACCATTCGCGCCGTTCTGCCCGGGATGTTGGCGCGTGGCGATGGCGCGATCATCAACATGTCGTCGGTCGCCTCCAGCATCAAGGGCGTGCCCAACCGCTTTGCCTATGGCGTGACCAAGGCGGCCGTCATCGGCCTGACCAAGGCCGTCGCCGCCGACTACGTCGCGCAGGGCATCCGCTGCAACGCCATTTGCCCCGGCACGGTCGAAAGCCCGTCGCTGCAGGAACGCATGCGCGCACAGGGCGACTATGACACCGCCCGCACTGCCTTCATTGCCCGCCAGCCGATGGGCCGGATCGGAACGCCGGACGAAATCGCCGACCTCGCCGTCTATCTCGCCGGTGCCACCTATACCACTGGCCAAGCCTACAACATCGACGGCGGCTGGTCGATCTGACGCCTTAAAACAGGAAAACGCTCATGAAACTTCTTCGCTATGGCGCACCCGGCGCTGAAAAGCCGGCAATGCTCGACGCCGACGGCCAGATCCGCGATCTTTCCGGCCATGTCTCCGATATCGGCGGCAAGGACATCGATCCCGCAGCGCTTGCCGCACTGGCGAAACTCGATCCAGCCAGCCTGCCGCTGGTCTCCGGAACGCCGCGCATCGGCCCTTGCGTCACCGGAACCGGCAAATTCATCTGCATCGGCCTCAACTATGCCGACCACGCCGCCGAATCCGGCATGGCGGTGCCGCCGGAACCCGTCATCTTCATGAAGGCAACCTCGGCGATCGTCGGCCCCAATGACGATCTGCTGATCCCGCGCGGCTCGGAAAAGACCGACTGGGAGGTCGAACTCGGTGTGGTCATCGGCAAGACAGCGAAATACGTCTCTGAAGCCGACGCCCTCGACTATGTAGCCGGCTACTGCACCGTCCACGACGTCTCCGAGCGCGCCTTCCAGATCGAGCGCTCCGGCCAGTGGACCAAGGGCAAGTCCTGCGACACCTTCGGCCCGATCGGCCCCTGGCTGGTGACGAAGGACGAGATCGCCGATCCGCAGAACCTGAACCTCTGGCTGAAGGTCAACGGCGAAACCGCGCAGAACGGCTCGACGAAAACCATGGTCTATGGCGCAGCATTTCTCGTCTCCTATCTCAGCCAGTTCATGTCGTTGCATCCCGGCGACATCATCTCCACCGGCACGCCGCCCGGCGTCGGCATGGGCATGAAACCGCCGCGCTACCTGAAAGCCGGCGATATCGTTGAACTCGGTATCGAGGGTCTGGGTAGTCAGAAACAGACAACACGGGCTGATATCTGACGCGTTGGCCGGCGCAAGGCCCTCCTCGCGCCGGCCCATTCGAAATTCCACAGCCTGCCGCCCATAGTTTTCGGAGCAAACCCATGACCCGCATCACCGATCTCCGCGTTTTCGACCTGCGCTTCCCGACCTCGCAAAGCCTCGACGGTTCGGATGCGATGAACCCTGATCCGGACTATTCCGCCGCCTATGTCATTCTCGACACCGACACCGATGGGCTCTGCGGCCACGGCCTGACCTTCACCATCGGCCGCGGGAATGAAATCTGCTGCGCGGCGATCAATGCGATGAAGCATCTGGTTGTTGGCGCCGAGCTTGGCGCTATCCTTGCCCATCCCGGAAAATTCTGGCGGCACCTGACCGGCGACAGCCAGCTGCGCTGGATCGGCCCCGACAAGGGTGCCATGCATCTCGCCACAGGTGCTGTCGTCAATGCGGTCTGGGATCTGCTTGCCAAGCAAGCAGGCAAACCCGTCTGGCGGCTGGTCGCCGACATGCCGGCCGAAGAGATCGCCGATATCATCGACTATCGCTACCTGACCGACGTTCTCACCCGCGACGAAGCGGTCGCCATTCTCAAGCGTGCCGAAAGCGGCAAGTCCGAGCGCATCCGGACGCTCGAGGCGGAAGGTTACGCTTGCTACACGACATCGGCAGGGTGGCTGGGTTATGACGACGAAAAATTGCGCCGGCTCTGCCAGGAAGCGATCGACGCCGGCTTCAACCATGTCAAGATGAAGGTGGGCCGCGATCTCGACGACGACATTCGCCGCCTGCGTATCGCCCGCGAAGTCATTGGCCCGGATCGTTATCTGATGATCGATGCCAACCAGGTCTGGGAAGTCGACGAGGCGATCGCCTGGGTGAACAAGCTGGCATTCGCCAAGCCGTTCTTCATCGAGGAGCCGACCAGCCCGGACGATGTTGCCGGACACCGCAAGATCCGCGCCGGCATCGGCGCCGTCAAGGTCGCGACCGGCGAGATGTGCCAGAACCGCATCATGTTCAAGCAGTTCATTGCCGAGGGCGCGATCGATATCGTCCAGATCGATTCATGCCGCATGGGCGGGCTGAATGAGGTTCTGGCGGTTCTTCTGATCGCCGCCAAGTATGATTTGCCGGTCTGGCCGCATGCAGGCGGCGTCGGCCTTTGCGAATATGTCCAGCATCTCTCGATGATCGACTATGTCGCCGTGTCCGGCACCAAGGACGGACGGGTGATCGAATATGTGGATCACCTGCACGAGCATTTTCTGGAGCCCTGCATCATCGAGAATGCCGCCTATATGCCGCCGAAGGCAGCAGGTTTCTCGATCGAGATGAAGGCAGCCTCGATTGAGCAGTATCTGTTTAAGGGCTGATGAAATGGCGGGAGCGGTATGCCGCTCCCGCACGATCCGCCGTTAGCTGCGCTTGCGCAGGACGGCATAAACGATATGCCGGTTCGCACCGAACTCGACATGCGCCTCGACCGAATTGCGGTCGGTGCTGGCGTTGATGATGTTCCACATTTCCACATCCGAACGTAGCAACAGCGCCCAGTTCATGAAGGTTTCCATGTAGCCGTCGTCATCGACGTCGCGCGAGAAATTGGCAAAGAGAAACACGCCGTTCGGCTTCAGCATCTCCAGGCATGTCTGGGTCAGCTTGATTGCGACCTTGTCGGCGAGATAGTCGTAGAGACCCGCCGCGTAAATGAAGTCGAACTTGCCGAGCTTCTGCGATTTGGTGAGCAGGCCGCGAACGGAACCGTCGATCGCCTCGATGCAGGTACCCCCGAAATCCCGCACCATCGACCCGACGCTGAGCGGATCCTGATCAAGGGCGACCCAACGCTTGATCCGTTTTTCCCGCAGAGCAACCGAGTTGTCGGCCTCGCGCAGGTGTCCGGCCGCGACCGTCAGAATTTCAGTATCGGGGCCTTTTTCAGTCGCGATTTCATCGACATAGCGCGTCAAAAGATCCCGCCGTTCCCGCACGGCTACCGGTGACGGTGACTGACTGGTGTAGCCATAGAGCTGCTTGCCGAGCGGCGAAGCATTGGCGATCTCTTCCGCAACGCTCGGATGACCATAGATGAAGTCGATCAACTGAGCATCGCCGGAATAGCCGCGCGGCTTCATGAAGGACCAGCGCGTGAACGGATCCTGATGGAAGAAATCCGCCACCGGGTGATTTTGCACGATAGGGATTAATTCCTGCCACACGTTGTGGTGATACCTGCGGCGCGCGTCGTGAAGCGTGCCGATCAGGCGATGGATGATCAGCGCCGGATCCTGATCCTCCTGAATCTGTTGCTGCGCTATCCTCAACGCCAGCGCAACCTCTACACGCGCCGTCGCCAGCTGCTCGTAATGCAGTTCGGTTTTGGAAGAAGATAGTTCCGTGTTTATGGCCGCAGGGGTGATCAGGCTTTCGCCATCAAAAGCAATCTTAAATTGGGTCACACGAGCCTCATGCGTTAATAGATCATTAACACTATGGAGAAAAACGGGTGGAGTGCCAATCAAAATTGCTCGCCACCGTATGGCATGGTTAACGCGCTCGCGTATCAGTTGGTATACCGCACGAGCCCGCTAACCTTCGGCAAATTCAGGAAAACTTAATGTACGTCCCATATTGTGCCGAAAAGTGCTGTCTGTTCTTGGTCGGCTGCCTTTCTGTCCTGCGCGCTCGAATGCTTCAGGCGATGGCAATGGCCGGACGGGCGGTGCAAGCGCGGAAGGATGCGACGCAAGCCCATGGAACGTGCATGAAGCACACGCTCGCCGATGTAGTGGAGATCGATCTCAACGCTGAGCCGCCACGACCGGCCTCGGCGGAGCTTCGCACCCTTTACCGGGAGGAAGGCCAGAGCAGCCGTCGCCAGGATACACGACAGGGTATGTGGATCGCGATCGCCGTCTATATCCTGTTCTCGATCACCGACCTGCTGCTTGTTCCTGACGTTGCAAAGCATGTGATCACCGCCCGTTTCGTCATTGGAACGATTGCCTTCTTCATATTGGAAGCCGAGGTTCGCTGGAACGCCAGTGCAGATGTCATTGATGCGACCTGCGCCGCCGGCCTCGTCGCGGCCTATGCGGGCTGGCTGTACCCATCGATGATGACATCTGACACCATTAGCATATCCTACTATATGGTGTTCGGCGCAATCTTCATGATGAGCGTCAACCTGTTCTTCAGCTTTCAGTTCCGCCTCTCCCTGATTGCGTCAGCCGTCATTCTTGTTATTTTCCTTGCGGCATTGCAGGCTTTTCCGCCTGTAGACCCTTCATACAAACTCGCCTTCGGCACCTTTTGCATCTCATGCTTCGTTTTCACCTCTTACGTAAACTGGAAGTTGAACCAAGAGCGCTACAAGGTTTTCCTGAACGCCCTTGAAGCGAGGGTTCAGCAAAAGGAGGCGTCAGAACGGGGCGACGCTCTGCTAAGATTGTCGAATACCGACCCATTGACAGGACTGGAAAATCGCCGGGCCATCGATCAGCGGCTACGGGATTACTGGAGCGGCTGGCAGAAATACGGCACCAGTTTTGCGGCAATCCTCATCGATGTGGATTTCTTCAAAAAGTACAATGATTGCTACGGCCATCAGGAGGGCGATCGTTGCCTGATACTGGTTGCCGATGCCCTTGCCGATTCGATAGAGCGGCACAACGGCTCGATCGGCCGCTATGGCGGCGAAGAATTTATTGTGCTCGCGCGCGTTGAAACACTGGAGCAAGTTGCAGAACTGGCGGAAAACATCTGCCGAACCGTGGAAAACATGGGGCTGCTGCACCAGCAACGCCGCGATGGCATGTCGATTGTCACGGTCAGTGTCGGCGCCGCATTCACCCGAAGCCAAGCCGGCACGAAACTCGAAAAGATCATCCACGAGGCCGATCGCGCATTGTATGGCGCCAAAGCAAGCGGACGGAACTGCGCCAAATTATTTGACCCAAATGATCCGCATAGCAGCGACGAAAGCGAAAATATCGCGGCTCTCCTGAAAATTGCCACCAGTCAGAACCTCGTATCGCTGGTCTATCAACCGATCCGCAATGTCTCGTCCGGCCGCGTCGATGCCGTCGAGGCTCTCATGCGCCTGAAAATGCTCGACGGAACGCCGGTTCCTCCGGGCCTTTTCATCCCGATCGCAGAGCGGACAGGCGCCATTCTGAACCTCGGATACTGGGCAATCCGGACGGTCTGTGCCGAGCTGCTGGTCGACAATCATGTTGGTGTTGTCAGTGTTAACGTATCGCCCATTCAGCTCAAGACACCTGGTTTTGCCACATCCGTTGCTGCGATCCTCGGAGATACCGGCGTTGCTGGAGGCAGGCTCGCCTTTGAGATCACCGAAGGTCTCGAAATGGAGATGAACTCAGACATCCTCCGCTGCATCAGCGATTTGAAGATGTTGGGGATTAGAATTTGGCTTGACGATTTCGGAACCGGCTTTGCCGGCCTTTCCTGGCTCCGCCTCATCGATTTCGACACCGTCAAGATCGACCGCTCGTTTCTGCACGACTGCAGCACTCCGAGGGGTAAGGCGATGCTGCAGGATATTATTGGGCTGGTTCGCAATCGGGGCCATAAAATACTGGTCGAAGGCGTAGAGACGGACGAGCAACTGGAGCTTATGCGTGAGTTTCGCATCGATCAGGTTCAAGGTTTTCACGTCGGCCGGCCAGCACCCCCTGAAGATTTCCGTTCGCCTCCCCCTGTCGATGATCTGACGACGCGTCTGCGTCGGCCGGCCTAGACAGAGGGAAGGTCGCGGCGTCTGTCGTCCGTTTTAGACAATCCCGACAGCCGGCCCAGCATCAAATGCCGGATGCGTGACCTGCACGCTCGACGCCGGCTTCTACGAAGAAATGGGGCCGGTATCGGTCGAACGAAGCCCCTGCTCTACCCGGCTTTTCGCTGTCCGAGCGGGTTTGCCCGCATCAGCGCCATCAGCATCGGCCCCAATGAAAACTCACCCTTTTCGGCTCTGCGGGTCAGATCCCGAAGATAGCCTCCAGCAGAATTGATCTGGCCGCCCCGTTCCAGGATGCATGCCATCACCGCCGCCGCGTTTTCGGGGCCAAGAATTTCGCAGGCCTGCTGATAGGCGCTCGGGCTGACACCAAGCATCGATCGCACCACCACAGCGGCCCCCATGAGATCGCGCCAGCTGGAAACGGCGCCGCCTGGACCGTACATGATGATTTCCGGGCAAGCCGACAGCACCATGCTTAACGGGAACGCCTTTAACGGCTCGCGCCGCCCCTGCCGCTCGATTGCGGAATTTTCCTCCTGCTTTTTTTCTGAAGCAGGTTCAGATTCAGGAATAGAGTCGGGATTTGAATTCTGTATGTGCCGCTCATTCTGGAAGGGATTGCCGCTCATTTTTCGTCTATTAACCTGCATTTCCAATCGGTTGGCTATCTCCTCGCGCAAAACCTCGATTTCACCCAGCGCTGCGGTGAGTTCTATCGCCGATGGCTTGCGTGGGAGCGCCGCCAACAGAGCGCTATAGTGCAGGTGAGTGGTCTCCCAGTCGCCGGCTACACCCTCCTCCAGAGCGGTCTCAATCAGCTTTGAGACGTCGCGGCTGCAGATGGTCAACCGTTCGCGCAGCCGCTGAATATGCAATCGCTCGGCAATGACCTCGTCTGCAAGGCGCTCGATGTCGTCAGCCCGGGCCAAAAGCGGCGCCAGAGAAAAGCCGAAGGCCTCGTCGATCGTTCCTACCCGGTCACGGCGCGCATAGCGCTTGCCATTGGCACTGTCCTTGCGTGACAGAAGCCCTGCCTCAACAAGGATCGCCAGATGCCTGCGCAGCGTTTGTTCCGCCATTCCATGGGCACGCAGAGAGAGCTGCGCATTGGACGGAAACACGACCAGGCTGCCCTCCGCGGACAGCTCATTCTTCGGGTAGAAGCTCAAAAGAGCGTTCATAACGGCCAAAGCACGGTCGGTTACCCCCAGACGCGACCTTGCCTCGCACAAAGCGCGATAGAGTTTCCACTTGTCGACCGACTTTTCCGGCTCGATTTCCTGCGCCAAAACTTGATTTGCCACCATGGCAAGCGTCATCGGCCGCCGCCCAAAGGGCGTCGTCACACTTCCAACCTGCATTTTCTTCACCTTCTAACAGGCAAAAGAAATCTGCTCACCAAAACGATGCCAAAGACTCTTGACTATGATTCGCGGAAATGTGATTCTCTAGCTGCTAAACTTCTGAGAAGGGCTTCCACGACGGAAACGTTTGGGGGCCTTTTTCTTTTGCGGTTCAGTCTCCTGTTCCTGTTGTCTCTTTCGCTCGCACGAAATCTTCGTAAAGCGCCGACAGCTTACCTTCGACATACGCGCCGAATTCCGGCTCAACCGTCTTGTCGAAGACAAGCCTCAATGTGTCGCCGGTTTCGGATATCCTGACGGCCTTTCGCCTGGTACCTGCATTCCAGAAAGCACTTCGCGCCTTGTCCCTGATCTCCCGCAGTTGATCGTAGACCGCCTGGAAGCGCGCGTCTGATGTCAGGCTGCCAAAGCCGGGCTCAAGAATGGACTTGAGAGCTTTCGATTTCCGGCTTTTTTCCTCGATCAGATCGGCAAGTTCGGCCCATCGCGTCCGGCCAAAGCCCGGGGCAGCACCGATCGCTTCGATCAATTCAGACGGCAGGCGGTTCACCAGGGCGATCATGCGCGACAGAGCAGCCTTGTCGACGCCGAGCGCCGACATGATGACATCGCGGCTGAAATTCCGCTCTTCCAGGCGTGACGCAAAGAAGGACCGTTCGATGAACGTCAGATCGGTACGGGCGTTGTTTTCCTGCCCCTGGCTGACGACAAGCTGTTCGTCCGTCAGATCGCGGATAACGGCGCGGATGGGGCCGCCGATCTTTCTGACCGCGGCCAGGCGACGGTGCCCGTAGGCAACCTGAAAGCGCCCTTCCCTCTCCGGATGCGGGCGGACAAGAATGGGGACCTGTTGTCCGTGTTCGCGAATCTGAGAAACCAGCAGCTCCTGATCCTCGGAACTCACTCCGAGCCGATCGACAACGAATGAACTGTCCACGACTGCGGTGTCGAGCTCGACAATCGCCTGCCCCTCGGCAAGTTGCTTCTCCAGCACATCGACGCGCTGCGCCTTCTCGTGAACACCGCCGAGCGACTGGGATATTGCGCCGACGGCGCTTGCGCGTTTCAGCGGTTTCTCAAAGCCTGCGAGCGGGCGCGAATTCGCAAACGGCGGTTCGTTTTCCACCGCCGGGCTCACATCGGATTCAATCAGGCTGAAAACGTTCTTACGGGCCATGAATTACTTCCTTCCCCAAGTCCGCTTGATGAGATCCTCTATTTCCGTATTCACGGCTGTGAGGGATTCGAGCGCGCGGTCATATGTGCCTCTGGTGAACTGGTTCCTGTCCACTTCATAAAGCGTTTGCTTCGTCAGCCCGGCATCCGAAATGGCCGTCGATTTGACCATCGAATTTTCCAGAACCCGGTTTCCGAAAATAGACCGCATGAAGCCTGACATCTGGGATTGCGGCCCATCGTTTGGCTCATACCGCGTCACGAGATATCTCATCCAATCATAGTCCATCGACCCGCCGGCTTCCTCGACAACGGACAGGAGGTCTCCGGTCATATGCAGGAACTGGCTCATCGACATGACATCCAGCATCTGCGGATGCACGGTAATGAGAACGGCGGTGGCCGCGCAAAGGGCTGACAGCGTCAGGAAACCCAGTTGCGGCGGGCAGTCGATCACCACGATGTCATAGGCGCTTTCGATTTCGGCCAGGCATTCCCCAATGCGGGCAAAGAACATCGAATCGGTTTTGTGCCGCCCGGCGAGAGCCTTTGGCGTTTCATGCTCAAACTCCATCAGTTCCAGATTTCCCGGAATAATGTGAAGATTGGGCGTATACGTCGCGCGAACGATATCGGTGACGTCCCGCTTTGCCGCGTCATAGCGGATAGCGCCGTACAGCGTCTCGTTCTCTCCCACATCGAATTCCGGCTGATGACCGAACAGCGCCGACAGCGACGCCTGCGGATCGAGATCAATGGCCAGAACCCGGTAGCCGCGAAGTGCCAGAAACTGGGCGAGATGCGCCGACGTGGTGGTCTTCCCGGAACCGCCCTTGAAGTTCATCACGGAGACGACCTGGAGCTTTTCACCGTCACGGCGATGGCGGACGTATTTACGAGGCCCCTTCCCTCCTTCGTCGAGAAGATGACGAAGGTTTTCGATGTCCTGCACGGAATACTGGCGGCGGCCGTTTGCCAGGGGTTCGGGTCCATGCCCATCCGCAACAATCTGACGAAGATACCCCTGGTGGATACCGATGAAATCAGCAGCTTCCGCGGGCGTAAACTGACGAATGCTTTTTTGAGCCGTCGGCGGGAACGTCCGCTGCTGGTGCGCCTGCAACTGGCGCGACAATTCCTCGGCATCGGAGGAGATCAGAGAGCGCAGGCTCTCACTGTTCTTGTTGCCTGCGATATTCAACATATTGTCCCCGACTTAATCCGCGCTTATTTTTCGATTAGCGCTCAAAATGCGCTGATCTCATTAGGCCCGATTCTGTCCGGTGTGGCAAAGTCTTTTTCGTTAACAAAAGATTAACGGATTTACTGCGACTCGGTGTTCTTTGGTTGTACATGTACAACGCTCCAGAGCGCGAGAGGTCGCCATCCGTTACCTGAGCTTTCCCCCAGAATGTGAAACCGCTGGTGTAGAGCTGGCTTCCCACCATTTGACACCAAGAAAACGCCGCTGGCTGCGAACTGACCGTCATCGCACCAGTGCCTGCCAGGCAGGACACGTCACGGTGGGATATATCCAGCGGCGGCGGATGTCGGCGCGCGAAACAGAACAACCCGACTGGTCGCGATAGCGTGGTTATTGATAAACGGTTTGAAGCCGATCGAGTTGTACATGTACAACTCGTCCCCGGTGCGGGCGCGCCTCCCCTTCTCCGTTGCCGGCCAGAGGAGCCGCCCATGCTCCGAAATCGACCGGCAGGCGGATGAAGTCCGCAAACAGAGAGTAGGCACTTCTCAAGTCGACAAATTGGACGGATTCGGTGACCGCTACCCGCAGGAGCCGCTCAAAGACCGGCGGCCTTTGTCAGATTGACCCTGAACCGGTCGCGTCGCCGCTGATATTTGCGGGTCATCTCGGCTGAGGCATGTCCGAGCTGCTTTTGCACATAGCGCTCATCCACCTCGGCCGAGGAGGCGAGGCCGGCGCGCAGTGAATGGCCGGAAAATTTCAGCGCCCGTTCGCCCTCGGTAAGATCTCCGCGTACGCCGGCAGCCAGCGCTGCGCGCTTCACCAGGCGGGCAACCTCCTGGTCATTCAGCCGGTCGGCCCCAACGGCTTTGCCCTGGCCCGTCACGCGCCGAAACAGCGGGCCGTGGGCAATCCTGGCGAGCGACAGCCACATGTCGAGCGCTGTAACAGGGCAGGTGGCATCCGACGAACCACGGCCGATCTCGACCTCGCGCCAGCCGGTTTTCCCCCTAAGGGTGACGATCACCCCTTTGTCCAATACCTCGATCCAGCCGCGCCCGTCCTCCGTCTGGTCCTTTTTCACGTCCAGCCCGACAATCTCCGAACGGCGAAGCCCACCGGCGAAACCGATCAGCAGCATGGCCCGATCCCGCAATCCGCGCAGCGTTCCCCGGTCGAGCGTCTCGATCATGGCAATAATGTCTTCCGGCATCACCGCTTCCTTCTGTACCGGCGGCCGGGCATGGCTGTTGCGAATGCCGGCCATCACGGTCGCGATATGCCGGTCCTTGCGATCAAGCGGTTGGCCGCGCTGGGCGTAGTTCCAGGTGAGGGAGGAAAGCCGGCGTTCGATCGTCGATACGGAGTTCGGCTTTGCGCCACCGGCACCGGAGGCGCAGGCAGTGACGTAGAGCCCGACAATCTGCGGCTCAGGGGGCAGGGGAGAGAGAGACTGGCGCCGGCACCAGGCGGTAAAATGCTTCCAGTCGCTCGTATAGGCACGCCGTGTATTGGCTGAGCTGGCCGCCTCGACATAACCACGGGCGCGATCGGCCAAGCGGTCAAGGTGGGCTGGAAGAGCTCCCGGCCGGTCCCCCGAGGCCAGGTCAGCATCGGCCGGAAGCGGGGCGAGGGCACCACCGTCAGAAGAGGGAGTTTGGCTTTTATCCGTGGTCATCGCACTTTCAATACCATCAAGCGACAGGAAGGCCCAGTGTCCCTGGCGAGACCCGAGCCGTGGCAGCGTGTCCCCCGACTTTTGGGACATTTCAGCGGCTCTGATTGGGTGCCGCCGTCGATTCTGAATCCCGGCGCTGCCTAAGCAGCCATGCTCGCCGTTGTGTTGTAGAAATTCACGTAGCGGACCGACAATCCGGGAAGCAGCGCTGTCATCACATTGACGGCCGGATCATCACCTTCGGGAACAATGTAAGTCAGGCGATCGGAACAGTTCTCGAAACATGCCTTCTTGGCGGCATCGCCGGAGTTGTCGGATACGATCAAGCGGCAATCAATTTTCTCTGCATGGATCAGGGCGGATTCGACCGCCGCCCGCAATTTTGAAGATTGCTGTTGCTCGGCATGCTGATAGAAGCTGGGTCATAGTCGGCTATCCAGGGCGTTGCTGAAACCTCGCATATAGGATGTGACGGATGCACCAGGCTTGCGTATTGTGCAATAGCCACCAGCTTTACGCCAGTTGCACTTGCTGCCTTGTCGCCCCTGCTCGGGAAACCAAAGCTCCTCACGGCGCAGATGTCGCTTCTTGCCGCACAATGCTACGCCAAGACAAATCAGTACGCCAACGCCGCCGACTTCTACGCCAGAACGGCCGATATGGGAGGCCCGAAGCAAGCTATGCTGAGGGTGCTGGCGGCAAACATGCTGTCGGAGGCGAATGATTCACGCGCGGCATTGAACAATGCACGTGTGGCCGCCAAGTCGAG
Organism: Pararhizobium sp. YC-54; assembly: GCF_025847205.1. Lineage (GTDB taxonomy): Bacteria > Pseudomonadota > Alphaproteobacteria > Rhizobiales > Rhizobiaceae > Pararhizobium. Next base: position 103,408 of record NZ_JAOYTH010000010.1, on the reverse strand, counting down.
TGAGTTCGGCGCCCATCCGGAAGAGAGCTATCGCCGCTATCTTCACGAATTTCTCTGCCTGGACGAGAGGCTGATGGATGACCAGCGTGTTCTCGACCGTTTGCGGGTAGGGGATGCACGCTATTTCAACTTCGAATTCGCTCACAACCACATCCTCTGGTGCGCCGACGAAAGTATCAACGCCCGCCAGACGAACATTCACAAGGCCGCGGCTTTTACGAACGAATCCAGGGCCGCACGGCGCGCGTTTCCGCATGCATTTGGGAAGAAGATCAGGATCGGCTATCTCTCTGGAGATTTTGGCGACCAGCATCCGACGATGCGCCTGTTTCAAAGCGTGCTTTTCCAGGATGGCCGGCAGAAGTTCGATGTGACACTGTTCTGCCATACGGACGAAGCGACCATCAAAAAAGACCGGGGGATGCGGGCAACATATCCAGGCCTGATCCAGGTTGGGCATTTGTCCGACCCGGAGGCCGTGAACCTCATCCGTCAACGCGGGATCGACGTTCTTGTGGACCTGAAAGGCCATACCAAAGGTGCGCGGCTCGGCGTGATCAATCTCGGCGCCGCGCCGATTCAGGTCGCCTACTTGGGATTTCCCGGGTCCGGAACGGGGATCGACTGCGACTATGTCATTGGCGACCCGATCGTTACTCCTCAAAGCAGCCGCCCCTTCTATCACGAGAAGCTCTGTACTCTCCCAGAGAGCTACCAGGCCAATGACGACACATACAGGCCTCTTCCGACCGCCACACCACGACGGGAACTCGGTCTTCCCGAAGACCGTCTCGTCTTTGCGTCTTTCAACGCCTCAAAGAAAATTTCGCCCCTGACGGCGCGACTTTGGGCGGATATCCTTCTGCGGGTCGAGGAAAGCGTACTCTGGATGATGTGCGTCGACCGTTTTGCGCGCGAGAATTTCGCCAAATGGATGGAGAATGCGGGAATAAGCCGCGATCGGATCATCTTTGCCGATCCAGCCGAGTATGCGGACCATATTGCCCGTCTGCAGGCCGCCGACATCGGCCTCGACACCTTCCCATGCAATGGTCATACGACGACGTCCGACAAGCTTTGGGCTGGTCTGCCCGTGCCAACCTTTAAGGGCAGCCATTTCGCCTCGCGCGTCAGCGAAAGCCTGTTGCGGGCAATCGATCTGGGAGAACTCGTGGCTACGGATCCCCAGAGTTACGTCGAGTTGTGCGTCTCGCTTGCGCACGCGCCCGACAGGATCAGGGCTTTGAAGGAAAAGTTGAACACCAATCGCCGGATCGCGCCGCTTTTCAACACGGGGCGCTTCACCCGCCATCTCGAAAAAGCTTATACGATGATGGTGGATCGGGCGAAACAGGGGCTTGAACCTGACCACATCCGGGTTCCCTCATTGTGAGGAACCAGATAGCGGGAAGGCCGATGGTGCCAGAACAGGCTCACCGTCCATGGCTAACGACCGATAAGCCAACATTATCGGTCGTTATCTAGAGGCGGCAGGCGGTGCGGTTAATTGCAATATTCGCGCCAAAATCGCACTTTGATCTAGCTCCCTTCACACGGATTTCCAGGAATCATATGGGACTCTGTTTTCCGGCACCGTCGTCGATCTGTTATTTTAATCGTCTTTGGCCACCCGACGCCAGACTTGGGCATCCGTCATATCCTTTGAGATGTGTCTGCTGGTTATCCAAGATGCCACGAGATAGCGCGACCGCTGGATCCATGCGGAGCCGTGGCGACGCCCAGTTTGCCTTTCTTCTCCTCGACGGTGACCGACGTCGTGTTGACGCCTAACTCGGCAAACCCTGCCCGCCGGTGGAGCCGACCCTGCTCCTTCACCTACACCTTCCTCGCTTGACGCTCAGCACGGCGCAGCACCTAGAACGCCGCCAGCCGCTCGACGCACCAGAACGACGCCATGGTCCCGATCAGGTACGTAGCCGTCACGAACGCCCTCCGGCCGACGGACGGTGGGTACCGCACCAGTCTTGCAAGTCCGACAATCGCGATCACCACCGCGATGAACATCAACTGCCCGACCTCGACGCCGACGTTGAAGAACAGCAGCGCCAACGGGATGTCGCTCTGGGGCAGCGTCAGGCCTGCCAACGCGCCCGCGAAACCAAGTCCGTGCAGCAGCCCGAATGCGAACGCGACCAGCCACGGCCGCTGCGCCGTGAGGCTCTGCCGTCCGTTCTGGATCCGGATGATCTCGCAGGCAAGAAGCAGGATGCTGAAGGCGATGGCCGCCTCGACAGGAGGGCCGGGTACATGCACGAACCCGAGGGTCGCAAGCGTCAGCGTGATCGAATGCGCGGCAGTAAAGGCGGTGACGGTCCACAGCAGCGCGCGCCAGTCGCGGGCGATGAAGATGAGCGCCAGAACGAAGAGCAAATGGTCGTAGCCGAACAGGATGTGTTCCATACCGTGATGGATGAAGGTTTTGGCGACTTCCAGACTGTCCGGCCGGGATGCGACATCGATCCACGGCTGGGAGGGACGCACCATTGTCGTCGACACGGAGCCGTCCAGCAGATGCACCCGCACCAGCACGTCGGTGATCGTCGCCTGAAGCCCGACGAACTCCAAGCGTTCGCCAGCGAGTGTGCCGTTTGATGTCTCGACAACACGGGTTTCGATGCGCGAGTCCGGAACCTCGCGTTCCACAGGCCCCGTTAACGTGCGGACGGAATCCGGAAACCGAAGCATCACTGGAAGGCGCATGCCCGAAAGGACGGGCGTTCGCCAGACGACCTTGTATCGGGTCGCCCCAGTCTGATCGATCTGCAGGTAGGCGGGGCGGATCTCGTGCGCGAACGCCGTCGCCGTCAACACGAACACGCTCACCGCGACGGCGAAAAGCAGCCGCAGTAGCAACGCAGGGGACAGAAGGCCGCTCATTGCGCCGACACCTCGAACTCGCTGTTGGTTCCGGGTGGTACCTGGAGGCCTTCCAGATCGCCCGCCTCGATGTCAGGAACGACGATCGAATACTGCGCGCGCATTTCCTCCAGCGCCGACGCCTTGATGGTCCGGTACTGCTCGTCGATCCATCCAGCCTTGATGTTCGGTTCGACCTCGGCAAATGTGGGAACGCGCCCCGTTTCGATGGCGTCGATCCAGACCAGATGCCATCCATATCCGGACTGGACCGGTCCTTGCCACTTGCCCGGCGTGAGCTGGAACAGCGCCTTGGAGAAATCCGGACCGAACTCCTTCGCCATCTGGTCTGGCGTGGCGTCGCCGTAATGGTTCTGGAACATGAAGGGATCGCCGACCGTTCCGACTTCATCCGGTGACTTTCCGGCGACGAGAGTGAGGGCCGCAGCAGCCGCGTCGCGCGTTGTCGTCCCATGCCTGTCCGACGAGAAGTACAGATGGCGGAAGCTGGCATGGCCAGGAAGGGCGAAGCTCGCCGCATTCGCTTCGAACCATGTCTGCAACTGTGCGGATGTGGGCTCCTGCAGTGCGGCCACGTCGGCCGCGAGAAAGTCCATCTTTTGGGCCAGCCTGCGCTTGACCACCTCGTCGTCACGGTCGAGGCCGAGATTGATGGCCTCACGGAACAGGATCTCCTGCGTCACCTTCTGATCGACCAAAGCTTCGACCTGCTCGACGGTCGGAGCCGACCGTCCCTGCGCCAGCCAGCTTATCGCAAGCTGCCGGACGTCGTCCTTCGTTAGAACGATTTCCTTCCCGTCGACAGATCCCTCCGGTATCGGGTTGAGGGAGTGGTAGCCGCCGAACAGGGCGGCTCCGACGACGAGGAAGTGAACCAGCGGCTCCCGCAGGAGGCGTCGCCACCCGGCGGCCTTTTCGCGTTCGACATCTTTTGAGGGTTCGGGGGAGATCGGAAACACTTTCATTGACGTCACCTTGTTCACCGCCGCTACTGCGCGACCGAGACGACTTCGTAATTGGCGTAGCCGAACTCGTTGCTGCGGGCGCCAATGTATTTGTCGCCTGACTTATAGACAGTCAGCTCGAACGCCGTGCCGCCGATGGTCGTGACGATGTGGCCGTCCTTGATCTCGTATGCTACCGATCCCGACGTGCCCGGATGCATGACCTGCAATAGATCGTCCGCACTAGGCGCTGCGTGGTTGGCCTGTGTCACCACACGCTGGCCGTCTTCCCGGAAGATGACGTCGAAGTTCTCGTTGGTGACGGTGTTGCGCACCTTGAATATCTTGCCGACCGCAAGCTGCTTGAGCTGGTCATCGGTCAGCGCGGTCGATCCCGTCTTAGTCAGATCGGCGACGGTCAGGCCGCGCTCCCCCTTTGCGATGGCCGCAGGCGTCGGCGTGTACCAAATCGGCGTCGTCCAGGCGCGTTCCTGCACCGTTGCGGGAGCGTTGCTCGGCGGCAGCACGCCGAGCTTGGCTGCATCATAGGTGCTCCACCGCGGCGTCGGGATTTGCAGGACGCGGGAATAGTAGAAGGCGTGCAGGCTGGGATCGAATTCCGGGTCGGTCCAGACCGCCTTCAGCTCGACGGAGCCGATGTCGTTCGTATAGGTCGCCTTGCTGATGTCGACCGTGTTGCCGACGGGAGGCAACTTGCCCGTGGCCGGGTCGGGCCTGCGGTCACCGGACCATGCCACGTCGTAGACCTTCTCGAACACCTGGCCCTGCTTGGTCCAACCCTTGACGATCTGGATGCGGTCGAGGTTGCCGTCGGCCGGGTCCTTCACCGCATCGACGACGAAGGAGGGAACCTTGTCGTCGGCTGGGGCGAGGTCGCCGCCCATCGGCACGCCGCTAGCATAGGCGGTCTTCGCCCAGTCTGCGTTGGCCAGCAGGCCCTGGTCATAGTCCCAGCCGCCGAACATGCGCGCCTGGATGCGCACACCGCTGGTGCCGTAGACTTCCTTGCGCTGCATGGCGGCAAAGATAGACTCGCGTGTGTTTTCCTCGGCCCAGACGACGGTCAGGCCCGATGTTCCCGTCTTCAGGATGTCCATCCCTGCTTCGACCTTTCCCGCGAGGCGATCCTTGGGAGTGGCGTCGACCAGTCCGTGCGCGCCGAAGAAGTTCGATTGCGAGTATGCGGTAACGGTGTTGTGCGAGTCTCCGGCTCCGACGACGCCGAACTTGTACGGGTTGTATCCGCGCGTCGCCTGCATCGCCAAACCGTTCTCATAGGCCTCGCGGGCGTAGCTTCCATGCAGCTTCGAGGAGCTGTTGTTGAGACCGATGAGGTAGTTCATGATCTCGTAGTTGGCGAACTCGTCGTTCGGCGACAGGTCGGGATGGGTTTCGGATACGCCCTTGACCTGTTTGATCTCGTTCAGCGGCTCGTTGGTCATGCGCTGCTGCGCCCAGACGGCATCGAGCGGATTGCCCTTGCTGTCAACGTCGACCGGAAACATGATGCCGTTCGAGAGGTTGGCGTTGTGCGAAATGGCGAGCAGTTCGTTTCCGGCTTTCCGCTGCCCGTCCATCCAGGTCCAGAGGTCTTCCGGATGGTCGGAGTCCATCGCGGAGAACGGAGCTTGGGGAAGCTTCGAGCAGTCCTTGAAGAACACGTTGCGATGCATGTTCTGGCTGTTCGGCATCGACGTCCACTCATAAGAGCAGAATGTCGTGAACTGGCCTGGCTTGTAATACTTGTCCGCAATAGCCGTGTTCTCCTGCCAGACAGTTCCGGCCATCTTCGGATCGACAAGTTCGGGGACCGCCTTGCGGCTGGCGATGCTTCCGGCAAGCCACTGAAAGATTTTAACCGCCGGATTGTCCTTGGTAACTTTCAGCTTTTCAGCAATGGGAAGCTTGCTAAGCGCCGATGTCGGATCGTTGGCCAACCGGATGACGCCGACGTACTCCGAGTGATCGGTCACGCCCTGGAAGTCGAGGGGAGTCTTGATCTGCACATCGAACCCGGCGGGGTGCTTGATCACCTGCCCCATCGAATACTGATAGGCCTCCGCAGGTCCCGTCACGGTGTTGCCGATGATATAGGCATCCATCGACCAGCTCGTGTGCTGGTGCGTCTGGCCGAAATAAGCGTGTCGCTCCTGGGCAGCGGCCGACGTCGCGGCAAGGACGAGGGCCGACGAAGAAAGCAGCAGTCTTGTGTTTATCAGGCGCATCTTGAACATCCTTTGCACATGGCTGAATGGGATCTGAAAAAGCGACGTGTCGCGGCAACCTTGCACAGGAAATGAGGAATACCCGCGCCCTTTATGACACCCGTTTCACACCAGGCGGCTGCCATGTCCCTTCGCCCGCCGGCAGAATCGAAGGCGGTGTAGGCTTCGGCCAATACAGGCGCATCACGAGATAGATTTTGTCATCCGGGGCGGGAAGCCAATTTGCTTCCTTGTCCGAACCGGGGCTGTCTTTTTGAATGTACAGCGTCAGCGAGCCGTCCGCGTCCTTTTTCATCGCTGGCAACATCGGCGAGTTGATGAGGTAACGATTGATCGGGTTCTTGACCAAGAACTGGCTCTTGCCGTCATACATCGTAACGGACCAGAACGCATTCACTGGCGGCAACTGGCCGGGCGCGAAGGTGATGGTGTACTTGTGCCTGCTGCCGTCGAGCAACTCACCGGTCGCGTCCTTCCGGGTATAGGGATACATGGCTTCTACGGCATCGTTGCCATAGAGACCGCCCTTGGCGGCGCCTGCCCGCATCAACCAATCGCCGTTGAAGAAGGCCTCGTCGCCAAAGAACGAGCCGATATTCCAGCCGTTGATGTCTTTGTTTCCGCTGGTCAGCCATTTGTCGACCTTGTCGTCACCCTGCTTCATGGCCACGAGGATTTCGGCTTTGTGTTCGAGCGATAGTTCCTTGACATCGAAAGTCTTGCCGGGACCGATGCCAAGCTTCGCAAGTTTCGCGCGAACAGCCTTGTCCCTTGGCGTCTCAGGGACGAATTGCAGGGCAGCGTCGAGATATTGGAAGAAATTATCCTTGATCCCGGCAGTGGTGGCAGGGAGAAACTCGATCTTCGGTGCAGCGGATGGGGCGGCTTGTTTCAGGAAGGCAGAAAGCGCGTACGCCTTGTAGCCGGCCTGAATTTTCTCGACGTTCGGCATGTCGTCGGGGTTGAAGAGTTGGGTGCGGAAAGCCGCGAACGTGAACGGCGTCGTCGATCGGAAGATCTTCTTGATCCCGCTCGGCGTTTCACCTTTCCAGTCGGGGCCGACCACCAGATAGTCGCCCGGCTCGGTCCCCGTGGCGCGCGTGCCTATGTAGCCGAAATTGTAGGTATTGCCGTCGATCAGCTGGACCGAGTAGTAGCGGTCTTTTTCGACCGTCGGCACCGAGATCACCATCGGTTCCGCGCGCAAATCCAGCCAGAGGATCGAGTAAGGGGTATCGCTGTTCGGCGTGATGATTGCCGTGTCCGCCGGGGTGGAGACATGGTGCATGTTGTAAATTTCGTTGAACGGTGCCTTGAACTGCCCCGAATTCCTGTCGACGGCATACTCCTGCATGACCGCATAATTCATCACGAGCGGCAGGCCGTAGATGAAGCCCTCTTCGGCGATGTCCTTGGCCTCCAGCAGGCTGGGCCACTCGGCTTTGGTCTGCGCACTCGCCGGGGTGGACTTCGCCGTGGTGGCGGCGAGTGCAGCCATCGCAGCGGAGCGGAGCAGGTCGCGTTTCGTAAGCATGTGAAGTTCCTTTCGGTTCGCAGCGTGCCGTCAGGCATGCTTAGACGCCGGGAGAGTGACGGATCCGGTCGAAAAAGGAATGTATGTTACTGTAGCATACGGCGTTCACGGGCCATCGGAGGCGGCAGAAATCCTGAACTCAGCTTCGACATCCGCTGCGCTTGGCACTGGCAGTCCGGCCCGTCGAAGCGCTACGATCATGCGCATGCTGTCCTTCGGCGGCAAGTTTCTCTTCCGGTTTTCGGCCACTATGTTGGGAAGATAGTCGGGGCGCATTTTCATGAATACCTCGCCCTCGCGCTTCGCCTCTGCGAGCAGCCCGGCCTCTGAGTAGATGACCGCCGCAACGCCGTGGAAGAGCGGAAATTTCTTCAGGTCGGCTTTGCGGATCAGCCGCACTGCCTTTTCATGCTCCTGGAGCATGCAGGCGATCAAGGCGCGCGCCCCGAAGTAATATCCGCCTCCGCCCGGATTGAGCTTGATCGCACGATCCAGCAGTTCCGCGCCACGCTTCCATTGCCCCGAGAAAGCGACGCGCGTTCCGAACTCTGCGAGGAACTCCGTGTCGTTCGGGTTGATGGCGAGCGCCTCCTCGCCGACCTCGAACGCCTCCTTCGTCTCGTCGTTGAAGACCAGAGCCGTCATGAGCGCCTGCAGGGCGCGTGTGTTGTCGGGTTCGAGCGAAACCGCCCGCCGCGCCGAACCGAGCGCGCGCTCCATCGCGGGAACCTTGTCACTCTGCGGATTAAATTTAAACCGGCCCTCGTCGAGATGGATGATCGAGAGCATCGACCAAGCCGTCGCGTAGGCGGGGAAACGTGCCACCGCGCTCTGCAGGCAGTCACGCGCGATCAGGTGCGCTTCCGGAGTCAGTTCCTCGCGGTAGGCGTAGAAACGCAGCGTGCAGTCATGGACCCCAACATCGTCCGGCGGCGGATTAGCCGCCAATGATTTCGCGATGATGCCATAAGGCTGGGCGATGGCCGTAGCCACCTTGCTCGCAACATCGGACTGGATGGCGAAGAATTCCTGTGTGTCCAAAACCTCGTCGTAGTCCTGGGACCACAGGATCGATCCGTTGGAGGTATCGACGAGGCGCACGGTCACGCGGACCTTGTCGCCCGCGACACGGACCCCGCCAGCGAGAAGGTAGTGCGCGCCGAGTCCCTCGCGCACCTGCGATGCCTCGACACCGGGAGGCAGTGCCTTCGATGTCTGGCGACCGAAGACCGTGATCTCCTTGAAGCGGGGAAGGGCGGTGAGAAGCTCCTCGGTCAGCCCGGCGGCATGGCGAGCAGCCTGCGGGCCATCGCCCAGGTCCGCGAAGGGTGCGATCACGAGCGTCGGCTCGTGCGGAACCTGCCCGACGGAATGACTGGTGGCTGGCCCCGTCAGAACGCCCGCGTAATAGCCAAGCCCCGCGCTGACGAATGCCACGAGCATGGCCAGCACGGGCCAGCCGAGACGCCGCCATGCGAAAGCCCGGCGTCCGGCGACGTCTTCGTTCGGCTCATCGTCGGCCGCTTCTGTCGGCGTGTCATTCCAGGTAAAGGTCGGCACGTAGCCGCCCTTTGGAATGTCGATGCGGATCGGATCGTCCTGGCCGGCAATGAGATAATAGCGTTCGATGACCCTACGCAGACGTCCGGCCTCGATCCGAACGACGGGATCGTCCTGAGAGAAGGCCGCGCTTCGGTTGAATACTTCGATGGCGACCGAATACGCCTTGAGACGGTGCGCCCGGCCTGCAAGGGCTTCCTCGGTGACATATTTCAGGAAGGCGGCCCGGCGTCCACCGCTGGGGAACTCGCGGCTGGAAAGAATCCGCTCAAGCTGAGCCCTGACCTCCGCGTGGGTCGGACAGGGGCGCTCTACCCGATCATCCGGCGAAGGCACCGAGGTCTGCATTGCATTCTCCTGACCGTCACAGAATACGCGTGACAGTTGCTGGTTATATCGGAAGGCCCCTGATGCAACCTAACTTACCGAAGAGCATTTCGTCCACACTTGAACGACGCTTTTCACAGCCGGTAAGTGTGATGATGCCGAGATGGAACCTCCGGATGAAAGATACGGCGCTGTACGGTGTATAAATACGATATCCTTCTTCCGTTTCCGCGAGGGCGGCCCGTGAGTGTCTTTAAACGTCTACTTCGGGTCGAAGGCTCCAGAGGCGACGAGGAGAACGTGGTCAGTGGGTAAGGAGTGGACACAATCCGCCTACGCGCTCCAGCCGGGGCACGACAAGGCTTGGCGTCGGGGGAGTCACCTTGCTTGAAGGTTGACCCGGAGGCGCGGAGCGGACCCGGTGCGCACAACTATCGAGAGGCAATGTGCTCAAGCGCAGCGCGCAGCGGCCCGTCCGGGACATGGATGACACCGAGATACGGATGCGCCATGTCGATGACAAGGAAGACCGCTGCCGCGACCGACAGCGAGCAGACCAGCATGACGCCGATCACGGTTGGATTGGCTGGCGCCTGGAGCCCGAACGTCAGGAACAGCCACGCGAGCCAAAAGACGAGGATGACGAGAAACGCGGTCGGCAATCCTTCCGAACTGCTTTCGACGAGCATCCAGTGGGCTTCGGCCAGAAGGCCGCTGACCTCGAGCGCGCGAGACTGCAGCAGACGCTGCGGTTCGGTCGCCGGCACCAGGTTGCGAAGTTCGCCCTGTACAGGCTCGATGCCTTGATTTTCTTCATATGGGTCGATGCCCGCCTGCTCGGCCGCGGTGCCCCATCCCTGAGCCAGTCTGTTCTCGACGAGGCGATGCAACCGGCTGCGCGCATCCGCCGTCTCCGGACCATACTGCGCCATCACCCGGTCAAGCAGCAGCAAGCGGGCAACGGAGGTCCGCAGTTCGGCTTCGGCGTTGTTGTAGACATTGTTCGCTGAGGCGATCAGCAGTCCGAGGGCAAGGGCAGACAACGTGCCGACGACTGCCGTCGACAGGCGGATCACGTCCTTGGAATCGGAGTCCAGGTGATGGGCTGGCAGGCGGTTACGGACGAGGATGCCGACCAGCGAGGCTCCGAACAGGCATACGAATACGATAGCGCCAAGGGCGATAGAGCTCAAACGGACGCCTCCTTTATCGCCGCTTCATGCACGCCGGGTCGGTCGGCGTCGCCGCGCAATTCTTGACCGCAATCTTCTGCCTTCCGCCGACTTGTCCGGTCAGGCCGCCGACATGATTGCCGTAGTTGCCGCGAGTATCCGGGTCAAGCACCGCGACGGGGGCGGTCAGTACGAGGCCCGCGGCACTTCCGGCGGCAGCGGCCACGTCGGTTGTTCCGGCAAGGATTGTGTCGCCGAGACCAACCCGGCTGTCGGTGAGCGTCTGCCCCTGCGAAAGCCGGGCACCGATAAGCTGGACGACTTCAGGGGATTCCGCGAACTTGGTGTGGTTGAGGTCATCGCTGACCTTGATTTTGGTCAGATCGATCACCGAGATCTTGTAATCCGCCAGTTCAGCCTTGTACGGAGCGGTTTCGGGATCGATCGAACCGAGCCGCGGGATGTTGCCCCAGACCCGCCGCGAGAAGGCAAGGGCCTTGTCGTCACGCGAGACGAACAGCGTGAACTGCGGATGCGGGTCGCCCATGTCCTCGATCTGCGATCTGAACACATCGACGTCCACATCAGGGGCCGCAAGCATTACGTTCTTGAACTTCGCTGGAAGACCGTCATTGCGGATGGCCATCTGCCGCAGCGCTTCCAGCGCCAGCCAGTTACCCATCGAGTGGGCAAGCACGTTGACTTCCTTCACGTCGCCATCCTTGGCAAGATACTGGAACAGCGTCTCAAGCGCGTTGCGCGTGTAGTTGGTGCTCTCACGATCATAGCCATAGGCAAGCAGGCTGCCGCGCGAAGGCCAGGTCACCAGGACCGGGGCGCTGTGGACATTGGAATCGTGGACGATCTGGGCGAAGCGATAGACGCTGTCTTCGAAGCGGTTGTTGAAACCATGGATGAAGACGAGAACGCTTTGATCGGGGTTTCGTTTGACCGATGCCTTCAGCCAGCCCTTGGCACCGTCAAGATCGAAATCCTGGGCTTTCAAAGTCGCGAAGTCGGTTTGCGGATTGGAAGGCAGCTTCTTTGGCCAGGCGACATCGCCCTCTTTGCGGACCTTGGGCAGCGAAACCGTGATTTCGGCAAAGGACGGCGTGCGGGCGCGCTCGCCCGTGAACATCTCGCCAGGCACGGTCGATCGCGCCCGCGTGGTCGCGACCAGCATGTCGACGCGGCTGGTATCCGGCACGGTGTCCGCAACGGGGGTCAGCACATCTTTCGGGTGTCCGCCGCAACCCGCGAGCACGACCAGCATGATGCATGGAAGAAGTCGCTTCATACGACCAGCAGTCAACGCGTTAAACAAGCTCAAATCTTCCCCCTTAACATTCCGACATCGATGCGCAGTCACGCGCCGCGAAGGCAGACAGTAGCTTGTCAGTGCGACAACACCAGTGTTGTTCGCGTGACATTTTCCGTCGCCAGCAGGAGGCGAGGATCTTCTCGATCAGGTAAACTTCCGTGGTGTCTGCGGCGAACCGGGAATCGACGATCATCCGCTGTTCGAACTTGGCGACCGTGAACTTCAAAGGGGCTCTGACCTTGCCGCCAATGACGAGCGACAGGGTGATGTCGGGCTGCATCACCGTTGTCTGTCCGAAGCTGTCGCCGTCCTCAATCCTCATGTCGATTTCATAGCATGTTATCGCGGACAGACATCCCAGAAACCCGTCTTCTTGGTGCTGTCGGTATAAAACCAGCACATGCCAGACTGGGGCGGCGTCCCGGCGACCGAAGCCGCCGCCGCGCCTGCGATGAAGCCAATGGCAGCTCCCGCCGCAACCGCACCTCCAGCGGGCCAATAACGACGAGGGTTCACGACGACGACGCCGCGCATGACGGGCGGGCGACGGACTGCGACAGCGCCGCGACTGCCGACGGCGGCACATCCTCTGGTCCCGCAACCAGCCACCGCACGGCGGGCTTCGGCCGATGTCGGAGCGAGCACTGGCGCGGCGACCATCATCATGAGGGCCGTTGCCGTCGCGACGTTCTGAAAGTGCGTAATGAGCTTCATGTGTTCCGTCCTGGTTGGGAGCGTAGGTGAAACTTCGCTTGGGGAATTCCTGACAGGACGCACTATGCCTCAATCATCGCGATTTCCTCAGTATGTTACTGTAGGTTACGGCGTAGCGACGACGGACGGGAAGGGCACACCGAGACGGATTGCTTTCGAGAAGTCGGGCGACAATCCATCCGCTCGCGCCCGCTCGTCGATTCTGGAAACCTCTCGCAACCGGGCAAGCGGCATCGACGTGTCGATGGCTCCCCGGTCATAGGCGTAGTCGGGAAGATAACCGTTGACGATCAGCCGCCAGTCGAACGGCACCTTGTCTCCGGCGACACGCATCAGCCTGGCGACGGTCGTCGTGCAGTTCGTCGTGATAGAGTTGTAGAACTGCGGAGTCCGGGCGAGGGCGTTGGCCTCGGCGACGTATTCGAGCAGCAGGTTTCGTGCCTGCTCGGGACTGGCTCTCAGCCGATAGATTTGGACGTCCTCGCCACGCACGTTGGAGCGAACGCCGACAACGTCGCGTTCGTCCGCGGCAAGGATCACCAATGGGTCGTTCTTGAAGAGATCGGCAAGGGGAGAAAACGCGCCGCCGACCTTGTGGCGCACCTCGATCGACCAGGCGAGTTGCTCGCCGCCTTCGAAGCCGAAGCTGAAGATGACATGTGCGATCTTCGGCCCCGCCCAGTATGACATGAACAGGTCGACGGTCCTCACCTTGCTCACATCATAGATTCGTGTCGTCCAACGCTCCGTGAAGTCGGAATTGCTTCGCCACCCGAAGTCCCGGACATCAGTCAAGGTCAGCGAATTTCCTTCGATACTACCCGTGACCTGCCGGGCGACATCCGGTGCCCATGCAGCGTTTGCTTCCGGCTTGATCGAACTCCACCAGAAGAGGACCAAGGCGAAGACGACAGCGAACGAAAGGATGGCTCTCATGCGCGACCGGCTGGCAAGCGCCGCCACAGTGAAGAGACCGAAGACGAGGAAGACGCCAGCGGCAATTGCCCGTCCGGCATCGGGCAGGGGTAGACGATACCAGAGGGCCAGGGAACACCAGGCTGTCAAAGCCGCCACGATCAGGGCGACCGCGAAGATGAGGATGATCGCCATCAGTCGAGGCATGTTGTTCCTTTTTTATAGCCGCCGCAGTGCTGCGATGATGCGGAGATCGCGCGTTCAACGGGCGACTCGGAATGGCACGACCTTGGCAAGATCCAGCATGGTTTGGATTTCCTTGCCGAGGCCGTCCAAAAGTTCGAGCGCCTCGGCGTAACGCTCGTCTCGCTCCGGAGCCGTAGACGGTTCCCAGTCCCGCACGAGATGGTCCGCGGTGGAAAAGTCGTTGCACAGTTCGCGGAAGCTTTCATTGCGGGAGGCAAGCGCGTCGATATCCAGCGCCAACTCGGGAAACCTGCGCTTGGCGAACTCCGTGTCGTATTCCATTCCACCGCCTCCAGGACAGGCGATGTGAGGAGTTCCCACACATCCGCGCAGTCGTCATGAAGATGACACAGAATCCGGCCCACTCCATGTAGGTTACAGTAACATACGGCAGGTTTCTTGCGGTCGGCAGCTCAGGTGTGGTTCAGTCGGGCATCGGTCCGTTGGCGGGCCAGCCATGTGAGGACGTTACCGTGAAATTCATCCTGATCTTCGCCACAGCGGTGCTGATGTCGACCGGACTGGCAAGCGCAGCCGACCCGATCGTCGGAAACTGGAAGACGACGCTCGGCGACACCGCCATGATCGAGCCGTGCGGCGGCGGTTTCTGCATCAAGCTGAAGAGCGGCAAGCATGCGGGCGAGAAGATCGGGGCTTTCGAAGCAAGTGGTGGCAGCTATGTAGGCAAGATCACAGACCCCGACGCGAACAAGACCTACAACGGAACCATCAGCGTCTCCGGCGACACGGTCACCCTCAAGGGCTGCGTGATGAAAGTGGTCTGCGAGTCGCAGAAGTGGTCGCGCCAATAGTCTGCGGGAGCAGATGATACGGTAACATGCGGGCGTTACCGCCGAAATTGGCTATTCTCGCTCCGGGAACCAATTTCGGTAATCGGCCGGGCAGGTGAATCGGGGATAGATGGCATGACAGCATTTCGACAGGCATTTCTCGTACTTGCATTTGCTTCCGCAGCGACGGCTCCTGCGACTGCTGCCGACACCTCGGATCCGGGACCGGCCGTCGTTGACAACGGCTGGAGGTACCAGGTCACGCTCGACGGCTGGCTGGCAGGCCTGCATGGCGACATCGGCGTGCGTGGTCTCCCGGCGGCGGCGGTCGATGTCTCGCCTCTGGACGTGCTCGAGGACCTGGACGGAGCGTTTGCGGGGTCCTTTCAAGCGGTCGGTGACAGCTGGCTTCTCTATACGGATGTCATGTGGGCCAAGATTTCAACCGACGCCGATGTCGGCCCTTTCGGCGGAACCGCCGACTTTGAGCAGAAGCAGATCGTGGCGACAGCGCTTGTCGGCTACGAGCTGCCGGTCAACGTCAAGAACATGCAGCTCTACGCGACGGGCGGCCTTCGCTACCAGCACAATAGGGTGGAACTGGACATCGATCCCGTGTTCTTCCCGGCGATCGACCGCAACGGTTCGCAAAGCTGGGTCGATCCGATTGTCGGCCTGACCATGCATTATGACATCAACGACAAGTGGTTCGTGGACGTCATGGCCGATGTCGGCGGCTTCGGCATCGCCTCCGACATCACGCTGCAGGGAACCGCGACGGTCGGCTACAACTGGACGGACGCGATCGCGTCGTCTTTCGGCTACAAGGCGCTCTACACCGACTATCAGGAAGGCGGTTTTCGCTACGACGCCACGCAGCATGGCATCTTCACGCGACTGGCGGTAAAGTTCTAGCCGAAACTCGGCTGCGGCTTGTTGAACGCCGTAGGCCACGGCCCGTGTGGAATGATTTGCCCTCTCTTGGGAATCCCCAAACCCTTAATTCGTCACCACGCCCTAGCCATTTGGTTGCCATGACCGACAGCCAGGGGCCGCGTCACTTTCCCGTAAGGTGCGGTCGTTACTCGATCACATAGCCGAGCGCCCGATAACCCATGCGCCGCTTCGCAGCCATTCGAGCTAGAGCCGCAGGTGTTACCGACATAATCGCCGACACGTTGCGGCTGGAGGCCATGAAACGGATGTTCGCGCGGTACGGCTACAAGGACATTACAGCGGATGTCCGGGCCCGGACCATGTACCTTACGCAGATCGGCTACATCTCCATGCAGTCGAAAGACGAGCCTGCGACGCGGATGAAGCGCATACCCGAGTATGTCGAGATCTTCACTGGCAAGGCTCCCGAGCAGCGCGAGCTTGATCGTTTCTATGCCAGGCACAGCTTTTGAAGAAATAGAGGTGGGATGAATGAACAGTTCCATATCGGTGTCGTTGGTACCGCCGGTTGGCTCGGCAAGGCGTTCGCCTCTGTCTCAAATTCCTTCGTAAAACGCGTCTGCTTCGTCATTCAGGTTTCCTTTCAACTCAAGAAAACCTCTCCACTTTTCCGAAGCAAGTCCAACCTGACCGCAAGGATTAGCGGACATGAACCTCATGCCAGATGATGCGGTCTGGGCTTCCCTCACGACCGGCCGCGAATTTTACTTTTGAAAGAATTTTCCCTCTGAAAGGATCTATTCCTCGGAAACGATCGGGCGGCACAGCGCGGCATCGTCTGCGACGTCGGCGAGGCAGATCAAGGCTGCGGCCGACAAGGTCGCGTTGACATTCTCGCAAACAATGCCTTCGATGGTTTCGCGGCCTTGTCCTCGATCATCGACCTTGGATTATGCCTCCCGGACGGCTATCGGGCCTTTCCACCACGTCGGAACGGTCCGTTAGATTCCCGATCCGTCGAACTGCGGGGCGTCGTCACTTTCCCAGGGTGAGGGCATGGATGCACGGCTGCGATTGGCGGAAGGCATCGGCATCCAGCACTTCAGCTCCGGCTCGGCATATTCAATGACGCAGCCGGGGGAAGAATCAGAGGCGCGCCAGCCTTCTGCGCCGAACTGATCGCCATTCGACCAGTAGGCGAGGTCGACTTCCGCCGGCCCCTGTTCGGACGGGCGGACCGTGACGAGGATCCGACTGCCGTCTTTCGGCGCGCTTGCCATGTGGCGCCACCTGTCTGGCTCGTCCATCGTTTTCTCTCCTGCCTTGCTGCAGGTAGAGTGTCGCCTCGCCATCGAAAGCGGTCAACCCAAACTTTGCACAAGCCATCCTTGTTGATTTGCGCTGAGAGCTGACCCGGGATTGGAGTGAACCCTTCCGGTGAAGGAGCCGGACCCGGATCGCTTGCCGGACGAAGAGCCTCTGCCCAATCCGGACGAAAATCCGGATCCGCCACGGCGGATCCGGCCCCTTATGATCGATGCGTGATTTGACCCGCCGCCATTTTGCAATGGTGACCTGCCACGCCTGCTACTGGGCCTTCATAACCTGACCGCGAATCTCCCCGTCCGGGTTGGCGGCGGTATGTAGGTTCAGATACCAGCGTCCTTCGCCAAGGTCTGCAGCTTGGGCGTCGTCAAGAGTGGCTGAACCTTTCGCCAACGCCGAGACATCGATCGGAACAACAGGCGGCGCGTTCGCCCCGACCGCGGCCGGGCCGTGGAAATGAGCCGCCGTGACGTCGCCGCTCAATCCGGAATGTTCGATTGTCCAGGAGAGGTTTTTACTGCTGGAATCGTAGGTGATGTCGGCGGTACCCGTTGCGCTGGTCTGGACCGGCGGCACCTCCTCGCTTCCCTTGAGATCGGCCTTGAACTTCATCTCCTCCGCGGACACGGCTGTTGCCATTGCGAGAAAACTTGCAAGGGCGATGGCACCTATGCCAGCCTTCAAAGCGCTCGATTGCATTTTTCATTCCTCCTGATTTGCTGCCGGTCCTTTTTGCTAAGATCGTGCTCCGCCAGTCGGAGTAGTGGCCAGCAGAATAATGGCTTGTAGATAGGGCGCTGATTGACGGTGACCAGTGGCGGCCTACGGTCGGAGGCACGGAAATCACCGCGATACCGTTTGAGGTCGTCATTGAGGCTTTCCTGTTCGATATGCGCGAGTTGAAGGTGCGCTAATTCAGATCGCATCGACCGCCATTCACTCGAGGTGCTGTGTGCTCCGCATCCGGAGCCGATCTCCATTAATTCGTTTTATTGGGGACGTTTCGCGGAACGGACGCCATTTTGAAACGTTTCGTCAAACCGGCCGTGGAATCGGACGCCGCCGTAAGGTCCGGTAGCCAGCGAAGGTTCCGGCAACCAGAAATACTCATTCCGCCGAGTAAGCGCCTGATGCGGATATTCCGATAACTAACGGGAGAACGCGACTGGCGACGTGCTGCGGTCAGAGAACCTCAGAGAACGCGATGACGAACCAGCATGACCGATATGATTTAGCCGACGAGAATATTGTGACGGTGTTCGGCGGAACCGGCTTCATTGGGCGGCGGATCGTGAGCAGGCTTCTGGACAAGGGTATCGATGTGCGTGCCGTCTCGCGTCATCCGCGCAAGAACAAGCTGCACAGCAGGGCCGATCAGAGGTCATCTCAGCAGATCGAAGCGGACATACTGGATCCGTCCTCGATCGCCGCTGCCGTGGCTGGATCTCGCGCTGTTGTGAATGCCGTCAGCCTTTATGTCGAGCGCGGTGAGGAGACCTTTGAGCGTGTCCATGTCGAAGCCGCGGCCGCTCTGGCGACCGTGTCGCGGGATGCCGGCGTCGAGAGGTTCGTCCAGATTTCGGGTATTGGATCGGATCCGCGGTCCCGTTCGAATTACATCCGGGCTCGGGGCCGCGGTGAGGATGTGGTGAAGGCGGCGTTTCCGGGCGCGGTGATCGTCCGTCCCGCTGTCATGGTGGCCCCCGACGACGCGTTCATCACCGCGATCGCGAGGCTGGTACGCCTGCTCCCGATCTATCCGCTGTTCGGCGAAGGGAACACTCGGCTGCAACCGGTCTATGTCGAGGACGTGGCGGAAGCCGTGAGCCGCTTGGCCTCGGGGCAGAATTCCACGGATGCATCGACCTTCGAGTGCGCCGGTCCGCGCGTTTACTCCTATCGGGAACTCGTCCGGGAAGTGGCCAATCAACTCAAGGCGCGAACCAGGCTGGTGCCGGTGCCATTCATGCTATGGAGTATATTGGCGACTGCTGCGGAGTTTCTTCCCGCAGTGTCGCTCACGCGCAACCAAGTCGATCTCATGCGTCGTGACAATGTCGCGGCAAGCGGCCTTCCGGGCCTGGCAGAACTGGGCATTCAACCCCGTGGCATCGAGGAAATCGTTCACATGATCGCGCACCAAGCTTGAGCCGGAATCTACTCGGGAACCTATTCGCGGCTCGCGACGTTGGTCGGACTGAACAGGAGGATACGACCATGGGCAAATGCGATCAATGCGGTAACCACTATGATAAGACTTTCCAGGTGAACCTGGGGGATGAAACCTACACGTTCGATAGTTTCGAATGCGCGATCCAGAAACTCGCTCCGACATGCCCGCATTGCGGCGTCCGGATCATCGGACATGGAGTCGAGCAGGGCCACATCATTTACTGTTGTGCGCATTGCGCCGGGCAGGAGGGAGCCGACGCTCTCACCGATCGCGCCCCTTGAGCGGCCGTCTGCGTCCACCTGTACGGAGGCTTCTGGGTACGCTCGCTTGAGGGAGGGCGGCAGTGATCCCGTACCCTTTTCCGAAAAACATGGCCAACTCCACCATCTCACGATTCAGGCTTGTCCACCGAGGTAATTTGGGCAGCCGACCGACCATGATCCCGCAAAAACACGCGACGTGCTTTCATTTGACAACCCCGATCCTTGCCCCAATTCTGCTTACATGCATTTGGATAAAATAGTGATGCGGACCTATGCTCAGCTAAGAGGTGCATTGATCAAACGGGCGCTCGGCCGTGAACGGCAGTCCCACACAAGCCCTGTCTCCTCGATGCGCAGCTTCTGGGGCCTGATGCGGGCCTATTGGCTTTCAGAAAGCTGGCGCGAGGCCTGGGGACTAACGCTTGCCATTCTGCTCCTCACGGCATTGTCCGCTGAAGCCAGCGTCTGGTTCGCTGTAACCTCCGGGGAACTGGTCAATCGTATCGCCCATTTCCACCACCCAACAACGCCTACAACGCCATCGGCGCTGCTGACAACTGCGGCCACACTTGCCGCGATTGCGATCACAAGGGACGCGGGTTTCACAGCCGTGCGCCATTTCTTTTCATCCACGCTTCACCGCAAGTGGCGTGAGTGGCTTGACCAACGTTTTAACCAAGCGCTCCTCGATTCCAGTCATACGCATTTCCACCTGCAGCAAAACGGATTCGGCGCGGCCGGATCTGATATTCCAACGCCGGATAACATCGACCAACGGGTTCAGGAATCGATCAAGGGCCTGACCGGGGGAGCTATTGGTCTCGCCATGGGCATAGCCGGCGTCGTACTGTCTTTGGGCCTCGTGGGTAGCAAGCTCATTGAGACGTCGAGCGAAGTCAGGGGTCTTGCCTTCCTTGGCAGTTATGGGACCGCGTGCCTGACTTTCGCGGCGATCGCGATATACGTGCCGCTCAACACCTTTATCGCAGTGAAGTTGGGCCGGGTCCTGCAGCGTCTGTCCGAGCGTTTGCTATGGGCGGAAGGCAGCTATCGCACCGAGTTGAACTTACTGCTGCACCGCAGTTTCCATGTTGCTGTCATTCATGGCGAAAGAGCCCAGAAAGCCGTCAACCAGCGCCGTTATTTTGATATTGACCAAATCTGGGCCAGCCTGAACCGGGTTGCCGCAGGTTACATGGGACTGGAGCTGGTCCACAACTTCATCGGCTCGCGGATTGTCGCTTACGCGCCCGGCCTGCTCCCCTACGTGGATAACAAGGTCAGCCTGCAGCACTACGTCACCGGTGCTGAACTAGCGAATGCACTCATTAGCGAATGCTCTTGGTTCATTCACGTCATGCCTGACATTGCGACGCTTCGGGCGAATGCCCGCCGAGTAACCGATCTCGCAGAAGCGATCGAAACCGTCCAGCGGCCTCAGACGTTTTACGCCAGGACCGGCCCCTGCGAATTCCAGTATGCCAAGCAGGACGCTGTGCTCGGCCTCACCGTTCAGGAGGTCGAACTCCTGCATTCCGGCGTCGATCGTCCATTCCTGGCCGCCGACAAGCTAGACTTCCTGCCCGGCGAATGGACTTTGGCCTTCGGCGAGTCAGGCAGCGGCAAAACCTCGCTTCTCAAGGCGATAAACGGGTTTTGGGCACACGGGCGCGGCGCAATCGTGACGCCACGGCATGTGAGAAGCCTCTATGCCGCTCAGGACGTCAAGCTCCAGGCGGTGTCCCTGAAGGACCTTGTCTGCCTTCCGGACTCGGTCGACGAGCACCCGGACCGGTGTGTGGAAGCGGCATTGTATAAAGCGGGGCTCGGCGAGTTCGTCGAAGAACTCGCAAAGGATGGCCGCGACGGCCAGACCTGGGATCAGCTTCTGTCCGGAGGCGAGAAGCAGAAGCTCGTCCTTGCAAGAATTCTCCTGCTGCGGCCGGGTCTCCTGTTCCTCGACGAGGCAACGAGCGCACTCGATACCCAGGCGGTGCACGCCTTTTGCCAGGCGATCAAGGATCATTGCCCAGAGGCGACAGTGATCGCCGTCATGCATGACGTTTCGTCGATACAATCCGCCAGTGGCGTCGATTTCTTCAACAGCGTTCTCACCATCGAGCAAGGCGTGGCGAAAAAAATACCCATCGCAGCATGGCATCAGATGACGTGAAGGCGGTTGGTTGTGTCGATATCGTCCCCGGAACGCACGACACTTGAAACGGATTGAAAATCCATTGCTTTACCGGCACAGGCGGGAATGGAAGGTTGGTTCGGCGCCGCAATGATCAGGCGTCTATACACTTCTCCCCCGAAATTTACCTCCCTCCCGGAACAATTCGGGCGACCTTTGGTTCTCTCCTTGCCGTACTTGGTAGAACTGCGGGAGGATCACCCGGTGAGCGGTTGATGCCGACAGTTCTCGATCAACAGGAGGAGACAATGAAACCGATCATCACACTCGTTCTTGCAACTGTGCTCTCGGCAACGACGTTTGGCGGCTTCGCCTATGCGCAAACAACGAGTTCGACCACGCCAATGATGACTGATGATATGGTCACCATAGTGAATGTCGGGCAGCAGGGAAGCGAAGAGGACACCTCGGAGAAGATCCCGGCAGAATTCAAAAATGCATCTCCGGAAGCTATGAGCAAGGCGCAGGCTGACCTGCAGCAGGACGCCGCTCTCATGGCTATTCTTCAAAAGAAGAATGTGCAGCTCACGAATGTGGTTGGCGTTCAGACGGCGGCCAATGGCGGCAAGATCGTCTATGTGAAGTAACTTGCGATGGACATCCGGGAGTCCCGGCGCGCTGCGGCTTCTCTTGGCGAGACGCCAACCAAAACTGCACGTCAACAGCCTCCTCATCGTGCTTGGGACGTGTGCCGCAAGGGTTGGCCGGGATCGAGATCTTGGGCATCTGGAAAAAGAAAGGAAGGCGGCTGCATTATGCAAAGCAAGAAAACCCATGAACAACAGATTAAAATCATCGAAAAACGTGAAAAAACCGCCAACGCGGGCGCCGACTTCGACGCCGCCGCGGACCTCAAAAAGGCGCCGACAGCGCGCACCGCCGCAGTCGGCGGACGAAATCTCAAGCAAGGTGCGGCCGTCCAGAACGAGGATCGCAGTATTGTTCGCGGGCGCAATCAGGAGAGCCAACATAAAAAGCGATAGCCGGATGGAATGATGATCCAGTCACCGCATCGCGTCTGAAAAGACGGCATATTGGTTTTCGCGTATGGCGCGGCCTTCCGGTCGCCTGACGCGCAGCGGTGGAGTTGCCGCTTAGACAACGAAAACCCGATCTTTAAGTCGCGTAACGCCCAGCGTGGAAACAAGCCGGCCCTCGTTTTGTTACAAGGGACGGATGTCACACGCGAGTATGGGTTCAAAGCCATCCGCCACGAGAGGCACGTAGATGTGCTCAAACAGGAGGTTGAGATGTCACTGACGCTTGTAAGTTCCGCCTTTGCTGAGGGCAGCAAGATACCGGAGAAATATTCGAGACTAGGCGAGAACCTTTTTCCGCCCCTGGTCTGGAATGGCGCCACGGCTGGCGTGCAGAGTTATGCACTGATCGTCGAAGACCCCGACGCGCCCAGCGGCACGTTCAGGCACTGCGGCATTTTCAACATTCCGGCCGAAGTAAACGAGTTACCGGAGAGCGCGGATACCGCACCTGGCGGCGGTCCTCGGTTTTCGGAAAACGATTTCGGCAATGCACGCTACGACGGGCCTCAGCCGCCAAAGGGTCACGGCGTGCATCGCTACCACTTCCGGCTCGCAGCGCTCGACGTTCCAAACCTCTCCGTGCCCTCGTCGGCCGGCGTTGAGGCGATGTGGCGCGAGGCCAGGAAGCATACGCTCGCTCAGGCGGACTTGAGCGGAACGTTCGAGGTTCCGTGAACCGGCATCCTGCCAGCTCTCGGTTCCGCGTGGGAATCGGAGGTAGAGATGCCAACGGAAATCGCAGCTCAAAAGAACACATGAGGCACCTTCCGCCACACAACGCCACGGCAAAAAGTGCGTTGGGCGGACGGCGCAATGGAGATTACGATGACAGCGTCACAAACCACAACCGATCACAGCAAGATCCAGCGGCAATGGCGGAGGTCGTCCGCCCGGTTCGCTTCCTCAACGTGATGGTCGGCGCATGGGTGGCGATATCGCCATTCCTGCTTGCGGGCGGCAATGTTGCGAGCATCCTGGCCGACGTGGCGATCGGGCTGGCGCTGGTTGCGTTCAGCTTGCCGCGTGGGAAGCGCAGCGACGAGCATTATGGCGGCTGGGACCGGGTAATTGTCTGAATTGACACCGACGCGAGCCGCTCGGCCAGGCGGTCGTGACACATCAGTAGCCAGCGGGCCAGCCGCTCATGCACCTTGTAGCGCGCGTCCGCGAGAGTGGAGTAAGCCAAGAAACGTCTCGCCGAGGAAAGGGCGCATGACCTCTTAACCCTATCCTGACCGGCCTGGGCTCGGATTGCCACCGCCTTCTCTGCTGTCCGGTGGTGCCAGACTATCCAATGGAATACACAAACGCACTATTAGTCCCCCAGATGTCCATTCCTTTGAAAGATCGGCCCTGAGCTGTTGGGTCGTGCCCGCGATGAGTTTGTTTCCGAATCCCTCCATCATGTCGCTCGCCATTGCAGACGCCCCGCTTTCGCGCCAAACGAGCAGGCAGCGGTTGTCTTCTTTGGCACATTCTATGTCAATACGCCCGGTTGGCGTGGAAAGGCCCCCGTGTTTGGCGGCATTGGTCGCAATCTCATATAGCAGCAGCGAAACAGGCGTGGTGACTTTCCCGCTCACCGGGACATCGGGACCATCGATTGTAAACTGGCGTTTCGTCTCATCGCCGCTACCACAATAAGGCGCGAGGATCGTCTGGATAATCGAATGGAGCGTCGTGGTCGGGACGTCCAGATAGTCGTCAGTGGAAGATCGAGCTCGAGTCAATGCATGGGCACGAGCGAGTGCGTTCAGGCGGTCGCGGACCGAGGAGGCAAGCGCTGCCACCGACGGGGCATTTTGAGCACTCAGGGCGACAATACTACTCGCGACGGCAAACAAATTCTTGATCCGATGGTCCATTTCCCTCAACAGGAGGAGCTGTTCTTCCTGGGCCCGGCGCCGTTCGGTAATGTCGCGAGCAATCTTCGACACACCGATAATGTTGCCTGCTGCATCCTTGATGGGTGAGACGGTAAGGGAAATATCGACCAGGCTCCCATCTTTGCGTTGGCGAACGGTCTCGTAGTGATTGATGCGTTCGCCACTGCGGATCCGTCCGATGATGAGCGGTTCCTCGTCGCGCCTGTCCGGTGGGATCAGCATCGCGCCTGGTTTTCCGATCGCCTCGTGTTGCTGGTATCCAAACAAGCGTTCGGCGCCTTCATTCCAGTTCGTGATAACGCCATGCAAATCCTTGGCTAGGATGGCGTCTTCTGACGATTCAACGATAGAGATCAGCCGCCGAGCGTCATCGTCGGCCAAGCGGCGCGCAATGCTGAAGCCTAATTGCCGCGCAACGGTTAGCGCCAGCGCTATCTCCTGATCTGTGAAGCTGTGGGGCGTTCGGTAATAGGCCATGAACTTGCCGATGACCAGGCCATCAATTGTCAGGGGAATGAACGCAAGCCCTCGGATACCCTCTTTGCGGATTGTCGATTTTAACCGTTCGGATTCGTCAGTCAGCTCGATGTCTTCGATGCAAACTGGATTTGCGTCGTGATCGCCGGGCCGCCAGGGGGAGTGACCATCGACAGCCAGCCGGTATTTTTCAGACAAGCCGCGCCAAGCGACGAACCGCATGACACCTTCAACATCAAAGCGGAGGATAGAAGCGCGCGAACAGCCAAGGCCATCGGCGATCGCATCGAGGGCCGCGTCATACACCTCGCTCAATGAACGTGCGCGATACAAGCGGTCGGTAAACCGAAAAAGTACGCCCTGGGCTTGTGCGCTCAGAGGCGGGGCCTTCTTGATACGGAGCGGCTCTATCTCCATTCTGGGCACCACATTTCACGGAAAACGGGATGCTTTCCCTCGCCGTTTGATTTGTGAGGATGATCATCCAGTCGCAAAAGAACGGCGACTGGCCCTACACTTGGGCTTCGCACAGCAATTTCCTCCTAATCACTCGGACGTACGCGACTATCCCTTCTTGATCACTTTTCGCCCTCTCTTGTGCGACTGGGTTCGCGAGGACTTCATGCTAAGCTGTCCAGAGATGCTTTTTATCGACGGTCGGGCGAGTGGAGCGTGCCGGTAGGATGAAATCGGAAACTAGCGCGCAGGTTGGGACGCTGTCGCCTCAGCAGCAATCACACCCGCAATTTGCCTGTCTCGTTTCTCATCCATCCAGCCAAATAGGTTTGTTATATGTCGCATAAAGCAGACGGGAACGCTACTGGATTTGGGGCGCGCCATAGCGCTCTGCCGAGACGACTGGCGCGGCTCCAATCTCATAACGTCAGCTCGTCTTCGGCGACAGCGAAGCCCTCATCGTCATCCCACGGGAATATGTGAACGAGATCGCCGATGAGGCGGTCACCATGGATGAGCAGGAGGAATTTCTGAAATCAGAGATCGCATCGGGACGTTCGACACACGGCGTTTATCCACCGAACGATGAAACACGCGCGCGTTATGCAGAATGGCGGAGGTCCAAGTTTGCTGATGCCGAAGTGGCCACGGGTTGTCGATGTGCGGCCTCGGGAATGCATACGCAGAGGTCCGGGGTCTGAATCTCATCATCCATGAAGGAAGTCAGCATTGTCGGTCTGTGCCGCCTGCGCGCGTAACTACGCCATCGCGGCGTTGCGGCCGAAGGAAAGCAGTTCGCGGGTATAGGCTTCGGCCGGCGCGCGGAGCACCTCTTCGGTTCTGCCGAATTCAATAACATCACCGTGCCGCATGACGAGAAGGGTGTCGGAAATATGCGCGACGACCTTGAGGTTGTGGGTGACGAACAGCATCGACAGGCCGCGGCTTTCCTTGAGGTCTGCGAGCAGGTTGAGGATCTGCGCCTGCACGGAGACGTCGAGGGCTGAGGTCGGCTCGTCGAGGATCAGGAGCCCCGGTTCCAGCGCCAGGGCGCGTGCGATCGCCACCCGCTGGGCCTGGCCGCCGGAAAGTTCGCGCGCGCGACGGTCGAGGAAATCGGCAGGCAGTCCGCAGTCCGCAAGCAGGCCGGCGATCTTCTTGCGCATGGCCGCGCCTTGCCGGTCGCCTTGCGCCAGCATGGGTTCGGCGAGGATGTCGGCGATCGTCAGCCGGGGGCTGAGCGACAGGAAGGGGTTCTGCGAGACGACACCGATTTTTTGACGCGCACGGCGAAGTGCCTGGCCTTTCAGGGCAAGCCAATCCTGCCCTTCGAGCCGCACCGCGCCGCTTTCGACCGGCAGGAGCCTGAGGATGGCGCGCAGAAGGCTCGTCTTGCCCGACCCGCTTTCCCCGACGATGCCGAGGGTTTCGCCCTTGGCGAGCCGGAAACTTGCGCCGTTGACGGCGGGTTTGGGGCGAGCTGCGAAGAGACCGCGCGCCGGGTAGCGGATGACGAGATCTTCGACGTCGAGCATCGGGGGCACAGTCATGCCGCATCCTCCGGTAGATGGCAAAGCCAGCGGTGGGTAGCGCGGGCGCGCATTGGCGGCGGCTCTGCCGCGCAGACGAGCATCGCCTGTGGACAGCGCGGGGCGAATGCGCAACCGGCAATCGCGATGCGCGGCGGCGGGATGGAGCCCTCGATGGCGGCAAGGCGCGCGCCGTGCGGCCCGGCATCAGGCAGTGCTGCGAGGAGTGCACGTGTGTAGGGATGGCCGGGACGTCGCAGCACATCATCGACCGGGCCGGTCTCCACGGAACGCCCGGCATAAAGCACCGTCGCGCGGTCGCAGGCTTCGGCGATCACGTCCATGTCGTGGGTGATCATCAGCACGGTCAGCCCGCGCTCGCTCACCAGCCTGCGCAACAGGGCCAGAACCTGCGCGCCGACCGAAACGTCGAGCGCCGTCGTCGGCTCGTCGGCGATCAGGAAATCGGCGCCGGTCGCGAGCGCCTGGGCGATGACCACGCGCTGCTGCATGCCGCCCGATAGCTGGTGCGGATAGCTTTTCAGCACCTTCTCCGGATCGGGGAGGCCGGTTGCCGCGAGCAGGGCCGCGGCTTCCGCGTGGCGGGTCTGCCGCGGCATGTCCCTGTGCGCGCTCAGCACGTCATCCATCTGGCGTGCGATGGAGAGCACGGGGTTGAGTGCTGCCGCCGGATCCTGCGAGATCAGGCCGATGCGCCTTCCGCGCAGACGTGACGCGTTCTCGCTGAGGTCCTCCCCGTCGAAATGGAAACGGTCGGCGGCGATGCGAGCACCTTGCGGCACCAGGCCCAGCATTGCCATGCCGGTCATGGTCTTGCCGCAGCCGGATTCCCCGATCACGCCGTGGATTTCGCCCCGCTCGATCGAAAGGTCGACCGAGCGCACCGCATGCACATCGCCTTCAGGCGTGGGGATGCTGACCGAGAGGTTGCGGACATCAAGCAGCGTCACGGGCCGGCCCTCCCTTGCGCTCGCGCAGCGCATCGCCGAGCACGCTGAAGGCGAGCGCGATGATGAAGATCGTCATGCCGGGCATGGCCGAGTACCACCAGCGCGCCGGGAAGAATTTGCGCCCCGCATCGACCATCTGGCCCCAGTCGGCGGTCGGCGGCAGCACGCCGAGACCGAGGAAGGAGAGGGCGGCGGCGGTGAGCAGCGCCGGCCCCACGTCGAGCGCGGCCTGCACGGTCAGAGGACGGCCGGTCGCCGGCAGGATATGGCGGATGATGATGCGCTGATGCGAGACGCCGGCAAGCCGCGCGGCTTCGACATAAGGCTGGCCGCGCAGCACCAGCACTTCCGCGCGGGCGAGCCGCGCATACCAGGGCCACCAGGTCACCGCCACAGCGATGATGCTGTTGAGAAAACCCGGGCCGAGGGCGGCGGCCATCAGCACCGCAAGCAGCAGCGCAGGGAAGGCGAGGAAGACGTCGGTGCCGCGCATCAGCGCCTCGTCGACCCAGCCGCCGAAGTAGCCTGCGGCGAGGCCGACGGGCAGGCCGATGAGCAGGGAGAAGGCGACGATCAGCACGCCATTGGTGAGCGAGATACGCGTGCCGTAGATGATGCGGCTCAGGATGTCGCGGCCGAGATGATCGGTGCCGAGCCAGTAGTTCGCCGAAGGCTGCGAGAGCTTGGCCGCCACGTTCGGCGCGCCGGCGCCCTGCGTGGGGTAGGGTGCGATCCAGGGGGCGAGGATGGCGACGAGCACGAAGAGCAGGATGATCGCAAGGGCGATGGTGCCCGGCCAGCCGAGACGGTGAACGAGCCTCTTCATGACAGAGCCACACGCGGGTCGACCAGGGCCTGGGCGATGTCGATCATGAGATTCATCACCACATAGCAGATCGTGACCACCATGGTGACCGCAGCGATGACCGGAAAATCCTTGGCGAGGATGGCTTCGGAGACATAGCGGCCGAGGCCGGGCCAGGCGAAGATGATCTCGACCAGAACCGCGCCGGTTAGCGCATAGGCGAAGGAAAGACCGATCACGGTCAGTGCCGGCCCCATGGCATTGGGCAGCGCGTGGCCGAACAGGATGCGCGGCTCGGAAAGGCCGAGCGCGCGGGCGGCAGCGACATGGCGGCGCTCGAGGATCTCGATCATGGCCGAGCGCGTCAGCCGCATGGCGACGCCTGCCGGGTAGGAGGCAAGCGTCAGCGCCGGCAAGATCAGATGGGTCAGCGCATTGCCGAAGGCATCGATCCGCCCGGCGAGCAACGCATCGATCATGTTGAACCCGGTCACCATCGGCAGCGGCGCGGAGATGGAGATTTCGCGCGACAGGCGTCC
This sequence comes from Pararhizobium sp. YC-54, assembly GCF_025847205.1. GTDB lineage: Bacteria > Pseudomonadota > Alphaproteobacteria > Rhizobiales > Rhizobiaceae > Pararhizobium. Next base: position 74,184 of record NZ_JAOYTH010000010.1, on the reverse strand, counting down.
GGAGAGCGGCAGGATACCGAGCCATTGCGCAAAGACGAGTTGCAGGATCATCGCGAGGAAGAAGGTCGGCATCGCCACGGCCGCAATGGAGCTGAAACTGCCGAGCCTGTCCGGCCATTTGCCCTGCCGCGCCGCAGCCAGCACGCCGAGCGGAATGCCGATCAAAAGCGCAAGGCCCGTGGAGAAGACCGCAAGCTCCAGCGTGGCGGGAAGATAGGACCGGAGGTCCTCGGCGATCAGCCGGCGTGACTTGTAGGAGACGCCGAAATCGCCGGTAGCCATAGCAGCGGCGAATGTGGCAAAGCGAGCAGGAAGCGGCGCGTCGAGATTGAGTTCCTGACGCGCCTTTTCGATCTGCTCAGCCGTGGGGCGCGGGCCGGCGTAGAGCGCTGCGGGGTCCGACGGAACGACCTGCGCCACCACGAAGACCAGAAAGGTCACGCCCACCACCACGAAGGCGGAGAGGACCGTGCGGCGCAGGATGTAGCGTAGGAGTTCCATCAGACCGCCCCGCCGCCTACCGGCTCAGTTCGTTGACAAGGGTGACGTGCCCATAGGCCGGATTGTCGGTGTAGCCCTTGATGTCCGTGCGGATGATATGCACATTCGGCTGATCCAGCATGAAGACGGCCGCGGCATCCTCGATCACCTTGCGCTGCGCCTCGATGAACAGCGCTTCGGCGCGAGCACGGTTGGTACCCGAAAGCTTTGCTGCCTCGTCGATCTTGGCGTCGACCTCGGGATTGGAATAGTAGCCGAGGTTGAAGTTCGGCTTCTCTTCGCTGTGGAACAGGTTGAAGAGATAGTCATAGGGAGTGACGAAGGTCGGCCACCAGAACATGACGAAGATATCCTGTGCCGCCTCCGGGTTCGACTTGCCGAGCTGCCACTGGGCTTCCCAGGCCATCGGCTGAAGCGTCAGCGTGATACCGAGCGTTTCCAGATTGGCCTTCCAGAGTTCGCCGGCGACGGCCTCGAGCGCCTGGGCCGAGGAGTAGGTCATCACCAGTTCCAGACCCGGTTGGATACCCTCTTCGGCAAGAAGTGCCTTGGCAGCTTCGAGGTCCGTTTTCGGGATCGGCGCCTCTGCGTCATGGCCCCAGATACCTGCGGGAACCACGCCCTTGGCGCGCGTGCCGAAGCCGCTCGTACCCGCCGCAATCACATCGTCATAGGGGAAGGCGAGCGACAGGGCCTGACGCACCTTGATCTTGTCGAGCGGCGCGCGCTTCACGTTGAAAAGACCGAACAGCGTTTCGAAGGACGGATTGACCACCACGTTCAGATCGGGGTTGGACTTCAGCGCCTCGAGGTTTTCGTAGGGAAGGCTGTAGGTCCAGTCGGCCTGACCGCTTTCGATCATGTTCTGTGCAAGCGTCGTGTCCTCGACGATTTCGAAGGAAACCGTCTGGAAGGCACCTTCCGGCACCTTGCCCCAATAGCCTTCCGCCCGGTCGAGCACGGCGCGCTGGCCGGGTTCGTAGCGCGAAATCTTGAACGCTCCCGTGCCGGCATCGTTGCCGGCGTTGAACCAGGCACTGTCCTTGTCGTGTGACGAGGGGGCATAGATCCAGGCCGCAAAGCCGGCGGAGGCGATGAGATCGAGCGGCTGCGGCTCGGAGAGCACGAAGACCACCTTGAGCGGCTCGGGCGTCTCGATGGACGTGACCGGCCCCCAGATGAAGGACGCGCCACCGCCGATCTTCTTGGTGCGCTCGATCGAGCCCTTCACCGCTTCCGAGGTAAGCGGGGTGCCGTCATGGAACTTCACGCCGTCACGCAGGGTGAAGGTCCAGGTCTTGCCGTCGGTGCTGACTTCCCAGGCGCTGGCGAGCAACGGCTCGATCTTTGCCTCCGCCTGCTCCGTTGCCGGAATGTAGCGCGTCAGACTCTCATAGACGTTGGCGAGCACTGCACCATCGTTCGAGAACGAGGTGGCCGGGTCGAGGTCCGGGAAGCTCGTCGGATAGGCGAGCGTGAAGATGCTGCCGGTGCCTTGCGCCATCGCGAAATTCAAGCGCGACGTGGCGGCGGTGGCAAGCGCGGCGAGGGCGGCGGTTTTCAGGAAATTGCGGCGGTTCATATCGGGCTCCCAGTGGATAGGTCTCAAGGGCGGACGGTCAGGCGTCTTCTTCGTATTGCGGTACCGCAGGCGCATCCGCGGATACGCCCATCGGTACAAAGTCGAAATCATAGCCGAAGGCGCGCGGTCCGACGGAGGCGAGTGCGATCTCGCTGCGCAGCAGCACCGGGGCGGGCATGGAGAGCACGTCGATGCGCAGGCCGTAACGCAGCTCTTCCGTGCCGATGGCGCGGCCGGTTTCCGAATCCACGATGCAGATCAGGTCCGGCACCATGGTGATGATTTTCTCGCCTTCGCGGGCGATGAGGTATTCGTTCTGGATTTCGACGGTCAGCGTGCGTCCGGCATCCGCGTCCAGTCCCGCGACCGTGAGCTTGCCACGGGTGAAGCCCGCCATGACGCGGCGACCGATATCGGTGACCTTGCCGCGCATCAGGCGCACGCCGCCGGACTGTTTCAGGATTGCCTCGACCGGATCTGCCTTGGCCGCCCGCGCACTCAGCACCGCGTCGCCAAGGCTCCAGGCCTGGCTCGTCGTATGGGGCACGCCGAAGCGGCGCACGAAATCGCCGGACATCGGCGCCGTCGTCATCAGGGCCGTGCAGCCCATGGCGATTGTGCTGGCACGCAGCAGTTTTTCCAGCATTTTCGGCGTCGTGGCGTCGGTGACGACCAGCACGTTGCCGTCGGCATCCGCAAGCGCTGCCGGCTGCACCGCCTGGCCGTGGATGAAGAAGGTCGTCATCTGCACTTCCGGGAAGGCGCGGCCCATGCCGTCGGCATCCACCACCGGCAAGTCGACCATGGCTGCCGTCAGCATCGGCGCGATGCCGTTGCCGCCACCGATCTCGTCGCCGAGCAGCGCATCGACCTTGCGGCCCATATGCCGCTCCAGCGCGCTCAAGAGCCGCACGCCTTCGCTGCCCTCGGGGATCTTTTCGATGCCCACGGTGGGCGCGCCGATGCCGCCGATGCCGAGGATCTGCGCGTCCGGCGCCATGTCGGCCGGCCGCACCATGCGGATCCGCTTGCCTTCGCGCAACAGCGCCTTGGCACGCAGCAAGCCGTGATATGTGCTGCCGCCGCCGCCGGTGCCCAGAATGCCGCAACCGATGGCGATGCGGTCGATATCCGCTTCGGTGAGCGTCCAGTACTTCATGCCCGCAATTCTCCAATTACTTTCGCCGCGACGCGAACGGCATTGCCGGGCAGGTACGCCAGCGGCGTTTCCTCGATTTCGGCCAGGATCGTCGTCATGGCATCGGCGCCGGCCTCGACGGCGCGCGCCCGCGCCTCGGCAACGATGGACTCGAGCGCCATCTCCCGCGTGGTACCCTCGAGCGAGACCACGCTATCGACCTCGCCGGACACCTGCGCGATGGCCGCGCCGATCGCATTGGCCGAGCCGAAATGATCCGGCTTCAGCGAGACCGAGGTGCCTTCCAGCAGTCCCTCGACCAGAACCGACCCGCCGCCGACCAGAATGGCGGGGATCGGCTCGGCGCTCGGTTTCATCCGGTCCAGAACCGTCTCGATGCTGGCTTTCATCTGCGCCAGCATCTGACGGGCCAGTTCCGGGGAGATATGGCTGAGGAGGCTGCGGTCCCCCAGGTCGACGAGACCTGCCGCCACCGCAATGTCGGTGGCGGTCAGCGTGTCGCCGCCGAAGCATAACGCCTTCTGTGGCAGGCGGAAACCGACCGAATCCGGACCGATGGTCGGCTCCTGTCCGGTCCGCACGATGCTGCCGCCGCCAAGCCCGAAGGAATAGACATCCGGCACGCGGAAATTGGTCGGCACGCCGCCAATCATGGCACCTTCGCTGCGGGTGCGTGGGAAGCCGGCAACCAGCATGCCGATGTCGGTGGTCGTGCCGCCGATGTCGATCACGGCGGCATCGCTGAGCCCGGTGAGGAAGGCGGCGCCGCGCATCGAGTTGGTGGGGCCGGACGCGATGGTGAAGACCGGGTAGCGCTCGGCGAAATCCGCCGCCATCAGGGTGCCGTCGTTCTGGGTCAGGTAGAGCGGGCAGGTCAGGCCAAGCTCTGCAAAGGCCGAGCGGAAGGCGCCGATGGTCTCGCGGCCGAGCGTATGGAGGCTGGCATTCAGAATGGTCGCGTTTTCGCGTGGCAGGAGGCCGGTACGGCCAACCCGGTGCGAGAGGCTGATCGCGGCGCCGGGCATTTCCGCGGCGATGATCTCGGCCGCATCGTTCTCCATGCGCGGATCGACCAGCGCGAAGACCGAGCAGACCGCGACGGCCGAGATGCCTTTGGCCTGCCATTCGCGGCAGGCTGCACGGATCGCGTTCACATCGAGGGGGGCGATTTCGGAGCCGTCATAATTCACGCCGCCGCCGACCATGGCCGCGCCGCCTTCGACGACGGCGCGCAGCGTATCCGGCCAGTCGATCATCGGCGGAAGCGAGCGTGTCGCCGCACCGCAGAGCCTGAGGACGCCGACCTTTTCGAGGTGGCGACCTTCGACGACGGCATTGAGGAAATGCGTCGTGCCGATCATGACGCCGTTGACCTCGGCCGCGGGCACGCCGGCCCTGGCGAGAACAGTGCGGATCGCCGCGCCGACGCCGGACGTCACGTCCGCCGTGGTCGAGGACTTTACCGTCGCCAGAATCTCGGAGCCGCGCAGCAGCGCCGCATCCGTGTTGGTTCCGCCCACATCCACCCCAATGCGCAGCATGGGTTATCCTTTCTTCTTGCCGCCGAGGTCCGTCCCGCGGCTGATGGCGGTCGTCCTCGTGCCGAAAACCTTGTAGAGCCGCAGGACGACCGAACTCGTCACGCGCTTGACGCCGGGCAGCTTGCCCAGTTCCTGATCGATGAATTCGAGAAGCGCCGCGTGGTCGGCGACGAAGAGCGAGGCGCTGAGATTGGCCGTGCCGCTGGTGGCGGCGAGGTAGCCGATCTCGTCATATTCGGCGAGCAGGATGGCGGCTTCTTCCAGCCGGCCCGGCTCGACCTCGATGAGCAGCTCGACCTGAACGTCGCGTCCAAGCGCCACCGGATCGGGAATGGCGCCGATCACGATCATCTTGGCCTGCAGCAGCCCGGCGATGCGATTGCGGATCGTGCGCTCCGACACGCTGCCGATGCGGCCTGAAATCTCGGCCGCCGAAAGGCGCCCGTCTTCGGAGAGATAGCCGATGATTTCGCGGTCCAGATCGTCAAGAAGGTAGCGCTGCGTCATTACCGGTTCCCTATCGGCTTGAATGAGGAGAGTAAATTTCCGAAACGGAAATATGTCAAGAATATTTCAGCCGCATATGACAATTATTTCCAAAAATGTCCGATATTAGGTCGCATTGATACGGAATGTTGCCGAATCGGCAGTCAATGGGGGTGGAGCGCAGCTCCTGCACATCAATCTGGCGCAGGGGGACTTCCTCATCCTCTGAGGCTACGCCGCGATTCATCTCCTCCGCGCTGCATTGTGTGTGCAAGGTATTATGAAGCTGCCCTTCAAGGCGCATCCGGATATTGATACCTAATCATGGAATGCGATTGGCTCTATCTTTTTCTGAACGGCTGCAAGTTGAGAAGGATAGGTGCCTTGAACACACGGAATCGGTATGTCGCATCATTGTTGGCTGCTGCGGCGATGTTTGCCGCCATCGACGCCATGGCCCAGCAGGTTCCCCTGACAATCCAAGAACAAGGAAGCTTCGCCGTCGGCGGAACGGTGGCGAAGGCGTCTGGCACCTACAACAACAATACACCGAGCGCCGAAGGACAAAGCTTCCACGGCGACCACCTCTACGCCTTCTATCAGGTGCCGCAGAACCCCAAGGCACTGCCGATTGTCATGCTGCACGGCGCGTTCCAGTCGGCGCGCAGTTGGGAGACAACGTCGGACGGGCGCGAGGGTTTCCAGACCATCTTCCTGCGCCGCGGTTTCCCTGTCTATCTCGTCGATCAGCCGCGCCGGGGTAGGGCAGGCAACAGCACGGTGGCGGCGACGGTCGAGCCCACGCCCAACGATCAGCTGTTCTTCGACCAGTTCCGGATCGGCAAGTGGCCGAACTACTTCGACAACGTCCAGTTCGATCGCAAGCCTGAGACGCTGGACCAGTTCTTCCGCTCCATCACGCCGAACACCGGACCCTACGATGCCGGCGTGATCTCGCACGCCATGGCGGCGCTGTTCGACAAGACCGGTCCCGGCATCCTGTTCACGCATTCGCAAGGCGGCGGACCGGGCTGGCTCACGGCGATCAAGAGCGAAAACGTCAAGGCGATCGTGGCTTTCGAACCGGGCAGCGGCTTCATCTTCCCGGAAGGCGAACTTCCGCAGGAGATGCCGAGTGCCGCCGGCACACTGAAACCCGAGGCCGCGCCGCTCGCCGACGTCGAAAAACTCACCCGCATCCCGATCGTCATCTATTACGGCGACAATTTTCCGGTCGAGCCGACCACGGAGCGCGGACAGGACAACTGGCGAGTTCGGCTCGCTATGGCGAAGCTCTGGGTCGAGGCGATCAACAAGCGTGGTGGCGATGCCCGGCTGGTGCATCTGCCCGAGGTCGGAATTCGCGGCAACACGCACTTCCCGATGTCCGACCTGAACAATGTCGAGATCGCGGATCAGGTCTCGCAGTTCCTCACCGAGAAGAAACTCGATTGATGCCCCTGCGCGGGCATCGCCTTTCCCTGCAGATCAAAGATCGGAGTTCGAAATGACCGACGATGTCATCAATACGAAAAGGCGTGCGTTCCTCGGAGCCTCCGCGCTTGTTCTCTCAGGTGCAATATTAGGAGTTCCAGCAATGACCCCTGCCACTGCTATCGCTGCCGATTACAAGCAGAACCCGTTCACCCTGGTCTATGACGGTGCGATCAGGAAGAACGAGCCGGGCAAGGTCAATATCCACCCGGTCAAGTACAAGCTCCATGGCCTCGATATCGTCGCCAATGTTTACACCCCCGCGAACTACGATCCGAGCCGGAAATATCCCGCGATCGTCGTCGCGCATCCGAACGGCGGGATCAAGGAACAGGTCGCAGGCCTCTATGCCCAGCATCTGGCGGGACAGGGTTACATCACGATCACGGCGGATGCCGCCTACCAGGGCGGTAGCGGCGGCGAGCCGCGCAACGTGGACAAGCCGCAGTTCCGCATCGAGGACATCCACGGCATGGCGGACTTCATCACCGGTTATGCGGGTGTCGATGCTGAGCGTCTTGGCCTGCTCGGCATTTGCGGCGGCGGGGGGTATTCGCTATCCGCCGCGAAAGCCGACAAGCGCTTCAAGTCCGTCGCGACGCTGAGCATGTTCAACTCCGGTCGGGTTCGCCGCAATGGCTTTGCGGATTCGCAACGCGGCACCGTTCAAGAGCGCCTGCGGCAGGTCTCGGCCGCCCGCGCCCAGGAGATCGCCGGTGGAGAGATTCTCTATGCCGGTGACGCCAACCTGACGGACGAGCAGATCGCCGCGCTACCGTTTGAAATGTACCGGCAGGGTTACGAGTATTACTGGAAGACGCACGCGCACCCCAACTCGACCTTCAAGTACACGATGAGCAGCCTGCTGGACCTCATGCGTTGGGACGCCACCGATCAGATCGAGCTGATCGACCAGCCGCTGCTGATGATCGCCGGCAGCAAGGCCGACAGCCTGTACATGACCGAAGACGCTTTCCCGAAGGCCACCGGCACGAAGGACAAGGAACTCTTCAAGATCGAGGGCGCAACGCATATCGAAACCTACTGGGTTCCCGAATATGTGGCTGCTGCGATGGGCAAGCTGACGCCGTTTTTCGCCCGGACCCTCGCTTCCGACCGCACGTAGCGTGCCGCCCCATTGCTTCCGATAGGCACTCAGCCCCCCCGATAACGTGGCGTCGCGGTTTCATCCCGGCGCCATCTCCTCCCATCCCAAGGAGTCATCCATTGAAGAAGATCACCACAAGTCTGTTCGTTGCCGCCGGCCTGCTTCTGTCTGGAGGTATTTCCACCATGGCCCATGCTCAATCCGAAACGCCGGCAGCAACGGAGCAGACTGAGGCGAAACAGCAGTCACGCGCGCAGCAGCTCTATGGCGACATCGCGCCGAAGATGGCCGAACTGACCGATGACGTGCTCTATGCCGACATCTGGGAGCGTCCCGGTCTCTCCAAGCGTGACCGCAGCCTGGTCACAGTGACGGCGCTCATCGCGCTCAATCGGCCCGACCAGCTTCGCTCCCATCTCAATCTCGCGCGCCAGAATGGCGTGAAGGAAGAGGAATTGATCGAGGTCATCACCCACATGGCCTTCTATTCCGGCTGGCCGAGTGCTGTTTCGTCTCTCGCGATCGCGAAAGAGGTCTTTCAGAAGTGAGGATGTTGCTCGACGCAATCCCCTCGATCACCCGTCCCGACCGTTGAGGCAAGTATGAAGACCACTCTTGTAACCGTAACCGCTTTCCTTTTCGCCATGCCAGCTTTTGCAAATTCTCAAGTCGTCGTCACCCGCGCAGGCTCGCAGCCGTCCGCCGCAGGGCCAGCCGAAAACTTCACCGGCGCTGTCCGCGTGGACGATCGCTTCAAGGGGAGCGGTGGGGCCCGGATCAGCGGCGCAACCGTCACCTTTGAGCCGGGGGCGAGGACCGCCTGGCATACGCATCCGCTTGGTCAGACTCTGATAGTCACGGCAGGCATTGGACTTGTGCAGCACGAAGATGGCCCCGTTCAGGAAATCCGGCCGGGCGACACCGTCTGGATCCCGGCGGGCGTAAAGCACTGGCATGGCGCGAGCGCCGCGGTCGGGATGAGCCACATCGCCTTCTCCGAGGCGCTCGACGGCAAGACTGTCGAGTGGATGGAGAAGGTATCGGACGAGCAGTACGGGCGGTGATAGCCCCTCGGAGCGAAACCACGCAGGCCTCCGCCACGGCGGCCTGCGGTCCGACCCAAATACATTTTTTTAATTCCGGAGCAAGCTTGTCCATGCAGAGAATTGCCTATCCCGTCGCATTGAGCGTGCTTGCCGCCAGCGCCGCCTCTCTCATCGGCTGGCAGGTCCACGCGGAGCCCAACAGCGTCCAGTTTCCCGATCTCGATGCGCTGGTTCACTACACGACCGTCCGGCGTGGCAATGTGATGGAGCACATCATGACCACGCCCGCGGCCATGGAAGCTGTCAAGAACAGCCAACCGATCCCGGCGGGCACGCACTTCGTGCTGGTCGATCATCGCGACGGCGAACTCTACCGCTACTTCGTCATGGAAAAGGGCGGAGGGTTCGGGGCCGACTACGACGAAAGCCGCCGCACCGGCGACTGGCAGTTCCAATGGTTCTGGCCGGACAAGTCGATCAACATGGATGAGAACACGGCGCGCTGCCAGTCCTGCCATAGTGGCCAGCAAGACAGCGACTACCTGTATACGGCCTATCGCATCCCCCGTTTCGACGGCACGCCGGTCGAGTAAGTCGGGAGGTCTGACGTTTTGAGCCCTGTTTTCCTCACGCGACTGGTCTTCGATCTTATCGCCGCTGGTCTATTGCTATTCGCCTTCTCCTACTGGTGGCTCGGCAACGTCGCCCATGAATTGGCCGGAACCGCCATGCTCCTGCTGGTCATCGCGCACAATATCTTCAATCGCCGCTGGTACGGCACGATCCCGATAGCCAGGCGCGAGGCGCGCAGCCTGTTTAACGTCGCGGTAACACTTCTGCTGCTCGCTGCGATGCTGGCCTTACTGGTGACGAGCGTACTCATTTCCCATGCACTGTCCGGCATCATGCCGCCCTTTGGCGGTTTCACCGTACGCCAGATCCATACGTTGGCAGCCTATTGGGTGCTGGTGATCGTTGCCGTCCATCTCGGCCTGCGCTGGCCAATGCTCATGGGTGTGGCGCGCAAGCTGGCCGGCATTTCGCAGCCGAACGCCGTTCGCACGCTCGCCCTGCGCGTGGTCTCACTTCTCATGGCGATTCATGGCGTCTGGAGTTCGTTCGCGCTGGCGGTCGGCACGAAACTTTCCATGCAGATGACGCTGGATTGGTGGAATTTTGAAGAATCCGTTGTCGGCTTCTTCATCCACTGCATCGCGGTCACCGGGCTTTATATCTGTCTGACCTATTATGCGATGAAATGGGTCCAAGGTAGGAAACGCAACAATGCCCATGCTGTTGAGGTGTATCAAAATAGTTGATCGAATTCGCTTTGGTCGCCCCCGCCAACCTTCCGCCGAAGAAGCCCTCGCTGACGCGGAACGCAATGGATTTCGACTCGCCGTCATCGGCCGGACCTGTGCCCTCGTTGCGATCGCCTCCTTCTACCTGGCGCTCTATGGGTATCCCAACAACGTTTACGTGGCGGGCGTTGTTCTCTTCACCGCTGCAATCGGCCTGATCCCGCTGCGACTGGCCAACAGCCGATATGAGCGCATCGCCCGCTTTGTCCTATTCACCTTCGATGCAGTGACGGCGAGCGCCATCCTTGCTTTCGCGCCACTCAGTAGCGGAGGTGATATACCGCAAAACCTCGTCTTTCTCTCCAGCCGTACCGAATACTACTATGTCATCCTAGCGACCTCCATTCTGACGCTGTCGCCGGCGCTCGTGATATGGACCGGGCTTTGCATCGTGACTGGTCTCGCCGGGGCCACCGCCTGGATCGTATCGGGTATGGATCACATCGTCAGTCTGGGGGATCTGCCGGCTTCTCCCTCGCGCGCCGAGGTGCTTGCGGTCATGCTCAATCCCAGCTTCTTCGCCATTCCAGTCCGCGTGAACGAAGGGGTCGTCCTCTCGCTCGTGACGTGCATAGCGGCGCTGGCAGTCCACCGCGCGCGCAATGTCGTTCGAACGAATGCTGCGGTCGAGGCGGAGCGAACCCGAATCCAGCGGATATTCGGGCGTTATGTCCCGCCGCAAGTGGCCGAACAAATCATCCAGGCAGGGGAACTCGCGCCTCAGCAGCGCGATGCCAGCATTGTCTTCGCAGATATCGAAGGCTTCACAAGTCTCACGGAAACCTTGCCGCCTCCGCATGTGATCGCGATGCTCAATAGCTTTTTCAGTGCGGCGACGGCGATCGTCGATGCGCGCGGCGGGGTCGTCGTAAACTATATCGGCGATGCCTTGATTGCCGCCTTCAACGCTCCCCTTCCTGCGGAAGACCATGCCGCGCGCGCGGTCGAGACTGCGCGCGATCTGCTTTCTCTTGTTTCCACCCGCGAATTCGAAGGCCACCACTTGCGTCTACGCATCGGTGTCGCCACAGGGCCGGTAGCCTCTGGCACCGTCGGAGGTGAGCAACGTCACACGTACACGCTTTATGGCGATACCGTGAATCTGGCGCAGCGCCTCGAGGTGCTGAACAAGGAATTCGAAACGGATTGCCTTATCAGTGGCGCTACTTTTGAAGCCGCCTCCTCAAATTGCGCCGATGCGGTCGCAATTGGGGCGGTCCAGGTGCGCGGACGCGGAAACGCCGTCGAGGTCTTTGCGCTCGGCAAGCATTCAGCACCCGAACCTTCCTCGTAAAACGTTATCGCGCATACTGACGTCATTGAACCCAACACGACACAATAGAGCGGCCTAACATAATTGCTGGCCGACTATAGACTGCGGACAACTGCTGGTTCGGGTCTATCTGCTTGACCTGCTGCGCCATCAGGTGGCTCCAGGCGAGGAAGCGCAGGTCAGCCGCCGCGATACCGGAGAACGTCCGCCAATAGGGCCAGCGCAGGCGATTGCTGCCGCCGGCTCGGATAATAGAGATGATAGCCGGGGAAGGAGGGGCACCAATCTTCGAGGACTCGCACCAGCCGCCCTTCGGCAAGATAGGGAAGCACCTGATCTTCGGGCATGTAGGCGACGCCGAGACCGTCCAGAGCCGAGGAAAGCCGCATGGCGAGGCTATTGAAGACGAGTTGCCCTTCGCCGCGCACCTTCACCTCGCGCCCGTCCTTCTCCAGACCCCAGGGAAACAGACCGCCATAGGTTGGAAGGCGCACATTGATGCATGTATGCGCGGTCAGATCCTGCGGTGATTGCGGCGGCGGATGCCGTTCGAAATAGGCGGTCGAGGCGACGACGGCCATGCGCATGTCCGGGCCGATGCGCACGGCAATCATGTCTTTGGCGACCTGTTCGCCCATGCGGACGCCGGCATCGTATCCTTCGGCAACAATATCGGTCAGGCCGTAGTCGATAATGATTTCGACCTGGATGTCGGGATAGTCGGGCAGGAAGCGTTTGAGCGCCGGTTGCAGGACTGCGATCGCGGGGTGTTCGCCGGCCGTGATGCGGACCGTGCCGGCCGGCTTGTCGCGAAGCTCGCTCAGCGCGGCCAGTTCAACCTCAATCTCCTCGAAGCGCGGCGCAACCGTGCGAAGCAGGCGTTCGCCGGCTTCGGTCGATGAGACGCTGCGGGTCGTGCGGGTCAGCAGCCGCAGACCTAGCCGCTCTTCGAGATTGCGGATGGTCTGGCTCAGCGCCGACGGAGAGACGCCGAGTTTTGCAGCCGCGCGTGTGAAGCTTTGCTCGCGCGCGACGACCGAGAATGCGGCGAGGTCGTTGAAGTTTTCCATCTGCATTTGTTAGCTCATCTAAAAGGCTCATGCGCATTATAGCGTCTAATCGTGGTCTGCGGCAGGTGCTAAATTTGACGTCATCGAACCGGGCAGCCGAAAACAAGGTTTTGCTTCCAGGATTTATTGGCGCCGGATCGCACCGCGATCGTCACCCGCGCAAGCCACCAGGCTATGGAAAGGACACACAGACATGACAAATGAAGGCATTCCGACAATTGGCCGTCGCAGCTTTCTCGGCGTCGCGGGCGGTCTCGCGGCCGTTCCCATTCTCGTCGCCGCCAGTTCGCAGGCATCGGCACAGGCTGGCGGCGCGAGCAGTTCCACGGCGTCCTCGTTGGACGGTCGCCGGAAGCTGGGGACGCTGGAAGTTTCGAGCGTCGGCATTGGCGTCCAGAACATGCACCGCACCTATCAGACGACAATCCCGTCGCGGCCGGAGATGATCAACATCATCCGCACGGCCCACGAACGCGGCGTCACCTTTTTCGACACCGCCGAGGCCTACGGCCCGCATGAGTGCGAGCGGATTCTCGGCGAAGCCATCGCCCCGTTCCGCGACAAGGTCGTGATCACCTCGAAATTCGGCTGGAACATCGATCTGGAGACCGGCGAGCGGCGGCCCGGCCTCATCAGCCGCCCGGATCACATCAAGCTGGCGGTCGAGGGCATGCTCAAGCGTCTGCGCACCGACCGCATCGACCTTCTCTATCAGCACCGCGTCGATCCCGAGGTTCCGATCGAGGACGTCGCCGGCGCCGTCAAGGATCTGATCGATCAGGGCAAGATCCTGCACTGGGGCCTCTCCGAGATGGGGCTCAAGACGTTGCGCCGCGCGCATGCCGCGCTTCCCGTGACGGCCGTCCAGAGCGAATATTCGATGCTGTGGCGCGGGCCGGAAGACGAGGTGCTTTCCGTCTGCGAGGAACTCGGCATCGGCTTCGTGCCGTGGAGCCCCCTCGGTGTCGGCTTCCTGACGGGCGCGATCGATGAGCGGACGCGTTTCGCCGAGGGAGACATCCGCGGGATCGAGCAGCGCTTCTCGCCCGAAAACCTGCCGGCGAACCTGACGCTCGTAAAGCTGCTCGGTGACTGGGCCGACAGAAAGCAGGCCACCAAGGCGCAGATCGCCCTGGCATGGCTGATGGCGCAAAAGCCCTTTATCGTTCCGATCCCCGGCACGACGCAGATGGCGCATATGCTGGAAAATATCGGCGCGGCTGCGATCAGCTTCACACCCGAGGAGATCGGCGAACTCAATGCCGCCGTGGCAGCGATCGAGGTGCGCGGCCAGCGCCTGCCCGACTCCGTGCTTGCGTTCTCGAATGTCGAAGCGCCTGAGAAGAAATAAAGGTGCAACCACAATGAAACACAGACATATCGGAAATCTCGAGGTCTCTACCCTCGGCCTCGGCTGCATGGGCATGACGGGTGTCTACGGCGCCACTGCGGACAAGGGAGAGATGATCAAGCTCATCCACGACGCGCATGACCGGGGTGTCACTCTGTTCGATACGGCTGAAGCCTATGGCCCGTTCGCCAACGAGACGCTGCTAGGTGAGGCGCTCCAGCCGATCCGGGACCAGGTGGTCATCGCCACCAAGTTCGGTTTCGACATCGATCTTGAAACCGGTGCGCGCACCGGCGGCACCAACAGTCGCCCCGAGCATATCAAGGCGGTTGCCGAAGCGGCGCTCAAGCGCCTGAAGACGGATCGCATCGACCTGTTCTATCAGCACCGGGTCGACCTCAACGTGCTGATCGAGGATGTCGCCGGCGCAGTCAAGGAATTGATCGCCGAGGGCAAGGTCAAGCACTTCGGTCTCTCCGAGACCGGGGTGCAGACCATTCGCCGCGCCCATGCTGTCCAGCCCGTGACCGCGGTGCAGAGCGAATCTCGCTGTTCTGGCGCGGTCCGGAGGCCGAGCTTCTGCCGGCGTTGGAGGAACTCGGCATCGGCTTCGTTCCCTTCAGCCCGCTCGGCGCCGGCTTCCTGACCGGCAAGATCAACGAGAACACCAAATTCGATCCGACGGACTTTCGAAACGCCGTGCCGCGCTTCTCTCCGGAAGCCCGCAAGGCCAATATGGCGTTGGTCGGCGTGGTGAAGGGTATTGCGGATCGCAAGGGCGCGACGCCGGCGCAGGTCGCACTCGGCTGGCTGCTGGCGCAGAAGCCGTGGATCGTGCCGATCCCGGGCACCACGAAGCTCCATCGTCTGGAGGAAAACCTTGGCGCGGTCGACCTCGATCTGACGGCCGAGGATCTCGCCGAGATCGAGGCCGAGGCGTCAAAGATCGAGATCCAGGGCGAACGCCTGCCCGAAGCCGTGCTGAAGATGACCGGCCACTGAGAGCGACGGAGACGGCCCCCTTGCTTTCCATGCAGGGTGGCCGGCAATCACCATGTTCAAATTCGAGTTCGATGCCATCGGCACGTCCTGGGAAATCGATACGCCTCAGCCTCTCGCCGCGTCGCAGTAATGGCAAACTCGGGAAAGCGGAGAAGGCGGACCTTCATGTATCTGGCGACTTCATTGCTGTCGGCAACACTCGCTGCGCAAGCGAGTGGAGCCGAAACGCTTTCCAGTCACAAGGCCGCTACGAGCGGAAGCAAGGGGCTGTCCGACGTAGAGGCCAGTCATCTGAATGCTGAAAGCACCGTTGGAGATCTCCTACATCATCCGGCGTTCACTGGATATTCGAGGCTTATGATGCCGTGGGGCGACCGCGCATACGACGAGACCATGCCGCTCAGCGATTTTGGGTTGCTGCTTCCTTATCACAGCCATGTCGATCCCGGCACGGTCGTTGCCGGCCTCAATCACATGATCGACGATGTGGCGAGCGGTAAACCTGTCTTCTATGATATCTATACCGAAGCGCAGAAGCGCGCCGATCCGACGAAAGAACAGACCGGATTGTTCTTCTTCCGAGGAAGGCCCGGCGCACCTTTTGCGATCATATCGCCCGGCGGCGGGTTTTCCTATGTCGGCTCCGTTCATGAGGGGTTTCCCTATGCCGTCCAGATTGCCCGCAAGGGATACAATGCTTTCGCCCTGAAATACCGGACGGGCCGTGGCGGAGCTCTCGCGACGGAAGATCTGGCCGCGGCGGTCTCCTATGTTTTTAAGAACGCCGGAACTCTGGGTGTCAGCACCAACGACTATTCTCTTTGGGGCAGTTCGGCGGGCGCGAGAATGGCGGCCGCAATCGGCTCGCATGGTGTCTCGGCGTTCGGCGGCGACGATCCTCCAAAGCCCTCCGCAGTCGTAATGGCCTATACCTCACATTCGGATACTTCCTCCGATGAACCGCCCACCTTTGTCGTCGTCGGCAAGGAAGACGGCATAGCGCCGCCGTCGGCCATGGAGCGACGCGTGGCGACCTTGCGCCGGGCCGGTACAGAAGTGGAATATCATCGCTACGAGGGTCTCGGCCACGGCTTCGGACTAGGCAGCGGCACCAACGCTAAAGGATGGATCGCCGATGCCGTGCGGTTCTGGGAAAAGTTCATCACGAACGGCAACACGCGATAGGGGAATGGTGATGATGGAAACCCCGCACAGGCTACTGGTCGTCGGTGCGACCGGAAGCATCGGGAAATATGTGGTCGCATCTGCCCTCGGCCACCGTTTTACCGTGCGTGTCCTGGTCCGTGACGAAAGCCAGGGGCAATTGCGCGGTCCGGATCTCTGAGGATCGCAAAAGACCGGGTGTCGCTGATGTCCTTGATGAACTCCATCGCCGTGGGAGCGCCTCATCCACTTGCCACATCCAGGCTTCAGCCGGTCCGCGCGTGCCCTGATCAGCTCGGGCAGATTAAACGTTCGGCACTCTAAGCATGGAGGTCTGTTGGCGACTCGCGACGCACCCGCATCGATGCAGGCTCGATCTCGGTGGCCGCATCGAGCATCCACCGGCTCGGGCCTCCGTCCTCGTTTGCGATCTGCGTGAAGCCCAGCTTCGCATAGTGGTCGCGCACCATCGCGTTGCGGTCCGTTGGTCGATAGATACCGACAAGCTTACGGATCCCGGCCTCCCGCGCTTGCCGCAGGATTTCGCGCAGCACCATTTGCTCGACCCGTCGCCCCAGCACCCGGCAGCTCATCAGCCAAGTATCGATCTCCCAGGTCGATTCCGGCAACGTTTGGCAAATGATCACGCTGATCATGCCGTTGTCGCCGAAGCGGTCGGCGAGACGGACCTGCAGCGTCGTGCATGTCGGATCGCTCTCGACCGCCGCCACCTCGGCCTCCGTATAGCGCCGGGTGGTCAGATTGAACTGATTGGACTTGTTGATCAGCTGTGCGATCCGTGATCGGCCGGTGCGATCGAACGGCCTGAAGGTGATCTCCATCTCGAGCGATGCGAGATAGGAATCGACGTCGCCCGCTCGCTCCTGCAGTACCACACGTTGTGCATTGCCCTCATAGTAGGCGGCGCGTCTGCGATCTTCGTCCGAGAAGGTCGTCGCTTCGAAGTACCCCGCGGCCGCCAGCGTACGCGCGTACAGGGCCGGATCGTGAGGCAGTTCAGGCACCGCCACTTGCGGCAGAATCTGCCGCACCAGCCCCCGCTCGACCGGATTGTCATCCAGCAACACCAGTGAATCAAGCCCGAGCGACAGGGCGTCGGCGATCGCCTTGATGTTCGTCGCCTTGTCGTCCCAGTTTGCCTGGAAAACGGTGATCTGCTCCTCGCGGATCAGCATTTCCGGGTGCTCGCGAAAGACGCGCCTCGCCACCTCGTCGGTATTCTTGGACGATACGGCCAGCACGATGCCGCGCTCGCGCAAGGCGAGTGCCAGGCACTGCACGCTTCGATACGCCTCGCCCACGGCGTCGCCCTCGGCGAGCATGATCCCGTGCAGACCGTCGTCGCCGATGACGCCGCCCCAAAGCGTGTTGTCGAGGTCGAGAACGAGGCAGCGCCGGGCCTTGCCCCGCATCGCCCCCAGGAGCCGTCCGACATGGTCGGCATAGAGCGGAACGCAGCTGTCGGCGAACGACAACTTCGCAAGATTCCATTGGCTCGGCGAATGCCAGTGGGCGAGGCCAACTGTTTCGGCAATGGCAGTGACGTCAAGCAGCACATCGGCCGTGCCTTCGCGCTCCGCCGCAAGACGGCGGTTGAACCCGTCGATGAGATGCCGTGGCGTGCCTGGCAGGAAGCGATCCATGCTGCCGAACAGCACCTCGGCCGGCGGTGCCAGGGTTTGCAGAATGCAGACCGCTCCACTGGCGGTGATTCCCTCGCGGATCCGGTTCAGGAAGACGATCGCTTCCTCTATATTGGCGGCTGCTGCCGTTGCGTTTCCAGGCGAGGGAACGAAGGGAAACGCGCGATAGTCGAGGGCGAGGAGCACGGCATCGCACCGCGCCGCATTGATCCTGGAACCAGGATCGAGCGCTTCCTGCGCGAACAGCCCGTAATCGGCGGTGACACACTCGAGCAGAATCCCGTGCCGGGCGGCGGCGGCGGCCAGCGCGTTTATCACCAGATCGATCGTGCCGTTGGCGAGGACGCCGAGCTTCATAGGGGTCAGCGGTGGCAGAAGCCGGTCCTGCTCCTGCAGCGCACGGATGACGCGGGCCACGCGCGTCGACTGGTTCGCGTCGAGAGCGAACGACGCCAGGTGCTGGATCTCGGCACCGGACGTGTCACCCGCGACGCGCCGGCACATGTCCTTGAAATCGGCGGGCGGCCTGGGCAGCCAAGCGAGGTCTAGAAATAGGTCGCAACTCACGTTCGGCTCCTACGTGCAATACCTCAAGTCATACGCTGGATGAGCGCAGCGAGCTCGCCAACATTGCCCAGGGAGGCGATCTGGCTGGCCGAGAAATGCACCTTGAACGCCCGCTCGACACTCAGCATGAGCTGCACGTTCATCATGCTGTCCCAGCCGTCGACATCCCTCGCCGTCAGCTGCGGAGTGACGATCAGGTCGTCGTCGTCGAAGACATCCCGGAAGATCGTCTCCAGCCGCACATAGATCTCGTCCACCATGTCGACAACTCCCTAGAATTGAAAATAGAGGAACATGGTGGGGGCCGCCGACAACGCCCGCGTGATCGCAAGAAAGCCGATCAGGCCTGTGAGGGCGGCAAACGCCGGCGTTGGCTTCCACGCGAACACCCGACTAACCAAGCGCTGCTTGCTATTGAGCCACATCGCCGGCCGCACCTCACCGAGACCGGTCTCGTAGTGGCATAGCCACTCCTGGACGTTCGGCAGGAACCAGACGATCGCCAGCAGCACGAGCTGCAGTTGCACCGCGTCCCAATCCAGGAGTTCGGAGGAATGCAAGCCGAGGCCGTTGAAGCCGGTCATGCAGCGCAAGAGGTGAAGCGCCGTCGCAAGGTCCGGAGATCGGAAGAACACGAGCCCGACCATGACGCATCCCATCGTCATCAGAACCGAGGGGACGACGTGGATCGGCCGATCGCTGTCGACGCGCCACCGCCAGTGCATCTTGAGCATCCGCCAGCCATGGTTGATCGTGAGAAACAGCCCGTGTACCAGACCGAAGGCGGCGAATTGCCAGCCGGCGCCATGCCACCAGCCGATGATCACCATCGCCAGGATCGTCGGCGCGGCGAGAAGGACGAGAAAGGCCGCGGGGCTGGTCTTGCCGCGCCGCAGGCCCGGCCTGCCGCTCGCAAGCCAGCGTCGTGTCAGGCTGAGGCTCAAGGGATTGTAGATATAGGCGGTCACGAACCGCGTCAGGGTCATGTGCCAACGCGACCAGAAGTCGATGATGTTGCGCGCCTTGAGCGGCGAATTGAAGTTGAACGGCAAACGGATGCCGAACAGCATGCCGAGGCCGATCGCCATGTCCGAGTACCCGGAAAAGTCGAAGTATATCTGCAGCGTGTACGAGAGAGCGCCACCCCAGGCCTCGAGCATCTGCAATGCATCGCCCTTGCCGGCGGCGGTGAAGACCGGGTTTGCCCACAAAGCGATGGTGTCGGCGATGATCACTTTCTTGAAAAGGCCGACGACAAAGATCGTGCCGCCGAGTGCCAGCATCCGTGATTGTGGCTTGAAGATCCGCGCGTCGTCGAACTGCGGCATCATCTCCTTGTGATGGGTGATGGGTCCGGCGATCAGATGCGGAAAGAAGGTGATGAACAGGCAATAATTGGCAAAACTCCGCTCCGTCGCAACGTCCTCGTAGGCATCGCAAAGATAGGCGATCTGTTGAAACGTGAAGAACGAGATCGCCAGGGGGAGGAGGATCGTCGGCACAGGCAGGCCCAGATCGAGCACGCTGTCGACCGTGACCACGAAAAACCCGGCATATTTGTAGTAACCGAGCACAAGCACGTTGAGAGCGATGCCGGCGATCAGAAGGCTCTTCACCTTCCGTCGGGTGAGCACGGTGCCGATTGTGTAATTGACGATGATGGAGGCCAGCAGCAGCGGCACGTAGGCCACGTTCCACCAGCCATAGAAGACGAGCGAAACAAGCGAGAGCCAGACGATCGCGAGTTTGTATCGACCCGTGCGCCCAAGGGCAAAAAAACCGATCAGAGCAATCGGCAACAAGCCGAGAAGGAAAGTGGCGGAGTTGAACAGCATGTCGGCTACCCCGCGATCATTTCACGGCACCGAAGCCGGTGGCCGTGACGAGCTGGCTCGTGAAGCGTGCAGCCCCTGTCCAGCGCAGATGGATAGGATCGACGAAGTCGCGCGCATCCACCTGCGCGAAGCGCTCGCCGTCCCAGAAAACGGCACTCGTCCCGTCGATGGCGCTCTCGATCTCTCGCACCATGTGGTCATGGATCGCACCCGTCGGGTCGGACTGCTCGATCCCGGCCGGTAGCAACGGGAGGGATGCCACTGTCAGCTGCCGCCCGCCGGCGGTAATCCTATGCGCCAGCCTCCGCAGCGACGACACACAGGCCGGATCGATTGCGTCGAAGCGTTCCCCGTCGATCTTGCGGCTCTTATCGGTAGTCTGCGGGCCGTCGCCATAGGCCGTGAAGATCAGCGGATAGAAGGGAAGCCTGTTCTCGCGCGCGGCCTTGACGAAGCTGGCGTTGCGGACCAGCGAAACCGGATCGAAATAGGTGAAGTAATAGCTCCAGATCGGGCCTTCGCTTGCCAAATAGTCATCGACGTCGCTCCTGTCGAACAGGCGCGCGTCGGTGCCAGTACAGGTGTCCATATCGATTGGGCTGAGCAGGAGCAGCACGTCCTGGACATTCGGATACCGGCTCAGCAGATAGTCGGCGACGAACTCGGTCTGGTTGAGCTGCAGCCCACAAAAACTGCCGTTGAGTGGCCTGGCGGCCGGATATCGGCGGGCGATTTCCGCGCTCGCGATACCACGCCAGGCGGCCGACGACCCGAGGATGAGCGCCGTCGGCGATTTCGGAGGGTTGTCGCGCAGAAAAGCGAGCTTCTCATCGGCACAGAGGCTGTTTGCGAAAGCTGGCGGGGGCAACCGCCCGACCCTCTCCAGGGTCACGAGAGCGAGGAAGTAGACGGCACCGGCGACCAAAGCCGTCGCCACAGAGCCGGCCATGTAACGAGTCCAATTACCGAGACGACTCTTCCGGGCGACCGGCCACCGAAGTATTGAAAGCTGTCTCATCACAAGTGGAGCCCCATGTTCGGTCTGGTACGGCGCGAAGGTGAGCTGGAACTATGCAGTAGCACTTGCCGCTTTTGGCGTCCGAGTTACATCACCCAAGATCGCCGTCGTGCCCAGCCGTCCGAACACACTAAAGCCTGCGGTCTTCATGGAAGGCGTAACCTGTCGCGACGCCGAAACATGCGCTTGTCGACACCGGATGTGGTCAATATCAGTTTCCATCCCCATGGCCCGGAATATTGGTCATAGGACGACATCGGTAGATATAAATCCAGGACGCCGGGTAGCGCGAGGTACCCGTAATTCCGACTGGCGATATACCCCAGCCTTCATCAAGATGATGCCCGTATGCATATGATCGCAATTATCATTCTTGCTAATATAAGCCACTATAGATCTACCAGTGGACGCCGGTCAAGCGATAAGAGATTGGCACATCTGTGTCATCCGAGGATAGAACTGTCGCAGGACATCCTTGATGCGGAGGGCGAACGGGTGCGGCTCGCTGGGAGGCTGAATGACCATGGTCATCGCGAGCAAGCCGAGCGCTCTAAGCCGCGTCGCCAATCCGAGGACTAGAAGGGTCGGCAACATTATCCAGCTCGCTGCTCGCCCGGCATCTGGCTTCCTGTGTTGCAAGCTATCCTCTCCGAGACGCGGGGTCAGGACTTCTCCAGAGTCATCAGATACCAGCCGTAACGTGGCTGCCCTATTTCCCAGGTACGCGGCTCGACATTGGAATACTTTTCATACTTGCTGTGACTGTGTTCACGATAATTTACAGCTATATTTCTGTTCACGGATACAAGGCAAAGATGATGGGATTTTCTGTCGATCCATTGACAGTTGGCCCGTCATCGTCCCGCCGCAGCCGTGACCGGCGCGAGTGCTTAATTTCCCAGACCTTGCTTGATCATTGATGAAACAACGTGACATCACCATCCAATTCACGACAAGGCCTAGGACGCCGCCGCCGCCATGGCCGCGCCGGTCGCCGCCGTCTCGACGCCGTTCCTGGCGCGCGGGCCACCGCGAATGATGTCAATCACCGCGCGGAGTGGCGGTGCCATCTGCCGTTGGGCCGGATAGCAAAGGTAGTAGCCGGGAAACGGGGCGGACCAAGTCTCGAGTAGCGCGACGAGCCTGCCTTGAGCGATGTGAGGCGCGATCAGCTGTTGGCTGGCGAATGCCACGCCGACCCCGTCGACTGCCGCCTGCACCCCGAAGTCCTTCGTGTTGGAGATTAGGGGTCCATAGACGACGACCTCAAACCACTTACCATTCTCCATGAACTCCCACTTGTACGGCGTCTTTTGCCCCGGCCATCGCCAGCCGATGCAGCGATGGCCGGCAAGGTCGCGCGGATGGGTCGGTGTTCCGTGCCGAGCGAGATAGTCGGGCGACGCGACCGCAGTCATGCAAAGCTCCGGGCCGAGTTTCACCGCGATGAGGTCCTTGTCGATCACTTCCCCTAGGCGGATGGCTACGTCGTAGCCGTCAGCCACGATATCGGCGACGGCGTCATCGAGCGTGATGTCGAGCACGACCTGCGGATAGGCGTCGCTGAAATACCGGAGGATCGGTGTCAGGTAGAGGTCCGCCGCTGCCCGGAAACAGTGTATCCGCACGGTCCCGACGGGATGGGCGCGGCGCTCGCGGGTCTCACCCAGCGCCACCGCCAGCTCCTCGATCGCGGGCTGCGCCCGTTTAAACAGGTCGGACCCTGCCTCGGTCAGAGAAACGCTGCGGGTCGTGCGGTTGAACAAGCTAACGCCGACCCGCTCCTCGAGCGCGCGGACCATCTGGCTCAACGCCGACGATGACACACCAAGGTTTTCGGCTGCGCGGCTGAAGTTCAATGAACCGGCGACGGCCACGAAGGCGCGGAGTTGGTTGAAGTCTCCCGCAGATGGCAGCGAGGTTTCCATGATTGCCTTCGATTGCGTAGCTGAGCTTATAAGGCTGGTTAGCGCGCGCCGATTAAAAGTTGCCCCATCCATCGCTATACCGTGCTGGACGCCACTGAACAATAAGGGACACCCATGACACAGCACGACACGCCCTCGACGGGAAACATCGACGGGTTGATTACTTTAGCGAAAACGTATTTCGACGCCGCCTTCACGATGGATGCCGACAGGTTCGCGACAATCTTCAACCCCGCCGCCTTGGTCACCCGGCGCGGCGATGGCGACAGCGTGGTCGTCACCCCTGTCGTCGCCTGGCTCGACGCGGTGCGGGGGCTGACATCGCCGCAGGACGCCGGCAGCGTGCGCGCCGACCAAATTCTTTCCATCGCCATCACCCGCGACATGGCACTGCTCAAGCTTCGCCTGCGGATCCCGCCCCGTGAGGTTACTGACCTGCTGTCGTGCTTTTACCTCAACGGCCGCTGGCAGATCGTCCAGAAGGTGTTCGCGGCCGAGGTTCTGGTGTGAAAGCTCTGTCGGGCCCTGCCACTCTAAGCCGGGAACGTGATGACTTCGCGGACCTGCGCTTCAAGGAGCGCATCATGCCGCAGCCCGCACCAACCAGACTGGCGCTGGCGGGCACCGGCGACTGGAGGCAGTAGCCGCTTCCGACCCGGCCGACCGCGACCCTGGTGTAGGGCCGCGGTCGGCCGGCGACGAAGACCCAAGCGGCGCCACCAGCTCCAGCGGTATCACGTCGGGGTCTGTCTTGTGCTCGGGAACGTGCTGCAATTTCGACAGCACCTTGCGGCAAAACTAACTCTTTTCAAGGCAATGAATGCCCCCTACAGTTTAGCGCGATTGTTCCTTGGTCACCTTCTTAAAGAACATTGGAGGGCATGTTGGCCTCTCGCACGTTAGTCCTGACGCTCAATCAGCAGCAACTCGAACTGATCGATAAAACTGTCGAGAACGGGGGTGCCGGAGACCGGCTGGCTGTGATCTACAGGGCGTTAAAGGAATACGGCGAGCCAGCCAGAGAGGCCGTTTCCGATCCTGATGGTCAGACACAGATCGCCGGCGATCGGCAGATCGAGCGTGCACTGCTGCGCGAGCACGTGATGGAGCCCGGCACAGGCAGGGCCGTGGAAGTCCGCAAGGGTCAGATCTTGAGGATCGAGCAGATTGAGGGCCCGCAATGTGTGGACTTCAATTGTTTCAATCTCCACGACTACAAGGAAGCGATGCACGTCGGCCGTATCCGTGCGGTGCACGGGCTGCGGCCGACGGCCGGCGATTTCGTTTGGTCTGCGCCTCCGAGGGAGCGCGCGATGATGTATTTCCTGGCCGACACCGTCGGCTGCAATGACGTTCTGTTCGCACGCTGCAGCGCTTACCTTTACGAGTCGGCCTACGGCTTCGCCAGCCATACCAATTGCCACGACATCCAGGCCGAGGCCCAGCGCGAATACGGACTGACCAACGACGATGTCCACGATTCACTGAATTTCTTCATGTGCACAGGCGTCGATGGCGATCGAGCGGTGATCAAGCGGCAGCACTCGGGCGTCGGCGACTATGTCGAATTGCTTGCCCTGATGGATGTCCTTGCCGTCCCCAATGTGTGCGGAAACGACGTGGGACGCACAAGCAATTTCTCGCTCAAGCCCGTCAAGCTGAGTGTCCTCCAGGCGAGCGAGAATGACTTGGCGCGTGTGCCGAAGCTGCGAACCTATCCGACCAATCTGCGCACTCCCGCGGATTTCCGACAGCCGAATATAAAGGCCGACCGGCCGTTGAAACGCGATCCCGATTATGTGCCTCAGTTCACCAACGTGCCGCTGCGTACGATCAGCATTGAAGTGCCGTTGGACGAGGAGGCGCATACGGCGCTGAAACAATCCGGGCTGACATTGAGGGAGTATTATGGCGAGGACGAAGCCGCGATGCTGCGCGACATCGTGCTCAGTTGGTGGGAGGCCAGATATACGAACAGTCTACCCGGGACTGCGGCCTAGCCGCCGGTCAAGCTAAGGAGATTTCACTGCAGATAGATTGGCGCACGCTGAAGTTTTTCGACGCGATCCGCCGGTACGGATCTATCCGTGAGGCCGCGCGCCGGCTTTTTATCGATTCATCGGCGCTGAACCGTCAACTCCTTTCGCTTGAGAAGGAAGTCGGCATGCCCTTGTTCGAACGATTGCCGCGAGGCCTCAAGCTCACTGCGGCCGGTGAAATCTTCGCCCGGCACGTCGTCACCGTCCTGCAGGATGAGGAGCGCTTGGCGAGCGAACTCGATGAACTCAAGGGCGACTATCGCGGCGAGATCAGGCTGATGTCCGTCGAGGGGCTGAGCGCAGGCCTGGTGGCGCCGGTTATCAAGGAAATGATCCTGCTCTATCCAAACGTGAAGATGGTCGTGAAGAACGGTAGCTCGTCGCAGAACGCCAAAGCCGTGGCCGATGGAGATGCGGACCTGGCTCTCAGCTTCTCGTCCGAACACACCGGAGACTTGCGACGTTGCCACCTGGGGCGCTTCGGCCTGGGCGTGATCCTGCGGCCGGATCACCCATTGGCGTGCCGGGGTCAGGTGAGCTTCGCGGAATGCGCGGCCTATCCGTTGATTTTCAGCAGCCCGGAACTCACGATTTCCCACGAGATGGCGCCTGTCATCGCCAAGCACAAGGGCCCGCTGAAGGTGCTTCTGGAGACCGCCTCGGTCGACCTCGCCAAGAGCATCGCCGCGCTGGGGCTTGGCATCGCCTTCCAGACGAGGCTCGGCCTTGAGAGCGAGATCCAGGAGGGCAGACTGGCTTTCGTTCCGCTGAAGACGTCACCGCGTGCCTTTAGCGAACTGAGCATCTACGTGCGCTCCGGGCGATCCTTGCTACCGGCCCTGGACGCGTTTGCCGGGCTTTTGATCGATGAACTCGGTCGAAGAGAAGCGGAGGAAGCACAAAAGGAAATCAAGGTTCTTTAGCAAAAACGCAAGCGAAAATTGAAAAGGGGAATCCACATGAAAAAATTAGCCCTTTCGATCCTGGCGGCCGCCGTAACGGTGCCGCTGAGCGCAATGACGGCCGAAGCCAAGACCAAGGCCTGCTTCGTTTATGTCGGGTCAGTCAGTGACTTGGGTTGGACCTACCAGCACCATCAAGGCATGCTCGAAATGCAGAAGGCGCTCGGCGACCAGGTGGAGACCGCATTTGTGGAAAACGTGCCGGAAGGTGCCGATGCCGAGCGCGCGATCGAGCGCTCCGCACGGGTCGGCTGCAACATCATCTTCGCCACCTCGTTCGGATACATGGATGCGGTAAATCGCGTGGCCGCAAAATTTCCCGATGTGAAGTTCGAACACGCATCAGGCTACAAGCGCGAGCACTCGAATGTTTCGACCTACAATTCGAGGCCGTATGACGGTCGCTATATCGAAGGTGTGATCGCAGCGAAACTGTCGAAGAACGGTTCGGCCGGTTATATCACGTCCTTCCCTGTGCCGGCGGTCATCATGGGCATCAACGCCTTCATGCTGGGCGCGCAGTCGGTGAATCCCGACTTCAAAATCAAGATCGTGTGGACCAACAGTTGGTTCGATCCGGGCAAAGAGGCCGATGCGGCCAAGGCGCTGATCGATCAAGACCAGGACATTCTCGTCCAGCACACGGATTCGACCGGGCCCATGCTGGTTGCCGCCGAACGCGGCATCAAGGCCTTCGGCCAGTCTTCCGATATGATCAAGTTCGGACCCAAAACCCAGCTTTCCGCGGTCATTGAGAACTGGGGACCGTACTACACCGAGCGCGTTAAGGCAGTGATCGACGGGAACTGGAAGCAGAGCGACGTCTGGGGCGGAATGGCAAAGGGTTTTGTGGTGATGGCGCCCTACACCAACATGCCGGACGATGTGAAAAAGCGCGCCGAAGAGGTCGAAGAAAAGATCAGGTCGGGCGCATTCGAACCCTTCACCGGCCCAGTGTTCAAGCAGGATAGCAGCGTTTGGTTGGCCGCAGGCCGGGTCGCGCAAGCCGCAGACGTGCTCGGCATGGATTTCTACGTGAAAGGTGTCGACGACAAGCTGCCTCTTTAGAAACGGGCTTGATCTTCAGTCGCCTTTTTGCGCCGGCGGCGCGCTGATGGGCACGGATAATGGTGGAATCAACGATCAGGTATTCGAAGTCGCGATCGTCCGACAGCGTGGCAAACATGCGCCATCAGCTGCCCTTCCGGCTCCAGCGACTGAAACGCCGGAAGACACTGTTCCCGTCACCGAACACGTCCGGCAGGTCACGCCAGGGCGAGCTACAATCCAAAGCACCGCTTCGACAAACATGCGGTCGTCGCGGCCGAATGGGGCGTGATTTTAACCCTTCAGATAACCGATAACAGCGTCGGCGATCATCGTCCGGTGCCGTTCAATCGTGCTGGGCTCTGAGAGGTCGCGCCGGAAGATCGATCCGAAGGTATAGCGGTTGGAGACGCGGAAGAAGCAGAACGCGCTGATCATCATGTGAATGTCGATCGGATCGGCCTGCCGGGTGAAGACACGCTGGCTGACGCCGCGTTCCAAAATGCTTGCGATCGTCTCGATGACGGAGACGTTCAGGTCGCGGATCGCCTCAGAACGCAGCATATGAGCGGCATGATGGATGTTTTCGATGCTGACCAGCCGAACGAAATCCGGATGCGCTTCGTCATGGTCGAAAGTAGTGGAGATCAGCACCCGCAGCGCCTCTTCCGGCTCCAGATTGGAGAGCTGAAGGTCTGCTTCCAGCGTGCGGATTTTGCGATAGGAGCGCTCCAGCACGGCAAGATAAAGCCCTTCCTTGCTGCCGAAATAGTAATAGATCATGCGCTTGGACGTGCGGGTCCGCTCGGCGATGGCATCGACACGCCCGCCGGCAAGGCCATGCGTGGAAAACTCCTCCGTCGCGACCTCAAGGATATTTTCCTGCGTGCGCTGCGGATCGTTTTTCCTGCCGTTTTCAGCTTTGGTTGCCATGCTCCGCCGCTCCCTCCCGGCGCCCTTGCTCTTCAAGTCCGCGTGTCTCCAACACGAGAATCTGTACCCAATTACCCGGTATACCCATGAAGTCATAGTGAGCTTGCAGCCGGCTTTCAATAGATGCCCCTTGACATACGTACCAGTTCGTACATTTTATGAAGACGCCGATGTTCCTGAGGAGGAGGCTTCGGCGCGGATATCTGGTCACGGTATAATGCAGCCGCTGCGGATGCAGCACGTGGCAGCCAATCGCCGCCGGCGGAATCCATTTGGGAGGACAAGCATGACGCGCATCATCGATTTCTATTTTTTCGTGCTGAAGGTGATTATCGCCTTGCTGCTCGCCGCCATGGTCGTCCTGGTGTTCGGCAATGTCGTGCTGCGCTATGCCTTCAACCAGGGCATTACTTCCTCCGAGGAGCTTTCCCGGGTTTTCTTCATCTGGCTGACATTCCTCGGCGCAGTCGTCGCCATGCGTGAACACGGTCATCTCGGAGTTGATTCGCTGGTCAAGCGTCTGCCGCCCACGGGCGCCAAACTGGCCGTTCTGGCGGGCCAGGGGCTGATGCTGCTTGCAACGGCGCTGATGATCAGCGGCAGTTGGACGCAGACGGTGATCAACCTGCCGGCGGCCATGCCGGCAACCGGCCTGTCCATGGCGTTCTTCTATGGCGCGGGCCTCGCCTTCGGCATCCCGAGCTTCCTGATCATCCTATGGGACGCCTTTTGTGTCGCAACCGGCCGCATTGATGTGACCACTGCCGAATTTGTTCGCGACAGCGAGGAGCAGGTGGCGCTCGACGATCACCCCGCGCCGCCAGCCGTTACCGGCGCGAAGATTTGAGGAGCAAGCCATGACCCTGACGATTTTCCTCGGTGCTCTTCTCGCCCCCATGGCGCTCGGTGTGCCGATCGCCTTCGCACTGATCCTGAGCGGTGTGGCGCTGATGATGTATATGGGCATTTTCGATGCCCAGATCGTGGCGCAGAACGTCATGAATGGCGCCGACAGCTTTCCGCTGATGGCGGTGCCCTTCTTTCTTCTGGCCGGCGAAGTGATGAACACCGGCGGCCTGTCGCGCCGGATCGTC
Organism: Pararhizobium sp. YC-54; assembly: GCF_025847205.1. GTDB lineage: Bacteria > Pseudomonadota > Alphaproteobacteria > Rhizobiales > Rhizobiaceae > Pararhizobium. The sequence goes on along the minus strand of NZ_JAOYTH010000010.1, from coordinate 44,959 downwards.
AATCTTGCCATGGCGCTTGTCGGCCATGTGCGCGGCGGCCTCGGCTTTGTCGCCATCTTTGCCGCTTGCGTGCTGTCCAGCCTTTCCGGTTCGGCGGTGGCCGATGCGGCGGCACTCGGCGCGCTGTTGTACCCGATGATGCTGAAATCCGGCCACGATCCGGCCCGCACCGGCGGTCTTCTGGCCTCCGCCTCTGTCATCGGCCCGATCATTCCACCATCGATCGGCTTCATCCTCTATGGTGTCGTCGGCGGCGTCTCAATCACCAAGCTATTCCTGGCAGGGATCGTTCCGGGCCTGCTGATTGCGCTGGCGCTCTGCGTCACCTGGCTTCTGGTGGCGCGCAAAGAGCAGTTCGCACTGCCGCCCCGGCAGAGCGGCGCGGTCCGCCTGAAAGCGTTCGTCGATGCGATCTGGGCGCTGATGCTGCCGGTGATCATCGTGTTCGGCCTGAAGTTCGGTGTCTTTACACCGACGGAAGCGGGCGTTGTTGCCGCTGTCTACTCGTTGTTCGTCGCCATGGTCGTCTATCGAGAATTGCCGCCGTCGCGGCTGTTTCACGTCTTTGTAGCGGCAGCGAAGATCAGCTCGATCGTCATGTTCCTGGTAGCCTGTGCTGCGGTCTCCGCCTGGCTGATCACTGTCGCAGATGTGCCCGGCGATCTCGTCGCGCTGCTTGAACCGTTGATGGACAATCAGACGCTGCTTTTGATCGCCATCATGGTGCTGATCGTGCTGGTCGGCACTGCGATGGACATGACCCCGACGATCCTGATCATGACGCCGGTGCTGATGCCCGTCATCAAGCAGGCAGGCATCGATCCGGTTTATTTCGGTGTCCTGTTCATCATTAACAATTCCATCGGCCTGATCACCCCGCCTGTCGGCACCGTTCTCAATGTCATCTGCGGCGTTTCCAAGCTGTCGATGGAGGATCTGATGAAGGGCGTTATGCCCTTCCTGATCGCCGAACTGATCGTGCTTTTCCTCCTCGTTCTCTTCCCGCAGCTGGTGACCGCGCCGGTTGCCTGGTTCGGGCATTGAGGCGGAAGGGCTGGAGAAAACATTCAACCGGCCGGGCAATACCGGCCAAAATCTGGGAGGAAAAACATGTTGAACAGGATGTTGAAACTGGCATTGGGGCTCGCTCTGCCCGCAATGCTTCTGGCGGGGACCGCTTCGGCTGAAATCCGCGAGACCACGCTGAAATTTGCCAGCGCCAACAACAAGGGCCATCCGCAGGTCACCGGCATGGAAAAATTTGCCGCGATCGTCAAGGAAAAGAGCGGCGGCAAGATCGATGTCAAACTGTTTCCAGGCGGCGTGCTCGGCGGCGACGTGCAGACCGTCTCGGCGCTGCAGGGGGGCGTCGTCGAGATGCTGGTGCTCAACGCCGGCATTTTGGCCAGCAACGTCAAGGCGTTCGGCGCGGTCGACCTGCCGTTTCTATTCAACAGCGGCGAGGAAGCCGACAAGATCATGGACGGACCGTTCGGCAAGAGCCTGTCCGACAAACTGCCGGATACGGGTCTCGTTGGCCTTGCCTACTGGGAACTGGGCTTCCGCAATCTCACCAACAACCGGCATCCGGTCACCAAGCTCGAAGACATCAAGGGCCTGAAGATCCGCACCCTGCAGTCGCCGATCCCGATCGAGCTGTTTAACGGCCTTGGCGCCAATGCCGTGCCGCTGCCATACACCGAGCTCTACACAGCGCTTGAGACCGGCACGGTGGATGGCCAGGAAAACCCGGCTGCCAACATCCTCAACGCCAAGTTCTTCGAAGTGCAGAAGTACATGACGGTGACCCGTCACCAGTACAATCCGCAGATCGTGCTGATCAGCAAGGTCTTCTGGGACAAGCTGAACGACGAGGAAAAGGCTGTCCTCCAGTCGGCTGCAACCGAGGCACGCGACTATCAGCGCAAGGTCTCACGCGAAGTGGATGCCAAGGCGATGGCCGAGATCAAGGCGACCGGCATGGAGGTCTCCGAACTCAGCCCGGAAGAAACGCAGAAGCTGCGTGATGCCGTCAAGCCGCTGGTTGACAAGTTCAGCGGCGAAATCGGCCCTGACACCGTCTCCCTGCTGTTCAAGGAACTTGCGGCTGCACGCGGCCAGTAACGCCTTCGCCGGCCCGCCTTCCGGTGGGCCGGCCCATCCCTTTTGACAATCACGGAACCTGCTGCAATGGTCGAAACACGTCTGAAACCCCTGAAAGCCGGATTGATCGGCGCGGGCATCCAGGCTTCGCTGACGCCGGCGATGCACGTGCAGGAAGGTGCTGCCCAAGGGTTTGCCTACGACTACGAACTGATCGACCTCAACCAGCGCAGCCTGACACCGGACAGCCTGCCCGAGCTTTTAAGTCAGGCCGAACAACACGGTTTGAGTGGCCTCAACATCACCCACCCCTGCAAGCAGCTGGTCATTGCCTATCTCGATGAACTTTCCGACGAGGCACGCGCATTGGGCGCAGTGAACACCGTCATCCTGAAGAGCGGCCGCCGATATGGCCACAATACCGACTGGTGGGGTTTTGCGGAGAGCTTCCGACGCGGTTTGCCCGATGCCGATCTTGATGCGGCGGTCCAGATCGGTGCCGGCGGTGCCGGCGTCGCCACCGCCTATGCCATCCTTTCGCTTGGCCTGAAGAACCTGACTGTCTTCGATCTGGATCCGGAAAAGGCAGCACATCTGGCGCAGACCCTGTCCACGCTGTTCCCGGAGGCAAGGATTACGGCATCCGGTGAACTGGCGGCGGCGATGGGATCGGCATCCGGCCTGATCCACGCGACCCCGACCGGCATGGCGAAATATCCGGGCATCCCGCTTCCGCCGGAACTGCTTTCACCCCATCACTGGGTCGCCGAGATCGTCTATTTTCCGCTGGAAACCGAGCTTCTGAAGACGGCAAGGCTGCGGGGCTGCCGCGTGTTGAACGGCGGTGGCATGGCCGTCTTCCAGGCAGTCGGTGCCTTCCGCCTCTTTACCGGACGCGAGCCGGATGCCCTCCGGATGATGCGGCATTTCGACAGTCTGACATCGAACAGCAACCGATCAGGTGAGGATTCGCAATGAAAACCTCCATAGCGACCGTATCAATCAGCGGTGAACTCCCGGAGAAGCTGGCGGCAATTGCCAAGGCGGGGTTCGATGGCGTCGAGATTTTCGAGAACGATTTCCTGGCTTTTGATGGCAGCCCGGCGGATGTCGGCCGGATGGTCCGGGATCATGGCCTGGAGATTACGCTGTTCCAGCCTTTTCGTGATTTCGAGGGCATGCCGGAGCCACATCGCACCCGTACCTTCGACCGCGCCGAACGCAAGTTCGACATCATGCAGCAGCTGGGCACCGATCTTGTGCTGGTCTGCTCCAACGTATCGCCGGTGTCGCTCGGCGGTATCGACCGGGCAGCGGCGGATTTCCATGAGCTGGGCGAACGCGCCGCCAAACGCGGTTTGAGAGTCGGCTACGAGGCACTTGCCTGGGGAAAGCACATTTTTGACCATCGTGACGCCTGGGAAATCGTCCGGCGCGCCGATCACGCCAATATCGGCCTGATCCTCGACAGCTTCCATACCCTGTCGCGCAAGATCGACATCAACTCGATCCGCTCGATCCCCAAGGAAAAGATCTTCATCGTTCAGCTGGCGGACGCGCCGCTGATCGACATGGACCTGCTCTACTGGAGCCGCCACTTCCGCAACATGCCGGGCGAGGGCGACCTGCCGGTCACCGCCTTTACCGGCGCGATTGCCGAGACCGGCTATGACGGTTACTTCTCGCTGGAAATATTCAACGATCAGTTCCGCGGCGGCTCGGCGAAGGCGATTGCCGCCGACGGCCATCGCTCGCTGATCACGCTGGGCGACAGGGTGCGGCGCAATCCGAATGCGGCCGGGCTTACCGTTGCCGAAATGCCGGAGCGCGCGCCGGTAAAGGCCGTCGGTTTCGTGGAATTCTCCGTCGATGACACGGATGCAACTGATCTGATCGCTATCCTGCGGACCCTCGGCTTCCGCAAGACCGCCCGTCACAAGACCAAACGGGTCAGCGTCTATAGCCAGGGCGACATCCGGCTGCTGGTCAATACCGAGCGTGCCGGGTTTGCCAATGCGTCCTATGCGGTGCACGGACCTTCGGCCTATGCGATGACGCTGGTGGTGGAGGATGCCGCGGAGGCCATGGCCCGGGCTGCGGCACTGGGAGCGGAGCCCTTCAGCCAGCCGGTCAGCACCGGCGAACTCGAGATCCCGGCCATTCGCGGCGTCGGCGGTGGATTGATCTACCTGCTGGACGAGAAAACAGATCTCGGCCGCATCTGGGACATCGATTTCATCTCCGTTGCAGGCGACGAAGAAAGTCAGCCGGCGCATCTGTGCACCATCGACCATATCGCCCAGACGGTCGCCTACGAGGAAATGCTGACCTGGCTGCTGTTCTACACCGCGATCTTCGAGACGCAGAAGACACCGATGGTGGATATCATCGATCCGGCCGGCGTGGTGCGCAGCCAGGTGATCGAGAATGCCGCAGGCACCTTGCGCATCACGCTCAACGGCGCGGAAAACCGGCGCACGCTCGCCGGCCATTTCATCGCCGAAACCTTCGGCTCGGGCATCCAGCATCTGGCGTTCAGCACCAATGATATCTTCGCTACAGCTGCGGCGTTGAAGCAGAATGGTTTCCGGCCGCTGCATATATCTCCCAACTATTACGACGATGTCGAAGCGCGTTTCGGCCTTGACCCGGAACTTAGCGAGCGGCTGAAGGCGGAGAACATTCTTTATGACCGTGATGAGCACGGCGAATTCTTCCAGCTTTACAGCGGTACGTATGGGGAGGGCTTCTTCTTCGAGATCGTCGAGCGGCGGGGTTATCGCGGTTACGGCGCCGCCAACGCAATTTTCCGTATCGCCGCGCTCAAAAAACAGATCCGGCCGGAAGGCATGCCGGCCATTGCAGGAGAGCGGCCAAAACACTGATTAGGATCAGGACGGCCGTTTCGACCCTTGATGAATGGTGTGCAAGGTTCAGGGTCATGTTCACCTCGAGCACAAAATCAAAGATCGCCTCATCCATTTCGGTGACTGTTCCAAGGCGGGCCACGCCAGCGCAATGGAGGACACTGTGAACACCATCTTGCCGGTCAACCTCAGCGAAGTTCGTGACGAAGGTTTCGCGGCATGAGGTCGGGGAGATATGAACGATAACTCTTATCGGTCGCTGCATCCCCAAAACAACCTGTGCAGTTTTACCATTTCAGCTGGTTAAAACCGCTCTTCTCGAATACCGTTTTTCCATGGATTCGAGCCCTGCCCCAACACGTCCCACATCGGCTCACCTGCCCCTCGTGCCGGCATGGGCGAGATCGCTCGGCGAAGTGAGCGAGGTGGATGCGGCGTTCATGGCGGGCGCGGCTCTGAGTTCGCTTGATCATCTGGTACGATTGGAGCCTGTCTGGTCCGGCTTATGGCGTCAGCGCCTCGGTTTGAAATGTGCCGTCGCGGCGGTGCGGCTGATGGGCCGGACGGAAGACGAAGCGGCGCTGCGCGATGCCGTTTTGCTGCGTGCGCCGGGTAGCGATGCGGGGCCGGCCGGAAGCGTCTTTCTGGCTTATAAAAGACTATCGGCGCACGTGACGACACTCGATGCAAAAACGCTGCGCGACATTGCAGACCTCATCGCACTGAAATGGGACGATACCCTGGCGGATTTTTCCCGGGTTACCGTCGATTTTGTGCAGGATGGTCGTGCAGCACCTGTTGCCGTTGCTGAACTGGTGACGACGGTGTGCCGTCTTCGGCCGGACGCGGAAATTCTGGCCTGGTGGCTGGCGGACTGGGTTTTGGCAAAAAAACTCAACTGGCAAAGGCCAGTTCCGCTGCTGATGGCACAGCGTTACGATCCAGCCTTCCGGATGGCCGGGGGGAGGGGACGCGTGCGGCCCGATGATGAGGCGTTTGCCCGGTCGGTCTGCCTGGCTCTGGTTCAGGGCGCGCGTGAGGCGTTGCGCCAGGCAGTCGAGACCGGCCGCCGGGCCGAGCAATTCCTTCTAGTGGTACCCAAGGTTCGCACCAAGGGTGCGGAGACGGTCATTCGGCAATTGCTGTCCGAGGATGCGCTATCGGCTTCGGCACCCGGTGGCAACCTCTCCCGTTGGGCCAGCCGGCGGTTGTTTGAGCGCCTCGAAACGCTCGGTGGCGTGCGGGAGCTGTCGGGGCGCCCCACCTTCCGAATTTACGGCTTGTGACCATGTCCGGATCGAACGTTGCGAAAGCCGGGGGGCGGGGAAAGAGAGCGGCGGCCCAGGATAAACTCCTGTTCGACCGCGCACTGGACTCCCTGCCGCCGGACCTGCGCTGGCGGGAGTGGATGAACCGGGTCGAAGCAGTGATCTTCGCCTCCGCGACCCCCGTCGATCGGGCAACGCTTGCCCGTGTCGTCGGGCAAGATTGCAATATCGACCTGATCATTGACGACATTCGCGAGGAGCTGCGCGGGCGGCCGTTTGAACTGGTGACCGTTGCGGGTGGTTGGCACCATCGGACAAAGTCCGCCTATGCACAGGCGATCCGCGCATCCGGGGCTGCAACCCAGCCGATGGCTGAGTTCAACCAGCAGGAGGCGACGGTTCTCATCGCGATTAGCTACTACCAGCCGGTGACGCGCGGGGAGCTGTCGGCCATGTTCGGCAAGGAAGTCAGCCGCGACACGATTGCCGGCCTGCGTGACGCCAAACTGATAACCTCCGGCCCGCGCAGTCCGACGCCGGGCGCACCCTATACCTACGTCACGACACCCGTTTTCCTGTCGACATTCGGTTTCGACACCCTTCGCGACCTGCCGGATATCGAAATGCTGGAAGACAGCGGCCTGCTTAACCGCAAAAGGCTGACTGATGATGCCGACAGGATGGAAACGAGGCCTGCCGAAGACGATGAAGACGATTGAACCGCCATAACCCTTCCAATCGGGAGCAAAACCGGTTCACAATCGACACTGGTCAGGATTGCGCCTGACCGAAGCGCGGTGTGCCCGCGGACCATGAACGGCGTAACTCTGCGAGAACCTCCTTGAAAACAATCTTTTCTCTTTATCTGCTGCTCGGCAGCGTGGTGCCGGGCGTGGCACAGGCAGACTGGCAGGCCGTCGAAAACGTCGAGGCCTATTCCGTCGCCGGCAAGACGGGCGCCGAACTCTATGCATCGATCGGCCAACGGGGGCCCAAGGTCGGAAATGGCGGCCGCGCCATCGCCTTCACCAATTTCAAGCTGACCTGGTCGCGGAAATACGAACCGCAGGGCAACGCCTGCGTTCTGGTTTCGGCGCGGCCCAAGCTGATCATAACCTACGTACTGCCGAAGCCAGCCGAGCGCTTGCCGGCCCCGATTGCAAAAAACTGGGAAACCTTCATTTCCGGCGTACGCCGGCACGAACTTGTGCACGGGGACTACATCAAGGACATGGTGAAAAAGATCGAGGCTGTATCCGTGGGCCTATCGGTGCCCGACGATCCCAAATGCCAGAAAATCCGGGCGGATTTGACAGCGCGCCTGGGAGAGTTGTCGCGCGCCCAGCGGCAGCAGAGCCGGGATTTCGACCGAACCGAACTCAGCAATGGTGGCACCATTCACCAGCTTGTCCTTGCCCTGGTCAATGGACAATAGAGCTGCTGCGGGACTGGCTCTAAAACACTGCGGAGATGCGGTAGCGGTCGCAGTGCCGCGCGCGCCGACAGATCGTGAGCATTTTTTTCAGACAAGCAGACGCGATGTCCCGTTGAGGAAGCTCTTCGGCAACCCCTTCCATGCACGCCATCCAAGGGATTGCGGTTTCCGGTGCTGATTTTTGTTCATATTTAGCGGCGCTGCACATAGGCTTTTATGAAAATGAATTTCATAAAACTGATAATTTTGCGGATTTCGGTTGACGGGTTTGAAAATCTGCCTCAATCTGAGAAAATAAATTACGACAATAAACGGGGAATACCAGAAGAATGAAAGTGGGCATCATTGGGCTCGGATTCCGTCTTGGCTATCTGGGCTATGTTTTCAAGGCCATGGATGAAAGCTTCGAGATCGCGGGTTATGTCGATCCGAACCCGGCCGGCTTGCCCGGTCTTCTGGAAAAAGGCATTTCCGCCGGAACCGCCTATGCGACGCCCGAGGAGCTGATCGCCAACGAGAAGCTCGATCTCCTGATGATCGGCTCGCCCAATCATATGCATCTTGATCATATCCGCATCGGGCTGGAATCCGGCCTGAAGGTCTTCAGCGAAAAGCCGATCGTCACGACCGTCGAAGAGAGTATTGAGCTCGCCCGGCTGATGGCGAAATACGGTCATGAGCGGTTGATGGTCGGTCTCGTCCTGCGTTACGCACCGATGTATCGCGATCTGCGTGCAGCTCAGGCGGCCGGTACGCTCGGCCAGATCGTCTCGATCGAGGCGTCAGAGCACATCGAACCTTATCATGGCGCCTTCTTCATGCGCGACTGGCGCCGCTACGAGCGCTTTTCCGGCAGCTTCATGCTGGAAAAATGCTGCCACGACCTCGACCTCTACAATGGCATCGTCGGTGCACGGCCGGAACGCGTCGCGAGTTTCGGCGGCCGCAAGAGCTTCATTCCCGCCAACGATCCGGCCCGCGAAGGCATCAACGATCTCGAACTCTTCCACCGCAAGCCGAGCGGCTGGATGGGGTCCGACAAGGTTTTCGACAGCGATGGCGACATCATCGACTATCAGGTGGCGATCGTCGAATATGCCAATGGCGTCGGCATGAACTTCCACACCAATCTCAACGTGCCCGACCAGTTCCGCCGGTTCTGCATCATGGGCTCGCGCGGCATGGCCGAGGGGGATTTCATCCGCGGCTATTTCGATGTCCACGAGGTGCTGACCGGCAAGAAGGTCGTCGAGAACAAATACGCGGCGACGGAACTGTCGCAACACTACGGGGCTGACGAGCAGATGGCGACCGACATCATCGGCCATGTCCGCGACGGCCGCGCACTGCCCGTATCGACGATCGATGCGCTCGAAGCCGGTATCCTGGCCCTGTCCATGGATGAAGCAAGGCGCAAGCGTAGCGTCGTCGACCTGCGGCCCATCTGGGACCGCTTCGACGAGGCGCTTCACTCCCGAGCAGCTTGAGGAGGGGCGTGAGATGAGCGTTCAACGCAGCACCGTCATCTTCGCCTGGCTCCTTCTGCTGCCGGCCGTCCTCTATGTGACGGTCATCGTGGCCTATCCGCTGGTTGACACCTTCATCCTGTCGTTTACCGATGCCTCGCTGAAGAAGACGACCAATTGGGTCGGCTGGATCAACTACGAGAAGATCTTCAACTCCACCTTTGCCGAGGTCATCATCCGCACCTTCGTGTGGACGTTCTTTTCCGTGTCGATCAAGATGATCATCGGCGTCTTCGGTGCCTCGATGCTCAACTCCGCAGTTCCAGGCCGCGCGCTGTTCCGCGTCCTGACCATGCCACCGTGGATCGTCCCCATGGCGATCGGCATCTTCATGTGGGGCTGGATGTATAACGGCCAGTTCGGCATGATTTCCGGCTTGTTGCAGCGTTTCGGCTTTGCAGATAGCCCGGTCGCCTTTCTCGCACAGGGTTCGACGGCATTCTGGGCAACGATCATCACCGATGTCTGGATCGGTGTGCCTCTGGTGACCCTCTATATGCTGGCGGCCATGCAATCGATCCCGCAGGATCTCTATGAGGCCGCCTGGACAGATGGAGCAGGCCGTTTCTACCGGTTCCGCCGCATTACCTTGCCGCTGCTGATCCCTTCACTGATTACCATGTCGATGCTGTCGCTCATCGCGACATTTAATTCCTTCGACATTATCTGGATTCTCACCCGCGGCGGACCGAGCGGGGAGACCACGACGATGATCATCGATACTTACCACACGGCGATCGGATCGAAAAAATACGGGGAAGGCGCCGCCCGCGCGGTACTGATCTGCATCTTCCTGTCGATCTTCTGCCTGGCTTATTTCCGCGTCACCAGCCGTCTTTCCTCGGGAGACAACCGATGAGCACCCAGCCCGCCATGATCAACCGCTATCGCTGGTACGAACTGCTCGGCATCTATGCAGGTATCTTCGCCTTTCTCACATTTATCCTGGCACCGTTCGTCGAGGGTTTCCTGGTTTCGCTGAAGCCACTCAGCCAGCTCTTTTCATCTCCCTACCGGTTCATTCCGCAAAATGGTTCCTTCGAGGCCTACCGGACGATGTGGGTGAGCGTGCCGGGCTTTGCCCGTTATATTTTCAATTCCTTCTTCATCTCGACCATTGTGACCGCCGTCGTTCTGATGCTGGTCGTACCGGCGGCTTACGCCTTTGCCCGCTTCAAGTTCAAGGGCTCAGGCCAACTGCTCGGAGCATTCCTTGCCGTCAATATGTTTTCCGGCGCGGTGCTGCTGATCCCGCTTTTCCGGCTGATGCGTACTTTCGGTGTATTGAACACCTATTTCGCCATTATCGTTCCCGGCGTCGCGTTCCTGATCCCGTCGGCCATCTGGCTTCTGCGCACCTATATGATGCGTATTCCGCGGGAGCTGGACGAGGCTGCTTTCGTCGATGGCGCGAGCCATTTTTACACGCTGCGCCGCGTTATCCTGCCGATCGCCATGCCGGGCATCACGGTGGTTGCGATTACCACTTTCATCGGCTCCTACGCACAGCAGTTCATCTATGCGCTGACCTTCAATTCCAAGACGGAATATGCGCCGCTGCCGGTCGGCCTGTTTGCCTATTTCGGACGGCAGGAAGTCATCTGGAACGAGCTGATGGCCGCGAGCTTCGTGGGCATCGCGCCGGCCATGATCGTGATCTTCTTCCTTCAACGCTATCTCGTCAGCGGGCTGACCGCCGGCGCGGTGAAACAATAAGCCTAACCACCAGAGAAAAATGGGAGCTAAAAACGTGACAATTCATTTCAAGACCGGCCATCTGGCGACCGGATTGTTTGCCCTTGCCTTGCTCGGCTCGACCGCGCTCGGCGCCATGACCGCACAGGCGGCTGACCAGGAAATCAGCTGGATCTATTGCGGCGACAAGATCGACCCGATCCATGAAAAATACATCAAGGAATGGGAAGGCAAGAACGCCGGCTGGAAGATCGCGACCGAGGTTGTCGGCTGGGAGCAGTGCCAGGACAAGGCGACGACGCTTGCTGCTGCCGGCACGCCGGTCGGCATGGCCTATGTTGGCTCGCGCACGCTGAAGGAATTCGCGCAGAACGATCTGATCATCCCGGTCCCGATGACCGAAGACGAGAAGAAGAGCTACTATCCGAACATCGTCGACACCGTGACCTTCGACGGCAACCAGTGGGGCGTGCCGGTCGCCTTCTCGACCAAGGCTCTCTACTGGAACAAGGATCTGTTCAAGGCTGCCGGCCTCGACCCGGAAACCCCGCCGAAGACCTGGGCCGACGAAATTGCGTTCGCCAAGCAGATCAAGGAAAAGACCGGGACTGCCGGTTATGGCCTGCCGGCCAAGACCTTCGACAACACCATGCACCAATTCATGCACTGGGTTTACACCAACAACGGCAAGGTGATCGATGGCGACAAGATCGTCATGGATAGCCCGGAAGTGCTGGCAGCGCTGCAGGCCTACAAGGATATCGTTCCCTACTCTGTCGAAGGCGCAACCGCCTACGAACAGAACGAGGTCCGAGCGATCTTCCTCGACGGCAAGGTCGGCATGATCCAGGCCGGCTCGGGTGCTGCCGCCCGCCTCAAGGACACCAAGATCAACTGGGGTGTCGCAGCCCTGCCGCTCGGGCCTTCCGCCAAGGGCGAAGGCACGTTGCTGATCACCGACAGCCTGGCGATCTTCAAGGGGACCGGCGTCGAAGAGAAGGCGGCTGAATTCGCCAAGTACATCACCTCGACCGACATCCAGCACGAGTACGAACTGCAGGGCGGCGCTGGTCTGACACCGTTGCGTCCCGGCGCCCTGGTCGACGAATTCGTAGCCAAGGAACCCTACTGGAAGCCGTTCATCGACGGCATCGCCTATGGTGGTCCAGAGCCGCTCTTCACCGACTATAAGGGCTTCCAGAACGTCATCATCGAAATGGTCCAGTCGGTCGTCACCGGCAAAGCCGAACCGGCCGATGCCTTGAAGAAGGCCGCTGCCGATCTCGAGCAGTACAAATAAGATCGTCGGACCGCGGACCTTCCGGCTCCGCGGTCCATATCTCTTCTGCTACGAACGGGCCGCTTTCCGCCGGCGGCCGGAGACAGTTTCTTGGGACAGCTCAATCTCAACAAGGTTCAGAAATTCTACGGGACGTTTGAAGTTCTGAAGGGCATCGAACTTGAAGTCCGCAACGGCGAATTCGTCGTTTTCGTCGGCCCAAGCGGGTGCGGCAAGTCGACATTGCTTCGCATGATCGCCGGTCTCGACGAGACCAGTACGGGCGATATCATGATCGACGGCAAGCGGGTCAACGACCTGCCGCCCGTCAAGCGCGGCATTGCCATGGTGTTCCAAAGCTATGCGCTCTATCCGCATATGACTGTGTTCGAGAATATCGCTTTTCCGCTGCGCGTCGAAAAGATGCCGGAGGAGAAACTGAAGGCGAAGGTTGAGAACGCGGCCCGCATCCTCCATCTCGAACAGAGGCTCCAGCAGAAGCCGGGGTTGTTGTCCGGCGGCCAGCGTCAGCGTGTGGCCATCGGCCGGGCGATCGTGCGCGAGCCGAAGATATTCCTGTTTGACGAGCCACTTTCCAACCTTGATGCGGCGCTTCGGGCCGATATGCGTATCGAACTGGCGAAACTGCACAAGCAGCTGAAGGCGACGATGATCTACGTCACGCACGACCAGGTCGAGGCGATGACGATGGCGGACCGGATTGTCGTCCTCAATGCGGGCGAGATTTCCCAGACCGGCGCGCCGCTCGAGCTTTATCACAAACCGGCCAACATGTTCGTCGCAGGGTTCATCGGCAATCCGCGGATGAACATGCTGCCTGTGGTCTGCAAGGCTGCCGGAGACGGCGGTGTGGAGGTCGAATACAAAGGACAGTCCGTGACGATACCGGTTGGCGGGCGCCCCGGCCTCGTCGGCCAACCGCTAACGCTCGGCGTTCGCCCGGAACACATCCACATCGGAAAATCCGACCTTTCGATGACAGTCGTGCCTTCGGTGATCGAGCGGCTTGGCGCCCATACGGTTGCCTATGCGTCGCTTGACGGCGAGAGCGAGAATTTCTGCGCGATGCTGCCCGGCAGCGCGGCGATCCGGGCCGACGAGGTGGTTCCGATCGGCATTGCTGCAACCGACTGCCACCTCTTCGACGCCTCTGGCGTCGCACTCGAGCGCCGGGTGGAACTCACCGATATTGATATGGGTCTTTTGAAAATCGGCGGCGGCTAACGGGCGCGCTGATCCGATATGTTTCGATAAAGCATGCCCTCCACCTCCGGTGGGGGGCATTTTTTTCAGAATGATTCACGGCAGTGAAAGCGGCCTAACCGGCTCAAATCACTCCCTGGTCGCCCCATGCGGCCTGTTCACCCATGCGGATTGTCCACCATGGGCCAGATGTCGCGCGGTGCCCGGCGATAGGGCGTGCGGGCCGGATTGTTCGGGTAGGGTGTCCCCGCCGAGCAATAGAGAATCTCCGCCGCGATCGGTGCGAAGGATGCGTAGAAATGATTGGTCGACTTGATGACCAGTATCTTCCTCGACGTCGGGTCGATGCCCATCACGGAGAACAGGCTGGGATCAAAGCTCTGCGCCCGGGTCGAATTCAGGATGATGTCGATGCCGTGGAGACGGATATGGGCGGCGTCGCCAAAGGGGGCGTAACTTTCGCCGAAGCGCATTTCCGCATTGCGCACCAGCTTGACGACCTTGACGATGCCGTCGATCGGATTGCCGGTGCCCGGTGCCGATTTTGCGCCGAAGCGCAGTTGAATCTCGGCACCTTCGCCGGCCGCCATGCAGATCTGTACTGCCATCGGGTCCCAGATCGTGCCGACTGCCGCATCCTTTGCATCTTGAGCCAGCAGTTCAGCCAAGAGCACCGTCGCATCACCCGCCGTACCGCCGCCGGGGTTGTCCCAGACGTCGGCGATCACCACCGGGCCGCTCGTTGCGGCCAGAGCACGGGAAACGGCCTCCCTCTCGTCGATCTGCGGCATGATGAAAGTGCCGCGCTTGGAAAACAGTTTCAGGCCCAGTTCGCGAGCAAGGGCTGCGCCCTTTTCCGGTTTGCCGTCGGTGACGACGAGCATTTTCGTACCCATTTCCGGTACGTCACCGGCCATGAACCCGTGGATGACGGAGATCGAGAGAATATCGGAATCTTCGGCTTCCATTTGCATGATCTTGTCTACGAACGAGCGCATCGGATCCCGCGAGGTCGGGTAAACGTCGATCATCCGGCAATCGAACACCGACATGACAGGCTTGACGTGGCCGGCCAGCGTATCGAGCGCGATGCGCCACAGATCTTCGGCGCGATCGACGAAGTCCGTGTGCGGAAATTCCTTGAAGTAGACGAAAAAATCCGTAGCTGCGCGACGCTTGGCCGTCAGGTGGCTGTGCGGATCGAGTTCGGCGCAAACAAGGATATTAGGGCCGACAATATCGCGGACGCGGGCAAGGAAGTCGCCTTCGGTATCTTCATAGCCATCGGCGACCATCGCGCCATGAAGGCCAAGCACCACGGCGTCCACCGGCAGCGCGGCCCGCAGCTGATCGAGGATTTCGTCGCGAAGGCCTTCATAGGTCAGGCGATTGACGAGGCCGGCCGGGTCAGCCCAGGTGGCCGTGCCCTCGATCAGATCGAAGCCCTTCTCCACGGCGAGCCGTCGGCCGACCGTGATTGGCGCCGAACAGAGCGTCGGGGTCTCCGGATGCTCGCCCGGCGCGGCGTAGAGCGATGCCTCAAACGCGCGGCGATCGACGCAGATCGGTGAGAATGTGTTGGTCTCGGTCGCCAGAACAGCGGTGAAGATGCGCAATGCCTTAGCCTCGCTCCTGCCTCTCAAGCCTCGCCCATCGGATTGGGCAGATATCCCGTGAATCCGCAGATTTTCCAACGTCCTTCGTGAAGGCGGCAATAATACAGTGTCTGCCACTTCAGAATGTCGGCACTGCCGTCCGACTTTTTCAGGCTGCCGTCAAATTTCTTGCGAACGAGCGCCATGTCGCCTTCGATCTCGATGTCTTCGAGCGTCGTGGTCGTGAAAATGGCGTTGCGGGTGTCTTCGGCGAAGGACTGCTTGGCGAAATCCTCTGCCTGGCGCAGCCATTCGTCGCGATAGGCCGCCAACGAGGGAAAGGCGAGCCGCCATTTGTCGGGGCTGGTCTCACGTTTTGCATCGATGCCGATGAAGCCTTCCTCGACGAAATCGCCAGCGACTTTGGACCAGTCGGCGGCGAGAAAGGCGTCGATATCGCGCTCGACCAGCATGTTCCAGATTGCGTGCCGGGCGGTATCGGAAGAAGGGAAGGGATTGCGGAAGGGATCGCGCACGATTGCTCCGTTGATTGAAATTCTTTTCATAAATGGTGTTTTTCTCTGGTCAAATTCCGCTTTCTATGGTCATTTGTCAACGGATCACGAAAATAATTTGCAAGGGCGAGGTAAATGTCCATTACACGTTATGGCACCGTGCAGGTGGGCGCGGGCGGCAAGCCGCTTCCATTCGCGCGCGCGGTAGAGGCGAATGGCTGGCTTCATGTGTCCGGCCAGGTTGCCATGGAAAACGGCGAAATCATCGACGGCGGCATTATCCCCCAGACGCACAAGACGATTGCCAACCTGCTGGCGATCCTGAAGGAGGCCAATTACGGCCCGGAACATATTGTCCGTGTCGGCGTCTGGCTTGATGATCCGCGTGACTTCTGGACCTTCAACAAGATCTATCAGGACTATTTCGGCGAACATCCGCCGGCGCGGGCCTGCGTGCAGGCATCGATGATGGTCGATTGCAAGGTCGAGATCGATTGCGTCGCCTACAAGGAAAAGACGGCCTGAGGCCAAGGCGACACGGGAGCAGGGTGGACATCAAGTGAGAATCGTGTGCCGGATGGCAGCATTGCCGCGGTTTCAGGAGGCCTCCCCAGGGCAGCCTGGCGATTTCATTGAAAGTGCTTCCTAATGGATATTTTCTCGACGCTTCAGGAAGAAAAAAGCAAGCTCTCGCAGGCCGAAAGCCGTATCGCCGAGATCCTGCTCACCGATTTCGAGTTTGCCGTGAATGCCTCGATCATCGAATTGGCCGGCAAGGCCGATGTCTCACCGCCGACCGTCACACGCTTCTGCCGCCGGCTCGGCTGCGACAGTTTCTCCGACTTCAAGGTACAATTAGCGCGCACCGCTTATGTCGGCATGCGTTACCTCAAGCCCGAGCCGAAGAGCCGCGAGCCCGCTGATGTCGCGCAGGATATCGTGTCCAAGGCGCAGAACGCATTGTTCATGCTGCATCGCAGCCTCGATCTTGCCGCGATCGAGCAGGCTACCGAAAAGTTGGCCGGCGCCGATATGATCTATGCGTTCGGCTCCGGCGGCAATTCCTCGATGATTGCAAGCGAATTGCAGAACAGGCTCTTCCGCCTGGGGCTGCGCATCACCGCAAGCTCAGATCACAGTATGCAGATGATGATGGCCGCCGCCGCCCGGCCGGGCGACGTCGTCATCGGATCCTCGTTCTCCGGGCGCAATGCCGAGCTGGTCCGCTCCTTCATGCTTGCCCGCGACCAGAAGGTGACGACCATCGCGCTGACGCAAAGCGGCAGTCCGGTTGCTCGTGCCGCCGATATCACCGTGCCTGTCGATCTGCAGGAAGGCAGCAACATTTATCGCCCGACATCGACCCGCATCGCTTACGTGGCGCTGGTCGATATCCTCGCCAGTCTCGTTGCCTATCACATTCAGCCACAGGCGACCGTGACACTGCGGCGTATCAAGCAGCAGCTTGTCGCCCATCGCGACGGCGACGACCGCCAGCTTCTTGGGGATTGACTTCATCATGTTCAAAAGGGACCCGTCATGACTTCATCTGTTGCGATCGTAACGGGGGCCGCAGGCGACATCGGCAGGGCCATCGCCCGGCGCCTTGGTGAAGACCACGATGTCGTCCTGATGCCTGATCTGGACGGTGCGGCTGTCGAAAAAGCAGCCGCAAGCCTTGGCAATCCCGGCAAGTTCGTTGCCCTGGCCTGTGATATCACCGATCCGGCAAGCGTTAGCGCCATGGCGGCTCGAGCCGCCGAGCTAGGTACGGTGCGGACGCTCGTCAACAATGCCGGGGCCGCACGCGCTGTCAGCCTGCATGACACGACGCCGGAAATCTGGCGGATGGACAACGCCTTGAACCTGGAGGCAGCCTTCCTCTGCTTCCGCGCCGTCGAGGATGCGCTGAAACAAAGCCAGGGCTCGCTGATCAACATCGCCTCCGTCAACGGCACGAACGTCTTCGGTCACCCGGCCTACAGTGCCGCCAAGGCCGGCCTTCTGCATCTGACGAAGCTGATCGCGGTCGAATACGGCAAGTTTGGCATCCGTGCCAACGCGGTTTCGCCGGGTACGGTGCGCACGCAGGCCTGGGAGGCCCGCGCGGCCGCCAATCCGAATGTGTTCGAGGACGCCCGCCGTTGGTATCCGCTGCAGCGGATTGCCAGTCCGCAAGACGTGGCCAATGCCGTCGGCTTTCTGGCCAGCCCGCTTGCCGCGGCCATTACCGGCATCTGCCTGCCGGTCGACTGCGGACTGACCGCCGGGCAGGCCGAGCTTGCCCGCACATTCTCCCAGTCGGACCACTACTAGAGACACGAGGAACAGACATGCAACCGGCTTCCTATCGCCTCGAGAGCACGTGGCAACCGGACGGCGGCCCGCACGGCCGATTCATTTTCAACCTGTTCAACCTGTCGGACACAGCGCTTGCAGGCTTTACCATCGTCTATACGTCGCTGACGCGGGTTATCGACAAGACGGCCTGCGAGAACGCCGTCTTCGTCAAGCGGGACGCCAACTACCATGAATTTGCGCCTCCGGCAGGTTTGGTGCTGGCGCCCGGCGCATCCTGGATCTTCACTGTCAGCGGTCTGCATCGCAAGGCCGTGCATTGCACCGATGGTGCCAAGTCCGCCTATCTGACGCTCGCCGATGGCCGCCATGTACCGGTCTCCGTTTCTGACCTTCTGCTTGAGGGCCGGTTCAGCGGGCCACCGCCGGTGCTTTTGCCGGAAGGCAAGCTCGACCTGCCGTTTGCGCTACAGCCATGGCCGCGCCAGATCGATGTGGAGCCGGGCGATGGCTTTCCGGTTTGCCTCTATCCTGCGCCCGGCGCGTCGATGGATGACCTGAAGGCAATCGACACGGTTATCGGGCTGTTCCGCCGCCTGTTTGAAGCCGACCATGCGCCGCTCAGCCTGGCGCCGAACAGTCAGGGCAGGGCGCTGCACCTGCAGCAGGATGCGATGCTTGCGGCGGAAGCCTATGCGCTGTCCTTTTCGTCCGAGGCGGTCAAACTCAGCTATGGCGGCGCTGCTGGCCGGCAATACGGCTTGACCTCGCTGGCACAGCTCTTGAACGGTGCCCGCCGTGAGCCTGGAAAATTCCGGTTTCCGGTCTCGGGCACGATTTCGGACGAGCCGCGCTACGGCTGGCGCGGCTGCCATCTCGATGTTTCCCGCCAGTTCTATCCGGTCGCCGATCTGGCGAGGCTCATCGACATCCTTGCCTGGTTCAAGCTCAATATCTTCCACTGGCACCTGACCGACGACGAGGCATGGCGGCTGGAAATCAAGGCCTATCCGGAGCTGACCATCGCTGGCGTCATCCGCAGCCCGGATGGTCCCTTGCTGCCGCAGCTCGGCAACGGGGCGGAGCCGGCCGGCGGGTTCTATAGCCAGGACGATGTTCGCACGCTCGTCGCGCATGCGCTGGCGCTCAATGTCGAAATCATCCCGGAGATCGACACGCCCGGCCACAACGCGGCAACGCTTGTCGCGCTCAGGGATCTTTCAGACGGTCAGGAAGCACCGGAGAGCTATCACTCCGTTCAAGGTTATCCGAACAACGCGCTCAATCCGGCCGTGCCGTTCACCTACGAATTCCTGGAAAAGGTCCTCGATGAAATCGTTGAGCTCTTCCCGTCGGCCTATATTCATATCGGCGGCGATGAAGTCCCGGATGGAGCCTGGCTTGCCTCGCCG
This sequence comes from Pararhizobium sp. YC-54, assembly GCF_025847205.1. Taxonomy (GTDB): domain Bacteria; phylum Pseudomonadota; class Alphaproteobacteria; order Rhizobiales; family Rhizobiaceae; genus Pararhizobium. The sequence goes on along the minus strand of NZ_JAOYTH010000010.1, from coordinate 25,742 downwards.
CTCGCCCGCAAGCTGATGGAAAAGGAAGGCATCACCGGTACTTTCGAGCTGCAGTCCTATTTCCTGAAACGGGTCAAGGCGATGCTGACCAAGCGCGGCAAGAAGCTTGCCGGCTGGAACGAGGTCGCCCATGGCGGCGGTGTCGATGCGGCGGGAACGCTGCTGATGGCCTGGCAATCGCCCGAGGTCGGTATCGAGCTTGCCCGCGAGGGTTATGAAGTGGTGATGACGCCGGGACAGGCCTATTATCTCGACATGGTGCAGGCAGAGGAATGGCAGGAGCCGGGCGCCAGCTGGGCCGGCACCGTGCCGCCTGCCCACACCTACGGTTATGAAGCCGAAGGTGATTTCCCGCAAGAGCTGAAGGACCGGCTGAAGGGCGTTCAGGCCTGCATCTGGAGCGAGCACTACCTGTCGCGCGGTTATTTCAATCGCCTCGTCTTTCCGCGTCTTCCGGCCATCGCCGAGGCTGCATGGACGCCGAAAAGTGAGAAGAACTGGTTACGCTTCGCAGCCATCGTCGGTCTCAGCCCGAAATTGTAACAATCGAAATCGTGAGGAAAACAATGCGCATCGCCGTTGGGGGTATTCATACCGAATGCAGCACCTATTCGCCGGTCCTGATGGCTGTCGAGGATTTTTTCGTGCTGCGCGATGCCGAGCTGCTCGGTGCCGAGTATTTCGATTTCCTCGATGCCGCCGGGATCGAGCATCTGCCTCTGCTGCACGCCAGGGCCGTACCGGGCGGTCCGGTATCGCGCATGGCCTATGAGAGCTTCAAGGCAGAGTTCCTTGAAAAACTGCAAGCCGCCCTGCCCATCGACGGTCTTTATCTGGCGATGCATGGCGCAATCAATGTCGAGGGCATGGACGATGCCGAGGGCGACTGGATCTCCGCTGCCCGCACTGTCGTCGGGCCGGATTGCCCGATCGCTGCGAGCTACGATCTTCATGGCAATGTCAGCCAGAGGATCATCGATCAGCTCGATATTTTTGCTGCCTATCGCACCGCACCGCATATCGACACGCGCGAAACCATGGTGCGGGCCTGGTCGATGCTGGTCGAGACGCTGCGCACGGGCAATCGTCCCGGTGTCGCCTGGGCCAAGGTGCCAGTTTTGCTGCCTGGCGAATGCACTTCGACAGAGGATGAACCGGCCAGGTCGATCTATCTCAGCCTTCCGGGCTTCGATGCCCAGCCGGGCATCCTCGATGCCAATCTGATGATCGGTTATGTCTGGGCCGACGAGCCTCGGGCAACAGCCTGCGCTGTGGTCACCGGCATCGACAGGCAGGCGGCGTCGAAAGCAGCCGAGGAAATCGCCCTGCAATACTGGAACGCGCGCGAAAACTTCGGTTTTGGACCGGTGACGGGACCGTTGGACGCGATGCTCGATCTTGCGGCGGCGGCTACGACATCCCCGGTCATTCTCGCCGATTCCGCCGACAATCCAACCGGCGGCGGCGTCGGTGACCGTGCCGATGTGCTGCGGGCACTGATCACCCGAGATTGGCAAGGCGCTCTGCTTGCCGGGATCACCGATCGCCCGGCCGTCGAGGCCTGTTTTACTGCCGGGGAGGGCGCCTCGCTTGCCCTTCGGATCGGCGGCAGTCTCGATCCGGCCAGCGTTCCTGCAGACGTAACCGCGACCGTCCTGCGGCTTGATGATCCCGGTTCAGCCGCTGACCGCCAGGCCGTCATTCGCGTTGGCGGTATTAAGATCATTCTGGCTGCGCGCCGCCGTCCCTATCACAATATCGGGGACTTCCGGCGGCTGGGGTTCGACCCGAAAACCGTGCGGCTGCTGGTGGTCAAATCCGGCTACCTGTCACCCGACCTGGCGCCGATCGCCAATCCAAACCTGATGGCGCTGACCGACGGCGTCGTCAATCAGGATATCGCCAATCTGGCAAGCGACCGCAGGGCGAGGCCGGTCTTTCCCCTCGACCGCGATTTCGACTATGCGCCCGCAGCGGTATTATCGGCCCGCTGGCGGAGCTGACGCCCGTCTCCAGCGCCGCGCGTCATCTATGACGCTCAGAGGTCGCTGTAGCACTTTAAATTTGCTGAATAATGCAGCAGCGCACTCGGTATCTGAATTCCCGTCCGGATTTCCGGACGGTCTTTGACCTCCTTTCCGGTGTTCCCATCATGACATCAACGCTGTCGATCGCCTTCCGCCACCCTGTGGTCCGGTTGAGCATGATCGCGATCTTTATGTTCGGCTTCACGGGCGCTGCGACTTCGCCCTATCAGTCGGTGATCGGCATCACCGAGCTCGGCTTGAGCAATGGCTTCTATTCCATCCTGATTTTCGCGGCGGCGGCCGTCAACGTTATCGTCAGCCTGTGGGTCGGCGTGCTCGCCGATCGTATCGGCAATTACCGGATCCTGCTGATGATCGTGATGTCGTTCGGGGTTTTCGGTTACGGGCTCGTCTATGCGGTTCCGGTTCCGGCCAGCTTCGTCTTCTGTACGCTGGTCATGCTGCCGGTCTACAATTCAATGACATCGCTGCTGTTTGCCAATGTGCGCGCCATCGCCAATGCCGAGGGCGGACGCGATGCGGCGGCGATCAATTCCGGCGTGCGTGCCGCCATTTCGGTCGCCTGGGTTCTGGTGCCGGGTCTCGTGGCTCTGGTGCTGGTCGGACGCGGCAGCATGCTGCCGGCCTATCTGCTTGCCTGCCTCGGTTGCATCGTCAATCTGGCGCTGGTCTTCCTCAAACTGCCGGCCGCCAATGGTCCGCCACCGGAAAAAAGCCACCGCCATTCCTATCTTGCTTCTTTCGCCGAAGTTCTCTCGCCGCGCGTCTTCGTCCGCCTGATGGCGATCTCGCTGATCACCTCGACACTGCATGTCAACGCGGCGGTGCAGCCGCTGATCATTACCGGTGCTGCAGGCGGCACGGTCACCGACATCGGTGTGGTGGTCGGCATCGTTGCGTTTCTCGAGGTCGTGTTCATCTTCGTCTGGGCCCGCATCCAGCTTCACATGCACGCTGTCACGGCGCTCGCAATCGGCGCGGGGCTTTACGCGGTATACCTCACCCTGCTGGGTCTCGCCTCGGCACCCTGGCACGTCTATGCCCTGACGCTTCTCAGCGCCTTTGCCGCCGCGGCTCTCATCAGCATCCCCATCACCTACATCCAGGACCTCATCGCCGACCGTCCGGGCCTTGGCAGTTCGCTCATCTCGGTGAACCTGTTCTTAAGCGGCGGGCTGAGTGCCATCCTGTTCGCGATCGGGACCCGTTTCAGCGATTATTCGGGCACGTCGATGCTCGGTGCGCTTGCCGGCGCGATTGGCCTTGGCCTGATGCTCTATCTCGACGGTCGCGACGGGCGAGGCCATCCGCTTATGCAGTAGTCAAAAAGTCGGCGGCGTGCAGGCGCTGATGATTTCGCAGGCGACCGGGCCGACACAGCGGAACCGGTGAGGCCGGCGGCTTTCGAAATAATAAGCGTCGCCCGGTCCAAGGATGCGGCGTTCGTCATCGACGGTGACCTCCAGCCGCCCCGACAGAACGATCCCGCCTTCCTCGCCGTCGTGGACCAGCGGCACTTTGCCGGTGTCGGCGCCGGGTTGATAACATTCCTTGAGAATCTGCAGGCTGCGGCCGAACAGATTATCACCGATCTGGCGATAGGAGATCGGCCCCTTGCCGATTTCAACGAGTTCATCCGCCCTGTAGAAGGCCTTCTTCGGGCGGTCCGGCTCGAAGGCGAAAAATTCCGCAAGCCCGATGGGGATGCCGTCGAGGATGCGCTTCAAGGCGCCGACGGAGGGATTGGAGGAATTGGACTCGATCAACGAAATCGTCGAGTTGGTCACGCCCGCCCGCTTGGCAAGTTCCCGCTGCGACAGATTGTTGAGGATGCGCAAATGGCGCAGGCGGTTTCCGATATCCACCGACATAGGCTGATCCTCTGTTTTGCATGTTCGAAATATAGCAACTATTACAAACCATGATATGTATTTTCAATAACTTATGTCTGAGCAGAAAAGGACTTGTTTGGCCATATGAAATCATGGCGTCATGGCGGCTTCACAGGAGGTCGCCATGAACACGCACAGCAGACAAAACACCCCGGTACTCGATAGCTACTGGATGCCGTTTACCGCCAACCGGCAATTCAAGGCGGCCCCGCGCCTGCTCGCCTCCGCGGAAGGCATGCACTATACCAGCGTCGATGGACGCAAGATTCTGGACGGGACGGCGGGCCTCTGGTGCGTCAATGCCGGTCATGGCCGCCGACAGATCGCGGCAGCAGTCGAGCGCCAGCTTACGACGCTGGACTTTGCACCCTCCTTCCAGATGGGGCATCCGATCGCCTTCGATTTCGCCGAGCGGCTGGCAGAGATTGCGCCTGGCGGTCCGGATGGAAAACTCGACCGTGTCTTCTTCACCGGTTCCGGCTCGGAATCCGTCGATACGGCCCTCAAGATCGCGGTCGCTTACCAGCGGTCGATCGGGCAGGGCACGCGCACGCGCCTGATCGGCCGTGAGCGCGGCTATCACGGCGTCGGTTTCGGCGGCATCTCGGTTGGCGGTCTCGTCAACAACCGCCGGGTCTTTCCGCAGCTTCCCGGCACGGACCATCTGCGCCACACCCACGATCCGGCAAAGAACGCCTTTGTCAAAGGCCAGCCGGAGCACGGCGCCGAACTCGCCGACGATCTTGAAAGACTGGTCGCCTTGCATGGCGCCGAAACCATCGCCGCTTGCATTGTCGAACCCGTTGCCGGCTCCACCGGCGTGCTCATCCCGCCGAAAGGCTATCTCGAGCGCCTGCGCAAAATCTGCACCGCGCACGGCATCCTTCTGATTTTCGACGAAGTGATCACCGGCTTCGGCCGCCTCGGCGCTTCCTTTGCCACCGATTATTTCGGCGTAACGCCGGACCTCGTGACGACGGCGAAGGGCCTGACCAACGGGGCGATCCCGATGGGTGCGGTGTTTGCCAGCCGCAAAGTGCACGATGCCCTCATGCACGGACCGGAAGGCCAGATCGAGCTTTTCCACGGCTACACCTATTCCGGCCATCCGGCAGCCTGCGCCGCCGGCATTGCTACGCTCGACATCTACCGCGACGAAAATCTTTTGACACGGGCAGCCGATCTGCAGGACGACTGGCACGCGGCGATGCACTCGCTGAAGGGCCTTCCGCATGTCGTGGACATCCGCACGATCGGCCTGATCGCCGGCATCGAGCTTTCGTCCCGTGAGGGTGCTCCCGGCGCGCGCGCCTACGATGTCTTCGTCGATTGCTTCGAACGCGGCCTGCTGATCCGCGTGACGGGCGACATCATCGCCTTCTCGCCACCGCTGATCGCAGAGAAATCCCATATCGAGGACATTGTCTCGATACTCGGCGATGCCTTGAAGCGGGCGCAGTAACCAGCAAGCCCGAGGCGCCCGGGAGATTTCCGGGCGCCTGTGCCGATGGTCCGGCTGTGGGATCCTGCCTTTGCGCGTCATGAATGACGCGCAAAGATCGCTGTAAGTCTGTGCCGAGCCGGCAATCCTACTGCTTGCGCGGCCAGGTATCGGCGAGGCGGTAACCGGCCGGCCACGGGTCGTCGGGATCGAGCATGACCTGGTGGGTGCCGGTCACCCAGGCCCGGCCGGAGATTTCGGGCACGATCGCCTTCTGTCCGCCGACCGCCGTTTCGCCGACGATGCGGCAATCGAAATGCGAACCGATGATCGATTCGCCGCGGAATTTCTGTCCGACCTTGATCTGGCCGCGGGCGTGCAGCACCGCCATCCGGGCCGAGCAGCCGGTGCCGGTCGGCGAACGGTCGAGCTTGGCCGGCTGGATCACCACCGTGTTGCGCCCATGCAGCATGCCGTCGCGTTCTTCCACCGGAAGGGTCAGCTGGCAGAAGGAAATATGATTCCATTCCGGATTTTCCGGATGGGAGAACCCGAGCTGCTCATTGGCGGCGCGGGTAATCCTGATGCCGGTCTCGGCCAGTTCGCGGGCCTCGTCGGGCGTGACCGAAAAGCCGAGCGAACGGGCGTCGGCAATGACGAAACTGTCGCCGCCATAGGCAGTATCGACCGTGAGGGTGCCAAGGCCTTCCACTTCCAGCTTGGCATCAAGCCTGGCAGCAAAGGACGGCACGTTGGTGACAGTGATGCGCTCGGCCTTGCCGTTGCGGCAGGAGGCGACAACATCGACCAGACCTCCCGGCGCCTCGAGCACCATTCTGGTTTCCGGCTCCTGCATCGGAACAATGCCGGTGTCGAGCAAAACGGTGGAGACGCAGATCGAGTTCGAGCCCGACATTGGCGGCGTATCTTCCGGCTCCATGATGATGAAGCCCATCGTCGCGCGCGGGTCCTTTGGCGGCACCAAAAGGTTGATATGCCGGAATACCCCGCCGCGCGGTTCATTCAGAACGAAATTACGCAAGCCCTGATCCTCGGCGATGAACCGCCGCTGTTCCCACAGGGTCTTTCCGGGAGGCGGAGCGACGCCGCCGACAATGACATCTCCCACTTCGCCCTCGGCGTGACAGGAAACGATGTGGATTACCTTGCTCGTGCGCATAGTCCTCTCCTTGTGGATATCCCGGTGCTGCCGGCAACGGCGGCGAATGTCAGCCGATGGCCATGCATGGTGTCGTCCTGATAGAAATATTGGATCCAATATACAATGGCAATTTTCAAACGTGTCCACGAATATCCGTTCTGTTGCCTGAACATTGAATTGGACATATGACCCAAGGACAGGTGCTGACAGGGCTGCCGCTTTCGAACAATGGGGATTTGGACCATGAAACTCGCTGCCGTCGATATCAGGCAGGCCGCATCCGCAGCCGATATCGTCTACGACGCCCTGCGCAAGGCGATCGTCGAGGGTGACCTGGCCGAAGGCGAGAACCTCAGGCAGGATCAGATCGCCCAGATGTTCAACACCAGCCGCATTCCCGTGCGCGAGGCGCTGTCGCGGCTGGAGCAGCATGGGCTGATCACCACCGAGCGTTACAAGGGGGCTGTCGTTGCCGGGCTGTCGATCGAAGAGATCGACGAAATCTTCGAATTTCGGGCCCTGGTGGAGGCCGAAGTCATCCGGCTTGCCGTGCCCAATCTCGATCATGATACGCTTGCCGCAGCGCGCGGGTATTGTGAGGAATTCGGGCAAGAGACCGATTCCGCCCGCTGGGGCGAAATCAACCGGCGTTTTCACTACAGTCTCTATGCGGCGTCGCAGCGCCCCTATTATCTGCAGATCGTTCGCACATCGCTCGACAGGATCGATCGCTATCTGCGGGCGCAATTGACACTGACGAATGGCATGATGCGGGCCAAGCGCGAGCACGAAGCAATTCTTGCAGCCTGCCTCAACAGGGATGCCGGCCTCGCGTCGCGGCTGACGCGGGACCATGTGCTGGATGCAGGACGGTCCCTTGTCGCCTTCCTCAAGGACCAGAGAGCCTGATATCGCGCACCGCCTGGCGCTGGCGGCATGGGCGAGATCGGCGGCCGCACGGGCTGGTTGAAGCCCAAAAAGTGCGTCGTCACCAAGTTTATCATCGTCTTTTCCCACCGCGGCTGCGGAAACTGTTGATCCTGCCGGCAGGGAAAAGTATTCCTTTTGTCGACAAAGGATTTGATAAAATGACAGATATCGACACCAGCCCCATTCCCGAACGCAAGCGAGGCTCCGGCGTCAAGATGGTCTACGACCTCTTGCGCGACGAGATTCTCGATTTGGTACTGCCGCCCGGCAGCCCGATAGACGAGGTGCAGCTGGCCGAACGGTTCAAGATGTCGCGAACCCCGATCCGCGAGGCGTTGGTACGGCTGGCCGGCGAAGGACTGATCGATACGCTGCCCAACCGTTCGACGATGGTGGCAAATATCGATTTCCTCAACATGCACACCTTCTTCGACGCCCTGGTGCTGATGTACCGCGTCACGACGAAGCTGGCGGCGCAGTATCACAGGCCGGAAGACCTGAAGGTGATCCGCGCCCATCAGGCCGAATTCGCCGCTGCCGTGCAGGCGCAAGATGCGCTGGCGATGATCGCCACCAACGCCGCATTTCATTCGGCCATCGCCGAGGCGGGCCGCAATCCCTATTTCACGGGTCTTTTCAACCGGCTGCTCGATGAGGGCCGGCGCATGCTGCGGCTGTACTACCAATCCTACGACGACCGGCTGCCGCAGCGTTTCGTCGAAGAACACGACGACATGATTGCCGTGATTGCGAAGCGCGACGTCGAGGAAGCCGATCGCCTGGCCAGACTGCATGCCGAGCAGATCGTCCATCAGATCCAGAAGTTGCTTGCCCGGGCAGACAGGCTCGACATGGCGCTCTGACACTGAAATTCTTGTCGACAAATAAAATACAACGTGCAATATAACTCCAGAGGCACAGGATTGGGGCCGCAAAGGTGCGCGCCGTTCTCTGCCTGTCCGGCAACGTCAAAAGGAGTTTGTTATGACGGCCAAAATCTTTTCTGGCGTGATCCCCGCGCTGATGACCCCTTGCAAAGAAGACCGCACGCCGGACTTCGACGCGCTCGTGCGCAAGGGAAAAGAGTTGATTGCCCAGGGAATGTCGGCCGTCGTCTATTGCGGTTCGATGGGTGACTGGCCGCTCCTGACCGATGCGCAGCGCATGGAAGGCGTCGAGCGTCTGGTGAAGGCGGGCGTGCCGGTGATCGTCGGCACCGGCGCCGTCAATAGCGCGCTGGCCGTTGCGCATGCCGCGCATGCGCAGGCCGTTGGCGCCCAGGGCCTCATGGTCATTCCGCGGGTGCTGTCGCGTGGCTCTTCCGTCGTAGCCCAGAAGGCCCATTTCAAGGCGATCCTGGCTGCTGCCCCGGATCTTCCGGCAGTCATCTACAACAGCCCGTATTATGGTTTTGCCACCCGCGCCGACCTGTTCTTCGCGCTGCGCGCCGAACATCCGAACCTTGTCGGCTTCAAGGAATTCGGCGGCGTAGACGACATGCGCTATGCGGCCGAACACATCACCAGCCAGGACGGTGTCTCGCTGATGATCGGCGTCGATACCGCCGTTTTCCATGGCTTCGTGAACTGCGGTGCGACCGGCGCCATCACCGGCATCGGCAACGTCCTGCCGAAGGAAGTCATCCACCTGTGCAACCTGTCCCAGGCTGCCGCCGAAGGCGACGCAGATGCGCGCCTTCGCGCCCTGGAGCTGGAGCAGGCGCTTGCCGTTCTTTCCTCCTTCGACGAAGGCCCGGATCTCGTTCTCTACTTCAAGCACATGATGGTGATGAACGGCGACAAGGAATACGCGCTGCACTTCAACGCGACGGATGCGCTCACCAACAGCCAGCGTGGATATGTCGAGGCCCAGTTCAAGCTGTTCAACGGCTGGTATGCCGAATGGAGCAAGCTCGCTGGCGCCGTCCAGAAGTACAAAGCCTGAGCTAACGCTCGCCTGAACTGACAAAGGCCCTCCGATGGAGGGCCTTTGCATTTGTAGGGCCTGCGGCGCAATGCGCAGGCTACAGCGACCTTTGCGCGTCATGAATGACGCGTGGCGCTGTCGTGGCGGACGCAGTTAAACTGCGTCCAGTCCGAGCGCTTCAAGCCGGTCGAGCTGCTCCATCTCCGAAGCCATCAGAACAATGCCTCCGGCCTGCGATTTCGCCCGGGCGGCATAACGCCGCTGCGAGGGCAGGCGGGCCCCCTGGCCGGCCATTGCCTCAAACAGGATTTCGGCCCGGGCAAACGGGTTGCCTGGACGATCCGCACCAAAACCTTCGGGAGAGAAGGCAATGACCAGTTCGCCATGGGCGGGGGCGAGTGCCGTCGAACCAAGCGCATCAAGCACTTCCGGGCTGGTCAGGTCGCCAATCATGATGCCGGCCAAGAGCTCGATCATCGTGGAGATTGCCGAACCCTTGTGTTCGCCGAACGGCAGCATCGCGCCGGCCAGTGCCGCTTCCGGATCGGTGGTCGGCTGCCCGGCCGAATCGATCGCCCAGCCCTCCGGCAAGGCTTTTCCGGCCCGCCTGTGCAGCTCGATCTCGCCACGCGCTGCCACAGACGTTGCGAAGTCGAAAACATAGGGCGGCCTGCCGGGGCGGGGCCAGCCGAAGGCGAGGGGGTTGGTGCCGAGTAACGGCTTCGTTCCGCCGCTCGGTGCGACCGTCGCATAGCTGGGGCACATGACGATGCCGGCAAGTCCGAGCTCCGTCAGCGCCTCAGCTTCCGGCCAGAGCGCGGAGAAATGGGTGCAGTCATTGATGGCAAGCGCTGCAATACCGCTGGAGCGGGCGCGCTCCGCCAGCACCGGCAGCCCAAGCTCGAACGCCGCATTGGCAAAACCGCCCTTCGCGTCCACCTTGACGACGGCGGACCGGTGCTGCGGAAGAAGTTCGGGCTTGGCTACCGGATTGACCTTGCCGGCCTTGACGGTGCGCAGCGCGCCTTCGATCCGGTAGATGCCATGCGATTTGCAGGCGTCCCGTTCGGCGGCGACGATCACCCGGGTGATGGCCCCGGCTTGTGTCGCACTCAGCCCCGCCTTGGTGAAGATGGCTTTTACGCGCTCTTCCAGATCGGTGATCGTCAGGGTGTGGGTATCGCTCATGGTGTGCCCCTCCTTTTTAGGTGCAGGAATATCCAAATGGGTTGATATCCTGCATACAAAAAGTATACAAGTTTTCTCGACGCCATCCGGCACGCTTTGCTGCTGCAAGCACGTTTGAAAGAAAAGGATCTCCTCATGCCCTTTACCCCCAGCGGAAAACACCTTGTCGCAGGCGAATGGCTCGACGGCGCCGGCACCTTCGCCTCCTCGCCGGCCAAAGGGCCCGCGCACCAATTCGCCGTCGGGACCGTGGAGCTGGTAAACCGCGCCTGCGAGGCAGCCGAGGCGGCCTTCTGGAGTTTTGCCAGTACCGATCGTCACACACGTGCTGCCTTCCTGCGCGCCATTGCCGATGAGATCGAAGCCCGCGCAGACGAGATTACGGAAATCGGTAGCCAGGAGACCGGCCTGCCTGAAGCCCGTCTGGCCGGCGAACGGGGCCGCACCACGGGACAGCTGCGGCTGTTTGCCAGTCATATCGAAAGCGGCGACTATCTTGACCGCCGCTTTGACGCGGCCTTGCCGGACCGCCAGCCGGCGCCGCGCCCCGAGATCCGCCTCATGCAGCGACCCGTCGGTCCTGTTGCGGTTTTCGGAGCCTCGAACTTCCCCCTCGCTTTCTCGACGGCGGGTGGCGATACGGCGGCGGCACTCGCGGCAGGCTGTCCCGTGGTGGTCAAGGGCCACTCCGCCCATCCGGGTACCGGCGAGATCATCGCCCAGGCCGTTGAAGCGGCCATCCGCAGCACGGGCGTGCATCCGGGCGTCTTCTCTCTCATTCAGGGCGGCAACCGCGATGTCGGTCATGCGCTGGTGCAGCACCGGCTGATCAAGGCGGTCGGCTTTACCGGATCCCAAGCCGGCGGTCGTGCTCTGTTTAATCTTTGCGCAGCGCGTCCTGAACCGATCCCGTTCTTTGGCGAACTCGGCTCGGTCAACCCGATGTTCCTGCTGCCCTTAGCACTTGAACAGAGAGCCGAAGGGCTGGGGCAGGGCTGGGCAGGCTCGCTCGTCATGGGCGCTGGCCAATTCTGCACCAATCCCGGCGTTGCCGTGGTCATCGACGGCGCCGCTGCCGACCGTTTTGCCGCGGCCGCAACCGATGCATTGGGCAAGGTTTCGCCGCAGACCATGCTGACCGATGGAATTGCCAAAGCCTATCACGACGGACAGGCGAGCTTTGCCGCCCGCAACACCGTCAAGCCGCTGCTGGTCACGGAATCGTCCGGCCGCGCCGCGTCTCCCAATCTGTTCGAAACGACGGGCGAACGGTTTCTTGCCGATCACGCACTGAGCGAGGAAGTCTTCGGACCTCTTGGCCTTCTGGTGCGAGTGCAGACGCAGGGCGAAATGGAAGAGGTCGCCCGTTCGATCGAGGGCCAGCTGACGGTGACCTTGCACATGGACGATGCCGATATCGATGCGGCGAAACGCCTGCTTCCGCTGTTGGAGCGAAAGGCAGGACGCATCCTCGTCAACGGCTTCCCGACCGGCGTCGAGGTGGTCGATTCCATGGTCCATGGCGGTCCGTATCCGGCGTCCACCAACTTCGGGGCGACCAGCGTCGGCACCATGTCGATCCGCCGTTTCCTGCGTCCGGTCTCCTATCAGAACCTGCCGGAGGCCCTATTACCAAAGGACCTCCTAAAATAATCGTGCCGCGAGATGGCGCTTCGTTGGCGTTTATTGCGTAGAAGTCAGGAAATACGCATGTTTGCGTACTTTTTGTATACGTCTTGTATTTTATCGTTGATTTGCGGACAGGGAATCGAAATAGTGCACCTGCCGCAGATCGGCACATCCATCTAGGGAGAGAGATTAAGATGAAACTTTCGGTTCTCGCGCTCAGCCTTCTGGCCGCAACCGCTCTGACCAGCCAGGCTCATGCCGACAAGCTGGACGATATTATCGCCTCGGGAACATTGCGTTGCGCCGTTGTGCTGGATTTCCCGCCGATGGGAGCGCGCGACGAAAGCAACAACGCCATCGGCTTCGATGTCGATTATTGCAACGATCTGGCCAAGGCCCTCGGCGTCACCGCCGAAATCGTTGAAACCCCGTTCCCCGAGCGTATTCCTGCCCTGATGTCGGGCCGCGTCGACGTCGGCGTCGCATCGACCTCCGACACGCTTGAGCGTGCCAAGACCGTCGGCATGACCATTCCTTACTTCGCCTTTGAAATGGCCGTGACCGCCAACGAGAAATCGGGCGTCAAGTCGTTTGAAGACATGAAGGGCAAGGTCGTCGGCGCCACTGCCGGCACCTATGAAGCCATTGCGCTGGAAGAACAGGTCAAGGCCTGGGGCGCCGGTGAGTTCCGCCCGTACCAGACACAGGCAGACGTATTCCTGGCGCTGAGCCAGGGCCAGCTCGATGCCACCGTCTCCACCTCGACCGTGGCGCAGGCCAACGTCAAGACCGGAAAGTTCCCCGGCATCGCTGTCGTCGGCAAGGCGCCGTTCGACATCGACTATGTTTCCCTGTTCACCAACCGCGAGGAATATGGGTTCATCAACTTCCTCAACCTCTTCGTCAATCAGCAGGTTCGCACCGGCCGCTATGCGGAGCTGTACGGGAAGTGGGTTGGCGGGGAGGTTCCTGATCTCTCGGTAAACGGCGTTTATCGCTAATTGAACCGTTTCGCTGGCGGCGCGGACACTTCCGCGCCGCTGTCCTTCTTCAGGAGATGAAACGGCGATGTTGAACTACACCTTTCATTGGAACCAGGCGTTCAAGGCGCTGCCGCAGATGCTCGATGGCGCTGTGGTCACGCTGCAGATCGCGCTTCTGTCCATGGTTCTCGGGCTGGCAATTGCCCTGGCCCTGACGGCGTTTCGTCTCTCAGGCAATCGCATCCTCAGCGGATTTGCGACCAGCTGGGTCGAGGTCGCGCGCAATACGCCCGCGCTGTTCCAGATCTACATGGCCCATTTCGGGCTTGGCAATTTCGGCATCCATCTCAGCCCCTATACGGCGCTTCTGATCGGGATTGCCTTCAACAATGCAGGCTACCTGGCGGAAAACTTCCGGGGTGCGCTCAAGGCCATTCCCGACACCCAGGCTCGTGCCGGCCGGTCGCTTGGCATGACGCCGATCCAGGCCTTCCGGCTGATCGTCCTGCCGCAGATGTTGCGCGTCGCCTTCCTGCCGGCCACCAACCAGATGGTCTGGGCCATCCTGATGACGTCGCTCGGCGTGACCGTCGGCATGAACACCGACCTTGCCGGCATCACGCAGGAGCTCAACGCGCGGTCCTTCCGCACCTTTGAATTCTTCGCCCTTGCCGCGGTGATCTACTACATCATTGCGAAACTCGTGACGCTGGCTGCCCGTCTGGTTGCCGCGCGCATGTTTAAGTATTGAGAGAGGTGAGAGATGTTTGATACCGCCCTCACCTGGAGTGACCTCGCCTTCCTGGCGCAGGGCGCAGCGATGACCCTGGCGGTCACTGCTGTGTCTGTGACCGCCGGCACCGTGCTTGGGATTGTCTTCGGTGTCTTGCGTGTTCAGCTGGGGGCCATCTGGTCCGCCCCGCTGACCTTCGTGCTGGACGTGTTCCGCTCCGTGCCGCTGCTGATCCAGCTCGTGCTCGGCAACGCGTTGCAATCCATCGCCAAACTTGGCTGGGCGCCCTTCACCACGTCTTGCGTGGTCCTGTCGCTCTATACCGCAGCCTATTGTTCGGAGATCATCCGTGGCGGCATCGATGCCGTTCCGGCGACGACACGCCGTGCGGCCCGCTCGCTCGGTATGACCTGGTGGCAGGATATGCGCTACATTGTGGCGCCCCTGGCCACGCGCGTTTCGCTTCCCGCCTGGATCGGGCTGACGCTCGGCGTCATGAAGGATTCCGCATTGGTACTCTGGCTCGGCCTCATCGAGCTGTTGCGTGCCTCGCAGATTCTTGTCACCCGACTGCAGGAGCCGCTGTTCATCCTTCTGATCTGCGGCGTAATCTACTTCGTCATCAGCTTCCCCATCGCCCGTCTCGGCGGGTATCTCGAAAGACGGTGGTCCCCCAATGATTGAAATTAAAAACGTCCGCAAATCCTTCAACGCGCTGGAGGTTTTGAAGGGGATCAACCTCACTGTGAACAAGGGTGAGGTGGTCACCATCATCGGTGGATCCGGATCGGGAAAATCCACGCTGCTAACCTGCATCAATGGACTGGAACCGATCAATTCGGGGCAGATCACCATTGACGGCACGGATGTCCACGCCAAAGGCACCGATCTCAACAAACTGCGCCGCAAGGTCGGCATCGTCTTCCAGCAGTGGAACGCGTTCCCGCACCTGACCGTGCTGGAAAACGTCATGCTGGCGCCGCGAAAGGTTCTTGGTCTTGCGAAGGAAAAAGCCGAGGAGATCGCCGTCAAGCAGCTGACCCATGTCGGCTTGCGCGAAAAGCTGTCGGTCTATCCCAACCGCATGTCGGGCGGTCAGCAGCAGCGCATGGCGATTGCCCGGGCGCTGGCGATGTCACCGGAATACATGCTGTTCGACGAAGTCACATCGGCGCTCGATCCGATGCTGGTCGGTGAAGTGCTCGATACGCTGAAAATGCTGGCGGAAGAGGGCATGACGATGATCTGCGTCACCCATGAAATGGCCTTTGCCCGCGACGTTTCCGACCGGGTCGCCTTTTTCCATCATGGTGTCATGGCTGAAATCGGCACGCCGGATCAGCTCTTCGGAGCACCGCAGCATCCCGATACCCAGGCGTTCCTTGCGAGCGTCCGGTAATGGCTGATCCGGACGTCATTGTCATCGGTGCCGGGGTTGTCGGGCTCTCGGCGGCGATCGCCGCCCAGGCGCGGGGGATGACGGTTACCGTGCTGGACCGCGAGGGGCCGGCTGCCGGCGCATCCGCCGGCAATGCCGGGGCCTTCGCCTTTACGGATATTCTGCCGCTTGCCTCGCCGGGCATCCTGAAGAAGGCGCCGAAATGGCTGCTCGATCCGTTGGGCCCGCTGGCCGTGCCGCCGGCCTACGCGCTCAAGATCGCGCCCTGGATGTTCCGCTTCTGGCGAGCCTGTTCGCCTGAGCAGGTCGCCAGGTCGACGACCGCACAGACCGCGTTGATGGATCTTTCGAAAGCCGAGCTTGAACGCTTCCTGGAGCAGACGGGTACCTTGCCCATGCTGCGCAAGGACGGAAATCTCCAGGTCTATGAAAGCGAGGCGGAGCTGAAGGCGGCGCTGCCTGGATGGAGGGTCCGCGAAGCACATGGCATCGAGTTCCATCACGTCGATGCGTCCCGCATGGCGGAAATCCAGCCGGGGCTTGCAGCGCGCTTCACCCACGGCACCTTCACGCCGGGCTGGTACTCGATCGCCGATCCGAAACTCTATACGCTGGCGCTGGCGGATCATTTCCGCAGCATGGGCGGTATATTGGAACGCGCCAACGTCACGGCGCTGCGGCCAGTCGAAGGCGGGGTTGAGGTTCTGAGCGAAGGCGGCGAAATCCGCCGCGCACTGCAGGTCGTGCTGTCGGCGGGGGCCTTTTCCCACCGGATCGCCCGCAGCCTGAATGAACGTATTCCGCTGGAAACCGAGCGCGGCTACAATACGACGCTGCCGGCCGATGCGTTTGACTTGCGCACGCAAGTCACCTTTGGCGGTCACGGCTTTGTCGTCACGCGCCTGTCGACGGGGATCCGCGTTGGCGGCGCCGTCGAGCTCGGCGGACTGGATTTGCCGCCGAATTTCCGCCGGTCGGAAGCCATGCTGAAGAAAGCCAAGGACTTTCTTCCCGGGCTGAAGACGCAAGGGGGGACGCAGTGGTTCGGCTTTCGTCCATCGCTGCCCGACAGCCTGCCCGCCATCGGCCGCTCGCGGGCGACGCCGCGGGTCATCCACGCCTTCGGGCATGGGCATCTTGGCCTGACACAATCGGCCGGAACCGCCCGGTTGGTCGCCGATCTGTTGACTGATAAAACACTGCCGATCGATATTGCATCCTTTTCGCCTCAACGCTTCTGACAAAGGTCCTTCACCATGGCCACCTACACCTTCTCCTGCCTAGACGGGCATACCTGCGGAAACCCGGTCCGCCTCGTTTCGGGCGGCGGCCCGCGCCTTGAGGGCGCCAACATGCTGGAGAAGCGCGCCCATTTCCTGCGGGAATTCGATTGGATCCGGACAGGCCTGATGTTCGAGCCGCGCGGGCACGACATGATGTCGGGTTCGATACTCTATCCGCCGACCCGTCCCGACTGCGACGTCGCGGTTCTCTTCATCGAGACCTCCGGATGCCTGCCGATGTGCGGCCACGGCACCATCGGCACCATCACGATGGCGATCGAGAACGGCCTGATCATGCCGCGCGAGCCCGGCAAGCTGTCGATCGACGCGCCCGCCGGCAAGGTGGATATCACCTATCGCCAGGAGGGTCGTTTCGTCGAGGAAGTCCGCCTGACCAACGTTCCCGGCTTCCTCTATGCCGAGGGCCTGACGGCTGAGGTCGAAGGCCTGGGCGAAATCGTCGTCGATGTCGCCTATGGCGGCAACTTCTACGCCATCGTCGAGCCGCAGAAGAATTTTCGCGATATGGCCGATCACACGGCAGGCGAACTCATTGGCTGGAGTCCCAAGCTGCGCGCCGCGCTGAATGAAAAATACGAGTTCGTTCACCCCGAGCATCCCGAGATCCGGGGGCTGAGCCACATCCAGTGGACGGGCAAGCCGACAGACGCCACCGCCCATGCCCGCAATGCCGTTTTCTATGGCGACAAGGCCATCGACCGCTCGCCATGCGGCACTGGCACCTCGGCACGCATGGCGCAGCTGGCAGCCAAGGGCAAGCTCGCCGTCGGCGATGAATTCATCCACGAGTCGATCATCGGCTCGCTGTTCAAGGGCCGGGTCGAAGCAGCGACCAAGGTTGCTGACCGCGATGCCATCATCCCCTCGATCGCCGGCTGGGCCCGGATGACCGGTATCAACACGATCTTCATCGACGACCGCGATCCGTTTGCCCATGGTTTCGTCGTCAAATGAGTGATCCGATGCACGCCTCAAGCATCCTCGGCGGTAACGCCGAGGGGCAGATCATCGCGTCAGCCGAGCCCCTGAGTTTCTGGGGCGGGGTCTCGCCCTCGACCGGCAGC
This sequence comes from Pararhizobium sp. YC-54, assembly GCF_025847205.1. Taxonomy (GTDB): domain Bacteria; phylum Pseudomonadota; class Alphaproteobacteria; order Rhizobiales; family Rhizobiaceae; genus Pararhizobium. The sequence continues at coordinate 8,043 of NZ_JAOYTH010000010.1, read as the reverse complement.
GTCATCGACGTGCATCATCCCCTCCATGGCGTCTGTCTGACCGGCGGCATCCTGATGATGCCCTCGAGCCGGGGTTCCTGCACCGGATCGGGCGTGCTTCTGGATCTTATCCTGACGGGACGGGCGCCGGCAGCATTGGTGTTCTGCGAAGCCGAAGACGTGCTGACGCTGGGCGCGCTGATCGCCGCCGAAATGTTCGGCAAACCGCTTCCCGTCCTGCGTCTCGCACCGCAGAGCTTTGCGGCCCTGTCGCGTGCCAGGACCGCGCGGATAACCGCGACGTCGATCGAGGCGGACGGCGTGACACTGCCCGTCATGGCGCCGCGCATGGCGACGCTCGACTTGAGCGACACCGATCGTGCCATGCTGGGGGGCGAGCAGGGGCTGGCTATCCAGCAGGCGATGCGCATCATCTGCGCAATGGCTGCCCAGCAGGGCGCAAACTGCCTGGTGGATGTGACGCAGGGACACATCGACGGCTGCATCTATGCCAGCCCGGCCAATCTGGTTTTCGCCGAAAGAATGGCCGAAATGGGCGCGCAGGTTCGCGTGCCGACCACCATGAATGCGATCTCGGTCGATCACGCCAACTGGCGGGCGCAAGGTGTGCCCAGCGCCTTCGGCGATCCGGCGGCAAGGCTCGCCGATGCCTATGTCCGCATGGGATGCCGTCCGACGTTCACCTGCTCTCCCTATCTTCTGGCCAGCGCGCCGCACGCGGGCGAAGCGATTGCTTGGGCGGAATCGAACGCCGTGATCTTCGCCAATTCGGTGCTCGGCGCCCGCACGCCGAAGCATCCGGATTTCCTCGACCTGTGCATCGCTCTCACCGGACGCGCGCCGCTCTCAGGGGTCTATCTGACGGAAAACCGCAAGGCCCGCTCGATTATCGATGTCGAATTGCCCGACAATATCGATGACGCCTTCTGGCCGCTGATCGGCTATCTCGCCGGCCGCGCAGCGCCTGACCGCATTCCGCTGCTGCGGGGTCTTGGTTCCGCGCAGCCCTCGGCAGACGACCTCAAGGCGCTCTGCGCCGCCTTCGGAACCACCTCCGCCGCACCCATGCTTCACGTCGAGGGCGTGACGCCCGAAGCCGGGGAGGGCGCAATGGCTGGTGCGGAACGAAAGACGATCACCCGCGCCGATATGACTGAGGCTTGGACACGGCTGAATTCGGGACCGGAGCAGGTCGAGCTCGTGGCCATCGGCAGCCCCCATGCCTCGCTGAGTGAATGCCGGGCACTGGCAGCGGCGCTTGCCGGGCGCAAGCGTCACACCGATGTCGCCGTCATCGTCACGGCAGGTCATCAGGTCATCACCGAGGCGCGCGATGACGGTACGCTTGCGAAGCTCGAACAGGGCGGTGTGCGTGTCGTGCCCGATCTCTGCTGGTGTTCCATCAGCGAGCCGGTTTTCCCGAAGAGCACCCGAACGCTCATCACCAATTCCGGAAAATACGCCCATTACGGCCCCGGCCTGAGCAACAGGGTGGTCCGCTTCGGTAGTCTTGCAGATTGCGTCGAGGCAGCGCTGACCGGCCGCGTCCCGGCGCGGCTCCCCAGCTGGCTGCGGTAGCTACACCGTCACGACCGAAATTCCTGGCTGCAGCCGTCGGGAACGGTCAGCGTCAGTCGCGGGTTGTGCGCAGATTGGTGACGACGCGGCGGTTCTGCACCTTGCAGGAGCGGTCCGTGCAGTCGCGGACTTCGCGGTCGTTGCCATAGCCCTTGGCCCACATGCGCCCGGCGTCCACGCCCTTCGAGGCGAGATAGGCCATCGCCGCATCGGCACGCTTCTGCGAAAGCGCCTCCATTTTGGACGCCGATCCGGAATCGTCGGCAAACCCCTGCAGCTTGAGCAGCCAGCGCGGATTCCTGTTGAGCCAGGCGGCCTGGTTATCCAACGTTGCCATGGCGACAGAATCGAGCTTGGCTGAGTCCTGCGTGAAGTAGACCCGCCGGCCGACATTGAGGATAAAATCCTCTTCGCTGCCAGCTGCGACGTTCTCGAAACCGGGCGCAGGATCGTTGGTCTGGCCGGTCATCGGCACTGCAGCCGGTTCTTCGACAGAGGCGATATCGGTGGTGTTGCAGCCGGCGAGCGCCAGCAGCATGGCCGCGGCGGCAAGACGCCTCGTGAAACCGGTCGTAGCAGTCATCGGGGTGATTTTCCTTATTCGACCAGGGTTGCGTCGCTGACCTGGGGGGCCTGGTCGGCAATATGCGGCAGAACCTGCACGGCGGTGCCGATCGGGCAGCGCTGGTAAAGGTCGATGGCGTCTTCGTTGAACATGCGGATGCAGCCGCTGGAGGCATCCTTGCCGATGCTCCCCGGCTCCAGCGTACCGTGGAATCGGTAGCCGGTATCGACGCCGTCGCGAAGCAGGTACATGGCGCGGGGGCCAAGCGGATTTTTCGGCGAGCCGCCGTCGACGTATTCGGGCAGCTCGGGATGGCGCTTGCGCATCTCCGGCGGCGGCGTCCAGCGCGGCCAAAGCGATTTATTGTCGATCGTGGCACGGCCAAACCATTTGAAGCCCTCGCGGCCGACGCCGACGCCGTAGCGGATGGCTGTCTTGTTCTCCATGATCACGTAGAGAAAATGGTGCCTTGTATCGACAACGACGGTGCCGATCGGCTCGCTGCTGAAATATTTGACAACCTGGCGGTGCCACTGCTTGTCGATCTTGGCGAAGTTGGTCGCCCGAAAGGTCACGCCATTGTCGATGGCAGTGCCGGAAAAATAAGACGGTGATGCGGCGAACGCCGGCCTCTGAACCGTGCTGGCGCCAAGTAACGCCAAGCCACCAAGCAAAACATCCCTGCGGGTCGACACCATCGGCAAATATCCCCCAAAAGCCAATTAGCGAAGCGCCAGTAAATCAGATTTTTCGTTTGCCACAACAGAAAACGTGGCGACATCGAAACTTTTGCGTGTCTGCGCAAAACATTTCGCCTCATCCGATCGAAAAACGAATCCGTGCCCGGCGATAGGCGTCCGGGATCGAGATTGCCCAGATGAACAGCCCGCCCGCATGTCGCCCGATAAAGGACTGTTCCGGCGTCGTGGTCATATAGGTCAGGAACGAAAACAAAAGGACGAACAGCGCAAATGCCAGCCCGCGGCGTGCCTCGCCGATGGCGACATGGCCAGCACCGGGCAGGATGATCGCCAGGAGCAGAACGAGATAGGGGTTTACCGGTTTCGACACATGCAGCCCTTCAAGCAACTTTAGCGACAGGTGGCCTGTCTGCTTCGGCGTAAATCGTACTCAGGCCTGCCGTCAGCGCAATGGCCTGTCCGATCGTTGCGGCAGGAATCCTATCGAGGGGAAATCGCGCCTGCCGCAGGAACATGTGCGCCGCCCGCTCACCTTGCGATGCCTGATAGACAAGCCGGGTTGCCTTGGAGGTCATCACCGCCTCCTTGACCCTTTGATCGGCAAACAGCCGCTGGAAATGCCGGCCGGCGATTGCCGTCTGCTCCACCGTGGCGCGCCCGTCGCCGCGCATTAGCGATGACATCCCCATCTCGGGCGGCGTCATCCATTCCGGAAAGCCGTGAACGAGCGAATAATATTCAGAGCCGGTCGGACGCGCGAGCACGCCCAGCGACGGGCAGTCGCGCGCCATGCTTTCGAACAACGTCACCTTCAGCCAGAGTTGCGGCAGACGGCGTGTCACCATCGTATCGGCGATCAGCTCGATTTTGACATGGCGGCCGTCGCCGATCCGCCCGGTGACGATGGGAAACCGATCCGGTGCAAGGATCATGCCGGGCTCGCCAAGCAGGCCGTGTGCTTCATCGAGTAACCGGCCGCGCTGTTGCATGGCGTCCCGATGTCCTGCCATGGCAGCCCGGATGAGCCAGGCGGCAGCCAAAAGGGCGAAGACGCTGAACAGGTAGTAGATCGTCAACCCTGGTCCCTCCAGACGCAATCCCCGCAGCCGTCGATCCGGCTGCGGGGTCCCTTCCTGTTCAATAGCCTTCCGGCCGCGGCCAGGGCATGGTGAACTGGTCGCCACGGCGCACGAAGCGGTAGCGCCGGAAATGGAACCACAGCGATGCGATGATATAGAAACTGACCATGGCGATCAGCTGTGTGCCGTAACCCAGGAACACGGCGACATAGGCGGTGGCGCAGAGGATCAAAAGCACGATCGTCGGCAGGGGATGCATGGGATGGACATAACCGCGCTTGATCGTGTCGAGCGGCCATTTCCTGCGGAACATCACCATGTTGAAGGTCATGAACGTGTAGCCCAGCAATCCGGAGAGAATCGAGAACGTCACGACCTGATCCAGCGGCGCGCCAAGCGCGAAGATCAGCGCGATCGGCACGAGAAAGATGATCGAGCGGTAGGGCGTGCGATAGACCGGGTGCACCGCCCCGAACCAGATCGGCAGGTAACGGTCGCGGCCCATCGAGAACCAGGCCCGCGAGGCATCGTTGATGCAGCCGTTTGCCGAGGCAAGCGTCGAAAACATCGTGCCGATGAACAGGAGAACCATCAGGCCACGATTGCCCGTCACACGGGCCGCATCAAAGAGCGGCGTTCCCGCCTGACCGAGATATTCCCAAGGGATCAGTCCCGAGCAGACGTACCAGGTCATGGTCGCGGCGATCAGCAGCGTCATGATGCCGGCCATGGTGCCATAAGGTAGCGAGCGGGCGGGCGACCGCACTTCCTCGGCCGCCTGACAGGTGCCCTCGATACCGAGATAGTACCAGAGGCCGAAGTGCAGGGAGGCGAGAATGCCGATCCACCCATAGGGCATGGGATCTGTCGTCACCGCCGAGAAATCGAGCGGCACGCTCGATACACCGAACTGCACCGACAGGAACAGGGCGATGATGGCCATGAAAGCAATGGCGGTAATGACGAGGTTGAATGTCAGCGTGGCCAGCACGCCGCGATAATTCAACCATGCCAGGAACATGACGCAGAGAACGATGAACGGCTGCTGGTGCAGGCCTGTATGTCCTTGCATGCCGGCCACCGTGTCGAGCAGAAAGCCGATGGTGATGGCGTTGGCAGCCTCGAGCATCGTATAGGCCATGACCAGGAACAACCCGACATTGAAGGCCATCAGCGGGCCGACGATGTGCTTGGCCTGCGCATACTGGCCGCCGGCTGCAGCGACCGTCGATGTCACTTCGGAATCGATCATTGCCACGCAGGTATAAAGCAGGCCGGCTACCCAGCAGGCAATCAGGCCTGCAATCATGCCGCCTTTGCCGATTGCGAAGTTCCATCCCATATATTCGCCGACAAGAACAATGCCGACGCCGAGCGCCCAGATATGTGCGGGACCGAGAACGCGCAAAAGCTGCAGCCGTTCAGGCTGGCCGGAGGTGATTTTCGTGTCTACCATGTCCGGCCCCTCACAGCGTGTGACGTTCGGCTGCCGCTTCGATCTCGCCTTCGCGAGATGATGTCAGCAGCTCGTTGTCGTAGGTGGTGTCGATGCGGACCATGTCGGAGAGCATCAAAAGGGCAAAGAGCGCCGAAAGGGCCCAGGCCGCGTATTCCAGAACAGTCCAGATATCCATTGGTGCCTTCCCTATTTCTTCCTGGCGCCGAAGCGCTCAGCGATCACGTCGCGATATTCCTTGTCCGACAGCCTGACCACCATCACGAAATATCCGATCACCAGGATTGCCATGATCACAAGGGCCATCCAGCTGAACGAATAGTCGAACCGGGCGGTGATGATGTCATTGGCCGCCGCTGGATCGGTAACGCCAAGCGCTGCCCACTGCTGCTGCTCGGTGGCATTCTGGCCGAGCGCCTCCCATGTGGGATTGGCGATGGGTGCCGGCGTCTTGGTAGCACCTGCAAGGCCCAGATAGAGTGGAAGATAGAGCGCACCGACAGTCAGGACCAAAAGGGTAATGACGTCGAAAATCTGCCCGGCAAAGCTCTGTTTCGGTGGTTTGTAAGCCATGATCCCCTCCTAGCGCCGGCGCCGGCGCATCTCGTCGAGATGCTTGAGATCGAGCCCGTAAATGAAATGCTTGTCTTCGTGGTAGTGGCGCAGCATCGCAACGATGGCCGCCGTGTTGAATACCAGCACCAGGCCGCAGGCGACGGTCAGGATGATACGGATGGCCGGCAGCGAAATGTAGGGCCAGATCGTCACCAGTGCGAACACCATCGTGCACCACAGCACCGTTACGAAGACGATCAATCCTGCCCTGTCGCGTGAATGCATCCGGTCGATGCGCGTTGTAAGGTGCGTGTCGGCACCTGCCTCTTGGATTATCATGCGTCCCTCCCAGAATACGCTTTCACGTCCAATATTGCCTTACAGGCAAATTATTTTCTTCCAACGAATATTGCGCCTCGGCCGATTGGTCAAGGCAGCTATGCGCCAAAATGTCGCATTTGCGAAAAAAGGAGGCACTGGCGTGCACGCCCGTCCCATTCTCCCGGCCACGACAAGCGTGGGGATGTGGCGGGCTCCTCTGCCTCCGTTGTCAATCCGGGCTCAAGCTGTTACTTTAGTTAAAGTTCATATTTTAATTTCAGCTATCCGGCGCTGCGGGTCTTCATGCAACTTGTTCGCAGATTGAAAGCCTAGACTGGGCGCGAACCTGTGTTGCGGTGCGGTCGGTCTTTAAATCAAGAGGGGTGAGGGGCAATGATTCTCAAGGGAACCCTGCTGGCCGACGTGTTGTACGGCACCAATGAGGCCGATACGATTTACGGTTACGCCGGCGACGACATATTGTGGGGATATGACGGCAACGACTATCTCGATGGCGCAGAAGGCAACGACAGGCTTTACGGAGGGCTTGGCGACGACTTCTTCAGGGCTGGTTCCGGAAATGACTATGCCGAAGGTGGCGACGGCAAGGATAGTTTTGATGGCGGTCAGGGGGATGACCATTTCATTGGCGGCCTGGGTAACGACATTTTCGAGGGTGGCATTGGCAACGACTTCATCGATGGTGGCGACGGTCACGACCATATCCTCGGCGGTGCCGGTCATGACACGATCCATGGTGGAGCCGGTGAAGAGTATATCGACGCTGCCGATGGGAACGATGTGATCTATGCCGGCTCCGGAAATGATGGATTTGCTGAACGTATCGACCCCGCTACCGGCGAAATAACACAGCAAGCGGTTAGCGGCGGAGCCGGCGACGATTTGATATATGGCGAAGGCGGACACGATGTCTTGAAAGGGCAAACCGGCAACGATCGGATGCTCGGCGGCGACGGCGACGACAGTGTCGATGGCGGAGATGGCAACAACTTTCTCTCCGGGGGCAGGGGAAACGATACCATCGATTCCGAGGCGGGTATTGACGAGGCGCACGGAGGCGATGGCAACGACAGAATCGAGCTGGGTGGGGGGGCTGACATTGCCTTCGGCGATGCCGGCGCAGATAGAATAAGCGGCGAGGGCGGCGCCGATCTCATCAGCGGGGGCATCGGCAATGACCTGTTCTATGGCGGTGACGGCAATGACGTTCTGAACGGCGATGAAGGCCAGGATGTCCTTTTCGGCGATTCAGGGGCCGATGTGCTGTGGGGCGGCGCCGATGCCGACAGGTTTGTGTTCAAGGGGGCCGGTGCTTTCGTCGGGCAGGACACCATTATGGACTTTCAAGATGGCCTCGATATTCTTGTCCTGGAGAAACTTGGTATCCGCCAATATTCGAGCACTGGCGTGGCTGGAACGGTTTATGCCTACGACGATCCAACGGGGGGAGTGCTGATCAAAGGCTACGACGCTGTTGGGAAAGTGTTCTTAGCGCTTGTCGATGATCCCGCCGATAATCTGACTGCCGCCAATTTCACCAGCGCCGATTTCCTATTCGCTTAGCCGGGCCTTTCCGGTGAGCGTGTGAGCCCCGCGTCGTTAAACGCCAAAAAGCCCCGAGACATTTCTGTCGTCGGGGCTTTTGGTTTGGTTGCGGGGGCAGGATTTGAACCTGCGGCCTTCAGGTTATGAGCCTGACGAGCTACCGGGCTGCTCCACCCCGCGTTATCTGTGCATTCGGCTGACGCCGAATATCGCATTTAGGCT
>NZ_JAOYTH010000009.1 GCF_025847205.1 Pararhizobium sp. YC-54 | reverse complement strand
CGTCGCATCGCAACTCGCTACGACAAGCTCGCCCAAAACTTCCTTGGCTTCATCAAGCTCGCAAGCATCATGCTTTGGATCAAATGATTAATTCGTCACTACAGCCTAGCGCATATTCCTGAAAAGGGGAATCATTCCAGACGCTTTATCCTCGGCGTGACAATGACGAAAGGAACCGGATCGGCATGAGCGGAACGCCGCCGGAAATGCGCAGCTGGAGAGCAAGGCTGATCACTCGTGTGGTTCACAGCTATTTTGCTTTCGCACGTGGCATGACGATGGGCGTCCGCGCCGCCTGTTTCGATGCGGAGGGCCGCGTTTTTCTCGTCAGGCACTCCTATGTGCCCGGCTGGCATCTGCCGGGTGGTGGACTGGAGCGGCACGAGACGGCTTTCCAGGCGCTGGTCAAGGAATTGCGCGAGGAGGGAAATCTGGAAATGAGCGGTCCGCCCGAGCTTTTCCACGTCTATTTCAACCGGCAGACCAGCAAGCGCGACCATGTGATCTTCTATCGCTGCCGCAATGTCCGGCAGGTCTCGCCGAAGAAACCGGATATGGAAATCGTCGAGAGCGGTTTCTTTCCGCTGGATGCCCTGCCGGCGGAGACGACGCCTGCGACACGCCGGCGCCTGGCGGAACTCTCAGGAAGCGCTCCGCCAGCCGATTTCTGGTAGGTCAGGCGGCAAGCTCTTCGCGGCCATGTGGCGTGTCAAGATTAAGCACCGGCCCGACAGGCACGACACCGGTCGGATTGATCATCGTATGGCTGCGGTAATAATGCTCCTTGATGTGGCGCATGTTGACCGTCTCGGCGACGCCGGCCACCTGATAGAGATCCTGCAGATAGCCCTGCAGGTTGGGATAGTTGGCGATGCGGCGGATGTTGCATTTGAAATGGCCGACATAGACCGGATCGAAACGCACCAGCGTCGTGAACAGCCGCCAGTCGGCCTCGGTGATCCGTTCGCCGGTCAGATATCGCCGGGTTGACAGGCGCTGTTCCAATTCGTCCAGCATCTCGAACAGCGCCGTGACGCTTTGCGCGTAGGCGTCCTGCGCCGTGGCAAACCCCGCCTTGTAGACGCCATTGTTGACGGCGCTGTAGATACGCTCGTTGAGGCCGTCGATTTCTGATCGCAGGTCTTGCGGATAGAAATCATCGTTCGAGCCCGTCAAGCCGTCGAAGGCGGAGTTGAACATGCGGATGATTTCCGAGGATTCGTTCGAAACCATCTTGTTCTGCTGCTTGTCCCAGAGCACCGGTACGGTGACGCGGCCGGAATAATGCGGATCGGCCTTCACATAGACCTGCGAGAGCGCTTGCGCGCCGAACAGGTGATCGACCGTACCGCCGATCTCGTTCTTGAACTCCCAGCCCTTCGACAGCATCAGCGGATCGACGATCGAGACGGTGATCAGGTCTTCGAGCTTCTTCAGCTTGCGGAAGATCAGCGTGCGGTGTGCCCACGGGCAGGCGAGCGATACGTAGAGGTGGTAGCGCCCGGCCTCGGCCTTGAAGCCGCCTTCGCCGGATGGACCGGCCGAGCCGTCGGCGGTGACCCAGTTGCGGAACTGCGATGCCGCCCGCTTGAAATGTCCCTTGGTTTCCTTTGTATCGTACCAGACGTCCTGCCAGACGCCTTCAACCAGCATGCCCATCGTCAATCTCCTGGCGGCCGGAGCGCCGCTTGCTTGTGAATTCGTAACGCATAGATAACCCATGAAATCACCGCATATAGTCCGCAAAAGCTGAACAGTGCGTTTTAGGCTTTGACGTGGCGCATTTTTCTGCTATCCGGCCATGCAGAATTTTTCTGAACACGGATCAAAGTTGATGTTTTTCCCGGGAAGCCCACGACGACGCTGATGCTGCAAACGCCCCTGAGGGCGAAGCCATCATATTTTTGTCTCGTAGGCCCGGTTTCCCGATGTTCATGAAAAAGCACGATCTCGTCTATCTCACTGAAGACGCTTCCCACGACGCAGCCATCGAAATCATCAATGAAGAAGCGTTCGGCCCTGGCCGGTTTGCGCGCGCCGCAGCCCGTATCCGCGAGCAGGGTCCGCACGATCTGTCCTTGTCCTTCGTCTGCACTGATGATGGCGAGACGATTGCCTCTGTGCGGATGACCCCGGTTCTGGCCGGCTCGATCAAGGGCCACCTGCTCGGGCCGTTGGCTGTGCGCCCGTCGCACAAAAACCGTGGCATCGGTCGGGAACTGGTCCGTATTGCCGTCGAGGCTGCACGGCGCAAGGGTTCCGAGTGCGTCATCCTCGTTGGCGATCCGCCTTATTACCAGCCGCTCGGTTTCGAGAAGGTCGCTTATGGCGCGCTGACCTTTCCCGGGCCGGTCGATCCCAACCGTGTTCTGGTCGTGCCGATGGCCGACAATGTCCATGCCGGGCTAAAGGGCGATATCCACTGGCGCGAATAGTGCCTGGGGATCAGCCCCGTTGGGCTTTCGATGAAACGGCGGCAACGGACACAAAGGCGCTCCTTACCGCCCCTCGCGATGCCACGTCGCCGAGAGCATGAACAGCAGGGCAGCCAGCCCGAGAAAGCCGGCAAACAGCGACAGTGAATTGATGCCCTTCAGCACGGTTTCGTCGGTCATGCGCAGCGACAGGCGCTGGTCGTCGGCAACGCGGACAGTGCCGCGCACCGGCAGGATCGGCGGCAGATCGACAGGCCCATCGGCATTGGCTAGGCGCTGCATCAGTCCCTTGGTCTTTTCCGCCCAGGGAGCCAGCGTCCCGGTGGTCGAGATCGTTGCCTTGAATTCAGGCGCATCGACGCTGCCGACATGCACCAGCGTGTTGAGTTCACCATTGGTGACTTCGAAAAGACCGGTCTCGGCGGTACGGACCGTGGCCTTGTAGAGGCCGGGCTCGCCTTCCTTGAGCGCAATCTGCTCGGTCTTGCCGGAGGGGTAGGTCAGCATCGCCACGCCCGGATCGCCTTCGATTGTTTGTCTGGCGATTTCCAGCGTTCTGCCGCTGGCATGCGCGGTCAGCGCCTCTTCTTCCAGCGCCGGTTCCTGCATCAGCCAATGGGCGGTGCGGCGATAGAGCGAAACGCTCGGGCCGCCGCCTTCGAAGCTGCGTGCCCAGAGCCAGCCCTGGTCGGAGAGCAGCATGGCGACGCGGCCCTTGCCGACGCGGTTCAAGACCAGGAGCGGCTTGCCGTCGGCGGCCTGCATCACGGTCTGGCCGAGCGGCTTGTCGACATCGACGGTGCGGAACCAGCGGCCCCAATGCGGCGGTTCGCTGTCGGCGCCTTCCAGCCCGCGGGTGACCGGATGCTTCTTGCCGTCGTCGGAGAGACGCGGGTAGAAAGCCTTCTCGTTCATGAAGCCGGTCGGGTTTGCGGGCAGCACTGCCGACAGCGGCGTTGTTGCAATCGAATCGTCGCCGGCATGTTCGGGGCCTGCGGCGATCAGCAGGGCGCCGCCGTTTTCGACATATTGGGCGATATTGTCATAGTAGAGGATCGGCAGCACGCCACGGTGCTGGTAGCGATCGAAGATGATCAGGTCGAATTCCTTGATCTTTTCGACAAACAGTTCGCGGGTCGGAAAGGCGATCAGCGACAGTTCGTTGATCGGCGTGCCGTCCTGCTTTTCCGGCGGCCGCAGAATGGTGAAATGGACGAGATCGACGGCAGCGTCGGATTTCAAGAGGTTGCGCCAGGCCCGTTCGCCCGCATGCGGTTCGCCCGAAACCAGAAGCACACGCAGGTTTTCGCGGATGCCGTCGATGACGTGGACGGCGCGGTTGTTGACCTCCGTCACTTCGCCGGCGACCGGGGAGACGGCAAATTCGAGAATGTTGTTGCCGCCGCGCGGCACGGTGAAGGCGAAGGGCACATCGGTGCCGGGCTCAGCCACTTCCGTGGCGATCTGGTTGCCATTGAGGCTGATGGTCACTTCCGCCGTGCCACCGGGCGCCTTGCCGTCATCGGCGACGCGAAACGTGACCTTCTGTTCCTCGCCGACAATGCCGAAGCGCGGGCCGCTGACGATCTCGATGCGGCGGTCGAACTCGTCCGGCTTGCCGGTGATCAGCCCATGCACCGGCGCGTCGAAGCCGAGCGGCTGGTTGATGTCGGGAACATCGTGGATCTGGCCGTCGGTGATGAAGATCGCGCCGCCGACGCGGGCGGGCGGTACATCGGCCAGTGCCGTCTGAAGGGCCGTAAACAGCTTCGTCGAGGGGGTTTCGGTATTGTCGTCATCGGCGGCTTCGACGATGCGCGCCTCGATCTGCGGGAATTTGGCCAGCCGCTGCTTGAGCGTCGCCAAGGCCGCATCGGTCATGGCGCGGCGGCCGGCATTGTCCTGGCTCTGGCTGCGGTCAACGACGACGCCGACGATGGTGGAGAGCGGTTCGCGCTCTTCCTGGAAAAATACCGGATTGGCGATGGCAAGGCACAGGGCTGCGAGCGCCGCGGTCCTGAAGGCAGCGCCGCGCACGTCGCGCCAGAAGCCGAGCACCGACAACAGCACCGCGGCAAGCGCAAGCACAGCGATGAAAGGCCAGGGGAGCAGAGGCTGGAAATCGAGTGTCATCCGCGCGCCCTCACTGGCCGAGCCGTTCGAGCAGGGCAGGGATATGCACCTGATCGGCCTTGTAGTTGCCGGTCAGCATATACATCATGATGTTGACGCCGGAGCGGAAGGCCAGTTCGCGCTGCTGCTCGTCCGGCGGCACGGTCGGCAGAAGCGGCATGCCGTTGCTGTCGATTGCCCAGGCGCCGGCAAAATCATTGCCGGTGATCATGATCGGCGAGACGCCATCGCCCGAACGCGCCGGCCTGCCGGTCGGCTGCGATCCATTGTCCGGCTGCGCCTCGATCCACAGCGGGCTGCCATTGTAGCGGCCAGGGAAACTCGACAGCAGATAGAAGGACTTGGTCAGCACGTTGTCGGCCGGTACCGGTTCCAGCGGCGGAATGTCGAGATCGGCAAGGATCGTCTGCAGCCGTTCCGCATTCGGGCTGGTGCCGGAGCCGGACGACAACGAGGAAAACTGGTCGCGCGTGTCAAACAAAACGGTGCCGCCCGAGCGCATATAGGCATCGATCCGGCTGATCGCCTGCGGGCTCGGCATCGGCGCATTGGCGGAAACCGGCCAGTAGATCAGCGAATAGAGCGCCAGTTCGTCCGCGGCGATATCGAGGCCGATGGGCGGGCCGGGTTCGAGCGTCGTGCGGTAGGTCAGGAAATCGGTAAGGCCTGCCAGGCCACGCTCCGAAAGACGGTCAACATCGGTTTCACCGGTGATGACATAGGCAAGATGGGTCTTGTCCAGCTGCCGCAGGATGATGTCGTCACCGGGCTTGCTGTCGTCGGCGAAGGATTGGCCGGGCATCGCGATCAGCGCGCCGGCTGCAAGCGCCAGCATGATCATGGCTGCCGCGGGCATTCTCCGCCGGGCAAAAGCGCCGCCCATGAACAGGACGACAGCCGAGTCAATCAACAGCAGGATGAGGGCTGCGGCAAACAGCGATGGTTTCAGCGACCAGGCCTCGGCGCCGATCAGCGGCTCTGCCGTGTAGGGAACAGACAGTCCGCTGGCGACGATCGGCTTCAGTTGGGCGTCGCGGGGCAGGAGGTTCAGTGCGGTAAATCCTTCTTCCGAACCATAAAGACCGGGCGGATGCTCGGCGCTGGAGGCCGGCGCCGAGCCGGCGGCGATTTCCAGCGGCCGCGCCTTGCCGGTCTCGCTGATCAGGATGCCATTGGCATTGAGCAGGCGGTATGGCGCCAGCGTCTGGCCCGGTGTTGCTCCTTCGCTTGCCACACCGCCGCTGCGCGACAGTTGCACGCTGCGCCGCAGCATCTCGACGAAATCGCCTGAGATCGGCAGGTTCGACCAGGTCGCCTCGGCGCTGACATGAAAGAGGATGATGCGGCCGGCCCCTTGCGTCTTCGTGGTCACCAGCGGCGTTCCATCGGCAAGGCTTGCCCAGGTTCGCGAGGAAAGATCGGCCGTCGGTTCGGCCAGCACCTGACGCTTGACGAGGATGCCTTCAGGCTTGGGCATGCCGGCAAATGGGCTGAGTGCCGGATAGTCGGCGAGCGGCTGCGGTTCCGACCAGGAAAGCGCGCCGCCCAGCGCCCGTTCGCCCTGCCGCAGCGTTACCGGCACCAGCGGATCGTCGGCGGGAGCGGCGGCAAGGCGCGGACCGGCAAAGCGAACCAGCGTGCCGCCGTTTTCGATCCACTTGGTGATCGGCGCGTAGGTTTCTTCCGGCAGGCGGCCGATATCGGCCATGATCAGCATGGACGGCTTCTGTGCCAGTAGGTCGGGGATCGAAACCGCCATATCGGCTTCGTTCGGCTGGATCAGGTCCGCATAGGGGGCGAGCGCGCGGTTGATATAGTAGAGCGGCGACAGAAGCGGCTGCGACTGGTCGCGGGCTTCGCCGCTCAGAAGCGCCACGCGGCGGCGGCGGAAGCCGTCGTCGAGCAGGAACGTACCGCCGGCGGTCGCTGCGCCATCAATCGCGACGCGGGCAAAATCGTTGCGCAGTTCGAAGGGGGCGGCCAGCGTGCCCTTGGCAAGGCCTTCACCGGCTGCAAAGGTGACTGAACCATTGGCGATCGCCCGGCCGCGCGTGTCGTAGGCGGTGATCGGCAATGTCCGCGCATTGGCTGTGTCGAGGCGGCTTAAGCTGACGACCATCGATTCGGCATCATTGGCGGAATTGCTGATCGCCACCGCCTGATCGTTGCTGCCCTCGATCAGCTTGAAATTTTCCGGCAAGAGCGCGGCAAGCTCCGTCATGATCTTTCCGTCACCCGCCTCGATACCATCCGAAAGGAAGGCCAGCGTGCCGGGCGCTGTGCCATTGAGAGCGGTCGTGAGCGCGTTGACGGCTGCTCGCCGATCCGGGCGAAGCGGTTGCGGCTGAGCGGCTGCAAGACGATTGCGTGCGGCGACCGCCGATCCCGGCACGGCATTGTGTTCCTGATCGGCGGTAAAGACGATTGCGACCGGTAGGTCCCTTTCTTCCGCGTCGCCGATCAGGGCGCCTGCCGTCTCGACGCGGCGCTGCCAGTCAGGAGCCGTAGCCCAGCTGTTGTCGATCACCAGAGCCAGCGGGCCGTTGCCGGAAAGCGTGTTGGAGCGCGGATTGAACACCGGATCGGCAATGGCCAGGATGATGGCGGCGGCCATCAGCATGCGCAGCAATGTCAGCCACCACGGGCTTTTCGAGGGCGTCTCCTCGCGCTTCAGGACGCTGGCGAGGATACGCAGCGGCGGAAACACCTCGATCACCGGTTTGGGCGGCGTCATGCGCAGAAGCCACCAGATCGCCGGCAGGGCAACGAGGGCGGCGAGCATCAGCGGATTGGCGAAGACGAACGGCAGGAAGCTCACAGCTGGCCTCCATGGGTGGCGCGTCCGGGCATGCCGGAGAGATACATGTGCACGGCGACCAGGGCCTCCGAGGCGAGGTGGTCGGTGCGATGCGGCGTGAACGTCCAGCCGAGATGGCGCAGGTTTTCGCCAAGACTGTCGCGCCTTGCGAAATAGGCCCGGCGATAGTCATCGCGGACGATTTCGGCGCGGCCGGCGGTCAGCTTCTCGCCGGTTTCCGGATCGGTGAATTCGGTGCGCCCGGCATAGGGAAAGCTCTCTTCGGCCGGATCGGCAATCTCGATGACATGGCCGCGCAATCCGCGCCGGGCAAGCGGCCCGAGGCGCGCCATGATCTGTTCGGCGGGATCGAGGAAATCGCCGATCAGCACCAGGTCGCTGGCACCACGGATCATTGCCGTCTGTGGCAGTCCGCCCGAAAGGGGCGTGTGCATCAGCGCTGTTGCCAGCCGTTCGGCAGCGTTGCGGGCCGAAACCGGCTCCATCACGCCCGGGCAGCCGATCCGCTCGCCGGAACGGGCAAGGATTTCGGCCAGCGCCAGCATCAGCACCAGCGCCCGGCTTTCCTTGGAGACCGAGCCGAACTTCGACTTGTACATCATCGACGGCGACAGGTCGGCCCACAGCCAGATCGTGTGGGCAGCCTCCCACTCGCGGTCGCGCACATAGGTGTGATCGTCGCGGGCGGAGCGGCGCCAGTCGATGCGCGACAGGCTCTCGCCGTCGCTATAGGGCCTGAACTGCCAGAAGTTTTCGCCAATGCCGCGCTTGCGGCGGCCGTGCCAGCCGGAAATCACCGTATTGGCGATGCGCTTTGCCTCGACCATGCAGTCCGGGATCAGCCGGGCACGGCTCTGCGCACGGGAAAGGACCTCTCCGGACGGCGTTGGCTCGACGATTTGGCCGATGGCAGCCATTCATTATCCCTTGGCTTGCTTGACCAGACTGGTGATGACGTCACGAACCGACATGCCTTCGGCCCGGGCTGCGAATGTCAGCGCCATGCGGTGCTGCAGCACCGGTTCGGCAAGCGCCATGATATCATCGATGGATGGCGCGAGCCTGCCGTCATAAAGGGCGCGGGCGCGGGCGCACAGCATCAGCGACTGGCCGGCGCGCGGGCCGGGACCCCAGGCGACGTTCTTGTCGGTGGCGGCATTGCCGTTGCCGGGGCGGGCCGAGCGAACCAGCGACAGAATGGCATCGACCACTTTCTCGCTGACCGGCATCTGGCGGATCAGGTGCTGGATATCCTTGAGCTGGGCGGCATCGATGACGCCGCGCGCTTCGGCTTCATGAATGCCGGTGGTTTCCAGCAGGATCTGCCGTTCGGCGGCAAGCTCGGGATAGCCGACATCGACCTGCATCAGGAAGCGGTCGAGCTGGGCCTCGGGCAGGGGATAGGTGCCTTCCTGCTCCAGCGGGTTCTGCGTCGCCAGGACGTGGAAAGGCTGCGGCAGGTCGTTGCGCTGGCCGGCAACGGTGACGTGATATTCCTGCATGGCCTGCAAGAGCGCCGACTGGGTGCGCGGGCTGGCGCGGTTGATTTCGTCGGCCATCAGCAGCTGGGTGAAGATCGGGCCGGGTACGAAGCGGAACGAACGGCGTCCGTTTTCGTCCTGGTCCATGACTTCGGAGCCCAGAATATCCGACGGCATCAGGTCGGGCGTGAACTGGATGCGGTTGGAATTGAGGCCAAGCACGGTGCCGAGCGTCGAGACCAGCTTGGTCTTGGCAAGGCCGGGAACGCCGACCAGGAGCGCATGACCGCCGGACAGGACCGCAAGGAGCGTCTGCTCGACGACGCTTTCCTGGCCGAAGATCACCTTGCCGACTTCCTTGCGGATCAGGGCGATCTCGCCCAGCGCCTTTTCGGCCGCGGCGATGATCGCCTTTTCGTCGACCGCGCCGTCTGTCGTTTTCATCACACCCATTGTCTGTCTCCAGTGGCCGGCAACGGTGCCGAATCGCGAAAAGCGCTCTTTCCGTCTCTGTTTTTCAATCTATGCTCCGCCCGGTGGCTGACAAGACGGGAGCAACGCACTATCTCGTGAGCCAGTGCTCGATAAAAAGCAAGAATAGGGCCAAACGGGACGGAACGATGGCGGACGTGGAAATACATCAGACGGGCGATGCGGCAGGACTTGCGGCGCTGATCACCCGCGCGGCCGGGCAGACGAACGGGCAGACCAAGGGTTTGCCGCCCGTCGAGCGGTGGAATCCACCGTTTTGCGGCGATATCGACATGGAAATCCGCGCCGACGGGACCTGGTTCTACATGGGAACGCCGATCGGCCGGCAGCCATTGGTGCGGCTGTTTTCCACGGTTCTGCGCAAGGACGAGGACGGCAAGACCTATCTCGTAACTCCTGTGGAAAAACTGGGCATCCGCGTCGCCGACGCGCCTTTCGTCGCCGTCGAAATGAATGTGACCGAACGCGACGGCACGCCCGTCATCACCTTCCGCACCAATGTCGGCGATGTCGTCGAGGCAGGCCCGGACCATGGCCTTCGTTTCGTCGTTCATGGCGAGAACCGCGAATTGAAACCCTATCTGCATGTGCGCGGACGGCTGGAAGCGCTGGTATCGCGCGCCGTGATGTACGATCTGGTGGCGCTCGGTGAGACGATCGAGATCGGCGGCACCCGGATGTTTGCCGTCCGCTCCGGCGGCGCGACATTCGCCATCATGCCGGCGCAAGAACTCGAAGCGCTGTCGGCATGACGGGCCCTCTGTTTTCAGCGGATGATTTTCGCCGTCGCGCGCTTCAGCAATCCGGCAGCCCGGTCGAGGAGGCCTGGCGGGAACATGGCGATTTTCTGCTCAATCCCGATACTGTTCCTTATCTCGAAACCCTGAAGCTGAAGGATGCCGCCGTTCTCGTGCCGGTGATCGACGATGGCGACGAGGCGCGGGTGATTTTCACCCAGCGGACGGCGACGCTGCGCAAGCATTCCGGCCAGGTTGCCTTTCCCGGCGGCGCTATCGATCCGCAGGACGACACGCCGGAGCGCGCGGCCTTGCGCGAAACCGAGGAGGAAATCGGCCTTGACCGCCGCTTCGTCGAGACGGTCGGCCGGTTGCCCCATTACATGGCGATGTCCGGGTTTCGCATCACGCCGATTCTGGCCGTCGTGCAGCCCGGCTATGACCTTACGCCCAATCCGGACGAGGTCGCCGCCGTCTTCGACGTACCGCTGTCGTTCCTGATGAACCCTGACAATCACGGCCGCGGCCAGGCCACCTGGAAGGGTGCCGAGCGGCATTTTTACAGCATGCCCTATGGCGAGCAACATATCTGGGGCATTACCGCGGGCATCGTCCGCCTGTTGTACGAAAGGCTTTATGCATGACCTCCGTTGCCGCTGAAACATGGTTTTCGGCGCCCGCGCTGACGCGCATCTTTAATCTTCTCAATGCCGATGGCGGCGAGGTTCGTGTGGTCGGCGGCGCGGTGCGCAACAGTCTGATGGGTCTGGCTGTCGCCGATATCGACATGGCCACCACGCTTTTGCCGGACGTGGTGGTTGCGCGTGCCAAATCGGCCGGCATCAAGGCGGTACCGACCGGGATCGACCACGGCACGGTGACGCTGGTCATCGACGGCAAGCCTTACGAAATCACGACCTTGCGCCGCGATGTGGAGACCGACGGCCGCCATGCCGAGGTCGCCTTCGGTACGGATTGGAAGGTCGATGCCGAGCGGCGCGACCTGACGATCAATGCGCTCTATGCCGATGCCAAGGGTGAAGTGATCGATCTGGTTGACGGTCTCGCCGACATCGAAAAGCGCAATATCCGCTTCATCGGCAATGCCAGCGAGCGGGTGGCTGAAGACTATTTGCGGGTGCTGCGTTTCTTCCGTTTCTTTGCCCATTACGGCTCCGGCCGGCCGGATGCCGACGGGCTGCGCGCCTGCGCGCAGGCGCGCTCGAAACTGTCGGCCCTGTCGGCGGAGCGGGTCTGGTCGGAGCTGAAGAAACTGCTTTCGGCAAAGGATCCGGGCCGGGCCTTGCTGTGGATGCGGACCTCCGGCGTGCTGACGGAAATTCTGCCGGAAAGCGAAAAGTGGGGCATCGATGCGATCCCGGGTTTGATTGCCGCCGAGCAGACCTTTGGCTGGCAGCCCGATCCGCTGCTCAGGCTTGCATCGATCGTTCCGCCGGACGCCGGGCGGCTTGATGCCATGGCCAGGCGGCTCAGGCTGTCGAAGGCGGAAGCAGCCTATTTTGCCGCCTGGACCAAGGCACCGCGGCTACCGGCCGAGATTGCCGATACGGCATTTGACCGGCTGCTTTACCGGAACGGGGCGAAGGGCCTTTCGACGGCGCTTGGGCTGGCGCTTGCCTCCTCGCGTCAAAAATCCGAAACCGACCCGGCACATTTGCCCGAGACGGCACGGCTTCAACGGCTGCTGACGCGGGCGGAAAAATGGCAGAAACCGGTGTTCCCGCTGACCGGTGCCGACGTTCTGGCGACGGGTATTCCGGCCGGGCCGCGCGTCGGCGAAATTCTCGGGCAGCTTGAGGACAAATGGGTGGACGGCAATTTCAATGCCGACCGGGCAACGCTGGTTGCCCGGCTTCAATCACTGGTGTGAAGGTCAGAGGTTGAGGATCAGGCCGCCTCGGTCTCATCGACGATACGCGCCTTGATATTGTCGATCATGTTTTCGCGAATGAGCGTTTCTCCATGCGCCGAGCGCATATGTTCCACGGCGCGCCGCACGACTTCGGCGTCGTTGTCGGCGTGGGTGTGCCATTCGCAGCCGGGCACGAGAGTCCCGCATTCAAACAATCGCATGATGCTCCTCCTTGCGTTTGCTCATTCCGCCCGAACGGTCGGTTTGCAAGCGGGCGGGATACGCCGAGTATAACCGAAAACGGGCGTCTATGGTTCCGCCGATTGCTCATTCGCGTTCACAATATCGGCCCTGCGGTCAGGACCGATGCCCGTTTTCTGAACGCGACATGGCCTTGAAGCTTCCTTTTCAAGGTCACATTGTCGCCCGATCCGTCCTCAACCTTAAGCGTGGGGCTCGCCCCTTTCTGAAAAGGACGGTGAAAGCCGTCTTGAGACTGACTTAAGGAAGGATACGCATATGACCATTCGCCACATGCCCGTTGCAGCCCTGACCGCTGCCGCTCTCAGCCTGATCGTCATCAACTCGCCGGCCTTTGCGCAAACCGCTGCCGAACCACAGGCGACCCAGCCGATGCAGGGCGCAGCGCCTGCCGCCATCAGCGACAAGAAGATCGAAGCCTTCGCCGTCGCCTATCTGCAGGTCGACAAGGTGCGTCAGGACTATGCCGCCAAGATCGGCGCCGAAACGGACGCGACGAACAAGCAGAAGCTTCAGAACGAGGCCAACAAGCAGATGATCAATGCGGTCGAAAAATCGCCGGACATGTCGCTCGATGAATACAAGTCCATCATCACCGCCGCGCAGACCGATCCGGATGTCGCCAAGAAGGTGCAGGAAAAGCTCAAGACGACCGGTACTGCCCAATAGGGCTGGGATCGCGGAGCAGGGCAGGGCCGGTCCTGCTCCCCATTTCCAGCAAGAAAGCACTATAGAAAACCTGATCTTTGATGCTATGCCTTCGTCTCCCTGAGACGTCCGCAAAGGCATGCCATCCACCATGAGATCTTCTCTTCAGCAGGAACTGATCGATTCAATCCGCAACATTGCTGATTATCCGAAGCCCGGCATCATGTTCCGCGATATCACCACGCTGCTCGGCAATCCGCGTGCTTTCCGCCGGGCGATCGACGAACTCGTGCATCCGTTTGCCGGCACCAGGATCGACAAGGTGGCCGGTGTCGAAGCGCGCGGTTTCATTTTGGGCGGCGCCATGGCGCATCAGATGTCGGCCGGTTTCGTGCCGATCCGCAAGAAAGGCAAGCTGCCGCACGATACGGTGCGCATCGCCTACAGCCTGGAATACGGCGTCGATGAGATGGAAATGCATCGCGACGCCATCAAGCCGGGCGAGAAGGTCATTCTGGTCGATGACCTGATTGCGACCGGCGGCACGGCCGAGGGCGCGACCAAGCTCTTGCAGCAGATGGGGGCCGATATCGTCGCCGCCTGCTTCATCATCGACCTGCCGGAACTCGGCGGCCGCAGGAAGATCGAGGCGCTGGGCGTCAAGGTGCTGACGCTGATCGAGTTCGACGGTCACTGACAAGGCGGGAAAAGACATATGGCTTCGATACGCGATGCGCTCAACACCGCCGCTGACGCGGGGATCATCACGGCGGCGCAGGCGGAAAAGCTGGTGCCGTTTCTTCTCGGTGTAGACACCGGTGCGAGCGGCGAAACGCATTCTGCGATCGGTGAGCTTTCGTCGGCCGCTGATGCGCTCGAGGCTGAAGAAAGCGAACAGCCGCGCTTTGTTCGCGGCTTCCACGACATCCTGATCACCATCGGCGTCATCGTGGCGCTGGTTGGACTCTGGGGTATAGGCAGCCTGTTCGCGGTTCTCCCGGCGATCATTATCCTGGCCGAAATCCACATCCGCCGCCAGCGGCTGGCGCTTCCGGCGGTGGCGCTGACGGTGGCTCTCATCCACTGGACCGGCATGTTTGCCCAGCTGGTTGTCGATACCGCGGCACTTGATGGTCTCGACGCTCTTACCCGCGGGCTTCTGATGCTGCCGATCTTTGTCGCGGTTCTGTCGGTGTTTTACTGGCGGTACCGCGTGCCGCTGGCGCTGGCCGCTGCGCTTCTGGCGCTGTTCCTTTTGGCGATGGACATCGTGCTTGTCCTGCTTTCCAAGGCCTTGGGCTCGGCCGAGATCATTGCCGAACATTCCGGGCTGGCCGCAGCCGTGTTCCTGATCAGCGCGCTCGGCATCTTTTCAGCGGCGATGTCCTACGACATCGCCGATCCCGCGCGCAAAGGCCGGCAATCCGATGTGGCGTTCTGGCTGCATCTCGCTGCCGCGCCGGCTCTGCTCTACGCCATGCTGTCGTTCATCTTCCTGCGCAATGTGTCGGGAGACTGGTGGGGAGATGCCACGTCACCAGGCGATGCCGCGGCGGTGCTGGCGATCGTCGTGGTGTTCATGGCGATCGGCCTGATCATCGACCGGCGCGCCTTCGTCACCTCCGGCCTGCTGTCGCTCGGTCTGGCGATCTGGACGATCCTTCAGCGCGGCGGCGTTGCTTTCACCGATTATTTTTCGGTCACCGTCCTTGCTGTCGGTATCGTCGTGCTGATGATCGGCATTTTCTGGCAGGTCCTGCGGCGGGCCATCGTCTCTGTGCTGCCCGCCAGCATCACGTCACGCCTACATCCGGTTTACCGGGCAAGCCGCTGACGACGGGTTTCAGGGAAACTCGATCACCTTGCTCTCGAACCGGATGACCGGCTGGCCGTCCTGGTTTTCGCCCTCGCACAGGATGGTGTTGATCCGCCATCCCGGCCGTGATTCCAGGTCCTTTGCTGCAACGAAGGTGACGGAGTAGGTGATGGCGTCGCCGGCAAAGACCGGCCGCAGCCAGCGCATGTCGCGAAAGCCCGGCGAGGGGCCGAGCTTTGGGGCAACAATGCCCTTGGCCGCCAGCCGTTTCATTTCCCCCATCCAGTAGGGCACGAAGCATTTCATCCAGCCGGCGCAGGTGTGCCAGCCGGATGCGCAGAGCCCGCCGAACAGCGATTGCCTGGCCAGGTCCGCATCGAGGTGAAACGGCTGCGGATCGAATTTTCCGGCAAAATGGATGATATCCGCGGCGGTAAAGATCACCGTGCCGATCGTTTCGCGCGTGCCTTCGGGGTGCAGGTCCGACAGCTTCATGGCTTTTCTCCTGCCGTTTGTTCCCCCGTCTGTTGGCAGCGGATCATGTTGGCATAGTCGCAGATCGCCACGGTTTCGCCGCGCTGGTTGGTGACGGTCGCTCTGAGCCGGACGATGCCGATCTGTGGCCGCGAGCGCGACACACGCGCCTCGACGACGGTGCAGCTGCCCGACAGGGTATCGCCCGCCAGCACCGCCTTCTTCCATTCCATGCTATCGACGCCGGGAGAGCCTTCCGATGCGGTCTCATGAATATAGCTGTCGCAGAGCATGCGCATCATCATCGCGCTGGTATGCCAGCCGGAGGCCGCGAGCCCGCCCAAAATGCTGGCCTTGCCGTCTTCCTCCGACAGATGCATCGGCTGCGGATCGAATTCCGACGCAAAGGCGATGACCTCTTCGGCCTTGACCTCGACCGGCTTGAAGTCGAACCGTCTGCCGGCCGGAAAATCCTCGAAATGAAGCATGGTCAATTCTCCTCCAACCGAGATGTTCTGGCATCCGTGCCACCTCTACGGCACCGCACGTCATTCATGACGCTACGATACACAACGATATGTATTTTTGCCCCTCATCCGCCCTGCCGGGCACCTTCTCCCCGTCGTGACGGGGAGAAGGGACAAGCCGCAACCTCTGTAGTCCCCTCTCCCCGCCTGCGGGGAGAGGGTTAGGGTGAGGGGCCAAGCCAGCCAAAATTTGTAAGTGTTGTGCACTATGTCACTCGAGCACAAATCAAGGCTGGAATGGCAGGTCCTGGCCGTTGATCTTCACCTTCTTGTTCTCGTCGACAACGATGTTCCACATCTGGCGGCCATCGGGTGCCTGCTTGGCAAAGCCCTTGACCATCAAGAGCATGAAGGCCGCCTGGCCGAATTCGGGCACGGTCGCGGCGTTCTGCTGCAGGTAGGAAACCGTCTTGTCGAAATCCTTGGCGTAAAGGGTAATGTCTGTGTTCTGGCGGCCCTGCTGTTCGGGATAGACTGTCGTCGTGCCCGAGAGGCTGAAATCGTAGACGGCGGAGCGGGCCGAAACCTCGTCATACTTGATCGTCATGGCGCCACCGGGCAGGAAGATACGGCCGACTTCCGCCGATTGTTCGTCGGTCAGCGGCTTGTCGGCGTCGAAATTGGCGTGGTCGATGAAATAGGTAATGCCGCTGGCGAGATTGATGTTTTCCAGCGAGATGCGGGTTGTTACGGTTTCAGGCAGCGCCGAGGCAAAGGCAATCGGAACCAGGCCGGCCGGGATAGAAGGTTTGTCGATTGTCACGCCGAAGCCGAAATTGGCGTTGTCCTTCAGGCCGTTGGTGCTGATCGTATAGCGCAGGGTTTCCGCGCCATAGCTACCGGTCGGGGTGCCGACCTTGAGATTGGCGACCTCGATCGATTCCAGCAGATTTTCGAACATCGGCAGATTGGCGCGAACCAGCGACTTGAGGCGTACCTGCTCGGTCGGCAGCAGCTTTTCTTTTTTCACATTGTCGAGGACGAAGAAAACCAGATCCTGCACCGGGCGATAGGCGAGCCCATTGAACGCGACATCGGCGGTGACGCTGCCGGCGGACAGGTCGATCTTCGTCTTGGCAGGATCGATGATTGTCTCGGTAAAGCCGTTCATCGCCATGTTGGAGCGGATGTCGATGGTCGCAGGCGTTGCCCGGGTCGTGTTCATCGTCGATGTCATCGATCCGAACCGCGCTTCGACCGATTGCTGCGGCGACCTCGACGTCATGACAATGCCGTCTGCGGACATGTCGGCGGATTTGAAATAGAGCAGATCCGGATCGACAATGCCTTCGGCACGCATCGCGTCGACCTTGTAGGTGAAATCGGTCTTTTCGGTTCCGGCAGTGAAGTGTCCCTTCACATCGAGGTCTGCGGCCTGGGAAAAGTGCCAAAGGCCGTCTTCCATCGGCCGGATCAAAGAGAGCAGCGGCTTCAGGCCGGAAATGCTGAACGTATTCGGGTCCACATCCTTCAGGAGCACGGTCGGATCGAAGGTCAGCTCGTAGTCGGCGGTGCCGGGCCGGACCTTGATCAGGCCTGATTTTGCCAGGCTTTCCGGCAGGTAGGCGGTGAATTTCTGCTCGAGCTCCTGCGCACCCTGATGGCTGATATCCGCGGCCTGCACCGATTGGGTGACGAGGGCGGTTGAAAGCAGAAGGGCGGGATAAAGGCGCATTGAAAACTCCTCACGTGATTGCGAGGCCAACATATCGCCGATTGCCCGAAGGGCAAGCGCTGTGGCCGCGACAAACGGCCCATTGTGAAAACGCCGCTCGTCAAAGTTAACGAACGGCGTCGTGATATCTTGAATTTCTGGCGGCTTTAGGTGTTGAAGCGGAAGTGGATGACGTCGCCGTCCTGGACGACATATTCCTTGCCTTCGTCGCGTGCCTTGCCGGCTTCCTTGGCGCCGGTTTCGCCGCCAAAGGCGATGTAATCGTCAAAGCCGATGGTGAAGGCGCGGATGAAGCCGCGCTCGAAGTCGGTGTGAATGACGCCGGCGGCGGCCGGTGCCTTGGTGCCGCGCGGGATGGTCCAGGCGCGCGTTTCCTTCGGGCCGACGGTGAAATAGGTGATCAGGTCGAGCAGCTTGTAACCGGCGCGGATCAGCTGGTCGAGGCCGGCCTCGTGCAGGCCGAGCGCTTCGAGGAATTCCTTGGATTCCTCTTCCGGCAGCTGAGCGACTTCGGATTCGATCGCAGCCGAGATGACGACGGTTTCGGCCCCTTGAGCCTTTGCCATTTCTTCAACGGCCTTGGTATGGGCGTTGCCGGTCGCGGCATCGCCCTCGGCGACGTTGCAGACATAGAGAACCGGATGAGCGGTCAGGAGATTGAGGCCCTGCAGCACCAGCTTTTCCTCAGCGTCCAGCGTCGGCAAAAGCGTGCGCACCGGCTTGCCGTCCTGAAGCAGCTTCAAGGCTGCGTCCATAACCGGTAGCAGGGTGAGAGATTCCTTATCCTTGGAGGCGGCGCGCTTGCGCGTCTGTTCTGTGCGGCGCTCCAGGCTTTCCAGGTCGGCGAGCATCAGCTCCGTCTCGATCGTCTCGGCATCGCCGACCGGATTGATGCGGCCTTCGACATGGGTGATGTCGTCGTCTTCAAAGCAGCGCAGCACATGCACCGTCGCATCGACTTCACGGATATTGGCGAGGAACTTGTTGCCGAGGCCCTCACCCTTGGATGCGCCGCGCACGAGGCCGGCGATATCGACGAAGGAGATGCGGGTCGGGATCAGTTCCTTCGACTTGGCGATGTCGGCCAGCTTGCGCATGCGCGGATCGGGCACGGCCACTTCGCCGGTGTTCGGCTCGATGGTGCAGAACGGATAGTTTGCCGCCTGCGCCTGCGCCGTCTTGGTCAGCGCGTTGAAGAGAGTGGACTTGCCGACATTCGGCAGTCCGACGATACCGCATTTGAAACCCATGGTCTTGAAACCTGTCCGATCGAATTCTGTTGCAGTGCCTTTTGCGGAAACTTGGGCCGAGGTCAAGCCTTATACCAAGGATCGATGATAGGAGATGGCGGGCAGGCGCATCTTGTTTGAAGCCTGCTTGCGATGCACAATAGCGTTTCCACCACTCCCTGTGATCAAAGGGCGGATTTCCGATGGCGGACAACGACACCAGTCTCAAACCGAAAACGACGACCAAGCCGAAGCTGGAAAGGCCGAAGCTCTACAAGATCATTCTGATCAACGACGATTATACGCCGCGCGAATTCGTCATCATGGTGCTGAAGGCGGTGTTCCACATGAGCGAGGAGACCGGCTACCGGATGATGATGACCGCCCACAAGCTCGGCGTCTGCGTCATCGCCGTTTGCGCCAGGGACATTGCCGAGAGCAAGGCCAAGGAAGCGACCGACCTCGGCAAAGAGGCTGGCTTTCCGCTGATGTTCACGACGGAGCCGGAGGAATAGGCCGGCGTTCTCTATAAACGTCAAATCCCGGGC
This sequence comes from Pararhizobium sp. YC-54, assembly GCF_025847205.1. Lineage (GTDB taxonomy): Bacteria > Pseudomonadota > Alphaproteobacteria > Rhizobiales > Rhizobiaceae > Pararhizobium. Next base: position 286,920 of record NZ_JAOYTH010000009.1, on the reverse strand, counting down.
GGGCGCCTGACCTGAAAGCCGGTCTTGTCCTGCGTGAACCCGCATCCCTCGTAGAATTTCAGGGTCGCCGGGTCCTTGGAACCGGTCAGAAGCATGACCTTGTAGCAACCTTCCTCCCAGGCGGACGCGAATGCATGCCTGATCAAGGCTCTCGCATGGCCGCGCTGGCGGTATTCTGCGTGTGTCACCACATTTTCGATCAACGCATAAGGCGCGCCGCCGCGGGTGAGGTTCGGGATCACGGCCAGCGTCACCGAGGACGTCAAGGTTTCGCCCGAGACGCCGATCAGCACCGTCATGCCGGGACGGGCGGTGATCTCGGCGAAGCGTCCGGCTGCGACATCCGCCGGTATCTCCGGATCATTCGCATGGAGGTGGCGGTAGAGCGAAAGCAGCGCCGGCAGGTCGCCTTGCGCTGCAGGGCGGATGGAGAAATCGTCAGCAGACACCGGCTAGTCGCCCTTGTTGCCGAACAGCTTTTTCAGCATGTCAGCCATCGGTCCGGTTGTCGGCAGGATCTTTGGCTGGGCGCTGTTGCGGGCCTGGCGGATATGCGATTTTCCAGCCGGTTTGGCGGGCGCGGGTTCCGGCTCCGGCTTGCCGCCGGTTGCCAGCGTCAGCTTGTTGAGAAACTGCGAATCCTCGGCCTTCACCAGCATGTCGGCATTGTCGGCAAGCGCATCCAGAAGCGGTTCCAGCCAGACGCGATCGGCCTTGGCGAAATCGCCGAGCACATGATTGTGCACCTTTTCCTTCGAGCCCGGATGACCGATGCCGAGGCGCAGACGGCGATACTCCCGGCCGCAATGGGCGTCGAGCGACTTGATGCCGTTATGGCCGCCATGGCCGCCGCCGGTCTTGATCCGTGCCTTGCCCTGAATGAGATCGAGTTCGTCGTAGATCGCCAGAATATGTTTCGGCTCCAGCTTGTAGAACCGCATGGCTTCGCCGACCGCTTCGCCCGACAGGTTCATGAAGGTCTGCGGCTTGATCAGGAGCACCCGTTCGCCGCCGAGTTCGCCTTCCGAGATCAGCGCCTTGAACTTCTTCGACCATGGCGAGAAGTTACGGCGCCGCTGGATCGCGTCGACGGCCATGAAGCCGATATTGTGGCGGTTGCCGGCATATTCGGCGCCGGGATTACCGAGACCTGCGAAAATCAGCATGGAAAAATCTCTAACAGTCGGACAGACCTGTCTTGCACCGCGTCGGCGGGCGGAAGTCAACTGTGTACCGCAGAAAACCGCTATTTTCCCGGTTGACCATATTGCTTGTAGATCGCTGCCTGAGTGCGGCTGGTGGCGAACAAAAAACACGCCGCCGCCGGTTGGACGCACGTGACGGATGGATTAACGGTTCGGGCGCAACCCGTATTTCAAGAAGATCCGGTCTTGCGTGCCGTCGGCAATGAGCTTGTCGAGTTGCGCCTGCATCCCGTTCACCACGTCGTCCGGCAAGCCGAGATTGCAGGCAAAACCATAGAATTTGCCTTCAAGGACGAGAGCGGATTCAAGTGCTGCACCCTGATCGCGCATCATCTCGAATGTCTTTTCCGAGGTCATCATCAGATCGATGCGGCCGCTCAGGAGCTTCTTTACCGTTGTTTCCAGATCGGCAGCGAGATCGATCTTGGGGAAATCGTGTTTTTCAAGATAGTTGGCGGAAAAGTCGCTGCGCTGTGTCCCGACGGTGAAGCGCTTGGCCTGCTCGGCATTGGCCGGATTGACGCCCGAGCCTGCCTTGCGCACCATCACCATGCGATCGACGAGCAGCGGCTCGACCCATTTGAACCGCTTGTCGCGCTCGTCATCGTGACCGGTGGTGAATAGACAGGTCCAGGGCTGGTTTTCAGTCAGCGACAGCGCCCGCGCCCAGGGGAGAATCTCAAGCGAGTAGGGCGTGCCGAGCGCCTTCATCATCAATTCGGCCTGCTCGACCGCAGCCCCGCTGATGACACCGTTTTTGCTGAAATTGTAGGGAGGATATTCCTCGGTCAGCAATCTCAGCGTTTCAGCATCGGCCGTGCCCGACAAAAGAAGGACGAGTGCGAACGCGATGTGTCTCATACCCGTTTTCCTTTTGTCGTCGTCATGCGCGATTGGTGACCTTCGCTTCTGATTCCATTTCAAGCATCAAGAGCATATTCTCGATCGGCATCGGCCGGCTGAACAGATAGCCCTGGCCGAAATCGAGGCCGAGCTTGCGCAGCAGTTCCCATTGCTCCTTGGTCTCGATGCCCTCGGCCACGACCGTGCAGCCCATCTGGTGGGAGATCGTCCGGATGCCCTTGATCAGCATACGGCTCTTGCGGCGAATGTCGGCGGCTCCTGTCGTCAGCGACCGGGTGAAGGACTGGTCGACCTTGACGATATCGACGGGGAACCGGTTGAGATAGCTCAGCGAGGAATAGCCGGTGCCGAAATCGTCGAGTGCGATGCGGCAGCCGAATTCGCTAAGCTGCTTCAGCACCGCGTGTACATCCGGATTGTCGAGCATCAGCACGGCTTCGGTAATCTCGATGACGATGCGGGCAGGGGAGATATGATGCTTCAGAAGCAGCGCGGCCAGCTTGTGCGGCAGTGTCTCCTCGAACTGCAGCGGCGAGAAATTGACGGCGAGATAAGTCGTCTCGGTGCCTTCGAGCTGCGTCAGGCGGGCGAGGTGGCCAATGGCTTTTTCCAGCACGCGCTCGCCGATGCGGGCGATCGAGCCGTTCTCCTCGGCTATGCCGATGATCTTGGCTGGCGGCAGGATGCCCTTTTCCGGATGGTTCAGGCGCATCAGCGCCTCGAATCCGGCAATGCGGCCATCGCTGAGGCTGACGATCGGCTGCAGATAGGCTTCGAACCAGTCTTCCTTGAGGCCGGCTTCGATGTTCTGTTCCATTTCGTGGCGCTCGCGGGCGGTATCAAGCATACTCGTATTAAAGAGCAGCATGCCGTTCTTGCCGTCGCGCTTGCGCGCATACATCGCCATGTCGGATTTCAGCAGAAGTTCCGCCGCGTTTGCTGCGTGGTCGGGATAGAGTGCGATGCCGACGCTGGCGCTGACCGAGAGTTCGGCGCCTTCGACGAGGATCGGCTGGCGCAAGCTGGCGCAGATGCGGTCGCCGATTTCGCTTGCCAAGGCGCTAACGTCCTCGGCGCTGACAAGGATGGCAAACTCATCGCCGCCAAGCCGCGACAGCGTATCGTCGGGGCGAAGCGTGGTGCGGACACGGGCAACGACCTGGCGTAACACCTCGTCGCCGGCCGCGTGGCCGAAATTGTCGTTGATCCATTTGAAGCGGTCGAGGTCGATGAAGATGCAGGCCAGTTGCATGGCGTTCTCATCGGCGTGGCGGATGGCTTCGTCCAGCGCCGCCTCGAAGCCCTGCCGGTTGAGAAGACCCGTCAGGTGGTCGGTGATCGCCTGGGCGTGGTTGCGGCTTTCGGCCTGCTTCAGTTCCGTGACGTCGGTCATGACGGACAGGGAAAGACCGCCGCGCTCGCCGCTGGTGGCGCTCTTCATCTCCAGGATCAGCACGGTCATGGTTTCACCGTTCGCCTTGATGAACGGCACCGTGACTTCGCAGATATTGGCATGCGTGGTGTTGCCGTTGCGGCGGCGTGCGCGGTAGGTTTCGTGCCAGTGCTCATCGACGAAATCGGTAAAGACACGGCCGATCGCCTCGTCGCGGCCGTAGCCGGTGGCCATCAGCCAATAGTCGCTGACCGCGGTGATGCAATTGGCAGGGTCAAGCGAAAACAGCATGGATGGCGTGAGGTTGTAGATATCCGTCGCGCTGGCGTGCGCGCGTTTCAACTCGGTCTCTTCGCGCTCCAGCTTGCTCTGCATTTCGTTGAAGTTGTGGGCAAGCGTGCCCATCTCATCGTCGGAGGTCCAGTCGACATGATGCCGTGAGCCCAACCGGCGCGTCGCCTCGATGGCAGCCGTCAGGCGCATCAGCGGCCGGACCACTGTCAGGCGGTTGCCGATGATGGCGGAGGCAAAGACAATGCCGACGGCCACGATCAGGATGCAGAGGATGCTCAATTCATCCTTGCTGAAACGCGAAAGGAGACGGGGGGTTGAGACCAATATCTCGACGGTGCCGACAGCTTTTTGCCCGTCCTGCGAGTCGTAGAGGATCTCTTTGGCGAGAATCCTGTGCTGCGCGCTGGTATCCACCGGGCCGGCAGGGAGCTTGAGCGATATCGAGTTCGAGCTGTCCTTGACCTGAACGGACATGATGTCGGCATCGGCAATCAGCGATTTGGCGATCTGTTCAACGGCGTCGGTATCGAAATCCCATAGCGGTTTTCCAAGCGCCTTCGCGCCGGCTTCCATGAGAATCTGCGTGTTCTGCAGGTTCTCACGGGCGACACGCTCTGACGACAGGGTCAGAAACAACACGATGAGAGGGGCGATGAAAATAAGCATCGCACCGCAAACAATCGCAATAAAACGATTTTCGACAGAGTGCATCATCGGATGCACCCGGTCGCGTTACCAATCTGACGTCCCATTAGGATTCTCGTACACTGAAGCCGGATAATCCCCCAGCGACAACACATCACGAAAATCTTAAATGTTGCTGAAACGTTTGAGCAAAAGCTGACATGGCGGCTGTCCTGGAAGGCTGGAAATGCACCATGACTCGCAATAAAAACCCGCCTCACGTAGGGGGAGGCGGGTTCGCAATCCAGGCCGTCAGGCCGGAATTTTTACTCGGATACTGCTTCTTCTTGTTCCGTCGTGCCGCCAGCCGGCTGCGCGATGGTCGCAATGGTGAAGTCGCGGTCGGCGATAACCGGTGTCGCGTTCTTCGGCAGCTTGATGTTCGAGATGTGGACGCTGTCGCCGATCTTCAGGCCGGACAGGTCGGCCGTCAGGAATTCCGGGATATCGTCGGCCGGAACAACCAGTTCGACTTCGTGGCGAACGATGTTCAGAACGCCGCCGATCTTCAGGCCCGGGGACTTCTCTTCGTTGACGAAGTGAACCGGAACTTCAACGGTGACGACGCTGTCCTTCGAAACGCGAAGGAAGTCGACATGCATGGTGAAGTCACGGACCGGATCCAGCTGGTAGTCCTTCGGCAGGACGCGGATCTTCTCGCCGCCAACGTCGATCGTGGCGATGGTGGTCATGAAACCACCGGCGTGAATCTTCTGGGTGACTTCCTTCGTGGAGAGGGCGATGGAAATCGGAGCCTGCTTGTCACCATAGATGACTGCAGGAATAAGACCGTTGCGGCGAAGTTCACGGGAGGACCCCTTACCAACCCGTTCGCGCGTTTCGGCCTTGAGCTCGTAGGATGCGTGGCTCATGGTCGTACCTTTCTGGTGTTTTTGGAGAGCTCATCCGCCTCTCTATAAAGACAGAATGAACCGAGACGTTTGACCGCCTCATCCGCGTTTGCCTCCAAGGGTGTCTGCGCGGACGCGCGTCCATAGCCGAGAACGCCCGCAATTGCAAGCAAAGCCCGGCTTTCCCGGAAAACCCCTCGAAAGTAGCGTTGCAATTTTGGCTACACGTCAGGCGCGATACCGTTCAGGGCTTGATAACCGTCAAATGATCATCTCTGGGGCGTGTTAATCTCTCTTAGTCCTTGCATGGCACATTGCCCCCGATTTTAAAACAGGTGTCCCATGCTCAAGATTCTTTCCTGCATCGCAATAGACCATGACTATGGTCTGCTGGCGCTTGCAACTCTCGTCTGCATACTCGGTTCGGTCCTGACCATGCGGCTCTATGCCCGTGTCAGGCGCTCCGTAGGCGTGCAGAAGCTGAACTGGCTGTTCATGGGCGGGGTCATCGGCGGGTCCACCATCTGGACAACACACTTCATCGCCATGCTGAGCTTCAAATCCTCATTGGAGCACGCTTACGAACCAATCTTGACCATGGCGTCGCTGGGGGCTGCAATCGGCATAACGGTACTCGGCTTTGCCGTCACGACCATGCGCAAGACCGGCCCGACCATCGAGCTCGGTGGTGCGATCGCCGGTGCTGGCATCGCCATCATGCATTATATGGGCATGATGGCCTATCAGGTTGCCGGCCGCATGGAATGGGATTTTACCTACTACGCCGCCTCGATCCTTCTTGGTGTGTTCTTTGGTGCCGTTGCTACCAGCCGGATCGCGCGTCCGGTAACGCGCTTCTGCAAATATGGTGGTGTGCTTGGCTTCATTCTGGCAATCGTCAGCATGCACTTCACGGGCATGGCGGCCGTCACCATCACTCCCGACCCGATGATCACCCCGTCTGCAGCTCTTATTCCGGACAATCTGCTGACCATCATGGTTATGGCAATGATGTGCCTGATGCTGGGACTTGGAGCATCGACCTATGTGATCGATCTGCATTCCAGTCATCTGGCTGCCGAACGCTTCCGGCATCTCTCGCTTCACGATCCGTTGACGGCGCTGCCCAACCGGGTTGCCTTTGGCGAACACCTTGACGAGATCATCCGCTTCCAGAAGGACGATACCGCGCGGGTCGCGGTTCTCTCCTTCGATCTGGACCGCTTCAAGGATGTGAACGATGTCCACGGGCATGCGGCCGGTGACGCGGTCCTGCGTACGATCGCCGAGAGGATGACGCAGGTTCTGGGCGAGGGGGAATATATTGCGCGGGTGGGCGGCGATGAGTTCGTCGCGCTGACCTCGAATTTCTTCATGAGAAACGAAGCAAAGGCCTTTGCTTCGCGGCTGATCGCCGAGATCGGCAAGCCTGTCGAGTGGCAGGGCAAGACGCTCCTGGTCGGCACCAGCGTCGGTATCTCGCTCTTTCCCGTTGACGCACGCACGCCAGAAGAGCTTTTGGCGCAGGCGGATCTGGCCATGTACCGTGCCAAGGCAGCCGGATCGAATTCCATCCGGCTCTACGAGCCGTCGATGGACGACGCCGCCAGAAGTCGCAGCATTCTTGCCATGGATATGCGCCAGGGGCTCGAACGTAACGAGTTCGAGCTTTACTATCAGTACCAGAACAACTCGCTGACCCGCGACGTCATCGGTTTCGAGGTTCTTTTGCGCTGGCATCATCCGCTGCGCGGCATGGTTCCGCCGGCAGAGTTCATTCCGATTGCCGAGAAAAACGGCTTCATTCACGAACTCGGCGACTGGGTCCTGCTGACGGCCTGCCAGCAGGCGGCGTCCTGGGAAAACCCGATCAAGATCGCGGTCAACGTCGCGCCGGCCCAGCTCGCCGACACGAATTTCCCGAACCGTGTGAGCGAAATCCTCATGCTGACCGGTCTCGACGCCGCCCGCCTCGAACTGGAAATCACCGAATCGGGCATTATCGCCGACCAGCAGCACGCGCTTCACATCATCCGGCAGCTGAAGCAGCTCGGCGTCAAGATCGCCATGGACGACTACGGAACGGGCTATTCGTCTCTCTCGACCCTGCAGAACTTTCCGTTCGACAAGATCAAGATCGACCGCGCCTTCATCGACGGCGTGACCAGCAACCGTCAGTCGGCGGCGATCGTGCGCTCGACCATCATTCTCGCCCAGAGCCTCGATATTCCCGTACTGGCGGAAGGGGTGGAGAACGAGGAACACATGGATTTCCTGCGCAGCGAAGGCTGCCTGCAGGTGCAGGGATACCTGTTTGGGAAGCCGATGCCGCTCAGCGAAATCGCGCATGTTGTCAATGCGGCAACTGCTGAGCATCCGAAGACCGCAGCAGTGTCCGGAACGGGCGGGGACCGCGCGGTTGCCGCATGACCTGCCTTCGATGCCGCCGCGTCCGTTGAACTGGACGCGGGCGGACATGAGGCTGCCGGGGCACCACGCCCGCGGCAACTGTGGTTAGGCGTCACCGCCGGCCCAGGCAAAGCCCCGTCGCACCAGCTCGTAAAGGTTGTATCCCATGGATTTGAAAGGTAGAGCCTGCGCTGCGGTGTAGGAGCCGCAGCACCGAAGAACGCATGTTTCCGGGCTTGCCTCGTCAATGAGCATTCGATTTCCGGAGACGCTGACGGTCTAGGAGAATTAGAATAATGTCATTTAATTATTATTAGTGGTTGTATGAAACGATGCCTTGCGTATCAATGCGGGCGGTGTCAATGCTTAAGGTTCTTTCCTGTATCGCCATGGACCATAGTTACGGGCTTCTCGCGCTCGCAACTCTCGTTTGCATCCTGGGTTCGGTCCTTGCCGTCCGGCTCTACGCTCGCGTCCAGCGCAGTACTGGCATGCAGCAGCTGAACTGGCTGTTCACGAGCGGCGTTGTCGGTGGATCGACGATCTGGATGACGCATTTCATTGCCATGCTGAGTTTCAATTCACCGTTGCCACATGCCTATGAGCCGACGCTGACGATGGCGTCGCTGGCAGCTGCTATCGGCGTCACCATTTTGGGATTTCTCGTCACCGCGGCAGGCAAGCCCAGCTTTTTCATCGAACTCGGTGGCGGCATTGTCGGGGCAGGTATTGCCATCATGCACTATACGGGTATGGCCGGTTACCAGATCGCCGGCCGGCTGGAATGGGATTCCGGCTACTACGCGGCTTCTGTATTCCTTGGCATCGGCTTTGGCGCGGCCGCTATGAGCCTGATTGCACGGCCGGGTACGCGGCTCCGCCACTATTGCGGTATTCTCGCCCTGGTCCTGGCGATTACCACGATGCATTTTACCGGGATGAGCGCGATCACGATCGTCCCCGATCCGCTGATCGTTCCGTCGGCCGATGTGATCCCCGATAGCCTGCTGACCGTCATGGTCGTTATTATCGGGGTGATGATGGCGCTTGGCGCATCGACCTATGCCATCGATCTGCATTCCACGCGCGGGGCGGCGGAACGGTTCCGACATCTGTCACTGCATGATCCGCTGACGGGATTGCCCAATCGGGTCGCTCTCGGAGAGCACCTGCACACCGTCATTCGCCGCCAGAAGGCCGATAATGCGGCAATTGCCGTCCTGTCCTTCGATCTCGACCGCTTCAAGGATGTCAACGACGTGCATGGCCATGCGGCGGGCGATGCGGTCCTGCGCGGCGTCGCCGAGCGCATGTCAGAGGTGCTGGATGAGGGAGAGTTCATCGCGCGCATGGGCGGCGACGAATTCGTCGCCCTGACAAGTAACCTCTCGATCGACCACAACGCTTCGGCTTTCGCATCGCGGCTGATCGCCGCGATCACCAGTCCTATCGAGTGGGAGGGAAAAAACCTGCTCGTCGGCACCAGTGTGGGCATTTCCCGGTATCCCGATGACGCGCGCTTCCCGCAGGAGCTTCTGGCGCATGCGGATCTTGCCATGTATCGCGCCAAGGCTGTCGGCTCCAATGCCATCTGCCACTATGAGCCGGAGATGGACGATGCGGCCCGGGACCGCAGCGCGCTTGCGATGGATATGCGCCAGGGCATCGAGCGCAACGAATTCGAGCTTTACTACCAGTACCAGAACAATTCACAGACCCGTGAGGTCATCGGCTTTGAGGTTCTGCTGCGCTGGCATCACCCCGTCCGGGGCATGGTGCCGCCGGCGGAATTCATTCCGATCGCTGACCGGAACGGCTTCATACACGAACTGGGGGATTGGGTCCTGCGCACGGCCTGTCAGCAGGCGGCATGCTGGAAGAACCCGCTGAAGATCGCGGTCAATGTCGCGCCGGGCCAGCTTGCCAATGTCAACCTTGCGGCGCGGGTGCACGAGATTCTTCAGGAAACGGGTCTCCAACCCTCGCGGCTGGAGCTGGAAATCACCGAATCCGGCATCATAGCCGACCAGCAGAACGCGCTGCGCATCATCCGGCAGCTGAAGCAACTGGGCGTCAAGATCGCCATGGACGACTACGGTACGGGCTATTCCTCTCTTACGACCTTGCAGAACTTTCCGTTCGACAAGATCAAGATCGATCGTGCGTTCATCGATGGCGTGACGACGAACCGCCAGTCGGCGGCGATCGTGCGCTCGACCATCATCCTTGCCGACAGCCTCGGCATTCCGGTGCTGGCCGAAGGCGTGGAACGCGAAGAGCATATGGACTTCCTGCTGAACGAAGGCTGCCCGCTGGTGCAGGGTTATCTGTTCGGCAGGCCAATGCCGTTGGGCGAAATCAGCCATCTCGTGAACAGGCCGCGTGGTGAACTGCCCGTTGGCCAGACCGAAACCGCAGAGCCGGAAATTGTCCACATGCGTTCCGCCGTCGCGTGAGGTTATGTCTCAGCGTCCCCGCGACCGGGTGAACCGGGCAAGCGCGAGCATCAGGCCTCCGGCCATCAGCCCCCAGAAGGCGCCTGATATTCCCGCGAAACTCACGCCAGACGCAGTCACCAGAAAGGTGACCGCTGCCGCTTCCCGGCTGTCCTGTTCCTTGAACGCTGCCATGGCCGAGCCTGCAAACGCGCTGATCAAAGCAAGGCCCGCAACTGCCTGAATGAGGATCGGCGGGGCGAGGTTGACAAAGGCCGTCACGGCCGCTGCCAGCAGACCGAAGACGATGTATCCGGCGCCGGCGACAATCGCCGACCAGTAGCGCCGGGCCGGATCGCGATGGGCGTCCGCGCCGGCACACATGGCCGCGGTGATTGCCGCCAGATTGACCGCATGGCCGCCGAACGGCGCGCTCAGGATCGAGAAGACACCGGTTGTTGCAAACAATGGGCCGGGCTGCGGCTCATAGCCGTTGACCTTCAACACTGCGATGCCCGGAATATTCTGCGATGCCATCGTGACGATGAACAGCGGCAGCGCAATGCTGACGAGACCGGCGACGGAAAAGACCGGACGGACCCATTCGACATGCGGAACCAGGGTCGCTGAAATCCGCGCCACGGCATCGGCGGGCATATCGACACCGAACGCAAGCACCGCAATGAAGGCAAGAAGCGCTGCCGGGACGGCAAACAGGCGATTGACGCTGCCGACCACGACCCAGGCGAGCACGATGGGCAGGCCGAACAGCGGATTGAAGGCAATCGCCTTGACCGGCGCAAAGCAGAGCCCGATCAGCACGCCGGCGAGCATTGCATTGGCCAAGGCAGCCGGGATAGCCGCCACGGCGCGGCCGAGTGGTTTCCACAGACCGGCAACGATGATCAAAGCACCGCAGATCAGGAAGCCGCCGACTGCCGTGTTGAACCCGCCGGCCACAGCGCCCGAGCTTGCCAAAAGTGCTGCGCCCGGCGTCGACCAGGCAATGCTGACCGGCAGCCGGGTCGCCATGCTGAGCACGATCGCGCACACGCCCATCGACACCGACAGCGCCATCAGCCCGGACGCCGCCTGTGCTTCTGTCGCACCAACGCCGGTCAGCCCGTGCAGGACAACGGCAAAGGAGCTCGCAAAACCAACAAAGGCAGTGAGCAGGCCCATGAACAGGCTCTGAAGGGAAAAGTCACGAACCATTGTATGGAAACCATGTTGCGGGGGAGGTGTCTTGAGGCAAATCTGGCGTATCACATCGTCATAATCGTGCAATACCAAGCCAGCATGCTGGAAGCAAAACCGGATTTTACCGTTTGTCTTTGACCTTTGTCCGGCTGGACGTTCCATTGCGAATAAACCTATATAGGTGCCTGTCCGAGTCAACTTTCGGGGGAGAAAAGCCGGTGAACCATTCCGATCACGTGCACGCAATCGCGCATCATGCATCAGCCGCCGCCAGCTCTCCGGTGGCTGCTTCCTGGCGCCGCTGCCTGACGGTGCATGGTCTATCTCCAGACGAGGCCCGCTCTCCCCTTCGGCTCTCCGCACAGGAGTTCCGCACTGCCCGTGAAAAATCCGGGCATCTGATCGAGGAAGCGCAGGGCGAGCTCGACCGGTTGTTTTCAACGGTCGGCAAGGCCGGCTGCTGCCTGCTTTTGACCGATCAGAACGGCATCGCGCTCGAACGCCGGGGCGCGCCTGGTGACGACCATGATTTTCGCGGGCTGGGCCTCTGGTCGGGCACGGTGTGGAGCGAGGCGAGCGTCGGCACCAACGGCATCGGCACGGCGCTCGCCGACGAGCGCGCCGTCGTCATTCAGCGCGACCAGCATTTTTTGAGCTGCAACACGGGGCTCTCCTGCGTGACCGCGCTCATCCGCGATCACCGCGGGCGGATTGCCGCCGCGATCGATATCTCGACCTGCCGCGATGATGCCGGCGAAATCGCCGTGCTGCTTCTGTCGCAGGCGGTGCGCGATGCCGCTGCTCGGATCGAGACCAATCTGTTCCACCGTGCCTTCAGCGGCGCGCGCATCCTTTTGGTACCGGCCGATGGCAAGACCAGCCCCGCACTGCTCGCCATCGACCGCGACGATCTCGTGCTCGGCGCCACCCGCGCCGCCCGCCTCAAGCTCAACCTCGATGACCGGCGCATTGCCAGCGGCGTTCCGGCTGCCGACCTGCTGAACGAGGCGCCAGCCGGGCAGGGTGAGGATCTGGTGGTCGCAGAGCGTGCCGCCCTCCGGCGTGTGCTATCGCGGGCCAATGGCAATGTTTCTCTGGCTGCCGATACTTTGGGGATCAGCAGGGCGACACTCTATCGCAAGATGAAAAAGCTCGCGGTCAATTGAACAGGGCTATGCCGAGATTGGCGGCGTGCCGGTCTACAGCGCCGCGCGTCACTCATGACGCGCAAAGGTCGCTCAAGCACTTAAATATGCAGCATGTCAGCGCCAGCCAGTGCCGCGTGGATGATTGATGGGATCAATCGAACAGGCTGGAAACCGATTCTTCCTGGCTGGTGCGGTTGATTGCTTCGCCGATCAGGCTGGCGGTCGAGATGACGCGGATGTTGTGCGCCGACTGGACTGCCGTTGTCGGCTGGATCGAGTCGGTGATCACCAGTTCCTTCAGCTTCGACGAGGTAACACGGGCGACCGCACCGCCGGACAGGACGCCGTGGGTGATGTAGGCCGTCACGCTGGTCGCGCCGTTCTTCAAAAGAGCTTCCGCCGCATTGCAGAGCGTGCCGCCGGAATCGACGATGTCGTCGATCAGCAGACAGTCCTTGCCGGTGACATCACCGATAACGTTCATGACTTCGGACTCGCCGGCGCGTTCACGGCGCTTGTCGACGATCGCCAGCTGGCAGTCGAGACGCTTGGCAAGCGCGCGGGCGCGCACCACGCCGCCGACGTCAGGCGAGACGACCATAACGTTTTTCAGATCGTAGTTTTCCTTGACGTCGCGCGACAGGATCGGCACGGCGTAGAGGTTGTCGGTGGGAATGTCGAAGAAGCCCTGGATCTGTCCGGCATGCAGGTCGAGCGTCAGAACGCGGTCGGCACCGGCCTCGGTGATCAGGTTGGCGACCAGCTTGGCCGAGATCGGTGTGCGCGGGCCGGGTTTGCGGTCCTGGCGGGCATAGCCGAAATACGGAATGACGGCGGTGATGCGGCGTGCTGACGAGCGGCGCATGGCGTCGATCATGATCAGCAGTTCCATCAGGTGGTCATTGGTCGGAAACGATGTCGACTGGACGACAAAGACGTCCTCGCCGCGCACGTTTTCCTGTATTTCCACGAAAATTTCCTGGTCGGCAAACCGTCTGACGGTTGCTTTGCCCAGGGGCAGGTTGAGATAATTGCAGATCGCTTCGGCCAGGAGCCGGTTCGAGTTGCCTGCGAAAACCTTCATCGATGGTCCGCCTGTGCTGGCGCGGGTCTTTCGTCCGCGCAAATTCCGTAAGCCAGCCGGGGTCTCGATCGTCCCAAGCTTATGCGCGCTTCATAACGTCCTTGACTTTGAATGCAAGAGGGATTGCCGCGTTGCAGCGTAGTTTATCCCAAAAAGATTAGCATCAGCGTGCCGAAGTGATGATTTTTAGCCTCAAAGCAGCGGATTCTCCGCCCTGTACGAGGCTCTAACCGGCGTTGCTGGCGCGCCAGCTCAGATATTCGCTGATCGTCCTGGTGGCGATCGCCTGCATCGTCTGCGGCGGCACGACAGACCAGAGATTGGCGGCGGTGGCGTTCACTGTGTCCTGTCCCTGAATGCGGTGCAGCCGGTTGCCGGTGCCATCAAGCACATCCCAGACATAGACCACCGTCGTCTTGCCGCCGTCGTTCAGCGCCGAGAAATATCCCTTCAGGATGTGCTGGCTGCTGGTGTCGGATGCGGCCTTGATCGTCAGGCCGTGCGAACGGGCTTCGTTGCCCAGCTGCTTGGAGAGCGGCGTGACAGCTTCGACCGGCGCGCCGATGATCGGCAGGAAGCGAATCGTGCCGGCCGCTGCCGCAGGTGCGATGGCTGCAGCCTTCTGTGGCGGCTTTTCTTGCGGCTCCTGCTCGGCGATTTGCCGGATCGGTTCGGCGGGCTGCTCGTTCGGCGTGGCATCGTTGTTTAATGCTGCTTCAGCCGGTTCGGCAGCAACGGGCCGGCGCGTGATCTGTTGCTCCTGTGCCGGAACCTGGCCTTCCGCCAGACGGCTGGCCTGCGCATCCAGCGATCCGGCCGGATCGGTATAGTCGGAATCGCCCTGCGCCATCGTCGTGCCGCTTGGACCTTGCGAAAAACCTTCTTCTTCCGGCGAGGCGAGTTGTGCGCTTTGCACCGGCGCTGACGGCTGAGGCATGACGTCAACCGTCTGCATGGAGTCGAGATCGGACTGGTTGACCGGCGGGGAGCGGAACGTGCCGGCGCCGACATCGACTTGCGGGGTCAGGTCGTCCATGCTGTTGCAGCCCGTCAGAGCAGCAACCATTCCAAGGCTCGCAAGAAGCGTGATCAGCTTGTGCATTGTCCTACCGTCCGGTTCCTTGGTGACGGAATGCTTGAAGGCCCCCACCTTCTTCCGCCGCTACGAGGACGATAGTTCAACTTTCCTAAGCAGAGATGAAGTCCAGTCCATAGCGCGACAATGCCTTCGGCGCGCCTTGCGTGGTCAGGTAGGTCTGGCCGAGCGACATTGCCGTGCCGCTGTCACTGTCCATGATGATCATATGGACGAAGAGCGACATGTCGGGCTCGATCTCCTGCGGATTGCCCATGTGGAACATCTGGTGTTCCATCCAGGACGGCGAGAAGCGGGCGCCGAGCGAGTAGCCGCAGGCGTTCAGCCGGTGCCGGGTCAGGCCGCGTTCGTCCATGATCCTGGAGTGAACGTCGAAGACGGTACCGAAGGTGTTGCCGGGGCGAAGAACCATTTCGATTGCCTGGATGGTGTCGCGGCAGGCACTGTAGAGTTCGCGGTGGCGGTTGGTCGGCTCGCCAATGACGACAGTGCGCATCATGGCGGCGTGGTAATGGGCGCTGACACCCGCCCATTCCAGCGTCAACTGGTCCTGCGCGTCCAGCGTGCGGCGGCCGGCCTTATAGCGGCACAGCAGCGCATCGGCGCCGGAGCCGATGATGAATTCGTTGGCCGGATAGTCGCCGCCACCGGCAAAGACCGCCCCTTGCATCGCAGCCAGAATGGCGGCTTCGCTGCCGCCGGCATGAATGAGCGGAATGGCGGCGTCCAGCGCGTCGTCGGCAAGACTTGCGGCTTTTTCGACATAGGCGATCTCAGCCGGGCTCTTGACCAGGCGCAGGCGGCTGACCAGCAGCGAGGCATCGACCAGTTCGCCGAAACTCGTCAGCTGCTGATCGAGCAGACGGGCCATGCGGCCGGTCATGCCATGAGTGTCGTATTCGATGCCGATGCGCATGCCGAGCAGGTCGAGATCGCTCAAGAGGTTTTTCAGGTCCATCGTCGGATCGGCGTTGACCCGGTCGACCCAGACCTCGACGCGCTCGATATTGGAGGTATGTTTCGCTTGGCGCAGATCGGCAGAGCGGGTCAAAAGCACCATCGAGCCGTCGGCCTTCACCACCAGCGTCTGGAAGAAGCAGTAGCCGAACGTATCGTAACCGGTCAGCCAGTACATGCTTTCCTGCGCAAACAGCAGCATGGCAGCCAGCTTTTCTTCCTTCATCCTGGCCGTCAGCCGTTCCAGCCGCGCCGAAAATTCGTCCTGCGTAAAATGCAGTGCCATGTCATGCCTCCCGAATGGATATTGCAGAAATTTGCCGGCCATAATCCGGCTCGCTGCGATGGGTCGTCCGGCGATAGGAGAAAAAACGCTCCTCGTCCGCATAGGTGCAAAGATCGAGATTTTCCGCCGTGACGCCGGCCTCGGTCAGCCGTTTGAGCGTCAGCGCAGGCAGGTCGAACATGGCATGGCCATCGCGGGGCGAAGGTGTAAAGAATACGCGATAGCCGGTATCCTTTTCCAGGAACCGCTCGATGAATTCCGAACCGACCTCGTAGTTCCGGCGGCTGATCGAGGGGCCAAGACTGGCGACGATATGCTCGCGGCGGGCGCCGAGCGAGATCATCGCCTCGATCGTGCTTTCCAGCACGCCGGTGAGCGCGCCTTTCCAGCCGGCATGCGCCGCCCCGACCACGCCTGCCTCGGCATCGGCGAAAAGAACCGGGCCGCAATCGGCCGAGAGCACACCGATCACGAGGCCCGGCGTCGCGGTCACCAGCGCATCGGCCGGCGCCCGCGTTCCGTTGTAGCTACCGTCGACTATGACGGCGTCCGGCGAATGGATCTGATGCACGGTCGCCAGCCTGTGGGGTTCGGCGCCGAACCACGCGCTGACCCGGGCACGGTTCTCCTCGACGCGGGAGCGCTCGTCATTGGAACCGAGGCCGACATTGAGGCCCCGATAAATTCCTTCCGAAACGCCGCCTGCACGCGTGAAGTAACCGTGCTTCACAGTGTTTCCGGTTCGTGTCGATAGAAGCGGGCTCTGAACAGGCAAGGGCAAGGCATCATCCTTCATCGGTGGTTTTGCCCTTTCGGTATGCTGCGATGCGTGGGGTTTCCGGGCGTCCCACCTGGGTCAACCCGGGCGATTTGGCCGGATGTTGGCCTTAAGGGACGGCCTGTGTCAATCCATCGAAACGACAGCCGGCGTTGCCGCTGCGTCTTGGCAGTGACTATTTCTGGAAGGGGACGAGGGCCACATTCGGGCTGCTGACGACAAGAACTTTGAACAATTCGCCCATTTTCCCTTCGCCGGCGCCTGCCAGCCGTTCGGCGTCCGCGCGGATGTTTTCCTGGGTACTGACGTCCTTGTCACGGCCAAGCGCTGCGGCGCGTTCGGCAAGCCCGAGCGCCAGCAAAAAGTCGCCCTGATAGGTCAGCCCGTTGATCTGCAGGCCCTCGGTCACCGCCCGCCGGGCAAGCTGCTCGAAATCGACATGGCTGGTGATGTCGGCTTGTCCGGGATGGGCAAGCGGCGGGTCGAACTGATGGCCGTGGACCGCCTGCAGGGTGTCGCCGAGACCCGTTGCCATATGGCCGTAATCGATGATCACGGCTGTACCGCCATGTGTCCGGATGCGCTCGCTGAGTGTCGCCATCACCGCGTCGCGGGCAGGGGCGGTCTCGAACGCCGTTCCCAGGGGAGCCGAATGGGCGGCAGGCGGCAGCAGGTCCGGATCGATGCCGGCGACGCCGGCGGCAAACGTAAGTTCCCCGGCTGCATCAAGGCCGACAAGGCGCTCCTTGAACCCATGCGCCGTCTTGATGAACTGGCGGATGGGGATGGCGTCGAACAGTTCGTTGGCGGCCAGAAGCAGGAAGCCGGCCGGCAAGGTATCGAAGCTCTCGTGCCACGTCATTTTGAATTCGTGAGCGACGAGCGTCTGTTGCTGGACCTTCTGCAACCGCTCGCTGGTTTCGACGAGATGCACATCGGCTGCATCATACAGGGCGGGAGAAAGTTTGCGGACCACGCGCAGGATATCCGCCATCATCGTGCCGCGGCCGGGGCCGATCTCGGCGATATGGACGGGTACGGGTTCACCGTGGCGGTGCCAGGCCTGGACCAGGAATATGCCGATCATCTCGCCGAAAAGCTGGCTGATCTCCGGCGCCGTGATGAAGTCGCCGGACTGGCCGAAGGGTTCGCGCGTCCTGTAGTAGCCATGTTCCGGATCGGCAAGGCAGAGCGAAAAATAGTCGGTGACGCTGATCGGGCCGTTGGCGAGGATGATGGCCTTGATCTTTTCTGCAAGCGGCGTCGTCATGAAAACCCCATCATGCCGTGGCGACGCTGGCGCGGCGTGCCCGCAGGATCGCCCAGAGGCCGATCAGCACCATCGGCACCGACAAGAGCATGCCCATGGTCAGCCAGCCGCCCAGCAGATAGCCGAGCTGCGCATCCGGCTCGCGGAAGAATTCGACGAAGATGCGCGCCAGGCCGTAGCCGGTCACGAACACCCCGCAGACGAGGCCCGGGGCCTTCAGAGCCTTGCGATAGTAGATCAGCACCGCAAGGACACTCAGTAAGACGAGGCCTTCAAGTGCCGCCTCGTAAAGCTGGCTCGGGTGACGGGCAAAAGGGCCGCCGGTCGGAAAGACGACGGCCCAGGGCGCCGAAGACAACCGCCCCCAGAGTTCGGCATTGATGAAATTGGCGACACGGCCGAAGAAGAGCCCGATCGGCACGACGGCTGCAACGATATCGAACAGGCTCCAGATGGCGATCTTGTTGCGCCTGGCAAACAGGATCATGGCAATCATCGTGCCGATCAGCCCGCCATGGAAGGACATGCCGCCATTCCAGATTTCCACCGCCCGGACCGGGTTGGCAAGCACGCTTTGAAGATCGTAGAACAGGATATAGCCGATACGGCCGCCACCGACGATGCCGGCCGCGACCCACAGCAGGAAGTCGTCAAGCTGTGCCTCGGTCGCAGCTGGCGTTCCGTTGGCCCACAGCGCGGTGTTGCGGACCAGGCGGCGGGCATATTGCCAGCCGATCAGGATGCCTGCCACGTAGGCCAGGCCGTACCAGTGGATCTGCAGGGGACCAATGGAAATGAGCACCGGATCGATTTCCGGAAAAGGCATGATCGAGAAGAGTGTCGCTATTGTTTCCAAGGTCTTGCTTCATTCCGGTCCGTTGTTTGCCGGAACATGGCCCTGCGGCAAGGCAGGGTCAAGGCAAGGCGTTCGCAGGAAAGCCGGTCATCACCGGTATTTTTCCTTGCATCGGCCCGCATGTGCTCCTACCTCCTCTGTCAAGCCCGCGATGGCGGGCAATCACGCTACAGCGCCGCGCGTCATTCATGACGCGCGAAGGCCGCTGTCGCAGTAGGGACCGGAGATCGAGACGATGAGCACAGGTGCAAACCGCATTCTGGATGATTTTGCCAAGTTGATGACGGACGCGGCGGGTGCCGCTCAGGGCGTGCGCAAGGAAATGGAAACGGTTTTTCGTGCGCAGGGCGAGCGGCTGTTGAATTCCATGGATATCGTCAAGCGCGAGGAATTCGAGGCCGTCAGGGAAATGGCGCTGAAGGCGCGCGAGGAAAACGACGTGCTTCTGGCCCGCATCGCCGCACTTGAAGCGCGCCTTTCCGACGCTGGCAAATGAAGAGATTCGAGCCGGTGGCGCTCGATGCGCCACCGGCTTTGACCGGTTTATGGAGCACGTGTCCCGGGACGCTACACAGGTGCTCTTTTTCAAGGCCGCCCAAGGCGCGTTTTTCATAAATCTTTTACCCTGTGGACACTGCCGAAAAACGCTTATGGCAGAGTCGTTTAAGAACGGGCGCTGAATCAATTTGAGAGAGCCTATCCACAACCGCCGGCGCTATTTTTGACGCAGGGGGCTTTCATGCGGACTCCGTCATTATACACTGATTTTAAATGATGATTCGAAACGGATCACGCAAGCTCCAGGCAGGGTATGTCAGTCAGGATGGTCGTGTTTCCGGTAATCATAAGTGTTTGTTTCTGGTGTTTGAGTTTGCAGCCCATCGTGTGTGAACATGATGGCGCATGTCTGCACCAGGACTTTTGGGGTGATGCATGAGCCTGATGGAACTGGAACTTGAGCGTCAATCGAACCCGGTCGATATGATCGAGTTCGTCGCGGCCAACAATGATTGGTGCTTCGAGCGCTCGGGCGAGGATGAAATCGCCATGACGGTCGAGGGGAAGTGGACCGATTACCACGTCTCCTTCTCCTGGATGGAGGAATTCGAGGCGCTGCATCTCGCCTGCGCCTTCGACATCAAGGTTCCCGAAAGCCGCGTCAACGAGGTGATCCGGCTGCTCTCCCATATTAACGGCCAGGTGCTGATGGGCCATTTCGATCTCTGGCGTCAGGAAGACGTTGTGATCTTCCGCCAGTCGCTGCTGCTTGCCGGCGGCGCCGAGCCGACCAACCAGCAGGTCGAGGTGCTGCTTTCCAGCGCGCTTGAAGCCTGCGAATCCTATTTTCAGGCCTTCCAGTTCGTCGTCTGGTCCGGTATCGATGCGCAGAGTGCCGTCGAGGCCGTGATGTTCGAAACCGTTGGGGAGGCATGACCATGGTTGTGCATGCGTCGGGTCCGATCGTTCTGATCGGTGCAGGTAATATGGGCGGTGCGATGCTCGCCGGTTGGTTGAAAAGCGGTATCTCGGGTGCGGATCTCCTGGTGATCGATCCCGGCCCGCCGGCTGCCATGGCCAAGCTGATTGCCGACAGCGGTGCGCGTCATGAAACGGCAGCACCCGCCGGCTTGAAAGCCGGCGTTCTCTTCCTTGCGGTCAAGCCGCAGATGATGCCAGCGGTGCTGCCGCCGCTGAAAGGGCTTGTCGGTCCTGAAACGGTGGTTGTTTCGGTCGCCGCCGGTACGACGCTTTCCTTCATGCAGTCCCATCTCGGCGATGCAGCCATGGTGCGGGCCATGCCGAATACCCCGGCGATGATCGGCCGCGGCGTCACGGGCGCCTTTGCCAATGGCGAGGTGTCGAGCGCGCAGCGCGATCTTGTCCATAATCTCTTGAAAGTTTCCGGCCCGGTCGAATGGGTCGAAACCGAAGCCGATATCGATGCGGTCACCGCCGTCTCCGGCAGCGGCCCGGCCTATGTCTTTTATCTCGTCGAGTGCATGGCAGAGGCTGGCCGCAAGGCCGGTCTTCCGGCGGACCTTGCCATGCGGCTTGCACGGGAAACCGTCGCGGGGGCTGGCGAACTCTTGCACCAGTCCCCCGACGACGCCTCCAGGCTGCGCCAGAACGTGACGTCTCCCGGCGGCACCACGGCGGCAGCCCTCAATATCCTCATGGCCGATGACGGCATGCAGCCCCTGTTCGACAAGGCGATTGCCGCAGCCCGCAAGCGGGCCGAAGAACTGGCCGGTTAGACTAATTCAGGACTTTTTCCATGACCGAGACCATCGCCTATGCCGATTTCGAGCGTGTCGATATTCGGACCGGCACGATCGTCGAGGCCGCGCCCTTTCCCGAGGCGCGCAAACCGGCGATCAAGATCGTCATCGATTTCGGGCCGGAGATCGGCCTCAAGAAATCCTCGGCGCAGATCACCGCCCATTACACGCCGGAAAGCCTCATCGGCCGCCAGGTGCTCGGCGTCGTCAATTTTCCGCCGCGCCAGATCGGCCCGGTCCGCTCGGAAGTGCTGACATTGGGGTTCGAGGACGAGGCAGGCGCGATCGTGCTTGCCGCCACCGACAAGCCGGTGCCGAACGGCAAGCGGCTCCTGTAGGAAATTTCTACTGCATAATTCCTTAAATCGGAATCGATTTAAGGAGAAATTATGCAGCAAATTTAAAGTGCTACAGCGACCTTTGCGCGTCATGAATGACGCGCGGCGCTGTAGTAAGGATACTGCGATGGACCTCAGCGCCGTTCGTGAATTCGTCCGCGTCACCTGCCTGCGTGACGCCGCTATGGTTGCGACAGACTGGTCGGCCTCGCATGTCGTTTCGCTGCTCGATCCGGAACTGGCCGAGGAGCATGTTCCGCGCATGACCAGTGCCAGGCACCATGTCGTGCGGCTGCGCGATCAGGAAAATGCGTTGGCAACCAGCCATTTCCCGGACGCGGTCACAGCGTTCTTCGATACCGTCCTTCCGGCGATCGAGGAAAAAGACAGCCGCATTCTCGTCCATTGCCACGCAGGCGTGAGCCGCTCCACGGCGTTTGCCTACGCCATCATCGCGCACCGTTTCGGCGCCGGCCGCGAGGACGAGGCTTTTTCAGCCCTGCTGTCGATCGTCAACAAGCCCTGGCCGAACCGCCGCATCATCGAGATTTTCGATGCGCACTGGCAAAGGGAAGGGCGGCTTCTCGCCCCGCTCGATGCGATGCGCGCGCGCCATCCCAGGCGCATCGACGCCTGGCACCGGTTTAACGCACGGCGCGGGATGATCGGCACGTATTCGCGGTGATCAGACCGGCACCCTGACCATAGCCCGCAATCCGCCCATCGGGCTATCCGATAGCGTGACATTGCCGCCATGGCTTCTGGCGATGTCGAGGGCGATCGCAAGGCCGAGGCCCGTTCCCGAACTGTCGAGATTGCGGGCCTCGTCGAGGCGGAAGAATGGCTTGAAGACGTCGTCGCGCGAGCGTTCGGGAATGCCGGGGCCATCGTCGTCGACGGTGATCGTCAGCCATTTGCTGCTGTGCTTGGCATCGATATGGACGGTATTGGCATAGCGGTAGGCATTGGACGCCAGGTTGGCGACCAGCCGGGTAAAGGCATTGGGGCGGACGCGGATATTGTCGTCGCCCTCGATCGAGGTCGTCACCGCCTTGTCATGCAGCTCGCCCTCAAGCGCTAGCCTGTTCATGAGGTCGCTGAGCTTCAGCTGCCCGACATCTTCCTCCGCTTCGCCGCGCGCGAAGGCGAGATAGCCCTCGAGCATGCTCTGCATGTCCGCGACATCCTGGTTGAGATTGTCGAGATCGGCGCTGTCGCCGGCAAGCGCCAGCTGCAGTTTGAAGCGGGTGAGGATGGTTCGAAGGTCATGGCTGACACCGGTCAGCATGGCGGTGCGCTGCTCGATCTGGCGCTCGATGCGCTCGCGCATCTGGATGAAGGCAAGGCCGGCGCGGCGGATCTCTTCGGCGCCGCGCGGCGAAAAGTCGTCGATCTTCTGGCCCTTGCCGAAACTTTCCGCCGCCTTGGCAAGCGCCAGGATCGGCCGGATCTGCCCACGCAGGAACAGGATGGCAATCGCCAAAAGCACCAGCGACGCGCCGACCATCCAGACGATGAAAATATGGGTGTTGGAGGCATAGGCCTGGCTGCGGCGTGCATAGACGCGCAGGATGCGCTGGTCATCGAGCTTGATGCGGACCTCGACGAGATCGGAATTGCCGACCGTGTCGATCCAGAAAGGCTTGCGGATCTGGTCGGATATCTCTTCGCTGAGGATCTGGTCGAGGATCTCGAAAAAGGGTTTTGGACGCGGCGCCGGCAGATCGCCGTCCGGCTCGATGGAAATACTGAGGTTCAACCGGTCGCGGGCAATGCGGACGATGTTGGAATAGTCGCTGGCGGGCATCGCGTCGATGAGATCGATGACGGCGGCGATGTCACCGGTAACGGCCGCCGAGAGCCTTTGGGTCACCAGCTGCCAATGCCGCTCCATGAAGACGAAGGCGACGACCGATTGCAAGAGGACCATCGGGATGATGACGATCAACAGCGAGCGGGCATAGAGCCCCATCGGCAATCGCCGGCGCAGCCAGCGGACGACGCGCTTCCAGGGGGTGTCGCCGGTTGGCGCGCGATAGCGCCGCAGGATGTCAAAGCTCGCCATGGATACCCTGCCGGATGGTCATAGGGGCTAATCCACGCTCAGCCGATAGCCGATGCCGCGGACCGTCTGCAGCCAGACGGGATTTGACGGGTCGTCCTCGATCTTGCGGCGCAGACGGTTGATCTGCACGTCGATGGTCCGTTCGCCAACCTCGGCCTCGTCGCTGACCAGTTCGTGGCGCGGGATGGTTTCGCCGGCGCGCTGCGAAAACAGCATCATGATCTCCTGTTCGCGGTCGGTCAGCCGGATATGGTCGGCGCCGCGCCGCAGTTCCTTGCGCACCACCGAGAAGGTGAAGGGGCCGAAAATGACCTGTTCGACCTTGGGCGCCTTTGCCGGCGCATTGCGCCTGAGGATGTTGTTGATGCGCAGCACCAGTTCGCGCGGGTCGAACGGCTTGGGCAGGTAATCGTCGGCGCCGGCCTCCAGGCCCTCGATGCGGGCATTGGATTCGGCAAGTGCCGTCAGCATGATCACCGGCACGGTCTTGATCTTGCGCAGGCTCTGGGTGAGCGAAATGCCGGTCTCGCCGGGCATCATCACATCGACGATCAACAGGTCGTAGTCTATGCCTTCGAGCTTGCGGCGCGCTTCGTCGGCATCCGCAGCGGTGGTGACGCGAAATCCCTTTTCCATCAGGTAGCGGTTCAGAAGATCGCGAATCCGGCGGTCGTCATCCACGACCAGCAGATGGGCGGCATCATCGTCGATCCTGATCGTCTTTGTCATCTATCGTGGGCCCTGTCATCTCGCATAGGCCGGCTATGACGCCGGGTGTCAGTTGTCGTCGGCATTCTTCATGCCGGCCAGGAAACGCTTGACCAGTTCGCGTGCGCCTGGACCGGTTTTTTCCATGGCCTCGGCGATGCGCCGTGATTGTGGCTCGGCCAAGGCCCTTGCGAGCGTCTTGCCTTCCTTCGTTGTATAGAGCTTGCGTTGCCTGCGATCCTCCGGTCCGGCAACTTGGTGAATATACCCTGAATCGATCAATTGTTTGAGAACGCGCGCAAGGCTCTGCTTGGTGATCCGCAGCGTCTCGAGCAGGTCGGCAACCGTCATGCCGGGCTCTCGGTCGACGAAATGCAGGACGCGATGATGGGCGCGCCCGAAGCCGCGCTTTTCGAGAATCACGTCCGGATCGGAGGTGAAATCCCGATAGGCAAAGAAGAACAGCTCGATAATTTCGAAATCGACCGCTTCTGTCGCGTCTGCCCCGGCTAAGGATGTTTCCTTTTCGGCTTTCTGGTTCGGCTGTCCTGCCACGCAGTCGTTTCCTTTCAATCGCAATGCACTTTACGAAACATTCGAAAAAATATGTCAGCTATATTGACATATTTTTTCGCCATTGGTAAGCCTTAAACCGCTGAAGGGCGAACTCCCGGCGCTTGTTCTATCCTTGAAGATAGGCCGCGCCGCGCCGCTCGCCAATCCAAAATCACCATAGCGGATTTCCCTGGCTCGCGTTTGCCGATAAATGGAGTAGGGGAAGACAATCAACACAAAGAATGGCGCATGGACGCCCAGGGATGAGACGATGGCAACAGTTCCTTTTGATCAGTTGGACGGGCAGATCTGGTTCAACGGTGAATTCGTCGGTTGGAAGGACGCAAAGATTCACGTGCTGACCCATGGGCTTCATTATGCCAGCGCCGTCTTCGAAGGCGAACGCGCCTATGGCGGCCGTGTTTTCAAGCTCAACGAGCATAACCAGCGCCTGCACAAGTCCGCCGAAATCCTCGGTTTCACCATTCCGTATTCGGTTGAAGAACTGGATGCCGCGACGGTGGAGCTGCTGAAGCGTCAGGGCTTTTCCGAGGCTTATGTTCGGCCGATCGCCTGGCGCGGCTCGGAATCGATGGGCGTTTCCGCCCAGAACAACCGCATCAACGTTGCCATCGCCATCTGGCAGTGGGGCAGCTACTTCAATCCGGCCGAGAAGCTGAAGGGCATCCGTCTCGATATCGCCGAGTATCGCCGCCCCGACCCGAAGACCGCACCCTGCGCCTCAAAGGCTGCCGGCCTCTACATGATCTGCACCATTTCCAAGCATGCCGCCGAAGCCAAGGGCTATGCGGATGCGATGATGCTCGATTATCGCGGCCAGGTCGCCGAGGCGACCGGCGCCAACATCTTCTTCGTCAAGGATGGCGTCATCCATACGCCGGTGCCGGATTGCTTCCTCAACGGTATCACCCGCCAGACGGTCATCGAGCTTGCCAAGCGCCGCGGCTACCAGGTGGTTGAACGGGTGATCATGCCGGAAGAGCTTTCCGGCTTCTCGGAATGCTTCCTCACCGGATCGGCCGCTGAAGTGACGCCGGTCTCCGAGATCGGTCCTTATACGTTCAAGCCAGCAACGATTTCCGAGACGCTGATGAACGACTACATGAAGGAAGTCTATCCGGCTGCTGCAGCTGCGGAATAAACGGCGGTTCTGATTAAAATAAGAAAAGGCGGCTGGTGAGCCGCCTTTTCGCTTGATGTTCAACCATGAGGACGCGCGGCCGCGGAGGGATCGCGCGGACTGTTTCAGGCTTTGCTTCCGCCCATGACCATGCCGGCAAGGCCGGTCAGGACGCCGCCGCCGATAAGTCCGCCGATGGCTTGCGTAATCAGCCCGGCGGCTGCGGCTTCGCCACCCAACATCTGAACGAGAAACCCGCCACCAAGGCCGCCGATCGCGCCGACGATCGTGCGTACGACGACGCTGAGTGCCTGTTGCTTGAGAACCGCGCCTGTCGCGTTTCCACCCGCTGCGCCGGCAATCAATTGCGTAATGATAGGCAATAATGCTTCCATTGCTCGCTGCTCCCGTGTCCGCCAACGGCGTCCGGCCCCCGGACTCACCTGGCACGCCGTCGATCCGGCATAGGGAGGTTGGGGGGAAAATTCCCACGAGTCAATTTCGCAACTGCGAAATGAAATTTTTTGTTGGAATCGCCTTCAGGTGGAGAGAAAAACAGTCCTACAGCGCCGCGCGTCATTCGTGATGCGCAAAGGTCGCTGTAGCACTTTAAATCTGCCGCATGATTTTTCCTTAAATCGATTCCGATTTAAGGAATTATGCGGTGGTCATGGTTCTGTCCTGACAGGGCGACACGGAAGGCCGTGATTCCCTCGGCGTGCCACCGGCCGGAGAATTCTCCCTTCGCCGGTCTTTCTGCCAACCTCTCCTGGCTACCAGCGTCCCAAATACAGGCCGCTCTGTTGTGCCCATCCCGGTGTTCCCTCCGGAACTGTCAATATAAGAAAATTATAAAATACTGAAATCGTTCCGCTTTGCCGGAACTTTCGCACAATTCCGCTGTTTAGACGTCAATAGAGAGGCAAGGAACATGCAACAGGATATTTCCCAGGATCCGTATTCCACCGCACGTCAACTGCGTCCGGTCGTCATTACCGTCATTGCCGCCAAGCTTGCGGTGTTCGCTCTTTTGATGGCCACGGTTAATTTCCAGGCGCCGTTGCCGGCAGCCGTTGAAGTCGCCGAAATGCGCTAGAACGAATTGCCGGGTGTCTTGACGGGCAGTTTCAGCCTCGCAGTTGCTCTGTGGCCCAATCACTGTCTTTGCCGTTTTCATTGCAGTGCGTCCGTCCTATATGCTGTTCAACGAGTAAGACAGCGAGAGGCGCAGGCGGCATGTTACAGGCGGGCATTATCCCGGTTACCCACTTCCAGCAGAATTGCACGGTGTTGTTCGACGGCGACACCAAGGAAGGCGTGATCGTCGATCCCGGCGGCGACGTCGATGTGATCCTGCAGACAATCAAGGAAAACGGCATCACGCTGAAGGCGATCTGGCTGACCCACGGCCATATCGACCATGCGGGCGGGGCCAAGGAGCTCAAGCAAGCCTTGGGTGTTGAGATCATCGGGCCGCACAAGGACGATCTGCCGCTGCTCGAAAGGCTCGAGGCCCAGGCGGAGAAATTCGGGCTGGCGATGAAGGTGGAAAACGTGCTGCCGGACCGGTGGCTGGAAGACGGCGACACTGTCTCCTTCGGCGATCACGTCTTCGAAGTCCTGCACTGCCCGGGCCACGCGCCCGGCCATGTCGTCTATTTCAATCGCAAGCAGGGTTTCGCCCATGTCGGCGACGTGCTGTTTCACGGCTCCATCGGCCGCACCGATCTACCGGGCGGCAACCACCAGCAGCTGCTCGATTCCATCCGCGACAAGATCCTGCCGCTCGGCGATAGCGTCGGCTTCATCTGCGGTCACGGCCCGGGTGGCCAGATCGGCGAGGAACGCCGGACCAACCCGTATCTGCGCGGTATGTAAGCGCGTCACCCGGCATTGCCCACCATTGTCATGGTGTGCCGCATGCCGGGACAATAAAACCAGGACAATAAAAAAGGCACGTGCCGGCCGGCACGTGCCTTTTTAGTCAATCGATACTGCCTCAGCCGGCCCTGCAGAAATACTCTCTGCCGTCGTAACCGACAAACGTACCCGACTGGGAATCGAACGAGCGGTAGCGCTGCGAGCAATAGCGGTACCAGGAGGGTGTCCAAGGCTCCAGGCTGCCGTAGGTTTCAACGACAACCGGACGGGCGCGGCGATAGACCGGGCGCGGTTCGTAATATTCGGGCTCTGGATCGACATAGACCCGTTCCTGGTAGCGCGGCTGGCTGGCAATGGCGCCGCCGATGATCACGCCGGTGGCAAGACCAAGCGCGCCAAGGGCAACGGCATCACCGTTATTGTGGTGCCGGTAATGGCGGCGGCCCCAGTCTTCAGCCTGCGCGGGGGTGATTGCCGGGATAGCGGTCGCTGCCGTCGCAATGGCAAGAACGGCAGCTTTGATAACCTTGTTCATTGTTTCGATCCTGTTTTGGTCTGGACGATTCCCGTCCTTCATGAGGACAACAGAATATTGTGGCGAAACTGAACGCAGGGTGAATGAAAAAACCCGGCAACGATGCCGGGCTTCAACGTGAATCTGTTTGCAGAAAGCGGGCTGTTCAGCCCGAAACCTGCAGGTTGACCGCCTTCGGGCCCTTGCCGCGGCGATCCGGTTCCGTGTCGAAGCTGACCTTCTGATTTTCGGAGAGTCCGTTCAGGCCGGAGGCCTGGACTGCGGAGATATGCACGAAGATATCGGCGCCACCATTGTCAGGTTTGATAAAACCAAAGC
This sequence comes from Pararhizobium sp. YC-54, assembly GCF_025847205.1. Taxonomy (GTDB): domain Bacteria; phylum Pseudomonadota; class Alphaproteobacteria; order Rhizobiales; family Rhizobiaceae; genus Pararhizobium. Next base: position 258,290 of record NZ_JAOYTH010000009.1, on the reverse strand, counting down.
CCTTGTCGGTGTTGAAGAATTTAACAATGCCAGTCTCGGCCATTCGTCAGGTCCTTTTTCCTCTGCCCGGATGCGGCGGGCAGCATTACAATGTTTGCCCCAGGGGCGTGCGGCAGGCAGTTCTCGACTATGAGGAAAGGGTCCTGTAATTGCAGCCAGCCATCGAAAAACTCTGTCTTTGCCCGACTGCCCGGAACATACTGCGTGTCCGGCGCGCGTTACTTAAAGGTCTTCCCGTGTTCGCAAATTGCCCGAACACAGTAAGCTTGCTGTGTTTATTTTAAATTGGCAAGCAAAAGTTTTTTGAATCAAGTGTGCCGTTTTGGCTTGTTTAAAGAGCAATCAATTGCCTAAAAATATGATTTAAGCGCTGATATATTGCAAGTTATTGAAAATGTTAATTTTTATCATATCTCGGATGATTTTTAGACTGTTTGCGTCAGGATATGTCGCAGAATGTCATGGTGCAACAGGCTGCCGTCGTAGCTTCCTTAAATATTAACCGTTTGATAAAATCTGGCATCTTGCATGCAATATTGCTGTTGTTGGCGAACAATCTGAGGAAATGAGGTCCCTCGCATGCGCAGGTCTCAGGCGCTGGCGGCAACGTTTTTCGGCCTTGTCAATTCCGGCACGATCTCGGCGATCAGCATGGCGGCAAAGATCGTGGCACAGCCGATATAACCAACCGTCGTGATGGTTTCGCCCAGAAGCAGGACGCCGAGCAGGGCGGCAAACAGCGCTTCGCTCGACAGGAAGATCGCCGCCTGCGGCGCTGTCGTGTAGCGCTGCCCGACCACCTGGCAGATGAAGCCGATGCCGCTGGAAAAGAAACCGGCATAGAGGATTTCCGGCAGGGCGTTGGTCACGGCGGTCAGGTCGAGCGGTTCGAAGACCGCACCGGCCGCACAGCCCAGCACAGCACAGACGGCGAACTGCACCATCGACAGCAGCATTGGCCGGCCCGTGCTGCCGACGAAAATGCCGACGAGCATCAGTTGCAGCGCCCAGAAGACGGCGCAGATGATCGTCAGGAAATCACCATTGTTCAAACGTGCAAGCTCACCGCCGCTCAGAAGGAAAATGCCCAGCAGCGCCATGCCGGCTGCCGGCCAGATGATCCAGTGCGGCTTGCGGCGCAGGAAGATCACCGTTAGGATCGGCACGAACACGACGTAGAGCCCGGTCAGAAAGCCGGAATTGGTGACGCTGGTGGTCAGGAGGCCGAGCTGCTGGGTCATGGCGCCGGCAAACAGCGCCAGTCCGATCAACAGGAAGTTGCGGATGCTGGATTTCGGCAGCGGCTGCAGGGTCTTGCGATGCTCCCACAGCGCTAAAGGTGCCGCGACTGCGGTTGCGATCGCAAATCGAAGGCCGATGAACCACATCGGACCGATCGAATCCATCGCCGTCGATTGCGCCACGAACCCTGCACCCCAGATGGCGCCGGACAAAAGCAGGAAGAGATTGGCCTGGATACGGGTCACGATGCATTTCCTGATGGCTCGGCACGAAGGCCTCGCATCGGAACGATTTCAGGGCAGGCGCGCTTCGGATTTTATTCAGACGTCAGCTAACATCTGCATCAATTTCAGGCAAGCGTGCGGTCCGTCGCGAAAAATGAGGAGCGGTCAGCTCCTGTTGGAGGCGGAAACCCGCAGCAGCGCGCCGTCGTCTCCGTCCGTGAGCATCAGGATCGACCCGTCGGGTGCCACCTTGACATCGCGGATGCGTCCGAATTCGCCTTCGAACAGCCGCTCCTCGGCAACAACCGCGCCGCTTTCATCGCGCTCCAGCCGTGCCAGCAACTGATATTTCAACGCCGAGACCAGCAGATTGCCTTCCCATTGCGGAAACATTGCGCCGTGATAGACGTCGATGGCGCCGGGTGCGATGGATGGATCCCAGTAGTAGAGCGGTTGCTCGTAGCCATCGGCCGCCTGGCCGACGCCGATCTCGGCGCCGGAATAGTCCTTGCCGAAGGTGATGACGGGCCAGCCATAGTTCTTGCCCGGTTCTGGCGTGTTGATCTCGTCGCCGCCGCGCGCACCGTGTTCGACGGTGATCAGCTGACGATTGGCCGGGTCGATGGCGATGCCCTGCGGATTGCGGTGACCTTTCGACCAGAGCTCGGCAAGTCCGGCCTTGCCATCCTTGTAGGGGTTATCCGCAGGGATGCTGCCGTCCGGCTTGATATGGAGAATGGCGCCCGCATGATCGCGCATGTCCTGCGCCCGATCCCGTTCGCCCCGATCGCCGATGCCGAAGAACAGGCTGCCATCGGCGGCGATCGCGATCCGCGATCCGAAATGCTGGCCCTTGCCGGTGAACCTGTTCATCCGGAAGAGCTCTTGCGTCTGCGTCAGGCTTTTCCCGTCCTTGGAAAGCACCGCGCGCATGACGGCCGTTCCCTGATTGCCGCCATCGGTAACCGACATGGACAGGAACAGCGTGCGGCTGGTCTGAAAGCCGGGATCGAGCGCCACATCGAGAAGCCCGCCCTGACCCTTGCGCGCGACCTTCGGCACGCCGGTGATCGGCGCGGATGCCTTGCCGTCGCGAATGATGCGAAGGCCGCCGCCAAGCTCCGTGACAATATAGGCGCCGTCCGGCAGCACTTCGACTGACCATGGGTTATCGAGGCCGGAAGCAATCGTATGGACCTGCACGGCGGCCCGGTCGGTTGCAAATTGCTTCGGTTCCTCGGCAAGGGCAGGCGTTGCAAGAAGAACCGATGCCAGACCGGTCAACAGGCTTTCGAACGTCGTCTTCATCTCATTCTCCATCGATACCCATTGAAGCTGGGGTCGAGGACGAGAGGATCAAGGCCGGGCATGAGGTTTTGCGATCAAAAGGATTTTACCGGGAGCTCAGCGAGCCCACCTCTTGCGGCGAGCGTCGACGGACAGGCATCTGCAACAAGTTCGGCATTGACGATGTAGCGCAGGGGACCTTGCTCCGTTGCGTCGAACGGCCAGCAGGTGGCAAGGACCAGATTGCGGCCCGGCGCATCGGCGTTGATGCCGCTTTCGTCCCAGCGGGCAATGCGGCTGGTGCCGGCGCGGAAGGTCAGGTTGGTTCCGTCCTTGCGCGTGACGATCAGAAGGTCGCCCGGCTTGACGTCTTTCAGCCAGCGGAAATGCGTGTCGCGATGGGCGGCGATGACCGATGTTCCAGGTTCTCCCGGCATCGGCGTGTTGGCGAGCCGGGCCGGACCGAACGCAAGAGCCTCGCCGCTGGCACCGGAGAGGACGACGGCGCTCTCACCAATCCGCAGCGCGGTGATTTCCGCTTCGGTGGTGAAGTCTGCCCAGGGCCACGGCCTGGTATCCGTCTCGCCTGCAAGCTGCGCTGCAAAGCTGCGCTTCAGCAGTACCTGGGAAACCTCCGCCTTGGCCTTCATGTAGAAGCCCTTGCCCACCAGCATCACGCCGGCAAGCGCGATCAGCAGGATACCGGCCAGCACCACGGTCTCCAGCGCGTTGAGGCGCGCCAGAAAGCCGGCGCGCCCTTCCTTGTCCTGCTCTTGGTCTTGTTTTAGGTTTGCATCGTTGCCAGGCTTATCGGACACGGTCGCGCGCCTCCGAAACCAGGCCGCGCAGCTGCCAGCGCCACAGGCTGAAGGTCGTCGCCGCCATCACGGCGAAGGCAAGCAGCATCAGGCCGATCAGGATATGCCGGTCGGCGAGCGTGGCCGTCTGCGGCAGGTCCACCTGTTTGCCGGCGTCGGCAATCATGCTGGCGGCGCGGGCGGTCGGCGCAGCGGCCATGCTGTCGGCGACCAGCATTGCCTGCTGCTCGCTCTGTTCCAGCGCAGCCTTGCGCTGACCTTCCGGGATGACCTCTTGCGGCGCCTCGCCGAACACCTTGCCGAAATCCCAGCCGTCGGGCAGGTTCAGCGGCATATCGGTGCTGACGACAGGCTCACTGGCCGGACGGGACGGCGTCACATCGACGGCCACCAGGCTGGTGACGCGCGAGACGAGGTGGTTGGCAAGCGCCACCGTCTCGATCTCTTTGTCGAGGGCTGCCGCATCGTTCACCGCATAGGCGTTGGCTTCGAGATCATCGATCTTGCGGCGGGCCCAGAGCTTGGCAATGCCCTTGCCTTCGGAGGCCTTGGCGATATCCATCTCGATCCGCCAGGGCTGGCTGCCGGTCTTGCCGGTAATCTGCAGCTTGCCTGCGGCCGATGTGCCGTCGAGCTCAGCGGTCAGCACCACCGGTTCGCCGCGATAAAGGTCCGGCATCGGGTTCGGGGTGATATCCTCAGCGTTCGCGCCGTCGAAGCTGGCGGCAATGTCGGTCATCACAGGGTTTTCAAGCTTGTCGAACAGCTCGCCCATGCGGGCTGCCACCTGATCCTCCGAGCCGATCAGCGTGAAGGTGCCGCGGCCGATTTCGGCGGCCTTGGTCATGAAGTGGGTGTTGGGTGCCGAGCCGATGCCGACGGTAAAGACGCGGGCGTCGCCGCGGTTTTTGGAAATCTCCGCAAACAGCTGCGCTTCGTTGCCGATCGCACCGTCGGTGAGGAACACCACCTGCCGCAGGGCGCCGGGCTCGACCGGACCCTGGGTGCGAAGGGCAGCCTCCAGCGCCGGCAGCATTTCCGTGCCGCCATCGGCGGTCAGGCCGCGAACGAAAGCGATGGCATCCTCGCGCTTGTCCGGCGCTGCTGCAACCAGAGCCGGGAAATGCACCTCCATCGTGTCGTCGAAGCGGATGACGTTGAACCTGTCTACTGGCCTCAGCTTCGAGATGGCCAGTGCCAGGCTCTCACGGGCCTGCTCGATCGATTTTCCGGCCATCGATCCGGAATTGTCGATGACGAAGACGACCTCGCGTTTCGGATATGCCCCTGCGGCTGCGTCTTCGGCCGGCGGCGTGACGAAGCCGAGCAGATAGGTCTTGCCGTTCTGTGTCTCGCGGAAAAGGCCGGCATTTGGCGTCTTGCCGGCGACGGCGCTCCAGCTCAGCTCGAAATCCTTGTCGGCCGGCACGCTGCCGCCCGTCAGCGAGATTTTTCGCGCCGTGTCGTTGATGGTCTGGATATCGGTGTCGTGGAACGGGGAGATCACGCTGCCGAGCGGGAAACCGGCATTGAGATTGACCGTCAGCGTCACCGGATTGATCTTGGCGTTCCGGGCAGGATCGAGCACCGGTGCCGTGATCTTGTCGCGATCCGGAGCCGGGTCGTTGACGGCATAGCCGGACGTGGGGTCGAGATCGACCGTCTGGACGATCGGGTCGGGGTTGTAGCGCGGCGCCACCACCATCGGGAACCTGAGCGAGAATTCGCCGCCCGACTGATGCACGCCGCTCTGATATTCGATCTGCACGACGATGGTTTCGCCCGGACCGATATTGGCGACCTGGTTGGTGAAGATATTGGGGCGCTGCTGCTCGAGAAGTGCGGTCTTCTTGCCCTCGGCCTTGGCTTCCTCGTAGACCTTGCGGGCCTCTTCGCGGGCCTTGATTTCGCCTTCGATGAAGCGCTCGCCGATCTGCATCCTCAGCGTATCGACGGCGGAGTTTTCCGGCAACGGAAAGACATAGGTGCCCTCGACCCAGCCTTTGCTCGGGTTCTGGAAGCGCTGGGTGACACGGGTGCGGATGACCGGGCCGTTGACGTCGATGACGACATCGGTCGCCAGCCGCGGTGCCTCGACGAAGGAGCCGGGTTCTCTGGACGGGAAGAGCAGGGCGCCGGTGCCCATGTCGTTCGGGTGGACGTAGCCTGCAAACTGCTGCGGCTTGCCCTCAGTCGTCTCGGCCGCCGCGTGTGCGAAAAAGCCCATCGCGAAAAGCAGAACCAGCGTCACGGCCGCAAGCAGGGCGACCAGCAGATATTCGATATGTCGGGTGTTTACGCGGCTTTGCGGCTTTGCCGCATTTTCGGTGTCCAGAAGCATTGCGGGCCCCCTTGGCGCGAATGGATTCGTCTGCCTTCAGAAAAGGCTTCGAAATCGGCTGCACAAGGACGGAATTGCGGCGGGCCAAGGCATTTGTTGTGACCAAATCAAGGCTTTGCGGAAATCGGCCAAAGCTTTTGTTTTTGATGAATAAATTTTCGCATGGAAACGTTATTGTTCCTGATGCGCACGCCACCGGTGGCCGCTCACATTTCTCTTTAGCCGGGTTCAAAAAGCAGAGTCGTTTCAGGCCTCTGCGCGGCAGAGCCGACAAAGTGATTCATCCAATCCTGTGATGTGACGGATGAAACATTGTCATGATGACGCATTTTGCCGGTTTTCCGGGTTCTTTGCGCTTGAAACCGGGGCGGTCTTTCGACATACACCTAACCGCTATGGAGCCTGGCAGAGCCCGTTCCATTGGCCGCATGCTGTTTCAACCTGATCAGGACAAACATATCATGGCCTTTCTTGCCGACGCCCTTTCCCGTGTAAAGCCATCCGCCACCATCGCCGTTTCCCAGAAAGCCCGGGAACTGAAAGCCAAGGGCCGCGATGTGATCGGGCTTGGCGCCGGCGAGCCGGATTTCGATACGCCCGATAATATCAAGAAGGCCGCCATCGACGCGATCAACCGCGGCGAGACGAAGTACACGCCGGTTTCGGGCATCCCGGAACTGCGCGAGGCGATCGCCAAAAAGTTCAAGCGCGAGAACAACCTCGACTACACCGCTGCCCAGACGATCGTCGGCACGGGTGGAAAGCAGATTCTTTTCAACGCCTTCATGGCGACGATGAACGCAGGCGATGAAGTCGTTATCCCGGCACCTTACTGGGTTTCCTATCCGGAAATGGTGTCGATCTGCGGCGGCACACCGGTGTTCGTCGAGGCGACCCAGGCCAACAATTTCAAGCTGACGGCTGAAGACCTCGACAAGGCGATCACGCCGAGGACCAAGTGGTTCGTCTTCAACTCGCCGTCCAACCCGTCGGGCGCTGCCTACAGCCATGCCGAACTGAAAGCCCTGACAGATGTGCTCCTGAAGCACCCGCATGTCTGGGTGCTGACCGACGACATGTACGAACACCTGACCTATGGCGACTTCAAGTTCGCCACCCCGGTCGAAGTCGAGCCGAAGCTCTATGACCGCACGCTGACCATGAACGGCGTCTCCAAGGCCTATGCCATGACCGGCTGGCGTATCGGCTACGCCGCCGGCCCGCTGGCGCTGATCAAGGCGATGGACATGATCCAGGGCCAGCAGACCTCGGGCGCCTGCTCGATTGCCCAGTGGGCGGCCGTCGAGGCGCTCAACGGCACGCAGGATTTCATTCCGGAAAACAAGAAGATCTTCGAAGGCCGCCGCGATCTGGTCGTGTCGATGCTGAACCAGGCCAAGGGCATCGAATGCCCGTCGCCGGAAGGTGCGTTCTACGTCTATCCGTCCTGCAAGGGCCTGATCGGCAAGACCGCCCCCTCGGGCAAGGTCATCGAGACCGACGAGGACTTCGTCTCCGAGCTTCTGGAATCCGAAGGCGTCGCCGTCGTCCACGGCTCGGCCTTCGGCCTCGGCCCCAACTTCCGCATCTCCTATGCGACCTCGGAAGAACAGCTCGAGGAGGCCTGCAAGCGCATCCAGCGCTTCTGCGGCGCCTGCAAGTAAGGCATCGCCGGCCAACCACAACGAGCCCGCCGGAAACGGCGGGTTTTTTGTTGGGGCTGTGTGTCTTTGCTTGTTCTGACGTTGCTCTAAAACTCCCCGCATGCCCGCCCTTGTGGCCGTTATCCAGTGCGCTGCGTCCGCAGCGCGGGAGACGCCTCTCCCATGATCGACATCGCGTGGCTGGATTGCCGGAAAGACCACGGCAATAAGGGCCTGACTATCCGCCTCAATCACCGCGCGCCAAGTAGCGACATCTAGCCCACCCGCCGGAAATCGGGGCTCCGGACAGGCCAGACGGCTTCCGCGCAGACGCAAATCCCGTTACACAACGGCCGATCGAGGAGCAATCATGACCATCGCGCCGCACCACAGGATCTACACCTGTTTCTTCCTGTTTGCCGTTTCGCTCGGCGCGTTGCTGGCGCGCATGCCCGATCTGCAGGAGGCGCTTGGGGTCAACAAATCCGAGTTGGGTCTGACGCTGATCGGCATGGCGATCGGGGCGCTGATTGCACTGACATTCTCTTCGCCGCTGATTGCGCATCTGGGCGCACGAATGACGGCCTTCATCACCGTGCTTGGCACGGCCGCGTCATTTGCGCTGGTTCCCTGGGTCGGGGAAGCGCCGGTGGTGTTCTGCGTGCTGTTTACCGCAGGGCTCTTGGCCGGCGCGCTCGAAATCAATCTCAATGTCGAGATCGACCGCCTTGAGGCGCAACTCGGACGGGGCATCATGAACCGGGCGCATGGCTTCTGGAGTTTCGGTTTCTTCGTCACCGCGCTGATTGCCTCTGGCGTGCGCCAGGCGGAAATATCGATGCAGGTCCATCTCGCCGTGACGCTCGCCTTCGTCCTCGTCGTCGGCACGATCGCCATTTCCGGCATCCGCAACGCGCCGGCCCGGGTTATCGCACATGAGGCAAAGGCGCCGCTGTTTGCGGTGCCGACCCTCGGCCTCTTGCCGCTCTGCATCATCGGGGTTGCCGCTTTTCTGGTGGAGGGCGCCGGCATCGACTGGTCGGCAATCTATATGCGCGATGTCTTTGCCGTCGAACCCTTCATCGGCGGTCTCGGGCTGACGCTGTTCACGTTTTTCATGGCCATGGCGCGGCTGTTCATCGATCCGGTCGTCGACCGGTTTGGCGCCCGCACGGTGGCGGCGGCCCTGCTGGTGCTGTCGGCCATCGGCCTCATCGCCGTCTGGCTGGCACCACACCCCTATGTCGCGCTCTTCGGCTTTTCGCTGATGGGGGCCGGATGCAGCGCCGTCTATCCGCTGGCGGTTTCGGCGGCGGCCCAGCGCACCGACAGGGCAGCGCAGGTGAATGTCGCGGCACTCGGTCAGGTGACGTTCATTGTCTTCTTCCTGGCGCCGCCGCTGCTCGGCTTCATCGCCGAACATGCCGGCATCCGCACATCCTATCTCGTCTGCCTGCCGCTGATCATCTATGCCTTGTTTTCGGTCAAGGCGCTGGCACCGCGGCGGGGATCGCAAGGGATGGCGCAGGCTCCGGCCGGCGGCGCACATGCCGATCATCTGCCGATGTAGGCGACCAGCCTTCCACCAGCGCATCGAAACGGCATTGCGGCAGCGCCCCCTGCCGGCGCCGCGCAAGTCCGGGCCCGCTGAGGTGGCACGGTTCAGTTCTTGAAGACGATGCAGGCGCCGCCGGTTTTGCGGATTTCAGAGCATACGGCATCGGCCTCCGCCCGCGTCTGGCGGCCGATGCGGGCGGTGTAGCGCAGCCTGTTTCCGAAAGCCCTGTTGCGCTCGCGCTGGATCAGCGGTTTTTCGGCGTTGAGCGGCGAGGGCATGCGGCTGACCGTGGCGATGAACAGGCGCTGTGCCACCGATTTCTGGAAATGGGCCGACAGCTGCGCCCCCCAGGGCGCCCAGGTGCCTTCCTCCTCGAACTCCACCTCCTTGAGGCGCCGCTTGTCGGCAAGCGCGGTGCAGGCATCGTAGAACGACTTGTCCTTGTCGAGTCTGAGGTCGAGCGTCTGAGGCGGATTGTTCTTCCATTCCTCGATCGGATGAGCGGTGATGGCAAGCACATAGGCGCGCGTTTCATACGGCAGATTGCCGGTCGCCAGAAAGCTGCCCAGCCCGCCTTCGCCGGCGTTGTAGGCGGCGGCGGCAAATCCGAGATTGCCGAACCGGTCACGCAGCGCATCGAGGTATTCGGCCGATTTCCCCAAGGCTTCCAGCGCGTCGAAACTATTGTTGAGCCCGCGCAATTTGGCGGTCGAGGGAATGAACTGCGCAATGCCCTCGGCCCCCTTGGGACTGACGGCATCCGGCCGGAACAGGCTTTCTTTCCAGATCAACCGGGCAAAGAAATCGGGGGGCAGGGCGTTGGTTTCGGCGAAATGGCCAAGCGCCGTGCAGATGTCGCGGCTGTAGCTGCGCGCGCGCACGCAGAGCGTCGCGCCTGCCGTCGTGGCGGAATAGACGCATGGCGGCACGCGCCATTCCGGCTGCGCGATGGCTATCGGCGGGGTTGAGTTCGTGACGATACAGAAGGTCGCGGCAAACAGCGCTGCAAACCACGCCCGTTCGTGCCGCTGTCTTTTGTACTTCATCCGCGCAGCAACCATCCGCCAAACATCTCGACGGCCCTTGATAGCATCGATCAGGCGTTTTTTGGAGCCTCTTGTGTTTTCTCGGGCAGGGTCAGCTGCATGAAGGTGAGATCCAGCCAGCGGCCGAACTTGGTGCCGACTTCCTTCATCTGGCCGCTGATCTTAAAGCCGAGCTTTTCATGCAGGCGGATCGAGGCTTCGTTGTTGGCCTCGATCCCGGCCACCATCACATGCTTGCCGCAGGCGGCCGCGCGCTCGATCAGGGCGATCATCAGCAGCTTGCCGATGCCGCCGCCGCGCTGGTTCTTCTCGACGTAGACCGAATGCTCGACCGTATGACGGTAACCGTCGAAGGCGCGCCAGTCGCCGAACGAGGCATAGCCGGCAATGGTGCCGTCATCGGTAACGGCCACCAGAACCGGATAGCCGAGACGCTTGCGGTCGGCCAACCAGGTGGCGCGGTTTTCAAGGTCCACCTCAGTATCGTTCCAGATCGCCGTCGTATTGAGCACGGCATCGTTGTAGATGTCGCGGATGGCGGGCAGGTCGGCGTCTTCGGCGTCGCGCAGGTGCATCAAGTCTCTCCAGCAGTTTGGCGAAGCTCTAAGCCGCGATAGAGGCGTTGTACAGCCGGTAAATCATGCCTCACCGGAAACCGGTTAGCTGCCGTTGGCCAGTTCCGCAACGGCGATTTCGGCAACGCCAAGCGCTGGCCCCGGATCGCCGCCATCCTCGATGAACCAGGCGGCGGAAAGACCGGCATAGGCGACGATCCAGCGCAGCAGCCGTTCCGGGGCAAGCGCGGATTCCCGGGCGACGACGGGAAGCTGCCGACGCAGTCTTTCCACATCCCTGGTTGCCGGCAGGTCCGGGTTGCAGAACAGGTTGGCATAGTCGTAACCGCGCTCGCCGAGCAGCCCTTTCGGGTCGATCGCCAGCCAGCCCCGGTCTTCGAAATCGAGAATATTGCTGTGATGGATATCGCCGTGCAGCACGCCTGCCCCTTGGGGCTCAGCAAGCAGGCCGGTTGCCACGGCGGCAGACGTCCTGAAAATGCCGCCATGGGTCAGTGCAACGGGTTCTAGCGCACGGAACCAGTCATGAAGGGGAACAAGGTCCGGGTAAGGTTTTGCGCGGGGCTTGTGCAGCGTTCGAACAGTCTCGCAAATGATCCGGCTTGCCTCGTCGTCTTCACCGTTCATCGCCATGGTCAATAGCGAGCGCTTGTCTTCAGCCCGCTCGAGCAGCACCGCGTTGTCCGCATGGGCGTACACGGTCGCCGCACCTTCGCCGTCCCACCATTGCATCAACAGGCCGCCGCGTTTTTCCTCCGCGATAGTCGCAACCTTCAGCATCGCGGGCAGGCCGTTCCAGCGCACGGCGAGGAGGCGGCTGGAAGGGGTGACGATCGGCACTCCATCGGGCATCAGCGACCATGCTTCGATGAAACGATCAAACATTGCGCACATCTTTCAGTCAAAAAAATCCCGCCCTGGGGGCGTGTTTGCCTCCCCCTTGAGGGCAGGGGTATCGCGTATGGATCGAAGGCCGCCACCGCGGTCTCCCACTTCTCCCCCGCGGGGAGAAGTGCCGAGCGCATGCGCGGCGATGAGGGGGATGCTTCGGCAAACCCGGAGCGGCCCCCCTCATCCGGCCCTGCGGGCCACCTTCTTCCCGCTGGGGAAAAGAGGGAGCGAACCGCTCGCCCATATGCGATAGCCCTGCCCCTCAAGGGGAGGGTGGATGTTTACGCGACCTGCTGCTCAAGCAGCGGATAGTCGGTATATCCCTTGGCGCCGCCGCCATAGAATGTGGCCTGGTCCGGTGTGTTGAGCGGCGCGTTGTCCTTCAGGCGCTGCACGAGGTCGGGATTAGCGATGAACGGCTTGCCGAAGGCGACGAGGTCGGTCTTGCCCTCTTCGACGGATTGGATCGCAAGCTCGCGGTCGTAACCGTTGTTGGTCATCCATGCGGCTTTGCCGCCGGCCTTTTCATAGGCATGCTGCAAGGCTTTGTAGTCGAACGGCTTATCGCCCTGCTGGAAATCGCGCGGGCCGCCGGTCGCGCCCTCGATAATGTGGATGTAGGACAGCTTGTACTTCGCCAGCCCTTCGACGACATAGGTGAACAGCGCCTGTGCATCCGGATCGGAGCTGTCGTTGGCCGGGGTTACCGGAGAAATGCGAATGCCGGTGCGGCCTTCGCCGATTTCCCTGGTGATCGCATCGACGACCTCAAACAGGAAGCGGGCGCGGTTTTCGATCGGGCCGCCATACTGGTCGGTGCGCACGTTCGAACCGGAGCGCAGGAACTGGTCGATCAGGTAGCCGTTGGCGGCATGGATTTCCACGCCGTCAAAACCGGCATCGATGGCTGCACGGGCGGCCTTGCGGTAGTCTTCGAGGATGCCCGGAATTTCTACGAGTTCGAGGGCGCGCGGCTCGGAGGTTTCGGCGAATGTGCCGGTGCCGTCTTCGTTGATCAGATAGGTCTTCGACTTGGCCTGGATCGCCGAGGCGGACACCGGCTTGCCGCCGTTCGGCTGCAGCGAGGTGTGCGAGATACGGCCGACATGCCACATCTGCACGACGATCTTGCCGCCGGCCTTGTGCACGGCGCCGGTAACTTGCCTCCAGCCGTCGAGGGCCTCCTTGGTATAGAGGCCGGGAACGTCGGCATAGCCCTGGCCCTGATGGGTGATCGCAGTCGCCTCGGTGATCAGCAGGCCAGCCGAGGCGCGCTGTTCGTAATAGGTGACGTTCAGCGTGTTCGGAACAGCGCCCGGCGAGCGGTTGCGCGTCAGGGGCGCCATCACGATGCGGTTGGCAAGCTGAATGTCGCCGATCTTGATCGGGTCGAAGAGGGAAGTCATGGGAAGTCCTTTTCGTTCGTTGCGGGGTGTTTATCTTGGGAGGATAAAGCGTTGGGCAAAGCTGCCGGTCAGAGCGTGGTGCCGATGTCTTTCAGGAACGCCGCGATTGTTTCTTCGTTCCGCTTGTAGAAAATCCATTGGCCGACGCGTTTGGTGGTGACGAGATCGGCACGCTGCAGGATCGACAGATGGCCGGAGACGGTGGACTGCGACAGGCCGCAGCGCTCGAACTGGCTGGCACAAATGCCCATATCGAGCGGATGATGCTGGTTAGAGAAGTGCGCCTCCGGCTCCTTCATCCAGCCGAGCATCTCGATGCGCTTGGGATGCGCCAGGGCTTTCAGGATTTCGTCTTTGTCCATTTGTCGAACTCTGTATCGGAAAATCCCGATATGCCGATAGATATATCGGGATATCTCGATATTCAAGTCACGTCTTTGTGAAAATGGCGGCCGAGAAAATGGCGGGGAGGGAAATCCGGGCAAAAAAAGAGGGCCACTGGAGGACAGGGCCCTTTTAGATGTGAAGGTTATAAAAACCTCCAGAGGGGAACAGCTGCTGCGGTGGCACTGGGAGGAAAAAGACCACCATGTGCATCAGCTGAACTGGATATGGGAAAGCCCCGCGGAGAATTCAATGCCGCGTGCCAAGAAATTATGCAACCATAGGGATGCTCTTGAAATCAGGGCAAAAAAAGAGGGCCACAAGAAAAACTTGGGCCCTTTATAGTTATGAAGGTAATTAAACCTCCAGAGGGGAACAGCTGCTGCGGTGGCACTGGGAGGAAAAAAGCCACCAAGATGCATCAGCTGCAGTCGGTATGATGGTTTTTTGGGCTGCTAGCAATCATTTAATATGCATGTCAGCCATGTGTGAGACGCACCCCTGCGCAATTTTCAGGCGATTTGAGTTCTTTGCAACCCTCGCAAATTCAAGGGTGTCGCAAAAAATAAGTTAAAACAATAGTTTGTCTAGAAGAAATGTAGAGAACGTTTTTTGTGCAGATGCGAAGGCCGCATCAGAAGGCCCAGTTGCGGGCCTTGGCAACGATGAAATCGCGGAAGACTTTCAGCTTGGCAGCGTTCTTCATCTCGTCCGGATAGCAGAAATACGTATCGAACGACGGAATCTCGGCACCGATCGGAAGTTGAATGAGGCCGGGATCGCGACCGACGATGTAGTCCGGCATCATGGCGATGCCGATGCCGAGCAGGCAGGCGCGCTTGATCGAGGTCTGGCTGTTGATCTGCAGATGCGAGGGGCGGGGATTGTCGGAATCTCTTCCCGCGATCTCCAGCCAGTTGACGTCGAGCAGATAGTTGGGTGCCGGCTCGCCAAAGGTGATGATGCGGTGGCTGTCGAGATCGTCGATCGACTGCGGTTCGCCATATTTGTTGATATAGGACGGTGCCGCATAGACGTGCATGTGCACGGTGAAGAGCTTGCGCTGGATGAGGTCGGACTGCTGCGGCTGGCGCAGCCGGATGGCGCAATCGGCATGGCGCATGTTGACGTCCAGTTCCTCGTTGTCGAGGATCAGCTGGACCTGCATGTCGGGATAAAGCGCCAGGAATTCCTGCACCTTGTCGGTCAGCCAGCCCTGGCCAAGACCGACCGTCGTGGTGATGCGCAGCTTGCCGGACGGCTTGTCGGTGTTCTCGGTCAGCTGAACCTTGACGCTTTCCAGCTTCATCAGCACTTCATGCGCGGTGCGATAGAGGATTTCGCCCTGTTCGGTGAGGATCAGGCCGCGGGCGTGGCGATGAAACAGCTTGATGCCGACATCCTGCTCGAGCGAGCTCACCTGGCGGCTGATGGCCGATTGGGACAGGTGCAGCTTGTCGGCCGCATGGGTGAACGATCCCGCTTCCGCCGCCGCATGGAAAATACGCAGTTTGTCCCAGTCTAGCGGCATGCCGTCCCCCATAGGCGCTCGTGGCGGAAAACGGCCTGGTGTTTTCCGCCATAAGGCTGATTGTCTGTTCCCACTTAGGAGCGGCCTTTGACCGCTCCCATTCTTTGCGGCTTCTATTCGGCCGCAATTGCGACAGGCATATGGCCTGCCAGGTATTTTTCCGCCTCGAGAGCTGCCATGCAGCCCATTCCGGCGGCGGTGATCGCCTGACGGAAGATATCGTCGGTGACGTCGCCGGCCGCATAGACGCCTGCCACATCAGTGGCAGTTGAATCGGGGGCTGTCCAGAGGTAGCCGTTCGGCTTCAGCCGCAACTTGTCCTTGAAAAGCTCGACCGCCGGCGCATGGCCGATCGCCACGAACACGCCGTCGATCGGCATTTCGCTGGTTGCACCCGTCTTGGTGTTGCGCAGCTTGACGCCGCTGACCGAGGCCGGCATCGGCGGCTTGGCTGGCGCGCCGGTATATTCGGTTACTTCATGATCCCAGATGATCTTGATGTTTTCCTTGGCAAACAGCCGCTCCTGCAGGATCTTTTCGGCACGGAAATGATCGCGGCGATGCACGACCGTCACGGTCTTTGCAAGGTTCGACAGGTACAGCGCTTCCTCGACGGCAGAGTTGCCGCCGCCGACCACGATCACGTCCTTGTTGCGGTAGAAGAAACCGTCGCAGGTGGCGCAGGCCGAAACGCCAAAACCCTGATAGGTCGCCTCGCTCTCGATGCCAAGCCACTTCGCCTTGGCGCCGGTGGCGATGATCAGCACATCGGCCGTCCAGTCGGTGCCGCTGTCGGTCTTGAGCTTGAACGGACGCACCGACATGTCGACATCTGTCACCAGGTCGTTGACGATCTCGGCGCCAACATGTTGCGCCTGCTTGAGCATCTGCTCCATCATCCACGGTCCCTGGACCGGATCGGCATAGCCCGGATAGTTTTCGACATCCGTGGTGATCATCAGCTGGCCGCCCTGTTCCATGCCGGCAATCAGCACCGGATTGAGCATGGCGCGTGCCGAATAGATCGCGGCGGTATAGCCAGCCGGGCCGGAGCCGATGATGAGAACTTTGGTGTGTCGGGCAGTCATGGAACAATCCTTGTCACGGTTCGGTATGCGCCTCAAGTCATGCCTGGAGCGGCGCCGTATAAACTTACCTATAGTTTAGGAATTTATCGGGGTCGGTTTCAAGGGCGCCCGAGGAGATACACACAACGGAACATCCCGTCGTGTGTTTTGACCCGTCGCCCTTGCCGCCCCGTCGATAGGGGCTGTGTGGGAATTGTGATTGAACGAGCGGTCATTGCAATTCTCCTTGTTATTTCTGTGATGGTGTAGGATATCGCACAAGTGCCGGAACATACGGATACGCGGTCTCTCTGACATCCTGAAATGGATATGACACGGTGGAGCGGTCTTAAGGGCCGAGATGAGATAGGAATGCCAGTAGAACGCATTGACATCTGCCTCGTCTCGACGAGGCGTCCAGATTTGCTGAAGCCAACGCTAGAAAGTTTTCAGCAACGGCTTTTCAACAATTTTGCCATCGGGAAATTCTACGCCAATGTGGACCCGATCTTCGGCGACGCCGAAGATCATCGGGCAGTGGTGGCGCTGATCAGGCAGTATTTTCCGGACGCCGATATACATGAGCCTGAAACGCCCGGCTTCTGCCAGGCAGTGAAGCGGAACTGGTCGGCGACGAGTGCAGATTATGTGCTTCATCTCGAGGATGACTGGCGCTTGAACGTGAATATAGACCAGTCCGCATTTGCCGATTTTTCTGACATGCGTGTGGCACAGGTCGCATTTCATTCGGAAGAAAAAAATTGGGATGTGCAGCGCCGGGGGAAGCTCCATTATCGACGCAAGAATTTGAAACTATTTGGTTTTAATCTTCCATTAAAGCATAAGGTGCCGGTGTTCACGACCTCGCCAAGTCTGCTTAGAGGGGATTTTGCGCGGCATGCCGCCAGTCTGTTCGACACGCGGCTGGACCCGGAGAAGCAATTCTATAACGGTATCAACGATGGGCTTGAGCGTTACGTGGCGCCATTTTTATCAACTCTGCTCTCGAGCAGTAACGGATTCGTTGTCACAGATCTGGGCCGCGACTGGCGCGAGCAGCGCGGTATCAAGAAGTCGATAGAGAACGGTGCGTCTGTTTGGGTTTCGTGAGGGGGAAGCATGCGTCAGGTAAAGATTTTTTCCGCAGCAGTTGGAAAAAAATTCGGTCAGACGACCGAAAATTTTGGCGACAACCTGATGGCCGATTTGCTGCGTAACCTGTTCTCGGTGGAACCTGTTTACGTCAAAGCATCGCAGGCCGAACTGATCGGTGTCGGGAGCATACTCGATGCCTACTATCGCCGTTATGGCACCCGCAAGTTTCCTCTTTTGCGCAAGCGCCCATGGCGAAAACTGCATGTCTGGGGCTCCGGCTTTCTTGATTCCGCTACACCGCCGCTCTGGCCGCAAAAGCTTGAATATCACGCAGTCCGTGGCGAGTTGACGAGAGCAAGGATTGCAGGTGGCAAAGATGTCGCGCTTGGCGATCCGGCAATCCTTCTACCCCTTATCTGGCCCCGGAAGGGGGCTGCGACCACCAAAGTTGCGATCATTCCGCATTTCGTGACCTATCGCAATTTTGTCGATCAGTATGGTTCCGTCCTGCCGCCCCATTGGAAGATCATTGATCTTCTCGGCGATCCACAGGCGATCACCGCTGAAATTTCCGGTGCGGAGTTCGTGATTTCAAGCAGCTTGCACGGCCTGATCGTCGCGGATGCGTATGACATTCCTTCCGTGTGGATGGAGCCAACCGGCAAGATCAAGGGAGACGGCTACAAGTTTGCCGACTACTTCAGCTTCCGTGGCGCGCCGATTCCCGGTCCGCTGAGTTTCGACGCGATATTGGCGGATTTCGATGGCGTGGCGGGCCGTTGCCAGGCGTCAGTTCCGTCCGCGCTGCAACTTGACCTTTTGGTCAAGGCATTTCCCTTTCGGTAACTTGACGCTGGCTCGCTCACTCGCATAGGCGAGGATAACGGCTTTCGTGCTGCTTCTAAATCCGCTAACGACATCAGCCACGTGTTAAACAGTGTTTTGCAGGCCAATTGAGGCGGCCGAACCATAGGGGATGAACTTGCCAATCCGATTGGAACTTGATGCAATCGATATGAAAATTCTGCGGGAACTGCAGAATGACGGCCGCATGACCAATGTTGAACTTGCCGAGCGCGTCGGCATCTCGGCGCCTCCCTGTCTCCGGCGCGTGCGCAAGCTTGAAGAATCCGGTATTATCCGCGGATATCGAGCCCTCCTGAATGCGCCGGCACTTGGTTATGATCTGGTCGCCTTCTGCATGGTCGGTCTCAAGCATCAGTCTGATGCCAATCTCAAGGCTTTCGCCAAGCAGACGGCCAATTGGCCGCTGGTGCGGGAAGCCTGGATGGTGTCGGGCGAATCCGATTTTCTGTTGCAATGCGTCGCCGAAAACCTTGCCGGCTTTCAGGATTTCGTTATCGAGGAACTGACGGCGACCGAAAATGTGGACACAGTGAGAACCATGCTGACCATCCGACAGGTCAAGGATGTCAGTCTGATCGAGATCTAGACCCGTCCTGCTCCATAGACGGGGGCCATATCGCGACCGCGCCACGAACGCGCCGGTGCTGCATTCATCCCGCCATCGGAAGGGATCAAACGATCTTTTCCAGTCGCTCCTCCAAGCGGCGCAAATGTCAGGCGCCAGGCGGCGTTGGAATTCGGGCCGGGCGAAACCGCTTTTTGTGGATGAAGGCAATCAGCTTGTCTTCCATCAAGCGCCGTTGTTTGGTCAGTCCGTAGAACCATTTTCTCCTGTTGCTTTTTCGCGCTCCCCCCGAACCGGCAAGGATCTGGCTTGCCGCTTCCGTCGTCGTCACCGGGGCGGGCGCGAAGGAATAGCCGTGGCCTGTGCGGGTCAGCCAGTGCCGGAAATAGTTGTCCACTGGCGCGAACATCTTGCTGTGCTGCTCAACGAAAAGCCGGGCGCCTTCGCGCGACCAGACGATGGCGCTCGTCGTCATCGGAAAATAATGGGCAGCGACGAGCTCGCATTGATACCCGCCGATGTCGTAATGGGAAAGCGGCGTGGCGATCTTGAGCCTGTTGTTGCCGATATTGATCAGCAGCCAGTCGGGATCGATTGCGTCGAGATCGGCAAGAGCCTTTCCGAGCAATTCGACCGGATTGCACAGTGGCAGCGCATCGTCTTCCAGAACAAGCGCGTAACGGGCGTCGGATTTCAGGAAGCGGGTCGCCACTTTCAAATGGCTATGGTAACAACCGATTTCGCCACCGACCAGGCTGCGGCCCATATAATGCTCGGTGCGTGCTGCATCGTAATCCGGCACCGTTGCGAGATCGAGACGCCGGCCATCGACTGCGGCGATCCGCTCGAAGTCGATGCCGAAAGCGGTCAGCCGCTGGCTGATGGCTTGCAGGCGGTCGTCACTGCCGTCCAGATTGATGACGTAGGTGTCAAGCGATTGCATTTTTCCCTTATCCCGCGGAGAGGTCACGACAATGTTTGCGCAGTCCGCTGCCTGTTGGATTTCGCGTTGATGGGTGGACGTAGTCGATGCCATCTGTTCTTGCAATATCGCGGTTGAACCGTTCATCGCAAGGCGGGGCGCACGACGCGAGTTATCAGGGATATTGTCACTGCATATGCGGTGCTGGACGCTGACCGGCGCCAGCACGGTCAAGATTTCTAAGGCAACGGGTTGCGTTGCACTTGTGTTGGTGTCTCAAGCGTAACATAAAGACGAAATTGCCTGTCGATGCGGATTTTTGTGTCCGGACGGGCTCAAGACAAGTTCGGGATAAAGACCAATGCGGGTTCATCAGTATATTTTCGGCAAGGATGGCGGAGCGGAGAAGTTCTTCGTGCATCTGGTCGGCGCGCTTGCGCGGCGCGGCGTGGAGCAGACAGCCGTCATGCGCTGGAACCGCAGATGGCGCGAGGATGTGGAGCCGCACGCACGTGTCATCCAGAGCAATTTCCGCAATCTTTCGGCCGATCGCCTGCTTCTGCCGATGAAGGTTCTGTCCATGGCGCGGCGCGACAAGGTGGATGCGATCATTTCCTGGTCGACCCGCGGCGCCCGGCTGATGCCCGCCTACAATGGCGCGATCAAGCTGTCGCGGCTCGGCGACTACCCGACCCATCTCGGCTATTTCAAGAATTCCGACATTTTGGTGTGCAACACCCCCAGCATTGGCGATCATGTGCGCAAGCTCGGCTGGACGCGCGGCGTTGAGGTGATCTCGAATTTCACCGACACGGCGACTGTCGCCCCGATCGACAGGGCGTCCGTCAATACGCCCGAAGGCGTGCCCGTCGTCATGACCATGGGACGGTTCGTCCGGCGCAAGCGCTTTCACCTTCTTATCGAAGCCATGGCGGCGGTGCCGGATGCGTTTCTGTGGATCGCCGGGGATGGCGAAGAACGCAGTGCAATCGAGGCCGTCATCCGCGAGCACAAGCTGGAAAACCGCGTGCGCCTTCTTGGCTGGCACAAAGACACCCGGCCCTATGTCGCTGCTGCGGATATCTTCGTCATGCCATCCAGCCATGAACCGCTTGGCAACGTCATTCTGGAAGCCTGGGCGCAGAAAAAGCCGGTGATCTCGTCGCGTTCGGAAGGCCCGTCCTGGTTTGTTCGCGACGGCGAGAACGGCCTGCTCGTCGATATCGATGATGTCGCGGGCTACACGCGCGCCATCAACCAGCTGATCGCGCAGCCGCAACTGGCTGCAAGCATTGCCGAAGCCGGGCGCAACACGCTGGTCGGCCAATTTTCCGAGGAAGCCGTCGCCAACGCCTATATCGAGCTGTTCAAGCGCAAGCCTAATACCAAGTCTCGGTGATAGAGACTTGGTATCAGTTCGCAGACGATAGAAGCTTTTCATAGACCGCACCAATGCTCGACGCTTCGCCCTTGATGCTGAAGCTGCCGATGGCGCCGGAGAGGCCGCGCTCGCCCGCGCGCATCCTCCGTTCGGGATCATCCATGAAAGAGGCGGCCGCGCCAGTCATCGCGGCCAGTTCGCTGGCGGGGATCAGGATGCCGGTTTCGTCCTTGCCCGTGACGAGCAGTTCGGAAAACGCCCCGACATCCGTCGCCACGACCGGCACCTGCGTTGCCATCGCCTCCAATGGCGTCAGGCCAAAACCTTCCCAGCGCTGCGGTGCGATGAACAGGTCGAGCGCCCGGTACCAGTCCGGAATGTTGGTATGTTCGCCGACGAACAGGATGCGCTCAGTAAGGCCGGCCGATTTTACCCGGTCCTTCAGTTCCGTCTCGAACGCCTGATGCGACGCCGTCGCGCGGCCGGCGACGATGGCAATCCAGTCCGGCCGCGCAGGCAGAAGGCTGATCATGCTGTCGACGAACAGGTCGGTGCCCTTCTGGTGGCGCACCCGGCCGAAGCAACCGGCGATTTTCCTGTCCGCCGGCAGGCCGAGCGCCGCCTTTGCCGTGGCTTTGTCCTTGGCTGGAAAGAAGCGCTGCGTGTCGATGCCATGCATGATCGTCGTGCTCGGTACCTCCAGGTAGGCGGCGGTGCGATTGCTGGTGGCGATCACCGCATCCATCCGGCGAATGAGAAATTTGCTCCAGCCCGAGTGCTTGCGCTGCGAGGCGGAGGTGAAGACGATCTTCAGCTTCATCCGCAGGATATCGCGCAGGATAATAGCCGGCAGCATCTCGATATTGCGGCGGGCATGCCAGACGCGAAAGCGCCGGTTTTTCGGGCGGCGCCAGAGGCTTGGAAGGGCCAGGTAGCCGATATGCGGCAGGCTGCCCGGCAGGCCGGGGCCGAGCGTTGCGACCTTCTGGCCGAGCGCCCGCTGCACCGGGATCAGCTGGATGATGGTCGAGGTGACGCCGGAAAGGCGCTGCTTGAAGTTCGGCGCAATGATCTCGACGTCGCTGATATTTTCCACGCCTGCTAGCCCTTGTTCTTCATCTAACAGAAAAAAGCCCGGAGGCAGCTTGGCGCGCCGTCCGGGCTTTTACTGCATAATTCCTTAAATCGGTTCCGATTTAAGGACAAGATTATGCAGCGGATCAAGCGTTACAGCAACCTTTGCGCGTCTGAACAAACACGCGGCGCTGTAATGGACATGCCGGCGATCAGCCCCAGTTGATCGCGAGGATTTCGTAGGCCTTCGAGCCGCCGGGAGCAACGACCTCGATCGAATCGCCGACTTCCTTGCCGATCAGCGCGCGGGCGATCGGCGAGGAGATCGAGATGCGGCCCTGCTTCACATCGGCTTCCTGGTCGCCAACGATCTGGTAGGTCTTGTTCTCTTCGGTGTCCTCGTCGATCAGCTTGACGGTGGCGCCGAACTTGATCTTCGAGCCGGACATCTTCGACAGGTCGATGACTTCGGCGCGGGCGACGTAATCCTCGACTTCACCGATGCGGCCTTCATTGTGGCTCTGGGCTTCCTTGGCCGCATGATATTCGGCGTTTTCGGAAAGGTCGCCATGGGCGCGCGCTTCGGAAATCGCCTCGATGATCCGCGGGCGCTCTTCCTGCTGACGCCAGCGCAGCTCTTCCTGCAACTTGGCGAATCCGCTTTGAGTCATCGGTACTTTTTCGACCATTTCACTGTCCTTCATAGTCCATGCATTGCCCGCTCAGGCAGGCGTCAGCACAAAAGAAAACGGTCACCGGAGCGTTAACTCCGGAACCGTCGGAAACATTTGAACAACACTTATAGCAGAAAGCGCAGTGCAAAAGCCAGATTATTCGGAGGAGGGCGTTGCCCGCCATAAGGCGATTCTACGCCGAAATGCGCTTGAGGGGAACAATCCGCAAGGCTGTTCGTTGGTCCTTCGAGACGAGGACCAGACGATGCTCCAACCATCACCCGAACAGCTTGAAGGCCGGCTCAACGCCCACCGGAAGCTTCTTGTGGCGCTGACGGCGTTTATCGGAGAAGGCGTCGAAGGCAGGGCCTTCTTGGAGCGGATGCTGCGCGATTCTGAAATCGTTGCGGATCATGAGGAAGATCCCGGCGTAGAGCCGGACCGCAGTTTCGCAACCCAGCAGATTGCCGACGAGGAAATTCAGTCCATCGTCATGGCGGCATTATCGCGGGTCCGAGCCGTCAAAAGCTATGAACAGTCGCGTGGTGACATCGCGCCGGAAAGCGAGGACGAATGATGCAGGAAAACAGCCGCCCGAAGGACAGGTTGAAACTCTATCGGCTCGTTCCGGTCGCTCGCGCCAGCGATCCCAACTGGGACAGCGCCGAAAACCAGGGCGAGGTCATCGTTCGTGCGTTCTCGCCCGCTGACGCCCGCGTCACCGCGGCGGAAGCGGAACTCGATTTTACCGAGATCGATGCGGCGCCCGCCGAGGGCAATTCGACGCGCGACGCCAGCGCCTTTCGCAACGAGCGGCTCTATGCCGTGGTCGAGATGCTGGATCAGGCGGGCCTCGCCACGGCCGGACCGCGCGGTGTCGTCGACGGCATCGTTTCGGTCGGCACGATCAAACCAACCCAGATTTCTTGAGGCAACCCAGCCTTTCTTGAAGGAGTAAGACCATGGCCGCACGGCTAAACCCGGCCGCCCGCACGGCGGAAAAGCAACGTGATATCCAGGCGGAGGTCGCCAAGGCCGATGCCAGGCACAAGACGGAAAAAACCTCGAAACCCAAGGCCATGCAGGCCGGCGCGCGGCTTTACCCGGTGCCGCCGTTTCCCAAGCAGCATCAGCCGAAACCCGGTGCCGAATACAAGCTCGATCCCGCACCGCTCTATGAGGCTCCCTATTACAAGGGCTCCGGCAAGCTTGAGGGCAAGGTGGCGCTGATTACCGGCGGCGACAGCGGGATCGGCCGGGCGGTGGCGGTGCTGTTTGCCCGCGAAGGCGCTGATGTGGCGATCCTGCACCTGGCAGAAGGCAAGGATGCCGACGATACGGTCAAGGCGGTCGAAGCCGAGGGGCGCAGGGCCATGACCTTCCCGGGCGATGTCAAAGACCGGGTTTTTTGCCGCAAGGCGGTCGCGGCGGTCGTCGAGGTTTTCGGCAAGCTCGACATCCTCGTCAACAACGCTGCCTTCCAGGTGCATACCGCCGATGTGCTCGATCTGACCGAAGAGCATTTCGACGAAACCCTGAAGACCAATCTCTACGGGTACTTCTTCATGGCGCAGGCCGCGGTGCCGCACATGAAGGAAGGCAGCGCGATCGTCAATACCGGCTCGGTCACCGGCATCGAGGGCAGCAAGCACCTTCTCGATTATTCGATGACCAAGGGCGGCATTCACGCCTTTACCAAGGCGCTGTCGGGGCAGCTCATTGAAAAGGGCATCCGGGTCAATGCGGTTGCGCCCGGCCCGGTCTGGACGCCGCTCAATCCTTCCGACAAGGAGGCTAAGGACGTTGCCACGTTCGGTGCCGATACCCCGATGAAGCGCCCGGCCCAACCGGAAGAGATCGCCCCGGCTTACGTTTTCCTCGCGTCGCCGCAATGCTCGAGCTACATCACCGGCGAGGTGCTGCCGATCGTCGGCGGTTATTGATCGACGCCTGCGTGAGCATCAAAAAAATCAACGGCGTGGAAAAATAGGGCTTTACCTCAACAGTACTTGAGGTTGTAACAGTCGTGCTTCCTACTACAGCGCCGCGCGTCAATCATGACGTGCAAAGGTCGCTGTGGCACTTAAACTTGCTGCATAATTTTTCCTTAAATCGATTCCGATTTAAGGAGTTATGCGGCGGAGGCGAAGCATGACGACTGACAATATCCCCTATAGCGAAGAGCCGGTGGACGGCACATCTGCGGAACTGGCCGGAGGATGGGGCGAGCTGATGCGGCCGCGTTATCTCGTGTCGACGATAACGCTCTGCCTCGGCGTTGCCCTGTTCGCCTTCAACGAGTTCTTCATCTCCACGGCGTTGCCGACGGCCGTTGAAGAACTCAGCGGTGCGGCGCTTCTGTCCTGGGCATTTACTCTCTATCTGGTCTTTGCGATCATCGGCGGGCTTGCCGCTGCCAATCTCAAGCAGCGGTTCGGCGCCCGAAACACGCTTCTTGCCGCCGCCGCCGTCTTCATCGCCGGCACCGGGCTTGCGACTTTCGCCACCGGTATGGCCGAGGTTCTGGCCGGACGGCTGCTGCAGGGGGCGGGCGAGGGCGTTGTCGCGGCCCTGTGCTATGCGCTGATCCCTGAGCTTTTCCCCTCGCGTCTCGTGCCGAAGGTGTTCGGCGCCGAGGCGATCGTCTGGGCCATGGCGGGTTTCTCAGGGCCGCTGGTGGCTGGCGGGCTGACCGAGCATTTCTCCTGGCGCGCCGCCTTTTTCGTCAGCATTCCCGCCGCCGCGATCTTCATCATCCTCGTTCTTGCCATCGTCCCGCGCGGCGTTTCCGGCCCTCGCCAGGCTTCGTCCATTCCGTTCGCCCGCCTGAGTGCTGCGGGGGCGGGCATCCTGATGATTTCGCTGTCCGGCATTGCCGGGGGCACCTTACCGATGACCGTGCTTTTGATCGGCGCGGCGGTAGTTCTTGTGACCGTGGTTTACCTCGACCGGCGCTCGCCCAACCCGATATTGCCGCAGGCGGCCTTCACCGTCCGCAAGGCGCTTGGAACGGGATTATGGGTGATCCTGCTGATGCCTTTGGCGCAGGCGGCGGGCGCGGTGTTTCTCGTCTACAGCCTGCAGCATCTCTGGCAACTCGGGCCGACCGTAGCGGGTGCGCTCAGCGCCGTCATGGCGATCTCCTGGAGCGTCACGGCGATCGGCGTTGCCAGCCTCAGGTCGCTGGCCTTGCGCAATCGGATCATGCTGACAGGCCCGGTCCTGCTCCTTGTGGGGCTCGCCTTGGTAATGATCGCCATCGGCACCGGTGCGCTCTGGCTCATCCTGCCGGGGCAGGCGATGATCGGCGCCGGGTTCGGCGTGTCATGGGGCACCCTCAGCCAGCTGATGATGGATGTGGCCACCGACGGCGAGCGTGACCGGACCTCGGCGATGCTGCCGACCCTGCAATCGGCAGGCTATGCGATCGGTGCCGCAGTCTTCGGCCTCGTTGCCAACGTCATGGGGTTCGGCGGATCAGCGTCAACGGACACGATGCGTCACGCCATGCTTGTGGTCTTTGCCAGCGGATGCGTGATCGTGGCCGTGTCGGTTTTCTTCGCGATGAGGACGGCGGTACTCGCCCGCAGCCAGCAGACGATTTGAGTAACAACGAAGGCGGCGCCCGTGTTGGGCGCCGTCAGCTTGTCGGCCCGTCAAGCAGCTTCGTCCAGCGTCTTTGGCGAAAGGTGCTGACGGGCATCAAGCACTTCCATGCCGACAATATGCCCGTGTGCGTCGTAGTCCAGAACAATGCCGGCAGAACTCTCTTCGCTTTCCAGAATAGCCTCGCTGGAAAAACGGATATAGGCCGCGTTTGCTGCCGCATCATATTCGATCACGGGTTTCATGCTGGCTTGATGGCTCCACGGTCAAGAAATGCCGATATTATGCGGATTTCAAATTCGTCTTCAACGCAAGCGACGCGCATAACGCGCCCGTCGCGTTCCGGGAACACGCCAAAACGCCGTTCCACCGCCGGATCTTTCGGATCCGGCGATGTCCACAGCGGTGCAAGAGCGACAGTCTCCAGCCATCTTGCGTCAAGCCCACGCTGTGCATCTCGCCTTAGAAATAGCTCTGCAGCGTGCGCACTTCGAGACTTCCGGCCTTCAGCGCCTTGATCGCTCGGGCTGCTGCTTCCGCGCCGGCCATCGTCGTGTAGTACGGCACCTTCTGCATCAGCGTCGCGCGGCGCAGCGATTTCGAATCCGAGATCGCCTTGTTGCTGTCCGTCGTGTTGATGACGAGATGGACCTGGCGGTTGCGGATGGCGTCCTCGATATGCGGGCGGCCTTCCTGCACCTTGTTGATCTTGGTGGCGGTGATACCGTTTTCGGCGAGGAAACGTTGCGTGCCGCCGGTTGCCATCACCTTGAAGCCGATTTCGGTGAGGATGCGGATGGCGGGCAGGACGCGCTCCTTGTCCTCGTCACGCACAGATACGAACACCGTCCCTTCGCGCGGCAGATCGACGCCGGCGCCGAGCTGCGCCTTGGCGAAGGCCAGCGCAAAATCGGTATCAAGGCCGATGACTTCGCCGGTCGAGCGCATTTCCGGGCCGAGCAGGATGTCGACGCCGGGGAAACGGGCAAACGGGAAGACCGCTTCCTTGACGGCGATATGGTTCAGCTTGCGCGGATCCGGCTTCTTGCCATAGGCGGCAATCGCGTCGTCGAGCTTTTCACCGGCCATGATGCGGGCGGCGATCTTGGCGATCGGCGCGCCGATGGTCTTTGCCACGAACGGCACGGTCCGTGAGGCGCGCGGGTTGACTTCGAGAACGTAGATCGTGCCGTCCTTGATGGCATATTGCACGTTCATCAGGCCGCCGACATTCAGCGCCTTGGCCATTGCCTTGGTCTGGCGTTCCAGTTCGTCGACGATCTCGGACGACAGCGAGTAGACCGGCAGCGAGCAGGCACTGTCGCCGGAGTGGATGCCGGCTTCCTCGATATGCTCCATGATGCCCGAGACGAACACCGTCTCGCCGTCCGACAGAGCATCGACGTCGACCTCGACGGCGTTGGTCAGATAGCTGTCGAACAAAAGCGGGTTCTTGCCGAGCAGGGTGTTGATCTGGCCGGTCTTGTCGTTCGGATAACGCTGCTTGATGTCCTCAGGCACCAGTTCCGGCACCGTGTCGAGCAGGTAGGTCTGCAGCATCGATTCCGAATGAATGATCTGCATCGCCCGGCCTCCCAGAACATAGGATGGGCGCACGACCAGCGGGAAGCCGATTTCGCTTGCCACGAGGCGGGCCTGCTCGACCGAGTAGGCGATGCCGTTGTTCGGCTGGTTGAGGTCGAGCTTCATCAGAAGCTTCTGGAACCGATCTCGGTCTTCGGCAAGGTCGATCATGTCAGGGGCGGTGCCGAGGATCGGGATGCCGTTCTTTTCCAGCGCTTCGGCAAGCTTCAGCGGCGTCTGGCCGCCGAACTGGACGATGACGCCGTGGAGCACCCCGTTCTCCTGCTCCGCGCGGAGAATCTCGATCACGTCTTCGGCCGTCAGCGGCTCGAAATAGAGCCGGTCGGAGGTGTCGTAGTCGGTCGAGACCGTTTCCGGGTTGCAGTTGACCATGATCGCTTCATAGCCGGCATCCTTCAGCGCGAAGGCCGCATGGCAGCAGCAATAGTCGAACTCGATGCCCTGGCCGATGCGGTTCGGACCGCCGCCGAGGATAACGACCTTCTTCTTGTCGGAAATCTGCGCTTCCGAGCGGGCCACACCGTTAAACGGCGTCTCGTAGGTCGAGTACATGTAAGCCGTCGGCGAGGCGAATTCGGCAGCGCAGGTGTCGATGCGCTTGTAGACCGGGCGGACGTTCAGCCGGTTGCGCAGCTCGGCGACTTCCTTCGGCCGGCTCTTCGACAGCGTTGCGAGGCGGGCGTCGGAAAAGCCCATGGCCTTCAGCATGCGCAGGTTTTCGGCGTCATCGGGAAGGCCATGCTCGCGCACGCGGGCTTCCATGTCGACGATTGCCTTGAACTGGGCGATGAACCACGGATCGATCTTCGAGCCGTCATGCACGTCGGCTTCCGACATGCCCATGCGCAACGCCTGGGCGACCATACGCAACCGGTCCGGCGTCGGCGTGCCGATCGCGGCGCGGATGGCATTGTGGTTGTCGCCGGTCTCTTCGAGATCGGGAATTTCGATTTCATCGAGACCCGTCAGGCCGGTCTCAAGACCGCGCAGGGCCTTCTGCAGCGATTCGGCAAAGGTGCGGCCGATCGCCATGACTTCGCCAACCGACTTCATTGCCGTCGTCAGCGTGGTGCCGGCGCCCGGGAATTTCTCGAATGCAAAGCGCGGGATCTTGGTGACAACGTAATCAATGGAGGGCTCGAAGGAGGCAGGCGTCGCCCCGCCGGTAATGTCGTTGTCGAGTTCGTCGAGCGTATAGCCGACAGCAAGCTTGGCGGCGATCTTGGCAATCGGGAAGCCGGTGGCCTTCGAGGCCAAGGCAGACGAGCGCGAGACGCGCGGGTTCATTTCGATGACGACGAGGCGGCCGTTTTCCGGATTGACGGCGAACTGCACGTTCGAGCCGCCGGTCTCCACCCCGATCTCGCGCAGGACCGCGATCGAGGCGTTGCGCATGATCTGGTATTCTTTGTCGGTGAGCGTGAGGGCCGGGGCGACCGTAATCGAATCGCCGGTGTGCACGCCCATCGGGTCGATGTTCTCGATCGAGCAGATGATGATGCAGTTGTCCGCCGTGTCGCGGACCACTTCCATCTCGTATTCCTTCCAGCCGAGCACCGATTCTTCGATCAGCACCTCGGTAGTCGGCGAGGCGTCGAGGCCGGAATTGACGATCTCGAAGAATTCCGAGCGGTTATAGGCAATGCCGCCGCCGGTGCCGCCCATGGTGAAGGACGGGCGGATGATGGCGGGAAGGCCAATGGTGTCGAGCGCCTGCGCGCCGATCGCCATGGCATGGCTCATGTAACGCTGCTTGCGGTCGGTCTCGCCGAGGTTCCAGGTGTTTTCCAGCTCGTCGAGCGCCTTGTCGAGGTCGGCGCCGGTAAGCTGCGCCTTCACCTTGTCGCGCTCGGCGACATGTAGCTTGCGGTCGGCGTCCTTGATCTCGGTGGCATTGGCAAGAAGCGACTTGGGGGTTTCCAGCCCGATGCGCTGCATGGCTTCACGGAACAATGCCCGGTCCTCGGCCATGTCGATGGCAGCGGGCTTGGCGCCGATCATTTCGACATTGTAACGGTCGAGCACGCCCATGCGCTTCAAGGAGAGTGCCGTGTTGAGCGCCGTCTGGCCGCCCATGGTCGGCAGAAGCGCATCCGGGCGCTCCTTGGCAATGATCTTGGCGACGACTTCCGGGGTGATCGGTTCGACATAGGTCGCGTCCGCCAGGTTCGGATCGGTCATGATCGTCGCCGGGTTGGAGTTGACCAGGATGACCCGGTAACCCTCTTCCTTCAGCGCCTTGCAGGCCTGGGTGCCGGAATAGTCGAATTCGCAGGCCTGGCCAATGACGATCGGTCCCGCACCGATGATGAGGATCGATTTAATGTCTTGGCGCTTTGGCATGGTCTCTATCCGCTTTTCCGGCTGCGCAAAAAACCGGCCAGGGTGGGAGATCACCGGTCGGGGCGCGCAGGCTTGGTCTTTTCAGGCTAGAAGCGGCTTATAGGGAAATGTGAGGCCAAGCGGAACCCCGAAAATGCGGGAATCGACAGGAAAGTTCGCGCGGGGTTTGCTCTCCCACCGCCAGCCGCAATGTTCGCTTCGCCGGGAGTTCAAAAACCCGCAGGCGGACGGCTCACGGAATCATGAAAATGTTGATCTGGTCGGTAATGCCGCGAAGGGCGACGTTGTGCGATGTCGGCGTCACGCCGCGCTGCGTCAAAAGGTGCAAGGCACGGGAATCTTGAAGGACGGAGCCTGTGGCGAAGATTTCGCGGGACGTGGCGAGATGCTGCACCCGCGAGGCGATGTTCACGGTCTGGCCGAAATAGTCCTGCCGTTCGTTCAGGCTCACCGCAATGCACGGGCCCTCGTGGATGCCGATTTTCAAAAGCAGATCCTCGTTGCCGTGCTCTTCATTCAGTTTGCGCATCGCATCGCGCATCCGCATCGCAGCCGCCACGGCCCGGTGCGGTGTCGGGAAAGTGGCCATCACGGCATCGCCGATCGTCTTGACGATGGCACCGGCCTCGGCGCCGACAATCTCGTTCAGGATGCCGAAATGAGTCTTCACCAGATCGAATGCGGCAAGGTCGCCGACACGCTCGTAAAGTTCGGTCGAGCCGCGCAGGTCGGTGAAGAGGAAGGTGAGGCTGGTGATCTTCAGCCGCTGGTCGACATCGATCGTGTCGGTGCGGAATATGTCGCGGAACGTCTGATTGGTGAGCAGGTGCTTGGCGGTCAGGAAGGGGCGGCGGCGCCCGAGCAGGTCGTGCAATGCGTCGTTCGCCAGGCACACAGACGGCAGCGTGCGAACCTCGGTGTGATTTTCCACCATGATCCTGACCGGCCCGGGCCGCAGCTCCAGCGTCTCGCGGTGCTGGAATCCGCGGTCGAAGACCAGCGAAAGGCTCGTCCGCTCCTTCGTCGGCTCGCCCTTCACGTCGAGGAATTGCGCTGCGTGGGTGACCGGTTCGAAGACCATCACGAACCCTTCCGGCAACTGCAGCGAGATGACGGCCTTTTCGCCCGGCGGCAGTTCGAGCGATTCGAGGACGAACTCGTCGACCTTTGCCTCGTAATCCTCCTCCGGCATGTCGATGCCCGAGCCCCAGTAGATCTGGCGGAAATACTCCAGCGGCGGCAGTTCGTGGGGATTATGGGCCTGGATGTGGCGCACGCGCGGATTGACCGTGAAGGTCACCTCGACCATCTCGTCGAGCGTCGGTTCGTAACCGGCAGCACACAGCGCGCAGGTATATTCGTCGTTCTGCACGGTCTTCAGCGAGGTATTGGCATCGAGCACGCCACCACATCCGGGACAAAGCACGTTCCACGACATCTCGAACAGGCCGAGCCGCGACGCGTGCAGGAACCCGTTGATCGTCTGCTCCTCGTCGAGCCCTTCGCTGGCGGCGAACGCCAGTGCGTTCACCCGGCCGAGCTTGCGGTCCGGCGCGTCATGGACGAGTCGCTCGATGGCATCGACGACATCTGGCCTTGCCGATTGGCGCAGCGCCGCGAACAGAGGCTGGGTTTTGCTCATCCGGACAGTCTACACCAAATCCGCCTCGCTGACAGCGGATTGCTATTCCCCTTGCGCCCTTTGCGCGGTTGCTCTTAAGCGATCTCCGGTGCTTTTGCTCAACTTCAAACGGGCACAGCCCCGTCAGGCAGCCTTGATGAGCGGCTTCTGCGTTTTTGTCTCGATCGACTCGACCCGGCCTTCGGCCCTTTCTTCCCACCAATCGCCGAGCGCGTCGATCAGCGGCACAAGCGTGTGGCCCGATGCCGTCAGGTCGTAGTCGACGCGAAGCGGATATCCGGAATAGGCCGTGCGCCTGATGATGCCGGCCTTTTCCAGCTTGCGCAGTTCCAGCGCCAGCATGCGATGCGACAGTGTCGGGTTGTCGCGCTGCAAATCACTGAAACGTTTGGTGCCATCCTTCAGATAGTAGAGCAGCAGCGTCGGCCAGCGGCCGCTCAGCACGCGCATGACCTCTTCGATCGGGCATTTGGAAACGACGTCTTTCATCGGGCGATCCTGGTTACAAAATAGTGCGTAATTTACATGGGGCCGCCAAAGGTTAGGGTCAACCATCGCTGCGCAGCGTCACCATCAACACCCAG
The DNA here is from genome assembly GCF_025847205.1 of Pararhizobium sp. YC-54. GTDB lineage: Bacteria > Pseudomonadota > Alphaproteobacteria > Rhizobiales > Rhizobiaceae > Pararhizobium. The sequence continues at coordinate 225,919 of NZ_JAOYTH010000009.1, read as the reverse complement.
GAAGAGATACGAAAAATGGAACCTATTCTCCTTCACGGCTTCCCGCTCGGAAGCTCGATGGGGCTTGTCGCTGCGTTCGAGCAGGTCGGCCAGCCCTACCGCCTCTGCCGCGTCGATATGCTCAACGAGATGAAGAACGACGCCTATGGCCGGCTGAACGGCCGTCAGGAAACGCCAGTGCTGATCACCGACAAGGGCGCTGTGCTGACCGAAACCATGGCGATTGCTGCGTGGCTTGCGGCGCGCGATACGAAGCGCCGCATCAGCTTTGATCCCCGCTCGCCGCAAGCGGACCGGATGCATCAGCTGATGGCCTTCGTGAACACCGGCTTCACCGCCGCCTTCACGCCGCTCTGGGTGGCGCTAGAGGCAGAAGACGAAAAGCCCGAGACACTTGCGTTGCTCCGCGATTTCGGCCGCAAGTCCGTTGCGGAGCGCCATGAAAAGCTGGAGGCGATGATCGGCGACACACCGTTTCTGGCCGGCGACCGCCTGAGCTTGGCCGACACCACCCTGATCGGCGTGGCCCGCTGGGCGCAGTTCCATCAGGCCGTCGATGGCAGCGCTTACCCCAAGCTTGCTGCTCTGCGCCGCCGGATCGAAGCCGAACCGGTGGTGCAGTATGCTCTGGCGATCGAGGATGGCGAGAGACCGGCTGGCTTCGGTGCCTGCGTTGGTCATCTGCCGCTCGCCGAGGTGATCTCCCGCTTCGCCGCCTGATCCGGCAGCTGCCGGATTATGCCGCCGCAGAGTCCATGTTTCCGGCTGGATTTTGCGGTGGCTATCGGTCTTGGTTCATCCGGCCACCACCAGCACCTTCACTTCTCCGTTAGCCGGCGGATTGCGGATCACGTCCGGCGCTTCTTCCAGGGTGATTTTTCGCGAGATCAGTTTCTCCACATTGATCACCCCTGACGCCACCAGATCGGCTGCGCGGCGGTGGGTAAAGGGGTTGATGAAGGAGCCGAGCACCCTGAGTTCCCGAAAGAGAATGTCGAACGGCTCGATCCTGACCGTCTCGCCCTGCGCCATCACGCCAAGGATGACGACGGTGCCGCCGGCCTTGGCAAGCCGGGTGGACTGCTCGACGGTCGCTGCGACACCGGCGCATTCGATCACCACATCGACGCCGCCCGGAACGAGCCCGTCAGGCCCGGCGATGGCCGCAATGAGATCGCCGTCCGATGGATCGACGCTTGCCGTGGCGCCCAGTTCCTCGGCCAGTTTCCGCTTGGCTTCCTGCCGGGTGGAGAGAATGACGGTGGTGGCCCCTGCCAGCCGCGCCAGCTGAACCGTCAACAGTCCGATGACGCCGCCGCCGAGCACGACGACCGACGAGCCCGCCTTGATCTCAGCCATATCGATGCCGTGCAGGCAGCAGGCGAGCGGCTCGCAAAACGCGCCGTGCGTCGCGGGCATGTCGAGCGGGATTTCGAAAGCCTGCTTCTGCGGTACGATGACGTAGTCGGCGAACCCGCCATCGCGGCTGATGCCGATGGCCTTCAGGTTGCGGCAGAGATTGACCCGGCCGGCCTGGCATTGCGGGCAGTGGCCGCAGGAAATATTCGGGTCGCCGGTGATGCGGGCGCCGAGCGTGAAGCCCTTCACATCAGCGCCCACAGCCTCGACGATACCGCAGAATTCATGGCCGAGCGTCACCGGTGGCGTCGAGGGAAATTCGCCGTGCAACAGGTGGCGGTCGGTGCCGCAGATGCCGCAGGCTTCGACGCGCACCAGAAGGTCGTCCGGCCCCGGAACGGGCTTGTCGATCTCACGGACGAAAAGATGGCCGATCGATTCCAGGCGCATGGCCTTCATTGGCTTGTTCCTCCCAAAACAACGTCCGCCATACTGGCACGGCCCGTCACCGGCTGCCAACGGTTGATCCGATTTTCAGCACGGCGAAAACTTTGTCGTTTTGGACTTGTACAAAATCGCCTCTGGCGCGTTATATGGTCTTGAAAAGGTTACACGGCCGCCAAGGCTAAGACGGGGAGATCATCATGGAATGGAAGGGCCGGCGCCAATCGGGCAATGTCGAGGACGCACGCGGATCCGGTCCGGTGCGGGGCGGCATGGGCGGCAATCCGTTCGGGCGGGGCGGCGGTTTCCGCATCCCTACCGGCGGCGGCGGCCGCGGCGGGGGCATGAGCATCGGCACGATCATCTTCCTCGTCGTCATCTATTTTGTCCTGAAGATGATGGGCATCGACATGCTGCAGGTGCTCGATGGCGGCCAGTCGACCGGCGGCTATGAGCAGACCCAGTCGCAGTCGCCACAAGGTTCCGCCCAGGAGGAGGAAACCAAGGCCTTTGTTTCCACGGTGCTGGCCGAAACCGAAGACACCTGGAACGGCATCTTCCAGGCGGGCGGGGAAACCTATGTCGAACCGAAGCTCGTTCTCTTCCGCGATGGTATCAATTCGGCCTGCGGCATGGCTTCGTCGGCCAGCGGCCCGTTCTATTGCCCGGGTGACCAGAAGGTTTATCTCGACATGGCCTTCTTCGATGAGCTGGCCCAGAAGTTCGAGGCTTCGGGCGATTTCGCCGAGGCTTACGTCATCGCCCATGAGGTCGGCCATCACGTCCAGAACCTGCTCGGCATCCTGCCCAAGGTCAATGCCCAGCGCCAGCGCATGAGCGAAGCCGATTCCAACCTAATGTCGATCCGCGTCGAGCTTCAGGCGGATTGCTTCGCCGGAATCTGGGGCAAATATACCGAGCAGAAGGGCCTTCTCGAACAGGGAGACCTGGAAGAGGCGCTGAACGCCGCCACCCAGATCGGCGACGATACGCTGCAGAAGCGCACCCAGGGTTATGTCGTTCCCGAAAGCTTCAACCATGGCACTTCGGCGCAACGCGCGACCTGGTTCAAGCGCGGCTTCGACAGCGGCAAGCTTTCGGCCTGCGATACGTTCAACAGCAATATTTGATTTGAACGACAGATGGCGCGTCCATGGGCGGGCGCGCCATTTTCTCCTGACCGCTCTAAAAATTTTGCCCGCCGTGCTACCGCCAATCGCAAAAGCAATGCGACAACCTATATCTCTCCTATCGAGACGGAAGCTGGTGGAAAAGCCGGACGAGCCGGACGGCCAGTGAAGGAGAACAAGCATGCGGAAAATCATTACTCTGACAGTCGTGGCTACGGCGCTCGCCTTATCGGCCGTGCCGCCCGCATCGGCGACCGAAACGCTCGGCACCATTCTGTTCGGTCATCCTATGGACCCCGGCATTGCCGTCATCATGATGAAGACCGGCGATCGCGGTGGCGATCGTGCACCGGCCATCTTCCGCGATCCATCAGCCGAGACACGGGCGCGGGCACAAGCGGAAATTGCCGCCAATGCGGTGATCAGGGCGTCTTTGGAACGCCGCAACATCCGGCCGCATAATGTCCTTGCCATTCAAACCGCGCTGGATGGCAGTAAGATCATTTATGCAAGATGATATCAGTCCGGTGCGGTGCAAGAGGCCGCAAACATTGCCCCCTGAAGGAGGAAGACTGTGAAGAAGATCGTCACGCTTGTTCTGGCCGCCGCCCTTTTGGCTCCCATCGGCACCGGTTTGGCGACAGGAACCGCCTATGCCCAGAAGGCGCATTCGAACCGCGCTGCCAATACCAATCCCAGGGTCACCGTGATCATCATCCGCGATTATATCGGCCCGGACGATTTTCAGCAGGTGCCCATGACCTATCGTTTCCCCTCGGCGCAGACCTATGCAAAGGGCCAGGAAGAGATCCGCAACGTCCCCAATATCCGCGCCGCCTTGCAGAAAAGAGGCATTCCGGCCCGCAACGTCAACGGCGTCCAGACCGCCTTCAACGGCGGCAAGATCGTTTACGTGAAGTGATCGGGGGTCGCGACAGGTTCCTCAAACCGGCGTCGTGCCGGCCCGCGACGTCGATTTTCTGAAGAGCCGGCCAAGGCGCTACTGCATAATTCCTTAAATCGGAATCGATTTAGGGAAAAATTATGCAGCAAATTTAAAGTGCTACAGCGACCTTTGCGCGTCATGAATGACGCGCGGCGCTCTAGCCGCCTCATCAATGTTCCCGAAGCACTCATCACGAACATTGAAATGTTCACGGATTGTTTCCGTCCAGATTTTCCGATAAAGACGATTTGCCAGCCATGTTCGTGTTCTGATCCACGCAACGCCCAATGCGTAACGAGGTTTGTTCGATGATCGATCCCAAGTCAGCGCGGCGTGGCCTTTTCCTGGTTTTCCTCATCCTGTTTCTCGATATCATGGGTATCGCCATCATCGTGCCGGTGCTGCCTGCCTATCTGAAGGAACTGACGGGCGATACGATCAGCGAGGCGGCGGTCGATGGCGGCTGGCTGATGCTGGTCTATTCCGGCATGCAGTTCGTCTTTGCGCCGCTGATCGGCAATCTGTCCGACCGTTTCGGCCGCCGGCCCATCCTGCTTGCCTCGGTGCTGACGTTTGCGCTCGACAATCTCATCTGTGCGCTAGCGGCGACCTACTGGATGCTGTTTGTCGGCCGGGTGCTGGCCGGCATCAGCGGTGCCAGCTTTTCCACTGCCGCCGCCTACATCGCCGATGTCAGCGATGACACGAACCGAGCGAAGAATTTCGGCCTGATCGGCATCGCCTTCGGCACCGGTTTCGCGCTCGGGCCTGTCCTTGGCGGCCTGCTTGGCGAGTTCGGCCCGCGCATTCCCTTTTATGGCGCAGCCGCCCTGTCCTTTGTCAATTTCGCCGTCGCCTGGTTCTTGCTTCCGGAAACGCTGGAAAGCCACAACCGCCGCCGTTTCGAATGGAGGCGCGCCAATCCGCTCGGGGCCTTGAAACAGATGCGCAATTATCCCGGCATCGGCTGGGTTCTGCTGGTGTTCTTCCTGCTCTGGCAGGCGCATGCGGTCTATCCGGCCGTGTGGTCGTTTGTCGCTTCCTATCGCTACAATTGGAGCGAGGGGCAGATCGGCCTGTCGCTCGGCGTTTTCGGTATCTGCGGCGCGCTGGTCATGGGCTTCGTCCTGCCAAAAGCCATTCCGCTGCTTGGTGAATGGAAGGCCGGTGCGGTCGGCCTGATTTTCACCGGGCTCGGTCTTGCCGGTTATGCCTTCGCCTTCCAGGGCTGGATGATCTATGCCGTCATCGTCGCCACCTGCCTCGAGGCGCTCGCCGATCCCCCCTTGCGCAGCATCGCCTCGGCCAAGGTTCCGCCGTCGGCGCAGGGCGAGTTGCAGGGGGCTCTGTCAAGTATTTCCAGCTTCACGACAATCCTCGGGCCGCTGATGTTCGCGCAGATCTTCAGTCTCTTCACAGCACCTCAGGCAGCCGTCACCTTTGCGGGCGCGCCTTATATTCTGGGTGCGGTCTTCGTGGTGCTGGCGGTGACCATCTATCTCCTGAAGGTGCGGCCGATACCCGCGGCGGCCAGCGATGCGGAAGGCGTAACCCAAACGGCTGGACGCGCTTTTTAGCATTGGCGCACGAAAAACGATCAATTTTTGTGATGTTTAGATGAAAAAATAAGCAGTTTTGCCGTTCTGGCTGGTGCTTTACCCCCGGTTGTTCTATTTCCCACTCTTCCGTCTTGCGGCCCATTCCGGCTGCGGCGAAGCCAAAGGCCTATCCTCATCATGCTGACTTCAACCCATAGCGACACGGGCGTCCGCACCGATAATTCCTGGTCCGCGCATTATCGCGCCACCATCGCGTTGGGCCTGCCCTTCGTCGGCGCCCAGCTGGCGCAGTTCGCCATCCATGCCACCGACGTCCTGATGGTCGGCCGTCTCGGCACCACCGAGCTTGCCGCGATGGTACTCGCCGCGCAGATGTTTTTCACCATTTTCATTTTCGGCTCGGGCTTTGCCAATGCCGTCGTGCCGATCGTGGCGCAGGCCGAAGGGCGGGGCGACCGCGTCGCCGTGCGCCGTGCCGTGCGCATGGGCATGTGGGCGGTGCTTGGTTACGGCGTCATCATGGCGCCCGTCCTGTGGCAGGCCGAGCATGTGCTGTTGATGCTGGGCCAGAAGCCGGAAGTCGCGGCCCTTGCCGGGAGCTATCTGCACGTTGCTCTGTGGGGCATTTTCCCGGCGCTGCTGTTCATGGTTCTGCGCGGCTTCCTCAGCTCGCTGGAGCGTGCCGGCATCATTCTTTACGTGACGATCATCGTGCTGCTTGCCAATGCAGCACTTTGCTATGTGTTCATCTATGGTCATTTCGGCGCTCCGGCGCTTGGCATTGTCGGTGCCGGCATTTCGGCGTTTGTCGTCAACACGCTGAGCTTCGTACTGCTCTACATCTATATCCAGGCACAGCCGCAGACCCGGTCCTACGAGATCTTCGTGCGCTTCTGGCGGCCGGACTGGCCGGTGCTGAAGGAAGTCGTCAAGCTTGGCCTGCCGATCGCAGTCACCATCCTTGCCGAAGTCAGCCTGTTCACCGTCGCCTCGCTTTTGATGGGCATGATCGGCACCGTCGAGCTTGCCGCCCATGGCATCGCGCTGCAGTTTGCGTCCGTCGCCTTCATGGTGCCGCTCGGGCTGGCGCAGGTCGCGACCGTGCGCATCGGCCTTGCCCATGGCCGTCGTGACGCTGAAGGGATCAAGCGGGCGGCGATCGCCGTTCTCGTCATCGGTTGCGGTTTCGCCTTCATCGGCAGCGCCGTCTTTGCGGTGTTTTCGCATGAGCTTGCCGCGATGTATCTCGATACGAACCGGCCGGATGCCGCTCAGGTGCTCGCCTATGCCGGCCCGCTGATCGTCATTGCCGGTGCGTTCCAGCTGGTGGATGGCGTGCAGGCGCTGGCCGCCGGCATGCTGCGCGGGCTGAAGGATACGACGGTGCCGATGATCCTGGCGCTGGTATCCTACTGGCCGATCGGCTTCGTCGCCGCCTATCTGCTCGCCTTCCACTTCGGCTTCGGCGGCGTCGGCGTCTGGTACGGTTTCGTGCTCGGCCTTGCCGCGGCCAGCATCTCGCTGACCTGGCGCTTCTTTCTCTTCCTGTCACGCGAGAGAAAGCTGTTGGCGCAGCCGGCTTAGGTCCGGCGAAAGAGAGGGGCTGGAGACTCGTTCGTGTCCTTCCCGCCCAAGCGGCCCGCATCTTCGTCATCACCACTGGAATGGTGATGACGATTGCCGATGTGCGGCGCTTCTGGTTCTAGACGAAGGCCGCGAGAGCCTCGCCTGCCTCCTCTATTTCCTCAAGCAGCGTCGATTCGGCCGCCCCTTCGAACACAAACGTTCCCTCAAAATACAGATTGCTGGTCGTGCCGAAAAGCTGGACGACGACGTCCTCCGCGTCATCCCCGGTCACGTCCCTGAAAAACTGGGGCGCTCCTTCGATCACGGCCTGCGTTCCTTGTGTCATCGCTTCCTGCAAGGCGCGCACCTGAACGATCTGCGCCTCGCCGTCGGCGCCGGCGAATATGTATGAGACCGGAGTATTGCCAATCGAGGCATACCAGTTTCCGTAATCATTGTGGATAAGAAGTCTTGGCATCAGCTCTTGTCTCCTATGATGACTTCGACCGACAGCGTCTGGTGCTGCGAGTTGGGCGTCGCTGTAATCGAGTAGGGCACATCCGTCCATGTGTAGGGCTTGGAGGGATCAGATCCTGAATCCTGCCAGTTGGGCTGACTGCCAGGTGCTGCTCCCTGATCGGCGGATACCATCCAATACGGCCTGGGACCGATGCCGAACATCTGGAAGTTCAGCCGCTGGAAAACCCCGAAGCGGAACCCGTTGGGATCGCGCCAGGTACAGGCGATCCAGTCCGCGCCCTGCGCGAACCAGGAGAGCCAGTCGACATTGCAGGAAAGGGTTTGCTGCCCGTCACGTGCCTGCAATGCCGGGCCGGGCTGCTGGTTTATTCCGGAGAAGGCGTTCAGGTCCCATTTGACATAGTCGAGCGTCCAGCCGACTCTGCTGTAATTGGTAAACGTTACCGAAAGTGTGGTCATGTGAAGTCCCTTTGATCTGTGCCAAGCACGACCCCAAGGGATTTGTACCATAGGTTGTTTATTTTTAAAAGTACAACTTTTGGTATTTTGGGAGCAAAGTTTTCCGCGCAAGCGGCTCGCATCTTCGTCATCACCGCTCGAATGGTGATGATGATTGTCTATGCCCGGCGCCACCGGCTCGCGGTGGTGTTCAACGGTTAAACGCAAAAGCCCCGGTACTCCCTTGAGAGACCGGGGCTTTCAGCATTCGATGACGTTAAAAACTCAGCGTTCGGCCAATGCCGGCTCGCCCTTCTTCTCACGCACCAGATTGATGAAGCGGCGGAAGAGGTAGTGGCTGTCCTGCGGGCCGGGCGAGGCTTCCGGGTGATGCTGCACCGAGAACACAGGCTTGCCGGTGACGCGCAGGCCGCAATTGGTGCCGTCGAACAGGGAAACGTGAGTCTCTTCAACGCCTTGCGGCAAGGACTTCGAATCCACCGCGAAGCCGTGGTTCATCGAGACGATTTCCACCTTGCCCGTCGTGTGGTCCTTGACCGGATGATTGGCGCCGTGATGGCCCTGGTGCATCTTCTCGGTCGTTGCGCCGAGCGCCAGGCCCAGCATCTGGTGGCCAAGGCAGATGCCGAACAGCGGGATGTCGCTCTTGATCAGTTCCTGGATCACCGGAACGGCATATTCGCCGGTGGCCGCCGGATCGCCCGGGCCGTTCGACAGGAAGATGCCGTCCGGCTTCTGGGCCAGCACCTCTTCGGCTGATGTCGTCGCAGGCATCACCGTAACCTTGCAGCCGAGCCCGATGAACAGGCGCAGAATGTTGCGCTTGACGCCGTAGTCGAGCGCCACGACATGGTGCGTGATGTCGGTCTCGGCCAGTTCGTCATAGCCTTCGTTCCAGACCCAGGGCTTTTCGCTCCAGCGCGAGGTCTGGCCGGAGGAGGCGACCTTGGCGAGATCGAGGCCTTCGAGCCCGCTCCAGGCCTTGGCTTCGGCCTTCAGCGCCTCGATGTCGAAGACGCCGTTCGGATCGTGGGCGATGACGGCGTTCGGCGCGCCGTTTTCGCGGATCCAGGCGGTTAGCGCGCGGGTGTCGATGCCGCACATGCCGATGATGCCGCGGCCCTTCAGCCAGGCGTCGAGATGTTTTGCCGCGCGGTAGCTGGAAGGATCGGTGATGTCGGCCTTGAAGATGACGCCGACCGCGCCGTGGCGGGCTGCCGGCGTCAGGTCTTCGATATCCTCGTCATTGGCGCCGATATTGCCGATATGCGGGAAGGTAAAGGTAACGATCTGGCCGAGATAGGAGGGGTCGGTCATGATCTCCTGGTAGCCTGTGAGCGCGGTGTTGAAGACCACTTCGGCCTGCACCTTGCCGGTGGCGCCGATACCCTTGCCTTCGATGACCGTGCCATCGGCCAGAACGAGCAGGGCGGTTGGTTTTGCGGTGGTCCAGGGGGCTGTCGCGGTCATTGTCTTCATCCCGTTCAGGCGGCGCGTCGCCAACGCTCAATGGAACGCCGGCCGGCCGTTTTGGTTCGCAGGCGGGCAGATGCGGTCGATGGGCGCGCGCTGTCAGGCCTGGTCACGATGTTGGTGCAGGTGACGGTCAATAGCCGCAGTGTCCGGCAAGGTCAATCTTCAAGACGGGCGGATCGGGCTTTTCCCTGCGCTTTTACGGTGGAATCGCGCAATTCATTTGCTCCGCATTGTCCGGCTGGTTTATGAAACGCCATCAAACAGGAGTTAAGACAATGATGCGCGATCAACTCGCTGCCGCCCTCAAGGATGCGATGAAATCGAAGGATGCACCGCGGCTTTCCACGATTCGCCTCGTTCAGGCCGAGATCAAGACACGCGATATCGCCAATCGCAGCGCCGGCAAGGGCGATGTCAGCGACGACGAAATCCTGCAGATCCTGGCCAAGATGGTCAAGCAGCGCGAGGAATCGGCGAAGATCTACGAAGACAATGCCCGCCCGGAACTTGCCGCCAAGGAGCGCGCCGAGATCGTCGTTGTTCAGGATTTCATGCCCAAGCAACTGAGCGAAGCGGACGTGCGGGCCAATGTCGCGGCCGCGATCGCCGAAGTCGGCGCCAGCGGTCCGAAGGACATGGGCAAGGTCATGGCGGTGCTGAAAGAGCGTTACGCCGGCCAGATGGATTTCGCCAAGGGCTCGGCCATCCTCAAGGAACTGCTGTCGGCTGCCTGAGCGCTGTAGCACGTTATGCAGTCATGTTTTTTCCGGCGCGGCCTGCATAGGAAGGCCGCGCTGACGATGGCGAATTTTTCCGCGACGCCTATCTGTTCTTGCGGTTCTTCTGCTCGGTCATGAAATGACGCAGCACCGCGTTCATGCGGGTCTGATAACCTTTTCCGCTCTTCTTGAAAAAGTCGATGACATCTTCGTCGAGCCGGATCGAAACTGCCTTTTTCGGGGTAGGGTAGACGATCGTCGCCTTCGACCAGTCGACATCCATGAATTCCGCCCAGTCGGGATCGTCCTTCATGGCCGCCATGATCTCTTCGTCCGTCAGGGCCGCGACGCGCGCCCAGTCGGTTTTGCTTTCGCCTCGAGCGATCATTTCAGTCACTTCGTCGGCCGAGAACGTCCTGATATCTTCTTCGCTCATTGATGTGTGCCGCTCGGGCCGATATGATCCGGCATATGTCGCCACGCATTGTATAAACAACCGTTATATATTCTGGTGACAGTGACGGGCATACAGCCTGTATGCGAACTTCTCCATTTTTGTCTGACCGGTGTTCCAAACGCGGCCGTTTTAAAGCCTGTGCCGCGTCCGGGAAATCGATACCATGTTTCGCAAGGTTTTTTTGCCTCTTGTTTTCGTCCCAAGCAAAGGATGAAAAGGCAGCTTGCGCATGTTCGTACATTCCTGCTCCGATGCGTTAGGCGCTGCGCATCTATTTATGTCTAGACTAATGTATATACGCGCTGTTTTCCCGTCAACCTGTGAATTGCGGGTATGATCGATCCCCTTGCTGGCGCAGGCGGTGATTGCCGCCTATATGGAAGCCAGCCCAGAGGTATTCATGCGATTTTCCAGCGCCTTCCTTGACGAGATCCGCGACCGCGTTCCCATTTCGGACGTGATCGGCAGACGCGTCACCTGGGACCGCAAGAAGACCAATGCCTCGCGCGGCGACTATTGGGCCTGCTGCCCGTTCCATGGCGAAAAATCGCCGAGCTTCCACTGCGAGGACCGCAAGGGCCGCTACCATTGTTTCGGCTGCGGCGTGTCGGGCGATCATTTCCGTTTCCTGACCGATCTCGACGGTATGGCCTTTCCCGAAGCCGTGCAGCAGATTGCCGATCTTGCCGGTGTCGCCATGCCGCAGCCGGATGTCGAGGCCGAAAAGCGCGACCGCCAGCGCATCGGCCTGCAGGACGTCATGGAAGTGGCGACACAGTTCTTTGAAGCCCAGTTGCAGACGGCAAACGGCGCCAAGGCGCGCGCCTATCTGCGCGACCGGGGCCTGACGGGCCGCACCATCGAGACATTCCGCCTGGGCTACGCACCGGAAAGCCGCAATGCGCTGAAGGAGTTTCTGGCAGCCAAGGGCGTGCCGAAGGACCAGATCGAGGCCTGCGGCCTTGTCGTCCATGGTCCCGATATTCCGGTCTCCTACGACCGTTTTCGCGACCGCATCATGTTCCCGATCCTGTCGTCGCGCGAAAAGGTCATCGCCTTCGGCGGCCGCGCGATGTCGCCGGATGCACCGGCCAAGTACCTCAATTCCAACGAGACCGAGCTCTTCCACAAGGGCAACGTGCTCTACAATTTCGCCCGCGCCCGCCGCGCCATGTCGGGAGCCGACGGGGCAGGGACGATCATCGCCGTCGAAGGTTATATGGACGTCATCGCGCTGCATCAGGCCGGCGTCGAGAATGCCGTGGCCCCGCTCGGCACGGCGCTGACCGAAAACCAGATGGCGCTGTTGTGGAAGCTGACGCAGCAGCCGGTGCTCTGCTTCGATGGCGATGGCGCGGGCATCCGCGCAGCCAACCGCGCCGTCGATCTGGCGCTGCCGCATCTCAAACCCGGCTTTTCCGTGCGCTTCGCCATGCTGCCGGATGGCAAGGACCCCGACGATCTTGTCCGCAACGAAGGCCGCGCGCCCTTCGACAAGGTCATGACGTCGGCGCGCTCGCTATCGGAAATGGTCTGGCTGCGCGAGGCGCAGGCCGGGTCCTTCGATACGCCGGAGAGCCGTGCCCAGCTGGAAGCGACGCTGAAACAGGTCGTCTCGGTGATTGCCGATGAAAACGTCCGCCGCCACTACGGCCAGGATGTGCGCGACCGGCTGAACCAGTTCTTTCAAGGCGCGTCTCGTCAGCAGAACGGCCAGCGGAACTTCGACCGCAACCAGCGCCAGGGCGGTGCCAACCGAAATGGCGGCCAGGGTCGCGGCGGCCAGCGGGGTGCGCGTTTTCCGGAGCGCTCGGGCATTTCAGACCGGCTCGCCCGCTCGTCGCTGGTCAGCGGCCATCAGGCCCTGCCGCCGTTGCGCGAAAGCGTGCTGGCATTGACCATCGTCAATCATCCGCAGCTGCTGTTTGAGGAATATGACGAGATTTCCGCGATCGAGTACGACAATCGCGATCTGCAGCGGTTCTGGTCGTCGGTGCTCAACGCCGCCGCCGCCAAAGGTCCCCGCCTGTCGCGCGAAAATCTGATCGAGCAGCTGGAGGCCGAAGGCTTTGACTCTTTGCTGAAATCGCTTGACCAGCAGATCCGCTTCGCCCGGCTTTGGACTGCGACGACGGCGGCTGCCCCCGAGGACGCCCGCGAAGGTTATCTGCAGGCGCTGGCACTGCACCAACGCACCAAGGCTTTGCTCTGGCAGCGCCGCGAACTCGAAGGCGAACTTGCCTATGCCACGGAAGAAGGCGATGACGACACCGTCAGCCAGATTCTCCGCAATCTGCAGGAGGTGCAGCTGGAGGTGACGCGGCTCGAAAACCAGGAAGCGATCATCGACGGTTTTGGCGTGCTGTCGGGCCGGGTCAAGGGGCCGGCGGGGAAGTAGGGGGAGGTACCCCGTGGAACCTCCCTATTCTCCAAGCGGAACATTCGCCGGAGCGGGGATCGGCTGGGCCCGTTGTCCAATGTTTCGCCCGTATTGGTGAAACGGCAACTCGATGAAAACGTAGGAGAGCCGTGAGATCACCAGGGTCCCGGCCAGGGTTGCGGTGACGAGAACCGCGAACTGCGGCCAGGGTTCATTGATCCCGAGGGCCTGAACCGCGCGCAGTACCACTAGCAAAACGATCATGTGGGAAAGGTAGACCGAGTAGGCCATGTTGCCGACCCACTGCAGCGGCCGCGCATTTGCCACCCTGCTGAAAAGTGCCGCCACTCCGCCTTCCGTTTCCCGGGCGCGGATCACCAGCATGATGACCGTTGCCCAGATGAGGTAGGGCAGGACACTGACGGACCGCTGCAGCAGCAATCCCACGATCACGAGCGCCCAGACTTTGACGATCGGTATCAATCGCAGAGGATGGGTTGCTCTGTCCCGGTATTTCATGAAGGTGAACGTCGCGATCCCGAGGGTGAAATCAAGCAGCCATCCCCCGATGAAGCTTTCCGGCATTCGCGGCAGCACAAACGCAATGGCAAGGGCGCCGAAAAGCAGCAATCCGATACGGATTGCATTCATCTTCATTGTCAGCACGCCAATGAGAAACGGCGCTATCAAATAATATTGCCATTCCAGCGATATGCTCCAGGCCTGTCCCAGAAAAGCATAGTCGGTCGAAGGAAGCAGGCGCGGCGGCACGAGACCATGCAGCGCCGGCAGGTGGGCTGCGAGATGCCAGGGCCAATAGGTGAGCGTATCGGTCGCGATCTTTGTTCGACTGGCCTGCATCACACCAGCGGGAGCATTCAACCAGGTTTCCAGGGCGAAATTGGCCAGAAGGACGGACAGTGCCAGGTAAAACAGGTAGACCGGGAAAATCCGGAACGCCCGGCGTGTGATGTAGCGGCCGTAGCCCTCCGGCTTCTTGTCGATCAATGCAGCAATGGCAAAGCCGCTTAGGAGAATGAACACGGTGACAGCATAGAAATTGTAGAGCTTTGCTTCGATCAGGCGTCCATGCAGGACAGACGCGGTCGCGACGTGCCCCACCACGACCCAGATCGCCAGAACCCCGCGCAGGGCTTCGAATTCTTTTACGTACCGCATCAAGCCACCGTTCATTCGTGCTGTTACGCCGGCATTATCCAAGTGCACTGCAGCAATTTTTAGTCAACCGCGGAAGATTGATGCGCGGTTCCTGAAATTCGGCGGTTCCGCCACGGCACGCTCGTCTGCCCGTTCGCTGTCGGAAATGGTCTGGCTGCGCGAGGCGCAGGCGGGGTCCTTCGATACACCGGAACAGCGGGCTCACTCGCCTATGCCACGGAAGAAGGTGATGACGACACTGTCAGCCAGATTCTCCGCAATCTGCAGGAGGTGCAGCTGGAGGTGACGCGGCTCGAAAACCAGGAAGCGATCATCGACGGTTTTGGCGTGCTGTCGGGCCGGGTCAAGGGGCCGGCGGGGAAGTAGTTTTCTAGTGTCGGAGGTTGCGTATTCAGTATATGCTGCCAAGCCTCGATGAGGGAATTCGACGGATTTCACTTTTATCAATTTGACCAAAATATTGGTTTCCGATGGTCAGCAACATTTACAAATTCCGCCGTGTGAAGTGGGGCGGTCCTAAAGAGAAATTGAGAGTTCTCGGAGAGGACATTCAAAACAGGCCTCGTCCTGAAATTTCAACGACGATTCAATATTGGGTGAAAGTTGCCGCCATGTCTGTCGTGACATTCTCTGTGGTTTTTGCATTTGGGCTATACCTCGTCATTTGAAGTAACACACAGGGCGAAACTCACGCATCGGAGTGCGTGCCTCGGTTTTTGGCGCACTCCTCCGTTTACCCCCCCTTGCCACTATCCTCCGCAATTGCAAAAGTCTCCCCAACAACCGGCGATGGCCGGTCCGCTGGAGGGGAACCATGACTGAAATCACCTTGCTGGCCTTTGCACTCGTCTCGTTCATCGGCATCGCCACGCCCGGCCCGACCGTGCTTCTGGCGCTGACCAACGGTTCCCGCTTTGGCGTCCGCCGCGCGCTCATCGGCATGCTCGGCGCGGTCCTGTCCGATTTCGTCCTGATCGGTGCCGTGGCGCTCGGGCTCGGCGCGCTGCTGGCTGCCTCCGAATTCTGGTTCTCGGTCGTCAAATGGATCGGCGCCGGCTATCTCGCCTTTCTCGGCATCATGCTCTTGCGCTCGAAGGGCACGCTTAGCGAGACGCTGCACGGCACAGCGCAGAGCGGCCAGGGTTCGGCACGCGCAATCTTCCTGAAAAGCTTCCTGGTCGCCGTCACCAATCCCAAGGGTTACCTGTTCTTCTCGGCCTTCCTGCCGCAGTTCATCGTCCCGGCCGAGCCGCAGATCCCACAATATGCCGTTCTCGCCCTGGTCTTCGCGATGATCGATTTTCTGGTCATGTGCGGCTACGCAGCACTCGGCTCGCAGGCGGTCAAGGTGCTGAAAAAGTCCGGTGCGCTGTGGCTCGACCGCATCTGCGGCGGCGCCCTTCTGGCGCTCGCCGGATCGCTGGCGTTTTACCGGCGCGCAAGCACCTGACGGTCGGCCAGACGGGTTTCCGATCGCAGCCGAGTAAGTAGCGCGACTTCATACCCACAAAAGCATGTCGCGTTGTATCTGTCGGCTTTTCCA
This sequence comes from Pararhizobium sp. YC-54, assembly GCF_025847205.1. GTDB lineage: Bacteria > Pseudomonadota > Alphaproteobacteria > Rhizobiales > Rhizobiaceae > Pararhizobium. The sequence continues at coordinate 210,222 of NZ_JAOYTH010000009.1, read as the reverse complement.
CCTTCTAGATGCGGCAAGCATGCCCGGCACCCGCGGCTGCGGGGCCGGTAACATGTGATGGCGTGGGCATGTCGGCGTGATTGGCTTTGAACGCTTAGTTCGCGGCGAAGCAGTAGAAAAGACCATCGCCGCCTGTGCCCTTGAATGCCTCCTGGGTGCACCCACCACGTGTCGCGTGGGATGAATTCCAGGATTTGGCTGCAGCGGAGTCGTCAAGGCCTGTGCGGTCGCTGTGGCCGACGATCGCTGCGCCCTCAGCACCACCCATCGTCCAGTTGCCACAGGTCTCCGGTGCTGCGGTGCCATCTGGCAGCGATCCGGTCAGGATGTCGTGGCGATTTGGCGTGTCGCCCCGCCCGTTGATGACTTCGCCTTTTTCGTTGAGCGCCGTCTGCTTGGTCAGATTGTTTGTGTCGCCGTGTAGAGCGGCAACGTCATCGGCGATTTTTTCGCCCTTGGCGTTGTACCAGGGGCCTGTGCCGATGCGGTCCTTGGCGTTTTCGGTATCGGTGGAAAGATAAGCCTTCCAGTTCTTGCCCGTCGAGCCGCTGGCTGTTGCGAGCGTGTTGCAATAGGCATCGGCGCCGGCAAGCCCACCAAGGTCGCCCCCCTTGCCGGGATTGGCGCTGGTGACGAAGAAGCTCATGCTGGTTTCCTGCGCGGTGGCGCCTGCGAACGATAAGGCCAAGGCGGTCGCGGCAAATGCAAGCGTGCGTTTCATCGGTTCTCTCCCTGGTCCGGATTTAGACCGGGGAAAGCTTAGGACGGCCAAAGATTTGAGTAAAAACGAAATGTCGTGATGAGAGGGGCCGCGCTGACACACCCAAACGTAAATAGAGGGATGATCGACGGTTTGCGTTGGCTTTTTGGGCGTGCGAAAGACGCAAGGGAATAGGAGGGTGACACCGCCTTCGGCCGCTTTGCGATAGCTGGGGATTCAAGCTCGCTCCCACCCTCGCACCTGTGCCATACTCTCGCTCTCCCCACGAAAGCGATTCCATGCCGCAGACCCAAGACCGCATCGACCCCCTGTTTGAAACCGAAGGTGCGAAAAACCCGCTTGCCGTTTTGAAAACCGTCTACGGCTATCCGGCCTTTCGCGGCAAGCAGGCTTCCGTTGTCGAACGGGTGGTCTCCGGCGGCGATGCCGTAGTACTGTTTCCGACCGGTGCCGGAAAGTCTTTATGCTTCCAGATCCCGGCCCTTTGCCGCGATGGCGTCGGTATCGTCGTTTCGCCGCTGATTGCATTGATGCGCGATCAGGTGGAGGCGTTGAAGCAGCTTGGGGTGAGGGCCGCAGCGCTCAATTCCTCGCTCTCGCGCGAAGAATTCGTCGATGTCCGCCGGGCGATTGCCAATGGCGAGCTCGATCTTCTCTATGTGACGCCCGAGCGCATCGTCACGCCGGGGTTCAAGGAGATGATCGGCAATGCGCGGATTTCGCTGTTTGCCATCGACGAGGCGCATTGCGTCTCCCAATGGGGCCATGATTTTCGCCCGGAATACCGAGAGCTCGGCCAGCTTGCCGAGCATTATCCCGGCGTGCCGCGCATGGCGCTGACGGCAACCGCCGATCCGCATACCCGCGAAGACATTATCGACAAGCTGTCCCTACGTTCGGCTGAGGTTTTCACCACCTCGTTCGACCGGCCCAATATCGCCTATGAAATCGTCGAGCGCGACCAGCCGCGCCAGCAGCTTCTGCGGTTCCTGTCGCGCCACAAGGGCTCGAGCGGCATCGTCTATTGCCTGTCGCGGGCCAAGGTCGAGGATACCGCCGAATGGCTGAACGGGCAGGGTGTTCGCGCGCTTGCCTACCATGCCGGCATGGACCGCGCGGTGCGCGACGCCAACCAGGATGCCTTCCTCAAGGAAGAAGACCTCTGCCTGGTGGCGACGGTCGCCTTCGGCATGGGCATAGACAAGCCGAACGTGCGCTATGTCGCCCATCTCGATCTGCCGGGCTCGGTCGAGGCCTATTACCAGGAAACCGGCCGTGCCGGGCGCGACGGCCTGGCCTCCGATGTCTGGATGGCCTACGGCATGGCCGATGTCATCCAGCGTGGCCGGATGATCGATGGCGGCACCTCGGGCGACGATATCAAGCGGGTCGAGCGCGCCAAGCTGAATGCGCTTTTGGCCATCTGCGAAACGCCCGGCTGCCGGCGGCAATCGATCCTTGCCCATTTCGGCGAGGCGCATGGCGGCAATTGCGGCAATTGCGATACCTGCGTCAATCCGGTCGAAACCTGGGACGGAACCGACGCGGCGATCAAGGCGCTGGCGGCGATCTACCGCACCGGCGAACGGTTCGGCACCGGCCACTTGATCGACGTGCTTCTGGGCACCGAGAATGAAAAGACCGAGCGCTTCGGTCATAGCAAGATGCCGGTCTTCGGGGCGGGCAGGGATATCCCGTCGAAAACCTGGCAATCGGTCTACCGCCAGCTTCTTGCCGCCGGCCTGATCAGCGTCGATCATGAGGCGTTCGGGGCGCTGAAACTGGAACCGGATGCCCGCGCCGTCTTCAAGCGCGAGCGCGAGGTCCGCTTCCGCAAGGACCGGCCGGTGACCGGAAAGGGCAAGAACGCCCGGCAATCGGCAGCATCCGGCGCCAAGTCGGCCCTGTCCGGTTCGGATGCGGAACTGTTCGAGGCTTTGCGCCGGGCGCGCTCCGGCATCGCCAGGGAGCTGGGCGTGCCGCCCTACGTCGTCTTTCCGGATACGACGCTGATCGCCTTTGCCACCGAACGTCCACACAGCAGCGATGCCCTGCTCGGCATCTCCGGCGTTGGTCAGTCGAAGCTGGAGCGTTACGGCGCCGCGTTTCTGGATGTCATCCGGCAGTTTGACTGACGGTTTGGATATGGTGCAATCGCTTGCATACCGTGCGGTTCACCCCCCTCTGTCACTCTCGTGACATCTCCCCCTCAAGGGGGGAGATTGGCCAGTTCCTGTTATGCCCTCCTAACGAGCTTCACGATTTTGTATGGTCGTGCGAGGGAAAAGAATGATCTCCCCCCTTGAGGGGGAGATGTCACGCAGTGACAGAGGGGGGGTAAACCTTCCTCACATGATTTGCTTTTTTGGTTCCGCAAGATCCCGTCCTGAATGCCGGCACCTACATCCTGACCGTCATCCCGCCATCCACCGTCAGCACATGACCATTGACGAAGGACGCGGCGTCGCTGGCCAGGAACAGCGCAGCACCGGCGATCTCGTCCGGCCGGGCCCAGCGCTGCACCGGGATGCGCTGGCGCACGAAGGGCATCAGCTCCTCGTTGGCCGCCATCGCCGCATTGGTTTCGGTGGCAAACCAGCCGGGCGCAATCGCGTTGCTGGTGATGCCGAAGGGACCATATTCGACGGCCATCGAGCGCATCAGCCCGGTCAGTCCCTGCTTGGCAATGGGGTAGATGCCGTCACCCGGCATGGCGACGTGGCCGTTGATCGAGGTGATCGAGATCAGCCGCCCGTGCTCGCGGCGCTTCATGATCGCGGCCGCATCCCGCGACAGCGTCGTTGCGGCGATCAGATCGGTGCGGATCAGCTCGAAAATCGCCTCGTCGTCGAATTCGGAAAGCGGCCGCCGGTCACGGGCGCCAACATTGTTGACGAGAATGTCGAGCCGCCCGTGGTCGTGCTCGATATCTGCGAGCGTAGCGCGCTGTGCTTCCCGGTCGGCGATATCGAAGGCTGCGGTCTCGGCGCTGCCGCCGGCGGCTATGATCCGGCCTGCGGCTTCCTCAAGCGTTTCCGCCGTTCGGCCATTGAGGACGACATGGGCCCCGGCCTCTGCAAGCGCGCAGGCGATCTCCAGCCCGAGCCCGCGTCCGCCGCCGGTCACCAGCGCCACCCGGTTCTTCAAGGAAAATCTGTCAAATACAGTCATGGTTCCCTCGCCGCATGAAATACATTCCGCATCGACACCGAAATTGTTGACTCAGTCAACTAATTTCTTTGGAGCGCCCGCGTTTCTGTGGCTGCCATGCTCCTTTGAAACAGCCGGCGTCGCGGCTGGACATGTTCCTTGCGCCCGCTGTCGCGTCAACGCCGCACCCTGCCGCTGACTTTCGCTGTCTTGCGCACAGGAATATGATAGGTCTCATCGCAACCCGATCTCAATCCTGGAAAGCGGCCTTCATGACGTCAGCCTTCATCACCCACCTCTCATCCGAACTCGAGGGACTGAAGTCCGCCGGGCTTTACAAGTCCGAACGCGTCATCGTCTCCAAACAGGCCGGCGAGATCGAAGTCGCCTCGGGTGCCAAGGTGCTGAATTTCTGCGCCAACAACTATCTCGGCCTTGCCAACAACGCGGAGTTGGCGGAAGCCGGCAAACAGGCGCTCGATCGCTACGGCTACGGCATGGCCTCGGTCCGTTTCATCTGCGGTACCCAGGAAGAGCACAAACAGCTCGAGGCGCGCATCTCGTCATTTCTCGGGATGGAAGACACCATCCTCTATTCCTCCTGCTTCGATGCCAATGGCGGCCTGTTCGAAACGTTGCTTTCCGAAGAAGACGCAATCATCTCCGATGCGCTCAACCACGCCTCGATCATCGACGGCGTGCGTCTCTCCAAGGCGAAACGCTTCCGCTATGCCAACAACGACATGGCCGCTCTTGAAGAGGAACTGAAGAAGGCCGATGGCTCGCGCTTCAAGCTGATCGCCACTGACGGGGTTTTCTCGATGGACGGCATCATCGCCAACCTTCAAGGCGTTTGCGATCTCGCCGAAAAATACGGTGCCATGGTCATGGTCGATGACAGCCACGCCGTCGGCTTCGTCGGAAAGCACGGTCGCGGTTCGGCCGAATATTGCGGCGTCGAGGGCAGGGTTGATATTATCACCGGCACGCTCGGCAAGGCGCTCGGCGGCGCATCCGGCGGCTATACCTCTGCTAAAAAGGAAGTGGTCGACTGGCTGCGCCAGCGCTCGCGGCCCTATCTCTTTTCCAACACGCTCGCCCCGGTCATTGCGGCGGCATCGCTGAAAGTGTTCGACCTGATCGACAATGGCGATGCGCTTCGCGCCCGTCTGGAAGAAAATGCGACCCTGTTCCGCTCGGAAATGGGCAAGCTCGGCTTTACGCTCGCCGGCCAGGGTCACCCGATCATTCCGGTGATGCTGGGTGACGCGTCGCTGGCGCAGGAAATGGCCGCCAGGATGCTGGAGAAGGGCGTCTATGTCGTCGGCTTTTCCTTCCCGGTCGTGCCGAAAGGCCAGGCCCGCATCCGCACCCAGATGTCGGCCGCCCACAGCGAGGCCGATGTCCGCCGCGCCATCGCGGTGTTCGAAGAGGTCGGTAGGGAACTGGGTGTCATCGAGTAGTTCGGCGACTGCGGCGTTTACCCCCTCTGTCCCTCCGGGACATCTCCCCTCAAGGGGGGAGATTGGCCACAGACGTTGTGCCTTTTAGAGTAGAGATTTCAGGGGAAATGACTGATCTCCCCCCTTGAGGGGGAGATGTCCCGGAGGGACAGAGGGGGGTGAAGCGTCATTCTCCAAGGGTAACCATCTTCGAATCCAAGGATCATCTCATGACAAACATGATGAAAGCCCTCGTCAAATCCAAACCTGAAGTCGGCCTGTGGATGGAGCAGGTGCCGGTGCCGGAGCCCGGCCCCAATGACGTGCTGATCAAGGTGAAGAAATCCGCCATCTGCGGCACCGATGTGCATATCTGGAACTGGGACCAGTGGGCGCAGAAGACCATTCCGGTGCCGATGGTCGTCGGTCACGAGTTCGTCGGCGTCATCGCCGAAATCGGCTCGGCCGTCACCAAATATCATGTCGGCGAGCGCGTTTCCGGCGAGGGCCATATCGTCTGCGGCAAGTGCCGCAATTGCCGCGCGGGCAGGGGGCATCTGTGCCGCAACACGCTCGGCGTCGGCGTGCATCGCCCGGGCTCCTTCGGCGAATATGTCTGTATCCCGGAATACAATGTCGTCGCCATCCCCGATGAAGTGCCCGACGAGATCGCCGCCATCTTCGATCCGTTCGGCAACGCGGTGCATACCGCACTGTCCTTCGATGTCGTCGGCGAGGATGTGCTGGTCACCGGCGCCGGTCCGATCGGCATCATGGGCGCCATGGTGGCCAAGCGCTCCGGTGCCCGCAAGGTTGTGATCACCGACATCAATCCGGTGCGTCTGGCGCTGGCCGAAAAGATGGGCATCGACTACGTCGTCGATGCGTCGAAGGAAAATCTGGCGGACGTGATGAAGCGCATCGGCATGACCGAGGGCTTTGACGTCGGGCTGGAAATGTCCGGCGCCGCTCCGGCTTTCAGGGACATGATCGACAAGATGAACAATGGCGGCAAGATCGCCATCCTCGGCATCGCGCCGACCGGCTTCGAGATCGATTGGAACAAGGTGATCTTCAAGATGCTCAACCTGAAGGGCATCTACGGGCGCGAGATGTTCGAGACCTGGTACAAGATGATTGCCTTCGTTCAAGGCGGGCTCGACCTGTCGCCGATCATCACCCACCGCATCGGTATCGACGATTTCCGCGACGGTTTCGAGGCGATGCGCTCGGGCAATTCCGGCAAGGTGGTGATGGACTGGTAGGCCTTGAAATCGTTTGCTGACGTTTTTGACGGGGGAGAAACCGGGGAAAGGGCCGAAGGGTTGATACTGCCGCATCCGCAAGCAGCGATTCCGCTGGCCCTTGTCTTTCCATCAACACTTCCTACATTTCCGCCATGGAACTGAATCTTTGAAGCGTCGGGCTTGATTCGGTCTTTTTTGCTGATTTGAACGGTTTTTCGCCGGAAGTGCTTGACGGGACCGAAAATTGTGGGAATCACCATTTCTAATACAGTGGGTGAAATGGGTACGGCGGACAGAACCATCATGCAAGTGATGTCAAAACGGCGCTGCTGTCGCAGTCGGCCGGTTTAACCGCGGTGACTGTCGTGGTTAATCAGGAATTAAAGATCATCCCGTTACGTCAGGGGTAATGATTCGCGGTGGGAGCGATTGACGCACCCGAGCCTCGAAAAAGTTTTGCACCGCGCACGCGTTGAGTGCTGTCCAAGGAAAGCGACGATATAAATGGCAACCAAAGTCAAAGAGAACGAAGAAGCAGAAGCCGAACGCGAAGGCGCACCCGACGGCCCGCTTCTCGATCTCTCGGATGACGCGGTCAAGAAAATGATCAAGGCCGCCAAGAAGCGCGGCTATGTGACCATGGACGAACTGAACGAGGTCTTGCCGTCCGATCAGGTCGATCCCGACCGGATCGAAGACATCATGGCGATGCTCAGCGAAATGGGCATCAATGTCGTCGAGGACGAGGAAGCCGACGAAGGCACCGCCGCTGCCGAGGAAGAGGATAGCGATTCCGACGGCGAGAGCGAAGGCGGCGAACTCGCCCCCTCGGGTGGCACGGCCCTTGCGACCGCCAAGAAGAAAGAACCGACCGACCGCACCGACGATCCGGTGCGCATGTACCTGCGCGAAATGGGCTCGGTCGAGCTTCTGTCGCGCGAGGGCGAAATCGCCATTGCCAAGCGCATCGAGGCTGGCCGCGAAACGATGATCGCCGGCCTCTGTGAGAGCCCGTTGACGTTCCAGGCCATCATCATCTGGCGCGACGAACTCAACGAAGGCAACACGCTCCTGCGCGAGATCATCGATCTCGAAACCACCTATTCCGGTCCCGAGGCCAAGGCTGCTCCGCAGTTCCAGTCGCCTGAAAAGATCGAGGCCGACCGCAAGGCAGCCGAGGAAAAGGAAAAGAACCGCAAGCCGCGCTCTGGCGACGACGACGTGACCAATGTCGGCGGCGAAGGCCTGCCAGTCGAGGAAGAGGAAGAGGACGACGACGAATCGAACCTCTCGCTCGCCGCGATGGAAGCGGAACTGCGTCCGCAGGTCATGGAAACGCTCGACATCATCGCCGAGACCTACAAGAAGCTGCGCAAGTTGCAGGACCAGCAGGTCGAAGCCCGCCTTCAGGCGACCGGCACGCTGTCGCCCGCCCAGGAGCGCCGCTACAAGGAGCTGAAGGACGAGCTGATCACGGCCGTGAAGTCGCTGTCGCTCAACCAGAACCGCGTCGATAGCCTCGTCGAGCAGCTCTACGACATTTCCAAGCGCCTGATGCAGAACGAAGGCCGCCTGCTGCGCCTGGCCGAATCCTACGGCGTCAAGCGCGATAGTTTTCTGGAACAGTATTCCGGCGCCGAACTCGATCCGAACTGGATGAAGTCGATTGCCAACCTGGCCGCCAAGGGCTGGAAGGAATTCGCCAAGAACGAAGGCACGATGATCCGCAACATTCGCGGCGAGATCCAGAATCTTGCCACGGAAACCGGCATCTCGATCTTCGAATTCCGCCGCATCGTCTCGATGGTGCAGAAGGGCGAGCGCGAAGCCCGCATCGCCAAGAAGGAAATGGTCGAGGCCAATCTTCGCCTCGTCATCTCGATCGCCAAGAAGTACACCAACCGCGGCCTGCAGTTCCTCGACCTGATCCAGGAAGGCAATATCGGCCTGATGAAGGCGGTCGACAAGTTCGAATACCGGCGCGGTTACAAGTTCTCCACCTATGCGACCTGGTGGATCCGTCAGGCGATCACCCGCTCGATCGCCGACCAGGCCCGCACGATCCGTATTCCGGTGCACATGATCGAGACGATCAACAAGATCGTCCGCACGTCGCGCCAGATGCTGCATGAGATCGGCCGCGAGCCGACGCCAGAAGAACTGGCCGAAAAGCTCGCCATGCCGCTCGAAAAGGTCCGCAAGGTCCTGAAGATCGCCAAGGAGCCGATCTCGCTCGAAACCCCGGTGGGCGACGAAGAAGATTCGCATCTCGGCGATTTCATCGAGGACAAGAACGCGCTTTTGCCGATCGATGCCGCCATTCAGGCGAACCTGCGCGAGACGACGACCCGCGTTCTCGCATCGCTGACACCGCGCGAAGAACGCGTGCTGCGCATGCGCTTCGGCATCGGCATGAACACCGACCACACGCTCGAGGAAGTCGGCCAGCAGTTCTCGGTTACCCGCGAACGTATCCGTCAGATCGAGGCCAAGGCGCTGCGCAAGCTCAAGCACCCGAGCCGCTCCAGAAAGCTGAGAAGCTTCCTCGACAGCTAGGCGACGGCATCTGCCGAATGAAAAATCGAACCCGGTCAGTTCCAACTGGCCGGGTTTTTTGATGGAATGCCCGTTGCTTTCAGCCGCCGCCCGACCCATTCTTCGCTTGGAATGGGCAAATTAAATGCTACCATCGTTTATAGCGTCATCGGAGATTTCAAATGGCTGCCAAAGGTCAGCACGTTGTCCCAAGCGGTGGAAAGTGGAGTATTCGTGAGGCGGGTTCTTCTCGCGCCTCACGGACATTTTCGACGCAAGACGAGGCGGTCGAAGCGGCTAGAAAAATTGCCCGGAATGAAGGCGTCGCGCTCTATATTCACGGAACGGACGGTCGCATCCGCGACAGGCGGTCTTATGCAAACGACCCTGCCAAGAAGTAGATTTTCGTGGATCCGGATTTTCATCGGAACGTTTTTATCAACTGCCCCTTCGACGCCGAGTATGAAGCGCTTCTGCAAGCTGCGGTGTTCTGTGTCGTTTATTTCGGCTTCAATCCACGTCTGGCGAGTGAACGGCTGGAAGCGGGTGAAAACAGGCTCGACAAGATTGTCGATTTTATAAAGCGGTCACGATACTCGATTCATGATTTGTCACGGTGTCGCGCAAATCAGGTGGGTGAGTTTCTTCGAATGAACATGCCGTTTGAGCTTGGCGTCGATCTCGGGTATCGCCGAAGCGGTGCTGAAGGTGCGCATCAAAAGAAATTTTTGATCTTTGAGCGAGAGCCGTACGACTTGAAACGGACCCTTTCCGATATTGCTGGTCAGGATGTCGATCATCATCGGGACAACTACGAAACCGTTATCAAAAAAGTCAGGGATTTCTTTCGCGTTGAGGCCGGTGTCAATGCGCCCGGACCATCCAAGCTTGTCTCTGACTATGCCACGTTCCAAGGGTGGATGATCGAGAAGAAAATCCATGAAGGGCATTCCGAGCGTGAGGCCGTAAATTTGCCGACACAGGAGAGAGTCGACGAAATGACAGCTTGGGTACGCCTTGGCAGACCTGGGGAATATCAACCTGCCTGATGCATCAGAGGAAAACGCCTGCGGCCTCTCTTGCTTGTTCACCCAAGCCGACAGGTTTATACTTTAGGCTTCGCTAAAACCTCTGGGCTTCAATCGCATGCGTTCTGTTGACTGAAATCGGCCGTCCGCCTTGCCGGATGGTGGGGCCGATGAGGCGGAGGCATCAATCGCGGTGCCACCTTCAAGGTCGTGCCGCAAGGGAGATGTGCTATGACCATGTATATCGTGCTGATCAACTGGACGGAGCAGGGCGTCAAGAATGTGCGCGAGTCACCCAAACGTCTCGATGCGGCCAAGAAGCTTTTGAGCGACATGGGCGGCTCCTTCAGGGACTTCTATCTGACCATGGGCCAACATGACATGGTGGCGGTGTGCGAGGCGCCAGATGATGCGGTGATGGCGCGGTTTGGTCTTTCTCTTGGAATGGGCGGCAATGTGCGCACCCACACATTGAAGGCATTCCCGGAGGCGGCCTATCGGGAGCTTATCAGTTCGCTCGGATAGCCGATACTGCGGCGGCCTTGATGACGAAGCCCGGGTGAGGAGTACCGCATGCCCGACAAGCCGATCAAAATCCCCGGTCCGGATCATCCGATCACCGTCACACCCAATCCCGGCCGCATCGTCGTGCGGCTGGGCGGCAGGACTGTCGCCGATACCCGCAATGCGCTGACATTGCGCGAGGCGTCCTATCCGGCGGTACAATACATTCCCCGTGTGGATGTCGAGATGGCGCTGCTTGAGCGGACGGACCACGCCACCTATTGTCCCTACAAGGGCGACGCGTCCTATTTCAGCGTGCCTTCCGGCGGCGCCGGGCTTGAGAATGCCATCTGGTCCTACGAGGCACCCTATGATGCCGTCACCGTCATCAAGGATCATCTGGCTTTCTATCCGGATCGCTTCGGGATCACGGACGCCTGAGCACTGCAGCCACAGTACACGACGTATTTTCCCGCAGGTTTGCCCCTCACCCTAGCCCTCTCCCCGCATGCGGGGAGAGGGCTAGGGTGAGGTTGCCGCTTGTTCCTTCTCCCCGTTTACGGTGAAAAGGTGCCCGACAGGGCGGATGAGGGGCGATTGTCGTGTACTGAGGTCTGCAACGCTGTAGCACTTTATATTTGCTGCACAATTTTACCTTAAATCGATTCCGGTTTAAGGTATTATGCAGTAGGAAGGACCGCCAACCGTTGAGGCTGGCGGTTTCCATCACCCCATTTTTCCGCCGGTCACGATCCGGTCAGTATCCGGCTCTATCCACCATCTCATGCAGCAGAATTCGGAAAAACGGCGGGGTACATTCAAGGCGGGATTGTTCGCCTCCGTGGCTCTGCATGCCGTTGCCGCAGCATTTCTGCTTTTCCAGCTGCCGGCGACGCCGCCACCGCCTGAAGAGGAGGAGGTGGTCAAGGTCGAGATGGTGCCCGAACTGGAGAAGAAGCCTGAACCGGAGAAGAAGCCGGAGCCAGAAAAGAAGCCGGAGCCTGAGAAGAAACCGGAGCCTGAGAAGAAACCGGAACCAAAACCGGAGCAAAAACCGCAGGAAGACGCTAAGCCGGTTGAAAAGCCGGTAGACACGCCGGTTGAAAAGGCGGAGGAGAAACCTGCCGAAAAGGCTGCGCAGAAACCTGCGGACAAGCCGGCGGCGGAGCAGGCCGCAGCCGCGAAAGCGCAAGCTCAGCAGACAGAAACCCAGCAAACCGAAACCGAGAAAACCACTGCACAGCCGCTTCAGCCGCAAGCTTTCGAGGCCGCCGCCAAGGAGGGCGGCAAGGCAGCAGGTGGAGACCGTCCTTCGGAGCCTGAGAAGAAGGCCAAGCCTGAACCGCGTGCTGAGCGCGCTGTTCAGGCCGGCCTGCAGACGCCAAAAGAGGTCGAACCGCAACAGCGTAAGCCACTGGACACGCCGGCCGAGATGCCTGCTGCTGCGAAGTTGCCCGCCCTCAACCTTCCCGAGGCCACCAATGCCAACCCGGTTCTCAACGAAGGCGAGGCGCTGGTCGAGACGGTGCCGGTCCCGCAAGCCAGGCCGCAGGAGCGGCCGGTGGATGTCGCTGTGTCCGATCCGCAAAAGGTTGTATCCGCGGACAATGCGTCCGCCGATACCAGGCCAAAGCGCCCGCCCGCAGAATTGAAGCAGGCCAGCGAACTCTATTCCGCCGACACGCTGTCAGACCCGCGCGTCCGTCAGGCGCTCGGCAAGCTGCCGAAGGACCGGCGGATCGTGCAGATGTGCATGATCGAGACTTTGGAGCAGATCCGCCGCGCCCGCCCGGATGCTTTGCCTCAAGGACTGTTTTTCGATCCCCGCGATCGTTCACCGATCGCCGGTCAGGTGCTGACGGCAAACGGGGCTGCCTATCGTACCGCGCAGGGCTGGATCGACGTCGATTTCAAATGCAGCGTCAATGCGAAAACCGATGCGATTACCGCTTTCAGTTTTGCTGTCGGCAGTCCGGTGCCGAAAAGCCAGTGGCAGGCGCGGCGGTTTCCCGCCAACTGAGGCGCCGCGCCGTCCTGTCCGCTATTTGTAAAAGCCCTCACGCAGGTTGAGGCCGTGCTCCAGCCAGACCTTCATGGCGCAGAGCGCGCCGGTCCAGCCTTCGCAATTGCCGTAGGAGCCTTTGAGGCCGCCGGGCGTTTCCGGCCAGCCTTCCTCGGTGATCGCCACCAGCGTGCGCCCGTCGTCGAGCGGTTCGAAGGTCATGGTCACGGTCGTGTCGTAATCGACCGGCGCCGGGCTGCCTTCGTTTGCCGCCCACTGGAAAACGATCTTCCTGTCCTTGACGACATCGATCACCTTCACTGGGAAGGCGCCGGGAAAATCATGAAAGTCCCAGGTGACGGTGGCGCCGGTTTCAAGCCGGCCCTTGGCGCCGCCGGTGGTGAAGTAGCGTGACAATTGCGCCGGATCGACCACTGCCTCGAATACCTCCGAGACCGGCTTGGCGATCCTGCCGGCGACCCTGAATTTCAGTTCCATGCTCTTTCCTCCTTGTTTTTCTGCTTGTTCTGGGTTCCATTATGTTATAAAAACATAACATGTCAACTGATGATAAAAACGACAGAATCTTCAAGGCCTTGGCCGCGTCAAGCCGGCGCGCCATGCTCGATATGCTGAAGGATCAGCCCCAGACGACGGGGGATTTGTGCGCGCGGTTTCCGGCGCTTGACCGCTGCACGGTGATGCAGCACCTGAGGGTGCTGGAGGCGGCCGATCTGGTGATCGTCAGGCGCGAGGGCCGCGAGCGCTGGAACTATCTCAACCCGCTGCCGATCAAGGATATTCACGATCGCTGGATCGGCCCTTATGCCGCCCAGGCCGTCAATCTCATCGGGCGGCTGAAGGACGATCTCGAAGGGTAGGGCGTCTTCACCCGGCTGCAGCTTTCTCGAGCCCGGCGACGTCGATCTTGATCATCTTCATCATCGCGTCCATGGCCCGTCCGGCCTTGCCCCCGTCCGGATCGTTCAGGAGCCGCATCAGTGCATCGGGGATGATCTGCCAGGAGACGCCGAAACGGTCGGTCAGCCAGCCGCATTGCTGCGCATGGCCACCCTCCAGCAGGCTATCCCAGTAGTGATCGACCTGCGCCTGATCGGCGCATTTGACGAAGAAGGAGATGGCTGGCGTGAAATGATAGTGCGGGCCGCCGTTCATGCCCATGAATTCCTGGCCTTCCAGCTCGAAGGCAGCGGTAAAGGTTTTCCCGTCCGGGCCGCGCTTGTGATAGGTCACCTTGGCGTTTTTGAAAATCGATGTGTAGAACTCCAGCGCCTCGTCGAGCCGGTCGTCGAACCAGAGAAACGGCGTGATCTTCTGCATGCTCTTCTCCTCCTCTTGTGTGAACGTTCTCTTGTGTGAACGTTTCCTCCTATGACGAACGGGCCGGCGCCAATTCGACATGGCTGGCGAAATTTTTCTGGGCACCGAAACCATTGGCCGCGCAGCGCTTTTTCCCACTCAACGCCGATCGCCGCCAAAGCGCCAGCCCAAAACGCAGGTGAGCCCGCTTGCTATTCATCAAATATATCGTAAGATATATCTAGTGTTATATCTTACGAAGGAAAATCCCATGTTTGGACGTCACCGCGGACACCGCAATCACGAAGATACCTGCCGCGAGCGGCATGCGCATGGCGGCCATGGCCGCCACGGGCCGGGCCGTTTCGAGGGTGGCTTTGCCTCGCCGGGCGGTTTTCGCGCCGGCCGCAAGCTGTCGTCGGCTGACCTGCAATTGCTGATCCTGGCGCTGCTTGCCCGCCAGCCGGCCCATGGTTACGAACTGATCCGCACCATCGAGGAACTGTCCGGCGGCTTCTACGTGCCGAGCCCCGGCATGATCTATCCGGCTTTGACCTATCTCGATGAAATCGGTCATGCGGTGGCACAGGCCGACGGCAACAAGAAGCTCTTCAGCATCACCGAAGCCGGCCGCGCCGCCCTTGAGGCCGACCGGGCAGGGGCCGACCGGATCATCGAGGGGCTCGGCCGCATCGGCTCGAAGATGGATGCGGTGCGCGATGTCATCGAGGGGCGGGGACCGGGTGCGGGCGAAGATCCGGAGGCGCACGGCTACCATGCGCTGGAGATTGCCCGCCAGGCGATCAAGGCCTCGCTGTTCCACAAACGCGGCTGTTCGCCGCAAGAGGCGGCACGGCTCGCGGACATCCTCCGCCGGGCCGTCGAAGAGATCAATCGGGGCTAATCCCGCCAAGTTGAAGGACTTTCCATGACCGAAAGACACGCCACCGCGCGCGTCCGCCACGAACTGCGCCGCCGCCTGCTCACCGTGAAGGCAACCGAGCGGCTGACCCCGCAAATGGTCCGCATCACCCTGACCGGCGACGATCTGACCGGCTTCGTCAGCGCCGGATACGACGATCACGTCAAGCTGTGCCTGCCTTTGGCAGGACAGGATACGCCCGTCTGGCCGGCCGGCCCCGATGCGCCCGCTCTGCCGGAAGGTACTCTCGTTTCGCCGATGCGCGATTTCACCCCGCGCCGCCATGATGCGGCAAAAGGCGAACTGGTGGTCGATTTTGCCATCCACGAGGCCGGTCCGGCCACGCAATGGGCGTCGGCTGCCAAACCTGGCAGCAAGCTCGGCGTCGGCGGCCCGCGTGGCTCCTTCGTCGTCACCGATGATTTCGACTGGTATCTGCTGATCGGCGACGAAACAGCACTTCCGGCCATCGGCCGCAGGCTCGAGGAGCTGCGCACGAATGTGCCCACGGTCGTCATCGCCGCCGTGGCGGGAGCTGAGGAAGAGCAGGTCTTCGAAACCGGAACCCGCCTCGAAACCCGCTGGCTCCACCGCCCGCTCGCCAACGCCAGCGATCCCGCACCTTTGCTTGATGCCGTCAGATCGCTGCAGCTGCCGCAAGGCGACGGCTATATCTGGATCGCCGGCGAAAACGACGCGGTGAAACTGCTGCGCAAGCACCTCGCCGAGGAGCGCGGCCACAACCGCAGCTGGATCAAGGCGGCAGGATATTGGCGCAAGGGCAGCGCCGGGTTCCACGAGAACCACAACGAGGGGTGAGGGACGATTCTACTGAATGGCGGCTGCGGATACGCAAGGTGTTTGCGGCTGCCGTTTGTTTCCCGGTATCGCTGCTACCGCTTGTCGAGCGGATTTGAAACAGTACAAGGATTTACGGATTGTCCCGACGTCGAAATTATTCCGGGTCCGTTGCACGGTGTTCGTAGACGATCAACCATTCATAAGTTAGGTTGCAGAAAACATGCGAAGTCAATCACTTCGCTAGGGATTGGCCGGGACTTTCGAAGATCGGTTAACTCATCGGTGCTTGCAGTGCTGAAACACAATTGTGCTTCGGCAAGGGGGAGGAACCTAAGTGGCCCAATCTGTTCATCCAGCGGCAATTGAACACTTGCCCGTCTTCGTCACCGAGCCTGGGCAAACCGACTATCTTTTCTATGCCGTCGCGATTTTTCTGCTGATCGGCGTCCTCGTCATTGGCAACTTGTACTTTCAGCTTCATGCCTTTCCGGAGCGCCGCGCACACCGGACCAGCAAAGTACAGATGGAGATCGTGGCTGTTCTGGCACTGATCTCGCTCTTCACGCACAATCACATCTTCTGGATCGCCGGCCTTCTTTTGGCCTTCATCCAGATTCCCGATTTCTCCTCTCCGCTCTATTCGATAGCCCAGTCACTGGCGAAACTGTCAGGGCGCGATGCCGAAACGACAGGGGACCCGGCGCTGGTATCCGAAGAGCCAGTCAACGCGGCCGAACCCGCATCAAAGACGGACACGCACGGAGAGGGTATCTGAGCCATGTTTGAGTTGCTGCTCTGTTCGATGCTGACGGTCCTGCCCGATTACCTCTTTCGCCGATATGCCCAGGGAAAGCGGATCGGGCATGATATTACCCTCTACACCGTGTGGTACGAGTTGCGTTGGGGTATTACCGCCTGTCTGGTCCTCACCATTTCGCTGATCACGATGATCTTCTATTTCCACCCCTCGACCAAGAGCGTCACGGCCGTATTCCGGACCGTGACGATTCTGCCGGAAACAGTCGGCCGCGTCGAAGAGGTTTACGTCGGGATCAACCAGAGGGTCGAAGCAGGCGCGCCGCTCTTCCGGCTCGACGGCTCTCAGCAGGAGGCTGCTCTCGAGACGGCCCGCCGCCGCATCGCGGAAATCGATGCCGGGACGGCAGTGGCGCAAACCGAACTGGCCGGCGCGGATGGACAGATCCAGGAGGCGCAGGGCGCCTATCAGATGGCGGTGGACGAATACGAGATGAAGGCGCAGCTTCTGAAGAGCGATGCCGTGTCCAGGCGCGAGGTCGAACGCCTGAAAACATCGATCGACAGCCGCAAGGGCGCAGTTGATGCGGCGCTCGCGAAGAAGCGCACCCTGGAGACACAGATCTCTGCTCTGCTGCCAGCTCAAAAGGCCAGTGCCGAAGCCGCGCAGGCCCAGGCGCAGGTCGAGCTGGACAAGACGCTCGTCAGGGCCGGCGTTGCCGGCTCGGTGCAGCAGTTTGGGCTGCGACCTGGCGATATCGTCAACTCCATGCTGCGTCCAGCCGGCATCCTCGTGCCGACAGCGGCGGGTCGAGTGGCCCTTATCGCGGGTTTCGGGCAGATCGAGGCGCAAGTCATGAAGCCGGGAATGATCGCCGAAGCAACCTGCGTCGGCAAGCCCTTCACCATCATTCCGATGGTTGTGACGGTTGTCCAGGATGTGATCGCCGCCGGACAGTTGCGGGCGACGGATCAACTTGTCGATGTCCAGCAAATGAGCCAGCCCGGAACGCTGACCGTTTTTCTCGAGCCCCTTTTCCCCGGGCAACTGGAAGGCATTCCGCCGGGAAGCAGCTGCATCGCCAATGCCTATACGAACAACCACGATGCGCTCGCCGACAAAAATATCAGCACTCCGCGATGGATATACTTGCACGTGGTGGATGCGGTCGGGCTCGTGCACGCCATGATTCTTCGGATGCAGGCAGTAATGCTCCCGGTGCAGACGCTCGTGCTGTCTGGTCATTGATGCCGCCGCGCGGCCAGGATTGCCGACGGACGATCAATGCCCGTGGTATTCGGGCATCCACCCATTCCATGCGCGGGGGGATCAAAAATCCATATCGTCGTTCGCACACCTGCGGGTAACCCGGCATCGTCCATCACTGTGCACAGGTATTGGGCGAAACCGTTTGGATGATAAGCGTCCGGCTGAACATTGAGCCAAAGCACATAGTCATTGGGCGTTTTCCAGCGCCGCTGCGTGCCTGCTCGAAGCGCTGCCATCTTTTCTCAACCGGTCCGGTTGACGCGGCCGGGTGCTGCACCATTTCGTTCCTCATGGTTCACTGTGGAGGAGACCTCGAAATGCCCTATGTCGATGGATTTATTGTCGCCGTTCCGAAGGACAATATGGAAGCCTATAAGACGATGGCCCGCGCTGCCGGTGACGTCTGGAAGGAGCATGGCGCGCTCTCCTATGTCGAGTGCATCGGCGACGATGTGCCCTATGGCGAGCTCACCTCCTTTCCGCGCGCCGTCCAGGCCAAGGACGACGAAGTGGTGATCTTCGCCTGGATCACCTATCCCTCGCGCGAGGCGCGCGATGCGATCAACGCCAAGGTCATGGCCGATCCGCGGCTTGCGAGGGACAAATGGACCATGCCGTTCGACGGCAAGCGGATGATCTATGGCGGCTTTCAGAGTTTTCTGGAACTGTGACGTTGCGGGTGTCGAAATGCCCGCCCAAATGCCAGGGCCGTAAGAAAGGCCGAACCGGTCTGAAAGGACTGCATGCCCCAGACGATCATTACCCTTTCGACGCGCGGCGCCGGTCTCTACGAGTTTACCGGCGAGGCTCAAGGCTTCGTGCGCAAATCCGGCATGGAGGAGGGGCTTTTGACCGTTTTCGTGCGCCACACGTCCTGCTCGCTGACGATCCAGGAAAATGCAGATCCGGACGTCAAGCGTGATCTGGTCCAGTTCTTCAAACGCCTGGTGCCGCCGTCGGACGATCCGTCGATGGGCTGGATTATCCACACCGCCGAAGGGCGCGATGACATGCCCGCCCATATCAAGGCGGCGCTGACGCAAGCGTCGATCGGCGTTCCCGTCGGGCAGGGCCGCCTGATGCTCGGCACCTGGCAGGGGCTCTATTTGTTCGAACATCGCGACCGTCCGCACCGCCGCGAGGTCGTGCTGCATCTGGGGAGATGACAAAGTGCTGGTTGCGCTGGACAAGTGACGACGACCGGGGGCACACTTGGCGAGTGCACTTGCGGCAACGTCCGTGTGAAATTATTGAACCAAAAACAGTCATTTGCGCGTCGCAGGGTTTGGATAGATATGGCGGGTTCAAGGGGCCTCGTCCTCCGTCATGTCAGCCCTTGTGGCGGGGAGAGAGGAAGCTGAACCCATCAAATTCGCCGGTGCACCGGCTACACCGGACAGACACGCAGAGGAAGAAACATTGACCGACGCGCAGACCATTGCCAGCCGCTTCATGCAGGCCCTGAACGAACGGGATTTCGAAACCATCGGCGCATTCCTCGATGAGGACGTGGCGCTCGATACCCTGACCGGCCAGCGCACCATCGGTGCAGACCCATTGCGCATGGCGGTGATGAGCTATTTCCGCCATTTCGACGAAAGTTTCAGCGACATGGTGCTGATGCACGATGCCTTTGGCCAGCGCATTGCCGTCGATGTGACCGCGCGCGGCCATTACCGCGAAACCATGCCGGGCTTCCCGGCGGCCAGCGGCCAGTCCTATTCGATCCCGAGCGTCTTCGTCTTCGAGTTCGAAAACGGCGCCGTCACCCGGCTTAGCCATTATCGCAACATCCGCGTCTTCGAACAGATGCTCGCTCACTGAGCCTGTCCGGCGTCCCCATCCTGCCATTCCAACACCGTCTTTCTCCGGCTGAACCCCGGATGAACGGCAGATTCGGATTCCATTCAGCCGCACCGGATTAGGGTCTCCTCAATGCCCCGGAACACAAGGCGGGCGGACGTTCAAAGTTTTGGACCCACAAGGAGAAACAGCCATGAAACAGATTTTTGCCAAACTGGCCCTTGCCGGCATGATCGGCCTCACCGCCCTTGGCGCCACCGTGGCGCCGGCAGCCGCCGAGACGCTGACCTTCGGCATTCATTCCGGCGGTGTTGTCGATGTGCAATATCGCGACCGCGACCGTTATGGTGACGAGCGTGACTGGGACCGCGACCGCCGCCATCGTCCGGGCTGGGGCCAGGGTTGGGACCAGGGCCGGGGTTGGGGCCATGAGCGCCGTGGCCGCTGCAACCCCTGGCTTGCCGTCGACAAGGCGCGTGCCCACGGAATGCGTCGTGCCCGTGTCGTTGACGTATCGCCACGCCGTGTCGTCGTCGAAGGCCGCCGCTGGGGCGAATACCGCCGTGCCGTGTTTGCCAATGCGCGCGGTTGCCCGTTCATCGGCCGCTGACACTGTCATCACGCTTCGATCCTAGCCGGGATCAAAGCTCCGGAAGTCCTTCCGTCTTGTCTCCCCCGGCCGGCGGAAAGGCCTGGCCCCCCGCGGTTTACCGCGGGGGGATTTTTGTTGTGCTTCTGACAGGCAAGGGTGCAAACAAAACCCCGCCGAAGCGGGGTTCGTTTTCCTCGGGGCCTTGGCGATGTGTATTATTGCTTGATCGCGAAGGTGACGTTGACGGTGACGTTGTAGCTGTTTTCTCCCGTTGCGATCGGCACGGCATCTGCGGCATATTCCTTTGCCATGGTGCGCATCATCGGCATCGGTTCGGGCCGGGATGCGTTCTCTGAAATCTCGACGATACGGCCAAGCGAAACGCCGGCCGCCTCCGACAGCACCTTGGCCTTGGCAACGGCATCCGTCACCGCCGACTTGCGTGCGCCGGTGATGACAGCTTCCGGCTTGTCGTTGGAAAACTGGATCGAGCCACCCTGGTTGACGCCCAGCGTCACCGACTGGTCGATGATCTCGCCGAGCTTGGCCAAATCGCGCACCTTGATGGTCAGCGAATTGGCCACCTGATACCCGGTGAGCACCGGCTGGCGGTTGCCGCCATCGCTGTTGTCGGGATACTGGTATTGCGGATTGACGGCGAAACCGGAGGTCTGCAGGTCGCGGTCGGCAATGCCGCCGGTCTTCAGGGCGTTGAGCACATCGGCCATCGCCTTGTTGTTGGCGTCGAGCGCTTCCCTGGCGGTCTTGGCATCCTTGACGACGCTGAACGACAGGATCGCCATGTCCGGTGCAACGCTTGCCTGGCCTTCGCCCGACACGGTGATCACGGCTTCACGCGGCGCGGTGTCCTCGGCAAAGGCCGATGCGCTAGCGGCCCCTGCAAAAGCGGCAGCCAGAACGACGGTCTTCAAGCGGCGGGGAAAGTAGGTGGGTGTCATGGATGGGTTCTCTCCGGTTGTGTTTCGTCCCTGATACCCTTCTTGATCATTGATTGTGTAGGGATTGCGGCAACGTCTTGTGGGAAAACCAGTTTTCCGCTAGAGCCAGTCCCACCCGCGGTCTGCCATTGGCCCGCGGCGCACCGGACACATCCGGCAGGGCCTGTAGCTCAATGGTTAGAGCCGGCGGCTCATAACCGCTTGGTTGGGGGTTCGAGTCCCTCCGGGCCCACCAAATCATTTAGAATCAGATACTTAGATGATATTCAAACCTTCGACGAATGCACAAAGCATACATTCCGTGGACGGAAGAAAGATAATTTTTACTAATTATTTCAATGCTAAAACGCGACACCCCGCCGAGTTTTACATTTCTTCGGTTTAGGGCGTGCAGGTTTCCGGAGCCCCGTCCCATCGAACTATCGAGTCCTGGGCTGGCTGGCGCGGTGATCTGTCATGGTTGATCGTTCCCACTTAATCCGATCGGTCAGCCGTCGGCCTTGGCGCCAGTTGCGGGGTTTAGCAGAATGTAGCAAAGCACAAAACGTAGGGGCAATTCCTAAGACAGGAACTGCCCAAAGCAACGGCGCGTAGAAAAGAGGGGCTTGCGGTGACGGTGGTGCCGGATAGTCTTTCACGATTCTCGCCCGGAGAGGCAAATGGCTATTTCTTGGATGGACAGTTGCCTTGAAGCAATCTAGACGTGTACAGATTGCATGGGGGGCGAGGTGAATGCTCGACAGATTGTCGAATGTCGCTATCGAGGACATTCCAAACATCCTTTTGACGACGCGTGGGACTGAATCAGAGCGCCTGCTGATCTATTTCAGTTCTGCACCAGCCAAACGTATTCAGGGCGTCTCAAAGCTGGCTCCTTATGGCCAGGACACCATTTTCCTCCGAGACCCTCGGCGCGGCTGGTATAACCTGCCAATCAAGGGCTTGGCCCGAAATGCCGATGAACTCTGCGAGCAGCTTGCCGAGCGCATCGCCAGGTATCCGCTGGATCGAATTACGATGTCCGGCAGCTCGATGGGGGGATATGCAGCACTCCTTTTCGGCACCATGCTCGGCGTCGGCAGGATCGTTGCTGTCGGCCCCCAAATCATTCTTCGGCCCGAGCTGATCCATTGCCCGAAGGAACCGGCCAAGTATGACGACCTCACGCCGCTGATATCGTCCAAACCCGCCCATACACAGATCGATATCTGGTACGGCGCGGAAAGCTTTCTCGACCTTTTCAACATTCTGCGCGTCGATCCGACATCGACTATCAGGCTGCATGCCATACCCGGCGCCATGCACAACGTCCTTGACACATTCAAGCGGCGGGGGAAATTGGAGGAGTTCTTTGAACACGTTGCCATCGGGACGCCATTTGTCAGCCTCGAGACCGCTACTTCACACGCTCGCGAGATTCTACGCGCCGGAGAAGCATTCTATTTTGAATCCAACTACCGCAAGACGATCGACATTCTGTCTCCGATAGCCGACGACGCCAATCTGTCGGCGGTTTATTTTTTGATCGGGCAGAGCCACGTGCAAGTCGGAGATCTGGCTGCGGCCCGGATTTACCTCGAACGGGCCGTAGCAGCCCGCCACGAGAACTACGATGCGAGCTACCATTTGGGCCTTACCCTAGACAAGCTTGGGAAGACGAGAGGCGCAGCCCGCGCCTTCGCAAGATGCCTCGATTACTTCCCGTCGCCACACGCCGGCCGACTAT
Source organism: Pararhizobium sp. YC-54 (assembly GCF_025847205.1). GTDB lineage: Bacteria > Pseudomonadota > Alphaproteobacteria > Rhizobiales > Rhizobiaceae > Pararhizobium. The sequence continues at coordinate 187,444 of NZ_JAOYTH010000009.1, read as the reverse complement.
CCAAACTCGCCTCGGCACAATATCGCCTCGGTCTTTTCGATGAGGCCATAATAAACCACCAGAGGGTGATAGAGCTCGACCCTCGCCAGACGAAAAGCCATTTTGAACTTGGCCAAATGTTCATGAAGATGGGAAGAAACGAAGAAGCTCTCTCCCACTTTCAGGCCCACGCAAAGGCCATTCCGGATTTCGGCCCGACGAAGAAGCATATTCAAGCGCTATCGCGCCAGGTCAGTGTCCCCGCTGAAAACGCGCCCCTTTATCCCGCTGTGAGGGTACCAGCGCCGCCTGTGGCTGCCTTGGAGGCACCAAGAGCAGCAAGGCCACGATGGACTGAGGCCGCGGTGTTCATGCGGAAAACGTTCCGTGCCGTGAAGGTGTTCCTCAGGCTGACCCCATCGGCCATTATCTCGGTGTTTGAGCTGGTACCAATGGCCACGATATCACTGTAGGTCCCCGAGTTGCCGAACTCACTGAGCGGCGACCGTCCCACTTCATATCGCTGTGAAGGTTCCGGCGCCGCTAGTCGCAGGAGTAGCCGCACCCAACGCAACAATGCCGCGATGCTTCAACACCGAAGCCGCTGTATTGACCTGGAGCGCGATGCCAGATTCCGCGCGGCGCTTGCCGATGCCTTGTCGCGTCCCATCCCAAAGGGGGCCGCGCAGAACTGTCGGCCTGGAAGCGGCGGGGCAGGTGACATGCCTGTTTGGGCGGAGATGCTGCACAAGGCGATGGCCGGCTGGAGGCTTGTCATGCGCAGACCAGAAGTATCGCGCCATCGATCAGTGGTTGTTCAAATTGTTAGCGTATATTTATACGTGTATTCCGTATTTCCCGCCATTATTTCCCGTTTCCAGATTCAGAACCAATAGCGCTTAGGTTAAATACTCAGTGTTGCTCTACACTTCATGAGTGTGTCTCGGTTTTTCACTGCAATAATGTTTGCTTAAATTACTCTTCGATTAACTGCTGCGCTTTACCTCCGTTTAGAGTTTCGCCCGTACTGTCCGCCGCCTGAGGGAATACATCGACTCCAGATCATGCAGGATGTGGAGACAGGGGGATCACAGTGCGCATATTGAAGAAGCTGTTTGCCGACCGGACGGGCAATTTTGCCATCATGGGGGCCATCGCCATCATTCCTATTCTTGGCGTTGCCGGCATGGCAGTGGATGTCAGCCGCGCCATGGAACTCAAATCACGTTTGCAGAATGCCGCCGATGCCGCGGTACTTGGATCGATCGCGGAAAAATCAGCAGGCGTCGCGCAGGCCGTCGGCATGACCTCGGATGGTCCGGTTCCGCTCAGCGAGGCGGAGGCATTGGCTTTTTTCAATGCCCAGGCCGTAGCCAATCAAAGCGCGCTGCAGGAAGCGGGTATCGAGAAAGAAAAGATCGAGTCCGAGGAAATGAAGCTCGATCTCGTCCAGGCAAAGGTCACCAAGAACGGCAAGGATATCAACGCCCAGCTGACCTATCAGGCAACGGTGAAGACATCCTTCCTGCGCATTCTCGGCAAGCAGGGCATCACGGTTTCCGGCACGGCCAACGCGGTGTTTCAATCGCAGTCCTTCATGGACTTCTACATGCTGCTCGACAACACGCCGTCCATGGGAGTGGCTTCGACGACGGCCGATATCGACAGGATGATCAAGGCGACGAAGAATGTGGCGGACCCCGGTTCCAGGAACTGTGCTTTTGCCTGTCACATCGTATCGGAAAAGGGGGTGCCCGACGTGGGCAGCAACTATGCCATCGCCAAGAATAACGGCATCTCCATTCGTATCGATGCGGTGGCAAAGGCAGTGGCGCAGTTGACAAGGGAGGCCAAGGACCAGCGGAGCTACCCCGACCAGTATCGCATGGCGACCTATACGTTTGGCGAGACCGCGATGGATACCAGATTGCTGAAGGTGGCTGGTTTGAGCGGCGATCTTTCCCTGGTGGAAAAGACTGCTGAGAGCATCAAACTGATGAGCATACCGAAGCAGGGATACAACAACGACCAGCAGACCGACTTCGACAATGCGCTCACAAGGATCGGTGAGGAAATTGTCGCGCCGGGCAACGGTTTAACGGCGGCAAGCCCGGAAAAGATCGTGTTTTTCGTGTCCGATGGTGTCGGCGACAGCTACAAGCCGAAGGGATGCACGGCGAAATTGAGCGGCAGTCGCTGTCAGGAGCCGATTGATACGAAAAGCTGCACTGCATTGAAGGCGCGGGGCATCAAGATCGCCGTACTCTATACGACTTACCTGCCATTGCCGAATAATCCATGGTACAACCAGTGGATCAAGCCCTTCCAGTCCACGATCGGTACGAAGATGCAGGAATGTGCTTCCCCTGGCTTCTTTTTCGAAGTGCCGCCGTCGCAGAACCTCGAAGGTGCCATGAAGACTCTGTTCAACAAGGTTGTGCATACACCGCGGCTGACGAGTTGAGCCGCGCTCCAGTATGGATGCAGATCTTTCGAGCCTGAACGGCATGCGCCCAACGGAGGAAGCATGCCGTTCAGGCGTGTATTCGCCCGGATCCGCCAACGCAGTCCTCGGGCGATTTTGCAGTGCAGCATCGCGGCGCTCTGTACAATTGCCCTCAGGCGCAGTATGAGGGCGCGCATGTATTGGCTGGCGACGTGCCGGCCGCGGGGACTGCGCTTACCCTCATCCATCGAGGAGCGCACGACATCCGAATTCCGAAAGATAAACATATGGTAGAGTTAGACGGCATCGCTCCGGCGATCGCTCAGGCATTGAGCAAGCGCGGTTATTCCGAGTTGACGCCGGTTCAGAAGGCTGTTTTGGGCCCTGAACTCGAAGGCAGGGACGCGCTGGTCTCGGCGCAGACCGGATCGGGAAAGACCGTGGCCTTCGGCCTGGCGCTCGCCTCGACGCTGCTTGACGGCAAGGACCGTTTCGGCCAGGCAGGCGCGCCGCTGGCGCTCGCCGTCGCGCCGACCCGCGAACTGGCACTGCAGGTCAAGCGCGAGCTGGAATGGCTCTATGAGCTGACCGGCGCAACCGTTGCCTCCTGCGTTGGCGGCATGGACATGCGCAGCGAACGGCGCGCGCTCGATCGCGGCGCCCATATCGTCGTCGGAACGCCCGGCCGTCTCTGCGACCATATCCGCCGCAGCGGTCTCGACATGTCGGCGCTGAAGGCCGTCGTTCTCGATGAAGCCGACGAGATGCTCGATCTCGGTTTCCGCGAAGACCTCGAATTCATTCTCGAGGCAGCGCCGTCCGAACGCCGCACCCTGATGTTTTCGGCCACCGTGCCGCGCTCGATCGCCAATCTGGCGAAAAGCTACCAGCGCGATGCCGTCCGCATCACCACGCAGGCCGAGCAGAAGCAGCATCTCGACATCGAGTACCGGGCGCTGACGGTCGCGCCGTCCGATCGCGAAAACGCAATCATCAACGTGCTGCGTTTCTACGAGGCGAAGAACGCGCTGGTGTTCTGCTCGACGCGTGCTGCCGTCAATCATCTGACCGCGCGCTTCAACAATCGCGGTTTCTCGGTCGTCGCCATGTCCGGCGAACTCAGCCAGAACGAGCGGACGCATGCGCTGCAGGCGATGCGCGATGGACGCGCCCGCGTCTGCATCGCCACCGACGTTGCGGCGCGCGGCATCGATCTGCCGGGCCTCGAACTGGTCGTCCACGCCGATCTGCCGACCAATCCCGACACGCTGTTGCACCGGAGCGGGCGTACCGGCCGTGCCGGCCGCAAGGGCGTCAGCGCGTTGATTGTCCCCAACAGCGCGCGCCGCAAGGCCGAGCGCCTGCTGCGCGACGCAAACATCAATGCCGACTGGGGCCGGCCGCCATCGGCCGACGAGGTCAGCCGCCGCGACGACGAGCGGGTTCTGGCCGACCCGGCGCTCACCGAAGCGATCACGCCGGACGAAGCCGATTTCATCCGCGAACTCTTAGAAAAGCACGGTGCCGAACAGGTGGCTGCGGCTTTCCTCCGCCAGGCGCGCGCCGGGCGTTCGGCGCCGGAAGATCTGATGGATACTCCGTCCTACACCCCGTCCGGTGATCGTCCCGACCGTGGCGACCGCCCGGAACGCGGCGAACCGAGGGGCCCACGTGGCGATTTCGGCGACAGCGTCTGGTTCTCGCTTTCGGCCGGCCGCAAGCAGAATGTCGAGCCGCGCTGGCTGATCCCGATGCTGTGCCGCATCGGCCGCATCACCAAGCAGGAAATCGGCGCGATCAAGATGCAGACGGAAGAAACCTATGTCGAGATTGCTCGCGGCTGGGTGGATCGTTTCGTCGAGGCAATCGGGCCGAAGCGGGCGCTCGAAAAGGGCATCGTCGTGACTCAGCTCGACGGCATGCCGGACCTGTCCGGCGGCCAGCGCGGCGGGTTTGCCGGCAAGAAGCCTTACCCGGCAAAGCAGGCCGACTGGAAGGGCGAAGGCAAGCCGAAGCGCAAGTTCGAAGGCAAGCCCGACTCTACAAGCGCCGATCATCGCCCGGCTGAAAAGACCGATAGCAAGCCCTGGACGAAGAAGGCCGGCAAGCCTGGCTTCGACAAGCCGAAGTTCGATAAGCCGAAATTCGACAAGTCCGGAACGGAAGGCGCCAAGCGCAAGCCGTTCAAGAACAAGTCGAACTGAGGCTTGGTGGCTGGATACATTTCAAATCCGGCTCCGATCTACTGCGGCGATTGCCCCTCACCCTAACCCTCTCCCCGCATGCGGGGAGAGGGGATGACGGAGCGTGCCGCATATCCCTTCTCCCCGCGTGCGGGGAGAAGGTGCCCGACAGGGCGGAAGAGGGGCGAGCCCACCCCGCAGCGGAATTTCCACTCCTGCACAAGCCCCGACTATTTTCTCAATTGCCCAGCCGCCTAATCTGGCCGGTGAGAGCCATAGCCAGCCGCGTACTCGCACCACAAGCGATGACCATTTGCGGCAGGATCATCCATTCGAGCGTCCAGGCCGCGCCGGAGCGTTCCTGTTCGTGGACCATCGACTGATGGATGCCGGAAAGCTGGACGGCATTGAAGCGGGCGAGCGCGACGAGGGCTTCAGCGGCGACTGGGTTCTGCTTATGCGGCATGGCCGAGGATGCGCCGCCGCCGGACAGTTCGATTTCGGCACCGGTCTGGGCAAGCAGGGCAATGTCCTGGCCGAATTTTCCAAGGCTGCCCGATATCAGCGACAGGATGTGGGCGAGGTCGGCGACCGTCGTGCGCTGGCTTTGCCATTGCGGATGATCGGCGAGACCGAGATATTCGGCAAGCGACGCGCGCACGGCGCTTGCCTTGCCGCCCAGCTTTTCGAGGGTGCCTGCGGCGCCGCCGAATTGCACCGGAAAAGAGACGACGTCCATGCGCTCCAGACGGTCCTGGTAGCTGGCGAGCGGTGCACTCCATGCGGTGACGCGATCCGAAACCCGGATGACGATGGCAGCCTGCATCCGCGTCTGCGCCATCAAGGCGTTTGAACCCCATTGCCGGTCGATCTCCTCGAAAGCGGAGAGAAGGTCGCTCAAGCGGCCGCACAGGAGCCTGCAAACCGATGTCAGGCGCAGCATCAGGCTGGTGTCGATGACATCCTGGCTTGTCGCACCGAAATGCAGCTTTTCGGCAGCATCTCCACCGATCGCCTTGCGCAACTGGCGGACAAGGTCGGGGACAACCACGCCGTCCGTTGCGGTCGCGCGCCGCAGGGCCAGAACATCGGGCAGGAAGTTACAGCAGACGTCGGCGATGCGTGTTGCAGCCGCGTCCGGTACGATGCCATGCTTCGCCTCAGCCTTCGCCAGTGCCGCCTCGAAGGACAGCATGGCGCGGATATCCGCCTCCGCCGAGAAGAAAGCGGCAATTTCCTCGTCGCCCAAAAGGCCCGAGAGAAACGGATGATCGAACACGGAGGCGGTCATGTCTGTCCTGGGCCTATATATCGAGGAACACGGTTTCCTTCTCACCCTGCAAATGGATATCGAAAGTATAGACCAATCCGTCGCGCGGCGCGACCAGTGTCGCGACGCGGTGGCGGTGCTCGATGCGGGCAAGCAGCGGATCTTCGCTGTTGGCTTTCGCCTCGTCGGCGAAATACATGCGGGTGTGCAGGCCGATATTGATGCCGCGGGCGACGATCCAGAAGGTGATGTGCGGCGCCATTTTCCGCCCGTCCTTGAAGGGCGCGCGTCCGGGCTTGATGGTCTCAAACGTGAAGATGCCGTCGTCGGCGCCGGTCGGGCAGCGGCCCCAGCCGGTAAAATTGGGGTCTGCGGTGCCGCGCAGTTCCGAAGGGCTATTGTAGAGGCCGGCCGCGTCGGCTTGCCAGATTTCGACGAGCGCGTCCTTCAACGGCACGCCGGCGCCGTCGATCACCCGGCCTTTGATGGTGATGCGTTCGCCGAGCGTCTTGTCGTTGACCATCGAGCTGCCGAGGTCGGTGTCGTAGACGCCGGTAATGCCGGCGAAGTTCGGCGTGCAGCCGATATGGACGTAAGGGCCGGCGGTCTGCGACGGGGATTCCTTCAGGTAGCCGAGATCCTGGACCATCAGTTGCCCTCCATCCGGTTTTCAAACAGCGTCGAGCGGCGGCCGCGCAGGACGATATCGAACTTGTAGGCACGAGCATCCATGGGGATGGTATTGGCCCAGTCGAGTGGTGCGATCAGCTGTTCGATGGCGCTTTTATCCGGAATGGTCGTGGCGATCGGACATTTCCAGATCATCGGATCGCCTTCGAAATACATCTGGGTGATCAGCCGCTGGGCAAAGCCATGGCCGAAGATCGAGAAATGGATATGGGCCGGGCGCCAGTCGTTGACGCCGTTCGGCCAGGGATAGGGGCCGGGCTTGACGGTGCGGAAGCGGTAGGCGCCGTCCTCATCGGTGATGGTTCGGCCGCAACCGCCGAAATTCGGATCGAGCGGTGCAAGATAGCTTTCCTTTTTATGGCGGTAGCGTCCGCCGGCATTGGCCTGCCAGAATTCGAGCAGCGCACCGGGAACCGGCCGCCCGCGTTCGTCCAGCACGCGGCCATGGATGATGATGCGTTCGCCGATGGCGCTTTCGCCCGGCTTGGCGAAGTTATGGATGAGATCATTGTCGAGCTCGCCGAGCAGAGAATGGCCGAAGACCGGGCCGGTGATCTCGGAAATCGTGCCGTCGAGCGACAGCAGCGCCTTTTGCGGCGAGCGCAGCACCGAGGTCTTGTAGGCGGGCGTCAGGGCCGGGGCGTGCCAGGCGCGGTCGCGCTGGAAGAAGGCGCCGGTCTCGGGTTTTCTGTTGGAAAGATCAGACATGTCGTTCTGCCTCATGCCGCCTTTTCGGCGTCCATCTGTTCGAAAACCTGTTTGGCGATCTTGATCGCGCGGTTGGCGGCGGGGACGCCCGCGTAGATTGCCACATGCAACAGCGCCTCGCCGATATCCTCGCGGCTGGCGCCGGTATTGGCGGTGGCACGCACATGCATCGCCACCTCCTCGTCATGGCCAAGGGCGGCGAGCAGGGCGATGGTGACCATCGAGCGCTCGCGTTTCGTCCAGGCCGGCCGTGACCAGAGGTTGCCCCATGCGGCTTCGGTGATCAACTCCTGAAACGGCTGGTCGAAATCGGTGGTCGCCGATTGCGCCCGGTCGACATGCTGGTCGCCGAGCACGGCCCGGCGGGTGATCAGGCCCTGACGGTAACGTTCGGTGGGAACTGCGGCGTCACTCATGGGCTTTTCCTCCAGACAGGACGATATCGATAAAGGCGCGCAGCACGGCGGTCAGCGCCTCCGGTTGCTCGACGCACGGGATATGGCCGGCATCGCGGATGACTTCGTAGCGGGCGCCGGGGATGAGCTTGGCCATAGACAGGACGAGATCCGGCGGCGTCGAGCCGTCCTGATCGCCGACGATGCAGATCGCTGGGACGGCGATGCGTTTGGCCGCTTCGGTAAAATCGGCATCGCGGATCGCAGCACAGGTGCCGGCATAACCGGTCACCGGCTGGCGGATGAGCATGTTGCGATAGCCGTGATAGGCGTTGTTTTCCGGCCTTCGGAAGGCGGGGGTGAACCAGCGTTCGAGAATACCGTCGGTAATGCCGGCTATGCCATTCTCTTCGATCGCGGCGATGCGGGTGTCCCACAAGTCTGCCGTGCCGATCTTGGGGGCGGTGTCGCAGAGGGCGAGTGCACGCACCAGATCCGGCCGGGCGGCATAGAGGCCCTGTGCGATCAGGCCACCGACCGATAGCCCGCAGATGATTGCCTGCTTGACCGACAACAGATCGAGAAGGCCGGCGAGATCGGCGACATGCAGATCCATCGAATAGGGCATGTCGCCGACATCGGAGAGGCCATGGCCGCGCTTGTCATAGAGAACCATGGCGAAATCGCCGGCGAACCTGACGATCACGTCGCGCCAGATGCGGAAATCGGTGCCGAGCGAATTGGCAAAGACCAGTACCGGCTTGTCGTTGGCAGCACCAATGACCTGGTAATGAATGGTGATGTCGTTGATGCGGGCAAATTGCACTTGAATTCTCCTCAAAACCAGATTGGTACTTTAATCTGGTTCGGTAAAATGACATTTTATTGCCTATCATTAACTCATGAGTTATGAATTGCCATGATTGACGCTCGTGTGAAATTCCGCCATTTGCAGACCTTTGTCGAGGTTGCCCGCCAGAAGAGCGTGATGAAGGCGGCCGGCCTTTTGCATGTCAGCCAGCCGGCTGTGACCAAGACCATTCGCGAACTGGAAGAGGTTCTCGGCGTTTCCGTCTTTGAGCGCGACGGCCGCGGGATCAAGATCACCCGTTACGGCGAGGCTTTCCTGCGGCATGCGGGTGCAGCACTGACGGCACTCCGGCAAGGGCTCGATTCCGTGTCGCAGGAGCGGTCCGGCGACGGGCCGCCGGTCAGGGTCGGGGCGCTTCCGACCGTTTCGACAAGGATCATGCCGCGGGCCATGGTGAATTTCCTGAAGGAGGAAACCGGCAGCCGGATCAAGATTGTCACCGGCGAGAATGCGGTGCTTCTGGAGCAGTTGCGGGTCGGCGATCTCGATCTGGTCGTTGGAAGATTGGCAGCGCCCGAGCAGATGACGGGGTTTTCCTTCGAGCATCTCTATTCCGAGCAGGTCGTTTTCGTGGTGCGGGCCGGGCATCCGCTGCTTTCGGCAAAGCAGTCGGTTTTCGACAATCTCGGTGTCTATCCCGTGCTGATGCCGACGCGCGCCTCGATCATCCGGCCCTTCGTCGAACGTTTTCTGATTGCCAACGGCATTGCCAGCCTGCCGAACCAGATCGAAACCGTCTCGGATTCTTTCGGGCGGGCCTTTGTGCGGGCGAGCGATGCCATCTGGATCATTTCAACCGGCGTGGTGGCCGGCGATATCGAGGACGGTATGCTCGCGGTGCTGCCGATCGATACCAGCGAAACGAAAGGCCCCGTGGGCCTGACCATGCGCGCCAATGCCATTCCCTCTCTGCCACTGGTCATGCTGATGCAGACGATACGGGAGGCGGCCGCCGAGGTTTCTCCCATGTCCGCAAACAGTGCGGGCCGGCCATAGTGGGCACCGCTGTCTTCGACTGGGGCGTAGTGGCTTACTGTACGAAATTACCACCCCCTGATAATCTCCATTCAACTCCAGGTTTTGGATTCTATTGACGTATTCGGGTCAGAGGCAAAGCATGACGGAAATATCGGTTGCACCTGCTGCAAAAGGCCAGCCCAAGGTCTGGACCAGGCCATTGAGGTCGCTGCTGGGCCTTGCGATGGCAGCCTTGCTGATCGCCGTTTCTGGCACGCTGGTCGGTTTCGGCTATGTGCGGGCGCGCGATGCGGCCCTCGTCAATGCCGAGGCCGATATGCGTGCCTTTTCCGATCGTCTGATCGATCGTCTGGGCATTCTTTCCGGGCGCACGACGGCGCTGGTAGGGTTCACCGCCTCGATCGCCAATTCCATTCTTGTGCCGCCACCGGAGCGCATGAGCGACAAGATCAAGCTGCTGCGTGAAATCATCGCCCAATCCTCCAATCTGGACGGTATTTTTGCCGGCTATCCGGACGGAGCTTTCATTCAGGCTGTCGACCTCGGCGCGCCGGCCTGGCGCGCGGCTCTCGATGCGCCGGAAATGGCGGCGATGGCGGTCCGGTCGATGCAGATGGAGCCGGCGGGCGAGCATAGTAACCGCCTGATCTTCCTCGATAAGGACGGCAATCAGATATTGGAGCGGCGTCTCCTCACCACCGGGTTCGATCCGAGGAAGCGTCCCTGGTATCAGGCTGCGGTCAACGGCACGATGCCGGCAGCGATCGGGCCCTATACGATGGCGACGACTGGCGCTCTTGGCATGAGCATCTCGCAGGCTCACCGCGGCAATGGCGGTATCGTCATCGGCGCGGATATCGACCTCGGCACGATCACCGAATTCATGGCGCGTGAACGTCTGACCCCGCAAACCGTCGCCTTGGTGATGGACGCGGCCGGAAAGCCGATCATGCATTCCGACCGTGGGCTGATGGCGCGCATGGCGGCATTGAAGGAAAAAGGCGAACCGGACATTTCAACAAGAGCCGCCGATCCGTTGCTCGCCGGCATCAAGGCCAACCTGCCGATGGGCAACGGCGTGAGCTTCGCCGATATAGGCGGGCGCACCTATATCATCATGACGTCCTCGGTGAAGTCGGTTCTCCTGCTTTCCGGACATCGCACCGTGGTGGCTGCACCTCTGGACGAGCTGACTGCAGTGGCAAATCACAACCTTTATCAGGGGCTCGCTATTGCGGGCGCTATCGTCATCCTCGGGCTGCTTGCTGCTTTGTTCATGGCGCGGCTGGTCACGCAGTCGCTTGGCCAGTTGACTGCCAGCGCAAACCGGCTGCAGGATCTCGATTTTACCGCGCCGAGCCAGGTCGCCTCGCACGTCACTGAGATATCGACGCTCGTGCGGGCGATGAACCGGGCGCGCGATGCAATCTTCACGTTTGCGCTCTACGTGCCGAAGGAACTGGTGCGCAAGGGCATTGAATCCGGTCAGTTTGCGGGCAGGGGCGCGCGCCGGCAGGAGGTGACGGCGTGGTTTACCGATATCTATGACTTCACCACGCTGAGCGAGCAGCGCACGCCGGAGGAAGTCGTTGCGCTGCTGTCCGACTATTTCGACATCTTCAACGAAACCGTCAGCGCCCATGGCGGCGAGATCATCCAGTTTCTCGGAGACTCGGTGTTTGCCATGTGGAACGCGCCGGTGGCAGACGAACACCACGCCGAAAATGCCTGCCGCTGTGCGCTGGCGGTCGAGAGAAAACTCCAGGTGTTCAATGCCGATCTGAAGGCACGGGGCCTGCCGGAATTGCGCACCCGCTTCGGCATCCATACCGGCACGGCGGTTGTCGGCAGCGTCGGGGCGAAGGAGCGGCTGCAATATACGGCGATGGGCGACACCGTGAACGTTGCGTCACGCCTCGAAGGCATGAACAAGGTCTATGGCACGGCGATCATGGCGAGCGGTGCGGTGGTCGCATTATGCGATGATGCGATTGCCTTTCATCCGCTCGGACAGGCCCAGGTCAAGGGCCGGGCAACCGCGCTGGAACTCTACGAGGTGATCGGCGAGAAGACCAACTGTCCCGAAACCGTGGTTTCTGTGGAGCGGACCTGACGCTCGGTCGTCTCCTGGCGCTGTTTGCGCCAGAGATCGGCCCGCAACGCAAAAGGTCCGCGCACCTGCCGATGCGCGGACCTTTGTCGACGGTGACTGCACCAGACCGGTCAGGCCGGCAGCTGGAAGTAGGCGTTTGCAGCCAGAACGACGGCAAGGCCGGCGGCGAGTGCCACGTAGGGCAGGATGCCGGCTTTCTTGACGCCCAGATCCTGGCCGACGAGGCCAAGGTCTTCCATCGCGCCTGCCGGGAACTTGCCGCCGTCACGCACATAGTGACGATAGGCAAAGACCGGCAGGATGAGAGCGGCGAAGATGAAGCCGATCCAGAGCGCGTTGGAGTAGCCCCAGACCTTGGCGCCGGCGCCGAGGAACAGCGCGTTGACGAAGGCAAGAACCGTATTGAGGCCGATCAGCCAGGTCGGGGCCTTCCAGGGGCGCTGGATGTGGCTTGAGTCCATGCGATGGATCCAGCCGGCGTTGAGGTTGAGGAAGTTGAAGATGATGTAGCCGACATTGGATACGGCCAGCACGAAGAAGTAGCCGGCCACGTCGGAGGCGATGGCGAGCAGGATGAGGTTGAAGGCGAAGTCGGTCCACATGGCGCGGGTCGGAGCGCCGTGCTCGTTGACGTGATCGAGATACTTCGGCAGCCAGCCGTCCTTCGAGCCCTGGTAGAGCGTGCGCGACGAACCGGCCATTGCGGTCATGATGGCGAGGAACAGCGCCATGATCATCAGGATGACGAGGATCTGCGTGATGATCCTGCCGCCATGAACGAGGCTTGCCAAGGCTTCCGCAACACCGGTGCCATCGACGATGCCGGGCGCGAGCATGCCGGCATGGCCGAGAACGCCCTGGAAGGTGAAGGGAATGAGGAAGAAGAACAGGCAGCAGAGCAGGCCGGCATAGAAGATCGCCTTGAACGTATCGGTCTTCGGGTTCTTCAGTTCGCGGGTGTAGCAGACAGCCGTCTCGAACCCGTAGGTCGACCAGGCGGCGATATAGAGACCGCCGAGAAACAGCGTCCAGCCGCCATTGCTCCAGACGCCGTCGACACCGGAATAGCCGGCTGTCGGCGGCACGAGGTTGGTGACATTGGCGCTGTCGATCTGGCCGGAGAAGATCGGATAGAGGCCGATGATCAGGAGCGGCAACAGGACGATGATGGCGAGCCATTTCTGCACGCTCGCCGTGCCCTGGATACCACGATGCTGGATCGCGAAGATGATCAGCATCAGGATGCCGCCGATGACGAACGTGGCGTTCAGGTTTGCCGTTGCAAGAAACGGAATGTCGAAAGTGATCAGCGACCAGCTGCGGATCGCCGGTGTCAGCGCGGCGATGGCATCGGTCGAAAGCAGCGCGGAGATGGCGTCCTGCGGCGTCTTGTCGGCATTGGCGGCGAGCCATTCGGTCACGCGCGGGCTATCGGCCGTCAGCGTTGCCATATTGGCGTTGATCCACTCCATCACGGCCGGGGAACCGGCACCGGGAATGGGGAACAGGGCGTTGAGAATATAGCCCGCGGCGATGGCGCAGCCGAGCGACAGCACCGGCGACCAGGCGAACCAGTTGCACCACACCGACAGGGGCGCGATGAATTTCGAATAGCGCAGCCAGGCGGTGGCGCCATAGATCGATGCGCCGCCCGATTTGTTGCCGAACATGCCGGCGATTTCGGCATAGGTGAAGGATTGCAGGAACCCCATCAGCATGGAAATGATCCAGACCACGAAGGCGAGCTTGCCTGTCGTGCCTGCGATGCCGCCGATGGAGAAGAGCACCAGCGGCGGTACGCCGGCGGCGACCCAGAATGCCCCTTTCCAGTCCAGCGCGCGGATCAGCCCGGTGCCTGAGGCAGGGGCCGATCCCTCGGTCTCAACGATAGATGCCATAAACAGTCTCCTCGTCCAGTTTTGTCTTGAAGCGCGTTTTCGCGCGTCCCCTTTATGATGGTTATCGCTGCGGTATCTTCGCTGGATGGCGCCTGCGTTTTCGCAGTGTCGCCATCTGTTCCCGTTTTAATTTCGCGACCGCAACTTATCTTCATAGTGAATTTTTTTTCTTCTCGGTCAAGTCTCTCTTTACTTTCGGCGGCCTCCCATAGGATAGTTTGGCCATATTGCCGGTGCATAAAGCGGTGCCTGTGGACCGCCGAACCGGCTGTGCCCTCGGATGGAGCTGAGATGACCGATTCCGGACGATTTGCAGGCACTGTGATGCCGCCGCGGCCGAGCACGATTCTGCGGCCGGGCATTCCGGTTCTGCCAGCCGGCGTCGAGCGCTACCGCGTCAAGGGGCGCGGAACGACGGTCGTCAAGGTGATGGCCGGTGACCGGATCGCCATCAAGGATGTCGAAGGCGGACAGCTTGGCGAAGTCAGCTTTATCGATGCCGGGGGGCGGTTCAACGCGGCCGGTCTTGGGGTCCGCTTTTCGCGGCCCGCCTATGGGCTTCAGGAAATTCTTGCCCGCGACGAAGACAGCGCGCGGCGAACGCTGAGCGCTCTGAAACGAAGAAACGTCGATCCCGCTGGGGCGCAGGCTCTGGTCCTGTTCGGCGAAAGCTCGTCGCCGGGGGCTGCGGCCGAATTGACCATCGCGCTTGACGGGTTGCTGATCGTCGCGGCACCGGCGCCGCCGATGGATGCGGAGGCACAGAACACAGCGACCGCGCTCGAACTGCGCGTGACCCGCACCCGGATCGAGCGCACGTATGAGGAGATGCTGCCGGAGCCGATGGCCGATCCGGTGCAGGATCTGCGCATCCAGGCGGCGAGGGCTTCGGCCTATTTCGTGCGGGCCGGCGAGTTCATTCAGGTGATCGATGTCTCCGGCCGGCAATGCACCGATTTTCAGGCTTTTTCGGCCCGCAAGGTCGACAAGGGGCTGGATCTGGCGCTGGATGCGACGGTGACGAGGACCTTGCTCGGGCGCAGCTATCCGACGCCCGGCCTGCCATCGAAGGCTTTCGATCGGGATTTCGAGCCGCTGGTGGAGATCGTGCAGGATACGGTCGGGCGCCATGATGCCTTCGCAACCGCCTGCAATTCGCGCTATTACGACGACATGGGCTATCCCGGCCATGTCAATTGTACCGACAATTTCAACCATGCGCTGGCGCCATATGGCATTGCACCGCGCAAGGGCTGGGAAGCGCTCAACTATTTCTACAACACCAATGTCGATCACCATAACCAGCTCTATCTCGACGAACCCTGGTCGCGGCCGGGCGATTATGTGCTGATGCGGGCGCTGACCGATCTGGTCTGCGTGTCCTCGTCATGCCCCGACGATATCGATGCCGCCAATGCGTGGAACCCGACCGACATTCATGTCCGCACCTATTCGGACAAAGAGAAGTTCTCGCGCGCCGTCGCCATCCGAATGACCCCCGATGCAGAGCCAGAAATGACCCAGGAAACCGCTTTCCACCCCCGCTTCTCAGGCCTGACCCGAAATCACGCGGAGTATCGCGGCTACTGGCTTGCGAACCGCTTCAACAATGAAGGGCCGATCGAGGAATACTGGGCCTGCCGGGAAAAGGCCGTGGTCATGGACCTGTCACCACTCAGGAAATTCGAGGTGACCGGGCCGGATGCGGAGGCGCTGCTGCAATATTGCGTCACCCGCGATATCCGCAAGCTGTCGCCGGGGCAGGTGGTCTATACGGCCATGTGCTACGAGAACGGCGGCATGATCGATGACGGCACGGTGTTCCGTCTTGGGGACAACAATTTCCGCTGGATCGGCGGCGATGACGTCAGCGGTATCTGGCTGCGCGAGCAGGCCGAGAAGATGGGCTACAAGGCCTGGGTGCGCTCCTCCACCGACCAGATGCACAATCTGGCCGTCCAGGGGCCGAACAGCCGCGAGATCATCAAGGAGATCATCTGGACGGCACCATCGCAGCCCTCGATCGGCGAACTCGAATGGTTCCGCTTCGCCGTCGGCCGTATCGGCCATTTCGAAGGCGCGCCGGTCGTCGTCTCGCGCACCGGCTATACCGGCGAACTTGGCTACGAAATCTTCTGTCATCCGAAGGACGCGCTTGCCGTGTTCGATGCCGTCTGGGAGGCTGGCCAGAAGCATGGGCTGAAGCCGATGGGACTGGAAGCGCTCGACATGGTGCGCATCGAGGCCGGTCTCGTCTTTGCCCATTATGATTTCTCCGACCAGACCGACCCCTTTGAAGCCGGTATTGGCTTTACCGTGCCGCTGAAGTCGAAGACCGACGATTTCATCGGCCGCGAGGCGCTGATCAAGCGCAAGGAAAACCCGCGCTACAAGCTGGTCGGGCTCGATATCGACGCCAATGACGCCGTTGGCCACGGTGACACCGTGCATATCGGCCGCGCCCAGGTCGGCGTCGTCACCAGTTCGACGCGCTCGCCGCTCCTGAAAAAGACAATCGCGCTGGCACGGATGGACGTGTTGCATTCCGAGGTCGGTACAGAAGTCGAGATCGGCAAGCTCGACGGTCAGCAGAAGCGGCTACCGGCGAGGATTGTGCCGCTTGCGCATTACGATCCGCAGAAGCTGAAGCCGCGTTCTTAACGTTGATAGGCCGGGCGCTGGGGGCCTGTCGCTGAGAGCACCTTAGAGTTTCAGCAGGCTACTCACGCACGACGCCCCTTGCCCTTGCAAGGCGCTCGGCATTCTCGAAAATCTCGTCGATGTTCTGCTTGCCGGTGCCGCTGGACCGTGAGTCGGCAACGATTTGGCGCAACTCTTCGATCGTCAATTCCTGATTCCGGCGGGATCGATCGCGGCGGACGAGATCGCGTACATAGTCGCTGGTGCTCGCATATTCGCCCTTGCTGATCTGGGCTTCGATCCATTCTTTCATGGGGTCGGGCAGGGATATGGTCATGGTGGCCATGCGGAATACTCCTTTTGGGCATCCTATCATGGATAAGAACAAATCACAAAAACGCTTATTGCGAACTGCGCAGCCTGTCAGCGCATTGCCCTCAAGAACCGAGGGGCGTCAGCTCGACTTGCCTTGCGCAGTCGCAATCTGGCGAGCGATGGCCTCGGAATCGTTGGCGAGCGTCCGCATCTCCGAGGCAAGAACGGCAAAGCCGGCGCCTCGCTGCGCCGAAGGCCGTTGCATGGGCCTTCGGCTGTATTATCGGCAAAGCACGATCAGTTCTTCAGGTAGACTTCCAGCGTATCGTCCATCGCCTCCAGCCAGGGCGTGTGATGCTTGGGCGCCATCGTGCCGGTCATCAGCGATTTGTAGGCATTGTCGCGGAAGCCCATGATGTTTTCGGCCTTGTGGTGCTCCCATTCCATGAAGGTCTTGTTGGTGCCCTTGACGTCGAACTTCGGATAGTCGGTGTGCTCCAAAAGCTCGATGACGTAATCGCCCTGGAACCAGATCATCTGCTCGGCATCTTCAAGGGTTTCCTCGCGGGCGCGCCACCTGTCGAAATGCGCCTTCATTTCCTCCTTCGAGGGCAGCTTGATGCGGTCCATGATCACGTCGCGGGCGAACCAGGCCTGGGCGTCGAACATGTTGAAGGTGTAGAACTGGTCCTGCATGCCGATATACATCAACTGCGGATTGTCCTCGTAGACGACGCCCTTGTAGAGGCTGTCGGACCACAGGCGGTTGGCGGTCTTCA
The DNA here is from genome assembly GCF_025847205.1 of Pararhizobium sp. YC-54. GTDB lineage: Bacteria > Pseudomonadota > Alphaproteobacteria > Rhizobiales > Rhizobiaceae > Pararhizobium. The sequence goes on along the minus strand of NZ_JAOYTH010000009.1, from coordinate 170,179 downwards.
GGCGCAGGTCGTCGGGCAGGAAGGGGAAATGGTGGAGATAGCCGGTGCACAGGATCAGCGCATCGACTTCCTTGGTCGATCCATCGGCAAAATGGGCCGTCTTGTTGACGAGTTTCTGCAACAGCGGCCGCTCTTCGAAGCGCTCCGGCCATTTGAACCCCATCGGCTTGGAGCGGTAGCTCGTCGTCACCGATTTCGCGCCGTATTTCCAGCATTGCGAGCCGATGTCCTCGGCCGAATAGCTGCGGCCGACGATCAGCACGTTCTTGTCCTTGAATTCCAGCGCGTCGCGGAAATCATGGGCATGCAGGACGCGGCCACCGAAGGTGCGGACGCCCTCGAAATAGGGAACGTGCGGGGTCGAGAAATGGCCGGAGGCGACGACGACATAGTCGAATTCCTCGTCATACATCCGGTCTTCGATGCGGTTGTGGGCGGTCACCGTGAATTTCTTCGTGGCCTCGTCGAACCGGACCATGCGCACCGGCGTCGAGAAGCGCACCCATTTACGCACGTTGGCCTTTTCGACCCGGCCCTTGATGTAGTCCCAGAGTACGGCGCGGGGCGGATAGGAGCCGATCGGCTTGCCGAAATGTTCCTCGAAGGAGTAGTCGGCGAATTCCAGGCATTCCTTCGGGCCGTTCGACCAGAGATAGCGGTACATGCTGCCGTGAACGGGCTCGCCATATTCATCAAGCCCGGTGCGCCACGTGTAATTCCACAAACCACCCCAGTCGGCCTGCTTTTCGAAGCAGACCACTTCGGGAATTTCAGCGCCTTTCTGGGCGGCGGACTGGAAGGCTCTTAGCTGAGCAAGGCCCGAGGGCCCTGCGCCGATCACGGCTACTCTGGTCATGTCTGTCAGTTCCCTTTGTTTTTGTTGTACGTGCACTGTTTGTGGAGAAGACCCCTCCCAACCCTCCCCACAAGGGGGAGGGCTAATCTGCCGGACCCGCTCGCCAGCGCATTCCGACGCTATTTCCTTGTGGCTGCCGAAAAGAACACCGGCGGGCACCGGGAAGAGGTCGCTCCCTCCCCCTTGTGGGGAGGGTTGGGGAGGGGCTTAACCTCTCAATCCGGATAGATCCCCGCGCTCGTCGGTGCCCCGTCGTCGTATTTCGCCAGCCAGTCGATCATGATCGGCCGGTTGCGGGTCAGGCCCTTGTAGTCGGCGATTTCCGGCGGCAGGCTCTTGAGCACACGCGGCAGGCGCCGGCCCCATTTGGGGACGGTTACCAGTTCGTCGAGGCTGATCAGGTAGCAGCGGATGACGAAGAGGATGGCGTTGGAGCGCGGCAGGCGCCACAGGCTCTGCAGTTCGACGCGCAGATGCATCTTTTCGCCGACATTCTCCGGTGTCACCGTCGCGCGGTCCGGACCCCATTTGTGGTAGTTTTCCGGCGAGGTATCGAGCCGCGGATTGACGGTCATCGTCCAGTTGAGGCGGCGCGTCGGCTTGCCCTGCTGCAGGTTCAGGAGGAATTTCAGCGCCCGGTCGAACACGCCGATCTGGTGGGCGAGCGGCACCGGGCCGTGCCATTCCATAAAATTCATGCCGATGTCGAAATCGAGCGACCAGTCGGCCTGGGTGGTGACCATGCCGGCATCCATCCAGAGATTGTTGTCGCGCTGATCGACGATACAGAAATCGCCCTGGGCCTGCCGCGTGATGTATTCCATCGGCGGATAGGGCAGGGTGGAGGGATCGCCGAAGGTGAAGGTGTCGTCGATGCCCATCGGCCGGTTGATCCAGCGCCAGCGGTCGCCGTCTTTTGTCAGCGTGAAGTGCTCGGGATAATCCTGCGCCTGATGCTCCATCAGGAGTTCTAGCGTGTCCCATTGCGCCGCCATCATGTGCGGCAGGGCCTGGCAGCGCAGCGGATCCTCCTTCAGCACCAGCGCCCGGTCGTGCATCTCGGCGACATAGTGCTCATCGACATCGATCAGGTTTTCAAAAACGCTGTCCGTCTTGCCCCGGATATGCGGCTCCATGTTGACCGAGTACATGTACTCGTCGCGATCGAAGGGGAAGGGAAACCGCCTGATATTGTAAAGGCTGTTGCGGAAGGTGAAGTCGTCGCGGAACGTTTCGCTCCTGAACGTGATGGTCATCTGTCCGGACCCCCTTCTGTCTGAGTACGACTGTTAAAGTTGAAGAACGAGTTGCTGGCCTTTGAAGCGTGACACGCAGATCATGACTTTCTTGCCGGACGCCTTTTCCTCATCCGACAGGTAGATATCGTTGTGCTCCAGCGTGCCGTCGCAGGAAGACACCTCGGTTTCGCACTGGCCGCAGGCGCCGCCGCGGCACATGTAGGGGGCGTCGCAGCCATGGGCCTCTGCTGCTTCCAGGATGCTCTGGTGCTCGCCGACGGTCATGTGGATGTTGGATTTTTCGAGGAAGACCTGGAACGGCAGGCCGGCGGGCGGCGCAAGGAAACGTTCCGAATGCAGGTTTTCCTTCGGCCATCCCGCTTTGAGCGCCGTCATCAGCACGCCGTCGATCATGCCGGCCGGACCGCAGACGTAGAGATGCGTGCCGAGCGGCTGGTTTTCGGCGATTTCCGCGACGGGGATGTAGGTCTTCTCCTCGTCGACATAGATCTTGATGCGGCGCGGGCCGTAGCGGTCGAGCAGCTGCTGCCAGTAGGCCCCGTGCGAGCGCGAGCGGATGGCATAGTGCAGTTCGAAGGCGATGTTGTCGCGGCTGAACTGTTCCATCATGGCGATGAACGGGGTGATTCCGATGCCGCCGGCAAACAGGATGTGCTTGCGGCCACGATGATCCGGCGCGAACAGATTGACCGGCTGGCTGACGGTCAGCTGATCGCCGGGCCTCACCTGTTCGTGCATGAAGATCGAGCCGCCGCGGGAATTGGGAACCCTCAGCACGCTGATTTCATAGGCGCTGTTGTCGTCGGGATTGGACATCAGCGAATAGGGATTGCGGCGGAGCAAGCCGTTGTCGTTCATCGAGACGACGACATGGGCGCCGCCGGAAAAGAACGGCATGGGATGGCCGTCCATCCGCTCGAAGCGGAAGCGTTTGACCAGATCGGTCACCTGCGTCACCGCCGCGACCCGGACAAACATGTCGGTATTGAGGCTCACGGGAACATCTCCTCAGGGGCAGGCGCAGTACCCGGTTCTTCTGCATCGATGTTGACGCCCTGGAAGGCGCCGAGGCGTCTGGAATAGTGATCCCGTACCAAAAGCGGCAGGCCGCAATGGGAACAGGCAAAGGGGCTCGTCCTCACATTGTCGGTGATGCCCTTGCAGTGGACGCATTGTACGCGCCGTGCCGTCGAGCCGCGATGTTCGGTGTGGATCGAGTTGAAATCGATGCCGAATTCCAGCGCAACCTGCATGATCTGGCCGATGAAGCCTTCGGTGCCGGCGATATAGAGCCGCGTTCCCATCCGCGCCTGCTCAAGACAGGCGCGAAGGCGGAATAAAAGCGGCTGAAGCGTCGGCGCCTGCCAGAAGATGTCGGGCGACAGCGCCAAAAGCACGGCGTCATAGGCTTTCGGGGCAGCACCGGCGGCGAGATAGAGGATTTCCGATCTTGCGAGGAAATCGCTGCCCTTGGCATCCACCTGATCGGCAAGGGCGGCTGCCCCTTCGCCCTCGAGGACGAAGAGGTGACGTTTCGCGTGGGGATCGATGTCGAGCCCCTTGTACTCCGGCCTGCTTTTGATCCCTTGTACGAGCATGCCGTCAGCCCTGCGCCGTCCGTTTCGTTTTCTTCGGATCGTCGAAGGTGATCGTATGGGCGATCGCCGGCGCGTTGACGGTCTTGCCCTTGACTTCGAGTTTGGTGCCCTGAACGGCATAGGGCACCTCGACGCGCATGATCGCCATCGAGCGATTGGTCAGCTTGGAATAGGAGGGGCAGGTGATGACGCCGACCTTTTTGTCGCCGGCCCACACTTCGTCGCCAAGGTCCGTCGGGCCGTCTGCATCGACCAGGAGGCCGAAGATCTTGAAGCGTTCCTTGCCCTTCAGGCGGGCATGTTCCTCGGCGCCGCGAAAACCGGTCTTGCCGGGGCTGACGGTGAAATCGAGGCCGAGTTCCCACAGGCTGTCGCCGGGCTGCTCGTTGGCGAAGGGATACATCTGCGAGTTGTCGTAGGGGTAGAACAAAAGGTAGCTTTCGACACGCAGCATATCGAGGACGCTGAAGCAGACGGGGATGATGCCCATCGCCTTGCCTTCATCGACGATGCGGTCCCAGACCATGCCGGCATCCTGGCCGCGCACGAAGATTTCATAGCCGCGCTCGCCGGTATAGCCGGTGCGCGAGATCATCACCGGTGCGCCGAACAGTGTCGTCTGCATGTGATGGAAGTATTTGAGATCGCGGATGCCGGGCACATATTTTTCGAGATAATCGACAGCAAGCGGACCCTGCAGCGACAGGTCGTGCAGGTCGTCATCGAACAGCACGGCGCAATTGCGGCCCTGCGCCTGCTTGACGATTTCCTCGAAGCCTGAGCCCGAGCCGTGCACCAGCATCCAGGAGTTCGGCCCGGTGCGGTAGACGATGCAGTCATCGGTGAAATGACCGCGATCGTTGAGCATGCAGGCATAGACAGACTTGCCGGGATAGACCTTGGTCATGTCGCGCGTGGTGATGTATTCCAGAACGGCAATCGCATGCGGGCCGACGAGATGGACCTTCTTCAGGCCGGAGACATCCATGATGCCGGCCTTGGTGCGCACGGCGATGTGCTCTTCGTAGATGTCCTTGTCGTAGGTCCAGGCGGTTCCCATGCCGCTCCAGTCCTCAAGGTTGGATCCCAATGCCCGATGTCTGTCGCCCAAGGCGGAAAAACGCCAGCTAAGTGCCATGTTTTGTTCCCTTATATATTTCACTCTGTGGAAATAATTATTCCTGAGTATATTCGCGTTTTTGGGAACGGCAAGCCCGCGATGTGGATTTCTCGCCGGAAATTGCGGTGTCGCGAACGGCGAAAACCGTGCCGCTTTTGCACTCCGGCGGACCTCTCGGCAGGCATTCAACGCCGGGCAGGCGGCATTTTCAAGTAGTAAGATGTTGGAGAATATCCGAAAACGAAAATGCCCGGATCAAGGGTCCGGGCATCGGGGGCGCTTGAAAAACAGGGGAATCAGGCGAGCAAGCCTTCTTCCTTTACCGCCGCGGTAAACGAGGCCCAGGCTTTTGCCGCACTGAGGATGCCGTCGAGCGCATCGAGGCAATGCTGCAGGGCGCGGCGATAGGCAAGGCCGCGCTTGCCGGGCCAGCGGTACAGGAACTCGACGGCGTCCCAGGCGGTTGCGATAATGTTTTCGCGGTTCTGTTTGATGATCACTCTGACGGGGGTTGGAAAGCGTTTGTAACTCAACGTCGTCCTCATGCTGCTTCTTGAAATTGCAGCACGGTAACGTCTGGATTCCCGGAAGGTTCCAGCGCTGAAGTCATTTCGGAATCTGCTTGATGAACGATGTTCTGAAGAACGGGGTACGCGGCCTAAAGCCTGAAAGCCTCCCTAAGGTCGCTGCCCCTGTTTTCGCGCATGTCGAGGTCGGCTTCGATATGGTCGATGTGGTGCACAATCAGTTTGCAGGCGTGCTCGATATCCTTGCGTTCGATCGCCGTGACGATGTCCTGATGTTCCTGATGGCCGCAGCTTGAAATTGCCGACTGCCCATAGAGCGCAATGACCAGAGAAGAGCGGGCGACGAGTTCGTCCATGAAGCGCTGCATGACGGCATTACCGGTCATCGAGGCGAGCATCAGGTGAAAATCGCCCGACGCCTTGATCTCGGCGCGTCGCGCCGTCTGGCCTCGCTCGTTGATCAGGCGGCCTTCTTCCATCAGCAGTTGCCGCAGGTGCTGGAGATGCGATGGGTCTATGTGCTTGGCGGCTTCGCGCAGAATGCCGGGCTCGATCATCCGGCGGGTGGCAAAGATCTGGCGTGCTTCCTCAGGCGAGGGGTAGGCGACGAAAGCGCCGCGGTTCTTCTCGACATTGACGAGGCCCTCGTAAGACAGCGCCTGCAGGGCGCCACGGACCAGCGTGCGGCTGACGTTGAACAAGGCTCCGACATCGGCTTCCGAAAGCTTGGTGCCGGGCGCAAGCCGGCGATCGACGATCGCATCGCGGATGGTGTCGCGGATATAGTGTGTGCTGACGTCGATCTGGTTTTCGGCGGGCGCTGCTGCAATTTTCATCAAGTCTCGTTCCGGGTTCTTGGCGCTTATCCTACCGTTCTTTTCGGGCGAAGTTAACCCGAATTTGTCGGTTTGCGATGGTGAAATTGTATACGATCGATTGATGGTATTGCAGACGAACGGCTATATTTTAAGCAGTTTTTATGTTGTTCAAATTTACGGCAATCTCCGAATGGGGAAAATTTCAGAGAATTTTCAATTGTTTGCTCTCGCCCGATCCGACTGGCACGCTTGATGCATTGTTCTTCCCGTCACAGGGGAGACAAGATGTCCAAAGCGGCAGAAATCGATATCGTATCCGTTTCCAAGGTTTATGGCAGCACCACTGCCGTCCATTCCATCAGCTTGAAGATACCCTCCGGCAGCTATTGCTGCTTCCTTGGTCCGTCGGGCTGCGGCAAGACCTCGACGCTCAGGATGATCGCCGGCCACGAGAGTATTTCATCGGGCGATATCCGGCTAGGCAATATTGTCGTCACCGATTTTCCGCCGGCCAAGCGCGGCACGGCGATGATGTTCCAGTCCTATGCGCTGTTTCCGCATCTCGACCTCGTCGACAACGTTGCCTTCAGCCTGAAGATGAAAGGTGTCGAAAGGCAAGAGCGCCGGGGCAAGGCGCTTGAGATGCTGAAGCTGATGCAGATGGAACCCTACGCCAACCGGCGCCCGGCCCAGCTTTCCGGCGGCCAGCAGCAGCGCGTGGCGCTTGCCCGGGCCCTGATCACCGATCCGGAAGCGCTGCTGCTCGACGAGCCCTTGTCGGCGCTCGATCCGTTTTTGAAAATCCGCATGCGCGCCGAGTTGAAGAAGCTGCAGAAAAGTCTCGGCATCACCTTCGTGCATGTCACCCATAGCCAGGAAGAGGCGATGGCGCTGGCCGATATCATCGTCATCATGAACGATGGCCGCATCGAGCAGGCAGCCCATCCGCGCGAAGTGTTCGAGCGTCCGGCCACTGCCTTCGTCGCCCGGTTCATGGGCGATCACAACGTGCTCACCGGCCGCGTCGTCGAGAGCGGCGAGGGCAAGGTGACGCTGGAGGTCGCAGAAGGCCAGGCATTTACCGTCGCCGGTCCGGCACAGCAGCCGGGCGCGCCGATCGATATCGGCGTGCGCACCGATCGCGTTCGGCTTGCGGCACCGGCGGAGAAAACGCTCGGCTTCAACGGCGTCGTCACCAATGTCGAATACCGCGGCGCCTCCGTGAAGATCACCGTCGCCGGTGCCGGCAGCGACGATTTCACCGTTATCGCCACCGATGCCGATTATTTCGAAAAACCCGTATCGGTCGGCGACGCGGTGCCGCTCAGCTGGGGCCTCGAGGATGCCGTCCTGCTTGGCCGCCTCGCTGCCTGATCCTTTCCATCACAAAAACCATCACCATCACAAAAAGAGGGAATTGACATGACCACTGACACCAAGACTCCCAAGGGAATTTCAAGGCGCGGCCTGTTGAAGACCGGCGCCGCCGCGACGGGCGCCATGATCGGCTCCGGCCTGATCACCGGCTTTCCGACCATCTGGGCGCAGAACCCGATCACGCTGCGCCAGTTCGGCACCGGCGTCTCGAACATCAATGCCATCGCCGAGAAGTGCAAAGCCGACCTCGGCATCACGCTTGAAATGACGGCAACGGATAGCGACGCGGCCGCCCAGCGCGCCGTCACCCAGCCGGATAGCTATGACATCGCCGACATTGAATACTGGATCCTGAAAAAAGTCTTCCCGGCCGGCGTCATCCAGCCGATGGATATCAAGAAGCTGAAATACTACGACAAGATCGTGCCGCTGTTCAAAACCGGCAAGCTGAAGCCCGACAGCGTCATTGCGCAGGGTACGGCACCGCATACGGTCGGTTATGTCGAGGCGCCCGGCAACAAAACCTTCGCCAAGGGCGAAACCCAGTTCTTCACCATGGTTCCGACCATCTACAACGCCGATACGCTCGGCATCCGCCCCGACCTCGTCGGCCGCGATATCACCTCCTGGGCCGACATCATGGACCCTGCCTTCAAGGGCAAGGCCTCGATCCTCAATATCCCGTCGATCGGCATCATGGATGCGGCGATGATCATGGAGGCCCTCGGCAACATCAAATATGCCGACAAGGGTAACATGACCAAGGAAGAGATCGACGCGACGATCGACTTCCTGATCAAGGCCAAGCAGGATGGCCAGTTCCGCGCCTTCTGGAAGTCGTTCGACGAGAGCGTCAACCTGATGGCATCGGGCGAAGTGGTCATCCAGTCGATGTGGTCGCCGGCCGTTGCCGCCGTCCGCTCGAAGGGCATTGCCTGCAAATACCAGCCGCTCAAGGAAGGTTATCGCTCGTGGGGTGGTGGCCTCGGCCTTGCTGCCCATCTCGAAGGCGCGCAGCTCGATGCGGCCTATGAGTACATCAACTGGTACACCTCCGGCTGGGTCGGCGGCTACCTCAACCGTCAGGGCTACTATTCCGCTGCGATGGACACGGCCAAGGAATTCATGTCGGCCGACGAATGGGGCTACTGGATCGAAGGCAAGGCCGCGACGGGCGACATCATGTCCCCTGAAGGCAAGGTCATGGAGAAGGCCGGCGCGGTTCGTGACGGCGGCTCGTTCGAGGAGCGTATGGGCAAGGTCGCCTGCTGGAACTCGGTCATGGACGAGGACCGCTACATGGTGAAGCGCTGGAACGAATTTATCGCCGCGTAAGGAAAATGCCCCTCACCCTAGCCCTCTCCCCGCTTGCGGGGAGAGGGGATGACGGAGTTTGCCGCTGGTCCCTTCTCCCCGCCTGCGGGGAGAAGGTGCCCGGCAGGGCGGATGAGGGGCTTTTAGCCCGCATATTGAATGCAGTTCGACGGAACCGGAGACCCACGACGTGACAGCAGCCATCACGGAAGACGACACGCAGATCGACGCTGCCGGAAAGGCGGGGTTTGCCGCCAACATAGGCAAGATGTCATCTCACGTCGCCTCCTATCTGCAGGCGGTGCCGCTGGCGCTGATCCTCGGCTTCTTCTTCCTGCTGCCGATCCTGACGATCGCCGTCGTCAGTTTCTGGGATTATGACTTCGCCGGTCTCTATCCCGATTTCCTGACCATGAACTACACCGATACGCTCGGTTCCTGGGTGACCTGGAAGACCTATCTCAACACGCTGAAATACACAGTGATGGTCTGGGGCCTGACATTGCTGATCGGCTTCTGGGTCGCCTATTTCCTGGCGTTCCACATCCGCACCACGACAATGCAGATGGTGCTGTTCCTGGTCTGCACCGTGCCGTTCCTGACGTCGAACATCATCCGGATGATCTCCTGGATCCCGGTGCTTGGACGCAACGGCCTGGTCAACACGACATTGATCGAAATGGGCGTCATCCCGCAGCCGATCGAATGGCTGCTCTATTCCGATTTTGCCGTCATCCTCGCTATGGTGCACCTGAACACGCTGTTCATGGTGACGCCGATCTTCAACACGCTAATGCGCATCGATCGCTCGCTGATCGAGGCGGCGCGCGATGCCGGCGCCAATGGCCGGCAGATCCTCTGGAACGTCATCATCCCGCTGGCAAAACCCGGCATCGCCATCGGCTCCATCTTCGTCGTCACGCTGGTCACGGCGGATTTTTCCACGGTGCAGGTGATGTCCGGCGGGCAGAGCGCTTCGGTGGCGCTGATGATGAAGAACCAGATGTCGCTGCTGCAATATCCGGCCGCCGCCGCCAATGCCGTGGTGCTTCTGATCGTCGTGCTGCTGATGGTCGCCGCCATCCTGCGCGTCGTCGACATCCGCAAGGAACTTTGAGATGAGCCACGAAAGACGGACCCTCGAATTCTATGTTCTGGCAGCCTTCTTCACGCTCTTCGTGCTGTTCCTCTACGGGCCGCTGTCGGCCGTCTTCATCCTGTCCTTCCAGGGCCCGGACGGAGGGCTGACATTTCCGCTCAACGGCGTGTCGGTGCACTGGTTCTTCAACCTGTTCGAACAGCAGGCCGTCGGCGATTTCGGGGCGTCCTTCAAGCGCTCCTTCACGCTTGGCCTGATGGTGATGATCGTCAACGTGGTCGTATCGCTGCTCGCCGGTCTTGCCTTTCGCCGCAAGTTCAAGGGATCGACGGTGCTGTTCTACCTGACGGTCGCGAGCCTTGTGGTGCCGTCGATCATCATCTCGCTTGGCATCGGCGTCGTCTTCCAGCAGTTCGGCCTGAAGCCCGCCTGGTATTCCTCGGCTTTTGGCGCGCACCTGACCTGGACCTTGCCCTTCGGCGTGCTGATCATGTTTGCCGTCTTCAATCGCTTCTCGCCAGCCTATGAGGAGGCCGCGCGCGATCTCGGCGCAACCTCGTGGCAAACGTTCCGTCATGTGGTTCTGCCAATGATCGCGCCCAGCCTGATCGGCGTCGGCCTGTTCGGCTTTACGCTCTCCTATGATGAATTCGCCCGCACACTGATGACGTCGGGTACTTACAACACGCTGCCGCTGGAAATCTACGGGATGACGACCAATGTCACGACGCCGGTGCTCTACGCGCTCGGCACGGTCACCACGCTTTTCTCCTTCTCGATCATCCTTTTGGCGCTCGCGATCATTCTGGGTCTGCGCCGCCGCCAGGCGAAAGTGGTCTGATCCCGCATGCGCACCTCGTCGGCCGGAAAAATGCCTTCAATTTCAAGGCCGACGAGCATGTGCTTGAGAGTTTGATTCCGTCTTGCTTCAAGTATCGCTTCATGTCCGTGGGCAGTCCACACCGCCGGCATGCAGGCCCCGCCGGCGCGCGGCGTCGTCTCTGCCGTCGTGAGAGCAGCGTGCGATGTCCTGCCGCGATGCGGGCTGACTGGTTCAGGACTTTGAAGGCGGCCAGTACCATCTGTCCCGGCAGGAACATTTACGCCTGGAAAGCCAGGCAAAAGGTTCTTGACACCGGGCCGTATTGTCCCGCTCATCTGGCCGGTAAAAACCGGGCGGTAGAAGATCAAGGCGGGCCATTGAGCGGATATGATGCAGATGTGATCGTTGTCGGGGCCGGTTTTGCCGGCCTTTCGGCGGCTGATGCGCTGGTTTCCGTTGGTCTCGATGTCATCGTGCTCGAAGCGCGCGACCGCGTTGGCGGGCGGGTGGAGGCGACGGCTTTTGCCGATGGCGTGGCGATGGATACCGGTGGTCAATTCATCTGCGACGAGATGCCCAATGAGATGGCACTGACGCGGCGGTTCAGCTTGCCGCTGGTGGAAACGCCGATGGAAGGCGCCTTCCTGATCCAGCCGCAGGCTCTTGCCGGGGCCGGTTCGTCCTTTGCGGAGGCCGGCCGTATCCGCGCCCGGGCCAACAGGATTGACCCGCGCGATCCGGGGATTAGCGGATTGACTGCGGGCGAATGGCTTGCCCGCCAGAGCGATCCGCCGGGCGCAAAAGCCAGCTATCAGGCGATGGTCCAGGGGCTCTGGTGCCGGCCGATCGGCGAGATTCCGCTCTGGTACCTGATCGACAACGACCGGCGCACGATCAGCAACGGCAACGAGCTGCAATATTTTGCCGAAGGCACGATCCATGCCGTGGCCGTGGCTCTGGCGGCAAAGCTTCATCAGCGCTTGCGGCTCGGAACACCCGTCGTCCGCATAACCCGCGCAGACGGTTCGGTTTCGGTTGCGACTGGCAATGGCGCGGTATTGACGGCGCGGCAGGCGATCATTGCCGTGCCACCGGTGATGGCGTCGCGCATTGCACATCAGCCTGATCTGCCCAAGCCGCTCGCCGACGCACTGGGCGCCTGGAAGAGCGGAACGGTGATCAAGACGCTGGTCCGCTACGAGCGGCCGTTATGGCGCGACCGGGGTTTGAGCGGAATGGTCGTGTGGCGCGATACGCTCGGGCTTTTTGCCTGCGATGTCAGCAGCGCACAGGCGACGGCGCTGGTCGTGTTCGCAGGCGGCCCGCTTGCTGCCGAATGGAGCGCAAAGGGGAGTGCGTTCATCGAGGCCGAAATTCGCCGGCGGCTGATCGAGGCCCTGGGTGAAGCAGCAGAGGATGTCACGGGACTGCTGATCCGCGACTGGGTTGGTGATCCTTGGAGCGGCGGCGGCTACAGCGATGTGATCACCGATCTTCAGGCCTATGATACCGAAGACATTCTCCGCTCCGGTGCGCCGCCGGTCCATTTCGCTTCATCGGAACTGGCCTCGTCATTTCCGGCCTATATCGAAGGTGCCATCATCGCCGGCCGTGAGGCGGCGGCACGGGTGATCGCGGCGGCTCATGCGTGACCAGCACGAGTGATCGTGCATCTCGCCTTTTGCGGCGGCACATTTGCTGAGCGCGATCGCAGCGGGGTTTATTTATCCAGTTCCGGATAAACCCGGTCGAGAAAGCCGGGACGCAGTTTCTCGCCTATCAGACAGTCGGTGGATGGGGCGCTCTGAACCGGAACAATCTGCGCCGCCGGGCTGGTGCGGCTGACCTCCATGACCAGTTTCTGACGGATGGCGACGGCGAAATCTTCCGGCTGATGGACCGGCAGAACGAAAGAGCCCGGGCCGCCGATAACGCAGTCGGCATAGTACCGGTCAAGCGAACCCGCGCCGCCGGACGGGCGGATGAGAATGGCAAGGCCGTTGATGATGATGCCGTTGGCAACGGCTGCGTCGCGGGCAGGATTGACCGGCGGCCCCAGATTGTTCGGTCCGTCGCCGGAGACGTCGACGACGCGGCGCAACGCATCGTAAGGACTGGCTGCCATAAGTTTCGATGCGAAGAAGATCGCGTTGGAAATCGAAGTGCCCCGGCGGGTAAATACCGGCCGGGAGGCAAGATGTTCGGCCAGCGCTGCGGCATCGTTTGCGTCGTCGATCAGTTGCCAGCCGACCACGGAGGTTTCGTTGACGCTGCCGGCCCATTCGAAATAGCTGATGGCGATTCGGCCGTTGAGGCCTGCTGTGACCGCGTTGATGAAATCCGGATGGCGCAAAGCCTCGACATAGCCCATGCGCTGCACGCGCGCTTCTTCAAGATCCATCGAGCCTGACATATCGACGGCAAGCACCAGCGCGACATCGACCTGGGCAATGCCGGCGGCCGGTGTCGCGACTGGCGTGCTTGAAAGCGCAAAAAGCATCGCAAGCGTTGTGAGCATCGTGTCATCCAATCACTGCTGCGGATCGTATGAGACTAAAATGTAACACAACTCGAACGTTCCGTGACCGTTCCATAACCGTTCGGGATGCCGACGAGTTCAACAATCGGTGATTTGTATCGGTTGTCACCATGTGGTGAAGCTGGCAAATTGACTGGAGTGAGCCTGCAATGCTTCTGAAAAATGACACCGACCCGGTTATTCTCGACCGGTTGCAGCAAGCAGCGTTTGGGTACTTTCTTACCTTCGTTAATCCTGAAAACGGCTTGATTGCCGATACGTCGCTGCCGGGTGCGCCATCGAGTATCGCCGCGACCGGCTTCGGACTTTCCGCCTATCCTGCCGGTGTTGAGCGAGGGTGGATGAGCCGGCAGGACGCCGCGGCAAGAACGCTGACGACCTTGCGGTTCTTTGCCGGAAGCCTGCAAAGCCGCAACAAGGAGGCCACCGGCTACAAAGGGCTCTACTACCACTTTCTCGACATGAAAACGGGTTTGCGGACATGGCGCAGCGAGCTTTCGCTGATCGACAGCGCGCTCCTGATTGCAGGCATGATAACCGCGGCTGGGTATTTCAACCAGGACAATGAGGTCGAGACCGAGATCAGGTCCCACGCCGATATGCTCTATGCCCGGGCTAACTGGGCCTGGGCGCTGGACGGCAAGGGGGCCTTTTGGCTGGGGTGGAAGCCGCGGACGGGGTTTCTGCCCTATCACTGGAAATCCTACAGTGAAGCGATCATTCTCTACACACTTGCTCTGGCCTCTCCCTCGTATCCAATCGACAAGGACAGTTATGACGGCTTTGCGAGCAAGTTTGACTGGATGACCGTGAAGGACAAGCCGTTCCTCTATGCCGGCCCGCTCTTCATCCACCTGTTTTCACACGCGTGGATTGATTTCAGGGGTATTCGCGATGCCGCCATGGCGGCACATGATACGGATTATTTCGAAAACACCCGGCGCGCCATTGCCGTCCAGCGCGATTATGCGATTGCCAATCCCGGCAACTTTACAGGCTACGGCGCCGACGCATGGGGGCTGACATCCTGCGACGGTCCGCTGCGTCCGCGGCGCCTGCAGGATGGACGGCGCCAGCAGTTTGCCGGTTACGCCGCGCGCGGCGCGCCGCTTGGACCGGATGACGGCACGATCGCGCCGTGGGCGCCGCTTGCATGCCTGCCGTTCGAGCCGAGGGCCGCGATGTCGGCAACGCGGCATATCCTCTCAAGCTATCCCGATGTTATCGCGGCAGGGCGTTTTGTCGGCAGTTTCAATCCGAGCGTTCCCGGCAAGACGGCGGAGGGCTGGCTCAACGACCGCAGCGTTGGTCTTGACCAGGGGCTCTTGGTGATGATGATCGAGAACCATCGCAGCGGCCTGTACTGGAACATGCTGCGCCAATCGCCGGTTATCCGGCGCGGCCTCAGGCGGGCGGGCTTTTCCGGCGGCTGGCTTTGAGGTAAACGGGCTGCCAGGAGACAATGGGCGCCCCTTTGGACGAGAACCGAGATTCAGGCCGTATTCGAGATGCCGACGGACAGCAGGCTGCCATTCGCTGGCAGGCGGAGCATTTTCCGCAGGTCGCTGTGTCGCTGGGGCTGCGAGACAGCGATTTTCTGCCCCTGACTGACGCATGGCGTCATGATGGAACTATGGTCGAGTGCCTGCTCGACTATCAGAACCGCTTTGCAGCCGGCATGGACGACCGCGTAAGAGGCGCGCATCTCATCTCATTCTACAGCCACCATCTCAGTATAGCGGCTGCCGCCGTCTATTTGCGGACGGGGCTGATTCCTGACCTGCGTCCGGATCGCCTGGCGATGCGGTTCGAGCCTTTCGTTCAAGATGGCCTCGTTTCCTCTGAAACTGGTCCATCCGATGCCCGCCGTCTTCATTTCCGCTTCGGGCGCAGTTTGCACCGTCATGACCGGGCGTCGCTCCTTCACGATGTGTTCGTCGAAGGCTTCATGCCGGTGATTGGCGTGCTGCAAGCCCGCACCAGCCTGTCTCCCGTCGCACAATGGCGGCTGGTGGCCGATGGCATTGCGGGTGCTTTTCTCGAGGTCGGCGCAGCCTTGGATGAAGAGGAGCGCGCAATGACTGCAGCCCTTGCCATCATCAACAGGACGGGCTCGCCATTCTTCTCCGAGGCGGCGCGCTACACGAAGATCAGCGCCGTTTGTAAGGGCGTTCCAACCGAGCGCAACTTCCGCCTAAGGGGTGGCTGCTGTCTCTACTATCGAACAGAGGGCGGGGATTTTTGCGATGTCTGCGTGCTTCTCGATGGTCAGACACAAAAGGACCGCCTGCGCGCCCATGTGGAGCGCACCGGCGGTCTGTGATGGCGTTGCCGCGCAAGACATGCCTTGCGCGACGCTGATATAGGCTCAGGCCGATTTCAAAAAGCGCTCGTTCAGGTAGCCCGAGATCACGCCAAGCACGATCCAGAACGCCAGTGTCGTTGCGAGAGCAGCGACCGCGAATTCCGCGCCGAGAACGGCCGGAACCGGGCTCGAAATGTCCGACGGCTGCGGCGCACCATAGGCATGCGGCGCGGCAAGCAGAGCAAGGCCGATGACCTTGGCGGCGATTTCACCACGCAGCACGATCAGATAGAGGCCGGCCGCCGACAGTGCGATCGTTGCAATCCACCAAATCTGCCGGTCGTGAAGATCGGCTGCAGGAAAGCCCGGCAATTCCGGCGGCAGGCCGATGGCGGGCAGGAGGTGGACCGCCAGCCAGCCGCAGGCGCCCCACAGCGCGCCGTTGCGCAGGGTAATCGGATGGTTGAAGGCAAGGCTGGCCCCCGCGAGCAACAGGCCAAAGCCAGCGCCCGCCACCAGATTGGCGAGCAGTGTGCCGGAGAACCGGCTCATGCCGAACATGATGCCGCCCTCGTCTTCGTGCTCGCCCTCATGGGCGTAGGCGGGCGTGATCGGCGAGAGTGCCGACAGCATTTCGCCGATCAGCGAGGAACGGCCGAGCGAGGAGTGCTGCTGGCCTTGCGTGCCAGCCGGTGGCTCTGCAGCGGGTTCCTTTGCTTCATATTCCTCGGCATGAAGGATGAGCGGGACCACCCGCAATTCCTGCGCCGCTGTCATGAAGACGCCCGCGATCAATCCGGCCACCAATGCGGCCAGAAGTGTTTTGACAATCATTTGATACCCCTAAACTCAAGCGGAGCAGATCAGTGCTCGCACGCTTGCTGTGTTTCGATTTCCCACGGCAAATGCCGCCCGATGCCAAGGCATGGGCGTAATCCACCGTCGCGCGATTTCCATAGGAAATCCGCAATGCTACTCGTCGATAGAGTGCGGAAAGCGCAGAGCCTTCCACGGCCCTACATCAGTGACAGGGGAAGCCGTAGGAATGGCGAACGTCGTGAGCGGTATCGTGCAGCACGGCGGAATTGGCAAGGCCGGCACCGAAAACCAGAAATCCGCCGATCAAAAGGGCGAGAATAGCGGTCGTGATGCGGTCGTTGAGGGAAAGCGGGACGCTCGAAACTGTAGTCGTAGCCATGACAACCTCCGTGATGGCGCGTGGGAAATATCCCACCAATTGGGCACCATGCCCTTCATCAACCGGCAGGTTTCCTGGCTCGCGGCGTCAGGCGCTTTCACGCCAAGGAGCCTGTCTCGCCTTCCCGGGGCAGGGACCCAAGGTCCGTCGCCACAGTGGCTTTTACCGGCTCGATGTACCGGCATGACAAGCTCTGACCGCTCTACAGTCGCGGGGTCGGCCGTGATAGAGATGCCCAGAATGGGTCCATCCGTCACGTTCCCATTTACTCCCCGAAAGCGCCTCGCTCCCAGGGAACCAATTGATCCGGCAATGATTAGGCTGTCGCCCCGGTCATGTCAATTCGGGGCTGCGACGCGCCATGCCGCATTGGCGTTGCTGTTTTTTGGCGTTCGCTCGCATTTACCATTCCGAATTCCATATAAATTGCAGTGAATGCAAACTCCTTGTCTTGAAATAACACTGAATGGTTGCTTGTATAGCCAACTACACGTCGCGCTAAGCGGAACAATAGTTCTTTAGGAATCTTGGCGCAGGATAGCGCCCACGCTGATGCGCGAAGAATCTCTCACAGAGAAAACCATGAAAGCGGCGAGGTCCGAACAGGAATTCCAGAATATTCTTCGCCGTTTGGGACTTGCGCTTGACGCGTCTCAAATCGGCGTGTGGGAGCACGATACCAAAAAGGATGAAGTCGTCTGGGATTTGCAGATGCACCGGCTCTACGGAACCGGCAAGACGCAAAAGCGCGTCAAGGCAGAGGTCTGGATGAATGCGATCCATCCCGATGATTTCGCCCAAGCCCAAGCCGATTTCGATCGGGCGATCGCAGCCAGGGATGTCTACTCTTCGGAATACCGGATCGTTCTGCCGGATGGTGAAACCCGCTATCTTCGTTCGCGCGCCTATTGCTTCGAGGAGGACGGCAACATCACCTTCATCGGGGTCGAATGGGATGTGACGGCGGATGTGCTGCTCAACCGCGAACTGCGGCGGCAGAAGGCGATCGCGGAGGCGCGCGCGGTTGCCCTTGAAGCAAGCACTTTGCGGATCGAATATGCCGCTGAGCACGATTATCTGACGGGGCTTCCCAACCGCCGCTTCTTCGACCGGCGATTGGCGGAGCTTGCCGGGGATGCCGGACCTGAAAAGCTGGCGATCCTGCACATCGGTCTGGACCGGTTCAAGCAGATCAACGACGCCGCCGGCCATGCGACCGGGGACGAGGTTTTGAAATCCTGCGCCAGGCGGATTGAACAGAACGTGCCGAAGAACGCGTTCATTGCGCGCGTCAGCGGCGATGAATTCGCAGTTCTGATTGCAAACTTTGTCTCACTGGATGATCTCAAAACCCGTGCCGAGCGGCTGACGCAGCAATTGAAACAGTCGGTCCGGCACGATGAGGAGGTCTTGCGCATCGGGGGGTCGATCGGTGTTGCCGCTGCCAGTGGCCGCAATATTGCCAGCCTGCTGGCACAGTCCGATATTGCCCTGCACCGCGCCAAGAGGCTCGGCAGGGGACGGGTCGAGGTGTACTCGGCACAGCTGAAGGCGCAGCTCAACAATGAACAGCGCGTTGGCAGGCAACTCGCCCATGGACTGGAGAAAGGGGAGTTCATTCCCTACTATCAGGCCCAGGTCGATGCGCGGACCCGGCGCATCGTCGGGGTGGAGGTTCTGGCCCGCTGGCGCCATCCGAAGCGCGGTTTGCTGCTGCCGGGTGAATTCATCAAGGTTGCAGGCAACCTCGGCCGGCTGGACGATCTCGATGCTGAAATATTGAAGGCGGCGCTGAAAGATCGCCAGACCTGGATGCGGCAGGGCGTGCATGTTCCCCGCATCGCGGTGAACGTATCTGCCGCCCGTCTGTCGGATCCGCTTTTGATCGATGAACTGCGGCATCTGGATGTTCAGCCGGACATGCTGTCATTCGAGTTGCTGGAAACCATTTTCCTCGACGACAGCGAGGATGACGTGTTTTTCAATGTCGCCGGTCTGAAGGCCATGGGCATCGACATCGAGATCGATGATTTCGGCTCCGGTCACGCGTCGATCATCGGGTTGGTGAAGCTGAAACCGCGACGGATGAAGATCGACCGGCAGCTGGTTTTGCCGATCACGACATCGCGCGAACAGAAGCGCTTGTTACGCTCGATCATCGACATCGCCAAGGCGCTCAATATAGAGGTCATTGCCGAAGGTGTCGAGACGGTGGCGCACGCCAAACTGCTGACACGCCTCGGCTGCGATGTCCTGCAGGGTTATGCGATCTCCTATCCGGTCCCGGCCGCCGAGATGCTGGCGCAGTTGAGGCAGGACCGCGAGCAGCACCGGGAGCGAAGGCCCTTCCTTATCCCGGCGGTCCCAAAAGATCCTGCATGGCGCCGATGATGCGGCGGTGCTGGTGGGCGTGACGTGTGCGGATGCTGGTGGCGGCATAGACCGCCTGTTGGATGGTGGGGGCGTCCGCGACTGGAAAGGCGGCACTTTCGCCTTCAAGCCGCAAGGCGGTGCCGCCTGTCACGTAGGCAGCGCCTCCCAGCGTTTTCAGAAGTCCGGTTATGGCGATGTTCTGTCCCGATGCCAGCGGGGCTGCCGAAAGCTGCGGCAGGGCCAGCCTGTGCGCGCGATCGAAGGCTGGTGAGTAGACGGCTTGAATATAATTTTCGGGCAGCAATTCACCGACCGTTTTCGCTGTGGTGGCGACCAGCGTATAGGTCATTTCGCCGATCCGCTCGTAGTGAAGATCGGGCAGGTAGTGGGGCGTGTAGAGGATGGCGAGATCGAGATCGCCGGCGGCGAGATCGCGGTTCATCTGACTGGAGTAATCGGCTTCCATATAGATCGAGGTGGCCGGCAATTCCGTGCGGATGGCTAATAGCCATTGTCCGGCAAAGGCTTCGGCCAGGTCATGCTGGATGCCGAGCCGCATCGAGCGTTCGTAGGTTCCGGCGTTCTCGACCGCCCGCGTCGCTTCATGCCACTGGCGCTGCAATGCCTTGGCGTGATCGAGGAAACGCAAGCCGGACGCCGTTGGCACGGTGCCGCCCTTGTTGCGGGTGAAGAGCTTGCGGTTGAACTGTGCCTCCAGCGCCTTGACGCGGTGGGAGACCGTCGATTGCGTGATATTCAGCCGCTCGGCCGTCCGGTTAAAGCTGCGGGTTTCCATCAGGTCGAGGAAGGTTTCGATGAGGTCGATCTGCATTCCCAATTCCCTCATTCACGCCGGTGCTTGCCCCTCACCCTAGCCCTCTCCCCGCATGCGGGGAGAGGGGACGACGGATTTTGCCGCAACTTCCGCCGATACCCCGATAGACGGATGTGGAAGGTGCGGCATATCCCTTCTCCCCGCGAGCGGGGAGAAGGTGGCCGACAGGCCGGATGAGGGGCTGTTACATTTCAACCTAATCGAATTCTTCGATCAATAAAGCAAAATCTGACCGCTTGATGCCGGCCCGTATCGTTGCCAAAACTTCTCCCAAACAAGGGAACAGACATGTCGAATTTGCCGTCTTATGCACGCGTCGTGATCATCGGGGGAGGTGCGGTCGGCGCCTCCGCGCTCTACCATCTGGCCAAGGCGGGATGGACGGACTGCGTGCTTCTGGAAAAGAACGAGCTGACGGCCGGATCGACATGGCATGCTGCCGGCAATGTGCCGACTTTTTCGTCTTCTTGGTCGATCATGAACATGCAGCGCTATTCGGCCTCGCTTTACCGCGAACTGGGCGAATTGGTCGATTATCCGATGAACTATCACGTCACCGGCTCGATCCGACTTGGCCATTCGAAGGAGCGGCTGCAGGAGTTCAAGCGCGTCGTCGGCATGGGGCGCTATCAGGGCATGGACCTCGATATCCTGTCGCCCGATCAGATCAAGTCGAGATATCCGTTCCTGGAAACCCATGAGCTGACCGGTGCGCTCTACGATCCCTATGACGGCGACATCGACCCGGCGCAGCTGACGCAGGCACTGGCCAAGGGCGCGCGTGATCTTGGGGCCAAAATCTTCCGCTTCTGTCCAGCCACCGGCGCCCGCCGGGAAAATGACGAATGGATCATTTCCACGCCGCAAGGCGATATCCGCTGCGAATTTGTCGTCAATGCCGCCGGTTACTACGCCCGCGAAGTCGGCAAATGGTTCGGCCGCGATGTACCGATGATGGTGATGAGCCATCAGTACATGCTGTTTGAGGAAATTCCGGAGCTGGCCGCATGGTCGAAGGAGGCAGGGCACAAGCTGCCGCTGCTGCGCGATGTCGACAGTTCCTATTACCTGCGCCAGGAAAAGACCGGGATGAACCTTGGCCCCTATGAGAAGAACTGCAAGGCACATTGGATCACCCCGGACGATCCGATGCCGGAGGACTTTTCCTTCCAGCTTTTCCCCGACGATCTCGAGCGGCTGGAATGGTATCTGAACGATGCCGTCGAGCGCGTGCCGATCCTTGGCACTGCCGGCCTGTCGCGGATGATCAACGGACCGATCCCCTATGCGCCGGACGGTAACCCGCTGATCGGCCCGATGCCGGGTGTACCGAATGCGTTCGAGGCCTGCGTCTTCACCTTTGGCATCTGCCAGGCGGGCGGCGCAGGCAAGGTTCTGGCCGAATGGGTGACCGAGGGGCAAACGGAGTGGGACATGTGGTCCTGCGATCCGCGGCGTTTCACCAGCTTTGCCGATCAGGACTATTGCATCGCCAAGGGGATGGAAATCTATGGCCATGAATATGCCATGCACTTTCCAAAGCATGCCTGGCCTGCCGGCCGCGACAAGAAGCTGTCGCCGATCCACGACCGGATTGCAGCCCTCGGTGCGCAGTTCAAGCCTTACAACGGCTGGGAGCGCGCCAACTGGTACGCCAAGCCGGGCGACGACACGTCCGAGGGGGCGACGCAGACCTGGAACCGGGCGGGACCGTGGCAGAAACGCATCGAAGAGGAATGCCTGGCGGTGACGCAGGCTGCCGGTATTCTCGATCTTCCCGGTTTCTCCCGTTACCGGCTGAAGGGCGAGGGTGCCCGCGACTGGCTGCTTGGCCTGACCACCGGCAAGGTGCCGAAGCCGGGCCGTATCGGCCTTGCCTATTTCTCCGACGACAAGGGCCGCATCGTCACCGAAATGTCTGTCATGGCGCTGGAGGAAGATTTCTTCTTCCTGATCACGGCCGCAACCGCACAGTGGCACGACTTCGAATGGCTGAAAAAACACCTGCCGAAGGATGCGGCTTTCACGCTGGATGATATGACCGAAAGCTTCACCTGCCAGATTCTGTCGGGTCCGAAGTCGCGCGACATTCTGGCCGAGGTCTGCGATGCCGACCTTGCCAAGGGCTGGCTGACGCATCAGTCCGTGCAGATTGCCGGGCGCTGGTGCCAGCTGGTGCGCGTGTCCTTTGCCGGTGAACTTGGCTGGGAAATCCACACCAAGATCGATGACACCGCCACGATCTTCGACACGGTCTGGGCGGCGGGCCAGAAGCACGGCCTGAAACCCTTCGGCATGGAGGCGCTGGATTCGCTGCGCATCGAGAAGGGCTATCGGGCCTGGAAAGGTGATCTTTCGACCGATTATACCATCCTGCAGGGTGGGCTGGAGCGCTTCGTCGATTGGAACAAGGTCGATTTCAAGGGCAAGACGGCGCTGGAGCGCGAGAAGCAGCAGGGCGTCACCAAGCGGTTCGTCACGCTGGTCGTGGACGCCGGTGCGTGCGATGCGCCCTACATGTCGACGCTCTGGCGTGCCGGCCAGGTGGTCGGCGAAACGACGTCGGGCAACTGGGGCTACCGCATCGGTAAATCGGTGGCACTCGGCATGCTGCGTGCCGATCTGGCGGAGCCCGGAACCGAAGTCGAGGTCGAAATCTACGGCGACCGCTTCAAGGCAATTGTGCAGGCCGATGAGCCGCTGTTCGACCCCAAGAATGAAAGACTGCGCGCATGAGCAAGCCCATCCCCACCAAGGCCCGCGCGGTCATCATCGGCGGCGGCGTGTCAGGCTGTTCGGTCGCCTATCATCTTGCGAAACTCGGCTGGACCGATGTCGTGCTGCTGGAGCGCAAGCAGCTGACGTCGGGCACCACCTGGCATGCCGCAGGCCTGATCGGCCAGCTGCGCGCCTCGCAGAACATGACCCGGCTCGCCAAATATTCGGCCGATCTCTACACCAAGCTCGAGGCCGAGACCGGCATCGGAACGGGCATGCGCCAGTGTGGCTCGATCACCGTGGCGCTGACCGAAGAGCGCAAGCAGGAAATCTACCGGCAGGCCTCGCTTGCCCGCGCCTTTGATGTCGACGTGCGGGAAATCTCGCCGGACGAGGTCAAGGCGATGTATCCGCATCTGAATGTGTCGGATGTGGTTGCCGCCGTGCACTTGCCGCTCGACGGCCAGTGCGATCCGGCCAATATTGCCATGGCCCTGGCAAAGGGCGCCCGGCAGAATGGAGCGACGATCCTTGAAGGCGTCAAGGTGACGGCGGTGCACAAGAAGGACGGCCGGGTGTCGGGCGTCACCTGCGAGCAGAACGGCGAGACGTTCACCATCGAGACCGAGAACGTCGTCAATGCCGCCGGCATGTGGGGCAGGGAGCTTGCCAACATGTCCGGTGTCACCGTGCCGCTGCATGCCTGCGAGCATTTCTATATCGTCACCGAGCCGGTCGCCGGGCTGCAGCGCCTGCCGGTTCTGCGCGTGCCGGACGAGTGCACCTATTACAAGGAGGATGCCGGCAAGATGCTGGTCGGCGCCTTCGAGCTCAAGGCCAAGCCCTGGGGCATGAACGGCATCAGCGAGGACTTCTGCTTCGACCAGCTGCCGGAGGATTTCGATCACTTCGCGCCGATCCTCGAACAGGCAGTCAACCGCATGCCGATGCTGGAAACGGCCGGCATCCACACCTTCTTCAACGGCCCTGAGAGCTTTACGCCCGACGACCGCTACTATCTCGGCGAGGCGCCGGAGCTGAAGGGTTACTGGGTTGCCGCCGGCTACAATTCCATCGGCATCGTCTCTTCCGGCGGTGCCGGCATGGCGCTGGCGCAGTGGATGAACGACGGCGAGCCGCCATTCGATCTCTGGGAGGTCGATATCCGCCGGGCACAGCCGTTCCAGAAGAACCGCACCTATCTCAAGGAACGGGTGACCGAGACGCTCGGCCTGCTCTATGCCGACCATTTCCCCTACCGCCAGATGGCGACAGCACGCGGTGTTCGTCGCACGCCCTTGCACGAACACCTGAAGGCGCGCGGCGCCGTGTTCGGCGAAGTGGCGGGTTGGGAGAGGGCGAACTGGTTTGCCAGGCCCGGTCAGGAGCGTGAATACAAATACAGCTGGAAGCGGCAGAACTGGTTCGACAACCAGCGCGAGGAACATCTGGCGATCCGGGGCGGCGTCGGCCTGATCGACATGACGTCCTTCGGCAAGATCCGCGTCGAGGGCCGCGATGCGCTTGCCTTCCTGCAAAGGCTTTGTGCCAACCAGCTGGATGTCGCCGCTGGCCGTATCGTTTACACCCAGATGCTGAATGCCCGCGGTGGCATCGAGAGCGACCTGACCGTCACCCGGCTTTCGGAAACGGCGTTCCTGCTGGTCGTGCCGGGCGCCACACTTCAGCGCGACCTTGCCTGGCTGCGCAAGCATATCGCCGATGAGTTCGTCGTCGTCACCGATATCACTGCCTCGGAATCGGTGCTCTGCGTCATGGGGCCGAAGGCGCGCGAGCTGATGCAAAAGGTCAGCCCCAACGATTTCTCCAACGCCGCCCATCCGTTTGGAACGGCGCGCGACATCGAGATCGGCATGGGCCTCGCCCGCGCCCACCGCGTCACCTATGTCGGCGAACTCGGCTGGGAGCTTTATGTCTCGACCGACCAGGCAGCACATGTGTTCGAGACGCTGGAAGAGGCGGGGGCGGATATCGGCCTGAAACTCTGCGGCATCCATACGCTCGATAGCTGCCGCATCGAAAAAGCCTTCCGCCATTTCGGCCATGACATCACCGATGAGGATCATGTGCTGGAAGCCGGTCTTGGTTTTGCCGTGCGCACCGCCAAGGGCGATTTTATCGGCCGGGATGCCGTTTTGAAAAAGCAGGATAGCGGCCTGTCGCGCCGGCTGGTGCAGTTTCGCCTTACCGATCCGGAGCCGCTCTTGTTCCACAACGAGGCGGTGGTCCGCGACGGCAGGATTGTCGGTACGATCACCTCGGGCAATTACGGCCACCATCTCGGCGGCGCGATCGGCCTTGGTTACGTGCCCTGCAAGGGCGAGAGCGAAGCGGATGTGCTGGCGTCGAGCTACGAGATCGAGATTGCCGGGACGCGGGTGAAGGCTGAGGCGTCGCTTGTGCCGATGTATGATCCGAAGTCGGAGCGGGTGAAGGTCTAGGCCTTTCGCTCTTGGACAAGAGTTGCCCCTCATCCGCCCTGTCGGCCACCTCCTCCCCGTCAGGACGGGGAGGAGGGACAAGCGGCAAACTCTGTCGTCCCCTCTCCCTGCTTGCGGGGAGAGGGTTAGGGTGAGGGGCTTTTGTCCTCCCCGGAAAAGAGGGAGCAAAATGTGCTCCCGAGC
Organism: Pararhizobium sp. YC-54; assembly: GCF_025847205.1. Taxonomy (GTDB): domain Bacteria; phylum Pseudomonadota; class Alphaproteobacteria; order Rhizobiales; family Rhizobiaceae; genus Pararhizobium. Next base: position 144,775 of record NZ_JAOYTH010000009.1, on the reverse strand, counting down.
ATTGAGTGCGCGCGCCGGAACGCGATTTTTCCGGTGAAGTCCTTCAGGAGATAAAAGCATGCTCGCGCCCGAACTTTCCAAAAGTGTTGCCGAGGGCGACCGCATCGGTCAGCTCGTCGCGGTCCACAAGCCGGGTCACGGTCTTGCCCGGCCGTTCTACCTGGATGCGGACATTTACGAGCGTGATCTCGAGCGGGTCTTCCGCCGCCATTGGCACTGCGTCGCGCACGAAAGCGTCATCCCGAAGCCGAACGATTTCGAGGTCTTTCGCATGGCCTCCGAGCAGGTGATCCTGACGCGGCATGCGGATGGAACCATTCACGCCATTCTCAATGTCTGCCGCCATCGCGGCGCCGAGGTCTGCACCAAGGACAAGGGCAATGCCCGCGTCTTCGTCTGTCCCTATCATGCCTGGACCTATGGCAATGACGGGGCGCTGAAGGCTGCGCGGCTGATGCCGAAGGATTTCAAGCGCGAGGATCATGGGCTGAAGACGCTGCATGTGCGTGTGGTCGAAGGACTGGTGTTCATTTCCTTCGCCGAAAATCCGCTGGATTTCACGGAGGTCGAAAATCTGCTGCATGCCACCTGCGGCCAGTATGGCTGGGGGCAAGCAAAGGTCGCCTACCGGCAGAGCTATCCGGTCGATGCCAACTGGAAGCTGGCGGTCGAGAATTATGTCGAGTGCTATCACTGCGGCCCGGCGCATCCGGAATATTCGCAGACCCATGCGCTGGAACAGCCGTTGCACATGATCGAGGCGCTGAACGCGGCGATGGAGGAGCGGACCTGCGCGCTCGGCATTCAGGTCGGTTCCGGAGACCATTGGCAGACGTCGGAAGGCGGCAGGGAAACCATCCATGCCTTCCGGTATGCGCTCTATGACGGTGTCAAGACCGGCAGCCAGGACGGGTCGCCTCTGGCGCCATTGATGGGCCGCTTCACTGAATATGACGGCGGTGTCACCTCCGTCCATCTCGGCGGTACGTCCTTCCTGGTTTGCTATCCGGATCACGGCATGATCTACCGCTTCATTCCGAAGGGACCGGAAGCCTGCGAGATGGAACTGATCTGGCTGGTCAATGGCGAGGCGGAAGAGGGCGTCGATTACGACCTCGAAAAGCTGAAATGGCTCTGGACGGTGACCACCGACGAGGACAAGTCGATCATCGAACACACCGCGCGCGGCGTGCGCTCGCATTATTTCGTGCCGGGCCCGATCGCGCCGATGGAGCAGAACGAGCTGCGCTATATCAACTGGTATCTCGACGAGATCAGCCGGGCCTGACGGAGACGTGGCGCTACTGCGCTGCGACACCGCGTATGTTGGAAATCTGCGTCGTCCATTTCGGCGCTGAGGGTTCGGTGCCGAAGCGGTTGGGGAAAGTGAAGAAGGTTTCGAACGCCTGCTCCCTGCCGGCAGGGACGCGCGCAAGGATCAGGGCCGTGTCTTCGCCCACGGTCTTGCAGGTATCGTTCGGACAATCTTCAAGCGTCACCGTCAGATTGAAATTGGTGAGATTGGCGGCGCTCCTGTTCAGGACCGTGCCGGTGACGCGATAGCTGGTGTCTGGCCGGTTGCGGGTGAACTGCAGTCCTTCGAGCGCTATCTCCTCCGGCAGAATGACCGGACGGTTTTGGGTGAAAGGCGGCGGATCGTTGTCGTTGCTCTCGGCACCACCTTCCCTCATCCAGACCACGAAAGCTAAAACAAGCCCCAATGCGACGAGGATGCTGAGCACCGGTTCCGCAAAGCGCCGGAAGCGCGACGAACGCATGGCGAAATACACGATCAACAGACCGGCAACCGCAGGAAATATCCAAATCATCGAAGCCCTCCGATTCTCTATATAGGTGGGGCGATGCCGGGAGGGAAGCGGTTCGGGCCCGATCCTGCGATTGCCGCCGGTGGCGGAACAAAGTACCGCGTCACCCGTTACCCGCTCGTCGCCCGCGACATGTTTCACTTGCCGAAAAGGAAGAGAACAATGGCCGTAAAAGCCCTGGAAGATTTGTTTCACGACATGCTCAAGGATATCTACTACGCCGAACGCAAGATACTGAAAGCCTTGCCGAAAATGGCCAAGGGTGCACAGAACCCGAAGCTGAAGGCGGCTTTCGAAAAACACCGCGATGAAACCGAAGGCCAGCTCGAACGCCTGCAGCAGGTGTTTGAAATCTTCGGCAAGCGTGCCGTCGGCAGGACCTGCCCGGCCATTGACGGGATCATCGAGGAAGGCGAGGAAATCCTCGATGAATTCAAGGGCTCCCCAGCGCTCGATGCCGGCCTTCTGGCCGCAGCGCAGGCCGTGGAGCACTATGAGATGGCCCGCTATGGCACATTGAAGACCTGGGCAACGATGCTGGGCCTCAACGATGCCGTCAAGCTGCTGGATGAAACCCTGCAGCAGGAAGGCAAGACCGATCACGAGTTGTCGGCACTCGCGCAAGCCTCCGTCAACGCGACGGCCCTCAAGAAGGCCGCGTAAAAACTCCCTCAAAATGGCCGGATATCGCATCCGGCCATTTTTTTATTTCAGGCTGATCCAGTAGGAGCCCTTGAAAGGAACGGCGGCGAAGCGCTTGTTGATCTCCTTGAGCGACTGATCCGGATCGATATCGGCAAACATCTCCGGCCTGAGCCAATGGGCAAAAGCTTCCGCTGCCAGAATATTCAGCGGCACCGCGTTGAAGAAATTCCACAATCCATGCACCCGGCCTTTCTGCACGCCCGACAGGTTGGCGAGCACCGGGTTTTTCACGGCTTGGCCAAGCGTCCTGCGGGCCTCCTCGGCGGAAACGCCGGGGCCCACGGAGAAAATGCTGTAGGTGCCGCCGGGCGAGGCCGTGGCGATATAGACGTCCGGATCGGCCTTAATCAGATATTCGCTGCTGACGATGCCGCCCTGGCGCGGCAGGTTCTTATCCGCGATATTGCGGCTGCCGGTGATGCCGATGAATTCTCCTAAGCCCCCTGTGCCATAGGCGTAGCAGCAGCGATCCGGATCGGGAAAGGCATCCATCAGCACGGTGGGGCCGGGCTCGGGATTGGCTCTCACGCGGTCGGTGATGCGCTTCAGATGGTCCTCGTAGAAATCGGCAAAGGCGTTTGCCTGTTCCTCACGCTCGAGGATCTTGCCGAGCAGTCGCATGTTTTCAGGCGTGTTCTTCATGGGGTCGCTGTTGAAATCGACGACGAAGACGGGAACGCCGGTGCTTTCCAGATAGTCGATCGCCCGCTTGCCGAGTTCGGTATCGGCCTGCCAGTTGGCCATGATGGCAAGATCGGCCTTCAGGGACAGGATGGTCTCGAAGGACAGGCCGTCGCCGGTACCGTCGCCAATGATCGGCACATCCGCGAGCGCCGGAAACTTTGCGACGAAATCCTTGTAGATTTCGGGATTGTCGCCCTTCATATCTCCGGACCAACCGGCAAGCAGGCTGACCGGATCGGGGTGGATGAGCGACAGCGCGACCAGATTGAATCCGCTGCCGAGCAGGACCGCCTTCGGCTTGGCCTTGATCGTCACCTGGCGGCCGATCCCATCGGTGAGCGTCATCGGCCAACGCTCCTTGGCAACCGCCACGGAGATACAGGCCAGAAACAGGCCAAGGGTCAGAAGAAGAAGGCGTTTCACGATCATTGCTTTCTTTGGGCGGGAAGGGCGCAGAGATCACCGCAGCTCGGAATGCCCGGCAGAAGGTAGCGCAGACAGCAGACCTTGCGGCGGCAGACGGTTTCTTCGCCAGCGCTCTCGTGACGAAGACAGCCGAGGAACGGGTTGGCCGAACCATCAGGCAGTTGCGGTTGCGAAAACAGGGAACGCGAAGCCCAGACATCGCCATCGGCCGGACGCTCCCGCTCGGTCGCATTGAAGGCATAGTCGATGTAGACGGCCGCGTTGTTCCAGGCGAGTTTTGGGGCAATGCCGCCCAGCGCCTTCAATTGTGCGACGATTTCGGCCAGGTGCTGGCTGACCAGAGGCATGACGAAGGACAGGAGGTCAGCGCCCTTGCCCTCGCTCCAATCGCCTTCGCGGGCAAGGCCGAGCGCGCGCGGCAGCCCGTCTTCGGCAAGCGCGATCGTCATGTCGCCGGCAGCAACCGGCAGGGCGTGGCCGGCCCGGCGGGCGACGATGTAGGGGATGGTCAGCATCGAGAAATAGTAGAGCGACCACATGGAGGCGACCGCGCGCCGGTCGGTGCCGCCATGGGCGCTCGCATAGGTATCGAGGGCGGCGGAAAAACCGCCAGAACCGAAGAACTCCGGCAACGGAACGGCCCCGTCCAGCTCCGACGACAGCATCATCTTCTCGCCGCACCAGGCATGTTCACCGGAAAACACCGCCTTCAGGCCGGATGGCCCGACGGCGGTGTCTGCGTCGTGATGGGTGGAGGGGCTCAACGGATCACCAGCTGTATTTCAGCGAGCCGATGACGGCGCGGCCCTGGTCGCGATAGCAGAAGCCTGCCGAGCAAACGGTATCGCGCCGGTCAAAGACGTTGGTGGCGTTGACCTGCAGGCGCAGGCCTTCGTACTTCTTGTCGATAGCCGCGAAATCATAATGGGCGGCGGCGTCGAAAAGCACGCGCGCGGCGTTGCGCGTCGTGTTCTGGTCGTTGCCGTAGCTCGATCCGAGGAAGCGTGCGCCGGCACCGAAGCCCAGGCCAGCTGCCGGACCGTCCTCGGGCATTGTATAATCCGCCCAGATCGACGCCATGTGGCGCGGTACCGACGACACATAATTGCCGACCGTATCGGCCGGGCCCTCGGTGATCTTGATGTCGGTATAGGTATAGGACGCGATCAGCGAAAGGCCGTTGTCGAGGCTGGTATTGGCCTCCAGTTCGAAACCGCGCGACCTGACCTTGCCGCGCTGAACCTGGATGTTCTCTGGGCCTGTCGGCAGGTCGACGACCTCATAATAGAGGCTATTCTTCTGGTCGATATTGAAGAGAGCCGCCGTGATCATGGTATTGCTGTTGGGAAGCAGATACTTGACGCCGACCTCCTCCTGCTGGCTTTCGGTCGGCTTGAATGGCTGTTCGGTCTCCTTGTTCCAGCCGGCATTGGGCGAGAAGGCGGTGGAGTAGCTGATGTAGGGCGCAAGGCCGAAATCGGTTTCGTATGTCAGGCCGATACGGCCGGAAAATGCCTTGTCCTTCTGCGATACAGGATCCACGACGCCGGTGGCCAGATCGGTCTTAGCCGTGTCGGTGGAGACCCAGTCGTATCGTGCGCCGGCTGTCAGCGTCCAGGCGTCGTAGCGGATCTGGTCCTGAATGTAGGTGCCAAGCTGCCACTGGTCCTGGACGACGCGCTCGTCGAAATCGATCGGACTGGTCGGGCGGCCTTGCGTCGGGTTATTGGTGTCGAGCGGCGGTGTGAAGCCGGTGCCGGCAAGCGACTTGAACCGCAATTTTGTGTAGTCGATGCCCGTGAGCAAAGTGTGGTCGAGCGGGCCGGTATCGAACTTGGCCTCCATCTGATTGTCAATCACCACGGAGGTCAGGCGCTCATCGAATGTACCGGCACTGCTGTCCAGCAATGTCGGGTCGATGGCGTTGGGCGCATAGGCAAAGGCCCAGTCGGTGTCGATATTCAGCGTCGAGACGCGCATGTTCTGGCGGAAGGTGAAGACGTCGTTCAACCGGTGTTCGAATTCATAGCCGAGGCGGGCTTGCGTCTGCACTGAATCATTGAAGTCGGGGTTGCCGGCGAAGATGTCCGTGACTTCGCCGGTTAGCGGATCGTTGTAATAGGCTGCAGAACCGCCTGTCTTGGTGCGGGAATATTCACCAAGGATCGTCAGCTTGGTGTCTTCGTCCGGCTTCCAGGTCAAGGCTGGCGCGATATAGGCGCGGTCGTCAGGCACACTGACCTGCTCGGTGTCGGCGCTGCGCAACAGACCGGTCATGCGGTAATAGAGCGGATCGGTGTCGTTGATCGGACCGGAGAAATCGAACTGTCCCTGGTAACGGTTGTTCGTGCCGTATTGCAGCTGCAACTCGCGCAGCGGTTCTTCGGTGGGGCGCTTGGTGATCAGGTTGAAGAGGCCGCCGGCACCGGATGCACCGTAGAGAGCCGACGACGGGCCGCGCAGGATCGAGACACCTTCAAGGCCATAGGGCTCATTCTTGAACAGCGAGGAGCTGGCACCGGGCTGACGCAGATTGTCGCGGAACATGCCGTTATAGGTGACATCGAAGCCGCGCACCGTGAACGAATCGAAGCGTGGATCGAAACCGTAGGCGCCGACGCGCGATCCGGGCGTATAGGCCAGCGTCTCGAGAAGCGTCTGCGGGTTGCGATCCTTCAACTGCTGTTCCGTCACCGATGAGATCGATTGCGGTGTCTGCAGGAAGGGCGTGTCGACCTTGGCACCGGTGGCGCTGCTGGTGCCGACGTAACCATCGGCAGTGATGACGCCGCCGCTGCCGCCGGTGACGGTGAGAGCCTCAAGCGCCGTCGCGCCGTCTGTAGTCGTCGTGGATTGCGCTGCGTCCTGGGCGAAGGCTGTCAGGGAGAGAGCGAGCAGCGAGGTGCCGGCAAGGGCAAAGCGAACGGTGGACCGGGTGGCGCGGCGAAGATGGGGCATGTCATGCACTTTCTGGACAGGCGAGAGCTATAAGATGACTCTTTCTATCAAGATTATCTTCGCAGAAAAGCGGAATCTATGACTTAAATACTCATGTTTTACGGCGTGTGGGATTTGCGCAACATTTGGGGCGATCCCGTATGTTTTTCTGCTGGTTAGCGCAGAAATTACAACGACCGCGCTTTGGGCGCGGTCGTTGTATGTTCGGTTCGATGTCTGCGCTGCTGTCGCAGCCTTCTATCCGTGATTGATCATCACGTGACGAACGGCGGTGTAATCCTCCAGCGCGTAGATCGACATGTCCTTGCCGTAGCCGGACTGCTTGACGCCGCCATGGGGCATTTCGTTGGTCAGCATGAAGTGGGTGTTGATCCAGGTGCAACCATATTGCAGGCGGGATGCGGCTTTCATCGCCTTGGAGATATCCTTGGTCCAGACGGAGGACGCGAGACCGTAGTCGCTATCATTTGCCCAGGTAACGGCCTGGTCGTTCTCGGTGAAGCGGGTGACGGAGACGACGGGGCCGAAGACTTCGCGCCGGACGATCTCGTCATCCTGGGTGGCACCGGCAACGACCGTCGGCTGGAAGAAGAAGCCGTCCTTGCTGCCAAGGTTGCCGCCGGTGGTGATCTCGATGTGTTTTTGTTCGGTGGCGCGTTCGACAAAGCTTGCCACGCGGTCGCGCTGGCGCTTGGAGATCAACGGGCCAATCTCGTTTTCGGTGTCGTCGGCAAGATTATACTTGATTGTCGAGACGGCCGAGGTGAGGTCGGCAACCAGCTTTTCGTAGATGCCGTCCTGCGCGTAGATGCGGCAGGCGGCTGTGCAGTCCTGGCCGGCATTATAGTAACCGAAGGTGCGGATGCCGTTGACGACGGCTTCAAGATCGGCGTCGTCATAGACGATGACCGGGGCCTTGCCGCCGAGTTCGAGATGGGTGCGCTTGACGGTTTTCGCGGCTGCCTGCAACACCTTCTTGCCGGTGGCGATATCGCCGGTGATCGAGACCATGCCGATCTTCGGATGGTTGATCAGCGTGTTGCCCACGGTTTCGCCGCGACCGAGAATGACGTTGACGACGCCTTCCGGCAGGATATCGGCGAGCAGGCGGGCCATTTTCAACGCCGTCAGCGGCGTCTGTTCGGACGGTTTGAAGACGACGGTGTTGCCGCCGGCGATCGCTGGCGCCAGCTTCCAGGCCATCATCATCAGCGGGTAGTTCCACGGCGCGATCGAACCGATGATGCCGACGGGATCGCGGCGAATCATCGAGGTGTGACCGGGCAGGTATTCACCCGCCACCGTCGCATGCAGCGAGCGGATGGCGCCGGCAAAGAAGCGCCAGCAGTCGATAATAGCCGGCAGTTCGTCATTGCGCACGGCATTGATCGGCTTGCCGCAGTTCAATGCCTCGAGCGCTGCGAACGCATCGGCATCCTTCTCGATCGCATCGGCGATCTTCAGAAGGTAGCCGGAACGTTCGGCAGGCGTCGTCATCGACCATGTGTCGAAGGCCCTTTCGGCAGCATCGACGGCGCGCTCGATCTGGCTTTGCGAGGCTTCGGCGAGATCGATGATCTTGGCGCCGGTGCGCGGATTGAGGATCAGTTCCTCGGCCTCTGTGCCGGCCTCGAACGCCGATCCGATCAGCAATTGCGTGTCCATGTCCGTTCTCCCTTGTTTGCTGGCGTCTGTTCTTGTCGGAAAACCGGTGGCCACTTTTCCGGAACAGACGCGGGATTATTTGCCGGCGCCGGCGATCTGGTCGCCGTCGCGGGTGAGGTAGTAGGCTGCCAGGATCGGCAGGAAGGTGACCAGCATCACCACCATGGCGACGACGTTGGTGACCGGCCGCTGGCGCGGGCGGATGAGTTCTTCGAGCATCCAGATCGGCAGCGTCGACTGCTGGCCGCCGGTGAAGGTGGTGACGATGACCTCGTCGAAGGACAAGGCGAAGGCGAGCATGCCGCCGGCCAGAAGTGCGGTACCGATGTTCGGCAGGATGATATGGCGGAAGGTCTGGAAGCCGTCGGCGCCGAGATCCATCGAGGCCTCGATCAGCGAGCCGGAGACGCGGCGGAAGCGGGCAACGGCATTGTTGTAGACGACGACGATGCAGAAGGTCGCGTGGCCGAGAACGATGGTCCAGAACGAGAAGGGGATATCGGCCATCGAGAAGGCCGAGCGCAGCGCAATGCCGGTGATGATGCCGGGAAGCGCGATCGGCAGGATGACCAAAAGCGAGATGGTTTCGCGGCCGAAAAAGCGCGTCTGGCTGACGGCGGCGGCGCAGAGCGTGCCGAGCACCAGCGCGATTGCCGTGGCGATGGTCGCGACCTTGACCGACAAGATGAGTGCTGCCCAGACGTCCGGCCGGTTCCAGGTCACAGTGAACCATTGCAAGGTCAGGCCGGGCGGCGGAAACTGGTAGCTCTTTTCCTCGGTGGTGAAGGCATAGAGGAAGATCAACAGGATCGGGATGTGCAGGAAGGCGAGGCCACCGATGGCGGCGATCTTCAGGCCAAGCGGAGCGGATGTGGAGCGGTCAGAGCGCATCGAAGGCTCCCATGCGTTTGGCCATAAAGAGATAGAGGCCCATGATGACGATCGGCACGACGGTGAAGGCAGCCGCTAGCGGAATGTTGCCGGCCGTGCCCTGCTGCGCATAGACGGCCTGGCCGATGAACAGGCGCGACGAGCCGACGATCTGCGGAATGATGTAGTCGCCGAGCGTCAGCGAAAACGTGAAGATCGAACCGGCGACGATGCCGGGCAGGGCGAGCGGAAAGAGCACGTGGCGAAAAGTCTGCTGCGGCGTGCCGCCAAGATCGGACGAGGCTTCGATCAGGTTGCCGGGAACGCGCTCCAGTGCTGCCTGGATCGGCAGGATCATGAACGGCATCCAGACATAGACGAAGACGAGGAAGGTGCCGGTATAGCTGACCGAGAGCGAATTGCCGCCGATGATCGGAAGTGCCAGCCAGCCGTCGAGCACCCAGAGCAGATGAAGCTTGGTGAAGGCCCAGGTGAGGATGCCTTCCTTGGCGAGGATCAGCTTCCAGGCGTAGATTTTCACCAGATAGCTTGACCAGAGCGGCAGCATGATGCCGAGATAGAACACGGCCTTCCACTTTCCCTTGGCGTAACGCGCCGCGTAGTAGGCGATCGGGAAGGCGATCAGCGCCGAAAACAGCGTGACCGTGGCCGCCATCGTCACCGTGCGGACGATGATATCGAAATTGGCGTCCGACAGCAGCTGCCTGTAGGTCGCAAGCGTGAACTCGTAATTGATCAGTCCGGAGAAATCGTCGATCGAGAAGAAGCTCTGCAGCAACAGCGCAAACAGGGAGCCGAGATAGATGACGCCGAGCCAGAGCACCGGCGGGCCGAGCAGGATCGCCAGAAGAACGTGCGGGTGCTTCCACAGGAAGTCCGACACCCGTCCCATCGGGCCGGGCCTGTTCGGCAGGATTGCCGCGGGAGTGGTGAGCGCGCTCATGCTTCCTCCATCAGATGAAGGTCGTTGCGCGAAAAGGCGAGCTGCACCGCAGCGCCGATATCGGGAACCGGCATGGCGGCCGGGCTGGCGACGATGATCTTTTCGCCACTGCAGTCGATGCTGATGCGATTGGTCGCGCCAAGAAAACTGCGAGCGGTGACGGTGCCCGGCAGGCTCAGCTGCTCGGCCCAGGATGTGCCGATGGCAATGGCTTCGGGTCGCAGGCTGGCGGCTTTCGCGGCAACGCCGAGCTTGGCGCAGGTGGCACTGGAGAGCACATTCGACGAGCCGACGAAATCCGCGACGAAACGGGTTTGCGGGCGTTTATAGATGTCTTCCGGCGTGCCCAATTGCTGGATCTTGCCGTCATTGAACACGGCGATCCGGTCGGCCATCGACAAGGCTTCGCCCTGGTCATGGGTGACGAAGACGAAGGTGATCCCAAGTGATTTCTGCAGGCTTTTCAATTCCTCCTGCATTTGCTCGCGCAGCTTGAGATCCAGCGCGCCGAGCGGTTCGTCGAGCAGCAATACCTTGGGCTTGTTGACCAGAGCACGGGCGAGCGCAACGCGCTGGCGCTGACCGCCGGAAAGCTGGCCCGGCCGCCGCTGGCCGTAGCCGGGCAGCTTGACCATGGCGAGCGCATCTTCCGCTGCTTTCCTCCGGTCCTCCTTGCCGATACCCTTGACCATCAGGCCATAGGCGACATTGTCGAGAATGGAGAGGTGCGGGAAGAGGGCATAGTCCTGAAACACTGTATTGACGCTGCGCCGATAGGGCGGCACGCCTTCGGCGGTCTCGCCGAAAATCTCGATATGGCCATGGGTCGGCTGCTCGAAACCGGCCATCAGTCTGAGGCAGGTGGTCTTGCCGGAACCGGAAGGCCCGAGCATGGCAAAGAACTCGCCGGCCGCAATTTCAAGATCGACCGCATCGACGGCTTTGACGGCGCCAAAGTGGCGCGAAACGTTTTCGAACAGGACGGCGGCGGTCATGGGTCTTCCTTGCTCGGCAAGCTATTGATTGGGTTATCACACAGGTCGCGGTGATCTCCCCCTTAAGGGGGAGATGTCGGCATCGCCGACAAGGGGGGGTAAGCCCGCTCCGCATTTGAGGAGAGTTTACCCCCCTCTGTCACTTCGTGACATCTCCCCCTCAAGGGGGGAGATCAGGCACGAGCGCGCAGTTTACCGCCCGCCGATGACGCCGATATAGTCGGAGACCCAGCGGTGATAGGGCACGCACTCGCCTTGGCTTTCGCATTTGGAAACTGGCGTCTTCCAGAACTTGATCTTTTCGAAGTCGTTGTAGCCGTTGGCAGCACAACCCTCGTCGGTCAGCAGTTCGTTGCCCTTGCAGGCGGCAGGTACCGATGGAACCGTGCCGAACCAGGCGGAGACATCGCCCTGAACCTTGGGCGACAGCGTGTGTTCCATCCACATATAGGCGCAGTTGGGGTGTTCGCTGTCGGCATGCAACATGGTCGTGTCGGCCCATCCGGTCGCGCCCTCTTCCGGGAAGACCGAAGCGATCGGCAGTTTTTCGGCCTTCAGGAGGTTGACCTGGAAGGGCCATGAGCCGGAGGCGACGACGCCTTCGTTCTTGAAGTCGTCGATCTGGATCATCGCATCATGCCAGTAGCGGCCGGCCAGCGTGCGCTGGACGCGCAGAACGTCGAGGGCGGCCTTGTACTGGTCTTCGTTCAGTTCATAGGGGTCCTTGATGCCGAGTTCCTTCTTGTGGAACATCAGGTAATTGGCAGCGTCCGCCACATGGATCGGGCCATCATAGGCCTGGATGCGGCCCTTGTTGGACTTGCCGTCAGGCAAGGTCATTTCCTCAAAGACGACCTTCCAGCTCTTCGGCGCTTCGCCCTTGAAGGCTTCGGTGTTGTACATCAGCACATTCGGTCCCCAAACGTAGGGCGTGCCGAAATGCGTGTCCTTGACCGTGTGCCAGGGCGCGTTCTGCAGGCGTTCGTCGATGGTCGACCAGCTCGGGATCAGCGCGGTGTTGATCGGCTGGACGCGCTTGCCGGCCACGAGCCGCAGCGATGCGTCGCCGGAGGCGGTGACGAGGTCGAAGCCGCCTTCGTTCATCAGAGCGACCATTTCGTCGGAGGTCGCTGCCGTCTTGACGCTGACCTTGCAGCCGGTGTCCTTTTCGAAGCCGGTGACCCAGTCATAGGCCTTGTCGGTCTCGCCGCGCTCGATATAGCCGGCCCAGGCGACGATCGACAATTCGCCTTCGCCCTTGCCGAGTTCTTTCAAGGGTTCCTGAGCAAAAGCATGGGTCGCGAAAGCGAGCGAAAGGGTGAGCGCGGTGCAGGATTTCAAAATCTGCTTCATCTTCTGTCTCCCGGTTTGGTGTCCGTGTTTCACGGTCTTTGTTCCCGGATTGAAGGTTGCCTCTATTTCGCCGCTTTCGCAAATTCATTAATCAGAATGTCGCTATCGGTTTTTCCGATATCGATCGAATTTACCGGGACCTGCCGCTGCGTAGCGCCTCTGCAACCCCGATGAAGTCCTTTGCTGACTGCGGTAACCCGGAGCCCTTGCGCCAGACCATGCCCACCTGGACGACAGGAAGGGCGCCGGAGACGTCGCGGCTTTCGATACGGTCGCCTTCCAGTGACCAGGGCCGATAGACCAGGTCAGGCAACAGCGCGATGCCGGCGCCGGTGGCGACAAGGCTGCGGACCGCCTCGACGGATCGCGTACGGAAGGCGACATGCGGGCGGGCGCCGAGCGCGGTCAGGAGTTTGCCGGTGTTCTCCTCGATTTCATCGACCGTTAGCATGATCAACGGCTCCTTGGCGATATCGGCAACCGAGATGATATCGGCAGAGACCAGCGGATGGCCGAGCGGCAGCCAGAGGCGGTAGGGCGAGGTCTCGATGATTTCGGCCTGCAGCGCCATGCGGTCGCGCAGGTTGGAGATGACCATGACGGCGACATCGAGCTCGCCGCCGACCAGCAGATGCTCGAGATAGGAGCCGTTGTCCTCGATGGCACTGACCTCGACGCCGGGGCAGGCGCGGCGATAGCGGGCAAGCAGGTCGGAGAGTACATAGCCGGCAACCAGCGAGGTGACGCCGAGATTGAGCTTGCCACCGGTGCGCGCCTCCCGCTCCTGCGAGAAGGAACGGCGGGCATCGGAAACGCCGGCGAGAATCTTGGTGGCATGGCGCAGGAACTGATGGCCGTTATGGGTGATGTGCAGCCCGCGCGGATGGCGCTCGAACAACTCGACGCCAAGGTCGGTCTCCAGCTCCTTGACGGCTTCGGTGATCGACGATTGCGAAATCGACAGGTTCTGCGCCGCACGGGTGATGGACCCCTGTTCGGCGACGGCGACGAAGTACTGGAGCTGACGGAGCGTGAAGGCCATGGCCTAGCTAACACGGCAAGAGGGGGAGATGGCAAGATGCAGGGTGGTTTGCTTTCGGCACATATCCGCGGCGACTACCGGCGTCAGAAGCGTGGCAGCATGCCGGTTTCCGGATAGCGTATAGAAATGGGTTTGATAGGCTTGCCGCACTGGACGCAGGAACAGCCAATGGATTCGATATTGTCAAAACCAATCCCCACCGAGCCCGGCATTCTCGCCTTTCACAAACGCTGCGAGGCGTTCTATCCGGCGGATGCCGTCGATGCGTCGATCGAGCAGCAGCGCGCATGGTATGACGCGCTCTGCGCCGAGTTCGATGCGCCGTCGCCCGAAGGGCTGACGCGGCGAGATGAGATCGTCGGCGGACGGGTTCCGGTTCGGCGGTACAGGCCGGCCGAAATCGCGACACAGACCCGTCTTTTCTACATCCACGGCGGCGGCTTTGTCGTCGGATCGTTGCAAAGTCATGATGCGATCTGCGCTGAAATCAGCCATGCGGCAAAGGCCGAACTGGTGTCCATCGACTATCGGCTGGCGCCGGAACATGTCTGGCCCGCCGCGTTCGACGATTGTTACGAGGTGCTGGTATGGCTGCTGGCCGATCATCGGCCGCTGGTGGTCGTGGGGGACAGCGCCGGCGGCAATCTGGCGGCGGGAATGACGTTGAAGGCCAAGGTCGAGGCAATCGGCGGCATTGTCGGGCAGGTGCTGATCTATCCGGGGCTCGGGGGCGATCTTGTCTCGGGCTCCTATGCCGAGATGGCCGAGGCGCCGGGCCTGTCGACGGCCGATGTCGCCTATTACCGGGATGTCCTGAAGGCGCCGGGGGAGAATGCCTTTGCCCATCCGTTGAAAGCGGTGGACTTTTCCGGCCTGCCGCCCGCCTATATCACGTCGGCGCATTTCGATCCGTTGCGCGACGATGCAGCACTCTATGCGCAGCGGCTGATTGCTGCGGGTGTCAGCGTCACCTATCGGGACGAGCCGCAGATGATCCATGCATGGCTGCGCGCCCGACACATGAGCGAGGGCGCGCGGGAAGGATTTAAGCATCTGTGCCGCGGTGTCAGCGATCTCGTTGGAACGCTGTGATCAGCCCTTGGCTTTCAGGACGAGGACCGGATCGGCGCTGAATTCCGCTGGGAACAGTGCCTTGAGGTTCTCGATCTTCGGCATGTCGTTGTAGACGATGTAAGGATAGGTCGGGTTGAGCGTCAGGAAATCCTGATGATAGTCCTCGGCAGGGTAAAAGGCGGTCATGCCGGACACCTTGGTGACAACCGGTTCGCCATAGACCTTCGCCTTGTCCAACTGGGCGATGTAGCTTTCGGCGATCTTCTTCTGCTCGCTGTTGGTCGCAAAGATTTCCGAGCGATATTGCGTGCCGTGGTCCGGGCCCTGATAGTTCAGCTGGGTCGGGTTGTGTGCGACCGAGAAATAGATCTGCAGCAGCTGGCCGTAGGTGACTATCTTCGGATCATAGGTGATTTCGACGGCTTCGGCATGGCCCGAGTTGCCGCCGCTGACGGTCTCGTAGACGGCGGTATCCTTGGCGCCGCCGGAATAACCCGAGACTGCGTTCTTGACACCTTTCACATGCTGGAAGACACCTTGCACGCCCCAGAAGCAGCCGCCGGCAAATACAGCCTTCCCGGTCGTCGCGCTGACTGTTTCATCGATGGCCGGAGGGGGAATGACGACGGCCTCCTCGGCTGCGCTGCTGAATGTCGAGGACATGGCAAACAGGACGGCGGCAATTGCTGTCATGCCGGCCAAGCCGAAAACGAGAGGTCGTTTGGTTGAATGCGAAAGCTTGTGGGATGCGTTCTGCGGCATGGTATTCCTCCTTCGATGGTCTTCCGGCAATGGTCTTCCGGCAAGGGCAGGCGCTTCCGATTGTAGCGGCATGCGCCCTTGCTTTATGAGCAAACTGTGGCCAACACAGGCTTGCGGTCAAATCGCAAATGCGTGCGTAACGCCAAAGTGAGAGACCACTGACCGGGATACACGTCCGTGTGATCAGGGGATTAACACAGGGAGAGAGAGAACATGACCGGCATTACCGATCTCGGTACGCTCTTGCGCGAGATGCGGCCGGACCTGCGTCCGGGCGATTACGTCTATTGCAGCGTTCCGGCGCATGAAACCGGCTGGCCTTCGCTGGAGCCGCTCGGCTTTTTCCGGGAGGAAGAGGGCCTGACCTTGATTCTGGAAAAAGCGGCAGCAGACAAGGCCGGGCTGAGCTATGGCCCGGTGATGCGCTGTATCACGCTGACGGTTCATTCAGCCCTTGAGGCCGTCGGGCTGACGGCGGCGGTTGCCGTGGCGCTGACGCGGCATGGCATCAGCGCCAATGTCATCGCGGCCTATCACCACGACCACATCTTCGTGCCTGCGCAGGATGCGGAGCGGGCGCTTGCAGCCCTGGCAGAGGCCGCGCCTGTTCTTACATGAAGTCGCGCGGCACGCGCTTCTCGAAGGTTTTTTCGAAGATCTGCGTCTCACCTTCGAAGGCTGTCACCGAGGCAGAGGTCAACCATTCGGTTGCCGTGCAGGCGATCCGTGAGACCGACACGGTCTTGACGGACCAGTTTTCGCGCTTGGCGACGCAGATCCAGGTCGAAACACCGGTCATCGATAGCGGATCGTCGGTAGCGATGGTCCATATCTCGTTGCGAATTTCCTGCGTGGCAAGACCGGTATCGGGATGCTCGAAAAGGCCGGTGTCCTCGTAGATGTAATAGTGCGTCCTGCCCGTCGTCATGTCGCGCTCGACCCGGCGGCTGGAGCTGCCCGGCGCAAGCTCGGTATATTTCGGCAGCGGGTCGGGGTTTTCCGGTTCCGCCATGGTGATCGCCTGATACTCGCCAAGCTTCGGCAAGGCGAGCCCCAGCGAAGCGAGATCCAGCATCAACCCCGGATCGGACGGGGCGGGAAGGACCATCGGCCAATAGGCGGTCGAAAGCGACAGCCGGATGCGGTGACCGGCGCCGAAGCGGTAGCCGCAGGCGTCCAGAACCAGAATGATCCGGGTCTTGTTGCCCTTTTCCAGCGGCTTGGGCTCGGCATTGCCGTCGCGGTGGGCAAGGTTCAGCACGCCGAAGGTGACGCGGGTGGCGCTGCCGTCCGGATGGATATCGACGAGGCGGGCAACGAGATTGGCCCAGTCGGCATCGCAGGCAAGCTCGACCGTCAGCACCGGCTGACCGAGATAGTCGGCCGCCTGTGCCAGCGGTGCGGTTTCGAAGGTCAGCGAGCCGGCATCGTCGATGCGCTGGTCGCCGGCCATTTCGGCGTCTGGCTTCAGCGTGAACCATTCGCCGGAGGCAGTGCCGGTGTCGAGCGGTGATTTCAGGTAGACATTATGGTCATGGGCGCCGGCGATCAGCGGACCTTCGTTGAGGCCGCCGAACTGATCGACATACAACGTCTGCATCTGCGGCGGCTGCCACTGGTCCTTTGCCACCCAGAAACCGGGTTCGACATCGCGGCGCAGGGCAGGTTTCGGGCCATCGAGGATGAAGGCGCGCATCTGCGGCAGGTTCTCGACGTTGTTCTCCTCGTCGCGCAGCCAGCGGTTCCACCAGGCGATTGCTTCGCCATGGAAATCGGCGCGGGGTTTCGGCCAGGCGAAATGCGGATATTTGTGTACCCAGGGGCCGATCAGGGCCTTTGCCTTTTCGCCGAGGCCTTCGATGGCCTTCATCGGCGTGTTGCGATAGCCATCGGCCCAGCCGGCGATGACCATGGCAGGCACGGGGAAGCCATCGAAATCCTCGCAGATCGATCCGTGTTCCCAGAATGCGTCACGGCGCTGGTGCTCCAGCCATTCCTCCATGAAGAAGGGCTCGTTTTCCAGCCGTTCCAGCCACATGTCCTTCCATGCATCGCCGACCAGCGCCGGATCGGGCGAGCGTGACTGATAGGCGAGCATGGTTGCGGCCCAGGAGAGTTGTGCGGAAAGATGCGTGCCGTTCTTGTAGTGAATGTCGTCATTGTAGCGGTCGACGGTGGAGGCGATCGAGATCACCGCCTTCAGCGCCGGTGGTTTCAGCGCCGCCACCTGCAGGCAGTTGAAGCCGCCCCAGGAAATACCCATCATGCCGACCTTGCCATTCGACCAGGGCTGAGCGGCGATCCAGGCGATCAGTTCGCAGCCGTCGCTAAGCTCGCGCGGCGTGTATTCGCCGTCGATGACGCCGTCGCTTTCGCCGGAACCGCGGATATCGACACGGACGCCGGCAATGCCTGCCGCCGCAAACACCGGATAGGTGGATTCGTCGCGCGGGCTTGTTCCGTCACGCTTGCGATAGGGCAGATATTCGAGCACAGCCGGAACGGGGCTGGCTTCGGCACCGTCCGGCATCCAGATGCGGGCGGAAAGCCGTGTGCCGTCGGAAAGAACGATCCATTGGTTTTCGATGACGGTGACATTGCGTTTGGACATGTCCTGGTCTTTTCTGCGTGCTGGCGACGCTCTTTAACGTCGCGGGAGGTGATGATGTTCGGAAGAAATGTTTCTGCTGCTGTTTTGATCCTGGGATTTACCGGTGTTGCCGGAGCGAGCGATACGGCACCGCTGCCGGCCTGCGCGCTGTCCGGCGCCACAAGCGTGATGATCGGCGGCCAGCCGGCGCTGAGAATGTCTGACGTCGCCAATTGTCCGCCGGAACTCTACGAGATTGTGCCCAGCATCTTCATCGAAGGCCAGCCTGTCGTGCATTTCCGCTCCGGCACCGGTGCCAAGGGCGACTGTTTTGCCAAGGGCGATCCGTCCGTCATGCTGGAAGGCGAGGCAGCGCAGCGAACCGGCGATGTCGCCTGCATGGGGAAGTCTGACTGACATGCTCATGGCAGATGCTCATAGGGATTGATGAACGGTACTCCAAAGAGCTGAAAATGCCGCGCGTTCCGCGTGAGCACCAGGAAGTGTTTTGAGTGTGCGATCGCAGCGATGGCCGCATCTTCAAAATCAGGCGACCCGCCCGCCCCGTAGGCCTTGTCCAGCAATCTTCCGGCGAGGCGGGCCGAGACTATATCCAGAGGCAGTATGCGGTCGGCATAGGCATCCAACACATTGTCGAGCCAACGTGACAAGTCCTCTGCTTTCCTTGAAGCACCCTGTCTCTCCGATTTTGCGATGCCGGCTTCGATCTCGGCAACAGATATTGCGCACATGTACAAGCTGCCTGATTTTTGCAGGAGCCAATCATGGATATTGATCTCCTCATCCGACGGTTTTGTCCCGAGCAACAATGTCGCGATGATATTGGTGTCCAGCAGATACATCAGAACTGCGGGTCGCGTAGCGCTCGGGCCGGTTTGCGTTCCGGCAGGTCGCCTTCCTCCAGCGGCGAATGCGTCAAGAGCCATGCGAAACTCGGCACGGCGCGTGAGAGCCGCTCGAACTCCTGGAACGAAATGACAACTGCCTCCTTGCGGCCATGGCGGGTGATGATCGCGCCATTGCCGTTCATCGCCTCATCGATCACCGCAGACAGCTTTGCCTTGGCGTCCTTCAGCTGAATCTCGTTCACTGAAACCTCCAGAGTATGACCATAGTGGTCATATTAGGCTTCCCACGGCTCATCGTCAATTTCCGGCGCTTTCCATCCGCCGGGTCGCGAGCACCTTTTCCAGCCAGCCGATTTCCATTTCCGGAACCGACTTCAAGAGCAGGTCGGTATAATCGTCGAAAGGTGGCGAGAGCACCTTGGACTTGGGCCCGAAGCGCACCAGCTTGCCGCGATGCATGACGGCGACACTATCGGCAATCGCCCGGACGATGGCGATGTCGTGGGTGATAAAGACATAGGAAACAGCGGTTTCCTCCTGAAGCTTCAGAAGCAGATTCAGGATGCCCTCGGCCACCAGCGGGTCGAGCGCCGAGGTCGGCTCGTCGCAGAGGATCAGTTCCGGCTTGGCCGCGAGCGCGCGCGCGATCGCCACGCGCTGCTTCTGGCCGCCCGACAGTTCGGCCGGGTAGCGATCGAGGAAACGGTCGCCCATCTCGATCTGGTCGAGCAGCTGTTTGACCCGCTCCGTCTTCCTGGCTCCATGCAGGCCATAGTAGAAGGAGATCGGCCGGCCGATGATGTCGCGCACCGTCTGACGCGGGTTCATCGCGGTATCGGCCATCTGGTAGATCATCTGAACGCGGCGCAATTCCTCCTTGCTGCGCCCGCTCAGAGCTTTTGGAAGCACCTTGCCGTCGAAAGTGATTGTGCCTTCCGATGGCGGCAGAAGACCGGTGATGACGCGGGCCAGCGTCGACTTGCCGGAACCGCTTTCGCCGACGATCGCCAGCGTCTGGCCCTTGGGCAGGTGCATGGACACATCGTGCAGCACCTTGAAGCCATTGGCGTAACCGGCACTGACATGGTCGATCTTCAGGAGCGTGTTGCTCTGGTCGCGGGCTTCCTCGCGCTTGGTCTGGCGCACACTGACCAGTGCCCTTGTATAGTCCTCCTTCGGAGCCTCTATGATCTGCCTGGTTGTTCCATATTCCACGGTCTTGCCGTGACGCAGCACCATGATGTCGTCGGAAATCTGGGCAACCACGGCAAGATCATGGGTAATGTAGAGCGCTGCGGTATGCGTTTCCTCGATCGCGTGCTTGATCGCCGCCAGAACGTCGATCTGCGTGGTGACATCAAGCGCGGTCGTCGGCTCGTCGAAGACGATCAGTTCGGGATTGGGGCAGAGCGCCATGGCTGTCATGGCGCGCTGCAACTGGCCGCCGGAGACTTGATGGGGAAAGCGATCACCGAACGTTTCAGGGCTCGGTAGTCCAAGCACCTTGAAGAGGTAGAGCGCCCGCTTTTCCGCATCCGCCCGGCTCATGATCTTGTGGCGCAAGGACGCCTCGATCACCTGTTCGCCGAGCTTGTGGGCTGGGTTGAAGGCGGCTGCCGCAGACTGGGCGACATAGCAGACCTTGCAGCCGCGGATGGTGCGCACACCGTCACGGCCGAGCGTCAGGATATCCTTGCCGTTGAGCAGGACTTCACCGCCGGTGATCGATGCGCCGCCACGGCCATAGGCAAGGGCAGAGAGACCGATCGTGGATTTGCCGGCGCCGGATTCGCCGATCAGGCCAAGCACCTTGCCCTTCTGGACATCGAAGGAAACGTTTTCGACCAGCGTTACCGTTTTCGGCGGCTCACCCGGCGGATAGCTGGTGGCCTCGATCTTCAGGTTCTTGACAGAAAGCAGATCAGGCATCGCCGCGCCCTCCCTTGAGGCTCGAGGTTCGCTTCATCAGCCAGTCGACGACGAGGTTGACGCAGATCGCAAGGCCGGCGATCGCGCCGCCCGGAACGAGGGCCGCCGAGATGCCGAAGATGATGCCGTCCTTGTTGTCCTTGACCATGCCGCCCCAGTCGGCGGCCGGCGGCTGGATGCCGAGGCCGAGGAAGGAGAGGGTGGAGAGGAACAGGATGGAGAAGGCGAAGCGCAGGCCGAATTCGGCCAGAAGCGGTGAGAGGGTATTGGGCAGGATTTCCCGAAAGATGATCCAGCGCGTGCCTTCGCCGCGCAGGCGCGCCGCCTCGACGAATTCCATCACCGCGACATCAAGCGCGACTGCGCGGCCGATGCGGAAGACGCGGGTACTGTCGAGGATCGCCATGACCAGGATCAGGATCCAGAGCTGCTGCGGCAGGACGGCGAGCACGACGAGGGCGAAGATCAGCGTCGGGATTGCCATCATCAGGTCGTTGAACCGCGAGAACAGCTGGTCGATGAGCCCGCCGGTGACGGCCGCCGTGAACGACAAGAGCATGCCGAGCGAGAAGGATATGACCGTTGCGGCAAGGGCGACGAAGATCGTCGTCCTCGCTCCGAAGATCAGGCGGGACAAAAGGTCCCGGCCGAGATTGTCGGTGCCGAGCAGGAAGTCGCCGCCCATCGGCAGCCAGATGTCGCCGACGACGTCGCGTTCGCCGAAGGGCGCGATCCAGGGCGCGAAGATGGCGCAGAACAGGGCAAGGACGATACCGGCGATGCCGATCCAGGCACTCAAGGGGATGGAGCTCAATCTCATCGTGGATGCCTCAATCTCGGATTGGCGAGGATGGCGAGAATATCCGCGGCCATGTTGAGGAAAATGTAGAAGGCGGCAAAGATCAGGCCGCAGGCCTGCACCACCGGCATGTCGCGCACCGTGACGGCATCGACCATGTACTGGCCCATGCCCGGATAGACGAACACCACTTCCACGACGACGACGCCGACGACGAGGTAGGCGAGATTGAGCGCGATGACGTTGATGACCGGGGCGACGGCGTTGGGAGCGGCGTGCCTTGCAATGATACGGAAGGCGCTGAGGCCCTTGAGTTCTGCCGTCTCGACATAGGCAGACGCCATGACGTTGAGGATCGCCGCACGGGTCATACGCATCATATGGGCGAGGACGACCAGCACCAGCGTTGCGACCGGCAGCGCGATGGCCGAGAGCCGCTCGCCAAAGCCCATGCTGTCGTAGACGGTGGCGGGGAAAGTCGCCACGCCCAGCTGGACGGCGAAGAACAGGATCAGCAGATAACCGACGAAGAACTCGGGCAGCGAGATGGCAGCCAGGGAGACAACGTTGATGATCTTGTCCGGCAACCGGTTTCGGTACTGCACGGAGAGCATGCCAAGCGCGACGGCCAGCGGGATGGAGACGATAGCGGCGAAGAAAGCCAGGAACAGCGAATTGCCAAGCCGTTTGCCGATCTGCTCGCTGACGGAATTCTTGCTGGCCCAGGACGTGCCGAAATCACCCTTCACCGCACCACCCAGCCAAGTGACGTAGCGCTCGGTCAGCGGCCGGTCGAGGCCAAGGTCCTTGCGGATGTTTTCCACCGCCTGCGGCGTTGCCGACTGGCCAAGATAGGTGGTGGCGAAATCGCCGGGCAGGGCTTCCACGCCGCCGAAGATCATCAGCGACACGGCAAAGAGCAGGCCAACGCTTAAACCCAGACGCTGGACGATGAGGGCCGCCAAAGGACGGCGCAGGGTGAAACGGCGCCAGAACGTACCGGTGACGACGCCCGCCGGGGGCGTCACCATCGTTCCGGAAACGGGAGCGGATTGCGAGAGGCTTTCGCCCCCCGCAGCCGGACCCGTCGTCAACGCCGGACCCTTGTTCGGTCCGCTGCCCGTCATCAGGCGTCGAGCCAGACGCGGGTTGCGACGTAACCGTTCGACATGTCGTTGCCGATGTCGTGGACGTAGCCCTTCACCTGCTTGGTGGAGGCATTCACGAAGTCGTTGAACATCGGCAGGATCAGGCCGCCTTCGTCGCGGACCATCATGGCCATCGAGCGGTACATTTCCTTGCGCTTGGTTTCATCCAGCTCCGAGCGGGCTTCAAGCAGCACCTTGTCGAAATCGGGACGCAGGAAGCGCGTGTCGTTCCAGTCGGCGGTCGAAAGGTAAGCCGTCGAGTACATCTGGTCCTGGGTCGGGCGGCCGCCCCAGTAGGATGTCGAGAACGGTTGGGCGTTCCAGACGTTCGACCAGTAGCCGTCGCCTGGCTCGCGCTTCACTTCGATCTCGATGCCCGCCTTCTTGGCGCTTTCCTGATAGAGGACCGCCGCATCGACGGCGCCAGGGAAGGCGACATCGGACGTGCGCAGCAGGACCGGACCGCTATGGCCGGACTTCTTGTAGTGGAAGGCCGCCTTGTCCGGATCGTAGGCGCGCTGCTCGATGCCTTCCGGGAAGAGAGCGTAGGTCGAGTTGATCGGGAAGTCGTTGCCGACCTTGCCGTAGCCGCCGAGGATGGTCTGCACCATGTTCTCGCGGTCCATCGAGTATTTCAACGCCATGCGCAGGTCGTTGTTGTCGAACGGCGCGGTATTGCAATGCATGATGAAAACGTAGTGGCCGCGGCCGGAGGTCGAGAGAATCTCGACGGTCGGCGCACGTTTCAGGAGTGCTACGGTCTTCGGATCGACGCGGTTGATGTAGTGAACCTGGCCGGAGGAAAGCGCGGCGATGCGGGCCGTTGCGTCGTTCATATTGATGATTTCAACGCTATCGACGTAACCGCGGTTCGGATTCCAGTCGTTCGGGTTTTTCTCGAAGGTGGCGCGCACGCCGGCTTCAAAACTGGTCAGCTTGTAGGGGCCGGTGCCGATCGCCGCGTTAGGGTTCTCGTAGCCGCCACCCGGCTGGATGATCAGGTGGTAGTCGGACAGAAGCAGCGGCAGGTCGGCATTGCCCTCCGTCAGTGTCAGGACGAGATCGCCGCCCTTGTCCTCGATCGTCTTGATCGACTTCATGACGCCAAGCGCACCCGATTCCGACTTCTCGTCGGTGTGGCGCTGCAGGGTCTTGACCACGTCGTCGATAGTCAGTTCCTTGCCGTCGTGGAACTGCACGCCCTTGCGGATCTTGAATGTCCAGACGGCAGCATCCGGCGAGGGCTCCCAGCTTTCGGCAAGTGCCGGCACGGCGGCGCCCGTCAGCGGGTCGGATTCGACCAGCATGTCGCCCCAGTTGCGGCCGACGACGAAGAGCACCTGCGACAGTGCCTTGGCCGGATCGAGCGCGTCGGTGGCCGAGCCGCCTTCGAGGCCGAGTTTCAGGTGCCCGCCCTTTTTCGGCTCCTGCGCCGAGGCGCTGGTTGCAAACAGCGTGCTTGCGCTCGACAGCGCGACGCCTGCGGCCAAGGTCCGGCCCATGAATTCGCGGCGGTTCATCTTGCCGATCATTACCTGATTGGCGAGGTAGTTCTTGTAATCGCTCATTCCCCTGTTCCCTATGTTGATGGCTTTTCGCCGTTTTTGATTCTTGTTTTCGATCATGATTGATCGGGGTGTTGCTAGAATGCCTGCCCGAGGGCAGGTAGGCCAGTCACTTTTGCGGTTTGGTTTGCCGCGATCGAGCCTTTCATGAAATGGGTGCTCCGATTCCGAAAAACCCGTTAAAAATCATGGTATCTTCAGAGTGAGCCTCTGTATTCACATAAAAATTTCGCAGTTATCATAAATCTGGCTTATGGTGACAAGGCGCAGAAAATCGTGTTGCCCCTTGCCGTCACGCGCTGCCCGGCAGCTACTTTCCCTTCCAGACCGGGTCGCGTTTTTCCGAAAACGCCCGCGCGCCTTCCAGCTGGTCGTCGCTCGAATAGAGGATATCGACCGTCTTGAACTGGCGCTTGGTGATCTTGTTCATCGTCGTCTGGAAATCCTCGCCTTCGGCAGCGCGGACCACTTCCTTGATCGCGGCGTAGACCAGCGGCGGGCCGCTTTCGAGCAGGCGGGCGAGCGCCCAGGCGCGCTCCATCAGCTTGTCGGCGGGCAAGATCTCGTTGACGAAGCCCCAGCGGTGCGCCTCAGCCGCATCCAGCCAGCGGCCGGTGAACAGCATGTCCATGGCAATGTGGTAAGGGATGCGCTTTGGCAGCTTGATCGAGGCGGCATCGGCGACCGTGCCCGAGCGGATTTCCGGCAGGGCGAAGGTCGCGTGTTCGGCAGCAAGGATCATGTCGGTCGACAGGGCGATTTCCAGGCCGCCGCCGCAGCAGATGCCGTTGATGGCGGCGATGACCGGCTTGTTGAGATCGCGCAGTTCCTGCATGCCGCCGAAGCCGCCGATGCCGTAGTCGCCATCGACCGCGTCGCCGCCTGCGGCCGCCTTCAGATCCCATCCCGGACAGAAGAATTTTTCACCGGCGCCGGTAATGATTGCGACGCGCAACGTTTCGTCATCGCGAAAATCGGCAAAGATTTCACCCATGATGCGGCTGGTCACCAGATCGATCGCATTGGCCTTCGGCCGATCGATGGTGACTTCGAGAATGCCGCCTTCGCGGCGCGTTCTGATAGGTCCGGTCATAGGCGTTATTTCCTTCGACGGATCAGGGCATCGGCCGCAACGGTTCCAGACCCTTGCGGCAACACCATGATAGGATTGATATCGAGTTCTTCGAGCTTTGAAGCGTTTGCAGCGACATAGGATGCCACGGCAGCGACAGCGGCGGTAAGCGCTTGAATGTCGCCTTTTGGGCCGCCGCGATAGCCGTCGAGCAGTTTTCTGATTTTCAGACCGGAAATGGCCTCGCTGATAGCCTCAGGCGTCGTCGGAAGGGTCAAAATCGCCGAATCGTCCAGCAATTCCACCAGAATGCCGCCGGCGCCGATGGTCAGCACCAGCCCGGCGACGGGATCGCGGAGCGCGCCGACGATGATTTCAGCGACGGGTTTTGCGATCATTTTTTCGACCAGATAGCCGGACGCGACGCTTTTCATGGCCTCTGCCGCGTCAAGAACCGACTGCCGGTCGGCAAGGTTGAGCTTGACGGCGCCGGCTTCGGTCTTGTGGGCGACGCCGAGGCCCTTGAGCACCACCGGAAAGCCCAGCGTTTCGGCGGCGTCGGCGGCTTCATCTGTCGTGGACGCAGCCCTGCCTGCCGGTACCACGAGGCCGAATTTTGCCAGTTCGGCTTTTGCCTCGCTCTCGCTGATCACAACGATTTCTCCGCCTTCCGACTGTGCGGACAGGAGCGGTGCCGGAGCCGGTTTTGCCCAGATGGCGCCGATGCCGGCCGAAATTTCGGCGGCGGCCAGCGCTTCGTCGATACCGGAGAAGGCAACGACACCAGCGGCCATCAGCGACAGCGCGGTGTCTTCCGGCATGTTTTCGCCGAGGCTGGCGACGATACCCGCGACGGCGTCGGTCGCCTTGGCCGAGGCGATGACGGCCTCGCAGGTGGTGTTCCAGTCGGCAGCGTCGCAACGGTCCTGGCGAGGGAAATCAAGCACGACGAGGTTGAGCGCATAATCGCCCTTCATCATCGCCGTAAACGCCGTCGTCTGCTTCTCCAGATTGCCCCAGACGAAGGTGTGGTAGTCGAGCGGGTTGGCGATGGTGACCATCTCGCCGAGGCTTTCGCGCAAGGGCTGGCGCTGCGCGCCCTTCAGTGCCCGGAACACGGTCTTCCGCTTCACACCGGCGTCGGCCATCAGCGAAGCCTCGCCGCCGGAGCAGCTCATCGAGGAGATGTCGAGGCTTTTGAGTGGTGGGTGGAGGTGCAGCAGTTTTAGCGTTTCCAGCAGTTCCGGCAGCGTATCGACGCGGCCGATGCCAAGGCGTTCGAGCACGGCGCCGGAAACGGCGTCATTGCCCGCGAGCGATGCGGTATGGGAGACCGTCGCCAGCTGTGCGGCTTCGGACTTGCCGACCTTCAGGGTGACAACCGGCTTTTTCAACTCGCGCGCCCGCGCCGCCAGCCGCTGCAGTGCCTCGATGCTGTCAAAGCCTTCGATATGCAGACCGACGGCGGTGACGCGCGGGTCTTCGAGTGCGGCGATGGCAAGTTCCGAGAGGCCCGTCTGCGCCTGGTTTCCCGCCGTCATGATATAGGCGAGCGGCAGGCCGCGCATCTGCATGGAGATGTTGCAGGCAATGTTCGACGACTGGGTGAGAACCGCGACGCCGCGTTCGACACGCCGCATGCCGTGCTGGTCCGGCCAGAGCAGGGCGCCATCGAGCGCGTTGATGAAGCCGTAGCAATTGGGGCCGACGATCGGCATGTCACCGGCCGCAGTGACCAGCGCTTCCTGCAGATCGTTGCCGTCGGCAAGCTCGCTGACGGCCTCGCGGAATCCGGATGCGTAGCAGATGGCACCACCGGCGTCGCGGGCAGACAGATCGCGGATGATCTCGATGGTGAGCTGACGGTTGACGCCGACGAAGGAAGCGTCGGGTGCGCCTGGAAGCTCGGCCACCGAGCGGTAGCACCGGCGGCCGAGGATTTCGTTCTGTTTGGGATGCACCGGCCAGATATCGCCGGTGAACCCCATCTTGTCGCATTGCTCGATGACCCGGCGCGCTTCCTTGCCGCCGAAGACGGCGATGGATCTGGGCCGGATCAGGCGGGTGAGGGAACGGGTCATCCTCATGCTCCAAGCGGCCGGAGCAGGTCGCGGCTGATGATGTGCCGCTGGATTTCCGATGTGCCGTCCCAGATGCGCTCGACCCGGGCATCGCGCCAGAAGCGGGCAAGCGGCAGGTCGTCCATCAGGCCCATGCCGCCATAGATCTGGATCGCCTGATCGGTGACACGGGCGAGCATTTCCGAGGCATAGAGCTTGGCCGACGCGATTTCGCGGTTGGCCGGGAGCTTCTGGTCGAGCCGCCATGCGGCTGCCAGCGTCAGGTAATCGGCGGCATCGATCTCGGTGATCATATCGGCGAGCTTGAAGGAAACGCCCTGGTTGGCGCCGATCGGCTTGCCGAACTGCTTGCGCTCGGCGGCATAGGGCAGGGCGTAGTCGAACACCCGGCGGGCGCGGCCGACGCAGGTCGCGGCAACGGTAATGCGCGTGGCGTAGAGCCAGTCATTGGCGATGTCGAAGCCCTTGTGGACCTCGCCGAGAATGGCGGAGGAGGGCAGACGGCAATCGTCGAAGGAGAGGATGCAGTTCTTGTAACCACGGTGAGAAACCGAGTCATAGCCGTTGCGGATTTCAAAGCCCGGCGTGCCGCGATCGACGAGGAAACAGGTGATCTTTTTCTTCGGGCCGCGCGGCGTCTCTTCCTCGCCGGTGGCGATGAAGACGATGACGAAATCGGCGATATTGGCATGCGAAATGAAATGCTTGGTGCCGTTGACGATCCAGTCGTCGCCATCCTGACGCGCGAAACACTTCATGCCGCGCACGTCGGAGCCGGCATCCGGCTCGGTCATGGCCAGCGCATCGAATTTCTCGCCCTTGACGGCGGGGATCAGGTATTTTTCGCGCTGCTCGTCATTGCAGGCCATCAGGATGCCCGAGGGGCGGCCGAAGAACACGGTAAGGCCCATGGAGCCGCGGCCGAGTTCGCGCTCGACCAGAGTGAAGGTCTGGTGATCGAGACCGGCGCCGCCGACCTCTTCAGGCATGTTGCAGGCGAAGAAGCCGAGATCCTTGCACTTTTGCGCAATCTCCTGGCCGAGCTCCTTCGGCACGATGCCGGTCCTCTCCACCTCGTTTTCATGCGGATAGATTTCGGTCTCGACGAAGCCGCGAACGGTATCGACGATCATCTGCTGTTCTTCGGTCAGTGCGAAATCCATCCTAAATTCCTCCATATCGTTCCGCGGGTGCGCCTGCGGCGCCACCCCCCTCTGTCCCTGTCGGGACATCTCCCCCTCAAGGGGGGAGATCAATCTTTTTCCCTTATGCCCCAAGAGCCTGCGGCCAATCTCCCCCCTTGAGGGGGAGATGTCGGCGTCGCCGACAGAGGGGGGGAGGTATCCGCGAATTCAGTAGCCTATCGCTTCTGCCCCACGGCACGCCCAACGCCCTCCGGCTGCGGCAACCCCGCATGCGCTTCGGCAATCGCCTTCACCCTGTCGAGCACCGAAGCCGGAGCCGGCACGGCCTTGCTCTCCTTGGAGGAGACATGCAGCATCATCTGTTCGGCGGTGGCCACCGCTTCGCCGGAGGCGGCGTTGTAGATGGTCGAGAAGATATGCAGGCGCTTCTCGTCATAGGAGAGGATCTGGCAGGTCGAGTAGAGCGCGTCGCCGAGCTTGGCTTCGCCGAGATTGCGGATGTGGGTTTCGACCGTGTAGTAGCTGTGGCCGTTCTTGACGTAGTCGAGGTCGACGCCGATCAGGCGCAGGACGCCGTCCGACGTGTCGCCGAACACCTGCAGGTAGCGATGTTCGGTCATGTGGCCGTTATAGTCGACCCAGGCGGCGTTGACCTTGGTGTCAAGGATGCGGATCGGCTGTGCCTGGCCGAGATCGGTCTTGGGCTTTTCGGCGTTGGCCCACAGACTGTCCTCGAAATCGGCGAGCAGCTTGCCCGCACCCCAGCCCTTGCCGCCATCGCCGCTCTTCAAGGCATGCATGATGCCGACGAGGTTTTCGTCGCGGATGCGTTCCAGCTCGCGGATGCCGCGCGCGCCGGATTGTGCGTCGGACTGGCCGGCGATCTTGTCGACCAATTCGTCGTCGAGATCGACCACGTCCATCAGCTTGGTCCAGGGCCAGGACAGGCAAGGGCCGAACTGGGCGAGGAAGTGGCGCATGCCGGCTTCGCCACCGGCAATGCGGTAGGTCTCGAACATGCCCATCTGGGCCCAGCGCATCCCGAACGAATAGCGGATGACGTCGTCGAGCGTTTCTGTATCGCAGATGTCGTCCTTGATCAGCCACAGGCCTTCGCGCCAGACGGCTTCGAGCAGGCGGTCACCGACGAAGGCCTCGATCTCCTTGTTGATGATCACGCCCTTCATGCCAATCGGCGCAAGCTTTGCCTTGGCATCCTGCAGCGTTGCCTTGGCGGTCTTTTCGCCACCGACCAGTTCGGCGAGCGGCAGCAGGTAGACCGGATTATAGGGATGGGCGACGAACATGCGCTCGGGATGCTTCATGTCGCGCTGCAGGTCCGTCGGCATGATGCCTGACGTGGACGAGCCGATGAGCGCCGTCGGCGAGGCGGCCGCGTCGATCTGGGTGATGACGTTGCGCTTCAGGTCGATCCGCTCGGGAACGCTTTCCTGAATCCAGTCAGCGCCTTGCACGGCTTCTTCGATGCTCTTGACGAAGGTGAGCTTTCCCTTCGGAGGCAGCGGCGCCATGGTCAGCATCGCATAGGCACGCTCCGCGTTGGCAAGCACTTCGCCGACGATGCGTTCTGCCTCCGGATGCGGATCGAACATGTTGACGTCGATGCCGGCGAGAATGAAGCGCGCCGCCCAGGCCCCGCCGATAACGCCGCCGCCGATGCAGGCTGCCTTGGTAATTTTGGTCATGATCGTCATGTTCCCCTTATAATTCTGTCTTCCCGGTTCCCCCTCATCCGGCCCTTCGGGCCACCTTCTCCCCGCTGGGGAGAAGAGGGAGACTGCGGGTCTGCTGCATTCAGATCGAAACACGTGCGCCTTGCAAAGCGGTTCCAGCAGGGGGTAGCCCCGATCCCCCTCTTCTCCCCAACGGGGAGAAGGTGCCCGAAGGGCGGATGAGGGGGCTTCGCCTCACAGTCGTAATTACCGTTTCACCAGCTTCAACTTCTCACGCACTTCGGCCGGCCCGATGATCCGGGCGCCCATGCCTTCGATGACGCCGACGGCCTTTTCGACGAGCTGCGCGTTGGTGGCGAGCTGGCCCTTGCCGACATAGAGATTGTCTTCCAGCCCGACGCGGACATTGCCGCCGGCAAGCACTGCCGCTGCCGGATAGGCGAGCGCATTGCGGCCGATCGAGAAGGCAGAGAATGTCCAGTTCTTCGGGACGTTGTTGACCATCGCCATGAAGGTGTTGAGGTCGTCGGGCGCACCCCACGGAATGCCCATGCACAGCTGGATCAGGACCGGGTCTTCGATCAGGCCTTCCTCGACCAGCTGCTTGGCGAACCAGAGATGGCCGGTATCGAAGGCTTCGATTTCCGGGCGCACGCCAAGATCGGTCATCATCTTGGCCATGGCGCGCAGCATCGACGGCGTATTGGTCATGACGTAGTCGCCGAGCGAGAAGTTCATCGTGCCGCAATCGAGCGTGCAGATTTCCGGCAGGCATTCGGCGACGTGGGAAACGCGCTCGGTGGCGCCGGCCATGTCGGTGCCGTTGGGATTGAGCGGCAGCGGGCTTTCGACATTGCCGAAAATCATGTCGCCGCCCATGCCGGCCGTCAGGTTGAGCACCACATCGACATCGGCGGCGCGAATGAGATCGGTGACTTCCTTGTAGAGGTCATTGCGGCGGCTCGGCGCACCCGTATCCGGATCACGCACATGACAATGGACGATGGCAGCACCTGCCTTGGCGGCGTCGATGGCCGAGGCTGCAATCTGTTTTGGCGATCGCGGCACATGCGGCGACTTGCCGGCGGTATCGCCGGATCCGGTGACGGCACAGGTGATGAAAACGTCGCGGTTCATGCTCAGTGGCATAAAAGCCTCCCCTTGTTCTTGACCGGCATTACGAGCCAAGAATGCCGGCTCTGCTTTCCTTTTGCGGATGTGTGTTATACATTTTCGGAAATAGAAGCCGGAGATGGACGAATGCTCGTTCCAGCGGATGGGACCCAGCATATCGATCTGCTGGTGTTGCCGGAGACCAATCTGATCCTCGTTGCGTCGGTGATCGAGCCGCTCCGCGCCGCAAATCGCATTGCCGGAAAGGTGCTGTATGACTGGGCGATTTTCAGCCCGGACGGCCAGGCGATCGAAACCAAGAGCGGAATCCCGATCCCCGTTGCCGGGCCTTTCCGGCCGCAGAATGAGACGGCCCCGCTGTTCATCCTGTCGAGCTACAACTGGCGGGCCTACGCCACCACGCAATTGAAGATGCTATTGTCGCGAACGGCCCGGCATCGAGAGGTGATGGCCGGGATCGAGGCCGGCACATGGTTTCTGGCCGAGACCAGCCTGCTCGACAATTTCTCGGCAACCAATCACTGGGAAGATTTTGAGGATTTCGCCGCCGCCTATCCGCAGATCACCATGGTGCGCGAGCGTTTCGTCATCGACGGCAAGCGAATCACCACCGGCGGTTCGCTGCCGACGCTTGACCTGATGCTGGAGCTGATCCGCCGCCAGCACAGCTATTCGCTGGCGCTGGAAGTATCGCGGCTGTTCATCTACGAACAGGAGCGCACGCGCGGCGATCTGCTCCAGGTTCCCGTCATCGGCAATATGCGCATTCTCGATGCCCGCGTCGGTGCTGCCGTCAAGCTGATGGAAGAGACGGTCGATGCGCCGTTGACGCTCACCCGCCTTGCCCGACGGGCAGGGGTCAGCGCCCGCCATTTGCAGGATCTGTTTCAGGAGACTATGGGGGTGGCGCCGCATGCCCATTACCTGGCGCTTCGGCTGAATGCGGCGCGGCGCAAGGTGATCGAGACGCGGGCCGATTTTGCCGATATCGCCGCTGCCACCGGCTTCAATTCATCCTCGGCCTTTTCGCGCAGTTATCGCGCCCACTACCGTGAAAGCCCGAGCGAGACGCGAAGGCGCGTCAAGCTCAAGAGCTGATTCAAGTCCTTCATGCATCGATTCAACGGATGGTGGATTCGTGAGTCCGATCAGGCGTTTGGCGGCTATTATGCAGGAGGTGATTCAATCGTGGGCTGGCCCAATGTCCTGTCCGTCGTCATCATGCCCAGCATGGCTTCCGCCACCTGCCGCGAGAGCGCGTTTTTCTGCCAGGCCAGCGACAGGCTCTGCATGTAGCCGTGGCCAAGCCTTAGCATCGCCGGGGGATTTCGCACGCGGGCAGCGGAGCTTTCCGGAAGCACCGAAAGATAACCGTGATCCATCACCAGATTGAGAATGACGGGGATCGAATCGACCTCGGTCAATGTCAGCCTGCTGCGTTCGTGTTCGCTCAGCGTTGCCTCGATGAAATGGGTAGCCTGCTGGCGCAGCCCGCTTTTGACGCTCGGCACGGCGATGGGATTGGCTTGCAGCAATCGACCGATATCGCTGCCGTGCTTGGCAAACAGCGACGGGTGGCCGGCGAGCGCCAGCGGCGTGCGCGAAATCAGCCTGCCTTCGAATTCCAACGGGAAGGTTTCAAGGTCAAGCAGCACCACGTCGAAGCGGCGGTTTTTCAGTCCGGCGATCAGTTCGTCGGCGGTCGTGCTGGACACGAACAGCGGCTGGCGCGGGCGGGCGCGATGCCACTGCGCTGTCAGTGCCGCCAGCATGCGGGCGATCTCGCTTTCCGGGCCGAGCGGCATCACCGAGCCGAAACGCCAGGTGGCCGCCGCCCGGCGGAACCGGTCGCCGGAGGCGCGCGACAGCCGCCGCCAGATTTCGAGCAGGTTTTCGACGATCGGGATCGCCGCCAGGCCTTCGGCCGTGCAGGTGATACCGGATGGCGAACGGATGAGCAGCGCGTAGCCGAGGTCGCGCTCCAGGTCGTTCATCTGCCGCGTCAGCTGCGGCTGTCCGGTCGCCGACATTTTCGAGGCGCCGCGGATACTGCCGCTGCGGGCGACGGTGACGAAGCGCTCCAAAGCGATCAAGCTGATCGATGGTGTGGCGTCAGGGTTTTTGCCGGGGGACAGGAGCAACCTGATGGCCTCGCTTGCAGCCGCAAGGTCAGCCATCCGGCTCAGCGCCTCCAATGTCGGCACCAGATTGGCGCGCTCGCGCCGGACAAGCGGCACCGCGATGGCCGCTTCGAAGCGTTTCAACGCGGCGCTGACGCTTGCCGGTGGCCTGCCGCTTGCCTTCGCTGCCCGGCGGATTCCGCGTTCTTCAAGGATCGCGTGAACAAGGGCGAGCGTGGCAATGTCCATGGACGGCGATGATCCTCTTCAGGTGGATTGCGGGGTAGTGCCGATATGTACAGTTATCGGCATCGTGTGTTTCATTTTTGGGATATAACACAAACCGGGCTGTTGGGCATAGCATGTCGCCAACAAGGTGAGTCAAAGCATGCATGCATCGGTGAAAACCATATCCCTGAACGGTAACCCGCTGGATTTTTCCTCATTGGAGAAAATCGGCTCCGGCCTGTTCGTGCCCGTCGTTGCCGAGCAGTCATTCGAACGGGTCGATACCGCCCACAGTGTCATCGCCGGTCGTATTGCCATGGGTCTGCCGGTCTATGGCGCCAATACCGGCGTCGGCTCAATGAAGGACCGGCTGTGGACGGTCGATGACCTCGTGGAATTCAACACGGCTCTGGTCAAGGCCCACCATTTCGGCACCGGTCCACTGTTTTCCGCAGCCATCGTGCGCAAGGCCATCGCTATCCGCGTCAACACGGCGCTTGGGGGGCACACCGGCTGCAGCGTCGATCTCGTCAAGGCGTTGCTGGCCCTTCTGGAGCGTGGCGTCGTGCCGGCCGTCCATCGCCACGGCTCGATCGGTTGTGCCGATATCGGCCTGATGGGGCAAATCGCCTCGGTGCTGACCGGTACGGGCCAGGCCTTTTTCGAGGGTGAATTGCTCGACGCGGATAAAGCCCTGCGCCGCGCCGGGCTTGAACCCTTCGTCATGCTGCCGCGCGATGCGCTGGCAGCGCTCAGCGTCAACGCCACGGCTTTTGCCGCGGCCGCCGACGTATTCCGCGAGGCGGCATCGGCCGTGCGTGTGCTGATGACCACCGGCCTGATGTCGTCGCTGGCGCTCGGCGCTTCTGCCGACCCATGGCGGGTTGCTGCAACACTTGGAACGCGCGGCGAAGCGCTGGTCGGCTCCTGGCTCTATGGCCAGTCCGATTGTGTCGACTGGCCGCTGCCGACGGCGATCCACGATCCCTTGAGCCTGCGCATGACCGCGCAGGTGTTTGGCGCAGCGGTCGATACACTTCTCGTCGCAGCCGAGCGGCTGGTCGATGCGACCTATCTGTCCGACGACAATCCGGTGGTACTGGGCGGACAGGTGCATGCCTCCGGCGCCTCGCTACCCTTGACGACGACGCTCTATATCGAGACGGCGCAGATCGCCTTTTCGCATGTGGCGCGCAATGTGCTGAACCGCTGCATTCTTCTCTCCAACGGCGTGCGGCGAAACCTGCCGATCAACCTGGTCGCACCGGGCGAAGTCGCGAGCGGCCTTGGCCCGGTGATGAAGCTGGTGGTGGAACTCTACATGCGCGTCCAGTCGCTGGCTGTTCCCTTGTCGGCGCAATCGATCGTCGTTGCCGGCGGTCTGGAGGAGGAGGCGACCTTCCTGCCGCTGATCGTCGAACGCATGGAAACGCAGGTGCGCGATCTCAGGCAGATGGCGGCGATCGAGGCCATGCTATCGGCCCAGGCCATCGATCTTTTGGGCGATGCACCGCACGGCGTCACCCGGATTGCCTATGACCGGGTGCGGGCCGTCAGCCCGATCTATCTCAAGGACCGGCCACTGTCGAAGGAGATCGAGGTGCTGCATCACGATTTTGCCTGCGGGCGTCTGCTTGAGGCGATCGTGGCGGCGGCGCCGATGCCCGAATTCGACGATTTCTTTGCGCTTGGACAGTAAGGGAGGCAGGGGATGTCTGACTTCGATCTGGTTCTGAAGGGGACGGTTGTTCTGGCCGATCGCATCGTCGAGGGCGGGTTCGTCGCTGCGCGCGACGGCAAGGTGGCGTTTGTCGGGCAGGGCGCGATGCCGGGCGCACGCGAACGCTATGATCTTGGAAGCGCGCTGATCCTGCCCGGAGCCATAGATGCGCAGGTGCATTCGCTGAGCCAAAAGGATCAGGAGGATTTCATCTGGTCGACGCGTTCGGCGGCGGCAGGCGGTGTCACCACCATCGTCGACATGCCCTATGACGAAGGCAATCTTGTCTGCTCGGCGCAGGCCGTGCAGCGCAAGATCGATCATGCCGGGGCGCAGGCGCGCGTCGATTTCGCGCTCTACGGCACGATTGATCCGGAGGAAGGCCCGGCACGTATTCCCGAGATGGTCGAGGCGGGCGTTGCCGCGTTCAAGTTTTCGACCTTCGGCACGGATCCGAAACGTTTTCCGCGCATTCCGGCCGGTTTGCTGGAGGATTGTTTTGCGGCGATCGCGCCAACCGGCCTGGCTGCCGGCGTGCACAACGAGGACGACGAGGCGGTGCGGGCCGCGATCGACAAGGTCAAGGCGGCCGGCATTACCGACTACCGCGCCCACGGCCTGTCACGCCCGCCGCTGACGGAGCTGCTTGCCACCAATCAGATCTACGAAACAGGGGCTGCGACCGGCTGCCCGGCCCATGTCGTCCACTGCTCGGTCGGGCGTGGCTACGATATCGCCGCTGCCTATCGGGCACAGGGTTTTCGGGCCACCATCGAATGCTGCATCCACTATCTCGTTCTCGATGAGGAGAACGACGTCAAGCGGCTGGGCGGCAAGGCGAAGATCAATCCGCCGATCCGGCCGCGCGCCGAGGTGGAA
The DNA here is from genome assembly GCF_025847205.1 of Pararhizobium sp. YC-54. Lineage (GTDB taxonomy): Bacteria > Pseudomonadota > Alphaproteobacteria > Rhizobiales > Rhizobiaceae > Pararhizobium. The sequence continues at coordinate 108,478 of NZ_JAOYTH010000009.1, read as the reverse complement.
AAGCTCTGGCGGCATGTGGCTGACGGCAAGGTGACGCTGGTTTCGACCGATCACGTCAGCTGGTCGGAAAACCGCAAGACCAACCCGGACATGCTGTCCAATGCCTCCGGTGTTCCGGGGCTGGAGGTGATGATCCCGCTGTTTGTCAAAGGCTTGCTGGAGCGCGGCATTCCGTTGACGCGCGCCGCCGAACTGATGTCACTCAACCCGGCCCGGCATTTCCGGCTGGACCACCAGAAGGGTGCGCTGGAGGCCGGCAAGGATGCGGATATCGTCGTCCTGACGCCGGAGTCCTACAGCTATGACGCGGCAGCAAGCGGCAACAATGTCGTCGGCTGGTCGCCCTATAATGGCATCCGCCTGCCCTGGCGGGTGACTGCGACCTATAACCGGGGCATACAGGTTTTCGACGGCAAGACGGTGCTGGCAGCGCCCGGCACTGGCCAGTTCGTCCGGCCGCTGCCAAGCCTGCCGTTGCGCGAGGCTGTCTGATGGCCACGGTCGAAACCAATCTTCCCGTCGATATCAGGCGCATTGCCGATATTATCAAGGGCCTTGCCCGCATCACCGAGCCGGACAGGCCCTATACGCGCCGTGCCTTCACGCCACTGTTTCTCGAAGGGCGGGCCTTTCTCGAACAGCGCTTCAAAGCGGCCGGGCTGGAAACCCGCATCGATGCTTCCGGAAACCTGATCGGCCGCCGCAAGGGGCGTAAATCCACGCTCGGGACGATCATGCTCGGCTCGCATTCCGATACGGTGCCGGAAGGCGGCCGCTTCGACGGTATCGCGGGCGTCGCTGCGGCACTCGAAGTGGCGCAGGCGTTGAGCGATGCCGGCATAAGGCTCGATCATGATCTGGAGGTTGTCGATTTCCTTGCCGAGGAAGTCTCGATCTTTGGCGTGTCCTGTATCGGCAGCCGCGGTTTGGCGGGGCTGATCCCGGACGGCTGGCTGAGCCGCACGCAAGGGGAGCTCACTCTGCGGCAGGGCATGATCGATGCCGGCGGCGACCCGTCACGGCTGGCACGGCAGAAGCGCTCGGATATCAAGGCATTTCTGGAATTGCATATCGAGCAGGGTCCGGTGCTGGAAGCCGAGCGCTGCGATATCGGTATCGTCACGGCGATCGCCGGTATTACCCGCATCGAAATCCTCTTCGAAGGCCAGGCGGACCATGCCGGCACGACGCCGATGGGACACAGGCGCGATGCGCTGGTGGCCGCCGCGCGCATGGTCGGTGAGATCGAACGTCTGGCCATGGACTATGCCAAGGGCGAGGGGCATTTCACCGCGACGGTCGGCGAATTCTCGATCGAGCCGAACGCGGCCAATGTCGTGCCGTCGCGCGCCCGCATCCTGATCGACGCACGCGCGGAGCTGCGGCCGGACATGGAACGGTTCATCGCCGAGATTGACCAGCTCGCTGTCGATATCCAGCGCGAAACCGGTGTGTCGATCGCCTCGCCAAAGTTGATTTCAGACAATTTTCCGACACCTGCCGACCCCTTGGTGATGCGCAATCTCGAACAGGCCTGTGACCGTGTTGGGGCAAGGCGCCGTCGCATGGCGTCCGGCGCCGGTCACGACACCGCCTGGATGGCACGGATTTCCAAGTCGGCAATGATCTTCATCGCTTGCCGCGAGGGACGCTCGCATACGCCGGACGAATGGGCCGAGAACGAAGACATCGCGCTTGGCACGGCGGTTTTGTTCGAGGCCGTCCGCAAACTCGACAGCGATTTACAGGGAGAGCAGTGATGGGCCGGATACTCACGGAAAAAGACGTCGAAGCGGCGGTCAAGGGCGGCTCGGTCTATGCGGCCGGCGGTGGCGGCTGGGCCGATCATGGGCGAATGCTCGGCTATGCAGCGGTGTCGATCGGCAAGCCGGAGCTGGTTTCCGTCGACGAACTCAATGCCGATGATTGGGTGGCGACGGCTGCGGCCATCGGAGCACCGGCCTCGACGACGCCCTGGGAAATGCGCGGTGTCGATTACGTCAAGGCGGTCGAGCTGCTGCAGGAGGCGCTTGGCGAGAAAGTTTCGGCGCTGATGGTCGGGCAGAACGGCAAGTCCTCGACGCTGAACGGCTGGCTGCCATCGGCGATCCTCGGCACCAAGGTTCTCGATGCCGTCGGCGACATGCGGGCGCATCCGACCGGCGACATGGGGTCGATCGGCATGGCGGGCTCGCCCGAGCAGATGATCCAGACGGCGGTTGGCGGCAATCGCGAGGAGAACCGCTATATCGAGCTGGTCGTGCGCGGCGCGACCGCCAAGATCTCGCCGATCCTGCGCACCGCATCCGACATGTCCGGTGGCTTCATCGCGTCGTGCCGCAATCCGCTACGCGCGTCCTATGTGCGCAGGAATGCAGCGCTTGGCGGCATCTCGCTGGCCTTGACTCTGGGCGAGGCGATTATCGCAGCGGAAGGCAAGGGCGGCAGCGCCATCATCGACACCATCGCTAAAACCACCAATGGCACCATCCTTGCGGAAGGCGTCATTACCGACAAATCCGTGGTCTACACCAAGGAAGCCTTCGATATCGGCACGGTGACTCTGGGGAAGGGTGATGACTCTACGGTACTCCACGTCATGAACGAATATATGGCTGTGGAGAATGCCGGCGGCACGCGGCTTGCGACCTTCCCCGACGTCATCACCACACTGTCGCCGGAGGGCGAAGCGTTGAGTGTCGGGCAATTACAGGTCGGCATGACAATCTTCGTGCTGCATGTGCCCAAAACCGTCATCCCTCTGGCGTCGAGCGTGCTCGATCCGTCTGTCTATCCGCCTGTCGAGAAGGCGATGGGCATTGACATTGCAAGCTACGCTTTGTCCGGCCGGATGTAGGGAGAATTTGCCATGTCGCGCGATGCCGGTCTTGAGGAACTGATCAGGCAGGAGCTCGGCGAGAGATCGGGGCTTTCCGAGAAGCCGATGTTCGGTGGCCTTGCCTTTCTCCTCGACGGCAATCTTCTTTGCGGTGCGCGCAACGACGGCATGCTGGTGCGCCTCGGCAAGGGCAATGATGGCTGGGCGCTGGCCCTTGCCGGCATTGAGCTCATGGTGATGGGTGACCGCCGGATGAACGGTTGGGTGCGCGCAGGCGCGCAGGCCTTTGGAGACGACGCCCTGCGCAAGCGCCTGCTCGATGCGGCGGTCGCCTATGTTCTCTCGCTGCCGCCAAAATGAACAACAAGCGGTGCCGTGCCTCCTCCTGGCGCGAACTCTCCACGGGAGTAGCGTGAAGGCGGCAGGGATGCGATCGCAGATAGGAAGAAGGAAAGACCAAGATGCCGAAGGCCAACCCCCGTCACCCGAACTTTCCCATCCCCGGCGGCCCGGATTTGCGCGCAAAGGGCTGGCGGCAGGAGGCGTTGCTGCGGCTACTGGAAAACGTCCTTTCGGTCGGCGAGGATCCGGACAATCTGATCGTCTATGCCGCACTCGGCAAGGCGGCGCGCAACTGGGCCTCCCACAAGGCCATCGTAAAGACGCTCATGGAGATGGACGAGGACCAGACGCTGATCATCCAGTCCGGCAAGCCGGTGGGGCTTTTGAAGACCCATGCCAAGGCGCCGCTGGTGATCATGGCCAATTGCAATATCGTCGGCCAGTGGGCGAAGGCCGAGGTGTTCTACGAACTGGAAAAGCAGGGCTTGATCTGCTGGGGCGGACTGACGGCCGGCGCCTGGCAATATATCGGCAGCCAGGGCGTCATTCAGGGCACCTACGAGATTTTCATGCGGATCGCCGAAAACCGGTTCGGCGGCGATCTCGCCGGGCGCTTCATCCTGACCGCCGGCTTGGGCGGCATGGGTGGCGCGCAGCCGCTCGCCGGCCGCATGGCGGGGGCTGCGATCCTCTGCATCGACATTGATCCCGTCCGCGCCGAAAAGCGAAAAGCGATCGGCTATCTCGAACATGTGGCGCCGGATCTCGATACGGCGCTGGCGATGATTGATCAGGCGGTCAAGGAAAAGCGCGCCACCTCCATCGGCCTCGTCGGCAATGCGGCCGCACTTTACCCTGAAATCGCCAGGCGCGGCATCGTGCCGGATATCGTCACCGACCAGACCTCGGCCCACGATCTCGTTTACGGCTATGTGCCGAAGGGCATGAGCCTTGAGGAGGTCAAGCGGCTGCGTGTCGACGGGCAGGGACAGCTGATGGCCGCAAGCCGCGCCTCGATCGTCGATCATGTGAAGGCCATGCTGGAGTTCCAGGCCAAGGGCGCGGAAGTCTTCGACAACGGCAACCTGATCCGCACCCAGGCGCGCGAGGGCGGCGTTGCCAATGCCTTCGATATCCGCATCTTCACCGAGGCCTATCTCAGGCCGCTGTTTGCCCGCGCCATCGGCCCCTTCCGCTGGATGGCGCTGTCGGGCGAGGAGAGCGACATCGCCCGCATCGACGATCTTTTGCTCGAAATGTTCCCCGACAACAGGATCGTCACCAACTGGATACGCCTTGCCCGCGAAAATGTACCATTCGAAGGACTGCCGGCCCGCATCGCGTGGCTCGGCCATGGCGAGCGGACAGAGTTGGCTGTCGCGGTCAACGCGCTGGTCGCATCCGGCGAACTCAAGGGGCCGATCGCCTTTTCCCGCGATCATCTCGACGCCGGCGCCATGGCGCATCCGAACATCATGACCGAACGGATGAAAGACGGTTCCGACGCCATCGCCGACTGGCCGCTGCTTGACGCCATGCTGCTTTGCTCATCGATGGCCGATCTCGTCGTCGTCCATTCCGGCGGCGGCGGCTATGCCGGCTACATGACCAGCTGCGGCGTGACCGTGGTGGCCGATGGCACGGAAGGCGGTGCCGAGCGGCTCAGTCATGCGCTGACCAACGACACGTCGCTCGGTGTCATCCGCTATGCCGATGCCGGTTATGAGGAGTCGGTGGATGAGATCGGCAAGAAGGGGATCGGCTATATCGCTCTGGATTGATCGATGGTGAACGCTTCATCGAAGCCTTGAAAATTACGCCGTCTCAGCAGTTCCGTTTGTTCTGGAACAACATTAGTGTGCACCTGCGAACAATGCGGAGAGCACGGATCATGCCAGCTTCAGTGCGGATCGAAAACGAGCATCTGACCGTCGACATATCGTCGCTCGGTGCCGAAATGCAGGCGATCACCAGCCGGGACGGGCGTGCGTGGCTGTGGAGCGGCGATGCGACCTTCTGGAGCGGCCGTTCTCCCATACTCTTCCCCATCGTCGGCAAGGCGCCCGGCGATACGGTTTCGATTGATGGCAAGACTTACCCCATGGCGCAGCATGGGTTTGCCCGCCGCAGCGAATTCTCGCTTGCCGCATCGACACCGGCGATGTGCCGGTATGAGCTGGCCGCATCGGAGGCGACGCGGCCGGTCTATCCCTTCGAGTTTAGCCTTGCCGTTGAACATCGGCTGGACGGCCATACGCTGACGGTGGCGGCCGAAGTCGGCAATCGCGACGTCAAGGCAATGCCGTTCGGGATCGGTTTTCACCCGGCCTTTGTCTGGCCCTTGCCCGGCGCTGCGGGGCAGCCGCATGCCGTCACGCTGGACAACGGCGCCGAGCCGCCGCTTGTTCGTGTTCAGGCCGGGCTTCTGGACTCGGCTGTCTTGCCGTCACCGTTTCAGGGCGGGCGGCTGGAGCTCGATCCGGCGATGTTTGATGCGGATGCGATGATCTTCCCTGAAGGTGCCGGAACCGGTCTTGCCTATGGCGCCAAAGGCGGCCCGTCCCTGCGGTTTCAATTCGACAACCTGCCCAATCTGGCACTCTGGACCAAGCCCGGGGCGCCGTTTCTTTGCATCGAGCCCTGGCATGGAATGGCGGCGCGTACCGGCGGTTCCAATGCGCTCGACGAGCGGCCCTACACCGTGACGCTGGAGCCGGGTGCGACGGCGCGTTTCGCGTTTTCCGTCGAGATACCATCTGGAGAATAGCCCCGCCGCCGTCAGGCATGCGGCGCGCGTCTCACACGACGGCTTCGCCGCCATCGACAACAAGGATCTGTCCGGTCATGTAGGATGAGCGGCCGGAAACGAGGAACAGGATCGATTCCGCGATCTCGCCGACATCAGCCCATCGTCCCATCGGCACTTTTTCCCGCACATAGGCCTCGATTGCGGCCCGCCCGCCCATCTGGGCGATGAAAGGGCTGTTAAAGGGCGTATCGACCCAGCCGGGGCAGAGCGCATTGACGCGGATGCCGAATTTCGCGTAGTCGCCGGCCATCTGTTTGGTCATGGCGATGACGGCGTGTTTTGTGGTGGTATAGGCAATCATCTCGCGGTCGTAGAGCACGCCGGAGGAGGACGACGTGTTGAGGATGACGCCGGAGCCTTGGCGCTTCATCGCCGGCACGACGAAGCGGGCCGCCATGAAATGGGCGCGGACATTCAGGCTCCAGGACCGGTCGAAGCCTTCGACTTCCACCTGTTCGAGATCGCCCGCCACCTGAGCGCCCGCATGATTGTGCAGGATATCGATGCGGCCGTGGCGCTCAAGCACGGAAGCGATGCCCGCCTGAAGCGATATGTCGTCGGTGACGTCGAGGACGAGGCTTTCGGCACTGCCACCCGCGTTCTCAATCATCGCCACGGTCTCTGCGGCACCTTCTGCGCTGCGATCGGCGACGGCGACATGGGCGCCTTCGCGCGCCATGATCGCAGCACCCGCCTGGCCGATGCCGGAACCGGCGCCGGTGACGATGGCCACCCGGTCTTTCAGGATCATGGTCTACTCCCCGGCCTGCACTTTTGTTGTCTTGTCCCGCATCAGCACGCGGGCAATCAGGATCATGAACAGCGAGGCGACCAGGACGATGGTGGCAATCGCATTGATCTCCGGCGTCACGCCGCGCCTGATCGAGGCGAAGACGTAGATCGGCAACGTCGTCTTCGAGCCCGCAACGAAGAAGGCGACGATGAAATCATCAAAGGAAAACGTGAAGGCGAGCAGGAAGCCTGCAAGCACCGACGGCAGGATCTGCGGCAGGACGATCTGGCGGAAGGTGGTGAACGGCGTGGCATAGAGATCGCTCGAGGCCTCGACGATATCGCGGCCGAGGCTGGCAATGCGGGCCTTGACGATCATGGTGACCAGCGCCAGCGAGAACAGGCCATGCGCGGCGATGATCGAGCCGTAGCCGAGGCCGAGCTGCGGCGGCTTGTCGCCGGGCCAGATCGCGGCGAGCGCCGGGTTGACGAACGAGAAGACCTCGACCAGCGCCACCAGGGTGGCAATGCCGATGACGACGCCGGGCACGACGATGGCTGCTGCAAACAGGCCGTCGAAGATGGCGCGGCTGCGGCTGCTCAGGCGCTGCATGCCGAGCGCTGCCATGGTGCCGAAGACGGCCGCCAGAACGGCGCTGGTCAAGGCGATCATCAGGCTGTTCTGCAAGGCCGTGATCAGGAACGTGTTCCCAAGCGCCTTGCCGTACCACACGGTCGAGAAGCCGGTGAACTCGCTGGCGCTGCGCCCTGCATTGAACGAGAACAGCACGACCAGCGCGATCGGCGCGTAGAGGAAGAGATAGACGGACGTGACGAGAGCGCGCATCAGACGAGATCCACCTGTCTTGAACCGGAGACTTTCCAGGCGATGCGCATCGCCACCGTCAGCACGATTACGACGACCACGACGAGCGTCACGGCGATCGCCGAGCCGAAGGGCCAGTTGCGCGATTGCAGGAAGAGATCGACCAGCGCATTGCCGATGAAGAACACCTTGCCGCCGCCGAGCAGCTGCGGGATCAGGTATTCGCCAAGCAATAGGATGGTGACGAGCGCCACACCGGTCATGACGCCGGGCAGCGACAAAGGCAGGGTTATGCTGAAGAAGGTCGAGACCGGCCTGGCGCCGAGATCGGCGGAGGCTTCGAGCAGGCGGCGGTCGAGCTTTTCGAGGCTGACATAGATCGGCATGATCATCAGCGGCAGGTAGCCATAGACGATGCCGAGCAGTACGGCGCCAGGCGTATTCAGGAGCCGCACATCCTCGATGCCGATCATGCTCAGCAGGTTCGGGATGCCGCGTGAACCCAGAATGTACATCCAGGCATAGGTGCGCACCAGCAGGCTTGTCCAGAAGGGCACGACGACGAGGGAGACGAGCATCAGCCGGTACTTCGGGTTGGATTTGACGGCGAGATAGTAGGCGACGGGATAGGCGACGATCAGGCAGAGGAGGGCGCCGGCGGGCGCGATCATCATGGTGTTCCAGAAAGCGGCCGCGCGCGACGGGAGATTGGCGAATTGCGCGAAGGTGAAGGCAGGCTGATAACCGCCCTCCGGTGCGCGTTCGCCGAAGGAAAAGACGACCATTGCCATGAACGGCAGGACAAGGAAGACGAACAGCCATAACCCGGCAGGCGCCACAAGGGCCGCGGTCAGCAGTTGCCGTTTTCGGTCGGTGGTCATGGGCATGGTGCTTGGTTCGACTTTCGGTAGCTGGCATCTTGTGCCGGATATGCGGAATGGATTTCTGCCGCGAACTCCCTCTTCTCCCCAGCGGGGAGAAGAGCCGAACGCAGTGAGGCGATGAGGGGGGCTTCAGCGAAGCTGGAGCCAAAACGAAGTTGCCTTCGGCCCCCCTCATCCGGCCCTTCGGGCCACCTTCTCCCCGCTGGGGAGAAGAGAATTCAAGCCGATTTGAAACGTGCCATCAGTTCGGCACGGGCCGGATCGGTCAACGTCACGGCCGCGCCGAATTCCAGCTTGGTCAGCGACGCTTCGTCCGGATAGACGATCTTGTTCGACGTGACGTCGGCTGGAAGCAGCGCCAGCACACGGCTGTCGGTGGTCGGCGCGCCGTTGGCGATGTGTTCCTTGACGGCATGTTCCGGCGTCATCAGATAGTCGAGCAGGGCGTAGCCGGCAGGCTTGTTGGCGGCGCTTTTCGGGATGGCGTAGAAATCCGTCCAGATCTCGCCGCCATCGGTGCCGAGGATATAGGCGATTTCCGGCATGTCGCGGTTGAGCTGGGCGCCGTCATTGGTCCAGCACATGGTCATCCAGGCGTCGGTGGCGCGCATGCCGGGCTGGTAGTCGCTGTTGATGCCGTAGAGATGGGGCTTGACCTTGATCAGCAGTTCTTCGGCCTTGGCGAGCTCTTCCGGCTTGATCGAATTGAAGGAATAGCCAAGCGACACAAGCGCGCTGCCGATGGTCGTCAGCTGGTAGTCGTGGACCATGGCGCGGCCGTCGGCCTCGGTCATGGCGACCTCGAAGAAGTCCTTCCAGGAGGCGATCTTCGTCTTGATCTTCGAGGTGTTGACGGCCATGCCCGTCGTGCCCCAGTTCTTCGGCAGGGCATAGGTCGTGCCGTCGATGGCGCCTTCGGAGGTGAAGCGGGCCGATTGCGACGCTTGTGAAAACGCGGGCAGCTTTGCCATGTCGAGCGGGTCGATCAGGCCGAGCTTGACATAGGTGGAGATCGTATAGTTGGTCGGAACGAACAGGTCCCAGCCGGTGCCGCCAGCCTGGAGCTTCGCCAGCATTTCCTCGTTGGAACCGAAGACGTTGACTTCGACGGCAACGCCGGTCGCCGCCGTGAAAGCCTCGAAGCTGGCCGGATCATGATAGTTCGGCCAGGTCGCCAGCGACATGGTCTTGCCGAGGTCTTCGGCATAGGCGGTCGCGTTGAAGACGCCGGGCTGGCGGGCGAGAACGGCTGCGGCCAGGCCAAGGCCGGTGACGCCGAGGAAGTGGCGGCGGGTGACCGAGCCGCGCTTCAGGCGCATCCATTCGTCAGTCAGGTTTTCGGCAGTGATCGGGGCATTTTCTCTGTACCACTTTGTCATGACGCTGTTCCCTTTTTTGTCTTGACGTGTACGGCCTTGTCCTCAGGCCGGAAAAACATGCACTTTGCCGGGATCGAAGTTGAGCACGACCCGTTCGCCCGGTTCGACGAGATCGCTTTCCTGCACGCTGCGCCGGTCGGCGGTGACGAGGAAATCGCCAAGGCCGTCGACGTTGATCTGGTATTCGGCGGTCGAGCCGAGGAAAATGCGGTGGGTGACTGTGCCGGTGAGCTGGCTGCCGCTGCCGTTTGACTGCCGGACAAGCTCGATCGCTTCCGGCCTCAGCGCCACGGTCGCGGCACCCGGTTTCAGGCCGGACCGTGCCGCAAGCGCCGTTCCGTTCGACAGCCGCAAGGTCGCGCCACCGGCTTCGACGGTTGCCGCGATCCTGTTGGTCTTGCCGACGAAATCGGCGACGAAGAGATCGGCGGGCCGGTCGTAGATTTCCTGGGGCTTGGCCATCTGCACGATACGGCCGGCGTTCATCACGCAGACCATATCGCTCATCGACAGCGCCTCTTCCTGATCGTGAGTGACGAGCACGAAGGTGATGCCGAGTTCGCGCTGCAGCGTCTGCAGTTCGATCTGCATGGCGGTGCGCAGCTTCTTGTCGAGAGCCGCCAGGGGTTCGTCGAGCAAAAGCACGGACGGTTTGTTGACGATGGCGCGGGCCAGCGCCACGCGCTGCTGCTGGCCGCCGGACATTTCATGGATGCGGCGTTTTTCGAAACCGCCAAGGCGGACCATCTCGAGGGCTTCTCGCGCCCGGGCGGAAATTTCGGCGGCGGCCAGCTTCGGCCTGGCCTGCTTCAGGCCATAGGCGACGTTCTGCTCGACATCGAAATGCGGGAAGAGCGCATAGTGCTGGAAGACCATGTTGACGGGGCGCCGATAGGGCGGGACGCCGTTCATCTCGCGGCCGTCGATCAGGATCGTGCCATCGCTCGGCTGTTCGAACCCGCCGATCATTCTGAGGCATGTGGTCTTGCCGCAGCCGGACGGCCCAAGCAGCGCCACGAAGGCGCCCTTCGGCACCGCAAGGTTTATGTCAGAAACGGCGGTCACGCTGCCATAGAGCTTGGTAACCGAACGGAACTCGATGTCGTTCGCTGAAACGGATGTCACTTAAAAATTCCCCGCGGTTGTTTTTCAGAATACCGGGCTTTCTTGCGGCCGCCCCGTTTCTCACCGTCTGGCCAATAGCCTATTCAAAACGGCCATGGGCGGTATATACCCCGAAAGAGGTATTTCAAGTTATTCACCGGTATGGAAGGTGTATACCCTGAAGGCGATTGCCGTTCTTTTTTGCAGGCTGGACGGGACATATGAGCATTGATCTGGAGGCACTGTTCAGGACACTCGGGTCGATGATTGGCGGCGCGTCCATCAGTGACGGCGAGGCGGGCAGCCGTTTCTGTGCGTTGATGCACTCTCTGGTCAGCTTCGATTATGCCGTCATTTTCGCCTATCGCGAAAAGGAGCGGCCGATCGATCTCTACAGCACCTTCACGCCGGATGAGCATGTGATCTTCGTCAGCCTGTATCAGGCCGGACCGTTCCTGCTCGATCCGTTCTATCTTGCGGCGTGTGAGCCCAGACCCGGTGTCTGGCGGATGCGCGAACTGGCTCCGGACCGTTTCTTTTCCAGCGAATATTTCCGCAGCTACTATACCCAGACGGGACTGGCGGAAGAGATCGGGTTCTTCATCGCACTGGAGGAGGGCATCACTGTCGTCCTGTCGCTGATGCGGCGGGAGCGGTCAGGCGGGTTTCCGGCAGCCGAATTTTCGCTGTTGAAAAAGGCCGAACCGGTGGTGGCCGGTCTGGTTCGCCATGCCTGGCCTGATCTTGGCCGGCGCTTCGATGCGGCTTTGGCCAAAAGGGAAAGGGGCGGGCGCAAGTCTGCCCATCCGGCCGCCGATCGGGTGTGGCGCAATCTCAATCTGACGGAACGGGAGGCCTCGATCGTCGAACTGGTGCTGCAGGGCCATTCATCCGAATCGATCGGACTGAGGCTGGGCATTTCCACCGGAACGGTGAAGGTCCATCGCCGCAACGTCTACCGCAAGCTCGGCATCTCCTCGCAGACGCAGCTCTTGTCGATCTACCTGAAAAATCTCGGACAATAGAGAGGCACGGCTCCTTACGAGGATGCCGTGCCTCCGTTGGATCAGGCGTTGATCAGCGCCAGTTGCGCGCGGGCATGAAGGATCTGCGAGCAGGCATTGGCGGCTTCCACACCCTTGACGACGAAATGGTCGCGGAAGAAGCGGATATGCTGTTCGGATTCCTGGAAGTTGTGCGGGGTAAGCACAGTCGACAGCACCGGCACGCCGGTGTCGAGCTGAACCCGCATCATGCCGTCGAGCACGGTGGAGGCGACGAAATCGTGACGGTAGATGCCGCCGTCGACGACGAAGGCGGAACCGATGATCGCCGAGAAGCGGCCGGTTCTGGCGAGTGTCTGGGCATGCAGCGGGATTTCCAGCGCGCCGGGCACGTCGAAGATCTCGACGTCGGAAGCCTTGCCGCCGAGCTTTTCCCAATGGGAGACGAAGGCGTTGACGCATTGATCGACGATATCGGCGTGCCAGCGCGCGCGGATGATGGCGATTGTCTGGGTGGGATGGGAAGCGATTGTCATGTCAGTCTGGCCTTTCAAGGTTGCCATTTTTCAATGATCCCCTTGGGCGAACACGCAGGCGCGGCGACCCCTGGATGGAGGTCTCCTGATCTGCTTGCTCTCTTTCATCCGGACTTTAACCGTCGGCTCCGGAATTCAACCGGATCTGCTGACCTTCATATCTCCATGCGGACATAGGGATATGAAGCGCTCGCGGGCTCCGGGAATTGCTTCCCGTTACCGCCGGTGGGGAGTTTCACCCCGCCCTGAGAACGTGCAGTGCCGACTATAGACAATGGCAGGCGGCCGTCAAATGCGGTGAGCGACGCCTACAACGAAAAAGGCGACAGATTTCTTAAAAATCCGTCGCCTGAAACACATTGTTCCGGATCCCCGTGGTTATTCGCGGATGATCAGCAGGTCGCTGGCGGTAAAGCGCAGTGTCGCGACCTCGCCGACGGCCGGCGGCGTCAGACCCGGCGCGTTGAACATGTCGAAGGAGATGACGGCATCGCCGACCTTCATGCGGGTGCGGATGACCGAGCCGAGGAAGTTGCTGGAAACGACTGTGCCGGTCAGCGCCGTGTCGCCCTTGGCGCCTTCGGCGATCGAGCCCGCCTCCGGCCGCAAGGCAAGCGACAGCTTGTCGCCGGCCTTGAGCGTGGAACCGAGCGGTTCGCGCAGCGTGATGCCCTGATCGCCAATCGTGATCCTGTTGGTCGCGGGATCGGCAACCCTGGCTTCGATCATGTTCAGCGTGCCGACAAAGGAAGCGACGAAGCGGGTGGCCGGCTTGTTGTAGATGTCGAACGGCGTGCCGATCTGGTCGGCGCGTCCACCGTTCATGACGACGATGCGGTCCGAGATCGACAGGGCTTCTTCCTGGTCATGGGTAACGAAAACGGTGGTGATGCCGAGTTGCTGCTGGATCGCCCGGATTTCCTCGCGCAGCGACACGCGGATCTTGGCGTCGAGGGCCGACAGCGGCTCGTCGAGCAGCAGGACCTGCGGCTTCGGAGCAAGGGCGCGGGCGAGCGCCACGCGCTGTTGCTGGCCGCCGGACATCTGATAGGGGAAGCGGTCGGCGAGGTGGCCGAGATGGATGAGGCCGAGCATTTCCTTGACACGGGCATCGACCGCCGACTTTTCCATGCCGGCGATCTTCAGGCCGAAAGCGACGTTGTCGTGCACCGTCATGTTCGGAAACAGCGCATAGGCCTGGAAGACCATGCCGATATTGCGCTGGTTCGGTTTCAGTTCATTCTGGTTGCGGCCATTGATGATGACCGTTCCGGCCGACGGCGTTTCGAAGCCGGCGATCATTCTGAGAATTGTCGTCTTGCCGCAGCCAGACGGTCCGAGAAAGGAGACGAATTCTCCCTTTTCGATGGTCATGTCGAAATCCTTGACCACCTGGACGGGGCCAAAGCTCTTCTGAATGCCGGCGAGTTCGAGAAAGGACATGGACGATCAATACCTCAGGGCTTGGAAGGAGCCGATTTGCTGAAACGGGAGACGAGCTGCAGAAGCACCATGCATCCCCAGGTGATGGCAAACGCGATGACCGCGAGCGCCGGCGGCTCATAGGCGCGGTTGGCGCCGATCAGCTGCAGGTAGGGACCGAAGGCCGGGCGGTTGAGCAGTGACGGCATGGTGAACTCGCCGATGACGATGGCAAAGGTGATGAAGGCGCCGGAGAGCACGCCGCTCATGACATTGGGAAAAATGCATTTGAACATGATGGTCGGCCAGGACGCGCCGAGGCTTTGTGCGGCTTCCGTCAATGTGCCGACGTCGATGGTGCGCATGGCGGTATCGACCGAGCGGTACATATAGGGCAGCGACAGCGTCATGAAGGAGAACATCAGGAGCAGGTCTGTGCCGCGTGCCGAGCCGGTGAAGGGAATGTACGAAGACGAGTTGTAGAGACGCAGATAACCGAACACGATGACGATGGCCGGGATGACCAGCGGCATCAGCGTGATGAACTCGACCACCGGCCGCATCTGCGGCAGGCGCAGGCGAACCCAGTAGGCCGTCGGTACGACCAGAAGCACCCCGAAGACGATTGTCAGGATCGCCATCACGATCGAATAGCTGAAGGATTCGCGGAACTGGACGTCGGAGAACACCGAGCGATAAGCATCGAAGGAATACTCGCCACGGCGCATGCGCAGCGAGAACTCGAACGTCGCGATCAGCGGAACGATGAAATAGGACGCACCGAACAGAACCGCGATCCAGGCGCCGATTTTTTGTGTCTTCATTTCTGCCACCGTTCGGCGCGCATGCGGAGCCAGATGTAGATGAGGTTGGAAATCCCGGTAATGACGATCATGCCGAGCGCCAGGGCGTAACCGAGATTGGGATTGTGCAGAACGTCGCCGCGGATCTGCGCATAGAGCTGGATCGGCACGATGTTGAAGGTTGAGCCGGTCAATGAATAGGCGGTCGCGATGGCGCCAAACGCGTTGGCGAACAGAAGCAGCGTCGTGCCCAGAATGCTCGGGAACAGGATCGGCAGGGCCACCTTGGTCCAGTACTGCCTGTTTGTCGCGCCAAGGATTTCGGCAGCTTCGCGCCATTCCTTCTTCAGACCGTCGAGGGCCGGGGTGATGATCAGCACCATCAGCGGAATCTGGAAGTACATATAGGTCAGCGTCAGGCCGACGAAGCTCAGGAGATTGAAGCCGGTGGCATAAAGATTGATGCCGAACCAGTCGCGCAGGATCATGGTGACGAGGCCGGTACGGCCGAGCGTCGCCAGAAAGGCGAAGGCAAGCGGCACGCCGGCAAAATTGGATGCAACGCCGGAGAAAGTCAGAAGCGAAGACCGGATCCACGAGGGCAGGCCGCCGAGCACCACGGCCCAGGCGAGGAAGAAGCCGATCAGGGCGCCGCCGATCGATGATGCCAGGCTGACCTTGATGGAAATCCAGTAGGAGGCGAGAATCTTGTCGGTGAACAGGCCGCCAATGTTCTCGAACGTGAATTCGCCGGCCGGGTTGAGAAAGGCGCCGGTGACGAGATAGAGCGTCGGGGCAATCAGGAACATCACGGCAAACAGCAGGAACGGCGTAATGCCCAGCCAATCGATGGCCGTCTTCTTCAAATCAATGGCCCTGTTGGCGCTCATCCGGAAACCGTCTGTCAAGAATTGAAAAATGGCCTTCCCGCACGGTGGCGGGAAGGCCTTGTTGCGACAGTCTTACTGTACGTTGGCGCCAACGACTGTATCCCAGCCCTTGGTGATGACTTCCTTGTAGGCTTCCTGCTGTTCGAGCGTCGGGAACACGGCCTTTTCATAGGCAGCGGCCGGCGGCAGCTTGTCGAGCAGTTCCTTCGGGATCTTGTTGTTCTTGGCAAGATCATTGAAGCGGATCGGGTGGCAGTAGCCCTTCAGCCAGCCGAGCTGACCTTCGTCGGAATACAGGTATTCCATCCACAGCTTTGCAGCATTGGGATGCGGAGCGTAGGCCGAAATCGCCTGGACGTAGACCCCGGCGACAACGCCCGTAGCCGGGATCACAACGTCGACCGGCGGGTTGCCGGCAAGCGTGTCACGGTCGGACAGGGCGTTGTAGTCCCAACGCAGGATGATCGGGGTCGTGCCCTGGGCGAGCGGCGCAGACTTGCCGATGACCGGAACGAAGTTGCCCTTGGCATTCAGTTCCTTGAAGAAGGCAAGGCCTGCTTCGCCGGACTTGGCAACGTCACCGGCCGCAGCCGAAAGGCCAGCGGCGAAAACACCGGAGATGGCCTGGTTTGCGGTGCGCGGGTCACCGGCGAGAGCCACCATGTTGGCGAATTCCGGCTTCTGCAGGTCGGCCCAGTCCTTCGGGCTTTCCTTGACCAGGTCCTTGTTCACTTCGAAGGCCATGACGCCGTAGTAATCGCCGTACCAGTAGCCGTCAGCGTCCTTGGCGGTGTCCGGGATCGAATCCCAGGTTTCAACCTTGTACGGCTGGATCAGGCCTTCGGTCTTGGCGGACGGGCCAAAGGAGAGGCCGACGTCGATCACGTCGGGAGCCTGGTCGCCCTTGTTGTCCTTGTTGGCCTTGATGGCTTCGATTTCATCGCCCGAACCGGCGTCCGGGTTGAGTTCGTTGACGGTCAGGCCATACTTGGCCTTGAAGCCTTCGATGACGCCGCCGTAGCCGCACCAGTCGTGGGGCAGGGCGATGGTTGTCAGCGTGCCTTCTGCCTTGGCAGCGGCGATCAGCTCGGCGCTCGGTTCAGCAGCGGCAATAGCGGTCGATGCCATGACCATGGCGGTCGAAAGCGAAAGCAGGCGGCGCATATGTGAAATCACTGGTCTTCTCCTTGTGGTTAGTCAGTCAACTTCGAGGAAGCTGATACTGGGGTCCGATGAAGCTTATGTGACAGGTATTGTCCCCTTTGCGACCAGACGTTCGCAGCCGGAACACCTTCATTTTATTTTGAAAATTTACATCCGCCCGGGTGCCGGCGCCACTTGTTTTATGCTGATTTGCGGATCGTAGCGTCTCCCGTACCGGTTGCCCGGCGCCACGTGCCGTACCACTTGCTCCTCCTAAAGCGGCTTTCGAAAAAGCCTTGTTGAATCGAACAGGCCTTCGAGCGTTTTCATACGGTCGTGCGTCTCGTTCCAGATGGAACTCTGCACGGCCTCGATCAGCGCTTCGACGGCAAACAGGATGACGACCGAGCTATCCCAGGCGGACGGCGCTTCGATCTGGATGCGGAAGACGCGCCGCGCCGATTTGGCGATGGGGGAACTCCACTGGTCGGTGAACAGGATGATTTCGACACCACGCTCGCGGGCGATGCGCGACAGCGTTTCCATTTCCTGCTCGTAGCGGCGGATGTCGAACATGATCAGGACGTCGCCCTTTTTCATGTCGAGCACGTAATGCGGCCATGAACTGGAATTGGAGGCGATCTGGGTGACGCCGGAGCGAACGACCTGAAGATGGGTGAAGAAATAGTCGGCAAGCGCCCGGGTGATGCGTCCGCCGACGAGGTAGATATTGCGCTTGCGGTCGGCGATCATCGCTGCCGCGCCGTCGAATTCGGCGGTCTCCAGCTGCGCCAGCGTCTCGCGCATATTGTTCATCGTCGCATCGGCGAAACGATTGAGGATATGCGTGCCCGGCGCATTGGCCGCCCAGCGGTCATGTTTGCTGATCGGGTTGGAAATGGTCGCTTCGAGCTCCTGATGAAGCCGCGACTGAAAGTCGGGAAACCCGCGAAATCCGATCTTCTGCACCATGCGGGCGACCGTCGGCGTCGACACGCCGGCATTCTCGGCCACAGTCGTGATGCTGCCGAGTCCGGAAACCGGATAGTTGTCGAGAAGCGTCGCTGCCAACTGTTTTTCCGCGCGAGTGAGCACGGCAAAATGGGCGTTGATCACATCCGACACCGTCATGGTGCCTACGGTATTGGTCAAAATTCATCCCCTGCGCCGGTCTCTGCCAGCTTTGTGACAGAGTAAACATCGCTGTCACAATTCGAGTCAACGGATTTTTTGAAGAGATCGTTTCAGATTCCGGTTGACATGGGTCAAAACGTGAAGAATTCTTTTCAGTATCGGCAGCCAAGCGTGCGTTGAGGAAAATCACCGGCTGTTCGATTCTTGCTTCCACGTATGATTTCAGCGGCTTCCAGCTTGACGGAGATATTGCGTGGTGCCGATCAGGCAACCGGAAGGGGACCGGATTTGACGAGACTTTTGACCGAGGCGGATGGATCGCCCGTAGCAGTGGAAAACGCAGAAGCGCCGAGCCCGGTGCTCTTGGTCTGCGAACACGCCTCGCGCCGCCTACCTGAAAAAATGGGTTCTCTCGGTCTTTCACCCGAAGCGCTGGTCAGCCATATCGCCTGGGATCCCGGCGCACTTGCGGTGTCGCAACTGCTGGTCAAAAGCCTCGATGCCGCGTTGATCTACCAGCGTTTTTCCCGCCTGGTCTACGATTGCAACCGTCCACCGGACGCTGAGGCTGCCATGCCGCCGGTCAGCGAAGTTTTTGAAATACCCGGCAATGCAGCCATTTCGGCTGCCGAACGGCTGGCCCGGACCGAGGCGCTCTATGTGCCTTTCACCGACGCTCTCTCGGGCTTCATCGCCACGCGAAAGGCCCATGGCCGTCTGCCTGCCATGGTGACGATGCACACATTCACGCCGATCTATCACGGCAGGAAACGCGACGTCGAAATCGGTATCCTGCATGACGAGGACAGCCGGCTGGCGGACGCGATGCTGGCTGCTGCCGGGAAAACGACACGTTATGCCGTGCGCCGGAACGAGCCCTATGGACCGGCCGACGGCGTTACGCATACTCTGATCAAGCACGGCTTGAAGAATGGCCTGCTCAACGTAATGATCGAGATCCGCAACGATCTCGTTTCGGATGAAATCGGTCAAAGGGTCATGGCCGATTATCTGACGGGCCTCTTGGGCGAAAGCCTGGCTGCACTGTCACAATAAAAAGACCTGGGGAGCGGCATGTCCGCGGAGACTGGTCCATGGGCTTCCATGGACAACGGCACTTCAGCCGGCCGGCAATAAAGCCGGAGGCTGGTCGATACAGGGGAAAAAAATGTCAGACTATTCAGATACCGATAAACACGAGGACATGCAGGTCCTCCATTCGATGGGCTATGCGCAAGAACTTGAACGGCGCATGAGCTCCTTCTCGAACTTCGCCGTTTCCTTCTCGATCATCTGCATCCTTTCGGGCGGCATCAACTCGCTCGCCCAGGCAACCTCGGGTGCCGGCGGTGCCGCTATCGGCATCGGCTGGCCGGTCGGCTGCTTTGTTTCTCTCGTCTTTGCCGTTGCCATGGCACAGATCAGCTCCGCCTATCCGACGGCCGGCGGCCTTTATCATTGGGGTTCCATCCTCGGCAACCGTTTCACCGGTTGGGTCACCGCCTGGTTCAACCTGCTTGGTCTTGTCACGGTTCTCGGCGCCATCAATGTCGGCACCTATTATTTCTTCATGGGGTCTTTCGGCACACCATATTTCGGCCTGGAAGATTCCACGACGGTTCGCATCCTTTTCCTGGTTGTGATCACCGGGCTTCAGGCAATCGTGAACCATATGGGCATCGGCCTCACGGCCAAGCTCACGGACTTCTCCGGCTATTTGATCTTTGCCACGGCGATCGCGCTTTCGGCCGTTTGCCTTGCCGCGGCGGATACCTACGAGTTTGGCCGCCTGTTCACCTTCTCCAACTATTCAGGCGAAGCCGGCGGCAACGTCTGGCCGGCAACATCGGGCACCTGGGTCTTCCTGCTGGGTCTGCTTTTGCCGATCTACACCATTACCGGTTACGACGCCTCCGCCCATACGTCGGAAGAAACCGTCAAGGCCGCAACGTCGGTTCCGCGCGGTATGGTCTCTTCGGTTCTGTGGTCGGCTCTGTTCGGCTACATCATGCTGTGCAGCTTCGTTCTGATGCTTCCCAGCATGGACGATGCCGCCAAGCAGGGCTGGAACGTGTTCTTCTGGGCGATGGACACGCAGGTCAATCCAGTCATCAAGGACATTCTCTATCTCGCGATCCTGGTCAGCCAATGGCTGTGCGGCCTGGCCACGGTGACGTCCGTGTCGCGCATGATCTTCGCCTTCTCGCGTGACGGCGGTCTGCCGGCATCGAAGGCTCTGGCAAAGGTCAGCCCGACCTACCGCACACCGGTGTCAGCCATCTGGACCGGTTCCATCCTCTCGGTGCTGTTTGTTTGGGGCTCGTCGCTTGTGACGATCGGCGAGACGCCGGTTTACACCATCGTCGTGTCCTGCACGGTCATCTTCCTGTTCTTCTCCTTTGCGATCCCGATCACGCTCGGCCTTCTCGCCTGGGGCACGTCGAAGTGGGACAAGATGGGTCCGTGGAACCTCGGCGAAGGCATGTTCAAGCTGTTCGCGGTACTGTCGATTATCGCGATGGTTCTGATCTTCGTTCTCGGCATCCAGCCGCCGAACGACTGGGCGCTCTATATCACCGTAGGCTTCCTGATTGTCACCGGCATCGTCTGGTTCGGCTTTGAACAGCGCCGTTTCAAGGGCCCGCCGATCGGCGACGAAGTTGCGCGCCGCGCAGCTGAAATCGCAGCCGCCGAAAAAGCCGTTGGACAGAAATGATCCGATAAAAACAGTGCGGAAGCCGCGTCGGTGCGGCTTCCGCCAGACGTCCAGCAAACGGGGCCGCGCAAGGCTTCGGTATGATCAAGCACGGGATTTTTGCAATGAGCGCGAGCTATTCGTTTGAAGAATTGAAGAAGGATGTCGCCGAGGGCCGCATCGATACGGTTCTGGCCTGCCAGATCGACATGCAGGGGCGCCTGATGGGCAAGCGCTTTCACGCGCAGTTCTTCGTCGATAGCGCCTGGGAAGAGACCCATAGCTGCAACTATCTTTTGGCGACCGATCTCGAAATGGAAACGGTCACCGGGTACAAATCGACGAGCTGGGAATCCGGCTACGGCGACTATACGATGAAGCCGGACCTTTCGACGCTTCGCCGCATTCCATGGCTCGAAGGCACGGCGCTGGTTCTCTGCGACATGCTCGATCACCACACCCACAAGGAAGTGCCGCATTCGCCGCGCGCCATTCTCAAGCGCCAGATCGCCCGGCTGGAGGCCATGGGCCTCAAGGCGTACATGGCGACCGAACTCGAATTTTTCCTGTTTGACCAGAGCTATGACACCGCCCGCGAAAGCGGATATCGCAACCTGAAGCTCGCCAGCGGTTACAACGAGGACTACCACATCTTCCAGACGACAAAGGAAGAAGACGTGATGCGGGCAATCCGCAACGGTCTGCAGGGTGCCGGCATTCCGGTTGAAAACTCCAAGGGCGAGGCGTCCGCCGGCCAGGAGGAGATCAACGTGCGCTACGCCGATGCGCTGACCATGGCCGACCGGCATGTGATCATCAAGAACGGCTGCAAGGAAATCGCCTGGACGAAGGGCAAGGCGATCACCTTCCTTGCAAAGTGGAACTACAATGCCGCCGGTTCGTCCTCGCATATCCACCAGTCGCTCTGGAGCGTTGACGGCAAGACGCCGCAGTTCTTCGACAAGGAAGCCAAATACGGCATGTCGGAGGTGATGCGGCAGTATGTTGCCGGTCTTTTGAACCATGCGAGCGAGATCACCTATTTCCTGGCGCCCTATATCAACTCCTACAAGCGCTTCGTGGCCGGTACCTTCGCGCCGACCAAGGCCGTCTGGAGCAAGGACAACCGCACTGCCGGTTACCGCCTGTGTGGCGAAGGTACCAAGGCAATCCGCATCGAGTGCCGCGTCGGCGGCTCCGATCTCAACCCGTATCTTGCAATGGCGGCGCTGATTGCGGCCGGTATTGCGGGGATCGAAGGCAAGTTGGAACTGGAACCGGCCTTTGTCGGCGACGCCTATGGCGGCAAGAACATCCGCGAGATTCCACGCACGCTGCGCGACGCGACAGCGTCGATGAATAGCTCAAAGATGCTGCTCGATGCTTTCGGCGAGGATGTCATCGAACACTACACCCGTGCTGCGGAATGGGAGCAGGAGGAATACGATCGCCGAATCACGGATTGGGAAGTAGCAAGAGGGTTCGAGCGGGCGTGAGATTATCACAACATGTTGCGAATATTGACGATATCCCCGAGGTATGAGATGGTCGCATCCTTCAACGGAGAGTGTGGAGATGATTGGCATCGATACCGCATGGTTCCATCGTCAGCTTAATCGTCGCAACCAATCGGTAAGGGGCCTTGCGCGATTCATGAACGTTGATCCGAGCGCCGTTTCGCGCATGCTGAAAGGCGAACGCAAGATGAGCGCGGAAGAACAGGATCGGATTGCAGCTTTCTTTGGCGTCAGTGTCGAAGAGGTTGCTGCGCATCGCCGGGGCGAACCTTCGGGGTTTTCTGAATCGAAACAGGAGCCTTACCAAGCGGGAATTGGGACGCCGAAACTCGAGCCGCCGATGAAAATGTTTACGGAAGCGGACATCATCCACAAGGACGGCAAGCGTTGGATGGAGGGGCCAGATGGAACGCTGCTGGAGCTTCATCCGATTTTCGGATGCATGAAGGGGACTATGACTATCCCTGACGACCTGGATCTAACGGCCCCCGCCGATCCAGGCTGGGGAAAAGTCTATGAGGATGACTGAGGGGTATCTGCTGGACACCTGCGCCATGATTTGGGCTACCCAGCTTGCACCAATGAGCAAGGACGTGACGGTACTGCTCAATGCCAAGCCTCATGACCGCCGACAGTTGAATATTTCCGCGATGTCAGCGTGGGAAATCGGGATGCTGGTCGCGAAAGGACGTTTAGCGACAACAAAAAATGCGCTGATCTGGTTTGCGGATTTTGCGAAAGAGGCTGACGTGGCAGTATTGGATGTAACACCCGAACTGCTGGTGACGTCGTCCTTCCTGCCCGCTCCCATTCACAACGATCCGACCGACCGGATCATCATCGCCACCGCGCGTGAACACGACTTGACGATCATTACCCGCGATCGCGCCATTCTTGCTTATGGCGCGGCCGGTCATGTCAAAACACTTGTCTGCTAGACCTTTGGAGTAAACTGAAATGACCATGATCCAATGCATTTCCCCGGTGAACGGGGAGGTTTACGCGGAGCGCCCGGCGGTTGACGCCGTTGTCGCTTCGGCCACCGTTGCGCGTGCACGCGCCGCGCAGAAAAGCTGGTCCAGGCGGCCGGTCGAAGACCGCGTCAAGCTGGTGCTTGCCGGTGTCGCGCGCCTCAACGAGATGGTCGATGAGGTCGTGCCGGAGCTGGCCTGGCAGATGGGCCGTCCCATTCGCTACGGCGGCGAGTTTCGCGGTTTCAACGAGCGTTCCAACTACGTAGCGACCATTGCCGCCGATGCGCTGGCGCCGATCATCGTCGAGGACAGCGGTAGTTTCGAGCGCCGGATCGAGCGCGTCGCCCATGGCGTCGTCTTCGTCATCGCGCCGTGGAATTATCCCTACATGACCGCGATCAACACGGTCGCGCCGGCGCTGATGGCCGGTAACACCGTGATTATCAAGCATGCCAGCCAGACGATCCTCGTCGGCGAGCGCATGGTGCGCGCCTTTGTCGAGGCCGGCGTTCCGGAAGACGTGTTCCAGAACATCTTCCTCGACCACGCGACGACGTCGCAGTTGATCGCGGCCAAGAGCTTCGATTTCGTCAATTTTACCGGCTCCGTCGAAGGTGGCCGGTCGATCGAGCGGGCTGCGGCCGGAACCTTCACCGGGCTTGGCCTCGAACTCGGCGGCAAGGATCCGGGCTATGTCATGGAAGACGCCGATCTGGATGCTGCCGTCGATACGCTGATGGACGGCGCGATGTTCAATTCCGGGCAATGCTGCTGCGGCATCGAACGCATCTACGTCAATGAAAACCTCTATGACGATTTCGTCGAGAAGGCCGTCGCCTTTGCCTCGGCCTACACGCTCGGCAATCCGCTGGAACAGGAAACCTCGCTCGGGCCGATGGCGCACAAGCGTTTCGCCGCCGAAGTGCGTGCGCAGACCGCGGAAGCTATTGCCAAGGGCGCCAAGGCGCTGGTCGATCCGAAGCTGTTTCCGCAGGATGACGGCGGTGCCTATCTCGCCCCCCAGGTTCTCGTCGACGTCGATCACTCGATGAAGGTGATGACCGAAGAGAGCTTCGGCCCGGTCGTCGGCATCATGAAGGTGAGGAACGATGCCGAGGCGCTCGCCTTGATGAACGATTGCAAATACGGCCTGACCACATCGCTCTGGACCAGGGACGCAGAGCGCGCCGCACGTATCGGCCAGGACCTTGAGACCGGCACCGTGTTCATGAACCGCGCCGACTATCTCGATCCGGCGCTCTGCTGGACCGGCGTCAAGGAAACCGGCCGCGGCGGCTCGCTGTCTGTCATCGGTTTCCAGAACCTGACCCGCCCGAAATCCTACCACTTGAAGAAAGCCTGAACGATGACCATCACAGCCAACTGGAGCTACCCGACATCCATCAAGTTCGGCGCCGGCCGGATCAAGGAGCTTGCCGACCATTGCAAGGCGCTCGGCATCAAGAAGCCGCTGCTGGTGACCGACCGCGGCCTGGCGCCGATGCCGATCACCCAGAACGCGCTCGATATCCTGGAAGCCGCAGGCCTTGGCCGCGCACTGTTTGCCGATGTCGACAGCAACCCGACCGACGTCAACCTCGATGCTGGCGTCAAGGCCTTCAAGGCCGGCGGCCATGACGGCGTCATCGCCTTCGGTGGCGGCTCCGGCCTCGACCTTGGCAAATGCGTTGCCTTCATGGCTGGCCAGACCCGCCCGGTCTGGGATTTCGAGGATGTCGGTGACTGGTGGACGCGTGCCAGCGTCGAGGGTATTGCGCCGATCATCGCCGTGCCGACCACGGCAGGCACCGGTTCGGAAGTGGGCCGGGCCTCGGTCATCACCAACTCGCAGACGCACACCAAGAAGGTGATCTTCCATCCGAAGTTCTTGCCCGCAGTGACCATCTGCGACCCGGAGCTGACGGTTGGCATGCCGAAGATCATCACCGCCGGCACCGGCATGGATGCCTTTGCCCATTGCCTGGAAGCCTATTCCTCGCCGTTCTACCATCCGATGTCGGCCGGTATCGCGCTGGAGGGGCTGCGCCTCGTCAAGGAATACCTGCCGCGCGCCTACAAGGACGGCACGGACATCGAAGCCCGCGCCCATATGATGTCGGCTGCCGCCATGGGTGCCGTCGCCTTCCAGAAGGGGCTTGGCGCCATCCACTCGCTGTCGCATCCGGTCGGTGCGATCTACAACACCCATCACGGCATGACCAACGCTGTCGTCATGCCGCCGGTTCTGCGCTTCAACCGCCCGGCGATCGAGGCCAAGATCGCAATGGCAGCTGCCTATCTCGGTATTTCCGGCGGCTTCGACGGCTTTTACGATTATGTGCTGAAGCTGCGCGAGGAACTGGGCGTGCCGGACAAGCTGTCGGCGCTTGGCGTCGGCACCGACCGCATCGACGAAATGGCCGCGATGGCGATCGTCGATCCAACGGCCGGTGGCAATCCGGTCGAGCTGACGCTCGAAGCCGCCAAGCAGCTTTTCCGCGACTGCATCTAATCTTTTCAGTTCCGTCACGTTGATGTTGAAGAGCCCGGAAAGCTTTGGTTTTCCGGGCTTTTTCATGTCAGCTGGCGCGTCTGGAGACCGGCTTGTCAATTCTCGGGAGGGCGGCGTTCAGTCTTTGTTAACCACGATCTGAAAGGTTTGGTTAACCGAGGCGCAATGGATTTTACGCTTTGCCGTGAGCCATGCCGGGGCTCGGTCTTTTTCAGACAGGAATACAGATGCCAGTCATTACATTCGCAAACACCAAGGGCGGAGCGGGCAAGACGACCGCAGCGCTTATCCTGGCGACCGAACTTGCGCGCAATGGCGCCCGCGTCACCATTCTCGACGCCGACCCGCAGCACTGGATTTCGCATTGGCACGATATTTCGGGAAAGGTTGCGAATATCGAGGTGATTTCCTCCGTGACGATGGCCTCGATCCAGACGCATATCAACGACAACCGGGCAAGGACCGACTATTTCATCATCGATCTCGCCGGCGCCCGCAACACGCTGATGGCAACCGCGATCGGCCTGTCCGATCATGTGATGATTCCGATCCAGGGCTGTGCCATGGACGCCAAGGGCGGCGCTCAGGTGCTGGAATTGCTGGGTCATCTCGAGGAGAAGGCCGGCATTCGCATCAAACATTCCGTCGTTTTGACGCGGGTCAATTCGCTGGTAACCACGCGGGCGCTGCAGGTGGTCAAGCAACTGCTGTCTGAGCGTTCCGTGCCGGTGCTCGATACGCCGATCATCGAGCGCGCGGCCTTCCGCGACATCTTCGACTGTGGCGGCACCTTGCAGACGATGGACCCGGCAAGGGTCAGCAACCTCGACAAGGCCTGTCTAAACGCCCGCGCCTTCGGTGACGAAGTGCGCAGGCTGGTTCCGCTCCGGCTCACAGGTGGCATGCGCCGCGCCGCGTGAAGCCAACCACGCGACATCTCAGCGCCGCGCGTTTTCGCGCGGCGTTTTTGCATTTTGCAGAAGGCTAACGCGCATCGCGATCTTTCAGGTTCGCTTCCCGTGCTTCAGGTCTTTCAGTTGCGCATATCGTTATCGCAAAACCGCCGCGCGCTTTTGCGCGACATTGCTCTAAAACCTGCGGTCGATGAAATGTTTGGCCTGTGCGCCTGCATGATAGAAGGCCGATTTGAGGGTGCGCCATGGATCGGGCGTCAGCGGCGTTTCGACAAGCGGCAGGGCGTTCGGTTCGCCCGTGACGTGGTTGGCCAGCGCCCGACCGAAGACGGTGCCGGGTGCGATGCCGCGGCCGTTATAGCCGCTGACCGAAAAGACGTTGGGAGCCATCACATGCATCTGCGGCAGGTTGTTGGTGGTCATGCCGATGCGTCCGTCCCACCAGTATTCGAAGCGGAAATCGCCGAGCACTGGGAAAAGCTTGCGTAGCGAGCGCTCGGCAAAAGCGCGGTGGGTGCCTTCGGCCAGCGCATCGAGACGGCCGACGCTACCAAAAATCAGCCGGTTCTGCTGGTCCATGCGGAACGAGGTCATGACCAGGCCCGTGTCCCAGCAGCCCTGCCGTTCCTGCAGGATGGTCCGGGCAATATTGTCGGACAGCGGGTTCGTGGCGAACTGGAAGTAGGGCAGGATCGTCAATTCCTGGGTATGCGCCTTCCAGGGTGTCTTGCGCAACAGGTCGCCATAGGCTTCGGTTGCAACGATGACCGATTTGGCTGTGATCGTTCCGCCAGGTACGCCGAGTTTCCAGAGGTCGCCCCGGCGTTCGGCGGATTGCAACGCGGTTTCCGTGTAGATTTGGGCGCCGGAGGCAAGGGCGGCGCGAGCAAGGCCCCGGGCATAGGCAAGGGGCTGGATCGTTCCTGCCCGCCGGTCAAGCAGGGCGCCGGAAAAACCCTGCGCACCGGTCAGCGATCGGGTACGGTCCGCATCGACCACTTCCACAGGCGCTCCGAACGTCTTCCACTGCCGTTCGCGGTCGCGGATATCCTTCAGGCCGTCAGGGCCGACGGCCAGATGCAGCGTGCCGTTGCGGACGGCTTCGCAGGCAATCGCGTGTTTTTCGACAAGCTGGTAGACCAGCGACGGACCATCACCGAGTTCGGCCAGCAGCCGTGTGCCGACCTGCGTTCCGAGGGTGGCAATAAGATCCTCGGGCTTCGTCCACATGCCGGCATTGACGAGGCCGACATTGCGGCCGGAGCCGCCAAAACCGATCATTTTTGCTTCAGCGATGGCGACGCTGACGCCCTTTTCGGCAAGGTGCAAAGCTGCGGAAAGTCCGGTAAAGCCACCGCCGATCACGGCGACATCGACCGTGATGTCGGTTGCAAGCGGCTTTGTTTCAGGAGCCGCCGGTGCCGTGGCATGCCAGAGGTTGGGGAGGGTACGTTCGGCGGCCATCACGGCATTCCTCGTCTGTCGGAATTGGTCTTTCAGTTTTCCGACAGATAAAGCATCGCGGCAATGTTTTTTAATGACAATATCTGATGAGGTTATGAAGCGTCGGGATATCGGCCCAAGGGGTCAAGCGAGTGGGGTCGCGGCGCTACCAAGCTTAAGCGCCACGGCCCCCGATCTCCGCCTTCGCGAAGTGTGCCCAATTGTCTCGCGTTTCCGTAACCGGTACGGCGAAGGTTTTATGCGCGCCAAGGCTGCGGTTAATCGTAACCTTGACCTAACCATTCTGACCGTTCTGCGGATTTCGTCACCCTCCAAATAGGGGAGAGTTCGGCGATTTTTTTCTTTAATCGAGGAATTCGACCGTCGTGCCGACGCTGACCATCTTGGCGAGCTCTGTGGCGTCCCAGTTGGTCAGGCGCACGCAGCCATGGCTCTGGGTCTTGCCGATCTTGGAGGGTTCCGGTGTTCCATGGATGCCGTAGGTCGGCTTCGACAGTGCGATCCAGACGGTGCCGACCGGACCGTTCGGCCCCGGCTGCAGGGTCAGGA
This sequence comes from Pararhizobium sp. YC-54, assembly GCF_025847205.1. Lineage (GTDB taxonomy): Bacteria > Pseudomonadota > Alphaproteobacteria > Rhizobiales > Rhizobiaceae > Pararhizobium. Next base: position 80,006 of record NZ_JAOYTH010000009.1, on the reverse strand, counting down.
TCTTGTCGTTCTGGCCCTGCTTGAAGTTGATCTTCGGATTGTACGTGTAGCCAGGGTTGAGGGCGATGCGATCGACCTGAACCGTGCCCGAGGGCGATGGCGTGTCGGACGAGCCGATGGTTGCCGGGTAGGCGGAAATCAGCGTACCGGCCTCGTCATAGGCAAACACCTGCTTGCGGTATTTGTCCGCAACGATGCGCGCCACCTTGCCTTTCTTGACCTCGCCCGGATTGATCACCTTGATGATGGTGCCCGGGATGGTGAAGTCGATGCCGGGGTTCAGCTCGCGCAGATAGGCTTCGTCCATGTGGAATTTCTCGCCGAGCATTTCCGTCGTCGAGGTGAAGGAGAGGTGCGGCAGGGCTGCCTTGTGGGCATAGTCTTCCGGAATGGAGGCGACATAGGGACCGGCAGCATCGGCTGCGGTGATCGTGTAGGTGGTGATCGGCAGGCCGCCGGTAAAGCGCAGGCGCTCGAGGATGTCGTCGGTATTGTTGGGATCCAGAGTTTCGCCGGTTGCCTGCTGCCAGGCTTCGATCGCCTTGGTCACGTTGGAGCCGGACTTGCCGTCGATCACGCCCGGAGAAAAGCCTTCCCGATCGAGGAAGACCTGCAACGCCGTAATCTCGGCGCTGGATTTCTTGGTGATTCGGGCAGCCGACGGCAAGGTCTGGCGCTCAGGCATGCCTTCCTCCGGCGGCAGGGCCGCCATGTCGTTCTCGTCCTGCATCGGCAGACTTGCCGGCAGTTCCTGACGGTCGACGCTTCGCGGCGACGCATCGCGGTAGTCCGGGATAGAGCCGGTGATATCGCCGGGCTCCGAAAAGCCCTGGTCGGCGAAGGCGGGATCGGAATAACCATAGTCAGGATTGGTATAGACGTCGCGGTTGCGCTCGCGGCGGCGCACGTCATTGCGCGGCCGTCCCGATCCCATCACGGTCGCGACAACATTGCCCCAGCTATCGACCAGAACGGTCCGACCGCGGCGGTCGCGCATCATCTGCACGTCGGGGGATTCGGGGATGTAATCGAGAATTTCACCCTGCGGCGTCACCAGAACCGCATTGGGCGGCAGGCGGCCAAAGCTGTCCTGTGCCCTGGCAGCTGTGGCAAGAGCGAGCACGCTGACGGCGGCAAAAAGGGCAAGGCGGGTTCTCAAAACGAACGTCACGGTGAAACCTGTTGTCTGGCAGTTGAACTCGGGGCCTACAAATCAAATGGGACGGTAATATGAATAAACTGAATTCATTATGAACGGTTCCCTAAAATCCTTCGAATTCGGTGGGTTGCCCGTTTCAGCCGGGTGATGAACCCCTTTTTTTGCGCTAGTTTTAGGCCGTCACCGATTCAGCCGGTGGTATCCACGGGAGAACAGGCAATGTCGATCAGCATCTCCGGTGGCGGCCGGGAAAATGACTTCCAGGTTCTGCTCGACCGGCAGTCAGCCCTGGACATCGGTGCCTTCGTCGTCGATGGGGTCGATCTTTCGCCGGGCACGGCCATTCCATCCGACGGTGACCGGCGCATCGACCATGCGCTGCAGGGTTTTTTCTTCACCTGCGGTCCGGACCACATCCGCCACCCCGAGCCCGTGGAAAGGAGCGATGACGGGAAATCATTTCCGCTGCACGGATCGCTATGTGGCACGCCGGTCGAACAAACGCAGATGTCCGCTCCGGATGCGCCGCCAGGCTGTAGCGCACAAACCGAGGTTCTGCTCGTGAACGGCGGAAGGGCGCGCGTTTCCCGGCGATGGGCCGTCAATGCCGATACGGCGGAGGTCACGCTCTGCGATCGTGTCACCAACATCGGCAACACACCGTTTGCACCGATGCTGATGTATCACATCAATATCGGCGGCTGGCTTCTTGGCGAGGAAACGCGAATCTGCGGAACGATGTTTGCCGATGAAAAGCGTGGCTGGCGATTCGGCGAAGGAGACAGCGCGCATTTCTGCCTGCCGGCCGCACCTGGTGCCGAAGACGGCTGGGCGCATGTAGCGCTGGGGCCTTTCGAGGCTCTGGCCGGCCGCTCGCTGGCCGTCCGGTTTTCCACCGGTACCCTGCCGTTCCTGCAGATGTGGCGGTGCCAGCGCGGCACGGCGGATGTGATCAGCATCGAGCCTGTTTCCCACCGGCTGGCCAAACGGACCGAGCTTGCCGCCGCTGGCGAAATGCCGGTGCTCGAACCAGGAAAGACGGTCGAATACGCCCTGGCGTTCCAGATCCGGTGAACCGCCTTTCCAATTGACGCGCTACGCCGCCGGTCCTACATCAGTCCGGACATTATTTTGAGGAAGGCTTCCCATGGACATTCGCCAGATCAACGATGAATATTCGGTCACCGGACAGATTTCCGTCGAGGACCTCGATGCGATCAAGGCGATGGGGTTCAAGTCCATCGTCTGCCACCGCCCGGATTTCGAGCAGCCCGACCAGCCGCAGTTCGAAACGATCGCCGCCCGCGCCAGGCAACTTGGCCTCGATATCACCCATATCCCGGTCGGCCCGATGGGCGTGACTGCCGATGCCGTGCGTGACATGGTCGATGCGCTGGATACGTTCGAGCGCCCGATGCTCGGCTATTGCCGCTCCGGTGCCCGCTCCACCAATGTCTACCGGCAGACCCAGCACATTCGCGGCTGAGATATTTGAGGAACGGCGCGCGTTCTTCCGATTGCGCGCCGGTCGAACATTCGTGAAACCTAGCCGTTGCGGATCTGGCTCAGAGTCCGTGTCGGCGTGATTGCCTCCGGATCGAGCCTGATCTCGATGATCGATGGCTTGCCGCTTTGCCGGGCGCGTTCGAATGCGGCGGCAAAATCATCCGTCTTTTCAACCAGTTCGCCATGCCCGCCATAGGCGCGGGCAAAGGCTGCGAAATCCGGATTGGTAAGATCCGTGCCGCTCACGCGCCCCGGATAGTCCCGTTCCTGATGCATGCGGATCGTGCCGTAGATGCCGTTGTTGATGACCAGCGTGATGATCGGCAGATTGTAGCGCACGGCGGTTGCGAATTCCTGGCCATGCATCATGAAGCAGCCGTCACCGGCAAAGCAGATGACTTCGCGTTCCGGAAACAACTGTTTGGCGGCAACGGCGGCGGGCAGGCCGTAGCCCATCGAGCCGGATGTCGGCGCCGCCTGCGTGTTGAAGCGCTGGAACCGGTGGAAGCGGTGCAGCCAGGTGGCGTAGTTGCCGGCGCCATTGGCAAAGATCGTGTCCTTTGCCGTATTTGCCTCGATATAGCCCATGATCGGCCCCATCTGTACGTCGCCGGGGCCGGTTTCCGGCGGGGTGGACCAGGTGAGATACGCCTGATGCATCCTTGCCGTCCGTTCGGACTGATGATGCTTCTGCGCCGGTTTTAGGGCCTCAAGGGCAGCTGCGAAATCGGCGGGTGCAGCAGCAATTGCCAGATCCGGACGGTAGACCCGGCCGAGTTCGCCGGGATCGGGATAGACATGGACCAGGGTTTGGTGCGGGTAGGGCACCTCCAGCAGGGTGTAGCCCGAAGACGGCATTTCGGAGAAGCGGCCCCCGATCAACAGCACCAGGTCGGCCTCGCGGATTTCCTTGGCCAGCGCCGGGTTGATGCCGATGCCGACATCTCCGGCATAATTGGGATGAACGTGATCAAACAGCATCTGACGGCGGAAGGAGCAGCCGACCGGCAGGCCGAAGCGCTCGGCGAAAGACTGGAACTGCCGGACGGCCTCATCGCTCCAGCGCGTGCCGCCAAGAATGGCGATCGGCCTTTCGCTCTTGGCGAGCAAGGTTTCCAGCGCCTGCATCTGGCTTGGGCCGGGATGGCTTTCCACCGGCTGGTACGGCTTTGCTGGGACCGCTTCGGTCTTCTGTGTCAGCATATCCTCGGGCAAGGTCAAAACCACCGGTCCGGGGCGGCCGGAGGTGGCGACAGCGAAGGCGCGGGTGACGAATTCCGGGATGCGGGCGGGATCGTCGATCTCGCCGACCCATTTGGCGATTTCGGTGAAGGCGCGGCGATATTCGATTTCCTGAAACGCTTCCCGCTCGCGGGCGTCGCGCTGGACCTGGCCGATGAACAGGATCATCGGGATTGAGTCCTGGCGGGAGATATGCAGGCCGGCGGACGCATTCATGGCGCCTGGACCACGCGTCACCATGCAGATGCCGGGTTCGCCGGTCAGCCGGCCCCACGCGTCGGCCATCATTGCCGCGCCGCCTTCCTGGCGGCAGACCAGCACGTCGATGTCGGTGTCGTAGAGTGCGTCGAGCACGGCGAGGTAGCTTTCGCCCGGTACGCAGGAAACCCGCCTGACGCCGTTCGCCTTCAGCGCCTCAACGATCAATTCTCCGCCTGTCTTCATGTCTGCTTCCTCCCAAAGCGTCTTAAACTGTCTTGTCAGATGGCCGGCGACACCGGCGCGATACTTGCTGTTTTATTGATCCGGCGCTCGCGCCAGATGATGTAGAGGCCGGACGCGATGATGATCGCGATGCCCAGCCATTTCAGCGCGTCCGGCAGATCGCCGAACACCAGCCAGCCGAAGATCGTCGCCGAGACGATCTCCAGATATTGCAGCGGCGCCAGTACCGAAGCGGGGGCGGCGCGATAGGCATAGACGCCGAGCACGCCGGATATGGTCGCCGTGACGCCGACGCCGAGCAGATAGAGGCTGGCGGTCCTATCCGGCATGACCGGATCGAAAATCTCAGAACCGGTACCGTCGCCGATATAAAGCAGTATGCCGGAAAACACCGCGCCCCAGACACCGGCATGAAACTGCATCGACCATGGGTCCTCGTTCTGTGCGACGAGGCGGGTGACCAGCAGGAAGACCGCAAGCCCGAAAGCGGAGACAACAGGCAAAAGCGCGATCCACCCCACTTCCTGCATGCTCGGCTGGATGACCAGCATGGCGCCGAAAAAACCGGTGGCGCAGGCGGTATAGCGCCGCCAGCCGATGGTCTCCTTGAGGAAGATGCTGCCGAGGATGGTCAGGATGATCGGTTCGACAAAGAAGATGGCGATGGCATCCGCCACCTCCATCGCCTTGAGCGTGGTGATGAAGGAGAGCATGGACACGACGAGTAGGCCACCGCGCAGCATATGCAGCCCGGTCTTCCTCCAGGTCAGATCGAGCAGCGTGCCCCGGACAAAGACGATCGGCAGGATGAAGATCATCTGCAGCACGAAGCGGACGGCGGTGATTTCAGCCGATGGTACGGTGGTGATCGCAAGTTTTGCAAAGATATCGATCAGCGGCGAGATCAGCACCGCGATGACCATCAGGCCCAAACCGAAGGAAACGTCGGTGTTGTGTGCGGCCGGTTTTGCAGAAATGTCGGTCATGCCGTGCCTTCGCTCATGTCCGCCGTTCTACAACGGAGAGGCACCATCCGGCAAAATCCCGCATGGCGCCATCGCGTTCCGTCTCGTTCAGGGTTTCGTGGCGCATCGCCGGATAGACGATCGTCGTCACGCCCTTCAAGCCGGCGGCCCGCATGCGCCGTTCCAGCCAGCGAATTTCCTGCCCGCCCGTGGTGGCCGGATCCTGTCCTCCGCCGACAAGGTGGACCGGCAGGTCTTGCGGCAGCCCGGCGAGCCGGTCCGGGCTTGCGCCGGCGAAGGTCAGCTTGAACAGGTCGATCCACATCGAAACGCTGGCATCGAAACCGCAGAGCGGATCGTCGATATATTTTGCGACTTCCACCGGATCGTGCGACAGCCAGTCATAGTCGGTCTTGCGCTCGGGGATCGATTTGGCCCAGGCGCCGAATGTCAGCTTGGAGAGCAGCCCGCTCGGCACATCGGAGCCTTTGAGCATCTTCTCGACGGCGAGGACGGCTTGCGCTGCGCGTCCGGCAAGGCCCGGATTGAAATTCGAATTCCACACAGCCAATCCGTCGTAAAGGCCCGGGTTTTCCTCTGCGGCGTTCAGGGCGATCAGGCCGCCCATGGAATGGCCGAACAGGATGACGGGAAGGCCGGGATGACGGCTTGCGGCCATCGCACGCATTGCCGCGACGTCGTCGACGACTTTGGCTGCCCCTTGCGCTTGCGCATAACGGCCGAGCGGGGCATCGGCGGCCCTGGTTGCGCCGTGGCCGCGATGATCATGCGCATAGACGTTGAAACCGTGGGCAGCCATGACTTCGGCGAAACGGGCGTAACGGGCGGAATGTTCGGCCAGTCCGTGGGCGACGATCAGCACGCCTTTGTGCGGGCCGCTGGCTGGCCAGTGGCGCCAGGCAAGGGCTGCCCCGCTTGGGCTTTGCAACGTCTCGACCTTGGCGAACACCCCTTTGATCCTCCCAGGCGAAGTCCTGCGCTTAACCGCTATCAACTTGATTTATCAGCCAAAGGCAACGGCTGCTTGGTGCTTGTTTGGCATCAGGTCAGGAAAGATTCGCGCGGATATGAATTTCCGGTTGCAATTTTCCCGTTTTAGTCTCTAATTGATCTTGTTTTGTTCTTCTTTGGAGAGGCTGTCATGCGGGGAAATGTGAGGACTATCGTTGTACCGCTTCTGCATCGCCTGGGGCTGATCGTGCTCGCTGCGATGTTTGCGTCATCGGCAGGTGCGGGGGAAGTAGCCACGGCTGCCAAAGGCAAGACCGAGTATATTCTTGCCGTCAGCTGGCAGCCGGGATTTTGCGAAACCCGGCCGAACCGCACGGAATGTGCCGGGCAGACCGAAGAGCGCTACGATGCGACGCATTTTTCCCTGCATGGCCTGTGGCCGGTGAAGAAGAGCTATTGCGGCGTATCCGCGGAGATCAAGGCCCGCGACCGGAAGGGCGACTGGCTGGACCTGCCGCAACTGGCCATGGCGCAGGAGACGGCAGCCCAGCTGCTGGTGGCCATGCCTGGGACGCAATCCGGGCTCGACCGGCACCAGTGGCTGCGCAGCGGCACCTGCCACGGCGGCACGGCACAGGACTATTTTTCGGTGCAGCTTCGCCTTCTCGAGGAAATCAACGGCTCGGCGGTGCGCAAACTGTTTGCCAGTCGGCTCGGACGGGAGGTGACGGAAGGCGAGGTCAAGCAGGCCTTTGACGAAAGTTTTGGCGCAGGAGCCGGCAAGCGCGTCCGGATGCGCTGCCAGAAGGCCGGCGCCCGCAACGTCGTTACCGGGCTGACGATCGGTCTCTCGGGCGATGTTTCAGCCAATGCCGGGCTTTCAACTCTGATCCTTGCCGCCGGCGATACCGATTTCAAATGCGCAAAAGGGATCGTCGATGCCGCCGGCATTCAATGAATGGCTTTGTTAAAGCCGGTTTCTTCATTGCTCCGCCGGGATAATTCGCCTACATAGCGGGCAAAATCCCATTCCCGTCGGAGCAGTCTCTCTATGGCACGTCAATTCATTTATCATATGTCCGGGCTGAACAAGTCCTACGGCACCAAGAAGGTGCTGGAGAATGTCAATCTGTCGTTCTATCCGGACGCCAAGATCGGTATTCTCGGCCCGAACGGCGCCGGTAAGTCGACCGTGCTGCGCATCATGGCCGGACTCGACAAGGAATACACAGGCGAAGCCTGGGTCGCTCAAGGTGCGACCGTCGGTTACCTGGCGCAGGAACCGCAGCTCGACCCTACCAAGACGGCGATGGAAAACGTCATGGAGGGGGTGGCCGACAAGACCGCCATCCTCGAACGCTACAACGAGCTGATGATGAACTATTCCGACGAGACGGCGGAAGAGGGCTCAAAGCTCCAGGACATTATCGACGGCCAGAACCTGTGGGACCTGGAAAGCCAGGTCGAAATGGCGATGGAAGCCTTGCGCTGCCCGCCCGGCGATGCGGATGTGACCAGCCTGTCGGGTGGTGAGCGCCGCCGCCTCGCATTGTGCAAGCTGCTGCTCTCCAAGCCCGACTTGCTGCTGCTCGACGAGCCGACCAACCATCTCGACGCTGAAACCATCGGCTGGCTGGAAAACCATCTGCGCCAGTATCCCGGCGCCGTGATGATGATCACCCACGACCGTTACTTCCTCGACAATGTCACCGGCTGGATCCTCGAGCTCGACCGCGGCCGCAGCATTCCCTACGAAGGCAACTATTCGGCTTACCTGCTGGCCAAGGCCAAGCGCATGCAGCAGGAAAACCGTGAAGACGCCTCCCGCCAGAAGGCGATCAGCCGCGAACAGGAATGGATCGCTTCCAGCCCGAAGGCCCGTCAGTCGAAGTCGAAAGCCCGCATCAAGGCCTATGACGAACTGGTCGAAGCAGCCGACAAGATGCGTCTTGGCGATGCGCAGATCATCATTCCGATCGGCGAGCGCCTCGGTCAGGTCGTCATCGAAGCCGAGAACATTACCAAGGGGTACGGCGACCGCGTCTTGATCGACGACCTGTCGATCAAGCTGCCGCCGGGCGGCATCGTCGGTGTCATCGGCCCGAACGGCGCCGGCAAGACGACGCTGTTCCGGATGATCACCGGCCAGGAAAAGCCGGATAGCGGTACCTTCCGCGTCGGCGATTCCGTCAAGCTCGGTTATGTCGACCAGAGCCGCGATGCGCTCGATGGCAACAAGACCGTCTGGGAAGAGGTTTCCGGCGGTGCCGAAGTCATCAAGCTCGGCAAGCTGGAGATGAACTCGCGCGCCTATTGCGGCGCCTTCAACTTCAAGGGCACCGATCAGCAGCAGAAGGTCGGCAACCTCTCCGGCGGTCAGCGCAACCGTGTTCACCTTGCCAAGATGCTGAAGGCCGGCGGCAACGTGCTTTTGCTCGACGAACCGACCAACGACCTGGATACCGAAACGCTGGCGGCACTTGAAATCGCGCTGGAAAACTTTGCCGGCTGCGCTGTGATCATCAGCCACGACCGCATGTTCCTCGACCGGCTGGCCACGCATATCCTGGCCTTTGAAGGCGACAGCCATGTGGAGTGGTTCGAAGGCAACTTCGAGGACTACGAGAAGGACAAGATCCGCCGCCTCGGCCCGGAATCGGTCAACCCGAGCCGCGTCAGCTACAAGCGCCTGACGCGATAGTTAAAGCATGCCGCGCAAAAGTGCGAAGCGGTTTTGCGATAACGGCATGCGTAAAATCAAAGACCTAAAGTGTGAGAAGCGAATCTGAAAGATCGCGACGCGCTTTAGGGGCAGGCTTCATCGCCTGCAGTTGCGAAGCGTCAAATTGTTTCGCCGGCTTAAAACAGAACAAGGCGGTCCGCTTGGGCCGCCTTTTTCCTTTCCTGCTGCCTGTGGCCAAGGCCACATTTCAACTTGCAGAGAATCCAAAAATCACATAAACATATCTTTATGTGTTGATGAGGTTTGTGATGGCGCGCGAGCACGGGCTGGGACTGGACGAGTTGGTGGACGTGCTGAAGGCGGCGGGCGAGCCGACGCGCATGCGTCTTCTGGCGCTCCTGGCTGCCGGCGACCTGACCGTCACCGATCTTACCGAAATTCTTGGTCAATCGCAGCCCCGAATTTCCCGCCATCTCAAGCTGCTTGCCGAAGTCGCGCTGATCGATCGTTATCAGGAGGGCGCCTGGGCCTATTTTCGCCTGAGGGGCGAGGGGGCGGGTGTCGCGCTGGTGCGGGATCTGCTTTCGGCCTCCGACATTGCGGATGCGGTGCTGCGGCGCGACGGCGAGCGGCTGGTGGCGCTGAAACAGGCCCGGTCCGAAAAGGCACAGGACTATTTCAGCCGCAACGCCGCCGAATGGGATGAGCTGCGCCGCCTGCATGTCAGCGAAGCGGATGTCGAAGCTGCCTTGAAGAAGGTCGTCGGCACGGAGCCGGTTGACGGCCTGCTCGATCTTGGCACCGGCACGGGCCGCATCCTCCAGCTTTTCGAAGGCCTTTACCGCCGCGGTGTCGGCGTCGATGCCAGCCGCGACATGCTGGCCGTGGCTCGCGCCAATCTCGATCGCGCCGGTATCACCAAGGCCTCGATCCGCCACGGCGATATCTTCAACCTGCCGCTCGACGGCCGCCAGTTCGATCTCGTTGTCATCCATCAGGTCCTGCACTTCCTGCAGCAGCCGCAGGCGGCGATTGCCGAGGCTGCCCGCATGCTCGTGCCCGGTGGCCGGCTGGCGATCATCGATCTTGCGCCGCATGCGCTGGAATATCTGCGCGATGAGCATGCGCATTTGCGGCTCGGCTTTTCGCGCCAGACGATGGCCGATTGGCTGGAGAAGGCCGGGCTGGCCGTCGAGGAGACGGTGGACCTGACCCCGGACACGGATCGTGACCGGCAGCTGACGGTGACGATCTGGCTTGCGCGCGACCAGCGGCAGGCCGTCGCATCCGATACACCTGAGAGCAACCGCGCTCTCGCCTATGCCGGAAGGACATGACATGCCGATACACACCCTTTACCCGGCCGAACGCGGAAACCTGAAGCTTTCCTTCGAGTATTTCCCGCCGAAGAACGACGATATGGAAGTCCAGCTGTTCGAGACGGTCACGGCGCTGTCTGCCTTCGATCCCGCTTTCGTAACGATGACCTATGGCGCCGGCGGCTCCACCAAGGCGCGTTCGCTGACTGCCGTGCGGCGGATGATCCACGACGAGGGGATCGCCAGCACCGCTGCGCACCTGACATGCGTGGGGGCGGCCAAAGCGGAAGTCGATGCCGTTGTCGCGGAGTTCATCGACAATGGCGTTCGCCATTTCGTGGCGCTGCGCGGCGACCCGCAGGGCGGTATCGGGGTGCGCTACGAGCCCTTTCCGGATGGATATGAGAATGCCGCGGCGCTGGTTTCGGCACTTCGGGCGAAGGGGGATTTCGAGATTTCGGTGTCCGCCTATCCGGAAAAACACCCGGAAAGCCCGGATGTCGATGCCGATATCGACATGCTGAAACGCAAGGTCGACAATGGCGCGACGCGGGCGCTCACCCAGTTCTTTTTCGACAACAATGATTTCGAGCGCTATCTCGAGCGCGTCAGGCGCGCGGGCATCAATATCCCGGTCGTTCCCGGAATCATGCCGATCAACAATCTGGCGGCGATCACCAGGTTCGCCGGGCTCTGCGGGGCAAAGGTTCCAGACGCGATCGTCACGCGGCTGGTCCATCTGGATGAAAGCCCGGAGGAACGCTTCAAGGAAGCCACGCATATCGCGGCCGAGCAGATCGTCGATCTGGCCCGGCGCGGCCTTCGCGATTTCCATATCTACACGATGAACCGGTCGCCGCTGGTCGCGGCCGTGTGCGATCTGGTTGGGTTTGAACGGCTGGCACCGGCTACGGTTCAGTCCCGGTCAGCGGGTGCCGCTGCCTGAGAATGGCAAGCGGTGTGCCGTCTCAAATAGAAAAAGCCCTTGAGACCGGATGGTTTCAAGGGCTTTTTGTCTTTGGCAGCTTTAGGTTTGCGGTCCTTCGTGGAGCGTCTTGCCTGGCTGGATATTGCTGCAATGGATTGCGGTCTTAAAGCCCTTCTGCGTCGGCTGGACTGTTTGCTGATGCTTTCAGATGAAAAGCATGGTTGCAACGAATACGAACGCTGCACTTATCATGAGGACATTCAACGAATGTGTCATTCCCATAACCGGCCCTCCTTGCGTTGACCGGGGAACGATAGGAGGAAAATGTCACGCTTGAAAGGAAAAGTTATGCTGCGTTGCGGCATTTACGCTGCCGCCTCAGCTTATTCACAGGGTTAAACTGATGATTTTATAGTATTTTCCTGGTTGCCACAATTTTTTCACAATGTCTTCGATCTGGTTAATGTAACGCACTGAAATGCGCCGTGAGTGACCGATTGGACACAGCATGAACGCTCGATCGGCCGTTTGATTCCTTCATTGCGTTTGCGCGCGGCGGCCGGGCAGCAGGCGGCCGTCGAGGACGACGAGGCCAGCGGCGATCAGCAGCATGCCGGCGATATCGGTTTGTTCCAGCGTTTCCCCAAGGAAGAGAAAACCGAGGAGAATGGCGCTCGGAGGCACCAGGAGAGTAACCAGCGACGTATTGGTGGCGCCGGCGCGGCTCATGATGCGAAAGAAAAGGATGTAGCCGTAAGCGGTCGAAAGAAGTGCCAATGCCAGGATCGCCAGCACGGAGGTCATCGGCGGGAATGCCAGCTGCCATGGCTGATCGACGGCCAGGGAGAGTGGCAGCATGATCAGCGTCGATGCGGTGAGCTGTCCGGCCGCCGTGACGGGGGCTGCCAGTCCCCGGAAGCGCTTGCCGTAGGTCGCGGCAAAACCATAGCTGATCGCCGCTGCCACCGGAAAAAGCAAGGCCCAGAGCGGAATGCTGCTGCCTGCCTGCGTCAGGCCGGGCAGCGCGCTTGGGCCGATCAGAACCGCCGTACCGGCAAGGCCGAGCAGGCAGCCGGTGATCTTGGCAAGGCTCAGCTTCTCGTCCTGCGTCAGTGCATTGGCGATCAGCACCGTCCAGACAGGCGTGGTGGCGTTGAGGATGGCTGCGAGGCCCGCGCCGATCTGTGTCTGGCCGAGAAAAATGAAGGTGTGCGGAATGGCGTTGTTGATCAGGCCCAGAAGCAGGAACTGCGGCCAGCGCGCCTTCAGTTCGCGGTAGATGTCATGGCGGCCGAACACGTAGATATGCAGCGCCAACGCGGCCAGCGCCACGCGCAGCAGAACAAGCGTAAACGCCGGCACATGCTGAATGGCGATGCGCGCGAAAAAGAACGAGCCGCCCCAGATCAGCCCGAGCAGAGCCAGAAGACCCCAGGTGGCCAGCGTCATGCGGTTCTGCAAACCGTCCGTTTTCGCGTGCATGTGACTTGACCTTCCCCTGCCTCATTCGGAACATAACGACGGTTATGACGTATGAGGGGATTTATCCACCCGATTCTTGAACCGCGCCACAGATGGGAAGGATGACCTGCTGGAGCCCGTGACGACACAATCCATCGCCGCCGCCGCACATGAGGGGCAGGGGCTTATCCCCATCGCGATCGTGGTGGCGGTCGCCGCCATTCTGGGGCTGGGTTTTCTGCGCCTGCGCCAGCCGCCGCTGGTCGGTTTCATTCTGGCCGGCGTTGCCCTGGGGCCGACGGGGTTCGGTTTCATCTCCGCCAGCGCCAACGTCACGCTGCTTGCCGAGATGGGCGTTGTCGTCCTTTTGTTCTTCATCGGCATGGAACTGTCAATCAAGGCCTTTGTGCTGAGCCTGCGCCAGGCTTTGCTGGTTGCGGGCGGGCAGGTGATCGCAGCCATCGCAGCAGCGGGGCTGATCGCGCTGATCACCGGCGCAACCATGGCGGAGGGGCTGATCCTCGGCTTCGTCATCGCGATGTCCTCCACCGTCGTTGCCATGAAGATGCTTGAGGACATGGGCGAGTTGCGCAGCGAGACCGGGCGGATCGCCGTCGGGGTGCTGATTGCGCAGGATATCGCCGTTGTTCCCATGCTGATCCTGGTCTCAAGCCTTGGCGGTGAGGAGACGCATTTCGCAACGATCGCGATCAAAATGGTCATCGCCATCGCCATTCTGGCGGCCCTGCTCTGGTGGTTCGGCCGCCACGGCAAGTTGAAGGTTCCCTATAGCGAGGCGGTCGAGGATAAGGTCGAGATACTGGCGCTTGGGGCGCTTGCCGTCTGCTTCGGCGCCGCCGCCATTTCGGGCCTTGCCGGCATGTCGCCGGCCTATGGCGCATTTTTGTCCGGCATCGTAATCGGCAACTCGACGCTGCGCAGCCGGGTCATTCCGGTGATCGAGCCGATCCAGAGCGTGCTGCTGGTGGTCTTCTTCCTGTCGATCGGGCTGTTGATCGACTTGACTTTCATCGGCGAGAATTTCTGGTCGGTGCTGATCGCTGCGCTGATCGTCATTGCCGCCAAGACCGTCTTGAACATTTTCCTGCTGCGCAAAACCGGCTCATCGCCGCAGATCGCCCTGGTCGCCGGCCTGTCGATGGCGCAGATCGGCGAGTTCTCCTTCGTGCTTGCTGCGGCGGGTCTTGGTGCCGGCGTCCTGCAGTTTGATACCTACAAGGTCGCAATCGCCGTCACGGCGGTCTCGTTGCTGGTCTCGCCGCTCTGGGTCAGCATGATGCACCGGCTGGAAAACATCGCTTCCGAACATCTGCTGACCTATCGCAAGGCCTTCGCGATCGCCTATGCGCGCGAATTGAGCGAAGTGTCGAAGCGGGGTGCGGCACTTGCCGGTGCCCGCTGGTCGCTGAAGCTGCGCTACCGGGCGTTCCGTCTTGCCCGCCACCACCGGCGGCGGGCAAGATTGGAAAACAAGCTCGAAGCGGATACTCCCGAAACGGACCTTACAGAGCGCTGAGAACGGCCGGCGTTGCCCAGCCATCGGCGGGAATGCCGAGACGCAGCTGCTCCTTCTGAAGGGCCGCACGTGTGCCGGAGCCAAGGATGCCGTCGATCTTGCCGACGTCATGGCCCATGCCCTGCAGCTTCGTCTGCAGTGCCTTCATGCCCTCGTCGTTCAATCCCGGTTCCGGATCATGCGTGTCGTAAGACGGAGCGCCTGCCAGCCGGGTGGCGAAATAGGCAGCCGAGGTCGTGTAGATGAACGACTGGTTCCATTCGAGATAGATGTTGAAGTTCGGATAGGTCAGGAAGGCGACGCCGTGGCGACCCTGTGGGATGACCAGCGATGAGGCAAGCTGCGGGAAGGCGGTATTGCCGTCGCGTGGCTTGACGCCGAGCGCGAACCAGTCGCCGGCAGTCATGCCGGCCTGCAGCCCGGTCTTCTCCCAGGGCAGGTTTTCCGGCAGGCTCACTTCCTGGATCCAGGGCTGGCCGGCAGTGAAGCCGAGGCTCTTGATGAATTTTGCGGCCGTCAGGATCGCGTCCGGCGAGCTCTGCTTGAGGTTCACATGGCCGTCGCCATCGCCGTCCATGCCCTGCGCGATAATGTCTTCCGGCAGCATCTGGACCTGGCCGATCTCGCCGGCCCACGCGCCGGTCGTGGTTTCCGGATCGAGGTCGCCGTGCTGGACCATCTCGATCGCGGCGATCAGTTGCGGGCGGAACATTTCAGGGCGGCGGCAGTCATGGGCCAGCGTCACCAGCGCGTTGCGGGTGTTGAAATCGCCCTGGACCGCGCCAAAATCCGTTTCCATTGCCCAGAATGCGGTGATCACCGGGGCCGGAACGCCGAATTCCTTCTCGGCGCGTTCGAAGACGGCTGCATATTCCTTCATCTTCTTGGCGCCGATATCCAGCCGCGCCTTGCTGACGGTGCGCTGGGAGAATTCGGTAAAGCTCTGCTTGAAGACACCCTGGGCGCGGTCGCGGCCCAGCACCTTTTCGGAGATGGAAGCGCCGGCCAGCGCGCGATCGACGGCCTCGGCGGGAATGCCCTTGGCAATCGCCTCGGCCTTGACGCCCTGCAGGAAGGTGGCGAGATCACCGCCACACGGAGCGGCAGGTACGGCCGCCTGTTGCGCAAGGGCAGATGAGGCCAAAAGGGTGAGAAAACCGATCGAAAGAACGGAGCGCAGTGTGCTGCGTGTCATCGCGAGTCCTTGTTGTGTCGGGCCGGAGCCGGCCGAAGGCGGCCTCATAAAACCGGCCGCAGCTATCGTTGAAATTATGAGAGCCGCTGTCGCACGGCAATGGGGCGGAAAGAAGAAATGCCCCCTTTTTACGGGCTCAATTCTGGGCTTGTTCGCGCGCCTTGGAGACCGCCGCCACCCAGTTCGTCCAGTTCTTCGGCGATCCGGCGAACACATTGATGTCAGCGTTGCCGTCGATGCCGGGGATCACGCCGGTGCTGGTATATTGCCAGAAGGCCCAGCGGCGTTCCGCGTAGATTTCCGTCGGGTGTGCCGCGACCGAACGAACCCAGAAATGATAGTCCTTGAACTGGCCGACGAGATTGTCGCGATGGAAATCGACCGAGGTATAGATGATGGGGCGTTTGCCGTAATGCGCTTCCAGCCGGTCCATGAAACGCTTCATTTCGGTCTGGACGGTCAGTGGCGACGGCCGGTAGCGGCAGGTCTTGGATTCGCCGTTCCATTCCACATCGAGAACCGGCGGCAGGTATACGGCGCTCTTCGGCACATTGGCGATGAACCAGTCGGCCTGCTGGTCGGCCGTCGAGCAGAAATAGTAGAAATGATAGGGCGCATAGGGCAGGCCGGCGGCGCGGGCCTGCTGCCAGTATTCGCTGAATTTCGCATCGATCCTGTCTTTGCCTTCGGTCGCCTTGATGAAGGCAAACGAAACGCCGGAACCCTTCACCTTGGCCCAGTCGACGTCGCCCTGCCATTTCGAGACATCGACGCCGTGGATATTATGATGCTGTGGCGTGCGTGCGCCGAAATCCTGCGGATCCTTGTCATGGAATTTGGGCGGGATGGATGCCGTGGAGACGAGATCGTAGTCTGTCGAGGTACAGGCGGAAAGGAGGCTCACAATAGGCAAGAGAGCCAGGAATAGCCGGCGCATGGGGGTCCCGTTCTGAAACGATCGACGAAGCTGCCTCACACGATGATATCCGCTGATGTGAATTCCCCCGGAGGCCTGAGCCTCATCTTCATCACATCATCGTAAAAAATGAGTTAGTTTCAAGCTACAATTGCAAAAGTGGCGCCACGGACCAAAAAGGAGTGGTTTACGGCCGGTCAAATCATAGACCGGCAGGATCATGCGGGGCTTGCGGCGGCCTATTGCGTCAGGCGGCGATAAGTGAAGAGCCATGCGTAGCCGCGGCCGATAGAGCGGAACGCAAGCGCATCACCAAGGGCTTCAGCCTTGGCCTCAAGCACTGTTGCCATGGTCTTTCGCGGCGTGACGTGGAACCGCTTGAGCCAGCCCTGAAGGCCGCGCCGGAATAGGCGGGGCAGGCGCTCCTGCTGGCCGAAATCGGCGATGTGCAGCGAACCGCCCGGATTGAGCGCGCCGATCGCCGCGTCGATTGCCTTTTCCCATTCCGGGATCATGGAAAGCGCATAGGAAACAACGATGCGGTCAAAGCCGGGCTGGCCGAATTCGCCGGAAGTGAAACCGGTCGCGTCGGCAACGCGCAGCACTGCGTCCTTACGGCCTTCCCGGGCCAGTTTGGCCTGCGCCGAAATCAACATCTCGGCGGAAATATCGAGCCCGTACAGGCGGGCGTGCGGAAACCGCCGGCCGATCAGCGCCAGATTGCGGCCTGTGCCGCAGCCTATTTCCAGCACGCTGGCGCCAGCGGGGATGTCGAGTTCGCGGATCAGCGTGTCGCGTCCGAACAGATAGTATTTCCTGGTCAGATCGTAGAAATGCCGCTGCGTGCGATACATCCGGTCCATGCGGTCGGCATGGCTGCTGTCCGCACCGGTCTCGATCGCCGTCATGCTGCTTTCCTGTAGATATGGAAGCCGCCATAGATTGCCGAGCGGTCCTTCAGATTGAGCGTCTGCGACTGTGATGCATCGTAGCGCCATTGTCCGAGCAGGGCTTCCGAGACGCGACCTTCCAGGATGCTGGCTTCGGCGGCGGTCCGGAAGATCACTATGGCGCCCTCAGCCGAGGTTCGGGTGATTTCGCTCCACAGGTCGTTGAGCTGGCGGTCGTTCATCCAGTCCTGGGCGTCGAGCAGCACGTAGCGATCGACGGAACCGGCGGGCTTCTTGGCCAGAAGCTCGGTAAAGCTGGCATGATGTACATGAACGCGCTCGGCATTGTTGCGGATCGTCTCATGGCGGCCGGACTGCAGGTATACGGGCAGTTCGCCTTCATGCGGCATCGGATAGCGGCGGGCAAAGGCCTGCCAGGCAAAGTAGTTTTCCTTCAGCGGAAAATGGCAGGAGAGCTTTTCGAGACGATGGCGCAGCACGCCCGCCAGTGATTTTTCCGCGCTGAGGCTTGCCAGCTCGTCGAACTGCTGCGGCGGAATGCCGAGCCCGAATAGCGAGCTCTTGCGGCTGGTGATCCAGCGGATAACCGGACGGTCGAACAGGGGGGCGAGCCGCTCGTCGAAGAACTGGCGCTGTTCGCGCATGGAACTGGCATTGGCAAGTTCGCTCGGATCCACACCGTGCAGCCGCGCCAAAAGGTGGCCAAGACCGATAAATCGTCCGAGCAGGCCGGTGCGATAGATGTTCTTGCCGAAAACCTTGATGCGGCGTTGGCCTGTCAGGCCACGGGCGTTCCAGTACTTCCGTGTCTCATTGTCGAGTTTTGGTGCGATGAAAAGGTCGTAGGCCCGGACATTGCTGGCAAGATCGTGCCGGGCGAGGAAACGGACAATATCCGCATGGGTGGGCAGATGCCGGAAGGCGGCGAGCTTCAGCCGGTTCAGTGCCACGTGATGCGGGTTGAGATCAACGACATCGATGCGCTCGGGCGCCGCAGAGAGATAGGCGAGCATGTTGCAGCCGCCGGAACCGATGGTGACGATATGATGCTCGGGCCGCAGCTGCATCGCCGCCATATCGACGGCTGGATCCTCCCAAATCTGCGGGTAGACGAGGCCGGTAAAAAGCAGCCCGAAAAGACGTTCCGAAAGACCTTCAAGGCTCAGCGCCTTGTGCTGGATGAGTGCGGTTTTCAGCTTGCGGTTTCTTTTGCCGTAGCCAGCATCGGGTGCGAGATCGGTCATGTCAGCCTGCCATCCGTTAATGTTGGAGGAGCTTCTAAGACGAGTCCGCTACACTTTGATGACGAAAGGCTTATGCAATTTTCATCCATAGAATTGCAGGGGCGAATGCTGTCCTGCAGGAGCCGGAAAAGCGCGCGGTGCGATCGATCGCCTCTCGAAACATGTTTAGCACCAATGTGATTGCCACAAAGCCTTCCTAAATGCATGGAATCCTGTTCTTCTGGCCACGGCGAAGCAGGGACGGTGCGGATGCGGAAAAAAAGGTGGTTCTGGCTCGCAGGCTCGGTATCGGCAGCCGTCACGGCTGTCGTGGGCTGGCTTGCCGTCGTGCCGCCGGAGCTGCTGCGGGTTGGTGACGGTTATGCGGCCAAGATTGTCTGCTCGAGCGTTTTCATTGCCGGCAGGGATGCGAACACGGTTCTTGCCGACGATGTGCAGGCGCCCGGCCACCCTCTTTTGCGCCTGGTGCGGATATCTGTCGATGAGACGCGAAAAACCGTCACGGCGCGCATGTTCGGTTTTGCGGCACCCGGCCGGGCTATCTATCGCGAGGGTCTCGGCTGCACCAATGTGACCGAGGGCGAGTTCGCCGCTTTTCCCGGAAACAGGCAGCTTCGCCGCAGGCCACCGCAATCGGATGACGGTAAACCATGGCCGGATGGCAGCGGTACTGCGGTCAACCCGGCAATCCAGACGCTTTTGACCGATCCGCAGCTGTCCGGGCCTGGCATGCGCGCCATCGTCGTCGTCAAGGACGGCAGGATCGTCGCGGAAAGCTATGGCGAGGGGTTCAACAGCGCGACGCCGCTGCTCGGCTGGTCCATCACCAAGTCGGTGACGGCTGCCCTGATCGGCTTGCGGATACGCGACGGACAGATGGCGCTTGAGCGGACCGAATTGTTGCCGCAATGGCGAAACGATCCGCGCAGCCAGATCACGCTCGCCGATCTTATGGCCATGCAGAGCGGACTTCAGTTCAACGAGGACTATGGCGATGTGACCGACGTCACGCGCATGCTCTATCTGGAAGGCGACATGGCCAATTTCTCGGCGGCCAAACCGCTGGAGGCAAAGCCAGGCGAGCGTTTCAGCTATTCCAGCGGCACATCGACCATCCTGGCGAGACTCTGGATGGACACGTTCGGCAGCGTACGCGAGGCATTGACCTATCCGCGTGCGGCGCTCTTCAGGCCGCTTGGCATGAACAGTGCGGTTCTGGAGCCGGATGCGCACGGCACCTTTGTCGGCTCGTCCTACATGTATGCCACAGCGCGCGACTGGGCCCGGTTTGGCCTCTTCCTCTTGCAGAACGGCAGCTGGAACGGCGAGCAATTGTTGCCGCAGGACTTTGTCAGCTACATGCGTACGCCGACCAAGGCATCCGGCGGCCGTTACGGGGCAGGGCAGGTCTGGACGAAGTTCGGAAAGGATGGCGGTCCACCTTTGCCCGGCGATGCCTACTGGCTGCAGGGGCATGACGGCCAGACCGTGATGCTGGTGCCGTCGCTTAGGCTTGCTGTCGTCCGGTTGGGACTGACGCCGTCGCGCAGCGGCTATGACGTGCGCCAGCTGCAAGCCAAAATAATAGAGGCGGTCCACTGACCGCCTCGAAATCTGACAGCTATGGGGCAGGCTGGCTACAGCGCCGCGCGTCATTCATGACGCGCAAAGGTCGCTGTAATACTTTAAATCTGCTGCGTAATTTTCCTCAAATCGATTCCGAATTATGCAGGAGGCTTACTTCATGCCCAGCGTTTCGAGCAGGCCCTTGCGCTTGGCGTGGTAGTAGTAGCCGCTGGCATAGAGCTTGACCGCGCCGTCGTTCTGGTTGTCGGCCACCATCCAGGCGCCAGCCAGGTATTTCGTCGCATATTTCAGATTGGTTTCGGCATCGAACAGGCCTTCGGCCGGGCCTTCGTAGCCAAGTCCCTTGGCCGTATTGTAACGTATCTGCATCAAGCCGTAATTGCCGGCGTGATAGGCGCGCGGATTATAGGTGCTTTCGCGCTTGACGACGCGGTGCACCAGTTCTTCCGGGATATTGTTGAGCTTGGCATAATAGGCGATCAGCCGGTCGAGTTCAGGGCGCGAGCTTGTCGGCTTGGCGCCGATACCCAGCGAGGCCGGGATGTTCTTTGCCATTGCATAGGCGCTGGCACCGATCGAAGGCTTCGGCATCGGCACGATCATGTGATTGGCGACAAGGGTTTCCAGGCCGACAGGTTCGCCTGTATCGAAATCCGATTCCATCGCGGCCATCATCATGCCTTCGGGTATCTGCGGCGAGCGATCGGTCTTTGACGATACCAGCGCATTTGCCGTTTCAGGCAGCGCGGCGGCTGTTGCCGCCTGAGCGGCTGCGGACGTCTGGGGTGCCACCAGGGCATTGGCGGCAGTCGCCGGCATCGTCGCCTGATTGGCAGCGGCAACCTGTGCCGTTGCGGTTTCGCCGGGCTTCATCATCGCTGTCTCGGCCGCGAGCGCTGCTGCAGTCGCCGATGTCGCGCCGTCTGGGGTCGGCAGAGCGTAAGCCGTCATTTCCGTTCCGGGCTTCGGCAGCGGCGTCACCGTCTGCACCGCCATCAGCTGTTCCATCGGCGTTCGCTCGACACTCGAACAACCGCCAGCAAGCGATACCGAAATCAGAGCACAGGCCGTAACAGCCGGTTTTGAAACGGAAAAACGGAAATTAGCCATGCTGTCACTTTCGTGCTGTCAGGCCCCACAGCCCCATGCAAATCAGCAGCCGGAAGCCGCCATGCGCTGAACGTCATTAACCTATGAGGCGCTCAACCGCAAGCATGAGGCACCTTTTCAGGCGCCGGCACGCCGCAGGCCCGCGGTCAGAAGGCCTGCGCCGATCAAAAGCGAGCCGCCGGTACGGTTGACGATGGCCTGAATCTTGGGTTTTCGAATCGTCTGGCGGGCAGCCGAGGCCATCAGCGCATAGAGCGTCGCGTTGATGGTGGCGAGCACCAGGAATGTCGTTTCAAAGATCAGCATCTGATTGAACAGCGGACGGCTGAGGTCGAGGAATTGCGGCAGGAAGGCGACGAAGAAGACGATGCTTTTCGGGTTGAGCGCGGTGACGATATAGGTGTGCAGGAAAATCCGCACCGGCTTTTCCGCTGGCACCGGCATCGTGCCATCGGCTTCCTCCGTTGAGATCGGTGCGCGCCAGAGCTTGATGCCGAGCCAGATCAGATAGGCGGCGCCGACCCATTTCAGCACGGTGAAAATCGCAGCCGATGTGGCGAGCAGCGCTCCAAGGCCGAGCATCGATGCGGTCATTGCGGTGAAATCGCCCAGCGCCACGCCGGCGACCGTGGCGCTTGCGACCTTGCGCCCGTGCCCGAGCGCATAGGAGATGACGAGAAGAATAGTCGGGCCGGGAATGGCGAGCAGGATGGAGGAGGCGGCAACGAAGGCCAGCCAGTGTTCGATCGACATGAAAACGGCTCCGTTTGGACGTGGCGTTCGATTGAGGAAGCCATGCGCAAACGGAGCCGTCAATAGGCGTTTATGAGGGAGAGATCAGTTGGCCGGCGACCATTTCTGGCCGATCACGTCCATGACCTCGCCGAACCATTTCACCGACGTGTCGAAGTGCTTACCGCCACGGATGCGCGGGAATTCGATCGTGCGCAGCTTGCCGCCCTGATCTTCGTCGTGGCCGGTGACGCCGGATACCTTGTTGAGCGCGCTTTCGACGGCAAGATCGACCATGCCCTGGATGAGGCGCAGGTCGTCGGCGTTCGCCGGTGCGGAGCGGGCATAATAGCCGGACTTCTGCACCATCGAGCGTTCGGCGCCGAGAAGAGCTGCGAACTGCTTGGAGAACCAGCCGCCGACATTGATGGTGTCGATCTTCACATGGCCGAAGGCGTCGCGCTTGACGGCTTCACCGGCTGCTTCGCGTTCGGCAACGACGGCATCAAGGCAGGCGCCTTCCGAAACGAACAGCGTCACGAAGCCGGTCTTGTCCATCGTCGCGCGCAGCCGCGCGGCTTCGGCTTCGAGGTTGAAGGCGGTCTCGGGCAGGTAGAGGCCGTCGATATTCTTCATCTGCCGGTTCATCATGAAGCCGTCGACGAATTCCCGGTCGTCGATATGCTGGATGTAGGCGCGCGCGGTTGCAGCCGTGAGCCAGCCGCAATGGCGGCCCATGACTTCGTGGACGACGAGCGTGCGCGGCGCGGCACTCTGTTCGTTGCTGACATTGTCGAAGAATTTTGCGCCATACTCGGCAGCGGTCCACGCACCGAGCGACTGGCGGATCGGCACGACGTCATTGTCGACGGTCTTCGGCAGGCCGACGACGGTCAGGTCGTAGCCGTTGGCGCCGAGATAGGCGGCAAGGTCGGCAGCCGTCGTGTTGGTGTCGTCGCCGCCGATCGTGTGCAGGATGGTAATGCCGTCTGCGGCCAGCCGTTCGGCGGCGACGCGCAACGGGTTCTGGCCTTCCTTGACCAGGCCGCGCTTGACGCAATCGGCCGTGTTGGTCAGCTTCACCCGGCTGTTGCCGATCGGCGAGCCGCCGTGGCGGTGGAGGATATGGGCCTTTTCCCGCATGTCGCGGGTGATTTCGATTCGGTCGGCGAGCAGAAGGCCCTGATAGCCGGAGCGATAGGCGACCAGTTCGATATCGGGCGCGATGTCGGTATAGCGCTCGATCAGGCCACCCACGGCGGAAGACAGGCAGGGCGCGAGCCCGCCTGCGGTCAGCATTGCAACTTTCTGTTTGGCCATGGTGTCCTCCTCGGGGATTGCGGCAATATCGTTCGCGGTCTCTCTAGCGCAATTCCCATGGAAGTTAAATGACATGCTGCAGGCATGGCCGTGGATCGTTCAGGCAATGCTCAATCAGGCCAAGCGCCATGCCCATCCCTGCGGGTGGGTGGAAATACGCATCGGAACTGCAACGAAAAGCCGCTTGTCAGTTCGCATTCCGGTGTTTTCCGGTCATCTTCATTTGCATGATTGGACGATCACGGCCGGGAATGCTACAATAGTGAGGTGCCATCACAAATTCGTCATTTCGGCTGATTGCGCGGGTTTGCCGCCTTGCAATCTGTGCTGACATCTGGTCATGCTGTTTTGTGAGCTGCATGATTGTCGTGGCGGCACAGCCGTGCGAGCCACCCTGCATTTACGCATGGACGAATCGCCCGTGCCATCTCCACCCGAACGTGACGTGGATCAGCCGACCATGGGAAAGAACGTGCCTATGTCATTCTGGGATAGTATCCTCAGCATCGTCGCCGCGACGGGCAACGCGCTCGCCGGTGTGATCGAGGCTGTGCGGACGCTGTTCGAAGGCGATCCGGAAACGCGCCGCAAGGTGGCTTTCTCCGTCGCCATGATCGCGCTGTCCGCCAAGATGGCCAAGGCCGACGGTATCGTCACCGAGGCCGAAGTGTCGGCATTCCGCGATATCTTCAAGTTTCCCGACGATCAGGCACGCAACGTCGCCCGGCTCTACAATCTGGCCCGCCAGGATGTCGCCGGCTACGAGGCCTATGCCGAGAAGCTGGCATCGCTCTGCGTCTCTTGCGATCAGAATTGCCCGGTGCTGGAGGACATCATCGACGGGCTCTTCCACATCGCCAAGTCCGATGGCGCCGTTCACGAGAAGGAACTGCACTTTCTCACACGCGTTGCCGAGATCTTCCATATGAAGGAAGAGCGTTTTCGCGAGATCATGGCCCGGCATGTGCACCGCGCCGGTGCCGATCCCTACAAGGTCCTTGGCGTTTCGCCGAAGGACGATTTTTCGATCATCCGCAAGCGCTACCGCGTGCTTGTGTCGGAGAACCATCCCGACGGACTGGTCGCGCGGGGCGTGCCGGAAGAGCTGCATGCGATCGCCAACGATCGCATGGCCGAACTCAACGCCGCCTATGAGGCGATCGAGAAAGAACGCCGCGCCGCATGACGGACTTCGCCTGTGACTATCCTGCTGCACGCTTCGTGCCGTCACCTAACCATGGCGAAAGGGCAGGCGGGCTGAAGCCCGACATGATCATCCTGCACTATACCGGCATGGAGACGGCAGCTGCCGCGCTCGACTGGCTCTGCCGCGATGAAAGCCAGGTTTCCAGCCACTATTTCGTCCATGAGGATGGCCGCGTCGATCAGCTCGTTGCCGAGGATCAGCGCGCCTGGCATGCGGGCAAGAGCGTCTGGAAGGGCGAAACCGACATCAATTCCCGTTCGATCGGCATCGAAATCGCCAATGCCGGGCATCCCGGCGGGCTGCCGGATTTCCCCTTGGTGCAGATCGATGCGGTCGTCGAACTGTGTCGAAACTGTGGCGAACGGTGGTCGATCGCCCCTGAAAGGGTGCTGGCGCACAGCGATATCGCCCCTATTCGCAAGGTTGATCCGGGAGAAAAATTCCCCTGGGAACGCCTGTACACCGGGGGCGTCGGGCATTGGGTTCCACCGGCCCCGATCGGCGGTGGACGGTTTTTCCAGCGCGGCGACCGGGGCCAGCCCGTCGAGGCCGTGCAGACGATGCTGTCGCTCTATGGCTACGGAATTGAAGTGACAGGCGTTTTCTGCGAGAAGACCGAAGGCGTGGTGGCTGCATTCCAGCGCCATTTCCGTCCGTCGCAGGTGGACGGCATAGCCGATATTTCGACCTTGGACACGCTGCACCGATTGCTTTCGGGCCTGCCGGATTTCCGCCGCTGAACAGCGGTTGCACCGGCCGTTTCGAGGCCCGTTTCAGGCCGTCTGCCAACTAATTTTGTGCACTGCCACATCATCACCATGATGCCGGGGTCTTTTGCGGCCGTACCGAACCGCAGGTAATTCAGGCCTCTAGCCCTTCCTGTTGATGACGAATATCGGGATGCGAGACGGCAGGGCGGGGTGCGCCCTCAGGGCCGTAGCGCCCGAAAGTGGAGACTTCAAGCTAAATGAGACTATCGCATCTTGCTGCGGCCGCGGCATGCTTCTGCATGCTGTTTTCCGGGGTTGAAACGTCGTATGCCGGGGGCACCGACCAGACCATCACATCCTCCATCAAGCCGGTGACCAGAACGACGGGTTATCCCACGCCGGGCGTCACCTCCCTCAAATCCTCCGTCTATAGTGGCCTGATCCAGACCTACGCCAAGCAATATGGTGTGCCGGTCGATCTTGCCCATGCGGTGATCAAGGTCGAGAGCAACTTCAATCCTAAGGCCCGCGGCAGCGCCGGCGAAGTCGGACTGATGCAGATCAAGCCTGCCACGGCCCGGATGATGGGCTATTCCGGCGGCAAGCGCGGCCTGTTCGATCCCGAGACCAACATCAAGTTCGGCATGAAATATCTCGCCGTGGCGCATGAACTGTCCGGCGGTTTCACCTGCGGCACGATCCTGCGCTACAACGCCGGACATGGCGCCAAGAAGATGAACCCGGTGTCGCGCCGTTATTGCGGCAAGGTGCAGGCGATCATCAACTAGCCAGCCCTGGGTGCCGGCCCGGTTTTCCGATGCCGGTATTTTTCAAGTTCGCAGATGCCAGCAGGCCGATGCCATGTTATTCCCGAAGGATCGTTTCCTGAGGGCGCAGCATGGCAGGCACATTCGATTTCATCATTGTTGGCAAAGGCATGATGGGGGCAGCGGCCGCCAGGCATCTTGCGAAAAGCGGCGCGAAGATCGCACTGATCGGGCCGGATGAGCCGGAAGATTGGGCAAGCCATGGCGGCGTCTTCAGCAGCCACTACGACAATGGCCGCATTACCCGCAGGATCGATCCCGACCCTGTCTGGGCGCTTCTGGCACAGCGCTCCATCGAGCGTTACGGCGATATCGAAACGCGCAGCGGTGTCGATTTCTACAGTGAAGCCGGCTGCCTGATCGCAGCGCCCTTGCCGGGCGGTGAGGAAAGCACGCTCGACAATGTGATTGCTGCCCGCAACCGTCTCGGCGTCGAGGCGCCTTTCATCGGGGAACAGGATCTTGCCGATCGATTTCCCTGGTTCCGGTTTCCAGCCGGATATGGCGGCGTGTTCGAGCCCCGCAATGCCGGGCACATCAATCCGCGTGCATTGGTCAAGGCGCAGGTTATCCTTGCCGAACAAGCCGGGGTTACGATTGTTCGTGCGGAGGTCTCGGCGGTCGTGCGTGTCGGAAGCAGCGTCAATGTTCGAACCATTGACGGAGCGATCTTCAGAGGTAGCCGCGCGGTCATCGCCGCCGGTGGATTTTCGATTTCCGGGCAGTTGCTTGCCCGGCCGCTCGATCTGACTGTCAAGGCGCGCACCGTGCTGTTTGCCGAGGTGGCGCAGGCTGACCTGCCACGGTTTGCCGGGATGCCGTCGCTGATCGGCTCGGCGCTTGCCCAGGACGAGAGCTATTATCTTTTGCCGCCGATCCGCTATCCCGACGGTAAGCACTATATCAAGATCGGTGGCGATCCGAGCGACATCAATATCGGCTCCGAGCCTGAGGTTCGCGCCTGGTTTCGCGGGGAGGCCAATCAGTCGGCTGCCGACCACATGGCGGGCCTTTTGTCGCGCGCCATGCCGTCGTTCACGCCCGCCTCGCTCCGTTGGAGCCCTTGCGTTACGACCTTCACCCGCCATGGCTATCCCTATATCGGCTTTGCCGATACGGATCGCCTCGCCGTTTTGACCGGCGGCAACGGTGCTGCGGCCAAGAGCTCGGACGAGATCGGCCGGCTCGGCGCGTCATTGCTTCTGAACGGCGTGCTCGACGCGCCCGAATACGATACGGATTTTGCCGTCTGCTTCCGGTAGACGCAGTTGCATCACCACCTTTTTGCTTTTGCGCTGGCAATTGCCGGCCGCCTCGGTTATGCACCGCCTGCCAGTTGGCCGGGCAGCCGCGCTCCGCTAGGACCGAAAGGTTGCGGGGGGAGGAAAGTCCGGGCTCCACGGAAAAACGGTGCCGGATAACGTCCGGCGGGGGCGACCCCAGGGAAAGTGCCACAGAGAGAATACCGCCTGCCTCTGGCAGGTAAGGGTGAAAGGGTGGGGTAAGAGCCCACCGCACGCATGGCAACATGGGTGGCAAGGCAAACCCCACCGGGAGCAAAACCGAATAGGGATGACGTGGTTCGCGCAAGCGTTCCGGCCTTTTCCGGGCCAGTCATCCGGGTGGGTTGCACGAGGCAGCGCGCAAGCGATGTCCCAGATGAATGGCTGCCACGTTCCGGCTTTCGGGCCGGAGCCATACAGAACCCGGCTTACAGGCCAACTGGCAAATTTCCCTTATTTTTCAGCTTCGAAAACGACGGTTTTTAAAATCGCGTATCTGCTTGAATATCTATTTCATTTAGAAGTTACTAAAACATAATAAACGGAATCAACGAAGAGGGATTCGCTGGTGAATCCAAAGTCTTGCCTGTGCATTTGTAACCATTTGTTAAACTTAACGGACTATCAATATTTGCTGACGACGCGTGCTGAAATAGAGCAAATCCCATTGACGCCCATATGGTCCCATGTTATCCCAATCATGCACTGCACACGGGCTGATTCAGGCCTACTCACCGCAAGTTTCGGAGATGTTCCGTAAGGGGCTTTCGATCGGGCATGCCGCCCGGCTGTGGGGTGTTGCGCGTCCTTTTGATGGTGCGTGCCGGCTGTTGGGGCTGGTATGTCCGCCGGGAACGGCTGTATCGTGTCATGAACCGCTTCCTTTCGCATGCGACGAACCGGATCGATTCCAAGGGGCGGGTTTCCGTTCCCTCGATGTTTCGTTCTGTTTTGATGGCGCTGGATATTCGGGAGCTTTATTGCTTTCAGGATTTCGTCTTTCCGGCTATCAGCGCCGGCGGTCCCGAATTGCTGGATCGTTTCGAAAAGCAAATCAGTGGCGAGGATCCGTTCTCGCCGCAGGTCAATCAGATGTCGCTCCTCATTCATGGGGGCGGGGTCTTCATGAAGCTCGACCAGGAAGGCCGGTTGATGGTCACGGATTTTATCCGCGATTTCACGGGTATCGACGCGGAGGTTACCTTCGTGGGGCGGGCGGATCATTTTCAGTTGTGGGCGCCGCACGTGTTTGCGGAAACGCAGGCAGCGGCACGGGAAGAACGCAGATTGCGAGGTCTGCGTTCGGGCTAGAGTGGAGAGGCGGAATGATGACGGATCAAGGCACAGGTCTTACTGATGCCGAAGGCGGACCGGTCCGTCACATTCCGGTTCTTCTCCCCGAGGTTCTCGCCAGTCTGAACCTTGCTCCAGGTAAAATCATCCTTGATGGTACGTTTGGTGCGGGCGGTTATACGTCGGCGATCCTTGCTGCCGGTGTCGATGTGATTGCGCTTGATCGCGATCCTGCAGCGATCCTGGGCGGCCAGCCGCTGGTGGCGGCGAGTGGCGGTCATCTCACTCTGGTGCATTCCCAATTTTCCGATCTGGCGCAGCATGCTCCGGCCGGTGGCCTGGATGGTATCGTGCTCGATATCGGTGTTTCCTCGATGCAGATCGACGAGGCGGATCGCGGCTTCTCCTTTCAGCGCAAGGGGCCGCTCGACATGCGCATGTCGTCGGATGGCGTGTCGGCCGCCGATGTCGTCAACAGGGCCAAAGTCTCGGACCTGACACGCATCTTCGGTTTTCTCGGCGAAGAGCCGCAATCCGGCCGCATCGCCCGCGCCATCGAAAAGCGCCGCCTTGAAGAGCCGTTCGTGACCACGCGCGACCTTGCCGGCCTGATCGAGGTCGTCACGCCGCGCAAGGCCAAGGACAAGATCCATCCCGCCACCCGCGTCTTTCAGGCGCTGCGCATCTTCGTCAATGACGAACTTGGAGAATTGGCCCGGGCGCTGTTTGCGGCCGAGCGGACCCTGAAGCCCGGCGGGCGGCTGACGGTGGTCACCTTCCATTCGCTTGAAGACCGGATCGTCAAGAAATTCTTCCAGGATCGCGCCGGCAAGGCGTCAGGCTCCAGGCATTTGCCGATTGCGCATGAGCGTGCGGCAACTTTCGCACCAGTTGGAAAATCTATGGTGGCGGCCAGTGAAGAAGAAGCGTCCCGCAATCCACGTGCCCGCTCCGCCAAGATGCGGGTCGGTATGCGTACCGAGGCTCCGCCTGAGGCAGATGACCTGTCCATCTTCGATTTGCCGAACCTTGCAAGCCTTGGAAAGATGGGGGGCTGAGACATGTTGCGTAGCTTTGACATCGTCCTGATCGTCGTCATGACGGCCGCCGCCACGGTCACCTACACGATCAAGCACCAGGCGGAAAACAAGCTTGAAGAGGTTCGCAAGCTGGAGGCCGGGATCAAGCTTGAGGAAGACACGATCGATCTCCTGCGCGCCGACTGGGCGCTGCTCACCCAGCCAAACAGGCTGGAAAAGCTCGTCGGCGTCTATCAGCAGGATCTGCAGCTGGCACCCACCGACCCGACCCAGCTTGCCCGTCCGGAAGAATTGCCGATGCTGAGGGCCGACCTGCCGCCGCCGGCGGATGTTCTGGAGGCGATGGGGCTTACCAAGGGTAAAGGCAGTGGCAAGGCAAAGAAGCCGGCGGCTGGCACGGATGATATCGCAACGGGTTCGGTGGCGCGCTGATGTCCTTTCTCTCCCGCATCATGGTCGTCAAGAGCAAGGCCCACTTCTCAGCCGGCGGCAACAATCACCCCGGCGATCTCGGCACGCCGTTCGAGGGTACGCGCAAGCGCAGCAGCAACCAGGCGAAAAGCCGCGTTGCGATCGTCATCACCAGTTTCACCGCCGTCTACTGCATCATCGGCGGCCGTCTGGTGCAATATGGTCTGGCCCAGCCCGAAACGGTCTCCAGCATCGGCCGCGCCGACAATCTGATGGCGTCGCGCCCGGATATTCTCGACCGCAACGGTGAAATTCTCGCGACCGATATCCGCACCGTCTCGCTCTACGCGGAACCGCACAAGATTGTCGATGCGGACGAAGCGGTCGAGCAGCTCTCGACCGTGCTGCCCAGTCTGAATGTCGCTGACATCTATAACAAGCTGAAGTCGCCATCGCGTTTCCAGTGGCTGCGCCGTCAGTTGACGCCGAAGCAGCAGAGCGAAATCCTGGCGCTTGGAATTCCAGGCATCGGCTTTAGGCCGGAAAAGCGCCGCTTCTATCCGGGCGGTGCCACCGCCTCGCATATCGTCGGTCACGTCAATGTCGACAACCGCGGCATTGCCGGTATGGAACGCTGGATCGACAATCAGGGGCTCGCCGATCTGGCTGCCATCGGCATGACCAGCGATGCAAAGCTTGAGCCGGTCAAGCTGTCGATCGACCTGCGCGTCCAGAACATCCTGCGCGATGTCGTCGTCGATGCCATGACGAAATTCCGCTCGCTTGCCGCCGGTGGCGTGGTGATGGATGCGAAGACCGGCGAAATTCTCGCCATGGTGTCCTATCCGGATTATGACCCGAACAAGCCCGCCGATGGCGCCAAGGAAGGCTGGATGAACCGCATGTCGAACGGCACGTTCGAGATGGGCTCGACGTTCAAGTCCTTCACGACGGCAATGGCGCTCGATTCAGGCAAGGTGAAGCTCACCGACAGCTTTGACGCTACCAACCCGATCCGCATTGGCGGCTTCACGATCAAGGACTTCCACGGCAAGCGCCGCGTGCTGACCGTTCCGGAAATCTTCCAGTATTCCTCCAATATCGGCACGGCCAAGATGGCCGACATCGTCGGCATCGAAGGGCATAAGGAATTCCTCACCCGCATCGGGTTGCTGAGCAAAATGCAGACGGAACTGCCGGAAGTGAAGATGCCCAGCCAGCCGCGGGAATGGAAAAAGATCAACTCGATCACCATTTCGTTCGGTCACGGGGTATCGACAACGCCTCTGCAGACGGCGGTGGCCGGTGCTGCCCTTTTGAACGGCGGCAATCTGATCGAGCCGACCTTCCTGCCACGTACCGAAGAGCAGGCGGCGGCGGCCTCGACCAAGGTCATCAAGACATCGACCAGCGACGACATGCGCTTCCTGTTCCGCTGGAACGGCGTCAACGGTTCAGGCAAAAATGCGCGGGTGCCTGGTTTCAATGTGGGCGGCAAGACCGGTACGGCCGACAAGGTCGTGAATGGCCGCTACTCCAATGATGCCAACTTCAACGCCTTCCTGGCTGGCTTCCCGATCGATGCTCCACGCTATGTGGTCTTGACCTTCATCGACGAGCCGAAAACCGACAAGGGCAATGGCGCGGCGCTTGCAGGCAATACGGCTGCACCGATGGTGCATGATATCATCAGCCGCTCGGCGCCGCTTCTCGGTGTCGAGCCGAAGTTCGGTGAAGACGGTTCTGCCTTGCTTGTGTCTTATTGACCGTGGAATGACAATCTGGAGGATTCGCCGCCCGGCGCGTCGGAATAACTGAAAAGTGCATCCATGAAGATCAGAGACTTGATCGGGAAGGATTTCCCGGAAATTGCTTCACAGCTGGACTCAGGAGCCGGCGACATCGACATCGCCGCCATGACCGCCGATAGCAGGCAGGTTGCCCCGGGCTCGTTGTTCGTGGCGTTGTCGGGAAGCAAGGCCGATGGCAGGACGTTCATCGACGACGCAATCGCCCGCGGGGCAGCAGCCGTCGTCACCGGCTCCAGGTTTGACGGCAATGCACCGGTTCCCGTCCTGTCTGTATCGACGCCGCGCCGCGTTCTCGCGATCGCAGCCGCCAATTTCTACGGACGCCAGCCGGATACGATGGTGGCCGTCACCGGCACGGCCGGCAAGACGTCGGTCGCCTCCTTTGCCCGCCAGATCTGGGCGCATGCCGGTTTTGCCGCCGCGATGATCGGTACGACAGGGGTGATTGCGCCCGGCCGCAACGACTATGGATCGCTGACGACACCCGATCCGGTGTCCTTGCACAAGCTTCTTGCCGAACTCGCCGATGCCGGCGTCACCCATGCGGCGATGGAAGCCTCCAGCCATGGGCTGGATCAGAACCGCCTCGATGGCGTTCGCCTGGCCGCCGCCGGCTTTACCAATCTTGGCCGCGACCACATGGACTATCACCCGACCGTCGAGGACTACATGGCCGCCAAGATGCGGCTGTTCGACGGCGTGCTGCCCAAGGGGGCGCCGGCGGTGATTTTCTCCGATGACCCCTGGTCGGCGCAGGCGATTGCCGCCGCCAAGGCCGGCGGCCACGAGGTCCTGACCGTCGGACGCAAGGGAGACTACCTGTCGCTCAAGCGCGTCGAGCATTTCCGCCACAAGCAGATCGCCGAGATCCATGTCGGCGACGAGATTTTCGAAGTGCATGTGCCGCTCGCCGGCGACTTCCAGATATCGAACGCACTGGTCGCGGCCGGCCTGGCGATGTCGACCGGGGTCAGTGCCCGGGCGACGATGGCAGCACTTGAAAAGCTGCAGGGTGCGTCTGGCCGTCTCGAACTGGTCGGGCATACCAAGGAAGGCGCGCTCGCCTATGTCGATTACGCCCACAAGCCGGATGCGCTGGAAAACGTGCTGACCTCGGTTCGCCCTTTTACCACCGGGCGCATCATCGTGGTCTTCGGCTGCGGCGGTGACCGCGACAAGGGCAAGCGCCCGATCATGGGCGAGATCGCCACGCGGCTGGCCGATGTGGTGATCGTCACCGACGACAATCCACGCTCGGAAGTACCGGAAGTCATTCGCAGCGAAATCATGGCTGCCGCCAAGGGCGCGACCGAAATCGGCGACCGTGCCGAGGCGATCAAGGCTGCCGTCGACATGCTGACATCGGGCGACACGCTGATCGTCGCCGGCAAGGGGCATGAGGAGGGGCAGACCGTCGGTTCCGTCACTTTACCGTTCTCCGATCACGCCGAACTGCGCAAGGCATTGGGAGGTCATTGATTTGAGCTTTCTGTGGACCACAAGCGACCTGATGGCGGCCATGCATGGCCGCCCGATGGGCAATCTGCCCGAGGGCATCACCGGCATTTCCATCGACAGCCGTTCCCTTGGCAAGGGCGAGGCCTTCTTCGCCATCAAGGGCGACCGTGTCGACGGCCATGATTATGCCGGCATTGCGATGGCCAACGGTGCAGCGCTTCTGGTCGTCAGCGAAGCCAAGCTGCCCGCGCTCGGGCGGCTGAACGCGCCGATGATCGTCGTCGACGACGTTCTGGATGCGATGGTGCGGCTCGGCTGTGCCGCGCGCGACCGCAGTGCCGCCAGGATCATTGCCGTCACCGGGTCGGTCGGCAAGACGACGACCAAGGAGATGCTGCGACATATGCTGGAACCTTCCGGCCGGGTGCATGCGTCCGTTGCGTCGTTCAACAATCACTGGGGCGTGCCGTTGACCCTGTCGCGCATGCCGGAGAACACCGATTTCGGCATTTTCGAAATCGGCATGAATCACGCCGACGAAATCCGGCCGCTGGTCAGGATGGTGCGTCCGCATGTGGCGATCATCACCACGATCGCTGCCGCTCATCTCGGCAATTTCAAGGATCTGGGGGAAATCGCCGAGGCCAAGGCCGAGATCATGGAAGGTCTCGTCGATGATGGCCACGTGATCCTCAATCGCGACAACGCGCAGTTCGCTGTGCTGGAGAAAGCCGCACATGCGCTTGGCATTTCCCATGTTCACAGCTTTGGCAGCAGCGCCAAGGCCGATTTCCGCATGGTCGAATATGCAGGTAGTTCCGAAGGCGGAGTGCTGTGGGCAGCCCTCGACGGCAAGACGCTGGAAATCCAGATGGGCGCGCCCGGGCGCCACATCGCTGAAAATGCACTGGCTGCACTCGGCGCCGTGAAGCTTTTCGGCGCGGATATGGATGGGGCCCTTGTGGCGCTCGCAACGCTTCAGCCCGAAAAGGGGCGCGGCGCGCGCCATCGCCTGGCGATCGCGTCAGGAACCTTCGTGCTGATCGACGAAAGCTACAACGCCAACCCGGCTTCCATGCGGGCTGCGATCTCGCTTCTGAAAGATACGGACCTGCCGGAGGGCGGGCGCCGGATCGCCATCCTCGGCGACATGCTGGAAATGGGCGAATCCGCTGGCGCCGTCCATGCCGCACTGGCCGCTCCGCTGGTCGAGGCCGGCATCACCGATATCTGGCTTGCCGGTCCGGAAATGGCGCATCTGCGCGATGCGCTGCCTGACGGCACGCGCGTCGAATATCGCGGGACGGTCGATGAACTGAAGGAATTTGCGCTTGGGTCGATCGCTGCCGGGGATGTGGTGATGGTCAAATCGTCGAAGGGCACCGGCTGCGGCAGGATCGTTTCGGCTCTTCTTGAGCTCTACCCGGCCCATTTGGGCGTGGATCAGGCTGAATAAAGGCAGGACAAGGCTTTCTTGGCCGCTGTTCCATGCTGACACTTTTGATACGACGCAGTTATCCTTGCATCAGGTGATTCTGATCGATGGAATCTGCAACGAACCTTTGGGGAAAGGTCCCTCATGCTCATCTGGCTTGTCGAACTGGCGGACCATTTTCAATTCTTCAACCTGTTCCGGTACATCACGTTCCGTACCGGCGCCGCCCTGTTCACCTCGGCATTGATCGTTTTCCTGTTCGGACCGCGGATGATCTCGTCGCTGCGCGTGCGGCAGGGCCGCGGCCAGCCGATCCGTGCCGATGGACCGCAGACCCATTTCAAGAAGGCGGGTACGCCGACCATGGGCGGCCTGATGATCCTGGCCGGCATCGTCGGCAGTTCGCTGCTCTGGGCTGATCTCTCCAGCGTCTACGTCGTTTCGACCCTGCTTGTGACGCTCGGCTTCGGCGCCATCGGCTTTTACGACGACTATCTGAAGGTGACGAAACAGTCTGACAAGGGCTTTTCCGGCAAGGCACGCCTTGGCCTCGAATTCCTGATTGCTGCCATCGCCGTCTTCTTCATGATGCGCTCGGCGCTTTCGGCAGGCGTGGCGGGATCCACCT
The DNA here is from genome assembly GCF_025847205.1 of Pararhizobium sp. YC-54. Classification (GTDB taxonomy): domain Bacteria; phylum Pseudomonadota; class Alphaproteobacteria; order Rhizobiales; family Rhizobiaceae; genus Pararhizobium. The sequence goes on along the minus strand of NZ_JAOYTH010000009.1, from coordinate 44,672 downwards.
TCGGTTCTTCGCTGACCTTCCCGTTCCTCAAGGACTTCACCCTCAATCTCGGCTATTTCTTCATCCTGTTCGGCGGTTTCGTCATCGTCGGCGCCGGCAATGCGGTGAACCTGACGGACGGTCTCGACGGACTTGCCATCGTGCCGGTGATGATCGCGGCTGCCTCCTTCGGCGTCATCGCCTATCTCGCCGGCAATGCGGTGTTTGCAAACTACCTGCAGATCCATTTCGTGCCGGGCACGGGTGAGCTCGCCGTCATTCTCGGAGCGGTCATCGGAGCCGGGCTTGGTTTCCTGTGGTTCAACGCGCCTCCTGCGGCCATCTTCATGGGGGACACCGGTTCGTTGGCGCTTGGCGGTCTGATCGGTACCGTCGCCGTCGCCACCAAGCACGAGATCGTCATGATCATCATCGGTGGCCTGTTCGTCATGGAAACCTTGTCGGTGATCATTCAGGTGTTCTGGTTCAAGCGCACCGGCAAGCGCGTCTTCCTGATGGCGCCGATCCATCACCATTTCGAAAAGCTCGGCTGGACCGAAAGCCAGGTGGTTATCCGTTTCTGGATCATCGCCGTCATCCTCGCCATGGTCGGCCTCTCGACCCTGAAGCTGCGGTAGGAGACGATGATCCCGGTCACCACATTCCGCGGCAAGAAGGTCGCTCTTTTCGGGCTCGGCGGATCGGGGCTTGCGACTGCGCAGGCGCTGGTTGCCGGTGGCGCGCTGGTCACGGCCTGGGACGACAATCCCGACAGCGTTGCCAAGGCGGCTGCCGAAGGGATCGGTACCGGCGATCTCCATCAATCGGACTGGACGGATTTCTCCGCCTTCGTCCTGTCACCCGGCGTTCCGCTGACACATCCGAAGCCGCATTGGACCGTTGATCTCGCCCATGCCGCCGGTGTCGAGATCATCGGCGATGTCGAGCTGTTCGTGCGCGAGCGTCGCGTTCACGCCCCGGATTGCCCGTTTATCGCCATCACCGGCACCAACGGCAAATCGACCACCACGGCGCTGATCGCCCATATCCTGAAATCCAGCGGCCGCGACACGCAACTCGGTGGCAATATCGGCACAGCGGTGATGACGCTCGATCCGCCGGCGGCCGGCCGGTTCTACGTCGTCGAATGCTCGTCCTACCAGATCGATCTGGCTCCGACGATCAATCCGTCCGCCGGCATCCTGCTCAACCTGACGCCCGATCATCTCGACCGGCACGGCAGCATGGAACGCTATGCCGAAATCAAGGAGCGATTGATCGCAGGCAGCGACACGGCGATCGTCGGCGTCGATGACGTCTACACCGAAGCGATTGCCGACCGGGCAGCGCTTTCCGGGCGCCGCGTCATCCGTATCGCCCGCCATCGCCCGCTCGGCGAAGGACTTTATGCGGATGGGACGCGCGTCATGCGCGCCGAAGGCGGTTTGGCGGCCGTTGTCGCCGATCTCGACGGTATCGCGACCTTGCGGGGCAACCACAATGCCCAGAATGCGGCGGCGGCGATTGCAGCCTGCCTGTCCGTCGGTGTCTCCGAGCGCGAAATCCTTGCCGGACTGGCCTCCTTTCCCGGCTTGAAGCACCGGATGCAGCCGGTCGGCCGCAAGGGCGACGTCGTCTTCGTCAACGACAGCAAGGCAACCAATGCCGATGCGGCAGCGCCTGCGCTGTCGAGCTATGAGCGGATTTACTGGATTGCCGGCGGTCTGCCCAAGGAGGGCGGCATCGCCACGCTGTCGCCGTTCTTTCAAAAGATCGCCAAGGCCTATCTGATCGGCGAGGCCGCACCGGCCTTTGCGGCGACCCTTGGGGAAGCGGTTCCTTTCGAGATTTCCGGAACGCTGGAGCGGGCCGTTGCCCATGCCGCCGCCGACGCGGCAAAGGATACATCTGCTCTCTCCGCCGTGATGTTGTCTCCGGCTTGCGCAAGCTTCGACCAGTACAAGAACTTTGAGGTGAGGGGCGATGCCTTCGTCAGCCATGTCGCGGCGATCGACGGCATGACGATGCTGATATGAGGGCCGGTGGCCCTGACTTTGAGAGATTGGCGCCGGACGCGCCGTTGAAGGGGACGAAGAAATGGTAAGCCGAGCCGAACGTGGCCCCGTGGCCGACTGGTTCTGGACGATCGACAGGTTCTTCCTGGCGACCTTCATTCTGTTGATGGGCATCGGTTTCATGCTGTCCTTCGCGGCAAGCCCGGCGGTGGCCGAGAGGCTCAATCTTGACAGCTTCCATTTCGTCAAGCGCCATGCGGCCTTCCTGCTGCCGTCGCTCGCGGTGATGATCGGCATCTCTTTCCTGACGCCGCGGCAGGTGCGCCGCACCGCGATGATCCTGCTTCTGGCGTCGCTCGCCATGATGGTTCTGGCGCTGTTCTTCGGCGCGGAGGTCAAGGGATCGCGCCGCTGGATTTCGCTGGCTGGATTGTCGGTGCAGCCGTCGGAATTCATGAAGCCGGCCTTCGTCGTCGTTTGCGCATGGCTGTTTTCCGAGCATGCCCGCCAGCCGGAAATTCCCGGAAACCTGTTCGCCATCCTTTTGTTCGGTATTGTCGCGGCGCTGCTGGTGGCCCAGCCTGACCTCGGGCAGACGATTTTGACCACTGCCGTCTGGGGCGGCATGTTCTTCATGGCCGGCATGCCATGGCTCTGGATCGTCGTGCTCGGCGGCTCCGCCGTTGGCGGTCTGGTGGTGGCCTACACCGTGCTGCCGCACGTGGCTGGCCGTATCGACCGGTTCATGACCGGCGAAGGCGACACGTTCCAGGTGGACACCGCCCTGCAGGCCATCATCCGCGGCGACTGGTTCGGCCAGGGACCCGGCGAAGGCGTCGTCAAGCGGATCATTCCGGACAGCCACACCGACTTCATCTTTTCGGTCGCAGCGGAAGAATTCGGCATCGTCTTCTGCATGGCGATCGTGCTGATCTTTGCCTTCCTCGTCATGCGCGGCCTCAGCCACGCGTTTCGCGAGCGCAATGATTTCACCCGTTTCGCCGTTGCAGGCCTGGTGCTGCAGATCGGCATCCAGTCGATGATCAATATCGGCGTCAATCTGCAGTTGCTGCCGGCCAAGGGCATGACCCTGCCGTTGATCTCCTACGGCGGTTCGTCCATGGTGGCGATCTGCGTGACGGCGGGATTCATCCTGGCGTTGACCCGCCATCGTCCGGAAAAGCGCGCTGTCGAGCGTAGCCTGTTTCGCTCCGGCATGGGCGTTCCGGCCGAATAGGCCGGTGGAATAAGGACTGAACATGACCAAAGGCATTATCATGCTCGCCGCCGGTGGTACCGGCGGCCATCTGTTTCCGGCAGAAGCGCTGGCGCACGAATTGAAGGCGCTCGGCTATTCCATCCATCTGGTAACCGACAGCCGTGCCGAGCGCTTTGCCGGAAAATTTCCGGCCGATGAGATCCATGTCGTGCCTTCTGCGACGATCGGTTCGAAGAACCCGTTGAAAGTCGCTTCGTCCCTGTGGACGCTCTGGTCCGGTATCCGCATCGCCCGCCGCCTGATGGCAAAAGTCCGGCCGAAGGTCGTCGTCGGCTTCGGTGGTTATCCGACAGTCCCGCCGTTGCTGGCTGCAACCGGCATGGGCATTCCGTCGATGATCCATGAGCAGAACGCCGTCATGGGCCGTGCCAACAAGGCGCTGGCCAAGCGCGTCCGGGCAATCGCCGGCGGGTTTCTGCCCGAAACCGGTGGCCCCTATGCGGCAAAGACGGTGACCACGGGTAATCCCGTCCGCCCGGCCGTGCTGGAGGCGGCCAAGATCGCTTACCAGCCCTCCGGCGAAGGCGAGGAGTTCCGTCTCGTTGTCTTCGGCGGCAGCCAGGGTGCCCAGTATTTCTCCAAAACCGTGCCGACCGCGATCAGCCTGCTCGATGACGACTTGAGGCAGCGCTTGAGGGTGACGCAGCAGGCGCGTGCCGAAGACATGCCGATGGTCGAAGGCTGTGTCGCCAAGCTCGAGATGAGTGCGGATATCGCCCCCTTCTTCTCCGACATGGCCGACCGCATTGCCAAGGCCCATCTGGTCATCTGCCGCTCGGGTGCCTCGACGGTCTCCGAGATCGCAGTCATCGGCCGGCCGGCGATCCTGGTGCCGTATCCCTACGCGCTCGATCATGATCAGGCGGCGAATGCGGCGGCACTGGCGGCAACCGGCGGCGCCAAGGTGATCGTTCAGGCCGAGCTTTCCACCGAGAAGCTGAGCAAGATCCTGACCGAGGCGATGAACAATCCCGCCAAGCTGGCGAACATGGCAGCCAGCGCCAAACAGGCCGGTAAACCCGATGCGGCCCGCTTGCTTGCCGCCATGGTTGAAGCTATTGCCAACGGTTCTACGATTGCACAGTTCAAGGAAACACGCTCATGAAGATGCCGCAGACAATCGGCCGGGTTCATTTCATCGGTATCGGTGGTATCGGCATGAGTGGTATCGCCGAGGTGCTGCACAATCTCGGCCACAAGGTTCAGGGCTCCGACCAGTCGGATAGCGCAAACGTCCAGCGTCTGCGTGACAAGGGCATCGAGGTCTTCGTCGGCCACAAGGCCGAGAATATCGGCGAGGCCGAAGTCGTTGTCGTTTCGACTGCTATCAAGAAGAGCAATCCGGAACTGATCGCCGCGCGCGAAAAGCTTTTGCCGGTGGTCCGCCGGGCTGAAATGCTTGCCGAACTCATGCGCTTCCGCAATGCGATCGCCATCGGCGGTACGCACGGCAAGACCACCACGACCTCGATGGTTGCGACGCTGCTCGAAGCCGGCGGGCTCGACCCGACCGTCATCAATGGCGGCATCATCAATGCCTATGGCACCAACGCCCGCATGGGCGAGGGCGAGTGGATGGTGGTGGAGGCCGACGAATCCGACGGTACCTTCCTGAAGCTGCCTGCCGACGTTGCCGTCGTCACCAATATCGATCCGGAGCATCTCGATCACTACGGCAATTTCGATGCCGTGCGCGCCGCCTTCCGGCAGTTCGTCGAGAATGTTCCGTTCTACGGCTTCGGCGTCATGTGCCTCGATCATCCCGAAGTGCAGACCATGGTTTCGAAGATCGAGGACCGCAAGGTCATCACCTATGGTGAAAACCCGCAGGCCGATGTGCGTTATTCCAATATCCGCATGGACGGCGCCACCTCGGTATTCGACGTCGAAATCCGCCGCCGCCGCACCGGCAAGGTGATCCAGATGCAGGATCTGCGCCTGCCGATGCCGGGCCGCCATAACGTCTCGAACGCCACTGCTGCCATTGCGGTTGCCCAGCGCCTCGGTATTTCGCCGGAGGATATCGCCAAGGGACTGGCCGCCTTTGCCGGCGTCAAGCGCCGCTTCACCTTCACCGGTGAATGGAACGGTGTCCGCGTCTACGATGACTACGGTCATCACCCCGTCGAGATCAAGGCTGTGCTGAAGGCCGCGCGCGAAGCCTGCCAGGGCCGTGTCATCGCCGTGCACCAACCGCACCGGTTCTCGCGTCTTCATAGCCTGTTCGAGGATTTTGCCGCCTGCTTCAACGAGGCCGACACGATCCTTCTTGCGCCGGTCTATTCGGCCGGCGAGGAACCGATCGAGGGCATCAATTCGCAGGAACTCATCTCCCGCATCAAGGCCGGCGGCCACCGCGACGCGCGCTTCATCGAAGGCCCGGAAGCGATCGCGCCGATCGTCTCCGCCATTGCGCAACCGGGTGACTTTGTGGTTCTCTTGGGGGCTGGCAGCATCACCTACTGGGCTGCCGCACTCCCGAAGGAACTCGCAGGCATTTCAGGAAATTCCGCATGAAACAGGTACATGGAGAAAAGCTGCTGGCCTCTCTGGGGGATAGCGTCAAGGAATTGCGTGGCCGTCTGACACCGGATGCGCCGATGGATCGTGTTACATGGTTTCGCGCCGGCGGCCTTGCCGAGCTGATGTTCCAGCCGCATGACGCCGACGATCTCGTCACTTTCCTGAAGCTGTTGCCCGCCGAAGTGCCCGTCATGGTCGCAGGCGTCGGTTCGAACCTTCTGGTCCGCGACGGCGGTATACCGGGTGTCGTCATCCGGCTGTCGGCCAAGGGTTTTGGCGATGTCGAGCTCGTCTCCGAAACGCGCGTCAAGGCCGGGGCAATCTGCCCGGACAAGAATCTGGCGGCAATGACGCTCGACCACGGTATCGGCGGCTTCGCATTCTACTACGGCATTCCCGGCTCAATCGGCGGTGCGCTGCGCATGAACGCCGGCGCCAATGGCGGAGAGACGCGCGAACGCGTCGTCGAGGTCCATGCGGTCGATCGCAAGGGCAACCGCCACGTGCTCTCCAATGCCGACATGGGCTACAGCTATCGCCATTCGTCGGCGTCGAAGGACTTGATCTTCACCCATGCCGTTTTCGAAGGCTACCCCGAAGACAAGGCGAAGATCCGCGCCGACATGGATGCGGTGCGCCAGCATCGCGAGACGGTGCAGCCGATCCGCGAAAAGACCGGCGGTTCGACCTTCAAGAACCCGGAAGGTCATTCTGCCTGGAAACTCATCGATGAGGCCGGCTGCCGCGGTTTGATGATCGGCGGCGCGCAGATGTCGCCGATGCACTGCAATTTCATGATCAATACGGGGCAGGCGAGCGGCTACGAACTCGAATATCTCGGCGAAACCGTGCGCCAGCGCGTGTTTGAAACCTGCGGCATTTCGCTCGAATGGGAAATCAAGCGCATCGGCACGTTCATGCCGGGCTACGAGGTCAAGGAATTTCTGGGCGAACTGACGGCTTGACGGCGGATCGGCTTCTCTCCACGGAAGAGAGGAAGCGCATTCTAGTGGCGAACGAGCGCGTCAAGCTCTCTGAGAGCTCGGTCGATCGGCTTTCCACGGCCTGCATCGCAGCGGGTTTCATTGCGCCGACGGTGTCGCTGGCGAATGGCCAGATCGCTATTGCGCTGTCCATGCCTCTTGCATTTTCGACGGCCACTTGGCTTTTGACCGCGCTCGCCTTACATTTTGCAGCAAGGCGTATTCTTGGAAAGCTGCAGCCATGACCTTTGCCACGGCCTTCTATCTCTACCTTCTTCCCGTCGCGATCGGCGCAACGGTGTGGGGTGCTATATGGATCGGCGAATGGCGGGAGGCACGCTATCGTCATCTGCATCCCGGCGAATAGGCGCAAGGCATACGAAGCGCTCGGAACATATAAGGCCGCCGGTTCACGAGAGCCGGCGGCCTTTCATTTGTCATCGCCTGATGTCGCCTCAGACTTCGTCCCTGCCCGAAAGCAGGATGCACGCCAGCGTGATCACGGCGGCGACGCCGAGATAGTAGCCGACATAGGTCATGCCGTAGTTTGCCTGCAGCCAGGTGGCGATATAGGGCGCCAGCGAGGCACCGAAAATACCGGCGAAGTTGAAGGTGATCGACGAGCCTGTATAGCGGACATTGGTCGGGAAGGGGGCTGCGAGCGCCGTTCCGATCAGGCCGTAGGTCATGCCCATCAGGCCCATCGCGAAAATCACGAAGACGAAGATGCCGCTTTCGCCGGATGTCATGAGACCCGGCAGGAAGAACGAGAAGAGGCCGATCAGGACTGTCGTTGCGATCAGCACTTCGCGACGGCCGAAACGTTCGGCCAGCTTGCCGGCGACCGGGATGAAGATGCCGAACAGGATGGAGCCGACGATCTGGATTTCCAGCGCATCGAGGAACGGGATCTTCAGGACCTTGACGTTGTAGGAGAGGAGATAGGCCGAGCCGATGTAGAACAAGACGAAGGTCGCCAGCGCCACGAAAGTGCCGAGAACGAGGCTACGCTTGTGGTTGCGGAACAGTTCCATCACCGGAACCTCGACGCGTTCCTGGCTGTCGATGGCGTTCTGGAACGCCGGCGTTTCGGTGATCGACAGGCGCACCCAGAGGCCGACGGCAATCAGCACGATCGAAGCGATGAAGGGAATACGCCAGCCCCAGCTGAGCAGTTGCTCCTGGGACATCAGGTGTAGCAGGAGCCAGAAGGCGCCCGAAGACAGGAACAGACCGATCGGTGCGCCGAGCTGCGGGAACATGCCGTACCAGCTGCGCTTGCCTTCCGGCGCGTTTTCCGTGGCAAGCAGGACGGCGCCGCCCCATTCGCCGCCAAGCCCGAAACCCTGGCCGAAGCGGCACAGTGCGAGGAGAAGCGGCGCGATCACGCCGATCTGCTCATAGGACGGAAGCAGGCCGATGATGACGGTCGAGATGCCCATGGTCAGCAAAGCTGCCACCAGCGTTGTCTTGCGGCCGACACGGTCGCCGAAATGGCCGAAGACGACGGCGCCGAGCGGGCGGGCGAAAAAGGCGATCGAGAAGGTTGCGAAGGAGGCCAGAAGCGCCGTCGTCGGATCGGTGTTGGGGAAGAACAGCGTCGGAAACACCAGCACGGCAGCGGTGGCGTAGACGTAGAAATCAAAGAATTCGATGGTCGTGCCGACGAGGCTTGCCAGAAGAACGCGGGCTGGCGAATTGAGCGTGCCCTTGTTCAACGGCTCTGCCGCCGGCGACAACCTGGAGAGTGTGTCGCTCATTGTCATGTGTCCGTATTGGGAATGTTATGCCGTCTTGGGAGGCAGCCGCCCGGCTTTAGCGCAGACGAACCGGCAATAAAACCCTTCAAACGCAACTATCGGCAAGATTTCCGGGGTGTCTCGTCGCGAAAGTGTCGCCCTGTCGAATGCTTCGATTTTCACCGAGGTGATCAAAAATGCGCCCGGAGCGGTTCTCTTCATACACCATCCTTGACCAGAATCGAATTGTCGCAAATCTTAGGTTGTGTGCTCGGCAACCGGGTGCGGCAAACAGGCTGGGATCGCATGCGTTTCCTTCAGGGGGCTGATGGAGGCGCGCGCATCAGGCACTTTAGGGGCATTTGCTCCGTTTGAAGGGGAAACCATGTTCAAGAAGCTTTCTGCGGAATTTTTAGGAACATTCTGGCTTGTGTTCGGCGGCTGCGGCAGCGCGGTTCTCGCGGCCGCGTTTCCGGAAGTCGGCATCGGCCTGCTCGGGGTTGCGTTTGCCTTCGGCCTGACCGTGCTGACGATGGCCTATGCGGTCGGCGGCATTTCGGGCGGGCACTTCAATCCGGCCGTGTCGGTGGGGCTGACGGTTGCCGGCAAGTTTCCGGCCTCCTCGCTTGTCGGCTTTATCATTGCCCAGGTGGCTGGCGCGATCGTTGCGGCCGCAGCCCTTTATCTGGTTGCCAGCGGCAAGGCTGATTTCCAGCTTGGCGGCTTTGCTGCAAACGGTTATGGCGAACATTCGCCGGGCGGTTACTCGCTGGTTTCGGCGCTGGTCATCGAGGTGCTTTTGACCGGCTTCTTCATCTTCATCATCCTGGGCGCCACCAGCGGCCGCGTACCCGCCGGCTTTGCCCCGATTGCCATCGGTCTGGCCCTGACGCTGATCCATCTGATCTCCATTCCGGTCACCAACACATCCGTCAATCCGGCCCGTTCGACCGGCCAGGCGCTGTTCGTCGGCGGCTGGGCATTGCAGCAGCTGTGGCTGTTCTGGCTCGCCCCGCTTGCCGGCGCTGTCCTTGGTGGCATCATCTGGAAGGTTGTCGGCGAAGACGGCTGAAACGCTGCCATCTGCCATAACTCGCGTATGAAGGGTCCCGCGCAAACCGCTGCGGGGCCCTCATTTTTTTCGGTGCTCTTGCCGGCCTTTTCTCTTGCATCGCCATTAACGCTCTGATTCTAAGCGATGAATCGAAGCGCCGATGCGAGTCGGCGCGAAATAATTTACCCGCCTCCTGGATAGGGTTAACCAAAGTAAACGGTTCATTAACCATAATGCCGCTCTAGTGGGGCTGTGCCTGAAGGACGCGACTCGCGGCGTGAACAAGCTAGGCGCAAGCAGCGATTTGTAAGGCTGGCGTAATGTCGGGGGTTTTTATGAGCGGTAAGCATGTAGCTGTCCTGATGGGCGGATTTTCTTCGGAGCGGCCTGTCAGCCTGTCGTCCGGGACTGCGTGCGCCGATGCGCTGGAGGCCGAGGGTTACCGCGTCACCCGAATCGACGTCGATCGCAATGTTGCGTCCGTTCTTGCTGATCTGCGTCCGGATGTTGCGTTCAACGCCTTGCATGGCCCCTTCGGTGAGGACGGCACGATCCAGGGCATCCTCGAATATCTTCAGATACCCTATACGCATTCCGGTGTTCTTGCCTCGGCGCTGGCGATGGACAAGGCGCAGGCCAAGCTTGTCGCCAGCGCTGCCGGTGTTCCGGTTGCCGAGGCGCGCGTCATGGATCGCCATGATTTCGGCTCTGATCATCCGATGAAGCCGCCCTATGTGGTCAAGCCGGTGCGTGAAGGCTCCAGCTTCGGCGTGGTGATGGTCAAGGAAGACCAGTCGCATCCGCCGCAGATCGTCACCTCCAGCGAGTGGCGCTATGGCGACCGGGTGATGGTGGAGCGCTATGTCTATGGCCGCGAGTTCACCTGCGGCGTCATGGGCGACACGGCCCTTGGCGTCACCGAAGTGATACCGCAGGGACACGCCTTCTACGATTACGATTCAAAGTATGTGAAAGGCGGTTCAAAACACGTCATCCCGGCGGATATTTTACCGAATATTTACCAAAAAATACAAACACTATCAGTCATGGCGCATCAGGCGATTGGATGCCGCGGCGTAAGCCGCTCCGACTTCCGCTTTGACGACCGTTTCTCTGCAGAAGGGGAGCTTATCTGGCTGGAGGTCAATACCCAGCCCGGAATGACTCCAACCTCTCTGGTCCCTGAAATGGCTGTTCATGCAGGCCATACGTTTGGTGAATTCCTCAAGTGGATCGTGGAGGACGCGTCGTGTTTGCGTTGAAGGGCAGGAAGGCAGGAAGAGGACGGGCTCCGCTGGAGGCGGCTGATCTTGATGGTCAGCGCGTTCTGCCGCGGCCGCTGCGTCGTGTCGTGCGTTTCCTCGTCAGCCTCGGGACGGGCCGCATCCACTTTGCGCCGTACACCGGCACTGTGTCCGCCTTGGCGTTTTTCGCCACGACCGGTTTCTACGGCATGTCGCTCGGCGGCCATAGCCAGGATTTCGCCCAGACGACCACGACGGCCGCCGGTTTCGCGATCGAGGACGTCAAGGTGTCCGGCAATGACCAGACCTCGGAAATCGACATCCTGCAGCAGCTCGGTCTTGATGGTGCGACCTCGCTGGTTGCCCTCGACATCGGCGTGGCGCGCAAGCTGATCAGCGAAATGCCCTGGGTCGAGGACGTTGCCGTGCGCAAGGTCTATCCGGGCACGATCGAGGTGAACCTCAAGGAGCGCAAGGCGTTCGGCATCTGGCAGCACGGCTCCGATCTTTCGCTGATCGAGGCGAGCGGCAGCGTGATTGCACCGCTACGCGACAACAAGTTTTCCGAACTGCCGCTGTTCGTCGGCCGCGATGCCGAAACCACGGCCGCCGCATTCTATGCGCGGTTCGAGCAATGGCCGGAAATCAGCAAGCGCGTCAAAGCCTATGTCCGCGTTGCCGGCCGCCGCTGGGATCTGATCCTGGACAACGGCATCAATATCAAGCTGCCCGAGCACGATCTGGAGCGCGCCATGCAGGTGCTCTCGACGATGGAAGAGGGGCAGCAATTGCTCGAACGCGACATCGCTGCGGTCGATCTGAGGCTGGAGGACCGCACGACGATCCAGTTGACCCCGGAAGCCGCAGCCCGCCGTCAGACTGTTCTGGAAGCCCGCACGAAGATGTTGAAGAAGCAGGAAAAGGAAAGCCGTATATGAGCATCTTCGGCTCCTCGAATTTTGGGCTGCCGCGTCTGAAGCCGCTTTCTTCCAAGCGGTCGCATGTCGTTTCCGTGCTCGATATCGGCTCGACCAAGGTGGTCTGCATGATCGGCCGGCTGACGCCGCGTGCCGAAAGCCAGATCCTGCCGGGCCGCACCCATTCGATCGAGATCATCGGTATCGGTCATCACAAGTCGCGCGGCATGAAGAACGGCGTGATCGCTGATCTCGACGCCGCCGAAAGCGTTGTGCGTCTCGCGGTCGATGCGGCCGAGCGCATGGCCGGGCTGACCATCGACAGCCTGATCGTCAATATTTCCGCCGGCCGCCTGCAGAGCGACATCTACACCGCCTCCATCGATCTCGGCGGCCAGGAAGTCGATGCCGCCGACCTGAAGAAGGTTTTGGCTGCCGCCGGCCAGCAGTCGCTGCGCCAGGACCGCGTCATCCTGCATTCGCTGCCGACCGGCTTCTCGCTCGACGGCGAGCGCGGTATCCGCGATCCGCTGGCAATGTTCGGCGATGCGCTTGGCGTCGACATGCACGTGCTGACGGCGGAGCGCGCCGCGCTGAAGAACCTCGAACTCTGCATCAACCGCGCCCACCTGTCGGTCGAAGGCATCGTCGCGACACCCTATGCAAGCGGACTTGCAGCACTCGTCGATGACGAAGTCGAACTCGGTTGCGCTGCCATCGACATGGGCGGCGGCACGACGACGATCTCGGTCTTTGCCGAGGGCAAGCTGGTTCATGCCGATGCGATCAGCCTCGGTGGCCACCACGTCACGACAGACCTTGCTCGCGGCCTGTCCACCCGCATCGAGGATGCGGAGCGTCTGAAGGTGGTTCACGGTTCCGCGCTGCCCAACAGCGCCGACGAGCGCGACATCGTGTCTGTTCCGCCGATCGGCGAGGATGACCGCGATCAGCCGACGCATGTGCCGCGCGCGCTTGTCTCGCGCATCGTGCGGGCCCGCATCGAGGAGACACTGGAACTCATTCGCGACCGCATTCAGCGTTCCGGCTTCTCGCCGATCGTCGGCAAGCGCGTCGTCTTGACGGGCGGCGCTGCGCAACTGACCGGCCTGCCGGAATCGGCACGCCGGATTCTCGCCCGCAACGTTCGCATCGGCCGTCCGCTCGGGGTCTCCGGACTGCCGGCAGCAGCCAAGGGCCCGGCCTTTTCGACGGCCGTCGGTCTGATGATCTATCCGCAGGTCGCGGACATGGAAACACATGCGGCGCAGGGCGGTCTGCTTTCGTCGCTTGCAGGAAACAACAGCCGTATCGCCCGCATGGGTCAATGGCTGAAGGAAAGCTTTTGATCCCCTCGGCCTGACGCTGGCGGGATGCAATACGGGATTTAGTGATTTGGCCGGCTCGGCAAGGCGGCCAGAAACCAGGAAGGAACGGGTACAATGACGATCAACTTGCAAAAGCCGGATATCACCGAGCTGAAGCCCCGCATCACCGTCTTCGGTGTCGGCGGCGGCGGCGGCAATGCTGTCAACAACATGATCACCGCAGGCCTCGAAGGCGTCGATTTCGTCGTCGCCAATACCGATGCCCAGGCGCTGACCATGACCAAGGCCGAGCGCATCATCCAGATGGGTGTTGCAGTGACCGAGGGTCTGGGCGCCGGTTCGCAGCCGGAAGTCGGCCGCGCGGCTGCCGAAGAATGCATCGATGAGATCATCGATCACCTGAATGGCACGCATATGTGCTTCGTCACCGCCGGCATGGGCGGTGGTACCGGTACCGGTGCTGCTCCGGTCGTTGCCCAGGCTGCCCGCAACAAGGGCATCCTGACGGTCGGCGTCGTCACCAAGCCGTTCCACTTCGAAGGCCAGCGCCGCATGCGTCTCGCCGACATGGGTATCCAGGAACTGCAGAAGTCCGTCGATACCCTGATCGTCATTCCGAACCAGAATCTGTTCCGGATCGCCAATGACAAGACCACGTTTGCCGACGCCTTTGCGATGGCCGACCAGGTTCTCTATTCGGGCGTTGCCTGCATCACCGACCTGATGGTCAAGGAAGGCCTGATCAACCTCGACTTTGCGGACGTGCGCTCCGTGATGCGCGAGATGGGCCGCGCCATGATGGGCACCGGCGAAGCATCGGGCGAAGGCCGCGCAATGGCCGCTGCCGAAGCTGCGATCGCCAACCCGCTGCTCGACGAAACCTCGATGAAGGGCGCTCAAGGCCTGTTGATCTCGATCACCGGCGGCCGTGACCTGACACTGTTCGAAGTCGATGAAGCTGCGACCCGTATCCGCGAAGAAGTGGATCCGGACGCCAACATCATCCTCGGCGCGACATTCGACGAAGAACTCGAAGGCCTCATCCGCGTTTCGGTTGTGGCAACGGGTATCGATCGGACGGCCGCGGAGGTGGCCGGCCGTTCCGCTGACTTTCGTCCGGTAGCAGCCAGGCCGATCATCCGTCCGTCCATTGCGATCCCTGCGGCACCTGTCCAGCAGACTGTTGCCGTTCAGCAGCAGCCGGCCCCTGTTGCCCAGCAGCCCGTCGTCCAGCAGCAGCCTGCCGCACAGCCGGTCCAGCAGACCAGCGATTCGATTGCAGCAGCCATCCGCGAAGCCGAACTGGAGCGTGAACTGTTCCTGTCCATGCCGCGTGGCGAGGTTGCTGCCCCGGTCCAGCAGGCCCAGGACGATTTCCGCCCGCAGAGCAAGCTGTTCGCCGGTGCCGCTCCTGTCCAGCAGCCTGTCGTCCAGGCCGCCGCTCCGGTTCAGCGTCCAGTCGAAACGCCTGTTTACCAGCAGCCGGTTGCCCAGGCTCCGGTTCGCCAGGAGCCCGTTGCTCCGGTGATCCGCCAGCAGGCCGAGCCGGTCCGCATGCCGCGGGTCGAAGACTTTCCGCCGATGGTGAAGGCTGAGGCCGAGCATCGCGCGCAGCCGGTCGCCCATGAAGAACGCGGTCCGATGGGCCTGCTCAAGCGAATCACCAATTCGCTCGGACGCCGCGAAGAAGAGACCCACGATGTCGCTGCCGACATGACTGCCGGTGCGCCGGCCGCCGCCTCGCAGCAGCGCCGTCCCCTGTCGCCCGAAGCCAGCCTCTATGCGCCACGCCGGGCTGCTCCCCTCGATGACCGTGCCCGCGCTGTTTCGCAGCCGCGTGCACATGAAGACGATCAGCTCGAAATCCCGGCTTTCCTGCGCCGGCAGTCGAACTGATTTTTCACCCACCTTCCTCCTTGCCGAAATGCCCGGGCTTGCGCCCGGGCATTTTTTATGAATTCGTGAATTATTCCAACATCTAAGCCAAGTATGTCAGCCGCGTAACAAAGCGAAAGAAACAGTGATTTGGAATGACGGCCCACTGCAATTATCTTCACAATCGGGACTGATGGGGCGGCATTGCGATTCTAAACGCGCTGGCTTGCATGTTGGACCGGTTGGTGACGTGAAGCGTCACTTTCCGACGGCGTGTCTTGCGGCTTTGGAAAAACGCGCGGCTCCGTCCCCTTGAGACATTCGGCGGCAACGCCACGCAGCATTTGAAGGCGAGAAGCATGGGACTGGGAATTGGACTGCTTGGGTTTCAGACGACGATTGCACACTCTGTAACTTTGAGCGGCACGGGCGTGCATTCTGGCGCCGAGGTAGCAATCACCTTTCATCCGGCGGAAGCAGACAGCGGCATCGTTTTCCAGCGTGTCGTCGGCGAGCAGGCGATCAGCGAATTCAAGGCGGTTTCCTCGCAGGTCGGCAATACCGATCTGTGCACCATCCTCGGGTTTTCGCCGGCAACCTCGATCGCCACGATCGAGCATGTGATGGCGGCGATCTACGCGCTCGGCCTCGACAATCTTCTGATCGAAGTGCACGGCGCCGAAATGCCGATCATGGATGGCAGCTCTGCGCCGTTCATCGAGGCTATCGAGCAGACCGGCATCAAGGCGTTGGCTACCAAGCGCCGCTACATCCGTATCCTCAAGCCGGTCCGCATCGAATCGGGCGCCTCCTGGTCGGAATTCACGCCTTATGACGGCATGCGTTTTGAAGTGGAGATCGATTTCGATTGCCCGCTGATCGGCCGCCAGGCCTGGAAGGGCGACATCACCCCGTCGGTCTTCAAGACGGAATTGTCGCGCGCCCGGACCTTCGGCTTCATGCGGGATGTCGAGCGTATGTGGGCTGCGGGCCGTGGGCTGGGTTCATCGCTTGAAAATTCGGTTGTCATCGCCGATGACAACACGGTCATCAATATGGAAGGCCTGCGCTACAAGGACGAGTTCGTTCGCCACAAGACGCTCGACGCGGTTGGGGACCTGGCTCTGGCCGGCGCGCCGTTCATCGGCTGCTATCGTTCCTATCGCGGTGGTCACAAGATGAACGCCAATGCGCTGAAGGCGCTGATGAGCGATCCGACAGCCTATGAAATCGTCGAAACTGCAACACAGCGCCAGCGCTCGGCGCCGCGCGAAGTGATTGCGGTCAGCGCCCCGTAATGGGCAGCCATTTGTTCCTGAACAGGAAAATCTGGTCTGATGTTTGAGGAGAGCCGGTCTTTTGACCGGCTTTTTCATGATAAGACTGCCACAAAATTGCGTTAATCAATCATCATGACATTGCGGTCTTGTTGCATCTTGATCTAAAACGCGGTTCATAGGCGGCGGTATTCTTACCGGCGCGGGAGTTGGGATTTACGAATGGTAATTGCAGGCCAGTTTGAATTGAAGAAGATGGCACGTGTTGTTGTCATTGCGCTTGCGGCTTGCGCGACCAGCGTCCTGGTCACCGCCTGCCAGAACGATCCCGACATCGACATCACCAAGCTGGCCGCCGAAACGGACCCGCCGGAAGTGCTCTACAATCAGGGTCTTGCCAACCTGAATGCCGGCAAGACCACGGAAGCGGCGCGCAAGTTCGACGCCATCGACCAGCAGCATCCGTTCTCCGAATATGCCCGCAAGGCGCTGGTCATGCGTTCGTTTATCAATTACCGCAACGGCCAGTATCAGGACGCCATCAACGGGGCGAGCCGCTACCTGAACCTCTATCCCGAATCCGAAGACGCAGCCTATGCGCAGTACATCGTCGGTCTTGCCTATTCCAAGCAGATCCCGGCGGTGACGCAGGACCAGAAGCCTGCCTTCAAGACGATCGAGGCGATGCAGGCCGTCATCACCAAATATCCCGATTCCGAATATGTCGAGGATGCACAGGCCAAGCTGCGCTTTGCCAAGGACCAGCTGGCCGGCAAGGAAATGCAGGTCGGCCGCTACTATCTCGAGCGCAAGGAATATCTCGCCGCGATCACGCGCTTCCGCGCGGTGGTCGAGCAGTACCCGAACACCAACCAGGTCGAAGAGGCGCTGGCGCGTCTGGTCGAGACCTATTTCGCCATGGGTATCACCACCGAGGCGCAGACCGCAGCAGCCGTTCTCGGCCACAACTATCCGGACAGCCAGTGGTATGCCGACAGCTACAAGCTCCTGCAGACCGGTGGTCTGGAGCCGCGCGAAAACGGCAACTCGTGGATTTCGCGCGCAGGCAAGCAGCTTCTCGGCGCCTAGAATTCCGGGTGCCTAAAGCATGTCGCGCAAAAGTGTGCAGCGGTTTTGCGATAACGACATGCGTAAAATCAAAGACCTAAAGCGCAAGAAGCGGGACTGAACGATCGCGACGCGCCTTAGAATCAGGACCCAAGACGAAGAGATTTGAACCGGGATGCTTTCACAGATTTCGATCCGCGATATCGTCCTGATCGAACGGCTTGATCTGTCCTTCGATACCGGCCTGTCCGTGCTGACCGGCGAAACCGGCGCCGGAAAATCCATCCTGCTCGATAGTCTGTCGCTGGCGCTGGGCGGCCGGGGCGACGGTTCACTCGTTCGTCACGGTGGCGACAAGGGGCAGGTGACGGCGGTTTTCGATGTCGGGATCGGCCATCCGGCCCGGCTTCTGGTCCGCGAAAACGGCATTGATGATGACGGCGACCTGATCTTCCGCCGGGTGCAGTCGGCCGATGGCCGCACCAAGGCCTATGTCAACGACCAGCCGGTTTCCGTGCAGCTGATGCGTCAGGCAGGGCAGCTGCTGGTCGAAATCCACGGCCAGCACGACGACCGCGCCCTTGTCGATACCCACGCCCATCGCACCCTTCTCGATGCCTTTGGCGGTCTTGCCGAAGAGGCGCAGACGGTGGCTGGGCTCTACCGCGTCTGGAAGGATGCCGAGCGGACACTGAAGAAGCACCGCGACAAGGTTGAAGCGGCTGCCCGCGAGGCCGATTACCTGCGTTCGTCGGTGGAGGAGCTGGAAGCTCTGTCACCGCAGGATGGCGAGGAAGACGATCTTGCCGAGCGCCGTTCGCGGATGATGAAGGCCGAGCGGATCGCCGTCGATATCAACGAAGCAAGCGAATTCTTGAACGGCAACGGCTCGCCGGTCCCTCTGATTGCCTCGATGGTGCGCAGGCTGGAGCGCAAGAGCCATGAAGCACCGGGCCTGCTCGAAGAGACGGTGGAGCTTCTGGATGCAGCACTCAACCAGCTCTCGGATGCGCAGATGGCGGTCGAGGCGGCCCTCAGGAAAACCGAATATGACCCGAAGGAGCTGGAGCGCGTCGAGGAGCGGCTGTTTGCGCTGCGCGCCGCTGCCCGCAAATATTCCGTTCCGGTGACATCGCTGCCGGCGCTGGCCGTCCGCATGATTTCCGATCTTGCCGATCTCGATGCGGGCGAAGAGAAACTGAAACAGCTGGAAACGCAGCTGGGCCTGACCAAGGGTGCCTTCGATGCGGCTGCTATGGCGCTGTCGACGAAGCGTCACAACACCGCAACGGCCTTGTCTGCGGCCGTGATGGCCGAACTTCCGGCGCTGAAGCTCGAGCGTGCCCGCTTCATGGCCGAAGTCACCTCCGATCCGGACGCGGCGGCAGCCGAGGGCATCGACGTGGTTGAATTCCATGTCCAGACCAACCCCGGAACGCGGCCCGGCCCGATCATGAAGGTGGCGTCCGGCGGCGAGCTGTCGCGTTTCCTTCTGGCCCTGAAAGTGGCACTCGCCGATCGCGGCTCGGCGCCGACGCTCGTCTTCGACGAAATCGACACCGGCGTCGGCGGTGCTGTGGCGGATGCCATCGGCCAGCGCCTCAAGCGGTTGTCGAAGACCGTCCAGGTTCTGTCTGTCACCCATGCCCCGCAGGTGGCGGCGCGCGCCGCAACGCATCTTTTGATCTCTAAGGGGCCGTCGGCGGAAAAATCCGAAACCATCGCCACCCGCGTCGCCCGCATGGACGACAGCGCCCGCACGGAGGAAATCGCCCGCATGCTGGCCGGTGCTTCGGTCACCGACGAGGCGAGGGCGGCGGCGATGAGGTTGCTGGCGGGCAACGTATAAATTTACCTTCCCCTTGAGGCAGGGCTATCGCAGATGGATCGAAGACCGCCGCCGCAGTCTCCCTCTTCTCCCCAGCGGGGAGAAGAGCCGAGCGTATGCGAGGCGATGAGGGGGGATGTTTCGGCAAACTCGGAGCGGCCCACCCCCTCATCCGGCCCTGCGGGCCACCTTCTCCCCGCTGGGGAGAAGTGGGAGTAAGCCGCTCGCCCATATGCGATAGCTCTGCCTCAAGGAGAGGTGGGTTTCATATCTTCCCATTCTTCGAAAATTCTCTAAAACGACTCCCACATCAGGAGTCCCAGCATGTCGACCTTATCCATTGCCGTTGAAGATCTGACGCTTGAAGATGCGGCAACTGAGTTGGAACGGCTGGCGAAAGAGCTTGCCCATCACGACGCGCTCTATCACGGCAAGGATGCGCCGGAGATTTCGGATGCCGATTATGACGCGCTGAAGCGGCGCAACGAGGAGATCGAGGCGCGGTTTCCGGAACTCGTGCGCGCCGACAGCCCGTCGCGCAAGGTCGGGGCGGCGCCGGCCGGTATTTTCCAGCAGATCACCCATGCGCGTCCGATGCTGTCGCTCGACAACGTATTTTCCGACGAGGACGTCAGCGATTTCATCTCCAGCGTCTACCGGTTCCTCGGCCTGCTGCCGGACAATTCCATCGCCTTTACCGCCGAGCCGAAGATCGACGGGCTCTCCATGTCGCTGCGCTATGAAAACGGCAGGCTCGTCAGCGCCGCCACACGCGGCGACGGCACGACGGGCGAGAACGTCACCGCCAATATCCGCACCATCAAGGAAATCCCACAGACCCTGCCGGCCGATGCGCCCGCCATCGTTGAGGTTCGCGGCGAGGTCTACATGGGCAAAAGCGACTTTTTGGCGCTGAACGAACAGATGCTGGCCGAGGGCAAGCAGACCTATGTCAACCCGCGCAACACCGCAGCCGGCTCTCTACGGCAGCTCGATCCGGCGATTACCGCCAGCCGCAAGCTGAAATTCTTCGCCTATGCCTGGGGCGAGATATCGGACATGCCGGCGGACACGCAGTCCGGCATGGTCGAAGTCTTCAAGCGCTGGGGTTTCCCGGTCAATCCGCTGACGCAGCGGCTGTCTTCGATCGAGGCCATTCTCGAACACTATAACGGCATCGGCCTCAAACGTCCCGATCTCGACTACGATATCGATGGTGTCGTCTACAAGGTCGACCGGCTCGATCTGCAGCAGCGCCTGGGTTTTCGCTCGCGTTCGCCGCGTTGGGCGACGGCACACAAGTTTCCGGCCGAACAGGCCTTTACCACCGTTGAAAAAATCGAAATCCAGGTTGGCCGCACCGGCGCGCTGACGCCGGTCGCGCGGCTGACGCCGGTCACTGTCGGCGGCGTCGTCGTCACCAATGCGACGCTGCACAATGCCGATTACATCGAGGGCATCGGCAATGGCGGCGAGCGCATCCGCGAGGAGGAGCATGATATCCGCGTCGGCGATACCGTCATCGTCCAGCGGGCAGGGGATGTCATCCCGCAGGTGCTGGATGTGGTGATGGAAAAGCGCCCGGAGGGTTCCGAGCGTTATGCGTTTCCAAAAATCTGCCCGGTCTGCGGCAGCCATGCGGTTCGCGAGCGCAACGAAAAGACGGGAAAACTCGATTCGGTGACGCGCTGCACCGGCGGTTTCGTCTGCCGTGCGCAGGCGGTCGAGCACCTGAAGCATTTCGTCTCGCGCAACGCATTCGACATCGAGGGGCTGGGGGCGAAGCAGATCGATTTCTTTTTCGAGGCGGAGGATCCGGCACTATCGATCAAGACCGCGCCCGACATCTTCACGCTGGAAAAGCGGCAGAGCGCATCGGCCCTGACCAAGCTTGAAAATATCGACGGTTTCGGCAAGGTCAGCGTCCGCAAGCTCTATGACGCGATCAACGATCGCCGGCAGGTGGCCTTGCACCGCCTGATCTATGCGCTTGGCATTCGCCATGTCGGCGAGACCACGGCAAAGCTTCTGGCCCGCTCCTACGGCAGCTACACCGCTTTTGCCGATGCGATGAAAGCCGCCAGCGATATCACTTCTGAGGCCTGGAGCGATCTCAACACGATCGACGGCATCGGTGATGTCGTTGCGCGGGCGATCGTAGAGTTCTTCAAGGAGCCGCGCAACATGGATGTTGTGTCGCGCCTGCTGGACGAGGTGACGCCGCAGGACGCCGAGGCGCCGGTAGCAAGCTCGAGCCCGGTCGCCGGAAAGACCGTCGTCTTTACCGGATCGCTGGAAAAGATGACCCGCGACGAGGCCAAGGCGATGGCCGAACGGCTGGGCGCCAAGGTTGCAGGCTCCGTCTCGAAGAAGACCGACCTTCTGGTCGCAGGCCCCGGCGCCGGTTCGAAACTCGAAAAGGCCCGCGAACTGGGCGTCGAAACCACCGATGAGGACGGCTGGTTTACCCTAATCGGTGGGTAATCGCCGTTCCCTGGCCTTAAAAGCTTTCCTCGTTCCCCTGTCTTCTCTATGAGGGCTGCCAGATTATGACAGTTTCGTGACAACGCGAAGATAGGTGGATGAACAATGCTGGGTTGGTTTCGCAAGCTCCTGCCGCGCGAAGACAAGTTCTTCGAGCTTTTCGAGGCACATTCGCGCACCGTCGTCGGTGCAGCCGACGCTTTGAAGGCGCTGCTGGCCGGCGAGGGCGACCTTGATGCCCATTGCGACCGGATCGTAGCACTCGAAGACCAGGCCGATGCGATCACCCGCGATGTTCTTCTTGCCGTTCGCCTGAGTTTCATCACGCCTTTCGATCGCGGCGACATCAAGGACCTGATCCAGTCGATGGATGATGCCATCGACATGATGCACAAGACGGTCAAGACCATTCGTCTGTTCGAGCAGAAGAGTTTTGATCCCGGCATGCGCGAAATGGGCTTTCTGATCATCGATGCCGCCCGGCTGATCGCGGAAGCCATCCCGCTGCTCGACCGCATGGGCGCCAATGTGCCGCGCCTGACCGCGATTGCCGAGGAGGTCAACCGGCTTGAGGAGCGCTCCGACCGGCTGCACGACGAAGGGCTGAAAGACCTGTTCCGCCGCCACGGCACGTCCAACCCGATGGGCTACATCATTGGCAGCGAGATCTATGGCGAACTCGAGAAGGTGGTCGACAGGTTCGAGGATGTCGTCAACGAAATCAGCGGCATCCTGATCGAGAACGTCTGATGGACGCTTCGCTCGCCTTTCCGCTGCTCGTCGCCCTGATCGGCGTCGCGCTGTTCTTCGATTTTCTCAACGGTCTGCACGATGCCGCCAATTCGATCGCCACGATCGTCTCGACGCGCGTCCTGCGGCCGCAATATGCCGTCATGTGGGCGGCGTTCTTCAATTTCATCGCCTTCCTGTTTTTCGGCCTGCATGTCGCCGAAACGCTGGGGACCGGCATCATCGACCCGTCCATTGTCACGCCGCAGGTGATCTTTGCCGCCTTGATGGGGGCGATCGTCTGGAACATCGTCACCTGGGTTTTCGGTATCCCCTCAAGCTCGTCACACGCGCTGGTCGGCGGACTGGTCGGCGCAGGCCTTGCCAAGACCGGCGGCGATGCGATTGTTCTGTCCGGCCTTCTAAAAACCGTCGGCGCGATCTTCATGTCGCCGATGATCGGTTTCACGCTGGCGCTGCTGCTCGTCCTCCTCGTTTCCTGGGTCTGCCTTCGCCAGACGCCGTTTGCCGTCGATCGCAGTTTTCGTGGCCTCCAGTTCATCTCGGCTTCGCTCTATTCGCTCGGGCATGGCGGCAACGACGCACAGAAGACCATGGGCATCATCGCTGTCCTTCTGTTCAGCCAGGGCTATCTCGGGCAGGACTTCTACGTGCCGTTCTGGGTGGTCATCACCTGCCAGTCGGCCATGGCGCTCGGAACGCTGTTCGGCGGCTGGCGTATCGTCCACACGATGGGCTCGAAGATCACCAGGCTCAATCCGATGCAGGGGTTTTGCGCGGAAACCGGCGGGGCGATCACGCTGTTTGCCGCGACATGGCTGGGTATTCCGGTCTCGACCACGCACACCATCACGGGCGCCATCATCGGTGTCGGTGCGGCAAGGCGTGTTTCGGCGGTGCGCTGGGGGCTTGCCGGCAATATCGTCGTCGCCTGGGTCGTGACCCTGCCGGCGGCAGCGCTGATCTCCGCCCTGTTCTATTTCGCTGCCGGCCTGTTGTAACCGGCAGGTTGCGTGCAGCCGGTCGTAGCCGTCGAAGGGCGGCCCTGGCTGCTCTGCCTCGCGCTTGCAAATTCGGCGCGACACCCGCCGTCAAATAGTGTCCTATGGGGTAAGGCGGTCAAAGAACTGCCGGTGTCAACAGAACCCGAGGAACACGCAAGCGATGAAACTGGCCACTTTGAAAGACAGTACCCGCGACGGCAAACTCGTCGTCGTTTCCAAGGATCTGACCCGCTGCTCGGAAGTCGGCCATATCGCCCGCACGCTTCAGGCCGCACTGGACGACTGGGCCCATGTCGGCCCCCGGCTGGCACGGGTTGCCCTTGGCGTCGAGACCGGCGCGCAGCCGACCATCCGGTTTCACGAGCATGACGCCGCTTCGCCGCTGCCGCGCGCGTTTTTCTGGGCCGGCGGCTCCGGCGGTTTTACCGGTCCACGCGATTCCATTTCGGTCAAGGACGGCGCGCCGGGAATTTTGATGACCACCCAGCTCGCGGTTATCGTCGATGACGTCGATGCGCAGGCCGGTGCGGATGAAGCAAGGCAGGCCATTCTCCTCGTTTTGCTGGCCAACGATGTTTCCGCAGATGGTGCCGTTGTCGCTTCGTCCTTCTCGCCGGTAGCAGTCACGCCCGATGAATTGGGCGAGGGGGCGGATCTTTCCCTGCTCGCTCGCCGCAACGGCAAGCCAATCGACGGTGGCAAGGGCAGCGCGAAGGAGAGCGCCGGTGCCGTCGCCGTTGCGGCCGGGGCTCGGCCGCTGGTCGCGGGCAGTATTGTCGCAACTGGTTTGTGCCTGGTCACGTCGGCGCTTTCTTCAGGTGACGTGGTTCGCATTGAGGCGAACGATCGCAGCGGACATTCCATCTTCGGCGCGATCGAGCAGACGGTCGAAACCAGCCGCAAATGACGGGATCGGGTTCCGGGGCGCCCCGGAACCCGATTTTCCGCGGGCAATTCGTAGCCTTCAATTCTTGAATTGTCTTTTTGCACTGCACACGTTAGGAAACCGCGCCGGGTTTTTTGCGAGACGCTCGTAGTGTGGACCGGCAAAGGGCCGCCGTGTTGGACAAGGCGGCGTGCTTGCGGATTGGAGGATCCCGAGATGGAAACAATCACCACCATTGCCGACCTGCGCTTGCGCTTGAGCGAACATCGCCGCGCCGGAAAAACCGTCGGTCTCGTTCCGACCATGGGTTATCTGCATGTCGGTCATATGGAACTGGTCGCCCGCGCACGGGCGGCAAACGACATCGTCGTCGTCAGCCTGTTCGTCAATCCGCTGCAGTTCGGCGCCAATGAGGACCTGACGAAATATCCGCGCGATCTTGCCCGCGATGAGGCGATGCTTATCGAAGGCGGCGCCGATTTCCTCTTTGCCCCCGGCGTGTCCGATATGTATCCGCGGCCGATGGAAACCGTGGTCGACGTTCCGACGCTCGGCAACGAGCTGGAAGGTTCCCTCCGTCCCGGTCATTTCGCCGGCGTGACGACGGTCGTCACCAAGCTCTTCAACATCGTCCAGCCGGACCGCGCCTATTTCGGCGAGAAGGATTTTCAGCAGCTGCAGATCATCCGCCGTATGGTCGAGGATCTGGCGCAACCGGTCGAGGTCGTCGGTGTCGCGACGGTGCGCGAGGCCGACGGTCTCGCCTGTTCGTCGCGCAATGTCTATCTGACGCCGGCGGAACGGGCTGCCGCGGCGATCGTGCCCAAGGCGCTCGATGAGGCTGAACGGCTGATTGCCGGCGGGCTGACAGATGTGGCTGCGCTTGAAAAGGCGGTCGCCGATTTCATCGCTTCCGAACCTCTGGCAAACCCCGAAGTGGTGGCGCTACGCGATCCCGAAACATTGCATGAACTGACCGAAATCGGCGAGAAACCGGTTCTTCTGTTGCTTTTTATCCGCTTCGGGAGCACGAAGCTGCTCGATAACCGGGTTTTCAACCCAAAAACTGCAAAATTTGCAAAGGTGGCGTGAGCATGAGTGTACAGGCAGTAAAGCGGCGCCTGAGCCCCGGCAATATCGAGGCATTGAAGGGCGAACGGCCAATCGTCAGCCTGACGGCCTACACGACGCCGATCGCTCGTCTGCTCGATCCGCATGTGGATTTCATGCTGGTCGGCGATTCCCTCGGCATGGTGCTTTACGGTCTCGATTCGACCGTCGCCGTGACGCTCGACATGATGATCGCCCATGGTCAGGCGGTCATGCGGGGTTCTGAAAAGGCCTGCGTCGTTGTCGATCTGCCGTTCGGCTCCTATCAGGAATCGAAGGAACAGGCTTTCAACAGCGCCGCCCGTATCCTCAAGGAAACCGGCTGCAGCGCCGTGAAGCTGGAAGGCGGCGCGGAGATGGCGGAAACCGTGGATTTCCTCACCCAGCGCGGCATTCCGGTGCTTGGCCATGTCGGGCTGATGCCGCAGCTGGTCAACACGATGGGCGGCTACCGCTCGCTTGGCCGCAACGACAAGGAAGCGGCCAAGATCAGGCGCGACGCCAAGGCCATCGACGATGCCGGCGCTTTTGCCATTGTCGTCGAAGGAACGATCGAGCCGTTGGCTCGCGAGATTTCCGAAACGCTGAGGGCACCGACCATCGGCATCGGTGCGTCGCCGGCCTGCGATGGCCAGATCCTTGTCACCGACGACATGCTCGGCATCTTCAGTGACTTCAAGCCGCGTTTCGTCAAGCATTTCGCCGAACTGGCGCCGCAGATGTCGGCGGCGTTCGAGGCCTATGCCAACGAAGTCAAGGCGCGCACGTTTCCCGGTATCGAGCACACGTTTCAGGTCAAGCGCTGACACGCCGGGCGGGCCGGGCGTTGCCCGGCTCGGTTCTGATCAGAAATTCGGATCGCTGCATCAAACTTATTGAATTGTTCCGTAGCCGGTCGCGGCCTATCTGTGCGTTTCATCGCGAGCGCATCTGGGCTTACGTGATTTGGCCGATGGCGGCCGCGGCTCCGGAAAGTTTCCTTCATGACAAAAGACGATTTCTGGCAGGGCGTGCGTGGCGGTTTTCCCGTCATGGTATCCGCGTCTCCCTTTGGCGCATTGTTCGGTGCGCTTGCGGTCGATAACGGTTTCTCCGTTTTCGACGCCGTGTTCATGAGCGCCACCGTCTTTGCCGGCGCCAGCCAGATGGTCGGCATCGAGCTGTTCGGCCACAACGTCCAGCCGTGGCTGATCGTGCTTTCGATCTTCGCGGTCAATTTCCGCCATGTCCTCTACTCGGCATCGATCGCCCGGCATATCCGCCATTTTTCCGGCCTCCAAAAATTCTTCGCCTTCTTCCTGCTGGTCGATCCGCAATATGCGGAAACGGAAAAGCGGGCAGAGCGCGGCGAGCCGGTGACCTTTGCCTGGTATCTCGGTTTCGGGCTGATCATCTATCTGCCGTGGCAGGTCACGACGCTGCTTGGCGCGATCTTCGGGCAGATGATCGGCGATCCCAAGGCAATCGGTCTCGACGTGCTCTTGCCGATCTATTTCATGGGGCTGGTTCTCGGTTTCCGCAAGCGCGACAACTGGCTGCCGGTCGTGGCGGTCAGTTCGCTGGCATCGGTGGCGGCGATGCATTTCGTCGGGTCGCCATGGCATGTCAGCATCGGCGCAATCGCCGGCATCCTGCTTGCCGCTTGCCTGCCGCTGTCGAAACGGCACGAAGAACCGGTCACGCTGGAGCATGAGGTCTGATCATGGATAACGCAGAACATATGCACCTGATCTACGTGATCCTTGCCGCCGCCGTCGCGACGTTCCTGACCCGTATCGGCGGTTATGTGATGATCACGCAGATGAAGCGCATTCCGCCGCGCATGGAAGCCGCGTTGAATGCGGTGCCCGCCGCCGTGCTTTCGACGCTGGTGGCGCCCGCCTTCCTCTCAGGCGGCTGGGACGTGGCGGCGGCCATGCTCGTCGCTATGGCTGTGGGCCTGCGCCTTTCGTCGCTCTGGATGCTGCTTGTCGGCTGGCTGGCCGTGATGGCGATCCGGCATGTCCTGATCTAGAAAGGTGCCCGCTCCCTGCGGAGCGGGCCAGATTTTTACCGGCTCAGCGGCGCGGTCGCTGCTTTCAGCCATTCCAGCACTTGTTCATCGGCAATCAGCGGTGACAGTTTTTCCCATGTCTCGGCGTGATAGGCGTTCAGCCATTCCAGTTCCTCTGCGGTCAAAAGGCTGGCGATCACCAGGCGGTGGTCGATCGGGCAGAAGGTCAGCGTCTCAAAACCCAGCATAGGCAGGTCGCCACCGTCGATGTCGCTGGCTGCAAGCACATGCACGAGGTTTTCGATGCGGATGCCGAATGCGCCGGGGCGGTAGTAGCCGGGCTCGTTGGAGAGGATCATGCCGGGCAGGAGTTCCTGCATCGAGGCACGCGATATGCGCTGCGGGCCTTCATGCACCGAGAGATAGGAGCCGACGCCGTGGCCCGTACCATGGGCGAAATCGGCACCGGCTTTCCACAGTGCGATGCGCGCCAGTGGATCGAGGTCGATGCCGCGCGAGCCTTTCGGAAAGCGGGCGAGGCTGATGGCGATCATGCCCTTCAGAACCAGCGTGAAGAAGCGGCGCTGTTCCTCCGGCACGGTGCCGATTGCCACGGTCCGGGTAATGTCGGTGGTGCCGTTGATATACTGGCCGCCCGAATCGATCAGGAACATGGTGCCGCCGGCGATGGTGAGGTCGGTTTCGGTCGTGACCCGGTAGTGCATGATCGCCGCGTGCTCGCCGGCGCCGGAAATCGTGTCGAAGGAAATGTCCTTCAACGGGTTCTGCATTCGCTGGCCGACGCTGGCACGGCAGGCCTCAAGCCTTTCGACGGCGGAGGTTTCAGTAACCGTCCCTGGCTGCGTCTGATCGAGCCAGGCAAGGAATTCGACCATCGCTGCGCCATCCTGCAGGTGGGCGCGGGCGGAGCCCTCAAGCTCGGCGGCGTTCTTGCAGGCGCGGGGCAGGCGGGCTGGATCGACCGCCTCGATCACCGTGCCGCCGCTGACGCGGATGCGTTCGGCCAGCGCGAAGGGCGCATGATCGGGATCGATCATGATCTTCCTGGCCGTTGCCGCAAGTGCTGCGACCTTGTCTTCGAACGATGATGGTGCCTCAAGGCTTGCAAGCTGGGTGAGGTAAGCTTCTTCCTCGATGCCGGTCTTGCGCTTGTCGAGGAATAGTTCGGCTGTTCCATCCGCATGGACGATGGCGCGGGCGAGGGGGTGCGGCGTGTGCGGCACGTCGCTGCCGCGGATATTGAAGGTCCAGGCGATCGACGAGGGGTCGGTCAGCACGACGGCGTCGGCTCCGGCCTTTCCGATCTCTGCTGCCATTGTCGCAAGCTTGTCCTTGGCAAGAACGCCGGAATGATCGAGCGGCTGGATCTTGACGCGGCCAAGCGGTGCGGCCGGCCGGTCGATCCACTGGCGGTCGAGCGGATTATGGTCGAGGAAGACCAGCGCGCCGCCCAGCCCCTCCAAAGCCTTTTGCAGCTTGCGAACGTCTGCGCCCGTATGCAGCCAGGGATCGATGCCGAGGCGGAAGCCCTTCTTGCCGTTATGCTCCAGCCACAGATGCGGTGGTTCGCCGACCAGATCGCCGCCGGTGAAAACCGTGCTGTCGACCTGTTCCTTGAGCTGGGTGACGTAGCGGCCATCGACAAAGACGATGGCCTGGTTCTGCGTGATGAGAGCGATGCCGGCGGAGCCGGTGAAGCCCGTGAGCCAGGACAGGCGCTCGGCGCAGGCCGGCACATATTCGCCCTGAAACTCGTCAGCCCGGGGCACGAGAAATCCATCGACGTTCAGCGCTGTCAGGGCAGCACGCAGGCTGTTGGTGCGCTCCTTGCCGAATTGCGGAGTGGAGGTGACTTCAAAGGATTGAAACATTTGATTTTCCTGCGATGGGAAGGAGCCGATAGCCGGGATTGGGCTGTGCGAAGAACATCGATTCCTGAATGGTGCGGACACTCTAGCGGAAACAACCAGTGCTGCGAAAGCTCGTCTTTCTTGCTCACCCCTTGACGAATTTCCGGATCACACCCGAGCTCAGCCGCTGATTATTCTGCGCCCATCGATCTTCCGTGAAGAACACCGGTTCCTTGGGGTCCCAGCCGCTGCAGGTGAAGTCCGACTGCCGGGCGAAAAAGGCGACGAAATCTGCTTCGCTGTCCCAGCTGGCGATAGGATCACCCACAGTGCACCCACCGTCGTAGATCTCGCGCAGCGTGATTGCATTGCCGGTACGGATCAGTCCATGTCCGCAGTAATCCCGGTGGAATTCGTGGATGAGCCCTGAACCCAATTTGCAGGTCATCAGTTTCCGGTAAAGGTCACGTGCGACCCTCGTCCCAAATGTTGCACGGCTGAGCCGGTCCCGGCATTCGAGATGGCGGCGCTCCATCTCCTCTTCCGAGGCGTCTATCAGCGGATAGGGCGGCTTTTTTCCACTGCGCATCGACCAGAGCACCGTGCCAAAAATCCAGCCGATCAAGCCCAAGCAGATGAGAGGTATGATCGTCGCCAGCATCTGTCCTCCTGTGTCTGAGCTGTCATATTCATCATACTTATGCGCTCTGCGCATGGCACCCATGCTGCATTGCACCTAGACCCATTGGAAAAATAGTCTATAAATCCGCTCAACGAACACGGACGCAAATCTGTTGTTCACGCGAATGCCTGATGGCAAGAGCTGCACGGTCTGAATATGGTTGGTCATCCTTCTCCTCCTCCCTCCGGGTGGCCAATTTCAGACTGTGAAGAGTCCGCTTGAGCGCTCCTCCTCCTCAAGCTCGCGGACATGACCGGCTTGCCGGTCAGCGGGCGGTGCTTCGGCATCGCCTTTGTATTGAAAACCCGCTTGTCCATGACGGACAGGCGGGTTTTCCTTTTTCAGGCCTTTGAAAATTCGGGCCTTTGAATTCCCCACCCGTCACAGGCGGTCGAGATGGATCGTCACCCAGCCATTGCGCCAGATGGTGCGGACATGGCGCAGACGCTGGCCATTATAGGCCGAGAGCACCTTCCAGCGCTGTGACGCAAGGATGCCCGAGAGAATGACCGAGCCGCCCGGCGCCAGATGGCTTGCGAGCTGCGGCGCCATCTTGATCAGCGGGCGGGCCAGAATATTGGCGATGATCAGATCGAACGGGCCATGCGCTGCGAAAGCCGGAGAATGGAAGCCCGCAGCGGTGATCGTCGTGATACCGGTGGCGATGCCGTTGCGCTTGACGTTCTCGGCGGCGACGCGGGTGGCGATCGGATCGATGTCGGTTGCCAGAACCGGAACCGGCTTGATCTTGCGCGCCGCGATTGCCAGGACGCCGCTGCCGGTGCCGAGATCGAGCGCATTGCGAACCTTGCGGGCACGCATGACGGTTTCGATCACTTCGAGGCAGCCTGCCGTCGTGCCGTGATGGCCGGTGCCGAACGCCTGGCCGGCATCGATCTCGATGGCGATGTCATTCAAGCGGGCCTTGTCGCGGTCATGCGAGCCATGCACGAGGAACCGCCCGGCGCGCACCGGCGACAGGCCTTCCAGCGATTTGGCGATCCAGTCGACATCCGGAATGACCTCGCGCTCGATGACGGCATCCGGAAACCGGGTGGCGACGACCTCGGCGAAACGCGCGCGCATCTCGTCTTCTTCGTCGAAATCGAGATAAAGCGAGGCTTCCCAGATATCCTTCTTCTCGTCCATCTCCATGGTGGCGATGGCATAGCCATCGTCCTCGAAAGCATCGGTCATCAGGTCCAGAAGGACTTCGGACAGCTTTTCGGTCGTGGTGATGAAGAGGCGCAGGTCGCTCAATGTCATTGTCCTTGTCGGCAGGTGCTTGCCGCTGGGCAGTAGCATGAGGGGCGATGCGACGTAAAGCGCAGCGCCTATTGCGCGCCGGGAATCCAGGGCGGCGGCGGCGTGTCCTGACCGGCAACATTGTGCAGGAACGCCTTCGTAAAGCCGGGGATACGGTTTGCCAGCGGCAACAGAAGGGACCGCAGCCCTGTGAGGACCGGATTTTTCAGGGTGATGAAGGTCGTGTTGCGCCGGGTATCCTTGATGACGGTTTTGACCGCCGGCATTCTGAGGTTTGAATAGTCCTGCTCCCGCCCTTCCGATATCAGAAAGGCAAGCCAGCAGGCGTCTTCGATGCCGAGATTCATGCCGCGCGCACCGGCCGGCGAATGCACATGGGCGGCGTCTCCGGCCAGAAACACATTGCCGCGGCTCATTGTCTCGACATGGCGGAAACTGATGTGAAATTCAGAAGCCCAGGTTCGCTCCGACACCATGGCCGGATGGTCGATACGGGTTTCGAAATCCTCGACCGTCGAGAGATAGCGCATCGTATCCTCGCTCACCGGCAGCCGGCCGAGCACACCGGGATTGAGGAAGTTCAACTCGATGAAGCTGGTATCGACCGGCTGCGCGTAGCGGTAGTCGGCGAGGAAAAACCGGCTCTCGATCGCTTTGCCCGGGAAGGCAAACCCAAAGGTCTTGCGCACGACCGAATGGGCTCCATCGGCACCAACCAGCATGTCCGGTTCGACCGTCTCCGTCCGGCCATCGGCATGCTGAAGCGTGACGACGGGCTTCGCAACGTCGCCGGACAGGGAGGAGATTTCCGTCAACCATTCAGGAGCGATGCCGAAGGCCGAGAGCTTTTGCTTCAGCAGCCGTTCCGTTTCGCCCTGTGGCAGGATCTGGATCGGGCAATAGCGGCTGCGGAAGGTCTCCGTCTCGACCGTCAGCAGCGGTTTTCCGGCGGCCGATATCTTGAACTTGGTCAGGCGGCGGGCATTTGCAAGGATCATCGCGCTGACGCCGGAGGGTTCCAGAAGCGTCAGCGTTCTGGCATTGACGCCGAGCGCCCGGCTTTCGTTGATGGGTGTTGGCCCGGCTGCGTTCGCCACGAGGCGGGATTTAAAGCCCCGCCGCGCCAGTTCAAGCGCCAAAGCAAGCCCGGTTGGTCCGGCTCCGGCGATCAGAATGGACTTTCCGCTGCGTTCACCCATCCGGCCCTCGCGACGATCATTTATGTCTTGAGCAGGTTTTCCAGTTTCTTGACTGCCGTATCCGGATTTTCGCCATAGGCGATCGTACCGGTGAACTTGCCTTCTGAATCGAGCAGGAACACCGATGCAGTATGATCCATCGTGTAGTCGCCGTCAGGTTTCTTTTCGTCCAGTGGGACCTTCTTGGCGTAGACGCGGAACCCCTTGACCATGTCCAGAACCTTTTCCGGCGGGCCGGAAATGCCGGTGATGCGCTTGGAGACGTTGGAGACGTACTGGCCAAGGACCTCCGGCGTATCGCGCTCCGGATCGACGCTGATAAAATAGGCCTGCAGCTTGCTCCCGTCGGGATCGACCTTTTCCAGCCAGCCGTTCAACTCGAACAGGGTGGTCGGGCAGACTTCCGGGCAATGGGTGAAGCCGAAGAACAGGGCCGTCGGCTTGCCGGTGAAAGCGGCCTGGGTGATCGGCTGGCCTGTCTGCGAAACCAGATCGAAGGGAACGCCGAAGGGACCGGCGGCGATCTGATCCTTGCCTGTGGTCATTTCATAGCTGATCCAGCCAAGTGCGGCTGCGACGACGGCAACGGCCGCCCAAAGAACGATGCGAAGTGTTTTCATGAGATGTCCGCTCAAAATCTGCCAAATATTGCTGTTCAGATAGCGGTTTGGCCCGGACGTTGCAAAACATTCACGCCAACAGCGTCAAAATGCGGCAGGTTTCGTCAGAAGCACCACGACAGGCCGTTTTCAGCCATCGTCAGCAGCATTTCAGGCCCCTGGACGATCCACCCAAGAAAAGCGGCAAGAGACAAAAGAAGGAGAACACCGCCAATGGCAGTGATCATCAGGGTCGGCGGCTGTTTTCCAGCTTCGTTGTTCATGTCGCGATCATATCCTGCCGGCTTTGACATTGAAAGCCGTTTTCCAAGCGGCGTCATGCTACGGGTGGCCTGTCCGGGCTTTCCAATACGAGAATTCGGTGTTCATTTTAGCAAAAGTTTAATTTGTGTTTGCCATGTTCTGGGTGTGTGAAGGGGCGCTGGCGGCTGCCTTTGACAGCCCCGCGTCGTCCGTGCCGAAGGCATCGGGTTCCGCCGAAAACTGGGAAGAATTCTGATCATGTCAAACGCAATCAAGCAGTCCGGTGCCTATCTGGAAATCGTTTCCTTTCATCTCGGCGACCAGGAATTCTGCATCGACATCATGGCGATCCGCGAGATTCGCGGCTGGGCGCCGGTGACGCCGATGCCGCATACGCCGCCTTACGTGCTCGGTCTGATCAACCTGCGTGGCGCGGTGATCCCGGTCATCGACATGGCCTGCCGCCTCGGCATGAAGATGACGGAGCCGTCGGAGCGTTCGGCGATCATCGTCACCGATATCGCCGGCAAGCTGGTCGGCCTTCTGGTCGAGCAGGTTTCCGACATGATGACGATCAAGAGCGAGGCTCTGCAGCCGGCGCCGGAGATCATTCCGGAAGCGCAGCGCGCCTTCTGCCGTGGCATCGTCGCCCTGGAAAAGACCATGGTCTGCTTCCTCAATCTCGATACCGTCATCGCCGACGAGCTGGCGCAGGCCGCTTGAACCGTCAGGTGCAAAAATGGCAACACCGTGCGGGAAACCGGGCGGTGCTTGTCTGCATTGGCGCTACCAGCGCCGCGCGACATTAATGACGCGCAAAAGTCGCTGTAACACTTAAATCTGCTGCATAAGTTTTCCTTAAATCGATTCCGATTTAAGGAATTATGCAGTAGATTGATCGTCGCAGAAGCCTCGTTTTTCTGCCGTTCCGGTTTACCGCGAGTGCGAGATCGAGGCGCCGGCCTCTGCCAGGGCCCTGCTGCAGGAATGATGGGAGACCGCCCGTGAAATGCCTCCTGCTCATCGATATCCAGAACGGATTCTGCTCCGGCGGAAATCTTGCCGTGCCGAATGGCGAGGATATCGTTCCGATCGTCAACCGGCTGATCGCCAAAGGCAAGTACGATCTCGTCGTCGCCTCGAAGGACTGGCACCCTGCCGATCACGGCAGCTTTGCCTCACAGCATCCGGGCAGCAAGCCTTTCGAGATGGGTACGCTGAAAGGTGCGCCGCAGATGCTTTGGCCGGATCATTGTGTCCAGGGTACCCTCGATGCCGAGTTTCATCCCGGTCTCAACGTGGCAGGCATCGACCATGTGCAGCGCAAGGGCGAAAACCGTGACATCGACAGTTACTCCGCGTTTCGCGACAATGACCAGTCGGCGCTGACGGGACTTTCGGACTACCTCAAGCGGGCGGGGATCGGTACCCTCGATATTTGCGGCCTTGCGACCGATTACTGCGTCAAGGCGTCGGCGCTCGATGCCAAGGCGCTGATGCCCGACATCCCCGTGCGGTTCATTGCCGATGCAAGCCGTGGCATCAATGCCGCCGGCGTCAAGGCTGCGATTGAAGAGATGGCGGCCGCGGGCGTCCGCATCATTACATCCAAGGATGTTTTCGCGGGGGCATAAGCGGCTGTCTTCGGCGCGATTACTTCGGCGCGCCGTTCGTCCAGGTCACAGGCTGCTCGAACAGCGGAATAGTCGAGATCGACATCTTGGCGGAACCGTCGGTCAACTCGCGCGAATGGGCAAGATAGATCAGCGTGTTGTTTTTCTTGTCGTAGATGCGGGTGACCACGAGTTTCTTCCAGATCAGCGAAAGCCCCTCGCGAAACACTTCCTCGCCGTCCTGACCAAGGCCGATATCGCCGATCGTCACAGGCCCGGTCTGGCGGCAGGAGATCGAATTGTTCGACGGATCCTCGAACCAGTTGCCGTTCTTCAGGCGGTCGATGACGCTGCGGTCGAAATAGGTAACATGGCAGGTGACACCGGCGACCTTCGGATCGGTGACGGCATCGATGGTGATGTCGTTGCCCAGCCAATCGACGCCGACTTCCCCCACCGTTTCGGCTTTCGCGGAAAAACCGGCAAGGCTTGCTGCAAGAAGTGCGCAGGCGCTGATGAAGCGGATGGGAAACGGCATTGTTGGCTCTCCGGATGCAGCAAATTTAAAGTGCGACAGCGACCTTTGCGCGTCCTGAATGACGCGCGCCGCCGTCGGCCCAACTCACATAGGATGGGCGGCCGTCATTGCAAGCGGCGAGCCTGGATATCAGCCCGTGCTGGACAAGGATTGTGCTTGTGATTGTACCGGGCCGACGGCGGCGCGCATCTGGGCTGCAGCACCCGCAAGGGCGCGGGCGCTGGCAACGGATGCGGCATGAAAGCTTCCGGCGATGCTCAGTCGGTCGCGCCCCAGTGCCTTGGCCTCATAGAGTGCCACGTCCGCCTGGACCATGGCGTCGGTCAGCGACCCGTTCGCATCGACCATGGCGACGCCGATGCTCACCGTCAGTTCGATATCCGTGCCCTTGTTCGCCCTCGCTGGCGTTGTTCTGACGGCCGTGCAAATCGCCTCGGCGATCTCTGCCACTTCCAACCGGCCGGCGCCCGTAAGGGCGATGCCGAATTCCTCTCCGCCCAGACGCCCGAGAATGCCGCGGCCGGCCAACGTTTCGCCGACGGTTTGCGTGAAGTGCACAAGGGCTGCATCGCCACCGGCATGGCCGTGCTGATCATTGATCTGCTTGAACCGGTCCAGATCAAGCAGCATGAACGCCGTCTGCTGGCCGGATCCCGCGGCCGTCGTAAACATCCGCTCGAATGCCGTCATGAAGGCGCGGCGTGACAGGGCGCCGGTCAGATCGTCATGAGCGATCATTTGGCGCAGGCTGGCGATCATCCAGCCGTGCAGCATCAGGATGATGCCCAGAAAGAACAATGGCATGATCAGCAAGCGTGCGGCCAGGAATGCCGTCGTCCAGATCGGTGGTTCGAGGGCGCTGCCAACCGTGTCGAAACCGGTGCCGGCCGACACGACCCGCAGCGCATGAAGGACGGCGACCAGGAAAGCCATGACGCAGCAAAACAGCATGTAGGGGGCGATCGCCCGTTCTCTTGGCCAATGGCGCACGATGGTGGCGCCGATCAGGAAGCAGATCAGGCTCAATAGCCCGGCGCTGACAGAGATGCGTGCCGACGAATTGTTGGCGACGTAGCTGAAGAATACCAGCGCTGTGGCGACACCGGCAAGGGTGATGGCAATCGGCCATGCTCCAAGCGGCCTGCGGCCGAGGAACTGCGTGAAGCCTCTCAGTAACAAAAGGCCGGCGGCAACCATCAGCGCTCCCCCGATAATCGTGTGAAACCACGCCGGCGCGACACCTGCCGCCATCGCGACGGAGGCCGCCAGCGTTGTGAAAAGGCAAGCGGCGCAAAAGCTGGCAATCCCCGGTACGCCGGTCTTGCGCAGGGACAAGAGCACGGGGAACATGACCAGAAGGGAAATGACTGCAATGGCGGAAAGAAAGCTCATGGGCGCGGATTCCTGCCAATTGGCGCTCAAAAAAATTGGTCCGTTCATGCGGATAAGGCCGAATTCGTAAGCTCGGCGATTTAATTTTTTCAGGCGAAATTCGCTGCAATTTTAACCAACCGGGTGACCGCGTCACAATTTCCACGGGTATCTGCGGAATGGCTGGCCAAACACGGCCACAACCGGTGAAAACAGGGTCTAGCTCACATTCGACCGGGGTCTGCAAAGGCCGTTACCACAGGTGATTCGCAGGCAGGCAGTTGCTTTTCAAGCTTGCCGATTGAACCGCAAATGGATCGCCAGCGGGCTGGATATGGCAGGCATCGCCTGGAGAGGAGCAACATCCCGCAGCGTATCGAACAGGCGCGTTCCCTGGCCGAGCAGAACCGGCGCGATGTGAATGCGCAGCTCATCAAGCAGGCCCGCTTCGATAAACTGCCTTGCCGTCGTCGCGCCGCCCATGATGCAGACGGCCTTTCGGCCGGCCTCTGCCCGGGCCTTCGCCAGGACCGCCTGCGGCCCCTCACCGGCGAACGTGAAGGTCGTCGGTCCCATCACGTGCGGCGCGCGCAAGCGATGGGTCATGACGAAACAGGGCATGCCGAAGGCGCCGTCATCGCCCCATTCCGGCACGCCGACATCATAGGTCGTGCGGCCGATAATGAAGGCGCCGGTTTCGCAAAACATCTCCTGGGCCGCCTGCCGGTCGGCGTCGTCGGGTTGCTGCCCGTTGCGGCCGAACAGCCAGGCATGCAGCGCCTCGCCGTTCCTGCCGAGCGGGTGTTCGCGGGAGATGTCGGGACCTGCGGCAAAGCCGTCGAGCGACAGGCTGATGTCTAGAAAAACACGACTCATGTAAGCGTCTCCTTATTCTCGCCAAAAATAAAGGCTCTGAGACCGGACGCAAATGCCGTTTTTTGAGCTTCAGGTTCAACACAAGCGTTGATGCGCCGGTGTTTCAGGGGCTTTCCAGATCACGATGTCCTGGGCGGGAAGGGTGCCTTCTTCGCTTTTTTGCCTGCGGCCGGTGCCGCTCCTTCTATGCCCACCATGCTCCCTGATATTCTTGGGGCCCGTGTAAAGGAATTGGTTACCATACTTTGTCATTCTTTTGATCGACCGGCAGGCCCCGGCAAGCGCGCAGTATCGCGCATCGCGGGCCTTGGACCGGCCTCGGCGGCAATGCGTCTTGTTGCTCTCCGATTGAGTAATGCGTTTCGGGTAACGAGTATCATGGCGTTTGCAGCAGAAAAATGCAGTCCCCCCGCATCGTCCGGCAGGGCAGGCGCAGGTCCCAGGCCATCGTCGCGGCTGCTTGCGGGCGCCACCATTGCCGGCATCGGCATTGCCGCCTCCGTCTGGATGATCGCGACCTTTGCGGCGATGCAGGGCATGGGGTCTTCGCTGCCGTCCAGCAAAGGCCCACGGCTGGAGGCCTCGCTGGGGCTCAACCCGATCGTGCACGCTTTCCCGCAGCAGCGCGTCGTGCGCCTTTCCAAATTTTCGCGGCTCACTGTTCTGCCGCGCATGAATCTCATCGCTCGCGCCGCACCGCAAAAGAGCCTGGCTGCGATTGCCATGGTCAAGCCTGCTGTGGATTTTGCCGAAAAGACGCAGGTGCTGGCACTTGCGAACGCGGCTGCAGTCAGGGGCGACACTCTTGTCACCGGCTCGACGCCAGTGACGGCCAACGCGCTCGTCGAGACCGTTTCGCTGAAAGAGCAGGGCCTTGGCAAGCCATTCAGTCTGGTCATGCCGGAACCGGCATCGTCGCTGAACGGCATGCTGCCCGATCTCGGACCGCTGCCGCTGGCAAAGCCGCGAAGTCTCGCTGACGCTGCCGGCAAACCTGGCGACAAGACCAGAAAGCCGGCAACCAAGGAACTCGCTTACGCCAAGCCCGATTTCCCCATGGACGACGATAACGAGGTTCGCCCGGCTTTCCGCGGCAAGAAGGGGGTCGCCTACTACGATATATCCGCCGGCGTGGTCTACATGCCGAATGGCGAGAAGCTGGAGGCGCATTCCGGCATCGGCAAGATGCGCGACAATCCGGCCTATGTTCACGTGAAGATGAAAGGTCCGACACCGCCCGGTACCTACAAGGTGACGATGCGGGAATCGCTTTTTCACGGTGTTGCCGCCGTGCGCCTGACACCGGTTAATGGCGTCGCGCCGCATGGCCGCGACGGCCTGCTCGC
Source organism: Pararhizobium sp. YC-54 (assembly GCF_025847205.1). Taxonomy (GTDB): domain Bacteria; phylum Pseudomonadota; class Alphaproteobacteria; order Rhizobiales; family Rhizobiaceae; genus Pararhizobium. The sequence goes on along the minus strand of NZ_JAOYTH010000009.1, from coordinate 5,711 downwards.
CCACAGCTATCTGCTCAGGAACCGTGGCGATAGCCATGGCTGTGTTGCCTTCGAGGAATATCCGCGCTTCCTGAAAGCCTTCAAGCGCGGCGAGATCAGCCATATGGTCATCGTCAAGAGCATGAAGGGTTTTTCCGCGCCCAAGCGCACCTTCGCATCGCTGTTTTCCAAGGGCGCATAAACAGGCGCGTTACAGGCTTCGAATCGCGGTGAATGCGGTCTGCCACCGTTAGGGCGGGAGGCTGAAGGATTTTACTCCTTTTCGATCCATTTCTCACTTGCAAGCCTCTCACCGTGCGCGTTCCGAAAGAGCTTTGATCGTCTGTGTCTTGCATCGCGATGCGTTGCTGATGAACCAGGAGACAGTATACTTAATTATGTGCTAATATGCCGGTAATGGGAGGGGGCAATGTTAACTCCTTATCGGTTGAGCGTCGTTGCGTGTGGTTTTCTGGTCTACGGCACGGTGCCGTTGAGTGCGGCCGAGTCGATCGGCAAGGCAGTCGAGATCAAGACTGCGGTAACGGGGACGCGCGGTGACCTGTCGATCAACGACCCGGTCTATCAGGACGAGCGGATACGAACGTCCAAATCCGGCCTTGGCCAGTTTATCTTTCGGGATGGTACCAAGCTTGCCGTTGGATGGGGATCATCCGTGGTTGTCGATAAGTTTGTTTTCGATGGCTCCAACTCGGTGAAAAAGCTGACGATCAAGGCCGCCAAGGGCACTTTCCGCTGGGTCAGCGGCAAGTCCCGGCACACGGCCTATGAAATTTTGACACCGGCCGGAACGATCGGCGTGCGGGGAACCGCATTCGACTTCTATATCGGCGGTGACGGCACCACGGCCGTGGTACTGCTTGGCGGCGCGGCCAACTTTTGCGGCGCGGGCGGCTGCCGGGAGCTGACACGGCGCTGCGATTACGTCGTTGCCAAACGCAGCGGTGCGGTGACCGATGTCCGCAGGGTTGATCGCGGCATCTTCAATACGCTCGGTAATGCAAAGGCACTGCCCTTCCTGTCAGGCAATCAGAAGCTTGCGGCGAGCGGCGGTTACGGTGGTTGCGGTCTTGCCAGAGCGATCAAAGTCAAGCCAGACGAGATCACTCCTCGTCTTCCCAAGCAGCTGCGCGCGCCGATCAAGACACCGATCAAGCCCGGCAAGGATCCCAAACCCGACGATGATAAACCGCACGAGGACCCCGGAAGATATAAGGAGCATCCCGACAGACCGGACCGGCATGATGACAAACCTGACGGATCGCATGGCGACCGCGACAAACCCGATAGACCGCAGGGAGATCGCGACACGCATGACAGGCAGCACGATAACGGCACGCGCGGTGACCAGGGCGATAATGGCAACCGTAACCAGGGGGACGACAACTAAGGATACGGTTGTGGCGGGTCGGACGTGGAGACGAAGCCGCGCCTCGGGGGGCTGGACGTGAGGTCTTTCACTCGGCCGGTACGTCATCTTTCTTTGCCGTGCCGTGCGAAAAATGTTCTGTCCTGCGCGAGATGCGGCGATAGAAATCGGTCAAATTGACCGGCAGCCCGGCGGCCTTCGATTTTGCAGCCCGCAGAAGTTTTCGTGTTGCCGGCGACCGATATGCCAAGGCGTCGATCATCTGTGCATGGATGTCTTTCAGGTCGCGAAATTCCGCCGAGAGGGCGAGACGTTCGTCGCCGACGACGGCGAAGGTCCGGGTCCGGGTGCTTTTGCCCTTGAGGGGCAACGCGCCCGCCTCAAGCAGGGCGTATTGGGATGCGAGGCTCGCGGTACTCTCCGACACGAGAATGTCGAAACTGACATCCTTGCAGGCGGACTCTATACGCGCCGTGACGTTGACTGTGTCGCCAACGGCGGAATAGTTGAAATGCGTCTCTGCGCCCATGTTGCCGACGCAGGCGAGCCCGGTATGAATACCGATGCCGATGCCAACGGTATGGGCAGGGCCAAACCCGAAGGCGTCTTCCGCGTTGAGGCGCGCAAGGGTTTCCCGCATCGCCAGCGCGGCATGGACGGCCTTGGCGGGATGATCGCCGACATCGACGGGTGCATTCCAGAAAGCCATGATCGAGTCGCCGATGAACTTGTCGAGCGTGCCTTCGTTGGCGATGATGTCGCGGCTCAACGCGTCGAGAAAGGTGTTGAGGAAGCCGACGACGGCGGCAGGCGTCAATCGCTCGCTGAGCTCGGTGAAATTCCGGACATCGACGAACATGACCGTCAATTCCCGATCGTCGCCGCCTAAACGCAATGCGCCCTGGGTATGCTCGATACGGTAGAGCAGCGATGGCGAAAGGTAGTGACCGAAGGCAAGCCGGACCTCCCGGCGCTCCCGGTCGATCACCAGGAAGCGGAATGCCGTCGCGGCGAAATGCGTGATGGAGCCACTGACGATCGGCGCCAGCGGGTCCAAGAGAAGCCCGCCATAGAGGAAGGCAAGCCAGGAGGCTGCAAGGGCAAGCGCGGTGATCAAAAGGCCGCATGCCAGCGCGACCGCCGGGCTGACGAAGGTGGTCAGGATCACCAGCAGGCATCCGGCCACCGCGATGGACAGGATTTCAAGCCCGTCAGCCCAATCTGGCCGCGACAGAAACTGGCCGGACAGGATCTGCTCGACGATCTGCGCCTGAAGCGAAACGCCGGGAACGTTCTCTCCCAGGGCTGTCGTGCGAATATCCTGAAGGCCGGCGGCCGACGTTCCGATGAAGACGATACTGCCCTGGATGGCTGCGCTTGTTTCGGGCGAGGGATCCGTTTCCGCCAGGATATTCCGTGCCGAAATGTATCTGTCTGCCCTGTCGGGGGTGACATAGAGCCATAGCTCTCCCGCCGACGTCACCGGGACGACGAACTCACCGACCTTGATCATCGTAATCGTGTCGGGCACGTCGGGTGCATTGGCCAGAACATAGGTGGACGCCCCCTGCGCTACGCGCAAGGCTTCCAGCGCCAGGTTGGGATAGAGCTGGTCGCCGTCGCTGAGTAACAGCGGCACGGTTCGCACCACGGCCGACGGATCCCCGGGATTGAGGCTGATATGTCCAAGGCCGGCGGCGGCGGCCTCGAACTGGGGCCGAAGCGGCGTCGCGCTGTGGATGCGGGGCGGTGCGTGGAAAGGCGGTTCGCCCGTGAAGGCAAAACCGGCCTTCATTTCGGGTCGAAAATTTCCCTCGTTTGAAAGCGCAAAGCCCAGTATGACGGACCTGTCGGTCATCGACTGCGCGAAAATTTCGTCGTTGTCCGGCAAATGCTCAAGCAGCGCCGGATCGATACCTGCAACATCGCGAACGACCGTGCGCGGCGAAAGACGGTCTGGTTCCGAGAAGAGGACGTCGAATGCAATCGCTGATGCGCCCATCTGCGAGAGCCTGTCCACCAGTCTGGCCATGCGATCCCTCGGCCACGGCCACTGGCCGAGTTCGCGAAGCGATGCTTCGTCGATATCGACCACACGGACCGGCACGTCCTGAAATATACGCGGTGCCAGGCGTTGATATTCATCGAACGCCACTTCGCGGGCCTGCCTCATCAGCTGCGGATCGCTCGCCCGCAGGATCGTAAGGGCCGTGACGATCATCAGACCGACAATAACGCCAACTTGCTGCGCACGTGTCATGAATATGCCATCCGCCCCCGAGACAGGCTGAGCCTAACACAAGCGATGTCAATGGGGAAAAGCGGCGATAGGCGATGCGCGGCAACGGGCCTTTCCGATCCGAGCCGTGCGGCTAAAAACCGGCGACACGCTGAAGCGTTCGCCTGTAAAAGCAAAAACACTTTCAAAAAAAACGCGTACTGCCAAAAATCAACGGCCCGCTATGGTTTCACGACATGCATTCGGGAGAAATGCATGGAGCATGAGCGAATTTTGGGAGGAGCGGTTTTGCTGCAGAGGAATCTGGAAACGACGCAGGGTATCAGGCCGGAAGACGAGCGGCTGGGTGCAGGTGCAACGGTGGTCTATGGCCTGCAGCACGTGCTGACCATGTATGGCGGCATCGTCGCCGTGCCGCTGATCGTTGGCCAGGCCGCCGGCCTTTCGCCGGCCGAGATCGGCCTTTTGATTACCGCGTCGCTGTTTGCAGGCGGTCTTGCAACGCTTCTGCAGACGATCGGGCTGCCGTTCTTCGGCTGCCAGCTGCCTCTTGTGCAGGGCGTTTCTTTCGCCAGTGTCGCGACGATCGTTGCGATCTTGAGCGGTGGCGGCGAGGCGGGCGGGTTGCCGGCGGTATTGGGCGCCGTCATGGTGGCGTCGCTGGTCGGCTTGCTGATCACGCCGGTCCTGTCGCGGATTACAAAATTCTTTCCGCCGCTGGTCAACGGCATCGTCATCACCACGATCGGGATGACGCTGATGCCGGTTGCGGCCAACTGGGCGATGGGCGGCAACCGCAATGCGCCTGATTTCGGCAGCGTGTCCAATATCGGCCTTGCGGCACTGACCCTTGTTGTCGTGCTTTTGCTCAGCAAGGTCGGCAATGCCGCGATTTCCAGGCTATCCATCCTGCTTGCGATGATCATCGGTACGATTGCCGCGGTGTTCTTCGGCATGGCTGATTTTTCCAGAGTGGGCGAGGGGCCGTTCTTCGCCCTGCCGTCGCTGTTTCATTTCGGCTTGCCGGTGTTTCATCTGGCCGCTGTCATCTCGATGCTGATCGTCGTGATGGTCATCCTCGTCGAGACCTCGGCCGATATTCTCGCCGTCGGTGAAATCATCGAGACGAAGGTGGATTCCAAGCGGCTCGGCAACGGCTTGCGCGCCGACATGCTGTCGAGCCTGATCGCGCCGGTGTTCGGTTCTTTCACGCAGAGCGCCTTTGCCCAGAATGTCGGGCTGGTGGCCGTGACGGGGGTGAAGAGCCGCTATGTCGTGGCGGCAGGCGGCCTCATCCTGGTGACGCTCGGGCTTTTGCCGGTGATGGGACGGGTGATTGCGGCCATTCCGCCGTCTGTTCTCGGCGGTGCCGGCATCGTGTTGTTCGGCACGGTGGCTGCAAGCGGCATCCGGTCGCTGTCCAAGGTCGACTACAGCAACAACATGAACCTGATCATCGTCGCGACCTCGCTCGGCTTCGGTATGATCCCGATCGCCGCACCGCAATTCTACCATCAGTTCCCGGCCTGGTTCGAGACGATCTTCCATTCCGGCATCTCGTCCTCGGCGATCATGGCCATTTCGCTCAACCTGTTGTTCAATCACTTCAGGACGGGCAATTCGGACCAGCAGTCGGTCTTCGTGGCGGGAACGGAGCGCAGTCTGCGCTACCAGGACATTTCCGAATTGCACGACGGCGATTACTTCCAGGGCGGCAAGCTCTATGACGCCAAGGGCAACGAGGTGCCGATTGTTGCCCAGCCGGGTGCAGCGCACGGACACTAGGTGGGTCCGTATATGTTCGAGTATGGCCCATCACTGCGCGTAAGGGAAAGGGCGTGGTTTTGGACCGCCCGCCGACGTGGATCCTCGGGGCAAGCCCGAGGATGACGGAGTGGAGGATTGGCTACGGAATGCTCGGCTCCGGGATGTTTGTTAGCCTCGTGCCCTGTGGAAGTGGTTCTCCGATCTTTCTCGGTCAGTCCCCAAAGTCGTCATCCTCGGGCTTGACCCGAGGATCCACTCCCAAGCATCATCCGGTCATGGCGGGCTATGTCTACATCGTCACCAACCACAAGCGAGGAACGCTTTACATCGGCGTGA
>NZ_JAOYTH010000008.1 GCF_025847205.1 Pararhizobium sp. YC-54 | reverse complement strand
CCGATGTCACCGACACCTCCGACGATCCGTCCAATCCGGCCGATGCCGATCCCGACGGCGACGGCAATCCGGACGACCCGACGGTGACGCCGCTTGGCGTGCAGCCGGCGATCGCGCTTGGCAAGACCGCCAGCCTCGACAAGGGGGCCGACGGGGTGGCGGGCGTCGGTGACGTCATCACCTACACGCTGACGGTGACCAACACCGGCAATGTGACGCTTTCCGATATCGCCGTTGATGACGCCCGGATCGGCTATGCCGGCACGGTCGCCAGCCTGGCGCCGGGTGCGGTATCGACGCTGTCGGCGACCTATGCGCTGACCCAGGCCGATCTCGATGCGGGTTCGGTGGAGAACACGGCGCTGGCGACCGGAAAGGACCCCGATGGAACCGATGTCACCGACACCTCCGACGATCCGTCCAATCCGGCCGATGCCGATCCCGATGGCGACGGCAATCCGGACGACCCGACGGTGACGCCGCTTGGCGTGCAGCCGGCGATCGCGCTTGGCAAGACCGCCAGCCTCGACAAGGGGGCCGACGGGGTGGCCGGCGTCGGTGACGTCATCACCTACACGCTGACGGTGACCAATACCGGCAATGTGACGCTCGCCGATATCGCCGTTGATGACGCCCGGATCGGCTATGCCGGCACGGTCGCCAGCCTGGCGCCGGGGGCGGTATCGACGCTGTCGGCGACCTATGCGCTGACCCAGGCCGACCTCGACGCCGGCACGGTGGTCAACCAGGCGACGGCGACCGGCCAGGACCCCGATGGCGCCGACGTCACCGACACCTCCGACGATCCGTCCAATCCGGCCGACGCCGATCCCGACGGCGACGGCAATCCGGACGACCCGACGGTGACGCCGCTTCCGGCATCACCGCAGCTGGGTGTCGCAAAAGCTGCGAAAATCCTGCAGCAGAATGCCGACGGCAGTTTCGACGTGAGCTATACGGTCATTGTCGCAAACACGGGGAATGTTTCCCTGTCCCGGTTGCAACTGCGTGACGATTTGTCTGCGGGAGATCAATTGGGTGCTGCCTTCCAGCAGATCGTCGAGAAACCCCGCCTCATCTTTGACAATCAATCGGGGCGGTCTGTGCCTCCCGTTCTCAGCTCGCATTTTGACGGGACCGCCAACCATCCGGATCTGTTCGATGCACAAAGCGGCGAGCTTGCGGTTGGTGATCGCTTCTCGGTTGTCTTTACAGCACGGATCAATCCGGAAGTGGAAAATCCTCCGGCCCGGTACGCGAACATCGCAGTGGCACACGGCTCGATGCATGATGGCGTGACGGTGCATGACGCGTCGGACACGGGCACCGACCCGACCGTCAATCCGGGGGGCGAAGGTACGCCGACCATCGTTGTCCCACCTCCGTCATTGAAATCGGATATTACAATCAGCAAAGTGGCCGGCGTGGCGACCGCCCGTCGCGGCGACCGGGTGGGGTATACGATCAGGATCGCAAACCGCGGCAAGCGCGACGCCTCTAAGCTTACCGTGATCGACACGCTGCCTGCGGGTTTCATCTATGTGCCCGGTTCGGCGAAATTGGATGGCAAAGATATCACGGTAAAAGCCGATGGTCGCAATCTGTCATTTGGTCCGCTGATAGTTCCCGCAAAAGGAGCTGTCGCGCTCACCCTCTACACGAGGGTCGGGGCTAACGTCGAGCCTGGGGAGCACACCAATGTAGCCGTGGTGCGGCACACCAATTCAGGCGAGCTGCTTGCCCCGCCGGCGAAAGCGGTGGTTCGTATCGAAGCCGAACACGTGTTCGATTGCGGCGAAATCATCGGCAAGGTCTTCGATGACCGCAATCGCAACGGCTATCAGGACGATGGCGAAGACGGTTTGCCTGGCGTTCGGCTGGCAACCGTGGGCGGCATCTTGATCACGACTGACCAGTACGGACGCTACAACGTCCCCTGCGCGGCCATTCCAGATGCCGATATCGGCTCCAACTTCATCCTCAAGCTTGACGTGCGAACGTTACCGACCGGCTATCGCCTCACGACCGAGAACCCCCGCGTCGTGCGCCTGACACGGGGCAAGCTTACGAAGCTGAATTTCGGAGCGTCGTCCCAGCAAGTGTTGCAGATCGACGTCACTGCAAGAGCTCTGGCGACGGGGGAAAAGGCAATCTCGGAACTCAGCCAAACACTGGAAAGATTGATCGATGAGCGTATCGACGGCCAGATATCCCTACGGATTGTCTATCATTCGGCGCCGGCTGACGATGAACGTCCGCCCCAGGGCATGCTCAAGCTACAGCGTGCGATCGACTTGATGCTGAAGAAAAGGCATTGGGAGAAGGCGGTCGATATCGAAATGATATCAGCGAGGGCTGCGAATGAATAACGAATGCCGGCGTCATCCTACCATCCAAATCGTTGTGCGGAGCACTGACCTAAGACCCTTACGCCCTCCAGTTTTCAGGAGAAGTTTTGGGTTTCTTGAGGGGGCTCTCATCAAAACGATCCAGTTTTGGGATTAGAGCAATCAGGTCACTTTCACTTACAGCGCCGCACGTCATGAATGACGTGCGGCGCTGTAGCGCTTTAAATTTGCTGCATGGAGATCGATTCCGATTTCAGGAATCATGCAGTAGAGCCAGCGTCTTCTCCCAAGAGCTGATCGATGCGCGCCCGTACGCGCGCGACCCCCTCGGCGATATTTTCGGACGAGATCGAAGAATATCCCATGCGGAAGTATCGGCAGGGCGCGTCGCTCTTCGGGAAGAAGGGCGACCCCGACTCAACGAGGACGCCATCCTGGCGCAGATCGCTCACCAGCCGGTCGGCATCGAGCCCTTCCGGTCCCTCCATCCAGAACGACGTTCCGCCAAAGGCCGACGAGCCCGCGATCGTCAAGCCTTCGCGCCGGAGTGCTCCGGCCATGAGGACATGGCGTTTGTGGTATTCTGTGCGCATGCGGTGCAGCACGGCATCGTAGTGGCCGAGCGCCAGGAAGTAGGCGACCGTACGTTGCAGATGCCCGGGCGGGTGGCGCAGCATCAACGAGCGCAGGGCGCGCGCCTGGCGGATAAACGCCGCAGGCGCCACGAGATAGCCCAGACGCAGACCCGGAAACAGCGACTTGGAGAAACTGCCGATATAGAGCACGCGCCCTGCGGTATCGAAGGACTTGAGCGCCGGGGACGGCGGAGCAAGAAAGCTGATTTCGAATTCGTAGTCGTCTTCAACGACCACGAAGTCCTTTTCGGCCGCGGCTTGCAGAAGCCGGACCCTTCGGTCGATCGGCATGGTGGCGCCTGTCGGCGAGTGGTGGCTGGGCGTCACGAACACGGCATCGACCTTCTCCGGCAGAGCATCCGGAGATAGGCCTTCTTCATCGACATCGACGGTCGTGACCTTCGCTCCGGTCAAGAGAAGCGACGCGCTGATGTCGGGATGGCATGGGTTCTCGCAGACCGCGTTGGAGCCGTTCTCCAGGATCAGCTGCGTCACGATCCACAGGGCATTCTGCGCGCCGACGGTAACCAGGATCTCGTCGGGGTTGGCGTTGATGCCTCGCCGCGGAAGCGTACGCGAACAGATGTAGTTGACGAGCCTCACATCGTCGGCCGCTGCGAAATCGCTTGCCATCAAGATGAAGTCTTCACGTGCGAGCGCCCGCCGGGCGCAATCCCGCCAGGCGTTGAGGTCGAACAGGGACGGGTCCATCTGGCCATACAAAAAGGGGTAGGGGTAGCGCCGCCAGTCCAGTGGCTTGGAGACCTGGCGCACAACCGAAAAATCCATCCTCAACTTGCTGGTCCAGTCGACAGGCGCTGCCCCGGAGGGCGGCCGGTCGCTCTCAAGCTCTCTACCGGGCGGGTTTCCGGCAATACGGTAGGCGCTGCGGCTCGCCGCCTCCACATAGCCTTGGGAGACAAGTTCCTGATAAGCCAAAGTCACGGTGATGCGCGAGATATTGAGATAATTGGCCAATCCGCGCGTCGAAGGCAGGAGCGCGCCGGGCTGGAGACGGCCTGCGAGCACGGCCGAGACCACGGTTTCCCGCAACTGGGCCTGCAAGCCGAGCCCGCTCTCCCGGTCAATGAAGAAAATCGTTTCAGAAACATTGGTCTGCACGCAACTCACCCCAGGTGAAGCTCATCTGGAATCATCTAACTTACCAACTGGATATAACGCAAGCTTGGCACAGCCTTTATCTTTGTTCTCAAGAAGACTGCGGTAACCCGACGGGGCAATACTGACAATAATCAAATGAGAGGAACGAAAATGCTCTTTAAACACCACTTTAGCCGTGTGGCCGCCGCCGCCGGTATCGTCGCGGGACTTTTGACGTCGGGTGCCGCCTATGCGGAGACCAAGATCGTCGTCGGCTATCAGCAGATCGTCGGCCCGTTCATAACCGCGATCGCCGATGGCCGTTTCGATGCGGCGGCCAAGGAGACCGGCTACACGATCGACTGGCGCCAGTTCAGCTCCGCCGGTGACATCACCACGGCGCTGGCATCCGGCGACGTGCCGATCGGAGTGATCGGCTCCACAGGCACGGCGTCTGCCGCGACCCGCGGCGTCGATCTGCAGCTCTTCTGGATCCTCGACAATATCGGCAAGTCGGAGGCGCTGGTCGCCCGCGACGGCTCCGGCATCACCAAGCCGGAAGACCTCAAGGGAAAGAAAGTTGCGGTGCCTTTCGTCTCGACGTCGCACTTCCATCTTCTCGTCGGCATGAACAAGGTCTGGAATATCGATCCGCGCGAAGTAGAGATCCTCAACCTGAAGCCGCCGCAGATCGTTGCCGCCTGGCAGCGCGGCGACATCGACGCGGCCTATGTCTGGCCGCCGGCACTGTCCGAAATCCTGAAGTCGGGCAAGGTGATCTCGGATTCCGAGGTCATCGGGGCAGCCAGCGTCCCGACGTTTGACGGCCTGGTGGTCGCCAAGGGCTGGGCGCAGGAAAACCCGAAGCTGATGGAGGCCTTCACCAAGGTTCTGGCCGAATCCTACGCTGACTATAATGCCAACAAGGCGGCGTGGACGGCGGACTCGCCGCAGGTCCAGAGCATCGTCAAGTTGATCGGCGGCGACGGCGCCAGCACTGTCGAGGCTCTGGGTCTCCTGTCCTTCCCCAATGCCGATGAGCAGGCTTCCGACGCATGGCTTGGCGGCGGAGCGACCCGCGCGCTCAACGAAAGCGCCAAGTTCCTTGTCGAGCAGAAGCAAATTGACAAAGCGCTGGATGACTACGCCCCTTATGTGAATGCGAGTTTTGCTCAGGCGGCATCGAAATAACCCCACGCGATTGAGCGCCGGCCGCTTCAGGGCGGCTGGCGCCACCAACCATCGCCTACATGACCGGGACAGAGGTGCAGGGAGATATTTCTCATGGAAACGCTTAGCGTAAGGGACATCAGTCTGACCTATCCGGGGTTATACTCGGATCAGGCGGTGATCGCCCTGAAAGGTGTCAATCTTACTATCAACAGCGGAGACTTTGTCGTCGCTCTCGGCGCATCGGGCTGCGGCAAGACAACGCTGCTCAATCTGATGGCTGGCTTCATGGCCCCGTCGACCGGCGATATCTCGCTCGGAAGCAATCGCATCAACGGACCCGGCGCGGACCGCGGCGTGGTCTTCCAGAAGCATGCGCTTCTGCCCTGGCTCAACGTGATCGAGAATACTGAATTCGGGCTCAAGCTGCGCGGTGTGGACAAGGCCAAGAGGCGCGAGATCGCGACCCGGAACCTGGCGCTCGTCGGCCTGCAGGATTTTCACCGCCACATGATCTATCATCTGTCGGGCGGCATGCAGCAGCGCGTCGGCATTGCCAGGGCGCTGACCTGCGATCCCGCCATGCTGCTGATGGACGAGCCGATGGCGGCACTGGACGCGCTGACGCGCGAAACCATCCAGGAGTTGCTGCTCAAGGTCTGGCAGCTCACCAACAAGATGTTTTTCTTCATCACGCACAGTGTCGAGGAGGCCCTGTTTCTCGGCTCGCGGCTGATCGTCATGTCGCCGCGCCCAGGGCGCATCACCCATACCTACGACCTGGATTTCAATCGCCAGTTCCTTGCCGAAGGCAATGCGCGGGCAATCAAGTCCAGCCCCGAGTTCATCAAGATGCGCGAAGAGGTTCTCGGCATCATTTATGGCGACGAACGAGCGTCTGGAAATCCGGAGGTGGCACATGCTTGAGAGAGTCATGCGGGTCAAACCCGTCCAGCCTGGCAAGATATTCGGCGCTCCCGGAGACGGCGGCAGCCTCATGATCAGCCTTCTCACGGCGTTCGTCCTCATCGCCTTGTGGTTTACCGTCACGGAATCGGGCTGGGTCAGGCCGCTCTTCCTCCCGTCCCCGCTGGCGGTATGGGACAAGTTCGTGCGGGCGCTGACCGAAGGCGTGTCCAATTCGACGCTGACGCAACATACGCTCGCCAGCCTCGGCCGCGTGTTCGGTGCCTTCCTGCTGGCGATGCTCACCGCTGTTCCGATCGGCATCCTGATGGGCGTCAACCGTTTCGTCCGCGGGCTGTTCGATCCCATCATCGAGTTCTACCGTCCGCTGCCGCCGCTCGCCTACCTGCCGCTGGTCATCATCTGGCTCGGCATCGGCGAGTTCCCGAAAGTGTTCCTGATCTTTCTGGCAATTTTTGCACCGATGGCGATTGCGGCGCGGGCAGGGGTGCGTTCGGTATCGACGGAGCAGATCCACGCGGCCTATGCAATGGGCGCCACCCAACGGCAGGTCATCAGCCAGGTCATCATGAAGGCGGCCTTGCCGGAAATCTTCACCGGGATGCGCATCGGTATCGGTGTCGGCTGGACGACCCTTGTGGCGGCTGAAATGGTTGCCGCGAACCGGGGTCTCGGCTTCATGGTTCTCAACGCGGCCGAGAATCTCGAAAGCGACACGGTGATCATGGGCATCTTCATCATCGGCATCTTCGCCTTCGCCTTCGATCTCCTGATCCGCTACCTTGAGAAGGTGCTCATACCCTGGAAGGGCCGCCTGTAACCGGCGGCGAGCAGCCCCGGCACTAAAGTTGAACCCGGCCTGCGCCCACCAAAGACGGTTTCCCGTCTCCGGCGAAGCCATGCCTCACGACAAGCCAAAGGATATGACCATGACACTGACCGCAACCGATCTCAAAGGCCTGTTCGATGCCTTCAACCGGCATGACATCGACGGTGTCATGCGCTTCTTTGCCGATGACTGCGTCTTCAATGCGGTCGGCGGCACGGAGGCCTACGGTGCCCGCTTCGAAGGTCCCGAGGCGATCGCCAGCGCTTTCAGCAACGTCTGGAAGACGATGCCGGACGCGCAGTGGGAAAATCACAGTCACTTCGTGCAGGGCGACCGGGGTGTCTCGGAATGGCTCTTCACCGCCACGACTGCGGACGGCAGCCGCATCGAGGCGGAGGGCTGCGACCTGTTCACGTTCAGAGACGGCAAAATCGTCCGCAAGCAGGCGTTCCGCAAGAACCGCCCGCTTGTTCAGCCTCGCTACTAGGGTGTCGGAGTAAGGCACATGCAACCGCAGACCACCACGTCCAAGACGGCCAGAGAACCATTCGACCCGGCCTACGATCCCGAGCACGCCCGCAGCCCGGGAGCCGGCAAGGATTACGCTCCGACATACTGGATCGGGACCGCCGGCCCCGAGCCGGACGACGACGGGCCGATCACGCGGGATATCGACGTCGATGTGGCGATCATCGGCTCCGGGTATACCGGGCTTTCCTGCGCCATTCACCTGGCACGCGAACACGGCATCAAGGCGACGGTGATCGAGGCGAACGGCGTTGCCTGGGGATGCAGCACCCGCAACGGCGGGCAGGCACAGATCTCTGCCGGCCGTCTGAAGCGGTCGCAGTGGATTGCGCGCTGGGGCGTCGATGTCGCAAGGAAGATGCATGCCGAGATGGCGGAAGGCTTCGACCTGTTCCGCTCGCTGATCAGCGAGCCGGAAATTGCGTGCGAGCCCCAGGACGGCGGCCACCTTTACATTGCCCACCGCGACAAGGTCCTGCCGGGCCTCGAAAGCGAGGTCCGCGTGCTGAACGATGTTTTCGGTTATCGCGCCCGCATGGTTTCGCGCGACGAGGTTCACAGCGATTTCGTCCGTGATTCAGAGGCGTGCGGCGCCATGTACGAGCCGGATGGCATCGGCATCCACGCCGCCAAGCTCGCCTTCGGCTACCTCCGGCTTGCGCGACGGCTCGGCGCCAAGGTGCATACATCGAGCCCGGTGCTCGACTGCACGGCCAAGGGCGGCGTGCACTATCTGCGCACTCCGGGCGGTACGGTGCGCGCGCGTTCGGTCTGCATCGCCACGGCCGGCTACACCTCGCCGGGAATGAATGCGCTCACCAAGCGCCGGCTGATGCCGATCCTGTCGAATTCGATCGTCACGCGGCCTCTGACGGCGGGCGAACAGGAGACGCTGAACTTCAAGGCGCGCATCCCGCTGACCGATACCCGGACCCTGCGCCACTATTACCGGATGATGCCCGACGGCAGGGTGCAAATTGGCAGCCGCAGCGCGATCACCGGCCGCGACGCTACCAATCCGAAGCATCTCGATATGCTTCTGGCTGGTCTCTATCGCAAGTTCCCGGTGCTTCGCGGCATCGAAGTGGATTATTCGTGGTGGGGATGGGTGGATGTCAGCCATGACATGATGCCGCGCATCTTCCAGCCGGATCCGAAGCAGACGCTGTTCTACGCGCTCGGCTACGGCGGCAACGGCGTCATGTACTCCGCCCAGGCGGGCCGCCGCATGGCCCAGATGGTCGCCGGCAAGGGGGCCGGTCTCGACCTTCCGATCTTCACCTCGCCCCTGCCAAGCCACGGCGTTCTGACCCCATTCAGGCGTCTTGGCCAATGGGGGATGTACCGCTGGTACTACCTCCGGGACGAAATTCTCTAACCGTAAAAAATCGGCAATCTGCCAGGGAAAGGAACACAGCCATGAAAATGACCACCGAGGAAGCCTTCGTCAAAGTTCTCCAGATGCATGGGCTTGAACATGCATTCGGCATCATCGGCTCAGCCATGATGCCGGTGTCGGACCTGTTTCCGAAGGCCGGCATCCGGTTCTGGGACTGCGCCCACGAGACCAATGCCGGCATGATGGCGGACGGTTTCAGCCGCGCTACGGGCACGATGGCAATCGCGATCGGCCAGAATGGTCCGGGTGTCACCGGCTTCATCACGGCGATGAAAACAGCCTACTGGAACCACACGCCGCTGTTGATGGTCACCCCGCAGGCTGCCAACAAGACCATCGGGCAGGGTGGCTTCCAGGAAGTCGACCAGATGGCGATGTTCGAGGAGATGGTCTGCTACCAGGAGGAGGTGCGTGACCCCTCGCGCATTCCCGAGGTGCTCAACCGGGTCATCGAGAAGGCAATACGCGGTTGCGCACCGGCGCAGATCAACATCCCGCGCGACTACTGGACCCAGGTGATCGACGTCGATCTGCCGGCGATCGTGCGCTTCGAGCGCCCGGCCGGCGGCCCGCAGGCCATCACTGAGGCCGCAAAACTGCTCTCGGAGGCGAAGTTCCCGGTCATCCTCAACGGCGCCGGCGTCGTCATCGGCAATGCCATCGCAGAATCGATGGCGCTGGCCGAGCGCCTCGATGCGCCCGTCTGCTGCGGTTATCAGCACAACGACGCCTTCCCCGGCAGCCACCGCCTGTCGGTCGGCCCGCTTGGCTACAATGGCTCGAAAGCGGCGATGGAGCTGATTTCCAAGGCCGACGTCGTGCTGGCGCTCGGCACCAGGCTCAATCCTTTCTCGACGCTGCCAGGCTACGGCATCGACTATTGGCCGAAGCAGGCCGCGGTCATCCAGGTCGATATCAATGCCGACCGCATCGGCCTGACCAAGAAGGTCGCGGTGGGCATCTGCGGCGATGCCAAGCAGGTGGCCCGTCAGATTCTGGAGCAGTTGTCGCCGTCCGCCGGCAATGCCGGCCGCGAGGAGCGCAAGGCGGCCATCCACCAGACCCGTTCGGCCTGGCAGCAGCAGCTCTCGTCGATGGATCACGAGGACGACGACGTCGGGACCGAATGGAACGAAACCGCCCGCAACCGCGAGCCGAACCGCATGTCGCCGCGCCAGGCCTGGCGGGCGATCCAGGCCGCGCTGCCGAAGGAGGCGATCATCTCGACCGACATCGGCAACAATTGCGCCATCGGCAACGCCTATCCGACCTTCGAGCAGGGCCGGAAGTATCTCGCGCCCGGCATGTTCGGTCCCTGCGGCTACGGCTTCCCGTCCATCGTCGGCGCCAAGATCGGTTGCCCCGACGTGCCGGTGGTCGGCTTTGCCGGCGACGGGGCCTTCGGTATCTCGATGAATGAGATGGGCGCGATTGGCCGCGAAGGTTGGCCGGCGATCACCATGGTGATCTTCCGCAACTACCAGTGGGGTGCGGAAAAGCGCAACACGACGCTCTGGTACGACAACAACTTCGTCGGCACCGAACTCAATCCCAACCTCAGCTACGCCAAGGTGGCCGAGGGCTGCGGGCTGAAGGGCGTGGCGGTCGATACGACGGCCGCGCTCACCGAGGCGCTGTCGAACGCCATTGCCGACCAGGCGCGCGGCGTGACGACCTTCGTCGAGGTCATTCTCAACCAGGAGCTCGGCGAGCCCTTCCGCCGCGACGCGATGAAGAAGCCGGTGCCGGTTGCCGGCATCGACCGCGCCGACATGCGCCCGCAGACGCGGGCCTGATGCAACCGGCAAGACCAAATCCCGCCCGGTTTACCGGGCGGGACAGCTTCCAGCGGCCTTGCGGCCAAGCGACCGGAACGAGATCATGAACATAGCCGCCTCCGTCCACGAACGTTTCCGGAGCATACCTTCGGGATTTACCGCCTATTGGCCGGGCATTGCCGTCACGGCGGCGGTTGCCGTCGCCGCACAGTTCCTGTCCGACCACTACGGCGCCCCTGCCATGCTGATGGCGCTGCTGCTCGGCATCGCCTTTCACTTCCTCTCCGAAGAGGGGCGCTGCGTGGCCGGTATCGATTTCTGTGCCAAGATGGTCCTGCGGATCGGCGTGGCGCTGCTCGGCATGCGCATCAGTGTTGATCTCCTGATCGGGCTGGGTGCGGGCACCATCCTGCTGCTCGTCTCGGCGCTGGTTGCCACCATCGGTTTCGGGCTGCTCACGGCAAAACTGCTCGGTCGCGGCTGGCGGCTGGCGCTGATCACCAGCGGCTCGGTCGCCATATGCGGCGCCTCCGCGGCAATGGCCATTGCCGCCGTGCTGCCCAAGAACGAATTCTCCGAGCGCAACCTTATTTTCACGGTATTGTCGGTGACCGTGCTCTCCACGCTTGCCATGATTGCCTATCCGATCATCGCCCAGACCATGGGCCTCGACGCGCGCGCCACCGGCATCTTCTTCGGCGGCACCATCCACGACGTTGCCCAGGTGGTCGGCGCGGGCTTCTCGGTTTCGCCGGAAGCGGGCGAAACGGCGACGCTCGTCAAGCTGATCCGCGTCACCATGCTGGCGCCGGTGGTGCTGGTCTACTCGCTCTCGCTGCGCAACGTGCCGCAGCCCGAGGGCGAGACAGGCAAGCGCCCGCCGCTGCTGCCGGGCTTCGTCATCGCCTTCCTGATCCTCGCCGCAATCAATTCCTTCGGCCTTGTTCCCGAAATGGTCGCGAAGGCCGGCATGGAGACGTCCCGCTGGGCGCTGCTCGCCGGTATCGTCGCCGTCGGCATGCGGACGTCGCTGCGCCGCGTGCTGGATGTCGGCGGTGACGCCGTCGCCCTCATCGTCGCCGAAACCGTCTTCATCGCCGCCTTCATCCTCGTTGGCATTCACTATCTGGGGCACGCCTGATGAAACCGCTGGACCATATCCTCGAAGCCGCCAGATTGGCACCCCGGCATATCGTGCTCGCCGAAGGCGAAGACCCGCGCGTCGTCGAGGCGGCGGTGCGCGCGGTGCGCGACGGGATCGCCATGATCACCCTGGTCGGACGACGCGAGATCGTCAGGCAGCAGCTGGCCGCCGCCGGTGCCCGCCCGGAGGACGTGCGCATCGAGGATCCGGCCTCCTCTGCGCTCGTGCCGCGCCTTGCCGCCGCCTATCACGAGCTTCGCAAGGGCAAGGGCGTCGATGCGGCCGCCGCCGTCGAGGCGATACGTTCGCCGCTGGTCTTCGCCGCCATGATGGTGCGCGAGGGCGACGCCGATGGTACGGTCGGGGGCGCGGTGGCGACCACGGCCGACACGGTGCGGGCAGCGCTCCAGACCATCGGCCGTGCGCCGAATGTCGGCCTGGTGTCGAGCTTCTTCCTGATGATGCTGTGCGAACCGCATCATGTGAAGAAGGGCGTGTTCGTCTTTGCCGATTGCGGGCTGGTGGTCGATCCCGATGCCGCTGGTCTTGCCGATATCGCCGTGATGTCGGCGCGCTCCTTCGAGGAGCTTGCTGGCAAGCCCGCGAAGGTGGCGATGCTGTCCTTCTCGACCGCGGGCAGCGCCGCCCACGAGCGCGTCTCGAAAGTGGTGGAGGCAACGCGACTGGCGCATGCGGCAGCACCCGGTCTCGTCATCGACGGCGAATTGCAGTTCGACACCGCCTTCGTCGAGGCCGTCAGTGCGGCCAAGGCGCCGCACTCGACGCTGCATGGCGAGGCCAATGTCTTCGTCTTCCCGAACCTCGATGCTGCCAATATCGGTTACAAGATCGCCCAGCGTATCGGCGGCGCCACCGCCATTGGTCCCATCCTGCAAGGCCTTGCCAAGCCCGCCAACGATCTTTCGCGCGGCTGCAATGCCGATGATGTCTTCCACATGATCGCCGTCACGGTTGTTCAGGCTGTTGCAGGAGAAAAGACAGTCTTGTGACCAGGGTGGGCGTCGTTACGACACGGAACAGTTACGGGCAAACTATCGCTACCGAAGTGTTCTGCGGATAGCCGCGGCAAGCCGTGCATCGAAGTCGCCTTGAATGGGAGGAGATGTATGAAGGTTGCGTGTGGCCATTTCAACGATGGATGCGAAAGCCGGAAGTGTCAGATAGTCCTGTTCTGCGATGAATTCTGGATCGAATATCGGCATGGCAAACTGGCCGGAGTGCAGCTCGATCAGGCGCTTGGCGCCCGGAACCAGCGCGAAGATGGCATCCCAATCGACGATCCCGTCGCCGGCGCGGCAAAGGTAGCGTCGAATGCCGTTGCCTTCGAATTGCAAAATAGCGTCATCGATATGCACCTGGCGGATAAAGGGAGCAAGACGCGCGGCCACGTCGACCGGGTCCTCAAGCCGAACCAGCATATTGACGGGGTCGAATGACACGCCCAGTGAGCCCGATCCGACGGTTTCGATCAGCCGCAGCACCTCGAACGAGGTGATCTCCTCATGGGTTTTGACCAGCAGGCGCATGTTGCAATCGGCCAATACCGGCGCGAGCGCTTTCAATGTATCCGCGACCGCAGCCAGCTGCTCGGTCCAATTGCCCTTGCGATCATCCAGCGTGCCGATCGTGAAGAACATCTCGTCGATATTGAGGTTGGCCGCAGCCCCGATGATCGTGCTTATTCCCTTGACGTAGTCACCGTCGCCCAGTGCGAGCTCGGCAGCATTGCGAGCCGGACGCAACGGATTAAGCCATTCCAAGGCCGAGCCGAGGCCAACGCCAAGCTCGGCGGCAAGCAACTTCGCCGCACGCAGCTCCTCCGGATCAAGCGTCTTGCTGATCTCGAACAGGCTATAGAATACGACCTCGTCTACGCGGAGTTCGGCCGCCTGGCGAAGGACGTCCTCCGCTCGTGAAGATGTCCCGGATAGGCTGCCACGCATTAAACGGATCATAATTCTCTCCACTATTTTTTCTGCAAGCGGAACAATGCCTTGCAGCTTGATTTGCGATGTTGAAGGCGACATGCCGTCAACCCGTCGAATGCGAGCGCAAGCTGAACGATCCTACCCCTGGCAGGTTCACGCACGGCAGCGCAGCGCCATCGGCATGCTCCTTTCTCTCGGCCCGAAAATTCGTCGCTTTCCGCTTGACAACACTCCATGTGCGGTGAATAACAGACTGTAAGGAAACTTACCAGACGGTACGGCAATGAATATTCAGGCCCTTTCAGGCAGTCCTCGGCTGCTGCGCAATCTCAATGAGAAGGCGGTGCTACAGCGCTTGCTCAGCGAGGGGGCGTTGACCCGAATGGAACTCGAAGCGTTCACCGGTCTCTCCAAGCCGGCCATGTCGGATCTGCTGCGGCGCCTGGAAGCGGCCAGCCTCATTCGGCGTGACGGCGAAAAAGCCGGCACCTACGGGCCAAAAGCGGGCCTCTGGACTCTCGACCCCAAATCGGCCCACGTCGCCGGCATCGACGTCACAGCCCACGGTATCGACGTCGCGATCGCCGACATCTCCAGTGAGACGATCGCCACCTTCAATCTTTCCTGTGATCCCGGTCAGCGGTATGACGCACACCAGATGCTTGTTGCGGCGATCGAAGGCGCGGCGAGGAGTGCGAGGCTGACGGTTGCAGATATCGACCAGCTCGTCGTCGGTTTGCCCGGGATTGTCGATCTCAAGGCTGGCAACCTTCGAAAGGGTCAACAACTGCCGAATTGGCAAGGCTATCACATCCCAGAGGCGCTTGAGAGCGTGCTCGGGCATCGCCGGGTGCTGATCGAAAATGATGTCAACCTTGTTGCCATCGAGGAGATGGCCTGCGGCGCCGCGAAGGGTGTCCAGTCCTTCATCTTGTTCTGGGTCGGCGATGGCGTTGGCGCAGGCGTCGTCATCGGCGGCAGTCTCATCCACGGTTCGACGGGCACCGCAGGCGAGTTGGGCGGCGCCATGGTGCCGGACCGCTATGCCAGACCCGGCGAACCGGTTTGCATGGCGTTGCTCGACGATCTCCTGGATGCCGCAGCCGTTGACGCTCTCGTTGCCAGGCACGGCCTGAGTGGCGCCGGCAGCGATGAAGCCATTCGCATCGCTGCACAGAACAATTCCCACCCTGAATTCTTCGCGGAACTTTCGTATCGTTGCGCTGCCGGTCTCACTGGCGCGATCGGTGCGCTCGACCCCGAAATGGTGGTGCTGGGTGGACCGGTGGGTGGCGCAGGAGGGCGTATATTGGCGCAGGGTGTGTCCGCAATCCTGGCAACCCTGCCCATCGCCATTCCGCAAATTGTCCCGACCAAAGTCAGCAGTCATGCCGTGAGAGCCGGCGCTGTAGAACTCGCGCTCCAGCATACGCGAGAGCGGGTCTTCACCGGAGGTAGCGCTGCCCGCGGCCTGCCGTGAGACCAACTTGGAAAGCATCATCGATCCCTTCATTCCTTGGAGACGGCTATGTATACTTACAGTCACGGTAAAACGCTCCTTGCGAGCTCCTGGTTGGGCTTTCGCACAAGCGTAAGGGCTGCAGCCTTTGCCGCAGTCGCGACGACATCGGCGATGGCGCCTGCATTCGCCGAAGTCCCAGTCGATCAGCTGGTGCGGATCGTCGCCGAAAATGGCAGCAGCTTTACAAGGGTGTTCAACCCGTTCTCGCCCACCACTCGCTGGGTCTCGACCAGGACAATATTCGAGCCCCTGATGATCCAGAATTATGCGACCGGCAAGCTCGATCCCTGGCTTGCAACCGGCTACAAATGGTCCGATGACGCGCTGAGTCTCGAATTCACCTTGCGTGACGGCGTAAAATGGTCCGACGGCCAGCCTTTTTCCGCCGATGATGTTGCCTTCACCTTCACCATGATGCGCGATCATCCCGGCCTGATCGGGCCAGCGACGGGAGCCTTTTCATCGTATCTGAAATCGGTCGAGGCCGTGAACCCGACAACGGTCAAGTTCACATTCAACTCGACCTATACGCCCGGCCTGTTTTCCATCGCCGATCAATTCGTCGTGCCGAAGCACGTTTGGCAGGGCGTGAAAGATCCGATGACCTTCGAGAATGCGGAGCCGGTCGGCACCGGGCCGTTCACGACGGTCGATGCCTTCGGCACCGACCGCTACCAGATGACCAGGAACCCGAATTATTGGCAACCGATCAATATTGAAGGGGTCTTTGTGCAGGGCTTCAACGGCAACGATCAGGTCAGTGCGGCATTGCTTGCGGGCAATATCGACTGGGGCGGGCTCGTCCCCGATCCCGACGTAACCTTCGTGCCCGCTGATCCGGACCATTTCGGCTACTGGTGGCCGAGGACATCGGTGGTGCAGTTGCAGGCAAACACC
Source organism: Pararhizobium sp. YC-54 (assembly GCF_025847205.1). Taxonomy (GTDB): domain Bacteria; phylum Pseudomonadota; class Alphaproteobacteria; order Rhizobiales; family Rhizobiaceae; genus Pararhizobium. Next base: position 295,636 of record NZ_JAOYTH010000008.1, on the reverse strand, counting down.
ACGGTTGGCGCGCTTGGGGACACGACGGTTCGCAAGGCCATGAGCATGGCACTCGACCGCCAGCGCATGATCAACACCGGTGTCTGGGGAAAATCGGTGCCCGCGAATGCCACAGGCCTGCCGGAGGCTCCGTTCAAGGAATGGATCGATCCCAAGGTTGTCGCTGATGGCCAGTCCTGGGTCACCATGGATGTTGATGCAGCCAACACGTTGCTGGACGATGCCGGCTACGCAAGAGGAGCCGATGGGGTCCGTGCAGGCAAGGACGGCACGCCTCTCAAATACGACATCATCGTGCCGTCAGGCTGGAATGACTGGGTGTCCGCCAGCCAGATCGTCGCAGAGAACCTCAAGGACGTCGGCATCGACGTTACCCTGCGCACCATGACCGCCGATAGCTGGACAAACGCGACGTTTAGCGGAAAATTCCAGCTCTCGCTTGGCACCGCGGTTCGGACTGCAACGCCATTTGAGTTCTACCGCAACAACATGGCAACGACATCCGTGCAGCCCGTCGGCACTGCTTCTCCCAACAACCAGCAGCGCTACGGCGATCCGAAAGTCGATGAACTGCTGGCCAAGTTCGCAGCATCGACCTCCTTGGCCGAGCAGAAGGCCGTGGTTTCGACGCTCGAAGGGATGTTCTCGGCCGCGGCACCCATCATACCGCTCTACGAGCAGCCGGACTGGGGGCTCTACAATACCCGCCGCTTCACCGGCTTTCCCACCGCAGACAAGCCCTATGCGCCGCTCAGCCTGCAGATGACCAACGGTCCGCTGCTGGTCTGGCCACACCTGGTGCGCAACGCCAACTAGGCCTTCGAGACTTGAAGGGATCCCATCGTCAGATGGGATCCCTTACCGGAACAAGGAAAATCCGATGGTCTATCTGCTCAAGCGACTGGCCTTTTATCTGCTCGCAGCCTTTGTCGCCATATCGGTGAACTTCTTCCTGCCCCGGCTGGCGCCCGGCGACCCGGCATCGACAATCATCGCGGCCTACTCGTCGTCGCTGAATGCCACGGCTCTCGAAGCGCTCAAGGCGGCCTACGGCGTAACGGATGCGCCCTTGATCACGCAATACTTTGCCTATCTCGGCAATTTGCTGCGCGGAGATTTCGGCCTTTCCCTGTCGCAGTTTCCATCCAGCGTCACGTCAGTCATCGCCGGTGGTATCTGGTGGTCGGTGCTGCTCGGTCTTGTCTCCGTCACGCTAAGCTTTGTTCTTGGCAGCGCGCTCGGTGCGCTCGCGGCCTGGCGCCGGGGTGGATTTTTCGATCGCATCGTTCCCCCGGTGCTGCTGTTCTTAAGTTCATTTCCCTATTTCTTCCTGGCATTGCTGTTGTTTTATGTCCTGTGCTTCCGGCTGCACTGGTTCCCGATGGGAAATGCCTTCTCATCGGTCGAGCGGCCGCCACTGACGCCCGCCGGTATCGCTGACATTCTCCACCATCTCGCCATGCCCGCGCTCACCATCGTTCTGGTTTCGCTTGGTCCCTGGGCGCTCAATATGCGCAACGCCATGATCGGCGTTCTCAGCGAAGACTATCTGACGCTTGCCGAGGCCAAAGGCATCCCGCCGCGCCGTGTCCTCTTGAGCCATGCGGCAAGAACCGCGCTTTTGCCCAATGTGACGGCACTCGGTGCCGCCATTGGCGGGGTGTTCTCAGGCCAAATTCTCGCGGAGATCGTCTTCACCTATCCCGGTCTCGGCTATCTACTGTTACGCGCGGTCGGCTCGGTCGATTATCCGCTGATGCAGGCCCTTTTCCTCATCATCACGCTCTCGGTCCTGGCGGCAAACTTTCTGGTCGATACGGCCTATACGCTGCTTGATCCGCGTGTTCGCGCCGGTTTGGAGGCATAGATGGCAATCTTAGACGCAACGGGAGCCCGCGGATGGCTGCGCTCAAGCGCTTTCGCCTCGGTTCCGGTGACGACAGGGTTGATCATCCTCGGACTGTTGGTCGGCTCGTCTCTTCTGAGCCCCTGGATTGCTCCGTATGATCCCCGGCGCGCTACCGGCGGCATCAATGAACACCCATCGTGGACGCACCTGTTTGGCACGACCGGACAGGGGCAGGACGTCTTCAGCCAGTTCCTTTTTGGTGGCTTGAATACACTATGGGTAGCCTTCGCCATCGCAATATTGACGACAGTGCTTGCTCTCCTCGTTGCGTTGGCGAGTGCCTATTTCCGCGGCTGGGTCGATGATCTCCTGGCACTGCTTGCAAATGTCTTCCTCGTTGTTCCGGGCTTGCCGCTGGTCGTCGTTTTGGCTGCGTTCCTGCCGCCGGGGCCGCTTACCATCATACTGGTCCTGACGCTGACCGGTTGGGCCTTCGGTGCCCGTCTCTTCCGGTCTCAGGCCATTTCCCTGCGTGAACGGGAATTCATCTCTGCGGCAGAGGACGCCGGCGAGAGCCGTTGGCGCATCGTCTTTGTCGAACTGCTGCCCAACATGTGGTCGGTGGTTGCAGCCTACTTCGTCAACCAGGTGATATTCGCCATCACCGCGCAGGCATCGCTCGAATTTCTCGGCTTGGGCGACGGCGGACGGGTAACCTGGGGGACAATGCTGTTTTGGGCGCAGAACACCTCCGCCCTGATCCGTGGCGCATGGTGGACTTTTGTTGCGCCCGGCATGGCCATCGCGCTTACCGCCTTCTCGCTGGCGCTGATCAACAACGCGATTGACGAACTTGGCAATCCCCGCCTGAAGGCCGACAGGCTTATGGCGCGCGCCGGATATCCCCGCAAGACTGCGTCGCTCATGACACCGGTGAAACGCAAATGAACACCCCAGCTCTCGACATCCGAAATCTTTCCATCGGTTACGCCGGCGCGAACGGCATTGCGCCAGCCGTGGAGGATTTCAACCTCGCTATCGCCCCGGGCGAATTTGTCGGCCTTGCGGGAGAATCAGGGTGTGGCAAGTCGACTGTTGCCCAGTCAATTCTGCGCCTGTTGAAATCCCCGGGCGTGATCACCGGTGGCGAAATCCGAATTGACGGCACGGACATCCTCACCCTGCCGGACCGCGAGGTCCGCAATCAACGCTGGAACGCCGCGTCCATCGTGCTTCAAAATTCCTTGACCTCGCTTAACCCTGTCAAGCGTATCGCGTGGCAGCTGCAGGAAGTCATCGATCGCGGGGCAACAGATCATCCAACGCAGACCACGCCGCAGGAACTGCTGGAAATGGTGGGTATTGATCCAAATCGCGCCCGTGCCTTTCCCCACGAACTGTCGGGCGGAATGCGGCAGCGCGTGGTGATTGCCATGGCGCTGGCCCTTCGGCCGAAGCTCATCATCCTCGACGAGCCGACCACCGCGCTGGATGTGATCGTGCAACAGGGAATTTTCCGCACGCTGCGGGAGTTTCAGGAAAGGCTTGGGTTCGCCGTCCTTCTGATTACCCACGATCTCCCGCTTTTGTACGATCTTGCTTCACGCATTGCTGTCATGAAGGATGGCAAAATCGTCGAGACCGCCTCTGTCGAAACGTTCCGGCACACGCAAAATCATGCCTATTCACGCCAGCTGGTGGACGCTACGCCACGCCTCGACGTCCTTAAAACGAGACTGTTGTCCACGCCCGTGTCGCAGCGGCCGGCCGGCAGTGCCCCGGCAATCCTCGATATCCACAAGCTCTGCAAATCCTATCTGGACTACAGGGCGCTCGATGAGGTCACTTTGCGCGTAAACGCTGGTGAGATCGTTGCGATCGTTGGCGAAAGCGGCAGTGGCAAATCAACCCTTGGCCGTATCGTGACCGGGCTGACAAGCTTTACCTCAGGCAGTGTTTCGGTGGATGGCAAGCAGCCAGTCCCTGTATCGAAGCGGCGTCATCTGGATCCGCGGCCCGCCCGAATGGTGTTCCAGGATGTCTACGGCTCGCTCAATCCGCTTCATACCATCGAGCACCATCTCCGTCGCGCCATTCGCTCTGCCCCCATCAATGCGGGGATCGACGTCACCGCCCGCATCGAGGAACTGCTTGAGCAGGTGGGGCTCACCCCGGCAGCAACCTATATGCGGCGACGGCCGCACGAATTGTCGGGCGGCCAGCGCCAGCGCGTTGGGTTGGCACGCGCCCTTGCTTCAAGGCCACGGCTGCTGGTGGCGGACGAGCCGATTTCGATGCTCGACGTCTCCATCCGCCTTGACGTGCTGAAGCTCATCGGCCGGCTGCGCGACGACGAAGGTGTGGCTGTGCTCTACATCACCCATGACATCGTCAGCGCCGGCTATCTCGCCGACCGTATCGTCGTCATGTATCGCGGACAGATCGTCGAAGAGGGAGCGCCCCAATCCGTCCTGGGCGCACCCAGACACCAATACACCAAGCGTCTGATCGCTGCCATACCCGGTGGGCACGCGCTCGTCGTACCCACCGTCTTCGAAGCTGGAGCTCACCCCTGACATGGACAGCAATGCATTGCGTATCGGCATCGATGGCCGAAAGTTTCCGCGCGCCAAGGAGCTAGGACCGTTCGGCCTGCTGGAACGCGCCAAGGACCTCGGGCGATCGGGCGTTTTCTTCCGCACGATCCTCGACTACGTGCCCGATCTGGATGCTGGCAAGCTCGCGGAAATCAGCAGGCATGCCAAGAATCTCGGTCTCTACCTTGAGATGGGGCTCGGCAAGGTCAATCCGTTTAATACCGCCGAAGCGCCGGAAGTCCGGGCGATCGGCGACGGCGATTATCTTCTCGGGATGACCCGCATGATTGAGGCCGCCACCAATATCGGCTGCACGGCGCTGTGGGTCGATACCGCGAACTATCAGCGCACGGAATGGGGACTTCACGCCATCGACCGCTTCCGCACGGATGTCGACTGGGACGATCAGCTGGAAGCCACCCGCAAGTTCATTGCCAAGCTCGGTCCGGTCTTGAGAGATAGTGGCGCGGCGCTGGCGCTGGAGACCCACGAAGAGATCACCACATATGAAATCGTTCGTATGATCGAAGCCGTCGGCTCCGATATCCTGGGAGTGACGCTCGACCTTGCCAACGTGGTGGTGCGCGGCGAAGACCCTGTCATGGCGACGCGGCGCGTGGCGCCCTACGTCAAGAAGACCCACATGCGCGACGTCGTGCTGTTTCCGCGTGACGGTGTCTATGAACGCCAGATCCGTGCGATTGGCGACGGTGTCATCGACTGGAACGGGGTGCTTGGAGCCCTCAAGGCGGCCGGGCCCTATCCAAATTTCACCATCGAGAATGCCTGGGGCGATCGCAACGATATCCCTCTCGATGATCCTGCCTGGCAGGCAGGCCATCCCGACCTTGCCCAGTCCGAACTCGACGCGCTGCGAGCCATGTCGGATCGCTATCTGGCATCTGTCGCCGCCGGGGAGCGCCCGGGTCCGTACGACTACTACGTCGATTACGACCTCGCCAAACAGGAGGGGTTTATCGAGCGTAGCGCCAGGACCCTCCAGCGCGTCGCCAACGCAATCAATCAAACCGCATAGCCGTCCAAAGGAGACTACAAATGACTTATCCACTGAAGGTACTTGTCGTCGAGGCGCATCCTGACGAAGCAGAGATGTATACGGGTGGCCTGTGCGCCTTGCTGGCTGAAAAGGGCGTGGCGATCAAATATTTGTCGCTTACCAACGGCGATGCGGGTCACTACAGGATGGAGCGGGACGCACTTAAGCGCCGCCGTGCTCGCGAGGCCTACACCGCTGCGCGTCACTTGGGCGTTCTCGACTATGAGATACTCGATATCCATGACGGCGAATTGATGCCCGACCTTGCCGTGCGCACTGCGGTCATTTCCGCCATCCGCCGTTGGCAGGCTGATATCGTCATCACCTTCCACGATGAGTGCGATGGGCATCTCGACAACCGCGCTGCCGGACGTGCTGTCCGGGAGGCTTCAAGCTTCCTGACCAACGGCAACATCGTTCCCGATGTTCCTGCCCTTTCGCAGACGCCAATTTTCCTGCAAATGACCGACTATGGGGCGGTCAACTTTCACAAGCACGATATCGTCGTCGATATTGAAAAAACGATCGAGCAGAAACTCAAAGCTTGCGGCGCCCATGCCACGCAATTCTACGAGTTCGCACCGTTCGAACGCGGTTTCCTTGACGAGGTGCCGGATCTCGAAGACTGGCCGGCCCAACGGTCCTTTATTCTCAAGTACTGGCCCGAGTTCATGTATGCGCTTGAAGCGATGCGCCCCGCTCTCGATGCACGCTATGGCAGCGGGAAGAGGATCAGTTTTGCCGAGAGCTTTCAACTTGCCGACTATGGACGCAAGGTCACTGCCGAGGAGATATCCGACTTGTTAGGCGTGTGATCGCCGCCACTTTCGTGCACGATCAAAGCAACCGAGCGGTCGAGGACAACCGCTCGGCCAAGCCTTGCGAGGAATCGCGGGCTTGCTCATCTCAGCCCCATAATCCGTTACCCTTAAGCTGCAAACAACGTGACAATGCCCCGCCTTCTGAAGATGCTCGCCACTTGGTTCGCGTCCAGTCGCTAGACAGCGCAGAACCTGAATGCTAATGTAGGCGGATATAATATAAATTATTCGCCCACGATACTTCGAGATGAAACATCGCGATGCTCCTATAGTAATCGCGACAGCACGCTAATCTGTTGAAATGCTTCACGGGAGGTTGGCGTGACTGCATATCATGGGGGCGGTTTTGTTGTTGTTGCGGATGGCCCCGACATCCTAAAGGACAAGTTTGTTATCTACGATCTCGACGGGACGCTACCGGACGAGGTTGCCTGGTTTAATGTTCGGGATGGATCGATCAACTTCCGTGCAGAAAAGTTTAACGCAGACCTGTATGCCGCTCCCAACCTGACGCGGAGTTCGATCAAAAAGGTTCCGTACGAGCGTTATTTCGGTACGATCCCTAAGAAAGACAAACCGAACCCGCAAGTTCTGAATGATTTCGGTGATGCATTGCGCTTCAATGCCTCATACGACGAAAATGAGTCCACGACGCCCGTTGCCTATACCTATTTCGGACAGTTCGTTTTTCACGACCTGACGGCAATGGTTTTGCCGTCCAACGGAGGCAAGCCGTATAGTGAACGGACTGCGAGCCTGGATCTGGATAGCGTTTTCGGACCGGCCGATCCTTCTCGTGTCGAGCCGGCGACCATGATGCCCGTTGGATCGACCGCCCCGCCGGAGCAAAGCCGGCCGTGTGATCTCCCTCGCACAAGTGATGGAGTGGCCGAGGTCAAAGACCTGCGTAGCGACGATAATCTACCTCTTGCCCAGACACATCTGGCACTGATCCGCTTCTTCAATGCAATCGTCGCGAACTGCCCGGGCATCAGCCACGTCGATGCCCGGGCGCTAGCCGTCCGGCATTTCCAATCAGTGGTCCTGCATGACTATCTCGTAAGAGTGATTGATTGCGAGGTTTATCAGGACGTCATGTCCAAAGGTCGCGCAATCATCCACACCGAGGATCACAAGCAGGCGCGCGCCAGTCAGCCATTTCGCTACATGGTGCCACTCGAATTTGCGGCGGCTTGCGCGCGGTTCGGCCATTCGATGATCAGGAATACCTATCCGGACTGGAACACCGCCAATTCAGCAAGGTTGTCCTCATTCTGGAGCAATACGCACAATAGCTGCATTCCGCCATTCGACGGGCACGACGAACGGCGAACCAGGTTACCCGACCGTTGGGTTTCTCAATGGGGAAAGCTGCTTGACGGCAGGGGATTGCCGGCAGGGGAACGGCCGCTGATGGCCGCGAAGATCGACACGGTGCTGGCCGATCCCTTGAGGGCAATACCGGATGCCGCCTTGCCGGACCTCACGAAAACGCTGAAGACCTCACCGAAAAATCTCGCGAGCATATCGCTATTGCGTGGCGCCTCGCTGGAGTTGAGCAGTGCGGAAGCTGTGGGCGACGCCATTCTGCGCCAGCTCGAGACCCGCGCCAGCCCGACCTTTCCAATCCTGAAGGACGAACTCCGTCAGGATGAACCAACCGACGTTCAGAACTTCTTGGGCGGCGACTTGCTGGGCAACACGCCGCTATGGTTCTACACGCTCAAGGAAGCGGCGATCCTCGGTGGCGGTCAGCATCTTGGTCCGCTCGCGAGCCGGATTGTCATGGAGACGATCCATGCCGCCATCGAGGAATCGTCGCCGTCGATCTTGAATGACACATGGGTCCCGGAGCCGAAGCTCAGACCCTCCGATGCGGGCAGGTATACGCTGGCCGATCTCATTGCGTTTGCGGGTCTTTACAATCCTTAGAAAGCAAATCGTCGATCAGAAAGGAAAGCAGATGGCTACATTCAATGTTACAAAAGGTAGTGGCGCAACCCCGGAAGTGGAGGGAGCTGCTTTCGCCGCCCAGAAACTAATTGATATCTATCCGCAATATGAAAGCGGCCAGCTCGATGCTTCGGAGCTATTCACAGAATGGATGCTTTCCGTGATTGGAGTGACCGGCGTTACCGTCACCTACGGAGACGGAGCGGCCGTCGTTAGCAAGAATGGTGGGAAGATTTTTGCCCTGATCAATGGAGACCAAATTCGTCTCCGGCTAAAAGCAGACGATGACGACTTCAAGCGTAAAAAGGTGCTCATGATTACGCCAGCCTCAAAACCCAATATAGGAGCTCAGTACCTTATCAACGCCGTCAATTGGATTAAAGCCGAGCCCGATCCGACCAAGGCTCAAGCATTCCTTCTTGGCACAATCCTGTTGAAGCGCTGTCGATAGCTCATGGGGATGTCTTGGCGGACACTTGCCATCAGCATCCGCCCGCCTGAACGATAGAGAGCCTACCGCATCAAGTCCACATGCAGGCCAGCCAGCGTCAGGCCCTCAGTCAGTCGCTGTCGCGTTTCGGTCTCCTTGATCGGGAAGCCATGCAAGATCCAGGCGACGATATCGGCGTCCTCGACCGATGTGTCGGTCCATTGGCTGCGCGCGCACAGGAGGAATTCAGCAGCATCACGCCGCGCATCGGCGAGCTCGCCCATCAGCGACAAAGCTGCCGCTTTCCACGCGAGCGTATCCAGCAGGCTTCCGGTCCCCATGGCCGCCGCCGCAACGCTGCCGGGATAGTCCCCGCAGATGAAGCGAATACCAGCAAGGTACGCCCACTGGTAGGGAGCGATGACAGGCGTGAGGCTGAGGGCAAGTTCTGCCAGTTCCTGAGCGCGTTGCACCCGGCCTGTGTAGGCAAGGCCGTGCGCGCATGAGAGGAGGGTCTTTGGGTTGTTCGGGTTGAGATCGAAGGCGAGATCGTAGTGAATATCCGCCTGCTCAAAACGGCCGGCCATCGCGCATGACCAGGCAAGCGTCAAATGAGCACGGGTTTCCAGGGGGTCGAGCTGCACGGCTTTCTGAGCCAGCTTAAGCGCCTCGGCTTCCAGGGCAGGGTCGCGGCGAAAACCGGCGATCACCAGGTGACGCACATTGTATATGCTGGCCAAGCTCGAATAGGCCGGCGCGAATCGGGGCATTTGAGAAATGGCCGCGCGAAAAAGCCTTTCGGCTTCCGCCTCGGCTTCCGGCTGCCACAAGGTAAGAAGGTTCTCGCCCCGCAACCAGTCGTCGTAGGCAACAAGAGAATCGTCTCTGCGACCCCAGTGTCCTGCCACCCGTTCCGCGGAGAGATAGATATCCAGTACGGCAGCGGTCTTTCTTGCGATATTGGCGGATGCGCCCTTCCTTTGCTGAAGCGCTAGCGGGTACCGCTCGCTCCAGACGATGCGATCGCTGATCGCGTCGGCCAGCACCAGGTTGACCATGTCATCGTCCGACGCGGATATATGAGCCTCCAGCCGGTAATCGACAACGCCCTTTTCCTCCTGCGATCGTTTGTCGGCCTGGTCTTCAATGATCACCCAGTCGCGGAACTTGACCAGGCACGAGATGACTTCCTCACGAAATCCCGCCAGAAGATGGTCCTTCCGGAAGAGGTCATTTGACAAAAAGGGGCGTACTTCGATGACCGGCAGGCGTCCCTCAATGGAAATTGCATCAGCCGGCACTCGTTGTACTTCCGGAAAGGAAGGTGCGCGCTCTGACCGGATCAAGCGCATGACATTCTGTGTTTCCGCTGCAGGCTCGATACCGAAATCCTGAGCCAAGACATCACGCACAGATTGATAGACCCGCAGGGCAGCCGCGCTTTTGCCCTCCGCGGAATAGAGCCGCATCAACGCACATGCCGCTGGCTCATGCGTAGGATCGATGGCGAGCAGCGCTATCGCGGCATGCTTGCACGCCAATAGATCGCTGGAAAAGCGGTCGAGACAGTTTTCCAGCTGCTCCACAAGGCGATCGCGCCAGCGATGGCGTGTAACCTTCAGCCAGGCGTCAAAAACCTGATCCGCGTATTCGAGGTCAGCCATGATATGATCCGGCGACACCCGTCCGTCAACCAATTCAGGCGCGACGGAACCGTCGGTCAGTTGCTGGCTCAGCGTAAGAAGATCGACTTGCAATGCCGACAAGACCACAGCTACATCATTGGAATTTGCCCGAAATGCATCCGATCCAGCACCTTGGAAGGCATGTCGAAGCTGGCGGACGACGGACTTGTAATTTCGATCCGCGCCCTTGGAATCCTCGTTGCTCCACAGGAGCGCGAGGACGCGTTCCTTTGTCTCGCTTTGATGCTTGTTGAGGACAAGATAGCCTATGAGTGCCCGCGCTTTTATCGATTTCAAGCTAAGTTCGTTGCCATCTGAGTCGGACATCGAAACGCGTTCAATCAACGACACCGCAACCCTGTTTGAATCAAACTCAACGTCTTTGTCGAAAGCGGCGAGGCCGCGATGAACGCGGTAGACAACGATCGGCTCCGTCATGTTCTTCAGGACGCGTCGGCCCAGGCTGCCATAGGTGGCGGACACGCTCTGTCGAACCTGTTCAAACACAGACTGTGAAATGCAAATCCCGCCAGGCTCCGCCAGGTGTTCGAGCCTGGAGGCCACGTTGACAATATGACCGTAGACGTCGCCGCCCCGATGCTGCACTTCACCGAGGTGAATGCCGATCCTAAAACGAATCTGATGGTCCTTGGGAAGAGTTGTGCTTAAGTCTGCCAGACGATCCTGCGCAGACAGCGCGTATACAACCGATGCCGAGGCGGACGCGAACTCGACCAGCAAACCGTCGCCCATCGTCTTTAAGACTTCACCGCCATGTTCACCGGCGAGTTCGCGAAATACGACAAAACAACGCTCCATATAGTCAAGCGTCATCTGTTCCTGTGCCTGCACATGGCGCGAATACTCAGCCGCGTCGGCGAAAAGGATCGCCCTAAGGACAGAAGGGGGTTTGTCAGGCATGATAGCACCTCGAGCCCCATATATTCACGCGTATGCCAGGTATTGGCAACGGGGCGTCGCCGAAAGGCGCAACTTTCGCAAGTGGCATTACGCTGTTACGCCGGCGTGGCAATTCGCTTCATCGTTAAACGATCAAGCATGCGAAGCCATGACCCGAAGCCCGAGCATAAACACAGTGCGTGAACAGCAATAGGATGATAGCTTGTGCCGCAAATTATCCTTTGAGACTGCTTCCAGCTTTGTGCGTAGGTGACTTTGCGATGCCGACAGTCGAAAGCGGACCGCCTCCTTCACCAGACCTCACCAAGGCTTTTGAAATACTGCTGTTCAAGGCCGCCGTTGAACCCGTTCACCTGGCCGTGGCTTTTCCCAGGTCACCGGTGGATAAGGCTGACGATTGGCTGCCACCAGCCGCAAGACCCGAGGCGGGCCGGATCGCGGCCGGCCGTGGCCTAACCCGCAAGGAAGCGTATTTAAGTTGCCTCGGAGAAGCTGCAGAATTGGCAAGCGCCAGCTTCTGGGGGGACGAAGCGGTGACAAGGGCCAAATACAGCAAGGTCAATCGTCAAGCTCTGCACCCGGCCTCGCTGCTTTGCACAAGCGACGCCCAGTACGACCAGCGAGCGCATTGGAACGCGGTTCACGGTGCTTTCGACTGGATGCCCGCCCGGTTCAATGAGGACGAACCGATCGATTGGATCGAAGCAACGACACCAGACAAGAAGACCAAAATTTGGGTTCCTGCCGCTTATGCCTATATCGGATATTTTGAGGCCGGAGATGAAAGGGCGTTTGCAATAGCCGACAGCAATGGATGCGCGGCTGGCGCAAGCCAAGAGGATGCCGTCATCGCGGCATTTCTGGAACTCGTGGAGCGCGACGCTACTGCACTCTGGTGGTACGGGCGCCATCCCCGTCCTGCTTTCGATCAGACCGGCCTGCAAGGCGCCAGCACGCTTGTCGCGTCGCTGGCGGACCGGCGGCGCAACCATCACCTGCTCGACTTGACAACGGATTTGGGAATTCCAGTTTGTGCTGCAATCTCCTTCGAGCCAGAAGGCGATGCTGTCGCGATCGGCGTGTCGGCTCATTTCGACGCCAGCCGGGCCGCCGTCGCAGCGCTGACCGAGATGCTACAGATTGAGTTCTCGCTGGAGATGCGCAAAGCGGCCCCGATCGAAAGCAACGACGGATTTCAGTTCTGGCTCGATGCAGTTCGCTTGCAGACGATGCCACATCTGCTTCCCGCTGACCGAAGGAAGAACGAACTCGTCAGTAGCCTTAGGGGAATGCCGCCAACCATCCAGAACTGCGTTCGCATTTGTCACGATGCCGGCTTGCAGTTCCTCATGCTCGATCTGACGCGCCCGGCAATCAGGGTCCCCGCAGTTCGGGTCATCGTGCCGGGATTGCGAACGCTTCGCCGCCGGTGCGGTGATGGAAGGCTATTTGACGTTCCGGTGAGGCAGGGCTGGTGCGACACGCCGCAAGCAGCTGAGGATCTCAACGTAATTCCTCTGTCGATTTAGACAGACACGGCCGTCGAATCTTCAGCCCCATCGTGCATATTGAATACATATGAACTTGACTGCGAGATCATTTTTCTGTACTCATTCCGTGAGTACTAAATTAGAGGTCGAGTTGATGCCACGCGCTGCCGTTGACGACAATGAACGAATGAATCTTCGGGTCAAGCCAGAGGTAAAGGCGCGTCTTGTGCGGGCGGCGGCTTTACGCCATACCGACCTAACGGATTTCGTGACCCGTACGGCGCTCCGCGAGGCGGAGGCGGTGATCGCCGAGGCGGAACAGGTAAAGTTGTCGGCGCGTGACAGCCTGCTTGTGCTGGAGCTTCTCGAACATCCACCGGCACCCAACGCCAGGCTTCGTTCGGCCATTGCAGCTTTGCCGTCGGGCAAAGCGTGAGTGTTCTTGCTTGGCATGAAGAAGCAATCACAAAGAAGCACGATCGCAAGGCGTTCGATTGCGGTGACGCCGATTTGAACCTGTTTCTTCAACGTTATGCGCGTCAGAGCCATGAGCAGGGCGGTGCAAAGACTTTTCTGGCGATCAGCGACAGTGACGGTCAAACGATTCACGGCTTCTACAGTCTGGCGCCGGCAACTCTCACCTACCAAAAGACCCCAGAGAGTATTCGTCGTGGCCTGGCACAACATGATGTTCCCGGGTTTCGGCTTGCACGCCTCGCTACCGATTTGCGCCAGCAGGGCAGGGGGCTTGGCGGCCAGCTTTTGGCGGCGGCCGCATTGCGCTGCATTCGTGCAGCGCGCGAGATCGGCGGCGTAATTCTGATCATAGATGCCAAAAGCGACCGGGCTGCGGCGTGGTATGCGTCCTACGGGGCTCTGCCGTTGACGGATGCCCCGCGCACGCTGGTAATGTCGCTCGCGACCTTCGAAGGGGAGCTCAAGGCCCGCGGACAACTCTAACGGGCAAGTCTCCCGATCCGAAATGGCCCGCCCAAGGGCGCTACCCCTTTGTCTCCAGTTGCCTAAAGCACGGCAGCCTGTTGAGCACCGGAATGGACGTCCTTGTCAAAGGAATATGCGCCTATTTTCGACGTCTTCAGCCCCGCCGATACCAAAGCCTCGGCCATGGCGACTGCGCAGGCTATGCCATCGACAACCGGCAGGCCGAACTCAGCGGAGAGTTCATCCATGAGATCCGCCATACCGGCGCAACCCAGAACGATCGCCTCGGCCATGTCCTGGTCAATCGCCATCTTGATCTCATCTCGAATGCGCGCCAGGGTTTTTGGGTCCCGTTCTTCAAGCTTGAGAACAGGAATATCCGTTGCCCGCACCCGCGCACAGCGCGTAGCCAGGCCATAGCGGGAAAGATTCGCCTCGAGCCCCGGCACCGAACGCGCCAGTGTGGTGATCACGGTGAATTTGTTGCTGATCATGCTCGCGGCGTGATATGCGGCCTCGCCGATCCCGACGACTGGGACATCCAACAGCGCGCGCAATGCATCGACGCCGGTATCATCGAAACACGCGACGACGACCGCATCGATATCGTCATGCCGGGTGGCTTCCTCCAGCAATCCGGCCATGCAAAGTGCAACGTCGAGAAAACCCTGAATGCTCCGTGGCCCGGATTGCGAGTTCGCTGCGATGATCTGAGTGTCCGGGCGAGCCACGCGAACCGCAGCCTCATTGATCTTCGACGTCATGGACGCAGTGGTGTTGGGATTTATGACCAGAATTTTCACTATGCAGCTCCCACGATTTCGCCACCGAGATAGGCTGCTCTGATCCGATCGTCATGCAGCAATTCTTTTGAATTTCCAGAAATAACGACCTTGCCGGTTGTCATTGCATAGGTCCGGTTCGAGATGCTGAGCGCCATGCGGGAGTTTTGTTCCACGAGCAGCACCGAGACGCCCTCATCGCGATTGATGGCGACGATTGAGCGCGCAATGTCCTGCACCAGTTTTGGCGCAATGCCGAGAGAGGGCTCGTCCAGAAGCAGGAGCTTCGGCTTGGTCATCAACGCGCGGCCGATGACCATCATCTGCTGCTCACCGCCGGACAGTGTCCCTGCGGGTTGGGTGTAGCGTTCCTTCAAGCGGGGGAACCGTTCGAGCACGCTGTCGAGCGTATTTCGGATGCCCGCCTTGTCGGCACGGATGAAGGCGCCCATCAATAGATTGTCCTTCACCGTCATGAATGGAAAAACGCGGCGTCCTTCCGGCACCATGGCGATGCCTCTGGCAACGATATCGGATGCCGATAGCGTATCTATGCGCGAGCCCATGAAGTGAACGGAGCCGGACTTGACCTTGGCAAGCCCCGTGATCGCCCGCAGGATCGAGCTTTTTCCGGCCCCATTGGCGCCAATCAGCGCCACCGTTTCACCCTGATCAACGTGAATGGACACGCCTTTCAAGGCATAGACATGATCGTAATAGAGTTCCACATCTTTGAAGCTGAGCATTTCGGTCATCGTTCAAATCCCGATCTCATCGTCGGCGCTACCCAGATAGGCCTCGATAACTTTCACGTTGCTCTGGATTTCCGCTGGCGTCCCTTCGGCAATCTTCTGACCGAAATTCAGGACGACGATCCGGTCGGATATCGACATGACGGCTGGCATGTCATGCTCGACCAGCAAGATCGTAACGCCGCGATCCCGTACATTCCGCACCAATTCGACCATTCGCATTGTTTCATCGTGGTTCATGCCAGCGAAGGGTTCGTCGAGCAGCAAGACGGCGGGATCGGTCGCCAATCCGACAGCGATACCGAGCGATCTCAGATGTCCCTGCGGCAGGTTCGACGCCAGTTCGTTTCGAACAGCGCCGAGGCCGAGGAATTCCAGGATCTCGTCGGCGCGTTTTCCAAAGTCCGCAACATCTTCGCGCGCGGCCTTCGTGCCCCAGAAATAGCCAGCCAGAGAAGCCCTCGAACGGAGGTGCTGTGAAACGATCACGCTTTCCCGCGCGGTCATGCTCTTGAAGATCGTGGTTTCCTGGAAGGTTCGCACCACACCTTTTCGAGCGACGATATGCGGCCTCAGGTTGGAAATCCGTTCGCCGCGAAACAATATCTCGCCTGACGTTGTCGGCACGAACGATGCGATCATCTTGAACAATGTCGACTTGCCGGCCCCGTTGGGGCCGATGACGGACAGAATTTCCCGTTCAGCGACTTCGAAGGAGACGGCGTTGTTTGCGACCAGACCGCCGTATTTCTTCGTGACATTCCTGACTTCAATGAGCGCAGTCATTCATCGGCTCCTTTCTTCCTGAGCGGATTTGAACGGTACAGCTGCGCTTTTGGCGTTTCTCCGCTTCGGGAAGGTTAGGCTGAGGAGGCCGTTCGGCAGGAACCGCATCAGCAGGATCATGATGCTGGAATAGACCAGCATCTGGTACTTTCCGAGTTCGAACAGCAGGTCCCACCCGAAATAGAGGACCAGGGTTCCAAGCATTGGGCCGAAGACGTAGCCCAGGCCACCCAGAAAGCAGTTCAGCATGAAGTTGACGGAATCCGCGACTTGAAAGCTCGAAGGATATACGGACTGCGCGATGGCCCCGAACATGGCGCCGCCGACGCCGCCGAGGAAGGACGAAATCGCGAAAATGATGATCCTGATATAGGTAATGTTCACGCCAATGGAGGACGCCAGCTCCTCATTCTGCTGCATCGACCTGCAAAGGTGACCGAGGCGGGAGTGCACCAGCCGGTACATGGCGCCGAAACAGACGACCATCAGTGCACAGGCGACGTAGTAAAAGGCCAGCTTGGTATTCGCAAGCGTCGAGAAATCCGGGATGATCGTCAGCCCGAACGCCGACAATTCCATTGGAAGCGGTATTGAGACAATGCCCTTGGCGCCGTTTGTGATGGGAAGCGCCAAGGCGGTCAGGCGCACGACTTCCGTCAGAACCAGCGTGATCATCGCAAAATAGACACCACGCAATCTGAGAATTGGCAGGCCGATCAAGACTGCCACTCCCGCAGCGAAAATTCCTGCAAGCGGCAGCGTTAGCCAAAAGTTGATGCCCGCTTTTGTCACAAGAATAGCCGACACATAGGCGCCGATCAGGGCAAAGGCCCCCTGTCCGATGTTGATGCGTCCGATGTGGAAAGTCAGCCAGACGCCGGCACTCGCGATCGACAGGAGCGCGACCGAGGTCAGCGTGAAGAAAAAGTCAAAGCGCCCGGTGACGAAAATGGCGACCGGAACCGCAACGAAGATTGCAAACAGAAAGACCGCGACGCCGACCAACTGCTTTGTTGAGATGCTTTTCATGATGTCAGCCCCAAGGTTTTCCCATCAGACCGTGCGGCCGGATGGCGAGGAAAATCATCAGCGAGACAAAGATCAGCAGATAAGTGATATCGCCGTATTGTGAGAGAACAGCGAGCCCAACGGCTTCCAGCATTCCGAGAATGAACCCGCCGGCGATTGCGCCGGAAATCACGCCTGCTCCACCGATCATCACCATCATGAACGCTTTCACGGAGGTCGGGCCGCCCATGCCCAGGTTGATGCCGGTGATTGTCACCAACAGGCCGCCGACGAGTCCTGCAAGCATCGCCCCCAGGGCAAAGCCGATCATGGAATAGCGATCGACATTGACGCCCATGAGCTGCGCCGCCACCCGGTCCTGGGCCAGTGCTCGCAATGCCCGGCCGGTCTTGGAAAACTGCATGAAGCAGATGAAGATTGCGATCGACAGGATCGCCATCAGGCAGACCAAAATACGATCGTAAGGGATGATCAGGCGAAATTCGTAGTTGAAAACGCCATTGATGATTTTCGGAACCCCATGCTGTTTCTCACCGAAGATCAGCAGGATCAGGGCGTCCAAAAGAAAGGCGATGCCCGCCGCCAGCAGCATAGTGCTTTCGTCTCGCGCGGAGCGTTTGATAACCGGGTTGAAGAGGTATCTTTCTATCAGCGCACCGAGTATCGCCAGCGTGATGCAGGACATCAGCAGCGCCAGAACAAACGGCACGCCGAGCTGGCCGTAGAAGGTGTAGGTGATGAACCCGCCAATGACGTACATTTGCCCGTGCGCAAAGTTCAAGACATTCATCAACGCGAAGATCAGCGTCAGCCCCAGCGCAATCATGGCATATTGCGAACCGAGATAGACCCCGTTTGCGAGTATCTGTTCCATTGAGAGATCTTTCATGGCTCGATGTCCCAGGCCAGGCGGCCTGGGAGCGATCGGTGCAGAAGTTCGTCATTATCAGGAGAAGTCGTCAGTCGACTTTGGCGACGAACATCGTTTCGAACTTGCCGTCCTGATAAACATTGACGACCAACGGCACCGCAATCTGCCGACGCTGACCGAACGAGGTCGTGCCGACATAGCTGAGCTGGGCGTCTCCCTTCATGAAGGGGTTAGGCGCGGAGAACGTGTCCATTGTCTTCTTGAATTCCTCGACATTGTCGATCGCGGCCGGATTAGCCTTGAGGGTTTCGAGGATGTACTCGAGCGCATAGACCTTGGTATTGGACTCGTCGTTATATTCGCCGAACTTCTTGGTGTAGCGGTCGACAAATTCCTTCATCGTGTCGGATGCGAGCTCGGCTGTGGACGCGCCGCCGACGGAGATGAAGCCGTTTGCCAGTTCGCCGGCACCTTCGCTCAGAACCTGGGCATCCTGGGCAGTTTCTGTCGAAATGAGCCCCTGGAAGCCGAGTTCACGCGCCGAGCGGATCAGTTGGGGGGCATTGGCCGGCGATACACCGGAGAGGACAAGCAGGTCGGGCTGCGTCTGCACGACGGGCGTCAGAACCGGGGTGAAGTCTGTCGTATCGACCTGATAGGTCGCGTTTGCCGACACCACTTTGAGCCCCAAAGCCTCGGCGGCCGCAATCCCGCCATCTCGCTGGCTCAACGGATCCGATTCATTGGCAGCGACGAAAGCAATGGTTTTAATACCCTTCTTATCCTTCAGATACTGGTAGATCGCAGGACCGGACTGGTAGTTGGCGATCATTCCGAGAATCGCGTTTGAAGCCGGAGCTACATAAAGCGACTTCGGGAAGGCGTAGGGGAAATAAATAATCCCGCTCTTTTCGGCCACCGGGCGCACGGCCGCGGCTCCGTCATCGACGTTCGGACCAACCACATAGTGGATGCCCTCCTGCGCCATTTTCTCCATGCCGGCGATTGCCCGCTTTGGATCCTTCTGGTCGTCAAACGAGACGATCTCGATGTCATATGTGACGTCGCCGATCTTGTAGCCGCCGGTTTCGTTGATCCAGTCGGCACGGGTTTCCATCGAACGCTGATTTGAGATGCCCCATGCGGCAGCCGGCCCGCTCGTGACGCCCACGAAACCGATTTTCAGCACCGGATTGGCGGCAAATGCCGCGCCATGGCCGATGGCAGACACAACTAGAGCGGCAGTGGCCGCCTTCAATAAGGATCGCCTTCTCATCACTTCCCTCCCATGTTGTTTCCGGCGCCTCCACGCCAGAAAACCAGAGGACGTTTTCGACCTCCCGGTGTCGTACACGGAAACATTGTTAACAATAAATGTCAACGAAAATTTGGGTTGTGTTTGCAAACGGAAGTCTTTCCGGTTACAGAAAGCGTCTGAACCAGAAAACGCAGCACAAATCGGTATTCAACGTGAGCAGAGTTCAATCAGCAGAGCAGCATGAGGTCCTGGAATTCTCGGATAGCGCCGACGAGCAGTTGATCATCGACCGGGTATTCAGGGCGGTCATGGAACAGCGACTGGCTCCCGGGACCAAACTGAATGAATCGGTCCTGTGCAAAACATTTGGCGTGGGGCGGATGCGGGTACGCCGCGCGCTTTTGCTGCTTGCCAATCAAGGCATCGTCGATCTGCAATCGAATCGCGGTGCGTTTGTCGCATGCCCAGATCCGCGGGAAGCAAATGAGGTTTTCGAGGCCCGCATGCATCTCGAGCCGAGCCTCGTCCGTCAGGTCGCTCTTGAAATTGACGCGGCCGGGGTGAAAATTCTCAAAGACCATATCGCGCAGGAAATCAGTGCCCAGTCCCGAACTGACCGAACGGAGCTTATTCGTTTGTCAGGCGAGTTTCACGTCAAGATCGCGACGGTTACCGGCAATACGGTGTTGCACAAGGTCATGCGCGAGCTGGTGACGCGGACATCGCTGATTGTCGGCCTTTTCGGCAGCACATTGCATACCTGCTGCCCGGACGATGAGCATGAGCAAATCTTTCGCGCCATTGAGCGCCGCGATCCCGACGCAAGCGCGGATCTTATCCGCGAGCACCTCCAGCATATCCAGCGCAGTCTCAACTTGGCCATGCCGAAGATGGACGAGCCGGATCTGGTCAGCATTTTGAGGGGCGGCTGAACTCGCTGCATCGATTTTTGACCTTAAGGCGACTGAGCTCTGCATCGTTCAATGCTTTGCCGATAACGGCAAATTTTGCATCAGTCGGTGGTTTCGGCGCCCACGAAAGGGCGCCGGGCACTTCGCCGGTCTTCTTGCCGAAGATGGCCTTTGCTGCATACAGCGACCTTTGAGCGTCCTGAAATGACGCGCGGCGCTGTAATGTTCAGATCTGCACAAAGTGTGCATCGCGGGGCAGGCTGGAGAGAATTTCCGGGCCGTCTTCGCGCAGGATGACAATATCCTCAAGACGGATGCCGAACCGGCCGGGCAGGTAGATGCCGGGCTCGATCGAGAAGACCATGCCTTCTTCGAGCACGGTTTTCGAGGTCGCGGTGATGTAGGGAGGCTCGTGGCCATCGATCCCCATGCCATGCCCCGTGCGGTGGACGAAATATTCGCCATAGCCGGCATCTGTGATCACCTTGCGGGCCGCGGCATCGACGTCCTTCGCGGCTATGCCGGGCCTGGCTGCTTCAAGGGCTGCCTGCACGGCCTTCTCGACGATCATGTGGATCTCGCCATAGCCTTCGGGTGGCAATCCGATCACGGCCATACGGGTGATGTCGGACGGAAAACCCTGCTTGCGACCGCCGATGTCGATGACAACAGCATCTCCCTCTGCGATCACCTTTTCGCTAGCCGAATGGTGCGGGAAAGCGCCATTGCCGCCGGCGCCGACGATCCAGAACTGCGGCTCGGCACCCTCTGAAACGAAATGCGCGCGGATTTCGGCCGCGACCTCATTTTCCGTCATGCCCGGCTTGATCCTGGAAAACGCAGCCTGAATAGCGCGGTCGGCGATGCCAGCATTCATCTTTAGCTTGGCATATTCGCTGCCGTCCTTGCGCATTCTGAGCGCGCCGAGCGTCTTCTGGGTAAAGTCGCGCTGCGTATCGGTAGGCAAGGCATCGAGTAGCAGCAACGCAAAATCGGCGCGCATCGTCTCGTCGAGCGCGACGCGGCCGGGTGCGGTGGCGCCGATTGCTTCGAGCGCTTCATGCAATGCGGCATCCGGTCCGATCTCGTCGGCCCAGTTGAAGAACGGCACGTCCGTGAATGCACGGCTACCCTCGGCATTCAACGCCGGCATCAGGAATGCCTCCCGCTCCGGTGCGATCAAGAGCAGGCAGGGGCGCTCGTCCGGATGAGGGTGAAAACCCAGCACCCAATCCATATGCGAGCCCGGCGCGATGGCGGCGAGGCCCGTCCCGGTTTCAGCCATGCGTTTGCGCAACGCCTTCAGGCGGGTCTTGGTCTGCTCGGTCATATCGATTCTCCAATTGGTTGAACATCCATTCTGGATGGTCCCGTTACGCGTACCGCAGGAATGGTATTCACCCCGCTAGCCCGCAGGAATGACGATGCGGCTGCCGAAGATGGGTTCGTTGCTGTTGAAGGCATTGAAGGCCACGAGTTCCGCTTCCGTTGGAGCCTCGCAGGACCCCTTGCGGCTCGGGACCCAGCCACATTGGCGCTTCAGGATTGCGGCATATTCCGCCCGCTTGAGCGCCGCGATCGAAGGATCGATGACCGGCACCCCGAGTTCGCGCTCGATTTCCTTGTAAAAGCCGATCTCCATCGTGCAGCCAAGGATCAGTGCTTCCGCACCGCCTTCCTCAACTGCTTTGCGGCCTGCCGCAAGCAGCCGGCGGTTGGTCTCCATGTGATCTTTCTGGAAATCATCGACACCAAGGCCGACATCGTAAAAGCCGGCGAGGCGCTCTGCGTGACCGTAGGAATGCACGGTGGATTGCATCTGGTGCACCCATTTCCGGCGGCCGACGATGATGCCGAAGCTATTGGAGAGGCTGGCAGCGATCTCACAGGATGCGAGGCAGGGGGCGGTGACGATCATGGCGCCCGAAATCTCCTGGGCGTCATGCAGTGCGGTGTCGTAGAAGCAACCGATCGCCAGCGCGTCGAAGCCTTCCTCGGCGGCGGCGCGGACGGCACGCATGATGCCGCGCGTCACCATCGCCTCATAGGTGCGAAACTCGATATGCGAGAAGCCATAGTGTTCCTTGGGAAGTGCCGCTATGTGCACTTCCGTCCCGGGCAGCTTGTGGTCCCGCGCCATGTCGGCGAAGATCCGGTCGATGGCATCATTCTCGCCGACCGGGTTCAGATACATGACTTTCAGCGGCGTGTTGCTCATGCCGGTCTCCTATGCCGAATAGCCGTAAACCTCACGCGCCCGCTCCGGCGTGATGAAGCCGTTGCGAATGTCTTCGGCAACCAGCTTCGGGTCGCGTTCCCTCGGGTTTCCGATGCCGCCACCGGCACCGGTGATGACGCGGATCACGTCGTCGGTATCGACACGAATGCCCGAAGCGAACGCATAGCGCTCGCTCGAACCATCCTTGCGCATGACAAGCGCATAGTTTGCCGACCCCTCGTTGGCGCCATCGAGCGACCAGGGCAGGATGCGCGAACGGGTATAGCCGAGCGTCAGGAACGAATTGTCCCGGCGGATGCGATAGTCGAGACGAATACCATGTCCGCCGGACCATTTGCCTTCGCCGCCCGGCTCGACGTTGAGTTCCATGCGATCGACGAAAAGACCGTTGCGCGCCTCGGAGATTTCCGCCGGGCAATTGTAGGTTTCACCGTGCACGCCCGAGAAGATGGCGCTATTGCCATCGCGGCCGGCGGACGCACCCCAGCCGCCGATCTGCGGCTCGATGATCGTGTATTGGCGGCCGGTATCGGGATGAATGC
Organism: Pararhizobium sp. YC-54; assembly: GCF_025847205.1. Taxonomy (GTDB): domain Bacteria; phylum Pseudomonadota; class Alphaproteobacteria; order Rhizobiales; family Rhizobiaceae; genus Pararhizobium. The sequence goes on along the minus strand of NZ_JAOYTH010000008.1, from coordinate 272,721 downwards.
CGCCGATGAAGGTGCCGGCAATCGACGAGAAGTGCCCGGCCGGCAGCTTTTCCGGCATGTGCGGAGCCAGGCAGCGCCAGACCAGGTCATAGCCGCGAATGCCGATTTCATAATAGAAGCCGACGGCCGCCGGTTCCCTGGCGTGGAAGCACGTGCCTTCCTTGGTCAGCACTTTTAGCGGCCGGAAAGAACCTTCATTGGCGGGCGATGCCGGATCGGTCAAAGCCTTGAAGATCACCTGCATGCTGACAAGCGTGTCATCGTAGCAGGCGTTCGAGGGACCGGTGTCCTGCTCGGGATTGTCGCGCAGGTCGATGACGAATTCATCGGCAGAAATCGTCACCTTGACGTTGAAGAAGCGGCCGTCGTCCTGCTCCTCGGTCAGTTCGAACGTGCCGTGCGGCAGCTTGCCGAGCTCGGCAAGGGCGATTTTCTCGCCGTGGTCCATGAAGCTGTCCATCGCCGCCTGGAATGTCGCGACAGTGTATTTTTCGGCCAGTTCCGCCAGGCGCTTGGCACCGATGCGCACCGATGCGATCGCCGCCCACAGATCGCCCTCGAGGAAGTCGGGCATGCGCGAATTGACGGTGATGATATCGAAGATGCCGGGGATTGCCTCGCCCCTGGAGATCATCTTGATTGCAGGCAGACGCAGGCCTTCCTGGAAGATTTCGGTCGCATCGGCCGAGAGCGACCCGGGCGACTTGCCGCCGACATCGGAATTGTGGGCGATGTTGGCAGTCCAGGCGATGATCTTGCCATCGACGAAGACCGGCATGGCCACGACGAGATCGTTCAGATGCGTGACCCCGCCATAATAGGGGTCGTTGGTGATGAAGACGTCTCCGGGCTCAATGCCGCCGGGCTTGGAAAATTTCTTCAGCAGCACTTTGACGGACTTGTCGAGAACCCCGATGAAGCCCGGGATGCCGGCGCCGGAGGAAGCGAGCTGCCCCCTGGCGTCCGTGATGCCGGTCCCCATGTCGAGCACTTCGTAGATGATCGAGCTCATCGCCGTCTTGCGCATGGCCGCAAACATCTCGTCGGCGGTTGCCTGTAGTGAGTTCTGGATGATTTCCAGCGTAATCGGGTCATGGGTAACAGTGCTCATGCCACGCTCTCCTTAGGCTTTCAGATGAATGTGAATATTGCCGAAGCCATCGACCTCGACGTGATTGCCGGGATGGACGACGATCGTCGTGCCCGGGTCCTCGATGACCGCCGGACCGGCGAACGCCATGCCGGGCTCAAGCTTCTCGCCGTTGTAGATCTCGGCCTTGTGGATGCCTTCAAGCGCATAATCAACGCTACGCACGCCCTTCAAAGCGGCCGACGCCGACGCCGGGCCGAGCGGCCTTTCCTGCATCTTCAGCTTGCCGACTTCGGCCGAGGCGACGAGATGGATGCCGACCAGTTCGACAGGGGCATCGAGGCGATAGGTATATTCCCGCTCATAGGTCTCGTGGAAGGCCGTCTCGATACCGGCGAGGCGGGCGTCGGTGATCCCACCTTCGATCAGAACTTCCGTCGTATGCTCCTGGTTCTGGTAGCGGAACTTGCCGTAGCGCAGGAATGTGACCTTCGCCCTGTCCACGCCCTCCTCGTTGAACTGCTGCAGCGCCAGAGCTTCCGTTTCTCCGAACAGCGTTTCGATAGCCGCAGCGGAACCGGGTGTGAGTTCAGCAAGCTTGGTGACGAAATAGTCGCGGCGCAGGTCGGACATCATCATGCCCCAGGCTGAGAACACCGCCGCGCCGGCCGGTATGACGACCTTCTTGACGCCGAGTTCGACGCCAAGCGCCACCGCATGCATGGCACCGCCGCCGCCGAACGCAACCAGCGTGAAGTCGCGCGGGTCGAAACCACGGTTGAGCGAAACAAGTTTCAGCGCATTGACCATGTTGTTGTTGGCAATACGGACGATACCGCGTGCCACCTCGTCGGCGGATACGCCAAGCTTTTCGCCGACGGCCTTGAGAGCCTTTTCGGTCGCCGGCATATCGGCGGTCACGGACCCACCGCAGAAGTAGTCGTGGTTGAGCGAGCACTTTGCCGTCGTGCCGCCGATATCGAGCGCCAGAACGTTTTTCTCACCGATCAGCTTGCCGAGTTCGGCAGCCCCCCAGAAACCGGAGGCCGGACCGGATTCGACCATCGTGATCGGAATCTTCTTGACGGAATCGAGCGAATCCACGCCGCAGTTCGACTGCATGATGAAGAGGTTCCCGTCAAACCCTTTGGCGGCAAGGCCGTCATTCAGGCGCGACAGATACCGTTCGGCGGTCGGCTGCACATAGGCGGACATGACCGCGGTGTTGGTGCGCTCGTATTCGCGCCATTCGCGGGTGATCTGATGTGAGGCGACCGCGGCGATTTCGGGCCACAGGCGCTTGATCCCGGCAATGGTCGCCTGTTCGTGGCTGGGATTGGCATAGGAATGCAGGAAGCAGACGGCGATTGCTTCCACACCATCAGCGCGGAAGGCGTCCAGGATGTCCCGCAGGCCGGACAGATCGAGCGGCTTCATCTCTTCGCCATGGTAATTGAAGCGGCCGGGCAGCTCGCGGCGCAGATAGCGCGGCACGAACGGCGCAGGCTTTTCGTAGTGCAGGTTGAAGAAATCGGGGCGGTTGCCGCGGGCGATTTCCAGAGAATCGCGGAAACCCTCCGTGGTGATGAGGCCAACCTTGACGCCCTTGCGTTCGGTCAGCGCGTTGATCACCACCGTCGTTCCGTGGGCCAGGAAGTCGATCGTCTTCGGATCGACGCCGCCCTTTTCCAGCACGTTGAGGACGCCCTGCTCGAAATTCGGCGGCGTGGTGTCGGATTTCGCGGTGGTGATCCGCGACTGGCCGGTTGCGTGATCCATTTCGAAGCAGACGAGGTCGGTGAAGGTTCCGCCCACGTCGGTGGCAACGCGAATGGTCTTGGTGCTCATCACTTGGCTTCCTTCTTTTGCTGTGCGTGGAGAAGCATGCAGACTAAGCCCGGCAGCTTTAAAGCCTCGGCCGCCTCGATCCGGTCCTTTGTGTAGAAATCCTTGTCATGCAGGCAATTGAGTGTGCCGATGACGTCGCCGCCGACAACGATCGGCACGTTGATGACGGACTCGCAGCCGAGCGACTTGATCAGTGCATGGTCGTCGAACACATTGGCGATATCCTCGATCGTATTGGCGACAAAGGTCTTCTTCTGGTTCAACGTGATCTCGGACCAATGCGTTTCGTTGTACGGCTTGGTGCCGGAGACCGGGTAGACATCCGGCATGTTGGAATAGATGCGCTCGGACAGTTTGCCCCTCGTGTCCGATGTCATGATGGTGAAGAGCTTGACGCCGACCAGCTCCTTGGTCAGCACTTCGAGTGCGGCAAACGCCTTTTCGGGTTGGGAACCGGCTTCCGCAACGGCGGCGACGAATTTCTGGTAATCAGGCATTTCCACTCTCTTGCTCCATGAGACGATCCCGAAGTGCAGCCTCCTCGCGGCTGACAACCGGGACTGCGCCGATCAGCCGGCGCGTGTAAGGGTTTTGCGGGTTGGTGAAGATGGCACTCGTCTGGCCGAGTTCGACCAGTTTGCCGCGCTCGAAGACAGCGACGCGATCGGCGATGTTGCGCACCACGGAAAGATCGTGGGTGATGAAGACATAGGTCAGTCCGCGGCTGTCCTTCAGCTCCTTCAGCAGCTTCAGCACACGGGCCTGCACCAGAACGTCGAGCGCCGACGTCGGCTCGTCGAGCACCACCAGTTCGGACTGGCAGGCCAGCGCGCGGGCAATCGCGACACGCTGGCGCTGGCCGCCGGACAGCGATGACGGCGACCGCCTGCGAAAATCCGCCGGCAGGCCAACGTCTTCAAGCAGCTCGCCGGTCCGCTTGGCGCGGCCGGCCTTCTCGCCGATATCATGGACATCCAGCGCGAGCCTGAGAGAAGCACCGATCGAACGGCGCGGATTGAGCGACGACAACGGGTTCTGCTGCACCAGCTGGATCGCCCGGCGGTATTCCTTGCTGCGTTTGGCAGGCAGCTCACTGCCGTTGAACGTCAGGCTGCCGGACGTGGCGGCGTATATGCCGAGGATGATGTTGGCGATGGTCGACTTGCCCGAACCGGATTCGCCGACGATCGCCAGGCATTCGCCCTTCTCGACGGCGAAGGAAACGGCATCGATGGCCTGTACCGTGCGGCCATTGACCTCGAACTGCTTGGATACGTTATTAACCGAAAGAAGCGTGCTCATGCCAGAAGCTCCCTTTCGCTATAGCCTTCATGCGCCACGAGCGGCGCCGTGAACCGGCCTGGATCATCGTCGAGATCGGGGATACCGCCGCCGGTGATGCGCGGCACCGCGGATAGAAGCGCTCGCGTGTAGGGATGCTTCGGGTCGTCAAACAGGCGCTCGGTCGGACCTTGCTCGACGATATTGCCCTTGTAGATGACATAGACCCGGTCGGCGAATTCGCGCACCACGCCGAGATTGTGCGAAATGAACAGAACCGAGGTGTGGTGCTTTTTGACCAGTTCGCTCATCAGCTTCAGCGTCTGCGCCTGCACCGTCACATCCAGCGCCGTGCCGGGTTCGTCGGCCAAGAGCAACGCCGGATTGTTGGCAAGCGCCATGGCGATCATGACGCGCTGGTTCATGCCGCCGGAAAGCTGGAAGGCATAGGAATCGAGCACCCGATCCGGTTCATTGATGGCGACATCGGCAAGCGCCGAAATCGCCTTCTCCCTGGCCTTTTCGTTGGTGATGCCCGGCTGGGCACGCTCCAGCACTTCCTTGAACTGTGCGAAGATCGGGTAGACGGGGTTGAGCGACGAAGTCGGATCCTGGAAGATCATCGACATTCTTGTGCCGCGCAGCGCGTGACGCGAGGCAGGCTTCAGCGTTTCGAGGTTGACGCCCTCGAATTCGACCGATCCGGCGATCCGCGCGCTCTTCAGCTGCTGCAGCATGCCAAGCACGATGCGCGCGGTCACCGATTTGCCGGAACCGGATTCGCCGACGAGCGCGACGCGTTCGCCCTTTTTAATATGGAGCGAGATACCGTGGAGAACCTGCGCCGTGCCGGACCAGGTTTTGAAGCTGAGCTTGAGGTCGTCGATTTTGAGTGTTGGCGCGCTCATTGATCGCCCCCCAGGATTTCGCGCAGCGCATCGCCGATCAGGTTGAAGCCGAAGACGGCGATCAGGATGGCAAGGCCGGGAAACACCGTCAGCCACCAGCTGTCCGGCAGATACTTTGCCCCTTCCGCCACCATCGAGCCAAGGTCCGGGGTCGGCGGCTGCACGCCAAGGCCGAGGAATGAAAGGGACGAGGCGATGAGAATGACGAAGCCGAAATCGAGCGTCATCTTGGTCAGGATCGAAGGCACGCAGTTGGGAAGGATTTCCCGGACCATGATGTGCGCCTTCGAGGCGCCGATGACCTCGGCCGCCAGCACATACCCTTCCTCCTTTTCCGAGCGGGCCAGATTGTAGACGAGGCGGGTATACCAGGGCCACCACATGACGGTGACCGCGATCATGCCGTTGGTGAGCGTCGGTTCGAGCAGGCCCATGACCGACATGGCGAGAACCAGCGGCGGTATCGACAGGAAAACGTCGGTGATCCGCATCAAAAGATATTCCGTCCAGCCGCCGAGATAGCCGGCAGCCAGCCCGATTGCCACCCCGACCGGCACGGCGATGGCCAGGACGACGATGCCGAGGACCAACGAAATGCGGTAGGCGTAGACGACGCGGGTGAAGAGATCGCGGCCAACAAGATCAGTGCCGAAGATATTTGGCCACTGCGGCGGCTTGTTGAAATTGCTGAAATCGACAACGGCGCCGACATGCTCCGGAAACGGGGTGATGACATCAGCAAAGATGGCCGACAGCACGACGATGCCGACGAGGATCAGCCCGATCAGCGAGAGCGGATTGCGGGTGAGGATGGTGAGGGTTTTCTTCATGATGCCCTCTGCGACAGACGGATGCGCGGATTGATGATCGACACGAGAAGATCGACGATAAGGTTGACGATCAGGAACATCGCCGAGATCACCAGCACGGTTCCGACGATGGCGTTCAAATCCTTGCGCAGGATCACGGCGACGCCGTAACGCGACAGTCCAGGCCAGGCATAGACGGCCTCCACGAGGAAAGCGCTTCCGAGCATGGCGGCAAAATCGAGCCCGATGATCGTCAGCGACGGAATGAGCGAGGGCCGGAAGGCATAGCGCCGGGCGATGCGCTTTTCGGGGAAACCATAGGCCTGCGCCATCTCGATAAAGGGCTTGTCGTAGGTCTCGACCATGTTGGAGCGCACAAGCCGCGCAGCCTGGCCGATCCCCGAAAGCGCAAGAGCGAACGCCGGCAGGATGATATGCCAGACTGTATTGCCGAATGCCCTGAAATCACCGGCAATCAGAGTGTCGATCAGCAGGAAGCCGGTGACGGTCTGGATGCTGAAGCTATCCGAGATGCGGCCGGCAATCGGAAAGATCCGGATGAAATAGGAAAAGACCAGCATCAGCACCACGGCCCAGACGAAGGCGGGGGCCGAAACGCCGAGCAGTGTCACCAGTCGTACCGTGTGATCGATCCAGCCGCCGCGGTGACGGGCGGAGAGAATGCCGAGCGGCAGGCCCATCGCCACCATCATGATGCCGGAAACGATCACCAGTTCCAGCGTTGCGGGCAAAAACTGAGCGATGTCGGCCATCACAGGCCTGTTGGTGTAGAGCGAAAGCCCAAGATCGCCGCGCAGCAGATCGGCGATAAAATAGCCGTACTGCGCAAGGAAAGAGTCGTTGAGGTGCAGCTTATCCCTGAGTGCAACGACGGCTTCCGCTGTTGCATTGGGGCCGAGCGCGATGCGCGCCGGGTCGCCGGGAATGACCCGGGCTATGGCGAAGATCAGCAGGGAGACCCCGATCAAAACGATCACAGAGGTTCCCAGCCGCTTCGCAAGGAGGCGGACAAGAGGTGACATAACTGGCGCTTTCCGTGGCAGGGAGACCGGGCCGCTCATGCGGCCCGGGTATGGGAGCCGATTAGTCTTTCATTTCCATCAGGCGGAACGTGAAGCCAAAACCTGCAAGCGCATATGCTTTTGAAGGGTCGGACAATGCCGGCACCGACACACGGCTGGAGGCGGCAAACACGGCCGTCTGGTCCTGGGCAAAGATCGTCGGCGCCAGTGCCCGAAGGCGTGTGTTCAGTTCGGTATAGATCTTGGCGCGCTCGGCCTCGTCGGTCGTCGTGCGGCCCTTTTCAAGCAGCGCATCGACGTCCTTGTCCTTCAGGTATTCCGGGGACATCCAGGTGCCACCGGCGGACGAATGATACATGCTGTAAAGCAGCGTATCGGGATCGCCCGACATGGTGTTGACGAAGACCTGCGAAATCGCCGGCGTGTTTTCCGGCTTGGAAATCTGTTCGACAAACAGCGCCCAGGGCAGCTTCTTGACCTCCGCCTTGATGCCGAGCTCCGAAAAGTTCGCCTGCATCAGCAACGCAAAGCGTTCCTCCAGCGGTACTTCGCCAATCCAGGAAAGCTCGACCTTCATGTCCTCAGGCTTGTACTTGCACTTGGCAAGATGTTCCTTCGCCTTGTCGATGTCCTTCTTCATGGCTTGATCGGCAGGAAGCGCGCCGAGCATGCCGACAGGAATGGCGCCGGTTGCCGGGCTGCCTTGCGAAACCGTATCGGTCACGCCGACCATCTTGACGCCGGATTCGTAATCGAAGGCGTAGGACACAGCGAGGCGGCACTCGACATCGTCGAAGGGCGCTTTCGTGGTGTTCATCTTGATGTAGAAACCGGTTGTACCCTTTTCCTCAAGCAGCTGTGCACCATCGGCCGCAAGCGACTTCAAAACTTCCGGCGGCAGCCAGGATGAAGAAATATCATGCTCGCCCTGTGCAATCAGCGTGCGAACGGTCGCCGCTTCCAGGCCATAGCGATACCGCACGGTGTCCGGTGCCTTTGCGGGGATCGCCAGGAAATAGCCGGCGTTCTTCGCCATGACCGTTTCTTCCTGCGGATTGTGCGAGACGACCTTGTAGGCGCCGGTGCCCGCAGCATGGCCGGAAAGATAGGCTTGGCCCCAATCCTTCATCTCACCATCGCCAGCGCCGAGGTTTTCCAAGACAAGCTTCTTGTCGATGATCGGCAGGCGGGTGAGCGACGAGATGAACGGCGCGTAGATTTCCTTGAGCGTGAACCTGACCGTCACCGGATCGACAGATTCGGCCTTCTCGACATTGGTGAAGAGGTATGAGAGCCCTTGACCAAGCGCGACCATGCGATTGAACGAAAACACCACATCGTCGGCGGTCATCGGATTGCCGCTCTGGAATTTCACGTCCGGACGAAGCTTGAAGGTGTAGCTCTTTCCGTCTGTTTCCCAGTTTGCCGCCAGTTGCGAATCGTAGCCCGGCTGCCCGGCCTTGGGGATGACCAACGTATCATAAAGGTTGTACATCAGTACGGAATCGGCGTAATCAGAAGCCTTGGCCGGGTCGAGTTCGCCGACCGGTACCTCGTCGAGCCGTAGTACGGTTTCGGCGGCGGCGAAGCTGTGCATGAAGGTTGCAGACAGAAATGCGGCAGCCAGCATCTTGTAACTGGTTCTCATCGTTAGTTCCCTTTTTTTATCTTGGACTGTTTTGGCCCACTGGCCCGGTCCACGGCGCGCGTGACAACGAGGCTGGTATCCGGATCGCCCGATGGTTCGCCGTCGCCGAAGACATCCATCGTGCAGGTATGAAAAATGGTTGCCGGCTTGTCGGTGTGGTTCCAGGTGACATGCGTGCGGACTGACGGAAAATGCGCGGTGTCGCCAGCCTCGAGGATCATTGTTTCGCCATCGAGTTCGAGCGTCAGCGAACCGGAAACGATGTAGAAAATCTCTTCGCCTTCGTGCGACATCGGCTCACTGCGGAAGCCGGGCGGTTCATGAATGAGCGTGGAACGCAGCACATTTCCCGGAAAAGATGCAGAAAGCCGCTCATAGGTCACATCGCGTCCGGCAAAGGCGCCAAGACCATAGACCGGGCGATTTTCATGGCGGGTTACCGGCGTCGCGGGCTTTGGCTGATTGAAAAACGAGCCGACCTCGACCTTGAGCACGCGGCAAACGGAAATCAGCGACACAAGCGATGGAACGGTAATGCCGCGTTCGATCTGGGAGATGAAGCCGACGGACAGGCCGGCCCGGTCGGCGACCTCCTGAAGCGTCAGCTTCTGGGCCTTGCGTTGGCGGCGCAGGCGCTCGCCAAGCGGATCAATCTCCGCGCCGCTGGTGTCAGCGATAGCTGTTTGGTCGGTACGCACTGGCTGTTCCATTTTTTAGTATTACTTCAATACAAGGATGAGATCGGTGCGATGTCAATGAAAAATTTTTAGTCATACTAAAATTTTGATGTTGCGGATCAGAGGCCAATCCGCTCCAACGCAGGTATGCGATTGAAAAGAAACACAAAATCAATACTCTATTCGAGAAGAAGCGGCTGCCAAGCATTGCCGCCCTCGCTATCACAAGCTCGCCGCCAACGTCCTTGGTTTGATCAAGCTTGCAAGCACCATTCTTTGGATTCGCCACCGCAGCCTGCAGCGCCGCGCGTCATCGTGAGGCGCACAGGTCGCTGCAGCGCCTTAAATTATGCAGTGGAAAGCACTCGAGGAAAGCGAGGGCATGCCGTAATCCGTTATGATCGCGGCATGCCCTCGGTCGATCTTGTCTGGGATGAGCGGAAGGCATCTGACGGCAGATAGGGCTCTGTGATCATCGTCATCACTGCGGAAGACGCGCCCGTTTCACGCCATCCTTCCGTATCGCGCCAGGATTTCGACCAGCGCCGCCGGGTCGATCGCCCGGCAGATTTTACCCTCCGGCTTCAACGTTTCCATGTCCTCGGCGGCCAGCATGGCATTGACGATCGCTTCGTCGATTGCCCGAACCGTCGCCAGATAGACCTGATCGAACCATTCGTCGGGCATGCAGTCCATGCCGCGCGGCGCGTTGATGAAGTCATCGCGCGTGATCTCGTTGGCGGTGCTGAAGGCCAGGAACATGTCACCGGAATTGTTGCCGCCCGGGGTCCCGTTGCGGCCGATCCCGATCGAGCCGCGCTGCGCGACCCGCTCGAGCTGATGCGGCAGCATCGGGATGTCCGTCGCGATGACGACGATGATCGAGCCCTGTTCGGTCGATCGCAGCCTGTCGGCGGTGAGATGACGCCCGACGGGTACGCCAAGGACGGTGAACCAGTCGCGCAGGCCGTGATTGGCCTGCACCAGGACTCCGACCGTGTAGTCCTTGCCGCCGAGCCGGACAATCTGCGAGGCGGTTCCGGTCCCTCCCTTGAATTCGTAGGCGACCATACCGGTTCCGCCACCGACATTGCCCTCGGCGATCGGGCCGCTCCCAGCCGTTTCGATCGCTGTCCGGGCGTGATGGGGGCGGACATGCAGGCCGTTGATGTCGTTCAGCGTACCGTCATAGGTTTCACCGACGACCGGCAGGGCCCATACGTGCTTTTCAGAATAGTCTTCCGCGTAATTCTCGATCATCCAGGAGGTGACGCCTTCGTGGACTGCGCCGACGCCGTGTGTATTGGTGATGCAGACCGGCCCATAGAAGTGACCGGCGTGCTTGATCCATTGCACGCCCGTTACCTCTCCATTGCCGTTAAGCGCATGGAACCCGGCCCAGACCGGCTTCATCGTCTTGTCGCGGCCGCGCGGAAGGATTGCCGTCACGCCGGTGCGAACAGGTCCATGACCCTGCCGCAACGGTCCGTCGCCCTCTATCATCGTTGAGTACCCGACCAGGACACCTGGTACGTCAGTGATCGCGTTGAAGTCTCCCGTCTGGCCCTCGAAGGCGAGACCCAGCTCGCGGGCACGGGATTTTTTCCCTGACTGGTGCATTCTCGACTCCCGATTTGATATTTAAACATCATCTATTGACATCAGTGTTATATTTGCATCAAAGTCGGAATGGAAGAGGCGATGAGCGCCTTTCTGCAAAAAAAAGGGAGAACTGAGATGCATTGGCACCGTAACGCCGCCGCAGGCATAGCAATGACACTTGCCCTTCTGACGGCACCCGCTGCCGCCTCCGCTGAAAACCTGATCCGCGTCGGCTCGCCCTATCCGACAAGCACGCTCGACCCGATGCGTTCGTCTTCGGCGGGCAACATTGAGGTCTTCGGGCAGCTCTATTCACGCCTCTTGCGCCGGGGCGCCGATGGCGCGCTCGAGCCCGGTCTTGCAGAGTCCTGGGGCGTTTCCGCCGATGGTACGGTGGTGACGTTGAAGCTGCGCGACGCCAAGTTTTCCGATGGCAGCCCGATCACGGGCGCAGATGTCGTCTTCAGCCTGTTGCGGGTGCGCGACGACAAGGAATCCGCCTATTCCGCGCCGCTCCAGCAATTGAAGGACGCGCGCGCCGAGGGCGACAAGACAGTCGTCCTGACACTGAAACACCCCTTCGCACCGTTCCTCGGCAATCTCGAGGTCTTCAACGCCGGCATTGTCTCCAAGGCAGATGTCGAAAAGCGCGGCAAGGACGCCTTCACCAAGGAACCTGTGACATCGGGCCCCTATATCGTCAGCGAGTGGCGTCCCAACGATCGGCTGATTTTGAAGCCCAATGCGAACTATTGGCGAACTGGGTTTCCAAAAAATGACGGCGCGGAACTCATCGAAATCGCCGACGCCAACACACGTGTCTCGATGATGCTGTCGGGCGAGCTGGACGCGACGCGCGACGTTCCATGGTCGCGCGTGTCCGAGGTGCAGTCGCGCGAGGGACTGACGCTTCCGCTGGAGCCCTCGACAGTGATCTACATGACGCTGTTGAACGAAACGAAACCGCCGTTCGACGACATCAAGGTTCGCCAGGCGGCGGCCTATGCACTGGACGTGCCGGCCATCACCAAGGCGATGACGCTCGGACATGCCAAGCCGGCGACGACGACGCTGCCAGGTGCCCTTGACTATCATGCGTCGGACTATCCCGGCATCCCTTACGATCCAGCGAAGGCGAAGGCGATGCTGGCGGAGTCCAGCTACAAGGGCGAAGAACTCGTCCTTCTGGCAAACGCGACCGGCGACAATGACAAGCTCTCCGTGTTGATCCAGGCGCAATGGGCCGCCGTCGGTATCAAGTCCAGGGTCGAAAAGCTCGATCGCGGCGCTTGGTGGGAGCGCATTGCTGCCGGCGATTATCACGCGGCGCCGAGCTGGTGGTACAACGAAACGCTCGACCCCGATCTTGCAGTCCGTTGGGCTCTTTGCGGCTCCTGCGGCACCAAGAGCTTCTATACCGGCTACAACAACAAGAAAGTCGATGAGCTGACCGAAACCGCGGCAGGCGAACTCGACCCGAGCAAGCGCGCTGAACTCTACCGGCAGATCCAGCAGATAACGACTGAGGAAGTGTCGCAGATTCCGCTCTATTACGCTCCCTACGCGAATGCCTACAGCGAACGCGTCAAGGGCTTGGGCATGAACCCGATGCTGCAATGGTCGCTTGAGGAAACGGTATTCACTGGCGAGTGAGAGCAGCTCACTTTCGCGCCGTCGTCTGAGAAAGAGTTTGAGGTTTCCAATGTCGTCCTTGTCCGCCCTAGGGCAACGTCTGCTCCAGCTGATCCCGGTCCTGATCGGGATCAGCCTGGTAAGCTTTCTGCTCGTTCAGCTCTCGCCCGGCGATCCGGTCCGGCTGCTGCTGGGCGACCGTGCCACGGCGGAGGCCGTGGCGCACCTGCGCGAGCAGTATGGCCTTAATCAGCCGCTGATCGCGCAGTATTTCTCGTATCTGTCGAATGTTCTGCACGGGGATCTCGGCCATTCGATCCGCTACCAGATGCCGGTGGGGAGCCTGATCCTCGACTTCGTGCCGCCGACGCTTTTCCTGATCGCCTATGTTGTGGCGATCAGCGTTCCGGCAACGGTGGTGCTGGCAATCGTTTCGGCGCGTTGCCGCGACCGCTGGCCCGATCATCTCATCCGGGCGCTCGCCATCCTGGGCATGACCATCCCGGTCTTCTGGCTGGCGCTGATGATGTCCCGGTTTTTCGGCGTCGAACTCGGCTGGTTTCCAGTGAGCGGCTACGGCAAAGGGTTCCTGGAGCATCTCCATCACCTCTTCCTGCCAGCCATCAGCACCGCGACGTGGCTGGTGCCGTTGCTTTTACGCAATCTGCGCGCCGCGCTGATCAACGAGACGGAATCCGACTATGTCACGGCCAGTCGCTCCAAGGGGCTGGGGGAGGGGTATATCTTCCGCCGTCACGTGCTCGTCAATTCGGTTCTGCCGACGCTCAATCTTCTCGGCGTGATGATCGCCTTTCTCATCGGCAGTTCCATCGTCGTCGAGATCATCTATGCGGTGCCGGGGCTCGGCACATTGATGGTCGGCGCGGTTCTCGGCCGCGACTACAACGTCATCCAGGGGTTGACCCTGTTCTACGCGCTCGCGTCGGTGATCGTAACGCTGACGATCGACATCCTTTCAACGACGATAGATCCCAGGGTGAAACTATGATAAGCCTCTCGTCTGCAAGCGCGCGCCGCCACTTCGGGCCGGGCGCGATCGAGATCGCCGCGGGGACGGCCATTATCCTGACCTGGGTGGTTCTCGCCGTCGCTGCGCCGCTGTTCTCCGGTGCCGACCCCAATGGCATCGATCTCATCGGCCTGCTGCAGCCACCGTCCGCCGATCATTTCTTCGGCACCGATCACCTCGGCCGCGACGTGTTCTCGCGCGTCCTCCATGCGGCACGCATCGACATCTGGATGGGGATAGCCGGTGTCATTCCGCCTCTGCTCATCGGTGCCACGATCGGCCTCATCTCAGGTTATGCCGGGGGGGTCATCGACGCCGTGATGATGCGGATGGTCGATATCACCGTGGCCTTCCCCTTCTTCGTCCTGGTGATCGCCATCGTCGGCATGCTCGGGCCGGGATTGTACAACTACTTCGTGGCTTTGGCGCTCGTCGGATGGGTGTCCTACGCCCGCCTCGTGCGGGCGGAGGTTCTCGTCCTGAAGAACAGGGAATTCGTGACGGCGGCGCAGGCGCTGGGCTATGGGCCAATCGTCGTCATGGTGCGCCATATCCTGCCGAACACGTTTTCCAGTTTGCTGGTCTTTGCGACGACCGATGCCGTTCTCGTGCTGCTTGCCGGCGCAAGCCTCGGCTTCCTCGGCCTGGGCGTGCAGCCGCCGACGCCGGAATGGGGTGCGATGATCGCTGACGGCCAGCCCTACGTCGTCGATGCCTGGTGGATATGCTTCTTTCCCGGTCTTGCGGCGACGACGCTCGGCTTTGGCTTCATCCTTACGAGCGACGGGCTATCAAGGGTTCTGGGACGATGAACATGATAACTGCAAAATCCAAGCAGCGCCTGCTTGATGTTGAAAAACTCTCCATCGCCTTCGGCAATGTGCCGATCGTCAAAGATATCTCGTTTGGCGTCGATGCGGGCGAGATACTGGGGGTGGTCGGAGAGAGTGGTTCGGGCAAATCCATTACCTGCCGGTCGCTGCTCGGGCTCTTGCCCCGCGCCGCTTCCGTCAGCGGGCGAATAGGCTTTGACGGCAAGAATCTCCTCGCGCTCTCGGGCGAGGAGATGCGCGCGATCCGCGGGCGCGACATCTCGATGGTGTTCCAGAATCCCGCGTCGCATCTCGATCCATTGATGACACTGGGCGGGCATGTGATGGAATCCCTGCGCCATCATTTTGGACAGACCCGCAAAGAGGCGCGGCAGAACGCGATCGACGTCTTGCGTGAAGTGCAGATCAACGAGCCAGAGCGTCGCATCGACGCCTATCCGCACGAGCTGTCCGGCGGCATGAAGCAGCGCGGCATGATCGGCAGTGCCACCGCCTGCCGGCCGCGGCTGCTGCTGGCGGATGAGCCGACCACCGCGCTGGACGTGACGGTGCAGGCTCGCATTCTCGATCTGCTGGGGGAACTCAACCGCACCCAGGGCTTGAGCATCGTCTTTGTCTCCCATGATCTGGCTGTCGTTGCCGAGCTTTGCCATCGCGTCGTCGTGATGCGCAACGGCGAGATCGTGGAGGAGGGGCCGGCGAACGAGATCCTCCGCTCGCCGCGGCATAAATACACCAAGCTCCTGATCGATTCCCAGCCGTCGTTGCTCACGCTTCCGCCGGTCGCGCGGGAGGAGCAGGCCAAGACACCGCTCATCGAGGTCGATGCGCTGTCGATTACCTATTCCAAGCCCGGTGCCCTGCCGGGAACGCGAAAGGATGTCGTGCGCGCCCTGCAGGAAGCGAACCTGACTGTCGAGGCTGGCGAATCCCTGGGCATTGTCGGTGAAAGCGGTTCGGGCAAGAGCACCGTAGCGCGGGCCATCATGCGGCTGGCAGAACCGTCCGGTGGCGAAATCCGGTTCCGCGGCAGGAATATTGCGGCGCTAAAAGGGACCGAACTCTCGGAGTACCGGCGCAAGGTCCAGATGGTATTCCAGAATCCCTTCGATTCGCTCAATCCCCGCATGCGGATCATCGATGCCATTGCCGAGCCGATGATCCGGCACGGCCTTGCCACGCGCAACGAGGCGCTCGGGCGCGCCCGCGAGCTCATGCGCCAGGTGGAGCTACCTCTGGAGTTCGCCGATCGCAAGCCGCGGCAACTGTCGGGCGGGCAGTGCCAGCGGGTCGGCATCGCACGGGCGCTCGCACTCGATCCGGAGGTGCTGATCGCCGACGAGGTGACGTCGGCGCTCGACGTGACGATCCAGGCGCAGATATTGAGATTGCTACAGCGTCTGCGCAGTGAGCGGCACCTGACGGTGATCTATATCTCCCACGACCTTTCGGTGGTGCGGAAGTTCTGTGATCGCATCGCTGTCTTTAGGGCCGCAAAGCTGGTCGAACTCGGCAGCGCCGAGGCGGTTTTCGATCGCCCGAAAGAAAGCTATACGAAGCTACTGTTGCAATCTGCGCCGCGCCTCGAGCGGGCGCTGGAACGAACCGGAGCATCCGATGCGGGACACGGCCGAGACTGAACAAACCCACTCGCCATTGGAGCAGGTTCTCAAGGAGGGCGATGCCTCTCTC
Organism: Pararhizobium sp. YC-54; assembly: GCF_025847205.1. Classification (GTDB taxonomy): domain Bacteria; phylum Pseudomonadota; class Alphaproteobacteria; order Rhizobiales; family Rhizobiaceae; genus Pararhizobium. The sequence goes on along the minus strand of NZ_JAOYTH010000008.1, from coordinate 256,628 downwards.
ACCCGTTCCGGCCGGATTATTGCTTCCTACCTGCGCGACAACCTGCAGAACATTCCCTATGAGACCGGCGCGACGATCGCCGCCCAGGCGGGCGTCAGCGAGATGAGTGTCATCCGGTTCATCCGCGGTCTGGGCTATGCGAGCCTCAAGGACCTGAAGGACACGTTGAAACCAGCCGAGAGCGGCAGCGGGCGCGTGCTCGATGATACGCTGGAGCGGTTTCGGGTCCAGCGGGGCGGCGTCGGGGAACTGGAGGCCAGCCTCGAGCTGGAACTGAGGGCCATCACCGACGCCTATCTGCTGACGACGCTCGAACGCTGGCACGCGGCGGCGGAGCTTTTGACGCGATGCAAGACAGTACATGTTGTCGGCTTCCAGGCGTCGAAGGGCCTTGCGCTGGATTTCGCAAGCCGGCTCAAATATGCCCGTGGCGGCGTTCGCTTTGCCGAGGGCGGTACAGGTGTATTCTCGGAGATTTTCGAGAGTGACCCGCAAGAAAGCTGCCTGGTGCTTGTCGATACGGCGGCCTATGCGCGCAAGGGCGTGCTTCTTGCCGAGCGCGTCCGAGACATGAAGATGCCATTGATTATCGTCACTGACCGGTTCTCGAACTGGGCCTATGAGTTCACTGAACTCGTGCTTCAGGGATCGACCCATGTGAAGGCTTTCTGGGATTCGACCGCAAGCGTCTCCGTCATCCTCAATCTGCTTATCAACTCCGTGGCCGGCCGCCTCGGCGACCAGGCGCTCAAACGCTATGAAATGATGCGCGAACTCGGGCATACCTTCAAGGAGTTTGAAATGCCGTCGAGCGCGAGTGTTGTAAGAGACAGTTAGCCAGACCACGCGTTTGCGCGCGTGTGCCGGTCCGCCGTAAGTCGTGGTAATGTGTACAGTTTTGTCTACAAAAATCTCCTTGACCGGCAATCACAGCCTCGGCCGCATTGTGGCGCATATCCCGCATTGCGCGGGATATGCCTTCTCGACGCCGTTTCCGCCGGTCAGCAAGCCGGCGGCTGGGGCGGAATGACGGGTTCCTCGAAGGTGCGTAGCCGCTTGCCCCAGCCGGGTTCGTGCATGTGGGCCTGCAGGCCGGCGCGGGCGGCGAGCGCCAGCGCTTCCTCCTGGCCGAAGGTGATCGCCGCATCGACATCGGCGGTCAGAACCTTGCCGCCTTCCATCAAGATCTTGCCGTCGACGATAACGGTATCGACATCGCTTCCAAGCACCTGATGAACAAGCCGGTGAACCGGCATCCACATCGGCATCAGATGCGGTTTGCGCATGTCGATGATGGCGATATCAGCCTTCTTGCCGACTTCCAGCGAACCGATCTCGTGCTCCATGCCGATGGCGCGGGCGGCATCGATGGTGATCATCTCGAAGACCTTGCCGGGCGGCAACAGATAGCGATCGTGGTTGTGAAGCAGGTGCTGGGTGAACTGTGCCAGCCTTGCGGTCTGCAGCATGTCGAAATGGCGGCTCGGCGCCGCGCCATCGGTGGTGATCGCGACGCGAATGCCGCTGGCCATCATCTCCATGACCGGTGTCGAGCGGCCGGGCGGGGCGTGGGTGACATGGGTGCCGGTCTCGGCAAGGATATCGATCTCCTCATGCGAGATGCCCCAGCAGTGCTGGAGGTGAATATCCGGCCCCAGCAGCGCATTTTCCTTGTCCTGAAAGGCCATGCGGATTTGTCCGGCAAAGGCATCGGAGTGCAGCCGGACGCCCCATTTTCGGGCCGTTTCGCGCACGCGACGTGCTTGCATCCGATCGTTTTCGGTCAGCTTCACCGCCTGATCCGGTGTGGAAGCGTTCGATGGCTCCACGGACGGGACGATCGTAAACGGTGTCAGGAAGACCTTGATGCGGCCATCGGCGCTTTCGTTCAGCGCCTCGATGACCGCTTCCGTGCCTTCCATCATTTCTTCGAAGGTTATGTTGCGCCGCTCGGGTTTGCCGCTTTCCCAGCGGGTGACGGGATGCGGCCACGGCAGGCCGGACGGGCCGACGCAGATGATCTCACGCAGACCGATCTCGCTATAGGCGCGGGCATGATTGATGGCGAAGACCGGATCGTCGGCGCGCGGCATCGAGGTGATGATGCTGGCGCCGGTCGTGACCCCGGCGCGAAGTCGCTCAAGACCGGAGACGAGGCCGTCGGCATACCAGTAGTCGCGCGTGACATAGTGGTAATAGGTTGGGGTGACGACGCGCATCCACATCGAATTCGTGTCTGCGGCGATGCTGCGGATCAGCGCATGGCCGGCGTGGCCATGGGCATCGATAAGGCCCGGGATGATCAGTTTGCCGCGGCAGTCGACGACGTGCTTGTCGGTGTGCCGCGGCGCCAGATCTTCGGCCGTGCCGATGTCGACGATCCTGTCATCCTTGATGGCCAGCGCGCCGTCTTCGATAATGCGTCGCTCGCCATCCACGGTAACGATCGTGCCGTGAAGCAGCAGCAAATTTCCCATGCCGTTTTCCTCCTATTTTAACAGTCATTACTCTTGGCGATACCCATGCCAATTTTTGGTCACGATAATTGTCAACAATATCATTGACAATAGAGGCGGACGAAACAATACTCTCTTTTGCCTGAGGGCTCGGCCGCGCAGGCTCACCAACAATCCATAAGGGGGGAAACATGTCCCGTGTGAAAAGTTTCATTCTTGCCGCGCTTGCTGCGGCTGCCATTGCTGTGCCCGCCAGCGCAGAGACGCTTCGCTGGGGCGGGCGTGCCGACCTCTACTCGCTCGATCCCTATTCGGTGCCGTCGACCTCGAACCTCGCTTTCCTCAACCACATCTATGAGGGCCTGGTGCGCTATGGGCCGGATTTCCAGATCGAACCGGCGCTCGCCACAGAATGGAAGCTGATCGACGGCAAGACCTGGCGCTTCACCCTGCGCAAGGGTGTGAAATTCCATGACGGCGCCGATTTCACGGCCGACGACGTGGTTGCTTCCTTCACGCGCGTTTCCGATCAGACCTCGCCGCTGCGCGGCAACATCCCGCTCTATGCCGGCGTCACCAAGGTCGACGACTACACGGTCGATCTCGCCGTCACCGCGCCGACCTCGCTGTTCCTCAACGACATCACCAACATCTTCATCTTCGATGCGACGTGGCTGAAGGACAATAACAGCGAGAAGCCAACCGATTTTGCCGCCAAGGTCGAGGGCTATACCACGCAGCACACCAACGGCACGGGTCCGTTCAAGCTCGAAAGCCGCGTTCCCGACAGCAAGACCGTGCTCGTCGCCAATGACGGCTGGTGGGATGAGAAGCAGCACAATCTCGACCGCATCGAATTCCTGCCGGTCACCTCTGCCGCGACCCGTGTCGCAGCCTTGCTTTCCGGCGAAATCGACCTGATCGATTCCGCGCCGATCCAGGACCTGCCGCGGCTCGAATCCTCCCCGGGTATCACCGTGAAGAAGCGCACCGAACTGCGCACTGTCTTCCTCAACTTCAACCGCAAGGAAAAGCTGGAAGATGGCCGCCCGAACCCCTTCAACGACCTGCGCGTGCGCCAGGCCGTCGAAGCCACGGTCGACCGCGACCTGATCAACAAGAAGGTCATGCGTGGCCTCGCGCGTCCGTCCGGTTCGCTGATCGCGCCGGAAATCGCGGGCTACGCCGCCTCGCTCGACACCTACAAGCCGGCCGATCCGGAACTCTCGCAGAAGCTGCTCGCCGAGGCTGGCCAGAAGGATCTCGCCTTCACCTACACCTGCATGAACGACGAAAGCATCAACGAGGAGGACATCTGCTCGGGTATCGCCAACATGATGAAGCGCGGCGGTTTCAACCCGGCGATCGATATCGCTCCGCGCGCCGTGCAGACGCCGAAGCGCAACGGTGGCAAGGCCGACATGTTCAACCTCAGCTGGGCGAACGAGCCGACGCTCGATGCCTATTCGCTGCTGGCGCAGGTGCTGTCGAGCCGCAAGGGAGCGATGGGTGTCTCCAACTACGGCGGCTGGTCCAACCCGGCGCTCGACAAGCTGGTCGACGCGGCCGCTCAGGAGCAGGACAACGCCAAGCGTCTTGCCTTGGAAGAACAGGCCCTGAAGATTGCCAAGGATGAGGTCATGCTGATCCCGTTGCACCAACAGCCGATCGCCTGGGCAATGCTGGCCACCGTCAAGAGCGTCGACTTCCGCGCCGACAACAAGCCGCGCCACTGGCGGACCCAGATGGGTAAGTAAGGTTCGCTTCCGCAGACCAGACAGGAAGAGCGCTTCATGGTCCCATGAGGCGCTCTTTTTTTATGAATTTCAAACATTTGCTACGATCGTGAGTTTAAAATGACACCTGATTTTCTGCATGCGCTGACGCTTGGAAAGCGGCCGGAGGGCCGAACGCTTTTGACTGCGGACTGGGTGCTCGCCTGGCGGGATGGCAGCCACCATCTGGTGCCCCGCGGCGAAATCGTCATGGAGAATGGCGAGGTGGTTTTCGCGGGCAAGACATTCCCCGGCGAGGTTGCGCGGCGTATCGATTTCGGCACGGCTCTCATCAGCCCCGGCCTCATCGATCTCGATGCATTGTCCGATCTCGATACCTACACGCTGGTGCTGGATAATCAGCCGGGATGGGCGAGGGGACGCATATGGCCGCGTTCCTATGTCGAGCGCGGACCCTATGAAATGTACAGCCCGGACGAGCTGGCTTTCCAGAAGCGCTTCGCCTTCGGTCTTCTGCTTCTCAACGGGATCACGACGGCGGCCCCCATTGCCTCGCTCTATTATCGGCAATGGGGCGAAACGGTTGCCGAGTTCGAGGCGGCGGCCGATGCGGCAGGTGAGCTTGGCCTGCGTGTTTTCCTCAGCCCGGCTTTCCGTTCCGGCGGCACGGTACTGGAAGCGCCGGGCAGGATGGTGCCGGTCTTTGATGAGGAAAGGGGGCTGCTTGGCCTGCGCGATGCCGTTTCCTTCATCGAACGCCAGCACGGCCGCCATGGTGGCCTCGTCAACGGCCTTCTGGCGCCGGATCGGGTGGAAACCTGTACGCTGGAGCTTCTCGAGCGGACGATGGCGGCAGCGAGCGATCTGGATTGCCGCGTGCGGCTGCATATGGCGCAAGGGGCGATGGAGCTTGAGACCATGCAGCGGCTGCACGGCGCGACCGGGCCGCAATGGATGGCAAGCCACGGCCTTCTCAGCGAAAGACTGATCGCTCCCCACGCCACCCACGCCGCCACGCGGGATCTCGATCTTTACGCTGCGCATGGCGTGTCCATCGCCCATTCGCCGCTGGTATCTGCCCGCATGGGCAGCATGCTTCATTCCTTTTCTGCCTGCCGCAAGCTCGGCATCAATATCGGTATGGCGACGGATACGGCGCCGCCCGACATGCTCATGAACCTGCTGATGGGGCTCGTCACCTGCCGCATCAGCGAAAAGAAACCCGATGCAGTGCTTTCCGCCGACCTGTTCGATGCGGCGACGCTCGGCGGTGCCAAAGCGCTCGGCCGAACCGATATCGGCAGGCTTTGCCCCGGCGCCCGGGCCGACATCGCGGTCTTCCGTCTCGACGATCCGCACATGACGCCCAGCGTCGATCCGATCACGACGCTCGTGCTCGGCGGTTCCGGCAAGGTCACGCAGGCTGTCTTTGTCGACGGGCGGCTGTCCATGCTGGAGGGAAAACTGGCGGGCTTCGACATGCACGAAGCGCGCAAGCAGGCCCAGAGCCAGTTCGATGGGCTTCTTGCCAAGTATCCGGACAGAAGCTGGGAGCATCCCCCCGTGGAGGCATTGTTTTCCCCGAGTTATCCGTTGTGGACAGGTAAGGACGATAAAGAATGTTGAGGAAACGGCACACTCATTGCCGAATATTGTCTACAATTAAGTTGACAAGATTTGAAACCCTGCTTTAATGGCGGACGACGAGAACAAGGGAGGTTGTGCGCGAGGAGCGCTCGTCTCGCGGCGGCTGTGGCTGCTGCGGTTTGGGCTGCGTGCTGGCCGGTTACGCCTTGGCATGCGCCCCTAAAAGGCCATCCCAACTCTGAATGTCATTGATCGAACCGTCCGGGCAGGGTCTGCCGGAGGCCGGAGCGAAGCCGAGAGGTCACCATGCTGGTTTTCATTATCAAGCGCTTCGGAAATGCAATCCTGGTGATGCTTGCCGTCGCCCTGCTTGCCTTTCTGATCTTCCGGCTCGCGGGCGATCCCGTCGAGCTGATGGTGACCGAGCAGACGTCGCAGGCCGATCGCGCCGCGCTGCGCGAGCGGCTCGGCCTCAACGACAGCTTGCCGACGCAATATATCCGCTTTGTCACGGATGCGGCGCAGGGCGATTTCGGGATCTCCTACCGTAATGGCCAGAAGGTGCTGCCCCTGATTGCGGAACGCTTTCCGGCCACCTTGGAGCTGGTTCTGGTGGCGACCATCATCTCGCTGGTGGTCGGTCTGCCGCTCGGTGTGCTGACCGCGATCAGGCGCGGTAAATGGTACGCGGAGGGCCTGCAGTTCATCTCCATTGTCGGGGTGTCGTTGCCGAGCTTCGTCGTCGGCATCCTCCTGATCCTCGTCTTTTCTGTGATCATGGGCTGGGCGCCTGCCTTCGGCCGCGGCGAAGTGGTGCAGATCGGCTGGTGGTCCACCGGCCTGCTCACCCCCTCCGGCCGTGCGGCGCTGATCTTGCCCTCGATCGCGCTGTCGCTCTACCAGATCACCCTCGTGATGCGGCTGGTGCGGGCGGAAATGCTGGAAGTGCTGCGCTCCGACTTCGTGAAATTTGCGCGGGCCCGCGGCATTCCGCGCTGGCGCATCTATTTCCGCCATGCGCTGCGCAACTGTCTGATGCCTGTCGTCACCATGACGGCGATGAATGTCGGCTCGCTGATCGCGTTTGCGCTGATCACGGAGACCGTGTTCCAGTGGCCAGGCATGGGTATGCTGTTTATCCAGGCCGTGACCTTCCTCGATATCCCGGTCATGGCCGCCTATCTCTGCATCATTTCCTTCATCTTTGTTGTCCTCAACACGCTTGTGGACATCGCCTATGCGGTGATCGATCCGCGCTTGCGCACTGCACGCTAAGAAACGGGAGCCGGTTCGATGACCACGGAACTTTCGCAAACGGCCAAGGCCGCCCGTCCCTCGCTCTTCAAGCGCATCCGCAAAAGCGACATCTGGTGGTCCTTCACCCAGAGCAAATCCGCAAAGATCAGTGCCCTGCTTTTGGCGATCCTGATCCTGACGGCGATCTTTGCGCCGCTGATCGCGCCGCAGAACCCCTATGATGGCGCCTCGCTCGATATGTGGAAGGCCGAGCTGCCGCCGTTCTGGCAGGAGGGCGGCGAATGGCCCTACCTTCTCGGCACGGATACGCAAGGGCGCGACATGCTCTCGGCCATTCTCTATGGCACGCGCATCTCCATCGTCATCGGCATAGCCTCGGTGGCACTGTCTCTGGTGATCGGCATGACCGCCGGTCTGGTCGCCGGCTATTTCGGCGGCTTCATCGACAATCTCCTGATGCGTATCGGCGATATCACGCTGTCCATCCCGACGATCCTCGTTGCCATCCTGGTATCGACAGTCGTGCGCCAGATGCTGCCGGAAAGCTTGCGCGAGGTCGGGGCGTCCGCGGTGCTCGTTCTCGCCATCGCGCTTTCGGCCTGGGTGCAATATGCCCGAACGGTGCGCGCCCAGGCGATCGTCGAAAGCGGCAAGGACTATGTGCAGGCGGCCAAGCTCATCGGCGTGCCGTCGCGGCGCATCATGGCCAATCACATCCTGCCCAACACGCTGACGCCGATCATGGTCGCCGCCACGCTCAACTTCGGCATGGCGATCCTGACGGAGGCAACGCTATCGTTCCTCGGCATCGGCATGCCGCCGAGCCAGCCATCGCTCGGAACCTTGATCCGCATCGGCAACCAGTTCCTGTTTTCCGGTTCGTGGTGGATCGTCCTGTTCCCCGTCCTTCAACTCTGCCTGCTGGTCGTAACCGTCAATATGCTCGGCGACTGGCTGCGCGATGCGCTTAATCCGAAACTGAGGTAAGTTCATGCACGATCTTTTGCTCCGCAACGTCAGGCCGATGGCCGGCGAACGCTGCGACATCCTTATCAAGGGCGGGAAGATTGCCGGTTTCGGGACATTCGAGGCCGAGCCCGGCATGGCCGTCGAGGACGGCGGCGGCGCGATCGTTGCGCCCGGCCTGATCGACGCCCACACCCATCTCGACAAGACGACCTGGGGCATGCTCTGGCATGTCAACAACCGCGCGGCGATCCTGCGCGAGCGGATCGATTTTGAACGCGAAAACCGCCTTGAGATTGGCATCGACGCGCAACGTCAGTCGATGCGGCATGCAATCGGGCTCGCCGCCAATGGCGGCACCCATATCCGCAGCCATGTCGATATCGACCCGACCCATGGGCTTTCGCTGGTCGAGGGTGTCTGGGAGACGCGCGAGAAGCTGAAAGGCATCATCGATATCGAGATCGTCGCTTTCCCCCAATCCGGCGTGATGGTCATGCCCGGCACGGTAGAGCTTCTCGACGAAGCGCTACGCCAGGGCTGCGAGGTTCTGGGCGGCATCGATCCTTGCGGCATCGACCGCGATCCCAAGGGCCAGCTCGATATTCTCTTTGCACTTGCGGTCAAGCACGGCGTTCCGATCGATATCCATCTGCATGAGGCGGGCGATCTCGGTGCCTTCACGATGGAGCTGATTTTCGAGCGCATCCGCGCCAACGGCATGGAAGGCAAGGTGGCGATCAGCCACGCCTTCGCGCTCGGCATGAACGACTATGTCAGGGTCGGCAAGCTGATCGAGCAGATTTCCCACCTTGATGTTGCGATTCTGACGACGGGCGCGCCCTCGGCCAATGTGCCGTCGATCATGCGGCTGAAGGAAGCCGGTGTCCGCGTCGGTGGCGGCTGCGACGGCATCCGCGATACCTGGGGGCCCTGGGGCCAGCCGGACATGCTGGACCGTGCCAAGGTCATCGGCATGAAAAACGGGCTGCGCTCGGATATCGAGCTTGCCCATGTGCTTCACGTTGTTTCCCAAGGCGGCGCCGATGTCATGCGGCTTGAAAACTATGGCCTGAATACCGGCTGCAATGCCGATTTCACGCTGCTGACCGGCGAGACGCTGGCCCATGCCGTCGTCGATATCGCGCCGCGGCCGCTGGTCGTCAAGGGCGGCCGGGTTACTGCCCGCCAGGGCAAGGCCGTGGTGGAGATGCCATGATGAGCGAAGCCCTGACATCGCTGGCGCTCGGTCGCCGTCCTGAAGGCCGCACGCTCGTCACCGCAAGCTGGGTTGTCGGCCACAAGGATGGCAGCCATCGCCTTCTGCGCAACGGCGAGGTGGTCTTCGAAAACGGCGAGATCCTGTTTGTCGGTCACCGCTTTCCCGGCGAAGTTGCCCGCCGCATCGATTTCGGCAATGCCCTGATCAGTCCCGGCCTGATCGATCTCGACGCGCTTTCCGACCTCGACACCACCATTCTCGGTATCGACAATCATCCCGGCTGGGCCAAGGGCCGTGTCTGGCCGCGCTCCTATGTCGAGGCGGGTCCCTATGAGATGTACAGCCAGGAAGAGCTGGCTTTCCAGAAGCGCTTTGCCTTCGGCCAGCTTCTCCTGAACGGCATCACCACCGCAGCCCCCATCGCTTCGCTGTTCTATCGCGAGTGGGGGGAAACAGTGGCTGAATTCGACGCGGCAGCCGATGCTGCCGGTGAGCTCGGTTTGCGCGTTTATCTGAGCCCGGCCTATCGCGCCGGCGGCATGGTGCTGGAAGAGCCCGGACGGATGGTCCCGGTCTTCGACGAGGAGCGCGGTTTTAAGGGGCTTAGCGACGCTATCGCCTATATCGGGCGGCAGAACGGCCGCCATGGCGATCTCGTGCGCGGCATGCTGGCGCCCGACCGGGTCGAGACGTCGACGCTGGCGCTGCTGCAGCGCACGGACGCCGCCGCCCGCGATCTCGATTGCAAGTTCCGCCTGCATATGGCGCAGGGCGCCATGGAAGTCGATACGGTTCGCGCCCTGCACGGCTCGACCGCGCCGGTCTGGCTGGCCAAGGCCGGTCTGCTCAGCGACCGGCTGATCGCGCCGCATGCGACCAACGCGACCGAAGAAGACCTGGTGCTCTATGCGGCAAACGGCGTTTCCATCGTGCATTGTCCGCTGGTTTCCGCCCGCGGCGGCAGTACGTTGAACTCGTTCTCTTCCTGCCGCAAGCGCGGCATCAACATCGCAATGGGCACGGACACGACGCCGGCAGACATGCTGATGAATCTGCTCGTCGGGCTCATCACCTGCCGCATCAACGATCGCGCGTCCGATCAGGTGCGCTCAGTCGATCTCTATGACGCCGCGACGCTTGGCGGTGCCCGGGCGCTCGGCCGTTCGGATATCGGCCATCTGTCGCCCGGTGCCCGCGCCGACATCGCCGTCTTCGATCTCGACGACACGGTCATGGCGCCGTCGATCGATCCGATCACGACGCTCGTCACCGGCGGGTCCGGAAAGGTCACCCGCGCCGTCTTCGTCGATGGCCGCGTCTCCATGCTCTCGCGCAAGGTGGCGGGCATCGACATGGACAAGGCGCGTGTGCAGGCGCAAGCCCAGTATGACAGGCTGATCGCCAAATATCCCGAGCGAAGCTGGGCCAATCCCCCGGTTTCGGAAATCTTCCCGCCGAGCTATCCGATTGAGGTGGACGCAAATGGGTGAAGCAGAACAAACGGTCCTTGATGTCCGTAATCTCAAGGTCGAGTTTCCAGGCCGCCACGGCACGGTCACGGCGCTGTCAGATATCAGCCTTTCCATTCGCGCCGGCGAAATCCTCGGTGTCGTCGGCGAGTCCGGAGCCGGCAAATCGATGACGGGCCTGGCGATCCAGGGTCTGCTCGAGCGGCCCGGCCATGTCGCCGCTGGCGAAATCTGGCTCGGCAAGCGCCGTATCGATACGCTCGACGATCGGGCGATGGAGCAGATCCGCGGCCGGGAGATCGGGGCGATCTTCCAGGATCCGCTGACCTCGCTCAATCCGTTGTTCACCGTGGGTGCGCAGTTGACGGAGACGATCCGTCAGCATCTGTCGCTCGGCAAGGCCGAAGCGCGGGCGCGCGCCGTGCAGTTGCTGCGCGATGTCGGTATTCCTTCGCCGCAGGAGCGGGTCAATCATTACCCGCACCAGTTTTCGGGCGGCATGCGCCAGCGCGTGGTAATCGCGCTCGCACTCGCGGCATCCCCCAAGCTCATCGTCGCGGACGAGCCGACCACGGCGCTCGACGTCTCGATCCAGGCGCAGATCATCTCGCTGCTGCGCCGGCTCTGCAAGGAGAAGCAGACAGCCGTCATGCTGGTGACCCATGACATGGGCGTGATTGCGGAAGCCGCCGACCGCGTCGCCGTGCTTTATGCCGGCCGGCTCATCGAGATCGGCCCGGTCGAACAGGTGCTGCATGCGCCGCGCCATCCCTATACGCAAGGGTTGATGGCCTCGATCCCGTCGCTTGGGGCGCGGGTGGAGAGGCTTAACCAGATCGACGGCTCGATGCCGCGCCTCGATGCCATTCCGACGGGTTGCGCCTTCAATCCGCGCTGCGTGTCTGCCGGCCCACGCTGTCTGCGCGAAAGGCCTGAACTGATAGCTGCCGGCGAGGGCGCCAATGCCTGCTGGCTCAATGCGGGAGGAACAGCATGACCGCTCAGAAAACGCCGGCCCTGACCGTTAACGGCCTGGTCAAGACCTTCGACGTCTCGGCGCCCTGGCTCAATCGCGTCATCGAGCGCAAGCCCCGCCAGTTCGTGCAGGCGGTGAACGATATCGACTTTACGGTACCGGCCGGCGGCTGCCTCAGCATCGTCGGCGAAAGCGGATGCGGCAAGTCCACAGTCGCGCGGCTCATTACCGGCCTGCACAGGCCGAGTGCAGGCGAGGTTCGTTTTGCGCCGGGCCGCTCGGGCGCGCCGCTTTCCGCCCAGATGATCTTTCAGGATCCCTATGCCTCGCTCAATCCGCGCTGGCGGGTGAAGAACATCATCGCCGAACCGTTGCGCGAACTGAAGCTGCGCGAGACGCAGGCCGAGGTCATGGAACGCGTCGAGGAGCTTTTGCTCACCGTCGGGCTTTCCGCCTCGGACGGCGAAAAATTTCCGCACGAGTTTTCCGGCGGCCAGCGCCAGCGTATCTCCATTGCCCGCGCTCTGGCGAGCGAGCCGGAATTCCTCGTCTGCGACGAGCCGACCTCGGCGCTCGACGTGTCGGTGCAGGCGCAGGTTCTGAACCTCATGCGCAGGTTGCAGGACGAACTGGGCCTGACCTATCTCTTCATCAGCCACGACATGAGCGTGGTGCGTCACATGTCCGATCGCATCGCCGTGATGTATCTCGGGCGCATCGTGGAGGAGGGCGATACCGAGGAGCTTTTTGCCCACCCGCGTCACCCCTATACGCAGCTTCTCCTGCAGACCATTCCCAATATCGCCCACCCGCAGCGCAACAGGGAACCGGCCAGCGGCGAAGTGCCGAGCCCGCTTAAGCCGCCGTCCGGCTGCACCTTCCATCCGCGCTGCCCGATTGCAACGGCGCGGTGTTCGGCGGAAGTGCCAGCCGTGCGCACCCTTTCAAACGGGACGCGCGTCGCCTGCCATCTTGTGGTGGAAGAAGCGGCTATAGCGCCGCGCGTCATTCATGACGCGCAAAGGTCGCTGTAACACTTTAAATTCGCTGCATAGTTCCTTAAATCGATTCCGATTTAAGGAACTATGCAGCCGTGCGTGACGCTCTGTGTCAGGCGAGGGCAGAGCGCAGGTCGTGGGAAAGGTCGCGGATCTCGCTGAGGTCGAGTTCGGATTCCACATGCTCGAGATGATGGGCCATCAGGCGCGTGGCCTTGTCCACATCGTTATTGGTGATCGCCTCGACGATTTCGGCATGCTCGTCCGGCCCGCAATTGAATCGGTTGGTGTTGCGGTAGACGGCCGTGATGAGGGAAGACCGGGAGATCAGATCGCGCATGGTCGTGAACAGGAAGTCCGAGCCGACGGTTTCGGCAAGCAGCAGGTGGAAGCCGCCGGAAAGCTTGATGATGTCGGTGGTGATATCCTGGGCGTTGGCAATGCGCTCCTTGGCGACATGGTCGCGCAGGCGCTTGAGGTCGGCCTTGGAAACCGATCTGGACAGGCGCTCGACGACGCAGCGCTCCACCGTGCGGCGCACGAAGAAGACGTCGCGGGCTTCCTCGACCGAAGGCTTGGAGACGAACGCGCCGCGATTGGGGATGATGGTGACAAGGCCGTCGCGTTCAAGAACGGTCAACGCCTGCCGGATTCGGGCGCGGCTGACATTGAAGATTGCAGCCATCTGCTCCTCCTTCAGCTGGACTCCGGGACGAAGCCGGCGTTCAGCAATGGACAGCCAGACTTTCTCGACAATTTGCTGTGTAGAAGGGCCGTTTTGCTCAGCCATGAAATTCACTCCCAATTGGGGTTAGACAAGCGTGAAGCGGCAGAAAAAGTCAACTGCAACAATAGGATTTAGATTGCGGAATTGTCAACAATGTGAAATGATATTGTAGATTATTAAACCGGGAATGTACCATGGAATTCAACTTTACCGAGCTTGAGCCGCTCAGCCGCTATCGTTTGCTGACAAATTTCATCGGGCCGCGGCCGATCGCCCTGGTGACGACTCGCTCCAAGGCCGGCCATAACAATGCGGCGCCGATGAGCTTCTTCAACGTTTTCTCTCACGATCCGGCGATCGTGGTGCTCGGCATCCAGCCCCGCCTGACCGGTGAGGAAAAGGATACGATGATGAATATCCGCCGCACGCAGGAATTTGCCATCAACATGGTGGACATGGCGCTTTCACAGCAGATGATCGTTTGCGGCCTCGGTTTCGACAACGAGGTCGATGAGCTTTCCATGGCCGGGCTGACGCCTGCCGCCTGCAGCCAGATCGATGCAAGCTACGCGGCGGAATCGCCCTGCGTTTTCGAATGCCGCGTGGAGCGGCTCATCGACTATCCGCGGCGAACGCTTGTTCTCGGTGAGGTCGTTCACATGCATGTCCGGCGCGAATGCCTGGACGCGGAGGGACGCTATGTCGATCCCGAAAATTACCAGCCGATCGCCCGGTTGCACGCCGACAACTACATCACCTCGGATCGCCAATTCGTCCTGAAGGCTCCGCCGATTGCCGATTTCATCAAGCCGCAGGACGACTAAAGGCTTCGAAAGGTTCGACTAAATGCACATCCGTCTGATCAATCCGAATTCCACCGCCTCGATGACCGCCCAGGCGCTGGAAAGCGCCCTGCGTGTCAAGCAGAGGGACACGAATGTCTCGGCCGTCAACCCGCTCGACACGCCCGTCAGTATCGAAGGCAGCGCTGATGAGGCCATGGCAGTGCCCGGCATGCTCGATGAAATCCGCAAGGGCGAGCGGTTGGGCATCGATGCTTATGTCGTTGCCTGCTTCGACGATCCGGGCCTGCATGCGGCGCGCGAAGTGGCACGCGGACCGGTGATCGGTATCTGCCAGGCGGCCGTGCAGGTTGCCATGACCATCAGCCGCCGCTTCTCGATCATCACCACGCTGCCCCGCTCGATCTCCATCATCGAAGACTTGGTGAGCGATTATGGGGCGGAGCGCCATTGCCGCAACGTCCGCGCCATCAACCTTCCCGTTCTCGGACTGGAGGAAAATCCCGCGGAAGCCGAACATCTGCTGATCCGCGAGATCGAGGCCGCGAAAAAGGAAGACCGGGCCGAAGCCATCATCCTTGGCTGTGCAGGCATGTCCGCCTTGTGCGACCGGCTGCGCGATGCGACCGGAGTCCCCGTCATCGACGGCGTGACTGCGGCGATCAAGCTTGCAGAGGCGCTGGTTGGCGCTGGCTACAGAACCTCCAAGGTCAATACCTACGACTATCCCCGCGTGAAGGAATCCAAGGTTGCGGCCTGCGCCTGAGCGGGGGCACTTGACCCGGCTCTCATTGTTGGAGATGGAGCCGTCGGCGGACTTGCTTGAGAAGCAGCGCGCATTCCCAAGGGGGTGGGAAAGGCTCAAGCAGGAGTGTAAGCATCGAACGGAGCGGCGACAGTTGTCGCTCCTATTTGGCCAAGTTGTTTGATGGGCTAGCTGAACGAGGCGTTGCGGGAAAACCCAAGGCTCAGATCGTGTACGAACACCGCCCCAATGCCATGCAGAATAGAAGGCCGTGACCGAAATGCCGGCTTAAATTGGTCAGGCCGTGCTCGATGCTGACCTTTTCAAACAACGTGGCAGCACATATCGACGGGCTTGGAGCGCCTGACGGCTTCTCCAATATAGTCGTGAACACGTCAACGCTTGTCTGCGAATACGCCCAGCGCCAGATGCGCCGAGCCTATTCGCTGGCCGCATTCAGTTCACGGACGAGTCAGACGTCACGCGCCAGTTCGGCCGGCCGAGTCCGAAGGGCCATTCAATGACGTCGCGGTCGTTGAAATAGACCACTTCCTTGAGATCCGGAAACTGCGGATCCGCGGCGGTGACGGTCTGTATCCATGGCTGCATGTAGGCGGCGTCGCCTTCATACCCCAATTCGGCAACCCAGATCGGCTTTTTGAACGGTGCCACCCGATCGTAACCCGGCTTCAATGCTTCCGTGAACGTCCTGGGCGCACCATAGGCCTTCATGTCGTATTCCTGCAGGCCAAAGACCGAGAGACCGACGAGATCGGCATAGTCATCGCCGGGATAGTATTTCTCCAGGCCCTCCAACCCTTTTGGAGACCACATTATCTGCACCGTGGGGATGTCCTTGCGGAACGCGTCGGCAACCTTCTTGTAGGCCGTGATATAGTCCTGCGCGGGCCAGTTGGACCACGTGAAGCGGCCGGACGTGTCTTCCATTTCCTGACCCCAGCGGATGATCACGGGGCTCTTCAAGGTTTTCACCACATCGACGATTGCCCTGACGTTCGCGTCGTAGTCTCCGGCCAGCACCTTGCGGCGCAATTCGTCGGAGCTGAGCCGCCAGTCTTCGTTCCAGGACCACGGCTCGATCGAGATCAGGAGCTTGCGTTTGCGCTGCAGGGCGTAGGCGTCGGCAACGGTCAGGGTCGTCAGATCGACGTCTTCCCAGGGGAGAAACAGAGCTTCGGTTTCGATACCAGGGGTCTGGGCCCCAAAATCACCGTAGGGGTCATAGGCGCCGAATTTCGTCGCGTCCGGACGCAAGACCGGCCGCTTGTCGACCTCGGTTGTTGTCGTGCTGGCATCCTGCGCATAGGCGGGCCACAGGGCTGCGCCGGGCAGGATTGGTGTGACGGGCATCAGCAGAAGTACGCCTCCCGCCACTGTTGTTACAAGTCTGTGTTTCATTTCAGCCTCCTTGGCTGGCCGAAACAGTCAAGCTCTTCTTGAGCTTGTCCATATTCGGTGAGACCGTGTCTTCCGTTACGAGCTTTGCATATTCATCTTCAGGCCCAGGTCTGTAAGTCTTGAAGATGTACCAGTCTCCATCGGGTTCGCGCCGTTGATAGATCGTGCGACGATCGCGAACATGCTGAAAACAGGTATTGGCCGGCGCGCTGCCTTCATGGGTGACCCATACGGCCACCGGACAGAGACGTCCGTCGTTATCGATTTTCCATCTGCCCTCGGCAAATGTCGCTTTGCCCGGCTTCTCGGAGAAAGCGATGAGGCGCCGGCCCTTGCCGATGAAGCGGACACCGCCGGCAGACCACTTCCAGGTTTTGTCGCTATAGATCTGGCGCAATTCGTGGGCAGTGACCGGAGCGGGTTTCTTCGGCAGTCTGTTCGGCTGGGCATGCGCCGGCGTCAGCAGTGTTCCGATCAACATGCCGCCGACCGGAAGCGCTATGGCGCCAACACTTGCGATTTTAGTCATGGTCAAGTTCCTCCCCACCACTTGCGGTGCCTGGTTTGGCAAGACCCGGATCACGGAGGTTGCGGATACCATTGCGCACCTCAACGCTGGGCGGGATATAGCTGACACGGCGCTTGAGCCTGATGACGCTATTTTCGGGTGCGCGCTTGGCAGGATGGCCGACACGCTCGACCGTGAATCCGTATCTGTTGACCAGCGTATCGACGTCGTAAACGCCACGGAGATCGAGAAGCACGCGCCGCTTCATTGTCGCACCGAGCCGTTTGAAGTCGAGATTTTGAAGACACTGCCAGTCCGTCATCAGGACAATCGCGTCGGCGCCCTCCGCACATTCATAGGGGTTGCTGGAAAAGGTCACGTCATGCAGCAGCACATGAGCGTTCTTCATCCCCCGGGGATCGAATGCATGCACATTCGCCCCTGCGGCTTGCAGCGCATTGATGAGCGTCAGCGACGGGGCGTCGCGCATATCGTCCGTCCCAGCCTTGAATGTCAGGCCGAGCACGGCGATCTTCTTGGACTGCAGGGTTTCGCCCAACAATGCTCTCAGCCGGCTTCCAAGGGCGCGCTTGCGGGATGTATTGGAGGCGATCGTTTCTTCGACGAGACGCAAGGAAACTCCGCACTCTTGCGCCGTGCGCAGAAGCGCCGTGGTGTCTTTTGGAAAACAGGAGCCGCCATAGCCAGGACCGGCCTTCAGAAACGCTGCGCCGATGCGGGTGTCCATACCCATTCCGGTCGCGATTTCATCGATATTGGCGCCGACTTTCTCGCAAAGATCGGCCATTTCGTTGATGAAGGTGATCTTCGTGGCAAGAAAAGCATTGGCGGCATATTTGATAAGCTCGGCGCTGCGGCGCCTCGTCGTGATCATCGGCACGCCGGCTTCAACGAGCGGGCGATAGAGTGCGAGAAGCAGGGCCCGTGCCCGGTCGCTATCGCAGCCGATGACGACACGGTCCGGCTTGTTGAAATCGGCGATTGCCGACCCTTCGCGCAGAAACTCGGGATTTGACGCAACCTCGAAGTCTGCGTCGGGCCGAACGGCGCGCATCAGCGCCTCAAGTCTTTCGCTGGTGCCGACCGGGACGGTTGACTTGGTAACGATCAGCGCTGGTCCGCACAACGCTAAAGCAGTCTGCTGGGCCGCCTTGAAGACATAGGAGAGATTTGCATCGCCGTCATGGCTGCTTGCCGGGGTGCCGACAGCGATGAAAACGATATTGATATCACGAACAGCGCTCTTGAGATCGGTCGTGAACTGAAGCCGCCCTGACTGCCGATTTGATTCCACGAGATTGGTAAGACCAGGCTCGAAAATCGCAACCTCGCCGCGGTTGAGCGCGTCGATCCGGGGCTTGTCTATATCAACGCAAATGACCTGATGTCCCCAGGTGGAGAAGCATGCTCCACTGACGAGGCCGACATAACCTGTTCCAATGATTGCAATTTTCATCTGGTTGTTTCCTCTATTGTCTTATTTTTTCGTTATGAAATCCCATGCCATTTAATCTTGAACCGCGTAATCTTGACCTGCGAACCTCCCTGGCCCGCACCGGCGACGGCGAAGTGTGTTTCGGTGAATGTGATGACGTTTTGTCCGTAGGCGACCGCTTCCAGGCCGTAGGTCCCGCGCGAATAGATCGCGTCGCCGGTCACCGCCAGGCACATCAGCAAGGTTGCTGCCGCGGCGAGACTTCTCCTCGATGTCGAGACTAACGAAAGGCCATTTTCCCGGGCATGGCCGATGATGATGACTGCGAGCACGGCGGAATAGACGATCGAATTGACGATCGCGAAGATGTAGTAGCCCTTGGCCGAGCCTGGATTGGAAGCAAGCAAGGCTGCTGCCGACGAAGAAACGGACATCACAATGTAGGGAGCGAGCACCCGCAGCGGTGGGAAGGCGGTGATCTTGCTGTCCTTCGGTGTAATCCGGAAATCGACGAAGGAGCCTGTGATCTGATCCCGCACTGCGAGCAAGGAGCCGGCAAGTGACCATGGCCAGCGTGCGAGCAGAAACACCGC
This sequence comes from Pararhizobium sp. YC-54, assembly GCF_025847205.1. Taxonomy (GTDB): domain Bacteria; phylum Pseudomonadota; class Alphaproteobacteria; order Rhizobiales; family Rhizobiaceae; genus Pararhizobium. The sequence continues at coordinate 237,710 of NZ_JAOYTH010000008.1, read as the reverse complement.
CGATTCCCAGCCGAGAACCTTGGCGTTGTGAGGCCTGAACATTCCGGTCGAGCGCCAGTAGAATGCCAGCCCGATCAGCACGACCGACAGAGGCAGGATATGCGCGAGGAAATCCGGATACGTCACATTGACGAAATTGCGGCCCGTCGCCAGCGCGATGATCGGCAGCAGGAACATTGCCGCCATGAACAGCGAAAACAGCGGATACCAGAGTTGCGAGAACAAGAACTGGAACTGGAGCTTGCCTGAAAGGCTTGGCACATAATCCTTCGAATAACGAAGCAGGATCGTGACAAGGCTTCGCGACCACTGGAATTCCTGGATGGCAAGATCGGCAAAGGTTCGCGGCCCTTCGCCATGCGCAATCGCATCGATAGCGTGAACGCCCTTCCAGCCGCCGGCGTTCATCAGCAGCGTGGTCGAATGGTCTTCCGCCAGTTCGGGACCGAGACCACCGATTTGTTTCAGTGCCGCCGTTCGCACGGCATAATGCGAGCCGATGCACAGCGGCGCCCAACCATTATTATAGCCAATCTGCAGGCAGCCATGCAGGCTGGCTTCCGCCTGAAGCCGCCCCCGTGCCGCCCAGCTTTGCGCGGCGTTGGAATCGCAGATACTCGGAGCCGATACGTAGCCCACGGCAGAATCCGCGAATGGTCGCATGATTTCCCGCAGATAGGTCCTGTCCGGCACATGGTCTGCGTCGAACTGCGCCACGAAATCGTATCGGGCATACCCGTAGTGATCATAAAAGTAGGCAAGATTGCCTTCCTTGCAGCGTGTGCGCCGCGGCCAGGTCTGGCGATGATAGGCTTCCACGCCCTGCCGGGTCGAGATGAAGATACCGTGGCGGGCGCACCATGTGATCGTCGCGGGATCCGGCGCCTCATCCGCCAGCCAGACGTCGTAGTCATAGCCGACCTGTTCAAGCATGGCGTTGAGGGTTTTTCGAACGACCTCGAACGGCTCCGACGGTGCTTTGGTAACAACCAGGGCAATGCGCCCCGGGACGCATTGCTTGAGAATATGCCGGGTTTTCCGGCTGCCGGCGAATAGGTAGATAAAGTAAGCCGGAAGCAGCGTTATCCAGGCCATGATCAGGCTGAGCGCGATAAAAGAAACGGGCGAAATAACGTGCTCGGACCTGCACCACCATTGCCAGAACCAGGCCAGTCCTCCGAGCCAGGCGGCAACACCGGCGAAATATGCAGCCCGCCGTTCTCCTACAAAGACAGGCGACAGCAGCTCGGGCGGCTTGCGTCTTTCGGCGCGCCGCCGTGCTCGGTGCGATCTGACCAGGGACTGCTCACGCCAGAATGTCATCAGCCACCTCCAGTCCGAAAGTCGGAGCAGCAGTGCGAATGATCGTTTCGATATCCGAAAAACGGGGCGCGAAGTGCAGTTCGGACCGGGCAACCTTGAGATCGGAATAAAGTACGGGCGGATCGCCTTCCCGCCTTGCTTCGCGGCGAACCGGGACGCGCTGATATGTCAGCCGTTCGATCGTGTCGATAATCTGTTGGACGGACGTGCCCTGGCCGGAGCCCAGGTTTGCCACCATGTTGTTGCCACCGGCGATCATATGCTGAACTGCCGACACATGTGCCTGAGCGAGATCCGTGACATGGACGTAATCCCGGATACACGTTCCGTCCGGTGTATCATAGTCGTCGCCGAAGACGGTCAGTTCGGGGATTCTGCCTGCGGCGGCCATAAGGGCGCGGGGAATGAGATGGGTTTCCGGGGCGTGCCTTTCTTGAAGTTCGCCATCGATGTCGGCGCCAGCCGCATTGAAATAGCGCAGGGCGACGTAGCGGAGATTGTATGCGCAAGCGTAGTCCATCAGCATCATTTCGCCAATCAGCTTGGTGCGCCCATAGGGATTGATGGGGACCTGCGGACTAGCCTCTGCAATGGGTAGGTTGGCCGGAATTCCATAGGTGGCGCAGCTGCTGGAAAAAACGATATTCCGCAGCTTGATTTCCACGCATGTGTCGAGCAGCGACAGCATGCCGGTAACATTGTTATTGTAATACTTGCGCGGCTCGACCGTGGATTCCCCCACATAGGCCGATGCGGCGAAATGAATGACGCAGACGGGTTGCCAGAGTTTGATTGCATGTTTCAGCTGGTCGCGGTCGCGGATGTCGCCTCGAACCAACGGCCCCCATTTTGCATTCTCCTTGTGGCCGGTCGAGAGGTTGTCATAGGCCACGGGCGTGAAGCCTGACTGATGCAAAAGTTTGCAGGTATGACTACCGATATAGCCAACCCCGCCGGTAACCAGAACAGTGTCCATCTCAGCGCCTTTCAGCTGCTCGCTGCAATGTGTTGCAGAGCGCGGTCGAAATAGGCGATGGCCGACAGCAGACCGTCCTCGATATCGACATGCGGACGCCAGCCAAGCTGCGCAGTCGCCCGGCTGATATCGGGCCGGCGTTGCTGGGGGTCGTCAACTGCGGGAAGGAGATGGATGATCGGGGATTTCGAATTGGTGAGACGAATGATGCGCTCAGCCAAGTCGATCACGGTCAGCTCGGTCGGGTTGCCGAGATTGATCGGTCCGGTAACGTCGGCGGGGGTATGCAGAAATTTCACGAATCCGCTGATCAGATCATCGACGTAACAGAACGAGCGCGTTTGAAGCCCGGATCCATAAATCGTGATTGGTTCATTGCGCAGTGCCTGGACGATGAAATTCGAAATGACGCGCCCGTCATCGGGACGCATGCGCGGCCCATAGGTGTTGAAAATCCGGGCGACCTTGATCTTGGTGTTATGGAGGCGGTGGTAGTCGAAAAACTGGGTCTCCGCGCAGCGCTTTCCTTCGTCGTAGCAGGCGCGAGGTCCTACCGTGCTGACATTGCCGAAATAGTCTTCGCGCTGTGGCGATACCAGCGGATCGCCATAGACCTCCGAGGTCGATGCCTGGATAATGACCGCATCGCGGCGGCGGGCAAGTTCCAACATGTTTCGGGCGCCGACGATGTTGGTGAAGAGGGTGCCGATTGGATCGGCCTGATAGGCCGGAGGCGAGGCCGGGCTCGCAAAATTGAAGATCGCATCGACTTTGACGTTGAGCGGTGTCCGCACGTCATGCCGCCGGAAAGTGAAGTTAGGCAGATCGAGCAGGTGCTTGATGTTTTCGATGCGTCCCGTCGAAAGGTCGTCAACACAGGTAACGTCGTAGCTTGCCGCTAACAGGGCTTCACATAGGTGAGAGCCCAGGAAACCGGACCCGCCCGTCACAAGTATTTTCTTGAATGGTTTGCTTCTATTACTAGGAAAATGAAGAATATTTTCGGTGGTGGGTTTTTTTTGATTGCCCGTTCGCGCCATGTCTCAATCTCCCGCATGGACTACACAGAACCAAATGCCGAATGCAGAGCCCCTAAAATTTCATTGGGAACAGAAACGCCAGCTCGCCAATACTCCGGAAAGAGCACGAGATTGGGCAGATTCTATCCTGTGGGCGGTTAAAAGCGCCAGATCGAAGGCTCGATCCGGTCAAGTAAAAAATGGTTACCTATACATTAATTTCATTATGCCTCTGATTATGACGGGAGTCAAAGAGGATTTAGATGTTTCTTAAATGGTAAAAAACTACACGTTTTCAGTGTCGAAATGAGACATGAAGAAAAACCCCTTAAAAATTTATTCTTCAAGGAAAATAATAATACTTTACGTACAACGGCATAGGCGCCGGATTCAAACAAGTAACGGATTGGCGGTTGGGGGCCAATCACTGTGGGAATCCTAATGAAGTGGGTTGCAAATATAAGACTATTCTGATTATAGGGGGTTGTGTTGTGCCAAATCCGCCCATTTGACCGGATTGGGTGCGATGGTCGAAATTTCTTCACTATGTCCGTTGGTCGCCTAATTGAAGAGTTTCTAATAAAGCTATCGTTAAGGATGTAGTGAGACACTGACATCCGAGACAGAAATTCGTCATTGGTGAGGCGGGAATGAAATCGAAGAACGTTGAGACAAACGAGCGCCTTGCGTCTGCAAGGAAGCAATTTCGCAAAATTTCATGCGTGGCTGTTATCGGTCTGGCGTCATTGCTGGTGGCTTGCTCTTCTGAGCGGCCACTCGAGTTGGCATCCGCTACACCATATCACGCCCCCGAGAAGGGCGCGGTTCAGAGCGTAGCTGCAATGAAGGCTTACCAGACGGGCACAAAGGTCGCCTCCGCGGATACCGCGCGATACGTAGCGGGCCTGAGGACGGATACCCGCATGGTCGCCTATGGCCGCGGGCCGTACATCTGTTCACCGAGCGGCTTTGGCCAGACATCGCGCTGCGTACTCCGCTGAATTTTCAACTGACATTCCAGTGAACACCCTCCTTTGCATGCACAATCGTGCCGGCAAGGTTGCGGCGTAAGCTGCGGGACTTCTATATGACTGCATTACGCTTGCCGCCTGAGAGCAGCTGGCCCTATTTGAAGGCGTGTTTTTTCGGGTTGGCGCTCGCTATTATGCTGGCCTCGACTGGCGGAGAAGCTTCCGAAGTGGGGTTGCCGTTGGTCGATACGGCGGTGAGGACGGGGGCTATCGGTGCCGGCGCGCCCACTGCGCGCGCAGCGAGCCCGGTGACCATGGGCGTCTATGATCCTCATTCCATGGTGAAAGGCAGCGACGATTTCCAGATTGAGCATGTTTTCGTCGCCTGGCAGGCGCCGGACAAGCGCGCACTGGATCGCAAGATCAAGGGTGCCATTCGCGACCATCGCGCCCTCATGATCTCTGTCGAGCCCTTCACCCACGCCGCGGATTGGCGGGGAGGGGGCGCTCGCCTTTTCCAAGACATACAAGACGGACGCTTCGATTCCGAGATCGAGTGGATTTGCAACAAGGGTCGCGACATCCGCAAGCCCGTGTACATGCGCTGGGGTCACGAGATGGAAGACGTCGATGGCCGCTATCCCTGGGCGCGCAATGATCCGGAAGGCTATCGCAAAGCCTTCGTATATTTTGTCTCCCGCTGCCGCATGATCCTGCCGGATGCCCGCTACGTCTGGTCGCCGAAGGGACATAAGAATCTTGCAGCCTATTATCCGGGCGACGAATTCGTTGACATCGTCGGAATCCCCATTTGGGGCCTCGAAAAGATGGACATTGATTATTGGAGTCGTCCCAGACGCTTCAGTGAAACGGTCGAAGAGAAATACAAGCGCGTGGCGCAGTTCCACAAGCCGGTGATGATCGCGGAACTCGGCGTCTCCGGGAGCCGGACCTACAAGCAGGGTTGGTACACAGAGATTTTCAATTCGCCGGAATATAAACCGCAGTTCCCGCTGCTGCAGACGATCCTGTTCTTCAACGATAAGGAACCTTACCGCTGGCCCATGGGATATGGTTCGCCGGATTGGCGTTTTGACCCTAAAACCCTCGCGGCGCTGATTCAGCGCTAGCGTGATGGGTAAACTTGGACACCCGTTGTTCCGGAAGATTGATCGCCTGGAGCCGGAAGCTCTTTTCATGCAACTAATTCGATGAAATGGCGGCGGGCGGCGTCAGCCGGTAAATGAGCATGGTGTCATCATCGACGACACGCTCGGCCGTCTTGTCGAGATGCGCAATGAGACCCTCGTTGTATTCGATCAGTTTGCGGCCCTTGGAGTCGCGGGCGTTTTTGGCGATGCCGAACCAAGCCGCGTTTTTTGCTCGCAGCGTCTCCAATACGCTGATCGCGTCGCGGTCCTCAAGAAGCACCGACCAGTCGTTCATCCCTCCGCCGGGCGGAAAAACCCAACCACGGCGTCTGCTGTAGTAGACGGCGATCGGATCGCCGACCGTGGCCGAGACCGCAACGACCAGATCGCCCGGCTTGCTCACAGAACTCAGGCGCTCACCGAGTTCATGCCCGGATTGCGCATAGGGGGTCTTCATCAACTCGAGCCCTGGAAGGGTTCCGCCAACAATCACGACGCCCGCAATGGCCGCCAGCCGCAGCCAGCGTGATCGCGAACCAGCATGGAGGTCGCCGCCAATGGCGCTCAACAGGACGAGCCCCCGGCCAGCCAATGCGGCAATCGGCACGCTGAAGATATGGAAGTTCCATGGATTGGTTTTGATCTCACGCGCAGCGAAGAAATAGACCAAGGCGGCGCCGGCGAACCAGACATGGAAAAACCAGGAAGCCTTGCCGCGTGCCGGATCGGTTGTGGCCGGGGGTGTGACCAGCAAGGCTATGCCAGCGAGCATGACGACCGGCAAGGTAAAAAGCCAGTTGCCGGCGATCTTCCATGCGGAGGGGATGTAAAAAGCCTGGTCGAGGAATTTGGACAACCCGTCGTCCCATAGATAGCCGCTGCCGGCGACATGATAAGGCGGATAATTCGTCCCCACATAGAGCGCCCATCGGTAGTAGCCAAGGATCAGAACGCCGGCAATCAGCGCAACGGGTACGATCGGCAGGATGCGGCGCAAATTCAGCCCGCCTCTCATCTGGAGGATGGAAAATGTCGCATAGGTCATCGGAATGACCACGGCGATGCCAGGCAGCTTGGCGAGCACGCCCAGCGTCGTCATCAAGCCGGAGATCACCAGAAGACCGGGCCGGTCTTCTTGCAGATAGGCGACATACAGCCAGGCGCCGGTGGTGACCAGAGACAGCATCGCGGGATCAGGAAGAAACGACTGGTCGATAAAAACGGCGCCCGGCATGATGGCAAGCAAGAAGGCGCCGGCGTTGGCATGCACGGGGTCCCACACGCGATTAAGCAAGCGATGCAGCGCAAAGACGCCCCAGGCTCCGAACACAGCAGCCACCAGGCGTCCCAGCCAGTCGTGCCAGCCAAACACAGTGTAAAGCAGCGCGGTAATATAGGAAATTATCTGCAGCTCGCGGCCCTGATAGGCGGGGTCCGGGCCGGTCCAGCTGACCTCCGGAAAAAAGATGTTCCAGCTGCGCGCATAGAAATTATCCGCCATCATGGCCGTGCTTGCCTCGCGCCAGCTGAAGGCATCCACCAGGGGCTGCTGGACATCGTGGAGCCGGAACAGGGCGGCGAGCACCAGTATCGCAGCCAGAACTGCAAAATTGCGTTGCCCGATACGGAACTCCGGCATTTATGTCCTCCGACACCGTTAAATCATCACGAGGACTACGGTACAGATGCGGTAACGCCGATCAATATAAAACCGCCAGCAGAGCCGAAATCTGGTTGGGCGACCGACGAGCCCGCGGGTGACATCATTCTCCTCCAGCATGATCCGCTGACGCTCGAACGAAATGGTCAGCTGCGCCGTGACATAGCGTTGCTCGCGCTTGCATAGAATGTCCTTGAGCCGGTCCGGCGCAAGATTCATCGGCCGATGCAGATCATCAGGCCGTGGCCGACGGCTGGCGCGGTGCTCCGGCAGATGTCGCCATAGCTTGATTGCTTGGCCGTCCGAGGAATAAGCGAACTTGTAGATCGTCTCATGGCTGACAGAGATCGGATGGCGCTCAAGCTGCAATCGGCCAGCGATCTGTTGTGGCGACCAGCCATGCAGGATGCGCTCGATCACCGATTGGCGCAGAACAGAGAACCGGGCAAGCTTGCGTAGCTTGGCACGCCGTTCTCGCGCCATGTCATTGGCCATCACGCAGTAGTAACCGTTCAGGTCCGGCATCTCGCGATCCGCGAACACATTGCGGCGCAGCTCACGGAAAATCGTCGAGCGATGTCGGTGCAGTTTCTCGGCGATCACGTCAACGCTGATCCCAGCCGTGCGCCAGCGGGCAATCTTGCGGCGTTCATCCAGATCGATCTGCGAGTAGGTGCGTTTCATGTCACGTTCCTTGCAAGGATAAACCGTTGTTATCTATTGCAAGTCGCACTTCATCCTTGAACCCACCCGGCTACAACACTGAATCACGTAATCTATCTTATGGAACTAGCGTAGCCGTCATGGGTGATGGGTTCAATCAAGCCGGTACTGAACGTGCTGTCGTCCGTGATGCGGCGAGCGTTCGATATAGGCTCGCACCCCGAACACATTGGCGATCAGGTCTTCGGTCAGAACCTCCTCCGGCGTTCCGGCAGCGACAACCTTGCCGTGGTGCAGGACCGCAAGGTTATCGCAGAACATCGCTGCCAGATTGAGATCGTGCAGTGCGATGATGCTGGTGACCGGCAGTTTTGCCACCAGCGACAGGATTTCCAGCTGATGCTGGATATCCAGATGATTTGTCGGCTCGTCGAGCAGCAGCTCGCTTGGCGTCTGTGCCAGCGCCCGGGCAATGTGCACCCGCTGGCGCTCGCCGCCCGACAGCGTATGCCAGAACTGGCCTGCGCGCGCCGGCAGGCCAACGTGATGCAGCGCCTCGTTGACGGCCTGGTCGTCCGCAGCGCTCCATGGTGTGAGCGGACCCCGGTGCGGCGTGCGCCCAAGCCGGACGACATCCAGCACGGTGACCTGCGCCTCGGTCGCCGCCTGCTGCTCGACCAGCGCGACGCGCCGGGCGATGTCGAGACGGGCCATGCCGGCAATATCGGCATTGCCGAGCGCGATGACGCCGCTCTTGACGTTGCGCAAACGGCAGATCAGCTTGAGCAGGCTGGATTTTCCCGAGCCGTTCGGGCCAAGCAGGCCGAGCGTCTTGCCGGGGGCAACGTCGATACTGATGCCGTTGACGATCATCAGTCCGCCGGCCGACCAGCGTACATCGTTGATGGAAATGCTCAAACCGGCCTCCTCGCCTTGTAGAGAATGAGCGCAAAGGCGGGCGCCCCGAACAGCGCCGTGACGACGCCGATCGGCAGGATCTGCTGCGGGATGATGATGCGCGAGACGATATCGGCAGCCACCATGAAGATCGAGCCGATCATCGCCGATGCGGGCAAAAGGCGGCCATGCGACGGGCCGGCCAGAAACCGCGCGGCATGCGGAATGACCAGCCCGACGAAACCGATCGAGCCGACGATACTGACCATCGCCGCCGTCATCAGCGCCGTCGCACCCAGCAGGATGACACGCACGCGATTGACGGCGATCCCCAGCGCCGCCGCCGCATCGACGCCAAAAGTGAAGGCATCAAGCGCCCGGGCATAAAACACCGACACCGCAAAGCCGATCAAGGCGACGGGGGCAGCGAGATAGACATCCGGCCAGCGCACGCCCGAGAGGCTTCCGAGCAGCCAGAACATGACGCCGCGTGCCTGCTCGGCATTCGCCGACGTGGTGACGATATAGGAGGTCAGCGCATTGAAAAGCTGCGAGCCGGCAACACCGGCGAGAATGATCCGGTCCGCCCCGCCGGCGGCTCCCGCCGCCAGCGCCGAGACCAGGATGAAGGCAACAACCGCACCGATGAACGCGCCGGCCGAGAGTGTCAGGACACCATAGCCGAAGCCAAGGATCATCACCGCGACCGCCCCCGTCGAGGCGCCGGCCGAAATGCCGAGCACATAAGGTTCGGCCAGCGGGTTGCGCAGCAGCGCCTGCAGGACGGCACCCGACAATGCGAGTGCCGCCCCCGCACTCGCCGCCAGCAGCGCGCGGCTGAGCCGGTAATCCCAGACGATGCCCTGATGGATCCGGCTCAATTCAAACGCGGTGCCAAACAGGCGATTGGAGACGGCTTTCGCCGTCGTTTCCAGCGGAATGGAAATCTCGCCAATAGAAACAGCGAGACTGATCATGAAACCGAGCGCGACGAGCGACAGAGTGATGAGCGCCAGGCGCGCCCACCACCTTTCGCCGATCACCACGGGTTGAACCACGGCAAGACTCACTGCGACAATCCGAACGACGTGATGCCCTTGGCAAGGATCTCGATGCCGTCGATCGTGCGGATGGTCGGGTTCATCGATTGCGCGTCCATCTTGACGAAGCGCCTGTTCTTGACGGCATCAAGCTGGCTGGTGACCGGGTCCTTCTTGAGGAAATCGATCTTCACGGCCGGATCGTCGGCTGCATAGCGCCGGCGGTCCATGGTGGCGATGACGATGACGGACGGATTGGCTTCAGTGATGGTTTCCCAGCCCACCAGCGGCCATTCCTCTTGCGTCGTCACGACATTTTTCGCGCCAAGCGTTTTCAGGATATAGGCAGGGGCGCTGTTCTTGCCGGCGATGAAGGCATCGCCCTCGACTTCCTTGCTCGAAAACCAGAAAACAACCGGAAGCGCGCCAAGCTTGGCAGCGCCGATCGATGCGACGGCCTCGGCTTCGCGCTTCTTCAGATCCGCGATCAGGGCGTCACCACGATCCTGAATGCCGAAGATTTGCGCAAGCTCGCCGATCTCCTGATAGATCAGGTCCATCGTGAAGAGTTCGCGGCGAACGCCATCGCCGCCGTCGGTGTTGATCTTGGCAACGCAATCGGCCGGCGAGACATAGGTGTTGATGCCGAGGCCGGAAAACTGCTCGCGCTTGCCGACCGATCCTTGCGTGCCGACATGCCATTCGAATTCGGCAGCCACAAGGTCCGGCTCGACGCCAACGACGGATTCAAAGCTCGGGTCGTTGTCGGCCAGCCGCTTGATCGTCTTGTTGGTTTTAGCAAAGGCCGGCAGGACCGGACCGACCCAGACGGCGGTGCCGGCAATCTTGTCAGCCAGACCGAGCGAAAACAGAATCTCGGTCATGCCCTGCCCGATCGAGACGACCTTCTGTGGCGCCTTGTCGAAAATTACGGTCTGGCCGCAATTGGTGATCGTCAGAGGATAGGTGGTCGGCTCTGCGGCAACCGGCGCAGCAAAGCCGGCAATAGCAAAAGCGGTCGCGGACAGCGGCGCCAGAAATCTGGAAAGATGAATGGAAATACGGCTGATGAGCATGGTGACTTTCTTGAAACGGATTTCCAGGCCGGGCAGTGACCCACTGGAACTGGATTAAAAATTGGAAAAAGACAAAACGCGGCGCCTGTGCGAAAGCGGTTCCCGCTGCTCCATAACGCCTCGAATCGGTATCGATATAGGAATTATGGAGCAGATTTAGAGCGGCCTTGGCGCGGCATGAATGGCGCGCGGCACTGTAGCCGGTTTCGCTTTGACGCTCAGATGCAATCTGCCAATCGCATCAGGGATGCGGGGAATATTCCGATTGGGAGGAAACGGCGAAAGGGCGCCGGATGCGGCGGTAGAAATCAATCATGATGGCTCCTGTTCCGGGCAACCCCGCCCGGGAAGTTGGATGTTGCTTTCGACGGCAGGTCTCCTGGCTCGCGGATATCTGCCGCTCGCCTGCCTTCCCGAAAACCCAGAGGGCTCGCAGTGGCACGGCGCTTTTAAAAAAGCGCCGGATGGCGATCGGCAATCCGCTTACAGTTGCGGGGGCAGCCACGGTCTTGGTCCCTGTTGGGTCTTCCGCACCGTGTTCCCTATTAATCCCCTCGAAGTCATCCATCGGGGAACCGTCGATAGTCACTTAGTCCGAGCGTGGCGGCGGCGTCAAGACGATAGCACCGCCCTTCCCGCCTACGGCATCAACAGATAGGGGGCTAGTCGGCATGGCGTGTGGGAACAGAAAGTGATGCTGCAAGGCTACCGCAATTCTCTTCCGGGGCTTGATTTTACCGTGGCGGTGGTGACGATGGCCGCCGAACATGTCCGCCAATTCATCGTCAGGAAATTGCATGCAGCTCCAATTGATCCGCAACGCCACGTTGAAACTCGACTATGCCGGGCGTACCGTGCTGATAGACCCCTATCTGGCGCCGAAACACAGCCTGCCGTCGTTTACCGGCCGGTCGCCCAATCCGATGGTCGAGCTTCCGGCGGAGATCGACGATATTCTTGAGGGCGTGGACCTGGTGATCGTTTCACATCTGCATGACGATCATTTCGATAGCGTCGCCATGGAGCGCGTGCCGAAACATCTGCCGCTTTTCTGCCAGCCGGGCGATGAGGCGACGATCCGCGAGGCCGGGTTCACCAATGTGACGCCGCTGACCGAAACTGCAACCTGGGAGGGGCTGACGCTGACGCGCCGCGAGGGTAGCCACGGGCTCGGGCCGGTGGTCGAGCTGATGGGGCCGGTCATGGGGTTCAGCCTTGAGGCTGCGGGCGAGCCTTCGATCTACTGGGCCGGCGATACGGTGCTCTATCCGCCGGTGGCTGATGTGATCCGCGATACCAAGCCGGATATTGTCGTCACCCATTCCTGCGGCGCACGCTGGGATGGCGATCTGATCGTCATGGACGCTCAGGAAACGGTTGCCGTGTGTGAAGCGGCGCCGGATGCGATCGTCATCGCCACCCATATGGAGGCGCTCGATCATGCGACGATCAGCCGTCTGGACCTGCGCCAGGCCGCAGAAGAAAGGGGCATCGCGCCGTCGCGGCTGCTGATCCCTGCGGATGGCGAGACGGTGGTTCTGAACCGGCCCTAACCGGGTAGGCAATGCGCTGAAGGCCGGCCCCTTCAGCGCATCATGTGTCGGCCGAAATTCTATTTGCCCTGAAACTGCGGGGGACGCTTTTCGATGAAGGCGGCCATGCCTTCCTTCTGGTCGCTGGTGGCGAACAGCGCGTGGAAAATGCGGCGTTCGAACAGGATGCCCTCCCGCAACCCGCCTTCGAGAGCGCGATCGACCGCCTCGCGCGCCGCCATGGTGGCGGCCTTGCCGTAACCGGCAATCGTGCGGGCGGCGGCCAGCGTCTCATCCATGAGCTTGTCTGCCGGCAGGACGCGGGCGGCAAGTCCGCAGCGCTCGGCCTCGGCCGCATCCATCATTCGTCCCGTCAGGATCATGTCCATCGCCTTTGCCTTGCCAACCAGCTTGGTCAGCCGCTGCGAGCCGCCCATGCCGGGGATGACGCCGAGCTTGATCTCGGGCTGGCCGAACATGGCCGTGTCGGCGGCAAAGATCATGTCGCACATCATCGCCAGTTCGCATCCGCCGCCCAGCGCATAGCCGGAGACCGCAGCGATCTTCGGCGTGCGGAAGGATGCGAACCGGTCCCAGGCGGCAAAGAAGTCTTCGCCGAACATGTCCGGGAAGGACTTGCCTGCCATCTCCTTGATATCGGCGCCTGCGGCAAACGCCTTGTCGGAGCCGGTCAGCACGAAACAACCGACACCCGGGTCGCGGTCAAGCGGCGCAAGTTCGGTCGCCAGTGCGTTCATGATCTCGGAATTGAGCGCGTTACGGGCGGCGGGCCGGTTCAGCGTGACGATGACCACCCGGTCCTGCTGTTCGACGATGATCGGTTTTTCCATGGGCGTGATCCTCTTGGCGGACGGTTCAAGGTTTTTGTCAGGCGGTGCTGCCGGATTGTTGCCGTAGCATGTCGATGATGCCGGAGAAATCCTTGTCGGCGTTTCCAAGCTCGTTGAACAGCGCGTAGAGCTCGGCGGCCTTGGCGCCAAGTGGCGTCGTGGCGCCGGCCGACTGCGCTGCCTCCTGCGAAAGCTTCAGATCCTTCAGCATCAGCGCGCCGGCAAATCCGGGCTTGTAGCCGTTATTGGCCGGCGACGTGGGAACCGGGCCGGGCACCGGGCAGTAAGTGCTGAGCGACCAGCACTGGCCCGACGATACCGAGGCGACATCGAACAGCGCCTGATGCGACAGGCCGAGCTTTTCGCCGAGCACGAAAGCCTCGCCGACGGCGATCATGCTGATGCCGAGGATCATGTTGTTGCAGATTTTGGCCGCCTGCCCTGCAGTGGCGTCGCCGCAATGGATGATGCGCTTTCCCATCGCTTGGAAGACCGGCTGAGATTTCGAGAACACATCCTCATCGCCGCCGATCATGAACGTCAGCGTACCGGCAGCGGCGCCGCCCGTTCCGCCGGATACGGGCGCATCGAGCGACGGGCAGCCCTTCCCGGCCGCCATCTCATGCGCCTTGCGGGCGCTGTTAATATCGATGGTCGAGCAGTCGATCAAAAGCGTGCCGGATGGGACCACTGCCACCAGTTCCTGCCAGACCGACAGGACATGTTTGCCGGCGGGAAGCATGGTGATGACCGTATCGACGCCCGCGACGGCTTGGCCAAGCGACGCGCAGGCGGTGACGCCCTTGCTGCGCGCTTCGTCCAGCAGCGGCTGTGAAAGATCGAAGCCGTTGACCGCATGGCCCGCCTTGACGAGATTGGCGGCCATCGGGCCACCCATATGACCGAGACCGATAAAGCCGATCGTCATGTTCGTGATCCTTCCTTGATCATATCCGCAAAAAGCGGGTGGGCAGATGGCTGGAAATAAGCGTCGATATCGGCTGCGGTGACATCGGCAAGCCGGGCCGGCCGCCATTGCGGATTGCGGTCCTTGTCGATCACCGCGGCACGCACGCCCTCGTAGAAATCATGGCTGCGCAGAACCGCGGCCGTTGCCGCAAATTCCCGTTCAAGGCAGTCTTCCAGCCGTGCGGTTTGCCGGCCAAGCCGCAGCAGCCGCAGCGTGACGCTCAGACTGAGCGGTGATTTGACCGAAAGAACGGACAGGGCCTTTTCGGCGAAAGGACTGCCATCCCGGCGCAACGTCTCCAGAATATCTTCGATGGTGTCGAAGGCGAAGAGGCGATCGATTGCTTCTTTCAGGGGTTCGAGAACACCGGCTGGCGGCATTTCTGAACAACCTTCGATCGCGGCTGAAACCGCTTCACGCGGACTTCCCGCTGGCAGCGATGCCAAAGTCTCGATCAAGGCCGGAAGCCGCCCGGAATGGACAAAAACATCGGCAAGCCCGGCGAGGATGACGTCGGCGGGGCCGAGCGGTTCGCCGGTCAGGCCGGCATAGGTTCCCAGCTCGCCTGCGTGGCGTGTCAGGAACCACGATGCCCCGATATCCGGGAAAAAGCCGATGCCGGTTTCCGGCATGGCGAAGCGGGTGCGCTCCGTGACGATCCGGTGGCTGCCATAGACGGAGATACCGACACCGCCGCCCATGACGATGCCGTCCATGACGGCGACATAGGGTTTCGGAATGCGGCCGATGCGGGCGTTGAGCGTGTACTCCTCGCGCCAGAACGTCGCTGGCGCGTCCGAGCCGGCTTTCCCGCCGTCATAGATGGCGCGGATATCGCCGCCGGCGCAAAGGCCGCGCTCCCCCTCGCCGGTGACAAGCACGGCTGCAATGGCCGGGTCACCCTGGAAATCGTCCAGTGCCGCCTCGATGTCGCGCACCATCCGCAGTGTCAGACTGTTGAGCGCCTTGGGGCGGTTGAGCCGGATACGGCCGAGCCCGCCGTGGCGTTCAACCAGTGTCTCGGGTTCAGCGGTGGCGGTTTCAGATATGGAGGGCATGGCCAAGGGCTTTCAAGGCGGCTTCCTGGAAGCCTTCGCTGCGTGTCGGATGCGCATGGATCGTCGCGGCGACGTCCTCGAGACGGGCGCCCATTTCGATTGCCAGCGCAAAGGCGCTCGACAGCTCGGAAACACCGGCGCCAACGGCCTGAATGCCGAGAACGAGATTGCTGTCCGCACGCGCGACGATGCGCACGAAACCGTCTTCCGAGAGCATGGTCATGGCGCGGCCATTGGCATTGAACGGGAATTGCCCGACACGTACGTCGTAACCCTGCGCACGCGCCTCGTCCGGCGACAGGCCGGCAGTGACGATTTCCGGGTCGGTAAAACAGACGGCCGGAATGCAGCGCTTGTCCCATGTGCGTTTCCTGCCGGCGACGATTTCGGCGACCATCTCGCCCTGCGCCATGGCGCGATGGGCCAGCATCGGCTCGCCGGTGATGTCGCCAATGGCATGAATGCCGCGCATCGAGGTCCGGCACCGGTCGTCGATGCGCAGGAATTTGCCGGCGCGGTCTAGGTCCAGCTCGTCCAGTCCCCATCCCTCCGTGCGCGGCTTGCGGCCGACGGTCACGAGAATCTTGTCGGCCTCAAGCTGTTCTTCCGTACCTTCGGCGGTCTCGATCAGCAGCGCATTGCCTGAAAGTCCCTTGGCCCTGGCACCGGTCAAAACACGAATGCCGAGATCGGCGAGCCGCTTGGCCACCGGCTTGACCAGCTCGGCATCATATTGTGGCAGGATCTGTGGCGTCGCTTCGACCACGGTTACCTGTGCGCCCATCTTGGCAAAGGCGGTACCCAGCTCAAGTCCGATATAGCCGCCGCCGACCACGACCAGCTTTTGCGGCACAGTTTTCAAAGACAGAGCGTCCGTGGAGGAAATCACCGGTCCGCCGAAGGGCAGGAACGGCAGTTCGACCGGCTCCGAACCTGTCGCGATCACGACTGTTTCAGCGCGGATGACCTGCGTTCCGGTTTCCGTCTCGACCTCGACGGTCTTGCCGTCGCGGAATTGCGCCCGGCCATGGACGATCTTGACCTTGGCCTTGCGCAGCAGGCCGAGCACACCACTGTTTAGCCGGCCGACGATGCCGTCCTTCCAGGCGATGGTCTTGGCGAGGTCGAGTTTCGGCGTTTCGACAGTGATGCCGAGCGGGCCGCCATTGCCAGCCATATGGCTGACCTTCTCGAATTCCTCGGCAGCATGGATGAGTGCCTTGGAGGGAATGCAGCCGATATTGAGGCAGGTACCGCCGGCCTTGACGGCCTCGACGATGACGGTATCGACCCCGAGCTGTCCGGCCCGGATGGCGCAGATATAGCCTCCCGGGCCTGCGCCGATGACGAGAAGTTTGCAGACGATCTCTTTCATGGGCTCAGCTTTCAATGAAAATCAGCGCGGGGGTTTCGAGCAGGACCTTGATCCGCTGGACGAAGGTCGCCGCATCCCAGCCGTCCACCACCCGGTGGTCGAAGCTGGACGACAGATTCATCATCTTGCGCGGGATGAACTGGCTTCCGTCCCAGACCGGGCGGGTCATGATCTTGTTGACGCCGACGATCGCCACTTCCGGGTGATTGATGATCGGTGTGGTGGCGATGCCGCCCATGGCGCCGAGCGAGGTAATGGTGATGGTCGAACCTGAGAGTTCTTCACGCAGGGCCGAGCCTGTGCGGGCGGCTTCCGCCAGCCGCACCAGTTCGGCGGCGCACTCCCAGATGCCGCGCGCTTCCGCATGGCGCACCACCGGCACGGTTAGGCCGGCCGGCGTCTGAGTGGCGATACCGATATGCACGGCCGCGTGGCGGCTGATGATGCCGGCGTCGTCGTCGAAGGTGGCGTTGACGACGGGCTGTTCATCGATGGTCCTGACCATTGCCCGCATCAGGAAAGGCAGGATCGTCAGCTTCGTCTGGTCCGGCTTGCGGCCGGCGTTCATCGTCGCGCGCAGGTCTTCCAGATCGGTGACGTCGATTTCCTCGACATAGGTGATATGGGGAATGCGTGACGTCGCCAGCACCATCTTTTCCGAGATGCGGCGGCGCAGGCCGGTGACCTTGATCTCCTCGACGGCGGTTTTGCGGGCAAGGCCCGTGGGCGCCGGTTGCGGTTGCGCGCCACGGGCAAGGAACTGGTCGAGGTCGTCATGGGTGATGCGCCCGGCCGGGCCGGTGCCCGTCACCTGACGCAGGTCGATGCCGCCCTCCTGTGCCCGAAGGCGGACGGCAGGCGAAGCAAGCGGTTTCTCCGCGAGGGTCTGCGCCGGGGCCCTGGCAACCGGTGCGGCCTGCACGGGTTTCCTGATCTCGACCGGTGGCGGGCTTCTCACCTTTTCGACGGGCTGTTCGGCAGTTTCTATGGTCACCGTTTCCGCCATCGGAACCGCATCCGCCTCACCGCCCTCGCCTGCGATCTGAATGCGCACCAGGGGTGCCTTGACGGCAACGGTGTCGCCGATCTCGGCGCCGAGCCAGAGAACGGTACCGGTGACCGGCGACGGGATTTCGACCGTTGCCTTGTCGGTCATGACGGCGGCGAGCACCATGTCTTCACGGACCGGATCGCCGGGCTTCACATGCCATTCGACAAGCTCGGCTTCCGCCACGCCTTCGCCGACATCCGGCATCTTGATGACAAATTCACCCATGGTCACGCCTCCATGACTTCGGCAAGCGCGCGTCCGACACGGCCGGGTCCGGGGAAATAATCCCATTCCTGTGCATGCGGATAGGGCGTGTCCCAGCCCGTGACGCGAACGACGGGGGCCTCCAGATGATAGAAGCAATGTTCCTGCACGAGTGCTGCAAGTTCGGCGCCATAGCCTGAGGTCAGGGTTGCCTCGTGGACGACGACGCAGCGGCCGGTCTTGGTAACCGATTGCACGATCGTGTCGAGATCGAGCGGCAGCAGGCTGCGCAGGTCGATCACTTCCGCATCGATGCCCATTTCTTCGGCCGCCGCCAGCGCCACATGCACCATGGTGCCATAGGCGACGACGGTGACCGCAGAGCCCTGCCGGCGGATTTCGGCCTTGCCGATCGGAATGCTGTAATGGCCTTCCGGTACCTCGCCCAGCTCATGCTTGGACCAGGGCGTCACCGGTCGTTCATGATGGCCGTCGAAGGGGCCGTTGTAGAGGCGCTTCGGTTCGAGGAACATCACCGGATCAGGGTCTTCGATCGAGGCGATCAGCAGGCCCTTGGCATCATAGGGGTTGGATGGAACGACAACCTTCAGGCCGCAGACATGGGTAAACAGTGCCTCCGGGCTCTGGCTGTGCGTCTGCCCGCCGAAAATGCCGCCGCCGGTCGGCATTCTGAGTACGATCGGGCAGGTGAAATCGCCGTTCGAGCGGTAGCGGATGCGGGCGGCTTCCTGGGTGATCTGGTCATAGGCTGGGTACATATAGTCGGCGAACTGGATCTCGACGCAGGGTTTCAGGCCGTAGGCGGCCATGCCGATCGCCGTGCCGACAATGCCGCTTTCGCTGATCGGCGCATCGAAGCAGCGGGTCTTGCCGTATTTCGCCTGCAGCCCCTGGGTGCAGCGGAAGACGCCGCCGAAATAGCCGACATCCTCGCCGAACACCACCACGTCATCGTCGCGCTCCATCGAGACATCCATGGCGCTGCGCACGGCCTCGATCATCGTCATTCTGGCCATGTCAGTATCCTGCCTTCTGCCGCTGGCGGCGAATATGGGGCGGCATCTCGGCGTAAACGCCTTCGAAGATATCGCGCACCGACGGTTTTCCACCTGCATGCAGAGTGCCGTGCACTTCCGCCTGCTTCTGCGCCTGGATCACCTCGTCCAAGATTTCGGCTTCCGCCTGTACATGCCGTTCCTCCGACCAGACACCTTTCACGATCAGGTGCTTTTTCAGGCGCAGGACGGGATCGCCGAGCGGCCAGGCTTCGGATTCCGTTTTCGGGCGGTAGGCGCTCGGATCGTCCGAGGTCGAATGCGCGCCGACGCGGTAGGTGACATATTCGATCAGCGTCGGCCCGAGATTGCGGCGGGCGCGCTCGGCCGCCCAGTGGGACACGGCGTAGACGGCGAGATAGTCGTTGCCATCGACGCGAAGGGCGGGAATACCGAAGCCGAGGCCGCGCGCGGCAAACGTTCCCGAACCGCCGCGGGCGATGCCCTGGAAGGTCGAGATCGCCCACTGGTTGTTGACGATGTTGAGGATGACCGGCGCCTTGTAGGTCGAGGCGAAGACCAGTGCCGAATGGAAATCCGATTCCGCCGTCGAGCCGTCGCCGATCCAGGCGGCGGCGATCTTGGTGTCGTTCTTGATCGCTGACGCCATGGCCCAGCCGACTGCCTGAACATATTGGGTGGCGAGGTTGCCGGAGATCGTGAAGAAGCCATGCTCCTTGGAGGAATACATGATCGGCAGCTGGCGGCCGCGCAGCGGATCGCTTTCGTTCGAGAAGATCTGGTTCATCATCTCGACCATCGGATAATCGTCGGCTATGAGAAGGCCCGCTTGACGATAGGTCGGGAAGTTCATGTCGCCCTTCTTCAGCGCCTTGCGGAAGGCGCAGCTGACGGCCTCCTCGCCCAGATGCTGCATGTAAAAGGAGGTCTTACCCTGCCGCTGCGCCATCAGCATGCGGGCATCGAAGGCCCTGAGCTTCATCATGTTGCGCAGGCCGGTCAGCAGTTCCTCGTCCGACAGTAGCCCTGCCCATGGTCCAACGGCTTCGCCGTCGCGGTTCAAGACGCGAATGATCGAATAGGCGAGATCGCGGATGCCTTCCGACGCGGCATCGACCTCGGGGCGCGGGACGGAGCCGGCCTTGGCTATATTGACGTTGGAAAAATCCGGCATTCCGCCGGGGCGGACGGCGGGTTCCGGAACATGCAGGCTCAATTGCGGGAACTCGGTCATGCCGTGCTCTTCCTCCTCTTGGACCCAAGCTTTCCTTGCTCACTCCCGGAAAGCGGGGTCTCTTGTTTTATAGACTACGCGCAATGACGATGCGCTGCACGTCGCTTGTTCCCTCATAGATCTGGCAGATGCGGACATCGCGATAGATGCGCTCGACCGGATAGTCCGACATGTATCCGTAACCGCCATGGATCTGGATCGCGTCCGAGCAGACTTTTTCCGCCATTTCCGAAGCAAACAGCTTGGCCATGGAGGCTTCCGTCAGACAGGGCTCTCCGGCTTCCTTGAGTTCGGCGGCGTTGAGCACCATCTGCCGTGCCGCCGCGATTTGCGTCGCCATGTCGGCAAGGCGGAAGGCAACGGCCTGATGCTCGATGATCGGCTTGCCGAACGTGATGCGTTCGCGGGCATAGTCGCGGGCGGCCTCGAAGGCGGCGCGCGCCATGCCGACCGACTGCGAGGCGATGCCGATGCGTCCGCCTTCGAGGTTTGCCAGCGCGATCCTGTAGCCCTCTCCCTCGGCGCCCAGCCGCAGGTCCGCGGGAATACGCATGTTGGTAAAGGCGATCTGGCAGGTGTCGGAGGAATGCAGGCCGAGCTTGTGTTCGACGCGAACGACCTCATAGCCCGGCGTATCCGTCGGCACGATGAAGGCGGTAATTCCCTTTTTGCCGGCATCGGGATCGGTGACGGCGAAGACGATGATAACGTTGCCGTTCTTGCCTGAGGTGATGAACTGCTTGGCGCCGTCGAGCACATAATGATCGCCGTCGCGGCGGGCGCGGGTGCGCAGGTTCGAGGCATCCGAGCCGGCCTGCGGCTCGGTCAGCGCGAAGCCGCCGATCCATTCCCCGGAGGCCAGTTTCGGCAGGAAGCGCTGCTTTTGTTCCTCGGTGCCGAATTTCAGGATCGGCACACAGCCGACCGAACTGTGCACGCTCATGATGGTCGAGCAGGGACCGTCACCGGCGGCGATTTCCTCGATCGCCACGGCATAGGCAACAGTGCCGGTTTCCGAACCGCCATAGGCTTCCGGCACCAGCATGCCGAGGAAGCCGAGTTCGCCCATTTCCTTCAGCTCGTCTTTTGGAAACGCATGCGACACGTCGCGCTCGGCGGCACCCGGCATAAGCCGCTCGCGGGCAAAATCGCGAGCCATATCGCGAATCTGGATTTGCTGTTCAGACAGGATCATTGACCGGCGCCCTCCCTTAATGCCGCTCGACCGCAATCGCCGTCGCCTCGCCGCCGCCGATGCAGAGCGAGGCCATGCCGCGCTTCAGATCGTAGCGCTCAAGGGCCGCCAGCAATGTGACGATGACGCGGGCGCCGGATGCGCCGATGGGATGGCCGAGCGCGCAGGCACCGCCATGCACATTGACCTTGTCATGCGGCAGGTCGAGATCGCGCATCGCCGCCATGGCGACGACGGCGAAGGCTTCGTTGATCTCGTACAGGTCGACATATCTGAGGTCCCAACCGGTGCGTTCGCTGAGTTTTTTCAGAGCGCCGATCGGGGCGGTGGCAAAGAGATTGGGCGCCTGCGCGTGGGTTGCGTGGCCGGCGATGGTGGCAAGCGGAGACAGTCCCCGGCGATCGGCCTCGGAGCGGCGCATCAGCACCAGCGCTGCCGCGCCATCGGAAATCGAGCTGGCATTGGCTGCTGTCACCGTGCCGTTTTCGCGGAAAGCGGGTTTCAGGGTCGGGATCTTTTCGAGCCTTGCCTTGCCCGGCTGCTCGTCGCGCTCGACGACCTGCTCCGTCTTTCCCGTCTTGATGATGACAGGCGTGATCTCGGCGTCGAAAAGGCCCTCGCGGATGGCTTTCTGCGCGCGGTTGAGCGACGTCACGGCAAAATCGTCCTGGGCCGGGCGGGTGAACTGGTAGGCCTCGGCGCAGTCTTCGGCGAATGTCCCCATCAGGCGTCCCTTGTCATAGGCATCCTCCAGCCCGTCGAGGAACATATGGTCGATGACACGGCCATGGCCGAGCCGGTAGCCGCCGCGGGCACGGTCCAGCAGATAGGGCGCATTGCTCATGCTTTCCATGCCGCCGGCAACCGCGATGCTGGCGCTGCCCGCCAGGACCAGGTCATGCGCCAGCATCGTGGCCTTCATGCCCGAGCCGCACATCTTGTTGACGGTGGTCGCGCCAGTCGCAAAAGGCAGGCCAGCGCCGATCGCCGCCTGCCGGGCCGGGGCCTGCCCCTGCCCTGCCGGCAGCACGCAGCCGAACACGACTTCTTCGACCGCATCCGGCGCAACGCCGCTGCGCTCCAGGGCGGCGCGGATGGCTGCGGCGCCAAGCTCAGGCGCCGTCGCGTCCTTCAGGTCGCCCTGGAAACCGCCCATGGCGGTGCGGGCGGAGCCGACGATGACGATGGGATCATGCAGTGTCATTTCAACCTCCAGGATACCTGCCTCAACGCGGCGCCATGCGCAGCGCGCCGTCAAGGCGGATGACCTCGCCATTCAGCATTGTATTTTCGCAAATATGGCGCACCAAAGCGGCAAATTCATCGGGGCGGCCGAGACGCGGCGGAAACGGCACGCTCTTGCCGAGCGCTTCCTGGGTTTCGGCCGGCATGCCGGCCATCATCGGCGTTTCAAAAATGCCGGGTGCGATGGTGACGACACGGATGCCGTAGCGGGCGAGCTCGCGGGCGATCGGCAGCGTCATGCCGACGACGCCACCCTTGGACGCCGAATAGGCCGCCTGGCCAACCTGTCCGTCGAAGGCGGCGATAGAGGCCGTGTTGACGATGATGCCGCGTTCGCCCTCGTCGTCCGGTTCCTGCGTCTGGATGGCAGCAGCGGCAAGACGGACCATGTTGAATGTACCGACCAGGTTGATGCCGATCGCCTGTGCAAAACTTTGAAGGCGATGCGGACCGTCGCGGCCAAGGACCTTTTCGCCCGGTGCAACGCCGGCACAGTTCACCAGGCCATGCAGGTGGCCGAAGGTCTCAAGGGCTGCCTGGATCGCGGCCTGCCCGTCGGCCTCGCTGGTGACGTCGGTGCGGATGAACCGCGCGCTCGACCCGAGATCGGCAGCGATCTGCGCGCCAGCATCCTGGTTGATATCGGCGACGACAATGCGGGCGCCAGCCTCAGCCAGCAGGCGGGTGACAGCCGCACCAAGACCGGAGCCGCCGCCGGTCACCACAAAAACCTTATCGGAAATCTTCATGGCGCTGCCTTTGCTGTACGAAGGCGCGCGGCAGTCAGTCCCTGATACGTCATGCAGCCTCCCCGCCGCGTTCCGTCAATCATGCCTGATTTTCATCATAGCATCTTGCCGGACTTTACGCTTGCGCGGTATTGCAAGCGATGACAGAACTGTCCTTCATTTTTCGGCCGGTTTTGCCATATGGGAGGAAGACCGATGGTGGACGCGGACCGGCGGATGATCTCGCCCTCGTTTGTCGAGGAGGCGCTCGATTGCCTGCGCCGGGTGGGCAAGCCGACGGCGCCGCTTTTGGCTTCGCTGGGATTGCCGCCCGTTGTCGAAAAACCGATTTCCGCCGAAAGTTACGGTGCGCTGTGGCTGGCGGTCGCGGCCGAAGTGGACGACGAGTTCTTCGGCATGGGCGAGCGGCCGATGCGCAGCGGCAGTTTTACGCTTCTCTGTCACTGCGTGCTGCATGCGAAGACGCTCGATCAGGCCCTTCGCCGTGCGCTTCGTTTTCTCGGTGTGGTGCTTGAGGATCCGAGCGGCGAACTGGTCATCCGCGATGGCCTCGCTGAAATCGTGCTGACGGACAAGGGCAAGGCCCGTTCGGCCTTTGCCTACCGGACCTACTGGATCCTGCTGCACGGTATCACCTGCTGGCTGGTTGGCCGCCGCATCCCGATCCGCAGGGTTGATTTCCGCTGCGCCGAGCCGCTGGAGGGCGCTGATTACCGCCTCTTCTTCGGCGCCCCCGTGCAGTTCTCGCAACCCGTCAGCCGCCTCGCCTTCGATCGTTCGGTGCTGAAGCTGCCGATTGTCCGCACCGAACAGGCCTTGAAACAGTTTCTTCGCGGAGCGCCCGCCAATATTCTCGTGCGCTATCGCTATGACGCCGGTCTTGCGGCCGCCGTGCGCAAGCGGCTGCGCCAGCAGGCACCGGCGGCCTGGTCCGGGTTCAGCGCTCTTGCCAAGCAGATGCATATGTCGCCATCGACGCTGCGCCATCGTCTGCAAGGTGAAGGCCAAAGCTATGCCGGCATCAAGGACGAGATCCGCCGCGACCATGCCATCGAGATGCTGCTCAACAGCGATGCCAGCGTCGGAGAGGTTGCCGCGCAACTTGGCTATTCCGAACCAAGCGCCTTCCATCGCGCCTTCCGAAAGTGGACGTCAAAGAGCCCGGCGGCGTTTCGGCGGGAGACGGCTACGCCCGGAAGCGAATAGGGTCGCAAGTCCTGTTCAGGCGTGCCGGTCAGATCAAGGGTGTTAAAGCGATGCCCGCACCCTGTCCCAGGCATTGAACAGGTGCCGGCCGAGGACTTCGGAGAGGCGGGCCTTGTCGCGGGCTTCGAGTGCTGCGATCATTTCTTCGTGCTCGCCAACGGCGGCGGCCCATTTTTCCGGGCCTTCGTGGCCAATGAAGCGGATGCGCTTCAGCCGGGTCTGCAGCATCGCATGGATATCGGTCAGCGAACTGTTCTGCGCCAGCCGGACGATCGCGGTGTGGATGTCCTGGTTGAGCTTGTAATATTGCAGCCGGTCGGCGGCTTTGTAGCGGTCGATCATTTCGTCGTGCAGGGCCCGCACCTGAGCGATCTCCTGATCGCTTGCTGCTTCGCAGGCGAGACTTCCGGCAAGCTCCTCGAGCGTGCGCAGTACCGTCAGCATGTCGTGGACATCCTTCGGGCTGAAGCGCTTCACCACGGCACCCCGGCTCGGCACCAGTTCCACCAGGCCTTCGCTGGCCAGATACTTGATCGCCTCGCGCAGCGGCGTGCGTGAAACGCCGAGCTGTTCACCCAGCTGGCCTTCATGCAGGCGTGTGCCCGGCTCCAGGTCGCCCTCGATGATCATGTCGCGCAGATGATTGACCAGCGTGTCGTGCAGCGCCGTGCGCCGGATCGGTCCGGCGCTGCCGTCGGCGCGGCGTTGCAGTAAGGATGTCTCGTCCATGTCTTTAAGCCTGTTCCGCTCTGCCGCGTGAGTTTCTGAATCATTTTTTTCGCGCATTGCGAACATGAAGATTGCCTGATCTGACGTCAACAAAAAATGCTGCATACAGAATACAAAAGACTTGATGCAGCATTTTGAATGACGTATGACGGCTTCAACAGTATGAAGCGGAGGACCTTCACCATGACCCTGAGCGCCAACGATGCGCGTCCTGTCATTGCGCTCGCCATGGGCGACCCGGCAGGCATCAGCCCCGAACTGACCGCCCGCCTTCTTTCGATGGATGACATTCGGGGTGCCGCCCATCTGGTCGTGATCGGCGATCGCCGCATTCTGGATGAGGGTGCCGACTGCGCCGGGCTGACGCTCGATCTCGCTTCCGAATCGCTTGAAAATTTCGAAAGCGCCGGCACTGCAAGGCACGTGTTCATCGATCTCGCTCATCTCGATCCGGCTGATGTCGATCGCGGCGAGGCAACGCTTGCCGGCGGCACGTTCGCCACCACCAATTTCCGCACTGCGCTGGAACTGGCCGATAAGGGCCGGGCGCAGGCCGTTTGCTTCACGCCCTTCAACAAGAAGGCGATGCGCTTTGCCTATCCGGGCTATGACGACGAAATTCGGTTCGTTGCCGATGTCATCGGTTTCACCGGCAAGGTGCGCGAGTTCAACGTTCTGGAGAAGGTCTGGAACGCGCGCGTCACCTCGCACATTCCGCTGTCTGAAGTTTCGGCCAACCTGTCGGTTGACGGCATCCTGGCCGAGATCGAGCTGACACGGCAGTGCCTGAAGGCAGCCGGTTATGAAAATCCGCGCATCGCGGTTGCAGGCCTCAATCCGCATGCCGGCGACGGCGGCAGCTTCGGCATGGAAGAAATCGACATCATCGAGCCGGCCGTGCAGTTTGCCCGCCAGCGCGGATGGGATGTCGAAGGTCCCTTCCCGGCCGACACCGTATTCCTGCGGGCGCTGAAGGAAGGTTTTCAGGCGGTTCTGACGATGTATCACGATCAGGGTCAGATCGCGATGAAGATGATGGGTTTCGACAAGGGCGTGACGATGATGGGCGGACTGCCATTCGCCCTGTGCACACCCGCTCACGGCACCGCATACGACATTGCCGGCAAGGGAATTGCCGACGTTGGTGCGAGCCGTGAGGCCATTCTTCTGGCAGCACGCATGGCGAAAAGAAGTGCGGCGCAGGCCGCGGCTGCCTGAATTCGAACGGGGTTAGTCCATACCGGCGTGAGGAGGTTCGCGCCGTTCATTCAACGGAGGAGTTTAAAATGAAAAATACAGTCTCAATCGCATGCATCATGGCAGCCGCATTCGGCGTTGCCGCCCCGGCCATGGCGTTCGAGCCGAACCGCCCGGTCGAGTTCGTCGTCACGGCCGGTCCCGGCGGCGGCACGGACATTTTTGCCCGCACAATCCAGTCGATCATCGCCAAGTATGAGCTGATGAAGGCACCGGTCGTCGTCACCAACAAGGGCAGCGCCGGCGGCGCGGAAGGCTTTGTCTATACGGCTGGCTACAAGGGCGACGCCTACAAGCTCGCCTTCGGCACCAACAATGCCTATCTGCTGCCGGTTCGCGCCAAGGTTCCCTACACGTCGGAAGACCTGACGCCGGTCGCAGCGCTTGCCGCCGATGAGTTCGTGCTCTGGGTCAACGGCAAGGCCGAAGTCAAGACGGCCGCCGATTTCGTCGCCAAGGCCAAGGAATCCGGCAACTACAAGGTTGGCGGCAGCCAGTCGAAGGACGTTGACCAGATCCTGACCTCGATGATCAACGATGCGACCGGCGCCAAGCTCGGCTACATCCCGTTCAAGAGCGGCGGCGAAGCAGCCGTTCAGCTGGCCGGTGAACACATTGCCGCCAACGTCAACAATCCCAGCGAGAACCTCGGCCAGTGGCAGGCAGGCATGGTCAAGCCGGTCTGCGTGTTCAAGTCCGAAAAGCTGAAGAGCGGTGGCAAGGTCGTCGGCGAACAGGGCTGGGGCGACATCCCGACCTGCAAGGAAAGCGGCATCGCAATCGACAATTATTCCATGCCCCGCACCGTCTGGCTACCGGCTGGCGTCGAAAAGGACGTTGTTGATTTTTACGCCGGCGTGCTGAAAAAGGTGTCCGAGACGCCGGAATGGGCCAAGTACCTCGCCGATACCTCGCAGTCGGCGGACTACATGAGCGGCACGCAGCTTGCCGATTTCATCAAGGGCAACGAGGCTTCGGTTACGCAAGTGCTGAAGCGCGAAGGCTGGCTGGCCAACTGAACCCATTAAGGTTCCCTGCGGACGCTATAGGGCGTCCGCGCCCACCGGAAAGGTTTGAACGATGAGCGAGAACAGCGCCAAGGGACTGTCCCGTTTTACGATGGAGATCGGCGTCGCCCTGTTGACCGGCGCCTTCGGTGCCGCCGTCTGCTACGGATCGGCCGAGGCCGGAACGGGTTGGACCGACATGGGGCCGGATGCCGGGTATTTTCCCTTCTACATCGGCCTTCTGATCATGTTCGGTAGCGCCGCCAATCTGATCGGCGCGGTGGTCAAGCATCGCGGCCGCGACGAGATTTTCTTTGAGGCGGCACGCTTCAAGGTCGTCCTGTCGTTCCTGTTGCCGCTCGTTGTCTTTGCCGCGGTCTCCACCTTTCTCGGTCTTTACGTCGGAACAGCGCTCTATATCGCCGGTGCCATGACATTCCAGGGCCGCTACAAATGGTGGATCGGCCTGCCTGCGGGCGTCACTGTTTCGCTTCTCTTCTTCGTCATTTTCGAAATCGGCTTCAAGGTTCCGCTCCTGAAAGGTCCGGTCGAGGCCTGGTTCGGGATCTATTGATCCCGCCGGCCTTGTTGTCTTTAGGAGGAAAGACATGGAAAATATCGGTCTCTTGATCGATGGCTTCGGCCATATCCTGAGCTTCAACCATATTCTCTTGATGATGCTGGGCGTGACGCTTGGCATCCTTGTCGGCGTGCTTCCCGGGTTGGGGGCTCCCAACGGCGTGTCGCTGCTTTTACCGCTGACGTTCTCGATGGACCCGATCTCGGCGATCATCCTGTTGTCCTGCATGTATTGGGGCGCGCTGTTCGGCGGATCGACGACATCCATCCTGTTCAATATCCCCGGAGAGCCCTCCTCCGTCGCCACGACCTTCGACGGTTATCCGATGGCAAAGACCGGTCAGGCCAGCCGGGCGCTGACGCTCGCCTTCGTTTCCGCCGGTATCGGCGCGCTCGCCGGTGTCGTGATGATCACGCTGCTTTCCGGCTGGGTCGCCAATTTCGCGCTGCGCTTCTCCTCGCCCGAATATTTCGCCGTCTATTTCCTTGCTTTCGCCAGCTTCATCTCGATGGGCGCCCAATCGCCGTTCAAGACGCTGGTCTCGATGATGCTCGGTTTTGGCCTGGCTTCGGTCGGCATGGACACGATCTCCGGCAACCTGCGCCTCACCTTCGATATTCCCGAGCTGATCAAGGGCGTTTCCTTCCTGATCGCCGTCATGGGCCTGTTCGGTATCGGCGAATTGCTTTTAACCACGGAAGAAGGCCTGCGTTTCGAAGGCATCAAGGCGCGCGTCAAGCTCTCCGAGATCGGCCGCACGCTGATGGAAATGCCGCGCTACTGGTTCACCATCCTGCGCTCGACGATCATCGGCATCTGGATGGGCATCACGCCGGCCGGTCCGACCGCAGCCTCGTTCATGAGCTACGGCGTTGCCCGCCGCTCGGCTCGCGACAAGTCGATGTTCGGTAAGGGTGACCCGCGCGGCATCGTGGCACCCGAGACCGCCGACCATTCGGCAGGTACTTCGGCTTTGCTACCCATGCTGGCGCTGGGTGTTCCCGGTTCCGCCACGGCTGCCGTCATGATGGGTGGCCTGATGATCTGGGGCCTCACCCCCGGCCCGACGCTGTTTACCGACCGGCCGGATTTCGTCTGGGGCCTGATCGCCTCGATGTATCTCGGCAATATCGTCGCCGTCATCCTGGTGCTCGCCACCGTACCGCTCTACGCCTCGATCCTGCGCGTACCGTTTGCCATCATCGGACCGATCATCGTTGCGGTCATCTTTTCCGGCGCCTATCAGGTGGCGAATTCGGTGATGGATATCTGGCTGGTCATTGCCTTCGGTGTGCTCGGCTATGTCTTCAAGAAGCTCGAGTATCCGCTGGCGCCGCTGGTTCTGGCCATGGTTCTCGGCGACAAGGCGGAGGATGCCTTCCGGCAATCGATGCTGATGTCCAACGGCGATCTCTCGATCTTCTGGTCGAACAGCCTTGTCTCCGGCCTGATGGCGCTGGGTCTGGCGCTGCTCTTGTCGCCGCTGGTGTTCTGGCTGATCGGTCTTGCCCGTGGTGGCAGGAAAGAAGCGCCGGCTCCGGCTCACGATGGAAAACCGGCGGCCTGATCGGCCCGCCGCCTATCTCACGTTTTTTGCAAGGAAACGCCATGACAGCCGAACCGCGTCGATGGAATAGAGAAACTTGGCCGATTGCGGCCGCGATGATCCAGTATCCGAACGCTCTGCCCGATGGGCGCTCGGTTCAGGACCAGTCTGTCGAGGAATGGGCAGAGACGCTGGCCGATGTTGTCGATGCCGGTTTCACCGAACTCGATCCGACCGACAGCTGGATCCGGCTTGCCGACCTTTCGCCCGCACGGCTCGACGCTTTTGTGGCGTTGACGCGGTCGCTGGGGCTGACGATGCCGGCGATCTCGACGGCGCGGCGCAGCGTCATAGATGCGAAGTTTGGCGATGATTATCTTGCCTATGGCCACCGGGTCATCGATACCGCCAAGGCGACCGGCGCCGATTCGGTGTCCTTCGGCCTGTTCGAAGCGCTGACCGACGCACAGAAGAAGGCGCTGTGGTTCTGGACAGTCGACGGCGCGAAGAACCCTGACGATGCGGCGACCTGGCAAAAGGCCGTTTCCCGCATCCGCGAGCTGGGCCGTCATGCTGAAGAACTTGGCATCGAGCTGGCGCTGGAAATGTACGAGGATACCTATCTCGGCACGGCTGAAAGCTCGGTCCGTTTCGTCGAGGATATCGGCCTTGCCAATGTCGGCATAAATGCCGATCTCGGCAACCTCATCCGGCTGCACCGGCCGGTGGAGCACTGGCAGGAGATGATGGCCAAGGTCGCGCCTCATGCGAAATACTGGCACGTGAAGAATTACACCCGCACGGAGGACCCGGCATCGGGCGTCATCGTCACGCATCCGGCGCCACTCGTAACCGGTATCATCAATTATCGCGCCGCCATTCGCATGGCACTGGCACATGGCTTTTCGAGCCCCTTCCTTTGTGAACATTATGGCGGCGACGGGCTTTCCGTCAGCGCAGCCAATCGCGATTATCTGAGGCGCATCCTGCCTCGCGACCAAGGACAGACGTCATGACCACCATTTTCGATGCCCCTGAGGATTTCGCAACGACAGCGCTTGCCGGGTTCGCTGCGATCTACAGCCGCTATGTCCGTCATGTGAAGGGCGGCGTCGTGCGCGCGACCAAGGTGCCGAAGGGCAAGGTCTCGGTGGTGATTGGCGGTGGCTCCGGCCATTATCCGGCTTTCGCCGGTTATGTCGGCCCGGGCCTTGCCGATGCGGCCGTGGCCGGCGATGTGTTCGCCTCCCCTTCTACGGCTGCGGTGGCGCGCGTTTGCCGCCATGCCGATCAGGGCGGCGGTATTCTTCTCGGTTTCGGCAACTATGCCGGCGACGTGCTGAATTTCGGGGTTGCGGCGGAGCGCCTGCGGGCCGAAGGCATCGACGTGCGCATCGTGCCGGTCACCGATGATGTGGCGAGTGCGCCGATGGATGCGGCCGCCAAGCGCCGCGGCATTGCGGGCGATCTCGTCGTCTTCAAGATTGCCGGTGCTGCGGCGGAAGCCGGCATGAACCTTAACGAGGTGGAACGCGTGACGCGTCTTGCCAATGACCGCACCGTTTCCTTCGGCGTCGCCTTCAAGGGCTGCACCCTGCCGGGTGCGGGCGGGCCATTGTTCACGGTCCCGCACGGCCAGATGGCGCTGGGTCTCGGCATTCATGGCGAGCCGGGAATCAAGGAAGAGGCGATTATTCCCGCCAAGGATCTGGCCAAGCTTTTGACGGAAAAGCTGCTGGCCGAGCGTCCAGCGGGAACGGCGAAAGTTGGCGCTGTCCTTAACGGTCTGGGCGCGACGAAATATGAAGAGCTGTTCGTGCTCTGGACATCGGTTGCGACGCTTCTGAAGGATGCCGGACTGGATGTCGTGGCACCCGAAGCCGGTGAATTCGTCACCAGCCTCGATATGCAGGGCTGCTCGCTGACGCTTCTCTGGCTCGACGAAGAGCTGGAAACGCTCTGGTCGGCCGCATGCGATACGCCGGTCCTGCGCCGTGGCGCAACGTTCATGACGGAACCGGCAACCGATCCGCTTGACGACATTGAAGGAAAGATGGTGTTCGCCCCTGCCTCCGAGGCATCGAGGGACGCCGGCAAGTGCGTGGCTGGCCTGCTTTCGGGCATCGCTGCAGCGCTGAAGGATGCGGAAGACGAACTCGGCGGGATCGACGCGCATGCAGGCGACGGCGATCACGGCCAGGGCATGCGCCGGGGTTCGGCTGCCGCACTCGAGGCTGCCAATGCTGCCGTTGCTGCCGGCGCCGGCGCCGCGAGCGTTCTGGCCGTTGCCGGCGACGCGTGGGCCGACAGGGCTGGCGGAACGTCGGGCGCGATCTGGGGCCTGCTTTTGCGCGCATGGAGCAACGCATTGAGCGACAGCGGCGCGATCGAAAAAGACGCTGCCGTCCAGGGAGCCCGGCTTGCGCTCGATGGCGTCACCCGGCTTGGCCGCGCGCGGCTTGGCGACAAGACGCTGGTCGATGCGCTGATCCCGTTTGTCGAAACGCTGGAGCGTGAGGCCGCCTCTGGCAAATCGCTACCGCAAGCCTGGACGCTGGCGGCAGATGCTGCAAAGTCCGCTGCCGATGCAACGTCTGCCCTGACCCCGAAACTCGGCCGTGCCCGGCCGCTCGCTGCAAAAAGTATCGGCCATCCCGATGCCGGGGCGATTTCTCTGGCGCTCGTGGCGCGGGTGGCCGCGGATTATATTTCGAAGAGCGGCGCGCGATAATTCGCACCGCATATGCTGTGACCGGTCATGCCGCATGGCCGGTCGCTTTTCGCTGCGAAAATGCGGCGCGGTTTCAGCCGAGCGGCTTCGCCCCTGCCGAAGGACTGAAATCCGGGTGATGCTAGTTGAGAAAAACCCGCACGCTTGCCGCCCGCCCGGCTGCGTCGATGACGGTCAACGTGGAATAGCCCGCACCATCCGGGACCCATTGATTGACCCGGCGCCGCGACGTTTGCGGCAGTGGCGTGCCATTGGCAAGCCAGCGGAAGGGCGCCCGCCCGCCCTGCAGCTTGAGGACAAGCGGCATGGACATCCCGTCGGTATCGACGCCCAGTTCGACGCGGGCTCCTTCGGGGGGATAGACGATCTGCGGCGCTGCCTCGCGGACCGTCGCGGAAACGAGACCGGTGGAGGTCAGCGAAAAGCGGCGCTGGCTGATCGGCAATTGCGCTTGGGCAATACGAACCGCGCCGGCCGGAGCCTGCGACAGCGGCGTCATGGCAACGCCGGATTTGGCAAAGCCCTCGAACAGGATCGGTGCGGCCGTGCCGTAGCCGGTCAGGCCCGGTACCGCGCCATTGTCCGGTCGGCCGGTCCAGACGCCGAGAACGTAACGGCCGTCAAACCCGACAGACCAGGCGTCGCGGTAGCCGTAGCTCGTTCCGGTCTTGTAGGCGATGCCGCGCTGCACGGCGCCTGCCGGCGGCAGCACGCCGGAGAGAATGTCGGAGATCTGCCACGTGGCGACCGGATCGAGAAGCGGCTCGCTTTCGATCGGTCCCGGTTGTTCGCGGATACCGTCGCCGAGCCGGACCGGTTTGCCGCGATTGGCAAGGGCGGCGTAGAGCTGCACGAGGTCCTTCAGGTTGATCCCCAGCCCGCCCAGCCCGATGGCAAGGCCGGGTGCCTCGTTGGGAGGCAGGATCGGCCTGACTTCGGCGCGCCGGAAGCGCACCATCAGCCGCGTCGGCCCGACGGAATCCAACAGCCGGACGGCCGGAACGTTGAGAGACAGCTGCAGCGCCTGGCGGATGCTGACGTCACCCTGATAGGTCATGTCGAAATTGCGCGGTCGGTAGCCGAAGAAATCCGCCGGCCGGTCCTCGATGATCGTTTCCTGGGAAACCAGTCCTTCCTCGAAGGCGAGGCCGTAGATGAACGGCTTGAGCGTCGAACCCGGCGAGCGGGAGATGCGCGTCATGTCGATCCAGCCGGAGCGGCTGGCATCGAAATAATCGGCGGAACCGAGCTCTCCGACGATCTCGCCGGTGCGTGCGTCGGCCATGACCATGGCGATCGATACTTTGGGGCCGAGCCGGGCGGCTGCCTCCCTTGCCACGGTTTCCAGGCCTTTCTGGATCGTCCGGCGCAATGTCGTCTGATGCTGGATGACCTTCGGTTCTTTCCGCCGCGCCGCCTCGGCGACATGGGCGGCAAAGGCCGGCAACTGCAGGCGGCGAGCCGGCACTGCGACCAAGGCGGCCCGCTCGGCCTCCCCTTCCCCGATCACGGCGGAAACCGCCATGCGCTCCAGCACCCGCTGGCGCGCCGTCTCAGCGGCTTTCAGGTGCCGGTCGGGGCGCCGTTTCTCCGGAAGCTGGGGAAGCGCCACCAGCAATGCGGCCTCCGAAACGGTCAGACGTTTTGGTTCCTTGCCGAAATAGGCAAGGCTCGCCGCACGTATGCCTTCGAGATTGCCGCCATAGGGTGCATGGGTGAGATAAAGATCAAGGATTTCTGCCTTGCTCAGGCGGCGCTCGATCTGCACCGCGCGGGCAAGCTGGCGAATTTTTGCCGCAAACGAACGTCCTTCGCGCGGTTCGATCAGGCGCGCCACCTGCATCGAGAGCGTCGAGGCGCCCGAGACGATCCGCCCGTGGGTGGCAAACTGCCAGGCGGCGCGCATCAATGCCCAGGGGTCGACACCCTTGTGCTCCCAGAATCGCTGGTCCTCATAGGCAATCAGCATGCGCACGAATTGCGGATCGACGTCTTTTGCCGTCGTCTGCAGCCGCCAGCGGCCCTCCGGTGTCGCAAAGGCGCGCAACAGCTGCCCGTCCGCATCGAGCACTTCGGCCGAGACCGTACGTGCCCTTTCCAGCGGTGGCGGATAGGCGCGGTCCGCTGCCTCAAGACCGAACATGATGGCGACGCACAAAAGTGCGGAGCCCAGCATGGCGGCGCAGGTTTTCGTCCAGAGAGACATTACTCGACCGCCTGAACCTCCATGCGCCCCATCGCGGAGCGCGCGGAGAATTGCGGCCGGTACATGTCCTCGACGCTGGCGGCCGGATGATCGTAGGTGCCCGGTGTGACGGCGCGCACGACATAGGCGACGGTGATCGCGCGGTTGTCCCCGGCCGAGCGATCGAAGGCGGCGACGAAGCGATCGCTGCGGAACTCCGTATGGGCCGCCTCGACTTCGCCGATCCATTCGAAATTCGACAGCTTGGCGCTATCGACAAGCGTCGGATTGTCGATCTCGAAACCGGCCGGCAGAAGGTCGGTAATCAGCACGCGCGACGGCCAGCTGTTGCTTTCCGTGGCGTTGATGACGACGACATAGCGCTCGTTCTGCCTGGCCTCCGTGACATTGGCTTCCTCGCCGTCAAGCGTGTAGTAGGTCCGCTCGATGCTGAAACCATTGCCACCGGCGGGCAGCGGCAGCGCTGGCGCCGCAACGGTCGTCACCACGGCAGCCACCGGCTCGCTCGACCGGTTGGTGATCGTCACCGGTTGATCGAGGATTTCGTCGCCGGTCAGCCGCGCGGCATAGCCGCCGCTGCGCGGCGTGCCGTTGATGTCGAGGTTGATATCGCTGTCCCCGCCCTGGATGGCGCGGGCGGCAAGCAGTGTCCACATCTGTTCCTGCGTGCTCGTGTAGGATTGATGTTCCCACTCGCGGGCGACGATCTTGGCGAGCTGCGGGATGATCGTCGGCACCGGCCGGGCTTCGGCTGCGAGCGTCAGCACGGCGGCATTGTCACGCAAGGCTGAGCCGTAATCGGAGCGATCAAGGCTGGCATTGGTTGCGGTTGTCGACATCTGCAGCGCATCTTCGAAAATGCTCTGCGAGCGCTGCGCATCGCCGTAGAGGGCAAGAGCGGCGGCCAGGTGCCCCTTCGACAGTGGCGTCGGGAATTCCGAGAGCCTGGTGTCGGCATAATAACGCAGATCGCTGATCGCCGCCTTGCGGTTACGGGCGAGCACATAGAGAGAGTAGGCGATTTCGTTGCCCTGGCTCTTCATGTCGATATCGTAGCTCATCGCATTCTGCAGATTGTCGAGCGCCTGCACCATGGCCTGGTCCGGCACCTGGTACTTCTGTTCGCGGGCCCGTGTCAGGAAGTCCGTGACATAGGCGTCGAGCCAGAGATCGCCGGAACCGGGGCTCCAGAGGCCGAAGCTGCCGGTCGAGGATTGGTAGGACAGCACCCGGTAGATCGCTTCCTGCACCCGCTTCTGGACGTCACCATCCTCCGGCAGCCCGGATTGCTTGGCAAGTTCACTCAGATAGAGCAAGGGCAGCGCCCGGCTGGTTGTCTGCTCGGCGCAACCATAAGGGTAACGGTCAAGCGATGTCAGAAGGGCCGGAATATCGAAGGCCGCGGACCGCGTCACGCTGATGCTGACAGCCGATCCCTGCAGCATGCTTTCGGCCAAAAGATCGCCATCGACCGTCAGGCTGTCATTCGGCTGTATGGTCAAAGGATGCCGGGTCGTCACCGGCAGGGCGGCCGGCCGCACCGCAACGGAGACCGACTGCTGCAGCGACAGGCCGTCGGCGCTGGTCAGCTCGATCGAGATCGCACCCTCGCCGGGATGAACGCCGGAGAGCGGCAGCGTCAGGTCGAATTTACCGCCGGGCTTGACGCTGAAGGTCTGTTCGGCTTGCGCAGCGTCGATCACCACGGCCGAGCTGCTCGTCACCTTCAGGTTCAGGTCGCCAGCCGGGCCATCGGTATTGGCGATGTCGAGCCGCATTTCCGCCTTGTCGCCGGGCGCCAGGAATTGCGGCAGGCTTGCCGTCACCACGACCGGATCGCGGATGACGACATCGGTCGAGGCATGGCCGACGCCGGCCTTCGACCATGCGACGGCCATGACGCGGGCGGTGCCGTTAAACTGCGGGATATCGAAACTGACGATCGCCTTGCCGCCTGCATCGAGCTGGACCGGGCCGGAGAAGAATGCCACCAGCTTTTCGGTCGGCGGATTGCCCTGAAGCGGCATCTGTCCGCCGTCACCGCCGGTGCGCAGCCGCCCGGTCGCACCGAGCGAACCATCGATCAGCCGTCCGTAGAGGTCGCGGATTTCAAGGCCGAGCTGGCGCTGGCCGAAATACCAGCCGTCCGGATCGGGTGCTTCGTAGCGGGTGAGATTGAGAATGCCGACATCGACGGCGGCGACCGTAACATAGGCCTCGTCGCCCACCCCTGCCCCGGTCACTTCGACCGGAATATTCAGCGTCTGCCGGGGCAGCGTCTTTTCCGGAAGGCCGAGCTTGACGGACAGCTTGCGGTCGGCGGGATCGACGGCCAGCCACTTGATGCCGATGGCACGCATCGGCATGCGGCTTTCCTGCGCATCGCCCGGACGATACAGCGTCGCGGTGACATAGGCGCCCGCACCGAAATCTGCAGTGATCGGAATATCGATCTCACCGCCTTCGGCAGGAATGGTCGCGGTTTTCGTGGCGACCAGTTTTTCCGAGCCGATCGTGACCAGAACTTCGCCGGCAAAACGTGGCGAGACGCGCAGCTTGGCGGTGTCGCCGATCGCATAGTTCTGCTTGTCGAGCGCGACCTCCAGGCCATCCGGCGTCTCCGTCGAGCTGGCGGTGACATACCAGCCGGAATCGAATTCGACGCTGGTTGCCGGTCCATCGATATCGGCCGTCTCGACTTCGAGGCGGTAACGGCCCCAGTCAGCGGACAGGGCGATTTCGCCGCCTTCCGTGGTGACATCAAGCGTGCCGGTCGAGACCTGCTTGGTCGATGTCACCGGCTCATATTTCCAGGCCGTGCCGTCGCGGTACCACTGATAGTCCTGCTCGACGCGCAGCAGCTTCCAGGTCAGGCCGGTTTTGGCCTGCTTCACGCCGCTCTGGTCGATGGCGATGACGTGGAACTTGCCGACCGCGTTTTCTGCAAGCTCGCCGGAAAATTCCGGTTTGATGCCGATCATGGCGCCCGCCGGCTTGACCGGCAGCGTCAGGGACCGCTCGACGGCGCGGCCGCCGGCTTCCTGAACGCGCACGGTGATATTGGCGTTGAGCAGCTGCGTGGTCGAGGGTACGTCCGTCAGGTTGACATCGAACGTCGCCTTGCCGTCCTCATCGAGCGGCTCCAGCCCATCGAGCGTCGTGCGGCTGTCTTCTGTCGCCTCCTCATCGGCGAGGCCAAAGAAGTAGCCCTTGAAGCCGGCGCTTTCGCGGGTCGGCTTCAGGCCGACTTCTCCCTCGAGTTCCAGCCCTGCTGCCGGTGCGCCATAAAGGAAGCGGCCATCGATGGTAATCGGCGCCGGCGTATCGATCTCGATCTGCCTGACGGTGCTCGCCATGTCGAACTCAACCCGGTCGGGCACGAAGTCATCGACCTGGAATTGCTTCTCACTGATCGCCGTGCCCTTGGGGTCTGTAAATATCTGCACGGTCCAGGTGCCACGCATGGCATTCGGCTGCAGGGGGAGATCGAGCGCATAGCCGCCAGCCAGTCCGCCGTCGCTGACAACGCGGCGGTCCTCGACGCCATCCGGACGCATGAAGATGAAGGTCAGCGGCAGTTTTTCGATCGCCACCGAGGCGCTGTCGCGGGCAAGGGCGGAGACGTGCACGGTCTCGCCGGCGCGGTAGATGCCGCGTTCGGTCCAGGTCAGCACATCGATGGCACCCGGTGCTGTCCGCCCGGTGACGCCGCGATCGGACAGGTCAAAGCCGGCCCGCGTCAGGTCGAGGAAAACGAAATCGTCCGTACCGCTCTTCGCGGTGATGACCGCTGGCGTCATGGCGGCGGTGCCGCGCAGCAGGCCGGCGTCGAATGTCGCGCGGCCGTCGGCGTCGGTGGTGGCAGTCCCGAGGATTTCATTGTTCTTGGCAAGAAGCGTCAGTTCGATGCCGGCCAGCTGCCTGGCCGATGCGAGCGACCGGGCAAAAACCGAGAGACCGTCGGTGCCGGAATAGGTGGACAGGCCGATATCCGAAATGACAAACCATTGCGTCGCCTGGCTGTCCCACTCGTTGGACGCGCCCGTCGCGGATACTGCTGTCAGCACGTAGACGCCGGGCTTGCGCTGCGGCAGGGCTTCATCGACCGGAAAGCTGGTGACGACTTCCTTGTTGAGGTCGGTCGAAATGTCGATCGATCCCTGCCAGACCATTTCGCCGTTTTCATCCTGGATGCGCTGGGCGCTGTAGCCGTCGAGTTGTGTCAGGAATTGCGAGGCCGTGAGCAGCGAGGCGATGTTGCGGTCACCGATGCGGTAGAGCTTCAGGTTGGCGCTGGCGGTATTGACCGAAACGATCGGGATACCGCGACGGGCCGTTCCCGGCAGCACGAAGCTGTCGCCGGTAAAGCGCACCATCGCCGCCCGATCCGGAATGTAGACATCGAGATTGACGTTGGCTTCCAGCGGTTCATCGACGGACGACGGCAGGCCCGAGCGGAAGGCCACCTTGTAACGCTGGCCGTGGCTCAGGCCCTCGACGCAGATCTCGCTGCCCTTGGCTTCGACCGCCTTGGGCGCTGCACCGTCCAGAAGGACGAACGGCGTGTAATCGACGCCGGCCTTGACCAGCGGCTCGGAAAACTGGACGCAGACCCGTGGCGTGGCGCTGTCGGAATCGACTGTGTGTTCGGTCACGCGAAAACCCTGACGCGTGCGAAGGTCGGTATATTCGGCGCGAACGGACTTGGCTTCGACCAGTTCAAGACTGGCCTTGAAGGCGCTGAGAGCACCCCGAAAATTCTCAACGTTCTTCAGCGCTGTCGCCAGGAGGGCAAGCGCCTCTGCCCGCGCCTGAGTGGTGCGCGACAATTGATAGGCGTTGAGCGCTGCAAGCGACGCCTGCGTGGCCAAATCGGTATTGCCGACGACGCGGTTTGCCGCACGCGCGGCTTCCGCCCACAACGCACCATCGTCGGGAGTAATGGACAGCGCGCCCTGAAACGCCTGCAGCGCCGGGCCGACATTGCCGGCCGTGAGTTCGCGGTAGGCGGCAGCCTTGCGGCCATTGAGACCCAGAACGTCCTGATCTGCCAGCACCGAGAGATTGTCTTTCGTTGCCCGGGCATCGGTCAGAAGCTGTTCGGTGACGAAGGCCAATGCCGGCGGTGCGCCGATGTCCGGTTCCGCCGCTGTCGCATCGACGATCTTGCCGGCGATCGCGCCGGCGAACGTATTCAGCTTGTTATAGTCGGATTTGAGGAAGCACCATTTCACCTTCGGATTGTAGGTGAAAGCGCGGCAAGAGGAATCTGCGACGCAGACCTTCTCGCAGTCGGCAAGGGAGACATTCTGCGCCGTCCGCAGGTCGAAGCCGAAATAATCGCCATCCTGGGTGGTGACGATATGCCGGCCTGTTTCTTCCGCGCGGATCGCGGGTGAAAATGCAAGGATGCTCAAAATGATCGCTGAAAACCGGATAAACGCGCGCATAGACAAAAGTCCTCCCCAACGCTGCCGTTTTGACCGGTTTTACTCTTTAGGCTCGCCTGGAGTTTGTCAACCGAACACGGGCAGCGACCTGACTGTGGTCACTGCCCTGGTTAACGGTTGAACGCTACGATTTAATCGCAGCGTCACAATTAAAAACGCCGATGGGCCTTATCTGTTTCAGGACTGCGATACCTTGAGCGCCGGGCGGTGATCGCCGGCGATCGTTTCGCCGAACGGGCCGGTATTGGCACTGGGTTTGTGGGTCCTGACCGGGTGGCTCAGCGGCAGGTTGGGCAAGACAAGCTCGCCGAACTTGTAGGCTTCTTCCAGATGCGGGTAACCTGAGAAGATAAAGGTATCGATGCCGATCTGGCGGTATTCGTCGATCCGGGCCTTGACCTGATCCGGGTCGCCGACCAGGGCCGTTCCGGCTCCGCCGCGAACCAGCCCGACGCCGGCCCACAGGTTCGGACTGATCTCCAGCTTGTCCTTGCGGCCGCCGTGCAGCTTGCTCATCCGGCTCTGGCCGACGGAATCCATCCGCTCGAAAACTTTTTGGGCCGCGGCGATCGTGTCGTCGTCGACATATTTGATCAGCTCGTCGGCCGCCGTCCATGCCTCCTTGGCCGTCTCGCGGACGATGACGTGAAGGCGGATGCCGAAGGTGACCTCGCGGCCTTGCGCGGCAGCGAGCGCCCGCACCTCCGCCACCTTCTTTTCGACATCCTCGGGTGGTTCGCCCCAGGTCAGGTATTTGTCGATCGTGCGGGCGGCGACCTGTTGGCCGACGCCGGAGGAACCGCCGAAATAGAGCGGCGGATGCGGTTCCTGGACCGGCTTGAACAGAAGTTTCGCATCCTCGACGTCGAAATGCTTGGTCTTGGTGGTGACGTCTTCGCCGCGCAGGACGGCCTTGTAGATGTTGATGAACTCTTCGGTGACCTCGTAGCGTTCCTCATGCGAATAATGGATGCCGTCACCCTTGTTCTCGATCGGATCACCACCGGTGACGACATTGATCAGCAGGCGGCCGTTGGAGATCCGGTCGAGCGTTGCGGTCATGCGGGCGGCCAGCGTCGGACTGAGAAGGCCCGGGCGCACGGCGACGAGGTAGCGCAGTTTTTCCGTCAGGGGCGCGAGCGCCGAGGCAACGATCCAGCTGTCCTCGCAACTGCGGCCGGTCGGGATCAGCACGCCGAAGTAACCCAGCGTGTCGGCCGCCTGCGCGACCTGTTTCAGGTAGTTGAGATCGACATTGCGGCCGCCGATCGATGTGCCGAGATAGCGACTGTCGCCGTGGGTCGGCAGAAACCAGAGAACGTCGATTTTTTCCGGAACGGTGCTCATGTGCGATTGTCTCCAGCGTGCGCGAGATGCGGAATGGGTCGTCGCGTAGTTTTTCCGGAAATGGTACCGATCGCAAAATTATAATATCTATAAATTTTATCATGTATGAAAAATCCGTTCTCCGTTCCGGTCTTCTTGAGACTTTGCGCCCAACTGGAGGCCAGCGCCGTTCAGCGACGGGAAAGGTGAGACTGGCGCCGGCGAACGCCGCAGCGTGATACCGGCTGGTTTGGTGGAGCAATTGCGCGGGTATTAGCTCGCCTGCAACTGCGGCAGTGACCGTGCCCCGATCAACGTCGCGGCGGCATAGGTCTGCGTGACGATCTCCGGAACGAGATCAATATCGGGGAGCGAGCCGAGCCCGAGGGGGCCGATGGCGAAAAGGCCGGCCGGCCGGCCCTTCGGCGTGATCAGTTCCCCGGCAGGATTAACGGCGAGCCCCAGATCCAGCTCGTCTGTTGCAGCCAGCCCTGCGTCAAGAAGGTCGGTCACGACGGGGTCCTTGAGGTCCGGCGACAGGCAGCGGCAATCGATCACCTCGTCGGCAGCGAAATGGCTTGCGGCCGCCTGCCCCGCCCATCGGACCAGAAGGCCATCAGGCGTGCGTTTCAGGGTGGTTCCGCGCTTCAGTTCGGTCAGGCCGCTGGCGAATTCGCGTTCCAGCCTTGCATGCACATCGGCCGGAAGCCGGTTGCGATGGCTGTCATAGATTGCGCGCAGATGCCGGTTGAACTGCCGTTTCTCGCTCGGCGGCAGCGATGCCCAAAGGGTGCGGGCGCGCTTGCGCAGGCCGTTCATCGCGGCCTGCCAGCTCCAGCCGTTTTCTTCCGCCTCCGCGCAGGCTTCGCGCACGAAACGGACGATGTTGCGCAGTTGTGAGGGCATCGGCTGCGCCGGAAAGACCGCATCCGCCGGCATCCGGGTGTGCGGCTGCGGCAGGAAGCCGCGGCGCGACAGGATGGTGACGTGGCCTGTAAAGCCGCCGTCGCGCAATTGCAGAACCTGATCGACGGCGCGCAGTCCATTGCCCATCACGACCACATGCCGGCGCGTCTTAGGGCGCTCAGGCAAATCAGCGTCCATAGCCTGTCCGCCCGTCTCCAGCGGCGCTTTCAAACCGTATCCGGTGGCAAGAACAACCGTGTTGTAGACGGCCTCACTGCCATCGGCCAGTCGGAGGGTGAACAGGCCGTTATCGTTGCGGCGGATATGGGTGATGCCCTCGTTGGACATCTGCACCGCGACATCCGTCCGCTGCGCCAGCGCTTCAGAGAAGCGTTGATAGACATAATCGCTGAACGTCGCCTTCGGCACGAAGATCTGGCCGAAGCCTGGGATTGCAGCCGAAACGGCCTCGCGAAACGGCGCATTCGCCTGCAGCCAGCGGGTGAAATCCTTGGGTTCTCCGGTTGAAACGGAGAGATCGCGGGCACGGCTGTTGAGGATTTCGGTGGATCGTGCCGTCGCCAGCGCCTGGCCGCCGCTGATGATCGGCCGGGGATCGAACATGCGCAGCCGGAATGGCTGCTTGACCGACTTCAACAGAGCAATCGCCATCATCAGGCCGGAAAAACCCCGGCCGATGATGGCGATCTGCAAAGGCTGATCGCTGTGACGACTGAAGGGCGACGAAAGACCGTGAACCGTCATATCATTTCCTCCCCGCATCATGCGGCTGGATGGTTGAACCTTGGCACCCCTACGCAAACGCCAGTTCATAAATATACGGCATACTCTATGTATTTAATCATTTTAAACACGGACAGCCTATCCTATCAAGCCGTTTTCACGCCCTGTTAAATCCTGATAGGTTTCCGTTACTTAGTGGGTCACCGCTTGAAGCGCCCCGCCTGAGGCCGCACCGGAAGCGGTTTTGGTCCGCGCGAAACATCATGGATCGACGCGGCCGGCACGCAGTTTCTCAAACCGGCGGATGAAAGCGCCGATGTCGCTGCCGCTGCGTTGCAGCTGTCTCTTGCGCACCATGACGCACATGACACGGGCGGCGGTCGAAAACGTCATTTCGTCCAGCGGGCTATCGCTGTTCCACGGTTTGGTCAACCTTTCGGTGATGGCGCTGACCATATTGTTCGGCAGGATATCGGTGCAGTTTCGCATATGGTCGAATACCCGCCCGATCGGCACAGGCATGCCCAGGTGGTAAACCACGGGAACGTCCGTTTCGTCATCCCAATCGTCATAGGCTTCCAGTGCATCGCGAAACAGCTGATGCAGCGTGATCGGGGCATGACCCTCATGCAGTTCGGGTAAAAGGTTGTTCATCTGCACATCCTCATCGTTGCGAACGGTGGTTGGTGCCGACAGAAATCGACCTGACGCAGAAATACCCGAGGGAACAGATTGTTCCCTCGGGATCAAAATAAAATTGAACGGCTTTTTGGGTTAAGCTTGGGAGGGGTGTTCCGGTGGATACTCCCGGCTACCTGGTCAGTGCAGCCCGCCAACACCGAGCAGGCGGTCAACCGCGTCGTGATCGGCAGCCAGCGCCTGCGGCGTGCCGCTCCAGGCCACCCTGCCCCGCTCGAGCACGATGACCTGATCGGCAAAATCAAGCGCGCTCTGGATGCGCTGCTCGACCAGCACGATGGTCATGTTGCCTGTGCTGGCAAGTTCGGAAAACGCTTTCATCAACTCTTCGCAGATGACTGGCGCCAGACCTTCGAGCGGTTCGTCGAGCAGCAGGACCGTAGGGCGGCCAAGAATGGTTCGTGCTGTCGACAGCATCTGCTGCTCGCCGCCGGAAAGTTGCGACCCCAGGTTTCCCTTGCGCTCGAAAAGACGGGGGAACATGACGTAGGCCTCCTGGAGGTCGCTCTTCGGCCGGTCCTTGAGGCCGACGAACAGGTTCTCCTCGACCGTCAGCGTCGGAAAGATGCACCGCGTCTGCGGTACGTAGCCGAGCCCCGTGCGGGCGCGCAACGCACTTGAAATGCCGGTGACGTCGGTTTCGCCGATGCGGATGCGTCCGTCGTACCGTCTTGTCTGGCCGGCCAGCGTTGCAAGCAGGGTCGTCTTGCCCATGCCGTTGCGGCCGAGTACGGCCAGACGCTGGCCAGCGGGAACCGAGAAGGAGACGTTTTCCAGAACCCGTGTGGGACCGTAACCGGCAGAAAGGTTTTCGACTTCAAGCGGCGTGGCTGGCATTGGCATAGCTCCCGAGATAGGCCTCGCGCACGGCGGCGTCCTTGGTGACGTCGGCGGGCGAACCGTCGAAAATGATGGTGCCGGCGGCCAGCACGATGACCCGCTTGGCAAAGCGGAAGACCAGATCCATGTCATGCTCGATCATCAGCACGGCAAGGTCGGCGGGCAGGTCGGCAAGGGCCTGTTCGATGCGGCCGGTATCGCTCTGCGGCACACCGGCGGCCGGCTCGTCGAGCAACAGCACTTTCGGCTTGAGAGCCAGGGCCATGGC
The DNA here is from genome assembly GCF_025847205.1 of Pararhizobium sp. YC-54. Classification (GTDB taxonomy): domain Bacteria; phylum Pseudomonadota; class Alphaproteobacteria; order Rhizobiales; family Rhizobiaceae; genus Pararhizobium. The sequence goes on along the minus strand of NZ_JAOYTH010000008.1, from coordinate 192,938 downwards.
GATTTCAAGCAGGCGCTGCTGGCCATAGGCGATTTCGCTCACCTTGCGGTGCATGAGGTCGCGCAAACCGAGCTTGGTCAGGAGCACGCCCGCCTCGTCCATGACATCGGGCATGGACAGGAAGTTGCCGAACATCTTTCCGGCGCGCCCGTCCCGCTGCAGGATTGCCAACGCAACATGTTCGGCCGGCGTCATCTCCTGAAACAGCCGCGTCACCTGGAAAGAACGGACCAGCCCGCGCCGGACGCGGCCGATGGCGTCGATTTTGGTGACGGTTTCACCATTAAGACGGACCTCGCCCGAATCCGGGCGAAGATTGCCGGTGACGAGATTGACGAAGGTGGTCTTGCCGGCGCCGTTCGGCCCGATCAGCGCAACCCGGTCACCCGGCGCCATCGACAGGGAGACGTCGTTGGTGACCGTCAGCCCGCTGAAGGCTTTTTTCAGATTGAGAACGTCAAAGACTGTGCTCATGTCCGTTTCTCCAAGCGGCCGGTGACGAAAGCGGCAGCGGTGCCGTAGAGCCCCTTTGGCGCGAACAGGACGACCGCGATCAAAAGAGCGCCGACCATCGTCAGCCAGTGGAAGGGATTGGCGGCCGAAACGTAATCCTCAAACAGCATGAAGACGACGGTACCCGTCAGGGCGCCGAACAGCGACCCGGTGCCGCCCAGAACCAGCATCACCAAGGATTCGGCCGATTGGGTGAAGGACAGGCTGTCGAGACCGACGACCTGCGTCGAAATCGCGTTCAGGGCTCCGCCGACGCCGGCAACAGCGCCGGAAATGACGTACATCTTGATCAAGGCGATTTTCGGCGATGCGCCCATGGCCATGATGCGCAGCGGATCCTCCTTGATGCCACGGCAGAGCATGCCGAATGGCGAGCGCACCAGGAAACGCAACAGGATGAAAACGGCGAGCAACAGGACGACGCCGAAGACATAGGCGGTCTGGCCCCAGAGATCGAACTCGAACCTGCCGAACAGAGGATCGGGTGAAATCCCCGACAGGCCGTCGCTGCCACCGGTCCATGACGAGGCCTTGTTGGCAAATTCATGGAAGAGGTAGATCAGCGAGATCGACAGGACGAGCTGCGGCAATCCGTGTGCCCGCAGGATGATCAGGCCACAGACCAGACCGGCAATCGCGCCGCAAAGAATACCGGCAAGCGTCATCAGCAACGGGTCAGTGATACCGTAATGCGCAGCAGCAATGCCGGCGGCATAAGCGCCGGATCCGAACAGGGCTGCGTGGCCGAGTGTTGCCACGCCGCAGTAGCCGGTGACGAGATCAAGCGACAGGACCAAGAGCGCGATGGCGATGATCCGGGTCAAGAGCGCCAGATTGTCAGGAAACAGGAGATAGCCGATGGCGGCGGCGGCAATGATCGCGCCGATACCAATCAGGTCGCGGCCGATGGTGCGGTTTTGTCGGGCGGTCGTTGCGACCGTTTCAGTGTTCATGATGAGCGTCATCCTAGCGTGCCCGTCCGGCGAGGCCGCGCGGGAAAATACAGATGATGGCGATGACCGCGAGGTAGAAGAAGAATTCGCCGAATTCCGGCATGAGGTAGCGGCCGGTCGTATCGATGCCGCCGAGCACGAGGCAGGCGAGCAGCGCTCCGGGGATCGAGCCTGCGCCGCCGACGGAGACGACGACCAGGAAGGTGACCATGTAGCGCAAGGCATAGTACGGCTCGACCGGTAGAAGCTCCGCACCCAGCACGCCGCCGAAGGCGGCGAGGCCGACCGCGACCGCAAAACTCACCGCATAGATGATTTCGGTCCGCACGCCGAGGGCGGCAGCCATCGCGGCATTGTCGACGGAGGCGCGCAACTTCACGCCGAAGGCGGTCTTTTCAATGGCGTACCAGAGCGCACCCGCGACCGCCAGGCCGCAGACAATGGCAAAAAGGCGGTGTACGGCGATAGAGCGGAAACCGAGATCGGCCGACCCTTGCAGAGCGGGCGGCAACGGGACCGTCTTCAGCGTCGGGCCAAAGACATAGTTGGCGATGCCGATGATACAGAAGGTGATGCCGATGGTCATCAGCACCTGCGTCAGTTCCGGCGCGCCGTAAATCCGCCGATAGAGCAACCGCTCGATGGGGATCGAAATGACGACGGTCCCGAAAACGGCAAGCAGCACGGCTGCGGCGTAACCGAGCCCGAGGTCCTGCGCCGCAAAGGAGGCGATATAGCCGCCGATCATGGCGAAGGCGCCATGGGCGAGATTGACGACGCGCATCAGGCCCATGGTGATCGAGAGGCCGATCGAAATGACGAAAAGCACCATGCCGTAGGCAAAAGCGTCGATGGCTATGCTGAAGAATGTCTGCATCACGCGATTTCCATTTGGTTGTTTGCGGGACAGGAGAAAGCCCTCCCCTCCCCCGCGGTCGCAAAATCAGGGCAAGGTATCGACGTTGCGGGATGTCTCGCGGCGCAGCCGATACGATGAGCCACCGGGCTGTTTACTTGACGGCCGCCAGCCCCGGATCGCCCTGTTTCTCGAATGTCTGGATTTCCTTGTTGTAGTAGGAGCCGTCATCGGCCTTTGTGACTTCGCGCAGATAGATGTTCTGCGTGATGTGGCGCGATTCCGGATCGATGGAGACCGGACCACGCGGGCTGACCCACGACAGGCCCTTGACGGCATCGACCGCCTTTTGCGCGTTCTGCTCGCCGCCGGTTGCCTCGATCATCTTGTAGATGACATTCATGCCATCAAACGCTCCGACCGAAGGGAAGGACAATTCAGCGGGGTTGCCGATCGCCTTGGAGGCGGCTTCGACAAAGGCCTTGTTTTCCGCGGAATCGTGGGAAACCGCATAGTGGAACGTCGTCTGGATGCCGAGCGCTGCATCGCCAAGCGCCGGCAGATCGGATTCCTGTGTCAGGTCGCCGGGCGCGAAAAACTTGATGCCGGCAGCTTTGAGGCCGTTTTCATTGTATGCCTTGACGAAACCAAGGGTGGTCGGGCCGGATGGCAAAAAGGCGAACACGCCCTGTGCCCCGGAATCCTTGATGCGCTGCATGATCGGGCTGAAATCGTTGGTGGAAAGCGGCATGCGGATCGCCTCGACGACGGCCCCGCCCTCTTTCTCGAAGCCGGCCTTGAATGCGTTCTCAGCGTCGATCCCCGGGCCGTAGTCGCTGACGATGGAGATGACCTTGGCGACCCCTGCGTCATGCGCGACCTTGGCGATCGGCGTCGAAGTCTGCCAGGTGGTGAAGGACGTGCGCACGACCAGCGGGCTCTTGGTGACGATTGCCGAGGTCGCGGCGTTCATGACGACCAACGGCACGTTCGCCTGTTTCAGGATCGGTGTCACCGCCATTGCATCAGGGGTGAAATAGAAGCCGGCGAGATACTGCACTTTTTCCTTGACGACCAGCTCCTGGGCCAGCGCCTTGGATTGGGCCGGATCGGCGGCCGGCAGGTCACGGTAGATTATCTCAACGGTGTCGTCGCCGATCGTTGTCCCGTTCATCGCCGTATAGGCGTCGATGCCGGCCTTGAAGTTCTTGCCCTGCAACGCAAATGGCCCGGAGAATGGACCGACAACGCCGATCTTGATCGTGTCGGCATAGGCAGCGTTACCCATGATAATGGCCGCGAACGCGGCGATGATGGCCCGTTTCATAATTATCCTCCCTGAATGACCGGCATGCTCCCGAAGAGCCGGCATATGATGACTGACAGAACAGCTGATCCTAGTTTGTCACGCAGAATGGTAATGTAAAATGAAATATAAAGCGGGATTTCATAAGCATATGATTATGGATCAAGGAGATTTTTGCATTTGCGACTGCTGTCCTTGCCGCTCGCTTCTGGCGCCATGGCAAACCCAATGATCGACAGTTTAAGGCGTCGAGAGACGGAGGGCGCGTTGCAGTGTTTTTTGTGGAGAATGCGCTGCGGAAGGTGGTGAGTCGTGTCTGAGCCCCCTCCCCTCTTTCGGTAGGTTGCGCCCTACGTCATCATTACACACATGAATCATTCAGCCAGGAGTTTTTCATTGCTACGCAGCGCTAGGGTCGGGAACGCCTTGGATTCATAAGCGAAATGCATCCCGGGCGGGCGCAGATTCAATTTCTCACTCAGCCGGCGTAACCATCTGTTAACCAATAACTTCTTGCGCGAATCGTTCCTTTGCGTATCGTCACGGTTATATCGCCCCTGGGGCCATTTTACCGTGACGAAAGTTTTGAACGTGAGCAATGCCATTCGAGCGACCAAGATTGAGCGGAAGACCGTCGATGAGACGATCGGAGATCATGCGGCAATCATCAGCTCGCAACTCCAGGCTATCAGCGAAGCGCTGTTCCCGCCAACGGCCAACAAGACGCTGCGCCGGTTTACCTCTGGTGAGGCTGCCCGCCTGATGGGCGTTTCGGATTCGACGCTGCGCAAGATGACGCTCGCCGGCGAAGGACCGCAGCCCGATCTTACCAGCAATGGCCGCCGTCTCTATACGTTGCGGCAGATCAACGAACTGCGCGAGAAGCTGGCGCAAACGGTGCGCGGCCGGGAGGCCTATAATTTTGTGCCGCGCCGTGGCGCTGAGGATCACCTGCAGGTGATCGCCGTCACCAACTTCAAGGGCGGGTCTGGCAAGACGACCACCTCGGTTCATCTCGCCCAGTATCTGGCGCTGCAGGGTTACCGCGTGCTTGCCATCGACCTCGATCCGCAGGCGAGCCTTTCGGCCCTGCTCGGCGTGTTGCCGGAAACGGACGTGAAGTCGAACGAGACGCTCTACGCGGCGATCCGCTATGACGAAGAGAAGCGTCCCTTGGCCGACGTCATCCGCAACACCTATTTTGACGGTCTCGATCTGGTCCCCGGCAATCTCGAACTGATGGAGTTTGAGCATACGACGCCACGCGCACTGACGACAGGCGCCCGGGATGCCGACGGAATTTTCTTCACCCGCGTTGCCCGCGCCATCGATGAAGTCGCCGACAATTACGATGTCGTCGTTATCGATTGCCCGCCGCAGCTCGGGTACCTCACACTGAGCGGGCTCTGCGCCGCGACATCGATGGTGGTGACCGTTCATCCGCAGATGCTCGACGTTGCGTCGATGAGCCAGTTCCTTTTGATGACGCATGATCTGCTCGCTGTCGTTCGCGAGGCTGGTGGCGAACTGAAATATGATTTCATCCGCTACCTGCTGACGCGCTACGAGCCGCAGGATGCGCCGCAGACCAAAGTCGCCGCCCTCCTCCGCAATCTGTTTGATGATCACGTCATGACCAATCCGATGGTGAAGTCGGCTGCTGTCTCTGACGCAGGATTGACGAAGCAGACGCTCTACGAGATCGGCCGGGAAAACCTGACGCGTTCAACCTACGACCGGGCGATGGAGGCGCTCGATTCCGTCAATAGCGAAATCGAATCTCTTGTCCGTCAGGCATGGGGGCGCACGCCAAAATGAGCTCCCAGCACGCATCCAGTGCAATCTGTTGGGAACTCCCAACGCGAACGCAAAGCAATGTTCTTTTTCCCAGCCGATCATCGTTGGGAGGTCCCAACGCACGCTCTTTACGACACAATGAAGGTGGCCTGCTGTGAGCCGAAAAGATACCGTCAACACGCTGTTCATGCGAAGGCCGGAAGGCTCAACGCCGTCGGCTGGCGTGGAGAAAAACACCGATCGAGTCCGCACCGGCGCTATTTCAGCGATGGGAGCATCGCTCCAGGAAATGACCGAGGGCGCCCGTAGTGCCGCCAAGCTGCAGGAGCAACTGGCCTCCGGTTCCTCGGTGGTCGATCTCGATCCTGCGCAGATCGATCACTCGTCCGTAAGCGACCGCATTTCCATTACGGTCGACCCGAATTTCGAGGCGCTGGTTGCCAGCATGCGGGAAAATGGCCAGCAGGTTCCCATTCTGGTGCGACCGCAAACGGCATCGCCCGGCCGGTTCCAGGTGGCCTATGGTCGTAGGCGGCTTCGCGCGGCAGCGCTGCTTGGCAGGACGGTCCGGGCAATCGTACAGACACTGACGGACAACGAGCTTGTCATCGCCCAGGGGAAGGAGAACCTCGATAGACAGGATCTCTCCTATATCGAGAAGGCGCAGTTTGCCCGTCGTCTTGAGGATGGCGGGTATGATCGCACGACGATCATGGCGGCGCTTTCGACCGACAAGGGCGATCTCAGCCGTTACATCACCATTGCTCGAAGCATTCCGGAATATCTCGTCCAGGCCATCGGACCGGCGCCAAAGGCGGGCCGGGCGCGTTGGGCGGCATTGGTGGAACGCGCAGAGCGTAAACAACATATGCTTGAAGCGCTGATCACCGGCGCTGATTTCCTCGCAGCAGACAGCGATGCACGCTTTAGCCGGGTCTTCGAAATGCTTGGAGCGGAGCCTGCAAAACGCAAGCCGAAGACACAGGAATGGAGAAGCCCGCAGGGACGCAAGGCGGCGCGCATCGAGCGCGACGATGTCCAGACGCGGATCGTTTTTGATGAGCGCCAGGTTCCTCAGTTCGGTGGATATCTCGCCGACCGCCTGGACGACCTCTACGCCGAATTTACGGCAAGCCTGAAACAAGGCGGCCTGCAGTAGTTTATGTCGGGTCGCTGGTTGGCAGCGGCCTTTGGATCAACCGCTATCGAAGGATAGGCACGAGAGAAAATAGGCAAAGAAAAAGGCCCCCGAAATCTATTCCGGAAGCCCTTCTCGACTGTTTGGCGACTGAGAGAATCACACTTCCTGGAATCGTAGTCAAGTCTCTTCATTGAGATAGACGTCATTTTGACGAGCCTGACAGCTTTGCCCTTGCGAAAGGCGAAGGCGATGGAAGGTGGAAGTGTGACGACGCCCTTTGGGCGGCGGCCGATGACGCTTGGCATGTTGGCAAGCCAGCTTGTGGCCAAGGACATCGAAGACGGCAAGAGCATCGATAAGTGGAAGCTCTATCGGGCACTGTGCGAAGCGCGGCCGCTGATCGGCGTGACCGATCGCGCGCTGGCGGTGATGAGTGCATTGCTCAGCTTTTACCCGAAAGATGAACTCTGCGAGACGAATGGTCTTGTCGTGTTCCCATCCAACGCACAGCTGTCGCTGCGATCCCACGGCATGACAGAGCAGACGATCCGGCGTCACCTGGCTATCCTGGTTCAGGCAGGCCTGATCGTCCGTAAGGACAGCCCGAACGGCAAACGTTATGTGCGGAGGGGCAATACCGGCGCGATTGACGATGCATTCGGGTTCTCTCTGGCGCCGTTGCTTGCCCGTGCCGGCGAGATAGAGCAGTTGGCAGCCCAGGTGATCGCAGAGCGCCTGCAATTGCGGCGTTTGCGTGAACGGCTGACCCTTTGCCGCCGCGACGTCTCCAAACTGATCGAGGCTGCGGTGGAGGAGGGCGCAAGCGGTAACTGGGAAATGGTCACGACCCATTTCCGGGCCCTTGTTACGGCAATTCCGCGCACGCCAACAGCAACAGAAACGGCGACAGCGCTCGATGAAATGGAAATGCTGCGCGAAGAGATCGTCAACCAGTTGGAAATGCAGCTTAAAACCAAGAATACGAGCGGCAATCCCTTCCAAAATGATCGGCACATACAGAATTCAAATCCCGACTCTACATCTGAATCTGAACCTGCTTTCGAAAACACGCAGGGCGAAAAATCGGAACCTGGCCAAATGATGCAGAATGCGCCGATAGCGGGGGAAAGCCGGAATCGAGACCGTGACCCGAGCAGCGCGACGGGGCAAAAAGCCGAGGGCGGACGACGTCATTCGGGCGCACCTGGCAAGATGAAGGCTTTCCCGCTGGCTCTGGTGCTTCAGGCCTGCCCGGAAATCATCCCCTATGGCTCCGGAGGGGCGATTTCCAGCTGGTGGGACCTGATGGCGGCGGCTGTCATTGTGCGGTCGATGCTTGGGGTGAGCCCGGATGCCTACCAGCAGGCGTGCGAGATACTCGGGCCGGAAAATGCTGCGACCGTGATTGCCTGCATTCTGGAGCGAGCAGGGCATATCAATTCCGCCGGCGGCTACCTGCGAGACCTGACCCGGCGGGCGGAGAAGGGCGAATTTGCCATTGGCCCGATGCTGATGTCGCTTGCGAGGGCGAATGGAAATTCTCTGAGAAAGGTCGGCTAGAAAGGGGTGATTAACCTTTATTTTCTATTGAAAAGGGGTGTGCCCATTGCCCGTGAATTTTGAGTGAGCAGGTCCTTATGCGTCTTTCCCGAACCAATTTTTCGAACAGCTTCGATAACACGGGGGATCAGCCCGCAGACCCGGAAAACCATCTGGGAAAAGCGGAGTTGCAGCGCCGGATTTATGGTGCTCCCGTCGATGTGAAAAGCGCCGAAGGCCCATATGAGGCTGATACCGACGCGATGGCTGAAATCGAAGGGCGAGGGGATGCACCGGTCTGGCAGAGCGCGTTTGTGCTTGGTCCGAACGTCCGCTTCACCCGAACGCCGGAGAGCGTCTATTCGAAGCGGCCGGCTGGCGATGCACGCAAGGAACCGGAAGTGCCGGGCCCGGATGGGCAAGCGGCAGCAAGCCCGCCGGCAACAGCCGTTGTGACCGCGGAATATCTACCGGTTATCGAGCCTGTGCCTGAGGAAGCGCCGGTTGTGTCCGGCATTCAGTTGCTTTCGCTCCGCCTGCGACAAGAGATGGAAACATCGCTAATTGACCCCTCTGCGGACGAATACGCCGACGCTGCGGAAATCGATCTTGCTTGCTTTCCGGCCCAGGAGGAAAGCGCGGCCGCAGACATGCCGGAAACGACGATCAAACAGGCCAGTTCCTTCCTATACGTGTCCGACGAAGTGTTCTGGAACACCATGGATATGGAAGCGGATATCAATGCTCTGGCGCCGGTCGTGCGCTGGCAGCCTCCCGAGGTTCATTCACCTTCCGGTTCGGTGACGGCGCTTTATCGGGAAATCGGGATAAAGCCGGCCAATCGGCCGGTCGCAGCACCTGTCGTCAGTCAGCCCCCGCGGGTCAAGAAGGCGCCTCAGCCGATCGTGGAAGAAAGCCAGCCGGTTGTCTGCGAGGCTGCGAGCCCGGTGGAGCCGGTGCGTGCCGCAAAGCCACAGATGGCTGCTGTGAGACCGATCCGCGCCGTTCGGCCGGACACGTTCGTGGCCATCCCGGAACTGACGGCGGACGCAGGTGGCGGCGAGTATGTCTTTCCGCCGGTGACACTCCTGCAGGAGCCGCCCGTTCAGGAGGCCGCGGTTATCACCCAGGAGGCTCTGGAGCAGAGCGCCGGCCTGCTGGAAAGCGTGCTTGAGGATTTCGGTGTCCGCGGCGAGATCATCGATGTTCGCCCGGGCCCCGTGGTCACGCTTTACGAATTCGAACCAGCGCCCGGCGTGAAATCGTCGCGCGTGATCGGCCTTGCCGACGATATCGCCCGTTCGATGTCGGCGCTGTCGGCCCGTGTCGCCGTTGTGCCTGGCCGCAATGTCATCGGCATCGAACTGCCCAACCCTGTACGCGAAACGGTGTATTTTCGCGAACTGATTGAGTCGGAAAACTACGGGGAGACGCGCTTCAAGCTGGCGCTTTGCCTCGGCAAGACCATCGGTGGCGAACCGGTCGTCGCCGAACTCGCCAAGATGCCGCATCTTCTGGTCGCAGGCACGACGGGCTCGGGCAAATCGGTGGCGATCAACACGATGATCCTGTCCTTGCTCTACCGGCTGAAGCCGGAGGAATGCCGCCTGATCATGGTCGATCCGAAGATGCTGGAACTCTCGGTCTATGATGGCATCCCGCATCTCCTGACCCCGGTCGTCACCGACCCGAAGAAGGCGGTGATGGCGCTGAAATGGGCCGTGCGGGAAATGGAAGACCGTTATCGCAAGATGTCGCGGCTCGGCGTGCGCAATATCGACGGTTACAATGCACGCGCCGCAATGGCGCGGTCAAAGGGCGAAACGATCCTGTGCAGCGTGCAGACCGGGTTCGATCGCTCGACCGGCGAGGCGATCTTCGAACAGGAGGAAATGGACCTCGCGCCGATGCCTTACATCGTTGTTATCGTCGATGAAATGGCCGACCTGATGATGGTCGCAGGCAAGGAGATCGAAGGCGCCATCCAACGGCTCGCCCAGATGGCGCGCGCTGCCGGGATCCATCTGATCATGGCGACACAGCGCCCGTCGGTCGACGTCATCACCGGCACGATCAAGGCGAATTTCCCGACCCGCATCTCGTTCCAGGTCACTTCGAAAATCGACAGCCGTACCATTCTGGGCGAGCAGGGTGCCGAGCATCTTTTGGGGCAGGGGGACATGCTCCACATGGTGGGTGGCGGCCGGATCGCCCGTGTGCACGGGCCGTTCGTCTCCGACGAGGAAGTCGAAAAGGTCGTCGCGCATCTGAAGACGCAGGGGCGTCCGGAATATCTGGGCACGGTGACGGAGGATGCCGAGGAAATCGACGAGACTGCCGAAGAAGACAGCGCGGTCTTCGACAAGGGCGCAATGGCGGAAGAGGACGGCAACGACCTCTACGACAAGGCGGTGAAGGTGGTGCTGCGCGACAAGAAATGCTCGACATCCTACATCCAGCGGCGCCTGCAGATCGGCTACAACAGGGCAGCCTCCCTGGTCGAGCGGATGGAGCGGGAAGGGCTGGTCGGATCGGCAAATCATGTCGGCAAGCGGACGATCCTGTCGGCAGGCCGGGAAGTGGTTGAAATACCCAGCGGCGACGAGGAATAAACGGGATGGCGCCTTGCGCGCTGCTGTAGGGCAGGGCGCCATCCCTGAAATGGGTGTTTTCGACCGGGGCTGGCGAAACAGGTTCCCGTTCGGTGGCTTTGATCGCCGGTGTATTTGCCGGCGGGTTGCGACGATGCCTCCGGCCGGGTAGCACGGAAGGCCCAAAGTCATCGGGCTACGACCTGGCGCAGCCTGCAGAGAAGCTGTTTTGGACGGTCAGGCTGGTCATTTCAGCCATCTCCGCGACAAAGGCATAAACAACCGATAAGCCAACATTATCGGTCGTTAACAGGTTCCGGCGGGCGGTGCGGTTTTTTGGCCAGAAAGTGCATAAAACGCACGCGTGTCCTGTTCTCTGGTCGACGGAGGCTGGATCGGGCGATCCGATTTTGCCAATGCCTGGGCCTCACTGTGGATCAGTGGCGAACTCGTGCATCTCTAAGCCCTCATGCTGCAGAGGCCGGTTCCAACATCCGCATAGCGACACACGAATTGCCGATCGCCCGCGACGCGCTGCCTACGCGGCGACGGATTGCTTGGCAGCTGCCGGATGCAGACGCGCCGGCGCCGGTAGTTCTCTGATATCCGAGAGATCGTGGTTTCGTAGTCTCTTCTCGGTCGCGAACTGTTCGCAAATATCGTGACGAAGGGCTATCTTGTTCGCCAGCCTAACCAAAGGGAGTGTTGACCCGACCCCGGCCGCCGATCAGGTTTTGCGCAACAAAAGCCATTGCCTGGGAGGGAACATGTCTGGTTCATGCCGTGCGTTTCTGCACACAATCGTTATCGCATCGGTGGCCGCGCTTTGCGCTGGGAGCGGAGCGCGAGCTGATGACAAGCTCTTCATATACAATTTTTCGGACTACTTTGCCGAAGACACCGTATCCAATTTCTCCAAGCGCACAGGGATCGATGCGCGTGTCGACTTCTTCGATTCGCTGGAGGTTCTCGAGACGCGGCTGCTGGCGGGGGGAAGTGGCTTCGACGTCGCCTTCCCCAGCGCCACGGTCGGCGAGCGGCTTGTCCAGTCCGGTGCGTTGAAGCCGATCGATTTGGCGGCTCTGAAAAACTATCAGAACCTGGACAAGTCGCTTTTGAAGCTGGTCGCTGAGCATGACCCCGGCAACCAGTATCTGGTTCCATACATGTGGCTGACGACGGGAATTGCCTACAATCCGAAGCTCGTGGAGGAGCGCGTTGGCGCAGCGCCGACGAACAGTCTGGACATGTTCTTCAAGCCGGAGCTGGCACGGAAGTTTCAAGACTGCGGGATCGGCATCGTCGATGCGCCTAACGAGGTGATCCCGATCGCCCTGAACTATCTTGGGCTCGATCCTTACTCGACAAATCAGGAAGATCTCGACAAGGCGAAGGGACTGCTTCTGACGCTGCGTCCTTACATCCGGCACATGCAGAGCGGTCAACTTGTGGCGGACATGGCTTCCGGGCAGTTGTGCCTGGCGATGATGTGGAGCGGCGACGCAGGAATTGCCTCAGCGCGTGCCGAGGAAGCCAACAATGGCATCGCCGTGAACTACTCGATCCCGAAGGAAGGCACCATCATTTCCTTCGACACGATGGCCATCCCTGGCGATGCGCCCGACCCGGAGCAGGCCCTGGCCTTCATCGATTACGTTCTCGAGCCTAAAACCGTCGCCGACATCAGCAACCACGTTTTCTATGCAAACGCCAACGCTGCTGCCACGGCTCTTGTCGACGAGGCGATACGCACGGACCCGAACGTCTATCCGCCCGAGGACGTCCGCGCCAAGCTCTTCGTCGACAAGTCGCTGCCTCCAAGGCAGGCACGCGAGCGGACCCGGGTGTGGACCGCCTTCAGGGCGGGCAACTGAACGCCTTGCCCGAGAACCAAAAGTAGAAGGACGGACGTATTGCAATCCTACGTATCAATTGAGAACCTCTCCAAGTCCTTCGGCTTCTTCACCGCGGTGGACGATGTTTCGATCGGCATCGGGAAGGGAGAATTCTTCTCCCTCCTAGGGCCGTCGGGATGCGGCAAATCTACCTTGCTTCGTATGATCGCCGGATTCGAGGCGCCTACGGCAGGCATCGTGCGGCTTGACGGAGCAGACGTCACAGCTGTTCCAGCCCATCGCCGGGCAACGAACATGATGTTCCAATCCTATGCGCTGTTTCCCCATCTGTCGGTGGGCAAGAACATAGCCTTCGGCCTGCAGCAGGACAGACTGGCGAGGGGAGAGATCCGGCAGCGGGTTTGCGAAGTGGCCGAAAAGCTCCAACTGAGCGCGCTGCTGGATCGAAAACCGCAGCAATTATCAGGAGGGCAAAGGCAGCGTGTCGCGCTCGCCCGCGCACTGGTCAAGCGGCCAAAGGTCCTGTTGCTGGACGAGCCTCTCGGTGCGCTCGATAAGAACCTGCGCACGGAAACTCAGTATGAACTGGTCAGACTTCAACGCGAACTCGGCCTCACCTTCATCATCGTCACTCACGACCAGCATGAGGCAATGACCGTGTCGTCGCGCATTGCGATCATGCGACAAGGGAAAGTGCTGCAAGTCGGATCGCCGGCTGAAGTCTACGAAACGCCGGTGTCCCGCTACGTCGCGAAGTTCCTTGGCGAGGCAAACGTGTTCGAAGGCGTCGCTGCTAGGCGTTCCGGCAACGAGCTGACAATCGAAAGTGCGGAAGCCGGCGGTTCAGTGTTTGCGGCGGCCACGGACAATGTCTCTACCAGTGGGCGTTTCTGGGTGTCGGTACGACCGGAAAGGGTCGAGCTCAATAAACAGGGCAGTGGCCTCGAAGGCGTTGTGGAGCAGTTCAGCTACGCAGGATCAGGACGGCACTACAGGGTTCGCCTGAAGAGTGGAGCAATGCTGGACGCGCTGCGCATCAATCTGGGCTCGCAGGACGATCTGTCGGTTGGCGACACGGTATTTGCGTCATGGATGCCGCGAGCCGCCCGCCTGCTGGCCGAATAGGAGAGCACCACGATGCAATCGAAACCCAATCTGGGCCGGCGTGCACTGGTGCTGGTACCCTACGTCTGGTTGGCCATATTCTTTCTCACGCCGTTTCTGCTCGTGCTGGCGATCAGCCTCTCGTCCGTACGCGTTGGTATGCCGCCCTATGAGCCGCTATACGCATGGCAGGGATCGCTGCTCAGCATTCGGCTCAATCTTGAGAACTTCATTTTCGTTCTGGGCGAAAACACCTACCTGTTTGCCTATCTAACGAGCCTGAAGGTCGCGGCGATTTCGACCGCGCTGATGCTGGCGATCGCCTATCCGCTGGCCTATGGCATCGCAAACTGCTCGCCGCATTCGCGCTCGTTCCTCGTCTTCCTCGTTATCGTGCCGTTCTGGAGCTCGATGCTGATCCGCGTCTATGCGTGGATGAGCATATTGCGGAACGATGGGCTGCTGAATTCATTGCTCCTGCATGTCGGCGTCATTTCGGAGCCCCTGCGGATCATGAACACCGAGACCGCGATCTACATCGGCATCGTCTACACCTACCTCCCGTTCATGGTGCTCCCGATCTACGCCAATCTCAGCGCCGGCGATCGCACCCTGATCGAGGCGGCGCGCGACCTCGGATGCTCGCGCATGGCCGCGTTCTGGCGCGTGACGTTTCCGTTGAGCTTGAGAGGCGTTGCCGCAGGGTGTGCTTTGGTATTCATCCCGGTCATCGGCGAATTCGTTGTGCCGGACCTCCTTGGAGGTGCCGACACGCAGATGATCGGCCGGACGATTTGGATCGAGTTCTTCAACAATCGGGACTGGCCGGTGGCCTCCGCCGTCACCGTGCTGCTTCTCGTCATCCTAGTGATCCCAATTGTCCTTTTTCAGACACGTTTGTCTCGAACGCCCACATGAGGAGCGACTATGCCCCAGCCATCCTGGTTCAATCGGCTTTCAATCTTCGCAGGGCTCGCCTTCCTCTACCTGCCGATCGTGGTCCTCGTCGTCTACAGCTTCAACGCCTCGCGGCTGGTCACCGTGTGGGGCGGTTTCTCCACTGAGTGGTATGCCGCAGCGATCAACAACCAGTCGATCGTCGAGGGTGCCAAGATCAGCTTTCTCGTGGCGGCGACGTCAGCAACTTTCGCGACCGCGCTGGGATCGCTTGCCGCAATCGTGGCGGTGAGAATTCGGCGCTTTCGCGGCCATCACATCTTCAATGGCATGCTCGTGGCTCCGATGGTGATGCCGGAGGTCGTTATGGGCGTATCGATGCTGCTGATGTTCGTGACGTTGGGCATCGATCGCGGGCCGGTGACCATCACGCTTGCCCATGCGACCTTCACCATGTGTTTCGCAGCCGTTGTGATGCAATCGCGATTGGCAGAACTCGACCCGTCGCTGGAGGAGGCAGCAAGGGATCTCGGGTGCCCGCCGTTTCTGGCCTTCGTCAAGGTGGCCGTGCCGAACATGCTGCCAGCCTTTGTGTCAGCCTGGTTGCTGTCGTTCACGCTGTCCCTGGACGATCTCGTCTTATCGAGCTTCACCACGGGGCCTGGAGCCTCCACTTTGCCAATGAAGATCTATTCGCAGATCAAATTTGGCGTGACACCTGAGGTCAATGCCATCTCGACGATCATCCTTGGTGTTGTCGTCTTCGGTTTGGTGGCGTCACGCATTGTGTCCAGGCCGTCAGCAAAGAGCACCGTTGCGGTTTGAAAATCGGGTTCGGAGCAGGTCGCGGATCGCGTCCGGCGCCTGTCAGTTGCAGGTGAGTTCGCCCGTCAACTGTTCGCGCTTGGCGAGGTAGCCCGACAGTGGATCCTCGTAGACGTTCTTGGCTGACGAAACGGAGTCGATGAACATTGCAAACAGCGCCGTCTGCGACGTGATGTCCAGCTTCGAGTAGAGGTTGCGGCGGTGTAGCTTGACCGTTGCCGGCGAGATGCCGAGTTGCGTTGCAGCGCCTTTGACGGAATAGCCGCGCAGGACAAGCTGTGCGACCTGGCATTCCCGTTCCGTCAAAATGCTGCGTCCGAAATTGCTTATCGCCCGGGTGAGCGCCTTCCGCAGTGCCGTGCCTTCGCCATCAAGCGTTTCTGGTCTCAGGTCGCGGAAGTGGCGGATGACTGCGGTCCGCAAGATCGGGGCCAGGCTCTCGAGCAGCGACACTTCCTGTGGATTGAAGGCGATACTCGACCGCTTGCGGCCAAGAGAGATCGCGATCTTCGAGTCGTCATCCAGGCTGACGATGAAGTTGAACTCGTCCTGAAGTCCGGAATGCTGATAGTATTCGCGGTAGTACTGTGTTCGATCGAACGCCGGTGCGATCTGGCTCAGCCGATAAAGCCCATCAATTTCGTTCTCGACTGCAAGGCGGTAGAACGGATCGAGCCGGTAAGGCCCCTGGAGATAGTGCCGGATATCGGACAGGCCGCGATGTGTCTGCCAGTCGTTGAAAAGTATCTTCGGCGCACTGTCGCCCCGATAGAGCAAGATCAGCCCTGCATCCACGGAAACGTGCTGCTTCAGTGCTTCGGCCAAGCGCTCCTGGAAGTCCATTCGACCGATATTGCCGATCAGCGACATTGCCAGTTCATTGATTGCAGGCGGTTGCGTCACCGTGCCTGGCTCGCTCGTCGCGATACTCCCATTCATATTGGCGTCCTCCTCGCGCGAGCGTAGGTCACTTTCAAAATGGCCGCAAGGCATGGCCATTACTCGCTGCGGTCCCGGCTGGGATGTTTATGGGGATCGCCGATCACGTGGACCTAGCCGTTTGGAGTATTCCGCTTCCAGCCGTGTTGCCGCTTACTCCACCTGTCAGATTCATCTGTTCGGACCTCGGGAGGGAAAGACGTGCGCACCAAGAAAACACGTGTTCTGTTGCACCAGCTGCTGGCTGGCACCATGCTCGCCGCACTTGCGGCCGGATCATCTACGACGGCTGCGAACGCAGCCGCCGACCTTATCGCCGTAAATGGCGACGTGCGGACCGTCGATCCTGATGCACCGCGGGCCGAAGCCTTTGCGGTCGAGGACGGAAAGTTCGTGGCAGTCGGCACCAGTGCCGAGATCCAGGCGCTCGCCGACGGCAAAACCACTGTCCTCGACCTCGGCGGCAAAACCGTCACGCCCGGCTTCATCGATGGACATACGCATCTCACCAGCGGCACGGATTACGTCACAGGCGTCGATCTTTCCTACATCCCCGACAAGGAGACGTGGCTGAAGAAGATCAAGGAAGCAGACGAGCGCCTTCCGCCGGGCGTGTGGATCACCGGCGGTGGCTGGGACTATACACTGAAGGAAGGCAAGCTTCCCACGAAGGAAGACATCGACGCTGTGGTCAAGGATCGGCCGGTCGTTCTGCGCGATATCGATTTTCACTCGATCTGGGTGAACAGCAAGGCGTTGGAAATTGGCGGCGTGACGGCGAGATCGGAAGTGCCTGCCGGCGGCGAGATCGTCGTCGACGCCAAGACAGGAGAACCGACGGGGATCCTGCTGGAAGGTGCGGGCGATCTCATCACCAGCAAGAAGCCGGCCTATTCGGACAAGGAGCGCGCTGACGCGCTGCTGCAGACCGTGAAGTTTGCCAACAGCGTCGGGCTGACCGGCGTTCACGACATGTCGTCCATCAGCGATGCCTATGACTATTTGAAACTCGTCGAGGACAAGAACCTGTCGTTGCGGGTGTGGTACGGCTTCTTCGAAGACAAGGCTGCCAATATCCCGGCGGCGGCAAAGGATCGCGATGGCATCGACAAGCGGGTGGCTGCCAGCGGAGAGACGGAGGTCAAGGGCCCGCTACTGACCGTCGGCTACGCCAAGTCAGTCGTTGACGGGGTGCTTTCGACCCACACGGCGTATCTGCTCGAAGACTATTCGGACCGCACCGGATGGAAGGGCAAGCCTTTCCAGTCTGAAGCCGATCTGAGCGCGCTGATCAAGGCTGCCAACGAAAACGGCTTTCCCACCGCCGTTCATGCGATCGGCGATGCCGGTGTCCAGATGGCGCTGAACGCGTTCGAAAAGGAGCAATCCGCAGGTAAGTATCCCAATCGCGTCGAGCATATCGAGATCATTAGCCCGCCCGACATCGAGCGGTTCAAGAAGCTCGGCATCGTGGCGTCGATGCAACCGAACCATGCAACTGGTACGATCGGAAAGTACATCAACGAGCGAGTGGGTCATGAGCGCGAGTCTCATGCCTATGTCTGGAAATCCATGCTGGAACACAACGTTCCGGTTGTGTTTGGATCCGATTGGGCGACATCGCCGCTCAGCCCGCTGACCCAGATCAACGATGCCGTCTTCCGCGAAAGCCCGTTCGGACTTGGCGATGGCCCGTGGCATCCGGAGCAGGCGGTGACATTCGACGAGGCTCTCTTCGCCTACACCCAGGCTGGCGCCAACATGACGCCGTGGGCTGACCAGATCGGTTCGATCTCGGCCGGCAAATGGGCGGACTTCGTCGTGCTCGACGCCAAGCTTCCAGATCCCGTCGATCGGTCCATTCGTCAGCGGCATGTCGAGGCGACCTATGTCGCCGGGACGGAAGTTTATCGGGCGAAATAGCAGCGCTCAACCGCATCCGGCGGGACCGGGCAACCTCGCGTCCCGCCAATAACTGACCATCCATTCAGGAGCATACATGTCCAAGGTAGTGAAAATCGACCGCAATGGCGTCGGCCTGCGCAAACTGGAGAAATGCAGCGTCGTGCCAGTCGAAGCGATCCTGTCGGGGTTTGCCGAGGAGATGGGCGACGTCCACTTCGAGAGCGCCGATGGGTCGATTGTCGTCGGCACATGGCAATCGACGCCCTATGCCGAAATGCTGTGCTACCCCAATGGGGTGGAATACAGCGTGATCCTTTCGGGAAAAGTCTCCATCACCAGCCCCGATGGATCCGTCGAGACCTTCGAGGCCGGCGAAAGCTATCTCCTTCCGCAGGGGGTTGAGGTCAGGTTCGAAGTGTTGGAGACGATGCGCAAAGTCTATGTCCTGCACACCTCAAAGACCGACGGGTGAACCCATGGCGCACCCAATGCAACGACCGTCGATGACGGCACTCGCCGAGGTGAAGATGTCGCCGTTCTGGTTGGACCGGCCGGACGCTCCCGAAGTGCTGTCACCGCTCTCGTCCAATCGAAAGGCCGACCTGTTGATCGTTGGCGGCGGGTTTACGGGGCTCTGGGGTGCGATCCAGGCCAAGCAGAACAATCCCGATCTTGCCGTCGTGCTGATCGAAAAGGGGGCGGTTGCCAATGGCGCTTCCGGACGTCCGGGCGGCGTCGTCTCTACTTCGGTGATGCACGGATTGTCCAATGCAGTGCGCGTGTTCCCCAACGACATCGCCGAGCTTGAGCGACTGGGCAAGGAAAACATGCACGGCTTCATGCAGACCATCGCAGATCATGGCATCGATTGCCATGCGGAGTGGGGTGGCGAGCTGACCGTGGCCGTCGACGACGACCATATCGAAGCCCTGCACCGGGAGCACGAACTGCATCTCGAATATGGGCACAAGGCGGTATTTCTCGATCAGGCAGCCGTTCAGACGCAAATTCGATCGCCGAGATACAAGGCGGGTATCTGGTCGAAGGACATCAGCGGCACGGTGCATCCGGCTCTGCTCGCCTGGGGTTTGAAGAAGGCTGCGCTATCTCTCGGGGTCGAGATCTTCGAGAATACGGAGTTGTTGGCGGTCGATGGGGCCGGTGGCAAGATTCAAGTCTCAACCCGCTTCGGCCTGGTGACAGCTCGCAAGGTTCTGCTGGCAACCAATGCCTTCACGTCGGGCCATCCCGGGATCAAGCGTCGTGTCGTCGCCATCCGCGATCGCGTGCTTGCCACGGAGCCGTTGTCGCAGGAACAGATGCATGCTGTGGGATGGACGAACCGGCAGGGTGTGTACGATACGCGCACACAGATGAACTACATGCGCCTGACGAAGGACAACCGCATCATTTTTGGCGGAAGACTTGCCTACGCGTTTGCGGGCTCGACCTTTCCAAGGGCCGATACGGACGTCCAGAGCTACCAGCCGCTCGCCGCCGCCTTCTTCGACACGTTTCCGCAGTTGGAAGGCGTCCGGTTCACCCATGCCTGGAGCGGCCCGATCGACCTCAGCACGCGAATGGCTGTGCACTTCCAGCGATACCATGCCGGCAAGGTGGTCTATGCGGGCGGCTACTCGGGCTTCGGGGTATCCGCCTCAAGATTTGGGGCGCGTATAGCCCTCGACATCCTCGACGGGTCGAAGACTGCCGAAAGCAGGTTGGACTTTGCTACAACGCTGCCGAACACGATCCCGCCGGAGCCGTTTCGCTGGCTTGGCGCGCAGGTGACTATGTATGCGCTCGACACCGCCGACAAGAAAGGGGGGTGGCGCAAGCCCTGGCTCCGATTGGTCTCCGCAATGGGTTTTCCACTGAGCTGAGCGGGGAAATTGTCATTCCCGCGCCGCCTACCGAATCAGCCAACCACCATCGACCGGCACAGTGATGCCGGTAACGTAGCCGGAGGCGGGAGAGGCGAGAAACAGCACCGATGTGGCGAGATCGTCCGCCGTGCCCCAGCGGCCCATCGGAATACGGGCGGAAATCTGGGCGTTGCGATCGGGATCGTTGCGCAGGGCCTCGGTATTGTCCGTCGCCATGTAGCCGGGCGCGATGGCGTTGACGGTGATGCCATGCGGTGCAAGCTCGTTGGCCATCGCCTTCGTCAGGCCGGCGATGCCGTGCTTGGACGCGGTATAGGCCGGCACGCGAATGCCACCCTGGTAGGAGAGCATCGAGGCGACATTGATAATGCGCCCGGCACGCTTGGTCTCGGCCATATGCCGGGCAGCGGCCTGGGACAACAGGAAAGCCGACTTGAGGTTGACGTCGATGACATCATCCCAGTCCTGTTCCGAATGATCGAGCAGATCGGCCCGGCGGATGATGCCGGCATTGTTGACGAGGATATCGACGCCGCCAAGCGCCGAGACGACCGAGCCGACAATGTCCTTCGCATCGAATTTCTGCAAGAGATCGACTTCGAGCGCGTGAAAACGCCGGCCGGTCTGGCGGATGGCTTTTGCGGTTTCCGGCATTGGGCTCGAGCCCAGCGCGGCGATATCGGCGCCCGCTTGAGCGAGCGCCAGCGCCATGCCCTGGCCGAGCCCCGTTCGAGCGCCGGTGACCAGCGCGACCTTGCCGGAGAGATCAAACAGCGTGTTCAAGGCGCAACCCCTTCTCGTTGAACAGATGCAGGGGAGCCGACGACAGCGATAGGCGGATATCCGACCCTGGCGTCAGATTATGCTGCCCGGGCGCAACGACCAGGATTTTCTGGCCTGCGACATCGGTATGGAGGATGGTTTCGGAGCCGAGTGCTTCGACCAGTTTGATCTTGGCCGAAATGCCCTCGCCGCCGGTGCCGATCGAAATGTGCTGCGGACGCACGCCGAGGGTGATGCGCGACCCGCCGGCAAGCCCAGCGTTTTCCACCGGCAGCTCCAGCTTGTTGCCGCCGGCGAAGGTTGCGACCGCCTTGCCGGAGGATGACGACTCCACCGAACCGTCGAGGAAATTCATATGCGGCGAGCCGATGAAGCCGGCGACGAAGCGGTTTGCAGGAGAATTGTAGAGTTCCATCGGCGTGCCGATCTGCTCGATACGGCCGGCGCGCAGCACGACGATCCGGTCGGCGAGCGTCATGGCTTCGACCTGGTCATGGGTGACGTAGATCATCGTTGCCGCAAGCCGGGCGTGAAGGGCTGCGAGTTCGGCGCGGGTCGAGCCGCGCAGTTCAGCATCGAGGTTGGACAGCGGTTCGTCGAGCAGGAAAGCGACCGGTCGGCGCACGATCGCGCGGCCGATGGCGACCCGCTGACGTTGCCCGCCCGACAGCTGCCCCGGACGGCGGTCGAGATAGTTTTCGATTTCCAGCATGCGGGCCGCCTCGGCGATGCGCGTG
Source organism: Pararhizobium sp. YC-54 (assembly GCF_025847205.1). Classification (GTDB taxonomy): domain Bacteria; phylum Pseudomonadota; class Alphaproteobacteria; order Rhizobiales; family Rhizobiaceae; genus Pararhizobium. Next base: position 171,310 of record NZ_JAOYTH010000008.1, on the reverse strand, counting down.
GCAATCTCGACCTTCGGCATCTTGGTGTTTTCGAGACCGAAGGCGAGGTTCTGGCGCACGCTCATATGCGGATAAAGCGCATAGGACTGGAACACCATGGCGAGCCCGCGATCGGCGGCGGGGATGTCGTTGACAACTTTGCCGTCGATGGCGAGTTCGCCGCCGGTCGGTTTTTCAAGCCCGGCGATCATGCGCAAAAGCGTTGACTTGCCGCAGCCGGATGGCCCGACGAAGACGACGAATTCGCCGTCGGCGATCTCCAGATTGATATCGTGGAGCACGTCGATCGCCCCGAAAGACTTCGTGACATTGGTGAGTTTGATGTGACCCATGATGCACCCTTACTTCAGGCCGGTTCCGGCGATGCCGGTGGTGATGAAGCGCTGGAGGAAGAGGAAGACCAGAACCACGGGGATCATGGTCACGACGGTCATTGCGAGGATGAAATGCCATTGCACGTTGAGTTCGCCGGAATAGATGCTCAAACCCACCTGCAGGGTGTAAAGCTCCTTGCGCGACAGCACGATCAGCGGCCAGAGGAAGTCGTTCCAACGCCAGACGACGGAGAAGATCGCCAGTACCGCAAGCGCCGGCGCCGTCAACGGCAGGATAATGCGCCAGTAAATCTGCCATTCCGACGCCTTGTCCATGCGGGCGGCATCGAGCAGCTCGTCGGGAATGGTCAGCATGTACTGGCGCAGGATAAAGACACCGGTCGGCGTCGCCACCGTCGGCAGGATCACGCCCCAGAGATTGTTGAACAGGCCGAGCGCCGAGACGATCGAATAGAGCGGCACCATGATGACCGACAAAGGCACCATCAGCGTCGCGAGGATCAACAGCATCGCGAAGGTGCGGCCGCGAAACTCGTATTTGCTTAGCGCGAACGCAGCCATGGAATTGACCACCAGCGTGATCAGCGTCGCGGTCACCGTGACGAAGACGGAGTTCCAGAGATAGCGGACGAAATCGAAATGGGTGAAGGGCTCGGTATAGTTCTCGGTCGCGAACGACATCTGCCGGACCGGCGTGCGCTTGGCGATATTGACCTTGACGATCTCCGCCGGCCTGGCAGGGTCGACCATCTGGCTGACGGTACCGATACGCCGGACTTCGGCAAGCGTCGCCATCTTACCGTCCTCAAGCGTCACCTCGTAGAGATCGAGCGGCTTGTCATAGCCCTCGACCGTTACCTTCTGGGTGACATAAGGCAGGATCGTCGGCGGGAATTCGGCAAGTGCGGCAGGCGACTTGAAGGAGGATGCGGTCAGCCAAACGGCCGGGCCGAACATCACGAACAGGCCTGCAACCAGCCAGATCCAGGTAACGATATCCGTCCAGTGCCAGCCCTTGCCGCCCTTGCGGCGAAACAGGAATTCGATGGCCCGGCTCATTTGCGGGCTCCCTTCTTTTCGCTGGAACGGCTGAGGCCGAGCTGCATGAGTGTCAGGACAACGAGCACCAGGCCCATCAGGATCGAGGCGGCGGCGGCAAGGCCGGGATTGCGCAGCTGCGCCGCAAAACCGGTCTCGTAGATATACTGCGTGACAAAGAGTGTGCTGGTGCCCGGACCGCCGCCCGTCAGCACATAGACCTCGTCGAAGATCTGCACGGCGCGGATCAGGACCAAGACGATGACGACGAGCAGGTTTGGCATCAGGAGCGGCAGCGTGATGCGGGTAAAGACGCGCATGGCCCGCGTGCCATCCATCTCCGCCGCCTCATAGAGATCCTTCGGAATGGCCTGCAGCCCGGCGAGGATGATAAGGGTGTAGAAGCCCATATGCGCCCAGATCGACACGCCGATCGTTGCGGCAAACGCCCAGTTACGGTCGTTCAGCCAGACATGCGGTTCGAAGCCGAAGCCATAGAGACCGAAATTCAGGAGACCCTGCCGCTGGAGAATCCATTTCCAGATGAGACCGACGACGACGGGCGAAAGCAGCACCGGAAAGAAGAACACTGCGCGCCAGAAACTGCGTGCCCTCAGGTCGCGATTGAGGATCAAGGCGGTGACCAGCGAAGCGCCGATCATCAGCGTGACCTGAAGAATGACGAACCAGCCGGTATTGCTCACCGCCGTCCAGAACGTGTCTTCGGCGCAGGTGTTGGGGTTCAGATAGTTCGAGCAGTCGAACAACCGGGTATACTGATCGGCACCGACGAAGGTGCGGTCCGACAGGAACAGTGCGGTGCCGCCCGTCATCGAGTAGGCGAAATTGATGAAGAACGGCAACAGCACGAAGATGCCGAAGATCAGCATGTTCGGCAGCAGGAAGAAGGCCGCCATGCCACCCAGTCCAAAGGTCTTCTGGACCCATCGCAAGGGGGCATCGATAACGCCCATGGCAAGGCGAACCGGCATCATGGCTATGTCGCTCAGGCTCTGGCCGGACTGGCGCTGGCTAGTCTGGCGGGATACATCTGCCATCGTTGATCACTTTCCTCTTGCCGCAGAACGGCGCTGACGCCTGGCGCATGTCGAAGATTCGAAGCCGCGGGCGGCTGAACGGGATTTCCCGCCGCCGCCCGCGTTTTCGTGCCTCAGAGAGCCGAGTCCTTGACCTTGGCGGCGATATCCGCATCGATGCGGTTATAGGCCTCGTCGAGTGTCATTTCGCCGGCGGCCGCCTGGCTCACGCGGGTGACGAGAGCGCCGTAGATCGTGTCGGACCAGGCCCAGCCGGGCAGTTTGCGGGCGAGATCGGACAGACCCGTGGACGCGGTCACGAAGATGCCGAGCGCTGCCTTGGCTTGCGCATCGTCGGTCTTGAAGTCCAATCCCTTGTCGATCACGCCTTTGTGGGCCGGTAGGAACAGGGTGCGTTCGGAAAACTCCTTCACGACCGGCTCGCTTGCCAGGTAGTCCATGACCTTGGCGACGTCCTTCGGGTTCTTGGTGTACTTGATCGCCACCAGGCCGGCGCCACCGGGCATGCCGGTGCAGTTTGCCGGACCGCAAGGGCTGCCGGTCGCGACCCAATCGAAGTTCGAGCCGATCTTGGTCGAGAAGTTCGGCACCTGCCAGGAACCGGAATAATAGAATGCGACCTGGCCGTTGATGAAGTCGTCGGCGCCTGCGCGATAGGTCGAGCCCGCCGCCGATACCCAGACGTCCTTGCTCATCGTGCCGTCTTCGATCCAGCCGATGAACTTGGAAATGAAGGCCTTGGAGCCGTCATCGATCGGGGCCGGCTTGCCGTCGGCCCCGATGTAGTTGGCGCCGAAGGCAATGTCGGGCGCCGTCAGGCGATGTCCGGACCGGTCAAGCGCCATCGGGAACGGCACCTGCTGGCTTTCGGCGGCCTGTTTTGCAGCCTTCGCCCAGTCGTCCCATGTGGCATCCTTGCCGGGAAGGGCAACGCCGGCCTGATCGAACAGCGTCTTGTTGGCAAAGCCGCCCGTCAGCGTGATCTGTGTCATGAAACCGGAGATCTGGTCGGTGCCGTCGGGACGCATCCAATCGGCCTGATCACCGAAATTCTTATCCCAATAGGCGGCGTCGGCGACCAGCGGGCGAAGGTCGAGCCAATGTTTGCTCAGCGCTTTCAGGTTGGTGACGCGGGCGATATCCGGGCCATCGCCGGCCTCGAGCTGCACCGGCAGCTGTTCACGCACGACGCTGTAAGACACGTTGTCGATGGTGACCTTGATATCCGGATTGTCCTTCATGAACCGATCGACGAGGTCTTTCAGGACCTCGCCCTCGACACCATCGGAATACCACATGATGCGTACGTCCCCGGCAAGTGCCGCCGTGGAGGTCAAAAGCCCGACGGCGAATGCCGCGAGCATCGTTCTAGTCTTGGTCATGTCTTCCTCCTCCTCTGGGTGCGGGCCTTCTCCTTGCCCGCATTTGAACGGGCGCCGGCTCTCCTTGCCGGCGCTACGTCGTTAGAGCGCCGTGCGTTCGTCCGAACGCACAAAGGTCGCTCTAAACTTTTGAATCTAGAGCATCTTATTCGGTTCGGGTGATTTCACCTGAACGCGGGATGCTCTAGTGTGCGGTCAGCATGGCGACCTCGCCTGTGACCGTGAAATCCTTCGGCACGATCATCCGGCCTTCAGCCTCGACCGAACCGTCCGTGCGGAACGTGACGGTGCCGTATTCGGGGTCTTCGATCACCAGCGCGCCATCTGCCGCCCCGGCAACGGACAACGACGCGAACCGGCTTTCCACCGCTGCAAGGTCCGATGCTTGGCAGACCCGGACGATCCAGCGGGTATTCTGGCCGTACTGGCGCAATTCCGCGTTGGCGGACGGACCCGTCGTCACCGGCTGCAAATCGGTGCTGCCGAGCAGCATCACGGCGCCGCCGCCGCTGCGGGCCAGGGCAAGCCGTCCTCGCACAGTGCTCTCGTCGAATTCGGCGACCGGGAACCAGGCGTGGGTGAAATCCGGCTGCTCCTCGAATGTCGAAAAGTTGAGTACGGCCAGCCCCCGGTATTGGTGCGCGCGGGGGAGGGTGCCGCAGCCACCCCAGAAGGACGGCCGACCGTACCCGAATTGAATGGTTTCGCCGGGATGGTTGATCCAGACGGCGGCCTCGGGCCGCTTGCCGAGGCGCAGGTGCAGGATGGTTTCCTGATAGCCCCACTCGTTCCATCGATAGTGGGCGGCGGAGCCCATGGCAAAATTGCGACCCTTGTAGTGATAGAGGGCCGCGAACCGGTCTTGGCCCTGCGCAAACCGCCATTCCTGATGCTCGTCGGCCTGATGGCTGGCAACGGCGGAGAGGTTTTCCGGTACGACCAGGTCATGATCGCGCAGGCAGACAGCAAGCTGCGGCAGGGCATGAACGCGGCGGCCATACCAGCCAGTGCCCCAGAGCAGGCGGGCAACGCCGGAAAGCTCGAGCGAACGGCCGGCACAGAGCGTGTGTTCATAGGAACGCCCCTGTGCTGCCGTGACCATGCCGTGATGGGCGGAACGGGCGATGACTTCGCAGAGGCGCACGATACCTTTCTTCGCCCGTTCGGCGATATTGGTGTCCGGTGAGAGCGCTGCGAGCGCCGTCAGACCCTTGAGATCGATCGGGAAGTAAGGCGCGGAGTTGAATTCCGCCATTTCCCAGGCTTCGAAATGATCGAGCCAGGCACGCACGCGGGCGGCACCGATGGCGCTCTGCTCTGCACCCTTGCGCCCCGAGCGGGCGAAGGTTTCGCCGGCCAGCAGATGTCCGGCGAGATAGGCGGATGTGTGGAAAAGCAGGGCGTGGTTTTCGGAGAAATACCACTGCACGTCGTTGCCGGGTTCGTCCATCCAGTAACGGAAATTAAGGATGGCCCTGTCGATGCGGGCGCGGGTCGCGGCGCCGATGTCATTACCCCAGACGGTGCGCGACCAGATCAGCGGAACGAGGGAAAAATCGGCGCAGTCATGGCAATCCTCGATGGATGGCAGGATTTCCTCGATCATCGTGTCGGTATCGGCGCCGCCGCGGCCGCTGGCGAGCCGTGCAAAGGCCCGAACTGTATCGCGTTCGGAAAATTCCGAGACTTCGTCGAGCGTCTCGGTGATACGTTCGGCGAGTGCCGCAGGTGCCGTTCCCTGGCGGGCCGTGTGGCAGATTTCGATGCCAAGCGAACGCGATGCGACGAAGCCGCCCGCCTTCAGCGTGATGCGGAAATGGCGGAAATCGGCGGGCGCCTTTTCGGACGGGCCTATCACCAGGCGCGCGGCACCGGCCTTGAGAGTGAAGTCGTAATCGAAGCGTTCGGTCGACATGAAGTCGCCTTCAACGGTGACGTTGACATCGACATCCACCGGCAAGGGCTCGGCGAGGAGAAGGGTGATATCACCATCGAAATAGGCCGTGCGGTCGAAATGCATGTTGTCGAGAGCGGCCTCGATCGCTTCGGCTACCTTACCCTCGATCGGCACGGGTACGGCGACGCTTGCCGCCGGGCCTGCGAGATAATCGAGCTGGAAGAAATAGCGGGCGTCGCGTTCGGCAAGATCGTCGAAGAAGACGGTGATTTCGTTCAGCCCCTCCTGCAGCGGCAGTTCGAATTCGGATTTTGCCTCGAGATTGCGGCTATAGGGTGCCATCCAGCCGGCTTCCTTGCCGTTCAGCCAGAGAACCGCGCCACCGCAGGTGCCGAGGCGAACCCTGGCGGTACCGGCTTTTTCCACCGCGATGAACGTGCGGGCAAAGGTGGCAAGCCGCGTCGGGCGGAACCAGAAACCGGAGAGATCGAGCCGCGGCGAGTCGAAGGGCAGCCACCAGCGGGCAGCATCGAATGCGCCGCGCACGTCCGGCCGCTTGCCACGATAGGTTTCGGCAAAGATCGTGCGGCAGGGATACTCGTGCGGAATGAAGTTCTTGTGTTTGGTCAGGAAGAAGAACGGGTCCATCTCGCCCTTCATCGGGGCATCCGGCACATCGAAGCGCTCTTCGGCAATCGGTCCGAGCTGCCAGTAGCGGATGGCATCGCCAGCGTTCAGTGAGCGGTTCATCAGGGATCTCATCTGGGTCATTTCAGCTCTGCCAGGGCCACCGGGGCCACGTCGTTGTATTCCTGGTTTTCTCCGGTCATGCCCCAGACGAAGGCATAGGGGCCGGTACCGGCGCCCATGTGGATAGACCAGGCGGGGGACAGCACGGCGTCGCCATTGGCGACGATCAGATGGCGCGTCTCTTCCGGGCGGCCCATCAGGTGGATGATGCGATCTTCCGCCGCCATGTCGAAATAGCAATAAGCCTCCATGCGGCGCTCATGCAGGTGCGGGGGCATTGTGTTCCAGACACTGCCCTCGGCAAGATCGGTAATGCCCATCAGAAGCAGGCATGAGGGCGTGACTTCCGGATGGATGTACATGGCCAGCCGCCGCTTGTTGGAGCGGCGGCCGTCACCCAGATCGACGGCCTTCGATTCCGCCTTCTTGATCAGCTTGTGCGGAATGTCGGCGCCGGCCGGCACCGAGTTCATGTAGAACCGGGCAGGGGTCTTTCCCGAAAGGCTCGTCATCGTTATCTCGCGGGCGCCGCGGCCGAGATAAAGCACGTCGCGGTTTTCCAGCGTGAAGGAGTGACCATCGACCGTGACGGTGCCCGTGCCGCCCAGATTGGCGATGCCCATTTCGCGTGCCGACAGGAGATAGGGCGTGCCGATCTCGTCGCCGGAACCGAAGACCACACTCCTGGAAACCGGCATTGCGCCGCCGAGAAGCAGGCGGTCGACATGTGTATAGGTGAAATTGGCGGCGTCCGGCACGAACAGGTCGGTCATCAGGAAAGCGCTGCGGAGTTTTTCCGTGTCGTAGCCTTTGACGTCTTCCGGGGCTGCTCCGTACAAAATCTTCATCGTCATGCTGCTTGTCCTTCTTGTCCGACGTGCTGCAGGCCTTCGGAAAGGCACAGGATGGCCAAGGCCTGGCCATAGCCGGTCGGTTGAATGGGGATATCCTTGTAGAACTGGAGGTCATGGCCCATGCGCGTGCCGTAGGAGACATTGAGCACGGTGCCGGTTTCGTCGATATTGTCCATCACCACCCGCAAGGCCTTCAGGCCGGCAGCGCGCCATGCCGGGGTGCCGAGGCCGAGGCGATAGCCCTTCAGCAGACCGTAACCGATACCGGCGGTGGCGGAAATTTCTTCATAGGAGGTCGCGTCGTCGAGCAACGTCCGCCATGCACCGGAGGGCGCCTGGAGCGCCAACAGCGCATCGACCTGCGCCACCAGGACGCCTTGCAGAAAATCCTTCACCGGCTTGGTCAGCTCCGCAAGATCGAAGAGATCGAGCAATCCCGCCGTGATCCAGGCATTGCCGCGTGCCCAGCGCGCCTCGGCAAAATTGTGGCGCCCGTCGAAGGTCCACCCATGGAACCACAGGCCCGTGTGTGTGTCTGCGAGATAACGGGTGTGCACGAGGAACTGGCGCGAGGCTTCATCGACGAGTTCGCGCCGGCCGCTCGCCTGGCCGTAGGATGCCAGGAACAGGGCGACCATATAAAGCGTGTCGTCCCAGAGTTCGTCATGATTGACCTTGTCGGAGACGTGATGCTCGAAGCCGCCTTCCGGGGTGCGGCCAAGGTCGGCCATCACGCGGTTTGCCCATTGGTCGAGCACCGGCTGCCAGCGTGGGTCCCGGGTCTTTGCCCAGAGCACCGACAGGCCGAGCATCGGCGCCGTTGTGTTGACGTTGAGCTGCGGCAGTCCCGCTTCGATGCGCTGCAAATACCATTGTTCGACAAGCTGGCGCAGGTCGTCGCGGCCGGTGAACAGCCACAGTTTGATCAGGCCATAGAGACCAACGCCCTGCGGCCATTCCCAGCTGTCGAAGCTGATGTAGTCGCCGGCGGTCCCATCGAGATTGGGCTCATGGAAGCGGCCGTCGTGCTTGAGGCCGGTCGTTCCGGCAACAAGGCGATCGAGACCGTTGCGAATGTCGCGGCCATCTGGACCCATGAATGCTCCTCCACATATGCCGCTCTTACGGCGGCTCTGTAGCGAAATAAATGCACGGTGATTTCTCTTGCGCAATCTGAAAATTTTTCTCATGATGATGAAATGGAGAAACGACATGGCTGTGAAACCGCTACCCGGTAAACGCGGAAAGAAGAGCAAGCGCGTACGCCTGGAGGACATCGCTGAGGCATGCGGGGTTTCACTGAGCACCGCTTCGCGTGCTATCGCCGGCGAAAAAGGCGTTCGGCCGGAAATCCGCCAGCAGGTGCTCGAAGCTGCGAAGATCGCCAATTATGTCATCCCGACCGCTGTTGCAGGCCAGAAAGTCATTCTGGCCGCATCGAGTGCTGCGATGATCGACTATGTGCGCAACCAGTTCACGCTTTACGTGCTTGAGGGGCTGAAGGAGCGCGCACAGGCGCTCGGGCTTGAAATCGTCACGCGGCCGATCGCCGACCAGAACGAGGAATTGGCAGTCCTGGAGGAGGCGCAGAACGATCCGCAGGTCGCGGGCCTCTTGTTCCTGACCATCGATGACGAGGGCATGCTGGCCGCGACACGCGGCTTCGACAAGCCGGTCGTGCTTCTCAACGGTGACGATCCGTTCATGCGGCTCTCCAGCGTCACGCCCTGCAACCGGTCCAGCGCGCGGCTGGCAGCCGACCATCTGATCGAGCTTGGCCATGAGCGCATCCTGTTCCTGATGCGGCCGGGGCGGCGCACCATCGAGCGGCGCTACGAGGGCTGGAAGGATGCGCTGCTGCATCATGGGCTTGCCGCCGACGCGGATCTGGTTGTGCCGGTAGAGGACTGGCTACCGGAACTGGCGGCGCAGGCTATTGCGTCGCGAATCGAAGCGCGCGGGCTTGATTTTACCGCCGTGCTGGCCGCTGGCGACAGTTTGGCCGTCGGCGCCATGATGGGCGTTCAGCAGCGGGGCTACTCGGTGCCGGGCGATGTTTCTGTCATGGGCATGGACGACCTGCCGCAGGCGTCATTCCTCAGTCCGCCATTGACGACGATGCATATCCCCATGCGCGAGATCGGCTCGGTCGCCCTCGATCTCCTGCGTGACAGCCTGTCCGGTCTGCCCATGCCGCCGCGCCGCGTCGAGCTCGCCTGTCATCTGGTCGAGCGTGCGTCCACGGCTTCTTGCCGGTCCCTGTCGATCACCTAGTTTCAACGTGTTGCAGGCTCGATGGCTATTGCGGAACCGGCAGTACGGTTAACCGTATCGGCACGTGTCTCGCAGATCTCACGGATACGACGTTCCAGTCTGGGCTTGGTCGGGGCGACGGTGGGTAGAATGGTAGGTGGACCGAACGAGGTTCAGCGTACCACACACGTCGGCAGCGCGACACGTGTCTTCACCGTCTCCCGCCGATCTTGGAGCGTTCTCGCGTTTAGGACGCCAGAGCATTCCAGCACATTCGCATGATGCCGGCGCGGTGCGCCTCGGTCAGATCCTCTCCGGCTGCGCGGTGGCGTTTCAGCGTATTTCGAATGGCGCCGCGCACGAACGAGCCGGCAAGCTTCGGCGAAAGTCCCCAGCCGGGGCCGCCTTCCTGCGCTTCCGAGAAAATCGCGATGCTATGTTCCGTCACCCTGTCGAAAATCGCTAACAGTTCCTCGATCGGAATTGCAGGCGTATTGCTGATGTAATCATAGAGGGCGGCGCGATCCGCATCCGCCCAGATGAAGTCGATGTAAGTCCCGACATAGGCATCGACCCGCTTCCTGTAGGGAATCGTACGATCGATGGGGCGGACGAGGACGTCTTCCATTGTGCTTGCCAGTTGCCGGCAGACCTCAAGGATCAGCCCTTCCTTCGAAGGGAAGTGATTGTAGACCGATCCTGTTGAAACGCTTGCGGTTTCTGCAATCAGCGCCATCGACGATTGCAGGCCGTTCTCGACGAACAAGCGGGCTGCTGCCTTCAAAATACGGATACGAGGTTCTTGCAACTGGGTCATGAATGAATGTTCATCTCAATGTCATGGAGCATTGCTAACAGGATTTCGACAGACGGGCAACCGGCTCTCTCTCATGCGGCAAGAGGCCGCGCAACGGCAAATGGATCTAATGATGGCGAAACATCCCACCTTCGTACACCTGACGGATATTCATGTCGGGAATCCCGAAATTCTGGATACAAATCTCTATTCCGATACCTCGACGACGCTGACGGCAATCCTTGCCGATATCAAATCGATCGTGCCGAAGCCCGATTTCATTGTTGCCAGCGGCGATCTCGTCAATCGCGGCGAGATCAGCGACTACGAGGAACTCCAGCGGATTTTCCACGAAGCCGATCTTGGCATCCCGGTGCTCTTCGGTCTTGGAAACCATGACGTTCGGGAAAATTTCTACAGCAGCATTCTCGGCCGCGATACCGGCCTCCAGAAGCCCTACGACCACGACCAGGTCATCAACGGCATCCATGTGATTGTGCTCGATTCGTCCATCCCGAACCGCATTGGCGGCGGCTTCGAAGATGGCCAGGCTGAATGGCTGAAGGCCAAGCTCGGCGAAAACGACCTGCCCAAGCTGCTGGTCATGCATCACGGCCCCGCCCTGGACGAGGACGATGTCGAAGGCCAGTGGGAAACCTTTGCCTGCGCCGATACGATCGTGTTGCGCGACCTTCTGAAGGACCGGAATGTCATCGGCATCGTTTCCGGCCACATCCATTTCGACCGAGTTTCGAACTGGTACGGTATTCCGCTCGTTGTCGGTATCGGGCAGCACGCCGCGACCGATGTCCTGCACCTTCCCGAAAACCTCCGGATGGTCAGCGGATCGGGCTTTGCGCTCTGCAAGCTGCGTCCGTCGGGTCTGACGATCTCCTTCGTTCCGCAGCCTGCGGAGCGGCGTGAACTGCACGTCATTCCCCTTGCGGCCATTGCAGAACTCGAGCGCCAGCGTCTTGCCGCTGCAGCAGAATGAGGATTTGAGCATGTTGAGAAGAAATCTCCTGACGGGCTTTTCGTCGCTTTTCGCCGCCGGCGTACTTATGACCGCGGCCGCACACGCACAGACTGCGGCTCCAACCATCGACAAGCCTGTCACCATCACATTCTACAACTACAACCTCGCGGCCGCCGGCCTCGGCGCGGACGCCACCGTGAAGCTGATCAGTGAATTCATGGCGGCGAACCCCAACGTCAAGGTCGAGGGCGTGGCGGTACCCGGGCTGGATATGGCCAGCCGCCTGCAGAGCGACATGGCCGCCGACCGCGTGCCTGATGTCGCACAGGTCATCTTCGACGGACTTGCCTTCGTGGCCGACAATCTCGGCGCCGTCGCGCTTGAAGACATCGTTCCCAAGCAGGAGCTAGACGACCATTTCTCCGGCATGATCCCCGCCGGCATCAGGCTCGGCCAGTTGGACGGCAAAACCTACGCACTGGCCTATACATTCTCCACGCCGGTTCTCTTTTACAACGCCGACCTCTTCCGCAAGGCCGGTCTCAATCCCGATGAGCCGCCAAGAACCTGGGAACAGGTGAAGGCCGCCGCCGTCGCCATCCATGACAAGACCGGCGCTCAGGGTTTCAACGGAGCGCTCGCAGGTGGCGGGGCGGCCGGTTTCGATTGGGCCTTGCAGGGCGTTCTGCGGTCGAATGGCGGCGGCGCACTGTCTAAGGATCGCAAGACGATCACCTTCGGCGAGCCTGCCGCCGTGCAGGCGATATCGATGCTGCGCGACCTGCATGACGCCGGCGTATACGAGAACATGCCAAGCGATGCGATGGTAGAGACGATGAAGTCGGGGCAACTCGGCATGTTGCTGAATACCTCTGCCCAGCAGAACGCGCTGATCAAGGGCGCGGCGGGCAAATTCGAGCTGCGCGCCGCACAGATGCCTGGTTTCGGCGACAAACCGTCGGCGCCGACCAATTCCGGCAGCGGGCTGGTGATCTTCAGCCAGGATCCGCTCAAGCAGCGCGCGGCATGGGAGCTGATGAAATTCCTGACGTCGAAGCGCGGCTACACCGTCATCACCTCGGAAATCGGCTATCTGCCGCTCCGCACCGATATCGTCGATGATCCGCAATATCTTGGTCCATGGGTCAAGGAGCACCCGATGGTGCGCCCGAACCTGGCGCAGCTTCAACGGCTTCAGCCGTGGGTGGCCTATCCTGGCCAAAGTTACCGACAGATCGCCAAGATTTTCCTGGATGCCACCGAAGCAGCCGTCTTCGGGAAGGGCGATGTGACTGAGACCATGAAGGCGGCTCAGGAGCAGGCCCAGAGCCTCATGACGAACTGACCATTTCGCGATCCCTGCCGCCGAGACCGTCTCGGCGGCCCCTATCTCCAAATGGGTGCCCGATGACCGCCGCCTTTTCCTCGCCTTCCCAGTCCGCCCGCCGCATGCGGCACAGTCGACGAAGCATTGCTCCGTGGCTCTATATAGCGCCCGCAGCCCTTACCTTTCTCGTCTGGATATACTGGCCGCTGTTCGATGCGCTGTGGTTGAGCTTCCACCAGTGGAATATGCTGCCACGTGCTCCTGTGAAGTTCGTCGGCTGGTCGAACTATGCCAATATCTTCGCCCTGCCGAAATTCTGGCAGGCACTGAGGAACACGGGCATCTATGTCATTGGTCTGCTTCCGCTCGCGGTGATCGTGCCGCTCGCTGTCGCGATCTACACCAACGATCTTTCGGGACGTTTCCGCAATGTCTACCGGGCGATCATCTTCGTCCCGATGATCATCGCGCCGGTCGTCGCCGCCTCGGTTTGGCGATGGGTTCTCGACCCGGACTACGGTGTCCTCAACGGGCTTCTGAAATCCGCGGGCATAGCGCCAATACAGTTCCTCACCGATCCGGACATCGCCATCTGGGCCATTGTCTTCATCACCGGCTGGAAGCTGATCGGCTTTTCGACGCTCATCCTCTCGGCGGCGAATGCTAATATCAATCCCGCCCTGGTTGAGGCGGCTCGAATGGACGGCGCGAGCCGCTGGGAAATCATCCGGGATATCCGGCTGCCGCTGCTTTCCTCCACGATCCTGTTCCTGGTGATGATCACCACCCTGCTCGGCGCGCAATGGAGCTTCTCCTATATCGTGGTGCTCACCCAGGGCGGCCCGCTCGGCTCGACCACGAACATCTTCCACATCCTGTGGGATTTCGGCTTTTCAAGCATGTCGGTCGGCTGGAGTTCGGCCGCGGCCATCATCCTCTTCCTTGGCTTCGGCGTCCTTGCCTTCAGCCTCATGCGCCTTGCCGACAGGTATTCGTTCCATGACAACTAATATCGCAATGCCTATGACCCGCGTCGCTCCTGTACGAAGCCGGCCGCATCCGGTCCTGCGCGCGCCCTTTGGTCACGGGGTTATGATCATCCTCTCGCTGATCTGCCTCCTTCCGGTCTACTGGATGATCGTCAGCTCGTTGCGCCCGGCCAACGCCCTGCTCGATGGCGCGTTCTGGCCCAGCACGATCACGCTCGAAAACTATAGCTATGCACTCAGGGCGATCCCGATCGGCAGCATGCTGGTCAACACGGTGATCGTTTCCGTCGCCGTGACTGCCTTCCAGTTGCTGACCGGATTGCTGGCGGCCTATGCATTCGTCCGCTACCGCTTCGCCTTCGACAAGTTAATTTACGCTCTGATGGCAGTGACATGGCTCACGCCCCTCCAGGTCGTCATGATCCCGAACTATCTTCTGGTCGCCAGGCTCGGGATGCTGGACAGCCTGACTGCGCTGATCCTGCCGCATTTCGCCAGCGCGCTCGCCGTCATGCTGTTCACCCAGTCGATGCGCACGTTCCCTAAGGAGGTGCTGGAGGCGGCGCGCATGGATGGTGCGGGCGGATGGCGCATCCTGTGGGAAGTCATCGTGCCAAACCTGCAAGGCATGATCGCATCCCTGACGATCCTCATCTTCATCTCCACCTGGAATGAGTATTTCTGGCCGTTGCTGCTTTCGCGAACGCCTGCCAACAGCGTTATCCAGATCGGCATCCAAATGTTTATGACGGCCGAAGGCACCGAATGGGGGCCATTGATGGCGGCATCGACCATGGCAAGCCTGCCGATCCTCATTTTCTACGTCCTGCTGCAACGGCAGGTCGTACAATCCTTTATGAAATCGGGAATTCGATGATGACACCGGCACCGCAACGTCGTTTGGCCGCAGACGGCACCTACAACATCCGCGATCTCGGCGGTTATAAGACTCCCGATGGCGAGACCCGTTGGCAGCGCATGCTGCGCTCGGACGGACTGCACCGGATCAAGCCGGACGGCATGGCCATCCTGCTCCAGGCGGGGCTGCGCAAGGTCATCGACCTGAGGAACGATCAGGAACTGGAAACGTCGCCCAATCCCTTTGCCAAGCAGGAAGGCGTAACCTATCTGCACGTTTCGCTGTTCGACGGACTGTCGCCAAGATCGGCCGCTGTCAACGCCGGCGGCGATGTTCTTCTCGATCTCTATATCCAGGCTCTTTCCACCCGAGGGGCGGCGATCCGTGCGGTCCTGGAAGCGATCGCCAATACGGGTGGCGGCACGGTTTTGTTTCATTGCACGGCCGGCAAGGACCGCACAGGTATCATCGCGGGACTGCTGCTTTCGATCGCTGAGGTTTCCCGAGAACTTATCCTGGCCGATTACGCACTGACCGGCGATCTGATCGCCCCGCTCATTGATGAGCTTGTCTGCGATGCGGAAAAGCATGGTGCTGATGTGGAAACCTTCCGAAAGCTGCTCGGGTCCGATCCGAACGTCATGTCGGCGATGCTCGACTACATCGCGGACACTTATGGAAGCGTCCAATCCTATCTGAAGACGATCGGCCTCGACGACGAAACGCTGGCACGGCTGCGCTCTCGCCTGCTGGACGCGGACCACTCCAATAAAAACGAGAAGGACAAGTGATGGCGCATCTGAATCTTTCGGGCCTCAAGAAGTCCTATGACGGAAAGCAGGTCGTTCACGGGATCGACATGGAAATCCTGGAAGGCGAGTTCATCGTCATTGTCGGGCCTTCAGGCTGCGGGAAGTCCACGCTTCTACGGATGATCGCCGGCCTCGAAGACATATCCGGAGGCGAACTGCTGATCGACGGTCAATGCATGAACGACGTCGAACCTTCGCAGCGCGGCTGCGCCATGGTGTTCCAGAATTATGCGCTTTATCCGCATATGACGGTGCGCCAAAACATAGGCTATCCACTGAAGGTCGCGCGCATACCGAAGGCGGACATCCAGCGGCGGGTCGAAGCGGTGGCGGCAACCCTGGCATTGACGGACTATCTCGACCGCCGGCCGGCGCAACTTTCCGGCGGCCAGCGCCAACGCGTCGCCATGGGCCGCGCGATTGTACGCGAGCCTGGCGTATTCCTGTTCGACGAACCGCTGTCCAACCTCGATGCCAAGCTCAGGGTGGATATGCGCATCGAGATCCGCCGCCTGCATCGCCGCTTGAAGGCGACCTCGATCTTCGTGACCCATGATCAGGTGGAGGCGATGACGCTGGCCGACCGGTTAATCGTCATGAACGGCGGCCGGATAGCCCAGATCGGCACGCCCGCCGAGGTCTATGCCCGTCCTGCGTCGACATTCGTCGCAAGCTTCATGGGCGCACCCGCGATGAACCTTTTCGAGGCCGCCACCCTGAATGAGAGATGCGTAAAATTGAAGAATTGCGAGGACTGGGTCACCGAGGCCGGGTTCCGTCTCCCACCGGCCGGTCATGGCGTGACCGTGGGCATTCGCCCGGAAGATGTCGCGATTTCCTTGAATGGGAAAGGTCTGGCAGCCAGGATTGAGCTTATCGAAGAACTTGGTGGCAGCCGCGTCGCCTATTGCTCCCGAGGTGCGCTGGCATGCGCCGCCATGCTGCCGCGAGACATCGACTTCTCGGAAGATCAGACCGTTTTCCTCAACTTCCCGGCGTCGGCCATTCATCTTTTCGACCAGGAAGGTGCGCGGTTTCAGGAGGACAAATCCAACAACGACGGTAATTCGGCGCAGGCTGACAAGTCCTTTTACACCGGGGTCAAAGACGCGCTAGCGGTGATGACCGGGACCGAGTAGCAACGGAGCAGAAAACCTACGCAAGGCTTCAAAACTGCGTTCCCCTTCACGGCAAACGGGCACGTTGAGTTGTACGAGAAGAGGTCACAATATCACTTAGAGCCTGGCTGAGAAAACGTTGAGTGAAATCAGCCAGTTGTGATTCCGTCGGATTTGCTTAGGATTCGACGGAGACCGCAATGGGCTGGACAGCATCGTAACATTAACCAAACGGCCATCGTGAGACTTAGGGGGAACCACAAAACTCGCCCGTCACTAAAAAATGCCTAAGCAGTGCCAGGTTGAAAGTTTCGGGTTCTGCGCATGGCCCCGTATGAACCATGCGCAGAACCTAGCTAGCTTGACGGAGATCCGTCAAAATTCAAATTCTTTGCCGTCATAATCGGTAGAAACTACAATTTCGCCAGCAACGATTTTTTTGCTCAACTCGGCTACTTTGGCTTTGACGTCGTCGGATACGCCCGGCGACAGCGCCAATGACACCGCTTCAGGCTCTTCCAGGCCTATCTTGGTGATCTCGCCGGATTTCCAGTCGCCGTCAGCCAAGTCCTTGGCCGCATGAAACGCGGCGAGGCTGACATTTGCCAAGGCGGAGGCAACAAATACATCCGGGTGATCGGGATACCAGTCCCGAACATTTCCGATTTGCAGCACGCCACGCTCCCGCATGGCGTCTATCGAGCCGGCACGGCCAGCATTCAACATTGTAAAGATGATGTCGGCACCAGCGTCGATTTCTGCTGTCGCGACTTTGCGTGCAAGTTCGGTATCGTCCTGGCTGCCAGCGAAAACAGTCAGGAATTTGGCGCCGGGATTTGTTTGCATGAGACCATGATAAAAGGCGGCACGTCCCTTGAGTCCAGGCGGCACACGTATGCCGGAAATATGGCCGACAACATTTGTCTTGGTAAGAAGTCCCGCAGCGGCGCCTGCAAGCCATGCGGATTGCTCCTGCAAGACTTCGTAGCTCGAAATATTCTTGCCTGTAGTGTTTCCCTGTACCACAGCAAACTTGATGTTCGGAAATTCTGGAGCAACGGCTTCAACGGCCTTGCCGTTTTGCCCCCCATGCGCGACGATCATATCGGGTCCGTCCGCGGCCAATTTTCGCAGTGCATCGGACAAGGGTCCAATCTCTGGCTTGATGTTATCTATATAATTTGTCTGGATGTGGAGCTCTTCCTTGATTCGCATGAGACCATCGTACCCGGCCTCCATGAATCCCCCGTCGTCAATTCGACCTGGGATGAGCATTCCTACTTTTAGGTCATCAGCGAATGATGCAGTAGCATTTGACACGAACAGGGCTGCAAGGCAGATCCCGAGACGAGTTGCGAATTTCATGAAGACTATCCTCCGGTTAAGTTCCCTGCCGGAAGGATGTGGCTCAAATTGCGCTGATTGTCAGAAGTTCTTTTTGCGCAAAGCCTCCATGAGGCCGCCGATCCATCCGCCCTTTAATATTAGGGTAGCTTCATAAAGCTGACTATTGCGAAAATCGTGAGACTATTTCAAAAAAAAGGCTGCATGGTGGAGACGCTCCGCCATGCAGTATACTACCCGCAAGGGAAGAAAGCGGCTCCTCATGAGCAGTGATGGGCCGACTGGCAAAAGGGGAACAAATGCCATGTCCAACAGTACTCATCCTGTGGACGAAGTGCTTCCAGCACCTCGTCTAGCCGCGCTCGGGATCCAGCACGTGCTGGTCATGTATGCCGGCGCAATCGCGGTGCCTCTCATCATCGGACGGGCGTTGAAGCTCGATCCGGAGCAGGTCGCTTTTCTGATTTCGGCTGATCTTTTCGTCTGCGGCCTCGTCACCATCATCCAGTCGTTCGGCGCGACCCAATGGTTCGGCATCAAGCTTCCGGTGATGATGGGCGTAACCTTTGCCGCCGTCGGCCCGATGGTCGCCATGGCCAACGCCAACCAGGGCCCCGACGGCGCCCGCATGATCTTTGGCGCCATCATAGGTGCCGGCATCGTGGCATTCCTGATCGCGCCGCTTGTCAGCCGCATGTTGCGGTTCTTCCCGCCTGTCGTCACCGGAACCATCATCGTGGTCATCGGCGCATCTTTGATGCGCATCGGCATCAACTGGATATTCGGCAATCCCTTCGGCCCGACCGCGCCGAGGCTCGTTGCGCCCGAGCATGCCGAATGGCTGAAGACGGTGACCGACATGGCCGCGGCCACTGGTTCCACCATTCCGCCGATCCCGGCCAAGCTGGCGCTCGCAGCAACAGCGCCGAACGCCGCCTATGCGCCGCTCGTCAATGTCGGCATTTCGGCTGTCGTTTTGGTCTCGATCCTGGCGATCGCCAGGTTCGGCAAGGGTTTCATGGCCAACATCGCGGTGCTGCTCGGCATCGTCATCGGCGGGGTGCTTACCGCGTCGCTCGGCATGATGCATTTCGACAAGGTGGCGTCCGCCGGCTGGTTCGAACTGATCACGCCGCTCCGCTTCGGCATGCCGATCTTCGACCCGATCCTGATCATCACGATGGTGCTGGTGATGATTGTCGTCATGATCGAATCGACCGGCATGTTCCTGGCGCTCGGCGACATGACGGGCAGGAAAGTGACCCAGCCGATGCTGTCGGCCGGCCTGCGTACTGACGGTCTCGGCACCATCATTGGCGGCCTGTTCAACACCTTCCCGTATACGAGCTTCTCGCAGAATGTCGGCTTGGTCGGCGTCACCGGGGTCAAGAGCCGCTTTGTCTGCGTCGCCGGCGGCGTGATCCTGATCATTCTCGGCCTGGTGCCCAAGATGGGTGCACTGGTCGAGGCGCTGCCGACAGTGGTGCTGGGCGGGGCCGGGCTTGTGATGTTCGGCATGGTGGCGGCAACGGGTATCCGCATCCTGTCCAATGTCGACTTCAAGACCAATCGCAACAACCTGTTCGTGGTCGCGGTCTCCATCGGCTTCGGCATGATCCCGCTGGTGGCGCCTGACTTCAAGATGTGGATGCCGCACGACATCCACCCGCTGATCGAGTCGGGCATTCTGCTGGCCTCGGTTTCGGCGGTGGTGCTCAACGCCTTCTTCAACGGCACCAAGGCAAACGAGGCCGAGATCCGGGAAGCGGCGATGGCTTCGGACGCGTGATCGCCGGCAACGAGGAAGAGAGGACCGCCCCGGAGGCGGTCCTTTCTGATTCATGCACGTTTTCGCTCCAGGAACACGCTATGACCGACGAGTTGACTTTTTGTTAACCTGAGTTCGCAGCGCTGCGATGCAGGTAGACCTGAAGGTCAGCGCCGGTCTGAACTTGACCCCACGCTCCGATTGCCGCTGTCAACGCGTCCACTCACTGCATTCCAGCGTCAGCTTCACACTGTTCGGCAGTGACGCGGTCACCTTGGCTGGAGAGGACAATGGGCCAATCCTCTCAGGTTCCGACGGCCGCTCTTCACCACAAGTGGCAGCCAGATCCAGCGCAAACCCACTATTTTGTCGTGATAAAGTCTGATCCGAGGTGCCCCCAGGCTGAACCGGAATAAACGTCGATGTCGACGACGGCGCGAGCTATGCGCGCTTCCTTATCCACTTCCAAACGAGGCGCGTTGCCCCCGTGTTCGAGCGCAAGTCGCGATACCGATGCGCCAGGCTCAAGGCACGTCGCGACGAGACGCTCTTTCGATGCCGGTCGTATCGACGGCGTCCATTCCGACCCATAAGCCTCACAGCCAGTTTCTGATCATCCTCTTCCATCACTTGGTGTCCACCTGTTTTGGTGGACACCTCATGCCAAAGCACACTCAACAGGAAAAGGTGGGGAAATTCGCGCTTACCTTCGTCGACTGCGCCGCGTGCGGCGGGCGGACTGGGAAGGCGAGGAAAGGCCGGCACCCATTTTGAGAGGGCCGCCGAGACTCGGCGGCAGAGGGATCGCGCGGCAGAAACTCGAGCTTGTCCAAGGACCGTAATACGGTATGACTTGACCGTATGACGGTATTATCGTAATAGTGTTCTCGGAGGCGCCATCGGATCGCTGCCCAGTGCAGCCTTGCATGATACCGATGGGAAATTTCGCAATGGAGGACACGCGATGAAGAAGACTGAATCCGTCGAGGCCCGTATCGTTCGGGCGGGTAAATCAATCCACGAGCCGTTCTCGCGGCGGCTATTCATGCAGCTTGCCGCCGCGGCAGGTATCACCGGCGGAATGGGCATGCTCGGCCTGAAGGGCGCGCAGGCCGCCACAACCGGCAAGATCATCTATCAGGTTGACGTGCTGCATTCCTACTGGGTGGAATGGGTGAAGGGTTTCGACGCGGCGACCACGGCGCTTGGTCTCGGTTCTGGGCAGATGCTGCATGGTTCAGACCCTGCCAAGCAGATCAGCCAGGTGCGTTCGGCGCCGCAGCAGGGCGCGACGATGTTCATTGGGCTGCCGTTCCCGGATGGATCGGTGCCGCAGATTGCCAAGGTTCTGCAGGATTCCGGCATTTATTACTCCAACATCTGGGAGCATCCGGCGTGGTTCTCCCCTGTCGATGTTGGTGATTTCTATGTGCAGTATTCGACCCCGAACTCGGTGAAGGCCGGGTATGAGGTGGCCAAGGTCCTGTTCGAGAAGATTGGCGGCGAAGGCAAGGTCGTGCATATCTGGGGTCTGCCCACGCCCACGGATTCGTTCCGTACGGCTGGTGTTCTGAAGGCCGCGTCGGAATATCCTGGTATTGAACTTGTCGGCAACGTCCGGACCCAGTGGGACCGTGAATCCGGTCGTGACGCGATGCTGTCGATGGTCACTGCGCATCCGGACCTCAAAGCCGTCATGGCGCAGAATGACTCGATCGCTGAAGGTGTTTTGGCTGTTCTCGACGAGCGCGGCATGAAAGACATTCCGGTCGTTGGTGTGGATGGCCTGCCGGACGGCCTGAAGTCGGTGCTCTCGGGCCGGATGCTCGCTACGCACTCCTCTCTGCCCGCCTATCAGGCAGCCTTCATGGTGACATCGGTCTTCGACGCGCTGAACGGCTGGAAGCCCTCGCTGCCTGAGCGGATGATGTATACCGAATCCGCGCTTATCACCGGCGACAACGCCCAAACCTATATCGACAAGCTCTATGGTGAGGCCGGCGCCCAGTATGACTGGACGAAGATGAGCCGCACCTTGAACCCGGAGACTTGGGATCCGCAGGCCGGGGTTGAACCTATCGATCCTGAAGTGCACTTTGCACTATTCCCGGACAACAAGGATCGGCTGAACCCGGCCTATGCCGAAGCCAAGGCTGCGGGCGAGTTCGGGCGCGTGACAAAGCTCTACGCGGATCAATACAAGACCGGCCCGTTCAGGGTTTGATCGCCTACCCGCAACAGGAATAAACTCAGAAGGGTAGGGACAATGTCTTCGACCGCAAACACGGCGCTGGCACTGGAGCTTGATGGCATCAGTAAGGCGTATAACGGTATACCGGCCGTTCAGAACATTTGCTTCAAGCTGAAGAAGCACCATGTTCTTGGATTGGTTGGTGAGAACGGTGCCGGCAAGTCCACCATTCTCGGGGTCATTAATGGAGTCGTCTCACCGGACGCAGGCCATATGCGGATTTATGGCAAGGCGGCGACCTTCGGCCATCCTGACGAAGCAGCGCGGCACGGTGTCGCTACGGTCTTTCAGGAGCAAGGCTTGGTGCCTCAGCTGCCGGTCTACGAGAACATGTTCCTGGGGCGGGAGAACAAGTTTTCCGTCGGCGGGGTGCTCCGCCGACGGTCCATGATCGCCGAGGCGCAGGCCGTTCTAGACGAGCTTCAGATCGACAATGTCGATCCCTGCGCCGTCACAGGGGACCTGTCTTTCGGTCAGCGCCAACTTGTAGAGATAGCCAAGGCTTTCGCGCTTGCCCGGGTGTACCCGGTGGAGCCCATTATCCTGCTGGACGAGCCCACGTCGGCGCTTTCGGAAAAGGAGGCTGGGAAACTGTTTGATGGGATACAGCATTGGCGGACCAAGGCTTCGATCATTATCGTATCTCATTCGATGGCCGATATCTTCCGCTGCTGCGACGATATCGTGGCGTTGAAAGATGGTCGGGGGGTGGCGCAGCTCGACGCTAAGGATACGAGTCCCGACAAACTGCACGAACTCATCGTGGGACGAAAGCGGGAAGAGGAATACTACAAGGAATTCCGGCAGCGTAAGCCTGGGGAGCGTGTGGTCCTGTCGATACAGCGCATTCGCAAGGATCCGGTCGTGTCCGAGATTTCCTTCGACGTGCGCGAAGGCGAGATTGTGGGTTTCGCCGGAGTCCTCGGGGCCGGAAAAGCCGTCGTCGCGAGTATGGTTGCCGGGCTTACCCCTCGCGACGGTGGCGAGGTGATGATTGAGGGCAAGCCGATCGCATCAGGCTCCAGCTTTCAAGCAATTTCACAGGGCATCGGCTATGTTCCCGCGGAGCGTAATCTCGCCGGCATCATCGGTGCGCACACGCTGGAGTGGAACCTGACGCTGCCGGGCCTATCGCGGGTCATGGGCCGCAGCGGTATGGTGATTTCGGCTCGGAAAAGTGCCGAGGTGACAAATCACTGGCTGAAGAGGCTCAAAGTACGAGCTCCTGGCGGCGGGACTATCGCGCGCAACCTCTCGGGCGGCAACCAGCAAAAGGTCGTCTTCGCTAAATGGCTGGCGCGAGGCGTCAAGGTTCTGGTGCTGGATGAGCCCGGGCGCGGCCTCGACGTGGGCGCCAAAGAAGAGATCTACGAACTGATCCGCGACATCGCGTCGGAGGGAACTGCGGTGCTGCTGATCTCGGACAACCTGCCCGAGTTGATCGGCCTGTCAAACCGCATCCTCGTTATGCGGAAAGGTCAGGTCACGGCAGAGTTTCAAGCGGATGCCGGCGCCAAGCCTGCAGAGTCCGCCATCGTCAAACACATGATCTAAGGGAGGGTGCCATGTCCACGACCACGGTTAGTACCGGCACAAGCAAGCGATTGACATCGAGGCCGCAAGCGCTGCGTGCTTATTACCCGATCCTCGCGCAGTTCACTGCGGTGATTATCCTGATTGCCTTCTTTGCAATCCAGAACCCCCTGTTCTTCTCACTGACGAACTTCCAGAACATCGGCATGCAGTCCTCTGTGTTGCTGCTGGTGGCATTGGCCGGCACACTGGTCATCATGATCGGTTCCATCGACCTCTCGGTTGGTGCTACCGTGGTTCTGGCTACCCTGATCACTGCCATCGCGGTGGATATCTACGGCAGCGCGGGCGGTATTGCGCTTGCGGTGCTGACTGGAGCAATCGTCGGCTTGGTGAATGGCGGGCTTCTCGTCTATCTGAAGGTGCCGTCCTTTCTCGCCACGCTGGGCATGATGTCGGTTCTGGGGGGGATTGCCGGGCACATTTCGGGCGGTATCGCCATTGTCTACCAGAACTGGGGCTATACCGATCTGGTGAACGGCTCCTTCCTGATGGGCCTGCCGAATGTGGCGACGGTGGCGCTCCTGTCGGCCGTGGTGCTGGCCTTCGTCTCTCTGCGTACCAAGTTTGGCCGTTATCTCTACGCTATCGGCGGGGGCGAGGTCGTCGCATCGAATTCTGGTGTTCCGATCAACCGTTTCAAGATCTGGGCGTTCGTCGTCTGTGGCGCGCTTTGCGGTCTAGCCGGCGCCCTGTTGGCTGGACAGGTTGGTGCGGGCACTCCGGCCGCTGGTTCTGCAATTCTGCTGAATTCCATCGCTGCCATCGTGATGGGCGGCACCGCCCTATCCGGTGGGGTTGGCGGTCCCCACCGGACCATTCTTGGGGTGCTCCTGATCGCCATCCTGTCGAACGGCATGGACGTAACGGAGGTTGGCGGTTTTACCCAGGAAATCGTCAAGGGCCTGGTGATCATCATCGCTGTCGCGCTGACCACAGACCGCAAGAAATATCAATTCATCAAGTGAGGAGGCAGCCCGCGGGGGCCGCACTATTGCCGCCCTGGCGGGAAAGTCTAGACTGGAGGATAGCATGAATAAGGGACGTGTACACGGTAAGGTTGCCATCATCACGGGTGGCGCGCGCGGGATCGGCAAGGCTACCGCGATCCGCATGGCCGAGGAAGGTGCGCTCGTCGCCATCTTTGACATGCTGGGCGATGGCGAGCTGGTGGCTGCCGACCTTCGCAGCAAAGGGTCGCGTGCGATCTTCGTCAAGGTTGATCTGACCAAGGAGCACCGCGTTCAGGAGGCAATCGACGATGTCGTGAAGACCTTCGGGACCGTTGATATCCTGGTCAATAATGCCGCCACCCCCGGTGTCAACAAGCTGGTTCACGAGATGTCGGAAGCCGAGTGGGATTTCGTATTCAACATCAACGTCAAGGGTACGTTCTTCACAACGAAGCACGTCCTGCCGGTGATGATGGCAAAGAAAGCCGGCTCAATCGTCAATTTTTCTTCGATCTATGGGCTGATTGGGTCGGCGGATCTGCCTGCCTACCATGCCACGAAGGGCGCGGTGCTCCTGATGACCAAAACAGACGCCATCTGCTACGCGCCCTACGGCATCCGGGTGAATGCGGTGCATCCCGGCTCAACCAAGACCGAATTATTCATGCAGGCGGCCGAGACTTGGCCTAAGGGCAAGGACGATTATCTGGCGATGATGGCCGCAAAGCACCCTCTGACGCTGGGTGAGCCGGTCGATGTGGCCAACTGCGTTCTTTTTCTCGCCTCGGACGAGGCCCGCTTCGTGACGGGTGCAAGCCTGGTCTGCGACGGCGGCTACACCGCTCAGTAGGAGGACTCTGATGAACCTTAAGGAAAAAGTCATTGTTGTAACGGGCGGTGCGCGCGGCATCGGCGAGGCGGTTGCCGCTGTGGTCTGCGCCAACGGCGGGAAGGTGGTGATTGCTGACTTGAAGGGGGCGGACGAGACTGCCGCGCGCCTGCGGGCTGAGAATTATGCCGCTGAGGGGTTTCAGCTCGACGTGACCGACAGTGCCGCCATCGACGCGTTGATCGACGGCGTCGTGGCGCGGTACGGTCGCATCGACGGGCTTGTCGCCAACGCAGCCTTTGCCAATTCCAACCCGATGCTGGATCATTCAGATGCGGAATGGCGCAGCGTGATGGCGGTCAATCTGGACGGTGTTTTCTATTCCGTTCGTGCTGCCGGACGGCACATGGTCAATGCGAAGTCCGGCTCAGTCGTCGTGATCTCGTCCATCGCGGGTGTCAAGGCAGTGCGTCCGGAAGTGCATGCCGCCTATGATGTGTCGAAAGCGGCCGTGGCGCATCTGGCTCGCGTCGTCGGCGTGGAATGGGCGAAGTCCGGTGTGCGTGTCAACGCAGTCGGCCCCGGCTACACCGGAACCGAGATGCTCACAGCCGTCGGCATTACGAATCCCGAGATCATGGCGACATGGCTGGAAGACATTCCGACCGGCCGGCTTCTGCAGCCCGTGCAGATTGCCAACGTCGTGGCTTTCCTTCTGTCTGATGCATCGTCGGCCATCAACGCCCAACTGATCATGGCAGATTCTGGCTACAGCTCGTTTTGACTCAACACGCGAACAATGGGGCGCAGCGGGAAACTGTGCTCACCACGGACCGAAGGGAATAGGAGGCCTTCTGATGATTTCTACTACACTCAAAACTGTCGAAACCCTCGACGCGGTTGTTCTCGGTGCCGGTTTCGCCGGGCTGGCGATGCTGCACAAACTCCAAAACAAGCTCGGCTTGAAGGCCAAGATTCTGGACAAGGCCGGTGGGGTTGGAGGAACCTGGTATTGGAACCGCTATCCAGGCGCGCGTTCGGATACAGAAAGCTGGGTTTATTGCTACAGCTTCGACGCCACCCTCTATCGCGAATGGAAATGGACCGAACGCTATCCGCGTGGCTCTGAGATTCTGTCCTACCTGGAGCATGTTGCCGACCGCTTCGACCTGCGCAAGAACATCATGTTGAACACGCTGGTAACCAAGGCGCACTGGAACGAACAAATCGAGCGTTGGGATATCGAAACCGCGCAGGGTGATCGCTTCTCGGCCAAATACCTGATTACGGGTCTCGGCATCCTGTCGGCGGCGAACAAGCCGAAGTTCAAGGGCGAAGAGAATTTCAAGGGCACCATCCTGCACACGGCGAATTGGCCGACGACGCCAGTCGATTTTACCGGCAAGCGCGTTGGCGTGATCGGCAACGGTTCGACCGGAATCCAGGTCATGGCCGAGACCTCGAAGATCGCCAAGGAACTGGTCCTCTACCAGCGCACGCCGCAATACTCGGTTCCGGCGCGAAACCATCCGATTGATCCGGCCTTCCTCGACGGAATCGCCGACAATCTGGACGGCTACTTTGACCGTGTCCGGCGGTCTGCGACCGTTTTTGCCTTCGAAGAGGCGACGAAAGGCGCGATGGATGTCAGCCCCGAGACGCGCGAGGCTGTCTACGAAAAAGCCTGGCAGGACGGTGGCGGTTTCAACTTCATGTTCGGCACTTTCAACGACATCGCCGTCAACCGCGAATCCAACGCCACTGCCTGCGACTTCATCCGCAAGAAGATTGCCGAGGTGATTACGGATCCGGTCAAGTGCGAGCTGATGACACCGACGGACCTCTATGCCCGCCGTCCGCTCTGCGACAATCATTTCTATGAAGCGATCAACCAGGACAACGTCCGGGTCCTCGATATCAAGAAGCACCCGATCATCGAGTTCACCGACGAGGGCATCCGGACCGCCGAGGGCGAAGTGAAGCTGGACTATGTGATCTTTGCCACGGGCTTTGACGCCGTGACCGGCAACTTCGTCCGCATCGACTTCCAAGGCCGCAACGGGCTCAAGATGAGCGATCATTGGGCGAACGGTCCGCGGGCTTTCCTCGGCCTGTCGGCAGCGGGCTTCCCGAACATGTTCTCGCTCTATGGCCCGCCCGGTCCGTTCACCAACCAGCCACCGGCAATCGAGTGGCAGGCGGAATGGGTGTCCGAGCTGATCAAAAACATGATGGATCGCAGCGTTTCGATGATCGAGGCTACGCCGGAGGCCGAGCAGGCTTGGCTGGATGAATGCATCAGCATTGAGGGCCAGACACTGTTCGGAAAGATCGACTGGTGGGTGTCCGGAGCAAACATCCCCGGCAAGACCAAGGCGGTCAGCTTCTACATGGGTGGTTTCGGTGAATACATGAAGCATGCCACCGCCTGCGCCGCAAATAACTATGACGGCTATATTCAGTCGGGCGCCAGGACAGCGATGGCCGCGGAGTAGTTTGGGTCGCGGCCCGGCGGTCGCGCCGGGCCGCATTCGTATGGACATAAGTAAGGAGCTCGAGGTGTCAAACTCTCAGCCATGCGCGATCATCACCGGTGGGGCGCGCAACATTGGACAGGCGATCTCGCTGAGACTTCAGCAAGACGGTTTTCGGGTCATCGCGCTCGATATCGAAGAGCCGGAGGCGGACAGCCTCAAGGCCGATGCCCGGAAGGTCGATTTCGGCGACCTGCCGGCGACTGAGGCGGTACTCAGCGAGATCGCAGCGCAGTTCCCCGTTCGCGTGCTTGTCAACAATGTCGGGATCGTCGCTCCGGCTTATTTCGACGAGGTTAGAATCGAGGATTTCGACCGCCTGATGCACCTCAACGTGCGGACCGCGCTGGTCTGCGCCAAAAAGCTCGTGCCGGTAATGCGTCAACAGGGTAGCGGCCGCATCATCATGAACACGTCCCGCGTAACACTGGGTAAAGAAGCCCGGACAATCTACAGCGCGACGAAAGGCGCCTTGCAGTCCATGGCGCGGACTTGGGCGCTCGAGCTTGGCAAGGATGGAATTACCGTTAACTGTGTTGCACCGGGGCCGATTGCGACCACCGCATTCTGGCAGAACAACGCCCCAGACACCGATTATACCCGCGAGCTGATCGCTAAAATCCCTGTTGGGCGAATTGGTACACCAGAAGATGTCGCAAATGCCGTCAGCTTCTTTGCAGATGAGAAGGCAGGTTTCATCACTGGTCAGACCGTGTTCGTTTGCGGTGGCGTGACCGTCGGTTGAAAGGAACGTGTCCGAATAAACTGTGATGCAAGCGCCAATCTTGCTCTTGATACCTCGCAGTCTCCTTCATTCTGCTATAATACGGTAAGACAATCCAGATGCGGAGAGGTGAAAAATGCGCAGGGACGCCAATATTGAACGGCAGGCCGCCCCATTACGGCAGCAAGTCGTTAGGCTTATTCGTGAAGACATCCTCAACGGTGCGCTGCAGCCTGGACGGCGCCTTGTGGAAGGGGCGCTTTGCGAGGAGTATGCAGTTTCGCGCACTGTCATCCGTGAAGCCCTGCGCCAGCTCGAATCCGAGCATCTGATCCAGGTTTTGCCGAATGTGGGGCCGGCTGTCACCGTCTTGACCGAGGACGAGATCAAATCGATCTACGTCGTCCGCGCGACGCTTGAAGGGCTTGCGGGCAAGCTCTTCGCACTGAACGCTACCGCCGAGCAATGCCAGGACCTTCTTCGTCTGCGCGATCGCCTGGATAAGGAGTATCGGCACGGCGATGTCGGCTCGCGTGAAGAGATCAAGGCGGACTTTTACCGTCAGCTGTTGGATGGTGCTGGCAATGCCATGCTGACGGAAAACTTGCGATCCTTCCACGCACGCATTGCGGTCTTCCGTCGTTATGCCTTTATCGACCCCGAAAGGATCGAGCCATCGATTGCGGAACTGGAGACGATCATCAACGCGGCGGCCCGCGATCGAGATCCAGAGGCTGCATGGGCCGGGTGTGAGCACCATATCCTCCTCGCGGGAGAACTGGCGATCATGGAATATAGCAAACGAAACGAGGGCGTCCTTTCGGCTCGAAGAGATAAGCCCATTTCAACAAGCCCAGAGAGATCAAAAAAAGCGGGCTGATCAGCCCATCAGGCTGCTGACAATCCCGCGGCTCTGGCTGGGCGGTGTGATTCAGTGGGACATGTTGAAGCAACCTGCTGCCGACCAGACGGCGATCGGGATGTAGCGCTTGATAGCCTGGTGCCGAAGGAGCATCTGCTTTCCAAGATTGATGCGATGATCGGCTTCTCGTTCATTCATGATCGCGTTGCCGGGCTTTGCTGCGCCGAAGGTGAAACCATATCTGATCCGGACAGCGACGAAGCCAACTACCCGCTTTACGAAGCCCGGAATATGGAGATAGCCTCAACTCCTTGAACTGCCTGGCGAACCCAAATGCCGGGTGGTGTGGGAGGGGAGAGGCCGAAAGGCTTCCCTCCCATCCGATTCTTACAGTCTCGGGTTCACCGCCTGTGCATGGAAGCGGTAGGTGCCATCTGCCGCCTCGACAATGTCACCCAAGCCTGGGTAGGGGAAGTGGTACCCGTGAAAGCGTATGCCTTCTGCGACGACCTTCTTCAAAATAGCGGCCTTCGCCGCAGCGCCCTGCCCCGGATCGGTGTCATACTCCATATGGAAAAACCATTCCGGGTGGTACAGGTCGAAGATCTGATGATGGCAGACGTCGCCCGTAAAGACGATCTTTTGACCCTTGCTTTCAAAAATATAGGCGCACATCCCGGCTGCATGGCCGGCGACAGAATAGGTCGTCACGCCGGGAAAGAGCTCGTCGCCGGGGTGGAACAAACGCAAACGCCCGCGATAGGGCGCGACCGCGGCAAGTGTGCCTTCGGTCCAAGGTTTGCGGAAGTCGTTTCGCTTCAGATTGACTTCGTCCGTCCACTCCGCCCAGTCAGCCTCGCTGCAGTAAAGATCGGCATTGGGGAAGGCAGCTGTCTCGTCCGGGTTGATGAGGCCAAAGGAATGATCAGGGTGGAGATGCGTCATCAGAACTGCATCAATCTGATCGGGTTGAATACCCGCAGCGCGCATGTTGTCGATCAGATGGCCCATCCCGGGACCGAACATCGTTGAGGTTCGCCCCATGCCGGCGTCAATCAGGATCAGATGGCTGCCCGTGTTCACGACGACGGGGTTCAAGTCCATCGGGATATGGTCGGAGGGCAGGCGGTGCTCCGCCTGAAGGCGGGCCATCTCTGCGGGATCAGCGTTCGGGAAGATACCTTCGTATCCGTGGTGAATATACCCATCCCAGAGCGTCGTGCATTCAAAGTCTCCGACATAGTAACGATGGTATCCGGCGTTCTGCACTTTCAAAAACTCTGCTGGCATTTTAACTCCTCCTCCTGGCTGTCGCCCAGATGGTCCTGTCGATCCGATCTCAAGCCTTCGAATATTGCCGTAATACGGTAATATGATATGACAGTCAATATTGGAGGCGCCACAGGCGGCCTTTGCCAACAAAAGCACCCGTAATCCTGCGATTGCCCCAGCAATAAAATAACGACGTCCGCAAAAAAAAGTGGGGCGCCGCCGGGCGCCCCACAAGTCGGCCGGAGTCCGGCAGGGAGGATAGGTTACGGCAGGGCCCACCAGCTTCGGTCGCCTGCAAGGCCACGGGCAAGAACGGCTTTCACATTGTCCGGAGTCAAGGGCGCAGGATTGTTCAGAACCAATCGTGTCGCCAAGACGCTGCTGCTCGCAATCTGGTCAAAATGTTGTTCTTCGACGCCGAGAGCACTGAGGTCTAACGGACACCCTACCTGTTCCAGCAGGCTTTCGATCCTGGAAATGCCAGATTGTGCCTGGTCCAGTTCTGTTTGGCCCGCATGTGCGACGTTCAGTATGCGGCCCATCTCGGCGAATTCCGCGGTTGCGTAAGGCAAATTCAAGCGCATCACATAGGGAAGAAGGGCCCCGACCCCAAAGCCGTGGGGCGTGTGGCTGATTGCGGCGATGGGAGACTGGATTGCATGCGCAGCTGCAGTCCCAGTGGTGTTGATAGCCATTCCGGCGCAGTAGGCAGCCAGCATCACGTCGGATCGTGCTGCCAGATCGGATGGATTATCGACCACCTTGGCGAGTGACCGATTCATCAACCGCAGCCCTTCTGCGCAGAAAATGTCGGTGAGCCTGTTCTTACCGACGTAGATTTGGGTGGCCATCTGATCTGGTGTCGGATTTTTCGGCCGCGCGGTAAAAGCCTCGACCAAATGCGACAAGGCATCCGCTGCTGTTGCTGCCGTCAATCCGCGCGGGCAGCTTAGTGTCAACTCCGGGTCGATGATGGCTGCCATCGGTTCGATGTTCGCATCGGCGATCGCCATTTTCATCTGACGTTCGTCATCAAAGACGATAGCAAGAGCGGTCACTTCTGCCCCGGTGCCACCCGTGGTCGGAACCGTGATGATCGGTAGAGCGGGGCGTGGCACTTTGAATTCGCCGAAGTAGTCACGCACGTCACCACCGTTTGCCAGAACTGCGGCGACGGCTTTGGCCAGATCCATGCAGGACCCGCCGCCAATGCCGATCACGGCATCGACGCCCTTGTCGCCAAATCGCTGCACAGCCTCGACGACGTTTGAGCGGGGCAGATCGGGTAGCGCACGGTCATAGACGGAGACCATCACGCCAGCATCTGCGACAGCACCTGCCATCGCCTTGAAGTCTTCGGTCGTGGCCATGCGCTCATCGGTAATGAACAGCGCATGGGTCGCCACGCCCCTGACTATATGCGACAGTTGCCTGCGCTGACCTGGCCCAAAAAGAACGGTCTTTGGTTGCCGGACAAGGCCAAGGCCCAACCAGTTTTCCATGCTCATCGCAACACCTCATTCGGCTCGCCGACCGTGACGGCCATGTATTTGCTTTCGAGGAACTCATAGATCCCTTCATGGCCTGCTTCGCGCCCCGTGCCGGATGCCTTGGTTCCCCCGAAGGGCGCGGCGGGATCGGCCATGATCCCGCGATTGATGCCCACCATGCCAAATTCCAGCTCTTCGCCAATGGCGATTGCACGGGTTAGGTCGTTGGTGAAGACATAAGATGCCAGCCCGAATTTCGAGTCGTTGGCGAAGCTGAGGGCCTCCGCCACGCCGTCAACCGCGAAGATGGTCGCGATCGGGGCGAAGAGTTCGTTCGAGCACATAACCTGGTTGGGGCTATCGAAGCGGATGACTGTCGGTTCGAAGAAGTAGCCCGGGCTTTGCACAGCGCGTCCGCCGGTCAGGATTTGGCCCCCGGCGCGGGTCAAGTCGCTGATTGTGTCGTAGAGCCTGTCGCGCTGCTTGGCCGAGATCATCGGGCCGACATCCACGGCTTCGAGACCGTTTCCTACTTTAAGCGCCTTCACCTTCGAGAGGAATTTCTGTGTAAACTCGCTTTCGACCCGGCGATCGACAATGATCCGGTTTGCCGCTACGCAGGCCTGACCGGCGTTGCGGAACTTGCAAATGATGGCCTGGTCCACTGCCAGATCGACATTGGCATCGTCCAAAACAATAAAGGGGCCATCGCCGCCCAGTTCCATCGAGCTATTGACTATGTTTTCGGCGCCCAGTTTCATGAGATGCGCGCCGACCCGGGTTGAGCCGGTGAACGAAACTTTGCGCAGGCGAGGGTCCTGCAGGAGTGTATCAGACACCGCCGCAGATGTCTGCGTATGCAGCAAGTTCGCCACTCCAGCGGGGAAGCCGGCGTCATGCAAAACCTGTGTGAACAATGCACCGGTCAGCGGCGTTTCCTGTGCGGTTTTGGTGATGGTGGTGCACCCGGCCGCTAGAGCGGCACCTGCCTTGCGCACGATCATCAGGAGCGGGAAATTCCAAGGTGTGATCAGCAGGCATGGCCCGACGGGCTGATGTGCCACGACGATGCGGAAGCCCCCGTCCGAGGAGCTGGAATAAGTTCCGTGCAGATGCGCGACCTGCTCTGCGAACCAAAGCAGGAAATCGGCTGAAAGGTGAAACTCGGCGCGGGCTTCGGTCAAGGGCTTGCCGCTTTCCAGCGTCATCACCCGAACGAAAGCATCTTCGCGCTCCAGCATCAGGCGATGTGCGGCATGCATGAGGTTAGCCCGTTTGCGCGGCGCAAGCTTGCGCCACGAAAGCTGCGCGCGATCCGCCGCATCAAGTGCAGCCTTCGCGTGGTCTGCTGTGCAGTTGGCCACCTCTGCAACCACAGAGCCGTCCGCTGGATTGTACACAGGAAAGACTCCGGCCCCATCCTGCCATTTGCCGTCGATGTAAAGGCTTGTGGGCGCCAGGAAATTGGCCAGATGCTCAGGCACGATTGTCTGGGAATGGTGCGTCATGTCGAGTCCTCCTAATGAGTCGAATGGTTTTAAAGTCGACTCGCTCACGTTATTACCGTATTACAATAATACGGTGTTACGGTCAACCGAACGTCTCTTGTTTGTCAAGATATCAAGGTTCCTGATCTGTTCGAATTTTGAGTACCAATTACGAACTCATCGGCCAGGATGTTTGCAGAGATGTGTTTGCAGTCGAGCGCCCAGAGTCGAACGAAACCGATGTTGGGGAAAATGCAACCCTACGTATTAGGTGGTGCCGTTGGGGCGCCGGATACACGCCGGAATACAGGCTCTTGGCAACATGTTCGTACATGTTCGCACCTACCGCATATTTAATTCAGAGCGATAGTGAAGCGGCTGAGTGTTCGAAATCTCACTGCAACTGGCAGTCGGTTTTCTGACGCTGAGCGACGCGAAGGAACTGCCGCTTTCCCCTGTGCGCCAAGCGGATGGAGGGCCGCAACTGCCGCGGGTGCGCATTGGACTGCAACGAAAGCCGCTGATGCGTCAGTTGTTGCCGTTTGAATGGGTCTGCCATCGGGAGCTGCTGTCAGACATCGCCGGCGCTGGATTGCGGCACTTTGCGAAGCATTTGAGACTTTCATCCGGACCGAGGAGCAGAGCATGAGCCCTGAAACGCCAAAGAAAGACCAATCGCCGAGTATCAATCGCCGTGACCTGCTTTTGGGCGGCACGATACTCGCCGCCGCGGCAGCAGCGGTCGGTGGCACGGCTGTCAGCAGTGCGCAGGCCCAGGAGGCTGGATCGACCGGCGCTGCAAAGACGCCGAACATCCTCGTCATCTTCGGCGACGACATCGGTATCCCGCAGATCAGCGCCTATACGATGGGGCTCATGGGATATCGCACCCCGAACATCGACCGCATCGCGGCCGAAGGTGCGATCTTTACCGACAGCTACGGCCAGCAGAGCTGCACGGCTGGCCGCGCCTCCTTCATCCTCGGCCAGGAACCGTTCCGCACCGGCCTCTTGACCATCGGCATGCCCGGTGATCCGCATGGTATCCAGGACTGGATGCCGACCATCGCCGATGTCATGAAATCGAAGGGATACGCCACCGGCCAGTTCGGCAAGAACCATCTTGGCGACCGCGACGAGCACCTGCCGACCAAGCACGGCTTCGACGAGTTCTTCGGCAATCTCTATCACCTGAACGCCGAGGAAGAGCCGGAAGGTTATTTCTATCCGAAGGACGCCGAGTTCCGCAAACAATACGGCCCGCGCGGCGTCATCAAGTCCACGGCGGACGGCAAGATCGAAGATACCGGCCCGCTCAACACGAAGCGCATGGAAACGGTGGACGAAGAATTCTTGGCGGCGGCCAAGGACTTCATCGATCGCAAGGCGAAGGCTGACGAGCCGTTCTTCTGCTGGTTCAACTCGACGCGCATGCACGTCTTCACCCACCTGAAAGCAGATTCGATCGGCAAGACGGGCAAGGGCATCCATGCCGATGGCATGGCCGAGCATGACGGTCATGTCGGCCAGCTTCTGCAGCAGCTCGACGATCTTGGCATCACCGAGAACACGATCGTGCTCTACACGACCGACAACGGTGCAGAATTGGCGTTGTGGCCGGATGGTGCCATGACCATGTTCCATGGTGAGAAGGGTACGACCTGGGAAGGCGGTTTCCGCATTCCGATGATGGTACGCTGGCCGGGCGTCGTGAAGCCGGGCACGCAGATCAACGAGCCTGTCACTTTGATGGACTGGCTGCCGACCTTCGCAACCGCTGTCGGTATTCCCGACATCAAGGAACAGATGAAGTCAGGCTATCAGGCGGGGAGCAAGACCTTCAAGGTACACCTCGATGGTTTCGATCTCACCTCCCTTTTGAAAGGCGAGGCAAAGGAGCCGCCGCGCGAATCGGTCTATTATTTCGACCAGGGCGGTAACCTGAATGCCATTCGCTGGAACGACTGGAAGTTGGCCTTCGCCCAGTCGAGCGAAGGCAATATCGCGACCGCGACCCGCGAAGTTACCAGTTGGGCGATGATCACCAACCTTCGCATGGACCCGTATGAAAAGGGCCTGAAGGAAGGTGGCGGCGCCATGGAGTTCCTGGGCCGCAACATGTGGCTGCTGGTCCCGATCCAGGGCAAGATCAAGGAGTTCTTCCAGGACTTCGACCAGTATCCATTCCAGATGGGAAGCACGCTGAATGCCAGCGGCATTGGTTACGGCTGGCTGCAGCAGCAGGCGGCGCTGAAGAAACTCAACGCGCTGGAAGGGCTTGCGCCGCGCTGATCGGCAAACCGAACATTACAAACAGGAGGGCGGGGCGTTTGCCTCGCCCTTTTTTGTCTCGACCGTCGTGGAGCATCGAACCTTCCGATACGTCTCCAGCGAAACCTGTGTTCGCTGAAAATTTTCTCGAAAACAATTCCACGGAAGGATCGGCGCAAGCTGCGGGAAAACACGCGCGGGGAGAGCGGCGTGGGTTGCCTTCCTCAATCCCGTTGGCGTTACGGGCTGTCCCAGCCGGGGTTGAGCTGCGGCAGGGCTTTGCCCCGCCAGCGGGCCGGTTTCGGGTCTTTCTTTGTCAACCAGGCGGCGCGGGCTTTTTTCAGGCCGGTATCCAGTCCGTGAGCATGGGCATGGGGCTTCCCGCCATAGATTGCCTGTTGCTGGCTGTCGTAGACCTCAACCGTCTGCTCGTCGGCATAGTGTAGCAGCCAGGACCGCAGCGGCATGATGCCCGCCTTGCGCGACCAGGCATCGAGCGCCTTGGCGATCCCGGCGGGCGAGCCGTCCTGGCAGGCCTGTTCGACATGGCGGAAATAGGCGGCTTCGGATTGGCGGCTGTCGGACCGGCTTGTCTCCCAGGCCAGCTCCAGCTTTGAAAGAAGCCGGGCGAGAAGCCAGATGATCAGGCTGGTGGCAAGGGTTGCGGCGGTGGTCGCGCAGACCAGGAACCAGTTGAAGGGCAGTGTTTCCGGCTCCGGCTTCGGCGGCGCAAGGCCGGTCATGGAGGCGGGGGCCGCCGTGACGGAAACGCCGACGGCAGGTGCAGAAACGGTTTCGGTTTTCGCCGTTGCGGGATCCAGCCAGCTCAGCTCGATGGCCGGCAGGTCGTATTGACCGGCATCCGGGAAAAGATATTGCGCTACGTCCTTGCGCACGCCGGCAATGGGTTGGCTTCGGGCGTCGGTTTCTTCCGAGAGCACCGGGTCCTGCGGGTAGATGCGGATACCCTGCGGCGACGAGAATTCCGGCGCGGGGATCATCATCGCGCGCAGGCCTTCGGCTCGCACGGTGATGGTTCTGGTGAGGGTATCGCCAGCCTTGAGCGTCTTGGGATCTGGGTCCAGGTCTTGGCGGACGGTGACCTTGGAAGCGACGACGCCGGGAGTGCCTTCCGCGCCGCCCGGCGCTGCGGCAACGGTGAAGCGGAGCGGCGGCAGGCTTGCCTTGCCCTGCGACATCTGGCCCGGAACGGCGGCATAGCCGAAGGTGATTTCGGCCGCCGGCAGGGTGAAGTCGCCATCTCTTCGGGGCACGACGATATAGGTGCGCCGGATACCGGCATAGGGCGTACCGTCGATCGTCTCGTTCAGGTTCAGCGCCTGTCCGTCCTGCAGGGTCACTGTTGCATCGGGCAGGCCGATGGCGGGAAACTGCGGCGGTTGCAGGAAATAATTCGGCACGAAGACATCGACATCGATCAGCACCTGCTGGCCGACATAGAGCGTGCCCTTCGACTGCAGCGCTGCCCGCGCGACCGGGTCTGCGGCAAGGGCCGGCGTTGCGATGGCGGTCCACCAGAACAGGAGTGCGAGAAGAATGGGCGGGGCGATTGACCGGCGGCTCATTGCGGCTTTTCCCCGGAAGCTTCGATCGAGAACTTGCGCGCCAAGAGCTGGGCAGGTGAAACCTGGATATTGCGCATCCACATTTCGGCCGTCTGGGCCGCGACATTGACCTGGCCTTCCTTGCCTTTCTTGCCCTTGTCGTCGAACTGTATCTGGTCGGGGTCGAGGCCGGCCTGTTCCTGTTGCTGCTCTTCCTCCTGGTCGTCCTTTTCCTTCTTGCGCCGTTCGGCAAGCTTCAGGTTCGCCTTCGCCTCCGGCCATTCCGGCCGCTGTTTCAAGGCTTGGCGGTAGGCAGCGATGGCTTCCTCGGTCTTGTCGAGCTGCATCAGTGCGTTTCCCTGATTGTAATAGCTCTCGGGATCTGCCGATTGCGCAAAGGCATCGATGGCATCCTGATAGCGGCCGGCGCGGTAGAGCGCCGCCCCATGCCAGGCAGGACTGGCGAAATGTTCGGCGGCGGCAGCGTAGTCGCCGCGCTGAAAGGCGCGCTTGCCCTGCTGATCCGGCGTCAGCCAGGCATCGGCAAAATCGGCGGCTTTAGCCTGTGGTGCGGCGGCAAGGGGCAGCATGATGAGCATGAGCGCACCCAGCCAGTGGATCTTGTGGCCGCGGCGGAAGGTGAGCATGGTGAGCAGGGCAATGGGGATCGTCAGATACCAGCCGAAATCGCGCCAGCGTTGCAGCCCTTCGTCCGTCTTCTGGGTGAAAGCGCTCTGGATGCGGTGGACGATCCAGTCGATATCGGCATCGTCGAGCGTCACGGTCGCGACCTGCACCGATGCGGCGGATTGCAGTGCCTTCAGCGCATCGACGTCGAGCTTTGCCTGGACGCGGGCGCCGCTCGCATCGGTCAGATATTCGCCATTGCCGATCCTCACGGGGCCGCCCTCGGACGTGCCGACGCCGAGCACCATCAGGTCGTTACGGCCCTTGTATCCGGCAAAGGCGGAAAAGGCGGTGCGCTCGACGCCGTCGGTCATGAACAGGATTGTGCCGGGCGCGGTCTCGTCCGCCAATGCCGCTTCGATGACATCCAGCGCCTTGGCGGTGTCCTTGCCCTTGACCGGCATCAGTGCCGGCGAAAGCGCGGCGAGATAGGTTGCGACAAGCAAAGCATCGTCGGTGAGAGGCAGCACCATATGGGCCGAGCCGGCATAGGCGAAGAGAGCCGTGCGCGCACCCTTGCGCCGCTCCATGATGTCTTGCACTTTCAGCTTTACGCGCTCGAGCCGGGTCGGCGAGATATCGGTCGCGTCCATCGTCGGGCCAAGATCGATGGCGATCGCAAGCGGCGCGCGGTCCTCGACGAAGGGCGGGCGTTCCTTTTCCCAGGTCGGCCCCGCCGCGGCGATGGCCGAAAGCGCCAGCAGCCCGGCAATCAGATGAACCGGCCGCAGGCCGCGGGTGGGGACGCGGTCGATCAGCAGATGGTCCAAGAGGTTGGGGGCGATGAGGTTTTTCCAGCGCGCCCGCATATCGCTCTGGCGGTCTAGCAGCCAGACGAGCAACAGCGCGGCAAGCACGGCCAGCAGCCACCAGGGACGAAGGAAATGGAAATCCGTGATCATGCCTCGGCTCCTTCGTCCTGCTTGCTGCCTGCATAGGCCGAGAGGGCCCACATCAAAAGATGATAGGCCAAAACGAGCAGGATCGCCGCGCCGAGCGGATAATGGAAAAGCTCGATGCGTGGCTGCCAGCTCAGCGTCTTCTGGTTGGCCGGGGTGATCTGGTCGAGCAGGGCATAGATATCGGCGAGCGCCTTCTCGTCGCCGCCGAAGAAGTAGCGGCCGCCGGTGGTGGTGGCGATCTTTTCCAGCGTGGCCGGATCGAGCTTGTCCTCACCGGTTGCGTTCGGGTCGCCGATACCGACGGTGTGGATCAGGATGTGGTTCTGCTTGGCGATCCCGGCGGCCTTGTCCGGTGTCATCTTGCTGGCCGTGTCATTGCCGTCGGTGAGCGCGATCAGCACCTTGTCGGGCGCCTCACTCTTCTCGAAGAGCTTGATGGAGAGGCCGATGGCGTCGCCGAGAGCCGTGCGCGGACCCGCCATGCCGGGCAGCGTATCGGCCAGCATCATGCGCATCGTACCGTGGTCCATGGTGAAGGGCACCAGCGGATAGGGAGCATCGCCAAAGGCGATCAGTCCAAGGCGGTCGTTCGGCCGTTTGTCGATGAAATCGGCAACGACCTTCTTCACCGCCTCGACGCGCGCTTGCAGGTTGCCCTGCGGATCGCGGAAATCCCTGGTGTCCATGGATTGCGAGAGGTCGAGCGCCAGCATCAGGTCGCGCTGCGGCTCGGTCTTTTCGATCGGCGGCTCGACGAATTGCGGCCGGGCCAGCGCCAGCAGGACAAGCAGCCAGCAGACCGGTGCGATAATCTTCTGTAGGAGATTGGCCCGGGGCACAACCGAGCCTTCGGTGGCGCCGAGGCCGGCGGCCCTGGTGATATCGTCGAAGAAGGGGATGCGCACGGCGGG
This sequence comes from Pararhizobium sp. YC-54, assembly GCF_025847205.1. GTDB lineage: Bacteria > Pseudomonadota > Alphaproteobacteria > Rhizobiales > Rhizobiaceae > Pararhizobium. The sequence goes on along the minus strand of NZ_JAOYTH010000008.1, from coordinate 131,423 downwards.
CGTCTGCTCGCGATAGGGCGGCAGCAACCACCAGACGATCAGCGGCGCGGGGAGCAGGAGCAACAGCCAGGGATGATCAAGGGTGTACATCGTGCCCCTCGATCCATTGGCGCGCAGCGGCAAAGCTGCGCTGCGCGGCAGCTTCATCCGGGGCGGCGCCGGCCAGGCGGTATTCCGCTTCGGCGAAGAAGGCGTAGCTTTCCGCATCGATCCTTGCCTTGCCGGCATGGGCTTTCAGAAACTCCACCCATGGCTCGCCACTCAAGGCCGCGACCTGTTCGCGCGGCCAGACGGCAAGGGCGGTGCGCTTGACGATTGCGGGCAGCGCTGCAAGCGCCTGCAGGCGCTCCGGCCCGGTACCGATCCGGGCTTCGAGCACCGCGAGTTCGGCAAGCGCATCGCGGCGATAGCGATTTTGCGCGCGGCGGCGCAGCCAGCGCCATAGCGCAAAGGCGAGTGCGAGAACCACAAGGCCCGCGAGCACGGCCCAGCCCCAGGTCGCCGGCATCATCGAGACGGGCGGCGGCAGGGCGATATCGGCCATCTGCCGAAGCGTGGCCTGAAGCATGGGGTCTTTCGGCGGTGTGGCCGGGTCCATCAGCGCCTCCCTTGCCGAAAGGAGAGCTGGCCGAGCAGGGAGCGCAGCTGCGGTGCGACCTCTTCCGCCGCGGATACGGCAAGCATGGGCAGCCCCATGTCGTGCTGCCAGGAGCGCAGCTCGCGGCCGCGGTTGCGGGCGAAATTGTCGACCGCATCGCGCACCGAACTGCGCGAAAACTGAAGCTCCGCCTGCAGCGCGCCGCCGCTCACCACCATCTCGCCCTGGCGCGGCAGTTCGAGCAGGAAGGGGTCGTAGATCAGGATGCAGATGACGTCGTTTGCCACCGACATCTTCAGGAGAAGATCGCGGGTGGCGGTGCTGTGGCCGTCGAAATCGGAGACGACGATGACCAGGTGATCGTGCTGCGCGACGGCTGCGACCTTCGACAGGACGGCATCGAGCCGTGCCGGTGTTCTCGGCATGTCCGACGTGGCGCTGAGCGCATTGTTCTTGTTCGAGATCACTTCCGCGAACCGGATGACGGCTTCGCGGCTGCGGTGGGGACGCAGCGTTTCCTCCTCGATATCGTTGAACACCAAACCGCCGACGCGGTCACCGAGCGCCGTCACGCGCCAGGCGCAAAGGGCCGCCGCTTCGGCGGCTGCGACCGATTTCAGGGAGCGGCGGCTGCCGAAGAACATATTGATGCGCTGATCGACGATGACGAGCGCCGGCCGGTCCTTCTCTTCATCATAGACGCGCACGAACGGCTGGCCCGTGCGTGCAGTAACGCGCCAGTCGATGGTGCGGATGTCGTCGCCGGGCAGGTAGCTGCGCAGCTCCTCGAAGCTTAAGCCCCGGCCGCGGATGCGCGATTCGTGACGGCCGGCAAGCAGGCGGTGGACCGGCGCCTTGCGCAGGAAGCTCAGGTCGCGGGCGATCGGCTCGAGGGCGGCGAGATCATCGACGCTGACATAGACGCCTTTCGTGCCGGCCTGCGTCGATCGCTTGATCCCCTTTGTCCGGCCAAGGGCGGGCAGAGAAATTCCCATTTGCAGGTCCTCCCGGTCAGGCGGTCGCCACCTTCTCCAGGATCCGGTCGATCGCCTGATCCGCGGTCGTGCCGCCGGCATGGGCCTCATAGGAAAGAATTAGCCGGTGGCGGAAGACATCGTGAACCGTCTGCTGCACGTCGTCGGGTGTCACGAAATCGCGGCCGTTCATCCAGGCACGGGTGCGGGAAACCTTGTCGAGGCCGATGACCCCGCGCGGGCTGACGCCGACCTGCACCCATTTGGCAAGCTCGGCATCGACCTTGTCGGGGTAGCGGGTCGCCATGACCAATGCGACGATATAGTCCTCGATCGCCTTCGAGACGGTGATGCCGGTGATCTCCTTGCGCGCGCCGAGCACGACCTCGGCGGCGAGTTTTTCCGGGCCGTCGCTGTGGCCGTGGGCCTGTTTTTCTTCGGAGCGCACCAGTTCCATGATCGCTGCTTCCGACTTGGCGTCCGGGTAATCGACGCGGACATGCATTAAAAAGCGGTCGAGCTGCGCTTCGGGCAGGGGGTAGGTGCCCTCCTGTTCGATCGGGTTTTGCGTCGCCATGACGAGGAAGAGTTCCGGCAGCGGATGACTCTTGCCACCGACCGTCACCTGCCGCTCTTCCATCGCTTCGAGAAGGGCCGATTGCACCTTGGCCGGCGCGCGGTTGATTTCGTCGGCGAGAATCAGGTTGGAAAAGATCGGTCCTTCCTGGAACTTGAATTCGCCCTTGCCCTCGGCGCTGAAGTAGACCTCGGAGCCGGTAATGTCGGAAGGAAGAAGATCCGGCGTGAACTGGATACGGGAAAGCTCGGCCTGAAGGTTCTTGGCAAGGCTCTTGATCGCGCGGGTCTTGGCAAGGCCCGGCAGGCCTTCCACCAGGAGATGCCCATTGGCAAGCAGGCCCATCAGCAGCCGCTCGATCATCGCCTCCTGGCCGATGATCGACTGCCCGATGCGTTTGCCGAGCGCCTGAATGTCTTCCCGATGTGCCATCATGTTCCCCCGATATTCGTCAAGCGGCCTGATTGGTAACTTCTAGAAATTTTTCCCGAATGAGTACTTCTGCCTGACCGGCCCTTCCGCAGGGCGGCCCTACCGGAAACTGTTTCTCCCAAACACCGGATTCTGATTTTCCCATTGAAAATGATCAGCTTTTTTCCGCGCGCGATAGGTACGAACAGGTGCGAACCTGTAACATTTTTGCGAAAGATGAGTTCGTGAGTCTTTTTTTGGCAACCAAATCGTTCCACAAGTTGAAATTGAGCTGGATTTTAACGCAACTTCGAAGTTGAATGCGCTGACCTCAAGGATAGGTCAGTTGCGGGGGGATGTCGCCATGCCGACAGAGTTGCCGAACGAGAATATCCAGGTACGTTCAGGTCCGTCGCCGGCCCCGGAATGCGTCACGGAGGAGCTGGACCGAATTCTTGAAAGTGCCGCTTTCAAGGCGACGCCGCGTCGCAAGAAGCTGTTGCGCTATCTGGTCGATGAGACACTTGCCGGCCGCGGACGCGAGTTGAAGGGTTACACGATCGCAACCCTCGTCTTTGGCCGCGATGACAGTTTCGACCCGCAAACAGACCCTGTGGTGCGGTTGGAAGCGCGCCGTCTGCGGCATGATCTCGACGGCTATTATGTTTCGGCCGGCCGCAGCAACCCGCTGCGGATCTCCATTCCAAAAGGGCAATATGCGCCGGTGGTCGAACAGCCGGATGCTGCCGGCGCTTCCTCTGCCCAGATGCCTGCAACGGAGGCGCCCGCCGCCGGCGATCTGAAGGACCTGGTCTTCCAGGCAGCTCCGCCGTTTCGCCGTGCCATCCTGGCGGCGCTTGCCGTTATCGCCCTTTTCGTCGGCGTGATCGTTTACGCCCATGTGAGATCGGACATGGAAGCGGCGGACGGCAGTCGGGACGAGAATGGTGCATCGCTCGTCGTGCTGCCTTTTGAAGCGAACGGCGACAACTCCAAAAACGCCCTGCTGGCCGACGGCATGGCCGACGAAATCATGGCCAGTATCAACCGGTTTGGGAGCGTTCGCCTCTATTTGCCGTCCGCCAAGGAGAAAAACCTGGCCGGACCGGATCCCATTGAAATAGGCAGGGACCTCAATCTGTCCTATGTCGTCAGCGGCACCGTCGAACTGGATGACGGCGATCAGTCGCTGCGGGTCACCGCACGGCTGATCGACGTGCAGACGCAGCGCATCCTCTGGATCGGCAGTTATGAGCGAGACTACACGGCAAGCTCGTTGCGCTCCGTACAGCAGGAGATTGCCAACGCGATCGCTTCGGCCCTGGGGCAGCCCTATGGTGTGTTGCGCAATGCCGATACCGGCCGGATTACCGACCCGACGGCGATGTCGAGTTACGAGTGCGTCCTGCAGGCCTATACCTATCGATGGTCTCTGACGCTGGCGCTGCACACGCCCGTTCTTGCCTGCCTTGAAGAAGCCGTCCAACGCGATCCGCATTATGTGGATGCCTGGGCGATGCGGGCCTGGCTCTATATGGATGAGGGGCGTTTCGGCTGGAGCAAGGAGGGCGCGCCGGAGCCTGCCTATCGCCGTGCCATATCGACGGCGCGGCACGCGCTTGCACTGGACCGCAACAACGTACCGGCGCTGAAGGCACTGTCCTCTACCCTGCACTATATGGGCGATTATGCCGAAAGCGAGCGCGTCCAGCGCCAGGCTCTTGCGCTCAACCCCAACGACCCCGACACGCTTGCACAACTCGGCTGGCGGCTGGCCGTGCGCGGCAATTTCGATGAAGGCATTCCGTTTCTGAAGCGGGCCATCGAGCGCTCCGTCAATCCACCCGGCTGGTACTATCACCTGATTGCGATCGACCTGTATCTGCGCGGAGATTACGAGGAGACGCTGGCGGCGGCCCAGCGTTCCACGATCGACGGGTCCGGGATCAGCTGGTCACTCGTCGCCATCGCCGAGGGCGCGCTCGACCAAAAGGACGAGGCGCACGCGGCGCTCGTGAAGATGGCGGAAAAGTCTCCCCTGCTTGCGCGCGACCCCGCTGCCGCCTATCGCCGCCACCAGGCGATCGACCTGATCGTCGATGCGCTGGTTTCCGGGCTGCGCAAGGCGGGCTTGGACGCTTCTATCGCGACCACAAACCCGGCCTAAGACAGCTGGGCGGGAGCTATCGCCGGACCACGCAGCGGAAGCCGACATGGCTTGTCGAGGTATCGATCTCCTGCGCATGGCGGGCGGCGGGGCGATAGCGCCGGCAATAGTTGGGCGCGCAGAGATGCGAGCCACCCTTCAGCACCTTGCGGGGAATGGCAAGCTGAGCCTGGGCCGGATTGATGCTGCCTTCGGGATCGAGATTGCGTGGATTGGAGGGTATGCAGCAGGGTTTTGCCGCTGCTTCCGGGTGGCACGTCGTCCAGAAGTCCGTCGTCCATTCCCAGGTGTTGCCGATCATGTCGTAGAGGCCGTAGCCGTTCGGCGGATAGGAGCGGATCGGCGATGTGCGCTCAAACCCGTCTTCCATCAGGTTCTGGCTGGGAAAGCCGCCCTGCCATGTGTTGGCCATGTGCTTGCCGCCAGGGGTCAGCTCATCGCCCCAGGCGAATTCCACCTGTTCGAGCCCGCCGCGGGCGGCAAATTCCCATTCCGCTTCGGTCGGCAGTTCCTTTCCCGCCCAGGCCGCATAGGCTTCGGCATCGCTAAAGGCGATATGGACGACCGGGTGGTCGAGAATATTGCCGATGCTGCTCTTGCGGCCGAGCGGACGGCGCCATGTGGCGCCGTGGGTGAACACCCACCATTGCGAGATATCGCGGCTCTGCAGCGGTTTCGTTGGCGGCGTGAAGACGAGGGAGCCGGCGCGCAGGTTCTGCGGCGGGGCGCCGGGATAGCTGCGCGCCTCTATGCGCTTCTCGGCGAAGGTGACGTAGCCGGTCGCATTGACGAAGGCGAGAAACTCCCCGTTCGTCACGGGCGCTTCATCCATCCAGAAACTGTCGACCTTGACGGGATGGGCAGGCGCTTCCTCCGGATAGTGATCGTTCGACCCCATCATGAAGGTACCGCCCTCGATCCGGATCATGCCTGGCCGGGCGGTTTCCTGTTCGACGCGCATTTCCGATGTCTGCATGTCTTTTCTTCCTGCGCTTCACCGTCGGCGCCAAGGCGCGTTGCCCCGTATACAGGGTTCACCCCTTGGCCGCTACTTGTTGCTGTCCGTGGCTGCCGTCGCTGCCGTCGCCTGTTTTTCTCCCGTTTCCGTGTTCGGCCAGCATGTCATAGGCGACATAGTATTTGTAGATGTTGCTGACATATTGCACGGTTTCGCGCCCGACAATCGCCGCTTGCCATCGGGCACCCGTGTCAGTCTTCGACGACCTGCCAGCCATCGTTCGGATTGAACGTCGCTATTTTCGCTGCGATGTCAGACGTCTTGTCGCCAAGGTCGGCCTCGTAGACGATGCCGCTCTTGTTGACGACGAAGGTCTTCACGCCGCTTAGACCATAGTGGACGGGCCAGGCCACCAAGCCAAAACCGGCCACCATGTTGCCGTTGATCACATAATCATAGGCACCGCCGGCGATGGCTTCACCCTGACGGGTGAGGATGCGGTAGCGGTAGCCACGAAAGCCGTTGCCGGCCTTGGCGGCTTTGAGGGCTTTTTCATCGGCAAGCGCCGGTCCAGCAGGGCTTTCCTCGCCGCCGAAGGCTTCGGCCGGCCAGTAGAGCCCGTCCTGCGCGCCCTCGCTGCTGATGAACTTCTGGGCATATTCCAGAACGCCATCACCATCGTGGTCGGCAAGCGCATAGGTCTCCTGGGCGGCGACATAGGCGCGGATCGTGTCGATGGCCGACAGTTCGTCTTCGCCGACCCGGCGGTTCGCGACTTCCTCCAGACCGACATAGGTGTCAAAGGCCCATTTTCCGTCGTCGCCCTTGGCGATCGGGAAGGGGAAGGGCCAGCGTTCGGTGCCGACCTCGATGACCTTGCGGTCGTTGACATCCGTCAAGGCGAGCTTTTCCTTGGCGCCGGCCTGAATTGCCGTGAAGGCGTCCGCCACGCCGGTATTGTCCGTCGTCTTGGCAGCATCGAGGCCGAGAAGGGCCGCGAGCTTTGCGACATCCCCGCCTTCGAGCGTGGCCTTGAAGGCCGCGAGCGCCTCTTCGGGCGTGGCGAAAAGTGGTGGATCCTGTGGCGAGATATAGGCCGAGATCGCGGTATCGGCGCCCGCATCCTGGGCGTGGCCGGCCGGTGCCAGTGCTGCGGTGGCGATTACCACGGCGCAGGACAGGGAGCGAAGCAAGATTTTATGGCAAGATGGCATGGTCGTGTTCTCCTTTGCACCCGGTTTTAGCGATGACGTCCGCCGCCGCCGCGCCTGACGGCCTTATGGCCGCCGCCGCCGCGATGGCCGCCCCCCATCGAATGCTGTCCCCGGTTGGAGGCGCGTTGCACCTGATGACGGTTTCCCGGGTTGCCGATCACCGAATTCTGCCGGGCCGGACGGTTCTGGACGCGGGCGCCGGGCCTCTGCTCCCTGGCCTGGCGGGTTACATTCTTCGGCCGCTGAACATTGTCGGGCCGGGCGTTCGACGCTTTCGGCCGGTTGACGGCAGCACCTTGGCCGGCATTGCGCGGCCGCTGGCCTGCCGCATTGGCATCACGGTTGCGCATCCGATCCGCATCCACCTTGCTCCTGCGGATATCGTTGGTGGTGATCTTCGGGTGGTTGTTGGCAATCGCGTTACCGCCCTGGCGGCGCACGTCCTTGGCCTTGATGCCGATATTGTTTCCGCGGTTCGCCTTGAAGTCGTTGCGCATCGCATTGTGGTCGATGCGGTTGAACTGGTTCTTGTCGAACTTGATCTTCGAGCGGTCGACATTCTTCCAGTCGACATCGCCCATCTTGAACTTGTTGCGGTCGATATCGATGTCGTTGAAGCACTTGTTGCAGTCGATATCGACGTCACCGCCGCGCCAGCCGCCACCCCAGACGCCCCAGTCGTCCCAATCCACCACCGAAGCCCAGATCGCCCCGGTCACGGCACCTGCAAAGAAGGTGGCCGTCGGGTAGTAATAGTTCGGATAGGGATCGGGATAATAGCTGATCGGCGCCGGCGCATAGCCCGGTTCGTAGAGCATTTCCGGCGCATATTGCGGCACGTAGATCTTTTCCGGGTCCTTGGCCTGGATGACGACATTGTCGCCCTGGTTGACGACAGTGACCTTGTCGTCGCTTTTGATGATGTTATCGGCGACAGCCTTGTCGCGCAGGGCCTGGATCGCGATCAGCACGTCCTTCTGCTGATAGGTGAGCGCGGCTCCGAGCGACTGGGTCCATTCTAGATCGTCGCTCATCATCTTGACGATGTCTGGATAGTTGAGCAGCGAGATGACGCTGCCGTCCCACGTATCCTTGGGCTTCAGGTCCTTTTTGGTCTTCGACTGATCGAGGAAGCGTTGGGCTTCCACGATCTGCAGCGGAAAGATCGAGGCTGATGTGACGACGGCGACGAGTTCGTCCGGATAAAGGGCGATGCGGGCGACCAGCACCTCCAGCTCGTCTTCCGTCAGAAGGTCCGGCGTATCGTCATCGGCCTGCGCCGTCGCGGCAGCCGTTTGCGTCGCATCCTGTGCTCTTGCCGGCACGGTGAAAACCGGAGCGGCGGCGACGGACAGCAGAAGAGCCGCCGTTGCGAATGAACGCCCGATAGGGCCGAATGGATTTAGCATGCTGTAGACTCCCAACCGTGGATTCTGATTGCTTTTGCGTTTTCGAACAGGGTGGTTCGCGGCCCTCAGCCTGCTCCATGCTGCTGGCCGTTACTCCGGATAGACCTGCTTCCAGTCGTTCTTCATGCTGACGATCGTCCAGCCGCGTTTCGGGCCTTCGCTCAAGCCTTTGTCGAGCTTGCCGAAATGGGATTCGCGATCATAGGCATATTCGCGATCGGCATCGTCGTGATGAACGATCAGGCCAAAGCTGCGCCCCGGTCTTGAGCTCGTCCATTCCAGCATCTGGAAATCGCCGTCGGAGTTGCCGAAAGCGGCGATGGGCTGGCGGCCGATATGGGTATAGATGCCAACCGGCTTGCCGGGACCGTCATCGACGAAATCGACTTCCGGCAGGCGCACGATCTTAGGCTTTCCATCCTTGACGTCGTATTTTGACTTGATCGACGAGCCGACGACATTCTGCGGCGGGATTCCGTAGACGCGTTCGGTCCAGGGCCGCATGAACTCGATGCCGCCGCCCGAAACGATGAAGACCTCGAAGCTGTTTGCCTTCAGGTAGGAGATGAGCTCCAGCATCGGCTGGTAGATCATTGATGTATAGGGCTTGCCGCTCTTCGGATGTCTTGACGTCTCGATCCAGTCGCTGGCGATCTTGGTGAACTCGTCGCTCGTCATGCCGGCATGGCTGGTGCCGACCAGCTGAATCAGGCCTTTTTCACCAGATGCCGCGATGCCCGCGGCATCTCCCGCAAGCACCGATTTGAACGGCTCGGTGTCCTTCCATTCCGGGTGCTCGGGCGCGAGCGCCTTGATCCGGTCGAGCGCGAAGACGAGCTGGACATACATCGGCTGCTCGCCCCACAGCGTCCCGTCGTTGTCGAACACCGCGACGCGCTCGCCAGGTGCCACATAGTCGGCGCCGCCTTCCGTGGAGACTGCCGAGACGAAATCGACGATCGCCTGCTTCGTTGCGCCGTCGTTCCAGGACGAAAGGTCGTCGGCTCGTGCCGCAAGGGGGGGTAGCGTCAACACGAGGATGGCGAATGCTGCGATCTGGCGCAATAGACTCATGATCAATCTCCGGGCGAGGCTTTATCATGTGCCGCGCATAGTTGCAATTTATGGTCATGCCGGGATGCAGGCGCGTGGCGCCCGCTGCTCGGCGGTATCAGATCCCTTTTTCCTGATGGCGCTGTCGCAGGACCATTAGCGAGCCCTGGATGAATTCCTCGATTTCCGTTTCGATCTCCTCGATCAGCTGCTGAAAGTCGCGGGACTTGCCTTCGTCGGCCCGCCAGCGTTCCAGCGCACAACGTGCTGCTACATAATCTTCGCAAAGACTCCTGAATTCCGGCATCCGCAGGTAAAGCCGGCGGATTGTCAGCTCATGTCTTGGAAAATGTCTGATCACCGCGGCTAGGTCCGGCATGACGGCAACCTCGGATTGGTCTGCTCTTATTGCCGATAGTGTTCCTTGTTTTTATCTGCGCGGGAGGTGCGAACATGTACGAACATGTTCCTTGAAGCGCGGCAGCGGGTATTCGGGCAGGGTGCCGTTGAATCTCGTTTCCCACGGCGGACCTTTCTATCAGATGCCGCAGGGCTTCAGGCCCTTGCGCCTTCCCGGCTGAATCCTCCGAGCCGCGTGACGCTCACCGTCCGTTCGACCTTACCCGCTCACCGCCGTCGCCGGCGTGCTGTGGGAGCCGTCTTTAATATTCTTTGTTTGGATTGTATACGAAAACCAGAAGTCTGATTAATGAATTTTCTCAAAAATTATCATTTTATTACAATCAATTACGCACGAGTTCTGAAAATTTCGCAAACGTATCGTTGCCAACCATCAATGAAATAAGGCGGCCATCCCTCGCGTTTTGGGCATTTCGATCGATACAATTAGAATGCACTTTATAAATACCATATTGACGATCAATCGTATACATGTCATGCATATTATGTCTATACAAAACGGTAAGGAGACCGTTCGTCGAGACCGGCGCAGGGAGCGCCACAAGGAGGAGAAAACTCATGTCAGTGAAGAGACGTACGTTCCTGCAAGGGGCGGCCGGCGCTATCGGCTTGGCCGTGGCACAAGGCGCCTTGTCGAAAATTGTCTATGCGCAAGGTGCAGCAGGCACGCTCAGGGTTGCCATTGCCAAGCCCGCAGGCAATCTCGATCCGCAAAGCCATTATGCGATCTGGGCGATCCAGGACCTGATGTTCGAGCCGCTCGTCAAGTACGGCAAGGGCGGTCAGATCGAACCTTGCCTGGCGACCGACTGGAAGATCGAAGACGGCGGCAAGACGCTGCACCTGACGTTGCGCGAAGGCGTCACGTTCCAGGACGGCACCAAGTTCGATGCCGCGTCCTGCAAATGGAATCTCGAGCGCTGGATGGGGCTCGAGCAGTTCACTTGGATGAATTGCTCAAAGCACTTCCAGTCGCTGGAAGTAGTCGACGACTACCACATCACCCTGCATTTCAAGGAGCCGGTCCTCGCGCTGATGCAGGAACTCTCCTACACGCGGCCGACGCGCTTCCTGTCGCCCAAATCCGTGGGTGCCGACGGCAAGTTCAAGGAGCCCGTGGGTACCGGGCCCTGGCGTCAGATCAGCGCGGACGATACCCAGAGCGTCTTTGAGCATCACGAAGGCTACTGGGGCGAATTGCCATCCTATGAACGCCTTGAAGCCAAGGTCATTCCCGATGCCCGCTCACGGGTTGCGGCGTTGCGCGCCGGCGAACTCGACCTGGTCGGCGGTTTCTGGATTGCGCCCTTGACCCCGGAAGAGGGCAAGCAGCTCGAAGGGGCCGGCTTCAACGTCGTCGTCGATCCGGGCAACGTTACGCTCGTGATGGCGTTCAACCCCAACCGTGCCGAGGCGCTCAAGGATGCGCAGGTGCGCAAGGCCGTCAGCATCGGCATCGACCGTGCGGCGATCTCCAAGGTACTCTACCATGGCTACGCCAAGCCCGCCGGTAACATGTTCTCGGGAGCCTTGCCCTATGCCGGAGCGCAATATGATGCACCCGTCCGCGACGCGGCGGCCGCATCGGCACTGCTCGAAAAGGCCGGCTGGACGGGAAGCCCGATCCGGTCCAAGGACGGCAAGCCGCTGACGCTCGAACTGGTCGTCAGCCCGGACGCCGTGCCGGGATCGCGCGTGATTGCCGAAGTCATCCAGTCCGAGATGAAGGAGATCGGCATCGATCTCGTCATTCGCTCGGTCGACCATGCCTCCAAGCACACGGACATGCTGGAGCAGAAGTATGACCTCGGATTCTTCCTGACCTACGGCGCGCCTTACGATCCTTTCGGTTCGATCGTGGGACTGTGCCTGTCGACTTTCCACAACGACGTCGAAGGCAAGCTGGTCACCGATCCGGTCAACCTGGATCCATTGATCAACGCAGCGATGCTGGCAACGGGTGATCAGATTCAGCCGACCATCCAGAAGGTCTATGACTGGCTGCGGGACAACGACGCGATTGCGCCGCTGGTCTACGTGCCGAGCATCTGGGCGCATTCCAAGCGAGTGCACGGCTTCAGCGGTCCGGTCACCGAATACGACATGCCGTACGAAAACATTCTGCTGGCCGAATAGGAGGAGGGTACCTTGATCCACTTCATCAGCAAACGGCTGAAGCATTCCCTGGTTCTCTTGTTCATGGCGTCCCTGGTTTGCTTCACACTTGTTGTGTCGGCACCCGGCAATGTTGCCGTCCTGATCGCGGAACTTCGCGGGGCGGCCTCTACACCGGGTTATGTCGAACAGGTCGCCGAAGAGATAGGACTGCACAAGCCGCTGCTGGTGCGCTACGTGGATTGGCTTGGTGATGCCGTTGGCGGCGACTTCGGCATTTCCTACAGAACGGGACAGGAGGTCAGCGCAGACCTGGCGAACCGGATGTTCGTGACCGGGATCCTGATTGCAGGCTCGGCTGTACTCGCCACCCTCATCAGCCTGGCTTTGGGGTTCCTCGGTGCCTTCTGGCCCTACAAACTGCCGGACCGCGTATCGCGCGGTCTGGCGCTCCTCGGCGCATCGACGCCGACGTTCTTCGTCGGCGCGCTGATGATCTACTGCTTTTCGGTCACCTTCCAGCTCTTGCCGTCGTTCGGATTCAATGGCCCCAAAAGCTGGATCCTGCCGTGGCTCACCGTTGCCGTTCTGCCGGCCGCCGTCCTCAGTCGCGTCGTCCGGGTCGGTTTGGAGGAGGCGATGACCAGTCCCTTCGTTCTGACCGCCAAGAGCAAGGGCCTCGGCCGCACAGCCATATTGCTCCGCGAGGCGTTGCCCAACATCACGCCCATCTTCATCAACGCGCTCGGCACCCAGGTCGGGTTGATGACGGCGACAGCGATCATCGTGGAACCGCTGTTCGCCTGGCAGGGCCTCGGTGACTACTTCCTCGCCGGCGTCCGCTTTCGCGACTTCATGGTGGTGCAGGCCTGCCTGCTCATCTTCCTCGCCTTCTTTATCGTGGTGAACCTGATCGTCGATCTGGCGGTTCTGCTGACCGATCCACGCATTCGCCGCCAATGGAGCTGATTATGGACATGCTCAATTCTATCCTGGCCCGATTGAACAAGATGCCGCGGGCGGCATTGATCACCATCGGCCTATTCGTTGCTCTGGGTACTTTCGCGCCTTGGCTCGCCCCCCAGGATCCGAGCACCCAAGACCTGCTGGGGGCCAGTCTCGGTCCGTCGGCCGCACACTGGCTCGGAACCGATCACCTCGGACGTGATACGTTTAGCCGCTTGATCATCGCCGCGAACACGTCGCTGGTCAGCGTTGGCTCGGTTCTCGGTATCGCCATGACCATCGGCATCGTTCTCGGAACAATCGCCGGCTACCATCGGGGCTGGGTGGACGACCTCCTGATGCGCGTCGTTGACGTGGGTCTGTCGGTCCCGAGCCTGATCATCTCGCTGGCCGTGATCGGGATCGTCGGCCCCGGATACTGGACGATGGTGCTGGCACTGGCGCTTGCCTGGTGGCCGATGAGTGGCCGTATCAGCCGCGCCGTGGCCGTCAGCATCATGAGCAAGCCGCATATCGAGGCGCTGCGGGTGCTCGGAGCCAGTCCCTGGCGCATCTATTTCGGTCATCTCCTCCCCGGTACGATCGGCTCGGTCATGGTCTACGCGACGGCAGACGCCGGCACGGCCGCCCTGGCGGTCGCGACGCTGAGCTTCCTTGGCCTCGGCATCCAGCCGCCGACGGCGGAATGGGGTCAGATGCTCGTCGATGCGTTGCCCTACCTCGAATCCGATCCGCGTCAGGTCCTGCTGCCCGGACTTGCCCTGACGGCAGCCGTCATCGGCTTCAACATCCTCGGGGAGTCCATCGCGCTCAACCGCATTCCAAAACCACTGACCCGGCGCATGATCGCAGCGCGCCGGCTTGAGGTCGCAAGCTGGGGCAAGGAGAATTCCAATGCGTGACGAACCGCTCCTGAACGTCAGCAACCTGACGGTCAATCTGTTGACCGCGAAATCGGCGGTGCGTCCTGTCGACGGTGTCAGCTATTCGGTCCGGCAGGGCGAATGTCTCGCCATCGTCGGCGAAAGCGGCAGCGGCAAGACGGTGATGAACTTCGCACCGCTCGGCCTGATGCCGACAGGCGTGACGACGATGCTCTCCGGCTCAGTCAAGCTTGAGGGGCGCGAACTGATCGGCATGCCCGAGTCCGAGATCCAGAAGCTTCGCGGCAAGTCCGTCGGCTTCATCTTCCAGGACCCGATGAGTGCCCTCAACCCGGTGCGCCGCATTGGACGGCAGATTGCCGAGATGGCTGAATTGCATCTCAACATGACGCCCAGGGCAGCCGAGGCACGTGCCCTCGAGCTGGTGAAGCTTGTCGGGATCTCCGATCCTTTGGCCCGGCTCCGGCAATATCCGCATGAGCTTTCCGGGGGCTTGAGGCAGCGCATCGTCATCGCCATTGCGCTTGCGGGCGAGCCGAAGCTGCTGATCGCAGACGAGCCTACGACGGCGCTTGACGTGACGGTTCAAGCACAGATCCTGCGGCTGCTAAAGGACGTGCAGCGCCGGCTCAACATGGCGATGGTGCTGATTACCCACGACATGGGGGTGGTCGCGGGCGCGGCCGACAACATCGTGGTCATGTATGCGGCTCGCGCCGCTGAATGCGGCCCGGTCGACAAGGTCCTGGTGAGCCCGCGCCATCCCTATACCAAGGGCCTGATCAACGCGATACCGAGGCGAGAGGACCCGATCGGTTCGGAGTTCCGGGGACTCCCCGGCATTCCGCCGACACTCGGTGCGCCGATCACGGGCTGTGCCCTTGCGCCGCGCTGCGAACTCGCCGTCCTGTCATGCAGGAACATCCGCCCCCCATTGGTCCGGTCGGACGACAGCGCGGTTCTCGTGGCCTGCCCTGTCGTCAATCAAGGAAAGGCCGCCGCATGACCCAAGTACCTGTTCTTAAAGTCGAAAATCTGCAGACTCGCTTCAAGAGCGTTCAGCGGGGTAAATTCGTCCACGCCGTTGATGACGTTTCGATCGAACTCTATCCGGGTGAGATTGTTGGTCTGGTCGGGGAATCCGGTTGCGGCAAGTCGACGCTCGGGCGCACCATTGTCGGCCTCGAGAAGGCGAGCAGCGGACGCGTGTTGCTCGACGGCGTCGATCTCAGCGCCCTTTCGGGGTCAGCCCTGCGTGACAGCCGCCGGGCGCTGCAATACGTCTTTCAGGATCCTTACTCCTCCTTGAACGATCGTCAAACGGTCGGCGAGGCGCTCGATGAAGCTCTTGTGATCGCCGGCACCAGATCGCCTGATGAGCGGGATCGTCGTATGAAGGAGCTCCTGGATCAGGTCGGGCTGGCGTCTGCGGTCAGGGACCGTCACACGCGCGAACTCTCCGGCGGCCAGCGCCAGCGCGTGGCGATTGCCAGATCGCTCGCCGTGAACCCGAGGGTGCTGATCTGCGATGAGCCGGTGAGCGCACTCGATCTTTCCATCCGCGCGCAGGTGATGAACCTCTTCCTGCGCCTGCAGAAGGATCTTGGCGTAGCATGCCTGTTCATCGCCCATGATCTTGCGCTGGTGCGGCAGGCGGCTTCGCGGGTCTATGTGATGTATCTCGGAAAAATCGTCGAGCATGGCCCGTCCCAGGAGCTTTACGACCATCCGGGCCACCCCTATTCGCAGATGCTGCTGGCATCAGCGCCCGAGGTGGATCCGCGTGTCGAGAAGCTTCGCAAGGGGCCGTTGATGATCGGCGAGGTGCCCAGTCCGACAAACCCGCCATCCGGCTGCCGGTTTCGGACCCGCTGCCCCCTGGCGGTGGACGACTGTGCCAAGGCTATACCGCCGTCCCATAGCCTTTCGCCGGGCCACAGCGCCGCCTGCATTTTCGCCCAGGATCTCCATTGCGGGACCCGGTCGGCAATCCACATGCAGGCCGCGTAGTAGGCCGGAGAGCAGGCCAAAACGCCAATTGGTTCGCGAAAACGGATCTGCCCGAAATGGTTACGGAACGTCTCCGAGGCCATTTCGGGCGAACTCAAAAGACACCCGGAACAATTCGGGGAGAATTCGCGCAATACGCCCCATGCGACTATAAGCGGATGATCGGGACGATCATCCCTCGGCCGATCGCGCTGGTGACAACGGTCGATGAATACGGCGGCTTCAACGCGACGCCGGTCAGCTTCTTTAACTGCCGCTCCGCCGATCCTCGTCATCAACCTTCATTTGGATGATTAGAGGCTAAGGCGTGGAATTCTCGCCCGAAATTCGCAGCGATTGGGCCTAACGGGTCGGCCACCCTTGCCAACCTTCGAAACAAGCTCTCAATCGTGAGAAGAGAAGCCGGCTCGGTCGGCAGCCCATGCCACGAACGCTGCCTTCAGACGGTCGGCCGCGGGCGAGAGGCTGTGCTGGCGCCGCTGCAATAGCGAGACGTCGCGCATGACGAGCGGATCGACGAGGTCGATGGTCTTTACCTGGACCGCGGACGCCAACTGGCTTGAGTTTTCAGGCAGGACGGCGACGCCCATGCCGGCGGAAATCATGCTGATGGCGGTGGTTGAGAACCGCACTTCGTATTTCGGCCGGAAATTCGGCACGACGCGGATGAGATTGTGCTCGACAAGGTTGCGCAGCGGGTTCGTGGCGGCAAGAACGATCAGGTTCTCGTCCTGCAGCTCCGCCCAGCGTACCGACCGCCGCTTGGCAAACGGGTGATCCTCCCGGCAGACGAGCATCAGCTTGTCCCGCAAGAGCGGCGTGGCGGTGATTTCCGGATCGTCTTCCGACAGCGTGCCGACGGCGATATCGACCTCGTTGCGCTTGAGCGCCGGGGTGATCGCCTCTTCCGGCATATCGCGGATGTTCACGGAGATTTCGGGATACATGCGCAGGAACCGCGCGATGATGGGCGGCACGATCGTAGCGGCAAGGACGATCGCGGCGGCGATGGTTACCTGGCCGCGCTTCAGCGAGGCGTTGTCGCGCACGTCGCCGACGGCCAGCTCGAGGTCCTTCAGGATTTTGCGGGCCTGCGGCAGGAACTCCTGGCCGACGAGGGTAAGCGACACCATCCTGGTATGACGGTCGAAGAGGCGCACGCCGATTTCGCTTTCCAGGTCCCGGATGAGGATGCTGACCGCCGACTGGGTGAGGTGAAGGCTTCTGGCGGCAAGGTTGAACTGACCGAATTCGGCCACCGCGATGAAGGCCCTGAGTTGCCGCAGGGTTATGTTCATAGGCGAGCTGCCCCTTCCTCGAACAGGCCGGTTGTACGGGGGCCATCAAACGCTGCCACCGGCACTCCTGTCTAGCCCGCAAGCGCCGGTTGTTCGAGATGATCCGCCGTTTTTCCTGCCATGAGGAGCCCCAACTCGTCCAGGCGGCTGCGGTCCGGCGGCAATTCGCCGAGGATTTCGCCGTGGCACATGACGAGGATCCGGTCGCAGATCGCGAAGAGTTCTTCGAGTTCCGTGGAGATCAGCAGGATGGCGCGGCCACTGTCGCGCTGCTTCAGCATCTCCTCCATGACGAATTCCATCGCGCCGATATCGATGCCGCGGGCGAGCTGGTTGACGAGGATGAAATCGGGATTGCGCGCCAGTTCGCGGGCGACCACCAGCTTCTGCTGGTTGCCGCCGGACAGGTCGCCGATCCGCTGGTCCTCGTCGCGGGATTTGACGCGGAAGCGCTTGATGAGGTCGCGCGTGTGTTCGCCGATCGCACGACGGTTCAGCATGCCGCGAGCGGCGAAGGGCGGCTGGTCGTAGCGCTGGAGGATGGTGTTCTCACTGAGCGAGAGCGACAGCACGATGCCGTGCTTGTGCCGGTCTTCCGGGATGTGGGAAAAGCCGCTGGCATTGATGCGGGCGGGCTCCAGCCCGGTAATGTCCGTGCCGTTCAGCACGACGCGGCCGGCATCGACCGGCAGCAGGCCTGAGAGCGCCAGCGACAGCTCGGTCTGGCCGTTGCCCGAAACGCCGGCAATGCCGACGATCTCGCCGGCGCGCACGTCGAGGCTGACGCCGCGGACGGCCGGTAGCCCGGTCTCGCTGCGGCAGGTGAGGTTTTCGACCGACAGCACGATCCGGCCGGGAGCGGCGGGGCTGCGGGGTAGCTCCATGCCGACGTCGCGGCCCACCATCATGCGGGCAAGCGCCCGCGCATCGGTCTCGGCGACGTTGACGGTGTGCACCACGCGCCCGTCGCGCATGACGCTGATGCGGTTGCTGACGCGCATCACCTCGTCCAGCTTGTGGGAGATGAAGACGACCGTCTTTCCATCCTTGACGAGCTCGCCCATCAGCGCGAGCAGTCGGTCCGTTTCCTGGGGGGTGAGCACCGCGGTCGGTTCGTCGAGGATCAGGAGATCGATGCCGTGAAACAGGACTTTCAGGATTTCCACGCGCTGCTGTTCGCCGACGGACAGGTCCTCGATGAGCGCGTCCGGGCGCACGTCCAGCGCATAGTGGTCGCTGAGCTCGCGGATCTTCGCATGGACCTTGTCCATGTCGTTGATGACCTTGAGGGCCGATCCCTGGCCGAGGATGTAGTTCTCCGCGACGGTAAGGTTGGGCACCAGCATGAAGTGCTGGTGTACCATGCCGATGCGCTGGCGGATCGCCTCGCGCGGGCTGTTGAAGCGCACGGACTGGCCCCTGTAGACGATCTCGCCTTCGTCGGGCCGCACCATGCCGCAGATCATGCTCATCAGCACGCTCTTGCCGGCGCCGTTCTCGCCGAGCAGCGCGTGGATCTCGCCCTCGTCGATTTCCAGCGTCACGCCGTCGCTGGCGATGATGGGGCCGAAGCGCTTGCGGATATTGTCGATGCGCAGGAAAGGTTTTGCGGACATGTCGATCACCTCATCTCGTAGGGCTGGCCGAGCTTGCTCGGTGCTGCGCCCTTGCCGCGGACCACGACAAGCGTGACGATCGTCATGAGGTAGGGAAGCGCCTGCAGGACCTGGTAGGGCACGACGATGGACGCTTGCGCCTGAAGCATGAGCTGCAGGGCATAGAAGAGGCCGAAGAGCAGCGAGACAAAGAAGGCCCCGATCGGCGACCAGCGGGCAAAGACCACCACGGCGAGCGCGATGAAACCGCGGCCCGAGGTGATGCCCTCGACGAACTGGTTGGAATGGCCGAGCGTCAGGAAGGCGCCGCCCAGGCCAGCAAGCCCCGTGCCGACCATCACGGCGGCGTAACGATAGGCTGCGACGTTGCGGCCGGCAACGTCGACGGCCTTCGGATGTTCGCCGACCGCGCGCAGCGTCAGGCCAAAAGAGGTGCGGTAGAGCACCAGCGTGGCGAGGATGGCGACGAGGATCGTGCTGTAGACGATGAGGTTTTGCCTGAAGAAGGCTTCGCCGAGGAACGGCAGATCGCTGAGCCAGGGGATATGGATCGGCTGGGCGATCTCGATGCCTTTGCCGGTGGAGACGTAATAGGTCCGGAAGACGAAGGCGGTCAGGCCCATGCCGAGCAGGTTGAGCGCCGCCCCCACCACGATCTGGTCCGCCTTGATAGTGATCGTGAAGAAGGCGAAGACGAGCCCGAACAGCATGCCGCCGCCGACGCCGGCGAGAAGCCCGAGCAGGATGCTGCCGGTCGCAAAGGCCGTCGCGAAGCCGCAGAAGGCGCCAACGAGCATGGTGCCTTCCAGCCCGATGTTGAGCACTCCGGCCCGTTCGGAAAAGACCTCGCCGATCGAGGCGAAGATCAGTGGCGTGGCAAGCCTCCAGGCGGCGCCCACCAGCGTCGCAAGGAAGGTGAGAAACATCATGTCGTCCATTGAACAGACCCTTCAGGAATGTCGCCTAAGTTTTTGTTTTCCCGCAAAGCTGCCATGCACTTTGCGGAAGTTTCCATTCTTTCAAGCCGCGATCCTGAGGATGTCGCGGAACTTCGCGAAGGCGACGACCGACAGGATGACCATGCCCTGGATGACGAGAACGAGGACCTGCGGTACCTGCGAGGTGATCTGGAGGACTTCCGAACCGGAGCGGAGCGTCGCGAAGAGCCCGCCCGAGATGATCGCCGCCAGGGGATTGTTGCTGGCTAGAAGTGCGACGGCGATGCCCTCGAAACCGTAGCCCGGCGAGATGTTCTGGTAGAGCCGGTGCGTGACGCCCGCGACCTCGAATGCGCCGGCAAGCCCAGCCAGCGCGCCGCTGATACAGATGGCGATCATCACGTTGCGGCGCACGTCCATGCCGGCATACCGTGCCGCATGCGGGTTGAGGCCGACGACGCGCAGCGCGAAGCCGCGGCTGCTCCTTTGCAGGAAGATGTAGAGTGCCACCGCCAGCACCACGGCGACGAGGATGCCGATGTGGAGGCGCATGTCCGAGACGATGCGCGGCGTCCAGGCCTCGCGCACCAGCCGGGCCGATTGCGGATAGGCGGCGCTCGCATCCTTCATCGGGCCGGTGACGAGATAACTCGTCAGGATGATGGCGATGTAATTGAGCATGATGGTCGTGACGATCTCGCTCGCCTGGAAGCGCACCTTGAGATAGCCCGCAATGCCCGCCCAGGCGGCACCCGCCAGCGCGCCCGCCAGCATGACCAGCGGTGCGTGAACCCAGACGGAGAGCCCATCGATGCTGGTGCCGACGAAGGTGGCGGCGATTGCGCCGACGTAAAGCTGCCCCTCGGCGCCGATGTTCCAGATGCTGCAGCGGAAGGCGACGCAGAGACCTGCGCCGATGAGGATGAGGGGCGTCGCCTTCAGGAGGATTTCGGCGACCGAGCGGGCGTCCTGGAAGGAGCCGAAGATCATCACCGTGACCACGTCGGTCCCGTTGAAGCCGTTCAGCCACAGGAGGGCCGCGCCGAAGGCGAGCGCAACGAGGACCGCCGCGATCGGGGTCACGGCGCTGATCGCGGCTTGCGAGAGCGTCCGGTAGAGGGCTTGGGCTGCTTGAGGATACACGTTCTCACGCACTCCCTGGTTTACCTGTTCCATGGATCGGTCCGGATGTTGGTGTGGCGTGCAATGATGCGCTGCGGCCGGATGGGCCGGCCGCAGCGCATGCTGGCTAATCGGCACCGGTCTTGATCTCGCCGGCAGCGACCTTCTCGCTGATCGCCTTGACCTCGGCGCGGATGTCTTCCGGCACCGAGACCGGGCCGTCATCGCGCAAGGTGAACGAGATGACCTTCGGGTCCTTGAGGCCGAAGACGACGTTTTCCGTCGGCGGGCTGCCATCCTTGATCGAGCGTACCACCTCCACCACGCCCTGCGCATAATCGGCGACATAGAGGCCGAGAATGTTGTTGGGCGCGACCGGGGTGAAGTCGCTGAAGATCGAGAAGGAGCGCACGTCCGGCCCGGATTCGGCGATCGCCTGATAGCCGCCGACGGTGGCGCCCGAGGCATTCGGCACGACGAAATCGGCACCCTGCGAGATCATGCTGAGTGCTGCTTCCTTGGCGGCCGTCGTATCGGTGAAATTGCCGATATAGGCCTCGCTGATCGGGAAGTCGGGATTGACGCTCTTCGCGCCGTTCTTGAAGCCGGCGAAAGCCTGCTGGATCGGCGGGATTTCCATGCCGCCGACGAGACCGGCCTTCTTGCCCATCTTCGCCGCGATGACGCCCATCAGGTAGAAGGGCTGGCTGGTATCGGTGTTGAGGCCGATGACGTTGCCTTCGTGAATGCTGCTCGACGAAATCAGGAAGTAGGTGTCCGGATAGTCGAGCGCGACTTCGAGTGCGGCGTCCTGGAATTCAAAGCCGTGGCCAAGGATCACCTTGTAGCCCTGGCTGGCATAGTCGCGGAAGGCTTTTTCGAAGGATGCCGGGTTCTGTTGCAGTTCGACATAGCTGATCTTGGCGTCGAGCTGGTCCTCCACGCCCT
This sequence comes from Pararhizobium sp. YC-54, assembly GCF_025847205.1. Lineage (GTDB taxonomy): Bacteria > Pseudomonadota > Alphaproteobacteria > Rhizobiales > Rhizobiaceae > Pararhizobium. The sequence continues at coordinate 109,745 of NZ_JAOYTH010000008.1, read as the reverse complement.
TCAGCGCATTGTAGCCGATCCGGTTCCATCCCTCTTCCGAAACGCTACCGGGCACGAGAAGGCCCATCTTGAAGTCTTCGGCCAGGGCCAGGTCCGGCCAGATCATTCCGGCCAATGTCAGCCCGAGAGCAGACGCAAGCAGTGAACGACGCGAAAGTGCGGTCTTCTTCATTTCATTCCTCCCATTAGATTGCAGTTCAATCCCCCGGAGTCGCGTTTTGTTATGCGTCCTCCGTCATGCGACTTTCCTCGACACGGGTGAGGGTAGTCGCGGTGTCCGAGACGAGGCGTCCCTTCGAGAAGACGAAGGCACGGTCCGGTCCGCCGGCAACCAGCGTGTCGGTATCGATGCAGTCGGTGACAACGAAATCGGCGCGGGCACCGGCGCGGAGTCCGTAGTTCTTGCCGAGGCCCATCAGGCGGGCTGGCGCCATGGTGATCATGCGGTGGGCGGCGGCAAGCTCGTCGCCGCGCAGATGTCCGGCGAGCAGCGTCCACCGGGCGATCTCCAGCATGTCGCCGGAGCCGGTCGGTACGAACGGGTCCTGGATGTTGTCCGAGGCCGTGGCGATGGTAATGCCGGCCCGGTGCAACTCGGCGACCCGCGTCAGGCCCCGCGGCGGCAGCATCTCGTAGTCGCGGCCTTGCAGGTAGAGGTTCGCCGCCGGAAGCGTCACGACGCCGACATCGAGGGCGAGGATGCGCTCGGCGATGCGCTGGAAATCGGGGCGGGGCAGGGCGCTCAGCACGGAGACATGGCTGAATACGGTGCGTCCCTGCATGCCGAAGCGCTCGACCCGGTCGAGGGCGGCATCCAGCAGGTGCACGCCGGCATTGAGGTGTTCGTCGAGATGCAGGTCCACCGGCTTGCCGGCCTTGACCGCAGCGGAGAACAGGGTGTCGAGATAGCGCGGCGGGTCTTCGGACACGGCGGGCGTTCCGCCAACGGCGTCGGCGAGCGCCACCGCGCCGTCGATGTTCTTGCCCAGCCACTCGAAGTCCTGGCCGGGATGCGGCGTCATGAAGGCGACGAGCTGAAGCGTGATGCGGTCCTTCGCATTATCGCGGATGCTCGCCAGCGTCTCGATGCCGTGGAAGCCGGCATCCTTGTCGACGTTGATATGGCTGCGGATGGCCGTCGTGCCGCGGGAAAGACATCGCCCGATGGTGCGCGTCGCCCGCTTGTGAATGTCGTCCGGGCCCGCGGTGCGGGCATATTTGGCGAAAGCCTCGCGGGCGCCCTGGAGCGTGCCGGACGGATTGGGGGTGAAGCGCAGCACGCCCGTCTTGTCGAGATGCTGGTGCGCATCGAGGAAACCGGGCGAGACGAGCATGCCGGCGATATCGACACAGGCGCCGCAGGATGTGGTGTCGAGGAGGGGCTCGACGGCGATGATGCGCCCGTTCGCCCCGACGAGGATGTCACTGATCGATTGCGAGCCGTCGTCATGGATGACGGTTCCGCCAGTGAGCGCAAAGGACTGACCGGAGGCCAGGTTTACGAGTGACGCAGTTGGATTGTCCCTTACCATTCGTCCCCACCTTTTTGTTGTGAGACAAAACTAAGCACGCGCCATTAATTAAAACAAATTCATTATTTCAATTGTTTGATGAATGAATCGTAATAATCGAAACGACGGCGGCCGCCGCCTTTCCACGCCGCCGGGTGGTCTGGCGGCATGGACTATTGCGGCTGTTCAGTGCCGGTATTGTGGTTCTTCCGCGTCGAGTTGCCGGCGGATGGCGGTAAGGTGGGCGCGGGCGGAATCCGCGTCGCCCTCGCGCATCTGCCGATAGGCAGCCTCCGCGATGACCGGATCGACGGGGGAGACGTTGCGGCCGGTGGACATGGCAAGCACCTGCACTTCCGCCGCCCTCTCGAGATAATAGAGATCGTCCCAGGCCTCGGCGATGGTTGGTGCCAGCACCAGCACGCCGTGATGTTTCATGAACAGGATGTCTGCATCGCCGACCGTCCCGGCAATGCGCGCCCCTTCGCGATGATCGAGCGCCAGGCCGTTGTAGTTTTCGTCCACGGCGGTGCGGCCATAGAATTTCAGTGCGGTCTGCCCCGCCCAGATCAGCGGCGGGCCGTCCGTCATGGAGAGCGCGGTCGCATAGGGCATGTGCGTGTGGAAGGCGACCCTGGCGCGCGGCAGGCGCCGGTGGATTTCGGCATGGATATAGAAAGCGGTGGCTTCCGGCTCGCCCGCGCCGTCGATGACGGTGCCGTTGAAATCGCAGACGAGGAGTTTTGAGGCCGTCAGCTCGCGGAAGGCATAGCCGTAGGGGTTGACGATGAAGAGATCGTCATGTCCCGGCACGACCGCCGAAAAGTGGTTGCAGACACCTTCCTCGAAGCCGTTGCGCGCCGCCATGCGGAAACAGGCGGCAAGGTCTTCCTTCGCGGCGCGGATGACATCGCCGGAGAGGTCGGGGCGGTTTGGCAGAGCGTTTTCCGGATGTTCGGCGCGGTCTTTCAGGGAGTGAGCCATGGGTGCTCCTGGTCTGGTTTGGCTGGGAGCGGCGGCCGCCGGTCCGTACCGGTGCCGCGCACAGCAAAAGCCAAGGAGGCTCGCTGCGCCCTGCCTGCCCGCGCACCGCGCAGTCCAGCAGCGCCATTAGTTAGCCCCGATTTTTTTGCGCGGTCAATGCACGGATTTGAGGAGGAAATCGCGGAAGCGCCGAGCGGCGGGCGAAAGCGATCGCGTCCGTTTCTGGATCACGCTGACCTCGCGCTTGATGTGCGGCTCGGTCGGCGTGCGCACGGTGAGGCCCATGGAGGTCGCCAGCCGCACGACCGCCGAGGTCATGATCGCCACGCCAAGGCCCGCTTCGACCATGCCGATGATCGTCAGCGGCAGCGCCACTTCCTGCATGGCCTTGTCGAGCGGCAGGACGATGCCGTTGCGCGCCAGCTCGTTCTCCAGCCGGTCGCGGATGGGGTTACCACGCTGCGGGCCGATCAGCTTTCGGTCGGCAAGATCGGTCCAGCGCAGCTCGGAAAGTTTGACCAGCGGGTCCTCGGCATGGAGCACCACCAGGAATTCGTCGGTGGCGAGCCGTGTGCCCATCAGTTCGGTGTCGTCCTCCGGCACCGTGCCGATGCCGAGATCCACCGAGCCGTTGGCGACCTGCTCCAGCACGGTTTTTTCCGCGACGTCGTGCAGCTCGACCGCAATCTCCGGATACAGCTTCGTGAAGCCGTGCACGAGCTGCGGCAGCATCAGCGCCGCCTGAACCGTGCCGGCCGCGATGGTGACCTTGCCGCGCCGTAGCGCATTCAGCTCCCGCGAGCTTTCAACCATGCCCTCGATATCGGCGACGGCGCGTGCCGCGATCGGCAGGATGTCCATGCCGGCCTGGGTCAAGCGCAGGAGCCGCGTGTGCCGGTCGAAAAGGCGCAGGTTCAGGTTCGTCTCCAGCTGCCGCACCAAGGTGCTGACCGCCGACTGCGACGAGCCGAGCTTGTCGGCGGCCAGCGTGAACTGCCCGAGATTGGCGACGGTGACGAAGGCGCGAAGCTGTTTCAGCGTGATATCCATGGTGCCCCATTCATTCAATAACTGGATGAATAAATATAATTATGCCGATTGTTTACTGATTTGACCAGAAGCATGATCCCCCTTGTACGGCGTGCGGTGATAAACCTAAGAGGCCAAGATGCCCCCACCGCGCCGGAATCTGTTCGCTGGGAGGAAAGCGAATGTCCAATCCTGATACGACGGATCCCGTCGAGAAGATGTACCCGTTCCCGAGCCTTTTCGCTCTGGGTCTGCAACACGTTCTTGTCATGTATGCCGGTGCGGTCGCGGTGCCACTCATCGTCGGCAGTGCGCTGCACCTGCCCAAGGAACAGATCGCGATGCTCGTCAGCGCGGATCTGTTCTGTTGCGGCATCGTCACCATCATCCAGTCGCTCGGCATCTGGAACATCGGCGTTCGCCTGCCGATCATGATGGGCATTTCGTTCACCGCCGTGCCGTCGATCATCGCAACGGGCACCAATCCGGACCTCGGCATGCCCGGCGTCATCGGGGCCGTCATCGGTTCCGGGGTGTTCACCATCCTGGCTGCGCCCTTCTTCGGACGCTGGGTGCGCTTCTTCCCGCCTGTTGTCACCGGCACGGTCATGCTGGTCATCGGCCTGTCGCTGATGCGCGTCGGTGTGAACTGGGCGGCGGGCGGCCAGCCGATGATCCGGAGCCCCGAGGGCATGATCCCGAATCCCGCCTACGGCGCACCCTTCGCACTCGCCGTCGCGGCCATCGTTCTGCTGTCGATCCTGCTGTTGACCCGCGTCCTGAAAGGCTTCCTGTCCAATCTCGCGGTGCTGATCGGCATCGGTATCGGCTTCGCCATCGCCATCGTCGCCGGCAAGGTGGACTTCCACGGCGTGGCGGATGCCGACTGGGTGCGCATCATCCACCCGCTCGCCTTCGGCTGGCCGGTCTTCGAGTTCTGGTCGATCCTGTCTCTGTGTGCGGTCATGACGGTCATGATGATCGAATCGACCGGGCAGTTCCTGGCGGTCGGCGACATGGCAGGGCGCAAGATTTCCCAACGCGATCTCGCGCGCGGCCTTCGCACCGATGGCGTCGGCAACATCATCGGCGGCCTGCTCAACACCTTCACCTACACGACCTATGCGCAGAATGTCGGCCTGCTCCAGATCACCGGCGTGCTCAGCCGCTGGGTGGTCGCGGCGGGCGGCGCCATCCTGATCCTGCTCGGGCTGTTGCCGAAGGTCGCCTTCGTCAGCGCATCCATCCCGAGCTACGTCGTCGGCGGTGCAGCCATCGTGATGTTTGGCATGGTCTCGGCGACGGGCGTGAAGATCCTGTCGAAGGTGGATTTCGCCGCGAACCGGCGCAACCTCTACATCGTCGCCGTCAGCGTCGGCCTCGCCATGGTGCCCGTGGTGGCGGAGAACATCTTCGACCAGCTGCCCGCAGCACTGGAAAAGTTCCTGCACAGCGGTGTGCTCGTCGGCACCTTCGCGGCAGCGCTTCTCAACATCCTCTTCAACGGCGTTCCCGCGAAAGAGACGGACGAAACCAGCCTCGAGAGCGGCGCTCCCGCCCTCGATGCCGCCTGAAGAGCAAACTCATCCGGCGGCCCTGCGCCGCCGGAGCCCCTGACCCAAGAGGATCCGACATGAGACGCTTTGAATACCATCGGGCCGAGACGCTGGAGGAGGCATCCCGCCTTCTCACCGATCTTGGCGACGACAGCTTCCTGTTCGCCGGCGGCACGGACCTTCTGGTCGAAATCCGCGAGCGGCTGCGCCGCGTGCGCAACGTCATCGACGTCAAGCAGATCCCCGGCCTCTCCGACATCACCTATGACGAAACCCGTGGCCTGACTTTTGGCGCGCTGGTGACCGTCGGTCGCCTGGAGCGCCTGCCGCTGGTGCGCCAGCGCTATCCGAACCTGCGCGCGGCCTTCGCCTCGCTCGGTTCCATCCAGGTGCGCAACCGCGCCACCGTCGTCGGCAATATTTGTCGCGCCTCGCCCTCGGCGGACACGATCCCGCCACTGATTGCCGACGGCGCCTTCGTGCATATCTACAGCCGCACCAACATGCGGGTTATCCCGCTCGCCGAATTCTTCACCGGCCCGGGCAAGAGCGTGCTCGCCAAGGGTGAGATCGTTACGGGCATCACCGTGCCGCCGGCCGGCGACAACACCGGCAAGGCGTATATCAAACACGGCCGCCGCAAGGCGATGGAGCTCTCCACCGTCGGCGTCGCCGTCAGCCTCACCATGGAGGACGGCGTGTGCAACGACATCCGCATCGCGCTCGGCGCGGTCGGCGCGACCGTCCTGCGCGCGCCCGAGGCGGAGGCCATGCTGCGCGGCACGACGCTTGATGCGGTGACGGTCAAGAGCGCTGCAGACAAGGCGATGGAGGAGTGCACGCCGATCAGCAACGTGCGCGCCAGCGCCGATTACCGCCGCGACATGGTCGGCGTGCTCACGGGCCGCGCCATCAAACAGGCATTGGAGGCATTCGCATGAAACGGATCGTCGAACTCACCATAAATGGCGAGCCACGCGACATGGCGGTCGAGACCTGCCGCTCGCTGCTCGACGCGCTGCGCGACGATGTCGGCCTCACCGGCACCAAGAAGGGCTGCGACGTTGGCGATTGCGGCGCCTGCACCGTTCTCGTCGATGGCGAGCCGGTCAATGCCTGTCTGATGCTCGCCGTCGAGGCGGAAGGCCGCTCGGTCGAGACCATCGAAGGGCTGCAGCCGGGCGTCGATACGCTGCATCCGCTGCAGGATGCCTTCATGCGGCACGGCGCCTCGCAATGCGGCTTCTGCACGCCGGGCATCCTGATGATGGCCAAGAAGCTGCTCGACGACAATCCGCGCCCCACCGACGAGGACATCCGCTTCGGCCTCAGCGGCAATATCTGCCGCTGCACCGGCTACACCAAGATTTTCGACGCGATCAAATCCGCCGCGCGCGAGATGGAGGCTGCAAGATCATGAACATGACGACCCCAATCGAAAAGCGTGACTTCAAGATCGTCGGCAAGAGCGTTCGTCGCGACGACGTGCTCGAAAAGGTGACGGGCGAGGCGCAGTATACCGGCGACGTCAAGCTGACCGGCACGCTGCATGGCAAGATCAAGCGTGCGGCCATCGCCCACGCCCGCATCAAGAGCATCGATGTCAGCAGGGCGCTCGCCTATCCCGGCGTCAAGGCGGTGCTGACCCATGAGAACGTGCCGCGCGTGCTGCACTACGGCTCGCCGCACCCGCGTTCGGCCTCCTGCACCAAGGACCAGTATATCCTCGACGACAAGGTGCGTTTCTGGGGTGAAGGTGTCGCCGCCGTCGCCGCCATCAGCGAGGAGATCGCCGACGAGGCGCTGGATCTGATCGAAGTCGAATACGAGCCCTTGCCGGCTGTCATCGAGCCGGAAGATGCAGCGCAGCCCGGCGCGCCACTGATCCACGATGTCGGGCCGGGCGGCAACCTGGTGCTCGACCCCGTGCGCGTCAACCGCGGCGATGTCGAGGCGGGCTTTGCTTTGGCGGATTTCGTGCTCGAAGGCACCTTCTCCGGCGGGCGGCCGCATCCGGCCTACATGGAGCCGAATGTCTGCATCGCGGACTGGGACGGCTCCAACAAGCTCACCTTCTGGACCTCGACGCAGTCCTCCTTCATGGTGCGCGGCATCCTGGCTGAAGTGCTCGGTCTGCCGCTCACGAAGGTGCGCGTGCTCGTCGATCACATGGGCGGCGGCTTCGGCGCCAAGCAGGATTGTTTCCAGCATGAATTCCTGTGCGCGCTGCTTGCGAAAGAGACGCGTCGGCCGGTGAAGATGGAGTTCACCCGCCATGAGACGTTCGTCGCCGGCCGCTCGCGCCACCCGTGCAAGATCTGGCTCAAGCAGGGCTTCAAGAACGACGGCACCCTCGTCGCCCGTGACATGAAGCTCGTCTACGACTCCGGCGCCTACGGTTCGCACGGCCCGGGCGTCACCATCGTCGGCACGACCGCCGCCACCTCGCTCTATCGCTGCGAGAACGTGCGGCTGGAAGGCCGCTGCGTCTACACCAACACGCCGATCAACGGTGCTTTCCGCGGCTATGGGGTGGTGCAGAGCTACTACGCGCTCGACATCCAGATGGACGAGGCGGCCGAACGGCTCGGCATGGACCCGGCGGAACTGAAGCTGAAGAACGTTGTGCGCGCCGGCGACATCGCGCCGTCCGGCCACCCGATCCTCGGGCACGGGCTGGAGATCTGCATACAGCACGGCGTCGAGAAAATCGGCTGGAAGGCGCTGCGAGAGCGCGACCGGACGCCGGACCCGAAGCATCCTCATATCCGCAAGGGCTGGGGGATCGGCTGTGAAATGCACGGTTCCTCCGCCTATCCGGGCATCAAGGAGCAGGGCAATGCCACCGTGAAGGTCAACGAGGACGGTACGGTGACGCTGCTGACGGGTGCCGCCGGCCTTGGTACCGGCGCGCATACCGCGCTGGCGCAGATCGTCGCCGAAGAATTGGGCGTCCGCTTCGAGGATGTCGGCACCGTCCACGGCGATACGGACGTGGTGCCGTGGGATATCGGCGCCTTCGCCAGCCACACGACCTACCTCGTTGGCACCGCCGCCAAGATGGCCGCCGGCAAGGTGCGTGCTGCTGTACTCGAACGCGCCGCGATGAAACTGCAGGTCTCGCCGGGCGAGATCGACCTTTCGGAAGGCAAGGTCTTCGTCGTCGCCGAAACGGACCGCTGCATGACGGTGGCCGAGGCGATGGGACCCTCGCGCGGCATTCCCGCTGCCAACATCGTGGCGAACGGCACCTATGAGCCGACGAAATCATATTCTTTCGCCGCGCACTTCACTGAAGTGGACGTTGACACGGAAACCGGCATCGTCGAGGTCAAGCGCGTCGTACCGGTGCACGATATCGGCCGGGTCATCCACCCGATCGCGGCGCAAGGCCAGATCGAAGGCGGCATCCAGCAGGGCATCGGCCACACGCTGACCGAGGACTACGTGATCGACAAGAAGACCGGCCGTTCCCTCAACGCCGGCCTCGTCGACTACAAGATGCCGCTCTCCATGGACATGCCGGACATCGAGACGGTCATCCTCGAAGCCGCGCCCGATCCGGGCGGACCCTGGGGCGCCAAGGGTGTCGGCGAGGACCCGATCATCGCCATCGGCCCCTCCATCGCCAATGCCATATACGACGCCATCGGCGTGCGTTTCCACCACTATCCGATCACCCCGGAAGACATTCTGAAAGCCTTGAGGGAGAAGGACGCATGAACATGCATATCGAACCTGCGAGCCAGCAGAAGCTCCCGATCACGATCCTTACCGGGTTCCTGGGATCGGGAAAGACGACCCTGCTCAACTACATCCTCACCGAACGCCACGGCCACCGCATCGCGGTGATCGAGAACGAGTTCGGCGAGGTGGACGTCGACAGCGACCTTGTTCTCGCCTCGGACGAGGAAATCTTCCAGATGCAGAACGGTTGCATCTGCTGCTTCGTCGACGTGCGCAACGACCTCATCGACGTGATGAAAAAGCTCTTGAGCCACAAGGACAAGTTCGACCACATCATCGTCGAGACCTCCGGCCTTGCGGACCCAACACCCGTTGCCACCGCCTTCTTCGTCGACCGCAGCGTGGCGGAAGAGGTGGAGCTGGACGCCGTGGTGACGCTTGTCGATGCCAAACACATCGACCAGCACCTCTACGACCCGGTGCTGGACGGCAGCGACAACCAGGCGGTCAACCAGATCGTTGCGGCCGACCGCATCATCGTCAACAAGATCGACCTTGCGGGCGAAGAGGCGCTCGGCTCGCTGGAGAGCTCGCTGCGCAAGCTCAACCAGACGGCTCCGATCCTGCGTTCCAGCTATGGGGTCGTCGATCTCTCCAACATCCTTGGCGTCAACGGCTTCCGGCCGTCCTATGTGCGTGAGCGGGCGGAAATCCTCGACATCGACATGGATGACGACCAGGACGTGCACCACCACCACCACGGGATTTGCCACGACCCCGCCTGCGACCATCCGGACCATGACCATGCGCACCACCACCATGACCATGGCCACGGGCATGCCCAGAAGACCGCCCTTCGGCCGCATCGACACGACGCGACGGTGAAATCCCATTCCTTCGTCTATCCGGAATCCTTCGACGGCGAGAAGCTCTCCACCTTCCTGAAGGATTATCTCGGCGAACGCGGCGATGATATCTTCCGCACCAAGGGGATCGTTTCGGTCGCAAATGACCACCGCTTCTTCGTTCTCCAGGCGGTACACAAGCTGGTCGATTTCCGCCCGGACCACAGCTGGGGCGAGGACACGCGGAAGTCGAAATTCGTCTTCATCGGCCGCAATCTCGACCGTGACGGCATAGACAGAAACTTGCGCGCATGCCTGGCGGCCTAGCGGCGCTTCTCCCGCGGCGCACCGCCTGCAAAAGTCCCTCTGTCCGGAACCGCCCGCGTGCCTTCCTGCGCGGGCGGCCGCTGCCGTTTTCTAGAAATAACGTTTTAAAAATAGATACTTAACTAAAAAACATTGTTGACATTCCGGCCTGCATATGGTTCTTTTGACACTGAGTAGAAGCACCGACAATTGCTCATCGTCTGTTGGAAGATGAGGCCGTGATGTCGATGCTTACTGCGAAAGGAAACACCTGTTGGTTGAAGCTGCTCTGTGGCCGCCTTGCCAGCTTTCCTTCCCCGTCATCGGCATTCCCTGAGATCGCGAATTTACGCTCGGCTTCGGTCGGCATGGCTTTCCATGCGCGGTCCCGCATCGACCGGACCCTCTATGACAGGAGAACGCAATGATAATTGACCTAAGCTGCTACCCCACCGACCTGGTGGATCTGGCTTGGCGCCATGACGGGCCGCCGTTCACCGGCGACAAGCTGCTGAAAATGATGGATGGCCCGTACTATGTGAACGGCAAGCCGCGGCGCATCGACAAGGCTTTCATCCAGCCGCCGCAGGGCAACACCATTTACACCCATGAAGTCATGGACCTGGAAGGCAAGGCCGCCATCCGCCAGTACATGGCCTATACGGAAAAGATGGTGACCGAGCATCCAGACCGTTTCCTCGGCTGCTTCGTCTACAACCCGCGCTACGGCACGCAGAACGGCGCCGAAGAAATCGAACGCTACGCCAAGGAATTCGATTTCAAGATGGTGCAGCTGCAGGCGAACATGCACGCCTACCGCCCCGACCGCGCGCTCGACTGGCTGCGTCCGGCCCTGAAGAAATGCGCCGATCTCGGCCTGATGGTGAAGGTACATACCGGCGACGGTCCGTACTCGATCCCCACCGAGTTCTACCCGATCATCCGCGAGTTCCCGGAAGTGAACTTCATCCTGGCGCATTTCGGCGTGCAGACCGGTGGCGTCTACGTGTTCGAGCCGATGCAGATGGCGCTCGACACGCCGAGCGTCTACGTCGAATCCGGCTGGTGCCTCCAGTCGCGCATCGTCGAATTCGCCAAGGTGCTGCCCAAGCACAAGATCCTCTTCGGCTCCGATACGCCGCCGAACGAGCCGGGCATGTGGATCAACCTTCTGGAGGTCCTTTGCCACGAGCCGCCGCAGGGTCTCAACCTCGATGAGGATACGCTTGAAGATTACCTGGGCAACAACACCGCCCGCATGATCGGCCTCGAGCCGACCAAGCCACCGGCCAGCGTCGAGGAAGCCGAGGCGTATCTGCGCCAGCACGGCGTCTCGCTCGCCGCGTAAAATTGAACGGAGTGAACAATGATCATCGATACCCATCTTCACCCGACCAACCTCGTGGACGAGGCCTGGCGTCATACGGGTTCGCCCTTCACGGGCGAGCGCATGCTCAAGCTGATGGACGGCCCCTACATGATCAACGGCAAGCCGCGCCGGATCGACATGGGCTTCATCCAGCCGCCGCCGGGCAACACCGGCTACCGCGACGGCAACCGCAAGGGCCGCGACGGCATTCGCGACTACATGGCCTATTGCGCCGAGCTTTGCCAGACGTACCCGGACCGCTTCATCGGCAACTTCAACTACAACCCGCGCTGGGGACCTGAAAACGGCGCGGCGGAGCTGGAATTCCATGTCAAGGAATACGGCTTCAAGATGCTGAAGCTGCACGCCAACATGCACGGTTATCGTCCCGACCGCGCACTCGACTGGCTGCGTCCGGCGATGAAGAAGTGCGCCGAACTCGGCGTGGTGGTGCTCATCCACACTGGCGACGGCCCCTACACCATCCCGACGATGTTCTACCCGATCATCCGCGAATTCCCGATGGTCAATTTCATCATCGGCCATTTCGGCATCCAGACGGGCGGCAACTACTCGTTCGAATCCTTCTGGATGGCGATGGACACGCCGAACGTCTACTGCGAATCCGGCTGGTGCTTCCAGTCGCGCATCGTGGAGTTCGCCCAGCAGCTGCCGAAGAACAAGATCGTCTTCGGCACGGACAGCCCGCCGAACGATCCGGGTATGTGGCTGCGCGAACTGGAAGTGCTCTGCAAGGATCCGCCGCACGGCATCAACCTCTCCGAGGACGATCTGGAAGGCTATCTCGGCAACAACATCGCCAAGCTCGTCGGCATCGACCCGTCACCGCCGCCGCGCGATCTGAAGGACGCCCGGGCGCGCCTCACGGACTCATATGCCGGCGTCGATCGTGCCACCGGCAGGCATCTGGAATTCGCTTGATTTGAACACGGCGGCGCCCTTCAGGGCGCCGCTACCCACCTGCAGCACCGAGGCCGAGATATGACCCAGTACCACAAGCAAGACGTCCGCCGCTTCCTGGCCGACTACCGGGCGGAGCATCCCGAGGACGTTATCACCATCGACCGGCCGGTCTCGGACGATCAGGACGCGACGGCGCTGATCTGGAACCTTGCCGACAAGGGCCAGCATCCGATGCTGCATCTCAAGAATGTCGGCGGCATCGGCGCTGAAGTCGTCTGCAACATCTTTGCCTCGCGCGATCGCATCGCCCGCCTTCTCGGCTCCACCGCCGACAAGCTGCACGAGGCCTACCAAGCCCGCTCCAACCATCCGTACACACCGGAACTTCTGGAACGCGGCCCGATCACGGAAGAAATCATTTCCGGCGACGCGGTCGATCTGCACGCGCTGCCGATGCTGAAGCACTTCGACACCGACCGCGCGAAATACATCACCAGCGGCATCATCATCGGCGAGCACCCGGAAACCGGCGCCGGCAATCTCAGTTATCACCGCGCGATGATCCACTCGAAGAATTCGCTCGCCACCTCGCTGCATTCGCGCGGCCATCTCTGGCGCCTGATGAACATGGCGAAGGAGAAGGGTGAGCCGATGCCGGTCGCCATGGTCATCGGCGGCCATCCGCTCTTCATGATCGCCGCCTCCGCCCGCCTTGCCTTCGGCGAGGACGAGCGCGATGTCGCCGGCGGCTTGATGGGCGAGCCCTTGCAGGTCGTGCGCACGCCGAAATACGGCATCCGCGTTCCGGCTCATGCCGAGATCGTGCTGGAAGGCGTGCTGGATGCCGAGGCGCATGTGGAGGAGGGGCCGTTCGGCGAGTTCACCGGCTATTCCTCCGACCGCTCGACCAACAACCTCTTCACCGTCGAAACCGTTATGCGCCGGCGTGATGCGATGCTCGTTTCCGTGGCGGGCGGCAATTCGGCCGAACACCTGAACCTCGGTCGCGTGCCGCGCGAAGCGGAAGTGGTGGAGAAGCTGAAGGCGCGCTTCCCCTCGATCACCGCCGTGCACTACCCGTCCTCCGGCACCCATTTCCACGCCTATATCGCGATGAACCAGACGCGCGAGGGCGAGGCGCGGCAGGTGATGCTGGGTCTGCTCGGCTGGGACCAGTACCTCAAGACCGTCGTCGTGGTGGATGCCGATGTCGATATCACCCGTGACAGCGAAGTGCTCTGGGCGCTCGCCACCCATTTCCAACCGCACAAGGACGTCGTCATCATCGAGGGCCTGCCTGGCAATGCACTCGACCCCTCGGCAAGCGGCATCGGTACGACCTCCCGCATGGGTCTCGATGCGACGCGCGGGCCGAATTTCCATGGCGTTCGCGCCCGCATCAGCGACGAGGCGTCGACCCGCGCCGCCGCACTCCTCAAAAGTGTGGAATAGGTCATGACGACGCGGCCAAGACGCATGATCGTCGGCATTTCGGGCGCTTCCGGCGTGGTCTACGGCAAGCGCATCCTCGAAGTGCTGCGCGACCTCGAGATCGAGACGCACCTGATCATGTCGCGCGCTGCCTGCATCACGCTCGCGGCCGAGGCGGATTTTACGAAACAGGACCTGGAAGCGCTGGCGACGACAACGCATTCCAACAAGGATATCGGCGCGGTCTGTTCCTCGGGCTCCTACAAGACGCTCGGCATGATCGTCGCCCCCTGTTCGGTGAAAACCATGGCCGAGATCGCCACGGGTACGACGGACAACCTGCTTTCCCGCGCCGCCGACGTGGTGCTGAAGGAGCGTCGCCGGCTTGTGCTGATGCTGCGAGAGACGCCGCTGCATCTCGGCCATATCCGAAACATGGCGCAGGTCACTGAAATGGGCGGCATCATCTATCCGCCCGTGCCGGCCTTCTATGCCAAGCCGCAGAGCCTGGAGGAGATGGTCGACCACACGGTTGGCCGCGTGCTCGATCTTTTCGACCTCGATCCCGGCATCGTGCACCGCTGGCAGGGAACGCAAGGAGGGGAATGACATGACCGCCCGCATCGCGCCCGACCCGGAAACACTCGCGCCCGCGCCCCGCGCCGCCTTCCTCTCGGACGATGCGACCGACATTCTCGCCTTCGCCGCCGATGTGCTGGAAGAAGGCCACGCCGCCGCCCTCGTTACGCTCGTGGAAATCCGCGGCGGCGCGGCCCGCGCAATCGGCGCGCAGATGGCAGTACGCGGCGACGGCCTCTATTGCGGCTTCGTCTCCGGCGGCTGCACCGAGGCAGCCGTCGCCGCCGAAGCGGTGATCGCCCTTGAGAAGGGCATGGACCGCAATCTCCGCCTCGGCGAAGGCTCACCCTTTTTCGACATCGTGCTGCCCTGCGGTGGAGGCATCACGCTCGCCATCCACGTTCTGCGCGATGCCCTCGTGCTTCGCCGCGCGCTGACGGCTCTCGCACGCCGTGCTCCAGTGCGCCTCCGCTACCATCCCGGCACGCAGGTCCTTTCCTTCGCGCCCGGCGAGGGCGCCAGTGGCTGGGAGGGCGACTCGTTCGTGCGCGCCTACCGCCCAAAGCCGCGCCTGCTGCTTGCCGGTACGCCCATGGAAGCCGGTGCGGTGGCGCGTGTCGCGATCGCCTCCGGTTATGAGGTCGTTGTCATCGAGCGTGGCCAGACACCATCGCCCGACCAGCTCGATGCCGACACCGCCGTCGCGCTGCTCTTCCACGATATTGACCGCGAATTGCCGCTCTTTGATGCCGCGCTCGCCTCGTCCGCTTTCTATATCGGCGCCCTCGGCAGCCGCCGCACCCATGCGAAGCGCTGCGAGGCGCTCAGTCGGCGTGGTCACGGTGAGGCCGATATTGCCCGCATCAAGGCGCCGATTGGCCTGTTCGACAAGGCGCGGGACGCCGGTTCGCTGGCGCTTTCGGTCGTCGCGGAGGTCGCGCAGATGCGCCTTCGTGGGACAGAAGAGCCCGCCTTGCAGCGCTGAACGCTGCGGGGCGAAAACCGCCCAGCTCTTGCCGGGGCCGCCGACCCATTGCGTCAGAGGATAGCCGGCAAGCGCATTGGCATCGTGGTTTGTGGGGCGAACATCGATACGGAATCCTACCTCCAATCGAGGCCTTCCGCACATAAGCCTCGCTGGCTAGCCAACGAATTCTCAATCCTTAGAGGTTCATGTCGCCCCCAACCGGAACCGCCCCCTTAAACAGCCCGGCCGGAATTGCGCTGCTCATCGCGGAAGGTTTTGGCGCTAAACTGCGGAGAGATGAGCAATCACCTACGAAACGGCTAGAACTCATATGCGCACGATCTATCTGCGAGCCATTAAAACAGGCGGCCGAGCCTTGCTAGTGAACAGCCCAGAGTTTCGTAGACGCCCGGGGCTATTCACTGCTTTGCCCCGGCGCTCTTGCCATCAGAACTTTTTGAGCGCTCTTCAAAACGCTCCGGACCTTTGGCGAGATCCGACCCCTTTTGAGCCTCGATCTTCTTTTCTTCCTTGGCAGTGCTTTTCCGCAGTCCTTCCGCGGCATCCCTGCCTTTTTTGGTGGGGGCTTGTTCGACTCCCATCGGGTCATCCTCCGTTTGACATGACGATCTGCTAAAACGGCCGTTCGCGATGGTTTGTTCCCCGCTGTAGCTTCGCCTATGTCTCGGTGGATCGACGCTGACGACAATGGACGAACAAAAGTCACCAGCAATTCAATCAGGAACTATGACCAGTTTGCCGACGAAACCTTTCTGCATGAAATCCGCCTGGGCGCGGTGGAACTCCGATAGCGGATAGACGCCGCCGACGAGTGGGCGGATTTTCCTTTCCTCGATATAGCGCACCAGCCGACGGAAATCTGCGCGGCTTCCCTGGCTCGATCCATGCAGTTCGAGCTGCTTCAGATACATGGTTCGAAGATCGAGCTGGACGACGGGGCCGGCGATCGCTCCTGCCGTCGTATAGCGGCCTTCCGGGCGTAGAATTTTCAGAAGATCGTTGAACATTGCCCCGCCGACGAGATCGGCAACGACGTCGATCGGCCGTCCACTCGCGGCCTTGTATACCGCTTCGACGAGATCGCCATCGCCCCGCGTCGCCACGGCTTCTGCGCCGATATCCAGCATCGCCTGTTCCTTGCCGGGTGCGGTCACGGCGATCGGAATGGCGCCGCGCGCGCGCGCGAGCTGGATGATGCCCGAGCCGACCCCGCCGGAGGCGCCGGTGACCAGGACGGTCTCGCCGGCCGCAAGCCGTGCCCGCTCCAGCATGCGTTCGCCTGTTAGGTAGGCGCAGCAGAAGGTGGCGAGCTCGATGTCGGTCATGTCGGTGGCAACGACATGGGCATTTTCAGCCGGAAGCGCCATGTATTCGGCATAGCCGCCATCGCGGCCGTGGCCCATATAATCGATGTCGGCGAGGCTGTCGTCGTCGCGATTGTAGATCGAGAAATCGACCATGATCCGCTCGCCGATCCGGGCTTTGTCAATGCCCTGTCCGACAGCGACGATGTAGCCGATGGTGTCGGTGCCCTGAACGCGGGGGAATGTCAGCGTATTGCCCTGCCGGCGCCAGGTCGAGACAGCCGTCGGGTCGTCCTCGGTCCCATAGGCGCCTTCGCGGACCCAGACATCGGTATTGTTCATGCCGCAGGCGCTGACCTTGAGCAGAACCTCGCCCGGCGCCACCGAGGGAACCTCGACATCGCGGCTGTAGATCAGCTTTTCCAGGCCGCCGTGGCCCATGAGGCGAACGGCGGCCATCGTTTTCGGGATGGTGGTCATCGGTTCTCTCCCCTCAGCGGCCGAGTATGGATTCGATTGCCCCTGCTGCTGCCTTGACGACGATGTCAGCTTCCTCCCGGGTCAGGCAAAGCGGCGGCGCGAAGCCGAGGATATCGCCTTGCGGCATGGCGCGGCCGATCACCCCGCGTTCGAGAAGGGCGGCGGAGACCTGCGGGCCGATCTTCTTCGAAGCATCGAAGAATTTGCGGTCGTCCTTGTCCTCGACGAATTCGACTGCTGCCATCAGGCCATCGCCGCGCACGTCGCCGACGTGCCTGTGACCGGCGACGGCCTTGGCAAGTTCGGCGCGGAAGTAGGCCCCCGTCGATCCTGCATTTTCGACGAGACCGAGTTCATCGACCAGTTCAAGATTGGCGACGCCCGCGGCCGCGCAGATGGGGTGGGCGGAATAGGTCCAACCATGGCCGATGGCGCCCACCTTGTCGGAGCCCTGTACGAGCACCTGCCACATTTTGTCAGAGACGATCGAGCCGGAGAGCGGCGCGTAGGCGGAGGTCAGGCCCTTGGCGATGGTGATCAGGTCAGGCTTGATGCCATAGTGGCTGGAGCCGAACATGGAGCCAAGACGTCCGAAGCCGGTGACGACCTCGTCGGCGACCAGCAGGATGTCGTATTTTTCGAGCACGGCCTGTATCTTCTGCCAGTATCCGGCCGGCGGCGGGACGATGCCGCCGGTGCCGAGGATCGGCTCGCCGATGAAGGCCGCGATGGTGTCTGCGCCTTCCGCCAGGATCATTTCCTCCAGCTTGTCGGCGCAGTGCTGTGAGAACTGCTCTTCGCTCATCGAGCGATCCGCGCGGCGGAAATAATAGGGCGCTTCGGTATGCAAAACCGGCGCGCGCGGCAGGTCGAACAGATTGTGGAAGAGTTCGAGGCCGGTGAGCGAGCCTGTCATCACGCCCGAACCGTGATAGCCGCGCCAGCGCGAAATGATCTTCTTCTTTTCGGGACGCCCGAGAATGTTGTTGTAGTACCAGATCAGCTTGATGTTGGTCTCGTTGGCGTCCGAACCGGACAGGCCGAAGTAAACACGGGACATGCCGGCCGGTGCGCGGTCGATGATCATCTTCGAGAGCGTGATCGAGGCTTCCGTGCCGTGGCCGACATAGGCGTGGTAATAGGCAAGGTTCCTTGCCTGCTCGGCGATTGCATCGGAAATCTTCTGACGGCCATAACCCACATTGACGCAGTAGAGCCCGGCAAAGGCATCGAGGCTGCTACGCCCGGCCGTGTCGGTGATGTAGACGCCTTCACCGCTACCGATGATCCGGGTCGGGGTTTCTCCGCGGGCGTGCATGCCCATATGGGTGGATGGGTGAAAAAAGTGATCGCGGTCCCAGGCGGTCATTTCGTTGCTGTGTTCGGACATAATTCGATTCCCTTATTCCTGTGTTGTCGGCGCGCGTCAGGCGGCCGTGTCGATGCAGAGATATTTGAGTTCGGTGAACGCCTCGAGGCCATGGCGAGAGCCCTCGCGGCCGATGCCGGACTGCTTCCAGCCGCCGAATGGAATGGGGCCGCCGGTGATCTTCACCCGGTTGATCGCCACCATGCCGTATTCAAGGGCGCGGCCGAGCCGCATCTGGCGTGCACCATTTTCCGTGATCACATAAGCGACAAGGCCATACTCCGTGGTATTGGCGCGCGCGATGGCTTCCTCTTCGGTATCGAATGCGGTAACGGCCGCGACGGGACCGAAGGTTTCCTCGTGCATGATCAACGCGTCTTCCGGTACATCGGTGAGCAGCGTCGGCGTATAGAACAGCGGCCCTGCCGCGTGGCGTTTGCCGCCGGTCAGGCATTTCGCACCGCGTTTTACAGCGTCCGCCACATGTTCCGCGGCCTTTTCGACGGCGCGTTCATGCATCAGCGGGCCGATTTCGACGCCCACCTCAAGACCCGTGCCGACTTCCAGGGCTTCGATGCGGGCCTTGAAAGCGGTATTGAACGCCTCAAGGATGGGCCGCTGCACGAAGATGCGGTTGGCGGCGAGGCAATCCTGCCCCGATGTCGCAAACTTGGCATTGACGGCAATATCGACTGCCTTGCCGATGTCGGCGTCGTCGAACACGATCAGCGGGGCGTGGCCGCCGAGTTCCATCACCAGCCGTTTCATGGTCGAGGCGCACTGCCCGGCAATATGTTTGCCGACTTCAGTCGAGCCGGTGAAGCTGATGGCGCGGACGCGGGTGTCCTCGCATATCCGGCCAACGATCGTGGCCGCGTCGCCGGTGACGACATTGAATACGCCAGCCGGAATGCCGGCCCGCTCGCCGAGTTCAGCAAGCGCCAGTGCCGATAGCGGCGTCTCGGAGGAGGGATGGGCGACGACCGTGCAGCCGGCGGCAAGGGCAGCAGCAGCCTTGCGTGTGACCATCGCGGAGGGGAAATTCCAGGGCGTGACGATGCCGACGACGCCCAGTGCCTCGCGGCGGACGATCATCTCTGCATCCTTGAGATGGCTGGTGACGCTCTCGGCGTTGAGCCGCTTGCCTTCTTCGGCATACCACTCGATGAACGAGGCGGCGTAGTCTATCTCGCCGCAGGATTCCGCCAGCGGTTTTCCCTGTTCCAGCGTCATGATCAGAGCCAGGTCGTCCTTGGCAGCGAGCATCAGATCGTACCATCTGCGCAGGATTTTGGCGCGTTCCTGCGGCAACAGGGCGCGCCATTTTGGGAAGGCGGCTGCGGCTGCGTTGACGGCATGGCTGGTTTCATCCGCATCGAGCGCTGCGATCCAGGCGAGCGGCACGGACGAGGCGGGATCCTTCACCGCGAAAGTCCGGTTTGCACTATTGGCGATCCAGCGGCCGCCGACATAGGCAAGCGATTTCAGGAGATGCTTGTCGTTCAATCGCTCCAGGGCTTCGTGACAGGCGGGGCGGGCGAATACGGCGTTCATCTGCGGGCTCCTCATGATCTGATTGAGGCGGAGTCTGACAGCTTCGCAGCGATGGATGGTCTGTTGGGCAGGGCGATGAGAGAGGATTGGTCCAAATGCTCGGGTTGCGATAGAGGAATCGTCTAGAGCCTCATTTATCGTCCGCGGCTCTCGCTCGCCGGCGTCCCGGGGTCCGACAACAGCATCGAAAGCGGCAGCGCAGTCTCCTCCTTCACCGTCTTGGTGACGATGTAGGTGAAATAGCGGGCAATGCCGATTTCCCGGTCGAGCAGCCCGTCGACCAGCCGCTGATAGGCGTCGATGTCGGCTGCGATGATCTTCAGGATGTAATCGACGCCGCCGCCGACCGACCAGCAGGCGACGATCTCCGGAATCCCGGCGATCGCCCGCTCGAAGCGATCGAAATCCGCTTGCCGGTGATTGCCGAGCGTCACCTCCATCATGACGCTTGCAACCGGCGCCACGCGGCGCACGGCGATGCGGGCGTGGTAACCCGAAACGATTCCGGCCTTTTCGAGCTTTCTCAGGCGCATCCAGCAGGGGGTGGGCGACAGGCCGACCTCTTCTGCCAGCGCCACCTTGGTGATGCGGCCGTCGCGCTGGACGGCTTCGAGGATACGCAGGTCGATGGCGTCGAGTTTCATGCGGGCAGGTATCCTCATTCGAAAATCATGCCAAAGAGTATGAAAAAGGCGAAGCGAATGCAATTTTTGGATTGTCAATTGACCTGAATTTTATCACTGTCAAATCATGACAAATTGGCACCCCGATCCGCAACAGCTTCGCCGCCCGGCCTATCTCTCGCTTGCAGAGCAGATTGCCAGTGCGATTCATGATGGCAAGCTCACCAATGGCGAACGGTTGCCGACGCATAGGAAGCTGGCGGAAGACCTGAAACTGTCGATCCAGACGGTGAGCCGCGCCTATGACGAACTGATCCGACGCGGCATGATTGCCGGCGAGATTGGCCGCGGCTCCTTTGTCCAGACGCAGCCCAAGGAACCGGAGCCACCCTATCTGCCTGAGCGGCTGGGCGAAGTTATCGACCTGTCGATCCTCAAGCCCGTCTGCGAGCAGATCCATCTCGACCGAATGCGCGAGGCCTTCGGCTGGCTTTCGGAAAACCTGCCGTCGAGTTCGGCCCTGTCGTTCCGGCCAAACATGGTGTTCCCGCGTCACCGGGCGGTGGCGACCGAGTGGCTATCGCTCTGCGGGCTCGATGTTTCTCCGCTCAACGTCAATCTCACCAATGGTGCCACTTCGGGCATGACGGTTGCCCTGATGAGCGTCGCGCCGCCGGGATCGACGGTTGCGGCCGAGGCGATCAGCCACCATACGCTCGTGCCGCTCTCGACCTATCTGGGCATCCATCTGGAAGGGCTGGCGATCGATGGCGAGGGCATGATCCCGGAAGCGCTGGACGAAGCCTGTCGCAAAGGGCCGATCCGGGCGGTATTTCTGCAGCCCTCGGTCGTCAATCCGAAGGCTGCGCTGATGAGCGGCGAACGCCGGCAGGCGCTAGCGGCTGTCGCGACCAGGCATGATATCGCGATCATCGAGAACGATATTCTCGGGCCGCTGGTCGACAACCGGCCGCCGCCGGTGGCTGCTTTCGCGCCGGAGCGAACGCTCTATGTGACCAGCTTCACCAAGATAACGGTTCCCGGCCTGCGTATCGGCTATCTCGTGGCCCCTGACCGTTACGTCGCCGCTGTTGCTAACCGGCATCTGGTTTCCAACTGGATGGCGACGCCGGCAATCGCCGAGATCGCTACCCGTTGGGTGAGCAATGGCACGGCGATGGAGCTGGTCACCTGGCAGCGCCGGGCTCTTGCAAGGCGCCACGAGATTGCGGCCGAGCCCCTTTCGGGGCTTACCTATCATTCCCATCCGCAGAGCCTGCATGTCTGGCTGCCGCTGACCTGCCAGCATACGGAGGAGGGCTTCGTTGCCCAGGCGCGCCTGCGCGGCGTGGCGATCGCGCCCGGAGCATCTTTCCAGACTGCGGATCATGGTCGTGTGCCTGCGGTGCGCATATCGCTTGGTTCGACATCCGAGGCGGAATTGCGCGCCGGACTTGCCATCGTCGCCTCCCTTGCCCAGGGAAACCCGGAAGCGTTGCTGCTTGCGATTTGATGGATAAGCCTGCCTTTTGGGCGGATTCGGAATAATTGTCATGATATTATTTTGACAATTGACATGATTTACTAAGCTGGTCATCGTTAGGACATCGCTCGTCTCAACAGGGAGAGACATGCATGCCTTCGCCGATCATTCGCATCGACAGCATCACCAAGTCCTACGGGCCGCTCACCGTGCTCGACGGGTTGTCGATGGATGTCATGCCTGGCGAGAAGCTGGCGCTGATCGGTCCCTCCGGCTCGGGCAAGACGACGATCCTGCGTATCCTCATGACGCTGGAGAAGATCAACGGCGGCCACATCGAGGTTGACGGCGATCAACTGTATCACATGCAGAACGCTGGCAGCCTGGTTGCGGCCGATGAGCGGCATCTGCAGAAAATGCGCGAGAAGATCGGCATGGTCTTCCAGCACTTCAATCTCTTTCCGCACAAATGTGTCCTCGACAACATCACTTTGGCGCCGATGCTGACCAAGGGGGTGGCTAAGGCCGCTGCCGAGGCGCGGGCAATGGAGCTTCTCGATATGGTGGGCATGGCCGACAAGGCCAAAAGCATGCCCGCGCAATTGTCCGGGGGACAGAAGCAGCGCGTGGCCATCGCCCGGGCCTTGGCCCTTTCGCCGAAGATCATGCTGTTCGACGAGGTCACCTCGGCGCTTGACCCTGAATTGGTCGAGGAAGTCCTGAACGTCATGCGCAAACTGGCGGCCGAAACCGACATGACCATGCTGCTCGTCACCCACGAGATGGGCTTCGCCCACGATTTTGCCGATCGCGTCCTGTTCTTCGACAGGGGCAAGATCGTTGAAGAGGGCAAGCCGGACGACATATTCCGCAATCCCAGGCAGGAGCGCACACAGACCTTCCTGCGCAAGATAATCGCGGCGGGGCACCGCGTCTGATCGCTGGGGCGGTCGAACAATGCCTCACATAAAAAGAGAAGAATCCAGAGGAGTTGGAACGATGAAACTGAAACACTTCATGACGATGGCAGCCGGTGCTTCGGTGCTGATGACTGTTCTTGCAGCAGCCCCGGCATCTGCCGAAGATGCCAAGCTGGAGGAGCTGAAGGCGCAGGGTTTTGCCCGCATCGCCATCGCCAACGAACCGCCGTTCACGGCTGTCGGAGCGGACGGCAAGGTGTCGGGCGCCGCACCTGACGTTGCCCGCGAAATCTTCAAGCGTCTCGGCGTCGCCGATGTCGTGGCCTCGATCTCCGAATACGGTGCGATGATCCCCGGCCTGCAGGCCGGACGTCATGATGCCGTCACCGCCGGCCTGTTCATGAAGCCGGAACGCTGTGCAGCCGTCGCCTATTCCGAGCCGGTTCTCTGCGATGCCGAGGCCATGCTGGTGAAGAAGGGCAATCCCAAGGGCTTCAAGAGCTATGCCGACGTCGCCAACGACCAGTCGGCGACGATCGGCGCGCCCGGCGGCGGCACGGAAGAGAAGCTGGCGCTCGAAGCCGGTGTGCCGCGCGACCGTGTCATCGTCGTCCCGGACGGCCAGAGCGGCCTGAAGATGCTGCAGGACGGCCGCATCGACGCCTATTCGCTGCCGGTTCTGTCGATCAACGATCTGGTCAAGAAGGCCAATGATCCCAACCTCGAGGTCATCGCCCCGGTCCAGGGTGCGCCGGTCTATTGCGACGGCGCCGCCTTCAAGAAGGGCGACGAAGCGCTGCGTGACGCTTTCGACGTCGAACTGGCCAAGCTGAAGGAATCGGGCGAATTCGCCAAGATCATCGAGCCCTACGGCTTCTCGGCCGCGGCTGCGATGTCGACGACGCGGGAAAAGCTCTGCGCGGCTGCGCAGTAAGGGAAGGGTGGGAGAGAAGTGTCACGCCTCTTTCTGCCTATTTTGACGGGGCACATATCTCCTCCGTCATTCCTGTCCTCGGGTTAAACCCGAGGAGAGGATGACGGAGATTGGAGTGGCGTGAATGCCAACCAATTTCGTGCGGCAAGGAGCCGCCACAACAACAGAGAAAGCACGATGATCGACTGGTCCGGCTATATAGGGCTGATACTGCAAGGGGCGCTGGTGACGATCGAGCTCACCGTCATGGGCTCGGCACTGGCGCTGGTCATGGCGTTTGCGGCTGGGCTCGGGCGGTTGTCGCACTTCCTTGCAGTGCGAACGCTGGCGACGGTCTATATCGAGTTCTTTCGTGGCACGTCGATTTTCGTCCAGCTGTTCTGGGTTTATTTCGTATTGCCCTTTGCCGGTGTGACGCTGACGCCGCTGCAGGCAGGGGTGCTGGCGCTGGGGCTGAATGTCGGCGCCTATGGGGCGGAAGTGGTACGCGGTGCCGTGCGCGCCATCGGTCGCGAACAACATGAAGCCTGCGTCGCACTCAATCTTGGCCGTTATCATCGGATGCGGCATGTGATTTTGCCGCAGGCGCTGCCGCTGATGCTGCCGACCTTCGGCAACAATGCGATCGAGCTACTGAAGGGCACTGCTGTCGTGTCGCTGATCTCACTGACCGACATGACTTTCCAGGCACAGGTGGTGCGTGCTCAGACCGGCAGTACGCTGATCCCGTTCGCGACGATCCTCATTCTGTATTTCGCCATGGCCTGTGCGATTTCCGCAGGCGTGCGCTGGCTTGAGCGTCGGGGCTCGCGCGGCCTTGATGGTGTGAGGGTCTGATCATGGAATGGGATTGGGCATTCGTCCGGGAGATCATGCCGACCCTTCTCGAAGGGCTGAAGATCACCATTCTCGCGACCATTCTGGGCGCCATCGTTGCTGCCGTGGTCGGGTTGGTCCTGGCGATCGCCAGGCGTTCGCCAAACCCGCTGATCTCCCGCACAGTCGGCTTCACGGCGGATTTCATCCGCGGCACGCCGCTTCTGGTGCAGCTTTATTTCATCTTCTACGTGTTGCCGGATATCGGCATCCGTCTGCCGCCGCTGGTGGCGGGGGTGATCGGTCTCGGCATCCACTATGGGACCTATGCGGCCGAGGTCTACCGCGCCGGCATTGACAATGTGCCGCGTGGACAGTGGGAGGCTGCGCGCGCGACCAATCTCAGCATCCGACAGACCTGGATCCATGTCGTGTTGCCGCAGGCCATCCCGCCGATGATCCCGGCACTCGCAAACTATTTCATCGCCATGTTCAAGGAAACGCCGCTGCTCTCGGCCATCACGGTTCTGGAACTGATGAACCAGGCAAAGAGCGTCGCCAACAGCAGCTACCGATACATCGAGCCGATGACGCTGGTCGGCGTGTTCTTCCTCGTCATCAGCCTGATCTCCGTGGTTGCGCTGCGCTGGCTGGAAGAGCGTTATGCCCGGGTGGATGAACGATGATGACGAAAACGATCGAGATCAACGTGGCAAGCCGTGCGCCCAGCCTGGATGACCGCCCGTTGGAAAGGCGGATCGGCCTGATCATCCTTGCGACCGACCATACAACGGAAGTCGATTTCCAGCGGATGGTGGCAAGCGCGCAGATCGGCGTCTATGTCACGCGCATCCCCTATGCCAATCCGGTGACGCCGGAAAACCTGATGAAGATGCAGCCGTCGCTGACGGCGGGGGCGGCACTCATCCTGCCTGACGAGCCGCTTGATGTGGTGATGTATTCCTGTACCTCGGCCTCGGTCGTCATTGGCGATGACCGGATCGAGAAGGCAGTGCAGGCGGCAAAACCGGGCGTTCCCGTCGTCACGCCGACGGCGGCGGCGGTCAAGGGCCTGAAGGCGCTGGGTGCCAAACGGATTTCGGTGCTGACGCCCTACACCGTCGAGACCAGCCGACCGATGGCAGGGTATTTTGCTCGCCTTGGTTTCGAGATCGATCGATTTACCTGCCTTGGACTGACCGACGACCGGGAGATGGCGCGGATCTCGCCCGACGAGGTTGCCGCATTCGCCGAAGAGGCCATGGCGCCGGAATCGGATGCGCTGTTCATTTCCTGCACTGCTGTGCGGGCGGCAGAGGTCGTGCCGCGTATCGAAAAGGCGATCGGCAAACCGGTGGTGAGCAGCAATCTGGCGACAGCCTGGGCGTGCCTGCGGATCTGCGGCGAGGCGGCCTTGAGGCCGGAATTCGGCGCGCTCATGACCAGACCCTATCCGGAAGGCTGATGATATGAGCAGGCAGCCAGCACCCGTTTCACTCGGTGACATCCGTGCCGCATCCGCCCGTATTGCCGGGCGTGTCCTGCGCACATCGATGGCCGAATCCGCCGCCTTAACCGAGTTGACGGGCGTTCCGGTGCATCTGAAGCTCGAACACCACCAGACGACCGGCAGCTTCAAGCTGCGCGGCGCAACGAACGCGGTCCTCTCGCTGACGGCCGACGAACGTGCGCTTGGTGTCGTTGCGGCCTCGACCGGCAATCATGGCCGGGCGCTTGCCGATGCGGCCAGGGCTGAAGGCGTGGTTGCGACCATCTGCATGTCGAAGCTTGTCCCGAAGAACAAAGTCTCGGAAATTCGCCGCCTTGGTGCGGAGGTGCGCATCATCGGCCGGTCGCAGGATGAAGCGCAAGACGCGGTGGACCGCCTGGTTGCGGAGAAAGGCATGGTGATGGTGCCGCCATTCGACCACCCCGCCGTTATCGCAGGCCAGGGCACGCTCGGGCTGGAGATCATGGAGCAATTACCGGACGTGGTGACAGTGCTCGTGCCGCTATCAGGCGGCGGACTGGCTGCGGGTGTGGCCGCTGCCGTGAAGGGATTGAACCCGAAGGCACGGGTGATCGGGCTGACGATGGAGCGTGGCGCGGCGATGAAAGTGAGCCTCGACGCCGGCCAGCCTGTTCAGGTGGAGGAACTGCCGAGCCTGGCGGATTCGCTCGGCGGCGGCATCGGGCTCGACAATCGGCTCACCTTCGCCATGTGCGGCGATCTGCTGGACGAGGTCATCCTGCTTTCCGAGGAGGAGATTGCAGCCGGCATGCGCCATGCCTATTCGGTTGAGCGCGAGATCGTCGAGGGCGCCGGTGCGGTCGGTATTGCCGCGCTGCTTTCGGGGCGGGTTCGGCCGGAAGGGCCGATCGTCGCCATCCTGTCGGGTCGCAATGTCGATATGAGCCTGCACCGCCGGATCATCAATGGCGCGGTGTCGCTATCCAAGGAGGACGCGGCATGAGCCGGATGACCATCCTGACCGAAGCCGATTTGAGGACCGTCGTGACGCTGGACGCGGAGGCCGTGTCTTGCATCGAGGACGCGTTCCATGCGCTGGCGACCAAGGCGGTGGCCATGCCGCCGATCCTGCGGCTCGACATTCCCGAGCATCGCGGCGAGGTCGATGTGAAGACGGCCTATGTGCCGGGCCTCGACGGGTTCGCGATCAAGATCAGTCCCGGCTTCTTCGACAATCCGAAGTTCGGCTTGCCGAGCACCAACGGCATGATGGTGCTCCTGTCGGCGAAGACCGGTCTCGTTCAGGCGCTTTTGCTGGACAATGGCTATCTGACGGATGTGCGCACTGCCGCGGCCGGTGCCGTCGCGGCGAAACATCTGGCCCGTGAGGATGCAAGCGTTGCCGCGATCTTCGGGGCCGGAATGCAGGCGCGGCTGCAGTTGCAGGCGCTGACACTGGTGAGACCGATCCGCGAGGCGCGGATCTGGGCGCGGGATGCGGCGAAAGCCGAAAAGATCGCGGCGGATATGACAACGACACTTGGCATTCCAGTCACGGCGGGCGCCGATCCGCAAGCAGCCGTCACCGGCGCCGATATCGTCGTCACCACGACCCCATCGCAAACGCCGATCCTCAAAGGCGAATGGCTTCAGCCCGGCCAGCATGTCACGGCGATGGGGTCGGACGCCGAACACAAGAATGAGATCGACCCGGCCATCGTCGTCAACGGCTACTATGTCGCCGACAGCATCAAACAAACCAGGCGGCTGGGGGAATTGCATCACGCCATTGCCGCTGGCCTGACGGAAACTGAAGTCGATTTTCCGGAACTCGGCCAGATTGTCGCCGGGTTGAGACCCGGTCGCACCAGCGCCGAGCAAATCACCATCGCGGACCTCACCGGCACCGGCATCCAGGACACCGCCATCGCAACCCTTGCCTTTGCGCGTGCCGGCTCCGCCGGGGCGGGCACGACATTTGAAAGTTGAGACCGGCTTAAGCCGGAGAATGAGGGAGAAACATGACCCAACCGAACCTCAAATTTTCCCTTGGGGAATATGATGCGCGGCTTGCCAAGACGCGGCATGCCATGGAAGCCAAGGGCGTCGATCTGATTGTCGTCAGTGATCCGTCGAACATGGCGTGGCTGACCGGTTATGACGGCTGGTCGTTCTACGTGCATCAGGCGGTCATCGTGCCGCCGGCCGGAGAGCCGATCTGGTACGGCCGGGGACAGGACGCGAACGGCGCCAAGCTGACGGCCTACCTGAAGCATGAGAATATCATCGGTTACCCGGATCACTATGTGCAATCGACCGAGCGCCACCCGATGGATTATCTGGCGGCAAGGCTCATTGAGCGCGGTCTCGACAAGCTGACGATCGGCGTCGAGATGGATAATTACTGGTTCTCGGCCGCCGCCTTTGCTTCTCTGGTTAAAAATCTGCCGAATGCGCGTTTCGTTGATGTGACGGCGCTGGTCAACTGGCAGCGTGCCGTAAAAAGCGACACCGAGATCAAGTACATGCGCAATGCCGCCCGCATCGTCGAGGGTATGCACCAGCGTATCTTCGACAAGATCGAGGTCGGCATGCGCAAATGCGATCTGGTCGCCGAGATCTATGACGCCGGCACACGCGGCGTCGATGGCCCAGACGGCAGGATTGGCGGCGATTATCCTGCAATCGTGCCGCTGCTTCCTTCGGGTGTCGATGCGTCGGCGCCGCATCTGACCTGGGACGACAAGCCGATGAAGCGCGGCGAGGGCACCTTCTTCGAGATCGCCGGCTGCTATAATCGCTATCATGTGCCCCTGTCGCGCACTGTCTTTCTGGGCAAGCCGACGCAGGAATTCCTCGACGCCGAAAAGGCGACGCTGGAAGGCATGGATGCCGGTCTCGCTGCCGCCAAGCCGGGCAATACCTGCGAGGACATTGCCAACGGCTTCTTCGGCGTCTTGAAGAAATACGGCATCGTCAAGGACAACCGCACCGGCTACGGCATCGGTATCTCCTATCCGCCGGACTGGGGCGAGCGCACCATGAGCCTGCGTCCCGGCGACCGCACGGAACTGAAGCCCGGCATGACCTTCCATTTCATGACCGGCCTCTGGCTCGAAACCATGGGGCTGGAGATCACCGAAAGCATCCTGATCACCGAAACCGGGGTCGAGTGCCTCGCCAACGTACCACGCAAGCTATTCGTGAAGGACTGATTTCAGATGATCGATAAAGGCCTGCGTCCGTCTCCCATCTCGCCCACGGTCGATTTCTCGGCCGAGGGCGTCCAGCACGGTTTCCTGCGGCTGCCGTACAGTCGCGACGATTCCGCCTGGGGTTCGGTGATGGTTCCGATCACCGTTGTCAAGAACGGCGAGGGGCCGACGGCGCTGCTCACAGGCGGCAATCACGGCGACGAATATGAAGGGCCGATCGCGCTATTTGATCTTGCCCGGACTTTGAAGGCCGCGGATGTCTCGGGCCGCGTCATTGTCGTTCCGGCGATGAACTATCCAGCCTTCGCCGCCGGAACGCGGACGTCGCCGATCGACAGGGGCAATATGAACCGCAGTTTTCCGGGCAAGCCGGATGGCACGGTGACTGAGAAGATAGCCGACTACTTCCAGCGTGAACTCTTGCCGCTTGCCGATATTGTTCTCGATTTCCATTCCGGCGGCAAGACATTGGATTTCCTGCCTTTCTGCGCGGCACACATCCTGCCCGACAAGAGACAAGAGGCCCGTGCGTTCGAACTTGTCGATGCGTTCTCGGCGCCCTATTCGATGAAGATGCTCGAGATCGATGCCGTCGGCATGTATGACACGGCGGCCGAGGAGATGGGCAAGGTCTTCATCACGACCGAACTCGGCGGCGGCGGAACGGCCACCGCAAAGAGCGCTGGAATTGCCAAGCGGGGTGTCATCAACGTGTTGCGTCAGGCGGGCATCGTCGCGGGCAAAGCCGATACTGTCCCTACGCAGTGGCTGGACATGCCGGACGGCAATTGCTTTTCCTTTGCGGAGGAAGGCGGCCTCATAGAACCACTGGTCGACATGGGCGAGACGGTGGTGGCGGGGCAGGTGGTGGCCCGTATCTACCCGATCGGCCGCAGCGGAGCATTGACTTCAGAGGTCTCCGCCAAAATGGATGGCGTTTTGTGTGCACGGCATTTTCCCGGCCTGGTCAAGCCCGGAGATTGTGTCGCGGTGCTTGCAAGAGCCGTGTGACGCACTCGCATCGGTTCACATGCTCTTAGGGGCGTGCGACCTGCCTGTCGATGATGACCTCGGCTCACCAGTGGCTGCTACCGACGCAGAGGCTCCCGCACTGACGGCATTGTGCACGGTGTGGCGCCGTTGTACCATGTAATAGTGACATGGTGCGCGAAGTGCCCAGCTTATAGCCGGAGCCCAAGTCCGACCGCGCATTTCAACCCGATGAATAAGTGGCCGCGGATCATGGAACTTATCGTCGCTCTTGGCCTGATCGTTTTCAAGGTCGCGTTTCTGATTGCGATCCTGCTGCTGTTGCCCTTGCCGCTAACCTGGCTGGAACGCAAGATCGCCGGGCACATCCAGCAGCGCATGGGGCCGATGCGCGTGGGGTGGCATGGGCTGCTGCAGCCGATGGCGGACGGCATCAAGCTCTTGACCAAAGAGGACCACATCCCGGCCGAGGCCGATCGCTTCCTGTTCAAACTGGCACCAATCCTGGCGCTTGCCCCGCCCTTTGTGGTGTTTGTCGCGATCCCCTTCGGCGAAAGCATCTCGGTCCTCGGCGCCGAGATCACGCTCTACGTCTCCAACATGAATGTGGCGCTCCTTTTCGTCTTCGCGGTCATCGGGATCGAGGTCTACGGCGTCATTTTCGGCGGCTGGGCCTCCAATAGCAAATACGCCGTGCTGGGCAGCCTCAGGACCTGCGCGCAGATGATCAGCTACGAGATCCCGATGGGTTTCGCGGTCATCGGCGTGGTCATGCTGGCGCAATCCATGAGCCTGCTCGATATCGTGCGGGCGCAAGCCGATGTCTGGAACATCGTCTACCAGCCGGTCGGCTTCTTCGTGTTCTTTGTTGCAGGACTTGCCGAAGCGCAGCGCATTCCCTTCGACCTTTCGGAAGCGGAAGGCGATCTGGGGGCCGGGTTCCATACCGAATACAGCGGTATCCGCTTCGCGTTCTTCATGGTCAGCGAATATGCCATCGTGTTGCTGGTGTCGGTCCTCGTGGTGATCCTGTTCTTCGGCGGTTGGAACAGCGTGCTGGTGCCCTTGCCACCGCTCCTTTGGTTTGTGCTCAAGGTCGCATTTTTCATCTATGTGTTTATCTGGTTCCGCTTCACTTTTCCCCGTTACCGCTACGACCAACTGATGGCGATCGGATGGAAAGTCTTGCTTCCTCTGTCGATGGCGAACATAATTATAACTGGTGTACTTTTAGGGGCCTAACGGCCCCGTAGCGAGGCGGCGATGTCGCGCGCACAGGACAGAGCTGGAACATGGATAGGCTGGGTGTTCTTCGCCGATCTGGCGAACGGCTTGGCGCTGACCTTCGGCTACATGTTCTCCAAGCCCGTCACCATGCAATATCCGGACAAGGAAAAATGGTTGCCCTACGCGCGCTACCGCGGGCACCACTTCCTGAAACGCGATGACGAGGGCGAGATCAAATGCGTGGCCTGCGAACTCTGCGCGCGGATCTGTCCCTGCGACTGCATCGAAGTCGTCCCCTACGAGGACGAAAAGGGCAACCGTCACCCGGCAAAATTCGAGATCGACACTGCCCGGTGCCTGTTTTGCGGGTTGTGCGAGGACGCCTGCCCGGCGGACGCGATCGCGCTTGGCCAGCAGTATGAATTCTCGAGTTTTTCCTCAGCGGACCTGGTGATCGGACGCGACGATCTGCTCGCCAAGCCTGGCAAGGCGGCAACCGGCGGCGGCGTGGTTGCCGCACGCCTGAATACGAAGAAGGACGTGCTCGTCGAAACGGAAGAGACGCAAGGCTACAACTGGTGGCGGAATATCCGCAGAACGTGAACGCGCGCCAGCTGCCAGACAGAAGCGATCGGACAGGAGGTTCAGATGTTTGTCGGCGAAATCATGAAGAACAAGGGTGTTGGTGTCATCGCTGTCGCTCCCGATCAGACGATGGTGGAAGTCCTGAGGTTGTTTCGCAGCAACAATATCGGCTTCGTCGTCGTCAGCCAATCGAACGACGAATACCTGGGTACACTGTCGGAGCGGGATTGCTGCAACGCGGTGGCAGAATACGGGGCCGAGGCGGCGATGATGCCGGTCGCGGATATCATGAACCGCAGCGTGGCGACCTGTTCGACACACGATTTGCTGCCCGTCGCGATGGGGATCATGACCAAGCGACGGACGCGTCATGTGCTGGTCATGGATGGGAACGACGTTGCCGGCGTGGTCAGTATCGGCGACGTGGTTAAACACAGGCTCGACGAAGCGCAGCGCACGGAGCAGGATCTGCAGGATTACATCTGCGGGACCAGGTATCACTGACGTTGCCAGATCGATGTGAAGACGCTGGGGGCGGCTTGCTGGGTCCTTGCGGTGCGCGACCCCAAATCTTCAGACCCCACGCCAGATCCGGTCCGTGCGGTTGGCCTCAAGAGTGACATGCACTTTCTGGACCTCCACCGGGCATGGGTATTCGCCCCGCCGCATCAGGCTGTTGAGACGCAAGGCTCTATAGTTTTCCGGAACGAAGACGAGGCCCTTTGGAAATCGCCTGTCGACCTTGAGCTGCGCCGTCAGTTCGCCTTGGGCTGAACGCACGATCACCTGATCGCCATCCGAAAGGCCAAGCTGCGCGGTATCCTGCGCGCTCATTGCGACATAGGGATCGTTGGCGACCGTGTTCAGGATGTCCGACCGTTCGGAAAGATAGCCGTTGTGGAACAGGCAGTTACCGGTGATCAGCATGAGCCGGTCGGCTGCTGTCGGAATGGGCGGCGGCGCAAGGAGCACGCCAGCCGGTGGCGTTGGCACCGCCTTGGTGAATGCGCCGTCGGCGCCAAGCCCATCCTGTGTCAGCCCCTGATAGGCCGGAACCAGCCGGACAATCTCGTTGAAAATTTCGCCTTGCGCCGATGGCTGCAGCACCTGGTTGCGGAGCGCTGCAACGAAGTCGAAAATCGCCAGATTGCCTCGCGCCTCGAAAACGAGTTCACGGAATTTGCGGACCTTCTGGATCCGGCCCTCGTTATTGGTGAACGTGCCGGATTCTTCGCCGTAACCCGCCGCGGGCAGGACGACCTCGGCCAGGCCGGCCGTGTCCGTAAGGAAGGCGTCCTGGACGATCAGGAGGTCGGCGGCACCGAGCGCCCGCTGGACGAACGCCCGGTCGGGATAGCTGATCAGGGGGTCGGTCCCGGCAATGTAGAGCGCGCCCATCCGCCCGCCGGCGCAGAGTTCCAGCATGGCATCGAGACCCACGCCCGGTTCAGACGGGATTTCGGCGCCCCAGGTCCGTGCAAGAGGCGCGCGCGCCGCATCATCGGTGACCGCCTGCAGCCCCGGCAGCGCCGCAGGCAGAACCCCCATGTCCCAGGCGCCCATCTGGTTGGCACGGTCAAAGAGGAACTGCATCGCTAGGCCTTTGCCGAGCAGGCGGAGAACCTGCAGCAGATTGTTGAGCTGTTGCAGCGTCACGCGCGCTTCCGGCGATCTCAGGAGGTCGACGCTGACAAGCACGGTGACGCTTCGGCCTTCGTTGAGCGCGGTGACCAGACGATCCGGCCCGTCACCGCCGGCATCCGCCGCCGGGCTGCTCGCTTCAATGGTCGCAAGAGCGTTGCCCGGCAAGGCCTGATCAGCCGTTGCCACAAGTCCGGCGACTATCGCCGCGATGCTCGCCGCTTCCCCGCCCGGCGGTACGCGAACCACCACCCGGGCATCGGCGTCCAGACGCGATGGCCGCGCCGAGAGCACGAGCAATCCGGTCTGCCGCCGCCGCGCAGCATCCCGCAGCAGGTATTCGGTGACCGGGTTCTCCTCGGTTACGTTGCCGCCGAGGACGAGTACGCAGTCGTTGCCGATCACTTCGTCCAGGGGCGCGCGGCTGTAGAAGGCTGCCAGCAGCGGGCCGAGCGCATCGAAGGGCGCGGACCAGCGTGACGAGCAATCAATGTTGTTGGTCCGGAACACCGTCCGCATCAGCTTCTGGAACTGATAGAGCACCTCGTTGGGCAACCGTGCAGACGCGAGCCCGCCCGCCGCCTTGTTCTCGACGCCCGACAGGCGCCGGCGCAGATAGTCCCCAGCCTCGTCCCAGGAAACCGGAACCAGGGCGCCGTCACGACGGATCATCGGCCGCTTGATCCGGTCCCGGCTCTCGATAAAGTCGAGGCCGAAGCGTCCGCGCACGCAGAGCGTTTCGCGGTTGACCCCGTGTTCCTGCTTGGAGCGGACCCGCATGAACTCGCCCTTGCGCATCCCAACCGTAAGTTGGCAGCCGGTGCCGCAGTGCGGGCATACCGTGTCTGTCTCAGCCAGATCCCAGGGGCGCGCCTTGTAGCGATAGGGAAAGCTCATCAGCGCGCCAACCGGGCAAACTTCGACGCAGTTGCCGCACTGGTCGCAACTCGCGAGGCTGCCCTCAAAGCCGGTGACGGCAGTATCCATGCCTTTTTCGATGGTACCCAGGGCGACCGCGCCGACGACCTCCTCACACATCCGGACGCAGCGCTGGCACTGGATGCAGCGGTTGACGTTCATGATAATAACCGGACTGAGGCGAATGTCCTGGGAGTGGAACACACGTTTGGGATCGCGGAACTCGCTTCGGCGGGGGCCGTAGGCCATCACCATGTCCTGAAGCTCGCACTCGCCGCCCTTGTCACAGATCGGGCAGTCGAGGGGATGATTGGCGAGCAGCATGTCGAGCATGGAAGACCGTGTTTCGTCGATCAGCGGCGTGTTCGTCCGCACGACCATGCCATCGGTGACCGCGGTGGCGCACGAAGGCTGCAACCGCCGCAGGCCCTCGATCTCCACCAGGCACATGCGGCAGGAAGCCAGCGGCGGCAGCCGCTTCAGATAGCAGAAGGTCGGAATGTCGATGCCCAAACGCTGGGCGGCCTGTAGCACCGTCGAGCCAGCCTCGACTTCCAGCGTTTGCTCGTCGATCGTGACTTTAAGCATGGTTTCCTCACAGTCCTGATCAAGCACTCGCTTCAGTGAAACGGGCACCTTTGGTCCTCGATGTGCGCAACAAATTCATCGCGGAAATGCGTGAGTGCGGCCCGCAATCCCATCGCCGCCCCGTCACCCAAGGCACAAAACGTGTTGCCGAAAATGCCCTTGCAGAGCATTTCCAGCTGCTCCAGGTCGCCGGGGACGCCCTGCCCAGCCTCAATACGGCGCAGGACCTTCACGACCCAGTTCAATCCTTCCCGGCATGGCGTGCACTTGCCGCAGGACTCATGATGGAAAAACTCGATGATCCGGGTGGCGACCTTGACCATGCAGGTCGAGTCATCGATCACGATGACGCCGGCCGAACCGAGCATCGAGCCGGCGGCAGCCAGCGAGTCGAAATCCATCCCCACCTCCAGCCCGTGCTCAGGGATGACCGGCGCTGAGACCCCGCCCGGGATCACGGCCTTGATCTTACGCCCCGGCAACGGGCCGCCGGCATGCTCTTCGACCAGTTCGCGCAGCGGTATGCCCATCGGCAGCTCGTAGAGGCCGGGTTTGCGCACGCGCCCGCTGAGGCAGTAGAGCTTCGGGCCGGGGCTCTTGTCCGGGCCGATGCCGGCAAACCACTCCGGCCCCCGCACAACGATATGCGGCACGCAAGCGAGCGTCTCGACATTGTTGATCACTGTCGGGCTGGCGTAGAGCCCGGCCACGGCCGGAAACGGCGGCTTCAATCGCGGTTGCGCCCGCTTGCCCTCGAGCGACTCGAGCATCGCAGTCTCCTCGCCGCAGATATAGGCACCGGCGCCGCAATGGATGTGTATGGCGAAATTGAAATCCGAGCCCAGGATGTGCGTTCCCAGATAACCCTTTGCGTGTGCCTCGGCGATCGCCTGCTCCAGGCGCCGGATCGCCGTCACATATTCTCCACGGATGTAGACATAGGCGGTTTCGGCCCCAATCGCGTAGGCGCTGACCGCCAGCCCCTCGATGAGCTGGTGCGGATCGCGCTCCATGAGTATCCGGTCCTTGAAGGTGCCCGGCTCGCCCT
Source organism: Pararhizobium sp. YC-54 (assembly GCF_025847205.1). Lineage (GTDB taxonomy): Bacteria > Pseudomonadota > Alphaproteobacteria > Rhizobiales > Rhizobiaceae > Pararhizobium. The sequence continues at coordinate 73,370 of NZ_JAOYTH010000008.1, read as the reverse complement.
CATCGGCGTTGCAGCACAGATATCGCGGCCTGTCGGTCCGCTTCGGCACGAAACTCCATTTCATGCCCGTAGGGAATCCGGCACCGCCGCGACCACGCAGGTTGGATTGTTTGACGGTGTCAACGACCTCATCAGGCGTATGCTCGCGCAGCACCTTCGCCAGCGCCTGGTAGCCGCCGCCAGCCGCGTAGGTCGACAGCAAATGACCGTCCGGCACGTCGATATTCTTGAGAAGAACCGGCTCGAACATGGCGCTACTCTCCCGTCGGTCGCATCGAGGCGTGCTCAACGCTCGATCGCTGCCCCTCTGTCGCCCGGAGGCTGTCCAGGAGTGCGTCTATCCGCGCGACATCCAGGTTGCCGTGGTAGTCGTCGCCGACTTGCATCACCGGAGCCATCTCGCAGGCGCCGAGACACTCGACGGTGGAAAGCGTGAACAGCCCGTCCGGCGTGGTGTCGCCCTTCATGATGCCCAGCACCGTTTCCAGATGCGTCAGCAGGTCCTCTGATCCGCACAGCATGCAGGAAACATTGTCACAGAGTTGCAGGTGGAACCTGCCCACCGGCTCGGTATGGAAGAGCGTATAGAAGGTCGCCAGTTCGTAGACCCAGATCCGCTCGACACCGAGGATGTCAGCAACCTCTTCCAGCACCGCGCCGGGCAGATGGCCATGTTGCCTCTGCGCGATCAGAAGCGCCGGCATGATCGCCGAGCGCTGGTCGGGATACCGCGCTGCCGCTTCTTCGATCTTTTCGCGCATGCTCATCGCATTCAAATCCCTGCTACTTGTCCACCTCCGCCATCACCGGATCGAGGCTGCCGAGCACCGCGATCATGTCCGCCAGGTAGCGGGCGTTGGTGACCCCGAAGAGTGCCTGAAGGTTGACGAACGAGGGTGCCCGCACCTTCATGCGGAATGGTTTTGGCGACCCGTCGCTGATGATGTAGAAGCCAAGCTCGCCCTTTGGCGCCTCGATAGCCGAATAGACCTCGCCCTTCGGCACCTTGAAGCCGTAGGCCGACAGGTCGAAATGCTGGATCAGCGCCTCCATCGAGCAATGCACCCGATCCTTGTCCACCGGGAAGGCGATCGTCGGCATGTCGATCTGGAACGGCCCCTCAGGCATCTGGTCGAGGCATTGCTCGATGATCCGGATGCTCTCGCGCATTTCCTCGACCCGGCACTGCCAGCGTGCATAGCAGTCGCCCTCCTTGCGGGTGATGACGTTGAAGTCGAGCCGATCGTAGATCTCGTAAGGCTCGTCGCGGCGGATGTCCCAATCGACGCCCGAGGCGCGCAGGTTCGGGCCGCTTAAGCCCAGATCGATGGCGTCCTCGGCGGCGATCACGCCAATCCCCTGCGTGCGCTTCATGAACACCCGATTGTTATCGATCAGCCGTTCATAATCGCGGATGCGGTTCGGGAAGATGTCACAAAACTCCCGGATCTTGGGGAAAAACCCGTCAGGCAGATCCTCGCGCACCCCGCCGACCCGGCAGAAGGACGTATGCATCCTCGCCCCGCTGATCATCTCCAACAGGTCCATGATCATTTCGCGCTCGCGCATGACGTAGAGCAACGCGGTCATGGCACCCAGGTCCAGCGGCAGCGCGCCGGTGATCAGGAGATGACCGGAAATCCGTGCCAGCTCGGCCATCACCACGCGGATATACTGCGCCCGCAGCGGTGCTTCTATGCCCAGCAGTTTCTCCACCGCCAGCGCGAAGGCCAGGTTGTTCGAAGGCGGGCAGAGATAGTCGAGCCGGTCCGTCAGCGGGAAAATCTGGGTATAGGTGAAGCTTTCCGCCAGTTTTTCGGTGCCGCGGTGGAGGTAGCCGATATGCGGGTCCACGCGCTTGACGTACTCGCCGTCAAGTTCGAGGACGAGCCGAAGAACCCCGTGAGTGCTGGGGTGCTGCGGGCCGAGGTTGAGGAGCACATCGCTGGTATTGAGTGCTTCGCCTTCCGGCCTGTCGAGTGCGGTGACTTCGGTCATCTCAACTCTCCGGCGGCCTCCCTTGTGGAATATCCCTGGTGGCAAGGTCGGGCTGTGTTGGCGGCGGACCTTCGGCACCAAAGGGGTTCAACTTGTCCTTGTAGCCCCGCAGCGGGAAGTCCTTGCGCTGGGGGAAGCCCTCGAAGCCTTCCCACATGTAGATCCGCCGCAGATCGGGATGCCCCTCGAACCGGATGCCATACATGTCCCAGGCCTCACGCTCGTGCCAGTTGGCGGTGCGCCAGACGCCCGTGACCGAGGGAACCTGCGGGGGATCGCCAAGCCTGCACTTGATGCGAACCCGCCACCTGTTGGGCAGCGAATAGAGGTGGTACACGGCCTCGTAGCGCGGTGTTTCGGGATAATGATCGACCCCGCAGATGTCCGAGAGGAAATTGAATTGCAGTGCCGGATGTTCTTTCAGAAACCGGCAGAACTCGACGATCTTCTCAGGTGGAACAGCAAAGGCGTGAATGCCGTGCGCGGCGCCGAGGTTCTCAACGACTCCCCCGAAATGGTCCGTGATCAGAGCGGGATAGAGGGACGGTTCCACACTCATGACGCTATGATCCGATCCAGAGGCGTCCCGGCCAGCGCGCGGGACCTCTTGATCTTCTCTTGAAGCAGGAGGAAGCCGTGCATCAGCGCCTCTGGCCGAGGCGGGCAGCCGGGCACATGCACGTCCACCGGCACGAAGGTTTCCGCCCCCTGCGCCACGGCATAGGTGTTGTAGACCCCGCCCGAGATGGCGCAGGTGCCCATGGCGATGACCCAGCGGGGCTCCGGCATCTGGTCATAGAGCCGGCGCACCACGGGCGCGAACTTCCGCGTTATGGTGCCGGCGATGATCATCACGTCGGACTGGCGGGGCGATGGCCGGAACACCACGCCGAACCGGTCGAGATCATAGCGGGCGCATCCCGCCGAGATCATCTCGATGGCGCAGCAGGCAATTCCGAAGGTCTCGGGCCACAGCGCCGACCTTCGACTCCAGCTGATAACGCTGTCGGCTGTGGTGAACAGCACGCTGTCGCGGATCGCGTTGTTTACGCTTCCCATTCCAGCGCCCCCTTCAGCCAGGCGTAGGCGAAGCCCACGAGTAGCAGCGATATGAAGATGAACATCTCGATATAGCCGACCAGCCCGATCTCTTTGAGGACGACGGCCCAGGGAAACAGGAACATCGTCTCGACATCGAAGACGACCAGCAGGATCGCAAGGATGAAGAACTGTACCCTCAAGCGCCCCCCGGCGGCCTCGCCGGCCGCATCCATGCCGCACTCATAGGGCATGTTCTTTTCGGGATAGGGATTGGACGGACGCAGGAGCGAGGAGACAAAAAGCGTCGCCCCCGTCACCAGAACGACTCCGGCGATCATAAAAAGAACCGGCAAGAATTCCATTGCAGCCATATCGTACTGCACCGGTTACCCACTGGCTTTCCTAAGGCCGCGACCGCCCTGTTCAGGATGGTAATGCGGTCGCCCCGGAAGCGACTTGGGCAATCCTTTCTTGAGCTTCGAGTTTATTCCGTCGGGCAGGTCATTGCAAATTCAATCGGTCAGCCGCCAAATACCGAGTTTTGAGCAAGCCTCAGGAACCACGCGGGAAACAGGCCGATGCCGATGGTGCCGGCGGCGGTGAAGGCCAGCGTGGCGCGCACCAGGGGCGTCAGCGCCGGGTCGAACGTCCTCTCCGGCTCGCGCATGTAGATCACCATGACGATGCGGATGTAAAAATAGGCGGCAACGACGCTCAGCAGCACTGCGGTCACCGCCAGCATGACGAAACCTCGCTCGACAAGCGCGACCAGCACGTAGAACTTGGCAAAGAACCCGGCCGTCGGCGGAATGCCGGCCAGCGAGAACAGATAGAGCAGCATCAGCAGCGCCAGCCCGGGATGCGGCTTGGCGAGACCCGCATAGTCCTCGATAACCTCGCCCGAGAAATCGCCGTTCCGCATCATGATGACGATGCCGAAAATGCCGAGGTTCATGAGGGAGTAGATCAGCAGGTAGAGCATCACGCTGGCGATCCCGTCGGCACCGCCGGCAACCACGCCGAGAAGGGCGAACCCGGCATGGGCAATGCTGGAATAGGCGAGCAGGCGCTTGAAATTATCCTGCACCAGCGCCACGAAACTGCCGAGCGCCATCGTCACCACGGCGATGGCCGCGACGATGATCCAAACGTCGGAGGCCGCGACCAGAGGGTTGAGGAACACCCGCAGGATCACCGCGAACCCTGCCGCCTTGGGGCCTACCGACATGAAGGCGGTGATCGTCGTCGGGGCGCCTTCATAGACATCCGGCACCCACATATGGAACGGCACCGCGCCGACCTTGAAGACCAGTCCCGCGACGATGAAGACCACCGCCAGCAGCAATCCGGGATCGAGCGGATGGCCGGTCACAGCAGCAGCCATCGCGTCCAGTTGGGTCGTACCGGTGAGCCCGTAGACCAGCGAAACGCCGTAAAGGAAAATTCCGGTCGAGACCGCGCCAAGGATCACGTATTTCAGTGCCGCCTCGTTCGACCGCCGCTCACGCCGCAGGAAGCCGGTCAGCACATAGGTGCAAAGCACCATCAGTTCGAGGCCCACATAGATCGACAGGAGATCGGTCGCCGAGGCCATGATCATCATGCCCGAAAGCGTAAACAACAGCAGGACATAGTATTCGCTGCTTTCGATCCCTTCGATATCGGCATATTTGCGCGAAAGGAGGAATGTCAGAACGGTGGCCAGGTAGAACACGAACTTGAAGAAGGCTGCGAAGCGGTCGGCGATGAACATGCCCGTATAGGCCGGCCGTACCTCGCTCGAAAGCATGAGTGTCGCCAGAGCGGCAATCAGCACAACCGCGACGCAAGACCAGACCAGGAAATGCTCCTGCCCCTTCCGCAAAAGCTGTCCCAGGATCAGCAGGATGCAGGCGCCGGTGATCACCACGATCTCGGGCAGGCTTGCGAGAGCCGACTGGAAAAGTGCGGCGGCGGTCATTGGCCGCTCCCCTTGCTGTGCACCTGCGCCAGCAGATGCACCACCGATGCGTCGATGACGTTGAGAAACGGTTTCGGGTAGAGCCCGATCCAGACCACGAAGACGGCCAGCGGCAGGATCGCCGCCATCTCGCGGGCGTTCACGTCGCGTATTTTGAACCGGGCTCCGACGCTGGCCGGACCGAGCGCGACCTTCCCATACATGCCAAGCAGATAGGCCGCGCCCAGCAATGCGCCCACCACGGCGGCCGCGCCGGCGGCCAGGTCTGCCGCAAACCCGCCCGACAGCACCAGCAACTCGCCGACGAACGAATTCGTACCCGGCAGCGCCATCGACGACAGGGTGAACAGCGCCAGAAACGTGGTGTAGACCGGCGCCACCTTCATCAACCCGCCATAGTCGGCGATGCTGCGGGTATGGGTCCGCTCGTAGATCAGGCCGACGAACAGGAATAGTGCGCCCGTCGTCACGCCATGATTGAACATCTGCAGGATCCCGCCCTCGAGCCCGCGGAGGTTCAGCGCAAAGATCCCCAGAGTCACGAAGCCCATGTGGCTGATGCTGGAATAGGCCACCAGCTTCTTCAGATCGTCCTGCGCCAGCGCCAGCAACCCGCCATAGACGATCGCCAGCGCCGAAAGCGCCAGCATCAGCGTCGAATAATAGACAGACGCCTCCGGCAGCATCGGCAGCGAGAACCGCAGGAATCCGTAGGCGCCCATCTTCAGGAGCACCCCGGCAAGGATGATGCTGCCCGCCGTCGGCGCCTGCACATGGGCGTCCGGCAGCCAGGTATGGACCGGGACCATGGGTACCTTGACGGCGAAGGCGATCAGGAAGGCGAAGAACAGCCAGGACTGGACCGGGAACGGCAAATCCTGCGCCGTGAGGGCGAGGATGTCGAAGGTCTCGCCACCATTGAAATAGAGCACGATGACACCGATCAGGAACAGGACGCTGCCCGCCAGCGTGTAGAGGAAGAACTTGAACGCGGCATAGACCCGGCCGCCGCCGCCCCAGACGCCGATGATCAGGTACATCGGAATCAGCATCGCCTCCCAGAAAACGTAGAACAGGAACAGGTCGAGCGCGCAGAACACACCCTGCATCAGGGTCTGCATGGCGAGCAGACTGATCATGAACGCCTTCACCTTGCGGTCGATCGCGACCCACGAGGCGAGGACGCAGATTAAGCCCAACAGTGCGGTCAGGAAAACGAAGAGCGCGCTGATTCCGTCAATACCAAGCGCATAGGTGATCCCGAGTACGGGCACCCATGGGTGCGTCTCGGTGAACTGCATTTCGTGGGTCGTGGTGTCAAAGCTCGCCAGCATCGCGATGCAGAGAGCGAGGTCGAGGACGGTGACACCCAGCGCCGTCCAGCGTACCGCATCGTCGCTGCGGAGAAACATCAAAACCGCTGCCCCGGCGGCGGGTGTGAATACGATGAGGCTAAGGAGCGGGATTCCCATCGCGCCCCCTACCGCCACGCCACGGCGAATATGGCAATGGCCGCGATCACACCGGCGATCATTGCCAGCGCATAATGGGTCACGACCCCGGTCTGGAGCCGCCGCAGCGCCCCGCCACAGCGCAGGATCGAGCGGGCGACGCCGTTCACGACGGCGTCCACGCCGGTGCGATCGATCCACATTCCCGCCCGTGCCGCCCCATGCAGGAAGGGCAGCGCCGCTGTCTCGGACACGTTGCTCACCGCCTTCTCGTAGCGTGCCACCGGTTTTTCGGCGAGCCACATGAAGTATCGCGCGCCCTTGCGATAGAACCAGTCGGTATCGATACTGATGGTATTCTCGGGGTCGAGCGCCTTGAGAAACAGCACGAACCCCAAGGCGGTAAACAACAGCACGCCGAGGCTCTCGGTGATATGGACGCCGGTATAGGGTTCGAAATCGACCGGATAAGGCAACAATGCGTACAGCGGCTGAGGGAATACCCCGATCGCAACGCAGAGCACCGCCGCCATGCCCATCGCAACCAGCATGTTGCGCGGCGGCTCCCTAGCCTTGAGCCCGCGGTCGGTGCCGAAGAACATGTAGTATGGCAGCTTCAAGCCCGTATGCAGGAACGTCCCCGACGACGCCATCGTCAGCGCCAGCACCACCAGTGCCCGATGATCGTGTCCGGCGGCGGCGATCACCATCGACTTGGTGACGAACCCCGAGAAGAACGGAAATGCCGAGATTGCGAAGGCGCCGACCATGTAGAGCGCCACGGTCAGCGGCATGGTCCTGTAGAGCCCGCCAAGCTCGGTGAGTTTGCGACGGCCGGTGACGTGGATCACCGCCCCCGCACCCATGAACAGAAGTCCTTTGTAGAGGATATGCGCGAAGGCATGGCTGGTGGCTCCGTTCACCGCCATCTCGGTCCCGATGCCGATACCCACGACCATGTAGCCCACCTGGCTGACGATGTGATAGGCGAGCAGCCGCCGGCAGTCATTCTCCAGCACCGCATAGATGACGCCGTAAAGCGCCATCACGGTGCCGAGCCAAACCAGAAGCTCGGTCCCCGGAAACGCCCGCGCCAGCACGTAGACGGCGGTCTTGGTGGTGAAGGCGCTCATGAACACCGCCCCGGTGACGGTCGCTTCCGGGTAGGCGTCCGTCAGCCAGGCGTTGAGCGGCGGCACTGCAGCGTTGAGGACGAACCCGGCAAGGATGAGGTAGGCAGCCACGCCCATTCCCCCCTCGATCGGGCCGAAGAGCAGCGAACCGGTGGCGGCCCCGTGGAGAATGATGCCACCGAGGAGAACGACGCCGCCGGTGATATGGACCATGAGATACCGGAACCCGGCGCGGATCGCCGGTTCGCCGCGCTGGGCGAAGACCAGATAGACAGAGGCAAACGCCATGCCTTCCCAGAACAGGAACAGGGTCAGGTAGTCACCGGCGAATACCACGCCGAGCGCGCTGCCGACGTAGATGAATGCGGCCACATGCTGGCCGGCGCGCGTCAGGTGCAGCGCGTAGACCGTTCCGATCAGAGCCATGATGGTGAAAACTGTGGCGAAGACGATACTGAGCTTGTCAACCTTCGCGACCAGGATTTCCTGCCCGACGAACGACGCCGCGCCGTAGCTGCCCGGTTGTATCGTGATCACGGCGAGGATCGCCAGCGCCGGGATCAGCAGCAGATAGAACTTGCGGATTGCCCCCTTCAGGAAGGGGATCGGCAGGGCGCCGAGAATGAACAGAAGGGCAGGGTGGACGAAGTCAATCATAATAGTCCTCACGCCGCATGAGCCCACCCCGATGGCCGAGGAACTTCGAAACGAAAATCAGCAGCACGCAGGATAAGAAGCCGTAGACGGCCGACCAGCCGGGCAGGCGGTCCCACAGGTATTCGGCATGGTCGCGGAAGACCAGGAAGTCGGCGACGACGATCAGAACGAGCGCCAGATAGAACAGGCGGCGGCGTGGCCTTGCATATTCTTCGTCACCAAAGAAGTTGACGACACGCTTGATCATCTGACCACTCCGTCCGCCAGGGTGAGAAAATAGTCCGGGAAGATGCCCATCGACACCGACAGGATGGCGGTTGCGACCAGCGGGATCGTCATCATCGGAATTTCACGGACCGTCGCCGGGCTTTCCTGCGCCTCCGTCCCGAAAAATGCGACATAACTGACCGGCAGGAAATAGGCAGCGTTCAGGATCGAGCTCACCAGGAGCACGATCAGGAACGCGATTTGCCCCGCCTCCACTGAGCCCAGCGCCAAATACCACTTGCTGACGAAGCCCGCGGTCGGCGGCACGCCGATCATGCTCAGCGAGGCGACGAAGAATGCTCCCATCGTCCAGGGCAGCCTGCGGCCGATACCGGCCATGTCGCTGATGTTGCGCTTGCCAGACGCGCAAAAGATCGACCCGGCGCAGAAAAACAGTGTGATCTTTGAGAACGCATGAGCTGCAATGTGTATGATCCCACCGGCCATCGCGACGGGCGACAACAGAACCGCGCCCAGCACGATGTAGGAGAGCTGGCTGACCGTCGAGTAGGCGAGCCTGGCCTTCAGGTCGTCCCGCGTCAGGGCGTAGACCGACGCCATCAGGATCGTGAACGAGACCAGATAGGCGGTGGCGATGCCGAGCCCCAGCCCGTCCACCAGCCCTGTGCCGAAGATGTGAAACACCACCCGCAGCACGCAGAACACGCCCATCTTGACCACGGCCACCGCGTGCAACAGCGCGCTGACCGGCGTCGGCGCCACCATCGCGGCAGGCAGCCAGGCGTGCATGGGCATCACCGCAGCCTTGGCGAAGCCGAAAAGATAGCAGAAATAGACGACCGTCAGCAGCGCCGTCGAGGCATCGGCCCCCGCCAGCAGCCCCCCCGCCACAAAGTCGAGCGACCCCGCAATGTGGTAGGTCAGCGCCAGCGCGGCGAGCAGCACGCTTTTCGACGCGCCCATCAGATAGACCAGGTACTTGCGGCTGCCCGTCCATCCCTCTTCGTCCTCGTGATGGTAGACGAGCGGATAGGTAACGAGGCTGAGCACCTCGTAGAAGATCACCAGCGTAAACAGATTGGCGGCGAACGCACCCCCGACGGCCGCCGCGAGGCTGGCGGCGAAACAGGCGAAGAACCGGGTCTGCGCATGCTCGTTCAAGTGCCGCATGTAGCCGATGGAATAGATCGCCGCGACGATCCACAGCAGCGACGAGACGGTGGCGAACACCATGCCGAGCGCATCGACCCGGAAAGCGAAGTCGATCCCAGGCAGAACCTCGAACAGGCTCAATTGCACCGTCCCGCCGACCAGCACCGTGGGCGCCATCGAGACGACAATTGCGAACATGGCGATCGCCGCCAACGGCGAGACGGTGTCGCGGAGTTTCTCGCGGTTGTGCAAGAGGAGAACGGCAAGGGCCGCCAGACCTGCGACGGCGACGGCAAGCAGCGGCCGGATCGATATCACCGGGTCCAAAGCCGCTATCCTTTCATCATGGTCACGTCGTCGACCTTGAGGGTGGATTTGTTCCTCACGAGGGCGACCAGGATACCGAGGGCGACGGCAACCTCCGCGGCGGTGATTGCAATGACGAAGATCGCGAAGATCTGCCCGCGGAAATCGCCGTAGTAACGCCCGAAAGCGATGAAATTGATGTTGACCGAGTTGAGCAGCAGCTCCAGCGACATCAGCACGACCAGAATGTTGCGCCTGAGCAGCACGCCCGCCCCTCCGATCACGAACAGGACCACTCCGAGCAAAATATACCACCAGAGAGGAACCATCACCGCTGCTCCTTGCGCGCCAGCACGATGGCGCCGACCAGGGCCGCCAGCAGAATGACGGAGGCGACTTCGAACGGCAGGAGATAATCGGAGAAAAGTGTCGTGCTGAGCTGCCTGATTTCATCGCCGCCGCGCATTGCGACGGGCTCTGTGACTGAAAAACGATCGCTCCAGAGCACCAGCACGAACATCTCGACCCCAAGCAGGACGAGCAGCACCAGAGCCGGCAGGTCTACGCCCGGCAAGAACCGTTGCAACACAGCTTCGCGCACATCGATCATCATGATCACGAAGACGAACAGGACCATGATCGCGCCGACATAGACGAAGATCTGGATGACCGCGAGCAACGGCGCCTCGAGCAAGACGAAGATTGCCGAGATATTAAGGAAACACGCCATAAGCGCCAATGCGCTGTGAACCGGATTGCGCGCCAGGACCACCATCAGGGCCGCGATCACGGATACCGTAGCGAACAGAAGAAAGAACCCCTGATCCATCGACGCCGACCCTCCGACGCAAACTGTCACCCGGCGCGAGACGGCCGGATTCGAGATTGCGCCGCAACTTCAGATGCGTTCACAAATTGTGCCCTAGTATCGGATTTTTCACAAGATTATTGTCATCGGCGGAGTAAGGCCAAGCCAATCCCGCTGTGGCGAAGGCCACTCGCGAAGCCATGCCGACTTTACGGCCCAACTCGTCAATCTTCTTCAGGCTTCTCTTTTGTTGAGATGGTGCGCGACCCCTCACGAGAGACCAGGGCGGAGATCAACGAGATCACGTGGCGCGGCAACCAGTCTGCAAGTGTGCTGAAGTGTTGTAGGCATCACGTAGACACGGCCGTCCGCCTCGGTTGCAACATTGATGAGTGAGAGACGGCGGTTTTGCGCGCCTTTAGGGCGGCCGTCAATCTTGACCGGCAGAGTCACGTCGTGGGGTCTTGAACACAAGTGCCTTGCTCATGCTGAAGTTGAACAAAAAAACGAGCAGCAGAGACAGGCACTGTGCAGCGACATAGTGCATGATCCCAAGCAGCAGGCTGAAAGCCAGAATGTTGATAAACGCACCGAGCGTGGACACACCCACGAATTTTGGCATCGCGACCCAGTGCGGGGCGGCGGACCGAAACGTGAAGCGCCGTTGAAGGTAATAGTTGACAATGACCGCGCCATAGAACGCCACCGTAGAGCCCAGCGTTTTGTTGAGCCCTGCGATCTCCACGAGTGCTATCAACATAGCAACCTGCAAGCCCGCGGCGATCGAACCCAAGAGGAAGTAGCGCACGAATCTCGACTGCAAAACATGGCTCATGTGAACTCGTCGATCAGGCCAGGACTATCGTGCGCCCGGCGTTTCGCTAATCTTTCAGTAGCTTTTTCTAATAATTCTAGCTAGAAGATAATTATAGTTTCAATCATCACCCAATGTAACGAGAGGGTGGGCGTCAAAGGTCATGCTGCGACATTTCGAACGCGCTATTTTGGCGCTCGGGGAAACTGTGGTATCGGAAAGGCTGCCTGAGGGGGACGCCTCCGGTGCCCTGGGGAAAAACGTGGCCCAGTTTTTAATGTCCGTCCACGCACGGATGCCTGACTACCTTAGTCCTTTATTTTACGTACTTGTTCTCATTTTCAATGCTTCACCCCTCCTGCGGAAGGGAAAGTTCTTTCATCAATTGTCGGTTGGCGACCGCTTGGCCGAACTCGACAGGTGGCGTCGGTCCCGGATTGAAGTCCGGCGTCGCTTCGTAGAGTTCTATGGCTCACTCGGGGTCTTTAGCCTGTATTCAGATCTTTACGGGAAGGACTATCAACATGACCAGCTTCCCACCGGGAAACGGGCTCAGTCACGATAAAATCATCGCGGACGTTTTAGTGATCGGGTCCGGCCCTGGCGGAGCGGTGACGGCATCCATGTGCGCCGAGGCAGGCAAGTTCGTTGTCATGCTGGAAGAAGGTGACCATCTCTCCTTAGATTCCGCGCCGCATTTTTCCCGTGAAGAGATATTGCAGAAGTACCGGAATGCAGGCGTCAACATAGGGTTCGGTTCCGCAAAAATTGCCTATGTTGAAGGATGCTGCGTCGGGGGTGGCAGCGAGATCAACCGCGGCCTTTATCATCGCATTTCTTCGGACGTTCTGGAAAACTGGCGGCGCGACTACCGGGTCGATGCGCTGGCGCCATCCGAACTCGATCCGCACTTTGCGGCGTGCGAGGAGGTTGCCCAAGTGCAGTACCTGCCCGGTCCAGCACCCCACCTGTCGACTCGCCTCGCAGAAGGTGCTCGCAACCTCGGTTGGGCATGTCTTGAGGTTCCCCGTTTATATGCCTATGCAACCGACATTGCGACGGGTTCCCCTGGGCGCAAACAATCCATGTCGGAGACGTTTGTGCCTCGTTTCATGAGGGCGGGCGGGGTGGTAATGGCCCGTACCCGCGCCACGAGGATTTCGCGGGTTTCCGGAAGCTGGACGGTCAGTGCGCTTTCCTGGGATGGCACGAACCGGCGGCGACTTGAGCTGACAGCGAAGACCGTGTTTGTCGCCGCAGGCGCGGTGCAGACCCCGTGGCTTCTGCGCCGCTCCGGCGTCAAGACGAACGTCGGCAACAGTCTGCGGTTTCATCCGATGCTCAAGGCCGTCGCGTTGTTTCGGGACGAAATAAACATACCCGGCGAACTCGAACCCGTTCACCAGATCAAGGAATTCGATCCTCGTTTCAGCATGGGCTGTTCGATGAGCAAGCGTCCAGCACTCGCTCTTGCGATGGCAGCTCATCCCGCGATGATGGAGGCGGTCGATCGCGACTGGCGCCGCATGGCGATATACTATGTGCAAAGTACCGGAGGGGTGGGCAAGGTCAGGAGTTTGCCCGGCTTTCGGGACCCTCTCGTGCGGGTTGAACTTCATCGGCTGGATTTGAAGGAGCTAGCCGACGGGCTTGCCCGGTTGGCCGAGGTGCTCTTTGCCGCGGGAGCCGAGGCGGTCTATCCGAGCATCCCTGGCTATCCGGTGCTCCGTTCGGTGGCCGACATCGCCAAACTGCCGGAAACGATTTCGCCGAAGCAGGCGAATGCGACGGCGCTGCACCTGTTCTCATCCTGCCCGATGGGAGAGGACAAGCAGAAATGCGCGACGGATTCGTTTGGGCGCGTACACGGAATGGATGGGCTGTATATCGCCGACGCATCGCTGCTTTGCGGTCCGACCGTTGTCAATCCGCAGGGTACGGTTATGGCCGTTGCGCACCGCAATGTGATGCATGCCATCAATTCCGGCGCGATTTGACCGGCAATTTCATGGGGAGTGGGAGGAAAGTATGCGACACCTTATTACTGGGGGATCAGGCTTTATCGGCAACCTCGCTGCGCGGCGGCTTCGCGACCGGGGTGATGAAGTTCGCGTACTCGACATATGGGAAGATGCGTCTCGGCCCAGAGACATAGAATTCGTCAAGTGCTCCGTCCTTGACCGTGACGGGGTACGCGCCGCAATGCGGGGCGTCGATGTCGTCCATCACAATGCTGCGCTGGTAGCGCAAACCGACGCTGGCCGTGACTACTGGGCGGTCAATGTCGAAGGGACGCGTATCGTCACTGAGGAAGCGGCGAAGGCCGGCGTGAAATCGCTGATCCACGTCAGTTCGACAGCCGCTTACGGTATTCCCCCGTCCGGACCGATTACACAGCAAACGCCGCTTCGGCCCGTCGAACCCTATGGCAAGTCGAAGCGCGCGGGCGAACAGCTGGCGGAAGAGATCTGCAAGGCGAATGGCATCACCCTGATCACCATCCGCCCCAGAGCCACCCTTGGCGGCGGGCGGCTCGGCATCTTCCAAATCCTGTTCGAATGGATACGGGAAAATCGCTCGGTCTACGTGATCGGCAGTGGAGATATCAAATTCCAGTTCATTCACGCGCACGATCTGATGGACTTCTACATGCTTGCGCTGAATGCAGGCAAAAGCGGTACCTACAATGTTGGGACAGATCGTTTCGGCACTTTGCGAGGCGACCTGGAGGCGCTGATCACCTATGCGGGAAGCAGGTCCAAAGTCAAAAGCCTGCCAACGGCTTTAACCATAAACACGTTGCGAGCACTGCATTGGATGAGGGTCTCGCCGCTCGTGCCATGGCACTATTTGACCTACCATAAGGAGTGCTATTTTGACGTCGAGCCGCTGCTTCAATTGGGTTGGCGTCCGACATATTCCAACCAGGACATGCTGAGGGAGAGCTATGACTGGTATTGCGAGAGCCTGGCATCGACAAGGCTCAGCGCGGGTGGAAGCCCACATCGGTCGCCAATAAGGCAGGGGGCTTTATGGCTCTTGAAAGTTGTGTCCTGACCGAACGTCCTTTTCGCTCACTGCGCTGAAGACCTCGTCGTCAAAGCTGCGGAACGTGTCGATGTCTGCGAGTGGTTTGCGGCTCTTGATCAGTGCTCGCATGCCATGCCGCTGTGCGACCTTCCAGTCACGATCGACCCTGTCTCCGATCATGATTGCGTCTTGTGCGGGAATTTTGGCTTTGCTCAGGACGTTTTGCAGACCCGCCGGATGGGGTTTTAGAAAGCCGACATCCGGGTCGCCGGCATAAACGACGAGGTCGGCGCTCAGTCCCAGAACACGAAGCTTTTCCCGTGCCGGATAGTCGGAGAGAACCGCAATCGTCTTGCCTTTGGCGCTGAGCCCGGCGAACAGTTGCGCAATGCCGGGGTAGCGGCAGTTCCGCAGGACGTCGAGCGGCCGCCGTTCCATCCACTCCTCGACGATCGACCGCACGTATTCCGGTGGGTGGCCTGTGCGGTTCGCGACAGACTGGTACTGGAGAGTGACAAAGTCGCACGCCAGAGATTCGCCGAGTTCTTCGCGACAACGACGAAACTCACGCAAGATCCGGATTGTTTCGAGGCTGAGCGAAGATACAGCGTCGCCAACGAGGCGCAGCAGCACCCGCAGACGAAGGCGCCTTTGATCGTAGAGCGTTCCGTCCAGGTCAAAGACGACCAGACGAATAGCGTCCCAGTGCACGGGTCCATGCGGGAGGTCCAGCGCAGTCATCGCAGCACAGGAATAGATATGAAGGACGGTGTCGCCACGAAATCAAGGAAAGGCATATCGACAAAGGTCGCGACAATAAAGACGACGATGCACGCTGCCAGCATGACGTCGAGACGGCGCGAGTGAAAAAGCCGTTCCGGGCGCTGGACGACAGAGCCGGGACGGGCGGCAAGCCAGATGTAGACCGCGAACAGACCGCTTATGAATGGAAACACGAGAATGTATTCCACCCGGTATTTGACAAGGAATACCCCGCTCAGGAAAGCAGTCATCATCGCGTATACAAAGCAGGAGACCATCAGGCTCTCCTCGGAATAATAATGGAACGAGCGCCGGTATTTGCTGAGTACCGCCACGCCGGCCGTCGCGGAAATGTCCCGATACTCGCCCAGCCGCTTTGCCGCCATAAGGAAGGCGCCTGCCATCCAGTAGGCCACGAGCACGCTGACAGGCGGCAATGTCAGGCCATCGACGATCGCCCATCCCAATAGAAACCGGATGGGATTGTTCAGGCACTCCATCAGAACGTCGAGGTAGGGCTTGTCCTTCACGCGCATCGGACGAACGTTGTAGAGGATCCCGGATGCGAGGAATGCTATCGAGGTGAGAAAGAAAAGTGTCCCGATAAGATAACCGAGGACAAGTCCGGTGATCGCGAACAGGAAGTATTCGCCATAGACAATACTTGGCCGCAGCGCCACGACGACGGCACGGCGGGTCGACTTGGTGGGATGGGCCGCATCGTGTTCCCGATCGAGCCATTCGTTGATGACATAGTTCGCCGACGCGATGCAGATGGCGCTCAACAGGCCCACCGGCACATTGAAATACAGCGCCGGAAGGGCCGGCGACTGCAATGCGTAGGCGAGAACAAGGCCAGGCAGAACGAAGACATGTTTTGTCACATGATCGAACCTGGCAAGTGAAAGATAGTCCGATATTCGCCCCTGCGGAGCCGCTTGCGTGCCAACGACTGGAATGCTCTTCTGGTTCGTAGGCATGGACCGTCCCCCCTTCGTCTGGAACCACACGTTCAGTTTGAAGACTGCAATTTTTTGTCGGTTGTAGTATCACTCTGATAGATGCGGCCGTCGGCTTCTGACTGGACCAGCTTGAGATCCGCCAGCTTCACAAGCTCGTCCTCGCTTGCGTAATAAAAACGCCAGTCAATCGCATCGAAGAATACAACATAGGCGTTCTGTTCCACCAAAGCATGCCGAAGCCGCCGAACCTGGTCCTCGAACGGATTCTCCTCGCTTTCCAGTCCGGTGCGCCGCTGGCTGTGAGCCGGTATCCAAGCTGTCCTGCGCCCCGTCAGGAAATTCAACACGTCGGAGCCGTTGGTAAAGACGATTGCGTCGCCGGGTAAAGCACGGACAGCCGTAACCGTCGGCGACGTCTTCCAGGTAAGACTTTGAAAGCCGATGCCTTCGTCGTAGGCCTCTGCCGTTTGTACGGTGCTCCGAAGAACGTTGACTGCCAGGAGGATTGCCAAGCCTGCAACCACCAAGCCGCGATGGATCGGAGCACGGTTCGAACGACTGCTGAAGTTCGCCGCCGCAATGACCAGTACGAAAACGAGGCCAACGTAAAAGGGCAGTGAATAACGGTTGTTGAGTTGCAGATTTGCTTCGATCAGGACGGAAAGAATGATGAAAGCCAGATAGAAAAAATTGAAGAAGCCAAACACGAGAATGAGAACGTCCTGCCGCAACGGCTGCGTCCGACCCCAGTTGCGCCATGCCGCGCTCAAAATAACGAAGACTGCAATGCTCACCACCGTCGCGAGCAATGTGAAGCGAATAAACTGCGGGACCTGGGAGGGAAGCAGGAAGCTCGCGAGCGCGGACAATCCGCTAAGCCAGCGATCACTGTCCGCATTGCCGTAGAACGACAACTGGCGCCCAACGGCGCGGCCAACAAGCAGCTTGCTGCCTACCGCCCAGATTACGAATATCCCGGCACTCAGCAAGAAAAGCATGGCTACGTCGATGACGCGCTCGGCCATTGTTCGCTGGCGGTTGTAGAAAAGGATGATCGCAGCAAACGATGCGCCGACCGCCGGCGCGACAAAACGCGCGAGCATGGCCATGCCAACCGACAAGGAGGACGCAGTAAGTAACCGTCGATCCTGCCTGTCCAGGTACGATAGAAAGAAGGCTACCGAAAGTAGCATGAGTGTCATGAAGAGCGACTCTGACATCGCTATCGTGTTTGCCCAGAGGTACGTCGGAGAGATGATGATCAGAAGGGTTCCGATGGCGACGAACAGCGGCTGGGCCGGTAGCGCATATCGGAACAGGTGAAGGACGAGAAGCGTATTTGCGATATATAAAACAAACGCCGCGATGAGCGCGACATGCTCCAGTTCAAGCCCAAGCAGATGCCCCGCACTCAGAATCCAGGGATAGAGAGGCGCATCATAGGGCGTGCTGACAATCTGCATGTAGCGCGTCGTGTCAGGCAACACGCCAATGCCGTGCCGCGTATTGGCAACGAAAAGAACTGCAACAAGAATAACAAAGGCCCAAGCCATGGCGTCGGTTGCCAAAAGCACCAACGGATTGCCGCCTCTCGCGCTGCGCGGATTAGCCATGTATGCCCCTGTGCGTGATCGGGTAGCATTGGATGATTAACTTTAAATATTAACGTATCCTAATTAAATCGAAGTAAATATACAAGCCTTGCACCAGGCACCGCGAGCGGATTGGAGTTGCCTGTCCCGCCGGTCACTAATTCAAACAATGCAATCAACAAATGCCGGATAGTCTTTGCCGAAACATGAAATGTTCTAGCGAAGATGCCGGCGGCCCTGAGCGTCGATGATGATGTTGTCCCCGACGTTGGCGCTGATATGCGCGCCGTTGTGGATCAGGCAGTCGGCGCCGATCCGGACGCCGAGCAGCACCGTTGCCCCCATCCCCACGACTGTCATCGGCCCGACGCTCACCCCACCGGCCAGGATGGCGCCGGGTGTCAGGTGCGCGTGATCCTGCACGATACTGTCATGGCACACGATACTGCCCTGATTGACGATGACGTTGTTGCCGATCGCACAGCGCGGCCCGATCGTCGCACCGGCTAGAACGTGGCAACCATGTCCGATTGTCGCCGCCTTGGAAACGGTCGCGGACGGGTGGATCACCGGCGGCAGGACGAAGCCGATGGCCAGGGCGCGTTCAAACATCGCCCGCCTTGGCTCGCTTGACTGGGCCCCCCCTATGCCGATGAAGGCGTAAGGCGTTCCCTCGGCCATCAAACGCTCCAGGCATTCTTCCGTGCCGATCACCGAAACACCGCCGCAGACGTGGTGGCCGGCCGGCAGCGCTTGATCGGTGCAACCGAGGATCTCGTATCCCGATCCTTCGAGCGCATCGATCAGGCAGGCGGCGTGCCCGCCGCCGCCGATGATGACCGCGCGCCGCGCAGACCCGGAAGGTAAGGCAGACCGGAACGTCCCAGGTCCGACCTCCATGGTGCCGGTTCGGCGGCTGGCCGCCGCGCGCACCTCGGCTTCGCCGATGCGGCCGTCGATGGGACTGACATCCGCAAGGTCGATCCCGAGCTCGGCCGCGATCTTGCGGGCTTTGGCCGTTATCGTGATCTCCTTGCCCGGGCCATTGTCGGCGACAGGTCTTCCGGACCCCGCGTCGGCATTTTCGTTGACGAGTTCGCACAACACTGCGCCGACAGGGATAAAGTCGCCTACCTTGACATCGAGCCGGCCGACAACCCCGGCCTCCGGCGCATGAACCTCAACGGCAGCCTTCGTGGTCTCAAGGACAAAAAGAATAACCCCTTGCTCTACCCGCTCGCCCTGCACGGCCCGAATGTCGATGAGTTGAAGGTGGTCCTCGTTGGCATTAACCCGTGGGGCTTCAACAAGCACGCTCATGAAAGCTTAACCCTTCCTGAAAAGATCGAGGCAAGCCGCCTGGATGGCGCTGACGCCCGGCAGCACATCGTCCTCCCATTCACGGCTCGATGGGATGGGGTGGTCCGGTCCGGCCAATGCGCTGAAGTACTTGACCCGGCCGATCAGCGCGCGCGCACACTCCGACCCAAAGCCCCAGCCGGGAGATCCTTCCTCCACGGCGACCACGCGGGTGCAATTGCCGACCTGGCGTTGGACATCCTCATAAGGGAAGGGGGATAGCTGTTCGACGGCCACCACGGTGGTCGCGATTTCCTCCTCTGCAGCGAGTTTGGCTGCAGCCGCAACCGCGTGCTCGACACAACCGCCATAGGTCACGATGACAATATCGGCATCCGGCGGGCGGGGAAGTGCTGCAGTACCCAGCACGGGCCTGGCATACATGACCTTGTTCTCGATGATCAGATGAGGGGACCGGGCGGCGAAAGCCCGGTGCAGCAGCGCACCCGGATCCGCATATTCATGCGTGGCAAGCACGGTAAGGCCGGGCACGCCGCAAAAATGCTTCTCCAGACTTTGCGAGTGCGTCGGTCCGTAGCCGCGCCGCCCACCCATGGGAGCACGGATGATGACGGGAACCTCAACCTGATCGTTGTACATCCAGCGGAACTTGGCTGCGTGGTTGATGATCTGGTCTGCAGCCAGGGCAATGAAGTCTCCGAACATAAGTTCGACAATCACGGGCCTGCCCTTGAGGGCGAGGCCCGCGGCCATTCCGACGATGCCACCCTCGCTAATCGGCGTGGTCCAGACCCGGTCCTGATAGGCGGACGAAAGACCTTTGGTGACCTTGAACGCCCCACCATAGGGATCGAGAATATCCTCGCCCAGGATGACCAGGCGGGAATTCGTTTCCATGAGATCGTGGAGCGCGCGATTGATCGATTCGACGACGCGCATGGTCAGCCTCGCGCCAGAGGGGCCGCGGCCGCAGATTCCACGGCGCGGTCCACAACGGATCTGCAAAAGGCGTCGATCGCCTCGAAGTTCGCCACGCGCCGCCGCATAGGAGGGATGGGGTCCCGAGCCCGCGCCTGCTCAAGACGCAGGGCTGGTCGCGTGTCATCTCCCTTGCTGTGCGGGCCTATTCGTTCGGTTCGCAAATACAGCCAGCAGGGGCGGGATTCGGCGCGGGCATAGCCTACGGCCTCCCGGGCAAGTTCGAATATCTCGACGGGATCGTTGCCGTCATAGGCAAATGTGCGGATGCCGAACGGTTCGGCCCGGGCGACGATCGAACCGGAGACGGTCAGAGCTTTGGGGGTTGTTTGGGCGATTTCGTTGTCCTCGATCACAAAAACAACGGGCGCACCGAAAACGGACGCGAGGTTCAAGCTCTCGTATACGGCTCCCTCGCCCATCGTCCCGTCGCCCAGGAAGGCGACGGCCACAGCGCCCTCTTCCTTGCGCGCCAATGCGGTGCCAACGGCCACGGGTGTTGTGCCCCCCTGAATGCCATTTGAGTGGAAGTTGCGGAAGCACAGGTGCTGACTGCCGCCGCGCCCGCCGCACACGCCGGTGATGCGCCCCATGATCTCGGCTATCAGGCCTTCAACTTCACCCGAATAGGCAATGAAATGACCATGGCAGCGATGATTGCTCCAAACAATGTCCCGATCCCTGTCGAGAGCGTTCACCACGCCTACCGCATTTGCCTCCTGGCCGATTGAAGTGTGTGTCGTGCCGAACAGAAGGCCCTGGGAAAAGAGATCGAGCAAGCGCTCCTCGAGGAGGCGGATCAGCATCATCTGTTGATAAAAGCGGACTACAGTCGGCAATTCGAGTCCGAGCGGCGTAGCTCCTGCATGAACTTCCAGTTGCGAAAAGGTAGAATTCGGTGCGATTGACGACGTCACTACTTCAGCTCCCCCAAAGAAGACTAGAACGTCCAATTGATGTGAAGCTACACCCTCTTTCCCCGGGCAGCAATAGACTTTGAAACGTCGAAGGAAGCCGCGATATCAGTAAGTGTTATCGCTACCTGGCAGTTTTGCTTCTGGGGTCGCCTGGAACGGACCCGGCAGTGAGGGTATCGTTGTCGTGGCGGCGGTATTGCAAGCGGGAGAACGGGAGGGGCAAGGGTCGATACGCTTGACTGTCCGCGCAATGGACGCGACCTTCAATTCAGTCGCCAGATGCAGCAGCTTGAGAAACCATCTCTGGCACCTACTGAAGATTGCAACGCGACTGCTGGAAATAACGCACCGCTGGCAACGCTCCTATGCCTTGCTCAACCACTGCTTTACCGTTGAATTACACGTGTGATAGACTATCTGCAGCGAGAATGCCAGCGACGCCCCCATCAAGCCTCTCTCGCACAGCGCACGAGCAATTATTTTATTATAGATCAAATAACTCTCAAATGTTTTTCGTAATATAGCGATCATTGTTGCGATATTTTTCTCGAAATATTTAAAATTTCTGATTTGTTCTTTCGACTGCAGAAACTTTTCTCGCCGGGTGGACGTGGCACGTCAGTAGAGGTGGATATTGAAGACGATCTTCTACGTAATCACGGCGTTGAACCGCGGCGGTGCTGAGATCGGTCTGAAGAAGCTCATCGAAAGCGGCTTTTATGATGGCTGTATTCTGTCCGTAATTTCCCTTGTCGCGGGAAGTGGCGAACTTCTGGAAGAGCTCGATCGGCTGAACGTTCGCACAATAGTGTTGGTCTCCAGGAAAAGGCCGTCAATGTACAGTATGGCTGCCGCAAGCATCCGTCTGCTCCGATTGGTTCGGCTCAAGGCGCCCGATGTCCTGATCCTCTCCTTGCCTCAAGCCAATATAATTGGAAGGATTGTTGGGTCTTTGTGTGGAGTTAGCACTATCATATCGTTCGAACACAACACCAAGCTCACGAAACTGGCGTACAAGTATCTGTTTTTGGCTACATCGCCACTTGTTGATGTTGCGTTCTTCGATTGTACAGAAACAGCTCGCTCCGCGTTGACGAACTACTATCTGAGGCGGCCGCTTCGACACTATGTGGTGCCGCTTATTTCTTTCAACGCCTCTCCCGAACTTGAAGTAATTCCGGATTATTCAAAGCTTCGGATCGTGATGGCCGGACGGTTTACGGACGTCAAAAATCATATCGTGGCGATCGAGGCGGTCTCGGCATTAAAGAAAAGGGAGGTTTACGTTGAACTTCACATCTGCGGTGAGGGCCATTTAAAAGATGCACTGCTGAAGCATTGCCAAAATCTGGGAGTGGCCGATCAAGTGTTCTTTCCCGGTTTTGTAGGCGACTGGTATAATCAACCGCGTTTTAATTGTTTCCTCTTGACGAGCAAACATGAGGGACTTTGTTTTGTTGCGCTGGAGGCGCTGTGGAAGGGGATTCCGGCAATATTGGCTCCTGTCGGCGGAGTACCAGGTTACGCAAATTGCAACAATGCAATCGTCCTAACCGAAACGACGCCCAGCTCGGTTGCGCAAGCTATAGTGGAGCTAATCCATGCAGGGCCAGATATAATTTACGCTCGCAGGAAAGCCGGTCAGGTCGTTGTCCAGCAAAAATTCGGCGCTTCCGCGGTGAAACTCGAGCACGAGAAAATTCGCAAGGAGGTTCTTTTGTAAGGCAGAACTTCCCCAACCCCGGGGCGACATTGGCCTGCCGTTCATTCCGGCGGCGGCCTCGGCTGCAGAAATTATCACTTGTGGGCATTTTGCACTTTGAGTAATATCTAAAACACTGGGTTCAGCATCGGCATGTCCGGCCCAGAGAATTCGAAAATATGCAATTTCTCTAAAAGCTAAGAATTTCGCCTCAAATCCAACGGCCAGCCGCCAATTGCGGTTTTCCATATTCTTATTCTGTAGCCTGAAAGTATAAAAATTATCGATTACGGATCTGGCTTTTGCCGATCAATAAGGGTTCCGTCCATGATGCCCGTTTCATACGATTCCAGTGGGAAGAAACTACACGGAATTTGGAAGGGGTTCACCGAGCCATACGAAACGTTGCGACACGTCTGGAGATTTTTGCGCAGGTTGCGCAGGGACGCTACTCTCTCCAGATACGCAGAAAAGGCAGACGCCTGTCTGGTGTCTTTTCCGAAATCCGGACGGACTTGGCTACGCTATATATTGTCGTTTTATTTTTCGGCGGCCTTTGGAAAGAACGACAAAACGAACTTGCATAACATGTTTGCGCTTGTCCCGAATTTCGATCTGGATCCCGTGCGTGGAATTCCCGCCTTTATATCCCAGGGTGCGGCCGGCAAGGTACCTATGGTGGTCGTCAGCCACGAAGCCAGATCACAGCTCCCGCCAAAACTGCCGATTATTGTCATGGTGCGCGATCCGAGGGATGTGCTTGTATCAGGCTATTTCCATGCGACACGACACAAGGGGCGTTTCTCTGGCTCGTTGTCGGATTTCATCGACGATCCCGATTACGGGATGCCCAAAATGATCTCCTATCTTAATGGCTGGGCCGCCGGTCTCTCAGGCAGACGCCACCACATCGTGAGCTACGAGAACCTTTCGGCGGCCCCTGTGAAAGAGATCGAGGGGGTCCTCCATTTTCTGGGGTGCGAGATCAAGCCAAGGGTTCTTCAAGCTGCCGTAGACGCGGGCCAGTTTGAGAGGATGCAGGAAATGGAGGTCGCCGAGGGTATTCCTGCACACGAATACGACCGTACGGACCTCCAAAGTATGCGCATGCGAAAAGGGCTCGTCGGCGGCTTTCGCGAATATCTGAACGACGACGAGATCGCGCGCATTGAGGCATACTGCAGCCGTGATCTGACACCTGACGCCAAAAATCTCCTGAGAGCAACCAGCGCAGATTTCGACGCTCCCAATAGCCAGCATCCTCAGTCACATCAAAGCTGACCTGCGCATCCGGATCGATGGAGCCAAATGAGACAAGCGAACGGATTATCCCGCGTTCAGCTCTTGGCTGGCGGTGTCGCCGCAGTATCGGGGGACACTTCGGATCCGCTGCCGATCGCCACATTCAGCGCGACATAATCGAGGGCGAGTTTACGTATTGCCTGCGCAAGTGAAAGACGCCCGATCGAGACATTGCGTTCAGCGTCAAGCACGTCGAGGAGCGTCGTTGCGCCGCCGCGGTAGCTTTCTCGCGCGAGGGAAAGGGCCTGCTCGTAGGACTGAACGACTCTTCTTTGCGCTGCTGCCGTTTGGGCGTCCCGGTGCAGGGCGACAAGCGCATTTTCCACTTCCTCTACCGCGTTCAGAACCGTTTGCTTCCAGGCAAGGTATTGCTGCGCCGCCGCCGACTTGGCTATTTCCACGTTAGCCTTGAGCGCGCCTCCGTTGAAGATCGGCACATTGAGCGCCGGGCCGAACGACCAGCCGGTCAGACCGCCGGATGCCGTGTTGGTGACGAGGCGGCCGCCGCTAATCGTGCCGCCAAGCGTAATGCTCGGATAGAGTTGGGCCTCGGCAACACCGATTTCGGCTGTGGCGGTCGCCAGGAGACGTTCGGCCTTGCGGATATCCGGGCGGTTGCGGATCAGATCCGCGGGCACGCCTGTTTTTGTGGAATAGCGGGCAACGGGTTGAGCGGCGCCTTTGACGAGGCTGTCGGTGATGCTGGCTGCAGGCAGCCCGAGGACCGTCGCTATATGGTTCGCGGCTTGATGAAATCCTGTTTCGAGCGGTGGGAGTTCGGCAAGTGTCTGGTTGACCAGACCTTCTGCCTGAACAACGTCAAGGCTTGATGCCGAGCCGGCCTGGCGTGTGTCTTCCGTCAGTTTCAAGGTCTCCCGGCGGGATGCAAGGCTTATTCGCGTTTGGACCAAGGCCTCCTGGTAGAACCGGGCGTCTATGTAGGACGCCGCCAGATCGGAAAGATAGGCCAGCCTTGCCACCCCAACATCGTTGTAGGCAGCGTCGAGCGAGGCGTTTGCCGATTCCACGGAGCGCCGGTACTCGCCAAAGAGATCGAGAAGCCATGAGGCGCCGATGTTGGCGGAGGCCGTTTTCGTGGAGGTCCCGTTGCGCAGAAACGATCCGTCCGTGCCGGCGAGCGTTGCTTCTGCTCCCGCGTCTACCTGCGGCAATCGACCGGCGCCGGCTGTGATGACATTGGCTTGAGCCGCTTGAATGCGTTCCATTGCCTGAAGCACGTCAAGGTTTTGTGATGTGCCTTGCTCGACCAGCGCCGTGAGACGCTTGTCGTGAAAACTCTCCCACCAACGATTGAATCTGACATCGCCGATTTCTTGCGCCTTTGCGTCGGAATATTTCGAAGGCAAGGCAGTTTCCGGTGGCTGATGGTCGGGGCCGGCGACGCAGCTGCTGAGCAGTATCGCCATCAACGGCAGCAATGTCCTCGAATATGCCATCAGTTCACCTTGGATGTATGCCGTTCATTAAGCGTTCGTTTACCAAGCATCGAAGTTTCCGATGCTTGTTTGTTATTTCACTAAATTCTTCATTTTTAATTAAGCTTGCTCGGCTTGCGGCGACGATCAGGCAAGGTCATCGACGGCTGCGCAACGCCCGGCATGCCGGGTCGAACGCGCGAATGACGCTCGGGCTAAGTGCAGAAAGGAGAGGGGCAAGGGGCAGCGAATTTACGCCCGAAATTCATCAGTTTTAAAAAGCTTCTATGGAAGGGAAACCAGCTTGCTATGCACAGGCGGCGGCTTGCCGTTCTGTGATCGCCAATGACGGGCCTCGATACACCGTCCATCGCCGCACATGATCACAAAACCGCTTGGCGTGTGTGCCTGCACCTGTCCGGTAACGCCGATATAGCGGGGTGTTTCCGCAGCAGGCGCAGCAACGTCAATGTGAAGTTTGAACCCGTTGCAGTGCGTGTACGCGCCGGGATACGGATCGCCGACCGCCCGAATGAGTGTGAGTATCTGCCAAGCTGGCTGGCGCCAATCGATCAGGCCATCTTCCGGCGTGCGTTTCGCGCAATAGGACGCCTGGCTGTGGTCCTGCCCGATCCTCGGGGCATCGCCTCTCTCAAGCAGCCGCATGGCTTCTGGGACCATCTCTTCGATGTTGTGCATATGTTTGAGATAGAGGCTGCGTGCCGTCTCATCGGCGGCGACGTGGAAGTTCTCCTGTAGCAGGATGGGCCCGGAATCTGTACCCTCGTCGAGCCAGAACAAGGTGGAACCTGCCGTCTTTTCGCCAAGCAGGATGGTCCAGGGAATGACGCCTCGTCCGCGCAATAGCGGCAATGCGGCTGGGTGAAAACCGATGCTGCCGATGCGCGCTATAGCGCGAAAGGAAGCTTTGCAAATCTGCGACCAGCCAATGACGAGCGTGACGTCGGGTGCTGCGCTTTCGATGGCCTTGAGGGCTTCAGGGGAATTTATCAGCGTCGTATAGTATACCGGGATTCCCATCTCAGCCGCGCGGGAACCGATATCGGCGAAATCAGAATGGCGATCGGCTGCCTCTTTTGGGAGCGTCACGACGAGAACGGGTGGTTTTCCGGCGTTCACGAGTGCGTCGAATGCGACTTTCGAGCTTTCAACAGAGCCAACAAGAACAACACGCATCGTTTTTCACCCCGAAAAGTTTTCAGGCGCGTCAAGCCCCATCCATCATCAGCGACGAATTTACAATCTGCAGCGCATAGACGTGAGAGCTTTGCTGCGTCAGTCTTGTCAAAGATACAAAGGTCTCAGCTTTGTGCTTTTCTAATTTTAGAGATATAAATCACCATACCCGAGAAACTGTCCAGAATTTTACAATGCAAAGCATTTTACAATGCAAAGCAACCAACGAATACTCACTGTGCTTCGATATCATCTCCAGCCTGAACATAGTGTTGTGGCATCTCAGGCTGCGGGAGAAACAGCCGGTTGTGCGGTAGAGTGGCGACTTCTGGCTGGCTATTGAAGCAAGGCTAGCGGTTCTGGCAATTGCAAATTCGGGACTGTCGAAAACAAACGACGTGTTTGAGTTTTAAACGGACCGCCATGATGATCATGCATGTCATTACCAATTTCACTGCGAGCGCCGGCGCCGAAACCATGCTCGCTCGCTTGCTGCGGATTTCAGGCGGCCAGCGGATCGTCGTTGTATCTCTCATGGGGATATCGGCGCGCAATCGCGCCCTCGCCAACAATCCCAGAGTTACCTACGTCGCGCTGGAAGCAGGAACTCCTACGGCCTTGCCGGGTGCGATCTTCACATTGACGAAGCTGATCAGGCAGGAACAGCCCACGGCGGTACTTTGCTGGATGTATCATGCGATGATTGCAGGCACGATAGCGGCAGGCCTTTCGCGCCGGCGTACACCCGTGTTCTGGAATGTCCGTCAATCGCTGGATGATCCAGCATCATTGTCGCGCAGTTCCCGTATCGCCATCGCGGTCTCCAGGTTGCTGTCTCGCCACGCTGCCGGCTTTATCTACAATTCCTCACGCGCTCTGGAAATGCACGGCGCCTATGGCTACAGCAATCACAATGCCGTCGTCATTCCCAACGGTTTCGATCTCCCGCCTCTCTCCGCGCCGGTATCGCGTGTTGCAAAACGGATCGGCATAGCCGCCCGCTTTCATCCGCAAAAAGACTATGCGACGTTCTTCCAGGCGGCCAAACTGGTTTCGCAGACCCATCCGGATGCGACTTTTACGGCCGCCGGTCACGGACTGTCCTGGGACAATCCGGCCGTTGCGCAGTTGATTGCCGACGCAGCACTGCCGTTAGGGCGGATCGAACTCCAGGGAGAGGTTGCAGACATGGCTGGCTTCTATCAGGGCATCGATATACTGGCGCTGTCCTCGCGGACGGAGGGGTTTCCCAATGTCATCGCGGAGGCCATGAGCTTCGCCAAGCCGGTGGTGACGACCAATGTCGGGGACGCCGCTATCGTCGTCGGCGATGGCGGCATCGCGGTACCGGCGAGAGATCCAAAGGCGCTTGCAGCTGCGATGCGGACGCTGCTCGATGCAGGTCCATGCGGCTATGCGCAATATGCCCGCAACGCCAGAGAGCGAATCGAGCGTGAATATACGCTGGCTGCGGTGGAAACGAAGTATTTGGATTTTTTGAACAAAATATGAAATTCTATGGCGGGATTTTCGGGTGAAATCCGTTTGTCTCCGAGGCATATAAAGTATGATGTAAGTTTCAATGATAATTTCATGAGTTTATAAACTCAGATTGATCTAAGATGCTGAAATCTTGCTGTTCTTCATCGCTCAAAGATACCGATTCTGCATCGGTTATCCACAGATAGACATGGATGAAGGTTGGTTTTATTTCCATTAATGGTTGTGAAATCGCCGCGAGCCTCCTTTGTGCCTCATTCCGTTCCTACCAGCACCTCTCCGACAAAGCGAAGAGGTAATCATGATTCTCAAAGGAACCAACCTGGCTAACAAGCTGACCGGGACGAACGCTGCGGACCAGATCTACGGCTATGATGGCGATGACATTCTGTATGGCAATGCAGGCAACGACCTTCTCAATGGCGGGATTGGCAACGACAAGCTCTATGGTGGGCTCGGTGACGACTTCTTCAATGCCGGGGCTGGAAACGACTATGCCGAAGGCGGCGACGGTAAGGATACTTTCGACGGCGGGGCGGGAAATGACCGGCTTCTTGGAGGCCTCGGAAACGATATTTTCGACGCCGGCCTGGGCGACGACATCCTGGAAGGCGGCGACGGTCACGATCACTTCCTGGGCGGCGCCGGAAACGATACGATTTATGGTGGCGCCGGCGAGGAGTATGTCGATGGCGGTGACGGAAACGATATCATCTATGCAGGGAGCGGAAATGACGGTTTCACCAATCGCATTGATCCCGCGACAGGGAAATTGACGCAGCAGGCCGTTAGCGGAGCCGCTGGCAATGACACCATCTATGGCGAGGATGGCAACGACGCCCTGAAGGGACAATCGGGCGACGACAAGGTGTTGGGCGGCAACGGCGATGACCGGGTCGATGGCGGAGACGGCAATAACTACCTCAGCGGTGGCGAGGGCAACGACATGCTTGATTCCGAGGGCGGCAAGGACGAAGCGCACGGTGGCATCGGCAATGACAGCATCGAACTTGGCGGCGGAGACGATCTGGCGTTCGGCGATGCCGGTGCCGATACCATAAGCGGTGAAGGCGGAGCCGACAACTTGAGGGGTGGCGATGGAAACGACCGCTTCTACGGCGGCGACGGAAACGACACCATACGCGGGGATGCCGGAAATGACGTCCTGATTGGCGATGGCGGCGCCGATACACTTTGGGGCGGCGCAGGCGCCGATCGTTTCTCTTTCAAGGGCGCCAGTGTCCTGACCAGCCGCGATACCGTCCGGGACTTTCAGGACGGCGTCGATACGCTGAGCTTCGAGAGGCTTGGACTGACCCAGTATTCAAGCTCGGGTGCCAATGGAACGGTTTATGCCTACAACGATGCCAGCGGCGATGTCGTCATCAAGGGCCACGACTCTTCGGGCAGTGCATTCTCGGTCCTCATCGATGACCCGTTGGGCAATCTCACGGCCGCGAATTTCAGTCAATCTGACTTTATGTTGTCATAAGCGCAGTTCATCTGACGCTACCGCGTAATTTCCAAAATCGGAATCGACATACAGCGCCGCGCGTCAGAAATGACGCGCGGCGCTGTATGTCGCAGGCTTGGAAAAGCAACGCCTGTGGACGGCTCCGAGACGGAAGCCAGATCGGCTTCAGCGTTGAGAGATATCGGCGCATAGCAAATGCCGGTTACCGGCTGGCCCAACGGTCCAGCCAGGAATTGAACATCAGGATTGTCCAGAGATGCGGCCCCCAATCACGGCTGCCCGAAAGATGCTCTTTCCAGCGCGCCTCTATCGGCTCCGTGCGGAAGATACCGTCGCGGCGCAAGCGAGACGGAGACAGCAGGTCATTTGCCCAAGTGCGCAACGGACCGCGAAGCCAGGCGTTAAGCGGGATGCCGAACCCCCGTTTCGATTGGTTCATCAGCCTTTCGGGTAATCGGCGGGCCAGCAGTTTGCGCAGCGCAAGCTTGCCCTGGCCCTCGGAAAAACACAGGCCCCGGGGGGCGCGCCAAGCCAGTTCGATGAAACGGTAGTCGAGGAGGGGGGCGCGCATTTCGAGACCGACAGCCATCGAGGCGCGGTCCAGTTTGACCAGGATATCGTCAGGCAGATAGGCAACCATGTCCCGATACATCATCCTGTCGACTGGACCCAGAGCTGCCGGAATTCGCTTGGACGACATTGCGGTCGGTGGCTCGCGTCCGCCGATGACGATGTCGGCCGAATCCGGCCATTGGGAGACAAAATTCAGATAGCGGTCGTCCGTATCGCTGATCTGCAGCAGTTCGGCAAGCCGCTTCACACGGCTGCCGGTGGCCTCGTCGCGCAAAGCCAAGGGGAGGGCGTGACGGCCAAGAGGGGCTGCGACATCGAGCAGCCATTCGGGTGCGAACTTCGCTGCCCGAAGCGCAAGCGCAGGTGTCATTTTCGCCAGGCGCTCGAAAGTCACCATTCGCTGATAGCGCTTGTAACCGCCGAAAAACTCATCGCCGCCGTCGCCGGAAAGAGCGACCGTCACGGTTCTTCGCGCGAGCTTCGAAACGAGCAAGGTCGGGATCTGGGACGGATCAGCAAAAGGCTCGTCATAAACATCGGGCAGATCGGCGATCAGCCCAAGCGCAATCTCTGGTTCAGCGGTGATTTCGGTGTGATCCGTTTTCAGGTGACGGGCAACAGCCGAGGCAGCATCCGCTTCATTGTACTGCTCTTCCATGAAGCGAACGGTGTAGGTCTTGATGGGGGAGGGGGATACTTCCTGCATGACCGCCGAAACCAGGGAGGAGTCGATGCCGCTCGAGAGGAGTGCACCTACGGGGACATCCGATACCATGCGCTCGCTGATCGCTGTCTTCAGCGCGTTGTCGAGAAGATCCAGGGCCTCCTCTTCGTGTTCGATACGCTGCGCATATCCGCGTTCGGCGACCTCGAACGCGTCCCAATAGAGCCTTGTCGAGGCCAAAACAGCCGCTGGCGAGGCGGGAGGCTCATCGACCGAGATGCTGACCCACGAACCATGCGGCAACTTGAAAACATTACGGTAGATTGAATAAGGAGTGGGCACATAGTTGTACCTGAGATACAGCGCAACCGCATCGCGATCTATCTGCGGAGAATGAAAAGACGGGTGTTGTCTGATGCTCTTCAGTTCGGATCCGAAAGCGACGGCATCGCCCGACACGCCGATATAAAGGGGCTTCTTGCCGATCCGATCACGGGCGAATATGACTTTGCGCTCGACGCTGTCATACAGGGCGAAGGCGAACATGCCGTTGCAGCGCGCCAAGGCCCTTTCCAGGCCATAGGCTTCGATGGCCTCTAGAAGCACTTCCGTATCGGAGTGGCCCCGAAATCGCAGCCCGCGTGCGTCCAGTTCGGCGCGAAGGCCGAGAAAGCCATAGATCTCCCCATTATAGGCAATCGTGTAACGACCGCTGGCGGAATGCATCGGCTGCGCACCTGCCGGTGACAGATCAATGATGGAGAGCCGGCGGTGACAAAGGCCGACACGACCGTCCCCGGCAAGCCAGATTCCCTCCGCGTCGGGCCCGCGATGCGCAAGTGCACTGGCCATCAGCTCTAATGTCGCCGTCGATGCTTCGCGTTGGCGTCCCGCGTAGTTTATCAGGCCAGCAATTCCACACATCATTGGTCCCTTCGGTCGAATGATCGTCGTCTGATGGGGGCCTGCTGCATGCCGCAGGTTTAAATCGCTGCAACGACCTTTGCGCCATGAATGACGTGTGGCGCTGTCGATGCCCTTTGCTAAAGATATAGGCGGCAGGCGTTCATTGCCCGTCGCTTTGCTTGCAGGCCCAGCAGATCGTGAAATGTATCGTTTTAAAGAACCGGTTACGACGGATGCAGCGCGTCGAGCGATCGAGACCGATGAACGGTGGAATGCTCGCTACATAGTCATCCCCGGTATGGCAATTTTTTTACAGCATATACTATTCCAGCGTGGAAGATTGAACGAACAACCGGTCGTCGTCAATGCGAAGGTATTGAAAATATAAAGATGAAAATTCTTGCCGGATCCTTTCCGGATGGATAAAAATAAAAGGTCGAATGTTTGCCGGGGCAAATATTATGAACCGTATTCTTGACATCATATTCGCACTTGTCGCCGGGTTGTTGATGTTGCCCATCATGCTGCTCGTCGCAACGACCGTCATTGTTCTTCTCGGCCGGCCGGCAATTTTCGTTCAAACGAGGGCAGGGGAAGGCGAACGCCCCTTCAGAATGATCAAGTTCCGGTCAATGTCGGATAAGAGGGACAGCAACGGCAAGCTGCTGAGCGACGAGGAGCGCACGACTGCATTCGGCCGGCTGCTGCGGCGATCACGCCTGGACGAACTTCCTGAGTTCTGGAACATCCTTGTCGGCGATATGAGCTTGATTGGTCCTCGTCCCATTCTCCCTGAAACGATCCGCGCCCTTGGCGAACGTGGCGCCCTGCGCTGTTCGGTCAAGCCGGGATTGACGGGGTGGGCGCAGATCAGCGGCAATGCTGTTCTCACAGATAACGACAAGATCGACCTTGATTTATGGTATATCCGGAACAGAACCTTCTGGATTGACCTTCAAATCCTGGTCATGACCGTTTTTGTGATGATATTTGGAGAAAGATTGAGCGAAAGCCGGCTTTCCGCAGCGAAGAGAAAAGATATCGGCTGACGCCCAGGGGCACATTAAATGCACAGTGTCGATAATGTGTATTTAAATTCAAAAGATAACTGACAATAATACAAAAAATAATTACTTAAAAACCTGACGTAGTAAATATTGACTTCCGTTTGTTGTTGAAATACTTTCGTGAGAGCCTGGGAGGCAGAGCCTGCTTTTTCGATTGTGGTCCGCATTTAATTGTGAACGTGATTGGGGCTTGCTGGGCTCGATTTCAACATCGGCGCCGTGTATTGTAAGCCCTGGTAGGGTGGTCGATGTCTTCGGCATCGATTGTGCGGGGCATTTTTAGCTGTCGCGGTGACCTTCGCTGCGAGCTTTCCCCAGCAATGTGCTAGATGCAAAGCCAAGGCTGCAAAAAGGGCGGCAGAACGTGCAGGCGGTTTTATCATGAGAAAACCGACAAAGCCGCCCGCTACTACCACATTTAGATTTTTAAATAATCGTAAATATAGAGGATCATTTTTCTCCGATAATCCAATCAAGACTGCAGCTGCATCGGTACAATGAGATCGTATTATGGCTGATATCCGAGATGATTATAAATTTAATTGGCTCAATCCTGAATACTCCGCCGAAACAAGGCGGTCTAGGATTGTACATTTTTTTGTATATCCGCTTCTTATCGGCGGTGTATTTCTGTCCTCGATGGTTTACATACGTCCGACTGCGGGAAACGTTACGGTTTCCGACATTCTGTTCGCCGCAGCCCTATTTGCGCTGTTGTTGGATAGAAAGATTTCGCTCTACCCTTTCGGGAGAATGAGCGTTGCGGTCTGGTTGGTGGGGCTCTCTATGCTGCTCACGGGCCTTACGGTCAGCAGTATCAACTCTCCCGATCCGATGCGGGCAATAATCGTGGTCGCGCAATATGCCTTTGCATACTTTGCCGTGATGTTGATTTTTGGAAGTCAGTCCGCAAAAGATATAATTACGTTTGCTAAAGTTTATGCGCTATCAATTGTGGTGATCTGCCTCCATGGCGTATATCTCATCCATTACGACGGGCAACGAAACACGATATTCGTGACCGGCAGCGGGCGTCTCACTGGTCTGATGGAACGCACAAACGAATGCGCGACCGTAATAGCCCTTTGTGTACCAATTGTCCTCGCACTCTGTACTGCGGGTCACATGAGAAAAACGTCCGCATTCTTAGCTGTAGCCATCATGACCTATGGTATTTTGCTCACTAGCTCTAATTCCGGCCTTCTGTCGCTGGTTTGCGGCGTGGGAATCTTTGCAATTTTCGGAGTGAACTGGAAACATATGTTGCTGCCGTTGTTTCTGGGCGTGGCAATTTTGGCTCTCAGTGGCGGCTTCGTGACGGAATACCTTCCTGAGACCTTTCAAAAGAGGGTCCTTGGCGCCTTGGAGAGTGGTGATCTTGGGAAAGCTGGTACGTTCGATGGGCGAATTGAATTGATAAACGAAGCTTTGGAGTTGACCTCGGACACAATGCTCGTCGGAGTGGGGGCCGATCAGTATCGGGTGAGCAGTGAGTTTGGCGCGCCAGTTCACAACGTCTATTTGCTCTTGTGGACAGAAGGTGGACTGATGAGTGCAATCGGCTTCGTTGTGATGCTTACGGGAGCGCTCGGTCCGGCCTTTTTGGTATTGAAACTCCCGGGTGGCCGCCCGTTTGCAGCGGCAATATTTGCCAATGTGACGGTATTTTTAATGGCCGCCAATGCTCTTCCGCACGTCTATAGCCGGTTCTGGATGGTGCCAATTCTCCTCCCGATATGCCTTGCGTCAACTTTTGTGCGCAAAGACTATGCCTTGCGACGGAGAGCAGGAGATATTGTCGGCTGAGCACCCATCCTGGGCAGCTGGCCAAGCATGATTTCGATTTCTTTTAACCGGCGGCAGACGGTTTCTGTCTCAGAGCAACTTTGCGAGTTCCTCTCATGGCTGATGAAATGCTGGCGCGGCCATCCGCAAGTCAATCTGTGAGACGTATCAAGACAGGTTCGGCCGAAAGAGCGAGCGAATTCAATGCGGCTGCTCATGGCCTGCGTGGCTTGGCGTCGATCATGGTCCTCGGGGCGCATATCCTTGGAGGAACAGCGCGTCACATCTATCAAACGAACGAGACCTACGTACAGGCGATAGAAGCCCCGTGGTTTCTAGGTGTCTTCGGCGTGAAGTTATTTTTCGTGATAAGCGGATATGTGATACTTCCAAGCGCGCTGCGATATTCTATTCCGGAATTCGCAAAGCGTCGCTTTCTCCGTATCTATCCATTGTTCTTTGTTGCTTCTGTAATATTTATAATATTGAATTACGCAACTAACGAGTATCCTAAAACAAATAATATAGAAAGCATTGTGTCCGGTCTTTTGTTTGTAAACCTATTCACAGGAACTGAACAGCTTACGCCAAATGCCTGGAGTCTGACCTACGAAGTTATGTTCTATGCGCTGACATGCTGGGTCGTATATACCTCTGTCAAAAGACCAAGAGCGATTGCCGCCGCCTTGGCGTGGGCGACATGTTTGGTCTTTCTCGTCGTTTTTCCTGTATCGATATTTTTCCTGGCTGGGGCCCTGATCCGCATCTTTGGCACAAGAATAGCGATAGACACCGGTATATTGCGAACGTTGGAGGTAATTCTGTTTTTTACCGCAGCCTACTCAGCAAGCCGGGGGGTGTTTGAATACAATTTATATGATTTCGCGGAGCCGGCCGCTCTATCGGCGTTAGTATCTACTGTAGCGTATTTTTCTCTGGCTGTTGATCCGCGCAGCCTGACGAGTGTGCTGCTTCAAAACCCATTTTCAAATTATATGGGAGCCATAAGCTACAGCTTGTATCTCGTCCACCCCTACACTTATTACTTTGTAAGATGGATTTTCGTTGAATTAAAGCTTTTCACGGATGAGGTCTGGTTTTCGATAGCAACCTTTGGAGTGGTGGTTTTCGTTGCGTCTGTCGCACTCAGCCACATTGCACACGTCTTGCTCGAAAGATGGCCCTATAGCTGGTATTTCCATCAGCGCGTTTATCGCAACGGATCCAATTGAGATGCGCGCCATGGTCGGCCTCTGGCATTGCGAGCTGCCAACGACATCGCCGGCTGCGGCCCTTCAGGGGTCTTCAGGGGGCGTGTAAATCCCAGGCCATAATGTCATGCAGGGCACTGCTCCAAAAGTCGATCCCGTCAGCGTGCATCAAAAAGCCGTTACGACGGCGCGCCTTGTTGTGGCCTTCCGAAGGTCAAAGGCTTCGAAACCCCTGCCGCCGCCACTGCGGTATCGAGCAGGCCTTCGCACCGCGCGGCGGCGCCGCCGGCCGTCGCTTCGGCAGAAACGTGGAGCGCATTCGCATGCAGCCAGATGCCGAGCAAGATATTGCTATTATTGACAGCTTTCGGCCTTGAAACTGAAAATTTCAAACGATTTAACACTGAAGGCGAAGGTGCTAAGTATATGTTTTAGAGTGCCACTATGGAAAAGGTATAGATTGTCATATTAATGGAATAGAATGGCTCGAAGTAAAATATGCTTTACAGATAATTTATTTTATGCGAATGTTCTAACGAAAGAAAATTCTTACAGAGAGCGAGTTTCCTCTGCGCAACTTTATGTTGCGCCGATGCGAATGCGTTTTGCTTAGAGAATGCCCCAGGAGGGTAGTATACATTTTTTATAGATTAATTTGAACGTCCGAACCGCCAGGTTCGGCGATGTTATTCCGTGCGAGGGTTTGCAGGGGGGTATAATGGATCGCAGTGACGTTATTTTACACGCCAACAGTTCTTCAACCAAGAAACGTGTATACGGCATCGCGATAGGTGACGTTGTCACAGCCGTGTTTGCAACAGCCAATTGGCTTCTGGTTCTCACGAAAAAGGTTGCGTACTCGCAAGTGCGAAAGGTGCGGCAGTCGGCTGCGCTGTTTGTAACGGATATCGTGTCTGCGAGCTTGGCCTTGGGGATCGCGTTTGTCACCCGCTACGGGTTTGACACGGTTCAAATGCGGCCGGAGCTCATCAAGGCGCTGCTGATTGCCGGACCGCAATATCTGGTGATCTGTGCCGTCGTTTTCCCGCTCTCCGGATTATACAGCCGAAACTGGCGGTATGGTTCCGTGTCGGATTTGTGGACAATTGTTCGTGCGGTTTTCGTGACAACGCTAATGCTGGTCTGCGTCCTGTTCTTTGCAACCCGGCTGGAAGCTATTCCACGCAGCGCATTGCTGCTGGAAGCCCTTATGCTCCTGAGCTTTCTTTCCGCGTCCAGGCTGAGTTTCCGGCTGGACGAATTCCCGCTGACCCGCCGTGGGATTTGGGTTAAGGGCGGCCAAAATACCGATAAACAAATCCCGACGCTTCTCGTTGGTGCAGGCGACGCTGCCGACCTTTATCTGCGGGCGCTCAGCCGCGACCGCAATTGCACGCATTGGCCGGTCGGCTGCCTTGAGAAAACAAATGATCATCAAAACATGACGTTGCGAAACGTACCCATTCTTGGGGCGATGGCAGATTTTCAAGACATCGTTGCACAGCTTAAGGGTGACGGCATTTCTCCTCGCCACCTCGTATTTACGGAGGCACCGTCCACGTTCGGAGAGGATGCTTCCGAGCAGTTGATTGCTGCTGCTGAAGCTCTCGGCATGACCGTTTCCCGGCTGTCTCGAATGACGGAACTCAAAAACGCCAAGCGCGAGAACCGGTTCGAACTGAAGTCCATCGAGTTGACGGATTTGCTAGAGAGGCCCCAGGCCTCCCTTGACCGGGAAGCGATCTCGCGTCTTGTCAAGGGGCGCCGGGTGCTTGTCACCGGAGCTGGCGGTTCGATCGGCAGCGAATTGACGTTGCAGATTGCGGCGTGCGAGCCTGCGGAACTCGTGCTCATCGAAAACTGTGAGTACAATCTCTATGCTATCGATATGGAGCTGGGCGAACGCTTCCCCGGCGTTCCGCGCTCCGCGCACCTGTGCAACGTTCGGCGCGCCAATCGGGTCAACGACATGTTTGCCTTGCATCGGCCGGAACTCGTCTTCCATGCGGCGGCGCTCAAGCACGTCCCCATGGTGGAGCTTAATCCCTGTGAAGGAGCGCTGACCAACGTTATCGGCACGATGAACGTTGCCAACGCGGCGCGACAGTGCGGCGCCACGGCGATGGTTCAGATTTCAACCGACAAAGTCGTCAACCCGACCAGTGTCATGGGAGGGACCAAGCGCCTTGCCGAGCTTTATTGCCAGGCTCTCGACTTGAACAGGTTCAAGACGGGTTCAGGCCCCCGGTTCATGACGGTGCGGTTTGGAAATGTTCTGGGCTCCAGCGGGTCGCTTATTCCGCTCTTCAAGAAGCAGATCGCCTGCGGCGGGCCGCTCACCGTCACGGATCTGGAAATGACGCGGTTCTTCATGACTATCCGCGAAGCGGTGGAACTGACGCTACAGGCATCCGCCTATGGTCTTGAGGGCGATATCGGCCAGGGCGAAATATTCGTGCTCGATATGGGTGAGCCGATAAAAATCATCGACATAGCCAGAAGGATGATCCGCCTGGCCGGATTTACACCCGACAAAGATATTGCAATCAAGGTCATTGGGCTGCGTCCCGGCGAAAAGCGATTTGAGGAGCTCTTCGACAGCAATGAAATGCGTGTGGCGTCGCCGGTACCAGGTGTGCTGGGAGCCATCCCTCATCCTGTGGAGCTTTCCAAACTCATGGTTACCTTTGCGCGCCTGGAGCGTTTCGCCGAGCTGGGGGATGAGGCCATGGTGTTGGCGTTGATGAGCAGTTTGATCCCCGGTTACGTGAAGCAGCAGAGCGCCAGGATACATCTGAGCGATGCCTGCCCTCAAAGCGGCGGCGACGTGGGCGATGATCATTTGCCCGATCAGCTTTCAGAGCTTCCTGAAGCGCTGTTCACCGCCCTGGTCAGCGATCTCGGCCGTAACCCTGCAACACCGGAACCGCGGATCAACTAACCGCCCCTGCAATGTCGGATTGTTCTGTTGGAGTCATCATGGCATTCTTTAGCGAACCCTTAGCGGCAAATCCTACATATGAGGAAGCTTCCCGCCCGTTGCCGCGGGTCATGCCGGCGCACCGCAGGCAGCGCATTGTCGTTCTCTCCAGCTACAGCCCCTCGCTGACGAATTTTCGCTTGGAACTGCTCAAGCGGATGGTGGATGCTGGACACATTGTCACTGCCGTCGGTCCAGAGGATGACGCAAGAACCAGGGTTGCCTTGTCACGGATAGGCGTTGATTTCGCACATGTTCCGATGGCCCGGGTAGGGCTTAACCCGATTACGGATCTCGTTACACTATGGTCTCTCTGGCGTCTGTTGCGCAAATTGAAGCCGAACATGGTGGTTCCATACACCATGAAACCAATAATCTACGGCGGAATTGCCGCGCGGTTCGCGGGAGTTCGTTCCCGCTGTTTTCTTGTAACAGGGCTGGGGCACATTTTTTCATCAAACGGCGCTGCGACCCTCAAAGGCAGGGTTGTCAAGCAGATCAGCGTTTTGCTTTACCGCTGCGCCTTTGCCGGCGCTAATGTTGTCTTTGCTTACAATGAGGCGGATGCCGCAGATATTCGCGAGCATCGCATGGTCAAGGACGAATCCTTGATCAGGATTGTGCCAGGATCGGGTGTGGATCTTGAACACTATGCTTTTGCACCGCCTCCCTCAGACCGGCCGGTTTTCCTGCTGGTCGCACGGCTG
Source organism: Pararhizobium sp. YC-54 (assembly GCF_025847205.1). GTDB lineage: Bacteria > Pseudomonadota > Alphaproteobacteria > Rhizobiales > Rhizobiaceae > Pararhizobium. The sequence goes on along the minus strand of NZ_JAOYTH010000008.1, from coordinate 33,757 downwards.
CTGAAGGACAAGGGCATCCTCGAATATATTGAGGCAGCGCGCAGGGTGCGGCGTCTTTATCCGAAAGCGGAATTCCAGCTTCTCGGACATTTCGATCCCAATCCTGCCAGTGGAATATCATCGGCGGATATCCAGAAATGGGTTGATGAGGGAATTCTCACCTTTCTCGGCGAAACCCGGGATGTCCGGCCTTACCTCGCGCGATGCAACGTTTTCGTGCTGCCGACCTATTATCGCGAAGGTATTCCGCGCAGCATCCTTGAGGCGATGTCGGTCGGCCGCGCCATCATAACAACCAACCTGGCGGGTTGCAGCGATACAGTACAGCCTGGCGTTAACGGTTGTCTGGTCGAGCCCCGGAGTGTCGATGACCTCGCCCGTGCCATGTCGGAACTCGCCGGTAATTTGCCTCTCGCTGAGGATATGGGGAGGAAATCTCGAGAACTCGCGCAAGCGAAATTCGACGTTCACTTGGTCAACGAAATCCTCATCGAGCGGATGGCGTTAGCAAGTCCGTAGCATATAGGTCCTACCTGATCTGTGGCTAAGAATGGGTCAAGTGGGTATTAGTAAGGGATTATTTCTGAACGTCATTTGCTTTTATTGAGCTTTGGCGATGCTTTATCGTGTGCTCGCGGAATATATAGTATTTTCAGTGGGTGGTATTCTTTCTATTGCACAATTTGTGATATAAATATTAATTTAGTTGTTTGTTGTTCTTGTGATTTCGACTATTATAGCTCCCTAAATAAGGAGGGCTAATTGTGGCGCCTGCCGGGCGCTACGATAGGATATATAATTTTAGATAAATGTGCTGGAGGTTAAATGCTGACCACCGATCGCGTAATTGACCACCATTCAAATAGAAGTCAAAGCACAGCAATATATCAGATGCCGCCGCGTCGGGAACATACATACGGCGTTCAAGACATAGCTGAACTATTACAAAGATATATTGTTTTAATCGTGCCTTTTATATTAATTGGCCTTGCGTTGACGCTCCTGGCCTCGGTGCTCTATACAAAAATCTATACTGCGTCCTCGGCAATTGTGTTCGATCGCAACGACGCCCGGCCCTATGAGGCTGTGGTCGAACTGCGAAGGCAGGAGCGCGACAAGTCGGTCATGGAAACCGAACTCGATGTCATTCGGTCGCGCGTATTTGCCGGAACCGTGGTCGACGCTCTCAAGCTTGTCGAAGACCCTGACTACAATACCTACCTGCCGCCGATACGCGGGGAGAGCGAAACTCTTATAGGCTCGCTGTTTTCACCCATCGTCGGTGCATTGTTCAATAGTGAGGGAACCGGCCCGGACATGGTTCGCCGGCGTCTTATTTCGGAAAGCGTTCAGCGCAATCGCGCCATATCGTCTCTCTTGAACTCTTACGCTGTCGATCGCCGGGGCGATAGCCTTGCGATGACTATTCGCGTGAGGCAGCCAAACCCGTTGAAGGCAGCCACGATCGCTGACGCCATTGCTGAGCGCTACGTCGAGTGGACCGCCCGGCTCACAGATGAAGCAACCAAGAATACCGTTGCATATCTGCGCAGCCAGGCAGACGAGCATGCCGGCCGTATTGGGAACATGGAGCGTGAAATCGCGACCTTTGCGACCAACAGTGATCTCACTTTTGACCCCAAGGACGATTTGCTGCGGGCGCGGATGGAGCAGTTGAATGAGCAGTTCACGATTGCGCGCGTGGACGAAGCGGGTGCGATAGCGCGGTATGCCGAGGCAAACACCCTTCTGGCCTCCACCGATAAGCAATCTGTGGGACGCGTTCTGACTTCGGAACAACTTGACCGTCTGCGCAGCGAGCAATCGCGCATCGAAAACCTGCATGCACAACTGAGTGCAAAATTTGGCAAAAATCATCCGCTTGTTGTCGACGCGGACGCGGAACTTGCGGCCACGCGCACCATGATAGGCGATGAAGCCGAGCGAATTGTTCAGGAACTGGCGAATACCGCCAAGATTGCCTCAATCCGGGCTGAAAAATTCGGAACCGAGGTCGCTTTGCTGCAGAAAAGGATGGAGAGCCGCAACTTGGCTGAAATCCGCCGGCGGGAACTTGAGCGGGATTTGCTCGCGGAACAGAAGCGCTACGATCAAATCATACTTCGGTTGGGCGACTTGGATCCCGAGCACGGTGAGCACAAGGCGTCGGCGACAGTGGCTTCCTATGCGGAGGTTCCAACGACCCCTTCATTCCCGACGCCGAGTTTTGTCATCGCAACCGGGTCGTTGGGTGTTTTCGTGCTGGCAATTGTCGGCGTCGTTATCGCAAATGCGCTCGATAGCCGCCTGCATCAGCCAAGGGATATTGAGGAACTGCTGAACAGACCGAACCTCGTCACTGTCCCCAACCTGAAAAAGCAGCTATCCGGCTCGCAGGCGCCACACCAGCTTTTGATCGGCGACCCCGGATCGGGGTTTTCCAAGGCGATGCGAAATTTGTGCATGGCCTGGGAAACGATCAGCCATTCGGCAGGCGGCAAGATCGTCATGATCTGTTCGCCATCGAAGAATGACGGAAAGACGACCATTGCGCTGGGTATGGCCGCCGCGGCGAAGGCTCAAGGGTTGCGGGCACTCATTATAGACTTCGACCCCAGCCCAGAAAGTGCAGGAGGTCTTTTGGGTGTGGAGACCGCAGACGCGGCGCTTTCCAAGTTCCTCGAAGGCAAGGCGGATCTGAAGAGCGTGATCTCCACTTCGTCTTCCTATCCGTTCCTGGAGGTCATTTCCTCCAGGCCAAACTTATACAGCATTGACGTTCTCTATTCGGAACTGAGGGATCGGTATGACCTCATCATCATCGATCCGCCGGCGCTGGAGCAGGAAGAAGATTCAGTCTGGCTGGCATCACAGGTCGATTCCATCATCATGGTCGTCGCGGCGGTTCGCACCAAGGAACGCAACCTGGTCGATGCATTGAACAGGTTGTCGGTCAATCATCCAGTCATTTTGGGCAGTGTGGTGAACTTCTTCGGCAGATCTCCAGACCAGACCCGGCCTTCGTGGTTTAGATGGCGTCATTGGGCGTAGGGCTTCGGTTTGCGCCGGAATATGCGCTTTTATATGGATAGTAAAGATCCAAGTGTGCTTGAGGTAGCACGATTATATTAAAATATATGCGTATTTTTCTCTTTAATTACTATATTTTCTCATGTCTACGCGAACTGTATTTCGTTAAAGCGAGGGGTGTACGTAAATGACGATGACCTATCTGCAGAAATTAGAGGCAGAATCCATTCATATCATGCGCGAGGTTGCAGCAACCTTCTCCCGCCCGGTTATGCTTTATTCGATTGGGAAAGATTCTTCTGTCATGCTTCATCTGGCCCTCAAGGCTTTCTATCCGGCAAAACCTCCATTTCCGTTGCTTCATATCGATACGACATGGAAGTTCCGGGAGATGATCGCCTTTCGGGACAAGACGGCAATTGAACTCGGCCTTAATCTGCTCGTGCACACCAATCAGGACGGTATCGACCAAAATGTGAACCCGTTCGATTCCGGGGCCACGGCGTACACGCACATGATGAAGACGCTGGCGTTGCGCCAGGCGCTGGACCAGTACGGTTTCGATGCGGCATTCGGCGGCGGAAGACGCGACGAGGAAAAATCGCGATCAAAGGAAAGAATATTCTCCTTCCGGGATAGCAAGCACACATGGGATCCGAAAAACCAGCGGCCGGAGATGTGGAGAACCTACAACACGCGCGTAAACCGCAGTGAATCGATCCGGGTTTTTCCGCTATCAAATTGGACGGAACTCGACGTCTGGCAATACATAAATCAGGAAAATATTCCGGTTGTCCCCTTGTACCTCGCGCAACGGCGACCGATCGTGCGCCGTGACGGGATGCTCCTGATGATTGATGACGATCGGCTGCGCGTCAGGCAGGAGGAGAGGGTGGAAGAGCTGTTGGTGCGGTTTCGTACGCTCGGCTGTTACCCGCTGACGGGAGCGATCGAATCGAGCGCCCGCACTGTCCCGGAAATCATTCAGGAAATGCTGACTGTCCGGACGTCCGAACGTCAAGGAAGGGCGATCGATTCCGACGAAGAAGCTTCAATGGAAAAGAAGAAACGCGAAGGATATTTCTGATGAGGATGGTTCTCGACGACGACATGCTGATCGAGCAGGACGCCCCCGTCACCAATACCTTCCTGCGCGTTCTGACCTGCGGTTCGGTGGACGACGGAAAATCCACCCTGATCGGCCGGCTTCTCTACGATACGCAGCTTATCCTGGATGACCAGTTTTCAGCGCTCAAGCGTGACACGAAAAAGCACGGTACGACAAAAGGCGATGACCATCTGGATTTCGCGCTTCTCGTCGACGGCCTGGAGGCTGAGCGGGAGCAGGGCATCACGATCGATGTCGCCTACCGCTTCTTCGTGACGCCGAAGCGAAAATTCGTCATCGCAGATACGCCCGGGCACGAGGAATATACGCGCAACATGGCGACCGGCGCGTCCAATGCCGACGCGGCAATCGTGCTGATAGACGCAAGGAAAGGCGTTCTGCGCCAGACGCGCCGCCACACATTTATCGCGTCCCTTCTCGGCATCCGCCATATTGTCGTGGCCGTCAACAAGATGGATCTCATCCAATACGATCAGGACAGGTTCGAAGCCATTTGCGGCGCCTTTCAGGCCTTCTCGGAAACTCTAGGTTTCCGCTCTGTCGGCTTTGTACCGATGTCGGCGCGATTTGGTGACAACGTCATCACCGCTTCCCCAGCCATGCCCTGGTATAAGGGAAGGAGCCTGCTTTCGCATCTGGAAGCCATCGATGTCGATGAAGACCGTGTGGACCAGCCGTTTCGGCTGCCAATCCAGCTGGTCAGCCGCCCGAATCTGGATTTCCGCGGGTTTTCCGGTCAGATCGCCGCCGGCCGGGTCTCCGTTGGCGACAGCGTCGTTGTTGCGAAGTCCGGCCAATCGTCGCGCGTCAAGTCCATCCTGTGTGGCCGGGACAACGTCGAGACGGCTGTCGATGGGCAAGCCGTTACCGTTGTTCTCGAAGACGATCTGGAACTGTCGCGCGGCAACATGCTTGTCGCCCCGCAAAACCGGCCCCAGCTGGCCGATCAATTCATGGCCCATGTCATCTGGTTTCACAAAGAGCCGATGATCCCGGGGCGGAGCTACATCTGCCGCACAGAGGTCGATAGCATCGGCGCAACCGTTACAACTCTGAAGCATACGATAGACATCAACACTTTCGCGCAGAAGGCGGCAACCGCCCTTCAGATGAACGAGGTCGGCGTATGCAACATTTCGACCCAGGCACCCATCGTGTTCGACAGTTATCGCGACAACCGGAACACCGGTAACTTTGTTCTGATCGATCGTTTCACCAATGCCACCGTCGGCGCAGGAATGATCGATCATCCCCTGCGCCGGGCACATAATATTCATTGGCAGGCCGGCGATATCGACAAACACGCGCGCGCAGCCCTCAAGCTGCAAACGCCTATGGTGCTGTGGTTCACCGGGCTTTCCGGCTCCGGCAAGTCCACGATTGCCAACATCGTGGAGAAATTGCTTCATGCCCGCGGCAAGCACACCTACATGCTCGACGGTGACAATATCCGGCACGGGCTCAATCGCGACCTCGGGTTTACGCAGGAAGCGCGCGTAGAGAACATTCGCCGCGCGGCGGAAGTGGCCAAACTGATGGCTGATGCCGGATTGATCGTTCTCGTGTCCTTCATATCGCCGTTCCGTTCCGAGCGAAGGATGGCGCGCGAGCTCTTCGAAAAGGGAGAATTCGTCGAAGTCTTTGTCGATACGCCGATCGAGGAATGCGCCCGCCGCGATCCCAAAGGTCTGTATCAAAAGGCCATGGCGGGTGAGATCAAGAACTTTACCGGCATCAGCTCACCCTACGAGGCGCCAGCATCGCCTGAGATTCATCTTCGAACGATGGGGCATGAGCCGCTCGATCTCGCGATGCAAATCGAAAAATTTCTCGATGAAGCATGACGGCTGCTGATGACTTCCGGCCACTGCATAGTTCCTTAAATCGGAATCGATTTAAGGAAAAATTATGCAGCAAATTTAAAGAGCTACAGCGACCTTTGCGCGTCATGAATGGCGCGCGGCGCTGTAGGGAGGAATGCGAGAGCGAGTTTACACGCGAACGAACTGCACAAGGGGGTGTGATGTTGGACGTGCTGGAACGTACTGCGGTGGAGGCGGGAAGAGCGATATTGAGTGTAAAGCCGTCTTGTGCCGGGACAATGATCAAGAGCGATCAATCTCCCGTGACAATTGCCGATCATATGGCCGAAGACATTATCCTCAATGCCTTGTTGCGGGCTTTCCCAGGTGTGCCTGTCGTTGCGGAGGAAGCGATGGCGGATGGACGTGTCCCTCAGATCGAAGGGCATGCTTTCTTTCTTGTCGATCCGTTGGATGGGACCAAGGAATATATCAACCAAAGCGCTGACTATACGGTGAACATCGCACTGATCGAGAACGGCATACCCGTCGCCGGTGTCGTCTACGCTCCGGCAAGACATACCGGTTATGCCGCTTACAAAGGTCGAGCCTCAAAGTTTATGGTCGCAGCAGATGATGGGGTTTGCGATCGTGGTGACATTCGGTGCCGCGCGAAAGGCGGGAGCCTGACTGCCGTCGCAAGCCGGTCTCACAGCAACGCGCAGACGGAGGAGTTCCTGCGCGTGAACAGCATTACATCCTGCCTCTCCGTTGGATCTTCGTTGAAATTTTGCCTGCTCGCCGAGGGGATTGCCGACGTCTATCCTCGATATGGCCGGACAATGGAATGGGATACGGCCGCCGGCGACGCGGTGTTGCGTGCTGCCGGCGGGCGCACGTCTTTGGTTGACGGTGCGCCACTGACGTATGGAAAGAGGCGCCAGGCGTCGGATTGCGATTTTGCCAACCCGCACTTTATTGCATGGGGGGCAGACCGGTAAGCGCGAACTCGCGGCGCATCGATCCCTGTGAAGATGAGCACTGTGAAGACGCTGCAGGTCAGGACGCCGGCCGCAGCTGTGCTTTCATTGCGGAAACCTGGGATAGCCAACCGGAGAGATCCTGTTTGATCAGCTTGCCGAGCCTTTCTGCTTCCGGCGCATAAAACTCGATCATGCGTGCGCAGAGATCGGGCTCCAGCGGACTGTATTTCGTCTCGTGCGCGATGACTGACCTCAATCCCTGCATGACGAAGTTGTTGCGGAATGGCGCGAGAACGGGTTTCAGCGGTTTCAAAATCTGACGCAGACCGGGAGAGACGATCGGATCGGTCTTGTCCTTCACTTTTTTCGTGACGGGAGGGATCCGCAATTCCGACTGCAGCTTCAGGAAACTACGGACTGCATCCAGCTGCCTTTGGGGATCACTGCGGATATTTTCGTACAGCAATACCTGCAACTGCTGGGCAGGAAACAGGTCCAGATAGGGCTGCAGTTGCTGGTGATAGAGCCCTCCGTTGAGAAACCGGCCACCCGCCGCACGGCGCGGGTCGAGATACTGTGCCACATCGCGCCCGACTTCGCCGCGACGAAACAGCATACAGTAGTCGGAATATGCGCGATCCACAGGATTGCGAAGCTGTGCGATCAGCAGAACACCTGGTATCGCCTGCCTGATCCGTGCTGCAACGCCGGGAGTGTCCATATATGAGTTTGACTTCTCTCCGATCAGGCGATGGTCTCCCGTGCTGTCGAACTGTGAAAGATACCATTCGTCTCCCTTGTCGTAGTTCCTGCTGAAATAATGCAGCTCAGGATCCGGCATGCAAACCGTGGCATCCTGCTGAAGGGACTGTTGCAGCCACGTCGTCGCACTTTTGGTTGCGCCAATGATCAGGAAATTGATGTCTTCGATCTGCATAGCAACTCCTTCCCCCTGAAATCATTCGAACTCGGTTCTGCCGGCAAGCTGCCGATAGATATTCACGATGGAGTCGACGTGGCGGGCTACACCATAGCCGGCGAGCGCCGATGTTCGCGCCGTTTCGCTTATCCGGCGCCACTCCGCCTTGTTCGTCAGCAAGATTTTCATCGGCTCGACAAAAGCGGATGGGTTTTCAGGCTCGACCAAAAAGCCGGTCTGGCCATGATCGATTGCCTCCGGATTGCCTCCGTGATCGGTCGCAATGACCGGAGTTCCAAGCAGCATAGCCTCGATCAATGTCCTGCCGAATGGTTCGTTCACAGCCGGAACCAGGAGAATATCGACCGAGCACATGTAGGGGGCGACAGGCAGGCGAAAGCCCATCAGATGGATTCGGTCGGCAATGCCCAGCTTTTCCGCCAACGCCATAACCTCACCGTCCATCCGGATGCCATATTGTTCCGGCGGGCCGAAGAGCAGACCGGCGACTGGAAAATCCGGATTCTGCTTGTGAAAGGCATGAACGGCCTCCACAAACCGGAGCGGCCTTTTGCGGTCTATCAGAGCACCAAAATATCCGACAAAATGCGTGTCCTCACGCAGCCCGAGTTCGCGCGTGACGGCAAGGCGGCACTCTTCGCGATCGGGTATGTCCGTTGGATGGTCGAAAGGACTGTGGATCACAGACAGTCTGTTTTTCAGGGAAATGACAGGCGCCGACGGCTGCGCGAATTTCGATACTGTTACGACATGGCTCGCCAGCAGAGGTGCAAGCATGTTGACGCCCTTGGCCGTCGGATCGCCGCGATGGTGCCAAAGAAGCTTTGCCCCCGACAGAACCGTCGGGAGTGCCCATGTTGTGTGAACCAAACCGTTGTTGGTGTGTACGATGTCGATTTTATGCTGACGCAGAAAGCGCAGAAGCTTGAACATGGTCCACGGATATTTTGCAGCCGCCAATGCCATCCGCTGAACACTATTGCCGTGGCGCGGCCTTAAAACATCAGCATCATTAATGCCGATATAACTGATGTTTTTTCCGTTTAAGTATTTTGAAAAATCACCTTTGTTGCTATGCAGCATAATGACTGGTTGTACTTTGGTTCTGTCGAGGGCCAAAATAAGGTGCACAGCGGAAATGTCACTTCCGCCGAAATCGTCGCCAGCAAATGGAAATGCAACAACTATTGGTTTTGTTTCCAAGCAGTCTAATCCCCACAACGCATCATGGAATATATAAGATCATAGTATTTAAAGACATTCTCAGTCGAGAGAATAATGAAAACTTTTCAGAAACGGCCGCTCTGTTTGCAGAGCAGATTGATTCCGACGAGAAAATGGAGCACTTTGTTGCAAATAGTGGCCGGCTTTTCAGGTTGTCCCAGGAGTGACCGCCGCCGCACGAAGGTTTAATTGGAAAAAGGCGGGGGAGGACCGTGACGGATGAGGAGGATTGGTTCGCGGGTTATTGCGTTGCGACCAAGCAGACCGCAATATTTGGTGTCTTCGTCATTCTGTGTGGTAGTTCGACTAATATTTGCCAGCCTGCTGATGCTTCCAACGTCCCAGGCATCGATGGCGACTGGCACCGCGGTGAAGAGCCAAGAACGGCAAGACGCATTTCCAGGCGCTGAGGGGTATGGAAGGACCGCCCAGGGCGGGCGAGGCGGCGCTATCATCGAGGTTACAAACCTTAAGGACGCCGGGACGGGCAGTCTGCGCGCTTGTGTCGATGCGAAAGGACCGCGCAATTGTATTTTCCGCGTTTCCGGCGTCATTCGCCTGAAGTCCTCGCTCGTCGTGCAAAGCGAAAGCTCTTTCCTTTCCATTCTCGGTCAAACGGCGCCGGGGGGTGGCATCGTGCTGACGATCGAGGAGCCGAATACCAAAAAATGGAATACTCCGCTTATCGTGAAATCCACACATGATGTCGTCATCCGGCATCTGAAGATACGCCCCCAGTTGCCAAATTCCGTCGAGAATGTCGATGCATTGACCGTGGAGGGCAGTGACCGGGTCTATGTCGACCACGTCTCGGGCTCCTGGGCTACGGACGAAAACATCAACGCCCATGCGGACACTACCGATCTGACGATTGCCAATTCGATTTTTGCAGAAGGGTTGAACAAACACAGCAAATGCACATTGCTGGGCTCCGACCCGCATGGGCCGCAAAGCATAACCTTTTTGAGGAACCTGTGCCTATCCAATCGCGATCGGAACCCGGACAACAATCATTACGGCGGTTCCTGTATCGAAATTATCAACAACGTCTTCTTCAACGCCAAATCGGAATGGGGAGAGGTCTTTTCCCAATTTCCGGGCGGCACCCCGATCTCCTATGTGGGGAACTATTTCAAGGCAGGCCCAAGCACTGAGGAGACAACTTACGCCATTCATTCAAAGGAGATAGACAAGGCGGCAGATCCGCAGATTTATCAAGCCGACAACATGTCATGGGCTCCGCGATCCAAATCCATCGTCATGGTTGCGCCTGAAACTCAGCCTTACATCGTCTCAAAGCCGCCATGCCCGTTGTCTGTAAAAGAGATTATTTCTGCGCCAGCCGCCTATGAAGAAATCCGCAATCACGCCGGCGCGTTCCCGCGCGACAAACTCGATAGTGATTGGATTGCCGACTTGGGGCTTGACGGCCAGGCGGGCCGGGGCCGGATGGTCAATAAATCAGGGGAGTTGCCTCCTGTGGAGCAGGGTACTGCCTATGTCGATAAGGATCACGACGGGATAGCGGATTCCATAGAGGCGGAATTGAGTGCAAAGGTCGGGGTCAACGACGCCTGGTCGATGAAAGAAGAGGGTGAATGGTCTCATTTCGACGAATTCATGCAATGGCTTTCGGAGGAGCGTATCGCCGGCCGGTATCCTCAATGAAGGTCACCACGAACGAGTTGCTGTCATGAATGAGCGCCAGAATGTCTTGCGGTTTGAAAAGACGAACCCCGGAATACGAATAACCATTATTATCCCGGGATTGTCAGCCGGCGGCACGGAGCATGTCGTCAACCTGATCGCAAATCACTGGAGAGCTTCAGGGCATACGGTAACGATTATCACGTTCGAGACGCCGGAGAGTATTTCCTATTATCCGCTTCATCCCGATGTAACGGTTGTTCGGTTGGGCGTTCCACCACGCAGGACGTCGAAGTTGGGATCAGCGGCGGCGGTAGGCCTGCGCATCTTGCGCCTGCGTTCAGCGATCCAGCTTTCAAAGCCAGATTTCATCCTGAGTTTTCTGACACGAACGAACGTGATGGTGCTGGCCGCGACGTTTAGCATGCCGGTTCCTGTCGTTGTATCGGAGCGCAATAATCCAGCTGTTCAACCGTTCGGCAGAATCTGGAAGTGGCTCCAGTCGCATTTGTATCCACGCGCTTTCGGGTTGGTGACGATGACCCAAGGCGCCCTCGATTACTTTCCGGCCGCGATGCGCCGCAGAGGTTGGGTGATCGCCAACGCCGTCGACTTGCCAGGGGATTGGGTCGATCGACGGAAGAACAACACTCTGACAGCAGTTGGGCGCCTCACACACCAAAAAGGATTCGACCTCCTCCTCAAAGCATTTGCGCAGATAGCGGCAAAGCATCCCGATTGGCGGCTTGTCATCTGGGGTGAGGGGGACGACAGAAAGGCACTTGAGGCGCAACGCGACGCGCTTGGGCTGCGCGAGCGCGTGGAAATGCCAGGGGTGACATCGCGGCCGGGTCTGTGGGTTGAAACGGCCGACGTGTTTGTCCTGTCGTCTCGGTACGAGGGTTGGGGCATCGTACTGCTCGAGGCGATGGCGGCCGGCTTGCCGGTGGTGTCTTACGAATGCGAGTGGGGACCAGGCACGATGGTGACGAACGGAGACGACGGGATTCTTGTCCCTTGCGAAAATGTCGATGCTCTCGCAGGTGCTCTCGACGCAATGCTTGGCAATGCCGCGCTGCGCAAGACCCTGGCCGCCAAGGCCGCCGTCAGTGCGCGGAACTATCTGCCCGAAAGCATTCTCGCCCGATGGGACGAAGTCCTTTTGTCAGCCGTCAGGCAGGATGCGGGAAGCGTGTAACGCCGCCGCTATTTTCGATCCCGGCGACAAGCCGGTAGGCGGTATGTTTTTTAGGTCTTTGCCAAATGTGGTGTCCGATCCGTGTGCGCCACTTGCCCCTGGCGCGGCAGCCCTTCCTTCCATTTTTCCACGGGCTGGGTGGCCGAGAGCACGATCTCGCGCAGTATACGCGCGGTCTCCAGCATGGTTTGCCGATCCAGTGAAGGGTCCACCAGCAGCGCCATGCTCGTCTCGCCAAGTTCTTGCGCCACAGGCAGCCGTTGGTCCGGACCATAATTGAGATCCGTGAAGGCCTTTTCCAGATATATCTCCGAACAGCTTCCTGAAAAGCACGGCATGCCTGCACCGTTCATTTCTGCAACAATCCTGTCCCGGTCATAACCGGGTTTCAGCCGGTCTCTGCAAACAAATGTGTAGAAGCGGTAGTAGGCATGTTGAAATCCGTCCGGCGGCGCCGGTGTCCGCAGCGCTTTGAGATCGCCCATAGCGTCTTGCAGTATCGCCGCATTGCGTGCCCTCGTTGCCCGCCACTCCTTCAACCGCCTGAGCTGCGTCAGGCCGAGCACAGCTTGAATGGAGGTCATGCGCCAGTTGGTTCCAATGGATTCGTGCAGCCAACGGAAGCCGGGCGGATGAACCTTGTTGAAAACGGTGTCGTATGATTTTCCGTGATCCTTGCGGCTCCACGCTTTCTGCCAAAGCGCGCGGTCGTTCATTGCGATCAGTCCGCCTTCGCCACCGGTTGTGATAATCTTGTCCTGGCAGAACGAAAAGGCCGCTATATCGCCGAAGCTTCCGACCGGCCGGCCGTCGATCTCGGCGCCGTGGGCCTGGGCGCAGTCCTCGATCACCCAAAGCCCGTTGTCTCGGGCGAGGGCCATGATGCCCTGCATGTCGCATGGCCAGCCGGCGAGATGAACGACGATGATGCCTCGCGTCCGCGGCGTGATCTGGGCGGCGATCGTCTCAGCGGTGAGATTCTGGCTGTCGGGATCGATGTCGGCGAAAATCGGCACGCCGCTGCAAAAAGGAACGCAGGCGGCGGAAGCCATAAAGCTGCGCGGCGTCACGATGACCTCATCTCCATCCCGCAGTCCGAGCGCGAACAATGCAAGCTCAAGTGCAACGGTTCCGTTCGCGACCGCTACGGCATGCCGCAGGCCGAGAAAGGCCGCATAGGCCTCCTCGAACTGCCGCACATAGGGCCCGGTCCAGGCGTTGACCTCACCGGATTTCAGTACGGAAACGACCCCCTCGATTTGTTCGTCATCGTAAACCGGCCAACGTGCCATGGCTGCCTCCCCCTTCACGTTATAGCAGGACCGGCCATTTCCGCGGCCGGCGGTGGATACATGCGTCAAATGATATGGCGTACCAAAACAAAGGCCTCGGCCGCCGTTTTCATAACCGTCGCGCCGCGCAGTGTTGCGAGTGCGCGAAGCGCTTCGAGGGAGCGCTCATGCGGTGGCGGCCGTAACTGCGATTTGAAGGCGTGCATCGCCTCTATCTTCGCACCGACGTGATCTGCGATGTCGATAAAGACATTGGGAACGAAGCTAGGGGTCAGATACGGCGCGTTCCAGTTGGTCTCCGATAAGGTTTCATAGGCCAAGATCAGCTTCGGAAAATTCTCTTGGTGCGGGCGAGCCGAAACCAGCGACGAGGTGAAGATCACCTGGTGATCCATATGCATGTCGCCGATGAACGGCAGGAGCAGCGTATCGGGAGAAAGCGTCTGGACCAGATCGAATAACGCCGCGTTCAGCGCCGAATGAGCTGTTTCGGACAAGGCCGCAGCAGGAAAACCGAGCCAGAACGTCTCCTTGACGCCGAGAATACGATGCGCTTCCCGTGCTTCCGCCTTCACCCGGGAGGTCGCTTCAGCGGTGAACGCCGGTGGTTTTCCCTCGGTTACAACAGCAATGTAAACCTCATTTCCCTGAGCAGCCAGGCGAGCGATCGTACCTCCGGCACCCAACACCTCGTCATCGGGATGCGGCGCGATGACCAGAGTTTTCCCCATGACAGCGCTCAGGCCCATGATGCAAACTCCGTTCCCACCGCACTATGCCGCATTTCATACGATGACGGTTCCGGGTGCGGGGACCGAAGAAATGTCGGGCGAACGGGATCGAAGCCGCGATCTCCAAGCGCGGTTCTCCTTCGTTTCGATGGCGTGATGCGCCGCCTGGATGCTTGTTTGACGTATGCAGGTCGTGTTGGGCGGCAGCGTCGCCCAGAGCATTGGCGTCGTGGAAAGCACAGGTTGATTCCATAACGAGCGAAACGAGAGGCGATTATGCGGCTGCTGGATGACACACGACACTCCACGACCAAACTGGGAACTCGAAGCCTGAGACTCGCTGCAGAACCTTGGCTTTCTCACATGCCGGCAATAGACACGGCTAAGACGTCACCTGGCAAAAGCTCGGTGAACGTGGAGGCTTCGAAACTTTTGTGCGTTCCATCCTGAGTCCGGCGAATCTCATAGGTAAATGAAATCTGATTGCGCTTTTTCTCGTCCGTGGCGATAGACGCGATCAGGAAAAACTGCTCCTGGGCCGACTGGCGGGCCGACTCCAGCTTCTTGATTGCAACCTCGCGCTCCTGCAATTTCGAAAGTATGTCTGTCTCGCGATTTGCCTTCAATTTAGCGAGATCAAGCTTGAGTTTACCCAACTCACGCCTGGAGTTGGACATTTCAGCGTAGATCTGCAGCAAGCGGGATTTTTCGCTGGACGTTGTTGTCTTCGTTCTGGTGAGATCCGCCTCCGTATTGAGTTCGCGCTTGCGCAACGCGGTTACGCGATCGAGATCCCTTTCGTTCATCGTAACCACTTCCTTCTGCTGCTCTTCCAACTGCGCCAGTATTTTGAGTTCTTCCTCCGTTTCCGTGATCCCTTGTGTCAAAATCTGCACCTGGGACTCCGTCGTAATAAGGTCCGTCTTCAAAATTCGCTCCTCGATTTCGATGACCCCCTTCAACGACGCTTGTTCAAGGTAAGGGCGTGCGATTTCCGGCGCATCCTTCAAGTCAAGTTTGTCTGCCCCGCGCAATTGCGCGACAAGCCGCGCGGCATAGATCGCTTCGCTGACGATCTCCACTTCTGCACCGTCCATCTCTCCGCGCAGGCGTGCACGCAATATGATCCTGTCTGACGGGTTTGATGCGAGGGTTTGAGGTCCTCCTGCCAAGCCGATCGCCTGCTCGACCGTCAAGCTGGGATAAAAGGGAAAAGAGCCGGGGGTCTTGACTTCACCCAATACGAAGACCGGCCGGAAGGTGGACACGTGGAGGGCCAGTTTCGGATCCGTCAGCATTTGGCGCTGGCGGTATTCGTATCGAAGTTTTTCGATGGCCTTATTTACGGTCAGCCCTAAGACGTTCACAGAGCCGATGAGCGGGAATTGCGTTTCTCCGTCTGCCGCGATCGTAAGCGTCACGGGCAGTTCGGTGTCATCGAGGAAATCGAAAGAGATGATGTCGCCACCTGCCAGCCGGTAGGAGTCCGCGCCTGCTTTCGCCATGAAAGCGAAGGCAAGGTATGTTGCCAGGAAGAAGGTCACCAGAATTATAAAGGGAATACGATGGCTTATTCTATTCTTTATCGTGCCCGGAAACGTCATGTTGCCCCCGCCAGAAAAATAAATAAAATTCCTATGAGGGGAACTCTACCACACACAAATAGAGAAATGATAGATTATTTTCTGTTCTAAATCGTTTGTAAGAACAAAACTGGCCATGCGCGGTACAAACGTGCTAAATCTGAAATCTCTCACGCTTAGAATATTCAAACGAATATAATTGACTATCTGTAGTTGCGGCGAAATTGAAAAGTACGTTGCGTAGGTCGTGTAGTTAAATACCATGTCGACAATGTCCGACGTTCGTGGAGCAACGGCTGCCCTGTCTGTTTGCCGGGGCCTTGCAGAAGGAGACGGGTCTGTGAGTCTGCCGGGTAGCCTGTTGCTGAGGCTTGGGAAGGTCAGATCGAGTTTGAAAAAAGAGACGCATTTCCTCGTTCGGCTCAAGAATATAGCGCACTTGCTGACAGGGAATTTCGCGAGTTCGTTCATCGGGCTTGCCGGATTCGCGCTGACCGCACGGGCGCTCGGCCCGGCAGATTACGGGGTGCTTGCCATCTGCTTCGCCTATACGAGAGGCATCGAGAGGCTCGTCAGTTTTCGATCGTGGCAACCATTGGTCAAGTATGGCGCGGAAGCGTTGCAGACGGAAGATTTGTCGAATCTTAAAACGCTATTCAAGTTCGGGCTTCTTCTGGATGTCGTCGCGGCGGGCATTGCCTGGACAGTCGCCGTGCTGGTGGTGGTTTTTGCCGGTCCTCTGATCGGGGTTTCGGCGGAAATGAGCCGCATCGTCCTCATCTACTGTTCCGTCCTGCTATTCCAGTTATCCGGGATGTCTACGGCGGTGCTGCGCCTCTACGGGCGGTACAATGTTCTTGCCTATGGGCAAGTGCTCGCCAGCATTGTCCGGGTTGCATTTTCCCTTTTCGGCGTGCTGGCGGGGTGGGGGCTTTTCGAGTTCCTGGTGTTGTGGATGGCGGCACAGATTCTCGGCTCCCTGAACATGAACCTTCTTGCGTTCATCGAGCTTAGAAAGCAGGGGATGGGCGGAGTTCTTCTTGCGCCTGTCCGGGGGATAGCGAAGCAGTTTCCGGGCCTCTACTCGTTTTCGTTTTCATCCAACCTTTCATCCGCCATCCGGTCGAGCGCAAACGAGCTTGATACGCTTATTGTCGGCTATCTGACCGACCCTGCCGCCGCTGGTCTTTATCACATCGCCAAACGTATTGGCCGCATCGCTCAACAGGCAGGCGTGCAGGTTCAAGCCGTCCTGTTTCCAGACCTGGCTCGGGCGTGGAGCGCGAACAGGGTCAAAGATTTCCGAAGAATCGTCTTTCAGACGCAGATGCTTCTGTTCGTGTTCGGTGTTGCTGCACTGCTGTTTTTCTATCTGACAATCAATCGCGTTTTGCTTTGGACGGCTGGCCCGGAGTTCCTCGGGGCTGGACCTCTCGTTATTGTTCAGACCATTGCGGTGATGATGACCCTATGCGGCACGGTGCTGTATTCCGCCTTGCTGGCCATGGGCAAAGAGGCCTTGGTGCTGCGCATCGTATTCGCCGCAGCGATCGTATTTCATATCACCGCTTTCACCCTCGTTCCTCAGGTAGGGCCCATGGGTGCAAATATTGCGCATATTTGCATGTCGTTTGTTCTTCTCTCTGGAATGACATATATCTATCGGAGAAATTCCCCTAAAATATAGTTTTATATTTATTTTCTTTAATAACTATTTAGTTAATTCAAATAATTATTAATAATAGTTTTGTTGTCTTATTTTAAATCCATCGCCAGTGGCGGTGATTCGGCTATCTCATGGTTTTATGTTGGTGGTTTTTTGACGTATTCTGCTCAGGTGGGCCGATTTTTTCTTAAACGCAATTCAAACTCTGATTTGAAAACCCAGCGACAAAATATCCACAGAAAATTTCGATTGAATTTCCGTTCTGGTAAATCCCTAGAGGTTGCCATTTTATGGAATTTTCCTTGTACAATCAGCAACCGTTACTAAAATTATTTCTGCCTATGTGGATTATCCTCACGTTTTTTGGAGAATTTTGGCTCAGCAATGGCGCCGCTCAAAGATTTTAGGATTGAAGCTTTTTCGCATAGAGGTAACGTTGCTTCGAATATCGGGTTGGCTTTAGCTTTAGCGGAAGGTTAGCATGTATAGAGAAATCCAAATCCCTGAAACCAATCGTCTTGTTGAGCTGACCGCAGGGGTTGTTGCGGCTTACGTGCAAAAACATGTGGTACCTGCAACTGAGCTTGCAAATCTCATTGCAGGTGTTCACACGGCCTTGGGCAACACCGCAGCGCCGCCTGTGGCGCAAGGTGCCGTGGATGAAAAATTGAGGCCGGCTGTTTCAATTCGTAAATCCATAACCCACGATCACATTATCTGCCTTGAGGATGGCCGCAAGTTCAAATCCTTGAAGCGTCATCTCGGAAGCCTCTACAATATGACGCCGGAAGAATATCGTGAAAAATGGGGGCTTCCGGATGACTATCCGATGGTGGCACCCAGTTATGCAGAGAAACGGTCACAGCTGGCCCGGGCAAGCGGACTGGGCCAGGTGCGGCTAAAAAACAAGTAAAAGCGTTGCTTCAATGCCTGATTGCGGTGATGTGGTGCAGCTGATCCCATAATCTGCGAAACCGAAAGACGATTCAGGTGGCAGGGTACATATTGGAGAAGACATACCGGCCAATCTCGTTGCCCTGCTTTATGCCCGTTGTGGCGTCGAAGCGAAAATGGATTCCCAGAAACAGCCGGCTTCGGGCATTCAGATATTCGGCGTGGGCCAAGGATACAAAGGATTGAGGCAGGCGCGGCCGGGGCTCAGCGTCACCGATGCCGCGGTTCTGGCCGTTGAACTCGTCTGAAACGAATGTAAATGCCTGGTTCTTGACATTGGGAAGCGCGAGGCGAAGGACTTCGCAAACTGCTCCGCCAAACACCGCATGCCCCGACGGAAAGGCGGGAAAGGGCGGGGTAAAGTTCGGCCCTCGTCCGTTTGTTGCCGGCGCGCCAAGAGGGTAGTAGTTGGGATCCGAAATGATCGCTGGGTTGTCACTTTCAAACTGAATCGCGGTGATGGGCCGCCAAAATTCATATTTCCATTTGGCATGCCAAGCCGAGATGGCGGCGTCAGCCATCGCCGCATTGAGGATCGCCAAAAGGCGCGCCATCTCAGTCAGGTCGTTCACCCCCTTCTGAAGGGCATAGTCTTGAGCCAGCTTGTTGTACAATCTCGGCGGCGCACATAGTCCAGGCGTACCGTCGTAGGCCCAGAAAACGCCTTCAAAGGTTTCGAAATCCATCCGCTCCGTCGGAGTGTTGTGAAGAGGGTCCCCGCCTATGCGCTTTACCTCGCTGTAGGCCTCCGCATATTCGGTGCTCGTTAAATCAGGCGGAGCGACCGGCTCGAATTGATCTGCGCTCTGGATCACGAAAGGAGTTACCGCTCCCCATTTCGCACCAAGGGCTACTGAAAGATTGGAAACAGGGTCAATGTCCCACGCGCCTGGAGTTTTCTTGAGAGTGTAGTCTTGCCCAACCTGAGGTTCCATGTGCGCGGAATTGTCATTTGCTCTCTTGGACAAGATCGCCGCGGCGGCGGCCTTGCCCAGATCTCTTGTGGCCTCCGTGATCGCCTTGGCCTTGGCGGGATCTGGCTCGTTGTTCATGTCGGGAATGCGGATCAGATCGGCCGTCAGCAAGGCCGATATCCGCTGTTGCTGATAGGGGTATAGTACAATCAGCGCGTCATGCGCTGCCCAGGCAACAGCACCCTCCACCGAAACCGGCACTGTTGACGGCGCAAGCCCGACGTAGGACTTGTATTTTTGAGTTACCGCGTTGAGTGCTTCAAACATGGCGATGTGGACAATCGCCATCGCTCGGCTTGAGCGATGCGGACCGAGTTGAAACCCGAAGCGCTGTGGCACTTCGGGAATATCGCTGTTCGTTGGCACGTGATCCAGCGCACTGGCGTCATGTGCAATCAAACTCCACATAAGATAGCGATCAAGCGGCCCCTTCGGGGTGCGGGGCGTTTCGGTGAACCCCTGGATATTTGCTCGTCCTTCTTGTGCATCGAGCAGCCGTTCGAATTCTTGACGCACCTGTTCGTTCAAGGGATAGTTGCTTGCGTCTGGCGCCTGAGCCGATGCGCTCACAACTGCCATGCCGAATGGAGCCGCGCCGGCTGCCTTCAAGAGATCTCGTCGCTTCATCTGTACCCTCCGTTGTAAAGTCACATCGCACCCCGCAAAATTTCGAGTGGCAATCACTATCGACAGCCGTCCTTTTCTGGACGTCTCCAATTCGAAGCGCTTGATTGCGCTCGAGGCAGGCAATGCCGGGATACTTTACGGCGGCGGCCGTGTGATTGGTCCGGCGGCCTTTCGAAGACCGTCATCGAAGGCGGCGATCACGGTTTCACCGATGTTCCTGTTTCGAAAATCGGGATAGAGGTACTTTGAATAGTTGGGCCGCAGCGCATCCAGCTCATGCAACTCACGTTTCGCCGCGTCCAATCGCATGAGTTGGCCAAGGGCAGCGGCCTTGATAACATGCACCAAATAGTATTCGTCCAGCGAGACCCGATCGGCGAGTTCAAGGGCTTGCAAATAATTTCCTTGGGCGTAGGCCGCAAACGCAAGCATTACAAAGTCAAAACCGCCGGCCGATCGCTTTTGGGCGATCCCTTGTTTGATCAGGGCGATCCCCCGGTCGTAACGGCCAAGACTGATATCACAACTGCCGATCAGGATTTTGATGTTCGGGGCGCCTCCGAAGCGTTCCAGCAATTGCGATGAAATCGCTTCGTACATCGGCAAGCGGTTGTCCATGTACGCCAGGTACATTCGCGCCTTTATCGTCTGGAACGTATCGGGCGAAAGGCGTTCGGCCTCGCGGGCTGCATGCAATGCCTTGGCTGAAAACGGGGCGGGATCACCGCCGAGGGACGGCTCGTTACGGCTTTCACGTGCATAGACCAGGCTCAGCAGCGCCCAGGCTTCCGGGTTATTCGGCGCTGCCTGCGCGATCTGTTCGAGGCAGTCCCGTAGCTTTCCGCGACCGACGTCGTCGAAGAGGTATTCAAGGCGCTGCGCTTTGGACAGGCACTCGCGCGGATCAAGGGTATTGTGATATCGTCGATCCAGCAGGACAGCGAGGCTGCCCTCGGTGCCCAGGATTTGGGAAGCGAGAACATTGACCGATCGATCAGGAGTCACCTCTGCGTCGATGCGTTCGGCTAAAGATGACTCCACGGCCTCGGTCTGGACATCGATGAGGCGCCAAACCATGAACAATCCCGCCTGTTCCGGGCGCACCGTTACAGTGAGCCGGAAGACACTGGCGGCCAAGTCACCTGCGGCGCACCGCTCCGCGAGTGCATTGGCGGCTTCTGCATCCGGAGCAGCCATGATCGTCGCGACGCCTATTGCCCGCATTTCGACGGCGAGTTGATCGTTCAGCGCTTGAACAAGATCGATAGCAGCGGGCGAATACCGCGTCGCAACAGCCGGCGGGACAACAATGCAGGGGCGCCGGATCGTGGCGGCGGAAGCCGCCTGCTTTGGGATAAGCACGTTAGAAGGAGTATACGACAAAAGGCTGACCGCGCAGATTATCGGAATGATCGCAAACAGAGCCGCGCGGAGACGGTCCTTTTTCGATGGCACTGTCTTGCGGGACGGGTCTTCGTCGTCAGACTTCAAGTTGGGCTGCACCACCGCCTCGGCGGCAGGAGACGTCAGCAGCTTGAATTCGGGAACATAGGAGCCGCGATCGATGGTGATCGTCACCGGGTCGGACTTTCCCTCGTCCTTGTAATAGGCGCATAGAGCAGCGCGGAGCCGGCTCGCAGTGGAACGTACGACGGAGTCGGTTGCGGGATCAAAGCTGTCGGAGCGTCCGAATACCTCCAGTCCAACAGAATACGACTTGATTCTGTCCGCCCGCCCCTCCAGCGTTTCGGAAACCACGTGATGGAGAAAGTCTTTCATTCGCTCCGACCGGCAAAAGTAGGAGGAACGGCAAATCGATTCGACTGCCTGCATTATCAGCTCATGTTCACGCAACGCTACCATACGACCCTTTCAGCACGTAGTTAGCCAAACCGACATTCGCGTATTCTCCTTCATGCGAAAGCATAGACCCCGCATCAGCGCCAGCCTGACGGCAACCTCGCTTAAGCGCTGGAATCTCCGGCAAGATATTATCGTACACGAATTACTTAATTAGTTAAGTGTCATAATTCATTTCGCTTCGGCATTCCGGAGAGAACGCCGAAGCTCGACGACAACCCCGGAGCGGTGCGAAGACATGCCGTCACCCTTAAGCGCCATCCCGTCCCGTTTGCCGATCCGCGCCATCGATTTGCATGCTCGCGAGAGCCATTCCTCATTTTCCGCCACGGCCGCGCGCGCCACTGTGCTGGCGCGGCTCGAGGCCATCGCTTGCTCAAGTCCTGACATCCGCGCATTCCACTGATCGTCGCTCCCGCCGAAAAAGCCAAACGTGAACCCGTATGCATAGTAAGCAGCGACGAGATCCAGCTCGGCCCTATTTCGCTTAAAGTCCGGATGCTGCTCCAGCATACGTTTGATCGCCGCGAGGCGGTCGCGGGCCGCATTCTCCGGAAAGACGCCGTCTTCCAAAACCATTACAGGCTGCCTCTCATCTCTCTACTGTACGCGTCGCCGTCTTGAAGCAGATCAAGGAGATCATTCTCGCCAAGTTGGAGAATTTGGCTTGCGCGCCCACGATCACCCCGGCACAGACGCAAGGTCGCGAGGGCCAGCGCCCGCGTGACCGCCGCCGCGGGCTGTCCAACCAGGAGATCAATCGCGTGTGCCAGCGTAAGCGGCCGCTCGGTGGTGACTGCGAACGCCAGCGAAGCCAAAACCTGATCGATAATCCGATCCGCGCTCGCCGTAACGAGGATGGCCTCCAAGGGAGAAAATTCCTCCACGAAAACAAATCCATCGCCGAAATCGTCCAAGATGATCCGGCCGACGGTCTTGACCGCGATACATGGAACCGGGGTGGTGACAAAGGTGAACAGATAAGAAGCCATCTGTGACCCGCCGGCGGAATCCACCAACCTGCTGTGGAGTGTCCGTAGTCTATCCTCAGCGTCGATGGCATCCGACCCAGGCACCCGCCCAAGTCCCCGATCCCCTTGCCCGTAGGGTTCATGAACTTGCAGCGAAGGCTGCCGCCGGTCTACGGCGGACTCAACACCTGACGACAAAGCCTGAAACCAAGACTTCATGGCATCCTCCTTACGCCACTGGCGGTTTGATCGCTCCAGTGTCAGCACAACCGGCAACGCTCTGTTGGTGAGGAAAAGCGGCGCACACAAAGCAATTTGCCTTATGCGATGCCACATCATCGCCCAGTACGATGCTGCCCCCGAGATTCTCTTGACGCCTGGGTATCTGCCCGTTCTGGACCGCCTCATGTTTTCTGTACTTCTCACTTGGCCAGGCGATACTGCTGATACTTGGCTCGGCCGCAACGCGGCTTAAATTACAATTAAAAATTGTATTATAAAGCAACGCATCCTTTCTGGGTGAGGCTCAGAACTATTGTAAAAGTCCTCTGGACCACCAACCAACAAGCCCGCTGCTCGCGGCGACCAGCGTGAACGCGATTGCGAAGGCATAGTCCGCAAAGACGAAGACGAGAATGATGACGCTCCAGATCATCAGGCTCGGAAGCACCGCACATATGATTAGGTTAAATACCGTATGGGCAAGAACCGCCCCGTTATGGGCAAGAACCGCCCCGTTGCCCTCATCGTCGGGTTGACTGTTCATCGACAACATTTCGTTCTCTGATTGCGACTTCCACATTCGGAACGTTCCTTGGTGAGCAGAAGATTGGGAAAGAATATGTCTCTGCATTCACCTGTAAACGCTGTAACGGCTGCGCAACGGTTACAAGACGGTCAGCACTGCTGGTCCGGTAGCGGCGCTTCTATAGACGCTTCTGCCCGGTTCTCTTTTTTGAGAGGCTCTGACCGTTCTTGCGATCGAGAAGCGTGACGCAAGTGCGGGTAGCAGGTTGTGCGCAATGTCTAAGCGGGCATTCTTTGCAACCACTTGAATAAGTTGGCTTTTTTTCAATGGTTCTTCTGAGGTTGCTGCACCCGGCCGAGGTCTGTCGTCATGGGTTTGCAGCCGCATGTAACCTGCTTTGCAACCGCATGTAACATTCACTGCAACCGTATGTAACCTACAAGAGTACTTCGGTGTGTTCTTTAAGGTCGGCATGCGGCTAACGACCTCCGTCCCCGGCGACCTCCGTCAAACGAGTTTTGTCAGACGATGTCCAGGTCGCTCCCTTTCGCCGGGGCGGCCGTGCTTGGGTCCTTGCAGCCACACGAAATCGTTATGCGTTGTGGGTTGCAGCAAGCCGGCCGATGCGAGCGGGAGACACGATTTATTGGATGGATCTCGACTTACATGGACGCTCCCACAGGAATTTTTATCGGCTGCATCGCCGCAGCTACCCTAACATTGGCACCGGCACGGGCTGATGATCTTTGCCGTACCGGCCTAGAATGCCAGGCATACGACCAGGTACAGGAGGGGAGTGCTGAACCGGATCGCAAGGCCGGGGCACATCCATCAGAAGGGTCTTCCAGCACAAACTCAGGGCTCCAGGGTTTTACGATCAGCGTTGACGGTGAGTACGTCTCCGGTGACAGGCCGAAAGCTCCCGCAAAGAAGGCGCGATCTGCGGACGAGGCGGGTGACGACTTCGGAAGGGCTGATCTCCAGGTAAAGTTCGATGGTTTCGATGTAAGACCGGTCCTTGACGTAACGACTGACCGTCGCAGCGGCATTTACAAAACCGCCGAGCCGCTTGAGTTTTTTGCCTCCAGCAACTACCCGGCCTGGATAAAACGGGCTGAAGTACTGATTTACCAGGATCCACGCCCCGGCGATCGCATTTTCCGCATAAGTAAAGCGGCACCTGTTGCAGTGATCCCGGTCGATGCCGAGGGCCGGGCTCACTGGGCGATGCCCGCGCCGGCGACCACACGGGACGCCGGGGAGTTCAATTACATCCTGCGCGTCTATGACGCGACGGGCCGGTTCGACGAGACAGGCCCGCAAACACTGAAGCGCGCCGACCTGGGGGCAGCCCCCGAGGCGCAGCCAGGCTCGCTTCCCGGCACCCACGACCGTACCGCGGTGCGCAACATTCCCGTCTACGGCGGAGCGGTCACAGTTTTTGGCAGCAATCTACCGCCGAGTTCTACGGTTCGCGCCTTGGGCAAGACCGTTCCGGTCAGCGCCGATAACAAATTCGTCGTTCGGCAGATCCTGCCTCCCGGCAAGCATGTGGTCGATGTCGCACTTTCCAGCCGCTCAGGCGACGGCCTGTCCTTCGTCCGCGACGTCAACATTCCAACCAGTGACTGGTTCTATGTTGGCCTGGCGGACCTGACGGTCGGCAAGCGCCTTTCGGTCGATGCAGCCGGGGAAGCGGACCGCCAGCGCTACGGATCCGTTTACTCCAGGGGCAGGCTCGCCTTTTATCTGAAGGGCAAGATCAAGGGCGAGTATCTGCTGACCGCCGCCGCCGACACCGGCGAAGATGACTTCCGCAACCTCTTTCGCGGGCTTGATTCCAAGAGCCAGAAGGAGCTTCTGCGCCGCATTGATCCAGATGACTACTATCCGGTCTATGGCGACGATTCCACGGCAATCGAGGACGCTCCCACCCGCGGCAAGTTTTTCGTGCGGCTGGAGCGTGGCGACGCCAACGTCATGTGGGGCAACTTTAAATCCCGGGTCGAGGGCAACGGGCTTCTGCGCAACGAACGTGCGCTCTACGGCGCTGGCGCTGGCTATAGCTCGCCCGAGGCGACAAGCTTCGGCGAGCGCCGGACAGAGGCCTCCGTCTATGCCGCGCAGCCAGAAACGCTGCCGCAGCGCGATGTTTTCCGGGGCACCGGAGGCTCAGCCTATTTCCTGAAGCGGCAAGACATCATTTCCGGCTCCGAGACCGTCACTTTGCTCGTAACCGATCCGACCACAGGCCGTATCATCTCGCGCCAGGCGTTGACCGCTGGAGAAGACTACGATGTCGATTATGTGCAAGGGGTCATTATCCTGCGCCGCCCGCTTTCCTCGACAACGGCAAACACCAAGGTCGTCCGTCAGGGCGCAATAGGAGATCGCGATGTCAGCCTCGCGGTCAACTACGAGTATTCGCCGACGATCGGAAATGCGGATGGCTATTCCTACGGTGGAAGGCTGCAATCCTGGCTCGACGACCATGTGCGTCTCGGCGCGACTGCGATGAGCGAAGAAACCGGCCCCGCCGATCAGAACATGGTCGGCGCCGATATTCGGCTGCGCCATTCGGAGACGACATATATCGAGGCCGACTATGCCCAAACGAAGGGGCCGGGCTTCTCCCGCAGTTTTTCAACCGATGGCGGCCTTACGCTCGATGAAGAGGCGCCAGCTGGCCGGCCTCGATGGGCGAAAGGCTGGACGCTTCGGGGCCAGCTGGATCTCGCCGATATCAACGAAAACCTCTCGGGGCGCATCGGTGGATACTACGAGCGCAAGGACGACGGGTTCTCCAGTCTGGACGACAATATCGCCGCTGATCAGCAGAGCTGGGGCGCGCTTGCCGATATCGATCTTAACGCGCGCACGACCGTCGATATGCAGGTGGACCATTTCGAAGATGCCCGCGGGACGCGAAAGACGGAGCTT
The DNA here is from genome assembly GCF_025847205.1 of Pararhizobium sp. YC-54. Taxonomy (GTDB): domain Bacteria; phylum Pseudomonadota; class Alphaproteobacteria; order Rhizobiales; family Rhizobiaceae; genus Pararhizobium. The sequence goes on along the minus strand of NZ_JAOYTH010000008.1, from coordinate 7,458 downwards.
ACCGGTGAGATCGGCTATGCCTTCAACGATGCCTGGAGGGCTGTTTTCGGTGTCGGTTATACGGACCTCAACACGCCGGGCGCGATCAAAGCCCAGGACGGAAGCCGCCTCGATGGTGGCGCGCGGCTGGAGTGGACGCCAAAGGAAGGCCGCAAGCTCTATGCTTTCGGACAGGCGACAGCAATGCGGCGCGGTGAAATCCGGCGCAACGATCGCATCGGCGCCGGCGCGGAGATGCAACTCACCGACAAGCTCGGGCTGACAGGCGAAATCTCCGAAGGAACGACCGGCATCGGCGCGCTGGCGGCGCTCACCTATTCGCCAACGGCGGACGACACTTACTATCTCGGCTACAAGCTCGATCCCGACCGCGCATTCGACCGGCTCGACGCGATCGATCTCGACGGCCTCGATCTCGGCGGCATCGTCATGGGGACCCGTCGCCGGTATAGCGATCTCCTGGCGACCTACGCCGAAAACAACTACGACATGTTCGGCCACAGGCGTTCGCTGACATCGACATACGGCGTCACTTACACGCCGGATACTCTGTGGACCGTTTCCGGGGGCTTTGAGGCGGGCCTTGTCGAGGATCCGCGCGCCAGCGATTTCAACCGCTATGCGCCTTCGCTGTCGATCGGCTACCGTGATGGCGAGGACATCGCAGCCCGCATTCGCGGCGAGGTCCGCCTCGAGGACTCCGATGATGGCACGCGCAACCGCGATACCTTCCTGTTGTCCGGGGGCTATTCGAACAAACTTGACCCGGATTGGCGGCTGCTCTTGAACCTCGACGCCGTTGTGTCCAACTCGGACCAGTCGAGCTTCCTCGACGGCGACTATATCGAAGCGAGCATTGGCTGGGCCTACCGCCCGATCGAGAACGACCGCTTCAATGCGCTCTTCAAATACGCGTACTACCACGACCTGCCGGGGCCAGATCAGGTCTCGCGCGCAACCGACGACGTGCTCGGTCCCGCCCAGCGCAGTCATATTCTCTCGGCTGACCTCAACTACGACCTTAACCGTTGGCTCACCGTCGGCGGCAAGTACGGTTTCCGCTTCGGTGAAACCTCAACGACGCGGGGGGGCGATGACTTCACCTCTTCGACAGCGCATCTCGGCGTGCTGCGTGCCGATTTTCACGTCGTCAACAAGTGGGACTTCCTGCTTGAGGGCAGATCCCTGTACCTGCCGGAGGCCAATTCGCAGAAATGGGGGTTGCTTGCCGCCGTCTACCGTCAGGTCGGCGAGAACATGAAACTCGGCGTCGGCTACAACTTCGGCCGCTTCTCCGAAGACCTCACCGATCTCACCTATGACGACCAGGGCCTGTTCCTGAACGCCGTCGGCAAATTCTAGAGGCGTGGCGATGCAGGACTTTCTCGAAACAATGCGCACCCAAAGCATAAAGCGATTCTTGAGCAACATGAACCTTCCCCGTCTCCACCCGCTAATCCTCATCCTGGCCGTAATCCTTGCCTTCGGCCTGTTTTCAGGCCGCGTCTACGCGCAAGGCGGCATCGGCATTATACCGCCGGGCCTATATAGCGGGCAGATCGGCTCCGCGAAGGCGGGCGGCGACCCGATAAGATGCCCTGTCGGAACGGTGATACGCGGGCTTCGGCACGTCGATCGCAGCAACGGTTCTCCCAGTTTCGCAGAAGGCATGACCGTTCAGATCGATCTCTACTGCGCCAATATCACCACCGATGGCGTCGCGGCGATGACGGCCAACAGAAATGCCAACGGCACCCCTGATGTCGTGGGCTTCGCCTTCGATCAGCAGAATACCGTTCGCACCGAGTACTGCCCTGCCGGTTGGGTCATGACGCAGGTCGGCGGTTATGACCGGCTCACATCGGGTGCGACGCCGTGGACATCCTCCATCGCGATCTCCTGCCGCCCGCTCAGGCTGGTGCTCGGGGACTGGGTGCAGGTGGATATGGCGGCCGCGGCATTCCAGCGGACGGTCGGCGTCAACGAAACCCAGGTCGCTCCCCACACTTTCAGGGGCTATTTTTGCCCGAACACGGCCTATGGGGTTGTCAGCGGTCTTTATCGCGAGGGCGGCGGCGAAGGCTATGACGGCGTGGAGGTCTATTGCGCCCAGATCGAACAGGCGCGCCTGTCGGCGGTGTTGACCTTCTCGGACTTCGCCTGGGATCAGACACGGGGTGGGGCGGGCTGGCTGGTCGATCTGACGCACGGCGGTTCCGCGATCAACGACAATGGCTGGGACGGCCGCAAGCGCACGCCTTATGCGTCGCCGCTGGACAACGACCAGGCCCAATTCCAGCAGGGCTTCGAGACCTATGTCGTGCCGAACACGGGCTACGGCGCGCGAATCGGCCAGTCTCCTTCTGCAATTTCCCCGGCATCCTACGTCCTCGCCGGCGGCACCTGCTCGACAGGCATAGCCATTTCCGACAGGGTCGACAGTTCCTGCACGCTGAACATCACCGGCAAACCGGACATCGCGGTCTCGATCGCGGTGCCCGGCGAGCCCTATTCCGCCTACGGCCAGACGATGCCGGTCAACCTGACCGCCACCAATATGGGCCCCGGCGCGACGGATTCCGACGACGGCTTCACATTGGTGGCAAATCTGCCATCCGGCTGGTCCGCCGTTGCCGGCAGTCTTCCGGCCGGCTGTGCCGTTGCCGGTAGCACCGTGACCTGCAGCCTCAACAGCTCGCCGCTTGCCGCGGCCGCGGCACCGGGAGGGACGGGCGGTTCCAGAACCTTTACGATTCCCGTCACCGTCAACGCGCCGACCGCCTCGGGAACGAGCAGCACCGTCAACCTCAGCCTCGGACGTTCAGCCCCGGACGGCGATGCGGACGCAACCAATGACGACTTCGTCACTGCCAACGACGTTGAAACCGGCGCGATCTCCTTCCTGGCTCCGAATGTATCGGCCGCCAAGGCGCTGACGGGCGAAAGCCTGCTGCCGGATAGGCAGGCGCAGCACGGCGAGGTACTGACCTATAGGATCACGCTGACCAACACCGGCGGTGCGGCATTCGACTACGACTTTACCGAAAATGTGCCGCCGGGTGCGACGCTGACTTCCGTCACCGGCGCGTCGGGCTTCACCGCGAACGTCGACGGGCCTGCCGCCGTCGGGCTGACCGTGCCCACCGTGCCGGCCAACGGCTCAGCAACGGTTACCGTCCAGTTCACCATGGCCGACCCTATCCCCGCCAGCGTCCTGCAGGTCGTCAACACGATCAGCGGCGGGGATCTTCCTGCCGTTTGCGCCAGCTGCTCGGTAACGAGCCCGCGCAGCCAGAACCCGGACGTCTATATCGACAAGAAGCGCGATCCGACCTGGTTCACCGATGGCGTCAGCGGTGTCGAGGATATGGACGGCAGCGGCACGGTCACCGCTGGCGACATCATGCACTTTTATTTCATCGTCGAGAACCGAGGCGACGTCATTCTGGATCCGGCCGTCGTCACCGACGACATCGCGTCCGTCACCCTCACCGGCGGACCGATCAACAACCTGCTGCCGGGCGCGGTCGATCCGCCCATTGCCGCGGCGGACAAGGACCCGGCTACCGGGATCTTCAGCGCATCTCCCGCGACGGGCGCCGCCGCGACTTACAAGGCGACGCACACCATCACCCAGGAAGAGGTAGATCAGGGGTTCTTCTACAACAAAGGCAAGGTGGAGGCCACCCCGCCGAACGGCATTGTGGTGCGGCATGATGACGAGGTGCTGACCGACTTCCCCCAGCGCGGCGCGGTCCAGATAACGAAAAATGGCGTGGTGCAGATACCGGCGGGCCGCACGCCACAGGTGCCACGGGCGGGCGACACGGTCTCCTATAGCTTTACGGTCACGAACACTGGCAACTTCACCTTGAACCTGGTGACTGTGACCGATCAGAAGGCGGGCGTTACCTTCGACGACGGCGCCGGATATGTGGTCAATGCCGATGGCACGGCAACGATCGCGCTGCTGCTGTTGAACCAGCCCGTCAATCTGACCGGCACATACATGCTTACCCAGGCCGATATCGACGAGGGCCAGCTCATCAACCGGGTCACGGCGGACGCCCTCGACGGATCGACGGACAGCGCCGTCGATTCCCTGCAACTCGACCAGCGTCCCGGCATGCGGCTCGAAAAACGGGCGGCCGCCGATTTCGGCAGCGACGGTATCCCGCAGGCGGGGGAAACCATCAGCTACGCCTTCCGGATCGAGAACACCGGCAATACGACATTGACCGATGTCCGTCTGTACGACAACTCCCTCGCCGGCATACAGCTTTTCTATAACGGCGCCCCATGGAGCCCCGGTGACGCGGTTTCCATCGTCAGCATGGCGCCCGGCGCGGTCGATACCACGACCTTCACCGGCCTCTACGTCCTGACCCAGGCCGATATCGACAGCGGCAAGCTCACAAACAGCGCCGTAGTGCGCGGCACCGAGGTCGATGGCAGTCCCCAGGTTTTCGATACGTCCGACGATCCGGGCAACCCGGTCAATGTCGATACCGAGAATGACGGGGAGCCGGACGATCCGACCGTCAGCACACTTCCGCCGCAAGCCAGATACACGCTCGTCAAGAGCGCTGACTTCAACGATCTTAACGGCAACGATCGCGCCGACGCGGGCGAGACGATCACCTATACGTTCACGGCGACCAACACCGGCAATGTGACGCTGACCAATGTCGTGATCGACGATATGCGCATCCGCTACTCCGCGACCATCCCGGTCCTGAAGGTCGGGGTGGCCAATGCGGTCACGGTTTCCACCGATTATACGATCCGCGAGCAGGATATCGTTGATGGCGGCATCGAGAACCAGGCCACTGCAACGGCGACCGTGGCCAACGATGGCGGTGAGTTGTTCATGCTCTCGGACGATGCAGATGCCCTTGGTACTCCGAAGAAGGACAAGACCTTCGAGCCGCTGGCGCCGGAGCCGGGCCTTTCCTTGACCAAAAACACAACTCTCGACGGCACCGCGAACACATTCGACGACCTCAATGGCAACGGCCGCGCCGAGGCCGGCGAGACGATCACTTATACGTTCACCTTGGTCAACACCGGCAATGTGACCTTGTATGATATTGCCATTCACGATCTGCCTATCGGCATGGACGACCATCTCGGCCAGCTCGGTCCAGGTGACACCTATCAGGTTCAGGAGGTCTACGCGCTAACTCAGGCGGATGTCGATGCGGAGCTGAAGGACAATCAGGCAACTGCCGAGGGTCACGACGCGGACGGCAACGTCATCGCGGTGGATAATTCCGACGATCCCAACAACCCAGCCAATATCGACGCCGATGGCGATGGCGATCCGGACGACAGGACGATCGTGCTGTTCGCGGCCATGCCGGGACTGCAGGTGGTGAAGACGGGCGAATACAGCGATGCCGACGGCAACGGCGCGGTCAATGCCGGCGATGTGATCGACTACACCTTCACGCTGAGAAACACCGGCAATGTGACGCTGACCGGTGTCTCGGTCACCGATTCGAAAGTGACGGTCGACGGTACGCTCGACCTTGCGCCGGGCGACGAAGACACGCTGACGGCAAGCTATACGCTGACGCAAATGGATCTCGACGCCGGCGAGGTGACCAACAGCGCGACGGGGACCGGCCAAAGCCCCGACGGGACTGACGTCACCGACGTGTCCGACAACGGCACGCCGGGCGATGCCGACGGCGACGGAAATCCGGACAACGATCCGACGGTGACGCCGCTTGTGCCGACGGCGGCGATGGCGGTCGTGAAGACGGGCGCCTATAGCGACGCCAACGGTGACGGCAAGGCCAATCCCGGCGACGTGATCGACTACACGTTCACGCTGAGGAACACCGGCAATGTGACGCTGGACAGCGTATCGGTGAGCGATCCGTTGTTTGCCGCGCCGAACCCGGTGGTGGCGATTGACGGCCCGCAGACGGGCGAAGACATCAACGGCGACGGCAAGCTCGGTCCTGACGAGACCTGGACCTACACGGCGAGTTACGCGCTGACGCAGGCCGACATTGACGCCGGCCAAGTGGTCAACAGTTCCACGGCTACGGCCAAGGACCCGGCGAACGGCGATGTCACCGACACCTCCGACGGAGACGGTGCGACCACGGACGGCGACGGCGACGGCGACCTGACCAACGATCCGACGGTAACGCCGCTTGTGCAGACGTCCGGCCTTGAGGTGGTCAAGACGGGCGCCTACAGCGACGCTATCGCGGACGGGGGCAATGGTGACGGCAAGGTCAATGCCGGCGACGTGATCGTCTACACGTTCACGCTCACCAACACCGGCAATGTGTCGTTGACCGGTCTGACGGTTGCCGACGCCAAGGCGGCGGTGACGGGGTCGCTCGACCTGGCGCCGGGTGCGGTATCGACGCTGTCGGCGACGTATACGCTGACCCAGGCCGATCTCGACGCCGGCCAGGTGGAGAACAGTGCGACGGCGACCGGTCAGGACCCTGACGGAACCGATGTCACCGACACCTCCGACGACGGCACGCCTGGCGACACGGATGCCGATCCCGACACCGATCCGGACAACGACCCGACGGTGACGCCGCTTGTGCAGACGTCCGGCCTTGAGGTGGTGAAGACGGGCGCCTACAGCGACGCTATCGCGGACGGGGGCAATGGCGACGGCCAGGTCAATCCTGGCGATGTGATCGTCTACACGTTCACGCTCACCAACACCGGCAATGTGTCGCTGACCGGTCTGACGGTTGCCGATGCCAAGGCGGCGGTGACGGGTTCGCTCGACCTGGCGCCGGGCGAGGAAGGCACGCTGTCGGGACGCTACACGCTGACGCAGGCCGATCTCGACGCGGGCTCGGTGGAGAACAGTGCGACGGCGACCGGCCAGGACCCTGACGGAACCGATGTCACCGACACCTCTGACGACCCGTCCAATCCGGCCGATGCCGATCCCGACGGCGACGGCAATCCGGACGACCCGACGGTGACGCCGCTTGGCGTGCAGCCGGCGATCGCGCTTGGCAAGACCGCCAGCCTCGACAAGGGGGCCGACGGGGTGGCCGGCGTCGGTGACGTCATCACCTATACGCTGACGGTGACCAATACCGGCAATGTGACGCTCGCCGATATCGCCGTTGATGACGCCCGGATCGGCTATGCCGGCACGGTCGCCAGCCTGGCGCCGGGGGCGGTATCGACGCTGTCGGCGACGTATACGCTGACCCAGGCGGATCTCGATGCGGGCTCGGTGGAGAACACGGCGCTGGCGACGGCCAAGGACCCTGACGGCGCCGATGTCACCGACACCTCCGACGATCCGTCCAATCCGGCCGATGCCGATCCCGATGGCGACGGCAATCCGGACGACCCGACGGTGACGCCGCTTGGCGTGCAGCCGGCGATCGCGCTTGGCAAGACCGCCAGCCTCGACAAGGGGGCCGACGGGGTGGCCGGCGTCGGTGACGTCATCACCTA
>NZ_JAOYTH010000007.1 GCF_025847205.1 Pararhizobium sp. YC-54 | reverse complement strand
TGCGCTTCAGTTTCCTCATCAGCCCCTAATTATCCGGAGTAAAATCCATGTCTTATCCTTGAAAAGCCACGCCTTTGCTCGGCGTACTCGACATAAATATCTCCTACAAATAATTAGTGTTCTCCCGAGCTCGGGAGAATACCAATACGCTGGGTGAGATGTTCTCGATCCAGCGCTTGCTCGGCCATGAGGATCTTCATGAGCGCGGTCTGCACGAGTTCGATGCCTGGGCATGCTGCTTCGGCGAAACGGTGACCGAACTCGAAATCCAGCCGTCTGGCAAATACAAGCCGGTCAGCCGATTTGCTTCTTTCGTCAATGTGCCCGAATTGATCGCTATGTTCCGCAGCTTCGCGGATGTGGTGATGCCGTCCGATCTGCGGGGATACGTTCGCGTGCCGGATATCTCGACGGGCCGCCGGCAGATCCTGACCGCGGCGCCGACGCCAATGTTCAAGACCTACCAGCAGCTGCTCGAAACCCGGATCAAGGCGATCGAAGAACGGGAGGGCCCCGCCCAGCCCGGCGACGACATTCTGCTTTCTGTCATCACCGATGGCCGTCATGCAGCGATCGATCTGCGCCTCGTTATGCCGGCAGTGGACGATGAACCGGACAACAAGCTTAACCTGCTGATCCGGAATGCATTGCGCATATGGCAGGAGACATCAGCGAACACTTATGCGCGTCCAGATGGAAAGCCCTACGAGCTGCCCGGAGCGGCGCAGATGATTTTTTCCGATCTGGGCACCATCAATGTCGAGAAAACGCGCGGCTTCTCCGCTTATCGCTGGATCCGCGACGAACTGATCCGGCTCGGCGTGCCGCCCTCGGAAATCGCCTATATGCAGGACTTCAAGAAAACCGAAGCCAAGCAGCGCCTGTTCGGCGATGTCCGCGCCGGCCGGGTCCGTTTCCTGATCGGCTCTTCCGAAACGATGGGCACCGGCGTCAATGCCCAGCTTCGCCTTAAGGCGCTTCATCATCTCGATGTGCCGTGGCTGCCGTCGCAGATCGAACAGCGCGAAGGGCGCATCGTCCGCCAGGGCAATCAGCACGATGTCGTCGATATCTACGCCTACGCGACGCAGGGGTCGCTCGATGCCAGCATGTGGCAGAACAACGAGCGTAAGGCCCGTTTCATCGCGGCCGCGCTCTCCGGCGATACCTCGATCCGCCGGCTCGAAGAATTCGGCGAAGGTCAGGCCAACCAGTTCGCCATGGCCAAGGCGATCGCGTCCGGCGACGAACGCCTGATGAAGAAGGCGGGGCTCGAAGCCGATATCGCCCGGCTCGAGCGCCTGCGTGCCGCCCACGACGACGACCTCTTTGCCGTCCGCCGGCAAATCCGCGATGCTGAGCGAGACATCGAGCACGCGACCCGACGCCTCGGGGAGATCGGCCAGGACATCGAACGGCTCGTCCCAATCAATGGTGATGCCTTCACGATGGTCGCGCTGGGCCAAAAGTATAGCGAGCGCAAGGAGGCTGGCCGCGCCATCATGAAGGAACTCCTGACGCTCGTGCAGTTGCAAAGGCAAGGCGAGGTCCATCTTGCGACGATCGGCGGTTTCGATCTCGTCTTTGACGGTGAGCGGATCGGCAGGGAGGGCTTCCACTACCAGACCATTCTTCAGCGTACAGGCGCCGACTACGAAATCGATCTGTCGGTGACGGTCACGCCCCTTGGTGCGATCTCAAGGCTGGAACATGCGCTCGACGGGTTTAAAGACGAGCAGCAGCGATATCGCCAGCAGCTCGACAGCGCAGAGCGCCGCCTCGCCTCCTACCGCTCCCGCGACGGTGGAACATTCGCCTTCGCGGACGAGCTTGCAGTCAAGCGTCGGCAGCTGCGCGAGAACGAAGTATTGCTGGCGGCTGATCGCGATGCAAGCCACGCGTGCGCCGCATAGCTGCGATGCACAAAATTTAGGTGCATTGAGATGTTTAATTCATCATATTGCACTCAGCTGATGCACATGGCGGTCACCTCCCAGTTCCGCCGCAGCAGCTGTTCCCCTCTGGAGGTTCAATAACCTTCACACTTCATGGGCCGCGACTTTCGCTGGCCCATTTTTTTTGGCTGCAGGCGACCGTCAGACAGCGATGACGGCTGGAGCCATGGCAGTGATCACAGCTTGCACCTCGGCGTAGAGTTCCGCCTCGACCGTGGCGGCGTCAATCTCGACAACAAGCGCAAAGCGGGCTGTGAGGTTTTGCGGATCAGGAATGCTCTTTGCCTTCCACCAGCCGGTGACAGGATGAACGGCAATCAAGTTGCGACGAGCGAGATCGGAGGCGGCACAGGTCAACTGGTCAATCTGCAGCGACCCCACGTCCCGGCGGTTCTGGCCGAACATCCAACCATCCGGCTCGTCAATCGACCCCTCGTCGGTCTCTTCGGCGATCTTGCTGATGCGCTGGATGAAGGCGCCCGCCTTCTCGTTTGCCCTGTTCAGCTTGAAGCGCAGATTATGCGAGGCATAGCGATATTTCGATCCGCGGGCCGGTTCGGACGGGTTGGGCGACATGAACGTGCTGAGGCTGATGCGCATTGTTACCTGAGCAGTACCAAGGCGGCGCAATTCCTTGACCTGGCCAAGGCAGCTCGAACAGTTTCAGCTCATTGTGGATGTGCTCGGAATGTTTGCGTGCACTCTTCTTATAGGGCTTGATCGTATCCTCGACGATCAGCGTTAGGGCGTTCGAAGCACTCCGCCTTGCCCTCTCCATGTCCGGCACGCCATAGCCGTAGCGCCTGAAGAGGATACCGAGATCGGTCTTCGATGGCTGTGCAGGAACGTGGGCGAGCATTCGATTGGTCCATCGCGCCGACGACACGAAGATCGCTCGCACCGTCTCCGGCCAGAGCTTGGGATAGTCCGACCACAGCGTCGTGATGTCGCGCGAGGCGAGCGCGGTTGCGGCACTTGTCTCGCCGCAGGAAGTGAAGGCACGCTGTGGATACTGATGATCGGTCGTCAGCGGTGCAAGCGCCGGATGCTTCATTGGTGGCGGCGCGCCGTGTAAGAACCAGTTGCCGCCTTCGTAGACCACATCGGGCTTGATCGGCCAATAGGACTGCCAGCTTGCCGTGCGCGACGACGGCGCGAGATCCCCCAATGGCGCGACGCATGCCCCGGGCTCGCCAGGCGGAAGCGTCACCTTTTGCGTATAGGCGCCGACGCAGATTGCGTTCCAGGCCTGTGATGGCGATTCCAGCTCATTGTCGGGGTGATCGGAGACCGCGAGATAGTCGCCGCCGGTGAACGCGTTCTGATCGCTGTTGCCCGCCGAAACGAGAAGAAGTCGCTGGCGTTTCTCCAGGCCCGATGCGCCTGACGCCAACTGGTCGATCTCGCTCGACCAGGACGTCGGCGCTCCATCGTGTGGCGTATCATGTTCCGTAGTGGTCGCCAGACAGAAGGTTCGCTGGCGCTCGGCCGCGGCCTCCGCCATATCGATGCCCTTGCGTGTCACCGCTCCGAGCAGATGATGCGGATTATGCCCGGCGTCCGGAATGATTTTCGACGATTCCAACCGATGGCCGACAGCGACGGGTAAGGTTGTCTGTAGGGCGATGCTCAGATCGCCGAACAGCGCAAGGCCCGCCAGCTGCGTCCCATGCCCGACGAAATCGTTCACATCCCAGGCCGCTTCTGCTGCGTGTCGGTCGGCAGCTGCCAAGGCCGGTTGAATCAGAGGATGGGCTCGGCTGACGCACCGATCGGGCAGCGTGATATAGTTTGGATTTGCGGGGGCAGCGAAGGTTGTCCGGCCGACTAGATCATCGACCCACTCGTGCTGTTCTTCGATCGGCATGGCATCGAAATCGTCCGCCGTGCGCGTTGGCGTCGCCAGCGCGCGGACCCCGCCGAGATTGCGAATTGCGGCGGCCAGTTCCACTGCCGTCGCGACCGCAATCACCACCAGATCTTCCGGAAATTCCAGCTTGTCCGTCCCGACAGCCACACCGTAGTCCGCAGCGGCTGCTATGAAATCGGGCGCCGTCGATTTGTCGAGCCAAACCTCCCAGGCTTTTTTGCCCGCCTCGGTTGGAAACCGGTCTTCGGGACTGCGCCACAAGGCGCGAAGGCCGGCCTCGGAGATTGCACCGATACTCTGCACAAGGTCGGCATTCTTCGGCGGCTTGAAACTTCCGTCTTCGTTGACCGGGAGATCGCCCCCGAAATCCTCGATCTTCTTGCGTAGCTTCTCAAGGCCCTTTTCCGTCGCAAACACCGTTGCTTCCACCGGTGCACCAGGCTGTTTCTCGACCTTGAGAAGCGTCAGTCCGCTGGCGTTCAGGCTCTTGGTGACCATCACCTCGTGCGGCCGACCTTCGATCGCAAGATAGATGCCCGGAAGATTGTTGTCGGCGACGTTTGGGAGGTGATCGAGCGCTGCGAGGAGAGCCTGCGCGTGCGCCTCCCGATGGTTGACATCACTTGGGTGCTTTGTCTTGCCGCCGGTTTTTGCTGCGAACGGGCGCGCTTTTCCGATTCCGCTGAGCGTGAAGTGGCGCCGATCTCGAGCCATGCTTGTCTATTCCTATGCCTTGCAGCGAGCGTCTGCGCTCAAGCGATGCCATCACCGCTGATGTGGCAATGGCGCCAGAATCGAGAATGACTGCGCGGCGCGCTGCGTCCTCGGCGGCCGCGATCACATCAGCCGTCGACAGGCCTTCCGCACAGCCGGCAATCTGGCCCCAATTGATCTGCGCGACATCGAAACCATGCAGCCGTCGGCGCATCGCTTTCTCAATCGCTTCCTCGTTCGGCAGATCGTAGGACAGGACGAGGTCGAAGCGGCGCAGCACGGCGCGATCGAGCAATTCGGGAAGGTTGGTCGTGGCGATGATGATCGACGGCCCGGTGTCTTCGTCCAGGAACTGCAGAAAAGAATTCAGGACACGCCGCGCCTCGCCGATATCGTTCTCGTTGCCACGGCTGGAAGCCAGTGCATCGATCTCGTCGAACAGGTAGACACCACGCGTCGTCTTGATGGCATCGAAGACCATGCGCAGCTTCTGCGCGGTCTCGCCCATGAATTTCGTGATCAGCCCATGAAGGAGCACGGTAAAGAGCGGATAGCGCAGTTCAGCGGAGAGAGCCGCGGCGGTCAGCGTCTTGCCCGTGCCTGGCGGCCCGGCGAGAAGCACTCGCCGTCTCGGTCTCAGACCGCGCTCTTCGAGTTTTTCGGCATGATGGATCTCGACGACAAGATGCTTGAGCTCATCTTCGATCAGTGGCGGTACGATGACATCGGCCATACGGGCTGTAGGATAGCTTGCGCCGAGAAAACCGGAGAGCTCGCCCCGCGGTGCGGCAAGCGGCGTCAGATTGGGGCGCTTCAGTTCCGGGGCATTGGCGCCCGCTTCCGCCCACTGGCGGAGCTGTTCGGCGAGGCGCTCATGACCCTTCTGGGATTCGGCGGCGGCAAGCTGCATCGCAAGGTCGTAAAAACGATCCTTGTCGCCTTCAGCATGGCTCTTCACGAGCCCGATGATCTGTTGTGCCGATGCCATGGTCTAAACTCTATACGTGTTGTCGGATTTAGGAAGCCCGAGGGGGTTATATAGGAACTTTCTGAACAGAATTACTTGCATGCTGCCCGATCCGGCTCGCCCGGACCTTACGATGCCACAGATGCTTCGGACAGAACGCTTCGCCCTGCAAGTTGTTCGCGAAGCCTTAGCAGCCCGACCCGGCTGACGCCACCCGGAACAGGTCGAGCAGAGCACCACGCTGACCCTGGAGCCATTCCCGCAATATCTGCAAAGCCGGTTTTGAGAAAAGAAAGAGGAAAAGGAAAGGATCTGGTCGCAGGTCGGTCAGCCCGTCGCCGCTGACGCTCAACCGCGACCTGCGCAACCCGGCCCCTCGCCCGTCTCAGAGCTGTTAGCTCCGCTCGGGCTTCGCGGCGGGGCCGCTCGGTTTCAGTTGCGCCAGTCTGCCCGTCCCGCGCTCCGGAAGGTGTCTTCGAAAAAAAGAGGACATGAAGGAGCAGCAAGCCTGCCGCTCCGTACCGGACAAGGAGCAAGACTCATGCAGATCCTCAAGATCGACCCCCGCGCGCTGAACGCAAACCCGGACGATGCCCGCCAATCGAAATCCTCAGTGCAGGCCGATGCGTTACTGCTGGCCACCGTCAAGGCAGTCGGTATCATCCAGCCGCCCGTCGTGTCGCCACAGGTGGATGGCGGCAATGGCTATCTAATCCAAGCCGGCCACCGCCGCGTCCAGGCCGCGATCGCCGCCGGTCTCGAAGAGATCGAGGTCGTCGTCAGCGAAGCCGCCAATGATAATGGCGCCATGCGTTCCATGGTGGAAAATATTGCCCGCGAGCCGTTGAACCCCGTCGACCAGTGGCGTGGTATCGAACGGCTTGTTGCTCTCGGGTGGACCGAAGAGGCGATCGCGGTTGCGCTCTCCCTTCCCGTCCGCCAGATCCGCAAGCTGCGCCTGCTCGCGAACGTCCTGCCCGCCATGCTCGACCAGATGGCCCGCGGCGATATGCCGAACGAACAGCAGCTGCGCACGATCGCATCCGCCTCGCTCGAAGACCAGAAAGAGGTCTGGAAGGCCAACAAGCCGAAGAAGGGCGACACGGCATCCTGGTGGCAGATCGCCAGCGGCCTCTCGAAAACCAAAATGTTCGCACGCGACGCGAGCTTCGGTGACGATCTTCGCGAAGCCTATGGCATCGAATGGGCAGACGACCTATTCGGCCCCGCCGATCAGGACAATCGCTTCACCACCAACGTGGAGGCGTTCCTCGGCGCCCAGCAGGAATGGATGACCAACAATCTGCCGAAGAAGGGCTCGATCCTGGATGTGAGCAATTATGGCCAGCCGGAACTGCCGAAGAAGGCGGAGCGCGTTTACGGCAAGCCGGGCAAGGGCGACCAGACCGGTCTCTATCTCGATCGCGACGGCAAGGTTCAGACGGTTCACTACCGAATGCCTGAAGCCAAGCCTGCGAAGGGGCAGGCTAATGGTGGCGTGACGAAGGAGCACACCGGTGACGATGCCACTGTAGGCAAAGCTCGCCCGGATGTGACCCAGAAGGGTCATGACATGATTGGGGATTTCCGCACCGACGCCTTGCATGACGCGCTGGCCCGCGCACCGATCGAGGACGACATGCTGATGGCGCTCCTCGTGCTCGCCTTTGCCGGCCAGAATGTCCGCGTCGATAGTGGTGCTGGCGGCGCCCTCTATGGCGGCGCTCGCTTCGGGCGCCATGCCGCCCGTCTCTTCACCGATGACGGCCGCCTCTCGTTTGACATGGACACGGTTCGCGTCACGGCCCGCGCCGCGCTGATCGATGTCCTGTCATGCCGGCGCGGTATGTCGAACAGCGGCGTGATCTCGCGCATTGCCGGCGAGGCCATCGGCGCCGACGCCTACCTGCCGGACATGGGAGCTGAGGATTTCCTCGTGTGCCTGTCGCGCCAGGCGCTGGAAGTCGTGGCCAAGGATGCCGGTATCGAACAGAAGGCCCGCGTCCGCGAAACCCGTGCGGCACTCGTCGAGCATTTCGCGGGCGATGCAAAGCTCGTGCATGGGAGCGCCCTGTTCGCGCCGGACCCACAGGATGTGACGGCCCTGCTTCGCCACGCCGAGGCGACAGACGCAGACGACGAGGGAGCAGAACCGGGTCATGAGCAGGAGGACGGCGTCTCGGATGACGAGGCGATCGATCCCGATGCGGACGAGGTCATGGATGGAGCCGACGATGCGTCGGCAGACGGGCTCGATGAGCACGAGACCGCCTACGGCATAGCCGCGGAATAGCTGCAGCCAAAAAACCTCAGAACCATAGCGCCGCCGGCACAACCGGCGGCGCCTCTTTTTTCAGCCAAGGATGGAGCATCCGATGCCCACGCTCACCAATCAGCAGAACGATCCGATTGCCGACGCGCTCGGTATAGAATTCGCCCTCAGCGCCGAGGGTTTTCCGGTGGCGCGCACCCGCGAACTCGTGCTTGCCATGATAACCACGCCTAAGGGTAGTCTCCTGGCAAGTACATGGCGGGCTACGGGGTCGCTCTCCGCAATCAAACGCGAGGACTTCTATCGCCATGACGGTCACCTCGCGGACGAGGCCGCATTTGTCGCCCGCGTCATCGAAACCGCCGAGCATCAGCGTGATCTCCACGATCTCGGGCGCGTTCAAGCCCGCATCTCCTGCAGCACGCCCTGGGGAATGGCACAGTCGGCGACCATCTATGGCCCCGGCATTGTGTCTTATGCCACCGCCGGTCACGGCGGCTTTCATCTTTCTCCCGACCGAAACATTGTCGTGCCGTCCGCTCTGCGCAACGACACGTGCTGGTACGAAGAAGATGTCGAATGGTCGGCGATCGCCCATGCCTTTCCCGAACTTTTCACGGGCTACGAACGTCGGATGGCAGACGAGATTATCCGGCATAGCTGGCCGGAGTTCTGGGAGAGGGCTCACGGCCGGCCGCTTGTCGCAGGCGAATCTCGCGGTAAGGACCGGCAGGCGTTCGAAAAGATCCATGCCGACCATTGGATCGTGATGTCTGCGATCTTCTCGGAACATCACGTCGGCATGACGGAGGTCGTTGCGCGTCGCGGTACTGAGCGCAGGATCGGCGACGTCGAGCGGCGCTATCTCATAGACAGCTCGGAATACGCCGGTCGCGGTCGGTTCGGCTTTGTCATCGATGAGGCACGCCACCAGCTTTATGAAGGGCTGTCCTCCTTTGTCGGCTGGTCGAGGTCGGTAGCATGAACGCGGCTGCTGGACCATGCACACCGGCTGGCCTTCGAACGACGGGCTGAACTTGAACCGATGATGGAAGGCGAGAGCCGCGGTCGGCGACGTCTGCTTACTCCATCCGACCTCGTATTGAGGTGCTGACGGGGGTGCGCTGAGGTCGGGGCCGATCTCACGGCCTGATCCGCGCCGAGGCGACTGCCTGGATGAAATCGTTGTTCGGGCTATGGAGGTGGTCTGAAGGCGTCGGTTCCGTGATCCACTTCGGACCCTGCCGGTCCTCTCTCGGGTTTGTCACGGTCTTAAGCCTGCTGCCGTTCGTTTCAAGGCCGCTGTCGCGCCGCGTGGCGGCCTCCCGCCCCTCCCTTCGCAAACCGCCCTCGCGTCCGGCGCAGGGCTTATGCCCCGCTTGTCCGCAAGGCCAATTCGCTCGCTCAGGGCCTCCGGACCTGTGAAGCCGCCCGTCGGTCGCAGGCTTTGTTCGACCGCACCCGAGGGAGGGCCGGCAGGGAGCCGGTTCGAGCCTTCAGGCAACCGACAAGGAGACCACCATGGCAAAGTCCGCAACCAATCGCACCTCAGCGCGTGTCGTCCAACTCCGCAAGGGCGCCACCCTCGAAATGGTCCGCCTCACCTGCCCGGATAGCGCCCAGGCTCTCAAGATCGCCGAAAGTTTTGGGACCGCCGTCATCGACAGCGACGGGATCCGCGATCTCCACGAGCGCCTGATCACAGAGACGGCCGATGCCCTGAGCGAAGGCCTGGGCGAGCGCGCCATGCAGATCCACCTGCAGCGGATCGTCGGTGCCTATGTCGGCTCCGCCCATGGTGCCGGACAGTTCTACAGCAAGGCCGTGACCGAAGCGCGTGACGCCACTGCAAAAGCGGCGAACGACGCCCGCGACGAGGATCTCGACGGCCCCGTGGGTTACGACAGTGCCGCGCATCGCAAGCGAGAGTTCGCAGCCGACATGGGCATCCAGGCCCACGCGTTGCGCATGGGGGCCGAAGGCGCCGTCGCCGCTTACAAGCACATCGTCGGCGAAGCCTGGAAACCGTTCGATCGACCTGTCGAAAATCCGGGCCAGTCGGTCGACCGCAAGGCCGCGGCGGTCCAAATGTCAGCCTTCGACTGACACTATCACGGCGGGGGTACGCCCTCGCCTCATCTCTTCAGGCCGACCCTCCGGGGCCGGCCTTTTCCCATGTCGGCGTTCGCCCAGGAAAAGGGGATGGAGGAATTCTGGTCGGGCCGATACGGCCCGTCTCTGGCGTCGGACCTGCAGGAGCAGCCCACATCCCGCAACGGCTTCGCCGTCCTCCACTGCGTTGCGGCCGTTCCGGTGCGGGCCGCCAGCTCTGGCTCCTGCCTTTGGCCTCCGCGACGGGGCCGCGATCGGCGCGGCTCCCGATGAGTGGAGATCAGAAATGAGCAGGAAAACAGAGAACCAGCGGGCAGACATCTATACCCGCATCACGACCATGATCATCGAAGAGCTCGCAGCCGGCGTGCGCCCCTGGATGAAACCTTGGAGCGCTGCAAATACGGACGGGCGGATCAGCCGCCCGCTTCGCCATAATGGCCAGCCTTACTCCGGCATGAACGTGCTTCTGCTGTGGTCCGAGCAGATGTCGCGTGGCTTCGGCTCGTCGACGTGGATGACCTTCAAGCAGGCGATCGAACTCGGCGCCGCCGTTCGAAAAGGCGAGACCGGATCGACCGTGGTGTTCGCCAGCCGCTTTACCAAATCGGAAGCCGATGGAAAGGGCGGCGAGATCGACCGGGAAATCCCGTTCCTGAAGGCCTATTCCGTATTCAACGTCGAACAGATCGACGGTCTGCCTGATCATTACTACCACCGGCCGGTGACCGCGCACGATCCTGTCGCCCGCATCGAGCAGGCGGACCGGTTTTTCCGCAATACCGGTGCGGTCATCCGCCACGGTGGCAACCAGGCCTATTATTCGCCTGTCATGGACTATATCCAGATGCCGCCCTTCGAGAGTTTCAGGGACGCAGCTGGGTACGCAGCGACCCTCAGCCATGAGGTCACGCATTGGACGGCGGCAGAGCACCGGGTCGGCCGCGATCTATCACACTATGCCAAGGATCGCAGCGAACGAGCGCGCGAGGAACTTGTCGCCGAGCTCGGCAGCTGCTTTCTCTGCGCAGATCTCGGCATTGCGCCGGAGCTCGAGCCCAGGCCTGATCATGCGTCCTACCTTCAGTCTTGGCTCAGGGTGCTGGCCGATGACAAGCGAGCAATCTTCCAGGCGGCGGCGCATGCGCAGCGCGCCGTGGCATTCCTGCATGGACTACAGCCGGACGCGGCGGATATCCGGGACGCGGCTTGAGGGTTCGGGAGGAGTCTAAAGCTGGTCGCTGCTCTCGGCGGTGGCCGGCTCATCGGTATTGGCGAGACGGCATGATCCTCAGTGATCGTCAGATCCAGCGACCCCCAGATCGACGGTTTTCCGGTGCCAGGTTTCAGCTTCCGGGACGACTTTATTTCAACAACGAATGGTTCGGTCTGCTTTGGCAAGTTCTTCCAGGCGAGGAATCGCATCGCAACTCTATCGCGATAGACGGTTGCGGCAAGCAAACCACGGCCGGTGTCATGCAAAGAGGTATGGTGATTCCCGTCTGGTCCAGGCAGTTTGCGTAACGCCGACGTTGCCAATCAGGTGGGGCCGAGCGCGTGCGGGCCGCCAACGTCATATCCCTTTGCCTGAATGCCCGTGGCTCCAGGTGCGGGCTCGATGGGGCAGGTCTGACCGGAGATCGGCTGCGCCTCGCTCGTTATCCCGCAACGGCGCTCCGAAACTTTCATCCCCTGCCGGCTGCGCCGCCATTCCTCGCGCGAGCCAAGAAAGTGTCTCCACGCCGCCCTCCACGCTGTTCCGGCCTCAAGGTGCGGTCCGATCGTCCCCGGCCTTTGCGACTGCCATCGAGGCCGCACTGGAGCGGCCCGATTGAGCAAAAGGGAATTACGACATGGCTACCATCGGCACTTTCACCTCCACCGAAAACGGCTTCACAGGCTCCATCCGCACACTCGCCCTCAACGTCAAGGCCCGCATCGCCCGCGTCGAAAACCCCTCGGACAAAGGTCCGCAGTTCCGCATCTTCGCGGGAAGCGTGGAGCTCGGCGCGGCCTGGCAGAAGCGCTCCGAACAGGACCGCGACTACCTCTCGGTCAAGCTCGACGATCCGAGCTTCCCCTCCCCGATCTACGCGACGCTGACGGAGGTCGAAGGCGAATACCAGCTGATCTGGTCCCGCCCGAACCGCGACTGAGACAGTCAAAGCCCCGCCCGACAAGGCGGGGCACTCCTCTTCACCCCTGTGTCAAACCTGAGACAGGCATCGAGCCGGTCTCCGGCTTTTTTTGTGGCGAAACAAGCCAAGGGCGGACCGGCACAGGTGCGGCCGAGGCCGCATAGCGTCGATTAACCAGCCCCGCAAATTACGCATGCCTTCCCTGCGAGCATGTGCCTTCTTTTTGGGCGAAGAATTGCACATATAGTGACCACATTTCAAAGGTGAGTAACATGAAAATCGCTGAACGGCTGAAAAGAGCCATTGCCGAGCGTCGCGCAATCCGCGAGCTCTCCGTCCTTGATGATCGGTCGCTGAACGACATCGGTCTGGTCCGTGGGAATATCCACAGCGCTGTCCGCGCACGGTAATACGCATCATACTCGACCACAAAGAATGGGCCGCGTCATCGTGGCACTTTTTGTGCATGGCAATGGCTGCTATTCGGTTGCGATGGATTGGACCGCTCTGGCGACGACCTCGAGAGCATTCTCATCCACTTCGATGACACCGTCTGATTTCTCACCAATCGTTTTCGGTGTTGCCCCGCTATTGTCATAGATCCAAGCCTTGTCCGCCTGATCGAGAAACCAGGGGAACTGCTCCAGCGATCTCACGTAACGCTGGCGAACCTTTTCATCGGGAACCGGGTGGCCGCCTTTCGCCACGCGCAATTTGATACGCTCGATCGAGCGTTCAGGGCTATCGAGCACGACGTAAAGAAACCATATCGCAAATCCAAGGTTTTTGGCCGCTTCGACCAGGCGCTGGTACTTCCCCGTCGATAAGACAGTTTCGACCCCGATCGTCTTGTGCACGTTGATCGAGGCTTCCAGCCAGTTTTCGATGCGTTGAACCGCAGTTAGATTAGCCTCCAGAAGCGGCTTGGCTTCCACCTTGCTGATCCGGGCAGCGAGAAGATCTGGATTGACGATCCAGACGGATCGGCCTTCCCATTCGAGGTCGGCGTTTGCGTAAACGCTGCTTTTGCCTGATCCGTTTGGCCCTGCAATGATTAGGAAGACTGGTTGCTCAATCCTGGACGGGAGCACGATCACGCACGCCGGTTACAGCCTTGTTGTCACGGCGCGCCTTATCGACATTTTTGCTGAACACGTAGCTCAGATCTTTGCCCAACGTCTTGCTTTGCGCATCGATCGTCCGCACAGTCGTGAACTGACCGCTGTCTCCATCCCGTACACGCTTCTGCGTCACGGCGGTATCGCGAGCACCGATCTTGGGATTGCCGAATTTCTTGACGACGACTTTAGCCATGTCTGCTCCATACTTTCCGCGAATATAGCAATCATCGCCGGGACCGCAAAGAGCTGAGTTGGATATCGGCTAGCGTTAATTCAGCCGTGTCACGAAAACAGGCGATGGCACGACGACTGCAGTACGCTCGGCCGACATGCGAGGTCCATCCGACGCGGGCCGCAATGTCATAATCCCTTGCCTGAATGCCCGAGGCTCCAGGTGCGGGCTCGATGGGGCAGGTCTGACCGGAGATCGGCTGCGCCTCGCTCGTTATCCCGCAACGGCGCTCCGAAACTTTCATCCCCTGCCGGCTGCGCCGCCATTCCTCGCGAACCAAGAAAGTGTCTCCGCGCCGCCCTCCACGCTGTTCCGGCCTCAAGGTGCGGTCCGATCGTCCCCGGCCTTTGCGACTGCCATCGAGGCCGCACTGGAGCGGCCCGATTGAGCAAAAGGGAATTACGACATGGCTACCATCGGCACTTTCACCTCCACCGAAAACGGCTTCACCGGCTCCATCCGCACACTCGCCCTCAACGTCAAGGCCCGCATCTCCCGCGTGGAAAACCCCTCGGACAAGGGTCCCCAGTTCCGCATCTTCGCGGGTCACGTGGAACTCGGCGCGGCCTGGCAGAAGCGCTCCGAACAGGACCGCGACTACCTCTCGGTCAAGCTCGACGATCCGAGCTTCCCCTCCCCGATCTACGCGACGCTGACGGAGGTCGAAGGCGAATATCAGCTGATCTGGTCCCGCCCGAACCGCGACTGAGACGGTCAAAGCCCCGCCCGACAAGGCGGGGCACTCCTCTTCACCCCTGTGATCAAACCGGAGACAGGCATCGAGCCGGTCTCCGGCTTTTTCTTGAACAAAGGTCTGCTCAGACAGAGCGAGGATGGCGTGGCGAGCGCCTAGCCGCAAGGATGCGGCAGCACCGCGAAAATACTGGCGCGGTTCGGCGCCTTCACCTCCCGCTTCGCGATCGCTGTCGCGCCTTTGCCAAGTTACCGCACGCTAGAGTTTGACGAGCTGCTTCCCGAAATTTTCGCCCTTCAACATGCGGACAAAGGCATGGGGCGCGGACTCGATCCCCTCGGCCACATCCTCTCGTGTGTGAAGCTGGCCCTGCTTATACCAAGCGAGCAGCTCGGTCGTAGCCGTTTGGTACTCCCTTTCGTGGTCGTCGAGCAGAAAGCCTTCAATGCGGGCCCTGGTGATCAGGGTCCTGCGCAGATGACGCAGGCCGATGTCGGGGTGGTCGAACCGGTCGGCCAACGCAATCGTTCCGACGATGACCACGCGACCAAACGTGTTGAGATTGAGCATCCCCGCATCGTGGATCGGTCCCGCGGTATTGTCGATGAACACGTCCACGCCATCTGGGCAGGCGGCAGCGACGTCTGCGATGAGGTCGGGCGAGGTGCGATGGTTGACGCCGGTCCGATATCCAAGCTCCCGGCACCACGCGAGTTTCTCGTCGGTACCCACGACCGCGACAGGGTCGAGGCCCTTGATGCGTGCAATCTGGCCAGCAATCTGGCCGACAGCACCCGATGCTGCGGATATTAGCACCGTCTCTCCCGATTTCGGAGCGGCCGTTTTGAGCAAGGCGAAATATGCAGTCAGACCCGGCATGCCGAGATAGCTCAGTGCTGCCTGTATCGGCGCGTCCGTGATCGTCACGATCTTGGCGGTCGCCGCAGAGATCACAGTGAATGGCTGCCAGCCAAAATAGTCGCTGACGACGATCTGCCCCGGCTGGAATTCCGGCGACCCGGACGCAATTACTTCTCCAACCCCACCGCCGCGCATCAGATCGCCGATCTTGAAACCAGCCGCATAACTCTTCGCCGAACTGATCCGGCCGCGCATATAGGGGTCCACCGAAAGCCAGAGAGTCTTGACCAGAAGCTCTCCTTCCCCCGCCTCCGGCATGGGGCGATCGTCAAGCGCCCAGTTGTCCGGCGTCGGCATCGCCGTCGGATAGCTTCGGAGTGTCCAACTTGGATTGGTGGCCATCGTGAGGTCTCCTATCGAGAAATTGTTCTCCGATCGGTCATGCATCATCTCGCGAAAAATGATAATCCATCTTCTCCAAGGAACATTGTGTTATTTTCTGAAAGAATGCCGATGGATATAGTGGCAGCGATGCGGGTTGCCGTAGAGGTCGCAAGACGAGGAAGTTTCACGGCCGCTAGCCGGCACCTTCGTCTCTCAGGACCATCGGTGAGCCGCGTCATCGCGGAGCTAGAAGTGGATCTCGGAATACGGCTCTTTAATCGCACGACCCGCCAGCTTCATCTTACCGATGCCGGCCAGGAATTCGTTCAGAAGAGCACCGGCTTGTTGGAAGAACTTGAGCAGATGCGTATCTCATTACGAGAGCGTAGCGAGAACCCTCACGGTCATCTCCGCATCTCCTGCGTCACCGCTTTCGGCAACGAATGCCTGGCGCCGGTCTTGCCTGAGTTTCTGCGGCGGTTCCCGCAATTGAGCGTCTCGGTCGATATCGGCAATCGTATAGTCGATCTGGTGGGTGAGCATTATGATCTGGCGATCCGCGTCGGACCGCTCAACGATTCAACCCTGGTCGCGCAAAAAATAGCCACTCAGAACATCATCTTCGTTGCCTCGCCGCAGTTCTGTGAAGTGCATGGAATGCCGCGTACCATAGATGACCTCGCCGGCATGCCGTCGGTCATGCAGGTGAGCGGAGAATGGGGTCGGCAGCACCGTTTCGAACAGGGCCGTGAGCCAATTGACTTCGAGGTGCCACAACAATTCACGATGAGTTCGTCGCGCGCCGTCCGGAACGCCTGTCTTACTGGATACGGTTATGCCTTGCTCGCCGAGTTCATGGTCGCCGGCGACATCGCGGCGGGCCGGTTACTCCGACTTCTTCCAGACTACCAACCTGTAGAGCAGCCAATCTACGCCTTTCACGCGCAGCGTCGCCACACCCCACGGAAAGTGAGAGTCTTGATCGACTATCTCCATGAAGCGTTCGCAGCGTGATGGCGGCGGCTACCTGCTCATCATCTTTCACACCCAATATCGGTGATATTGTATGTGCTTCCTGAATACCGCAGCACCCGATCTGCTCCTGCCCCAAGCGCGACTGAGACAGCCCAGGCCCCGCCCGAACGAGGCGGGGCTTTCCTCTTCTCCCACATCAAGCCCGAGACAGGCATCGAGCCCGTCTGCGGCTTTTCTGGTGCCACACGATGGGGAGGAATAGCTGCTCAGAACCCGGCATTGTGCCGATCGCGCATGCCGGCCTCAAGGATGAGCGGTTCCCCCAATTTTCTCCACCCGCCCCTGGCGGCTTCCGAAAATCGGCACCCCCACTCTCCGGCGCTGCCGGTCGCTTGCGCGATCCCTGACCCCGTCATCCCCTCCCGGCTGCTGTCGTCGTCTTTCACACTCAAGGAGATCAGACGATGACCTACACGCTGGAAATCCAAGTCGAAGAACTTCGGGCCGAACTGAGCAATACCGTTGACGCCGGCGAGCGTCGCGAGATCCAGACGGAGCTCGAATGCGCTCAGGCCGAGCTGGCCATCATCGTTGCCGAACGGGACGGACACCTCGAAGCGGAGCCGCCGTTTTGAGCGGCTCCCCTGCATAAGATGTCTCTGTTTCACGCCTACCGGCTTGTCCATCCGCTCACTGCGATCACAGACGTTGCATTTCTCCCTGCCGACAGAGGCTATCGACATCGGGGATGTTGCGTGCCGATCGTCGGGCAGCAACCCGTCGTCGCCAGAGTTTTCCCCGTCGCTTTGCGCCTCCTCGCGGTCCAAAACTCAGGCGCCGCCAGGTCCTCCGCTTTGCTGCGGCCAAAAGCGCCCTCCCCTTGCGCAAGCGCAACGGGGCCCCATGGTGCAGCCCTCCTTGTCCCGGCCCGCGGCCTATCCCCGCGATACCCGCAATCGACAAGGAGAAATCATATGCAACGCCTCGCACAATTCCTCGCAGCCACCGGCCGTCAGCTCCGGGCACTTGGCAAAGTCATCTGTCACTTCTTCCGTAAGGGCAAACTCGGGCTGAAGCTCGCCATCAAGATCCCGTTCTTTATCGAGATCGAGATCGCTTTCGAACGCGACGGCACGCGCCGACACTGACGGCATCGCTGAACGGCCTGCGACCGCAGGCCATCAGCACCACGGCTGCCGTCGGCCTACCCAAGTCCGCGCTAGTCCTTCCGATACCAGGATATCGCCGAGGCTCTTTCCATCGCGCACGAGGACACGGAGCTTGCGACCATACCGATCCTCGTCACGACCCGGCCAGGCATGCAGTTCGAACGGCGCCTGATTGACCAGCTCTATCAGCCGCGCGGTGGCACGACGTCCCAGTGCCAGCTCGGACGCACATTTCGGTTCACTAACCTCAGGGGTATCGATATCGGCGACACGGATCTTTTCGCCTTTGATCCAGAGCGTGTCTCCATCGACAACACAGGTCGTCCGGTTGCTGGTGTCACATATTCGGAATGGTGCGCTCGTTGCCTTGATCGGCGTAAAGGTCTCGGCCAGCGCAGTGCCGCCTATGTCCAACGTGTAGAAACTGAACGCAATCGCCATGGTGATGACACCCGCCTTGATGCGGTGTTCGCTTCCACCTTTTCTGTTATGTCCGCTTCGCTTCAAATCCATTCTATCCGTTTCACTATGCTGAAGATTATCGCCGCATATCATCGATGAACGTCTGGCGATGCGCCGATGCCTACTGGTCTCGTGGAATATCCCCGACGACGCTTCTGCCGAACAAGATCAAGGAAGAGTTGGACCGCTTCCTTCTCCTGCGCGAAGTGATGAACCTTGCTTTGCCCTCTGCTACCGATACGCCCCCATCGACGGGTCAGACACGCATCACCGAACAGCGTCGGCTCGATCGAGATCGCATAGAAGCGCGCCATGTTTTGCTCAGGCTCGGTGCGCTCGATATAGAGATGGTAGGGCTGGGCGATCATGCGTGCAGAATCGGAAATTTTGCGGCCGCCGTCCAACGAGAGATATGAATCAGTGGTGCCGGATCGATTCAAGTTCGTGAAGTGTTGAGGGACTGAAGTTTGTGCGGTCCGCCTTCGGCGAACAGCTCCATTCGCGTCCGCGAACGAAGCCCAATTCTGGTCTTCGCCGATCCCGGTAACGATCCTCCCGCAGATGCCAAACACCATCGGTCAATATCCAAGGTAGCCGAGGATATCGGCGCCATAATAGTCCCCATGCTCGTCGACATGGGCGATGACGTCGCCGGTCTCCTGATCGATCAGCGCGGCATCTGTCTCGCGCACGACGGCAACGATCTGATGCTTGCGGCATTCCGCAATCGCCTCTTCCGCGGTCACCTGCGCCTCGCATGCTTCCCAATATCGCATCGCTTGTTTTCTTCCGCTCGATTGCTCTCACCCATCCTCCTCCACCGACCCCCGTTTTGTATGGAAACGGTTGTCGCCGGCACACGACGTCATGTCGGAACGGCGAAACCAGATCGCGCGGCCACATCTGAGCGGCGGATTGCCGGATGTGAACACGATCTGCTCATCACCACGCATTTGCATGACCTCGTAAGGAAGGATCAGCGGGCGGCGGCTCAACTGCTTCGATCGCGATCGCGACGAACCCCGCGACTGGCTTGTGCGGCTAACCTGATCGACTTCGATCGTCGTCTCGCCGCAGCGCCGCGACAGATAGTCAGCCGTTTCGGGATCGTTGATTGCCGCAAACGAAATCCAGGATGCGGATTCAAACCATTTCGAGCTGGCGTCGCGGCCACCATAGGCCTCCCGCATCTGGCCGATCGACTGGAAGATCAGCGTCAGGCTGATCCCATATTTGCGGCCCGCATCGCGTGCCGTCTCCAGGATGCGCAGAAACCCGAGCCGCGCCACCTCGTCGAGCAGGAAAAGTGTCCGGCCGGCAGTCTTGCCATTGCGGTTGTAGAGCGCGTTGAGAAACGAGCCGATGACGACGCGAGCTAGACCCGGATGGGCTTCCAGCACTTTGAGATCGAGCGCGATGAAGATGTCGGTCTCGCCCTTTGCAAGTTCGTCCGTCGAGAAACTGTTACCGGAGACGAGCGCCGCGTAGTTTGGATAGGACAACCAGTGGGTTTCCTTGACTGCATTGGCATAGACCCCGGAAAACGTCTCCGGCGTCATGTTGACAAACACCGCCACGTTCTCCTTGACGAAATCCGACTCCGAGCCCTCGTAGATGCGCGTCAGCCGCTCGCGCAGCTTTGGCTCCGGCTCTGACAAGTTCGCCCGCACCTGCCGCAGCGTCTGGTCTTTGTCGTCGGTATTGCCGGATAGGCAAACGTCGGCGATCAGCGCCGTCAGAAGCTGCATCGCCGAGGCCCGGAAGAAATCGTCCCGTGCCGATGCCGCTCGGGCATTATCGGTCATGATCCAGGTAGCGACCGCTACGATATCCTCTTCTTTCGTCGCGCCGAAGCGGCCGATCCAGTCCAGCGCGTTAAAGCCGATTGCCGGCGTCTCGGGATTGAGGACGATGACCTTGCGCCCGGCTTGGCGCCGATGATCGATGACCATAGGCGCCACTTCGCTCGATGGATCGAGCACCACAAGGCTACCGCCCCATTTGAGCGCGGTCGGCACGGTGACCGAGGTCGTCTTGAAGCCGCCGGAGCCAGCAAAGACGATGCCATGCGACGAACCGAACGAGCCGTCGAAGCACAGCAACGGCGACCTGCCACCTGCCCCCCAGGTTTCGGGAGCGTCGGCACGAAACGACATGGCGGCGACGCTGTCACGGTCGACGCGGTAGCGCTCGCCGATGACGATGCCGCCGCTGTCACGAAACAGTTTGGCCGCCTCCGTCATGCTCATCCAGTCGGCATCGCCATGAACGGCGCGCTTTCCCCGCAACCGTCGTGGTTCAGGCTTAGAGAAGGCCGCGTTGCCATTGAGCGCGACGCGCATCGCGAAGATACCGGACAGGATCGCAGTTGCCCCGCCGATACCCGTCGACGGGTCGACATAGGCGAGCACGGATTGGCCCACGGGCACGCTGCTCGCAAGGCCGGCGAGCCGCATCGTCTCACGCAAAACCGCGACCAGGATGACGGCCACACTTCCGGCGACGACGCTCCAGCCGGCCGCTTTGATTTGTGTCGAACCATTTGCCGCGAACAGCGCCATCACGCCAAGACCGGCGGCGATGGCATAGGGAAGCGCCAGGCCAATGCGCCCGAGGACAAGCTTTGAATGGGCTGTCTTGCCGAAGGTGGCGAGCCATTCCTCGATACCAGGGGTGGCGATGACGGCAAGGACCATGATCGCAGCCGGGATAACGGCGGGAGCCAGCCTATTCAGCGTCATGGCCGAACGCCTCCGAGCCAATAGCCAGCAGACGCTCGCGCTCCTTCTCGTTGCCGCGCATACGCGTTGTGGCATCGATCAGCAGTCCAAGCAGCAACGCCCTTTTTTCGTAGCGCAAGCCTGCCTTGACGATCAGGCCACCGAGCTCGATCTTTTCACGCGCGTCCTTCTTTCGCGCATCTGATGTCATCGTTTTGGCCATCCGCTCAAGCCTCGCCAGCGCTGCTCTGAGTCGTGACAGTCTCGACCGACGCGGCCTGGCCGACGAGGGTGCTGCTTGCCCCTGCCCTCTCCTTTCCGCTCGCCCCTCCCCTTCCTCTCCCGCGAAACCGCTTCGCCACCTCCTCAAAGGCTGCCTGCAGCTCGACCTCGTCGATCTCGATCTCTCCAAGGCCAGCCCGCAGTGCAACACGGCCGATGCGTTCGGCCTCGCGTGTTTCCGCGGCCTTGAGCTGTTCCTGCAGGCGGGCGATCTCTTCCCTGATTTTCGACGACGGCTTCTTCATCCGATTGCCCTCCTTGGCTGTCTGGCGTTGCGTTAGCAGCGCCAAACTCTTCCGAATGGGCCGTCAGGCCAAGGTGCAGATCTGCATGTCGGCAAAGCTGACGCCTTCGGGCATGATCCCGCCGCTCGATGAGAGCGGATCCAAGGGCGCAATTATACGTCGCTGTCGCGACGTGGCGTTTGCCACCCTGGCGGGGCCGCTTTTCCGGGTGAACCGAGGTTCGAACGGAAAGGAATTCGCCGCCGTGGCCATCGCCCATTTCTCCGTCAGCATCGTCAGCCGCGGCGAAGGCCGCAGCGCCGTGCTGTCGGCGGCCTATCGGCACTGCGCCAAGATGGACTACGACCGCGAGGCCCGCACCATCGACTACACCCGCAAGCAAGGCCTGCTTCATGAGGAGTTTGTCTTGCCCGCCGATGCGCCGGACTGGGCCAGAAGCCTGATTGCCGACCGCTCGATCTCCGGTGCCTCCGAGGCCTTCTGGAACCGGGTCGAGGCCTTCGAGAAACGCAGCGATGCCCAGCTCGCCAAGGACCTGACCATTGCTCTGCCGCTGGAGCTGACGGTCGAGCAGAACATAGCGCTGGTGCGGGATTTCGTTGACAAGCATGTGCTGGCGAAGGGGATGGTTGCCGACTGGGTCTATCATGACAACCCGGGTAATCCGCACATCCACCTGATGACGACATTGCGCCCGCTGACAGAGGACGGGTTCGGGGCAAAGAAGGTCGCGGTGCTGGGTGAAGATGGCCAGCCCTTGACCAAGGCGGGCAAACAGATCTACGAACTTTGGGCCGGTGGCACACCTGAGTTCAATGCGCTGCGCGACGGCTGGTTCGAGCGTCAGAACCATCACCTGGCGATGAATGGCGTTTCGCTTCGCGTCGATGGCCGGTCCTTTGAGAAGCAGGGTATCGCGCTCGAGCCAACCATCCATCTCGGCGTTGGCGCCAAGGCGATCGAGCGCAAGGCGGCGATGCAGGGTGCTACCCCGGAACTCGAACGGCTTGAGCTTAACGATCAGCGCCGCGCTGAAAATACCCGTCGAATCTCAAGCAACCCGGCTCTCGTGCTGGACCTGATCACGCGGGAAAAGAGCGTCTTTGATGTTCGGGATGTCGCCAAGGTTTTGCACCGCTATGTCGACGAGCCCACCGTCTTCCAGCAGTTGATGGCGCGGATCCTGCACCATGCCGAAGTGCTGCGTCTGCAGCGCGACACGATCGACTTTGCCACCGGCGAACGGGTCCCGGCACGCTACACGACGCGGGCGATGATTGCGCTCGAAGCGGAGATGGCCAATCGGGCCCTATGGCTGGCGCGGCAATCCTCGCACGCTGTGAGGCAGACCGTCCTGCAATCGACCTTTGCGTGCCACGAGCGGCTGTCGGATGAGCAGAAAGCCGCGATCGAACATGTCACCGGTCCGGCCCGGATCGCGGCGATCGTTGGCCGCGCCGGCGCCGGCAAGACGACGATGATGAAAGCGGCACGGGAGGCCTGGGAGGCGGCCGGTTATCGTGTCGTCGGCGCCGCATTGGCCGGCAAAGCGGCAGAGGGCTTGGAGAAGGAAGCCGGAATTCAAAGCCGCACGCTATCGTCTTGGGAACTGCGCTGGCAGCGCGGCCGGGATGGCATCGACGCGAAGACCGTCTTTGTCATCGACGAGGCCGGTATGGTCGCCTCCAAACAGATGGCTGGCTTTGTCGAGGCTGTTGTCCGTGCGGGCGCCAAACTCGTGCTTGTCGGCGATCCAGACCAGTTGCAGCC
Source organism: Pararhizobium sp. YC-54 (assembly GCF_025847205.1). Lineage (GTDB taxonomy): Bacteria > Pseudomonadota > Alphaproteobacteria > Rhizobiales > Rhizobiaceae > Pararhizobium. The sequence continues at coordinate 293,143 of NZ_JAOYTH010000007.1, read as the reverse complement.
GATCGAGGCGGGCGCGTCCTTCCGGGCAATTGCTGACCGTGTTGGATATGCGGAACTGGAGACGATCTATCGTCAGCACGAGGACTGGATGCGGGCGGCTTCGCTCGATCTGGCGCGCGGCAATGTCGGTACGGCGCTTGCCGCCTATGGGGCGCGGGACCGAGTGCATGGATCGAAACTGAAGGCCGAGGCGGTCGAACAATTGAGTAGCGACTGGAACCGCGATTACGATCCGGCGAAGACCACGCTGATGCTTGCTCACCTTCGCCGTGACGTCCGCATGCTGAACGACATGGCCCGCGCAAAACTGGTCGAGCGCGGGCTGATCGGTGACGGTCATAGCTTCCGAACCGGCGAGGGCGAACGCCGTTTTGACGCCGGCGATCAGGTCATCTTCCTGAAAAACGACACCGCCCTTGGCGTCAAGAATGGCATGCTGGGCAAGGTGGTCGAGGCAGCCGAGAGCCGGGTCGTGATCGCAGTCGGAGAAGGCGAGCATTTGCGCCAGGTCTCGGTCGAGAGCAAAGCCTACAACAATCTCGATCACGGCTATGCCACGACGATTCATAAGAGCCAGGGCGCCACCGTCGATCGCGTCAAGGTGCTCGCGTCGCTCTCGCTCGATCGGCATCTCACCTACGTCGCCATGACCCGCCACCGTGAGGATCTGCAGCTCTATTACGGCACCCGTTCCTTCGGCTTCAATGGCGGACTGGAAAAGGTGCTGTCGCGGCGCAATGCCAAGGAAACGACGCTCGATTACCGGCATGGTAGGCTCTACCGGCAGGCGCTGTCCTTTGCCGAAAACCGCGGACTGCATCTCGTGCAGGTCGCCCGCACACTCGTGCGCGACAGGCTCGACTGGACGCTGCAGCAGAAGGAGAAGCTCGCCGATCTCGGCAAGCAGCTGCGCGCCGTTGGTGAGCGGCTCGGCCTCCTCCAATCCCCGAACCTAAAACAGAAGAAGGATCTTGCGCCCATGGTGGCTGGCGTCAAACAGTTCGCATCCTCGGTCAAAGATACGATCGATCGGAAGCTTGGGGACGACCCGGCGCTGAAGCAACAGTGGGACGAGGTCTCGACCCGTTTCCGCTATGTGTTCGCTGACCCTGAAACCGCTTTCCGGGCGATGAACTTCGATGCAGTTCTGGCAGAGGGCCAAGCCGCAAAACATGCCCTGCAGAAGCTCGTTGACGAGCCCGCGTCGATCGGTGCACTGAACGGCAAGACCGGATTGCTGGCCAGCAAGTCGGAGAAGGAGGCGCGCCGCGTTGCAGAGGTCAACGTTCCCGCGCTGAAGCGAGACATCGAGCATTATTTGGCGATCCGCGAGACGGCTCGGGCGCGGATTGAGGGCGAGGAAAAGTCCCTGCGTCAGCGCGTGTCGATCGACATTCCGGCCCTGTCGCCGGAGGCTCGGACGGTTCTGGAGCGGGTTCGCGATGCGATCGACCGCAACGATCTTCCGGCAGCACTCGGCTTTGCCATCAGCAACCGCGAGGCGAAGCTCGAGATCGACGGCTTCAACCAGGCTGTGTCCAAACGCTTCGGTGAGAGGGCGCTGCTGGCGAATGCCGCGCAAAAACCCGAAGGACCGCTGTTCGACAAGATGGCCTCCGGTCTGCAGCGGGCGGAAAGGGAAAGTCTGAAGGAAGCCTGGCCGGTGATGCGGACGGCGCAGCAACTGGCGGCGCATGAGCGGACGACCGCGACGTTAAAACAGGTCGAGGACCTCAGGCTGTCGCAACGTCAGACACCGAGCCTGAAACAGTGACACCGCGAGCCCAAACGCGACGGCGCGTGTTCACGTTTCTGGCGGGATCGGTCTTCGCCGTTGGAGCACTTTCCGTGACAGCAGTCCTCGGTGGCTTCCGGCTGAACCTGACGCCGAGCGAGCCGCTCGGCCTCTGGCGGATCGAAGAAACAGACAGGGCTGTGACGGTGGGCGATCTGGTCTTTGTCTGTCCGCCCCAAACACCTGCGTTCACAGAAGCTCGCCGTCGTCACTATCTCGCGCGGGGCCTGTGCCCAGGCGGCGTTGCGCCGATGATCAAGATGGTCGCGGCCCTGACGGGTCAGCTTGTCCAGATCGGCGAGAGCGTATCGATCGACGGTACGCCGCTCCCCTCATCCACTGTGCGCCGTGTCGATGGCGCCGGGCGACCGCTCGAACCCTATACCGGCGGCACGGTCCCGCCGGGCATGCTCTATATGCACTCTCCCTATGTGAGCTCCTATGACTCCCGATATTTTGGACCAATACCGACAAGCGACCTGCTCGGGCTTGCCCGGCCGATCCTCACGTTCGATCCGTGACCGAGCGCGCTCGGCGATCTTGATTACGGTGGCGATCGCCATCGGCACGGTCGGATGGAGCGGCTATGTGTTGGCGCTCCCCGCCGCTATGCTGTTCCCAATGTTGTGGGCCTTGGCGCCGTCGCGCGGGATCGCAGCTTTCGTCTCGCTCGGCTATTTCCTCGCCGCTTCGCGCGGTCTGCCCCAAGGGGTGGCCAACTTCTATGCCGCCGATCTCTGGCCTGGTCTGCTGCTGTGGCTCATTGCGTCGGCGTCTTTCCTGATCGTGCATGCGGCACTCTGGACGCGCCGCGCTGGGAAGGCGCCGGTCGGACGATATCTGGTAGCGAGCGTGCTAATGGCACTGCCGCCCTTCGGTATCACCGGCTGGGCGCAGCCGATCACCGCGGCGGGCGTGCTGTTTCCCGGCTGGGGATGGTGGGGACTGGCGGCGACAGCTGCCGGCCTGGCGATGATGACATCGCGGTTCTGGCCGGCAGCAATCTTGGTCATGCTGAGCCTATGGCTCTGGTCCGCCGCAGTCTGGACAGAACCGAAGCTACCGGAAGGGTGGAAAGGCGTCGATCTCAAACTGGGTGAGACGCTTGGGCGCGACGCATCATTGGAGCGTCAGCGAGTCCTGATTGCAACAGTCCTCAGGTCGGTAGGCGAAGGGATCAGCACCATTGTTCTGCCGGAAAGCGCGCTCGGCTTATGGACGCCGACCGTCGAACGGCTTTGGCGCGACGAGCTGCAGGACCGGGATCTCACCGTCATCGCCGGCGCAACTGTTCTCGATGGCCATGGCTACGACAATGTTCTCGTCGCAATCTCGGCAGCAAAGGCAGAGATTCTCTACCGGGAGCGCATGCCCGTACCGGGATCGATGTGGCAGCCCTGGCGGATCCTGACCGGTGAGCCCGGTGGCGCCCGGGCGCATCTATTCGCCAATCCCGTTTTCGAGATCGGCGCGAGGCGGGTCGCCCCACTGATCTGCTACGAACAACTCATCGTCTGGCCGGTGCTGCAGTCGATGCTGCATTCCCCTGATATCATCGTCGCTGCTGGCAATGGCTGGTGGACATCAGGCACATCGATCGTCGCGATCCAGCAGGCCAGCACCGTCGCTTGGGCAAAGCTCTTCGGCGTGCTGCTCGTCAGTGCTGTCAACCGCCAAGCGGAAGGAGAATGACATGGTCGATGCGGGCCTGATCAAGGAATGCGCTGATCCCGCATTGAAGCCGGCGATCGTCGAGAAGTTTATCGCCGCCGCAGGGTCCCAGGATCCGCTGGCGATCACGGTTCGCGCTGGCAACCGTGTCGTGCTGGTACCGAAGCCCCCGACACCGGAGGCGGCGATGGACCTGATCCGCGAAAACATTGGCCGCAATGTCGTACGGGTCGGCATCACCCAGTATCCGGCCGGCCTCGGCGTGCTCGAGGCCGGCGCCCTGAAACCCGATCTCGTCGATGCTTGCGCCAATATGCGTATGGGCACGGCCCTCTTCGCCAAAGTCTATCGCATCGTTCTCAAATGGTATGGCAATCCGACGGGCAAGCAGGCCGAGGCCCAGGTGTTCGAGGATGCGATCCTTGCCTGGCAGTCGGGGTATTTCGAAGGGGAAGCCGTGTTTCGGGCGCCGAGCCCGGGAGAGAAAGAGACCGATCCCACCGCAGGCAACGTTCCGGGAGCGGAGGCTGACGATGCTGCCGATAAGCCCGAGGCAGACGATCGAAGCGAACCCGCAGCCAGCGACGAACCTGTCGATGACCCGAACAGGGCCGGCATCCGTGTTGATTTGTCCACGATCGGCGCGGGGTAAACTTGGGCCATATGCAGATCTGTAGTGCTTCCAGGGCAATTATCCGCCTGTTTGCACTGGCGAAATTCGAACCTCGCCGTTATAAGGGCGGCTAGGGCAGTACGCGCTGCCCTGGGGTGTGGAAACCCCTACCTGGTGGTTGGTACCGGCCGTTTCGGTACCAGAATCCTCTGACCATGTGGCCGGGGGCCTGTGACGTATGTCCAGGCTTCGGCTAAAGGTCTCAGGACTGTCCAGGTACAGTTTCCAACCCCCGGCTTGGGATCAGGGATTGACGTTTGCGGGGGCGCACCGCAGACAATGCCCGAAGTTGGAAACAGTATGGACCCGAAAGACCTTCCGTCGATGGAAAAGCTCGAGCTGCGCCCGGTGTTCGGGTTGACGCATGGACTCCCCGCAGCCGATCTTGAAACGCTGACGGTCGACGCAATCCTAAAACACAGACACCTGGTCGAAAGGGCAGATGCGCTGTACCAGTCACTCCCGGAAGACTATCAAACCGGCCGGGCCACCGGCGGTGCTCAGCATCTCGAATTTATCGAGGCCAGCATAGACATGCACGCGCAGATGAGTGCGCTGAATACGCTGCTTGCGATTCTCGGTTACATCCCAAAGGTCAGTGTGAACTGATCTTCAGATCAATTTTTTGCGGATTGCCGTCGAAGTCAGGTGCGTGATCGTGTGGACGTTGAACTGCTTGCGGGCAGTTTCGATTCTGATGCGGACGCTGTTGTATTTGACGCCTTCCAGATCGGCGACCTCCTCCATCGTCTTTCCGTCCGCGATCCACCTTAGATAGGTTGCGCTTTTCGGATCAAGCCGGAGCTGTTCTTCGGCGCTGGGTGTCGGATCGGCGAACAAGATCTTTGAATGCAGTTGCGCGACCGCGGCTGCGGCTGCGACCGGATCGATGTCACGCTCAAGGTCGACTTTCTGCTTCGAAGACGCCAGCGTGAACAACGCCAGAGCCCCATGAGCAATCCTAACCGGAACTGTGATCCCAGATCGGATCCCGAAATCTGACGCGAGTGAAAAAAAGGATCGCTCGTCTTCGGACAGACGGGGCCTGTCCCACTCGGCGCTCCATGAAAAGGCGCGCCTAAGCGTCTGCGCACGCTTTATCACTGGATCAAGCCTATTGAACTGTTACCTGAAATACTCTCCTTGCCACTCAGGATGATAGTTGGACAAGGCGCTGGAACGGCTCGGCTGGATGTTGAGATAGGCGTAAGCGTTGAAGCCACTCGACGCAATTACCGCCTCTAAGCCTTGTTTTATTAGATGCTCGTCGCCGGGAATCGCAGCAAGATCAATCAGCTTGTCTAACCAGTTTTGCACCCGGGTTCCTCTCCAACAATGTTGGGGCTTTGGCCTATGCAGCGTTGACTTTCTTGCTGCCAGCCTATCAGCCCTGCCTCAGACAGTGTCGTCTATCATTTGGCATTGCGCCGTGGTGGCCATCCTGCTGGTGACGTCCATGAAATTGGACCGCATTGCGCCATTTTGGTTCGTCAAAAACAACTAGCTTGGTTGGAATTGCAAGCATTGGGTACCACGCCTTTCTCCGACAGACGACGCGGGTCACACGTTGAGTATCTGAAACTCGCTCAGAGCTGCTGCTAAATCCTGTCACCTTAAAAAGACTATACATCAGGCACGATGATGGCCGTCATTTGTATCTCAATCAGAGCGCCACCCGGCAACGAGGACACTCCGACGGCCGCTCGCGTGCCGATCCCGTCCGGCCCAAGTTCTCGCGCAAGCCAGTTCGAGGCATGGTCGGCTACCCGCGAGTGTTGATTGAAGTCGCCTGTTGACGACACGAAAACGGTCATAGTTAAGATGCTTCCCACTCGTTCGTCAGCGCCAATTGCCCGGCGAGCCGCAGCAAGGGCATTCGACACTGCCAGTTCCACCGCTTCCTTGGAATCCTCGGGACGAAGATCTTTTGTAAAAGTTCCGGTGTGAATAAGGCGGCCTTCTTCTCGAGGCGTCATCCCGGATGTAAACACCAAATCGCGATGACGCTTCGCGAGAACATAATTGCCGTTCGCAAATAGCATAGGGCCATCCGACGCGGTCCCGGCTGTAACGCTTTCCATGCCTCAGTTCCTTGTCAATTTCATTTAGCGTGGACGAGTTTGAAGCTCAGTCCAGCAGCGCGGTAAGCAGCTGTTAAAGTGTTCGCCATGAGCATGGCTATAGTCATTGGTCCGACCCCCCCCGGAACAGGTGTAACTGCGCCCACGACATTTTTTGCTTCGTTGAAGGAAACGTCGCCGACCAACCGCGTTCGGCCATCGCCCAGCTCTGGTGCCTGGACGCGGTTGATCCCGACATCGATTACAGTGGCTCCCTGCTTTAACCAGTCGCCTTTGATCATTTCGGGCCTACCGACCGCGGCTATGACTATATCGGCCTCGCAGCAGATCGACCTCAGATCCTTGGTGCGGGAGTGAGCCATGGTAACGGTCGCGTTAGCAGCCAGCAGCAGTTGACCCATCGGTTTCCCAAACAGGTTGGACCGACCAACAACAACTGCTCTTAGACCTGAAAGGTCCAAGCCGTGAATTTCGGAAATTAGGACCATGGCACCGGCGGGTGTGCATGGCAAAATCCCTGTTCTCAAGTCGCCAACAGCTAGCTTTCCGGCGTTTGAAATGTTGAGTCCATCCACGTCCTTCTGAGGCAAGATCGATTGTATGATCATCTCGCTGTCCAAATGCGGCGGCAGAGGCAATTGCACCAGTATACCGTGCACCTTGGGATCGTCGTTCAGATTTTCAATCAGTTCGGCAAGTTCCGACTGAGTGGTTCCTTCAGTTAACGTGAATTGAGACGAAGCAAAACCGCACTCTTTTGCCATTTTGCTTTTGGCCGCCACATAGGCGTGGCTTGCAGGATCGTTCCCGACAATCACAACTGCAAGTCCGGGCGTTATGTCCTTCGCCGTTACAAGATCAACTGACGCAGTTTTCACCTGCTGCAAGACGGATGATGCGATAGCCTTTCCGTCAATCACAACCGCTTTCGTCATCCCATGCGCTCCGACGCAAAGCTGCCCGGACTCGCAGGGAAAACAACAGTACGGCTTCCGTTCAAGAACACCCTATGATGGATATGTGCGTGAATGGCGCGAGCAAGCACCTGACTCTCGACGTCTCGGCCGAGTGAGACGTAGTCTTCTGCGCTCTGCGCATGTGTAATACGAACAGTATCCTGCTCGATAATTGGTCCCTCATCAAGGTCTGCAGTGACGTAATGTGCGGTCGCACCTATTAGCTTCACACCTCGCTCGTATGCTTGCTTGTAGGGGTTCGCGCCCTTGAAGCTCGGCAGAAACGAATGATGTATGTTAATGATCCTTCCGGACATCTTTGCGCACATGGCGTCCGAGAGAACCTGCATATATCGGGCAAGCACGACGAGTTCGGTGCCCGTCTGCTCCACGATCTCCATGATCTGGGCTTCGGCCTTTGGCTTATTTTCCTTTGTGACCTTGATGTGGTGGAACGGAATGTCGTGATTGACGACAACTTTCTGATAGTCAAAGTGATTGGAAACGACGCCGACAATATCAATCGGAAGTGCGCCGATACGCCAGCGATACAGCAAGTCGTTAAGGCAATGGCCAAAGCGTGATACCATTAGAAGGACTTTGGTTCTTTCAGCCTGCAAATGGAGCTGGGTTTCCATCGCAAACTTTTCGGCGATAGGTTTCAATCCGTCGGCCAGTGCATCAGCGCCAACACCGTCCTGTGATATGAACGATACGCGCATGAAAAAGCGGCCCGTGCTGAGATCGTCAAACTGGGAGCTGTCAATGATATTGCAGCCGGTTTCGTAGAGAAATCCCGAAATTGCTGCCACGATACCGCGTGTCGATTGGCAAGTTGCGGTGAGAACATAGGTCGTCATTGTGTGCCTTCACAGGGTTGAGTGTGATGGACCGTCCAAGAGATGGACGGAGTAAAAGACATCGTTTTTGAGCGTTGTGGCGTTTGCCCGTGTTCAGGCAGTCGTCCTCAGAAATCCGCGGAAGGTGTCGAGGTCGACATTCCCTCCGGAGACGACCGCGACCACTGTTTTACCCTTCCAGTGTTCGGCATCGCGCATCACTGCTGCAACCGCAGCTGCGCCACCTGGTTCGCTGACAAGTTTCAGATGATCTGCCAACGCTTGCATGGCCAAATACACGTCGCTCTCTGAGACTGCAAAACCGCCCGCGAGAATGGACTTGTTAATTGGGAACGTCTTCTCACCGGGAATTTGCGTTACAATCGAATCACATATTGACGAGTGCCCAGGATCATTCCCAATGCGTTCTCCTGCAGCCAGCGAGCGGCGGGTGTCGTCGAAATGGTCGGGCTCGGCAGAATAGATCACGGTCTCAGGAGCCAACTCCTTCAAAGCCGTTGCAACACCTGCTATGAGCCCTCCTCCACCGGCCGGGCAAACCAAAGCATCCGCTGATATGTTCCGCTGAGACAATTGATTTGCGATTTCGATCCCGATCGTGCCCTGCCCTGACATCAAAACATAATCGTCATAGGGAGGGACGAGCACGGCCCCCGTCTGTTCGGCGACATCCTGCGCAATTTTGGCGCGGTCACCGGTGATCCTGTCATAGGTTATGACCTTGGCACCGTATTCAGCAGTGTTCCGCAATTTCACCGCAGGAGCGTCATCCGGCATGACGATCGTCGACGAAACTCCCAGCTCTGTGGCTGCAGCGGCAACACCTTGCGCATGGTTCCCGGACGAGAAAGCCACCACGCCCGACGATCGCTCCTGGTCGGTAAGCGATGCAATCTTGACGTAGGCCCCGCGGATCTTGAACGACCCTGTGCGTTGCAGGCACTCCGCTTTGACGAGGAGGCGGAAACCCAGTTGCTTGTTTAGCAACTCCGATTCCAACAGCGGTGTAACACGTGTCACCCCCTTGAGCGTTCGAGCGGCCTTGGAAATCATTTCGAAATCTAGCATATCTTCACTTCCTGGATCCATGTCAGCCGATGCTGGGAGATTGCTGATTGCCGTCAGCCGAGACGAGGGCGTCTCGCGCATAGTCGCGGCAGGTCTTCTCGAAAAGTTCGAGATCGTCGGCGCTGTCGCAGTAGCTGAGAACCAGACGGAAACCGTCCCTGCCACTACTCATTGGCCAAGGCCTGAGGTTGATTCCACAGTCAGCGAGAGCTCGCGATAATCCTTGCGGGAGGGATACGAAAATCTCGTTGATGTCGACAGGATGGGCGAACTCGACGTCATCGCAGCCCTTTAACGCGCGCGTAATGCGGGTTGCGTTGCTGTTTGCCTGGCTCGCATTCGATCGCCACAGATCATTTTCAAGAAAGCTCAGGAGTTGAGCCGACATAAACCGCATTTTCGAAAAAAGATGCCCGGCACGTTTGTGCATGTAACCAAGCACCCTTGCGAGGTCAGGATCAAACGCGATGACCGCCTCTGCGTTCATCGTACCGTTCTTGGTAGTGCCGAACGTCACGACATCTACGCCAGCTTTCCAGGTCATCTCAGCGGGGCTGGATTGCATGGATACTAGGGCGTTGGAGATCCTGGCGCCATCCAGGTGTACCTTCAATCCCAAGCGATGCGCGGTCTCGCTTAACGCGGCGAGTTCGTCTAACTGATAAAGAGTGCCTGCCTCCGTGGCCTGGGTTATGCTGATAGCACTCGCAGCCATATGGTGTGCGTTACCAATCCCGTGCCTTTGGAGAGCCTCGTTAAATTCGCGCGGGGATATCTTGTTGTGATCACCGGGGAGGAGACGCATACGTCCGCCACCACTGTAAAATTCTGGTGCCCCGCCTTCTGTTGTGACGATATGCGAGGTTTCGTGGCAGAAGATCGTTCCGTAGGGTGGCGTGATGGCACCGAGTGCGAGACCGTTGCCTGCCGTGCCGGATGCGACCGGAAAAATATAGACCTCGCGCTCAAAAAATTCTGAGTAGGCGGATTTCAACTGCGCGGTAACCTGATCTGCTCCGTACGCCGTCTCAACGCCTTCGTTGCAGGCGATCAACGCTTTCATCACCGGCTCACAAACGGGCGATCCGTTGTCGGAATTGAATTGGAACATGACCGTCACTGCCGACCGTTGAGAACAAAACCGCCGCCGTATTCTGCGGAGGCATCTTCCAGCACTTCCCAGAGATAATCCGCGGAAGCGAAGTCGGTCAGAAGGTGCAGCCCCTCGGACGTCACGCCAACCTCTCGGATAATCACAGCTCCGATGCGCGCGACGATAGTTTGTGCGATCTCGCCTTCCGGAAAACTCTGTTCGCGCAAGTCGACACCGCAGATTTTGGCCATCATTTCCGGCACGCTCTTGCCTTCAAGGTAGAGCCAGCTATGGCTGTCAGCGCGCGGCAGCGGATAGCCCATCCGGCTCGCGGACGTGGTGCTCTCGCTGGCCCAAGTCTCGTCTAGTCCGGCAGATAGAGAGATCGAAGATTTCCGCCCGTTCAGAAGGAGATATTCGTCTTTTCCGAGCCTCGCGACGATTGAGCCATCCGAAAGCGTAGTGGCCCTGTTCGGACGCTCAGGAATGCTGGGCACCTTTGTTGTCAACCAATCAGTCGTACCAACTCCCTTGAACCCAGTCCTCCCGTTAGGTGAGAGGTCATGGATGATCACGTCAGCGGGCGCGAGTGCACGGCTATGATTGCTATTGACCCTTCCGGCGAAAGGGCTTCTTGCGATTGCAGCCATGTTACATCTCCTGCCGCTTGTTTTCGGGATCGTAGAAATGTGGTGAAACGACTTCAGCGGAATGCTGGCTGCCGTCACTCGCCCGAATTACGATGCGACCTCCCAAGGTCGCGTCCTCGCGATCTGCATACGCAAGCCCAATGACCTTGGAGAGTGTTGGCGAACGGGTGAGAGACGTCACAAACCCGACGATTTCACCTCCCTTTACGACAAGATTGGATTCTTGCAGGGCGGATGACGGCATCTGATCTAGCGAAAAGCCAACTAGCCGACGGGTTGACAGCGCTTTGTCCCGAATCTCGAGGCTGCGCTTTCCAACAAAGAACGGCTTCGATTTTGCGACGGCCCAAGTCATATCGAGTTCTTCCGGCGTGGTCATGCCGTCAGTATCCTGTCCGACAATGACATGCCCCTTCTCCAGCCGCATGACACGCTGGGCCTCAAGCCCAAATGGCTTGATACTGTACGCTTGGCCTGCCTCCTGGATAGCGCGCCAAAGCTCTGCGCCGTATCGTGACGGGACGTGGATTTCGTAACCTAGCTCACCGATGAAGCCAACGCGGAAGACGCGTGCTGGAATGCCGACGACTTTACCCTCACGATAGGCGAGATAGGGGAACTGCTCCGCGGAGACATCAATGTCGTCGGTCAGCTTTTCGAGTACCCTGCGGGCATTTGGGCCGGCTAGATTGACGCCTGAATAAGCGGCCGTGACATTGGCAATATCGACATCGAGCCGCCATTGCGCATTCCACCAGAGCATATTCCGGTAAATTCGATCGACGCCCGTCGTCGTGGCCGTAACATAAAAGTACTGCTCACCTCGCCGGCACGCGACACCATCGTCGATTACCGTACCTGCTTCATTGGTCATCAACAGATATCGAGTTTTACCGATCGGAAGCTTGGCGTACGCGAATGTGTACATCCGATTAAGAAACTCTGCGGCGTCCGGTCCCCGGACATCTAGGCCACCGAGAGTCGACACATCAATCATGCCCACATTGTTACGGGCATTAAGAACCTCTTCGGCTATAATTTTCCTGTCGTCGGCGCCCTTGCCGTAGAAGGCCGGCCGCATCCAGTTTCCAGCGAGGAGCCACGACGCTCCCGCCTCAGCATGCAGGTCGTGCATCGGGGTGCGACGCATCGGAGTGAACTTGCGTCCTGCCAACGTTGCAATCTTTTCCGTCGTGACCGGAGGCCTGGCGGTTGTTACCCCGACTTTGCTGATTGTCCGCCCCGTCTCCTTCGAAACGAGCATTGCAGTAGCAAGAGCGGCGTGACGTCCTTGGCTCGGTCCCATCCCAACGGTGGAAAAGCGTTTAACCAGTTCGAGTTCGCGATAGCCGTCCGCGACGGCGTTCTTGATGTCCTTGACCTGCAGATCTTCATCGAAATCGACGAAGTCCTTACCGGCGGGATGAGGGAAGATTGGACGATGATGGTTAGGCGAAAGAGCCGGACGGGAGAGGCGTGACGGCTTCTCTTGAACAAAATAACCGCAGTTTACAGCAGCCTGCGCCCCTTGGGCGAGGCCGTCGGTAATGCAGCTATCGACATCAAAAAATCCGTCAACCGATCCTGCAAGTAGAACTGCCTCGTCTTGTCCATGGATTGTAAATTGCGCAGTGCCCTCGTCGTAAGAGAGTTTTCCACGCGCTTGTAGGGGGAGCTGATAGGCAGGGATATAACCGACCGACATGCACACGAGATCGCAATCGAAGCGGAGACGGAGCTTTCCTGCTTTGCCCATCTCATCCAGCTCTGCCAGTTCAACTACGTCAACGTGTTTGTGACCAGCTGCGGGCCTTGCTTCCCAGATGCACCAGCCGTCAAGTACTTCCACGTTGCGTGATTTTAGTTGAGCCCGGTTGGGTCCCGTAATGCCGCCCTTTCGAAGATCACAGACGGCGGCAAGCCGCACGCCTGCATCAAGCAGATCGAGCGCAACACCGTAGGCATCGTCATTTGATGCAAGTACCACGGCCCGTTGGCCGGGCTTGACTCCATAGAGCTTCATAAGGCGCTGAGCGGCCGATCCTTGCATGATCCCCGGCAGGTCATTGTTACGGAACTGCGAGGGCTGCTCGATCATGCCCGTTGCCAGAACGACTTGTTTGGCCCGAAGCTTGTGCAATCGGTTGTCACGAATGACGGGCAGCCAGTTGTCAGCATACCAGGCGTTGCAGATGGCGTCCGTCCAGATCTCGATCTTCGGATGTGCCTTCACCTTCTCCGCGAGGTCGTTTGTCCCGTTGTGACGGGCGTAGTTCAGCGCGCCACCGATGACCGGGTTCTCATCGACGATGAGGACGGATGCACCGGCGTCCGCCGCCGCGATAGCTGCGGCCAACCCTGCGGGTCCCGCGCCTACAACGATAACGTCGTACCAACCGTATGCCTTGTCATAGTAGCCGTCTGTGGCTTCATTGATATCGAGCGTCCCGAGGCCCGCTTTGGCTCTGATCCGCGGTTCCCAAACCTTCTCCCATATGCCCTTGGGCTTGAAGAAGGTTCGGTAATAAAATCCGACGGGCATGAACCGGGAGAAGCGGTTCATTATGAACCCGCTATCCTTCCTCGCGGAATGGCTGACATTCTGTGCGCGTACTGCCAATCCTTCCGAGATGCGGTGACGGTCTGCAAACACGCTGACCTCATTGCCAACCTGTACGAGGGTATTGGCATCTTGCGCGGCCATGGTCAGGACACCGCGCGGCCGATGATATTTGAACGACCGGGACAGTATCCATTCGTTGTTGGCGGCAAGCGCAGACGCAATGGTATCTCCCGCTACACCCTCGAACTGCTTGCCATCGAATGTGAAGCGGATCTTCTGAGATCCGTCAATTAGTAGGCCTTGTCGTGCTATCTGCTGGCTCATTTCACCTCTCCCAACGGGCCGTCTGCAGGCACGGCAAAGGTGGCTAAAATCTCGTCTGTCACTGTGTTTCGCTCAGCAAGAAACCAATAATTGGACGGTGTATGACACCACCATTCACGGACGACACCTGCAGTATTGTTCGACATCCAAAGGTAGTCAGACCACTCCTTGTCGCTGGCAGTTGTCGGATCCACCTCGTGATGCACTTCGCCATGGCACTGGAACTCGGTTATGTTGCGGGGCCCATTGAGAGGGCATGTCATGATCTTCATGTTTGGCTCCTCAGTGACTCGCGGCCGTAGCACCCATCTCATTAACCAGATCGAAGCGATCGAACCGCTCAAGCTGGAAGGGTCGGATTTCATCAGGAACTCGATTGTTAGCCATGGCCTGCGCCATGAAGTACCCGCTAGCCGGCGTTGCCTTGAAGCCCCACGTGCCCCAACCGGCATCGAGCCAATAATTTGAAATCGGACTTTGCCCCATGATCGGGCTGTAGTCGGGGGTCATGTCGGTAATGCCTGCCCATTGACGGAGCACCTTGAGCTCACCGATAAACGGAAACAGTTCCAAGGCCGACGCTGCGAGACCTTCCTTTAGTTCAAGGGTCGAGCGAGTATTGTAAAGCTCATATGGGTCTGAGCCGCCGCCGATCACGAGCTCTCCTCGCGCGGACTGCGAAATATAGCAGTGCAACGCTGTCGAAGAGACCATCGGGTCAAGAAATGGCTTAACTGGATGGGTAACCATTGCCTGAAGCGGATAGCTCCGGATTGGCAATTTCAAGCCGACCATCTTTGCGACGACAGATGAGTACCCTGCAACACATTGAACAACGAGACCAGCAGAGATATCACCACGATTTGTTCTGACCCGCGTCACTTTATTGTTCGCGACATCCATTCCAAGGACTTCGGTGCGCTGATGCAATTCAACGCCGCGCTCGCAGGCCCTGATCGCGTATCCCCAGACAACAGCATCGTGACGCGCAATCGCAGCGTTTTTATGCCATAGACCCGAAAGGATGGGCATGCCTTTGATATCGAGATTGAGTGAGGGGACGAGATCCTTGATCTGCTTGCGATCGAGAATTTCATTAGCCTCGCCACAGAAAACGCCTGCGTCGGCGCGCAATCGTAGCGATCGTGAGACCCCATCGGAGTGGGAGAGCGTTAGCTGTCCCCGTCTGGAGTACATCATATTGTAATCAAGTTCGTTCGAAAGAGACTCGTACAGCCGAAGCGACTTGGCATAAAACTTGATTGACCGTTGGTCGGTATAATTCGATCGGATAACAGTCGTGTTACGAGCCGTGTTGCCGCCGCCGAGATACCCCTTTTCCAAGATCGCCACGTTGCGAATGTTATGGTTCTTGGCGAGGTGATAAGCAAGCGAGGCTCCGTGGCCACCGCCGCCGATGATCACCACGTCGTAATGTGGTTGGAGCTCAGGCGTGAGGGGAATTTCCTGGCGAGCTGGGTACCGGCCCGTCATGCCATATTTTAGTAGCGCAAAAACCATTGTGCCGGTCCTGTCACGTGAAAAGCGGGTAAATCTGACCTGGAACGACGTCCCGCGCACGGAGCGTGTGTCGGATCATTTCCATCAAAAAATGACACGTTGCGTCATTGTCCTATTGCCTCATAAGGACGCTAATTATACATTTTCTGCCACTATTGACCGTTTCATTTGACAGTATCCACGGACCCTAATGGCTATGCACGTCGCATTCATTCTGACAGCCGGCTACTCTCTTATGGCCACAGCCTCTGCGGTCGAACCGTTGAGAGCTGCAAACCACCTTGCCGGACAAAAGCTCTACGACATCAGCTTCCTCTCGACAGGCGGAGGTAGGGCACGCTCAACTGCAGGAGGTGAGTTTGAGACGCTTCCCTTGACTGACGCGGGCCTGGACTACGATATCGTTCTGGTCGTCGCGGGCGGCAATCCGATGAGTTACGAAGATCCCGAGCTCAATCGATACCTGCGGCGACTAAGTGGGCGAAATGTCAAGCTAGGCGGCATCTCCGGCGGACCGGCGATACTTGCGCGGCTAGGTCTAATGGAAAATCGAAGGTTCGCAGTCCACTGGCAGCACATCGAGGCTCTACAAGAGCTGTCGTCCGACTTCCTTGTCGAACGTCGACTGTTCGTGATCGACCGCGACCGGTACACCTGCGCTGGTGGGGTTTCGGCCCTTGATATGATGCTCGCAATCGTGGCCTCCGAACACGGGACCAAGTTCGCTCAAGCCGTGAGCGACTGGTTCATTCATACCCAGATGAGGATGGCGAATGATCCTTCTAAATCAAGTCTTGCTCAGCAACTGTCGATCAGTCATCCGGCTTTAGTCGCGGCGACCGACCTCATGGCTAGTCACCTGGCTGATCCTTTGACGGAGCAGCAAATCGCTGATTTGTCCGGCTTGAGTTCGCGCCAACTCCAGCGGCTTTTCAGCGAGCAAATTGGCGAGCCCATCATGCAATTCTATAGGCGGTTGCGTCTAGCGAAAGCGAACGAACTTCTGCAGCAATCGACGTTGCCGATCACCGAGGTGGCCGTTGCTTCGGGTTTTTCCAGTCTTTCGCATTTTTCCCGAGCTTTCCGCGATCAGTTCAAGATAACGCCGCGACAGCGCCGGATCGACAGTCGACGTGACATGACGGTCGTGCGCTGACCTTACTCGCAACCAAAAACGAAGCGTCCGGGCCTTGCCCGGACGCTCAACTAAGAAGTTTGTTCGCGAACAGTTCGCGAATCGTCAGACCTTCGCGGCTTCACGTTCTTCGATGGACTTGGCCACGTGAAGAATGAATTCTTCATTGCACCTTGGCCCCACCAGACGCAGCGCCTCGGGAAGGCCGGTACCCAAAATGACGGGGCGTTGAGTGCGAGGCAATGAGCGCGCGGAAATCAACCCACGTGCAGCTTTGACCAGTGATCCGAACAAGTTCGTCGACATGTCACACAGCCAAGCGTGGTAGTGGGATGGAAAAGCGACCGCTCCGCTCGATAGCATACGCTGTTTGCAGGATCGTCCTTTCATCGAAGTATCGACCTACCAGCTGCAGCCCGATTGGAAGCCCCTCCGAGTGCATCCCACACGGCATGGTCAGCGCGGGGTGACCCGTCATGTTGAAGAAAGTCGTGTATCGCGTAATCGCGTTACCGATCGCCTCGCTGACGCCATTTCTGGTGACCTTAACTGTCCCAAGCTTTTGTGCGATTTCAGGGGTCGCGGGTGTGAGGATCACGTCGACCTCATCGAAGAGCTTGTTGGTTTCCTGGCGATAAACCTCTACGAAGCGCTTCGCTTTGACATAGTGCTCTGCAAGAATACATTGCCCGAGAGCAAGGCCGGCGCGGAAATCGGTACCGTAAAGCTCACCTCGTTCCTGCACGTAGGCCGAATGGGCACTTAGAGCTTCCGGCATCTGCACGGTCAGCGAGACCGTTCGGCTATGCTCCATATCTGGGAATGTGACAGGAACCAAAACCGCTCCCGCTGATGCCAGGAACTCCTTCACTCTCTCAAGCTCGGCGAGAATTTCGTCATCAGCCCGATCATAATAGAAATTGCGAGGTATGCCGACACGTAACCCCGCGATATCCTGACCAAGTGCAGAAGTGTAGTCTTCTACAGGCCGGTTCACGGAAGCCGAATCTGACGAATCGTATCCAGCAACAATACCAAGCAGATCCGCACAGTCCTCGATAGTCCTCGTCATCAAGCCGACATGATCGAGCGTCCAGCAGTACGGAACGACGCCAGTAGTGGGGACACGCCCGATCGTCGGCTTAAGACCCACCAGACCGTTGAGTGCAGCCGGTGCGCGGACTGAGCCGCCCGTGTCGGTCCCAAGTGCAGCGGGGACCAGCCCGAATGCCACAGCCGCAGCCGATCCGCTGGACGAGCCACCGGCGAGCCGGGTCGTGTCGTAGGCATTTACACAGGTGCCATAAACCTCGTTCTCGCCCGTCGCGCCGTAGGCAAACTCGTGAAGGTTGGTTTTGCCCAAGCTAATGGCGTGCGCATTCCGAAGCTTCGATATTGCAAAAGCATCGGAGGATGCTACGCGATCGTGAAAGACTTTCGAGCCTGCGGAGGTGAGAACCCCCTTAACATCGAACAAGTCTTTTGACGCATATGGAATCCCGGCGAAGGGGGAGGCGCTCAGGTCGTCGCGTGAAAGATCTGCGGCCTGCTTCTTGGCATCTTCAGGCGTCGGCGTGATGAATGCCTTCGAAATGCCGTTGTAGCGATCGATCCGCTCAGCGAATACGTCGACAAGTTCCGCCGGCGTGATCTCGCCGGATGAAATGAGCTCTTTCAGGCCTTTCACATCTTTGAATGCAATATTGTCAGTCATTTCGATTCACCTTGAACGCCCATCGCCGGCGGGGTCGTGCCGAGATCAATCTTCCGGAGCTGTTCAAGCTCATTCAGCAAATCCTGGAACCCGGTGATTATGCCCAACTGCGGGTCGACGAGCTCATTGATCTCCGCATCTGACCAGGTGTGCGATGCCATCTGAGTACAAATTCCGGTCAATGTTTCTTTTTGAAGTTTCTGCATCTGGTCCTCACGGAGTGAAACGCAAGCGTGCGGCTTCGTTGTCGAAGCCACACGCTCACCTGCTTAGCGGATAATGAGAGTTTCGGGAGTTTTGTTGGTGAGAATTTCACCACCGTTTTCCGTGACCATGACCGTGTTGGAGATGAAGTAGTCGGCCACCTTGGTGTTCGTGAACCAGGAGTGAGCGTGGACAACCATGCCGACTTCAATCTTACGCGTCGACTTCGGGAACAGGCTCGTAACCATCGATCCGCCGGTCCAGCTCGGCGGGAAGCCGATGCCAACGAGATAGCCGCAATGATGGCGGTGGTAGTCGATCAATCCGGCGCTCGCGGCAACTTCGCGCCATGCATCGTAAGCATCGCCAGCATTGGCGCCAGGCTTGAGGGCTTCGCAAATGGCTTTCATGCCGCGGATGGCAAGTTCTGCTGATTCCTCGACACCCTTGGGCGCGCTACCGACATAGACGAGACGACCCATTGGTGACTGATACTTCCGATAGGCGGCGCATGTTTCCAGAAACACCGCATCGCCGTTGCGGAAAATGTCACCACGCCAAGTCGTGTGCTCCTCGCCGAGACGGCTCGTCGGACGAATAAACGGACCAAAGCCTGGATACTCACTGCCTTCCAGGATCATCTTGCTATGGTATGCGGCGGCGACTTCATAGTCCGAAGCTCCGTCGCAAACGGCGTCGACCGCCGCCAGCGTACCCATGTCGACGGCGTGGGCCGCCTTTCGGGTGTATTCCATTTCCAAAGGCGATTTGATGAGGCGGATGTCGTCCAGAATCCCGGAGGCATCCACCCACTCGACGCCTGTCTGGTCATTCTGAATGCGTTCGGCGTGCCGCGCGGTCAGGAAAAGGCTGCGCTTCTCAAGTCCGACCCGTTTGCCTGCCAAGCCCAAGTCCTTCATCGCCTGATGGACGTAGTCTGAGAGTTCTTCGTGGTCTTTATGACCATAGAACTTCGCGTTTGTTACCTGGTTCTCGACAGTGATCCGCTCCATCGCGCGGCAGCTCAGTGCCATTTCGCCGTCGCGATTGAGAACGAGCACGTGCGCGGCGAAAAAGCCCCAATGATCCAGGCCTGTCAAATAATAGATGTTCTCGGGAACCGCGATAACGATGCCGTCCAGGTTGTTTGCTGCAAGGGCATCACGTGCCTTCGCAATGCGACGATCAAGTTCTTCTTTTGGAAACGCCGTTTCATAAGCCATCGAAAACCTCACAGGTGTTGGCATTGCAGATAGGTATACCTTTTCGTAGCTTAGGTTCGCCAACCGCGCAACATCCATTTTGCTAAACGCTGATTTCGTAGGCGCGTTGCCTGATAAAAGGGCGAAGAAAACTTTCTCTTGCGCTTAACTGAGAATGAGTGGTACACCAATAGAGCAATTTTGCACGAAGCCCGAAAAAAGGGGGAACTCATGAAAATGAATAAAATCTTCGCTGCAGCCGCTGCAGCCGCAACCCTGTTTCTTGGAGCAGCTTCCGCTCACGCCGATGCACTTACTGAAAGTGCCAAGGCTGGGAAGCCGATCCGTATCGGGTTCGCGCACGAGATTCCGTGGGCGTATCCAGGTGACAAGAACGAGCCACTTGGATTCGCGAATGCGCTGGCCCTGGGCGTTCTGAAGTCGATGGGCTACACGAACATCGAGCCCGTTGTAACCGATTGGGGCGGCCTCATCCCCGGTCTGCAGGCCGGACGCTTCGATATCATCACCGGCGGCATGTACATCACTGCACCGCGTTGCAAGAACGTAGCCTTCGCCGAGCCGATGGGCAAATTCGGCGACTCGTTCATTGTAAAGAAGGGCAATCCAAAGGGCATTACGAACTATCAGGACATCGAGCAGAAAGATGCCACGATGGTCACGGTCGCCGGCTTTGTGAATGCTGACGCCGCCATGAAGGAAGGTGTCTCCGAAAGCAAGATCATGCAGGTTCCGAGCCTGACCGAAGTCTTGGCGGCAGTAAAGGCGGGCCGAGCGGACGCTGGCGCTGGCAACGATTTCGCGATGAAGGATCTCGCCAAAAGTTCAGGCGGTGAGGTTGAGGTTACTGATCCGGCGGCACTTCCGGAATCGACCTTCAACTGGGTCGCGATCGCCTTCAAAAAAGACGACAAAGACTTTCTGAAGGCTTACAACGAGGCGCAGGCCAAGTATCTTGGCA
Organism: Pararhizobium sp. YC-54; assembly: GCF_025847205.1. Classification (GTDB taxonomy): domain Bacteria; phylum Pseudomonadota; class Alphaproteobacteria; order Rhizobiales; family Rhizobiaceae; genus Pararhizobium. The sequence goes on along the minus strand of NZ_JAOYTH010000007.1, from coordinate 272,651 downwards.
CACCGGAGATGCTCGAAGCTGTGAGCAAGTTCGAATATACCAAGGCTCAGCTTCCCGGTGACGCAAAGACCGACTGGATTTGTGCGAACAGATAAACCTCCCAAGGTGCGGGCGGGCTGCTATGATCGCAGCTCGCCCAGACCTTTGAAGTGAGCCTCAATGACCTACATCTCATTCCTTTCAGAGTATGGCGGCCGTTTTCTCGATGGCGCGCTTGTCACTGCGGAACAGTTCGTCTGTTCCCTAGCATTGGCAGTCTTCCTTGCGCATCTAGCCGGTCTTTTGCTGCTATCCCGCACGATGGTGCTGAAAGCCATCGCCGTCGTATATGTCGAGTTCTTTCGGGGAACGTCGCTTCTGGTGCAGCTTTTTTGGCTGTTCTACGTCTTGCCATTGTTTGGCGTGACCCTTGATCCTTTCCTAACCGGCTTCCTGGCCGTGGGCCTCAACACGGGAGCCTATGGTGCACAGCTTGTGCACGGTGCTATCAAATCCGTCCCTCGCGGCCAATGGGAGGCAGCATACGCGCTGTCTATGAGCTCGTCGAAGAGAATGCTGCGAATTATTATTCCGCAGGCGTTCGTCATTATGCTTCCTGCTTGGGGCAACCTGGTGATCGAGCTGCTGAAGAGCACCGCGCTTGTTGCGCTTATTGCTGTGCCAGACCTGATGTTCGAGGCAAAGCAGATGAACAGTTCAACTTACTTGTCCACTTGGACCTTCGGTACCGCGCTGATCATCTATTACGTCTTCGCCCGCTTTCTGATTACGCCAACCATGCGATCTCTAGAGCGTATCATGGCTCGCCGAATGGGGAGGGCGTGAAATGCAGTGGGATTGGCAATTCACAGTAGAAATCCTTCCTCGAATGCTTTGGGCGACGGTCAACACGCTCATGGCGGCGGGCATCGGTTATGCCATAGCCGCAGTTCTTGGGCTGATCTTTGCTATGGCTCAGCGTACGCGTTTTCGGAGTTTGACTGTTACTGTGCGAGAAGTGGTGGAGTTTCTCAGATCCACCCCGCTCGTTCTCCAGATTTTCTTTGTTTACTATGTCGGGCCGGAATATGGGGTCTCCTTGAGCCCTTGGGTCGCCGGCATGATCGCAATAGGGCTCCACTATGCGGCCTACCTCTCGGAAGTCTACCGCGGCGGTATTGAATCGGTTTCCAAGGGACAGTGGGAAGCCTGCACGGCGATCAATCTGTCGCCAGCTCAAGCCTATCGTCGAATAATACTCCCCCAAGCCTTGCCGCCGTCCGTTGCGGGGATGGGCAACTACCTGATCAGCATCTTCAAGGACACGCCCATGCTGTCAGTCATTGGCGTTGCGGAACTTATGCAGGCTGCTAACGCAATCGGCGGTCAGAATTACCGATATCTTGAACCATATACGATCGTCGGCCTTGTTTTCCTCATCATCTCGCTGTTTTCAGCTGCGCTGATCCGCAGCTTCGAGAATTGGATTCGCCGCAAGCTAGGAATGTACTAATGCAGGACCTTTCGTCATATCCCCTCGAGCTCACCGGCCCTGACGTCCCGATGGTGAGGTTCATGAACGTTCGGAAGACATACGGTGATTTTGTCGTTCTCGATGATCTAAACTTGGACGTTGCCGCAGGCGAGATGGTGACGGTCATAGGTCCATCAGGTTCTGGCAAGACGACCGTGCTCCGTATGCTGATGACTCTGGAGACAATAAACGGTGGTGTCATCTACGTCGATGGCAAGCCGCTCACCCATATGCCAAAGAATGGCGTCCTAGTGCCGGCGGACGCGAAATATCTTCGGAAGGCACGTTCTTCGATCGGCATGTGCTTCCAGCATTTCAATCTTTTTCCGCACATGACGGCTCTCGAAAATTGCATGGAAGGTCCTGTCCAGGTTCTGGGTCTCTCTAAGAAGGAGGCCAGGGAGCGAGCGGAGGAACTTCTTTCAATGGTGGGCATGATCGAGAAGAAAGATCAGCACCCAGCGCGCCTGTCAGGTGGGCAGCAGCAACGCGTCGCAATCGCTCGGGCGCTGGCAATGAGGCCGAAGGTTATGCTCTTCGATGAAGTCACATCTGCGCTCGATCCGGAGGTCATTGGCGAAGTCACAAACGTCATCAAAGACTTGGTGACAAAACACAATCTGACCATGCTCATGGTCACTCATCAGATGGGGTTCGCAAGGGATATTTCTGATCGGATCTGCTTCTTCTTCGGCGGAAAAATCGAGGAACAAAACACACCCGAGGAACTGTTTACTAACCCTCAAAAAGAGCGGACCCAACAGTTCTTGAGTGCGGTCAAAGCAGCGGATTGAGTAACAGCATGAAAATTGGCATCGCTGGAATTGGCGCCGTAGGATCTGCCGTTGCACGGGCACTAGACCGAGGCGAGATACCGGGCTGCGAGCTGGCGGCGATTGCGGCTCGTGACGAAAGCCGCGCTGAGCGATTCATATCTTCTCTATCAGGAGGTGTGCCACATCGATCGCTTAGCGGACTTGCGCGGAATTGTGATATCGTCCTCGAAGCCCTTCCACCGGTCATGTTCGAAGCCGTCGCAATTCCAACTTTGGCTGCCGGCAAGACGCTTATCGCAATGTCTGCCAGTCAGCTTCTCGGTCGGGAGGACCTGATCGAAATGGGCCGCGCAGCCGGAGGCCGTATTGTCGTTCCTTCGGGCGCCATGCTCGGCCTGGACGCCTTGAAAGCTGTGGCTGTTGGCAATATTCGCGAGGTCAGCATCATTACGCGGAAGCCGCCTGTCAGCCTTCTCACTGCGCCTTACATTTTGCGGAGTGGCATCGATCTTGACGGGATTAAAGAAGCGGTGTGCATCCTCAAAGGCTCGGTTACCGAGATCGCTAGAGAATTTCCAGCGAATGTGAATGTCGCGGCAGCTGTGAGCCTCGCCGGCTTGGGTCCGGATCGAACCTTGATGGAGATATGGGCTGATCCTAATCTTACAGTGAATACTCATACTGTCCGTGTCCAATCCGACAGCTCGGATTTTTCTGTGTCGATCCAGAACCGTCCAAGTGATGAGAACCCTGCCACTGGGCGGATTACGTCCCAAAGCGTTATCGCCTATCTTCGTCAGCTTAATTCCGTCGTAAGGATAGGGACGTGACCGCGATTTTAGCTTCAGCCTGCAGTGAGGTAACTGCGCTATGAACGGCATCGGCTCGTCGACTGGTGCGACAGAAACGTTTGCAGATGAAATCCCGGCCGACGAGGAGCAGCAGGCGGCAGGCAAATTTAACAAGCATGAAATTTATCTTGAGCTGCGTCGGCGTATTTGTCTCCTCGATTATCAGCCCGGCAGCCGCTTGAATGAGAGAGAGCTGGCATCTGAGTTCGGTGTAAGCCGCACGCCGCTTCGAACGGTCCTTCAGCGCCTAGAATACGACGGGCTTATTGTCAGCCAGCATGGAAATGGCACGGCGGTAACGACGATCGATCTGAGCTCGATGCGAGATATCTATATTGTGCGCATGCGTCTTATGGACGCTATGGCCGAATCGACGCCAAATCTTGTTACCGACGAAATCATCGAGAACATCCAGGACTTGGACCGTGAATGCCGTAGTTTGATGGGAACGAAGGACAAAAGGACCTTCGCCGAGATAATTATGCGACTGCACCAGATTTTGCACGGCCTCTGCAGCAACGGTCCGCTTCGAGACTTTAACGACATCCTTTTTTTTCAGTCTGCCCGCTTTTGGTTCCTGCTCCTTGAAAAAATGGATTTCGAACAGCAGGTTGAAGACCTGCTAGACGAGCTACGTATGATCCTGAGAAGTCTCGAGCTTCGGGACGTCCGCTTGGTGGCGACCATTCATAAGTCGCACCTCGCTATCGTTGTATCTCGGCTCGACGCCATGGAACGCGGTTTGTCATTGCCTGAAAAATGATGCGAGCAGGAGATTACGGTCTGCAGAGTCAACCGTATATCAGCCCCCCCGCTTACATTGTTGACCAGTCCTACCCAAGATCTTCCAACTTGCAACGCGCACTCGGGTGATACGCCCGCCTTTGTACGACGATTAAACACGGCGACAACATCCGCTTTCTGGGCTGAAGTTTGATGCCCCTAGATCTTCGCCTCATATCCCCCCATCATATATCCCGCACATGGCTATATATAGCTAAGCGAAAAAAGCGCCATTTTGATCTTCATCCAGTGCTGCGGCCCTTGACCATGGGCCGGCTTTGATGGAGGATGTATACAGCTGCCCTGATGCAGTAAAAAAAATAGGGGATCACAGATGTCAGTATTTAAAACGCTTCAATCAACTGTTTTCGTCGTCGCTGCGGCTGCTATCGGCGCGCCCGTGCTCGCCCAAGACGGGCCTATCACAGTGGTGTCGTTTGGAGGGAGCTACGGCGATTCGATCAAGCAGGCTTATCTCGCGCCGTTTCAGCAAGAGAGCGGTATCAAGGCTAACATGGTCGACTACAACGGGGGCCTTGGTGAACTGAGGGCGCAAGTTGAAAGCGGCAATGTGACCTGGGACGCTGTCGATATGGAAGCGCAAGACCTGGTGAGAGCATGCGATGATGGGCTCCTGGAGCCACTGACGGATGTGGTTTTGCCGAAGTCAGGAGATGGAAGTGATGGCGCCGCTGACTTTATCAAGGGGACTTTGAACGACTGCGGGGTCGGCACCATTGTTTGGTCTACGGTGGTCGCTTTCAATAGTGAGATGTTTCAAGGCAAAAAGCCTTCCAAGATAGCCGACTTTTTTGATGTGGACCGCTTCCCTGGCAAGCGCGGTCTGATGAAGAAGCCGCAGTCTGCCTTGGAGTGGGCACTGGTTGCCGACGGCATTGCGGACCAGGACGTCTACAAGGTTCTAGCTACACCCGAAGGCGTGGAGCGTGCTCTTGCCAAGCTCGATGCCATCCGTGACCACATCGTGTGGTGGGATGCGCATGCACAAGCGCCACAGCTACTTGCCGACAAAGAAGTTTCAATGACCATGGCGGCTAATGGGCGGATTTACACTGCGGCCGTTGTTGAAAAAAAGCCCTTCGTAACGATCTGGGACAGACAAATCTGGGCTGAAGAATTTTGGGCAATTCCTAAGGGCGCGCGCAATCTTGACGCTGCGAAAAAATTCATTTCGTTCGCGTCCCGGCCTGAACAGATGGCAGTCCAGGCTTCGAAAATCGCCTACGGCCCTGCCCGTAAGTCAGCAGCGGCGCTGGCCAGCGAAGAAATGCGTCCCTACCTCCCAACCGATAAAGCTAACTTCGCCACTGCGATCCACAACGACGTCGAGTTCTGGGCCGACCACGGCGACGCCATTAATGAGCGCTTTCTCGTTTGGCTGAACAAGTAAACTAACAAGAAGCACACCGATCTGGAGAATTTGACGATGCTTGAAGAAGCACGGGCGAGGACGCGCGTCCTACAGGAACAGCTTAAGGCTCAGAACATCGAGCTGGCTATATTCACTGACGAGAGTTCTATCGCGTATCTCGCTGGTTTTTGGGGCTATCTGTCGGTCGAATTTGGAAGACCAACATTCCTCCTCGTCCGGCCGGATGAGGAACCTACCGTCATCACGCCGCTCATGGAAAGTGAGATGGTCTCAAAGATGACTTGGGTGGAAAATGTCCGCGGCTGGGAAGATTCTGGTCCCAACCGCTGGGAGAATGTGTTGCGTGACGCCATCGGCAAGTCGCCTGACGCGCTGTGGGTTGAAGGTGGAAGCATCCCGGCCATCGTCCGCAATTTCCTCGATGACCAATTCGCCGGCGTACCATTGAAAGATGTTTCCCGCACCTTGGGCGAAATGCGGATGATCAAGTCTTCCGCTGAAATCGGCGTCATGAAGCAAGCCGGGCAGATCGCTGGTGCTATGATGGCCGCCGCTCACCAGTCGCTTGAAGTGGGCGCGCCGGAATACGAGTCCGCCCTTGCAGTCATTGCCGCCGGCACCCGGAAGGCGGCGGGCTTTCTAACAGACAAGGGATGGGAGGCCTTTGTGTCCCCTATGATCCACAATCTCCAGATCATGCAGTCTGGCTCGGACACCTCTATGGTCCATCGCCGGGCGAGCACCAAGCTTCTCGCCAAAGGCGACCCCGTCTATTTCTGCTTCTGCAACATGGCGCAATTCAAGCAGTACAAACTTGGCTTCGACCGCATGTTCTTCGTAAAAGAGGCCAGCGATGACGCTATCAAGGTGCAACAGGCGGCAATCGATGCACAGCAGGTTGCTTTGCGCTCGATCCGCGCCGGAGTGACGGCAGAGAGCGTAGCAATTGCGGCCAACGATGCATACGCGGCCGCAGGTTACACGACCGGATACCGTACAGGTCGGTCCATCGGCGTGGCCTATCTCGAAGCACCGGAACTGAAGATCGGCGACAAGACTGTGCTTCGCGCCGGGATGACGTTTGCAGTGGATGGCGGCATCACCGTCGACGACAGACTGGGTGGCCGCATCGGCGATTCCATCGTCGTCACTGAGACAGGGTTCGAGTATCTCACTGACTATCCGCGCACGGTCCTCTATTCCTGACGATATACCGGTGGATGAAATGCTGAGAACCGCCGTCTTTCAATCCAAGGCCCAGGCAATACCCTCACCCGAGGCCAGGATAACCGAACTGAGCGGGGCGCTGAACAGCGCCTCGACAGCGCCACAGATCGTGGTCTGCCCGGAACTATTCCTATCAGGCTACGGGTGCGGAGAGATGAACCACACCCTGGCCGAGGCCTCTGACGGGAGCTTTACCCGGAAGATCGGCGAAGTCGCCCGAGCGCATCGGTGCTGCATCGTGTACGGTTATCCGGAGCGTACTGAAGACGGAGTCTACAATTCTGCCGCAGTGGTCGCCGAAGATGGGAGTGTGGTCGCAAACCATCGCAAGACGCTATTGCCGAACGCCTACGAGCGCTCGCTGTTTCTAACGGGGAGCGGCTTCTCCTCCTTCGCGATCGAGAATTGGAAGATCGCAGTCGCAATTTGCTACGAGGTGGAGTTCCCCGAAATCCTGCGATCGGCGGCACTGCAAGGTGCCGACCTCGTGGTCGTTCCAACGGCTCTGACCCAGCAATGGGGCATTGTAGCGCATCAAGTTGTTCCTACTCGCGCTTTTGAAAGCGGTATTTTTGTTGCCTACGCCAACCACTCAGGTGAAGAAAACAATCTTTCATATCTCGGAGCGAGTTGCATCGTCGGCCCGTCCGGCAAGGACTTGGAGCGTGCCGGAGCAAGCGATGGGTTGATCGAGGCTACGCTGGACAAAGCCGAGATAACCCGAGCGCGCAAGGTTCTGCCATATCTTGAGGACCGCATGCGTCTGCGAGACTTCACCGACTTCATACAATAGGGTGTCCACCACCATGGGGAAGCGTGCCACGACAAACCCGCATCGATAAGCGTGTGGCACAAAAAACTGGAGACAAACTTGGCTGACCTAGGCAACGCCGTTCGGCAAGACAGAACGCACAACGGCGCGCACGAGGCGGACGGATCAATCGTCCGGTTCGTGAATGTCCAGAAAACGTACGATGCTGAACGTTTGATCGTGCGGAATCTCAACCTTGACGTCATGCGGGGGGAATTCCTCACCTTGCTGGGACCATCAGGCTCCGGAAAGACGACGACATTAATGATGCTTGCGGGCTTCGAGCCTGCAACGCATGGCGAAATCATCCTAAACGGCCGCAACATCAATCGCCTCGCACCCGACAAGCGTGGGATCGGAATGGTTTTTCAGAACTACGCGCTGTTCCCCCACATGTCGGTCGCGGAAAATCTCGCATTTCCGCTTCAAGTTCGCTCAATGCCTAAGGCGGAATTGGAACGTCGAGTAAAGTCGGCCTTGGACATGGTCGAACTCAGTGCGCTCGGAAGCCGTCGTCCGGCTCAGCTGTCGGGCGGCCAGCAGCAGCGCGTTGCTGTCGCTCGGGCCCTTGTCTTCGAGCCACAGCTCGTCCTCATGGACGAGCCTCTGGGCGCGCTGGACAAACGCCTCCGAGAGCAGATGCAGTATGAAATCAAATCTCTGCATGACCGACTGGGCGTAACCATCGTCTACGTTACGCATGATCAGAGTGAAGCATTGACGATGTCGAACCGCGTAGCTGTGTTCAACGACGGAGTAATCCAGCAACTGTCAGCCCCGGCCGACCTGTATGAAAAACCCCGGACGGCGTTCGTCGCGGATTTCATCGGCGAGAACAATTCGCTTTCGGGTTCAGTCAACGGAGTTTACGACAACCAGATCGTTTCCGTAAGGCTTGCTGGTGGTGAAATCGTACAGGCGGTATCGGTCGATCAGCTCGGACCAGGCCACCCCGTCATCCTTTCGATCCGCCCTGAACGCATTGTTCTCAATCCACGCATCAAGAATGCCAGCATGCCTACCCTGGCCGCGACAGTAGAAGACCTGGTCTATTACGGCGACCACGTCCGGGTCCGCCTCTCTATTGATGGGCAAAGCACGATCGTGGTCAAGGTGGCCAACGATGGCCACGAGACATCGATAGCAAAAGGCGATGTTCAGCAGATCGCATGGCGAGCAGAAGATTGCCGCGCGTTCAATCCACGACAGGGTGGCGGGGATGTCTGATCACGTCGTTTCAGTAGAGGATAAGGCAGTCCTCAAGAAGCAGCTATCGACCGCGCTCCGGCTTCAGAAATTTCGTGCCGTGCTGCTTGTAGCACCGTTGTTGCTGTTTGTGCTCATCACATTCCTCGTGCCGATCGCCAGCATGCTTACGAGGAGCTTTTACAGCCCTGACTTCGCTCGGGAGATGCCTGCGACCGCGGCTACGATCTCTTCATGGAGCGGGACGGACCTGCCCGATGAAAACGTGTATGCCGCTCTCGTGCAGGACCTCACGTCCGCCCAGGCACGCAAAACGATCGGAAGCATTGCGAACGCCGTCAACATGGAGGTGTCCGGTGCCCGTAGCTTGATAATGAAGCTCGGCCGAAATCTGGATGACATCGATCCGCCCTACAAACAGGCTCTCGATAAGCTCGATCCTAAATGGTCGAATTCCGAAACTTGGCAGGCATTGCAGAATCTCACGCCCGAATACACAGGTCGTTTCTATCTGACGGCTGTCGATCTCCTGAGCGACGGTCACGCAGAAATCAGCCTGCAACCTGAGGATAGGCGGATATATGCGCCGCTCTTTCTGCGAACATTCGCCATTGGCGCGATTGTGACACTCATCTGCCTGTTGCTCGGCTTTCCTGTCGCCTACTGGCTTTCCGCATTGCCGCTTCGCTATGCCAACGTCCTCATGATCTTCGTCCTGCTCCCATTCTGGACTTCGCTATTGGTGCGTACCACCGCCTGGATCGTCCTGCTCCAAAACCAGGGAGTGATAAACTCCTTGCTGGTGTGGGCAGGCGCGGTGGGCGATGGCAATCGCCTGCCGCTTATTTTCAACAGCGTCGGGACGGTCATCGCCATGACCCACATCCTGTTGCCGTTCATGATACTGCCCCTCTACTCGGTCATGAAAACAATTCCGCCGAGCTATCTCCGCGCGGCAAGGTCACTGGGAGCCAACCAGCTGACAGCCTTCGTTCGAGTCTATCTCCCGCAGACGAAACCCGGCGTGGCCGCAGGGTGCTTGCTCGTCTTCATCCTGTCTCTTGGGTACTACATCACCCCGGCGCTGGTAGGTGGGGAGAGCGGCACGCTGATCTCCAATATCATCGCGCATCACGTCCAGAAATCGTTGAACTGGGGGTTGGCCGCGGCGCTTTCAGCGTTGCTCCTCCTGAGCGTCCTGATCTTGTACTGGGCCTATAATCGACTTGCCAAGGTCGATGGCCTGAAGCTTGGATGAGGTGTGAAATGAGTTTGCCCGTCTACGCCGGTCCGTTCGAACGCCTCTGGTACTACCTTTTCAGGCTGTTCTGCATACTGGTCCTTCTGTTCCTCGTCCTCCCAGTCCTCATCATCGTTCCGCTGTCTTTCAACGCAGAGCCCTACTTCACATTTACCCACGGCATGCTGAGCCTGGACCCCGCGGCGTTTTCCTTGCGGTGGTATCGTGACGTCTTCCAAAACGGAATGGTCGATCCGACCCTTCCCTTTGCTAGCTGGGCGTGGTTGTCCGACGTATGGCAGAACAGCCAGTGGATTCATTCGGCCAAGAACAGCTTCCTGATCGCCATCGGGGCCACCGTGTTGTCCACGATCCTCGGAACGCTGGCAGCGCTCGGACTGTCTCAGGAATCGATGCCCGCAAATCGTCTGATCACTGCGATCCTGATATCTCCCATTATCGTGCCGATCATTGTGACGTCCGCCAGCATATTCTTCCTTTTCGCTCGGATCGGCCTGACAAACACCTACCTTGGAATTGTCCTCGCGCACACGGTCTTGGGCACACCGTTCGTTGTCATTACGGTGACTGCGGCCATGAGCGGTTTCGACCGCAGTCTGATCCGTGCGGCTCAAATGCTTGGTGCTCGGCCGCATGTCGTGTTTTTCAGGATCATCATGCCGTTGATCATGCCAGGCGTGATCTCGGGCGCGCTGTTCGCGTTCGGAACCTCGTTCGATGAAGTGGTGGCGGTCATATTCCTGACCGACTTTGAACAACGCACGATCCCGCGTCAGATGTGGTCGGGTATCCGCGAGCAGATTTCCCCTTCGATACTGGCTGTAGCGAGCATCCTCGTGTGCCTGTCGATACTGCTCCTGACAGTCATGGAACTGTTGCGGCGGCGGTCGGAGCGCATAAGGGGCTTAGCCCCGTCTTAAATTCAACGCTAGGAGCACCGACATGACCGATCCAACTCTCGGGGTAATTGGGACTGGAGACTTCGCAGCTTACTTCATATCGGCGTTGAGGAATGGCGGCCATAAGGGTGCTATTCTGCTTTCACCTTACAGCAGGAGAAAGGCGGCAAAACTCGCCGATGATCATGGCTGCGTGGTGGCTGAGGATGAAGACGACCTGCTCAATCGGTCGCAGTGGTTATTGTTGGCCGTTCGACCTGAGCAACTTTCCGCCACCCTACCTATCATAAAGGTCCGGGCAGAGCAGGTTCTTCTCTCCGCCGTGGCGGGCCTGCCGATCTCGGTTCTTCGAACAACGCTGGGCACCGAGGCGACGGTGGTCAGGGTGATGCCCTCAAGCTATGTGGGCGTCATCAGTGGTGGCTTGTTTCCCATTTATCCAAGCGATGCGCGCGTCGAAGCGGTGCTGGCCAAAGCGGGGAAAGTACTTCCATTTGAAACCGAGGACCAATTTGAACTCTCGATGATCGGGGCGTGCCTGTCTGGCTGGATGTACAGGTTCATGGACACCCTTCAAGATTGGTTTGTCGAGCAGGGGCTTAGCGCAGAGCACGCGCGCGACATTGTAGCGGGGAACGTCTCGGGCGCGGCCGCCAACGCGCTTACATGTCCAGGCATATCGTTGCAGGGAATTTCTGACGGTATTGCTACCGACGGTACCTATACAAAGCTTGGCCTAGACTATCTCTTGAAGAAAAAATGTTTTGCACCATGGTCTGGAGCGCTTGCAGTGGTTCACGGAAAGTTGCAATCGACCTCGTGAACCAGCAGATTGCCGTCGGTATCCTGGAACGGGAGCTAGCCATCTGCGCCAGTGTATTTGAAAGATGCAGATATGGCCAATGCTGACGAAATTGAAGTGAGGCGGATTGGCGCCGCTGACATTCACGATCTCCTGCGCGATAGGATCTGCTTGCTAGAATACCAGCCAGGGACGATGCTCCGGGAAAGTGAGCTTGCAACAGAGTTCAACGTGAGCCGAACCCCAATACGCGAAGCTCTGCAGAGGCTTTCTATCGAGGGCCTGGTCGAAGTTCGTAACGGCATTGGAACATTCGTCACGACGTTGGACGCGGAAGATCTGCGCGAGGTCTACAGTTTACGTGTGGAAATGGCTCAACTTTTTGGCCGGATGCAGACCAGAGAGATTACTCAACAAGATGCTGCTGCTCTGGAGCGCCTACTTGCTAGGTCAAACTCGTTGATGGACTCCGTGGACTTGAATGAACATTGGAGGATCAACCACGAGCTACATTTCGCAGTGAGCGACATCATCCAGAACAAAACGTTCCTCGCGATATGGCACAATCTATATTTTCGAGCAGCTAGAGCATGGTATGACGTGTCGCAGGATGTCTGGGCAGACGCTGTCCGCCTCCTTCAGGCAGAGTTGACAGACTTACTAACTGCGGCTCGTGAAAACGACGTAGACGCTGTGGGCTCCATCAAGCGCAACTACATAAAGTATTGCTGGAAGCGTGTAGAGGAACTGGCGGACCGTAAGTTTGCGTAAGCAAGTATTACGAAGAGCTGCGCCTTAGATGGACCATCTGCTCAATCGAGCACGCATAATCTTCAATGCCCAAATTTGAATTCTCGAGGGAATTCGATGTCCTGATCAACCAGCACGTTGAACTTGTAGCCAGGCCGGATCTCAAGTGTCGGCTGGACGTTGAGATTCTTGCTGATCGTCTGCTCCGCAACGCGGCCGAAGCTTTCCGCAAAATTCCGCCGGGCCGCATCCGAGGCGGTCTCCTGCGTTGTCAGCGTCGAACTCTCCGGCATCGACGCATCAATCCCCGTTCCGATCAACGCGATCAGCGCCGCCGATCCGAACGTCCGCAGGTAGTGATTGTTGACCTTGTCGTTGAACCCGCCATAGCCCTGCGCATCCGTGCCGGCCATACCGCCAATTTGCAGCGTCGAACCGTTCGGGAATATCAGGTCGGTCCAGACGACAAGAACGCGGCTCTGGCCGAAGGACACTTTACTGTCGTAGCGTCCGAACAGCTTGGCGCCTTGGGGAATGAGCAGGCGATGCCCGGTGGCGCTGTCATAGACGTTTTGGCTAACTTGCGCGGTGATACGTCCGGGAAGATCGGAATTAATCCCGGTGATTAGCGTCGCCGGAATGACGGAGCCGCGCTTGAGCTCGAAGGCTGATTGCTGCGGCACGACCCGGTTGCGGAGATAGCCGAGCTCTTTCAGATCGCTATTAAAGAAGTCCTCCTTCGATGTCTGTCCGTTCTGATCGTCATTCTGGCCAAGCAGACCGTTTTTCAGGGCGGCGGCATAGAGGTCCGGCATGGATGCGCGTGGCGATGAAGCTGTGTCCGTGTCGGCCAATCGCTGATCGTTGCTCTTCGCAGTCGCTTCGAGTTTGCTGCGATCGATCACCAGCGGTGCATCATAGGCTGCATCATTTGCCTGCAGCCGCGCCATGCGCTGGCGCTGCTGCTCGCGCAGATATTGCTCCTGGTTCTCGCGATGAAGCCGCGCCCGCCACACGGCCTCCGGCTCCAGCTCTGGTTTTTGCTCCTCGACGGTCGTCTGCTGTGTCGGAAACGGGTTTGTGACCCGCTCTTCCTTTTTCTCGACCGGTGTTGGCTGGTAGGTCACCTGGCTCTCGGGATCACCGATAATGCCGTCAGTCACACCCCGCTTGATCTGATCGGCAAAGGTGGAAGCCGGCGTACCCGGATTGGTCTCCAGCCCTGCGTCTGTAATAAAGAACATTCCGCGGGAGGTCAGGCCGTAGAAGATAATGCCGAGGAACGCCACCAGGAGAACGATGACGATAATGATTGGCAGGCGGTTGATCCGCCGCATGCCGGATTGCGCTTCCTCGTTGGTAGCGCCGCCAAGTTTCAGCGATTGTACCATAATCCCTTCCCCTCACCCGCGCTTCAGGAGCGACAAAGCGCTTGCCGGCGTTGCCCCGTTTGCCGTGACGGTGTATGCGCGCCCGAGCTCAACGTTCGCCGTCGACAGGCGGGCAAGCACCTGACCCTCAAACGGCACGATCACATAGGCAAGCGGAATGATCTTCTGATCAGGCTTCTGGTCGGTGACAACAGCATAGCCCCAGCCCTTCAGCGCCGCCTCGAGCGCTTGGCCAAAGGGAGAACCGTCAGGCTTTAGCGCCACGGTCGCCTTACCTTGTCCGATCTCTTCAGCGAGCCGGCTGACCATATCGCCAGCGATCGCACTCGCGGCCGGACCGGAGATCTCTGGCGGGGCATCGCTCACCACAAGTCCGTCGCTGCCTGCAGTCTGGCATCCGGACAGGAGCAAGGCGGAAACGCCGGCGATGATAAGCCGGCGGGTGATAGAGATCTGAAAGGAACGCATTACCGCCCTCCCCGCTTGATCGTCACCTTCTCCTGTTTCCAACCGACGCCGGAAACCAGGACAGCCTTGTCGACGTTGTAGTCGACGATCATCATGTCGTTCTTCATGCGATAATTGACGATGCGGTTCTGGCCGCCGGAGACAACGAACAGGACCGGTGCATCCTGGCCGGAGATCCGGCGCGGGAACTGGATGTATGTCTTCTCCCCGTCGGTATAGACGCGTGTCGGCCGCCAGCCGGCGCGCCCGGAAACCGAGTAGGAAAAGCTCAACTGTTCGGCCGGCACGTTCGCGCCGGGAATTGTGCTCGCTTCCAGTCGGGCGTTGATATCGGCGAGCTTGGCTGAGACGTCTTCCGGGTATTCGAAGCCGACGCGCGCCATATACTGGGTCGGATGGGATTTGAGCTGGATGTGATAGGTGCGCCGCGACGTCGTCACGACCATGGAGGTCACCAGGCCCGGCTCGGACGGCTTGACGATCAGATGAATCGCCTGCCCGCCGGCAGCGCCGGAGGTTGCAGGTTCGACCTTCCAGCGCACGGTGTCCCCGACCAGCACATCGCGAACCACCTCGCCTGGCTGCAATTCGATGTCGCAGACCTGCAGCGGCGAGCAGACAACGGAGGGCTGCACCTCGCCGTAAAGGAAGATGATCTTGCCGTCGTCACCCTTGGTTACCAGGCCGCGCGTGCCACGCCACTTGCCGGAGATGTCGATGCCTTTGCGCTCGTTAGCGGAGACCTGCTGCGCCTGCGCCGTCGAAACGAAACCCGAGACATCGATCAGGCACGACGCCAGGGGCAGAGCCAGGCTCAAGGCCAAGCGCGCGTGGCCAATCCAGAAATTCTTGATCATGAGGTGGCCATGCCTTTCAAAGCTGTGCGGTCCAATCGAAGTCTTTGAGATAAAGACCGATCGGGTTAAGCCGGATGACGCCCTCGTCCTGAGGCGGGGTCAATGTGACGGTGGCGATGCCACGGAAGCGGCGAAGCGCGGTTTCCTTGCCCTTGCGGTCGCGCTCGAATTCCGTCCAGTCGATCTGGTAGGACTGGTTGGACAGCGCCACGATATTGTTGACCTCGATGGCAACCGTCGAATTCTTTGCCTTCTCGAACGGCGAACTGGAGCGATACCAGGCATTGACCTTTTCGGTTGCCGGATCGGACGTTCTGAGCAGGGCGTAGGTGCGGTCGATATATTGCTTCTGCACCACTGCATCCGGTGTGACCGAGCGGAAGTTGGAGACGAAGCCACCCAGGGTCGCGCGCACGACACGCGGATCCGCGTATTCGATCTGCTGCGGGAAGCCGGCCGTCGCGGCCGTGCCGAGCTTGTCGACCTCGACAATGTAGGGAACGAGCTTGACCTGCGTCGACTGATAGAGCGCGTAGGAAAAGCCGACGACCGCCATCAGCATGCCGGTGATGCCGACAATGCGCCAGGCTGACGCCGCCTTGACATAGGAGCCATAGCGCTCGCTCCATTCCTGGCGAGCAGCAAGATAAGGGTTATCGGGGGCGCGATTGGCAGCCATTGTCACGTCCTTCTTCAAGATTTGTCATTGCGTTCGGGAGGTGGAGTGCGACGGCCAGAGCCGCTGCGGTTGCCGTCGAGCTTGGCGTTGGCGAGGCCGAGCAGCGAGCCGGCATAAGCGCCCGGCGAACCGATCGCCTTTTCCTTGGCTGCCGACCCCGCTGCACTGCCTGCGGACCAGACGCCGGAGCCCATGCCGCGCAGAGCAGCACCTGCCATCGACGATCCCGCCGAGCGTGCCGCCTGCCCTGCGGCGAAGCCGGCGCCAGCAGCACCGGCGGCGAGAGCTACGCCGCCCGCAGCAAACGAGGCCGCCTGTCCGCCGTGCCGGATCGCCTCCATGCCACCGGAGACAGATGCACCCTGCACGACGCCCTGGATGATCGGCGGCACATACATGGCGATAACGAAGACGACGACCGAGATACCGGCAATCGCCAGCGTATTGATGAACTGATCCGAAGTCGTCGACGGCGTTTCGGCCAATCCGAGCAGAATGTCGGATCCGATCTTGGAGATCATCACCAATGCCATCAGCTTCATGCCGACGGAGAAGGCGTAGACGAGATATCGGACGGCAAAGTCTTTTGTGTAGGACGAACCGCCAAGCCCGAGCATGATCATGCCGGCAAGCAGGCCGACATACATCTCGACCATGACCGCAACGAAGATCGCCGCAACGAGACTGAAGGCAACGACGACGACGACCATGGCGAACACTGCGGCGATCGCCAGCGCGTTATCCTCCCACAGCCCGAACTTCGCTTGTTCGGACATCTTTGACGCAACCCGGATGCCGGCGTCGAAGATGTTGGCTGGCGACGCGGATCCGCCGCCTGCGCCGATCTGGTAGAGGCTGTCGACGATTGCCTTGCCAAGAGCCGGACCGCGATCGAGAATAAAGGCGAAGAGGCCGATGAACATGATCCGGCGCACGAGTTCGGCAAACCAGGCATCGAGCGATGCTGCGTTGATGGCGAGCCACACGGCGGCAATGCCGATTTCTATCCCCGCCAGAATCCAGAACAGGGAGCGAGCCGCTTCGATGATCCTCGATTCCCAGCCTTTGACAGCTGCGGCGACCGAGTTTTCCAGCGTGGTCAGCACCTGTCCCTGCTGCGCGAGCGCTGGCGCGCTGGCTAGGAGGACAATGCCGATCGCGATGAAGGCAAGCTCCAGCTTGCGGGACGGGCGGACGATTACCATCTCGGCTTCAGCTCCTGACCGCCCCGGACATCACGCTCCGGATCACCGCCAAAGAATTTCTCCCGATGCTCGCGCTGCGCTTCGTCGAATGACGGCTGGGAGGCACTGCCGCCGGTCGTCTGAACCGAGGAAGTCTGCCCCTTCATCCAGCTCGCACCGGCGCCAAAGCCGATGAGCCCCGCAAGTGCAAGGGCCATGATCAGCCGCGCGCTCACCAGCGCGGCTCCATGGTCTGGCCACTACGGATATCGTGCTCTGGCGCATTGAAAAACTTCTCCCGTCTGACCTGCGCCAGATCCTTTTGCGCCTGCTCCGACTGATACCAGGTGCCCATCATCGTCATCTGCTGTGAGACAAGCCCGCGCAGCTTCTGCATCTGTGCGACTTCCTGGGCTGCGATCTGATGACCGACCTGAAGTGCCTTCATCTGGCCGTCGGCGGTTTCCGACATTCCCCGCAGGGAAGACATCGTCGACTCCTCACTCAAGAATTGGTCGGCTGTCAGGTTGGCCGCCTTCAGCGTGCCGGCAATTGTGTCTCTGTTGGTGTCAGACCAGGACTGATAGGTGGTGGAAAAGTTCGACTGCGTTGGCAGGTTTGCCTGCATGTCAGCATAGCTCTGGAACCGCTGCTTCAGCTGATCGTCGATATTTCCCATCGAAAAAGCGATGCCCTGTCCTTGCCCGACGATGCTCTGCAGCTTCTTGAGATCGCCCTCGACCTGGCCCCAGATGTGATCCGGCAGTTGCGCGGTGTTCTGCAGCATGTTGTCGTAGATCTTGAGCTGGTTCTGGATCTGCTCGGCGAGCTGATTGATTTGGGTAATTTGATTGTTCACCTGCTCGGCCGACTTGCCGACAAGCGAAATGAGCTCGGCGTTGTTGGCGACCTGCGTGAACTCTGTCGCCTCACCGGTAACGCCGCCGGCCATGCTGGTGGCAGGCAGCGCAATCGACGCAACAATTGCAAGCGCAGCGACCGCGCACCCCAGTTCAGCGGTTCTGAAGAAGACTATCCGCATGAGCAATCCCTCTTTGTTGCAGCCAGTAAAGCGGCCAATCGTTGCCGTATTCGGAGACGAGCGTCCTGATGCGTTTCAGATCTTCCTTGCCGGAAGCACCGACGAAGGAGAGCGCGACAGGACCCAGCGCCATGTCAAACAGGCGTCGTCCGTCTGGCGAGGCGACGTAATATTCGCGTTTTGGAAGGGCGGTCGCGACGATCTCGATCTGTCGCTCGTTGAAGCCGATGCGTTCGTAGAACTCGCGTGTGCCGGGTTCCCGTGCCGCCCCGTTCGGCAGGCAGATCTTCGTCGGGCAGCTTTCTTTCAGCACATCGATGATGCCCGAGCGCTCGGCGTCGGAGATCGACTGTGTGGCGAGAACGACAGCGCAATTGGCCTTGCGCAGCACCTTCAGCCATTCGCGGATCTTGTCTCGGAACAGCGGATGGCCGAGCATCAACCAAGCCTCGTCGAGAATGATGAGGCTCGGCGCACCGGTGAGCCGCTTTTCGACACGGCGAAACAGATAGGTAAGAACCGGCACAAGATTGCGCTCGCCCATGTTCATGAGCTCTTCGACCTCGAAGCACTGGAAGGCGCCGAGCGTCAGCCCGTCCTCTTCGGCATCGAGAAGTTGCCCCATCGGCCCATCGACGGTGTAATGATGAAGCGCATCCTTGATCTCTCGCATCTGCACGCCGCTCACGAAATCCGACAGTGACCGCCCGCGCGACTGCGCCATGAGCGCAATCTGCTTTGAAATCGCGTTGCGATGGTCCGGCGTTACGGTGACGCCCTGCAGCGCGACCAGTGTTTCCAGCCATTCAGAGGCCCAGGCGCGATCGCCATCGGTCGACAGTTCCGAGAGCGGACAGAAGGCGAGTCGCGGTGAGCTCCCGTCGCCTTCTCCGTTTCCATCGCCGCCGATCTCGTAATGATCGCCGCCGACGGCCAGCGTTAGTGGCAGCATCGACCGGCCCTTGTCGAAAGCGAACAGCTGTGCGTCTTCGTAGCGGCGGAACTGCGCGGCGATCAGCGCCAGCAGCGTCGACTTGCCCGAGCCCGTCGGGCCAAAGATCAGCGTATGGCCGACGTCATCGACATGCAGGTTCAATCGGAACGGTGTCGAGCCGCTCGCGACCTGCATCAGCGGCGGCGAGCCGGGCGGATAAAACGGGCACGGCGCAACCGGGCTCCCCGACCAGACCGAGTTCAACGGGACGAGGTCGGCAAGATTGCGGGTGTTGATGAGCGGCTCGCGGATGTTTGCGTAGGAGACACCCGGCAGACTGCCGAGAAAGGCATCCGTGGCATTCAAGGTTTCGATCCGCGCGCCAAAGCCTTCCGCCTGGATCAATCGGCGGATCGCTTCGCACTTTTCCTGGAGCCGCAACTGTTCATCGTCGAAGAGGACGATGACAGGCGTGTAATAGCCGTAGGACACGAGTTGCGAGGCTGCTTCCGCGATGGCGTCCTCGGATTCCGCCACCATCATCATGGCGTCCTGATCAAGCGAGCGGCTTTGCGTCTGGAACAGCTGATCGAAGAATGGCCGGACCTTCTGCTGCCACTTCTTACGGGTGCGCTCCAGCCGCACCCGCGCCTCCTGTTCGTCGAGAAAGACAAAGCGGCTTGACCAGCGATAGGTGAGCGGCATGAGATCGAGAGAATTGAGGATGCCCGGCCAGCTTTCGGCTGGGAGACCATCGATCGCCACGACACCGAGGAAGCGGTTCTCGACGGTGGGCGTCAGCCCGTGCTGCAGCTCGGCTGTAACCAGCCAGTCGAAATACATGGGAATTTCCGGCAGGCGCACCGGATGGTTCTCGCCAGTTACGCAAAAGCGGATGAACTGGAAGAGTTCGTCGTAGCGCGCGACCCGATAGCCGCCGCGCTCTTCCGTCTCCTCTGTGACCATGCGCCGGATCGTCACGACATTGGCAAGATACTGTTCGACCTCCCGGATCGATGTCCGGAAGCTGTCGAGCGCGCTCTCGGCGTAGGTGGTGGACCTGCTGCCCGCATCGGCATAGACATAGCGGGTCAGGCCGGAGCGCCGCGGCTCCGGCGGACGCCAAGTCAAGATCAGGGCATGTCGGCTTTCGAAATGCCCTCTCTCCCGCTCGAAATGCGTTCGCCGCTCGGCATCGATGGCGCGTGTGACCGGGTCCGGAAAATGGCAATCCGCTGCTGTCGCATAGTCGGTCGTCGGCACGCGGGCCGCCTCGACCTGGATCATCCAGCCGGAGCCGAGGCGTGACAGGATGGCGTTGATCTGCCAACTGACTTCGTTGCGCTCAGCGTCGGTCGAGCTCTCGCTGTCCGGACCGGCAAAATACCAGCCGGCCATCAGGCTACCGTCCTTGAGCAATATGATGCCGTTGTCGACCAGTCCGGCATAGGGAACGAGATCGGCAAACGAGGGACCTGACTGCCGGAATTGCTTCAAGGCTACCATATCGTCGCCCTCAATAACGCCGCCAGGGCGTCGAGGTCGCCCTGTACGAGGACTTGTAGGAGACATGCCGCAGATAAACGCGTCGCATCAGTGGATCGGATTTGGCCATCATCCGAAGTGCTGCGATGGCGACAAGCCAGAGGGCTAACCCGAAGATCGCCGCATACCAGGTCAGCACGACGAAGATCAGAATGATGGCGGCAAGGCCGCTCAGGAGCACCAGCTCCCGGTCGGCCCCCATCAGTAGATTGGGGCGCGAGAGGGCGCGATGGATTCGGGAACGAGCAAGGTTGGAGCCGGTGTCAGCCATGAGCCCCCTCCCCTGCCCTCGAAGAGAAGTCAGATTTTGCGATGGAATGAGTGCGGCCCGCTGGTTCGATGCTCCCGATCGTGGCACCCGTTGCGCCGAACAGGCCGACGATCTGGGTTGCGCCCAGCAGAACGCCGCCAACCAGTGCGATGTAGCAAAGCCGTCGCGCGAAATCGTTGAGTTCACCGCCGAAGATCAGCATGCCGCCTGCGATCGCCACAGCCGCCAGCGCGATGAAGCCGGCCACCGGGCCCGTAATCGACTGCTGGATCTGCTGAAGCGGCGACTCCCACGGCAGTCCGCCACCGCCCGACGATGCGAGCGCCGGCGCCGCCATAACGATGGCCGCGGTGAAGGCGATGGCGCTGGTAAGTACGTGATGATGCTTACGCTGCATGGCTATCCTCATCGATCTGGGCATAATGTTCGGTCTGATAGGCTCCGGCTTTGAACCCCTCGACGTTGATGACGTCGCGCACACGCCGGCCGCGACCGGTCCGCTCGATCGAGACGACGAGATCGACGGCCTCGCCGATCACCTCGTGCATCGGCTGCTGGCTTGCTTCCGCCGTCAGTTGCTCGAGGCGGCGCAAGGCAGACATGGCCGTGTTCGAATGCACCGTCGTCACTCCGCCCGGATGACCGGTGTTCCAGGCCTTCAGCAGAGTGAGAGCGGCGCCATCGCGGACTTCTCCGACGATAATGCGGTCGGGTCGCAGGCGCATCGTGCTTTTCAGAAGCTTCGCCATGTCGACGCTGTCGCTGGTGTGAAGCGACACGGCGTTTTCTGCGTTGCACTGGATCTCGGCCGTGTCTTCGAGGATCACCATGCGGTCTTCGGGCGCAGTCGCCACGATCTCGGCGATGACCGCGTTAGCAAGTGTTGTCTTGCCCGACCCCGTGCCGCCAGAGATGACAATGTTCAGCCGATTGGCGATTGCGCTCCTAAGCACCGACGCCTGCGCTTCTGTCATAACCCTTGCCTTAACGTAATCGTCGAGCGGGATCAGGCGCGAGGCGCGGCGCCGAATGGTGAAGGTTGGTGCGGAGACGACGGGCGGTAGCAGGCCCTCGAAGCGGTGGCCGCCGATCGGCAGTTCACCGGATATGATCGGCTGTTCGTGATCGGCTTCTGACTGAAGCGCGTGGGCAACGCTGCCGATGACCACTTCGGCGGCCGCCGAAGTCATTTCACCGGCGGGTGCGATCCCGTGGCCTAGCCGTTCGATGAACAAGCGGCCATCCGGGTTCAACATGATCTCGACAACGCTGGCATCGTCGAGCGCGACACACAGCCGATCGCCGAGTGCGTCCTGGAGTTTGCGAACGAGGCGGGAATGGGAGAGCAACTGGGTCACGCCACTCTCCGCGTCGCGGCACTCGCTGTCGGAACGATGTCGGAGCGATATCCGATGGGCCGCAGTCGGTCGAAGCTCGGCTGATCCGCAGGCAAGCTTCCGGCGACTGCTTGCGTGTCGCCAATGGGTGTCGGTTCACCGAGGCGGGTCATCGGCCAGCCGGCGCGTTTCAGGATGCGCTCGAAGCGAAGGTCAGTGGCCGTGATGATCTCGTTGTAGCCGTTGGCCATCGACCACTCGACAATACCGGCGAACATGGTCAGCGTAGCAAGGTGTAGCTGGCCGCCTCCCCTACCCATTTCCAAGCTGGTGTCCACGCAAAAGCGCGAACTTTCGACCGTTGCCGCGTGAGCAATAGGTGAGTCGCTGGCTAGCAACTGCGGAAACATGTCCGCAAGCATTGTAGGCCCCGAGGCAGGCAGAAGGCGGGCGCAGCCTGCGACCCGGTGATCATCATCGACGGCCAATACGTAGGACGGGTTAAGATCGTCGAATTGATCACGCTCTTTGCCACTGCTGACGGTCACGTCCCAGCCCATGCGCGATCCGAAGACCTTTGCCCGAAGCCGATGCATCTGCGTGAGCAACTCTGACTGCCGCTCATAGTGAGCTGGCGAAACGACTGTGATGTGCATGCTTCCACTCCGAGAATCGAACCCGGCACACAGAAATCATCACGAATCGCGTGTGGCTATATGCAGATCTGCACCTACGCGTTTGCATCGAATCGGGGTTTAGTCCTGCGAACGCATTGAAGAAAGTGTGGACGATATGGATTGGCAGCATTTTCGGGCTGGGTATCGCGAACGAAGATAGATCATCTAAGTCGTGGATCCGTATGGATGAATCGAGGGATCCATAAAATTCTAAGCGACTGCGTTAACTTCTTGTTAACCTTAAATGTCTTGCGGCTTGCCGGGAATCGGGAGATAGTTTCGCAAATGATCGTGCCGAAGTCATTTTTTCGAAAGTGACGAAACCCGGGGAATAGTTCGCGAAATGAGCAATACGTTGCCCAACAGATTTGATGTTGAGATCGCACAGCAAGGGGCGAAGATCTCAAGTGCGTTGCACATGTTGCGCAGCCAGCAGTACCCGCCTGACGCCCGTAAGGGACTGCGGAAATTTCAGCTTGCGGAAGTCGCCGACTTCATGGGGGTAACTCAGACCCATCTCAGGCAGATCCACGCCGATGGCAAGGGGCCCGAGATAGAATCGATCGGTGGGCGCCGATACTATACGGCCGACCAGATGCTCCAGCTTCGCGATTATCTCGAGGCTAACAAGAAATCGGACAAGAGATTTTATGTCCCCAAGCGGCGGGAGGGCGAGCCGATGCAGGTCGTATCGGTCGTGAACTTCAAGGGTGGGAGCGGGAAGACGACAACAGCCGCGCATCTGGCGCAATATCTGGCTCTCACCGGCCATCGGGTGCTTGCGGTCGACCTCGATCCGCAGGCATCCCTGACTTCTCTTTTCGGGATCCAACCGGAACTTGATGATACGGCATCTCTCTATGAAGCTCTTCGCTTCGACGACGACCGCAAGTCAATCGGCGAAGTCATCCAGCCAACCAATATTCCAGGCTTGGATATCGTGCCAGCCAACCTCGTTCTGCAGGAATACGAATATGACGTGCCACTGGCGATCTCCTCCAAAAAGGGAGAGGACGGGCGACTGTTCTATATGCGGATCGTCAGTGCCTTAAAGCAGGTCGATGACAAGTACGATGTCGTTGTGATCGATTGCCCTCCACAATTGGGCTACCTTACGATTACTGCGCTCATGGCTTCCACGGGGATCCTTATTACCATCCATCCTCAGATGCTGGACATCATGTCTATGAGCCAGTTTCTCATGATGCTCGGCGGAATTATGGGGCCTGTCGCGGAGGCCGGCGCGGAAATGCGTGTTCAGTGGTTCCGCTACCTCATAACACGATTTGAGCCCACCGATATCCCGCAGGCGCAGATGGTCGGGTTCATGCAATCGATGTTCGCACAGCAAATGCTGAGAAACCATGTCCTGAAGTCGACCGCGATCTCCGATGCTTCGATCAAGAAACAGACTTTGTATGAGGTAGAGCGCGGCGAGTTCGTCCGAGCGACCTACGACAGGGCTAGGGAAAGCCTGAACGCCGCGAACGCGGAAATCGTTGAGCTCATCCACGGGGTTTGGGGGCGGAAATGAGTGACTTGTCAGCCGTTTTTTTCGGCGTTTTTGGAAGCAGAGTCAATGCCTTATTGGTGTTGACGGAAGGCTCGGAGGCTCTTCATGTCTCGTGAAAATCCATTCGCGAAGCTCGATATGGAATCGATCTCGGCAAATCAGACACCTACCAAGCCCGGGTATGGCATGACAGGAGCTGCTAAGACCGTTGTTCGTTCCATCGAGGACATGGCAGAGAACACTAAGAAGCTCATGGAAGGCGAGGTGATCGTGGATCTTGATCCGCGATTGATCGATGTCTCCTTCGTTGCCGATCGTTTGTCCGACGAAGGCGAGGAATTTCAGGAGCTGCTCCAGGCCATAAAGGAATCAGGACAGACGACGCCTATCCTTGTTCGTCCGAGTTCGGCGGATGCCAAGCGATATATGGTCGTGTTCGGTCATCGTCGCCTGAGAGTCGCACGCGAGCTGGGAATCTCGGTCAAGGCAATCGTCAAGAAGCTTGACGACATCACTTCCGCGATTGTGCAGGGGCAGGAGAATGCAGCCCGCTCGAACCTGTCTTTCATAGAGCGCGCCTACTTCGCTCAAAACCTGATTGCGTCGGGAATGACAAAGGATGTTGTCCGATCATCGCTTGCTATCGATGAGGCGATGCTCTCCAAGATGCTTGCAGTCGTTGATGCGGTCCCAGCACCAGTAATCACTGCGCTAGGCGCATCCAAGAAAATTGGGCGCGACCGGTGGCTCAGCCTTCGCCAACTGGTCCTAGCCCCTGCCCTGTCGAAGGTGGCCACTGAGTATTCGGCGTCTCCCGAACTTCACAAGCTTTCTGAAGGCGACCGGTTCGATGCACTCCATGACTACTTGAAGCGGTACAAGTCCAAGTCAGCTGCAAAGAAACCGAAGGTCGATGCCCTCGTCCGGGACTGGACTTCGAACGATCACTCCCTGAATTTCGTGATGAATTCGAAGGCGAAGAAGGTAGCCATCGAGCTTTCAAATGTTGAAGCCAAGCCATTCAGTGAATGGCTTTCTTCTCATATGGGTCGTTTGTACGAAGAGTACAAAGGATCTAAAACGCAAAACGGAGACTGAACCGCAAAAGAAAAAGGCCCCCGAACGGTAAACCGTGGAAGCCTCTCTCGTCATCTCTAGCAGGATCGAGAATCGCATTTCCCGGAATCACAGTCAAGAGTCTTGGCGCCGATTTGGTGAGCGTATTTCTTTTGCCTCAAGAAAGGTGAGAGAAAAAATGCAGACGGGACATATAACGACGCCCTTCGGGCGGCGGCCGACGTCGCTTGCCTTGGTCAAAGGCCAGATGGCGATCGAAAATCCGGATCACGGCGCGCGGATTGAAAAGTGGAAAGTGTTTCGTGACGTGTGCGAGGCACGGGAACGCCTCAGAGTTCAGGACAGAGCACTGGCCGTCCTAGATGCACTCTTGACGTTCTACCCAAATTCCGAACTGGACCCGAGCCACGGGCTGGTCGTTTTCCCTTCCAACGCCCAGCTGTCTGTGCGGGCTCATGGGATTACAGAAAGCACACTTCGGCGGCAGCTCGCGGCACTTGTTGAAGCTAGGCTTATTCTACGCCGCGACAGTCCAAACGGCAAACGCTATGCCCACCGGAACCGCGAGGGCGAGGTGGAACAGGCCTACGGATTCGACCTGACCCCCCTCCTGGCTCGTGCCAGGGAGCTCGCGCTGATGGCGCAGGACGTTGCAGCAGAACGCACTCTTTTCCGTCGTGCGAAAGAAGACCTCACGATCTGCCGGCGCGATGTGCGAAAGTTGATCTCTGCGGCAATGTTAGAGGGTGCCGCGGGAGACTGGGCACAGGTTGAAGCTGCTTATGTCAGTATTCTTGCTCGGCTTCCGCGCTATCCGGACAGGGCGCAGATCGAAACGACGCTCGAAGAAATGGGCCTCCTTCGGGAAGAGGTGCTCAACATCCTGGAAACGCAGTTTAAAACTGGAAATATGCATGGCAATGCAGGGCACAATGACCGGCACATACAGAATTCAAATACCGAATCTATAAATGAACTTGAACCACGCTCTCGAAATGAGCAGGGCGCAAACTCGGCGCAAGAATCTCATAGACAGAGGGTCATCGAGGTCCGTCCGAAGGTCAAACCCGGACCGATCAAGGCCTTCCCGCTTGGAATGGTTCTCCGAGCTTGCCCGCAGATTGCTGATTATGCGCCTGGCGGCCGCATTGGACACTGGCGCGAGCTCATGACAGCGGCGGTCGTGGTGCGTTCAATGCTTGGTGTCAGCCCGTCAGCCTATGAGGATGCCTGCAGCACGATGGGGCCAGAGAATGCAGCGGTAGCTATCGCTTGCATACTTGAACGGTCGAATTTCATAACGTCTGCTGGCGGCTATCTGCGGGATTTGACCAAGCGGTCTCAAAGAGGGGAGTTTTCGCTCGGACCAATGCTGATGGCTCTTATGAAGGTGAATGACGATGGAAAGCAAAGAACCGCCTAGTCGCGGCACTGCGCTGTCGACGACTAATACGGCCTCTCACTGATCAGAACCCATTCGCCCATTCCCCGCGTCCGATGGACATGAGGCGCCAAGGCTGGCTTTCGAGCTTTCGCCAGGCATCACAGCAATGATCGACGATGTCGTCGTAAGATTTGAAAATTCGGTTTGAGATCTAGTTGTCGCGCATGAAATGCCAAAGGTTTTCAACCGGGTTAAGCTCCGGCAATTTCGGGGGCAATGGCAGGATGGTGATGTATTCGGGCACGACGAGATTGTTGGACATGTGCCAGCCTGCCTGATCCATGATGAGGATGGCATGGGCGCTATCCGCGACGTGATGGGCAATTTAGGCCAGATGCTAGGTGATTGCATAGGTGTCGCAGCATGGCATGACCAACGCCGCCGCATTGCCGAGATCCGGGCAGATCGCGCCGAAGATGAAGGCCGTGATCCATGCCTGGCCCATCGGCTCGGTAATCGTGTTCGTTTGCCCGATAGTAGCCTTATCCTGAACCAAATTTCTATGCGTTTTCCTCTGGCCGCTCCAGAGGCAATCTATGCCACCGCGGCGGGGAAGCTTTTTTAAAAATCCTCCATGGCGTGAGGGCCATGCGCATGATGTTTGGGCCGGATAGCCAGGTTGTGATAGCCCATGGGCCGCACGCTGCGGATCGTCCAACCGCGACTGCTGACCAGGAGCTCTGCCATTGATCAGGCCTTGGGATTAGCGTTCAGTGAAGCGCATGACCCTGTCCCGGACTGGAGCGTCACATTGCAGAGGCGGGCGGCATCGGAACTCGAGCCTCCCTCGTAGATCGAGGGCGAACGCCAACAGGCGTCGCGCCTGAGTAGCATCCTTCGTCTGCCGTGCCAGTCGCCACAACCCGTCTCCATTAAAATCCGCCCGGAGTGAAATCCCTGATCGCAGCGCAGACCTCCAACTCTGCACCAATGATTCAGCTTCACTGCGTTTTGGGAAGGCCAAAGAGTCGGCGTCAGAAAGTCTGCGTATAAGTATGGGAAAATCCGGCTCCGTATGCGACATCGGAGTGAACGAGACTTGTCAGCCGTTTTTTTTCGTAATTTCCTCTTTTAATACAGGGCGTTATTGGCTTTGAAGGGGGATTTTGGGCGGGAACCTGAGGCAAAGTGAAGGCGAGGGACAAGCAGTAGAACGTCGAGCAGAGCAATGGCCATGTCGCGAGGAGCCGCCGCTTAATCGTTGGCCGAACACAAAAAACACTGAAACATCGTGCACCCCGGCCCAACTTTGTGATGCTATATTGCCCGGGACAGATATCACGAGCAGTCGAGCTATATCTGGCCACAATATCGGGTTGCAGATTGCGTCGCGTGGCTAAGCCATGGGCGGCTGGATCAGTCAGTGACGAAGGCCGAGATATTGGTAGACCACACCTTGAGTTCGGATCCGGTTGCGGGTCGTGACGGGAACCCTTCGGACCATTCTCATACGCGAAAGTGCGGTTCGGCATCTACTGCGGTGTCGCGGCTCGGTGGTGTGGACCTGGCGTTCGAGAGGCGGCGTGCGGTCACGACTGGAGACCCTCAGAGCAGAAGATTACCATGGATGACTGGCTTGGCCGAGCATGGATCGTCAGAGAAGACGACGAGTGGGTACCCATAGTCGTCGACGGGAAAGAGCACCTGATGTTCAGATTGGAACCGTTTGGTTCATGAATGGCATGGCGCTGGACATCGAAGCAGCTCAGCACGCCTTCGCTTTGATCGAGTCGGGCGAGCGGGGCTTGGGTCTCATGGACGAGCTTCCGGAATTCCCGGCGGTTATCGTCGAGACAGCGAAGCGTTCCCAAGGCACAATCTCTCCGGACGGGTGTGCAGTTTTGGGGTGGGACAAAGACTTGAACCGCTTTTCGCGGATGTTGGTAATGCAGTCAGCTGAGGCCGCGCCTGTGTTGGTCGAACCAAGCTCCCTGTCGCCACCAGGAAGCGGGAGGGGACTTGCAAAGCCCCGTCGACGGGCCACATGGTCGGTGACCATCCACTTCAGCGCACGACGAAAGCGCTCTGGCGTCCCCTACGGGACCCGCTGGGTTTATTACGCCGGGCAATGTCATCCCAGGTGTTAACCGGGCGTATGCGCCGAACCATCGGAAGCCATTGGCCAGGCTAAGCCTGAACGCGGTCGTCATAGGCGGATTTTTGCACCGCGTTCATCATGGCTGGCGCCTCCGGGCGCTTTCCAGCTGCAAGGGTTATCGGGCAGCCGACTCTTCGCATTCGCAGCCTTGGCGCCTGACTTTGTTCGATCGGATCACATCGCGAACGAAAATCCGTATTCCTCGTGGCTAGATCGTTGATCCCTGCAAGCAGGCGGCTTTCAGACAGTGCAATGCGATCAAGCTGCACGACTACGAGCTATCATCGGCGCTGATGTTGCGCAGAAGCTGGGCAAGGGCAGGGCGGGCGCCACCGCGCCGGAGCCCATCTCTTTGGTTATGGTATGACAGCCGGACCAGTGGAGTTCAAACAATTGGGACTCTGTCGCGTGCTCTTCCAATGAGACACGAGCGTGTCCGACGTGTTACAGCATTCGTGCTGCGCGGCCGCTCCTCCTCGTGGCGCTATTGTAGTACCCGGCAGCCTGCTGCAGCGAGCGATGTCGCGACTGCTCCATTGCCTCCGGGAGGGGAATACCGCGGTTGGCGGCCTCGGTCAGATAACCAGATCGCAGACCGTGCGCAGAAAAATCTCCCGCATCCAACCCCGCCATCTCTGCTCGCTGCTTCAAGATCGCATTGACCGACTGCGGATCAAGCGCCCGCCTTGACACCGTTCCCCATCGACCAATCGCCCGGAAAATGCTGCCCTTGTCGATCTTGGCGGCCATCATCCAAGCGTTAAGTGCGTCCACTGGACGGCCGGTGAGATAGACCACGTCATCCTGCTCACCGGTCGTCGTCTTGGTGCGGCCGAGATGGATGGCGACCGAGGGGAGGGGAGGGGCGTCCGGCATCTCGATCGGAGTCTCGATGGTCAGCTGTTCTTGGCGCAGCCCGGCGATCTCGCTGCGCCTGCGGCCGCCGGAGGCGAAGGCGACCATCAGGATCGCGCGGTCACGAAGATCACGCAGGCTATCGGTCGCGCAGGTTGCCAGCAGTTTTGCCAGGACGGCGCCGGTCACCGCCTTGGCGCTCTTGCCACGCCGGGTCCGGGGGACGGCGCGCACGGCGAGGCGGATGGCCGTCTTCACAGACGGGGAGCCAAATGCACCGTCGAGGCCGCGCCATTTGGTCAGCGTCGACCAGTTCGCCAGCCGCCGGCGCACCGTTGATGGTGCGTGCGGGCCCAGGGATTTGAGGAAACCCTGGCTTCGAAGGTTTTCGTCGACGTCGGCCGGCATACCGTGATCGGGATCGGTTACGCGACGCTCTGGATCCCAGAGGTGATGCGCGACAAACTTCAGAAGCAGCGCCTCGGGCGCCGGCCATGGCAGCGACTTTCCGGTCGCCGCCAGTCCCCAGGCTTCGAGATAGGCGAGGTCCGAGGTTAACGCACGAAGGGTGTTGTCGCCCATGCCCTCGTTGACGAGGTGGCGCAGCGTTTCTACATCGTGGTCGGTCAGCAACTCGGCGAGCTCGTCGCGCCGCTCCATTGGCAGGACAGCTGCGATGGTGTCGAGTTCTTCAGCGCGACGCTCGACGGCAGTCAGTGATCTTTTTGGTTTCGGCAATGACGTTCCAAAATTCGCGGGATTCGGCGGCCTCCCGGGCCGTGATTAGCTGCGATTCTTGCTGATTTGCGACCCCAGATCAACTACCATCGATAAACGCTTGTTATCGATGGTTAAGCCGCCAACCACCAATCATACCATGTGAGGAACCACAATATTGATATAGAGTTCCTTTGACAAATCATTTACCATGATTTCAATGGCTTACGATCTCGCGAAAATCGGCATGACAGCCCTGATGCAGCCGGCGTTCGACGCCGGGATCGCCCTGACGCGTCTGGACGAGCGCATCGCCCGCTCGCCGGTCGGCCAGGGCTTCCTTGAGCGATCCCAATTCACCGACGCCTGTGCCTCGCTGTGGATCGACGGAGAACTCGTCCATCTCGAAGACCTCGTCCTCCATGACGCCACAAAAGATATTCGCACACCCACGCACGAGCTGACAATCGCCCGCGACGTGCTGCGCACCCGCCGGCGCATTGCCGCCCCACTGCCCGCCTGGGCGCTGTCCGCCGATGGCATTCGCACCCTGCGAAAAACCGCAGAGATTACGTCCGGCGATGCCGACGACGGAGAAATGGACGACGACATTCGGCGCGCGGACGCGTTGGATCCGGAAGGGGAGGGCGAAGATGTCGACGACGTCGAGAACCTTCCAGGTGTTGACTACGCCGCCATTGATGCGGTGCTGGCTCGATCCGAGGCGGCGATCGAGAACGCAAGGCGGCCCGGCCGTGGCGGCGGCCAAGAAAAAGATCCGATAATCTATGATCTCGACTGGGACGAGGATGCCCGGCTCGACGAATGGCGCGGCGTGTTACGGCAGGCTGAAAACCTGCCGGCGGTGCTGCAGGCGATCGTCGCCCTTGATGCCTGGAACGAACTTTCCGTCCTTCAGCACGCGCCCTGGCTCGGCCGGCTGCTGGCCGCGTCGATATTGCGCCAGGCCGGCGTTACCACCGGCGCTCATCTCGCCGCCATCAATCTCGGCCTCAAAACCATTCCCGTCGACCGGCGCCGCCATCGCCATCGCGAGACCCGGCTGCTCGCCATCGCCCACGGTCTGATCGCGGCTGCCGAGATCGGGCTGAAGGAGCACGATCGTCTGGCGCTCGCACGAACACTGATGGAGCGAAAGCTGGACGGACGCCGGACGTCTTCAAAACTGCCGAAGCTGGTCGAGCTGGTGATGGCAAAACCGCTCGTGTCGGCCGGCATGGTGGCGAAGGCGCTCGAGGTGACGCCGCAGGCGGCGCGGCGGATTGTTTTGGAGCTGGGCCTGCGCGAGATGACGGGGAGGGGGAGGTTTCGGGCATGGGGAATTATCTAGTCAGCCGCCTAGACTACACCGGCTCTGGGTAGCGCTGTACACTTCAATGCCCGGCGCGCGCCTTATACATAAGTGACGACGCCGCACTTCCTCTCGACCTTCGGCATGGAGAAACTTCGCCGAACAGCTCTGAAGACATGCCGCTTAAAGCGAGATCGCCGCCTCGGAAGGCGACGACACGGAAAGGGACGAGGTGTAAAATCCTTCTAGATCAGTCCGGCCTGCTCGAGAGCGTGTCGGATCCTGTCTTTCGCGGATTCGAGGTTGCCTTTGGGAAAGCGGATCTGACCCAAGCCCGTTATGTTGCTGAATTCGTTACATCCTTCTTCGAGCATAACGATCGCCTTCTTGAACCCCAGTTTTCCCTGAAACAGTCCAACCTCGTGGACGACATTTTCGCGCGCGTGCATGTTTCCAGCCGCGTCCAAATCTTCAGCGGTCATCACCAGAAAAGCGAAGCTGGCGTTCTCCAGCATATTCTCCAGACGCTCGACTGTTGTCGTGCCGGCGATTGAAACGGAATCGAATTCCTCCGCATGCAATTTGAGCCTGTCGTTCAAATAAAGCTTCAGGTCTTTCCAAACGGGTGACCGTCCGTGGCCTATGAAAACTGTCTTTTTGTCCAC
Organism: Pararhizobium sp. YC-54; assembly: GCF_025847205.1. Lineage (GTDB taxonomy): Bacteria > Pseudomonadota > Alphaproteobacteria > Rhizobiales > Rhizobiaceae > Pararhizobium. The sequence goes on along the minus strand of NZ_JAOYTH010000007.1, from coordinate 240,313 downwards.
ATTTTTCTCCTTTGATAATAGGTCAAGTTGCTGCGATTTGACGATCATGCTTCGCTTATCATTGGCAGTTTTTTTTGGTGCTTCAGAAACGTCCTGTGATAGGAGCTTCTCACCTTCGTCCGCAATCAAGCCGAACAAGCGATTCAGCTGTCCTATCCCTTTCTCAATCTGGATTGGCCGTGCTGATGTCAGCAGTTTGGTGACGTCTTTTGTCTCACTGATAGGAATTCTTCCGTGCAGCCGGGCGAATGCGTTTTTCGTTGTCACGATCTTCCCACTCGTCCGGGCGATGTCATCGAAAACCGCCCTGAAGCGCGCGAATCCAGCGCCGGCTCGGATCTGGATTATGCGACTATCTGGCAAGGCCTCGATGATTTGGAACAAGTTCCAGAAATTCATCACATCGCGTATCAGTTCATAGTCATTGCGCGGATCACGAAGAAGATAGCCAATATAGGGAAGCACTTGCGGCAGGTGCGTGATCACCTTCAAGTCGTGATTTGTGCTGTAATCGCCAAGGTATAGATGCTGCAACCACCATTGTGAGGTTTCCAGATAGGCTCCCGGCACGGTATCTTCGATCGACTTTCGCAGTTCCGGCCACGTCAACGGCTGGCCCCGCTCGATGAGGCCATTGGTCAGTGGAGCAATGCGCTTGAGCTTATCGACATCTTCAACAGTGCTCCATCGTGGAAGAACCAATTCCTCGGGCTTTTCAAAAAGACGCTCCCAATTCGAAGCAATATTCGCCCCTGTGGAAGTCAGTTTTGGAATGACCGCGTCCGCGACCTCCGGAAGCAGGAAGTCTCTGTTCTCAAACAGATCTGGGAAATAGCCCTTCATAGTCGAGTATTCCTGCCGTCGCTCGATCAGAAATTTCTCGATATCCATCCCCTTCATCGGCACCCTGATTAGGCGGGCAGTCAAAAACTCCTTCTTCTGATGTAAGGCTGCTTCAGCGATGGCGCATTCAAAAACCACCCCCGGTTGGGTGATACAGAATTCGCCGCACCACAAAACATGGATATTCAACAACTTGCAGAGAAAATCTCGATGCTTCTCCTGTTGCAGACGCCATCGGTCGTACAGTTTGGCAATCCGCCTGCTCTCGGGGTTCAAGAAATTTAGCGAGAGGTTCGGAAGATCCTCCGGCATTAAGGGGCCCGCCAAAATGTGTTGTAAGAATGAGCGATGGCAGCGGAAATAGCTCGGTGGTGTGGCTCGCTGATATCGAACGCCAAGGTCGCAGCACCGTGGAACGCTTTCACACTTCTGGTGAGCACGGAGCCTCCAGACGTCAACTCTGAACGGATATCACTTATGGCGCCGAGGATATATTCGAAAAGGGCCTCCTCGTCGGCACTCGGTGGGTCTTTGAAACCCTCGTCGTAGTAAAAATGAGGATAGGATCGGTGCGCCGCCAACAGGCGTCGTTGTTCCGGAGCGAGCGCTGGCAGCCTGAAGCCCAGTCGAAACAACGTCTGGTAAACGATGAAAAAGATCTGGAAGACGCGAGTCCGCGCCATACTCCGCAGGCTAAACCGTTCGATCTCTGGGATAGTGCCCTCGGAAAACGCCCACAAACAGGCAATGAGATAGTCCGCATAGTCCTGAAGTGGTCTCTGCGATGTCTGACGGATTTCCGCCACCAACAATCTGTCGTTCGGTTCCCAAGTCTTGCGCGTGGCGATAAGCTTTCGATGCAAGCCCGAGCGTGCGGCGGCGACCGCAAAGCTCTCTTGAAATTTTGGATCATGCTCAGCAAAAAAACTCAGAACGATGTCCAGAAACTCCTCCTCGACGGCATTCGGCTGTACCGGAGTCTCGGTGTAGAGATAAACATAAAACCGCTTAAGGTTGCGGTCTTTTAGATCCAAGCCTTCAATCAGCTCAAAGCCGAAAGGATGAAGACAGGAAATCGAAACGTTGTGCCTGAGCGCGAGCGACTGAGCACTCTTCTCCAAAACATCGCGGTAGCGCTCCCTTTGAAATCCCCCTGCTTGGACATCAAAAAAGTAAGTACTATGAAAATCCAAGCATTCCCCCCGCAAAAACTCACGCCCTGTCGATGGATTTGTTCGTCTGACGTTTGATCTCTTCCAATATTGCGTCCTCCGGACCGACCCATTCGGCAGGCTTCGCGACCTTGCCATTGATCGGAAGATGTCTCACAGAACCGTCAGGAAACCGCTTCGACATGTTGGCGGAGTGTACTATTTCGAACACGCGTTGCGGCTTTATCCCCATCTCGGCAAATGCACCGAGCGCAAAATAGATCAGGTCGGCCAGCGCGTCGCTTTGGGCTTCGATTGAATCAGCTGCCTCAAGTTCCCTGACTTCCGACAACAAGTACTCGACCCGGGTGCTTAGCCTGTCGGCGGCCAGTTTCCTCGGATTTGAAGATATCGGATTTGAAAAGGCGGTTTGAAAGGCGATCACCATTTCGAGGCAATGGTCCAGCCCCACACTCGAATGCCGCTCTACGAGATATCGTGAGATGGTTTGGGTCAACGCTCATCCTTCTCAGTTGACGGGCCTGTATTTAAAGCTTCGAATCTTATTCTAGCGCGCTGAATTTAACTTGCAACTTAGGGACACTGAAATCGCGAAGAGGACCACCGTCGGTGTTGCACTGTCGCGTGGCAGTCACTCATGAGAATACGGCCATTCCGTCGAAATTTGACATTGAAATATGAGAATCTCTGAGGTGGTTTGTCGCATTTATCCGCATTGTCATTGGACGATAAGACGGCAAATCAAATCTAAGCGCAGAACTATGTCCTAGAAGTGTATATCAAACCGAGATTAAACTGATTGAGAGGCGCGACAATGCAACTGTGGGCCGATCCCCTGCGAATTTATTACTTCCTGATCATGGGGGAGGATGATTGGAACGACATGTCGCCCTTTCAGGGGTTTGGAAAAAGTTGGTTTCCTCTTCACTGGGCTATGCGTGGACTTTGTACGATGCCCGGCGACATCAGCGAACGGGCGAGCTCTCCCGAGCAGATAGCAATACAGCGGATTGCCGGCCTACGACCGCTGATGTGGTTGCCGTTGACAGTTTCGGCTTTGGAGGGCCTGTCGACAGCGGAGCTTCCGCCCTGTTGCGTGCTGTTTTCGGGTGAACCGGCCGTGGCGGCGCGGATCGACGAATGGCAGCAGAAAAACGGTTCGAAAGCACTCCATGTCACCGTCGTGGAGGGCAAAGGCCTATCAGTGGAAAATTTTGATCTTGGATGTCTGAGGAGCTATTGCCTCGGACGTCTTGAAGAAGAGGTAGGTCGGCTCAACGAGGGTCAGAAAGACCTTGTCGCGCGCGCAGCTGCCGATTGGAAATGGCCGGACGTGCCGTTGGAGGACTATGAGGTCAAAGGACACAACGTCACCATTCCGAACCATATGGCATTGGCTCGTCTCGGTTATACGCTGAAAGAAAGTGCACCTTTCGCCGCCGAGACGGAGGAAGAGTACACGACTGCAATTCTCGAGAGCGCGGTAAGTGTTGCCTTGCTGAGACGAGGGATCGGCGACCATGACGTTTTCGCCTTAGGGGCGCCAGCTCCTGGCGTCATTCTCTTTGAGCCTGCTCTTTTCCGCATGAGCTATCGACGCGTGGCGGGAAACACCCCAGAGGGAGCTGCCTTTCGAAAAGTGTTCCGATATTTCCAGCAGCAGAAGCTTCTACGTCCCTCGGTTAATCGTGAGAACATGAACTTTTTGACGGATTCCAAGGAGGGCAAGGTTGTAACTGGGATCAGGTCGGACGAACTTCTAACGCAAACATTCGGTGTGGGCCTTCTTGCCGCGCAGACGACCTCGCCGGTCGTCAGGTTGTCGCCGGGCGTCAACCATGTTTTTGCATCACTGTCCGCCTACGCAAGGAATGTCCGTGCAGATCGATATGAAGCCCGCCGAAAGGCGACCCGTCTCTTCACAGATATCCAGGAACAATTGCGGTCGGCGGTGGGTGACGAGAGAATTGAATTCATCTCCAGAACCAGCGGTCCGATAAAAATAATCTCAGATGCACCGATCGAGTGGCTGCCAATCAACGGCCTTCCACTATCGTTTGTCCGCGATTGTTCGCGGATAGCAGTTACGCCTGGGAACGTCATGATGGGCGAATTGCTTCCTGCACAGCCCATGTCGATCCCGCCCGAGGCACTTCGCAAGGTGCTCATCGTCAGTTCGTTCGAGGAAAATGACCCCCTGAAAAACGTTCTGACTGATGCTCTCGAAGCAGTTCGATCATCCTGGGAGGCCGTTATTGATCTCACGCAAGTCCGCGTTTCGACCGTCGAGCAGTTCGTTTCCGCGCTGAATGAGTTCGATGGTCAGATTTTGATTTTCGATGGGCATGGTGCTGCCAATGCCGATACGCCCATCAGCACAATCGTAATCGGCCGCCAACAGCTCGATGTCTGGAGTTTGAGAGGTGAGATCCGATGCCCACCAATCGTCATCCTCAGCGCATGCGACACCCAAGGCATTGATGCGACGAGTCATGCGACTGTCGGAAACGGCTTTATCGCGCTTGGAGCGCGCACCGTGCTTGGAACGTTCCTCCCGGTCGACGGGCCCCGCTCCGCAATGTTCGTTGCCCGGCTAATGCATCGGGTTGCTGAATTCATTCCCGCTGCAATCAAGGCTTATGAGCGATCGGTGACATGGACAGAAGTCGTTTCGGGTATGTTGCGGATGTCGCTTGCGACCGAGATCATCATGGCAACCGTCGGATTCCCAGGCAGCGCAGCGTATAAAGCACTCCAGGGCAAAGCGAATATTGAGATCAACGGTCATGATTCCAACTGGTTTATAAATCTGGTCGAGAGGATCGCAAAACTTCGCGAACTCGAGATAGGGGCTGCGCAAGCGCTCGTGCAGAAAGTTATTGCGAGGTGCGATGCCATTCGGTACACGCAGCTCGGCAATCCAGAGACGATCCTTCTCAGCGACGATAGCATTGTAGACAGGATCATGCGCGCACGTGCAGAGCAACAGCATAGCGGGCAGGGTTAGCTGCGGCGGCTCAGTCACAACTAGTCTAACATATCGAAATCTTGCGGCGTGCCGTCCCAAAGCCCGTACAGCTTGCCGTTGGCCCAGAAATGTTCCCGCCCCTGACTTTCACTGCGGTAAGCCACAAACCGGGCCGGATCGAGTTGGAACAACGCGCCATTCTCGTCCGGCATCTCGGTGCCTTGTTGACCGTCGCCGGACACCTGGCGCTGACCGATGGACCGCAGGATTACTTCGTGCGGATAGTCCGCCTCAATGACGGCAAACGAGTTGAGATGCACACCCACGCCCCAAGTTGCGACCACGATACGACCGCTGAGTGGCGTGGATCCACGGTTGGCAAGAAGTGGGGGCAGAGAGAGCTCGCCGCCGTCGAAATAGGCCTCCAGCTGTCGCGAAATAGTTGCGCACCATTCCTGAATGCGTCCAAGGTCGGCGAGCTCGAGTTTTGGAAGATTCAGGTCTTGGCGGGCATTGCGAGCAAACTCTTGCGCCCCCGGCAGAAAGCGCGAGGTGGTTGCCAGGATCGCATTTGGCGCTCGCGCCGCCGCCGCGACAGCCCAGAGAGCCGCAACAGCCTCCAGCCCAATAGGCTTTTTCTTGTAGTTCTTGGCTTGAACGACGGCGACGATCTCGGGTATCGCCTCGCTTTGATAAAGGCGGTGATCGATGCCTCCATCGCCGCTTCCCGGCCCTATTTGCGTGTGAAAACCCTGGTTCTTGAAGACCGCGTCAAGGAATTCCTCAAACTGACGCCATCCGAGATGCTTCAGCCGGTCGGGATCCCGCGCGAAGAACTCGAAGACTTCGCTGTGCAGGCTATAGAGGCGGCGTTTCGATAGGCTTTGAATCCATTTCCAACGGTAGACCTTAAGGAGGTCGGCCTGAAACGCCTCGTCTTTGGGGATGATTAGCGCCGAGGTGCGGCTTTGCAGCTCGTACCAGAAGCCTTCGCCTTCCAACAATGCCCGGAATTCCTCCTCCAACCGGTCCATCTCATGATGCTCGCTATTGAACATCGACACAAGTTCGCCGTCCGATACGAGCAGAAGACCCTCGCCAAGAAATGGCGCTTCGTTTCGATGAACGAACGGTGTTTTGAAGGCGGAGTCGCTCCACATATCATGCTTTGTGGCCCAAGTGACAATCTTGGCCTTGAGCGCTTCAAGCCGTCCCAAGATCGCCTGGTCGCGCAGTAGAACATCCCCAGCCGGCATTGCCGGTAAGCCTGCGCGATGATCTTGTGTCGGAAGACTTTTCATGTCGATACCTAAGGCGCTGTTGAGAGGGTCGATCGGCGGTCAATGAACCCGCCGATCAGACGTAAATCGCAGTCATTGTCCCCGTCGCATACCCAGGACCGCGATTGTAACCCGAATGCTGTCATCGCCGGTTGCCTGCGCCAGAGGCCTTGCCTTGCGTTTTCTTCTTCGCAGCTGGCGTCAAAATCGGAGGGTGCGCTATCGCACGCTCGACATTCAGAACAATGATTGATGTTTGCTGTCGCAAAGCCGGTGGCAGATCCCCAAGCAGAATATTCTCAAGCCCCTTGGCATCTGAGGGACGCTCCTTCTGGTCCTTTCGGGCAGGAACTGGAAATTCCGCGCCGAACCAGAAAACCAGATAGATTCCATAGCCGCATGCTCCCGCATCAGCGGCGTAGCCGCTCAGTTGAGCCACAGGTGCAGACCAAAGCTCGTCGTTGAAATGCCGCTTCGCTTCGATGGGCAGGTTTTTTCCGGCGTGCGAGATCAGTAGAACATCGACGCGGGTGTTTTCTGCTCGTCTTGCCTCGGGGAGACTGGCGGCGATGCCGTAGCGCTCAAGCCGCGGGCGGAGCAACTCCAGCAACCTGTCTCGACACTCGTTCTCTATGCGCGGTTCGGTTGCGTTGCCATATCTGTCAGTGTTCCAATAACTCTTCCAAGGCGTTTCCGTGCCCGTCCGCAATGTTCTTCGGTAGCGCTCGATTTCCTCAAGCACCACGGCAACGAGGTCGTCAGGATTGGCGGGTGGCCCGCCCTCGAGGGACGCTTTTAAAACCCCTATGGACGGAGCGGTGAACAGATTGTCGCGCATGATCCTGTCGTGCTCGGCCGCCGCATGCACGACGTAAGGCGTCCAACTCTGATCTGTGCCAGAAAGCACTGACCTCAGAATACCACCTGCTCTCATGTCGGAAGAAGCGCCCAGCCGGTTTATTGCTCCCCTCACGATCCGGCTGATACTTCCAGGCTCCGCCCAATCCCTGTCCTCTGCGGGATTATTGTTCGCGAACACGTTGATCCGGATGCGATCCAATTCCTCTAGATTTGGGCAAAGATCGTTGAATTTAGTCGCCAGTTCGCCGTCGGGAGCGAGCAACGCTGCGGAAAGCAGCTCCCGTGAATGACCCAGCTCGAAACGCAATGGATCAAGTGCGAGGTCGATAAAATTCCACAGCGCTCTCGCTCCCTCGCCAACATTGGCGACACGGGCAAGCTCGACAAGAGCGAGCATCTCACCGGCTGATAATAGGCTCGCGCAGCCAACCAGTGCCTGTCTAAGTGCGGGGGCGGGCAGATCCGGCTTCGCCAGGAGTAGTTCCGTTAGGACAAGGATAGCCAGGTTTCGTTCCGTCGACGACAGCAGGTAATGAATTCCGTCGAGATCTGCACCGCCGGCGTCGAGAGCGGCATTCCAATAGGATAGCAGTTCCTCGGCACCTGCCTCAGCATTCTCGGCGAGTGTCCGCAAAGCCCAGGACGCCAAGCTGGGCGATTCGTCTCCGCTGAAATAGTTCTGCCGGATCGCGACAATTGCGATGACTGGCGCACAACCCGCAAGCTCGTGTTCCCTGCCTTTCAACAGGGCCTGATGAATGCCGGCTGCGACAACGTATTCTTGAGCATAGCTACCGTTTTGTGCCCTGGCTTTGCCGAGATCCCAGCTCTTCACCTTGATGTCAGTGTGAATCGCGAACTGTAAAAAGCCTTCGGCAATCGCTGCGGTAATGCGCGCGTCTGTGAAACGCTCGATCTCCACCAGCGGCCTTTTCGTTTTAGAAATGACCGCGTTCCGATAATGGTCGACGCCCATTTCAGAGCACCGAATTGGTCTGCTCGGCCAGAGGCGATTTCCTCTACCTTTAAACCAAGCTCGGCGATATTTCTCGCGCGTGCGGCGTCAGTTTGCGCCTCCTCCTTCTTTTTCCGCTTCTTCTCGCCAACTTCCCACGCCCTGTTGGGATTGGCGAGGAGGGATTTGATGAAAGCCGAGAACCCCTTTTCCAGTTTCAACGCCGAAACGATGCGCGGCTGTAAGGCCGGCCACAATGCTTCTGTGCGTGCAGCGTAGGCCGCAACCTCAAAGAGCCGGCGACGACGGGGCGGCTGGCTTTCCCGCTCCGCAAGCGCCAGAAGGCTTTCTACCAGGGCTAGGGTGGGAAGCCTCCGCACGACGCCGATAAAATGATTGGGGATCATCCAGGCCCCTTGATCGGCTGGACTGTCATCCATCAATGCGCAGAAAAACTCGACTTCGCGCTTGTCGCGATCATGATCCATCCATGCGCCGATAGACCGAACAAGCTCATCTTCAAGTCTATCCCACTCATATTCGCGGATATTCCTGATCCAGGACCAGAGCTGTTTTGCATCAAGGTCCGGACGCGCAGTGATCGCCGCAGAAAGGATCTGTTGCAGGAAGTGCCGAACCTCGGTTTTTGAACCTCGCCCATCCGGTGACGGGTCGAGGATCCGGGCGTCGAACAAGACAGGGATCGGTGACTGTTTCAGCTCGATCATTAAAGCCATCAAAGCGCCCCGCTCCTCCACACCATCCTCCCGATCGGAAGGCAATTGATTGAGATCGAGAAGAAGTTGACGAACATCCTCGGGTTTGCGCCCTTCGGGCGCCATCGCCGCGAGCAGATCGACCCTGAGCGAAACCTGGTCGTAGGTGATGGAAGCAGAGGTAAGCTCCTGATACAGCCGGCGGAGGGCCTGTCCGTCACGGCCGCCTCGCAGCCATGCCTGGGCAGCGCGTCTTCGTAGCCAGCCCGGACGGTCGGGTGAAAGGACGAGGTGATGCAGTTTTTCCTGCATGGCATTAATCGGCGGACCTTCTTCCAGCGCCCGTAAAACTGTCACCTGCAAATGACTGTTCACCTTGCGGGCGAGTATCGAACTGAAATCCGAGACTAGGTCATCCCCGGCCAAGCCGCCGATCACAGTTGTCCGATCTCTCGACGACAGGAAAAACGGATCGTCCCGGTCCAGGTTAAGGAGGATCGCTTTGCGCCCTTCGGTCGCAAACGCCGCGGCGTCACCATAGGCAAGAACGGTTGCGGCATCCTGCTCAATCAACGAAACTGCGCCGTGAGGATCTCCCAGTTTCGAAAGATGGGCCGCAAACCACGCATAGAGACCCCTCAGCTCGCTCGGCGCCTTGCGATCGTGGCTCGTAATCAACGCGACCGCGCGGCAAAGAGGGAACCGTTCAGCACCCGCGACGCCCAATACGATTCTTGCCAAAAAGCGGCCGGCGAGAAACTCGGCGATGGTTCGATGTGCAGGTTCGAAGCTTTGCCCCTCGCCACGAAAGATTGCCGTGTCCAACGAAAATCTGGCCAGCGATTGTGCGACCGGCAAAGACTGAAGAGGAACAAAATCTCCGTCGGCCTTGCCGATAGGCAGTGCGTTTGACCGCCAAAGTGCATTTCCGCCGGTGACAAGAAGATAAAAACACATCAACTCCGCAGCGCCGATTATGTCGTCGACCCCAGGCCTTGGATCGTACTCGCGCGCCGGATCGTATTCGTGTGCGAGAGCGAGAACTGCCCTATCAAACAGACCAAACCGTGTGCGCGGCCAGACCCCGTCGAGGACGACGGCCGAGTGCAGCAGACGCAAACTTAACGGACTTTCGAGAAACGCGGTGGCGCCACGGGTTCGGGCCTCGTCAACGAAGGCCTGCGGGTCGCCCGCACCTAGTCCCTTGAGAACGACCAAGGCCTCGTCTTCTTCCAGCGGAAGAAGACGAGCAACAGCGATTGGCTGGTTGCGTGCGGCTCTGCGCATTGCTGATAAATCGGCCGTCGCGCGCCAGTCTTCTACCCGACACGACAAACGCCATCGCCGCAGATCGCTTTCGGCGATCATATGGGCGAGTTGCAAAAGCTTGTCTTTACTGTTTTCTCCGGAGCGGTATTCGTCAAGAGCATCCAGATAAACGGTCGATTCCCCTGCCACCGCCATACCGTTCATGACCTCTCGGCATGTTACGACCTCCACGCTTTCCTGCCCTGCCTCGTACTCAAGCGCGGTGGTCTTGCCCAACCCAGGCTCACCCAGAAGGACGAGATAGGGCAGGTGCCGCAGCCTGCTGAGAGGCAACTCGACCGTCTGGTCGTCAATGCTAACCGATACGCGTCTGTCGAGGAGCTCTAGGGTCATGTGCCAACAATAGGGAGGGATCGTCACCGGGATCAATCGAAAGCGCAGCTCGCTCAACAGTTTTCATGTCGGTCGATTTCAACTGGCCCTTGCAGACGTCATCAATCGCTGGTCAGACACCTGGTTGCTGCGGAGATATATTGACGAAGACGTGCGCCAATCGGATCATCGGCGCGTGAGGTTCGCGCAGATGGAGAGAATCAAAACTAGCTGTCCCAGGGGCAACGATCGATGGTGCGATCCGATGCAAGCCGTTCTCGATTTGGCATCGCAGGGGCTCAATATGCGCGTCAATCAGCGCCTCTACATCCGCTGGAATTTCCTTAGAGCCGGGTCGGAAGAATGCCCACATTGCGCCCTCGGTGGACCGTTGCCCGTACCGCCCATCGACAAAGCGGATCATGCCATCTGCGACATAGGCCTTGGCTGGCCTGCCGCCGCCGATAATCTTGAATTCAACGGTGAAATTCGGCGATCCGAACAACCGCCATTCGATATCCGAGCGTCCGATGATCGTCCGCTTGCCATCTGGCAAAAGATCGTAGCGCCGAAGTTCAGCAAAAAACTCGCCGTGGAAGGGCTGGTGGCCAGCGTCGTATTTTTCACCGAGATAGGCGGCAAGACCTTCGGTGAGCTCGGGCTCATTGCGGTTGGAAAACGGTTGGCCGACACCGGAATATAGCTGCTCGTACTCCAGCCACTTTTCCACGAGATACTTCAAAATGTCCGAAGCCGGCGGGCGCCGCACGACATAGACCCAAGGCGAATCTTCGATCAGGCCCGCCAATTGCGTCATGCGCGGACCTGACGTTTGGTGAGGCCTTGCAATTGCAAGGCCAGCTGATTGGCATCCTCAATTGCGCAGCGCCGCATCCAGAACCGCGAAACCAGAGGCTTTATGAGAAATACAATGGGGCCATCAACGATTGCAACATCGGGAATTGTCAAAAGGCTATCCGGTGAATAAGCGGTGACCCGTTCGAGCGCTTTCGCCAATACCTCAAGAATGCTGTCATCGTCGAACCGATCGGGCGGTGGCTTGGTGCCGAGCGAAAGCACCGCCGCTCCCATTGGCACGCTGCGGCCCGTCCAGGTCGCGACGTGAATGTCACCGACACCGCCCGTGGTATCGCGCCATGCCGTCAGCGTCTCTGATAAGGCCGACGCATAATTCTGCATGAGCCCCATCGATGGCGCGCGACGCAGCGGCTTCAATAATGCGCGATGACTGAGGCTTGCCGGCTGAAGTGCGGCTCCTGCGAATGTCGACAATTCCTCGATCATCGCGATCTCATTCGGCGTCAACTGAAAATAGGCATAGACGAGGGAATTGGCGCGTGTTCGCACCTCGGTCCATTGGTATGCCTGCATGAGTTCATGCGCATTCTCGACGGACGCCAGCAGCTCGTCCACTTCCGTCATGATCGCACGTGCACGTTCCTGAGCAGGGTGACGCTCCAGCGACCAGAATGGCCAGTCCATGGCCTCCCGCACGTGGAGTTTTGGACGTTCGGAAGCCACGCTGCTGCTTAACAGCAGCAGAAGCCAGACCCCCATCGGAGACCGTAGGTAGACTGTGAGGAAACGGGCCGTCAGGCGCCCGTCATCCGTGTCGGGCGCAGACAGGACGGCAAGCGAATGCTGATAGGAAAACGGCGCTTCGGCGTAAGCTGCCTTCACGCCGTCTTCAGGATGAGCGCCATCGGTCCAGAGCACCCGCGGCCCGCGAAAGAGGCGTTCGTCGGGAACCCGCGCAATGCGCTCATAGGGAAATTTGCGCAGAACCGCCGCAGGCACGAAAGGGACATCCTTAGGTAAAGCTGTCGCCGGCAGGAAACCAGCCTCGGACATCCAATCCGGCACGTCCGTGTCTCGTTTGTCCGCGGGCCGACGACGATCATTGTCCTGAGCGTGGAAACCCTTCGCATCGAGCCACCCGGCCCGGGTCAGATCCTTGATACTGCCCCGCCTTTTTAGCCGCTGAAGAAGGGCGATATCGGGGTTTGTTCCCCAATAGCGAACCGCAAGTTGAGCCTCGTCACCGAGGAGAGCGGTTGAGGGGAGATCTGCCCGATCACCACCATGGACAGCAAGTCGCCCGAATGCGAGCGATATGTCAGTCTTCGGCGTCCAATATTCAAAGCTTTCACGCTCGATACTTGAAAAGCGGCTGCGACGATCGCGGGCGGTTGCAATTAGAACCACGAAAGGATGCACCGCGTCAGCGAAAATCAACCGCCGCATGTCGGAAAAGTTGACGATCTTATCGATCCGGTATCGTCCCAAAAGATGCGCTCGAAAGTCACGTTGCGTGGCATCTCCCGAGACGAAAGGCGTTACCGGCAAGATGAGTGCAACCCGGCCGCCGGCCGACAGCGTGTCGGCGGCGCCAAGCGCGAAAGCCGTGGCGATCTGGCGCTTGGGAATATGGGGAATGGGGCCTTCCTGCCGAGACCGCCAGTTTTCGACTGCTACGGCCGATGCCTCGTCTCGACGCATTTCACGCCACGGCGGATTGGAGAGGAAAAGTGTAAAGCGTTCGCGGTTGGCTGCTTCGCTGGCCGTCCCAAAGAAATCGCCTTCGGTGCCGCGCCGGATGTTGTTTGCAAGCGTCGGCAGCTTCTCGCCGCCGTTTCGCAGTTCCACGAGGTCACGGGGTGTGAGATCGGACAATAAAGCAAGGTAAAGGCTGAAGGCCGTCAGTTGGCAGGCGTCTTCGTCAATGTCGCCACCGAAGATGTGGTCGAGAAGCAACTTCCGGCGGGTCGCGAAATCCGCCTCCGTGACGCGACCTTCCACAGCGTTGCGAGCCTCAAAGGCCCGAACAAGCCGCCGAAACGCGGCGGTCAAGAGCATGCCCGAACCACAGGCTCCGTCGAAAATCTTCTCGCGGAGAATATCTCTGTCTGCCGTCGCAAGCTCGACAACCCAGTCAGCGAGAAGCCGAGGAGTGTAGTATGCACCCTGTTTGCGTTTTGTCTGGTTTTCGCCCTCTTCGTTCGCCCCTTCATCCTTGGATGCCAGAAATGTTTCATAGATACTGGCGATCAATTCAATGGGAATCTGGCTGAAGTCATAGCGCCAGAAACTGGCCTGGCCGGTGCGCAGCGTCGTGCGACCGAGGAATTGTTCTATCCAGCCGAACGCTGCGTCGGACAGGTTCTCCCAACCCAGTTCGCTATCGGCGGTGGTCAGGAAATCCCCATTGAAGTCGGATCTCAGCTTGTTGATGAGCTGCCGCAGGCCCGTCCGGTTGCGCTCTCTGACGAGATCGAACAAGGGCCGCACACCGCGGCGCGACCGGTAGGTCTCTCCAACGATCTCGCGATCTTCGAGATAGGTAATGAATATCAGGCGAGCGACCAGACGTCTTGCTGCAGCAGGGTCCAACCCGCAAAGGGAGAGCTTTTCGACAAGCACCAGGATATTGTCGAGCAGGATCTTGTCCACACGTTTATGTGGGTCGAACCAGCTGTCGCGCCCCCGCAGGGCCTCGCCTCCCAGGAGGCCGGTGACCGACCAGGCCCTCCTCGCGTCTTCACGCTCGCTCAGCGCATATCTTTGAGGCGCGGCGTCCGGGTTGTCGACCGACCAGACCTCAAGCCATTCCGGGTCGGTGATGAGGACAACACGCGCAAGATTCTGATTCCAGAGTCGCTCGCAAAAATCGCGCACTTCCTCGCGCCGGTCATGCGCGTCCGTGCTCAACCGGCGCTGATCCAGCAGGCAAACCGTTGGAACGCGATCGATGCAGAAGACCGCGTCTCCGCCAGGACCTCGCTCGGGCCCAAAAATCGAGCGTAGCTCGGGGGCAAATGGATGCACGCCCACTGCGGCATCATCGCTACGCACGAACGCCCCCGTGACCTGGCCATAGCCGAAGTCCGCCACCCATGGCCCAGTTAACGTGATGCGCTCATTCATTTGTTCACTCTGTACAATCGATTGATCGATGGCCAGCCTCATTAAAATAATGATAGACATATTTTAAAGAAATGTCATTATAAATTGGATGGTTAGTCGAGATAAAAGTGCAATCGCATTCGCTCCCACCGCAAAGCGCGGCCGCCCCCGTAAACTCGCGGACGCGCTGCCCGGTGCAGATCAGATGCGTCGATTGCAATTCATCGAGCGGGCAGCGCTTTGGACCGGCCAAGTTGGACGACGGTCTGTAGCCTCAACGTTCGATGTCAGCATCAGCAATGTAACCCTCGATTTTCAGCGTTATCGGGAAATTGCGCCGCGCAACCTCGCCTACGACGTTGCGGCGAAGTGTTTTCGACCTACGGAGGTTTTCGAGCCGGTCTTTGGAAGAGACGACCCCAGTTCGGTGCTAACGACGATCGCCGCGACCGCATCCTTGCCTCTCCAGGATCGTAGTCGATTGCTTGGCTTTGCTCCTTCGGTCGATACGGTCCAGCCGTTGCCGGTCGCAATCGACCAGGATCTGCTTGCTCTGGTCTGCAAGTCGATCACCGCTGGAAGCACAATGACAATCACCTATCAATCGATGAACACACCGCACCCGGTCGAACGTTCCTTCTCGCCGCATGCTCTGATTTTCACGGGCCAAAGGTGGCTGGTGCGAGGCTGGGATGATCGTCACCGGGCCTACCGGGATCTGGCGCTTGCGCGGATCATGTCAGTGGCACCAGGCGAAAACACAGTTGCCTTGCCCCGCGACGATCACTGGCACGACAGAGTAAGGATCTTGCTCGGCTTGGCCGACGGCTTGTCACCCAGCCAAGCGGCGGTGACGGCTCGAGAATTCGGGATGAGCCTGACGGACGGAAGCTACGCAGTGGAATTCGAGCCGCGAAAGGCGATGGTCCCCTATGTCCTTGATCAACTCCGCTTGCGGGGTGGCCAAAAAGAGGGTGGACCCGTCCGGATAAAAAATTACTCTGACATTCGCAGCTGCGATCGCCCCGGCTCCCGAGAAGCCCTGCCGACAGAAAAACCGAGAGAACGGGTTTAAAGATCATTATGGTGACAAGGCTACGGCCTGCTCGTTTCAATGCATTGGGCGGCTGGGAAAGAAACCCGCAAGCACTCGGTCTGCTATCCGAGCACACGCCATGGGGGACCAGTGACGAGCGCGTCATCGGGACGACCTACATGCTCGATAAAGTTGCCCGCTTCGCCTACGTCCTCCTGACCCGCGATCACATGGGACGTTATAGGCCCTTCGCGAACTGCGGGCCGTTCCTGACTGCGCGGGCCGCCGATGCCGCGATACAGAAAGACCTCAAGGCAATTCAAAAGGGCGTTCCGCTTCCCACTGAATTTTCGGCACGAAAGCCGGGGGTCGATCTGTTTGGCGATATCGGCAGCAGAAATCCGAACAAGCGATTCGCTTACCTTCGTGACAGCAGACATCAATCTGCCGCCAGAGAGGTGATGAGCGAGATCTCCAGGTGGTTCACGGATCTCGATGGAAACTTCGTCAAGGACTTTCAGACGTCAGGTTACGAAGCTCGACTTTGGGAACTCTATCTTTTTGCCAGCTTTAAGGAACTCGGGTTTGCTTTCGACGAGAGCCGAGCGGTTCCTGATTTCAGGCTGTCCAAGGGGGACCAAAAGCTATTCGTCGAGGCCGTTACAGTTAATCCGACAGGTGGAGCTGAGTTCGACATGGAAGGACCTCCACCGCCACCGCCAGCCGATTTCGCCCATTATATGGAGCACGAGATGCCCCAGAAATTCGGCTCTCCATTGTTTACAAAGACCAAAAAGGCCTACTGGAACCAGCCGGACGTCAAGGGGCATCCATTTGCAATCGCCATTATGGATTTTCACTCGCCCGCTTCCATGACCTGGTCTCACACGGCTCTGTCCTTCTATTTGTACGGTGTGGGAGTAGAGCTGCGCCCGGATCATCCTGACTACAAAAGCGGTATCGAAAAGAAGCTCAAACAGCACATGGTGGGAAATAAGATTGTTGCCACCAATTTTTTCGCGCATCCAGGCAACGAAAACGTCTCTGCAGTTCTGTTTTCGAACGCGGGTAGCGTGGCTAAGTTCAATCGGATGGGAGTTCTCGCCGGGTTCGGCGACCCTGCGGTCAAGCTCAGGCGGATCGGCGGCCTTTACGATCACACGCCCGGATCTCGCGACCCCATAGAATTCGCCATCGACATCGAAGACCCGCAATATGAAGAGGCATGGGCAGATGAAATTGAGATCTACCACAATCCAAATGCCTTGGTGCCACTCGATCAAGGCCTGTTTCCTGGCCGAACGCACTTCTTCATGAAGGAAGGAGAGTTGGTGTGGCAGGGGCCGGAGCGCCGCGTCCTGTTCTCGTCGACATATGCAGAAGTCCATAATGCAAAACCCTCGGGACGGAACGAGGATACGCTTTGATCGACAGCGGGGATGCGGGCAGGACAATCGCTAATTGATTCAGTGCGATTGCATTACTTGCAATCCCCAACCGCGGCAAAGGCACGGCCTGCGATTGGGACACCGTCCCTCTCGCGGCTTTCTGTACTGGGACCGTTTCAAATGTTGAGCTCGAAAGATTCATAGCTAAAGCCAAGGCGGCGCGGCGGGTCGTGCGCCGGAATCCACCGCCATTCAGCTTCGACACGAAAATCCCGGTGGACGAGACGTTTATGTTCGAGCCTTCTCGGCAAAGCCAGCAATGTCAGATGAGCCGCGAACGCTCATCATCGAAAAGCTCTTTGTGAGCCGTAAGGAAGCTTTGGGCGCACTTGCGGTTCGTTTCATTCACGTCGATTTCCAAATACCGTTCGTGCAGCAGCTGCATCAGCGTCCTTAGCTGCCGGTTGAGCTCATACCGAGCCGTCTTGATCGCCTCATAGGCTTCGGACTCTTCGCGATTGTCAGCGAAGTCATTCAAGCGTCTGCCAAAGGCTTGCCGCCGCCAACTTGCTGTCTCGCGATAGAATTGATCAAACGCAAGTGTCTCTGAAAGGCTTTCCTGAACGCCGCGCATCGCTTGCTCGATGTCGCCATCATACAGCCGGAAATCGGAGCTTTGAGTAATTGGGGTCAGGCCATCGGCGACCCAAATAGCCTCGGCGTCGAGTATATCAGGCATATTTTCGACGTGAGCGTCCAGGTAGGCTGAATTCATGTTGCTAAGGAACCAGCGGATGTTTCCAAGGTCTCGTGCCCGCTTCGTTTCGCCTTCCGACATGCCTTCAAGTTCGCGCGGGGTCTTTGGCGCGGTTTTGATGATAGTCGCAATTGCCTCCACCAGGAGATTGCGCAGGCCGGCGAGGTCGGAATTCCTGTTCGGGTCCGGGCGAACAACGAATTGTGAAATGCGATGTCTATCGAAGTCGAAAGGCAGGTCTTTCATTTCGGCGAGCACTGTGTTGAAGAGCATGATGACCCGGTTCCAGCCAAGTAAAGTGGCGGCCGTTCCTAATTCGAAGGTCACGTTTGGATTCGGGCATTGTTTTCCGCTCGCCATAGTGCACACGGGGGTGATGTCTCCGATGAAAATGCTCGAGGCCTTGATTTTGTCGGCGATCTCATACGGGATGTAAGGTGAGCCGGGCGAGTTGCTCGTCGCCTCGACAAGATCGATCGAAACATCCTCTGCCTCTTCGATCGCTGATGCAGCGTCCCGCAACGCTCGTCGAATGGCTTTGGTCGTCAGGGTTTGATCGAGATCCTTCTGCCAAGAGAAGAAGATACGCACGGTGGTGGTGCCTTCCGACATGCTTGTTCCTTCGTCTAAGTTTGTAGCGCGTATATTGTCGCCGACTTGTCGTCACGGACTTCGGTGATATGGGCAATAAGCTCGAAGACATCCTCTAAATTCAACGTGAGCGCCTTGCGAGAGGGGAACGAGCCTCTCAGATCTTTGTAATCGATGCCACGCGTAAACTGTCTGCGAGAAAGCGAAAGTAAGACCGTACTCCAAACCTTCTCCCATACACTGAAGACCGTGTGTCAGTCCGAGCCACCGGCAGCCTGAAGCGCTTGCACTTTGAACGGATGCCGCTGGAAGAATTCGTTTGACGCAGCTATGCAGCCAATGCCATTTGAAATCACGTCCGGCGCGTCGATGTCGCCCGTCATCTGTAAACCGCCGTAATTCCGATATCGCCATATCGAGAATGCCTGCTCGCCATGAGGGCGCGCACCCACATATTCGATACTGCTATTGCCAATATTATCAGACGCTCGATCTGCGGCGTCCAAGGCAAAGAGCCTGTCAAAAAACGCTTCTCCGTTCGGGCTAAGTAGCGCGGATTCTACGCGATGGGTTGAGGGTAGATAAGCCCCCAGCGGTGCCAAAGCAACCCAACGGTAATTCGTGCGAACAGGCGCTCAAGGCGGCTTGTATCCAACGGAACGATCCTCGGCCTGCCCAACTCTGAGGTTCGCATGCCCATGGCAAGTTCTTCGTGCAGTTTCCTGTTTCGGGCCAGTCGCTTGGGCACCATCGTGATAAGATTCTCGTGCGCGCCCGAATGCCTACCTCCAAATGGCAGCACAGCAGTAAGGTAGTGCTCATCGGAAGATTTTTCCGTCCCGCATTCGACACAGCAGGGTGCCTTCGGAAGTGATCCCCGATCGGGAATTTGGAAAAACTCGCGCGCAAAAATATGGTCCGCGGTCGGCGTTGAATGATTTGCCGGGCAGTAAAGATGCTGGCGGTACTTTTTACTGGGCATATGTCTCTTCTAATGACGAGCAGTCGGATGCGAGCAGGGTTCAGGTCGGAAATTTTATATCCATGATAAAGGACATTATTATGGATATTCAACGGTCAGTGAGCGGGTCGAAGGTTCGTTTCCGTTCAAGGCGACCTCGCCGCTCTTCAGCCGGCTCGACGTCCCCTTCAGGAGATCTCTCCGCGTTGGGCGACCGCGATCTCGATCTGATGATTCCGACTTGCCGAGCCGACGAGTTAGTCCACGGCCCGGCGGGCAGCCCGGACGCGAGACAGAGCCGTGGTGAAAGTCGGGGAGATGTAGGTGCCCGACCTCGCATCGACAGCTTCAAGATCAAGGCGAGAAATCTCCACGAATCGCGTTACCTGTAGCGTGCCACCATCGGAACGGGCGCCATTGGCGACCTACGCGGGAGCCCGCTCGCGAGATTCGAGAAGCCTACCCTGCCAAGTATTTCCAACCGACCCAGGCGGCGAAGATAGTCAACAAGGCCCAAATGACTAGCATGAAAAGCAATCCCGCGCGGCTGACAGGTCGCTCCGCTTTGTCAGCCGCAGCCGCTCGGAATTCCGACATCAGCGCTACCGAAATCATCCTTGTTGCTAGAAGAATTCCTAGCGGCACGATGAGAAGGTCGTCCAGGTAGCCAAAAATTGGTATGAAGTCGGGGATGAGATCGATAGGCGACAAAGCGTAGGCCGCGATGCCACCAGCAACGATTTTTGCTGCAATTGGTGTCCGACCATCACGCGCTGCAAGCCAAAGTGCAATCACGTCGCGTTTGATTATACGAGCCCATTGCTTTGCAGAATCCAGCCATACCACCATGGGAGCGCTTATCTCGACACAAAGTTTGATGTGACTATCCAATATCGTTGTTTTCAGAGGAAAGCAGCAACAGCTTCGCCAGTTTCAACCCCGCTGCGATCAGGCCGCCGAAAGGTGGGCAGCCTCTCGCACTACCCGAGTTCCTCGACAAGTCCGATTGGATGGCCTCGGTTCGGTGCGTGCGCAAGCACTCTACCATTCCCCGATGTCGTCGACCATGAACGTCGCCGCCCTCCGGAACATGACCCTATCCTCCGCGTTCTCAAGCAACGAGGAGGAGTGCAAATGTCAGTGCCACTCGAGTAGATCCTGCCGCCACCGTCTCTGCCGCCGCTCGACAATCCGCTCGATCCCGACCGTGTTCCCGGCGAAGAGCCACTGCCAGATTCCGAACCCGATCAGAACGCCACACCGATCACCCGTGGTTCGTCCCGCCGCCCGGCATGGCAGATGCTCTGCTCGGGCGTTCGACTGCAGCCAGAGGATCAGAAATGAGCGGCGATTGGAAAGACGGTCTACGTGACCAGTTTGAAGACTTCGTCGACTCGCTGCTGCTGTGACGGCCTCACGCGAAAGCCCGGTCGCCACCATGTCGTCGATCGCTTCGTCGACGATGCTTGCTATGTTGCGGACCACGTCTTCAAAATCGGGATCGCCTAAGCAGCCACCAAAGAACACGAGCGTGTTGCGGCTAGTAACTAGACCCGCCTGATGTAGCAACTGCACGAGGCGACGTCCGACGACCGGGTCGTTACCGTGCCTGTCATAAGTTCGCTGGTAGGCATGCCAGACCGATGAAAACCCTGGCGGCTCCGGCCACAGCCGCAGACTATCGTAGTCGTCGTCAGAGAGTATGACGCGTCCTCCCGGCCGCACCTCGTCTGCCATGTTACGCACCACCTGTAGAGGGTCGGGAATGTGCTCGAGGACGAAGCGAGCCTGTGCGACGTGGAACTGACCTAACTTGTCACCGCGGAAAGGCGGGTCAACAACGTCGCCTTGTCTCATCTCAAGGATGGCGGTTTCGCCGTCGGCCGCCGCTTGGCGCATGGCCTCGGCCAGACGCGCCCAAAACCTTGCGCTGGACTTTCAAGGGAAGGTGCCCTCTTGAACCTGTTTGATTGCGGTCTCCAGGGCCGTTTCGTCATAGGGTTTTCCGAGAACGCTAGCATCGGCGATCAATTCATGGCCTTCGACTTTCGGAATCCCAACCGCTCCTGATGCGAAGATGATGCCCAGGCCTTGCCGTTTGCGCCTGCATGCCACTGCAAGATCCGCGCCGGACATACCGGGCAGACCGTGGTCAGTGAGGAGGACGTCAATCTCCTCCCTTTCAAACACTGACAGGGCTTCTTCTGCGCTGGTAGCCTCGAATACTGAGTGGCCCATCGTCTCCAGCATATCTGTTGTGCTCATCAGGATAAGCGGTTCGTCTTCGACCAAAAGGATGCGCAAGCGTGATGGCAAGGGTGCCGAGATTTCCGAAGTGACCGTTGCGGCAGTCTCTGCAGGGGGTGTGGGCAACGATGGTGCCGCGTCCGGCTGCGCAGGCGCGCGGCTGCCGAGCACATACCGTACCTTTCTCGCCAAGGCTTCGCGAGTATAGGGCTTGCTCAGGAGTTCGATGCCCTCATCAAGGCGACCGCCGTGAACAATGGCATTGTCGGTATAGCCGGAAGTGAACAGGACCGCGATGTTTGGCAAACGCTCCCTGGCTTTGCGGGCCAGCTCCGGGCTACGCAATGGACCCGGCATGACAACGTCGGTGAACAGGAGATCGATCGGGACGCCGCTGTCGATGACGGCGAGGCCCAACTGGGCATCGCTCGCACGAAGGACTCTGTAACCGAGATCGGTCAGGAGCTCGATAACGGTCGCGCGGACCTCCTCATCGTCCTCGACCACAAGCACGGTTTCTGATCCGCCGACTACCGGGCCGGTGTCCATATCAACCGCAAGATCCTCCTGTTGCCGCGAACGCGGCAGGTAGATGCGGATCGTCGTTCCCTCGCCGGGTTCGCTGTAGATCTTGATATGCCCTTCGGATTGTTTGACGAGGCCCCAAACCATGCTGAGACCGAGGCCAGTGCCTTTCCCGGTTGGCTTGGTCGTGAAAAATGGTTCGAAAGCCTGCTCGATGACCTCCTGCGTCATGCCAGAACCTGTGTCCGTCACCGCCAACATGACATATTGCCCAGCGGCCACATCCGCGTGTTTCGCAGCATAGGTGTCATCAAGCGACGCATTGCCGGCTTCAATCGTCAGCTTGCCATGACCATTCATCGCGTCGCGCGCATTGATCGCAAGGTTGAGGATGGCATTTTCGACCTGATTAGGATCGACGAGCGTATTCCACAAGCCGCCGGATACCACCGTTTCGACCTCAATCCCTTCTCCCAGTGCGCGTCGAAGCATGTCATCGAAGCCACGGATTAGCCGGCCGAGGTTGACCACCTTTGGCTCCAATGCCTGACGCCGTCCGAAGGCAAGAAGCTGGGATGCCAGTTTCGAGCCACGCGTGACGCCAGCCAGCGCGTTCTGCAACCGCTGCTGGGCCTTCTCGTGGCCCACCACGTCTTTCGACAGAAGCTGAAGGTTGCCGCCGATCACCTGAAGCAGATTGTTGAAGTCGTGGGCCACACCGCCAGTAAGCTTTCCGACCGCCTCGAGTTTTTGCGACTGGCGCAGTTGCTCCTCGGCCAACCGCAACGTTTCGGCCTGTTCCTTCGCTGCAGTGACATCGCGCGCGACGGAATAGATGAGGTCGCCTTCAGGGACAGCAGTCCATGACAGCCATCTGTACGTTCCATCCTTGCAGCGAAACCTGTTTTCGAAACTAGGTGTGATTCCGCCGCTTGCGAGGTGACTGACTTCGTTCCTGGTTTTTTCCCTATCATCAGGGTGTTCGAGCCATTCGGATGTCTTGCCGATGATGTCATGCGCCACCCAACCGAGTGTCGTTTTCCAAGCGGGATTTATGCTTAGCCACACGCCTTGCCGGTCGGCGACACCGAGAAGGTCACGGCTCAGGTTCCAGGTGCGATCGCGCTCCTGCGTCCTCTCCGCCACCGTGGCTTCGAGATTTTCATTGAGATGGGCGAGCCGCGTTTCACTCTGGCGGAGCGCGGCCTCTGTCTTGGTTCGCTCGGCAATCTCTTTCTGAGCCGCTTGGTAGAGGCGGGCATTGTCGATCGCGATCGCCGCCTGTGCCGTGATGCCGGACAGCAGCCTCTCGGCGCGCTCCGTGAACACGCCGCGTTCGGAATGGCCAAAGAACAGACCGCCGAGAACTTCTCCGGATCTGGAAACCACCGGTGCGGCAAGATAGCTGCAAACAGGCAGATGACCCTTCGGCATACCGGTATGAGGATCGTTCTTGCCATAACGCGGATCTTCGGTGATGTCGTCTGAGCGGACAATACCCTCGCCGCCAAACGTCGGCCCGAAGACCGCAGTGTTGCGAGGCATCGGGAAGGACGAAAACGCCTCACGCGGAACGCCCGAGAGCGTATAGAGCATGTAGCTCTCGCCCTTATCGTCGAGGACATTGTAGAAAAACGCCCCGAACTGCGCGCCGGTCAGTTCGGTCGCCGCGTCGGTGACAGCCTGAACGGCCTGATCCAGATCGAGCTCGGCGGCGATAACACTGCCAACGCGGTTGAGTGTTTCCAGTGAGCGGGCTTCCTCGCGCAAGCGCTCGCCCATCTCACGCCTCACCTGCATCATTCCAAGCGCCGCTGCAACGCGAGCCGTCAGCTCTCGGGCGGAGAATGGTTTGACGAGATAGTCGTCGGCACCAGCACTCAGACCCTCGACGTTGGCTTCCTCGCCGGCACGCGCCGAAAGGACGATAATCGGGATATCGGCAAACGCCGGCTCTGCCCGGATCGACTGGATCAAACCGAACCCATCGAGCCGTGGCATCATCACGTCAGACAGCAGCAGGTCAGGTTTCCTTGCCCGGATCGCCTCAAGAGCGGCCTGACCGTCATTGACAGTCTCGACTTCATAATCGGCGCTCAGCAGACGACGAACATAATCACGCATGTCGGCGTTGTCGTCGGCCAGCAAGATTCGCTGGCGATCGCCTGAGCGTGGTTTAATCGGCGAGAATATTTCCAGCGGGCGGTCGCCAATATCCGCCTGGTCAGGGAGCCATCTTGACGCCTCATCGACGAACGCGCCTGCCCGGACAGCCGTGGAAGCGTCGGTTCGACCCGCTTGGAGTCGATCCGCGGGTAGGTGCTGCGTTCCCTTAGGTATCGTCACCGTAAAGGTGGTGCCTCTTCCCTCTTCACTGGTGACATCGATCGTCCCGCCATGCAGCTTGACCAATTCCTGCACCAGCGCCAGTCCGATGCCACTGCCTTCGAAGCTTCGCCCTTTCGCCCCTTCGACGCGATGAAACCGCTCGAAGAGTTTCGGCAGCTCGCTTGCCGGGATACCCGTGCCGGTATCCGCGACCGTCAGCGTTGCTTCGCTTTCGCCATATGTCAGTCCAACGCGGATCTCCCCCTCGAACGTAAACTTGAATGCGTTCGAAAGAAGATTAAGGACGATCTTCTCCCACACATCTCGGTCCACGAAGATCTCTGCCTGCGATGGAACGCAGTCAAGGAGGAGACGAAGACCGGCCTGTTCGGTCAGCGACCGGAAGTTGCTGGCGAGGTCTGCGGTCACTGCGCTGAGGTCGGTCGGCTCAAAGCTGGCATGTGTCCGACCCGCCTCGATCCGTGAGAAATCCAGCAGCGAATTGACCAGCTTCAGAAGTCGCAATCCGTTGCGGTGCACGACGTCGAGCCGAGCCCGGGTTTCGCGTTCGCTCGAATCCGCCATCGCTTCTTCGAGCGGCCCGAGCATCAACGTGAGAGGTGTGCGGAACTCGTGACTGACATTGGAGAAGAACGCCGTTTTTGCCCGGTCGAGTTCGGCCAACGCTTCCGCGCGGCGGCGTTCTTCCTCATAAGCTTGAGCGTTGGCGATCGAGCCAGCGATCTGGCCGGCAATGAGCTGCAGGAAGCTCTGATAGGAGTCGTCGAACAGACGATAGGGATTGAGGCCGATAAGTAAGGCTCCCACCCGTCCGGTCTCCCCTGTCGGCATCACCGGTACGATTGCCGCATCGTTCGGCGGCACGCGCCACTGCCCCGTCGGGAGATCGGCGCCAGCACTGTTGGAGAGGTCGGACAAGAGCACGTGCTGTTGAGAACGTATTGCCTGTCCGATCGGCCAGTCCGAGGCCGTTGCGAGATCCACGGTCGCCGGGAAATTCGATTGGCTCGCCTTGATGCCACAGGTCGTGGAGAGTTCGGCGACGCGACCGTCCATGCCCGTCATGTAGAGAAGGGCGAACGGCACGTCATAAGCGTTGACGGCAAGTGCCGCAGTGCCACGTTCGCAAGCGTCTCGCCAGGTCCGGGCGTCTGATGCGGTGGTCGCCAGTTCCCGAAGCAGGGCAAGCTGCCGTTCGCCGATGACCCGCTGGGTATCATCGGTATTGGCACAGATGATGCCACCAGGTGTGCCGTCGTCATCGGGGATCGGTGTATAGGAAAATGTGTAGTAGGTTTCTTCGGGATAACCATTACGTTCCATAATGAGCAGTTGCTTTTCGACGTAAGTCCCCTCATGGCCGCCCATCGCGGTTGCGAGCATCGGTCCGATATCGTCCCAAATTTCTCGCCAAACGTCGGCAGTAGGCTTCCCCAGCGCCCAAGGGTGTTTGCCACCTATGATGGACTTGTAGGAATCGTTATAGAAATAGATCAGCTCGTCACCCCAGCCGACCCAGATCGGCTGGCGGGAAAGGAGCATGATGCGAACGGCAGTTTTCAGGCTTTGCGGCCAGTGCTGTGCGGGACCGAGCGCGGTCGTTGCCCAATCGTGAGCGCGCATCAGCGCGCCCATCTCGCCGCCCCCCGACAGGAAGTCGAGTTCCGGCTGAACGAAAGACGTGGTCGCGATGGGATTGTCGCTCATCTCGTGCTCCTTCGACTTAACCAAATCAAGCTTTGGCAAACATGTCGGGCACATTAAATATCCGCGTAATTTACTTTTGGAAGACGCAACGCTAAAACACGAAAAGTTTTAATTCTTGTGTGTCTTCATGGTCTTGGGGGACGCCGAAGCGACGTCAAACCACCTTGCGGTCATAGGTGACGATGGCCTTTGCCTTAGCGGCCTCAGTGCTCCACGCGGGACCGTAGCTCCACCAAAAAGACGAGATTTTTGTGCTTTTTTGATACCAAATGACCTACCGTTCATGGAGATGCAGCAGTGCCATTTAGCGACCCTAACCATCCGCTCTGGAAACCGGAAAATCTTCGTCGTGCCATCCATGCGGCAGGGGTGGCGCTGTGGTCATGGAACGTCACGAACGATCGTTTCGCGATGGACGAAAAGGCATTCGAGCTATGGGGCTTGGAAAAAAGCGGCGAGGTGAAATTCGAGGACCTCTCGGCCCACATTCATCCAGCCGACCGCGACCGGGTCCGCGCTGCTTTCACCGCAACGCGCGGGATCGTCGGATCCTACGAGATCGATTTCCGCATCATGGTGGGGAATGAAATTCGGTGGGTATCCGCGCGCGGATTGGGCGACGATACCGCCTTGCACGAAGGGCAGATGTTCGGAGTATTCCTCGATGTGACTGGCCGCAAGCAGGCCGAAGAAGGCAACGAATTGCTGGCTGGCGAGATGAGCCACCGGGTGAAAAATCTCCTTGCGATTGCGATGGGCCTGACCACCATAACCTCGCAGTCGGCGACGACAGCTAAGGAAATGGCAAAGGAACTGACAGCCCGGCTGGCGGCACTCGGACGAGCGCATGATCTCGTGCGTCCGATCCCGGGTTCACAAGGACATGCCGCGCTTCTGGGCGACCTTCTATCCGTTCTGCTGGCGCCATATGAGGATCTCGGAGCATTCAAAGGGCGCATTCGGGTCGCCGTGCCACGCATGGGAGTAGGGGAGGCTGCCGCGACTTCACTGGCGCTTATCTTCCATGAACTGGCGACAAACTCCTTAAAATACGGCGCCTTGTCTACGGATACTGGAACTCTTGACCTCTCCGGATCGACCGAGGACGGTGCCGTGATCTTGAATTGGACGGAGCGAGGCGGGCCGGTCGTAGAGCCCCCCGATGGTGAAAAGGGTTACGGAAGCAAGCTGCTCAATCGCAGTGTCTCGAGCCAACTAGGTGGGACGATCTCCTACGACTGGTCTGAAAAAGGGCTGTTGGTGGTGCTGAAGCTCAGCGCTGAGAAACTTGCCAAGTAGAGATTGTCTAGATCGCCTTCCGATCGCGTCATATTGCTAAAAAACGCCATTTCAAACGTCCTTATGGTTTCAGAACACCCTTGATGCAGCTGTCCTGCTTGTCGCGGAACACCTTGTACATCTCAGGCCCTGTTCGAGCCCGACCGTGTGGGTGATAACATGACGGGTCGATCTGGCCCTCCTCGATGCGGCGCAGGAGGTCATCGGTACGCCGCTGTCCGGACGGATCGCACCGTGCCGGAAATCTCGGGCATCTATGTCAACGCTGGCCATGAATGTTTGAGTGGACGCTAGCGCTTGACTCCGCGCGAAGGCTGGCTTGGTTGCATGCTTCGTCAATCTGGCGTGGAGAGCGGCGCGATCAGCGTTTCGAGGCGGCTGACCACGAAGTCGAGCGTTGCGATGAACTCTTGCAATTTCGCCGGGCTCATACCCTCGAACAGCTTCTGCGCGAACGCCCGCGTCTCCCGTTTCAGCCGGTCGGTGATTTCTATTCCGGCGGGGGTGAGGTCGAGCAGGATGGCGCGGCGGTCGTTGGGGTGATCGCGGCGCTTCACGAAGCCGGTCTTCTCCAGGCCGTCGATGAGTGTGGTGACGTTGCGGGGCGTGACCTTCAGCACGTCGGCGAGTTCGCGCTGCGTAATGGCTTCGCGGTGCGAGATTGCCCAGAGCGCGGAGGCGCGCGCGCGGGTGAGCCCGCGCTCTTCCAGGCCCTGCTTCATGTCGTCGGACAGGATCACCGTCACCAGGAACAGGCGGGCGAGTGCGGTCTCATCCGGTGGGAATGATGCATTATTGTAATTATGTATATTATTCATTATATCGCTGTGTACCTTCACTCAGGAGCTCACGATGACAATACCGTTTTCCACCCCTCAGTCCAACATCGAGCTGATGCGTACCGCCTTTGCGGCGCTCTGCCGCAAGGATGTCGATGCGGTCGTCGCTCTGATGCCGCTGGATTTCCGCATCAACATCGCGGGCGTGCCCTATCAGAAGACGGGAGCGGACGTCTGGCGCAAGCATGCCGCCATCCTGTTCTCCGCCTTTCCGGATATTCAGGTGAAGATCGAGGACATCTTTGCCGTGGAGGACAAGGTCGCCGTCCGGCTGCGCCTTTCCGGCACGCATAGGGGCGAGTTCATGGGCATTCCGCCAACCGGCAAGAAAGTCGAATACGAGAGCACGGAAATCTACCGCATCGCCGACGGGAAGATCGCCGAGGAGTGGATCTGCTCGGACACAATGACTCTGATGGCGCAGATCGGCGGCCAGGGCCTTTCGATGGGCAAGCTCGCCGCCATGTGGCTTTCCGGATACCGGGTATGGTTCGCGCTTGGTCTGGGCCTCGTCATCGGTGCTTCGGCTACGGGTCTGTTGAGCTTCATTTGAGGTGCCCCAAGGGGACAAAGCCCCCCGGTGCTCGCTCCGGGGGGCTTATCGTTCAGGCGTTGGTGTGGAGGCTTACTTCACGCCATTTGCCGCGTCTTCGATGATCTTCGCGACGGCTTGGGGCTGCGAGACATAGACGGCATGGGAGCCGGCCTGATCGACGACGGTTGCGCCTGCACGCTTTGCCATGCCGCGCTGGGCCTCGACCGGGATCATGTGGTCCTCGGTGGCGACGAGATACCAGCTGGGCTTCTGCTTCCAGGCGGGAACCGTCACTTCACCGGTGAGCGCCTCGACACCCCACGGAACCTGCGAGTCCGCCATGAAGGATGCAAGCTCCGGCTCGACGTCTGCGGCGAAGGCGGCTGCGAATTTCTGCTTGTCGAGGAAGAGGAAGCCATCCTGCGGCGGCAGGATCGGCGGAACGGCAGCGCCTTCCGGCGGGTTGGCGATGAGCTTGGCGATGGATTCACCGGCATCGGGGGCGAAGGCGGCGATATAGACGAGACCCTTCACCTTGGGATCGGTGCCGACCTCGGAAACGACGACACCACCATAGGAGTGACCGACGAGGATGACGTCGCCTTCGGCGGCGGCAATGGCGCGCTTGGTGACGGCGACGTCGTTGGCGAGCGACAGGGTGGGATTCTGGACGATGCTGACGTCATAGCCATCCTTCTTGAGAATGTTGTAGACGCCCTGCCAGCCGGAGCCATCGACGAAGCCGCCATGGACGAGGACGATGGACTTGGTGGGCGCGGTCGACTGGGCGTTGGCGGCGGGAACGGTGGCTGCGACGGCGAAGAGGGAAGCGGCGGATGCGAGCAGGGTATTGAGCATGGACATTGGTTTTCTCCTTGATCTTATGCGATAACCATTATCGCGATAATTAAAAGCTAGCAGCGATGCAAACTCTTGTCCAGATGTTTTTTATCGCGATATGTATTTTTGTGATATGGTCTCGCAGAAGACCAGACGGAGACCCTCATGACCGACTTCCAGCCGATCCCGCTCGACAGCCAGCTTTGCTTCTCGCTCTACGGTACGAGCATCGCCATTAACCGCGCCTACAAGCCGATGCTGGATGCACTCGGCATCACCTATCCGCAATATCTCGTACTAAGCACGCTATGGGAGGGTGATGGACAGACGATCTCGACTATTGCCGATCGTCTTGCGCTCGAACCGAGTACGATCACGCCGCTGGTCAAACGGATGGAAGCGGCTGGCTTTGTGACCCGTCAGCGTTCGACGGTGGACGAGCGGATGGTCGGCGTGCACCTGACGGACAAGGGCAGGGACCTGCAGGCGAAAACCGGTTGCCTGACCGACACGCTGCTGCAGCGCTCGGGCATGACCGTCGAGGAGATCATCGCCCTCAATGAAAGCGTCCAGAAACTCCGTGATGCGCTTGCCGCACCTGTAAAGGGCTGAAGGCGAGGAGACAGAAGCGTGACGAGAACCTTTGCGGGAGCAAATTGACAACGCTCAGTTCAGGCGCGCCCGGCGCGCGCAGCCGAGAAGATGTAGCGCCTGTGCTATCGCTTCGGCCTCGCCCGGCACGAAGTGGAACGCGATGCCGAAGGCTTTGCCGACGGCCTGAGCGGCCAGCCGCACCGGCATGGGCGTCGACTTCCCATCCTCGATGACGATGGCGCCGGCGCACAGGTGCTGCAGTCGGTCCCTGTTGCGCTTGAGGAAGAGAGTTTTTTGCCGCCGCTCTTCGGGCGTTTCGTCGTGCGCGGCAGCCGGATCGTGCTCGGTGACGAGAACGAAGCGCTCCGCCCGGTCGAGCAGTGCTTCGAGCTGTGTCTCCGCAGGGGAGCCCTCTTGGCGGTCGGCATAGAGGAAGACCATCGGGAATCGGCTGGTATCGACGTGCATCGCTGTTCCTCTTCTGGGGGTGAGACGGGTGCAGCCTGCCCGTTCATCGCCCGAACCGCGCCGGAGAGGTGGCCATTCGATCGCGCGATCCCGCCAAAGATTGGGTTTGCCGCGATGCAGGGGCGGAGAATTGGCCGGTTCGCAATATCATCTGGCATTTACGCTGCATCTGGCCGCAGCGGTGATGCTAGGATGAGTGCATGGCCGGCGCTGCCGGCGTCCGGTTTCGACGCGCAGGAGGCATGATGAGCCTGTCGATCACCCCCGATCTGGGCGATCCCGATATGGTGCCGCGCTCCGTCGTCGGCCTTGCCATCCAACTTGACTCCCTGCGCGAAACCGAGCCGCATCGCCATCGCAAGGCGCAGTTGCTCTACGTTGCAAGCGGCGTGATCACCGTTGAGGCCGCCGGCGGTATCTGGACCGTACCGCCCCATTGCGCCATCTGGATTCCGAGCGGAGTGGAGCATATCGCCCGCACGACCGGGCGCATTGCGCTGGGCAATCTCTATATCGATCCCGGGCTCGCCGGGCCGCTGCGCGATCAATGCGGCATTCTCTTCGTGCAGCCGCTGCTGCGCGAGCTCATCCTGCGCTTCACATCCGGCCCCTCACTCTATCCGGAGGGGGAGACGCGCGAGGCGCGGCTTGTTGCCGTGCTCCTCGACGAGCTGCAGGGAGCACCTCTCGAACCCTTACACCTACCCATGCCAACCGAACGGCGCCTGCGACGGCTGGTCGAAACACTGGTCGAGGATCCGGCACTGCGCTTCACCATCGAGGAATGGGGCGCAAGGGTCGGTGCGAGCAACCGTACGCTGACGCGCCTCTTCCAGCGCGAGACCGGCATGTCCTTCGTGCGCTGGCGCCAGCAGCTACATGTCGGGCTCGCCTTGCAGCGTCTCGCCGCCGGCCAATCGGTCACGAATGTCGCGCTCGACCTCGGCTATGAGAGCACGAGCGCCTTCATCGCCATGTTCCGTCGCATGCTCGGCACGACGCCGACCCGCTATTTTACGGCCGCCGCGACCGGCGATCCCGAACGCAACGGCCGGAGGCTTCCGCAACTCGGCAGTTCGGAGAAAACTCCGGAAGCGGCGAACGTCGTGGATTTTGGAACGGCCGGCCGGCGCCGCTCAAACCATCCGTCGTGAGACTTGGCCGGATCGCCGTATTCTCTGGCAAGGCCGGGTGAGCGGGCGGCCGTTGTCCTTCCTAATTTGCCGGGGCGGTCGAAGAGGCCGCGGTGTCAGATTAAGGAAAGTCGGTCATGAGCGAAAAGATCTGGTTCATCACGGGAGCCTCACGGGGGCTTGGGAGGGTATGGCTGGAGGCGGCGCTGGCGCGTGGCGACCGGGTTGCCGCCTGCGTGCGCAATGTGGAGACGCTTGCGGACCTTGCCGAGACATACGGCGAGGCCCTGCTGCCTATCGAACTCGACGTGCGTAGCGAAGAGGACGTGGAGCAGGCCGTGCGCATCTCGATCAATACCTTTGGTCGTCTCGACGTCGTGATGAGCAATGCCGGATATGGGCTCTTCGGCACGGTCGAGGAGACCGATGCACGCAGCGCCCGCGCGCAGTTCGACACGAATTTCTTCGGCACGCTTTGGGTCATCAGGGCGGTGTTGCCCCATATGCGCGCGGCCGGCGGCGGCCATATCCTCATCACGTCCAGTCTCGCCGGCATCATAACATTTCCGACGGCGGGCATCTACAATGCCAGCAAGTGGGCGGTGGAAGGGCTGGGCGAGACCCTCGCTTCCGAGGTCGCGGAGTTCGGTATCAAGGTGACGATGATAGAGCCTGGCGGCTATGATACGGATTGGCGGGGCAATTCCTCCAGGCACACCCCAGCAATGGCGGAGTATGATGGGCTGCGCAGACGGCTGCAGGCTGCAGGTGCTGTGCGCAAGCTTGGCAATCCTGCGGCGACCGCCGAGGCGATCCTGCTTATGGTGGATTCTCCCTCGCCGCCGCTGCGGCTCTTCCTCGGGGAGGCCGCCCTTGGCGTAGCATTGAACCGCTATGCCGACCGGCTCGCGACCTGGGTCACCTGGGCGGATGTTTCTCATCGGGCTCAAGGCTGATGTTGACGGCTACGCTAGGGACGCGCTGATGCCTTCAGCTTGGCCACAAATGCATCGACATGCCTTTCCTCTGTCGCCCAGGACGTGACGAGGCGCACCACGGACGAAGATTGGTCATGAGGCTCCCAGATGTAGAACTCAAAATGGTTCCTCAGCGCCTCGATAAGCGCGTTGGGCAGGATCGGAAAAAGCTGGTTCGTCTGGGTCTCGGCGGCAAAGCGGTGGCCAGCCTGCGAGATGGCCGCCGACAGGCGTTGCGCCATGATGTTCGCATGCCCGGCAAGCTCGAAATACAATCCCTCCCGGAACAGCTCCCTGAACTGCAGACCGAGCACGCGCCCCTTGGCAAGGAGCGCCCCGCGCTGCTTGAGGTGAAAGGCGAAATCCTCGCGCAGGGCGGGATTGGCAATGACGATGGCCTCGCCCATGAGTGCGCCGACCTTGGTGCCGCCGATCCAGAACAGATCGGTCAGTTCGGCAATGTCCTTCACGGTGAGGTCGTTCTTTTCCGCGGACAGTGCCGCGCCGAGCCGTGCGCCGTCCAGCAGGAGGAGAAGGCCGCGCTCCCTGCAAAGTGTCGAAATCGCTGCAAGCTCGGCTTTCGTGTAGAGGGTGCCGATCTCGGTCGCGTTGGAGAGATAGACCAGCCTCGGCCTGGCCATGTGTGGAAAATGCGCGTTGGCCTTCAAGGCCGCGACGATGCTGTCCGGCGTCAGTTTTCCATCGACCGGGGGCACGGTGATGATCTTTTGGCCCGTCGCCTCGATCGCGCCGGTTTCCCGCACGACGATATGGCCGCTTGCCGGGGCGATGACGGCCTCATGCGGCCGCAACGCGCTGGAAATGGCCAGGATGTTGGCGAGCGTACCGCTCGCGACGAACCAGACATCGGGATTGACCGCGCCCATCTGCCGGCGGATCAGCGTCCGTGCTTCCTGCGAGTACAGGTCAACGCCATAGGCCGTCTGCTGCGCCATGTTTGTTTCGGACAGCGCCTTGAGGATGTTGGGATGCGCGCCTTCGCTGTAGTCGTCGAGAAAGCTGTGCCGGGTCATCTTGATCTCCCCCATGGGCGCATTGGTCGAATACCGGACGGAACCCCCGATCCCGCCGCAGGGCTGTTTCTTAATCCTCTCTGTTTCCGATGTTTTGTAGAAAATTGCTCAGGGCGCCCCGTTGGCGGCCAGCAGCATGCCGGGCGTGTAGCCCAGCGACCGGCGAAAGGTATGGGTCATATGCGCCTGGTCGACGAAGCCGACCGCCGCCGCGGTGTCCGCAAGGCCATGCCCTGTCAGGATCAATGCCGATGCGCGCCGAACACGCACCTGTGACAGGTAGGCGTGCGGAGGCAGGCCGTAGATCGCCTTGAACTGCCGTAGCAGGTGGAATTTGCTGATGCCCGCCAGTTCCTTCAGCTCGGACAGCGTGACGACTTCCGCATAACGATCTTCCAGGGCATCGCGAACCTGGCGCAGCGCCGGCTCATGCCGCCTTTGATCCACCTGAGGGCGCCGGCCGGCATGGCGCTCGACCGTGATCCTGATGGTGGCGAGATAGAGCGTCTCGAATTCGAGGCTTTGCAGATGCGGCGCGGCCGTCATCTGGTGAAGCCGCTGCAGGCAGGCGAAGAGGTTGGGATCGTTGACGGCCGGGGAAGGGAAGGTGATATCGGGCGTGCCGAAAATCTCTTCAGCTGCCTGCCCCATCAGCGGGGCGGACGGATAGAACATCCGGTACGTCCAGCCTTCCTCGGCGCCGACCCAGCCCTCATGCACCATACCGGGCGAAATCAGGCAGACCGTTCCGCGCGGAAGGTCGATACGGTGCCTGCCGTCATAGGAAAACGCCTGGCAGCCGTCCTCGATGATCCCGATGGCGAACTCTTCGTGAAAATGACGCTGGAAGCGATGGTCGCGATAGTTCGCCCAGAGAAACAGGGTATCTGCCAGGGCGCCCGAGCGCCACATCCTGATTGTGTTGACCCCAGCGGGCATGTCGTTCTTCCCGGAAACCTGTCACAGCGGGCAGGATCGAAACGAAAGTCCGCCTTTATAACCCAGTCGTGCTGGCGACGAAACGGGGGCTGCGCCCGATCTCGGCCTCGCAAAGAGGTGGGAATAGGGCAAGTGCTTCAAAAGTCCGACGACATCTTTCGGTTTCCACTGCGCCGCTGCCGTTGTACCGTTCGCGCGCTTTCGATGATCTTGCCATCGCTGTAGGCTCGGAAACGTAGCGCATGGCTGCCATTGACGTCGGAGACGGTCGCGCCGGCTCGCTTTGCAATGGCGCGCTGCGCTTTCGGCGGGCTCCCGGCGAGATTAGCTGCGGGCAGCGCCGTTCGGGCAGCAGAGGTATCCTAAAAGATCGCAGGTACGGTGCTGATTGGCGTTGATCTCGACCCCAATTTCTCGCTCACCGGATCTTTGGCGAGAATATTGTGGCTGACCGCGATGCGTCGCAAGGCCTGCGCATGGGTGCCTGGAGCTTCTTGAAGATTGGCGTCGTGGTGATGGCCCCGGTCCTTTTCGTTGCCGCCCTCATTCTTCAGTAAGGCTTTCGGCGACAGCCAATTTCATTGCCAAACGCGCCAAGTCGTGCTGATCGCTACGACACTCATTATGAGGGCAACATTCAGCTGTAGGAACTGTTGGCGGCAGGGTGCGGGTGACCACTGGCCATTCGAACGAATGCGAAATTCAAGGCGCGCCTCGGGAATCTGATACGGATCAAATTTTAACTACAGGGTCGTTGGTTCTAATCCCCTCAAGACGTAAGACGCACGTCCGGCCTCGTTTCATCATAACAGATCGGCGAAATGGTCCGAGAGGCCCTCAGGCTCGTTCGGTTTAGTCGACAGAAATTCGTTCAACGCTTTTTGTTTGGCCAAGAGTTCGTCGAACGTGAAGGGTTTTGTGCTCGGACGTCCTGAGATCACGGAGCGGAAAATCTCCGTCTCAGGGCACGAGCCGAGCGCCGCACATACACTATGGCCAGCGTTTAAGCTTCGTTAACCATGATCCGCTACCTTGGGATTCCCGACGCCGTCTCCTCCCTACGCGTCGATGAGAAAAACTCGGGCCTAGAGACTTTGTCTCCGGCCCCTTTTCGCGTGACGGCAAAACGCGCAATTCCCCTACCCGACGCCCTGGTCTTCTGGAAGAAGCACTCATTCCAATATTTATGCTAGACCTGCGGTGCTGCCACTGGGGATTTCAATGCAAGATGAGCCTAAGTATCAAATCACCTATACCCTCACCAGATGGGATTATGCCGCGATGGCGCGAGCGCTCACGCGCCGTCCATGGCATCGCAGCATCGTCACGATGGTTCTGTGGTTGTTATCCGTCTGGTGCCTTCTGGTCCTCTTCACCGATCTCTACAATCCGGTAACCATGATCAACGCCGTTGCCGAAAGCAGTTCCTGGCTCTGGCTTCCTGCTTGCCTCCTCGTCGTGGCTTTCTTCTCGCTGGCCACGCACTGGCTGGCGTGGGGAGCATCGTTTCTATACTACAGGCAGATCGCATCGGCTGACGCGACCATCACAATAAGTATGAACGATGACGCCATTCGAGTGAGGTCGGACGTGGCGGAATCGACTGTTCCATGGGCGACCGTAAAACGGATCATTCGGGAGAAAGATTACTTGATGTTGCCGATATCGAGGCGGGAAGCCTTCATTCTGCCTAGACGCAGCTTCGAAAACCAAAAGCATTTTGAGGACGCCTTTCTTTATGCAAACGAAAAAATATTGGCAGGCCCGGTCGCCGCCGGGTGATGCGGAGCAGTAGCTTCTTCCAGACGGGTGGGTTTCTCGTGAGCCTTCCCTCACTGCCGGCCACCTTGCTTAAAGAGCGATCTCCGAGCTGCGAGCCGACGGTGGAGATGCGCGTTTTATCGCGGTTCGTCTGCCTTACGGCATACAGGCTGACGAACACGACGCCGCTGCGGCGCTCGAAAGCATCCGCCCTGATCAGGTTTTGACCGTCGATATCAAGCCTGCCGCTGACAGCCTGATGGCGGCCGTCGTAACCGCCGCAATCGAACCTGTCCTGCGCCACCACTTCATTTTGGGGAATGTGAAGGCACGCCAGAGGATGGTGGCGCAATATGCCATTGCCGGCGCGGCGTCCGGGCTCGTCATCGGGACTGACCACGCGGCCGAAGCGGTGATGGGCTTTTACACGAAGTTCGGCGATGGTGCCGCCGACGTAACCGAGCTGTAACCTTTCCGCGCAAAGGCTGACCGAGTGTTCGAGCTCATAATTTAACATCCGACAGGTACGCGAAGTGGCAAACAGTCCCGGCAGTTCGGAGGCAGTTCAGGTCCGGGAATCGCGGTACCCGGGCGATTTATAGACATTGAAGATCGTTCTCATCCAACCCGCGCAAGATCTGGCGTGAAGTACTTCCGAGTTATCTCGGCAGCATCGACAGGCTTGCTGTAAAGATAGCCTTGCAGTCGTTCGCAACCGAAGAGACGGACAGCAGTCGCCTGGTCTTCCGTCTCGATCCCCTCTGCCGTGACAGGTAGATTTAGCGCGTTTGCAAGAGCAACGGTCGCTTGCAGGATGGCCCCTCCATTGTGATCCTTGTCCAACCCCAGGACAAGGGAACGGTCAACTTTCATGCTGTCGAAGCCGAATTCGCGCAGTGTGCCGATACTCGCATAACCGCATCCAAAATCATCCAGAGCGATCTTAACCCCTATGTCACGCAACGCGTCGAACGCGCGTTTTGCTTGCTCGGGATTGGAGATGAACACACCCTCGGTTACCTCGATCGTCAACCGTGCTGGGTCGAACCGGCATTCCTCGAGCGCTTCTTTAAC
Source organism: Pararhizobium sp. YC-54 (assembly GCF_025847205.1). Classification (GTDB taxonomy): domain Bacteria; phylum Pseudomonadota; class Alphaproteobacteria; order Rhizobiales; family Rhizobiaceae; genus Pararhizobium. The sequence continues at coordinate 202,899 of NZ_JAOYTH010000007.1, read as the reverse complement.
CTTGCGACTAAAGTAGGGATTTCTGAGTTGGAGCGGAGAGACGTTAACGGCTACGCCTATATCTGGCCAAGAAAAGCTCGCACGCAGGGCCGTTCTCAGCACCTGGAGGCCAAGCTGATCGATCAGACCAGCCTTTTCAGCGACCCTGATAAAGACATCCGGTGATACTGGACCTCGTGTCGGGCTCGTCCACCGGGCAAGAGCTTCAACACCGCTAACCTTCTGCGTTGACGCTTCGATTAAGGGCTGGAAAACGACGTTGATCTCGCTCGCGGCAAGACCAAGGCGCAATTCCTGCTCGAGTTCCGCATGCCTAAACGCTTCATCATCCAGGGCAGATTCGTAAAAGACCGCCATCCCCCTTCCGAGGCTCTTTGCCTCATAGAGTGCAAGATCGGCTCGCCTTAGCAGTTCAGTACTGTCTGATACGTCCGCGTCAGCCTCTGCCCAACCCAGGCTGCCGCCAATTTCGATGGTTCTTCCATCAATGACAAATGGTGTCGAGAGCGCCTGAAGTATCCTCTGACACAACGGCATCGAAGGATCGTCCGTTTCAGAACCGCCTATTATAGCAAATTCGTCGCCGCCAAGGCGCGCCACCGTGGTGGTTGGGGGAAGGTTGGCCGATAAGCGCGCTGCCACAGCCTTGATCAGTTTGTCGCCGACAGGGTGTCCCCACGCGTCGTTGACCGGTTTGAAGCCATCAAGGTCAAGCAGGTGTAGGGTGATGCATGGTTCGCGAACGACCGAAGTCAGCTTCTCATCGAGCTGTTCCAGACACCCCGCTCTGTTCCAAAGACCCGTGAGTGCGTCATGCCCAGCCTTATGGGTAGCGATGCGCTCGCTGTTTCGAAGTCCGCGGAACACGACAAGTCCCGAGACGGCCACTGCTCCAAGCAGGGTTAGTAAAACCAGCGCAGCAGTGATGAGGGCAGGGCGTACGCGATCATAGCTTACGGTCCCGGGGTGCATCGGCGGCCATGTCACCTTGGCGATTTCTCGACCGTAAATGTCCAGTGCATCAGCATGCAGCATCGCGCGATCGCCTGCTCCAGAGCTTAAAACAAGCCCTTCGATACTGAAGGTATTGGCGAGCTCTGCCACGACATCAGACGTCATCTGCTTGGAGAATAACAGAACCTTCGCTGTTTTAATGTCAAAAGCCGCGTGTACAGAAGGCTGAACTGCGGCGGCGCCGACCAAGGCCAGCCCGTCGCGTGTTTTAACGAACGCTACAGGAAGGTTATCGTCAGCAAAATCGACGTTTCGGGCGGCTGTGACAACGCCGGAGAGGTTCCCGAAAAAGAAGCGCTCTGTCTCGGCGTCGCCGAGGGCAATACCCTTGTGGTAAGCAATTAAAGGTTTGCCATCGGCATTCATCACAATGGCTGTATCGTAAAGCGGATAATCAGCTGTCGTCGCTCCCCAATTTTCAGTGGCCCATGCCTGAGCATCACTCTTTTGCAAGCTCTCGTAGGCGTCGTCCCAATATGCGTTGTCCCTGATGGTCGCACTCAATTGCTTTTTTAGGGCAGCGAGAGCACCTCTCGCCGCTGACAGGGCACGGGCATCGTCCATCTGGTCGGCCGAGAAAGCCATGGAGCGAATTGCTCCTGATACAACGTATGCCAGTCCCCCGAGAGTCGAAAGCATCATCACGCAGGTGATGAGGACGGCAAGAAGGCGGGAACGCAGTCGATGAGTGACGGCCATTGGCAATCCATTACAGAATGATGCCCTTCATCGGGCAGCCAGTCGGCGTCATGCCTGGCTTGGGTGCGTGAGCGACGACCCTACGAAAATCTGCTAAATGCCAGGTTAAAACAGGTCCGTACGGTAGCGGACCGATAGCTGGTGGCCGTCAGGCCGGAAACGTCGGCGAAACCGCGGCCGGCCAGCGCCTGAGAGAAACTGCAGCGCTATAACGGGCTGTTCAACGACGACACCTGTTTCCGCGCTTCACCCAGGTCGGGCGTGCGAACGATACGATATCGTCCTTCGATAAGATTGTATCCGCCGAATGAGAACAGACCTAGCGCCGCCAGAACGTAGAGGATCCCTCCAAATGGCAGTTGACGCAACCAAGTCAGTGCATCAGCGATGCTGCCTGTTTGTTGAGGATCCACGGTGAACGCGGCATAACAGAAGAACACGCCAGCAACCGCAAACAGGACGCCGCGAGCACAAAGCCCGTACACGCAGATGATTTTGATCAGTGCGTTTCCCTTTGCCTGCGGTTCAAGGTATCGCTCATATTTTCCCATCACACCTTTTGCGATCGTGACCATGCCTCCAATCAAGAAACCAAGCCCCATCAACGCCGCGAGGTAGCGACCAAACGGTTGCGCCATTGCCCAACCGGCGAGGTCCTTTTCACCGTCGGAGCTTCTTGCCGCCGCTAAGCCAAACGCGTGGTCGAAGCTGTAGTATGCGAGGCTTATGTAGACGACCGCGCTGCCAAACAACATGGCCCTGACCGTATAACCTTTGAAGTCCTGCTCGTGATTATCGGCATTCGCCATCGATTGGGCCAGTCGCCAGGCGACGAACCCAACAAGGCCCAAGCCAATCAGCCCAAGCCATAGCTGGCCCAATGGCTGGGCAAGCAGGGAATCGAGCGCCGATTTCGTCGTTGCCGTTCCCGTGAACAGTGCCAGACCCGCCAGAAGAAGGAAGACGATCCCCCGAGCGACATAACCACTGCGCGCCAGGATTTGAAAGGCAGTTCGTCGATGCATGGGTCGCTCCCGCAGTTTGCTTTGGAACGCGCAAGGAGGCGTCTGGTTCTCTCGATCTTCCGATCTGGTTGTGAAAGGCGCAAAATCGCGAACGCCGCGCCAGCGCTGCAACCCTCTTCTACAGAATGAGCTTCTGCATGCGCTACAGTGCGCCTTTACCGCGAGACGGATCGATTGCGCCGGCGCTTTCTGCTCTCGCCATGAGAATCGTCTCGATCTTGCCAGTTGGGACATCATCGACGATCTTGAATGTGCCGGATTGGTGGAGTTCGGCGAGCCCCTCGGGGATTGGGACGTTGCTAGCAGCTAAAACGGCCTTTATGTCCCCAATCGTCTGCTCCAGCGAGGCGATTGTTGGTTCGTTGTTCTCCAGCCGTGTCAGAAGGTACCGATAGGCAGACTTGCTCACTTGTGCGAACTCCAGGAGTGTTGCGGACAGATGTTTGAGCGCAAGGCAAGACATTACGGGTTTCCGGTAGCGTCCGATGCCAGATACACCTTCGTTGAGGGAGGCGGTATTTCCACGCCCAGAACAGCAAGGTAGATAGATATACCAAGCATGCAGCAGACAATAATTCCCACTGGAAGGCCTACGCTGAACTCGTGGTCGGAGGACTTGTCGAAAGAGCTTCTTGTCATAATCCATTTCCTTTCCTGACGTGCGGAGGGGCAATGGCGCTCGCCCCTCTCCGAGGCCTCAACTCATCGATCAAGCGGCAAAGACGTAAACCACCTTCAAAGTGCCAGGCTCGACGATGATGATGCGGCCGTCTGCCAGCACGAAATACTCGTAGCTGCGGTAGGCAGGAACGATCTCGATGATCCGAGGCGGCAACGGGCGGAGCTCGACCGTCTTCGGAACGACGACACCGACATTGACCTGGATATCGAGGTCAACCGGTTCCGCCTTGCTCTCGACGATGACATTGCGGATCTCGGTACGCTGCTCGGTCGTGATATCGATAGTTGCCGTCGTTTCGTTCGACGGTTTGCTCGTTGAGGCCTCGTCGGACTGCTCGGCGGCAGCGGGGTCGGCTGCCGTTTCGGCATCCTTTGTAGTCGTTGTCGTGGTCGAAGACTGGCCGTTGGCGTCGAGCTGTGAGGCCTTTGCATTATCCTCTTCCACCGCGGTGGTACCCGCCGATCCGGCTGTCTCGCCACCGCTGCCGCCAGCTTCTGTCTGCGCCGACCCTTCGGCCGCAGAACCATTCTCGATCTTTTTGCTCGCGGCAGCATCGGCGTTGGCATTATTCTCCACCGCGGACGTGTTCGCGCCGGCACTCGTATCAACCTGCCCGGATGCTCCTGCTTGAGGAACGATGACGTTAGCGCCGCCCTCGGAGGTGCCGGCGCCATCGACGGATTGCTCCTGCGCCATGGCCGCGCCACCGATGAAGGCAGTGCCACTCAAGAGGATCGCGGCAATCGTCCTTTTCGAAACAATGTTCATGATGTTCACTCCTTCCATGTTGACCATGCGCGCTCCAAATGCACACCGAGCCGTCAACACGGCCGCGCCGACGGTGTTCCTAGCACTGGTCCTTTGCCGGAGCGGATTGGACCAAAGTCCATCCCGGGGCCGAGCAAATGGACCGTCCCGTTCCCGCATACGCCCGACGTCGGCTGCGTGGATGAACGTATAATGTTCTTGCGCGTTTCACCGGCGAGAGCGCAGGATAAACATGATGAAGGTCTACAACTCGGCGAGAGCAGTCCTTATGATCAGCGTGGCCTTGGCGGTTGCCGCGGTGCCCATTCATGTCGAATGGAAGGCCGGCACGCCGGCCCTAACGCTTGCCAGCGCGGATGCGAAGAACGGCAACGGGGGTGGACATGGCGGCGGCCGCGGCGGCAAGGGCGGATCTGACAGCCGAGGCGACAAGGGATCCGACAGCAAAGGCGGCAAAGGGCGAAACGGCGCGAATGGTAAGGCAAAGGGGCGGGCCGCTTCAGTCGCCAAGAAGGAAGTCACACCCAATTCCGTCGCAGTTCGTTATCACAACGGCTATCTGGAGCAAGTTGTCAAAGGCCGCTTCATCATGAGGGATTCAAAGGGTCGGACGATTGTGAACCGCAAGGCAACGGCGAAAGATCGCATGCGCCTTTTTCTGAAAACGATCGTCCCTTAACCCCTTAATGGGGAAGCGGTTTCGCTTGCGTCCCGGAAAGCCATTGCAGCCTCCGTACGGTTGCTGACATTGAGCTTGGTAAATATACGCGTCAAATAGTGTTTGACGGTCTTCTCGTGTAGGTCGAGATCGCGGGCAATCCTTTTGTTGCTCAAACCTGACGCCACGAGGCGTAGCACATCATATTCGCGTTCGGTCAGATCGCGGATTCCCGTTGTGGATGTGACGTCTCCGGTCTTAGAGAGGCCAGCGATCATCCGCGCTGACAACGTGGGCGATAGGTACATTTCGCCACTCTGGACGGTTCGCAGAATTTCGGAAAGTGCCCGTGATCCGACACCTTTAAGCACGTAGCCCTTTGCTCCCAGTTGTAAAGCCTTCGCGACGTCGGAATGCGATTCCGAAACGGTCAACATGATAATCTTCTGCGCAGGACGCCGCTCCAGTATCGAGGCCACCGCATTGAGACCGCCCCCCGGCATCGAGATGTCAAGCAGCATGACGTCCGGATCTGCCTGCTGGGCGATCGCCTGCGCATCCTCACAACTGCCGCCTTCACCGACGATATCGTAGCCTCCCATATCCGTAAGACAACTTGCCACCCCCTCCCGGAAGATGGGGTGGTCGTCGATGACCGCAACGCGGATCGTACTCATGTCGATGTCTCCATATTTTGCAGCGGCAGGCTCATCGTCACGATCGTGCCGTCGGGCGAAGTCGCGAAGCTGAATGTCCCACCGAGACTTTCAACTCTGTCTCTTATTCCCGCCAAACCGATGCTACGGCCTTCTGACCTGTGTTGAGGGGGCCCAGAGCCTGCGTCGCCGACCTGTACCTCGATACCCGCCCCGTGTTGCGCAATGTTCACCCACTGGCCCGAACCAGCCGCGTGTTTATAGCCGTTATTGAGCGCTTCCTGAGTGAATCGGTAAATGCAAATCTTTGCCGCCACCGGCAAAACCTTGATCGCGGCGCTAAGGCGCAATTCGACCGCCTTACCGGTGCGGGCACGATAACCGTTCAGCAGCTCAGCCAACATCTCGTCAAGACTGGCCGACTCGATATGCGGCAGCACCAGTCCGCTACATATTGTGCGTATCTCCGTCATTGCCTCGTCTAGACTTGCCTTGATGACGCTGACCTCTTTTTCCCGGCGCTCTCTGGATGTCGTTGGATCGGACAACAGACCGCTATCGACCCTTAGCGCAGCGAAGGCGACTAGCTGCGCGGGGCCGTCGTGGAGATCAGCTCCGAGATTGCGGAGATAGCTTTCGTTCAAGGCAGTCGTGGCAGCGGCCGCGCGCTGGATTCGGGACTTCAGGGCGTCATTCTGGCTGAGAAGCTGTGTCAGCTCCGCAACGCGAGATTTGAGCTCTCGGCTCTGCAGGTCTATAGTCTTGCTTCCTCGAAAGACGATCGCAGATAAGGTGAGAAAGAAAGCCAGGGTAACGGCTGCCACCGCACTCCAGCTCTGCCAGCGCGCCACGGAGAGATCCGCCTTCAACCCCTCCGCAACCTCGTAAAATTCCGTGACGGCGACAATTTCACCGGACCACGGCTGAAGCAAGGGGCTGTAAATTTCAAGGAGGGGAAGGCCAGTTTCCGTTCGGCAACACTTTCGATGTCATCGAGTTCGTCGAACTCGGCAACTAGTTCTCCGCCGAACGCCTTTTGCAAATCCTCGCTCGGTGTAAATTGTTCTCCGATCTGAGATGGGTCACTGGAATAGAGTATGCGGCCATCCTTAGCCCATAATCGAAATGCCTTAAGCCGTTCTCCCAACGGGCCCTGGGCCAAGGTCTCATCAAGCGCGCGGCTGCTGGTCTCATCAAGGATTTCGTTGCTTGCCATATCAGGGAGCAGGGGAGCGATAATGCTATCGACGTAGAGAGCGGTGGAAGCAGCGGCGTTGCGCGTAACGGCCTGCTCAATGAGGTTCGTAACGAACAATCCGACGAGTGCCATTGCTCCAAGGGAGAATGCACTTCCTACGATAAAGAACTGACGAGCCAGGGTTTGGCGCCCCCAAACCGAACAGCTTGACGGCGCTCGTGTCGTCTCTACGTATGCGGGATGTGATGCGGTCACGCGCGCTGGCACCTCTAGTTTCTTCGCCTCCTGAAGAAATGGTCCCTAAGTTTGGCCCCCCAACGAACTAAGCGGACATTGGTTCCGTCAATGACCGCCTGCCCTTTCATGAGGAAGGGCAGGCGGAATGAGTCAGTTCAGTACCTGAACCACCGTATACGTGCTGGGGTCAACGATGACCCTCTGCTTGTTTACCACCGCGTAGGCGTAAGTCGGGTCTTCGGGGATCGGCGTCAACACCACCGTCTTGGGCAGGGGCTTGCCGACTTCCACCACTTCCTCAACGACGATCGTGTCGGAAGGTAGCGGCTGCTGTTCGACGTAGGTGATGACCTTGCGCGGCGGCGGATCGAGCGCTGTTCCCGCAATGGCGCCAACAACACCGCCGACAGCCGCGCCGACTGGGCCACCGACGACCGCCCCGGTCACGGCGCCACCCGCAGCGCCTGTGACGGCGCCATCATTGTCGTCGTCGGCCATCGCCGGCGATGTGAGAAGAACGGCTGCGACAGCAGCCGAGGCAAGAAGGTTGAGTTTCATCGTTCCACTCCTTTGGGTTGGACGGCAAAGGAAGAGGTTTAAGCACGGAAGGTTCCGGCATTGGACCAATGCCCGCCCATATTGGGACAAAGGTCTGATGAGCGTGCGGGGGCGGAACCATTTTTACAACGCGTCGTTTCGGTATCGCTACATAACTCACTGAAATGAGGACCTTATTATGAAAAAGCTCATCCTGGCTGCGGCGCTTATGGGCGCCTCGACGTTTGGCGCTTTCGCTCAGACGTCCACCACGACGACCACCGACGGCGACACGCCAGCGGTCGCCACACCGGATACAAAGAAGGCGACCGCGCCGGTCGAGGGTGCCAACAGCTTCACCGAGGACCAGGCGAAGGAACGCATTGCCGAATCCGGCTATGCCGATGTTACCGACCTTGCCCTGGACGACAAGGGCATCTGGCGGGCCAAGGCAATGAAGGACGGCAAGGCAGTGACCCTCGCCCTCGATTACCAGGGCAACATCGTCGCCGAGTAAACTTAACAATTCAGGAGATTTCCAATGAAAACCATTACCGGACTGTTCGACGACTACTCCGATGCCAGCGCCGCCGTCAGCGCCCTGGAGGCACGCGGCGTGCCCTCCAGCGATATCAGCATCGTTTCCAACAATGCGGACGATCGCCATGGCAATGACAACAATGCCGCGGAAGGTGCGGGCACGGGCGCAGGTATCGGCGCTGCGGTCGGCGGTGTCGGCGGCCTGCTTACAGGTCTGGGTATCATGGCTATTCCGGGCGTCGGCCCAGTGGTCGCGGCCGGTTGGCTCGCTGCAACGGCCGCTGGTGCCGTTGCAGGAGCTGTCGCCGGCGGTGCTGCGGGAGGCTTGATCGGCGCGCTGACGGAATCGGGCGTTCCAGAGGAGCACGCCCACGTCTACGCAGAAGGTGTGCGTCGAGGCGGCACCCTGGTGACAGCGCGCGTTGATGAGAGCGTATACGCGGAGGCCGAGGCAATCCTTCGCCAGAACAACTGGGTCGATCCGACGGCGCGCCGCGCGGCCTATACAGAGCAAGGCTGGTCGAGCTTTGACGACAGTCTCGATCCCTATGATCCTGCGGAGATCGAACAGGAACGGCTGCGATATCGCCGATAAGTCGTCGCCAGGCGGCTCCACAGAGCCGTCTGGCTTAATTTCCTGAAGCCAGCTTCCTCATTCGGAGATCAGCTATGAACCGTATCATCTACATCGTTGGCGTGATCGTCATCGTCATCGCAATCCTTTCCTTCCTTGGCCTGCGCTGAGGCGCCACACGCGAATCGCGCCGGGCCCTCCATAGAGGTGCAATCATGAAAACTGTGGCAGCCATCATCGCGAGCCTGTTGCTTTCGGTCGTTACATTTTCAATCGGTGCGTTTGGCGCCATTCTCTATCTTTCGACACCTGAGGAGGGTTCCCTCCCGAAAACCACAGTGGCAGCGGATCTGTGGACCACCGAACCCACCGTTGTGGCGCGGAACCAGCGCCAACTGGAACGCGCTGCTACGCGTCAGATATCGACGTTTCACGACGTATCACGCGGCTCATCTGCGGAAACTGTGGAACTTGAAGTCTCATCTGATGACGAGCCGGACGGGTTTGTCACGGGTTCGATTGTGGAACAGGAAAACCAACGTGCCACGGGGGTGTCCCGCGAACATGTGCAATGGTGTATGTCGAGATATAATTCCTACCGAGCCGACGCCGGCACCTATCAACCCTACCACGGCAAACGCACGCTTTGTGTGTCGCCTTACATAGCGGTTGAAAGCGAAATGCGCGACCGGGAAGGCGGTGCGGCAGAGGAGGTCCTTTTAAGCGCACATCGGGCGCTCGGCGAAAGTGGCCTAAGCGTTGCAGAAGTCACCGCTGATTTGGACGGTCATGTTCGCAAATGCAGTAAGCGCTATAGGTCCTACCGACCTGAGGACAACACCTACCAGCCATTTGACGGGGGTCCACGGCGGCAATGCCGATAAGCAGCTTCACACAACTGCCTTGACGCAAGGTCTACACCCAAACAATGACACGCGGTTTCGCTGCCCTACGGTATCGATAGCGGTCATCACGTGGCCGAAGAGAACCCGACCGATCTGGCAAGAGCAAGCAATTTTCTCGCCGATGCTTGAAGGCCTCACGGCCGTCGCCTTGTTTCTGAGGAATCGGAACTTTCCCGTCACCAAACGGTTCGCATGACGCTAAGTCGAAAGGACACGTCATGAATATCGCGAATGACAACGACACCAACGCTCCAATGCCCTCGCCAACCTGGAAGCCTGAGCCGCGAACCATTGACCTCGATCCCAGTCCGATCCCCGATCAAGGCGACGAAACTGGCCACGAGGACACCGGCAAGCCGCCGGCGAGAGCAGGCCAGTCGGAGAAGTCGGAAAAGCCTACCGAGGCGGCGGGAGCCGATAACCCCGTCCATCACTCCGGGCGCGTTCCTCCCTCGGTGACCTGACACAGCCAATCGGCCGCCCAAATATGTAGTGGAACATTCAGAGAACTTTCTCCTGTCGTTAGCGCCGCCGCTGGTGTACAACGCAGGAATGGCTCAACGAGCAGGCAATGCCGATCTTCCGCTTCATGGCGGCCGCGTTCCCCGGTGGCTCGGTGATCGCATGACGAAGCTTGGCGAGATTATCACCGAGGCGATCGTCATCGAGTATGGGCGAGACGAGTTTCTCAGCCGGTTGGCGCATCCCTTCTGGTTTCAGTCTTTCGGCTGCGTCATGGGTATGGACTGGCACTCCTCGGGCATCACGACCAGCGTTATCGGCGCCCTCAAGCGTGGCCTGACACCGCTTTCCAGAGACCTTGGTATTCATGTTTGCGGCGGTCGCGGCCGGAACTCTCGGCTGACGCCCGACGAACTGATCGCCGTCGGCGACCGCGTCGGCATCGACGGCGATGCGCTCGCGACCACCAGCCGTCTGGTCGCGAAAGTGGACAGTGCCGCCCTGCAGGACGGCTTTGACCTTTACCTCCACGGCTTCATTGTAACGGATGACAGTAAATGGGTTGTCGTCCAGCAGGGCATGAACCCGGACAGCCGGCAGGCCCGACGATATCACTGGCTGTCGGATGGCATTGCCAGCTTCGTCGATTCGCCCCATGCCGCCATCGAAGGGAAAGGACAAGGTGAGATCGTCAATCTCGCCGATCGGCGTGCCGCGACCTCGCGAACAAGTCAGCTCGATCTTCTCGACTCGCTCGGACCCGATCGCATCGTGCGAGAGGTGATTTCCATGGCGCCGGAGCGTGAGGCCCGAGAAAGCAAGCAACCGACGCTGCCGCATCTGATCATGCCGGAGCATCACGACGTGCGCGAGGGCAACGTCAACATGAAGCGCCTCCATGCGACGCTTGCCGCCGCGGCAGATCGTGGCCCTGAGGATTTTGCGGCATTGCTACTCGTGCCGGGCGTTGGTGCGCGCACCGTAAAGGCTCTCGCCATGGTGGCCGAAGTGGTGCACGGCGCACCCTGCCGGTTCTCAGACCCCGCGCGCTTTTCTCTCGCCCATGGGGGGAAGGATCGCCATCCATTCCCCGTTCCGCTTAAAGTCTACGATCAGACGATCCGCATCATGAAGTCGGCGGTGACGAAAGCGAAGCTCGATCGTGACGAAGAGTTGCAGACACTGCGACGGCTCGACAACCAGGCCCGCCAGCTGGAAAAATATGTTGCCGGGCCGGATCTGGAAGAAATTGTTGCCGGCGAGTTCAGCCAGTCGTCGGACTGGGGCGGTAGGAGCGTGTTTGGATGGGAAGGCGCCGAGAAAGAAGAGCCACGACGCGGCGCCCAGTGGTCGACTTCGAACTAACAGCCGGAAGGCAGCCGACGCCGCCTCGGGTGGAGAATGAGCTGGCATCGGGTTTGCCGGCTTGAAGGGCTCAGCGCCCGTGATGCCTCAAATACCCCTTCAGAAGGTTTGGAGAGCGCAATCCCGACACCACCAACGATGATAACGCAGGCGTCAGCAAAATTAGGTGCACCCGCTACACCCCTCGCCTTGTCTCACCGGGATTGGGAGCTATGTAACCTGCAGCTTTACAGAGCAGGGGGCATGCTTGACCGAATGGCTTCAAACGATTGGCGCGAACTTCGACTTCCTGCCGCATCTGGGCTCGCTTCTCTTCGCATATGCACTTGCCCTTCCCATCGGTTGGGACCGGGAAAAGCACGAGCGAAGTGCTGGCCTCAGAACGTTTCCGCTGGTGGCGATCGCGAGCTGTGGCTTTATCCAAGCCGCGGAGCCCCTCATCAGCGGCAATGCTGAAGCCACGGCGAGGATCGTCGAAGGGTTGATCACCGGAATGGGCTTCATCGGCGGCGGGGCCATACTCGTCGTGAAGGCAAGCGTCCGCGGCACGGCGACTGCCGCAAGCCTGTGGGCGACAGGCGCAATCGGAACTGCGGTCGGCCTCGGATCCTTCGACACGGCTATCGTGCTTTCTCTCGTTACATTTCTGACGCTGCGCACGCTGTCAAACTTCAAAGACGAGGGCGAGGATGACCGCCGAGACGGCAGGTAACTGGCTCGGATCGATGGATGATGGTGAAGTAACCCGCGGAGATCCAAATAGATAATATGAAGGACCAGGTAGTCGAGGTATCCACCCGGCATCCCGCGAAAACGATCTTCACTCCTCCAGTCCGAGCCGACGACGCGCACGCTTCGTTGAAGGCATAATACGAGAAATGGTGGATGATGACGCGGGAGGATTTGCCGAACGACCTCGTCGATATCCTCGCCGAGCTTGGCAAGCTCATTCCGCCCGCGGGGATGGTCGCCGCTGAGACAGAACCCGAGCCTGAAAGGGCGTGTTCTGCCGATCAAGGGACACGCCGGAAACCCAATGACAGTTCCCGCGTTCTCTACGAACCACCATCGACCGTTGGTGAACGCCCCGCCATTGCGCATGTGAAGGGTCCAATGATGAACACGCAGCACAATCCGACAGACGAACTTCACGCGATCATCGATGAAAAGCTTACCGCACTCGTTCTGGAGATCGAGGAGGCCGGCTGGAGCGCGGAGGACATCGCATTTGCAATCGAGGACGTCCTGCGGCGCAAGTGGCTCGATCAAGCGGAGGCACTGCGAAGGGCACGCGGAGCAGTCTCCGACGATTTCGTTTCAGATGGAAATGAAGGTTAACCCGCCGCAACAAGGATGGACCCCATGACAGCCAGATTCCAGGTCATTGCGCTCAGCTCAATCGACCCTGACGGAACCGACACCCGCGACGAGCCGAAACTGCTTTATCCGGATGCCCTCAAAGCCGCTCAGGAATTCAAGGCCCAGGGAAAGGCGTTTCGCGTGATCGCCGTCGGCGAACAAGGCTCGGGCGAAATTCAGGCATTCCGCGAACTCGGAGCGCTCGTTGACTAGATTCGTTTGGTGAGCATGCCGCATTCTTGTTTTGCTCAACATGAGCGTCAGCTTTGAAAGGTGATTCAAACCGCGATGGCCGTGATCGAATAAGGTGACCCGTGAAGCGCATTGCGGATCTACTTACCGAATAGACAAAGGCGGCCAATGATATTCAGGCGCTTTCGGAAGGGGAAAAGTTGCGCCTGCTCGGCCGCGCCTGTGTCACGATCAAGGAAGGTGGGGAAATCCTCAGTCAACGCGGGCGCCCTTCAGGAGTCGGCCGAGGCTATGGATCTCGTTCAGGCAGGCAGCATGCCAGTGTATCTCTACATCGACGATATGAAGGCTATTCTGCTTGAGGCCGCCAAGGTCATCAGGCAGATCGAAACCGCCATGGCGGCGAAAAACTCCGAGGGGAGAGAAAAGCGCCAGCGACGGAGCGCCGGTGACGCTCCGGGTTTAACCCATCTCTGTCTCGTCTGACAATTTGCCACTCGCGCTGCGGAGATCGTCGTCGGTTATGCGCAAAGGGTCGGCATCGCCAACACCGTCCCGGTCGTATTTTTCACTGGCGATGGTTTCGAGCAGAGCCCTGTGCCGTTTGAGCAAACCGACCGGACCCATGGGATCCGCATCGAACGATTGAAGCGTGCTGGCGTAGATATAGACGTCGATAGTCTTCCCCTCGGGTGTCTGCATTGGCCAGAACAGCCCGAGTTCCTTCGGCGCTGATGCGCCATTCTTCCTGCTGAGAGGCATTTCGTTTCCTGCATCATGTGTATCCGTTGGGGAGATCCTTCGCAGCGGGGGCTGCCCGGACCTCCCCGGTTCGCCCGTTTGAGACGGACGAACGGTGCTGATCTGGTGCGGCAGGACCCGAAGTCAAATGACAGGCGAAAAGAATGCGCGAACCGTGATCGGCCAGCGACCACCCGAAAAAGCGAAGGGCGCTCGACCCTTTCGGGGAGCGCCCTTCTAACCCGGATGACTACGAACGCGCGACTCCTTGGCAAAGGGACTGGGCGAACGGTTCGACTCCCTTCAAGACCGCGGAACGCCCTGTCGTTCTTCACAATGCGAAAGCTGCCCGGCGAAGACCCGCCGGGCAGTGGTTAGCGCCTTAGGCAGCGAAACTTATCGAGATGCGTATTCCGCCTCATTGGCCTTCGTCACCAGTTCAAACGGAACCCAGTAGACTGGATCGACAGCGTCGCCCTTGACCATCTTGGTGGCGGCTTCGACCGCCTTTTCTCCCTGTCCCTTCGCGTTGTGGAACACAGTGATGTCGAGGTTGCCCTCGGCCATCTGATGGAGGGCCTCACCCGTGCCGTCGATGCCGGCGAAGACGATGGGCTTGGGATCTGCTCCTGCAGCAATAGCGGAAAGGATGGCGCCAATCGCCATTTCGTCATTGTTTGCGATGACACCATCGACATGTTCGCCGGACGAAAGAATGTTCGTCATTATATCGCCGGCCTGCTGGCGCTGATAGTTCGCGCTCGGCTTTTGGATGACCTCGATTTCTGGATACTTGGCGAGAACTTGATCGATACCGCCGGTACGGACGGTGGTCGTGTTCACGGCGAGCTCGCCTTGGAAGATAACGACACGGCCCTTGCCGTTGAGCTGCTTCGCAAATTCCTCGGCCTGCATCACCCCGGACGTCCGCTCGTCGGAACCGACGTAGATGACGTTCTGCGGCAGGTCCTGGTCCGGTTTTCGGGCAACGTAGATCAGCGGAATGCCGGCTGCCTGGGCCGCAGCAGTGATCGGCTGCGTTGCCGACGTATCCACGGGAGAGACGATGAGCGCCTTCACGCCGGACGCAATGAGATTGTTGACCTGGTCGGCTTGCTTGCTGACGTCACCCTGGGCATCCTCGGCCTGAACGCCGAGGCCGGCCTTCTCGGCATTGGTCGTGATGCTGTTGCGAAGGTTGGTAAGCCAGACATCGTCAAAATAGGGCATCGAAACGCCGATATCATCGGCACGCGCCGCCAGGGTGGAACATAATAGGGTTGTAGCGGCTGCAGCAGCAAACGCGACTTTACGCAGATTGAGCATTTCTCCTCCTTCGGCAGGCCTCCTCGCCTACCAATTGTCAAAAACAGGATCAGCTAAAGCGCGATCCGGGAGAAAAGCAATCTGACTGACATTTTTCGTTTCAGAACATTTCTGCTTGTCGGGGAATACTGTATCAGAACGTTTCAGAAAATGCTCTCGGCCGTCGACGTCACGAAGGGCACGATAATTTCCGCCCGCCCGCGGTCGGACCGGTCGCCTTCGATCGCCTCCAGCATGGCGGCGACCAGCTTTTCGGTAAGGTCGGCCATGGGGTGACTTAGAGCCACCGCGAGCGTGCCTTCCACGAGAGCTTGCCCTGTTTCCTCGTTAAGTTCGCAACTGATGAGGTGCGGCACCTTCCCCTCGGCCTCGCGGATTGCCCTGATGGCCCCCCTGATGCCCCCACCCGTCACGTAGATCGCAGTCAAGTTCGGATGCCGGCGCAAGAGGTCTGACGTCGCGTCGTAGGCTCCAAGGTCCGTTTCGTGGGTCGTAACGGCCTCGAGGACCTTCAAGGACCGCGCGTGTTCGCGCAGATAGGATCGAAAACCCATCTCCCGTTGCTCTTGACACACATGCCGGTGGGTTCCCATCAGAATCGCGGCCTCGTTTCCCTTGCGTTGCAGGTTGTCGGCAAACCAGGCGGCGGCCCTGCCGAACTTCCTGTTGTCAAGGCCGACGTATCCCGCTCGGCCGCTGGAGCTTATGTCGGAAACGGCTGTGAACACCGCGACACCCTTTCCTGCCAATTCGTCTACGGCGCGGTTGATGAGCGGGTGATCGGCAGAGGTAATGGCAATCGCATCGAAGGTCTCGCCCAGTTTTCGCAGGGTATTGGCGACGATGAGAGGATCGAGGTCTTCTATATGCTCGACATGGGCGGCGACGCGGCTGTCGGCCCGGTCATTGCTCGCCTCCCGGAAGCGTAGGCCGAGCTCCTTGTGAAAGGGCATGCTTTCCTGCTGAACGATCATTCCAAGACGTTTGAGAGGAAGATCCCCTTTCAGGTGACTGCGGATGGTCGCCGTCCCGTAGAAGCCGAGACGTTCCGCGACGGTGAGGACATGCTGCACCATGTCGCCGCGGACCTGCCGTCCGGACAAAACGCGGTTGACGGTCGACACGCTTACACCGGCTTCCTTCGCCAGTTCTGCTATTGTGACGCGCTTCATCTTTGAAACTTTCTGAAACATTCAGATTGATGATTTGATACAAGATGAGCTGAAAAGTATCACGCCTGTTGCAGCCTTGGCAATGCGCTGCAAATATTGACCGACATCAATTGGAGGAATTGATCATGCTGTTCAAGACACGGGCTGAAAAATACGGGCTCACCAAAGGCTTCGGTGCCAATTCGGACCTCGAAATCGCCGACCCGTCTCAGGACGGGGGGTGGTGGGCCTTCGATATCAAGCGGAAAGAGCTGAAGCTTCTGATGAAGCGCGAAGACCGTCGCCCGCTCATCAACTATCTTACATGGCTGGCACTTCTGGCAGGTTCCGGCGTGCTGGCTTATCAGACGCTGGGAACATGGTGGGCGATCGGTGCCTTCCTCCTCTACGGCACAATCTACAGCTCGAGCGATCCTCGCTCCCACGATCTCGGGCACGGCGCGACCTTCAAATCCCGCTGGCTCAATTGGATCTTCTGCAATCTCTGCCTCTTCATGACCATGAAGGAGCCGATCGACTGGCGTTGGCGGCACACGCGCCACCACACCGACACGATCCATGTCGGGCTTGATCCGGAAATCCTGGTGACGCGTCCGGCAGACCTTCTGAAGGTGGCCGCCGACTTCTTCTTCCTGATTCAGGCGAAGGGAGAGCTGAAGGGGATCGTTCTGCATTCCTTCGGAATCGTCACCAGCGACGCGCGGTTCTACGTGCCGCGCAGCGAATGGCGCAAGATGTTCTGGTCGAGCCGCTTCTATCTCGCCTGCATGCTGGGCGTTGTCAGCTATTGCGTGGCGGCGCAGACCATTGTGCCGTTGCTCTTCATCTGGGGACCACGCTTCTATGCAAACGGGTTCTACTTCTTCGGTTTTCTCACGCAGCACGCCGGCCTTGCCGAAGATTCCTACGATCATCGCCAAAATACCCGTACGTTCCGAATGAATCCGTTCGGCGAATTTCTTTACGCGAACCTCAATTTCCACATCGAGCATCACGTCTATCCGTCAATTCCGTACTACAATCTTCCCGTGCTGCACGGTTTGGTGAAGGACCAACTGCCCCACACCTACGGAAGCCTCTTCGAGGTCATGCGCGAGGTTCTGCCGGCCCTCTGGAGGCAGGCGCATGATCCCGGCTATTTCGTCACCCGCACCCTGCCCAGGGCCCACAGTGCGAATGCCAGTTCGTTCGCTTCGGCTGCGATGCCGGCTGAGTGATGGAGGAGGCACCGATGGGAGAAAACTGGATCAAGGCCTGCGATATCGAGGACGTGGACGAGGAAGATGTCATCCGTTTTGATTTTTCGGGACGCACCTTCGCGATCTATCGAAGCGCGGATGACGAATTCTTCGCGACAGATGGCCTTTGCACGCACGAAAAAGTGCACCTTGCCGATGGCCTCGTAATGAAGAACATCATCGAGTGTCCGAAGCACAACGGTCGGTTTGACTATAAAACGGGTGAGGCGAAAGGCGCGCCTGTGTGCGTGAACCTACGCACCTATCCAACCAAGGTGCACGACGGGGAAGTCTTCATTCGTATCGGGAGCGCCTCATGATCTTTGACGAGGGCGTGCGATGGGAAATGCTGAAACCGGCAGAGTTTCTCGCTCGACAGGCGGAGAGGCCAGTAGTCTACCTCCCGATGGGGCTATGTGAACCGCATGGGCATGTTGCGCCCTTTGGCCTCGACACGATCAAGGCCGACTGGCTTTGCGATCGGGCAGCACGCCGCTTCGGAGGGATCGTGGCTCCGACGATGGCCTACCATACGCATGAGACCGGTTATCATGCGCCCTGGCTGCGTCAGGTTATGGGTGACGTGAACCCGCGCCTGTGCGCGCTGCCGCCGCACCTCATCCTGGAGACACTGCTCTATCAGTTCAGGGCGTTCCACAATGCCGGATTTCGCGCAGTCGTCGTGATCAGCGGGCATCATGGCAGCCAAGAGGACTTGCGCAGAGTATCGCAGGCCTTCGAGGACGCGTTCGACTTTCCGATCTTCATGCGGACGGACCCGGAACTGGTGTCAAAGCGGTACCCGGGAGACCACGCCGGCCGCTATGAACTGTCGCAAATGCTCGCCATTCGACCGGATCTCGTGGCGATGAATCGCGCATCGCGCGTCACTTCGGACGAACTCGGTCGTTTCGCGCAAAATCCTGACGTGTCGGAAGCCACGGCAGCATACGGGAATGAGATCCTCGACGCTCAGCTTGTTGCGATCGGAGAAGCAGTCGCTGCGTTTCGCGTTGGCGAAAATCTGCCTGGCAAAATGATATCGTTCCGGGATGTCGTGCCAGTCTGGGAAGGTATCCTGGCGAAAAGGACGCAATGGGCGACATTGAACGAATAGGCGATTTCCGTTTGTCTCGTGTGGAAAGCCCCCCTGAATCTACCGGTTCACACGAGCTTGGCCCCGGAACGTCTCCGCGGCCATCTTTTTACGTCTCGCCCAACGCGGGAGAGTTTACGAACACATTTGCGCTGTTTGAATGACGGTCGTTCGCTCGAAACCTTTTAGATATTGAGATAGTCGACTTCGATCGGGCGGCATAACCCGCGGCCTCCACCGGAGGATTACCCTGCATCTCAACCATTCTCGCGTGTATTGAGTGCCAGGCCGCGCAAGAAAACCTGATTGAAGGGCAACCTTCCCCGGCTCAGCGAAGAACAGATGGCCCGACTTCGACCTTTCTCCCCCGTAACCACGGTCCCCCCGTGTCGATGACCGCCGCGTTCGGACGGGTTACGTTGGTGCGATGCGCGGAGGGAACACGCTACGACGATGTCCGATCGTGTTCTTCTCCGCTATCGCCCTCGCCGCAACCGTCATCTTCTGGCTTTGAACGCGAATGAGTCTGGAGCTTGGTCGTAAGTGCTCCGGCGCGCCCTGATGTCGTGCAAGTTGTTGTGAACCCAGAAATTAAACCCTTCAAGGGCGCGGAAAGCTCCATGGCCGATCCCGGTCAGTTCATACTCAACTCGCGGCGGCACTTCAGGGAAATAGTGGCGTATAACAAACCCGTCGCGCTCGAGATTGCGCAGCGTGAGCGTCAGCATGCGCTGGGTAATTTCACCGACCTCTTTTTTCAGTGCTGAAAAGCGGAGCCGATGATCCTCCGCGAGAGAAAGCCGCCAGAGAACGGGCACAGTCCATTTGTCACTCAGCAGGCCGCAGACCCCGTTTGACGGGATGGGCCTGAAATGCCTCTCATTCTCTGATCCCAGCAGTGTGCTGGCATCGATTTTTTTGTCCAAGAGTACCATCCTTGTACCTGATGCTGAAAAATGTGCCTTCTTCCGAAGGGACAATATTCGTATATATGGTTGGCCCTTGTTCAACACGAGGGTTTCAAGTGATAAATAGCAAGCAGCCCATACTGGTTTTCGGCGCTACCGGAAGACAGGGAGGATCTGTCGCCAAAGCCTTGCTGAAGGCGGGATGGCCCGTTCGCGCCCTCGTTCTCGACTCGACAAAAGCGGCATCCCTGCAATTGCGGAATGCAGGCGTCGAGATTTTGCAAGGTTCATTTGATGAGACGGGTATGATCCGCTCAGCGATGAAAGATGCCTATGGCGTCTTCAGCGTGCAGCCAGCCAACCTGGCTGTGGAGGATGAAGTCCGTCACGGCATTTCGATTGCGGATATCGCCGCTGAAACCGGGATCAAACATTTTGTCTACTCGTCGGGTGCTAGCGTGGGCGATGAACTGACAGGCGTCCCGCGTTTCGACGCCAAGCCTCGTATCGAAGCGCATGTTCGAGATCTCGCCATGACGACGACGATCATCCGGCCGATGATTTTCATGGAGATGCTTGTGCGACCTGGCTTCGGTCTGGATGAAGGCAGGCTGGTATCCCTCATCCGACCTGATCATTCGATTCAGCTCACGGCAGTGGAAGACATCGGCAGGTTTGTTACTGCCGTGCTTGCCGACAAGCCCCGTTTTGGGGGCAGGACGATTAAGGTCGCGAGCGACCGCCTGACGGGGCGCGAGCTTGAGGTCGCCTTCAGCGAAGTAGCCGGTCGCTCGATAACCTATGAACGTTTTCCCAACGGCGTTCTCGCTGCAAACGCGGATCTCGCACATATGGCGAAGAGCCTGGAAGACGGGCCGCTTTCCGAGCGCGTCGATTTGCAAGTCATGCGCGAAATAAACCCTGACCTGCTCACTTTCAGGTCTTGGCTTGCTGGCAATGGGCGCAGGTCGCTTGACGAAGCCTTGCGAACATCAGCCTAGCCCCAAGGATACGTCTCCGCCCGTGATAGCGCAATTGCGTTCCATAATTGATCGCCTGCAATCCACATCGCGCAGGATGGAATTTCCAGACGGCATTATCTGGAGTGCGAAACTGTCGCGCGGGTTCTGTGATACGATTCTGAAAGAGCTCGGAGCAAATCAGTCTGGCGCGCATCCAGTCGATGACCTGACGCGTGTCTGTACTTGTCCTTGCTGAGGGCGCAGGTAATTTGCCGAGGCTACACTCCAACACCCATTTGTGGCGGCTCCAAGCGCGAGCCGCCCCCCGTGTCGTCGATCCTTCATAACTGTTCGCGACAGAACCTGTTTTTCGTGCACGATTTTCACTTTCGACCGGCATCGATGCCGACGGCCCTGTGTAACTTCCACGTAATCCCTGGCGGCCATACACCTCCACCTCGGCTCGCCTTAATGTTTGAGGGGCGCCGGAGCACGATATAGATCGAAAGGACCGAGATGAAGAAGATCATTTCAGGTGTACTCATTTGTCTGACGCTCACAGCATGCAGCCAGACGGAAAAGGGTGCCGGCATTGGTGCAGCGAGCGGCGCTATCATTGGTGGACTGGCGAGCGGCACCTGGGAAGGCGCTGCGGTGGGAGCCGCCGCCGGTGGCGCGGGAGGGGCCGTGGTAGGCAACATTAGCGAACGTAACGACAGGAACCGCCGCAACCGCTGGGAACAACCGGACCGCCGCGAATACGGCTGCAGATACCGGGATCATTACGGTCGCTGCAGATAAAGATTTCGGCCTGGGAGGCGCACGTCAAAGGCGACGTGGATACCGGACGAACTTCAGTTTCTCCGGTCTCCATGTCCACAGCAGTTTCTAGGTGTTCGACAACGAGCGTCACGACTGTCGAGTTTATTTGAACCAGTGCCGCAGTTTCGTTGTAAAGACCATCGGAATGATAGTCCGAGACTTGATGGATAAGGCGACTATGAAAGTTTTACTTGTCGAAGACGATCCGGAAATGACGGATGCGTTGAGGGCGGCCCTCTCGCAACATGGCATCGTTCTTGACGCCGTTGGAGATCTGGCAACGGCGCGGGAAGCAATCGCTATGGCGGATTACGATATCGTCCTTATCGATCGGCAACTGCCGGATGGCGACGGCAGTACGGTCCTTGCCGATTTGCGTCGCGCGGGTTCAAATACGCGGTCGATCATCATCTCTGCTTTGAGGTCGACCGATGAACGCATTTCCGGGCTCAATGGCGGCGCTGATGACTATTTGCCAAAGCCGTTCGAAATTCCAGAGCTGATTGCCAGAATGAGCGCTGTGCTGAGGCGGGCGCCGACAACCGGCCCGTCGGTTTTGTCGGCTGGAAACGTCACCTATGATCGTGTTTCAAGCGATGTGCATGTCAACGGCGTCCGGGTTGCGCTCACCCGGCGAGAACTGCTCATCATCGAAACGCTTTTAAGAAATCTCGGTCGCACCGTGTTGCGCTCGTCACTTGAGGGTCACGTCTATTCTTTTGACGATGAGATCCAGTCGAACTCGCTTGAGGCCAATATGTCTCGCCTGCGCCGGAAGCTCAGCGATGCTGAGGCTGACATTGTGATCAAGAACATTCGTGGCCTCGGCTATTACCTTCATGAGCAGAAATAGGATGAGAAGCTCATCTCTCCGCTGGCGATTCACACTTGGCTTCATCGTCCTGCAGGTTTGCGCTGTTATCGCTTCGCTCGGGCTGGTTTCCTATTTCCTTTCCGGCTTAAAGCCAGATGTGGCGATCACGTCCGTCTGGCTATCTCAGGAAATTGCGGACTCGATCCGTTTTGAGCCGAATGGCCGGGCCCATCTGGTGCGAACGGCCAAACTCAAAGAGATGATGGACGACGCGCCTGACCTGTGGTTCGTGGTAGACTTGGGCAACGATATTGTCCTTACCCGTGGCGCGCCTCCCGGAAAAATTGTCGACAATATCCCTTTCTTGCGGACGTTCAGAAGCGTCGAGCTTCATGGTTATCTCGATGATCCGTTAAGCGTCGCCCGAATGGAGCGTTTCGACACCCAGGCCGGTGAGGCAACGATTTTTGCTGGCGGTATTTCAATGTCCCAATATGGTGTGACCGTACTGTTGGGAAACCTTGCCATCGGCGTGCCGGCGCTGATCCTCGTCGCCATTTCCCTCATTGGCGTCCCGTTTGTCACACGCTGGGCGTTGCGATCCTTCAGCGATCTGAGTACCCGGCTCGACAGGATTGATCTCGACACGCGTGGCGCCCTCGTGGAAGAGCGTGGATTGCCCAATGAGGTGCTTCGCCTGGTGGGCGACATCAACAGGGCGCTGCGTCGTCTCGATAGTGGCTTCGAGGCCACGGAGTGCTTCTTCGTCAACGCGGCGCATGAGCTTCGAACGCCGATCGCTGTCCTGCAGGTGAGAATCGATACCCTTTCACCAAGTGCGGACAAAACACACCTGCAGACGGGGATCAAGCGACTTACAGCGATCGCGAACCAGCTTCTCGACACCGAGAAGTACCGGCAGAAGCCTCAGCAGAATGCACCTGTGGATCTCAACGGCGTTGTGTCGAAGGTGGTCGCCGACCTTGCTCCCTTGGCCATCGCCGAAGGCTACGAGATTTCGTTCGATAGCGACGCGGAAGACTTGTTCGTTCCTGGTGATGCTGAAGCTTTGGAGCGTGCACTCGTCAATCTGGTGCGTAATGCAATCCAGTACGGAGGTGGAAGAGGACAGATATCGGTCGGTATTGAGGCTGACGGCAGCGTGACCGTGGCCGATCAGGGCTGCGGAATTGCCGGCGACAAGCATGCGCGTATTTTCGAGCCGTTCTACCGGGTAAGCCCGCACGGCTCGGGCGCCGGCCTGGGGCTCAGCATGGTCCACGAGATCGTGACCCGCCATGGCGGTTACGTCGAGCTTTCTTCCACGCCAGGCAATGGCAGCACCTTTGCGGTGCGCTGGCGCGAGAGGCGCGTTTTCCACCAGCTGTAGGGAGTTAGTGCGTCAGGCATACCGCCCCGTAATTTTGGTGCAATTTTCGTGAGAGACAACGCCCGCGATTTTCAACAGCGTGGACCACGACTTAATGACACGACACATTACCCGCAAGCGTCTGATCCTCGCGGCGGCGACCCTTTTCGGTCTGCTGGTCGTCTGGCTCCTATTTCTGCGCCCGCCGGCGAAGCCTGAACTGGTGACCGCGCAGGCGCGAACGGGTGACATTGATGAGGTCGTGCTGGCGACCGGGGTTCTCGAACCGCTTGAATTGGTGCGCGTCGGCGCACAAGCCTCCGGTCGCGTTGAGCGTCTCGCGGTCGAGATCGGTGACGTCGTCGAGGTTGGCCAGTTGGTGGCCGAGATCGATTCCCAGACCCGGCGCAACACCTTGCGGGATCGAGAAGCCGCCCTGGCCAACACCCGCGCTGTCCACGCCGCTCGTATGGCCGGTCTGTTGAAGGCCGAGAAGGATTTCGAGCGCCAACGCGAGATGCTGGCAGGTGGTTCGACGCCACGCGCCCAATTCGACGCTACCGTCGCCACGCTAGACAGTGCGCGGGCGGAGGTCCAGGGGCTGGACGCGCAGATCAGCCAGGCGCAGGTCGCCGTAGAGTCCGCGGCTATAGAGCTGGGTTATACCCGCATCACCGCCCCTATTGCCGGCACCGTGGTTGCGATCGTGACCGACGAAGGCCAAACCGTCAACGCCTTGCAAACCGCGCCGACCATCGTCATGATCGCGCGATTGGACACGATGACGGTGCGCGCGGATATCTCCGAGGCCGACGTCGTGCGTGTACGCAAGGGTTTGCCGGTTTGGTTCAGCATTCTTGGTGATCCGAAGCGCCGTTTCGTTGGGGAGTTGCGCCAGGTGGAACCGGCCCCTGCCTCCATCGTCAACGAGGGCAAGACCACCGGGAGCGGGCTTGGTTCAACCAATGGCGCCGTCTACTACACCGGGCTGATCGTCGTCGCGAACGCGGACGGGGTTCTGCGGCCCTCCATGACGGCGCAGGTGTCCATCGTGCTCAGCCATGTCGGCGGCGCTGTGCTGGTCCCCCTGAGCGCTGTGGAGGGTGCGCCGGGGGTCAGCGACACGACGCGCATCCGGGTGCTCGATGCGATGGGCGAGGTCCAGATCCGGCAGGTCAAGGTCGGCATCGACAACGGCGCGGACATCCAGATCCTTAGCGGTCTTCAGGCCGGTGAGACCATCGTCCTTGGCGCGTCCACGGACGAACGCGCAGACGGCCAGTCTCAACTGGCCGGGTCCCAGCGGTAGGGCACGCCATGACCGAACCGCTGATACGCGTACGAGGGGTATCGCGTGCTTTCCCCGCAGGCGACGAGATGGTGCGGGTGCTGAAGGATGTCGACCTCGATATCGAGGCTGGCGAGATGATGGCCATTATCGGAGCCTCCGGCTCGGGCAAGTCGACCCTGATGAACATCCTTGGGTGTCTCGATCGGCCGACGACAGGCAATTACTGGATCGAAGGGCGCGAGACATCGAAGATGGATGTCGACGAGTTGGCGGCGTTACGCCGTGAGCGGTTCGGCTTCATCTTCCAGCGCTATCATCTGCTTGGCGACCTGAGCGCGGCCAGCAATGTCGAGGTGCCGGCCATCTATGCCGGACGGAACCGATCCGACCGGCACAAGCGAGCCATCTCTTTGCTGACCCGGCTGGGTTTGGCCGAGCGGATGGGTAATATCCCCGGCAAACTGTCGGGCGGCCAACAGCAGCGGGTGTCGATCGCCCGCGCCCTGATGAATGGCGGCGAGATCATTCTTGCCGACGAACCGACTGGGGCGCTGGATACTCACAGCGGCGCGGAGGTAATGACGATCCTGCGTGAGCTTCACGCCGAAGGCCACACCATCATTTTGGTCACGCACGACAAGAAGATCGCCGACCACGCGGACCGGGTTGTGGAGATCAGCGACGGCATCATCATTTCCGATGTGCGCAATGTACCGGCGGCGGCCGCAACGGGGCGTCCCGTCCGGAAACGCGCGCCGGATGCCGGATGGCGTGGCGCAATTGATCGGATGGCCGAAGCCTTCCGCATAGCCGGAGCGGCAATCTGGGCCCAAAAGATGCGATCGCTTCTGACGATGCTCGGTATCATCATCGGTATCGCCTCGGTGGCCGCGATCTCAGCCCTGGGAAGTGGTTCGCAGCAACAGATACTGAACAGTATCAGCTCGCTCGGCACCAATACGATCGAGGTGCGGGCCGGGAGGGGGGTCGGCGATCTTGAGGCGGGGCGGATACGGACCCTGGTTCCGGCGGACGCCGAAGCGCTGGCCCGCCAACCCTATGTCGACAGCGTAACGCCAACCGTCTCGACCAGCGTGACCGTCAAGCGCGCCGCCGTGGCCGTCAATGCGGCGGTCACCGGGGTCGGCGCCGACTTCTTTCGCGCACGGGGTCTTAAGTTGGCGGAGGGGCAATTGTTCGACGCCCGGGACGTCACCGGCTACAGCCAGAATGTGGTGATCGACGCGAACGCCTCTCGCGACCTGTTCCCCGACAGGGTCAATCCGGTAGGGCAGGTGATCCTTCTGGGCACAATGCCGGCGAGAGTTGTGGGTGTGACGGAACAGGAGAACTCCTTCGGACCGGCGACGGATGCCCTGACAGTCTATGCTCCTTACACGACCGTCATGGGCCGCATGCTGGGTCGCCCGAATGTCGACGGCATAACGGTCCGCATCAGCGACGATGTCGATCCGGGAAATGTCGAGGCTGCGATTTCGCGCCTTATCGAGCGTCGGCACGGCGCGAAAGACTTCTTCCTCACCAACTCGTCGACCATTCGCGAAACCATCGAGACCACGACGCAAACCCTGACGCTGCTGATTTCGTCAGTCGCGGTAATTTCGCTGATTGTCGGCGGCATCGGCGTGATGAATATCATGCTGGTGTCGGTAACCGAGCGCACCAAGGAGATTGGCGTCCGGGTGGCCGTCGGTGCGCGCCGCAGCGACATTCTCTCGCAGTTCCTGATCGAGGCCGTTCTGGTTTGTCTTGTTGGCGGCTTGATGGGGGTCACGCTCGCTCTCGGCATTGGCGCTCTGTTCAATCTGTTGAGCCCCGACTTCAAAATGATCTTCTCCTCGGGATCGATTATCATCGCTTTCGCATCTTCGACCCTGATCGGTGTCGCGTTCGGCTTCCTGCCCGCGCGCAACGCGGCCAACCTAGAACCGATCGAAGCACTGGCGCGCGACTGAAGGCCCGCCAGCATCTGCTCGGTAGCAAGCGCAATGGCCGTGTGCAACGCAGGCAGAAGTAATCTTGGGGCGCGCTAACCAGCAATGTCCTCCCGTGCCACGACTGCGCAACACGCGGACCCGTAGGGCACGACTGATCGAGCGATAGCTGTCAAGCAGCAACCCGAAAACCCCGACGATCAGGAGGACAGCTTCATGCTTGCTTTGTCCGGAATACGGGCGATAACTTTGATCTCGAAGTCGAAGCCGGCCAGCCAATTCACACCTATCGCAGTCCAGTTCGGGTAAGGGTGCCTCGGAGAAAATCCCGCGCTTCACTTCCGTGATCGTTTCGAACTGCTTTTCAGGATCGGTGTGGAATGTCGTCACGTCGACGATGTCCTCGAAGGTGCAGCCCCCCGCCGCCAGCGTTGCGTTTGGTCATGGGTTGAACCTTTCCAGGAGAAGTTTGAGCCGACTGCCGGTTTTGACTCGGGCACGGGTGAGGCCTTTTAAACTGTATCGGGGTTTCATATACGATCCGTATGTCAACTCGAATACGGCCCGTATGTGAAAGGGTACCCCATTGACACCCCGCCGACGCATCGAAACTAGGGGAGAAAACCGCGCCAAGCTGGTCGCGGCTGCACGCCGGGTATTTCCCGTAAAAGGATTCACCGCTGCCTCGATGGATGAGCTGACGGCGGATGTCGGGCTTACGCGCGGAGCGCTTTACCACTATGTTGGTGACAAGAATGGGCTGCTCGCGGCGGTGGTCGCTCAGGTCGACGGCGAGATGGCACAGCGGGCGCAGGAGAACGACTGGGAAGGTCTGCTTGCAGAAGGATCGGCATATATCGAAATGCCGCTCGATCCGGAGGTGCGTCCGATCGTTTTGCTGGATGGCCTGCTTTTCGGCGATCCGTCGCAATGGCCCAGCCAAAACGCCTGTCAGGACGTGACGATGGCGATTTCCACCGGCATGCGCTGGCTGGCGCGCCGTGTCACCTGTCGCGTTGATGGCGCGAGGACCTGACGATGAAATGCGATTCGAGTGGACTGATGGCACTCGACCAAGTGGGGCCGCGAACGGAGCGCACAACCGCGCCATCGAGCAGTTAGAGCTGGCGCTGGAAGATATCGAGGCAGCCGAGACGAAATCCAGGACCTCGGGATCTTTTCCAGGCAACGTATCGATGGGCTGGACTGAAATGTTAGTTTTGGTTATTTCCGGGCTTTCGGCAACTTAAAAATGTTGGCGAACATTTCCACTGATACGCAGGACCTTCAAAATTGAAAAAAGTCCAACGCAGTTTTGCCGTCGAGTATAAATTCGGTCGGCGTAAGCCAGTTCAAAAATCAAACTCAATTTGGGGCGACATGGATCTCAAGTCCGTGGCGCGCGATGTACAGGAAGTGACGCCGTTTCGACCAGCAGAACAGTTCGATAACAAATCTGCTGACGAACTGTTTGTATTGAAAGCTGAGCCAGAAACCTCCTTGTTGACACCGCCGATCCGGCAGCACACAACTGCAGCAATGACACAGGAGGCGATGATGGCTGACGAGTTCGATACGATAACCACCACGGATGCGCTGGCCGTTGTGGAAACGCCTGTAGCACCGCAGAAACAGCGTAAACCTCGCGTGAAAAGGGCGGCCTCTGATGCCGCATCGATTGGTACTGGGGCAGAACCGGCAGTCACCCCAAACGTTATAGCTGAAAAACAGAAGCGGGGACGCAAAGCAAAGTCGATCGAAAATGTTGCCACCGCAAAGCGGGCACCTGTGAGACGCGCTCCAAGGGGAGTGGAAACGGCGCCTGCGGTACCGACTGCGCCGAGCGATGAGTTGGCGGATCTCTTGCAACTGGAAGAGGAGAACCAAAGGCTGCGCAGGCTGCTGGCAGAAAAGCTTCGTGCCGAAAATGCCGATCTGCGCAAGCGGTTGAAGCTCGATTGATATCACGCAGGCCGTCGATCGCCGGCCGTCTCTGTGCTAAGCGAGACGAGTTTTTGGGTGGCGGTCTGTCACCTCGGCTCCCAAAATCCTAGCTCGCAGCCTGCATGCGGGAAAAAACGCGAGATCATATAGATGGCGTCTCCATGGAAGATCATCGCTCGACTTGTGTCGCCACGACGCCGGTAAAGCAGGACGACGGCTCGATCGAAGACGAGAAACCGCGCGAGTTGGTGCCCCAGTCCAGGTGAGACTTCAGAGGTCTGCGTATTATCCATGACGGAAGCCGCTCGGCGGGATGTGCTTTACCGCTCCGCAACTCCCGGCCTGCGTCTTAGTAAGCTACCAGTACACGGCGCTCGCGGGTTCGATTTCAATCGATCTGCCCCAACGCTGCAATTATTCGCTCCATTGCATCACCGGAAGCTCTCTGTTTCAGGAAGCCCGCCACGCCGTCATTGCTCATTCCGCGTGCTTCGCGTCCAACACAATCTTGATGGTCCTGATCATTTTGGCAGCATCCAAAAGGAGCGCCTTGACGTCCTGCTCCGATAGCCTTCTCACAAGTCCCGTCGCGCTTATAAGGTTGATGCTGGACTGCCGATACCTCTCGGCCTCGTCGCCAATTTGCTCGCGAGCCCGAAGGATGGTGACATAGGCGCGACCGAGTAATCTGACCCGGTCCGCTTCAGACAGGTTTTCGACCCTATTGGCCGCACGAATTAAATCTCCAACTAATTCTGACAGGGGCGCCATTTCGACCTGCGTATCAATTTCCAACCAAGCCAAGCACCGACAGCGTCACGTAGCCTATCACGCATAACCATGCGATCTGTGCTATCGCCACCGCGCGAGAGACAGCCTTCATCATCGTTCGCACCTTCCAGTTGAGTCGTCATCCGTCCGCAAGAACGAGGACGTCTACCCCGGAGCGAATGTTGTGGCGTCCCGGTATTTTGGAGGTACTTGTTGGTCCAGCGATATAGCCCGACAAGCTCTTGCCCGCTCATCATCTGGGTGAAACTGCCGCATGGAACCAACTCAAATTGAAAAGAAGAAATATCGCGCCAATGGCGGCCCCAGGACAATGAGGACGAACGCCAGAAGCAGAAGCAGTACCAGGTAAGGGTGCAAACGGTAGGGCATCAAGTACTCCGCCGCGGAGACAGTCGGTTCGGATCTGCGCTGTCGATGCGGCGGAGGACTTCATTCGTAGAAAGTCGAGATAGGATATGATGGTCCGCCAAGGACGCAATCGCTGCGCAGGTCTCACCCTCATCCCAGCCCGCCTTCAGCGCCTTCCATAGAAGCATTTGAAACGCAGTCTCCAAGGCCTCTTCACATTGCGTGAAGCGGTCCTTTGGGTGGCCGTTCGGTGATGGCCCCTGTATATGCATGGGTTTCGCCCTCCATAGGTGGGAAGATAAAGCGAGAAAATCAGGCCGGCAAGGTGCTGCTGCGAACCCGGACAGTGTCGCTGACCTTGAGAACTGGCCCTACGTCGTGCTCACCAGTTACCCTATATTCCGTTCCGGAAGCTCATCAGCCTGAACCAAGATCGTCGGCGGGCCGAATTCTCCAAGTGCTGGATTCGCATCGCAGCTCTACGCCAACACGCATGCAGCGACATTGCCGAGGCAATCCGCGGCCCGCACCTGCAATCTTGGCGACCTTCTCTTCCCGACTGTTCTCGATGGGGTGAGTGGCGTTGCGTTCATGTTCGCAGCGCGTCAATTCGCCCGAGAGAACGGCCGATTCGTCGAGCTCGACTACAATGCCGTCGGCATCTGAAGTGTCTTCACGCTTTGAAAGCACAGGGGTGAGTGCGGGGATGGATCCGCCACTAACAGCGCACCCAAGGACGCGGTTGAGGGGCCTTCATCCTCTTCCACCTTGATACGGACGGCCGGCGGCATCGGGCCGGGCAATGTGGCTGCCCGCGACATCCAGCTTGCCGAAATGCTGATCGCCGCCCGTATCCATCCCGACCCGGCCGAGCTGGCCGTGCCGGAAACCAAACTCAAGAAACTGCTTGGGTCCGACGTAGCCGCCGGCGAAGGAAATCTGAAACGCGCTGGTGCATGACGGGCGGACAATCGGGGTGAGCTGGAGCGCGTGAGAATAGTCGAGCTACATCGGGGATTGTCGCATTGAGCTGGTTATTGAAAACGGCCGAAGGCAGTTTAGGACTAAACATAGTTTCAGATTGTCGAAGGAAGCCTAGATAGGCGAGACTCCTGGTCCCCATATCATCCATTCTGCCGGTGACGTTGTCTGGCAATTCGGACACTGGCTGGCACGCCAATCGTGAAGCTTGTGGCCGTCCACCTCATGTTGACCAGTTGCGTGCCGGATGCCATGCACTAGACGTCAGTGTAGGGTCTTGGGAGGAGCATGTGTTCGAACTCAGCCAACTTCGGTGCTTCGTCGCCGTCGCACGCGAGCTGAACTTCCGTCGGGCGGCTGAGCATCTCCATATGACGCAGCCGCCGCTCAGCCGGCAGATTCAACTACTGGAAGACGATCTGAATGTCAGGCTGTTCGAGAGAACGAGCCGTTCGGTTAGGCTGACGGCGGCGGGTCGGTCGTTCTTCGTCGAGGCGCAGGATCTGCTAAAGCGCGCCGAGGCGGCATCGTTGACTGCTCGTCAGGCCGAAGCCGGCCAGCACGGAAGCATTTCGTTCGGCTTCATACCCGTCGCGGCGTTCGACATCATGCCGCGCGTCATCAAGGCGGTGGGCAGCAAGGCACCAGGCATCAATCTACTC
This sequence comes from Pararhizobium sp. YC-54, assembly GCF_025847205.1. Taxonomy (GTDB): domain Bacteria; phylum Pseudomonadota; class Alphaproteobacteria; order Rhizobiales; family Rhizobiaceae; genus Pararhizobium. Next base: position 171,607 of record NZ_JAOYTH010000007.1, on the reverse strand, counting down.
CTGCATGAGATGCTGACGATCGAGCAGATCGAGGCGCTGACGGCCGGACGCACCGAGCTGGGCGTGGTTCGGCTGCCGCGCGAAAAGGAGCGGCTTGAGTTGCAATGCATCCAGCGCGAGCGCTTTGTCGTTGCGCTCCACGCCGGTCACCCTCTCGAGGGGAAGGAGACGATCACCATCGAGGATCTCGATGGCCATCCTTTCGTCATGTATTCACCTGCGGACGGGTGGTACACCTACGAGATCCTGGCGCCGCTTTTTACCTATGCAAAGGTGCGGCCAAAATTCGTGCAATATCTCGGCCAGACCCACACCATTCTCGCTCTCGTGAGTGCGGGCGTCGGCTGCGCCCTCGTGCCGCAATCCTCCCAGGTCATCCGTCTGCCCAACATCGTCTTTCGCCCCATCGATCTGCCGGAAGAGGCGCGTGTCGAGGTGTTCCTGGCATGGCGACGGGGAAATGACAGCCCGATCGTCGAAATGGCGCGGAAAATCATAGTCGACGCCGCGAATATCGAGTTCTAGGCGCCGGCTACCAGCGTCGTCAGCCTCGCGTCGATCAAAAGTTCGATACAAGATTGGTATCGATCAATCCTCGAATGCAATTGGACGCGCATCGATCAGGATGGAATGATCGCTCGTAGTGCAGCAGCATTTCTAGGGAGCGAGCATGACCAGCCATGTCAAGGAAAGCGATGTCGCCAAGGCATCATTGGCCACCGGAACGATCGACAAGATCGAGATCACCACGTTCAGTGTGGACGTGAAGAATTTTGCACGGAACTACAAGTCGAACGTCATCGGCGGCTCGATGGTCTATACGCCGGGCGCCGTCTACACGCGGCCCGTCCTGATGATCCGGATCTTCACGTCGGACGGACTGGTCGGGGAGTACGGCAACTTCGCCACGACGGGCACTGTCGACCAGACAGTCATTGCCGCCAAGGTTGCCGTCGGTAACCGCTGGCACGAGCGAGAGCTCATCTGGCGCACGGCGCGTCGCGCGGGACGACCCGGCAATTCCTACGGCCTGAGCTTCATCGACAACGCCCTATGGGATCTCGCCGGCAAGGCCTACAATGCCAGTCTTTCGCAGCTGCTGGGTGGTTTCCGCGAAACGATCCCGGCCTATGCCTCCTGCCATAACGGCGACCGCCTCGACAACCTTCCCAACAAGGAGGCGGTCGTCGACTTCTTCCTTGGCCTCAAGGAAAAGGGCTGGAAGGGCTTCAAGATGCACAGCTGGCACGAAGGCGACAAATGGGAGGAAGCCGAGAACGTCCGCTACATGCGCGAGAAGCTCGGGGAACGGACGGAGCTGATGCTCGATCCTGCCTGCGTTTTCGATTCGCTCAGCGACGCGATTTTCGTCGGCAAGGCGTGTGAGGATGCCGGTTTCCGCTGGTTCGAGGATCCGATGCGCCCCCTTGGTATCGGTATTCACCAGCACAAGGCGTTGCGTGAAGCGCTCAACATTCCGATCCTGCAGACGGAGCATGTGACGGGGCCAGAGGCGAAGGCCGACTTCCTGCTTGCCGGTGGCACCGATATCCTGCGCGCCGATGCCCACTACGATCTCGGCGTAACAGGCTGCCTCAAGACGATCCGCTTCGCCGAATCCCTCGGTGTCACCGTCGAAATGCATGGCCCGAGCCCTGTCCATCGCCATCTTGTCGCCGCCATGCAAAGCACCACCATGTATGAATGCGCCAACGTGTCGCCCGCCATGGACGATCCGTCACCGGAAATCTATGTCTGCGGCTACAGCGACAACGTCAACTCGATCGCCAAGGACGGTACGCTCACCGTTCCGAACCGGCCCGGGATCGGTGTGGAATATGATGCAAACCTGATCCGGAGGAACCATCTGGCGACGGAGGTCGTAACCAACAACTGAACGGTTACGGCTCCTGGCGCAGTGTCGCCCGGAGCCGCCGGCCAGTGTGAAGTCGCAAGCAAGGCCGCAACGGTCTCGAAGACGATCAGTGAGGACGGGAGGAGGCCTCCGACATGAATGCCATCAGCAAACCCTTAAGCCGTTTCGATGAGATGGCAGCGGTACAGCCTCTCGTCGAGGTCAACAATGTCACTTTGCGCTACAAGACGCAGCAGATGATGATCACGGCGACGAAGGGCGTGACCTTCAACATCAACCGCAGCGATCGGTTCATCCTGCTCGGGCCTTCCGGCTGCGGGAAGTCGACCCTGCTCAAGGCCGTGGGCGGCTATCTGCAGCCTGACGAAGGTGAGATCACGATCAACGGTCGGAAGGTAACCCAACCCGGGGCCGACCGGATGATGGTCTTCCAGGAGTTCGATCAACTGCTTCCTTGGAAGACGGTCCTCGGCAACGTGATGTTCCCGCTCCTGAACGCGGCGAAGCTGCCGAGCCGCGAAGCGGAGCAGAAGGCGCGCCACTATATCGAGAAGGTCGGCCTCAGCCGGGTCGCCGACAGCTATCCCCATACGCTCTCCGGTGGCATGAAGCAGCGCGTTGCAATTGCGCGCGGCATGGCGATGGAGCCCGACGTTCTGCTGATGGACGAGCCGTTCGCAGCGCTCGATGCGCTGACGAGGCGTACCTGCCAGGACGAGCTTTTGCGGCTATGGGAGGAGACGAAGTTCACGGTTCTCTTCGTTACCCATTCTATCAGCGAGGCGATCAAGATCGGCAACCGCATCCTGCTGTTGTCGCCGCATCCCGGCCGTGTGAAGGCGGAAGTCTGCGACGTGGACAAGATCAATGTATCGGACGGATCGGCAGCGAAGCTGGAAGCCGAAATACACGAATTGCTTTTCGCCGGGGAAGGACACTGACATGCAGCCGACCATCATCATGCGCCCGGAAATGCCTGACACGACTGGCAAGGTCGACCTTCAGGTGCGTTTGAGCGGGCTTGAACTTTTCTGGTCGCACGGCGCGGTGCGCAAGACGTTCATCCTCCTGGTCCTTGCCGCCATCTGGGAAATCTATGCGCGGGCATTGGGAAATCCGCTGCTGTTTCCCACATTGACGGATACGCTCGTCTCGCTCTGGGCGTCCATCCTCAACGGTGTCCTGTTCGATCGGACATTGGCATCCCTCAAGATTCTCATGCTCGGATATGGCTTGGGCGTGTTTCTGGCGTCTGCCTTGACGATCGTCGCGATCAATACTCGTCTTGGAACCGACCTGCTCGAAACGCTGACAGCGACCTTCAATCCGCTTCCGGCCATCGCGCTGCTTCCTCTTGCCCTGATCTGGTTCGGTCTCGGCATCGGCAGCCTGGTCTTCGTGCTCGTGCATTCGGTGATGTGGGCCGTCGCGCTCAACACGCATTCCGGGTTTCGCGGCGTCTCGCAGACGATCCGGATGGTCGGGCGCAATTATGAACTGCGTGGCCTGCGCTATGTCTTCAAGATCCTGGTGCCGGCGGCCTTCCCGACGATCCTGACGGGCCTGAAAATCGGCTGGGCCTTTGCCTGGCGCACCCTGATCGCCGCCGAACTCGTGTTTGGCGTCTCATCCGGGCAGGGCGGGCTTGGTTGGTACATCTTCGAGAACCGCAACGTCCTCGACATCCCCGCGGTTTTTGCCGGCTTGCTGATGGTCATCGTCATCGGACTGGTCATCGAAAACCTCATTTTCAAAACCATCGAACGCGCCACCATCCAGAAATGGGGCGTGCAAAACTGACCTGCGGGAAGAGGCAGGTTTATCAAGGGAGGAAGACATGAAATTCAAGACGGCAGGCGTGATCGCCACCATGGTTCTTACAATGGCGAGCAGCGCGCTCGCGCAGGACATACGCTTCGCAAAGCAACTGCAAATGAACAACCTGCCATCCATGGTGATGGAAGAGCAGAAATTGTTCGAGAAGCATGCCGCCGAACTGGGGCAACCGGACCTGAAGGCGCAGTGGATTACCTTCGCCAATGGCGGTGCCACGACGGACGCGCTGATTTCCGGCAATGTCGAGTTCGTCTCGGCAGGCCTGACGAACTTCGCCATCCTCTGGTCGCGTACGAAGGGCAATGTAAAGGGCGTAGCCGGCGTCGCGGGTATTTCGCTGCCGCTTTTGACGCGAAATCCCGAGGTGAAGAGCCTCAAAGACTTCACGGAGAACGACCGCATCGCCGTTCCGACCGTCAAGGTTTCCAACCAGGCCGTCATGCTGTCCATGGCGCTGGAGAAGCTTTACGGTGAAGAAGGCCGCACCAAGCTCGACACCCAGACGGTGCAATTGTCCCATTCGGATTCGCTGCAGGCGCTTCTCAACCCGAAGCACGAGGTGAATGCGCATTTCTCTACCCCACCCTATTCGGTGCTGGAACTGCGCGATCCCAAGGTGCACAAGGTGTTCGACAGCGCGGAGCTTTCGGACGTGCCATTGGTCAGCAACATCATGTTCAGCACCACGGCGTTCCACGACGCCAACCCGGTGGCGATCAAGGCGCTCATCGCAGCGCTTGATGAAGCCAATGCCTTCATCAACAAGGACAAGAAAGCGGCGGCAGAACTTTATCTCAAGGTCAGCGGCGACAAACTCAGCGTTGATGAGGTGATGGAGGTGCTGAACCAGAAGGGCTCCGTCTTCTCAGCGACCCCACAGGGCACGTTGCCGGTCGTCCAGTTCATGCATCGCGCGGGTATCATTCCGTCCGGACCGGAGAAATGGGAAGACCTGTATTTCCCGGAAATCACCGGCCGTCAGGGCAGCTGACCCACCTATTGTAGCGACGTGTTTTCGGGCGGGGAGCAATCCTCGCCCTTTTTTTGTGTGCATCGCATTGATACAATTTCTGTATTGATCAAGTGGCATTATGAAATGGACCTTTATCAATCGACCTCCTAGCATCCCTACCAGACCAGACAACGTGCAGAAAACAGGGAGGTTTGCATGGCCGTCCAATTCGATCTCGCCAAGGCTCTAACGGGCATTTCAGGCATCCTCGTCACACCATTTGACGAACAGGATGAGGTCGCTCCCCAGCACCTTCAGTCGATCATCGACCGGGCGATTGCCGCCGGCGTCCATATTCTCGTTTCCAACGGCAATACCGGCGAATTCTATGCTCTGACGACGGACGAAGCCGAAACCATGGTGCGCGCCGCCGGCGAACGGATCGCCGGGCGCATCCCGTTGCTTGCCGGCATCGGCCGCTCGATCAAGGATGCCTGCCGCCTGGCAAAAACGTCCGCCGAGGCCGGTGCAAGCGCATTGATGATCCACCAGCCGCCGGACCCGTTCGTCGCGCCGCGCGGCATCGTCGATTATGTCCGGCGGGTTCACGAGGCGAGTGGTGGCCTGCCGCTCGTCCTTTATCTACGCAACGACACGATCGGACTGAGGGCCATTCAGGACATCTGCAATGTCGAGGGCGTGATCGGCGTCAAATGGGCGTCGCCGAACCCGATGAAGCTTGCTGAGGCGATCCAGAACACACCGTCGCACATCGTTTGGGTCGGCGGTCTCGCCGAAACCTGGGCGCCGCCTTTCTACGCCGTCGGCGCGCGCGGTTTCACGTCCGGCTTGATCAACGTCTGGCCGGAACATTCGGTCGCCATCCACAAGGCCCTCGATGACGGTCGCTACGAGGAGGCCGGTGCCTTGATCCGCCGGATGGCCCCTTTCGAGGAGGTTCGCGCGCAGGAGATGAACGGAACCAACGTCACAGGCGTCAAGGCCGCCCTTCAGATGATGGGCCACGATTGCGGTCGCACGCGCGCCCCCTCGGCCTGGCCGCTGACGGCGACGCAGAGCGAAATGCTGTCGTCTCTGCTGACCCTCGAAAAGCTGGTCGGAACATTCCGAAAGGCTGCATGAGCAAATCATTGCCCGTGCCGGGGGAGGGTGCGGGCCTACACATCCATCAACGGGAGGAACGCATGAAAAAGGGAAAGACATATCTCGCAGCCGGCATTTCGGGGCTTTTGGCCGTAGCCGGCCTCGTGCCGCACGCCCACGCCGCCAACGAAACCGTGACGGTGGTCCTGCCGGAGGAGCCACCGTCGCTCGAGCCCTGTGAATCGAAGCATTCCAGCGTTGGCCGCGTGCTGATCCAGAACATCACCGAGCCGCTCACCGTGATCGATCCTCAGACCGGTGAGGTCAAGCCGGAGCTTGCGACGCGCTGGGAGCAGACGGCGCCGGACGCCTGGCGGTTCTATCTGCGCGAAGGCGTGAAGTTCTCGGATGGCGCGCCGTTCGATGCGAAGGCCGTTGCCGCATCCATCGAACGCCTGCAGCGCACCGACATGACCTGCAACACAAAGCAGCAGACGCTGGGCGGCGTGGACATCAAGACCAACGTCGTCAACGACTATGTCGTCGAGTTCAAGACCAGCAAGCCCATCCCGATCTTCCCCACGATGATGACCGTGGTGCAGATGAGCTCGCCCAACATGACCCTGTCGGGTGCAAGCCGCAACCCGATCGGCACAGGGCCTTATGTCATCACGGCTTGGAACGCCGGCACGGACATCACCGTCGAGCGTCGGGACGACTATTGGGGCGAGAAGCCCGTCGTGTCCGGTGCGCGTTATGTCTGGCGTTCTGAATCGGCGCTGCGCGCGGCGATGGTCGCGACCGGCGAAGCCGATCTCACGCCGATCATTTCGGTGGCCGACGCCGACAATCCGGAAACCGATCTTTCCTATCCGAACGGCGAAACGACCAGGCTTCGCATCAGCACCATGGTGCCACCGCTCGACGACAAGCGGGTTCGCCTCGCACTCAACCTGGCGATCGACCGCGAGGGGCTGAAGGTGCTCTTCGGCGAGGGCGCGCAGCTTTCCGAGCAACTCGTCGGACCGAACGTCAATGGCTTCAACCCGGACATCAAGCCCTTTGCCTATGATCCGGAAAAGGCCAAGCAGCTTGTTGCCGAAGCCAAGGCGGACGGCGTGCCGGTAGACAAGGCGATCACCATCATCGGCCGCAACGAGATCTACGTGAATGCCGGCGAGGCGCTCGAGGCGATGCAGGCCATGTGGAGCGAAATCGGCCTCAACACGCAGATCCGCATGTTCGACACGGGCAACTGGCTGCGCTACCAGAACAAGCCGTTCCCCGAGCCGGACATGGCGAACCTGCACCAGGACCAGCACGACAACCTGCTTGGCGACGCCACCTTCACGACGTTCAACAAGTATGACACCGAGGGCGTCAACTCGGCGGTCTCCGACAAGCGCGTCGACGACCTGATCGCCAAGGCGGAGCCCGCGACCGGCGAGACCCGGACAAAGGCCTTCCAGGAAGCGTTCGCACTGCTTCATGACGATATCGTCGCCGATGTCTACATGTACCACATGGTCGGCTACACGCGCGTCAACCCGCGCCTCGACTGGCGCCCGACGCTTGCCACCAACAGCGAGATTGACCTGTCCAGCATCCGCTTCCGCGCGAGCGAATAGCACCGTCACGATGCGGCCCTGCGATGGGCCGCATTCTCTCGCACCCTCCCAATCGAAGGAAGAGGTCATGAGATTCTTCAAGCGCTCGCTCTTTACCCTGTTGTCCATGGCCGGACTGTTGCTGCTCGTCTTCTTTCTGTCGCGCATGACCGGCGATCCGTCCTACCTGTTCCTGCCGCTCGATGCGTCGGCGGCCGATCGTGCGGCCTTTTCTCAGCTGCATGGTTTCGATGATCCCATCTACGTGCAGTTCGGTCGCTACGTCGTCGATCTCTTGAATTTGGATTTCGGCACCTCGCTCAGCCAGCAACGTTCGGCAATGGACATTGCTCTGGAGGCCTTCCCGCACACGCTGACCCTCGTCTCGATGGCGCTCGCGATCGCGTTTGCCGGTGCCATCCTTTTCGGCTCGCTTGCCGCCCGCAAACCTGGCGGCATGATCGACCGGCTGATCAGCATCCTATCTTTGACCGGCGCTAGCACGCCGGACTTCTGGGTCGCCATCATCCTCGTGCTCATCTTCGCCGTCAGCCTCGGCTGGCTGCCGACATCCGGCGTTGGTGGCCCGCTCTACTGGATCATACCGCTCTTCGTTCTCGTGTTGCGGCCCTTCGGCCTGCTCGGTCAGGTGGTTCGCGGCTCGATGATCAACGCGCTGTCCTCGCCCTATGTCAAGACGGCCTATGCAAAGGGCGCCAGTGAGCAGAAGATCATCTTCGTTCATGCGCTGCGAAACTCGATGCTTCCGGTCATCACGGTCGCCGGTGACCTAGCCGCCAATCTGCTGAACGGCGCCGTTATCGTTGAAACCGTCTTCGGCTGGCCGGGGATCGGACGGTTGATGATCGATGCGATCATGCAGCGTGACTTCGCCGTCATCCAGGCATCGATCCTGGTCACGGCCTGTGCGATCCTCATCCTGAACATCCTGCTCGATATCGCCTATGTCGTCCTCGATCCCCGCGTGAGGCATGCATGACCTATCTGACCGAAAGCACCAAGGTTATGAAATCTGCTCCCCAGCGCTCCAGGTTCGGTACGGCGTTGTCGCTGTTGTGGGCTGACAAGTTCGCGATGTTCGCTGCACTCTTCCTCATCCTTCTTGCAATAACCTGCATGGTTGGGCCGTTGCTCATCGGCAAGGCGGCAAGCGGCATCAACTTCGCCGGCCGAAACGCACCGCCGAGTTTCGACAAGGGTTTCCTCTACATCCTCGGCGGCGACAATCTCGGCCGCAGCTTGCTCGCCCGCATCATCGTGGGGGCGCAGACGACCATGGCCGTCGCCATCACCGCGGTTGCCGCTTCGGTGATCGTTGGAGCGTTACTCGGCCTCGTCGCCGGCTATCGCGGCGGGCTGGTCAGTGACGTGATCATGCGGGTGACCGACATGATCATGAGCTTCCCCTCGATGCTGACAGCGCTCGTCGTGCTCTATGTGCTCGGGCCGAGCGTCAGCAACCTCGTGATCGTTCTGGCGATCACCCGCATCCCCGTTTACCTGCGCACCACGCGGGCCGAGGTGATGGAGGCGCGAAGTCGGGTCTTCGTGACGGCGGCCATAGCGATGGGGGCGAGCCATGCCCGAGTGATCTTCAAGCACATTCTGCCGATCGTCCTGCCGACCCTCTTGACGATCGCCGCCGTCGATTTCGCCGCCGTCATCATCACGGAGTCCGGCCTGAGCTTTCTCGGCCTGGGCATCCAGGCCCCCGATTTCACCTGGGGCTCGATGGTCGCGACGGGCCGCAACTACATCGCCAGCGCGTGGTGGCTTTCGTTCTGGCCAGGCCTTGCCATCACGCTGACCGCCCTCTCACTGAACATTCTTGCGAGCTGGCTGAGGATCGCCACGGACCCCCAGCAGCGCTGGCGGCTGGAAGGAGGACACAATCATGACTGACGCGCATGTTCCCCTATTGGAAATCGAAGGCCTGAAGGTCCAGTTTTCCGGATCGCGCGGCGTGGTGAAGGCCGTCGATGGTATCAGCCTCACGGTTGAGCGCGGCGAGACACTCGCAATTCTCGGCGAATCCGGATCAGGCAAGAGCGTCAGCGCTTCGGTGGTGATGAACATCCTCGATATGCCGCCGGGCCGCATTACCGCCGGCAGCGTGCGCTTCGAGGGGCGCGACCTCCTGAAGATGACGCCGGCCGAACGGCGCAAGATCAACGGGTCGGAGATCGCCATCATCTTCCAGGATCCGCTCGCCCATCTCAATCCGGTCTACAGCGTCGGCTGGCAGATCGCGGAAGTGTTCCGCATCCACGGCCGTGCCCGCGACGCCGCCGGGGCAATGGACAAGGCGGTCGCCCTCATGGAGCGCGTCGGCATCGCCAATGCCCGCAGCCGGGCCGACCAGTACCCGCACCAGTTCTCAGGCGGCCAGCGCCAGCGCGTCATGATCGCCATGGCGCTCGCGCTGTCGCCCAAGCTCATCATTGCCGACGAGCCGACCACCGCGCTCGACGTGACCGTCCAGCGCCAGATCCTCGATCTCATCAAGGACCTTCAGCGCGAGATGGGCATGGGGCTCATCCTCATCACCCACGATCTCGCCGTCGCCGGCCTGATGGCCGACAGGGTCGCCATCATCAAGGATGGAACGATCGTCGAAAGCGGCGTCATCCGCGAGGCGTTCACCACGCCCAAGGCTGCCTATACCCAGCAGTTGCTGGCGGCGATCCCGGATGTCGAGAAGTCGCAGCGTGGCGCGCCGGAGACCGAGTTGCGTCCGCCGCTGCTTGTCGCACGCGACCTCTCCAAGGACTATCACCTCTCGCACGGCCTCGTCCGTGGATCTTCCGGAATGATGCGCGCCGTTGATCGCGTCAACTTCACCCTGCGCGAGAAGCAGACGCTCGGCATCGTCGGGGAGTCCGGCTCTGGCAAGTCTACCATCGCCCGCCTGCTGATGCGGCTCACCGATCCGACGTCCGGCTCGGTGCACTTTCACGGCAAGGATCTCTTTTCGTTGCGCGGTGCCGACCTTCTCGCCTTCCGGCGCGACGTCCAGATGGTGTTCCAGGATCCTTACGGGTCGCTCAATCCGAAGATGTCGGTGGCCGACATCGTTGCCGAGCCGCTGGCCATCCATCGTGACATTCTGTCCCGCGAACGATGGCGCGACCGTGTCCGTGACCTGCTTGCCATGGTCGGCTTGAAGCCAGACCACGCCGACCGGTATCCCCACCAGTTTTCCGGCGGGCAGCGGCAGCGCATCGCCATCGCCCGGGCGCTCGCCTCCCAGCCGCGGGTCATCATCTGCGACGAAGCGGTATCGGCGCTCGACGTGTCCATCCAGGCGCAGATCATCGCGCTCCTGGCGGATCTGCGCGATAAGCTCGACCTGTCGTATATCTTCATTACCCACGACCTGCCCGTCGTTCGCAGTTTTGCCGACGAGATCATGGTGATGAAGGGCGGCGCCGTCGTCGAATATGGCCCGACAGACGACCTCTTTCTGCGGCCCAAGGACGAGTACACCCGAACGCTGCTCAGCGCCGGCGAGATCCCTGTCTGGATGCAGCGCATCGAGACGGTGGCCCACCACGGCGCGTAGGCGCGTATCGAAAAGGAATGGATATGAAAATTCTGAATGTGGAGACGGTGCGCGCCGACGTTGCCGGCCTGTTGCAGGCGACGGGCCTGAAGGCGGATTTCGCCGCGGACATGAGCCATATCATGATCGAGAGCGACCTCATGGGTCACAGGACGCACGGCCTCGCCATGCTGCCGACCTATCTTGAACGGCTTTCGAATGATCTCATCCTTAAGGATGGCGAACTCACCGTCGTGCGGGAGACGGCATCGACGCTCAACTGGCAGGCCCATCGGTTGCCCGGCGCGCATGTCGTGCGACGTGCGATGAACGCACTTTACGAAAAGATCGCAAGCGAGCCCGTGGTCACCGCCAGCATCGCGAACTGCTCCCATATCGGCAGCCTTCAGGCCTATCTCGAAGAACCGGCACGACGCGGGTATCTCGGGCTGATGATGGTGACGGATCCTGGTGTCGCCTCGGTTGCGCCCTTTGGCGGGCGTGATCCGGTACTGACGTCCAACCCGATCGCCGCGGCCATCCCGACCTTTGGCGACCCGATCCTGATCGATCAATGCACCTCGCTCGTCTCGAACGCGCAGGTGCAGAGCGCAGACAAGAGAAAGCCGCTTCCCGGGCGCTGGGTGGTCGATAATCAAGGCCACCCAACAGATGACCCCGCCGCACTGACGGCCGTTCCGCCGGGCACGATTATGCCGCTCGGCGGCGAGGATTTCGGCTATAAGGGGTTTGGTTTCGGCATCATGGTTGAGGCCTTCGCACTGGCGCTGTCGGGACATGGACGGCTGACGCCAAAGCAACGCGGCGCCCAGGGCGTCTTCCTCCAATTGATCGATCCCGCCGCGTTTTCAGGCACGGATGTATTTCTGGCTGAGACGACGGAATTCGTAAGGCGCTGCAAGGCAAGCCGGCCGGCAGAAGGCGGCAAGGGCATAAGGCTGCCCGGTGAACGGGCCATGTCCGAAAAGGCGCGGCAGATGCGCAGCGGTCTCGAAATTGCGGATGATCTCTTCCATCGTCTTTCAGGCGTGGCGCAATCCTTCGGCGTCGATGCGTTCGCCGACCAGCGACTGCCGGCCTGAAAGCACAATCGTCAATCCATCATTTGAAGTGAGCCCATGACCATCCACCAGAACCTGATCGCCGGCGAATGGGTCGGCTCGGACGCGATCCGCAACATCAACCCGTCGAACACCAACGACGTGGTGGGCAAATATGCCCGCGCCTCCGTCGAGGACACCAAGACGGCGATTGCTGCGGCCAAGGCTGCCTTCCCGGCCTGGTCGCGCTCCGGCATTCTCGAGCGCCATGCGATCCTGAGAAAGACCGCCGACGAGATCCTCGCCCGCAAGGACGAGCTCGGCCGCCTGCTGTCGCGCGAAGAGGGCAAGACGCTGGCCGAAGGCATCGGCGAAACCGTGCGTGCCGGCCAGATTTTTGACTTTTTCGCGGGCGAAACCCTGCGCCTTGCCGGCGAGGTTCTGCCGTCGGTGCGCCCGAACATCGGCGTCGAGATCACCCGCGAGCCGGTCGGCGTCGTCGGCATCATCACGCCGTGGAATTTCCCGATCGCCATACCCGCCTGGAAGATCGCGCCGGCGCTGTGTTACGGCAATACCGTCGTCTTCAAGCCGGCCGAACTCGTACCCGGCTGTTCCTGGGCGATCGTCGATATCCTCGTGCGCGCCGGCCTGCCGAAGGGGGTGCTGAACCTGGTCATAGGCAAGGGTTCCGTCGTCGGCCAGACGATGCTCGACAGCCCCGACGTGCAGGCCATCACGTTTACCGGCTCCACCGGTACGGGCAAACGCGTCGCACTCGCCTCCGTCGAACATAACCGCAAATACCAGCTCGAAATGGGTGGCAAGAACCCCTTCGTCGTGCTCGATGATGCGGACCTCGCCGTCGCCGTGGAAGCCGCTGTGAACTCGGCCTTCTTCTCCACCGGCCAGCGCTGCACGGCCTCCTCGCGCGTCATCGTGACCGAAGGCATCCACGACAAGTTCGTCGCTGCCGTCGGTGAGCGCCTGAAGAGCGTCGTCGTCGATGATGCGCTGAAGGCCGGCACGCATATCGGACCGGTGGTCGATGAAAGCCAGCTCAGGCAGGACACGGACTATATCGAGATCGGCAGACAAGAGGGTGCAAAACTCGCCTTCGGTGGTGAGTTGCTGAAGCGTGACACGCCCGGCTTCTATCTGGCGCCCGCGCTCTTCACCGAGGCGACGAACGACATGCGCATCTCGCGGGAAGAGATTTTCGGTCCGGTCGCCGCGGTCATCCGCGTCAAGGACTACGAGGAGGCGCTGGCCGTCGCCAACGACACGCCGTTCGGCCTGTCCTCCGGCATTGCCACCACGAGCCTCAAGCACGCGACGCATTTCAAGCGCAATGCCGAGGCCGGCATGGTCATGGTCAACCTGCCGACGGCGGGCGTCGATTTCCACGTGCCGTTCGGTGGCCGCAAGGGCTCGTCGCACGGCTCGCGCGAGCAGGGCCGCTACGCCAACGAATTCTACACAACCGTCAAGACCGCCTACACCCTGGCGTGAGACAAAGGCCGGCCCGAAACGGGTGGTCCCCGGCGCCAAATAGGCGCATTTTTCTTTGTTGGCTTCACCTTCACACAGGAGGATAGGACGTGTGCAGGATCGCTCTCGATTCCGCGTGGCGGGCCTGATGGATTTCCCGCACTGAGGCTTGCCTGCTCCTGCACAGCGTCACCAAACTATTGGAAACTTCTTCCTTATAGCGCCGCCCATCTATGTCGCAGCCACGCGGCTAACCGCTGAAACTGCGACGAAGCCGGACATTGCAGGTCTCTAAGAAATCCAGTCTAGGTTCCGTCAATCACTAGCTGACAGGGCCGCTCGGACAAGGTCCCGCATTCTCGATTTGATGGCGACGAGGCCGAGGGACGCGCGCACTGCTGGTTCTTGCACCTCAATCCATCCACCGGCTGGACGATCTCGCGTGCCCTTATGGAAGAATGATGACCGCGCTTTCGGTGCGGTCATTTTGTATGGAGCTAGTGGGCGTTGACCATGGCACTGGCAAGTTGCCGGATGGTGACAATGCCAAGGGGATCGCCCGTGGGAGCGACGACGATGCCCTCGTCGGCGGCGTCACGGGAAAGCAGGCGTAACATGTCCTCAACCGTGGTGCCGGCGACAACGGTCGGCTTGCCTGAGACAGGCGTTGTCGCCGGCGTCATGACGGCTTCGACATGGACGACGCGGCCACGGTTCACTTCCTTCACGAAGTTGGCGACGTAGTCATCGGCGGGCCGCAGGACGATATCCTGGCTCGTGCCCTGCTGAATGACCTCGCCGTCACGCAGGATGGCGATCCGGTCGCCCAGCCGCAGCGCCTCATCGAGGTCGTGGGTGATGAAGACCACAGTTTTCCTGATTTCCTTCTGGAGATCCAAAAGCACCGATTGCATGTCCACGCGGATCAATGGATCAAGCGCCGAGTACGCTTCGTCCATCAGTAGTACCGGTGCATCATTTGCAAGTGCGGGGCCAGCCCGACGCGCTGCTGCATGCCATCGGACAGCTGATTAGGATAGTTTTCTTCAGACCCCTTGAGGCCGGTTCGTATCCGTTCACGAGCAACTGCGAGACCTATAAGGCTAGCTTAGTATTGTCTTTGCAATCGCCGCGGCGGCCCCTACATGGGCTCGACAGGCGGCGGCGGCGGCATCGGGATTGTTTTCCTCGACCGCCTTGAAAATCTCCCTTATCTGCGATGGCCCCGATGCCATGCGGTTCGGTGTCGATAATGTCATGACGCGCAAGCGCGAGATCCGGCTGTTCAATCGGCTAACGATTTCCCAGGCAATGTTGTTGCCGCCAGCTTCGAAAACGACCTTGTAGAATTCCGTGGTGGCATCAAGCACGCCGACAGGGGAGTTCTGCTTCGATGTCCGCTCCAATTCGTTCATTGCCTTGCGCAGTTTAGCCTTGACCTGAGGCCCGGCGACCCTTGCGCAATCGGCAACGGCCGTCGATTCCAGCGCCGCGCGGATCTCATAGATCTGCCGGGCGTCATCCCAGTTGAGCGTTGCAACAATCGGGCCTTGCTTTGCCAGCATTTCGACGAGGCCCTCGGCCTCGAGATGGCGGATAACTTCCCGGATGACGGATCGGGACACGCCGAGCTGGTCGCACAGCGTTCGTTCAACGAGGCGTTCGCCCGGCTCAAACAGGCCACCGATGATGGCGCGACGCATGCGGTCGAGCGCGATTTCCCGAAGTGTTGCGGGCGGGGTTTCGATGCGGAGGGCCGCAAGGTTTTCCAGGCTCTTTGTCATGTTCTCATTCATAGCTGCAAAAAAACTCCCAGACAATGGGTTGACACTTTGTCTTATGGTATACCAAGATATGAGCAGATTAAAGACAGGAGGATGCCTCGGTGACGCTGGTCCGGAAAACGCTGCTTCATGTGGAAACGACATTTGTGGAGGGCGGCAAGGAAGCGGCCAAGCCGCTCAAGCTGATCGCCGCGATGGCCGTCGTGAAAAACCCTTGGGCGGGTCGCGGCTTCGTCGAAGACCTGAAGCCGGAAATCCATGCGGTCGCACCGATCCTCGGCGAACTCCTGACCAAGATGATCATTGACGAGGCCGGCTCGGGCGAGGCTGTCGAGGCCTATGGAAAGTCGGCCGTGGTTGGGCTCGATGGCGAGGTGGAGCATGCTTCGGCGCTCATTCACACGCTGCGCTTCGGCAATCACTATCGCGGCGCCGTTGGTGCCAAGTCCTATCTTGCCTTCTGCAATACACGCGGTTCGGCAAATGCGCCGATCATGATCCCGCTCATGGACAAGAATGACGAAGGCCGCCGATCGCATTACCTTACCATTCAGTGTGCGATCGCGGATGCGCCTGCCGCAGACGAGATTGTCATCGCGCTTGGCGCTTCCATCGGCGGCCGCCCGCATCATCGCATCGGCGACCGGTACCAGGACCTCAAGGAGCTGGGCCACGATGTTGAAAACCCTGCCGCGGTCTAAGACGCCCTCGGGCGCTGCCTATCTGGAAGGGGGCGAGGGGGACGAAACCCTCGTTCTCATTCACGGTGTCGGCATGCGCATCGAAGCCTGGCAGCCGCAGATCGACCGGCTGGCGAATGATTTTCGTGTGGTTGCAGTCGATCTTCCCGGCCACGGTTTTTCGGATGCGCTGACGGGCGCCCCTGAGCTGTCGCGGTACGTTGAGTGGTTCCGGCGCTTCCTAGAGGAAGCGGAGACGGGGCCGGTAAATGTCGCAGGGCATTCGATGGGCGCGCTGATAGCCGGCGGCATCGTTGCGACGGCACCCGAAAAAGTGCGGCGCGTGGCACTGCTGAATGGTGTGCATCGCCGAGATGCCG
The DNA here is from genome assembly GCF_025847205.1 of Pararhizobium sp. YC-54. Lineage (GTDB taxonomy): Bacteria > Pseudomonadota > Alphaproteobacteria > Rhizobiales > Rhizobiaceae > Pararhizobium. The sequence continues at coordinate 155,274 of NZ_JAOYTH010000007.1, read as the reverse complement.
ATGCACGCAGGGCCGTGGAAGCGCGGGCGAAGGAAATCGGCTCGGGTGCATTTGACCGAGTGGCGCCACTTGCGCGCTGGTTCTCGCAGGATGAAGCGCAAACCGAAGCCTATGCCCTGGTGCGGGATCTGCTGCAGGCGGTCGATCCGGCTGGTTATGCCGCAGCCTATGCCGCCTTTGCCGGGGGTGACGCGATCTACGCGGATTGCTGGCCGAAGGTCGACTGCCCGGCGCTCTTCCTGACAGGGGACGGCGACCTGAATTCGACCGCCGACATGGCGCAGGACATGGCTGCCGCCGCTCGCCGAGGACGCGCGGTGGTGATCGAGGGGCACCGTCACATGGTGAACCTGACCGCGCCGGAAGAGGTCAATCGAGCGCTTGCCGGATGGCTGGCAATGCGTTGAAACGTTCGGTCCCCGGGACCATGGGAGGAGACTATGATGTCAGACGCGAGAGCCCTGCGCGATGCCTTCGGTGCATTCCTGACGGGTGTGACTGTCGTCACGACGGTTGACGATGCAGGCGCGCCGATCGGCTTCACCGCCAACAGTTTTACGAGCGTTTCGCTCGACCCACCGCTGCTGCTCGTCTGCCTGGCCAAGACTTCGCGCAATTATGCGACGCTCACCGCCGCCAAGCGCTTTGGCGTCAATATTCTCTCCGAGGATCAGAAGGACGTTTCCAATACGTTTGCCCGGCCGGTCGAGGACCGTTTCGCAGCTGTCGACTGGCGTATCGGGCCGCATGGCTCGCCCGTCTTTGCCGATGTTGCCGCCTGGTTCGACTGCGCCACGCATGACGTCGTCGACGCAGGCGACCATGTGATCCTGATCGGGCGGGTCGAGGGCTTCGATAACAGCGGCAAGACCGGACTTGGTTATGCCCGCGGCGGCTACTTTACGCCGGCACTGGCCGAAAAGAGCCTGCTTGCCTCGGCCGAAAGCCTGCTTCTCGGCGCGGTCGCCGTGCGGGATGGCGAAATCCTGCTGGTCGAAGAGGGCAAGGGTGGCTGGACGCTGCCCTTCGTCGACAAGGCCGAGGGTGACGGACTGGAAGTCCTGGAAGGCCATGTCGCGGCGACAGTAGGGCTGACGCTGACGACGGGTCTTCTCTACTCCGTCTACGAAGACACCAAGGCGGGCCGGCAGCATGTCATCTATCGCGGCGAACTGAGTGAAGGGGTGCCGAAGAGCGGCCGGTTCTTCCCTGTTCAAGCGCCACCGGTGGCCGAGATTGCCGACAGTGCGGTGCGCGACATCGTCAAGCGGTACGGGGCGGAAAGCACACTCGGCAATTTCGGCGTCTACTTCGGAAATCAGGAAAAAGGCCGCGTGCACGCCGTGGTCGCAAAGGGGTAAGCCATGAAATTTTCCCTGTTCGTTCACATGGAGCGGCTGGATGCCAGCCAGAACCACCAGGAGCTCTACGAGGAATTCATCGCGCTGTGCGAGATCGCGGACAAGGGCGGCATGCATGCCATCTGGACCGGCGAGCACCACGGTATGGACTTCACCATCGCGCCGAACCCCTTCGTCAACATTGCCGACCTCGCGCGCCGTACGAAAAATGTGCGCCTCGGCACGGGCACGGTGATCGCGCCTTTCTGGCATCCAATCAAGCTTGCGGGCGAAGCGGCGATGACCGACATCATTACCGGCGGACGCCTCGATATCGGCGTCGCGCGTGGCGCTTACAGCTTCGAGTACGAACGTCTTCTACCCGGTCTTGACCCATGGGGTGCCGGCCAGCGAATGCGCGAGCTGATCCCGGCCGTGAAGGGTCTTTGGACCGGCGACTACGCCCATGACGGCGAGTTCTGGAATTTTCCGAGGACGACCTCGGCACCGAAGCCGGTGCAACAGCCGCATCCGCCGATCTGGGTCGCGGCACGCGATCCGAACAGCCATGAATTCGCCGTCGCGAACGGCTGCAATGTGCAGTGCACGCCGCTTGCCAATGGCGAGGCAGAAATTGCGAGCCTTATGGAGCGTTTCAACGCAGCCTGCGAGAAAGCCCCGGACATGCCACGGTCGAAGATCATGCTGCTCCAGCACACCTACGTCGGTTCCGACGAGGCCGACATCGCAAGGGCCGCGAAGGAGATCAGCACCTACTACAATTACTTCTTCGCCTGGTTCAAAAACGAGCGGCCGATCGACCAGGGCCTCATCGAGCGCCTTTCCGAGGAAGAGCTTGCTGCCAATCCCAACCTGGCGCCGCAAAAGATGCGTGAAAACATGCCGATCGGCACAGCGGAAGAGGTGATCGGGCGCCTGAAGGTCTACGAAGACCTCGGCTACGACGAATATTCCTTCTGGATCGACACCGGCATGAGCTTCGAGCGCAAGAAGGCCTCGCTTGAACGCTTCATCGCCGATGTCATGCCGGCATTCCAGTGAGGGCGCCATGCAGAGCTTCCAGCAATACATAGACGGAACCTTCGAAGACGGCACTGCGCGGTTCGACTCTGTCGATCCGGCGACTGGCGTTGTCTGGGCAGCCATGGCCGAAGCGCGGGAAGATGACGTCGATCGCGCCGTGCAGGCCGCGCAGCGCGCGCTCTGGACCGGCGCATGGCCGGCCATGACAGCTACAGCGCGCGGCAAACTGCTCTATCGCCTTGCCGATCTCGTCCAGGCAAACGCGCAGAAGCTCGCCGAACTCGAAACCCGCGATACCGGCAAGATCATCCGCGAGACGTCGGCGCAAATCGCCTACGTCGCGGACTACTACCGCTACTATGCCGGACTTGCCGACAAGATCGAGGGTGCGACGCTCGCCATCGACAAGTCGGACATGGATGTTTGGACGCGGCGCGAGCCGATCGGTGTCGTGGCGGCCGTCGTGCCGTGGAACAGCCAGCTCTTCCTGTCGGCCGTGAAGATCGGCCCTGCGCTCGCTGCCGGATGCACGCTGGTCGTCAAGGCGTCGGAGGATGGTCCGGCACCGCTCCTGGAATTTGCGCGGCTGGTGCATGAGGCAGGCTTCCCGGCCGGCGTCGTCAACATCCTGACCGGCTTCGGCCCGACCTGCGGCAGCGCGCTGACCCGCCATCCCGGCGTCGACCATATCGCTTTCACCGGCGGTCCGGGCACGGCCGCCGCCGTGGTACGCAACTCGGCGGAAAACCTTGCGACGACCTCGCTCGAGCTTGGGGGCAAGTCGCCCTTCATCGTTTTTGCCGATTGCGATCTGGAGAGTGCGGCCAATGCGCAGGTCGCCGGGATTTTCGCGGCGACCGGCCAGAGTTGCGTGGCCGGCTCCCGCCTCATTGTCGAAGCGTCCGTGAAGGACCGATTCCTCGCCATCCTGAAGGCCAAGGCGGAGGCCATCCGCATCGGCTCGCCGCTCGATATGGCGACGGAGGTCGGGCCGCTCTGCACCAGGCGGCAGCGGGATCATATCGAGACGGTGGTTGGGGCTTCGCTTGCGGCGGGCGCGACGCTCGTTACCGGCGGTCGGGCAGGCGAGGGGAATGGCTTCTACTACACACCCACCATTCTCGACTGCGACGGCGTTTCAGCCGCTTCGGTGGAGACAGAACTGTTTGGGCCGGTGCTCTCCGTTCTCTCCTTCACGACGGAAGAGGAGGCGGTTCAGCTTGCAAACGCAACGCCGTATGGTCTCGCCTCGGGTGTCTTCACGCGCAATCTTGCGCGTGCGCACCGCATGATCAAGCGCATCCGCGCCGGCATCGTCTGGGTCAACACCTACCGCGCCGTCTCGCCGATCGCACCGTTCGGCGGATACGGCCAGTCGGGGCAGGGGCGTGAGGGTGGCCTTGCCGCTGCCCTCGACTACACCAAGACGAAAACCGTGTGGCTCAGGACATCGGACGATCCGATCCCCGATCCCTTCGTGATGCGGTGACCGGCATGTTCGTCGAGATCCGCACCTACAGGCTGAAAAACGGTGGCATTCCCGAATACCTCAAGGTGGTCGGCGAAACCGGCATCGCGATCCAGACGAAACATCTCGGCAATCTCGTCGGCTACTTCTCCTCGGAGATCGGCCCCATCAACGAGATCGTCCACATCTGGAGCTTTGCGAGCCTCGACGACCGGCAGGCCCGGCGCGCGCGGCTTGCCGCTGACCCTGACTGGCAGGCGTTTCTGCCTCAGATCCGCGACCTGATCGTCACCGCGGAGAACAAGATCATGACCCCGGCCGCCTTCTCGCCGCTTGGCGGCAGCGCGCCGGTCTGACGACCACATCATTTAACCGGGAGGAATGGAAACATGAAAAGCAGACTGGCACTCGCACTTCTTTCAACCACGCTCTTGTTCGCAGGCCAGGCCGCGGCCGAAGACATGGTCTTCACCAGCTGGGGCGGCACCACGCAGGATGCCCAGAAGACCTATTGGGCCGATCCCTTCACGGCGGAGAAAAACGTCGCCGTTACGCAGGACGGCCCGACGGACTACGGCAAGATCAAAGCCATGGTCGAAGCCGGCAACGTGACCTGGGACGTCGTGGACGTCGAGGGCGACTATGCCGTGCAGGCCGGCAATGCCGGTCTCCTCGAAAAGCTCGACTTCTCCGTCATCGACAAGAGCAAGCTCGATCCGCGCTTCGTCACTGACTACTCGGTCGGAAGCTTCTATTATTCCTTCGTGATCGGCTGCAACAAGGACGCTGTCGATGCCTGCCCGAAGACCTGGGCCGACCTGTTCGACCCTCAGAAATTCCCCGGCAAACGTACGTTCTACAAGTGGTCCGCGCCGGGCGTGATCGAGGCGGCGCTGCTCGCCGACGGCGTGCCGGCCGACAAGCTCTACCCGCTCGATCTCGACCGCGCCTTCAAGAAGCTCGATACGATCAAGGCCGACATCGTCTGGTGGGATAGCGGTGCCCAGTCGCAGCAGCTTCTCGCGTCCGCCGAGGCCCCGTTCGGTTCGTTCTGGAACGGCCGCCTGACGGCGCTCGCCGAAACCGGCGTCACCGTCGAGACGTCCTGGACCAACAATATCACCGCTGCCGACTCGCTTGTCGTACCCAAGGGCGCCAAGAACAAGGACGCTGCGATGAAGTTCATCGCACAGGCCACGAGCGACTCCGCCCAGGCCCAGTTCGCCACGGCGACCGGTTATGCGCCGATCAATCTCGACTCCAACACGTTGATGGACGCCGAACTGCGCAACTCACTGCCGGACATGCAGGCGGATACCCAGGTCAATGCCGACATGAGCTACTGGGCGGAGCACCGCGACGAAATCGGCACGCGCTGGTACGCCTGGCAGGCGAAGTAACCCCAAGACGACGGCGGGCCAGCGTCTGCCGGTCCGCAACCCGATCCACTGGATAATCGACCATGGCTGTTACGATAGCGACGGGCGCCGTCAAAACAAAGCGTGAGGGCACGCTCGGCTATCTCCTGCCGGCATTGCTGCTCATCGCCTTCTTCTTCATCGTGCCGGTGCTGATGCTTCTAATGCGCAGCGTGCTGGAACCTGAAGTGGGGCTGCAGAACTACGAGGCCCTGCTCGGCTCGACGACCTATCTGCGCGTCTTCGTGAACACCTTCATGGTGGCGGGTGTCGTCACGATCGTGTCGATCGTCATCGGCTATCCGGTCGCCTGGCTGCTCGCCATCATGCCGGAAAAGTGGTCGCGCATCGTGCTGGCGATCATCATCCTCTCCATGTGGACGAACCTGCTTGCCCGCACCTATGCCTGGATGGTGCTGCTTCAGCGCACCGGCGTCATCAACAAGACGCTGATGAGGCTCGGCCTGATCGACCAGCCGCTGGCGCTCGTCAACAATCTCGTCGGCGTCACCATCGGCATGACCTATATCATGCTGCCCTTCGTCATCCTGCCGCTAATGGGCGTCATCCGCACGATCGATCCGGCGATCCTGCGCGCCGCAGCCCTCTGCGGTGCCGGCAAGATGCAGTGTTTCCTGCGTGTGCTGCTGCCCTTGTCGCTGCCCGGCATTGCCGCCGGCGCCTTGATGGTCTTCGTCATGTCGCTTGGCTATTTCGTGACGCCCGCGCTGCTCGGCGGCACATCCAATATGATGCTCGCCGAACTCGTCGCGCAATTCGTCCAGTCGCTGGTCAATTGGGGTATGGGCGGTGCGGCCGCCCTGGTGCTGCTCGTTGTCACCCTCGCGCTCTATGCCGTCCAGCTTCGCTATTTCAATTCGGCAAGGGGGAAGTAGTCATGCTGCTCGACTTCGACAAACTCGGTGGCCTCAGGACCTTTCTCATCGCGCTCGTGGTGCTGGTCTGCGTCTTCCTGATCTTGCCAATCGTCTTCATCGCCGCGCTGTCGTTCGGCTCATCGCAATGGCTGATCTTTCCGCCGCCATCCTGGACGTTCAAGTGGTATCAGGATCTCTTCGCCGATCCGCGCTGGTTTTACTCGGCGCTGACCAGCCTGAAGATCGCGGCGATCGTCACGGTGTTCTCCGTCGTGATCGGCTTTCTCGCCGCCCTTGGCCTCGACCGTGGCCGCTTTACCGGCCGGGATTTTCTGCGCGCGCTGTTCCTGACGCCGATGATCCTGCCCGTCGTCGTGCTGGCCGTTGCTCTTTATGCCCTGTTTCTTAAACTCGGCCTTGCCGGTACGACGATCGCCTTCGTTATCGCCCACCTCCTGATTGCGCTGCCCTTCTCGATCATCTCGATCGGCAATGCGCTCGAAGGTTTCGATCGCTCGATCGAGGACGCGGCCATCCTATGCGGGGCGAGCCCCTGGGAGGCGCGACTGCGTGTGACAGTGCCGGCCGTCAGCCACGGCATTTTCGGCGCCGCCGTCTTCTCTTTCCTTGCCTCGTGGGACGAGGTGGTGCTGGCGATCTTCATGGCAAGTCCGACGCTCCAGACCCTGCCGGTCAAAATCTGGACGACGCTGCGGCAAGACCTGACGCCGGTCATCGCCGCGGCCTCCACACTGCTCATTGCCTTCACGATCCTCCTGATGATCGTCGCGGCACTCTTCCGCAAGGGACGAAAAGCATGACCAAGCCCTTTCTCAGCATCCGCGGTATCCGCAAATCCTATGGCTCGGTGACCGCTGTCAAAAATGTCAGCATGGATATCGCCAAGGGAGAGTTCATGACCTTCCTCGGACCATCAGGGTCCGGCAAGTCGACGACGCTCTACATCCTCGCCGGCTTTCAAGATCCGACCGGCGGCGATATCCTGCTGAAGGGGCAGAGCCTGCTGTCGACCCCGTCGCACAAGCGCAATATTGGCATGGTATTCCAGCGTTACACGCTGTTTCCCCATCTGACGGTCGGTGAGAACGTCGCGTTCCCGCTGCGCATCCGCCGCCGTCCGCAGGCCGAGATCGCCGAGCGGGTAAAAGCTGCGCTGAAGCTCGTCCGCCTCGAAGGTTTCGAAGATCGCAAGCCAGCGCTGATGTCCGGTGGTCAGCAGCAGCGCGTGGCGCTCGCCCGCGCACTTGTCTACAATCCGCCGGTGTTGTTGATGGACGAGCCGCTCTCGGCCCTCGACAAGAAGCTGCGCGAAGAAATCCAATTCGAGATTCGTCGCATTCACCAGGAGACGGGCGTGACCATCCTCTACGTCACGCACGACCAGGAGGAGGCATTGCGGCTGTCGGATCGCATCGCCGTGTTCAGCCAGGGCGAGATCGACCAGATCGGGACCGGCCCCGAACTCTATTCCAACCCGGCCACCCGCTTCGTTGCAGGGTTTATTGGCGATAGCAATTTCCTCGACGCAACCGTCGTTGCAAGGGAAGGCGGAAAGGCGCAACTTTCGCTCGGCAATGGAGCCATGGTCGAAGGCGTGCCGTTGCATGGTCCATCGTCCGCAAACGGCAAGGCATCGCTGATGTTGCGCCCGGAACGCCTGTCACTGTCACGCGCCTCAGTCCCCTCGGGCATCGCCGTGACGGTGCGGGATATCACGTTCCTCGGCAACAATATCGAAGTTAGCACCGCAACCGCAGCCGGCGTCGATCTCGCCGTACGCCTGCCGTTTGGCCATGAGGCGATTTCGAGTCTTGCGCGCGGCGAAGAGGTCTGGCTGACCTTCGATACGGCATCCGCACACGCCTTCGTCTGACCTCAAATCTCTGCTGGGAATCTGAATGTAGCAATTGCTGAATTCTGGCGACACTGGAAGACCCGGCACTTGCGACGGAGAGGGCGCGCTTTGCGGGGAAATTACTCGGCAGCGACGATGTGGCCAAGACGTTTGACGTCTTCAACCCAATCCAATGGAAGCTAGTTCATCGAAACGCCAGGATCTTGAGCCCGGCTTTTTCATTTTCCCTTCAGTGGAAACATATTGCGGCAGCCGGAGGACGTTTGTGCACCTGGCAATGGAAGATCTAGCGAAATTGGATACGTGCGTGAACCGACGGCCAGACAACAGTGGATGGGACATCGAACATTTACGTCGCGCCATCAAAGCCGCAGGGGTGGCGCTCTGGTCATGGAACGTGGATACGGATGATCTGGAAATGGATCATCAGGGCTACGAGCTTTGGAACGTCGCCGATGATGTCGCGCTGACGTTCGAATCCTGTCCGCAAAGATACATCCCGCCGACCGCGAACGGCTGGTGGCGAACTTCTTCGACCCGCGCGACCGTTGGACGGTACGAGATCGATTTCCGCATCCTCGTCGATGACGATGTGAGATGGATCTCGGCACGACGTCACGGTAGCGACGAGGGGATTGCCAACAGATGCATGAACGGCGTTTTCCTCGACGTTACGGGACGCAAGCAGGCTGAGGAAAGCCACGAACTACTTGCGGGCGAGATGAGCCATCTTGGCTATCGATCGCTAGCAGAATTTGAAACCCAAACCGCCCAGCAGGCGGCTTAGTTTGAATTGCCTCGCTAGTCCAGCCCGAGGGGTTCACTCCACTGCGGTCCTGTTTGCCATTCCGGCAAAGGGAAACCCGGTCATAGGCCCAGTTGAATGCCAAAGCGTAGAACATGTAGAAAACCGCGAAGGCGACATCCATGACGAAGGCCTGCCACAGCGATACGCCGAGATACCACGCGATGAACGGCATCAGTGCGGCGAGCAAGCCGACTTCGAACAGGACCGAAGGCAGGACGCACATGCTTCCGCTTCTCGGTCGTCCCGTACGTGCGCTTCAGGAACAGATCGTAGAGATAGTTATAGGCAAAGTTCCAGACCGTCGCGATGGTCGCGCTGACCATGCCCACCAAGCCGATGTCGTGCATGGGCATGGCGAACGCCAACGCTCCAAGGGGAGTAACTAGCAGGAGCCCGATGATTTCGAAGCTAAGGGCGTGACGGATACGGTCGGCGAAGGAGCGCATTATTCCGCCGAACACGCGGGTCGTCCCGGGCAAGTCATTCCAATCCAGGGGAGGTCGTCCTCGCTTCCGGTGATGATATACACTGAGGCATGGAAGCTTTCAATCTGGACTTCCCGACCGCCCGCGAGGGGAGCTGGCGGATGGCCCACTGACACGAGCGCACGAGGTCTCGGAGGGCCGCCTGTGCGTCGGAAGTTCCTCAGAGCACCCAGCACCACGGATCATGGCGTCGCGGGCCACGCGTACGTTCAGACTTCCAATAGTTCCAAGCAAGGTGTCGGCGACCTCGATTATCACGCGCAATTGTCGGTCGGCTTCCGAAGTTATAGACGTACCAGCCGATCGTCGGTTTCCGGCAATGTCGCCGATGGAGAGCGCCTTCGAGGCGATGTTCCCGGTCAGGCTGACGGACGGATTCCGCGCCGCCTCGCCGACACCGATACGCGCGGTGGACGCCGGCAGCTCGCGCTCGGGGAGACGGACGTCCGGCTTCGGGTCGCTCCGTCTTGAACAGTTTCAGGCGAAGACGAAGAACGGCGAGCGGTCGAAGACACCGCCTAGCGAGGTTCGAAGCTCTGCTCGGTTGTCCGCCGCCTGCGGCGGACCTCACCCGTGATCACCTCAGTGCGTCGATAGTCGTTGGACATAAGCTTGTCGTCAAGCCTGTGCTTGAGCCTTTTTGCTTATGCCGATCTATCCGCTCGAAATGGGGGGCAGTTCACTCTGTGATCGATAACACCGTTAAATAACGACCAGAACGCGACGCAGTAGAAAAATTCCCGGTACCGCGGTGAGGCGCTTGGGCACAGCTATCCGCTCGACACCAAACTTGGTCGTTTACCGCACTCGATGATCGTATCGTGTCTCCAGTAGCCGATCATACTTATCACTCCCTCAAATTGATATTCGAGCCATTCGCGATTTAACGAACCAGTCTTTTTCGGGGAAGGTACGGTTCACCTGCCCTTGTTGACCTCGGCGTCAATTGACATTCAAGGGACGAGGATGGGCTTGAGGGTGTTTGCTCAGATCGGACCGTTCATCCGTTGCAATGCATTTTCCACGAATTCAATCGGATTATATAAGGATCAAGTGCTGTGACAAGCATACAAGGAAAGAGCGCAGTGGTCACCGGAGCCGCTCGCGGGATAGGTCGGGCATGTGCAATTGCATTGCAAGCCGCCGGTGTGAAAGTCATTGGATTGGATTTCTTACCGTCACAGGATGATGGACTAGAGGTCCTCTCATGCAATCTAGCAATTGAGGACGACATAAAGGAGGCGATATCCAAGGTTGCAAAGATATTGGGTTCGATTGATATCGTCGTCAACAATGCCGGTATCGTGGAAAACCGGTCCCTTGCAGATGTTGACGCCGAGCACCTTGACCGGATGCTGTCTGTTAATTTGCTCGCACCAATCCTCGTGGCTCGCGAGAGCCTTCCTTATATTCCAGAGGGTGGCAGGATCATCAACATCGTGTCTGAACTCGCATTCTTGGGGCGAGCCAATAGCTCGGTTTACTGTGCCACGAAGGCCGGTCTGGTGGGGCTGACCAGAGCCTTGGCCCGGGAACTAGCGCCCCGTATTCTCGTAAATGCCGTAGCTCCGGGACCGACTGACACCCCGATGCTCAGTTTTGAAAATCTTTCAGAAGCCAAAAAGGCCGCAGAAACGGCCAATCCACTGGGGCGGGTCGGTCGGCCCGAGGAAGTTGCAGCCAGTGTGGTGTTCCTCGCCGGTCCAGCAGCGACCCTTTACACTGGACAGTGCCTCGGCGCGAACTGCGGCGCAGTAATGCTTTAGGGCTGTCGTGGCCTACAGGAGAATAACCCATGCCAGAGACACTGGAACTCAACAGAGCCCTAGTTCGACGCGTCTACGCTGAATGGTGGAACGAAAATGGAAATACCGGGTCTGTTGACGAGATGGTGCAACCGGATTTCATCGGTCATCTCGACAATGGAAATATTCGAACGATTAATTCGCTCAGGCAGACAATAGCTCTTTTCCAGTCTGCGTTTTCTGGATTGAGGGAAGTTGTAGAGGATATGATCGCGGAAGGCGATCGAGTTGTCGTGCGCTATACTATGTATGGCACCCACACAGGAGACTTCCACGGGATAAAACCAACCGGGATAGCCGTGAAAGTAAGCGGAATTGAAATCTTCCGCATTGACGACGGGAAGATTGCCGAGTTTTGGCATTTTGGGGATTCCATTTTGCTCGAGTAATTCGAGCTGCGTGATTGCTTGCGCCACAACAGGGACAAGCAGGGGTAGATGAGGGGCCGATAAGCGACGCCCCGAAGTCTATCGATCTCCAAGCTTCATCTTCCGCTTGGGAGTTGGAATCCGGACCGAGCAGACGAGCTGTGGCCAGGCATCGGGCGACGGACTGTAAGATTTCAATAGCAGTGATGTTTCGCAGCATTTAGTTTCGAATTTCTCAAACCGAGACCGAAGCGCTTTGCGATTGAAAAGCTCCAACACGGCCTCATAGGATGCGCTCATCAAAGATTGCAACGAAGGGGTGAGCAGGTATGAACAGCCATGTCAAATTGGATCCCGTAGGCGAGCTTGTCGCGAATGTTTCGGTGCCATTCGAACGGGCCAAGGCTATGCCCAAGAGTGTGTACACGTCGCCGGATTTCATGAAACTCGAGCTGGAGCGCGTTTTCTCGAAAGATTGGATTTGCGCGGGGCGTTCCTCCTCTCTCGCAAAACCGGGCGACTATATCACGATGTCGGTTGCAGGAACGCCTGTGATTGTTATCCGGGATCGCGAGGGAAAGCTTCGTGCGCTGTCAAACGTCTGCCTCCATCGCATGTCTACCCTTCTTGAAGGTTCAGGTAATGTCAAAGCGATCGTGTGTCCCTATCATGCTTGGACGTACAACCTGACTGGCGAACTTCGTGGCGCTGCAGGAATGGGTTTGAACGCTGGATTTTGCAAAGAGGACTATAAGCTTCCCCAGTTCAGATGCGAGGACTGGCTCGGCTGGATTATGATCACGCTTAACCCGGACATTGAGGGACCGTCGGAGCGGTTGAGAGACGTAAGTCGGCTGGTCGGTCACTACGGAATGGAACATTACGTCGAGAGCTTCCGCGAGACCCACGTCTGGAACACGAATTGGAAGGTCCTCGCCGAGAATTTCATGGAAAGCTATCATTTGCCGATGTGCCACCGGAATACTATCGGTGGCCAGGTGTCGCTCGAACAAATGGACTGCCCTACTGGATTCCCGACCTTCAACTATCATTGGGCGCTCAAGAGCGACGACCAGTATTTAGCATTGGCTCACCCCAACAACCATCGGCTTGCGGGAGATGACCGCCGTCGCACCTACTTGTTGTCGATCTATCCGGGGCTCTTCATTTCCCTCTCGCCCGGCTATTTTTGGTATCTTGCACTGCATCCACGCTCGCCGGGTGAAGTCGACATGATCTATGGGGGCGGACTCTCTCCTGAGTTTCTGGCCGATGAAGATTCGGATCGCCATTTCGCTTCTCTCAAAGAGCTTCTCGATCACGTGAATGTCGAGGATAAAGGATGCACTGAGAAGGTCTACCGCGGCTTGCTCGGCTCAGCTTCGGACCCCGGCCACCTCTCGCATCTCGAGCGACCGAATTACGAATTCGCTCAATACCTTGCGGGGATGATCAAGTAATATCTCAAGGCTGAGGCGCAAGCCTCAGCTGCTCTCATTCCTTGACCATACCAACCAGATTGACCTCCGACAGGATTTGGGGAATGAGCGTCGCAGCGGCGGTCGATATGTCCAATTTGCTCGCGACGACGAGTGAATGATGCGAGACATGCGCGAGATCGGGCGCAGTTAATTCCCAAAGCTCACCTTTCTGAACCCAGGTCTCGGCAAGGTGGTCTGGCAAGAGCCCAATGTAATCGCCTGTTAAAAGCAGGGTTAGCATGGCCTCCATATTGTTCGCTGTCGCGCGGACGTTCATGCTCATGAAGCGCTCTTCATCGGCTCTTCCATGATGGCTTCTCAGGATAAAGGGGAAGGTGGATAACGCCTTACCCACGACGTCGGTGCGCCCGAAAAGCGGGTGACTCACACCACAGTAGAGCTTGTGCCTTTCAACCATCAGGCGGTGGAAGTCCAAACCCGCGATCGGCCTCACAAACGGACTGATCGCGGCATGGAGCTCGTTTGCTAGAACTTTTCGTTCCAGTTCCGATCGGTCGCCGACGGTAAGTTGAAGTTCGACGTCATTGTCGAGCTTGTTGAATTTCTGCAGAGCCCTGACAAGTGGCGATTGTGGATGCGATACAAGCGAGTCAACGGTCCCGAGCCGAACTTTGCCGGTCAACCGCTTGCGAAGAGTGATGATGCTGTCGAAATGGTCATCCAGCGAATTAATCATGCGTTTGGCGTGGTCGTAGACCAAGTAGCCGCGGTCTGTGAGACTGAAGCCGCTTCGTCCACGATGGCAAAGCGTGAAGCCGATCCGCTTCTCTAATTCGGTCATGTGCAAGCTAATCGTGGACGTGGAAGTGTCAAGGACGGTTTGCGCCGCAGCAAAGCCTCCTGCTTCGACCACGGCGCGAAAGACACGCAGCAGTCGAATATCGACATCAGCGATCCTAGCCATCTTGGACAGCACCTTTGCTTTATGATTCCTCAAACTGAAATGCCATATAATGGTGATTTGTTAAAGAGAATTTTCGAGCAAAACTGAGAGCATCAAGACCAATCCTGTCATGCGGCATATTGCCGTTCTGCGGAGAATACGATGCCTGCTCTGTACATATCCGGCGGACGCCTTTTCGACCTCGACGGTGACGTCGACCAACCCCCGTTGGCGGATGTTCTCATCGAAAACGGGAGCATAGTCGCGGTTGGCCCTGGTGCTGAGCGACAGGCTTTGCACCGCTCAGATATTCAGCGTCTGGACGCGTCGGAAATGCTGCTCGTTCCCGGCCTCGTGAACGCCCACTATCACTCTCACGACGTATTGCTCCGCGGCCGTTTTGAGCAACTCCCCCTTGACGTCTGGGGTCTCTACAGCTCACCAACCAACTACGATCACGGTTTGTCTAGCGACATTCATTTGCGGACACTTCTTGGCGCGGCTGATTGCCTGTCAAACGGTGTCACCACTATTCAGGACATGGTGACAGTTGCGAATGCCGATCGTGCCCATCTAGAGGCAATTGTTGACGCCTATCGCGCCTCGGGTGTGCGCGTCTCGTTGGGACTTCAGATCGCGGATCGCGCTCCCATTGATACGGTTGCCTACTGGGACGAGCTCGACGCGGGTTTAAGGACGCGATTTTCATCTGCTCCGGGTGGCGTAAGTGAACTCCAACAGCTTATCGAGACATCGTCAAAGAGCATTTCCGATAAGCGGCTGACGTGGGCCTTGGCCCCATCAGCGCCACAGAGGTGCTCCGAAAGGTTGATGTCGTGGGTGGCTGACCAGGCATCCGGCAGCGGGATGCAGGTTTTTACCCATATGTATGAAGCGCGGAACCAGGCGGTTCTCGCCCGAACCAAATATGACCGCGGGTCTTTTTTGGACTACCTCGACAGGTTTGGACTCCTTGGCCCCGGACTTACGATCGCCCACGGCATATGGATCGGCCCGGAAGAGCTGGAACGGTTCGGGGCTGCGGGGGCGAACTTCGCTTTCAATCCGGCAAGTAACCTCAAGCTCCTCAATGGATTTGCCCCGATTAGGGAATACGTTGACTGCGGAGCAACCATCGCATTGGGCTGCGATAATTGCAGCGGCAATGACGCGCAAAGCGTCTTCCAGTCAATGAAGATGTTTGCTCTTTATTGGGCAATGCAATCAGGTGCCGGGGAAACCGGCGCTGCGCGTGAAGCATTCAAGGCTGCCACGATCGGCGGTGCTCGGGCATTGGGGCTTGAAGGCAAGATCGGTCGGCTTAAAGAAGGTTTCCAAGCCGACCTCCTTCTTATCGACCTCGCTGCGTCAAACTACAGGCCTCTTAATAGCGCATTGAATCAGCTCGTCTACGGCGAAACCGGGCAGGCGATCGATAGCGTCATCGTCGCTGGCGAGATTTTGGTACGGCGGGGAGAACTCATCAACCACCCATCACGAGATCTCAAGGACGCGGCGGAAGAAGCGCGCGCTCGCCTTCAGCCTGAGTGGGACCGAGTTGCGCAACGCAACAGCGAAGTGGTCCCGGAACTACTCCGAGCATTCAACAAAGCGCAGCAGTTCCCTCTGCCCTTTGACCGCTTTCGAATGCAGCCGAGATGCTCGTGCCACTGACGGGCTTCGCCAGTCTTTGGGAGACGCAGGTGCGACGCCAGGCAGCAGTCTTGTTTAATTGAGAAGGACTAATATGCGCATTGCAATAATAGGTTGTGGTAGTATGGGACTACGCCATTCGGTGGCGCTAGCGGAGTTACGGAAGCGAGGGCTGACCGACTTTGAACTCGTTGCTGTCTGCGACATCGATGAATCGCGGGCGAGTGAACTTGCTTTTCACTCGGAAAAAATTGGACACCAGTCTGTAGCTGCCCAATCGAGCTATGAGCGAATACTGGACGACCACTCGATCGATGCGGTCTCAGTCGTTCTGCCAACATGGTTGCACCATATCGTCGGATGCGAGGCACTCCTGGCAGGTAAGCACACTATAATTGAAAAGCCGCTTGCGATCTCTCCGGCCGCATCATCCATGCTTCGCAAGGCGGCCGAGCGTTCCAACCGGGTCCTTGCTGTTGCGGAGAACTACCGGCGAATTCCCTCGAACCGGGCATTCCGATCACTTGTCGGACAGCGTAAGTGCGGTACACCCCTATCAATGTTCGTCCAACGCGTCGCCTCTCCAGATGAGAGCTACAAGGTTGGCGATCGTATCGTTAAAGGCGCGAGCTGGTATCGCGAGCCGGCAAAAGCAGGCTCCTATCATGTGTTCGAACTCGGAGCCCATGAAATTGATCTCCAGCAGTTCTGGTTCGGTCCGATCGTCTCCGTAACAGGCACGGAACGAACGATCGACGGCGTTCACAATCGCACGCTGATCCAAATGCAATTCGCTTCAGGAATGCTTTCCCAGGTCGCCTTTGTGGATTCCACGACGAAAGTGGAGTTCACACGCCGACGCTTCACGGGAACTCAGGGAATGGCCTTTAGTCGATGCTGGCATGCATGGCAGGATGGGGAGCTTTTCGTCGACGGGGTAACAACGCCGCTCGAGGAGATGACAGAATCGTATCTGCGAAGTGCCATTGCTGAAAACGAAGCCAGATTCCTTCCCGATGGAAGCTTTGAGCCTGTGCCATTTTCGGATCCGACAAACCCTCTCACCTATGGGGTAGGAGCGGCATATGCTGACTTTGCTGCGGCGATCCAACGGCCGCGTAATCCCGAAATTGGAATTGACGAAGGCAGTGACGTCGTAGCGGTCGGCGATGCCATCCTCACGTCTATTGCCGAGCAACGTACCGTTTCTATCGACAGGAATGCCCGCGATACGAGGGACGGCAAGGTCGGGAGGTAGCACGCCATGCAGATGACATTGAAGAGCCAGGTCGATCCCTTGCCAATCGCGGGTAGCGAGGCGATCGTTACCCGCAAAAGCAGGTTGTCCGCGGACGTTGTCGAGGTTGAGCTCGCACCCTCTGTCGAAGGTGAGTTCGAACCGTTCTCCGGCGGGTCCCACATCGAGATCGCTCTCGCCCCCGAACTGAAGCGGAGCTACTCACTCACTAACATGCCAGGCGAGCGCCACCGTTATGTCATTGCCGTAAAGAAGGACGCGACGAGCCGAGGTGGCTCGGCGTTTGTCCATGACAGGATCGACGTTGGACGTCGCGTTTTTGTCAGTAAACCCCGAAACGCCTTCTCATTGCGCAAAGCTGCGACGCATTCTGTTCTAATAGCCGGTGGCATTGGCATAACGCCAATTTGGTCGATGATACAGGAACTCTCCCAGACTGGTTCTTCCTGGGAGCTGTGTTACGCCTGCCGAACACCGGCCGACGCCGTATATCGTACGGAGATAGAATGCCTGGCAGCAAAGACAGGCGCAAAGGTCCAACTTTTCCATAGCCAGCATGGCCAGGGTTTGGATATCAAATCGGCCATCATTGGCCAGGAGGGTAGGGCCGTCGATTTCTACGCGTGCGGCCCTTCGTCCATGCTCGCTGAGTTCAAGCAGGTTACTGCCGGGATTCCGCAGGAGAGGGTTCACTACGAAAGTTTCGGAAAGCTTGCACCTGAAGCGACAGCCGGCCAATTCGAAGTCGTCTTGGCCCGCTCGGGGCAAGCTTTCAACATTGCGGCCGACTCAACGATCTTGGAGACATTGCTCGATGCTGGTCTCGACATCGAGTTTGGCTGCCAGTCTGGAATATGCGGGACTTGTGAGACTTCAGTCCTGGAGGGCATTCCAGATCACAGGGACAGCTGTTTGACCGCGGCAGAGAAAGCCAATGGGGCAAGAATAATGATTTGCTGCTCTCGCGCGAAATCGTCTCGGCTCGTTCTCGACCTTTGAATCTTATTGAACTGCACATGGCTCCTCGCCTTTGGCGAGGGTTTTAATTTTCACATGCTTCGAAGGAAGACGCTAAATGTATCTACATCTAATCGATCTCATCCAACAGCATGCCCGCGGTCTCGACGGATACAAGAAGGCAGCTGAAAGCGCGTTCGATGCGGCGCGAAGCTCCGCACCGGGCGCTGCTGGATATCTAATTCTCGGCATGCTCGCCCAACGGATCTACGAAACAAATCATGGCTTACCGTTAACCGCTGCCGACGGCGAGAAGGACTTTCAGCTGTTCGAGCGATACGTGTGCGCACTTAGCCGCGCTGCCAACACCGATGCAGCCGAGAAAATTCAGATACTTGAGGACGTGAGTAAGTTGGTCGCACAGGATCTGGCGCGGGTGATCGCCTAACTGCGCTGTCCAAGTCAGAGCGACGTAGTCGAAAGGGGAGGTAACATGAAACGTGACGGAATCTACGATTGGCAAATTGCAACAGCCAACAGGCCAGAGACGGATAAACGCGTCTCGATCGGCGTCATTCTTTTAGCGAACGACCAGGCCTGCGAAGGGGACTTCAAGGTGTATTTGGAGTCCCTCCGAGGAGTTCAAGTCCTTACAACGCGTATTTCCATGGCGTCAAAATTGTCACGCGGGGCGCTAGAGGATATGGCTGAGCATCTTACCGATGCGTGCAAAGTACTCGTACCGGAGGCGCATTTGGATGCGGTTGCCTTTGCTTGCACGACGGGGACTGTGGTTATTGGCCCTGATCGACTGAAGCGCATTTTGCAGGCGGCACGCCCTCGAAGTCACATATCGACACCGATACACGCAGCAGGTCGAGCATTCCGTGCGACCGGTGTCCATCGCATTTCCGTGCTTACGCCCTATCCTTTGCACGTGACAGACGTCATTCCGGATTACTTCGAGGGCGACGGCTTCAAAATTGACCGGTGTACAACATACAACCTAACTCAAGAGGACGAGATTAACGGGGTTAGTACCGAGAGTCTCATCGAAGCCGGCATATCAGCCATGGATCCTCGGAGCGATGCCTTGTTCATCTCATGTACTGGCCTAAGAACGTGCGATGCCATTGCCCCTCTGGAACAGAAGCTCGGCAAACCTGTCGTGACGAGTAACCAGGCGCTGGTTTGGGATTGCTTACGGAGCACGGGCTTGGTCGACAAGATTGCGGGCCGCGGTACCCTATTCGATAGGTAGGTCGCTCGAAGGCATAGTTGCTGGAAAATACATTGAAGGGGTCGGCAAATGCCGGCCCCTAAATGCTTTCTGCAGGGCCGGGCTGGTTTAGTTTTGGGTTTCTCAAACTTTTAGACATATCGATTTGAATGTAAAAACGAATGGCCAGTGATAGACTTCATAGTAAGCAAAATTAAGGGAACAAAAACACCGACTTAGTGGGAGCGGACAAGTCGCCTCTGAAGAGGTCGCGTTATAGGTCGTCTCGACCCTTGTTCCCAGTCGACTCGGGAACGGAAGCGTTCCTCTAGACGGATTTCTTTTGCCGGGAGTCTTCAATCCCCACTATGTCAAACAGGAGTTCACATGACCGGAAAGACAAATCTTTCGATCAAGGCAGTTGGGGGCACAGGTTCGTCTCAAGTTGCTGAGTTTCCCTATCGTGAAACGAGATTAGCGCAGTCCGCTGACAAACAAGTCGAATTTCGGTCGATAGAGAAGCGCTATGGTCATCATCAGGTTCTTTCTGACCTCAGCCTCAGCATAAAGCGTGGTGAAAAACTCTCTCTAATTGGGCCAAGCGGATCGGGCAAAACAACTGTTCTCCGCATACTCATGACTCTCGAAACGATTCAGGGGGGATCAATCTGGATTGATGGCAAACCGCTATGGCACGAAGAGCGTAATGGACAACTGGTGAAGGCCTCCCAGCAGCACCTGCGCCGTCAGCGCGCGAAAATCGGCATGGTCTTCCAGCACTTCAATCTCTTTCCACATATGACTGCATTGGAGAACATCTCCCAACCTCAGCGCATCGTACTGGGTCGGCCGCGGGTTGAGGCCGACGTCCAAGCGCTTGAGCTCCTCGATATGGTGGGTCTACGCGAGCGAGCGCATCACTATCCTGCACAGCTATCGGGAGGGCAGAAGCAACGCGTCGCTATTGCTCGCGCGTTGGCAATGAAGCCCGAGATCATGCTTTTCGATGAAATCACGTCGGCTCTAGACCCCGAACTTGTGGAGGAGGTCCTGAACGTTCTGCGAGAGATCGGCAGGACATCCGACATGACAATGCTGCTTGTCACCCATGAAATGACGTTTGCAAAGGAATTTTCGGATCGGGTTTTGTTCATGGACGGTGGGCGCATTGTCGAAGAAGGTGAGCCGGATCAACTATTCTCCGCACCTACCCAGGATCGGACGCGGTCGTTTCTGCGCAAGATCATTGCTGCGGGGCAGCGCATTTAGTGGGAGGTCACCATGAGCCAATTATACTCCTTTCTCCCCATGCTCCTTCAGGGCTTGGTGACGACCATCCAGATCACGGTGGTTGCTGCGGTTATCGCGACTGTCGTCGCGACGGTATGTGGCGTAATTCGTTATTCTGGCTGGTGGCCTCTCCGGGCGATTGTCGGGATTTACATTGAGATATTTCGTGGAACGTCGTGTTACGTGCAGCTTTTCTGGGCCTTCTTTGTGCTGCCTCTGCTTGGCGTAACACTGTCTCCGTTCGCCGCCGCCGTGGTGGTTATCGGTCTCAATGTGGGCAGCTATGGGTCTGAAGTTGTTCGCGGCGCGTTGAAGGCAGTCCCCCGTGGGCAATGGGAGGCGTGCGTCGCTTTGAACTATTCGACGTGGCACAAATACCGCTACGTGATTGTGCCACAGGCCATGAGGTTAGCGATCGCTCCTATGGCAAATCTCATGGTAGACCTGCTGAAAATCACCCCACTCGTCTCACTGGTCACAATCTCTGATCTCACCTACGAGGCAATGGTCGTTCGACAGCAAACCGGTAATAGCTTTGCCACGTTCCTTACGATTCTGGTCGTCTACTTCGTCCTGTCGTCTGCGATCATCGCCGTCTTCCGGAGGCTGGAAATCCATTTCAGCCGCGGCGCTGAAACGTTTGCCACAAACAAGGAGGCAGCCGCGACATGACCTTCGATTTCGACTTCGCCCTACAGGTCCTACCTGACCTTGTTCGAGGATTCGCTATCACGATCCAGGCAACCGTTGGGGGATCGGTTCTCGCTTTGGCGCTCGGGTTGGCCTTTGCTCTGGCAAACCGCTCCGAAAACCGTCTTCTAAGGGTGTGCAGTGGATCAGCATCGGAGTTTCTTCGCCGTACTCCCCTTCTCGTTCAACTGTTCTTCATCTTCTATGTCCTTCCCGATGTCGGGATTGTAATTCCGCCAATCTGGGCGGGCATATTGGCGCTCGGTCTTCACTCCTCGGCCTACATGTCTGAAGTGTACCGCGCAGGAATCGAGGCCGTGCCGAAGGGACAATGGGAAGCTGCTTTGGCCCTGAACTATCATCCGGTCCAGACTTGGCGGCGCGTTATTCTGCCGCAGGCCATTCCGCCGATGGTACCGGCCTTGGGGAACTACGTGGTGTTGATGTTTAAGGAGACCGCTCTCCTTGCGGTGATCACTGTCCCAGAGGCTATGAATACGGCGCGAGACATCGGCAACTCGACCTACCAGTACACCGAACCTGTTACCGTCGTAGGTATCCTTTACCTTCTCATCAGTATTCCGGTCGTCCTCGCACTACGCTTCATCGAAAGGCGAGTACACCAGGAAGCTGCCTGAGCTAGGCGAACCTTTTCCTGCAATCGGATGCCACACGTTTGCAGGGTGTAGAACCGTGGCATAAGGAACCATAGCAATGGGGAACAAGACTAACATATCCTTCTGCCTTTCGGTTGCAATTGCGGTTACGTCCCTCACCGCAGCAAAGGCGGAAGATGCGATCGAACGGCTCAAGGCGAAGGGAGTTGTAGAAATCGGAATCGCTCCCGAACCGCCCTATGCAATCATTGGCGCGGACGGCCTCCTGACTGGTGCTGACCCTGATATTTCTCGCGCGGTATTCAAAGGCTTAGGTGTCGGCGATATCAAGGCAAATTCCGTTGACTGGGGAGCACTTATCCCAGGCTTGATCGCCAGCCGATTTGACATCGTCGCAACAGGGCTTTTCATTCGTCCGGAGCGATGCAAGGCGGTTGCGTTTTCGCAGCCGCTGCTTTGTACCCGCGAAGGCTTCCTCGTTAAAAAGGGAAATCCCCTCGGGCTGCACAGCTACGACGATCTCGCCCCGAAGAACGCGAAAATATCTACCGTGGGCGGGGGAGCCGAAGAAAAGCAAGCTCTAGCGAAGGGCGTTTCCCGAGCCAATTTGATGTCCGTGAGCGATATTTTCAATTCCGTTGAGCTTCTCAAGAGCGGGCGAGTTGACGTGATTGCTTTTCCGGATGTAACGCTTCGCGCAGCGATGGAGCGAGCCGGCGGAGACGACTTCGAACTTGTATCCGATCTAGAAGGCGAGCCGATTCAGTGTGCTGCGGCGGCATTCAGAAAAGACGATACCGCCCTTCGCGACGCTTACGATGAGCAAATCGACAAACTGAAACAGTCTGGCCAGTTCGATCAAATTCTGGCGAAGTACAGCTTCGATCCCAAACTGGCTTCGGCAACTAACCGCGACGAACTTTGTAAGGCAAACTAGGGCGGCTTAGCCGCCGTGAAGAAGGTATGCCTGACAGCTTCAACCTTTCAGGCATACCGAACGTCAGATCGGCTCCAAGATTGTTTGAGCCGACTACGGCTCCGATCGGGAGCAACACCGCGATCGGCGCTCCGGGGAGGCGCCGTATACAGGCTCGAACATGGATGGGGCGCTTCTGCTGGGATTGATATTAGCCGGTTCAGCGGATCCCAACCCGTCTTGAAGCGCCCCCCGGAATCTGTGAGTATTTTGCCGAATAGTTAGCTGCGATACCGACATCCCGGGCTGTAACATCACGAGGGATGTCTGCGGTGCGATATATCCGCATTTCTACTCTCCCCCCCACATCTGGCCCGCTGCATCCCCCGACGGATCGTCCCAACCACAGTGGACCAGTTCATAGGCAGTTGAGATTTTGCCCCTCGGACAGGTGGATATGCTTTTCTACAAGTTCGTCGGAGCCGACCGTATCGGGACTGTCGCAGTCACGTCGAAAGTTTGATAAAAGTAAAAGTAAAGGAACGTACTTAGCTATCCAATCGAGGCAACTGTAGAAGTACCGTGGTTTTGTAACAGGCGATGACGCAATGTGCAGCAAGCCTGACAAGAAGGGGAGCGTCGATAATGAAAAGAGTCATCGGGTACGTAGTTGCTGAAAAGATGAGACCGGCCGTTATCAAGGACAACGCCGAGCGCGATGCGGTGCTTGTCCTGGGAGCAGTCCTTGGGCTGATTGCCTACGGATGTTTCATGGTGGCAGTCATTTTCCCTTAGGTTGATGACACTCCTTTGAATCTATCAGGCGACATGGGCTCTGCGTCACGAGCGGTGACGGCATCCGATGCTGACCCTGATCTTTACGAAAACCAAACGGACGCATCACGTTGCGAAGGCCCGACCACTGGGTCGGCTGGGACCGCGGTTGTTTGTTTGGCGCGATGGATTGAAACGACGGATATGCGGCAATCGGCTGAATCACCAGTTACAGATAATAGCACCAGGACCGCCAGTGAGGCCGCCTTGGGTGTCGACCGTGCTCTATGTGAGGCGCTGTTCGACGAACTGAGGCAAAAAACCTTTGATGGTGTTGGCATAACGAGAGATAGCTATGGCCATGGAGAAAGCCTCGCGCTCGATGTTATTGAAAGAGCTGCCGCTAAGCTTGGCCTAGCCGTGGAGCGGGACCGTGGCGCAAACCTAGTGATTACTCTGCCAGGAACCGCCGAATCCGCAGAGCCGTGCATCGCGTTCGGTTCTCATCTAGACTCTGTTCCGCAGGGTGGAAATTTCGACGGTGCCGCCGGCGTAGTCGCGGGCCTAGCGGTCCTTGCCAGCTTCTTGCGCGAGGGATTTAAACCGAAACGAGCGTTGAAGCTATTCGCGCTGCGCGGCGAGGAAAGCGCAAGGTTCGGAAAGGCCTACATAGGTTCGAGTGCCCTTTTTGGCAAATTGAGCCAAGATGATTTGGATGCACCAGCCGTTGATAGCGGGCGAAAGCTTTCGGATTGCATGAGTGATGTCGGCGTGGACGTCGAGCGGGTACATCGAGGGGAAGCGCTCGTCGATCCGCGCTCCATAGGAGCATGGCTCGAACTACATATTGAGCAAGGCCCGGTCCTCATTGCACGACAACAAGCGATTGGCATCGTTACTGGTATCCGTGGCAATTTCCGACATCGGAATGTTGAATGCGTGGGCGAAGCCGGTCACTCTGGTGCGGTGCCACGCTGGCTGCGCCATGACGCTGTGTTCGCTTCAGCGGAGCTTCTGGTCCACATTGATCGTCATTGGCGTACACTTCTCGAACGTGGGAGAGACCTTGTGGTGACGTCCGGTATCTTCGGGACGGTATCGGATGAACACGCCATCGCGCGCATCCCCGGGACAACTAGGTTCAGCTTCGAAGTGAGAAGCCAGCATCGTGAAACCTTGGAAGCATTCTACGACCTGTTCCAATCTGAATGCGCGTCGGTCGCAGAAGAGCGGGGGGTCAATTTCAAGTTTGACAGGTTGGTCGAGTCCGCGCCCGCGCTAATGGACTCGGTTTGGATCAACCGTCTAATCGCTGCGGCAGGCAAACTAGGTCACCCATGTGAAGAAATGGCCAGTGGCGCAGGGCACGATGCGGCAGTGTTCGCAAATGCCGGAATTCCAAGCGCAATGATCTTCGTCCGCAATTCGAATGGCTCTCATAATCCGAACGAAGCAATGGATATCGATGATTTCCTGGTTGGCGTCCATACGATGAGAGAAGCTATCAGGGAGGCAGCACAATGAGTATTTCCGCCATATTCGAGAAGCCTTCAGAAAGAACCGAAGACCCGCTGAGGATCATAATCAGACGGCCAGACGATTGGCACATTCACTTGCGGGATGGCTCAATGTTAAAAGCTGTCCTTCCGTTCACTGCGGCTCAATTCGCTCGCGGTATAATCATGCCAAACTTGTCGCCTCCGGTGACGCGGGTCGAGGACGCTGTTGCATATCGGCAGAGAATCTTGGATGCCCGTCCCACTGAGAGTGATTTTCAGCCATTTATGGCCTGTTATCTAACTGACCACACATCAGCCGATGACATCGAAAGAGGATTTGTGGAAGGCGTTTGGAAGGCTGCGAAGCTGTATCCGGCTGGCGCAACCACCAATGCCCATCACGGCGTAACCGACGTACTACTCATCAACAGGGTCCTAGAGCGTATGGAGAGGATTGGCATGCCCTTGCTGGTTCACAGCGAGGTGACCGATCCAGATGTCGATATCTTCGATCGTGAGGCGCGTTTTTTGGAGCGGACCATGGTCCCGCTTCTCGAGAGATATCAGCTGTTAAAGGTTGTTATTGAGCACGTCACTACAGCGGAAGGTGTCGCGATTGTTCGCGACTATGCACCGCGGGTGGCAGCGACGATCACTCCTCATCATCTGACGATAAACAGGACGTCGCTTTTTCAGGGCGGCCTGCGTCCGCATCTTTATTGCCTACCTGTTGCCAAGCGCGAGGAGCACCGACTTGCCCTCCGGAGCGCCGCCACCTCTGGTGAAGCCAGCTTCTTTATTGGGACCGACACGGCACCACATCTGCGTGGAGCGAAGGAGGCGGCCTGCGGCTGTGCCGGCGTTTTTGTTGGGGCGACAGCGCTACAGACCTATGTGCAGGTGTTCGATGAGGAGGGGGCTCTGCCGCGATTTGAGGCGTTCGCATCCCTGAACGGCGCCGCGTTCTACGGACTTCCGCCCAACGCAGGGACCATCGAGCTTATAAAGCGGCCCTCAAGATTTTCTCCGACGATTGAAGTCGATGGGGCTGAAGTTGTTGTCTTCCGCGGCGATGAAAATCTGGTTTGGTCTATCGGGAACATAGAGAAATGACGAATCCAGCAGGGGCACAGATTACCCGGCTCCTTTTTGAATGCCATGCTGTCGGCATCAACCGAGATCAGCCTTATGTGTTGGCCGGTGGATGGGCGAGCCCGGTATATGTCGACGTTCGATTGCTGATAGCGGAACAGACGGTGAGGAAAGCCATCACACGGCTTGCGACGGAGTACTTAGGGACCAACGGGGTCAATCTTGAGTACGATGCCATAGCTGGAGCTGAAACAGCGGGCATTCCGTTTGCTACCCTGCTTGCCGACGCGACGCAAAAGCCCCTGCGCTATGTCCGAAAGAAGCCGCTCGGCATAGGGCGGAATGCGCAAGTTGAAGGCGGCAATGTTGAGGGAATGCGTGTGTTGCTCATGGACGACATGACCACGGACGCGACGATCAAAGGAGCTTTCGTGAAGGGGCTCCGTGCCGCAGGTGCGGTTGTAACGGACATTCTCACCGTATTCTTCTACGATGTTTTCCCCGGTGTCGATACGACCCTCATGGAGTCGGGCGTAAACCTTCACTCTCTCGCGACGTGGAGTGACGTACTTCGCTATGCGCCTGAAGAAGCAATGAGCGCAGACGACCGCCAGGAACTCGAACAATTTTTACGCGATCCTGTTCGTTGGTCCGCATGGCACGGCGGACGTTCGACCGCCCGATTTTAGTGATCTGGTTATCAAGCAGGGCTTCTATGACCACGAAAAATTCGAAATTAGATAATGTTGCTTCGTCCTCGGATGCCGCGGCAACGTTGAAACGCATCGAACACGACTTGCTTGGATCGGCGGAGATCCCGGCCAATGTGTATTGGGGGATACACACTCTTCGGGCAATGGAGAATTTTCCAATCACCGGCATCACGGTTGGTCATTTCCCTGAACTCGTAAAAAGTTTGGTCTTCGTCAAGCAGGCTGCGGCAAGGGCCAATCGAAGGCTCGGTCTCTTGGACGCAGCCAAGGCGAATGCCATTGAGTGGGCCTGCGAGCTCATTCTGAGCGAGGATCGTTTTCGCGGCCAGTTTGTGGTGGACGCTGTGCAGGGCGGGGCTGGTACGTCGACCAACATGAACGCCAACGAGGTTATAGCAAACGTCGCTCTCGAAAAAATGGGGTGCCTGAAGGGGCAGTATTCCTCGCTCCACCCGAACGACGATGTGAACAAGTCGCAGTCGACCAATGATGTTTATCCCACCGCGTTGCGTCTAGCGATCATTCTTACATCTGACCCCCTGATCAGCGCACTTGATGACCTTTCCTTTGCGTTTAAGGCAAAAGCGGTTGAGTTTAGCGATGTACTGAAGCTAGGCAGAACGCAACTGCAGGACGCGGTCCCGATGACGTTGGGGCAGGAGTTTGATGCCTACTTTGCCACGATCAAAGAGGATGTCACCCGGCTTCGTGAAACGGTTTCTCTTTTCAGAGAGGTCAATTTGGGAGCCACTGCGATCGGGACTGGAATTAATTCCGACGCCCGTTACGCGGCACTTGCGACTGAGGAACTCGCGCGATTGAGCAAGCAGCCATTGTCGCCAGCAGCTAATCTCATGGAGGCGACGTCTGACATGGGGGCGTTCGTACTATATTCTGGCGTTCTGAAGCGGGTTGCAGTCAAACTCTCGAAGATTGCGAATGACCTGCGGCTTCTCTCCAGTGGGCCGCGTGGCGGTTTGGGAGAGATCAGATTACCTCCAATGCAGGCCGGGTCCTCTATCATGCCGGGGAAAGTGAATCCGGTGATCCCGGAAGTCGTAAATCAAGTGGCGTACCTCGTGATCGGCTACGACTTGACTGTCACCTTCTGTGCGGAGGCAGGTCAACTACAGCTGAACGCTTTCGAGCCTACAATTGGATATTCAGTGCTGTCGGCAATAAAGCAGTTAACTGCCGCGGTCACAACGTTCACGACCCGTTGCGTGTCGGGCATCGAGGCTGACCGCGATCGCTGTAGGGCGCTGCTAGATGACAGCACTGCGCTGGTAACCGCATTGGGACCGGCGCTCGGTTACGAGACCTCCTCAAGGATTGCAAAACGTGCACTCGCCCAAGGCCGGCGGGTAGCAGATATTGTGCGGGAGGAAGGGCTTTTGTCCGAAGAACGCCTTGAGACCCTCCTTACGGCTGAAACGATGATCGCGCCTCTCCGGCTTTTGCAAAGTCCCAACGCGGCGGAGTGGTCTGTCGAGAAAACCATCGCATGACAGCCAAGGGTAACGTGAACGGTGACTCGGAATTTGGTGTCTTCACTACGAATGGCATGGGCGCGCTTCTAACCCTCGTTGCGTTGACCTTTACTGGTTTCAGCCTGCTTCTCTCCATCTCTCCGTCTTGGGTGATTGCAGGTGGTGCAAGCGAATTCGCGGCGGGAAGCGTCACAGCCGTGCTCATGTTGTTCACAATTCTTGCGCAGCTGGGGGTAAGCTCCGCCATCCGCAGATTCGGATGGACCGTGACACTCACCGTCGGCATCGTTTTGCTTTCTGTGCCCGCGCCCTTCCAAGCCATCGCACCCACCATCGAGCTTGTCTTGGTCAGCAGCGCCTTGCGTGGCGTGGGGTTTGGGATAATGACGGTCTGTGGAGCAACGGCAGTAAGCCTTCTCACCCCCGTGTCACAACGCGGAAAGGCGGTTGGTGCCTATGGTCTTGCCTCATCCGTTCCTCAGCTGATCTTTGCGTCATCGGCACCGATTCTGGCGGATGTCCTTGGAGACCAGGTTGTGCTGATTTCCGCGGTCTTGCCATTGGCGGGTCTCGTCTTGGTAGCGCGACTAGGGGGACGCCTGTCGATATTCGACAGGACCCATGAAGAACGGTCAGGGTCCAGACCCAAGACGCTCCGCTATGTCTTCTCAACGACTTGGCCGTCATTGTTGGCACTCGTGATCGTCACCAGCACGGGTGGTGCTGTTCTAACTTTTGCAAATCAGATCGCTCCGAGTTCGTCGGCAGCCACAACGGTGCTCTTCCTCCTGACAGGTAGCGCGGTGGTGGCGCGGTGGCTCGCCGGGACAATGAGTGACAAGCTTGGAACGCGCACGATGATTCCAGCGCTTGTCGTCATAACGGCCTTTGCTGCTCTGTTCTTGAGCGGCTCCTTGGCTCTTTCAGGAACCCTCGCAGGCTTGTTGTTCCTCATCATCGGAGCGGTTTCACTTGGCATCGCGTATGGTGGCCTACAGAGCGCGACGCTCATTCGGGCGTTCCAGGATGGTGGAGCAAGCAATGCTTCAAGAGTGTCGGTCCTCTGGAACCTAAGCTTTGATTTAGGAATGGGTGCCGGAGCTATGGTTGTTGGCGCAATTGCACAGTCTAAGAGTTTTGCACTTGCCTTCGGGTTTATGGCTGGTTTCGCCGCTGTAACCGCTGTCTTAACCAAAGACCAGCGTCGGATCTCAGTCGAGGTGCCTTGAACATGGAGGCTTGCTGAAGATTTTCTTCGAACTATGGAATATTGCCCGGGTATTTCGGCACCATCCCGTGCATTGTTCAATGGAGCAGTCATGACGTTCCAGGTGGGGCATCACAAATTGCGGGTGTGGCAGTCAATGAGCGCGATAGGTGATGCAGTGGCTGATGGATTGTGCTGCGAGAAGTCTGTCTCTTCGATGCAAGGGATCGCTGCTAGTCAAGACTTGCAATTTGACCGTCAATCGCGCTTTTCTGGGCGTTGAGGGAAGGTCCGCAGGAGCAGCAATGTCCATTTCGATGTACCGTTCAAAGGTTTCGCGTCTCGAAGGCCAGATCGCCGATTTACGGAAAAAGGACGCGCTGGAGGCGGGTAGGGAGGCCAGCTATCTGATCAAAGCTAACAGCGCGGCTCTCGCCGCGTCGAAGGGCAAGTCGGTTTCGGCCATATCCTTGAAGCTCAAGGAGGCCGACCGGGCGCGAAAGGACGCTGCTGCGAGCGCCCAGAAGCGCTCAGGATACGCCAAGGCCATAGCTTCGAAGAGCACCGAACTTGCGACAGCGCGTGCGTCCCTCGCTAAAGCTGAAGAAAGCAAACGCGCAAAGGCGTTCAAGGATATCGAACGCCAGCAAAACGCTCAGGCTCGCCGTCAAAAGCAACTTAACGACAACCTAGTATCGTCGATGAAGGCGTCGCATGGCGACCGCGTTTCATCTCCCAACACCGAAGCCTTCGACGTCTTCATTTCGCATGCGTCCGAAGACAAGGACGAAGTTGTGAGAGAACTTGCAGCGAAAGCTCGATCGGCAGGGCTTCGTGTGTTCTATGACGAGATGACTTTGAAATGGGGCGATAGTCTGCGAGCCAAGATCGACCATGGGCTTGCTAATTCGAGGTTCGGCGTGGTGATCCTGTCGCATGCTTTTTTCGCGAAGGACTGGCCCAAGCTCGAACTCGATGGGCTGTTCGGTCGCGAGATGCAGGGAAAATCGAAAATCCTACCCGTGTGGCATAAGTTGACAAAAGACGAGTTGATGGAAAAGTCACCGATTCTCGGCAACAAGCTGGCGCTTAATACGGCAATCCATACGATCGATGATATCGTGGATCAGTTGGTGAGCGCCGTACGCGATTAGCCGCTGAACTTCAAGCACGATGTGATGTTCTCAGTTGAAGAACATCAACAGTTCTCGGTAGGAAGTCCGACTACTAACGTGAACCGAGGAAGTGTGGTGTCGAGGCCGCACGCGCGGACCGCGCGGCTCATCGTAAGCGGGTAAGCAATCCCACGTAGCGCGTTTGTGCGCCGAAGCTCATTTTCTGCATGAATCATGCGGAGAGTCATATGAGCGACAAGGTGAATCAGGTTCGGACATTCGAAGTTTTGACGGCGACGCCGTCGCGGCGTTCGCCGCGGCAGTGGTCTGATGACGAGAAGGCGCGGCTTGTGGCGGAAGCGCATCTTATCGGCCTCCGGGACAACCGAGGCCACCTCTTCCGGGTCGATCATGATGTACTCGCCGTTCTCGACCTCGAAACCTTTCACCTGATCATCACGTTCGACGGTTTTTTCCGTTTCGGAGTCAACAAACTCGCGCCGGACCCGATGTCCCGTCGCTTGGTTTATCGTGTGAAACGTGATGCGCTCCGATGTGGAAACTGCCGTATACAGGCTCACGGCGCACTTGAAGTCGCCGATTTCAAGATGACCTTTCCATTGTGCGCGATGACCAGCCATGACGACTCCCGAATTGAGGTGCAGCGATAACTCGGATTTCTTCTCTTCGCTCCATCCGCTCAGCGTTCGATCGCCATCGCCAGCTTCCCATCTCGTGGAGGAAGCAGCTAGGCTTCTTCCCCTCTTCGCGACAGATTGAAGGAGGCGGTCTGGCACCTCCCTCGCAAACGATGTGATTTTCTCTAAACGGGACGGACTAATTCTCCGGAGACGTCTGGAAGGACGGTATTAGGGCGTGCGCACCGTCGCCAAGAAGCGCGATCGATATGAGCGACAGACTCCAGAAGAAGGGGTATTCCCATCCGCCACCAGCACTGCTGAACTCCCAACCATTTCCCGAATGTGCCCACGTTGCCCCGAACAGGACAACGGCTGCGGCGAAGGCGGCAATGCGGGGCTTAATGCCGATGATTAGCATGATGCCTGCCACCACTTCGATAAGCAGAATGAGCCATGCCATTGAGCCGGGCAACCCAAGGGACTGAACGAACCCCACGGTAACTGGCATCGTCAGTACGAATACCTTGAGGTAGAGTGAGTGCGCGAGCAGGGCGACGCCTGTCACAATGCGAAGAAGGAGAATGCCGTAGGGGGCGTACTTCGTGTCGACCATAGTAACTCCGTTTCTGACACTGGCCACTTTGTGTGCCTAGCTGCGGCTTGTTTATGGCGTGCGTATATGCAATAGAACTCCGAAAATTCCGACTGCGGGAATGCAAAATTGCACAGCTGGGACTGGGACGATTTGAAGTATGTAGTGGCGGTTGCGGACCACAGAAGCCTGGCCGCGGCCGCACGGGCGCTCGGCGTAAACCACTCCACGGTCCTCAGGCGAATAGGTTCATTCGAGACAGCAAACGGCTTCCGGCTCTTCGACCGTATGGCGTCGGGTTATACCCTGACCGAGACCGGAGAGGACCTCCTTGATTCCGCCCGGCAGATGCAGGAGATTGTGCGGCAGCTGGAAGGTAAACTGCGCGGGAAAGACGAGCGCCTTGAAGGCACTTTAAGGGTAACAACGTGTGACACGCTGATGGCCTCGGTGCTTCCGCACGTGTTGGCAGGATTTAGCGAACTCAATCCTGGGATTACGGTCGCGCTGACGACGGGAAGTTTCGTAACCGATCTCGCCCAACGGGACGCCGACGTGGCTCTCAGGACCGGGGATAGCCCACCTGACGCGCTTGTCGGCCGTCGCGCGGTCGATGTGAGTTTCGCAATTTACGGGACCGTCGACCTTGTCGAACGGAATGCGGGCAAGTCCCCGACGGAGTTCGATCGTTGGGTTGCTCCGGACATGACGCTTGGAGGCATGAAAATTTCTCGTTGGCTGGGGAAGGCAATTCCCGAAAGCTCTATCGCTATGCGTGGAGATTCTCTCGTATCCCTGCTGAGGGCAGCCGAATGCGGACAGGGATTCGCTGTCTTGCCTTGCTATCTTGGCTCGTCGGGCCGAAACCTGGTGAAGGTCGATCATCCCGACTTTGACGAAATGACGACGGGATTATGGGTGCTAACCCATCAAGACCTTCGGCGGACGGCTCGTGTCCGGGCATTCACATCCTATGTTTCCCACGAATTTCGGAGGTCCCAAGTTCTATTCCGGGGTAATCGCTGATACGGCAGGGGCGAGCGGAGAACGAATGCGCGCCTCTCAGTTTAGTTTCATCGTTGAGCTGTCAACGCAGATGGCGATGTCAGCCAGCGGGCCAACCCAACGGCGAGCATTGCGCCAAGAAACTGGGCAATAATGAACGCGGGCACATCTGTCGGGCGAATGCCAGCAAGAGTGGCAGTAAGCGCTCTGGCCATGGTCGTTGCCGGATTCGCGAATGAACTCGCGGCGAATAGTGTGACCGACAACACGTAAATGCCGACGATGGCGGACACCGACTGTGGGCGAAACCTGAGTCCGAACAGGATCGCGAATACAAGTCCGAAAGTGGAAGCCGTTTCCGCGAGCCATATGGACAATCCCGTTCGGGCCTGCACGCCCAGCGATACCGCGGGAAGGTCAAACATACCGTGAACCAATACGACACCCAGTAGTCCCCCGATTGTTTGCATCGAGATATAGGCAGCTGCCTCGTACCGTGTCACGCGACCTTGAAGGCACATTGCAAGGCTGACGGCGGGATTGAAATGTCCCCCCGAGATCGGACCAAGTAGCTCGAGGAGGACGAAAAGGGCCGCGGCGCAGGACACCGCGACACATAGCATAACTAACGCCGGGATATCGGTCATGCGATCCGCCATGAGGGCGCTGCCCACAACCGACGCGGTCAGGATGCACGTGCCAAGGACCTCGGCGAAAAGGCGATGTGTGAGCTTCGTTTTCATTATAACGTTCGTTGAAGGATGATCGTCGCCATTGGCAGAGACCGGGGTGCCCACCATCGCTTTCGGAAGCGGGGTAATGAACACGGGGTTATGTTGGACTACCTGCGAAGAAGTCTCTTTATCGCGAGTGCTGCTCGCTTCAGCAGTGGAACGGTCGGCGGTCTATCTCCGCAGGGTTTGTCTGGCTCCTGCTCGACCGGGAGGTAGAAGGGGATCATTGGAACTCGGTTCATGCTTCTACCTCGAGAAGGTCAGATCAAGTGCATTCTTGATATCGGCGATCACGTCCTCCGGGTCTTCCAATCCGATTGAAAGACGGAGATGGCCGTACTTCCGGAAGTTTTCCGGGTATCTCTCCGAGCCGCCACGGCCGCCCCCGCCGACATGCACGATGAGGGTTTCGTCGTGGCCAAGAGATACTGCGGATGTGATGACCTTGAGATGGGACACGAAGCGGTTCTGGGTATCGGGATCGCCCTCTACCGCAAACGCCATCATCGCCCCGTATCCCTTGCCGCCGAACTGCTTCCTCGCAAGCTCGTGCTGGTCGTGGGAAGCCAGGCCGGGATACGTAACGAACGCGAGCCGCTCCTCGGTGTCGAGATAGCGTGCCACGATCTCGGCGGTCGAGAACTGCTGCTTGAGGCGAAGCGGCAGGGTCACGGAGCCGCGGGTTATAAGCCAGGCGTTGAACGGGGAGATGGTGGCACCAAGATCGACGAGTGCATCCGCCTTGATGTGGTGGATGAGGTCTTTCGCGCCGATGACAACTCCGCCCATCGCGTCGCCATGCCCGTTGATGTACTTGGTCAGCGAATGGACGACGAGATCGGCTCCGAGTTCCAACGGGCGGAAGAACGGCGGAGGGGTAAAGGTTGAATCCACCGAGAGCATAGCGCCCGCTGATTTCGCTACGTCCGCAAGGGTAGCGATATCCGCGACCTTGGTCGTCGGATTGGCGATCGACTCGGTGTGAATGAGTTTCGTGTTTGGCCGGACAGCGGCGCGGACCGAATTCAAGTCGCCCATATCCACGAATGTAGCTTCGATGTTGTAGCGCTCGGGAAGTAGTTCGGCGAAAAGGCGCCACACGGCCTCATATGTCACGTCGCCCACGATCACATGGTCGCCGGACTTGAGGAAGGTGAAGAATATTCCGTGTAGCGCGGCGACGCCCGTCGAGAACACGGCGGCATCCTCGCCGCCTTCCATCGCCGCCAGCTTGCGCTGCAGGCAGATTTGATTGTGGCCAGAGTTGCGCGTGTAGGAAGGGTTGGTGGTATCCGACCAGTCCTTCATAGACGGATCGTAGGGTAGCACGTAAGAGTTCGCCATCACGATCGGCGTGCGGATAGCGCCCGACGTCTGATCGACTTCATTGCCACCGTGGACAGCCAGCGAGTTGAACCCGAGCGATGAGAGCTGATGTTTGTCTGGTTTCGGCATGAGACTTCCTTCGAAAGTAGGGGCCCGGATCACCGAGACCGGGCCGTTTGGCGGTCAGGCGGTCTGGCGAACGATGACGCCGAGCGCCGTCGTGATCAAACGGGCGACGTTCAAGGCTCCGAGGTCGTCAACATCGCGTTCTGGCATATATTCGACGAAGTCCATCGCAGCGATTTTGCCTTTCGAGGCTGCGCCCTTGATGAGATCAACCATCTGGTAGTAGCTCAGGCCGCCGGGCGAACGTCCGATCACGCCGGGAACGATCGACGGGTCGAAGGCATCGACATCGATGCAGATCACGACGTTGCTGCCCTGCGGGATCAGGTCGGTTACTGCCTCGATACCCGCCCTGTGGTACTCGTAGGCCGTGATGAACTTCACGCCGCTTTTGACGGCGTCTTCATAGTCGGTGGTCGCCGCCGAGCCGATGCCACGGGAGCCGACCTGGATGATACGTTCTATGTGGTCCATCTCCGATGCGCGACGCATCGTGGAAGAAAGGCCATGGCTCTCGCCCATGTGCACGTCGCGCCAATCGATGTGGGCATCGATTTGAAGGATAGTGTACTTGCGGCCGCTGCCATCGCGGCCAAGCGCCTCAAGCATCGGGATCGGAACGGAATCGTCGCCGCCGAGAAGAACGGGAACAGCGCCGCCCCGAAGGATCGCGTGGATTGCTTCGCCGATTGCTTTCCTGTTGAGCGAATAGTCGTTATCGTCATATGGGAGGTTGCCGCAGTCTACAGGCCGACTGCTCTTGCTTGGGAATACCGGACCGCCATGGTCGAAGTCGTGCCGATCAACATTCGCAGTCAGCGCCCCGGTTGCGCGCCGAAGCGCGTCAGGTCCGTTGCGGCAATATGCGCCGACCGACGCGTACGGGGTAGCGCCGACAGCACCGATAATCGCGACGGGAGCGCCGATTTCCTCGAGGGAGGAGCAGGCTTCCAGACCAAGGAACGTTTTCGTTTCCGATGCGGCACCGTAAAGGGCACCGAGGTTGGGCTTGTCAGACATTTGGATCTCCTTGGTATTGATGCTACGGGCGGTTGCGCAGTGGTTCATATGGAGCGAGTTAAGTACTGCGGGGCTCGAGGTAGCCCGCAAAACGCCGCTGAACGATTTGGAACGCTGAGACGATGACAAACGTGATTGTCAGGTAGATCCCCGCGGCGGTCACGTACGGTTCGAACTGGATATAGTTGTCAAGCGTGATCCGGCGGGCCACTCCGGTGGTCTCCATGAGTGTAACGGTGCTCGCGAGTGAGGTGGCATGCAGCATCATAATCATCTCGTTGCCGTAGAGAGGCAATGAGCGGGTGAGCATGGCGGGAACCAGAATTCGGGTTGCTTGCTTGAACCTCGACAGGCCATACGCGCGGGCTGCTTCAAGTTCACCTACCGGGATACTGCGCAGGGCGCCGGCGAAAATCTCCGTGCTATAAGCCGTCGTGTTCAAGATGAAAGTCAACAGCACGCAGACCAGAGGACTGGAGAGCCAGGGCCATATGAAGGTCTCGCGGATCAGGCCGAACTGGGCAAGGCCGAAATAGATCAGGAACAACTGCACGAGGAGCGGTGTACCCCTGAACAGCAGCGTGTAAGTGCTCACTGAATATCGGATCCCCGGGTGCGCGCTGTTCCTGAGGAAGGCCAGCGGCAGCGCGAGCAAGAAAGAGGCGGCCAATGATGTGAACGCGAGAAGAAGCGTGAGTTTCGTGCCTGCCAGGTAGAGCGGCGCATTCTCGGCAATGACGTTCCAGTTCATCGCGCCAACTCCCTTTCGCCAGCAGACGTGCGCTTGGCCACCATCGAGAGACCAACCATCGAACACAGGGTCAAGCTCAGGTAAAACCCAGCTGCCACCAGGAAGAATGTGAAGGGCATGCTCGTCGCCTCGGCGGCTCCCTTGGCGCGGAACATGACATCATGCAGGCCGATCAAGGATGCTAGCGCCGTGGCTTTCGCCAGGACAAGCCAGTTGTTGGTGAATCCCGGTAACGCGAGACGCGTCAGCTGGGGAAGAATGATCCTGAGGAAAATCCGGGTCCTCGGAAGACCGTAGGCTAGGGCGGCTTCGATTTGGCCCCTGGGGATATTCAGAAGTGCCGTGCGGAAAGTCTCGGTCATATATGCGCCGAAAATCAGCCCCAAAGTCGCTATGGCGGCCCCAATAGGTGGGAACTCGAAGTGGATATCCCAACCAAGGGCATCCGCAGTTTGATTGAGGAATGACGGCAGACTGTAGAAGAGAAGCAGCATCCAGACGAGGTCGGGAATTCCGCGGATGACGAAGGTGTAGACGCTGGCGGTTCTTTTGAGGATCTTGTTTTCGGAAAGCTTGGCGAACGCGCCAGCCAATCCGATCACAGTGGCCAGCACGATCGAGCATATTGCCAGCAGCAGGGTCGTTGACCCCGCTGCCAGAATGCTCACGG
Organism: Pararhizobium sp. YC-54; assembly: GCF_025847205.1. Taxonomy (GTDB): domain Bacteria; phylum Pseudomonadota; class Alphaproteobacteria; order Rhizobiales; family Rhizobiaceae; genus Pararhizobium. The sequence goes on along the minus strand of NZ_JAOYTH010000007.1, from coordinate 118,044 downwards.
AGAAATCCGTAACCATCGCTGTTACTCGCCGAAGTACTTCGTCATCAGGGTCTTCAAGGTGCCGTTATCACGGACCTTCGCGAGCCCCCTGTTCACGTCCTCAACAAGCTTCGTGTTTTTTTTGCCGATTGCGATGGCGACCCCTTCACCAAACTCCTTGGCGTCCTTGCCGGTCATTTCGGGACCGGTGAGTTCGAAATCCTTGCCATCGTCCTTCTGGAGAAAGCTATGGACAATCTGGGCCTGATAGCCCAGAACCAGGTCCGCGCGGCCGTTTGCAAGATCCAGGAACGGGGCGCTGCCGGAGTCATAGCGCTTGATAGTCGCAGTCGGCAGGTGGGCGGTCACGTAGGCATCCATGGGGGTACCCGTCTGGACAGCTATGATCTTTCCAGAAACTCCTTCTGGAGAAATAGTAATGCCTGCACCCTTTTTGGCGGCGAAGCGGAAGGTAGGGTGGTCGTAAATGTCGCTAAAGGCGACAACCTGCCGACGCTTATCGGTTACGGTTAATTGAGAGATCAGAGCATCGTACTTGCCTTCGATGAGCGATGGGAACATTCCGTCCCAGGCAGCGCCGATGATGTTGCAGTCGAGTTCAGCTTCCTTGCAGATCGCTTCCATCAGTTCGATGTCGAAGCCGATAAGCTTGCCGTCGGAATCGATGGATTCGAAGGGCGGGAATGTCGCGTCGGTGGCGATCGTAACCTTCTCCGCGGCAATAGCCGGGGTGAGGAAGGTCGTAGCCAATGCGATAACGCATGCGGAATTGATGAGAATCCTCATTGTTCTTACCTCTGGTTGTTATGGGGAGTTGTTGATTTCGCTGATCCGCCGCTCTCCCGCGGGCGGTCAGTGTTTCAGGCGACCTGCCAGAAATTGTTGGAGCCGGGGGCTCGAAGCGGCATTGAATATCGCCTCAGCGGTACCTTCTTCTTCAACCAGGCCTTGATGGAGATACATGACCCGGCTGGAGGCATGTCGCGCGAAGCCCATCTCGTGTGTCACCACGACCATCGTGCGACCTTCTTCGGCCAGAGCCTGCATGACGCGCAAAACCTCACCGACAAGTTCCGGATCGAGGGCTGACGTCGGTTCGTCGAACAACATGACGTCGGGGTTGACGCTCAGTGCTCGTGCAATTGCAACGCGCTGCTGTTGGCCGCCGGACAGATGGGCGGGATATTTGTCGAGTACATCGAAGCCAAGGCCTACTTTTGCGAGATTTGCCTTTGCCCGCTCGCAGGCCTCGGCCCTTGACACACCGAGCGCGCTCATCGGGGCTTCGATGACATTGGACAGGACGGACATGTGTGACCAGAGGCAGAAGTTTTGAAATACCATCGCGAGCTTGGCACGCATCGCCTGCAGCTGCCGGTAATTGGTTGCGCGGAGGTAACCGTCTCGGTCTGGCTTGGTCTCAAGCCTGAGGCCGGCCACAGATATGTCGCCGGAATTCGGACGCTCGAGGAAGTTGATGCAACGAAGAAACGTGCTCTTGCCCGACCCGCTCGCACCGATAATGCTGATAACATCGCCGGAATTTGCTTCAAGGGAGATACCCTTAAGCACTTCGAGTCTACCATAGGACTTATGAATATCCTTGACGACAAGCGACATGACTTGCGCCTCCCTGTTTTGTATTTCCTTGGATTGTTTTTCTTTTCTTATGAGCATCCTAGTGTGAAAGATTTGCGATGCGCAAATGACCATTTCTCAGCCATTGCATGATGTGCTGTCATGTATCGGGTCACCGTTCCGACCGTAGTCACGGTGTTCAGTGAGAAAACCTGATCAGGCATCACGAGATGTTTGCGCGCAGGCTTCCGCGGATCGACAGCATCGATCTCCAGCTTGGGGCATTGAAATCACGCGAGCGGGTGTGGACACACCTTGCCCTGCGCGTCGTCGCGTGTTGCGTGAGGCTTCAACTCGCCGCGTCAGGAAATGATGTCGGGAAGGGCCTTTCGACCGAAGCGAGGAAGGAGCCAGCGCAAGAACAGCCTGACGGCTGGCCGTTTCAAGCTCCGGTCGGTCGAAAGGACGTGCCAGGCGCCAAATATATCGATGGAAAAGGGGAACGGCTTGACCAGCGTGTTGCGCTTGAGATCATGCGCGGCAAGCATGTCACTCACAAGCGCCACGCCCGCGCCGTGAACCGCAAGCCCGATCGCCATTCCCAAGTCGTTGCAATAGAGATGACGGGCCTGTTGATCGGTTTCAGGCAGGCCGCACTCGGAAAACCAGCGACGCCATTCCGAGCCATCGTCCCAATGGAGCAGGAGCGCCTTCGACAGGTCCGTCGGCAGTGCCGAAGGTCCACCGATTCCGTTGAAAAGCTCAGGTGTGCAGACCGGGGCCACCGTGACCTGATCAAGCGGCGCCGACCAACGGTCCGGCCATCCGCCGTTGCCGAAGGCAATGCCGATGTCCGTTTCCTTGACCTCGGGAACCCGGTTGTTATCGACGAAGGATATGTGGCATTCGATGAGCGGAAAGGTCCTCGTGAATTCGCCAAGGTTCTTTGCCAGCCACGTGTTGGCAAACATCGGCGGACAGGCGATATCAAGCCTGCCGCCACCATCTTTGAGATCGGCAAGCTGCAAAGCTGTATCCGCGATCTCCTGAAGCGCCCTCCCGAGTGTTTTCGCCAGCACCCTGCCGGCGTCCGTCAGCACCAGACCGCGACCGGACTTGACAAACAGCTCGTAGCCGAGGGCCTCCTCGAGCCTGCGGATCTGATGGCTGACGGCACTGTCGGTGAGATTGAGCTCGTCGGCAGCCTTCGTCAAACTTCCGTGCCGCGCCGAAGCCTCAAACGTTCGCAATGTCGGAAGGGGAAGATTTCTCAGGTTTTTCATCGATCGTCACCGAAGCCAAAAGTTAGCTTCGACAATAGGACGAAGCCCGCGAGGACTGAAGTCTGTCCTTGAGACCATGTGGCAGGACTTCGCTATAAGGGCATAATCTGCCGGCACGCGGAGGTCGTCACTTGCGAATGACGGATGAGAGGGCAAAGGCTGTCAAGGTGTCTCGAACCCCGGGCATCTCAGCGATCTGCTGCCAGATCTGCCGGATGCGGTCGGCCTTGTCCGCTTCGACGCGAACGAGGAGGTCGAAATCGCCCGTCATGACGTCGCATGCCACCACTTCTGGAATTTTACGCAGGGCGTGAAGCACGTCGCCGCCGCGCATGCGGTCGTGCCGGTAGACAAACATCAGCGCGGTCGTGAGATTCTGGGCGGCATCGCCATCGCCAGTGACGATCGTGTAGCCCTTTATGAAGCCGTCGCGCTCCAGACGCTCGATGCGCACCCTGACCGCGTTTCGCGACAGATTGACCCTCGCGGACAAATCGGCGTGCGAAACCCGCGAATTCGCTTTCAATTCGGCCAAGAGGAGCTCGTCGATGCGATCAAGAGATTTTGTCAAGCAACAGGTACCATTGGCTAGTCGAACATATCCGCTGTCATGGACTTATAGGCTGCAATCGCAGGACCCAATAGGTCTTCGCGTTCCTCTCCACTAGCATAATGTCTGGCTGCGGAGGCAAGCACGAACCCCGGTAGAGCCGTTGTCTCGATGGCGGTTAACGTCCGAACTGCCTGGTAACCCCTTAAAATTGCCTTGGCAAGGTCCGCATCGATGATGCCTTCGAGGTTGAGCGTCCAGCCGATAAGGACGTCCGCGATCTCGGAAATCATCACGTCTTCGTGGCGGAGCCGGAAATTGATGACGCCGCTGACCGCATTTGCAAGGAAGAAGATGTTGTCATGCACAAGCGCCCCATGGATGGGCGCTTTCGGCAAAACCGATGTCGTGCGCTTTCGTTTTCGGGCAAGCGTCGTGTGGATCTGCGCCATCACCCGGCCGAGACCCTCGCATTGCTCGACACCGACGCGCTTTACCGGGGAGCCAGGAAGAAAATCGACGACTGCAACCAGCCGGTCAGCGGCGTTGAAGGTTGCTTGGCCATCAACGGTTCGCCGCGGCTTCGGGCAGGGCACGCCATCGGCATAAAGAGCATCCATCGTCTCAAAGGCCTGATCGAGGTCGAGCGGTTCGGCGCCGTTTTCAAACAGGGTGACGATGAACTCGCCTGCCTCCGAGCGGAAAAGATAGGTCGTCTCAGTATCGCCATTGGCAATGCCAATCACCGACAACATTGTTCCCATCCTATAGGCGCGTGCAATCGCGGTGCTGTCTGCGTCGGACAGTTCGGTGAACACGGCCATTTCATCTTCCTTGTGTGCCCGTTGGGCTTAACGTGACATCTGCGAATTCCGCGGCTCGATCGAAGATGCGCTCGAGATCCCCAGGCGTCAGACTGCCATCTTCCTCGACTACCTCGCGAAGCGCACGGTTTTCCACCAGCGCCTTTTTCGAAAGCGCGGCCGCTTTGCTATAACCGATCAGGATAGCGAGCGGGGTCGCGAGAACGAGCGACTGATCGAGAAGCGCCTTGCAGCGCTCGATATCGACTTCGATGCCATCCACGCAGCGAACCCGCAAGATCTCCATTCCGCGCGTCAACATCCGCATCGACTGCAGGATGTTGAGCACAATGACAGGTTCCATGGCGTTGAGCTGGAGCTGTCCCGCACTCGCCGCCATCGTCACGGTCAAATCGTTGCCGATTACCTGGAAGCCGATCTGGTTCATCATCTCGGGGATGACCGGATTGACCTTCCCCGGCATGATCGACGAACCTGCCTGGACGGGCGGTAGTCGGATCTCGCCAAAGCCGCCGCGGGGGCCGCTGCTGAGGAGACGAAGATCATTGCAGATTTTCGTCAATTTCACCGCAATCCGCTTCAACACACCGGAAAAGGACACAAAACCGCCTGTGTCGGAGGTGGCTTCGATGAGGTTGCGGGCGGGAATGATCTGGAGGGCGGAGACGCGGCTCAGGTGGTTGCAGGCGACACTGGTAAAGCCGGTCGGAACGTTGATCGACGTTCCAATTGCGGATCCTCCGAGGTTCACTTCCTTCAGCAGGCGGCAGACGGCGTTGACCTGATCGATGTCCTCGTCGATTAACACCGAGAATGCCTCGAACTCCTGCCCGACGGTCATCGGGACGGCATCCTGCAGTTGGGTGCGGCCAACCTTCAGGGCGGCGTTGTATTCGCGGGCCTTGGCGCGGAACGCATCGCGCAACTCCACCTGGGACGCGACCAGGCCATCGCAGGCGCGCAGGATCGTCAGGCGCAGCGCGGTCGGGTAGACGTCGTTGGTCGACTGGGAGAGATTCACGTGATCGTTCGGATGAAGCGTGGCGTAGTCGCCGACATTGGCCCCGAGCTTGCGAAGCGCGATGTTGGTTACGACCTCGTTGACATTCATGTTGGTCGATGTTCCGGCACCCCCTTGCATCATATCGACGGGAAAGTTCTCGTCGATGTGCTTCAGCTCGATGAGATCGTCGCAAGCTTCGGTGATTGCGCGGCACCTATCCTCGGACAGGAAGCCCAGATCGAAATTCGCCAAGGCGGCAGCCTTCTTGACCATCGCCATAGATTGAATGAGCTCGGGATAATCCTTGAGCCGCATGCCTGAAACGTCGAAATTGAGTTCCGCCCGGCGGGTGTGGACGCCATAGAGGACATTTGCGGGGATGGAGAGCGGGCCGATGAGGTCGGCTTCGATGCGTTCGACTGTCATTCTCTCGGCCTCCTTACGCGATAAGTCCGGCGTGACGCATGGCGTCGTCAATCTCTCTTTCGACGGCCTCGCTCACCTCAACCAGCGGCAGCCGGAGGTCAGCCCGGATGCGCCCCAAGCGGGAAAGCGCATATTTGGCGCCGGCCGGGCTTGTTTCGATGAAGAGAGCGCGATGCAGGGGCATCAGGCGATCCTGCAGCTTGAGCGCTTCCGCGTAGTCGCCGGCAAGGCAAGCATGCTGGAAGTCGGCGCAGAGGCGAGGGGCGACATTTGAGGTCACGGAAATACAGCCGTGGCCGCCATGAGCCATATAGCCGAGCGCAGTACCGTCCTCGCCCGAGAGAAGATTGAAGTCCTTGCCGCAGGCCATGCGCTCGAGCGACGGCCGCAAGATGTTGCCGGTCGCATCTTTAACGCCGATGACGTTCTGGCAATCGCTGTAGATGCGGGTCAGCGTTTCGACCTGGATGTCGATGACGCTGCGACCGGGAATGTTGTATACGATGATCGGAAGCGACGCCTCTGCGTCGATCGCCCTGAAATGTTCGTAGATGCCCGCCTGCGTCGGCTTGTTGTAGTAGGGCGCGACGATCAGCAGCCCGTCGGCGCCGGCCTTTTGGGCGTGGCGGACGAAATCGATCGCCTCCTCGGTACTGTTTGAGCCCGCACCCGCAATGACGGGAACCCGGCCCTTGGCGGTAGCAACGGTGATCTCGACGATGCGCTTGTGTTCAGCATGGCTGAGTGTCGGGCTTTCGCCGGTGGTGCCGCAGGGCACCAGGCCGGAAGACCCTTGAGAAATCTGCCATTCGATGAGGCTGCAAAGAGCAGCCTCATCGACCATGCCATCAGCGAACGGCGTGACGAGCGCGGTAATGGAACCTTTGAACACTTTTGAACTCCGTGGATGCTGATAGCGTTTTATGCGATAATTACGACCGCTTCAGTCTGTTGATGCACACGACCTTGGGCTGCGTCATGTCCTCATAGGCGAAGCGGACGCCTTCTCGACCCATGCTGCCATATTTGAAACCGCCGAACGGCATTGCGTCGAAGCGATAGTCGGAGGAGTCGTTGATCATAACGCCGCCCGCATCGATGCGATCCGCCGCGTCGAGCGCATCTTCGAGATCGTTGGTGAAGATGCCCGCATGGAGGCTATATTCGGGGCTGTTGGCGAGCGCGATGGCGTCCTCGATGCTGTCAAACGGCTCAAGGATGACGATCGGTGCGAACACTTCCTCGCTCCACGCATCGCAGGCTGCAGGCACGTTTTCGAGAACCGTCGGCGGATAGAGATTGCCGGAAGGCTGGTGACCACAGAGCAGGGTGGCCCCGGCCTGAATGGCACGTTCGACCATCGCGGAGGCGCGGGCGACGGCCTTTTCTGTGATCATCGGACCGACATCGGTATCCGTTTCCAACGGGTTGCCCGTCTTCAGCTTGCGGGTCTGGGAAACGAAGGCTTCGCGGAAACGCTCATAGACGGGACGTTGGATCAGGATGCGTTGCGTCCCGATGCAGTTCTGGCCGGCAGCCCAGTAGGCGCCCGACACGCAACCGTCGACAGCTGCGGCGAAGTCGCTGTTTTCCATGACGATGACAGGCGCGTTGCCGCCAAGGTCCATGACAAGCTTCTTGATGCCTGCGCTCCTCGAGATCGCCTCGCCGGTGGCAAAGCCTCCGGTGAACGAGATCATGCGGACATCTTTCGCCGAGACGATCGCCCTGCCAAGCTCAGCGCCACCGATTGCAACTGTGATTACGTCGTTCGGAAGGCCGGCCGCCACCAGGGTCTCCACCAGTTTGATTGCCGAAAGTGGCGTCAGTTCCGATGGCTTAAGGAGGATCGCGTTGCCGCCGGCAATGGCTGGGCCGAGCTTATGAGCAACGAGGTTCAGGGGGTCGTTGTAGGGCGTGATGGCCGCAATGATCCCGAGGGGTTCGCGTGTGTACCAGCCCTGGCGCGATTCCGAACCGGCATAGGAGTCAAATGGGATCACTTCGCCCGCATTGCGCTTGGCTTCGTCGGAAGAGAGCTTGAGTGTATTGATGCAACGGGTGACTTCCTTGCGCGCCTGGGTGATCGTCTTGCCAGCTTCACGCACGATCAGCGTCGCGAACTCTTCGCTCGAGGCGGAGATGAGCGATGCAGCCTTTTCGAGGATGGCCGAGCGCTGGTGGCGGGGGAGCGCGCGGGCGATGCGCGCGCCGATCCTTGCGCGATCAATAAGTTGCGGGACCGCGTCTGCAGAGGTTTCGGCTACCGATCCGAGGGTCGTTCCATTGAAGGGATCGCGCACGAGGATCGCATCTGCCTGCGGCAGGACTGAACGGGCAGCACATTGCATCACGCGGCCTCCTTCTTCAGCCCCGCGCCGGCGGCGTTGTGGATGGCGACGATATCGGAGAGAAGCGCGTAGGCTGTTTCGATCCTGCCTGCACCCGGGCCCGTGACAGTCACGGAGCCGAGAAGCTCGGTGTGCAGGGACACGGCATTTGTGGCGCCGCTGACTGCGGCGAGCGGATGCTCGAGCGGAAGGCACTTGGGCTCGACGCTGCCGGTGACGGAACCGTCGGTATTGCGAACAGCCGAACCGATCAGCTTCCATCGGCTTCCAGACTTGGTGGCGGCATCGATGTCGCCGGCCGTCAGGCCGGAAATGCCCTTGCGCGTGACGTCATCCGGCGTGAGGCTCGCACCGAGCAGCTCGTTTGCGAGGATCACGACCTTGAGGCGCACGTCGAAGCCCTCGACATCGGCGGTCGGGTCGGCTTCGGCATAGCCGAGTTCCTGGGCCTCCTTGACCGCAGCGGAGAAGTCCATGCCCGTCTCCATACGACCAAGCACAAAATTCGAGGTGCCGTTGAGGATGCCTTCGAAACCCTTCAGTTCGGCGCCTGCCAGGGTTTTTTCGGCCATGCGGATCACAGGCGTGCCGCTCATGACCGAACCCTCATATTCGAAGCGGACGCCGTGTTTTTTGGCGAGAGCCTTGAGCTCCTGTGCGGCAATCGCGACCGGCCCCTTGTTGGTCGTCACGACGTGCTTTCCGCCTTCCAGAGCCCAGCGGCAATGGGAGACTGCAGGCTCGCCGTCCTTCGGATTGGTGAAAGTCGCCTCGACGACGATATCGGCCGGAGCGGTCTTGATGACAGCCTCGTTGTCGGCTTCGGCGTTGCCACCGGAGAGGTGGCCGAAACCGCCCTTAGCGAATTTCGACTCGAGCAGGGTCTTGGCGTCGAGACCATTCGGAGAGATGACAGAGCCAAGATAGAGGTCGCTGACGGCAACGATGTTCAGGCGGAAGCCAAGGTCCCGCTCCCAGAGCTGGTTCTTCGAGGCAATCAACTCTGCAAGAGCGCGGTTGACGCCCCCGAAGCCGATCAGTGCGATATTGTAGACTGTCATGGTTGTCCTCCGGTGTGTGGATGACGTGAGTGTGACGGCCAACCTGCACTGTCGGAACGAGACATTCGGACCAAACGACCGAGCATTGTGCTCAAATCCGAGGCGGCTCGCATTCCGGGTCGACGGTCGCACCAATCGCGCTGCGCCTGACGATGGCCATCATCGACAGACGAACGGCGCGAGCATCCTCCCGGCTGCGTCTTAGATCACAATGCTCAATGAATGACCTGGCTGAGGAAGGCCCTTGTGCGTTTGTGGTGCGGATTGGAAAAGAACTCCAAGGGGGGATTCTCCTCGATGATTTCGCCGCGATCCATAAAAATCACGCGGTCTGCGACCTGGCGGGCAAAACCCATCTCGTGGGTGACGCACAGCATGGTCATTCCGTCCTGGGCGAGCTGGACCATCGTATCGAGCACCTCGCGGACCATTTCCGGGTCAAGCGCCGATGTCGGCTCATCGAAGAGCATCACCTTGGGCCTCATGCAGAGCGCTCTGGCAATTGCGACACGCTGCTGCTGCCCGCCCGACAACTGGCTCGGAAATTTGTTCGCCTGATCGGCAATCCTTACCTTTTCGAGAAATTCGAACGCCGTTGCCTCTGCGTCGTTCTTGCTGAGTTTCTTGACCCAGGTTGGGGCAAGGGTGCAGTTTTCCAGGATGGTCAAGTGCGGAAACAGATTGAAGTGCTGAAAAACCATGCCGACATCCTTGCGCACGGCTTCGATGGTCTTGTGGCTGTTGGTCAACTCGATGCCATCGACCACGATCTGGCCGCTTTGATGCTGCTCAAGCCAGTTGATGCAGCGTATCATCGTGGATTTGCCCGAGCCGGATGGACCCGCGACAACTACCCTTTCACCGGTCCTGACCGTCAGACTGATATTCTGTAGAACCTGGAAGGCGCCGAACCATTTCGAAACCTGGTGGAGCGAAACAGCGACAGTCGGCGGTGTGTTGTTTGATGCTTGCGCGACTTGATCCATGGCGGTCCCCGCTCTTTGTAGCTTTGAAGGAAGGGCGTGCACGACAGGCCGCGCGCGCTTTCAGAATTCAGTTGACGAGAAGATTGACTGCCTGTGCGAAGGTCTGTGCCCCAAGGACCAGATCGGCGATTGCGGTGTCCTCGTCGAAATTGTGGCTGATACCGTTGATCGAGGGGACGAATAGCATACCCATCGGCATCAGCTTGGAGACGTTCGCCGCATCATGGAGTGCACCGGAGGTCATCGGTCGCCAGGCATTTGGAGCAGCCGTTCTTGCCGCTCTCTCAAGTACAGAAACGATGGTCGGGTCGCAGCGCGTCGCCGGGATCGCATTGTAATTCGAATGCTGCCACTCGATGCCGTTGGTGTCGGCGGTCTCTTTCGCGGTCTGGTGAATGACGGTTCTCATGTCTTGCAGTAGCCGGTCGCTTGGGTCTCGCCATTGAACCGAAAAGTCCACCCGCCCCGGCACGACCGATGCGGCATTCGGATGAACTACAACGTGCCCGATCGTCCAGACGGTGGCGGGACCGACAATGGTACGCAGTTTCGTGTTGAGGGCGTCTGTGAACCTGACGAGCGCCTGGAAGGCATCCTTGCGAAGGCGCATCGGCGTGGTACCGGCATGATTTTGCTCACCGATAAAAGACATCCGCTCGCCGGCAATGCCGACGATGTCGCTGACGACGCCGATGCGTTCGCCCGTGGTATCGAGAACCGGGCCTTGTTCGATGTGAAGCTCAAGGAAGGCACGAAACCATTCGGGAGGGACGTTGGCGACAGGTCCGATCTGGGCGGCCTTTTGACGTTCCTGTGCAAAACACGCGCCATCGGCATCGACGAGTTGGTCGGCATCTTCTAGCGACAGCGCTCCGGTCCATACCCGGCTTCCCGTCAATGTCGAGAAGCGTCCCTCCTCATCCTGGAAGGAGACGCAGGCGATCGGGGGGCCGCCGGCCTCGCGGGCTGCCCTTGCGACCTCCAGGCCGACGATCACCCCGAGTGCGCCGTCCAGCCATCCGCCCTCCGGTTGGGTATCCGAATGCGAGCCGACCAAAATGCAGTTCGTCGCCTCTCCAGGCATCCCGAAGACGTTTCCGACGGGGTCGATATGGACCGTTAGCCCGGCCTCGGTCATCCGGGTGGCGAGCCACTTTCGCGAGGCGATATCCGCATCCGTGAATGCGCGGCGTTTCACGCCATTGCCGCAGGCACCAAAAGTGCGCAGTTTTCCAAGGTCGGCGAGCATGCGCTCGCCGTCGATCTGAAATCTCGTCATGTCGAAACTCCTGTCGAAGAGGGCGTCAGCGCGCCGGGTTAAGCCACATCATTCTTCGCTCGAGGAATTCCGCCAGAGCCATGATCGACAGGACCAGCACGAGATAGAGGACCCCGATGATGGCCCAGACCTCGAAGATCAGGAATGTCTGGGTAATGACCACCTGGCCCGAGAATGTCAGTTCCGCGACCGACACGCCGGCGAGAAAGGCGGACTCCTTGCAGAGCGTTGCCAACAGATTGACGCTGGCCGGAAGCACGAAGGGAAGCAGTTGCGGGAAGATGATCAAGCGAAACTGGAGAACCGGGCCAATTGCCAAGGCACGCGCGCCTTCCCGCTGGCCATCCGGTATAGAATTGAGCCCGCCGCGGATGATCTCGGCCATATAGGCCGCGGTATAGATTGCGACCGCAACAAGCCCCACCAGCACCGGTTCCAGTCGGATCCGCAGGATACCCATCAGGGCGAACAGAAGCATTGCCTGAATCAGAAAGGGCGTATTGCGGATCAACTCGACATAGGACCGGGCAAGCCATGCAAGGCCCCTTCTTCCGGACACCAGCATCATCGCAAGGATTGCGCCGAAAACGCTTCCGATCGCAAATCCTACACTCACCAGAATGATGGTCCAGAGGAAGCCCTGAAGCAGCGTGCCGCCATAGGTCGTGACGAAGTCTGTCATTATCTGGCCTTGCCAACGGTGAGTCTGGCTTCGAGATACCGAGATACCCAGGAAATCGAACCAATGAGAAAGAAGTAGAGGACGCAAGCCGCCAGCAGCGGTCCGAGCGGATCGAAGGTCTGCATCGTCACCTGTTGGGCGCGCCTTGTGAGGTCCACCACCGTTATTAGCGACAGAACGGGCGATGCCTTGATCAGGAAGCCGATTTCACCTGCCAGCGCCGGCAGCGCGATCGGCAGGATCTGTGGCGTCAGCACGAGACGCCAGAGCTGAAACCTGCTGAGCCCAAGCGCATAGGCGCCTTCGCTCTGTCCTCTCGAAAGTCTGGCAATTGCGCCGCGAAGCACCTCCGACTGGAACGCCGCCCCGTTCAATGCGAGTGCAATGACCCCTACCCACAAAGCTGACACCCGACCCAGATCAAGGAGCGCCGGGACCCCGAAGTAGAGCAGGAAGACCAGGATGACGATCGGCAGGCCGCGCATCAAGGTGACATAGATCGTCGCACTCACGACCAGCCATCGCATGCCCGACCGCTTTGCCGCGACGATGGCGACTGCACCGACAAGGGCGAGGATCGCCGCAAGCCCGCAGATCAGCAGCGTGGTCACCAGACCGTCCAGCAGAAGCGGAACGGTCTCGATGGCTCCAAGGACATATTTCATCGGAACTCTCTTGCGATCACTGTTTCAGCTGGACCGCGTTGTCCGGGAGATAGCCTTCCTCCGGTGTGGCAGATTCCAAGCCCACCCACTTTTTCTGCATCTCGGCGATCTTGCCGGATTTGACGAGGCGGGTGATGGTTGCATTCACGGCTTCGAGGAGTGTTTTGTCTTCCGGGCGGGTGACCCAGGAGAGATAGGCGGGCTTGCCGTAGGAGAAGGTGACCTTAAAGGCATCCGGCGTCGTCTTCATGAATTCGGCAGCCGTAATATTCGGAACCACGATCGCGTCGACCTGGCCCGAGCTCAAATTGAAAGCCGTATCCGGATAGGACTGGAAGAGGCGCAGGTCGCTAAAGCCGGAGCCGCCGCCGGTCTTAAGTTCATCGTTCATCTGGCGGGCGACGGCATCTGTCGAGCTACCGAGCTGTGTACCGATGAGAAGGCCATTGAGATCGCTTAGCTGCTTTATGGTGTCATTGTCGGAGAGAACGACGACATTGTTATCGATGGCCGCGAAGGGACGGGAAAACGCATAGGCCTTCGCGCGCTCGGCGTTAGGTGTCACCGACGTCGCGACCAGGTCATACTGTTTGGCGGCAAGGCCGGAAAGAATACCTTGGAATGGTAGGTCGAGCTGTTCGACCTCGACGCCGAGATCTTTGGCGAACTCGGCGAGGAGCTCCGAGCCGAAGCCGGTGATCTTGCCGTCTTCGACATATTCGAAGGGCTTGAACGCCGCCTCGGTCGCGACCGTGATCTTGCCCGCAGCCTTGATCCTGGCCAGCGTATCCTCGGCATAGGCAGCGCCTGCCATCAGCGTCGAGAGTGCAAGTGTGATGAGAATTCGTTTCATGGTTCCCTCTTCTTGGTTCTTCGTTACTCGGCCTATTCATGCAGCCCGATTGATGGAACGGTATCTGAAAAAAATTGCGAAAGAACCGTGAAGATGGTTAGCTTACTTGCAGTTTTCCGCAAGTGAGTGGCGTTGATGATAAGATTTGCACTGTCGAGCTTCGACATTAAGCACTTGCGTACTTTTTTGGCGGTGGTCGAGCATGGCGGGGTGTCCTCGGCAGCCTATCGACTGAATGCCAGCATATCGAGCATCAGCCGGGATCTGTCAGCGCTTGAGGACCGCCTTGGCCTTCAACTGTGCCGCCGGGGACGGTCCGGCTTCGCGCTGACACCCCATGGAGAAGAAGTGCATAGGGCTGCGAACGAGCTTCTATCGAACATTCACTCTTTCGAGCTGACCGTTCAAAGCACCCGCCAGTCGCTCGCCGGAACATTCACCCTTGGTGTGATAGACAACGTCGTCACGAACCCGAATGCCGGTGTTATTGCTGCACTCGCAGAGATGCACCGCCTGTTCCCGGGGATGCTGATCAATGTCAGTGTCCATACGGTCTCCGTCATCGATGTGCTGGTCAGAGACAACAAGGTCGATTTCGCCATTACCAGCCAGCCTGAAGGTTTCGAGCAACTGCAGTATCATCCAGCCTTTATCGAAGAACACCGCCTCTATATCTCTCGACTGTCGCCCTATTACGAACAGGCAATGCACGTGATCGCAGGCCCGTGGCTTGGATCGGACACCGACATCCCCTATATCTCGCGCGATTTCAGGACCGACGAATTCCAGGCCTTCGAACGCAAATATCCGCTCCAGATCGCAGCGCGCGGAAGCACGCTTGAATCCGTCGTAGCTTCCGTTCTCGCCGGCGTTGGATGCGCGCTGCTTCCGTCGCATTTCGTCAAGCAGGTCGGTGAGGGAAATCTCGTGGAAATCGAGACGCCAGACACCCCGGTGCAGATCCAGTTCCATTTCGTGTATCGCCGCGACAATGCGGACCGGCGCGCCGTTCGTGCGCTTCTCGATCGGTTTTCCTGATGCTCTTGGTTGCCGGTTCCCGCAAATGTGATTGCGCACTTTGAGCCTTACCGGGTGCTCTCGGGTGGGTAGGTTGTCCGCATCGTCAAGACAGAGGACAATCATATGACAGTCACCAATGCAGCACCGCGGGCTGCCGCAGACGCCCCAATCTTTGTGGAATCGGAATGGGCGACGCTGAAGGAATGCGTCTACGGCTCACCAGACGCCTGGGTGTTGCCCAAGTTCCTGAGCGATTCGAAGCTGCGCGCTCAAGGCGAACACGGGAAATTCTGGGAACAGAACCAGGGGCGTGACGTCAAGGAAGCAAACCCGGAGCTCTTTGCCGAATTCAGTAGCCAGATAAGCGGGGCGATAAAGCTTCTCGAAAGCCTTGGCGTGCGCGTGCATGTAGCAGGGGAAATCAGCGAGCAAAACCGCAAGTTCCCCAGAGGAGAAGATCATGGCGTGCAGACGGCGTGGATGCGCGACCCTTTCGTCACGATTGGCAACAACGTCATCGAACTTGCCCCCCGCAGCTATTTCCATCGTCGCCAGCGCTTCGCCATCCGAGAATTTCTCGGCGCGACCATGGAACGCGGCGCTCGCTATTTCGCGCAGCCGGACGGTGGCGCGGACGAATATGTCGAAGGCACCGGCTGGGGTTATCTTGAGGGGGGCGACATTTTCGTGGTCGGCCGCAACATTCTCGTCGGCAATTCGGGTGGCTGCAGCAACCCCGAAGGCGCGCGTTGGCTTCAGCACATGCTCGGCAGCGAATACAAGGTTCAAACCGTCAAGATCGATCCGATGTTCCCGCATCTGGATTGCGTTCTAATGACGCCTCGGGAGGGGGTTGCCATCGCAAGCCTTGAGGCGCTCCCGGAGGGCTTGCCCGACTTCATGAAAGACTGGGACGTTCATGCCGTTCCGAAGGCCATGGCTAAGGCCAACATGGCCTGCAACAACCTTGTCTTGGATGATCGGACGGTCGTCGTGCCCTCGGAAGAGGCCCTGGACCCGATTGCCGATGCGCTGAAGTCGAGGAAATTTGAAGTGATCCGCATCCCCTATCGTGCGCCATGTGCGGCAGGTGGGTCCTTCCGCTGCGCCCATCAGCCCCTGATCCGGAACTGATGTAGTTTCGCCCCCACACTTTGACGGGGGCGATCGCGTTTGGGTATGAGCTTCAAAGTCAACGCAGGTTGAGCGACCTTGCCAACGCTCTTTCGTCAGCATCGAAGTTCCGCCTACGAACGTCTGCGCAAAGCGAAGTCGGATGCGGGATCGCTATCCGCCGAACGTAACCATAAAGCGCTTGCGCGACTGCTCGATGTGGTCGCGCATCGCATCCTCTGCTTCCTTTGGGGCCGCTCGTTTGATGGCGGAAAGGATGCGGGCGTGTTCTTTGTTTGCATCCGCCGTAGCTCGCGTGTGGAAATAGAGACGAAACAGATGCACGTGCGTATGCAGCCGCGACAAGGTTTCCTGTATCAGGTGGTTGCCACTTCCCTGAGCGATCTGATCGTGAAAAGCGCCATCATTCTGGGCATAGCGACTATAAGCCGCCCGGGCGTCATGATTGTTAATTTGGCGCATGTCTCGATCAATTCGCTCAAGCGTGGCTAGAGCGTCCTTTGACATCGACTCCGCCGCGCGGGCGGCGGCAAAAGGCTCGACGAGCATCCGCAGGTCGTAAAGTTGTACGAGGCCTGCCTGATCCAACTGCGGTGCAGCGCTGTAACCGATCAGGTGCGTTTTAACCACGAGACCTTGCGCCTCCAACCGCGAGAGAGCCTCGCGAATTGGGGTTTGCGACACGCCAAGTTCGCGCACCAGGTTATCAACCGCGATCCGACCGCCCGGTGGAATCTTTAGCGACATGAGTTGAGCATAAATAGCGTTGTAAACCTCTTCCCCCAGTCGGGGCGGTCTTCGCACCAGTCCCGGATGGTCTTGCGGCGAAGTGCTGTTCGGTTTCGTCATTATTCAAAAACTCCCTTGACGCCTCAAACGTCTATCAACATAGTGCCTCGAACGCAATCCAATATCCGATCGGATTTGATCTATGATTTGTGTGGTTGTTGAACATCTCCGTTTTTTGGCAACGCTAGCCTTGCAGAAGTCAGGCGTCCCGCAGGCCGATGCTGCATCGCAGGCGGACCTCTTGATCGAGGCTGAACTGCGCGGCGTTCCATCCCACGGGCTTCTGAGACTTCCGCGAGTAATACGCCGGATCGAGAACGGCGTGGCTGATCCCAAGTCTCGCGGCATGCATATTTGGCGTCGAGACGCGTTCCTTGAGGTCGACGGTCAATGCGGTCTGGGTCCGATAGTGGCTAATGCCGCGCTGGATCTGCTGATGGAGCGGGTCGTCAAGACAGGAGTGGCGGTTGCAGCCATCCGAAATTCAAACCACATCGGGATGCTAGGATGGTATGCCGAGTGCGTGGCAGCCCGCGGGTACACAATCATCGCATTGTCAACAAGCGAAGCACTCGTCCACCCCTGGGGGGGCAGGAAAGCCATGCTTGGCACAAATCCGATCGCAATCGGCGTGCCAACTGGAGGGCATCCATTTGTGATGGATGCCGCCACCAGCCTGGTTTCGATGGGTGAGATCCATGACCACGCCCTTCGCGGAGTGCCTATTCCCCCGGACTGGGCCTTGGATGCCGCTGGCAATCCGACGACTGACGCCGCCGCCGCGAAAACTGGATCTATCGCTCCGTTCGGAAAGGCCAAGGGTTACGCACTCGGCCTTGGGTTTGAGTTGCTGGTGAGCAGCCTAGCGGCTGCAGCAATCGGGAGGGAAGTTACCGGAACCCTGGACGACACGAGCGTGTGCAACAAGGGTGACCTCTTTATTGTGGTCGATGGACCCGTGCGCGACCTCCAGCAATATCTTCAGGAAATCAGAATGGCGGCACCGGCCGAAGGATTCGCCGAGGTCTTGGTGCCTGGAGAACGCGGACGTCTACTGCGCGAGGAGAGACTTCGAAACGGCGTCCTTCTCGCCGAGGACTTGTGGGAACAAATCCGAGAACTTGCAGCCACCGATGACGTCCCCCAGAACTAGGAGGAATCAACTTGTCCATGTTTGGAGTATCGCGCACCCCGCGCAATTTGGTTTTCGGTGAAGGTCAGCGTGACGCGCTACCGGGATACATCGCGAAGGTGGGCAGCAAGGCGCTGGTCGTGACCGATGCGCGGATGACCATGGATACAAATTTCAAAGCCATGATCGATGGCGTAAGTGCTGCCGGTGTAAAAACCTGCGTTTTCGATGGCACCATTGCCGAATTGCCCCTCGACTGCATCGCGAAGGGCGTCACCTTAGGACAGGCATTTGGGGCGGATGTCGTGGTCGGTATCGGCGGCGGCAGTTGTCTTGATGCGGCTAAAGTCATTGGTCTTTTACTCGCGCATGGCGGGAGAGCAGCCGACTACTATGGTGAGTTTAAGGTGCCCGGTCCGGTTCTTCCACTGCTCTTGATGCCGACAACATCTGGAACGGGCTCGGAGGTTACGCCCGTTGCCGTAATTACCGATCCGGAGCGCGCGGTGAAAGTCGGCATTGCCAGCCCACATCTCATCTGCCACACAGCCATCTGCGACCCCGAGTTGACTTACTCCTGCCCTCCCGGGCTGACCGCAGTGTCGGGGGCTGACGCCCTCACACATGCCATCGAGGCGTTCACCACAGTTCGTCGACAACTCATAGGGGCCATCGTGCACGAGCATGTGTTCGTCGGCAAAAATGTTCTAAGTGACGCATATGCGTTACTCGCTATTTCCAACATCGCGAGAAGTCTTAAACCAGCTTACGACAACGGCAGCGACAAGGAAGCGCGAGCTCGCTTGATGTTCGGTGCTACGGCTGCAGGTCTCGCATTCGGCTCCGCGGGCACTGCTGCTGCCCACGCGGTTCAGTATCCAATAGGCGCGCTTACACACACACCGCATGGCGCGGGGGTGGCGGTGATGATGCCATACGTAATGGAGTTCAATCGCGGTTTCTGCGAGCAGGAGCTCTTTCAGATCGGCGGAGCCATGGGATTGGATCTCAATGGAAAGAGCGTCTCCGAAGGCGCAAGTGAAACTATAGCTGCAGTCGCAGACCTTTTTTCATCAATCGGCATTTCCCAGACGATCGCCGATCTTGGTGTCGCCGAAACTGATTTGCCCTTGGTCGTGGATCAGGCGCTTGGAAGCACTCGCCTAGTCAAAAACAATCCCCGACCCCTCGATCATGACAGCATGACAAAACTGGTCGCCGCTTCGTTTGCGGGTGACCGAAGCCAATTAAATGAGAAGCCGAAAGACCACTGAGATGAGCAATGTTTCAACAGCAGACCCGCGGTCCGAACTGAACTTTCACACCGTGCCCAATAATCTGTTCATAGCTGGTGAATGGCGAGAGGCGCGAAGGGGCAACCGGATCGATGTGGTTGATCCATCGACGGGGGCCACGATCGGATCCGTTGCTGACGCTACCGTGGCTGATGCCCTCGAAGCAGTCGCCGCCGCCCATGGTGCTGGACCATCGTGGGCGGCGACGCCCCCGCGAAAGCGCTCCGAAATTCTGCGCCGGTGCTTTGAGTTGATGATTGAGCGTAAGGATATGCTTGCGCATCTGATCAGCCTGGAGAATGGTAAGGCGATCGGCGATGCCCACAGTGAAGTCATCTACGCTGCTGAATTCTTCCGCTGGTTCTCGGAGGAGGCGGTTCGCCTTAACGGCCAAATTTCAACTGCCCCGTCTGGCGCGAACAAGATTATCGTCCAGCATCAACCCATCGGCGTTGCCGTGCTCATCACACCGTGGAACTTTCCAGCTGCGATGGCTACCCGAAAGATCGCACCGGCGCTTGCAGCAGGCTGTACTTGCGTCTTGAAGCCTGCGACTGAAACCCCTTTCACCGCTTATGCGCTCGCCGCTATCTATGCAGAGGCAGGCGTGCCGCCCGGGGTGGTAAACGTGATCACGACCGATAATTCTGGCCAGGTGGTGAGCGAGATGCTCCACGACAAGCGGGTGAGGAAGCTTTCGTTCACAGGATCAACCGAGGTTGGCAGGAAGTTGTTGCACGAAGCTGCAGATACCGTGATTTCGTGTTCAATGGAACTTGGTGGGAATGCGCCGTTCATCGTATTTGACGACGCCGACGTTGATGCGGCGGTCGAGGGTGCGATGACCGCAAAGATGCGCAATGGTGGCGCGGCTTGCACTGCTGCGAACCGATTCTACATACAAAAGGGCATCGCGGATCTATTCTCCAAGAAGTTAGCTGATCGCATGGCAGGCTTGACGGTCGGTCCTGGCCGCGACCCGAATACCAACTGCGGCCCGGTCATAAACGCCAAGGCTCTAACCCGGATTCAAGGCCTTGTGCAGGATGCGACCGCGAAGGGCGCTAGGGTGTTAACAGGAGGAGTTCCGCTCAATCAGGAGGGCTTTTACTTTCCTCCTACGGTTCTAACGGGCGTCTCACCAGATTCGGCTATAACGCGCGATGAGATTTTTGGTCCTGTCGTAGCAATATGCACATTCGAGTCGGAGGATGAGGTGATCGACGCCGCCAACGACACCGAATATGGCCTCATTTCCTATGTCTTTACGAATGATCTCCAGCGAGGCCTGCGTGTATCCGAAAAGCTTGAATCCGGAATGATAGGACTCAACCGTGGCTTGGCTTCTGACCCAGCTGCGCCATTCGGCGGCGTGAAGCAGAGCGGCCTCGGGCGGGAAGGCGCACACTATGGAATGCTTGAGTTCTCAGAGACAAAATACATCGCCGTAACGTGGTGAAAAGATGCGCGCGCCTGCGGCGCGCTTATTGAAAACACACGCAATCACGCGGAGGAACAAGTGGCTCTCTCAAATCCTATCAGATCCGATATTGTAAATGCTGTTGAGCGTACGCGCGGAAAGCCCGTCGTGATTACACCGTTTTCGGCGGAGTATCCTTCTATGACCCTTGAAGACTCGTATTGGGTGGTGGAGGAGATGCGCCGTCGGCGTGAGGCAAATGGCGAGCGGGTAATCGGAAGGAAGATTGGCTTTACCAATTCGGACGCTTGGGCTGGTTACGGAATAACCGGTCCCATTTGGAACTATCTGTACGACAGCACGACGTTTGATCTCTCCGACAGGAATAGCCTCGACATCAGCACGTGGCCAAACGTCCGGATGGAAGCAGAAGTGTCTTTCGGCCTCCGCTTGGCACCGCGCCCCGATATGGAGGAGGACGAACTACTGGACTGCATTGAATGGACCGCACTCGATTTCGAAGTGTGCACCTCTGTGTTCCCAGACTGGCGTTTTCAGGTGGTCGATGGGGCAGCGACAGGCGTCCACGTCGCCCTCCTTTTGGGAAAGCGCCATTTCATCGGTGATGACAGGAGGGAATGGGCATCTCGCCTGGCGAATTTCTCGGCGCGCTTGTCGGAAGACAGTGGCTTGTCCGCCGATGGCGGCAGCCATCAGGTCCTCGGGGGGCCCGTGAAAGCTTTCAGATATCTCGTTCGTGAGTTGGGTCGTTTTGGAGGAAAGCCCTTGGGATCGGGCGACATCGTGACCACTGGCACGCTCACAGTGGCGCTTCCTGCAACTTCCGGGCAGCGGTGGCGTGCTTCCGCATCGGGGATCGGGTTCGACGATATCGAGCTGGTGCTCCTGTAGGTTTAAGACTCTTCAGGTCGCTGTAACTTACTGTATCCAAAAATTTAGCTTGCTTGGATTGAGCTAATATGAAAATCTAATGCGGTCAAACTTTATGAAACAGGAACTTCATGGCGCCGCTTGATCACACAGAGAAGCAAATCATCCGTCTCCTCCAGGACGATGGGAGAATGTCAACTGCCGAGATTGCGCGAAGGTTGGGCATTAGCGAACCGACGGTCCGCAAAAAGCTCAACCAACTGACGCAAGAGGGGAGGGTGCGGGTGCGAGCAACCGCTGATCCGGTCGATCTTGGATACGAGGCGTCCGCGTTCATCGGCATCGATGTGGAGAGAGATTCGATCATCAAAGTCGCAAAGGTGCTCCAGCAATACTCGTTCGTCGACAGCGTCGCGGTAACGACTGGCCCCTACGATTTGATTATCAAAGCCTGCTTCCAAACGCTGCGGGACCTCTACGACTTCATCTTGGTCGAACTAGCCGCTGTCGAAGGGATCAAGGATTCAAACTCGTTGATGATCCTCCAGACCATAAAGAACGACGGACTTATCGGCGTTGCTGGCCTCAGAGAGGGATCGGTCAACGAAATGAAAGACAACGAAGGTTAAAAGGGAGCCCAAAATGCCTGCGTTTAGCAAGTCTGAAATGAAGCGCCGTATCGACGCTCTGCGCGCAAAGCTCGCTGAAAAGCAAGTCGATGTGGCGTTTCTCCATACAGCCGACAACGTATTTTACATGACAGGCGTACCGCTTCTGTCGGAGTGGGGAAGACCCATGTGGGCTATCCTTCCCGCATCAGGACCGAGCGCCGTCTGTGGGGCAGCGATTGAAAATGAGAATATGGAGAAACACAGTTCGTTTGATGAGGTCATGGCATATGGGGACGATGAAAACGTCGTTCAGGCGAGCCTTCGCATTTGTGCCGAATTCATCGCTCGTCGTGGTTCTTCAAAGATCAGGCTGGGTATCGAAGAAGAACTGCTACCTGTGGGCCTTTTCCGGGCATTTCAGGCGCGCTTCCCGGAAGCGGAGCTCGTGGAAATCGGCCCGCTTTTGGCCGAATTGCGTCTCATCAAGTCGCACGAGGAGATTCGTCTCCTTGAGCTTGGAGCTGACCTGGCGAAGATCGGCGCAGACGCATTCCTTGAAGCGATGCAGGATAACGTAACGGAGCTGGCCGTTGCCGCACACGCAGTCGCTGCCGTGAATAAAGCCATGGGCGCGCTGTCTATCAATGGCCTGACCAGCACCTACGCTTACGCGCAGTTCGGCGACCACACGATGATTCCACACCTGCATCCCACAAGTCGACGTCTCAAGCGAGGTGACCTCGTTGCCCTGAATATTTTCCCAGTTGTCTGGGGTTATTGCGCGGAACTGGAACGGACATTTGTTTACGGAGAGCCGACACCGGAACTCCGTGGACCGCTCGACGCGGTGAACGAAGCGTTTGACGCGGGAAAAGAGGCGATGAAGCCTGGTGCGGTTATGTCAGAGATCGACGCGCTAACCCGAAGCATCTTGCGCAAATATGATCTAGATAAATACATCCGCCACGGCACGGGCCACGCGCACGGTATAATGATCGGTGCAGCCAGCCGCGAAGAGCACGGCGAATTGCGCCTTTACAACAAAACGAAACTTGCGGCCAACATGGCAAACTCAGTCGAGCCGGGCGTCTACATCCCCAGCGTCGGGGGCTTCCGCCACTCTGATGTTCTCATCATTACGGAGTCCGGCGCGCGTTGCATCACCGACTTTCCAAGAGATATCGGTTTGTAATCAAAACCCTGCGGGGTCCCTTTTTGGGGCCCCTTTTGATCACCGAGAAAAGAGACAACGGCTGCGAACAGCGTGGCAAGCGAAGAAGCGTAACTTTCAGCAAAATAAACCTAAAAAAGGGAACTTTGAAAATGATCAATCCGCTGCTCCAACCAATCGCCTGGCGTGCGCTTTCGCGTCGCTCTCTACTTGCAACTTGCTTTGGCGCAATGTGCTTTGCCACAGCTTTGGCAACGACGCCTGTGCTTGCAGATGACCAGAGTGAGATCGTACTTGGCGCACTGATGCCTCTCTCCGGTTCTGGGGGACCGTTCGGCCAAGAGATGTTGGCGTCCGCCAAGATTGCACTCGAAGAAATCAACGCGGCTGGCGGCCCTCTTGGTCGGAAGATCAAACTCATCGAAGAGAATGATGAGACGAATCCGGAAGCAGCGGTGCGCGCAGCCCGCAAGCTGGTCGAAGTCGACAAGGTAAAAGCGATTTTCGGAACATGGGCCAGCAGTGTGACGCTCGCTGTTGCCCCCATCGTTCAGGAAAAAGGCATCATTCTCATGTCGAATTCCGGTGCAAGCAGAATAACGGAAGTCCAGAAAAAGGGTAATATTTACCGTCTTGAGCCGGACGATCTCCTGTTCGGCAAGGCCTATGCCGAATACGCATCGCAGCAGGGCTGGAAGAAAGCCGCTGTCTTGGGTCTCAACGTGCCATTCACTCAGACGACGGTTGAAGCGTTCAAGCAGAGGTTTAGTGAACGTGGCGGCAAGATTACTAGCTTCGTAACATATAACGAAGAACAGACCACCTTCATCACGGAGGTAGCCCGCGCACTTTCGGATCAGCCTGATTTCGTTCATATCTCGGGCTATGAGCCAGACATCACAGCGGTGCTCAAGGCCGCCTATCAGTCGGGTGCTTCCGCTCGATTTATCGTTCCCGGCTTTGCCGTAAGTGCGGATTTGATCAAGAACGCGGGTCCAGCTGCTGACGGCTTGCTTTTGGTCGAGGAGGGCGTCTCCGAAGACTCTCCCGCCTACCAGCGCCTAGCGGAACACCTCGGCAAGGATCACTACTATTCATTTGGTGCGCAGGCATATGACGAACTTACCCTCTTGGCGCTGGCAATCGAAGCGGCAAAGTCCACCGACGGCGCGGCTCTGAACAAATCGATCCGGGACGTTTCGGGACCAGAAGGCACGAAGGTGACCTCCTTTGCAGAGGGTATCGCCGCCCTGCGGAAAGGCGAACGGATCAACTACGACGGTGCTTCCGGGCCGCTCGACTTCGATCAGGACGGGAACATCGCGCAAGCCAATTTCCGCGTCTCGCAGGTCAAAGACGGGAAGACCACTCCTGTCGGAAATATCAGCGAGGTTAAGTTCTGAACCGTCAATCGATTTAGGGGCGCTGTGATCAGCGCCCCCAACCGAAGGTACTCTCGAATGGAACTTAGCATATACCTCGTCTCTGCCCTGGTATCAGCAGCAATTTGGAGCCTACCCGCCATATCAATTTCATTGATCTACGGCGTACTAAGGTATCCGAGCTTTGCCATCCCCGAGTTCATGACGTTGGGAGCTTACCTGACGCTCGTTCTGTGCGGGTTCTCGATGCCGATTTGGCTTGCTGGTATCCTAGCAGCTGTTTGCACCGGGCTCGTTGCGCTCGCAGTCGATCAGACAATCTTTCGAAGCGTACGTCGCGCGGGAATGTTGCCACCGGTCCTTCTTTCTCTCGGCCTGATGTTGGTGATTCAGAACGTGGTGCGTTTTATTTGGGGTAACGGGAACCTCCAATTCCCGGTTGCGCCGATGCGGCCATTCAACATCGCAGGCATAATCATCACTCCCGTGCAATTAGGGATCCTCGCTGTCGTCCTCGCGGTGCTAGCCGCCGTGTTCCTCGCTCTGCGCTATACGAGTTTTGGTCGTGCAGTACGGGCTACGTCCACAAATCCTGATCTGGCTATTGTGACCGGCGTGCAGCCGGAGCGGGTGTACGGAGCCGTCTTGTTTCTGGCTGGCGCCCTTTCCGCGGGAGGCGGTATCATACTCGCGATCGAGACCTCCCTCAATCCATTGCTGGGTTGGAGGGTCTTGATTCCTTTGTTCGCCGTCGCAATCCTGGGCGGTCTTGGCAGCGTCGTGGGTGCTGCTCTGGCAGCATTGTTGGTCGGTCTGGCGTCGGAACTCAGCCTCTTTATTCTGCCGTCGAGTTACAAGACCGCCCTGGCGTTTCTTGTGTTGACGTTGGTGCTGCTGGTTCGTCCCAGCGGATTGATCAAAGCCGCAGGAGCCAGAACGTGATCGAATATATTATCGCCATTTCGATTTTCGCAGGAATTTACGGCTTTGTCGCGCTCGGTTTGAACATCCAATGGGGTTTGACCGGACTGATTAACCTCGGGCAGGTCGCCTTTTTCGCTGTTGGAGCATATGCGTTCGCGCTCGCGGCGAAAGCCGGCGTACCTTTCATCTTAGCGCTCGCTATATCCGCCTGCGTCAGTGGCCTTTTCGGAGCGGCGGTGGCCATGTTCACCCCTCGGCTTCGTGAAGACTACCTGGCAATTGTCACCCTGGGGTTCAGCGAGTTCGTGCGACTGATCTTGCTCAACGAGAAATGGCTTGCGGGCGGGCCAGACGGTGTGGCCGGGATACCGAGACCGAACCTTCCCATAGGACTTCCATCGGAACTCGCCTTCCTGACAATCACAGCGTTTGCACTGGCCATAGCGTTCGCGCTCACTCGTCGGATCGAGAAGCTTCCTTTCGGTCGCACGCTGCGAGCTATACGCGAAGATGAAACGGTCGTGACATCGGTTGGAAAAATATCCCTTTCCTACAAGGCGCAAGCGTTCATGTTGGGCGCGGCATTGGCGGGGATCGGAGGGGCTTTTTTCGCAAGCTACCTGAGCTATATTTCACCCGATATGTTTGGGCCGAACGTTAGCATTTACGTTCTTGCAGCGGTTCTTATAGGGACCCAGGGATCGAGCGCAGCGACGTTGATTAGCACAGCGCTGGTCGCCATGCTTCTGGAAGGAACGAGGCTTTTGAAGGACTACATCACCTTCGTTGACGGCGTGGAACTCGCGGCGTTGCGTCTTGTCGCGCTCGGCGTGGCCCTCATCGCGATCGTTATTGTTCGGTATCGACCGGGGAGAATTTGATGAGTCAGATACTTGAAATAAAGGCACTTTCCCGTAGCTTCGGCGGCCTTAAAGCGGTGAGCGGCTGCGACTTCTCCGTCCGAGAAGGCAGCATAACAGGATTGGTGGGCCCGAACGGTGCGGGGAAATCAACCCTGTTCAACCTGGTCAGCGGCTTTGTGAAGGCTGATAGCGGTCAGGTCGTTTTCCGTGGCGACCGAATTGAATCGCTTGCCGGCCACGATGTAGCAAGGCTTGGTCTTCGCCGGACTTTTCAAATTCCCCGCGAACTAAAAAACATGACTGTGATCGAAAACCTATTGCTAGTTCCAGCGGGGCAGACTGGCGACCGGCTCGTTTCGGTCATATTTCCAGGCTGGAAGGTAAAGGCCGAGGAACGGAAGCTCGTTGAAACGGCACGGGAAGTCCTGGCGACTGTGGGCCTCTCGGAAAAGGCCGGCCACCTGGCCGTTCGTCTCTCTGGCGGTCAGAAGAAATTGCTCGAGCTCGCACGATGCCTCATGGCAAAGCCGAAAATGCTTCTGTTGGACGAGCCGACAGCCGGAGTAAATCCGACTCTCATTCGCCACCTTATGTCCGTTCTGCGTAAGGTTCATGAAAGCGGAGTGACGCTTCTCATTATCGAACACAATATGACAGTCATAATGGAACTGTGCGAGCGAGTGATCGTGATGGATCGTGGCCGCGTTATCGCGGCAGGCACTCCTTCAGAGATTCAGTCGAATGAGGAAGTGTTGGACGCCTATCTCGGAGGGATTAGTGCATGAGCGGCAACGTGGTACTGACAGCAGAAGGGCTCGTGGCGGGATATGGCGAAATGCAAATCTTGCACGGGGTCGGGCTCGCATTGTCCGCAGGAGAGATTGTGACGATCATTGGCCCCAATGGCTGCGGGAAATCCACATTGTTGAAGACCCTTGCGGGCCTGCTACGGCCAGCTGAAGGTACTATTAGGCTCAACGGCTCAGACATCACATCGTCTACGACACGGGACAGGTTGAGAGCGGGCCTCGGTTACGTTCCTCAGGTCAACAATGTATTCGGAACGCTGAGCGTGGAGGAAAACCTTAAAATGGGGTTGTTCGCCGTGCCGGGATCCTTCAAACACCGCCAGGCGGCAGTCCGCGAGATTCTTCCGTCACTGAATGATTATTGGTCAGCTACCGCTGGAAAGCTTAGTGGGGGTCAACAACAAGTGGTGGCTTTAGGACGCGCGCTAATGGCGTCTCCATCGGTTCTCCTGCTGGACGAACCAAGCGCGGGTCTATCGCCCAAGGCGACTGACGATGTGTTTCATCACATTCGTAAAATCAGCAGCGTTCAAGGGGTGGGCGTGCTCTTAGTCGAGCAGAATGCCCATAAAGCGCTGCAGATTTCCGACCGTTGCTACATTCTGGCAGAGGGCAAGAACCAGCTTGATGGAACCGCGCAGAGCATCATAAACAATCCAGTTGTCGGAAAGATCTACCTTGGTGCGCACGCATAGGTCTCTCAGGCAAAGAGGAACGCGGTTCCCGGTAAGCCCGGATCGGGGCCGCGGCTGGACGCATGCCAAGTATGCAAACCGTCGCGCGCGATGTGGGCGATTTCCGTGTGGCCGGAACGGCTGAGCTCATCTCATTTCTCGAGTAAATGGCGTCTATCCGCGACTTCTCAATCAACCAGCCTTGGTTTCGATCGGGTCATGGCAGATATGAAGCAATGGCGGGAGCGTACTTCGCTAGTTCACGTTCCATAAACCGGACTTTTTCGAGATGTTGTATCAGCAGCTTCCCTTCATCTGTCGCCCGGCACGGTGCCCCTCGGACTATAAGACGGGTGGCTGCATGTTTCTCCAGTTTGG
This sequence comes from Pararhizobium sp. YC-54, assembly GCF_025847205.1. Classification (GTDB taxonomy): domain Bacteria; phylum Pseudomonadota; class Alphaproteobacteria; order Rhizobiales; family Rhizobiaceae; genus Pararhizobium. Next base: position 90,010 of record NZ_JAOYTH010000007.1, on the reverse strand, counting down.
CGATCTGCTGGGATATGGCTGACGCAGATATATCGAGAGCCTCTGCTGCCTTTTCGAAGCTTCCGAGCCGTATAATGGCGTCAAGGGCCTCAAGAGCCGGGTAGTTCAACATGTGCTACATCCGTCAATTTGCAGGGTTTCCATCATACATGGCTCGCTCGAATTCTACCTTTCGATCTTAGTCGTTATGCGCTCGACAGTTTCATCATGACGATACCTGCCACAATGAGCGCGGCAGATGCGATGCGCATCGGCGTGGCGGGTTCTCCTAGTACGCTCAAACCAACAACAAACGAACCCACGGCCCCGATGCCTGTCCAGACTGTATACGCTGTGCCGAGGGGCAAGACCCTCATGGCAAAAGACAGTAACAAGCCGCTGGCGATCATTGCTCCAATTGTAACGGCGGATGGGACGAGGATTGTGAATCCCTCGGATCTTTTCATGGAGTAGGCCCAGACGACCTCGAGAAGCCCTGCGATGAAGAGCACGAACCAATGCATATTTTGTTTCCAGATCGTTGACGCGTTGGACAGGGAGGGCCCCCTAGCTGAGACCGATCCCTGCCGACGAGCGTTAGCGTTTCACGCAAATGTAACGTCGAGTGCGTTCTTGATGTCCTCCACAAGGTCTTCAGGGTCCTCCAGGCCGATGGAGAGACGCAGATGTCCGTATTTCTGGAAATTCAGAGGGTATCTCTCTGCACCACCGCGGCCGCCGCCACCGACATGAACGATAAGGGTCTCGTCATGGCCAAGTGAAACTGCGGACGTGATTACTCTGAGATTGGAGACAAACCTGTTCTGGGTCTGAGGATCGCCATCGACAGCGAACGCCATCATTGCCCCATATCCCTTGCCGCCAAACTGAGCCTTTGCCAGGTCGTGCTGATCATGGCTTTCAAGTCCCGGATAAGTGACGAAAGCGAGGCGCTTCTCGCTGTCCAGGTATCTGGCTACGATTTCCGCCGTTGAGAACTGCTGCTTCAGCCTGAGAGGAAGCGTCACGGAACCGCGAGTTATCAGCCACGCATTGAAGGGGGAAATCGTGCCGCCCAGATCGACGAGGGCATCGGCCTTCACGTGGTGAACGAGCTTCTTGGCGCCGATAACGACACCTCCCATCGCATCGCCATGACCGTTGATGTACTTGGTCAGGGAGTGGATGACGAGGTCAACGCCTAGCTCCAGAGGACGGAAGAACGGAGGCGGGGTGAAGGTCGAGTCGACCGACAGCAGAGCATCTGCCTTCTTCGCGATGGAGACGAGTGAGGCGATATCGGCAACTTTGGTCGTGGGATTGGCAACCGTTTCGGTGTGGATGAGTTTGGTGTTCGGACGGACCGCCGCCCGCACAGCGTCCATATTGCCCATATCCACGAACGTTGCCTCGATGTTATAGCGCTGGGGAAGGAGTTCTGCGAACAATCTCCACACCGCCTCGTAAGTTACATCGCCGACGATCACATGATCGCCGGATTTCAGAAACGTGAAGAAAACGGCATGCAGAGCCGCGACACCCGTTGCAAAAACGGCGGCATCTTCCCCGCCCTCCATGGCGGCCAGTTTGCGCTGCAGGCAAATCTGGTTGTGTCCGGAGTTGCGCGTGTAGGAAGGTTCCTCTGTGTCGGACCAATCCATCGTCGACGGATCGTAGGGCAGCGCATAGGAGTTTGCCATGACGATCGGAGTGCGGATCGCACCTGAAGTCTTATCGATCTCATTGCCACCGTGAACGGCTAGCGTGCCGAACGAGAGGGATGAAAAATTATGCTTGTCAGGTTTTGGCATGATTTTCGCTTTCGACTTGTTAGTGGTCATGGGACGGGGTTAGCGACGCGCCGGAACGGCATTCTCTAAACGCTGGAAGACTTGGGTGATTAGGAATGTCAGGGCCACGTAGAACGCTGCCACCAGGATCAAAGGCTCGTAGACGAGAAGGGTGTCCTGGCGGATTTTATATGCGGCTCCGTAAAGGTCCATAACGGTAACGGAGAACACGATCGGTGTCGCCTTAAGCTGGAGTATGACTTCTCCGGCAAACGTCGGAAGACCAATGCGAATGGCCCTTGGTAGCCAGATTCTGCGCAGTACCATGCTTGGCCGCATGCCAACGGCCAGCGCCGCCTCTAGTTCGCCTTTGGGAACTGCCAGAAGCGTTCCCCGGAGTATCTCGCCTTGATAGGCGGCGAAATTGAGGGTCAATGCAACCGCGGCAAAGAACAGGCCTTCTCGCATCAAGGGCCACAGGAAGCTGCCTTTCAGGCCCGGTATGTAGGGCAGGTAGGACCCGAGACCGTAGTAGATCAGCCACAGCTGGATCAGCAAAGGAGTTCCGCGAAAAAAGGTGCAGTAACTCTTGGCCGCGACCCTTAGGACCGGGTTGTTGCCGACCTGGGCGATTGCGAGAAAAATTGCGATAGCGAAACCGAGCACGACCGAGATCACAAGCAACATGCACGTCAAGAGCGCGCCGTTTAGCAGTAACTCCCGGTAGGGGATGATCCAACTGAAATCCATGTCGGCCTCCTAGTGTATGGGTCGCTGGCCGCGGCGGAAGTGGGCTTCGAGCGCAGAAAACAGAAGATTAGAGATGATGGTGATGGCGAGATAAAGCGCGGCCGCGGCGAGGAAAAACAGCATATACTGCTTAGTGTTGCTCGCCGCGACACGGGCGGCAAGAGCCAGTTCCTGATAACCGACGACGGCAATCAGCGCGCTGTCCTTGATGACCGAGAGCCATAGATTGGCAAATCCCGGCAGCGCATTGGGGATCAGCGACGGCAGGATGATGCGCCGAAAGCGCAAAGCCGGGCGCATGCCGAAAGCCTTTGCCGCCTCGAGTTGGCCGACAGGGATCGAGAGTATGGCTCCTCGCAGTACCTCGGTCATGTATGCCCCTTGCACGAAACCCAGTACTGCGATGGCGGCAACGAGGCCGTTGACCTCTACGGGGCCGATACCGGCCCAAGACAGAACGCGGTTGAGGCCATCAGTGCCGGCATAGTATAGAGCCACAATGAGGACGAGCTCCGGGACCGCGCGCACCACGGTCGTGTAGAAGTTTAAGGCGAGGCGGATAGGGCCAACTCCGCCAAGTTTTCCGAGAGCCCCGAACAAGCCCAGTGCCATCCCTACGAGATAGGCCCCAAAGGAAATGAGGAGCGTCGCAAGCGCGCCCGTCAATAATACACCGCCCCACCCGGGAGGGGTGATAGACAGTAGTTGGAATATTGAATTGGAGGAATTCATGGAAGCCTTCCAGGCCTGGTGCCCGGCTTACCGTTAAATCGGCAAGCCGGGCACGTTCCAGGGATCAATAGGGGTCGTAGTCGAAGTACTTTTTGTTGAACTCAGCGTATTTGCCGTTCGCGCGGATGGCCTTGATGGCTCCGTTCAGCTTTTCGCGGAGTTCGTCGTCGCCTTTGCGGATCCCTCCGCCGACACCGGCCCCGAGGACGGCATCATCGGCAGGCACGGTTCCCTTGAACTCACAGCATTCTTTCCCGAGGTCGGTCTTCAAGAATTCCTTCAGCGGACCCGTGTCGGAGAAGCTGTAGTCGATCCGGCCCGCGGACAGGTCCTGGTAGGCTTCATCGACCGTCGCATAGCTCTTCTCGGTCGCAATGTCTGCGAAATGCTTCTTGAAATATGCCGACTGTGTCGTCGAAACAGCGATCCCGACGGTCTTGCCTTTCAATTGCTCGGGATCAACACCAAGGACGCCGTCCTTCGGCCCGACAATGCTTGCTAAAGACGAGTAGTATTTGTCGGTGAAATCGATGCGCTTCTTTCGCTCGTCGGTAATCGACATCGAAGACCAGATGACGTCAATTTTGTTGCTCTCCAGAGCCGGGATCAGGCCGTCCCATGCGACGTCCACGATTGTGCATTTTTCCTTGAGCTCTTCGCAGACGGCATCCATGAGGTCGATCTCCCAACCGACCGATTTTCCGGATGCGTCCTTGGTGGTGTAGGGCGGATAGGCTTCGTTGACGATGCCGAAACGGATTTCGGCATGTGCGTTTGTGGCAAGCATCGTTGCTGCCAGGATCAGTGCTTTACCCCAGTGCTTCATATCAGTTCCCCTGTTGCTGTTGGGTTTGGGTCAGTGCGAACCAGCTGCAATAAACTCCTTGCAGCGAGCGCTCGTGGGTGCCCCGAAGACCTGGGAGGGAGGACCGACTTCCTCCACCTGGCCCTGGTGCAAAAACATGACGCGCGTGGAGACGTCGCGTGCAAACTTCATCTCATGGGTCACCATGATCATCGTGCGGCCTTCTTCCGCCAAACTGCGGATGACCTTGAGCACTTCGCCGACGAGCTCGGGATCAAGGGCGGACGTCGGCTCGTCGAAGAGCATCACAGCGGGGTCGACACAAAGCGCGCGGGCAATCGAGGCGCGCTGCTGTTGGCCGCCGGAGAGAAATGCCGGATAGGATTCGCGTTTCTCGTAGAGACCGACCTTGGCAAGCAGCGCCTCGGCTTTCTCGATTGCAGCCTTCCGCTCGACCTTCAGCACATGCACCGGCGCTTCGATGACATTCTGAAGAATTGTCATGTGCGGCCAGAGGTTGAAGCTCTGGAACACCATGCCGAGACCACTGCGCAGGCGTTCGATCTGCCGCGGGTTCGATGGGTGGGATTTCCCATCGCGGCCGGTGCGGAATTCCACATCCTCCCCGTTGATATGGAAGCTTCCCTGATCGGGAATTTCGAGGAAGTTGATGCAGCGGAGAAACGTGCTCTTGCCCGAGCCTGACGACCCGATGATCGAGACGACATCGCCTTTGGCGGCCTCAAGCGAAATGCCCTTCAGGACCTTGAGCGTCCCGTAACTCTTGTGGACGTCCTTGACGACGAGAGCAGGCCTGGCTTCTAGACGCATAATATCCTCCAAATGATATGCGGCGGCACCTGCTCCTCCGCAGGCATAGCTCCGCCATCGCGCGTTGCGCGACGCAAAAACGTGTCGTCTTTCGTTGGTCGTCGCCCAGAGGCAGCCGTTCCGCCGGCTTGGCGCCGCAGGTGATTTCGTCCGGACCCTTTCGGGGTTCAGGCGGCTGCGATCAGGCGGCGCTGACTTTCTGCCTCAGGACCTCACATCCCGGCGCCAGTTGACGGAGACCGCCAACCAGCATGTCTGCTGCCCCATCCAGCGCTTCCTCGGACATCGTTCCAAGGCTTTCGAGAATGAACCACATCCGGCCGCCCACGGCGTCCAGGCGCGTTCGGGTCCCCTGCCGCCAATTCCACCGGCGGCACGTTACGCCGTGATCGTCTCTCCAGACGACCTCGCCCTTTGCAGGGTTCTCGATGACCCGCTCGCCGTTCATGACCGTGTCGAATTCCTCGGTTCCATCAGCCACCGTCAGACGCGGGTTTCCGACATAGGCCTCGAAATTTTCGCCGCCAACCGGGATCGCGTAGCGCAGGCTGACGGCGTTGTAGAGGTCGACAAGTGGATTGATCGCCGGGATCTGCCCGTCCTTCTCCACCCGTTTCCGCAGCGCCTGTGCCGAGCACGGCGTCCTGTTGGGCTTTGCGCCGAACTTCGCATAGACGTCGGCCCAGCTGGCGAGGTGGGCCTTGCTCCATGGGGGGCCGCCGTTGCGGACGAAATCGCAGGCCTCTTCCAGAACCTGTCGGGCCATCGTGCCTGATGTAGCATTGGTCGCATCCACTAGAATGCTGATTGCCCGAAAATCCGGCGCGATCGCCGCGATCTCCTTGTCGATGATGACAAAATCCATATTCACCCACTAGCTCTCATTGACCGATTTAGTCTATAATACTGACCATGGAAAAGAAAGTCAATATACCGACCACAGCGGTCGATGATGTCGAGCGTGTCAGTGCGACAGTCTCGCAAAACCTCAAGCTCTTTCGGCGCGACAGCGGTTTTTCGCTGGACGAGCTGTCGCGGCGATCCGGCGTCAGCAAGGGCATGCTGGTCGAAATCGAGAAGGGCACGGCTAATCCCAGCATCGCCACGCTGTGTCGTGCGGCAACCGCGCTCGGTGTTTCCGTCGCCGATTTCGTCGGCGTCGCCTCCAGCGTGCCCGTCCGCATCGTGCCCCCCGAAGACGCCTCGACGCTGTGGCGTGGCCCGAACGGCGGCAGTGCGACGCTTCTGGTCGGCACCAACGGTCCTGACGAGATCGAGCTTTGGCGCTGGTCGATCTTTCCCGGCGAGGCGTTCGAATCGCCCGGCCATTCTCCCGGCACGCTCGAACTTCTGAACGTCGAGGTCGGGGAGTTGACCTTCCGGCTTGAGGAGACAGAACAGGTCGTCCAGGCCGGCTCGTCGGTGCTTGCGCGCACAGAAAGCCCGCATGCATACCTCAATCGGGGGGACGGGGAACTGCGCTTCGTCATGGCGGTCGCCGAGCTGCAGCGCCCGCGAAGCCGCGTCGGCCTGTAGGCGGCGCACGTCCTGCCAATGCCTGCCTTCGCTTCCGCTGGAGCAAGCGATGGCGGACCCTGCAGCGGATTGTCCTTCGTCGGCAAGGGGATCAAGCGACCTCTGCGCTCCCGTCGCCAGGGCCATTAGCGTCTTTCGCCAGGTGATAAAACAGCGCCGCGCCGCGCTCGAGGATCCCGTCGTTGAAATCGTAGGTCGCCGAATGCAGGCCTGAACTGTCGCCGTTACCAATCAGGATATAGGCGCCCGGGACGCGCTCCAGCATGAATGAGAAGTCCTCGCTGAACATCATCGGCGCGTCGAGCCGGGTAAACGCATCCGAGCCGAAATGCCTTGAGATGGACGCCGCCGCCCGGTCGACCTCAGCGGCGGCATTGATCGTGGCGGGGTAGCCGACCTCCCAGGTAAAGCCGACCTCGGCCTTGAAACTCCTCGCCTGAAAGGTCGCGACGTCTTCGATGCGCCTTTGGAGCTCTGCCCTGACATCAGCATTGGTCGTGCGCATGCTGACATTCAGCACCGCGACGTCCGGTATGATGTTTGCGGCTGACCCCGCTCTGAACGAGCCGACCGTGACCACCGATCGCTCGTGAGGCGACACGTTTCGCGAGACCAGTGTTTGGAGCGCCATAACAATGCTTGAGCCGACGACGACGGGATCAATAGTCGTTTCCGGCAGTGCGCCATGCCCACCTCTGCCCTTGACCACTATTGTCACGACATCGATCGATGCGGCGATTGCGCCGGCGCGCGAGGCGAATTGGCCGACCTCCAGCCCCGGCAGGTTGTGAAGGGCGAAGATGCGCTGGCAGGGAAATCTGGCAAACAGTCCGTCATCGATCATCAACTTCGCCCCGCCGAGATTTTCTTCGGCAGGTTGGAAAATGAAGTGCACGGTTCCCTTGAAAGCGCGGTCTTGCGCCAAAGCCCATGCCGCCCCGAGCAGCATCGTCGTATGGCCGTCATGGCCGCAGGCATGCATGGTGCCCGGATGCTGGCTGGCATAGGGCAGACCCGTCTCTTCGGTGATCGGGAGCGCATCGAAGTCCGCCCGAAATCCGATCGCCTTCCGCGGCCGGCCCCGTTCGAGGCTTGCCACGAGCCCTGTCGTCGCAATTTTCCGGTGAACCGTGTAGCCCCAGGATTCCAGTTGCTCGGCAATGAAGGCTGGCGTCTTGATCTCCGAAAGCCCGATTTCCGGTATACTGTGGAGGTGGCGTCGGAATTCGACGAGCTTTTCGCGGATGGGACTGAAGTCAGGGTGCTGCGTCACGTGAAAGGCCTATCCTAGATAAGAATGAGAATTGGTCGTTCAAAGGCCGGAAAGGGCGCCCCAGAGATCTTCGACAAGGTCCTCGGCGTCTTCGAGACCGATGGACAACCGGACAACATCTTGTCCGAGCGTCTCGCAAAGCTCTGACCCCTGAAGCGAAATGTGACGGGCGCTGGATAGATCGGCGGAAGTGCAAACGAGACTTCCCACCTCGCCAGCCGAGACGGAGGCGGTGAAGAGGCGAAGGCGTTCGACGACCTGGCGAGTTACGGTGTCGCCAGCCTTGAGGCCAAATGCAATCATACCCGAGCCCGCAGACATCTGGCGCTTCGCTGTCGCTGCGTCCGGATGGGACGCCAGGAAGGGATAGCGGACCCATTTTACGGCCGGATGCGACTCCAGCGTCAGGGCAATCGCATGGGCTGACAGACTGTGCTTTTCCATACGAAGCGCCAGCGTCTTGAGACCGCGCTGGATTAGATGCGCCGCATCGACATTGAGACCGGTCTGCCTGTTGGCGGCGCCTGTTGCGACCGCCTGTGTGCGCAGGATCAGTTCACGGCCGCCGAAAATGCCGCCGCCCATCGCATCGCCATGACCGTTGATGTATTTTGCAAAGGAATGGAAGACGACATCTGCGCCATGTTCAATCGGTCGTTGAAGCACCGGCGACGCGAATGTGTTATCCACGGCGACCACGAGTCCGTGCCCGTGCGCTTGCACCGACACAGCGGTGATATCGACGATGCTATTCAAAGGATTGCTGGGTGTCTCGAGATAGATGACCCGGGTGCGGCCGTTGAGTGCGTCCCGCAGATTGTGGCCCGCGGCAAAGTCCACGACGGCCATATCCACCCCAATGCTGGCAAGCGTCGCCTGTATCAGCTCGGAGGTCGCCGTGCAGGCGGATTTCTGCACGAGGACGCGGTCGCCCGGTGATGTTGTCGCCCGAAAGAGGGCGGTGAGGGCTGCAAGCCCCGAGCCGAAGATTAGACCGGCTTCGGCCCCCTCAAGGCCTGTAAGGCTTGCGGCCAGTCCCGCGTTGGCGGCGATAGAGGGGTTGTCCTGTTTGCCGGAAGACGACCTGATGCAGTCCTGATCATCAATCAAACGGCCGCAAAGAGGGTTTGCCCCGTGCATGCGTGCCGAAGCAAGCATGGTTTCCCGGTCCCCTCGGATGGCTCGCGTGGCAAATCCAAGATCGAAGCCGGCCTCGTCGCCATCATCATCGTTCAACACGTTTTTGGTCATGCGGATTTTATGGCTTCTTTCTGTGTCGTCACGTATTGCAGGCCGCTGTCGCGTCGTTTAGCCGGGAACCAATGCTGCAACGGCAGGGTCGTGCATCCGCTGGCGTTCGATCAGCCCCGCCCTGACACCTTGCCGGTCGGCTTCCGACCGGTTCTGGCTCATTTTCCGCTTGCCGGCGATTTTGCTGATGGGCATGCGAATGCCCACGATTCCCCGAAGCTGTGCACTGATATAATTTTGCGGGGCATCCGTCACCGCCCAGGGGGATGCCCGATCGGCTTCGTGACGCCGGGTCAATCGGCCGACCACGTCCAGAAGCCGGTCGGCGTCGTGGAAAAACTCCGCCGGACCAGACACCTGAACGGATGTGTAGTTCCAGGTCGGCACGACCTTGCCATGCTCCGCCTTCGAAGGATACCAGGAGGGCGTGACATAGGCGTCGGGACCCATGAACACCGCCAGCGCCTCGCCGATCGCCGAGCATTCCCAATGCGGGTTCGGTCTTGCCAAATGCCCATAAAGGACCCCCAGCCCACCTTCGCTCTCCTCCAGGAGCATGGGCAGGGGCGTAGCCATCGGCCCGGCAGGCGTTGCCGTTATGAAACTGGCCAGATGACATTGCTTTATCATCTCGTAGACTTCGGCTTTGTCCTCAACGACGAAGGCGGATGGCGTGTACATATCGCTTCTCCCTTGACTTGAGAGCCTTATCGCAGGCAACTGGCCTGACTTGGAGTGCCAGTTTCTGAGAACCGCTCTGGTCCAGTTGGGGGGGACGTGCCGAAAGCCGGGACAGCAAGAAGTATTTATCTCGGGCTGCGCGAGCAGATTGCAGGGGGTGTCTATCTGCCAGGCGATCGCCTCCCATCGACACGAACCCTGGCGGAAGAATTCGGCGTTTCGAGAACCACGGTCACGGCAGCCTTCGAACAGCTGATATCGGAAGGGTATGTCTCCGTGCGCCAGGGCGCGAAGGCAACCGTTGCGCGAAACGCGCCAAACCCGATTGCCCCGCCCACACAAAGGCCGGGCGGATCGGTGAAGACGCTCTCCGCCTACGCGATGCGCGCCATGGACCTGCTTCCCCATTTGCCGGGGACCGCGGACCTCAAATACGATTTCCGATACGGCGATGTCGCGCCCGACGATTTTCCGAAGCTTCTCTGGCGAAAAGCGCTCACGGCAGCGGTTATCGCCCGGCGCGCGCGGCTTGGCTACGGCCACCCGGCAGGAAGTCCAGTGCTGCGTCAGGCACTGCAAGGATATCTTTGGCGGGCACGCGGCATCCGCTGCCAGGCTGAGCAGATCGTCGTCACCAACGGTTCGCAACAGGCGCTCGACCTTTGCGCGCGCGCTTTGCTCAACCCCGGCGACCGTGTTCTGATCGAGGAGCCTTGTTATGCCATGGCTAGGAACGTCTTTGTAACGCTCGGAGCGCAAGCGACGCCTGTTGCCTGCGACGACGATGGCCTGAAGACCGATCGGCTTCCCGATCCTCTCAGTCACGCTCTGGCCTTCGTGACGCCGAGCCACCAGTTTCCCTTGGGCGGCGTGCTTTCGGTCGGTCGACGCAGGCAATTGGTCGAATGGGCGGAAGCTGCCGACGCCCACGTTATCGAGGACGACTACGACGGCGAGTATCGCTACGACGTGCGCCCGATACCGCCGCTTTATCTTTCGGGGCGCGATCGCGTCATCTACATCGGGACCGTCTCCAAGACGCTGTCGCCAACCTTGCGGCTTGGCTACCTCGTTTTGCCTGAAGCGCTTGTCGAGCCATTCGTGCGCTGCAAGCAGATCACCGACCGCCATGGCGCAACCTTTGAGCAGGAGGCGCTGGCGTCCCTAATCGAAACTGGTGCCTATGAGCGGCACGTGCGCAAGATGCGGCGGTTGAATTCGGTGAGACGGACTGCGTTCCTCGACGCGATGCAGCAGACCTTCAGTGACAAGGTCGAGATCGTCGGCACGTCGGCTGGCCTTCACGTCGTCGTCTGGTTCAACAGTATCGGTCGGCGCGAAGAGTCAGGGCTTGCAGCGACTGCCCGAGAGGCCGGCATTGGTATCTACCCGATATCCCGCCTCTTTTCCTGCGACACCGAGCGACGCGCCGGCTTCGTGTTCGGTTATGCGTCGATCGAGGCGCGCAAGATCGCCGATGGGGTGAAGCTGCTTTATAGCGTCCTTACCCTTTAGTTGCAGCAAGGTCTGACTGGCCCAGAAAAATCCTTCGAAACTGGCGCTTCGGCTTGGCTAGAAGAACGGCGTATTCAGGCGCTCGAGCAATCGCTCTCCAACGCGAAGTGGATCCATTCATGCCGGCCGATATCCATCAGCTTCTCATCGTCTTCACGGCCTATGTCATCGCTGCGGGAAGCCCGGGGCCGAGCAACATGCGCATCATGGGCGTGGCGATGCACGATGGCCGTAAAGCAGCGCTCGCCTTGGCGTCGGGCGTCGTCAGCGGTTCCATCTTCTGGGGCCTCATGGCTGCGACCGGCGTGTCGGCTGTTTTGAAGACCTTTCCCGGCGCGCTTGTTGCCCTGCAGATCTTCGGCGGGCTCTACCTTATCTTCCTGGCGCTCAAGGCTGCGAAATCGGCCGCCTCACCGGACAAGCCGACGGCGGTCGAGGACGATCGCGTGCCACCATCGATGCCGGCGCTCTACCGACGGGGCCTGCTGATGCATCTCATGAACCCGAAATCCATCCTCGCCTGGATCGCGCTAATGACCCTTGGCCTTGGGCGTGGGGCGTCCACCGCGACGGTCGTCGTCATTCTGGCCGGTTGCGCTGTGCTCAGCGTCTCGATCTTCTGCGGATACGCCGTCCTCTTTTCGACCGGCCCCATGGTTCGGCTCTACCGCCGCGTGCGACGGTGGATCGAAGGGACGCTAGCACTCTCGTTCGGCCTTGCCGGCGTGAAACTTCTTCTGTCGCGAATTTGAAAGGGCGTCGTCATGTCGCTGTTTGAAGGTCTGTCCGCATTCCCCATCACACCGGCCGACCCGTCGGGCCGGGTGGACACCGCGGCTCTCGCCCGCATTCTGTTGCGCATCAAGGACGCCAAGGCCGACTCCGTCGGACTGCTTGGCAGTACGGGTGCCTATGCATTTTTGTCGCGTGAGGAGCGGCGACGAGCCGTCGAGACGGCGGTCGAAGCCGTCGGCGGCGAAATCCCGATCATTGTCGGTGTCGGGGCGCTACGAACCAGCGAGGCGCAGGCGCTTGCACGGGACGTAAAGGCGTCAGGAGCGGACGGCCTGCTTTTGGCACCGGTCTCCTACGTCCCGTTGCGCGACCCGGAGGTCTACGAACACTTCGCAGCGGTCGCTGGCGCAGGGCAACTACCGCTTTCGATCTACAACAATCCGGGGACGACCCGGTTTACATTTTCGCGCGACCTCATCTCCCGGCTGTCGAACATTCCAAACATCGCTGGCATCAAAATGCCGCTTCCGTCCGACGAAGACTATGCGACAGAATTGAGCGCAATCCGGGCGACGACGCCCTCCGATTTTCACATCGGCTACAGCGGCGATTGGGGTGGCTCGTCTTCGCTCCTGGCAGGGGGAGATGCATGGTACTCGGTCGTGGCGGGACTGTTCCCGGCGGAGACGCTTGCGTTGACGCGCGCGGCTCAGGCCGGGGACGCGGATAGGGCAAAGCAGATCGACGCAGCCTTTGAGCCGCTTTGGGCGCTGTTCAAGGAGTTCGGCAGCTTCCGGGTAATGTATGTCATCGCCGAACTACTCGACCTGTGCAAAGTCGATCCCCCACGTCCGGTTCTACCGCTCAGCGACGAGGCGCGCCAGCGCGTCGCCGCAGCCGTGAATCATTTGTACGTCCGAGACGGCCGGTGAAGGATGTGACGTGAACGCCCTATCCGCACATCGATAATCTCTCTCTTTTGTTCGCGAGGTGGTTATCACGGCGTGCAGCTTGACGGGACGGCCTTGTGGCAGGACCACGGGCAAGCAGAATTTGCTACACGTTCAAACATCGTCTGGGGAGGGGCTAAGCCCTTTTGCAAGGCCTCAGCGCGCGCGAGCAGCAAGATCAACTCCGTGCTGATAGCCGAGGGCGGAAAGATGTCTTACGAGTTGCCCGGTGGCAGATTGCCGGCGGCGCCCGGTGCATAGGGGCGTCCGCCAACCCCGCCCGCCGCGCTGTCGAAGATGCGAATTCCATCTTCGAGTGCCATATCGACATTGGCAAGTGCCATGCCGGACATGTCGTGGAAATGGCAAGCAAGCCTTTGAGCCGGCACGATCTCAAGAACCGACTTCAGCATCGCGGCGGCCCGGGAAGGCACGTCGCGGCCGACCGTGCGGCAACAACAACCTCCGCGCATCCGATATGCGCCAATCGCTCCGAGGCTGCAGGAGCGGTCGCGCCTCACAGGGGCAGTCGAACGCACAGGAGATCTCTGGGTGCTGGTCGACATCCATGGTCTGATCAGTCGTCTGAAAGAGGGACCGGCCGGCGATCCCGGCTTCAAGACATTGAGCTGACCGCATCCGTGGCTGCATGCGATCAAAGCCACTCGAGAAAGCGGCGGCGACCTCAGCGCGAGCTCTTCATCCCGCCCAGCGGCGGCTTTCTTCCACCTTGTATCCGAGCACCGTCGCAATGATTGCCTCTGCATGATGGTCGTCACGCCCGCGCCAGGCAACGATCTGATCGGGCCTCACGAGGACGAGAGGCTCTTCGTAGAATGAAGATATATCCGCTCGATCAAGATCGACGACGGTGAGATCCATGCCCGCGGCTCTGGCAGCAGCGATCAGAGCGTCACCGGGCGATGAGGATCGGGAAAATCTAAGCAAACTCCATTCGAAGCCGAACAGGTCATACAAGGAGACGCCGCTTTCCAACCAGGCATGGGGTGCCCTGCCGCCCGGGGCCGCTGTCGGAAGGTAGACGTCAGGCGCGTCTTCTTGCGGCTGCAGCGCGTCGGTGAGGATGGCCGGTGAATGATCGTAGCGTGAACCGAAAGTGATGCCGGGAATGTTGAACTCTGCCCGGCCATGCGCCTCCAGATAGGCGCCTGCCGCCCGCCGTGCCGCTTCTCCGCGTTCGGTGTCTGCCTCGAGATCAGCTTGCGGTGCGTAGTTTCCGATCGATTCTGCGAACCGCTTGGCAAAGCCTGTATTGCGCAGCGCCATCGGGCGCCGCTCCATCTCGTAGGTCTCAAGCAGGGACTGCGGAGCAATTCCCTTGACGACTGCGGCAATCTTCCAGCCGAGATTGACCGCGTCGTCGACGGCCGTGTTGTAGCCAAGGCCCCCAGCAGGTGTGAACAGGTGGACGGCGTCTCCACCAAGAAAGACCCGCCCCGAGCCGAACTTCTCGGCCACAAGCGCGTAGCCGGCCATCCACGTCCCGCGCGACAAGATCTCTGCTTCGACGGGAAAGCCGACGGCGGCCTGGAACATCGCGATTGCTTGGCTGTCGGAGATATCGGCATCCGTCTCTCCCTGACGCAACTGCGTGTGAAAGGCAAATTCGCCCTTTCCATCGACCGCGGCCATGAAAGCGCGTCTGTCGGGGTTGAACGTCACGTTCATCCATGCCGGTGCAAAGGGCACGACTTCGTAGAATTGCGGGCACCTTAGGTACAGGGCAAACATGCGACCACCGAAGAAATCCCGAATCGCGCCGCCGTCCCCTTCGTAGCGAATGCCAAGAGATTTGCGCACTGCGCTTTTTGCGCCGTCCGCGCCAATGAAGTACTTGCTGCGAACCGTGCGCTCTGTGCCGCTCTCGACGTCTTTTGCCTGGACAAGAACCTTTTCTCCCGTGTCTTCAAAACACGAGACCGACCAGCCGTAATGAACCTCGACATTCTCCAAGGCTTCCGCCTGGCGGCGCAGGACCTGCTCGACAAATTTTTGCGAAACCCGGTGCGGCAGTTCGGCAGCACTCCAGGATCCCGACATGGTCGCGACCTTCTCACGGGCTTGCCTGGCAGACGGAAGGCGAAAACGCGCGAGCTCGCAATGCGCGTAGCGGGTAAAATAGGCAATGTCGGTTGGAAAGTCCTCTGGCAAGCCAAGCGCGCGAACCTCCTCGGCAAAGCCAAGGCGGCGGAAATGCTCCATGGTTCGCGCCTGCGTTGCATTGGCCTGCGGGTTGAAGGCGGTCGACGATTTTTCATCGAACAGGATCACCGACACGCCGCGGCGACCGAGCTCGTTGGCGATCATCAACCCGAAAGGACCGCCGCCGGCAATCGCGACGTCGAAAGTTTCATCGTTCACGGCATCTCTCCCAAATCTCCGCCCTAGGAAATTAGTAAGGAAACCGGACCAATGTCAACTGGCTATTCAGTCGTGCTGCGTTGATCCTGGCCGTCCACGTATTTTCCGAGGGCCTCGATCAGCAGATCGACCAGCGCCGGACCCAACTGTTGTCGCATTTCCTTTTCAGCGACTTCGAGGCTTTGGTGGAAAGCTTCCAGCCACTCCATGCCCGTTTCAGTAAAGCAGACGAGCTTGGCCCTGCCATCGGTCGGGTCGCGGCGCTTTTCGATGAGCCCGGTCTGTTCAACCTGATCGACCAATTCGCTCATCGACTGCTTGGTCAATGAGGCCCTTCTCGCCAGTTCCGTAAGGCGCGTGCCGTCTTCGTCGAGATTCCGGGTGAGATTGATATGGGCAGCCGTGAGCTCGTCATGGCCGTTTTCCTTCAAATGCTCGATGATGCGGCTCTCAAATAGCCTGACCGCCTCGTTCATGCGGCGGCCGATATTGTTGCGCCGCCATGCGTTTCGTAAAATCATGCCCTGTTCCTAACCCCGTACGCCTAGACGATAGATGCGATCCGTCCCGTCGGTAAGAGCTTGCCGCCACATTTTTAAGGACCTCGCATCAATTCGGTTGACAGGCGTCAAACCGCGACTATATGGTCAGGTATCCGAACTAAAATGAATTGGCAAGATGGCACTGCCAGTTGAGGAGGAACGCTTCAGTGGCGTTTCGGCGGAAAGCTACATTAAACGATCATGCGCGTCATGCTGTGTTCTGTTGATGGTGTGGAGGAATTGGATCGATTTCGCGACAAAGCTGTCGCAGCGGAAATTTCAAACTGGCGGGGAGGATACTCGCATCATGGTAAAGGCGAACGGCGGCACATCGCTGCAGAATCTGATCGATGGGAAACCAAACCTCGTCGATTACTTTTTCAACGATACTCTCGCGCCCCATTATCGGGCGCGCACGGGCCTGACGGCGGCTTTCATTCCGCCGGAATTCACCAACTGGCGCGATGAGCAGCGGGCGTGGCGCGAGACAGCGATCCTGTTCGACCAGTCGCATCACATGCCGGAATTGATGCTCAAGGGACCGGATGCACTCAAGCTGCTTGAGCGGGTCGGCATCAACAGTCTTGCCAATTTCACGACCGACCGGGCCAAGCAGTTCGTAGCCTGCACGCCTCGCGGTCATGTGATTGGAGATTGTGTCGTCTACCGGCTCGGGGAGGAGACCTTCGAACTGATCAGCGGCATGCCCGTCCTCAATTGGGTTCAGTACACCGCAGAGCGCGGCAACTACAACGTCACCATTGAGCGCGACGATCCGACCCCTTATAATCCGAAGGGCAAAAGATGGTTCTATCGCTTCCAACTGGAAGGACCGAACGCAGGGCACATCTTTCAGGATGTCGTGGAAGGCGGCGCACCCGAGATCGCGTTCTTTCGCACGGCCAAGGTCAAAATCGCCGGCTGCGAGGTTCTCGTTCTTCGCCACGGCATGGCGGGTCATCTCGGCGCCGAACTCTCGGGTCCCTACGAGGATATGGGCAAGGTCCGGTCAGCCTTCCTTGCTGCGGGCGAGAAGTATGGCCTCAAGCAAGGCGGCACGAAGACCTATTTCAGCACGATCTTCGAATTCGGCTGGATGCCCTATCCCCTGCCGGGCATCTATACCGGCGAGGAACTGCGGGATTTCCGCGAATGGCTCTCCGGCAACGGCTGGGAGGCGAATGCACAACTCGGTGGCAGCTTCCTCTCCGACAATATCGAGGACTACTATGTCACCCCTTGGGACCTCGGTTACGGCCACATCCTGAAGTTCGACCATGATTTCATCGGACGTGAAGCCCTGGAGGCTTTTCCGGCCGACAAGCGCCGCAACAAGGTCACCCTCGTCTGGAATCCCGATGACGTTGCTGCGATCTTCGCCTCGCAGTTCGGTGACGGACCGCGATACAAAGCGCTTGACTTCCCCGTCGCCTATTACGGTTGGCCGCAATTTGACGAGGTCCGCAGTCTGGACGGGCAAATCGTCGGTCATTCATGCCATTGCGGCTACAGCAACAACGAGGGAGCAATGCTGTCTCTCGCGATGCTCGAAGCGCAAAGCAGTACACCTGGTATGGAAGTCGTGCTGGTTTGGGGGGAGCCCGGCGGCGGGTCGCGAAAGCCGCATGTCGAACGACATACGCAATTCAAGGTGCGCGCGACCGTGGCGCCCGTCCCCTATGCCAGCTCCGTTCAGAAGCTGAAACGGGCGGCGATCGCTTAAGCGACTTGCGCAAACGAGGTGACCGGTCCGATCGGTCGGGGTCATCTCCCAGCTTCTAATTCTCAGTGACCGCGAAACCCTCGTTTGCCAACCGGCGAAGGGGCAGGAGTCCTTTTGATGACGTCAAATGCAGTGTCGTGCCAGAGCATTAATGTCGATGTCCTCGATCGGTTCTCGCTCGAGGTTACCGCCAAAGATGCGCCGCAACTCGTCGCTCTCGCAGCCTATATCCCGGCGAGGACGATCGTCTCCGTGCCATTCCTGGCAACCGAACAGCATTCGCATCGCATCGCGGCCGCGAAAGCGGTGCGCGATGCCGGATACGAACCCATGCCGCATATTGCCGCCCGGCAATTGGCTTCGGAGGCCGAGCTCGTCGATCTCATTTCAGGCTGGTCAGAGCACGGGCGGGTAACAAGGGTTCTGGTGCTTGCCGGCGACGCGGATCCGCCCAATGGGCCATACCCTGACAGCGCGTCGATCTTGCGCAGCCGGATCCTGGAACAGTATGGCATCAGGCATGTCTCCGTCGCGGGGCACCCGGAAGGTCACCCTCTTCAGGATAGCCAAACACTGGATGCCGCGCTCGCGCAAAAGCGCGCGTTGTTGGAGGGGGCGGGGTTCGATTGGTCGATCACCACGCAATTCACCTTCGCCTCCGAGCCCGTTCTGAACTGGATTGCAAGGCTTCGTCGTGAGGGGGTCGACGTGCCGATCCGGATCGGGATTCCAGGTCCGGCGAGCGTCAAGACGCTTTTGCGGTTCGCTACGCTTTGCGGTGTCTCGGCCTCGACGGCGGTCTTGCGAAAATACGGCCTTTCCCTGACGCAGTTGCTGACAAGCACCGGGCCGGACCGCCTGATCGAGGACTATACAAGGGCATTCGCCGATCCCGCCTACGGTGATGTGCGCCTTCATCTCTATCCTTTCGGAGGCATTGCCAAAACGGTGGACTGGATCACACGCTACCCTAGCCGCGGTTGAGGCCACGATCCTCCGGAAAGTGGTCAGGTAAATGGACCATAATTCGAGGGGGTATGGGAGGTTGCCGGCACTGTTGATCGGGGGGCGGACTGTTGTAGGCGCAGTAGTTCCGATTCGACAGCGCAACTTTTGAACCCGTGCCTCGTAATGAGGCGGTCATTGACAAATAGTACGGAGTCCGCACTAACTTTTGTTGGAGGAGATTCTTGGTGCAGCGCGCGCCAAGTTGCGTGCCGGCCGCTTCGCCGGCGGGGAGGAGCAACAATGAAACTGATAAAATGGACGCTCTGTGCGGCGCTGGCCGCCGCAACCGGCGTCTGGAGCGATGCCGCGGCCGCCGACACCATAAAGGTCGGCGTCATAGCGACGTTTTCCGGTCCCAACGCCATCTGGGGAAAGCAATTCCGCGAGGCCATCGATGTCTACTTGGCCGAACACGGGGATGAGATTGCGGGCCATAAGGTCGAGTTCATCTACAAGGATGTCGGCGGTCCGAACGCCGACGCCAGCAAGGCCGCGGCCCAGGAGCTTCTGGTTCGCGACGGCGTCAAATATCTCGCGGGCTTCGACTTCACGCCAAATACGATCGCGGTCGCACCGCTGATCAAGCAGGCCAAGGTGCCCGCGGTCATCTTCAATGCGGGAACATCGTCTATAAACAAGCAGTCGGACTATTTCCTCCGGACGAGCTTCACCCTGTGGCAGATTTCGCAGCCGGCAGGCGAATGGGCGGCCAAGAACGGTGCGAAAAAGGTCGTCACCGCTGTCTCGGACTATAATCCAGGCATTGATGCAGAAACTGCCTTTTCGAAGGCGTTCGAGAAGAACGGTGGTGCGATCGTCGAGCACATCAGGATGCCACTGCAGACGACCGACTTTGCGCCCTTCATGCAACGCATCAAGAATTCGGGCGCCGATGCGGTCTTCACGTTTCTGCCGGCGGGGCCTGCGACCTTCGCATTCACCAAGGCCTATAATGAAAATGGCCTGAAGGATGCCGGGATCGCCTTCTACGGGACAGGGGAAACCGATGAAACGACCATTGATGCCCTGGGCGATCAGGCAATCGGGCTGGTGACATCCTATCATTACTCCGACGCCCACGACTCTCCCCTCAACCAGAGCTTTGTCGCAAAACTGAACGAGCTCCATCCCGGTTCGCGCGCCAACATGGCCTCCGTCGGCGCCTATGATGGCGTTCATCTGATCTATAAAATGATCGAGGCCGCTGGGTCGGACGGGGCAAAGGCGCTCGAAGCTGCGAAAGGCCTGGCATGGGAAAGCCCGAGAGGTCCCGTCAAGATCGATCCGGTTTCACGTCACGTGGTGCAGAACGTTTACATCCGGCGTGTCGAACGCGGCGTGGACGGTCACCTAGTCAACCGCGAATTCGCAACGATCCCGAACGTGCCGGATCTCGGTTACGAGCAATGATGCGAGATGGCGTGGCGGCGATGCCACCACGCCATAAACTGTTCCTGTTTTGTCAAAGGCCTCGCCAATGTCGGTCCTCTTAAGCATCCTTGTCGATGGTGTGGCCTACGGAATGATCCTCTTCATGATTTCCGTCGGTCTTTCCATCACGATGGGCTTGATGCGCGTCATCAATCTCGCGCATGGCGGTTTTGCGCTGATCGGCGGTGCAATCGCGCATGTGCTGACGATGTTCTTCGGCCTGTCATTCATACCGGCGTCCGTCCTTGCCGTGATGCTGGTCGTTGCGGCCGCGGCGCCGATGGAGCGCCTGCTTTATCGCCACATCTACGGCTTTGATGAGCTGGGGCAGGTGCTTGC
This sequence comes from Pararhizobium sp. YC-54, assembly GCF_025847205.1. GTDB lineage: Bacteria > Pseudomonadota > Alphaproteobacteria > Rhizobiales > Rhizobiaceae > Pararhizobium. The sequence goes on along the minus strand of NZ_JAOYTH010000007.1, from coordinate 69,757 downwards.
AACTGTCGGTATCGTTTTCTTGATGATCGCCACCGTCAACCTCTTCCTCGGCTCGACGATCCTTCCCATTCGCAGCCCACAGCTCTTCGCAGCACCGGTCGACCTCGGCTTTAGAACTCTGCCGTTTCATCGTCTCGTGGTGATTGCGGCCGGCATACTCGTCCTGGCAGGGCTTTGGCTGCTGATCGAGAAGACACGATTTGGCATCTACCTGCGCGCCGCCGTCGACAACAAGAACGCTGCCGCATCGCTTGGCATCAACACCGCCCGGATCTATCTCGTCGCCTTCTGTCTTGGCGCCGGGCTTGCAGCGCTCGGCGGTATCCTCGGGGCGGAACTGTTGCCGGTTGAGGCTTATTATCCGCTACGATACATGGTCCTTTTTCTCATCGTCGTGGCCGTGGGCGGTCTTGGAAGCGTGCTCGGATCCTTTTGCGCGGCCCTTGGGCTTGGAATCCTCGATACGTTCGGCCGCTACATGCTGCCGGATGTCGGTACCATCTTCTTCTTCCTCGCCATTATCATGGTTCTTGCGCTGCGACCGAACGGCTTGATGGGGAGAGCCCAATGAGTGAGCTTGCAACCCGACCGTCCGTTCGAACCGCCGCACTTTCCCTCGGCTCGATTTGGCCGGTGGCCGTCGTGGCGCTTGGGGCAGGTGCTGCATTCTTCCTGTTTCCCTACGATCTCGCCTTCTTGACCCGGATCGTGATCATGATGGTGTTCGTCCTCTCGTTTGACCTCATCCTAGGGTATGCGGGTATTGCGACTTTGGGGCATGCGGCAATGTATGGCTGTGGCGCCTATGCCGCCGGGCTCGTCGCCTTGCACATCTCTCCCGACCCGCTGCTTGGGCTGGTGTTCGGCGCTTTGGGTGGCGCGCTGATTGCCTGGCTGTCCGGGCTCGTTTTGATGCGCGCCCACGGCATGACCCTGCTAATGATCTCCATCGCCGTGACGATGGTTCTTCAGGAAGCCGCTTCGAAGGCGCGATGGCTGACCGGCGGCGCCGACGGTCTGCCCGGGGTTTCGGTTTCTCCGATCTTCGGGTGGTTCGAATTCGATTTCGTCGGACAGGTCGCTTTCATCTACAGCGTCTGCGTGCTGGTTGCCGTCTTGGTGTTTTGCCAGCTCGTCGTCGGCTCCCCGTTCGGCCTCGCGCTCAAGGGGATAAAGGGAAGCCCGAGCCGGATGCGTGCAATAGGCACGCCTGTCTATCGGCGGAAAGTGACAATCTATGTCCTGGCCGGCGCGATCGCGGGAATAGCCGGTGCGCTCGCCGCGCAGGTCACCGGGCTTGTCGGTATCGAGGTTTTCAATTTCTCGCTTTCCGCCGATGTCATGGTGATGTTGATCCTCGGCGGCGCCGGGCGTCTTTACGGCGCGATCATCGGTACCTTGATCTTCATGGTCGTCCACCACGTCGCAGCCGCGATCGATCCGTTCAACTGGCTGTTCGTCATCGGCGCGATGCTGTTGGTGGTGGTGTTCGCCTTGCCGCAGGGGCTGATTTCGCTGCCTGATCGTCTTATCCGCACCTTCAGGAGGACCTGATGGCACAAGGATTGGCAATCAATGGTTTGTGCACAAGTTTCGGCGGGCTGCAGGTTGCCCGCGACGTAACGGTCACGTTGCCACCTGGTTCGCGGACCGCCCTCATTGGCCCCAATGGCGCTGGCAAGACAACCTTTGCAAACCTGATAACCGGGGTCCTGCAGCCGAGTTCGGGAACGATCTTGCTGGATGGTCAAGACATAGCCGGCCTTTCGGAGGCTGCGCGTGTCCGGGTGGGCATTGCCAAGACGTTCCAGATCACCAACCTCTTCAAGGACCTTACGGTCCGGGAAAATTTACGTTTGCCCATGCTTGAGCGGACGGGCCTGACGTCAAGGATCTTTTGCAGGGCAGACAAAAACCAAGAAATCGAAGCGGAAATCCTCCAGCTGTTGACGGATTTCAAGCTGGCGCCCTTGGCAGATCGCCGGGTCCGCAGTTTGGCCTATGGCCAACAGCGGCTTGTCGAGCTGGCGCTGACCTTGGCCCTGAAGCCGAAGATCCTCATCCTCGATGAACCGGCCGCCGGTGTGCCATCGACAGAAAGTCACCTGGTCGTCGAGGCCATCAAACGTCTTCCAGCAGACCTCTCGGTGCTGATCATCGAGCACGACATGCAACTGGTTTTCGACGTTGCAGATCGGATAATCGTGTTGGTGAACGGCGCGGTTTTGATGGAGGGCAGACCCGATGAAGTCACCGCGGATCCCCGTGTCCAGGAGCTATATCTCGGAGGTGTGCATGCGTGACGCTTTTCTGGAATTGAAGGGCGTGGTCGCCGGTTATGGGGAGACCCATATCATCCGGGACATGTCGTTTCGTGTGTCTCAGGGGGAGTGCGTGGCGATCATCGGGCGGAACGGTGTTGGAAAGACGACCACACTTGCGACGGTCATGGGCCAGACACGCCAGCATGCCGGAGCGGTATATTTCAAGGGAGGGTCGCTAAACGGTCTCCCAGCCCATGAAAGGGCCGGACTTGGCATTGGCATCGTTCCGCAGACACGCGATATCTTCCCGTCGCTGTCCGTCGAGGAGAACCTGATTGCCGGGCTGCGGAACGGCGGGACGCTCAAGGACGCCTATGATCTGTTTCCGAGACTGCACGAGCGTCGGCACAACGGCGGTCGACAACTGTCGGGTGGCGAGCAGCAGATGCTGTCGATCGCGCGCGCCCTGCTTGCAAGGCCGGAGATAATTCTGCTCGACGAGCCCCTCGAGGGGCTGGCTCCGGTCATCTGCGAAATGCTGATGGGCGTCTTCAAGGAACTTTCCGCGCGGGGCCAGACGATCGTTCTGGTCGAACAGCATATTCCCCTGGCGCTCGGCTTCGCCGAACGCGTCATCGTTCTCGACCAGGGAAAGATCGTCCTTGATGAACCATCCGCCACGCTTGGTGCCGAGATGCCCCTGCTTGAGCGGCATCTCGGACTGCCAGCCGTCGCAGCGTCTTAAGCCCGGTCATGCCGGTCATGCCGGACACGCCGGCACCGACGGGACGTTACCGGCCGTCGTCCAGCGGCAACACTAAGCATTCCTTTGCTGGCTTTCGCGCAAAGCGAAACCTTGATCTGAATTGGTGAGACATGACGAGCTATGTACTTACGGTATCCTGCACATCGACGCGCGGCATCGTCGCGGCGATTTCGCGGCATCTGGCGGAGAAGGGCTGCAACATCATCGACTCGTCGCAATTCGACGATCTCGATACCGGTACGTTCTTCATGCGCGTCTCGTTCATCTCGGAAGAAGGAATGTCCGGCGCCGATATAGCCGCCGGCTTTGCCGCCGTCGCTGCACCCTTTTCGATGCAGTACAAATTTCACGATAGCGCGAAGCGCATGAAGGTGCTGCTCATGGTGTCGCGCTTCGGTCATTGTCTCAACGACCTGCTCTACCGCTGGAAGATCGGGGCGCTGCCGATCGATATCGTTGGCGTCGTCTCCAACCATCTTGACTACCAGAAGGTCGTGGTCAACCACGACATCCCCTTCCACCATATTCCGGTCACCAAGGCCAACAAGGTTAAGGCCGAAGCCCGCATTATGGAGGTGGCCGAACAGACCGGCACCGAACTGATCGTGCTTGCCCGATATATGCAGATCCTGTCGGACGAGATGTGCCAGAAGATGTCGGGCAAGATCATCAACATCCACCATTCTTTCCTGCCGAGTTTCAAAGGCGCCAATCCTTACAAGCAGGCCTACGGCCGCGGGGTGAAGCTGATTGGTGCGACGGCGCATTACGTCACCGAGGATCTCGACGAAGGTCCGATCATCGAGCAGGACACAGCGCGCATCACCCATGCCCAGAGCGCGGAAGACTATGCCTCGATCGGCCGCGACGTCGAAAGCCAGGTGCTGGCCCGCGCCATCCATGCCCATATCCACCATCGCACCTTGATCAACGGCAATAGAACCGTTGTCTTCCCGGCCAGCCCCGGTAGCTATGCTTCCGAACGCATGGGGTGACACATTCGGCGGAATTCGCGGTGGCTTTTGCTGCCGTGGCGACAGGGGCTGCCAACGGCCATCGAGTATCCGCAAGGCAACCGGGCCGATTGGCTGCGAGGGCCGGGTCAACGGAAGGAATGACATGCGCGAGTTTCAATATGTTGCAAATGCCACCCGCGTCGTCTTCGGAGAAGGTGCCGTTTCCAAGGTGATAGACGAAGTACGACGGTTCGGTGCCAGTCGCGCATTGATCCTTTCGACACCTTTTCAAAGGACGGACGCCGAAGCGCTCGCGCAACAAATCGCACCGCTTGCAGTCGGCGTCTTTGCCGGGGCGACCATGCATACGCCCGTCGATGTGACGAAAGAAGCGCTCTTGCTCTTTGACGCGCTTAGCGCGGACTGCATCATCGCGCTGGGTGGAGGATCGACAATCGGCCTTGGCAAGGCAATGGCCTATCGCAACGATGCTCCGCAACTGGTCGTGGCAACCACCTATGCCGGCTCCGAGGTTACGCCAATCCTCGGCCAGACCGAAAACGGCATCAAGACCACGGTCCGCGCCGCCTCAATCCTGCCGGAGACCGTCATCTACGACCCTGTCCTGACCTATAGCCTGCCGGTTGAGATGAGCATCACGAGCGGCCTCAACGCGATGGCTCACGCGATCGAAGGACTTTACGTGCAGGAGCGCAATCCCATCACCTCGATGATGGCGCTCGAAGGCGTCTCGGCTTTGAAATCGTCGCTTCCGGCGATCGTCGCAAATCCAGGCGACCGTGAGGCGCGTTCCGGCGCGCTCTATGGGTCATGGCTTTGCGGGGTGGTTCTGGGGACCGTCGGAATGGCGCTGCATCACAAGCTTTGTCATGTCCTCGGGGGCAGTTTCAACCTGCCGCATGCCGATACCCACGCGATCCTGCTTCCGCACACCGTGGCCTATACGGAAAAGGCGATTCCCGAACTGCTCGCCCCCGTCGCATCGCTATTTGCTGCGAAGACAGCCGCAAGCGGACTCTATGACTTCGCCGCCGGTCTGGGGGCGCCCCTGCGGCTGCGCGATCTCGGTGTTTCCGAAAGTAATCTCGAACACGCAACGCAGATCGCCACGACGAACCCGTACTGGAACCCACGCCCGCTGGAGCCCGCCGCGATCCGGGATCTGCTTCAAGGCGCATTGGAGGGCGTGAGACCCGCCTGAACTGGCAAATCAGGCTTCGCTCCAGGCGGAGGCGCGATCGCCGCCGCGGGCTTTGATGCCCGAGGCCAAACAAGGATTAAAGGAGGTCGGCAATGACAGGTTATTTTACGGAAGAAGGATCAGTGGCGGCCGTGAACGCACGGATGACGGAGCACGCGAACCCGCGCGTCAAAGACATCATGAGTCTTCTGGTGAAGCACTTGCACGCCTTCGTAAAAGAAGCCCGCATAACCCAGGACGAGTGGGACGCGGCAATCGTATTTCTCACCAAATCCGGCCAGATCTGCTCAAGCGAACGTCAGGAATTTATCCTGCTGTCCGATACGCTGGGCGTCTCCATGTTGGTCGATGCGATCAACAATCGCCGCGAACACGGCGCGACGGAGAATACGGTTCTTGGACCGTTTTACGTCGCTGGCGCCCCGCATCGCCAAATGGGTGACACGATCAGCCTAGACGGCAAGGGGGAAAGCTGCCTGTTTGAAGGCAAGGTCATCGATCTTCAGGGCAATTTGATCGCGGGTGCATCCATCGATGTCTGGTCCGACAATGCAGACGGCTATTACGATGTTCAACAACCCGGTCAGCAGCCGAAGTGGAACAACCGCGGGCGGTTCGTAACAGGCTCCGAAGGCGCCTACCAGTTTGTCGGCATCAAGCCGGTCTCCTATCCGATCCCGGATGATGGGCCTGTCGGTCAGATGCTAAAACATCTCGGCCGCCATCCGTACCGGCCCGCCCATATGCACTATATCGTCACCGCGCCAGGGTATCAGAAGGTGGTGACGCACACCTTCGTCGGCGACGATCCTTACCTCGCGTCGGACGCTGTGTTCGGTGTCAAGGAGACGCTTGTCGCAGTCTACGAGCAATTGACGGACGGACCGGCGAAATGGCGATCGCCCTTTGATTTCGTGCTCACTCGAGAGCGGAGCTGACCCATGCCAAACGTCAAGATCTATGTCGATCAAGCGCTGCCGGCTGAAGCCCACGAGGCACTTGCGACGGCTCTGGTGTCCGTCCGGGCGCTGCTTGCTCAGGCGCTCGGCGTCGGTCCCGAGGCTTTCCAGTTTGCGATGCTGACGGTCTACGCGATGGACGATCTTCCCCCGGTGAATGTCGAAATCTCCATCCTACCGACACCCGGTCGGACGCGGGAGAAAATCAAGGGCGTCGGTGAAGACCTTCAAAGGCTTCTTTCGGCAGCGGCCGCGGCCCGGGTGGCCGTCAGGATCGGACTTCTCGATCCCCAGTCCTATTTGGCCCTCAAATGATGATCTGGTCACGGAAATGAGGCCTTATACCTGGTCGGACCCGTTGAGGAGCCGATAGACGTGCGCGCGGCTGACGCCCAATATCTTGGCTGCACGCGATTTGCTGCCGCCCGCCTGTGCAAGGGCTGCGCGGACCTCTTCCTTGGCCTGGCTTTTCAATTTGCGCCTCAGGTCCGTGTCGGCATCCGCCCCGTCGTCAAGGCTGCTGAGCGAAGGTGCTGGTGACGAAAGGGAAAGCCTGCCGGTGACGATCATTCGCGTCAGCGCGTTTTCCAGTTCGCGCACATTTCCGGGCCATGGGTGATCGGACAGCGCCTTTCGATCCTGTCGCGTCAGCGACGGCGGCGCCTTCCCAAGCCGGCTGCTGACACGATCAAGCAGCCTGTCGGCCAGAAAGACAATGTCCGTCCTCTCCCGAAGCGCCGGTACATTGATCGACAGCACATTGAGCCGGTGATAGAGATCCTCGCGGAAGCGTCCCGAGCGAACGAGATCACCAAGACGCCGATTGGTGGCGCAGACAATGCGCAAATCGATGTTGATCGGCGTGGTGCCGCCGACGCGCACGATTTCATTCGTCTGCAGGACGCGTAACAGGCTGCCCTGCAGTCCCAGCGGCATGTCGCCGATCTCGTCCAGGAAGAGGATGCCCCCGCTCGCGAGCTCGACCTTTCCCGGTTTGCCTTGACTGCGCGCGCCGGTAAATGCGCCGCCTTCATAGCCGAAAAGCTCCGCCTCGATGAGTTCGCTTGGAATGGAAGCACAGTTGACCCAGACGAAGGGCCCGGCGCTCCTGTCGGATAGTGCGTGTATCGCGTGAGCAGCGAGCTCCTTGCCGGCGCCGGTCTCGCCGGAAATCATCACCGGTAGCTCGTAGGCGGCTGCAAGCTTCAGGCTATCGCGATAGGCATCTATGACATCGCCGGTTCCGATGATGTCGACGAGGCGGAACTTCGAATGCCAGGATCGCGGTCGTTGCGGAATGGCGAGTTCAGCCTTTGAGATGCGGCTGTAGGCTTTCTTGAGCGCACCATAGTCCGAGAAAAGGGCAAGGCCGACGGCGCCGATGATCCTGCCATCCTTGTGTACCGGCACTTGCTTGGTTACCAATTTGTGGCCGCGCACTTCGAGCGGGTAGCCGACATGGGTTCCGATCCCGCGTGCTACAAAATGAAGTTTCGTCTGCGGCCCAACCACATTCGTGATGTGCCGGCCGAGAAAATCCTCGGCCTCTCCCTCAAGCAGCCGGCAATAAGGCTCGTTGATCAACACAATGGACCCTTCAGTGTCGACGGCAACCAGACAATCGGAAACATGATCGAGCACGAGCCGAAGGAAGTCGGTTTCCTCTGGTGAGCCCTTGAACAACTCCGGAAGCGGCATCTCACTCTCGTCCTTATCAAACGGGGAAGGGGCTAGGCCAACATCCTATGCGCAAACTGTCTCGAATACGATCCCTATTGTCTCCTTAATGTGACAATGTTTTTGAGACAATTCGACCTCGCGGGCTTGGGGAAACGCGACCCGGTTGGGTAATCTCCTTTTTTCTCAACGGCTTGGCCGGTTGACGCCGCCCATTTCGGGAACTGGCCCGCGACTTGCGATGTCCGCTGATGTGAAAAACCAATGGGGAGCAAACATGCTACAGCAAGAGACTTTCACAATCGGTGATACCGTCGTTCAGGTATCGGGTGCGGGATCGCCACTTATCTTTGTACACGGTTTCACGACCACGGCGGAATTCTGGCGCGAACAGATCGCGGCATTCTCATCGCGATATCGGGTCATCCGCATCAATCTTCCGGGACACGGTGTTTCGCCGCGCCCGGCTGAGCGTGCCTATTCCATCCCCGCTTTCGTTGACGACATCCTGGAAGTTTACCGAGCTTTCAACATTGACGACGCCATTCTGGTCGGGCTTTCGATGGGCGGAACCGTGGCGCAACACTTCACGCTTGCCCACCCATTGATGGTGCGCGCTCTCGTCCTCGTAGGCGCCACACCACATGGACTTGGCGACGACGTCAACGTCGACAATGTTCTTCAGGCAATCGACGATCTTGGCGTTGTCCTGGCCAGTCAGAACGTCATTGAGCGTTCTTTTGGCCATGCGGCAGGCCGTGAACTCGTCGAGTTCGCGAAATCAGAGGTCGCGCAGACACCTGCGTTCGTTGCACGGGAGGCCATCGCTTCACTCAATGCATCCGACAGTCGTGCTTTTCTTTCCAGGATCTATGTCCCCACGCTGGTCGTGGTCGGCAACGAAGACATCATCACACCGCCCGGTGAATCCGTTATTCTCGCTGAGGGAATTGCGGGTAGCCGACTTGAGATCATCCCGGCTGCAGGTCATTTCCCGATGCTCGAGCAGCCCGAGGTGTTCAATCGCATTCTGAAGGACTTTCTCTTTACCTGCGATGGTCCGTCGTCTCACACGAAAGGCCAAGGCCTTTCACAGCAAGCCGTTTGAGTTGGGAGGCTCACATGTCTGTTCAAGAGATCACTTCAAAATCTGTTTCGCATGTCGAAAGTCTGGACCAGAATACGAAGCGGACCGTTTTTGCGGCCGCACTCGGAACGGTGTTCGAATGGTACGACTTCTTCATTTACGGCTCGCTCGCAGCGTTCTTCAGCACGCTGTTCTTTCCGAAAGGCAACGAAACGGCGGCGCTGCTTGCGGCGCTCGCAACCTTTGGGGCCGGCTTCGTGCTTCGCCCGTTCGGGGCGGTGGTCTTCGGCCGGCTCGGGGATCTTGTCGGGCGCAAGAAAACCTTTCTCGTGACCATGCTGGTCATGGGTTTTGCGACAGCCGCCATCGGTCTCCTGCCCACGTACGAAAGCATTGGATGGGCAGCGCCGGCCTTGCTCGTCGCATTGCGCCTACTCCAGGGCCTGGCTGTTGGAGGCGAATTTGGTGGCGCGGTCACCTATGTCGCGGAGCATTGCGATGACAACCGGCGTGGCCTGACGACAAGCTGGATCCAGATCACGGCCACACTTGGCCTCTTCGTATCCCTGATCGTCATCGTGCTCTGCCGTTCGTCAATGTCGCCGGAGGCCTTTGCAAGCTGGGGCTGGCGCTTACCGTTCGTGGGCTCCATCCTGCTTTTGATTCTCTCGCTCTACATTCGCCTGAAACTTCACGAGTCACCGGTGTTTCAGGAAATGAAGGCCCAGGGCAAGGGATCGAAAAATCCGATCGCCGAGACGTTCGGCGATGGGAAAAATCTGCGTCTCGTTCTCGTCGCGATCTTCGGCGTTGTAGCCGGTCAAGCCGTGATCTGGTACACCGGTCATTTCTATAGCCTCTACTTCATGACGACGACCTTGAAGCTGACGCAGGATCAGGCCAACCTCTATCTCCTGATCGCGCTGACACTTGGTACGCCATTTTTCCTGTTCTTCGGCTGGCTGTCCGACAAAATCGGGCGCAAATGGATCGTCGTGACGGGCTGCGCGCTGTCGGCCTTGCTAATCATGCCGCTGTTCCAGGCGCTCGGGACCTATGGCAATCCCGGACTTGCCGAGTTCCGCGCAAGGACGTCGGTTCAGCTTGTCGGCAACGGCTGCGACCATGATCAGTCGTTCATCGGGCAGTTGTTCAGCCCGCAAGCGACCACCGACTGCCAGAAGGCCAAGGCGCTTCTGACGGCGCGTGCGATTCCTTACACGGTTAAAACCGACGATCAGCCCCTTCGGGTTCAAGTGAACGAAAGCGAGATGAAGCCGTTCAACGAAGCCGAACTGCTCGCGACCCTGACCGAAAATGGGATGCCTGATCCGAAAGCCCCCGTTGAGCCGAACGGACCGATGGTGGTTGGCATTCTCTTCGCCTTGGTGTTCCTGACCACGATGGTTTACGGACCGCTTGGGGCGCTTCTGGTCGAGCTGTTTCCTGTGCGCATCCGCTATAGCGGCGTCTCGGTCGCCCTACAGCTTGGCAACGGCTGGATCGGTGGCTTCGCGCCCTTCGTCGCGACGGCGGTGGTGATCGCGACCGGCAATATTTTCGGCGGCCTTTGGTACACGGTGGCGTTTGCCGGACTAACAGCGGTGATCGGTGCCCTCCTTCTGCCGGAGACACGTGGGCGCGATCTGAGAACCTGACCGCTCCAAGGATCGGCCTCGGCTTGAACGGCCTCAGCCAGTCCGGGGTCTCGGACCCACCTCTGACTTGAGAAGCCCGGGCGCCTACGCGGGCTTCTCACCACGCAAAGATCAAAATGCTTTCCTGCAAATCACAATAGCTGCCGAGCCTCCAACGTGAAGCCATGGGTGAGAGCGCCGCAGTCATTGACACCGAGTTTTGGAGGAGGAACTAGCCCGTACTCAACATCGTAAGCGCACGCGAACTCATCGACAGCGACACCTGTCTCAAAGGGTAGATGGATAGCCTCGAAAACCCCCGGTGCCTTCTGGGGTGAGCATGGCAAGCGCATCACCTAGTCAAAGCCCTTCATCAGGGTCCGCGACGCTTCCTCGATGGCGATGTCTCGATCAAGCGGTCGAGGATGGCGAGACCATTGGACTGCGACAGGCTTAAAGCGGTATCGGGCCGTGCGTTTTGACATTTTCCATCGAAACACAGGTCTGGAAACTTCTGACGTTGCCACCTTCGAAAAACACCGATCGCGTCACTTCATTGTATTCCGCCATGTCTTTTACATTGAGGATCAGGATAAAATCCATTTCTCCGGTGACGTAATAGCATTGCTGAACCTGCGGACAGCGCTGGAACCGTTCCTTCATCGCGTCAAGAAGGTCGAGCCGCTCGTTTTCGGTGGCGACGTGGACGATGATCGTCAACGGCCGCCCGACAGCGGTCTCGTCCAGAACCGCAATATCGCTTCTGATTACCTTTGTGTTACGCAAATGCTGGAGCCTGCGCGCAACGGCTGGCGGCGAAAGCCCGACCTTTTCGGCGATGACACGCTGGGACAGGAAGTTGTCCGTCTGGACCATCCTGAGAATCTTGACGTCGAATTCGTCGAGGTCTCCTACGAGAGTTCGAGCCACTTTCCTGCCTCCTTCTGCAAAATTCTTGCAACGAATAACGTGAATGAGAGCACAATTAAAGTTCGTTTCACAATAAAGTCTCGCTCAACAATCGAACGAGGCCGAAATGATCCATTTCCACTCTCCAAACCCCGACGGCGTAACCGACAGCGATAAGGCGCTGCTTGGCATAAACGCCCCGGCGCTGGTGCGTCCCTATCTGACCTTGTGGAGAGACGAGCGGGCAACGCCGCTCATCTCCCTTGCCTCGATTGCAGCTGAAACCAAAGTCGCCAATGTCCTGGTCAAAGACGAGGGACAGCGCCTCGGGCTTGGCAGCTTCAAGGCGCTCGGGGGCGCCTATGCTGTGATGACGCTCTTCAAGCGGACGCTCGAAGAGCGTCTGGGCGAGGAGGTTTCCGTTGCACAGCTCACTTCGCCCCGAGCGCGCGAGCCCGCAGCCGGCATGACTTTTTGCTGCGCCACCGACGGCAACCATGGAAAATCGGTCGCCGCCGGTGCCCGGATACTGGGTTGCCGCTCCGTCATCTTTGTCCATGAGGGCGTGACCGCGGCGCGCGCCGAAGCAATCGGCGCCGACGAGGTGATCCGCGTTCCCGGCAATTACGATCGATCAGTCGACGAGGCCGAACGTGTCGCGATGGAGCGCGATTGGTGCCTCGTTTCGGACACGTCATGGGAGGGCTACGAAGAAATCCCTTCGCTCGTGGCGCAGGGATATACCGTGCTCGCCGAGGAGGCGCTGACCCAGATCGGTGCAGCCGGCATTGCGCCACCGACCCACGTGTTTCTTCAGGCGGGCGTTGGGGGATTTGCCAGCAGCATCTCGCTTCACTTGAGCGAAGCGCTGGGCGAACGCGGCATCAAGACAGTCATTGTCGAGCCGGATCGGGCGGCCTGCCTTTTCGTTTCGGCTGAAGCTGGACGCCTCACATCCTTTTCCCCGGTCGAATCGACCATCATGGCGATGCTCGAGTGCTATACACCTTCGCTCGTTGCCTGGAGGATCCTGAACGCGACCGCGAGTGCCTTCCTGACGGTAACCGAGGAAGAGGCAAAAATTGCCATGCGCCGCCTGGCCGCGCACCGTCCTCCAATAGTTGCCGGCGAAAGCGGGGCGGCGGGTCTTGCCGGGTATTTGTCGGTCGCCACCGATCCAGAGGCGCGCAGCCGTCTGGGTCTCACCGAGCAAAGCCGGGTGCTTTTGATCAATACGGAAGGCGCAACCGATCCGGCTTCCTATGAAAGCATCGTCGGTGCAACGGCTGATGAGGTGCGTCAATGCTCACTGAGCCAGCCCGCCTGAGCGTAACTGCGACAGCGAAATCCTACTGAAAGGGAATAGACCATGAGCACGATCAGGATCCCAAAACGCGGCTTTGGCCACTCGGAGTTCGAGACAAGGCTGGAGCGGGCACGCAAAATCATGCACCGGCACAAGTTCGATGCTTTGCTGGTTTCGTCGCCGCCGAACGTGCGCTACTTCACCGGCTTCGACTCGCAGTTTTGGGAAAGCCCGACTAGACCCTGGTTCGTGGTCGTGCCGCTTGAGGGCGATCCGGTCGCAGTCATTCCCGAAATCGGCGCCCCGGAGATGGCGCTCACCTGGATGACGGATATCCGCACTTGGCAGGCGCCCAATCCAGAGGACGACGGTATTTCGCTTCTGAAATCGACCATCGAAAGCTTCCCGCGGCGCTACGGTCGCCTCGGTGCCGAGCTCGGTCGCGAGATGACCGTCAGAATGCCAGTTTCGGATTTGCTCTCCTTGCGCGACACGCTGTCGTTGGAGATCGCCGATGGAGCCCCCTGCATCTGGGACATCCGTATGGTCAAGACACCAGCCGAGATCGATCATATCCATTATATCTGCCAGATCGCCAGCGATGCCTATGAAGCGTTGCCAGCAAGCATCTCGATCGGCGAGAGCGAACGTGAGATCGCGCGCAAGCTGCGCATCGACATTGCACGCCGCGGCGCGGATTCGACCCCCTTCATGCCGGCAATCTCCGGGCCAGGTGGTGTGACCCAGATCGTCTGTGGCCCGCATGATCGTCTGGTTGAGGAAGGCGACGTCTTGTTCATCGATACCGGCTCGACCTTTGACGGCTACTTCTGCGATTTCGACCGCAACTATGCGATCGGCAAGATCTCTGACGAGGCAAAGCGCGTCCATGATGCCCTGTGGCTGGCCACGGAGGCCGGTATCGCTGCCGCCGTTCCCGGTGCAAAAACCGACGATGTCTTTCGGGCTATGGCGAAGATCATCGAGGAGGCCGGCGCGATTGGCAACAATGTTGGTCGTCTTGGCCATGGTCTCGGCATGCAATTGACCGAGCCGCCGTCGCATCGTCTCGGCGACGGTACCGAGATTGTCGAGAACATGGTGCTGACGATCGAGCCGGGCATGGAATATGCCCCCGGCAAAATGATCGTTCACGAAGAAAATATTGCCATCACCAAAGTTGGGCCGCGGCTTTTGACGAAGCGCGCGCCACGAGAAATGCCGGTCATTTCTTAAGGCCTGTCGGGACGAAACCGAGGCGGAAAGCTCCAGCTCCGGGCGGATGGTCTGCCCGGCAAATAAAAAGGGGAATGAGAATGCACGAGAAAAACGCATCTACGGCCGTCCTTTTGGCCACCGCTATCGCCTCTGTTCTGTTGGCTGTTTCGCCAGCGAATGCTGAAGAGGTCAAGACGATCAATGCCGGTACCCTGCTCGTCGGTTCCGATCAGGTCTATCCGCCCTACGACTATATCGAAAATGGCGTGACCAAAGGCTTTGATGCGGACGTCATGGCGGCAATCGGTCCGAAGCTCGGCGTTAAGATCGAGTTCGCCGATACGCGCTTTGCAAGCCTCATTCCGGGCTTGCAGGCTAACCGGTTCGACGTGATCGCATCCGCCCTTTACGTGACGCCCGCTCGAGCGCAGGTGGTTGATTACATCGCCTATGCCAAGACCGGCGGTTCGCTGATGGTACGTGCCGACGACACGTTTACGCCAAAGGTCCCGGAGGATCTATGCGGTAAGCGCGTTGCAAACTTGAAAGGTGCCGCCTGGGTCCCGGAACTCCAGAAGGTGTCCCAAGATAAGTGTGCCTCAAATCCGATCGATGTGCGCGAGTTCGCGACCTCGGCAGAGGCCGCTCAGGCGCTCTTGTCTCGGGGTGCCGACGTCGTCTTCGATGATGCCGGCGTGTCGAAGGCGGCAGTCGTCGCCTCCGGAGATCGCCTCAAGATCACCTCTACCGAAATCCTGTTTCCCGTCGTCATGGGTCTGGCTGTGAAAAAGGGCAACGACGCGCTGTTGACGAGCCTCAAGGCAGCGTTCGAACCCTTGAAATCGAGCAAAGAATACGAAGCGATCCTCGCGAGGTACAATCTTGCCCTTCCGAGCGACGCTGAAGTCGAAGCGGCCCTCGCCAAAGCGCAGTAACCCGTATCGTCCAGGGCTGCCTTTGAGTCAGCTCGGGCGATCTTCGAACGGAATTGGGAACATGGATTTCGACTGGTCTTACACGATCGGGCTCCTGTGGAGCCGTGATTTCTGGGACGCCACCCTGCTCGTGGTGGAGTTGAGCGTCGCAACATGGGTGCTTGCCGTCGTGCTCGGCTTCTTTGTCGCCCTAGCGGACCGCTCTAGCCTTATGGTCGTCCGGCGTGCCGCCGCCCTCTATGTCTGGTTTTTCAGAAGCCTGCCGCTACTGGTGCTGTTGATATTCGTCTATAACCTGCCTCAGGCCTTTCCGGCGACCTCAGCCCTTCTATCCGTCCCGTTCATCGCCGGTCTCCTGGCCATGGTGCTGAGCGAGACCGCCTATATTGCGGAAATTCACCGGGGCGCGCTGGTTGCTGTCGGAAAGGGGCAATACGAGGCTGGCCGGGTCCTGGGATTGTCGCGGGCTGGGATTCAGCGGTTGGTCGTCATTCCGCAGGCGTTGCGCATCGCGCTTCCCGCACTCGGCAACGAATTCGTCTCGATCGTCAAGCTGACCTCACTCGTCTCGGTCATCTCGCTTGCGGAGATCCTCCTGGTCGGTCAGCGTTATTATACCCAGAACTTCAAGGTAATGGAGACCATGGTGGCCGTTGCCGTCTACTACGTGCTGATCGTCACGGTCTTCGACACTGCGCTGAAAGCCTTTGAGCGGCGGCTCGACTTTTCGCGGCGTCTTGCCGAACTGACGACGGAAGACGCCGAGCCAAGCGGCGAGGTCGCCAGAACAATCGGCGATGACGCCCGCGCGATGACCGCCGAGCCGGCAATTCGTCTGGAGGGAGGCGGCAAATCCTACGGCATCCATAGCGTTTTTGAAAATCTCCACCTTTCGGTCAAGCCCGGAGAAGTCGTTTCAATCATCGGGCCGTCTGGATCGGGCAAGACGACGCTCATCCGCTCCCTCAACGGCCTGGAGACGCTGGAGCATGGCGTCGTCTATCTCGAAGGAAAGCCGTTCCTCGCGGGCTCGCGCGAAAAACTGTCGAAATCAGTGCGCTACGACGGCGTTGACGCGCTTCGTATCGGCATGGTCTTTCAGAACTTCAATCTGTTCCCGCACCGCACGGCGCTCGAAAACGTGATGATGGGACCGCTCTACCATAAGCGCGGAAGCTTTGCCGAATTGCGAAACGACGCCCGCACGCTCCTTAACCAGGTCGGCATGCTCGTCCATGAAAACAAATATCCGCACCAGCTATCGGGTGGCCAGCAACAGCGCGTTGCGATCGCCCGTGCGCTGGCCATGCATCCGTCAATCCTACTGTTCGATGAGCCGACATCTGCCCTCGATCCGGAAACGGTGGGCGAAGTGTTGCGTATCATGGCGGCGCTCGCCCGCTCGGGGCGCACGATGGTGATCGTCACGCATGAGATGAAGTTCGCCATGGAGGTGTCCGACCGTGTCATCTTCATGGAACAAGGAAAGGTTGTTTTCGACGGGTCCCCGGAGCTTCTCGCCGAGCAAAGGAAGCAAGACGGCCGTCTGGCGGAATTCGTGCGGCATTAAACGGGCAGATGGTTGCTCGACCAGCCCACGGGCAGCAGTGATGCGCGAAGATCGCAGCGCGAAACAAGAGGCATGATATGAACGACGTTTCCATCAGCGGTGGTCGCCTTCTTAAACGCATCTTCAAACTGGGCAGCGTAGGCCGTGATGCCGAAGGCCTGACGCGGCTTGCTGCCTCCGACACCGACAAGCTTGGCAGGGACCAGTTGGTACGGTGGCTCCAGCAGGCCGGTTTGGAGGTCGCGGTCGACCGGATCGGCAACATATTCGGCGTCTGGCAGCCGGCACCGACACGACACATGGCACCTGTGATGGTTGGCTCGCACATCGACACGGTCATCAATGCCGGAATGTACGATGGCTGCTATGGCGTTCTGGCGGGCCTTGAAGTTATTCAGTCGCTCAAAGAGCAGGACTTCGAACCGGCAAGACCGATCGTGGTCGCCGCATTCACCAACGAGGAGGGCGTGCGGTTTGCGCCCGACATGATGGGATCTCTGGTCTATGCCGGCGGATTGGCTCTTAACGAGGCCCTTGCGACCATTGGCACGGATGGCTCGATCCTCGCCGATGAGTTGCGACGCATCGGTTATGCGGGGGACAAAGCGCCCGGATATATGAAGCCGCATGCCTATGTCGAGCTGCACATCGAGCAGGGGCCGATCCTGGAACGCGAGGGTCGCGCCATCGGCGCAGTCGAAAACCTGCAGGGGATCTCCTGGCGAAAGATCACAATCGATGGGACTGCCAACCATGCCGGGACGACGCCGATTTCGATGCGCGCTGATGCTGGTTATGGAGCCGCACGGATTACGACCTACCTGCGAGAGCGCGCCAGGACATCGGCGACGCAGACTGTCGCGACTGTCGGGTGCCTGACGCTCGAGCCCAACGCGATCAACGTCATCCCGTCGCGCGCGACCTTGACCGTCGATCTTCGCGACCCGTTCGAACACCGCTTGCGTGAGGAGGAAGCAGCGCTTGACGATTTCCTCAAGCGCCTCGCCGAGGAAGAGGCATTGAGGATTTCAGTTGAGACGCTTTCGCGTTCAAGCCCCGTCTCGTTCAGCCAGGACATCGTGGCGACGGTTGAAGCGGCTGCCGGTAAGCGCGGCCTTTCGTGCCGGCGCATGACATCAGGGGCAGGCCACGACGCCCAGATGATCGCCGCCGTCGCCCCGACGGCAATGATCTTCGTACCGAGCGCGGGCGGGATCAGCCATAATCCTGCCGAACATAGTTCCGAGGCCGACCTGATCGCCGGAGCAAGGGTCTTGTTGGACGTGGTCTGTGCGATTGCACGGCGTTGAGATTGCGTAGCGGGTTCAACTCACAACTAGCAACTGGGGACTGACCGTTTGCCGAACTCCGGCAGAACGTTCGCCTTGCGCCACAGCTGCCGGTCCGGCTCGAGCAAACACGAGAAGAGCACGTCCACCACTCTCGAAAATGTTTTAAGCTTGAAATTATTTTTATCTCGGTCATTGTGTCGATCAATGCCAATGGGTTCAGGCAGGGCTTCTAATGTCGGAGAGTTCAGCATGATCGAGTATGGTGTCCGCGATTGGGACAACGCATACGCCAACGGTCCGAACATCGCGGGCGGCGAGCGGTGGCCGGAAGCCTGGATTGCGCCTGCGACAAGCTTTCGAGACGCCCTGCATGGGGCGGGCCGCGCGAAACTCAACGTTTCATATGGAGAGCGTCCCAGAAACGTTCTCGACATCTTCTTGCCCCAGAATGCACCGCGAGGCCTGGTGACCTTCGTGCACGGCGGTTTCTGGATGCGCCTTGATAAAAGCTACTGGTCTCATCTGGCGGCCGGCGCCGTCGAGCAGGGCTATGCTGTCGCCATGCCGTCTTACACACTTTGCCCGGAAAGCCGCGTTCGCGACATCACCAATGAGGTGGCACTGGCTGTTGCCAAGGCCGCCACGCTTTTCACAGGACCGATCCATCTCGTCGGTCATTCAGCAGGCGGACACCTTGTGACGCGCATGATTACCACGACGTCGCCGCTGCCAATTGAGGTGCTACACCGCGTTCAAAAGGTCGTCTCGATCTCTGGCGTTCATGATCTAAGGCCTCTCATGAACACCGCGATGAACGCGACCCTTTCGATCGATGCAGCAGAAGCCAATACTGAAAGCCCGGCCCTTTTGACACCCGTTGCCAAGGCGCGCCTATGCTGTTGGGTCGGAGGTGCCGAGCGAGAAGAGTTCTTGCGGCAAAACGCATTGCTGGCAAATATCTGGCAGGGCCTGGGTGCATCGACCGCCGCCGTCGTCGAACCGGATAAGCATCACTTCAATATCATTGATGGGCTCATGGACCCGGCCCATCCCTTAACGCGTGCCTTGCTATCCATTTAGACGTCAACCCACGTTACCTGGTTGGGCGAGCGATGGGCACGCTATAATCGTAGAAACCTTTTCGAACTTTGCGTCCAAGCCAGCCTGCCTCGACATATTTGACGAGTAGTGGGCATGGCCTGTATTTGCTGTCCGCGAGGCCCTTATGCAGGGTCGTCATGATGGCTAAACAGGCGTCAAGACCAATATAATCGGCAAGTTCAAGCGGTCCCATGGGATGATTGGCGCCCAGCCTCATAGCCTGATCGATGCCCGCGATCGATCCTACACCTTCATGAAGCGTGTAGATGGCCTCATTGATCATCGGAATCAAAATCCGGTTGACGATGAAGGCCGGGTAGTCTGCTGCCACAACCGGCGTCTTGCCGATCCGCTTTACAAGCTCGCTGACTGTTTTGAACGTCTCTGAACTCGTGGCGATACCATGAATGAGTTCAACAAGACGCATCGCGGAAACCGGTTTCATAAAATGGAGGCCCATGAACCGTTCGGGATGCGCAGTGTGGCCGGCAAGACGCGTAATCGATAGTGAGGAGGTGTTAGAGGTGACAATCGTATGGGCCTCGGTGTGAGGGGCAAGATCGTCGAAAATCTTGCTCTTGACAGCCTCGTTTTCGCTTGCGGCTTCAATTACCAGGTCACAGGAGCCGATCTCGACGATTGACATTGTCGTACTTAGCTTTGCAAAGATCTGCTGCTGTTCGCTTTGTGAAAGATTGGTTTTTGCTGCGTGCCGATTGATGAGGGAGCGGACCGTGGCAACTGACGTGTTAAGCTTGGTCTCTGCGATGTCTAAAAGGACGACCTTATAACCAGCCTGAAGCATAACATGGGCAATTCCGGATCCCATTTGGCCGGCGCCTATTATGCCCACTGTGCAAATTGTCATGGTGTGGTCCCTATCGAGCCGTTCGCCTAAGGTAACGAACGCCGTGGCATTGGTTAAGCAATGTGGCGTTTCCCGCCTATAGTCCCGTCTAAGGAGCAAAGCGAAGAACTATCTGCCCCGGCGAAAAATATGGTCCGGGTGTGTTGAGCGTCGTTGCGCGGCACCACTAGCAAGATGGCTGGCCAAGGCGGTTCCAGCTGGCCTCAAACCTGTAGAAGTTCCATCGCCACACCCTGACCGACTCCGACACACAATGTGACGATCGCTGATTTTCCACCGCTTTCGTGCAGCCGCCTTGCTGCAGTTCCGGCTATGCGCGCACCCGACATGCCCAAAGGATGGCCCATACTGATGCCGCCGCCCTTGGCGTTGACGCGGCCGTCGTCGTCTTTCAAGCCCCAGGCGCGCGTGCAGGCGAGAACTTGCGCAGCGAACGCCTCGTTGATTTCAATGACGTCATGCTCATCAGGTGATTGAACTCCCATGGACACGAGCCGGGAAAGCGCGGCAATCGGGCCAATGCCCATCACTCTCGGGGACACGCCTGCTGAGGCCGCCCTTCCCACCCGCGAAAGCGGTGTCAGCTTGTACTTACGCAGTGCCTGTGCAGATGCCAGGATGAGAGCGGCCGCCCCGTCGTTAACCCCGGCCGCGTTGCCAGCGGTCACCGAACCGCCGGCGCGAAACGGCGCGCGCAGTTGCGAAAGGGCCTCCAGCGAGGTGGAGCGCGGATGTTCGTCCTCCAGGACCAGAGCGTCGGTTTTTTTGCCGGGAACCACTACGGGGCTGATATCGGTGCTGTGCCACGTCATGTCGTAGCGCTCCTGAGAGCGCAGTGCATAAGCATCCTGATCGGCCCGGGTGATGGCATGGTCTTCAGCAACGTTCTCTGCCGTCTCGGGCATGGACTCTATGCCGTGCAGCTGAGCGATACGCTGGTTTACGAACCGCCAGCCGATGGTTGTGTCATAGATCTCGACCTTGCGGTCAAATGGCGCGGTGGCTTTTGGCATGACGATGGGCGCCCGGCTCATGCTTTCGACGCCGCCAGCGATGACAACGTCGGCGCCATCGCGAATGGCGCGTGCGCCGCCAATGACAGCATCGAGCCCCGAGGCACAAAGCCGATTGACCGTGATGCCTGGAACAGTATGAGGCAGTTGAGACAAAAGCACCGCCATGCGGGCAATATTGCGGTTGTCCTCTCCCGCCTGATTGGCGCAGCCGAAAATCACTTCATCGACCGCCAGATCAGGGTGCAGTGCGATCAAGCCATCTATCACGTGGGCAGCGAGATCGTCGGGCCGGACAGTTGCCAGGACACCACCGTAGCGACCAATCGGTGTGCGTCGCATCGTACAGATGTAGACGTCGCGCATTATGTTTCCTCCAAGCCGGGGGCAGGTCGGTATCGACCCTTGAGATGCGGCTGGGCGCGGTCTTCGAGTGCGCTGAGCGCAGCAGCAATTGCACCGGATCTGCCTTTGCGAATCTCGAAGGGGCCACGTGGGAAGTTGAGACCGAGTTTAACGGCGGTATCGATGCCTTCAGCCGTCGTCCCGCCTTCGGAAAAAAGCCAGGCTGCTTCGTTGACCAGGGCGGCCTCGATTCGTTGCACGATCTCGGCTGCATCATGAGGCGGCTGGCCGGGTCGATCGGGATAAAGAAACCCCCGGCCAGCCTTCCGGCCGAGGTCACCGGCAGTGACTTTTTGGCGAAGCGTCGCGAAAACATGGAACCGCGGACTGCCGCCCATGGCCAGCGCAAGGCTTTCCGTCGCTGCCAGGTTGATGTCGGCTCCGACCAAATCGATCAGACCGAAGGGGCCAAGCCGATAGCCAGCTGCGACCATGGCGCTGTCGATATCCGACGGGCTTCTTCCCTCTTCGAGCAGAGCCAGAGCCTCTCCGTAGAATGGCCGTGCACACCGGTTGACGATAAAGCCCGGGCGATCGGGGCATTCGATGACGGTCTTTCCTAACGTCTCAGCGAGACTGCGCGCTGTTGCAACTACAGATGCATCGGCTCCTGAATGAGCGACGAGTTCGACAAGCTTCATGACCGGTGCGGGATTGAAAAAATGCAGGCCTAATAAGCGCTCCGGTCGCCACAACACCTCAGCTATTGCGCCAACCGACAAGGAAGATGTGTTGGTGGCGAGGATGCAGTTTCTACTGACAATATCCTCGAGCTTAGCAAACAGCGCTTGCTTCACCTCCAGGTTCTCGACCACAGCCTCGACGATAAGGTCGGCGGGATGGAGGCGGTGGACATCATCGATCACGGTGACACGGGATGAGAGCGGTTCCACATGATCACGCGAGAGCTTGCCCGCTTCCACACGGCTTGCAAGATCCGACCTCAGCCGCTCAACGGTGCTGTCGCGCATGACATCGGAGGCATCCGTGGCGAGCACATCGAACCCGGCAGCGGCGAAGGCCTGGACAATGCCCAGCCCCATGGTTCCAAGTCCGATAATTCCAACGGTGGTCATTGTCCCCTAAACTCCGGCTTTCTTTTTTCGCGGAATGCCTGGATGCCTTCCAACTTGTCGACGCTGTCGAGAAGGATTTCGAACGCGGTGCGCTCAGCCTGCAATGCCGCAACGTTTTCGCTGCCCAGAACAAGAGACGCCTTCGCCGCGGCAAGGGCGAGCGGTGCGCGACGCGCCAAATTCGTGGTCAGGTCTTCGGCAAGCGGGACGGCGCTTTCCTCTGCAATGTGCGAGGCGAGACCCCATGCATAGGCTGTTGCCGCGTCGATGATCTCACCGGTCAAGATCATACGGGCGGCACGGGCGGGTCCGATGCGCGCCATCAGACGTTGGCCGCCGCCGGCGCCCGGGATGAGTCCAAGATTTGTTTCGGGCAGACCAAGGCGCGCAGTCTGGCCGACGACCAGCAGGTCGGCAATTAGTGCCAGTTCCAGGCCGCCTCCGAGCGCAAATCCGTCAACGGCCGCGACGACCGGTTTTGGAAAGGCGCGAAGCGACGCCCAGTGGGCTTTACGCGCGTCGACTTCGCCCTCAACCCGTGTCTTTGTCTCGATCTCGCCGATGTCTGCACCGGCGGCGAAGTTTCCGCCCGCGCCGTGGACGAGCACGGCCCGGCAAGCAGGGTCGACGGCATAAGTTGCAAATTCAGCCGCCAGGTCGGCGAGCAAAGACGTATTGAGCGCGTTTCGTGCCTGCTGCCGGTCGATGACAACACGGACCCAACCGGCTTCATCCTGTGTAACGAGGTGCTTCATAGGTCACAGCATCATCCAAATCAAAAATATTTCAAGCATAAAACTTTAAGCTTGAAATAATTTATCATTGAGCTCACACTTGGATATCCTTGGGAGGTGTCGCATGAAAATTCTATGCCTTGGCGGTGGCCCGGCGGGCCTGTATTTCGCTATCTCGATGAAACTCCGCGATCCCTCTCACGAGGTCACGGTGCTCGAGCGTAACCGCGCCAATGACACGTTCGGTTGGGGTGTCGTGCTGTCGGACGACGCGCTGGCGCGAATGCAGCGCAACGATCCCGTCAGCACCGATGCGATCCGCTCCAACTTTTCGTATTGGGACGATATCGCCGTCGTTCACGATGGAACGAGGACGGTCTCGGGCGGGCATGGCTTTGCCGGAATCGGGCGCAAGCAGATGCTGATCATCCTGCAGCAGCGCGCCCGTGAGCTTGGCGTCGACCTACGTTTCGAAGTCGATTTCAAGTCATGCGAGACCTACCGCAAGGATTTCGACCTCGTGATTGGCAGCGACGGTATAAATTCCCTTGTGCGCCGCGAGTATGAAAGCGTCTTCAATCCTGACATCGACACGCGCGTGTGCAAATTCGTATGGCTCGGCACGCACCAGAAATTCAACGATGCGTTCACCTTCATCTTCGAGAAAACCGAGCATGGCTGGATATGGGCGCACGTCTACCAGTTCGATGCCAACACCGCGACCTTCATTGTGGAGACCTTGCCCGACACTTGGGAAAGGCTTGGCTTCCCCGACATGTCGAAGGAGGAAACCATCGAGACGTGCCGCCGTATTTTCGAGCGCCACCTGGGCGACCATGCGCTCATGTCGAATGCCGATCATCTTCGCGGCTCCGCCGTGTGGACGCAATTCCCGCGTGTCATCTGCGAGCGCTGGTATCACGAAAACGTCGTTCTGATGGGCGATGCGGCCGCCACCGGCCACTTTTCGATCGGTTCGGGGACGCGGCTTGCATTCGACAGTGCAATCGCCCTTGCAGAATACCTGCACAGCGAACCCACGATGAAGGACGCCTTCGTCAGATATCAGGAGGAACGGCGCATCGAGGTTTTGCGCTTGCAATCTGCGGCCCGCAACAGTCTTGAATGGTTCGAACAGGTCGAGCGCTACCTTGGCATGGAGCCGACGCAGTTTGCCTATTCTCTGCTGACGCGAAGCCAACGCATCAGCCACGAAAATCTTCGGCTGCGCGATCCACAATGGCTGCAAGCGGCGGAAGACTGGTTTCAGGAGCAGTCAGGCGGGCAGAAGGGACGCCGCCCGATGTTCGCTCCTTTCAAGCTGCGCGATATGGAGCTTAAGAACCGGATCGTCATGTCGCCGATGGCCCAATATAAGGCAGTTGATGGCACTCCGACCGATTGGCATTTCACCCACTATGGCGAGCGGGCGAAGGGCGGTGCAGGACTGATTTACACAGAAATGACCTGTGTCAGCGCCGAGGGCCGGATAACGCCCGGTTGCCCCGGTCTCTACGCTCCCGAGCATGAGGCAGCGTGGAAGCGTCTCGCAGACTTCATCCATACTGAGACCACAGCCAAATTTTGTATGCAGATCGGCCACTCGGGACGTAAGGGATCAACCCGCGTCGCCTGGGAAGGCATCGATAAACCACTCGAAGATGGAAACTGGGAGACGATCAGCGCGTCGGCGCTCTCCTACAAACCGGAAAACGCGGTTCCGCGGGCAATGGACCGGGCCGACATGGAACGGGTGCGCGACCAGTTCGTCGCCGCAGCCGAGATGGCCGCGCGTATCGGTGCCGACATGATCGAATTGCATGCCGCACACGGCTATCTCATCGCCAGTTTCATCAGTCCTGTCACCAACCGGCGCGACGACGACTACGGCGGAAGCCTTGAAAACCGCATGCGGTTCCCGCTGGAGGTTTTCCGCGCGATGCGTGCCGTCTGGCCTGAACGCAAACCGATGTCGGTCCGGATTTCAGCCAATGACTGGATCGACGGCGGCGTCTCTCCGGAAGAGGCGGTGTTGATCGCAAAGGCGTTCCGTGCCGCGGGCGCCGATATTATCGACGTGTCGTCGGGCCAGACCGACCCTTCCGAAAAACCGATCTATGGCCGTATGTTTCAGACGCCCTTTAGCGATCGCATTCGAAACGAGGCGGGTATTGCAACCATGACGGTCGGCAACATCAGCGACTATGATCAGGTAAACGGTATCTTGATGGCGGGCCGTGCGGACCTCATTTGCCTGGCGCGCGTCCATCTGGCCGACCCCTATTGGACATTGCACGCTGCGGTCGAGCAGGGCGATACCGAAAGCGAATGGCCGGCACCCTACAAGGGCGGTCGTGACCTTTTGTTCCGGCTCCACCAACGCCAGCAAGAGGCAATCCGCGCATGACGCTTTCGGGAAAACGTGTGTTGATCACCGGCGGCGGAACCGGCGTGGGCGCCGACCTCGCGCGTTCATTTGCGAGAAGCGGTGCAGAGGTCGTCGTGGTGGGACGCAGGCTCGCGCCGCTGGAGAGCGTTGCTTCAGCGATACCAGAAATATCGGCCCTTCAGGCGGATGTGACCGACGAGGCCGCCGTGCAAGACATGTTCGAAAGGGCAGGTCCATGCGATATCGTCATCGCCAATGCGGGCGTCGCCGACAGTGCGCCATTTGAGCGGGTCACCCTCGATCATTGGAACACGATGCTATCCGTGAACATGACCGGCACCTTCCTCACGTTTCGCGAGGGACTGCGACAAATGACGGGCTGGGGGCGGCTGATCGCCATCGCTTCTACCGCCGGTTTGAAGGGATACCGATATGTCGCGCCCTATGCAGCGTCGAAGCACGGCATCATCGGTCTCGTGCGCAGTCTGGCGCTCGAGGTTGCATCTCGGCCGATCACGATCAACGCCCTTTGCCCGGGCTTTCTGGATACCGAAATGACGGAGCGATCGATTGCCAATATCGTCGAAAAGACCGGCAAACCAAGGGAGGCCGCAGTTGCCGCGTTGACCGCCTCCAATCCACAAAAACGGCTCGTACAACCCTGCGAAGTGAGCGCCATGGCGCACATGCTCTGCATGCCGGGGGCAGAAAGCATCAATGGGCAGGCTGTCGCCATCGCCGGGGGCGAAATATGAGCCACCCTCTGTCGAAACGCCGTTTGAAGATGTGGATCCGGATCCTGCGCGCGACGCGGGCGGCGGAAGGCGAACTTCGCGAATTCCTGCGCGTCAAGCACGACACCACGCTGCCGCGATTTGACGTGATGGCAGCCCTGTATCGACGGCGCGAAGGCCTGACCATGACGGAGCTCTCTCGCATGCTTCTGGTCTCGAACGGCAATGCGACCGCTGTCGTCGACCGACTGGAAACAGACGGGCTCGTGCGCCGAACGCCGTCGTCGACCGATCGCCGAACGACCTTTGTCAGCCTCACTATTGAGGGTTTGCACCTCTTCGAGGAACTGGCCACCCAGCACGAGGGCGAGGTCGACCGGATTTTCTCAAGCCTGTCGGCAGAGGAGGTCGACATGATCTCAGACATCCTCAAACGTGTTGGAGGTCCAAAGTGACAAAACTCACTGATTTGTCGACACAGCATTTCGCTTGGGATGTCGATGACCGTGTTGGAACAATCCGCCTCTCCAGACCGGAGCGCAAGAACCCACTGACCTTCGACAGCTATGCGGAGCTGCGCGACCTCTTTCGTGCCCTGCCTTACGCAACCGACGTGGATGTCGTGGTCTTCGCGTCGAATGGCGGAAACTTCTGCTCGGGTGGCGACGTCCACGAGATCATCGGTCCCCTCGTTGCGATGGATATGAAGGCGTTGCTCGCCTTCACGCGCATGACAGGCGATCTCGTCAAGGCGATGATCGGCTGCGGCAAGCCAATTATTGCCGCTGTCGAGGGCGTATGCGTCGGGGCGGGCGCAATCATCGCAATGGCGTCTGACATTAGGTTTGCGGCGCCCAACGCACAATGCGCATTCCTGTTCACGCGTGTCGGTCTTGCAGGCTGCGACATGGGCGCTTGCGCCATGCTCCCGCGGATCATCGGGCAGGGACGTGCCTCGGAACTCCTCTACACCGGTCGCTCCATGAGCGCGGCCGAGGGTGAACGCTGGGGTTTCTGGAACGCACTTTACGGCGCGGATGTTCTCGAGGTTGAAACGATGAAAATGGCTGCCCGGATCGCGGCGGGCCCGACATTCGCACATTCCATGACCAAAACCCAATTGCTGCAGGAATGGAACATGGGCCTGGAGCAAGCAATCGAGGCCGAGGCGCAAGCCCAGGCGATCTGCATGCAGACCAGGGATTTCGAGCGCGCCTACCATGCTTTCGTTGCCAAGGAGAAGCCCGTGTTCATGGGCAACTGATCGCGGTCCGTGCAAGGCTGAATGCCCCTTTTTAGGGAGAGCGAGAGATGAGCGACACGAGTTTTCTGAACTGGCCCTTTTTTGACGAGCGGCATCGCGATGTGGCCTTGGCGGTCGACGAATGGGCCCGACAAAACCTTCCGGTGGACCATTCGGATGTCGACGTGGCTTGCAGGGCGCTCGTCGACTCGTTGGGCAATGCCGGCTTCCTGAAGCACACCGGCTCAGATGAGGCCGGGAAGCTCGATGTCAGGACGCTGTGCCTTGTTCGCGAAACACTTGCCCGGCATGATCCGCTGGCGGATTTTTCTTTCGCCATGCAGGGGCTTGGCATGGGTGCGGTCTCCTTTTTTGGCACGCACAGCCAGCGCGTCTGGCTCGAGAAAACACGGTCAGGCAGGGCTATTGCGGCCTTTGCGTTGACGGAGCCGGGATCGGGCTCTGACGTCGCCAATCTTTCGACCATCGCCGAGAGGGTTGAAGGTGGCTGGAGCCTTTCCGGCGACAAAACCTTTATCTCCAACGGCGCCATTGCCGATATTTTCGTCATTTTCGCCCGCACCGGCGAGGCGCCGGGGGCACGCGGGATTTCGGCTTTTCTCATGCCGGCGGACGCGCACGGGCTTACGTCAAGCGAACGCATAGAGGTGATCGCACCCCACCCATTGACATCGTTAAAGCTGGACCGTGTGTTTCTCCCGGATAGTGCTCTGATCGGCAAGAGCGGGGAGGGGTTCAAGCTTGCCATGGCGGTGCTTGACGTGTTCCGGCCGACAGTCGGCGCTGCGGCCCTTGGCATGGCGCGACGCGCACTGGACGAGGCGCTTGAGCGAACCCGAACTCGCCGGATCCAAGGGGAGCCGCTGGCGTCCTTGCAGATGGTGCAGGGTCATATCGCGGACATGGCGCTGAAGGTCGATGCCGCCGCGCTGCTCATTTATCGCGCAGCCTGGGCAAAGGATATGGGCGCTGCCCGGATCTCGCGGGAAGCGGCGATGGCGAAGCTTTATGCGACCGAAGCCGCGCAGGAAGTCATCGACATGGCGCTGCAGCTCCACGGCGGCGACGGGGTCCGCCAGGGCTTCACCGTCGAAGCGCTCTACCGGGACGTCAGGGCGTTACGGATTTACGAAGGCGCAAGCGATGTCCAGCGGCTCGTGATCGCACGGAGCTTGCTATGATTTATCGCCGATCTATCCGCGTGGAGTTCAATCATTGCGACCCCGCAGGCATCGTCTTCTACCCGCGCTATTTCGAGATGTGCAACTCGGTTGTCGAGAACTTTTTTCGCGACATCGTGAGACGTCCATTTGAGGACATGATGGCGCGTCGTGAGGGCGTGCCAACGGCACGCATCGAAACCAACTTTCATGCGCCTTCGAGGCTCGGCGACGGTCTTGATTGGCAGCTGAGCGTAAAACGCATTGGCACGTCGGCGCTCGATCTCGCCCTGGACGCCACCTGCAATGACGAGAGCCGGCTCAGTGCCACGCTCACACTTGTCTACGTTTCCGCGACAGGGCGTCCACAGCCTTGGTCGCAGTCCGCTCTCAATCACATTTCGGAATTCATGGAGATAAAATGACGCACAAGACTTTGCATCCCGAGGGATGGGTCGCCGCCAAAGGCTACTCCAACGGCGTCCTTGCACAGGGACGTACGATTTATACAGGTGGGATGATCGGCTGGAACAGTCAGTGCCAATTCGAAACGGACGATTTCATAGCGCAGGTCGAACAGACACTGCGCAACATTGTGGCAGTTCTGGCGGAAGGTGGTGCAGGCCCTCAGCATCTCGTCCGGCTGACCTGGTATGTGACCAGCAAGGCTGAATATCTCGCGGATCTCAAGGCGCTTGGACGCGTCTACAAGGACGTGATCGGCAGGCATTACCCGGCGATGGCGGTCGTGGAGGTGAGCGCGCTGATGGAGGATCGCGCCAAGGTCGAGATCGAGGCGACCGCTGTCGTCTCGGACTGAGCGCCAGACACCGCAGGCAACAGACTTGGACGAGCAGAAGGGGAGAGAGATGCTTGGACCGACCGGACATACCGACAGTTTTACCCGTGATCGATTGCCGCCCCTGGATGCCTGGCCCGTCATGAAACCGGCCGGGTTTGCCTATCCGGAATGGCTGAACGCCGGGTGGGAACTCAGCGACCACATGGTCGAGATGGGCTTTGGGGATCATATCGCCCTGATCGGCAACGGTCGAATTCGAACCTACAAGGAATTAACCGACTGGACCAACCGTATCGCGAACGCGCTCGTGGAAGACTACGGACTGAGGCCTGGTAACAGGATCTTGATCAGATCGGCAAACAATCCGGCGATGGTGGCCTGCTGGTTGGCGGCCACCAAGGCCGGTGCCGTGGTGGTCAACACGATGCCGATGTTGCGACCTGGCGAACTCTCGAAAATCATCGACAAGGCACAAATCACCCATGCCCTGTGCGATACCCGTCTTATGGAGGATCTTGCTACCAGCAAGTCGTCCAGCGCCTACCTACATACCGTGATCGGCTTCGACGGTAGCGCCAACCACGATGCCGACCTCGACCGTGTCGCATTGAAGAAGTCCGTTCGCTTCAACACGGTTCAGACCGGGCGCGACGACGTTGCTCTGCTCGGGTTCACCTCCGGCACGACAGGCGAGCCCAAGGCGACGATGCATTTTCATCGAGACTTGCTCGTCATTGCCGATGGTTACGGCCGTGAAATTCTCGATGTAACGCCTGACGATGTCTTTGTCGGGAGCCCGCCGCTTGCGTTTACGTTTGGTCTTGGTGGTCTTGCAATCTTTCCCTTGCGGTTCGGCGCCGCCGCAGCACTTTTAGAGCAGGCCAGCCCGCCAAACATGATCGAGATCATCCAGGAGCACAAGGCAACTGTGTGCTTCACGGCGCCAACGGCCTATCGCATGATGTTGAAGGCTATGGATGAGGGTGCCGACCTGTCATCGCTTCGCGCCGCCGTGAGCGCGGGCGAGACCTTGCCGGCGCCAGTTTACACGGAATGGATGGCGAAGACCGGAAAACCGATGCTCGATGGCATAGGCGCGACGGAAATGTTGCATATCTTCATTTCAAACCGCTTCACGGACCATCGTCCGGACTGCACGGGAAAACCTGTGACCGGCTACGAGGCGATCATCGTCGATGAGACAATGAGCGAGGTGGCGAGGGGTGAGATCGGGCGATTGGCCGTGCGAGGCCCGACCGGCTGCCGCTACCTTGATGACGAGCGCCAGGAAAAATACGTCCGCGATGGCTGGAACCTGACCGGGGATGCATTCTGGCAGGACGCCGATGGCTATTTCCATTTCGCTGCTCGCACTGACGACATGATTGTCTCTTCCGGCTACAACATTGCCGGACCGGAGGTGGAGGCCGCCTTGCTGTCACACCCGGCCGTGCTCGAATGCGCGGTCGTGGGCGTGGCCGATGCCGAACGCGGTCAGATCGTTGAGGCTCATGTTGTTCTGGTTGACGGATATGTCGGAGATGCCGACATGGTCAAGCGGCTGCAGGATCACGTCAAGGCCGAGATCGCGCCGTACAAATATCCGCGAAGGGTGCGTTTCGTGGAGGCCCTGCCGAAGACCCAGACCGGCAAAATCCAACGCTTTCAGCTGCGCAATGACGTCTCGTGATTGAGGGGAAGCGCATGATTGACCCGTCCACATTCGTGGGGAGCGCCGGCAATCGGTCTCATCACTCCTTTATCGTGATGCCTCGCACCTTTCCCGATTCAATCCCCAACGGATCACCGTGATCCCCGCTCGAAGCGGCGCGACGAATGATCGCCCTAACCCATACTGGAGAAAAAGATGACTGAGCGCCCGCTTCTCAAAGCCAAGGACGCCCCGGAACTGGCGAATTTCGACTGGCAAGATGCTTTTCGCCTTGAAGACCAATTGTCGGAAGACGAACGCGCGATCCGCGACGCCGCGCATGCCTACGCCCAGGAAAAGCTTCAGCCGCGGATTATTCATGCCTTTGCCGAGGAAGAAACCGACCCGTCGATTTTTCGGGAAATGGGCGAGATGGGGCTGCTCGGTGTCACGGTGCCCGAAGAATATGGCGGCGCGGGTGCGTCCTATGTTGCCTATGGCCTCGTGGCTCGCGAGATCGAACGGGTCGATTCCGGATATCGTTCGATGATGTCCGTCCAATCAAGCCTGGTCATGTACCCGATCTACGCCTACGGAACGGAAAAACAGCGCCAGAAATATCTTCCGAAACTCGCCTCGGGTGAATTCATCGGCTGTTTCGGCTTGACGGAACCGGACGCTGGTTCCGACCCTGGCGGCATGCGCACGATAGCAAAGAAGACGAAAGACGGCTACCTGTTGCGCGGCAGCAAGATGTGGATCTCAAACAGTCCGATTGCTGACGTCTTTATCATATGGGCAAAGTCCGAAGCGCATGGCGGCAAAATACGCGGCTTCATTCTCGAGAAAGGGGCAAAAGGCCTGTCGGCGCCCAAAATTGCGGGCAAGTTGTCGCTTCGTGCATCGATTACCGGGGAAATCGTCATGGACGATGTAGCGGTCGGAGAAGACGCCCTGCTCCCCTACGTCGAAGGGTTGAAGGGGCCCTTCGGCTGCCTGAACCGCGCGCGCTACGGGATAAGCTGGGGCGTTCTGGGTGCTGCCGAATTCTGCCTTTCCGCTGCCCGTCAGTACGGACTTGACCGCAAGCAGTTTGGTCGGCCGCTCGCACAGACACAAATTTATCAGCTCAAGATGGCCAACATGATGACCGAGATAAGCCTCGGCCTGCAGGCAAGCCTTCAGGTTGGCCGTCTTCTCGATTGCGCGAATGCCGCACCGGAGATGATCTCGCTCGCCAAGCGCAACAATTGTGGGAAGGCGCTCGACATTGCGCGTTGGGCGCGGGACATGCATGGCGGCAACGGAATCTCAGAGGAATTTCAGGTCATGCGCCACATGGTCAATCTGGAAACCGTCAATACCTATGAAGGGACCCATGACGTCCATGCGCTGATCCTGGGACGCGCAATCACGGGTCTTCAGGCGTTTTGCTAGGGTTTAAATCCAATCAGCAAGGCGTGGCGCTGGCGCGGCTCATTCGTTGTGGTTGTGAGGTGGATTTGGCGACCCGGCGATAATCGGCTATGGTCGCGTCATGCCTCAGTTGGTTCCCTTCACGTTGGAGCACTTTACAGTCCTCTCCAACTGGTTTGCGAGCCAGGCGGACGTGGTGCAGTGGGGTGGTCCTCTTCTTTCGTTTCCCCTGACGGACGAGCAGCTCCGGGCTATGCTGGCCGAAGCCGATACGGTACCGCCGGATCGACTGAGCTGGATGGCGCAACACGACGGAACCTTCGTCGGCCATGCGCAGCTTGGCTTTGACTGGCGCAACGGAAATGCCCTGCTTGCTCGCGTAGCGATAGCGCCTCGTGCCCGCGGTCGCGGATTGGCTGGCCCAATGCTGCGCCCTGTTCTTCAGGAGGCGTTTGCCCGACCTGAAATCGAAAGGCTCGAACTCAACGTCTACGCTTGGAACAAACCGGCCATTCGATGCTACGAGCGGCTCGGCTTCAAGACCGAAGGCGTTCGCCGGTCTTCTACGCTGGTTAGTGGCGAGCGGTGGGATACCGCCATCATGGGCCTGCTGCGGCATGAATGGCAGTCCCAGGCTTCTTAAGTCCGGATCCCTGTCAAAAAGCTAAATAAACAGCCCCGGTGCCTGCTCGCACCGGGGCTGGGATATCGATCAAGCTTGGGAGGGCGCTGAACGGCCTTGCGGCCAAGCGAGCGGCTTTCGTCAGTAATGGATGAGACCACCACAGACATTGATCGATTGAGCTGTGACATGCCGGCCCCGATCGCTTGCCAGGAACAGCGCACACTCCGCGATATCGCGTGGCTCGAGGACCTGTTTGAGCATGTTCGTATTGGCCATGGTCTCCTGCCACAATTGGTCGAAAGGCACACCCTTTTCCTTGGCCCATTCATGGATCGGGTCCCGCGATAACGGCGTGTCTATCCAGCCAGGGCAAATACCATTCACGGTAATGCCCCTTGGCCCGACTTCGACCGCCAGGCAGCGGGCAAAAGCCAGGATCCCGGCTTTGGCGGCCGAATAGGCGGCGAAGGTTGCCTCGGCGGCCTTGGCAGCTGTGGACGATATGAAGATGACACGTCCGCCCTCTCCCGCGCGGCTCATATGCGCGAGTGCTTTTTGCGTAACGATAAACGGCGCCTTCAGATCGATGTCGATCATGCGATCCCAGAACGCCTCGTCCATCGCGGCAACCTCGGCGACCGCGCCGATGCCAGCGTTGTTGACCACGATATCGATGCCGCCCATCCGGGTCGCCGCAGCCTCCACCATCGGGCCGATCTCAGCTGTCTTGAGAAAGTCGGCCTCGACCCCGAATGCGCTGCCGCCGGTAGCGGAAATGTTGGAAACGGTCTCCTCCGTCTCGTCAAGGGTGATGCCGTGGACGGCCACGATCGCTCCGGCGCGCGCGAAGGTCTCGGCGATCGCGCGACCGAGACCTTGCGTGGCGCCCGTCACGAGCGCGCGCTTGCCGTTGAGTTCCAAGGCGCTTGCTTCAGGTAATGTCATCGCTTTTTGTCCGGCCGTTTAATAGAGGATGAGATTGTTCAGGACCATCTCGACGTGCGTTGGGACGACTTCCTCAAAGCCGTAATAGAGCCCGTATGTAGGCCGAAGTTCTTCCTTAACCAGGGCGCTGACCGCGGCGATGTAATTGCGCCATGCGCTCATGTAAGAATAGGTTGGTACCATGAAATCGGTCATCGACAGCCGTTCCATGATCGTGCCTGTGTGATTGCGGACGGTCTCCAGATAACGGATGTAAAAATCGACATCGGCGCGTGAGCCGATGTTCCCGTGGCCTGAATTGATGAACTGCCAGTCGAAGGTTTTCAGCTCCCGGAGGTTCTCTTCATAGGCGACGAGGTTTTCTGCCGGCCCGAAATGCGGGAAGGGGAGTGCTTCCGGCTCCAGCATGTCGTCATATTGGGTGATGCCTTCGCTGCGCAGAACAACAATCGCATTGTCGGGGCAGTGGCCGTTTTCCTCCGGCGTGCGGATCCGGATCGGCATTCCTTCGAACAGGAACTCGCCGTCATGACCGCGCAGGATCTGGTTCGGAAGCGGAACCTTGCCGCCGAATTTCGATATGCGCCGGGCCGTCATATCGGTCCCGTGAATACGGAGCTCGGCCTTGCTGTTCTGCCGCGTCTGCTCGATGACGGAGGTGATCCCTGCGACGTGATCGAGATGGTAGTGCGTATAGATGACGTCGGTGATTGGAAGGTCGGTGATGCTTCGAATGCCATCCAGTGTGAGGGTGGTGGCGTCGCCCGATTGTGGGCTGATCAAGAGAACGCCTTCCTTTCCGACATGGATGACGGCGTTATATCCCGCCGCACCGATAAGGTAGGATTTCTCGGTCAGCCTCTGCACGTTGAAGGGGTTCTGGATCATGTCGTCGATCCAGTTCCTGATCTTCAGGCCTGGTTTGATGCACTCGGTCGCAGATTGATCTGCGTAGTCGAACAGGCCGGTAGCCTTTGGCCGATACATCTGGCATTTCGTCGCCATCGAACAGGTGTGATCATGCACATGGTTGTGGTCATGGTCGTGGCTCATGGAATTCCCCGTTTTGATGTTGGTCACGAAAAAAGGGGCGCCCTCGTACGCCCCTTCGCGCTTGGATTACCGAGGCGGGGAGAATTCGATCTCACGCTCGCCTGCCTTCTGGACGACGACCGCAGGCTCCTTCACATTGTGAATGTTCTCGAACAGATCGAAGATTTTCCGCGCCGGCGAGACCTGGAAGAGAGCATGCGCCTCTTCGCCGGAATTGTTGTAGATCCCATGTTCAAGGTTGCGCGGCAGGTAGACGTAATCGCCGGCCGACGCGGGCGTCGTGCCGTCGGCATGAACGATGTCGAGGCGGCCCGTAAGGACCGCGACCGTCTCGTCTTGCGTCAGGTGAACGTGTGGCGGCACAAAGGTACCAGGCGGCAGGACTGCGTACCACGCCATCATGTCTTCAGATATGTATTTCAACGTATAGGTCTGACCCAGGATATTCCAAACACGCCCATTAAAGGCTTCCTTGGTGTGCGTAACGCCCACTCTCGTATCAGTCATGCTTCTCTCCCATCTTGTCTGTGATTTCGCTGTTTTACTCGGCCAGGAAACGTTGAGCGGTATCTACGGCTGCCGGAGCCTCCTCGAAGACGAGGTGGCCGGCGCCGGGAATGACCTCAAGTCGTGCATTCGGAAGGAGGCCTTCCCAGGCGGCAGCTGCGGCAATCGGACAAAAACGATCGTGCTCACCCCAGACGAGTAGCGTGGGGACGGAAACGCGGTGCAACCAACGACCAATCTTCCTGTTGCCCTGCGGTTTGTCCCAGCATACCCGGCTCAGCGACGTCGTTTCGCGGTAGGCGAGCACCAGGAAGTCGACATCAGGCTCTGCAGGGTAAAGGGAACGGGCAACCGCTGGATCGGCAGTAAGGTACCCCGGAAGGTCAGCCGCGCGAATTTTGAAGAAGTCCGGTGCCGGATGCTCTTTCACGACGAGACCGGTTGGGCCGGCAAGAATGAGTTTCTTGAGCCGATGGGCGTGTTCGACTGCGAATTCCAACGCGATCCACGCGCCGAAGGAGTGCCCAGCGAGATCGAAGCGATCAAGTTCCAGGAGATCAAACAGTTCCAGATAATGCAGCACGTAGTCGTGGACCGAATTTATCTTGTCATCATCGCCAGACTCGCCGAAGCCCGGATGATGCGGGATGATTACCTTGCGCTCGCGTGCCCAGCTTCGTGCGAACTCAAAACCGGGAAAGGTGGCACCGCCATGGAGAAAGACTACCGGGTCCCCGGAGCCAATGCTGTAGACAACCGTCTTTGTGCCCGCAACACTGTACTCGCTGCGTTCGAAGCCCTCCATCGAGGGTGTCTTGATGTTCTGTGCGATATTCATGATTTGCATCCCTTCTTTTGGCTGAACAGCACCGATCACTCGGCCGCTTGTGCTGGCGTTTGGGCGGCGTCCCGACGTCGCTTCAACTCGGGCACGACCTTCTCAGCCAGAAGGGTCATGTTCTTCGCAAGCTTCCAATGAGGCATGTCGCCGGTGTGGACCTCGAAGATGATACGGCTTGAGCCAACTTCCTCCGACCATTTCTCGATCTTGTTTGTGACCGTCTCCGCCGATCCCACGGCAACACGATAGAAATCCTGGAGGTCATCCCAATCGAATTTGCCGTGGGACTTCGGCAGGACATGGCCGCCGCGCTTGCGCAGCTCGTCCAGCGCGATGTATCCCGGCAGGTTTGCGAATTCGCCCGGCCGCAGCAGGAAGTCAAAGTAGTATTTTGCGTGCTCTTCGAATTCGGCGAGCGCCTGCTCGTCGGTCTCCGCAACATAGGTCATGACGGTAAGCGGGAACATGTTCGGCTGAACGGCGCGCCCAGCCTCAGTCGTCTTCTTGCGGAAGTAATCCAAAGCCTGCAGCTGCTTGGCGATCGGCGAAAAGGTCGAGGCATAACCGAAGCCATACTCAACGGCGAGATCGACGGTCTCAAGGCTTCCGGACCCCACGATGAAGATCGGAGGATGCGGGTCCTGATAGGGTCGTGGCCAGACGTTCAGATACTTATAATGATAAAACTCCCCGTCGTGCGAGGTCGCTTCACGCGAAGTCCAGGCCTTGAGAATGATGTCGATGGCTTCACGGTGCCGCTTGCGAGCCGTGGCCGGCGCAACCGGGTTGACCCAATATTCCATCGGCGTTCCCAGCGGGATGGCGATTTCCAAACGGCCGCCCGACATCACGTCGAGCATGGCATAGGTCTCGGCCAGCCGGTTCGGGCTGTCCATGTTGGGAGGTGTCCCCATCACACAGACCTTAAGCTTGCTCGTTTGTGCAAAGATCGTGGCCGCGATCAAAGATGGGACAGGCATCATGCTCGATGCGGTTGCGTGATGTTCGTTGATACAGATCCCGTCAAAGCCAAGCTTTTCGGCCAACACTGCCTCGTGAAAATAGCGACCGTAGAGATCATGGCCCTTTTTCGGATCGTAAAGGCTGTTTGGAATGTCCACCCAAAGTGACTCTCTGTCCGCTTCCTCAGCTGGCAGTTCGGTGTAGGGCATGTAGTGAGCGACGAGAAATTCGGTATCTGGCAAGATAGGCATCGCGAAAATCCAATATGTTTGAGTGGGGTGCTGCGATCAGCTGCCGCGAAAGGCTTCGTTGCCGAGGATGGCGCCGAGTTGCCTCACAGCGTGATCAATGCGGGCGTTAACGCCCGGCTCGCTGACCGTCCCGTTCGTGAAGTCGCCTTCGGAGGCGTAGATACCGGTTGGGATCGTCAGCGCTTCGAAGAAGCCGAAAAGGGGTCTCAGATGATGTTCGATAATCAGGGAGTGTCGCTGTCCTCCACCAACCGCGGTCAGAAGGATAGGTCGGTCCTTTAGGGCAAGCGGCTCGATAAGGTCGAACAGGTGCTTTAAAAGCCCCGCGTAAGCGCCCTTGTAGACGGGTGTTCCAACGATCAGCGCATCGGCGCTTTCAATGGCCTCAAGCACCCTCTTCGTTTCCGCCGAAGCTTCGTCCCTGGTGGTCTCAACGGATGGGCCGAGATCGGCCAGGTCGAAGATGTCGACAGCAAACCCGCATTTCTGCGAAACGCGCTCCGCAACGGTACAGACCAACGCACGGGTTTTTGATGGGCGCTTTGCATTGCCGGAAATTCCGACGATTCTCGGTTGTTTCACAGGCTCGCCTCCTCTCGCTCGTGATGGAGGCATTATTGGCCTGTGGGGCGTCGACTCAATCCCGCCGAATGGGGGGCTCAGGCGCGGCAGACTAGCTTCCGTATCCGTCGCTCACCATGAATCGGTGCACCAGTTCGGTCCTGTTGCTCACGTCGAAACGTTGACACAGGGCGCTGACGTGGTCCTTGACCGTGTAGGCTGAAATGTTCAGCTGTCTGGCAATGGCCTTGTTGGTGAGGCCTTTGCAGAGCAGCTCGGCAACTTGCGCGGCGCGCGGGGGGAGGAGCGCAACAGCGCGGGGAACTTTTGCGGGTTCCTTCTTTGTCCGAGCATCGACGATCTTGGCTTGTTCGTCGTCGTTGAGCAGTTGTGCGGCACTCATTGTTTCCAAGGAAAGACTGGCAGAGAAGCAGGCTGCCTCCAGCAATTCAAGTTCAGGCCGCGAGTAGGCGCCTGCATCCTTGGCGCGAGCGACATAAACGACCGCCACGGCCCGACGATCCATGAGGACCGGGCCGGCCATACAGTGGCCGAAGCCCCACTTGGTCAGGAACGCGTCGTTGCCTCCGGCCAACCAATCCGGCTCATGTTGCATAGCAATATTGTCGATAGGAACGCCTGTGCCCAGAACATGGTCCAGCATTGAATCGGAGCTGCTTGCGTGATCGTATTCCTCAAGGAACCCTTCGGGTGCCTCGTTGGCGCAGACGAGTTCAGGTTGGTTGCCCGCCAAAAGATAAATTGCTACAGCCCCCGGACCGAGCATCGGATTAAGCGCGGCGATCAGATTGTCGCCTAGAGCTGCGAGCGATTTACTCCCGGCAAGCCTTAAATAGAGGCGTAGGGCATTTACAACCTGAGGGGCGTGCTCGACCATTCATCTTCCACCGCTGCTGGGGTTCCGCGCCAAGCCGATATCACTATCGTCGTGGCACGTTGATTATTATAGCAGTTCTTCAAAACGAATAGTCCATCTAGAATGGCGGGAGTACCTATGCACCCCCCCGTCCGGGGGGAT
Organism: Pararhizobium sp. YC-54; assembly: GCF_025847205.1. Taxonomy (GTDB): domain Bacteria; phylum Pseudomonadota; class Alphaproteobacteria; order Rhizobiales; family Rhizobiaceae; genus Pararhizobium. The sequence goes on along the minus strand of NZ_JAOYTH010000007.1, from coordinate 30,561 downwards.
TGAACGGATGGCGATTCTCGGGAAGCCTTTGAAGACCGGTGATTTGGAGGCTGAGGACCTTCTTTTCAGGCGGGAGGAGCAATCACAGAGCGACCACTTTCATGACGGCAGCGAACGGGCTGTTGCTTGGGACGGTGTGGCAAGAACTGCGACAGCATCGGCGATCGCATGGCGGCGTCGTGTGTGAAGGGGAGAGAAATGGAAGTCGAACACAGAAGTATTGATTTTATTCCCGAGACGGAACGCTACGGGAGCGTGTGGAGGCTATTCACGCTCTGGTTCAGCAACAACCTGACACTCCCATCAGCGGTCGTGGGCACCTTGGGACTGGTGTTCGGATTGAACCTGTTCTGGACCTGTGTCGCCGTCGTCCTAGGCAACTTCATCGGCCAGCTGTTCACCTCGGCCCACTCGGCGCAGGGTCCGCACCTCGGCATACCGCAGATGATCCAAAGTCGGGCGCAGTTCGGGGTCCTTGGAGCGATGGTTCCCCTGGCAGTCGTCTGCGTGAGCTACACCGTCACGACGGCGGCATTCGAGATCATTGGGAGTGGGCCGTTTGCTGTGGGGGCCGGCATTTCGCCCACGGCGGCCATCCTTTTGCTCGGCGCGGCAACCGTCGTAATCTGCTACCTGGGTTACGAACTGATCCACAGGCTTGCCTTCGTCATGACAATCGCCTCGGGATTGCTCTTTGTTGGCGGCACGATCTTCATGCTTCAACAGCCGATCCCGGCAGAAGCATTCAGCTCAGCAGGGTTCAACCTCCCCGCGTTTCTTTTCATGGTGACCCAGGCAGTATCGGTCAGCCTCGGTTTCGGTGTCTATGTTGCCGATTATTCTCGCTATCTTCCATCAAATACCCCGACCTCATCGACCTACATATTCACCTTTGGGGGAAATTTCCTAGGCGGGTCTTTGGTCATGATTTTCGGTGCGGTGCTCGCCACCATTATTCCAGGCGCCGTCAACGACGCCGGAACCGCGGCAGCATCGCTTTTCGGGAGCCTCGCACCCGTCGCTTACGTGATACTGGTCTTAAGCGTTCTGCAGATCAATGTGCTCAACGTGTATAGCACCTATATGTCGGTTACCTCGATCCTCACAGGCTTCCGCGGGCGGGTGTCGCTGACCAATTCGACGAAGTTTTTGCTGATTTTCGGCGCGACAGCGATTTCGACCACAATCGCCGTACTTACGCGCGAAAGCTTCTTCCTGTTCTTTTCGAACATTCTTATCGGTCAGCTTTACTTTCTGGTGCCATGGAGCGCTATCAACCTCACTGACTTCTATCTGGTGCGCAAAGGCAATTACAGCGTCAAGGACATGTATGACGTGAACGGCATTTATGGCCGCTACAACATGCCGGGTATAATAGCCTACGTGGCAGCGATCATCGCTCAAATTCCGTTCATGGGGTTCTCGTTCTACTATGGACCCATGCACCATCTTATCGGGGCCGACATCGCATGGGTGGTTGGACTGATTGTTCCTTCCATCGTCTACTTTGTCGTTATGCGCGGTCACCGGTCAGGTCCGCTACTGTCAACGGTTAAATAGTAGCCGCCGCTGCTTGCCTCGATTGTTCGAAGCGAGCAGCGCGAGGTTCTAAACCTATCAGCATTCCATGTTTCGAGTTCATCGATGTCGCTTCCGCGGCTGCTCTTCAGCGTGCCGGATTTTCGGACAGCGCCAGCGGTCGCGACTTCATCTGAAATTGCCGAGCGCGAAATGATCCGGTCGCCTTGGTATCAAACGCTCAAGGGATCACAGCCGAGAGGGGCAAATGAAAAAAGTAAAACTGCGATATGCGGGGCTATTGTCGATTGTTTTCTGTTGGCCTCAGGCGGAGGTTTCCTTCGCGGCGGACCAGACGGCGGATGAGGCCGCCCAGATCTCGGAGGTGGCTACTCCCGCGATCAGCTTGGGTTATGGCGTCAAATTCACGAGCGACTACGTTTTCCGCAGTCAGTCCCAGAGCGATGGGAAGCCGGCAGTCCAAGGATATGTCGAAGGTCGCTTCCTTGACTGGTTCTACGCCGGGATCTTTATGTCGAGCGTCAGTTTCCCGTCGGATCCGTGGGGCTTGGCGGATCCGGCCGTCGAACTGGACTACTCTTTCGGTTTGCGCCACACATGGGGCAGTTTCACGCTGGACGTCGGTGCGTTGCGCTTCACCTATCCCGGTCAGATTGGAGTGGGCGAACTTGGCGGCGGACTGCCGGTCTCGAATATGAATATGTGGGAGTTTGCGGTCAGACCGTCGTTCGTCGTGAACGAAGCCGTGTCGTTGAACGGCTACCTCGGTTACTCGCCGGACTTTGTCGGTACCGGCGCGCCTGAGACCTTTCTGTCGGGCGGTATGAGGATCAATCTTCCCCAGATCCCCGCGCTAGACGAGGTGACCTTGTTCACCTCCGGTGAACTCGGTTATCAGTGGATCGGAAAAACCGATCTGAAGAGTGCCTTCATCCCCGATGCCGATCTTCCTGATTTCGCGGTGTGGAACATAGGCGTCGGAGCGACGTACAAGAACGCGACACTGGACTTCCGGTATTTCGGTAGCCAGCTCAAAAACGGAGCAGGCAAGTCTTGCTTTGCTGCAACCTCGATGACCAAATCGTGCGGCGACCGTTTTGCTTTGTCGTTGTCATTCGATTTCTAAGTCAAGGACGCCGGCACAGGATTTTGCCGTGCCGGCTTCTCACTCGAATGTTCGTGTTACGCGGGGGGTTGAAGATGCCAGAGGAAAAGACGCCAGTGGAGGCACGGAATGTTGTGCTCGTCACCGGAGGTGGAAGCGGCATCGGTGCCGCAGTCGCTGAACGCCTGTCAAAGACCAGCACCGTCGTGGTTTGTGATCTCCGGCGACGCGCGGTGGAAACGGTGGCTCAGAGGACGGGAGCGCATCCTATCGTTCTTGACATCTCCGACTACCAAGCGGCGAAGGATCTTATTGCCGATGTCATCGACCGTTTCGGTCGTCTGGACGGTCTAGTTTTGAACGCTGGTTCCGTTTTACCGGCCCCTGTTGCCACTATGGCTTTGAAGGACTGGAACCGCCAACTTGAAGTCAACTTGACGGCGCCTTTCGTCATGACGCAGGCGGCGCTGCCCCACCTCATCCGTTCGAAAGGCGCAATCGTTGCCGTGAGTTCAGTGGGTGCGATCCAGACTGGTCCCGGTCTCGGCGCCTACGCCGCCGCGAAGGCGGGTATAGACCAGCTCATGAAATGTGTTGCCTATGAGAATGCGAGGTTTGGCGTTCGCGCGAACGCCGTTGCACCTGGCTGGATCCGGACCGAGATGGGCGATGAGGAGATGCGTTCGCTGGCGATTGGCAGTGATCTTGACGCCGCTTATCAAAAAGTTAGCGAGCACGTGCCGCAGCGAAGAGCCGGCACGGCGATGGAGGCAGCGGAAGTAATCGCTTTTCTTCTTTCGCCAGCAGCGAGTTTTGTCAACGGCGCTCAATATGTGGTCGATGGCGGATCTTTGATCGCCAATTCAGGAATGACCTATTTTGACAGTCATTCCTGAACGTCTCAGCACACCTTATCCCTTTCGCCACTCTTGATCCCCTGGGAGTGGTGTTTGCCTGCCCCACATGGGGCAGGCTTTTTCTAAGAGAACGCGACGTTTCTCATGGGAAATCTCACGTTGATTACTCCCGCTTCGAAGCTCTAACCTGACTAGCAACCGCCTCGAGACTCAATCTCAGCGGGCATTCCATCTACATCTAATTTTGCGGTCCATTAACGGAGGATCAATGAAAATGCCACCTCAGAGAGCAGGGGGGCGGCCGCTGAGGCCCTCACTCCTTCGGTTCGAGCGATACATTGACGAGGGAATTTATTGTGTCATTAAGCTGCTTCTGGAAAACAACGACGAGGAACAGCGACCGATTGAAGTCCAATTCTCATTGACGCGCGAACAATGCCGAGAGTTGGCTGATCATCTTTTGATGTCTGCTGCTGTCATAGACTTGGAACGACCGACTTCGCCCCAGTGATACGCGACACCATCTTCCGTTCTCATTCGGTTATCGGGTGCAGTCGATATCGCTTCGTGACCAGGAAAAGCACTTCCAACCCAAATGATATTGTCGCTCGGGAGCAAATGACGCTCCCTACGGAGGCGAGAGCGGACCAGTAGGTTAGGCCCACACGGTGCTGGCATAGCTTCTGGATCCAGCCCGAGTGTGGGGGGCAATCCACGAGCTTGCCTTATCGCTGCAGCCATCTATGCACAGAATGTTGGAAACACAGGCATGGACGCTTGGAACGAACGGTCAGCAGTGTCCTAATTAATCCGCGGACGTTCACAGTTCGCGGCGTTCACGCGCGTTGGATTGCGCGTTCGCGAGCAACGGGCCTTACTAATATAAACCGCTGCACGAGGGCCTTTAGTGCGTTAACATCGTCGTTCAACGCCAAGTTCGCTGCCGTCGTTTCTTCCACCATCGCGGCATTCTTCTGAGTTGTTTCATCCATTTCGTTCATCGCTTTGCTGATCTCGCCGACCGCGTTTGCCTGCTCGACTGCTGCCCTGCTGATTGACCGTATCGCCTGACTAATGTTCATTACCTGTTCGGACATGGATTGAAGTGACGAACCAGCGTTTCCGACGAACTCTGTCCCACTCTTCACCTGCGTTGCGGATGCAGAAATCAACTCTTTGATCTCGCTCGCCGCGGTCGCTGAGCGCTGCGCCAGTTCGCGGACCTCCTGCGCAACGACTGCAAAGCCTTTCCCTCTTTCGCCGGCGCGTGCGGCTTCCACGCCTGCGTTGAGCGCGAGTAGATTTGTTTGAAAGGCGATCTCATCAATGACTCCAATGATCCTCCAAACTTCGCTGGAAGACTGCTCAATTGCCTTCATCGCGCCCACCGCAGCGACCACAACTCCACCGGATTTTTCCGCGTCTCTTCTTGCTCGTTCGACATTTTCACTGGCGATCTGAGCGACCGAGGCACTGGAGGAAATGTGTCCACTCAGTTGGTGGAGCGCGGCTGCAGTTTCCTCAAGACGCCCGGCCTGGCGTTCCGTTCTTCGTTCAAGGTCGGCTGCGCTTGTACTCAACTCAACTGTATTGGCAGCAATATTGATCACGATAGTGCTTATCTCCAGCATCGCATTTTCGAGCTTTTCCGCCGTTGTGTTGAAATCCGATTTAAGATTCCGATACTCGCCCGGAAATTCGGTTTCGATGCGGCACGTTAGATTTCCGCTGGCCAGGTCCGCAAGGCTTCGACCAAGCGCGCCGACGACTTGGCGTTGTGTTGAAAGCGCGTCTGACCGCTCCAGATCGTTGCTGCTGCGCGCAATCTCCGCCGCTGTCCGTTGCTGATCGGCTTCGCCCTGAAGTCGCGTGGTATCTGCAAGCTTTAACCTGAAGCCTTCCAGCGCTTTGGCCACAGATCCGATTTCGTCAGCACGGTGTTGGCTGCTTACTACGTGATTGTAGCGCCCCTCCTGAAGCTTCATAACGTCAGAAACGAGTTGCGAGAGCGGCCTTTGCACCGAGGTGCCGACGACGAGATACAGTGCAAACATCACCGCTAGGAACATAAAGGTTCCACCGATCGATATAAGAATTGTTTGAGAGGAGACAGGCGCCTCGATGGCAGCATGGGGAACGTCGACAAGGACGGTCCATGTGGTAGACAGACCAGGAATCCGAAAAGGCAGAACCAGACGATTATACGATTGGCCGGCTTCTCCCATAACGTCGGGGATACTGACAGTTGTGTTTTGCGAGATAGCAGACTTAACGAGATCCTCTCCTGGATCGCTATAGTCTTTCGAAATCAATTCCGGGGAAGGCGCCACGATCCATTTTCCGGCGCCGGACAGCAAGGAAACACGGCCTGTTTCGAACGGTCTCATTGCACGGATTTCATTTGTAAGCGATTTTAGAGAGATATCGATGCCAGCGACGCCGATAAACTTGTTGTTGGATAATACCGGATAAGTAACGGACGTTAACGCGATCTTCTCCTTCGCAATGGGGTCGTCATAGACGTATGGCTCGGTAAGTGCCCCGTCTCGGGTATTTTTTGATGTGGTAAACCACTCCCTCTCGTAACCTTCGGTATCGAAACTAGTGAACTGAAGTCCCTCGTCCGTGCGCGTCCAAAGCATTGCGAGATGGCCGTCTTTGTTGCTTCCTAGGGATGCCGTTCGATCTACCTCTGTCGAACTCAGGTCGAACTGGTTTGGTTCCTCTGCAAACCATACACTCGAAACGATCGTCGTGCCGGATATGCCAGCTTGCAAGTAGTGCTTTAACATTGTGCGACTTAGACCGCCGTGTTCATGCTCCTTGCCAATTCCCGTTGCCAAAGTTCGAGCTGCACCAGTGAATTCAGCGATAGCCCCTTCAATTTTGTGCGCAATTGCGCGCGCTTCGCTGTCGCTATGCGAGGCCACCAGCGTTGAGACCCTGTCCCGGCTTTCACTAATCAGAACGTAATTCGTCAAAATAAGGACTGTGAAAAAGGCAAGTCCGGCAGCCAACATGAGTTTTGCAGCGAGATACCGGTTGATGAATGCGAACATCGATTCCCCCCAAAATCTGTTACCAACCTCCGCTTTATCGGCCGGACAACGTTGTCTGGGCGCGGAACGCTATAATTGCTTTTTTGATATCCGCCGAGGTTGAGTCGACAGGGTATTCGTGCGTCTGTATTGCGACTACGCCCCCAGATGGCGGGGGTCTGCGTTCGCCTGATCGAATTCCAGCGCGCCCACGTGGAGCTCCTTCAGCATTTCGTGCACGATTTTGCGGCTTCGGCTCTCGATCCACCCCGTTGGCTCGTCGGCCGCCGTTCATTGATGTGGAGGGCGATGGAAACGTGCTATGGCTGCCAGCCGGAAAGCTGGTTCGGCCGATGGTTGAGGCGATCGCCGAGATCAATGCGGCGACGGAGCGCGGACGCGCGCTCGATGCGATGCAGGATCTAGACGGGCATAGACGGCAGGATCGTGACATTGTGAGTAGCATTGACCAATCCCAGGAGATTATAGCGCTGAAACATGAAACCGAAGTTCTTGCGGCTCAGCGCGTTGAGTTGCTCCGGCGTTAAGCCGGCCTGTCTACGACTGTTGACGCGATAGTCGCCGGAGTTGGGCTGGTCGAGACAGCAGAGGATATTGGGGTTGAGCCGGCAGGAAATTTTCGTGCTAACAGGCTGCTTACACCCCCATATGGCCGGGTTGAGAGTTGGAATATGAGCACGTAGCAAAGCTCTGGTTGTTGAAGATCCAATGCGGAACAACTCTTGCGAACAGCACTGGAACGTCGGGTGCTTTCGATTTTTGACGGCAGATCCCAGGATGTTGCTGAACTTGGTGCCGCGCCCTGGTTTTGAGGAAATCCGGATGCAAAACTGGCTTGACAAACTCACCGATCTTTCTGCCCTTCCCGGCGACGAACATCTTGTGAAGCAAGGGTTGGAGGCACTCATCTCGACAACCGACTTTAACGGCTACGCCTATCTTAACGTCCAGCCAAGCCACTCAAGCGCTATCTCTAACTATCATCCTGATTGGCAGGTTGAGTATTTCCGACGCCGCTTCAACAGGCTCGACCCGGTAATCAAACGCGCGCAGACGTTGAGGCAGGCGTTTTCCTGGAGCGCTGAGTGGGACCGGCCACGCTTGTCCGAGGACGAGCGATCCTTCTTCTCGCTCGCCGTTGATTTCGGGATCAGATCGGGGATCACGATTCCGGTCGGAATTGCCCATGGTGCTCTTGCACTCTTCACGCTGGCTTCCTCCAAGCCGAAAGTCGAGCTAGAGCGTGACGTCGACCCCGTGACCGCGGCCGCGGCGGTGGCGCAACTTCATTCTCGCATCCAATTCGCGGATCCGATGCCGACCGCCGAAGAGCACCTCCGGCTCGATCCGAAGGCTGCGACCTACCTGAGCTGGATCGCCGACGGCAAGACGATGGAAGAGGTCGCAGAGTTGGAAGGCGTCAAATACAACAGCGTGCGCGTCAAAATCGAACATGCCCGCAAGCAATTCAATGTACATACCGTCGCGCACCTGACGGCCACCGCGATCCGTAGCAAGCTGATCTGACGATCGCGATGCTCGCCAGAACAAATTCGGGATGCTGGACGCCGCTGGTCGCCCGGCCGTTCTGATAGTCTTCCGGAATCGCCCAGTAAGATGCGTCGGCCTTCTCAACCAGCTCCCTGTGTTCTCGGATCACTTCAATTGTCAGCGCTTCCAGGTCAGCTGCGGGCAGTCTTTGCGTAAACCCGGACACTGTTCGTAGTTCAAGTTCTGCTGCGCAAGTTAGATTCCGTTCACCCGACAATTGTGACGCTCATCGAGTTGATGCAAGGTGATCTTTTCAAATCTTCTCGCGATGCAGAAATGGCCGCTGCTGTAGGCCTTTCTAGGCCGCAAGTTGAACGCCTGTTTCGACAAGAGCTTGGTAAATCGCCGTGTCGCTACCGTCGAGAACTGAGGTCGGAATGGGCAAAACTTTTGCTGAAGCGGTTGGCTCCGTAGTCGAAGTGGCGGCGTCATGTGTATTTGTATCCGCGTCTCATTTTTCAAGGACATTTCGGGATGCAAATCGCATCCACACCGCACGAAGCACGCAAATTGGTGGTCGTTTGAAGCTGATGATTAATGCCCTATTAGGTGCCACTCGCAGCGCTAGTAGCCAGCTTCGCGGTTGAATAACGGATAAACCTCGAGCCCCTTTTCGAAGCGGCGGACATTATTTGAAATCACGGCAACAGCGCTGGAAGGAAACGTCGCTCCTGACATATGAGGTGTGACAAACACATTCGGATGCGACCAGTAGCGATGGTTTGCCGGAAGAGGTTCCTCGGCAAAGGCATCGAGCGCAGCACCGGCCAAGTGGCCATTATCAAGGGCCTCGAGAAGCGCCTCATCATGAACGACGGCGCCGCGGCTAATATTGATGAAGAAGCTTCCGGATCGCATTGAGACGAACACTCCGGCCCCTAGGAAATGGCGAGTTTTTTCCGACAAGGGCAACGCGTTGATAATGACATCATTCTGGGCCAGAAACCCGTCAAGGGCCCCCAGGCCCGAATGGCACTCGACACCTTCGAGTTCGCGGTCGCTTGCGTCCCAACCACTAACAGCATAGCCAAAGCCGGCTAGGCGGCGCGCCACTTCCGTCCCGATACGTCCAAGCCCGACCACCCCGGCGCGGAAACGATCTGTCGGCACAATTGGCTTGCGATGCCAGACACGGCCTTGCTGCTGTGCGCGATAGTCGCCGTAGCGTCGGTGAAATGTGAGAACCCAATATAGTACATGTGCAGCCATGTCGCGGGCCACGGCCGGGTCGGCTAGCAGCACAACCGGTACGTCGGGCAACGTGGGGTCGCTCACAAAGTGTTCAGCACCCGCACCAAGAGAAAAGATAGCTTTAAGCTTTGGGTATCGCTGGAGGTCTCCCGGCGGATGGTTCCACACCATCGCATATACCACCTCTTCCGGGTCGATCGGCTGCTGCCCAAAAACCTTTACCGGGAACTGAGGGAGTTGAAGACAAAACTCTTGTCTCCAGCTCTCGTTGTCATAGCCATGATTATTCAGAAGGATGGTCATGGATTATAGTCCCGATTAAGAATGAAAAAGACACAAAAGTGCATCATGGCCAGCGAGGTCATCAAATAGTTTTCAGATGAGGAGGAGCTGGAAACAGGAAGCTATCCGGTTTCCAGCAGAGAATTCTTAGTACCGATAAGACGTATCGACCCGATCAGCCTGGCGCAGCAATGCTGGCCATTCATACTTGCCGAGTGGGAAATCGTCATACTGCCGATGGGCGAGCCGCCAGATTTCCTCGGTGCTCTTCTCAAGCTTCAAACCGGTCGAATAGGCATCAATCAGTACCCGGCAGGCACGGACGGTGTAGTAAAGATTCATGAAGGCTTCGCCTGCGGTCGCCCCGACCGCCAGGAAGCCATGGTTCTTCATGATGAGGCACTTTTTCCCAGCGATGTTCTTCGCAAGCCGATCACGCTCCTCTAGCGTCAGGGAAAGACCTTCCCACTCGTGGTAGCCAATATCGCCCCACAGCATCGATCCGTCCTGCGTCAGGAATTCAAGCCCTTCTTTTAGAGCGGTAATGGCGAGGCCGGCTGGCGCGTGACTATGGAACACGACTTTCATGTCGTGGTGTGTATTGTGGATAGCCGAATGGATTACAAATCCGGCCGTGTTGACGTCTGGTGGTCCATAGAGGACCTTTCCGTTTTCATCGACTTTGATGAGGTTGGAAGCAGTTACCTCGTTGTATAAGAGACCAAACCGGTTCAGCAGGAACTGGTGATCGGTCCCGGGAACGCGCATTGTGATATGGTTCCAAATGAGGTCGTCATATCCATAGATGTTGGCAAGCCGATAGAGCGCCGCAAGATCCACCCGGGCATCCCACTCCTCCTTTGAAATATTCGCGTGTCCGCCCACGGCGCTAAAGTCATCGGATTTCATTTCATAAGCCATGATGTAAGTTCCTTTCTCGCTGAGAATTATGCCGAACGGAGAAATGTGCCGTTCTGCTCTTCAAGAATTTTCACCGCCATTAGGTGATTTTGATCGAAACCGAACTGCTCGACCGCCATTTTGTAGATTGCCTCGACTTGCTCACACATTGGCAGCGTCGCTCCGACAGACGACGCAAGTTCTAAGGTGAGGGCCATATCTTTATGCGCGAGACCCAGAGCAAATCCAGGGTCATAGCTTCCATCGAGGATCGCCGGCCCGTAACGGTTCGCAACGTAACTCGCACCGGTGCTGCCCTGGATAATTCCAAGCATGGTCTCCGCCGAAACGCCCCCTTTAACCCCCAGCATAAGAGCCTCACTGAGCGCCACGGAGTTCAGGTAGCACAGCACAACCTGGGCAATTTTGGCGACATAGCCTGCGCCGTGCTCCCCAAGATGCATCACGCGGTTTCCGATTTTGTTCAAAACGGGTTTACAGCGCTCAAACACGCTTGCATCACCGCCAACCATGATCATCAGCGTGCCTGCAGCAGCGCCCTCAATGCCGCCCGAGACCGGGGCATCAAGGAACTCGACTCCTCTGGATTTCGCGGCCGCTCGGATACGACGCTCGCATTCTAAATTGTTTGTGGAAAGGTCGATCCAGACGGCGCCTTCGTGCAGTGCTGATAGCAAACCGCCGTCTGCAAGAGCCACGGCCTCGATGATCTTAGGATTCGGAAGCGACGTAAAAGCGATGTCGGCTCCGGCTGCGGCTGCGGCTGCTGTCTCGGTAATAGAGATCTTGCTGTTTCCAGCCTCTGCGCCGGCCGCTTGAACAGTTTCGGTTTTGTTGGCATCCAGATCGAACAGGGCCAATTCATACCCTGCTCGGGCGAGGTTGCTGGCCATTGGCCCGCCCATATTGCCCAGTCCGATGAATGCGATGCGCATAATTATCTCCCGTATGCTGTCGGCGCATTCCCGTCAAAGCGTGGTTGCGGGGTCGCCGACATCTGATTTGGTGGCCCTGTAACCAGAGCTCAGTGTGCACTCTTTCCCACAGCGATTGACGTGGCAAGCGAATATAATTAACTGGTCATATCGAGTTTTTCGATTTGACCGGGATCTTGCAGTGAATATCGAGCACATAAAAGCCTTCTTGGAGGTTACGACCACTGGAAGCTTTCAGCACGCAGCTGATCAGCTGAACGTTACACAGTCGACGATCAGTGCCCGGATTAAGTCCTTGGAGGAGCGGCTGAACCGCCAGCTTTTTCATCGCAAAAGGAACGGGGTCGCCTTGACGACTGGCGGTCACCAGTTTCACGCGAGCGCTGTCAATATCGTTCGCGCGTGGGAGCGTGGGCAACAGGTTGCAACGCTGCCAGAGGGATCGAATGCGCTCATCTCGCTGGGCGTCGAGGACAACCACTGGGCTCGGATCGTTCCAGGTTGGTTGCGGCAGATGAATGTCTCACTGCCTGATGGCGTGGCCAGTGCAATCGCCGAGCGCTCTGATGTGCTGATGGAGAAGCTGCGTGCCGGTCTTCTCGATATTGCTGTCTTATATGATCCGCGTCACTGCGCAGAAGCGCGAATTGAACCTCTCACCACAGAGGAACTTGTCATGGTTTCCGCGCGCCCTCGCGCGGTCCAAACCGGTGTCGTGCCAGGCTACGTTTTTGTCGATTGGGGCGAGACGTTTCGGGCGCAGCATAGCATGCACTTCCCCGGCGTCTTCAGTCATAAACTGACAATTCGCACAGCGGCTGTAGCGATGGAACACATTCTTGCAAACAACGGGTCAGGATATTTTTTGGCATCATCAATCGACGATGATCTGAAAAGCGGTCGCCTGCATTTAGTCGAGGGCGCTCCAAGATTTCAGCGGACCGTGTTTGTCGCCATTCGGATCGACGTTATTACGCCTGAATATATCGAGAAGGCCGTGGACGCCCTCCATGCCGCCATCGCCTAACCTTTCACCCTGAATTCTGGAAAGCCTCCATGAAAATCACCGCACTGAAAACTCGGCTCACCAACGTCCCGTTCGTCAAGCCGATCAGGACAGCAATCCACGATATGCGTTCAGTGGGTTGCCTTCTCGTTTATTTGGAGACGGACGAGGGCCTTGTTGGACAGAGTTATATTTTCACGCTCAACGCGGTGCGCCTAAAGGCCTTTGATGAAATGGTAAGGGGCTTCTCGCATCGAGTAGTTGGGCAGGACCCACATTATGTAACCGCGATTAACTCCGCAATCTGGTCCGATATAAACCCGACTGGGTATGCTGGTGTGACGATCTCTGCCCTCTCGGCAATCGATACTGCCTGCTGGGACTTGGTTGGAAAGGCTATGGATAAGCCCCTCCACCACGTCTTTGGTGCGTGCCGGGATACCGTCCGGACCTATGCCAGTGGGGGTCTGTGGCTCTCGCAGACCATTGATGAACTAGTGCGGGAAGCCGAAGAATTCCTAGGACAGGGCTTTCGCGCGATGAAGGTTCGTGTTGGGAACGCTGATCCACGAAGAGATTTTGAACGGGTAAGGGCTGTTCGCGAGGCTGTGGGGCAATCCATCGAGATCTTGGCCGATGCGAACCAAGCATTGAGGCCAAAACAGGCAATCCGCCTGGGCAGAATGCTGGAAGAACTCGATGTGAGTTGGCTTGAAGAGCCTGTGTCCGTTCATGACTTGGCGGGACAGGCTGAGGTACGCAATGCTCTCACAATGGATATAGCATCTGGGGAGACAGAATGGACACGTTTTGGGATCCGCAAGACTATTGATGCCCGTGCCGCTGACGTCTTGATGCCAGACCTGCAGCGAATCGGCGGTTTGACCGAAATGCGTCGTGTCGCTGCCTTGGCGGAGGCGCACAGCCTGCCGATTTCAACCCACATCTTCACTGAACACAGCCTGTGCATTGCAGGCTCTGCGGCAAACTGCATTTCGGTAGAACATATGCCTTGGTATGCCCCCCTTTTTCGCGAGCAAATTGAAATCATTGATGGTGACATCACAATTCCTCACAGGTCTGGCACTGGCTTCACGTTCGACGAGGCAGCTGTCGAAAAGTTCGCCATCTGAATCCATGCATCGAGAAATCCGATGTCAGGGTCGAATTATATTCGTTAGTTTAATGCTGGGCCATCCTGTAACTCCTTAAAGCGGGGAACGTCTCGGTACTGTTGCAGTATCGATCGCCTGAATGGAAAACCAACAGGAGAAGCTACCATGTCCAATTTGCTGAAAATGACTGCCTTTGCCTTTTTGGCAACGGTCGCTGCAACTGCCGCGGAAGCAAAATGCGGCGACGTGACAATTACAGAGATGAACTGGGCTTCCGGCTCGATCGTAACTGGCATTTCCAAGTTTTTGATGGAGCAGGGGTATGGTTGCAAGGTGACCGTCGTTCCATCAGCGACTGCTACAGCGGTTACTTCAGTGGCAGAGACAGGTCAGCCAGACATCGTAACTGAGCTCTGGCTGAACGGAGCGCCTTCTTATCCCGACCTTGTGAAAGCCGGAAAGGTGAAAACCCTAGCGAATGTGCTGTCTGATGGCGGAATCGATGCATGGTGGGTGCCAAAGTATCTCGTCGATGAGCATCCTGAGCTGGCAAAAATTGACGGCATTCTTGCTCATCCTGATTGGGTTGGCGGTAAATTCCACAATTGCCCCGAAGGATGGGGATGTAAGATCACCAATGGCCATCTTGCTGAGGCGTTCGACTTAAAGGGCCATGGGATTACGGTATTTGACCACGGGTCCGGAGAGACCCTCGCTGCAGCGATTGCCGCAGCTTATGAGAGCAAGCAACCATGGTTCGGTTACTATTGGGGACCGACTTCGGTGTTGGGCAAATATGACATGGTGAAAGTTGATATTGGCCCCTATGTCGCCGACGTTCACGCGTGTAACGCGGCGGAATCGTGCTCGAACGCTGGCAAGTCAGCTTATCCCCCTGCTGAGGTCGTCACCGCTACAACCACCGAATTTGAGAAGCGTGAGCCTGAGATCGCTGACCTCATGTCCAAAGTGAGCTTTACCAATGCTCAGATGAGCGAGACCCTTGCCTGGCAGGAGGAAAAGAAGGCATCGGCTGAGGAAGCCGCAGTGCATTTCTTGACGACGTATAAGGATGTTTGGGCAGGTTGGCTCAGCCCAGACGCGAAACAAAAGCTTAGCGCTGTGCTGCAGTAGTTGTCGATGGCCGGCGCTAAGGCGCCGGCCCTTCACTCTAGAATTCCGTAGCATATCTCTCGCGACGCTTGCATCACTCGCTGGTGGGACCGTGTAAATCACCGCCGTAGGTAAACTCTCGGTGTGAATTGAGCCCGGGAGACTCGCTGCAGTTTTCAGGCTTATGTTTCAAATACGGGCACGTCATGGCATCCTTTGAAATACTGTTTGACGCACTGGGACTCAGAACTTGGTGCAACACAGGGGCCACCGGCGGCCCTATGACACTTGACGAGCTCGTCAGCAAAGCTGGAGGCGGGGAAGCCGAGGTCGAGGCCATTCCGTTCCCATCTCTCGACGTCCTGCATAAAGCATGCGGATCGATCCCGCGAACGCGTGACATGACAGCGGGACTGGAGCGCCTGTTCCTCGATGTAAAAGACCCCATCAAAGTCGTGCTCGACCCGCTGACGCAACCCCTCAGTTGGGCATTGCGAAACGCTATCGAGACAATGCAGTCGCTTCCGTGGTGGGCGGCAATAATAATCCTCGTTCTGATTGCTCAGCTTGCGGGGCGCCGCGTTGGGGTCACGCTGTTTGTTCTTGCGTCTTTTTTGGGTTTGGCATTTATCGACCATTTCGCTTATGCAATGCAAACACTGGCAATCATCCTAGTTTGTACGTTGATCTGTGTTCTCATCGGGGTGCCAATCGGTATTGCAATGTCTCGAAGCAATGTTCTGGAGCGGTGGCTCACTCCGATGCTCGACATGCTGCAGACGCTTCCAACATTTGTATATCTCATACCGCTCATCTTTCTGTTCAGTGTTACAGAGCCCAAGCTCTACGGTATCGCGATCATACTTTATGCGATCGTTCCCGCGATTAGATTGACCAACCTCGGCATCCGGCTGGTTGATGCCGATGTGCTTGAGGCAGCCGACGCATTCGGGATGACGTCGAGACAAAAATTGCTTCGCGTTCAGTTACCCCTTGCCCTCCCAAATATTATGGCAGGCATCAATCAAACAATTATGCTGTCCTTATCAATGGTGGTTATCGCCTCGCTGGTCTCCGCCCCAGGGCTCGGAACGCTCGTTCTGAGAGGCATTAACAAGCTAGAACTGGGTGTCGGCCTTGTCGCCGGACTTGGCATAGTCATCTTGGCGATTGTTTTAGATCGCGTCAGTCGAGCCGCCCTTCAACGCGTCAACAAGATGCATCAGCCGGGGGCGTGAATATGACCGATAGTTTTATATCGATCCGGAACCTTTACAAGATTTTTGGACCGAATTCTTCTGCGATGATTTCTCGTGCAAAATCAGGAATGCATAAAGCCGACATGCTCAAAGAGTTCGGCCATGTTCTCGGCCTCCGCAATATCAATATCGAGATTAAAAAGGGCGAGATCACCGTTATCATGGGCTTATCCGGCTCAGGAAAGTCGACGCTGATCCGTCATCTTAATCGGCTGATTGATCCCACATCCGGCGAGGTGATCGTCAACGGCACCGACATTTTGAAACTGGACCGCCTGCAATTGCTGCAGTTGCGCCGCACGCAGATGTCCATGGTCTTCCAGAAGTTCGCATTGCTTCCCCATGAAACGGTGCTTACAAACGCTGGAATGCCTTGCTCAGTGCGGGGAGATGATCGCCGTGTAATCGACAAAAGCGCACGGGAATGGTTGCACCGCGTCGGTCTGTCGGGAGCGGAAGCACTTTACCCGCACCAACTCTCTGGTGGTATGCAGCAGCGTGTTGGTTTGGCGCGCGCGCTGACCTCAAACTCTGAACTCATGCTGATGGATGAGGCGTACTCAGCGCTTGACCCGCTGATCAGATCTAGCATGCAAGATCTGCTCCTGGAATTACAGGAGGACCTTCAGAAAACCATCGTCTTCATCACCCATGATCTCGATGAGGCACTTAAAATTGCCGATCACCTCGTAATTTTAAAGGATGGTGAGATCGTTCAACAGGGTGAACCACAACACATCCTCCTCAATCCCGCTGATCCATATATCGAAGATTTCGTAAGCGACATCAACCGCGCAAGGGTCCTTCGCGTTCGCTCCGTAATGACGGAAACTATCTCTGGTAGTACCGATTTGGAGCTGTTGGACGGCGACGAAAATCTCGAGGCAGCGATCCTTCGATCAAAGGGTGAGGCAGGTAAAACTTTTGCCGTTCACACCGCGGGACAGCAGGTCGGGACATTGAAAATGACAGATGTACTAAAAGCACTTGTGCCCGCGGCACGGCGCAGCAACCCCTCGAACGCGGAGTGATGATGGTGGGCTTTCCATGGCGAGGATCGACGGAGTGGACCAGCTTGTTGCCGAAGCCCCTTCTTGGCCAGGGATTTCACCTATGCTGCCGAAATTTTTTAAAGCGCTGGAAGAGATAAAAAGCCGCAAATTATCTCGCGGGACTACGCAGATTTCATCGGGAGTTTCGCCACAACCCATTCGATCACTTCCTGAAACGAAGCATAAAAGCAGCGGAACGGCGATGTCAGAAAAGCCAACACTTGATCCTACGTCGACTACCGGTGATGCGGATGACAGACGGGACCAGTCGGTTCTGAATTTGTTTGACGTGATCTGCAACAGATGGACGGTTATGCTGATCGGCGTGCTATCTGACGGTCCCGCAAGTTTTGACGCCATAACACGCGATGTCGCAGGCATGCATTACGCCAAGTTGGCGTCCGCGCTACACCACCTGGAGCGCCATGGCTGCGTCGCGCGTCGCCCTGTCTCAACAGCTCTATCTGCCTTTGAGTATGAACTGACCGAGCGTGGACGTTCGTCGATCGGACCCTTGGAAGGCATCGTAAAGTGGGTCCATACAAATCACCAATCCATCGATAACATGTGCACCACGTTCGATGCCAAAAACGCCGTGCGTAAGTGTCGGTAGGTGAATCGGGTATCACCAGTACGCGGACTTCCATGGCTGTCGGAAAGGACTTCGGATATGATGTTACACGGCTTGCTCAATCATCTAAAATCCACTTTTAGGGGCTTCCGCGAGATCACAGAAAGTCAAAGCGGCGCAATGATATACTTTGGCGGTCCTATGTCTTGGGCGATGGACGATCAAACAGCCAAGGTAGAGTTTCACACGCGGGCGACCCCTGGCAATCGCGGGGAGCAGGGATGCATAGACGTTGTAAAAGTTCATCGGCTTTCGAAAAATCACGTGCAAGCCGCGATCCATTGTCTCACAGAGGAGTGAGCAGTGAAACGTTCTGATGCGTGGGGTAAAGAGGGCGCAGCGCGATAAATGTCTCGTGCCTTCGAACGAAAGCACGTCAGCGCTTTTTCTTGGGTTCCTGCCAGACATCGACGAACAGGGATGTTAAAATGAGCCGCTTAAGCTCAAGCAGAATGCCGCTTTATTCGGGATCTAACTGTCCGCCTCTTTCAGTTCTGAAGAAGTAAGGCCTACAGTGCGTCAATATTTTCAAAATGCGCCGGCCGTAGCTGCGGTTGTTATCATGCTTACGGGAATGTTTCTCTTCACCGCTAATGACGCTTTGGGCAAGTGGCTCACCGGGCACCACTCGATCGGACAGTTGGTCTTTCTGCGAAGCCTTATGGCCTTCTTGACACTTCTGCCGTTCGCCTATCGCGCAGGTTTTAGACGCATTTTTTCATTTGAACGGCCGTGGCTTTTTCTTTTTCGTGTCCTGATGACTGTAATCGATACATTCGCGTTTTATTACGCTGTATCGTTGCTGCCCCTCGCTGACGTCATGACATATTGGTTGGCAGCCCCGCTCTATGTCGCGGCCCTTTCCCCGCTGCTTCTGGGTGAGCATGTCGGTTTGACAAGGTGGTGTGCGATAGGGTTCGGCTTTTTAGGTGTGATTGTCGCTCTTGAGCCGACGACAGCGATGTTTACCCCTGCGGCTGTAGTTTCATTATTAGGAAGTATGGCATTTGGCCTCGTATTGATTTCGGCACGCTCTCTGCGTGCGGTACCTGGAATTTCCATGATCTTCTGGCAAACGTTTGGCGGAGTTGTCGTCGGTCTACTGGTGGTGCCGACAGCATGGGAGACACCAACCTCACTTGAGTGGCCGCTGTTTGCCGCCCTGGGTATGCTTGCAATGCTAGCTCACGTTGCGGTGAACTGGGCATTCAAGTTAGCCGATGCCTCGATTGTCGCACCTTTCCAATACACCCAGCTGTTCTGGGCTATCATTTTCGGTTGGCTCGTCTTCGGCGATTTTCCTTCAGCTGCCAAACTTGTCGGCGCTGCAACGATCGTCGCATCGGGTCTGTTTATTTTCCTCCGCGAAAGACACGTTAAGAGTTGTAAAGAACGAGATTCACATTAAATCCTGACTTAATACAGATTTGCGCTCTGTTCACCGCCTTATACCAACCGTCATTGATCAGAGGCCTTGCGCCCACTGCGTCGTCCAATTGACATCATCTTCTATGGTTGCTCCTGCAGTGTTCGCCAGGCGTAGCAGTAGTGGTCGACGATATCCTCGTAGGACTTGAAGACGCGCTCTTAGTTCCATAATACTGATTATCTGATTTTTTCTAAGATATTGGAATTGCTTCGGTAAGTCAGAATTTTGGCTTGGCGAAGATCGATCTCAGGGCGAATATGGCGTGTCAAAGTGGGCGTAGCCGACCTTGCCTTAATTCTGATGCCGTTGTCGGTGAAACGTGCTCGCGGCTTGGAAATCACGATGACAAGCGCCCAAATTTCAGGCATATTGAAGGCCGACTACCCATTCCTCTAAACATAAGTCTCAAGCTGATCAGAAGAATTCGCCTCGTCTTCGAGGATGCGTTGCTATGTCACTTGTTCGCGCCCGGTCAAAGTCCAATCAAAGATGCAGACAGACGAAATTTCTTCCAATGCTCCAGGTACTCTCGACCCTTTGCGAAACGTGTCATTCCGATCGATCTGGGGCGCGACACAAATCGGGAACCTCGGTTATCTTGTGCAGACTGTCGCCATCAGTTGGGTCATGGCGACGATCACTGCGTCCGACCTGATGGTGGCGCTCGTCCAGGCGGCGACGACCTTGCCAGCTTTTCTCCTGTCCATTCCCGCCGGCGCAATCGCCGACACGTTCAGCCGCCGGTCGGTCATGATTATTGGCCTGTCACTGATCGCCCTGGCTTCCGCGCTTTTGGCGCTGGCAAGCGTGTTCGGTCTTGTTAGCCCATGGCTGATCCTGGGTCTCGCTTTCATGGCGGGTTGCGGCTATGCCCTGAACGACCCCGCCTGGCATGCCTCTGTCGGTGATATCCTGCACAAACGGGACATCCCCGCGGCCGTGACCCTGATGTCTGTCGGCTACAATATGACGCGAAGCGTCGGCCCTGCGCTCGGGGGAGCGATCCTGGCGCTTCTGGGTCCGTTATCAGCCTTCCTCTACGCGACCGGCAGCAATCTAGCGCCGCTTGGTGCCGTCGTGCGGAACAAGTGGCATGTTCGCCCCTCCTCCCTCCCCCCGGAACGGATCCCGACTGCAATCCACGACGGCATGAGATTTACCGCGCTGTCCTTAGACATCCGCGCCACGATTGTGCGAGCGATGCTGTTCGGCTTTGCGGCCATATCGATGCTGGCATTGCTGCCGCTGGTGGCGCGCGACCAGCTGACGGGTGGACCGGTCGTCTACGGGATCCTCTTCGCGGGCTTCGGAACAGGCGCTTGTACAGCGGGCTTGAGCAACCGCCTGTTGCGAAAGCTGGTGCCCCAGGAATTCCTGATGGCACTCGCCTCCGTCGCCTGCGCACTCTCTTGCGTTTTCGTGGCAATGACATCCTCCGTGACCGTGGCGACGCTGTGTCTCGCACTCGGCGGCGCCGGCTGGGTGATCACCTGGACCGGTTTCGACGTCTGGGTCCAATTGGCCAGTCCCCGGTGGGTCGTCGGGCGAACTCTGTCCATCTATTATGCATTCCTGTCCGGCGGCGTGGCTGCCGGGAGCTGGGTATGGGGACTACTCGCGCAGTCCTATTCGCTCAGCCTATCGCTTCAACTGGCTGCGGCCGCACTGCTTGTAGTGGCGGCCTCCGGCTTCTTGCTGCCAGTGCAGCTGTCGGCCGATGGCGATCAACAGGGGTCAGAGTATCCGGCGCCGGATGTCGCAATGGATCTGAAACCTCGGAGCGGGCCAATTGCAGCGCGAACAGAGTTTCTCATTGCCGAGGGCGATACCGATGCGTTTCTCGGCCATATGCGCACGCGACGCTATGCCCTCACCCGCGCCGGTGCACGCGATTGGCGGCTTCAGCGCGACCTGAGAAATCCGACGCGGTGGACAGAGGCGTTTCGGACTCCGACCTGGATGGATTATTTGCGCTTGCAGCACCGTCTATCGCCTTCGGATCAGGACGTCCTTCAACGTCTCCACGCTCTGCACATCGGCGACGCGTTCCCCGAAACCGCTCTTTCGATCGAGCGGACTACAGACGCGCGTCGTGGCCGGATCTCGCCAATTGTCCGAATTTCTCGACCTTGACGGTTTTCTGCCCGTCTCCGAGATGCGCGCGGATGTGACTGAAGCAGGTCCTTGCGAGAAGTGTTCCCATTTGGCCAGCGCTGCCATTAACATCATTGGTGCATTGTGCGCGAATCGTGCTCGGCGCAGCCGGCAATTTTGGGGGGGATAGATCGAATGAGTGCCGTGATTTTGGAACTGGAGGAGGACGGCGCCAGGTTTCGGCACGGAGCCGATGAGCGAGACGCCGGCGATCAGCTCGACACCCTTCTCGATCAGCGCGATAGCGGAAGCCTGTCGCAAAAGAAGTTCCATCTGGCATTGGCCAGCCTGGTCGACCAATATCCGCATTTTATTGATGGTCACGCGCATCTCGGCTTCGTGATGCTGGAACAGGGCAAAACCAAACAGGCGCTTGAGGCTTGCGAACGCGGACTTGGCGTTGGCATTGCGGCGATCCCGCGGACTTACCGAGGGCGGATCGAGTGGCCATGGCTGGAGAACCGGCCATTCCTGCGCGCAGCTCATGGTGTCGCCTTGTGCTACCAGAAACTCGGTCGCCGGGATCAGGCAATCGAAATAATGGAGCACATGCTACGCTGGAATCCCGGTGACAACCAGGGCATCCGCTATCTGATCGGCTCGGAATATCTGCGCGCGGGCAACGAGAAGAAGGCGCAGAAGATCTTTAAGACAGAGGCGTGCAGCTATCCTCCCTATCGCTACGAGGCTGCCCTGCTCGAAATCATGTCTGATGGGATGGTTGAGGCCGCGACGATACTGCGGCGGGCCTTTGTCGAAAACCCTTACATTGCCGAGATCTTGACCGGCACGCCGAGCCCCATGCTGATGGCGATCTGGCACGGATCGAACCTGTCGGAGCCTGAAACTGCCGAGGCCTATGCCGAACACTGCGAGGGTTTGTGGCGCTCAACGCCGGACGCCGTCGCGTTTTTGCGCTGGCTGCATACGCATCCGGCAGTGATGCGCGAGCGCGCAGATATTTTCGCCATCAAGGAAGAGTTGCTTTGGGAGCGTGAGTTCGAGAGGCGCAGTGCTTTGGGCGCTCAGCAGGAAGCATTGTTAGCTGCGATCGACGACAAGCTCTCGAAAGAAGTCATTGTCGACAGGCACGATCGCCGCGGCCAACCCGTCAAACCGTGGCTCTATCCTGAGCTGCAGCCGCGTTACCGGGTTTGATTTTCATGGCTCGGTAGCAGTCGGATCACATGATGCATCCGCGGTGCAACAATCATATATGTGTAATGGGAACGAACCATGGGACGCCCCATCCGTAGGACCCTCCCCTGCCTTGAAATACACCCCGGGGGGTGCTATATAAATCCTCAGCTACGGACAGCGGGGCTTCTACTTCGGTAGTCGCCGTCAGCATGTGCGCCCTAGAGGCCGGTACACCACGGTAAGGCACACCCGCATCCATTTCGAAAGGCTCCTGCTTCGCGGGAGCCTTTTTGGTTCATGGGATACGCTTCGCTTCGTATAGGCACTTCCGCAGCAGAGTATGAATATTGTAACGCCGCTTGATACGGCTGAACACCACTTCGCGTGAATGGCAGCTGGTGATAACCAGATTGACATCGGCACTAACGCCAGACGCCGGGTAAAGGTAGAAGAATACGACCTGATGTGTGCCGTCTGCCAGTTGCTGGATGCGACCAGGTGCGACATCTATCACCGCATAATTCATGGCATGGTTGCGGTCGGCCGATTCCCAGCAGAAGTAATTCTGCTCGATCATGCGATGGGCAAGCTCGGGAAGTCCCAAGGAGAAAGCATATCTTTCTTCGCTGAACAGGCGCGGCTTGGCATTCTCGTCGAACATGTCATGCTCCCCGTGGTCGCAACCCTTCGATATGGTGTGCAAACCGAACGAGATAGCGACACGCAGATCAGCGCCGTCTTTCCCTTTACCCGCGACGGAAACAATGACCTCGCGCAGATGGCTCAAATCACGCTTGATCCCGGCAATTTCGATTTCGTTCATGGCTACCTACCGCTTTAGGCTGTGGCGCGGGCAGACATGTCCTTGTCGACAGCCGGCATACCTGGCGTTCACGTTTTCCTATGTTTGCGTTATTCACAACGAGACGTGTGGTGCTTTAGCGTCCTCACCATCCGCACGGAACATCAAATTTCGTTGTCGACCACCAACCTGGGCTTCTTGCGTGACAGCCTTTCCTTTTTTGCTTCCTTCGCCCTGGTGATCTCGCTCATCTTCTCGGCGGCGAACGGCTTTGCAGCTTCAATCAAGCCACTGAGATCATAGAGGTTGGTGGCGCTGCCCAGCTTCGTGTGACGACGCTCTTCACGCTTAACCAGGTTTGCAGCTTCCAGCCGCTTGATGTGCTTTTGGACAGTGCGAGGCTTCACACCGATCGCCTTCGCGATCGTCGCGACCGACGGATGGGGAAGATTGTCCGGGTGCCACCAGTAATGGGACAAGTGAACCACGATGTTCATGTCGATAGCATCCAGGCCCAGCGCCTCCTGCTTTTCGATGATGACGTTGGGGATGACGTTCCAGCCCGCAGCCATCAACGGCTTCGACCATTTCTTCTCATTCGTGCGGAGCCTTTCGACATCCGCCTTCTCTTGACTGTTGCCTTCCGACATGTGACGTTCCTTTGTGTGTTCTGGTGAACATCATATTGGATTGAATTTCAAATGTTTCAATCCAATTAGGGGCGAACTGTGAGACGCCCCGCGGGCGACCTCAAGTACACCCCGTCCGCGAACGTTGATACGGGGGGCGGATGTATCCTAGGTCGCCCAAAGCAGTACAACATGTTAATCAGGTACTAAGGACATAGAGGACGAACAGGCATACTCATAGTATGAAACGGCCCCTGTCCCTCGGTTCACCCCCTCCCCGAAAAAATAGCCGAGAATTATGCGGTCGACTTTGGTTCGAATGATAGCCGCGTCAGGAAAGCCTGCGGTTTGCCAGCATCTCGATCAACCACCTGGCAGCGCCGGATGGATGTGGAGGCATCCTTGCGACGTCTGAAATAGCGAACGCAGAAGGAGCCCACTTTGCAAACAAAGCTAGAGGGTGAACGGTCAGCCAGAGATCTTGACGCACGAGGGAATGCCTGGCCGGCAGCAAACCAATCCCGCTCTCTTGTGATGGCGTCCTGGCCCAGGTCCGGATCTTCCACGATCAACCCGTGAAGGGTCCGCTAGCAAGCTGCGGCCGCTTGCCTGCGACTGCGCTGTGATCGCGCCCGGCCCCAGGCCTTTTCGGAGCCATCGAGCGGGATTGGCCCGCTCCCGATGGAGCCTCTCAACATGTCGCACGATCTCGTTCTCGCCCAGTCTCACGCTTTCCAGCTTTCCCGTGACCTGATGGTCCCGGTCACCGTCTTCGAAGTCGACGGTGAGTATGGCGTCCTTCCCTCTGACGAGATCGACGCTAGCGACGACCTCTCGGTCATTCATGAATTCCATCCGTGGGGGGCTCACTGAGCCCCGCTTTGCCGTCCTGGCTGCCGCTTGCGAGCTGGCGGCCGCAAGGGAAGCTGCACCATGGCCGGTGCAAATCTGCACCTTGCCGGCCATGCCCTTGCAGCCTTTGCTCTTCGCGCCTGTCGGAACCTGATCCCGCATGTTGCGGGAAGAAAAGAGATGAAAGGTCGGCCGCTTTGCGGCCGGAGGAGAAGAATATGAAGAGAGACGAGATCGAACGGCTTCGCGAAACGGTGGGCTGCCAGGTGGTGCTGGAGCGCGCCGGCTTCGCTCTTGATTTAAAGGAAAGCACCCGGCGTGCGCTTAAATATCGCCGCGGCGCCGAGATCATCATTGTCACACATGCCGGTCGGGGCTGGTTCGATCCTCTCAGTGACGACAAGGGCGACGTCTTCGGTCTGGTGACGCTCCTAGAGGGTTGTGACTTCGTTGAGGGATGCGCGCGAGTCGCCGCACTTTGCGGCCTTCAGCCGTCCGAGCCGGTTTGGCAACGGGACGATTGTGGGCAGAGAGACTCGGCGTCAGTTGCTGAGGATTGGACGCGTCGGCGATCCCCCTGGCCCGGCTCTGCCTCCTGGCGTTATCTCCGCTTTCAGCGGTTTATTCCCGCCACTGTCATCCGCACGGCAATTGCCCAGAACCTGCTCCGCGAGGGCCCGTATGGAAGCATGTGGGCAGCACATACGGACGATGAAGGCACCGTTAGTGGATGGGAAGGTCGCGGTACCGAATGGCGTGGCTTTGCCACGGGCGGAAGCAAGATCCTGTTTCGGCTCGGCACGGGTCTCGCCACGCGTCTCTGTGTGACCGAGGCTGCGATCGATGCCATGAGTCTGGCCGCTATCGAGGGAATGCGAGAGGGAACGCTCTATCTCAGCACAGGCGGGGGCTGGGCGCTAGCGACTGTATCAGCGTTGCGCTGGCTATGCGAAACGCCCGACGTGCAACTCGTTGCGGCGACAGACGCGAACGTGCAGGGCGATGCTTTTGCCGACCGGCTGCGGGGGGTGGCTGAAGATGTTGGCTGCTCATGGTTTCGGCTGCGGCCGTCCGCCGAGGACTGGAACGAGGTGCTGAAGCAGAGACAGCGAGAGAAAGAAGAAGCAGGGAAAGGACGACGTGCCGCATCCGCGTCAGCCGCATCAAGGGAGGCTGCGCCCGGCAATGCCGGCCCTTGACCCGCCTGCCACCGATGTCGGCGGCGCGGGAGGGGTCATGAAGGACTAAAGAGAAAAGCGAGGTCGTGAGGATCTCGGCACTTCGGTCCTGATAACCTGAAGGAGCAGCCAATGTCCGACCAAATCTCGATCCGCAAGGTTTTTGAGGGACCCGCCACCCGCAAGCAGATGTTTTCGCTTTTCGATCGCCATGCCAAACGTCCGACGCGTGGGCAGGATGAACCAACCGCACTTTACGCTGGCGAATGGTTCGAAATCTCCGAAGCCGAGCACGATTACATGTTCGAAATCCTGCCGCCGCTGTGGATCCGTGGATCGATGTTCGCCATGCGCGAGTTCATGACCGGGTTAGTGACCTCGGTCTTCTTCGCGCTGCGCATCGATGGCGCTCTCCGGCATTTCCACGGCTATTGCGATCTCTCCGACCGCGGATCGGTCGAAGCGATGCGCGTCGCCATCATCGATCGCGAAAGCCGACCGGTCCGCTCCATGACGCGTGACGAACGCCTCGAGCATATCTGGTCGACCACGGCAGAAGCCTATCGCGGCTATGCCGGCGATCGGTGGCCGCGCGCCCTGCAGGGGAAGCGCACCATGATGATCTGGAGCAATGGAAAAGGCGCGATCCTGAAGCTGCTCGACGATCTCACCGACGACGAGATCGCCGGTAAGCTGCCCGTGCAGTTCCGCCAACTGCCCGACGCCGTCGCGGCGTGAGGAGGAAGCCATGCTGTCTTTCCCGATCGAGGCCGTCCGTGAGATCATCGCCCGCGGACGCAAGGACGCCGCGGCCCATGGCGGGTATCGCAATCCCTATTACGGGATGCGACCCGGCGAGGGCGAACAACCCGGCCTTTGGCTGGTGGGCGATCACGGCGTCTACGTGATGTCGAACGGCAGGCTGCCAGAGGGCAGCCGACCGCTCGTCGCCTATGCCGAGGAATGCGATCCGACCAGCAACGACGACTGGTTCCATATCAAGAGACAAACGTTTGGCGGCGCTGACGGTGTCGCGTTCTCCGACGCCGATCATCTGGAAGCCATGATGACCGCCAGCCGGGGCGCCACGCATCTCTCCATCGCATTCCAGGAGGAGACGATGGAATTGTCGGTGTTGACGCGAGCTTGACCGTCCGGCTGGGCCAATCCGCAAACCAACTTTCTCAATCCTGCACTGCTTTCCCCGGCGCCGCGGCGGCCGGTGAACCCATGCGCTTGTTCACCAAGGAGAAAACCAATGAGCAGCAATCCTTTTTCGCTCGATCAGGCCGGGAGCTTCGACATGTTCGGCAGTAGCGCCTTGTCATCCGGGCTTGGGCTCGGCGTAACGGGCCTAAGTAGCTTTGACCCTATCGCCGCCAATGACGACGATCCAGACCCACGCCCATCCTCTCCCTCTCCCGCAAGGCGCGCTCTCGTAGGAATGAAACCGGCGCTGAGCGGTCAAGGACAGAGGCAGGGAGACCGTGCAAACTTCTATCTCGACAACGAAGATCGCGGCCTTGCGACGACCTGGAAGGAGCGGGCACGCTTAAATGTCGCCGCCATCCTGACCGCGAACGAGATCGAGCAAAATGGGGTTCCGGTCACACGCGACCACCAGAAGCGGTTGATCCGCTTTACCGGCTTTGGCGCATCGGAATTGGCGAATGGCATGTTTCGCCGGCCGGGCGAGACGGAATTCCGTGATGGTTGGGATGAGCTCGGCGGCTCGCTGGAAGCGGCCGTCAATCAGTCAGACTATGTGTCGCTGGCCCGCTGCACGCAGTATGCGCATTTCACGCCGGAGTTCATCGTCCGGGCGATGTGGTCGGGACTACAGCGGCTCGGCTGGCGCGGCGGCCGCGTTCTCGAACCGGGCATCGGCACAGGCCTGTTCCCGGCCCTGATGCCCGCTCGATATCGCGAAAACAGCTATGTCACCGGGATCGAGCTCGATCCGGTAACCGCTCGGATCGCTCGGCTGTTGCAGCCACGAGCACGGATCATCAACAACGACTTCTCCCGCACTGATCTGGCGGCGATCTATGACCTCGCCATCGGAAATCCTCCTTTCTCCGATCGCGCTGTCCGTTCCGATCGAAGCTATCGTTCGCTGGGGCTTCGTCTGCATGACTATTTTATCGCCCGGTCGATCGATCTCTTGAAGCCGGGCGCAATGGCGGCCTTTGTCACCAGCGCCGGTACCATGGACAAGGCGGACACGACCGCGCGAGAACATATCGCTAAGTCCGCTAACCTGATTGCAGCGATCCGCCTGCCCGAGGGAAGTTTTCGTCGCGACGCCGGGACGGACACGGCGGTCGACATACTTTTCTTCCGAAGACGGAAGCTCGGCGAGCCCGAAGGTGATCTCCTGTGGCTCGATGTCGATGAGATCAGTGGCGCCACCGAGGATGAGGGCGCGATCCGCGTCAACCGGTGGTTCGCCCGTCATCCGGACTTCGTGCTCGGCACTCATGCGCTGACCTCGGGACCGTTCGGTGAGACCTACACCTGCAGACGCCGTGCCGGCAGCGATCTCGAAGCAGACTTGAAGGCTGCCATCGGTCGCCTGCCTGAAGACATTTATGACGGCGAGCCGACCGCCATCGATCTCGACCTCGAGGACGAGCTTGGCGATATCGTCGATCTGCGACCCGACGCCTCGAAGGTTCGGGAAGGCAGTTACCTTGTCGATCCCAAACACGGCCTGATGCAAATCGTCGATGGTGCACCGGTCGCCATTCCCGTGCGCAAGGGGCGAACCGGCAATGGCCGGTCAGCCGAAGGACAAACAGGCGAAGGCCTGTCGGAAAAGCATGTCCGGATTGTCAGGAAGCTGATCCCGATCCGCGACGCCGTGCGCGAAGTCCTGAAGGCTCAGGAGACGGATCGGCCGTGGCGCGACGCGCAGGTCCGGTTGCGGATCGCCTGGTCGAGCTTCGTGCGGGACTTTGGCCCGATCAATCATACCACCGTCTCGATCCAGGAGGATGCCGAGACCAATGAAATTAGGGAAACCCATCGCCAACCAAACCTGCAGCCTTTCCGGGACGACCCGGACTGCTGGCTGGTGGCATCGATCGAGGACTATGATCTCGATACGGACACGGCGAAGCCCGGCCCGATCTTTTCCGAGCGGGTCATCGCGCCCCCTGCTCCACCCGTCGTCACCAGCGCCGTCGATGCGCTCGCGGTTGTTCTCAACGAGGCCGGCCGGGTCGATCTCGACCATATCGCCGAGCTCCTGCATTGCGATCGCAATACCGTGGTCGATCAACTCGCCGAGAATATCTTTCAAGATCCGGCTGACGGGTCATGGCAGACGGCGGACGCCTACCTCTCGGGCCAGGTCCGAACCAAGCTCACCGCCGCCAAGGCCGCCGCAGAACTCGACCCGGCTTTTCAGCGTAATGTTCGTGCACTGCAGCGGGTGCAGCCGGCTGACCTACGGCCGTCGGATATTACTGCACGTCTCGGCGCGCCGTGGATCCCGGCCAGCGATGTCGTAACCTTCGTCAAGGAGATGATGGCGGCCGATATTCGAATCCATCACATGCCCGAGCTTGGTTCTTGGACGGTCGAGGCCCGCCAGCTCGGCTATTCGGCCGCCGGTACGTCGGAATGGGGCACCAGCCGTCGCCACGCCGGCGAGCTGCTATCCGACGCACTGAACAGCCGCGTGCCGCAGATCTTCGACGTGTTCAAGGACGCGAACGGCGAGCGGCGAGTGCTGAACGTCGTCGACACCGAAGCGGCCCGCGAAAAGCTGCAGAAGATCCGCAGCGAATTCGAACGATGGGTCTGGACCGATCCGGATCGAACCGACCGGTTGGCCAGGGTCTATAACGATCGGTTCAACAACATCGCACCGCGCGCGTTCGACGGCTCCCATCTCAAACTTCCCGGCGCTTCAGGTGCCTTTGTTCTTTATGGGCACCAGAAACGCGGCATCTGGCGTATCATCGCAGATGGCGCCACCTATCTGGCGCACGCCGTCGGCGCTGGAAAAACCATGACCATGGCGGCCGCGATCATGGAACAGCGTCGGCTCGGGCTGATCGCCAAGGCGATGCTCGTCGTTCCCGGCCATTGCCTTGCGCAGGCTGCCCGCGAGTTCCTAGCGCTCTATCCCAATGCCCGCATCCTGGTCGCCGACGAGACCAACTTTACCAAGGACAAGCGCGCCCGGTTCCTCAGCCGTGCCGCAACGGCGACCTGGGACGCTGTTATCATCACCCATTCCGCCTTCAAGTTCATCGGCGTTCCCTCTGCCTTCGAACAGCAAATGATCAGGCGAGAGCTTCAGCTCTATGAGGATTTGCTCGTCAAGGTCGACAGCGAGGATCGCGTCTCGCGCAAACGCCTCGAGCGTTTGAAGGAAGGGTTGGAGGAGCGGCTGCAGGCGCTCACGACGAGGAAGGACGATCTGCTGACGATCTCCGAAATCGGCGTCGACCAGATTGTCGTCGACGAGGCGCAGGAGTTCCGAAAGCTGTCCTTCGCCACCAATATGTCGACGTTGAAAGGCATCGATCCCAACGGATCGCAGCGCGCATGGGACGTTTATGTCAAGTCCCGCTTCATCGAGACCAAAAATCCCGGACGCGCCCTGGTGCTGGCCTCCGGCACGCCGATCACCAATTATTTGTAGGAGATATTTATGTCGAGTACGCCGAGCAAAGGCGTGGCTTTTCAAGGATAAGACATGGATTTTACTCCGGATAATTAGGGGCATCCCGCCGCCTGATGAACTGG
>NZ_JAOYTH010000006.1 GCF_025847205.1 Pararhizobium sp. YC-54 | reverse complement strand
ACCACATCCATGATCCGGGCTTCGGCCTGCGGCTTGTTGGCCTTGGTCACCGGGATATGGTGGAACGGGATATCGTGGTTGACGACGACCTTCTGGTAGTCGAAATGGTTGGAGACGACGCCGACGATCTCGATCGGCAGCGCCCCGATCTTCCAGCGATAGAGCAGGTCGTTCAGGCAATGGCCGAAACGCGACACCATCAGCAGCACCTTCATGCGATGCTCGCTGTCGAGGATATCGGCTTCCATGCCGAAACGCGTCTTCACCGCCTCAAAGCCGGCCTTCAGCTTGTCGAGCGTCGCCCCCTCCTGGCTGATGAAGGTCAGGCGCATGAAGAACAGGCCGGTTTCCATGTCGTCGAACTGCGAACTGTCGGTGATGTAACAGCCTTCGTCCGCCAGATAGCCGGTGATCGCCGCAACAATGCCGCGGGTGGATTTGCACGAAACGGTCAGCACATAGCTCTTCATCGGTCTTTATCTCGTTGATCGCAGGAAAGGGCTGGGACTATGCCGCGCGTGCCGACCGTGCAAGCGTTCGGAAGACCATTTCGCGGGACAGAATTCCGACGGCCATGCCGGCGCGCGTGACAATGATGGCATCGTTTGCCTGCAGATGCGGAAAGCTCTGGCCGATCAGCGTATCGGCCTCGACCGAGACTGTCCGGATCGGTTTGCCGAGCGACGCTGCGGTGACAACCCGCTGCCCGCCGTCGCCATCGACGACGATCAGTCCCGGCGCATCCCGCAACAAGGCGGCGCACCTTTCCTCTGTCGCTTCGACGGCCCTCAGGACAGGCACCGTCACGAACGCGCCATGCGTATGAACCGCGCGGGAAATATCCACCTTGCGCACGAAGCGCTCGACATATTCGTCCGCCGGCCGGAACAGCACATCCGCACCGGTGCCGACCTGGCGCAGCTCGCCATCCTTCAGGATTGCAATGCGGTCGCCCAGATGAAGCGCTTCGTCGAGGTCGTGCGTGATGAACACGATTGTCTTCTTCAGCCGCGCCTGGATGTCCTTCAACTGTTCCTGCATGTCGCTCTTGATCAGAGGGTCGAGCGCGCTGAAAGCCTCGTCCATCAACAGGATATCGGCCTGCGTTGCCAGCGCCCTTGCCAGCCCGACGCGTTGCTGCATGCCGCCTGAAAGCTGTTTGGGGAAGCGGTTCTCGAACCCCTTAAGGCCGACCAGTTCGACCTGCTCCATCCCGCGCCGCAATGCCTCGCGCCGGTCCATGCCCTGCAGCACCAAGCCGCAGATGACATTTTCCAGAACGGTCTGGTGCGGTAGCAGACCGAAGCGCTGGAAGACCATCGAGATCCCCTTGCGGCGGAAGGCCAGCAACTGCTTGGTGTTCATGTCGAGAATGTTCTCGCCATCGACACGAATGCTGCCTGATGTCGGTTCGATCAGGCGGTTGAAATGGCGGATCAGGGTGGATTTTCCCGAGCCGGACAGACCCATGATGACGAAGGTTTCGCCGGTTCTGATGGAAAAGTCGATATTGCTGAGCCCCAGCACGCAACCGGTCTTCTCCAGCACTTCTGCTTTTCCGGCACCCGATTGAACCAGCGACATGGCGCCGCAGGCATTGCCGCCGAAGATCTTGAAGACCTTGTCGACCTGAATTTTGATGTCCGCTGCGGTCACTGCATCACTCCCCGGTAGCCAGGTGTTTCTGGGCGCGTCGGCCATAGGCCTGGGCGATGCGATCGAAGATCACGGCGAGAAAAACAATCCCGATGCCGGCAAGCAGGCCGCGGCTGACCTCCAGTCTCTGAATGCCCTGAAGAACCTGATACCCCAGACCGCCGGCGCCGATCATCGAGGCGATGACCACCATGGACAGCGCCATCATCGTGGTCTGGTTGATCCCCGCCATGATGGTCGGCAGGGCGAGCGGGATCTGCACCTTCAGCAACTTCTGGCGCGGCGTCGCGCCGAAGGCAACGATCGCTTCGACCACTTCCCCGTCGACCTGACGGATACCGAGATCGGTCAGGCGGATCACCGGCGGTATGGCGAAAAACACGGTTGCGAGAATGGCCGGAATTTTGCCGGGACCAAACAGCATGACGAAGGGGATGAGATAGACGAAGATCGGCAGCGTCTGCATGATGTCGAGAAGCGGCAGCGCCATGGAGCGAAGCCGGTCGGAGCGGGCCATGAAGATGCCGAGCGGTATGCCGGTCGTGACGGCGACGACGGTTGCGGCAAGCATGAGCGCTATCGTCGACATCGCATCATTCCACAGGCCGAGACAGCCGATGGCCAGAAGCATGACGGCGGCACTGGCGGTCGCCTTCAGATCGCGCGCCGCGGAATAGGTGAGGGCCGCGACGACCGAAACCGTGACGTACCAGGGCAACCACTGCAGGAAGATCTCAAGCGTGCCAAGCAACTTGAGCAACGGCATGAGGATCTGCTCCAGCAGGTCGCCGTAGTTTGCCACGATCCAGTTGAAACCATCGTCGATGGCGAAGCGAAGACCGCGCGTATCGAAGATTTCGGGAAAATTGTCCGTCACGATGGCACCCTTTCGAAAGTTGGCGGCAATCTGCGTCTGGCAGGCGCGGCCGCTCTCTAAAAGACGGCCGCGCCGGTCGCGATTGCATGCAGGCTACAGCGACGCTTTCACTTTTTCGGCGACATCTGCCGGAACCCATTTCGTCCAGATCGGCTCGTAATGTTCGAAAAAGTACTTTGCGACCTCTTCCGGCGACGCCTTATTGTCATCGCCCCAGGCAAGCACGGTGCTGATCTCGGCATTCGGAACCTGCATCTTCGACAGGAAGTCAGCCACCGCCGGAGATTTGTCCTTCAGGCTCTTCGTCGCGGCCACCGCAACTTCGCCGACAGCCCAGCCGGTCAGTTCCGGCTTCTCGCATTTGATGTCCGTCAGACAGGTGAACTTCGCCTGGTCGAAGGCCGGCATTTCGAGGGTCTTCAGCTTGTACTTGCCGATGACTTCGGTCGGCCCCCAGTACCAGCCGACGAATGGCTTCTTGCGGGACACCTGGCGGGCGATCGTCGCCTTGAGGTTGGCGCCGGAGCCTGTCGGATAGATTTCGAATGTCTCCTCGAGGCCAAGCGCCTTGATCAGGTTATTGGTGATGATCTCGCAGCCCCAGCCGGGAGGGCAGGCGTAGAACCGGCCCTTGTCCGGGCCCGATGCGTCCTCGAAGACCTTCCAGTTGGCCTTGAGATCGCTGACCGAGCGGATCTCCGGATGTTCCTCAGCGATATAATCGGGAATCCACCAGCCTTCCTGCCCGCCATCGGCAAAGATATCGCCCGCCTTGTAAACGGTGCCCTTGGCCAGCATCTCGTCCCATGTGGATTTGACCGTCGAGACCCAAAGCTCGGGCGCTATGTCGGGCTCCCCCTTGGTCAGCATCGATGTCGCGGTGGGTACCGTATCGCCGGGTACGATCTGCGCATTGCACCCGTAGCCATCGGCAAGGATGGTCTTGGTGACATAGGCAAGGGTGCCAGCCGAAAGCCAGGTCATTTCGGCAATCGTGATGGGATCGGTGGTGCCGCATTCGGTCGCCTGGGCAGCGCTGGTGCCACCGGCGAGGGCGGTGCAGGAGAGAAACGCTCCGGCCAGAATCGATGTTTTCATCTTCATGTCAGTTCCCTCTTCGCTTTTTTGATTTGTGCGATGCGGCCGCTGTGCCTTGCATCTTTCAAACAGGATGGCGGAACCAATGACTTTTATCAAACCGAAATAACTGATCCGGATTTCAGAAAAACTTTAGCGATTACTGCTGTTGATCCGCTCGATCAGCGCCGAATCCACCCGGATGCCATGGGCTTCAGTCGCGCCTCGCGCGCGGCGGCGGCCGGCTCCGGGGAGTCTTGCGCCCTCCTGGCCGGCGATCGCGTCGACCAGAGCCGCGATCTGCTGGGAAAAGCCGGTGGAGAAGGCGGCCGGGTCGAATGCGATGAAGCATTGGCCGGTTTTCGGCGGTCCGCCCGCCGTTCCGGAAAATGGGCTGGCGTCCTTGCTCAGCACTGCGCCGGAGAGGCAGGAGGCGAGCAGTTCAACGAGGAGGCCGATGCCGAAGCCCTTATGGCCACCGGCCGGCAACATCGAGCCCTTCAAGGCGTCTGCCGCGTCGAGCGTCGGCTGCCCCAGCGCGTCGATGGCCCAGCCGGGTTCAATCCGTCTGCCTTCCTTCGAGCGCAGCAGGATTTCCGATTTTGCAATGACGCTTGCGGATTGATCGAGGACGATTGCCGCACCGCCTGCACCATCCGGAACGCCAAGGGCGAAGGGATTGGTTCCGATGACCGGCGCTCGCCCGCCCGGCGGTGCAATCGATGCCGGCGCATGGGTCATGCAAAGACCAAGCAACCCCTCCTCGGCAATCCTCTCGGCATGATGGCCAAGCACGCCGCAATTGTAGGAATTGTAGATCGTCATGGCAGCAACGCCGTTTGCTCGCGCGGCCCCAATGAACGACGGCCAGCCGTGGTCGATGGCGGGATGCGCAAAGCCCGTGGCGGCATCGACGGTTACCGCACCGGGTCGGGGCCGATCGACGACGGGCATGGCTTTCCCGTCGACCTTGCCGCAGCGCACGTGCTCGGCATAGATCGGCACGTAGAGCAAGCCGTGGCTGCGAATGCCATCGCGTTCGGCAAGCATGGTGGAACGGGCGACCGAGCGCGCATTGCCTGCAGTAGCGCCCGCTGCCATGAGGGTTTTCAGGCATAGGTCTTCGACCGCAGCGAGCGGCATTGTCAATTCTGTCATGGATGGGACCTTCAGTCGTTGTCGCTTTTTGACGTGCCGGCACCGGCACGGGATGATTCCGAAGCTGGCACATAGCCTCGCGCCGCAAGCTGCATCGCCGTTCGATAGGCAATCTCGTCGCAGCCATGTGGCCGTGCCGGAATATCCTCATCCGGCGGGGCGTGTCCGGTTTCTCCCCGACATGTCAGGGATATGTCGATATTTCTACCATCTCCGATCGTCGCCTGCAGGTCCGTCGCATACGGCAGAAACAGGGTTTGACCGCCTGGCAGCGTCATGTGGATGGCAAGCCCGAGATTTGTCGCTGCGACGCCGGCAAGTCCAGCGAGAAGGGCAGGCGCATCGACGCGGCCAAGCACAATGGTCTTCGCTGTCTCGCCGGCGCAAAGCGCGTCGATGGCGGCCACTCCCTCTACCGCCGCTCGCGTTGCGACTGCATCCGCAACATTCCTCCGGCCTCGCGGGTCGACCGTTTCCAATGCCTGGACGGTTGCCGCGATGCCATCGACACCCCGGGCGGAAAGCCACGCCGCAGCCATGCCGATATCTTCGGCGACGCCATACGGCAGCCCCGCGCCGACGGCCGCCTTGCGGGCGCTTGAGAGGACCTCGTTGAAGGAAAGCGTGATCTGGGTCATGTCAGCACCGGCAGCCAGCAATTGTCCGTTTCGCCTGCAGCAATTTCCCTTGCGGTTGGCGCACCTTGAAACAGGGTGATGCGCGTCCATCGATCCGACCGGGGATCGAATTTCGAGGCGCCGAAGAAGGCAAGCTTGCAGCGCAACATGTCGATCGGCAGGCACTCAGCCGAGATCAGATTATCGCGGATTTCGGCATAAGGTGCCGTGGCGGCCGATTGTATCCTGCGTGCTGCGTGGCGGTGAGCGGGATAGCGCGCCAGAAAGGCGGCGACAGAAAGCTCGGGAGGTAAGGCATCGATGTCGCGCAACAGCTGTTGCACCTGTCGTGCGATGTCGAGGGGAAGCTCGAGCTCGGCGCCGGCCTCATGCCTGCGCTCGCCCAGCCGGGGCTCAAGCTTTTCCTCGGAAACGTACCAGAACTGTGCGGTCTCGGCAGGGTCGGAAAACGAAAGCGCCAAGGCCCAGCGATAGTGCGTCAGGATCAAGTTCTTGAGTGTTGCAAGTTTCATCGCCACCTGCAGATGCCCCTCGCGCGCCGCTGCCATCGTATCGGCGAGGTCGTCGTTGTCCGCACCAGCCATCTCGATCAGAAGGGCTGCCAAAAGCTCCTGAAAGTCCAAGGACTTGTCTTGCGAACAGGCGAGCAACCTTGCCACCGGCAGAGGGGTGGACAGCAGTCGGGCAGGGGAGATCATCGGCTCCGCCTCATCCCATTCCCGGCGCAAGCGCTCGATGCGCTGCATAAGGAGCGCGTCATCGACGGTCCATTGCCCCAGATGGCGTTTTGCCTGCAGCCATAAGGCGGCGATACGCTCGACGTCCGGCGGCCCGAGGGTCACCAGGGCGCGGACGCGGGCCAAGGCTGTCTCTCGTGCCAGAATCCAGTTGTTGAGGAGGACGGGATGATTGGCCAGAAACGGTGCCATCCCCAGCCCGGTGGAATTTCCAACGCCCAGATGACGCCGAAGGTCCGGCGCCAGTGGCACGAATGTTTCCGGAGACCGGGCCTGGGCGACATGCTCCACCAGATCATGGGAGAATTCGCGGATCAGCCAGACCGTGAGCATTTCTGCCTGGAAGGGCCCGCCAAGTCCCTCGCGTCTCTCGATCAATGACCGGTCGGCGATGCCGAACTTGCCGTTTCCATAGACTGCTGTGGTGCGCACGAGATAGCCGATCTCGCCAAGGCGCTGGCGATCAGGCTGGCGCCCATTGCTGAGGCTGTCCACGACATGTTCGAAGAAACGTACTGACTTGTTGGCACGGCTGAGAACCAGATCGCGCGGACCAAACCGGCCGGCTTCCTGCAGCGGTGCATTCTGACGGAGCCGCTCGATATCCGCGGAGCCGGGAGTTCCGTCGTAAAGCACATAGCTGGTGTCCCATGCCTCGGCGATGACGCGGTCGGAGCGTTGATCGTCCGAAAGCGGGCAGGAGAACGCCACGAGGCTGTAATCATGGTCGCCGAGCCGAACGGTATAGACGGCGTGGCCATAACCCCGCGGATCGATGCTCCAGGCCGTCTTGCGCAAGACCGCACCGTCGCTGCCAAGACGGCGGATCAAGCTGCGCAGAAAGCTCAGCCGTGTCGGGAAGGACGCACCCAGCCGCTTCAGGCGCATGACCGCATCCGGCGAACGCAATTCCAGGGCCGGAGTGTCGATCTGGTTTGCCATTGCCTTGGTCATTTCATCGGCCCGAACGACGCGTGATAGAAGCGCAGCCAGTTGCCGCCCATGATATCGCCGACCTCTTCCGGCGAAAAGCCGGCGTCACGAAGACCTGCCCGCAGATTGACGAGATCGGAATTGGTCTTGAACCACTCGGGCTGCGGCGGAAAGCCGGCCATTGAAGCCGAGCCTTCGCCATAATCCGTCGTTTTCGACCAGCGGCCGTTTCGCATCCAGGACACGACGGAATCCGGTTGATCCTGGCAGAGATCGCTGCCGATGCCGATATTCTTGACACCGTAGCGCGACGCGGTTTCGGCGACCATCGCGCAGAAGTCCATGAGCGTGCAGTCGGACCCGCCCTTCAGATGGTGCGGATAGAGCGACAATCCGAGCATGCCGCCCGATTGCGTCAGCGCCTTCAGCACGGTGTCGGATTTGTTGCGCAGGGCCTTGTACCACCAGTGCGGGTTCGCGTGGGTGATCGCGATCGGGCGCCTGGAGATTTCGATCGCCTCCAGCGTCGAGCGTTCCGCCGAATGGCTCATATCGACCACCATGCCGACACGGTTCATCTCGGCGATGACCTGCCGGCCGAAACGGGTAATGCCCGGATCCTCCGCCTCGTAGCAGCCGGTCGCCAGCAGCGACTGGTTGTTGTAGCTGAGCTGCATGAACCGGACGCCCAGCATGTGGCAGATCTCGATCAATCCGATGTCGTCTTCGATCGGAGATGGGTTCTGCAGCCCGAAGAAGATGGCCGTCCGCTTTTCCCGCATCGCCTGTTCGATATCGTTACCGGTGCGGCCCGGAAATATCAGTTCCGGATGCAGTTCGAAGTGACGATTCCAGGCCGCGATATTGCTGACCATTTCCCGGAATGTCTCATGATAGGCGATCGTCGCGTGAACGGCATGGACGCCGCCCTGGCGCATCTGGGAAAAGACGTCGCGGCTCCAGTTGGCATATTGCAGGCAATCGATCAGGGGGCTGGCGGAATGAACGTTCATGGGCTTACTCCGGCTCCCCGGCCCGAATATAGGCGGTTTTGACCTGCGTGTAGAATTCTGCCGCAGCACGGCCCTGTTCGCGCGAGCCGAAACTCGAATTCTTCCGTCCGCCGAATGGTACGTGATAATCCGTGCCGGCGGTGGGAAGATTGACGGTCACGCAACCGGTCTCGACATTGCGCCGGAAATGGGTGGCGCGGGCAAGCGAGCGGGTGAAGATGCCGGCGACCAGCCCGTAGTCGGTGTCGTTGACCACGGACAGACCCTCCTCGTAGGAGGCCACGCGCTGCACGGCGGCAATCGGCGCGAACATTTCCTCGCGATTGAAATCCATGGCATTGTTCGTCTCCGTCAAGAGAGCCGGGGCCATGTAGAAGCCGTCATGGGCAAGCTGCAGCCGCTCGCCACCGATCGCGACATTGGCGCCCGCTTTCCGCGCCCGCTCGATCCAGGACAGGTTCGCAGCAAGCTGGCGGGCGCTCACCACCGGACCGATCTGCGTGCCGTTTTCCAAAGCGTGGCCGACCTTGAGGGCGGCAATAGCGGCCGTCAACTTGTCAACGAATGTGTCATGAACGGCCTGGTGCACGACGAGCCGTGAGGATGCCGTGCATTTCTGCCCGGTACCGGAGTATCCACCGGAGACGGCGGCAGCCACGGCGAGATCGATATCCGTATCCTCCATAATCAGCAGGGCGTTCTTCGATCCGAGCTCCAGCTGAAATTTCGTCAGGTTTTTTGCTGCCGCAACGGCAACCTGGCAGCCGACCTCATAGGAGCCGGTGAACGTCACCGCGTCGATGCCGCGATGTCCGGAAAGCCGCTCACCAACGACGGCGCCCGAGCCCATCAGCAGCTGGAACGTCCCATCGGGCAGGCCGGCGCGGTGGATGATGTCGGCCAGCATCCAGGCCGAGGCGGGGGTCTCGTTGGCCGGCTTCCAGATAACGGCATTTCCGTAGGCCAGGGCCGGCGCTATCTTCCAGCTCGCCGTTGCCGTTGGAAAGTTCCATGGCGAGATGACTGCAACCAGTCCCATCGGCTCACGGCGCATGTCGATTTCGACGCCGGGCCGGACCGAATCGGCATTTTCACCAAGCTGACGCAGTGTTTCGGCCGCATAATAGGTGAAAAACTGACCGGCCCGATAAACTTCGCCGCGGCCCTCGGCCAACGGCTTTCCTTCCTCGCGCGACAGCAGTTCGCCAAGCTCCGCCGAGCGCTCCATCAGTTCGTTGCCGATTTTTTGTAGCGCCGCTTGGCGCTGCTCGAGGCCGGTCGCGCGCCAGAGTGGAAAAGCCGCCCGTCCGGCAGCCACCGCTTCATCGACATCTCCGGCAACTGCCTGAGCGTAGAGACCGATCAGATCCGTGAGGTCGGACGGGTTCCTGTTTTCAACCGGCGTTCCGCCTTGCCGCCAGGCGCCGCCAATCAGGTTGCCGTAGGTTCTTGCCATCTTCATTCTCCACGTTACAGGTCGAAAATCCTGCAATCCGCCGCTTCAATCAAGCGGATATTTCTGTTACTAATTTCAGAAAAATTGAAAGGCGCTGAGATGATCAAGCTGGAAGCATTGCGCGTTTTTGTAACTGTAGCCGAAAGCGGCAACATAAAGGATGCCGCCGACGCCGTTGGCAGAACGGCGTCGGCCGTTTCCATGACACTGAAACAGCTGGAGGAAGAGATTGGCGGGCCGTTGTTCCAGACCGATCGCAAGAACAGCCTGACTGCTCTCGGCAATCTGATGCTCGAACTCGGTCATCAGCAGATCAAGAGTTTCGACAAAGCGGTCGGTACCATGAGGGCCTTTGCGCACAGCCGTGTCGGCAGCCTCTCGATTGCGTCCGTGCCGTCCGTTGCAGCCAATGTCCTGCCGCCCATTTTACAGCGGTTTCTATCCACCCGTCCGCAGGTACAGCTGGAGTTGTTCGACATAGACAGCGTCCAGGTGCGACGCATGGTGGAAGCGGGAACGGCCGATATCGGCTTTGCCGGCGAAAGCCGCGCGGGTGGCGCCGTCGAGTTCACGCCTCTCTTCAGCGACCGCTTCAAGCTGCTCTGCAGCGCCAGCAGCGAACTCTGCCGCCTGCAGAGCCCACTGAGCTGGCGTGATCTCAGCCAATCGAACCTGATCCGCAACGGCGCATCCGACAGGATAGACGCGGAAGAATACAAAGCCCTTGCGGATCAATCCCTGATCACTGTGTACAACGTCACCTCGCTGATGGCGCTGGTGAAGGCCGGCCTCGGCGTGACCATACTTCCTTCGCTCTCCATGCAGGAGCCTCCCGAAGGCGTATCCGTC
Source organism: Pararhizobium sp. YC-54 (assembly GCF_025847205.1). Taxonomy (GTDB): domain Bacteria; phylum Pseudomonadota; class Alphaproteobacteria; order Rhizobiales; family Rhizobiaceae; genus Pararhizobium. Next base: position 314,394 of record NZ_JAOYTH010000006.1, on the reverse strand, counting down.
ATCGATTTGGCCGGCCCGAAACTCAGTCGCCGGGTCGGACTTGTCGAACGCCGCGACACCTCTCCCTCTCCGGTCACGAAAGCGTTTCGCGAATTCGTCATGCAGGAACTTCCCGGCGTGATCTCTGAATTGTTGGTTGAACAGCCGTTATAGTTGGCCGGGGGCGAGGTTGGCCGGGTTCGGGCCGAACTCGGACGACGCCAGGCGAGAAAGCCTTGATTTCGCTGTTGTGAGATCTTCTGTCCGCAGGGAGGATGACAACCAATTGCCGGCCGAAGGTTCGCGCGGCACCCACATTCGGCAGTAGAGGTGCGAATGCGCACCATAAGCCGTTCGGGCGGTGTTTTCATGCTTTGAACGCCTCGACTATAACGAACATTGTTACAGCCGGACATTCTTGAGTAGCATAAGACCCTTGAATTAAATCAAGGACTTAGAATGGAATGGTGCCCAGAAGAGGACTCGAACCTCCACACCCTTTCGAGTACCAGCACCTGAAGCTGGCGCGTCTACCAATTCCGCCATCTGGGCGACGAACGGGGATGTACGGGGCTCACGCTTTTGTGTCAACAGGGTTTTTGAAGTTTTCTTGAAAATGTCAGGGAAAGTTGAGCAAACCGTTGAAGAGCAATGATTTTCCCCGAAAATGATTTCGCCAGAAGCTGTGGCTTTCACCGGGAGCCATAGTGCTGCCCAAAGGCGCGGATGCACTTCAGCCCCTGTTCGAGCAGCCGCTTTGCCTGATCGGCGGTTTCCGCTTCGGCATAGCAGCGCATTTCCGGCGCATTGCCAGAGGGACGCAAGTGGACGACGCTGCGATCCATGAGCGTTACACGCAGTCCGTCGATATCGCTGACCGATTCCGGCGTTCCGATGGGGGCAAGAAAGGTCGCGAGATTGTCTGCCCCAGACCGGAGATAGCGCATCAGCGCCGCGCTGGTCTCCAGCGGAAAATTCTCGATCCGGTCGCTCAGCGCCACCGGCAGGGCGAAGCCCGCTGCAAGCACCGAGAGAGGCTTGTGGCTGCGTGCGGCAAGGAAGAGTACCGCAAGCGCTGGCAGGAAGCTGTCGCGCGTCGGCAGGGCTTTCAGCGTGGTGCCGTTGAGGGTGAAGTCGGTGGCGGTCAGGGTGCCGCCATTGGCCTCGAAGCCGACGACGCCGGTCTGGCCATCGGCGACAGCCTTCAGCATGCCTTCGATGACAAAGGGCGAGCCGACGCGGGTGCGCAGGATGGAAAGATCCGGCTGGCGTTCCAGGCCCGAATTGGAGGTGACGGGCGTCACGGCGACCGACGCGCCGACAAACTGCGCTGCGATCAGGCCCAAAAGGTCGCCGCGCAACGGCAGGCCGGTTTCGTCGCTGACCAGCGGACGATCGCCGTCGCCGTCGGCCGAGACGATCGCGTCGAGTTTATGCTTGGCCGTCCAGGCCTTGAGCCGGTCGATCGTCGCCTGCGAGACCGCTTCGGTATCGACCGGAATGAAATCGACGGAGCGGCCAAGCGCCACGACCTTGGCGCCATAGTGGGCGAGCACCTCGATGAACAGGTCGCGTGCCACCGTGCTGTGCTGGTACACGCCGATTTTAAGACCGTTCAAGGCGCCAGCGGGAAGGATTGCCGTATTGCGGGCAAGGAAAAGCGCTTCTGCCTGCCTGGCGTGATCGGCAGCCGGTCCCGGCATCGCATCGATGCCGGCCGGTTTGGCCATGAGTCCGGTTGCCAGGGTGCTGATCGCCTCCTCATCGGCCTTGGCGATCTCGCCGTCGGGCCGATAGAATTTGATGCCATTGCGGTCAGCGGGGATGTGCGAGCCGGTGATCATCAACGCGGCAGCGCGCTTTTCCAGGCCATAGAGCGCCAGCGCCGGGGTCGGCACTGGGCCGCAGTCCAGAACGGTCAACCCAGCACGGGTCAAGGCGCCGGCGCAGATGGCAGAAATGTCCGGGCTGGAGGCGCGAAAGTCGCGGCCGAGAAGAACAGGATCGCCGGGCTTTGCCTGACCGGACGACATGAGATAGTGCGCAAAGGCTGTCGCATAGATCGCGGCGGCAGGGCCGTTCAGGTCGGTGGAAAGGCCGCGCAGGCCGCTGGTGCCGAATTTCAAACTCAAACTATCCTCCGTCTGGTTGACAGGATTTTGATAACCGGTCGAGTGACTTGAACGGAATATTGGCGCATTCTGTCAAGTTGGAAGGGCAAGGCGTCGAAAAGACGCAGGATTTGCAGTCGGGCAATAGGCGAAAACACGAATAAAACAAAAAGACCAACCGTTACAGCAGACAGGGGACACCACCCGAGTAAACCCTTTTGGGAGAAGTGAGGAAACAAATGGCGGGATTTCGAAATTTCGTTATTGGTTGCGCGTTGAGCGCCGCCTCCATCATGGCACCGCTGGCATCGGCGCTGGCCGTTCCCTTGGCCGCACCGGACGTGAAAATCGACCGCCAGACGGATATCCAGACTGTCCAACGTCGCCGCGACGTTCCGGAGTATCGTGGAGACGGCTACCGTTATCGGCCTGGCTATCGCTACTATCGGCCCTATGCCGGTTATCGGCCTTACTACCGTCCGTATTACCGGCCCTACTATCGGCCCGGCTTTAGCGTCTATATCGCACCGCGGCCGGTCTACCGTGACCGTTATATCCGCCGCGGCTATGCCGGCTCGCATGTGGACTGGTGCCTGTCACGGTACCGCTCCTACAATCCGGCGACGAACCGGTTCCTGAGCTATGGCGGCGTCTACAAGGTCTGCTATTCGCCCTATCGCTGACGCTGGTTTCATTCGATCGACGGCGGGGATTTCCTCGCCGTTTTTGCTTCTGGCGCTTCAGCCGGCAACGGCATCCCATGCCCAGAGCAGTACGGCATAGCGCGCCGCCTTGCCGATCGTCACATAGAGGAGGAAGGCGGGAAACGGGGTGCGCAGCAGTCCGGCCGCCAGCGTCAGCGGATCGCCGATCACCGGTAGCCAGGACAAAAGCAGCACGGGCCGGCCATAGCGGCCAAACAGTACCTCGGCTCGCTTCCTGTTGATCGGACTGACGGGAAACCAGCGGCTGTTCTCGAAGCGCAGGAGAAAGCGGCCGAGCGCGAAATTGACGACCGCCCCAAGCACATTGCCCGCCGTCGCGGCCAGAAAAAGCGCCATAAGCTGCGCGCCCGGTTGTCCGGCAGCAAGGATCAATGCCGCCTCCGACACACCAACGAGCAACGTGGCGGAGAGGAAGGCGGCGCTGAAAACGCCGAAAAGCAGGCCTGCGGTCAAATGATCAGGTCCGGTCGGTGTGACCGAGATCGCGCCCGGGTTCGATGATGTCGCGGACCCGCTGCTTCAATTCCTTTGGGCCCGGAAAGCCGCCATCGCGCTTGCGTTCCCAGATCAGCGTCTCGCCGACATGGATTTCGAAATTGCCGCCGGTGCCGGGAATGAGCGCCACTTCGCCAAGGCTGTCGCCAAAGGTGGAGAGCAGTTCCTGCGCCATCCAGGCGGCGCGCAGCAGCCAGTTGCACTGGGTGCAGTAAAGGATGGTAATGCGCGGCTTTTCTGTCATGTCTGTTTCCGTGGCGATGTCGGCTTTGCGGACGTTATCCATCGGCGCTGTAGGCCGCAACAGCGTGCGATCAAGTATGTCTCACGAAATCGTTAACTGAATTTACCATCCTGGGGCAGGGGCCTCCCTTGATAGTCGCGGTTTTCGCAGCAAGAAAATGTTGCGTTGCAAAAATCAAGAGGAGACAACATGACTGACCTTATATCGACCCGGCCGCCAGCCATGCTGCCCGCCTTGCAGCGGTTCTATCTGCCGCTCGATACGACGGCCGAAACGCTGCTGCGCGTGGTTGCCGGCGTTCTGCTCGTCACCCACGGCTATGGCAAGATCATCAACCCCTTCGGCGCAGTCGGCATGGTCGAGAGTTTGGGGTTCTATCCCGGTGTTTTCTGGTCGCCGCTGCTGTCGGCCACCGAATTCTTCGGCGGCATTCTGGTCGCGATCGGCCTGTTCACCCGCCCCGCATCCTTCGCGGCGATGATCGTTCTGCTTGTCACGGTCTATTTCCACGGCATCGTGACCGGCGAAGGTCTCGCTGGCGCTGAGAAGTCGATCCTCTGGGCCGCGATCTTCTTCTTCTTTGCCATCCGCGGGTCAAACTCCCAGTCCGTCGATGCCAAGATCGGCAAACAGATCTGACCGGATTGCGTCACTGAAAAAACTGACTTTTGAGCCCGGAAGGCGGTATTGCCTCTTTCCGGGCTTTTATTTTGCCCAGGGAGTCAGGGTCCGCTGACAATGCCGCCGAACAGCAAAATGGCGGCCGAAGCCGCCATTCTGAAAAGTGTCCTTGTCAGCCCGGAAGCGATTACAGCGTGCGGGTGATGTGCTCGACGCGGAAGCACTCGATGGTGTCGCCGGCGCGGATGTCCTCGTAGTTTTCGAAGGCCATGCCGCATTCCTGGCCCATCGGCACTTCGGAGACTTCGTCCTTGAAGCGCTTGAGGGTCTTGAGCTTGCCTTCGTGGATGACGACGTTGTCGCGCACCAGACGGACGCCTGCACCACGTTCGACCTTGCCTTCGATGACGCGGCAGCCCGCGACCTTGCCGGTCTTGGTGATGTTGAACACTTCCAGGATTTCGGCATTGCCGAGGAAGGTTTCGCGGCGCTCCGGCGAGAGCAGGCCCGACATCGCTGCCTTCACGTCATCCACCAGATCGTAGATGATGTTGTAGTAGCGGATCTCGATGCCGGCGCGCTCCGCAGCCGTACGGGCCTGGGCGTTGGCACGAACGTTGAAGCCGATGATGGCCGCGTTCGAGGCTTCCGCCAGCGAGATGTCGGACTCGGTGATACCACCGGCGCCCGAATGGACGATGCGGGCACGAACCTCGTCGGTTCCCAGCTTGTCGAGTGCGCCGGCAATGGCTTCGATCGAGCCCTGCACGTCGCCCTTGATGACCAGCGGGAATTCCTTGAGGCCGGTGTTCTGCAGCGTCATCATCATCTGCTCGAGCGAACCGCGCTGGCCGGATGCACGGGCAACGGCCTTGTCGCGGGTCAGGCGCTGACGATATTCCGAGATTTCGCGGGCGCGGCTTTCGTTTTCGACGACGGCGAACTTGTCGCCCGCCAGCGGCGTGCCGGAAAGACCGAGAATCTCGACAGGCATCGACGGCGGCGCTTCCTTGACGTGTTCGCCCTTGTCGTTGACGAGCGCGCGCACACGGCCCCACTGATCGCCGGCAACGATGATCTGGCCCGGCTTCAGCGTACCCTTGTGAACCAGAACGGTGGCAACCGCACCGCGGCCGCGATCGAGCTGGGCTTCGACGACGGTACCTTCTGCCGTGCGGTCTGCATCGGCGCGCAGGTCGAGAATTTCGGCCTGCAGCAGGATGGCTTCGAGAAGCTTGTCCAGACCAAGGCCGGTCTTGGCCGAGACTTCGACGTCGAGCACTTCACCGCCCATGGTTTCTACGAACACTTCGTGCTGCAAAAGCTGGTTGCGCACCTTCTGCGGGTCGGCTTCGTGCTTGTCGACCTTGTTGATCGCCACGATGATCGGAACGCCGGCAGCCTTTGCGTGGCTGATGGATTCGATCGTCTGCGGCATGACGCTGTCGTCGGCAGCAACCACGAGGATCGCAATGTCGGTCGCCTGGGCGCCACGGGCACGCATCGCGGTGAAGGCGGCGTGGCCGGGGGTGTCGATGAAGGTGATCTTGTTGCCGTTCTGCTCGACCTGATAGGCGCCGATATGCTGGGTGATGCCACCGGCTTCGCCCGATACGACATGGGTCTTGCGGATGGCGTCGAGCAGCGAGGTCTTGCCGTGGTCGACGTGACCCATGATGGTGACGATCGGCGGACGCGGCTGCATATCGCCATCGTCCCGGGCGTTGAACAGGCCTTCTTCGACGTCGGATTCCGAAACGCGCTTGACGGTATGACCGAATTCGCCGGCGATGAGTTCTGCAAGGTCGGCGTCGATGACGTCGCCCGGCTTCATCATCTGGCCTTCCTTCATCAGGTACTTGATGACGTCGACGGCCCGTTCGGCCATACGCTGCGACAGTTCCTGAATGGTGATGGTTTCCGGAAGGATCACTTCGCGCATGACCTTTTCGCGGGTTTCCTGCATCTGGCTGCGGCGGAACTTCTCCTGCCGGCGGCGCATGGCGGCCATCGAGCGGCCGCGCGGACTGCCGTCGTCGTCGAGAGCGGCGGTCAGCGTCAGCTTGCCCTTGCGGCGTTCCTCTTCCGTCTTCGGACGGGCAGGGGCCTTGGCAGGCTCCGGACGAACGACCTTGCCGCGGACCGGCGCGGTGGCGCCACGGTTCGGACGAGCCTCTTCCTCTTCGCCTTCCGCCTTGCGGCGGGCGGCGAGTGCCGGGGTCACTGTCGACGGTGTCGTTGCCGGCTTTGCGGCCTGGGCACGCGCCTGGTCTTCGGCCTTGCGGGCGGCGACGGCTGCTGCCTCGGCTTCGGCGGCCTTTGCTGCCTCGGCTGCTGCCTTCTCGGCTTCGCGTTCCGCAGGGGTGCGGGCTGCCTCTTCGGCGGCGAGACGGGCGGCTTCAGCCTGTTCGGCCTTCAGGCGCTCTGCCTCTTCAGCCTGGCGGCGTGCCTCATCGGCGGCGCGGCGCTTGGCGTCTTCGGCATCGCGGATCTGGGCTTCGGCCAGCGCACGGCGGCGAGCGTCGATCTCACCAGCCGACAGCTGGTTGAGAACCACACCGACCCGCGGGCGATTGGCGTTGTCCTGGCGATTGTCCTGCTGGCGCGGCTGCTGTTGCTGCGGCACGGCGCGCGCAGGCTGTTGCTGCTGTGCCGGGGCCGGGCGTTGCGGCTCCACGACGCGGGCGACGGGAGCAGGCGTTGCAATCGGAACGACCGGCTTCTCGTCTTCCGGCCGCATTGGCCGCCGCTTGCGCGTCTCGACCACGACTGCCTTCGTCCGGCCGCGACCCATGTCCTGGCGAACAGTTCCCTGACTAACCCCGGAAGGCTTCAGGGTCAGCGTCTTCTTGGCTCCGCCGAATGTCTTGTCGTCGTTGTTGTCGGTCATTCCGTTCCGTTCCTAAGATCAGGGCCGGATGCGTATCACCAGACCCCGCCGTTCAATTTCTGTTTTGCAATCGCGGTTTTTCCGGCCTGCGCCGGTGACCCGCGTCATTGTGTCGGCAAGCCAGTTTCGGCGCCAACGGCTCGAGCAGGGACGTTTCCCCGATATCGTTCGAGCATGTTTGCGCGCTTCACTACACCCTCACCCGCCTGCCCTGCAAGCGCGCAAGCATGGATAAAAGCATTCTGGCCCAAAAGCCCTTCCATTTCCGCCTCGGTGAAGAAGCGAAACGAGGGTATTTCCTGTCCGTCATCGACGACAAAGCTCATCGCCTTGCGCGCCTGGTCTATCTTGCGCACCCCGTCCGCTGCGGCATCCACCGCATGAAAGGTGGCGAGCGCCGCCAGCCCACGGACGGCCTGCTCGACTTTCGAGGCGCCGCTGACGAACTGCGCGGCCTTGCGCGCCATGTTCATCATGCCTGCGAGCTGCAGCGACAGGAGCCGGTCGACTTCGTCGGCAAGCTCCGGTCCGGCAGTCACATCCGCCCGCTTCAGTCCGCGGGCAAACAGCTTCCTGGCAATCGCCTTCTCGACGATTGCCCGTTCCGCGCTCACCCAGCAGCCGCGGCCCGGCAACTGCTTCTTCAGGTCGGGCACCACCCGGCCATCCGGGCCTGCAACAAAGCGGATCAGCGTTTCCGGCGTTCCGCTCTGCCGTGTCACGATGCACATACGGCCGTTCACTGCTTCACCATCAATGTCCTCGAGAGGATCTTTGTCTTCAAGCAGCATCAGCAGCCCGGATCACGGTCAGCAACACCTGGTCAGGCGTCCTGTTCCGCGCCTTCCACGACTTCGAGCGCTTCTTCCTCGCGCGCCAGATCTTCTTCGGTGATCCAGCCGGCGGCAAGACGCGCCTGAAGGACCATGCGTTCCGCATCGACGCGGGAGACTTCGAGCTTGGAGAACAGGCCCTCAAACTTCTTCGTCTCGCCGTCCTTGCGTTCCGACCAGCCGACGAGGTCGTCGGCGGCGCAGCCTGCAAAGTCTTCCATCGTCTTGATGCCGTCTTCGCCGAGCGCAACCAGCATCTGGCCGGTCATGCCATTGATCGAGCGCAGCTCGTCGGAGACGCCGAGGGCTACGCGCTTGGCGTCCATTTCGGCTTCCAGGCGCTCGAGATATTCGCGGGCGCGGGTCTGCAGTTCGCTGGCCGTATCCTCGTCGAAGCCTTCGATCGAGGCGATTTCGTCGAGTTCGACATAGGCAAGTTCCTCAACGGCGGCAAAGCCTTCCGACGCCAGAACCTGGCCGACCATCTCGTCGACGTCGAGGGCTTCCATGAACAGCGCGGTGCGTTCATTGAATTCCTTCTGGCGGCGCTCGGATTCTTCGGCTTCCGTCATGATGTCGATATCCCACCCAGTCAGCTGCGAAGCGAGACGCACGTTCTGGCCGCGGCGGCCGATGGCGAGCGACAGCTGCTCGTCGGGAACCACGACTTCGATGCGCTCTGCATCTTCGTCGAGAACGACCTTGGAGACCTCAGCCGGCTGCAGCGCATTGACGATGAACGATGCCGGATCCTGCGACCACGGAATGATATCGATCTTTTCGCCCTGCAATTCGCCGACAACGGCCTGAACGCGCGAACCGCGCATACCGACGCAGGCGCCGACCGGATCGATCGACGAGTCGTTCGAGATCACGGCGATCTTGGCGCGCGAACCCGGATCGCGGGCAACCGAGCGGATCTGGATGATGCCGTCGTAGATTTCCGGAACTTCCATGGTGAACAGTTTCACCATGAACTGCGGATGGGTACGCGACAGGAAAATCTGCGGGCCGCGCTGTTCGCGGCGCACGTCGTAGACATACGAGCGGACGCGGTCGCCGTAGCGCATGTTTTCCCGCGGGATCATTTCGTCGCGGCGGATGATGCCTTCGCCACGGCCGAGATCGACAATGACATTGCCGTATTCGACGCGCTTGACCGTGCCGTTGACGATTTCGCCGATGCGATCCTTGAATTCGTCGAACTGGCGGTCACGCTCGGCTTCGCGCACCTTCTGGACGATGACCTGCTTGGCCGACTGGGCGGCGATGCGGCCGAAATCCATCGGCGGCAGCGGGTCGGCAATGAAGTCGCCGAGAATGGCGTCCGGATTGCGGTCGCGGGCAAGTTCCAGCGGGATCTGCGTCGAGTAGTCCTCGGCGACCTCGACGACTTCGAGCAGGCGCTGAAGCCGGATTTCGCCGGTCTTGGAATTGATGTCGGCGCGGATGTTGCTCTCCGAACCGTAGCGCGAGCGGGCGGCCTTCTGGATCGCGTCGGCCATGGCGGCCAGAACGATTTCGCGGTCGATCACTTTTTCGCGCGCGACGGCATCCGCGATCTGCAGAAGTTCGAGCCGGTTAGCACTCACTGCCATATTAAAGTCTCCGTCTGATTGCCGGGGCTTCGCATCGAAGCGTCCCGCGCCCATGAACTCAATTGATCGGCGAATCTTCGTCTTCGAAGTTTTCGTTGGCGGCTTGCGCTGCCTTCGCCTTCTTGTCTGCTGTCAGCGCGTCGCGGATCAGGTCGTCCGTCAGGATCAGCCTGCCTTCGGCCAGCGCCGTGAAGGGGATGACCACGCGCGGCTCCTCGCCGTAAGCCGGCTGATCGCGCTCGATCGTAAAGCCTTCGTCGTCGGCCGAGATGATCTTGCCGCGGAAACGCTTGCGGTTATCGACCAGGATCGACGTTTCGCACTTGATCAGATGACCGGCCCAGCGGCTGAAATCCGACTTGCGCACCATCGGGCGGTCGATGCCCGGCGACGATACTTCCAGATGATACGCCTTCTCGACCGGATCTTCCACATCGAGCACCGGCGAGATTGCCGTCGAGATCGCTTCGCAATCTTCCACGGTCATCGTGCCGTCGAGGCGCTCGGCCATGATCTGCAGCGTCGCGCCGTTCTGCGACGAGAGGCGAACGCGTACCAGCTGGTAGCCCATCGGAATAAGGACGGGTTCGATGATGTCGGCGATGCGCCGGTCGATCCCGGTCTCGGTGACGAGGCGCGGTTCCTGTGCGTTTTCTGCCGTTGTCGTATCGGACAAACGAGGTTCTCCCAAAACATCGGCTAATAAAAAAGAGCGGGTCCTGACGGGCCCACTCTTCATCAACCGATCAAGAATTTGAGGCTCATATACGCTCGATTATCCGCAAATGCAAGATATCACGTCGCCCGCCCCACAAAACCCGGATGTGGCGGCCGAAGAGGCAAAATCATGCCAGGGTCAGCGCTTTTGCTTGCCCGGCCGGTCATCTCGCCTAGATTGGGCGTCACAAAGACGATTCAAACACAGACAGGGTGGGACAGCGCTTTGCCGCATCGACTATCGCCACTGGCGCCGTTCAAGCACGACACCTTCCGCGTCATATGGGTTGCGAGCCTCGCCTCCAATTTCGGCGGGCTGATCCAGGCCGTCGGCGCCGCCTGGATGATGACCTCGATTACGGATTCGGTGAACATGGTGGCGCTGGTGCAGGCCTCGACCGCGCTGCCGATCATGCTGTTTTCGCTTGTTTCCGGGGCGCTCGCCGATAATTTCGACCGCCGCCGCATCATGCTGGTCGCCCAGTGTTTCATGTTCTGCGTCTCGGCGCTTCTGACGCTCTGTACCTATTTCGGCCTTATCTCGCCCTGGCTGCTTTTGTTCTTCACCTTCCTCATCGGCTGCGGCACGGCGCTGAACAATCCGTCCTGGCAGGCATCGGTCGGGGACATGGTGCCGCGCGAGGTGGTGCCGGCGGCGGTCGCGCTGAACAGCATGGGTTTCAATATCACCCGCAGCGTCGGTCCGGCCATCGGCGGCGTGATCGTCGCGGCAGCCGGGGCAGCCGCCGCCTTTGCTGCCAATACGCTCAGCTATTTCGCCATTCTCTACGCGCTCATGCGCTGGCGCCGCGAGGTGACGCTGTCGGCGCTGCCGCGCGAATCGATGGGCCGGGCCATTTCCGCCGGGCTGCGCTACGTCGCGATGTCGCCGAATATCGGCAAGGTGCTGGTTCGCGGCTTCGTCTTCGGTCTCTCCGCCAGCGCCATCCTCGCCCTTCTGCCGCTGGTTGCCCGCGATCTGGTCGCCGGCGGGCCGCTCACCTATGGCATCATGCTCGGCGCGTTTGGCCTGGGAGCCATCGGTGGCGCGCTGTTGAGCGCCCGTCTGCGCGAACACATGTCCAGCGAATGGGTCGTCCGCATCGCCTTTGCCGGTTTTGCCGTCAGCACCCTGATCACGGCACTCAGCCCCTATGGCTGGCTGACCAGCCTTGCGCTTCTCCTGTCGGGTGCCGGCTGGGTGCTGGCGCTGTCGCTGTTCAACACGACCGTGCAGCTTTCGACGCCGCGCTGGGTGGTTGGCCGGGCCTTGTCGCTCTACCAGACCACCACATTTGGCGGCATCGCGGCGGGCAGCTGGATGTGGGGGCAGCTGGCCGAAACCCACGGCCCGGCCAACGCCCTGATCGTCTCGGCGCTTCTGATGGTTGCCGGCGCGGCCATCGGATTGAGACTGCCGTTGCCGGAATTCCAGTCGCTCAATCTCGATCCGCTCAACCGCTTTTCCGAACCGTTGCTGAAACTCGACCTGAAGCCGCGCAGCGGCCCGATCGTCGTGATGATCGACTACGAGATCGCCGATGACGATGTGCCGGACTTCCTCACCGCGATGGCAGAGCGCCGCCGCATCCGGATCAGGGATGGAGCGGGACAATGGGGCCTGATGCGCGATCTGGAAAACCCGACGGTGTGGACCGAGACCTATCATGTGCCGACCTGGGTGGAATATGTCCGCCACAACCAGCGCCGCACACAGGCCGACGCCGAGATCGGCGACAGGCTGACGGCGCTGCATCGCGGTGATGCTGCCCCCCGCGTCCACCGGATGATCGAACGCCAGACCATCCTTCCCTATGACTACGAGCGCTACAAGCAGCAGATGGACATGCACTAAAAGAGGGGACTTGCGAGGCTTGCGCCCGCAAAAGTTTCCGGGGACGGCCGGCTGTGCATGTTCAAAAATGTTCATCCATGTGGTTGACTATTGAGTGTATTCTTATATATTCAACCATCAAGGTGAATAAATGGACGAAGATGATCTGTCGCGCGTTCTCAAGGCTGCCGGCGATACGACCCGGCGACGCATCCTGACGCTGCTTGTTCAGGAGGGAGCACTCAGAGTGACGGCGCTTGCTGCCCATTTCGACATGTCGCTGAATTCCGTCTCCAAGCACATCAAGGTGCTGGAGGAAGCCGGACTTGTCACCCGCCGGACTTTGGGCCGCGAGCATTTCATCGCAGCCGAGCTCGACCCATTGAAGGTGACCGAGACCTGGTTCGCGCAATTGAAGTCTATCTGGGAACTGCGTCTTGCGGCGCTGGAAAATCTACTCGTTTCAAAGGATGGAAAAAAATGACGGAACTTGAGCTGACAGTGAACCGTAAAATCGCGGCGCCGCGCGAAAAAGTCTTCAACGCCTGGCTTTCGCCGGCGATGCTGGCGAAATTCATGGCCCCGCCTTTCGGGAGTTCCGAGCCGACCAAAGTCAAGAACGACCCGGTGAAGGGCGGCCGCTTTTCGATCGTCATGGTGACGCCTGAAAAGGAGATCCCGCATGCCGGCACCTATCTTGAGATCGACCCGCATTCCCATCTGTCCTTTACCTGGGAGTCGCCGTACTCGCTCGACGACAGCGTCGTCACCATCGATCTGGCCGAGGTCGATGCCGGCACGACGGAAATCACCTTGAAGCAGGTGAAGTTCAAATCCGAGGAGGCACGCGACGGCCACGAAGAGGGCTGGACCGCGATCCTGAAGCTGCTCGAAACAAGCCTCGCCGCCGCCTGAGCATCGTGCCGGGCGGTATCGAATGGGTAGACGACACGACATATTTCTGGGCTGAACTGCCCCTCACCCTAGCCCTCTCCCCGCTTGCGGGGAGAGGGGATGACGGAGTTTGCCGCATCTCCCTCTCCCGTTTGACGGAAAGGTGGCCGACAGGCCGGATGAGGGGCCATTGTCGTGATGGGTTTCGCCTGGCTCAATCTTTTTGTTTTTAGGCAATTCCGGACGCAAAACTCTGCTGGAGGCCTCTAGAATTTCCCCATCAGGTTTTCCTGCGGATAGCAGGTCGGAGACATCTTGTGTTCCGTCTGCCATCGGCCGATCGAGCGGCGGGTCTTGAAGCCAGGCAGCCCGTCCGCCTTGCCGACGTCATAGCCTTGGCTCTCCAGCGTCTTCTGCATCTTCAGGACGTCCGAGCGCAGCATCTTGCCGACATTGCCGAACTCTCCCTTGAAGGCGCCGCCGCCGGATGAAATCCGGTCGGCGAGATTGCCGATGAAGAGGGCATAGAGGTCGGAATTGTTATATTCCTTGATGACGTAGAAATTCGGCGTGACGATGAATTCGGGACCATGGCGGCCGGCCGGCACCAGCATCATGCCATCGGCCTTGGCTTCGCTTGATGGAAACGCCTTGCCGGATACCCGTTCGATGCCATCGGATGCCCATTGGGAAATCGGTTTGGCAAGGTCCGGGCCTTCCTGCGCGCAGGAGACATTGGCCGGGATACTGACCTCGAAACCCCAGTCGCGGCCGCGCTGCCAGCCTTTTTTCGCCAGATAATTGGCGATCGAGGCAAGCGTGTCGGGCGTCGATTTCCAGATGTCGCGGCGCCCGTCGCCATCGAAATCGACCGCGTATTTGAGGAAGCTGGTCGGCAGGAACTGCGGCTGGCCCATGGCGCCGGCCCAGGAGCCCTTCATCTCGGCTTCACGAACATCGCCGCTATCGAGAATATGCAAGGCTGCGATCAGCTCGCGCCGGAAAAGATCGCCGCGCGTCGACATGAAGGCCTTGGTGGCGAGCACGTCCATGATCGGATGCGGGATTTTCGCCCGGCCGAAGCCGGATTCCCGGCCCCAGATGGCGATGACGATCGGTCCCGGAACGCCGTAGGTCTTCTCGATCCGGCGCAGCGTCGCGGCATTTTCGTTGGCAAGGCTCCGGCCGGTCGCTGCCAGGCCCTGCAAGCGTTTCTCGGAGAAATAGGCTCCGGGCGAGGAAAATTCCGCCTGGCTCTGTTTCTGTTCGGCCGGCGGCTTGCTGCCCGGCGGAACGAGGTCCGGCAGGTCCCAGTTGAGTTTCACATCGGCAAAGGCAGCCTTGAAGGCCGTGGCCGAAATGCCAGATTTCTGCGCCTCCGGCCAGAGGTCGCTCTGCAGCCATTGACGGAACTGCGCCTCGGTGTCGGCCTTGGAGGCGGCGAGGGCGGGCAGCGGCATCAGCGAGACAATTGCAGCGACCATTACTGCCAGAGTATGCCGTGCTTTACCCCCCTCTGTCGGCAAGGCCGACATCTCCCCCACAAGGGGGGAGATTATTCCTTTCCCGGGCCGATCTCTCAAAAAATCGGCTATTTCGCTTTTGATGCGCGACAGTGCCGTGGCTGATCTCCCGCCTTGTGGGGGAGATGTCACGGAGTGACAGAGGGGGGTAAGGCGCGGCATAGAAAAAGCTTTCCTCAAATCGCCGTCCTCGCCCTGAGCGCCGCCGTCAGCGTGCCTTCGTCCAGATAGTCCAGCTCGCCGCCAACGGGAACGCCGTGCGCCAGTCTTGTGATCTTGACGCCCAGCCCATCCAGCTGGTCGGTGATGTAGTGCGCGGTCGTCTGGCCCTCGACGGTGGCGTTGACGGCGATGATCAGTTCGCGCACGCCGCCCTTTGCCACCCGCTCGACCAGACCTTTGATGTTGAGATCGTCGGGACCGACGCCGTCGAGCGGCGACAGTGTGCCGCCGAGCACGTGATAGGCCGTGTTCATCGCGCTCGCGCGCTCCAGCGCCCAGAGATCGGAGACGTCTTCGACGACGATGATCACGGAATTGTCGCGCCGGTCGTCGGAGCAGACGCTGCAGGGGTCGATCGTATCGACATTGCCGCAGCAGGAGCAGATGCGGACCTTGGCATAGGCTTCGCCCATGGCGTCGGCCAGAGGACCGAGCAGCTGGTCCTTCTTCTTGACCAGGTGAAGGGCGGCGCGCCGGGCCGAACGCGGCCCGAGCCCAGGCACCTTCGCCAGGAGCTGGATGAGTTTTTCAATTTCGGGACCGGTGACTCGCTTTGCCATGCGGCGTTTCTACTCCATATCACCGGGGAACGGAATCGCTGAAAAGAAACTGTCGAAAATGCCGGCGGCGGCAAATGAGCTGCCTTCGAATTCACAGACGGTTCAACCGGCTGGGGCCGGTGCTTTGGATATAGCGCTTCTGGGGATGTCGTTCTGCGCGGCGCCACGAGTTCGTGCCCGCGCTGGAGCCGCAAGGCCCGCATCGTCGGCGCGGCCTACCTGCCAATTGGTCTTTGCACGAACTGGCGGCGGGTCCCGCCGGTTCCTGCCTTCCTTAGAAAGGCAGCTTCATGCCGGGCGGGATCGGCAGGCCGGCGGTCAGCGCCCTGGTCTTTTCGGCGGTGATGGCTTCGGCCTTGTCCTTGCCGTCCTTGTGGGCGGCGACGATCAGGTCCTCGAGGATTTCGACATCGTCTTCCTTGAACAGCGACGGGTCGATCTTGATGCCCTTGAGGTTGCCCTTGCCGTCCATGCGCACGGTGATGAGACCACCGCCGGAGGAGCCATCGACTTCGAGCGCAGAAATCTCTTCCTGCATCTTCTCCATCTTGGCCTGCATTTCCTTGACCTTGCCCATCATGCCCATGATGTCGCGCATCGTCATCTCCTCTGTGTATCTCGTGGTCGTACTTGGAATTTAATGCTCTATATCGTCGCCGGGAAGGATGTCGCCCTCTTCGGATTCGGCAGCAGCCACGGCGGGCGCTTCGCCTTCCTCTTCCGGCTCCGGTCCCTTGATCCTGACGTCGGTGATCTTGGCGCCCGGGAATTTGGCGAGAATGGCGGCAACGTCGGGATCCTGGCGCGCGTCGCTGACGCGCTTTTCCTGCGCCCGCGTCTCGGCCTCAAGCAATGTCGGTGCACCCGGCTCGCGGCTGAGGATCACCATCCAGCGGATGCCGGTCCAGTCCTCGAGCTTCTTCTGCAACTCGGCAACCAGCGTCTTTGGCGCGTCCTCCGGCAGATTGATTTCCAGCCGTCCGGGCTCCAGGTTCACCAGCCGCACAAACCCGCGCACCAGCGTCTTCAGCTTGATGTCACGGTTGGTGCCGCAAAGGTCGGCGATATCGCTGACCGAGCGCAGCGGAACCTTGGGTTCGGCTTTCGCAACCGGTGCTTCTGCGGGCCGTTCCTCGATCCGGCCGACAGGCATGGCCTGTGGCGGTGCTGCGTCCGGCACGGCGCGCAGCATGGTCGCGCCGTTTCCGGTCGCCCGTTGTGCCGGCGGCATGTCACTGCCGCGCGCCTGGATCGTGGCGCCCATGGATGCCTGCGCGCCGCCGCCATTGCCGCCGTTCGGGGCAGAGGGCTGGCGAGGCGCGTCGCCGCTGGATAATTCGAGCAAACGCCGGGCGGCATCTTCCGGCGAGGGAAGGTGGGCGGCATGGGCAAGCCGGATCAGCACCATTTCGGCAGCACCCGCCGGGCGCGACGAGCTTTCCGTTTCGGGAATGCCCTTCAACAGCATCTGCCAGATGCGTGACAGCGTGGTCACGGCGATGCTGGCGGAGAACTCGGCACCACGGGTCCGCTCGATCTCGCTCAGCGACTGGTCGCCCACGGCATCGGGTACATATTTCAGCCGGGTGACCAGATGGGTGAAATCGGCAAGATCGGTCAGCACGACCGAGGGGCTGGCGCCGGCCTCATATTGTGCGGCGAATTCATCGAGGGCGGCTGCGACATCGCCTTTGACGATGTGCTGGAACAGATCGACGATGCGGGCGCGATCGGCAAGGCCGAGCATCGAGCGCACGGCTTCGACTTCGACCACGCCGCCGCCATGGGCGATCGCCTGGTCGAGCAGCGACAGGCCGTCGCGCGCCGAGCCTTCGGCCGCACGCGCAATCATCGCCATGGCATCCGGATCGGCCGAAATGCCTTCCTTGCCGAGAATGGTGGTGAACAGGCCGACGAGATCAGAAGCGCCGATGCGCCGCAGGTCGAAACGCTGGCAGCGCGACAGGACCGTGATCGGAACCTTGCGGATTTCGGTGGTGGCGAAGATGAACTTCACATGTTCCGGCGGCTCTTCGAGCGTCTTCAACAGGCCGTTGAAGGCCTGGGTCGAGAGCATGTGCACTTCGTCGATGATATAGACTTTATAGCGCGCCGAAACCGGGCGGTAACGCACCTGCTCGATGATTTCGCGGATATCGTCGATACCGGTATGCGAGGCGGCATCCATCTCGATCACGTCGACATGGCGGCCTTCCATGATCGCCTGGCAATGTTCGCCGGGAACGCGAAGGTCGATCGTCGGCTTGTCGATCTCGGCTGTCTTGTAGTTCAGCGCACGGGCGAGAATGCGCGCGGTGGTGGTCTTGCCGACACCGCGAACGCCGGTCAGCATGTAGGCCTGCGCGATACGGCCGGTCTCGAACGCATTGGTGAGCGTGCGCACCATCGGTTCCTGGCCGACCATCAGATCGGAGAAATCCTTCGGCCGGTACTTGCGCGCAAGGACGCGGTAGGCGGCGGGCTTTTCGGATGTCGGGATCAGACTATCTTCGCTCATCGCCCTTTTTTCCCCACGATGGGGCCGCTTGGCTGCAAATCGTGTCCAGACAGGACAGAAGGAAAAGGGTGGGAGGCTGGCACGATGACCCGTGCCTGGCTCGTTGGGGCTGCTTCCTTCCGGACCTGACCCGGTTGGCGAGTGGCTCGTCCACCACCAACCTCCCGGCTCTCATATCGGCAATATCGAAACCAAATGCAAGCCACGCCTTCAAAAAACTGCTATCATTGTACAAACAAACACAAAATCACTGTCCCTGGGAGATCCGCTTGCCTGCCTTCGAGATTGATGAACGCCTTCAACGCGATGGATTGCTGATCTCGACGCTCGGCCTTTGCCAGCTTCGTATCAACAATGACCGCCGTTGGCCCTGGCTTGTGCTGATCCCGCAGCGCAATGGCGTGTCGGAAGTGTTCGATCTGACGCCGCTCGACCAGGCCATGCTGACGTTCGAAACGAACACGGTCGCAGCCGCCTTGAAAAAGGTGACGGGGGCGACGAAGATCAATGTCGGCGCTCTTGGCAATATCGTCCGCCAGCTTCATGTTCATGTCATCGCCCGCAGCGAGGGTGATGCCAACTGGCCGGGGCCGGTCTGGGGTTTCGGGTCGGCCGAACCCTGGAGCGATGACGAGCGCAAGGCATTCGCAGCACGGATAGTGGAAAATCTCTGACCATGACGACATCGATCTTCGACCTGCACAGCCCGCATCCCGAGCCGAGCACGCTCGTCGCCTTTTCCGAAAATCATCTGGACCGGCAATCCGAACATCGCCCCGACGATTGCGTCGAGGTCGCCTTCCGCAAGGAGGGCGCGCATGTCTTCGCCTTTTCCGGCGGCAAGCTGGTGGTCAAGCACGACGAGAAAATCATCGACCCGCTGTTTGCGCCCTATGAACTGGCGGGGCTGGAGCCGGTTTTCGACGACGCCATCCTGCTCGGTTTCCTGGCCAATGGCGAGCCGCGGCTGGCGGTCCCCATCGGTTTGACGGAGGAAACCCTTCCGGAACCCTTCAAGCTGGCCGATGGCCGCACGCTCTATCGCCAGCAGATGCTGCCCGATGAGCTGCTCGGCCAGTTTGCCCAGGCCTCAAGCCTGATCTCCTGGAATGCGGCCAACCGTTTCTGCGGTAAATGCGGATCGGCCATGGAAGGCAAGGCCGGCGGCTACCGGCGTATCTGCTCCGCCTGCGGCCACATGGTCTTTCCGCGCACCGACCCTGTCGTCATCATGTTGACGATCGACCTGGAGCGCGACCTCTGCCTGCTTGGCCGCAGCCCGCATTTTCCGGAAGGCATGTATTCCTGTCTCGCAGGCTTCGTCGAGCCGGGCGAGACCATGGAAAATGCCGTGCGGCGGGAAACCCATGAGGAATCCGGCATCCGCGTCGGCCGCGTGCGCTACCATGCCACCCAGCCCTGGCCGTTGCCGCATACGCTGATGATCGGCTGTTATGCCGAGGCGAAGTCCCGCGACATTCAGCGCGACGTGCAGGAACTGGAAGACTGCCGCTGGTTCACGCGGGAGGAAACCGCTGTGATGCTGGCGCGCAATACCGGTGTGACGCTTTCGGCAGGGGAACTCGGGACCCCGCCGAAGGGCGCCATAGCCCATCTGCTGATGCGCGACTGGCTGGACTGGCCTAGATAAAACAAAATCGGCGCCCGTGATGGCGGACGCCGATGGGAACCAGCTGGTGGCCGGGTTTAGAAATTGCGCTGAAGACGAATAGTGCCGCCGAGAGCGCTGCCGGTGCCGCGCTCGCCGCCGAACTCGGTGTAGTTGATTTCCGGCTGGACCTTCAGCATGCTCGTGACCATGTATTCGACATTGAGGGCTGCGGCGAATGTGCCGTCCTCCTCGTAGGCCGCCTGGCCGTTCAGCGATGCCTTCTCGCTCATCTTGGCGGAAAACCCGCCCCAGGCAGCCCAGTCGCCGTTCCACGGACCGTAGTAATTCAGCCGCCGGGTGCCGCCGGGACCGTTGTCGTTGTCCCAATCCGACTGATAGCCGCCCATCACCCAGACGGAAAAAAGATCATTCAACGTGACGTCGACGCGCAGTTTGCCGGCGAATGCTTCCGCCTTGGTGTCATAGCCGCCAATTGCGGCGATGCCACCCCAGTCTTGCGTGTATTTTACGCCGCCGATCACGTGCGGAAAGCTGCTGCCGTCATAGGAGGAGCTGGGCGCCGGGCCAAAGCCGGTGTCGTAGGTGCCCGAGCCCTCCTCAAGCCCGATCAGTGCCGAAAAGCCGACGTCGCCGCCATAAACGTAACTGACCTGGTTGGTCCGGTCGCCGGTGTAGTCGATGACATCGTCGTTGATAATGTTACCGGCTGAGTTCAGCCAGGTGTCGTAGCGCGAATCGGCATAACCAGCGCGGAAACCGGCGATTTCGATATAGGCGCCGTTGAGATAGGTCTTGGTGTCGGTAACGTTATTGGCGTCGCTGCGCAGGTCGATGAAGCTGCGCAAGGTACCGTATTCGGTCTCCGAGCGTGCATCGAGCGTGATGTTGCCGCGGGTGAACGCATCCCATCCGTTGCTTTCGCCGGAATAAGGGCTCTCGCCGTAGTTGGAATCGAACCGGACGTAGCCACCGATTTTCAGGCAGGTTTCCGTGCCGGGAATGTAGAAATAGCCTTTTCCGAATGCGTCGCAGACGCGAACATATTCCATGGGCTCCGGTTCGGCAGCGACGATCGCGTCGGCGGCGCGCGCCCCGGTCGAGGCCATCAAGGCGGCGGTAGAGCAGAAAAGAAGGGTTCTGATTGCCATGTTTCGACCTTTGTTGCGCCTATGAATTCGTGGGCGCCTGTCGTTACCGGAAAGGTATTGCGCGCCGCGAATCAGTAGCGCGCAATACGAAGATTAAACGGATTCGTTGCAAACAATCATGTTTTCACCCTGAATTCCAGCCGCGAATTCTCATGGGTCATGCGGTGGTGTGCGGTGTTTTGTCTACAAAACCAGCCGCATCGGATGGGCTGCGTAGGAGCCCAGGATACGGACCTTTTCGGAAAAATACCGCAACTCGTCCAGCGCCTGGCGCACATGCGCATCGTCCGGATGCCCCTCGATATCGGCGTAGAACTGCGTGGCGATGAACTTGCCGCCGAGCTGATAGCTTTCCAGCTTGGTCATGTTGATGCCGTTGGTGGCGAAGCCGCCGAGCGCCTTGTAAAGAGCGGCCGGGATATTGCGGACATTGAAGACGAAGGTGGTGACAATGACGTCAGTGTCCGCCTGCCGCTTGATGTTCTTCGGGTCGCGCGACAGAACCACGAAGCGCGTCACGTTGTTTTCCGTGTCCTCGACGTTCTCCGCGATGATCTCGAGCTTGTAGAGATCGGCGGCCAGCCGGGGGGCAAGCGCCGCCATCGAGCGGTCGCCCACTTCCGCCACCAGCTTGGCAGCACCTGCCGTATCGCCGGCGACCACCGGCTTCCAGCCGTTGGCGCGGACGATCTTGCGGCACTGGCCGAGCGCGTGGATATGGCTGTGCACGGTGCGGATCTCGTCGCGCGAAACGCCCGGCAGCACCATCAGCTGAAAGCGGATCGGCATGAAATATTCGCCGATGATATGCAGCCGCGATTCGGGCAGCAGGTGATGGATATCGGCGACACGGCCGGCGATCGTGTTCTCGATCGGGATCATCGCCAGATCGGCCTCGCCGTTCTCGACCGCCAGGAATGCATCCTCGAACGTCTGGCAGGGCAGCGGCTCCATGTCCGCAAACATGTCGCGGCAGGCCATGTCGGAATTGGCACCGTAGTCGCCCTGGAAGGAAATCCGGTTGGTCTTGGTAATCATGGCAGGTTCCGATCAGGCTTTGGCGGTGAGAAGGCGCCGGGCTTTTTCAAGGTCCGCGGGGGTATCGACTCCCAGCGGGATTGATTTGACGATTTCCACGTCGATGCGCATGCCGGCTTCGAGCGCGCGCAACTGCTCCAGCGATTCGCGCCTTTCCAGCGTCGAAGGCGGCAGCGATACGAATTTTTCAAGCGCGGCGCGACGATAGGCGTAGAGCCCGATGTGATGGTAAAGCGGTCCCTTGCCATGCGGCGCGGTGGTGCGGGTGAAGTAGAGCGCCTTCAGCCGGGTCTCCGACAGCGGCGAGCCGACGACCTTGACGACGTTGGGATTGAGTTTCTCGTCCTCGTCTTCAATCTCGACGGTCAGCGTCGCAATGTCGACCTCACGGTTTTCCAATGGCCGCAGTGCCGCGCGAATGGTTTCCGGTTCGACGGTCGGCAGATCGCCCTGGACATTGATGATGACTTCGGCCTTGCCCTGCGGATCGCTCTTCAAAAGCGCCTCATAGATGCGGTCGGAGCCGGATTGATGATCCGCCCGGGTCATCACCGCCTCGAAGCCTGCGGCTGTCACTGCATCGAAAACGTCCTGATGATCGACCGCCACGACGATCCGGCCGGCTTGTGCATCCTTGGCGCGCAACGCGACCTGCACGATCATCGGCAGGCCGCAGATGTCGGCAAGCGGCTTGCCGGGCAGCCGCGTCGAGGCCATGCGCGCAGGGATCAGAATCAGGGTTTTGTCCAAATTGTCGCTGTTCATGCTTGGGCCTTCAAAACGCGCCGGAAAAGTGTCAAAAGGTCTCAGACCGGGGCTTATAATGTCTGTTGCAACACAAAGCCAAAAGACATAGGTTCCGCGCGATTTCAAGATAGGCTGGCGTTTTGTTCGCGCCGGTTGCAAGGGGAGCATTTGCGGATGAACTCATATGTGAACATGGGCGTAGGTGCCTTCCTCGGTACGGTCTTTGTTTTGATGTCCGTATCGATTGCATCGGAAGGCATCTTCCATTCGGAAGTTCCCGAAAAGGAAGGTTTCGCGATTATCGCCGAAGAAGGCGCTTCGGAGGCTGGCGCCGGTGGTGCCGCTGAAGCCGAAGTCGACATCAAGCCGCTGCTCGCAGCAGCCGACGCCTCTGCCGGCGCCGCCGTCTTCAAGAAATGCGCAAGCTGTCACACCTCCGAGAAGGGCGGGGCCAACAAGGTCGGCCCGAACCTGTGGGGTGTTGTCGAGCGTCCGATCGCCTCGCATGAGGGCTTTGCCTATTCGGCCGGCATGAAGACATTCGCCGAAGCCAACAAGACCTGGTCTTACGATCACCTGAGCTTCTTCATCGAAGCGCCGAAGAAGCATGTTCCCGGTACTGCAATGGGTTTTGCCGGCGTCAAGAAGCCGGACGAGCGCGCCAACCTGATTGCCTGGCTGCGCGAACAGGCCGATGCGCCGGTCGCACTGCCCGACGCAACTGCCGCTACGGCGCCTGCCGCTGAAGGTGAAGCCGCAAAGCCGGCTGCCGAGGCTGATGCTGCCAAGCCTGCCACGGAAGGTGAGGCTGCCAAGCCTGCGACCGAAGGCGAAGCAACGAAGCCGGCCACAGAGACAGCGCCTGCGCAATAAAGCGTTGCCTCGATAGGCAGCGGAAAGAACAGAGCCCGGCCGATGTGTCGGGCTTTTTCATGTCTGTCGCTCTGCTTTACAGCAGCATGTAGGCCCAGGCGGAGACGGAGATGACGCCAAGCGCCGTTGTGATAGTGATTGTCGATGACGCAAGGCCGTGACCGACATTGAAGTGGTTGGCGATCAGCCAGGCATTGACGCCGGTCGGCACGGATGACGTCAGTACCAGCGCTGCCGTCCAGTTGCTGTTGAGGCCGAAAAGCTGGCAGGCGCCGTAGACGGTTGCCGGCAGGACAATCAATTTCAGCGCGCTGGTGATCGATGCGAGACCGGTATTGCCGGCAAGACCATATTTGTCGACCGCCATGCCGATGGAGACAAGGGCCGCAGGGGCTGCCACGCCGGCCAACTGGTCGATGACGATCTTGACCGGGCCGCTGAGCGGCATGCCGGCGAGATGGACCAGCGCGCCCAGCACCAGGCCGATGACCAGCGGATTGCGCACGAGATTGCGCAAGATTCCTTTCAGCAGCCTGAGCGGGCTCTGTCCCGGCTTGCCGCTGGTCTTGCGTTCGGCGCGCTCCATCAGGATCGTGCCGGCGATCATCATCACCGGCAGGTGTACCGACAGAAGAATGGACAAGGCCACCACGCCTTCCTCGCCGACACTGCGCGACACGAGCGGCAAGCCGATGAAGACCGTATTGGCAAATGCGGATGAGACCCCGGCCAGCACGCCGATGCGGGCATCCTTCTTGAAAAACAAAGTGGCTGCCAGATGTGCCAGCGTCCAGGTCAGGGCGACGCCGGAGAAATAGGCGACCCAGAGCGGCCACGGCGAGCCGTCCTTGAAGTCGGCTTCGGCGATGGTGCGGAACAGAAGAACCGGCACAGCGACCCGAAAAACGAAATCCCCGAGCGCGTCTCCGACCGTGGCATTCAGGTAGTTCATCCGCACGATCAGCCAGCCGAGAAGGATGAGGACGAAAATCGGCACGACATTCAGGAAGACATCGGACATCAGGCGCAGCCCCTTGGCAAAATGAACGTCCGCCATAGACCCATTCGCCCGGCTGTCGCAACCCGGCGCGGCGCAAGTACTGGGCGCAACGCATATTTCACGCCAGGCCCATATGGCGGGGTGCGCAAGGAGGTTCGGGTTGCGTGGTGAGGGCCTGAAGCCGGTTTGCGTCATGATGTTCCGGAAAGGGGAACATTCGGGAAAAGCTTGCGTTGTCCTCCAGAAGGACAATTGCCATGCACAAGCAGATCTACATTCACCAGGATGATCAATCGGACCTTACCGATGACGAACTGGCCGACAAGGTACTGCGCTATATCCAGTATTCAGCGCTGATCGATACGTCCCATCTGTCTGTGATGGCTGTTGGGCGCACCGTCATCCTCAGCGGTTACGTTTCGTGCGAGGCAGAGGTCGGCTGCGTTGAAGAAGCGGCTGCCTCGGTGATCGGTGTGCATCTCGTCGAAAACCTGGTTGAGGTCGTCAAACACTGATCCGGCCACCCGCTCGGCTCGAATTTTCGTAGCGAGATATCAGCTGCTGGCGGGCGCGATGACTGGATTGTTCCGGGTCTCTGAGAAGATCAGATCGCGCCGCCGGTCACCGGGTTGACCACAGGTTTTTCGCTGTCATCCTTGCCGCCCGCCGGTTGGACCATGGGTGGCGCTTTCGAGCGCTCGTCGGCGTGCGAAGGCTGGCCCGGCGGCCGGTGGACGTCGCGGGGCTTCTTCTGCTCCGGTGCTACGTTGCTGTCGTCGGTAGACATCGGAACTCTCCTCAAGCCATGCCGGCGGGGTCGCCGATCGGCAGGAGAGCGGGCTCCGGCACCGGGTCGTTGGGGTTCTTCGTATCGCCCTTGTCGATCACCGGCGGTTTTGCCGGCTTGTCCTGCGATCGGTCCGGAAGTCCAGGTGTCGGCTGCGGCCCGCGCGGGCCATCGTCTTGCGGTGTGGGGATTGTTGTCGGCATGGTTCTTCTCCTTCATCGGGAATAGAACGATGCACGGTGCCGGATGGTTCCGCTCACGGGTTGGCCGGAAATCGGGCAGGGGACATTTGCGCAAAAGAGCGCCCAAATGTCCCCGCAAGTCATGGCCCCACCCATGATGTTCGGGTCAAGCCTGAGCCTTTACCGGAAAATAGCGCATGAGAAAGCGCGGCTCTCCTAGTTCAGGGGAGCCTTTTCGCCCTGCAATGCCCCACCGATGTTTCCGGTTTTCTTCTTAGGCAGTGGCTTGAGGTTTCCGGACATCAGATCGACAGGCGTAGCGACTGTGGTCGCGGCGACTTTGCCCACGGTGTTGACCGTACCGGCGACGATTGCAGTAATCCCATCGCCAAGGCCGACATCGGAATCTGTCAGGGTCTGGCCGGTAACAAGCCGCTGGCCGATCAGCTGAACGATCTCGGGGCTCTCGGCAAACTTGCCGTGATTGAGACGATCGGTGGATTTCACCTTGGTCAGGTCGACCACGGTGATGCCGGCAGCTTCAAGTTTGGTCTTGTACGGCTCTTCCGCCGGATTGATCTGCCCCAGCCGCTGGACATCGCCGGAGATGTAGCGCGACAGCGCCAGAGCCCGGTCGTCCTGCGAGACGAAGATGGTGAAATTCGGTTTCCTTGCGCCAAGCTCGGTCCACTGCCGCGCGAACACGTCGACATCGATATCGGGCGAGGCGAGAACGACGTTCTCAATCTTTTTCGGAAGGCCGCCGTCGCGGATCGCCATCTGGCGGATGGATTCCATCGCCAGCCAGGTTCCCATCGAATGCGCCAGGATGGTGATGTCCTTGATGTTCTTGTCCTCGACCAGCGCCTTGAGCGTGTTTTCCAGCGAGGTGCGCGAATAGTTGGTGCTTTCCTTGTCGTAATTGTAGTCGAACACCTTGGCGCGGGACGGCCAGGTGAAAAGGACCGGCGTTACGTCGGCGCCGGAATCATGGACGATCTGGGCGAAACGGAAGACCGAATCCTCATAGGTATTGTTAAATCCGTGGATGAAGACCATTGCATGGCCCCCCTTGGAATGCCTGCGCACCCATTCATGCCCTGCCTCAATGGTTTCCACTGGCTTGACGCGCACAACGGCGAAATCAGTTTGCGGATTGGGCGGCAGCTTCTTGGGCCATTGCACGGTCCCTGAGGCGCGCGCCGTGTCGGACGGGATGGAAACGGCAACATCCGTGATCGAGGGATGGACGCTGCGCTCGCCGGAAAACAGTGTGGCCGGATCGTCTGAGGGAAGCCGGCTGGTTGCCACAAGCATATCCACGACGGCGTTGCCCTTGGGCTCGGCAGCCAGATTGAGCGGCTGCATGACGCCCTTGACATGGCCGCCGCAGGCTGTGAGCGCCACGGCGAGCGGCAAGATGATCGCCAGGCGCCGGAAGGTGCCCTGCGATGAAGATATGACAGGCCTGCCAATCGATGCTGAGGTCATGGATACTCTTCCGACAAAACACGAGATTTCACAAAACAGCCCAGAATTGTGCGCCGGACTCAGCCCACAGCCGGTTGTTGCCGTCAAGTCCGTATCCTGCAACTAATCCGGTCTGGCTGATCCATGACACAGGTTCATATTGTATTTTTGACACAGCATGCCGGCGGGACAGAATGATTTTGCCGCGCCGCACGCAACCTTTTGCAACGGGGCTTTCGCAACGACGGTTGACACCGGTGGGTGCCGCCGACGCTCTCCATGCGGCTGCCGGAACGCCGGCTGCCAGGATGGAGCTGCCGCGGGCCTATTCCGGCAAGCCCTGCAATCCCAATGCCGCATTCCGGCGCAGGTCAGCGATCGCAATCTGCAGTTCCGCCTCTTCCCACCCCGCTGCCAGACCGCCTTCAACAGGTTTTGCTTCGACGTCCTCTTCCGTCAGGGTTTCCTGGATCGACAAGTGTTCGAGTGCCACTTGCAGCGCTTCTTCGCAGTCGAGCGCACGTTCCGGATGACCAATGGGGCGTTTGGGGGATGCGATATACGTCATGCTCATTTCTCCTTGGCGGTGGCCGTGCTGGAAATTCGCGTTAAAGGCAGACTGTCGCTTGCCCTGATGGTTTACCGCAGGCGCAGGCTTGCGCAAAGCTGAACTTGATGCGAACCGCATCGCCGTCCGGGCGTGCAGTTTACAAATGCCAGACATGCGCGGGCAGCCGCTAGGAAATATGGATGATACCGAGGGGGAGGAAATGGCGGACAGAGCGGGATTCGAACCCGCGATACGCTCTCACGTATACACACTTTCCAGGCGTGCGCCTTCAACCACTCGGCCACCTGTCCGTTTTGTCAATCGCACCGGCGGTTGGGTCCGGTGGATCAGAGACAAGCGCTTGCTTTCTCCTGAAACCCCGTTCGGCTGCGCCAAACCGGGTGGCCGCGGGTGAAAACCTGCGGACCGGCGCGATATATACCGATGAACTCGGTGGGATCAACTGATTTCTGACAGTTTTTTGACTTCTTGCGATCCGCGCCTGTGAAAAGGTGGGATTGCACTTGCCCGGGCCTATGCTTATTGCTGGGTATGCCCGGCAAAATACAGTCCGGCCGGGACGAGAGCGGACGCGTGGTGGAGGCGGAATGCGGTTTTTACTGCGGTTTGCGAGTTTTCTGGCGCTGGTCATCGGTATTCTTGTGGCATCGGTCGATGCCATCCAGTCGGTCTCGGCATCCCGTCCGGTGCTGACGCCGTTGGCGGCAGCACTTGCGGCCGGCGGGTCCTCGACGCAGTCGCTCGTGCAAAGCCTGGAACGGCCGCACGTGAATGGTGCCTTTCTGGATCCGGTGATCCGGTGGTCGCTGCAGCAGCCGGCTTTTGCCTTCTTCCTGCTGATCGCGCTGGTCCTTTGGGTGATCGGTTACAAGCGGCCGCCCGCCGCGGGCCGGTTCTCGGCCTGAGCACAGGCGCCGCCGAGCCTGCGCCGCCGTCGTTATTGCCCGAATAATGACCTCGTTCTACCGGGCCAATCCGATGATATCGCCGGTTTTTTGGGCGATTTACCTTTTTTTACCAATTGAAAAATTTCGGGTGAATTTTAGCTGGAGGCATGCAAGGATGTGCACCAGCCAGACATACCCTCAAAAAGGGAGTGGTGGTTCCGCAGACATGCTCCCGCAGAGGAGCTTGCGGGAGGACCCAACAAGATCAATAGCAACAACAGGGCTGCACAATGAAAAAAACCCTCCTTGGTCTCTTTGCCTTTTCGATGATGTCCGCCACGGCGCTCGCCGCCGACGTCAAGCCGGCGCTCATTTTCGATCTCGGCGGCAAGTTCGACAAATCCTTCAACGAAGCAGCCTTCAACGGCGCGGAAAAGTTCAAGACCGAAACCGGCGTTGAATACCGCGAGTTCGAAATCAGCAACGACGCCCAGCGCGAACAGGCGCTGCGCCGCTTCGCCGGCGACGGCAACAACCCGATCGTGGTTGTCGGCTTCAACTGGGCGCCGCCGCTCGAAAAGCTGTCGGCCGAATATCCGGACACGAAATTCGCCATCATCGACATGGTCGTCGACAAGCCGAACGTCAAGTCGATCGTCTTCAAGGAACAGGAAGGCTCCTACCTCGTCGGCGTTCTCGCGGGGCTCGCGTCCAAGTCGAAGACCGTCAGCTTCGTCGGCGGCATGGACATTCCGCTGATCCACAAGTTTGCCTGTGGCTATATCGGCGGCGCCAAGTCCACCGGTGCTGACGTCAAGGTGCTCGAAGCCTATACCGGCACGACGCCGGACGCCTGGAACGACCCGGTCAAGGGCGGTGAAATCGCCAAGTCGCAGATCGATCAGGGTTCCGACGTGGTCTATCACGCGGCGGGCGGTACCGGCGTTGGCGTGCTGCAGGCTGCAGCTGACGCCGGCAAGCTCGGCATCGGCGTCGATTCCAATCAGAACGCCCTTCAGCCGGGCAAGGTCCTGACCTCGATGCTGAAGCGCGTCGACGTTGCCGTCTACGAAGCCTTTTCGGCTGCAAAGAACGACAAGTTCGAGTTCGGTATTTCCAATCTCGGCCTGAAGGAAGATGGCGTCGGCTTCGCGCTCGATGACAACAACAAGGCGCTGATCACACCGGAAATGCAGGCCGCCGTCGACAAGGCCAAGGCCGACATCATTGCCGGCACGGTTCAGGTTCACGACTACATGTCGGACGAAGCCTGCCCCTATTGATCCTTTTGGATTGAATGAAAGAAGCCGCCGGTCCCTGGGATCGGCGGCTTTTTTGTCAGAGATGAATAGCCGGCTCAATAATGCGGTGGGCGGGTATTCGCGGGCGCTTCGAGGCTCTGCTCCTCGAGGCTGAGGAAGCGCTCGGTCAACCGGTCGAGCTTGGCCCGGACCTGCTCGACCACCGTCCATTGCTGCGTCAACTGGTCGGACAGTTCCTCGATCGTTTTCGCCTGATGCGCGATCGTCTCCTCAAGCCGGGTGATACGTTCGCTGTCATTGCTCATGGTTTTTCCTTAAGGCCAGCCGTTCGTGTTCCATGCCATCCCCTATCATATCCACATGATCGATAAAGTCTGGCAGTACGGCAATATTGCCTTTCGTCTGGAAGTGCGTAAATCGCGCTGGACTCTCCCGATTGAACTGGGAAGAGTATATGAGTTTTCGATTTTTTGACTTACCTGTCCGGGATTCGATGCTAAACTTATACCAACTGGTAAAAAAATCGATGCCCGGGCTACCGCTGTCAAAGCGGAGAAAACCGGGCCGACTTGGGGAACATGGGTCAATATGAGCGATATTGCCATCGAGCTGCGTGGCATCGACAAGAGCTTCGGCCTTGTGCATGCCAACAAGAATATCAACCTGACCGTCCGCAAGGGCACCATTCACGGCATTATCGGTGAAAACGGCGCCGGTAAATCGACGCTGATGTCGATCCTCTACGGCTTCTACCAGGCCGACAGAGGCGATATCGTCATCGACGGCAATACGGTGACGATCAAGGACCCGAATGCGGCGATCGCAAACGGCATCGGCATGGTGCACCAGCATTTCATGCTGGTCGAGAATTTCACCGTTCTCGAAAACGTCATGCTCGGGGCCGAAGACAGCCAGATTCTCAATACCAGCATTTCCAAGGCGCGCGTCGAGTTGAAGCGGCTGGAAAAGGAATATGCGCTGGAGGTCAATCCGGATGCGCTGATCGAGGAACTGCCGGTCGGCCTGCAGCAGCGTGTCGAAATCCTCAAGGCCCTCTACCGCAAGGCCGACATCCTCATTCTTGATGAGCCGACGGGCGTTTTGACGCCGCCGGAGGCCGATCATCTGTTCCGCATCCTCGGCCAGCTGAAGGACCAGGGAAAGACGATCATCTTCATCACCCACAAGCTGCGCGAGATCATGGCGATCACCGACGAGGTCTCCGTCATGCGCCGCGGCGAAATGGTGGCGACGCGCAAGACCAGGGAAACCTCGGTCGAGGAACTGGCCGAACTGATGGTCGGCCGCCGCGTGCTTTTGCGGGTCGAAAAGGGTGCCGCCAATCCGGGTGACGTCAAGCTCGCCGTCGAAAACCTGACGGTGCGCGACGGTCGCGGCGTCACCATGGTCGATAATGTCTCCTTCAACCTGCGTGCCGGTGAAATCGTCGGCATTGCGGGCGTGGCTGGCAACGGCCAGTCCGAACTCCTGGAAGCGATCTCCGGCATCCGCAAGGCGGTTAGCGGCAAGGTCCTGCTCAATGGCCAGCCCATCGACGTCACCGCGCATGTCGATCCGCGCGAACTGCGCGACAGGGGCCTCGCGCACGTGCCGGAAGACCGGCACCATGTCGGCCTCGTGCTGAAGTTTGAAGAGGCCGAGAACGGTATCCTCGGTTATCACCACGACAAGCGTTACCTCAACGGCGTTTTCCTGAATACCAAGGCGATCCAGGCGGATGCCGAGGAAAAGATCAAGAAATACGATATCCGGCCGCCCAACGCACGGCTGAAGACCGCCAATTTTTCCGGTGGCAACCAGCAGAAGATCGTGCTGGCGCGCGAGATGGAGCGCGGACCCGACGTCTTGATCATCGGCCAGCCGACGCGCGGCGTCGATGTCGGCGCCATCGAATTCATCCACAAGCGGATCATCGAAATGCGGGATCAGGGCAAGGCTGTCCTGCTCGTCTCCGTCGAACTCGATGAAATCCGTGCCCTGTCCGACCGTATCATCGTCATGTTTGCCGGCCGTGTCGTCGGCGAGCGGGATCCGGATGCGACCGAAGGGGAGCTCGGCCTGTTGATGGCCGGTGTCGAAGGCCGCAAGGAGGCCGCCGAATGAGCAATCCATACGCAAAACTGCCGGCCTGGGCCGAATACGGCCTGATCCCGCTGGTCAACCTGATCGTCGCCTTCCTGGTGGCGGGGCTCGTCGTGCTTTTGGTCGGCGAAAATCCGCTGAGCGCCGCCTATCACATGATCAACGGCGCCTTCGGCCGCGGCGAATATATCGGCTTTACGCTGTATTATGCCACGACCTTCATCTTTACCGGGCTTTCGGTTGCCGTTGCCTTCCATGCCGGTCTGTTCAACATCGGCAGCGAAGGCCAGGCCTATATCGGCGGCATCGGCGTGGCGCTCGCCTGCCTGTGGCTCGACAGGACCATGCCCTGGTTCGTCGTTTTCCCGCTGGCGATCATCGGTTCGGCGGCTTTTGGCGCGCTGTGGGCGTTCCTGCCCGGCTGGCTGCAGGCCAAGCGCGGCAGCCATGTGGTCATCACCACGATCATGTTCAATTTCATCGCTTCCAGCCTGATGGTCTATCTGCTGACCAGGGTGCTGAAGCCGCTGGGCCAGATGGCGCCGCAGACCCGCACCTTCGAGGCGGGCGGCCAACTCCCCAAGCTTGACTGGCTGATGTCGATCTTCGGGCTTAACCTCGGCAATTCGCCATTCAATGTCTCCTTCCTCCTGGCACTCCTTGCGGCGTTCTGCGTCTGGGTGCTGATCTGGCGCACCAAGCTCGGCTACGAGATGCGGACCATGGGCCACAGCCCCTCGGCCGCGCGTTATGCCGGCATCGGCGAAGCGCGGATCACTGTCATCGTGATGATGATTTCCGGTGGTCTGGCCGGGATGATGGCGCTGAACCCGATCATGGGCGAGCAGTACCGCATGCAACTGGATTTCGTGCAGGGCGCCGGTTTCGTCGGCATCGCCGTGGCGCTGATGGGCCGCTCGCATCCGGCCGGCATTATCCCGGCGGCGGTTCTGTTCGGCATGCTTTATCAGGGCGGCGCCGAGATCGCATTCGAAATGCCGGCCATCTCGCGTGACATGATCGTCATCATCCAGGGCCTGGTCATTCTCTTTGCAGGCGCGCTCGAAAATATGTTCCGCCCGGCCATCGGCCGCGTATTCGCCAGTATCGGTCGCCGCTCCGTTGCCGCCGCGCAGACAAGGGGAGCCTGAGCCATGGATTTTTTCCACACGATCATCGCGATCCTCGAATCGACCATTCGCGTCTCCGTTCCGCTGATCTTTGCAGCGCTGGCCGGCCTGTTCACCGAGCGGGCAGGGGTGTTCGACATCGGCCTTGAAGGCAAGATGCTTGGCGCTGCCTTTGCCGCCGGTGCTGTCGCTGCCGTCACCGGCTCGGTGATGATGGGTCTTCTGGCTGCCATCCTCATCTCGGTGCTGCTATCTTTGGTGCACGGCTATGCCTCGATCACCCAGCGCGGCAGCCAGATCGTCTCCGGCGTCGCCATCAACTTCATCGTCGCCGGCTCCACCGTCATTCTCGGCGAAGCGTGGTTCCGTCAGGGCGGCCGCACGCCGGCGCTTTCCGGCGATGCCCGTTTCCAGACGGTGACTTTTCCCTTTGCCGATGCCGTAAGGGATGTGCCGATCCTTGGGCCGGTCTACTCCGACCTGCTGTCAGGCCATTTCATCCTGACCTATGTCGCCTTCCTGCTGGTGCCGTTCAGCTGGTGGGTTCTCTACCGCACCCGCTTCGGCCTGCGACTTCGCGCCGTCGGGGAAAATCCGGGTGCCGTCGATACGGCCGGGATTTCAGTGATCTGGCTGCGATATCGAGCGGTTATCTGCTGCGGCATTCTCTGCGGCTTTGCCGGGGCCTATCTTTCGCTTGCGATGAGCGCCGGGTTCGTCAAGGGCATGACCGCCGGCAAGGGCTATATCGCGCTTGCCGCGCTGATCTTCGCCAAATGGCGCCCGCTGAACATCATGCTGGCATGCCTCCTGTTCGGCTTCCTCGATGCGCTGGCCATTCGCCTGCAGGGCAATCCGTTGCCGCTGATCGGTCAGGTGCCGGTACAATTGATGCAGGCGCTGCCCTATATCCTCACGGTCATCCTGCTTGCCGGCTTCATCGGCAAGGCGATCCCGCCCAAGGCAGGCGGCATACCCTACGTGAAGGAGCGCTGACCATGGAAAACGAACTTTTCGAGGCGGCACGCGCGGCGATGGCGAAGGCGCATGCGCCCTATTCCAAGTTTCCGGTCGGTGCGGCCATCCGCGCCGAGGACGGCAAGATCTATACCGGCGCCAATATCGAGAACCTGTCCTTTCCGGAGGGCTGGTGCGCGGAGACGACGGCGATCAGCCATATGGTGATGGCCGGCCAGCGCAAGATCGTCGAAGTCGCCGTCATTGCCGAGAAGCTGGCGCTTTGCCCGCCCTGCGGCGGCTGCCGCCAGCGGCTTGCCGAATTTTCCGGCGCCAGCACCCGCATCTATCTTTGCGACGAGACCGGCGTGAAGAAGACGCTCGCCCTTTCCGACCTGTTGCCGCACTCCTTCGAAACAGAGATCCTCGGATGACCGCCGCTGCCGATATGCTCAAGGTGAAGCTGGCGGGCCTGCAGCCCCGCTACGGCATCGTGCTCGGCTCGGGCCTCGGCTCGCTGGTCGATGCCGTGACCGATCCGGTGCGGATTTCCTATGCGGATATTCCGGGCTTTCCGATGAGCGCCGTATCAGGCCATGCCGGCGAACTGGTCGCCGGCAAGATTGGCGGTGTTGCGGTCATCGTTCTGTCCGGCCGGGTGCATTTCTACGAACGCGGTGATGCCAATGCGATGCGCACACCGATCGAAACGCTGAAGGCGCTGGGCGTCGAGACGCTGATACTGACCAACTCCGCAGGCTCGTTGCGCGAAGACCTGCCGCCGGGTTCGGTGATGCAGATCACCGACCACATCAATTTCTCCGGTGTTAGCCCGCTGATCGGCGTCGATAGCGACGATCGCTTTGTCGGCCTGACATCGGCCTACGATCCGGACCTCGTCGAGCGCATGCGCGCCGCCGCGATCAAGCTCGATATCCCGCTCGGTTCCGGCGTCTATATGTGGTTCTCCGGCCCGAACTTCGAAACGCCGGCCGAGATCCGCATGGCTCGCATTCTCGGCGCCGATGCCGTCGGCATGTCGACGGTGCCGGAAGCCATTCTCGCCCGGTTCTTCGGCCTGAAGGTCGCAGCCGCCTCCGTCATCACCAATTTCGGTGCGGGCATGACCGGTGACGAACTCAGCCATCACGAGACCAAGGACATGGCGCCCATCGGTGGCCGGCGGCTGGCTTCAATTCTTGCGGAAATGATTTCGGCATAGGTTCGATCGGCATTTCGGGACTTTGACTGCGCGCAAAACGGGTTTGCGCGATCGTCTCAAGCGTATAGAACAACCGTTCGTGACCGGCCGCAGCTCCGCTCACGATTGATCGCGTTGTAGAAATGGACGGACCCCATGATGCTCGAAGCTTCCAATCGTCAGATAGCAGCGCTTGCGCTGTCATTGCTGGACCTCACAGACCTGACGGACGACTGCACGCCGGAGGCGATTGATAAGCTCTGCGCCGCTGCCCGCACCCCGCACGGGCATACGGCCGCGATCTGCATCTGGCCACGCTTCGTCGCCCAGGCGCGCGCAATCCTTGGGCTAAACAGCGCGGTCAAGATTGCGACTGTGGTCAATTTTCCCTCCGGTGACCTGCCGGTGGAAACCGTCGTCGCCGAGACGCTTGGGGCGATTGCCGATGGTGCCGACGAAATCGATCTGGTCATTCCCTACCGCGCCTTCATGGCCGGCGACGAGCAGGCTGTCCGCACGATGATATCAGCCGTGCGGCGGGCTTGCCCGGCGCCGGTCGTGCTCAAGACCATTCTTGAAACCGGAGAGTTGAAGGATCGCGGCCTGATCCGGAGCGCTTCCCATATCGCCATTCAGGAAGGCGCCGATTTCATCAAGACATCGACGGGCAAGGTCGCAGTCAATGCGACGCTGGAGGCGGCCGATATCATGCTGACCTGCATCCGTGAAAGCGGCCGGAAAGTCGGCTTCAAGCCGGCCGGTGGGGTTCGCACGATTGGTGACGCCCGCCTCTATCTCAATCTGGCCGCCACGATCCACAGCCCGGACTGGCCAATGCCCTCGACATTCCGCTTCGGTGCTTCCGGCCTGCTCGGCGATATCCTCTCGGTGCTCGACGGCCGCGAGCCTGTGGCCGCTGCTACGGCCTACTGATCATGATCCCGCAGGAGGTGATCCGGCGAAAGCGAAACGGCGAAGAGCTGGGGACAGCGGATATCGCCGGTTTCATCCGTGGCTTGACCGACGGATCGATCTCCGAGGGGCAGGTGGCAGCCTTCGCCATGGCCGTCTGGTTCTCCGGCATGGACCTCGATGAAACGGTGGCGCTGACCCTTGCCATGCGCGATAGCGGCGCCGTGCTGTCCTGGGCGGATATCGGCCATCCCGTTGCCGACAAGCATTCGACCGGCGGCGTCGGCGACAATGTCTCGCTGATGCTGGCGCCGATCGTGGCGGCCTGCGGGCTTGCCGTGCCGATGATTTCCGGCCGGGGGCTTGGCCATACGGGCGGCACGCTCGACAAGCTGGAATCGATTCCGGGCTACGATATCAAGCCATCCGAAGCGCTGTTTCGCCGGACCGTTCGGGAGGCCGGCTGCGCCATCATCGGCCAGACTGCCGATCTCGCGCCTGCCGACCGGCGGCTTTATGCCATCCGCGATGTGACGGCGACGGTCGATTCCGTGCCGCTGATCACTGCCTCCATCCTGTCGAAGAAACTCGCCGCCGGGCTGCAGTCGCTGGTGCTCGACGTCAAGATCGGTACTGGTGCCTTCATGGTCGGGCTGGAGGAAGCCGAGATGCTGGCCCGCTCGCTGACCGGCGTCGCCAATGGCGCCGGCGTGAAGACGACGGCGCTGATTACCGACATGAACGAGCCGCTGGCCGATGCGGCCGGCAATGCCGTCGAAATCGAAAACTGCATTGCCTTTCTGCGTGGAGAAAAAGCCGGAACCCGCCTGGAAGCCGTGGTGATGGCCTTTGCTGCCGAAATGCTGATGTCGTCCGGTGTTGCAGCCAGTGCCACGGAGGGTGCCGATCTCGCCCGCGGCGCGCTCGACAGTGGTGCAGCCCTGGACCGGTTCGGCCGCATGGTTCACTTGCTTGGCGGCCCTGCCGATTTCGTCGATCGGCCGAACCTTCCGAAGGCGCCGGTTATTCTCCCCGTCGAAGCGCCGCGTGACGGTTATCTTCAGGCCTGCAACGCCCGCGATGTCGGGATGGAGGTCATTGCGCTCGGCGGCGGCCGCACAAGGCCGGACGAGGCGATCGATCACCGTGTCGGCTTCAGCGGCCTGAAACCGCTTGGAAGCAGGGTCGAAAAGGGTGAACCCTTTGCGTTCGTCCATGCCGCCGGCGAAGATCAGGCGTTCAAGGCACGCACACGGCTGCAAAGCATCTATACGATCGGAGAAGATGCGTTGCCTGAGCGACCGGTGATTGTTTCGAAAATCAGCGGGTAAGGTGCAAGGCACCGTTCTCGACCCGGTAGGACGAGAGCTTGTTGAGGAAACTCATGCCGACCAGCATGCCCGACAGCGATTTGTCGGGCAACACCATGGCCTCGACGCTCTTGACCGTAATCGTGCCGATCTCGACGCGATCCAGCATGACAACTGCGGCCTTGACGATACCGTTGGCAGTATTGACCTTGGCGTCGAAGGACAATGATGCTGTGGCAACCCCCAGCCTCCGCGCCGTCGAAATGTTGATGGCAACCACGCTGGCGCCCGTATCGACCAGGCCATCTGCCTTGCGGCCGTTGATGGTGAAGGTTCCGAAGAAATGTCCGCCGGGACCCGGCTGCATGATGACGCCCTTGCCGCCGGTATATTTCGCCGGGCTGGCCTGGGCAGGCCTGGCTGCAGACTGATTAGCCTGCGGGCGGTCAAGATAGGACGTGGCAAGCCCCGGCAGCACCATGGCGGCGCCAACGATACCTCCGGCAAACACAGCCATTCGAACCAGCATTGGATCACACCCCGCAACACAAAACACTGCGCAGCTAAGCATGAAGCCCGCTAACAGGATGCAAAAAGCCGCCGGATTTTCCGGCGGCTCTGTGTCGAGTTGCGAATCTGGTTAAGGAATTGGCAAGATTTTGTTCGGTGCTGCCTATCGAGGATGCGCGAAATCGGCCGCTTGAACAGGAAAACGTTACTTCGTGCCGTACATCCGGTCGCCGGCGTCGCCGAGACCAGGCACGATATAGCCTTGCTCGTTGAGGTGGCTATCGATCGAAGCGGTGAAGATCGGCACGTCCGGATGGGCGGCCTGAAAGTTCCTGATGCCTTCCGGGGCAGCCAGCAGGCAGAGGAAGCGCAGGTTCTTCGCGCCGCGCTCCTTCAGCTTGTCGATGGCGGCAATCGAGGAATTTCCGGTCGCCAGCATGGGATCGACGACGATGACGAGACGTTCGGACATGGCTTCCGGCGCCTTGAAGTAATATTCGACCGCTTCCAGCGTTTCATGGTCGCGGTAGACGCCGACATGCGAGACGCGGGCGGAGGGCACGAGTTCGAGCATGCCTTCGAGCAGGCCGTTGCCGGCACGCAGGATGGAGGCGAACACCAGCTTCTTGCCCTCGAGCACCGGTGCCTGGATGGTCTGCATCGGTGTCTCGATGGTTTCCATCGTCAGCTCGAGGTCGCGGGTGACTTCGTAGCAGAGCAGGGTGGAGATTTCGCGCAAGAGCCGGCGGAAACCTGCGGTCGAGGTCTCTTTTTTGCGCATGATGGTCAGCTTGTGCTGAACAAGCGGGTGATTGATGACTGTAACGCCGTCCATGGCCAAGCCCTCCTGCGGAATATGGATTTAAATTCCTTTTTTCATGGAAAGGCGAGGGGCCGCAAGGCCCGAACGGCGCTTTACGGCATCATCCCCAGTCCAGGCGGATCAAAGGGCGGCGAGCAAGCGTGCACGTGTCGGTTCATCGACAAAGGCGGCCTCGATCGCGATGCGGGTCATGCCGTTGATCTCGTCGTCGGAAAAACCCATCACCTGCGAGGCGATTTCGTATTCTTGGCTAAGCGAGGTGTGGAAGAACGGCGGGTCGTCGGAGTTGAGCGTCACCCGGCATCCGGCTTCATGAAGCGCGCGCAACGGATGCGAGGCGAAATCGGGAAAGACCTGCAGCGACACATTGGAGCCTGGGCAGGTTTCGAGCACGACACCCTCGTCGGCGATCCGCTTGACGAGGCCGGCATCCTCGATGGCGCGCACGCCATGGCTGATGCGCGACGGGCGCACATGATCGAGCGCATCGCGCACGCTTAAGGCGCCGGCCATCTCGCCTGCATGGATGGTCAGGCCAAGGCCGCTATCGCGGGCGATATCGAAGGCGCGGGAGAAGTCCGCGACCTTGTGCATGCGTTCATCGCCGGCGAGATTGAAGCCGGTGACCAGCGGGTGTTCGCGCCTGGCGGCATAGAGGGCTGTACGCTCTGCCGCTTCCGGACCCATGTGGCGGATGATGGTGATGATCATCCGGCCTTCGATGCCCGTCTTTTCCCTGGCAGCCTCGATGCCGGCGGCAAGTCCGCGGATATAGGCGTCGCTGCCGATGCCGATCGTATTGCCGTGGTCGGGGGAGACGATGATCTCGCTGTAGATCGTGCCTGCGGCTGCGAGTTCCGTCAGGTAGGTCTCGGCCAGCAGCGCGTAGTCTTCTTCCGCGCGGAAAAGCTCGGCCACGGCGTCGTAGCATTTCAGGAACTGGGTGAAGTCCGCCCAGAGATAGGCCCCGTCCCTGATGATGCCGCTGATATCGACATTGTATTTTTGCGCCAGCAGCAGGGCGAGCGCCGGTTGCGCAGCACCTTCGATATGGCAGTGCAGCTCGGCCTTCTTCAGATACGCGGTCACAGAAAACTTCTCCCGTGGAGGCCCGGTGCCAGGCCCAGATGTTTGGCAATCGTCTCGCCGATCCCGGCAAAGCTTGGCAGGACACCGATCGAGCGGGTGCGGATGTCCGGGCCGAAGACGAGGATCGGTACGCGTTCGCGCGTGTGGTCGGTGCCGCGCCAGGTCGGATCGCAACCATGGTCGGCCGTCAGGATGACGATGTCGCCGGGTTTCAGCTTGCGGTCCAGGTCAGGAAGCCGCTGGTCGAAGGCCTCAAGGGCTGCGGCATAACCCGGCACGTCGCGGCGATGTCCGTAGAGCATGTCGAAATCGACGAAATTGGTGAAGACCAGATCTCCGTCCTCGGCCTCGTCCATGGCCTTCAGCGTCGCCTCGAACAATTCCATGTTGCCATTCGCCTTGATCATCCGGCCGATGCCCTGATGCGCGAAGATATCGGCGATCTTGCCGACGGCGTGAACCGTCCGGCCCGCTTCCGTCAACCGGTCGAGAAGCGTCGGTTCCGGCGGCAGAACGGAATAGTCGCGGCGGTTGCCGGTGCGGATGAAGTCCTTCGTCGCGGTGCCGACGAAGGGGCGGGCGATGACGCGGCCGATATTGTAGTCGTCGAGCAGGCGCCGCACCGTCTGGCAAAATGCAAGCAGGCGCTCAAGGCCGAAGGAGTGTTCGTGCGCGGCGATCTGGAACACGGAATCCGAGGAGGTGTAGCAGATCGGCTTGCCGGTGCGCATGTGCTCCTCGCCATATTGGGCGATGATGTCGGTGCCCGAGGCATGGCAATTGCCGAGAATGCCTGGCACGTCGCCTTCACGGCAGATGGCTTCGACCAGTTCCGCCGGGAAGGCATCGCCTTCCACCGGGAAATAGCCCCACTCGAAGGTGACGGGCGTGCCGGCGATTTCCCAGTGGCCGGATGGTGTGTCCTTGCCGCGCGAGACTTCGCTTGCCGCCCCGTAGAGCCCAAAAACCCGCTCCGGCAGCGGCATGCCGGCGGGCAGGCGCCGGTTGGCAAGTTTTGCCGCGTGCAGCAGACCGAGCGCCGACATGTTGGGAAGCGTCAGCGGCCCTTCGCGCAAACCCTCCCGGTCACCGGCGCCGGCTGCGCAGAATTCGGCGATATGGCCGAGCGTATCGGCGCCGTCGTCGCCGAACGCGGCGGCGTCAGGCGCCCCGCCGATGCCGAAGGAATCAAGAACGAACAGAAAGGCACGCGCCATGGACCACCCGGGATGATGCCGGAGCCACGCCTGCGATGTGCAGGCAGCTTGCGACAGTACAAATGTTGCTCATCATCTCGCCCGTCAAAGCGGCCGAGGTGAAAGCGCGCAGAAATACTCCGGGGCGGTGCAGATTGCAAATGCCAGCTTGTCGTCAGATTTCGATCAGGCCGGGTAATTATTGGAAGACCGGACAATCGCCGCATTTTATTTCAGTGCCGACACGCTGACGGAAATAGGAGGTCTTGGAGATATCGACGGTATTCAGCGTGTTTTTGGCGACCCCCGGTGCAAACAGCAGTATTTCGTGTGGAACCACCAGTTCCGACCGCACGATGAAGGTGTTTATGGCGGAAATATCGCTTGGCATCGTGACGACGGAACCGGCCTTGTAGGGTGCGGTGCCATCCTGGTCATAGGACCATGCCACGACGCCGAGGCCGGGGGCGGTCATCTTGATGCCGGTCATCTTCAGCGTGTACTGGGTCGTTTCAAAGGGCGACATGACGCTCATGGCCACGGCCTTCATGCCGTCGAGAACAGCCTTATCGACGCTCGGCATCTGCGTCAGCACGTCAGCCACGGTGCTTGAGGCGCGGGAGACTTTTCGGGCAACGTTAAAGCCGACCGAGATTTCGAAGCAACCGATATAGGCCATGATCAACAGCGGAGCGATGATCGCGAATTCGATGGCGCCGGTTCCCTTCCGATCACGCCAAAAAGCGCTGAAAGCGTCCAATTTCCAAGCGAGCAATGCCCTATGATAACGCATGGCCTTCATAGCCTGCTCCTCAGTAGCTTTCAGTGCGGAAGGCAGTTGTAGCGACCATCAGGTAGTCGTTCGGCATGCTGGTTCCGGCGGGGCGCAAATTCGTGATGTAGGGGCGGACAAGATCGGTGACGACTTCCCAACGATAGTAGGCGCGCACCATGGTGATCGTCGTCGGCCCGCCGGGTGCGAACTGGAAGCCGCTGGTATCGAGATCGCCATTCACCCGCGGAACGGCGTTCGGAATCTTGGAGAAGTCCGCGAAGCTTCGCACGTCGATAAACAGTTTCGACGGTGTTTTAGCCTCGGTTGCCGAGCAGGTCATGATAACCGAAATTTCGGCGCAGAAGGCTCGGCGGAATTCTTCTTGGGTGGTGGTCGAGGTAATCTCGCCGGTTCGCACCTTGCGGGCCATCGTCTCCGTGGCATTGGCGAGCAGCTGTTCCGCCGTGAATGCCGTGAATGTCTCGAGCGAGGCGAAGACGACCATCATGAAAGGCAGGGCGAGAATCGCAAACTCGACTGCCGACGTGCCGGATTTGTCATTGAACAGACGCCGCAACAGACCGCGGTTGCGTTTCTTGTGCTGAGAGCCGTCACCGGCCGCAGCATTTCCGTCAGGATTGTTCAACATTTCGCCATTCCGCCATACGATGAGACATATTAGGAGGCGACTGTTGATATTTCGTATGCAGGAACGAGGATAATTTGAATGGAAACACTTACCGGATGATAAGGATTGGCGGCCAGATTTTGCCCCTCCATTCGAATCCTATGCCGTCGTTTCCGGCGCTTAGGGCTTCTGCATGCGTCGTTCGATGACGCGCTCCTTAGTTTGCGACCGTTGTCTTTTGTGTTGCGTGCTCTTCGCAATTGGGTGTGCAGGAGAGCACGGAGCGGACCGTCTGGCGGAAGACGCGCACCGTGTTCCCTTCGTCGATCGAGACCAGAATACGTTCATCAACGATGGCATTGCCGTCCGCATCGATAATCACGAGGTTGGTGGTGCCGAACGAGCGCCCGGTGAGAACGATCGTCTTTGCATCGGCAACGGTGGCATCCGCGACGTCAGAATTGCCGATGATGACCTTGCTGACCGGCCGGTCGAGCTTGAGCACCCGCGCCTGATTCATGAAAACGTTCAGCATGCCGTCGGCGGCAACCGCGGGAGGCGCTAAGGAGGCGCTGAACAGAACCAGAATTGCGAAGGCCGTGGTCAGCAACCGGGCACCGATGGCTGTGTTTTGCAAATTCATGGCTGTTTCCTGCTGATGCGAGTATCTGAAGCATCCTCTGTTTTGGTGAATGAAACGTTAAGTCACTGCCATCGGCAACGCTTGGAAGTGCCCATTCATGCAGTGTATCCGCAGGGCATGAGGCCTGCCTGGAAAACAGTGGCATTTTTTACGTCGCGTCATCGGTGTTTTTACCATGAAAACCGGCGCGAATTGTTAACATATCGGTAACTCTTTTCTTTAAGCGAATTGAAATTCACCCTCTGTAGGGTCTGGTTATCCGATCAACGGAAACAGTTGGCGGAAGTGCTGAACAACAAGTGAAGTAGGAGAGATATTATGACCAAGATTTTCGCACGTTTCATGAAGGATGAGTCCGGCGCGACCGCAATCGAG
Source organism: Pararhizobium sp. YC-54 (assembly GCF_025847205.1). Taxonomy (GTDB): domain Bacteria; phylum Pseudomonadota; class Alphaproteobacteria; order Rhizobiales; family Rhizobiaceae; genus Pararhizobium. The sequence goes on along the minus strand of NZ_JAOYTH010000006.1, from coordinate 271,380 downwards.
TACGGCCTGATCGCTGCCCTCATCTCCGTCGCCCTGATCAGCGGCGCAGGCCTGCTCGGTAACGAGCTGAACACGACGTTCACTGGGCTGAAGAACGAGCTGGCCACCGCGAACTAATATCGCGTTTTCGTATTGTTGAGAAAGCCGCTCCCGGTGGAAGCGGCTTTTTTGTTTCCGGTCGTTCGAAGTACAGCGTGCGCTTCAACATTTTTTAAATTCGATCGCATAAACTGAAATCAGCAATTTGGAGAGCGAGATGGCACAAGCTATTATTTTTGTAATCGTGCCGCTCTGCCTGGCCGTTGCCGCCATCTCCGATCTTCTTACAATGACCATCCCGAACAGGGTATCGGCTATCCTTTTGGGCGCCTTTATTCTTGTGGCCCCTCTCGCCGGCCTCAGCGTCGCGATGATCGGCATGCATCTGGCTGCCGGCCTGATCGTCTTTGCCGCATGCTTCACACTGTTTGCGATGAACATCATGGGCGGCGGCGATGCCAAGCTTTTGACCGCGAGCGCCGTCTGGTTCGGCCTTAACGCCTCATTGATGGAGTTTCTCGTCTACGTGTCGTTCTTCGGCGGTATCCTGACCCTTCTGATCCTGATGATGCGCAGCCGGGAAAACACGATTATCGCATCCGGGTTTCCGGTTCCGCATCTTTTGTTCACGGCCAAGAAAATTCCCTACGGCATTGCCATCGGGCTGGGCGGCTTCCTCGCCTATCCTTCCTCGCCATTGATGATGGCCGCGCTCGCCCAGCTGCATTAATCTCTTCGTGTCATCCTGAACCGGCACTGTTCGCGCCGCGATACATCTGTGGTGGCCAATGTGCCTTGGTGGCGCAAATCATTTATTAACCATGAATGTAAGCGGTCCGTTAACTATAATTACACCAATTCCTGATCAATCTGCGGCGAGCATATTCTCGGGTTGCAGGAAAGATCATGAAACCGGTGCGCGTTATTATTCTGGCTGTGGCAGTCGCATCGGCGGGGCTGGCCGGATTCCTGGCACTCAAGCTGAGCAGCGGCAAGACCGTGGTGACCACAGCCGAGCCGGTGATCGAACGTGAGCCGACCGTCAACGTTCTGGTTGCCAGCAAGAGCCTGCCCGTGGGATCGAGACTTGATCCGGATGCCGTGCGCTGGATTTCCTGGCCCAAGGACGGCGTTGTCGAAGGACTGATCACCGAGGATGTCCGCCCGAACGCCGTTGCGGATCTTCAGGGTGTCGTCGTCCGCCTGCCGATTTTCAATGGCGAACCGGTACGCCAGGAAAAGATCGCCGACTCGTCGAGCCGGATCATGTCGTCGCTGCTGCCGGCCGGAAAGCGCGCTGTCGCCACCGAAATCACCGTTGCGACCGGTGCTGGCGGGTTCATCCTGCCGAATGATCGCGTTGACGTCATCATGGTTCGCAAGAATGAAGATAATTTCCTGACCGAGACCGTTCTCAGCAATGTCCGCGTGCTCGCCATCGACCAGCAGGTTGAGGAAAAGGAAGACGGGTCAAAGTCGGTTGTTGGAACGACCGCCACACTGGAGCTGACACCGGATCAGTCGAAGGTCATGACGGTGGCCCAGCAGATGGCGGAACGCCTGTCGCTGGTGCTGCGCAGCGTTGCCGACGCGCAGGAGCCGGATACGACCGGTGCTGACTATCTCTTAAGCGGCGACGGGCGGCCCTCCATTCAAGTCATCAAATCGGGCTCTATCGTCAAGAGCGATGACAGCTCATCGATGGGTGAAGCGAAATGATGTGCGAGCGGGAGCGGAACGTGAAGCGGATCGGAAACAAATTTCGCAGCTCTGTCGCAGGCGGACTGGCCTTTTGCCTGGCTTTTTCGGGCTTGCCGGCCGGAACCTTTGTCGCGGAAGCTGCTTCGCAGTCGCTGGTGCGCATCGTCGATAGCGGGCCAGGCGTCAAGAAAACCATCAAGCTGGGGCTTAACAAGGCCGTCGTCGTCGATCTGCCTTCCGACGCGCATGATATCCTTGTTGCCGATCCGGCACTGGCGGATGCGGTGACGCGAAGCTCGCGCCGCATCTACCTGTTCGGGAAGATGGTCGGCCAGACCAACATTTTCGTATTCGGACCGGGCGGCGAGGAAATCGTCAGTCTCGACCTGGAAATCGAACGCGATATCTCCAACCTTGAGGCCAATCTCAGGCGCTTCCTGCCCGATTCCGACATCAAGGTCGAAATCATCTCGGACAACATCGTTCTCACCGGCACGGTGCGGACCCCACTGGATTCGACCCGCGTCGAGGAGCTTGCGCAGGCCTTTATCAAGGGCGGTGAGGCAACCACGCGCAATATTACCGCGCAGGGCAATAACGGCGACGCGGACATTTTTGCCGAGCGCCGCCAGGTTTCGCAGATCGTCAATCTTCTCCGGATCGACGGCGAGGACCAGGTGATGCTCAAGGTAACGGTGGCCGAGGTTTCGCGCCAGGTGCTCAAGCAGCTTGGCTTTAGCGGCTCGATCAGGAGTTCGACCAGCGGCAACGGCATCACCTTCCGCAATCCGGCAAACCTCGGCAACGCGGTCAACGCGTTCGCATCCCAGATCAGCGGCGCCATCGGTTCCGGCTCGATGGGCTTCACCAGCTATTTCAACGCGATGGAGCAGGCCGGCGTGATGCGTACGCTGGCGGAGCCGAGCCTCACGGCGATTTCCGGCAAGAAGGCCAGCTTCTCCGTCGGTGGCGAGTATCGTCTGCCATCCGAGCAGGAAATCGACGAGGAGGGCGTGCTGACACGAACCGTCGAAACCGTCGAATATGGTATCGGACTGGACTTCACTCCGGTTGTTCTGGGTCCCGGGCGTATCAGCCTGGAAATTGCAACCGAGGTTTCCGAGCCGACGTTCGAGGGCTCTGTCGTCAACGGTAACGCGGCCAGTGTTCCCGGCCAGACCTATATGTCGATCCGCCGCCGCAAGGCATCCACCAGCGTCGAGCTTCCCTCCGGCGGCTCTATCGTCATCGGCGGTCTTGTCCAGGACGATATCCGCCAGGCCATGTCCGGTCTTCCCGGCGTCTCGAAAATTCCGATTTTCGGCACGCTGTTCCGCTCGAAGGATTTCGTCCGCAACGAGACAGAGCTGGTCATCATCGCAACACCTTACCTGGTTCAGCCGGTGGCGCGCGGCGACCTGTCGCGTCCGGATGACAATTTCAATCCGACCGACGACCTGTCGAGCGCGTTTCTCGGTGAAGTCAATCGCATCTACGGCAACCGTCAGGCCGCCCCCGCCGGGCAGTATCACGGCAATGTCGGCTTCATTTACAAATAGGCGGGAGCGGACATGACAACCAAGATCATCCTGAACCGCGATATGAAGAGGCACACGATCATGCGGCCAAACACCTTTGCAGGCCCGATCCGTCTTGCGCGCCTGCTGGCGATTGGCGCCTTTCTGGTCGCCGGGACAAGCCTTGCCGGCTGCGCCAACCGGGACGGCATGTCCACCGGCGCTCTGCCCGACGATTACCGGACGCGCCATCCGATCCTGATCGCCGAAGCCGAACACGCAATCGATGTGCCGGTGGCGTCCAGCGACAGGCGCCTGACGAAGGGCGCACGCGACGTCATCCGCGGCTTCGCCCAGAGCTACACCAATTCCGCAACGGGCACGGTCCAGATCCTGCTGCCGCGTGGCTCCGCCAACGCCCAGGCTGCATCGTTGTTGCGCAAGGAAATTCGCGGCGTTCTGGTCGGGGCCGGAATCCCGGCCAACCGGCTGATCGAGGTCAGTTATCAGGCTGATCCCTATGGCGACGCAGCGCCGGTACGGCTGAGCTATACGGCGATTACCGCAAAGACCGCACCTTGCGGCAACTGGCCGAAAGATCTGGTCGCAAATACGATCGAGAACAAGAACTACGAAAACTTCGGCTGCGCCAGCCAGTCGAATCTTGCGGCACAGATTTCCAATCCGCTGGATCTGCTCGGTCCGCGCGCCATGTCGCCGATCGATGCCGTTCAACGCGGGGAAGTGATCAAGGATTATCGCGGCATCGACAGCGGCACCGATACCGGTGGCACCACGATCAACTTCAACTAATATGTCCGGGCAGTTTGACGGGATTGCACAATGAGCACGATTGACTACCAGATTGAGACCGCAGCGGGTGAGCCGGATGGCTTGTCCGATGCCGGCCGCCAGAACGATGTCGATCACCTGCGGCCGCTTCCGCGCATCTCCGTGCATGCCTTCTGCGAAACCGAGGCTCTGCAGCGGGTGATGGAGAAGTGCGGGCAAGACCGGCGGATGAGCAAGGTCACCTTCAGGATCAACAGCGGTTCGATCGCCGCTGCCGCCAATATGTTCGCGACCACGCCGACGCCCAACCTGATCATCATCGAAACGTCAACGGAACCGCGCTTACTGATGCAGGAACTGGGACCGCTGGCAGCCGTCTGCGATCCCAGCACCAAGGTCATCATCATCGGCCGTTACAACGATATCCCGCTCTATCGCGAGCTCATCCGCAACGGCATCTCCGAATATATCGTTTCGCCGGTCGCCATGTCCGACGTGCTTGGCGCCATCGCGGCGATCTTCGTCGATCCGGAAGCCGAACCGCTCGGCCGCAGCATTGCGTTCATCGGCGCCAAGGGAGGGGTGGGGTCTTCGACGCTTGCGCATAACTGCGCCTGGGGCATCTCCAACCTGTTTTCCACCGAAGTGGTGCTGGCCGATCTCGATCTGCCCTATGGCACCGCCAACATCAATTTCGATCAGGACCCGCCGCAGGGCATTTCCGAGGCGGTTTTTTCCCCCGAGCGCCTGGACGAAATGTTTCTCGACCGGCTTTTGACGAAATGCTCCGAGCATCTATCGTTGCTTGCCGCGCCGTCGATGCTCGACCGGCCCTATGACTTCGATGCGACGGCCTTCCAGCCGCTGATGGAAATCCTGTTGCGCAATGCCCCGGTTTCCGTGCTCGATGTGCCGCATCAATGGTCGGACTGGACCCGCACGGTCCTGGCGGAGGCGGATGAGGTCGTGGTCACTGCCGTGCCTGATCTGGCCAACCTGCGCAACGCCAAGAACCTGTTCGATTCACTGAAGAAGATCCGGCCGAACGACAAGATGCCGCATCTGGTGCTCAATCAGGTCGGATTGCCGAAACGGCCTGAAATATCGCCGAACGACTTCTGCGATTCCCTTGAGATCGAGCCGGTCGCCATTATTCCATTCGACGTGGTTTTGTTTGGGAATGCCGCCAATAGCGGCCGCATGATTGCCGAGATCGACAAGAAAGCGCCAACGGCCGAAATTTTCTCGCAGCTTGCCCATCTGCTGACCGGCCGGGCAACAGCCAAGAAAGCCAAGAAGGGCGGACTTGGCAAGGTTCTCGGGATGCTTGGGCGCAAGTAATTGACAGTCAAACGGAAACCGGATTGAGCGCATGTTTGGTAAACGAGGAAACGAAGGCTTCGGAAAGGGCGGGCCCATCAGCTCCGCCATGCAGCCGGCTGCGTCCGCGGCGGTTGCCGAGCGCCCGAGCGCGCCGGTGCTTGCCGAACCTGTTCGCGAAACGATCCCCGTTACACGGGCGCAGCCGTCTCCTCCGCCAGTCCGCAAGAAAACGGCCCGCACAGAGGATTATTACGACACCAAGTCCCAGGTGTTCTCGGCGCTGATCGATACGATTGACCTTTCGCAGCTCGCCAAGCTCGACAATGAGAGCGCGCGCGAGGAAATTCGCGATATCGTCAACGACATCATCACGATCAAGAATTTTGCGATGTCGATCTCCGAGCAGGAGGAACTGCTCGAGGATATCTGCAACGACGTTCTCGGCTATGGCCCGCTGGAGCCGCTTCTGGCACGCGACGATATCGCCGACATCATGGTCAACGGCGCCGGCCAGACTTTCATCGAAGTGAACGGCAAGACGATTGAGTCCGAGGTCCGGTTCCGCGACAATGGCCAGCTCCTGTCGATCTGCCAGCGCATCGTTTCCCAGGTCGGCCGCCGCGTCGATGAATCTTCGCCGATCTGCGACGCCCGCCTGCCGGACGGTTCCCGCGTCAACGTTATTGCCCCGCCGCTCGCCATCGACGGCACCGCACTGACCATCCGCAAGTTCAAGAAGGACAAGCTGAAGCTCGACCAGCTGGTCAAGTTCGGCGCGATCACACCCGAGGGGGCTGTCCTTCTCCAGATCATCGGCCGTGTGCGCTGCAATGTCGTCATTTCCGGCGGTACCGGTTCCGGCAAGACCACGCTTCTGAACTGCCTGACCGGCTATATCGATCTCGAAGAGCGCGTCATTACCTGCGAGGATACGGCCGAACTGCAGTTGCAGCAGCCACATGTGGTTCGTCTTGAAACCCGCCCGCCGAACATCGAAGGTGAGGGCGAGATCACCATGCGCGATCTCATCAAGAACTGCCTGCGTATGCGGCCTGAACGCATCATCGTCGGCGAAGTCCGCGGACCGGAAGTCTTCGACCTGTTACAGGCGATGAACACCGGCCACGACGGCTCGATGGGCACCATCCACGCCAACACGCCGCGCGAATGCCTGAGCCGTATGGAATCGATGATCGCCATGGGCGGCTACACGCTGCCTGCCAAGACGGTGCGCGAAATTATCGCCGGCTCCATCGACGTCATCATTCAGGCCGCCCGCCTGCGTGACGGTTCGCGCCGCATCACCCACATCACCGAGGTGATCGGTATGGAAGGCGACGTGATCATCACCCAGGACCTGATGCGCTACGAATTGGAAGGCGAAGACGCCAACGGCAAGATCATCGGACGGCACAAGTCGACAGGTATCGGCCGCCCGCATTTCTGGGATCGCGCCCGCTACTTCAACGAAGACAAGCGGCTGGCTGCGACGCTCGATGCGATGGAAAAGGACTGAGGGCCTGCATGTTCGGGATAGATATCACCATTCTGGCGATCGTGGGTCTCGTCGCGCTTTCGACGGCCGGTCTTGCCTATGGTATTCTGTTCACGCGCATCGAAACTGAAAAGAAAGCCGAGAGCCGCGTCCGCAAGGTCAAATCCGCCGAAGCCGACAGGGTTCAGGTCAAGGCTGCGCGCGACCGCATGAATGAAATGTCGAAACGGCGGAAATCCGTGCAGGATTCGCTGAAGGATCTCGAAAAGAAGCAGCAGGAAAAGTCAGCCAAGGCAAAGCCCAGCATGAAGGTCAGGCTGCTTCAGGCCGGCTTCAAGATCACGATCTCGCAGTTTTACATCGCCAGCCTGATCTTCGGCGTCGTGGCCAGTTTCCTGGCACTGATTGCCGGGATGAAACTGCCGGTCATCGCCGGTATTTTTCTCATCGGCAGCGCCGGTTTTCCGCGCTGGTTTGTCAATTTCATGGTCAAGCGACGCTGCACGGCATTCCTGAGCGAATTTCCGAATGCACTCGACATCATGGTGCGCTCGATCAAATCGGGTCTGCCGCTGAATGATGCCATCCGGCTGATCGCCAGCGATGGCATGGAGCCGGTCAAGACGGAGTTCAAGCGCGTCATCGAGGCGCAGCAGGTCGGCCTGAATATTCCGGAAGCCTGCGCGCGCATGATCAACACCATTCCGCTGCCGGAGGTCAATTTCTTTGCCATTGTCATCGCCATCCAGGCGCAGGCCGGCGGTAATCTTTCCGAGGCGCTTGGCAACCTCTCCAAGGTACTGCGCGAACGCAAGAAGATGAAGGCCAAGGTCCAGGCGCTGTCAATGGAAGCCAAGGCTTCGGCATGCATCATTGGCGCGTTGCCATTCATCGTAGCGTTCCTGGTTTATACAACTTCGCCGGACTACATGAGCATCCTGTTCACTGACCCGCGCGGGCACTTCATCATGGGCTGTTCGGCGGTGTGGATGAGCATCGGCATCTGGGTGATGCGCAACATGATCAACTTCGACATCTAGGAAAGGGTCCGGCATGAGCGAGGGCATGATCAGTACCCTGACAGATCCGAACGTTATCATTGCCTTCCTGGTGGCGGTGGCGGTGCTGGCGACGTTCTATTCCCTGGCAGCCCCGTTCCTGGAGCGAGGCAATCTGGAAAAGCGGATGAAATCCGTTGCGACGGAGCGGGAAATGATCCGGGCGCGCGAGCGTGTACGCCTGAGCGCAGAGATCAGCGGCGGCAAGGCATCGCTGCGGTCCCAGAACAACACGTCGGTCCGGCAGCTCGTCGAGAAGCTGAATCTGCGTAAGGCGCTTGTCGATGAAAATACGGTCAATCGGCTGAAGTCGGCCGGGTACCGTTCGCAAAACGCGCTGAACATGTTTCTCGTGGCCCGCTTTTGCCTTCCCTTCCTCTTTCTGGCTGTCGGCGCCTTCTACATTTTCTTCCTGGGCTATCTTGCTGAAAAACCGTTCATGATACGGGTACTGGCTGTCATCTGCAGCGGCTATCTCGGTTTCTATGCGCCGAATATTTTCATTTCCAATGCCGTATCCAAGCGCCAGCAGTCGATTCGTAGGGCGTGGCCGAATGCGCTCGACCTGCTGTTGATCTGCGTGGAATCGGGCGTCTCGATGGAGCTCGCGATGCGGCGCGTGGCGGACGAAATTGCCGAACAGTCGGCGCCTCTTGCCGAAGAACTGGTCCTGACGACGGCGGAGCTGTCGTTTCTGCCGGACCGGCGCGTCGCGCTGGAAAATCTCGGCATCCGGACCGGACTTGACGATGTGAAATCGGTGATGCAGGCGCTGATTCAGGCCGACCGGTATGGCACGCCGATCGCTCAGGCCCTGCGTGTGCTTGCCCAGGAAAGCCGCGACCAGCGCATGAACGAGGCGGAAAAGAAGGCCGCGGCCCTTCCGCCAAAGCTTACCGTCCCGATGATCCTGTTCTTCCTGCCGGTCCTTGTCGCCGTCATCCTCGGCCCGGCTGGTATCCAGGTTTCCGACAAGTTCTGATCCGGTTTTCGGTACGGTCAAAAGCTTGTCAGAAGATCGCGATGCGCATCTTCCGTGCGGCCGTGTTTCTTCGTTGATTGAATTGGAGCGATGGGTCCGGATTGCCCGCAGCACTACCAGCCCTTGGTGCTGCGAGAACGCGTGGCTGCAGGATTGCTGGAATACTGCGCTGTTGAGACGTGGCGGCGGCTTTGCCGGGGTGGAGGCTCCGCAGGGCTCAGTTCGTGCCCTTGTCGTCCTTGGCTAGCTTCTGCCAGGCATTCTGCTGCGACATGATCGAACGCAGATATTTGACATTGGCTTCGGCCTGGTCCGGCGAAAGCTCCTGACGGGCGATCTGTTCGGCCTCGGGGAAGCGTCCCTGCAGGCCGACGGCGAGCGCCAGGTTCTGGCGCACGCTGCTGTCAGCGCCGGGTTGGCCGACCGCCGAGCGAAGATAGGTTTCCGCCGTCTTCAGATCCTTGTTCAGCAGGTAGGACATGCCGAGATTGGACAGAACGGTCGGTTCGTTCGGTTGAATGTCGAGCGCCTCGCGGTAACGCTGGCGCGCTTCCCCTGCGCGGCCGAGCTGATCGAGGATCGCGCCTTCGGCCGATTTCAGTTTCCAGTCCGGGCGATCGGGGGTCTGGGCGCGGGTAATCGTGCTCAGCGCCTGTTCGAGCTGGCCTGCGGCGGCCTGCGATTTTCCATAGGCGGCAAGGACCTCGCGGTCGGTCGGGAAATTGATCGCCACCTGCTGCATGACGGCCAGTGCCTGGTCGTTGCGGCCGGTCATGCGCAACATGTTGGCATAGTTCAGGCCGGCGGCGCGGTCCTTCGGATTGCGCTCATAGGCCTTGCCGATGCTTTCCGCTGCCGCCGACAGTTCGGTTGCGTTCATTGACTGGACGGGTTTGGAGAAGCTGGCGGAGGGAATGGAGCCTGTCGTCAGCTCCTTCTTCTGCGTACCGCAACCGGCCAGCGTCACTGCGAGGATCGCCATCGCGGTTGCCCGCAGGAACCGGCTGCTCGAAAAAGACTGTGGTCCGCGTGCGTTCATTGCCAATGCCCCTTAAGCATTTGTTCAAGCACCGGACGCAAATCCCCAACACATCGGCGCAATCTTCACTCCAGCAATAATCTGTTAACCCTAACAGAGCGTTAATCGGGTGATTCTACACCGTTCCTTCCGAAGGATTTTCATGGCCTCCTATCAATTCATCGACCGTCCGTCGCCGTTCAATACCAGCGCCGGCAAGACCCTGCCGATCTTCGCGGTAACACCGGCTCATATCGATATCGGCGCCATCGATCCGATTGCGCTCGACTGGGCCCGCAAGGCGGGGTTCAAGGCGGAGTCCGGGGCGGTCCTGCTGATCCCGTCCGAGGACGGTCATCTCGGCGGCGCGCTGTTCGGGCTTGGCGTCAATCCTTCGGAAGCACCGTTTCTGACCGGTAAGCTGGCACGGACATTGCCGGCCGGAAAATGGCATATCGAAACCGCGCCGCTGACGGCAAATCGTCTCGCTCTCGGCTACGGCCTCGGCTCCTACAGCTTCGATCGCTACAAGGCGGCGGGTAAGGAAGCGCCGACATTGATGATCCCGGCCGATGCCGACGCTGCAGACATCAAGCGGCAGCTCGCAGGCGTCTTTCTCGCCCGCGACCTGATCAATATGCCGACCAACGACATGGGCCCGAACGCGCTGGAAGAAGCGTTCCGGGCGCTCGGCGAACACTACAAGGCCAAGGTTTCCGTCGTCTCCGGCGACGATCTGCTGAAGCAGAATTTCCCGCTGATCCACACGGTCGGCCGCGCCAGCGGCGAGGCGCCTCGCCTGCTTGAAATGCGCTGGGGCAAGAAGGGGCACCGCAAGGTGACGCTGGTGGGCAAGGGCGTCTGCTTCGATACCGGCGGCCTCGATATCAAGCCTGCCGCTTCCATGCTGTTGATGAAGAAGGACATGGGCGGCGCTGCCAATGTCATGGGGCTCGCCCTGATGATCATGGACGCCAAGCTGAAGGTCGACCTGCGCGTGCTCGTGCCGGTCGTTGAAAACTCGATCTCCGCCAATGCCTTCCGTCCCGGCGATATCTATCGCAGCCGCAAAGGTCTGACGGTGCAGATCGACAATACCGATGCCGAAGGCCGGCTGATCCTTGCGGACGCGCTGGCTTACGCAGACGAGGAAGAGACCGACCTCCTGATCGACATGGCGACACTGACGGGTGCTGCCCGTGTTGCGCTCGGCCCGGACCTGCCGCCGTTCTACACCGACGACGAGGATCTCGCCCATGATCTTACCGAATCGAGCCTGACGGTCGATGATCCGCTGTGGCGCATGCCGCTCTACAAGGGCTATGAGAAGGATATCTCGGCCCGCATCGCCGACCTCACCAACGCGCCCTCGGGCGGTATGGCGGGATCGATCACCGCAGCGTTGTTCCTGAAGCGCTTTGTCAGCAATGCAAAGAGCTGGGCCCATTTCGACATTTTCGGCTGGGCACCGGCGGAGCAGCCGCATTCGCCACTCGGCGGCGAGGCACAGGCGATCCGCGCGCTGTATCATCTGATTGCCAACGGCAAGAAGTAGTTTGGGGGCCGCTTGACAGGCACATACCCCCCTGTCCGGGACAGGGGGGTATGTCTCAATCAATTCGTCCGAAAACGGGTGGTCCTATTCGTTGATCAGCCGCTTCAACAGCTCGATCTCATGCGACAGCTTGGTATCGCCGGTGATCAAATCTTCGATCTTGCGAACGGCGTGCAAAACAGTTGTGTGATCGCGCCCGCCAAAACGGCGGCCGATTTCCGGGAAGGAGCGCGGCGTCAGCGTCTTTGCCAGATACATGGCAATCTGGCGCGGCTTGACGATGACGCGGGTGCGGCGGTTGGAGACCAGTTCCTGGCGCGATACGTTGTAGTGCTTGGCAACGACACGCTGGATGTCTTCGATGCGGACCCGGCGCGGTTCACCGGCATTGACCAGATGGCCAAGCAGCTCATCGACCCGTTCGATCGACAACTGGGGCTCGAATGAAAGCCGGAAAAGCAACTGATTGAAGGCTCCCTCAAGCTCGCGGCCGCTGGCCGTGATGTTGCGGGCAACGTGGCTGAGAATATTGGCGGGAATGTCGAGGGACGGGTCGTCCAGACGGGCGACTTCGAGGCGGCGCTTGAGGATTTCGAGACGCATCTCGTAGTCCGGGCCTTCCATCTCGATGGCGACGCCGCCCTGCAGGCGCGAACGGACGCGCGGATCGAGCGATTCCAGCTCCCAGGGTGCACGGTCGGCAGCCACGACGACCTGCTTGGCGCTGTCGAGCAGCATGTTGAGGAGATGGCAGAATTCGTGCTGGATCGACTTGCCCTGCAGGAACTGCATGTCGTCGATGACCAGGAGATCGATGTTGCGCAGCGTTTCCTTGAGCGACAAGGCATCGTTGTCGCGAATGGCTGTTGCGAAACGCCACATGAAATACTCCGCCGTCAGATAGACGACGCGGGGTGCGCGTGCGCTCTGGATCGCGGCGGTGGCGATGGCCTGCAAAAGGTGCGTCTTGCCAAGGCCGACTGTCGAATGAACGAACAGCGGGTTGAAGCGCACGGCGCCGGCGCCGGCCTCGGCGATCGTCTTTGCAGCGGCAAGGGCGACGCGGTTTGACGAACCTTCGACGAAGCTCTCGAATGTGTAGCGTGAATCCAGCGGCGAACCGAACAGAGGGCCGGCGACCGGCTGCATCTTTTGAAGATTGCTGACGGTTGCGGCGGCGTGATGAGCAAGGGTCTGCGGCGCGGAACGGCGCGAAGACGCGGGCGCTGCCGTATCGCTGTGGTTCGACTGGGCCACATCATCCTGGAGACCGGGGCGGGCACTGCGCGTGGCGCTGCGAACGACAATCTCCACCTTCAGGATCTCGGCATCTTCCTGCTGGAAGATGTTGGTGATCAGATCGAGATAACGGTTGTTGATCCACGACTTCAGAAAGGTCGTCGGAACGGACAACCGCACAACACTCTTGGAGACCGAGTGGAGCTTCAGCCGGCCAAACCAGCTGGCAAAAACATCAGGACCGACCTGGGCTTTCAAACGCGCACTGACCCGCTCGAAAAGTGCGCTCTGCATCATGTCGCCCTTTTCCCCGGTCGTACTGTCAGACTGCTTTACCGCGATCTGACGGGCATTCTCCCCATTCTCGAATACAATCGCCGCCGTCACCGAATTACCAAGCATATTGCCGCCTTCCAATATCATTCCGCGACGCCGTCACTGCTGCCGGCGTCAGCCTTTATGTCTGTCTCAAACGGCCCTTTTTAAAGGCATGCCGCCCAATCCAAACGCTCCCCGCACCGCAAGAGGAATCCTCATCCTCCTCCCACGGCCCGGTTTCGTGCAATATCCATCCGGCAAAAGCCAAACGCATGTCCCGCTTGCACAATTTCATTTCAGTATCCGCAGAGGCCTCGCGTCCTCCGCCGTCCGTTCACTTCCAGCCGGCCTTCCCAACCCTCGTTAAAAGAAGGGCAGGCCAGCGTGCCGATATTGCGTCCTCATCCGCATGCCGGCCGCCGGCCTAGCACAGCGCAGCAGGAGCCGCGATGTGCATTGTCCAGCGTATCGGGCAGTCTCAATCGTCAGCAACCATAAGTCGCAAGACCTCATTCTGGGCAAATATATTGCTCAGCTGAAAACGCCCTGTTCTGATTGATGGAACGTTGTGGAACCACCCCGTTACAGAAGGTTTAAGTGAAATCGTGCCGCCTGTTGAGAGGCTGCCTTCTCATCTTGTCCACAGGTATGTCCCGCGCCTTCTGTGGAGGCATTTAGGCAGGATCGTGGCACAAGATCAATCGCGAATTTTAACACGTTGGAAGGGCCGGGCGTTGACTCTCATAGCGTGTCCTGCATGGACCGGAGCTCGGCGGAAGAGAATCGCTTTTGAATCAAGGGCTTTGAATTTTGACCCGGAAGTTAGCTGGCGAAAAACAAAAAAAATAAAAAATTTCTTGACTCGTTTAGAGCCCTGACGGGCCTGGGCAGGAGGCGGGTGAGTCTGAGTGTCCTCCTGCAAGGTATTGAATTTATTTGAAAATTTCTGTCATTGCGGTGACACAATAACTTGCACACGGATTAACCATCAGCATGCCGGAAGTATGAATCTGAAAAGCCCGGTCATGAGACCGGGCTAATTCATTGACGATATTTAATAAGCCGGCTTAGGCCGAAAGCGACTTTACGCGGTTCGCAAGACGCGACACCTTGCGCGATGCCGTATTGGCATGCAGCACACCCTTGGTTGCGGCGCGCATCAGCTCCGGCTGGGCTGCCTTCAGGGCTGCCTGGGCGAGAACCTGATCGCCGGAAGCGATGGCTTCCTCGACCTTGCGGATGAAGCCGCGAACGCGCGAACGGCGGGACTTGTTGACTTCCGTGCGGCGGGCGATCTTGCGGGTCGCTTTTTTCGCCGAAGTTGTATTGGCCATTTGGTGTCTCTCTTCGAAATCTGACAAAAACTCTCTACCGCCGTGCCGGGTCACTGCGACCTGTCGTCCAAGCAAGTAGGGAGCAATATCGGAAAACCTTGGAGCGGCTTTCCAAACTGTGGGCGGCATATAGCCTTAAACACTGCCTGCGTCAACGCGCTATTTTCGAAAACGCCGCTGGCGGGTGACCTTGGACGGAGGCGCTATTTCAGAGGCCGGCGGCGTTATTTCTGGCATTTCGGGCAATAGAAGGTCGATCGGCCCGCCTGAACGACGCGGGCGACGGTCCCGCCGCAGCCTGGTGTCCGGCAAGGCTCGCCTTCGCGATCGTAGACCGAGAACGAGTGCTGGAAGTAACCCAGCGTGCCGTCCGTCTGGATATGGTCGCGCAACGACGAGCCGCCGGCGGCGATGGCGTCGGCAATCACCGTTCGGATCGCCTCGGTCAGGAGAACGAGCGCCGTCTTCGGTCTTCCCCTGGCATCCACCAGCGTGCCTGCGGCCCGCAGCGGTGAGAGACCCGAGCGCCACAGTGCCTCGCAGACGTAGATATTGCCGAGGCCGGCAATATTTTTCTGGTCGAGCAGTGCCGATTTCAGCGGCTGCGCCTTGCCGGCAAATCGCGCCGCCAGATAGGCGGCATCGAGCACGTTGCCGGTCGGCTCTTCGCCAAGGCCGCGGAAGAAAGCGTGGCTGGAAAGCGCGTCGCGCCGGGCAAGGTCCATGAAACCGAAGCGGCGCGGGTCGTTGTAGATGACGCGGGCAGGGCCATTGACGCTTTCCAGATGGAAAACGACATGGTCGTGCTTTTCGCTTTTGCCGCGCGGATGGTGAAAGTCACCGGGCGTATCGGATGCAGGACCATCCTCCGCCCGGCCGTCTTCCACCCGAAAGGACCCGGACATGCCGAGATGGGCGATGATCACGTCGCCGCCTTCAAGGTCGATCAGAAGGTATTTCGCCCGCCGACCCAGCGAGACGATGCGCCGCCCCGAGATAAGCGTCGCAAAACCGGCCGGGAAGGGGAAGCGCAGGTCCGGACGCCGCAGCTCGGCCCGCACCAGAAGCGCACCTTCCATAGCGGGTGTAAGGCCCCGCCTGACCGTTTCCACCTCGGGAAGTTCCGGCATTCACGTCTCCTCGCCATGCGCCAACTGACCGGGGCCATTTGGCAATTCCATTCGCTGCGCACATATCCTATAGCAGGCCGGTCCCAATAGCAGGCCGATCTTAACCACGGGCGCGAATGCCGCAGGCCGCTATCTGCCGCAGAGATAGCGTGGATGAAGCGAATTCGCTATGGTCGGCGCAACAGCGATTGAATGGAGTAAACCTTGATGACTGGTGAGCGCACATCTGCCGATGGCGGCATGGAAACCTCCTATGGGTTTCGCCAGGTTGGCCAGGGCGAGAAACAGGCGCTCGTCAACGATGTCTTCCACAAGGTCGCCAAGCGCTACGACATCATGAACGACGTCATGTCCATGGGGCTGCACCGCGCCTGGAAGGATGCGATGATATCAGCGCTCAATCCGCGCCGCTCCGAGGACTACAAGGTGCTCGACGTTGCCGGCGGCACCGGCGACATCGCCTTCCGCATCGTCGAGGCATCGGACCGCAAGGCGCATGCGACCGTGCTCGATATCAACGGCTCGATGCTCGCCGTCGGCGCCGAACGTGCCGAAAAGAAGGGCCTGTCGCCCAATCTCACCTTCGTCGAGGCCAATGCCGAGGAACTGCCGTTCGAAGCCAGGTCCTTCGATGCCTACACGATTGCCTTCGGCATCCGGAATGTGCCGCGCATCGATGTCGCGCTGTCGGAAGCCTACCGCGTCCTCAAGCGCGGCGGCCGCCTGCTCGTTCTGGAGTTCTCCGAGGTCGATATGCCGTTGCTCGACAAGGTCTATGACGCCTGGTCGTTCAACGCGATCCCGAAATTCGGCAAGATGGTCACCGGCGATGCCGAGCCCTACCAGTATCTGGTGGAATCGATCCGTAAATTCCCCAACCAGCGTGATTTCGCCGCCATGATTAGCAGAGCCGGCTTCTCGCGTGTCACCTATACCAATTACACCGCCGGCATTGCCGCGCTGCATTCCGGCTGGAAGATCTGACGCATGACATCCATTCTCGTGAAGCGCTCTGAGGGGCTGCCCCGGCGCGGCGGCAAGCCGCTATGAGCACGCCCGGAGCCTATCTCCGTCTCGTTCGTATCGGCTGGGTTCTGGTGCGCGAAGGCGTTGTGTCGGCGCTGCCGTCGGAAGACCTGCCGGCACTGCCGAAGGCCGCGCAATCCTTCGCCGGCCTGTTTGCGCGCCGCCGTGCCAAGCAGGAGGACCGCAGCGACCGGCTGGCCCGGGCCATCGAACGGCTTGGTCCGTCCTATGTGAAGATCGGCCAGTTTCTCGCCACCCGCCCGGATGTCGTCGGCGTTGATTTTGCAGAAGACCTGTCCTTCCTGCAGGATCGCATGGCGACGTTTCCGGTGGAGGAAGCACGCGCCGCCATCGAGAGTTCACTCGGCCGTCCGGTCGCCGATCTCTATCAGCATTTCGGCGACCCGATCGCCGCTGCCTCGATAGCCCAGGTGCACCCGGCCACGGTGGTGCGTGATGGCGTCGCGCAAAAGGTCGCGGTCAAGGTCATTCGCCCCGGCGTGCGTCAGCGCTTTGCCCATGATCTGGAGGCGATGTTCCTCGTTGCCGGGCTGCAGGAGCGCTTTCTGCGCCATACCCGGCGTCTGCGGCCGGTCGAAGTGACGAAGACGCTGGAGCAGACCACCAAGATCGAGATGGATCTGCGGCTGGAGGCCGCCGCCCTGTCTGAGCTTGGCGAGAACGCGGCGGATGATCCGGGTTTCCGGGTGCCGAAGGTCGACTGGGAGCGCACCGGCCGCGACGTCGTGACGATGGAGTGGATCGACGGCACCAAGATGTCGGATGTCGAGGGCCTGCGCGCCGCCGGTCACGATCTCGATGCGCTGGCCGATACGCTGATCCAGTCCTTCCTGCGCCACACGCTGCGGGACGGCTTTTTCCACGCCGACATGCATCAGGGCAATCTGTTTGTCGATCCGCAGGGCATGATTGTCGCGGTCGATTTCGGAATCGTCGGCCGGCTTGGCAAGAAGGAGCGCCGCTTCCTCGCCGAAATCCTCTATGGTTTCATCACCCGCGATTATCGCCGCGTTGCCGACGTGCATTTCGAAGCGGGCTACGTGCCCGCCCACCACGATGTCGCAAGTTTCGCCCAGGCGATCCGGGCCATCGGCGAGCCGATCCATGGCCAGCCGGCCGAGACCATCTCCATGGCCAAGCTTTTGACGCTGCTGTTCGAGGTGACCCAGCTTTTCGACATGGAAACGCGGCCGGAGCTGGTCATGCTGCAAAAGACCATGGTCGTTGTCGAAGGCGTCGCCCGCACCCTCAATCCGCGCTTCAACATGTGGAAGGCTTCCGAGCCTGTGGTCGGTGCCTGGATTCGCGACAATCTCGGCCCCAGGCGCATCGTGTCCGACGTCAAGGAAGGGCTGCACGCCGCATTGCGTCTTGCCGAGGCCGCGCCCGAGATTGCCGCGAAAACGGAGAAATTCTCCCGCGACCTGACGGCCATGGCTGAAAATGGCCTGCGTTTTGACGAAGGCACCGCCGAGGCCATCGGCCGTTCCGAGGCACGCCACAGCCGTTCGGGCCGCGTCGCGCTCTGGGTGATCGCGCTTACGCTGATCGTGGTTGCGTGGCGGGTTTTTTGAGCTTGCCTTTGCGTGCGCGTTCGTTCAATTTCGCCGCATGAACAGCGTAGCAAAGACCCTTATCATGACCTGCACGGACCTTTCGGGGTGCGCAGGATTGGTGCTGGGCTAAAAGCGCTTTCATCCTGTAGACCCTGCCGAGGCAGGTAGGGTCGCAAGCTTCTTACCTCCTCGCATTTGAAGACGAGGAACGTCATGAAGCAAACAGAAATCCCGCCCGTACAAATCCCCCAAAATGCCGTGCACATCCGGGCTTCGCGTCCGGGGGATCATGAGCAGATTGCCGTCGTGCTGAACCAGCCGGGTGTGCGGCGGGGAACGCTGCGCCTGCCCCATACCAGTCCCGAACAGGTCCGATCCTTTCTGGAGAGACCGTCAGACGGCGGACTTCAGCTCGTCGCCGAAAGGGATGGCATCATTGTCGGTGCCGCCGGTCTCCATCGCCAGACGGGGCGGCGTCATCACGCAGCGGTGCTCGGGATGAGTATCCACGACGCCTACCATCGGCAGGGTATCGGCAAGGCGCTTTTGCTCGATCTCATGGATGCCGCGGACAATTGGCTGAACATCATCCGCATCGAGCTCACGGTCTTTACCGACAATGCGGCGGCGATCGCGCTTTACGAGACGGCCGGCTTTGAAGCCGAGGGCGTTCACAGGGCTTACGCGTTTCGCGACGGAGCGTTTGCGGATGTGCTTGCCATGGCCAGGATCAAAAAATCGGACGGTTGACGCGGTGTTCCATCGGGAACTGCAGGTTTGTCGCCGGGGTGAGATTGTCTGTCTCAAGGATGAGACGGGCTCATCCAGGCAATAATCTGAGGAGAGACCACCATGCGCAAACTGATCATCGCTTCCATCGTTGCCGCCGGTGCGGCTCTTTCCTTTGCGGCTCCATCCGAGGCTGGCGGTTACTATGGCGGCGGTTATAATGACGGCTACCATAGCGGCGGCTACGGCCAGGTCGATCACTACTATGGCCACAAGCGCCATTACTACAAGAA
This sequence comes from Pararhizobium sp. YC-54, assembly GCF_025847205.1. Classification (GTDB taxonomy): domain Bacteria; phylum Pseudomonadota; class Alphaproteobacteria; order Rhizobiales; family Rhizobiaceae; genus Pararhizobium. The sequence continues at coordinate 252,254 of NZ_JAOYTH010000006.1, read as the reverse complement.
GACCTATTACGAGCCCAATTGCTGGATCAAGAAAATCCGCAAGTACGATTATTACGGCAATCTGGTCGTCAAGCGCATCAGGGTCTGCGACTGATCCGGCCTCCCCGGACGAGCAGCGAGTGGAGAAACCGGCGGTTCATCCCGCCGGTTTTTCGTACCCAAATTCTCCCGTGTTGATGATGTTGCGGAAACATTGCGAAACGAAAAACGGGAAACATTACAAAGATTTCATGCCGTTGGACTTCATTAGGGCGTAGTTTCAACCTAGCTGTTGTTGTGAATGACGACCCGAGCCCGAATGAATCGGAAAGATATGCGAATGGCGGATGCCACCCGGAAAATTGCCCCTGTAGTTGAAGAGGACGAGCGTCCTGTCGTCCAGCCAGCACCGGTGCGCAGCAGGCGGGTGCGCTCGCGCAGGCGCTGGCTGATCCCCACGGTCCTTTTGGCCGTTGCGGCCGGCTGGTACGGATGGTCGACCTACGGCAAGCAGGGCACGGCAGAGACCGTCGTCACCGAGATGCCGGTGCGCGGCGATATCGAAAACAGCGTGACGGCGTCCGGTCTCTTGAGCCCGATTAAGGATGTCGATGTCGGTGCGCAGGTTTCCGGTCAGCTGAAGAGCCTGAAGGTCGAAATCGGCGACAGCGTCAAGGAAGGCCAGCTGATCGCCGAGATCGACAGTGCTTCCATCGAAACGCAGATCGAGATTGCCGAAGCCGAGCTTGCCAATCTTGAGGCCCAGATGATCGACAAGAATGCGCAGGTCGTGCTGTCCGCTGCCAATCTTACCCGGCAGCGCGCGCTTGTCGCCGGCAATAGCGCCGCGCAGTCGGCACTCGACGAGGCTGTGGCGGCACTTGCCACGGCCGAGGCCAATGTCGATGCGCTGAAAGCCCAGGTCCGCAAGCAACAGGCGACGCTCAAGGATGCCCGCATCAGCCTTGGCTATACCAAGATCTATGCGCCGCTGACCGGCACCATCGTCAATACATCGGCCAAGGAAGGCCAGACGCTGAATGCCAACCAGACGGCGCCGACCATCGTGACGATCGGCGATCTTTCGACCATGACGGTAGAGGCCGAAGTGTCAGAGGCCGATGTCGGCAAGCTGAAAGTCGGGATGGACGCCTACTTCACCCTGCTTGGCCAGCCCGGCAAGCGCTATCCCGGCACCCTGCGCCAGATCAAGCCGACGCCGTCGACCGAAAACAATGTCGTGCTCTACTATGCCCTGTTCGACGTCCCCAATCCCGAGGGTACGCTGATGATGAACATGACGGCGCAGGTCTTTTTTGTGCGATCGTCGGCGCAAAACGTGCTGACCGTTCCGGTCGCCGCCGTTCACTCCGGCAATGACGGAAAATCGGGCGAGGTCACCGTCGTCACGGCGTCTGGCGCCCACGAAACCCGCAAGGTCGAGATCGGCATCCGCAACCGGGTGCGGATCGAGGTCACCAAGGGCCTGGATGAAAATGATGCCGTCGTCGTCGGCACGGGCTCCGGCGACAAGGCTGCATCGTCGAGCCGGGTTAATGCGCGGCGCGGCATGCCGCCGATGTTCTGAGGCGCAGCCCATGACCCCGCTCATCTCGCTCAAGGATATCCGCAAGACCTTCGTCAACGGCGACGTGGCCGTCGAGGTGCTGCGCGGCGTTTCGCTGGATATCCAGCCGGGCGAATTCGTTGCCATCGTCGGCGCGTCCGGTTCGGGCAAGTCGACGCTGATGAACCTTCTCGGCTGTCTCGATACGCCGACAGGTGGCCAATATCTGCTCGAAGGCGAGGACGTCTCGGACCTGAATGCCGACGAGCTGGCCGCAAGACGCCGCCAGATGTTCGGCTTTGTGTTCCAGAGTTACAATCTGGTGCCGACAGCAACCGCACAGGAAAATGTCGAGATCCCCGCCATCTACGCCGGCATGCCGTCGCGGGAGCGCGAAGAGCGGGCCAGCATGCTGCTGTGCTCATTGCGCCTCGGCGACCGGCTTGATCACCTGCCGAACCAGCTTTCCGGCGGTCAGCAGCAGCGTGTGTCGATCGCCCGGGCGCTGATGAACGGCGGCCAGATCATTCTCGCCGACGAGCCGACCGGCGCGCTCGACAGCCAGAGCGGCAAGGAGGTGATGGCGACGCTGCGGCAGATGAACGACGATGGCCATACCGTCATCATCATCACCCACGCCCCGGAACTGGCCGAATCCGCCGACCGCGTCATCGAGATCAGCGACGGCCTGATCGTTGCAGACCGTATTCCCGGCAATATCAGGCGGATCGGCCGCGCCAAGCCGGCGCTGGCGGCGAGAAGCGTCGGCAAGGCTGCCATCGTCACCGACGTGGCCGAGGCCGTGCGCATGTCTCTCCGGGCGCTTCGGGCCAATCTGTTTCGGACCATCCTCACATTGCTCGGCATCGTCATCGGCGTCAGTTCCGTCGTCGCCATGCTTGCCATCGGGACAGGGGCGCAGGACTCAGTGTTGAGCCGCATTGCCGCCATGGGATCCGATCTTCTGGTCGTGCGGCCCAACATGTCCAATTTTCGCGGTGGCGAAGGGGGCAGCAACGTTTCGCTGATTCCGTCGGATGCCGATGCGATTCTGGAACTGCCGAATATCAGCTTCGCTGTGCCGGAAATGTCGAGCACGCTGACCGTGCCCGCCGGCAATCTCGATACGCAGACGACGGTCAATGGCACGGTGCCGCAGTTTCCGCAGGCGAAGTCATGGGCGATCGAGGAGGGCGCCTTCCTCGAAAAGGCGGACATGGACGCCTATGCAGGCGTCGCGGTTCTGGGCAGGACGGCAGCGGATGCACTGTTTCCCGATGGCGCCGATCCGCTCGGCCAGTATATTCTCATCAAGAACATCCCCTTCCAGGTGATCGGCGTGATGTCGAGGAAGGGTGCCAGCGCCGGCGGCAACGATCAGGACGATACCGTGCTGGTGCCGCTGTCGACCGGCAACCTGCGCCTCTTCGGGGCAAGGAACGTCCGCTCCATCACCGTGCAGGTGAAGGATGGCAGCGCCATCAACGTGACGCAGGACCAGATCCAGGCCTTGCTTGACGAGCGCCACAAACGCCAGGACACGCAGATCATCAATATGGCGGCGATCCGCGAAACCTTTACCGAAACGTCGAATATCCTGAAAGTCTTCCTCGGCTCGATCGCGGCCATCTCGCTGCTTGTCGGCGGTATCGGGGTGATGAACATCATGCTGGTCTCGGTCACCGAGCGTACCCGTGAGATCGGCATCCGCATGGCGACCGGCGCCCGTGGCCGCGATATCCTCACCCAGTTCATCGTCGAGGCGCTGGTCGTCTCCGCGCTCGGCGGCCTGATCGGCGTGGGTCTCGGCCTCAGCATCGGTGCGGTGGCGCAGGCCTTCGGCATTACCGTCAGCTTCGCGCCGGGTCCCGTGGTCCTCGCCTTTGGCAGCGCCTTCCTCACCGGCTTGGTCTTCGGCTATTTGCCCGCCTACAATGCTTCCCGCCTGCAGCCGGCCGTGGCGTTGGCGTCAACCTGACCAACCGTTCACGGCGCCATCCAACGCGACGGTTGACGTCGCTCCGCTCATCGTTTCCAATGGTGCAGCGAAACAGGAGAGAGCCTATGTCGGATGCAGATCGCTTCATGACCGAGGCCATCGCGCTTGCCCGCGAGAATGTCCGCAGAGGCGGACGCCCGTTCGGCGCCGTGCTGGTCATGGACGGCGAGGTCGTCGCCCACGGCGTCAACGGTGTGGTGGAAACGCATGACCCGACGTCCCATGCCGAACTGATCGCCGTGCGCGCGGCGGCCATCAAGCGCCATTCGCCGATCCTCAAGGGCGCCACCATGTATGCCAGCGGCCATCCGTGTCCGATGTGTCTTGCTGCCATGCGTCTTGCCGGCATCACCGACATTTACTACGCCTATTCAAACGAGGACGGTGCGCCTTTCGGGCTGACCTCCGCGCCGCTTTATGCGGACCTCCAAAAGCCCCTCGCCGAACAGCAGATGAATTTTGCCTATCGTCCGGTCCGGCCTAAGGGCGAAGAAGATATTTACGACCTCTGGAGGAAGATGCAGGAGGGTTAGGCATTCGGGATTGCGGTCCGGCGGCAGACAGGCCGCCGGAAATCAGATCTCAGATGCTGCGCACGGGTGCCAGAAGCCTCAGCGCATTGATCGTCACCAGCACGGTCGCGCCCGTATCGGCAAGGATCGCCGGCCACAGCCCGGTAATGCCGGCAATGGTGGTGACCAGGAACACGGCTTTCAGGCCCAGAGCGATGGTGATGTTCTGGCGGATATTGCCCATCGTGCGTTTCGATAGATCGATCATCTCGGCGACATCGCCGACCCGGCCATGAAGCACGGCGGCATCGGCCGTTTCGAGCGCCACATCGGTGCCGCCGCCCATGGCGATGCCGATATCGGCCGCCGCCAGCGCCGGTGCATCGTTGATCCCATCGCCGACCTTGGCAACGATGAGGCCTTGTTGCTTCAGTTCACCAACGATCCGCTGCTTGTCTTCGGGCATCAGTTCGGCGCGCACCTCGATACCGAGCTCACGGCCGATCGCGGTTGCCGTGCGCTTGTTGTCGCCGGTCAGCATGACGATCTTGACGCCCTTATCCGTCAGTGCTTTCAGCCCGGATTTTGCATCAGTGCGCGGCTCGTCGCGCATGGCGATCGCACCGGCCAGCGTGTCGCCGATGATCAGCACGGAGACGGTCTTGCCCTCGTCGTTGAGCGCGGTGATTTGCGCTGTCTGTCTAGCCGACAGCGCAACGCGATCACCGGCTGCCTGCGGCGAACCGAAGAAGACCGCCTTGCCGTCGACCGTCGCGGTCACGCCCTTGCCGCCCAGCGCCTTGGCATCGGATACGGCTGGAATAGCCACCTTGCCGGCTGCGGCACGATCAAGGATCGCCTTGGCCAGCGGGTGGCTCGATTCGGTTTCAAGAGCTGCGGCGAAGGTCAGTACGTCGGCTTCGGAATGGCCGAAGGCGACGATATCCGTAACCTTTGGCTTGCCTTCGGTCAGCGTGCCGGTCTTGTCCAGAGCGACCGCATTGATGGTGCCCAGCGTTTCCAGCACTGCGCCGCCCTTCAACAGCAGGCCGCACCGGGCACCGGCGGAAAGCGAGGCGGCAATGGCAGCCGGCGTCGAGATCACCAGGGCGCAGGGGCAGCCGATGAGCAGGATGGCGAGGCCCTTGTAGACCCATTCACCCCATGCACCGCCCAGAAACAGCGGCGGAATGATGGCGACCAGCGCGGCAACGACCACGACACCGGGCGTGTAGTAACGCGAAAAACGGTCGATGAAACGCTCGGTCGGTGCCTTGGATTCCTGGGCTTCTTCGACCAGCTTGACGACGCGGGCAATTGTGTTGTCGGCGGCGGTCGCCGTCACCCGGACGCGCAGCGCCGCGTCACCATTGATCGTGCCGGCAAAGACCTTGTCATCGACGCGCTTGCGCACCGGCGTGCTTTCGCCGGTCACCGGCGCCTCGTCGACGGCGCTTTCGCCCGACAGGATCAGACCATCCGCAGAGATACGGTCGCCGGGGCGAACGAGAATGGTCGCGCCGACTGCAAGGCTTTCGGCCGGAACCGCGCGCGTCTGGCCGTTTTCTTCCAAAAGCGCTTCCTTCGGCACGAGTGCTGTCAGCGACTGGATGCTCTGGCGGGCCTTGCCCGCCGCCACGCCTTCCAGGAGTTCGCCGACAAGGAACAGAAAGACCACGGCGGCGGCCTCTTCGCCGGCATTGATGATGACCGCGCCGACGGCAGCGATGGTCATCAGCATTTCGATCGAAAACGGTGTCCCGGCCATCGCCGCCATGATGGCGCGCCGGGCAATCGGGATAAGCCCGATCAGCATGGCGGCGATAAAGGCGTAAGGCGCGATCGACGGCACGAGGTGGCCGGCAGCATAGGCAACGACCAGCGCGGCGCCCGAAAGGATCGTCAGCCTGCCTTTTTTGCTTGCCCACCAGCGACCGGCGGTCGGGCCATGGTCATGCCCGTGCAAGCTTTCGGCCGCATCTCCGGCTGCGGGTTTCGAATGGTCGTGTCCCGCATGGTCATGGCCATCATGGTCGCCATGGCCGGCGTGATCGTGGGCGGCATGGCTGTGATCGCCGTGACCATGGCCGCAGCATGCCTGCTTGGGCTCTGTAACCGGCGCGGCCTTGCCGGCGAGCTGCGAGACCGAATAGCCAAGCCCCGTGACCTTCCTGGCGATGGCCGTGAGGTCGCTGACCGCGTCGTGGTTCACGGTCATGGTTCCCGCCGTCACCGAAACCGAAACGTCCGTGACGCCCGGCATGCGCCGGACGGCCGTATCGATCTTGGCCGCGCAAGAGGCGCAATCCATGCCCTCTACCCGGTATCGCGTCTGTGTCGCCTCTGCCATTGTCCGCTTCCTGTATCCGTGCTTGTTGTTCGTGCTTGTCAAACTCTGGCATCTTTCCTACATCCTCTAGTGGCTAGAGGTGCAAGAGGGAAAACCATGAAAAAGATCACCATTGGCGAGGCCGCCCGAAAAAGCGGCGTCAAGGTGCCGACCATCCGCTATTACGAGGGCATCGGGCTGCTGCGGGAGCCCAGCCGCAGCGAGGGCAACCAGCGTTCCTATGAGCAGTCCGACCTCGACCGCCTGACCTTTATCCGCCATGCGCGCGAACTCGGCTTCGAGGTGGAGGCGATCCGCACGCTTCTCAGCCTGCAGGACAACCCTCTCCAGCCTTGCGCGACCGCCGATGCGATTGCCAAGGCCCGGCTCATCGAGGTCGAGCAGCGGATACGCAGCCTGATGGCGTTGAAGGCCGAGCTGGAAATGATGGTCGAGGGCTGCGGCCACGGCCGGGTCGATCAATGCCGGGTGATCGAGGTGCTTGCCGATCATGCCCAGTGCACGCATCACGGCCACTGATCCGTGCATCATGTGGCCAGTCTCGATGGCTGGCGGTGGCCTTGCCGATAGCGGCGGGCTGATTGCCTCCCAACGGCCCGTCGAGTAGGGTCAGCCGAAAGGGCAGGGCGCAACGGCCCGCCGAAACCGGAATTCGCCATGACGCTTCAGGGAAAACGCATTCTTCTCATCATTTCCGGCGGCATCGCGGCCTATAAGAGCCTCGATCTGATCCGCCGGCTGCGCGAGCGCGGTGCGTCCGTGCGGCCGGTGATGACGGCGGGGGCGCAGGCTTTCGTGACGCCGCTTGCCGTCGGTGCGCTTTCGGCGGACAAGGTGTTCACCGAGCTGTTTTCCCGCGAGGATGAGCAGGATGTCGGCCATATCCGCCTTGCCCGCGATTGCGATCTGATTGTCATCGCCCCTGCCACCGCCGACCTGATGGCGAAGATGGCGCACGGTCTCGCAGACGATCTGGCCTCGACCATCCTTTTGGCGACGGACAAGCCGGTACTCGTCGCGCCAGCCATGAATCCAAAGATGTGGTCGCATCCCGCCACCCGCCGCAACCACGCGACGCTTCTGGCCGACGGCATCCGCTTCATCGGTCCGGCCGCCGGTGAAATGGCCGAAAGCGGCGAAAAGGGCGAGGGCCGGATGGCCGAGCCACTGCAGATCGCCGCCGCTGCCGACGCACTGCTCGATGCTGGCCCGAAACCTTTGGCAGGAAAGAAAGCGATCGTCACCTCCGGCCCGACGCATGAGCCGATCGATCCGGTGCGCTATATCGCCAACCGCTCATCCGGCAAGCAGGGCCACGCCATTGCCGCCGAACTCGCCCGGCTTGGGGCGGATGTGACGCTGGTCTCCGGTCCGGTCACGATATCCGATCCGAAGGGGGTGACGGTCGTTCGTGTCGAGCGGGCCGAGGAAATGCGCGACGCCGTGATTGCGGCGCTGCCCGCCGATATCGCCGTGATGGTCGCCGCCGTTGCCGACTGGCGCGTGGCTGCTGCTTCCGGAAACAAGATCAAGAAACAGCCCGGCGAAGCGCCGCCGCCGCTGCTGCTGACGGAAAACCCGGATATTCTGAAAACCATTGGCCACCACGCCAAACGGCCGAAACTGGTCGTCGGCTTTGCCGCGGAAACGCAGAATGTCGCCGAAAACGGCCGCTCGAAGCTGGAACGCAAGGGGGCGGATTATATCGTCGCCAACGACGTCTCGCCCCATACCGGCATTATGGGTGGTGACCGCAACACCGTGAAGGTGATCGGCAAATCGGGCGACGAGGACTGGCCGGACATGGACAAGCAGGCCGTTGCCGAACGGCTTGGCCGGCTCATCGCCTCACATTTTTCCTGACGCTGCCCGCCCCATCCGCGAAATGTCCGGGGTAGCATCCTGCGTCCCGAACAGGCGGACATCGACGCCGTTTTCTCCGACAATGACAGCCGTGCCGTCGGGAATTTCCACCCAGGCATTGTCGTCGTCGTTGAGCGGTTCGGAGACGAGGCAATAGCCGCCGCTCGGCCCCATCGGCGCCGCATAGAGCGTCGGGGCTTTCCAGTCCGACGCATAGCGCACGGCATAGAGATCGTGGCCGTCGGAAAGTGCTGCCGTAAATCGTACCAGAACCTTGCGCTCCAGATGCTCGGCCAGGCGTTCGACGAAAGCCAGCGTTTCGGCGATAGCGCCAAGCGGATCCTGCTCGAGGCCGAATTGCAGCGCCAGCAGAAACAGAAGCTCGCTATCGGTCGAGCCGGTGCGGGCGGTGTAGAGGTCGTTGTCGAGCATCGCCTCCATCGGCCGGCGCAGATGCTCGAAATCGCCGATCTGGCCGTTGTGCATGAAGGTCCAGCGGCCGTGCACGAAGGGATGGCAATTGTCGCGCCGCGTGCCGCCGCCGGTCGCTGCCCGCACATGGGCAAGAAACAGCGGTGAGCGGATCTGCCGGGCGATGCTTTTGAGATTGCAGTCCGACCAGGCAGGCAGGATGTCGCGGTAGCGGCCGGGCTCCGGATGGTCGCCATACCAGGCAATGCCGAAGCCATCGCCGTTTGTCGCTGTCTTGGCCCGGGTGGCGCAGTGAGATTGCTCGATCAGCGAATGGGCCGGCGACGATACCAGTTCTTCCAGATAAAGCGGCTCTCCGCGATAGGCTGCCCAGCGGCACATTCACACTACTCCCGATCGCGGGGATGGCCCGCCTTGATGGTTCGTTAACCATGTCGATCATCCGGCCGAACATGGTAAAAATGCGTTAACGAACAGGATCATTTCCACATCTTGCCGTTCAATCTACCGTTTTCCCCCGGCTGATATGTTTCCAAGGGAACCATACAACGGCGATATTCGAATAAACATTCCATCTTGACAGTGTTTGCTCGTATCATTTCATGATGTCTCAGAAGCTGCGCAGCGCGGCGAGGGGAGTACGCAGGCATGAATGGCAAGCGCAGGATCGGCGTTGGTTTGATCGGAACGGGTTTCATGGGCAAGGCCCATGCACTCGGCTTTACGATCGCCGCACGGGTTTTCGACCAGCCCTTCGACCTTGATCTGGTCTCGGTCGCCGACGTCTCGCTGGACGGTGCGGAAAAGGCACGCCGCAACCTGGGCTTCCGCAAGGCGACGGCCGACTGGCGCGCGCTTCTGACCGATCCGGATATCGACATCATCGACATCACCACGCCCAATCTTCTTCACAAGGAGATGGCGCTCGCCGCCATCGCCCATGGCAAGCATGTCTATTGCGAGAAGCCGCTGGCCCCCACTGTTGTCGATTGCGCCGAAATGGTCGCCGCCGCCGAGAAAGCCGGCGTGATGACTCAGGTCGGGTTCAACTACCTGAAGAACCCGATGATCTTCCTTGCCAAGGACCTGATCGAAAGCGGTGAGATCGGCGAGATCCGCTCGGTGCGCGGCATTCATGCCGAGGATTTCATGATGGACGCCTCCGCTCCCTGGGGCTGGCGGCTTGATCCGAAAAGCGGCGGAGGCGCGCTCGCAGATATAGGTAGCCATATCATTGCGTCGCTGCGCCATCTGATCGGGCCGATGACCGCGGTCCTGGCTGAAACCATCATCCAGGTGCCGGAGCGTCCGGTGGCGCGCGGATCAAGGCAGATGCGCGCCGTTGAGGTGGACGATATCACCCGCGCCTTCGTGCGGTTCGAAGGCGGCGCCACCGGCAGCTTCGAGGCCAATTGGAGCGCCTCCGGCCGCAAGATGCAGCATGATTTCGAAATCTACGGCTCCAAGGGCAGCATCGTCTTCACGCAGGAGCGGATGAACGAACTCAAGGTCTGGTTTGCCGGCGACAGCATCCGCACCAGAGGTTACCGTACCATCTGGGCGGGGCCCGAGCATCCACCCTACGGCGCCTTCTGTGTCGCTCCCGGCCACCAGATCGGCTTCAACGATTTGAAAGCCATCGAAGCCAACGAGTTCCTGTCAGCGATCGCGACAGGCACCAGGCCAGGCACCGACTTCCGCGAAGGCTTTGAAGTGCAAAAAGTCGTCTCTGCTAGCTACCAGTCGGCGAAAACCAATGAATGGGTGAGCATCGGCAAAGGCTAGCAATTCGTGAAGCGGTGGGAAAAATGGAACTGTAGAATGAATGTTCTATTCCTTGCCCCGTTCCTCGCATAAGGTTTTGACGGCAGCGCAAACTGAGAAAGAGCCCGGACATATGGCCGAAACGGAAAACAGCATCGCTATTCCGCAGGATTTTGACGGTCTCAAAGCGATGATCCTGGAGCGCAAGGCGCAATTGCCGAAGCGGTTGCGCCAGGTCGCCGCCTATGCGCTGGATCATCCGGACGAGATCGCCTTCGGTACCGCCGCCAGTATCGCCACGTCGGCCGATGTCCAGCCCTCGACGCTGGTGCGCTTCGCCCAGCATTTCGGCTTCGAGGGTTTTTCCAGTCTGCAGCAGATTTTTCGGGCAAGGCTGCGTGAGCGCACGCCGGGGTATGACGAGCGCCTGAAAGCACTGAGCGGCAACGAGCACAGCAAGCTGGAAAGCGGTTCGATCTTCAACGGCTTCGTCGCCGCCGCCCACCGCTCGCTCGACAACATCGCCACCTCCGTCGAGCCGGAAGCCTTCGAGCGGGCCGTCAATATCCTCGCCGGGGCCGAGACGATCTATCTTGTTGCCAAGCGCCGCTCCTATCCGATCTCCGGCTATATGGCCTATGCCTTCGGCAAGCTGAAGGTCAGATACCAGATGGTTGGTACGGCGGCCGGGATCGATGACGATATTCTGGCCATGGCAGGGCCGAAGGATGCGGCGTTTGCCGTCAGTTTCTCGCCCTATGCCTCGGAAAGCGTCAACCAGGCAAAACTGCTCGCCAATCAAAAGGTGCCGGTGGTCTCGCTGACGGACTCTGCCTTCTCGCCGCTGGCGGAATCCTCCAAGGTCTGGTTCGAGCTTGTCGAGGCCGATCATGCCGGGTTCCGTTCGCTCTCGGCCAGCATGGCCTTCGCCATGGCGCTGACGGTGGCGGTTGCCGAAAAGCGGCGGCGGAACGGCAAAGAACGATAATAGAATGAAAATTCCATATTGACTATATGTCGGAACCTATGTTTCATAAGGTGATCACCTACAGACATTAAAGATGTCGGCGCGACGCAGGCGCCCGCCGGGAGGAAGCAGTGAGTCAGACCAACAGGACGCAGGCAGACAAGCCGCTCGACCTCATCACCATCGGCCGCGCCTCGGTCGATCTCTACGGCCAGCAGATCGGCACGCGGCTGGAAGATGTCGCCAGTTTCGCCAAGTCCGTCGGCGGCTGCCCCACCAATATTTCCGTCGGAACCGCACGGCTCGGCCTGAAGTCGGCGCTTCTCACCCGCGTCGGCAAGGAGCAGATGGGTCGCTTCATCCAAGAACAGCTGGAGCGCGAGGGCGTCGAGACCAGGGGCATCGTCACCGATCCGGAGCGGCTGACGGCACTTGCCATCCTGGCTGTCGAAAGCGACCATTCCTTCCCGCTTCTGTTCTATCGCGACAACTGCGCCGACAGCGCGCTTTGCGAGGATGACGTATCCGAAGACTTCATCCGTTCCGCCCGGGCAATCCTTGTCACCGGTACGCATTTCGCCAAGCCGCATACCGATGCCGCCCAGCGCAAGGCGATCCGCATCGCCAAGGAAAGCGGCGCCAAGGTGGTCTTCGATATCGATTACCGCCCCAACCTCTGGGGCCTTGCCGGCCATGACGCCGGCGACAACCGTTATATCGCCTCCGAAAAGGTCTCTGCGCACCTGAAGACGGTGCTTGCCGATTGCGACCTGATCGTCGGCACCGAAGAGGAAGTGCTGATCGCATCCGGCGACAGCGACCTGCTGGCGGCACTCAAGACCATCCGCGCCAATTCCAAGGCGACGATCGTCCTCAAGCGCGGCCCGATGGGCTGCATCGTCTATGACGGCCCCATCTCCGACGATCTGGAAGACGGCATCGTCGGCAAGGGTTTCCCGATCGAGGTCTACAATGTTCTCGGAGCCGGCGACGCGTTCATGTCCGGTTTCCTGCGCGGCTGGCTGAAGGGGGAGCCGCATGCGACATCCGCCACCTGGGCCAATGCCTGCGGTGCCTTTGCCGTGTCACGCCTTCTCTGTGCGCCGGAAATCCCGACATGGACCGAGCTGCAATTCTTCCTCGAACACGGCAGCAAGGAAAAGGCGCTGCGCAAGGACGAGGCGATCAACCACGTGCACTGGGCAACCACCCGCCGCCGCGAAATCCCGCAACTGATGGCGCTTGCCATCGATCATCGCAGCCAGCTGGAAGATCTGGCCGGCGGCAATGCCGCGCTTCTGGCGCGCATCCCGGCATTCAAAGTCCTTGCCGTGAAGGCTGCCGAGCGCATTGCCAACGGCCGCCCCGGCTTCGGCATGCTGATCGACGACAAATATGGCCGTGACGCGCTCTATGCGGTCAACAAGAACTTCTGGATCGGCAAGCCGATCGAGCTTCCCGGTTCGCGTCCGCTGCAATTCGAATTCAGCCAGGATCTCGGTAGCCGGCTGATCGAATGGCCGGTCGATCACTGCATCAAGGTCCTGAGCTTCTTCCATCCGGACGATCCCGCTGAGATGAAGGCCGCCCAGATCGCCAAGCTGCGCTCGGCTTTCGAGGCAGCGCGCAAGGTCGGCCGCGAAATCCTGATCGAGATCATCGCCGGCAAGCACGGCAGGCTCGATGACAATACTATCCCGCGTGCGCTGACTGAACTCTACGATGCCGGGCTGAAGCCGGATTGGTGGAAGCTCGAACCGCAGGCAAGCCGTTCCGCCTGGGCCGCGATCGATGCCGTCATCGAAAAGCGCGATCCGCTCTGCCGCGGTGTCGTCCTGCTCGGGCTGGAAGCGCCGTATGAGGCGCTGAAGGAAGGTTTTGCCGCGGCGCGGACATCGAAGACCGTCAAGGGCTTTGCCGTCGGTCGGACGATCTTTGCCGAGGCCAGCAAAGCCTGGCTGGCTGGCGAGATCAACGACGAACAGGCGATCGCCGACATGGCGGGCAAATTCGAGGCGCTGGTCAATCTCTGGCTTGGCCTTGCGGAAACAAAAGCAGCCTAGTTGGCGCATATTGCGTCTGTGGCTCCCCCCTCTGTCCCTCCGGGACATCTCCCCCTCAAGGGGGGAGATTGCCGAGAGTGTCGTAGCCGACAAGGTGGGAGCTTCCGTGGGAAAAGAACGATCTCCCCCCTTGAGGGGGAGATGTCACGAAGTGACAGAGGGGGGTAAACCTCCACATGGGCAGAAATCAATGCGAGGCAATGTCCTCGTTCGAGGAGGAAACAATGAGCCAGAAGACTGTTCGCCTGACCATGGCGCAGGCCGTCGCGCGGTTTCTCACCAGGCAGATGACCGTGATCGAGGGCGAGAAGACGCCGATCTTCGGCGGTGTCTTCGCCATTTTCGGCCATGGCAATGTCGCCGGTATCGGCGAGGCGCTGCATGGCATCAAGGATACGCTGCCGACCTATCGCGCCCAGAACGAGCAGGGCATGGCGAATGCCGCGATTGCGTTTGCCAAGGCAAGCTTCCGCCGCCGCTTCATGGCCTGCACCACCTCGATCGGCCCCGGCGCGCTCAACATGGTGACGTCGGCAGCCTTGGCGCATGTCAACCGCCTGCCAGTGCTGCTTCTGCCCGGCGATGTCTTTGCCAATCGCCGCCCGGATCCGGTTTTGCAGCAGATCGAGGATTTCGGCGACGGCACCATGACCGTCAACGACTGCTTTCGTCCCGTTTCGCGCTATTTCGACCGGATCACCCGCCCGGAACAGATCATTCCGGCGCTGCGCCGTGCCATGCAGGTGCTGACCGATCCCGCCGATTGCGGCCCGGTCACGCTGTCGCTTTGCCAGGATGTGCAGGCGGAAGCCTATGACTATCCGGAAAGCTTCTTCGACGAAAAGGTCTGGACGACCCGCCGCCTGCATCCGGATGCGGACGAACTGGCACATGCGATTAGGGTACTGAAAGCTGCCCGGAAACCGGTGATCATTTCCGGCGGCGGCGTGCTTTATTCCGAGGCCAGCAAGACGCTCGCCGCCTTTGCTGAGAGACACGGCATCCCTGTCGTCGAAACCCAGGCCGGCAAGTCCTCGCTGCCGCACAGCCATCCGCTCAACATGGGCTCGGTCGGCGTCACCGGCACATCGGCGTCCAACCTGGTGGCCGAGGATGCCGATGTCGTTCTCGCCGTCGGCTCGCGAATGCAGGATTTCACCACCGGCTCCTGGGCGCTGTTCAAGAACGACGACCTGAAGATCATCGGCCTCAACACCCAGGCCTTCGACGCCGCCAAGCATGAGGCTCTGCCGCTGGTGTCCGACGCCCGCGTCGGTCTCGATGCCCTAAGCGCCGGCCTCGGCTCGCACAAGGTCGATACCGCCTGGACCAAGAAGGCGATCGACGGCAAGGCCGAGTGGCTGAAGGCTGCCGGCAAGGCGACCGCGACCACCAATGCGGCCCTGCCGTCCGACGCCCAGGTCATCGGCGCCGTCCAGCGTGCCCGCAAGGAAAATACGACGCTGGTCTGCGCCGCCGGTGGTCTGCCCGGCGAATTGCACAAGCTGTGGCAGGCGGATGCGCCCGGCAGCTATCACATGGAATACGGTTTCTCGACCATGGGCTATGAAGTGGCCGGCGGTCTGGGCGTCAAGCTTGCCAAGCCCGAGAGCGACGTCATCGTCATGGTCGGCGACGGCAGCTACATGATGCTGAACTCGGAAATTGCCTCGTCGATCATGCTCGGCGCCAAGATCACCATCGTGCTGCTCGACAACGCCGGTTACGGCTGCATCAACCGGCTGCAGATGGCAACCGGCGGCGCCAACTTCAACAACCTCTTGCGTGATACCCATCACGTCACGCTGCCGGCCATCGACTTCGCCGGACATGCCGCCGCAATGGGGGCGATCACCCGCAAGGTCGCCTCGATCAACGAGCTGGAAATCGCACTGAAGGAAACCGCCGGCGAGAACTGCACCACCGTCATCGTCATCGATACCGACCCGCTGATCACCACCGACGAGGGTGGTCACTGGTGGGATGTGGCGGTGCCGGAAGTCTCCGAGCGCTCGAGGGTCGTTGAGGCCCGCAAGGGCTACGAAAAAGCGCTCGCCGCCCAGCGTATCGGCTAGGATAAGCAATCACAAACTCCGTCATCCTCGGGCTTGACCCGAGGATCCAACCGTGAGGCGTTACGGGGAACCATGGATCCTCGGGTCAAGCCCGAGGATGACGGGAATACAGGATGACAGGGAAGGCCGATTGCCTTCCTCCAGGGAGAATTTTCATGAAAGCCAAACTCGGCATGTCGCCCATCGCCTGGTGGAACGACGACCTTCCCGAACTCAGCGACGACGTGTCGCTCGAAGAATGCCTGCGCCAGTCGCGCAGCGCGGGCTTCACCGGCATGGAGCAAGGCCGCCGCTTTCCCAACAATCCGAGTGAAATGCTGCCGATCCTGCGCACGGCCGACGTGACGCTCTGCGGCGGCTGGTTCTCCGGCACGCTGGTCAATGAGGATCTCTCGGCCAACAAGGACCGCATCGCGCCGATGATCGAACTGTTCAAGGCCGTCAATGCGCCCTGCATCGTCTATGGCGAAGTCGGCCGGTCTATCCAGGGCGACCGCTCCAAGCCGCTCGCCACCAAGCCGCGCCTTGGCGATGACGAGATGAAGGCCTATGCGCGCCGCGTCACGGAATTCGGCGAATGGTGCGCAGATCAGGGCATGCCGCTCTCCTACCATCATCACATGGCGGCCGTCGTGGAAACCGAACCGGAACTCGACGCATTCATGAAGAATTCGGGCGAAGGCATTCCGCTGCTGCTGGACGCCGGCCATTTGGCTTTCGCCGGCGGTGATGTGCTGCGTGCCATCGACAACCACCATGCCCGCATCAACCATGTGCATGTCAAGGATATCCGCCAAGTCGTCATCGACGGCCTGGATCGCAGCAAGCAATCCTTCCTCGACGCCGTGGCGCTCGGGGCCTTTACCGTACCGGGCGACGGTTCGCTCGATTTCGGCGCCATCGTCAAGCGTTTCGCCGACTATGGCTATGAAGGCTGGTTCGTGGTCGAGGCCGAGCAGGATCCGCGCAAGTCGCCGCCGCAGAAAATGGCGGAGATAGGCTATGCCGAACTGATGCGTGTCATGCCCGCTGCAGGCTATACTGTGGAAACGGAAGGCTTCCCCAAGGGGTGATCCCAGCCAGATGAAAATCAATAGGAGCCACACCATGCCAAACCTTCTCGTCAAACCAAACGGCACTTCCGGCCTTGTCCATGACATCACGCCTCAGTCAGCCGGCTGGACCTATGTCGGTTTCGGCCTCAACCGCCTGTCGGCAGGCGAGAAGACGGCAGGCGAAAGTGCCGATCGCGAAACCTGCCTCGTGCTTGTCTCCGGCAAGGCGAAGATTTCCGTCGATGGCGAGGATTTCGGCGAACTGGGTCAGCGCATGACGCCGTTCGAGGGGCAGCCCTATGCGGTTTACGTGCCGAAAGGCAGCCGTTGGGAAGCCACGGCAACGACGGCGCTTGATCTTGCCGTCTGCTCCGCTCCGGGCGGTGAGGGTTACAAGGCGCAGGTGATCGCGCCCGGCCGCCATCCGCAGATGACCCGCGGCAAGAATACCAATACGCGCTACGTCACCAACATCATGCCGGAAGACGACAATGCCGCGCATTCGCTGCTGGTCGTCGAAGTCATTACGCCGGGTGGCCATACCTCGTCCTATCCGCCGCACAAGCATGACGAGGACAATCTGCCAGCCGAAAGCTTCCTTGAGGAAACCTATTATCACCGCCTCAACCCATCGCAGGGTTTCGCCATGCAGCGCGTCTATACCGACGACCGCTCGCTGGACGAGACGATGGCGGTGGAGGATGGTGATGTGACGCTGGTGCCGAAGGGCTATCATCCGGTCGCGGCAATCCATGGCTACGATCTCTATTACCTCAATGTCATGGCCGGCCCGTCGCGGGTCTGGAAATTCAACAACGCCAAGGAACATGCCTGGCTGTTCACCGGCGTCTGATGGGCCAGGTTCGTCCTGAACAGGGAGGAACGGACATGCACATTGATGGATACTGCCATTGCGGCGCGATCCGGTATGAGGCGGAGATCGATCCCCACAAGGTCGGTATCTGCCACTGCACCGATTGCCAGCACCTGACCGGTTCGGTTTATCGGGTTACGGTGTCCGTTCCGAAAGCCGATTTCCGCATCACGGCGGGTGAGCCGAAAACCTATACGAAGACCGGCGACAACGGCCGGACGCGTTTCCAGATGTTCTGCGGCGATTGCGGTTCGCCGATCTATACGACCGGGACCGATGAGGACGCCGAAGAGATCGGCATCCGTTGGGGCAATATCCGCCAGCGCCGCGCGCTTGCGCCGAACCACCAGATCTGGTGTTCTTCGGCGGCAAACTGGTTTGGCGAGCGCGATGCGCTGCCGGGTCGGGAACGGGACTGAGGAGCGTTTGACGGATGAAAACCGGCCAGTTCCGGATGCGGCAATGCGCAATCGAGGGTGTCGAGGCCGTTGAGGCGGACACGGCGCACAGTTTCGGCCGTCATACCCATGACCAGTTCGGCATCGGCGTGATCATCCGTGGGGCGCAGAAATCCGCAAGCGGCCGCGGTCCGGTCGAGGCCGGTCCCGGCGACATGATCACGGTCAATCCCGGCGAAGTGCATGACGGCCATCCGATTGGCGGGGAAGGGCGCTCCTGGCGAATGCTCTATTTCGATCCGGGCCTGATTGCGCGCGCGGTTCTGGACATCGGCGAGGGCAGGCCGGACGATTTTGTGTTCTCACAGCCGGTGATGCGTGACAGCCATGCTGCCCGACGTCTCCTGCCGGTCTACACGGCGATGACGCAGATGCGCGAAACGCTGGCGCCGGAAACCGGCTTTCTGCAGCTGGTGGCGTCGCTGATGGACCGCCCAAAGGCCTTCCGTTTCGTGCCACCGTCCATCAGCCGGGCGAAAATCCTGCTGGATGACGATCCGGCCGCCGCCACGACCCTGGCCGATCTTGCCGCTGCAAGCGGGCTCAGCCGCTTTCAGGTGGTGCGCGCCTTCTCAGAGGCGACCGGCATGACGCCGCATGCCTATCTGATCCAGCGCCGCATCGGCGCCGTTCGCCGGATGATCGCCAAGGGGACGCCGCTCGCCGACGCCGCTTTTGCTAGCGGGTTTGCCGATCAGAGCCACATGACCCGGGCTTTCGTTCGCGCCTACGGCATCACGCCGGGCGCCTACGCGCTCGCTCATAGCTGAAGCGCTGCAATTTCGTTCAAGACCGAAGGGCCGGTGATCCGCTTTTCTCCGGTTTTCCCTGTCGAACGGAGTGCGTCGTGACCCTCGAATATCTGCTGACATCCATTGTCGTCATCCTTCTGCCCGGCACCGGCGTGCTCTATACGCTGGCAACGGGCCTCAATTCCGGCGGCCGGGCCAGCGTTCTCGCCGCATTCGGCTGCACGCTTGGCATCCTTCCGCATATCGTTGCCAGTATTGCCGGGCTGGCGGCCCTTTTGCACACCAGCGCCATGGCCTTTGAAGTGATCAAATATCTCGGCGTGGCCTATCTGCTCTACATGGCCTTAAGCGTGCTGCGCGACGCCGGCAGCCTGCAGGTTACGGAAGAAGCGCGGCCCATGCGGGCAGGCAAGATCATCGGCACAGCCATCCTGCTCAACAGCCTCAACCCGAAGCTGTCGTTGTTCTTCCTGGCTTTCCTGCCGCAATTCGTGCCGGATGGCACGCCGTCGCCCAGCCTGGTCATGCTGTGGCTCGCCGCCGTTTTCATGGTGCTGACTTTCATCGTCTTCGTGTTCTATGGCGTCTTTGCCGCAGCGGCGCGGCGCTACGTCATCGCACGGCCGGGTGTCACCACATGGCTGCGGCGCGGTTTTGCCGGTGCCTTCGGGCTGATGGGGCTGCGGCTGGCGCTGTCGGCACGGTGAGGCGGGCATGGCGAGGCCGGACAAGAAAGCACATCCGCGACACCACAAGGGCGATATCTGTTTGATCTCAGGGGAAAATCCCCCTATTCGAACGGGGTACGCCGCGCGGTCACAAGACATGCGGATCGCCAGACCTTCACCAGACTTTCAAAGGAGCCTGCCTCGTGTCTTCAGCGTCCTCGCCGGTATTCGGCAAGAAATACTCCGCCTTCCTGTTCGACATGGACGGAACGCTCCTGAGTTCCATCGAGGCCGCCGAACGGGTTTGGGGAAAATGGGCTGAAAGCCACGGCCTCGATGTCGCGACCTTCCTGCCGACCATGCATGGCAAGCGCGGCGTCGATACGATCCGCCAGCTCGGTCTGCCGGGTGTCGATCCTGAAGCGGAATCGGCGCTCATTTGCCAGGGCGAGATCGAGGATGTCGACGGTGTGAAGCCGCTGCCGGGCGCCATCGAATTTCTGAAAAGCCTGCCGCCGGAGCGTTGGGCGATCGTCACGTCATCGCCGCGTGAACTGGCCAAGGTCCGCATCGCCGCTGCCGGCCTGCCGGAGCCAAAGTTCATCGTCATCGCCGAGGACGTCTCGCGCGGCAAGCCGAGTCCGGAATGCTACCTGCTCGGCGCCAAGCGGGTCGGCTTCGATGCCAAGGATTGCCTCGTCTTCGAAGACGTTGCGGCTGGCGTGATCGCCGGGGAATCGGCCGGCTCCGACGTGATGGTCATTACCGCCACGCACACCCATCCGTTTGAAACATCGCATCCGACGATCCCGGGCTATATCGGCATCGAAGTCTCGGTGGATGAAAACGGTGATCTCACCCTGACCGATCGCCGCTGATCAAACCGTTCCGATACGGCAGGGCCGCTGGACAAGCCGGAGGTGCAGGTATTTAATTAGCGCTACATGAAATTCCGGCGATAGACGCATTCCACCGGTCAAAGGAGGATGAGATGACCAGCGTCAGATGGAAGCTTCAGGGGCGTGAATTCATACATTGCAACTGCGCCTACGGGTGTCCCTGCCAATTCAATGCACTTCCCACCCAGGGCAAATGCCACGCGATCGGCGTCATCGAGGTCGAGGACGGTTTTCATGGTGAGACGCGGCTCGACGGGTTGCGTATCGGCATGATCGTGTCATGGCCGGGAGCCATCCATGAAGGCCATGGCCAGTGCGTTCCGATCGTCGACGAACGGGCAACGCCAGCACAGCGCGACGCCTTGCTGCGCATTATGAGCGGACTGGACACCGAGCCGGGCGCGACCTTCTTCGCCGTGTTCGCCACAACATTCGATACGGTGCATGAGCCGGTCTTCACACGGATCGATTTCGATTGGGATATGGACGGGCGCACGGCCAAGATCGACATTCCCGGCTGGATCGAAGCGCGCGGCGAACCGATCCGCAATCCCGTTACCGGCGAAGAACACCGGGCTCGCATCAACCTGCCGCATGGGTTCGAGTATGATGTGTGCGAGGCCGGACGGGGATGGGCGGAGACCAAAGGGCCGATTGCTCTCTCCACCAAGGATTCGCACGCCCATTTTGCCCGCCTGCACATGACCGGGACCGGTGTCGTCCACTAGCGGCCGCCGGCACTTTCGGCATCATGTTCAAGGATCGAGGCTATGGCCGGCATCACGCTCGACACCCTGCTCAGGCGGGACCGGATCATCATAACCGTCAGCCTGGCAGTCATCACCCTGCTTGCCTGGCTCTATCTGCTGTCGCTGGGCGGCATGACGGCGACCGGCGAACAGCCGATGGAAGGCATGTCCGGGATGGACATGCACGGAATGGAAATGCCCCGACTGGAAATGCCAGGCATGACCGAGGCCGTGCTGGCGCCGCATGTGTGGAGTCCCGGCGAGGCATTTCTCGTTTTTACGATGTGGTCGGTGATGATGGTCGGCATGATGCTTCCGTCGGCCGCGCCGATGATCCTGCTCTACGCGCGGGTCGGCCGGCACGCCGCAGGTCAGGGCGCACCGTTTGCGGCCACCGGTATCTTTGGCAGCGGCTATGTCGCAGCCTGGTTGCTGTTTTCGCTGACGGCAACCTTCGGGCAGTGGCTGCTCGAACGCACCCTGTTGCTGACACCGATGCTGGAAAGTGCGAACAACCTGTTCAGCGGGTTGCTGCTCCTGTTTGCGGGTGTCTATCAGTGGACGCCGCTCAAGCATGCTTGTCTCAGCAAATGCCGCGCACCGCTTGCCTTCATCCAGAGCGAGGGCGGATTTCGCCGCGATCCTTGGGGCGCTTTCAGGATGGGGTTGCGCCATGGCCTGTATTGCATCGGTTGCTGCTGGCCGCTGATGGCGCTTCTGTTCGTCGGCGGGATCATGAACATCCTTTGGATCGCCGCGCTCGCGATCTTCGTCCTTGCCGAGAAAGTCGTGCCCGGCGGGCAACGGCTCTCGCAAGCCGCCGGCGTCATCCTCGTCGCGGCGGGCTTATGGCTCGCCATCCGCGGCCTTGCCTGATGGAAGCGGGCGCGGGAGCGAATATCACGCCGCCTTGGCGACGTGATATTCCTTGATGGCAATCATCTTGATCGCCGGATACCGTTCGGCTTCGTAACGCAGCGAGAACGAGTCCTGCGCCAAAAACACCGGGTCGCCGTCGAGATCGCGGGCGATGTCGCCGCGCCGCGCCGTGATGAACTTGTCGAGGTCCGCCGGCAGGTCGGCTGAAATCCAGCGGCAAACGGAAAAGCGGGCGACATCGAACGAAACCGGAAGGCCGTATTCCGATTGCAGCCGTTCCTTCAGAACGTCGAGCTGCAGCGCGCCGACGACACCGACGATGGCGGGCGAGCCGTCTTCGGGCGAAAACAGCTGCACGACGCCTTCTTCGGCCATCTGCTGCAGGGCTTCCTTCAGCTTCTTCGCCTTCATCGCATCTTCCAGGCGCACGCGGCGCAGGATTTCCGGCGAGAAGTTCGGCACGCCCTGGAACACCAGCTGTTCGCCTTCGGTCAGCGTGTCGCCGATCCTGAGCGTGCCATGGTTGGGGATACCGACCACGTCGCCGGCATAGGCCGTATCGGCCAGCTGACGCTGCGAGGCAAAGAAGAACTGCGGCGCCGTCAACCCAAGCTGCTTGCCGGTGCGCGCCAGCCGCGCCTTCATGCCGCGCTCCAGCTTGCCGGAGCAGACGCGGGCAAAGGCGATGCGGTCGCGATGGTTCGGGTCCATGTTGGCCTGGATCTTGAAGACGAAGGCCGTCATCTTGTCGTCGGTCGCCTGCACGGTGCGGATATCGGCCACCTGGTCGCGCGGCGGCGGCGCGATCTCTCCGAGCGCGTTGATCAGGTCGCGCACGCCGAAGTTCCTGAGTGCCGAACCGAAGAACACCGGTGTCAGATGGCCTTCGAGGAAAGCCTTCTTGTCGAAGGGCTTGCAGGCTTCGATGGCGAGCGAGGTTTCGTCGATAAAGGCGTCGCGCTCGTTTTCAGGCAGGCGGTGCGCCGCCATTTCGGGGCCGTTGACCTTGGTGAGGATTTCCTGGGTATCGGCGCCGCGCACGGTGTTGTCGGCGAGGTGATAGGAACCGCAGAACGTCTTTGACCGGCCGATCGGCCAGGTCACCGGCGCACAGTCGAGCGCCAGCTTTTCCTCGACCTCATCGAGGATTTCGAACGGGTCGCGGCTTTCGCGGTCCATCTTGTTGATGAAGGTGATGATCGGGATGTCGCGCATGCGGCAAACCTCGAACAGCTTCAGTGTCCGCGGTTCGATACCCTTGGCGGCGTCGATGACCATGACGGCCGCATCGACGGCGGTCAGCGTGCGATAGGTGTCGTCGGCGAAGTCTTCGTGACCGGGCGTGTCGAGAATGTTGAAGACATTTCCGTGATATTCGAAGGTCATCACCGAGGTGACGACGGAGATGCCGCGTTCGCGCTCGATCTTCATCCAGTCGGAGCGCGTCTGGATACGGTCCTTTTTCGCCTTGACTTCACCGGCGAGCTGGATGGCGCCGCCGAACAGCAGCAGCTTTTCGGTCAGCGTCGTTTTACCGGCATCCGGGTGTGCGATAATAGCAAAGGTGCGGCGGCGGGAAACCGCCTCGGCGATACTTTCGGCCATGATGTGAATCCTGTGAATTGCCGCGTATGTAGCGGAGCCGTGGATAACTTGCAATTCGCATTGACTGCGCCGCGGCCGGAATTGCTAAGGAGGAGCATGACCCAACGATCGCAGACACTCCCAAACCTCAGCCTTGTTCGCCTGCCAAACGGCGAAGGCATCGATTTGCCGTCCTATGAGACCGCAGGTGCGGCCGGCATGGACCTTCGCGCCGCCGTCGAGGCGGACCGGCCATTGTTCCTTGGCCCGGGCAAGCGGGCGCTGGTGCCGACCGGGTTCATCTTCGAGGTTCCCGTGGGTTACGAAGCGCAGATCCGCCCGCGTTCCGGCCTTGCCTTCAAGCACGGCATCACCTGCCTCAATACGCCCGGCACGATCGACAGCGACTATCGCGGCGAGGTAAAAGTCTTGCTGATCAATCTCGGCGACGAGGACTTCGTCATCGAGCGCGGCATGCGCATCGCCCAGATGGTGATCGCCCCGGTCACGCAGGTTTCGATCCGCGAATCCTTAGATGCCAGCGAAACGGCACGCGGTGCCGGCGGCTTCGGTTCCACCGGCGTTTAAGTGGCCGCTAAGTGGCCGCCGCTGCCGACAGCCACGGCCTGACTTTCCGCCAGGATTACTTCGGCGATCCGGCCGCCTGGGCTGCGCTGGTGGCGTTGCTTGAGGATACGTTTGGCATCGATGTCGGCCTTCAGGACCGGTTCGGCGGACCGGACCCGACCAGCATGCCGTTTGGCTATTTCGATGAAAACGGCGTTTGCGCCGCCAATTTCAGCGCCTTCTTCATGCCATTGATGATCGATGGCCGCTTGGTAAGGGCGGCCGGGTTCCAGTCGGGTGCGGTGCGGCCGCAATGGCGTGGGCGTGGGCTCTATCGCGACCTGATGAACCGCGCGTTCGGCTGGTGCGATGAACAGGGATTTGAGCTCGGTATTCTCCTCACGGACAAACCGGCAATGTATGAGCCCTATGGTTTTAAGATCCTGCCGCAGCAGCGGTTTGTCGGGCCTCCGCCGCCGGTGGAAACGAGGCATGCCGGAGTAGCGCACGTATTGTCGTTGGAAAATGCTGTTGACATCGCTCTGATCCGGCAGATCTTGCGTGAGAGAATGCCTGTTTCCTCTGTTTTCGCGGTCGCGGCGCAGGCGGAAATGTTCTTGCTCAACTGTTTCTTTGATCCTGACATCAAGCTCGCCCATCTCGATCAGTTCGAGGCGGTGGTTGCGTGGAAGAGCGACGAAGCATCCTTTCAGCTTCTCGATATTGCCGGCAAGTCGATCCCGCCGCTCGCCGCCATTCTCTCTGTGCTCGATCAACACCATGATCGCGTCGAGGTTTGCTTTCCGCCAGACAAATTGGGCTGGCAGGGCACCCCGGAATCATTTGAGTCCGATATCAGCCTGATGGTTCAGGGAGACGCTGCCACTCGTTTGTCCGGTCCCGTGATGCTGTCGCCACTGGCCGAGTTCTGACGCTTATTTTCCACTATCAAGTGGCGGCAGCCGGCGTTTCACCGGCGACGATTTGACGATCGACGTATTGGTCTGGGATCGTTCGGCAATGCGGTCGAGGATCGCGTCCAGCTGCTCCATGTCGCGGACCAGAAGCTTGGCGATGAAACAGTCGTCACCCGTCACCTTGTCGCATTCGACGAATTCCGGCGTCTCCTGGATCATCTTTTCGACGATATGCAGCATCCCGGGCATCGGGCGAACGCGCACGATCGCCTGCAGCGCATAACCCAGTGCGACCGGATTGATCGAAACGGTGAAGCCGGTGATCACGCCACGATCCTCCAGCCGCCGCAGCCGGTCGGCCGTGCTGGGCGAGGACAGGCCCGCCTCCTGCGCCAGTTCCTTCAGCGAGATACGCGCGTTGAGGGAGAGGATGTCGAGCAGGCGCCGGTCGAGATCGTCAAGCATCGCAAACTCCGTAAGGCGAAACTGAGAGAACGCCTATCATGATAAGGCATTATGCCGGAAATGCCTTCTGAAATCCATATATTATGATGCCGCCGCATCATAATCTTCTGCTTCGTTCAACGGAGTGGATGCGATGGAAAAGGATATCAGAACCGGCAGTATCGAAATGACTGCGGCCATGCTGATTTCGGGTACGATCGGCTGGTTTGTGCTGATGTCCGGCCAGCCGGTGATCGATGTGGTGCTCTGGCGCTGCCTGTTCGGCGCGCTGACGCTGCTGGCGATCTGCGCCATGCTCGGTCATTTCCGTGCCAGTATCCTGACATGGCGCCTGTTCGGACTTGCCGTCCTCGGCGGTGTCGCCATCGTCGTCAATTGGCTGCTTTTGTTCGGCGCCTATTCGCGCTCGTCGATCTCGATCGCCACCATGGTCTACAACACCCAGCCCTTCATGCTTCTGGCCATCGGCGGCCTGGTTTTCAGGGAAAAGATCACCGCCACAAAGCTCGGCTGGCTCGCGGTTGCGTTTGCCGGCATGGTGGCGATCGTCCAGGCAAAGCCTGCCGGCGGTTTTGCAGGCAGCGACTACCTGACGGGGATTGCCATGGCTTTGGCCGCTGCGTTCTTTTACGCACTGGCGGCGCTGGTGGCCAAGCGGCTGAAGGGAACCCCGCCGCATCTGATCGCACTCATCCAGGTCGTGACCGGCCTCATCATGCTTACACCGTTTGCCGCAACCTCCGGCCTGCCGAACGAGCCGTATCAGTGGGCACTGCTGGTTGCGATGGGCGTGATCCATACGGGGCTGATGTACATTCTGCTCTACAGTGCGATCCAGAAGCTGCCCACCCACCTGACCGGTGCGCTCTCCTTCATCTATCCGGTTGCAGCGCTTGCCGTTGACCGGATCGCCTTCGGGCATCAGCTGCAGCCGGCGCAGATTCTCGGCTCGGCTGCCATCCTGATTGCGGCTGCCGGCATGACATTCGGCTGGACATGGCCCCGCCTTGTGCGGCATCAGGCGGGCTGAGTTCGTCCATGGAGGCCCAAATGATCACCTGTTATCTTCGCTATACGATCGACCCCTACAAGCTTGCCGAATTTGAGGAATACGCCAAGCTCTGGATTCCGCTGGTCAACCGCCTGGGCGGCACGCATCACGGCTATTTCATGCCGCATGAGGGGACGAACAATATCGCGCTTGCCCTCTTCAGCTTTCCAAGCCTGGCGGCCTATGAAGAGTACCGCGTGAAAATGGCTGAGGATGCCGAATGCCTCGCCGCCTTCGCGCTTGCCGAGAAGACCCGCTGCATCGCCAGCTACGAGCGCAGCTTCATGCGGCCGGTCTTCGAATAAATTCAGAACGTGATTTCGTCCGACCGGCGCAACTCGATCGCGTGTCCAGCGGCATTGAAGCCGCCAAGCACGCGATTGTGGTGGGCGATGATCTGCGGAAAGGTCAATTCGCCCATGTCGCCGGTGGTGTGTCCATCGGACAAAAGGGTGACATCGTAGCCCAAAGAGACCGCGCGGCGCGCCGTGGTATCGACGCAGAATTGCGTCTGACAGCCGCCGATGACCAGATGAGTGATCGACAGTTTCACAAGTTCTTCCTCAAGATTGGTCTGAAAGAAGCTGTCGCAGCTCGTCTTGTGGATGACCGTCTCCCCCAGTACCGGCGCGATCTCGTGGCGCAGGCCCCAGCCATTGGAGGAGCGCGCCAGCGGATCGCCGGGGCCGCCGTCATGCTGTACAAAAATGACTGGAACATGCGCGGCACGGGCGCGGGCCTGGATCGACTGCAGGCGGCCGGCAGTCTCGGTGAGGGCGGCATCGATGGCCGGCTGGCGTTCCGGCGTGCCTTCGCCGTCGAGGACGGCGTTCTGGACGTCGATGATAAGAAGGGCTGTGGTCATGGTATGCTCTGTTGTGGTTTTCGAAGAAAAAAGGGCCTCAACGCCGGCTTTCCATGGCCATGCGCAGGGCAAGCGCGCCGAGCACGCCGCCCATCAGCCAGCGTTGCGTGGAAAGCCAGGCCGGACGGCCCGCGAGGAACGTGGCGATGGAGCCCGCCGTCAGCACGATGAGCGCATTGACGGAGACACTGGTGACAACCTGGATCGTCCCGAAAATGATCGACTGCGCAAAGACATGGCCCAGTGCCGGGTCGATGAACTGCGGCAGCAGTGACAGATAGAGCACGGCGATCTTCGGATTGAGCACGCTGGTGGCAAAGCCCATCAGGAAGAGGCGCTTGGGCGCATCCTTTGGCAGATTGCGGACTTCGAAGGCCGATCGCCCGCCGGGACGCACCGCCTGCCAGGCGAGATAGAGAAGGTATGCGGCGCCGGCGATCCGCAGGGCATCGTAGGCATAAGGCACGGCAAACAAGAGAGCGGTGATGCCGAAGGCTGCCGACAGCATGTAGACGAGAAAGCCGAGCGCAACGCCGATCAGCGAGATCAATCCCGCCAGCGGCCCCTGACAGAGCGAGCGGGAAATCAGGTAGATCATGTTCGGGCCGGGCGTCAGCACCATGCCGAGCGCAACAAGGGCGAAGGCTGCAAGGCTTGCGGTTTCGGGCATGAACGGCATCTCCGTTTAAGGGCGTGCAAGGCGGGAATTTCGATAGGTGCTGCGACACTGCATTAGCGGCAACATCCTTTTCGATCAATGCCGCACAAATTGCCAGCCTCGGGAAAACCGGCTAGAGACTGCCTTCGCACGTCCACGGAGCCGATGATGAGCCTCGCCACGCTTTTTGCCTACTGCACCGCTCTTTTTATTGCTGCCGCGATCCCCGGACCCGGTATGACGGCGATCGTGGCGCGCGCGCTCGGTTCCGGCTTCCGCGAGACCTTCTTCATGGGGCTTGGCCTTGCGCTCGGCGATATCGTCTACCTGACGGGGGTAATTCTGGGGCTCGCTTTTATCGCCCAGACGTTCACCACGACTTTCATGGTCATCAAGATCCTTGGTGCGCTCTATCTCGTTTACATCGCCTACAAGCTGTGGACCGCCGGGCTATTGCCGCAGGATATCCAGGCCAAGAAAAGCACCAGCATGGGCATGTCTTTCCTGTCCGGCCTGCTGGTGACCTTTGGCAACCCGAAAACCATGTTGTTCTACGTGGCGCTGGTGCCGACGCTGATCGATGTGCACATGATCGGGCTCGACGAATATGCCGTGCTTGTTGTCGCCACCTTCGCGGTGCTGATGGCGGTGCTCGTGCCCTATATCCTGCTGGCTTCGCGTGCCCGGCTGCTTCTCAAGCAGCCGCGGGCGTTGAAGTCGCTGAACAGGATTGCGGCCGGTATCATCGGAACGACCGCCGCCTATATCGCCACCCGCGCCGCCTGAAAAAATCGTTCTGTAACAGGCGGTTCCGCAACAGTTTTTTCCAACCGAAACAAAGTGCTGGAGAATGACACTCTGGCAAGCCGATGGCTTTGCCCCTATTCTCCCTGCAACTGATGAAAAAGGGAGAGCACCATGTCAGAACAGCGTAAGCCCGGCCGCGGCCGCGTCTATTCCTCGATCACCGAGACCATCGGCGATACGCCGATCGTGCGCCTCGACAAACTGGCCAAGGAAAAGGGCGTCAAGGCTAACCTTCTGGCGAAGCTCGAATTCTTCAATCCGATCGCCTCCGTCAAGGACCGCATCGGCGTCGCGATGATCGAAACGCTGGAAGCCCAGGGCAAGATCGCTCCCGGCAGAACAACGCTGATCGAGCCGACCTCGGGCAACACCGGCATCGCGCTCGCCTTTGCCGCCGCCGCCAAGGGTTACAAGCTCATTCTCACCATGCCGGAAACCATGTCGGTCGAGCGGCGCAAGATGCTGGCCCTGCTTGGTGCCGAACTGGTGCTGACGGAAGGCCCGAAGGGCATGAAGGGCGCGATTGCCAAGGCGGAGGAACTCGCCGCCACGCTGCCCGACGCCATCATCCCGCAGCAGTTCGAAAACCCGGCCAACCCGGAAATCCACCGCAAGACGACGGCCGAGGAAATCTGGAACGATACCGAAGGCGGCATCGACATCCTTGTTTCCGGCATCGGCACGGGTGGCACGATCACCGGCGCCGGCCAGGTGCTGAAGGGCAGGAAGCCCTCGATCAAGGTCATTGCCGTCGAGCCGGCCGAATCCCCGGTGCTCTCCGGCGGCGCTCCCGGCCCGCACAAGATCCAAGGGATCGGCGCCGGCTTTGCGCCTGCCATTCTCGATACGAAAATCTACGACGAGGTCGTCACCGTTTCGAGCGGCGAGGCGATCGAGACCGCTCGTCACGTGGCGCGTCTCGAGGGCGTACCGGTCGGCATCTCCTCAGGTGCGGCGCTGGCGGCTGCCATCAAGATCGGCCAGCGTCCGGAAAACGAAGGCAAGACCATCGTCGTGATCATCCCGTCCTTTGCTGAACGTTATCTGTCGACAGCCCTGTTCGAGGGGCTCGGGGGCTGATTGCAGTTCCGGTCCAGTTGAACTTTGAATGGCCGCCTTCGAAAGGGGCGGCCTTTTCAGTTCATATCTATGCGGCAGCCGTCAAGCGCTCCCCGGCGATCCGGTAGGAAATTGCTTCGGCCAGATGGATGCGCCCGACAGTCGCCTTCTCATCGAGATCGGCGAGCGTGCGCGCAACCTTCAGCACCCGGTGATAGCCGCGCGCCGAAAATTTCAGCTTTTCCGCCGCGTCGCGCAACAATTGCAGTCCTCCAGCATCCGGCTCGGCGATCTTCTCGATCATCGAGGTCGAGCAGCGGGCATTGGAGAGAATGCGCGGCATGCCGAAGGCGATGAAGCGGTCCATCTGGATTTCGCGGGCACGTGCCACCCGCCGGGCGACAACGGCACTCGGCTCGGCAGGTACGGGGCGGATCAGGTCGGCGGCGGTGACCGAGGGGACATCGATGCGGATGTCGATCCGGTCCATCAGCGGGCCTGAAATGCGGCCCTGATAATCGGAGACGCAGCGCGGACCGCGCGCACAGCTATGGCCGGGCTCGCCCGCCATGCCGCAACGGCAGGGATTCATGGCGGCAACCAGCTGGATCGCCGCCGGATAGGCGACGCGGTGGTTGGCGCGGGCGATGATGCATTCGGCTGTCTCCAGCGGCTGGCGCAGCGCATCGAGTACCTGCGGCGTGAATTCCGGAAACTCGTCGAGGAACAGCACGCCGTTATGCGCCAGAGAGGCCTCGCCCGGCTTGGCGCGCAGGCCCCCGCCGATCATCGCCGCCATGGTGGCGGAATGGTGTGGGGTGCGAAACGGCCGCCGGTCCGACAGTTTTCCGCCCGCGAGTTGCCCGGCAATCGAGTGGATCATCGAGACTTCCAGCAGTTCGGGTGGTGACAGCGGCGGCAGGATCGAAGGCAGGCGGGCGGCGAGCATGGATTTGCCCGAGCCCGGCGGGCCGACCATCAGCAGATTATGGTTGCCGGCTGCCGCCACCTCCAGCGCCCGCTTGGCGCTTTCCTGGCCCTTGATATCGGCAAGATCCGGCATGTTGGCGGGGCTGGCGCGCACGGCCGGTTCGGGCCGGGACAGCACCTGCGTGCCGCGAAAATGATTGGCAAGCGCAATCAGGCTGCGCGGCGCCAGAATGTCGATCTCCGAGCCTGCCCAAGCGGCTTCGGCACCGCTATCGGAAGGGCAGATCAGGCCCTTGCCGAGCCCGTTGGCCCCAATGGCTGCCGGAAGCGCGCCGGAAACGGCGGCGATCGTTCCATCGAGATTGAGTTCGCCGATCACCACATAGCCATCCAGTGCATCGCCGGGAATGGCCCCGAGTGCCGCCATGAGGCCGAGCGCAATGGGCAGATCGAAATGCGAGCCTTCCTTGGGAAGGTCGGCCGGGGCAAGATTGACGGTGACCTTCTTGGCGGGAAGCGACAGGCCGGATGCATGCAACGCTGCCTGAACCCGCTCGCGGCTTTCGGCCACCGCCTTGTCGGGAAGGCCGACGATCTGCATGCCGACCTTGCCCGGTGCGACCATCACCTGAACATCGACAGGCACGCCTTCTATTCCCTGAAATGCAACCGTACTGACACGCGCGACCATGACTGTCCCTCTTGCCGCGAGGCAGGCTGACAACCCGCCACCACAACCTTTCTTGGTTGCGGTGGAAAATCTCGCACGAAAAACGCCGCAAAACAAGAACAAATGTCGAACAAATTCGACGATCGTAAACCTAATGGTTGCGGGTGATTGTAGTTTTCCAGGTTGACCGGAACAACCGTGAACATCCGGAGGATGAAATCGGGTTATAGCCCCGGCGCCGGGGCGGATTCCGCCGCCCCCGCCCTCATCAGGCGCGCTTGCGTTCGATCGCGTCCCAGAGCAGGGCGGCGACATCGGCGCCGCCAAATTTCTTCACTTCGCGGATGCCGGTTGGAGAGGTGACGTTGATCTCGGTCATCACGTCGCCGATCACGTCGATGCCGACGAAGAGGAAACCGCGTTCCTTCAGTGCCGGCCCGATACGGGCGCAGATTTCGCGTTCGCGCGCCGTCAGTTCCGTCGGCATCGGCGTGCCGCCGGCATGCATGTTGGAGCGGGCGTCGTGTTCGGCAGGTACCCGGTTGATCGCGCCGACGGGCTCGCCATCGACCAGGAGAATGCGCTTGTCGCCCTTGCGGACCGCCGGCAGGTATTCCTGGGCAATAAACGGTTCGCGGAACATCTGGCCGAACATTTCGAGCAGCGACGACAGGTTGCGGTCGTCCCGGGTCGAATGGAAAACGCCCGCGCCGCCATTGCCGTAAAGCGGCTTCAGGATGATGTCGCCCATTTCGGCACGGAAGCTGGCGATCTCGGCCGGATCGCGGGTGATCAGCGTTTTCGGCATCAGGTCGGGAAATTCGGTGACGAAGATCTTTTCCGGCGAGTTTCGCACCCAGGCCGGATCGTTGACAACGAGCGTTTTCGGGTGGATGCGCTCGAGCAGATGCGTCGAGGTGATATAGGCCATGTCGAAGGGCGGGTCCTGGCGGAGAAGCACGACATCCATGGTCGAGAGATCAATGCGTTCGGCATCGCCCAGCGTGTAGTGGTCGCCCTTGATGTCGCGCAGGGTCATCGGCTGGACGGTGGCGATCACCTTGCCGTCACGCAGCGAAAGCTGGTGCGGCGTATAGTGGAAGAGCTGGTAGCCGCGCGCCTGCGCCTCAAGGCTCATGGCGAAGGTGCTATCCCCGGCGATATTGATGCCAGAGACATGATCCATCTGGATCGCGACGTTCTTGATGTTCGCCATCTTGTTTTTCCTCATTCGCAAAGCACGCAACATGTAGAATGCGGGCCTCGCTTAGGCAAGGGAGAGCTTGTTATTCAAAGCCTTCGATGACGCAGGTGATCAGATCGTGATCGGACAACGGCCGGCCGTTGGCGTCGAGCGGTTCGCTGGATCACAGCGCAGCCTCCAGCTTGATGGCCGGTGCGGAAAGGCGGTCGTATCCGGTGTTGGCGAATGGCTGGCCGAAACGCTTGCCCGTATCGGCATCGAAGAAATGCAGCCGCTCCGGCGCGATCGTCAGCGCCATCGTTTCACCGATGTCGATCTCGGGCGAAAGCGAAGCCGTCAGTTTCTTGCCGTCGACGGTCCCGTGAACAAGGCGTTGGGCGCCGAGTTCCTCGATATAGTCGACCTTCATCGTCAGCGACTGGTCGCCGGATGTTGCAACGCGCAGGTCCTCGGCGCGCATGCCGACGGTGATCTGGCCGGGGAAGGCAGGGGCGCGGCCGAGATCGAGAACCTGCGAACCGAAATGCAGCTGCGTACCCTCGCGGGTGCCGCGCAGAAGGTTCATCGCCGGAGAGCCGATGAAGCTGGCGACGAAGGTGGAAGCGGGCGTGTGATAAACATCGAGCGGCCGGCCGATCTGCTCGATCTGGCCGCCGTTGAGGACGACGAGGCGGTCGGCCAGCGTCATGGCCTCCAGCTGGTCGTGGGTGACGTAAAGCGAGGTCGTGCCGAGACGCTTCTGTAGCTGCTTGATCTCGCCGCGCATGGAGACGCGGAGTTTTGCATCGAGGTTGGACAGCGGCTCGTCGAACAGGAAGGCGGCCGGCTTGCGGACGATGGCGCGGCCCATGGCGACACGCTGGCGCTGGCCGCCGGAAAGCGCACGCGGCTTGCGGCTGAGGTACTGTTCGATCTCCAGCATGCGGGCGGCTTCCGCCACGCGCGCGTCGATCTCGGCCTTCGGTGTGCCGCGGTTCTTCAGGCCGTAGGCGAGATTGTTGTAGACGGTCATGTGCGGATAGAGCGCGTAGTTCTGGAACACCATGGCGATATCGCGCTCGGCAGGTTCGATATCGTTGATCACCCGGTCGCCAATTTCGACGGTGCCCTTAGAGATTGCCTCGAGGCCGGCGACCATGCGCAAAAGCGTGGACTTGCCGCAGCCGGAGGGACCGACAAGCACGATGAACTCGCCATCGGCGATGTCGATCGAGACGGATTTCACCGCCTCGACGCCGCCTGCATAGATCTTCGAAACATTGGTGATGTTGATCGCTGCCATGGTGGCGTTCCTCTACTTGTCGCTTTCGGTGAGGCCCTTGATGAACCAGCGCTGGAAGATCATGACGATCATCACCGGCGGCACCATGGCGAGGATCGCCAGGGCAAAGGCCTCGTTGTAATCGGGAATGTTGGAGCCGACCCAGACGAGCAGGATCTGCTTGATGCCGCGCACCAGCGTGAAGAAGCTCTCGTCGGTCGTCATCAGCGTCGGCCAGAGATACTGGTTCCAGCCATAGACGAACATGATGATGAAAATCGCCGCGATCATCGTCCTCGACAGCGGCACGATGACGTCGATGAAGAACTTGAACGGCCCGGCACCGTCGATGCGGGCGGCTTCCAGGAGTTCGTCGGGGATCGATTTGAAGAACTGGCGGAAATAGAAGGTACCGGTGGCCGACGCCAGAAGCGGCACGATCAGGCCGGTATAGGTGTTGGTCAGCTTCAGCGTGTTCATCACCTCGTAGGACGGCAGGATGCGCACTTCGAGCGGCAGAAGCAGGGTGGTGAAGATCATCCAGAAGGTGATGGTGGCAAAGCGGAAGCGGAAATAGACCAGCGCATAGGCCGCCAGCATCGACAGGATGATCTTGCCGGCGGCAAAGCCGATGCCGAGGATCAGCGAATTCATCATCATCCGCAAACCGGTGATCTTGCCGGTAAAGCCGCCTTCTCTGGTCAGCACGGTCGTGTAGGTGTCGATGAAATGGCCGCCGGGCAGGATCTGCAGGCCGTTGCGATGGATATCGGCGGCCTCGTGGCTCGAGGTCATCAGGGCAACGAGCAGCGGCCCGACCATGATGAAAACGCCGAAGAGCAGGATGAAATGGTCGAAGATTTTCGTGCGATGCATGGTCTCGCCCCCGCTCAATTGTAGTGGACGCGCCGCTCGATGAAGCGGAACTGGAAGATGGTGAGCACGAAGACGATGATCATCAGGATGACCGACTGGGCCGAGGAACCGCCGAGGTCATTGCCGCGGAAACCGTCCATATAGACCTTGTAGACCAGCGTGATCGGATTGTTGGCCGCCTTGTCCTTGACCATCACGTCGATGACGCCGAACGTGTCGAACAGCGCATAGGTCGTATTGATGATGAGCAGGAAGAACGCGGTTGGGGCGAGCAGCGGCAGAATGACGGTCCAGAAGCGGCGCAAACCGGACCGGCAATCCATCAGCGCCGCCTCGCGCACCGGGACCGGAATGCCCTGCAGACCCGAGAGGAAGAAGATGAAATTGTAGGGGATCTGCTTCCAGACCGAGACGACGATCATCGCGAAAGCCGTATCGTTGTAATTCAGGCCCACCTGCATGTTCCAGCCGAAGAAGGCAGCGACCTTCACCAGCGGGCCGATATGCTGATCAAACATCATCATGCCCATCAGGCCGGCGACCGGCGGGGCGATGGCGTAAACCCAGATCAGCAGCGTCTTGTAGGTGGCATTGCCGCGAATGATGCCATCGGCCTTGACGGCAAGCAGCAGGCCGATTGCCAGCGAAAAGAAGGTGACCAGGGCTGTGAAGACGGCGGTGAAACGGGCGATGCTCAGATATTCGCCGGATTTCAGGACGTCGGTATAATTGGCCATGCCGACGAAAGTCGAACCGAAACCGAAGGGGTCCTCAAGGTAAAAGGACGACTGGATCGCCTGAACCGAGGGCCAGTAGAAGAAGATGAAGATGATCGCCATCTGCGGGGCGAGGAAGAGATAGGGCAGAAGCGGCGAATTGAACTGCACGCGCTTGGCCGCGTCGGGCTCCGAGGGAGCACTGCGGAAACGACGGAAAAAGCCGCCGGCGCTGGTGGGCGTGGGGTTGGTCGCGGACAGGGATGGTGCGTGCGTCATGGTCGGACCCTGAAAATTGTGCTGGGGCGATGGCTCTGAGTTTGCCGCCTCACCCCCCTCTGTCACTTCGTGACATCTCCCCCTCAAGGGGGGAGATTATTCTTTTTCCTAGCGATGTTATCACTGGGTTGCGAAGCTGGCGGTTCCTGCCGATCTCCCCCCTTGAGGGGGAGATGCCCGACAGGGCAGAGGGGGATATCGCGCGGCACACTGTGCGTATGCGACCCAACCCCTCATCCGGCGCTTCGCGCCACCTTCTCCCCGATAGGGAGAAGAGGACCGGACGCTATCAACCAGCCGTCTTGGCAAAACGGGCGAGAAGTTCGTTGCCTTCCTTCTCGATCGTGTCGAAGGCGTCCTTGACGGAGACTTCGCCTGAGAAGATGCGGCCGTATTCGCGTTCCATGATTTCGCGGATCTGCGGGTAGAAGCCGAGGCGGTAGCCCTTCGACCATTCACCGGCCGGCAGCAGCAGCTGCTTGATGCCGACTTCGGCGGCCGGCTTTTCGTTGTAGTAACCTTCCTTCTTGGCAAGCTCGTAGGCTGCCTTGGTGATGGCGACGTAACCGGTGGCCTGGTGGTAGAACTTCTGCACGTCCGGCGAGGTCAGGAACTGGAAGAAGTCGGCGACGCACTTGTTCTCTTCGTCCGACTTGCCGGACATGGCGAACAGGGCAGCGCCGCCGATGAAGGACGAGGTGCCGGCGCCCTTGATCGAACCCCAATAGGGCAGGAAGGTTGCCGAGAACGGCATCTGTGCCGTCTTCTGCAGGCCGCCGAACGAGCCCGAGGAGCCGATCCAGAGCGCAGCCTTGTTTTCTTCGAACATCTTCTGGTTATCGTTCCAGCCGGCGCCGTAGAAGCCGAAGTAGCCTTCGTCCTTCCAGGCCTTCAGCTTGTCGAACATCATGATGAGGTTCGGGTCGGTGACCTTCAGCTGGGTATCGACAACGCTGTCGTAGCCGTTGTTGTTGGTGGCGAACTGGATGTTGTTGCGCGAGAAGAAGTTCTCGGTGAACTGCCAGGTCAGCTGCGACTGGACGAGCGGGATAAAACCGGCTTCCTTGAGCTTCGGAGCGGCGGCTTCGAATTCCTCCCAGGTCTTCGGGGCTTCGACGCCGGCCTTTTTCAGGGCTTCGTCGTTGATGTACATGATCGGTGCCGACGAGTTGAACGGCATGCCGACGAACTTGCCGTCGCTATCGGCGTAGAAGTAACGAACGCCGTCGATGAAGGCTTCGCGGTCGAATTTGTAGCCGGCATTGTTGATCAGGTCTTCAGCCGGGATGACGGCGCCCTTGGCGTTGATGATCGTTGCCGCACCGGCGTCGAAAACCTGCAGGATGTTCGGCTGCTCGCCGGAGCGGAAAGCGGCGATGCCGGAGGCCAGCGCTTCCTCATAGGTGCCCTTGGAAACCGGGGTCAGCGCGCAAGCGGTCTGCGATGCGTTGAACTTGGTGGCGACTTCGTTGATGACTTCGCCGTTGCGGCCGGCCATGCCGTGCCACCAGGTGATGTTGGTCGCGGCAAAGGAGGAGGTGGCGGAGAAGGCCAGCGCGAGGCCGGTCATCGTGAATTTCCTGATCATGGCAGTTCCTTTCACCAGGTTTAGGGTGAGGAACCGGCTAAAGCTCTTTCATGACGCCCGGATAACGCTTTTGTGTCGGAACGATTACAACTGTGCACAGCTGTTCAAAAGGCGCCGGGAAGATGGACAGGCCAGCGCCATGGCGCCACGGAGATTATGTCGTAGCGGATTGAAAGCGCCGCGGAATCCCTTTGTTTTGCGAGCCAGAGGTCGCTTGCAGCACGAATGCGGCGTTGTGCAAAATCGGAAACGGCGAAAACAGAATCTTCGAGCGACCGGCGGGCTTTCACCTCGACGCAGGCGACCAGATTGCCCTTGCGTGCAATAATATCGATTTCGCCCAACTTCGTCCGGTAGCGGAATGCAACGATGCGGTAGCCCTTGAGGAGGAGCGAAAGGGCCGCGCGATACTCCGCAAGCGCGCCGCGCCGGAGCGCCTTCAGTCTCTTCCGGTTCGCGGGCTCAGGCTTCATCCCGGTCTTTGAGCTCCAGCAGCCGGTCGTAGAGATCCCTGCGGTTGAGGCCGGTCTGTTTTGCGGCCTCTGTCGCCGCCTTGCCGGTTGGCATGTCCTTGACGAGGTTCAGCAGGATGGCGTCGACATCGTCAGCCTCCGGTGCTGCCGGCGCATCGGGCGGGCCGATGACCAGAACGATCTCGCCCTTGACGGTGGCGCCTTCGTCGTAGAATGCCTTGAGCTCGGCCAGCGTGCCGCGGCGGAATTCCTCGAAGGTCTTGGTCAGCTCGCGGCAGACCGACGCCCGGCGCTCACCGCCCAGCACGTCATGGGCCGCAACGATGGCGGCCGCGATCCTGTGCGGCGATTCAAAGAACATCAGCGTTGCCGGAACGTGGGCAAGCTCTGCAAACCGGTCGCGCCGCGCCTTGTCCTTGGAAGGCAGGAAGCCGGCAAACAGGAACGCATCGTTCGGAAGGCCCGAGCCGACGAGGGCCGCCAGCGGCGCCGAAGCCCCGGGAATGGGCACGACCCGATGGCCGGCCTCGATGGCGATCTGACCGAGCCGGTAGCCTGGATCGGAGACCAGCGGCGTGCCGGCGTCGGAGACAAGGGCGACGGATTTGCCTTCGTCGAGCGCTGCCAGGAGCTTCGGGCCGACCTCGTTGGCATTGTATTCGTGATAGGCATAGGGCCGGTTGACGATGCCGTAGCGGTCGAGCAGCACGCGGGTCACGCGCGTGTCTTCGCAGGCGAGCACATCGGCGCCAGCCAGTGTTTCCAGCGCACGCAGGGTAATGTCGGAGAGATTGCCGATCGGAGTGGCGACCAGATAGAGCGCCGGTTCGAGCGGCCGGGCGGGCACCGCGACATTGTGCAGGCGGTAGCCCTTCTGCCGCTCGTTCGTCTGCGTTTCGCCCGATGCCTGCTTTTCCAAAACCGTCTGCCCTTATTCCGTCGCCCGCCGTTGAGCCGGCGCCCGGTCTTTATGGGTGAGCGGCAGCACTTCGGCAAGAGCCGCGGATTTGTGACAAAGCAAACATTACTGGGGCTCGGCTATCGTTACCCCTTGCTATTGACGGCTTGTTTCTGCCATTTTGCCCGTCCACATCTTCCCCGTCCGAAAGGGGACACTTCAAAAGTTCAAGCCGGGAGGCGCGGCCCGCCCGGCGATGGTTGAAAGCGGTAGCATCCCATGCGTATTACTCTCGAGCGGTCCAATCTCCTGAAGTCGCTGAACCACGTTCACCGCGTGGTCGAGCGCCGCAATACCATTCCGATCCTCTCGAACGTGCTTCTGCGCTCCGACGGCGCCAGCCTTGAAATGAAGGCAACCGATCTCGACCTCGAAATCACCGAGGCAACCCCGGCGCAGGTCGAAACACCCGGAGCAACGACGGTGCCAGCGCATCTGCTCTACGATATCGTCCGCAAGCTGCCTGACGGTTCGGAAGTGGCGCTCGCCACCAATGCCGAAGGCACGGCAATGACCGTGCAGTCGGGCCGCTCGAAATTTTCGCTGCAATGCCTGCCGCAGTCGGATTTCCCGGACCTGACGGCCGGTGCCTTCACGCACACCTTCCGCATCAAGGCGACGGACCTGAAGATGCTGATCGATCGCACCCAGTTTGCGATCTCGACGGAAGAGACCCGCTATTATCTGAACGGCATCTATATCCACACGATCGAAAGCAAGGGCGAGCTGAAGCTGCGCGCCGTCGCCACCGACGGTCACCGTCTCGCCCGCGCCGATCTGGAAGCGCCGGCGGGCTCCGAAGGCATGCCGGGCATCATCATCCCGCGCAAGACCGTCAGCGAATTGCAGAAGCTGGTCGACAATCCGGACGTGGTCGTCACGGTTGAGGTTTCAGACGCGAAGATCCGGCTGACCATCGGCTCGATCATCATGACCTCGAAGCTGATCGACGGTACGTTTCCGGATTACCAGCGCGTCATTCCGGCCAATAACGACAAGGAACTGAAGATCGATTGCCAGTCCTTCGCCCAGGCTGTCGACCGCGTTTCGACCATTTCGTCCGAGCGCGGCCGCGCCGTGAAGCTGGCGCTGTCGGACGGACAGCTGACGCTGACGGTCAACAACCCGGATTCGGGAAGCGCTACGGAAGAACTCGCCGTCGGCTATGACAGTGATCCGCTGGAAATCGGCTTCAATGCCAAATACCTGCTCGATATCACGGCCCAGTTGTCCGGCACCGATGCCGTCTTCATGCTCGCCGATGCCGGTTCGCCAACGCTGGTGCGCGACATGGCGGGCGACGACGCGCTCTACGTACTGATGCCGATGCGGGTTTAGGCCTGTGCCGCGATAAATATTGCCGTTGGTGCCGGCTGCCGGAAATGAGAGTCGGGCTTGATCGCAGCCGGACGTGTGTTCAGGAGTGCCGGTAAAGAGGCGGATATCTGTATGTCGAAACGGCATTGGTAGCCGCGCGTACCGGTCGGGCCGCGGCGCATGTGCAATGATCTGTTGGCCTTTGCAATTTCTGGCGCTGAAAGACTTGTATATGTCGCAAGTAGCGACACATACTTAATTCGAGCGTAAGGCGTCCGGCCGATGGGCATTGTCCGGGCGCAGACGACGTATTGGTGGAGATACGCATGAATTTTCGTCTGAAAGAACGGCTTGGCAAGAAATTCGATGAGGAAATCCGTTTCTTCAAGGGTTGGCGAAGCAATATGAAAGCTGTCGGTTCGATCGTGCCGACATCCGGAATAACCGCGCGGCGGATGGCAAGCGTCGTCAATCCGCACTCAGGTCTTCCCGTTCTCGAGCTTGGCCCCGGCACCGGCGTCATCACCAAGGCGATCCTGCAGAAGGGCGTTCAGCCGGAAAACCTGGTGTCGATCGAATTTTCCACCGATTTCTTCCAGCATCTGGTCAAGACCTATCCGGACGTCGATTTCATCAACGGCGACGCCTTCGATCTCGACAAGACGCTCGGCGCACGCCGCGACCAGCAGTTCGACAGCGTTATTTCCGCCGTGCCGCTTTTGAACTTTCCGATGCATATGCGTGTCTC
Organism: Pararhizobium sp. YC-54; assembly: GCF_025847205.1. Classification (GTDB taxonomy): domain Bacteria; phylum Pseudomonadota; class Alphaproteobacteria; order Rhizobiales; family Rhizobiaceae; genus Pararhizobium. The sequence continues at coordinate 211,356 of NZ_JAOYTH010000006.1, read as the reverse complement.
GCTGATCGACGACCTCCTGTCGCGCATCCCCGTCGGCCGCCCGGTTATCCAGATTTCCTACGGTCCGCTGTCGCCTGTCGTCGCGATGCCGGATCGCTACCAGATCTCCCACTATGATTTTGTTGTCCGCAACATCCCGCCGGCGCAGCTGTGGGTCTATCGCAAGACGCATTAAGGGCTGCTGGTGTTCGGAGTTTATGTTACGCACCCGCAAGTCCGCCTCGAACCGGATGTGCCGGTTCCACGCTGGGGACTGTCGGAGATCGGTATCGCGCGTGCGGAAAAGGCCGCCCAGTCTAATTGGGCAAGGCAGCTTTCCCGCATCCTTTCCAGCGACGAGACCAAGGCGCTGGAAACGGCAGCCACCATGGCACGTTCAAGCGGCGTCGAAGTCGAAGTCCTGGAACATTCCGGTGAAAACGACCGCTCAGCCACCGGCTTTCTTGTGCCCGACGAATTCGAGAAGGCCGCCAACTGGTTCTTCGCCAATCCAGAGCAGAGTTTCCATGGCTGGGAGCGGGCGGTCGATGCCCAGAAGCGTATTGTTACGGCAGTCACTTCGGTGCTTGATCGGCATGATCCGGCAAAACCGATAGCCTTTGTCGGACATGGCGGTGTCGGAACGCTGTTGAAATGTCATCTGGCCGGTCTACCCATTGCGCGCAGCCACGACCAGTTGGCGGGCGGTGGCTGCCTCTACGCATTTTCCCTTGCGGACCGTTCCCTTGCATGCGACTGGACCGCCATGGAACTCTGGCAAGGATGGCAACAATGACTGCGACCGCGCGCGATCGGCTGATCGTCGGCCTTGATATCCCAACCATCGGCGAGGCCGAAGCGATCGTCAAAGCGCTGGGCAACGATGTGCTGTTCTACAAGATCGGCTATCAGCTGGCCTTTGCCGGCGGGCTGGAATTTGCCCGTGATCTGGCTGCGGACGGCAAGAAGATCTTCCTCGACATGAAACTGCTCGACATCGACAACACGGTTGCCAAGGGTGTCGAGAACATCGCCAAGATGGGCATGTCGATGCTGACGCTGCATGCCTATCCGAAGGCGATGCGGGCGGCTGTCGAAGCGGCAAGGGGCTCAGATCTCTGCCTGCTCGGCGTCACTGTGCTCACCTCGATGGACGAGCAGGACGTCATCGACGCCGGCTATGAATACGATCCGCATACGCTGGTCCTGCGCCGCGCCGAACAGGCCCGCGCCGCCGGCATGGGCGGCATCGTCTGCTCTGCCGAGGAGGCCGCCGCTGTCCGCAAGATCGTCGGATCGGACATGGCAATCGTCACCCCGGGCATTCGTCCGGCCGGCAGCGACAAGGGCGACCAGAAGCGCGTGATGACACCGGCAGATGCCTTGCGCGCCGGCTCGAGCCACCTCGTCGTCGCCCGCCCGATCGTCAAGGCCGCCGATCCGCAGGCTGCGGCACGGGCTATCCTCGATGAAATGAGCGGCGCGCTCTGATCAATTGCCGTTATCTTCGATCCTGTTGCTCGGATCGGAATTGCGAATGAGAAAAGCGCCGCCGCCGATCAGGCGGTTGCCCGTGACGGTGTTGAACTGCGCGAAATCCTTTGAGTTGAGGCTGCTGCCGAAGGGATGGGCGGGGTCGCGGAAACAATAGCGTTGGGCGCCGTTGCGTGAGTTCAGCCAGACGGCCGGTTTGGCCATGAACGCCATCTGGTACTTGAACGTATTGCCGGAAATCGTGTTGTGCTGCGGTTTTTGATGGCGGATCGTCCCGCCTTCGCCGCAGTTGCGATAAAGGAAGATGCCGCCGCCTGAAGGGTCATCGAAGATGTTTCCGCGGATCGTGTTTTTTGCCGAGCCGTCGATGGCAATCTGCTCGCGCCGGCTCTCCACCGCGAACCGATTTCCGGTGATCGTGTTTCCCCCAGACTCCGCGTCGAGATAGAGCGCAGGACCATCGCTCTTTCCGGTCAGCGTGGATTTTTCCAACCGGACCCCTGTGACGCCCGGTCCGATATAGAGGGGCACTCTGCCATCCGCGACGAGGGTCAGTGCGGAAAGGAAGATTTGCCTGGGGGCCGATGCTTGAGCAAAGGCCGTGTGGTCCGGGGTCAGCGAAGACAATTGAACGGCTTTTGCCTGGCCGTTGGTGCCCAGACCCTGAAGGCGAAGCGCACCCTTGATCACGCAGTTGCGCACGGTGATATCCGACGGCGCGCTCCAGTCGCCGTTCTTGCCTTTGGTGGAGCGGATGAGCACGGCCGGCTTGCCGAAGTTGATCGAGCCGCGCGTGCCGTCGAGTGTTGCGCCCTTGCAGTCAAGTGTCGCTCCGGATGCCCCGGCCCCGGAGAAGATCAGGCGTTTGGTGACGATATCGCCGGGTGACAAGGTCAGACTGCAGCGGAGCTCGACGCTTGCATCCTGGTTTGTCGCCGTGGCTTTGACCGCGGCATGGACGTCAGCGCTGCATTGCATGGGCTTGGCGAGGGGCGCGCCCGGATAGAAGAAGAGTGCAAGCATTCCGCCGGATATCATTGCGATGTAGGCAAACATGCTCGGTCTTCCAGATTTCGTTGGTTTTGAAGCTGTCGCACTTTCGTGAGAAGCCTCCTTTATCTTGACCGGTCAAATGATTTGACGGAAGAAGCTGAAGCGATAATTCCAGCTTGCGACGAATTGAGGGAGATTGCCATGGCCAAGGGTTACTGGATTGCGCGGGTCGATGTCCGCGATACCGAGCGTTACAAGGATTACGTGACGGCGGCCAAGCCGGCGTTCGAGAAATACGGCGCCAATTTCCTGGCGCGTGGTGGTGCTTTCCAGCGTCTGGAGGGCGATGTGCGCGCCCGCAACGTGGTGATTGAGTTCCCGTCGCTGCAGGCCGCGATCGATTGCTACAATTCGCCGGAATATCAGATCGCCGCCGCAATCCGCCAGCAGGTCGCCGATGCTGAAATGGTCGTCGTCGAGGGCGTCTGACGCGCGGCGGCAACTGCGGCGGAAAGCGGCAGAAAAGCCTTGGCGATAAGCCTTCCCGTCGCCCGATGATTGGGCTATGTAGCTCCCATACGCCATACTGCAGATCAGGAGTGCCTGTGCCATGACTTTGTCCAATCTCCCGCCGCTCGTCACTGTTTTCGGCGGGTCCGGATTTGTCGGCCGTCATGTCGTGCGGGCCCTGGCCAAGCGCGGCTTTCGCATTCGCGTCGCGGTTCGCCGCCCCGATCTCGCGGGTTTCCTGCAGCCCTTGGGCAATGTCGGGCAGATTTCCTTCGTTCAGGCCAACCTGCGTTACCGCAAATCGGTGGATGCTGCGGTTCATGGCGCCGATCACGTCGTCAACTGCGTCGGCATTCTGTTCGAGGCCGGGCGCAACACGTTCGATTCGGTCCAGGATTTTGGTGCCCGCGCGGTCGCCGAGGCCGCGCGCGGTGCCGGCGCGACATTGACGCATGTGTCCGCCATCGGCGCCGATGCCAATGCCGAATCGCTTTATGCCCGCAGCAAGGGCCGCGCGGAAAAGGCAATCCTGGAGACCGTTCCGGAAGCGGTGATCCTGCGGCCGTCGATCATCTTCGGACCGGAGGACGGCTTCTTCAACAAGTTTGCCGAAATGTCGCGCTTTTCGCCTGTCCTGCCGCTGGTCGGCGGTGGCAACACCGCATTCCAGCCGGTCTATGTCACAGATGTTGCCGAAGCGGTGGCCAAATCTGTCGAAGGCAAAGTTGCCAAGGGCCGGGTCTATGAAATCGGCGGCCCGGACGTTCTGACTTTCAAGCACTGTCTCGAAATCCTTTTGAAGACCATCGATCGCAAGCGCACCTTGCTGCCGATCCCCTTCGGCATCGCGTCCATGATCGGCTCCGTTGCGTCGATGGTGCCGTTCATCGCGCCGCCGCTTACCGTCGATCAGGTCACCCTGCTGAAGAGTGATAATATCGTGTCGACGAATGCGCAGACCGAAGGCCGGACGCTTGAGGCGTTTGGTATCGAGCCGACCTCGGTCGAAGCCGTGCTGCCGTCTTATGTGGTGCGCTATCGTCCGCACGGCCAATATACCCGGTCCGGCGGCGCTGCTTGACCGCACCACGTGCAGCTGAAAATGGGTTGCAAGATAAACCGCCGGTGCCTACTGGCGGTTTCTTTTTGACCGCTGCAGAATAAACCGTTGCAGTTCTGCCGCACTCAAAAAAGCGATTGATCTTTACCGTCGATTCAACATGTACCGATATTGATAACGACAGTTCCAGCACATACACAGCAGCCGCGCCGCATCGTTCATTTCATGAATAACCGGCGACGTCATATCACCTTGAGAGGCACATTTTTTATGGGCAAGTCGATCGCGATTTTCTTTGCGTGCGCGGCACTTATTATCCTGGCTGGATCCTTCGCTGCGCCGAAGACGGTCGCCAGCAATCACAGCGGTTGCGCGCCGGCTTATGGCGTCGATCCCTGCACGACCGCGTCGATCGGCACGCTCGCCGGCGAGTAAGACTTTCCGCCTTCTGACAAGGCGATACAGATTATGGCGGGGGCCAGGAACCGCATGCATTCTCTTCACTGAGGTGCATGCGGTTTTTTATTGGGCTTGGAGCGTTTGAAGATGAAACGCCCTAGCCGAGCAGCCAGAGGCCGATGAGACCCGCGGTGCCGACGACGATGCGCCAGATGGCGAACGGTGCAAAGCCTCGGTTGGAGACGAAGTTCAAAAGTGACCGCACGACCAATAGCGCAGCGACGAAGGCGGCGATGAAGCCGACGGCGATCAGGGATGCGTCATCGAAATTGAGCGCATTGCGGTTCTTGTAGAGATCGAGCGTGAAGGCGCCGAGCATGGTCGGCATCGCCAGGAAGAACGAAAACTCGGCGGCTGAGCGCTTGTCGGTCCCCATCAGCAGCGCGCCGGCGATCGTCGCGCCGGAGCGCGATGTGCCCGGGATCATCGCCAGGCACTGAAACAGGCCGATTTTCAACGCCAGCGACGGTGGATAATCCATGACATCGTGGTATTTCGCCTTCAGAGGCATGCGGTCGATCGCATAGAGAATGACGCCGCCGACAATCAGGACGATACAGATCAGCATCGGCGTTTCGAACAGAACGCTCTTGATGAATCCATGCGCGATGGCGCCGATCAGGGCTGCCGGCAGGAACGCGAGAAGGATCGACAGGACGAATTGCCGTGCTTTGGCGCTTGAGGGCAGGGCCAGGGCGATGGACAGCAGGCGCTGGAAATAGACGAGCAGAATGGCAAGGATCGCACCGAGCTGGATGAGCACTGCAAACGTATTGCCGGGGGATTTGAAGCCGAGAAAATGCCCGGCGAGCAGGACATGGGCGGTGGACGATACCGGAATGAATTCGGTCAGGCCTTCGATAAGGCCAAGGATAAGCGCACTGATGATCGATTGATCGGTCATAGAATTAAGCATCCCTGAAGCATTGGAGGTTAGGGTCTGGGACCAACGACGGGCATTGGCTGATTCGCTTGTGTTTGCGCCAGCAAGTTCCTATAGCTTTTTCTAACGCTGCGTGGCCAGACGAAACCGCCGCGACAAAACCATCCCCTCCCAATCGAACTGACGAAACCCGATAGCTTATGCCGACACTTTATCACCACCCGATGTCCACATCCTCCCGGTTCGTCCGCCTGATCCTTTCGGAATACGGCTACCAGACGGAGCTGGCAGAGGAGCAGCCCTGGGAGAAGCGGCGGGATTTCCTGACGCTCAATCCGGCCGGCACATTGCCGGTCTATGTCGATGACAGCATGCGCGCGCTCTGCGGGGCGACGGTGATTTCCGAATATCTCGATGAGACCAACGGCGTCCTGAAGCGGGATCGGCGGCTCCTGGCCGAGGACCCCTTCCAGCGCGCGGAGATCCGCCGGCTGGTCGAATGGTTCCTGCAGAAGATGGAAGCCGACGTGACGCGGCCGCTGGTGCGTGAGCGCATTTTCAAGCTGCAGATGACGCCTGATCAGGGCGGCGGCGCACCGGACTCGAAAATCCTGCGCACGTCGCGCTCGAATATCCGCCAGTATCTGAAATATCTGGGATGGCTTGCGGGCTCGCGCACCTACCTTGCTGGCGACCGGCTGTCCTATGCGGATCTGGCCGCCGCTGCTGCCGTCTCGGTGCTGGACTATCTCGGCGAAATCGACTGGTTGGAGGCACCGGCCGTGAAGGACTGGTACCAGCGCCTGAAGTCCCGGCCGTCCTTCCGTCCGCTGCTTGCCGAGCGCGTCCGCGGGGTTACACCCGTTTCCCACTACGCTGACCTGGATTTTTAAGGAGACGGCTGTGCCCGGCAATGCGCTCCTTGAGGAGAAGCATGACAGGAGGCGCCGGACGCTGACCAGCTTCCTGAAGGACGAGGCCCGCGACAAGGGCTTTGACGTCTGCCGGGTGACGCTTCCCACATCCATCCCGCAGGCGCCGGAGCGGCTCGCCGATTTCCTCGCCGAAGGATACCACGGCACGATGGACTGGATGGCCGAAACGGCCAGCCGCCGGGCCGATCCGCGCGTGCTCTGGAGCGATGTGCGCTCCGTCGTGCTGTTCGGCATGAATTATGGGCCGGACGAGGACCCGCGCCATATCCTCGACAAGCCGGACCTCGGCGCCATCTCCGTCTATGCCCGCAATCGCGACTATCACGATGTCGTCAAGGGCAGGCTGAAAGAGGTGGCGACCCGTTTTGCGGCAAGAGCAGGCGAGGACGTCAAGGTTTTCGTCGATACAGCGCCGGTGATGGAAAAACCGCTCGCCGAGCAGGCGGGGCTCGGCTGGCAGGGCAAGCACACCAATCTCGTCAGCCGCGAATTCGGGTCCTGGCTGTTTCTCGGCAGCCTGTTCACGACGGCCGATCTTTCGATCGACGCGCCGGAGCGGGATCATTGCGGCTCCTGCCGCGCCTGTCTCGACGTCTGTCCCACCGATGCTTTCCCGGCACCTTACCGGATCGATGCGCGCCGGTGCATTTCCTATCTGACGATCGAACACAAAGGGCCGATCGATCCGGCCATTCGTCCGCAGATCGGCAACCGCATCTATGGCTGCGACGACTGTCTTGCGGCCTGTCCATGGAACAAGTTTGCAGCAGCTGCCTCCGAGATGAAGCTGAAGGCACGCGAGGACCTGAAAGAGCCGCCGCTATCATTTTTGCTGACGCTCGACGATACCGCGTTCCGCACGTTCTTTTCCGGCTCGCCGGTCAAGCGTATCGGCAGGGACCGGTTCGTGCGCAACTGTCTGATTGCCGCCGGCAATTCCGGTGAGGCCGGCCTGATCGATATTTGTCTTTCCCTGTCGGCCGATCCGTCGGCGACCGTGCGGGGGATGGCGGTCTGGGCGCTTTCGCGGCTTATGACCGCTGGCGATTTCGCGAAATTTGCGGCAAGACAGGCCGGGGAGACCGATCCCGAGGTTCTCGCCGAATGGAAACTGGCAGGAGTTGTGTGATGCATGTTCTGGTTTTGGGCGCCGGGTTCTCCGGCTCGGCAATCGCCAAGACTTTTTTGCCCCTCGCTGAGACGGTCACCGGCACGACACGCTCTGAAGACAAGCTCGCCGGCTTGCACGCACTTGGCATCGATGCCCTTGTCTATGACGGCACGACGATTTCGCCGGAGCTTGCCGCCGCCATGAAACGGACGACGCATCTGATCCAGTCGATTGCGCCGGGCCGCGATGGCGATCCGATGATGCGTCCCGGGGCGCCGTCACTGGCCGGGTTGATGCCGAACCTGAAATGGGCGGGCTATCTCTCGACGGTTGGCGTCTATGGCGACCATGGCGGCGCCTGGGTGGCGGAGGATGCGTCTCTGGAGCCGGTCTCTGCCCGTTCCGTCGAGCGCGTCGCCGCCGAACAGGCATGGCTGGCCTTTGGCCAAGCCAGCAACGTTCCCGTCGCGGTGCTGCGTCTCTCCGGCATCTATGGTCCGGGCCGCAACGCATTCTGCAATCTTGCAGCCGGAACCGCGCGCCGCCTGATCAAGCCCAATCAGGTATTCAACCGTATCCGTGTCGAGGATATCGCCGGCGCTACCGTCTTTCTCTCCGGGCGGTCGATTGGCGGCATCTACAATGTCACCGATCATGAACCGGCGCCGCCGCAGGATATCGTGGCAGAAGCTGCCCGCCTGATGGGTGTTGCCCCGCCTCCCGAAATGCCTTTCGAGACCGCCGAGCTCTCGCCGATGGCACGGTCCTTCTATGGAGAGAACAAGCGCGTTTCCAATGCACGCCTGCGTGATCTCGGATTTGTCTTCCGCTTCCCCGACTATCGGATTTCGCTAGCGGAATTATGGGGCAGCGGCCACTGGCGCGGATAATCTTTCAAGTAACGGATGTTCCCGATAGTCTATGCTGTGTTTCTTATAGATGTCGTGAATTGTGGCCAAATATCGGTTCTGCGATGGCCATTTGGTCTATAAAAATGGCAAGAATATCTCCGTAGTGCTGCCAAAATCTTACACCTATAGCGGGAATCTTGGATTTTCTAGCTTCGAAATTGGCTGGATTTGGCCAATTTCAAAAAATTGAATCCTTTTTATCAACCCCATAGATGTACATGCCGATGTGAGTGGCCTTTGTCAGACTAACGCCTGAATCCAAAGCATTTCTGCAGCTATGTGACAGAATTTCAAAATTTCGTAATTTTAATTTTTCGTAGATCGTCAATACTTCCTAATGCAACGTTAAAGGTTGAAGCACTTTTTCGCCATTTTTCCCCCCGACAACCCAAGCCTTCGTAAGGTTTATCTAAATTTCAAGCGAAGGGGTCATCTTTTGGTCAAGATGAAATTAGCGTCTGCTGCTTTAGTGGCAGCTTTTGCCTTGGGGGCAACTCTTACATCGGTAACACCAAGCCAAGCGGCGCCAAGCCAGGTCAAGGCAAGCAAGGGCGGCAACTGCGGTGGTGCATCCTGGTACGCGCTTTCGTCGCGCACCGCATCCGGCGAGCGGATGAATGCCAAATATCTCACGGCCGCTCACCGCAATCTCAAGTTCGGCACCAAGGTCGCCGTCACCAACAAGCGCAACGGCAAGACCGTCGTCGTTCGCATCAACGATCGTGGCCCCTTCATTCGCGGCCGCGTGCTCGATCTCTCGAAGGCCGCCGCTTCCCATATCGGCATGATCAGCTCCGGCACTGCCAGCATCTGTTATCGCGTCGTCAGCTGACGAAAACACCCCTGTCCGGGATTTGTTCCGGCCGGGTTTGATTGAGACCACAGCCTCCCATCTGGTCAGCAATCGTCATGCGCAAGCGCCTCCCGGCTTGCTCTTGACGGCCATCACCGCTACCACGGCGGAAAATGGAGTTTGAAAGATGCGACTGGGTGGCAGGCTCGCCGGAGCCATTGAGGTTCTTGCCGATATAGAAACGCGCAAGCGTCCCGTTGCCGATGCCCTCAAGGATTGGGGGCTGGCACACCGTTTCGCCGGGTCCGGCGATCGTGCCGCGATCGGCAACATCGTCTATGACGCGCTGCGCATGAAACTCTCGCATGCCTATCTGATGGACAGCGACAGCGCCACGGCGCTCGGTCATGCCGTCATGTTCCGTCAGTGGGGCGTTTCGCCCGATGAGCTGGCCGGCGAACTGGAGGGTGACAAGTTCGCGCCAGAGCCTTTGACGGCCGGGATGGTTGCCGCCTTTGCCAGCCGCAAGCTCGAAGATGCGCCGCTCCATGTGCAGGGCGATATCCCGGAATGGGTCCAGCCGTCCTTTGAAGAAAACTTTGATGAAGACTGGATCGCCGAAGCGCAGGCGCTGGCCGGCCGTCCGGCACTCGACCTGCGTGTCAACACCTTGAAGGCAACCCGCGACAAGGTGTTGAAGGCGCTCGATCGCAGCGGCGTCGAGCCGGCGGCGATTGCCCGGAATGGTATCCGGGTGAGGGCAGGCGAGGGCGCCTCGCGCCTTCCCAATGTTACGGCCGAAATCTCCTTCGAGAAGGGCTGGTTTGAGGTTCAGGACGAAGGCTCGCAGATTGTCGCTGACCTGGTCATGCCGAAAGAGGGCGATCAGATCCTCGACTATTGCGCCGGTGGCGGCGGCAAGACTTTGGCCATGGCGGCGGCCATGAACAACAAGGGCCAGATTCACGCCTACGATACCGACCGCAAGCGCCTCGCCCCGATCATCGAGCGCCTCAAGCGCGCGGGAACCCGCAATGTGCAGGTCCATGACCGGCTGGAAGGTTTGAAGCCGTTTGCCGGCAAGTTCGATCGCGTCCTGGTTGATGCGCCCTGCACCGGCACCGGCACCTGGCGCCGCCGCCCGGATACCAAGTGGCGGCTGACGCAGAAGAACCTTGAAGAGCGGCTGGGCCAGCAGCAGGAAGCGCTTGCCGGTGCCTCATCCTTCGTGCGCCCCGGCGGTCACCTGATCTACGTCACCTGTTCGGTTCTGCCGGAGGAAAACGAGGCGCAGGTTTACGCGTTCTGCGAGGACAATCCGGAATTCGAGATCCTGTCCGCGGCCGACGCCTGGGCCGATCTGTTCGGTACCGACAAGAAGCAGCCCTGGTCAGCGGACATGAAGACGGTGACGCTGACGCCGGCCTCCACCGACACCGACGGGTTCTTTTTCTGCCTGATGGGCCGCAAGGGCTGAGTGCAGTGAAGAGGCTTCAACCGGGTTCGCCGCGGCTCTTGCGGTGGCCTTTCTGTCGCCTCGCACATTGAAGGCATTCTAAACTATACACTTTGACACAAGTTTCGTTTTGGTTCATGAAAACCCGGCTGAACAGCCACGTCCATCCACTGGGCCGCGCGGCTTGCGCGACCGGTGCACCGGGTGAGGGGAACGCCGGATTCATCCGGAAAACTACCAGGAGAGGTCATGACCAAATCATTCCTTCGCAGCGCCGCGCTGGCGCTTGCCACCGCAACCTCGATGCTTGCGCTGCAGCCGGCGCAGGCTGCAACCGATGCCGCCGCCGTCGTCAAGCACTATGCCGACGTGGCCCATGCCAAGTTTTCGGACGCGCTCTCGACTGCCGAGGCGCTCGACAAGGCCGTTGATGCGCTGATCGCCACGCCGAGCGAAGCGACGCTGAAGGCGGCGCGCGAAGCCTGGCTTGCCGCGCGCAACCCCTATCAGGAAACCGAAGTCTATCGTTTCGGCAACCCGATCGTTGACGAGTGGGAAGGCAAGGTCAACGCCTGGCCGCTGGATGAAGGCCTGATCGATTATGTCGATCCGAGCTATGGCACGGAAAGCGACGAGAATTCACTGTTCACCGCCAATGTCATCGCCAACAAGACGATCAAGATCGACGGCAAGGATGTGGACGCGACCAGCATCACCCCGGAATTCCTCGCAGGCACGCTGCAGGAAGCAGGCGGCGTCGAGGCCAATGTCGCCACCGGTTATCATGCCATCGAATTCCTGCTCTGGGGGCAGGATCTGAACGGCACCGGCCCGGGCGCCGGCAACCGCCCCTATACGGACTATGACACCAAGGCCTGCACCAACGGCAATTGCGACCGCCGCGCCGCCTACCTGAAGGCTGCCAGCGACCTGCTCGTGTCCGATCTCAAGGAGATGGCTGCCAACTGGGCGCCGGATGGCGCTGCCACCAAGAATGTCGAAGCCGATCCCAAGGCTGGCATTGGCGCGATCCTGACCGGCATGGGTTCGCTCTCCTACGGCGAACTCGCCGGCGAGCGGATGAAGCTCGGCCTTTTGCTGCATGACCCGGAAGAAGAGCATGATTGCTTCTCCGACAACACCTACAACTCGCATCTGCATGACGCGATCGGCATCCAGGCCGCCTATACCGGCGAGTACACCAGGGTTGACGGCACCAAGCTGACCGGTCCGTCGCTGTCCGAACTCGTTGCCGCCAAGGATCCGGCGCTCGACAAGGAAATGAAGGAAAAGCTGGCCACGACCATCGCGGCGATGCAGACTATGGCCAAGCGCGGCGGCACGGTGGAAAAATACGACCAGATGATCGGCGAAGGCAACGCCGAGGGCAATGCCGCCGTTCAGGCCGCCATCGATGGCCTGGTTGCGCAGGCAAAGACGGTCGAGCGCGTCATTGCGTCGCTGGATCTCGGCGCAATCGAGCTTGAAGGTTCAGACAGCCTGGATAATCCTAACGCCGTCTTCCAATGAGAAAGCAAAGGCGGGCCGCCGCTTCCGGTGTGCGGCCCTGTTTCTTCTGAATGCGTGCTTGGCTCGTCCGACACCTGATTTTGCCGTCTGCCGTTCTGTTGTTGACCGCGGCAGGCGGTTTTTCCGTTTTTGGGGGTGGTCTCCTTGCCGGGCAGGCATACCCCCCTCTGTCACTGCGTGACATCTCCCCCTCAAGGGGGGAGATTGGTTCCGGGCAAGACCATCTCTCAAAGCCATGGCTCGCCACAACTGAAAAATTTAAGAAGACAAGCGAGGTCGCCACATCGATCTCCCCCCTTGAGGGGGAGATGCCCGACAGGGCAGAGGGGGGTAAGCTATCGGCTGAACCGGAAAGCCGTGCGGGAAAAATCCCGCTCTCCACCATCCGTGATGATCTGACCGACGCTGACCGGACCCGTGTCCAGGCGGTCACCCGCCCCGCCACCGATTTTTCCAAGGCCGAAAAATTCGAAGCGATGTCCGGCGGGGCGGGCACGTCGATCGCGTCCGTCAACCAGGATAGTCTTTCGCAGTTCTCGTCCAATATTACCTTTCAAGAAGAAGAAAGTTTCAAGCTCGGAAATGCGTTGTTTCGCAAACTCTGGGTCTCATCGCCCTCGTCGACGCAGGCATCGGACGGTCTTGGGCCACTCTATAACGCCCGCGCCTGCCAGACTTGCCATCTGAAGGACGGCCGCGGCCATCCACCAGAGGGATCAGCTGACGCGACGTCGATGTTTCTGCGGCTTGCCCGTGCGCCAAAAACCGATGCCGAGCGCGCGGCGATCGCGACGCATGAGGTGCTGAATTTCCCCGATCCCGTCTATGGCCAGCAATTGCAGGATAGCGCGGTGCCGGGCCTTGCCGCCGAAGGCCATATGCGGATCGGCTATACCGAAATCCCGGTGAAGCTTGCCGGCGGAGAAACTGTCTTTCTGCGCAAGCCGCACTACTGGGTCGACAAGCCCGGTTACGGCGCGCTCGATCCGGCGACCACCCTGTCGCCGCGGGTGACGCCGGTGATGTCCGGGCTCGGCCTTATCGAAGCCATCCATCCTGCCGATATCATCGCCAATGCCGACCCGGACGACGGAGATGGCGATGGCATCAGCGGCAAGATGGCCGTGGTTCGCGATCCGCAATCGCGCGATCTGGCGCTTGGCCGTTTCGGCTGGAAGGCGCAGAGCGCAACGGTGCGTCAGCAGGCGGCCGATGCCCTGGCTGGCGATATCGGCATCTCGTCGCCTGATGCCCGGCGCAGCCATGGCGATTGCACGCCCGCCCAGACCGCCTGCCTGGCGATGGCAGACGGCGTACAGGCGCGCCTTGGTGATACGGAAGCGCCGGATCCCATCCTTGATTTCATCACCTTCTATTCCGAGAACCTGGCCGTGCCGGCACGGCGCAAGGCGAGCTTTGCCGAAACGCTTGCCGGCAAGAAGGTGTTTTATCAAAGCGGCTGCGTTTCCTGCCATGTGCCGAAATTCGTCACCCGCCGTGATGCCGCCAACAAGGCGCATGCGTTCCAGCTGATCTGGCCCTATTCCGATTTTCTGCTGCATGACATGGGCGAAGGCCTTGCCGATGGACAGCCGGTGGGCGTGGCATCGGGCCGTGAATGGCGTACGCCGCCGCTCTGGGGCATCGGCCTGACCAAGCTGGTGAGCGGGCACACGTTCTTCCTGCACGATGGTCGCGCCCGCAATCTGACGGAAGCGATCCTCTGGCATGGCAGCGAGGCAACAAAAGCCCGCGACCGGTTTGCCGCGCTGGAAAAAGCCGATAGACAAGCCCTGATTACTTTTCTGGAGTCTCTTTGATGCGTCACCGGCATACCTTGCTTCTCGGTCTTTGCCTTGCCTTCCTTTCGCTGCCAGCCATGGCGGAAGATGAAGAGGCGACGGCGCCGCGCGCCGGATTGAAACAGGATGCCGTTCCCAGCGTCATGCAGAAGGCCGTCGATGATTTCATCCGCCCCGGTTACCGCGATCTGCTGGAGGGAACGGAAACGCTCGCTGAAGCCGCACACACGCTCTGCGAAAAGCCGTCGGCCGAGACACTCGGCGATGTGCGGATGAGTTTTGACGAGGTCGTCCAGCAATGGTCGGCGATCGAGATCGTTCGGGTGGGGCCGGTCATCGAAGGCAACCGTTTCGAGCGCGTCCTGTTTTTCCCGGATCGCAAGAGCACCGGCCTGAAACAGGTCCAGCGCATACTGGCAACGAATGACGAGACGGCCACCGCAGCGGAAACCCTGAAGGGCAAGAGCGTTGCGGCGCAGGGGCTCGGGGCGCTGGAATATGTGCTTTACGGCACCGGGGCCGACGTTCTGCCGGCGGAAAGGAACGGTTTCCGCTGCCGTTATGGCGCAGCCATCGCCGACAACCTGAAAGCCGTCGCCGGCGAGCTTCATGCCGAGTGGGAAAAGCCCGATGGTGTCCAGGCCGCCTGGAAAAAGCCCGGTCCGGATAATCCTGTTTACCGCGACGGCAAGGAAGCGGCGACCGAACTGCTCGGCGTCCTCGTCCACGGTGTGGAAAGCATCCGGGACCAGCGGCTGCGGCCATTCTATGCGGGCATCATCAAGGGCGAGCCCGACAAGGGGCACCCGAAAATGGCGATCTACTGGCGCTCCGGCAATACGATGCCGGCGCTCTCGGTGAATTTTACTGCCCTGCAGACCCTGTTCAACGCTGCCGACATGCAGGCGCTCTTGCCGGACGGAAACGATGATGTGGTCAGCGCCGTGAACTATCTGCTGCAGGCCATTGTCGATGACCTCGACGAGATCGATTTGCCGATCGACGAGGCGATTGCCGATAGCGAACAGCGCGGCAGGCTGAACCGCATCTTGCAGAACACCAATGATGTCCTGCAGCGGCTTAATCTCGATTTCGGTGCGGCCATCGGGCTCGGCGCGGGCTTCTCATTTGCCGATGGGGATTGAGCCAAACCAGCATATTTCCGCTGATAGCAAGCGGTTGACAACAAACGAACATTGGCGCAATGGATCGGCCGTGTTCCGCACGCGAGCACGGCCAAACAAGGATCAACGGATCATGAACCCCGACAGTCGAAGTAGCGCTTCGATTTTCCCGACCGTCAGGCCCTGATAGCAAGGGGTTTCCGCTGGCGGTCGAAGACTTGCCAGATTGGAACCCGATATGCTGCGCATCTACACAAGCCAGAACAATCACCTTGCCCTGATCGAAGCCTCAACCGGACTGGGTGAAGCCACTCCGATCGTGTGGTTCGATCTGTTCAATCCCGCTCAGGACGAAGCCCGCATCGTCGAGCAGCATCTTGGCATCGAAATCCCGACGCGCGACGAAATGCAGGAGATCGAACTGTCGGATCGCCTATATCAGGAGGACGGCGCCGTGTTCATGACCATGACGGCGGCGACCGAGCTTGACGGCGACAATCCGATCAAGGTGCCCGTCACCTTCATCCTGAAGGGCACCACGCTGGTAACGGTCCGCCACGCCGACCCGAAGCCGTTTCATCTCTATGCAGCACGCATGCAGCGTCTGAACGGCGTTTCCTGCGAAAGCGGCGAGCTGGTCATGCTCGGGCTTCTGGAAGCGATGATCGACCGCACCGCTGACGCTTTGGAGCGAACCGGCAACGAAATCGACGGCATCTCGCGGGAGGTGTTTCGCAAGACCAATTCCAGCGCCACGAAAAAGACCCGCGACCTGCAGTCGCTGATCGAGCAGATCGGTCAGAAGGGGGATTTTCTCAGCGTCATCCGCGAAAGTCTCGTCAGTGTCGGGCGTCTGGTTGCCTATCATACGGCGCTGGATGGTATCGGCACGCGCAAGGCGATCAAGGAAAGCCGCCAGCGGATCAAGCTGATCCAGCGCGATGCCGCTTCGCTTGGCGACCACGCGCTGTTCCTGTCGAACAAGATCAATTTCCTGCTCGATGCGACGCTGGGGCTGATCAACCTGGAGCAGAACCAGATCATCAAGATTTTTTCGGTGGCCGCCGTCGTCTTCCTGCCGCCGACGCTGGTCGCCTCGATCTATGGCATGAACTTCGATGTCATGCCGGAGCTGAAATTCCAGTTCGGCTATCCGATGGCGCTGTTCATGATGGTGCTGTCAGCCTTCCTGCCGTTCCTCTATTTCAAGCGGCGGGGCTGGCTTTAATCGCGCAATTGCAGAATGTTGAGTTCGGTAAAGACCTCGCTCTCCGTCATCCTCGCTGGCGGGGATCCAGCACGCTCACGTCCGTGAGCGAAAGACTCTTTCACGCGACGGACGTCGCGTGGCTGGATTCCTGTAACATCCCTCGGGTCAAGCCCGAGGACAGGAATGAGGGAGGATGAAGAGCCAAACAGGTCAACGGCAACTCTCAGCTGACGGAAATCTCATGGCATATCAAGGCAAGTCCAACGGCCTCACCGGCCGCCGCACCTTCCTCAAAATGGCCGGTACTGCATGGGCGGCAACACTGGCGCCGCAAGCCGCCTTCGCGCTGTCGCGGACCGACGCCGTCTACGCCTCCGCCTTCAGGGCGCCCGATGGATCCTATGGTGTGGCGACACTGACGGAGGAGGGGGCGATCATCGAGCGGGTGCCGCTGCCCGCCCGTGCGCATGGCATGACCTATTCGCCGGTCACCAACCGCGCCGTCGCCTTTGCCCGACGGCCGGGCACCTATGCGATGATTTTCGCACCGGATGGCAGCATGGAGCCGGTCGTCATCACCTCCGTCGAAGGCCGGCACTTTTATGGTCACGGTTGCTTTTCCGCCGATGGACGCCTGCTTTATGCCACGGAGAACGATTTTGCAGGCAATCGCGGCATGATTGGCGTCTATGACGGCACCGGCAGCTTTGCCCGTGTCGGCGAGTTTCCCTCCTATGGCATCGGTCCGCACGACATGACCCTGTCGGGTGATGGCCACATGCTCGCCGTGGCCAATGGCGGTATCGAAACCCATCCGGATTTCGGCCGCACCAAACTCAATCTCGACCATATGGAGCCGTCGCTGGCGTTGATCGACACCACCACCGGTGCGCTGATCGAGCGCCATGCCATGCCGGACAATCTGCGGCAGCTCTCGACCCGCCATGTCGATATCGATGCGGATGGCAAGGTCTGGTTCGCCTGCCAGTACGAGGGCGCCCGCAACGACCTGCCGCCGCTGGCCGGCTCGTTTGCGCGCGGCGAGGACATCCGCTTTCTTGAACTGCCGGAAGACGCGACGCTCGCGCTCGCCAATTATGTCGGCGCCATCGCGGTCAACCGGCGCGATGGGTTGATCGGGCTGGCGTCACCAAAGGGCGGAACAGCGGTCACGGTCGATGCGAAAACGGGAGCGGTGCTCAAGCAGGAGCGCCTTGCCGATGCAGCCGGGATTGCGCCGGCCGCGCACGGTTTCGTCGCATCGTCCTATTCGGGGCAGTTCGGCGGCACGCAGAGCAAAGTCGCCTGGGACCAGCATATCGTCAGGCTTGGAACACTCTGAAATCCGGCTTTCCGCGGCTCACGAGGGACCGCCGGTGGTTCGAGCCAGCGCGGCGATATCGTCCCAGAGATAGGCGACTTGCTCGTAGCTCTGGTCGCCGAGCCCGATCCTGCCGGTTTCGACCGCCTTTGCGCCCAGCCGCTCGTAGAAGCCTCGATTGGGATTGCCGGCCAGCACCCAGGCAAAGAGCGATGTGGCACCTTGCCCGGCACAATGGACCGCCATCGAACGGACAAGCGCTCTGCCGATGCCCGCGCCCTGATATTCCGCCCGGACATAAAGCGCGTAGAGTTCGTGGATATGGGCGGGCAGGCGGGCGCGCGCCGGCCCGAAATTGGCAAAGCCGATGACGTCTCCTACCGATGGCTCCGTGGCGACGAGGTAGGAGACGCCCGGCTCGCCCATGCGCCGGGCGTGGCGCACGGCCTGTTCCTCGCGCGACAGGCCGTCGAGAAAGCCGTCCGCCAGCAATCCGCGAAAGGCCGAGCGCCAGGTATCGACCAGCACGCCGGCGATCATGAACAGGTCGTCGCCGGTGCCGGGTCTGATTTCGAAGGGCTGATCCATGTGATCGATATCGGCCATGCGACCGATATGGGGATTGCGTGACGCGATTGTAAAGCGGGTTGTGGCTCCGCAGCACCAATGAGGCTTGCCCTTGTTTTTCCGCCATGCGACTGTCCGTGCAACCGAACACAGACTATGAGAGTACACGGTGGAATTTCGCGAACGTATCCGCAACAGTTTCGGCAGGCAGGCCGCGATGGCGACCATCGGCGCAGAGTTGACGCGGGTGGAGCAGGGGTCGGTGGAGATCGAACTTCCGTTCGATGCGAAGCTGACGCAGCAGCATGGTTTCCTGCATGCGGGCATCATTTCGGCAGCGCTCGATGCGGCGGGCACCTATGCCGCCTATTCGGTGATCGATCCCGACGCCTCCATCCTCACCATCGAATTCAAGGTCAACCTGATGTCGCCGGGCCGCGGCGAACGCTTCCTGTTTCGCGGCGAAGTGACGAAACCCGGCACGACGATCATCGTTTCCGATGGCCGCGGCTACGCGATTTCGCAGGATGGTCCGGCCAAGCTGATCGCCTCGATGACCGGCACGATGATGGTGATCCGCGGACGCGAGGGAATTGAAGGATGAGTTTCGAACTGCAACAGGTGGCGGGCAAGACACTGCTCTACGTCATGGCCGTCGATGCTGAATACGGCGTGCACCTGCGCGAGCGTATCTCTCCGCTGATGACGGGCGTCGGTCCGGTCGAGGCCGCCGTGACGCTGACACGCACGCTGGCCGAGCTGGCCGGTCGCGACAGCCTGCCCGATCTTGTCGTCTCGCTCGGCTCGGCCGGCTCGGCACGGCTGGAACAGGCCGAAGTCTATCAGGCGACCTCCGTCGCCTATCGTGACATGGATGCCTCGCCGCTCGGCTTTGAAAAGGGCGCGACGCCGTTTCTCGATCTGCCTGTCACCGTCGATCTGCCGTTGCGCATTCCTGGTGTCAAAACGGCAAGTCTCTCGACGGGCGCCAATATCGTCTCCGGCGCGGCCTACGAAAAGATTGCCGCCGACATGGTCGAAATGGAAACCTTCGCGGTCCTTCGGGCCTGCCAATCGTTCGGCATTTCCCTGATTGGCCTGCGCGGCATTTCCGACGGCAAGGCCGAACTCAAGCACATCGGCGACTGGACCGAATATCTGCACGTGATCGATGAGAAGCTGGCGGCTGCCGTCGATGCACTGGAAAATGCCGTTGAAACCGGCGAAATCGCCGTCTGAGGCCGCAAAATTGTCCGGGTGCAATGTAATCGTTGCGCTTGGGCGCGCCTTTATTTAAAGGCTCGCCATAGTTCCCCATTAAATAAGCCAAGCCAGCGGAAGCGCGTCATGACAGCGACAGTCCATCCCGATACCGTTCTCATCATCGATTTCGGCAGCCAGGTCACGCAGCTGATCGCTCGGCGCGTCCGCGAGACTGGCGTTTATTGCGAGATCGTGCCCTTCCAGTCGGCCGAGGAAGGCTTCAAACGGCTGAACCCGAAGGCGATCATCCTGTCCGGCAGCCCGGCCTCGACGCTCGACATCGGCTCGCCGCGGGCCCCGCAGATGGTGTTCGACAGCGGCCTGCCGGTTCTCGGCATCTGCTATGGCCAGCAGACCATGTGCGAACAGCTCGGTGGCAAGGTCGAGGCAGGCCATCACCGCGAATTCGGCCGCGCCTTTATCGAGATCGACAAGGAATGCGCGCTTTACGATGGCATCTGGACCATCGGTTCCCGCCATCAGGTCTGGATGAGCCATGGCGACCGCGTCACCGCGATCCCGGCCGGCTTCGAGGTCGTTGCCACGTCGCCGAATGCGCCGTTTGCCTTCATCGCCAACGAGGCGAAGAAATTCTACGCCGTGCAGTTCCATCCGGAAGTCGTCCACACGCCCGACGGCGCCAAGCTGCTGGCCAATTTCGTCCACAAGATCGCCGGCCTCAAGGGCGACTGGTCGATGGCCGCCTATCGTGAAAAGGCCGTTGCCGAAATCCGCAAGCAGGTCGGCGACAAGCGCGTCATCTGCGGCCTGTCCGGCGGCGTGGACTCCTCCGTTGCGGCCCTGCTCATCCATGAGGCGGTCGGCGACCAGCTGACCTGCATCCTCGTCGACCACGGCCTGATGCGCAAGAACGAGGCGGCCGATGTCGTTGCCATGTTCAAGGAGCACTACAATCTGCATCTGGTGCATGTCGATGCGTCCGACATGTTCATCAATGCGCTGGAAGGCGAGAGCGATCCGGAAACCAAGCGCAAGACCATCGGCCGCCTGTTCATCGACGTCTTCGAAGCGGAAGCCAAGAAGCTCGGCGGTGCCGAATTCCTCGCCCAAGGCACACTCTATCCGGATGTGATCGAAAGCGTCTCGTTCACCGGCGGCCCGTCGGTCACCATCAAGTCGCACCACAATGTCGGCGGTCTTCCGGCCCGGATGAACATGGCTTTGGTCGAGCCGTTGCGCGAACTGTTCAAGGACGAAGTCCGCGTTCTCGGCAAGGAGCTCGGCCTGCCCGATAGCTTCATCGGCCGCCATCCCTTCCCAGGTCCGGGCCTTGCCATCCGCTGCCCGGGCGGCATTACCCGCGAAAAGCTCGAAATCCTGCGCGAGGCGGACGCCGTCTATCTCGACGAAATCCGCAAGGCGGGTCTCTATGACGCCATCTGGCAGGCTTTTGCCGTTCTGCTTCCCGTGCAGACAGTCGGCGTCATGGGCGACGGCCGCACCTACGAATTCGTCTGCGCCCTTCGCGCCGTCACATCCGTCGATGGCATGACGGCGGATTTCTATCACTACGACATGGATTTCCTCGGCCGCGCCGCCACCCGCATCATCAACGAAGTTCGCGGCATCAACCGCGTCGTCTATGATGTGACGAGCAAGCCGCCCGGCACGATCGAGTGGGAATAGCGCCGGACGGGGGCAATTGCGGCGTTCAGCGGCGAATTTCGCCGCCGTTCGACCGTCGTTTCAGTCCGTCTCTCGATTTCTGACGCTCCTCATTTCTGATCGTCAGATCCGATCTGCGCCGCATTGCAGAAAGGCGGCGTAGCCAAGAGCCAGGCGCCCGCCCGCGAGGGATCGACGACGTCATGCCCCTCCCATGCTTGCGCCCAGGGTGACGAGAAGCTCGTCCAGCTGCTCAAACTGCTCGGGCATCCCGCCCTCCATCCCTTCGGTGGCCTCGTCGAGCGCTTCCTTCGAGGGATAGAGTTCGTGCAGGACCAGCAGTGTCTTGTCGCCTTTTTCCTCGAAGGTCACCGTGGTCACGGCACCGTCATCGCTTTCCTCATTCGTCCAGACGAGGCGCGCGTTCGGTATCACTTCGATGTACTTGCCGAAGAATTCCATGGCGCTTGAGGTGTCGTGGCCAAACGCGACGCGGTAGCTGCCTCCGGTACGAACATCCATCTCGCAGGAAAGCATGGGTACGCCCATCGACTTCGGTGCCCACCACCGCATGAACAGCTCGGGTTTGGTCCAGGCCTCGAACACGATGCGCACCGGGCCGTCGAAGGTTCGCGTAACGACCAGCTCACGCTCGGACTTCCGTTCGACCGTCGTGCGGTTATTCATCGGAGTGGATTCACTATCTCGTCGTTGGTCCATCGATTTTCTCCTTCCGTTTCAATTCCTCGACAACCTTGTCCAATTCATCGAAGCGTGCGCCCCAGAGCTGGCGGTAGCTCTCGATCCATGCCGCCTCTTCCTCCAGTCTGCGTCGGCCGAGCTTGCAGGTCCGCACGCGCCCGACCTTCTCCGTCGTGACGAGCCCCGCCTGCTCCAGGACACCGACGTGCTTCTTCATGCCCGTGAGGGTCATGTGGAACTTCTCGGCAAGCTCCGTGATCGAGGCGTCTGATCGTCCGAGCTGCTCCAGAACGCCGCGTCGGGTGGCGTCCGAGAGCGCGGCAAACGATGCGTCGAGACGGGGGCTGATATACTGAACCATATGGTTCAGTATATAGCGCACGGATCGGCGGCATGCAAGGGGAGGCGCGGTCAGCCAGCTGCAGTCCTTACGGGACGCGTCCTGCGTTGATGAGCATCGGGCCCGGCACGCGGCTAAAGAATGGTCGCGAGCTGCCGGAACTGGGCTGTATCAGAAGGCCTCAAGCTGCATCTGCCGCAGCAAAGTGCGCAATCTGGTCTGCATGTGCCTTCACAAAGGACGGGCGGGCCGTGGCGCGGGCGACATAGTCGCGACAAGCGGGATGTGTCGCCAGTCCGTCAAACCGATCGACGAGGCGCAGCACGTCCGCCATCAGGATGTCGGCCACGGAAAAACGTCCGGCCAGCCATTCCCGTCCCGCCAGCACCGGCTCCAGGTGCTTGAGCCGGTGCTGGTGGAGGAAGCCGTCAAAGAGCTTCCATCCGGGCGTGTCGCCGGTGTTTCCGGAAAAGATGAACAGCGACCATGGCAGGCTGGCTGCCTCGACAGAATTGAGCGCCGCGAACAGCCATTCCTTAACATCACTGCGACCATGCGGATCGGCAGGCATCAGCGCGTCACTGCGCTCGCCGAGATGAAGCAGGATCGCGCCGCTTTCGAAGATCGAGATGTCTCCATCGGTCAGCCACGGCACCTGGCCGAAGGGCTGGTGGGCGAAATGCTCGGCACTCCGGTCGCCAAAGGGTACGCTCTCGACCCGGTAGGGCAGGCTTGCCTCCTCCAGGGCCCAGCGCACCCGGATGTCGCGCACATAACCGCGCGGCAGTTCGGGAACCCAATCGAAGGTCGTGAGAACAAGGTCGGTCATTGGGAAACTCCAAGGAAAACGGGTAGCTTGTCGAGGAGGCCGCTCCAGCCTTCCTCATGACTTTTACGCGCCTCTTCGTCGGGGAGATGTTCGTGGATCAAGGTCAGTTCGGTGCCGCCTTCAAACGGCAGCAGCCGGAACGTGACCAGCGACTCGCGTTCCGGCATTCCCGGCCATTCCCAGGTGAAAACCAGCTTCTCCTCAGGAACGACTTGCCGATAAACTCCGGTGGGGTTGTGCTCCTCGCCATTCAGCAGCCGGAACACGACGCTGAAGCGGCCTCCAGGCCGGACGTCAGCCTCGGCGCGGAGCGTCGGCCCCGCATCCGGACCCCACCACTGGATCATGAGTTCGGGCTGTGTGATCGCCGCCCAGACCTTGGCGGGTGATGCCTTTATCCTGCGCACGATGGTCACGCTCGGCAACATCTTGGTCATCGCTCGTCATCCTCTTCCACGAGCGCAACAAGGCGATCGAGACTGGCCGTCCAGAGGCGTTCATACCGTTTGAGCCACTCCATTGCTTCCTGCATCGGCCCAACCGAAAGGTTGACCGACACGGTGCGACCGGATTTTGTCCGTGTGATCAATCCTGCATCGGACAGGACATCCAGATGTTTCATCATTCCAGGAAGCTTCAGCGAAAACGGCCGGGCGAGTTCGCTCACCGAAAGTCCGGGCTCTTCCTTCAACCGCAGCAGAACGTGCCGCCGGGTGGGATCGGCGAGCGCGGCGAATGTGCGGTCCATAGCTGATGCTTGATACTTCACCATGTGGTGAAGTATTGCGCTTTTGGCTGGCGGAGTCAAACGCTGGGCGTTTCGCTGCGATAACCACGAGCGATTATCCAGCCATCGCCTTGTTCTCATTCACAAAAGCAGCGATTGTTGCGCCGGCTCCGGGGCTGCGAGGCGAACACCTTCCAGTTCCAGCATGTGCACCTTGGCCGTTGCGCCGCCGGGGGCGGAAAAGCCGCCGACCTTGCCGCCGGCGGCAAGCACCCGGTGGCACGGGATGATCAACGGTACCGGATTCCTGGCCATCGCCTGGCCGACATCGCGGGCTGCCTGCGGCCCGGCGCCAAGCGCCTTTGCCAGGCTGCCATAGGTGGTCGTGCTGCCCCAGCCGACGCGGCGAAGCGCCTGGTAGATCTGCCGGAAAAACTCGTCCTGACCGTCGAGATCGAGGGTTACGCTTGAGAAATCGATATTTTCGCCATCAAAATAACGCCGGACCGCAGCGATGACCTCGCCGATCGCCGGTGTCGGGGTGCCGCGTTCGGCCGCGGGCACGCGGCGCCGCAGGTTTCGTTCGGTCGCCTCAGCACTTCGCGTCGGTAACTGGAACCGCGTGACGCCGATATCGTTCCAGGCAATGCCGCAATAGCCGCCGGCCGTTGCGAAAACGTGATAGGTCTGTGCTCTCGTTGCCATTGTTCCATTCCTTTCATTCCCCCGCAAGAAACGGGGGGCAAAAAATGATCCGCAGTCGATCAAGCCGCCGCGTTGAGACGGCTGCTCTCCAGCGCCAGCAGATATCGTTTGGCATCCAACCCGCCGGCAAAGCCGTGCAACTGGCCGTCCGACCCGATGGCGCGGTGGCAGGGAACGATAATCGACACCGGATTCCTGCCATTGGCTGCTCCCATGGCACGGTATGCCTTGGGATTGCCGATCTGGCGGGCAATGTCGGCATAGGTCCGCGTCTGACCGAAGGGGATCGCCAAAAGCGCATCCCAAACCTTCTTCTGGAACCCGGTACCCGCCATATCCAGGCTGACGGTAAAAACCGTCCGCTTGCCGGCGAAATATTCTCCCAGCTGCCGTTCTGTTTCCATCAGAACAGGGTGATTGGCGCTCTCCAACCTTTCTCCGAGCCGCACGCGCGCGGGGTTATCCTTCTCCCAAAGGATGGCGGTTAGACAGTTTCCGCGCGCGACAAGCTCAAGGTTGCCGACAGGCGAGGGAACGATTTTATAGGCGTAGATCATGGGATGACTTTCGCTCAGTTTTACGGCAACCGCCACCCGTTTCTTGCCGGCCGCATGCCGAGGCGCAAGACGAACGCCGGGTGTTTGCCGCAGCACCAATTTGGTGCGGGCGCCGTTGCGATCCACCATCGTTGGTGGGAATAAATTCATAATGTTCCTGTTTTGTTCTTGATCTCACCTTCGACTCGGGTATACTGGCGACATCCAAAAAGAGATGAGGTCTGCCATGCTTGGAAAAGCCGGGAATGAGGTCGTGCGCAGTGAACAGAAGTCGTTTTCATTCGGCCATGGCGGCGCAGGGCTCAAGCCCCGCCAGAAACATGCCGACGATCTTGGAAAGAGCAACCTGTTCCTTGCCATCGTGCCTGAACGGGAGGTTGCATTGCAGGCGGTCGATATTGGCAGGGGCGTGGCTCAGCGCTTCGGCCTGTCGAAAGATCCGCGGCCGCATGAGCTGATGCATGTCTCGCTCAATGCCATCGGCAAATATCCGGATTTTCCGGACGATATCGTCTTTGCCGTCTCGGCGGCGATGGCCACCGTCAGGGCTATGCCGTTCGAGGTGGTGTTCGATCGCGCCATGTCCTTCGCGAACGCCAAGGCGGTCGTGCTGGCCAATGCGGTGCGCAGCGAGGAAATGATGGATCTGCATGTGCAGCTCGCCAAGGAAATGTGGGCCGTGGGTCTGACCTTCACCTACAATCCGCGCTTCATGCCGCATATGACGGTCCTTTACGACGAAACGCCTGTTCCCGAGCATATGCTCGCCGAACCGATCAGATGGATCGCCCGCGAGTTCGTTCTCATCCGCAGTTTCGTCGGCAAGAGCGAGTATGAATATATCGATCGCTGGCCGCTGCTGGATTGATGCTTCCTTCGCGGCTCGTCGCCTGCAGCGATGCAGGCTGCGAGCTGCGCCGGTTGCGTTTCTGCGTTTGCGACCGTTGCGGTGTCATGAGGCAGGACAAACCGCAATTTTTGGCACCTTGCGCCCACCGGCCCAAACCCGCATAAGCGCCGAAAACCGCAGGGAGGCACGGGCATGGATATTTCTGAAATCGTCATCAAAGGGGATACGCCGGGCGTCGAATGGCGGATGCCGGTCATCCGGTTCAAGGGCAGCGACGACAAGGCGCCAAAAGTCTACATTCAGGCAGCGCTGCATGCCAACGAGCTTCCGGGGACGGCGCTTTTGCATTTCCTGTGTGAACGGTTGCGCCAGGCGGATGCCGATGGCGCGATCCTGAGCGATATCACCATCGTCCCGCAGGCCAATCTGATCGGCACGGCGCAATCGCATTTCGGCGATCTGCAGGGGCGCTTCGATCTCGGCTCGCGCACCAATTTCAATCGTGAGTTCCCGCTGATCCCGCTTGGTGAACGCCAGACGCTGGTCGACGATCTCGAGCGCTACCCGGCGGTCGAGCAGCTGAAGCGGCAGTTGCTGCATATGGCGCTGGGTGCCGATCTGATGCTCGATCTGCATTGTGATGATGAATCCGTTCAATATACCTATGTCGACGAGGCTTTCTGGCCTGAGGCTGCCGATCTGGCATCGGCGCTTGATATGGAAGCCGTGTTTCTCGCCGATGGCGAAAGCAGCGCTTTCGAGGAGGCTGTCGGCTATGCCTGGAAATACGAAACTGCAGAAAAGGCAAAGCGGCTGCCGGGCCGGCTCGCGGTAACGGTCGAGCTTCGCGGCACGCGCGATGTCTATCCGGATATGGCCCGCAAGGATGCCGACGGGCTTTGGCGCTTCCTCGCCAGCCGCGGCGCCGTTCACGGCACCGTAGCACCCCTTCAGCCGTACAAGGGCAAGGTGACGCCGCTCGACAATATCGAGATGATCCGGGCGCCTCAGGCCGGTGCCGTGCTGTTCCACCGCGGCGTTGGCGATACAGTCGCCGCCGGGGATCTGCTGGCCACGATCATCACCGCGCCGGGCATCGAGGGCGGCACGATCGATATTCATGCCCCGCAGGCAGGCCTGGTCGCCACACGCACCTCGCAGCGCTTCGCCCGCCGCCGGGATAACCTGATGAAAATCGCCTGTGACGAGCGGACAAAGGCGGAGCGCAAACCGGGCGCGCTCGAGGCCTGAGCCACCGCCCTTGGCTTCACGCGGCTTGCAGGCAAAATCCCGCCCTCCAAGCTTGAGGTGGAATAAAGCGGACAATCGCCGCGTTGCCGGCGGTTGCCATGTCCCGTTATGACTTGAACTTGCCGCACTTTCTCCAAGAGAACGCGCGCACAGCACCAAGGACCGGCAAAAAGGCATTGAGCATGAGCGTGACCATCTACGGCATCAAGAACTGCGACACGATGAAGAAGGCGCGGACCTGGCTGGAAAGCCATGGGGTCGCCTATGATTTTCACGACTACAAGGCATCCGGTGTCCCGCGCGAAGCGCTTCAGCGCTGGACCGCGGCCCTCGGCTGGGAGACCGTTCTGAACCGCGCCGGTACGACGTTTCGAGCATTGCCGGACGCCGCCAAGCAGGATCTCAACGAAGACAAGGCAATCTCCCTGATGCTCGCCCAGCCTTCGATGATCAAGCGGCCGGTGCTCGATTATGATGGAAAACTGATCGCCGGGTTCAAGCCGGAGAAGTATGCGGCGGCGTTTTAAAATATAGTTTCGGTTCGAATTTGATCGAGTTGGCGATTGGTGGCGGCGCGGCGGTCATCGTGACGGCGAATAAACGGGATTTTTCGCGTGCCGAACTACTGTTTCCGCAACTGGCCATCCAGACGGCCGGCGAACTGCTGGCAGAAAGGGAATTTTGAGATGAGCACATTGACGATAAGGCTGCCGAACGATCAGCATGAGCGTTTGAAGGCGCTGGCGACTGCGCGCGGAACAAGTCTCAACAAGCTTTTCGAAGAGTTTTCCACCAAGGCGATCGCCGAGTTCGATTCTGAAACGCGCTTCCGGCTAAGGGCGGAGCGCGGTAATAAAGAGCGAGGCCTTGAACTCCTTGACCAGCTTGATCGCGATCACCAACGCTGAGATCCGTCTCGCTTAAATTGACGGAAGACCATGTCGAAAAGCACCCGCGCGACGCTTGCGCTTGCCAAGGCCGGAGCGGCTTTTACCGTTCATACCTACGACTACGACCCCTTGGCCGACCGGATCGGCATGGCGGCGGCCGAGGCGCTGGGCGAGGAGCCGCGTCGCGTGTTGAAGACGCTGATGGCGGAAGTGGACGGCAAGCCGGTCTGTGTCGTCGTGCCGTCCGATCGTGAAGTCAGCATGAAGAAGCTGGCGGCGGCCTTTCACGGCAAGTCGGCCAATATGATGAAGCCGGCCGAGGCCGAGCGGCTGACCGGCTATCACGTCGGCGGCATCAGCCCGTTCGGGCAGAAGAAGCAGGTGCTGGCGGCGATCGAGGAGGCAGCGCTTGCCGAGCCGCTGGTCTATATCAATGGCGGCCAGCGCGGGCTGCAGGTGCGGCTGGCGCCTGACGATGCACGCAAGGCATTGAACGCCGTGGCGGCCCCCCTGATCGCCTGATCTCAGGCCAGTTTCGACAGGAGGCCCGCGAGTTGCGCCGCATCGGCTTCCGGTAGTTTTGCGCCGACATGCCGCGCGATTGATCTGCCATAGACCTCCCACATGGTTTCGCGCAGGCCGCGCCCTTTTTCGGTCATCACCACCCAGCGGCCGCGGCCGTCATCGTCGAAGGTGTGGCGCTCGACAAGGCCTTCCTTTTCCAATCGGTCGATCAGGCGGGAGAGATTGTACTGCGCCAAGAGCGTCCGCTCCTCGATTTCGAACGGCCGCAGCCGTCCGTCCCTGGCGCGCGCCAATTCCCAGAGCACGTCATACCAGCCAAACGGCGGCATTCCGGCATCCTTGAAGTCGCGCTCGATGGCGCCGAGGACGCGTTGCTGCGCCCGCATCAAATTGATCCAGGCCTGTGTGACATCGGCGCTGGGCTTTTGGCCCGCATGGGGTGCTTCCAGAGACATAAATGCATTTACATCTATCTTGACGCGATTGGCAAATGGTAATATATGCAACTGCATCTAATAAGCTGGAGCCTTACCATGCACTCGAAAGTCCTTACCCTCATCAGTCACCATCTCTGCCCCTATGTTCAGCGCGCCTCGATCGTCCTGTCGGAAAAGGGCGTCGCCTTCGAGCGGACCTATGTCGATCTTGCCGCAAAGCCGGATTGGTTCCTGCGTATCTCGCCGCTCGGCAAGGTGCCGCTGCTGGCTGTCCCGCGCGGCCGCGCCGATGCGATCCTGTTTGAAAGCGCCGTGATCTGCGAATATCTCGAGGAAACCCAAGGCGGCCCGGCGCTCCATCCCGCAGACCCCTTGTTGCGCGCCCGGCATCGCGGCTGGATGGAATTCGGTTCCTCCATCCTTGCCGATCTCTGGGGCTACGAGACGACGAAGGATGCGGCGGCGTTCGAGGTCAAGCGTCAGGTGCTGAAAGCCAAGTTCGCGACGCTTGAGCAAGAACTTGGAGACGGGCCGTATTTCGCCGGCGCACAGTTCAGCATGGTCGATGCCGTCTTTGCGCCGGTGTTCCGCTATTTCGAGCTGTTCGAGGCGCTTTTCCCAAGTGGCATCTTCGATGGGTTACCGCGCGTCAATCTCTGGCGCCAGGCACTTGCCGTCCGTCCGAGCGTGGTGGATGCGGTAACAGCGGATTATCCCGAGCGGTTGATCGCCTTCCTGCAGCATCATGGCGCCTATCTCTTGACGCACAGCAAGATCGCGGCCTGACCGGCGGCCATCGCAAAAGCCTTCTGTTTTGGTCCGAACCGCATTACATCTGTGGTTCGGAAAAACCAGCCAGCAGGATATGCGATGACCTTCCATTCCACCGCCCATCAAGCCATCGATCCGGTCAAACTCGACAAGCTCGCCGAAGTCGCCATCAAGGTGGGGCTTCGGCTCGAGCGCGGGCAGGATCTCCTGATCACGGCGCCGGTCGCGGCGCTGCCGCTGGTGCGGCTGATCACCAAGCATGCCTATATCGCCGGGGCCGGCCTGGTGACGACGTTCTATTCCGACGAAGAAACAACGCTTGCCCGCTACGCCCATGCCCCTGATGAAAGCTTCGACAAGGCCAGCGGCTGGCTTTACGACGGCATGGCCAAGGCCTTTGGCAACAATACCGCACGCCTTGCCATTTCCGGCGACAATCCGATGATGCTGGCGGCGCAGGACCCCGCCAAGGTGGCGCGCGCCAACAAGGCGATGTCGATGGCCTACAAGCCGGCGCTTGAAAAAATCTCCAATTTCGACATCAACTGGAACATCGTCTCCTATCCCAACCCTGCCTGGGCTAAACAGATGTTCCCGGGCGATGCCGAGCAGGTCGCCGTTGAAAAGCTCGCCAACGCGATCTTTGCCGCCTCCCGCGTCGATGTCACTGACCCGATTGCCGCCTGGGGCGAGCACAACGCCAATCTTGCCAAGCGTTCCGCATGGCTGAACGGCGAGCGTTTTTCCGCTCTGCATTTCACCGGCCCGGGCACGGACCTGACGGTTGGGCTCGCCGATGGTCACGAATGGCATGGCGGCGCCTCGACGGCGAAGAACGGCATCACCTGCAATCCCAACATTCCGACCGAGGAAGTCTTTACCACGCCGCATGCGCTGCGGGTCGAAGGCCATGTATCGAGCACCAAGCCGCTGTCGCATCAGGGCACACTGATCGACAATATCCAGGTCCGCTTTGAAGGCGGCCGCATCGTCGAGGCCAGGGCGACGAAAGGCGAAGAGGTGCTGAACAAGGTCCTGGACACGGACGAGGGCGCGCGGCGTCTCGGCGAGGTGGCGCTGGTGCCGCATTCCTCGCCGATCTCGGCCAGCGGCGTCCTGTTCTACAACACGCTGTTCGATGAAAATGCCTCCTGCCACATCGCGCTTGGCCAGTGCTATTCGAAATGCTTCCTCGATGGCGCATCGCTCACCCCGGAACAGATCGCGGCGCAGGGCGGCAATTCCAGCCTGATCCATATCGACTGGATGATCGGTTCCGGCGACGTCGATATCGATGGTATTCGCTCGGATGGCGCCAAGGTTCCGGTGATGCGCAAGGGCGAATGGGCTTGACCACGCTCGGGGTCATCGGCGGAACCGGCTGGCTGGGCGGGGCAGGCCTTGCTTCGCCCAGTGCTTGCCATGGGGTTCGTCGCGCCCGCCGATCTGCGGCTGCGAGGGATAAGGCCGCTATTGCATAATTCCGTAAATCGGAATCGATTTACGGAAAAATTATGCCGTAACTTAAAGTGCTACAGCGACCTTTGCGCGTCATGAATGACGCGCGGCGCCGTAGGGGCTGACAGGCTTCGCCACGAGGGCCGCCGCAGGGCCCAGTGCCATCTGCGCCCGTTGTCCAAGCCACACGCTCGCCAGCACGGCGGCCATGCCGGCAATCTGCAGCGGCGTCAGGTCCTGGCCGAGCGCACCCCATCCAAGCAGCGTTGCCACCAGCGGGCTGAGGAAGCCGAGCGAGGCGACGGCCGCCGGCTCAAGCTTTGCGAGGCCGCGAAACCACAATAGATAGGTGAAGGCGGCGCCGATCAGTCCGAGCCAGGCGATGCCAAGCACATTGGCCATGGTCGGCACCGGCAGGGCCGGCTCGAACAGGAGGGCCACGGGCAGCAGCAACAGGCCACCGGCGGTCAGCTGCCACGCGGTAAAGGTCAGGCTCGTGACCGGCGGCGCCCAGTGGCGCGTCAGCACCGTTCCAAACGCCATGGACACCGCTCCTGCCAGCCCGGCAAGGATGCCGATAGGGTCGAGAGCCGCTCCGGGTGTCAGCACCAGCAGTCCAACGCCTGCCATGCCGACAATGCCTGCAACAATGGCCATCGTCTTAACCGGCGTGCCGATCAGCAGCCGCGCCAGCATGACGACGATCAGCGGCTGGATGGCGCCGACGGTCGCCGCGACACCGCCGGGCAGGCGATAGGCCGAGACAAACAGCATTGCCCAGAAGAACGAGAAGTTGAGCGCGCCGAGGATGAAGCTGCGCGCCCACCATATGCCCTGTGGCAACTGCCGGACAATCAGCAGCAGGATGAGGCCTGCCGGCAGGGCGCGCAGCATGGCAACGGTTAGCGGATAACCGTGCGGCAGGAATTCGGTGGTGACCAGATAGGTGCTGCCCCAGATGGCGGGCGCGATGGCGGTCAGGCCGATATCGGTGAGGGAAGAGGATTTTATCTTCATTTGAAGTATCTCGATTTCAAGATAAAGCCACGATAACAGTGATTATCTTGACGTCAAGATGAATTTTGCCTACCACAAACCATGGATGAAGATCATGTCGATAGAATTCTGACGCAGTGGCGTAAGGAGCGGCCGGACCTCGACGTCGAGCCGATGGGCCTTCTTGGGCGGCTGGCGCGGCTGTCGACCTACCTCGGCCGCGAGATCGATAAGACGTTCCTGGAGCTTGGCCTGTCGTCGGCGAGCTTCGATGTGCTGGCGACTTTGCGGCGGTCCGGCAAGCCCTACCGGTTATCCCCGGGCGATCTCCTGGCAACGACGATGATCACCTCGGGCACCATGACCAACCGCATCGACCAGCTGGAAAAGGCAGGCTTCGTCGAGCGGTTGACCAATCCGAAAGACCGCCGCAGCGTGCTGATCGCGTTAAAGCCGGAAGGGCTCGATCTGGTCGAGCGGGCCGTGACAGCTCATGTCGCCAACCAGCACCGGTTGACGGCGCTGCTTGATCCGGACGAGCGGGCGGCGCTCGATACCATCGCCAGAAAATTTCTCGCTGCGTTCGAATAGAGCTTGGAGAATTTCCGCTTTTCTCCGAATCGCGAAAACGCTCTAACTTTTTGTTTTTACGCAATTCCGGACGCGCAGCGCACTTTTGCTGGAATTGCTTTAGCAGGCGAGGTCGGCAACCACCGCATCGAGGATCAGCATGCCGGCCGGCGTGCAGCGCAGGCGGGAATTGCCCAGCCGCTCGATAAAACCGTGTTCGATCAGGAACTGTTCGCGGTCCGGGTCCGGCTCTCGGCCGGACAGGTCCTGCCAGCGCACGAGGTCGATGCCTTCCTTGAGCCGCAGGCCCATCAGCAACAGCTCGTCGGCCTGTTCGCCAAACCCGAGCACTTCCTGGTCGACCATGCCATGGCCATGTTCCTCGACCAGCTGCAGCCAGTCCTCCGGCTTGCGTTCGGTTGCGGTCGCGATCTTGTCGCGGCCGCGCGTCAGGCGGCCATGGGCGCCCGGGCCGATGCCGGCATAGTCGCCATAGCGCCAGTAAGTGAGATTGTGGCGGCTCTCGGCGCCCGGCGCGGCGTGGTTTGAAACCTCATAGGCCGGCATCCCGAAACCTTCGGTGATCTCCTGCGTCGCCTCGTAAAGCACGGCGGAATGCTCGCCGTCGGGCACGATCAGCTTGCCTGCCTTGTGAAGGCCGTAGAAGGGCGTGCCTTCCTCGATCGTCAGCTGGTAGAGCGACAGGTGATCGACGGCATAGGAGACGGCCTGTTTCAGTTCCTGTTCCCAGGCCTCGACGGTCTGGTTCGGGCGAGCGTAGATGAGGTCGAAGGACATGCGCGGAAAGATGTCGCGCGCCAGCCCGATCGCCTTCAATGCATCCTCGACATTGTGCAGCCGGCCGAGAAATTTGAGGTCCCGGTCGTTCAGCGCCTGAACGCCGAGCGAAACCCGGTTGACGCCGGCGGCGCGATAGCCGCGGAAACGGGTCGCCTCGACGCTGGAGGGGTTGGCCTCCATGGTGATCTCGATGCCGTCGGGCACGTGCCAGAGATTGGCGATGCCGTCGAGAACGGCCTCGACGGTCGCCGGGTTCATCAGCGACGGTGTGCCGCCGCCCATGAAGATGCTGGTAACGGTGCGCGGGCCTGACATATGCCGCATCGCCGCCATTTCAGTCAGAAAGGCGCTGACGAAACGCGGCTGGTCGACCGGCTGATGCCGGACATGGCTGTTGAAGTCGCAATAGGGACATTTGGCAGCACAGAAGGGCCAATGCACATAGACCCCGAAACCGGGTTCCTTGCTGTCGCCGATGGAAGAAAAAGTGGCCATTCTGTTTTGGGTCTTTCAGGCGCCAGGGCACGGCGCGTTGGGTTAGGCGATACTTGCTTGCTGGCGCGGAAACCTGCCACGCCGTCACTTTACGCACTCAGGCACGTCTCTGCAAAAAGCTTGAACGCCCGCGCCCGATGCGAAAGCGCCTCGGCGTCACCCGGCTTCCAGCCGTGCTTTTCCTCGGCACTCATTTCGCCGAATGTGGTGTCGTAGCCGAGCGGTTGAAAGACCGGGTCGTAACCAAATCCTTGCGTGCCGCGCGGCGGCCAGACGATGTGGCCTTCGACTTCACCACGGAACAACTCGACATGGCCGTCCGGCCAGGCGAGGCAAAGCACCGAGACGAAGCGGCCGGTGCGCCGGTCGAAGGCCGTGGCTCCGGCCTCCTGGATGGCGGTCTCGACCTTTTCCATCGCCATGGCAAAATCACGCGTGCCGTCGGCGGTCTCCGCCCAATTGGCGGTGTAGACGCCCGGATCGCCGTTCAGCGCATCGACGACGAGCCCGGAATCGTCCGAAAGCGCCGGAAGGCCGGAGGCTTTCGCCGAGGCCAGCGCCTTGATCGTGGCATTCTCCTCGAATGTCATGCCGGTCTCGTCCGGTTCGACGAAATTGAGGTCCGCAGCGGATTTGGCCTCGAAGCCCATCGGGCCGATCAGGTCGCGGATTTCGCGGATCTTGCCGGCATTGTGGCTGGCAACGATCAGGGTCTTGTCTTCAAGCTTGCGCATGACGTCTTTCTCATCCGGCGGGTCCCGCCCATTCGTGTCAGTCGATAGCCCAGAGGCTGGCCTCGGCGCATTCCAGGCTGTTTCCTGCCGGATCGCGGAAATAGAAGGAGCGGGCCCCCGATGGCCAAAGCACTTCGGATTCGATCGCAATCCCGACTCCCGACAGCTTTTCTTTCCAGGCATCGAGATCACCGGCTGCGACCCGGAAGCACATATGCCCCGGACCATGCGTTCCATGCGGTGGAACGTGCAATCCATCCGGCGGCGGCGGTTTCATCGTTTCCGCCGCATTAAACAGCAGAAGCACGCCAGGGCCGCAACGGAAGAAGACATGCCGGTTGCCGCCGCGGCTGATTTTCCCAAGGCCGAGAACGGAGCCGTAAAACGCCTCCGCCCGGTCGAGATCGTCAACATAGAGCGCCGTCTCCAGAACGCCTTCGAATTTCAGTTCACTCATGCGCCGTGCCCCTCACCCTAGCCCTCTCCCCGCGCGCGGGGAGAGGGGACGACCGAGATTGCCGTCTGGTCCTTCTCCCCGTCACGACGGGGAGAAGGTGCCCGATAGGGCGGATGAGGGGCATTGATCGCATGAACGCTAAGCTCCTCAGCCCCCGATTGCCTGCTTCTGCATGCCCACCAGGTCGGCAATGCCATTCTTGGCAAGGCCGAGCAGCGTGCCGAATTCCTCTTCGGAAAAGGGCTTGCCTTCCGCCGTGCCCTGGATCTCGACGATGCCGCCCGAGCCGGTGATGACGAAATTGGCGTCGGTCTCAGCGGCGGAGTCTTCCAGATAATCGAGATCGATCACCGGCTGGTTGGCGAAGATGCCGCAGGAGATCGCAGCGATATGGTCCTTCAGGACCTTTTCCACCTTGATCATGTTGCGTGCTTCCATCCAGGCGAGGCAATCGCGCAGCGCAATCCAGGCGCCGGTGATCGAGGCGGTGCGAGTGCCGCCATCGGCCTGGATGACGTCGCAGTCAATCGAGATCTGACGTTCGCCCAGCGCCTGCAGGTCGACCACCGCGCGCAATGAACGGCCGATCAGGCGCTGGATTTCCTGGGTGCGGCCGCTCTGTTTGCCAGAGGCTGCCTCGCGCTTCATGCGCTCGCCGGTGGCGCGCGGCAGCATGCCGTATTCGGCGGTGACCCAGCCCTTGCCGCTGTTGCGCAGCCATGGCGGCGTCTTTTCTTCCAGGCTTGCCGTCACCAACACATGCGTGTCGCCGAACTTGACGAGGCAGGATCCTTCTGCGTGCTTGGAAACGTTGCGCTCGAAGGAAACCTTGCGCATCTGGTCGGTTTTTCTGCCGGAGGGCCGCATCATGAACTCCTGTGATGTTTGTCAGCCTTCTAGAGCGTTTCATCTTCAAACGGAAGCAATTCTGTTGGCTCAAACCGGCCGGGCCGTAAGAAGGCCGGCGCAGAGCGATGCCGAACCATCGCGCAAGCCGGCCGACGCTGCGGACGGCCGGTTTCAGCCAACCCTTCGGGCCGGACGAATTTCGGCCATTACCGGCGGCCGCCGTCTCGACCGTAGCTTAGGCTACGCTCTTCGCCATCTTCCTTGGTTCTGGCCGAAATTCCTTCCGGCAGAATGGTTCCGTTTGAAGATGAAGCGCTCTAGCCTAAGTTCGGGGGAAGGGAAATCATTTGCTCTAAAAGAGTGAAAAGCCGCTATGCGGCGGGCTTTCCGGCCAATTTCCCTTTTGCTATCCGGGCCGGGATCACTATATTTCAATTGACTTCGACAATATGGGTTTCGCGTTCGAATGGTGCTGGACAAATCTGCAATGCGGGACAGGCTGATGGCGCTCGACGAGCGGTCGGGCGAAATTTTCCGTCGCATTGTCGAAAGCTATCTGGAAAGCGGCGAACCGCTCGGTTCCCGCAGCCTGTCGCGCATTCTGCCGATGTCGCTGTCACCGGCCTCCGTGCGCAACGTCATGAGTGATCTCGAAGACCTTGGCCTGATCTATTCCCCGCATATCAGTGCCGGGCGCCTGCCGACGCAGAATGGTCTGCGTTTCTTCGTCGATGCCTTCATGCAGGTGGGCGATCTCTCCGCCGAGGATCGCGCCTCGATCGACCGGCATGTGCGCCGCGCCGACCGCGACCAGCCTGTTGAAGCGCTGCTGACCGAGGCGAGCCAAATGCTGTCGGGCATGTCGCGCGGCGCAGGGCTGGTGATTACCGCCAAGAACGATCCGGTGCTGCGGCATGTCGAGTTCGTCCGGCTGGCGCCGACCAAGGCGCTCGCGGTGCTCGTCGGCGAGCATGATCAGGTGGAAAACCGCATCATCGAGCTTCCGGCCGGCGTTACCAGCTCGCAACTGACGGAAGCGGCCAATTTCCTGAATGCCCATCTCGCCGGACAGACGCTGCCCGAAGTGCGCAGCCAGCTTGAGAAGGTCAAGGAAACCGTGCGGCGCGAACTCGACACGCTGAGCCAGGACCTGGTCGAGCGCGGCCTCGCCATCTGGTCGGGCAGCGAGGCGGATGACAAGCCGACGCAGCTGATCGTGCGCGGCCGTGCCAATCTGCTGGAAGGACTGGCCGGTGCCGAGGATGTCGATCGCCTTCGCATGTTGTTCGATGACCTGGAAAAGAAGGACAGCCTGATCGAAATCCTCAACCTGGCCGAAAGCGGGCCGGGGGTGCGGATTTTCATCGGCTCGGAAAACAAGCTGTTTTCGCTCTCCGGCTCGTCGCTGATCGTAGCACCTTACAAGGATGGCGACGACAAGATCGTCGGAGCCGTCGGGGTTATCGGCCCGACGCGGCTGAATTACTCGCGCATCGTGCCAATGGTGGACTATACTGCGCAACTGATGTCACGTTTGTCGCGATAACCGGCCGGAAGAAGGCCGGTTTTTCCGGCAGCGGTTGATTGCACCCTTGATTTTTCGG
Source organism: Pararhizobium sp. YC-54 (assembly GCF_025847205.1). Taxonomy (GTDB): domain Bacteria; phylum Pseudomonadota; class Alphaproteobacteria; order Rhizobiales; family Rhizobiaceae; genus Pararhizobium. The sequence goes on along the minus strand of NZ_JAOYTH010000006.1, from coordinate 173,781 downwards.
CTTCAAAGCTCGATATCGACACCAAATCCTAGACATGTTGACATTCCGGAGACCGTCATGACCGACGATATGAACAAACACGGTGCTGAAGCGAACGCGGACGAAGCAGCGGCCGCCTATGCCGAAGCCGCCGCTGAACAGGTCGACACAGCCGTTTCCGAGCCGGATCCGTTGGAGCTTGCCAAGGCAGAAGCCGCTGACATGCGCGACCGCTATCTGCGCCTTGCCGCTGAAATGGACAACCTGCGCCGCCGCACCGCGCGCGACGTCAAGGATGCAAAATCCTATTCCGTCGCCGGTTTTGCCCGCGATATGCTCGCCGTCTCCGACAACCTGCGCCGCGCGCTCGATGCCATTCCGGCCGAAGCCCGCGAAGCAGGCGATGCCGGCTTCAACGCGCTGATCGAAGGCGTCGAAATGACCGAACGCGCGATGCTGTCGGCGCTGGAACGCCATGGCGTCCAGAAACTGGAGCCGGTCGGCCAGAAGTTCGACCCGAACTTCCATCAGGCGATGTTCGAAGTGCCGAATGCGGAAGTCCCCAACAACACCGTCGTCCAGGTCGTTCAGGCCGGCTACACCATCGGCGAACGCGTGCTGCGCCCCGCCATGGTCGGCGTCGCCAAGGGCGGCCCGAAGATCGTGGCTGCGGAAGAAACGCCGGCGGTTTGAGGCTCGGTCGGCTGGCTTTGTGCCGCGGAATCCCCCTTTGTCGGCGACGCCGACATCTCCCCCTCAAGGGGGGAGATGAGCCGCAAACGTTGTGCTCACCTAACGTCTGTCGGTAGAATTCGGGCTCTCTGTAATCTCCCCCCTTGAGGGGGAGATGTCACGGAGTGACAGAGGGGGGTGACCCTCCACACGCTTGAAACTACCCGAACAACTGCTTCAGATGGTCGTTCAAAAACCGCCCTTCCGGATCGAGCTTGTTTCGAAGTGCCCGGAAATCTCCGGCGCGTGGATAAAGCGCCGTCACGTCCTCGCTACCCATGAAATGCAGCTTGCCCCAATGCGGGCGTGAGCCGAACTGGCGCAGGATATCGTCGACATCCTTCAGATAGTTCCAGTAGTCCGTGCCCGGCTGGCCCGAGACCGACAGCGTGATCGAATCCTGTTCGAAGAACGGGCTGATCCAGCCGCCGTCGCCGGCGGTGAAGCGGTATTCGATCGGGTAGATGCAGGTCGGGTGTTTCTCCAGCATCAGCTTGCGCACTTCGGTGCAGGCCTGCTTGCCGTATTTGACCGGCACCGCATATTCCAGCTCGTGGAAGTTCGGCACATACTCGATCGGATAGATTTCCGAGGAATAGGCGATCTTCTCGAAGGCACTCTCCATCGGCGGCCGATCGGTGATGTCGATGGTCTTCATCTCGCAGACATCGGAGAGACTTGTGGTTGTCGAGACGGAGGATGTATCCGGCAGGCAGTAGCAATGGCGGCTTTCCGGCACGGGGCACCAGAAGAAGCCGAAATGGCGGTGGCTGGCGGCGAGATCGTCGTGTTGCTCCATGCATTCGTCGAAGCTGCAGCGCCATAGCTTCTCATGCAGATTGTAGCTGTCCATCACCTGCAGCGTGATTTCCGAGATGACGCCGAGCATGCCGATGGAAACGCGGGCGGCGTTCAGCATGTCAGGCTCGCTGTCGTCGATGGCAAGAATGCTGCCGTCCGGCTGCACCAGCCGCATGCCGACGATCTGCGACGCCATGTTGCCGAGTTTAAGGCCGGTGCCGTGTGTGCCCGTGGTTAGCGCACCCGCCAGCGCCTGGCTGTCGATATCGCCCTGGTTGATCATCGACAGGCCGCTGCGCTTCAGTGCCTTGCCCAGCGTGTTGATCGTCGTGCCGGCATGGACGGAGACTCGCTTCCGCGCCGTGTCGATATGGGTGACGCCCTGCAGGCCGGAGAGCGTCAGGTGCAGCCCGCTGGTCAGTGCCACCGGCGTGAAAGAGTGGCCCGAACCGGCGCAGCGCACGTTCAACCCGTTCGAGGTCGCCTCACGCACCATATTCGCCAGAGCCGCCTCGCTGTCGGGTGCGCCCCGGTGCCTGACGATACACGATTGGTTTCCCACCCAGTTGCGCCAATGCCCGCCTGCTTCCATCATGGTCCCGTTCTCCCGTTTGTTCTTCACATCGCCGTAAAACAATTATCGACGAAAAGATGCGTGCCGTTGACGAAGCTCGACTCGTCGCTGGCAAGGAAGAGGGCCGCCTGCGCCACTTCCATCGGGTCACACATGCGGCCCTGCTGGACGGCGATCGCCGCGTCGGAAACATCGACGCCGTATTTGGCAAGGCCCACCAGTTCGCGCTTGCCGTGGTCAGTGGCGATGAAGCCGGGGCAGACGGCGTTGGAGCGGATACCGCGATCGCGGAATTCCACCGCAATCGCCCGGGCGAACATGTGGCAGGCGCCCTTGGTCGTGTCGTAGAGCACCTCCATCGGCGTCGCCGCCACGGCCGAGATCGAGGAGGTCGAGACGATGCTGCCGCCACCGGCGGCCAGCATGCCCGGCAGCACGGCCTTGGTCATCAGGAACATCGAGCGCACATTGACGGCCATCAGCCGGTCCCACTCGTCCTCCTCCGTTTCGAGAAACGGCCCAACGGCCAGAATGCCGGCATGATTGAAGAGGACGGTGATCGCGCCGAATGCATCCTCGACGGCTTTCACCGCCGATTTGACCTCAGTGGAAACGGAGACGTCGGCGGGTGCGAAAACAGCCTGTCCCCCCTCGGCGCGGATCGCGGCCGCAACCTCTTCGCCCTTGCTGCGCGGCAGGTCGACGATACCGACGCGGGCGCCTTCGCGGGCAAAGAGCTGTGAGGCGGCAAGGCCGCATCCCCCGGCGCCTCCACTGATCAACGCGGTCTTTCCGGAAAGTCTGCCTGCCATTGCCGTTCTCCTCGTGCTTTTGCCTCTCCAAGGATTATTGTTGACGCAATCGGGGCTGTCGATATCCCATAAGGGATAGATCACCCGAAGAATGAAAGTCCCGCCTTTGCTGCCAGATGAAGCCCGCCAGATCGCCGCGCTGATAGACGGTCTCTCGATGCCGGGGTTCGGCGAGGCGCTCGATGCGCTGCTGCGCCGGGCGGCGGTCTTCGATCTGTCCGGGGTCTTCGTGTTTCCCTACGATGCGCGGCCGCTTTTGCTGCATGACGGCTACACCCGGCATGTGGCGCCACGGGCCTGGGCCGCCTATCTCGGCGGCGCCTATCTGCTCGATCCTTTCTATGTTGCCTGCAACAATCGTCACCCGGCCGGGCTGTGGCGGATGCGCGATCTCGCACCGGATGATTTCTTCGACACCCAGTTCAGCACCTCGCGCGAGGTCCACCCGTGTGTATCGACGGAATCTGGATCGCTGGTCGAGGAGATCGGCTTTCTCGTGCCGCTGGAGGGCGGCATCACGGCCACCTATTCGCTGATGCGCGTCAAAGGCCATTCCGGCTTCAGCGATGCCGAACTGGAAAATCTGCGCGCCTATGAGCCGATCGTACAGGCGGCAATCCGCTCAAGCTGGAAGCGCGAGGCGAGCCGCGTATTTCCGCAAGCTGGCCAGGATGATCTGATGGAGGAGGCTTTCGGCAGGCTATGCGCCGACCGGCTGACGCTGCAGCAGCGCAACATCGTGCGGCTTATCCTGCGGGGTCACAGCAATGCGTCGATCGGGCAAAGCATCGGCATTTCGGAAGGCACGGTGCGCATCCACCGCAAGAACATCTACAAGCGCCTGGCCATTTCCAGCCAGGCGGAGCTGTTTCGCATTTTTATCGATCACCTCAATCAGCAAAAACTGTACTGAGGCGATTGGATCAGGCCGCGTTGGAGGCCTGGTCGTCGCTGAGGAGGGTATAGATCGCCGATGCTGAATCCGTTGCCCGCAGCCGGGCAACCATGTCCGGATCCCGCAACACGCGCGCAATCCGCGAGAGTGCCTTCAGGTGATCGGCGCCAGCGCCTTCGGGGGCGAGCAGCAGGAAGACAAGGTCAACCGGCTGGTCGTCGAGCGCTTCGAAATCGACCGGCGATTCCAGCCGCGCAAAAATACCGACGATCGACGACAGATGGCCAAGCTTGCCATGCGGGATAGCGATGCCGTTGCCGACACCGGTGGATCCCAAGCGCTCGCGCTGAAGAATGACGTCGAATATTTCCCGTTCGGGTAGATCAGTGATCTTGGATGCTTTTGCCGCCAATTCCTGAAGCAACTGCTTCTTCGAATTGGCCTTCATGGCCGGAAGTATCGCATTCTGCTGCAGCAAGCCTGCCAATGCCATTCTTTTGTCCTCGTTCGCATGTAGGAGCCGCATGTGCCCGGCAAAATGCCGGACGGCGGCTCCATCCATCCTTCTCTCGGCGCTTTACCGGCGGACCGTCAACGGTCTTCCATGCGTAAACCACCGGAAAAAAGCGTCCGTTCGAATGCCGGCAAGCCGGCATTCGAACGGATCCACTCAGCCCTTGATATTGGCTGCATCAATCCAGCCAATGTTTCCATCATTGCGTCGATAGACGATATTCAACTGTTCATTGCCAGGACTACGGAACATCAGAACGGGATCATCCGTCATGTCGAGCGCCATCACGGCGTTTGCGACTGACATCGTCTTCAGTTGTTTTGAACTCTCCGCAACGATCGTCGGTGCATAATTGTCCGGAAGCTCATCGTCTTCGTCGGGCACTGAATCCATTACGGTGTAGGCTACTTCAGCAAATCCAGCATGGCCGTTGCCATTGTGGTGGTCCTTGAGCTTCCGCTTGTAACGGCGGATGCGCTTGGCAATCCGTTCTGACGCTGCGTCAAATGCGGCTTGCGGGTCGTTCGCTTCGCCGCTTGCCTGCAAGGCCGCACCAGAATCGAGGTGTATCTTGCAGTCCGCGCTGAAACGGGATCCAGACTTTTCCACAGTGACCTGGCTTGAATATCCTCCGTCAAAATATTTGGTTACGGCTTGTTCGATCTGGTCTTCGATCCGCAGACGAAACGTTTCGCCGATTTCCATATGTTTACCGGATACACGCACACTCATGGAGTTTCCTCTCTTTTCGTGATTTGCGCAGCCAGTCTATTCCAACCGCATCCGTCATCCAAGCATTTCACGCACGCAAAAGAATTTTGCGTCAGAACGGCCTGGATTTGGAAGGGATATGCTTACGGCAGGCTTTATGCCCGTGCCCATTGCGGCCGCCTCATACTACCGGTTGTTGCGAGAGTCAACGAAACAGTTAAGAAAACCGAAATATGAGGCTCGAACCCTCTTGCATACCGGGATAACGGGGATAACCGGCCTGTTCAATGGTTGTGGTCGCGTGCTTGCACCGCTCAGGCGGAGACCTTGGCCATCGCCTTTTTCTCTCGTCTGCGCTGAACGGAGGAGGGGATGTTCATCGCTTCGCGATACTTCGCTACCGTCCGTCGGGCGATGTCGACGCCCCCCTTCTTCAGGATATCGACAATATCGTCATCTGACAGGACTGCGTCCGGGCTTTCCAGCACGATCATGTTGCGGATGCGGTGGCGCACGGATTCCGCCGAGTGCCCGTCGCCGCCTTCTGCCGATCCGATCGAGACCGTGAAGAAATATTTGAGTTCGAACAGCCCGCGCGGCGTCAGCATGTATTTGTTCGAGGTGACGCGGCTGACGGTCGATTCATGCATCTTGATGGCATCGGCGACGGTCTTCAGGTTGAGCGGCCGCAGGTGATCGACGCCGTTGACCAGGAAGGCATCCTGCTGCCGCACGATCTCGGTCGCCACCTTCATGATCGTCTTGGCGCGCTGGTCGAGGCTGCGGGTCAGCCAGTTGGCGGTTTGCAGACATTCGGTCAGGAAGGCATGGTCGGCGCTGTTCTTCGGGGCGTGACGGGAGACAGTCGCATAGTAGGTCTGGTTGACGAGAACGCGCGGCAGCGTGTCGGGATTGAGTTCCACCGCCCAGCTGCCGTCCGGCGCCGGGCGCACGACGATATCCGGGACGATCGCCTCCGAAGGGCTCGCCTCGAAACCGGTGCCGGGCTTCGGGTCGAGCTTGCGGATTTCCGCGAGCATGTCGATGAGGTCTTCCTCATCGACGCCGCAGAGCCGTTTCAGGCTGGCGAAGTCGCGCCGGGCAAGCAGTTCCAGATTGTCGAGGAGCGCCGCCATGGCCGGGTCGAGCCGGTCGCGCGCACGCAGCTGGATGGCCAGGCATTCGCTCAGCGTGCGGGCAAAGACGCCGGGCGGGTCGAGCTGCTGCAGGCTGTCGAGCACCCGCGCCACATCGGCCGTGGCACAGCCCAGCCGTCCGGCCATCTCCGTGATATCGGCATGCAGGTAACCGGCTTCGTCGAGCTGGTCGATCAGGTGCTGGGCGATCAACAGATCGGCAGCGCCATGCACGCTGAACGGAACCTGTTCGTTGAGAAAATCGCGCAGCGTCACCCGGTTGGCAACGAAATCATCAAGGTCGTAGCCGTCGCTGCTCTCGCCTTCGCCGCCACCCGGCATGGATTTCCACTGCCTGAGCAATTCCGGCGCGTCGGCGCGCTGCGGCGCGGTGTCGTCGGGAAAGACATTCTCGAAATTGGCGTCGAGCTGTTCGCTCATGCGTTCGCCGGTCGCAGAAGTCGTGCTGTCGTAGACGTCGCCCAGCGGATCGAATGCAGAGCCTTCGGCACTGTCGCGGTCGCTGCGTTCATCCGGCGTGATATGGAGGTCGTCCTTGCCGTGCCGGTCCGTGCCGATGGGCGCGTCGTCGTTGGGGGCGAATTCCAGGAGAGGGTTTTTCTCGACTTCCAGCTCGATGAACTGGTTCAGTTCAAAATGCGTCATCTGCAGCAGCTGGATCGACTGCATCAGTTGTGGCGTCATGGCCAGGGTCTGGCTTTGACGCAAAAAGAGGCTGGCTGAAAGTGCCATTCGGACGCGAAACTCCCCTCAATTCTCCGAGCCGGTCCTCATCTTTCCAAGGGGCGAAAGTACCAGTTCTTCAACTGGCCCAAAAATTGCTTATTAATGGGGTTTGGTCAAGCGAAAGTGGGAAATAAGATGAATATCGGCAGCGCCGGGGATTTTTGATGCAATCGGCGCCAAAATGAACAAAACAGCCCATTACGGCTGTTTTCGGGCTCGTTTGCATACGGAGCGGCTCTGTCGAAAGCAGGAGCATCCAGATGCCGCGAAAGAATGTTGCGCTACAGCATTCTTGCTCGCATAAAAAAATTGCGTAAATCCGGCGCCCGGTCAAGAGGCCTGTTCCAAAAGCGGCAGGTTTTTGCCTGCCACCGCTGTTGCCATTTACCACATCGATAAACGCTTGCGCCTCACAGGCTGAAATTGTCGCCGAGATAGAGACGGCGGACGTCCGGGTTGGTGACGATGTCGTTGGCCCGTCCATGCGTCAGGACTTCACCGGCATGGATGATATAGGCACGGTCGATCAGGCCCAGCGTCTCGCGGACATTATGGTCGGTGATCAGGACGCCGATGCCGCGCGAGGTCAGGTGCCGCACCAGCGCCTGGATGTCGGCCACCGAGATCGGATCGACGCCGGCGAAGGGTTCGTCAAGCAGCATGAAGGTCGGATCGGTCGCCAGCGCCCGGGCGATTTCCAGGCGCCGCCGCTCGCCGCCTGAAAGGGCAACCGCCGGTGATTTGCGCAAGTGGGAAATGTTGAACTCGTTGAGGAGTTCGTTGAGCTTGCTTTCGCGCCGCTCGCGGTTCTTGTCGTGCACTTCGAGGACCGCGCGAATATTGTCCTCGACGGTCAGGCCGCGAAAGATCGAGGCTTCCTGTGGCAGGTAGCCGACGCCGAGGCGGGCGCGGCGATACATCGGCATCGACGTGACATCGTTGCCGTTGATCTCGATCGAGCCTTCATCGACCGGCACGAGGCCGGTGATCATGTAGAAACAGGTGGTCTTGCCGGCGCCGTTGGGGCCGAGCAGGCCGACGGCCTCGCCGCGGCGCACGACCAGCGACACGCCATCCACGACGCGGCGCCCGCGATAGGCCTTCGTCAAGCCGCGGGCAATCAGCGTGCCTTCGTAGCGCGCCTTGTCGACGGCGCGGGCAGGCGCGACGACTTCAGGCTTGCCGCCCCGTTTGCGTTTGTGAAGAAAGGGAATGTTCACGTCGGCGTCTGCATCAGTTCGTTTTCTGCGACTTCGGGTCGAGCTGGATCTGGACGCGGCCGCCGCAGGCCTCCAGCTGTGCCTCGCCGGTGTCCATCTGGACGTTCAGCTGGCAGCCGCTAAAGACGTTCTTGCCTTCCGACAGAACGACCTGCTTGCCCTTCAGCACCAGAGTCTGTGCCGTCATGTTGAATTCGCCGGTATCGGCGGTCGCCTGCTGTGTGCCGGATTGCAGGAACACCTTGTGGGTCACTTCGATACGATCGATCTCGGCATTGCCGCCGGAAATCGAGCCGCCGCCCTTCTTGTAGAAAACCACCATTTTTCCGGCCTGCAGCGTCGTCGTTCCCTGAACGACCTTGACGTTGCCGTCGAACATGGCCTTGCTTTCCGCATCCTTGATTTCCAGCTTGTCGCTCTCGATCTGGATCGGCTCGTCATTGGAAAGCTGCATGCCCTTCATCTTGCTCGTCGTCGCCTGGGCGGCGGCAGGAGAGACAGCAGTACTGGCAAAAAGGCTCAAGAGAATGAATGTTCCGGCAAGCCGAAAGGAAAAGGCTGAAGTGGCCGACATATGTGCACCGGTTTTCTAGTTGGCGGTTTTACGGATGGTTTTGGGGTCGACGACGACCTTCACCATGCCCTCAAATGTAACAATGCGTCCCTTATCCGTCATTCTCAGCGACTGTGCAACAATGGAACCGCCGTTCATGCTGATTGCAATCGGCTTCTTCGTTTCCATCTCGCCAGCATTGATATCGAGATAGGCAGCTTCGAAATCGGCGATGAGCCCATTGTTCATGGTGATGCTGAAGGGGGCGTTCATATCCAGCGTATTGCGTCCGCGGTCATAAATGCCGCTGGTCGCTTCGACGGTGGCGATCAGCGTGTCGTTGACGGGCATTTCCGCATGGATCGTCTCAAGGGTGATAATGTCCGGATTGGCGATGTCCTGCAGCGCCCGCGCTGCTTTCATCGAATAGCTGATGTCCTGCTTGTTGCGTCCGGAAATCGCCGGGTTCTGCATGACGATCTTGCCGTTCTCGATCGTCGCGTTCTCGATCTGCAGGTTTTCCGGCAGAAAGGCCCGCACCACGGAAACGGCAACGAAAATGGCGCCGATCAGCACCGCGATCAGGGGCAATACGATTTTCAGCCGCCTGACCCGGCGCGAATGGCGCGCAGCCACGGTATAGGCGTCGGCGAGAACCGGCCCTGAATGCGGCAGGGCGCCGGAAAATTGCACGTCATTCAGCATGAAATAAATCCGTTATCCAAAATACATCGCGGCGCGAAAGCGCGTATGCCATGCCTGCCAAGCGATGTGAATGACGGCGAATATGGAGATTTTTTTGTTCCACGACAATGGAGGCGCGAATTTTGTTCAAGCCGGGTTACAACATGACCGCGCTGCGGCTATTGAATCGTGCGTTTCTTGTAAGGGACGATGTGTCCCTGTGGCCCTTGAAGAGGAGGAAAGATCATGGATCAGCTTGCCATCGCCGATCGGCGCCAGCTTCGGCGGAAACTCGGTTTCTGGCGGCTCGTGTCCATTGCTCTCGTGCTCTGCGCGGGCGTCGCCGTCTATTTCTATTCCGATGCGGGCAAAATGGCGGGGCTCAGCCAGCCGCATATCGCCCGCGTCAACATTTCCGGCATCATCCAGGATGATCGCGAACTGCTGGAGAGGCTGAACACCATCGCCGAAACAGACGCGGTCAAGGCCTTGGTCGTCACCATTTCCTCGCCGGGCGGGACTACCTATGGCGGCGAGGTGCTGTTCAAGGCCATCCGCAAGGTCGCGGCGAAGAAGCCGGTCGTCTCCAATGTGCGCACGCTGGCTGCCTCGGCCGGCTACATGATTGCGCTTGCCGGCGACCGCATCGTGGCCGGCGACACCTCGATCACCGGTTCGATCGGCGTCATCTTCCAGTATCCGCAGATCAAAACCCTGATGGACAAGATCGGCGTGTCGCTTGAGGAGATCAAGTCGGCGCCGCTGAAGGCCGAGCCGTCCCCGTTCCATCCGCCGAGCGACGAGGCCAAGGTGGTGATCCAGGCGATGATCGATGACAGCTTCAACTGGTTCGTCGATCTCGTCGCCGATCGCCGCAAGATGCCGCGTGAAGAGGCCTTGCAGATTGCCGACGGGCGCATCTTCACAGGCCGCCAGGCACTGCAGATGAAGCTGGTCGATGAGCTTGGTGGCGAGGACGAGATCCGCGCCTTCCTCGATAGCCGCAAGGTCGGCAAGGGGTTGGACGTTATCGAGTGGAAAGCGCCCAGTTCGTCGTTGCCGTTTGGGCTTGGATCGGCCGCCGCTGCGCTGGTCAAATCCTTGGGATATGACGCTTTTCCGTCTTTTGGCGCCCTTGAAAATCTGGGCCGGGACAAGTTGTTTCTTGACGGTCTGGTTTCCGTTTGGCAGGTTGGCGGCGATTGAAAACACCCGATGACCGCTTGCCTTCCCTTTTTGCAGGCTTGAAAACGGCCAAGCATCCCGCACAAGAGGTGGACAAGCCAGTCCGATGGGCTTAACGCTTTAAGATCACATATAAATTCACAAGAGGGGGCGACAGTGATCAAGTCAGAATTGGTGCAGATTGTAGCGGCTCGCAATCCGCATCTTTATCACCGTGACGTCGAAAACATCGTCAACGCGGTTCTCGACGAAATTACTGACGCTCTTGCTGGCGGAAATCGGGTCGAACTTCGTGGTTTCGGCGCGTTTTCGGTGAAAAACCGGCCTTCACGTTCCGGCCGCAACCCGCGCACCGGCGACAGCGTGTTCGTCGAGGAAAAATGGGTTCCCTTCTTCAAGACCGGCAAGGAATTGCGCGAGCGCCTTAATCCTGGCGCCGACGACGAAGATGATGAATGAGCCGTGGTGATCTGCCCGGGCTGATAGCGCCGGGCAGGCGGCATGACGGAGACACGGGATGATGATGAAGAAGCTTTTGAATATCGTGGTGCTGGTTCCGGTCGCCATCATTCTCATCGTGCTGTCGGTGGCAAACCGGCAGATGGTGACGCTGGCACTCAATCCGTTCAATCCCACCGACAGCGTCCTGTCGGCGTCCGCACCATTCTTCGTCTTCCTGTTTCTGGCGGTGATCTTCGGCATGATCGTCGGTTCGCTGACCACATGGTTCACACAGGGCAAGTACCGCAAGCGCGCCCGCAACGAAGCGCATGAAGCGGTAAAATGGCACGCGGAAGCCGAAAAGCACCGCACCCGCGCCGAAACCATGGCCTCGCAGACGCTGCTTCCGGCCTCCTCCAAGTAATCCTGTTCAGCTGTTTGCCGCCGCGTGCTCCGAAACGGCGGCATTGAAGTCGGCAAAGAATTGCTGGGCAAGTTTCTTGGCGGTGGAGCCCACCAGCCGCGAGCCGAGCTGTGCCAGCTTGCCGCCGATCTCGGCCTTGACCTCATAGACCAGAATGGTCTCGCCGCCGTCCTCCGTCAGAACGACATCGGCACCGCCCTTGGCAAAGCCGGCAATGCCACCCTTGCCCTCGCCGGAAATCGTATAGCTCTTCGGCGCGTTGATGTTCGACAGTACGACGTCGCCGGCGAAAGACGCCGAAACCGGGCCGATCTTGATCTTGACGCTGGCGGAGAGCTCGGTCGGCGATTTCATCTCCAGCGACTGACAGCCGGGAATGCACTGTCTTAAAATGTCGGGATCGTTCAACGCTGCCCAGACGGTATCGCGGCCGGCAGCAATGCGTTCTTCGCCCTGCATCTCCATGATGATCCTCCCTGATCGTGTCTGTCCAAATGTATCGCAGATCGGAAACAGCTTTGCCAAGAGAAAGAGCGGTGCTATTTGCAGCCTTTGAACCACAGCAGCTGACGGACGAAACGGCGTGAAAGATAAAGAGAGACGGCCAAAGGGCAAAGCCGCACCGGCAACGTCATCGCGCGGCGTGCAGGGCCGTGCTGTACAGGCACCGGTCAGCCGGCCGCCGCAGTCCAAGCCCCAGCAATCCAAACCTCAGGCGGTACGCCGCGCTGACGCCCGGCCTGTGGGCAAGGCGTTCGTGGAGAAGCCGTCGCCGAAGCCGGCCGCGTCCGACGCTGCGCCACGCGCCGAGGTTCGCATCCGCGCCGGCGACAAGCCGGATGAGCGCATTCCGATCATTCTCGAGACCAAGGGCGCGCGCGACTATCACCTGATCGATAGCGGCGATGGCCTGAAGCTCGAACAATATGGCCCCTACCGGATCGTCCGTCCTGAGGCGCAGGCGCTCTGGCCGAAAACGCTGCCGTCGCATGTCTGGGACAATGCCGACTCGATTTTCACCGGCGATACCGACGAAGACGGCATGGGACGCTGGCGCTTCCCGAGGCAGGCACTCGGCGAGACCTGGCCGATGCAGATCCTCGATGCCGAGTTCTACGGCCGTTTTACCGCGTTTCGCCATGTCGGCGTCTTTCCGGAACAGCTGGCCCACTGGAGCTGGATGAAGGAGCAGATCGAGACAGCCGGCCGGCCGCTGAAGGTGCTCAACCTGTTCGGCTACACCGGCGTCGCCTCGCTGATCGCCGCAAAGGCAGGCGCCGAGGTCACCCATGTCGATGCCTCCAAGAAGGCAATCGGCTGGGCACGCGAAAACCAGGCGCTTGGACGCGCCGACCATCTGCCGATCCGCTGGATCTGCGAGGATGCGATGAAGTTCATCCAGCGCGAGGAGCGCCGCGGCAGCCGTTACGACATCATCCTCACCGATCCGCCGAAATTCGGACGCGGCCCCAATGGCGAGGTCTGGCAGCTCTTCGATCATCTCGCTTTGATGCTGGACATCTGCCGCGAAATCCTGTCGCCGGACGCCAGGGGGCTGGTACTGACCGCCTATTCGATCCGCGCAAGTTTCTATTCCATCCACGAGCTGATGCGCGAGACGATGCGCGGACGCGGCGGCGCGGTGGAATCGGGCGAACTGATCCTGCGCGAAGGCGGGCTTGACGGCAATCAGCCCGGCCGCGCGCTTTCCACCTCTCTCTTCAGCCGTTGGGTGCCGAAATGAACGACTATCATCGCGATCAGGGTCCCCGGCGCGTCGGCCAGGTCAAGGAAGTCACCAGCCTTGCCAATCCGATCATCAAGGATATCAAGGCGCTCGCCAACAAGAAGGAGCGCGACGAAACCCGTTCCTTCATCGCCGAAGGCCTGAAGCTGGTCATCGATGCGCTGGATCTCGGCTGGACCATCAAGACGCTGGTCTACGCCAAGGCGGCCAAGGGCAAGACGCAGGTCGAGCAGGTCGCGTTGAAGACGGTCGCCACCGGCGGGCTCGTCCTTGAAGTCAGCGAGAAGGTACTGTCGGCAATCACCCGCCGCGACAATCCGCAGATGGTCGTCGGTGTCTTCGAACAGCGCTATGCCCATCTGCGCGACGTGAAGCCGGTTGTCGGCGAAACCTATGTGGCGCTCGACCGCGTCCGCGATCCCGGCAATCTCGGCACCATCATCCGCACCGCCGATGCAGCGGGCGCTTCCGGCGTCATTCTTGTCGGCGAGACCACGGATCCGTTTTCGCTGGAAACGGTGCGCGCCACCATGGGCTCGGTGTTCGCCATGCCACTCATGCGCGCCACTGTTGCCGAGTTCGTCAAATGGCAGAAGGCCGCCGGCGTGCAACTCGCCGCCACCCATCTCGCCGGCGCCGTCGATTACCGGACCATCGACTACCGCAAGAAGCCGGTCGTGCTTCTGATGGGCAATGAGCAGGCCGGCCTACCCGAGGAGCTTGCCAGGGAAGCAACCGCACTCGCCCGTATCCCGCAGCAGGGCCGGGCCGATTCGCTTAATCTGGCGATTGCCACCGGCATCATGCTGTTCGAGGCACGCCGTCATCTGCTGACGCTGGACGACAGGACCTAATGGAAAAGACTGCCCTTTTTTCGCGCCCGCTGCCGATTGTTATTCTTGTTGTTGCGGCATTGCTTCTCGATCAGGCGATCAAGGTTGCTGTCGAGACCTGGCTGCCGTTTCAGCAGGCCGTGCCGGTCATTCCGATGCTGGCGCTCTATCGCACCTACAATTACGGTGTCGCCTTCTCCATGCTGTCGGGCATGGAAGGCTGGTTCATCGTCAGCATGCGGCTGGTCGTGGTTGCCTTCGTGATCTGGCTCTGGCGTCGCACGCCGAACGACCGGTTTTTTGCGCATCTCGGCTATGCAATGATCATTGCGGGGGCTCTCGGCAATCTCGTCGACCGGCTGCTCTTCGGCTACGTCATCGATTACGTGCTGTTCCACACGGCCACATGGTCCTTTGCGGTCTTCAACCTCGCCGATAGCTTCATCACGATCGGTGCCGGTTCGATCATTCTCGACGAACTCCTGCAGATGAAAAAGCGCGACGCTTAAAATTTTACGGACCGGCTGAAGCCAATCAAAACGCTTGCTATGCTAGGGCAGGTGTCATGAGCGACCTGCCAAACCTTAAAAAACGGATTGCAGCCGAGTTCAGCGCGCCGAAACGCACGCTGAACAGCAGGCGTGCATCCGGTGCGCCCCTCTCCGGTGCGCCCTTGGCAGATGATCCGCATTCGCTTAAGCCGCAAGACGGTTTCAACGGGGCGAAAGCGCGTTATCCGGCGCTGAAACCGGCCTTGGCCGGTGCCGGGCTTCTGGGCTCCGTCGCCATTCTCGGCACCGGCATGAATGCCGGCCTCTACTTGCTCTCCGCAGGCCTTGCCGTTGCTGGCGTCACTGGCGCCGCCTTGCTGCTCAGGGACTGGTACCGGTCCAGCGTTAGGCCTGCCGCCGTCAAGGGCCGGGTTCGGGAAGAAAAAGTCAGCGACACCCGCTGGGAGCGCAGCGAGACGTCGCAGCTTCTTTCCACCATCCACGATGCGCTCGGCGATATCGCCATCATCCGCGAGCCGGGCGGCAAGATCGTCCAGGCCAATTCGGTGTTCAGCCGGCTGACAGGATGCTTGAGGCCGGAAGGCCGGACCTGTGAGGCGCTCGGGATCGAATTCGAACCGGCCTCCGGCTCCAATCACTACAGCGTTCGCATCGTCACCGATGCGGGGGCGAAAATATTCGACTGGCATGACGTGATCGCCCGCGAGCCGGCAAGCGGTGTCTTCATGCTGCACAGCATCGCCCGCGATGTCACCGAAGAAAGCCGGATCGCCCGCGAGAGCGAGGAGGCGCGCCGCCGTGCGGAGAATGCGAGCCGGGCGAAATCCCGGCTGCTGGCGACCGTCAGCCATGAAATCCGCACGCCGCTGTCGGGTATCCTCGGCATCAGCCACCTGATCAGCCAGACGCGGCTGACCAGCGAGCAGAAGAATTATCTCGCCGGCATGCGCCAGTCCGGCCATGCGCTGGTGCAACTGGTCGATGACCTGCTTGATTTCTCCTCGATCGAGGCCGGCCGGTTCCAATTGCGCCCGGCGCCGGAACCCTTGCGCGAAACGATCGAAAGTGTCGTCGAGATGCTGTCGCATCGCGCCCATGAAAAGGGGATCGAGATCGGCGTCACCGTTGCGGCCAACGTCCCGGGCCTGATGGATTTCGATGCGGCGCGCCTGCGTCAGGTGCTGTTCAACGTCGTCGGCAATGCGGTCAAGTTTACCCATACAGGCGGGGTGCTCGTCAGCGCCTCTTTGGAACGCGAAACCGTTGTCATCCGCATCGATGATAGCGGTCCCGGTATGAACGCTCAGGAACAGGCACGGGTGTTCGACGAATTCGAGCAGGCCGGCGGCAGTGCCCAGCGCGCTCAAGGCGCCGGCCTCGGCCTCGCCATCTCGCGGCGTATCATGGAGGAATATGGCGGATCCCTGACGGTTTCCAGCGTTCCCGGCACAGGCAGCACGTTCGAAATCCGCTTCCCCGCCCTTGGCTGCGATCTTGCGATCGCCGCTCTTGCCAGAAAAGATGTGCTCGGCGGTTCGCGGGTGCTGGTCATGGCTCCGGCCGGCCCGGCATCCACAGCGCTTGCTGCAACGATCAGGACGCTGGGCGGCTTCTGTGAGTGCGCCGGAACCATCGAGAATGCGCAGGCCGTCGCCGTGCGGGCGCTGTCGAGCGGGGCGCAGCTGACCGACATCATCGTCGATCATCGCCATGCCCAACAGTTCCGTCGGCTCTTGGCGCAGATGCCGGGCCTCGAACAGCAGAAGCTGCGCAAGACCTATCTCGTCAATCCCGAAGAGCGCAACGGCCGGCAGATCAACCAGATGGATGGCTATCATGCCTGGCTGATTAGACCGCTGCGGGAGAAATCGCTGGTCGAGGTTCTGCGCGGCCGCATGAAGGGAATGGAAGTGCGCGACGCCATCAACGACAACCGCCCGGTGCTGCGCGAGGTTCCCGCGCTACGGGACAAGCCGGCCGAGGGCGGTGTGCTTTTGGCTGAAGACGATCCGATCAATGCCTTCATGGTGCGTTCCGTTCTGGAGCGGGCCGGTCACACCGTCCGCGTCGTTGCCGATTTCGAAGCGCTTGCCGTCACCCTGTTCGATGCGCCGGCCGCCGCCGGTGTCGCGCCGGAACTGATCATCAGCGACCTCAATATGCCCGGCGGCGACGGGATGTCCATGCTGCAACGCATTCGCCAGCACGAGCGTCAATCGGGCGGCAGGCCGGTCCCGGTCATCGTCCTGACCTCCGATACGCAGCCCGGCACACGTCAGAAACTCCTGTTGGCCGGAGCAAGTGCTGTGTTGTCGAAACCCGCCGATCCGAAAGTGCTGACCGCCGAGATCGATCGCTTGCTTACTCCATGATTTTGACGGTTTTCTTGTCGCCCCAATGTCACTATCCTGTCGCAGAAACATGGTTTAAGCCGGGTAGGATCATAGCGACTTAGGATGACGCGCGATGACAATCGAAACTCTGGATCTGGTTGTGGCGGTTGATCAGCCGCAGACCCGCGTCCGGGGCGTCAATGCCCCGGCGCATGACATACTCGGCCGCATCGGTAACCTTGAGACGCGCCTTGCCCGCAATGCGTCCGAGATCGATGCCGCGCAGGCCGTCCGCTACAGGGTCTTCGTCGAGGAGATGAAGGCGCAGATTCCGATGGACGCCGATCGCCGCAAGCGTGACGCCGATGCCTGGGACCTGGTCTGCGATCACCTTTTGGTGCTCGACACCTCGATCGATGGCGATCCGGAAGATCAGATCGTTGGAACCTATCGCCTGCTCCGTCAGGATGTCGCCGTCCGCACCGGCGGTTTTTATTCGGCTTCGGAGTTTTCCGTCGGATCGCTGCTGGAGCGTCATCCGGACAAGAATTTCATGGAGCTTGGCCGCTCCTGCGTCCTGCCGGAATACCGCACCAAGCGCACCGTAGAACTTTTGTGGCAGGGCAACTGGGCCTATGCGCTGAAATACGGCGTCGATGCCATGTTCGGCTGCGGTTCGTTTCCGGGCGTCATTCCCGAAGAGCATGCATTGGCGCTGTCGTTCCTGCATCACAACATGGTGGTGCGCGACGAGTGGGACGTGTCAGCCCGCCCCGAGCTGTTCCGTACCATGGACCTGATGCCGGTCGAAGCCATCAACATGCGCAAGGCGCTGGCCGCTCTGCCGCCGCTGATCAAGGGATATATGCGTCTTGGCGCCATGGTCGGCAACGGTGCCGTGGTTGATCACGCGTTTCGCACCACCGACGTGCTGATCGTCTTGCCGATCACCAATATCTCCGGCCGCTACCTGAATTATTACGGCGCGGACGCCGGCCGTTTCGCGAGCTGAATCTATGCAGCTCAGCCTTCTGAATGCAGTTTACATGCAAGTGAACGTTTTTGATCAGGCTTCCGGTACTGCGTAAAACGTACTCAGCTTTATTGTGATCAAGCTCGATATATCGCATAAAACAGCCCGCCTCGTTTTTTTCCGGGCGGGCTGTTTGCGTTTCAGAAGCGGTGGCCTAGCTATTGGCGTTATGGGCTGCGAGGGCCGCCATGTTGACGATATCGGAATCCTTGGCGGACATGGAGACGATCTGGACCGATTTGTCGAGGCCGACGAGCAGCGGGCCGATCACCGTCGAGCCGCCCAGTTCCTGAAGCATCTTTGTCGAGATCGATGCCGAGTGGAATGCCGGCATGACCAGGACATTGGCCGGTCCCGACAGGCGGCAGAACGGATACTGCTCCATCACCTTGGCATTCAGCGCCACATCGGCGGCCATTTCGCCGTCAAACTCGAAATCGACCCTGCGCTTGTCGAGGATCTTGACCGCCTCGCGCACCCGCTCGGAGCGTTCGCCGGAAGGATGGCCGAAGGTGGAATAGGCCAGAAGCGCCACGCGCGGCACATAGCCGAGCCTGCGGGCAAGGTCTGCCGCTTCCTCGGCGATATCGGCCAGTTCTTCCGAAGACGGCATGTCGTGAACCGCTGTGTCGGCAACCAGCACCGTGCGGCCACGGCAAAGCGCCAGCGAGACGCCGATGACCCGGTGGCCGGGCTTCGGGTCGATGCAGCGGCGCACGTCGTCGAGCGCGGTGGAATAGTTGCGGGTGATGCCCGTCACCATGCCATCGGCGTCGCCCAGCGCCACCATGCAGGCGGCGAAGTGATTGCGGTCGTTGTTGATCAGACGCTGTGCATCGCGGAACAGATAGCCTTTCCGCTGCAGCCGGGCATAGAGATAGTCCGTATAGGCACCGGTGCGCTTTGAAATGCGGGCATTGACGATCTGGATGCCGGGGCGATCGAGATCGATGCCCTCACGCTCCGCCGTCTCGCGCATCCGGTCCTCGCGGCCGAGAAGCATGGCCGTGCCGAGTTCCTGATTGGCATAGGAAAGCGCCGAGCGCATCATCTGCACCTCTTCGCCTTCGGCAAAAACGATGCGCTTCGGCTGGCGGCGGACGCGTTCATAGATGCGCTGCAGCGTCGAGGCGATCGGGTCGCGCCGGGCGGACAGTTGCCGGCCATAGGCGGCAAGATCCGGGATCTGCTTGCGGGCGACGCCGCTCTCCATCGCAGCCTTGGCGACTGCGACCGGGATGGCCGAGATCAGCCGCGGATCGAAGGGCACGGGAATGATGTATTGCGGGCCGAAGCGCGGGCGGTTGCCCTGGTAGGCGGCGGCGACGTCGTCCGGCACGTCTTCCTTGGCAAGGCTTGCCAGCGCCTGCGCTGCGGCGATCTTCATCTCCTCGTTGATGGTTGAGGCGTGCACGTCGAGCGCGCCACGGAACATGTAGGGAAAGCACAGCACATTATTGACTTGGTTCGGATAGTCGGATCGGCCGGTGGCCATGATCGCGTCGTCGCGAATGATAGAGACCTCCTCCGGTGTGATTTCCGGATCGGGATTGGCCATGGCGAAGATGATCGGCTTTTCCGCCATGGAGCGGATCATCGCCTCAGAGAAGGCGCCCTTTTGCGATAGGCCGAGCACCACATCCGCGCCGTCCATTGCGTCTTCGAGGGTACGCCTGTCGGTCTTGACCGCATGCGCGGACTTCCATTGGTTCATGCCTTCGGTGCGGCCCTGATAGATGACGCCTTTGGTGTCGCACATGATGATGTTTTCGGGCGCAAAACCCATCGACTTGATGAGCTCGACGCAGGCAATGGCTGCCGCACCTGCGCCATTGCAGACCAGCCGTGTGGTCTTGAGATCGCGGCCCGTCAGCTGTAGCGCGTTGATGAGGCCTGCGGTTGCGATGATCGCCGTGCCGTGCTGGTCGTCATGGAAGACGGGGATATCCATGATCTCGCGCAGTTTCTGCTCGATGATGAAGCATTCCGGCGCCTTGATGTCCTCCAGATTGATACCCCCGAAGGAGGGGCCGAGGAACCGCACGCAATTGATGAATTCATCGGCGTCTTCCGTATCGACTTCGAGGTCGATCGAATCAACGTCGGCGAAGCGCTTGAACAGGACCGACTTTCCTTCCATCACCGGCTTTGAGGCCAACGCGCCGAGATTTCCGAGGCCGAGAATGGCGGTGCCGTTGGAAATGACAGCCACCATGTTGCCGCGCGTCGTGTAGTCGTAGGCGGTCGCCGGATCCGCGGCGATCGCCTTGACCGGAACGGCGACGCCCGGCGAATAGGCAAGCGACAGGTCGCGCTGGGTGGCCATCGGCTTGGTTGGGGAAATTTCGAGCTTGCCGGGCCTGCCCTGGGAGTGGAAGTCGAGTGCTTCCTGGTCCGTTACGCTGGTCGTGTTGCGACTGCTCTTGTCGTTTGTGGGCATTGGTCCTCCAAGCTTTTGTGGGTGACGGCTCTCCTTAGCCGCTTTGTTGTTGTCTTCTATAAACGCGCATGAATAGTGTGGCACCACTTTTTTAGGATCAGCATGACTTTTGTGACCGAGCCAATCACCCGCAACCCCGAGGTTCTCACCGCCGTTCAACTGGCAACGGAGGAAAGCCGCGCCACCGCCACGCCGATGATGGAACAGTTCATCGAGATCAAGGCGAACAACCCGGATTCGCTGCTGTTTTATCGGATGGGCGATTTCTACGAGCTGTTCTTCCAGGACGCGGTCGAAGCGTCGCGGGCACTGGGCATTACGCTGACCAGGCGCGGCCAGCATCTTGGCCAGGACATCCCGATGTGCGGCGTGCCGGTCCATGCGGCCGACGATTATCTGCAGAAGCTGATCGGGCTGGGTTTCCGCGTCGCCGTCTGCGAACAGGTCGAAGACCCGGCGGAAGCCAAGAAGCGCGGCGGAAAATCGGTGGTGAAGCGCGATGTCGTGCGCCTCGTCACCCCGGGTACGATTACCGAGGACAAGCTACTCTCGCCATCGGAATCGAATTATCTGATGGCGCTTGCCCGCATTCGCGGCGGCGCTGAGCCCGCCATCGCGCTTGCCTGGATCGATATTTCCACCGGCGTCTTCCGGTTGGCCGAAACCACCGAGACGCGGCTACTGGCCGACATCCTGCGCATCGAGCCGCGCGAACTGATCCTTGCCGATACCGTCTTCCACGATCCGGACATGCGCCCGGTGATCGACGTTCTCGGTCGCGTCGCGGTTCCGCAACCCGCCGTGCTGTTTGATAGTGCCACGGCGGAGAACCGCGTCACCCGGTATTATGACGTCAAGACGCTCGACGGCTTCGGCAGCTTTTCGCGCGCCGAGCTTGCTGCTGCTTCGGCCGCGATCTCCTATGTCGAAAAGACCCAGTTCGCCGAACGTCCGCCACTGGGCGCGCCGGAGCGCGAAAGTGCCGCCTCGACACTGTTCATCGATCCCGCCACCCGCGCCAATCTCGAGCTGGTGAAAACGCAGTCCGGCGATCGCAATGGCACGCTGTTGAAGGCGCTCGATCGCACCGTGACGGGCGGTGGCGCACGCCTGCTTGCCGAGCGGTTGATGTCGCCGTTGACGGACCCGGAACGGATCAACGCCCGGCTTGATTCCATTACAGCACTTGCCGACCAGCCATCGTTTTGCAGCGACCTGCGGTCGGCGCTGAAACACGTGCCGGATATGCCGCGCGCCCTGTCGCGCCTGTCGCTCGGTCGCGGCGGTCCGCGTGACCTCGGCAGCATCCTTGCCGGCTGCCAGTCGGCGGTCGAGGTTGCCGGCCTGCTGGCGCGCGGCGATCTTTCCGAAGAATTGGGTGCAGCACTTGAAGCGGTGAGAGCGCTGCCGCAGGATATGGTCCGGCAGCTGGCGGCCATTCTCGGCGACGAACTGCCGTTGTTGAAACGCGACGGCGGTTTCCTGCGTGACGGCGCCAGTGCCGAGCTCGACGAGATGCGTGCTCTGCGCGACCAGTCCCGCCGGGTGATCGCCGGCCTGCAGCTCGATTATGCCGAGGAAACCGGCATCAAGTCGCTGAAGATCAAGTACAACAACGTGCTTGGCTATTTCATCGAAGTCACTCAGGGCAATGCCGGACCGATGACTGATGGACCCGAGGCGCGCGCCCGCTTCATCCACCGGCAGACCATGGCCAATGCCATGCGCTTCACCACGACGGAACTCTCCGATCTCGAAACCAAGATCGCCAACGCCGCCGACCGGGCGCTGACCATCGAGCTCGAAGCCTTCGACAGGCTGTCGGCTATGGTCGTTGCCGAAGCCGAAGCGATCAAGGCGGCGGCGCTTGCGCTTGCGGTGGTTGATGTTTCCGCCGGGCTTGCGACGCTTGCCGAGGAGCAGGCCTATTGCCGCCCGCTGGTCGATACGTCGAAGATGTTCGCTATCGAAGGCGGCCGCCACCCGGTCGTCGAGCAGGCACTGCGCCGCCAGTCCGGCGCTGCTTTTGTCGCCAATACCTGCGATCTGTCGCCGCATGACGGCGAGGGCGATGGGGCGATCTGGCTGCTGACCGGTCCCAATATGGGCGGTAAATCGACCTTTCTGCGCCAGAACGCGCTGATCGCCATCATGGCGCAGATGGGCGCCTTTGTGCCGGCAACGTCAGCCCATATCGGCATCGTCGACCGGCTGTTTTCCCGCGTCGGTGCGTCCGACGATCTGGCCCGTGGCCGCTCGACCTTCATGGTCGAGATGGTCGAGACGGCGGCGATCCTCAATCAGGCGACCGACCGTTCGCTCGTCATCCTTGACGAAATCGGCCGTGGCACCGCCACCTTCGACGGTCTGTCGATCGCCTGGGCATCCGTCGAGCACTTGCATGAGGGCAACCGCTGCCGCGGATTGTTCGCCACGCATTTCCATGAACTGACGGTGCTTTCCGAAAAGCTTGGGCGGCTTTCGAACGCCACCATGCGGGTCAAGGAATGGCACGGCGACGTCATCTTCCTGCATGAAGTCGGCCCCGGTGCCGCCGATCGTTCCTACGGTATTCAGGTCGCCCGCCTTGCCGGACTGCCGGCATCCGTGGTCGCGCGTGCCAAGGATGTGCTGGCAAAGCTTGAGGATGCTGACCGGAAAAATCCGGCCAGCCAGCTGATTGACGATCTGCCGCTGTTCCAGGTGGCCATCCGCCGCGAGGAGCGCGTGAAGGCGGGCCCGTCGAAGGTGGAGGAGGCTTTGAAAAGCCTCAATCCCGATGATATGACCCCGCGTGAGGCAATGGACGCGCTTTATGCGCTGAAGAAGCAGCTTGGTAATTCTTGACCGCTACAGACCTGTCCATTCCCGGGCAAAAGGTCTATAGCGCATGCATACACAACGGCGCGCAGATCCCGCCGGACAGGAAGACGGTCGGCCTTTGATGACCATACATGAGACGTCATTTCCCGATATCCTGAATGTCGCGGCACTCAGGGCCAAGTGCAATTTCATCGCATCGGCGCATGCGGAGCATCGCGACCTGATGCGTCAGGCACTTTTGGCGGCGTTCAAACAGGCCAATCTGGCCGGCCGCGAAAAGGCACGCGAACTGTTGCTCGATGACGGTAGCGGGCTGAAATGCGCCGAGCGGATTTCCTGGCTGCAGGACCAGCTGATCACCGTGCTGCACGACTTTGTCCTCAACGAGGTTTTCAACGCCGCCAATGCGCAGCCCTGGACCCGCATCGCAGTCACCGCTGTCGGCGGTTATGGCCGTGGCACGCTGGCGCCGGGGTCCGATATCGATCTCCTCTTCCTATTGCCGGTGAAGAAGGCCGTGTGGGCTGAACCTGCCATCGAGTTCATGCTCTATATCCTGTGGGATCTCGGCTTCAAGGTCGGCCATGCGACGCGCACGATCGAGGAGTGCATCCGCCTGTCGCGCGGCGACATGACGATCCGCACGGCGATCCTCGAGACCCGCTATATCTGCGGCTCGAAGGAGCTGGCGGAAGAGCTCGAAACCCGCTTCGATAGCGAAATCGTCAAGAACACCGGCCCCGACTTCATTGCCGCCAAGCTGGCCGAGCGCGACGAACGCCACAGCAAGGCCGGCGATACGCGCTATCTGGTCGAGCCGAACGTCAAGGAAGGCAAGGGCGGCCTGCGCGACATCCACACGCTGTTCTGGATCGCCAAATATTTCTACCGGGTGAAGGATTCGGCCGATCTCATCAAGCTCGGCGTGCTGTCGCGCCAGGAGTACGAGCTTTTCCAGAAAGCCGATGATTTCCTCTGGGCCGTGCGCTGCCACATGCATTTCTTGACCGGCAAGGCGGAGGAGCGGCTCTCGTTCGACATCCAGCGCGAGATCGCCGAAAACCTCGGCTATCACGATCATCCGGGCATGACGGCCGTCGAGCGCTTCATGAAGCACTATTTCCTGGTGGCCAAGAACGTCGGCGATCTCACCCGCATCTTCTGCGCAGCACTTGAGGACCAGCAGGCCAAGCAGCTTCCGGGGTTTACCGCCGCTCTGAGCCGTTTCACCCATCGCGTCCGCAAGATCGCCGGCACGCTGGAATTCGTCGATGACGGCGGCCGCATCGCGCTTGCCAGTCCTGACATCTTCAAGCGCGATCCGATAAACCTGATCCGGATCTTTCATGTCGCCGATATCAACGGACTGGAGTTCCATCCGGCCGCCTTGAAGCAGGTGACCCGGTCGCTCGGCCTGATCACGCCGGCCGTGCGCGACAATGAGGAAGCCAACCGGCTGTTCATGTCGATGCTGACGTCGAAGCGCAATCCGGAGCTTATTCTGCGGCGGATGAACGAGGCCGGCGTGCTTGGCCGGTTCATTCCCGAATTCGGCAAGATCGTTTCGCTGATGCAGTTCAACATGTATCATCACTATACGGTCGATGAACATCTGCTGCGCGCCGTCGATGTTCTCTCGCGCATTGACCAGGGCCGCGACGAGGAACTGCATCCGCTCGCCTTCAAGCTCATGCCCTCGATCGAGGACCGCACTGCGCTGTTCGTCGCCGTTCTTCTGCATGACGTTGCCAAGGGCCGCCCGGAAGATCATTCGACCGCCGGTGCCAAGGTTGCCCGCAAGCTCTGCCCGCGCTTCGGCATGACGCCCAAGCAGACCGAAACGGTCGCATGGCTGATCGAAGAACATCTGACCATGTCGATGGTTGCGCAGACGCGCGATCTCAACGACCGCAAGACGATCATCGATTTTACCGAAAAGGTCCAATCGCTCGACCGGCTGAAAATGCTTTTGATCCTGACGATCGCCGATATCCGCGCCGTCGGCCCCGGCGTCTGGAATGGCTGGAAGGGCCAGCTGCTGCGCACGCTGTACTACGAGACTGAGCTGCTGTTGTCCGGCGGATTTTCCGATCTGCCGCGCAAGGAGCGTGCTGTGCATGCGGCCGACGTGCTGTTCGATGCGCTATCCGACTGGAGCCAGAAGGATCGCAAGACCTATACCAAGCTGCACTACCAGCCCTATCTTCTGTCGGTGCCGCTCGAAGACCAGCTGCGCCATGCACGCTTCATCCGCGACGCCGACAAGGCCGGCCGGGCGCTGGCGACGATGGTGCGCACGCACCAGTTCCACGCCATCACCGAAATCACCATTCTGTCGCCCGACCATCCGCGCCTGCTTGCGGTGATCGCCGGTGCCTGTGCGGCGGCCGGTGCCAATATCGTCGATGCTCAGATTTTCACCACGTCGGATGGCCGCGCGCTGGATACGATCCTCGTCAATCGCGAATTCCCTGACGACAATGACGAGATGCGCCGGGCGGCGAATATCGGCAAGATGATCGAGGACGTGCTGTCGGGCAAGAAGCGCCTGCCGGAAGTGATCGCCAGCCGCACCAAACACCGCAAGCGCAACAAGGCCTTCACGGTGCCGCCGGCCGTCACCATCAGCAACAGCCTGTCGAACAAGTTCACCGTCATCGAGGTGGAGTGCCTCGACCGCACCGGCCTGCTCTCGGAAATCACCGCGGTGCTCTCCGATCTGTCGCTCGATATCGCCTCTGCGCATATCACCACCTTCGGCGAGAAGGTCATCGATACGTTCTATGTCACCGACCTCGTCGGCCAGAAGATCACCAATGAGGCCCGGCAGAGCAATATCGTCGCGCGGCTGAAGGCCGTGATGTCCGACGAAGCGGACGAGATGCGCGACCGCATGCCCTCCGGCATGATCGCGCCGCAGCACACGCGCGCCGTCTCCGGTTCCAAAAAAGCCAAGGCAGAATCATGAGTCTCGTCAGGAAGTTCATGACCGTGGGCGGTGCCACGCTCGGCAGCCGTATCTTCGGTTTTGCCCGCGAAACACTGATGGCGGCAGCGCTTGGCACTGGCCCGATGGCCGACGTTTTCTATGCGGCCTTCCGGTTTCCCAACCTGTTTCGCCGCCTCTTTGCCGAAGGCGCCTTCAATGCAGCCTTCGTGCCGCTGTTTTCCAAGGAAATCGAGGCGAATGGCATTAATGGTGCCAAGCGTTTTTCCGAAGAAGTGTTCGGCGTGCTGTTCACGGTGCTCCTGCTCATCACCATCGTGATGGAACTGTCGATGCCGCTTCTGGTGCGTTTCGTCATCGCGCCCGGTTTTGCCGATGATATCGAGAAATCAAGCCTCACCGTGCGCATGGCGATGGTGATGTTTCCTTATCTCATGTGCATGTCGCTGACGGCGATGATGAGCGGCATGCTCAATTCCTTGCACCATTTCTTCGCTGCCGCCGTCGCCCCGATTTTCCTCAACATCGTGATGATCGGCGCACTTTTCTATGCGCTCTACACCGGCGCCGATCCGTTGGCGACCGCCTGGTATCTCTCCTGGGGCGTGCTGGTGGCGGGCGTGCTGCAGCTCGCCGTCGTCTATTTCGGCGTCCTCCATGCCGGCATGAGCATCAGCCTCAAGTTTCCCCGCTTCACACCCAACGTCAAACGCCTGCTGGTTCTTGCCGTGCCTGCCGCCATCACCGGCGGCATCACCCAGATCAACCAGCTGATCGGCCAGGCGATTGCCTCGGCGCAGGACGGCGCCATCTCTGCGCTGCAATATGCCGATCGCATCTACCAGCTGCCGCTCGGTGTCGTCGGCATCGCCGTCGGCGTCGTGCTCTTGCCGGAACTGGCGCGGGCGCTGAAGGGCGGTCATCTGCGCGAAGCCGGAAACCTGCAGAACCGGTCGATCGAGTTCGTGCTGTTCCTGACCATTCCCGCTGCCTTCGCCCTGTGGATCCTCTCCGACGAGATCATTCGGGTGCTCTACGAGCGCGGCGCGTTCCATGCCGAGAACACCGCCGTCGTCGGCTCCATCCTTGCCATCTATGGCATCGGCCTGCCGGCCTTCGTGCTGATCAAGGCGCTGCAGCCGGGTTTTTATGCACGCGAGGATACCAAGACGCCGATGCGGTTTTCGGCCGTTGCCGTTGCGGCCAACTGCGCACTGGCCCTCACGCTGTTTCCCCGCCTCGGTGCGCCGGGCATTGCGGTTGCCGAAGCCACGGCCGGCTGGATCAGCACGGTCCTGCTCTTCGTCACGCTGCTGCGCCGCGGTCATCTGACGTGGGAATGGGCGCTCTTGCGCCGCACGGCGCTGCTTGTCGTCGCCGCCGTGATCATGGGCGGCGTTCTCTATTATCTGCGCGGCGTCTTTGCCGTCTCGCTGGCGTCAGGATCGCCGTTCTGGGCGAAGCTCTCCGCACTTGGAATTCTGATCGGCGTATCGATGGTCGTCTACTTCGCCATCGCTTTCCTGATCGGCGGCGCGGATTGGTCGATGATCCGGCGCAATATCAAGTGCAAGGGTGCCGCCAATACTCCGCCGCCCACGGATAGCTGAGGCGGCGGCAGGCCTCAGGCCCGCCTTCCCGAACGGCGCTTGGCGCTGAGAAAACCACGGTTCGATTTTCCGCAGTGGACCCATTGGCGCCTGGGGCCGGTATCGACATGGACGATGCCGTTGCAATAGCGGCCGATGCCGCCAATACCCGGCGCGGTTTTCGCCGCGGCGAGGATCTTGCTTTCCGAAACGCCGGGCACGCGGATATCCGCAGCCTGGCAATGCCGGTGCAGCGAACCTGCCCGATGCGCGCGGGGCCGATGGCCCGAAGTCACCAGCGGCCGGCGCCCGGTTTTCATGGCGATATGCGCCAGAATACCCTCGAGGCGCGGCGAAAAGCAGCCTGTTCTGACCGATACGGTCTGCACGGCATAAGCCGTTGTTCTGCTGTGCACGGGAAGCTTCACCTTACGCGGACGGTCATCCTTGGCCTCGGCTATGGCGAAATTGGAAAGGGCAAGCAGGCACGCAAGAGCGAGCGATAATAGATTTCGCATGACAATCCCCTCGGCAATATGCCTTCAACATCCACTTTTGGATCAAGGCACATGCAAATGTCGGTTCGCCCGCGCCCTTGACGCGCACTGTGCGGCGGATGAGCTCGGTCTGAGAACCTGGTTGTGGTGGCGAATTGGCAAATTCATCTGAAATGAAGCAATTTTATGGAAATTTCTTCTTGATCTATAAATTGGATGTGCCGCATTGCTGCCTTCATTGGTAATTCAGATATTATATTAGAGGAAAAATTTCCAATTCAGGTCTTTGGATTCAAGGTCTTGGCGGCCGGTTGCGTCACCATGGGTGGATTTTGCGCCGGCGCAGGCGACCTGCCTCTTGATCGCCGCAATGCCTGTGTGCATAAGCCCGCCAACAGCAACAGAAGAGGCCGGGCCCTCCACAAGCCCGAATGAGGACACAATGTCAGAATTCAAGCCGCTCGTTTTTTCCGGCGTCCAGCCGACAGGCAATCTCCACCTCGGCAACTATCTCGGTGCGATCCGAAAGTTTGTCGCCCTGCAGGAAAGCAACGACTGCATCTATTGCGTCGTCGATCTCCACTCGCTCACTGCCCAGCTCGTGCACGACGATTTGCGCAACCAAATCCGCTCGATCGCCGCAGCTTTCATTGCCTCGGGCATCGACCCGAACAAGCACATCGTCTTCAACCAGTCGGCCGTGCCGCAGCATGCCGAGCTTGCCTGGATATTCAACTGCGTCGCCCGCATTGGCTGGATGGAACGCATGACCCAGTTCAAGGACAAGTCCGGCGGCAAGAACGCCGAGCAGGTCTCGCTCGGCCTGCTTGCCTATCCGAGCTTGATGGCGGCCGATATTCTCGTCTACCGCGGCACCCATGTGCCGGTTGGCGACGATCAAAAGCAGCATCTGGAGCTTGCCCGCGATATCGCCATGAAGTTCAACATGGACTTCGGCGATCATATCCGCAGGACCGATTACGGTATCGATATCAAGGTTGGCGAAGAGCCGGTGCATGCCTATTTCCCGATGGTCGAGCCGCTGATCGGCGGTCCGGCGCCGCGTGTCATGTCATTGCGCGATGGCACCAAGAAGATGTCGAAGTCGGATGCGTCCGACCTGTCGCGCATCAACCTGATGGACGACGCCGACACGATCTCGAAGAAGATCCGCAAGGCGAAAACCGATCCGGATGCCTTGCCGGGCGAGGTCGATGGCCTGAAGGGCCGGCCGGAAGCCGACAATCTCGTCGGCATCTATGCCGCCCTGTCGGACAGGACCAAGGCGCAGGTGCTCGAAGAGTTCGGCGGCCAGCAGTTCTCGGTCTTCAAGCCGGCGCTGGTCGATCTGGCGGTCACCGTTCTTGCCCCGATTTCGGGCGAAATGCGCCGCCTGATGGACGATACCACCCATATCGACGGCATCCTGCGCGATGGCGGCGAGCGCGCCCGGGCACGGGCGGAAGTGACGATGAAACAGGTCCGGGAAATCGTCGGCTTCCTGCAATAATTCGCCGCAAAAGAAACCTTGCAGCCAGAAATATCGGGTGTAAGAGTCGCGCCATGGTTTCAACACGACTCTCAAGACTGGAAGGTCACCGCCGCAAATTCATGGCGGTGATCGACGATACGCCGGAATGCAGCCGCGCCGTTCATTACGCCGGCATGCGTGCCAAAAACTCCAATGGCGGTCTTGTTCTGCTCTACGTCATCGCCGACGCCGACTTCCAGCAGTGGCTGGGTGTCGAAGGCATCATGCGCGCGGAAGCGCGCGCCGAGGCTGAAGCAACGCTTGCCAAGATTGCCCAGACGGTGCGTGAGACGATTGGCATCGAGCCGGAAATGGTCATTCGCGAAGGCAGCGCCACGGATCAGATCTACAGCCTGATCGAAGAAGATCGCGATATCGCTATCCTGGTGCTGGCCGCCGGTTCCGCCAAGGATGGGCCCGGACCACTGGTCTCTTCGATCGCCGGCAAGACCGCCGCGTTTCCCATTCCGGTCACCGTCATACCGGATCTTCTGACGGACGAGGAAATCGACGCGCTGAGCTGAGCTTTGCCGGCAGGATCAGCGGAATTGATCCTGAGGCGGTTGAAACGCTGATCCTCACATCTTGAAGCGGCCGCCCAAACGGCCTATATTCTTTTGAATAATTCTAAACAGGCTGGTTGAACGCGATCCCGGCCGACGCGGAGAAAGACATGTTCATCCAGACGGAAGCCACACCGAACCCCGCCACGCTGAAATTCCTGCCGGGCAAGGTGGTGATGGAAAACGGCACGGCGGAATTCCGCGACGAAGAAGAGGCGGCCGCCGGTTCGGCTCTGGCTTCGCGCCTGTTTGCGATCCCCGGCGTCACCGGCGTCTATTTCGGCTATGATTTCATCACCGTCACCAAGGAAGCGCAGGAATGGCAGCACCTGAAGCCTGCCATCCTCGGCTCGATCATGGAACATTTCATGTCGGGCCAGCCGGTCATGGCAGTCCAGACCCGCGCTGAAGAAAGCGATCAGGACGGCGAGTTCTTCGAGGAAGGCGACGAAACCATCGTCGCAACCATCAAGGAACTGCTGGAAACCCGTGTTCGCCCGGCCGTGGCCCAGGATGGCGGCGACATCACCTTCAAGGGATTCCGTGACGGCACGGTCTTCCTCAACATGAAGGGCGCATGTTCCGGCTGCCCGTCCTCGACGGCAACGTTGAAGCATGGCGTCCAGAACCTGCTGCATCATTTCATCCCCGAAGTGCAGGCGGTCGAAGCCGTCTGAGCGAGCGTTCATCCGTGCCGCGACTATCCATCAAAGTTGAAAAACCATGATCGTCCTGGCCATCGATACGGCTGGAACGGGCTGCTTTGCCGCCATCTATGACAGTACCACTGACACGGTTCTGGCCTCCGCCGGCGCCGATATCGGCCGCGGTCATGCCGAGCAGCTGATGGCGTTTATCGATCAGGCGCTGGCCGATAGCGGCAAGCTGCTTGCGGACATGGACCGGATTGCCGTCACCATCGGCCCCGGTTCCTTCACCGGCATCCGTGTCGGCGTCGCCGCAGCGCGTGGGTTTGCGCTGGCGCTCGATGTGCCGGCTGTCGGCATCTCCACACTTGCCGCGATCGCCGAAGCTGCCCGCGAGGCGCATCCGGGGCAGGCCATCCTGGCCACGATCGATGCCAAGCGCGACGAGCTGTATTGCCAGAGCTTTGAGGCGGATGGCACGGCACGCAGCGAAGCGTTGATGCTTGAAATCCCGGAAGCCCGCCGCATGTTTGCCGATTTCGACGGCCTCGTATGCGGCACAGGCGCCGGGCATCTGACAGATCTCCCACCGGAAAACGCTGCGCAAACAGACCTCACCGACATCCGTCTTGTCGCCCGTCTCGGTGCGGCGGCCGATCCTGCACAGGGCAAGCCGAGCCCGCTTTATCTGCGCGGGCCCGACGTCAAGTCGCAGGCCGGTTTCGCGGTGGCGAGAGCGTAAGATGTCGCTGACCGACTATTTCGTCCGCAAGCCCGAATTCGAAATCGTCGCCCTGAAAACGGCGGACCTGCCGCAGGCGGCAGCCATCCACAAATTGCGGTTCACGCCAGCCTGGAGCGATGGAGAACTGCATTCCCTGCTGACCCAGGATACGGTTTTTGGCTTTATCGCCCGCCAGAGCAATGCCTATACGCGGCCGTTTATTTCGCAACCGCTTGTCGGCGGTTTCGTCCTGTCGCGGGTTGCGGCCGGAGAGGCGGAAATCCTGACCATCGGCGTCGATCCGCGGTTTTCGCGCCTGGGTCTCGGCTGGCGGTTGATGCGGGCCGCATTGCGCGAGGCGCGCGATCAGGCGGCTGAGACGGTTTTCCTCGAAGTCGACGAGACCAATACTGCCGCCGTCGGTCTCTACCGGAAACTCGGCTTTGCCAAGGTCGGTGAAAGACGCGCTTATTATCAAGGTGTTAACGGCGCCAAAACGGCCGCCCTTGTCATGCGCCTCGATCTTGGCTAGCCGTATCGGCTGAACGAGAGGGACGCGCTTGCGCCGCCACGCCGACAAGACCTGCTGCTTTGGAGACAGACAAGACGCCGTCAGGCGGCTGCCGATATGGAGCGTCCGCGCGTGATCAATTGGCTGCGCGTCACGCTGTGCATGACAATCCTCGTTCTTGCGACCCTCGTCATGGCGCCGGCCCAGATCGTTTTTCTCTGGCTGGACACGCCGCAGCGCCGCACGCTGCCGCGCCTCTGGCACCGGATGGCCTGCCGCCTCGTCGGTATCCGGGTGCGCGTCCATGGCACGCCGGACCGGCAGCGGCCGCTGATGCTGGTGTCGAACCACGCCAGCTGGAAGGATATCCTTGTCCTCGGCTCGATCGCCGACGTGGTGTTCGTGGCCAAATCCGACGTCAAGGCCTGGCCGGTCTTCGGCCTTCTGGCGCGGCTGCAGGCAACGATCTTCATCGACCGCGACCAGAAACGCACGACCGGCAATCAGGTCAACGAGATCGGCAAGCGGCTGGCCGATGGCGAGATCGTCGTTTTGTTTCCCGAAGGCACAACATCGGATGGCAACCGGCTGCTGGAGATCAAGACCTCGCTGTTCGGCGCCGCCGCCGCCGCCGTTCCCTTGTCGCCGACCGGCGTCGTCCATGTCCAACCGCTCGCCATCGCCTATACCGGCATTCACGGCATGCCGATGGGGCGCTATCACCGGCCGGTCGCCGCCTGGCCGGGCGATATCGCGCTGGCGCCGCATCTCCTCGGCATCCTCTATGAGGGCGCCGTCGATGTCGATGTGATCTATGGCGAGCAGATCACCTATACCGCAAAGAGCAACCGCAAGGCCGTCAGCCGTCAGGTGGAGAAGAGCATCCGCTCAATGCTGGCCCTCAAGCTGCGCGGGCGTTGACGCCGCGGCGGTAACGGAAAGGACTTCAATTTTGGGCCTTGATGCTCTATGGAACCGGGCATGACACAGGAAATCGCCGTTTTATCCGCAAAGCCTGACATGGCTGTTGAGAGCCCGCCGGTCCGCAAGGTCTTTGTAAAGACCTATGGCTGTCAGATGAACGTCTATGATTCCGACCGGATGACCGACGCGCTGGCGAAGGACGGCTATGTCTCGACCGACGTCATGGAAGACGCCGATCTCGTCCTTTTGAACACCTGTCACATCCGCGAGAAAGCCGCCGAGAAAGTGTACTCGGCGCTCGGGCGGCTGCGTGACCTGAAGAAGAAAAAGGCCGGCGAAGGCCGCGAGATGATGATCGGCGTTGCCGGCTGCGTCGCGCAGGCCGAGGGCGACGAAATCCTGCGCCGGGCGCCGGCCGTCGATCTCGTCATCGGCCCGCAGACCTATCACCGGCTTCCTGAAGCCTTGAAGCGTGTCAAGCGCGGCGAACGGGTGCTGGAAACTGATTATGCCATCGAGGACAAGTTCGAGCATCTGCCGGCGCCCGACAAGGCCAAGACCAGGGCGAGGGGCGTCACCGCGTTCCTGACCGTCCAGGAAGGCTGCGACAAGTTCTGCACCTTCTGCGTCGTGCCTTACACGCGCGGCTCCGAAGTTTCCCGGCCGGTCGCCCAGATCGTTGCGGAAGCGCAGAAACTGGTCGATGCCGGCGTGCGCGAAATCACCCTGCTTGGCCAGAACGTCAACGCCTGGCACGGTGTTGGCGCCGATGGCGAGCAATGGGGGCTCGGCGAGCTTCTCAATCGCCTGACCCGGATCGAGGGCCTGGCCCGTCTTCGCTATACGACCAGCCACCCGCGCGACATGGACGACAGCCTGATTAACGCCCATCGCGACCTGCCGCAGCTGATGCCCTATCTGCATCTGCCGATACAGTCCGGTTCCAACCGCATCCTGAAGGCGATGAACCGGCGGCATACGACGGCCGAGTACATCGCCTTGATCGCCCGTATCAAGGCGGCCAGGCCCGATCTTGCGCTCTCGGGCGATTTTATTGTCGGCTTCCCCGGCGAGACCGATGAGGATTTCGAAGATACCCTGCGTCTGGTCGAAACCGTCGGTTATGCACAGGCATTTTCGTTCAAATATTCGACCCGCCCTGGAACGCCCGGCGCCGAGCTTGGCGATCAGGTGCCGGAAGACGTGAAAGCCAAGCGATTGGAAAGATTGCAGGCTTTGTTGCTGGAGCAGCAAAACGCATTTGCGCAGGCGTGTATCGGCAAGACCATCGACCTGCTTCTGGAGAAGCCCGGCCGCATGCCGGGGCAGCTGATCGGCCGCTCGCCCTGGCTGCAATCGGTGAATGTTGATGCAAAGTCATCGCAAATCGGTGACATTGTTTCTGTACGAATCACTGGTGCGGGCCCTAACAGTCTGTTTGCCGAGGTGGTAAGCTGAGGGACTGCCAACTCAAGGAGCCTGACCGCTTGAACGGACACGAATTGGTTTCATCCTCGCCGCGCCAGTCGAAAACATCCGCGACAGACGTCAATCACTTCGTGCTGACATTCGAGAACAACCGGTTCGCCAGCGAGCTTTTCGGCCAGTTCGACCAGAACCTCAAATTGATCGAACAGCGTCTTCACATCGATGCACGCCCGCGCGGCAATTCCGTTTCGATTTCGGGCGAAGTGGTCGCCACCAATCAGGCCCGCCGGGCGCTCGATTATCTCTACGGGCGCCTGCAGAACGGCAGCACCGTCGACCCCTCCGATGTCGAAGGCGCCATCCGTATGGCCGTCGCCGCTGACGATCAGTTACAGTTGCCGACCATGGAAAAGAAAGCCAAGCTGAACCTCGCGCAGATCTCGACGCGCAAGAAGACCGTTGCCGCCCGCACGCCGACGCAGGACGCCTATATGCGCGCTCTGGAGCGGTCGGAACTGGTTTTCGGTGTTGGCCCCGCCGGTACCGGCAAGACCTATCTGGCTGTGGCCCATGCGGCCCAGCTTCTCGAGCGTGGCGCTGTCGATCGCATCGTGCTCTCGCGCCCCGCCGTCGAAGCGGGCGAGCGCCTCGGCTTCCTGCCGGGCGATATGAAGGACAAGGTCGATCCGTACCTGCGCCCGCTCTATGACGCGCTCTATGACATGATGCCCGGCGACAAGGTCGAGCGGGCCATCACCGCCGGTGTCATTGAAATCGCTCCTCTCGCCTTCATGCGCGGACGCACACTTGCCAATGCCGCCGTCATCCTCGATGAGGCGCAGAACACCACGACGATGCAGATGAAGATGTTCCTGACGCGTCTCGGCGAAAATGGCCGGATGATCGTCACCGGCGACCCAAGCCAGGTCGATCTGCCGCGCGGCATGAAGTCGGGGCTCGTCGAAGCCCTGCAGATTTTGAAGGGCGTCGAAGGCGTATCGGTGATCCGCTTCAAGGACGTCGATGTCGTCCGCCACCCGATGGTTGCCCGTATCGTTCGCGCCTATGAGGCGACGACGGCGGTGCATGACGAAAGCGAGCAAAGCGACCGCTAGAGCCTCGGACGATAAATGAGGCACATTCTGCCGGAAGGACTTTTTGTCAGGAAGCGGGCTTTTGTCGAAGGGCATACCCGGCGGTACGTTCGAGACAAAAGCCCGCTTCCTGACAAAAAAGCATCCGGCCCTCCGGGTTGTCTCAAATCGGCCGCCCCCTGCGTCGGACGGCTTGACCGATGGGGCGGCATCGCTCCGCGCCGTCCTTCTGGTGGTTCGGCCGATTTGAGACAACAGAATGCGCCTCATTTATCGTCCGAGGCTCTAAAGGCGGAAGCAAGCCAATCATGACGAGCCTTGATATCCAGATCAGCGTCGAGGAGGGCCCGTGGCCTTCCGAGGCGGAACTTGCGTCGCTCAGCGAGCGCATCCTTGGCGCGAGCGCAGATTTCCTGAAGCGGGAAGAAAAGCAGCCGTTTCCGAAAACGCCGCCGGAAGTGTCGCTGGTCTTTACCGACGATGCTTCCATACGCGAGATCAACGCCGAGTGGCGCAGCCAGGACAAGCCGACAAACGTGCTGTCATTTCCCGCCTTTCCGGTGACGCCGGGCAAGATGCCGGGGCCGATGCTCGGCGATATCATCCTTGCCCATGAGACGCTGGTGCGAGAGGCCAAGGATCTCGGCAAGCCTTTCGATGAACACCTGAGCCACCTTCTGGTGCATGGCTTTCTGCATCTTTTCGGCTATGATCATCTTGTCGAGAGTGATGCGGAAAGAATGGAGAGGCTGGAGACTCGCATTTTGGCCGGTCTTGGTCTATCTGATCCCTATGGGGACAGCGATCCCGTTTGATAGTTTGGAACAATGAGCGATTTTAGAGCACAGCCGGCCGCGGCTGTAAGAGACGAGGCGGAAGCCTCCAGTCAGGACGAGGCGGGCAGTAGTAGCACCGCCCCGAAACCTGAGAACGGCAAGTCGGGCTCCTCCTTCTGGAGCCGTGCAGCCCGGATCTGGCGTGCGGGCAATGCTTCCAGCCTTCGTGAAGATCTTGCCGATGCGCTGATGACAGGTGCTGCCGACGGCGATACGGCCTTTTCGCCGGCCGAACGCGCCATGCTCAACAATATTCTGCGTTTCCGCGAGGTCCGCGTTGAAGATGTCATGGTTCCGCGCGCTGACATCGAGGCTGTCGATCTCAGCATCACCATCGGTGAACTGATGGTGATCTTCGAAGAATCCGGCCGCTCGCGCATGCCGGTCTATAGCGAAAGTCTGGATGATCCGCGCGGTATGGTCCATATCCGCGATCTGCTCTCCTATGTCACCAAACAGGCCCGCAACAAGCGGCGCAGCGGCAGCCGTTCAACGGCGAGCGCGACGGCCAGTGCCGCTGAAAAGCCGGAGAAGCCCGCCCGTCAGCCCAAGCCAGGTTTCGATCTCGGCCGTATCGATCTTTCGAAGACCGTCGAAGAGGCCGGCATCATCCGCCAGGTCCTGTTCGTGCCGCCGTCCATGCACGCCTCGGATCTGATGCAGCGCATGCAGGCCGCCCGCATCCAGATGGCACTGGTGATCGACGAGTATGGCGGTACCGATGGCCTTGCCTCGCTCGAAGACATCGTCGAAATGGTCGTCGGCGATATCGAGGATGAGCATGACGACGAAGAAGTCATGTTCGCCAAGACGTCCGACGATGTGTTCGTCGCCGATGCGCGCGTCGAACTGGAAGAGATCGCCGCGGCGATCGGCCCGGATTTCGACGTGCGCGAGCAGCTTGAGGATGTCGATACGCTCGGCGGTCTGGTGTTTGCATCGCTCGGCCGCATCCCGGCCCGCGGCGAAGTGGTTCAGGCGATACCCGGCTTTGAATTCCAGGTTCTCGATGCCGATCCGCGCCGTGTGAAGCGTGTGCGCATCGTCCGCAAGCGCCCGCCCGCCCGCCGCCGTCACGCAAAGGGCGAAGAGGAAGGGTCCTTTGAGGCCGCTCCAGCCGCTGCGCCGGAAAAATCACTGCGCGAAACCGGCTAAGCCTCAGGCTCTGGGCGCTAAAGCACCGTTTCAAGGCACGACAAGCAGCCGCTTTTTTGGAACACTGCCGCCACGTTGATTCGGGTTGACGGTCTGTGCGCGCTGTTGTTTGCCGCGCTTGGGGCCGGGTGGCGGTTTGCGCCGATTGGGGGAAATGAATGGAGTGGCTTGCGGGCAGGATCATGCTGTTGTCGGGAACCCGCCGGGCCCTTGTCGCCTTCGTCGCCGGGTTGATTGCCGTTTTCGCATTGCCGCCCTTCGGCATTTTCGCGGCCCCGTTCCTGTCCTTCCCCATCCTCGTCTGGCTGATCGATGGCGCTTCGGGCAATCCCGATCACGGTGTTCTCAGGCGCAACTTTCCCGCGTTCCTGATCGGCTGGTGGTTCGGCTTCGGCTATTTCCTCGGCGGCTTGTGGTGGCTTGGCAACGCGCTTCTCGTCGAAGCCGATGATTTTGCCTGGGCCGTGCCATTGGCGGTGGTCGGCGTCCCGGCGTTCCTCGCCTTCTTCTATGCCTTGGCAGCCGCGTTGGCCCGCATTCTCTGGTCGGACGGCATGGGCCGCATCGCAGCGCTTGCCTTCTCCTTCGGGCTGTTGGAGTGGTTGCGCAGCTTTGTCCTCACCGGCTTTCCGTGGAACGCGATCGGATATGCGGCCATGCCGGTCCCGCTGATGATGCAGTCCGCCGCGGTGATCGGCCTTGCCGGCGTCAATATGCTGGCTGTCTTTGTCTTTGCAGCACCCGCGCTCATCGGCACGCGCAAGGGTTTGGGCGCCGGATTAGGCCTTGCGGTTCTGCTGATCGCCGCGCATTTCGGCTACGGCTTTTACCGGCTGGAACAACCGTTGCCGCCGCCTGCCGATCCAGCCCTGACTGTCCGGCTTGTCCAGCCATTGATCGACCAGTCCAAGAAGCTCGATGACAACGAGCGGGCGGCGATCTTCGAAGACCATCTGGAGTTGACACAGGCGCCGCCCGCCGATGGGGGCAAGCGGCCTGATATCGTCGTCTGGCCGGAAACCGCTGTACCGTTCATCCTGACCGAAAATCCGGATGCGCTGCTGAGAATCTCCGATGTATTGCAGGACGGCCAGTTGCTCATTACCGGCGCTGTACGGGCTGAAGCCAGCGGTGCCGGCCAGCCGCCGCGATATTACAACTCGATCTACGTGATCGATGATCGTGGCCAGATCGTCGGTGCGTCCGACAAGGTGCATCTCGTTCCCTTCGGAGAATATCTGCCGCTGGAGAACCTTTTATCGACGATGGGGTTGAATGCGGTTGCTGCCGCCATGCCGGGAGGGTTCTCAGCGTCGGCAACGCGCACGCTGCTGACGCTGCCGGGCGGCAAGACGCTCTATCCGCTGATCTGCTACGAGGCGATTTTTCCCGGCGAAATCGGCGGGGATGCGC
Source organism: Pararhizobium sp. YC-54 (assembly GCF_025847205.1). GTDB lineage: Bacteria > Pseudomonadota > Alphaproteobacteria > Rhizobiales > Rhizobiaceae > Pararhizobium. The sequence continues at coordinate 134,793 of NZ_JAOYTH010000006.1, read as the reverse complement.
TCCAAGGCGATGCGCTGCTTAATCTCACCAATGATGCCTGGTTCGGCAACACGCCCGGACCCTATCAGCATTTCCTACAGGCTCGTGTTCGCTCCGTGGAGACGGGGTTGCCACTCATTCGCGACGCCAACACGGGCATTTCCGCTGTTGTAAACGGGCGCGGAGAGGTCGTCACCGGTTTTCCGTTCGGAACAAGAGGTTTCGTAGACACAATCTTGCCGGGAAAATTTTCTTTGCTAATAAGCCCTGAGGAGCAAGAAAGAAACGGAATGCTGATTGCGTGTCTTCTCTTCGGTTTGGTGGTTATTTCCCGCGTTAGTTTTATTTTGAGATAGAATTGACCAAAAACCCCTAAAATTGCATAGTGGCTTTTACCATCGATCTTCACCTATGTTCCGGGGGTTTCCGCCCCGGCTGCACAACGTGGCGTGTAGTCCGCTCTCGGCAAGTGTCCAGGTTATGGAGCAACTGAAACTTCGCTTATTAGGAAACCGTTATGATAGAGAACAAGAAGAAGCCGAACCCGATCGACATTCATGTCGGTAGCCGGATTCGCCTTCGCCGCACCATGCTGGGCATGAGCCAGGAGAAGCTCGGAGAAAGCCTCGGGATCACCTTCCAGCAGATTCAGAAATATGAAAAAGGCACGAACCGGGTCGGCGCCAGCCGTCTTCAGAACATTTCAAGCATTTTGAATGTTCCGGTATCCTTCTTTTTCGAAGATGCACCGGGCGATTCGTCAACCGGTCCGTCTGGTATGGCAGAAGCTTCAAGCTCGAACTACGTTGTCGACTTCCTGTCGTCCTCGGAAGGTCTTCAGCTCAACCGTGCGTTCGTCAAGATCGGCGATCCCAAGGTGCGCCGCAAGCTTGTAGACTTGGTAAAGGCCTTGGCAGCAGAGGCGGAAGCCGAATAAGGCTGACGCGAGACCGAGATATAGCTAAAAAAAGCGGCCGGATGTGCCGCTTTTTTTTTGTGCCTTGACGCAGGGTTGCAGATTGAGCCGCTGCTGCAACGAGGACGGCTATCCATCGCGATATGCGACTTTAAAGCACCAAAAGGCGAGAAAAGCATTCCTGTCTTGCTCATATAAAGATATATTTATGTCCTTGTGTGCTTGTCATTTCGTGGCAAAATCACTAACACGTTCCAAGCAGTTTTTTCTTTGAGGGGACTTCCCGCATGCGCGCTAACTACCTGTTTACGAGTGAATCCGTGGCAGAAGGCCATCCAGACAAGGTCTGTGACCGGATCTCCGATGAAATTGTCGATCTTGTATATCGTGAAGCCGCCAAAACCGGTGTTGACCCCTGGGGGGTTCGCATCGCCTGCGAAACGCTGGCAACCACCAACCGCGTGGTGATCGCCGGCGAAGTCCGGGTACCGGACACTCTTTTGAAGAAGGACAAGGACGGCAATGTCCTGAAGGACGCCGCCGGTCATCCGCTCATCAATCCGGCGAAATTCAAGGCCGCCGCCCGCAAGGCGATCCGTGAAATCGGTTATGAACAGGCCGGCTTCCATTGGAAGACCGCCAAGATCGACGTTCTGCTGCATCCGCAGTCTGCCGATATCGCACAGGGCGTCGATAACGCCGCCGACAGGCAGGGCGACGAAGGTGCCGGCGACCAGGGCATCATGTTCGGTTACGCCTGCAAGGAAACGGCAGAACTGATGCCGGCGCCGATCTACTATTCGCACCGTATCCTCGATCTCCTGGCAACGGCCCGCAAGAAGGGCGCCGACGAAGCTGGCCGCCTTGGTCCCGACGCCAAGAGCCAGGTTACCGTCCGCTACATCGACGGCAAGCCATCGGAAGTGACCTCGATTGTCTTGTCCACTCAGCATCTCGACGAAAGCTGGGATTCGGCCAAGGTTCGCAGTGTCGTCGAGCCCTATATCCGCGAAGCGCTGCATGACATCAAGATCGCAAGCGACTGCAACTGGTACATCAACCCGACCGGCAAGTTCGTCATCGGCGGCCCTGATGGTGATGCCGGTCTGACCGGCCGCAAGATCATCGTCGACACCTATGGCGGTGCTGCCCCGCATGGCGGCGGCGCTTTCTCCGGCAAGGACACGACCAAGGTCGACCGTTCGGCTGCCTATGCTGCGCGCTATCTCGCCAAGAACGTCGTGGCCGCCGGTCTCGCCGACCGTTGCACGATCCAGATCGCCTATGCGATCGGCGTCGCCCAGCCGCTGTCGATCTATGTCGATCTGCATGGTACGGGCAAGGTCACCGAAGATCAGGTCGAAGGCGCGATCCGCAAGACGATGGACCTGTCCCCGTCGGGCATCCGCCGTCACCTCGATCTCAACAAGCCGATCTATGCCAAGACCTCGGCCTATGGCCATTTTGGCCGCAAGGCCGGACGCGACGGCTCCTTCTCCTGGGAAAAGCTTGATCTCGTCAAGCCGCTCAAGGATGCTCTGAAGGAAGACGCGTTGAAGGCCGCCTGATCCGGCTCTTTACGGACCGGCCGATAAAACTGTAAAGCGGATGTTTCCCGACGGAGACGTCCGCTTTTATCGTGAAAGACCATTGCCATGACCGAACAGCATCGCAGCCGCTCGACCGAAGCCTTCTTCGGCCGCCGCAAGGGCAAGCCATTGCGCGCGCTGCAGGCGACCCATCTCGAGACGGTGCTGCCCTTGCTCCGGCTGGATCTCGCATCACCCGCGCCTTCGGATATCAAGACACTGTTCAAGCATCCGGTCGGACGCGTGCGGCTGGAAATCGGCTTTGGCGGCGGCGAGCACCTGATCCACCGCGCCGCCGAAGACCCGGCGACAGGCTTTATCGGCGTCGAGCCCTTCGTCAATTCCATGGCAAAACTGGTGGGTTACATCGAGGAGCGCGGTGTGAAGAACATTCGCCTGCACGATGACGATGCGACGCAGGTGCTCGACTGGCTGCCGGAAACCTCCATCGACCAGATCGATCTTCTCTATCCGGATCCATGGCCGAAACGGAAACACTGGAAGCGCCGCTTCGTCTCGGCCGTCAATCTCGACCGGTTTGCGCGCGTGCTGAAACCCGGTGGCGTTTTCTGCTTCGCCTCGGATATCGATACTTATGTCAACTGGACGCTGTCACACTGCCACGATCACGCAGCGTTCGAATGGACGGCTAAGAACGCGTCCGACTGGCTGACGCCCTATCCCGGTTGGCCGAGCACGCGCTATGAGGCCAAGGCTAAGCGGGAAGGACGCAAGTCCGCCTATCTGACGTTCCGGCGCGTCTGAGGGCCAGAATGTGAAGACATCCGCAGCTTAACGCTGTCGTCCAAAAGTGTCCCGCGGTTTTGAGATAACGACATGCAAAACAGGAATCTAAAGCGCTTGGTGCTTTAGTGCAGGCTGACGGTTTTCAGGTCGTCTTCCGCAGCCTTGAAGAAGGTGCTGGAACGGTTGTCGGTGAGAAGGATCGGCGTGCCGTCGGCGCCGAACAGGGCCCACAGGTCAAGATCGGGGTCCATGTCGGGTGCTTCCGGGAAGACGCGCGACACTTCGTCGGAACGCATCTTGCGGATATAGCCAACTTCACCGGCGCCGAGATGGGCCAGGTCGTTTTTCGACAGATGTGAGCTGACGTCTTTCAATCCCATGAGTCGTACTCCGTGGCTTTGCCGATTTCATCGCCGGGAGACGAGGGAAACCAGCAACACATTGATTTCCTGTACGAAGTTCGAGGCCATTGGGAGCGGCCGGGTCCTTGGTGCAGCCGGCATAAGCTGCCGGTTATCCTACTCTGGGACTAAAATATTAATTTTCTTTACCATGCGGACAGGTTCCGGACGAATGAGGTCGACGGAGAGCAGGCCGTTCTTCAGCTCGGCCTTGGAAACCTGCATTCCCTCGGCCAGCACGAACATCCGCTGGAACTGGCGGGCTGCAATTCCGCGATGCAGATAATCGCGCTCGCCTGTCTCCGCTTGCCGTCCGCGGATGATCAGCTGGTTTTCCTCGGTCGTGACGTCGAGATCGTCCTCTGAGAAACCGGCGACGGCCAGCGTTATGCGCAGGCTGTCCGGTTCACCGGACGACGTGTCGCGGCGGACGCGCTCGATATTGTAGGGTGGGTAGCCGTCATTGCCCTTGGCGATGCGCTCAAGGGTCTTTTCCATCGCGTCGAAACCGAGCAGCAGCGGGCTCGTAAAGGGCGTGATCCGGGTCATGTCTAGTCCTTGCAGCTCAAGCGACTGTTTTTGCGGACCTGCGAGGCAGCATCCGTGAGCCTCAATATGGTAGCTGTGCGTAGCGAGTGCAAGGCGCTTGCGCCGGACCAACAGGCAAATCATAGTCCCGCTCGCTGATTTGGAGGAGACCCGCATGGCCGTGCCGAGAAAGATCATCATCGATACCGATCCGGGGCAGGACGATGCCGCCGCGATCATGCTGGCGCTCGGCAGCCCCGGCGAGCTCGATGTGCTCGGGATTACCGCTGTCGCCGGCAATGTGCCGGTGGCTCTCACCTCCCGCAACGTCCGGGTCATCTGCGAGCTGTGCAATCGCCGTGACGTGAAGGTCTATGCCGGCGCCGAGAGGCCGCTCGTCCGCCAGCTGGTGACGGCGGAACATGTGCACGGCAAGACAGGCCTCGACGGTCCGGTGGTCGAGGAGCCGACCATGCCGCTGCAGACTGAGCACGCGGTCGATTTTATCATCGAGACCTTGCTTGCCGAAGAGCCGGGCACCGTTACGCTCTGCACCCTGGGGGCGCTGACCAATATCGCGCTGGCGCTCAACAAGGCGCCGCAGATTGCCCCGCGTGTGCGCGAACTGGTGATGATGGGCGGCGGCTTCTTCGAGGGCGGCAACATCACGCCGGCAGCCGAATTCAATATCTATGTCGATCCCGATGCGGCCGATATCGTCTTCAAGTCGGGTATCCCCATCGTGATGATGCCGCTCGATGTCACACACCGTGTGCTGACCTACAAGACGCGCGTCGAAAAGATCAAGGCGATCGGCTCGCCGGCCGCGGTTGCGATGGCTGAGATGCTGGAATTCTTCGAGCGCTTCGATATCGAGAAATACGGTTCCGATGGCGGCCCGCTGCATGATCCGACCGTGATCGCCTATCTCCTGCGTCCAGAGCTGTTCAAGGGCCGCGCGTGCAATGTCGAGATCGAAACAAAATCCGAGCTGACTGTCGGCATGACGGTGGTCGACTGGTGGCAGGTCACCGGCCGCAAGCACAACGCCAAGGTGATGCGCGAGGTCGATGACCAGGGCTTCTTCGATCTTTTGACGGAGCGCCTGGCGCGTCTCTGAGCGTTGGCAGCACGGCATGGCAACAACGGCGTCGCAAAGGCGCCGTTGTCTCAGCTCACAGGCGTTGCGCCCAATCAGACGTCACAACTACGGTGTCGTCGTCGTGGGTGGTGTGGTCGTCGTGCCGGTTGTGCCGGTCTCAGGCGTACCCGTTGTTCCGGTTGCCGGCGTGTCTGTTGCCGGTGTGTCTGTTGCCGGAGTATTTGTTACGGGCTTGTCCGCCGATGGGGTCTCTACCGCGGGCACATTGACGTTCACGTCGGTGCCGTCACCGCCGTTGGTGTTGATAACGCCGGTAAACATCAGCAACCCGCCGATGACGACCAGCGCCACAATCACCGCCACCGCCCAACCGGCGGTGCTTCTGCCTGTATTGATAACTGTTGGTCCACGATCAGTCATCTCGAACTCCTTCGCGTTGAACTGCATCTATAACGCAGAAGTGCCGCAGAAGTTCCCCTTTAGGTTGGTGAATGATCGCCAGCGGAGGCGTTGTCCCGCCGGTGAGCGATGATTGCTGCGGCGACCGGCGCGCCAACGTCAAACGGCGCCACATGGGCGCCGTTTGCATCTCGGTTTGTCCTGTTTAAAGGCCGGGCTCAGAACTCTTCCCAGTTGTCCTGGGCGAGTGCCGTATTGCCCGAAACCTGCGACACTGCCCTTTGCGGCGGGGCAACGTAGCGGGCCGGTGCCGGCTTGGCAGGCGTGCTGTAGCTTGGCGCGGATGCCTTGGCATGCGTGCGCATCCGGTCAGCGGTGCTGCGCAGCATTTCAGCCGAAGACTGGCCCTGGCGTGCGACGTGGAAGCGGGAGACGAGCGTGCTCAGCGCGCGGGCCTCTTCGTTCAGCGCCATGCTGGCGGCGGTGGTCTCTTCCACCATCGCGGCATTCTGCTGGGTCACCTGGTCCATCTGGTTGACCGCCGTGTTGATCTCCTTGAGGCCGACGGCCTGTTCGGAGGCCGAGCCGGAGATCTGGCGGATCAGGCCGTTGATCTGGACCACCTGGTCGGCGATCTTCTGCAGCGCTCCGCCGGCGCGGCCGACGAGATCGACCCCGTCGCGAACCTGACCGGCCGAGGTGTTGATCAACTGCTTGATCTCCTTGGCGGCATTGGCCGAGCGCTGGGCCAGTTCGCGCACTTCCTGGGCAACGACGGCAAAACCCTTGCCGGCATCGCCGGCGCGGGCAGCCTCGACGCCAGCGTTGAGCGCCAAAAGGTTGGTCTGGAAGGCAATTTCGTCGATGACGCCGATGATCCGGCTGACTTCGCCGGATGACTGCTCGATGCCCTTCATGGCGGCAATCGCCTTCTGCACCACTTCACCGGACTGTTCGGCATCGTTGCTGGCGGTCTCGACGGATTTCGCTGCGACCTTGGCATTGTCGGCGCTGGCATTGACCTGCGAGGTCAGCTGATCAAGCGCTGCTGCTGTTTCTTCCAGGCTCGCGGCCTGCTGCTCGGTTCGGTGCGACAGATCATTGGCGGCGTTGCTGATTTCGCTGGTGCCGGTGCCGATATTGACGACCGAGGTGTTGACCGTCTGGATCGTCTCTTCGAGGCTGTCCATGGCGGAGTTGAAGTCGGTCTTCAGCTGGGCATATTCGCCGGGGAAGTCTTCGGTGATGCGATAGGCAAGGTCACCGGAGGAAAGCTGCGACAGGCCCTTGGCAAGCTTGGCGACAATCTCGCGCTGGGTGGCGTTCGACTGGGCACGTTCGGCTTCGGACTGGTTGCGCTGCTGTTCGGAAGACTGACGTTCTTGCTGCGCTTCTGCCTCCAGGCGCTTGGTGTCGGCCAGCCGGTGGCGGAAGCCCTCGAGCGCCTTGGCTACTGAACCGGTCTCGTCGGTGCGGTCCTGCCCGGAGACGGCGTTGGTGTAGACACCCTTGCTGAGGTTTTCAACATCGCTCACAAGGCCCGCAAGCGGCTTCTGGACGAAGCTGCGAACAGACAGGTAGAGGCCGAGAAGCACGGCGCCGAGCACGATCAGGCCGCCGACGATCATCATATAGGTCTGGTCGATGACCGGTGCGTTGATGGCGGTCTGCGGCACATCGACGAGGACGACCCAGGTGGTGTTCACATCGGGCAGGCTGAAGGGATAGACCACCCGCTCGAAAGTCGCGTTGCCGTCATAGGTCAGGTCATGGATCATGCCCGGCTGCGAGGTGGACAGCGCGTTCTTGACGATGTCCGCGCCGATGCCGTCATACTCCTTCATCAGCAGATCCGGGATCGGTGCGACCAGCCATTTGCCGGTCTGCGACAGCAGTGTCACACGGCCGGAACCGAAGGGGCGGATATCCTTGACCTTGTTGGCAAGCGAGGTCAGGGAAACATCGACGCCGCTGACGCCGATCAGCTTGCCGTTGGAGATGACCGGGTAGGCGATCGAGGACATCGAGTTGCTTTCACCGGTCGTCGTCTCAGCGTAGGGCGGCGACATCGCGCCCTTGAGGCTCTTGGCCGCCAGCGCATACCACTCGGCCGGATAATCGGAATCGAAGGTCGAGAAGGCGATGCCGGTCTTGCTCTTGGTCCAGTAGGGGTTCAGCGTACCGTCCTTGCTGGCGCCGAAGTCCTTCTTGCCGGCATAGTCCGCGGACTTGCCGTCGAAGGCATTCGGCTCCTCGGCAAACCAGCTGCCGAAAGCGAACGTGTTCTTTTCGACATTGGCCTTGAGCAGGTCGACGATGCCCTTGCGGTCGAGATAGCCGCCCTCGTGGCCGCGTCCGATGACGCCGGCCGTCGAACGGGCAGCGCCCGCCAGTTCGGCAATGTTGCTGGCAATGTCGGACGCAATGGATTTTGCTTCGGTGCGCGCCTGATCGAGCACCAGTGTCTCGACACGATCCTGCGTCTGGGAGATCAGCACGTAGTTGGAGGCGAGAAGGACGAGCGCGATCGTGCCGCCCGTTACCGCGATGAGTTTTGTGGCCAGCGATTTGGCCTGGAACTTGAACATGAATGTCCCCGCATTGTGAGAGGTCCGCGGGTTTCAAGCCGCGGAATGACGCGATCTTTGGAGAAGATGCCCCCTCATGGAGCGCCAGATGCCGACCGGCATCGTGAGGCCGCCCCTGATCCTTGGAAGGCGGCCTTTGCAGCTGTTTGATAGCCCGATATTTATTAAAATTAGGACAATATCAAAGACCGAAATCCGGCTGTTTTTGCCGGATGTTCGCTGGAATGCCGCACTGGCGACTTTCCCTGTCCTGATTGCGCAGTCGCCGATCTCCGGGTCGCAACCGGTCAGATTTTTGCGTCGACCTCGGCGGCCTCAGGGATGGCCGGCTGGGCACCGGGCTTCAGGCAGGCAAGTGAACCGGCAACGGCGGCACGGCGCAAGGCTGCAGCGAAATCGATCCCGGCATCCAGGCTGGCGGCGAAGTAACCGCAGAAGGTATCCCCGGCGCCGACGGTATCGACCGGCTCGATCTTCAAGCCCTTGGCCCGATGGATATTGCCGTCGCGCACCGCAACGACACCCTCGGCACCCAGCGTCACGATGACGGTCTGGCCTGTTTCCGCAGAAAGCGTCCGCATCGCCTCTTCACGCTCGCTCGCCGAAAGCCCTTCGCGGCCGGCGAGCAACTCGAATTCCGTTTCGTTGGCAACGACGATATCCGCCATCCGGCCAAGCCGCGCGGCGTCCGAAGTCAGCGGCGCAATGTTGATGATCGAGGTGATGCCTTTGCTTTTGGCAGCCACGAGCGCCTTTTCCACCGAGGCTGGCGGAATTTCGAGCTGAAGCATCAGCGTATCGCCGGCGCTCATTGTCTCGACCGCGGACTGCGCATCGTCCATGCTCACCGTGCCGTTGGCGCTGGCGACGACGACGATGACGTTTTCGCCGTCGCCGCCGACAAGAATATGCGCGGTGCCGGTCGGTTCGCGCACAGTTTTTGTCAGCGTCAGATCTGTGCCGGCCTGTTTCAGCAGAGCCAATGCGCCATCGGCAAAACTGTCTGACCCAACCGCACCGGCCATGCGAACGGTCGCTCCGGCCCGCCGCGCCGCCAGAGCCTGATTGGCGCCCTTGCCGCCGGCGGCGGTCGAAAAGCCTGTGCCGGTCACGGTCTCGCCGGGCTTCGGAAGGCGTGCTGTGGTGGCGATCAGGTCCATGTTGATGGAACCGAAAACTGTGATCATGCGAAGCGTCTCCCCGGGCAGGCGATTTTGAGGGACAGTGCCCGACAGGCTCAGTCCTCGTCAACCACCCGCAGCTTCAATTGCCCCATACGCGTGTCGAAGGATTTCTGATCCGGCTTGCCGTCTGCCGCTGCGTTTGCTGTTTCGAGGTCCAGCGCCTCGATGCGTGTGCCGCGCCGCTTGAGCTTTTCCGACGAAACCAGAATGTCGTCGACATCCTTCTGCGTGGTGAGGAAATGGCCGTGCAGCTTGCGCACCCGGTCGTCGAGCCGGGTCAGGTCTTCCATCAGCCGGATCACCTCGCCCTGGATCAGATGCGCCTGCTCGCGCATCCGGGCATCCCGCAGGATGGCCTGAATAACCTGGATCGACAGCATCAGCAGCGACGGCGAGACGATGACGATGCGCGACCGGTGTGCCTTCTGGACGATCCCTTCGAAATGCTCGTGGATCTCGGCAAAGATCGATTCGGAGGGAACGAAGAGGAAGGCCGTCTCCTGGGTCTCGCCGGGGATCAGGTATTTTGCCGAAACATCCCGGATATGCACCTCCATGTCGCGGCGGAACTGTTGCTGCGCCTGGCGGATCATCTCCGGGTTTTCGGCGCTGCGGATGGCGTTCCAGCCTTCGAGCGGAAATTTGGCATCGATGACCAGTACCGGCTGGCCGTTCGGCATGCGGATCGTGCAGTCCGGCCGCGACCCGTTGGACAGCGTCGTCTGGAAGGCATAGGCCCCCATCGGCAGGCCGTCTGCGATGATCGTTTCCATGCGCGACTGGCCAAAGGCGCCACGCGTCTGCTTGTTGGAAAGAATGCTCTGCAGCCCCGCCATGTCCTTGGCAAGCGACTGGATATTGGTTTGCGCCGTGTCGATCACCGCCAGCCGCTCCTGCAGCCGGCGCAGATTTTCGTGCGTTGCCTTCGTCTGTTCGGTAATCGACGTGCCGAGCCGGTGCGTCATGCCGTCGATCCGCTGGCTGATCGACTGGTTGAGCTCGGACTGGCGGGCGCCAAAAACATCGGCCATTGCCGCGATACGGCCCTGCATCTCGGTCTGCGCGGCCAGGAGCGCGGTCATGCGCTGCTCGGCATCGACAGTCGATTGCCGGTCCCGGCGCCGTCTGAGCACCATCGGGATGCCGGTCAACAGCAGGATGGCGACAGCGGCGAACAGGCACATGCCGAGGGTTATCGGATAGGAGCCCAGAATGAAAAGCGGCTGATCGAGCGTGAGAATTGTCGGTGTCATAGACGCAACCTAAGCGGATTCGCGGCTTGTGACCAGATCAAAGCGTGAACATTGGTGAATCGATCGATACAAACTACTGCATCTGCTGCAAAAATCTTGAGAACGAGAATTCCATCGGCGCAAAAGATCGGTTATGGGAGCCGGATGACCATCAAGCCGCTCATCATTCTCCCCGATCCCGTGCTGCGCCAGCTGTCCAAGCCGGTGGAAACGGTCGATGCCGATGTCCGCCGTCTGGCCAACGACATGCTGGACACGATGTATGACGCGCCAGGCATCGGCCTTGCCGCGATCCAGATCGGCATCCCGCGCCAGATGCTTGTGATCGACGTGTCGAAGGACGGTGAGGAAAAGCAGCCCCAGGTGTTCATCAACCCGAAGATACTGACCACATCCGACGAGCGGTCCGTCTACGAGGAAGGCTGCCTGTCGATCCCCGACTACTATGCCGAGGTCGAACGGCCGGCGGCGATTACGGTCGAATATATCGATCTCGAAGGAAAGCAGCTGACGGTCAAGGCCGACGGCCTTCTGGCGACTTGCCTGCAACACGAGATCGATCATCTGAACGGCGTGCTGTTCATCGACCATATCTCCAAGCTCAAGCGTGAAATGGTGATCCGCAAGTTCACCAAGGCCGCCAAGACCCGTGGCGCCAAGGCGATCTGACGCTTTCATTGAAAATCGGGACCTTTGGAACTAAGATATCACTGATATCATAGTGGAGGTTGCGCATGGGCGATCTGCTGATCCGAAATATCTCTGATGCTCTGAAGCGTGACATCGCGGCTGCGGCCGACCGCACCGGGCGCAGTCTTTCCGACGAAGCCAAGGAGCTTTTGCGTAAGGGGCTGATTGCTGAGAGCGATATCAAGCCGGTGGAGGAACAGTCTGCCTACGATCTTCTGCGTGCGACTTTTGGAGCCGACGAAGGATTGGGCGATGATTTTGCCGCTATTTTGGATGAGGTGGAAGCGGAGCGGAAAAAGGACTTCGGCCGCCCCGCCCCGGTACTCGAATGATTGTCCTCGATACGAACATCATTTCGGAACTTGTAAAATCATCCCCGGATAAGAATGTCGGAGTATGGTTTCGGCGTGAGGCTGAATCGAATTTGTATCTGAACGCCATCGTGGTGATGGAGCAATCGTTCGGAGCGGAGCGTTTTTATCTGCGGACAGGTTCGGACAGGTATGTTCGGTCGCTGGAGCATCTATTGGCGACCCAGTTTCGAGGTCGGATTCTAGGCTTCAGCGACGGGACGCCTGCGCTGACCGGCCGACTCCGTGCGAAGCGCGAAAGTGCCGGCCGCCCGATCTCGGTTCAGGACGCCATGATCGCCGCGATCTGCCTGTCGCATGATGCTACGCTTGCGACCCGCAACACAAAAGACTTCGAGGGGCTTGATTTGAAGCTCGTAAACCCGTTTGAAGAGGCCTGACCAGAACGGGGAACCGCGCACCATGCCGCTTCGCATCATCTTCATGGGAACGCCGGAATTTTCGGTTCCGACATTGGCGGCGCTGGCTGAGGCCGGTCACAAGATTGTTGCTGTTTACACCCAGCCCCCGCGTCCGGGTGGACGCCGTGGCCTCGACCTGCAGAAATCGCCCGTGCATCAGGCCGCGGAGCTTTTGGGCGTCGAAGTGTTGACGCCGGTCAATTTCAAGGACGCCGCCGACCGCCAGACCTTTCGCGATTTCGACGCCGATGTCGCCGTCGTCGTGGCTTACGGCCTGCTGTTGCCGGAGGAGATTCTGAGCGGCACGAGGCTCGGCTGCTACAACGGCCATGCCTCACTTCTGCCGCGCTGGCGCGGGGCGGCACCGATCCAGCGGGCGATCATGGCAGGTGACCATGAGACCGGGATGATGGTGATGAAAATGGACAAGGGGCTCGACACCGGCGACGTGGCGTTGACCAAGGTCGTGGCGATCGGCAGCGAAATGACCGCCGGCGAACTGCATGACAGACTGATGATGGCGGGCGCCGGCCTGATGGCGGAGGCGATGGACAAGCTCGATGGCGGCGACCTGCCGCTGGCGCCGCAGGCCGGGCATGGGGTGATCTACGCGGCCAAGATCAGCAAGGCGGAGACGCGGATCGATTTCAAGAGGACCGCCACCGAGGTTCACAATCACATTCGCGGCCTTTCGCCTTTTCCCGGCGCATGGTTCGAACTGGAAATCAGCGGCAAGATGGAGCGTGTCAAGGTTCTCGCGTCCGTTGTTGAAAGGGTGGGTGGTGAAACCGGCACGGTCCTGTTTGATGACCTGACGATCGCCTGCGACAACGGTTCGGTGCGGTTGACCCGGCTGCAGAGGGCCGGCGGCAAGGTACTCGAGGCGGATGATTTCAGGCGCGGCACGCCCATTCCCGCCGGCACAAGGCTTTCCTGATGCCGCGTTTCCGCATGACGATCGAATATGACGGTTCCAATTATGTCGGCTGGCAGCGGCAGGACAACGGTCCTTCGGTGCAGGGTGCCGTCGAAAAGGCGATCCTGGCTTTGACCCGCGAGCCCGCTCTGATCCGTGGTGCGGGGCGGACGGATTCCGGGGTTCATGCCCGTGGTCAGGTGGCGCATGTGGATCTCTCGCGGGCCTGGAAGCCGGAGACGTTGCGCAATGCGTTGAACGCCTATCTCGGCCAGGCCGGCGAGCAGGTGTCGATCATCGAGACGGCGCAAGTGCCGGACAATTTCGATGCCCGCTTTTCAGCATTGAGACGGCATTATCTCTACCGGATCATTTCCCGGCCGTCGCCCTTGGCGCTGGAGGCGAAGCGTGCCTGGTGGGTGTCGAAGAAGCTCGATCATGAGGCCATGCATGCGGCCGCCCAGATGCTGGTCGGTTATCACGATTTCACCACGTTCCGCTCCACCCATTGCCAGGCAAACAGCCCTTGGCGGACACTCGACCGGCTCGATGTGACGCGGGGTGGCGATGTCATCGAAATCCGCGCGACGGCGCAGAGTTTCCTGCACAACCAGATACGCTCGTTTGCCGGCACGTTGAAAATGGTCGGGGACGGGCGCTGGACGCCGGATGATGTGCGCGCCGCCCTGGAGGCGAAGGACCGCAAGGCCTGCGGTCCGGTCGCGCCACCGGACGGGCTCTATTTCATGCAGGTCGATTACTGATACCAGGTCTCTATCACCGAGACTTGGTATAACCCGGCGCGTTCACACCGGCATCAGGCCGAGATAGCGCTGCAGGCCCTCGCCAAGCATCAAGGACGGCAGGATGAGCAGCGCCGAGAGTGCCACGGCCAGCAGCGTCTGGTTGCTGGTAATCGTCTTCATCAGCCGGAAGATAGCCGTGAAAGCCGCCATCAGCAGGATCAGCGACAAGAGGCTGGTCAGCCCCTCGCTGCCGGGCAGGATGAGGCGGATCGCCGCCGGGACCGCCATGATGTAGAAAACCGGGACCCAGAGCCAGTTGGTGGCGATGATGATCACCGCCAGATGATCGGCGTAATCGAGCGGCTTGGCGAGAACGGCCATCAGCACCAGCGGCAGGATCCAGGTGGCAAGATCGACCAGAAACAGCTTGAGAATGAAGAGCAGGCCCGCCCCGCTATCGATAGGCATGTTCGCCAGATAGTAGAGGCGCCACGCCCCCCAACTGACCGCCATGGCCGGCAGGCACCAGAGGAAGGCGGCGAACGAGCGCCAGACGCCGATCGCTGTTATGTCGAGCCATTCGAAACCGCTCCTGTCGCCCAGAACCAGCAGCCAGACACCCTTCAGATAAGCAGCGATGTCCTCAATCTGCGGCATGGCCAAACCAGCGGCTGATGAAGGTTTCGTAGATCTGCGTCAGAGTTTCGAGATCGGCGATGGCGACGCGCTCGTCGACCATATGCATGGTCTGGCCGACAAGGCCGAACTCGACGACCGGGCAATAATCCTTGATGAAGCGCGCATCCGACGTTCCGCCGGTGGTCGAAAGCTTCGGCTCGCGGCCGGTCACGGCTTCGACCGCACCCGACAGCGATGCGATCAGGGCATTGTTGCGGGTGAGGAAGACATGGCTCGGCCGTTCGTTCCAGACGAGATCGTACTTGACCGGCGGGCGGCCCGGGCGAAGGGGGCTGTCCGTCGCGGCGCGATCGAGCCGGGCAATGATCTCCGTCTTCAGGCTGCCGGCATCCCAAGTGTCGTTGAAGCGGATGTTGAAGCTTGCCGACGCCTTGGCCGGGATGACGTTGACCGCCTTGTTGGCCACGTCGATCGTCGTCACTTCGAGATTGGACGGCTGGAAATTGTCGGTGCCGCCATCGAAGGGCGGGTCCATCAGTGCCTGCGTCAGGGCAAGAATGCCGCGCACGGGGCTGTCGGCCAGATGCGGATAGGCGGCATGGCCCTGGACGCCGTGCACGGTGACGGTGCCGGACAGGGAGCCGCGCCGGCCGATCTTGATCATGTCGCCGAGATGATCCGGATTGGTCGGCTCGCCAACCAGGCAGGCATCCCAGCGCTCGCCCCTGGCGGCAGCCCATTCGAGCAGTTTGGTGGTGCCGTTGATGGCGGGGCCTTCCTCGTCGCCGGTGATCAGGAACGAGATCGAGCCCTTGGGCGCCCCATGCTTTTCGATATGACGGGCGACGGCGGCGGCAAAGCAGGCGATGCCGCCCTTCATGTCGACGGCGCCGCGGCCGTACATCTCGCCGTCGGCGATATCGGCCGAAAACGGACCGTGCGTCCAGGCGGCCTCGTCGCCGACCGGCACGACATCGGTATGGCCGGCAAACATCAGGTGCGGGCCGCCGGTGCCAAGCCGGGCGTAGAGGTTTTCGATATCCGGTGTACCGTCTTCGGTCGCCATCACCCGGTCGACGGCAAAGCCGAGCGGCTTCAGCATCGCTTCGAGAGCAGCCAGCGCCCCGCCTTCGGCGGGGGTCACGGAAGGGCAGCGGATCAGGGTGGAGAGATTGGCGACGGGGTCGATAGCGGTCATCAAGAAAGCCTGTTGTTTCGCGGGTTTGGTTTAGCCGATCCATGCGGGGCTGTCACGCGGTTAGCCGCTCTTGAGAGAGAGGTGAATCTGCCTCTCCTTTCCTGTGGGGAGAGGGGCGCGATGTCTTTACCCTTCCCTTGAGGGGGAAGTGGAACGGCTTTCAGCCACGCCCGGAAAATCCGCCGTGGGTTTGCTTGCTGTTCACTTGGCCGGGGCGCTGGAAAGTGCCGGGACAAAGTTAGTTTATATGACGCCTTCCAGCGCCCCGTTCAGTGTGGGTCGATGGGCAACTCCGGTTTCTCTGCGGGGTTGGCGGCACCCTTTTTAGACGGGGTGGCACTGACGGTTTTCGCCGCCGCGCCACGAAAGGATTTGCTGATCGCAATCCCAGTCGCCGCTCCTCATGTGTGCCTCACAGGCACGCCCCGTCCTGTTTCAGACGAGAGGGAAACCACTTTCTGACCATCCACCGGGCAAAGGCTTACGTCTGTCCCTCACCCGGCACCGGCCCCGTCTCACCACTACGCCTAGCGGTCTAGCCGATGACAGGACGGGAAAGATGATGGCACAGGTTTTGGGGGCGGGGATTTGCGGGGATGATTTTTTTTGGCGGCGAAGGGCAGCGATCGCGGGCGGGGCCAGCCACATTCTCCGTCATCCTCGGGCTTGACCCGAGGATCCAGACGACAGGGGCAGGACCGCGCTTGTGGCGTGGATCCTCGGGTCAAGCCCGAGGATGACGGGGCAGGGGGCGTGCGGCTCATGCATCCTGGCTGGATTGCCGCGACGGCAGCGAGGATGACGGGCACCGTTTATGGTATCCTTCATCCCTGGAGAACAATCCGGAACATGAGCCGGCGCCGGTCATGGCGCAACATCGGTTCGTCATCCCTTGTGGTCCCATGCGTAGTTCTGCCAAACAGGGGGACAATCACTTCATGCACTATGAGAGCACATAGCACCAAGACGGAGTTTTGAGATTGAGCGTTGCCTTCACCAAGGACGAGAGTGCCGAAACGGCTGCGGAAACCCTGTTGCCTGACCGTCCGATCTCGCCGCACCCGAACCGTGTTACGGAAGCCGGATTGACAGCGCTTGAGCTGCAGCTTCAACAGGCGCGCGCGGCCTATGAGGCTGCAAGCACAATCGAAGACATCAATGAGCGGCGGCGGCAGGCGGCAAATCCCTTGCGCGACATGCGCTATTTTGCGGCAAGGGTTCATACGGCAGAGGTTGTTCCCGCCCCGGCGTCGATCGACAAAGTGTCCTTCGGCAGCACGGTGACGTTCAGCCGCAGCGACGGGCGCGTACAGACCTATCGTATCGTCGGAGAGGACGAAGCCGATCCCAAGGCCGGATCGATTTCCTTCGTGTCGCCGGTGGCACGGCTTCTGACGGGCAAGGCTGTCGGCGATGTCGTGGGCGCCGGCGATCAGGAACTCGAAATCATCGCCATCGCTTAGAGTGCCCGCCTCCTTTGCCCTTTGCCCATCTGACCGCCCATGGCTATCGCCCGCGTGAAATGGCCTGGATGGGCTGGAAATATTCGGTTCCACTCTTATTTCTGCCCGGAATTGGAAGACGAAGAGCGAAAGGACACTGCAATGGCAAAGAATACCATCTGCCTATGGTATGACAAAGACGCCGAGGCCGCCGCCCGTTTCTACGCCCAGACATTTCCCGACAGTGCAATGGGCGCTGTCATGCGTGCCCCTGGCGACTATCCGGACGGTAAACAGGGAGACGTGCTGGTTGTTGAATTCACCGTTGCGGGCGTTGCCTGTATCGGCCTGAACGGCGGTCCTGCGTTCAAGCACAACGAAGCCTTCTCATTCCAGATCGCAACTGATGATCAGGAGGAAACCGATCGCTACTGGAACGCCATTGTCGGCAATGGCGGCCAGGAAAGTGAATGTGGCTGGTGCAAGGACAAGTGGGGCGTGTCCTGGCAGATTACACCGCGCGTCCTGACCGAGGCGATGGCGGCAGGTGGTGATCAGGCAAAGCGCGCCTTTGATGCGATGATGACCATGAAGAAGATCGATGTCGCAGTGATCGAAGCGGCTCGCCGCGGCTGAGGCCCCTTGCGCCAGGCGGAAATTTTTGCCGGAGCGTCCGCCGCGCAAACTTGGCATTGATGCGCTCTGTAGCTTGTGCGGCTGGCCGTTACCAGCCGCGCCAGCCGGCCGATGCCACCAGTTCGTTGCGGATGAAGGCGATGTCGTCGGAGGCGGCAAGGGTGCCTGCGCCGGGGAGACGGCCGCGGCGCAGCGATTTCAGAGTGGGAATGCGGCGTGCGGTCTTTTCGGGAAGATCGGGTTCGTGGAGGTCCTGCGCATCAAAGGTGGCCGGATCGACCGAGACGACGCGGATGCCGCGCTCCGAAAATTCGCGGGCAAGGCCAAGGGTGAGCATGTCCATGGCGCCCTTGATGGTGGACTGCGTCTCCGCGTCCGGCGTCATGCCACCGGGCGTGGCACCGCCCGTCACGCTCATGTTGATGATGATGCCGCCCTTGCCGGCAAACTGGCGGGCCGCTTCCTGGCACATCAGGAATGTACCGAAGACATTGACGGCAAAGGCGCGGTTGGCATCTGCCTGCGCCTGCTGCGGCTCGACGCGGAAGACGGCGGCGCTGTTGACGACGATATCCGGCCTGCCAAAAATCTCTTTCGCGGCGCGGAAGATGCGCTTCACATCCTGCGATTTCGAGACATCGCCCCGGACGGCGACGGCCCGGCCGCCGCGCCGGACGATATCGGCGGCAACGCGGGACGCGCCCTCGCTATCGACGGCATCGTTGATCACGACGGCGGCACCTTCGGCTGCAAGCCGGGCAGCGACCCGGGCGGTTGGTCCATTGGCAGCGCCGGTGACGACGGCGGTTTTTCCGGTCAATCTGGTCATGGCAAATATCCTTGATTGTTCGGATTGTTCATCCGATGAGCCAAGCATGCGACAGACCCGTGCTTCAGCGTTACAACGATACTCCGAGATTTATATGCGATCCTGCAAATGTGGAGGAGGGGACATTCCACGGGCGGATTTTCCGGAGTAGCGTCGGATCAATCGAAACCAGGGCATCGTTTCCGCTCCATGCAGAACCAGACAGAACGCTTCGGTGAAATCGCCGCGATCATTTCGCGGCACACGTCGGGAACAGGCATGTTCACGACGGCGATCGAGAACCTGTTTTTCGGGC
Source organism: Pararhizobium sp. YC-54 (assembly GCF_025847205.1). Classification (GTDB taxonomy): domain Bacteria; phylum Pseudomonadota; class Alphaproteobacteria; order Rhizobiales; family Rhizobiaceae; genus Pararhizobium. The sequence continues at coordinate 115,944 of NZ_JAOYTH010000006.1, read as the reverse complement.
GCCAGACCGCGCCGACGAACCCTGTGCATCTCGCCCATCGCCCCGCTTTCGCGCTCATTGCCCAGGGTCAGAAAAGTGTCACGCTCGGGCAGGATGTCTATCATTACGGCGTCGGCGATTGTGTTGTGGTGTCGTTCGACCTGCCGGTTATCTCCCGGGTCAGCGTGGCCAGTCCGCAGGCGCCGCATCTGGGGCTTGGCATGGTGATCGATCCCGACCGGCTGCGTGAGGTGCTGCAGAGGATCGCCGTTCCCTCTGTCGCGGCAGCGGCCGACGGCATGCGGGGCCTTGCCGTCCACAAGGCTTCGCCAGCTCTTGTGGACGCAACACTCCGGTATCTGAGGCTCCTTGATACTCCGAACGACATTGCGGGGGTAGCCCCCCTCGTAGAGCAGGAAATTCTCTATCGTCTTCTGACGGGACCCCACGGGCCACGATTGATCCAGATTGCCACGGCCGACAGCCCGGGAAACCGGGTCGCCAAGGCGATCGCCTGGCTGCGCGAGCACTACGTCCGGCCGCTGCGGATCGAGGACCTTGCCGAGCATTGCGGCATGAGCGTCTCGTCGCTGCACCATCATTTCAAGGCGGTCGCGGCGATGACGCCGATGCAATATCAAAAACAGCTGCGGCTCAACGAAGCGCGCCGCCTGATGCTGGTGGAGAACATGGACGCCGGAACCGCCGGGCACACGGTCGGCTACCAGAGCCCGTCGCAGTTCGGGCTGGAATATACCCGTTTCTATGGACTCTCGCCGTTGCGCGACGTGGCGATGCTGCGAACGCAGGTCGCAGCCGAATAGTAAAACCGTTTTGAACGCGCAGACCGGCGTTCGAAAGTCACCCGGGGTGGCAACGCAGCCGTTGCGCCCTACATGCCTGAACAACCTCGCCCGCGCTGCCGGGCCCTTCCGCCATCTCAAATCACAGAACTATGGAGCCTACCCATGCGTTACAATCAGCTTGGCAATACCGGCCTGTTCGTTTCCGAAATCTGCCTGGGGACGATGACCTTCGGCGCCGCGGGGGGCGGCATCTGGGATGCGATCGCCGATGTCGATCAGGATGCGGCCGACCGGATCGTCGAGCGGTCGCTCGCCGCCGGCGTCAATTTCATCGATACGGCCGATGTCTATTCGGCCGGCCAATCCGAACGGCTGCTCGGGCAGTCGCTGATCAATCTGGGGATCGACCGCAAGGATGTGGTCATCGCCACCAAGGTTTTCGGCCAGATGGGCGATGGGCCGAACGATCGCGGCGCCTCGCGCGGCCATATCATGGATTCGGTCGAGGCGAGCCTTGAGCGGCTGCAGATGGACCATATCGATCTCTACCAGATCCACGGCACCGATACGGTGACGCCGATCGACGAGACACTGCGGGCGCTGGACGATCTGGTTTCGGGCGGGCTGGTTCGCTATGTCGGCATGTCAAACTGGCAGGCCTGGCGGATCGCCAAGGCGCTCGGCGTCTCCGAGCGCCGGGGCTTTTCCCGGTTCGAGACGCTGCAGGCCTACTACTCGATCGCCGGGCGCGATCTGGAGCGGGACATCGTGCCGCTGCTGACTGAGGAAAAGATGGGGCTGATGGTCTGGTCTCCGCTCGCCGGAGGGCTCTTGTCGGGCAAGTATGGGCCGGGCGCGCCGGGCAATGGCGAGGGCCGCCGGGCGAGCTTCGATTTCCCGCCGGTCGACAAGGACCGCGCATGGGCCTGCGTTGCCGCCATGCGCGAGGTTGCGGAAAAGCACGATGCCAGCGTCGCCGAGGTGGCGCTCGCCTTCATCCTGGCCAAACCCTTCGTCACCAGCGTCATCATCGGCGCCAAGCGGGTGGAGCAGCTGGATGAAAACCTGAAGGCGGTGAAGCTTAGGCTCGATGCCGGCGATCTGGCCAAGCTGAACGATGTCAGCGCGCTGCCGCCGGAATATCCGGGCTGGATGCTCGAGCGGCAGGGAGCAGCGCGCCGGCCGCAACCGTTCGAACCGAAGGCATGATGCCGCGCCGCCAAGCGGCATTGCCATCGAACAGGCCGCCGTCCCGGCGGCCTAATCCTGTCCGCTATTCGTCGCCGTAGTCGTTTGGCCCATCGGTGCCTGGCCACAGGCAGAGCGCGATGAAGAGGACCGGGCTGAGCACGGGGATGAACAGGCAGATGGTGAGCTGGCCAGGATAGCCGATATCGTGCAGGCGCTTGATCGTCATCAGTGCGATCGAGGCTGTGGAGACGAGGGCACCAACGACTAGGATGAGGGTCCACAGTGCCAGCGCAATGTCGTTGTCCTCATTGGCGAACATGCGGGTGAGGACGAAGCCGCTCATTGCGGCCCAGAGCAGCCAGCCGAGGAAATAGGGCAGGCGGCTGACGCGGCCGGAGGGGCTGAAGAACAGCCAGGACATGCTCTGCTGCCCCTCCGTGGTCATGGTGGTCAGTCTCGCAAAAGTTCGTTGATGCCGGTCTTCGAGCGGGTCTTTTCATCGACGCGCTTGACGATGACGGCACAATAGAGGTTCGGCGCGGCCACGCCGTTCGGCATGACGGCGCCCGAGCCCATCGAGCCGGCAACGACGACGGAATAGGGCGGTACTTCGCCATAGGTCACTTCGCCGGTGGCGCGGTCGACGATCTTGGTCGACTTGCCGATGAATACGCCCATGCCGAGCACAGAGCCTTCGCGCACGATGCAGCCTTCGACCACTTCCGAGCGGGCGCCGATGAAGCAATTGTCCTCGATGATCGTCGGACCGGCCTGCATCGGTTCCAGAACGCCGCCAATGCCGACGCCGCCGGAAAGGTGCACATGCTTGCCGATCTGGGCGCAGGAACCGACGGTTGCCCAGGTATCGACCATCGTGCCTTCGCCGACATAGGCGCCGAGATTGACGAAGGACGGCATCAGGATGGCGTTGGGCGCAATATAGGCCGAGCGGCGGACGACCGCGTTCGGCACGGCGCGGAAGCCGGCTTCGCGGAACTGGTTTTCGCCCCAGCCTTCGAACTTCGAGGGAACCTTGTCCCACCAGGTCGACTGGCCAGAGCCGCCCTTGACGACCTCCATGTCGTTCAGCCGGAAGGACAGGAGTACGGCCTTTTTCAGCCATTGATTGACGGTCCAGTTGCCGTCAGCGCCGCGTTCGGCCACGCGCACCTTGCCGCCGTCGAGCAGATCAAGTGCCGTATCCACCGCATCGCGGATCTCGCCCCTGGTATGGATGGTGACGCTATCGCGGTTGTCGAAAGCGGTGTCGATGGTCTGCGACAGGGAGGCGAGATCATGGGTCGTCATCGGAATTCCTTAAACTTCGGCGTCTATCGTAACCTGCTCTAGAGCATGATCCCGAAAAATTGAAGTGATTTTCGGTTGCGGTCGGCAGTGGATGAGGGTGTATGTCCCGGAATGCGCACGGGTGATTTGATCCGTAGCGACCGGGATGTTGAAAGGAGCATCCGGCAGCGATGATTTGCGGCCGGTTTGCGTCAGGAAAGTTTGACATGGCAAGAATGAAGAAGCGGAATCTGCGGCGCAAGGACGGGGTCTGGGACCCTTTGGTCGATAGCCAGCAGACGCGCCAGCGTGCGGCGGGCGTTCCGCAGACACCACAATCGATGTCACCCTCCTACAGGCTCGCCTATACGGATGATGATTTCATGGCCCGTGAAGAGCTGCGCCCCGTCCGGCTGCAGCTGGAACTGCTGAAGCCGGAAATGATCATGGCCGAGCGCGGCATCAACTCGACGGTGGTAATGTTCGGCGGTGCCCGCATCCCCGAGCCCGGCGGCGACGCCTGGGCGGCGAAGAACGAGATCCAGCGCCAGAACCTGACGGCTGCCTCGGTCTATTACGACGAGGCGCGGAAATTCGCACGCCTTTGCTCGCAACATTCGGCGCAGACGCACCACAAGGAATATGTCGTGACCACCGGCGGCGGACCGGGTGTGATGGAGGCCGGCAATCGTGGTGCCGACGATATCGGCGCGCCGTCGATCGGGCTGAACATCGTGCTTCCGCACGAACAGGCACCCAATCGCTATGTGACGCCGGATCTGTCGTTCAACTTCCATTACTTCGCCATCCGCAAGATGCACTTCCTGTTGCGGGCCAAGGCCGTCGTGGTCTTTCCGGGCGGCTTCGGCACGCTCGACGAACTGTTCGAGACGATCACGCTGATGCAGACAGGCCGCATGGCACTGGTGCCGCTGATCCTGTTCGGGGAGACGTTCTGGCGCACGGTGGTGAATTTCGAGGCGCTGGCCGAGTTCGGCACGATCGCACCGAATGACGTCGATCTGCTCCAGTTTGTCGAAACCGCCGAGGAGGCCTGGGAGATTATCGCGAAATTCTACGCGACAGTCGATCCGGCAAAGGTGCCGGTCGCATCCGGTGTGCGGTAAACGGCCGCGGTCCTGTTTTGCCCGGCCCGTGCCTGAGCCAGATGGCGCGGGCTGCATTTTCCCGGCAACCGGCTTTCTGTCGCAGTGACAGCGGAACGCAGCTATGGCAATGAGCCTGTATGAAAACCCTGCGGCTTGTCTTGAGAGATAGAGTGTCGGCCGGCGCGATTGCCGTGCTGTTCGCTGCCATGCTCTTGATGCAGGGGCTTCTGGCCGGTGTCGCCCATGGAACGATGGCAAGTGCTGCCGTCAATCCGTTCAACATCCTCTGCGTCGCGCATGAGGACGGGTCGCAACAGAGCCTGCCCGATGGTGGGCCGGACAAGGCCGCCCACGACCTGTGTGCCACCCTCTGTCAGCTGGCGGCGGGTTATACGCCGGCGCTGCCCGGCCGTTCCGTCGACATCGCATCTCCCGTCCTCGGCCGCGTGGCCGAAGTCTATTTCGCGGCCAAGTCTGCGCCCCGGGCGGTCATTCGCAGTTTCTTCGCTGAGGCCAGGGCTCCTCCACCCATCCCCACATGACGTCGTCAATCACGGCCGCGCGCCTCGCGCCGGCCGGAAATTTCGCTCATCTGGAGAGACTTCATGTCCGATTTTACCATCGGCCGCGTCGGCGCCGCTGTTGCGGTGCGTTCGCCGTCCGATCTCTACCGCGCCGTCTGGCGCTGGCATTTCTATGCAGGCCTGCTCGTTCTGCCTTTTCTGATCACGCTTGCCGTCACCGGCGCGCTCTACCTGTTCCGCGACGAGATCGATGGTCTTGTCTACGCAAACCTGAAACGCGTCGAAATTCAGGAGACCGGTGCGACGGCAGCACCCTCGGCGATGGTTGCGGCAGCGCTTGCCGCCTATCCCGGCACTGCCGTCAAGTATATCGATCCGCCTTCACCGGCGGGTTCTGCCGAGATCACCGTCAATACGCCCGCAGCCGGAAAACTGGCGGTCTACGTCAATCCCTATGACGGCAAGGTGCTGGGGGCGCTTCCCGATCGCGGTACCATCATGTGGACCATCCGCACGCTGCACAGCCTGAAATATTTCGGCTCGTTTGCGCGGGCGCTGATCGAGATCGCCGCGGGCTGGTCGGTGCTTCTGGTCGCCACCGGCATCTATCTGTGGTGGCCGCGCAACCAGACGGGCGGGGTCTTGAGCGTGCGCGGCACGCCGAAACGGCGGGTGTTCTGGCGCGATACCCATGCGGTCAGCGGCATCTTCGCCGGTTTCTTCATCGTCTTCCTGGCAGTGACCGGCATGCCCTGGTCCGGCGTCTGGGGCGAGAAGGTCAACGAATGGGCGAATGGTAGCAATTTCGGCTATCCGGCCGGCGTGCGCACGGCCGTGCCGATGTCCGGCGACCATCTCGATCATGTTGCCAAGACCACGTGGTCGCTGGAGCAGGCACAGGTGCCGCAGTCGTCGGGGCATGGCGCAACGGCAATCAGCCTCGATCAGGCCGTCGCCATCTTTGACAAGCTCGGCCTGCATGACGGCTATGCGGTGAATATCCCGATGACGCCGGAAGGCGTCTATACCGGTTCCGTCTATCCGGATGATGTGTCTGAGCAGCGGGTGGTGCATCTCGATCAGTATAGCGGCGAGCCGCTGATCGATATGAGCTATGCCGATTACGGCCCGCTCGGCAAGGCGCTGGAATGGGGTATCAATGTTCACATGGGGCAGGAGTTCGGGCTCGTGAACCAACTGGTGTTGCTCGCCGCATGCATGGCCATCGTCCTGCTGGCGGTTTCGGCCGCCGTCATGTGGTGGAAGCGCCGGCCGAAGGGCTCGCGCGGCGTGCCGCCGATGCCGGCGGACAAGCGGGTGTTTCGCGGCCTGATCGCGCTTCTGGCCATCGGCGGCATCATCTTTCCGCTTGTCGGTCTCTCGCTGGTGGTGATGCTGGTGCTGGACTGGAGCTATCCGCACTTTCGCCGTGCGATCCGCTTTGCGCCGCCAACGGCAGAGCGATCGCATGGGAAGTAAAGACCTCTCCCCAACTCCTCCCAACAAGGGGGAGGGCTAACGCATATGGACGCGCGGCTCGCTCCCTCTTCTCCCCGCTGGGGAGAAGGTGGCCCGCAGGGCCGGATGAGGGGATGGGTCGCTCCGAGTTTGCCGAAACATCCCCCTCATCGCCTCGCATACGCTCGGCACTTCTCCCCGCTGGGGAGAAGAGGGAGACTGCAGTGGCTGCCTTCGATCCATATGTGATAGCCCTGCCCCTTGAGGAGGAGATGGCCGATAGAAGAGGGGATTTTCCGGGTCGAAACTGTGTTTCCGACCCGGAACGTCAACCTTCTGATACAAGCCGTCTGAGGAAACCCGTCAGGTCTTCGGTGACGTAATCGACCTGGGCATCGCCATCCTCGGTCTTTTCCCAGGCTTCGGCAAACTCATATTCGAAATTGCGCGGCACCAGCAGAACGGTCTTCATGCCAAGCATCTTCGGCACGACCAGATTGCGCGGCAGGTCCTCGAACATGGCGGCGTGTCTGGTGTCGACCCGGTGCAGGCTCATGAACTTGTGATAGGTATCGCCGGCTGGCTTCGGCACATATTCGGCGGCGACGATATCGAAAATGTCGTCGAAATGATCGAGGATGCCAAGCGCCCGCGCCGTCATCTCGGCGTGCTTGACGCTGCCATTGGTGAAGATGAACTTGCGGCCCGGCAGCGCCTTGATCGCCTCGCCAAGCGCCGGATCGGCCGGAACGACGGAATAGTCGATCGCATGCGCCTTCTGCAGGAAATCGTTGGGATCGATGCCGTGATGGATCATCAGGCCCTGCAGCGTGGTGCCGTGATCGCGGTAATATTCCTTCTGCAGCGCCTTGGCCGCAACCGGGTCCAGCGTCAAAAGGGCTGCAACATAGGCCGTCATGTTGCGGTCGATCTGCGAGAACAGATTGACGTGATGCGGATAGAGCGTGTTGTCGAGGTCGAACACCCAGTCGGTGACATGGGCGAAATCGGCTTTGGTCGGCAGGCGGTCGAGCTGTGTCATGGGCGCGTTATGCCATGGGTCGCGGCGGACGCAAATGGGAAATATGTCGCGCCGGTCAGGCCGCCCTGACGATGAAGACGATTTCCTCGGAGGAGGCTTCGTCGAACGGCTCCAACAGCCAGCCGCCGTAAACGGCTTCGGCCCGCAAGTCGGAAGCCGTCAGGCGGTCTTCGATCTCCGCCCGCGGCAGGAAGAGTAGCTCACTGGAGGAGACGAGTGTGCGGCCGGCCATCGCATAACGGGTATCGAAGGCTATGCGGCGGTTGGCCATATGTGAGACCCGGCGCGACTGGCGGATGGTTTGTCCATCGGCTTCAAGATCGGCATCCCGGTTCCAGCGGGCCGGCCAGTCGATGGCGGGGTTGCGGCTTTCAAACGCGATCACGCCGCCCGGCGCAAGATGCTGGCGCATCGTTGCCAGGGCCGCAAGGATATCATCGTCTTCGAGAAAGACCTGGAAGGCGTGGCCGGTCATGATGATCAGGTCGAATCGTTTGGGCGAACGGAAATCCTGCGCTGAAGATTGCACCCATTCGATCCATGCGCCGTTGGGCTTTTGCCGGGCGATATCGAGCATGGCTTTGGCGGGGTCGACGCCGGTGACCGCGTGGCCTAAGGCGGCATAGGCATCACAGAGCAGCCCGGTGCCGCAGCCGAGATCGAGAACATGTCTGGGCTCATCGCCGGCCAGCGCCAGATAGAAATCCCGGTCGATCGACCAGCCACTGTCGAGATCGTAGAGTTCCGCCAGCGATGGCTCTTCATAATGCAGGTCGGGCATCGGAGTCTCCCGGATCAAAGCCTGTCGGCCATGGGCCTTATGGCATGGCAATAGCGGCGAGGAAACGGGCTTAATGGACCTGCGGGCATTTCCACTTTGACTTGCCAAAAGGATGTGGCACGTTCGTCGGCGACGGTTTTGGCTCGGGAGCTGCTAGCCGATGTCGGATGAATTCTTCTACCTTTCATTTCTATTCGGATTCTACGCCACGACGGTCGTTACCTATTTCGCCTTCGGCTGCGGCCTGACCTGGGTCAACGACCGCAATCCGGAGCGGAAAATCCAGAAGGGACGCGGCTCCGGCAAACGCCGCAAGGCGGAAATCCGCCAGAGCCTGGCGTCGATGTTCAGCGCCTGTCTGCCGGTGACGATCGGTCTCTATGCCCAGCAAAAGGGCTGGGCGCTTGCGCCCTGGGCCTTCAACTGGTGGGCGGCCGTGCCGCTCTTTATCCTGTGCATGTTCCTTTACGACACCTGGTTCTATTTCATGCATCGGCTGCTGCATACGAAGTGGCTTTACCCGCTCCACGCACTTCATCATAAAACGGTCGCACCGACGATCTGGAGCACCTATTCGGAAGATGTTCTGGACAATTTTCTGCTACAGGGTTTTTCGGCAGTCATCGTCTTCGTGGTGCCGTTTCCGCCCGCCATCCTCATCGGACAAAGAGTGTTCGAGCACTTCAACGGCATGTTCGGTCATTGCGGATTCGAATATTTTGCCTCCTCGACAGCGCGCTACCCGTCCCCGATGCTGTGCACGACGTTCCATGACCAGCACCATTCGGGATTCCGCTATAATTACGGCAACTATTTCTCCTTCTGGGATCGCGTGCTGGGCACCGTTTCGCCTGATTACGATCAACGTGTGAAGAAGACCGAGGAAGAGGTGCCGCGGCTGACATTCCGCCTGACTGCGCCGCCGCCGGAGGCTCAGGAAAAGCCGGTCTGAAACGTCTTTCGCGAGCCGCCAGACTGGCAATGGCTGGGCCCGCATGCTAGCCCGCAATCATGCAAACCTGGATCGTCATTACCATCGCGGCTGCCTTCCTGCAGAACATCCGCTCCGCCATGCAAAAACACCTGAAGGGCGTCATGGGCACGACCGGAGCGACCTTCGTGCGCTTCGGTTATGGCGTGCCGTTCGCGTTGTTTTATCTCACCATTCTCTGGCGCGGTTTCGACCGGCCGCTGCCGGTTCCAGATGGACATTTCTTTCTCTGGGCGGTGGTCGGCGGGCTGTCGCAGATCGCTGCGACCTTCCTTCTCGTGCACCTGTTTTCCTTCCGCAACTTCGCCGTCGGAACGGCCTATTCGCGCACCGAGCCGGCGCAGGCGGCATTGTTCGGGCTGATCTTTCTTGGCGAGGCGGCAAGCAGGGGAACGCTGGTCGCTATCGCCATTTCCGTCGTCGGGGTGATGATCATCTCGGTGGCGCGCACGCCGCTCAGCGTCAGATCGCTGGTGACATCGGTTTTCACCCGAACGGCGGGAATAGGGCTGCTGTCCGGCACGTTCTTCGGCCTGTCGGCGGTGTCTTACCGGTCCGCGTCGCTGGCACTGGCGCCGAGCCTGCCCGAGCCGGATTTCGTCATGCAGGCGAGTTTCACGCTTGGCTTCGTCATCCTGTTGCAGACCGTGACGATGCTTGCCTGGATCCTGATCCGCGAGCCGGCGGAATTGAAGCGCGTGATCGCCGCCTGGCGGCCGGGCCTGCTGGTCGGGTTTGCCGGCGCGTCGGCCTCGTTCGGCTGGTTCATGGCGATGACGCTGCAGCAGGCGGCGATCGTCAAGGTGGTGGCGCAGGTGGAAATGCTGTTCACCTTCGCGTCGGCCGTGTTCATCTTCCGCGAATGGATCAACAGGCTGGAGGTGATCGGCTGCCTGCTGATCGTGCTTGGCGTGGTGATGCTGCTGGTGATGTAGAGCCTCATTTATGGTGCGAGGCACGAACCCCAACAGATCCGCGAAATCGGACGGCCGTATCTGGCGCCGGCAGTGGCGTTGAGGCATGAAGTCTACTGGAATTGTTTTCGGAGGAAAGACGATGAACCAGACGGACAAGGCAAAGGCGTTTACCGACCTGCATCGCAAGGGCGATCCGGTGGTGCTCTATAACATCTGGGACGCCGGCAGTGCCAAGGCCGTTGCCGGGGCAGGGGCCAAGGCGCTGGCGACCGGAAGCTGGTCGGTGGCCGCCGCCAATGGCTATGGCGACGGACAGGAAATCCCGCTTTTGCAACTCGTCGACATTGCCCGCAGCATCGTGACCGCGACCGACTTGCCGGTGACGATCGATTTCGAAGGCGGCTATGCCGACGGCGCGGAAGATGCAGCGCTCAACGCCGGCCGGGTGATCGATGCTGGCGCGGTCGGCATCAATTTCGAGGATCAGGTGGTCGGCGGCAGCGGACTGCATACGATCGAGGCGCAAGCGGCGCGGATCAAGGCGATCCGGGCGATGGCCGATGAAAAGGGCATTCCGTTCTTCATCAATGCCCGTACCGATCTGTTCCTGAAGCTCTCCGATCCCGTGCGGCACGCGCCGCTGGTGGATGAGGCGATCGAGCGGGCGGCAGCGTATGGCGAGGCTGGTGCCAGCGGCTTCTTCGTGCCGGGATTGGCGAACCCGGATCTGATCGGCCGGGTCTGCGAGGCGGTTTCGTTGCCGGTCAATGTCATGATGCGGCCGGGCATGGCTGATGTGAAGACGCTGGCCGGGCTTGGCGTTGCGCGCGTCAGCTACGGGCCGGGGCCGTACCGGGCGATGATCGAGTGGCTGAAGGGTGAGGCGAGCGGGGTTTATCAAGGACGCTGATGTGGGGCCAGCTACATAGGTTTTGGGAGCGGCGAAACTCACCCTCCCATCATCCTCTCCTCGGGTTTAACCCGAGGATTTGTGGCGCGGGATCCAGCAGCGGCGCGTCTGCGCCGCTGAAAAGACTTCTCTCACGCGACGGACGTCGCGGGGCTGGATTCCTGCGACATCCATCGGGTCAAGCCCGATGGCAGCGGGATCATTTCGACCGCGCCTGCCGCTCTGATCCAAACCAAATACCGCCGCTTGTTACCGTTTACGGAACAATCAGCGTTCCTGCACCATGCTCCGTGAAGATTTCCAGCAGCACCGAATGTGCCGTCTTGCCGTTGAGGATGACGACGCCTTCGACGCCACGGGCAAGCGCCTCGATGCAGGTCTCGACCTTCGGGATCATGCCGCCGGAAATCGTGCCGTCCTTGATCAGCGCATAGGCTTCCGCGACGGAGAGTTCCTTGATCAGTTCGCCCTTCTTGTCGAGGACGCCGGGAACGTCGGTGAGGAAGAGCAGGCGGGTGGCGTTCAGCGCACCGGCAATGGCGCCGGCGAAGGTATCGGCATTGATGTTGTAGGTCGCGCCGTCGCGGCCGGGGGCAACCGGGGCGATGACCGGGATCATTTCGGAGCGCGCAAGCAGGTCGAGCAGCGTGCGGTCGACCTCGACGATCTCGCCGACGAAACCGAGGTCGAGAACACGCTCGATGTTGCTGTCGGGGTCCTTGATGGTCTTCTTGGCCTTTTCGGCAAACACCATGTTGCCGTCCTTGCCGCAGAGCCCGATCGCCCATTCTCCGGTCTGGTTGATCAGCGCGACGATTTCCTTGTTGATCGAACCGGCCAGCACCATTTCGACGATCTCGACCGTCTTCTGGTCGGTGACGCGCAGGCCGCCTTCGAATTTTGATTCGATGCCCATCTTGGTCAGCATCGCGCCAATCTGCGGGCCGCCGCCATGGACGACGATCGGATTGACTCCGGACTGCTTCAAAAGCGCGATATCCGCGGCAAAGGCCTTGCCAAGCTCGGCATTGCCCATGGCGTGGCCGCCATATTTGACGACGATCGTCTTGTTCTCGTAGCGCTGCATATAGGGCAGCGCCTTGGCGAGAAGATTTGCCTGGATTTCGCTTTCGGATGCGGACATGGAAACACCTCTGAAAATAGCCGGGTGCTGTTTAGCGCAAGTTCCCGGTGGAGGGAATGATCCGTGGTAAAGATAAAGCCGGTGTGACATCGCAGGCCGCCGCCGGTTTTATCTGACGCGTGTCCCTTTTTATCCCCGGAGTTTGCCCTATGTTTGCCGCTGACGGGCTGGGGACCGGAAAGATCGATGGCCATAGACGACATTTCCACGCTGATCGGCAGGGTTTCGCTGAAGGATCGCGCCGCCTTCTCCGCTCTCTACAGCCAGACCAGCCCGAAACTTTTTGCCATTTGCGTCCGTATCCTGAAAGACCGGGCGGAAGCGGAAGAAGCCCTGCAGGAAATCTACATCAAGATCTGGCAGCGGGCGGACCGGTATGTAAGCGGCGGCCCCCATCCGATGTCATGGCTTTTGGTGATTGCGCGCAATCATGCGATCGATCATCTGCGGGCGCGAAAGCCGGTGGCAAACACGATTGACGAGGCTTATGATCTGGCAGATTCTGCGCCGGACCCGGAAAAAACCGCCATCAATGCGGCGGAGGGCCGCCGGATCGACAATTGCATGAACGAACTCGAGGCAGACCGCGCCGATGCCGTGCGCAAGGCCTATGTCGAGGGGTTGAGCTACGAGGAACTGGCCGAGGTTTTCGGCGTTCCACTGAATACGATGCGAACATGGCTGCGCCGCAGTTTGTTGAAACTCAGAGAGTGCATGGAGCGATGACCACACAGAACCCCGAAAGCGGAGATTCCCGCCGCGACCAGGTGATCGCGGGCGAGTATGTGCTGGGTGTCCTATCCGCCGACGACCGCCGGAAGGTCGAGGCGCGCATGGTGCTCGACGGCGCCTTCGCCGCTATGGTCAATCACTGGCAGAACAATCTTTCCTCCTTCGACGATGCCTATGAGCCGATTGCGCCACCACCGCAGGCGCTGGTCTCCATCGAGCGCCGGCTGTTTGCCGAGCAGGCGAGACCGGCCGTCGCCAGGGACGGGTTCTGGAACTCGCTGGCGCTCTGGCGCGTGCTGACATTGGCATCGGTTGCGGGGCTTGTGACCGTTGTGACCTTCTCCTCCGGCATGCTGACGCCGACCAACCAGGCGAAGCCGCTGGTGGCCGAACTGACCGGCGATGCCAGCGCGACGATCAACCTGCTTGCGCAATACGATGCCGGCAACGGCGCGCTGAAAATCACGCCCGTTGCTGCAAGGCAGGCCGAGGCCAAATCGCTGGAGCTGTGGCTGATCGAGGGGGATAACCCCGCCAAGTCTCTCGGCATCCTGCCGCAGACGGGCGAGGGCGAAATCATCATTCCGCTGGAACTGCGTTCGAAGTTCGGTGCAGGCGTGACGCTTGCTGTCAGTGTCGAGCCGTTTGGAGGATCGCCGACGGGAACGGTGACCGGTCCTGTGGTCGCGGCCGGAAAGACACGCCAGCCTTAGGCAATCGATCGCCGAAAACGTTAGCCTTTACTTACAAAATGCTGCGCACGAAAGAGCGCAGCATTTTTTTATCGATCGATGGATTGTCATAAAATCATAAAAATCAAATATTTGGAGAATTCGTATTTTTCCTGAAACTCTTTCTCTGCCCCTGCCGTTCCTTGCTTTGTCCTCTGCGCAGAGAACATGAATTCCAGAAAATTGGGAGAGGCCCGCCTTCGCGGGTCCGCGAGATCAACAGGAAGGAATAGAAATGTTCACGTCCATGCTGCGCACAGTCACCGTTGCTTCGATACTGACTGCAGGCACCTTCGCCGCTCACGCTGAAAATCCGATGGTCGGTGGCGCGCCGATGTATGACAACAAGAATATCGTCGAGAACGCCGTCAATTCCAAGGATCACACGACGCTGGTCGCCGCCGTCAAGGCTGCCGGTCTCGTCGAAACGCTTCAGGGGGCCGGACCGTTCACAGTCTTTGCCCCGACCAACGAAGCATTCGCAGCCTTGCCGGCCGGCACTGTCGATACGCTGCTGAAGCCTGAAAGCAAGGAGATGCTGACCAAGGTGCTGACCTGCCATGTCGTAACGGCCAATGCACTGTCCGATGCCATCTCCAAGATGGTGGCAGACGATGGCGGTGCCCACGACGTCAAGACGGTTGGCGGTTGCGTGCTCAAGGCAAAAGCCGACGGCGGCAAGATCACCCTGACCGATGAAACCGGCGGCGTCGCAACAGTCACTATTGCCGACGTCAAGCAGTCGAACGGCGTCATCCATGTGATCGACAAGGTCCTGCTGCCGAAGTCTTGATCTGATCCACGCCCTTGTGGCTTGGGGGCCGGATGCATCGTCAACGCATTTTCGGCCCCGGGCCGGGGACCCCTCCGGCCTCAAGGCCACCGGTCTTTCACTCACCGGTGGCCTTTTATATTATATTCGAGCTGTTGCTCACGCGGGATTGATCGGCATTTGTTTTGCCGCAAGGCAAACGCCGCACTAGCTTGACTGGGAAATGCCGACGCCATTCGGCAGACGGGAGAACACCATGACAAGCCGACGCTTTTTTCTTCTTTCCGGAGTTGCCATTGCCGCTGCTGCGGCGTTTCGCGGGTTTAGGCCTGAGGCCATCGCCGCCGAGACTTTCGAAGTGACGAAAACCGATGCGGAATGGAAGGCCATCCTTACCGACGAGCAGTACAGGATCCTGCGCCACGAGGACACGGAACGGCCATTCACCAGCGCCCTCAACACCGAAAAGCGCAAGGGCATCTTCCACTGCGCCGGCTGCGATCTGCCGGTCTATTCGTCAGAGGCGAAATATGATAGCGGCACGGGCTGGCCGAGCTTCTGGGAGGCGCTGCCGAAGGCTGTGGGCACGCGTGAAGACACGTCGCTGTTCATTACCCGTACCGAATGTCACTGCAGCCGTTGCGGCGGGCATCTCGGCCATATTTTCGACGACGGTCCGCAGCCGACCGGCATGCGTCATTGCATCAACGGAATGGCGATGACGTTTTCGCCTGCGTCGGCTGCCTGATCGTCCTTAAAAGGTGCCCGGCGTTGGCGATTCTGGCTGGGTGCCGGAAAGCGCTGCCTGCAGCCTGGCTTCCTGATCCGGCGACAGCGAGGTCTTCAGCACCTTGCCGCGCAGGCCGGAGAACTCGGCGAGCACCTTTTCCGGCTGTACCTTGCGCACCAGGATGAACAGCGCCGAGGAATTGTTGGGAATGGTGTCACCCAGCGACTTGATGAAGTCGTCATCGATTCCGTAATCGGCAAGCGAGCCCGAAAGCGCTCCGGTGCCGGCGCCGAGCGCGCCGCCGATGGCAAAGCCGGCCAGCGGATTGAGGAACAAGAGGCCGACCAGACCGCCCCACAGCGAACCGCTGAGCAGTCCCGAAGTGGCGCCGATCGCCGTCAGGTTCATGCTTTGCTTCAGGTGGACCTTGCCGCTCTCGTCGCGCACGACGACGACAGCATCCTCGAGATCGATCAGGTATTCCTTCTTCAGCGTATTCAGCTTCAGAAGCACTTTGTCGGCTTCGTCGGTGCTGTCAAAACCAACGACGATCAGATCGGACATGTTGTTTTCTCCTTGAACGCTTGACGTATCGAGCCGGCCGGAAGGCCGCCCCGCGCGTGGAGATAGAGCACATTTCATGTCAGGGTAGTGTGACAGCCGCGATCAGGTGGAGATGGCGACACGGATGGCGTCGCGCAGCTCTTCCATGCCGATGCCTTTCTCGGACGACGTCGCAAGCACTTCGGGGAAGGCTGCCGGGCGCTTCTTGATCTTTTCCAGCGTTTCGGAAATCAGCCGGGGAACGGCGGGATCCTTGATCTTGTCGGTCTTGGTCAGAACGATCTGATAGGACACGGCCGCCTTGTCGAGCAGGTCCAGCACGTCGTCGTCATTCTTTTTGATGCCGTGGCGGCTGTCGATCAGCACGTAGACGCGCTTCAGCGTCGAGCGGCCGCGCAGATAGTCGAAGACCAGCTTGGTCCAGGCGTCGACATGTTCCTTCGGTGCCTGCGCATAGCCATAGCCGGGCATATCGACCAGCGCCATCGGCGGCAGGTCGCCGGGCTGGCCGGAATAGCCGTCCGGCACGAAATAGTTGAGCTCCTGGGTGCGGCCCGGCGTGTTCGACGTGCGGGCAAGGCCCTTCTGCCCCACCAGCCCGTTGATCAGCGACGACTTGCCGACATTGGAGCGGCCGGCAAAGGCGATTTCCAGCGGGCCTTCCGGCGGCAGGAACTTCATCGACGGCACGCCGCGGATGAATACCCATGGCCGCCCGAAAAGGGGCTTGTCGTCCTGCTGCGTAACGTCTGTCATGGCGGTCCTGTCCTTGGCTTTTGTTCAGGACTTCACGGTTTTGTGCCGCCATGTCAAGAAAACTCGCGATTTTCGCAAATTTGCTCAGGCGGCCGCGCGCCGCTGCCGCCACATCTCGATGCCGAGATAGGAGAGGAGGGCGATGAGCACGATCGTTCCGCCGAAGATCGTGTTGAGGCTCGGGATCTCGCCGTGGATCAGGGCGACCCAGAGCGGCGCAAGGATCGTCTCGGCGGTGCCGAGGAGCGCCGCGAGTGCCGACGGGATCAGCCGGGCACCGGTGACGAAGAAGGCCAGGCCAAGGCCGAAGTTCAGAGCCCCGAACGTCACGAGTATGCCGAGTTCCGGCAGCGTGACGCTGAGACCGGACGCCATGATCGCCGCAACCGAACCGGCGACGACGGTGCCGAAACAGGCGGCCGGCGTCATGCGCACATGGGCGTACCGGCGGGTAATGACGGTGGCGAGCGCGAAGACGAAGGCTATCAGGATGGCCAGCGCATCGCCGATCGGCGAGACTGCGCCGCTCATGGAATCCGACACCATGATGGCGACGCCGCCAATGACGGCGGCGATGGCAAGCCAGGTCAAAAGCGAAACGCGTTCGCGAAAGACGATCCAGCCGATCAGCGCCGCAATCAGCGGCACGCCGGCCTGGATGAGAACGATATTGGCAACGGTGGTAAAGGCGAGCGCCAGGATGAACGAGGTCGAGGCGGTGGCAAAACACAGCCCGACGGCGATACCCGGCAGGCCCATATTGCGAAACAGCGTGATGGTGCCGCGCGGGCCGTCACGCAGGAGCATGAAGCCGATCAGGAAGAGGGCGGCGAAGAGCGAGCGCCAGAAGACGACGGTCCAGCCATCTTCGATCGACAGGAACCGCGCCAACGTGCCGCCAAAACTCCAGACGATGGCCGAGCCGAGCACCAGTGCTGCGCCCTGCGTCGAGGTTTGTTGGCCGGTGGTTACGGATTGCTGCAGTGTGGAGGGCTGCGACATGGCGAGAATCCGGTTGCTGTAGCTGTAGTGTAAAAGCCCACGGGCCCGTATGCGCCGGTATTCGCGACAGAGGGCTGTCGCAAACTTTCCAGCACGGCGGTGGCCGCGCCGGCTTGAGGAACTGCCTCCATATAGTCCTGAAGGCCCCTAGCCGGCGGTGATCGCCTCGATGAGCAGCGCCTGCAGTTGTGCGATGGCCGGGCTCTGTTCGGTGCCGGAGCGGTGCAGGGCAAGCTCGATACGGCCAAGGGCGGGCAGGCCGGATGCAGTGGGATCAAGCACCCGCAGATGCGGCGGCACGCCTTCGGCCGTGCGCAATGTCACGCCAAGACCTGCTGTCACCGCCGCCCAGAGGCCGCCAAGGCTCGGGCTGGCAAAGGCATGCCGCCATTCGATCCCTTCACGGTCAAGCGCCTCAAGGCCGGCGCTGCGAAACGCGCAAGGGGAATCGAAGGCGATCAGCGGCAGGGGTTCGCTTGTGTCCAGCGTAAACCCGTCCGGGCCGATCCAGACGACGGGCCGCGTCGCGATGATCTGTGCATGCGTGTCCCCCATCCGGCCCCACGTCACCGCAAGATCGAGGTCGCCACGCTCGACGCTCTGCGCCAGGGCCGAGCCGCGGTCGACGCGGGCTTCGACGCGCACCTTGGGATGCGCCCGGGCAAAGCGGCCGAGCAGGCCCGGAAACCAGGTCTCGGCGAAATCCTGCGGCAGGCCGATCCGCACCCAGCCCTGCATGGCCGAAAGTCCGGTCATGGCGCTGCGCGCCTCGTCGTTGAGCTCGAGGATGCGCCTGGCATAGCCGATCAGGATGTCGCCGGCCTCCGTCAGCGCCAGGCCGCGCCCCTGCTTTTGGAACAATGTCTGGCCCGCCTGTTCCTCCAGCTTGCGCAGTTGCAGGCTGATGGCGGACGGGGAGCGGCCAAGGCGATCGGCGGCCTTGGCAAAGCTGCCGAGATCGATCCCGGTGACGAAGGTTCGCAGCACGTCCATGTCGATATTGACGGGTAAAACCATTCTGTTTTGCCAAACTAATTGTTCAGAAGTTCCAATTTTTCAAAACTAATGTGCAGCAGTAGTCTCAACGCGTCAACACATTCCAGGAAAGGAAAACGCTCATGCCCTTCGTTCATATTCAGGTTGCCGGGGCTCATATCGGCGCACGCGAAAAGCAGCAGCTGCAGAAGCAGGCCACCGGCTTCATGGTGGATATCATGCGCAAGCGGCCGGAAGTTACCGCCGTCCGGGTCGATGTGGCCGAGCCCGGAAGCTGGACGGTCGGTGGCGAACCGGTGCCGGTTGCCGCCCATCTCGATGTCAAGGTGACTCGCGGCACCAATACGCATGAGGAAAAGGCGCGCTTCGTGGCTGCGGTGGCGGCGATGTTCAGAGAAGTGCTCGGGACGGACCTGCCGGTTGCCACCTATGTCGTCGTCGATGAGATCGAGGCCGATGCCTGGGGCTATGACGGCGTGACCCAGGAAGAGCGCCGCCTGTTACGCGCCCAGGCCGCTGCTGCGGAAGCAGCGCGCGCTGCGGCTTAAGCGTCTCCAGCCGCCAGAACGGCAAAGGCCCCGGATGGTGATCCGGGGCCTTGTGACTGGAGATGATGTGCGCTCGGTTCCGGCCTATTCGGCCGGCTTCGGTTTCTTTGCGAACAATCCCTTGAGATTGTCGAACAGTTCGATCTTGGCGCCGTGGCGCTTCATGATGAAGGCTTGCTGGGCGATCGACAGCGTGTTGTTCCAGGCCCAGTAGATGACCAGACCGGCCGGGAAGCTTGCCAGCATGAAGGTGAAGACCAGCGGCATCCAGGTGAACAGCATCGCCTGGGTCGGATCCGGCGGCGTCGGGTTCATGCGCATCTGCAGGAACATGGTGATGCCCATGACCAGCGGCCAGATGCCGATCACCAGTGCCTGCGGCACGTCGTAGGGCAGGAGGCCGAACAGGTTGAATAGCGAGGTCGGATCCGGCGCGGACAGGTCCTGAATCCAGCCGAAGAACGGTGCATGGCGCATTTCGATGGTAACGTAGATTACCTTGTAGAGCGCGAAAAACACCGGAATCTGCAACAGGATCGGCCAGCAGCCGGCGATCGGGTTGATCTTTTCATCCTTGTAGAGCTGCATCATGCCCTGCTGCAGCGCCATGCGGTCGTCGCCGTGCTTCTTCTTCAGTTCCTCCATCTTCGGCTGAACCTTCTTCATGTTCGCCATCGAAGCGTATTGCTTCGAGGCAAGCGGGAAGAACAGCGCCTTGACGACGATGGTGGTCAAAAGGATCGCAACGCCGAAATTGCCAAAATAGCGGAAGAAGAAGTCCATCAGTTTGAACATCGGCTTGGTGATGAAGTAGAACCAGCCCCAGTCGATCAGCAGGTCGAACTGCGGGATCGAGTAGCTCTTCTCGTAGCCGTCAACCAGCGGCACCTGCTTGGCGCCGGCGAAAACCAGGGTCTTCAGGTCCGTGGACTGGCCGGGTGCAATCGTCACGGCATCCTGCTTGTAGTCGGCCTGGAAGCGCGGGCGGCCATCGGTGAAGTGCTCGTACTTAGATTCGTAAGCCAGGGTCTGCGGCGGAACGATCGCTGCGGCCCAGTACTTGTCGGTGATGCCGAGCCAGCCGGTCGTTGCCTTTTCGTGCTTGACGGGAACGTCGTTCTCCACCTTGCTGTAGGCAATTTCGTTCAGGCCGTGCTCGCCGATGACACCGATGAAGCCTTCATGCAGAACGTAGACGCTCGGGGTCGTCGGCTTGTTGAAGCGGGTGACGCGGCCGTAGGTGGAGAGCGATACCGGAGCGCCGCTGCCATTGTTGATCGTGTCGATGACCTGGAACATGAAATGTTCGTCGATCGAGATCGTGCGGGTGAAAACCACGCCCTTTTCGTTGGTGAAGGCCAGAACAACCGGTGTTGCCGTCGTCAGCTTGTCGCCGCTCTTGAGCGTCCATACGGTTGCCGGGCCCGGAACGGTGCCGGTCGCCTCGTTGCCGATATAGCCGAGCTCGGTAAAGTAGCCGTCCGGGGTGTCGGAGGGGCTGAACAGTGTGATCAGCGGGCTCTTGTCGTCGACGGTCTCGTGGTATTCCTTGAGCTTCAAATCATCGAAGCGCGCGCCGGTCAGGTTGATCGAGCCGCTCAGCGCTGCCGTGTCGATGGAAACACGGGCCGATTTGGCGATCGCCTGGTCGCGGGTTTCGACAGCGCCGGGGACTGCGCCCTGGGCTGGCTGCGCCTGGCCGGAAACAGCGGGCGTTGCTGCCGGCTGGTTCTGCTGGGTGATCTTCTGCTGGGCTTCCGCCGCAATCCGTTCTTTCTCCATCTTCGGGTTCACATAGAGAAATTGCCAGGCAATCAGGATGAGCACTGACAGCCCAATCGCCACGAAGTAGTTGCGGTTTTTTTCCATCATTCTTTCCTGGAGCCGGCCGGGGGCCGTGAATATTTTTGCTTGCTTTCGATCCGCTCGCAGAGGGTCTTGCCGATCCGCTCGAAGGGCGCGTTCAAAAGGTCGCGTCTGGCGACAATCACATAGTCGTGTCCGGGCTTCATTGCAAATCCGGCGGAAAGCCGCACGGCTTCCTTGAGACGCCGGCGCATCCGGTTGCGTTCGACGGCATTGCCATGCTTCTTGGTGACGGTGAAGCCGACACGCGGCCCGGTGTCAGGTTCGCCGCGGTCAAGAACCTCGAGAAGAAACAACGGGCCTTTCCGCTGCTCTCCCTTGCGCACAGCAAGAAACTGCGGCCGGCTTTTCAGCCGCCCGGCAGTTGATTTAGGCTTGGGTGATGTCATTCGCCCGCGCTCCTTCCTGGAGCAGGAGCATCCAGCGTCCACAGGGACGCTTGAAGGATGCTCCGGCGCCGTGAAGCCGCGCATGCAGGTTTCGCGAAGGTTAGTGCGCGAAGACGCGGCACGCGCCAGACGGCCTTAAGCCGACAGACGCTTACGGCCACGTGCCCGGCGGGCAACGATAACCTTGCGGCCACCCTTGGTGGCGATACGTGCACGGAAGCCGTGACGGCGCTTGCGAACAAGCTTGGACGGTTGATAGGTACGCTTCGTCATTTATTTTAATACCGCGGTGTGCGGCCCTTCTTGGGTTTGCTTCTTAGCAAGGGAGCGTTACGTTCCGGACATGGCATCGCGCAAGGCGCAAGGGGACTTGTCCGGACGTGGGCGGCTTATAAAAGCAAAGAGGCGAGAAAGTCAATTGCCGGGGCTGAAAAGCTGGGGTTGACGCGCGTTTTGCTGCTTTGGAATACTCAATGCGCCGTGAGGTGGAGACCGTAAAGTTCAACTTACGATTGAAATTTAGTAGATGATAATGTAAACGCTTAAACAAAGCCCTAAGACCAGAACCCTAGAATTGTTCAGTTCCATAAGAGGCTTCGTTAACCATCACCCTCCTAGTGTCGAGCCCGATGCAAGAGCCCGTAAGCTGCGCCTTTCATGGCCTGTTGCCGGTCCCAGGGAGACACGTAACATGAAAATTCGAGGCAAGATCTATCTCATCGTCGGGGTGATGAGCCTGATCGCGCTGGCCGTGACCGGCATGGCGCTCACCGTGATCACACAATACAATGCAAGGATCGTCCAGTTCGACAATGCCTCGGATCGCGCCTTCAACGGCGAGCATCTGAACCGCCTCGTCACGGCCGTCGTCATGGACGCGCGCGGGATCTACGCAGCGCCGACGGTAGAAAAGTCGAAGCCTTTCGCTGAAGGCCTGGCGAAGAACCTCGACAAGATCGATGACCTTTTGACCGACTGGCGGCCACTGGTGCCTGCCGAGCAGCTGCCGGCGTTCGATGCCGTCGTCAAGCGCGCCGCCGAATTCCGCACGTTCCGTATGGAAACCGCGCGTCTTAGCCAGGAAGTCTCGCCGCAGGCCGCCAATGAGCAGGGCAACAACGACCTCAACCGCGCCAACCGCAAGGCTTTCCAGGCCGAGATCGATGCCATCGTGGAAACGGACCGGGCGGCTCTGGATACCATCCAGGACGAGGTCAATGCGATTGAAAGCCGGATGATCCTCATGGTGCTCCTGACGGCCGGCTTCGGCCTGGTCATCGGCGCGGGAACGGCGTTCTATATCGGCACCAAGCAGCTGAGCCAGCCGATCCTGCAATTGACGGGCACGATGAAGCAGCTTGCCGATGGCGACCTGAATGCGGATGTGCCGTTTGCCGGGCGCAAGGACGAAATCGGCGAAATGGCCGCCGCCGTCGAGGTGTTCAAGCGCAATGGTCTGGCCGTGCGCGAACTGAATGCTCAGGAAACAGCGCTGCGTGAAAAGAGTGCGGATCTTCAGTCCAGCATCGCCGTCGTCGTCACGGCCGCTGCCGCCGGCGATTTTACCCAGCGGATCAGCAAGGATTACGGCAATGCGGACCTCAACCGCTTCGCGGCCAGCCTCAACGAGCTGGTGGACGGCGTCAACAGCGGCGTCAACGAGACCCGCCGCGTCATTGCAAGCCTCTCGGGCGGCGACCTGACGCAGAACATGCACGGCAATTTCCAGGGCGCCTTTGCCGAGTTGCAGCAGAACGTCAACGACACGCTCTTCACCCTGCAGAACACCCTGCGTGAAGTGCGCACCACGACGGACTCGATCAACGGCAATTCGTCCGAACTCCGGTCCGCTGCCGACGACCTGTCCAAGCGCACCGAACAGCAGGCAGCAGCGCTCGAGGAGACATCCGCTGCCCTGGAGCAGATCACCGCTGCCGTGCGCAACTCGACCGACAGGGCCCAGGAAGCGACCGTCATGGTCACCGAGGCCAAGCAGAGTGCGGCCCAGTCCGGCGAAGTCGTCCGCAAGGCCGTCGATGCCATGGGCCGGATCGAGCAGGCCTCGAGCGAGATCGGCCAGATCACCAATGTGATCGACGAGATCGCCTTCCAGACCAACCTCTTGGCGCTCAACGCCGGTGTCGAGGCAGCGCGCGCCGGCGATGCCGGCAAGGGCTTTGCGGTCGTTGCCCAGGAAGTGCGCGAGCTTGCCCAGCGTGCGGCCAGTGCTGCCAAGGACATCAAGGGGCTGATTGCCAAATCCGGTTCGGAAGTCGCAACCGGCGTGAAGCTGGTGCAGGAGACCGGTCAGGTTCTCGGCCAGATCGAAACACGGGTGCTCAACATCAACGACCACATCCATTCGATTGCGACGGCCGCCCGCGAACAGTCGACCGGTCTTGGCGAGGTCTCGACCGCCGTCAACCAGATGGACCAGGTCACCCAGCAGAATGCCGCGATGGTCGAGGAAGCAAACGCCGCCACACACAAGCTGTCTGCCGAAGCCGACAGCCTGGCGCGGCTGATCTCGCACTTCAAGCTGGATGACGGGGTGCCGCTGCGCGTCGTTGCTGCTCCGGTTCGTGAAAATACCCGTCCGGTGGCATCCCCTGCCCGAAAGATGATGGGCACCGTCGCCCGCGCCTTCGGCGGCGGATCGGCCAGTGCTGCCGTGTCGAAGGACAACTGGGAAGAATTCTGATCCGGTTGACAGAATGAAATGAACAGCAATCCCGCAGCGATCCAGTGTCGCTGCGGGATTTTTCATGCCGATCACGGCGACCCCATCCGGGCCATGACGGAGATTGGAAAACGTGCCGTCATCGCCTATTATACACCCCTGACACGCATGCCGTTCGTCCGGGCGACCATCCGTCTGCTCAGACGCTGCGGCTGAGACGATGGAATTCTACGGCATGACGGCAGAGCTGACTGAAACCACGGCCCCTCAAAGGCAGCCGGCCCGCGCCGGGTTTTTTCGCGGCCTGTCCGGCAAGCTTCTGTTTCTGACCGTCATCTTCGTCATGCTGGCCGAAGTGCTGATCTTCGTGCCGTCCGTCGCCAGTATGCGCATCCGCTGGCTGGAAGACCGGCTCAATACGGCGGCGGCGGCCGGCGTGGTGGTCGATGGGCTGCAGGACGTGCAGCTGTCGCGCCCGCTGCAGGAAGAAACCCTGATGGCGACCGGGACCAAGGCCATCGTTCTCAGGCGCAAGAACGAATCGCGGCTGATCGCGGCGGTGGACATGCCGCCGGACGTCGATGCGCAGTACGACATCGCGGCGATGACGCCGATCGCCGCCATCGGCGATGCCTTTGACACGCTTTTGTTCGGCGGCGACAAGGTTGTTCGGATCTATGGTCCGATCGGCGAGAGCGATGCGATCATCGAAGTGGTGATGGAGGATGCCAGCCTGCGCAAGGCGATGCTGATCTATTCGCGCAATATGTTCTTCCTGTCGCTGGCTATTTCGCTGTTTACCGCGACCCTGATCTTCCTCGCCATCAACCGGCTGATGATCGTGCCGATCCGCCGCATGACCACGAACATGCAGGAATTCTCCGCCGAGCCCTCCAATCCCGCCCGCGTTCTGGCGCCGGCGCCTGGACGCGACGAACTCTCGATCGCCGGCCAGCACCTGTCGGCGATGCAGCAGCAGCTGCAAAAGACGCTGAAGCAGCAGAAGAACCTTGCCGATCTCGGTCTCGCAGTGTCGAAGATCAATCACGACATGCGCAACATCCTGGCGTCGGCGCAGCTGATTTCGGACCGCCTCGCCGATGTCGACGATCCGATCGTCAAACGCTTCGCGCCGACGCTGCTGCGCACCATCGACCGGGCCGTTGGCTACACGACCGAAGTGCTCTCCTACGGCCGCACGACCGAGCCGGAGCCGCATCGCCGCTTCGTCAGGCTGCGGCCGCTGGTCAGCGATGTCGGCGAGATGCTGGCGATCGACCCGAATGCCGGTATCGAATTCAGCATCCAGATCCCCGAGGACCTGCAGGTCGATGCCGACAGCGAACAGCTGTTCCGCGTCGTTCACAATATCTGCCGCAATGCCGTGCAGGCGCTGATGAACGACACTTCCGACGGCGGCGCGCCCCGCATGATCAGCGTTTCGGCAATGCGCACCGGCAGCGTCGTCAGTATCTCCGTCGATGATACAGGCCCCGGCATGCCGCCCAAGGCGCGAGAAAACCTGTTTGCCGCCTTCAGGGGCTCGGCCCGCTCGGGCGGCACCGGTCTGGGTCTTGCCATCGCCCGCGAACTGGTGCTTGCCCACGGCGGCACGATCGCGCTGGTGGAAAAGCCGACGCCGGGCACGCTGTTTCGAATCGAACTGCCCGACCGCCCCGTGCCCCTCGACGCCTTCCGCTCGAAGGCCAGGCACTGACAGCATATTTTTAAAATCCGCGCCAAGGCGGGTGAAACGGCGCTGTGGAAAGGCTTTGCGGCTGAAATCCATCCACAGTTTCAAGGATATACGTGGGCAGTTTCATCAAAAAAGAAAATTTCTGCGCAAATTCGCTTGCATTCCCCGGTTGGACGTTTTAGAGGATCGCCACGCAAGCGGTTGACGCCGCAGCGAGAAGCACCCGTAGCTCAGCTGGATAGAGCATCAGACTACGAATCTGAGGGTCGGACGTTCGAATCGTTCCGGGTGCGCCATTTCTTTCAATGACTTAGCTATAAGAAAACTCGTTTTCCTCTGTGAACGGCGACTTTCTGCAGTCCTTCGGCGCTTCAAGCGCGCCGAGGCTACGACTTGCGTCGCAATGCCTCGATCAGCGTGCGTGTTTTCCCGGTGGCGTAGACGATATCTTCGTGCTCGAGATGCACGGTGATCTCGACGTCCTTCCAGCCGGCACCGTTGTCGCGGGCAAAGATCAAAGCCTCTTCCAGCGACGCGAAGACCGATGCCGGCGTGCCGGCAACCCAGAACTGCACCGAGCATTCCGCATCTGCATAATTGGTGAGCGCCTTGATGGGGTCAAAAGTCATGCGAATCTCCGGCTGGTTTCTGCGTTGCTGCCCGACGACTGAGCGCCTCGGTAACGCTGCTATAGCTGGAAAAAGCCGATCAGTCTCTCGGGCGCGATCATCCATACACAATCGAAAGTGTTCTCGCGCTACGTTCGCCGCACCCTTCATCGTCTCGCGCGGCTGACCGAAAGGCTTGCAGGTTTCAGCGTTTCGCCAGGATTTCCAGCGTCCGGGCGTCGGCCTCCCCGCCAAAATAACGCTCGATCGCCGTCCGGAACGGCTCGGGATCGTTCGCAGTCTCTCGAAACAGCGTCATCGACGAGCGCAGTTTCAGATCGTCGGGCGAGCCGAATATCTGATGGGCGGTGCGATTGCGCACGGCATTGATCGCGCGGGTACATTTGACGAGACGGACGCCAAGCAGCGGATGGGCGAGATAAGCGTGGGCCTCGTCCAATCCGGAAATGCCAAACTGGAGCGCGATCGGCGAATGGCCGAGACCGGCGAGCTGCGGGAAGATGAACCACATCCAGTGGCTCTGCTTGCGGCCATGTTCCAACTCGCGAAGGGCGGTCTCATAGACCGCTTCCTGCGCCTCGACGAAGCGGGAAAGGTGGTAGGGGTCGCTCATGTGCTGCACCTCCAAACCTTGCGGGTTTAGCCGCGCCTGCAACAGGCGCGGCTTCGTCATCCTACCATTTCTGGTGAACGTGGGCCTTGATCAAACGCTCATAGACATCGGCAAGCTCGGCCAGTGTTTCCTCGGGAAGGGCGGGAACGTCGCTTGCGGCGGCATTCGCCTGCGCCTGCGCTTCGTTGCGCGCGCCGGGGATGACGACGGATACGGCTGGGCTTTGGAGGATCCAGGCAAGCGCAAATTGCGCCATGGAAACACCCTGCGGCACCAGCGGCCGTACCTGCTCGACGGCTTCCAGCGCAACATCCAGCGGTACGCCGGCAAAAGTCTCGCCGACATCGAAGAATTCGCCGTGGCGATTGAACTTGCGATGGTCGTCGTCGGCAAACTTTGTGTCAGCGGTGATCTTGCCGGACAGGAGGCCGGAAGCCAGCGGCACGCGCACGATGATGCCGACATTCTTCTTTTGCGCCTGCTCGAAGAACAGGTCGTGCGGGCGCTGGCGGAAGATGTTGTAGATGATCTGGATGGTCGCGACGCCGGGATATTCGATCGCCTTCAGCGCTTCCTCGACATTCGAGACCGAGACGCCGTAATTGCGGATCTTGCCCTTGACGGCGAGATCGTCCAGCGCGCCGAACATCTCCGGCCGGTAGAACACCTCGGTCGGCGGGCAGTGGAGCTGCACGAGGTCGAGCGTCTCGACGCCGAGATTGGCGAGGCTTCGATCGATGAAGGCTTCGATATTGGCGGCGGTATAGCCATCGGCGACATGCGGGTTCAGCCGGCGGCCGGCCTTGGTGGCAACGAACGGCTTTTCCCCGCCGCGTTCCTTCAGCACTGCGGCGATGATCTTTTCCGAGCGGCCGTCGCCATAGACATCGGCTGTGTCGATGAAGGTGACGCCGGCATCGAGCGCGGCGTTCAGCGCGCGCTTGCCGTCATCCTCGGAAATGTCGCCCCAGGAGCCGCCGATCTGCCAGGCGCCGAAGCCGATTTCGGAAATGGTGGCGCCGGTGCGCCCCAAAGTTCTGTTTTTCATGTTTGTTTCCTCGCCGGACAGGGCGTGCCGCCCCGTCAATCCCGCTCCGTCCGAGCGGGAAACTCCGTTTACCCCCTGTTTCTATTCCGAATATGACAGGCTGGCCAGCATCCAATCTTTCAAGAGGATGCGATAAGAGAAAAAATCATTCTTGTTTTCAAGATGTTATGGATGTGGCGTTAATCATCCCAGGCGAGGGCTGTCCGGCCGCGGCTGAGATCAAGGATCATGGCGGCGGCGGACTGAACTGTGTCCTTGGGGATTTGCAAGGCGAGGCTGGCGCCGGTGTCCGTAAAAGTTTCCGCGCTGATCACCACGCCCAGCCCGGCGAGCCGGGCCTTGATCAGGGCCAGGTCGGAGAATTCACAGTCGACGGCTGCCTCGACCGTCTCGATGACCTCTACCTTTTCCGCTGCGCGCAGGCAGATGGCAGCCGTGCCGCCATAGGCGCGAATCAGGCCACCGCTGCCTAGCAGCGTGCCGCCGAACCAGCGGATGACGACAACGGCGATATGATCCAGCCCCTGGCCGTCGATCGCCTGCAGGATCGGCTTTCCGGCGGTGCCGCTCGGTTCGCCATCGTCGTTGAAGCGATAGGTTTGGCCGATGCGGAAGGCCCAGCAATTGTGGCTGGCCGTCAGGTCGGACTGTTCGGCAATGAAGTCCCTAGCCGCCTGCTCGCTGGATACGGGACCGCAGACCGCGAGAAACCGGCTCTTCTTGATTTCCTGCGTGTGGGTTTCGATGCGTTGGAGCGTGAACATTGCTGGTTTATTGCAGGGAAGCTCAGAGCAAGGAACCCCCCCCCTCTGTCGGCTATGCCGACATCTCCCCCTCAAGGGGGGAGATCAAGTGCGCGCCGGGCTGGCGATTTTTACGGCTGTAAGACCATGGGGAAAAGAATGATCTCCCCCCTTGAGGGGGAGATGTCACGAAGTGACAGAGGGGGGTGAACTTTCCTCATCCCCTACACCGGTCCTACCCGATCGACATCAGGCTCGCATTGCCCCCTGCAGCAGCCGTGTTGACGCTGGTGGAGACTTCTTCCAAGAGCCAGTTGAGGCAATAGGCATCGGGATTCTTGGCAAGCTCTGCCGTCGATGCTGCCTGGACGAGAACGAGCGGGCCGGGCAGGGCGGCGATCTGCTTGTTGACGGTACGGATACGGTCCGCCTCGCCTTCGATCAGCGCGCCGGCAAAGGGCACGTCCATCCTCCAGTCGGTGGTGAAGGAAACGCGGGCGGCGACCGTGGCGGGCAGCGATGCCAATGCTTCCTTGAGGCCGGATGCCGTATCGACGACGGCTAAGTTACCGGTGGCGAAGGCCGCGGCAAGCTGGCGGTAGAGACCATCGGCAGTCTGCGGCACCAGCAGGATACGGCCGCGCGGATGCAGCGCATAGAGGTTGCGCTCGCCAACCGGGCCGGCAAGCTCGGTGGTGAGGCCGAGCGCCGACTGGCTACCGGTTTCGCGGGCGTCCTGCGCCTGGGTTCTCAGGCCCTTGCTGTCCAGCCACTTGGCAAAATCCAGCAAGACCGGATCGGTATGGACCGAGCTGTGCTGCGGCGGCACCGGCGGCGTGGTAACGAGGCGGCCGAGATAGAGCGGGCCGCCGGCCTTCGGGCCCGTGCCGGACAGGCCGCGCCCGCCAAACGGCTGGACGCCGACGACCGCGCCGATGATGTTGCGGTTGACGTAGAGATTGCCGGCCTTCACCCGCGAGGTGACATGGGCAATGGTCTCGTCAAGGCGTGTGTGCAGGCCGAAGGTCAGGCCATAGCCGGTGGCGTTGATGTCGTCGATCAGCCGGTCGAGATCGTCGCGCTCGTAGCGCAGCACGTGCAGCACCGGGCCAAAGACTTCGCGCTTCAGGTCGGAGAGTTGCTTCAGCTCGATGATCGTCGGCGGCACGAAGGTGCCTTGCGCCGTGGCTGGCGACAGCGCGATCTGCTCCACCTTGGCACCGATGCCGCGCATCGTTTCGACATGCTTTTCGATGATGCCCTTGGCTTCCGCGGTGATGACCGGACCAACGTCGACGGCAAGGCGGTCGGTCCGGCCGATATCCAGTTCATGCAGGGCGCCCTTCAGCATCGTCAGCACGCGATCGGCAACGTCATCCTGCAGGCAAAGCACGCGCAGCGCCGAGCAGCGCTGGCCGGCACTGTCGAAGGCAGAGGCGATGACGTCGCCGACGACCTGTTCGGCAAGGGCTGAGCTATCGACGATCATCGCGTTCTGGCCGCCGGTTTCGGCAATCAGCGGGATCGGATGACCGGAGGCGGAGAGGCGGCCGGCAAGCTGCGCCTGGATCAGCCGGGCGACCTCGGTCGAGCCGGTGAACATCACGCCGGCAATGTTCTGGGCGCCGACAAGGGCGGCGCCCACACGGCCGTCGCCGGGAAGCAGTTGCAGCGCCTCGGCGGGAATACCGGCCTCGTGCAGGATGCGCACGCCTTCCGCGGCGATCAGCGGTGTCTCTTCGGCAGGCTTGGCCAGGACCGGATTGCCGGCGACCAGGGCTGCGGCAATCTGGCCGCAGAAAATGGCGAGCGGGAAGTTCCACGGGCTGATGCAGACGATGGGGCCGAGCGCCTGATGGGCGGGGCCGAGTGTGCGGGTCGCCTGCTCGGCGTAGTAGCGCAGGAAGTCGATAGCTTCGCGGACCTCGGCAATCGCATTCGGCAGTGATTTTCCGGCTTCGCGGACAATCAGGCCGAGCAGCGTCGGCATCCGGGCCTGCATCAGGTCGGCGGCGCGCACCAGGCATTGGGCGCGCTCAGCGGGCGACACGGCGCTCCACTTGGCGCCTTCGGCAAGGGCGATTTCGACCGCCCGGCGGGTGTCATCCGCGGCGGTTTCGACAACGGAGCCGACGACATCGCGGTGATCGCCGGGATTGAGAACCGGGCGGCTTTCGCCGCGCAGCGTTTCAGAGCAGAGATGCGGCGCGGCCGTCCAGTCGATCGCAGCGCTGGCCTTCAGCGCATCCGAGAGCATCGACAGCGAGGCCTCGTTGGAGAGATCAAGACCGGCGGAGTTGCTGCGTCCGGCATAGAGATCGACCGGCAGCTTGATCTGCTCATGTTGCGCGCCCATCACCGGCATGGCGCGGACCGTATCGACAGGATCGGCGATCAGTTCGTCGATGGAGACGGCCGGATCGGCGATGCGGTTGACGAAGGACGAGTTGGCACCGTTTTCAAGCAGGCGGCGGACGAGATAGGCAAGCAGCGTCTCATGCGTGCCGACCGGCGCATAGATGCGGGCCGGGCGGTCGAGATTGGCCTTGCCGACCACCTCGTCGTAAAGCGGTTCGCCCATGCCGTGCAGGCACTGGAATTCGTATTTGCCGACCTTGAAATCAGGACCGGCCATTTCATAGATCGTTGCCAAGGACTGGGCATTGTGGGTGGCGAACTGCGGGAAGATTACGTCGGTCGCGTCCAGCAGTTTGCGGGCGCAGGCGATATAGGAAATGTCGGTGTAGATCTTGCGGGTATAGACCGGGAAACCGTCGAGCCCATCGATCTGGGCGCGCTTGATCTCGGCATCCCAATAGGCGCCCTTGACGAGGCGCACCATCATCCGGTGCTTGGCGCGACGGGCGAGGTCGATGATGAAATCGAGAACGAACGGGCAGCGCTTGCCATAGGCCTGGACGACGAAGCCCATGCCGTTCCAGCCGGAGAGAGCCGGATCGAGGCGCAGCGCTTCGAGAAGGTCCAGCGAAAGCTCCAAACGGTCGGCTTCCTCGGCGTCGATGTTGAGGCCGATATCATAGCTCTTGGCGATCAGCGCCAGCGCTTTCACCTTTGGCAAAAGTTCGCCCATGACGCGGGCCGACTGCGCACGGACGTAGCGCGGATGCAGCGCCGACAGCTTGATCGAGATGCCGGGGCCTTCATAGATGCCACGGCCGGCCGAGGCCTTGCCGATGGCATGGATGGCGTTTTCGTAATCGGCATAATAGCGCGTGGCGTCGGCGGCGGTCGTCGCCGCTTCGCCCAGCATATCGTAGGAATAGCGGAAACCCCGGGCTTCCAGCGGCCGCGCGCGCTTCAGCGCCTCGTCGATGGTTTCGCCGGTGACGAACTGCTCGCCCATCATCCGCATCGCCATGTCGACGCCCCGGCGGATCACCGGTTCGCCGGCCCGCGCGATCAGGCGGGTCAGCGCTGCCGACAGGCTGCGGTCGTTGACGGTGGAGGTCAGCTTGCCGGTGACGACGAGGCCCCAGGTGGCCGCATTGACGAACAAGGAGCGTCCGCCGCCGATATGCGAGCGCCAGTCGCCGTCGGCAATCTTGTCGCGGATCAGCGCGTCGCGGGTCGCCGTATCGGGAATGCGCAACAGCGCTTCGGCAAGGCACATCAGCGCCACGCCTTCCTGGCTCGACAGCGAATATTCATGCACCAGACCCTCGACGCCGGAGCCCTTGTGCTTGGCGCGCAGTGCCGAGATCAGCTTGCGGGCCGTGGTTTTGGCGCGGGCGCGGATATCGTCGGGCAAGGTGGCAGCGGCGACCAGCGGCGGCAGGCATTCGGTTTCCGGGCGGCGATAGGCGGCGGTGATCGCCTGGCGCAGCATCGTCTGCTCTGCGATCGGCGGGGCAAAATCGGCAAAGGGCGCGGTTTCGGAAGTCTTGTGTGGCTGCGGCTGGCTCATCGAAATCGTCCCTTTTCGAAGCTGTCAGGCACACGCGGCGTGGCCCGGAATTCATGGGCGCAAAATAGGGTAGAGGTCTCCGGATAGCTATCCGGGAAAATGAACATCAGGCCGGATATTTCGCCGAATAGTAAGGTATAAACCGTATGATATGCGGCGGTATCGAAATCGCGCCGGATCATCCGGCGTCAGAGCAGGACTTTCTGCGACAGCTTGTGGCGGGCCATCAGACATTCGTCGTCGCCCGGCATGCAGGTGCGGCAGACAATCGGGCGCACCGCATAGATCTTGCAGCCGACATGGACGCCGAGCTTGCCGTCGAGCGCCGAACAGCGATTGTCCTCGCACCGCATGCCGCCAAGATCGGCCGAGACATACTCCGCGGGGATGCGGTCCAGCTCCTCGTCGGTTTCCAGCGAAAAACGCGGCCAATCCTCTGAATAGCTGCAGCATGCGCCGCAGCTCTGGCAGTCGAAGTCTTCGGTGGGGACGGCAAGGGTCATGGCACGTAGCCTAGCATGGAATGGTCGCGGGGCGGAAGGCTGTGGCCTTCCATGATCTAACCCTGCCCACAAGGGGGAGGGGCTAGACCATCACGCCACGGTCGCTTCCCGGACCGCGATCTCATAGTCCTCCGTATGCACCAGAATGCCTGTGTCCGTCATGACGGCGATACCGTAGGCGGCTGGTTCATCGACGCTGAGCGAGGCATCGGGGGCATCGAAGGGCATGGGCTGCTGATGCACCGGGCTCTTGAAGACGGAGAAGGGGATGCCGCGGCTGGAGCCGGAAATCGTCCGGTGCACATGGCCCGCAAAGATATGCAGGACATTGCCCCGGCGCTTCACCACGTCGTAGAAATCCACCTCGTTGATCAGCCGCATCAGGTCCATGCCGGTAAAGCCAGTCGCATGCGGCGGGTGGTGCATGAACAGCAGCACCGGCAGGTCGCCGGCTGTTTCCAGTTGCCGGTCCAGCCAGGCGAGACGCCTGGTGCAGAGAAAGCCGGCATGGCTGCGCGGATAGTCGTAAGGCGGAGCAAACAGCGTGTCGAGGATCACGGCGCGGCAGTCCGGAAAGTCGATGACCTGCTGGACGAAGCCATCCTCGTCGCGTGCGGCATCCGGAAAGACGCCAAGGAACGTTTCGCGGTTGTCATGGTTGCCGACGGTGATGGCAAGCGGCGGGATCAGCCGGTCCAGCAGGGTTTTCAGCCGCTCGTAGGAGGGCCGGTCGGCGCGGTGGGTGAGATCGCCCATGATGATCACCCGGTCTGCATCGGCATGGTAGCGGTTGACATGGTCGATACCGGCGGAAAGCCGCTGGAAAGGATCAATCCCGATGATCGACTGGTCCTCAGGGACCATATGCAGGTCCGTAAACACAATAAGCTTCGTCATTACCGGCAATCCGCTTAAAAAAGAATTTGCTAATTAACGTCCATCACCGTGTCGGTGCCCGGCGCGGCCGTCAAGCAACATAATTGGGAGGATTCGGTCAAGGCGTGCGTTCAAGCCGGTCCTGAACCGGTGGGTCGATTGGCCAGGGCCGGTGTAGTGGCTGCTGGTACAAAAAATCCGCCGGCGCGATAACGTCGGCGGATATCTAAACTTCAAGGCCGATAGGGCATTCGAGGCGGATATGCGGTGTCCGCTTGCAGTTTCCGGGGAGACCTTTTCTCACTTCAGGCGGATGGTCTTTGCAAGGACAAGGTTTGCCTGTTCGCCTGGATCGATGCCGGCCGTGGTCGCTGTATCGATCGCAGGGACGATCTTGCCTTGTGCAAAAACATCGCCCTTTGCTGCCGCCCTTGCAAACATTTCTCTGGCGGCAGCGGTGTCTGCAGTCATGCCTTCGCCGCTTTCCAGCATCAGGCCGAGATTGACCATCGCATCGACATTGCCGCGATCGGCGGCCAGCCTGTAGAACTGTGCGGCCTTGCGATTGTCCTCCGCAATCTGCGTGCCTTCGTCCAGCATGACGGCGAGGTTGAAGGCACCCAGATTGTCTCTGGCGACCGACGCCCGCTCGAACCATTGCGCGGCAAGCTTACCATTGGCCGATGTGCCGATGCCGTCGCGATAGGCAACGCCGAGATTGTAGGCGGCGAGGATGTTTCCGGCAGCGGCGGCCTTCTGATAAAGCGCGAATTCCGCCGCATGGTCGCCGCGTTCGCCCAGCATCACGGCATAGTTCACCATCGCGATCGCATGGTTGCCTTCGGCCGCCTTTTCCAGCATCGCCATGGCCTGGCCCCGCTGGCCGGCGGCATGGAGCACACGGGCGAGTTCAAAGGTTTGTCGCGGGCCGCTGCCCTGGTTGTAGGCCTCGCGGCAAGCCGAAAGGGCAATGCCGATGCGGATGTCTTCTGTCGCCACGGGACGAAAGGCCAGGTTGCGTTGCAGGTCGTGTTCGCTGCCGGCTTCCGCGTCACACTGGTCTGCCGGCAGCAATGCCGAGGCGGCCCGGGCGGAGGGAATGGCGATTGCTGCGATCGAAAGCAGGCTGACCGCGGTGATAATGAGGGCGTTGATGGCTGAAATGCGCTTGCTGGTTCCGTTTTTCATGGTGTTCTCCCTGGTGTTTGTGTCACCCTAGGGGGCAGTCCGGTCTGCGGCTGTTCCTTGGGAAACAGCATGTGGGGCCGCCGGGCAGGAGGATGGGGAACACGCCGGGCAAGAGCGGAGTCCGAAACGGAATGGGACTTCCCGCCCCGTGGACGCGGATCGATCGCCGGAAAGCCGGACGTTTGAACAAGGAGCAAGGACAATGACGCCAGACCTTCAACTGCTGCGGCAAGGCCTTATCGGACGACGGGTATTCATCGCCGGCTGCGCGCTGGCCGCAGGCGGTCTTGCTGCCATACCAACCCAGGCAAGCACGGTGATCGGCAAGGCATCGGACGTGCGCGGCAAGGTCAACCTCAAGCGGGCGGAAAAGCAGGAGGCGCTGGCGACGGGCGGGCAGATCATGGACCATGATTTCGTCGCGACCGGCAGCGACAGCTTTGCAGACCTGGCGCTTGGCGGCGACACGCGCATCCTGCTCGGCAGCAAGACGGAGCTTCTGCTCGACAGTTTCATTGCCGGCCAGGGCGGTACGATGGAGCTCGGTCTGGGGCAGATGGTGTTCGACCGGCCGGAAGGCCTGCCGAAGATCGATCTCGCGCTTCGCACCACGTTCGGCATGATCGGCGTGCGGGGCACGAAGTTCTTCGCAGGCCCCAATCGCGGCGTCTTTGCCGTTTTCGTCGAGCATGGCCAGGTGTCGGTCGATGCCGGCGGCGTCCAGCAGCTGGTCGGTGCCGGTGAAGGCATCGAGATCGCCAGGCCCGGCGAGGCGCCGAACAAACCCGTGAAGTGGAAGGAAGCCCGGATCGTCGAAGCCTATGCCAGCGTCGGCCTGAAGCGCTGACCGTTCTCAGGCTTCGCTGGTGAACAGTTCCATTTCGCCAAAGCCGCGAATCTCGTGCATCCCGACCGAGCGCAGCGTGCGGCCGCTCTCGACGGCGGCTTGCGGGCCGATGCAGATGGCGGTGCCGAGGAACTTGTTGGCCTCCTGAAGCCGGGCTGCAAGATTGATGCAATCGCCATGCGCCGTGTAATCCAGCTTGCCGCCGGCGCCGACCTCGCCCAGGACGGCAATGCCTGTCTCGATACCGATCCGGGTGCGGCCGAACTGATGTTCGAGGAAGCCTGGCCGGCGGCGCATTTCCTCCGTCAGCGCCCGTATAGCCTCGGCGCAGTCGATCGCCTTGTTGACGTGATCGTCCAGATCCTCCGGCGCATTGAAGAAGGCGTGCACGGCATCGCCGACCACCTTGTCGACCATGCCGCCATACTGCGCCACGAGGCCGTTGACCTCGGCATAATAGATGTCGAGCAGGGTGACGAGATCGCGCGGCGAAAGCTTCTGGGATAGTGTGGAAAAGCCCTCGATATCGGTAAACAGCGCGGTTACGGGACGTTCCTCTCCTGCCACACGGTCGTCATCCGGATTGTCGATATAGCGGGCGACGACCGATTGCGGCAGATATTGCGAGAACTTGCTGCGCGCGGTGGATTCCGCCCGCCGGACGCGGGCGAATTGCAGTGTGCTGGTGACAACAAGCACGAAGATCAGAGCAAGGCTGATGCCGACGGCATCGACCAGCAAGGCGGACCCGGCATAGATGACCGCCGCTGCGCCGATCGTGGCGGAGATTGCCAAAAGGCCGAGGGCAAACGAGGTGACCGGCCGCAGACGCGTGGCGACAAATGCCACCAGCAGCCCACCGATCAGGGAGAGCGCCGCTTCGAACATGGGAAGCTTTGCCTGCCTTTCCGGAATGAAGCCGGTCAGCACGGCATTGGCGATGTCGGCATGAATTTGCACCGATGGTTCGAGCGGCATGGAGGCGGTGGAGCGCAACCCGCCGAGATTGGGCAGGCTGCTGCCGATCAACACCGTCTTGTCCTTGAAACGCCCATCCGCAACGGCGCCGCTCAGCACATCGCCCGCCGACACGGTGCGCGCCTCGATGGCTGCAATCGGGCTGGCGGCGAAACGCAGGCTGCCGTCCTCATCCAGTTCGATCAACCGGCTCTCAAGCCTCAGCCACGCGGGTTGGCCGCCGAGGATCGGTGTATGTCCGCCTTCAGCCAGGCGCGCGGCTTCAAGCCCCAGCGCCGGATAGGCGTCGTTGCCGAGGATCGAGAAGGCCTGGACACGGCGGATGCGGGCATCCTCGTCGCCGACCAGAAACGCGGCGGCTGCCGAGCGTGAGGCGGTCTGCAGGAAGCTGCAGGACGCTTCTGCGCCGTTGATAAACCAGAGATCGGGGATGGTGACAGGTTTCCTGACGGCAACCGGCGGCACGGGAACGGGATGTTCAGGCCCGCCATCGGCGATCAGGAAGCCAAGAATGACCGGTACGCTGGAAATCGCCTGCGCCAGCGCGACACTGGATGGTTCCGCCGGATCGCAGGCCGTGCTGAAGATGAAATCGACGGCAACGGCCTTGGCGCCTGCCTTCGACAGTCTGGACAGAAGAGCGGCCGTCTCCGTCCGGCCCCAGGCCTTGTCCGGCGACTGCTGCATCGATTTGCGATCGACGTCGATGACGACGATCTCATCGGACTGCGGTGCCGGAACCCATTGGGTGAGGGCGTCGAAAAACTGTTCCCGCTGCGTTTCAAGCGCCGGTCCACCGTAGAAGAACAGCAGCAATGCGCTCAGAAGGCTCGCAGCTGCTCCGGCAAGAAGCGGCCGGATCCGGGGCAGGCGGAAACTTTTCAAGGCATTATTCCTCTTGCGGTTCCGCGATCTTCTGCAGGCGGCCGATATGGCAGGTGATGACGCCGTCGAGCCGTTTGATGGCCGAACATTCCTCGAGTGCCAGGATGGCCCGGTTCACCTTGGGGCGGCTGGCGCCGAGGATGCCGGCAATATCCGATTGGCTGAGCGTCAGCCGCAGGTTGGCGCTTTCGGGCAGTTCGGTGCCATGGATCTGTTTCAGTGTGGCCAGGAAAAAGCGCGCCACGCGGGCGTGCAGATCGTAGAGCGCGATGGTTTCCAGCCGGTCCGTCGTATCGCGCAGCTGCGAGCAGAGATAGCGGATGATCGATTCGGCGGCGTTCGGCGTGTGGGTGATGAAGTCGAGGAAGGCCTTCTTGCCGATGACATAGCCCTCGGTGACGGTAATTGCGGTCGCATCGGCCGAGCGGGGTTGGTCATCGAGAATGGCCATTTCCCCGAAG
The DNA here is from genome assembly GCF_025847205.1 of Pararhizobium sp. YC-54. GTDB lineage: Bacteria > Pseudomonadota > Alphaproteobacteria > Rhizobiales > Rhizobiaceae > Pararhizobium. The sequence goes on along the minus strand of NZ_JAOYTH010000006.1, from coordinate 77,647 downwards.
AGCGCTCCGGCCTCAATGTGTCTAAGCAGCAGTTCGCGCCCCTGCGGCGTGATGAGCGACAGCTTGATGCGGCCGGACAGGACGGCAATCATGTAATTGCCTTCATCGCCGCGCTGGAAAATCACCGTTCCGGGTGTCCATTTGCGGTAGGTCGCAAGTCCTGCGATCGCGGAAATCGTCTCCTTGTCGAATTCCTCGAAAATCGGAAAGGAACGCCAGAAGGCAGGACTTTTGTTGATCTCACTCATTTGCTTCCCCGTCCGCAAGTTCATCTCTGCCGCAGCAAAATTCTTCTCGCAGTCTTTGCGGTGTTGCAACTAAAAAGACAATGCAAGACGGCAGTTGGATGCGATAGGCAACCATATCCTTAAAGCGGCGTAAGCCTCGGGCATCTCCCGGGCGTTAAACTCTTAGGTATTGACGATCCGGCCTGGCCGTCTTGTAATTGTGAACAATCTGTTTCGCCGGGCCGGACTGGCTGAATTGCGATTTGCTGTTAAAACTATCGCCACAACGAACCCAACGGAGCCTTTCCCATGTCACAAAATGCCATCGTCCTCGTCGGACGTGTTCTTCTCTCGATCATCTTCATCCTCGCCGGCTTCGGCAAGCTGACCGCACTCACCGGAACAGCCGGCTATTTCGGCAGCATGGGCCTGCCGGTCCCGATGGTCACCGCCGTCGTCGTCGCGCTTGTTGAACTCGTCGGCGGCCTCGCCATCCTGTTCGGCTTCTTCACGCGTCCTGCCGCCTACATTCTGGCGCTCTTCTGCGTGGTCACTGCCCTTTTCGCGCACTTCGACTTTGCCGACCAGATGCAGATGATCAATTTCCAGAAGAACCTTGCCATGGCCGGTGGCTTCCTGGTGCTTGCCGCTTTTGGCCCGGGCCTGCTCTCGGTTGATGCCCGCCGCGGCTGATTGCCGACGGAATGACGAAAGGCCCGCCGCATGGCGGGCCTTTTGCGTTTGAGATCAAGGGTAGATCACGCCCTTGCGCAGGATGACATTGCCATAAAGTCGCGGTTCGCTTGTCTGGACCACCGTGTGGGCAGCGCGAACCCGCGGATAGAAATCAGGCCCCAGAAGCGGTGTGACCGCGCGGTCCGGCTCGTATTTTGCGCAGCAGGCGATAATCTCCTCATGCACCGGGTCGAGCGCATCGCGATCCTGCTTCACGGTGGCGCGAAAGATGGCTTCGGGCACGAAATCGTCGATCGGCAGGACGCTCAGTATGGCGTCGAGAACCGGGATCAGATGATGTCCATCGAGCCGGATCAGCCGGCGGCCGTGTTCGAGGCCGGGATAGTTGCCATCCACCAGTGCGATTTCATCGCCATGGCCCATGGCGCGCAACGTGCTTAAAAGCTCGGGACTTAAAAGCGGGTTCAGACCTTTCAGCATCAGGCTGTTTCCTTGAAAAGTACATTGGTATCTGTGAGGTAGCGGGAGAACAGCGGCAGGGTGGCGCCGCCGATGGCACGGGCCTGGGCACCGACCGCACCCTCGATAATATCGGGCAGAATGACGCCTTCGAGATCAAGCTCGCCGGCAGCCTTGCGGATCGCCACGACGATACGTTCGCGCACCCAGCCGGGAAAGCCGCCATCGATCACCGCCGCGCCGAAATCGATGATCGAGGCGGAGGAGACGATGGCCTGAGCAAGTGCTGCGGCAGTCAGCTGGATCCAGGTTTCCAGCGGCTCGCCGAAATCGATCCATTCATCGGCCGAATACCACAGCGGCTTGGGGTCGATGCCCTTCTCGCGCAGCAGATTTTCGAGCACGAAGATCGAGGCGATTTTCAACAGCTGCTGCGGCTTGCCATATCTGTCGGACACCTGCAGCGGACCCACGGCACCGGCCGTTCCGGTGCGGCCGGAAAACAACGCGGAGTTCAAGACGATGCCGCCGCCGATGAACGAGCCGATATAGAAATAGATGAAATCCGGATAGGAAGAGCCGACCCCGAAGATCAGCTCGGCGCCGCAGGCGCTGGTGGCGTCGTTCTGCATCAGCACAGGATGATGGGTGCGGGCAGCCACCTCGTCGCGCAGGTCGAAACCGCGCCAGCTGTTCATCGCCTCCTTCGGGGCGCCGGTCTCCTCGGCCCAGCTCCACAGCTGGAAAGGGGTCGCGATGCCGACGCCGGCGATGCGCCCGCGCTGCTCCTCGGTCAGCATCTTTTCAAGCTTGGGAATGCTCTCGACGATGAAGGACAGGATTTCGCCAGGCATCGGATAGGCATGAGTCTGATGCAATTGCAGGCGGATATTGCCGACGAAATCCATCAGCACGAGGTCGCAGCTGCGCCGGCCGATCTTGACGCCATAGGAATAGACCGCATCGGGATTGAGCCGCATCGGGATGGAGGGCTGTCCGACGCGGCCGCGCACAGGATCGCCGCGCATCAAAAGGTCGTCTTTTTCGAGCGCCCGCATGATGACAGTCACTGTCTGTGCCGACAGGCCGGACCGCCGGGCGATATCGGCTTTCGACAGGCTGCCGTGACGGCGCACCAGCGACATGACCAGTCTCTCGTTATAGGCGCGCACGCGAGTGAGATTGGCGCCTCCGCCCGGATCGAAGACGTCCGGAACGGTCGATGCACCGCCGGAACCGGCTTGTGATGTCATGCCCGTTTCCTCCCTAAAGCACGGTCTCCTATCCGGGTCGGGTTGTCCCGGACTAGCCTCCTCGCCGCGCCTTCATTCTGTTTCTTGTGTGCGCGCTGCAGCAACAAAAAAAGCGCATGCACATTTTCTGCGCAGAGAATGGCATAGATTTTTAATAATTCAATTTGATTTATTTATTGACAGGATTTTGTTTTGATGTTTGTTTTGTGCCCGGAAGCGCCACCCGGGCAGAGGAGATGTTGCGGTGGGCGAAGCCTGACGGGCCGGTTCGCCGGTTCCATTTTTCAATCCTTGGGAGGATTTCATGAACAAGACTATTGTTTCCGCCGCTCTCGGCGCGCTCGCGCTTGGCGTCGTATTTTCAGCCCCTGCCCAGGCCGCCGATGTTTCGGCCTGCCTGATCACCAAGACCGATACCAACCCCTTCTTCGTCAAGATGAAGGAAGGCGCGGCCGCAAAGGCAGCTGAACTCGGCATCGAGCTGAAAGCCTATGCCGGCAAGGTCGATGGCGACCATGACAGCCAGGTTGCGGCAATCGAATCCTGCATCGCCGATGGCGCCAAGGGCATCCTGATCGCTGCTTCCGACACCAAGGCCATCGTCGATCAGGTCAAGAAAGCGCAGGATGCCGGTCTTCTGGTCATCGCGCTGGATACCCCGCTCGATCCGGCCACCGCTGCCGACGCAACGTTTGCCACGGACAACCTGCAGGCCGGCAAGCTGATCGGCGCCTGGGCCGCTGCAACGCTGGGCGACAAGGCCAAGGATGCCAAGATCGGCTTCCTCGATCTCGTTCCCTCGCAGCCGACGGTCGACGTCCTGCGTGACCAGGGCTTCATGATCGGCTTCGGCATCGACCCGAAGGACGCGAGCAAGATCGGCGACGAAGACGATGCCCGCATCGTCGGCCATGACGTGACCAACGGCAATGAAGAAGGCGGCCGCACGGCCATGGAAAACCTTCTCCAGAAGGATCCGGACATCAACGTCATCCACACGATCAACGAACCGGCTGCAGTCGGCGCCTATGAAGCGTTGAAAGCCGTCGGCAAGGAAAAGGACGTTCTGATCGTTTCCGTTGATGGCGGTTGCCCGGGCGTCAAGTCGGTGGCCGAAGGCGTTATCGGCGCGACATCGCAGCAGTATCCGCTGCTGATGGCGTCGCTCGGTATCGAAGCGATTGCCCAGTACGCCAAGGACGGCACCAAGCCGAAGCCGACCGAAGGCAAGGACTTCTTCGACACCGGCGTTGCGCTTGTCACCGACAAGCCGGCCACAGGCGTCGAGTCGATCGACGTCAAGACCGGCACGGACAAGTGCTGGGGTTGATGCCCTAGGGCTTTTCAGCACACAATCAATATGAAAGGGCGGTTTCAAAGGCCGCCCTTTTCAACAACCGGTTGGTAGGCCGGGCTCTTGGGAGGGAGGCGTTGTCATGACAAGCGTCCAGGAATTCGAAAAAACATTGGATCAGAGCGACAAGACCGTCGCTTCATTCGAGGATCGTTCGCTTCTGCGGCGCGTTCAGCATTTTCTGCATTCGACACCGGCCGCCGTGCCGGCGATCGTGCTCGTCGTTTCCATCATCGTGTTCGGCGTGCTGAAGGGCGAGCGGTTCTTCACGGCGGGAACACTGACGTTGATCCTGCAGCAGATCGCCGTCGTCGGTATTCTCGGTGCGGCACAGACCCTCGTTATCTTGACCGCCGGTATCGACCTGTCGATCGGGGTCATCATGGTGATTTCGGCTGTGGTCATGGGCAACTGCGCTGTCACATACGGCATGCCTGCACCTCTTGCGGTTCTGGCTGGCTTCGTGACCGGAACTTTATTCGGTCTGTTGAACGGCTTTCTTGTGTCCCGGATGAAGCTGCCTCCGTTCATCGTGACGCTCGGCACCTGGAACATCGTCATGGCAGCGAATTTCATCTATTCGGCCAATGCAACGATCCGTCGTGCCGATATCGAAACCGCAGCCCCGCTGCTCGGTTTCTTCGGCATTAGCCTCAAGCTCGGTTCCGCCGTTCTGACGCTCGGCGTCATCATGATGGTGCTCGTCGTATTGGTGCTCTGGTATGCGCTCAACCACACGGCCTGGGGACGCCACGTCTATGCGGTCGGAGACGATCCGGAAGCTGCTGAACTGTCAGGTATCCGGGTCAAGAAAGTGCTTCTCGGGGTCTATGGTCTGGCCGGCGCCATCGCAGCACTTGCCGCCTGGGTTTCGATCGGCCGCAACGGCTCGATCTCACCGTCTTGGGCGGTCACGGACTATAACCTTCAGGCCATCACGGCGGCAGTCATCGGCGGCATCTCGCTGTTCGGCGGCCGCGGCTCGATCCTTGGCACCCTGTTCGGTGCGCTGATCGTCGGCGTTGTGTCGATGGGTCTTAATATGCTTGGCGCCGATCCGCAGTGGAAGGTGCTGTTGACCGGTGTCCTCATTATCTCGGCCGTCGGTATCGATCAGTGGATCAGAAAGGTAGCAGGCTGATGGAACCCCTTCTCACCGCACGCGGTCTTGTCAAGCGCTACGGTCGCGTCACCGCTCTGGACCAGTCCGATTTCGACCTCTATCCTGGCGAAATCCTCGCCGTGATCGGCGATAACGGCGCCGGAAAGTCCTCGCTGATCAAGGCGATTTCCGGCGCTGTCCATCCTGACGAAGGCGAAATCCGGCTTGAGGGCCAGGTCGTCAGCTTCCGGTCGCCGCTGCACGCCCGTGAGGCCGGCATTGAAACCGTCTACCAGAACCTCGCTCTGTCGCCGGCGCTCTCGATCGCCGACAACATGTTCCTCGGCCGCGAAATCCGCAAACCCGGTCCGATGGGGTCGCTCTTTCGCATGCTCGACCGTCCGAAGATGGCCAAGATCGCCCGCGACAAGCTCTCCGAGCTTGGACTGATGACGATCCAGAACATCAACCAGGCGGTGGAGACGCTCTCGGGCGGCCAGCGTCAGGGTGTTGCGGTTGCACGCGCGGCGGCCTTCGGCTCCAAGGTCATCATCCTTGACGAGCCGACCGCGGCACTCGGCGTCAAGGAATCGCGCAAGGTTCTCGAGCTCATCCTCGACGTTCGCAAGCGCGGCCTGCCGATCGTCTTGATCTCGCACAACATGCCGCATGTGTTCGAAGTGGCGGACCGCATCCATATCCACCGGCTTGGCAAACGCCTCTGTGTCATCAATCCGAAGGACTATACGATGTCGGATGCCGTCGCCTTCATGACCGGCGCCAAGGTGCCGCCGGAGGCCGCCGCCGCATGACCATGACGCTTGCCGCCATCGCGGACAGCATTGTCGAGAAGGCAGGCAAGTCGCCTCGCTTCATCGTCGCCATTGCCGGCCCTCCCGGGGCCGGCAAATCCACGCTTGCCGATGCGCTGCAGGAGGAGTTGACCAGGCGCGGCGAAAAATCCGCCGTGCTGCCGATGGACGGCTTTCACATCGACAACGGCATTCTCGAACAGCGCGGCCTTTTGAAGCGCAAGGGCGCGCCGGAGACCTTCGACGTCCGTGCCTTCATCGATATCGTTTCGGCGGTTCGAAAAGCGGATGAGGAGGTTCTCGTGCCGGTGTTCGACCGGTCCCGCGAAATCGCCATCGCTTCGGCCCGGCCGGTGGCGCCTGAGACGCGGATCATCCTGGCGGAAGGCAATTACCTGTTGCTGAACGAGGCGCCCTGGTCGCGGCTCGACGGCATGTTCGACCTGTCGATCTTTGTCGGTCCGCCCTATGCGGTTCTGGAAGAGCGGCTACGGCAGCGCTGGATCCACCATGGATTGGATGCCGCCGGCATCGAATGGAAGCTCTACGGTAACGATCTGCCGAACGGAAAGCGGATCCTCGACAATTCGCGGCCGGCCGATATCGCCATCGAGATTTTCGAAACGGCCTGATATCAGCCAATCGATCATTGTTTTTCGCCACACATTGATGCTATCGGAGCCTTCGGTCAGCGCATGCCCCGGAACCCATGCGCGACAAGATTGCGTCTGGAGATATCCGCCATGAGCCCACAGTCCGTCACCGAACTGAAAATCCGCCGCCCCGACGACTGGCATCTGCACCTGCGTGACGGCGATGTGCTCAAGGGTGTGATCGGCGATACCAGCCGCCACTTCGCCCGCGCCATCATCATGCCCAATCTCGTGCCGCCGGTGGTGACCACCGCCGATGCCACGGCCTATCGTGAACGCATCATGGCGGCGCTGCCGAAGGGCGATCGTTTCGAGCCGCTGATGACGCTCTATCTGACCGAAGGCACCAACCCGGACGATGTCGAAGCCGGTCATTCAAGCGGCCTGATCAAGGCGGTCAAACTCTATCCGGCCGGCGCCACCACCAATTCGCATGGCGGCGTGCGCAATTTCGAAAATGCCATGCCGGTCTTGGAGCGCATGGCCAAGATCGGCCTGCCGCTCTGTGTCCACGGCGAAGTCACCACGCCAGACGTCGATATCTTCGATCGCGAAGCCGTCTTCATCGAAACGGTGCTTGAACCGTTGCGTGCCCGCCTGCCGGAATTGAGGGTGACGATGGAGCATGTCACCACCAAGGACGGCATCGACTACATCAAGTCCGCCAAGGCCAATCTCGCGGGATCGATCACCACCCATCATCTGATCATCAACCGCAACGCCATCCTGGTCGGCGGCATTCGCCCGCATTATTACTGCCTGCCGGTCGCCAAGCGCGAATTGCATCGCCTCGCGCTACGGGCTGCGGCGACGTCGGGCGACGGCCGCTTCTTCCTCGGCACCGATTCCGCCCCGCATGTGGATCCGTTGAAGGAATGCGCCTGCGGCTGCGCCGGCATCTACACCTCGATCAACACGATGAGCTGCCTTGCCCATGTGTTCGAGCAGGAGAATGCGCTGGATAGGCTGGAAGCCTTCACATCGCTGAATGGCCCGGCCTGGTACGGCCTGCCGGTCAACGAGGAGACGATCACGCTGCGCAAGCAGGCGGAAGTTGTGACATTTCCGGAGAAGATCGAGACGGAGGCAGGCACGGTGACGGTGTTTGATCCGATGTTCCCGCTGCACTGGGCCGTCGCGGAGCGCTGAATTTCCACGGAAACAAAGCGCTTCTTTCAATCGGCGTTTGTGAATATTCTCTTTGTTACATCGGTGCCTGTGGGACGCCGTCTTTAGCGGCCGAGCGAGCCGCTCGGAATTCTGGTGGTTCGCGCTGTTCAATGTCATCGTTGCGATAGCTGCGACGATTGTCGATGCGACTATCGGCATCGAGCTTTTCAGCATCGCGGCCGGGCTGGCGCTACTGCTGCCAGGCCTTGGCGTTGCCGTTCGCCGTCTGCACGATACCGACAGGACCGGCTGGTGGGTACTGATCGCTCTCACGATCATTGGCCTTGTCGTGCTGATCATTTTCTACGCAACGCCCGGCACACCCGGCGACAACGAGTATGGTCCAGCACCGGCCGCCTGATCGAAAACGGCGAACCGGCTTGATCGGTGCAAAAACATAGCCTATCCCTTTGGTTGGCCGGATGCGGCCAGCCGTCCCGCAGTGCTTTGGCACGATGGTGAATGCATCCTTTACCTTCCTCATCCTTGCCTTTGGCGTTGATGGCGAACGGGTCAGCAGAGCGGGCACTGATCTTCCTGTTCGCCGCCATCCGGAGGATGAAATGATGCGCGATTTTCGCGATGCAAAACTCATGGCCAAGGTCCTGAAACAGGCTTTCGCCGATCGGAATACAACTCTCACGCACAGTGAAGCCCTCGAGATCGTTGCCGCTCAGTTCGGCTACGATCAGTGGAATATCCTGTCCGCCAAGATCGACGCTGCGGAGAAGGCGCCAGGCACCTCCGCAGGCGCCACCGGCATCAAGCCGCCGATCCCGATCTTCCGCATTTTCGATGTGGCCAAGGCAATGGAATTCTATTGCGGTTTCCTCGGCTTCACGCTCGATTGGGAACATCGCTTCGGTGACAACTTTCCGCTCTATGCCCAGGTTTCGCGCGAGGGCATGATCCTCCATCTCAGCGAGCATGCGGGTGATGCAAGCCCAGGCGCAAAGGCGTTCGTCTGGATCGAGGATGCCGTCGCGCTGCAGCTCGAACTGGCGGGCAAGGACTACCGCTACATGAAGCCCGGCATCGAGGAAGCGCCATGGGGACTTGAGGTCACGGTGATCGATCCCTTCAGCAACCGCATCGCCTTCTGCCAGAAGAAATAGCGTTCTGCGCGGCTGGAGAACCCCTTCCGCCGCGCCTTCAAGCTCTGGCATTGCAGGCCCCGACCTGCTATTCGGCGGGTGACAAAAATCCAGAGCTGCAGGAGCCCCGCCGATGATCCAGACATCCTTTCCCGACAAGGCCGTGATGGCCGAACTCGTCGCCAAGATGCTGTGGGAAATCAAGGCGGTGCATTTCAGTGCCGATAAGCCCTACAAGCTGGCGTCCGGCATGGCGAGTCCGGTCTATATCGATTGCCGCAAGCTGATCTCCTATCCACGCATCCGCTCGGCGGTGATGGATTTTGCCGCAGCCACCGTGTTGCGTGAAGCCGGTTTCGAGCAGTTCGATGTCATCGCCGGCGGCGAGACGGCGGGCATTCCCTTCGCCGCGATGCTGGCCGAGCGCCTGGCGCTGCCGATGATCTATGTCCGCAAGGCCCCGAAGGGCCACGGCCGCAATGCGCAGATCGAAGGCCATATGCCGGAAGGCGCCCGTGTCCTCGTCATCGAGGACCTGACGACGGCCGGCGGCTCGATGTTCAAGTTCATCGACGCCATCCGCGCAGCCGGCGGCGTGGTCGATCACGGCATTGCCCTGTTCTACTACGATATCTTCCCCAAAGCCCGCGCAGAGATGCAGGACAAGGGCGTGACGCTGCACAATATCGCCACATGGCGCGATGTTCTGGCCGTCGCCAAGACGCAGAAACTGTTCGATGAAAAGACGCTGTTCGAGGTCGAGGCCTTCCTCAATGCGCCGCTCGAATGGTCCGGCCGCAATGGCGGCGTCAGCGAACTCGCACCGGCCTGAAAACAGTGCTGGAATTCTGGCGCGGTTTGTCTTAAATCGATTGAAATGCAATCAATGAAGGGGAGGACGTCGCCATGATCGTTTGCTGTGGGGAAGCCCTGATCGACATGCTGCCGCGCCAGACGGCGTCAGGCGAGGTGGCATTTGCGCCCTATTCCGGCGGTGCGATCTTCAACACGGCAATCGCCCTCGGGCGCCTTGGCATCCCTACCGGTTTCTTCACCGGCCTCTCCGACGACATGTTTGGCGATATGCTGCGCGACACGCTGAAATCCAGCAATGTCGATTTCGGCCCCTGCGCGAACCTGTCGCTGCACACCACCGTCGCCTTCGTCAAGCTCGTCAACGGTTCGGCAACCTATGCCTTCTTCGATGAGAATACCGCCGGGCGGATGATCACCAAGGAGCACCTGCCGGCGCTTGGCGATTTCTGCGAAGCGCTGCATTTCGGCGCCATCAGCCTGATCCCCGAACCGTGCGGTTCCACTTACGAAGCACTGATGACACGCGAACATCAGAAGCGGGTGATCTCCTTCGATCCGAATATCCGTCCCGGTTTCATCAAGGATGCAGACGCCCACAAGGCCCGCATGCTGCGCATGGCGGCGATGTCCGACATCGTCAAGTTCTCCGACGAGGATCTCGACTGGTTCGGCGAAGAGGGCACGCATGACGAACTGGTGGCCAAGTGGCTCAAGCGTGGCCCGAAACTCGTCGTCATCACCAAGGGCGCCGAAGGGGCCGATGGTTATACGGCGCGCGGCAAGGTGTCGGTGCCGGGCGAAAAGGTCGATGTCGTCGATACCGTCGGCGCGGGCGATACGTTCGACGCGGGCATTCTCGCCTCGCTGAAGATGAACAATCTGTTGACCAAGGAACACGTTGCTACGCTCAGCGAACAGGCCGTCCGCGATGCGCTGGCGCTTGGTGCAAAGGCCGCCGCCATCACCGTCTCGCGGGCAGGGGCAAACCCGCCATGGAGCTACGAGATCGGGCTGTAAGCGGGCAATGCCAAGTCTCTATCATCGAGACTTGGCATTGCAGCTCAAACGATCAGGAAATCGGCCTGGGTCAAGGCGAGGTTTGCGGTGAGCTCGGCAAACTGCACCTGCTTGCCTGCACCGCTGCCATCGGCGTCGTAGAACAGTTTGCCGGTGTCGGTTTCGTAAACGATGCGGTCGCCGGCGTCCTGGGCGGTGCCGGAGGTGTTTTTGACAAAGGCGCCGGCAGCTAGAAATCCCGGCACAGACAGCCCCGAAAAGATTGCGTTTTCCAGCTGGATCGTATCGTTGACGACATTCATGTCGCTGATCTTGTCGACATTCGTGGAGGCGCTCAATACCGTGTTGAACAGGAATGTGTCGTTGCCCGCGCCGCCACTCAACGTATCGTTTCCAGCTGCGCCGTTCAGGACATTGGCGCCGGAATTGCCGGTCAGGCTGTTGGCAGCCGCATTGCCGGTACCCTTAAGGGCAGCGGAGCCGACGAGAACGAGCGTCTCGACATTGTTGGCGAGTATCCAGTTGAGCGATGCCTGAACCGTGTCGGTTCCTTCGCCTGTGAGTTCGACGGTGGTATCGCCGGCGGCGTCAACGATATAGACGTCGTTGCCCAGACCACCTTTCAGTACGTCCGTTCCGGTCCCGCCATCAAGCACGTCATTCCCGGCGGCTCCGGCCAGTGTATCGTTGCCCGCGCCGCCGTTGAGTGTGTTGGCGCCGGAATTGCCGGTCAGGCTGTTGGCAGCCGCATTGCCGGTACCCTTAAGGGCAGCGGAGCCGACGAGAACGAGCGTCTCGACATTGTTGGCGAGTATCCAGTTGAGCGATGCCTGAACCGTGTCGGTTCCTTCGCCTGTGAGTTCGACGGTGGTATCGCCGGCGGCGTCAACGATATAGACGTCGTTGCCCAGACCACCTTTCAGTAGGTCCGTTGCGGTTCCACCGTCCAGCACGTCATTCCCGGCGGCTCCGGCCAGTGTATCATTGCCCGCACCACCGTTGAGGGTGTTGGCGCCGGAATTGCCGGTGAGGCTATTGGCCGCCGCATTGCCTGTACCACTGAGCGCGCCGCTGCCAAGAAGGGCAAGGTTTTCGAGACTGTCGTCGAGCGTCAGGCTGACGGAACTCTGAACCGTGTCCGTGCCTTCGCCGGTGTTCTCAAAAATTGCGTCGCGCACATGATCGACGACAAAGATGTCGTTGCCAAGTCCGCCTTCCATCAGGTCGATACCGGCGCCGCCATTGATCGTGTCGTTGCCGGCGTTGCCGGCGAGATTGTCCGCACCCGCACCACCCAGTATCGTATCATTTCCCAGGCCGCCATTGGCGGCGTCGGCCTCGCTGCCGCCGTCGATCGTATCGTCACCATCTCCGCCGTCGATAATGTCGATGCCGGCGCCGCCAAGGATGGCGTCGTTGCCGTTGCTGCCGTCAAGAATGTCGGTACCGTCTCCGCCATCGATAGCATCATCGCCAGCGCCGCCATCGATCAGGTCGCGTCCGGTCGCCCCGGACAGGGCGTCAGCAAGAGCGCCCCCCGTCAACTGATCATTGCCGCTGCCGGCGAGGAACTCGATGCGCTCGACCAGAACGATCGTCGTGCCGTCGCCGAGACTGGACGTCAGAGTGGGATCGCCGAGGTCGAGCACAAACGAACGTGTTGCCGACGACCGGTCGACGAAAGCAAAATCCGTTCCGGTGCCGCCGTCGATAAGGTCGGTGCCTTCGCCGAGACGGCTGTAGATGATGTCATCGCCGGCCTCGCCAAAGAGCTGGTCTTGGCCCGCGCCGCCGTCAAGAATATCGTTGCCGGCACCCATTCGAAACGTCTCACCGGTGCCACCTATGGCGGCACCGGTGATCGTGTCATTTCCCGAGCCGAAATAAAGCCATTCGGCTCTTTCGACGTTGACGATGGTCGATCCGTTTGCCAGTTCCTGGATCTCCGCCGCCTTGTTGAAATCGATTGTCCAGTTCAATGTGCTGGCCGAGACGTTCAGGGCGACATAATCGTAGCCATCCCCACCATCGATGAAATCGGTGCCGCTTTCGAGTACGAAGTGATCCTCGCCAGCCTCGCCGTTCAGGATGTTGACACCGCCGCCGCCGGACAGGCGGTCGTGACCATCACCGCCATCGATGCTGTCGTCGCCGTTCGCGCCGGAGAGGGTGTCATTCCCCGCGCCTCCGTCGAGGGTATCGTTGCCGTTCCCGCCATCCACATAGTCGGAGCCGGAGGTCGCGGTGACGACGTCATCGCCATCGCTGGCGCTGACGGAGACGCCGCCTGATGACGTCATCACAAAATCGATTCGGTCGCTGCCGCTGCTGCCGGTGACCGACTGGCCGCCGTATGGGCTGTCGCCGAATTTGAAGGTGACATCGCCGGCCGAGGCAAGCGTGAGGCGAAGGCTGCTTGAATAGGCTGGGTAGGCCGTTGGGCGGTCGCGGATTGTCGCAAACGCGTTGAAGATGTCGGCGGTCGCCGTCAAGCGCCCGGCTTCGAGAATTTCAAGGTTTTGGACGTTGAAGGACGCGGCCACGTCATCGCCGACGCGAAGGATATCGCTTCCCACACCGCCGTCGATGGCATTGGTGGACGCGGCCGAGACGACGATCAAGTCATCGCCCAGGCCGCCGTCTATCGTATTCATGGAATTCGCGGTCACGTTGAACCGGTCGTCGCCGAGGCCCCCCGTCAGGCCATTTGTCCCCAAACCGCCGTCAATGGTGTCGTTGCCATCGCCACCATCGATGATGTCGTTTCCGTTGACGCTATAGTTGATGCTATCGCCATAAAGGGCGTCGTTTCCATTTCCTCCACTGATGGTGTCGTCGCCCGCCTCGCCAAAGACTGTGTCGTTTCCATCTCCGCCATTCAGAATGTCGGCGCCGCCGTAGTTCGAACCGAAGTTGCCGCCGGAAATCATATCATTGCCGTCGCCGCCATCTATGATGTCGTCGCCCTCGTAGCCACCGAGAATGTCGTCGCCACCCAGGCCGTAAATCGTATCGTCACCGTTCTCGCCATGGACCTGATCATTTCCCACGCCGCCGGACAGGGTATCTGCGCCGTTTCCACCGTAGATTTTGTCGTTGCCATCGCCACCATCGGCGTCGTCGTTCCCCTCCAGGCCGTAGATCGTGTCGTTGCCATCGCCGCCGCCGATCGCGTCATCGCCGTTCTGACCGTAGAGCACGTCACTGCCCCAGCCACCCGACAGAATATCCGCGCCATCCCCGCCCTGAAGCTCGTCATCTCCATCGTCGCCGTCAATTACATCGTCGCCCTCCTCGCCATAGAGTATGTCGTTGCCCAGACCTCCGGAAAGGATATCCGCGCCCCTCTGGCCGTTAATGACATCATCGCCGTCGCCGCCATTGATCGTATCGTTGCCGGTCGATTCAACGTCCCAATAATCACCATAGAGAACATCGTTTCCGTCGCCGCCATTGATAACGTCGTCGCCGTCGTTGCCGTAAATCGAATCGTTGCCGAGCCCGCCGAAGAGGGTATCCGCGCCACTGGCATCCGTTCCGCTGCTACCCCCCCAAATTTCGTCGTCGCCATCGCCGCCGTCGATGTTGTCGTCTCCGGCCTGACCGGAAATCTTGTCTTTGCCCAGGCTTCCGTAAAGGGTGTCCGTGCCAGTGCCGCCAAAGAGGAAGTCGTTGCCTTCTCCCCCGTCGAGGGTATCGCTACCGTCGTCCCCGGAGAGGGCATCATTGCCCAGCCCGCCATACAGATTGTCCGCATCAAGCCCGCCATAAATGCCGTCGTCGCCGTCATCGCCATTGAGGGTGTCGCTGCCGTCACCGCCGTTCATGTTGTCGTTGCCCATGCCGCCGTTCAGCATGTCCGCGCCCATCCCGCCCTGCAACGAGTCGTTCCCGTCATCGCCATACATAGTGTCGTTGCCGTCGTCGCCACCAATGCCGTCATTCCCCAGGCCGCCGATCAAAAGATCGGCACCAAGTCCACCATTGAGAGAGTCATCGCCGTCATCGCCGTTGATGGTATCGTCGCCATCCTCTCCATAAATCTGGTCGTTGCCCAAGCCGCCGGAGAGGGTATCTGCCCCGCTGGCGCCGGATCCGTTGGCTCCGCCGTAGAGCCTGTCGTCGCCGTCGCCGCCATTGATAACGTCATTGCCGGCAAGACCATAAATGAAGTCGAGTCCCCCGAGGCCATTGATGACGTCGTCGGCAGATGTGCCTTGCAGAGTATTGGGGGTGTCGTCGCCGTTGATGGTGGCCATTGTCTTTCCGTTCCGAAGCTGGACTTTCCTGATGGCGGAGGCTTGCGAAAGACGCACTTATGTCACGCGAATCGACCTCTCCCCCCAGCCTTTACGGACTTTTGAACGCAGCGGCATCCCTCAAGTGGGGTACGCACGACCGGGAATGTTCTACAGGTTAAGCGGTGGCTTTCCTCGGAAGGCGATCTGCGCCCTGCGGACGCAGGGACCGCCGTCACCGTCTCGCGGGCAGGGGCGAACCCGCCGTGGTGCTGCGAGATCGGGCTTTGGGTTTCTCCCCGCCATTCTGATCGATTAAGCAGCAGGCCTCAGGTTC
This sequence comes from Pararhizobium sp. YC-54, assembly GCF_025847205.1. Classification (GTDB taxonomy): domain Bacteria; phylum Pseudomonadota; class Alphaproteobacteria; order Rhizobiales; family Rhizobiaceae; genus Pararhizobium. Next base: position 62,419 of record NZ_JAOYTH010000006.1, on the reverse strand, counting down.
CGGCCACGCCCGGCAAAGGCGCTGCGGGGTACTCCTGCGAGGTTGGACAGAAACTGCCGGGCGCATTCGCTCCAGCTGAAGGTCAGTGCCTTCTGGCGCGCATCCTCCCGCGACAGTGTCAGCGCATCAAGGGCTGCCTGGCGCAGATCGGCCGACAGCACGCCGCCGCCATCGCCCAGAATATCCTTCGGAGCCGTGACCGGAAACGCGGCAACCGGGCAGCCGCTGGCGAGCGCTTCCAGGATGACGTTGCCGAATGTATCGACCCGGCTGGGAAAAACGAAGACATCTGCCGACGCATAGATCGCCGCCAGTTCCGTGCCCAGGCGTTTGCCGAGGAAATGCACATCCGGATAACGCTGCCGCAAGCCGGCAAGGTCAGGCCCATCGCCGACGACAAGCTTGCTGCCCGGCAGGTCGAGATCAAGGAAGGCCGGCAGGTTCTTCTCAACGGCTACCCGTCCGACATTGAGGAAGATCGGGCGAGGGAACGGCAGGTCCTGGCGGCGGGCCGGATCAAAGAGCGTGGTATCGATGCCGCGCGTCCAGCGCTTGATGTTGTGAAAGCCGTGCGCGGCCATTTCCGTCCCGAGCGAGGCGGTGGCGACCATCATGCCGTTGCCGGAATTGTGGAACTGGCGCAGCCACCAGTAGCTCCAGCTCTCCGGGATGGGCAGCCGGGCGCTGACGAACTCCGGAAACCGGGTGTGATAACTCGTCGTGAACGGCAGCCCCCTGCGCAGGCAAATGCCGCGCGCGACAAGGCCAAGCGGTCCCTCCGTGGCGATGTGGATGAAGTCGGGCGCAACCGCATCGATCTCGCTTGCCACCTGCCGCCGCATCGGAAGCGCCAGCCGGATATCGGAATAGAAGGGCAGCGGAAAGGTCGCAAAACGCTCCGGCGTCAGGAAATGAATGGCAATACCCTGTTCCTTCAGGGACCGGGCGAGTTCATCAAGGGTGCGCACGACACCGTTCACCTGCGGGTGCCAGGCATCGGTGACGACAAGAACGGTTTTCTCCATAAGGGACCTCGATGCGGCTTTGCCATCTGCCGGCAAGCACCGGCTGATGATCGAATCGGGCGGCGGCTGCCGTTGACCCGTTTGAGCACGGTTGGATGACAGACGGATGATTGGCCTACCCAGACGATTGTCTTGTGCACGGTTCCCGGCGGTCAGCCGATCCGGGCGCAGCCAGTCGCGCCCGGCGACGGTCGATCCTACGTTGCGCTTATGGCAGGAAGCACGAGGTCGCAGACCTTGTAGATATGAAATTCGCTTTTCGACACTGCGTCCAGAGATTTGAATTTCTCCACGAAAACCGGGTCGGAAAAGAACTCGTCGACATTGTCGGCGCTGTGAATTGCCTCGATATTCACGACGGTCTTGCCGTCGGTGCTTTTCGACAGGTTGCTCCAGAGAAAGCCGGCCTTTCGTTCGGCAACATAGCGCACGACATCCTGGATGATCCGGAATGCCTCATCCTGTTTGCCCGGGTGGGCATGGATGACGTTCACGACGAACACAGTGGGTTGGGGAGAGAGTTGAAATTCGGCCTTTGGGGAGTAGGTCACGTTGTCTCCATCTGTAAAACGATCGGCGGAATATGCCGCCGGGATGAGACTTAGTTCGTGACGATGAGTGAAAAAACGGGTTATGGCTCCGTTAACAGCGGACATCGATGTCCGCAATGGAGCGTCTGCCGTGGAAAACTTCGGTTCGTTGAATGTCTTCGTGATCGTTGCGGAAACGCGCAGTTTTGTCGGAGCAGGTGAGGTTCTCGGTATCTCCTCGTCGGCGGTCGGCAAGGCAATCTCCCGTCTGGAGAAGAGGCTTGGTGTCCGCCTGTTTCACCGTAGTACGCGCAGCATCGCGATCACTGCGGAGGGCACGATGTTCCTCGAACGCTGCCGCAGGATTTTTTCGGAGATAGAAGCAGCCGAGCAGGAGTTGACGCAAACTCTGGCCGCGCCGCGTGGCCGCCTTCGCGTCAGTCTGCCGCTCGCCGGAATGCTGTTCATGCCGGTGATCACCAGGTTCATGCGTTTGTTCCCGGACGTCTCCATCGATCTCGATTTCACGGACCGTCTGGTCGATGTGATCGAAGAGGGTTTCGACGCCGTGGTTCGAACCGGAGACATAAGCGATAGCCGCCTGATGATGCGGACTTTGGGGAAATTTTCTCATCGTATCGTCGCAGCGAAGGACTATTTCGCACGCTTCGGAATTCCTGAAAAGCCTGAGGACCTGTCGGCCCATATCTGCCTTCACCATAAATACCCGTCTTCCGGGAAGCTTGAACGCTGGCCTCTAAGACATGATCCGGGACTGGGGAAATTGGAGCTGCCGGTATCTTCCATGGCGAGCACGCTCGAGCCGCTCGTCAGCATGGCAGAGCAAGGGCTTGGCCTTGCCTGTTTGCCGCTGTTCACGATCCACAGTCAGATCGGTGAGGGAAAGCTTGTACCGGTTCTGGCCGACTATATCGAGGATGTCGGCGAGTTCAGCATTCTGTGGCCGTCCAGCCGGCATCTGTCCCCGAAAATACAGGCGTTCGTGAAGTTTACGAGCGAAAACCTGTTTCGCCCATGACGTGGAAGTGCCGTCGCCAGGGGCATCGGCCTCTGTGGGCTCATCATCTACCCATCAAGGCCAGTTGCTCGTATCCACGGCCGGCCGAGGCGGCAACAATCGCAAGGACAGAGCCTTCGAATGTGCGGACATGGACGGTGAGCGACCGGTAGTCGGCATCGCGGCCAATCCTGTCGGCAATGCGCTGACCGTAATAGACAGCGGATCCGACGTCGAAATGATCGACGCCCACGTCATCGACGACCCGTTCGTTGCCGAAATGCAAATCGAAGAAATAGTGTTCCACGTTATGCCCTGAACCCGTGCGCTGCCGGAGATTTCTTCGGCTTGAGGATGCAGTGTCAGGGATATCGCATTGTGTCCGAATACAGGCTGAATTGTGCGTTCAGCCTGTATTCATCGGGTTCTGCCGGAACTGATCGATTGTTATCGCCGAGCCTTCAGCAGGGCGGCAACCAGCCCCGCGGTCGATGAATCATGCCCCGCAGCGCTTTCCTTGCCTTCAACCACGGGCAGCAGGCCTGTTGCCAGCTCCTTGCCGAGTTCGACGCCCCACTGGTCGAAGGAATTGATGTTGAAAAGGGCGCCCTCGACGAAGACGCGGTGTTCGTAGAGGGCGATCAGGCGGCCTAGGGTAAAGGGGGTCATCTGATCGTAGACGAAGGTCAGCGACGGGCGGTTGCCGGGAAAGACACGGTGCGGTGCGATACGCTCGATGAAATCCTTGTCCAGGCCCTTCGAGGCCATCTGCGCCTTGGCTTCTGAAAGCGTGCGGCCCTTCATCAGCGCCTCCGACTGGGCCAGGCAATTGGCCATCAGGAGCTGATGCTGGTGGCGCAGGTTAGGCTCGTGGCCGTTGGCAGCGATCATGAATTCGGCCGGGATGATGCTCGTGCCCTGGTGGATCAGCTGGTAGAAGGCGTGCTGGCCATTGGTGCCGGGCTCGCCCCAGACGACCGGGCCGGAATTGCCCTCGACGGCCAAGCCGTCAAGCGTCACGCCCTTGCCGTTCGATTCCATGTCGAGCTGCTGCAGATAGGCCGGGAAGCGCGACAGGCGCTGGTCGTAGGGCAGGATGGCGCGCGTCGCGTAGCCGAGTACGTTGCGATGATAGAAGCCGAGCAGGCCAAGCAGCATCGGGATGTTTTCGCGCAAAGGGGCTGTGCGGAAATGATTGTCGATCGCATGGGCGCCGGCGAGGAATTCGCCGAAATTCTCCTTGCCGATGGCAATCATCAGCGGCAGGCCGATGGCCGACCAGATCGAATAGCGTCCGCCGACCCAATCCCAGAAGCCGAAGATGCGGTCGCTGTCGATGCCGAAGGCGGCGACCTTGTCGAGCGCCGTGGAGACGGCACAGAAATGATGGCCGACGGCCTTTTCCCCGAGCTTCCCGGCGATGAAGGCGCGTGCGGTCGCCGCATTGGTCATCGTCTCGATGGTGGTAAAAGTCTTTGAGGCGACGATGAACAGGGAGGTTTCGGCGTCCAGCAGCTTCAGTGTGTCGGCAATATGGGCGCCGTCGATGTTGGAGACGAAATGCAGGCGCGGGCCATCGTGATCGGGCGCCAGGGCCAGCGTCGCCATGACGGGGCCGAGGTCCGAGCCGCCGATACCGATATTGACGACATCGGTGATCTTCCTGCCGGTCGCACCCTTCAGCGCGCCTGAGCGGATGCCGTCGGAAAAGGTGCCCATGGCCGCAAGCACGGCGTTGACATCCGGCATCACATCCTTGCCGTCAACCAGCACCGGCGTGTTGGACCGGTTGCGCAAAGCGGTGTGCAATACGGCGCGGCCTTCGGTGATGTTGATGATATCCCCGGCAAACATCGCATCGCGCTTGTCAGTGACCCTGGCTGCCTTGGCGATCGCTTCGAGCCCATCGAGAACCGTGTCATTCACGGCGCATTTCGAAAAATCGAACAGCATGTCGTCAAGCGTGACGCTGTATTTGGAGAAGCGCTTGGGATCGCTCGCAAAAGCCGCCCGGATGTCGGTTGCGTTGGTCTCGGAAACGGTGGATTTCAGCTGGTCGACAAGCGCGCTCATGGCAGGTTCCTTGCATCGCGGAGGGTTGCGATAGCTAGTCGCTTTGCCCTTAGCAAATCAAGGGCGTCCTCATAAAAAGCCGCTTCCCACGTTTTTTGTCCGCCGGAGAAAATCGTCTTGTGGTTGCAATAATGCCGGGTTGCAGTAGTGTTTGAAGCATTCGAGGGCGAAAGCAGCAACGCCATGCCAGCTGGCGCATCCGGGCAGATGGGCTTCCCGGACTGTAGCAGGATGCAGCCCCGTCCTTGAATGTGGAGGTGAACTATGTGGTTTCGACCATTTAGCGTCACGCTTGGCATAAGAAAAACCCGCACGAGCTGGTTAATCACCGTGCGGGTCCAATTCTTTAACTAAGCAAACGGTGGCTGGAGTTAGCGCTCCAGTCACCACTCCGCTAAAATAAAGGTTCCCGTGCGTTCTGGCAAGAGAACGCATGAATGCCTCTCAGGCTCCTACCCGCGCAGATCCTTGCGCAGGATCTTGCCGACATTCGATTTCGGCAGTTCGGTGCGGAATTCGACGAACCTCGGCCGCTTGTAGTTGGTGAGGTTGGCCACGCAATGCGCCTTGACCTCTGCTTCGGTGAGGTTCGGATCCCTCTTGACGACAAACAGCTTGACCGCCTCGCCGGAATGCTCGTCCGGCACGCCGATGGCGGCGCATTCGAGAATGCCGGCAAGGGTCATGGCCACTTCCTCGATCTCGTTGGGAAAGACGTTGAAGCCGGAGACGAGGATCATGTCCTTCTTGCGGTCGACGATCTTGACCAGCCCGTCCGGGTTCATGAAGCCGATGTCGCCGGAGCGGAAAAAGCCGTCGGGTGAAATGGCCTTGGCGGTTTCGTCCGGGCGCTGCCAGTAACCGGCCATCACCTGCGGCCCGCGGATGCAGATTTCGCCGATATCGCCGAGCGGCAGCGTGTTGCCGTCCTCATCGCGAATCTCGACGTCGGTCGAAGGCAGCGGCAGGCCGATCGTGCCTGTGAACTCGCCTTCGTCGAGCCGGTTGGCTGTGGCCACCGGGGATGTTTCCGACAGGCCGTAGCCTTCCTTGATCGGCGAGCCCGTCATTTTTTCCCAGCGTTCGGCGACCGGGCGCTGCACCGCCATGCCGCCGCCGAAGGTCAGCGCCAGGTCGGAGAGGTCGAGCTTCTGGAATTCGGCATTGTTCATCAGGGCGTTGAAAAGGGTGTTCAGGCCCGGGAAGATATTGACCTTGTACTTGGCGATTTCCTTGACGAAAGCCGGGATATCACGCGGGTTGGGGATCAGGATGTTCTCGCCGCCTGTGCTCAGGCCCATCAGCGAATTCACCGTCAACGCGAAGATATGGTAGAGCGGCAGGGCGCAGAGAAATACCAGGCGCTCCGGCCGCTTCTTCTTGAGAAACGCCGTCTCCAGCCACAGCCCCATCTGGGCCATGTTCGACAGCAGGTTGGAATGGGTCAGCGTTGCGCCCTTGGAGACACCTGTCGTGCCGCCGGTATATTGCAGGAAGGCGACATCGCCGGGCTGCACATCGACCGGTTTCAGCGCCGCGCTTGCCCCCTTGGACAGGACCGCCTTGAACGACAGATGCCCCGGCAGCGACCAGGCGGGCACCAGCTTCTTCACCTTGCGCACCACAATATTGACGATCAACCCCTTGAGCCCGAGAAGGTCGCCCATCGTGGCGACGACGGTGTGCTTCAGATCCGTGCGCGCCGCCACTTGCTCGACGGTATGGGCGAAGTTTTCCAGAACGAAGATCGCCTTGGCGCCGGAATCCTTCAACTGGTGCTCCAGTTCGCGCGGCGTATAGAGCGGATTGACGTTGACGACGGTATAACCGGCCCGAAGGATGCCGAAGACGATCACCGGGTTCTGCAGGATGTTCGGCATCATCACGGCGACGCGATCGCCCTTGGCAAGGCCGGTCGATTGCAGCCATGCACCGATCTTTCTGCTTTGCGCATCAAGGTCGCCGAAGGTCAGCGTCTTGCCCATGCAGGTAAAGGCGGCGCGTGTCGCATATTTCTTGCAGGACTGCACGAAGAGATCGCCAATCGAATTGTAGGGCAGGGGAGCAATATCGGCCGGCATTCCGGGCGGGTAGGATTGCAGCCAAGGTTTGCCCGCTTGCGGGTCAGGTGTCTGCATCAATGTGTCAGGCATCGTCTCTCTCCCTCATCCACCGTCGCCGTGCCGCAAACAGAAGCGCACCGCCTCTCCCTTTTCCATGCGCAACCCTGTCCGAAAATGTCTGCGGCCAGCGTGTTGTGCATAAGCGAAAAATCCCTCCAGATTCTTCGCTTGCTCAGGATGAAGCTTTTGTTGCGCTCCATCAAGCGCATTCCGGATTATATAACCTTAACGTAAACGTCAATACACGGCGCGCATCTGGCCAGATTTCGGGGCCAGATTTCGTGGCATGTATCCGCGTCATTCTCTTTGCGAGCAGGCGCAAAAAGGTATACTGCATTGCAATAGCGCCAAGGCCTCCTCCCGCTTCCGCCTCGGTTTCCCATTTCAGAACGAAAATCCTTCGGGCCGATGCGGCTCCAGGCAGGTCTTCCCATGTCCGACGACGCTCTTTCTTCCATTCAGGCCGCCCGCTCGGGCGGGATGTCCAGCGCTGAATTGGCCCTGGCCGTCGGCGGCTTCGGCATCGGCACGGGTGAATTCGCCATCATGGGGCTTTTGCCGCAGGTTGCCGGCGATCTTTCGGTTTCGGTTCCCTATGCCGGCCACGTCATCAGCGCCTATGCGATCGGCGTTGTCGTCGGCGCGCCGCTGATCGCGGTGCTTGCCGCGCGATTTTCAAGGCACAATGTGCTGCTTGTGCTGATGAGCCTGTTTGCGCTTGGCAACCTTGCCAGCGCCGCCGCCGGTAGTTTTGGTCTTTTGGTTGCGGCCCGGTTTCTCGCCGGCCTGCCGCATGGTGCCTATTTCGGCGTCGCGGCGCTGGTTGCCGCCGGCATGGCAGCCCCGCACCAGCGGGCGCGCGCCATCGGCCGCGTCATGATGGGCCTGACGGTCGCCACCCTGCTTGGCACGCCGCTTGCCGCCTGGTTCGGCCAGGCGCTCGGCTGGCGCGCGGCCTTTGCCATTGTCGGCGCCATCAGCGTGCTGACGGTTGCCCTCACCTGGCTCTTCGTCCCGAAAGACAGGGCCAACCCGGCAGCAACGCCGCTGACGGAGCTTGGCGCTCTCGGCAAATCCCAGGTCTGGCTGACGCTCGGCATCTGCGCCATCGGCTGCGGCGGCATGTTCTCGGTGTTCAGCTACATCACCCCGGCTCTGACTGAGGTTGCAGGCATATCGCTTGGAACTGTCCCGATCCTGCTTTCGGTGTTCGGCGCCGGCATGATCCTCGGCAATATCGTTGGCTCGCGGCTTGCCGACTGGAAGCTGATGCCGGCCATCGGCATTGCACTGGTCTTCAACCTCGTGGCCTATGTATTGTTCTATTTCACCATGACGACTCCCTGGATGGCGGTCGTCAACGTTCTCTTTATCGGTGGCGGCTTTGCCGTCGTGCCTGGGATTCAGATGCGGCTGATGGATGTGGCGGGCAAGGCGCAGACGCTGGCCGCGGCGCTGAGCCATTCCGCCTTCAACCTCGCCAATGCGCTCGGCGCCTGGCTCGGCGGCCTGTCGATTGCAGCCGGGTATGGCTGGACGTCGACCGGCCTGGTCGGCGCGATGATGTCGGTGGCCGGTATCGGCATTTTCCTGTCGTCGGTTTTCCTCGACCGGTCGAAGGCGGCAGCGGCCAGCCAAGGGTAACTTTACCTGGAATATCTTCGCGTCCGGCGGCTGTTTTTCCCGGCGAAAATCGTTTGTCATCCGCTTGTGTTGACCATGCGGTCATACTTACCTATGCCGCATGCTGGCTGGTTTGCCGCAGACAAGCGGCACACGAATGGAAACACGCTGGCAAGCCGTGGGTTTTGCTGTCATCTTGAATGATACGACAGCGCCGCGCGTCCTTCATGGCGCGCAAAGGTCGCTGTTTAGGAGGAACGCTTTTTGCAACTGAGCAACCGTGAACGGGGCGAACTGCCGTCGGAACCGCGACTTTTCGGCCGCACAGCCTATGAACGTTCCGCGCTTGTCGGCCCGATTGCGGCTGCGCGCTGGCTTCTGGTCTTTGTCCTGCTCGCAGGCGTCTATTTCTTTCACGGCTTTCTCGTGCCGGTGCTTGCGGCGCTTGTCATCGGCTTTGCCAGCTGGCCGATTTACCGCCGGCTTCTTGGCGCCATTGGTGGCAACCGGACGATTGGAGCGACGATTGCCATTATCGCGGTGATTTCCTTTATCGTCGCGCCGATCTCGCTCGCCGCCGTCTATGCCGTCGATGAAGTCCGCGACTGGGTGGCTTGGACCATCGAGACGAATGTTTCCGGCGCGCCGGTGCCAGTCTGGCTGACGCAGATCCCCGGCCTCGGCGTCTGGCTTGGAGAACAATGGGCGAAATATGTCGGCCATCCCGGCGCGATCGGCGAACTGGTTCAGCTTGTCAGCGGCTCCAATATCGGCAACATCTACCGCGGCGTGCTCGTCGTCGGCGCCTCCGCCTTCCAGTCGTTCCTGACGCTTCTTTTCATGCTGATCACGCTGTTCTTCGTCTATCGCGACGGCGAGAAACTCGTCGCGCAGCTCGATGATCTCGGCGAACGCATCCTGCCGATGCGCTGGGAACGCGTTTCGCGCATCGTGCCGTTGACCATCAGCTCGACGGTAACCGGCATGGGTGTTATCGCCATCGGCGAAGGCATCGTGCTCGGCGTCGCCTATTGGATGGCAGGCGTTCCGTCTCCCGTGACCTTGGGCATCATCACCGGCATCATGGCGCTTGTGCCCGGCGGCGCACCGCTGTGCTTTACGCTGGTGTCGATCTATCTCTTCGCCAGCGGATCGCCTTTCGCCGCGCTCGCGCTGTTTGCCTGGGGAACCATCGAGCTGTTCATCGTCGACAAGACGCTGCGCCCGAGGCTGGTCGGCGGACCGATCAAGCTGCCCTTCCTGCCGACCTTCTTCGGGCTTGTCGGGGGCGTCAAGACAATGGGATTCCTCGGCCTGTTCGTCGGGCCGGTGCTGATGGCGTTGCTCGTATCGATCTGGCGGGAATGGCTGCGGGAGGTCACGACGCCGACGCCGCCAAGCACGATCAACAAATAGGACTGAGCGTATCGCCCTCTTTGATCGGGCGGGCTCGATCACGCTTGCAGGAACACCGAAGCCGCCGTCCTCTGTCTTGCGCACAAGGACGGGCCACGGCTGACGATCCCCATCATGCCCGTTGATTTTCTTCTTCTGTGCGAAAGTGAATTCACGGATCGGAGGGAATTGCCGCGTGATCTCAGCGCCGCGTTGCGCTAATGGTTTTCTGTGCCTGATGGCCACCGTCAAGGCCGATCCATTCGAACGTTCAGGGAAGCAGATGAACCGCACTTATTACGCCCCGCAGGGCGGCGCGCCCGCGCAGACCCAGCTGTTGACGGACCGCGCCGTCTTCACCGAAGCCTATGCCATCATCCCGAAGGGCGTGATGATGGACATCGTCACCAGCTTCCTGCCGTTCTGGGAAAACACCCGGCTCTGGGTGCTGTCGCGGCCGCTCTCCGGTTTTGCCGAGACCTTCTCGCAATATATCATGGAAGTGGCCCCGGGCGGCGGCAGCGACCGGCCGGAACTCGACGCGGGCGCCGAAGGTGTGCTGTTCATCGTCGAGGGCGAACTGACCGTGACGCTGGATGGCAAGGCGCATCAGATGCGTCCGGGTGGCTATGCCTTCATTCCGCCGGCCAGCAAATGGTCTGTGCGCAACACCAGCGGCGAAACGGTGCGGTTTCACTGGATCCGCAAGGCCTACGAAGCCGTCGATGGTCTCGACGCACCGGCGGCCCTTTTCCTCAACGAAGCCGATATCGCGCCATCGCCGATGGCGGGCACCGAGGGCAAATGGGCGACGACGCGGTTCGTCGATCCTGACGACCTGCGTCACGACATGCATGTGACGATCGTCACCTTCGAGCCGGGTGCCGTGATCCCGTTCGCCGAAACCCATGTCATGGAGCATGGGCTCTATGTGCTGGAGGGCAAGGCCGTCTACCGGCTTAACCAGGATTGGGTGGAGGTCGAGGCGGGCGACTATATGTGGCTGCGCGCTTTCTGCCCGCAGGCCTGCTACGCCGGCGGGCCGGGAAAATTCCGCTACCTGCTCTACAAGGACGTCAACCGCCACATGAAGTTGAAGCCGCGGGCCTGAACGTCGGTATATTCGCAGTTTATTCCTGCCGGACGAGAGCGTCAGGCAAATCCGGCGGGAATAGGCGTGATCGTCCGGTCGCTGCCATAGTCGCGCTGATGGGCCATATGGCCGCGAAGGCGCCGCGGAGCGGATTGAATCTCGATGACCGGCAGCTCGAAAGCACCGTCGGGATAGGTACCGGTATCGGCGGTATCGTCGCATTTGGGCTTGAGCAGATTAAAGATCATCTGTGGTCCTCCCGGTTTTCGAATCAACGGCGGATCCGCTGACTCCTACGCTGCTAACCGGAAAATAGTTAAAAATTAACCATGTTTGCCGGAGTAAATTGTAGCGCAGCGGCCCCGCATGACGGGAGAGAGTCATACGGGGTAGATACGGCATCCGTGCGTCGGATGTATGTCATGCGCCAGTTTATCGCGGCAGATCAGTTCAGCGGCCGGGAAACCAGTTCCTCCTTCAGAATCCTGAAGGCTTCGTCGAGCGCGTCGACAAGAATGTCGGTCAGCCTGTCGGCATTGTCTTCCTGCAGGAACAGGGCGATTGCCGCATCTTGCGTGAGGGGCGCGTGTTCGATCGTGTTCATGTCATTGTCCTTCCTAGTCCGGCGTCATGCCGATTGAGGACAAGCTATGCCGCGTCGCTTGCGCCGGGCTTGAACGACTGGTTTTTGCATCCGACAGGGGCATCCTAACGATGTGCGCCTGAGTTCACCCAAGGAAAGCCTTCAGCATCTTGGTGGCCCGACTAAGCTGTTCGTCATTCATCCGCGAGAGAGTGCCGTTGATGTCGGTCAGCAGGCGCGCCCGCTCGCCGGTGCTGGGAGCATTACCGGCGCCGAACAGTACGGGAGTGGGAACCTCCAGCGCCGCCGCTATCTTCCCGGCCGTCTCAAAAAGCGGCGCGTAGTCGCCAGGTCCGGCTGCGCGAGGTAGTTTTTGGCGATGGTGGACAAGCGCCATCATGATATAATGTATATATCTAAATTAGTTAGTTATTATCAACTGGCCTGTCCATCCGGGTCGAACCTACACCAAGCCGTGGACTGAGCCAAGGAGGTGACAATGACGCAGGCTGTTTCGACTTCTATCACAAGACGAAGCGTGGTCGCAGGGCTGACGCTGACCGCCGCCTCCGTGGTTGTTCTGACTGGGACGAATAGCGTACAGGCCAACCAATCCACGCCTGAAAAAAGTCTGTACGAACGGCTGGGCGGCGTCTTCGCCATTGCGGCGGTGGTGGATCACTTCAGCGACGCCCTTGTGAAGAACCCCGTCGTTGGCCAAGATTCCAAGAACCCGCAGTTGCGAGACTGGCACACCAAGAGTCTGGGAAGATTGCCCGGCCTGAAGTTCATGCGGACGCTGTGGGTCTGCGACGTTTCGGGCGGACCTTTGAAGTTCACGGCCACCAAGCCTGGCGCGACACCGCTCGGCCTTGAGGAGGCCCACCGGGACCTTAGGATTTCCCCGGAAGAATTCGATGAAGTTGCAGCGGAACTCACACGGTCCCTGAACTTCTTCAAGATCCCGCAAGGCGAGAAGGATGAAGTCCTGGCAGCCTTCGCCGCCCACAAGGACGAGGTCACCGCCGGCAGTAGACGGTGAGAGACCATCGGGTGCAAACTCAGCGTCCGGTAGCGATTCCGAGCTGAACGCAAGGAACGTCAATTCTCGTGCTCGGGTTCCTCTCGAGACCTCGTGCAAGAGTTAATGCTTAGCAATTGTTGAGAAATAAAGATTACCGGATGGAAAACTGGTGCCGCTTGCAGGACTCGAACCTGCGACCCCATCATTACGAATGATGTGCTCTACCACCTGAGCTAAAGCGGCCAGCATGCGTTTCGCGATGCCGCGAAACGATGTGTGAGGGGCTGATACCTGCAAACCGATGCGATTTCAAGCCATCAGTTTTAAGAACAGGAAAAAAGCTTGGGGCAATCGGAAGGGTACCTTTTACAGCGCCAGCCTTTGTCTCGCCGCCGCATATTCCAGGGTGAGCCGGTCGACGAGGCCGGCGGTGGGGGCGATCTCCGTGACGGCGCCGATGCCCTGGCCGCAGCCCCAGATGTCCTTCCAGGCTTTGGCGCCGGTCGTGGCCGTCTCGAAATCCATCTTGGACGGGTCGGCTTCCGGCAGATGATCGGGGTCCATGCCGGCCGCCATGATCGAGGGCTTGAGGTAGTTGCCGGGGATACCGGTGAAGTAATTGGAGTAGACGATGTCGCTGGCGCTGCTGTCGACGAGCATCTGCTTGTAGGCGTCGCTGGCGCGCGCTTCCGTGGTGGCGATGAAGGGCGAGCCGATATAGGCCATGTCGGCGCCCATCGCCTGCGCGGCCAGAACCGCGCCGCCGGTTGATATCGCGCCGGACAGCAGCAATGGCCCGTCAAACCAGGTGCGGATCTCCTGGACGAGGGCGAAGGGCGACAGTGTGCCTGCATGGCCGCCGGCGCCGGCCGCAACCGCGATCAGCCCGTCGGCGCCCTTGCGGATGGCCGAGTTGGCGTGGCGGTTGTTGATCACGTCATGCAGCACGATGCCGCCATAGGAATGGATCGCCGCGTTGACCTCGGGCACGGCGCCCAGCGACGAAATGACGATCGGCACCTTGTATTTGACGCAGAGCATCAGATCGTGTTCGAGCCGCCGGTTGGACTTGTGGACAATCTGGTTGACGGCAAAGGGGGCAGCCGGCGTGCCGGGGTTGCGGGTGTTGTAGGCGGCGAGGTCTTCGGTAATCTCGGCCAGCCATTCATCCAGTTGTGCTTCCGGCCGGGCATTGAGCGCCGGAAACGAACCGACGACGCCGGCCTTGCATTGTGCCAGCGTCAGGGCCGGATGCGATATGATGAAAAGCGGCGCGGCGACGACAGGCAGTCGCGTTGTGCCGTTGAGAATGGCTGGCAGGGACAAGGTTCACTCCCGGTTTGTTATTTGACGTTTCCGTAAACGTAAGAACTTTAGCAGCGGCTTTGTGTTTTGCAAAGCCGCTTTGTATCGGCTGAAGCCCTCGGCTACGCGAAAAAGCTCCGGGTTTTCCCCGGCGCTGGCAGTCAGTTTGCTGCGCAAGGCTTGCAGATCGGGGCGTCAACCGTTACCCAATTGTTAACACATCCAAAAGCGGCCGGAGCGATCGCCTGGCCGCAATGGCGGATGGCTTGTAGCGTCGAGGCCCGGCTACTGCATAATTCCTTAAATCGGAATCGATGTAGGGCGCCAGGCTTCGGGGCGAGGTTGATTGCATATCTGCGCGGCCGGGGTTTTGCCCGAACGCCGCATGCTTTGCAGGATTGCGGAATGCCTGCACCAAGAAGGACGGATAGTGAGCGGACTGGAAACTGCCATCAGACATGCGCTGGAACGCTCCGAGAGGGCGAATTCCGAAACGCGCGCGCGCATCTATCAATCGGCGCGCAACGCGCTTGAGGCTGGCCTCAGAAAGCAGGACGTGCACGATCCCGAGGTGATCGCCCAGCAGCGCCACCGGCTGGAAGCCGTCATCCACGCCATCGAGCTGGAGGAGCGGGCCAGCCTGAAGGCGGCTGCATCCGTGCCGCCGCCGGCCCGCGCCGAGGCTGAGGACGGCCGGAGCCCGGTGCCTTCGGCGGAGCTTGATCACGACATCCACATGCCGTCCGAACGACGTGACGATATGGGCAGCAGCCCTGCCGTCGATGGCGGGCTTGCGGGCTTGCGCCCGGAGCGCCGCGAGGGACAGCGTGTTGCCGAAGCAGCGCCCGCCGAACAGGTTGCCGGCAAGCGCGGCAAGGCTGCCAAGACCGAAACAGCGGTGGCAAAAACCCGCCGGCGCAAGCGGGGAAGCTTTCTTTCCTTCGTCATGGTGGTGACGACGCTGGTCGCCGCCTTTGTCATGGCGGCCTGGTGGGTTGAAACCAGCGGGCTTTTGAAGTCGGCGGCGGAGCGCGATACCAGTGTCGCCAATCCGCCCTCGACGGTGCAATCGGAGGATTTCGACGGCGAAGCGGGCCTGAAGACGCTTGGAGCGCAGTCGGGTTTTTCCGGCGATTGGGTTGATGTCTTCACGCCCACCGATGCGAGCAACGTCAAGGCGGGCAGCCGCGCCGGGGTCGATCCTGTCAGCGACGAGCGCGGCCCGCGCCTTCATATCACGTCGGCAACGGCGGATGCCGGCGGCAACGTGTCGATCGAGATACCGGCTTCGGTGCTTGCGCAGATTTCCGGCAAGACATCGACCGTTGCCCTCAGCGTCCAGGCCGACACCGGCAAGCAGACGCAATTTTCCGTCGAATGCGATTTTTCCTCGCTCGGCGATTGCGGCCGCCACCGGTTCACGGTGAATGAGGAAAAGAGCGATATGCTGTTCAAGGTCTCGTTCGCGCGCAGCCTTGCGCCGAGTTCACCCGGCTATATCCTCATCAACAGCGATGTCACCGGTTCCGGCAACGGCCTCAGCGTCTTTGCGGTACGGATACTGCCCGGCCAATAGGATTTCCGGCTCTATTGCGAACGCCGCGGCTACTTCACGAAGCCGTGGCCGAAGCCGAGGATCTTGTCATCGATCTCGCCGATCGCGCTCTTGTCCTTGCCGTCATAGTCGAGTGAATTCAGAAGGTGACGAATGAGGTTCAGGTGCGCACGCTTCTTGTCGTTGGCCCGAATGACGGTCCAGGGTGCATGCTCCGTATGCGTTTCCCGCAGCATGGTGTCGCGGGCCTCGGTGTAATCGTCCCATTTCGTCAAAGCTGCAATGTCCATCGGCGAGAGTTTCCAGACTTTCAACGGATCGTGACGGCGGTCGTGGAACCGTTTCAATTGCATCTCGCGGCCGATATCCAGCCAGAACTTGAAAAAGAAAATCTCGTCGCCGGTGATCAGCTTCTCTAGCCGGGGCGTCTGGGCGAGAAACTTCTTGTGCTGATCCGGTGTGCAGAAGCCCATGACCGGCTCGACGCCGCCGCGATTGTACCAGGAGCGATCGAACATCACGAATTCACCGGCGGTCGGGAAATGCGAGATGTAACGTTGATAATACCACTGTCCCCGTTCGGTTTCGGTTGGTTTGGGCAGCGCAACGACGCGGGCGGAGCGGGGATTCATATAGGACCGGATGGCATAGATGGAGCCGCCCTTGCCGGCCGCATCGCGTCCCTCGAACAGGGCGACCACACGTTTTCCGGTTGCCTGCAGCCAGAACTGGACCTTCACCAGTTCGATCTGCAGCTTTTCGAGAAGATCGTCATAGTCGTCGCCGTCGAATTTCTTCTCGTAGGGAAAATCACCCGAAGCCAGCGCCTTGTCGTCGATCCAGTCTGGCAGCTTCGGATTGTCGATGTCGAAAACCCGGCTCTTGCCGTTGATCACCAGTTCGACCGGCTTGTTTTCTTCCATATCCGTCATGGCGTATCCTCGCTGAATGCATTGTACGGCCGGCCGCCGATTTCACGGGAGGAGGCCACAATTGCATTGCGAATTCAAGCAGCCCGTGAAAATCATGTCACGAACCTCCGCTATCACCGGTCAATTGCACCGTGCATGTGAGAAGATGTTGGAAGATACAAGAAAAGTCTGGGAGCGCCTGAAGACGACAGCCAGGTCGGATATGTGGGTCATCGGCCTGTCCGTTGCCGCCGCTGGAGGTCTTGTCCTCTTCGGTATTCATACGGCAGCCGTGCTGCTGTTCTGGCTCGTCTGGATGATCGTCCTGTTCAACCGGTCCGCCGATCCCAAGCCGCCCGTACCGGCAGTGGCGCCCTCTGTGGTGAAGGAAACGGATTTCGGGATACTTGCGACGGCCTTCAATGCGCTCGACACCCCCATTTTGGTGGTGGCACCCGATGAAACGGTCCTTTTGCAGAACCAGGCGGCGGAAAAGGCTTTCGGCACCATCCCGCCGAACACGGACCTGTCGGCTCGGGTCCGTTCGCCGGGCATACTCGATATGGTCCGCGAAACCATCGTCACCGGCAAGGTCAACCAGATAGAGCATTCGGAACGCTTCCCATCCGAGGCGGTCTATATCGTTCGGGTCGCGCCGGCGGAGATCGGCCAACGGGCCGATGAGCGGCTTTACATCCTGTCCTACCGCGATATTTCCCAGGCGCGGCGTATCGACCGGATGCGGTCCGATTTCGTTGCAAACGCGAGCCACGAACTGAGGACGCCACTGGCCTCGTTGCGCGGTTTTATCGAGACGATGCAGGGCCCTGCGCGCAACGACCAGAAGGCGCACGAAAAGTTCCTAGGGATCATGCATGAACAGGCGACAAGGATGAGCCGGCTGGTCGATGATCTCTTGTCTTTGTCGCGGCTTGAGTTGAAATCCCATATCGCGCCGGATGAGGCGATCGACCTGGCGCCGCTGCTCGGCCATGTTCGCGATACGCTGTCGCCGCTTGCCGAGGACGTCGGTGTCGAGATTTCACTGGTCGTACCGGATGATCCGGTGATCGTGCAGGGGGATCGCGACGAGTTGACGGAAGTGTTCGAGAACCTGATCGAAAATGCCTGCAAGTATGGCCAGGAGGGCAAAAAGGTCGAGGTCACGCTTTCAGGTGGTGGCGACGCGCCCGCGGAGGTTTTGGTTCGCGATCACGGGCCTGGCATTCCGGCAGAGCACGTTCCGCGCATTACCGAACGATTCTACCGGGTTAACGTAGAGGCCAGCCGGTCAAAAAAAGGCACCGGCCTGGGGCTGGCCATCGTCAAGCACATCTTGACCCGGCATCGCGCCAGACTGCTGGTTCAGTCCGAAGTCGGCAAGGGTACGGTCTTTACCGTGAGGTTTTGACACAAATCTATCATCTCAGCGGTATTGCCGGCTACGTTCGTTCTTGCCGTCTGGCTTATCGCCAGCCCATTTTTCGTTAAAAATTCCGTTCGATCCGCTTGGCCGGAAAATGTACACAGCCAGGGCGGCGCGACCACCGAACTCATGCTCGCCCAGGTCATGAAGGTCGCCAACGGCCGCGAAGTTCGCCTCGGTCCGACGGAGTTCCGTCTGCTCGAGTTCTTCATGGCCTCGCCGGATCTGCGCAGGGCACTGAACTTTTCCCGCATGCAGGATGTGATCCGCGCGGTGCGCGGCGCAGGCTATTCACTGGAGAGCTGAGCTTCTCTACGGTTCAGACGTAAAAAAAGGGGCCGCTCAATTCGGGCCCCTCGTTCATAAACTGCAATCCGGCCTCAGCGTGCCCGTCGGCGCTCGCCGGATGGCTGGTAGGCCAGCTTGGCGTGGAACGTGCAGTAGGGCGATGTGTCCGGGGAGTCGTTGCCGCAGAAGTGGAACTCTTCCTTCATCGGATCGCCGATCGGCCACTTGCAGGTGCGGTCGGTGAGCTGAGTCAGCGCCAGACGGCGCGACATCGGAACAACGACGTTGCTGCCGGCCGGTGTAGCTTCCTGATCCTCGATCGCGTCGATTTCCACTTCTTCCTTCATGACGGTCGCGCCTGTGGTGCGCGTCACCGTGCGGGTGGCGGTCATGCGCGAGGCGGCGTAGTTCGGTGTGCGGGGTGCTGCGGAAGGCGCGGGGCGTTTTGCCCGTGCCGTTGCCGTGCTGCCGCCGGCTTTCGCACGGCCTGGCAGGCAAAGCCGGTGAACCTTGCCGATGACGGCATTGCGGCTGACGCCGCCGAGTTGTGCTGCGATCTGGCTCGCGCTCAAACCTTCGGACCACAATTTCTTGAGTTTCTCGACCCGCTCGTCAGTCCAATTCATGGTCTTGTCTCCATTCCCAGCGTTGGTGATGGTCGAATCCTCCACCGAGCCCTGGATATGATCCGAGGCTGAAACGCGATAACACTTTTGGTGACTAGGTCCGCCGCATGCGTTCTAGTAATTGTTTCTTAACGTAGAGCCCGGCGGACTCCCTGACAAGAGTCCGGGGAATCCCGCCGAATCGATTTCTGAGTTTTCCCCAACTTGCTTGCGATGCGTGGCATTTTTGCAAGGGTATCCGGCTAAAAAATTTGCATCTGCTGCATCTGCGCGAATTGCCGGAAATCATGGGCTTTTGTTGACATCGCAGTGCGAAATGAAGATAGTGCCCTTGCCGCCGCGAGGCGGCATTTTGATTTTTTACGGGCCGGTCACAGCCTTGTTGAGGATCTGGTTGTATAATTGCCGTGATGGTTTGAGGAGACACGCGCCATGGCCGATGCCACGCCGCTTTATGACACGTATGCCCGCGCGCCCTTGCGGTTCGAGCGCGGCGAAGGCGTCTGGCTGATCGCTGAAGATGGCACGCGCTATCTCGATTTCGCCGCCGGTGTCGCGGTCAATTCGCTCGGTCATGCGCATCCGCATCTCGTGTCGGCATTGAAGGAGCAGGCGGACAAGGTCTGGCACCTGTCGAACCTTTATGAAGTCCCCGGTCAGGAGAGCCTCAGTCGCCGCCTGACGGAAGCGACCTTCGCCGACAAGGTGTTCTTCACCAATTCAGGTGCAGAGGCGCTCGAATGCGCCATCAAGACGGCACGGCGTTATCACTTTGCCAAGGGCCAGCCGGAAAAGTTCCACATCATCACCTTCGAGGGCGCCTTCCATGGTCGCACGCTGGCGACGATTGCTGCCGGCGGACAGGAAAAATATCTCGAAGGCTTCGGTCCGAAGGCGCCGGGCTTCTACCAGGTGCCGTTTGGCGACATGGGTGCCCTGAAAACCGCCATCAGCGAAGAGACCGCCGCTATCCTGATCGAGCCGATCCAGGGCGAGGGCGGTATCCGCACCGTGCCGAACGAGTTTCTGCAGGAACTGCGCGCACTCTGCGATGAATACGGCCTGCTGCTCGTCCTCGACGAAGTTCAGTCCGGTGTCGGCCGGACGGGTAAGTTGTTTGCCCACGAATGGTCGGGCATCTCGCCGGACATCATGGCTGTCGCCAAGGGCATCGGCGGCGGCTTTCCGCTCGGCGCCTGCCTTGCCACGGCCGAGGCGGCCTCAGGCATGGTTACCGGCACCCATGGCTCGACCTATGGCGGCAATCCGCTGGCCATGGCCGTCGGCAATGCCGTGCTGGATGTCATCCTGGCGGATGGTTTCCTGCAGCATGTGCGCGATGTCTCGCTGGTCTTTCGCCAGGGGCTCGCATCGCTTGCCGATCGTTTCCCCGATGTCATCGAGGAAATCCGCGGCGAAGGCCTGATGCTCGGCATCAAGGCCAAGGTCCCGTCTGCCGATCTCCTGAAGGCCATCCGCGCCGAAAGACTGCTGGCCGTGCCGGCGGGCGAAAATGTCATCCGCCTGCTGCCGCCGCTGGTAACGAGCGCCGAGGAGGCCCGTGAAGGCCTGGCGCGGCTCGAACGCGCGGCCGAACAGCTGACAGTGGAACGACGACAGGCATCGGCCTGAACGACGTTTCGCTTGCACGCTGAAAAAACACAGGACTTTGAATAGTATGAGTACCAGACATTTTCTCGATCTCTCTGCCATGACGACAGCCGACCTTCGGTCGATCATCGAGGACGCCCGCGTCCGCAAGGCAGCCACCAAGGCAGGCACGGCTGAAAAGCCGCTGGCTGGCAAGATGCTGGCGATGATCTTTGAAAAACCCTCCACTCGCACCCGCGTGTCCTTCGATGTCGGCATGCGCCAGCTCGGCGGCGAGACGCTGTTTCTCTCCGGCACCGAAATGCAGCTGGGCCGCGCCGAAACCATCGGCGATACTGCCAAGGTTCTTTCCCGCTATGTCGATGCCATCATGATCCGCACGACCGATCACAACCGGTTGCTGGAGCTTGCCGAACACGCCACGGTGCCGGTCATCAACGGCCTGACGGACACGACGCATCCTTGCCAGATCATGGCCGATATCATGACGTTCGAAGAGCATTCAGGTCCGGTGAAGGGCAAGACCATCGCCTGGACCGGCGACGGCAACAATGTGCTGCACTCCTTCGTCGAGGGCTCGGCCCGTTTCGGCTACCGGATGAACATGGCCGTGCCGCTCGGTTCCGAGCCTGACGACAAGATCCTCAACTGGGCCCGCAACAACGGCGGTGAGATCGCGCTCTATCACGATGCCGATCAGGCCGTTTCAGGCGCCCATTGCGTGGTCACAGACACCTGGGTGTCGATGAACCAGGAGCATCGCGCCCGCGGCCACAACGTCTTCCAGCCGTTCCAGGTCAACGCCGCGCTGATGGCGAAGGCCGGCAAGGATGCGCTGTTCATGCACTGCCTGCCTGCCCATCGCGGCGAGGAAGTGACCGACGAGGTGATCGACGGCAAGCAGTCGGTGGTGTTTGACGAGGCCGAGAACCGGCTGCACGCGCAAAAGTCCGTTCTCGCCTGGTGCCTCGGCGCTCTCTAAAGCCCGTCGCGATCTTTCAGATTCGCTTGCCGCGCTTTAGATTTCTAGTTTTACGCATGCCGTTCTCGCAAAACCGCGCCACACTTTTGCGCGACATGCTTGAGCGTCTTGCCCGGCATATTGAAAACCGGGTGGCGGCACACAATCTATGCATCAAGTCGATGACCGGCAGGCGGCGTGTCCTCCTTTGCCGGTTATTGGTATTCAGGAATATCCATCCAACCGCTTCGCCGTCCTGACTGGAGGCGACAAGAGCGGGCAGCCGTTTTTTCAGGAGCGATCTGGACAAGGACGGCCTGCGCAGGATCAATAGAAGCATCGGACAATATCCCGGCCTTTACGGCGGGCAGACGTTCGAGGGCTAGGAGCAGAGCGATGACGGAAGCAAACTTGGGCCTCGGCCAGTTCGATTATGCCGGCGACGATCATGTCGTGCCGTTTCAGGTGGAAGGCCTCGATGTGCGCGGCCGCGCCGTCCAGCTCGGCCCGATGCTCGATGCAATCCTCGAGCGTCACAATTATCCCCTGCCGGTTGCCCGTCTCGTCGCTGAAGCGGTGGTGCTGACGGTGCTGCTCGGCACCTCGCTGAAATTCGAAGGCAAGCTGATCATCCAGACCAAGAGCAACGGCCCCGTCGATCTGGTTGTCGCCGATTTCGCGACACCGGACCGGGTGCGCGCCTATGCCCGCTACAACGAGGAGGCCCTTGCGATCGCCGAGCAGAATGGCCTGACCCAGCCGCAGCATCTGCTGGGCGACGGCGTCCTTGCGTTCACCATCGATCAGGGCGCGCATATGCAGCGTTACCAGGGCATCGTGCCGCTCGATGGGGCCTCGCTTGAGGAGATTGCCGGCGTTTACTTCCGCCAGTCGGAACAGATCCCGACAAAGGTGCGCCTCGGCGTTGCGGAATTGCTCGACCGTGATGAAAACGGCAAGCCGCGTCACCGCTGGCGGGCCGGCGGCATGGTGGCGCAATTCCTGCCGGAGGCGCCGGATCGCATGCGCCAGGCGGATCTGCACGGTGGCGACGGTGATGATGGCAACGGTGCCTTCGAAGTCGATGACTTGTGGGATGAAGCCAGCGTCATGGTCCAGACGATCGACGCTGACGAACTGACCGATCCGACCGTGGGCACCGAGCGGCTGCTCTACCGGCTGTTCCACGAGCGTGGCGTCAAGGTCTATCCGTCGCAGGCGGTCTATGACAAATGCAGCTGTTCGCGCGAGAAGCTGCGCGATGTGCTGGCAAGCCTCAGCCAGGACGATATCGATCATGCGGCTGAGAACGGAATGGTCTCGGTCACCTGCGAGTTCTGCTCGACGACCTACCGCTTCGAGGCAACGGAAGTGAAGCCGCAGTAAAAAGCTGTGGCGGTCAGTTCAGCGTCCGGTTCTGGCCTGGGGAATCGAGCGAAAAGGCGGGAATGTCGACGGTGAAGGTATCGCCTTGCGCGGTTTCCATCGAATAGTGGCCGAACATCACCCCTGATGGTGTATCGAGCGGGCAGCCGGATGAATACTCATACGTATCGCCGGGATTGAGGACCGGCTGCTCGCCGATAACGCCTGGTCCGTTGACTTCGTCCACCTGGCCGTTTTCGTCGGTGATATGCCAATAGCGCGTCATCAGTCTCACGGTCTCATCCGACAGGTTCGAGATCAGGATCCGGTAACCCCAGACGTAGCGGCTGTCATCCGGATCGGACTGCTCCTCCAGATAATAAGGCTCGACGGTCACCTCGATGTCGCGTGTCAGCGCGCGGTACATATGCAAACCCTTTTCAAGTCCCTAGGCGATATTCTACAGCAAGATGGTTTCGTCAAGAATAACGCATAGGCCAAAGTGTAGGGATAGGGCACAGCAATGCTGGACCGTCATTTCAGAAAGCGGCTTGGTCCCTTGCTGGATCGCGCAGGCCGGGCATTGGCTGGTCATGGTATCAGCGCGAATGCCGTCACCGTCACCGGCTTCCTGATCGGTTTTGCCGCCGCAGTCTCTATTGTTCTCGACGCTTTCGTTGTGGGCTTTATTCTGATCGGCATCAGCCGGATTTGCGATGGCCTGGATGGGGCCGTCGCAAGGGCAACGGAAAAGACGGAGTTCGGCGGGTTCCTCGATATCCTGCTCGATTTCGCCTTCTATGGCCTCATTCCGTTCGCCTTCATCGTCGCCGATCCCTATGAAAACGGCGTTGCCGGCGGCCTTCTTTTGCTGACCCTCTACATCAATGGCGCAAGCTTTCTCGCCTTCGAGGCCATGGCGCAAAAGGGCTGCCTGTCCACCGATGCGTGTGGCGCGAAATCGCTCTGTTTCACGACCGGCCTTGCCGAGGCAACGGAGACGATCGCCGTCTTCCTGGCTTTCTGCCTGTTCCCGCAATGGTTTTGCGAGATCGCGGTGATCTTCGCGCTCATTTGTTTCTATACGGCGCTGTCGCGCATCATGCTGGCACGGATAATCTTCAAAAGAGAAATCCCGGCATAAAAAACGCCCGTATCCGGCAGGACACGGGCGTTTGACGCAATCCGAAAATCAGGCCTGGACCGATTTCAGGGCGCGGGCGAAATCCTCGATCAGGTCTTCGCTGTCTTCGATCCCTGCCGAGAACCGCACGGTGCCGGGCGAGATGCCGAGCTCGGCGCGTGCTTCGTCACTGAGGTTCTTGTGCGTCGTCGTTGCCGGATGGGTGATCAGGCTCTTGCTATCACCGAGATTGTTGGAGATCAGCACGATATCCAGCGCATTCTGAAGCGCGAAGGCTGCTTCCTTGCCGCCCTTCAGTTCGAAGCAGACCAGCGTCGAGCCGCCCTTCATCTGGCGGGCAATGATATCGGCCTGCGGATGGTCCTTGCGGCCGGGATAGATCACCTTGGCGACCTGGCTCTGCCCGGCGAGGAAATCGGCAACGCGCGAAGCATTCTCGCTCTGCTGGCGCACGCGCAACGGCAGGGTTTCGATGCCCTTCAGAAGCGTCCAGGCGTTGAACGGCGACAAAGCCGGGCCGGTGTGGCGGAAATAGTCGTGCAGGTGTTCGTTGATCCATTCCTTGTCGGACAGGATCACGCCGCCCAGGCACCGGCCCTGGCCGTCGATATGCTTGGTGGCGGAGTAAACGACGATATGGGCACCGAGTTCCAGCGGCTTCTGCAGGAGCGGTGTCGCAAAAACGTTGTCGACGATGACCTTGGCGCCGATCGCATTGGCGATCTTGGCGACGCCGGCAATATCGACCACTTCCAGCGTCGGATTGGTCGGGCTTTCGAGGAAGAACACCTTGGTGTTCGGCTTGACGGCCTTTTCCCAGTTTTCAAGGAAACGCCCGTCGATCAGCGTGAATTCGATGCCGTATTTCGGCGCCAGCGTTTCCACCACCCAGCGGCAGGAGCCGAACAAAGCGCGCGCAGCGACGATGTGATCGCCGGCCTTCAGTTGGCACAGGATGGCGGCAGAAACCGCGGCCATGCCGGACGCCGTGGCGCGCGCATCTTCGGCGCCCTCCAGCATGCACATGCGCTTTTCGAACATATCGTTGGTCGGGCTGCCATAGCGCGCATAGATAAAGCCGTCCGTCTCGCCCTTGAAGCGCGCTTCGGCGGCTTCCGAGCTGTCATAGACGAAGCCCTGCGTCATGAAGATGGCTTCGGAGGTTTCACCATGGTTTGAACGGGTCGTGCCGCCATGAACGAGCTGTGTCGCGGGGCGCCAATTGTTGCTCATCGATTGTCTCTTTCAAAACAAAAAACCGGCCGCGTAAAGCAAGCCGGTTTCAAACCCGGCCTTTTTAGCTATTTGTTTAACGTGGCTGCAAGCCGACCGGCCAAATCACCACGGGATAAGTCAGTATTTACTGATTGGCGGCGCTTGCGTCAATTCCCGTGAGCAACAAGATATGTCACAGGGACAATTTGGGTTATGACGGGCCGGTTGCGGCAAAAGGAAGATGGAATGACGAGGGCCACAGGCATTCTAGCCGATCGCGCCATTAAAGCGCTGTTTGATGCGGGGCGGTTGAAAAGCGAGGCAAAGCTCGATACCGACCAGATCCAGCCGGCCAGCCTCGACCTGCGGCTCGGCTCCAAGGCCTTCCGCGTGCGCGCCAGCTTCATGCCCGGTCCCGGCCACCTGGTGGCCGACAAGCTCGACCGGCTGAAGCTGCACGTCATCGATCTCTCCGAAGGGGCGGTGCTTGAAACCGGCTGCGTCTATATCGTTCCCTTGATGGAAAGCCTTGATCTTTCGCCGGAAATGTCGGCCTCGGCCAATCCGAAGAGCTCGACAGGCCGCCTTGATATCTTCACCCGCGTCATCACCGACCGGGCCCAGGAATTCGACAAGATCCCCGCCGGCTATTGCGGCCCGCTCTATCTGGAAATCAGCCCGCGCACCTTCCCGGTGATCGTCCGGCGCGGCTCGCGGCTGTCGCAGATCCGCTTCCGCATCGGCCATGCGCTCCTGACCGAAACCGAAGTGATGGCGCTGCACGAAAGCGATGTCCTCGTTGCCAGCGAAACGCCGAATGTCTCCGGTGCCGGCATTGCGCTCTCGATCGATCTCAAGGGCACCGGTGCCGACGGCCTGATCGGCTACCGCGGCAAGCACCACACCGCCGTCGTCGATGTCGACAAGAAGGCCGAGCATGGCATCTTCGATTTCTGGGAGCCGCTCTACAGCCGCGGCGGCGATGAACTGATCCTCGATCCCGACGAATTCTACATCCTCGTCTCGCGCGAAGCCGTGCATGTGCCGCCGCTCTATGCCGCCGAAATGACGCCGTTCGATCCGCTGGTCGGCGAATTCCGCGTCCATTACGCCGGCTTCTTCGATCCGGGCTTCGGCCATGTTTCGGCCGGCGGCAAAGGCAGCCGCGCCGTCCTCGAAGTCCGCAGCCACGAGGTGCCGTTCATCCTCGAGCACGGCCAGATCGTCGGCCGCCTGGTTTACGAACACATGATGGAGCGCCCCGAAGGTCTCTATGGCCTTGGCCTCGGTTCCAACTATCAGGCGCAGGGCCTCAAACTCTCCAAGCATTTCCGCTCGGCGTAAATACACAGCCCGAAACCCGACTGCCGCCTTGACAGGCAGCCGTGCTTGGTGGAAACCTCGGGCGCAAGGCGGGTATGATGTAGTGGTAGCTTGTCAGCTTCCCAAGCTGATCGTGCGGGTTCGATTCCCGCTACCCGCTCCACTTGTTTCTCGGGGCGTTGAGCCATGGATGAGAAGCGTCTCAAATAGACGGTTTTACAGGCAGTTTTACGCTTTTCCTTCTGGGTTTGGCCTTGTCGATCTGTTGGATGACGGCGTCGGTCGCTGCGGTTCGGCTCACATATCGCCGAATATTTTTATTCCGGACTCAGATTTGACGTATTCCGCCGACTTACAGTTGGTAGTAGGGGCTTGCTGCAGAAAGCCGGTCTGTCAACGTGAATGTCAACATTGATGCGGCGAGGTAGAGCCACCCAAATCCTGCGCCCGGTTAGGCCGGTCAACAAGGTGGTGTAGGTTACTGTGAGCAATCAGATGGCCGCCGGTAGGGTTGTCAAACCCCTCAAAATGCTTATGCAGGGGCAGCGTGGTCCAAGAGGTGGCATAAATGACGAAACGGATTTTGTTGGTTGGCGCTGGGCTCTCTGGCGCTGTTATCGGTCGGAAACTTGCCGAGGCAGGGAACGAAATCGTCATCATAGACGAACGTCAGCATATCGCCGGCAACTGCCATACAGAGCGCGATGCCGAATCCGGCGTCATGGTGCATGTCTACGGACCGCACATCTTCCACACCGATGATGAGCAAGTTTGGAAGTACGTCAATGAATTCGAGCGGTTCATGCCCTTCGTCAATCGGGTCAAAACGACGTCTGGTGGCAAGGTTTTTCTGCTCCCAATCAACTTGCACACCATCAACCAGTTTTTCGGGAAAACGCTACGTCCTGACGAAGCAAGAGAGTTTATTGAAACGCTTTCCGACCGCTCCATAAATGAGCCGAAAACCTTTGAAGAGCAGGCGCTGAAGTTTGTTGGGCGTGATTTGTATGAGGCGTTCCTGAAGGGCTATACAGTCAAACAGTGGGGATGCGACCCGAACGACCTGCCGGCCAGTATCCTCAAGAGATTGCCGGTCCGGTTCAATTATGACGACAATTATTTTTTCCATCGCTTCCAGGGAATGCCAGAGAATGGCTATACCAAAATGATTGAGAAAATCCTCGATCATGAGTTGATCGAGGTAAGGCTCAACTCTCGATTTGAGAGGCCTGATGCATCCGCGTTTGATCACGTCTTTTATTCCGGTCCGCTGGATGGTTATTTTGGTTTCGAACTTGGACGGTTGGGATATCGAACGCTCGATTTCGAACGCTTCACCTATAATGGGGATTATCAAGGGTGTGCAGTCATGAACTATGGCGACGTCGATGTTCCGTACACACGCATCACCGAACACAAACATTTCTCGCCTTGGGAGAGGCATGAAAAGAGCATCTGCTATCGCGAGTACTCGAGAGCCTGCGGTGCGCAGGATATCCCCTACTACCCTATTCGCCTGGCGGATGAACAAGCTTTGCTGGCTAGATATATCGATCGCGCAAATCAGGAAACCAACGTCACGTTCGTAGGTCGTCTCGGTACGTATCGATATCTTGACATGGACGTGACCATCCGGGAGGCGCTGGATACGGCGGAAGCCTATGTTCGGTTATCGTCTCAGTCAGACAAAATACCTGCCTTTTTCGTTTCTCCCTAATGTAATAACCAAAACTTTTGATTAAAAGCGAAGGCGGTCATAGATTATGAAACGGCTGATTCTTGCTACGGGTAAGTGGTCCACCATTTTAAGCGTTGCTTATATTGAAAGTCGATGGGAGCAGGGAGAGTGTGAAGATACACTGCTGCACATCTCTCATGTCTGCAATCAATCTTATCTAGATTCCTTTGATGAGTTTTCTAGTAAATTTGCGGATTTCCAGAATATTTTTTGTATAAATTACTGTGTGTACGAAAATTCCACGCCGGAAAATTATACCAATGGTGACCTGGCCGAAAAAAGCGATGCGGAATCTGAGGCCCTCATCAGGGGACTGCTCGGGGATGTTGATTTTGACGAGATTATCGTCCCTCATCTTTTCTCTAGTAAATCCAGACTGCTGCTATCGATGTATCCTAATGCCCAGGCATATTGCATTGAAGAGGGGCTAAATTCCTATTTCCGCCATCATAACAAGAAGAACTTGAACACTAATGAAGAATATTTCCTTTCCCGTCTCGACGGATATGTAAGTTTTAACTTTATGGGGTTGCCGCCTCTTTTTGACTATCAGGCCCATGATGTGCCGGTCATTGTTCCTGATCCGAAATACCTACGCACGGCAATAGAAAAAATTCCGATTGACGGTCATTTAATTGAGGACGGTTCCGACAAAAATAAAGTATTGTTTATCGGGCAATTTGCACGAGCAGATATGTCTATGGATAATCTGCTGAATCATTATCTATCCTCTATCTCATCCATTCTTCTTTCTGGATTCTCCGTCTATTTCGTGAAGCATCCAAGAGATATCAGCATCCTGCCGGACCTTTTGACGGAGGCATTTGTCGGTCAAAAATTCCATATCGTCGATGCCCACAATGTGCCGGTTGAGCGTATTGCTTCATCCTACGAGTGGTGTGCGGTGTTTTCCTACGCGTCGTCCGCGCTGGTGACCATACCCACTCTGTATGGGATTCCTGCCTTTACAATTGACGAATACGACCTGAAGAAGCTAACCCCCGGCGACGGTGACTTTGGAAATGCGCGAAATTTTTGTGCGGTTGTAATTCCGACGCTTCGCTCATTATTGCGGCGCCTGCAGGCAAATGAGGATAAGCCGGAGGAAGTGGCGAGAGAGGTTTTTTCGTCGTTTAAGCCGCAGCGCGACTTGCTAAAACGAATTTATGCGCAAAAACCGCCGGCGCTCGATTTAGAAGGCGCGATGAAGCTTCCTCTTCGGGCGATACAACGGCGAATACAGCAACGGCCGTTTAACTCCGTTCTCAGATTGGCTGGCGCCCAGAAAGAGGAAAAATTCGGACTGAGTGTGAAGTCAGCCTGGCATGGCTTGGCCCTCAATCCCTACAGGCCTGCAGCCTACAGTATTCTGGTCTCAACGCTTTTGAAACCGATCAGGAGGTGGTTTAATCCCACAATCCCGAATAACGAGGCGGATATTCTGCGGATAGCAGAGGCAAAGCCGCTATCAATCCCGGCGCTGGCTGGAAATGCTCGACTTTTCGAGAAAAAAGCCGACTTTAAAAAAGCTCTCGATTACTGGCTCATAATGTTGTTCACTCATCCTCTGCACCCGCGCTCGTATTACAATCTGGCTAACTGGGCCTATAAGAAATGGTCTCAAGAAATACGTGCCAAGCGCTCCGGTTATCTATTTGATGCACTGTTCAATCGCTCTCTAAGGCAGGTCGGGCGGAAAGCGCGCAGCATCAAAGCTGACAGCAGCTTAAATGGAACGAGCATAGCCGCCTTGGCCTATCGCCCCAATAGAGGCGCGACCGGCGGTCCCGGAGGTGTCCTGTGGCTGCAGAAGGCGCTTCTGGGGCCATATTTCCATGAGCGCTCGATTGACTACCACTTCCGGGAGAAACATGTTTATCCAGATTGGTACGGCGATCTTGCAAGTGGCGCCAGCTTTGCTCTCGATATTTGTAAAACCGGACGATATGGGCACTATTTTACGCATGACCTAGGGTGCGCCTACGGCCTTGCGCTGGCGGGCAAAAGCTATGTGCTGGATTGGCATTTCCAAGGTTCGTTCGTGACGCAGATGCTGAACTTCGGCCATCAACTTCAGCCCTCTTTGATAAAGAGACTGAAGGCAGTCGAAGCCGTTGCAATGAAAAAGGCAAAATACGTTGTATTTCCTAGCGACGGCGCGCGGGATATGTATTTTTCGGATGAATATAGGGGCGCTAATCTTGACGAAGTCAGCATTGGGCCGAGTATTTACAATACCATTTTGCCAGGTGCGGCTCGACCGGATCTGGCAAATCTTAAAATCCCTGCCTTTGACGGTCTGACTTTTACAAGCGTGGGGACCCTTACTGCGGCAAAGGGGCAGGACCGGGTATTGGAATTCTTCGAGCGGATGATGCCCGTAACGCAAACCCGCGTTAGATGGATTTGCATCGGTGATGGGGTAATGAGGGACGATATCCTTCTACGCGCAAAGAATATTTCTAAAAAACACGACAATTTTGAGTTCACATACCTGAAAAAAATACCTCATAAAGAGGTGATGAACGCGCTTCATGTCTCGGATGTCTATATCATGCTGCATAGAATATCGATATTTGATTTCGCGACACTTGAGGCCATGAAGAACAATTGCGCAATTGTTCTTTCGAAGGTTGGCGGGAATATAGACTTCAACAAGGCTGACAACGTTATCTTCTCGGAAGATATCACATTCCCCAATGATGATATTTTCAGCGTGAAAAATATCTCGCGACTGAAGAAGCTCAATACTGATGTGCTCAATAAGCATTTTTCTGTTCAGAATTTCAAGAAACAGAATTTTGAACTCCTGGAAAAACTCGTCTCTGACTAGAGGCGCGGGGTGGACAGACATCATCGACCAATTTAGACGTGGTTCGAATCCACCCCCGTTCAGCTCGTTTTTCTGACCAGCAAACAATTTAGTACATGAGAAAAGAACGCACGATGAAGAAGGCACTTTGGGTTACGTGTGGCATCCGTGGCAACGCCGGAGATGCCCTTCTTTACCAAGTGACTCGGAAGCTGTTCGAAGGCCTCGTGGATCTGGACTTCCGCTATGTAAGCGAACCGGTCTATATCCGCGACGGGCAGGAGACGCCGGGGAACGTCATCATTGGTCCTGGGGGGATGTTCGTACAAACCAACTCGTCGCGGCACCTGCATCAAAAACTCGCTAAGCAATGGGATCGCTTCCAACACTCGAAGTTCCATCTCTGGTCGACGGGAATTCTAGCGAAACCGTCCGATGAAGAAATCGAGGCTGTTCGCCGCGTTACAGCACGCGCGCCTAAGATTATTGTTCGCGCGCAGCGGGAATCCGAGTTTATCCGTGAAGTTGACCCATCGACTCACCCCGAGTGGTCTCCCTGTGCATCCCTCTTCACTGACACGCTGCTCGATATCAAACCGCGCAAGCGCGACGTTGTCGTCGTGAACTTCGACGCGTTCCTCTTCAAAGAGGAGAATTTCAGCGACCACCCGCTGCGACGGTTCAAGGCGTACGCCGAGTCCGAAGGCCTCGAGGTGCGCTCGATGACCAATGCCGCTGGAGACTCAAACCGCATGCTGCTGGATTTGTTCCCGCCCATCGACATTGACCTGCCGCTCTTCGGCGAGATGCTGCAGGCGGAACTTTCTGGAAAGGAATTCAACATTGCATTCAACGAAGCGCTGTTGAAGCACCCGTCGTTCGGCGAGCGGTATACCGGCTGCCGCTTCGCCTTCGGAAAGCGGTTACACGGCTGGCTGCCGTTCCTCGCGTTCGACGCACCTGCAGCGTTCGTTGGCATGTCGGCGCGCCGCGGGATGCCAATGGATTATTTCGGGTCGAACGATTTTCTGTGCGCTGTGCCGCACAGTGCTAACCTGACGCGGTCACAGCTCGACGACATGGCAAATGCGCTGATTGGCAAACTCAATTTCTTCATCCATAACGAGGACCGGCTGGCCGCTTCAATCGCGGAAAAGCGCGCCGCTCTTGGCGAGCAACTGCGCGCCCAGGCTGCGGATTTCGCAGCTACTCTTGTCTGATGGTCGATCGAGCACTTCTGATCAGTCCCGGCAGAAGTCCCAGGCTCAATCGGAGGCCTTCATTCGCCGGTGAATCCGGATGTTTTGCGTGGCTGATTGCTGCCGCGGATTTTGGCGGTCATTTCATTGGCGGAATTCATGGTGTGACGCCCGAAGGAGCGTCTTCGATTATGCTTTTTCAACTATATGCAGGTTGGTCTTGACGCACGGACATGGGACCCCGACCGGCGATGTGGCCTAGCCGATCATCCAGACTCCACTCCGTCTTGATAGACGGTGACCCAGCAGCCCTCCCATTCCATGATGCAAAAACCCTGCCTCTTGATGCGTCATGTTATTGTGTTTTCCTTTGAATGGTGTGGTTATGAACAGGGCTATCGTGGCAGTGAACTGTAGAAACGCAGGCGATAGACAGGCACCATCAACCGATTTAGAGATTTAGACGTGGGGTCAAACTCGCTACCGACCGACCCTTTCAGTATACGGGAAGAGGACAGCCGCACATGCCGTCGGTGACAGAGATAATTCTGGAGCTTCAACATGCTTCGGGGCCAGACCGGAAACTCGACCTCAAAATTGCGCTGGCTGTCGGCTATGAGCGCAGGGTGACACACGGAACAACCGAGACAGGTGAAAAGCGAAAAAAGGTTGTCTGGCTGTTCCCGGGAGCTTCGAGGAAAACTCCGGTACCGTCGTTCACTAGAAGCATCACTGCTGCACAAAGCTTGGCGCGGCTGGTCGATCCGAAATGCACCGCCGGATTCACATGGGGGGGCGATGGCGCAACAGCGCGCATAAACGACGGCCCGCGGTTTTCGGCTTCAACTCCACCATTGGCACTCTGTGCCGCAGCTCTGAGCGATATGTTCCTCAGGAGTCAAAAGTCAGATTGACAAAAATTACGTCTCAACCGAGTCGTTGCGTTGACAGCGGCGCGTCAACTCCGTTTAAAGCAGTTCTTTGCCCTCAACAGTCGGGATTGTTTGCGAGGATGACGACCAGATGCTAGCTAAGATGGAAATCACTCTTCCACCCTGGATAAATGCTGAGCTTCGCGTCAATGAGCGTTCTGAAGAGTTGATCGTAGTGCTCTCCCAGAAGAAAAGCTTTGCTTTCTATAGGACCGAGTTTCACTCGTCCGTACTTCATCTGGCCGACCAGAAAGACGCATATTTTACCCTCGGCGCCGATGAGGTTTCATCAGCGATTGTGGACATCGCGACAGGCTTGGCGGTCGCAAGAGTGCTCTTTACGGGATGCTCAAAAGGTGGTTTTGGTGCATTGCTGATGGCATCATTGTGTTCGGCCAAGGACAGCGGCCGTCAATATTCCAGTCTGTGCTTCGGCCCTCAGACGCGAATTCACCCCGAAAACCCGAGGGTTCGGTTTCCAAGCTACAAAAGCCTGCTAAAAAAAGCATTGGAGGACAAGACCATAGCCGAGGCGTTGGCTCGATATGGCGATGTCACGCACGTACCTTCGACTACACGCTCGACCATCATCTTTGGCAACCTCAACGCGGACGACCGGTCAGAAGCCGAGAGCGTCTCAGGCGAGAATGTTGCGCTGGTTCGGCTACATCTAAAGACGCACTCGGTTGTTCTGCCATTTCTGGTGGATAACACAGACCGAGCAGCCGTGATTGATATAGTCGATAGCGTGACCCAAGCAGCAAAGAAGCAGCAGGACCTTCAAAGTTCTCTGCGGTCGAGTGCGATGGTGGATGAAATACTAACCTTGCCCCGAACGAAGAGCCTTGCAACGCTCTGCCAGGAGGCACTTTCCGGTTCTTCCGCGATCAGCGTCTTCAGCGAGTAATCGTTCGGACCGGATGCTACTGGCGATGCTGTTGTGCAAAGGCGCGATTATCGAGTCTGAGGAACGCAACATTGCAATGGTGCCCATTGAAGTCTTCCAAAACCTGAGCCCGCACTAAAGCGGGCTTTATCCCGATGGGAGTTTGCCTTGAAGCGCAGATCCTTTCTTTCGGCCGGGGTGTTCGCCGCCGGCGATAGCGCCGCCACCCAGTTAACGGGCGCCGTGCCTTTCTACGCCGATAACAAACTCGTCAATAAGCCGGATCCGGGCAACAGTGCGGCTGTCGCGGAGGGGTGGGCCAATGTGGCGCAAGCTGCAGCGAACAACAATCTCGTCTTTGCCACCGAAGCAATCGTGTCTTCGGCCACTATTGACGCCGGTATAACCGTGATCGAAACGCGTGGTTCGTCCATCGCTGACGATGGGTTGGGCCGGACTTGGACAAGCGTTGGTAACGGTTCGAAGGACACGATTACCTCGAACGGCGGTGCGCGGACGTGGTGGTGTGTGCGCGATGTTTCGGCAGATCGGCTGGGCGATGCCGAGGCGATCAAGGAACATCTTGATCCATCTGGGCAGGTCGTTACCGGCGAAGGCTTGAAGCTTAACTACCATAAAGCTCGTGGCGCATGGCACGTCAAGGCGTTCGACTCATCACTGACCAGCGTCGGGGCTGGTAATGCGTCGGTGGATACGGCAGCTCTCCAATCGGCCATGTCGTCGGGTCAAACGATTGACCTTACGGGGGTAACACTGCACGTTAATGACACGATCAGCGTGACCAATGAAAGTGCCAAGATCGGGGCGACGATCGAGAGTATCCGCCCGTCTGGCGAGGCAAATAGCTGCATCATCATCGATGACGATGACCTGCCTATTGTGTTCCAAGTCGGTCATGACAATTTCGAGGCATCCGGCTTTTGCATCCGTGGCAGTTCCACCAATACAACGACCACCGCGTTCTGGTTTGAGCGCACGGTTGATGAGTATCGAGACATCGACGCTCGCGTCATCAACATGGGCATAAATCGGATGGGGCGGGCGGCGCTTGTTAAAGGCCGAGGTCTTGAGTTCAGCGGAAATACGGTTTCCGACATGAACATAGCTGCTATTGAGATGGACCAACCGGCCTCGTGGAGGCCCCGCGGCAGCGCGTCGATCGATGGTCCTGATACCGGCACGCGGGGCTTCCGCTTCAACAACAATCGCGCTCATGCGATGAATGCCCCGTTCGTCCAGAACACCGGGAGATATGCGCTCAATATCGGTGGTATTGAGATCAATGGCCTCATCGCTGATGTTGGCGCCAACGATGGCCTGATCAAGGGTGTGATGATCGACCTTGTAGCGACCGGCATCCAGTGCAGATATTCGCTCTACAAAGGGTCCCGCGTCGTGGAGTTGCAGCCGGGATCGCGCAACTGCTGCATCATGAATTTCAATGCTGCGGGGTATATGGGTGCCAGCGGCAATCGGCTGGCGGATCACGGGATTCGTATGACATCAAGTGCAGCCAACCCCATCAGTGACATATTCTTTATCGGCGGCACTATAGGGCCGACGTTGGAAGCCGGTGCTAATTTTATCGGCGATGGAGCGTATGACAATATCTGTTTTACCAACGTCGTTTGGCAGGGGATTGGCCAACAGCGTTCGTATAGCCCGATCCAAATCGGGGCGGACGTTACTGGCGCGGTCATTAAACTTGTAGGGACACATGGGCGAAACAATCATGCCTCGGTCCCGTTCCTGACCGCCAATAACATGCCGTCGAATGTCACCCTCATTAGGGAAGTGACGGCTACAAGAGATGCATCGTTCAGCGCATGGGCGACGGACGGAGTTGTGCAGCCCACCACCACTTGATATCGGCGGGATGGGGATTCCGAACGCAACACTGCCAGCGCAGCTAGGCAACGCGGTTGACGCGCATCGGCTTGACTATGATCGTCGTGTCAATTCTGGCGGGATGTCGGCACCGGCGAGTGCGGACGGGCTGTGTCTTATCGGTGCCGGCGCGGAGTTGGTAACGCCGCTGGATTGCTTTTTTAAACACGAAACTTTATAGATGCCGCCGACTTGGTCGGCTGCTATCGTTCTCGAGCGGGCCACATATTTGAATTGAAACCTAGGAAAACTGAATGTCCGAAATCAAGGTAATCGCCGAAATCGGCTGCAATCATATGGGCAATATGGATATTGCCAAAGAGCTGATCACAGTTGCCGCAAAGGTTTGCGGTGCCCATGTTGCCAAGTTTCAGAAACGTAACAACAGGGAATTGCTGACTGCCGAAGAATATGATCGGCCGCACCCTGTTCCCGCCAACGCTTATGGCGACACCTACGGCGAGCATCGCGAATTTCTGGAATTCTCTGTAGGTCAGCATAGGGAATTGCAGGAAGAATGCCGCTCAATGGGCATCGACTATTCGACCTCGGTGTGGGATCTGACTTCGGCGCAGGAAATTGTCACGCTGAAGCCGAACCTGATTAAGCTTCCGTCGGCCACCAACCAGCACTATGTGCTGCAAGACTTCCTTTGCAAAAATTTCGATGGCGAAATCCATGTCTCGACCGGCATGACGACGCACGACGAAACCGATCGCCTGGTTCGCTTCTACGAGGAGCGGGGCCGTGCCAAGGACCTGGTCATCTATGCATGCACGTCCGGTTATCCGGTAGCGTTCCAGGATATTTGCGTTCTGGAAATCAATCGCCTGCAGGAGCGTTACGGCGACAAGGTCAAGTCGGTAGGCTTCTCCGGACATCATCTTGGAATCGCCGCCGACGTCGCCGCCATGACGGCCGGCATCATCGGCCGCCATATCTATGGGAAGGGCGAGTTCGAATATGTCGAGCGGCACTTCACCCTGGATCGCACCTGGAAGGGTACCGACCATGCCGCAAGTCTTGAGCCGGACGGTATGCGTCGCCTTTGCCGCGACCTGAAAAATGTTCGCCGCGCGGTGACCTACAAGGAAAAGGAAAT
This sequence comes from Pararhizobium sp. YC-54, assembly GCF_025847205.1. Classification (GTDB taxonomy): domain Bacteria; phylum Pseudomonadota; class Alphaproteobacteria; order Rhizobiales; family Rhizobiaceae; genus Pararhizobium. The sequence continues at coordinate 25,625 of NZ_JAOYTH010000006.1, read as the reverse complement.
GCTGGACGTCGAACTCGTTCAGCGCGAGAAGCTGAAGTGGCGTGAGGAAAAGCACGGCGCCCAGATAAGGCACGCTTCCTGAATGAAAGCTATTGCTGTTATTCCCGCAAGGGGGGGGTCGCTCGGCCTCCCCGGCAAAAACATAAAACCCCTCAACGGAATACCGCTCGTCGGGCGCGCAGTTCTCGCGGCTGTAGGGTCAGAGTACATTTCTGACGTATATGTATCGTCCGATTCGCGTGAGATTCTCGAGGTCGGCACACGATACGGCGCGCATGCCATTCTAAGGCCAGACGACATTTCAGGCTCAACAGCAAGTTCTGAATCCGCCTTGTTGCATGCATTGAGACATGTCGCGGAAACCGATGGGGCGATGCCCGACATCATTGTCTTTCTTCAATGTACATCTCCCTTTACGACATCCGCTCATATTGACGCCATTGTCCGCGGAATCGTCGAACAGAACGCAACCAGCGCCTTTGCGGCGACTGAAGACCACGGTTTTATTTGGCAAATCGCCGACGATGGTTCAGCAGTCGGGATCACCCACGACGAAACCAAACCGCGCCTGCGCCGGCAGGACATGACGCCAAGGTACCTCGAGACCGGCGCTGTTTACGCGATGCGCGTTCCCGAGTTTCTTGAAACCCAGAATCGGTTCTGCGGACGTACAGTGCTTGTGCCCGTCGATATGCCCCCTGTGGAAATCGACACACCTGCAGACTGGGAAGTCGCTGAGGCGTTTGCCCGATTGCATGACCCGCTCATGACTGTTCCAGGCCAAAAGATTAAGGCGCTGGTGACTGATTTTGACGGAGTGCACACGGATGATCTCGTGATCGTCCACCAGGATGGGTCCGAATCCGTGCGCTGCAGCCGCAGTGACGGCATGGGTATCGAGGCGTTGAAGAAACGCGGCTTGCGGCTTCTCATTCTTTCGCGTGAGCAAAATCCCGTTGTGAAGGCCCGTGCTGTCAAGCTCAATATGGACGTACAGCACCATGTTCACAATAAGCTGCCGGCGCTTGATGCCTGGCGTATCGAGCAGAAGCTTGACTGGTCGGAAATTGCGTATGTCGGAAATGACCTTAATGATGTGGAATGCATGCAGGCGTGCGGCATGAGCTTCGCCCCGTCTGATGCACATCGCGACGTACTTGGAATTGCGGGTGTCAAACTGGCGAAACAGGGTGGGCAGGGTGCTTTGCGTGAGCTGAGCGAGTACCTGATCGCGAACAATCTCGTGGTGCAATGACATGCGCGTCCTGGTGCTGGCGTCCTACGATTCCTTTCTGAACATAGGGGGCATAATTGCCCCCTTCTTCGTCAGGGCGGGATGCGAAGTCGAATATGCGCTGGTCCGGGCGCGCCGAGCGACACAGATAACCGATAGCCAAATTGCAGAGCTTGTACCCGGATCTGTGGTCCGTTGGATCGAAATTGGCGAAGGCTCCGCTGCTGGAGAATTTGGTCCCTACGATATTGTGCTTTCGTGCCTGGAGGGGTTGTCCACGCGGCGGATGATGCATCATCTTCGGTCTCTCGGAGATCGAAGGCCTCTCGTCATTTCGGTCTATCCCGGCCTTCTGCTACGATATCGCTTTGATGGGTTCTCCATGCGGAGTGCTAGCGATTTGCTGTGGTTGAATTGCCGGAGCGATGTCACTGCTTATCAAGAAATGTGCGAAGCGTTTGGCATGGACGGCAAGAATGCCCGCCTGTTTGGTGTGGCGCCTCTTCTACAGCGAGTGGAGCGGAAGGCGGACGCCGACGATGGACCGATAGTCTTCTTCGAGCAGGCTGTCGTACCGCTATATCACGACGAGCGTTTTTTTCTGGCCGAGCAGCTCGTTCGCCTGGCCATGCGTTTCCCGCAGCATCAGTTTGTGGTGAAGCCCCGCACCGCCGGCAAGGGCGCCGCACTTCACCGGACGTGGGAGCCGATCGGGCCTCTGCTTGAGAGGGCATCCGCACAGTGTGGTGGTTGGCCTGGTAATTTGTCGTTGACATCGGAAAAGGCGAGCTGCCTTCTGGGCAGAGCCTCGCATTGCCTCACTGTCTGTTCCACCGTTTCGGCGGAGGCAATTCACGCCGGCGTTCCGACCGCGATTATTGGCGATTTCGGCGCACATGACGATTACGGACTGCATTATTTCTTCCGGTCAGGTCTTATCCGCACTTTTGCCGAACTCAATTTCCCGTTTGACATCAAACCCAATCAGGATTGGCTGTCGGACCATGTTTGCGACCCTCACCAGACAGTCGAAGCTTTAATCGATGAAGCACTGCAGATGGCAAGGGAACCACGCCGGACCATCGGCGATGTCTCGCTGAAAGCTGAAATGTCATCCGGGCTCCGTGCGCATCTTTATAGCGCGAATGATGTCGAACATGTCCTCGCCAGGAAGTATCAAGTCCGCCAGAAGCCGAATTCGATATGGGCGTCAGTCTTTTCGGCAATTGGAAAGGCCAGGTTGGTTTCCACCGTCAGACGTAGAAAACAGCGATGAAAAAGGCATTTTTCTTCGGCTTTGCCCCTTGGAAGGACTATCTGCCGCGCTGGTTTTTCGACCGCCGCTGCGTTGCCGTTAGTCGTAAACGCTGGGTAATTCTCTGCGAGGCTTGGCCGTTGCGAATCCTCTTGGCCAGGAGAGCTGAGGTCTATGTCTGGGGTTTTAAGTACCCTCCCTTTCTAAAGACCTTCTGCAAACTCTTCCGAATCCCGTTTCGGCACGTCGAAGACGGCTTTGTCCGCTCCGTCTCGCTTGGTGCGTACGGGAGCGCGCCAGCCTCGCTAACGGTTGATTCCCGAACCCCGTATTTTGATGCCACCAAACCGTCCGACCTCGAAGTTATCTTGAGCACCTATGATTTTGCCGGTGACGACCTGCTCATGCAGCGAGCAGAACGGGGCATGGATTTGTTGATGAAAAATCGCATCAGCAAATACAATCTAGGGGTGGCAGCGAACATTCCGGCGCTGTATGGCCACAAAGACAGGAAACGTGTCCTGGTCATCGGACAGGTTGAAACGGATGCCTCCATTCGCCTCGGTTGTGATCGCGCGATGACCAACAATGATCTTGTGCGGTTTGCAGCGCAGGAGAATCCGGACGCGCAAGTTATCTACAAGCCTCACCCAGAGGTACTGCATGGCACGCGAGCCGGGGTTTCTGATCCGGCAGATGTTGCCGATATATGTGTCATTCTAAGGGAGGATATCGCCCCGGCCGATGCATTTGAAACGATTGATCACGTCTACACTATTACTTCGCTGATGGGATTTGAGGCGCTGCTGCGAGGCAAGAGGGTGACGTGCTTTGGCTTGCCTTTCTACGCGGGCTGGGGTCTCACCGATGACCGTCAGACGAATCCGAGAAGGCGAAGGAAACTGACAATTGGCGAGATTTTTGCGGCAAGTTATTTGCTCTATCCACGGTATTTCGATCCTGCTACCGGCGCTCCATCCAGTTTTGAAGCGACGATAAAGCGTTTGCATGACTTGCAGAATGCGAACCCCTCCACCGACGATGCATTGCCGTCTAAAAACGCGTCTCCTCACTCCCGTGATTGACCGCCCTTAGGCTTATTCCCACGCTGCTGAACGGCCTTCTACGGCGTCCTCAAGGAGGAATGCCGTTTCGAACATGGCAATTCCGCAAAGCGGCATCCGATTGACAAGGAACGCGGCCCGCTCAAGAACGAGTTGGGTACCCGCAGCGTCAGCTCTCACTGTGATTGCCAACGGGCACATGCGGAGTCTTGTTCCAGGAAAACGGATTTTCCCGTAATTCGGCCAAGGCCTTCCATGCGGCCACAGACATGGCAAGCCAGTAGACCGGCACGAAAATCCAGCGCCAGCCGGTCGCCCGTTTCTCGCGCGCAGTCATCGGGTTGAGCCCAAGCGAAACGAAGACCGCATAGCTGCCGAAAATGTTGACGATATCGCCGATGAACAGCCAGAAGGTCAGCCAGTCATCCGCATGCGTGCCGTCCTCCAGCATCAGCCATGTCAGATAGGCGAGGAAGCCGATGACGAAAGGATGGCTGAGCGCGGACAGCAGCAGGCCGGCAATCAGGATCTGGAAGACGATGAAGGCCAGCCAACCCATCTCGCCGATCAGTTGGCCGGGCTTGCGCATCAGCACCAGCCATGTCTGCAGCCAGCCCTTGAACCAGCGCGTGCGCTGGCCGAGCCAGACGGTCCGCGAGATCGGCGCCTCCTCCAGCGTCGGTTTGAAGATGACGCGTGAGCGGTAGCCGAGCCGGTAGAGCCGTAGCCCGAGATCGGCGTCCTCTGTCATATTATATGGATCCCAGCCGCCGATCTTTTTCAGTTCCATCGTGCGAAAGTGATTGGATGTGCCACCAAGCGGCAAAGGCAGACCGGTCAGGGAGAGCATCGGCAGCAACCCGCGAAACAGCCCGGCATATTCCAGCGCAAACAAGGCGCTCCACCACGATTGCCGCGCATTGGTGATGATCAGCGGCGCCTGCAGGCAGATGACATGCTGCGGTGCAGCCGTGAAGGCGGCATGGGCCTCGCGCAACTGGCCGGGATGCGGCCGGTCCTCGGCATCATAGACAGCCACATAGCTGCCGCGAACGCCGGGCAGTGCGTAGCTCAGGGCCTTCGGCTTGGTGCGGGGCATGTGGACCGGCACCACAACGACCTCATATTCGCGCGCCAGCCGCAAAGCCCTGAGTGCCGCAATGGTTGCAGCGTCGTCTTCCTCGCAGATCAGCTTGATGTCGAGGCGCGAGCGCGGCCAGTCGAGTTGATCGAGCGCGTGGACAAGTTGAGCCGCTACGCTCTCTTCTTTATAGAGTGCGACAAGCACCGAGTAGACCGGCAACGGACTGGTGGCGTCCGGTGGTTTTGCCGCCATCCGCACGGGCTCCTGCAGGAAGGCGCAGCCGAGTGCGTAAAGCCGGACCAGAAAATTGGCAAGGTAGAACAAGGTCAGCACGATATGCAGCATCAGCAGGCTGAGGAGCGGCAGAACGGCTGCCGCCGCGGCCATGATGCAAAGCATCACCCCGGCATAAAAACCTTGCTTCCCCCAGAAGGTGATGCGGGCGCTGTGGAGCGGCGCGGTCTCGAAGAGCGAGCGCGTGGCCGCCGAAACCCGCCGTTGGCTGCCGGCCTGCCATACGGCCTCGCGCACGGCTGCCGGCGTCGAAACGGCGAGCGACGGGCGCAATTGCGGCGTTCGCTCAAGAAGGGCGGCAAGCTCCGAGAGGCGGCCAAGCGAGGGCACGATCACGGTGACCGGCGCGCGGCTCGGATGATGGACCCGCAAGAGTTCCGGCCAGACGATCTGGCTATCGAGCCCTTCAATGTCCTGAACCCGGCCGGGGTCGATAGCGGGCATGAAATCAAGCCCCAATATGTCAGCCAGCGCCTCGAAATAGAGCGTCTCGTCGATCTCGCCGGATGCGAGAAGTTCGTCCTCGACGGTGGTGCCATGCGCTTGCGCGAGCAGCATTGCCCGCGCAATGGAGGGCTTGCCGATGCCCAGTTGAAGGAGCAGGCGACCTTCTTGTTTGAGCGCGGCGGAGAATCGTTCCGCAGCGCTATCAGGCTGCGATCGCCTGACCGGCGGCTCATTCACGGTAGCCATTCCGGAATTGTCCGGATAGTCTTCCAGACGCATGAAAACCCCATTGCCGCGCGGTGCGGCAATATCCCCTATCTCGCCTCGGGAATGATCATAATGTTACGCGCTTTCTGTGCACCTCTAAAATTTTATGGGATTTTCACGTTTTGCGTGTTGTTGGTTGCAATTTTTCCGGCCGTGTCGCGGGCTGCGGATGGCGTTCATGATCTGCCGCTTTTGTTCGATGCACGCGAGCGGATTGCAAAACCGGATTTGAGCGGGCTGGCGCGCCTGCGGTTTCTGACCACCGTCGATTTCCCGCCCTTCAACTTCATCGACCAATCGGGCAAGCTTGCCGGTTTCCATGTGGATCTGGTCCGGGAAATCTGCCGCGAGCTGGACATCGCCGCCAAGTGCCAGATCCAGGCAGTGACTTTCGCGGAGCTGCAACCGGCGCTGACAGACGGGCAAGGGGAGGCCGTTATCGCCGGAGTCGGCACAAGTCCGGAACTGCGGCAGCGTTTCGCCTTTTCCCGTGCCTTCATGAAGCTACCAGCCCGCTTCGCGGCCAATCGCCAGGTCATGGGCCGCAATCTTTCGGTGGCGGCGCTCGCCGGCAAGCCGGTCGGCATCGTGTCGGGCACCACGCACGAGGCCATGCTCAAGGCATTTTTTCCGAAACTCGAAACGCGGGCTTTTCCGGGCCGCGCCCCCATGCTGGCTGCCCTGAAACAGGGGAGCGTTGCCGCGGTCTTTTCAGACGGCATGCAATTGTCCTTCTGGACCGCCGGCAGCGATGCCGCCAGTTGCTGCGTGCTGATCGACGGCGCGTATTTCTCGCAACGCTTTCTTGGTGAGGGGCTGGCGATCATGAACCGCAAGGGCGATTCGGCACTGACGCAGGCGATCGATCATGCGCTGCTGGAGTTGTCCCGCAAGGGCCGGCTGAACGAAATCTACCTGCGCTACTTCCCCGCGGGTATATACTAGCTGGCGTGAAGCGGAAATCCGCTGCCCTTCATTTGCGGAAGCGCGCCATGGCGCCGCGCTCGATCGCAGCGCAGGTCAGCTTGTCGAGGCCCAGCCGGTCGCGCAGCAGCTGCAGCAGCCGGATTTCCTCCTGGCGGATCGAATGGTCGGCGGCGGCAAGCTCGACCGCAAGCGCGTAGGCCGTGTCGTAGAGACGCGAAGGAAGGGCCTCGCGCACGACCTCGAGCGCGATGTCCAATCCTTCCGGGCCGTCGAGAAGCGCCGTGCATTCGCGCGCGGCGTGCATCAGATGATCATGGTCGAAACCATCAAACACCGGCAGGAAGCTGGTGAGCCTGCCGATGCGTTCGAGTTCGTTGTCGGTCATGGCGGTATCGACGGCCGACGTCATCACCATGACGTAGATGAGAGCTTCATGATGGCTCAGGGTTTCAGGCATAAGATATCCGTGTTGTTGTGCCGGTTCTGTGAGGTATGAAGCGCTACAGCGCCGCGCGTCATTCATGACGCGCAAAGGTCGCTGTGGCACTTTAAATCTGCTGCACAATTCCTCAAATCGATTCCGATTTGAGGAATTGTGCAGTAGCATCGTCTACAAGCCCTGATCGGTCCTATCAACACCGGTATCGGTGCCCCCGGGCAGGGCCGGCTCATCCAGCGGCGCGGGTGCGGTGCTGAAATCGCGTGGATCATCGCCGAAAAAGCCGAGACGGGATTGGCGCGCTGCTTCCACCTTGCCGGCGAGCGGCGATCCTGCCGGCACGTTCGCCCAGCCGTTTTCGGCAAGCCAAACGGCGGGATCGATGTTGTTGACGCTGCAGGCGGCGGTCAGCGTTCCCTGCCAGCCGTTCTTGGGAACCATGCATAGAAGCGCGCGGGCTCGCAGGAAATTGCGGAACGCGGTTCGGGCCACCACGCCGCAGGGCCATGTCTTGCCGGCCTCGCCGCAGACACGATCCGCCTTTTCCGGCACAATCCCGTCGAGTTGCAGCAGCTGGTCGCCGAACTGGATGAGGCCTGCCGACAGCGCGACCGGATGGCGCAGGACGGAGGGAACCGGCTCCGGCCGGGCAAGGGCTTGCGAAAGCGGGGTACGGGGCGCGATGCGCTCCAGTGGCTGCGCGGTCACTTCCCGCGGCAGGCCGAAGTGTTCGGGCGCGATATCGCGAACGGCTTTGTCTTCCGTCTGGGGCAGGCCGTTGTCCAGGGACAACGTGGATGCGGGATCCACGGGGGAAGGATCGCCAATCGCAGGATCGCTAATTGCAGGATCGATGGGCACAGGATCGACGGAGGCCGGCTCGCCAACCCTGGTTTCTGCTGCCGTCATCCCGTCGCCGCCCAAATCGGGCACATCGGCCATGTCAGGGGTTTCGAGCGTGAGGTCCGGCGTGGCGGTGCTTTGCCGCCCTTGGATGGCTGACACACCGGTCATCAGCAGGAGGACGGTCAGGACAATTCCGGCGAGGCCGCCGCCAATGGTGAGCAGGTGCCGCTTCATCAGGAAAACTGTCCTATTGGCTGGCCCAGATGATGCGGGCTATCCATTCGACGTCGCTGAGTTCGAATGTGCGGTTGGGGTGTTCGGGGTTGAGCGAGAGCAGCTCGATGCTGCGCGGCGTCTGGCGCACCAGAACCTTGGCCATCACCTCGCCCTCGGTGGTCTTGACCACCACGCGGTCGCCGCGGCGAATCTGCGCGCCGGGTTCGACGATCAGCACATCGCCGTCGCGATAGAGCGGCAGCATGCTGTCGCCCTGGATTTCCAGCGCGTAGACGCCGGTCTTGGTGCCGGGTGCGGCTGGAAACTCAACGACATCCCAGCCTTGACCCGCCGGAAAGCCGCCATCGTCGAAGAAGCCGCCGGCGCCTGCCTGGGCAAAGCCGAGCAGAGGAATGGAGCCGGTTTGCGGCGGAAAGGCGCCCTCCGGCAAGGCTCCGGATACAGGTCCCGGCCGCAGGAATTCCATGAACTGGTTGATCGTCGAGCCGGTCGCGTCCAGCACCTTGGCGATCGATTCTGTCGACGGCCAGCGCTCGCGCCCATCGGCGGAATGGCGCTTGGACTTGTTGAAGGAGGTCGGATCGAGGCCTGCCCGCCGGGCTAGACCCGAAGGGGATAGTTGATGCCGCTCGGCGAGCGCATCGATCGCACTCCAGATGCGGTCATGTGAAAACATTGTTGCACATCCTGCGAGCGGTGAAGCGTGACGCTTTCCTAGGTTCTAGCCTGTATTCTGGCCTGTATTCCGGCTTCGTGCCGTCTTGATTGCTTCGCTGCCGAGATTAGCCAAAATGCGGGATGGAGTAAAGTGAGAAAGGAAAATAATCCTGTCTCTTTCCGGCAGCAATCACGTGCCGGTCTGATTGAAATGCGCCGCATGCCGCCTATACTCCGGGAAACCCTATCCCGCTGGTTGCGAGGCCGCATTTGTTCTCCATTGTGAAGTCCGAAATCCTGCTGGGCGCAGCGCTCATTTTCGCCGCCGCCGGCTTCCTGTTCGAACATGCGCTGCTTCAGTCCGGGCAAATCGCGGCCCTTGCCGGCGCTGCCGTGCTGGTCTTTGCCATTGTGCTTGCGTCGCTGCGCGTGGCGCATCATGCCGAGGTGCTGGCCGCCAAGGTCGGTGATCCCTACGGTACGATGATCCTGACGCTGTCGGCGGTCCTCGTCGAGGTGATCATCCTGGCGATCATGATGAGTGGCGAAGAAATCTCGCCGACACTGGTGCGCGATACGATCTATTCCGCCGTTATGCTCGACATCAACGGCATTCTCGGGCTGGCAGCGCTGCTGGGCGGCCTGAAACACGGCGAGCAATCCTATAACGACGATTCCAGCCGCACCTACAGCGTGATGATCCTGACGGCGATGGGTATTTCGATGGTCGTGCCGGAATTCATCCCTGAGGCCAAATGGCACTTCTATTCGGCCTTCACGATCGTTGCGATGGTGACGCTTTATGCGGTCTTCCTGAAGATGCAGGTGGGGGTGCACAGCTATTTCTTCAGCTACACCTACCCCAAACGCGAAGGTGCCGAGAAGCGCGTGCCAGAAGACGAGCCGTTGGCTGTATCCATCGCCATCCTGATCGCCGGTGTCGTGATCATCGGTATCCTGGCCGAGATCATGTCGGGCCTTTTGACGGCGGGCCTGAAGGGGAGCGGCGCGCCGCCGGTTCTGGCGGCAATCGTCGTTGCGGCCATTTCAGCCTCGCCGGAGATCATGACGGCGATGCGGGCAGCCCTTGCCAACCGGATGCAGGCTGTCGTCAACATCGCGCTCGGGGCCTCGCTCTCCACCGTCATCCTGACGGTGCCGGTAATGGAGGCGATCGCGCTCTACACCGGCCAGCCCTTCATCATGGCGATGTCGCCGGTGCAGACGGTGATGGTGACGATTACCCTGATCGCCGCCGCCATCAACCTCAATGACGGCGAAACCAATGCCATCGAGGGCATGACGCATTTCGTTTTGTTCGCCACCTTCGTCATGCTGTCGGTGATCGGGCTTTGACGAAGGCGCATTGACAAAGGCGCAGGCAGGCTCACGGCGGGGATGGTCCGCACCCGGATTGCGCGGGTCCCCGGGCGCTATTTCTGTCGCGCCCCCCATTTTTCGCCACACAGCCTCGCGGTTATGCCCCTTCCTTGTGCGCAGGCCTCGCGATATCACAGACCGCGCGCGATTTGCGTCCGGGAGCCTTGCGTGAATACCTCCGTGCTATCAGGCATTCTGCTGACGATCTTTTCCTATTTCCTGTTCACGCTGCAGGACGCCTCGGTCAAATGGCTGGTGGTGGCACTGCCGGTCTGGCAGATCCTGTTCGTGCGCAGCGTGACGATCTTTGCGATCTGCGCCGCCATCGGCCGCGGCCCGCTGCTCATCCGCTCATTGCGTTCGCCGGTGCTCAAGCCGATGATCCTGCGCAACCTGCTTTTGCTCGCAGCCTGGCTGTCCTACTATACGGCGGCGCGCGATCTTGGCCTTGCCGAACTGACAACGCTCTACTATGCGGCGCCGATCCTGATCACCATTCTCGCCGTGCCGATCCTGAAAGAGGTGGTGCCACCCTTGCGCTGGATCGCCGTTCTCGTCGGTTTCGCCGGCGTGCTGGTGGCGACCGACCCCTTCGGATCGGGCATGAAATTGTCCTTGCCGGTCTGGCTGGCGCTGCAGGCGGCAGTGTTCTGGGCGTTTTCGACCGTGCTTTTGCGCAAGACCGCGATGCAGGAGGTGACGCTGGTGCAGATGACGCTGTCGAGCGGCTTCTTCATCGTCTTCACCGGCATTGCGGTCGTCGTCACCTGGGTTCCGCCAGGTCTGATGGACGTCGGGCTGATGGTTGGCACGGGGCTGATTGCCGGCATTGCACAATATGCACTGTTCGAGGGCATGCGGCGGGCGCCGGTCTCCATGCTGGCGCCATTCGAATATTCGTCGCTGATCTGGGCTTTCGGGCTCGGATTCCTGATCTGGGGCGATATTCCGGCAACCCAGGTTTTTGCCGGCGCGGCCCTGATCTTTTCCGCCGGCATGATCATCATTCTGGGCGAGCGGTTCGGCCGGCGGCTGAGGACCAGCTAGATCAGGCCTTCGCGGCGATGAACCGGTCATCACCCGCGGCATCGCCATCGTGCCGTAGGCATGATCGCCGGGATTAAGCCGGCGGGGATATTCGCTGGTCCTCTTTTTTCATCCGCGCGCAAGCCTTTCCGCCCGCTTTACCGTGAATTGCGGCGCAAAAGCCTTCAATTCGCCGGCCAATGTCCCCATATGTCTCCCACGAGGCGCGCGCTGGCGGGCCGGGAGTGAACAACAGGATTTGGTTTCATGTTTAGGTTTGGACGCGTTCTTGCGACCGTTGCGGTTGCTTCCATGGTGATGCTGACTGCGGTCGATCTGGCTGAGGCGCGCCGCGCCGGCAGCGGCTTCGGCAGCCGCGGCACCCGCACATTCTCGCAGCCGCCGGTCACCCGCACGGCCCCGGCCGATGCGACGCCGATCAACCGGACGATGACCCCGCAGAGCCAGGCCACCACGCCCGGCGCTGCCCAGCAGAACATGGGCCAGGCGGCCCGTCCCCAGCGTCCGGGCGGTTTCTTCGGCGGCTTCGCCGGCTCCATGCTCGGCGGTCTGGCCCTTGGCGGCCTGATCGGCATGATGATGGGCAACGGGCTTGGCGGCGCTGCCGGCTTCCTCGGCCTGATCCTGCAGATGGCGCTGATCGCCGGTGCCGTGATGCTTGCCCTGCGCTTTTTCCGCAGCCGTCAGACGGCAGCGCCGGCCGGCTACGCACCGCGTGAAGCCGCGTCCGGCGCCTCGCCGATGCAGGGTTTTGGCACGCAGGGTTCGGGTTTTGGTTCGGGGATGCCGTCCTTCAAGATTCCTTCCATCGGTGGGGGGGCAGCGCGTCCGGCGCAGCCGCGCACCGCCGATCAATCGACCGATGAGATCGGTGTCGGCGAGGACGATCTTGGCCAGTTCGAGGCGATGCTGAAGCAGGTTCAGGCCGCCTATGCGGCAGAAGATTACGGCACGCTGCGCAAGCTGACGACACCGGAGGCGATGTCGTGGCTGGCCGAGGAACTCAGCGAAAACGCAACCAAGGGCCTGAAGAACGAGGTCAGCGACGTGCATCTGGTGCAGGGCGACGTGGCGGAAGCCTGGAACGAAAACGGTGACGACTACGCCACCGTTGCCATGCGCTACGAGAGCATCGACGTCACCCGCGACCGCGTAACCGGCCGCGTCGTCGAGGGTGATCCGGACAAGCTGACGGAGGCCGTCGAACTGTGGACGTTCCTGCGCAAGCGTGGCGGCAACTGGCAGGTCTCGGCCATCCAGGGCATGGCGGCCTAAGGGCAGCTTCGATCTTCGACCGCCGGCGTTGCCGGCGGTCATCCCCCGTTCGCTTCCGCGTCTGTCAGCCCGCACAGCCTGCGGTTTCCTTTAAAGTGGCTTCCTGGGCGCTTCGCGGATGCAGGGTGGAAAGCTTGTCTGGTAAGAACCGGACGTCGTCTACGCTTCCGCGCGTGCGCGGCGTCTGGCTAGAGGGATATTTTCACAACGGCACTTCCCGCAGTGGATCGCCACCGTCGATGAAAAGGCAGCCGTTGGGCGTGAGTGCGGCAGCGATGCGAGTTCTCGCCTTGTCGCCGATCTCGGGGTGGCGGCCGTCGAGGGCGCCGACGCGGATTGCGACGGCAAGATCATAGCGGGCTTCACCGGGCTCAAGGACGAAATCCTCGACCGCAGAATGGCGGAAGGCGAGGCGGCCGGAGGCGATTTCCGCGCGCGCGGACACTTCAGCCTGGGCGATCGCGTTTGCGGACCGGTCGATGGCAAGAACAGTGCCGTCGCCGATCCGGCTTGCGATCTCGCGCGCCATGGCGCCGGGACCGCAGCCGATTTCGATGACACGCAGCCCCGGCCGGAGCGGCAACGCCTCGACAATTGCCAGGAGTCGTGCCGACAGGGCGTTTGCCATCGCCGACCGTACGCCTGAGGCGGCTTACGCCGCCTCCCTCGCTTTCGCATAGGGATCAAACCGGCCGTAGAACGTCTCGCCCTTGGCGGCCATGTCCTTCAACAGCGGCGTCGGCAGGAAATGGTCGCCGTAGGAGGCGGCCAGCTTTTCGCACAGCGCCACGAAGGTCTTGACGCCCATGCCGTCGATGTAGCTCAGCGTGCCGCCGGTATAGGGAGCAAAGCCGAAGCCGAGGATGGAGCCGACATCGGCCTCGCGCGGGTCGGTGACGATGCCTTCTTCGATGGTGCGGGCGGCTTCCAAGGCGATGGTGACGAGGAAGCGTTGCTTGATGGTCTCAACGTCGAAGGTCTCGGCCGGCTTCTGCTCGAAGAGGTCTTTCAGGCCCGGCCAGAGCGACTTCTTGGCGGGCTTGGCCGGGTAATCGTAAAAGCCCTTGCCGTTCTTGCGGCCGCGGCGGTCGAGGTCGTCCACCAGCTTGTTGATCAGCGTCATGTGGCGCGGATCGACCGAGGCTTCGCCCAGATCGGCGATCGAGGCCTTGAGGATCTTCTGCGAGAGGTCGATCGCCACTTCGTCGTTGAGCGACAAGGGGCCGACCGGCATGCCGGCCATCTTGGCGGCATTCTCGATCATCGCCGCCGGCACGCCTTCGATCAGCATGTCATAGGCTTCGTGGATATAGCGGAAGACACAGCGGTTGACATAGAAGCCACGCGTGTCGTTGACGACGATCGGCGTTTTCTTGATGCTGGCGACGAAATCGAGCGCCATTGCGAGCGCCTTGTCGCCGGTTTCCTTGCCGAGGATGACTTCGGTCAGCATCATCTTCTCGACCGGCGAGAAGAAGTGGATGCCGATGAACTGGGCCGGACGCTTCGAATTCTTGGCAAGGCCCGTGATCGGCAGGGTCGAGGTGTTGGAGGCGAAGATGGCGTCTTCGCCAAGTACGGCCTCGACCTTTTCGATGACGTCCTTCTTGACTTGGCGATCCTCGAACACGGCCTCGACGACGAGCTTGACTTGCCTCAGGTCGTTGTAGTCGGCAGACGGAGTGATCAGCGCCAGCAGGGCTTCGCCCTGTTCCTGCGTCAGTCGTCCCTTACCGATCGAATCCTTCACCAGGCCCTCGGAATGGGTCTTGCCCTTGGTGGCAGCCTCCATGTCGCGGTCGATCAGGGTGACGGCGATGCCGGCGGCGGCCGAGACATAGGCAATCGAGGCGCCCATGAAGCCGGCGCCGACGACGCCGATCTGCTTGAGCTCGGTTTTGGGCACACCGGCCGGGCGGCGGGCGCCCTTGCCGAGTTCCTGCATCGAGATGAACAGCGAGCGGATCATCGAGAAGGCTTCGGTGGTCTGCAGGATTTCAGTGAAATAGCGCTGTTCGACCTTGAGCGCCGTATCGAAGGGAAGCTGGAGGCCCTCATAGACGCATTTGAGGATGGCGAGGCCGCCCGGATAGTTGCCGGAGGTTTCGCGGCGCAGGATAGCCGACGCTGCCGGCCAGAGCTGGGCCGCAGCCGGCGTCCAGATGCCGCCGCCGGGAACCTTGTAGCCCTTTTCGTCCCAGGGCTGGACGGGCTTCAGGCCGTTCTTGATCATGGCTTTCGCCGCATTGATCAGCTCGGCGGGCTCGGCGATCTCGTGGATCAGGCCCATCGCCTTGGCGCGCTGCGGGGTGAGCGAGGAGCCGGTGGTCATCATCTGCAGGGCGTCCTGCGCGTTGGTCAGCCGCGGAACGCGCTGCGTGCCGCCGGCGCCCGGGAAGATGCCGACCTTGACCTCGGGAAGCGCCAGCTTCACCGACTTGGAATTGGCAGCGACGCGGCCGTGGCAGGCCAGCGACAATTCAAACGCGCCGCCCATGCAGGTGCCGTTGATCGCCGAAACCCACGGCTTGCCTGAGGTTTCGAGCTTCCGGAACAGGCCGGTCATCTTGCCGGTCAGGTCGAACAGTTTTTGCGCGGCATTGTCAGGGTCGAGCTTCTTCTGCTCGGCCTGGAGCGTGAACATGCCCTTGATCATCGACAGGTCGGCGCCGCCGGAGAAGGTCGATTTGCCGGAGGTGAAGACGACGCCCTTGACGGCTTCATCGGCAACGGTCTGATCGACGATGGCGTCGAGTTCCTTCATGACATCGGCCGTGAACACGTTCATCGACTTGTCGGGCATGTTCCAGGTGACGAGCGCAATGCCGTCGGCGTCGGTTTCGATGGTGAAATTGGTGTAGCTCATGATGGGGATCCTCTTCCCTTGAATCTCTGTCTTGCGGCAGGCGCCACCCCCTCTTTCCGTCATGGTCGGGCTTGACCCGACCATCCAGCCCCGGGGATGGATCCTCGGGTCAAGCCCGAGGATGACGATGGGAGCACCGATGTTCTGCGACTAGACCCGCTCGATGATCGTTGCGGTGCCCATGCCGGCGCCGATGCAGAGCGTGACAAGCGCAGTCTGCAGGCCGCGGCGCTCCAGTTCGTCGAGCACGGTGCCGAGGATCATCGCGCCGGTGGCGCCGAGCGGATGGCCCATGGCGATGGCGCCGCCGTTGACGTTGATCTTGTCATGCGGGATGTCGAAGGCCTGCATGTAGCGCAGCACGACGGCGGCAAACGCCTCGTTGAGCTCGAACAGGTCGATATCGGCGATCGACATGCCGGCGCGCTTCAGGAGCTTTTCGGTGACATCGACCGGGCCGGTCAGCATCAGCGCCGGGTCGGAGCCGATATTGGCGAAATGCTTGATGCGGGCGCGGGGTTTCAAGCCCATCGCCTCGCCGCCGGCCTTGGAGCCGAGCAGGACAGCTGCCGAGCCATCGACGATGCCCGACGAATTGCCGGCGTGGTGGACATAGTTGATGCGCTCGATTTCCGGATGCGCCTGGATGCCGACGGCCTCGAAGCCGCCCATCTCGCCGGGGCTCTGGAAGGAGGGGTTGAGCTGGGCAAGGTTCTGCATCGTCGTCGTCGGACGCATGTGCTCGTCCCTGGCGAGGATGACGATGCCGTTCTGGTCCTTTACCGGAATGACCGACTTGTCGAAATAGCCGTTGTCCCAGGAATGGCCGGCGCGCTTCTGACTCTCGACGGCATAGGCGTCGACGTCATCGCGGGAGAAACCGTATTTGGTGGCGATCAGGTCGGCCGAGACGCCCTGCGGCATGAAATAGCCGGGGAAGTTGACAGACGGATCCATGTACCAGGCACCACCGGACATGCCCATGCCGACGCGCGACATGGATTCAACGCCACCGGCAATCACGATGTCGTCGGCGCCTTGGGCGATCTTGCCGGCTGCGAAGTTGATGGCATCGAGGCCTGAGGCGCAGAAACGCGAGATCTGCATGCCGGGCGCCCTGTTGGAATAACCGGCCTCGAAGGCGGCCGCCTTGGGGATCACAGCACCGGCTTCGAACACCGGATCGACGCAGCCCATGATGATGTCGTCGACGGTGGAGGTATCCAGCCCGTTGCGGTCGCGGATCGCCTGCAGCGCCTTGGCAGCCAGCCGCGGCGTCGGCACTTCGTGCAGCGCCCCATCCTTCTTGCCCCGGCCGCGCGGCGTGCGCACGTGGTCGTAAACGAAGACTTCGGTCATGATTGTTTTCTCCCTATGCAGCGATCATCAGACCGCGCGTCGTCTGTGTCAAATCGGTCGGGCTTCCTCTTCTCCCCGGCGGAGAGAAGGTGGCCCGCAGGGTCGGATGAGGGGAGCCAAGACCTCGCATCTGCCGTAAGACCCCCTCATCGCCTCGCTAAGCTCGGCACTTCTCCCCGCTGGGGAGAAGAGGTTTTTACTCAGAACGCCGCCGCATCGAGCGCCATCATCGTGTCGGCGCCGGTTTCGATGCGGGCTTTGCGCAGCGCCGTTTCCGGCATGATGCGCTCCATGAAGAATTTTGCCGTGACGAGCTTGTTCTTCAAATAGGCTTCGCGGCCGCCAGCACTTTGCGCCAGTTTTTCCTCCGCGGTCTTGGCGATCTTCGCCCACATGTAGCCGAGCACGACGAGGCCGAAGAGGTGCATGTAGTCGGTCGAACCGGCGCCGGCATTGTCGGGCTTGGCCATGGCATTGCCCATGAACCACATGGTGGCCGCCTGCAGGTCGTTCAAGCCCTTCTTCAGGCCCTTGGTATAGGGACTAAGCTTCTCCTCCGCGCGGTTTTCCTCGCAGAAGTCGCCGATTTCCTTGAACAGGGCGGTGATCGCCCGGCCACCGTTCAGCGCCAGCTTGCGGCCGACGAGGTCGAGCGCCTGGATGCCGTTGGCGCCTTCGTAGATCATGGCGATGCGGGCATCGCGGACATACTGGCTCATGCCGTGTTCTTCGATATAGCCGTGGCCGCCGAACAACTGCTGGGCCATGACGGCATGGTCGAAGCCCTTGTCTGTCAGGACGCCCTTGAGGATCGGGGTCATCAGGCCGAGGATATCGTCGGCGGTCTGGCGGTCAGCGTCGTTGTCGCCGCGATGGGCGATGTCGGATTTGAGCGCCGTCCACAGCGTGAAGGCGCGGCCGGCCTCGTTGAAGGCCTTGATGGTCATCAGGACGCGGCGCACGTCGGGATGGACGATGATCGGGTCGGCTTTTTTGTCCGGAGCCTTGGCGCCGGAGAGCGAGCGGCCCTGGATACGGTCGCGGGCATAGTTGGCGGCGTTCTGATAGGCGACTTCGGCCACCGACAGCCCCTGCAGGCCGACGCCGAGGCGGGCCTCGTTCATCATCACGAACATGGCGTTCAAGCCCTTGTTCTCCGTACCGATGAGATAGCCGGTTGCTTCGTCATAGTTCATGACGCAGGTCGAATTGCCGTGAATGCCCATCTTGTGTTCGATCGCACCGCACGAAACCGTGTTGCGCGCGCCGACGGAACCGTCTGCCTCGACATGGAATTTCGGCACGATGAACAGAGAAATGCCCTTCACCCCTTCCGGCGCACCTTCGATGCGGGCAAGCACCAGATGGATGATATTGCCGGCCATGTCGTGTTCGCCGGCAGAGATGAAGATCTTCTGGCCGGAAATCCTGTAGGAGCCGTCGCCTTGCGGCACGGCCTTGGAGCGGAGCAGGCCAAGGTCGGTGCCGCAATGGGGCTCGGTGAGGTTCATGGTGCCGGTCCAGTCGCCCGCCACCATCTTCGGCAGATAGGTTGCCTTCTGCGCGTCGGTGCCGTGGACGAGGATCGCGGCGATCGCGCCCTGGGTGAGGCCCGGATACATGGTCAGCGCCATGTTGGCCGACGACATATATTCGCCAACGGCAGTGTGCAGCGTGTAGGGCAGGCCCTGGCCGCCGAATTCTTCAGGAACCGACAGTCCGAGCCAGCCACCCTCGCGGTACTGGTCGAAGGCCTGCTTGAACCCCTTGGGGGTGGTCACCGTCGCATCGTCGTTGCGCTTGCAGCCTTCCTGGTCGCCCGAAAGGTTGACCGGGAACAGCACTTCTTCGGCGAGCTTGGCCGCTTCGCCGACGATCGCCTCGATCATGTCGGGCGTCGCATCGGCAAAGCCGGGCAGGTTGTTGTAGCGCTCGATGCCAAGAACGTCGTTGAGAATGAAAAGCGTGTCTTCGACCGGGGCCTTATAGCTGGGCATGTCTCGTGTTCCTCACCTGTAACCGTGACATGGGAGCAGTGTCTCCTGAACCGCTCCCATGTCATTTTCACTACGCTACAAAATTTTGACGTGCGCGTAAACGTCAAAATTTGCTGGTCCGCAAATTTGATCGATCGTCGGCCGGCAAGCCGGGTGTGCCGACATTGTCCTGTGGAAGCCTCCCGAAGCCAGCATGCGCGCAAATCGTTAAAAAATTTCAGTCAGGTTAACGGCTTATTTACCACGTTTCGTGAAAGTGCGTGTTGAGATGGTCACAGTTGCAATAGTCTTTGTCTTCGCGTCGTTGCAGCTCTGTCCGGATCGGTACCGGAACGCCCGGAAGGCCGGATTTGCCTTTCAGAAGCCCGGATTCCGATCAAGGCCGATGAAAGAGGCGAAGTACGATGAACGGATCGCGATCAAACACTCCACGTCCGGGCGCCGAGTCCTATGGCGACAGGTCGTCCCTCGATGCGCTGAACCGCACGATCGAAGGGCTGGAAGCGCGCATCGAAGGATTGATGGGGGCAGCCGGACGTGATCAGCGGGGCCGTGGCGCGGCCGAGCGCGATGGTCCGGTGGCCACTCCCGACCCGATCACGGAAATCATGCAGCGGCAGCGGACACTGACGGCGACGCGGGAACGCGATGCCGTTCGTGAACGTGACGCCGTTCGCGAACGTATCCAGCCACGTGCGGAACCGCGTGCCTATGAAGAGCGCAGCGTTCCTTCGTTCCAAGCCCCTGTGCAGCCCCGTCGTGAGCTGCCGGTTGCACCGCCGCTTAGCGAACAGCTGCGCAGCGAAGTCTATCGCCGCGAGCCGATCCGCTCCGACAACCTGCGTCAAGAAAACCTACGCCCGGAAACCATCCGCCAGCAGCCGGCCCAACGTCCGGAACCTGTTCGCAGCGAACGGCTGCGCTCGGAACAGTACCGTGATGAGCAACAGCGCCGGGACCCGGCCATGGCCGAGATCGCCCAGGCGCTTGTCGGTCTGCGCCAGGAATTGAAGAAGGACATTGCCGACGGATTGTCGCGCGAGATGACGGCGCTGCGCGCGGAAATCCGCGGCATCACCGCCGATGCGGCGCAGGACCAGACGATGGCGCAGGATATCCGCGGCGATCTGCAGCGGCTGTCCGACAGTATCAACCAGCTTGGCCGGCAGGCATCGCCCTCACAGGCCGACGCGCTCAAGGTCGAGTTCGACGAATTGCGCCTGATGATCGATGGCCTTGCCCGCGAGGACAGTGTGCATCGCATCGAGGCGCGCTGGACCGGCGTCGAAGACCGGATGAACGCGTTTGACGCGAACCGCGACGACGAGCTGGTGGCGCTTGCCTACCGGCTCGACGAGATCAAGTCGCAGATCGGCTCGATGAACAGCGGCCCGGCCATTCACGCTTTGGAAGACAAGCTGGTTTCGGTGGCGCAGGCGATCGAGATGATCGGCCGCCACATGCAGCCGGACGATCGCCGCCTGGCATCACAATTTGCCGATCTGGACGCGCGTCTCGACGAGATCAGCCGCGCCATCGTTGCCAGCGGCCGTGCTGCCATTCCCGATAGCGCCGGCGTGAGCCGTGTCGAGGGCCGTCTTGCCGACCTTTCCCGGCAGATCGACAGCCTGCAGCGGCCGGCCGACGCTGGCGTCGGCTCGCGCATCGAAGCCCTGGCGGCCCGTGTCGAGGAACTGGCCAACGAAGAGGCCGCGGTGCGCCTTGAAGAGCGCCTCGAACAGCTGTCGCAGATGCTGGAGCGCTCGCAGAAGGTTTCCGCCCAGCCGGACCTGACAGGCTATCTCTCCGATATTTCCCGCAAGATCGATGCGCTCGACCAGGGTTCGCTCAACGATGCGCTCGCCGAACGACTCGACGATCTCGCCCGCCGGATCGACCAGCTGGACATGCCGGCGACCTCCTATGCCGGCGATGCGCGTTTCGACCGGCTCGAAGGCCAGCTGTCGGATATTGCCATCCGTCTGGAGGAAACCCAGGCGGCGCCCTTTGACGACAGCGAGATGCTGCGCAGCCTGCAGGACCAGATCGCCAACCTGTCGAGCCTCGTCAGTCAGCCGCGCGAAATGACGCCGGCTGCCGTTCCCGCCGAATTCGAAGGCCGGATGAGCGCGCTTGAGGATTATCTGGCGACCAGCGACGAATATATCATCGAGGCAGCCCGCCAGGCGGCCGAAGCGGTGATGGAGGCCTATTCGAAGAATGGCATGGGCCAATCCGGCTCCGGCGGCACGGACATGGCCGCGATCTCGGCGCTGGCCGACGATCTCAAGGTTCTCGAAGACATGAGCCGCTCGAGCGAGGAGCGCACGGCGCGCACCTTCGAGGCGCTGCACGAAACCCTCGTCCATATCGCCGAAAAGCTGGAGCGGCTGGAAGAGCGCGGCCAGGAACAGGATGCGCCCCGCGCCTTCGGTTCGCGCGGACTGGACAGCCAGCCGCAGATGCCCCGGGCGGCACAACCGGCTTTCGAGACGCAGGACGATCCCTTCGCCGAAGCTGATTTCGGACGCCGCTACGAAGATTTGAAGCGCGACATGCACGGGTTCGCCGCTGCGGCGGAGCCTGCCGGCCCATCGCGTGAAGAGGTCGCGGAAGCCGTTGCCGTCGTCACCGAGCAGGCGGCCGTGCATCAGAGCGATATCAAGACCGCGCCGGTGCCTGCCGGCAAGCCCGGTCTTTTTGCCGGGATCGCCAAGCGGTTTACCGGCAAGCGCACCGAGCCTGTTCATGCCGTCGAGCGTCAGGTCATCGATCCGACGCCGCCGATCGATGCCGCCGATACGATCGAGCCTGATGTGGCCAACCAGCTGCTGGAGCCGGGCTCCGGCGTTCCGGACGTGAAGAAAATCCTCGAACGGGTTCGCGCCGGCCAGACCGGCCGCAACGCGGCGCCGAGCGAAACGGACAAGGCGGACTTTATCGCGGCTGCCCGCCGTGCCGCCCAGCAGGCGGCTGAAGAAGTCGAGACGATGAACCGCGGCAAGGGTGGTGCGAGCGCATCTCCGATCGGCGGCGTTCTTTCGCGTCATCGCCGCCCGATCCTGATGGCGGTCGGCGCCGTGCTTCTGGCGATCATGTCCTATCCGCTGGTCAATACGCTGATCCGTGGCGAGCAGGCGCCCGTCGAGACGCCGGTGGCCGCCATCGAGCGGCCGGTGACCAATGAAATTCCGGTGGCAGCTGAAACGTCGGCGGTGGCCGATGTGGCTCCTGCGACAGAGGAGGCCGACACTGACACCGGCACCGACGTCGTGCCGCTGAGTTCGCTGCAGCCGCCGACGGGGGAACAAACAGCCGGACAGCCCACCGCCGGGCCGCAGGTGATGCAGTCGGAAACGGTCACATCCGAAACAGCCGAGCCGGAAGCCAAATTGCCGGACGCCGCGCAGGCCATGCCGGAAACCGGAGAAGCCAGCGTCAAGATGCTGTCGCCGGTCATCGAAGGTTCCGCTCCGGAAACGGCAACGGACTTGGATGCGACAAAGGATGAGGCCACGACGGCAGCGGCCACGGCCCAGCCCGCCGCAGGCGAAACCGCGCTTGCCATTCCCGCCGAGATCAAGCCGGAAGCGCTGGTCGAGGCTGCCAGGAAGGGTGATCCCCTGGCAATGTTCGAAATCGGCGCGGTCTATACCGAAGGCCGCGGCATCAAGGCTGATCTCGCCCAGGCGGCGAAATGGTATCAGCGCGCTGCCGATGCCGGCGTCATTCCCGCCGGGTATCGGCTCGCAAGCCTCTACGAAAAGGGCACCGGCGTCGGCCGTGACCTGAAGAAGGCCCGTGCGCTCTATCAGCAGGCTGCCGAAAAGGGCAATGCCAGCGCCATGCACAATCTCGCCGTGATGCTGGCAAGCGGCGGCGATGCTGCGCCGGATTTTGCCGGAGCCGGCAAGTGGTTTGCCATGGCCGCCGATCGCGGCATCCGCGACAGCCAGTTCAACCTCGCCATCCTCTTTGCCCGCGGCAACGGGGTGAGCCAGGACCTGGAAGAATCCTACAAGTGGTTTTCCGTTGCTGCCCGTGACGGCGATGCCGATGCCGCCCAGAAGCGCGACGAAGTCGGCAAGGCGCTGAAGCCCGAACAGCTGCAGAGCGCCAAGGCGAAATTCGACGCCTGGAAGCTGACGCCGCTCGACGCCAAGGCCAATTCGGTCGATGTGCCGGATAGCTGGGTTGGCAAGGGCACCAAGACCGCCTCGATCGACATGAAGAAGGCGCTGCGCAACATCCAGGCCATCCTCAACAATAACGGCTTCGACGCTGGCAAGCCCGACGGCGAGATGGGCAGCAAGACCCTCTCCGCGATCAAGGCTTTCCAGAAATCGATCGGCCAGGAACCGACCGGGCAGATCACCGACGCGCTGGTCAAGGAACTCCTGAAGCGCAACGGCTAAGGCGCTGTGGCCATTCGGGCACAGGCCGGCGATTTGAGCGGTCACGCCCGGGAACGGCGTCTGCGGCCGCAATAATGCCGCAGACCGGCCGGACAGAGGGGCGTGCTTCGCGCTACTGTATAATTTCTTGAATCCGAATCGATTTAAGGAAAAATTATGTAGCAGACTAAAGTGCTGCAGCGACCTTGCAGGTCATGAATGACGCGCAGCGCGTTAGGGTTAAAGCCTGCAAAAGGTTGACAGGCCGGACTCCGGGGCGCATGACGGAACGAGGTTGAATTCACGATTTTAACAATTGGTTTTCAAGACTGTTCCATTCCTTATCTCCCGTGGTGAATCACTTGCCACTTTGATGTTTTCCGCCCGCCTTGCGGGCTATTGGCATATTTAGAGGTCTGGCCGTGACGGTGTATCTGCCCATCGCAGAGTTGTCGGTGAACATTCTGATCATTCTCGGCATGGGTGCGGCCGTCGGCTTCCTGTCCGGCATGTTCGGCGTCGGCGGCGGGTTCCTGATCACGCCGCTTCTGATCTTCTACAATATCCCGCCCGTCGTCGCGGTCGCCACCGGCGCCAACCAGGTCGTCGCCTCCTCGATTTCCGGCGCCATCACCCATTTCCGCCGTGGCACGATCGATATCAAGCTGGGGACGGTGCTGCTCTGCGGCGGTCTGGCGGGTGCGACGCTCGGTATCTGGCTTTTCGCGCTGCTGCGTCGCCTCGGCCAGCTCGACCTGGTGATTTCACTTGCCTATGTCCTTTTGCTCGGCACCGTCGGCACGCTGATGCTGTGGGAAAGTATCATTGCGCTGCGCCGTGCGTCGAAAAACGAGGCTGTGACGCTGCGCAGGCCGGGGCAGCACAACTGGATTCACGGGCTGCCGCTGAAGATGCGGTTCAAGAAATCGAAGATCTACTTGAGCGTCATCCCGATCGCGGTGCTCGGCTTCTGCATCGGCATCCTGACATCGGTGATGGGTGTCGGCGGCGGCTTCATCATGGTGCCGGCGATGATCTATCTGCTGCGCATCCCGACCAATGTCGTCGTCGGAACCTCGCTGTTCCAGATCATCTTCGTGTCGGCCTATACCGTCATCGTCCAGGCGACGGCCAACTACACCGTCGATATCGTGCTTGCCTTCGTTTTGATGATCGCCGGCGTCATCGGCGCACAATACGGCGTGCGCGTCGGCCAGAGACTGCGCGGCGAGCAGTTGCGGGCGCTTCTGGCCTTGCTGGTTCTGGCTGTCGGTATCCGTCTTGCCGTCGAGCTGGTGATCCCGCCGAAGGAGATCTATTCGGTCGTGTCCGCGGGGCTCGGTTTCTGATGCGGACGTGTCTGGCCCTTCTGTTCTGCGGTCTCCTGTTTGCAGCGCCGCTTGCCGCGCAGGCCGAACCGATCGACTTCACCGAAAAGCTCGATATCGGCATTTCGACCGACGAGATCGCCATCACCTCCGATTTCCGCGGCGCCGACCTGACGATCTTCGGCGCCATTGACGGTGCCGATCCCGGGCTTCTGGCGCAGGGCAAGTACAATATCGTCGTGGCGCTGGAAGGGCCGAAGGAAAATACCACTGTGCGCAAGAAGGAGCGCATCTTCGGCATCTGGATCAACACCCATTCGATGACCTTCGAGAAGGTGCCGGAATCCTATTCCCTGTCGAGCACGCGCGATATCGAGACGATAGCGCCGCCCGGTGACATGAACAACATGGGCATTGGTGTCGATCATATGCCGCTGACGCCGATCGGCTTTATCGGCGATGGCAGCAACCTCACCGAATTCCGCGACGCGTTCCGGCGGTTGCGGGAAACCACCGGCATCTACCAGCGCGACCCCGGCGGCGTGCAGTTCATCAGTTCCAGCCTGTTCAAGGCCTCGCTGCGCCTGCCGGCCGACGTGCCGAACGGATCGCATATCGTGCGCGCCTATCTGTTCCGCTCCGGCGTTTTTGTTGCCGCCAAGGCGCTCGAGCTGCGTGTCGTCAAGACCGGGCTTGAACAGGCAATCACCGCGGCCGCGCATCAACAGCCGCTCCTGTACGGTCTGGTGGCCGTGCTTCTGGCCGTCATCACCGGCTGGCTGGCAAGCATTGTCTTCCGCAGGGACTGACCGGATCCCGTCTTTGCCTCGTCGCCAAAACAGGCTATTTGCGAACGAAACATCAGGAGACTGAGCCATGAAGCCGATTTTCGTCCAGCTGCAATGCGCGCCCGGCAAGACCTACGAGGTCGCCGACGTGATCTACAAGAAGGAGATCGTCTCCGAAATGTATTCGACCAGCGGCGACTATGACCTTCTGATCAAGGTCTATGTCGATGAAGAGCAGGACATCGGCAAGTTCATCAATGACAACATCGCCACCGTGCCGGGCATCAACCGGTCATTGACGACGCTGACGTTCAATGCGTTCTAGGCTGTAGTGACGAATTAACGATTAAGGATTCCGTTTGAGGAGCAAATCAGATTCAACGCTGACTTTTGGAGGTTGGCGATGGACGGTGAGGTTCTCAGGGATGATCAGTGGGAAC
>NZ_JAOYTH010000005.1 GCF_025847205.1 Pararhizobium sp. YC-54 | reverse complement strand
TCAAACAATGGCGTCGCATCGCAACTCGCTACGACAAGCTCGCCCAAAACTTCCTTGGCTTCATCAAGCTCGCAAGCATCATGCTTTGGATCAAATGATTAATTCGTCACTACAGCCTAGCGCATATTCCAGCACAAGTGCGTAGCGGTTTTGCGTCCGGAATTGCGCAAAGACAAAAAGGCTAGAGCGTTTTCGCGATTCGGAGAAAAGCGGAAATGCGCTAGCCTGCCGGGTAGCCCGGCGCAGCAGCGTGGCGTAGTAGATCAGGGCTGCAAAGCTGACGGCACTGCCCAGAATACAGACGCCGGCCCAGCCCGCATGGGCGTAGACTGTCGTGGCGTCTTCGCGATAACCAATTGCATTTTGCAATCTGTTTGACTAGCATCAGGCCGCTTGTGAATAGCAATCTGTTTTGATCGAAGGAGTTTGATATGGGTAAGGTCATCGTCTGGAATCTCGTCACCCTCGACGGCTATTTCGAAGGGGCGAAGAAATGGGATCTCGATTTTCACATGCAGGCCTGGGGGCCGGAACTCGAAGCGCTGAGCAAGGAATTCGGCAAGAAGGCCGAGGTGCTCGTCTTTGGCCGGGTCACCTATGAGGGCATGAAGGCTTACTGGACGACCACGGAAGACGAGACCGAAGTCAAGGCCTACATGAACGCGCTTCCGAAGATCGTCGCCTCGCATACGCTGGAAAAGTCCGACTGGAACAACACCCGTATCGTCAAGGACATCGCCGGCGAGCTTGCGCAATTGAAGCAGGCCATCGACAAGAACATCTATATTTTCGGCAGTGCCGACCTCGTCGCCTCGCTTTTGCAGGACGATGTGATCGACGAGATCATGCTTTGCGTCGTGCCGGTCCTGCTCGGGAAGGGGACGCCGTTGTTCAAGCCTGCAGATCAGTCCAAGCCGCTCAAACTGCTGGAATCCCGGCCGCTGGTATCGGGCGGAGTTATTCTGCGATATGGGACGGAGAAAAAGGCAGCCTAGCCGAGCGATGGCGAGAATGAGGAGCGACTGATAATCGAATCTCTTGATCAAATTTACGATCACACTGATCGGCTTCGAGCGACTGCAAAGAAATACGATGCGACGCCCTCTTGAGGCAGAACAAGCACAGAATTGGTATGAAATCCATTATTCTTCCCGCAGGCGCTCCTCGAACATTTCGGTGGTCAAATTTCTGCCACCGTAGAAAATACCGAGAATAATGACGATTTCGCCCTCAACCGTAAATGCAATGCTGACGCTACGCCGATAGCCGATCACGCGTAGCCCGGGCATGAGTTCGACGCGCTCCGTGCCACGTTCTGGAAAATCGGACAGTTTCGAACAGAATTTTCGGATGCCCGATACGAAATTCCATGCTGTTGTCGGAGCGGCATTTTCGGCAATTGTATCGTAGAGCGCGTTCAGCCCTTCTTCAGCCTTCGGATGGAGAAGAACCCTGTAGCGCATCGTCATTTTGACTCGGCTATTTTAGCCTGATGCCGCGCTTCCAATCGGGAAAAAGCGTCTTCGAGAGAAATGGCTGCCTGCGGGTTTTGGCGGATATCCTCCAACCGCGACGGGATTTCGTCACGCAGCCAACGCTCGCGTGCTGCTTCGAAATCTTCAAGCATCCGCAATCCAGCCCGCACGACTTCGCTGGCATTGTTATAGCGGCCGGATTCAAGCTGTGCCTGGATGAAGCGCTCGTAGTGCTCGTTCAATGCGAAACTCGCCATCGCTCAACCTCGTAAAGAGTGACAACTATGAACAATAGTTATCACAATGAACATGAATGGGCAAAGAG
Source organism: Pararhizobium sp. YC-54 (assembly GCF_025847205.1). GTDB lineage: Bacteria > Pseudomonadota > Alphaproteobacteria > Rhizobiales > Rhizobiaceae > Pararhizobium. The sequence goes on along the minus strand of NZ_JAOYTH010000005.1, from coordinate 329,809 downwards.
TTGCCGGGGCTCACCCCAGCAGATTGGCAAACCGCACCGAATAGATCCGGTCCCGCCCCAGCATGTGCGCCACGAGGCTCTGGTGGTCGAAGAGGCCGCGCATGGCCTGGTGGCGAAGGTCCAGACCGCCGGTGGTGACGCCGAAGGCGGGCATGATCAGGCGGCGGCCGTCGGTGGCGAAGCAGGCGCGGCGCATGTATTTTTCGCGGCGGCGGACCGTGGCGGAGGGATGAAGATGGCCGGCGATTTCGCCCGCTGCAGCGTTGAGCGCCGGTTCGTGGCGGAAGATCAGGCCTGAATGGTTCAGTTCATCCATGGAAGAACCGGGCAGGGCAACGGTACCGTCCGGATCGTGGTTGCCGTTGATCCAGATCCATTCGCGGCCGCGCGCCATGGTCTCGATCATGCCGCGAAACAGCTCGGGCATCAAAGCCGAGCCGGCGCGATCGTGAAAATTGTCGCCGAGGCTGATCACGGTTTTCGGATTGTGGCGCGAAATGACCGCATCGAGGATGCGCAGTGTCGCCAATGTATCATAGGGCGGCAGCATCATGCCGCGCCGGGCAAAGGCCGAACCCTTTTCCAGGTGCAGGTCGGAAACGACGAGAATATCGAGATCGGGAAGATAGAGACCGCCGAGCGGGTCGCAGACGCCGATCACGCCGTTGACGACGATGCGAGCCGACAAGGCCGGATTGTCCGGAAGGGCAGAGATGGCGTGGGCGATGCGTTGCATAGGGTTTCCGGCGCGGCGTTGTTTTTCAGTGTCTGGTCAAGGTTTATGGCGATGCCGTGGCCACAACATCCGCAAACAGTTCGTCGGCGGCTTCGGCGAGCAGAAAATCCTGCGCCTCGCCACCGACCGCTTCCTTGCCGATTTCGAGCATGACCGGCACGGCCAGTGGCGAAATACGATCGAGCGGCCGATGGGTGATATGCCCCTTGATTCGGGACAGCATATCGCCAAGCCGCTCGATTTCCAAAAGCCCGGCCGATGCATCGTTGCGGGTGGCCTCCAGCAGGATGTGATCCGGCTCATGGCTGCGCAGGACGTCATAGATGAGGTCGGCGGAAACCGTTACCTGGCGGCCGCTCTTTTCCTTGCCGGGATGGCGCTGGTCGATCAGCCCGGCGATGACGGCACAGTTGCGGAACGTGCGTTTGAGCAGGAAGCTTTCGTTCAGCCACGCTTCGAGATCATCGCCCAGCATGTCCTCGTCGAACAGGTCGGCAAGCAGCGGCCGGCTGGACGTGAAGGCATTGCCGAGATCCTCCAGCCCCCAGACGGCCAGCGAATAATCGGTGGCGACGAAGCCGAGCGGCTTCAGCCCGGCCCGGTCGAGCCGCCGGGTGAGCAGCATGCCGAGCGTCTGATGGGCAAGCCGTCCCTCGAAGGCGTAGATCACCATGTAATGCCGGCTGCCGCGCGGAAAGGTCTCGATCAGCAGCTCGTCCTCCTTCGGCAGCATCGAGATGTCCCTCTGCAGGGACAGCCAGTCGCGCACCTGATCGGGCAGGGTCGCATGGCGGCTGGGGTCGGCGAGCATCTTGCGGACCTGCTGGGCGAGATAGGTCGACAGCGGAAACTTGCCGCCGGCATAGGAGGGCACCTTCGGGTCGAGCTTGAAACCCTGGCTGACCAGGCACTCGCTTTCGCGGATGCCCTCGAAGCGCAGCACCTTGCCGGAAAACAGGAAGGTATCGCCGGGCGACAGCATCTCGATGAAATATTCCTCGACCTTGCCGAGCGCCATTCCGCCGCGTCCGAGCGCCCCGCGAGAGTTGCGTTTGACCATGCGCACATTGAGCATCGGCGATTCGATAATGGTGCCGACGTTGAGGCGATACTGCTGGGCAATCACTGGATTGGACACGCGCCAAAAGCCTTCGGGCGTCTTGCGGATCTTGGCGTAGCGCTCGTAGGCGCGAAGCGCATAACCGCCGGTGGCGACAAAATCGACGATGCGCTCGAAGGTCTCCCAGGTAAGATAGGCGTAAGGTGCTGCGCTGGTGATCTCGGCATAGAGTGCCAGGGGATCGAAGGGGGCGGCGCAGGCCATGCCGAGCACGTGCTGGGCCAGCACGTCGAGGGCGCCCTTGCCGACCGGGGGCGTGTCCTGCGCGCCAATATAGTTGGCGTCGAGGGCCGCCTGGCATTCCATCACTTCGAAACGGTTGGCGGGCACAAGGATGGCGCGGCTCGGCTCATCCATGCGGTGATTGGCGCGGCCGATGCGCTGGGCCAGACGCGATGCGCCCTTCGGCGCGCCGACGTGGATGACCATGTCGACATCGCCCCAGTCGATGCCAAGATCGAGCGTCGAGGTGGCAACGACGGCGCGCAACTTGTTTTCCGACATCGCCGCCTCGACCTTGCGGCGCTGGCCCACATCGAGCGAACCATGATGCAGCGCGATCGGCAGGTTGTCGTCGTTGATCGTCCAGAGCTCCTGGAAGACGCGCTCGGCCTGGCTGCGGGTATTGACGAAGAGCAGGGTGGTCCTGGTTTGGCCGATCGCCTTGTAGATATCGCCGATGGCGTAGGCCGCGGAATGCCCGGCCCACGGCACGTGCTCCTCGGTGGAGAGGATCGAAATGTCCGGCCGGGCGCCGCCGGTGACGGTGATCAGCCCGGCATGATTGTTTTCGCCGGGTCTCTGTGGCGCCAGCCAGCGCTGCAGGTCCATCGGATCGGCCACCGTGGCCGACAGGCCGATTGCCTGCATGGTGGGCGCGAGCTGGCGCAGGCGGGCAAGACCGAGCGACAAGAGATGGCCGCGCTTGGAGGTGACCAGCGAATGCAGCTCGTCGAGCACCACATATTTCAGGTCCTTGAAGAAGCGTTCGGCCTCGCCATTGGCAAGCAGCAGCGCCACCTGTTCCGGCGTCGTCAGAAGAATATCCGGCGGGTTGAGCTTCTGGCGCTGGCGCTTGGCGGGGGGCGTATCGCCGGTGCGGTTCTCGATGCGAACCGGCAGCCCCATGTCGCCGACGGGTTTCATCAGGTTGCGCTCGATATCGACGGCGAGCGCCTTCAAGGGTGAGATGTAGAGCGTGTGGATGCCGGCGAAGCCGGAACCCGGCGGAATTTTTCCGCGCCCGGTCAGCGACACGAGAGAAGGCAGGAAGCCTGCCAGCGTCTTGCCGGCGCCGGTCGGCGCGATGAGCAGCATGCTTTCGCCGCCCTGGGCGCGGGAGAGAAGCTCCAGCTGATGCGCACGCGGCTGCCAGCCCTTTTCCGCGAACCAGCGCAGGAAAGGCGGGGGCAGGAGCATTTGCGTCTCCGCGCGCGGGATGGAATCGATCTGGTTCACGCGAACAAATGTAGATCAAACGGCGGGGAATTGAAGTGCGCGGTTTCCGATATGGGGCCTTTGTGCAAGCCGGGAGGATTATCGCGCGGCAATTTCGCAATCTTCGGTCCGCGAGGGAACATTACCGCTCGTCCGGCGTTTGAATATCTCCGCCAAAATCGAAGAGGCCGGTCGAAAAAGGAGAGGGGCATGCCGTCGTCAGCACCTGATGAAACCATCATTCCGCCCGATGAACATATCCTGACGGTGCAAGAGGCACTTGAGCCGCTTTACCTGAGGCTGGAACAGGAAGTGGAAACCAAGTTGGTGGAAGCCGCCGTCCATGCCGGTTGGTCTCCCTACGATGCATTGAACGCGATCGATCATCTGAAAAAAGAATGATGGCTCCCAGTGCGGCCGCGGGCTGGTATGTCGGCCTCGCGGTTTTGCCGTTCACGGCTGCGGCGTAAACACCGGGCATGGCGCGGCGATGCCGCGTAGCTTGTGCTCGCCGAGCGGGGTCAGCGGTTGCGTGGTCTCGGCGGCAAAGGCGCCGGAGACCAATACCGTGTGGCTGAGCGGCCGGCACAGGCCTTCCAACCGGCTGACCAGGTTGACCGCCGGGCCGATCGCGGTGAAATCCAGCCGGTCAGCGGTGCCGATATTACCCCAGAGCATTTCGCCGAGATGCAGCGCCATGCCAAACGACAGGGGCGGCGCCCCTTGTGCGGCGCGGACGTGATGGAGGTGGTCCATTCCGGCACGTGCGGCGGCAACCGCGCGCAGCGCCGCATCGCACGCGCCAGCCGCGTCACGTTCTCCGATCGGGAAAATCGCCAGCACGCCGTCGCCGATGAACTTGAGCACCTCGCCGCCGAAGGCGTGGACGGCGCCGGCGACACGATCGAACCAGGCGTCGAGGGCGGCGATCACATCCTTCGCCTCGGTTGATTCCGACAGTTCGGTGAAGCTGCGGAGATCGGCAAAAAGCAGCGCCGCCCGGATCGTCTCCCCGGGTTCGCGGCGCAAGCGGCCGGCCAGAACCTGCGCGGCACTCCGTCGGCCGAGATAGGTCGTCAGCAGCGCTGCCAGCGTCGAGCGCGCGGCCAGCAGGGCCAGGGGTGCTACGGCAAAACGCGCGACCTCACGCAGCAGTTCGGATTCGGTCTCGCTGAACGGCCGGTTAGCCGTCCAGGCAAGCATCGCCGCATCGGACGGGCCGCCGGCGAAATCCTCCTGGACGCCACCGGCGCCGAGCCCGGTCAGCCAATCGCGGGCGATATGGGCTGGTTGGGGATGGGCATGTCCGGGATCGAGAGGCCCGGCCAATCCCAGCGCCTCGATCACCCTTCCGGTATCCGCACGCCAGAGCCAGATGCGCTGCTCGATGACGGGGTGGGGTGCGGCCTGGGTAAGCGCGCCGCCGGTCAGCGGCAAACCATCGGCAACCAACGCTGCAGCGAGCGCCGTCAGGAACGCATCGCCGTCCGGCACGTCGATCGCCTTGTCGACCAGGAAGGAAAGAGCGGACGGCAGTCGCATGGCCGGCATCATGCCCCTGTGTCAGGCGCCTGTCACGAGATTTTGTTGCTTGCGCGACGTCCCGATTGGCTTAGATTGCGCGATTGGAATGCCGTTATATCCAGAGCTGGAAGGACGTCGCGATGACGGAAACACTTCGCAGTGAGATCGAGGTCGCGGCCCCGCAGGCTACGGTCTTTGCTTTCCTCACCGATCCCGAGAAGATTCTGCGATGGGTCGGCACCAAGGCGACGATCGAGCCGCATCCCGGCGGCATATACCTGCTCGCCATGAGCGACACGCAAACGGCCCGCGGCCAGTTCACCGAGGTAATCCCCGTGCATCGCCTGGCCTATAGTTTCGGCTGGGAAGGCAACGAGACCGTGCCGCCCGGTTCCGGCCTGATCGAGATCGACCTCGTCGAGAAAGACGGCGGCACGCTGGTGCGGCTCACCCATGGCGGCCTGCCCAATGAGCAAGAGCGTGCCAATCATCAAAAGGGCTGGGACCACTATATGCGGCGGCTGGCCATCGCCGCAGCCGGCGGCGATCCTGGGCCGGATAGCATGCACGAATAGCGGCCTGAACCCGATCCCGGTCATGCACTTGTGCCGGCTACCCGGTATTGACTACGGTTTCTCGCTTCCGGCCGGGGTGAGGTGGGTCAGCACGCATCGCCAGCCACGCCCCTCGCGGCGATAGACGTCGGTGATCCATTCGTCGGCCGAGATCGGCTCACCCCGGAACATGCCGGTGTTCTGCCCGCGCCCGGTGACTGTGGCAACGTCGCCGAGAAGATGGACGTGATGGGTCGTCTTGGTCATGGTGTCGTGGCTCAAAAGACCGGATTCGATCGCCGCAAGAACCGCCTGCGCGGGAACCGGGCCACTTTGCGGCGTTACCAGCACCCAGTCTGGCGCGATGCAGGCGGCGATCCGGCCGGGGTCGTTGGATATCATCGCCGCGTTGAAGGCGCTCTCGGCGGCTTCGAGCAATTCCAGATCCGCATTGCTCACGCCAGCCCTCCCTCGTTCCAGCGCCGCTGCATCTCTTCAGGCGAGACCTGTTCGATGGTCTGCGACAGCATCCAGCGATGACCGTAGGGATCGAGCACCTGCGCCAGGCGCTCGCCGAAGCTTTGATCCGCGGCGGGGCGCAACAGCGTTGCCCCGGCAGACAGGGCTTGCGCCAGCGCCTCGTCGGTTGATCCGGTGTCCACGCGGAAAGTGACGGGCGATCCGCCGATAGTGTCCGGCGACAGTGCACCGAAATCCGGATACTCATCCGCCAGCATCATCAGCGTCTCGCCGAAGCGCAGTTCGGCATGCCCGACGCGCCCATCCGAGGGGTCGGTCATGCGGAAGATTTCTTCGGCACCGAAGGCATTCTTGTAGAATTCGATGGCCTGCGCTGCGTTTTTGACGACGAAATGGGCACTGACTTTCCGGGCAGGATTTGGCATCGGACACTCCTCCTTGACTGGTTCATATATTAACGTTACGTATCGTAATGATATGAGTCAAGATACAAACGCACCCCCGAAGAAACGAGGGCGTCCGCCAAGCGAAGCTGCGCAACGGCGCGCGCTTGAGGTTGCCCATGATATCCTGATGGCTGAAGGCTTTGGCCGTCTGACGATCGAAGCCGTCGCCGCACGGTCCGGTGTCGGCAAACCGACGATTTATCGCAGCTGGGCCAACGCGCAGGAGCTGGCGATGGCGGCTCTTACGGTCACCCCGCTACCGGAAGCGGAAGCGGAAGGAGCCACGGCGCAGGCCGCTCTTGGCAGGCAGATGCGTGGGCTCGTCACCGCCTTTGCCAGCACGCGCGGGCGGCAGATCACCATGGCGCTGGCGGCGGCCGATCCGGAAAGCGAATTCACCAAGGCCTTCCGCAATCAGGTGATCCTGTCGAGCCGCAACGCCGGCCGGGCTATCCTGGAACAGGCGATTGCCCGGGGAGAAATCACGCCGCCGCTTGATCTGGAGGCTCTGCTCGACATGATCTACGGACCGGTTTTCTTCCGCTTGCTGGTCGGGCATCGCCCGGTTTCGCCGGAATTCGGCGATGCGGTCGTTGCGACCGCCCTGCGGGCCGTTGCTCGTTAAGGATCGCAGCGGCCGGGCGGCATTCCTCACATCGCGATATAGCGGTCCTTGCGGTGGTTCATCGCCAGCGTGACATTCATCACCACGGCGCCCGCGATCGAGCAGGCGATGATGAAGGGGCTGGCGAGGAAAAACGAGCAGGCGACGATGGCGCCGTCGAAGCCGAGCTGGATCAGGCCGGCACGCCAGCCGAAACGATCCTGCAGGTAGAGCGCCAGAATGCCGACGCCGCCGAGGCTGGCCCGGTGGCGGAAGAGGGCGAGCAGGCCGGCACCGACAACAAGACCACCGAACAGCGCGCCGATCAGCGGATCGACATGGGTGATCCCGAGCGCGCGGGGCAGGACTTCGGACATGGCGGATGTCAGGGCGACGGCGATGAAGGTCTTGCTCGTGAAGGCAAGGCCCATGCGGCGGAAGGCGAGATAATAGAAGGGCAGGTTCACCGCGAAGAAGCAGGCGCCGAAGCTGAAGCCTGTCGCGTAGTGGACAAGAAAGGCGATGCCGGGCGTGCCGCCGGTCAAAAGCCCGGCGCTCGACAGAAGCGTGATGCCGAGCACGGCCAGCATGCTGCCGGAAATGACGCCCTGTGCATCATCGACAACCGAATGGCGCTCGGCGCTCGAATTCATCAATGCCGCAAAGGCAGATTTCGCTGGTGTTGCCATCATCGTCGCCGTTTCCCGTCGCTTGTGTCATGCCCTTCTATCTCCCGATTTTGCGAACGCAAGCCTTGTGAAGAATTTCACCGCTTGACGTTGGGAATAATCATGGATACAAATTATCCATGATAGAAAACGGAGGCAACGCAATGAAGCTGGGTGAAGGGGTCGAGCAGGCTATCCATAGCGTTGCGATGCTATCCGGCCTTTCCGAAGGCGGCGTCCTGTCGGCGGCAGCGATCGCCGAGTTCCATGGCGTCTCGACCAGCTATCTGTTGAAACATCTGCAGTCGCTTTCGGGCGCCGGCATTCTCGATACCGTGCCGGGGCCGAAGGGCGGATACCGGCTGGCAAGGCCGGCGGACAGGATCACGCTGCTCGATATCGTGCTTGCCGTCGAAGGTCCGGAACCGGCCTTCCGCTGCAATGAAATTCGCCAGCGGGGACCGAACCCCGTCGCCAGTCATTTCTTTTCCAAGCCCTGCAATATCTCGGCCACCATGCTGAGGGCGGAGCGCGTCTACCGGGCGGAACTGGCCAAGACCACGATTGCCGATCTCGGCGTGCAACTGGCTGAAATCGACGATGGGTCGATCGCCGCCAGAGGCTGCGCCTTCCTTGAAATCCACGAACGCAAAACGGCTCGCTGAGCCCTCACAAAGGAGAAGACCATGCACCCGCGTCTCGATATGACAAAAGCATCGCCGGAAGCCTTCAAGGCCGTGTTGGCGCTTGAAAACTACGTGCAGAATTCCGGCCTTGAACGCCGCTTTATCCATCTGATCAAGTTGCGCGCATCGCAGATCAACGGCTGCGCCTATTGCGTCGATATGCACGTCAAGGAATCGCGTCATGACGGCCTGGGCGAACAGTGGATCAACATGATGTGCGTCTGGCGGGAATCGCCGGTTTACGACGCCCGCGAACGGGCTCTCCTCGGCTGGGTCGATGCGGTAACGAACATTGCCCAGACCGGTGCTCCGGACGACGCCTTCGAAACACTGAAGGCGCATTTCTCAAGCGAGGAGATCGCCAAGATTACGGTTGCTATCGGCACGATCAACGTCTGGAACCGGATCGCCGTCAGCTTCCGCTCGCAACATCCGATCGACAAGCCGGCCAAGGCTGCCTGAGCAGACGAAAACGGCGGCGCGCTTCTAAAAAGGAGCGCGCCGCCTGAGAGCGGGATCGGGTTCGTTGCTTGTCCCGCTCTCACCACATGCTGACCATGGAAAGGTCGGGCGAGGGGCTGCCAGTGCTGCCCTTGCTTTGGCCGTCAGGCTCGTTGCCGAACCTGCATGCCCCTCACCACCTTGCTTTGCTCGATCGGTCTCCCCGCCTGAGAGACCGATGTCGTCACAAAGCGATATAGCGGTCGGCGCGGTGGTTGATGGTCAGGAACAGGTTCAGCACGACAGCGCCGAGCACGGAATAGAACACGACCGGCGGCGTGGTGACGAAGAAAGCGGCAGCCAGCACGCAGAGATCGACGGCAAGCTGCACCAGTCCGGCGCGGATGCCGAAACGCTCCTGCATGTAGATGCCGAGAATGCCGACGCCGCCAAGGCTGGCGCGGTGGCGATAGAGCGCCAGGACGCCGTAACCGAGCAGAAGACCGCCGAGCAGGGCCGCCCAGGCCGGATGGATGCTGGCGATCTGAAACACCTGGCTTTGAACATTGGTCAAAAGCGAGGTGATGGCGATGGCGATGAAGGTCTTCACCGTGAAGGCCATACCGAGGCGCTTCCACGACAGGTAGAAGAACGGCAGGTTGAGCAGGAAGAAGGCAAGACCGAAATTGATGCCGAGCGCATAATGCAGCAAAAACGCGACACCGGCGGTGCTGCCCGTCAACAGGCCTGCGCTGGCCAGCACATACAGGCCCAGCGCCGCCACAAGGCTGCCGGAGAATATGCCCTGTACGTCCTCGACCGGCGTGTGGCGCGTTGCGCTGGTGTTCAAGAAGCCAAGGGCATTGACGATGCTCATGTCGCGATCTCCGAAGACGGCCAGATAGACGCGCCCGGGCGGACCCGAACGGCGATGACAGGAATGAATGAAGGTGCAGGTGCACCGGCAGTCATTCGACCGCGGCGCCTGTGTGCAGTGCAATAATTATCGGGAATCAGCCTGTCGCGATCAAGCAAAATATGTAAGCAATGCTGACCTATTTCAACTTCGCAAGAAAACTGCGCTCACACCGATTTGCGCGTAAGGAACAGAATGCCTAAGACCGGTTTGCCGCCATCATTGCGAATGACGGTTTTGCTGGTTGCCAGGATCGCGAGCCCAAAGCGGTTGCAGAGGCCTTGAATGTAGGTTTCCGAATGGGCGTAGCGCAGCGACGGCCGCAAAACGAAATCGCCTTTTGCATCCGCATCCTCGACCGAAAAGGCAAACAGGCCCTTGCTGCTCAACAGCCTTGAGGCAATGGCGAAGACGCTTTCGAGATTGCCGAGATACATCAGCACATCGGCGGCGCTGACGAGATCGGCCCGGTGTTGCGGCATGCCGGCCAACAGCCCGGATGTCTCCGGCGGCAGCGAAAGATCGGCCTGCGCTAGGTGATCGTAAAGGCCCTTGTCCTCTGCCTTTGCCAGCATGTTGGCGGAAAGATCGAAACCCTCCAGGCGATCCGCCTTTTCGCGGATGCGCTCGCCGAACAGGCCGGTGCCGCAACCGAGATCGATCACATCGGCAAAACGCATATCCCCCGTGTGCGCTGAAATAAGCGCTTCCAGCTTTTCCGGAACGGTGTAGCCGAGCTTTTCAACAAGCGCCTTGTCGAAGCGGTCGGCATAGTCGTCGAACAGCTGCGCGACATAGAGGCTCGACGGCTGGTCTGGTGTCTCGGAGCCGCCAAGCAGGGCAAGCTTCAGGCCGGCGCCGAAGATATCCTCCGGATTGAGTTCGAGAACTTTCCGCAAGGCCTCGACCGCCGCCTCTTTGCGGCCGGATTTTTCCTCATAACCGGCAAGGCGGAACCAGCCGGCTGCCCAGTCAGGCACAAGCTCCAGCGCCTGGGTCATCAGGTCGGCGGCTTGCGCATGATCGCCGCTGTCGGCGAGCATGTGCGCATATTCGGCGCGACGGTCGGCAATGAGGTCGCCGGAGGAAAGCTGGTTGAGGGTCATGGTTCTGCGCCTCGATTTTGTGCCGTTTAGGCTTCACGCGCTTGTCGCGTGCAAGGGTAGAAATGGCAAGCGATGATTTGACGTCAAGGCCATCGCGATTGTTCGCGGCTTGCAGCAGGGCTCTTGGCGGCTTATGTGAGGAAAAACAGGAGAATCATGGGCCATGGCCGATGGAGTGAACAGATTTTTGGGGGACACGCCCGGCCGGGTGGCGATCAAGCTCCTGGTCGTGTCGGTGATCGTCGGTTTCGTCATGGCCGTTTTCGGCTGGACGCCCTATGGCATCCTCTACACCGCCAGGGATTTCATTCTCGATCTCTGGCATTCCGGCTTTGCGGCGCTTGGCCGCGTCGGCGACTATCTGCTGCTGGGTGCTGCCGTCGTGATCCCGGTCTTCATCATTCTGCGTATCCTGAGCTACCGGCGGTAACATGCACGATCAGAACTTCCTTGCCTCCCGGCGCACGATCCTGCGGGCGGGCGCCCTTTTCTCGCTCGGTGTGCTGGCCAGTTGCGGCACGCCCAAGGTTACGCCAAGTGGCGATGGCAGCGACCAGACGGATGCGACGCTCGGCTATGTCAACGATCTGAGAAAAGAAAAGGGGCTGAAGCCCCTGATGCGCGATCCGGCAGCGGCGCAGGCAGCGCTGTCGCAGGCGGGCCGGATGGCCAAGGCCGGCAAGATGTCGCATCTGATCGGCATGGGCGACAGCTTCCTTGCCCGCATGAAGGGCGGCAGCGTTGCGCTGCCGGCGGCCGAAAACATTGCGATGGGGCAGGACAGCGCCGAAAAGGCCTACGCCGCCTGGTTCCATTCGCCCAAGCATCTGGAGAACATGCTGGGGCCGAACTATAGCGGGCTCGGTGTCGCCGTGATGCGGAATCCGGCTTCCGGAAACCGGCCTTATTGGGCCATGGTGCTTTCGACCGCCTGATCTGATTATGAAGTTTCGCGGCTGGCCTTGAGGACAAATCATGACGGCAGTGCAGACGACCGATATCAGCGAAAACGTCCATGGGGCGGGCCCGTTTCTCGTTACCAACCGGCTGATTTTGTCGATCGCCTTGCCGATGACGCTGGGGTTCCTGACGACGCCGCTGCTTGGCCTTGTCGATACCGCCGTCATAGGCCATCTCGGCCAGGCGACGCTTTTGGCCGGACTTGCGGTCGGTGCAATCCTGTTCGACCTGATCTTCACGACATTCAATTTCCTGCGCTCGGCCACCACCGGGCTGGTGGCGCAGGCGTTCGGGCGCGGCGACAAGGCGGAGGAGCAGGCGGTCTTCTGGCGGTCGCTGACCATCGCCGTCGTCTGCGGCATCGTCATGCTTGCGCTGTCGCCGCTGCTTTTGTCCGCCGGTCTCTGGCTTCTGGCCCCGGCGCCTGAGATCGAGAGCGTGACGCGGACCTACTTCCAATACCGCATCCTCGCATGCCCCGCATCGCTTGCCAATTATGCCATCCTCGGTTTCGTGCTCGGGCGCGGGCAGGGCACGACGGGGCTGCTGTTGCAGACGCTGATCAACGGCATCAACATCGTGCTTTGCATCGTCCTCGGGCTCCATCTCGGCTGGGGTGTGATGGGGGTGGCGCTGGCGACGGTAACCGGTGAAGTGGTTGGCGCCATCGTTGGGTTTGCGATCGTTTATGCCCGTTTCGACCGGACCTTCGCACCGACGTGGACAACGATCTTTTCCGCCGAGCGCCTGAAGCCGCTGTTCGGGCTCAACCGCGACATCATGATCCGCTCTTTCGTGCTGCTCGCGGCTTTCATGCTGATGACGCGCATCGGCACGTCGTTCGGGCCGGTGACGCTGGCTGCCAATGCGGTGCTGATGACGATCTTTCTGGTGGCCGGCTATTATCTCGACGGGCTTGCCAATGCCGCCGAGCAACTGACCGGCCGGGCGATCGGCGCAGGGTTCCGTCCGGCCTTCGACCGGGCCTTGAAGATGACGGCGACCTGGTCGTTTGTGCTGGCCGGCTTCACCACCATCGCCTTCCTCCTCTTCGGCGACCGGCTGATCGACCTGCTGACGACGGCGGCCGATGTGCGCAGCGAGGCCTATGTCTACATGCCCTGGGCTGCGATCACGGCGCTGACCGGCGCGCTCGCTTTCCTGATGGATGGAGTGTTCATCGGCGCCACCTGGTCGCGCGACATGCGCAACATGATGCTGCTCGCCTTTGTCGGCTATGGCGCAGCACTCTTTCTCCTCGTGCCTGCCTTCGGCAATCACGGCCTGTGGGCTGCGCTCAACCTGTTTTTGCTGTTTCGCGGTCTCTTCCTGATGGTGCTGGTGCCGCGCCGATCGGCTCAGACGTTCCTGCCGGCCCAGTAATCCGTCCGGCTGCCGCGGATGTCACTGATCGACGTCAGCTTTTCGCGGTCGCAGAGTGCGGACAGGCCGCGCACGATCTTGCCCGGCAGCGCGGGGCCTTCATAGACCATGCAGGAATAGAGCTGGACGAGATTGGCGCCGGCGCGGATCTTTTCCGCCGCTGTCTCGGCAGACGAGACGCCGCCGACGCCGATGATCGGCAGATCGGGGCCGACGCGCTTGCGCATCTTGGCCAGCACGATGGTGGATTTTTCAAACAGCGGCCTGCCGGAAAGGCCGCCACTTTCCCTGGCCTGCCGCTGGTCCTTGAGGCCATCGCGCGACAGCGTCGTGTTGGAAACGATCAGGCCGTCGAGCGCGTGGGCGAGTGCCACAGCGGCGATATCGTCCATGCCTTCCTCGGTCAGATCCGGCGCGATCTTCAGGAACACGGGCACGCGGGCGCCAGCCTTTTTTGCTTCGTCATCACGGGCGGCAAGAACGGCTAAGAGCAGTGCCGACAGACTTTCGCGCGCCTGCAGGTCGCGAAGGCCGGGCGTGTTCGGCGAGGAGATATTGGCGGTGAAATAACGCGCGACGCCGTAGAAGGTGCGGATGCCGGTGACATAGTCGGCAATACGGTCGGCGCTGTCCTTGTTGGCGCCGATATTGACGCCGATCATCGCCGAGCGGTCGCAGGCTTTCAGGCGGTGGAGCGCTGCCTGATGGCCTTCATTGTTGAAGCCGAGGCGGTTGATCACGGCCTCGTCCTCGACCAGCCGGAAGATGCGCGGCTTGTCGTTGCCGGCCTGCGGTTTGGGCGTCACGGTGCCGATTTCGGTAAAACCGAAACCGAGTTTGAGCAGGGCTTCCGGCACTTCGGCATTCTTGTCGTAACCGGCGGCAAGGCCGATCGGGTTGGCAAAGGAGAGGCCGGCGACCGTCTGCGTCAGGCGCGGATCGGCAGGTGCTGCGCAGGCGGGTACGAGGCCGGTCTTCAGCCCCTTGATCGACAGGCCGTGGGCGGCTTCCGGATCCAAAAGGAAAAGGCCGCGACGGGCCAGCGACTGGAAGACATCGATCATCGGTCAAGCTCCGGAAAAATGTGGTTGCCATCGCTGTCGAGCGGCAGCGGCTTTTCCCAAACCACGGCCGTCAACGACAAAGGCGCGTAGAGATGCGGAAACAAAGCGCCACCGCGCGAGGTCTCGTAAACCAGCGCTTCACCGAGCTTTTCGCCATCGACGGCGATCAGCAGCAGGCCATCCTGCCCGGCAAAATGCCGTGCGGCGGTCTCTCTTGCCTGTTCGGCGGTCGAAAAATGGATGAAACCATCGGTCAGATCGACGGCCGCGCCCTTGAATTCTCCGCTATCGCGCGCATCCTGCCATAGAGTTGCCGGAACGATTTTATAGATAATGCTGCGCATGCCGCCGTTTCCTGAAAGCCTGGACGATGTCCTTTGCGGGATTGCCGCAATCTTCTGCGAATGTCCACCGGCAAGCGGGGCTGGACCCGGATTTTTGGCGATTGCCGGATTTTTGTTGAGCAAGGAGAGTGCAATGAACAGGATGCTGATGCCGGTCGTCGCCCTTGGCGGCATGTTTACAGCCTTTGCCGCCTTGGCGCAGGAGCCGGCGCCCGGCCGATACGCCATGCAGAAAACCGACAGCGGTATCGCGCGGCTGGACACACAGACCGGCGAGGTTTCGCTCTGCCAGGACAAGGACGGCGAGATCGTCTGCCGGATGGCGGCCGACGAGCGCACTGCTTTCGAACTCGAACTCGATTTGCTGACCAAGCGGGTGGAAACCTTGGAAAAAGCCGCTGGAGAGGGGCAGACCGGCCTCAAACCGCGGCTTCCAACGAAGGAAGAGATTGACCAGACGATGAGCGTCATGGAAAGAATGATGCGCAGTTTCATGGGAATTGTGAAAGATCTGGAACGTGAGGAAAAGCCGCCGTCCGACAAGACGGAGGATGGGCCTCAAAAGACCTGACCGGATCTTTACGGCACAGCGGACGAATTGGAGGATTTTTCCGCCGTGGCAGGCCTTCTGGCCAAGCTCTTGGGAGGGAGCGTCATGACGTCAGGATTGACCATCATCATTGCGGACGATCACCCGCTGTTTCGCGGCGCCATGCGCCAGGCCTTGGGCGGCATGCCCGGCAACCCGGCAATCATCGAGGCCGGTGATTTCACATCCGCCCGGCAGGCGGCCATCGATCATGGTTCGGCCGATCTGATGCTTTTGGATCTGACCATGCCTGGCGTCAGCGGGCTTTCCGGCCTGATCGCGCTTCGGGCCGAATTCCAGAGCCTGCCTGTCATGATCGTCTCTGCCCATGACGATCCGGCAACCATCCAGAGGGCACTCGAACTCGGCGCCTGCGGCTTTCTGTCCAAATCCGCAGGCATAGACGAAATTCGCCAGGGGATCGATACGGTCATGGCCGGCGATATTTTCACGCCACCGGGCTTCGAGCGCGGCATGGAGCACGAGCCGGAAGTGGCGGCACTGCTGCATCGGCTGCAGACGCTCACCCCGCAGCAATCGCGCGTGCTCGGCATGCTCGCCGAAGGCCTGCTCAACAAGCAGATCGCCTACGAACTCGGCGTCTCCGAGGCGACGATCAAGGCGCACGTTTCGGCGATCCTGCTGAAGCTCGATGTCGACAGCCGGACGCAGGCGGTCATTCAACTGGGCAAGATTTCCGCTGTGGCGGCGTGATATTCCCAGAGGAATAGAAGTTAAGGGTTGCGCTCCAGCGCATCCACTCGGCCTGCGAGATTTTCCATCATGTCTTCTATTCTGGAAAGGGAGCTTTCGATCACCGTCTGCAGGTGAGCGAGGCCACCACCGAATTCCATTTTGATGGCAATCTCGAGAGTCTCTCGATGCGCCTGGAATACTCATAGGTTTGCAGCGCCAAAGTCCGGACTTCGGAAACTTCCTGCCGGAAAGCGCACATATCTTCGATGATTTTTTGACCCTGCTTGGCCAGAAAACGCAAATCCACTGTTTCTTCGATCATAGCCATACCGCCTGAGACTATATCTTAGTCACGAACACAATAAATTTCAATTCAACGGCCCGGTTTTACTCCGCCGCCGCTTTCATCGACACCGACAGCTGCGTCAGCCAGGCTCGCATCGAGGCCGGGCGGACGGGCTTGTTTTGCAGGCCGATGCCGTCCCGCTCCGCGCTCGCGCGTACTTCCGGGGAGCGGTCGGCCGTGACCAGCAGCGACGGGATATCGGTGCCGAAATAAAGCCGGATGGCACGGATCATGTCGATACCGGTGCCGTCGTCCAGGTGATAGTCGGCGATGATGGCGTCGGGGCGCAGGTCGTCGGCGGTCAGGCCTTGCTGCCAGGCGTCGAGGGATGAAGTGATCGACACGCTGCAGCCCCAGCCCTCCAGAAGCAGCTTCATGCCTTCCAGGATCAGGGGCTCATTGTCGATGCACAGAACACGCAGACCATGCAGCGGTTCGGCGGTGCGAACGGGATCGGACGGTGTGACCTTGGCGCTGCCAGCCGCCGCGCGGTCGATCGGCATCCTGACGCGGAAGCGTGTGCCTTTGCCGGGTTCGGATTGCAGATCGACGCTGTGGTTGAGGACGCGCGAGATGCGATCGACGATCGACAATCCGAGCCCGAGGCCGGCCGCTGTCTTGGCGCCCTCGTCGAGACGGGCGAACTCCTTGAAGACGGTGCGGAACTTGGATGCCGGAATGCCGATACCGGAGTCGAGCACCTGGATCACCGCATCGCCGCCTTCTCGCCGCACACCGACCAGGACCTTGCCGGTCAGCGTGTACTTGATGGCGTTGGAGACGAGGTTCTGCACAAGGCGGCGCAGGAGGTTGGGATCGGTGCGTACCGTCAGCGCGGTCGGCATGACGGTGAGCTTGAGGTTTGCGGCGCGGGCGACCGGCGCGAAATCGGTTTCGATGCGCCGTAGGAGGTCGTTGAGCGGCACGGATTGCAGGCGCGGCTTCATCGCGCCGGTATCGAGCCGGGAGATGTCAAGCACGGCGCCGAGAATGGTCTCGACCGATTCCAGCGACGAATCGATGTTCTGCACCAAAACGCTGTTTTCCGATTCACCGAGACGCTCCACCAGCGAGGATGAATAGAGGCGAGCGGCGTTGAGCGGTTGCAGGATATCGTGGCCGGCGGCGGCAAAGAAGCGCGTCTTGCCGATATTGGCTTCCTCGGCGGCGGCGCGGGCCTCGGCCACTTGCCTGTTGACGCGGGTGAGTTCGCCGGTGCGCTCGGCAACGCGCAGTTCCAGCGTCTCGTTAGCCTGCTTCAGCGCCATGTCGGCCGCAACGCGCTGGGTAATATCGGTGTAGGTGGTGACGATACCCTTGTCGGGCATGGCGTTGGTCCGCACCTCGATGATGCGTTCGCCGCCGGAAAGTTCGAGCAGGAAGGGTTTGTCGAGCGTCAGGAAGTTGGCAATCAGCCTCTTGCCGTCTTCCTTGCGGATATCGCCGCGCTGGGTCAGCATCGAGACGATCTCCGCCAGCGGGAAGCCGACCTGGCCGGCCGTTTCCGGCAGGTCGAGCAGCTGGCGGAAACGGCGGTTCCAGATGATCAGGTTGTTGGAACTGTCGAAGACGGCGATGCCCTGGTCCATCTGGGACAACGCTGTCTGCAGCATGTCCTGATTGTATTGCAGCGCCTCTGACGCCTGGTCGAGAAGCCAGGCCGTGTCCGAGGATGTGTCGTCCAGCCGCTGCAGCACCAGTGACAGGACGAGGCGGGCCGAGGACGAGCCGATGGCGCTGCCGAGCAGCTGTTCGGAAAAATGGATCAGCGCCATATCGGCCGGCAGGTGGTCTTCCAGCCAGCGGCCCGACTGGCGCTCGTAGGTCTGGAAGGAGCGCTGCATTCGCTCCTCGCCGAGATAGCGGGCAATCGTGGTCTTCAGGTCGAGTACGGTGATCTTGGTCTTGCGGCCGCGAAATGCCTTTTCGGTCCGCGATTTGCGGCGGATGAACACTCCGGCCTGCAGCCGCTCCAGCGGTTTTGGAGCCCGGGTGAGGGAGCCGATGACATAGGCGAGCCCGTTGACCAGCAGGCTGAGCGCCGAGGCATTGACCAGCGGATCGGCGGCCGGGCCGGAAAACACGGTGGTGAAGGGGAAGAGGAAGCCGAGCACGGTTGTGGCGACATGGGAATTGTCCGGCCCGCCCAGGCTCGGCAGAAACAACAGATAGGCCCAGACGATAAAGCCGAGCGTCATTCCGGCAATGGCGCCACGGGCGTTCGCCTGCCGCCAGACGAGCCCGCCGAACAGAGCC
This sequence comes from Pararhizobium sp. YC-54, assembly GCF_025847205.1. Lineage (GTDB taxonomy): Bacteria > Pseudomonadota > Alphaproteobacteria > Rhizobiales > Rhizobiaceae > Pararhizobium. Next base: position 311,453 of record NZ_JAOYTH010000005.1, on the reverse strand, counting down.
GGCGCCATCTGCGAGATGGCGGCAAAGGAGAGTAGGCCAAGCGAGGCAAGACCGGCGCTCATGTCGGCGGAGCGGTAGTAGGCGTAGCCGAGCAGCAGAACCACGAAGATCGCCGTGCGCCGGACGTTGAGCAATGTGCCGGCCACATCCTGGGAACCGCCGCGCCCCATCAGGTTGCGCCTCAAGAACACCGGCATGATGATGTCGTTGGAGATCATGATCGACAGCGCCACGGAAGCGACGATGACCATGGCGGTCGCGGCAGAAAAGCCGCCGATGAAGGTGATCATGGTCAGCACCGGCATGTCGGTGGCAAGCGGCAGCGTCAGCAGATAGAGATCGGCATCGCCGCTGCCGGCAAACGTCAGGATGCCGGCGATCGCGACCGGCAGCACGAACAGGTTGATGGCGACGAGGTAGATCGGGAACAGGATGCCGGCGGTGCGCAGATCCTTTTCCGTCCGGTTCTCGACGACCGTGACATGAAACTGCCGGGGCAGCATGATGATTGCGAAAGCGGAAAGCACGACGAGCATGACCCAGCGCGGCAGCGGCGTCTGGTAGTTGAGCGCCGTCATTGCCTGATGGTTGGCGAGTGCCTTACCCCACAGGTCGCCCGGGCCGTCGAACAGGAAAAACACGACATAGAGCCCGGCTGTCACCAGGGCCAGCAGTTTGACCACCGATTCCATCGCGATCGCCAGGATCAGGCCATCCTGATGCTCGGTCGCGTCGGTGTGGCGCGTGCCGAAAACGATGGCGAAACAGGCAAGGAAGAGCGTCACCAGAAGCGGCAGGTCGATGAAGTCCTGGCCGGAGCCGATACCATAGCCGCTGGTATCGACCATCGCCGATACCGAGCTCGAGACGGCCTTGAGCTGCAACGCGATATAGGGAATGGCGCCGATCAGCGAGATCAGCGCAACGATGGCGGCAACCATCGGGTTCTTGCCGTAGCGCGCGGCGATGAAGTCGGCGACCGATGTCAGCCGCTCGGCCTTGGCAAGCGCAATGATGCGGCGGATGACCGGCAGGCCGATGGTGAACATCAAGATCGGGCCGATATAGATACCGGTGAATTCCAGCCCTCGCTCGGCGGCAAGGCCGACGCCGCCGAAATAGGTCCAGGAGGTGCAGTAGATCGCCAGGCTCAAGGCATAGACCAGCGGCCTGCCCTTGCCGGCAGGAGCGGCCTTGCGCGCCTTGCGATCGCCATAGCTTGCCACCGCAAACAGCAGCAGCAGGTAGGCGAAGGCGGCCGCGAAAATGATCGAGCCCGAGAGCATGTCTCCTCCTTGTCCTCCGGGGGCAGCATAGGACAAGACGCCTAGGAAGAAAATCGGCCGTGCCTAAGCCTTAAGTCAAAGAAACGACAACTCTTTCTCTGTTGCATCGTGATACGGGGATGCTGCGCTATTTTTGATTGCGCGATTTACATGATTTCGATTTCGGCTAGCATCCACTGCGCACCCGGCTGCGTAGGACAGGCAGGCACAGCTGGTTTTAGGTTAGAGACAAGGAGAGAGTAATGCTGAATGAATTCAAGGCATTTATTGCCCGGGGCAATGTCATGGACCTTGCGGTCGGTATCATCATCGGCGGCGCGTTCACGCTGATCGTCAATTCGCTGGTCGGCGACATCATCATGCCGGTCATCGGCGCCATCACCGGCGGCCTCGATTTCTCCAACTTTTTCTTTCCGCTCTCCAGCACCGTGACGGCAACGTCTTTGGCTGCGGCGCGCGAGCAGGGTGCGGTCTTCGCCTATGGCAACTTTCTTACTGTGGTGATCAACTTCCTCATTCTCGCCTGGATCATTTTCCTGATGGTCAAGGCCGTCAACAAGATGCGCGCTTCGCTGGAAAAGCAGAAGAACGAGGAGCCGGCAGCACCGCCGCCGGTGGACGTCCAGCTTCTGACCGAAATCCGCGACCTCCTGAAAACGCAGAGAGTATAGGCCGCCTTTTCAGGATTCCGGCGGATATCAACACATCACCAGAATCGATAAATCCGTCACCGAATATCGCGTGATCGTGATCTGAAAAACAGCTAGAAGCGGCGGGCAACGAGAGCGCCGCGCGCCCAATTGGGCGCGCAAAGGTCGCTCTCGCACTTTTAAGCTGCGCATGCTCCTTATCCGGAATTAATTCGGATTTTCGGGGGTAGGCGCGAGGAGCCCGCCGATGACCATTCTTGCCAGCCTCAGCCCCCGATCGCTTTCTGCGCCGGAAAGCGGCATCGTCGAACTGGTCAATTATGCGCGCGGGCGCGAAGGGCTCATCCCGCTCTGGGTTGGCGAGGGAGACCTGCCGACGCCGGATTTCATCTCGCAGGCGGCACAGGATTCGCTGAAGGCCGGCGAGACCTTCTACACCTGGCAGCGCGGCATCCCGCCATTGCGCGAAGCGCTGTCGCGCTATTACCGGCGCCATTTCGGCAAGACGCTGTCATCGGACAATTTCTATGTGACCGGCTCCGGCATGCAGGCGATCAAGCTTGCCATCGAGGCGGTGACCTCGCCGGGCGACGAAATGGTGTTTCTGACGCCGGCCTGGCCGAACTTTGCCGCCAGCGCCGAACTTTCCGGCGCCCGCCCGGTCGCCGTGCCGCTCAGCTTCGAGGACGGCAAATGGCAGCTCGAAATCCGCAGGCTGGAAGCGGCGATCACGGACAAGACGCGGGCGCTGTTCGTCAATACACCCTCCAATCCCACCGGCTGGACGGCGACGCACGAAGACCTGAAAGCCATTCTGGCGCTGGCGCGCAAATACGGCCTGTGGATCATGGCCGACGAGATCTATGCGCTCTATTCCTACAACGGCGCACGCGCGCCCTCATTCCTCGATGTGATGGAAGAGGACGAGCGCATCCTGTTCGTCAATTCCTTCTCGAAGAACTGGTCGATGACCGGCTGGCGGGCCGGCTGGATCGTGGCGCCGCCGGCAATCGGCCAGGTGCTGGAAAATCTCATCCAGTACTCGACCTCAGGCGTGGCGCAGTTCATCCAGGCGGGTGCCGTGGTGGCGCTTGACCAGGGCGATGCGTTCGTTGCGGAAAACGTTGCCAAGGCGGCCCGATCACGCGATCTGCTCTGCGATGCGCTGATCGCCACCAACCGGGTGCAGACGCTCAAGCCGGACGGCGCGATCTATGCGTTTCTCAAGATCGATGGCGTCACCGATGCCCGGCGTGCGGCACTCGATATCGTCGACAAGACCGGCGTTGGCCTGGCGCCTGGCACGGCGTTCGGCGAAGGCGGTTCGCTGTTCATGCGCGCCTGTTTCCTGCGCGATCCCGGCCAGATCGCCACCGCCGCCGAGCGGTTGGTGGGCTATATCGCTGCCCTTTGAGCCGATTTTGCCCATGCGGCACCGCACAAAAGACTTGTGAAAGGCGCGCCGAACGGGTTTTATCCCGCTCACTTTGAACAAAGCAGGAGCAGGCAATGGCGGTTTTGGTAACGGGCGGTGGCGGTTATATCGGTAGTCACATGGTCTGGGCATTGCTCGATGCCGGCGAACAGGTCGTCGTCATCGATCGCTTGTCGACCGGCTTTCGCTGGGCCATCGCTCCCGAGGCACGTTTCTATGAAGGCGATATCGCCGATAGCGGCCTGATGCGGCAGATTTTCGCCGATAACAGCATCGATTCCATCATCCATTTCGCCGGCTCGATCGTCGTGCCGGAATCGGTCGCCGATCCGCTCGGCTATTACGAGAACAACACGGTCAAATCGCGCAGCCTGATTGCCAGCGCCGTCGAAGCCGGCATCCCGTATTTCGTGTTCTCCTCGACGGCCGCGGTCTACGGCACCCCGGACGTGCTGGAGCCGGTGACGGAGAGCGTCAATCTCAAGCCGGAATCGCCTTACGGCTCGTCGAAGCTAATGACCGAGATCATGCTGCGCGATACCGCCAATGCGCATGCCTTTACCTACACGGCGCTGCGCTATTTCAATGTCGCCGGTGCTGATCCGAAGGGGCGTAGCGGCCAATCCTCCGCACTTGCCACCCATCTGATCAAGGTTGCCTGCGCCACAGCACTTGGCAAACGCCAGTCGATGAGCGTCTTCGGCACCGATTATCCGACCCCGGACGGAACCTGCGTGCGCGACTATATCCATGTCTGGGATCTGGTTCAGGCGCATCTGAAGGCCTTGCAGCGCATGCGCGCCGGCGGCGGCTCGCTGGCGGCCAATTGCGGCTATGGCCACGGTTTCTCCGTGCTCGAAGTGCTCGACGCCGTGCGCAAGGTGCATGGCGAGGATTTCCCCGTGACGTTCTCGGAGCGCCGTGCCGGCGATCCGGCGATGATCGTCGCCAATCCGGCGCTGGCCAAGCAGGAGCTTGGCTGGGTGCCGCAATATGACGATCTGAACGGCATCATCCGCAGCGCGCTGGATTGGGAATTGCATCTGATGCGCAAGAATACCTACTGATATATCCGGGGTGTTTTGCGCCACTCGGTCTGATGTTGAAGAGGCAGGCGGCTTTGCTCGCGCTGCCTCTCCAGTTTGACGACAGTTTCACCTTCTAGGGTCGTTGTCAGAATAGACTGACTGGACCCTGAGCATGATGGAGTTTTCGCGCCGTAAAAACCGTATGACCGCAAGGCCTGAGGCCCTGCAGTCGAAGGCGGCGCGTGACCCCGGTTCTGCCCAATCGCGGGACAGTTGCAATTCTGCTCCTCTCGCCAAGCCATCGCCGGTGCTGCCTGCGATCGTCCTTGCGCCTAACCGGAGGGGGTGATGAAAGCTGTCATCCTTGCCGGCGGCCTCGGGTCGCGCATCGCCGAAGAAACGCATCTGCGGCCAAAGCCGATGATCGAGATCGGCGGCCGGCCGATCCTCTGGCATATCATGAAGCTTTACTACGCCCATGGCGTGCGTGACTTCATCGTCTGCTGTGGCTTCAAAGGCTACATGATCAAGGAATACTTCGCCAATTACGGCCTGCACATGTCGGACATCACCTTCGACCTGTCGCGGAACTCGATCGAATTTCACCGCCAGAGCGCCGAGAACTGGCGCGTCACGCTGGTCGATACGGGTGAAAACTCGATGACCGGCGGTCGCCTGAAGCGGGTCGCGTCTTATCTCAAGGACGAGGAGGCCTTCTGCTTCACCTATGGCGACGGCGTCAGCAATGTCGATATCGGCAAGACCATCGCCTTCCACAAGAGCCACGGCAAGCAGGCGACGGTGACTGCCGTGCGGCCGCCGGCACGCTATGGCGCGCTGCAGCTGGAAGGCACCGAGGTTCAGGGCTTCATTGAAAAACCGGAAGGCGAAGGCGGCTTCATCAACGGCGGCTTCTTCGTGCTTTCACCCCGCGTCATCGACCGGATCGAGGCAGATCATTCAAGTTGGGAAGGGGAGCCATTGATGGGACTGGCCAGCGAAGGCGAGTTGCAGGCGTATTTCCATGACGGCTTCTGGCAGCCGATGGATACGCTGCGCGACAAGAATCATCTTGAAAATCTGTGGCAGAGCGGCACGCCCCCGTGGAAGAGCTGGTGATGACGATGACGAACGAATTCTGGCGCGGAAAACGTGTCCTGGTCACGGGCCATACCGGCTTCAAAGGCAGTTGGTTGACCCTGTGGCTGCGCGAACTGGGCGCCGACGTCTCGGGTCTGTCGCTGGCGCCGCAGACGGAGCCTTCGCTGCATCTGCTGCTCGGCGGTAGCATGGAGGGGCCGGGTATCATCGATATCCGCGACCGTGACGCGGTGACGCATCATGTCCTGAAAACCAGGCCCCAGGTCGTGTTTCATCTGGCAGCACAAGCTCTCGTGCGCGCCGGCTATCGCAATCCGGCCGAGACTTACGACGTCAACGTCATCGGCACCGCCAATCTGCTCGACGCCCTGCGGCTGTCGGAAGATGTACGTTCGATCGTCGTGGTGACGACGGACAAGGTGTACCACAACGCCGAGACAGGCCTTGCCTTCATGGAGAGCGATCCGCTCGGCGGCCACGATCCCTACAGCGCCAGCAAGGCAGCAGTGGAGATCATCGCGGCGAGCTACCGCGCCTCGTTCTTTGCAGCCCGCAAGATCGGTCTTGCCACGGCGCGCGCCGGCAATGTCATCGGCGGCGGCGACTGGGCGGAGGACCGGTTGATCCCGGACGCGGTGCGGGCCTGGCAGGGCGGCGAGACATTGCAGGTGCGCCGTCCGCGTGCGGTGCGCCCCTGGCAGCATGTGCTTGAGCCGCTCGGCGGCTACATGGGATTGGCGCAGCGTTTGTGGCAGACGCCGGATGGGATCGAGAGCTACAATTTCGGTCCGGATCACGGCGAAGCGGCATCTGTCGGCGCCGTCCTGAAAATGGCCGAGCGGCACTTCGGTGGCGGCGCGATTGCGCTTGGCAATGGTACGGACGGGCCGCACGAAGCGGGCTATCTGGTGCTCGACAGCGCCAAGGCGCGCGCCGATCTCGGCTACCAGCCGCGCTGGCGTCTGGCGGAAACCGTCAAGCGGACGATGGAGTGGTATAGGGCGCAAGGGCAGGGACAAGCGGCACTTGACCTGTGCCTTGGCGATATCCGCGATTTTGCCGGGCTTGCCACCAGGGACGAACCTTTGCGGGCGGCCGGATGAGTGCGCGGTTCACGGCGCACGCAACGCCGCTTCAGGGGCTTTGCGTCATCAGCCGTAAAAGGATGTCGGACGATCGGGGCTTCCTGTCGCGGCTGTTCTGCGAAGAAGACCTCGCGGCCTTCGGCTGGCAGGGACATGTCGCGCAGCTCAACGAAACCGGGACGCGCCACAAGGGCACGGTGCGTGGCATGCATTTCCAGCGTCCACCCCATGCCGAGATCAAACTCGTCACCTGCACCCGTGGCCGGATCCTCGACATCGCCGTCGATATCCGCGCGCAATCGCCGACGTTTCTTCAGCATTTCGCTGTCGAGCTGTCGGAAGACAATGCCTGCTCGCTTTTGATTCCCGAGGGTTTCGCGCATGGCTTCCAGGCACTGACCGATGACGTGCGGATGATCTATGCCCATTCAGAGCCCTATGCGGCTTCTTCCGAGGGTGGTCTCAACCCTGAAGACCCGATGCTTGGCATCGACTGGCCGCTGCCGGTCGTCAACCTGTCACCGCGCGATGCGGCGCATCCTTTGCTGTCGTCGGACTATCGTGGAGTAGCCGCATGAAATGCCGTCACTGCGGATCGACGCATATGGTGCCCTTCCTCGATCTTGGCACCGCCCCGCCCTCCAATTCCTACGTCAATGCCGATGAGCGGCACATGCCGGAACTCTGGTATCCGCTGGTGATCCGCTGCTGCCGGGAATGCCGGCTGGTGCAGACCGAGGATTTTGCCGATCGAGAAACGTTCTTTTCCTCGAGCTATGCCTATTTCAGCTCGTTTTCGACCTCCTGGCTCGATCATGCCGAACGTTATGTCGCCGATATGCAGGCCCGTTTCGGCCTGACCGAAGCCGCCCATATTGTCGAGGTCGCCGCCAATGACGGCTATCTGCTGCAATATGCCAAGGCGCGCGGCATCGGCTGTCTCGGCATCGAGCCGACGGCGAGCACGGCGGCGGCGGCGCGCGCCAAGGGCATCGAGATCATCGAGGAATTTTTCGGGGCAGAGCTTGGCGAAAAGCTGGCGGCTGAGGGTCGTTCCGCCGATCTGACGGCCGCCAACAATGTGCTGGCCCACGTTCCCGACATCAACGATTTCGTTGCGGGCTTTACGCGGCTTTTGAAGGCAGACGGCGTGGCGACGTTCGAGTTTCCGCACCTGCTCAACATGGTGCGCGAGGCGCAGTTCGACACCGCCTATCACGAACATTATTCCTACCTGTCGCTGACATCCGTCAGCCGCGTTTTCGAAGCCAACGGACTATCCGTCTTCGACGTCGAGACGACGCCATGGCATGGCGGCAGCCTGCGTGTGTTCGCGCAGCGCAGCGATACCGGAAAACATCCGGTCACGGCGGCCGTGGCAGCCACGCTCGCCGAAGAGCACGCTGCCGGCATGCTGGACGATGCCTTCTACACAGGCTTGCAGGAGGCGGCGCAAACGGTGCGCGATGGCTTCCTGACATTCCTGATCGAGAGCAGACGGGCCGGCCTGAAAGTCGCAGCCTATGGCGCCGCAGCCAAGGGCAACACGCTGATCAACTTCTCCGGCGTCAAGCCGGACCTCCTGCCGTTCGTCGTCGACAAAAACCCGGCCAAGCAGGGCCTGCTGCTCCCCGGCAGCCGTATCCCGGTTGTCACGGAAGACTTTCTCAAAGCCGAAAAACCGGAAAGAGTGGTGATACTGCCATGGAACCTTCAGGCCGAAATCAGACAGCAGCTTTCGTATATCAGCGATTGGGGTGGCAAGTTCGTGACGGTGGTGCCGGCGCTGACGGTGCATCCGTAGCGGACGGCACTCTCGCCGCTCTGCCCGAGGTGGCGGCCGAGGCTCCGGGCAAGAAAGCCGACACAGCCAGCGTCAAGATCGGCTGAACGCCGGTATTTGGCTACTTCCCGCTTTCACCGAGAATGTTCAATTCATGCTCGATCGAATGCTGGATCAGGCGGGCCCAGATGTCCTCGTAGAAGTCCGGGTCAAGCCCCGCCATCTCGGCGTTCCGGCGGGCGTTCAGCCGGACCTCATCGACGCGGGCCGGAATGTCGGCCTTGAGCCCGGCCGGCTTCTTGATCTCCGCAGCACGGCCGATATAGCCCCAGCGCTCCTGGAAAAGCACGATCAGGGCCTGGTCGATCCGGTCGATCTCGACGCGGATCTCTGCCATCGAGGCGCAGTCTGCCGGGCGTTTCTGCATCGCGGATCTCCGAATGTCTTCATCGCGGCTTTGCCTCAATCGCAAGACCGTTTGCGACGCTGCTTATCAAGCCGTCCGTCTCCTGAAAAGCCGAAAACCCGCCCATTGGCCAAAGGGTCGCGGGCAAGCTTCGCAAAAGCCATCGCCGCTAGTCTGCGGCAAACGGAGAAATTTCATGTTCGCCCAGCCGAAACTGACGATTTGTGTGCCATCGCGTAACCGCCAGCGGTATTTCCAGGAAACGATCAGAAGCCAGCTGATGAACCTGCGAACGGACGTCGAGTATGTTTTTGCCGATAACTCCGATGACGCCTTGATCATGAACGGCTTCATGGAAGACCTTCTTGCCGATCCGCGGGTGAAATACCTGCCTTCGGTGGACCGGGTCCTGTCCATGGTCGAAAATTGGGACCGTTGCGTCGAGGCCGCCACCGGCGAATTCATCTGCATGATCGGCGATGACGATTATGTGGACGCCGACGTCGCCAGCCTGATTGCGCGCTCGCAGCAGGAGCACTCCGCCGTCGATGTCTTTGTCTGGAGCCGGCTGACATATAATTGGCCGGACAACCGGGCGAAACGTTGCAATGTCGCCGTTCCGTTGAAAACCGAAGTCCACAGGATTCCGCGCGCCGCCCTGTATCGGGAGTTCTTCTCCTGGAAGGGCGAAAAGGCGACCCCGAACATGGCTTTCGGTTTTTATCATGGTGCGGTCGCCAAGCACGTCATGGACAAAATCAAGACCCGGTTCGGCGGGAAATATTGCGAATATCCGACCGTCGATTTCGAGAATGTCTGCAAGGTTCTCGTGACAGCGGAGCACATTTTCTACTCGGAACGACCTTTCTCGGTTCTCGGTTCCTGTGCGCAAAGCAATTCCGCCAAGATCACCCAGATCGACAATGCGAAGGAACGGAACGCGCTGTTCATGAGCGAGACGGGGCGCAATATCGATGACGATCCGCATATGAAGGCGTTTCCTTTTCCATCGATTCTCGGTCTCGCCGCCTGTATCGCGCAGGCGCAGCATTGGTTCCTGAGCACCTACGGATACCAGCCGGTCGCCGGATGGGAGGCCAATTTCGCAAAGGCTTGCGGCATCAGCTGCGGCATGATGGATGATCAGGCCGCATATGAGGACGTTGCCGAAGGCTATCGTACCGTTTTCAGGCGCTGGAAGGGCGGGAAATTTCTGCGGGATTTCAAACCGGTGGACTACGTCCAGCGGAGCAATGCCAGCTTTTTTACCGGGATAGCCAACGACTGCCTTCTGATCGATGAGAACATTGCCGGTGTGCAAACACCAGCGGAGCTGTACCATTTCGTAGAGCAGTTGATCGCGCGGCCATCCGAGCTTGCCTTCAAATTGCATGAGCATTTCAAGGCGGCATGAGACTATGCGCCATCGTCCGGTGACGCCAGCCACAATCCGGGCTTACGGGTGGTGATGTTATAGGCAGCCTCGCGAAAGGCTTTGGCGCTAGCTTTACGGTCTGTCGGATTGCCCAGGCCGCAGCCTTGGCACCAAGCGCGCAATGTCTGAGCGGATCATGAGCCGGAATATCGTTATCTCACAATCGATGTATTTCCCCTGGGTGGGTCTGCTTGAGCAGATTCGCCTGGCGGATGTCTTCGTACACTATGACGACGTCCAATATTCCAAAGGTAGCTTCAGCAATCGCGTTCAGGTTAAGGGCGTCGACGGTGTCGGCTGGATGACCTTGCCGCTACGCGACTATCATCTTGGACAACGCATCGACGAAGTCCTCCTGAACGACCGGACGGACTGGCGTGGCAAGCATCGCGAGATGCTGCGGCAAGCCTATCGCAAGGCGCCGTTTCGCGACGAGATGCTCGGAGTGGTGGATCGCGTCTTTTCCGAGAACGTTGAAACCGTTGCAGATATCTCGCGTCGCTCGATGCTGGAGCTCTCTCGCTACTTCGGGCTGGACAGGCCCACGTTCCTCTCGTCGCAAACGCTTCCCATTTCCGGAGCAAGCAGCGAAAGGGTCTGCAATATTGTCGAGTACCTTGAAGGAAATGTCTATATTACCGGGCATGGCGCGCGGGCCTATCTCAATCACGGGCTGTTTGAGGAGCGCGGCATCTCCGTTGAATATATGCACTATCAGCGTACGCCCTATCCGCAATTGCACGGCGTTTTTACCCCGTATGTCACCGCGTTGGATCTCGTCGCCAATTGTGGTTCGCAGGGCGCCGCGATGATTCATTCAGGAACAGTCGGTTGGAAGGAATTCACGCAATGAAGACAGAAAATCTCGATGCAGTTGCAACCGAGTATCGCCCGGATGCCGCAACGGCGATCGAAAACGATCTCATTCTCAACTGGTATCCGGAGCGGATCATCAGACGGTTCGGCTCGGTGGACTCCATCCTGGAATTGGGCATCGGCCATGGCTTTACACCAGGTCTTTTCAACGCGGCCTGCGAACGTCATGTCATCATCGAAGGGTCGCAATTCGTCATCGACCAGTTCAAGGCAAAGAGCCCGGATTTTACCGGCGAAGTCGTCTTCTCCTATTTCGAGGATTTCGAAACGGAAGAGCGGTTCGACGTCATCATCATGGGATTCATTCTTGAGCACGTGGATGATCCGGGCATGCTTTTGGAGCGCTTCAAGAAGTTTCTGAAACCGGGCGGCCGCATCTTCGTGGCGGTGCCGAACGCCAAATCGATGAACCGGCGGCTCGGTGTCGAGCTTGGAAAGATCGACGACATCTACAGCCTGAATGCCAATGATCACGCGTTTGGCCACAAGCGGCAATATTGCCGGGATACGCTTAAGCATGAAATGCAGAGTCACGGCTACTCGGTGAGCCTGGAGGAAGGCATCTACCTCAAGCCCTTGCCGCTCGGCGTCCTGAAGACGCTCCCTGATTTCCAGGAGAATCTCGATGCGATGTTGCGCGTCGGCATCGACTTCCCTGATCTGTGTGTCGCACTTCTGATGGAAGCCCGGCTGCAATGAAGATGGTCTCTTAGGTCGGAGCATGACGAACAGGGAAACCAGCCAGCCGGTAGATTTGATCACTGTCGTCGTGACGGCGGTCGGTGCGCTGATCGGGCAGGGGATCATCCGGTCGCTGCGTTTGTCGGGGCTGGCGGTGCGGGTCATCGGCGTGGATCGCGATCCGCATGGCATCGGGCCTTACTGGTGTGATGCGTTCTTTGCCAAGCCGGCATTCGACGAGAGTTCGGACGCCTATCTCGATTTCTGGAAAAGCCTGCTGGCAGAGGAGGCCGTCGATCTCGTCCTGCCGGGGCTCGAACTCGACGTCCTGTTCTTCAGCCGCAACCGGGCGGCCTTTGCTGATCTGGATGCGCGTATTGTGCTCAACGATCCCACAGTCATCGAGCTGGCGCAGGACAAATGGGACTTCGGCCTGGAACTGGAACGGCTGGGATTGCCGGCCATTCCAGCACGCCTGGGCGCAGGCTGGACGGATTGCGTCCGGGAACTCGGCCTGCCGCTGCTCCTGAAACCCCGTCAGGGCAACGGCTCGCGTGGTATCGCCGTGCTGCGGGACGAGGATGATTTCGCCTATTGGAGCCGCAAGAGCACGGACGAGTTCCTGATCCAGAAATTCATCGGCAACGACGAGCAGGAATTCACCGTTGGCGCCTTCGGGCTTGGCGACGGCGCGGCATTACCGCCGATCATCTTCCGGCGAAAACTATCGGTCGCCGGCAATACGCAATATGCCGAGGTCGTCGAGCACCCTGTCCTGGCCGATGCCGTGACCCGGCTGGCGGCGATCTTCAAGCCGGTCGGGCCGACGAACTACCAGTTCCGCATGGATGGCGGGACGCCTTATCTTCTGGAGATCAACCCGCGCTTTTCCAGCAGCACGTCGCTGCGCGCCGCGTTCGGCTACAACGAGGCAGCCATGGCTGTCGACTATTATCTCGGGGGCAAGAAGCCGCTCGTGCCCGAGATCCGCCCCGGACGCGGCTGGCGCTATTACGAAGACCTTGTGGTGACATGATCGCGATCATTTCGGACGTTCACGGCAACCTTCCGGCACTGAAGGCGGTGCTGGAAAAGATCGATGCACTCGGCTGCGAAACGATCGTCTCGCTCGGCGACGTCGTTGGCTATTATGCGCAACCGGGCGAATGCATCGACCTGCTGCGCGAGCGGGGCGTCGTCAATATTCTCGGCAACCATGACCATTACATCGTCAGCGGCGAGGCTTGCCCGCGCTCGAAGCTGGTGTCCGAGATTACCGAGTACCAGCGCGGCATCATCTCGCGGGAGCAGGTCGCCTGGCTCGCCCAGTCCCGTCCCTACATCATCGACGGTTCGACCTATTTCATCCATGGCGGCTGGCAGGATCCGGTCGATCAGTATCTCTACACGATTGCAGAGACGGATATCCCCGCGCAGGCCGAGACATTCTTTGCCGGGCATACGCATGTGCAGGTCCTGCTCGACGTGAACGGCAGGACCTTCTGCAATCCGGGTGCCGTCGGCCAGCCGCGCGATGGCGATCCGCGCGCTGCGTTTGCCACGTTCGAGGCTGGGCGCATCGCGTTGCGCCGGGTCGGCTACAACATCGAGGAGACCGCCTTCCACATGAAGGAAGCCGGGTTTCCGGCCAGGTGTTATGAAAACCTCTATATCGGCGCACAGATCGGCGGCCGGATCGACAAGATCACGCTGGCGGCCTGAGGCTCCTGTGAGCCATGGCGCGGGCCTTTAAACAGAAATGGAATGCGTATCAGGCAGGGTCGGGCAGACGGATGCAATAACCACCCGGCGATGAAGCAAGCACGAGCTTGCCGTTGATCACCGGATCGACCTGGAAGCGATCGGTTTCCTTGAGATAATCATTGAGCGCGGTCAAGGGATCGTTGCCGCGAAACCACGACTTCGACCGCTTCTTCGGAGACTGCTCTTTCTCGACATGCCCAACGGCTGTATCGGCAACGACGAGGTAGCAGCCCGGCGTCACGAGAGAACCATAGGCGCGGCACTCGGCCAGCACGTGGCCGTAGGAATGATCGCTATCGAGAACGACCATGACCCTTGCGCCTGCCGGGATAAGATCGCGCACGGCCTGCAAGGTGGCGTCATCGACGGAACCGCCTTCGATAAGAGCGATGCGGCTTGCCATCGGATGGGTCTCGATCGCCTCGCGGTTATGGGCGCGGATGTCGATGTCGATGCCGATGACCTTGGCCTTGTCGTTGCCGGTCATCGCCAGCAGCGAGGCCATGAAGATCATCGAGCCGCCGCGCGCGACGCCGGTTTCGATGATGATGTCCGGCCTGGTGTTCCAGATGATCTCCTGCGTCGCCATGATGTCGGCCGGCAGCTGGATGATCGGAACCCCCATCCAGCTCCAGAGGTAGCAATAGTCGTAGGTGTCGAGCGCCAGCATCGTGTCGATCGACTGCTTGAAGACCTCGGTGTCCTTGCCAAGCGCCAGGCACATCTCCTGCTTGTGCGCCTCAAATTCCTGGCGATCGTCTTTGGTTGTCACGGACTGTGGGGTTGTCATGGGATGTGGTGCCTTTGTCATTCAGGACGGCTGTCCTAAGCCGTATGGTCGGCGGCGGCGGATACGCCGGTTTTCAAGCGGATTTCGCCAAGGGTGGTAAGCCAGCTGCCCGCCTGTCGATCAGGCTGAGGATGACATCGGTCACGCGTCCGATCTCTTCCCCGGTCATGTCGTGATAACTCGGCAGGTTGATAGCGCGTTCCGGAATATCCCAGGCATGCCGGTTTTCCCGCCGCTCTGGAAACATCGGCAGGCTCGTCAGGGGATGGAAGAAGACGCGGGCATCGATATTCGCCGCGCTGAATGCCTGCTGCAGCCTCTCGCGGGTGATGCCGGTGTCGCGGTCAAACACGGCGGTCGGCATCCAGGCGCCGTTGACGGTGCCGATGCTTTCGGGATTGAGGCTGATGCCCTGATGGGCCTTGAGCCTTTCGGCATAGCTTGCGAGGATCTCGCGCTTGCGGGCAATCAGGCTATCGATGCGTTCAAGCTGGGCACATCCGAGGGCCGCCTGAATGTTCGACATCTTGTACTTGAAGCCGAGATCATCCGGCCAGAATTGTTTTTTCTGGTTGCGGGCGCGGCCGTGATTGCTGAGCGTCAGCACCTTTTCGAACAGGGCTTCGTCGCTGGTGACGAACATGCCGCCTTCACCCGTCGTCAGCGTCTTGGTGCCATGAAAGGAGAAGGTGCCGAACGTGCCCATCGATCCGGCGCGGCGGCCGTGCCATTCGGAGCCTATCGCCTCGGCCGCATCTTCGATGACCGGAATGCCGTGGCGGCGGCCGATATCCAGAAGGCGGTCCATGTCGCAAAGGTTGCCGTAGATGTGCGTGGCGATGATCGCCCTGGTCTTTTCCGTGATATGGCGCTCGACGTCATCCGGATCGATGCACCAGCTGTCGGGCCGGATATCGACGAAGACCGGCGTGGCGCCGAGATGGACAATGGGAGCAGCCGTGGCGATCCAGTTGGTGTCGGCCAGGATCACTTCATCGCCGCGGCCGACGCCAAGCGCCGAAAGCCCCATATGCATGGCGCCGGTGCAGCTGGAGGTGGCAATCGCGTGGGTGGTGCCGAGATGCCGGCGGAAGCCGTCCTCGAAGCGGACGATATAGTCGTAGCAACGCTCGCCCCAGCCATTGGCGGCGGCGTCGGCGGCATAGGCGACTTCCAGCTCGGTGATCGAGGGCCTGGTATAGGAAATTCTCGATGCGGTCTGGTTCATGCGGCCTTGGTGTCCTTGCCGTAAAGGGCCCCGCCGCAGATCAGCCCGACCGGCGCAAGCATCAGTCTGACCGTCGTGTAGAATTCTTTTGCGTCGCGCGCTCCTCCGACGAAACGGTCGATCAGCAGCGCGCCGCCATGCAGGCCGCGCCGTTGATCCGTTTGCCGCACCTCGTGGAATTCCGGGCGGAAGAACGGTGCGAGACGGCCGCCTTCGAACTCCTTCAGCGCCGTGAAATAGGCGTTGCCCTTGTTCTTGTAGGTGTCGCGGTTGGTTTCCATCATGCAGTCGATCATCAGCGCCCGCACAAAAGCCTCGCCCCCGCCGGACCAGGGCGTATCGAGTTCGCGCAGCACATGAAACTGCACCTCTGCCACCGCCCCGGCAATGCCGATGCCGGAGTGGAACGGGAAGGTCCATGGATGAAGCGGCACCTCCGCGGCAAACGGCGAAATGTTGATGGCCGACATCGGCCGGGCGCAGAAGGCCAGTTCATTGGCAAACAGCAGCACCTTGGCTGCCCATTCATATTGCGGCACCGGCGTCGACCAGCCCCGTGGCTCCTGCAATTGCAGCAGCGTATCCAGAAGCGGCCGGCGGATCGCCGCGTGATACAGGCCGAACGGCATTTTCGGGCTGCTGAGGCTGTTTTCCCAATAGAAGAAAGCCTTCAGCATGACAGTCTTGTCGAGCTTTTCGATGTGGTAGCTGGCCGGGATGGCGACCGAGCTGGCCTTGCCGGGTTCCGCATGGCGGTCGATCTGGAATGCATTCCACGCGAGAGCATCGACACCGGGTGAATTGGTTTCGAGAAAGGCGACCATCGTTGCGAGATCGCTTTCGAGCATGTCGGCGGGATTGACCAGCGTCACCCAATCACCCCTGGCGGCCAAGGCCGCATGGCGCCATAGATGCTGGCGGGTGATCCCTGCCGCTGCATCGGCAATCACGATGTTTGCACCGCCGGCAGCAAGCGCGAGAAGCGCGCCCGGCAGCGCGACATCTGCAGGTTTTGCGATGACGATCTCGAAATCTTCGCTTTGCTTCTCCAGAAGCACGGTCACCAGCGGCAACGCATCCTGCGCGGCGGTTTCCACGGGAATGCAGATCGAGAGTTTGGTCATGGCTTGCCTCGTGCGTGTCGCGGTCGCTGCCGAGCCGCCACCGCGAGCGACGATTTCGGAAGCTGGTCACATCAGCAGGCAAGTGCCTTCTGCGCAGAGGAGGGTGCGGTCCTGTCTCTTAGCGGAAGCCATTGCCTGCTGACATGTGTTTCGAACGTAGCGCAGGAAACTGGAGCGAGGCTTTGCATGCGCGCTCTACGCCCCAAGCGAGAGTTTGATGGCAAAGCCGACGATCGTCACCGCAAGCACGCCCAGCAACCAGAGGCCGGCGAACCAGAGGAGCTTCTTGGGCAGGCTGTTTTCCGTCGTCATCAGTGATAGCCCTCCTCGGGATCCATCTTTCCGCGGAAGACCCAATAGGCGTAACCGGTGTAGATCAGGATGACCGGCACGAGGAAGGCAGCCCCCCACAACAGGAAGGCAAGGCTCGAATCCGGCGCTGCCGCATCCCAGATCGTTACCGTTGGCGGCACCATATAGGGATAGAAGCTGATGCCGATGCCGGCAAAGCCAAGGATGAACAGGCCGAGTGCCGCCAGAAATGGCTGGGTATCGCGCTTGCCGCGGATGCCGGTCAGCAGCAGCGCAAAGCAGCCGAGTACCAGAACCGGTACGATGATGCTGAAGACAGCGGTTGGCCAGCTGAACCAGCGCTCCAGATATTGCGGCCTGAGGAACGGGGTCCACAGGCTGACGACGCCCATGGCGGCGATGGTGGCAAAACAGGTGCGCAAGGCGATTCCGCGGGCTCTTTCGGCCAGTTCGCCAGTGGTCTTCATGATAAGCCAGGTCGAGCCGAGAAGCGCATAGCCGATCAGGATGGCAAAGCCGGTGGCGATGGAAAACGGCGTCAGCCAATCCCACCATGCCCCGGCATAGGCACGGTTGGCCACCGGGATACCCTGGACGAGGGCGCCGAGTGCTATGCCTTGCGCGAATGCAGCGACCATCGAGCCGCCGGCAAAGGCCCAGTTCCACAGGAACTCGCCGCGCCTGGTGCGCCAGCGGTATTCGAACGCAACGCCGCGGAAGACCAGGCCCAGCACCATGGCGATGATCGGTGCGTAGAGGGCAGACAGGATGACCGAGTAGGCCAGCGGAAAGACCGCCAGCAGACCGCCGCCGCCGAGCACCAGCCAGGTCTCGTTGCCGTCCCAGACCGGGGCGACGGAATTCATCATTACGTCGCGGTCGCGTTTTTCCGGAAAGAACGGGAAGAGGATGCCGATGCCGAGATCGAAACCGTCGAGGATGACATATGCGAGCACCGCAAAGGCGATGATGGCGGCCCAGACGAAGGGAAGATCAATGGCCATGATGTGCGCTCCCATGTACACCCGCGGCTGGGCCGGGCATGATGCCCGATGTTCTGATCGGTCCGTCGCCGAGATCGGGCATCGGATCGCGCGGCAGGCGTTTCATCAGCCGCAGGATGTAGAAGGTACCGGCACCGAAGACGAAGAAATAGACGACGATGAAGGCGATCAGCGAGGCGGCGACGGCAGGCGCTGCAATCGGCGAGATCGAGTTGGCGGTCAGGAGTTCGCCGTAGATCGTATAGGGCTGGCGGCCGACCTCGGTGGTGATCCAGCCGGCGAGCACGGCGACGAAACCGGCAGGCCCCATCAGGACGGCCGCCCGGTGCAGCCAGTCGCTGCTGTCGAGCGTGCCCCTGAGCCGGCACCACAGGCTCCACAGGCCGATGCCGAGCATGGCGAAACCGATGCCGACCATGACACGGAAGGACCAGAAAACCACGGCGACGGGCGGCTCGAGGTTGTCGGGAATGGTATCGAGGCCTGCAAGCGGCGCGTTGAGGTCATGTTTGAGGATCAGGCTGGAGAATTTCGGGACTTCGATCGCATAGTCGATGCGCTTTTCCGCCGTGTTGGGAATGCCGAACAGGATCAGCGGTGCACCGTCCGGATGGCTGTCGAAGTGGCCTTCCATCGCCATGATCTTGACCGGCTGGTGTTCCAGCGTGTTGAGGCCATGGAAATCGCCGGCCATGATCTGGATCGGCGCGACGATCGTCGCCATCCACATCGCCATCGAGAACATGGTGCGCGAGCGCCGGGGTGCAGTGTTTTTCAGGAGGTGCCATGCGCCAACGGCGCCGACCACGAAGGCCGTGGTGAGATAGGCGGCAAGCACCATGTGGACGAGTCGGTACGGGAAAGATGGATTGAAGACCACCTTCCACCAGTCGAGCGGAATGTATTGCCCCGCCTCGTTCATGCCGAAGCCGGCGGGCGTCTGCATCCAGGAATTCACCGCCAGAATCCAGGTGGCCGAGATCAGCGTGCCGAAAGCGACCATGAAGGTGGCGAGGAAATGCAGCTTCGGGCCGACGCGGTGCAGGCCGAACAGCATGACGCCAAGGAAGCCGGCCTCAAGGAAGAAGGCTGTCAGCACCTCATAGCCCATCAGCGGCCCGATGACGGGGCCGGCCTTGTCGGAAAAGACGCTCCAGTTGGTGCCGAACTGGTACGACATGACGATGCCCGAAACCACGCCCATGCCGAAGGCAACGGCGAAGATCGTCTTCCAGAAGTTGAACAGGTCCATGTAGACCTGATCCTTCTTCCACAGCCAGAGCGCCTCGAGCACGGCGAGAAAACTCGCAAGCCCGATGGAGAAGGCCGGGAAGATGATGTGAAACGATACGGTGAAGGCAAACTGGATGCGAGCGAGCAACGTCGCGTCAAAACTCTCGAACACGGCACAATCCTTTCGAAGGTTCGATCGCCGTCTCCTGGCCTCTCCGCCTGCCGCAGCCTGTCCCCGGCCATGGCGGGTGAGCGCGGCGCCGAACCCTTGGGCCATAATCTGAGCCAATGGCGCGAAAGGTCAATGACATCGTTGCAACCATGATGTCACACTGCGACAATCGTCCACCTGCGGCATAGTTGCATCCGGCCGGTCGAAGCCCCCTGACATTTCATCAAGGTATGGGATGACCTCGATCGGATCGTCCTGAAATGCGACATCCGTAAAATTTTAACGATTGGCTTAAGCGGCCTGCAAACCCTGCCGGCTATTGTCCGTTTATCGAAGAACGAAACCTGCCAAACGGTCCTGTTGCACGATGACAACCGTATCTTTGTCAGGCTTCGATCCTGATGGGCTGCACCGCCGGTCAAAGCTTTGCCGCCGCGTGCAGGCCCGATTATTTGACTGATCGCTTTCGCGATAGACTTTGCCTGAACTGTCCCGACTTGCCGCAGGAATGTCCCTTCCTGCGGCCTTTTCGTTTTGGAGACTGTTACGCCCGGGAAAGATAGGCTTCCGCCAGCTCGGTCCAGAAGGCCGCGCCGATCGGCAGCAGGTCGTCGTTGAAATTGTAGCCGGGGTGGTGGAGCGATTTTTCGTTGCCGGTCACGCTGGAGCCAAGGAAGAAATAAGTCCCTGGCCTGTCTTTCAGCATATAGGCGAAGTCCTCGCTGCCCATGAACGGGCGTTCGAGATCGACGACCTTGCCGGGACCGGCAAAGCGCACGGCGAGATCGCGGACGAAATCGGTCTCTGCCTTGTGGTTAATCGTCGCGTCGTAGCTGCGGTGATAATCGATGGTTGCCGTCATGCCATAGCTTGCCGCCTGGTTTTCGGCGATCAGCCGGATGCGGCGTTCCAGTTCGTCGCGCACCTTCGGATCGAATGAGCGGATGCCGACGACGATTTCGGCGCGTTCGGGAATGATGTTGCTGGCCGAGCCGCTGTGGAACGAGCCGACGGTGACGACGGTCGGGTCCATCGGATGGATGTTGCGGGAGACGATCGATTGCAGCGCCATGACGATCGAGGCGCCGCAGACGATCGGGTCTGCCGTTTCCTGTGGCTCGGCACCGTGGCCACCAAGGCCGTGAACGGTGATTTTTGCCTCGTCGACGGCGGCCATGATCGGGCCTTCCCTCAAGGCGAACTGGCCGAAGGGCAGGCCAGGCTCGTTGTGGAGCGCAAACACGGCATCGCAGGGGAATTTGTCGAACAGGC
Organism: Pararhizobium sp. YC-54; assembly: GCF_025847205.1. Taxonomy (GTDB): domain Bacteria; phylum Pseudomonadota; class Alphaproteobacteria; order Rhizobiales; family Rhizobiaceae; genus Pararhizobium. Next base: position 290,788 of record NZ_JAOYTH010000005.1, on the reverse strand, counting down.
CCTCATCCATCATGATCTTGGCGCCGCCGAAATTCTCTTCCGCCGGCTGGAAGATGAGATGCACGGTGCCATCGAAATTCTTGCGCTCGGCCAGCGCGCGGGCAGCGCCCAGAAGCATTGTCGTGTGGCCGTCATGGCCGCAGGCATGCATCAGGCCGGGGGTCTTGGACGCATAGTCGAGACCGGTTTCCTCGAAGATCGGCAGTGCGTCCATGTCGGCGCGGATACCGATCGAGCGGTTGCTGGTGCCGTTTTTCAACGTGGCGACGAGGCCGGTCTTTGCCAGGCCGCGCGTGACGGTATAGCCGAGGCCTTCAAGGCAGGTGGCGACGAAGTTCGAGGTGCGGACCTCTTCGAGCCCCAGTTCCGGATGGGCATGCAGGTCACGGCGGATAGCGACCAGTTCCGGCATGGAGTTGGTCAGGTTCACGTTCAAGGTCATGTCAGGCACCACGGGTTGGTATGCGATTTTCAAGATAGCGGAAAGCGAAGACAAGAATTCCTGTCAGGCACATGTAGATCAGCGCAAGCAGCAGAAGCGGCTCGTAGGTGATGTAGGTATCCTGCCGCACCTTGGAGATGACGGCATAGACGTCGATGACGGTGATGGTGGCAACCAGCGGCGTCGCCTTCAGCTGCAGCACGGTTTCACCGTTCAGCGTCGGCAGTGCCCGGTGAATGGCGCGCGGCAGCCAGATGCGGCGAAACAGCGTCCAGCGGCTCATGCCATAGGCGCGCGCGGCCTCGATTTCGCCAGCCGGCACCCCGGCAAAGGCGCCGCGCATCACTTCACCCTCATAGGCAGCGAACGAAATGGTCAGCGCGGCGACGCCATAGGGCCAGGATTCGCGCAGGTAGGGCCAGAGGAAGGACTGGCGGATCGCCGGAAACTGCGGAAACAGCGAGCCGAGCCCGTAGTAAAGAAGCCAGAGCTGCAGCAGGAGCGGCGTGCCGCGAATGACCGTGCAGAAGCCTTTTGCCAGCGCCTTCAGCGGCCAGGGACCGGTGACCTGCACGAGCCCCAACGGCACGGCCAGAAGAAAACCAAGGATCGCGGTGCTGAACATCATCGTCAGCGTGACTACGATGCCGTAGCCGAGCCGCGGCAGATATTGCGGTACCCAGTCCCAGCGCATGAACCAGGCGATGCAGAAGATGAGCCCGGCGGCGATGACCAGCAGAACGATGCGGTGCGGCTTGAAGAAGCTTTCTACCGTCGGCAGATCTTCCGGCGTGAATGCCATGGCATGGGTGGTAGCATCGGGCGGCGTCGTCTCGATCATGACTGCTCCACGAAGCCGCGCCGGGCCCGGCGCTCGATGATCTTGATGATGACGTCGGAGACAAGCGTCAACATCAGGTAGAGCGCGCCGGCCGCACAGAAGAACAGCAGATAGGACTTGGTCGATCCCGCGGCCTGGCGGGTGACGAGCGTCAGTTCGGAAAAGCCGACGACGGCGAGAAGGGCTGTGTCCTTGGTGGCGATCAGCCAGAGATTGGAAAGGCCGGGAATGGCGTAGGGCAGCATGGCGGGCAGGGTCACCCGCGTCATCACCTTGGTGGGCGACATGCCGTAGGCGCGCGCCGCCTCGATCTGGCCGGCGGGCACGGCCTTGATCGCGCCGCGCAGCACCTCGGTCGTATAGGCGCCCTGCACGACGCCGATGACGAAGATACCGGCGACCAATCCGCTGATATCGACCTCACCGATTCCCATCAGGCCAAGAACGGAGTTGAGCGCATCGGTGCCCGCATAATAGAGAAGCAGGATCAGCACCAGTTCCGGCACGGCGCGCACGATCGTCGTATAGCATTCCATCAGGTCGCGGGTGATCGGACCGCCATAGAGCTTGCCGCATGCGCCGCCGATGCCGAGCAGCAGGCCGAAGGCATATCCGCCGATGGCGATCTCGATTGAATTCATCAGGCCGCGCAACAGCACGCCACCCCAGCCGGGCGGTTCAAGTGCCAGAAGGCTCCAGTTTATCAAGGATACAGGATCGGCCATGGGTCCTCTTTATCAGGGGTTTTGCGTTTGCCGCATCACCCCCCTCTGTCACTGCGTGACATCTCCCCCACAAGGGGGGAGATCATTCTTTTCCCTCACCAACATCAACGTAAGGGAGGCGCAATAGATGCGGTCGATCTCCCCCCTTGTGGGGGAGATGTCGGCGTCGCCGACAGAGGGGGGTGAACCCTCCGCAGGCGTCTAATTCATCATTCGCCGTAGATGTTGAAATCGAAATACTTCTTGGAGAACGTGTCGTAGGTGCCGTTGGCGCGGATCGCCTTGATGGCGGCGTTCAGCTTGGTCTTCAACTCGTCTTCGCCCTTGCGGATGCCGATACCGGCGCCGGCGCCGAGGATTGCCGGGTCATCCTTGACCATGCCCTTCAGGTCGCAGCATTCCTTGCCCTGGTCGGTCTTCAGGAAGGCGTCGAGCGCGATCACGTCGGCCTGCACGGCATCGAGACGGCCGGCGGCGAGATCGTTGTTGGCCTCGTCCTGCGTCTGGTATTCCTTCACGGTCACGCCGTTCTCTGCGAAATACTTGTTGGCATATTCCTGGTGGATGGTGGAGACCTGAACGCCGATCGTCTTGCCTTTCAGGCCTTCCGGTGTCGGTTCGAAAGTCTCTGACTTCGGGCCGATGACGGCGGCCGGCGTGTTGTAGTATTTATCGGAGAAATCGATGGTCTTCAGGCGCTCTTCGGTGATCGACATCGAGCCGATGATCATGTCGATCTTCTTCGAGGTCAGCGCCGGAATGATGCCGTCCCAGGCGACGGGCGTGATCACGCAGTCCAGCTTGGCTTCGGCGCAGATGGCCTTCTGGAATTCCACTTCCCAGCCTTCCCAGTTGCCCGAGGCATCCGGGGAGGTGAACGGCGGATAGGGCTCGGCGGCGAAACCGACCTTGACCTGTTCGGCAGAAGCGCCACCGGCGGCGGCAATGCCGAGCGCGAGCGACAGGGCGATGGTTTTGAGCGTCTTTTGCATGCTGTTTCCCTTTTTTGTTTTCGTGGTTTTTAAGTTTAGTGGATGGAGCTGATGAACTTTTTCAGGCGCTCCGACCTGGGATTGCCGAAAATCTCGTCCGGCGATCCCTGTTCGTCGATGACGCCGTCGGCCAGGAAGACGATATGGTTGGCGACGTTGCGGGCAAACTTCATCTCGTGGGTGACGAGGATCATCGTCCGTTTCTCCTTGGCAAGGTCACCGATGACGGTCAGCACTTCGCCGACGAGCTGCGGATCGAGCGCCGAGGTCGGCTCGTCGAACAGCATCACCAGCGGCTGGATCGCCAGGGCCCGGGCAATCGCCGCGCGCTGCTGCTGGCCGCCGGAGAGAAAAGCCGGATAGGCATCGCGTTTCTCGAACAGGCCGACGCGGCGTAAAAGTGCCTCGCCTGTGGCGGTGGCTTCGTCCCTGGACTTGCCGAGCACATGGATCGGAACTTCGATGACATTCTGGAGAATGGTCATGTGCTGCCAGAGATTGAAGCTCTGGAACACCATGCCGAGCTGGGTGCGCAGGCGCTGCACCTGTTTGCGGTCCGAAGGCATCAAGCCGCCGTGACCGTCCTTTTTCATGGCGATCGTTTCGCCATGCACCGTAACCGAACCGGAGGTCGGCAGTTCCAGCATGTTGATACAGCGCAGGAACGTCGATTTTCCGGAGCCGCTGCCGCCGATGATGGCGATGACGTCGCCTTCGTTGGCGGTCAGTGAAACGCCCTTGAGCACTTCAAGCGGCCCGAAACGTTTGTGGAGGTTTGTAACCGCAATCGCCTGGGCAGGTTTCGTCATGAAAAGTCAGTCCTGTCGAGACAGGTCGCCAAATCTGAACGCATGAAAACAGTTCCCCTGTTTGTCTGTCGTGCGGCATTTTTGCCTGTCACGCTGTTCCATGAAACGCATCGTGGCACTTGTACAGAAATTATTCAACCGTATAATAACTTCGACGCTGCTTTTTTGGCAGCCCCGCCAAATGAACAATTTTCCAACAGGAGTAGACGATGACGGCTTATGGTTCGCAGGAGATGTCGGCCAATCTGACACGCGTGCTGATGCGGCGCCCGGGCGCAAGCCTTGCCTCCGCCGATCCTGCGAAATGGCACTATGGTCCGACCTTCGACGGTGAAAAGGCGGTGCGCCAATATGCGGAATTCGCGCGCCTGGTGGAAAAGTCCGGTGCTGAAATCCTCTGGCTGGAAGACAAGGGCGATGGTCTTGCCGACGCCATGTTCACCCATGATCCGTCGCTGATGTCCAACCATGGAGCCATTCTCCTGCGCATGGGCAAGCCGCTGCGCGAAAGGGAAACAGCGCTGCATGAGGCGGCCTACAAGGCGGCCGGCATCCCGATCCTCGGGCGCATCGTTGCGCCGGGCACGGTGGAGGGCGGCGACTGCATCTGGCTCGACGCCGAAACACTCGTCGTCGGCCGCGGCGTGCGCACCAACGAGGAGGGCATTTCCCAGCTGACCGAGATGCTCGATCCGCACGGCATCACCGTGCTCGGTTATGACCTGCCGCTCTGGCATGGCGAGGAAGCCTGCCTGCATCTGATGTCGGTGATGAGCCCGCTGTCACGCGATCTGGCGCTGGTTTTTGCGCCACTGCTGCCGGCCTCGTTCTACCAGCTGCTGAAGGAATGGGGCATCACCCTGATCGAGGCGCCCGCCGACGAATTTCATGCCAGCAACGGCCTCAGCCTCAATGTGCTGCCGGTCCGCCCCAACGAAGTGATCATGGTCGCGGGTTTCCCCAAGACCAAGGCGGCGATGGAAGCGGCGGGCTGCAAGGTCGAGACCTTCGATGCCGATGCGTTGTGCATCGCCTGCGAGGGTGGACCGACCTGCCTGACACGGCCTGTCCTGCGGCGAGCCGCATGAACCGGCGGACGTTCCATCGCGCGCCGGAGGGGGAGCGGCGGCAGGAACTGATCGAGGCGACCCTCGACACGATTGCCGAGCTTGGCCTGCGCGGTGCGACTGTCCGCCAGATCGCTATCCGGGCCGGTGTGACGGCGGGGCTGGTGCGGCACTATTTCGTATCCAAGGACCAGATGGTGGAGGAGGCCTATCGCTCGGTTCTCGCCACCTTCGCCGCCAAGGCTGCCGATATCACCGGCGATCCGGCGACGCGGCTGAGGCGCTTCATCGCGTTCAACCTGACGGCGCCGGTCGCCAATGACCGCAGCCTGTCGCTCTGGGCCTCGTTCATCAGCCAGGTCCGGCTGGATCCGGCGCTTGCCGCCATCCACCGCGAAGGCTATCTCGGCTTTCGCAATGATTTGCAGGGTTTGATCGGCGATTTCCTGAAGGCGCAAGGCAGGCCTTCAGGAGAAGCCGATTGCCGCCGCCATGCGATTGCCATCAACGGCATGATAGACGGACTGTGGCTGGAAGCCTGCCTTGCCGGCGAGCTTTTCGAAGAGGCCGAGCTTGTGGCAATCGCATTGTCGTCGAGCGAGGCCCTGCTGGGATTGCCGTTCGGCAGGGACGAACACACGGCCGCCTCGTAGCGGCTACAGCGCCGCGCGTGACGCGCAAAGGTCGCTGTAACGTTTTATATTTGCTGCATAATTTTTCAAATCGATTGCGATTTAAGGAATTATGCAGCGAGCGCGGCAAGACGCCGCAACACTTTGACTGAGGGCAGGAGGCTCCTATGCGCTATTCATCGATCACCGACCGTCTGGCCGATCTCGGTTCGGAAAAATGGGCGCTGCATATCCGTGCGCGGCAGATGCAGGCGAGCGGAACGGACGTCATTCAATTGACCATCGGTGAGCCGGACATGCCTGCCGATCCCTCACTGCTGGCCGAGGCGCAGCGGGCGATGAACGCCGGACGTTACCGGTATTCGAATGGCCGCGGCGAGCCTTCGGTGATCAACGCGCTGACCGCCCGCTACGCCAAACGCCGCCCGGATGTGACGGCGGAAAACGTGCTCTGCTTCCCCGGCACGCAGACGGCGCTGTTTGCTGTTATGCTGGGTCTCGTTGAGGCGGGTGACGGCGTTTTGGTCGGCGATCCGCTCTATGCCACCTATGACGGGGTCATCCAGTCGACCGGCGCGCATCGCGTCACAGTGCCGTTGAAGCCTGAGCATGGGTTTCACATGCAGGCAGCCGATCTCGAAAAGGCGATCACGCCGGCATGCCGGGTTCTGTTGCTCAACACGCCACACAATCCGACCGGCGCTGTGCTGACGGCCGGCGAGATCAAGGCGATCGGCGACATCTGCCGCAAGCACGATCTCTGGATCGTCTGCGACGAAGTCTATGAGGAGCTGATCTTCAAAGGCCCGTTCGCCTCGCCCTTCGACGATCCGGACCTTGCCGAACGCACGGTCGTGGTCTCGTCGATCTCCAAGTCGCATGCCGCCCCCGGCTTCCGCAGTGGCTGGGCCGTCGGCCCCGTGGAGTTTGCGAGCCGCCTGCTGCCGGTATCCGAAACCATGCTGTTTGGCGTGCAGCCTTTTATCGCCGACATGACGGCCTATGCGTTGACGCATGACATCGGCACATCCGCCGCCATGCGCACCGCCTATAAGACGCGTGCCGACCTGATCGTCGAAGGGCTCTCGAATGTGCCGGGTATCGCGCCGCTGCCGCCAGAGGCCGGCATGTTCACGCTGATCGACGTGGCGGGCACCGGCCTGACCGGCGAAGCTTTCGCCTGGATGCTGCTGGAACAGGAACATGTCGCGGTGATGCCGGGCGCATCGTTCGGCAACGAGGCGGCCTCGTTCGTGCGTGTCAGCCTGACGGTGCCGGACACCGTCATCCAGGAAGCCTGCGCCCGTATCACCAAGCTGGCGATCCGGCTTTTGACGCCCAAGGAGCGCCGGGCATGAGCGAAGCGATGAAAACTGTCGGCGAAGTGCTGGTCGACCTGCTTGAGGCCAATGGTGTCGAAGTCGTGTTCGGCATCCCGGGCGTGCATACGGTCGAACTCTATCGCGGTCTTGCTGCCTCGAAGATCCGCCACGTGACGCCGCGCCACGAACAGGGTGCGGGCTTCATGGCCGACGGCTATGCCCGTGTCAGCGGCAAGCCGGGCGTGGCTTTGGTCATCACCGGGCCGGGACTGACCAACACGATCACGGCGATGGCGCAGGCGCGGCAGGATTCGATCCCGATGCTGGTAATCTCCGGCGTCAACCGGCGCGATTCGCTCGGCCATGGCCGCGGGCTGCTGCACGAATTGCCGGATCAGCATGGCATGCTGAAGACGCTGGCGCTCTATTCGCAGACGCTGCTCAATCCGGCCGATCTCGCCGCCGTCGTCGAGCGCGCCTTTGCCATCCTGACCTCCGGCCGGCCCGGACCCGTGCATATCGAAATCCCCACGGACGTCATGACTGCCCGGATCGCCCCGCCGCCGCTCAGGAAAGCCACGGCGACACGGCCAAGGGCCGATGCCGAGACCCTGCAGAAAGCGGCCATTCTGTGCGGCGATGCCAGCCGTCCGGTGATCCTGTGCGGTGGCGGCGCGATCACCGCCGAGGCCGAGATCCAGGAACTGGCCGAGCGCATCGGCGCGCCTGTCGTCATGACCGTCAATGCGCGCGGCATGCTCGCCGGTCACCCGCTGAGGGTCCCTGCCAGCCCCAGCCTCAAGGCCGTTCGTTCGCTGATTTCCGACGCCGATCTGGTCATCGCGCTCGGCACCGAAATGGGCCAGACCGACTATGACATGTATGCCGATGGAGGCTTTCCGATCCTCGGCAACCTGATCCGCACCGATATCGACGCGGCACAGCTGGCACGCGGGCCGCATGCGGCCCTGTCGATCCTGTCGGGCGCCAAGGCGGCGATATCCGGCATTCTCGTGTTCCTGACAGCCAAGCCGGCGAGCAAGGGCAAGGAGCGGGCAGCGGCGGCGCGCAAGGCTGCCATGGCGGAGCTGACGGCAAAGACGCGCATCGAAATCGGCGTCATCGATACCATCTATCAGGCATTGCCGGATTGCGTGATCGTCGGCGATTCCACCCAGGCCGTCTATGCCGGCAATCTTTACTGCGATGCGCCGCGGGCAAAATCATGGTTCAACTCTGCGACAGGCTTTGGCGCGCTTGGCTACGCGCCACCGGCCGCTGTCGGGGCGGCCGTTGCCGATCCGGCCAAGCCGGTCATCTGCCTTGTCGGCGATGGCGGCATCCAGTTTTCGCTGGCCGAACTGGGATCGGCAGCCGATATCAACGCCAATGTCATTTTCGTCGTCTGGAACAATGACGGTTACCAGGAGATCGAGAGCTTCATGGTCGATGCCGGGATCACACCGGAGGGCGTAAAACCATCGGCCCCGGATTTCCTGCTCGCGGCCAGCGCCTATGGCGTACCGGCGGTGCGGCTGTCGAAGGCGGGCGACCTTGCGGCGGCACTTGCGAATGCCCGCAAACGCGGCGGTCCGTCGTTGATCGAGATCCACCAAACGCGGACAGCCGGCGTCACGGCGTAAGCGCGCAGGCTTGAGGATGTTCAGCGGGCGTGTCTGATGGTAAGATTTGACTTTGGCGGCGGGCGATGGTTTTTAGGCCCGCTTGCGCGCTGAATCGGCGTGAGTTCGGCGATTTGCAGTGAACCGCCAACGGGAAGGACGATGTCCTCTATGGGCATGAACGGCAACAGCATCGGTCGGAACCAGGCAGGCAAGCTTTTTGCCGTGCTGTGGATTCTGGCGGCGGCACTTGCCATGCAGTTCGTCGCGTCGGCGCAAGGGTTTTCGTCGCGGTTTTTGACGGAAGCGAGCGCCGGAAACGTCGGGGTTCCGGAAAGCGGCACCTCCGACACGACGCTCTCGCGTCACGCCGTTCGTGCTTTTCCGGTCGCCGATCTGCGTTTTCTGGCTGATCGCACGGACGGCAAGTCTTCGCCGGGCGGGCCGGGGCCGTTTGTGCTGCCTGCTCCGGTTCTGGTCGCATCCATCGCTTACGGCAGCATGCCCGCCACCGGCTCCTCGGATGCTGCGATAACCGGAACGCAGGGTGACACAGCCCGCGCTCGCGGACCTCCGGCGGTTTACGCCTGATACTGCCCAGGGCAGTCTTTTGCGCATCGGCGCAACTTTCCTTGATGCATCACACCTGCCGTCCCAGCCTTTGCCGGATGGGCGCAGGCTATAATGGAACCTCAACATGCGCACTTCGAAATGGGCCGTTCTGGCCTATGTCGCGATTACCCTCTTTGGGATATTCGCGGCGCTGCCCAACATACTGCCGGCATCCGTCCAGCAGCAATATGCCTCGTTCCTGCCGGTCAAGCCGGTCACGCTCGGCCTTGACCTGAAGGGCGGTTCCCATCTGGTTCTGGAAGTCGATGCGGCCGGCCTGCGTCAGGCGCGTCTGAACACGCTTCTCGACGATATCCGCGGTGCGCTGCGCACGGAACGGGTACCGACGTCCTCGGCCCGCATTGCCGGCGACGCGATCGCCGTCAAGATCGCCGATCAGGCCGATCGCGACAAGGTGATGCCGAAGATCCAGGAACTGGCAGCCCCGGTCGGCACGCTCGGTTTCGGCGCGGCAAGCTCCGATATCGAGGTGACGACCGCCGATGACACGATCACGATCAAGCTCACCGAGGCCGGCCTCAGCGAACGCATGACGGCCGCCGTCGACCAGAGCCTTGAAATCATCCGCCGCCGCGTCGACCAGGTCGGCGTTGCCGAGCCGCTGATCCAGCGCGTTGGTTCCGACCGCATTCTCGTCCAGCTTCCGGGTCTGCAGGATCCGACACGCCTGCGTCAGCTGCTCGGCTCGACCGCGCAGATGAGCTTCCACATGGTCGATACATCGGTCGATCCGAACACGACCACGCCGCCGCGCGGCGTCGACATCCTGCCGGGTACCAATGACGGTGCCAAGTATGCGGTCGAAAGCCGCGTGGCGATTTCCGGCGAACGTCTCGCCGACGCCAAGGCCGGGTTCAACCAGCAGACCAACGAACCGATCGTTTCCTTCACCTTCGATAGTCAGGGTGCACGCCAGTTCGCGGAAATCACCCGCGACAATGTCGGCCTGCCTTTCGCCATCGTGCTCGACGGCAAGGTTCTGACGGCGCCGCGCATCAACGAACCGATCCCCGGCGGCCAGGGCCAGATCAGCGGTAATTTCACCGCCCAGGAAGCCACCGTTCTCTCGGCACTCCTGCGCTCCGGCGCCCTGCCGGCACCGCTCACCATCATTGAAGAACGCTCCGTCGGCCCGAACCTCGGTTCTGACTCGATCCGCATGGGCATTTACACCGGTCTTGCCGGTTTCGCTCTCGTCGTCACCCTCATGGTCGTCCTCTATGGCGCCTGGGGCATGATCGCCAATCTCGGCCTTCTGCTGCACACGATCCTGACCATCGGCGTGCTCGGCATGCTCGGCTCGACGCTGACGCTGCCCGGTATCGCCGGTATCATCCTCGGCATCGGCATGGCGGTGGACGCCAACATCCTGATCAACGCCCGTATCCGAGAGGAAACCGAAGGCGGGGCAGGGGCGATGAAGGCGCTCGATATCGGCTTCAACAAGGCCTACGCGACGATCATCGACAGTAACGTCACGACGCTTTCCGGCACGATCCTGTTGTTCATGTTCGGCACCGGCCCGGTGCGCGGTTTCGCCATCACCATGATGCTCGGCATCGTCATCTCGATGTTCACCTCGATTACCATCGTCCGTCTGGCGATGCGCGAAGTCGTCGTGCGCCGCAAGATGAAGAAGCTGGAAATCCCGTCGCTGTTCGGCGGTGTGCCGCATATTCCGAAGATTTCCTTCATGAAGGGGCGCTTCGTCGCCATCGGCATGTCGGCCTTCCTGTCGGTCAGTTCGGTTGTGCTGTTCTTCACGCCGGGTCTGAACTACGGCATCGATTTTGTCGGCGGTATCCAGGTGGAGGCGACCTCGAAATCCGTGCTCGACCTGCCCAAGCTGCGCGAAGAGCTCGAAGGTCTCAACCTCGGCGAAGTCGCGCTGCAGGAGTTCGGCCAGAACCAGTCCGTTCTGATCCGCGTCCAGCGTCAGCCGGGTAGCGAGCAGGAACAGACGGTTGCCTTGAACAAGATCAAAGAGGGTGTGGCTCAGGTCATTCCGGATGCAAGCTTTGAGCGGACCGAAGTCGTCGGCCCGACGATCTCGGCCGAACTGGCCCGCTCCGGCTTCCTGGCCGTCGTGCTCGCGATGCTGGCGATCCTGTTCTACATCTGGTGGCGGTTCGAATGGCACTTTGCCGTCGGCGCTATCGCGGTGCTGCTGCTCGACATCACCAAGACGATCGGCTTCTTCGCGCTGACCGGCATCGACTTCAACCTGACGGCCATCGCCGCCCTTTTGACGATGATCGGCTATTCGGTGAACGACAAGGTGGTGGTCTACGACCGCATGCGCGAAAACCTGCGCAAGTACAAGTCGATGCCGTTCTCCGACCTGATTGACATGTCGATTAACCAGGTGCTGGCGCGATGCATCTTTACCTCGATGGCAACGGCGTTTTCTCTGGTGCCGATGGCGATCTGGGGTGGCGACGCGGTGAAGAGCTTCGCCTGGCCGATGATCTTCGGCGTCATCGTCGCAACCACCTCGTCGATCTATATCGGCGGACCGATCCTGCTCTTTCTCAGCCGTTGGTGGAAGGACCGCGAGGCTACCCGCGCTCCAGGGACCGAGCTGGCCAAGAACTGATCGGGCTCTCAGTGGGAAAAATCGAAAGGGCGGCTTCGGCTGCCCTTTTTTCGTCCCATGAAGGGTCTATGTCTCTGTTCGCGGGCGAACTGAGTCGTGCTCGGGAATTAGATCGTGATTCTACAATCCGGCCGTTCTTGAACATGTTCTGCTTCGATCGATGAAAATGACGAACAAAAGAGTATTATTTTTCGTTTACAGCCAATTTTAATTGACAAAATTGGTGGTGTATTCTACTTTTGGATTATCCACTGCTGGAATGAACCAGAGCGGAGCTTGAAACTTGCCCGGAAAGCATCCGACCGGGCCTTTGCCGAAGGAGAGAGCCATGTCTGACAATGCCCGCATCGCCGCTTTCCGAGGCACGCATTCCTATTGTCGCACAATGAAAGACCTTTGCATTCGCACCTTCTGGCGAATGTGAAATCCAAGCCGTCCTTTCCTTGAGTTTCGTACGATTTGAATGATCCGCGCCCGAGGCGTGGAAGGAGCATTATTCCATGAACAAGCAGGTTATAGAATTTGGCGGAGAAGCCGTCGGTGTGGTGGTTCCGGATTCCGGCCGGCTGAAGTTCGTTGCCGTGAAATATCATGTCTGGGATCTGGATTCGCGGCACTTTCGCACGGCCGACGAGGCTCGGGCGGCGGTGCGCCAGTTGATGGTTTCGCAGGCCGTCCGGCGGCCGGTGTTGCGGGTTGCGGACACATCTCCGGCATATGCGCTCGCATAAGCCACAAATATGCATGAAAACCGCAGTTTGGCCATCTTTTCACTAAATCGGTATATTGGCACGGCTTCTCATGTGATATGCCGTATATATGTGATGGCAATCAGCGAATTGGCGCCGTTTTCGGTGCCTGTTTGTGAAAAGAGCGAACTGCGATGCTGACCAAAAAGGGAAAATACGGATTGAAGGCGCTGGTCGATCTGGCGCGGCTTGATCCGGGTGAGACCGCTTTCATTACCGAGATCGCAAGCCGAAACAATATTCCGAAAAAGTTTCTCGACACCATTCTCTTGGAACTGCGCAACGCCGGTATCCTGCGCTCGAAAAAAGGGCCCGGTGGCGGATATTCGCTGTCGCGCCCCGCATCGGAAATCCGCATCGGTCAGGTCGTGCGCACGCTCGATGGCCCGCTGGCGCCGATCCGCTGCGCCAGCCGGACCGCTTACGAGATCTGCGATGATTGCAATGATCCCGATACATGCGAGGTTCGCCGCTCGATGACCACCGTGCGCGATGCCATCGCCGAGATTCTCGATACGATGACGCTGGAAGCTTTCATCAGCAATCCCGGCCAAGTGATTCCCGGTGACGACGAAAGCATCACGAAACGGGCGGGCTGACGCCGGAATCCGATTTTCTCGGGCTGAAAGTTCTGGTGGTTTCGCATTTTCTCCGAAAAAAGCGCACTTTGGCCGTTTTGGTTTGATCTGAGGGCGCTCTGGTTATAACCGGATGCGACGTTGTGCTTTTGGAGTGGCGATCATGGGTCTCAGGCAAGTCGATATGAACACGCCGCAAGAGGGTATTGTCATTGAATCGCTGACGCGATCGATCGCCACGGCGGTTGACGGCATCAACGCGTTTGCAACCCAGTTTGCCGCCGATCAGGCGCTTTCGCGCAGCCTGGTCGATGCCGTTGAGCTGATCGCGGGCGGCCGTGGCCGCGTGGTGGTTTCCGGCGTTGGCAAGAGCGGCCATATCGGCCGCAAGATTGCTGCGACCCTGGCATCCACCGGAACGTCGGCCTATTTCGTGCATCCGACAGAAGCCAGTCATGGCGATCTGGGCATGATCACGTCCGAGGATTTGCTCATTCTCCTGTCCTGGTCGGGAGAGACCGTCGAGCTTGGAAACATGCTGGCCTATGCCAAGCGTTTCAATGTTCCGGTCGTCTCCCTCACCTCCAATGCCGAAAGCCTGCTGGCACGCAATTCCAGCGTCGCCATCACCTTGCCGAAAGTGCAGGAAGCCTGCCCGCACGGGTTGGCCCCAACCACCTCGGCGATGTTGCAGCTGGCCGTAGGCGACGCCCTGGCGATCGCACTTCTCGAGCGGCGCGGGTTCTCCGCACAGGACTTCAAGACATTCCACCCCGGCGGCAAGCTCGGGTCGCAGCTGCTTCTCGTTCAGGAGCTGGCGCATGACGGCGACGCGATCCCGCTGCTTTCGCTCGGTAGCCCGATGGGCGACGCGGTTATCCAGATGTCCTCCAAGGGCTTTGGCGTCGTCGGAATCACCGACGAGACCGGTAAGCTTGCTGGCGTGATCACCGATGGCGACTTGCGCCGCCATATGTCGCACGGTCTGCTGCTCGAAACCGTCGATACCGTCATGTCGCATAGTCCGCGGGTCATCAAGGGCAGTGCCTTGGCAAGTGCGGCAATGGAAATCATGCAGGCACAGAAGGTGACCGTGCTATTCCTCGTGGACGATACCGGTATCCCGAGCGGAATACTTCATATCCACGATCTGTTGCGCGCCGGTGTGGCGTGACACAGGCTTGGTGAGAAGGGTCACGGCCCTTGTCCCGTGCCGATAGTTTGATCCTGCGAGCAGATGTCCTTGTCTGAACAGCACCAACCCATGATTTCACATCCGGAGCAACCGCCTCTGTCTGCTGATGCTGCGCCGGCCGGGATGATGACGACGTATGCGTTTCATATCCACGGCTGGAAGCAGGAGATTTTCCGACGTTATTTTCCTGACCGCACGTTTGTTTTCGTTCCGATGTATGCGCGCGAGGCCGATTTTGAGGATTGGGCGGCTCGCATTCTCCGCGAGGAAAATCCTCAGATCTTCGTCTGGAGCCTGCGGGCGCCAAAGAAGCTTAAATCCTTTGCCGCACAGCATCATATTCCTGTCTTCTACATAGAAGACGGTTTTATCCGCTCGGTCGTGGCCAATGCCAGCCGTACCCCACCACTGTCCCTCGCCCTTGACCAGGGCACGGCTTATTTCGATTGCCGTGAACCATCCGATCTGGAACGGTTGTTGTGCAGCTACGATTTCGACGGTGCCCCAGAGCTTCTGGCGCGGGCGTCGGCCGGCATTCGCTTTCTGCTTGAAACCGGGGTGAGCAAATACAACAGCGATATCAGGACAGATATCAACGATCTCTATGGCCCGAAATCCGGCAAGCGCGTGCTGGTGATCGGTCAGGTCGAAGACGACGCATCCATTCAATTCGGCTGCCTCTCAGCCGTGACCAACAATGATCTCGTGCGGTTGGCAGCCAAGGAAAACCCGGGCGCGCATATCATCTACAAGCCGCATCCGGATATTCTCAACCGTGTTCGCCTTGCGCAGTCCGATCCGCAGGATGTCCGGCATCTCTGCCAGATCGTCACGCAACCGCTCTCCATGAGCCAGGCGTTAGAGACTGTCGACCACGTTTATACAATCACATCGCTTGCCGGCTTCGAGGCCTTGCTTCGAGGCCTGAAAGTGACCACCTATGGGTGCCCGTTCTATGCCGGCTGGGGGTTGACGGACGATCGCCAGCCCAATGAACGCCGCGGCCGAACCCTCACCATCGAAGCGCTGTTTGCGGGCGCCTATCTTTTGTATCCGCGCTATTTTGATCCTGAGAGCGGCAAGAGTCTGTCGTTTGAGGAAACGGTGGAGGGGGTATCCCGGTACTTCGCGGCAGCAAGGGAAACAGAGCCACCGTGGCAACCTGCGGGTCCGCAGTGGCGGGCGTGGGGCCCCTACGGCATTCTCGGCTGGCGGCATTTGATAACGCCGCCCCTCGCGCTGATCATCTCCAAAGTTGGCAATAGCGATGATGCAAAGACGTTCCGGCAAGACCCGATCCAGTTCTTCCGGGAGCTGTCCAACCCGATGTTCAGGTTCATTGGACGCATCGTCTATCCATTTGGATAGTTGTCCCATCGATGGTGTGAAGCCGGCGCCAGGCGGAGTTGATTGTTCAGCAACTTGAAAATTGCCTTCAAGAGAGTAAGAGCTAGATACACAAGCTATATCCTGTGCCGGATGCGGGCCGCCGCGGCCTGTGTCCTTGCGTCTGCGGTTAGAAAGTAGCCAGAGTTTTGGAACATGTCTTAACACATATGCGGGTTGTCGCTGCCTTGCTCATTCGCGAAATGGAAGCGCGGTTCGGCAGCAAGCCGGGAGGCTATGTCTGGGCCTTGCTCGATCCGGCCGCGCACGTGTTCCTGATGACGATCATATTTCAGGCTATAGCGCGCGCGCCCGCCCTGGGCGTCAGTTTCCCATTGTTCTTCGCAACCGGCTATATCGGGTTCCAGTTCTACCAGGCGATGGCGACCTATTTGAACGGCGCGGTCAAGGCGAACAGGTCCTTGCTCAGTTACCCCAGTGTGGCGCCGGTTGACACGATCGTTGCCCGATATTTCCTGCAACTGGGCACGACGGCGGTCGTGGCGATCGTTGTTCTCGGGGTTATTGTCGCGTGGATGCGCACGCCTATCGAGCTGTCCTGGCCGCCAATCATCGAAGCGGCTCTTGTCGCAAGCACCCTGGGGCTTGGCATGGCGTTAATTAACAATGTCATGTTTTTGAAATACGCGCTGTATGAGCAGGTATTCAGTATCGTCAACCGGCCTCTTTTTCTGATTTCCGGCGTCTTCTTCCTTCCCGACGCTATCCCGCACCCCTATAGGGAAGTGGTGCTTTTCAATCCGCTTGTCCATGTGGTCATGCAGTTTCGGGTGGGTTTCTACAGTGAATATCGGGCGGTGGGCCTTGATATGCCCTATGCCTATACTTTCGCATTTTTGACATTGTTTATTGGAATGCTGTTGTTCACGTCATCGTCCGCATTGTTGAGAAGTGAATAATGATCAGGCTTGAGCAAGCGACCAAGTTCGCGCGCACGAAAGGCATCAAAAAGCCGATCATTGATCGCGCTTCGCTTGTTTTGCAGCGAGGAAAGAGCATTGGCCTGCTCGGCCGCAACGGTGCAGGAAAATCCACGCTGCTTCGGCTGATTGCCGGTACGATCAGGCTGGATAGCGGCAGGATCATCCGCAAGGGCAAGATTTCCTGGCCGCTCGGGTTTCAGGGGAGCTTTCAAGGGACCATGACAGGCGAGCAGAATGTTCGCTTTGTTGCGCGCATCTATGGCGTGGATACCCGTGAACTGATCGCCTATGTCGAGGATTTTGCCGATCTGGGGCCGTTCTTCAAGGCGCCGGTGGGGACCTATTCCTCCGGGATGAAGGCCCGTCTTGCTTTTGGATTGAGCATGGGCGTCAATTTTGACTATTATCTCGTCGATGAGATTACCGCTGTCGGGGATACGAACTTCAAGAAGAAGTGCCAAGTCGTGTTCGAAAGCAGGCTTCAGGATTCCGATGTGATCATGGTGTCTCACAGCACCTCGACCATTCGCGATTATTGTGATTGCGGGGTGGTTATGGAAAATGGCAAATTAACCTATTATGATGATATTGAAGACGCGATCCGCGCTCACAATGGCAATATGAGGGAACGATAAATGGCAACCATCGGGAATGCGGCTCCAGGGGCTGCGCAAAAGGATGGGGCTGTGGATCGGCTGAAAAACACGGATGTCGTCAAGTCGAAAAGCGTACACCTGCTTGAAGGGCTGCTTGGAAACGATGATCGTGTGCTGGCGCCAAAGCTAAAGGCGAAAGCTCCCAACAAGCTCCACAAGGTCATCACCCATCAAGTCACAAAACGGGGTTGGCTGAGTTCGATCCGGCTGCGTCATGCCATGATCATCGGCAGCCTTTTGGCTTTCGTCGCATTTCCCGCCGTGCTGGCATCGGTCTATATGGTCTTCGTCGCCTCCGATCAGTATCATAGTTCGGCGTCCTTTTCGGTTCGCAGCATCGAGGCAGCCAGCGCACCCGATATTCTCGGGATGTTTTCGCAGGCATCGACGGGCAATACGGTCTCCGATAGCTACATTCTGATGGATTTCGTTCGTAGTGAAAGGATGCTGACCGAAGTCGAGAAGAAATTCGATCTCGAAAAAATCTACGCAGCGCGGGGCCTGGATTACTTCTACGGAATGGCGCCCGGCCTGCCAGTGGAAAACAAGCTTGAGTATTGGCGCAGCATGATCGACATCAATTTCGATCATGCGTCGGGAATCATGCAGTTGCAGGTCAAGGCATTTGATCCCCAGCAATCGCAGGAGATTGCCAAATTCGTCATTCAGCAGGGTGAAGCCCTGATCAACGATCTCTCCGCATCGGCCCGTGACGGTGTCCTCAAGGCCGCGCAGGATGAAATGCACCTTGCAGAGAACCGTCTTGCCAAGGCGCGCGTGGCCGTGCGTCAGTATCGCGATGCCTCGCAGGAAGTTGACCCAGTGGAAGGTGCCAAGCTCGCGGCTCAATTGATTGGCGGACTGGAGGCCCAATTGGTGCAGCTGAATGCCGATCTCGCAACGGCGAAATCGCAAATGAGCGACGACACGCCGCGCATGCGTGTGCTGAAGGCGCGTATTGCCAGCGTCGAGGAGCAGCTTGCATCCGAGCGCCAGCGCCTGGGGAGCGGGAGCGCAGACGGCCAATCCACGGAAGCCAACGGTGATGTTGCCGGCCGGATTCAGAAATACGAAATTTTGGAAACCGAGCGCGAATTCGCCGAGCGTGCCTACACCGCATCCCTGAGCAGCCTCGAAAAGGCGCGCATCGATGCGAACAACAAGCAGCGTTACCTTGCAGTCTTCATCGAGCCAACGCTTTCGCAATTGGCACAGTACCCCGCACGCTTCCTGAATTCATTCCTGGTGGCGCTGGGCTTGCTCTTCGCATGGGCTGTTTTTGTCATGGGTTATTATAATATTCGCGACCGCACCTAGTTTCGAACGACAATCGAGAATTGCTTCAGGTCGGGCAGGCACGCTTGCTTGGCCCGGTTCTTCTGATTTTCTGTACAGCCGCTGACCCATCAAGGTTTATTTCCGTAGCGCTTAAGCGCCGGCCCGAATGAGGCCTGCCCGGTAGTCAATAATGAATTTTTTCGCGAAGGCCTGCCAGTTTATCAAGTCTCTGCCGCGCGTTCGTTTCTTCAAGCCCTTCGCCATTCAGCTCGATTGGGGGCATGACAATATCGTCGATGCCAAAGGCCGATTGATTGCGACGGTGCGTCTCTATGGCAGCCAGAACCGGGTTGAGCTCCCCAAGACATCCTCTTTCACAGGGCATATTACCGTTCGGGGGCAGGGCAACCGGATTCTGATCGGTGACAATTGCCGTCTGGCAGGCGAGTTCATGGTCAAGGGATCCAATCAGACCGTGACCGTGGGTGAGGGAACCACTTTCGAGTCAGTCTATGTTCTCTCTCTTGAGCGATGTGACGTCACAATCGGGCGCGGATGCATGTTTTCCCGGGGTATAGAGGTGCGCACCAGTGATGCCCACGCGCTGATCCGGCGCAGAGACGGCCGGCGGCTTAACCGGGCCGCATCGGTCGTGGTCGGCGATCACGTCTGGGTTGGTCTCGGTTCCATTCTGAACAAGGGGACGGTGATCCCGGAGGATTGTATCGTCGGGGCCAAATCCTTTGTTAACAAGGCTTTCAGTGAAAGCGGCGTCGTGCTGGCCGGAACGCCCGCAGCGATCGTCAAGCGCGATGTTACATGGAGCCGGGGACGCAAGCACCGTTGGTCCCGGGAGGAAATGGACGCCTGGCGTGCCGCCGAGCCGGTCAATGAGGACGAAGACTGATTTTTGACGGTTTCTTGCGCGGAGGGGGATCGACGAAGCCGCCGGGCTGATTGACCGATCGGTTGTGCAGTCTTTCCGCGATCGCCTCCGCGCCGGCATCCGTGCCAGCCGCCGAGTAGAAATTGCCCCTGACCTGGATTGCCGCCGCAAGCAGACGGAAAAAGGCGGTCCGGACCGGTTCCCGGGGGTGTGCCGGAGCTGCCCAGAACTGATCAAGCTCTGTCTGATCGCTGAGGCCAGCAATGTCGAAGACGGCCGTTCCCAGCACCTTCACGGGTTTGCCGAGCTGTAAGGCATGGAGCCCGACGGTGGAGTTGATCGTGACGACGCCGACGGTTTTGCCCAGCAGCGCGTTCAGGTCGCCGCCATCAATAAACTGCACGCGCCCGCCAATCCCAAGTCTGGTTGCCAACGCCTCGACATGGGCCCGCCAGTTGATGAGCCCGTTGTCGAGCGGGTGTATTTTGACAATCAGTTGGGCCGTGCGCGGGGCATGGGTGGCGAAGGAGGTGATCACCTCGGTGATTGCCTCGCGTTGATCGGTGTAGGGCGAATGTGATCGCAGCTGAAAATCGGTTTGCAGTTGCAACGGGAGGACAAAAAACGGGGCGTCGCCGGTAAGCGCGCGCTCAACACGCATTGCTGCATCCAATTTTCTTTTCTTGCTACCCGCCAGCCGCATCACCCAGCCGGCATACTCTGCCAACGGATGGAACAGGGCGTGGCGGCGATAGTGCGGAAAGAGGAACCACAGGAAAACGTTCGGCAGATTGTAGAGAAGGTCGTAGGCCGCTTCGGCAGCAAAACTCTGCGTATAACGTCTCTTCCAGTCCGGTTCGGCAAGGGTACGGGCCGCATCGACGATCTGCTGGGGATCGTTGGGAAAGTGCGAATTGGACGACATTCCATCGCGTTCGACCGTCAGCCAGTCCGGCCGCAGATAGCCCATCTCGACAACTGAAACCGCTATCTTCCGGCTCCTGGCAGCTTCGAGTGCAACGAGATGGTAGGGACGCTCCTCGCCTAACAGGACGAGATCGGTGACCGCATGCCGATCCATGAAGGCGCCAACATGGGCATGCCAGGCGTTTCCGCCCCGGCCGCGGTAATTATAGCCGCCCTTGCGCCGCCAGAAGATCTGGTCGCCAGGATTGAGGTTGATCCTCAGGCATTCATGACCCATGATCTCCAGCCGGTCGGCGATCTTGGCAAAGATGGGCGAGGATGGGCCCTGCAGGAAGAGGAAGACGCGCCGCTCCGGTGCATTTTGCAATGCCATCGTCACCGAACCTTTGAGAAGAGCGCCGGCACTATCGCAGATCATCCCTGTGCAGATTGGCATGTTTCAGCATGGCTTCCAGCAGTTTCCACGGTTCCTCATTACGCGGAAACGACGGAGCATTCTGCGGTGTGCGCGCGGCTGCCAGGGGGACGATGAAATAATCGGTGCGGGGATCGGGGAAGGGGTCGGCAAAGGATTTCAGCAGCGGCGCGTGGTCACCGTAGAAAACCATCCAGACGGGGCGGTCGAGCCTGTTCAGATGGTCGACAAGTTCACCCAGCGCCTTGTCGGACTGCTGCAGGATATCGAGATAGATCGCCACAGGATCGGCCATTCCTTCGACGCGGTTGGGCTCCCACGGCCCGTGGTTGGCCATCGATGCAACGAAGAGAAAGCTGCCCTTGTCGTCCGTCTGGCTTTCCACCTCGGCGATGACCTTTCTGGTCAACGCAGCGTCCGAGACATAGGGGCCATCGCGGGCCGGATCGTGCTCGAATTCATCGAGCATGGTCATCTTTTCGAAGCCGAGCTGCGGCATGGCTTTGTGGCGAAGGAAAAACGTCCGGTCATACGGGTGCATGAAATGCGTGCTCCAGCCCGCATTCTTCAGCTTCGTCGGCCAGACGACGTCGGTATAATGGCTCGCCCGCAGGTAGGGATAACTTGCATCGATATGCAGATCGTCGGGAACCAGGCCGCTCAACACTGCGAACTCCGTGCGCAACGTGTAGCCACCCTCGAAGACCGTTGCCAGGCGGCCCCATTGCACGGCAAGCTTCTGCAGCCTGTCGATGGCCGGCAGCTTGATGCTGTCTACCCCGCAATGGCGCATGTCGATGAAGGATTCCGACTGCCAGACAATGACCAGCGGCGCCTTGTTGTCGGCGTCGTGACCGATCAGGTCGTGGACGGCGGCGAAGAAGCGTTCCTGCAGCTCGGCAACGATCTTTTCGCGGCGCCGGCCGAGCCAGAGGATGAAATGGAAGATGACGGACGCGAAGGTTCCGAATCGGATGGTGCTGACCTTGACGTTCGGCTTGCCGACAAGGTGCTGCACGAAGTCAGCCACCGGCCGGTTGACAGGGCCGTAGAACAACAAGATCCAGGGCAGGTCGGCGACCAGGATCATCAGGATGATCCAGAGGAGCTTGTGGCTGGCGGGCAGGACACTGGGCTCGAAATACATGTACAGCGCCGAGACGCCGAAGACATACAGGAAGGCGACTACCCAGAAAACGATATTGAGCGAGTTGGCGTAGAAGATCGACTTGTACTTGAATACGTCGGCGACCAGGGCGATGTCCGAAAAGACCAGAGGTTCGCGAATGAATTTGTATTTGGCCCGGGATATGCCGGTGAAGATGACGAAGAAGCTCATGGCGCCGGCGCTTGCATAGAGCGGGCGCCAGGAAATCGCAAAGAAGCCTGCAAAGACGAGGGCAATGATCGGCAGGCGCGACAGCATATCAACAGTCGCACGCCGGCGGCTGAACGGCGGCCGGTGTCTGCGGCGTTCGCGTGCGGGCAAGGCAAACTTGTCCGTGTACAGGATGACTGCACAGGCCAGCGCGTAGCAGAGGAAGGTCAGCGTTACCGGATGGTAGTGCATGTGGAGCGACGTCAACGCCAAACGGATACCTTCGATCTTTCATCGGTCGCCAACGCGTCATGCACCGCCGCGACAGAGCGAGACTTGGTATTAAATCCTATTTGCGGCGGATACAAGCAGGCCATACCCGTTCAGTGCCGGCCGCTTATTCGTTGGATGGCCCGGTCGAACCACCAGTTGAGAACCGGTTTGACCGCGGAGCCCAAACGTCCGAGCGCCCACAGCGACCAGCCGAAAAACACCTCGAATTTACCTTTGTCGATGGCGCGCGCAATGCGGAGCGCAACAGTAGCGGAGGACCATGGAGCAACCCGTCCCATGACCACTGCTGCTTCAAGCGGGCGCTGTTCCAGTTCGCGGGAAAACTGCGGCGTTTCGGTATCGGGCGGAAAGCAGACGGAAATGCAGACGCCATGCGGTTTTGCTTCCGAGCGCAGAGCCTCGGCGAAACCGTGCAGGGCAAACTTCGAGGCACAATAGGCCGTATAGCCATAGATGCCGATCAAGCCGGCGCCGGACGATACCAGCATGATCCGGCCGGCACGCCGTTCTTTCATCCCCGCATACACAGCGCGCACCGCATGGACGCTGCCGGAAAGGTTTGTCTGGAGCTGACGATTGAAGGCAGCTGACGACAGCGTGTCGAACCGTCCGGGTTCGACAATTCCCGCCGAGGTGATCAGGATGTCACAGGGGCCGAAGGCGTCTTCGCATTTGCGGATTGCGGCCAATGTCTGATCTTCGTCGGCAACATCGGCACTTTCGATGCGGATCGCGTCTTCGCTACGGCCTTTGGCAAGTTCGGTCCTGGCCGCCTCGAGTGCCGGCAGGGAGCGTGCCAGAAGCGATATGCGCGCGCCGCGTGCGGCGTAAATGCGTGCCAGCGCCAAACCTATCCCGCTCGAGCCGCCCGTAATGATCACATGAGTCATGCCGCAAGACCGGTCCGGTTCGTGGAGTAGCCGCTCACCGGACTTATCGGGAGGCCAGCATCTTCATCATCTGCTGGACATCGATCGATGCGAGACCGAAATTCCGCTCGGTGAGATCCTTGAGCTTTTCAGCCGTCATCGCCACCGTCTGGCGGATCTGTTCCTCGGTATGTTCGCTGGTGATGAAGAACCGCAGACGCGCCATTCCTTCCGGAACCGCGGGATGGATGATCGGCAAGGCGTTGATGCCGGCCGCAAGGAGATCGTTCGACAGCTGTACAGCACGGAGCGAGTCACCGACCAGAACCGGAACCACCGAGAAGCCCGCGCTCAGGCCCGTATCGAGGCCGGCTTCCTGGGCAAGCTTCAGGAAAAGCGACCCGTTGCGTCTCAAGGCCGCCACGCGTTCCGGCTCGCTTTCGACAATATCGAGGCTTGCGATGGCGGATGCGGTCAGGACGGGCGCGAGGCCGACGCTATAGACGAAACCGCCGGCGGTTGCCTTGAGCACAGCTGCCAGAGCGCCACTGCCGGCGATATAGCCGCCGCAACTCGATGTCGTCTTGGAGAGCGTTCCCATCCAGATATCGACCTGGCGGGGGTCGATGCCGAAATGCTCGAACGTGCCCTTGCCGCGCTTGCCGAGAATACCGAGAGAATGAGCTTCGTCGACCATCAGCCAGAAACCGTATTCGGCCTTGAGCTTCATGATCGCCGGCAGGTTGGCGATATCGCCGTCCATCGAATAGACGCCCTCGACGATCACCAGGATGCGGCGATATTCCCCGGCAACCGTGCGCAGTACGTGTTCCAGGTCGTTTGCGTCATTGTGCTTGAACAGGCGCCGGGTGGCACCGGACAGTTTGATACCGGCAAGTGCACTGTTGTGAATGAACTCGTCATGCACGACGAGGTCCTGCGGACCCATCAGACAGCTGATCGCCGTGACATTGGTCAGATAACCGCTGACGAAGCAGACGGATGCTTCGACGCCGTAGAAAGCGGCGATGCGCTCTTCCAGTTCGGCGTGGGCCGGGCGCTCGCCTGCCACGAGCCGGCTGGCGGATGCCGAGATGCCGAAGGTGTTGATGGTATCGCGGGCCTGGGCCAGAACATGCGGATGCCGGTTGAGGCCGAGATAATCATAGGATGCGAAATTGATCAGCTTGCGTCCGTCGATCACCGTCGTCGCACCGGCTGCCGTCTGGTGAGCCCGGTGGAAGGGGTTGTCGATACCCAGCTGCTCACTGGCCATCTTCTGGGTCTGGACCTGCTTATATTCCGGCAAATCCTCGAACCGCGTCTGCTTGCGCCTGACCGGGGGAGGAACGTCGCGTTCGGAACGTGCCATGCGGTTCCGCTCGGAAGACTGATGCGCGCTGCGCATCTTGTCCACGAGATTTTCCTTCAGGCTGCTGTTCATCTTCGAAACGTTGTTGCGTTCCTCGTTCTTGCTCATTGGCTCGCTGCCTTCTCCGTACCGGTGCCGGTATGGCGCTGGGCGAGCTCGTTGACGATCTTGTTGTCGGCTGGCTCGCTGTCTTCGTCGCTGCCGTGATCCCGCTTGCTGACCTTGTCATAAAGCTTGCGTGCGACATCGCCAACAGTCGTATTGTCGGCAACGCCACTCAGCGGCATGTCAAAGCCGGTATTCTGCTGGAAGCTGATCCCCAGTTCCACGGCCATCAGGCTGTCGAGACCGATTTCCTTCAGAACCTTGTTGCGCGAAATCGTATCCTTCGACACGCGCAGGATAGCGGCAATTTCGCTGGCGACCAGGTCATAGAGGATATCTTCGGCCTCTTGCGCCGATTTTCCATCGATCATCGCCACAAGATCCATGGTCGTGCCGTCGCCACCGGTGGAATGCTGATCGGCTGTTCGCAGGATGACCTCGAAAAGGGCATTGCGGACAACAGGCAGGTTGCGTGCAGCCGCCCAGTCGAGTTCCGAAACCATTGCCACGGCGGCATCGACAGTGCCCGGATCGGAGCGGATGTAGCTCTCGACCTGGTCGAGGGCGGACTGTGCCTTCAGCGCCGTCTTGCCGATGCGCTTGGAGAGCAGATCGTTGACCTCGGTGTTCTGCGCCAGATAGCCCTTGTCGGCGATCGCGCCGAAGCCGATGGCGAGACCCGGCAGGCCTTCAAGCCTGCGGGCACGGGCAAGGCCCTCGAGATAGCCGTTGGCGGCCACGTAATTGGCCTGGCCGGGGTTGCCGACCAATGTCGTTGCCGACGAGAACATGATGAAGTGTTCGAGCGCGTCGGCGCGTGTCAACCGGTCGAGAACGGCGGCGCCCTGCGCCTTCACGTCGATGACCGGGCGGTTGCGCTCGCGGCTGAGATTGTTGATCAACGCGTCATCGAGAACCATGGCGGCGTGAACGATGGTCTTCAGGGGACCGATCTGCCGAAGCGTTTTCAGCAGAGTGTCCGCTGCAGCCTCGTCCGTCACGTCGCAGGCGTGGATGGTCGCCGAGACGCCCATGTTTTCCCAGCGCTTGATCGCTTCAAGCGTCTCGATGTCGGCAATGCCGCGGCGCGTGGCGAGCGCGATGTTGCGCGCGCCCTTGTCGACCAGCCAGCTGGCAGCCGCCAGACCGAACCCGCCGATGCCGCCAACGACCAGATGCACGCCGAGGCTATCGACCGACATGCGCCCAGCGGGCTTGTTGGAAACTTCATCGCGTCCGGCAACAGGCGGCAGCACGACGATCTTGCCGATATGGCCGGCGTTCTGCATCAGGCGGAAGGCGTTGCCGATTTCGTCGAAACCGAAGGCGCGGTAGGGAAGAGGCACAAGCTTGCCTTCTTCGAACAGCGCACCGATTTCGGTGAAAATCCGCTTCGTCAGGTCCGGTGCGTTGACCAGAAGCTGATCGGCGTCGATGCCGAAGTAGCTGATGTTGCGCCGGAACGGCCGAAGGCCGATCTTGCTGTCGGCGTAGTAGTCACGCTTGCCAAGTTCGAGGAAGCGGCCAAATGGCTTTACCAGCGACAGGCTCTGTTCCATGGCTTCGGCAAACAGCGAGTTCAGGACCAGATCCACGCCTTCGCCGCCAGTGACGCCAAGGATGTCGTTGACGAAGGCCAGCGAACGTGAATCAAAGACGTGATCGGCGCCGAGCATCTTCAGGAAACGCCGCTTTTCACGCGTTCCCGCCGTGGCGATCACCTTGGCGCCGGAAAGCTTGGCGACCTGCAACGCTGCAAGGCCGACACCGCCGGCAGCGCCGTGGATCAGGATCGTTTCGCCGGCGCGAATGCGGCCGAGCTCGATCATCGCGTAATAGGCAGTGAGGAAAGCAACCGGAACGGTTGCCGCCGCAACGGGACTGACGGTCTCCGGCAGTCTGGCGACACCCGATCGTGACACGACCACATGGGTGGAAAATGCCGCGGGCGCGATCGCCATCACGGCATCGCCGACCGAAAGGTCGCTGACACTGCTGCCGATGGCGACGACATGGCCGGAAAGCTCCATGCCGATCGTTGCTCCGGCAAAGCCGTCTTCCAGCGCTTCTTCCGGCAGAAGGCCCATCGCCCACATGACGTCGCGGAAGTTCAGGCCGGTTGCAGCGACCGCAACGACGACATCGTCCGGGCCTGCCTGCGGGATTTCAGATTGTTCCCAGGCAATGCTGCCGACCTGCGAGGCGACACGCTGGCGGATGGTCGCGGCCTTGAAGTCGGTGGTCTTGCGCAAACCTTGATCGACCGGGCCGGGTACGGCCCTGATTTCCGAGAGGATACCGCTCTCTCCGTCCAGCAGCCATTCGCGGTTTCCGCTGGTATCGCCCAGCATCGAGATCGCTGCCGCAAGCTGGTTGCCGGCTCCGGCCCTGGGTCCGGTGAAATCGAGCGAATGGATATCGAGGAAATCATATTCGTTCTGAAGCACGCGGGCGAATGCCCACAGGCCGCTATTGACGCTTGAACCGGACACATCCTTGTCGCGCGTGCTCAACGTGACGGGTGCGCCACCTTGAGCAGCGATTACCAGGCAGGGCCGCTGATCGGCTGCAGGCTCGGCATGTGCATAATGCTGGCGCAATGCTTCGGCAAAGGCGCTGAGCGACAGGACGCGATTTTGCAGGGCAGCCGAATCCTGGCTGCGGTCCGCCGCGGTCGGGGCGGACAGATAGACCGCCCGTACCGGCTTGTCGTTCAATCCCGCGATCGCTTCGCCGATCTTATCCTTGTCGGCCTCAAAATCGCCCGTCAACTGCACCTGGATAAGCGGTGCCTGAATGGCATCCCCCGAGGGGAGCTGGTTATGCAGGCTCGAAACGCTGCCTTCATGCAGGACAAGAACCGGCCTTGCAATCTCTGCAGGCTGCGCCTCGGCCGCCTGGGTGGCCTCGGTAAACTGGCCACCTCGCGCTTCGACGGTGATGATGTTGCCATGCGGCAATTCACGGTCTTCGACAGAGATGTCGCGCAGGCCAAGGTCGGTCAGATCCTTTTGCCATTGCGTGACTGTTGCCAGCTTGCCGATCGGAAACTCGACGGCCTGGGTGCGGGCAAACCAGCTCTCGGTCAATCCGAAAGCAAAGTCGCTGAACACTGTCGGCGCATTGGCCGCAGCGACAAGCGCCCCATTTTCACGCAGGCAGACGCGCAGTGCGTTGCGAATGGCACCGTCTTCATCGATCAGCGTGAAAAAAGTATCCGACGCGCTGACAACGAGATCGAAAACCGGAAGTGTGGCGAACGCGTCCTTCTTCAGAACGCGGACATGGGCGTCTTCCTCGAAGGCGATCTCCAGATTGCGCTGGGCATTTTCGCGCGGTTCGACAACGATCAGGCTGGCGCTGTATTTTGCAGCCAGTGTTGCGAGCTTGCGGGTGAAACCGGCAGAGACGGTGCCTGCTTCGACAATCCGCAGGTCGGTTTTGCCGTTTTCGCTGGTGAGTGCCTTTTCGACCGCCGCCAGAACCAGATCCATGCGCTGGCGGGTGGATTCGGAGTGAACGGTCTGGTGGTCGAGCGTTGCGTCGCTGATGAAGCCTTGCGGCTTGGCAGCCACTTCAGCCTCGTTGCCCGATATCTCTGAGGCAAAAAGGCGGTCTATTCTATCAAGCGCTTCAGCGTAGGAATTGTTGATCAGCACGGCCTCCACGGCACGCTCCGAGCGTTCGCCATAGAGTTCCTTGAGGATGTCACCGACGGGAGGAAGCGAAAATTCGGCCGCTATCTTCCAGCTGCCGCCCTTGTGTTCGCACAGGCCTGCGTCTTCCAGAACATAGAGGCAATTGGCGAGGAAGCAGCGGAATGCAAAATCGCCCGGAAGTGACCTTGTATCGACCTTGGCCGTGCCCTTGCCAAGCTTGAGAGCGATTTCGTGGCAGGCCCGGTAGATCGCCGCGTTGAACAGAAGCGTCGTATTGTCGATGCCGTTCTCGTCTGCTCTAGCAAGCAGCGGCAGGGGCAGTGCATTCGGGCTTGTCAGCGTCGCAAGCGGCGCAGCCCGATCGGACGGGACTGCCTCATAGTGGAAGGACAGCATGTCCAGCGTCTTGTGCTGGCGCAGATACGTCCGGCGGAACCGGCAATCATCGAATGTTGCGATGACTTCTCCGGACTTGCCGAAGAAGCGGAACGTTGCCTTGATCGAATTGGCGCTGATGCGCTGGATCTCGACCAGGGCGCGTTTGACGGTCAGGCCGGAATTGGTCAGCCGCACGGAGCCGAAGCGCACCGGAATATAGGGTGCGCCGCCGGCTTCGCCGGTAAAGCGGTCAAACAAGGCTACCAGCCCGTGGAAGGTCGCATCCACGGAAATCGGATTGAGGCTGTAGGAGACGAAGGGGTTACCTGCACTCTCCGGATCTTTCAGCTCGACGTCGATGAAACGGTCGCCATAGGAGACGGCCTTTGCCATCAACTGGAAGCGTGGACCATAATCCAGACCGAAGTGACGGGCCGTTTCATAGGCTTTTGCAGGCGTTACGGTTGCCGTTTTTTCAAGGCCGGCAAAGGCGTTCCCGGAGGTGACCCCGTCGGTGGGAATCGGTTTGCGGCTTCTTGCCACCGCATGCACCGCCCAATCGTCTTCCGAAAGACGCTCGCGGGAGCGGATTTCGATATCGCCGGTTTCTGGCGACAGGATGGTCGAAAGTTCCATCATCCGGTTGTCGGCGAGCTCCAGCGGCCGGACAATCTCCAGATTGGTGATGTCGACCTCTGTGGTGCCATAATATTGCTGCGCGGCGGAGATGGCGATCTCGATGAAGCCGCTGCCGGGCAGGATGGCCTTGCCGTCGACAATGTGCTCCGCAAGATCAGGGAACAGATGTGCGTCGATATGGTTCTTCCAGCTGCCGCTGTTGAGATCGGCTCGCCAGCCTGCCAGCGTATACGGGGTCTTGGAGCCGCGGCCAAACAGGTCTGTCGCATCGCTTGTCGATGCCGGGCGCAGTTCGGTCTGTTCGAACGGCAGGTTCGGAAGGCGGACGAACGCATTGCGTTTGCCGAACAGGCGTGCCTCGTCGAATGCGGCGCCATGGGCGATCGCACGCGCCATGGCGCGAGAGATGGGGTCCTGGCCCTTTTCGCCGACATCTCGCAGCAAGGTCGGGACGACCATGCCGGGGATCGATGCCTGCTTGACGGTTTCCTTGAGATAGGACGAGAGGATCGGCCGCGGCGAAATTTCGATGAACAGGCTGCAGCCGAGTTCGATGGCTGCTTCGGTCGCTGCCTGGAAGCGGACCGGCTCGCGGACGTTCTTCCACCAGTAGTCCGGATCAAGCTGCGTGCCGTCCATCCGCTCGCCGGTGACGGTAGACAGATAGGCAAGCTCCGATTTGCGCGGCGCGATGTCCGGGATATCGGCGAGGAAGGCCTTCTTGGCGCGATCGATGATCGGATGATGGAACGGATAGTTGATATCGAGAATCTGAACGGGGATCTTCGCCTTGCGCGCGGCATCGCGGAAGGCGGAAACCTCCTGCGCCGGGCCGGAAATCGTCACCGAATTGTGCGCATTGATGGCGGCGACACAGACGTGCTCGAGACCGCGCGACTTGGCGAAAGCGTTTGCAGCCTCTTCGCCGAGCATGACGGCTGCCATTGTGCCCTGGCCAGCCAGCAAATCCTGGTGCAGCGAGCGCTTGGCAACGATCGAGACAGCATCGACGAGCGATAGAGCGCCGGCAGCGTAGGCTGCAGCGATTTCACCGACGGAATGACCGAACACGGCCGTTGGCTTGATGCCCATGGCAACGAGCGAATCCGACAGTGCGGCCTGGACGGCAAACAGCAGCGGCTGGGCGAACTTGGTGTCGGACAGCTTCTTGTCCAGATCCGGATCGGTCAGCAGATCGGTCAGCACGATGTCCGAATGGAATTTGAACAGTGCACTCACAGAGGTGAAACACTGGCGGAAATGCAGGTTTTCGCGGAAGGCCTCGACCCCCATGCCGGCCCATTGCGAGCCGTTGCCGGAGAAGACGAAGGCAACCTTCGCATCCTTCGTCACCGCTTCGCCGGCTTCGCCGATATCGGACGCCGGCTTTTCGAGGTGGCTGGCAATGGCGCGAATGATGTCTTCAGGATGGTCGCTGCGCGCCGCAAAACGGTGGCGCATCTGCGTGCGATTGGCGCCGGACGCGGCGATGATGGTGCGCGCCTCGTCCTTGGAGGCCTTGGCAAAGGTCGATTTGTACGACTTCAGCAATTCCTCGAGGCTGCCCACGGTGTGGGCGCTTGCCATGAAAACATGGCCGGTGGCGTTGTTGCGGCTGCGGTCGTCCTGAACCGGGTCCGGATCGCTGATGACGACGTGGGCATTGGCGCCGCCAAAGCCGAAGGAGTTGATGCCGGCAAGCCGCGCGCGCTTGCCGCGCAAAAGTTCGATCGGGTTTGCGGTCACGCGCACATTCAACCCATCGAAATCGATGTTCTCGTTCGGCGTTTCGAAATGCAGCGACGCTGGAAGGTAGTTGTTTTCAAGCGCCATGACGGCCTTGAGCATGCCGAACAGACCGGACGCCGGCTCCGTATGGCCGATATTCGATTTGATCGAGCCGATCGGTACCGGCGCACGCCGGTTGGCGCCGATCACCGTTCCGATTGACCAGACTTCGGAGGGGTCGCCGACCTTGGTGCCGGTCCCGTGGCCTTCGACGAAGGCAACCTGGTTGGAATCGATATTGTTGCCCTCATAGATTGAGCGCAGCAGATTGGCCTGAGCCTCGCGCGACGGCAGTGAAATGCCGTTGGTGCGCCCGGCGGAATTGACGCCGGTCGCGACGATCTTGGCGTAGCTGCGGTCCTTTTCCTGCCGTGCCCTGTCGGAACGGCGCAGAACGAACACGACACCGCCCTCGGCGCGGACGTAGCCGGCGCCGTCATTGTCATAGGCGCGGCAGAGCCCCTCCGGGGAAAGCATGCGGGCCTGGGCAAACCCGACAAACGGCAGCGGGTGGGCAAGGACGTTGATGCCGCCAACGATAGCCGTGTCGATTTCGCCTGCGTTCAGCGCGCGCATCGCCTGGTCGAGCGCAACCAGCGACGACGAACAGGCGGTATCCACCGTCATGCTCGGGCCGCTCAGGCCGAAAATGTGGGAAATACGGTTGGAAACGATCGAGAGCGTGTTCCCCGTCATGAAATAAGGACCGGCGGCAGCCGGGTCCTCGACGGTCAGATTGGCGTGGTCGAGGCTGGATGCGCCAATATAGACGCCGACATTTTCACCATGCAGCGACGGGACGGAAATATTGGCATCTTCCAGAGCGCGCCAGGCCAGCTGCAACAAAACCCGCTGCTGGGGGTCCATGTACATGGCTTCGCGCTGCGACATTCCGAAGGCCGCCGGATCGAAATCATAGATACTGTCGAGCACGCCAGCGGCGAAGGAGTAGGTCTTGCCCGGGTTGCCAATGACAGGGTGCCAAAAGCGGGCAAGGTCCCAACGATCGGACGGAATACGTGTGACGGTGCATTTGCCCTGGCGCAAAATTCGAAACAACGCCTGCGGCGAATTTGCTCCCGGGGCGAGACATGCGCGCCCTATGATTTCAACTGTCATACTTTATCGAACGCTCTGAGCTGCTGTGAATATCTTGCTGATTGCACTAGATACGCGAAAAAGCAATTGGAACTTCTCCCCCGATCAGGGGAGGAGGGCCCGTCATTTCTTCGGTCTCAGCTATATTAGCCCCATTTTTAAAATCATGTTCACGAGGTTTCAACCCTTTCGTGGGAACATACACGCGGCCTGTTGCGGTCCAAGACAATTATCAAGACAGGCCGTAACCGTTGTGAAGAACCTATTGCCAGAAAGGCGCACTTGCCAATTATTTGAGCGGATGTGTCGGTGAATGGCTTGTTGTGGGACAACGATTGTGCTTTTCAAGGGGCGATCGGGATTCCGGTCGTTAGAAATGCAGCGGCACCTTTGGTAGTTCAAAATACCAAAACAGGGCCGATTTCGGAGTGCGTTAATTGAGCCGTTTGAATGCAATCCTGATTTGCGCCCTTCTGACGGGGTGTCAGGCAGTTCCGGGCGAAGGCCCGCTTTCTTCCGCAATTACCAAGGATGCCGGTCTTTCGGCGCAGGAAATTGGCCGGCAAAACACAGTTGCCTATGACATTGTCGATGTGAATGCCCGTTCGGCGCGGCTCGTCTCCGACTATGTGGCAACAGCGCTCAATCGCCGCTTCGGCATCGGTGGCGGTGTCGGCCGTGTGGTTATCGGCGTCGGCGACGCGCTCAAGATCACTATCTTCGAGGCCGGAAGTGACGGTCTGTTTTCCACAACGGATTCGAAGCAGACGAACATGGATCTGATCGTGCAGCCGAATGGTATGGCGACGATCCCCTATGTCGGCCCGGTTCAGTTTGCAGGCAAGACCCTGGAACAGGCGCGCCAGACAATTCTCGATGCGCTTGTGAAAAAGGCCGTCGAGCCGGATGTGATCGTTACCAGTCTGGCAACTGCATCGCGCAACGTCACTGTATCGGGTGCTGTCGGCCGCTCCTCTGTCGTGCCTCTGAGCCTGGTCAGCGAAACGATCAACGAAGTCATTGCCAAGGCGGGCGGCCCGGTCGCGCAGCCTTATGAAACCTACGTTACATTGGTGCGCGGCAAGAAGACCGGCACCGCTCTGTTGAAATCGATCATCGAAAATCCGTCGGAAAATGTTCACGTCCAGCCCGGTGACCAGATTTTCGTGACACGCGATCCGCGCACCTTCACGGTCCTCGGTTCGACCAAGCTCAACAAACGTGTCGAATTCGGCGCCAGCGAGCTCAATCTGCTGGAAGCGGTGGCGCTTGCCGGCGGCGGCAATGACACCACCATCGACGCCAAGGGCTATTTCGTCTTCCGTTATGAAGAGCCCGATGTCGTCATGAGCCTGCTGGGAACCGAAAGGTTCAATGCGATGCTGCGCAAGGGCATGGCACCGGATAGCGTCGGACGTTATCCAATCGTCTACCGCCTCAACATGACCCAGCCCGACAGCTTGATCGTCGGACAGACCTTCCCGGTCAAGAGCCGCGACGTTATCTACGCATCGCGCCATCCGTCCGTCGATATCTCAAAATTCATGGCGTTTGTGGCCCGGCCGATCGGTATAGCCAACGGTGTCACCAATATCGCGCAGGATGTTCAAGATCTGGAAGACTGATAGCGGTCGATAGACCGTTTTTTCTCAACATGAAAAGCCGGCGTTCAACAGAGCGCCGGTTTTTTTCTTTTTGGTCTGATCAGAAAGAAAGATCCAGCATACGGTCTTCAAACAGGCGGTTGCGGGAGCCTTCGAGGTGAAGGCGCATGGCGTTTTGAGCATCCTCCGCACGGCCGTCGGCGATGGCCTGATAAATGGCGTTATGTTCCTCGAAGACTTTTTCCAGGCCGAGCCGCGGTCCCATCAGCGACAGGCCGTGCAGATGCATGCCGACGGCGATGTGCGGCTTCAGCGCCTCGATGGAGGCGGTATAATAATGATTGTTGGCCGCCTCGGTGACGCTCCGGTGGAAAACGAAATCGGCATCGGTGCGGTGCAGCTGATGGCTGGTCGCTTCGCGCAAGTCGGCAAGGGCGGCTGCGATCTTCTGGAGGGCGGCTTCGTCGCGCCGCTGGGCAGCGAAAAAAGCGGCAACAGGCTCTATCGTCAGGCGGAACTCGTAGCAGCGCTGGATATCGGCAATGGTCTTGACCGGGGAATAGGCAAGGTGGGTGGCGGGTGATGCCAGCGCGCTGACGAAGGTGCCGGCCCCCTGACGGGAGTAGACCATGCCCTCTTCACGCAGGCGGCCCAGTGCATCGCGCACAATCGGACGTGAAACGCCCATGATCGATGCCAGTTCGTGTTCGCCCGGCAGACGGGAGTCCGGCGGATAATTGCCGGAGCGGATGCGCTCGCGCAACTGGTCGAAGACGCGATCGACCAGCCTCACGGATTTGACGCGCTCTGGCTTGGCGTTTGGGCCGGGCTCTTCGATTGTGGAGGCATCTTGCGCCATTTTCTTCACCACGCCTGTTTCTCGATCCTTGTCCTGTGGGACGGTCTTTGACTTAACAGATTCTCCGGAACGAGTTTTAGCAAAGAATCGACATTGCCGAAGCCCCCCGATTTGACTGCGCAGCAGATTGTCCGGCCGTCGGCGCTTTCGATCTGAAACCAGGGAATACCCGCCTCGATCTCGCCATTGGGGATAAGCACGCTGGCGCCAAGCGCCTTCAGGATAGCAAGCGCTGTGTCGCCACCGCCCATCATCAGCACGTGGGGCCGGGTTTGTTCGACCACCCCGCGGATGCCATCAGCAAAGCGGTAAACGACCTGTTCGGGGATCGATATCTGCTCGCCGGAGCATCGTGCCACGGCTGGAAGCCCGCAGATATCCTCCGCTGACAATTCGCCGGCGGGCGCCTCCGCAATCGCGGCAAGCTGCCGATGCTCGGCGAGATAGGCGATTTGCGCCGATGTAATAGGATCGCGCGATCCGAAGGCGAACAGGGTTTCAGTGGATGGCGGGAAGTGCGGGTGAATGGCGGCAGGTTTCGCCAGCGAACGGGCAAAGGCGCTGCCAAGACCGCGCGCGCCGACAGCGATCATGGCCGGCCAATCGGTCTGCCGAACCAGATCGTCCAGGTCGGCATCGGTGCCGGCGTCGTAAATATTGATCGTCAAGGCGCTGGCGGGAAACAGCGCACGGACCGGCAGCGGCGTCTCGACACCCCGGCCGGTGACGGCGCCCTCGACCGTGAAACGCTGCTGATCCGGGATCGCCGGCGCCACGACGATGCGGTTGCGGCCGGTAGCCTCGGCAAGAGCCATGCTCTCCGCCGCGACATTGCCCTTGAGCCGGGAATCGATCTTTTTGAACAGAACAGGCGGTTTTGAGGTTCCCAGCGCGACAAGAGCCGCTTGCACCTGTTGCGCCGCTGCGCCGGCGGAAAGAGCCCGTGAGGCTGTATTGATTACTATGACATCTGGCTCGCGCCGGAGAGCTTCAGCCACGACTTCGACGTCGATTGCCACCGCCACCTTCAGGCCGGCTTCGACGAAGGGCGTGCCGGTATCGAGCGCGCCCGTCAGGTCGTCGGCGATGATGGCGAGCTTCAGCGTCATCCCGGCAGGCCCTCCGTTACGGCATGACAGGCAACCCTATGGCCCGGCCGGGCCTCACGCCATTCCGGTACCACCTTGTCGCAGATATCCATGGCAATCGGGCAACGCGTGTGGAAGCGGCAACCGGGTGGCGGCGATAGCGGGCTTGGCACGTCGCCCTGCAGGATTTGCCGCTTGCGGCTGCGCTCATGGGCTGGATCGGCTTCCGGCACGGCCGAGAGCAACGCCTTGGTATAGGGATGCAGCGGATGCTCGAACAGCTCCTCGCGGGTGGCAAGCTCGGCGAGACGCCCCAGATACATGACGCCGACGCGGTCGCTGATATGGCGAACGACGGCGAGGTCATGGGCGATGAAGAGATAGGTCAGCCCGTATTTCTGTTGCAGATCGAGCAGCAGGTTGATGATCTGCGCCTGCACCGAAACGTCGAGGGCGGAGATCGCTTCGTCGCAGACGATGAATTTCGGCTGGCAGGCAAGAGCGCGGGCAATCGCCACGCGCTGGCGCTGACCACCGGACAGCTCGTGCGGATAGCGGGACGCAAAGCGCGGCGGCAGGCCGACATCGGCAAGCAGTGCTGCGATCCGGTCCTTCAGCTCGGCCTTGGTGGCAAGCTTGTGAAACAGGATCGGTTCGCCGACGGCCTCGCCGATGGTCATGCGCGGATTGAGCGTCGAATAGGGATCCTGGAAGACGATCTGCAACTGGCGGCGATAGGGCCGCATCGCCTTTTCGTCGAGCTCGACGATGTTCCTGCCCTGGTAGATCACCTTGCCTTCGGTGGCCCGGTGCAGGTTGAGCAGCGTAAAACCTGTCGTCGACTTGCCGCAGCCGGATTCGCCGACGAGGCTGAGCGTCTCGCCCTCGAGAATGTCGAAATTGACATCATCAAGCGCATGCACCGTGGCAGCGCGCTCGCCAAAAGCGCCGAGCCGAACGTGGAAATGTTTCACCAGATTTTCGATGCGCATCAGTGGTTGGGCAGCCATCACGCAGCCTCCAGTTTTCTTTGGGCGACGAAACAGGCGACGCGGTGTGATCCGTTCTGGCTTAAGCCTTCCAGCGACGGAACGCTGTCATGACAGATCGATTCTACCAGGGGACAGCGGGGCGCGAAGGGGCAGCCCTTCGGGCGGCGGCCGGGTTCCGGCGGCGTGCCGCCGATGGAGCTGAGCCGGATCGAACGCTCGTCGGAGAGCTTTGGGATCGAGGCGAGCAGCCCTTGGGTATAGGGATGGCTCGGATTGGCAAACAACGCATCGACCGGCGCGTCTTCCACCACGGTGCCGGCGTAGAGCACGTTGATGCGATCGACGAGACCGGCGATCAGCGCCAGATCATGGGTGATCCAGACGACGGACATGCCGAGCTTGTCGCGCAGGTCCTTCACCAGATCGACAATCTGCGCCTGGATCGTCACGTCGAGCGCTGTGGTCGGTTCGTCGGCGATCAGCAGCTGCGGATTGCAGGCAAGGCCGATGGCGATCATGACGCGCTGGCGCATGCCGCCGGACAGTTCGTGCGGATAGGCATCCAGCCGTTCCTCGGCGCCGGGAATGCCGACCAGCCGCAGAAGTTCACCCGCCCGCTTGCGCGCCTGTGCCTTCGACATGCCGCGATGATAGATCAGCGGCTCGGCCAGCTGCTGGCCGATGCGCATCACCGGGTTGAGCGAGGTCATCGGATCCTGGAAGATGAAGCCGACATCGCCGCCGCGCACCTTGCGCAATTCCGAATTCGACATCGTCTGCAGGTCGCGCCCGGCAAAGTTGGCTTCACCCTTGGTAACGCGGATCTTGTTGGGCAAAAGCCGCATCATGCTGAGCATGGTCAGGCTCTTGCCGCAGCCGGATTCGCCGACAATGCCCAGCGTTTCGCCCTTGCCGACATGCAGGTCGATGCCATCGACAATCGTCGCGGGACCGTTGCGGGTTTCGATCTCGATAGTCAGACCCTTGACGTCGAGCAGGCGCTCGCCGGTCTTGGTCGATGGTTCGGGGCGGATAGTGTTGGCCATCATCATCACTTTGCTCCGCGCGGATTGAGGGCATCGTTGAGACCGTCGCCGAGGAACGAGAAAGCGACGGAAGCAAGGCCGAGAACGGCTGCGGGGGCGGCCAGCAGATGCGGATAATGCTGCCAGACGCGCAGACCGTCGGAGATCATGTTGCCCCAGCTGGGGGTCGGCGGGTTGACGCCGACGCCGAGGAACGAGAAGGCGCTTTCCAGAACCATGGCGGTGCCGAGACCGGCGCTGACTGCTACGATCAGCGGACCCAGCGCATTCGGCACGACATAACGCATCAGGATGATGCGGTTAGTCAGCCCCAGCGCCTGGGCGGCGGTGATATAGGGGCGCGAGCGGATCGACAGGACCTGGGCACGCACGAGGCGGGCATAGGGCGGCCAGGAGATCAGCGCCATGGAGCCGAAGACCAGCAGGAAATCGACCCAGATGGTTTCGCGATAGAGCGGATTGAGCGTCGCGAGGTAACGGCTTTCCATCCAGCTGGTGATCGGCGATTTCAGCGAGGCATTAATGACGACGACGAGCAGAAGGTTCGGGATCGACATCGTCATGTCGGTCAGCCACATGACGATCCGGTCCAGCCAGCCGCCGAAGAAGCCGGCCAATGCCCCGAGCGTCACGCCGATCACAACGGCGATGAAGGTGACGACGATGGCGACGAGAAACGCCGTCCGTGTGCCGTAGACGACCCGGCT
Source organism: Pararhizobium sp. YC-54 (assembly GCF_025847205.1). Classification (GTDB taxonomy): domain Bacteria; phylum Pseudomonadota; class Alphaproteobacteria; order Rhizobiales; family Rhizobiaceae; genus Pararhizobium. Next base: position 252,277 of record NZ_JAOYTH010000005.1, on the reverse strand, counting down.
GAAGACGTCGCGGCCAAGGTCGTCGGTGCCGAACAGATGCGACAAAGACGGGGCCAGATTGCGCGAATTCAGGTCCTGGCTGAGAAAATCGTAAGGCGTCAGATAGGGTCCGAAGACCGCCGTGAAAGCAAGGATGACCACAACGGCGAGACCGAAGACGGCGAGCTTGTTGCGGCGCAGCCGGTGCCAGGCGTCACGCCACAGGCTGACCGGCGGTTCGATTTCGACGGCGGTGTCGGTCATGGGAACGACGGACATGGTCAGCGGCTCCTTCTGGTATCGTTGGCACGCGGGTCGAGCAGCGGATAGAGCACATCGACCAGCAGATTGGAGATCATCACCAGGAACGAGCCGATCAGGGTGATGGCGAGGATGACGGGATAGTCGGTATTGGTCAGCGCCTGAACGGTGAGGCGTCCAAGACCGGGCAGGCCGAAGACCAGCTCAACGAAGATGGCGCCGTTGACGATGGTAATCATGATCAGGCCAAGCTGCGTGACCACCGGGGTCAGCACCGGGCGCAGGATATGGCGCAGCGCGACAATGACTTCTGGAACACCCTTGGCCCTTGCCGTGCGGACGAAGTCCTCGGACAGTACCTCGATCACGGCGGCGCGGGTCTGGCGCACGATCAGCGCAATCGGCTGGAAGGAGAGAACGAGGAGCGGCAGAAGGATGCGCACGTCGAAGACGCCGCCCCAGCCATAGGGCACGGCCGAGCCCGGCAGGATCATGATCAGTATCACCATCAGCATCGGGCCGGCGACGTAAGCCGGGATTGCCCAGAGAAACAGCGCCGAGCCGAGAATGGCATAGTCGGTGCGGCTGTTCTGGTTAAGCGCTGCGATCAGCCCGAGCGGAATGGCGACGACGGCGGTGAGGATGACGGAACAGAGTGCCAGCTTGAAGGAAACGGGGGCGGCGGCAGAGATCATTGCCCAGACGGATCGCCCGGAACTCAGCGAATTGCCGAAATTGCCATGCAGCAGGTTCCAGATATAGCTGCCGAACTGGACAAGGAACGGCCGATTGAGGCCAGCACTTTCGCGGATCGCTTCGATGCGTTCGGGATTGTAGGCGACGTCACCGGGTGCGCGCAGGAAGATCAGCTTGATCGGGTCGCCGGCGCCGTAATAGGCCAGCGCATAGACGCCGAGCATGACCAGAAGGACGGATGGTATCCAGACGACGAAACGGGTCGCGATGTAACGCAGCATGGCAGTCTCCCACCCTTGGTTTTAAGAGGATGATGCTTCGAGCTTTGCCCTGCGGCAAAGATCCGCAATCATACTCCAGCATTCGCAATCTGTGCGGAAGCGGGTTTCCGCTCCCGCACAGGAGATGTCGGTTATGGCAATCGCCTCAGGCGACGGAGATGTCCCAGGGCGCGACGACCTGCCAATCGAGGTTCTTGTCGATACCGGTGACCTTGTCAGTTCCCCAGCGCGACATCGCCTGTGCATACCAGGGGATGAAGCTCCAGTCCTCGCGGAAGGCCTTCTGGGCTTCCAGCGCCAGCGCCACACGCTGCGGATCGTCCACCGCCTTGGTGGCGGCTTCCGCCAGAAGGCTATCGACCTTGTCGTTCTTGTATCCGCCCAGCTTGTTCTGCGCGTTCGACGACGTCGAGGCAATGGAGCCGGCAAGATAGGACACGGCATCGGGAACGCGGGTGCCGACGTCGTCGCGGAAGATCTGTACCGCGTTCTGGTCAGGCCCTGCATAGGCATCCTGCTGCGGCTTCATGTCGACGGCGGTGATGCCGAGGTTCTGGCGCCATTGTTCGGCGATGAACTGCGCTGCAGCCTCGATCGCCGGGCCGGAAATGCCGACGAAGAGCAGCTTGGGCAGGCGCTCAGGGCCGCCATAGCTCGATTCAGCCAAAAGCTTCTTGGCGCCTTCCGGATCGTAGGGGTAGGGCTCGAAGCCGGACGTGTCGGCACCGGGGACGGAGTTGATGACCTGGTCTGTCTTCTTGTGCGGGCCATCCGGGAAGGATGCCTTCATCAGGCCTTCGCGATCGACAGCCATGATCAGCGCCTGGCGAACTTTCGGATCATCCATCGGTGCGCGGGCAGCGTTGAACCAGAAATGCTGGCTGGTTGGGATCAGCGGTCCTTCTGCGAAGCCTGCGCCCAGATCCTGGACGATGGTCGAGGTGACAAGCTCGGTATGGGCATTGTATTCGCCGGACTTCAGGAGCGACGTCGCCGTGACGTTGTCCTCGATCGAATCGATCTCGATACGGGCAAGCTTCGGCTTCGGGCCGAAGAAGTTTTCATTCGGCTCGAACACCAGCTTGCCGGCATCGAGATCGATGCTGGTCAGCTTGAACGGGCCGGAATAGACGGCGTCGCTCGTCGGCATGTACCAGTCGGCGACTTCCTCGCCGTCTTCGCCACGCGACTGCGAGGCCTTGGTGATCGGCGCGATATGGTTGCCCAGCCGCATGAAGAAGATCGGATCGGCCTCAGACAGGGTGACGACAACAGTGGCTTCGTCCGGCGTCGCAATGCCGGAAATTTCCTTGGCCTTGCCGGCGCCGACATCGGCATAGCCGGCAACCTTGCTCAACACCTGGTCGGCGCGCTGGTTCTTGGTGTTCGGCATGGCCGAGACGTTCCAGGAGCCCTTGACGTCCTCGGCGGTGATCTTGCTGCCATCCGAGAACACGGCCTTCGGATCGATCTTGAACGTCCATGTCTTGTTGTCGGCGGCCGGCTCCCAGCTTGTAAAGACGTAAGGGTGCAATTGGCCCTTCGAGTCGAAATACATCGGTGACGCCCACCAGGCGGAATTCCAGCGATACGGAGGACCACCGCCGCGCAAAGGCGACCAATCCTGGTTGAAGGCCGGATGCGCGACCTTCAGCACCTGGCCTTCCTCAGCCATCACGATGCGCGCGTTCAGGCCGAACAGGCCAAGGGCCACGCTCGTGCCGAGACCGAGTTTCAAGGCACTACGGCGTGTTATCTGCGGTTGCGACGCGCCGACTTCATTGTTCTGATTAGACATCTGATCCTCCCATAGATGCGGTCATCGCGCCCTCCTTCTGCCGGTTCCTGACAGTTTGCCGCGCCATGATGAGGCTGGACACTGGATCGGTATTGTAAATATGTCAACATTAATTCTTAGTCATATTTATTGCATTCGAGGAAAATGAAATAAAGTTCATATTTTTCAATATGATAATTTTTTGTTGAAATTTTCAGCGATGATTTTTTCTTGACAACTTGTCATGGTTGCGGAAAAAACGAGGAACGGCGGCGGCATGACCGGACGCTTGCGGAGGAGTTTTGCAAAAAATGACGAAACACAGGATCACCGGCGTCTACAGCGCTGCTACAACGCCGCTCAATGCCAACGATACGCCCGATCTTGGCCTGTTCACCGCCCATTGCCAGCGTCTTCTGAGCGAAGGCTGTCACGGTGTGGCATTGCTGGGCACGACCGGCGAGGCCAATTCGTTTTCGTCGGCCGAGCGCCGCGATATTCTCGAGGCGGCGTTGAAAGCAGGGATCTCCGGCGATCAGCTGATGCCCGGTACCGGCGTTGCCGCCATTCCGGAGACGATTGAGCTGACGCGGCATGCGCTGTCCGCCGGTGTCACCCGCGTCGTCATGCTGCCACCCTTCTATTACAAAGGGGTATCGGACGATGGCCTGTTTGCCGCCTATGCGCGGATCATCGAGACAATTGCCGACGACCGGCTGCGCGTCGTGCTCTATCACATTCCCCAGGTTTCCGGCATTCCGCTCACCCTGCCGCTGATCGGCCGGTTGATCGAGGCGTTTCCGGATACCGTCGTCGGCATCAAGGATTCGGCCGGCGATTTCGCCAATATGCAGGCGCTTCTTGCCGCATTCCCCGGTTTTTCCGTGCTGGCCGGTGCCGATCCGTTGCTGTTGCCGCTGATCAAGGCGGGAGGGGCGGGCTGCATCACCGCGACGTCCAACCTGGTGGCAAACTCGCTGCGCGCCGTCTACGACCACGCCAACGATCCGGCTCGCGCAGCCGAGGTCGAGACGGCGCAGGCGCGCATCAACGCCTATCGCTCGCTGTCCAATTCCTACGTCCAGATCCCGACGATCAAGGCGATGGTTGGCCTGAAGAACGGCAATTCAGCCTGGGCGCGTCCGCGTCCGCCGTTGATGGCGCTAAGCGCCGCCGATCAGGCCGATCTCGCCGCCAAGTTTGCGCAGTTGCCGTAAGGGAATGAGCCATGACATCCGGTTCCGGGCTGAAACATGAGGAAATTCCGTCGCTTATGAACGGAGTTCTCCTCTCGAACGCGGCAGAAAACCATCGTTTCGATGCCTTCCTGCCATCGCCTTGCGTGCAGAACCACGCCGCCAATCTCGCCTTCCTGCCCGATGGCACGCTGACCTGCGTCTGGTTTGGCGGCACGATGGAAGGCATGGGCGATATCTCGATCTACATGTCACGGCTGGCCGCCGGTTCCACCGCGTGGTCGACGCCTGAGAAAATGTCGGACGATCCGCAGAAGTCCGAGCAGAACCCGCTGGTCTTTGCGGCGCCGGATGGAAAAATCTGGCTGATTTTCACCTCGCAGACCTCGGGAAATCAGGATGGCGCTGTCGTCAAGCGGCGAATCTCCGGGGATGGCGGCCGCACATTCGGCCCGGTCGAGATCCTCTGTGATATCCCCGGCACATTCGTGCGTCAGCCGATCGTCATCAACCGGAACGGTGACTGGCTGTTGCCGGTATTCCGCTGCATCAGCGAGCCTGGCCAGCGCTGGACCGGCAACGCCGATACGGCCGCCGTTCTCATCTCGCATGATGCCGGATCAACCTGGAATATGGTCGATCTGCCCGGCAGCACCGGCGCTGTCCATATGAACATCATCCCGCAAGGCGGCGGGCGAATGGTGGCCTTTTTCCGCAATCGATTTGCCGCGCAGATCCTGCGCAGCAGATCGGATGATGACGGCATCACCTGGAGCACGCCGGCACCAACGGAGTTGCCCAACAACAATTCATCGATCCAGGCAGTCGCCCTCAAGGATGGGCGAATCGCAATAGTCTACAATCATTCCAATGCTTTGACATCGAGCGACCGGCGCCATTCCCTCTATGACGAGATCGAGGCGGAGGAGGGCGGCCAGACTGTGCAGACGCAGGCGGCGACGGGGTCTGCTGCCGATGACCGGCCGAAAGCGATCTGGGGCGTTCCCCGGGCGCCGATGAGCCTTGTCTTTTCCGGCGATGGCGGGAATGGCTTTACCGCTCCCTGCGATTTGGAAACTGGTGACGGCTATTGTCTCACCAACAATTCCAAGGATGACCTCAATCGGGAATATTCCTACCCTTCGATTGTCGAGGGCCCCGACGGTACGCTCCACATTGCCTATACCTATTATCGCCGGGCGATCAAATATGTGCGACTGGAGCCGGGCTACGGTTTCTAATACCAAGTCTCGATGATAGAGACCTATAGGACAGGCTCGATCGGATTTTCTGGCTAGGAGAGGTCCGCGGAGCGATGCCCATGCATCGGTCAAGGACCTCGACGCCGCCAGAAAAGCCGAGAAGCCTGCCGAAGGTGGCCCATGGCTGGTCTCTGGCGGTGTTGCGGCACTTGCCCGATGCATGTGCATCGCGCTGCGCACCGCGCCTAGCCAGAGATCAGCCATGGGCCATCCTATAGGTCTCTATCATCGAGACTTGGTATAAGGCCTTGCCGGCGTCCAAGGCAGGACTTGTCCTTGCTGGAGGCGAAATACAGGTTTTTACAGCTGTGAAAATCGAGCACAGCCCGAAGAAAATTTGACAAGTAAGCTTTCATTTCGCGATTTTCATGCCGTACAGCATGGAAATCGCATACTATTTTACAATGTTTTCTCCCCATTTCTATTCGCTACCCTTCCTGGTTTTCCGATTTCTTTGACCTGTGATCAGCTCAGTGCCGCCTTCCATTATTGATTAAAAACAACTAATTATTCTGTTTCTGGCGTAATTTCTAGATGTGAGACGGCGATAAAAAACCACTTCGATGCGCCTTGGCTATTGCCAAGAAAGACGGTTTTGGATAACAAATTTACATGTTTGTTGCGCTCCTTTGTGAATGTGGCGACGAAAACAACGAGGACATGTCCATGACCAGTTTGAGCGCACCCATCACGATCATCCGGCCGGATATCATCGAGTTTGGCGTCGGCGTGGCCGGCAGGCTTGGCAAATGGGCTGGAGATCAGGGGTTTGGCCGCATTCTCGTTGTGTCGGATGCGTTCAACGCATCCCGCGTTGGTGTTCTTGAATTGCCGGGAGATGTGACGGTTTTTTCACAGGTGAAGCCTGAGCCAGATACGGACAATCTTAATCTGGTGCTGGCCGCAGCCGATGGGGCGCAGGCCGATCTGATCGTCGGCTTTGGCGGCGGCAGCGCCATGGACCTTGCCAAGCTTGCGTCGGTCCTCTCCGGCTCCAAGCAAACGCTGCGCGACGTCGTTGGCGCGGGCAAGGTGGCTGAGCGCCGCCGGGTCGGGCTGGCGCAGGTACCGACCACGTCCGGGACCGGCAGCGAGGCCGGCATTCGCGCTCTGGTCACCGATCCTGCAACGCAAGCCAAGCTGGCGGTGGAAAGCATCCACATGCTTGCCGACATCGCCGTCATCGATCCCGGCCTGACCTTCACCGTGCCTGCCGCGACGACCGCAGCGACCGGCGTCGATGCCATGGCCCATTGTGTCGAGGCTTTTACCAATCGCAAGGCGCATCCGATGATCGACCTGTACGCAATCGAAGGCGTGCGTCTGGTTGGCCGGTATCTTGCGCGTGCCGTTTCCGATGGTTCGGATGCCGAGGCGCGGGCCGGTCTGTCGCTCGCTTCGCTCTATGGCGGCTTCTGCCTGGGCCCGGTCAATACCGCCGGCGGTCACGCGCTTGCCTATCCCCTCGGCACACGCTGGCATGTGGCGCATGGTGCGGCCAATGCCCTGATTTTTCCGCATGTGCTGGCCTTCAACACGCCCGCCGCCCACGAAAAAACGGCACAGGTGATCAGCGCACTCGGTCTCAAGGCTCAATCCGACCAGGCCTCGGTCTTCGAGGCGGCGTTCGGTTTCTGCGCCAGGCTCGGCATCGAGATGCGGCTCTCGACGCTGGGTGTGCCGGAGACGGATCTCGGCATCATGGCCGACGATGCCTTTGCCATTCGCCGCCTGCTCGACAACAATCCGCGCGATCTTGGCCGCGACGACATTCTTTCGATCTATCAAGCCGCCTATTGATTGGAACAAGCCTGCTGCGGCCAGGCCGGAGCGCAGGAGCGGCCGCAGCGCCGCACGGAGGACTGAACATGAGCAGATCGCGCGTAGCCGTCACGCTGGGAGATCCGGCAGGCGTCGGCCCGGAAGTCATCGTCAAGGCGCTGGCCGCATTGCCAAAGGCCGACCGGGAAAACTTTGTCGTCGTCGGCAATGTCGAGGCGCTGGAGCGGGCAAACAGGGTGACGGGAACGGAATTGCGTTTTTCTGCAACGCCGGCCGCAGGCTTCGTTGCCGTCGATGAGGTCGCGATTGACGGGAACCTGCCGGAGATCGGCAAGGTCAGCCCCGTTGCCGGCGATGCCTCCGTGCGCTACATCAAGCGCGCCGTCGAACTGGCGATGTCGGGGGAAGTCGACTGTATCGTGACCGCGCCGATCAACAAGGAGGCGATGAACCTTGCCGGTCATCATTTCGATGGCCATACCGGCCTTCTTGCCCACCTGACCGGATCGAAAAGCTCCTTCATGCTTCTGGCGTCGGAGCGGCTGAACACCATCCACGTCTCCACCCACGTGTCGCTGCGCACCGCGATCGACCGGGCGACCGTCGAGCGGGTGCTGGCGACGATCGAGGCGGGGCACCGGCATTTCCTGCGTCTCGGCCGCCAGGCCCGCATCGCGGTCGCGGGGATCAACCCGCATTGCGGCGAGGGCGGCCTGTTCGGCGACGAGGACACGAAATTCCTGGCGCCGGCCGTCGAATTGGCGCAGGCAAGGGGCATCGACGCCGTCGGCCCGATTTCCGCTGATACGGTCTATGCGCGCGCCTATGGTGGGGCCTTCGATCTGGTCGTGGCGCAATATCATGATCAGGGGCATATCCCGATCAAGCTCGTGGCCTTCGAGACTGCGGTCAATGTTTCTCTCGGCCTGCCGATAGACCGGGTGTCGGTCGATCATGGGACTGCCTTCGATATTGCCGGCACGGGCAAGGCCAATCACGTCAATATGCTGTCGGCGATCGACTACGCGCGGATGGTGGCGCGGTCGCCAAGGACCGCCACAGCGTAATGCGCGGCGTTGATGCCGCGTTGGCGCAGTCTCAATTCTGATCGAAAAAGTCGCTGCGGATCTCGCGCCGAATAAGCTTCAACGAGCGGTCCGGCTGGATAATGTAGGTCTCGTAGGCAACGCCGGTGACGGTGCGGAACGAATTGTGCACGACGCTGCCGACCGGCGATTTCGTCAGTCTGGTGCGCGGCTGGCCGCCATAGGTGATGCTGCCGGGGATTGGCTCAACGTCCGGCGTCGTGCACGAGGCAAGCATCAGCGCGGCTGCACTCAGGAAAACGAGAGATTTCATCGGGCTTTACTCCGCAAAGGGCGCTCATTAAGGGCATGTCATGGGGTCGGTAGCGCGTTTAAGCTTGGGCGTTTCGCCGTTCCATTCATCTTGTGGTCGGGCTCGGATGCTGATTTTGGCGTAAGGCTTGCTTTCGCACTGCAGACGCCACGACGGAAAGGTCTATTTGGCGTCCGGGTCCTTCTGGAGCTTGACGCTGAGTGCGGCAATGCAAAGCGCCAGGGCAGGCGTATGGGCGGTGAAATACGGCCCGTCGTCGATCTTGGCCGTCCCGCCTTGTGAATCCCAGCTGACGCCGCCGACGCAGCCTGGCGCGAGGCTTTGCGCCAGAAGATAGGCATCGTCGATCAGGGCGGTAAAAGCCGGCAGGCTGCTCTCGTCGCCATTGTTGGGATAAAGCCAAACGACCTTTCGTTCCTGCTCACTGCCGCTCCCCTTATCCGTCTTCACATGACGCTTGTAACCCATGACGATCCCGATGGAGATGTCGAGTTCCTTGCTGGGTTCTTTGGCGTGCTGGAGTTGCAGGATCAAATCGGAAATTGCCATTATCGGAACCCGGTATCTTATTTCAATGCAGCCCTCAGTAGACCGGCACCGGCGCGCAATCAATATCCATGCACTATATCATGACGGCCCGGACAGCGCAGCCGGTGTTCAATACGGCGGTGCACTGACCGGCTGTAAGCCCACGCCTGCTATCTTCCTCCGCTCAGTCAGGCGAGACTGATGAGCGCGCGGCATTCCCCTAGTGCTTTGGCCTTTCCGTGTTGGAAGAGGGGAAGACGAAATGAAGCTGGCCTGACTTGATCGAGGCGCGCTCGATCAGAGCCTTGTGCTCTTCCCGCATCGCCTGCGAGCGCTCTCTGAATGCTCTCGACCGCGCCAGAACCGCCTGCGTCCGCGCCGTAATTTCATCAACATGGCTCATGTCTTGCCTCAAAGGTTAGATAGCGCAATGATCCTGCAGAGCAATGACACGTCTGCCAGACTGCCATCGCATTTGTTCACTTTATGTTCTCATTTCGATCAAGAGTCAAGAAGCTATTGCGTTGGGTATCCACGCTTGGCTCGGGTCAAAGAAAATTGCTTCACCAGGAGCAAAAAATGGTGCCCGGAGGCGGATTTGAACCACCGACACGCGGATTTTCAATCCGCTGCTCTACCAACTGAGCTATCCGGGCATCCTGCCTTTTAGGGCAATGGCTCCGCTTGAAGAACCGTGGGGCGGTTGGTTGCGCCCCGGAAGCGAGCGGGGTTATAACATCTTGTTCGGCGGTGTCCAGCACCAAATGACGTTTTTTCGACAGGAAAATGTCATTTGGTGCAAATAATTGAAAAACAACGGATATCGCGCGAAAATCAGCGCGCCGTCATTCCTCGTCGTTGGCTTTCGATTGATCGTCGGCCACCGGAATGGCGTAGGAACCGGTCAGCCATCTGTTGAGATCGACATTGCGGCAGCGGTCCGAGCAGAAGGGATAGTGTTCACGATGCGACGGGCGCCTGCACTCGGGGCAGGGCACGGTTTTGCGCAGCGGCGCCACATTGGAGGCGCCCTTGGTCTCTTCAGAACTCACGGCCTTAGCCCTTCATCCAGCTGTCATGCACGTCATAGCCCTCGCCTGAAAGCAGGCTCACGGTCTCATAGAGCGGCAAGCCGACGACATTGGTGTAGGAGCCCACCAGCTTGACCACGAAGCTGCCGGCGATGCCCTGGATGCCGTAGGCGCCCGCCTTGCCCCGCCACTGGCCGGATGCCAGGTAGCTGTCGATATCGTGGCTGGAAAGGCGCTTGAAGCGAACCTTGGTATCTATGACCTTCTGGCGCACCGTCTTGTCCGGCGTGATCAGGCAGACGCCGGTATAGACCCGGTGGCTGCGGCCCGAGAGAAGATGCAGCGCGCTCGAGGCTTCGCTCACCAGCTCCGGCTTGCCGAGGATACGGCGGCCAACGGAGACGACGGTATCGGCGGCAAGGATATAGCTTCCCTCCCAGCCCGGTTCTCCCTTGATGGCGGCGAGGGCGGCATTCGCCTTTTCGGCAGACAGCCGCCAGGCGAGCGAGCGCGGATGCTCGGTGCGCTTCGGCGTCTCGTCGAGATCCATCGGCATCAGCCGCGCGGGCTCGATACCCGCCTGCGCGAGCAGTTCGACACGCCGCGGCGAACCGGAGGCCAGGATCAGCTTATGTGTCAATGCCATTGCAACAGGGCCATCGATCTCGAGTTTGCGGCAGGGGCCGCGCCGCGCTTACTTGAAGCGATAGGTGATACGGCCCTTGGTCAGGTCGTAGGGTGTCATTTCGACAAGCACCTTGTCGCCGGCGAGAACGCGGATGCGGTTCTTGCGCATGCGGCCAGCCGTATGGGCAATGATTTCATGCTGGTTTTCAAGCTGGACGCGGAACGTTGCATTGGGAAGCAATTCGGTAACGACGCCCGGGAATTCGAGGACTTCTTCTTTCGCCATGTAGGGTATTTCTTTCTGTGCTTCGGGAGGCGCGTGCCGCGCCTTTTAAAAATTTGGCGGAAACTACACAATCGCCGCGGTTTTGTGAACAGCAGCGACTTCATTTTCCGGTTTTGCCACATTTTCCGGTTTTGTCAGGGCCCTATGCCATCTTATCCGGCATTTGTCCAAGCAAACGATGCTTGAGCAGGCCTGCAATGTGATTTCGAACCTCGCGATAGGCCGAAACGATCTGTTCGCGCGTGCCGGTCGCGAACGTCGGGTCCGGTGTCGGCCAGTAGACGACATCGATCGCCATGGATCGCGTCAGCTCCAGCGCCGCGTGATGGGCCTCCGGCGCAAGCGTGACGATCAGGTCGAAATAGTCGTCTTCCAGCTCGTCCAGCGTATGCGGCTGATGCCGTCCGGCCGTTAGCCCGATCTCCTCCAGCACCACATCGACGAAGGGGTCGCGCTCGCCCGGCCGGACACCGGCCGAAGCAATGTAGGTGCCGGGCGGCAGCATCGCCTTTGCCAGCACCTCGGCCATCGGCGAGCGGATCGCGTTCATCCCGCACATGAACAGCACCGAACCCGGCGATTTCGCGCTGCGTTCGGACACCTGTGGGGAAGCCGCGGCCGTCACGCTCATCCCCGCCAGTAGAGCACGCAGACAAGCGTGAACAGACGCCGCGCCGTATCGAAATCGAGCTTGATCTTGCCCGACAGCCTGTCCATCAGCGTCTGCGAGCCTTCGTTGTGGATACCGCGCCGCCCCATGTCGATCGCCTCGATCTGGCTCGGCGTCGAGGACCGGATCGCTTCGTAATAGCTTTCGCAAATCATGAAATAATCCTTGACGATCCGCCGGAACGGCGTCAGCGACAGGATATGGGTCGCAACGCCGGTGCCTGTCTCAGTGGTGATCGCAAAGACGAGCTTGGAATCCACCAGGGACAGCTTGAGCTGATAGGGGCCGCCGATATGGCCGGCCGGCTCGAAAAAATTCTCCTCGATCAGATCGAAGATCGCCACGGCGCGTTCATGTTCGACGTCGGGCGTCGAGCGGCCAATGGTTTCGTCGAGCACGATATCGCAGAGGCGGTGGCTGGATGTCATCCCTCGCCCCCGAGATTGAGGCGGATGGCGACCGAGCGGGCATGGGCTTCCAGGCCTTCGGAACGGGCAAGGGCTATGGCTGCCGGCCCGAGATCGCGCAGCTGATCGGCACCGAGCCTGAGGATCGAGGTGCGTTTCATATAGTCGAGCACGCCAAGGCCGGAGGAAAACCGGGCGGAGCGCGCCGTCGGCAGCACATGGTTGGAGCCGCCGACATAATCGCCGATCACTTCCGGCGTATGGCGGCCGACGAAGATGGCGCCGGCATTGCGGATTTTCGGGATTATCGCATCGGCATCGGCAAGGGCGAGTTCCAGATGTTCGGCAGCGATCCGGTTGGCGAGCGGCACGGCCACGTCAAAGTTCGGCACCAGGATCACCGCGCCAAAATCGCGCCAGCTGGCGCTGGCCGTTTCCGCCCGGGGCAGGGTGCGGAGCTGACGCTCGACCGCCCCTTCGACCGCAGCAGCAAACGGCGCATCGTCGGTGATCAGGATCGACTGGGCGCCGGCATCGTGTTCTGCCTGCGCCAGAAGATCGGCGGCGATCCAGTCCGGATCGTTGTCGCGATCGGCAATGACAAGCACTTCCGAGGGGCCGGCGATCATGTCGATGCCGACGGTGCCGAACACCTGGCGCTTGGCGGCTGCGACATAGGCATTGCCCGGCCCCATGATCTTGGCGACCGGGGCGATGGTTGCCGTGCCATAGGCAAGGGCGGCGATCGCCTGGGCGCCGCCGATGCGGTAGATTTCTTCAACGCCGGCCATGCGCGCAGCAGCCAGAACCGCCGGATTGATGACGCCGCCATTGGCGGGAACGACCATGACGATGCGCTCGACGCCGGCAACCTTGGCCGGCAGCGCGTTCATCAGAACCGAGCTCGGATAGCTTGCCGTGCCGCCCGGCACATAAAGGCCGACAGCATCGATCGCCGTCCAGCGCGAGCCGAGGCCGACGCCCATCGAATCCTCGTAGATATCGTCCTTCGGACGCTGGCGGGCATGATGCGCCTCGATGCGCACGGCGGCAACCTTGAGCGCGCCCAGCACCTCGGACGGCACGGCATTGATCGCCGCGTCGATCTCGTCAACCGTCACCGCCATGCCGGTAACGGTAAAATCGAGGCCATCGAATTTCCGGGTGTATTCGGCCAGCGCTTCGTCGCCGCGCAGGCGCACATCATCGATGATCGTCTTGACGACGGCGTTGACGTCTTCGGACACTTCCCGCTTGGTCGTCAAAAAGGCCGCGAACTGCTCTTCGAAGCCGGGGGTCAGATAGTCGAGACGGATAGCCAATGAAAACGTCCTTATGGGTGGTCGCGTGGTGGTGGCAGAAACGCGCGGCCGTGGCCGGCCGGCGGACAGGAAATCAGGCGCCGGCCGGATGGCGCGGCTTGAAACCGGTTTCCCATGCGCCGCCGGTATCTGCAAGCTGAACCTCGATACATTCCACATCGAGCATGATCGAGGCTTCGCCGGACAGGATGAATTCGACGGTTCCATCCGGCCCATCGCCGTTCTGCTCGAACTGGATGGCCAGCAGCGACAGCACTTTTTCGTCGTCCTTGCGGTTAAAGCCGATGGAACGGACGGCGTTGACGCGCTTGAAGGCGAGCAGGCTGCGGCGGCGCTCGAAAGATTTGCCGCGGCCTTCGGCCGTTTCCCAGACGAAGCGGTTGATCACCAGCGAAAGCTGCCCAGAACGCGGCGCGTAGTCGAGGCCGGACACCTTGAAGACCGCGTCCTGCACATGGGCGGACACGATCTCCAGATCTTCCGGATCCAGCGCCATCAGCTTCAAAACACTCATGCCATTCATCCCCTGCCTGGGCGGCCAATGGCCGCCATCATCATGACAAAGGACATAGGACGCCGGCAGCCAATCCGCAACAGCGGGCCCTGATGCGGCGCGTTAGGTCAGTCGCTGACGCGTTCTACCTGGGCGCCGCATTTGTTGAGCTTCTCTTCCAGACGCTCGAAACCGCGATCGAGGTGATAGACGCGCGAGACCATGGTCTCGCCTTCGGCCACCAGTCCGGCGATCACCAGCGATACCGAAGCGCGCAGGTCGGTCGCCATGACCGGCGCCCCCTTCAGGCGCTCGACACCCTCGATTTTTGCCGTCTGGCCCGACAGCGTGATCTTGGCGCCGAGACGGGCCAGTTCCTGCACATGCATGAAACGGTTTTCGAAGATCGTCTCGGTGATGTGCGAGACGCCCGACGACTTGGTCATCAGGCCCATGAACTGCGCTTGCAGGTCGGTCGGGAAACCAGGGAAGGGGTCGGTCACCACATCCACCGGCTTGATGCCGCCGCCGTTGCGCACGACGCGAAGGCCGCTTTCGGTCTCGGTAATTTCGGCGCCGGCGCGGCGGATCGCTTCGATTGCGGTGTCGAGCAGCTTGGCATTGGTGCCTTCGAGCACGACATCACCGCCGGTCATGGCAACCGCCATGGCATAGGTGCCGGTCTCGATCCGGTCGGGCAGGACGCGGTGGCGGGCGCCTGACAGCGAGGTCACGCCCTCGATGGTGATCGTCGCGGTGCCGGCGCCGGTGATCTTCGCACCCATGGCATTCAGGCAGTTGGCCAGGTCGACCACTTCCGGCTCGCGGGCGGCGTTGCCGATCGTCGTCGTGCCATTGGCAAGCGTTGCGGCCATCATCATCACATGGGTGGCGCCGACCGAAACCTTCGGGAAGACGTAGCGTGCGCCGATCAGGCCGCCCTTCGGGGCCGTTGCGTTGATATAGCCGCTATCGATCTCGATGTTGGCGCCGAGCGCCGTCAGGCCCTCGATGAACAGATCGACCGGCCGCGTGCCGATGGCGCAGCCGCCCGGCAGCGAGACACGGGCCTTGCCTTCGCGGGCCAGAAGCGGGCCGATGACCCAGAAGCTGGCGCGCATCTTGGAGACCAGCTCGTAAGGCGCCGTCGTATCGACGATGTTGCGCGAGGTGAAATGGATGGTGCGCGAATAGCCTTCGCCCTGGCGCTCGCGGCGGCCATTGACGGAAATGTCGGCGCCATGGTTGCCAAGGATGCGGATCAGCTGCTCGACATCGGCCAGATGCGGCACGTTTTCGAGCGTCAGCGTGTCATCGGTCAGAAGCGACGCGATCATGAGCGGCAGCGCGGCGTTCTTGGCGCCGGAAATCGGGATGATGCCGCGCAGCTCGTTGCCGCCGGTAATTCTGATGCGATCCATAGGGTACCTTACGGGCGCCGCCCGCCTTTCCTGACATTCCGGACTTTAAGAGATTGGCGCCTCCATAAAGGATGCGCCGTGAAATGAGAAGCAAATTGAACGGAGACCGGCAAAGCGCATCCGCAGCGATGCGGGAACGATGCCGGGGCAGTCTGCTGATCCCGCCCGCAACCCCATCAGCATCGATGTGGCATTGGGCATAAATACGTCGGGCATGAACAACAACGTCGCCAACCATCGGCGATCCGCCCCCGGACCCGGTCAATGGTGCTGGCAGGGATTATTCAGCCGATTCGTCCGTTTTTGCGGCAGGCAGGCCGGATGTTTCGTCGGCAGCCCCTGCGCGCCGCGCCCGCCCCTGCTGCTTGCGCCTTAAAAGATTGTCGCGCAGCGTCTTGGCAGCCCTTAACCTGCGCGCCTCGGCCTGCCGCTCGGCCTCATGGCCCGGCTCAAGCTTGCCGGCCGCGGCCGCCGCTTCATTCGGTGTCTGATTGTTCTCATCGTGCATACGCGCTCAAATACCGCAAAACCAAGCACTCCGGAAGAGCGCCCTGCTTTTCGGGCACGCCATCCAACGAAAACTTTGATTTGCTGCTTGCGCTCCGCAACAAGCTATGGCAATAGGCCCTCGCTCGCGCCGGACAAACACTGATCCAGCGCACGATGCTGCTATAGCTCAGGGGTAGAGCACTCCCTTGGTAAGGGAGAGGCCGAGAGTTCAAATCTCTCTAGCAGCACCATTCTATCCCATTGATATCGATAGACCCTTGCATTGTAAGGCTATTGTGACAGCGCGGATGTGATTCGAAAGACTTTCCAGACTTCGCTGCAGAGAGTCAGGTATTTGCGTTCGTAACTCATCGTCGCCGCTCAGATCTCAGAAGCTCCATGATACGTGGAGCTTGCCTTCCCATACGTCGAGGTCGTCCTGGCCAAAGCTCAAATATCCGCCTGTCGCCTCGATCTGGAGATTGTCCTTCCACAGCATTCTGAATCCGGAGCGGAGTGAAAACGCCCACGGTGACGGCGTTACCTCGGACAGATCTCCCGTCAGAATCTTGCCATCGTTCGGCCGCTGAAATTCATGCTGCGCGCCGACTTCGGCAAAGACAAGAAATGGTTGACCGTCCGGCAAGCGGAAGTACCGACTGACCTCAGTCGATAGGGACAAGAGGCCATAATTATAGCTGTCACCCGGAAGGGAAACGCTGACAGGAAGGTTAAGGATGCTACCCGAGAGATCGTAATCGTCGCTTTCGACGTGTGAGAACGTCACGGACGCCTTGGGACGGAGGAAATACGCTCCTAGCTTATATTGGCCGTGCAGAGAGACGTCGCCGGAAAAACGCTCCGAATCGTAGTCGCCGCTGAGCACGCTCAGGTCTACGTCGTTACTGAAACGACCATAGGTTAGGGATCCGTCGATGGCCCAGTGTTTAGACAGGCGATAGGCCGCATACGGCCCGAAGCTGAACCCGTCCGTATCTATATCTAAAGAACCGTTGAAAGCATCGGTGGAGCTGTCTTCCAATGAAACGGACATTCCAACGACAAGGTTGTCGGCAATCCGACGGTCGAGACCCAGGTCCAAAGAACGGGTAAACGTGTCACTGTTGCGGTCGTAGCGTTCGTCGGAAATGTCTGCGAACCGCCCATCCCACCAGAAATTCCAGAGCGACGGCGCCGCCAGATCCCGGCCGGGCGTCAATGGCACCTGGGATGACTGGCCCACACTCTGTGCTACCGCTTCTTCGGCAGCGAGGTCCCGGCAGATTGGCAGGTCGCGCTGTTGCTTGTTGGAATTTATCGACCGAGGGTCGATACAGGTGTCCGGCGTCTGGGCTGCGACCACGCGGCCGCCTCTGATGGCGGTCGGGGTACGCGGCGTGAACCCCGGAAACACCGGCTGCGGGCCGACGTCCGGGCGACCATCGGGCAAGTCGAACGCCGGGAACACCGGCTGCGGGCCGACATCCGGGCGACCATCGGGCAAGTCGAACGCCGGGAACACCGGCTGCGGGCCGACGTCCGGGCGACCATCGGGCAAGTCAAACGCCGGAAACACCGGCTGCGGGCCGACGTCCGGACGACCATCGGGCAAGTCGAATGCGGGAAACACCGGCTGCGGGCCGACGTCCGGACGACCATCGGGCAAGTCGAACGCCGGAAACACCGGCTGCGGGCCGACGTCCGGGCGACCATCGGGCAAGTCGAACCCCGGAAACACCGGCTGCGGGCCAACGTCCGGCCGGCCGTCGGGCCAGTTGATGTTTGGAAGGATACCGCTACGCACCTGGTTCTGTGTGTCGAGCAGGCACGGTTTTCCGCTCGAGATGTCATAGAGTTTGTGCGTTCCGCCGTTTCCGTTCGAAACGACCGGCGAAAGCGAGAGGTGGAGGCCACGGTTGTCTTTGTTCCAGGTATCGACGGTTTGATTGCCCTGAGCCGCGTTCAGGCCAAAGGATCCAGCGCTGGTTCCAGAAAGCCAGACGGAACGGCTCCCACCTTGCGTATTTCCAAGATAGGCCAAGCCCCCGCGTGAACCGCAGTTCGCAGCAAATGCTTCGCCAAACGTCCCCAAGGTGGAGAAGCTGACGATCAGCGTCCCAACAAAAAGGACATTAAACCACGCTTGTTGATAGACGCGACTCTTACGCATGTTTCGCCCCAACCAATCGCGACCCTGGTGCCTTAGCGAGGTATCGCGCTTCCCCATCTGGTGGCACGTTCGGCGTCCAACTGCGTCGCGAAGTTGGAACATAAAAATTACTCCGATGTAGCAGGGGCCTACCTCCAGGGTGATTCCGCCTTGTTCCGTAAGACTTGGAGAACTCATTTTGTGCGATGCTGTCATGTCGTTCGGCAAGATGCAGCCCAAAAATGTCAGGGCCGGCGCTGCTGGCATTGAGCGGGCCGGTATCCGATAGCAGTAACCTTTAAACTCCTTTCCTGCTGTCTTACGCTCTCCCAGTTTCGATCAATTTGGGAGATGCGAACATGTACGAACATGTTCCTTGAGGTGTTCCGGCAGCTGTTCGGGCAAGGTGCCCTTCCAGATGAGGACAAGCCTTGCGCCGCATCGACCCGAAACTGATCCCGCCAGCCGGGTAGCGTTGATCAAGGCGTGGTGGATACCATGACAGAGACGATTTCTCAGGAGGCCGCGGCTTCCGCCCGGCAGGCTCCCTCGCGGGACATCGGCGAGTTTCTCGCCTCTCGCGGCGGTCCTTTCTATCGGTTGCAAACGCAACTTCGGCTTCTGCACGAGAACAGCCTGCGCGCAGGGCAGCGAGCCGTCCTGTTCGTTGTGCTCGCCTGGGGCGTACCGTTCCTGCTCGGCTTGCCGCGCAGTTTTTCGCTGGATCGTGGGCAGGGCGCCTATCTTGCCGATCTCAGCGTATGGTCCAAGTTCTTCATCGGTATTGGCGCCTTCGTCCTTGCCGAGCAGCAGGTGGAAATAGGACTGCGCGCCAAATTGAGGCAGTTGGTCTTCGCTCCCATCGTTGCGCCAACCTCTATTGCTCGGGCGGCCTCGATCGTAACGTTGGCTCTGCGCCGGCGCGATCTTTGGGCGGCGGAGTTCATCTGCCTCATCCTGGCAATCGTCGCGTCCGTTCTCTCCTACGAAAACTTTCAGACGCTCCCAGCCTCTTCCTGGGCGGTCGAACATCTGCCGGAGGGTAACAGGATCACGGTTGCCGGATGGTGGTCGATCTGCTTCAGCCTGCCGCTTTTTGTTTTCCTCTTCACGCGTGGTGTCTGGCGTCACCTCGTGTGGGCACAGCTGCTTCGCGGCATTGCTCGACTTGATTTAAGACTGGTTGCCAATCATCCGGATGGGAAGGCAGGACTCGGTTTCCTCGCCCGATACCCGAACACCTACGTCCTTTTCGTGTTCGGCATGAGTTGTGCGATCGCGGCGCAGCTTGCCAAGCACTTCATCAACCAGGAGGTTTCGGCGACTACGCTCAGTGTCGTGATGGCTGGGTGGCTGATTGTCGTGCTCGCATTCTTCGCCTATCCACTATCGGCATTTACGCCGCCTCTCACGCGGCTCAAGGAAAACGGGCTTATGGTTCTGGGTGCGCAGGCGACGCGCTTCTATCGCCTGGCCGAACGCAAGACGATCGGCCGCAACGTGATGGCGAACCAAGCGCCGGAACCGGACGGTGAAATCGCCGATCCTTCAAAGCTCTATGATGCAAATGCAAAACTTTCGACCGTGCTGATTAGCCGAGCGGCTGTAGTCCCCGTTGCCGCCGCCGCCCTCATTCCTTTCGCCATCGCCGCCTTGACGAAGCTACCCTACAAGGAAGTTTTCTCTGTACTCAAGAAACTGTTGCTGTTGTGATGGGGGCTATCGCTCAGTTTTGAAGATCGTCTTAGGCCAGCGCGTAGGAAAATCTGAATCTAAACCAGGGAACCTCGCATGTCTTTTCAAATTCTCAGTGCTATCGCCGGCATCAGTCTTTGCTCTCTGAGCCATGTCGCGATCTCGGCAGACCTGACGCCACTGACGACACCGGATACGCAGCGATTAGAAACGGAAAGCGGCTGGACCGTGACCATCACCCCCTATTTTTGGGGTGCAGGTCTCAGGGGAGATCTCGGTGTCATTAATTTGCCGACCGTCCAAACAGACGCATCTTTCGGCGACATCTGGAACCATCTCGACTTCGCGGTAATGGCGATGGGTGAAGCGCGCAATGGCCCTTATAGCGTCTTCGCGGATGCTATCTACATCGATCTTTCCGGCAATGCGGCAACGCCGCGGGGACTTCTCGCCGATGAGGCAAGTATCGATAGCAAGACCTTCGCTGGTCTTTTGGGCGCGGGGTACACAGTCCTCGCTGACGAACACGGCTATCTCGATATCGTCGGTGGCGTCCGTATATGGTCGGCCGAAACGACCATAAGGTTGAGCGGAGGTGTTCTGGATGGCCGCGAAGCGAGTGATGGCGCCACCTGGGTCGATGCTATGGCCGGCGTGCGTGGCGTTTATGAGCTTACACCAAATATTTTCTTGACGGCGTGGGGGCTCGTGGGCGCAGGGGCCGCCAATCTCGATTGGGACGTCGCTGCGAGCATTGGCTATAAGTTCACGGACCGAATTTCATCGACCATCGGCTACCGTGCGCTTGGCGTCGACTATGACAATGGCGACGGCTTCAAGTTCGACGTCGTCGAACATGGTCCTATGGTGGGATTGTCAATTAAATTTTAGGGCCTATTCACTAACAGACCCGAGCCGACGATAAGATGATAGGGAAGTTGTAAGCCAGCGTCTAGACCGTGCCATCGCTGCCGGCAATGCGCCGCCGCCGGTACCCTGCGGAAAATACCGGTCTATGCCTTCCCTGATGGCCTTTCGTCTCTTCCTGCCCACAGCGCGCCGCGCTCGAATATCGTCTTCATCTGCGGCACGTCGAATTCCTCAGCCGTGTGGCCGAGTGCACTGTAGAAGACGCGGCCCTTGCCGTAGTGCCGCTTCCAGACGACCGGCATGACGACGCCCTTGATCCCATCGAAATGCGCACCGTCAAATGTGGTTGTTGCCAGCACCTCGTTGCTCGGATCGACATGCAGGTAATATTGCTCGGAACGATAGGCAAAACTGCCGATGCTGGCGACGATCGGATCATCCGGTTTGGCGATGTCGATCCGGTAGTCGATGATGCCCCCCGGATGGGAAACCCATTGGCCACCGGTCATGAACTGGTATTCCGGCTCGTTGCGGAAGCTGTCGCCCATCGTGCCGTGAAAACCGGCAAGGCCCGTGCCGCCACGGACCGCAGCGACGAGGTTTTCCAGTTCCGGCTTTTCGATCGCCGACATGGTGATGACGGGAACGATCAGGTCGAGCCGGGCGATCTGCGGATCGGCAAGGGCTGCCGTTCCCTGTTCCAACCGCACGTCAAATCCATGTCCGGTCAGGATCTCCTTGACGATGCCAGCGCTGCGGGCGGGCGTATGGCCTTCCCAGCCACCCCAGAAGATCAATGCCGTCTTGCTCATGATGCCTGTCCTGTTCCAGAGTGCTGAAGGGCAGATTGCTGTGCATCGGTGCCGGCCTGCTGGAGATCGATGACGCCGATCATGCCGCTCCGATTCGCAGCATGGTCTCCTGCCACGATGCGGCGCCATTGTTGACGTGCCGCAACGCGTTTGTCACCCCGTTCCAGCCAGGAAGTATCATCCGCCGGCGGCTGGAGACGGAACGTTCCGCGGGTGCGTTCGTTTCGCCATCCTCCTAAAGAGAGGATGCGATTCTGTGTGATTTTGGTAACTGGCGGCCGAGATGTTGTGGAGGCCCGATCCGGGCGGCCGGGCTGCCTTTGAAATGTCCTAATAACAAGTGAACAGTTGAGCGTCCGTCATCTGCAACCGGTCCGCGCCTTGGGCTTGACCTGCGTTCATTCCCCCAGCTGGGTTGGCTTGCGAAACATGCGATGACTTTTGATGAATCTATCGACTGAGCGGCCGCACCCGATGTGCCGGTCACGGTTTGAGAAGGAAAAATGATGAAGAGAACCCTCGCTTTGGCGCTGACCACCGCGACCCTGGCTCTGACAAGCGGGTTTGCCGCTGAGGCTGCCGATCTGGCAAACGGCGCGCCGGCTCCAAGCTATGAAGAGAGCGATACGCGCGGCGGTGTCAAGATCGGTTACCTTGAATGCAATGTCGGCGGCGGCGCCGGTTACGTTCTTGGCTCGGCCAAGGATATCGATTGCACGTTCCATTCCTCGATCGGCCCGGAGCGCACGGATCACTACATCGGTGCTGTCAGGAAGATGGGTGTCGATCTGGGCTTTACGACGCGCAGCAAGCTCGTCTGGGCGGTTCTGGCGCCGACGGCCGGGTACCATCAGGGGTCGCTCAGCGGTCTCTATCAGGGCGCGAGTGCGGAAGCGACCGTTGGCGCCGGCATCGGTGCCAACATCCTGGTCGGCGGTACCTCGGGCTCCATTCACCTTCAGACGATCAGCGTGACGGGTCAGCTCGGTCTCAACCTTGCAGCCGGTGGCACATCGGTGACGCTCACAGCCGTCAACTAAAACGTCTCGCTTTCCCCCTCCGTCACTTCGGAGGGGGAAAGCTCAAAAGCTGGCCGGCGTAAACACGCCGCCTCAATTCAGTCTGCCAGTTCGGGGTTGTCCGTGCGAAGGCTTTTGGGCCTGAGCAAGCGGATGGCTTTGCCCGCCGGGCTGCTCTGAAGCTGTAGTCCGCGCGTAAAGAAACGATTGCCGGAAGCCACCCTGCCGATATTCACGATCGCCGCATGACCCAGTTCCTGCTCCATAAAGGTCAGGACTTGCTGGTAGGCATCGCGATCCAAGGTGTCGAGTGCCTCGTCAATGATGATCCAGTTTGGTTTGTGCAGCCCGAGCCGCGCAATGGCCAGAAGCCTGATCTCGACTTCGTTGAGCTTCAGTCTCGTCCGCATGTCCTGATCGAGGCTGTCATTCAGCTTGCCGAGGCCAACCCTGGACAAGACCGACACCAAATCGGCTTTTTTGAAACGGCCTGGATTTTCCGGATAACTGAGGACGTCTTCCAGCGTGCCGGGCGGGAAATAGGGTGTTCGCGGCACAAAGGCGATGTCCTCGCCGGCTGGCAGGGCAATGCGCCCGTGTCCCCAGGGCCAAAGGCCGGCCAGAGACCGGAAGAACGGCGCCTTTTCAACATCCGCGTCACTGGTCACGAGAACCCGGTCGCCGGGCCGGATTTCGACATGCTGATCGGCGAGCTTGATGCAGCCCGAGGGCAGAGCAATTTCCAAGCGTTCGATGGTCAGGCGGTCGCCGTCAGCCTTGGCAAATTCGATGCGCTTGTCGTTTTCGTGCCGTTCGTCGGTCATCAGGATGGCAGACCGGAAGGCGGCGACGCGAAGCAGTGTCGCCCGCCAGTCGGCGATGGTGTCGATATTATCGACAAACCAGCGCAACGACGCGTTCACCTGATTGAATGCGCCGACGGCCATCATCAGCCCGCCGAAACTGAGATCGCCGTTGAAATAGACCGGGGCTGCGATGACGATGGGCGCGACGACAGTGATCCAGCCGTAGCCGGAGGTGACCCATGTCAGCCGTGTCAGGGCCATCATCAGCTTGTTGCTGATTTCCAGAACCGAGGCAAGATCGCGCTGCAGACGGCGCTTTTCATTGCCTTCGCCGGAGGACAGCGACACCGCTTCTATATGTTCATTGACCCGCATCAGCGAGAAGCGCAAGGCAGCCTCCCGCGCATAATGTTCGCCGTTGATCTTTACGAGAGGGCGGCCGACGAACCAGCTGAGCGCCGCCGCTGTTCCGGCGTAAAGGAAGGCCGCCCAGACCATGTAGCCGGGGATGCTGAGATCGTGGCTGCCGATATGAAAGACAAATCCGGCCGAGAGCGACCACAGGACGCCGACGAAGCTGGCAAGCAGAATACCCGACTGGAACAGGCCGATGGTCAGGCCTGCCGTCAGGTCTGCAAGATGGCGGGCGTCTTCATGCACACGCTGGTCGGGATTGATGCCGATGGAACCGGCATTGGCAAGACGGAAGGCCCGCGCGGGCTTCATCCATTCGCCGATGAGATCAAGCGTCAGGCCTTCTCTCAGCTTGATGCGAATCCATTGGTTGAGCCAGGTTTGCAGTACGTTGAGGATCAACAGCGTACCGGCAATTTGACCAAAGGTAATGAATTGCATCAGGAACGCCGGGAGATCGCGCCGCTCCAGCGTATCGTAGAACGGCTTGTACCATCGGTTCAGCAGGATCTGCCCGAACGCGGTCGCCAATATGACGGTGGCGATCCCGATGGCGAGCCATATGATGGTCTTGCGGACAGGCGAGGCGACAAAGGCCCGCTGCATCATGCCGAGCTGAGCGAAAAAAGGTTGCTCGTCGTCTGTCTCTACACGCTGGTTATTCTTACCGTTCATGTCATGCGGCATCGGCGCGAATCTCTCCACCACGGTCTTCACCTCCGAAATATAGCGCGTCTGACGCACTCCCCCTAAGAAAGAATGGCAGGGGAGCATGGTGTGAGGCAGTCCAACGAATTCAGTTGCCGGCTATCATCGCAAATTGACGGGGAGATTGCTGTTCACGTTTCGCGGAGCATGCGGTGCACAAAGGCTTTGCCTTCGGCGACGGCCATGGAAAGCGTGTCGCCGAGGGCCAGACGGGCGGCGATTGCGCTGGCCAGCGTGCAGCCGGTGCCGCGCATTGTCGCGGCAAGGCGCGGCGAGGCGAAGGATTGACCGGCATGGTCCGCCTGGAAGAGGATATCGATGGATTCCGCCCCATCGCCATGCCCGCCCTTGACCAGAACCGCCTTTGCCCCCGCCGTCAAAAGGCTCCGGGCCTGATCGGCCATGCTGTCCGATGATGTGGTTCCTGCAGGTGCTGCCAGCACCGAAAGCTCCGGCAGATTGGGCGTGATCAGGGTGCAGGAGCGGAAAAGTTCGCGCAGGTCATCCATCGCGTCCGGGGTCAACAGGGCTCGGCCGGACGTCGAGACCAGGACGGGATCGAGAACCACTGGAATGCCGGGATAGTCCGCAAGCACCGTCACAACGGCGGCAATCGTCGCTGACGTCGCCAGCATGCCGATCTTGATGGCCGCTATGGGATTGGCTGACAACGCAGCCCGCATCTGCTGCGCCACGCGATCCGGCGCCACGGCATCGACCTGCTGCACATGATCATGCGTCTGGACGGTCACCGCTGTTATCGCCACAGAAGCTTTGACGCCGAAGGCGGCCAGCGTCTCGATGTCGCGAACGATACCGGCACCGCCGGAGGAATCCGAGCCCGCGACGGCAAGCACATGCCGCATGGCATTCAACCGAGCCTCCTCATCGAAAGCGCGCCGTGCACGCAATCCACTCCCGCACGCGTGCTTCCGGATCGGCATTGAGGGTGATGTCGGTAACGACGGCGGCGCTGTCGGCGCCATGGGCAAAAACGCTGTCGATACGGCCGATATTGATGCCGCCGATTGCCACCAGCGGCAGGGAGCCGATGCGGTCCTTCCAGCCGCGCAATTTCTCCACCCCCTGTGGCGCCCATTTCATCTTCTTCAGGATTGTCGGCCAGACCGGCCCAAGCGCCACATAGTCTGGTGCTGCTGCAAGCGCCGTCTCCAGCTCGGTCCCGTCATGGGTCGAGAGCCCGAGTTTGAGCCCGGCGGCGCGAATGGCGGCGATATCGGCGGTAGCCAAGTCTTCCTGGCCGAGATGGACGAAATCGCAACCTTCCTCGATCGCCAGCCGCCAATAGTCGTTGACGATCAGCTGGCACCCATGTTCCGCGCAGATTGTTTTCGCGCGGCGAATGGCCTGGCGCAGCTGAACCTCGCTGCAATCCTTCATGCGCAGTTGCACCAGTTTCACACCGAGCGGCACGAGGCGGTCGATCCATTCGGCGCTATCGACGATCAGATAAAACGGATCGAGCTTCATGAAAACACCGCCTTGCCGATAACCGGGGTTGAGGGCACCGCCATGTCGCGCGGCTCCAGCATGCCGGCGTGAAATGCCGTTCGCCCCGCCTCGATGGCGCCGGCGAAGGCCGCGGCCATGGCGGCGGGATCGCCAGCACCTGCAACGGCTGTATTCAGCAGCACGGCATCGAAGCCGAGTTCCATGACTGTCGCCGCATGGGATGGCCGGCCGATACCGGCATCGACGATCAGCGGTACATCGGGGAAGCTTGCCCGCATGCTACTTAACGCCCGAAGATTGACCGGACCCATTGCCGAGCCGATCGGTGCGCACCAGGGCATCAGCACCTGGCATCCGGCTTCCAGCAGCCGTTCCGCCACGACAAGATCGTCGGTGGTGTAGGGAAAGACCTTGAAACCTTCGTCGCTGAGAATACGCGCCGCCTCGACCAGCGCGAAGACGTCGGGCTGCAAGGTGTCGTGGTTGCCGATCACTTCGAGCTTGATCCAGTCGGTGGCAAAGACCTCGCGCGCCATCTTCGCCGTCAGCACGGCTTCCGAGACCGTGTGGCAGCCGGCGGTGTTGGGCAAAACCCTGACACCGAGCGTGCGGATGAGCTCGAAGAAGGCGCCGCCGGTGCGGCTTCCTGCCGTTTCCCGGCGCAGCGATACGGTGACGATACCGGTTTTCGAGGCGCGGACCGCATCGGCAAGGATGGCGGGCGAAGGGTAGCGCGCCGTGCCGAGCAGCAGGCGCGAAGAAACGGAGGTTCCGTAGAGCGTCAGCATGATCAGCCTCCCTGCATCGGCGAGAGAATCTCGACACGGTCACGGTCAGACAGTGCGAAATTTGGTCTGTCGTCGCGGTGCACCAGTTCGCCATTGACGGCGGTCGCCAGCCAGTCGCCTTCAAAATCCAGAGAGACCAGGAGGTCGGAAAGGACGGAAATATCGGTTTGATGGTCTTCGCCGTTGATCGTCAGTTTCATCTGCCTGCTCCGATCTGAAGGGGATTGATGTGGGGTGGATTGGCAAGCGGGGTGCCTTGGGAAGAGCGGTGGGCTCGTTGCTGAGATTTTGAATTGCGCGACGCGGTGATATGGGCAGCGACCTCCATGGCGATCGACGGCGCCAGCAGAAATCCGTGCCGGTAGAATCCGTTGACCCGGATGGTCTCGCCATTGCTTTCGAGGCGCGGCAGGTTATCGGGGAACGCGGGTCGTACACCGGCGCCGGTTTCGGTCACGCGCGCCTCGCCGAATGCGGGGTGCAGCGCATAGGCTGCGTTCAGCAGTTCCATCAGCGAACGGGCGCTGACCGGTCCGCGATCCTCGCTTTCAATCATTGTTGCGCCGACCATGAAGACACCATTGCCGCGTGGCACGATGTAGAGCGGGATGCGTGGATGCAGCAGGCGGACCGGACGGGATAACGTCACATCCGGCGTCTCCAGCAGCAGCATTTCCCCCCGCACACCACGCAGCTCCGCCGTTTGGCCAATGCAATGGGCTCCGGTGCAATCGACGATATGGTCGAACCCCGCGCCTGAAAAATCCGGCGCCGCATTGAAATGAAACCGCACGCCCATCGCCGCCAGCTTGTCGAAAAGGCCGGCGATCGCGCGCCTCGGGTCGAGATGCGCTTCCTTGCGGAAGAAAAGTGCCTTGCGGAACCGGCCCATGAGGGCCGGCTCCAGAACACCGACCTCTTCGCTGTCGAGCCAGTCGAAGATGGAGGTGCGGGCGGCGAAACGGGTCAGTTCGGCCGCATCGCGTGGTGGCGCGACCACCAGCGTACCGTTGCGGACGACATGGCCGGGCAGAGCGTCGTCCCACCAGTCTGCAGCACGGCAGCCGAGCGTCACCACCGTTTCAGGTGCGCTTTCCCGTTCGCACCAGGGCGCCAGCATGCCGCCGGCAAACCAGGAGGCGCCACCGCCGGGCCGGGCCGCAATCTCGGCGACCGTGACCTCTATGCCATTTGCGGCAAGTTCATGGGCAACCGTGAGGCCGGCAACGCCGGCCCCCCTGATCAGGACGCGCATGGTCACTCTCCGGCAGGCGCAACGGTTCCATCGGGCCCAAGCGGCATATAGAGCGCGCCACCCGCCTGGAATTTCGCCGCCATCGCCTCCAGCCCTTCCTTCTGCGCCTCGGCACGGATGTCGTGGGATATCCGCATGGAGCAGAATTTCGGCCCGCACATCGAGCAGAAGTGAGCCACCTTGTGTGCCTCCTTCGGCAGGGTCTCGTCGTGGAAGGACCGGGCTGTCTCCGGATCGAGCGACAGGTTGAACTGGTCCTCCCAGCGGAACTCGAAGCGGGCACGTGACAACGCGTCGTCGCGCAACTGGGCTGCAGGATGCCCCTTGGCGAGATCGGCGGCGTGGGCGGCGATCTTGTAGGTGATGACGCCGACCTTGACGTCGTTGCGGTCGGGCAGGCCCAGATGCTCCTTCGGTGTGACGTAGCAGAGCATCGCCGTACCGAACCAGCCGATCATCGCAGCGCCGATGCCCGACGTGATGTGATCGTAGCCGGGGGCGATATCGGTCGTCAGCGGCCCCAGTGTGTAGAAGGGTGCCTCGCCGCAGACTTCCAGCTGCTTGTCCATGTTTTCCTTGATCTTGTGCATCGGCACATGGCCGGGGCCTTCGATCATCACCTGGCAGTCTTTCGCCCAGGCGATCTGCGTGAGCTCGCCGAGCGTTTCGAGTTCGGCAAACTGCGCGGCATCGTTGGCATCGGCGATCGAGCCGGGACGCAGGCCGTCACCGAGCGAGAACGTCACGTCATAGGCGCGGGCAATGTCGCAGATCTCGTCGAAATGCTCGTAGAGAAAGCTTTCCTTGTGGTGATGAAGACACCACTTGGCCATGATCGAGCCGCCGCGCGAGACGATGCCGGTAACGCGGTTGACGGTGAGCGGGATGTAGGACAGCCGCACGCCGGCATGGATGGTGAAATAATCGACACCCTGCTCGGCCTGCTCGATCAGGGTGTCGCGATAGACCTCCCAGTTCAGATCCTCGGCAATGCCGCCCACCTTTTCCAAGGCCTGGTAGAGCGGCACGGTGCCGATTGGAACCGGTGCGTTGCGGATGATCCACTCGCGGATATTGTGAATGTTGCGGCCGGTCGACAGATCCATGACGGTATCGGCACCCCAGCGTGTCGCCCAGACCATTTTCTCGACCTCTTCCGCCATCGACGAGGTGACGGCGGAGTTGCCGATATTGGCATTGATCTTCACCAGAAAGTTCCGGCCGATGATCATCGGCTCGGATTCCGGATGGTTGATGTTGGCCGGGATGACGGCCCGGCCGCGGGCAATCTCCTGGCGAACGAACTCGGCCGTGACGTGATCCGGAATGCGGGCGCCGAAACTCTCGCCGTCGCGGATGAGCGCTTCCTTCGCTGCCTTGCGGCCAAGGTTTTCGCGGATGGCGATATATTCCATTTCCGGGGTGATGATGCCGGCGCGGGCATAGGCGATCTGGGTGACGGCCTTGCCGTCCCTGGCTTTCAATGGATGGTTGCGGATGGGAAATTCCGGCGTCAGCCGTTCGCCGGTGGCAAAGCCGTTGTCCTCTGGCTTGACGTGCCGGCCGTCATAGGCCTCGACATCGCCACGCGCGATAACCCAGGCCTGACGCTGCCGGGGCAGACCGGCGTCGATCGAGACGATATGCGCCGGGTCCGTGTAGGGACCGGAGGGATCATAGACGGTGACGGGCGGTTCGCCCGATGTCGGATGCACGGAAATTTCGCGCATCGGCACACGAATGTCCGGGTGCAGTTCACCCGGGATATGCACCTTGCGCGAGGCCGGCAGGGGGCCGGTCGTGACGGTCGGGGTAATGTTCTTTGCGGCAATAGTCATGGTTGAGGCTCCAAAGGTTGGAGACCCAGTCAACAGAGCCGGAATGATGAAAAGACGCTGACAGGAATCCGCACGCAGAGTCCCAGTCGCTACAGCGCTTGCACCGTCCCTACGCCAGTATGAACTGGATCAGGTTCAACGGGTCACTGCGCTGCTTGAGGGTGGCAAAGCCACCGGTCACGCCAGCAGAATCTCAGCCCCTTGTCGGGACCCCCCTGGTGAATGCGCCAAGTTAGGCATGGTTTTGGATAAAGCGTCAAGGGCCGTTTTGCGCGACGATCTCCGTTCCTCTTCGGTTTCCGGCTCGAAGACTGTGAAGATGTCCAATGATTTCAATCGTGGCCTCGACAGCGCCGTCATGGCAAATTATCTATAAAAAATGACCTCAGCGAGCGAAGACACGATTGCCAGCCGCATCAGCCGCATCCTTGCCGACAGGATCGTGACTGGACAACTGGATCCGGGCACGAAGCTGCGGCAGGACCATATTGCCGAGGAGTTTGGCACCAGCCACGTTCCGGTGCGCGAGGCCTTCCGCCGGCTTGAAGCGCAGGGTCTTGCCGTCAGCGAACCGCGCCGCGGCGTGCGGGTCGCGTCCTTCGATTTGAAGGAGGTTCGCGAGGTGGCGCAAATGCGGGCAGCACTTGAAGTGCTGGCGCTACGCCATGCGGCGCCGCATCTGACGGCCGCCATTCTGGATCAGGCTGAGGAGGCGACGGTCGCCGGCGACAATTCCCGTGATGTCCGCTCGTGGGAGGAGGCCAACCGCCGCTTTCACACGCTGATTCTGACGCCGTGCGGCATGCCGCGCCTTTTGGCTGCCATCAGCGATCTGCATGCCGCCAGTGCCCGTTTCCTGTTCGCCAGCTGGCGGTCGGAATGGGAAGTCCGCACCGATCATGACCACCGCGCCATCCTGGCGTTTCTGCGTCAGGGCAATATCGAAAACGCCGCCCCCGTTCTCGAGCGGCACGTGCAATGGATCGGGCAAAAGCCGGTCCGCAACGCCTCCGGCACCACGCGCGACGCCTTCGCCATCGTCGGCTGAAGCCATTTTCCATTTTCTTTTCCCATGATTTTCACCGCTCCCGGCGCATCCGGCAGGTTTTGAGAACCCGTATTGCGTGAAACTAATAGCTGCACACCAAAAAGGTGGTTGCGATTTTGTGGCCTCCACTAAATTATAGATAATATTATTCTTTAATCTATCATGTGGGGTGCTTTGATGCTGAGAGAAGAAAACCGATCCGACATCTCGGTTGAACAGGGCGGGCTAGGCGGCAGATCCTGGCAGGATGGCACCGAACCGACAAGGGTTTCTCTCGATCAGGCAAGAATTATCTATAATTCCCCCTTCAACGATCTGCTTTTCCAGGCGCAGACCGTCCACAGAGCGCATTTCGATCCGAACGCGGTGCAGATCAGCCGGCTTTTATCGATCAAAACAGGCGGTTGTGCCGAAGACTGCGGTTACTGCAGCCAGTCGGCACATGCCCCGACCGGCCTCAAGGCCTCCAGGCTGATGATGGTCGAAAAGGTCCTCGCCGAGGCGCGCAAGGCAAGGGATGAAGGCGCCAGCCGTTATTGCATGGGGGCCGCCTGGCGCCGCCCCAAGGATCGCGACATGGAAACGCTGGTGGCGATGGTCGCAGGCGTCAAGGCACTTGGGCTGGAGACTTGCATGACGCTCGGCATGCTGTCGCCCGAGCAGGCGGGGACGCTGGCTGATGCCGGCCTCGATTATTACAACCACAACATCGATACGTCCGAAGAGTTCTATCCGCAGGTCATTACCACGCGCACCTTCGCCGACCGGCTGGAAACGCTCGCCAATGTCCGCGAGGCCGGCATGAAGGTTTGCGCCGGCGGTATCCTTGGCATGGGTGAAACGACGGACGACCGCATCTCCATGCTGGTGACGCTCGCCAACCTCCCGGAGCCGCCGGAAAGCGTGCCGGTCAACATGCTGATCCCGATCCCCGGCTCAAGGCTCGCCAATGCCGAACCGGTCGATCCGGTTGAATTCGTCAGGACCATCGCGCTCGCCCGCATCCTGATGCCGCGCTCGCATGTCCGCCTCTCGGCCGGGCGCACCCAGATGAGCGACGAGATGCAGGCGCTCTGTTTCTTCGCCGGCGCCAATTCGATCTTTGCCGGCGATACGCTGCTGACGGCTGAAAATCCGGGCGAGGACCACGACACGGCCCTGTTCCGCCGCCTTGGTCTGAAGCCGATGGAATTGGGGCCCGCCGAATGACGGCGGCGCAAGGTCTTGCCCGATACGAAACCACGCTGGCGGGGCTGGAGCGCAAGGGCAGGCGGCGCACATTGGTGGCGCAGGCCGGTGCCGATTTCAGCTCGAACGACTATCTGGCCTTCGCCGGCTCGGCGCGGCTGGCCGCAGCGATTGCGTCTGCGCTTGAGCGCGGCGTACCGGCCGGTGCCGGCGGCTCTCGGCTACTGCGCGGCAATCACCCGGAGCACGAGGCCCTGGAGGCAGAAGCGGCGGCCTTTTTCGGAACCGGGCGCGTCCTTTATTTCGGCAGCGGCTATGCCGCCAATACCGCACTCTTCTCGACCCTGCCGCAACGTGGCGACCTCATCGTGTACGACGCATTGGTGCATGCCAGCGTCCATGAGGGAATTCAGGCGAGCCGGGCGCAGGCTGTTGCCGCCGCCCACAACGATGTCGAAGCCTTTGCGCAGGCGATCGAACACTGGCGCAGCACCGGCGGAACCGGCCATCCCTGGATCGCCGTTGAAAGCCTCTATTCGATGGATGGCGATCGCGCGCCGCTGACGGAGCTTGCCGCCCTTGCCGAAAAGCATGGCGGTTTCCTGGTGATTGACGAAGCCCATGCGACCGGCGTCTTCGGCCCCGATGGCCGCGGTTTTGCCGCCGGCCTGGAAAACCGTGCCCACGTCATCGTGCTGCATACCTGCGGCAAGGCGCTTGGCGTGTCCGGCGCGCTGCTCGGTGCAAGCGCAGTGCTCTGCGACTATCTCGTCAACCGGGCGCGGGGGTTCATCTATTCGACCGCGCCCTCGCCGTTAATGGCGGCGGCGGTTCGCGAAGCCTTGCGCATGCTGGTGGACGAACCGCAGCGCCGCGCCGATTTCGATGCCTTGCGCAGCTTCGCCAATGCCGAGTTGACCACGAAACTCGGCATCTCAAGCAGCGGATCGCAGATCCTGCCGGTGCTGATCGGCGACAATGGCCGGGCGGTGCGGGTTGCCGCGCGCATGCGGGCGGAAGGGTTCGATATCCGCGCCATTCGCCCGCCGACAGTTCCGGAAGGTACCGCCAGACTGCGGATCGCGATCACGCTGAATGTCGATCACGCAACGATAACCCACATGTTTTCCCGGCTGGCAGTCATTATGGCGGAGGAGAAACCATGATGCGCTTGGTGGTGACGGGCACCGATACCGGCATCGGCAAGACGGTGTTTTCAGCAGGGCTGGCGGCCGCGCTTGGCGGTTACTACTGGAAACCGGTGCAATCGGGGCTGGACGAGGAAACCGACAGCCAGGTTGTCAGCCGGCTCGGCCGCCTGCCTGAGGATCGCATCCTGCCGGAGGCCTACCGGTTGCGGACGCCGGCCTCGCCGCATCTCGCGGCCCGGCTCGATCGCGTCGGGATCGAACCCGGGCAGCTGACACCGCCGGTGACGGACGCCCCCCTGGTCATCGAGGGTGCCGGAGGATTGCTGGTGCCGCTCACCGAAACGGAGGTGTTCGCCGATGTCTTTGCACGCTGGCAAATCCCCGTCATCCTCTGCGCCCGCACCGGGCTCGGCACGATCAATCACACGCTGCTATCGCTGGAAGCCTTGCGCTCCCGCTCCATTCCGGTCTTCGGCGTCGCCTTTATCGGTGACGAACAGGCCGAAACGCAGCGGATCATTGCCGCGATGGGGCAGGTCCGCATTCTCGGGCGATTGCCCAGGCTCGACCCGTTGACGCCGGATATCCTGCAGCAGGCCTTCCGCGAAAACTTCCCTCTTTCCTCGTTCCGCGGGAGGACGGCATGAGCTCACCTGTCTGGCACCCCTTTACCCAGCATGCGCTGGAATCGGCCATGAAGCGCATCGTCCAGACGGACGGTGCCAACCTGATTGACGACAGTGGATCGCGCATTCTCGATGCCATCTCCTCCTGGTGGGTGATTACGCATGGCCATCGCCATCCGGCGATCATGGCGGCCATCCAGGCAGCATGCGAAAGCTACGACCAGATCATTTTCGCCGAGTATACCCATGAACCGGCGGAAGAGCTGGCGCGGGGCCTGCTTCGGATCGCCCCCCGTGGGCTCGCGCATGTTTTCTATTCCGACAGCGGATCGACCTGTGTCGAGGTCGCGCTGAAAATGGCCCTCGGTTTCTTCCACAATTCCGGCGCACCGCGCCGCCGCATCTGCGTTCTGGAACATGGCTATCACGGCGATACCATCGGCACGATGTCGGCGGGGGAACGCGGCATCTTCAACGCGGCCTATGAGCCGATGCTGTTCGGCGTCGATCGCCTGCCGTTTCCCGCACCCGGCCATGAGCAGGATACGCTGGATGCCTTCGAGCGCTTCTGTTCGACGGGAGATGTGGCGGCTTTGCTGGTCGAGCCGCTCATTCTGGGGGCCGGCGGCATGCTCACCTATTCCGCTGCCGTTCTGACCGAACTGAAGCGGATTGCCGAACGGCATGGCACCCTGCTGATCACCGACGAGGTGATGACCGGCTGGGGCCGGACCGGCAGCATCTTTGCCTGCGAACAGGCTGGTGTGGCGCCCGATATCCTGTGCACCTCCAAGGGGCTGACCGGCGGCGCTCTGCCGCTTGCCGCCACCTTATGCACCGCCGAAATTTTCGAGGCGCATCTGTCGAGCGACCGCCGGAAGACATTCTTTCACTCCAGCTCCTACACCGCCAATCCGATTGCCTGCGCCGCCGCAGTCGCCAATCTGGCTGTGTGGGAAAACGAGCCGGTGCGCGAACGCATCGGTTCCCTTGAGGCGATGCAGGCGGAGAGGATGGCGCGCTTTGAGGCCGATCCGCGCTTTGGCAATGTCCGCCGGATCGGTACGATCACCGCGCTTGATCTTACGGTTCCTGCCGGAGGATATCTTTCAGAGGTTGGCCCGAAGCTGAGGGCCTTCTTTCGCGAGCGGAAACTGCTCATCCGGCCGCTCGGCAACGTGATCTATCTGATGCCGCCCTATTGTGTCACCGCTACCGAACTTGACGGGGCCTATGATGCGATCGACGAGGCGGCGGCATGGTTTACGGCGGGACGCTTATAATGAGCATCCGCTCGTCCCGCCTTGCAGGCTTTGGTCATGGCGTGCCGGCCCGTTGTGTCGAAAATGCCGAAATCGAGGCAGGCCTTGGCCTCGAACCGGGCTGGATCGAGCGCCGGACCGGGATCAGGAGGCGCTATTGGGCCGAACCCGGCGACACGCTCTCCGGGCTTGCGGCAGGGGCAGGGGAGGCGGCCATTGAAGACGCCGGTATCGCCCGGCAAGACGTCGCCCTGACGCTGCTCGCCACCTCCACACCCGATCATCTGCTGCCGCCGTCTGCGCCGCTGCTTGCCCATCGCCTCGGGTTGGTGAATTCCGGTGCCATCGATCTTGCCGGGGCATGTTCCGGTTTTCTCTATGCGCTGACACTCGCGGATGGCTTCGTTCGCGCGCATGGCCGGCCCGTCCTGGTGGTTGCCGCCAATATTCTGAGCCGCCGGATCAACCCTGCTGAGCGGGCAAGCTCTGTCCTGTTCGCCGACGCCGCAGGCGCGGTGGTTCTGATACCCTCGCGCGATGCCGACGCCGGATTGCTCGGTGTCGATCTCGCCTCGGACGGCAGCCGCTATGACCTGATCTCTATTCCAGCAGGTGGAAGCAATCGTCCTTTCGCAGCGGATATGGCGGCGCAGGACTGTCTGATGACGATGCGCGATGGACGCGAAATGTTTACGCAGGCAGTGGGGATGATGAGCGATTGCGCACGCCGGGCGCTTGACCATGCCGGGCTCGGTGCGGCGGATATTCACCGGTTCATTCCGCATCAGGCCAACGCGCGCATTTTTGATGCCGTCTGCAGCGATCTCGGTATCGCGCCCGAGAAAACCGTCCGCACAATCGCGGATTATGGAAATTCTTCCGCAGCCACCATTCCGCTTTCCATGTCTGTCGCCCATCAGGAAAAACCTTTCGCAGCGGGCGAACGGTTGCTGCTGACCGCTGCAGGCGCGGGGCTGACAGGAGGGGCTTGTGTCTTTAGAATGTAAGTTAATTCTTACCAATTTTCTTGGCGCGACAATGAAATCGTGCAGGAAACGGGTGGCGATCCGTCGGTAAAACCGTCACGCAGGAAGCCTCGCCATCGCGGCCCTGGAGGTTCTGACATGAATACGCATTCTACCACTCAGGCGGTTTCCGCATCGCTTTCCGCTGAAGCGCGTATAGCGCAGTATGATTGGAACGCTCTTTCGGAAGAACTTAACGGTTTCGGCTGCGTGGTCATCGAAAAGCTGCTGTCGCCCGAGGAATGCCGGCACATCGCCGGGCTCTATCAGGAGGAAAAACACTTCCGCAGCCACATCCACATGGCCCGTCACGGTTTCGGCAAGGGCGAATACCGCTATTTCAAATATCCGCTGCCAGAGCTCATCGAGGCGCTGCGCACAGCACTTTATCCGCGCCTTGCGAATGTCGCCAACGCGTGGAACGAACGCATGGGCATCGATGAACGCTATCCGGCCGGGCATGCTGCTTTTCTCAAACAATGCCACGATGCCGGCCAGACCCGGCCGACACCACTGTTGCTGCAATATGTTCCGGGCGATTTTAATTGCCTGCACCAGGATCTCTACGGCGACCTCGCATTTCCCATTCAGGTGGCGATCCTTCTCTCGGCGCCGGATAAGGATTTTACCGGCGGCGAATTCGTCCTGACGGAACAGCGCCCGCGCATGCAGAGCCGCGCAGAGGTCGTGTCATTGGGTCAGGGCGATGCCGTCGCCTTCGCTGTTCACAATCGGCCGGTCCAGGGCACCAGGGGCAATTACCGGGTCAATCTGCGCCACGGCGTCAGCCGTCTTCGCTCTGGCATGCGCCATACGCTCGGCATCATTTTTCACGACGCCAGATAGCGCCGCGAAGCGCACTGAAATGCGGAAAAAGCGTTGGCTTCTGCCAGATTTAAAGGCCGGGCATCGGTTGCGCGGCCCCATCATCCTTGGTAAATTTTTTCTAAAGGTTGACCGAACTGCTGGAGCGATCTCCGCATGACAAGCATCTCACATCGTTTCGAAAACTATATGAGAAATGGCATGCGCGGCTGGGCGCGGTCGAAGCCTGCATTTGTCCGGGCCCTGCTCTTTATCCCTTGCCTTCTCGAATATCTCGCCGCCTGCGCGGTATGCACCATCGCGATTTTCGCGGTGGTTTTTCTGATGGCGCTTGTGGCGATCTTCGGGCTTGATGCAGAGCGTCAGCCCGGCCTAGGCTCAAGAGGGTAGCCCTCAGCGCGTGGCTTTGAACGGCTGTTCGATATAATAGCTCTCATAGTTCTTGCGATATTTTTCCGCCGCGCCGAAATCGCTGTACTTTCCGAGCTCGTCCATATCCGTCTTGTTGAGCATCACGCCAAGGATCTTGGCGTTGAATTGCGGATCGGAATGCAGCACGTCCCGGACCAGGCGGGCCGGCGTCCTACCCCATTCGATTACCATCAGGAAGCCATCGGCAAACGGCGAAAACGCCTTGGCGTCGATGACGGGGGCAAGCGGCGCGAGATCGACGATGACATAGTCGAAGCTCTTGCGGGCATTGGCAATCAGGGCCTCCATGCCCGGAGAGGCAAGCAGTTCGTTGGTGTGGTAGAGATGTTCGCGTGGCGCGATCGGCAGGATTGCCAGCCGGGTCTGCGGATCGACCCTCAGACCTGCGGTCCATTCTTCCTCGCCCAGAACGGCTTCGACCAGTCCTGTTTTCGGTGCCGGTGAAATCATCCTGCTGATCGCCGGGTTCCGGATATCGGCGTCGATCAGCAGCGTCCGTTTGCCGCTGGCGGCAAGCAACCCGGCAAAATTTGCGGCAATGGTTGATTTCCCTTCGCCCGGCAGGGCCGAGACGACACCGATCACCCGGTCGGGGCGCCCCTGCAGGATGACGTCGCTGGCAAGCTTGGCATTGCGCAGCGTCTCGGCAAAGGCCGATCGCGGCGCCTCGACGGCAATCCGTGTCATGCGCGTCAGCGGCATGTCGGCATCGGCCGGCGTGTCGGCTCTGTCCAGTTCCGGCTTGGAAAGACGTTCCCGCGTCTTGCTCCACATGCTGACGGTCTTCTTGCCGATCAGCGGCAGGTAGCCGAGCGACTTGTGCCCAAGGATGGAGCGGACGTCCTCCTCCAACCGGAAGAACCGCTCGCGGAACTCCTGAAGGCCGGCGATGACGGCGCCCAGCATGATGCCAAGCACGATGGAGAGGGCAAGAACCATCGTCCTCTTCGGGCTGGAGGGCGAGGTTGGAACACCGGCGTCCGAAATGATCCGGGCCTTTGCAATCGGGAATGACCGTTGCTGGGCTGCTTCCTCGTAGCGGCCGAGATAGGATTCATAGAGCGTCTTCAATGCCGTCGCCCGCTGTTCAAGCTCGCGCAGCTGAACCAGCGACCGGTTGGCCTGCGAGTTGTTGCCGACCACACGTTCGATGCTCTTGCGCAACGATGCCTCGCGGGACTTGGCGACTTCGAATTCGTTACGATAGCTGGATGTGATCTGCTGCAATTCCCGGAAGATCTGGCCGGCAAGTTCGGTCTTTTCCGCCCGCAGGCTGACCGCCTGAGGGTGATCGGCGCTGAAATTCTGGGTCACGGCCTGCTCGCGCTTGCTGACGGCGAGGTAGCGCGTCCGCAGATCCTGAATGACCGAATTGTCGGTCTGGTTCGAGGAGATCGTCGCATTGTTCACGGCGTTTTCGGCGCCCTGGTCGATGATCGATTTGAACTGGTTGTAGCGGGCGGAGGCGCTGGCGCTGTCTGCCTGCGCAACGATCAGCTGGCTATTGAGATCGGACAGCTGCTGTTCCGACATCAGCTCGCCGCGCGTTGAGGTCAGGCCGTTTTCCGCCTTGAATTTTTCTGCGTCGAGAGACGCTGCCTGCGCGCGCTGGCGAAGGTCGGTCAGGCGTTCCTGCAGCCACACCGAGGCGCGCTCGGTGGCGTCGAAATTCGCATTCAGCTGGTCGGTCAGGTAGGCATTGGCATAGGCACGGGTAACCGTTGCGGCAAGCTTCGGATCGGTCGATTTATAGGACAGCGCCACGACCGAGCTTCGCGCCACCCGCTCGACCGTCAGGGCCTGCTGGATATAGGCCGCCGCCGTTGCCCGCCTGCCGTTGCGTGCTGCCGCTTCGGAAATCTCAGGTCCCGCACCGAAGGTGCCGGTGACGGATTTCACCGCCGATTTCACCATCGACATCAGCGATTGCGGCGGATTGAGAACAGTCTCGTTTTCGCCGAGGTTTTCCGCATCGGTGACGCGCAACGCCAGTTCGCCGGATTTCAGAATTTCCACCGCGCTGGAAAGCTGCGTGTCGGCCTGCTGGGCGCTCTGGGGCGAGGGGGCTTCTTCTGCATACTTGGACAGATTGTCGTCGAGCAATATCTGCGTTTGCGATGTGTAGACCGGCGTCGCCAACAATAGATACAACGCGCCAAGCAGGGAGCACAGGACAACGCAGGCGGCCACGACCCTTGAACGGCGAAGCGCGATCGCGGTCAGCCGGTTCAGATCGATGAACGTGTCGGACTCATCGCTCTTCAGCGATGGGACGGTGTTCAACGGAAGAGGTCTTTGATTCATGGGCCGTCTGGTCTCCGGGGGCTTTTGCGTGGCCGGTTCTCACCCCAAAACGCGGCAGGGGTGAGACCGGATTTTTCTAAAGTATCAAGCTGCTGAAAAGTCAGTGTTTTCAGGCAGCCTGCATTGCCTGCTCGTGCGACAGAACCATCTCGCGAACGGATTCGAACACAAGGTTGCCGATATCTGCACGCGCCAGCGCAAAGGCGACATTCGCCTCGATGAAGCCCTGCTTGGAGCCGCAATCGAAGGTCCGGCCTTCATAAGGGTGGGCGTGGAACGATTGTTCTGCCGACAGGCGCAGCATGCCGTCGGTCAACTGAATCTCGTTGCCCGCACCACGCTGCTGATGTGCAAGAATGGAGAATATTTCTGGCTGAAGGATGTAGCGGCCGTTAAGGTAATAGGTCGACGGTGCCTCGCTGACGGCCGGCTTTTCCACCATCTCAGTCACTTCAAACCCATGCCGGGTTTTTTCGCCCATGCCGACGATGCCGTATTTCGACGTGTCCTCAATGGCGCACTGCTCGACGGCGACGACATTGCCGCCGACATCGTTATAGAGGTCCATCAGGCCGGCCATGCAGCCGCGGGCACCGTAGGAAATCATATCCGGCAAAAGCAGGGCAAACGGTTCGTCGCCGATCAGGTCGCGGGCACACCAGACCGCGTGGCCAAGACCAAGCGGCGCCTGCTGGCGGGTGAAGCTGACGGAACCGGCAGCCGGAAGCATGCGCGCCAGTTCGGAAAGCTGAGCATCCTTGCCCGATCGCGTCAGCGACGAGATCAGTTCCGGCACGTCGTCAAAATGATCTTCGATGGCCTGCTTGTTGCGGCCGGTGACGAACACGATGTGCTCGATGCCGGCCTGCATCGCTTCCTCGACGGCATATTGCACGACGGGGCGGTCGACGATGGTCAGCATCTCCTTCGGCATCGCCTTGGTTGCGGGCAGAAACCGGGTGCCGTTTCCGGCAACGGGAATAACGGCTTTGCGAACGGGTCTGATAGGTGCCACAGGACTATCCTTTGCTTTTGTGCGGGCGGTTGCCCGGGGTGGTTTGATTCATCGTTTCCGGACCGAAACGGCGAATTGCAGTGAACGGCGCCATCAGGCGCCGCAGTCTGACGGCGATGGGCATCCGCAGATGCCGGACTGCCGCCGGGTTTCTCCACGCGGTTTTGACCGCGCCGGAAAGGGATCGTGCCTTGATCTGATCGACCAGGATGATGAAGGATCGCGCATCCTGAATGCTGCGGTGACGCCGGAGCTGGGCCGCCATGGAGGCCGCATCCAGCCGGTGGTTTTTCAAAAACTCGGCATCCGCGGCCAGCATCGCATCCACCTGGTGCAGTTTCAGCACCCGGGAAATCGATCCGCTTCTGATGTAATAGGTATAGCCTGCGGCCGGCTCGACGGCGCAGCGGCCGCCCTTTGCCAGGGCCGATGCCAAAAGCAGGTAGTCCTCGCCGATCGGAAGGCTCTCGTCGAAGCGCAAACCATGCTCTTCGAGGAAACGGCGCTCGAAGACCGGTTTCATATATCCATAATTGTGCTCGGCCTGAAACAGCACGTTCGAGCCGATGAAGGCCGGAAGCGTCAGGGTTTCGAGTGCGGAAAGTTGACTTTCGTCGAACATCCGTTTGATTGGGCCGTCCAACGGAACAACATCGACATTGTCGACGGCGATCTGAGCCTTGGCGGCCGTAGCCCGCGCGATCATCCGTGCGGTGCGATCCGGCGAAACGGCATCGTCGGAATCCAGAATGACGATCCAGTCGCCCCGCGCGGCGGCAAGGCCTGCATTGCGGGCGCCGCCCGGACCGCGGTTCGTCTCGAGCCGGATCAGCCGGACGCGGGGATCGGTATAGGCATCGACGATTTCCGCCGTGTCGTCCGGCGAACAATCGTCAATGACGATGACCTCGACGCTGACACCGGTCTGTGCCAGCGCGCTGTCGATGGCGCGCTCGATCGTATCCGCAGCCTTAAAGGCGGCGATGATGAATGTGGCCTGGGGACGATGCTGTTCCATCAGGACGGCCTCGCCTCGGCTGCGCCGTACTGCTCGATTTCCCTGACGCCAAGAAGCCCGACGACGACCCCTGCATGCATTGCGGCGCGCAGGGCATACCGGTTGCGGCGAACGGGTGAGAAAAACAAACTGGCGCCGGCAAGCGCGCAGAAACCGCTTTTGGCTGCAGCAAGCGCCAGCTGGCGGATTTTGGCCGCAGCACCTGTGCCTGCCTCGATCAGCCGTCCATGCGTCTGGCCGAAGCGAAACTTTCGCTTGGCAAGCCAGGAAAAGGCAGCGCGCTTGGCCGGTACCGGCTCCTCTACCCAAGCCGCCGGTGCGTAGGCAATTTTGCCGCCCATCCGGTGCATATGGGTAAAGAACTCCGTGTCCTCGCCACCGCTGCGGCCGAGCGCCAGATTGAAACGGCGTCCGGCAAGCGATGGCGCCGCGAGACGAAGAAGGACATTGCAGGTGTAACCGGTGATGATCCGGCCGCCGACCCAGACCGGAAATGTCGAATGAAAGTCGCCCCGTTGCATCCAGCCTGGCGCATCCGTGCCGTAGGTGGCCTTCACCGGGCCGAGCACCGCATCGGCACCAGTGGCCTTTGCCGTTTCGAGCAACCGGGCGATCCAGTCTTCACTTGCCGTCTCGTCATCGTCGATGAAGGCGAGGAAATCTCCGGTTGCATTGTCGAGGCAGGCATTGCGGGCAATCGAGATATTGGAGGACGGGCAGTGGACGTAGACGATCTCGTGCGCAACGGCGGCGCGCAAGGCATCCACCCGTTCCTTCGCACTGGGTGTGCCGTCATTATCCGCCACGATGATCCGGATCTGCACGTCATCGGGAACGGCAATCGCGCCCAGCGAGCGCAGCGTCTGTTCGAGTTCGGGGCGCCGATAGGTGCAGACGCCGATATCGATGCGGATGTGGTCCATCTCTGTTCTCATCAGGCGACCCGGCGTTTGCGGAAGTCGAGAAGTTCGCGCCAGAAGCCGGCCGACCAGGCGAAATGCATCACCATGGCGGAAATGGCGGCGAGCGGTCCGTAGGGGTTCTTTTGGCCAAGCGCCATCCACACGCCGTAGCCAAGGCAGGCCAGCGCCCACAGGCCGAAGGGAATGACGGCGGCCCAACTGACGACGGCGAGCAAGGCGCCGACTGCTACCGGCGCGACAGCCAGCGGCAGCATCTGACGGATGCTCGGCATGGCGCGGTGTTTCATGAAATTCTTTGCCCGGCCGCGGCCATAGCCGAAATACTGGCGAAACAGCGTCGCCGCCGTGCTGCGCGGATAGTAGATCATGCTGGTCTTGTCGGTCATCCAGATGCGGTAGCCGGCCCTGTTGAGGCGGTAGTCGAATTCGGCGTCCTCGTTATGGCTGAACATTTCGTCATAGCCGCCGACGGCCTGGAATGCGGAAATCCGCATCAGCGCGTGGTGGCCGTGATCGGCCCAGTG
Source organism: Pararhizobium sp. YC-54 (assembly GCF_025847205.1). Taxonomy (GTDB): domain Bacteria; phylum Pseudomonadota; class Alphaproteobacteria; order Rhizobiales; family Rhizobiaceae; genus Pararhizobium. Next base: position 209,242 of record NZ_JAOYTH010000005.1, on the reverse strand, counting down.
GCCAACAGACCCTGTGCGGTGCTTGGAGCCACCATTGCCGAGCTTGGAATTCTGGGCATAGGCCGTCGCCTTCTGGAACGTGCTGAAGCCGACCGTCTGCATTGCTACGACAACGGAATCCGCTCCGGTTGCGATGGCATCCTCCATCAGGCGCTGGCAATAATCCGCCGGATATTCGCCGTGCGCATCGATGCGGATCATGTACTCGTAATCCGCGCCGAGCATGCCGACAGCGAGATTGACGGCGGCGCTCTGGATCTTCTTCGGATTGTCGAGCAGCCTGACTTTCGGATTGACGGTCGAAATCCGCTGGACGATCTCGCGCGTGCCATCCGTGCTGCCGCCATCGACCACGACCAGATCGGCGCCGAGATCCTGCATGGCACCATTCAGCTTGATGATCAGAGCTTCGATATATTTGGCCTCGTTGAGGCAGGGGATAACGATCAGGCTGCGGCCATGCTTCAAATCATCGGCGTTCATAGCAGTCCACCCTTGTTGCTGTGCGTTTGGGAGAGCTCATGTATCGATGCGGGCTGGGCGTCGGTGGTGCGAAGTGCCGCAAGGCGGTTGACCAGCCGCTGGCAATCGGCGCGGTCAAAGACCCAGGTCTGCGCGCCGGTGGCTGCGACCTTGCCGAATTCGGCGAGATAGCGCTCCGGCGACATGCCGGCAAAGAGGGCCGCAAGCGCGGCACTGTCGGCGCGGTCGAGGACGAGGCCAATGTGCTTTGCGCTGATGAAACGTGCCGTTTCCGTGCCACGCATGGCAATCGGGACAGCGTTGTAGCGGCATCCCTCATACAGCCGGTTCGGCAGAAGCCAGCTGGAGTTCAGGCCTTCCTCGAAGAAGTCGATGCCCCAGGAAAACTGGACGTCGTCGTAAATCCGGGCGAGGTCCTCGGGGTTCTTGTAGGCGCCGTGAAAATGCAGGAAGGGCTCGTTCTCGACGAAGCCATTGAAATCGTCGAACTCCGAATAGGCGGGACGCCCGCGCAGCACGACTTCGAACCGTCCGTTCATGGCACGGGTGAATTCTGCAAGCAGTTTCAGCGATTTGTCGCATCGCAAGGCGCCGAACCAGCCGATCTTCCAGGGTTCGCCGGGCCGCGGCGGGCGGGGGCGCGCGGTTTGCATCTCCGCGTTGTCTTCCAGGTCGATCACCTGATTTTCCAGAAGCAGCGCCGGTGCTTTCAGGCGGGAAACCGGCCTGAAATAGTTCTCGATAAAGGCCGGCGAGCTGGTGATGAGAAGGCTGACATTGCGCCCGAGATACTGCTCGGCAGCGCGTAAGGTGCGTCCGGCAAGATCGTTGCGCAGCAAAAGGCGATGGATGTCCAGGCATTCGTAGACGATCGGCACGTCGCCACCGAAAATCGCATTCGCCCTGTTGGCAAGCGCCAGCATTTCGAGGTTGCGGGCAATGATGATACCGGGTTTTTCGACGCCGCGAAGCTTGCCGCCAAGCACCATCGCCGCCTTGCCGACGGCAGCGATTCTTTGGCCGAACCGGCCGTCCCTGGTGACGCCGAGTTCGATGTGGCCAGCAACCACGGGCGTGTCCGCGCCGCGCCGGAAGCCCGCTACCGTTACCTTGGCGCCACCCGCTTCGAGCATCAGGGTTCTGCGCCTGATCGCCGGGTCCGCCACATCATGGGCCAGGTACAATACGTCCAGCATGAAACTTCCCGTTTCCCGCTCAGCTACCGCCGAGCCTAGTTCAGTTTTTTGTGCATCGCAACATTTCCGTTGCGCATGCGAACAATCTTTAGTCGAGCGAGCAGGCAATGGACTCGGGGAACTGGCATTTTTCGCCCGGTGCCGTGAAGGCGACGCGGTCGATCTGCATTTTTGCCGGGCCCTGATAGTCGAACTTGCCCATCCAATCGCTCAGGGTGTCGGTACCCCAGAGGCTGAGGAAGATTTTCTGGTCGTTGACCGGAATCTTCGCGGGATCGGTAACCTCCTGCACCAGAGTGCCGTTGAGATAGTAGCGCAGCCGGTCTTTTTCCCAGACGAAGGCATAGTTGTTGAAACCGGCATTGGCGCCGCCCTCGATATCGACCAGCTTCTCGTTGCCGCCCTTGGCGGAAATGTACTGGTTGACCTGGACCTTGCCTGGGTCCTTGCCGAGCACCTCGAAATCGATCTCGTCATGCGGCTTCTTGTCGGTCGGGCCGATATAGGTGAAGAACGCGGAGTTCAGACCCGAGCCATCAGCCGTCCTGATGCGCGCCTCATAGGTGCCGTAGCCGAAGCGTTTGCGGGTCTGGATTTCGCCGCAGGCATAGTCGCGCTTGCCGGCCTTGCGTTGCTCGAAGGTCAGCTCAAGCACGCCGTTTTCAACGGCGGCCTGATCTTTCGACCAGGTGCAGTTCTGATGCGCGCCGTTGTCCCAGCCGTCCGAAACGTACCAGGTCTTGCTGTCGATCCTGTCGAAATTCTCAACGAAGGAGGTGCCGGATTTTGCGCCTTGCGCAACCGCCTGCGCCGGAATGGCGGCGGAAAACGCCGAAAGGACGAGAAGCAGTCTTGAGATCGATTGGGTCATCGTGTCGCTTTTTCCTTTGGGGAATAGGGGCCGGTGGCCCAGCTCTCCTGGCTCGGCCTGTTTTCCGGCATGCGTTTTGTTGCGGAACGGCCCGCGCGGCTGCCGGTCAAAACGGCGTGCAGCTTGGGTGTCAGACGCTTTGCGGCATTGTGCGAAGCGACCAGAATGAGGAGGGCAAGGACCGGCGTCGAGAAATAGAACAGCGGATAGAGGCCTGGATGCGCCGCGCGGTTCCAGACCATCCAGAATGCGATGAGCAAGGGGTAATGGGCACAGAAGATCCAGAAGCTCAGGCCTTCCGACTGTGAAAGGCGCTCGCCGAGACGTGAGCGGATGAGGATCGCCGAGATCGCCCAGGAGCCGGCAATGCCGCAGATTGCCGTCAGGCTGCGCAGCATGTCGATCCACACCGGATAGTCAGGCCCGGTCCAATAAAGGGCCGTCGCCAGCATCACGGCCGCGGCCAGAAACAGCGTGGATATCGCCGCAGCATGCCGGTCGAGCGCCCGGATATTGACCTGATGAAGGCTCGCATAGATGCCGCAGCTGAAGCCGAACAGGATCGATTTCTTCAGGAAGATGCCGTTCGGGATCGGCAGCACGGCATAGGCGAAAAAGATCGTCAGAATCGTCAGCGGATAGCGTTTGATCAGGATACCCAGGACCGGCGCAAGCACGATGCACAAAAGCAGGTCGCGCAGGAAATAGAGCGGAACGTTGATCGGCAGGCCATCGATCGCAAAGGCCAGCGTCGCCAGCTCGCGTGGGTCCGCATTGATCGCGTCGGGGAGATATCCAAAGCCGATACCACTCTTCTGCACGAGCAGAACGAGCGCCAGAAAGGACAGATTCCAGATCAGGAACGGCAAAAGAACCGTGCGCGCCTTGGAGCGGATCGTCTTGCCGTAGTCGAAGGCATCAAGCCCGCGGCGAAACATGAGGTAGCCGGAAATCGCGCTCAGGCATGGCACGCCAACCCTGAAAAGGCTGTCGCCGAGAAAGACCCTGACCCAGTCGATGAAGCCATTGGCGCCAAGGAACGGGCTGGTCTGCGGATCGAAGGGAACGTGTACGAAGACAATTCCCGAGATGAGCACGATGCGCATCAGATTGATCCGCGATGATATATTCGCGTCGATAACCAAGGCGGCATCCCCTGTTGGGCCACTCCCCCCGAAGCGGCGTTTCAACCAGAGCAGGCTTGAACCTGCATCCAGAAGATAGGGCAGGGTGCCTCGAAAAATATGGCGCTGCAGCAGAAAAAATCATTTTGATGCTGCGATGCACGCGGTTTTGGTGAACAAAAATCGGCCGAGAAAAATGCCGGGGCTTTGCCTGTAAGCTTGGAAAAATGCGTGGGGATAGGGTGTTGCGGCATATCAGAATATGATCATGTAAATGCCTTTTCAGGGGTTGCCGGGCGCAAAAATAAGTTTCGGAAATGCGCAATTCTACACGTCTAGGTTCGTAAATTTCATCCAACGCCCGCGTGCCTGTTTCGAAATAAGGCGCAGTTGCAACCATTACGATATATTTCTGAGTAATTCCCGCCTGGGTGTTTTGCTCCTTGCCTTAAGCCCGCCTGTTTTTGACGAGCTGATGGATTTTCGCCAAAAGCGGGCGTTCCGACAGAAGCACGAACAGGACGTAGATCAGGCCGCCGATCGCAGCGCCGGCGATGATCTGCAGGATGGGGTTCGGCACCACATAACCGAAAGTCTCAAGCAGATACCGGACCGCAAGCGCCATCACCAAGGCCATCAGCATCGGGCGGCTGCTGATATACAGGCCCTTGAAGAACGGCGTTCCATCCGCCCTGAATACCGCCCAGGAGTAAGCGATCAGCGTTACGGCGTTGACGATGCAGAGCCAGATCATCGCGTCGATCAGCGTACCCGTGCTCGCGCCATAGGCAACGGCGGCGCAGGTTACGACCGCGCGAATGATCGCCGACCAGAACAGCGCCCGGCCGTGTCCCACACCCTTGAGATAGGGAATGAAGGTGCTGCAGGGGGTGAGGATACCCTTGGACAGCGCCAGCAATCCAAGCACCGGCCAGGCATAGGCCCATTGCGGACCGAACAGCACGCGCATGGCCGGTTCGGCCAGCGCCCAGAGGCCGAACATCATCGGCGCCAGGAGCACCGTCGTCACCTGCGTGCTGAACATCAGCGCCTGTGAACGGCGTTCCTTGTCATCCATCATGCCGCTGAAAGCCGGGAAGAGAACGCCCATAACAGCGGAAAGCACGACCTGGTTGGGAATACTGGCAAAGCGGTTGGCGGCCGAATAGGCGCCGGCATCGGCAAGGCCGAGATAACGCGAAATGATCACCATCGGTGACTGAAAGGTGATGAAGTTGGCGATTTCCGAGCCCATCATGCCCAGGCTGAAGCGGCTCAGTCCCAGAACCCGGCTGGGGCGGAAGACGAAGCGCGGCATGTAATGCGATACGGCGTAGAGGCCGCAGAGACGCACCAGCGCCGAAACGAAAAGTTGCGCCATCAGCGCCCAGACACCCCATCCGAAAAGCGCCAGCACGACGGCGACGATGGCGCCGAGCGATTCGGAAATCATGCTCCAGACGGCGTCCTTGCTGAAATTCATCCGCCTTGCGAGCAGCGAATAGGCAACGTCGCCTCCGAGCTGGATCGGAATGAGGAAGCTCATGATTTTCAACAGATAGGCGGCCTCAGGGGCGCCCAGAAGGGCTGCAAAGAAGTCCGCCCAGATGAACAGGCCAAGGGCCATGAGGCAGGAGATCGCAAGATTTGCCCAGAAGACGGAGTGGACCGTTTCCATCTCCTCCTCGCGCTGGATCACCAGCGCCGAGGTCAACCCGGCCCCGCCGATCATCGCCAGAAACTGCACCACGGTGAGCGCCACGGCGACGGCGCCGAACTCCTGCGGGGTGAGGATACGGGCCAAAATCGGCACCGTGACAAACTTAAGCCCGAATGTACTTGTCTTGGATAAAATGCTCCAACCGACATTGCTCGTGACGGATTTGACGTTAACTGTAGGAGGCATGGCGTAAATCCTGTGTGGCGATGGGGAGGATCAAGGGCAGAGGAGACGCGCTAGACACGCAGCCGCAACCTGATGGGAGGAACCAGGAAGCACCTTCTAGGAAAACCGCAGGGGCAAAAAGATGGCGAAGTTTACAGTTGTTATTCCGTACTACCAGAAACAGGCTGGGATTCTGCAGCGGGCCCTGGGCTCCGTCTTCGCGCAGACATACCAGGATTTCGATGTCATCATCGTCGATGACCAGTCGCCGTTCCCGATCGAAACCGATCTTGAAACCCTGAGCCTCGAGCAGCGGGCGCGCATCCGCGTCATCAAGCAGCCGAATGCCGGTCCGGGCGGTGCGCGCAACACCGGCCTTAACAATGTCACGGCGCAAACGGATTTTGTCGCCTTCCTCGATTCCGACGATCTGTGGACACATGACCATCTGCAGAATGCCCAGGAGACGATGACCCGCTTCGGGGCCGATTGCTACTTCGCATCCATTACCGGCGGCGATGCCTTCTACTATCATTTCGACATGGCCGAGCTGGAAAAGACCGAAAAGGTCACGCGGCTTTCCGAGAAACCGCTGGTTCTGGAAGTGCCCGAGTTTTCGCAGGTCATGCTGCGCAACTGGAGCTTCCTGCACCTGTCGTGCATGGTGATCGGACGAAAACTGATCAAGACCGTTCGTTTCGAAGCCGAGCTTCGGCTGGCGGCAGAAGATGTGCTGTTCTTTTGCGATTGCGCCATTGCAGCCGATCGCATCATCCTGTGCAACGAGCCGGGCGCTGTGCGGGGCGAGGGCGTCAACATCTTCCACAGCATCGATAGCGATTCTCCGCAATTCCTGTCGCAGCAGTTCAACACCTGGGTTGCGCTCGACACGTTGGAAGGGCGCTTTTCCCGCAAGCCGGCGGAAATCGCGTCCATCCATTCCTACAAGCATACCGCGCGCCGGCAGGCGCTCTGGAGCCAGGCCCGGCTGATCAAGCGGCGAAAGATGCCGCAGCTCAATCTGCTTGCCCGTTGGGTCTGGCGTGATCCCAAGCTGCTGCAAAGCGCGCTTCAGCTTGCCGTCGGCAAGTTATCACGCTAGCCTTCGCAGGTGCAGCATTTTTTGCCGCGCCCATTCACACGCGTGATTGCCATGGCATGTCACGCGCCAGCCGTTCCTTGCGCAACGCATGAAGGAGACAGTCATGGACCCTTATTACTGGGAATCCGCACACGGAAATTTCGGCGACGATCTCAATCTTTGGCTCTGGGATTTCCTGATCCCGGGATTTCGCGATGTTCGTCCAGAGACCCTTCTCGTCGGGGTCGGCACGGTGCTGAACCGCGCGCTCCTGCCGGAAGGCCGGCATAAGCTGGTGCTTGGCAGCGGTTTTGGTTACGGCACTTTGCCCGATATGAGCGACAGCCGGGAATGGGACATTCGCTGCGTTCGCGGGCCTTTGACGGCGCAGAAGGTGGGCGCGGACCCCAAGCTCGGCATCATCGATCCGGCGGTCATGGTCGCCGAAATGCCCGAGTTCAAAGACTTGGCGAAGAAGCACAAGAAGAGCTTCGTGCCGCATTGGGAATCGGCGATTGCCGGCATGTGGCCGGTTATCTGCCAGACCGTCGGCCTGCATTATATCGATCCGCGCGGCGACGCGAAGGATGTCATTCGCGAGATTGCCCAGTCGGAAATGATCGTTGCGGAATCGATGCATGGCGCCATCCTTGCCGACGCTTTCCGCGTGCCGTGGGTGGCGGTGTCGACCTCCAACAGCATCAACAGCTTCAAGTGGAACGATTGGGCCCAGACCGTTGGCGTCGCCTATCGCCCACGCCATGTTCCTGTCTCCAGCAGGGCGGAAGCCATCGTCAAGGGTGCGCGGTTCTGGGGTGTCGATTTCGATGCGCATCAGCCGGCGCTTGACGATCCGAACAAGCGCCAGATCGACGAAAGCGTCGTGGTCGCGGCCCGCGCCCCGAAGCAGACCTCGTTACGGGTCGCTGCCAAACAATTGCTGGCTGCGCCCTCGGCCCTGTCCCTCTGGCAGGCGGCACGCGCCACGCCACAACTGAGCGCCGACCATGCCCTGGCGGAGCGCAAAGAGCGCTTTCTCGACGTCATCGCAGGCGTGCGCCGCGACTATTTCTAAAGCACGTCGCGCAAAAGTGTGCAGCGGTTTGCGATAACGACATGCGTAAAATCAAAGACCTAAAGCGCGAGAAGCGGGACTGAAAGATCGCGGCGCGCTTTAGGCCGCGGCCGCTTTTCCGCCCGCCAAGCATGCCTTACCGGGTCGTTGATGGCGGCTGCAGGAGGTAGCGCAAGCCCCCCGACCCGCCCAGTGCCACCGGCGCCGCATCCGGCTGCCGGCGAAAACGTTCCGTCTTGTCGGTGAATATCCCGCGGGCGATCGCCGGAATGGCGAATGGCTTGCCAAGCGCATGAAACAGCGCGGCCTTCGAGCCGGACTGGCGCTTGATGTCGAGGAATTCCCTGAGCTCGTATCGCCCCCGAATGTGGTGTTCATGCCGGGCGATCAGCACCCTTGCCTGGGGCGGAAGATCGCTCTCGGCAAGAATTGCCCGGTCGGCCTCATAGAGCCGCTTCAGGTCGATCGTGCGGTGACTGCTGCTGAGTGAATCACCGCGAACAACGGCGCCGTAGCCGCAACTGTGGATGATCTTGTAGCAGGCGCCTTTGGTCAGCGCGCGGGCATAAAGATCGTAATCCTCGCCCAGCCGCAGGCTTTCCTGATAGCGAAGCTGGTGGGCATTCAGAAAATCGCGCCGCATCAGGGGTTTGAGAAATCCGATCTCTCCACGCCGGACCCCGCGCTTGGAAATATTGCCCTCGATGAATTCGCCAAGGTCGAGAATACGGGGCGCTGCCGGGAAGCTCTCAAGCGCCAGATGCGCATCCTCAGCCGTCTCCTCGTCGACAAAGGCGATGTTGTCGGCGATGAAATCCCAATCCGTTTGCGACAAAAGGTTTTTCAGCCGTCCGGGAAAGAAGAAATCATCCGCATCGAGGATCGCCAGAACCGGCGCTTTCGATATCGAAATGGCATGGTTGCGCGCCGCTGCCGGTCCCCTGTTGACCCCGAAACGGGCAACGGTAAGCCGCCCGGTGCCATCATCAGCCTTTCGGGAAACCTCGGCGGTGCGGTCGCTCGATCCATCGTCAACGACGACGACCTCTGCCGTTTCAGGTTCTTTCAGTGCCGAGATGATGGCACGCCCAATCGTTTCGGCCGCATTTTTCGCGGCGATGATGACGCAGACGTCAGCATTCGGTTTCATGATCGCATTCCTTCATCACTGTCGCGCCGAACCTAGGTCGGCTTTGGACAGGCGGCAAGGCGCGATATTGCAGATGCGAACAGCTGAAGATGTATGCGAGCAAGAAAAGAGGGTGGCGGGAGGCCAAAAAGGGAGAGCGGTTCAGGCGCTTCTCAGGAATTTAAATGGCCGGGATTGTTCGGCACACGAAGCGTCTTCGGCTCCTTGTCATCACTGGCCGATGTCGACGCTGGCGACTGACGTTGCGCGGCGCTGCGGCGGTCTCTGCCTTCCTTTGCCACCAAAACCAGCACTGCAATGAAGTATCCGGCCTGTACAAGCACCGCGCAGACCAGCGTCTGCCAGGCCGTCGTCCACGCAGAACCGGTCAGGATGAAGGTCACGATGGCAAAAATGCCGAGCGCCCCGATCATGCTGATGAAAACACGCGGTGCAAACATCAGAGCGTCCTCAATACTATGTCTTGATTTGCAGACATCATTGAAAAATCCACCTTATCCTCTTAGGCGATTATTAACATATCGAACATGCATTGCGGTTTCAATCGCGCGGAAGCACTCTGCTTCATTACATTTAGGTCATCTACCGCACGAATTCTTAGCCTGCATTTAAAAACATCTATCGATTCCGCAGAAATCGTAACATTTTTGGTGAAATTCAGCGGAAATCTGGCATCAAAGCACCGGATTGAAAGGCCACAACAGCGGGTGACAGGGTTCGGCCACATTTCGAGATGCAACGCCTTATGGCGCTCAACTTGAGGGGGTATTCGTGGATGTTCTATCCTCTGGTGGTGAAGAAGTCCCATTTTGCAATCAACTTTTGTTACAAATTTAGCGGGCCTGAATAAAAGAGGGTGCAATGCAAAAAGAATGCTGCATTGCAATATTTTTATCAAATAGAAAACAGATTGCGTATTTTTCCCGAAAATCAAGATTTTCTAAATATCAAATTGAAATTGCTCAGGTCCAGAAATGGTTTAAATGCCGATAACAACTTGTGGTTATCAAGATGAATTCAAAATTATCGATATTTACATTCGATAGGATCGCCTATTGACGGTGTATGGACGCAACTGAAAATGTGTCTGCGGCTTTGATCTTGACCGCAGTTGCCCTGGACAGCCGCATTGAGGCGAAAGCTGCCTTTAAAAATCAAAATCTCCCTCTACACTCTCACATGTAATTGATCCCCAGTGCCCTCAGGGGACCCGACCAATCGCCAACCCGAATGGAGCTTTCTCCCATGAAGTCTGCGACTCGATCGGCAAGCTCGCCGTATTTTACGAACATCGAAGCCGGGGGACACCGGCCGATAGGGGGAATATCAAAAAGGGGTTTCGATATCTTCGCCGCGTCATTGGCGCTCATCTTCTTCAGCCCGCTCTTTCTGTTGCTCATGGCGCTGGTGAAGTTCTCCGATGGCGGCAAGGTGTTTTACGGACATCGCCGTGTCGGCCATAACGGCCGCTTCTTTCATTGCCTCAAGTTCCGGACGATGGCGCCGGACGCCGACAGGATATTGCAGGATCATCTGCGCAGAAATCCCAAGGCCTACGAGGAATGGCAGGCGACCCGCAAGCTTCAGGACGATCCGCGCGTCACTGCCGTCGGCAACGTCCTGCGCAAATTGAGCCTCGACGAACTGCCGCAACTGCTCAACATCATCCGCGGCGAAATGAGTGTCGTCGGTCCACGTCCCGTCGTGGAAGACGAGCTCGAGCTTTATGAACATTCTGCCGTCTTCTATCTGAAGTCACGCCCCGGTCTGACTGGGCTTTGGCAGGTGAGCGGCCGCAACGACGTCTCCTATGCCGCGCGTATCGCCTTCGATACGCATTATGTGACCAACTGGTCGCTGCTGCGCGATGTGGTCATCGTTGCCAAGACAATTCCTGCTGTCTGCCTGTCCCGGGGCAGTTACTGATCACAGTCACCAGCGTGAATATGCCGCTTCCGTCGTAACGCCGGGATCGGCTTTGTTGTTAAGTGAGGAATTTGTATGAAAAGAAGTCTTTACAAAGGACTTCCAGCCCTTGGACGGCAAGTCCGGGGTGCTGCGCGCGTTTCCGCGTTGGCTATCGCCATCAGCGTCACAGGCATCCATGCGGCTTTTGCCGGCGACTATACGCTTGGCGCCATGGACAAGCTGAAAATACGCGTCGCGGAATGGCAGACGGCGGAAGGAACCGTCCGTGACTGGTCAGCCATCAGCGGCGACTACACGGTCGGCGCCTCCGGCGACATTTCCCTGCCTTTCCTTGGCACTGTGCCGGCATCCGGCAAGACCACCGCGGAGATTGCCGACGAAGTCGGTCTGCAATTGCAGAAGCTGTTCGGCTTGCCAGATCGTCCGTCCGCCTCCGTCGAGCTTGCCCAGTACAGGCCGATCTATCTGGCAGGCGAAATCCAGACGCCCGGCGAATATCCTTTCGCACCCGAGATGACGGTCCTGAAAGCCGTCAGCCTGGGGGGAGGCTTGCGCCGGGCCGAAAACGGCCAGCGGTTTGCGCGTGATTTCATCAACGCGCAGGGAGACTCCTCGGTGCAGATCGCCGAGCGAAACCGGCTTCTGGTTCGCCGCGCACGGTTGCAGGCCGAGATCGCCGAGAGTAAAGACATAGCCGTGCCCGCCGAGTTGAAGGGCGTCGCGGACGCCGCGGACCTTCTTGAAAGCGAGAAGGCCCTGATGGTCTCGCGCGACAAGCGGCAGAAGCTGCAGTTGACCGCGCTGGCCGAACTCAAGGCGCTTCTGCAGAACGAAATCGAAGCGCTCGGCAAGAAGTCCGTCACGCAGAGCCGGCAACTGGAGCTTGTTGTCGAAGACAAGGGACGCGTCGATGTTCTGGCGGAAAAGGGGCTGGCACTCAGTGCCCGCAAGCTTGCCATCGAACAGCGTGTGGCCGATCTTCAGGCTGCCCTGCTCGATATCGATACCGCCTCGCTGAAGGCCAAGCAGGATGTCAGCAAGGCCAGCCAGGACGAAACCAACCTGCGCAACGACTGGGATGCGCAGCTTGCCCAGGAACTACAGAATACCGAAGCCGAGCTGGATACGCTTTCCCTGAAATTGATCACCAGCCGCGGCCTGATGACGGAAGCGCTGGTTCAATCGGCCGATGCCGCGCAGACGCCAAGGCCGGGCGAAAGCGTCGATATCAGCTATTCCATCATCCGCCAGAAGGATGGAAAGTCCACCAAGATCGCGGCGGACGAAGGAACACCTGTGCAGCCCGGCGATGTCGTGAAGGTCGAACCCACGCTCAACACGCAATGAGGTGGTGCGGATGAAGATCGCCAAGGCCAGTCTGGTCACACCGGGCGAGAACCTCCTCTACGGGGTTTTCGCCCTCGTGGTCTCCTATTTCGTCTTTGCCTATTCCGGACGTTTCGGCCAGGTTTCGATCCTGCTTTATTATGCCGTCTGGCTGCCTCTGGTTCTGGTTGACTACCGCCGGGTCCTGGGAAATTACGTCAAGTATGGCTGGATCTTCGCCTTTGCGGTCTTTGCCTGCCTCTCGGTATTCTGGTCGGCAGCCCCCGGCACGACCGCGAGAGCCGGCGTGCAGTATCTCTCCCATGTCATCTGCGCGCTGATTGCCATGCGGGTTCTCGACATCAAAACGCTGGCGCTGGGCTCGGTCGCCGGGGCAGGCGTCGTGCTGCTCTATTCCCTGCTGTTCGGCGTCTATCACTTCGATCCGCTGGATGGGACCGTCAGCTTCGTCGGTGCGTTTGCTTCCAAGAACCAGCTTGGTTTCTATGCATCGCTGGCCGTGTTCTCCAGTTTTGCAGCCGTTGTCATCCTTGGCCAGCGCGGGCTCTGGCTTGCCGTTTGCGGTGTGGTGGGCATTCTTGCAGCCTATTGCCTGCATGCTTCCCAGTCGGCGACGTCGGTGCTGACCACGGCCGCCGTCATCGGCCTCACCATCGGCATGCGGATATTTTCGCTGCTGCCGCCCAGGAGCCGCAAGCTGCTGTTCGCCGCGGCCGCAGTCTTCGGCGTCGTAACCGTGATCGGGGCTGTCTATGGCGGCGCCATCGATAGTATTCTCGGCGTCTTCGGCAAGGATTCGACCCTGACCGGGCGAACCTATCTCTGGCAGCAGGGCATCGAAGCCGCGATGGCATCGCCGGTGGTTGGCGTCGGCTATCAGGCCTATTGGGTGCAGGGGTTTTCCGAACCGGAACGGCTGTGGGAGGAGTTCTTCATCGGCTCCCGCAGCGGCTTTCATTTCCACAATACGTTTATCGAGACAATGGTGGAGACCGGCGGGATCGGGCTGTTTCTCCTGACCGGTCTTCTGCTGGCCGGCCTGTTCGGTCACCTGAAAAGAGTGCTGAGCGAGAGTGAGGGCTCCGAGCCGCTGGTGCTGTTCGGTATTTCCGCCTTGCTGTTCGTTCGCGCCTTTGCTGAAATCGATGTGATCTTTCCCTATCAGATCGGCTCGTTTCTGCTCTACGTTGGCGTCGGGAAGTTGACCATTCCGGCTCCCCGATTGGTCTCATTCCAGCCGTTGAACGTTACCGGCGGCACTCTCCGGACCATCATCAATCCAATGGTTGCGGGTTCCGCTTATCTGAACAGATAGACGCCTTCCGTCCTCTCAAAACCCGAAGACGTCGATCGGTTCGCTCAGGCCCCTTAACAGATGGGAGCCGAGATTTTCCAGTTTTGCCTCGCATCCGGCCAATTCCACGAACGCCCGTGACAACAGGACCGGGCGCTTGATCTCCTTGGTCAGGCTCTCGAGCCGCGAGGCGATGTTGACGGTCGGGCCGATGACGGTGAAGTCGAGGCGGCTGCTGGAACCGATATTGCCGTACATCACATCGCCGACGTGGACGCCGATGCCGTAACCGAGAGCCTTGTGGCCTTTTTTCAGGTTCTCTTCGTTCAAGGCCGCCATGGCGGCCTGCGCCTCGCGGATGGCGCTGAGAAGGCACCGGCAGGCATTGTCCTTGCTCAGCGGGAAGATCGCCAGAAGCCCGTCGCCCATGAACTTCAGGATTTCGCCGCCATGCCGCTCGATCGGTTCGGCCATGGCATCGAAATAACCGTTCAGCAGTTCGATGACATCATCGCGCGGCCACATATCTGAAATGCCGGTAAAGTCGCGCAGGTCGCAGATCAGGACGGCGGCACCGACAGTAACCCCGCTGCCGCGCGTCGTGGCGCCAGCGAGAATCTGTTCACTGGCATGCGGGCCGACATAGGTTTCGAGCAGCGTCCGCGCCAGGCGGTTCTTCAGGCGGATTTCGCTGACCAGCGCCAAGGCCGGCAGGAGGTCGGCCAGCGCCGCAACATCGTCATCGCTGAACCCGCCCGGCCTGTCGCTGGCAAAGGTGATGATGTGGTGTTTGCCCAATGTGTGCTTCAGCGGCCAGGCAATGTAATCGGTATGCCCTTCGGCACGCAACTCGTCATAGAGCGGATAGGGCGGGGCGTCCCCGGCGGCGGCAGGTTCGAGACGTTGCCGAACCACGCTTGCGCCGCTGTGGAGTTCGTTTACCGGACTGTTGCGATACCGGGCGGTATCTTCGACGTCATAGCCGAAGGTCTGGATATCAGCCTCTTTCATGCCCCGCCGCCACAGGATGCGTGCACCCAGCCATTGCGGGTGAAGGATACGGAAGTGAAGCGTGCCACGGGAGACCGGTATGCCCGCCTGGTTGAGCCTCTCGCACATATCGACGAAGATATTGTCGATGAAACGCTCGTCGCGCGTCTCGGTCATCAGCCAATCGACAATAGAGCCGCTATCGCTCGTTGGGACGCCGGCGCTGTCATGGGGCAGGCTGGAAGTGGCGCTGGATGGAACTTGCATGGATACACCCCGTCATGGTCTTCGGCGCTCTAATACCAAGTCTCGATGATAGAGACCTATAGGATGGCCCATGGCTGATCTCTGGCTAGGCGCGGTGCGCAGCGCGATGCTGCCGCATCGGGCAAGCGGCGCAACAACGCCAGAGACCAGCCATGGGCCACCTTCGGCAGGCTTCTCGGCTTTTCTGGCGGCGTCGCGGTCCTTGACCGATGCATGGGCATCGCTCCGCGGACCTCTCCTAGCCAGAAAATCCGATCGAGCCTGTCCTATCGGCCTCTATCATCGAGACTTGGTATAAGCCGTACACTTAGTCATGGCGCGAGGGGAATACCAGTGCGGGAATTTGCCTATCGTATCTGAGACGATAGTATTGCCGCCTTGGCCGACTGGCTGGGTTGCAGCAGTTCGGGCCGCCTGCAAAAAAAACCGGCCGCCAGATACAATCATGGCGCCGGCCCTGTGGGGCGGCGCCATGAATATTCGTATCGAAGGGCTCTGAGCTCAGGCGGCGGCGGAAACGCTGCCTGCCGCCGGAACTTCGGCAATGGTCTTCAGGATCTGAGAAGCGATCTGGTAGGGGCAGCCCTGGCTGTTCGGGCGGCGGTCTTCCAGGTAACCCTTGTAGCCATTGTTGACGAAGGAGTGCGGAACGCGGATCGACGCGCCGCGGTCAGCAACGCCGTAGGAGAACTTGTTCCAGGGTGCCGTTTCGTGCTTGCCGGTCAGGCGCTTGTCGTTGTCCGGGCCATAGACGGCGATGTGGTCCATCAGGTTCTTTTCGAAAGCCGCCATCAGCGCTTCGAAATATTCCTTGCCGCCGACTTCGCGCATGTACTTGGTCGAGAAGTTGGCGTGCATGCCCGAGCCGTTCCAGTCGGTGTCGCCGAGCGGCTTGCAATGGAACTCGATGTCGATGCCGTACTTTTCCGTCAGGCGCTGCAGGAGGTAGCGGGCCATCCAGATTTCGTCGGCGGCGCGCTTGGAGCCCTTGCCGAAGATCTGGAATTCCCACTGGCCCTTGGCCACTTCGGCATTGATGCCTTCATGGTTGATGCCGGCTGCCAGGCAGAGGTCGAGATGCTCTTCGACGATCGTGCGGGCGATATCGCCGACGCTCGAATAGCCGACGCCGGTGTAGTACGGACCCTGCGGAGCCGGGTAGCCGGTTTCCGGGAAGCCGAGCGGGCGGCCGTTCTTGTAGAAGAAATATTCCTGCTCGAAGCCGAACCATGTGCCTTCGTCGTCAAGGATGGTGGCGCGGCTGTTGGAGGCGTGCGGGGTAACCCCATCGGGCATCATCACTTCGCACATGACCAACGCGCCATTGGTGCGGGCCGGATCCGGATAGATCGCAACCGGCTTCAAGACGCAATCAGAGCTGCGGCCTTCGGCCTGCATGGTCGAGGAACCGTCGAAGCCCCAGAGCGGCAGCTGCTCAAGCGCCGGAAATGCGTCAAATTCCTTGATCTGGGTCTTGCCGCGAAGGTTCGGGACCGGTGTATATCCGTCGAGCCAGATATACTCGAGCTTAAATTTCGTCATTTCTAACCTCTCATGGGTTGATGATGCACAGCACCCGGATCGTTTCAGTCATGCTGCGCCGCCAACGGCTGGCAACCTATATGCACAGGCCATGCCAGTTTTGGGCCGGAGGTGATTTTAAACTCGATTTTGCCGCCGTGGAGGTGCACGGCGATGTGCGGCGGGCCTGGAAGCGCCGAGACTGTGGGCGGTTATGAAGCCACTGGCAAAATTGAGCTTTTTTCGCCCCGGTTTCCATGATTTCGGCCCGGATTTCTTCCGGTTCTCAAGAAAAGCGGGAGCTCTTGCGCAAAAATTACGCAGAACTTGCGACAATTTGACTTGAGTGCACACGCACAAAATTTATCTCAAAAACTCTGCGAAAAACCTGATGCCTAAATAATGGCCTATTTTTTAGGCGGATTGATTTTTTTTTAATCAATCCGCGCAAATCCCACGCAAGTCTGTTATGGTGGCCGCAAGCAGCCCGGTTGGGGTCTGTGAGAGCAGGAAAAGGCACTATGGCAATGATGTCTCCGGCCGATACGGCCAAGATTTATGAGTTCCCCGCCGGTGGGCGGAAATTGGGTGGCCGCCGCTTCGAGCAGCCGGCCACGGTCGCAGATTTTCGGCCGAAGCAGGTTCTCACGGTTGATTACAGCAGCTGGTATCACGACGAAGCAGTCCGCGAGGAACAGAAGCCGAAGTCCTGATGGTGCCGTCAGGCCCAGAATTCCTGCAGCCGCGATTACGGTTGCAGGTGCGCCATGCGGGCGCCGATCTAGCGCGTTGGAACGATTTCCGCGCTGATCCCTGCGGGTGGTTGAACCCGCCGATTTTTTAAACATTGTGGACTCGGAATGATCGCCGCAGGTCCATGTCGCGCGCAGTCGCATGGTTAACAAATACACGCTGTAGCCTGGGCCGCGTGACGCTATTTTAACATTTCTGGCGCAAATTTGAGCGGAATCTCTATTTCCGATGGATCAAAATCTCGGCTGATCCGTTGTGCGATAGGAGATTTGGCGCAATTGGCAGCGGTGTTGCCAGGCGGCGAAGATCACCGCAGACCGGGGAGCCATACGGTCTCCCGTTTGTCTGCGGAGCAAAGGATGCTCGGCATGACGGATCACATCATGAAGACACTTCTGAACATCATGGCGGCCCTGTCGCTGGGCTCGGCCATGATCCTGTTTATCATTCTGTAGAGGGCGCGAAAAAACGGCATCGTGGTTCACGGATAAAGATAATGCGCCTCCCACTGGTCATGCGGGATGCGATCGCCGATCTTGTAGTTGAACGACAGAACCTCGATATGGTCCGGTCCGGTGCTGCATTTGTATTTCAGCTTGTACCATTCGCCCTTGCTGCGAAACACCGCGCCGGGCGCCCGCAGATTGTCGGCATCGACGATCGGATCGGCGAACGTGTAGGCAATGACCTTGTCGGGTTTGAACGATGTCTGGTCGGCGCTGATCTTCCACATCGCCTCGGTGTCGCATCGCTGCTCCAGGCGGGTCTGCGGATCGAGCTTTTCGAATTGCCTGACCAGCGACTGATCCATGGCTGCCGCCGGCGCCGCAATGGCTGCGGCCAGCAGGGGCAAACAAACAAGCCTGTTCATTGCGCATTCAACTCCCATCGGAAAAATTGGCGCCATGCCGGAAAACGGGACCGGCAAACAGCGATCTCGGGGCGAAGGAATGCCGGTTCCAAGCGTTAACAGCAAGGAAACATTTGTGTTCATTCGAAGGCAGGTTGCCTAACTTTGGGAGACGTCAATCCCCTCCGCGGAGGCGAGTTTGGCCATCCTGTCGGGGGTGATACGCACGGCCGCATGCGGGGCGCCTGCCGCGGGAACGACCTCATCGAAAGCCTTGAGCGAAATGTCGCAATAGACCTTGTGCGGCCTTGCAAGGCCGAATGGGCAGACGCCGCCGACGGGATGGCCGGTCTCGTCCTCGACTTCGTCGAACCCCAGCATGCGCGCCTTTGTTGCGAAGCGGGCCTTGTATTTCTTGTTGTCCAGGCGGGCATCGCCGCGCGTGACGATCAGGATCACCTCGTCGGCGACCCGCAGGGCAAGGGTCTTGGCAATCTGCGCCGGTTCAACCCCATGTCCCTCCGCTGCGAGCGCCACGGTCGCGGTGCTCTGCTCAAGTTCGATAATGGCGATATCGGGGGCGTGTTCGGCAAAGAAGGTCTTGACGGAAGAAAGGCTCATTTTGTGCACATGACTCTTCTGATCGCATAGCGCCTGGGTATATTGTCAGGCAATCCGGCGATCTTTTCAGTCGTCGTTCGACGCGTCAAGATTTTCCGGGCGTGTGCCCTCCTGATCATGCGGCAGATAACCATGGTTGGTGAACCAGTTGATCAGAATCGCCGCGATCGCCTGGTCGCGCGTGTGCATGCCGGGATGATCGGAAATGAAGGATTGGAGCGCTTGTTCGATCCGGGGATCGTAGAGGTCAGACATATGATGTCTCCAGAAAGCTGGGTGTGCCGGTTGCCCGGTGGCAAACCGGCACGATGTTACTGCATAATTCCTTAAATCGGACCCGATTTAAGGAAAAATTATGCAGAAAATTAAAGTGCTACAGCGACCTTTGCGCGTCATGAATGACGCGCGGCGCTGTAGGACGCGTCAAGCTTGCTTGACGATACGGATCAGTACGAGAAGGATGACGGCGCCGATCGTCGAATGGATAATGGCGGCAAGAATGCCGCTGCCGATGCTGACGCCGAGATAGGGAAACAATACGCCGGCGATGAAGGCGCCGATAATGCCGACGACGATATTACCGATCAGGCCGAAGCCGAAACCGGAAACGATCAGGCCTGCAAGCCAGCCGGCAATGGCGCCGACAATAAGAAAGACAACAATGCTCTCGATACCCATGGATGGTTCCTTTCCGTTGTATCCGCAAGAAGCAAGATAGAGCGAAAAGTGCTTTGCGTTAGAGGAGAAATGCGATGCTCAGCGCTTTTTTGCCGTGAAAAGCGGGGCGCGGGCAACGAGGAAGGCGTTTCAGCGCAAAAGGCATGAAACGCCTGCCCTGAAACAGAAAAAGGCCCGAGGGATCGGGCCTTTCTGAACATTTAATGGTTCTCAGACGATGCCGCCACCGCCGCTCTTTGCCGCCGGCCGTTCGCCCGAAACCTTGGCGCGATAGCCACTGGCCCGGTAGGCGGCGACCGGCGCGATGGCGCCGCCAGCCTCGAAACGGGACATGGCGAGAATAGGCTCGACATGGGTTCGGAACGCTGCCTTTAGCGTTTCCGTCGCCATCAGCGCATCGTTACCGTCCTGATAGCCTTCCAGCGCCTTGCGATCGACGAGCAGCGCCTGCGCATAGGCGCGGCTGACTTCGGTCGCCGAGTTCATCAGGCTTTCGATCGGGTCGGTGACATTGTGGCTCTGGTCGAGCATATGCATCGGCGCAAAGCCTTCGGCCTTGCGCGCTTCGGCATCGACCAGTTCGTTGAAGATAAGGAACAGGCGGTAGGGATCGATCGAGCCCGTATCCAGATCGTCGTCGCCATATTTCGAATCGTTGAAGTGGAAGCCGCCGAGCTTCTTGAACTGGATCAGCCGGGCGACGATCATCTCGATATTGACGTTCGGCGCGTGGTGGCCGAGGTCGACCAGGCAATGCGCCTTGGGGCCGAGTTCCTGGGCGATCAGATAGTTGGTGCCCCAGTCCTGAACGACGGTCGAATAGAAGGCCGGCTCGAACATCTTGTGCTCGGAAAAGATCTTCCAGTCATCCGGCAGTCCCTTGTAGATCGCCTTCATCGCATCGAGGTAACGCTCGAAGCTTTTGGTGAAATTGCTCTGGCCGGGAAAATTCGAGCCATCGCCGATCCAGACGGTCAGCGCCTTGGAGCCGAGCGCCTTGCCGATCTCGATGCATTCCAGATTGTGATCGACAGCCTGCTGGCGGGTTGCCGCATCGGCATGGCTGAGCGAGCCGAACTTGTAGGAATGGGCCTGATCGGACGCGTCGGAAAAGGTGTTGGAGTTCATCGCGTCGAAGCCGAGGCCGAGCGCGTTGCCCTTCTCCTTGAGTTCCTTGAGGTCATCGACCTTGTCCCAGGGAATATGCAAGGAGACCGTCGGCGTTGCCTTGGTCAGTTGCTGGATAACCGAGCAATCCTCGATCTTGTCGAAGATGTTGCGTGGCTCGCCGGTGCCGGGAAAGCGGGCAAAGCGCGTGCCGCCGGTGCCGACGCCCCAGGACGGGATGGCAACTCCGTAAGCCGATACTTTCGCTTTGATGGCGCCGATATCGATGCCCCGGCGCGCCAGTTGCGTGCCGAGGTGGTCGTAATCCGCCTTCAGGTCGGCAATGCGCCCGGCATTGTCGGCGTCGATGACGTCCTTGTTGATCATCCGTGTCATGTCGCTCTCCGGATCAGCGCGTGAACGACTGGGCGTTGCCCGCATCGACATTGATGATGTTGCCGGTCGACTTGGCCGACATGTCGGAGGCGAGGAAGTAGATCGCCTCGGCAATGTCTTCCGGAAAGACGCTGAGCTTCAGCATCGAACGGTCGCGGTACATTGCTTCCAGCCCCTCCATATCCGTCTTGTAGACGGCGGCGCGCTGTTCCTTCCACTCGCCGGACCAGATCTTCGAGCCGCGCAAAACGGCGTCCGGGTTGACGACGTTGACGCGGATTTGCGCGGATGCGCCTTCAAGCGCCAGGCATCGGGCAAGATGGATTTCGGCGGCCTTGGCCGTGCAATAAGCGGACGCGCCGGGGGAGGCGGCAAGGCCGTTCTTGGAGGCGACGAAGACGACGTTGCCGCCGGCCTTCTGGTTGCGGAATATGCGGAAGGCTTCGCGCGACACCAGGAAATATCCGGTCGCGAGAATGTCCATGTTCTTGTTCCACAGCGCCAGCGTCGTGTCTTCGATCGCAGCGGAGGAGGCAAGACCGGCATTGGAAACCAGAATATCGAGACCGCCGAATTCCAGCAGCGTGTCGGCAAAGCTCTTCTCGACAGCCGCTTCGTCCGTGACGTTCATCGTGACGGCGCGAACGAAATCCTTGCCGTAGCGGCCGCCGAGTTCGGCAAGTGCCGCCGCCAACGCGGTCTCGTCGATATCGGCAAGCACGACGCAGGCGCCGTCCTGCATCAGGCGGTGGGCGGTTGCCTTGCCGATGCCGCCGGCGCCGCCGGTGACGAGCGCGATCTTGCCTGCCAGCATCTTCGGCTTCGGCATGCGCTGGAGTTTCGCTTCCTCGAGCAGCCAGTATTCTATGTCGAAGGCTTCCTGTTCCGGCAGGCCGACATAGGTCGAGACGCCGGATGCGCCGCGCATGACATTGATGGCGTTGACGTAGAATTCGCCGGAAATGCGGGCGGTTGCCTTGTCCTTGGCAAAGGTGATCATGCCGACGCCGGGGATTAGATAAACGACGGCATTCGGATCGCGCATGGCCGGGCTGTTGTCTCGCTTGCAGCGCTCGTAATAGGCGGCATAGCCGGCGCGGTATTCCGCAATAGCGGCTTCGAGACCGGCCAGCGTCTTGTCGATATCCGGGTTGGCCGGATCGAAATCGATCACCAGCGGGCAGATTTTGGTGCGCAGGAAATGGTCGGGGCAGGAGGTGCCGAGCGCTGCCAAGGGTTGCAGATTCTTCGAGGTGACGAAATCGAGCACGGCCTGAGTGTCGTCGAAATGACCGAGCTTGCGTTCGTCGGCGCTGATCATGCCGCGAATGACCGGCATCAGCTTTTGCGCGACGGCGCGGCGTTCGGCTGCCGGAAGAACGGGCTTGACTGCGCCGCCGAAGGCCGGAGCGGTGTTTTCCGTCTCGAACCAGGCAATCGCCTTGTTGATGATCTCGACGGTGGTCTCATACGCTTCCTTGGCCGTGTCGCCCCAGGTGAAGAGCCCGTGGCTCTCAAGGATGAGACCACGCGCATTCGGGTTTTCAGCGCAGAATTTCGAAAGCCAGAGGCCAAGCTCGAAACCCGGGCGCTTCCAGCGCAGCCAGCCGATATCGTCGCCGAAGATTTTTTGGGTCAACTCGCGGCTGTTCTTGGAAGCCGCAATCGCGATGATCGCGTCCGGATGCATGTGGTCGACATGCTTCTTCGGCACATAGGCATGCAGCGGGGTGTCGATGGAAGCCGCACGCGGATTGAGGTTGAAGGTACAATGCGGCAGGTAGCCGACCATCTCGTCTTCATGCTCGAGACCGCGATAGAGACCCTTCAGCGCTTCGAGCTTCTCCATGTAGAGCGTGGAGAAGCCGTCCATCTTGATCGTGCCGACATCGCCGCCGGAGCCCTTGACCCAGAGAACCTCGACCGTGCCGCCGCCGAGCGGGTCCTTTTCCATGACCTTGGCGGAGGTATTGCCGCCGCCATAGTTGGTAATGCGCTTGTCCGAGCCGAGAAGGTTGGAAC
The DNA here is from genome assembly GCF_025847205.1 of Pararhizobium sp. YC-54. Classification (GTDB taxonomy): domain Bacteria; phylum Pseudomonadota; class Alphaproteobacteria; order Rhizobiales; family Rhizobiaceae; genus Pararhizobium. Next base: position 186,602 of record NZ_JAOYTH010000005.1, on the reverse strand, counting down.
GGTACAGAAGCCGCTCCGCTTCGTTCATCGCGGCTGCCTTGGCGTCGTCCCAGAGATTGGCAAGGCGCGAGCCTTGTTGCTTGTCGAGCATCTGCATTTCCTCCCGGTCAATTCTGCGCCGGCCCGGTAGATTTTGCGGGACAAAGAGCGCATTCGTTGCGATCAGATCACACAAAGATCGGCCGCATGTCAATCATAAACGATCAAAAACAATCATATTGCAGTGCACAATGAAAAAATATGACTGATTGTGATTGACAATGCGCGATCATGATGGAAGCATGGACACTATTGGAGGAACCGAATGCACGAGAAAGAGCGACACAGGATTATTCTGTCAGCCGTCCAGGACAAGCCGGTCATCACCGTGCCTGAACTGGTGGATCTGACCGATAGTTCCGAGGCGACGATCCGCAGGGATATCGCGGCGCTGCATGTGCAAAAGCGGCTGCGCCGGGTGCGTGGCGGCGCCGAAGCCATCAATCCACCGCAATTCGTCGGCCTTGCCGGCCGCCCGTTCAGCGTCAACGAAGGCCTGCATGCCCGCCAGAAGCAGGCGATTGCCAAGGAGGCCGTGGCGCTCTGTCAGGATGGCGAGCCGATCATCATCAATGGCGGCACCACGACGTTCCAGATGGTGCATTTCCTGGCCAACCGCCGCATGCAGGTCTTCACCAATTCGTTTCCGATTGCCGAGCATCTGCTCAAGCATTCGAAGAACACCGTGATGCTCTCGGGCGGCACGATCTACCGCGAGCAGAACATCATCCTCAGCCCCTTCGATAATGACGTGACGCGCAATTTCTATGCGCGTCGCATGTTCATGGGGGCTCAAGGGCTCGGTCCGCTCGGTTTGATGGAGGGCGATCCGCTGCTGATCCAGGCGGAGCAGAAGCTGATCGACCAGGCCGACGAACTCGTCGTTCTGATCGACTCGTCGAAATTTCACAAACGCTCCAGCCTCATTCTGTGCGGGCTGAAGCGCATCACCACGGTGATCACGGATTCGGGCATCGAGGACAGGCACGTCCGGATGCTCGAAGATGCTGGCGTCAATTTGGTCGTGGCCAATACGAGGTCGGGCACGCTTGAGGAGAATGCTTCCTCGTCGGCATGAACCCGGCGGGAGGAGGGAGTGGGAACCGCCGAGGGCTTCACGTCCGCCGGCTAAGTTTGAGAGCATAAAGCCGGATGAACGCGATCATTGTGACCGCGCGGCTTCAGGGAGGAGAACGTCATGAAAATTCTAAAAGCACTGATGGTCACGACGGCGGTTTCGCTGGCGCTGATGGCTGGCACCGCGCATGCCGAAAACAAGAAGATCGCGCTGGTCGTCAAGGCGCTGGGCATTGGCTTCTTCGAAGCAGCCAACAAGGGCGCCCAGGAAGCGGCCAAGGAACTCGGCGATGTCGAGATCATCTATACCGGCCCGACATCGACGACGGCCGAGGGCCAGATCGAAGTGATCAATTCGCTGGTGGCACAGAAAGTGGATGCCATTGCCATCTCCGCCAATGACAAGGACGCGCTGGTTCCGGCGCTGAAGAAGGCGATGGATCGCGGGATCAAGGTCATCTCCTGGGACAGCGGCGTCGCGCCGGAAGGCCGGGCAATGCATCTGAACCCCTCGTCCAACCCGCTGATCGGCAACATGATTATCAAGCTCGCCGCCGATCAGCTGCCGGAAGGCGGCGACGTCGCGGTGCTTTCGGCCTCGGCTACCGCCACGAACCAGAACACCTGGATCGAGGAAATGAAGAAGGTTCAGGGCAATTACAAAGGCATCAACGTCGTTGCCACCGTCTATGGCGACGACCTTGCCGACAAATCCTACCGCGAAACACAGGGGCTCATCCAGTCCTACCCGAACCTGAAGGCGATCATCGCTCCGACTTCCGTCGGCATCGTTGCTGCGGCCCAGGCCGTTGAAGACGCCGGCAAGGTCGGCCAGATCAACGTTACCGGCCTTGGCCTTCCTTCGGAAATGGCTGGCCACGTCAAGGCCGGTTCGTCCAAGTCCTTCGCCATCTGGAACCCGATCGACCTCGGCTATTCCGCCACCATGATCGCCTACGACCTGATCGGCGGCGCGGAAGCAAAGCCGGGTGCGGAACTGAAGATGGGCCGCATGGGCACCGTCAAGCTCGACGACAACAATGAAGGCGCGATGGCCGATCCTTTCGTCTATGACGCCAAGAACGTCGAGGAATTCGCCAAGATCTTCTGATCTGGGTACCTCTTCTTCCCTGCGGGGAGAAGTGCCGAGTGAAACGAGGCGATGAGGGGGTGGTGCGGCAAACACTGACGATGCCGCAGGCCCCCTCATCCGACCCTTCGGGCCACCTTCTCCCCGCTGGGGAGAAGAGGGAGGTTGCCGAAACCCCCGCTATTCCATTTAAACCAACCGGTGGATTGCCTCTTGCTGCAGGAAACGACCACATCGCGGATGAAGCCCGCCATTGCTCTTGAGGATATCTCCAAGTCCTTTCCGGGCGTGCGCGCGCTCTCCGGCGTCTCTCTCGCTCTTTACCCGGGCTCCGTCACGGCGCTGATCGGCGAAAACGGTGCGGGTAAATCGACCCTCGTCAAGATCCTCACCGGCATCTACCAGCCGGGTGGCGGCACGATCCGGGTCGGTGGTGAGGAAACCCATTTTCCGACGGCACTCTCCGCTGCCCACGCCGGCGTCACCGCGATCCATCAGGAAACCGTGCTGTTCGACGAGCTGTCGGTCGCCGAGAACATTTTCCTTGGCCATGCACCGCGGGGTCGCTTCGGCCTGATCGACTGGAAGACACTGAACGACAAAGCCCGCGAGCTGCTGCGCCGGGTGGGCGCCGAAATCGATCCGACCATCCGGCTGCGTGACCTCGGCATTGCCAACAAGCATATGGTGGCGATTGCCCGGGCTTTGTCGATCGACGCCAGCGTCGTCATCATGGACGAGCCGACCGCAGCCCTGTCGCACAAGGAAATCCACGAGCTTTACGAACTGATCGATCGGTTGAAAGCGGACGGCAAGGCGATCCTGTTCATCAGCCACAAGTTCGACGAGATTTTTCGTATCGCCGACCGCTACACCGTGTTCCGCGATGGCGGCATGGTCGGCGAGGGGCTGATGGCCGATGTGACGCAGGATCAGCTGGTCAAGATGATGGTCGGCCGCGATGTCGGTCAGGTCTTCCCGAAGGTCGATGTGGCGATTGGCGAACCGGTGCTCACCGTCTCCGGCTATCGCCATCCGACCGAATTCGAAGACATCAATTTCGAGCTGCGCCGCGGCGAAATCCTCGGCTTCTACGGTTTGATCGGTGCCGGCCGCTCCGAGTTCATGCAGTCGTTGATCGGCATCACCCGGCCCTCCGCCGGTGCCGTCAAGTTGAATGGCGACGTGCTCGTCATCCGCTCTCCTGCCGAAGCCATCTTGGCCGGCATTGTCTATGTGCCGGAGGAGCGCGGCCGCCAGGGCGCGATCATCGGCCTGCCGATCTTCCAGAACGTCACATTGCCCTCGCTGCAGAAAACCTCGCGGGCCGGCTTCCTGAAGCTTGCCAATGAATTTGCCCTGGCGCGCGAATATACCCAGCGCCTCGACCTGCGCGCCGCCTCGCTCGATCAGGATGTCGGCACCCTGTCCGGCGGCAATCAGCAGAAGGTGGTGATCGCCAAGTGGCTGGCGACGCAGCCGAAGGTGATCATTCTCGATGAACCGACCAAGGGCATCGATATCGGCTCCAAGGCTGCGGTGCACGCCTTCATGAGCGAACTGGCAGGGCAGGGATTGAGCGTCATCATGGTCTCCTCGGAAATCCCCGAAATCATGGGCATGGCCGACCGCGTCATCGTCATGCGCGAAGGCCGCATCGCCGGACGTTTCGAACGTTCAGAGCTAACGGCTGAAAAACTGGTCCGGGCCGCCGCCGGCATCGGGGAGGCCGCATAATGGCAAAGCTGCTCAAGAACCGCGAAGTCCTGCTGGTTATCGCCATCATCGCACTGGTCTTCCTGATCGCGCTGCGCTTCCCCGGCTTCGTCGCGCCGGCCAATCTGGCGCGCGTCTATAATGACACCTCGATCCTGATCATCCTGGCGCTCGGCCAGATGGCGGTCATCCTGACGCGCTGCATCGATCTGTCGATGGCCGCCAATCTGGCGCTGAGCGGCATGGTTGCGGCAATGATCAATGCCGCCTTTCCGGGCGTGCCGATCCCGCTGGTCATCCTCGCCGTCGTCGCCCTCGGTGCCGCTCTCGGTTCGGTCAATGGCCTGCTCGTCTGGAAGCTCGATATCCCGCCGATCGTCGTGACGCTCGGCACGCTCACCATCTATCGCGGCCTGATCTTCCTGCTCACCAACGGCGCCTGGATCAACGCCCATCAGATGAGCGACGCGTTCAAGGCGCTGCCGCGCACACCGCTGATCGGTTTTCCGGTCCTGTCGTGGCTGTCGGTTCTGGCGATCGCCGCCGTCTATCTCCTGATGACCCGCACGCCCGTCGGCCGCGCCTTCTTTGCCGTCGGCGGCAATCCGCATGCGGCCGTCTATACCGGCATCGATGTCGGCCGCACGCGCTTCCTCGCCTATTGCCTGTCCGGTGGACTGGCTGGCTTGGCCGGTTATCTCTGGGTGTCGCGCTATGCGGTCGCCTATGTCGATATCGCCGCCGGTTTCGAGCTCGATATCATCGCGGCCTGCGTCATCGGCGGTATCTCGATTGCCGGTGGCATCGGCTCGGTTGGCGGCGCCGTGCTCGGTTGCCTGTTTCTCGGGGTCATCAAGAATGCGCTGCCGGTCATCAACATCTCGCCCTTTGCTCAGCTGGCGATCTCCGGAACGGTGATCATCATCGCCGTCGCGGTCAACGCCCGCACCGAAAAGCGCAAGGGCCGTGTCATTTTGAAGAAGGCGGAGGCGGTCTGATGGCGGGGCTAAATCTTTCACCCAGGATCCTCCCGGACCGGCTGCAGAGTCGAAGCAGCCGCGCGCTGAAGAGCTGGGAAAGCCTGCTTCTGGTCGTCGCAGTCCTGATCTTTGCGGTCAATTCGTTTGCTTCGCCCTATTTCCTTGACCCGTGGAACCTGTCCGACGCCACGTTCAATTTCACCGAAAAGGCGCTGATCGCCTTTGCCATGGCGCTGGTCATCATCGCCGGCGAAATCGACCTGTCCGTTGCCTCGATCATCGCCTTGTCATCGACAGCCATGGGGCTGGCCGTGACGATGGGCGCCGATACGCCGATGCTCGTTGTTGTCGGCCTTGGCACGGGGCTCCTCTGCGGTGCGGTCAACGGGCTGCTGATCACCGGCCTCGGCCTGCCGTCGATCGTCGTTACTATCGGCACGATGAGCCTGTTCCGCGGTCTGTCCTTCATTATATTGGGGGACCAGGCCTATACGGGATATCCGGCGAGTTTTGCCTATTTCGGCCAGGGTTATGTCTGGTGGGTGTTCTCGTTCGAATTCGCGCTGTTCGTGCTTTTCGCTGTTGTCTACAGCGTGCTGCTGCACAAGACGAACTTCGGCCGCGCCGTCTATGCCATCGGCAACAACCAGACAGCCGCACTTTTTTCCGGCGTGCGCGTCGGCCGCGTCAAGTTCATCCTGTTTCTGCTGACTGGCCTGATGGCCGGCATAGCCTCGATCTGCCTGACCTCGCGGCTTGGCTCCACCCGTCCGTCGATTGCCTTGGGTGTCGAGCTGGAAGTGGTGACGATGGTCGTTCTCGGTGGTGTCAGCATCCTTGGCGGCTCCGGCACCATTCCGGGCGTCGTGCTCGCAGCCTTCATCATGGGCATGGTCACCTTCGGCTTCGGCCTTCTGAACGTGCCGGGTATCGTGATGTCGATCTTCATCGGCGTGCTGTTGATTTCCGTCATCGCCTTGCCGATCCTGTGGTCACGCGCCCGCCGCCGCACGGCCCATTGAGGAAGCTAATGGAAAAATACGCTTTTCGCATGCGGCTCAATCCCGGCATGGCTGAGGAATACAGGGCCCGGCACGACGCCATCTGGCCGGAATTGTCTGCGCTCCTGACATCTGCCGGCGTGTCGGATTATTCGATCCATCTCGACGAGGAGACCAATCTGCTGTTCGGTGTTCTCTGGCGGCAGGACGATCATACGATGGCCGATCTGCCCAAGCACCCGGTGATGCAGAAATGGTGGGCCCACATGGCGGATATCATGGAGACAAAGGCGGACAACGAGCCTGTCGCCGTGCCGCTCACAACCGTCTTTCACATGAAGTAAGCGCATGAAAACCATCGCCGTCATCGATATCGGCAAGACGAATGCCAAGGTCGCTTTGGTCGATCTCGACCGTTTCGCGGAAACGGCGGTGCGCAAGACCGCAAATGCCGTTGTTGCCGAGGGCCTCTATCCGCATTTCGACGTCGAGCGCATCTGGCGCTTCATTATCGAAAGCCTTGCCGCGCTGAATGCCGAGACGCCGATCGAGGCGATCTGCGTCACCACGCATGGGGCAACGGCTGTGCTCATCGACAGGAACGGCGATCTCGCCTTGCCGCTGCTGGACTATGAACACACCGGACCCGACATGCTGGCTGCGGACTACGACAAGGTTCGCCCGCCCTTTGCCGAAACCGGCGCCGCCCGGTTGCCGATGGGGCTGAACATCGGCGCCCAGATCTACTGGCAGGAACAGACCTTCCCAGACCGTTTCGCCGATGTCGCCAGTATCCTCACCTATGCGCAATACTGGTCCTACCGCCTGAGCGGCGTTCTCTCCACCGAACTGACATCGCTTGGTTGCCATACCGATTTGTGGAACCCCTATTCCGCCGATTTCTCCACCATGGTCGATGCGCGCGGCTGGCGGCCGCTGTTTGCGCCGGTGCGGCGCGCAAGCGACGTCCTGGGGGGATTGACCTCGCAAGCCGCGCAGGAGACTGGCCTGCCGGAAGGCTTGCCGGTCTATTGCGGCATCCACGATTCCAACGCCTCATTGCTCCCGCATGTGCTGACGCGGGCAGCACCTTTTTCCGTTGTCTCGACGGGAACCTGGGTGGTGATGATGGCGATGGGTGCACGGAAGGTAGCGTTGGACGAGGCGCGCGACACGCTGATCAACGTCAACGCGCTCGGCGATCCCGTCCCATCGGCGCGCTTCATGGGCGGACGGGCATTCTCGATGCTTGTCCCTGATCCAGCGGTCACGGTGCCGGAAGAAATCGAGGCGGAGGTCGCTACGGCCGAATGGATGCTTCTGCCATCGGTTCCGGAAGGCTCTGGTCCTTTCCCGCATGCCAAGGCAGGCTGGACCTGCGACCAGGCGTCCTTGACCGGCCCGCAGCGGCTCGCGGTCGTATCCTTCCATCTGGCGATGATGACAGCCAGTTCTCTCGATCTGATCGGCGCTCAGGGCGAGATCGTCGTCGAAGGGCCGTTCGCTGCGAACTCGGCCTATCTGCGTATGCTCAAGGCAGCAACCGGCCGGCCCGTGCTGATCGGCAGCCGGAGTGCTACCGGCACCAGTCTTGGCGCGGCGTGCCTTGCCGATGCCAGCCGGGCACAGGCGCATACGGTGGCGTTTAAAGGTTCCATTCCGGAAGCGTATGTCAGGTACGCGGCCAGTTGGACGAAACGCGCCCAAGCCCTATAGGCGCCAACTGCCGGAACACATGGATATGAGTTGGCGCGTCTTCGGCAAGCCTAGGCCGATGCCGGCTGATCAGCGTTGAAGATCGCCGACAACAGTCCCGGAAACCTTGCCTCCAGATCATCCTGCCGCAGCGACATATAGATGACGCGGCCTTCAGGTCTTTGCCGGATCACGCCGGCCTCGCGCAGCACGCGCCAATGATGCGTCATCGTCGATTTCGACACGTCCGCAGCAATGTCGCTGCAGATGCATTCGCCGGTAGCGATCTGTTTTACCGCCGCCAGCCGGATCGGATTGCCCAGAGCCAGCAGGATATCGGGGAGGCGAAGGTCTTCACGCGTGGGATGATGATCGTTCATGAAGGGAAGATAATAAACCGTTCGCGTACAGTCAAACTTTTTGGACGTCTCGCGTTGACAATTGTACGACTCTACCCGTACTATCAAATTATCAAAGCTGCGCAGCCTTGTCCCCGCAACAAAGAGATATCAATCATGTCATCTTCTCCCGCAACCGGCGACCGCCGGCGGCTGGGCTGGACATTGTTCCTGCTCGCCTTCGCTCAACTGGTCATCGCCGTGGATTACAATATCGTCTTCGTCGCGCTGCCCGATATCGGGACGCAACTGGGTTTCTCGCGCCAGACGCTGCAATGGGTCGTCAGCGCCTATGGCGTCGCCTTTGGCGGCTTCCTGCTTCTGGGCGGCCGCGCCGCCGATCTTCTTGGCCGCCGCCGGGTCTTCATTTTCGCTTTGGCACTCTACGGCGTATCGTCGCTGGTCGGGGGTCTGGCGGCAAGCCCGAGCGCCATCATCATTGCCCGGGCCATCCAGGGTGTCGGCGGCGCACTGCTGTTTCCGGCAACGTTGTCGCTGGTGACAACATTGTTTGCCGAAGGCCGCGAACGTAACCGCGCCTTGGCTGTCTGGGGCGGTGCCGGAGCCTCGGGCCTGACTGTCGGCGCGCTGCTCGGCGGCGTCCTCACCAGCGCCTACGGCTGGCCTGCCGTCTTCTTCGTCAACGTGCCGCTTGTCGCCATCATCATCGCCGGCGCCCTGATCGTCATGCCGCGTGATGTCGCCCATGGTTCGCACCGCAGCTTTGACTTACCCGGCGCGCTGACCGCGACGACCGGCATCACATTGCTGGTCTACGTTCTTGTGCAGGGGCCGGAATCGGGCTGGGCGTCGCCTTCTATCCTTTTGGCCCTTGTTGCCGGACTGATCCTGCTCGCCGCCTTTTTCGCCATCGAAGCGCGCAGCGATGATCCTTTGATGCCGTTGCGGCTGTTCTCCAACCGCTATGCGCTGGCGGGCATGCTGTTGACACTCTTCTTCGGCGCCACGCTGGGGGCCTTGCCCTATTTCGAAACCGTGTTGTTCCAGGGAATGCTCGGCTTTGACGCGCTGTGGACCGGGCTGGCATTCCTGGTTCCGGCCATCGCCATCTTCGTGGGCACGCAACTGGGTGAACGCATGGCCACCGGCTCGGGTGTTCGCACCAGTCTTGTCATCGGCCAGGTTCTGAGCGTCGTCGGCATGGTTGCGTTCGCCTACGGGATTTCGCCGGAATGGGGCTATGCCGGTCTGGTTCCGGGCATGGCCGTTCTCGGCGTCGGACAGGGCATGGTGTGGACGGCGATGTGGATCGTTTCGGCGACAGGCGTTGCCCACGAAGAACAGGGCGTCGCCTCGGGCATGGCATCGACCAGTCTGCAGGTCGGGCTGGCCGTGGGCCTCGCCATCCTGGTCGCCGTCGCCAACGGCGTTGCGGGGCCAGCCGGCGAAACGGCTGCTGCAGCCGGTCTTGTCGAAGGCACCCGGTTTGCCGTTTATCTGGCCGCTGTCGGGACGGTTTTGGGGTTGATCGTCGCTCTTACTCTGCCGCGCCGGGCGGGGATCCCGGCCGGCGTTCAATACGCTCCAGCCGAATGAACCTGTGGCCCGCCCTTCGGGGCGGGTCTTTTTGGCCGGCCCGATCAAAGAGCGCGGTCAAGCAAACGAGGAAATTGAGAGACTGCAGCCGCCAAGGGCATGCGGTGCTTCTTGTATCCAAGGAAATGCAGCGGTGCACCGCATCCTGCAGCGCACATATGCTTCCAGGCCGAAGTGCGGTTTAACTATTTCCTAGAAAATCCTGGCATTCAACGACTGACGATCATCCTCGATATTCAGGAGGATGGAGACCGCTGCCAGTGTAAGGGTGGCGATAAGCGTCGCGCTTATTCCCAGAACAATCATTGCCCGTTCCTTCTACGTCATCATCATGATGCCGCTGCACTTTGTCCGGCTATGCTTGCGCATGGCTTATGCCGGTCAGAATAGGCAGTAGTTAATGGCGGGGTACCTCAAGATCAACTCTCAAGTTTTACCATTGAAAACCTGTTGTTTCTCCAGCGCGCTGAAACCCCCGGTCCACAGGCGGTTGCGCCCGGTCGGAGCGATATAGGGCTAATTTTAGTGAAAGAAGATACGGACGATCAACCGTTAACCTTCAAGCAAGGAATTAACCATAAACATGGTCGTACACGTTGGAGTGGGAAAATCTACTTCCCTGCAAGGCATGACGCCGTACCGACGAACCGGTTCTGATCCGGTATGCACTTTCACCGGATATCTCTTGGGAAACGAAGCGGCCGATCGCCGTGGTCAGCCGGCATTAAGCCGTCTCCACTTGGCGTCTTGCAAGACGGCACGCTTGGGCACCGCCCCTTTGAAACATCCGTTGAATGGATGCGCTGCGTGCCTTTCCAAGGCATGTGGCCATGCAGCAAGAGTTTGATTTTCTACAGGATACCTCTGAAAGCCACATGGTTTCCAGACATGACATACCGGACCGGGGACAAGCGTGAGGCAGGAAACATCGCCAGATCAGACGAGGAAAGCTCAGGCAGGCAGCCTGCTCGAGCGCTTGCGTTTTGCCGGGCTTGATGACGGCCAGACCGACGTCCTGCGCAAACATCGCCAGTCGCTTGGAGCCGAAGTCGAGCTCGCCTTGCGCGACCTGTTCCAGCGTCTCCAGACCTTTCCGGATGCCGCGCGCCATTTCACCAGCGACCGCCAGATCGACCGGCTGCACGACCTCCAGTCCTCGCATTGGAGCGTGCTCACCGACGCCCGTTTCGACAGCCTCTATGCCGAGCGCGTCAAGGTGCTGTCGGATACCGAAAGCAAGATGGGGCTCGATCCCCGCTGGCAGATCGCCGGCCATGCGGTGGTGCTGGAACGCCTGATCTGTTCAATGATCGAGCAGTTCTGGCCGAAATCGATGCTGTCGCTCGGCAAGGCGAACAGGAAGGAGCTGGCCGATCTCGTCGCGGCTCTGGTGCGCACCGTTTTCGTCGATACCGAAATTTCCGTTTCCCTGCGTTTCAACGAGCAGCGCCACAGCCACCAGCGCCAGCTCGCCGAGCAGCGCAAGGCGGGCGAGGCCGAGGCGCTGGCTCTGTTTGGCGATGTCACCCAGGCGCTTGGCCGCGGCGATCTCTCCGTTCGCACGCCCAATGACGTGGCCGTTGCCTATCAGCCGCTGGCTCGCGACCTGAATGGCGCGCTCGATGCCATGCAGAACGCGTTCATCGGCCTGTCCGACCGCACCGTTACGATTGAAACATCGTCGCGCGATCTTGCCGGCCAGACCGGACAATTTGCTCAGAGAGCGCAGGAACAGTCCGAAGCGCTTGGCGAGACCGTCAGGTCGCTTGGTGCCATTGCCGATCGCGTCAAGCATAATGCCGGCCAGACACGGGCGGCCGAAAAGAGCGTCGCTGTAACGCGCCAATCGGCCGAGCATAGCGGCGAGATTGCCGGACAGGCGATTTCGGCGATGGCGGATATTGAAGCTTCGGCCGAAAAGATCGGCCAGATCATCGGTGTTATCGACGAGATCGCTTTCCAGACCAATCTTTTGGCGCTCAATGCCGGCATCGAGGCTGCGCGTGCGGGTGAAAGCGGCCGCGGGTTTGCCGTCGTTGCCCAGGAAGTTCGCGCCTTGGCGCAACGCTCGGGCGATGCGGCCCGCGAGATCAAGCAGCTGGTATCGAGCACGAAATCCCAGGTGGAGGCGGGCGTCGAACGCGTCGGCCGCACGCAGGACGCCATCAGCAACATCGTCGAGCAGGTTCGCGGCATCAACGATGCCATCACCGGTATTGCCGATGAAACCGCCGAGCAGGTCACCAGCCTTCAGGCAGCGACCTCCGATCTTAGCCGTATTGGCGCCGAAATCGGTGCGGGCGCACATCAGGCGGCCGGCGCCAAAGAGACCTGCGACGATCTGCACACCGTCATTCTCGAACTCGGCCAGACGATCCGCCAATTCCATGTCCAGCGGCAGGCGCCGAAGGCTACGGCTATATCGTCCTATTCAACCCCGGCCATCGTGTCCCCAACCGGACGGCAGGACGAAATCGCCGGCGGAAGCAATGACGATTTTGAGGACGGCTACGGCCTTAAGGGTCGCCTTGCCGGGTTGGGGCGCTGATGCAGAGCCGTCGCAAACACACTTTGCCGGGATCGGCGATTTTCGAACTGCAGCACGTGCGCTCGCATGGGCGTGCCGGAAGTCAGTTGAACCATCCATGTAAATCACTCCCAGCCAGACAAGGAAAGTAGAGATGGCAACCAAGAAGGCCGCTCGGAAAAGCTTGAGCCTCGCGCCGGTCCTCGATCTCAACGAGGCCAACGTCCTGCACGGCAAGTTGATGGGTCTGCGCGGCAATCCGCTGGTGATCGACGCATCGGCGGTCGAGCGCGTCGGCGCGCTGTGCCTTCAGGTCCTGATGGCCGGGGCCAAAAGCTGGGAAGAGGATAAACAGTCTTTCACCTTCGCCAAGGTGTCGGACGCATTCGCAAAGACGACGCAGCTCATCGGGGTCAATATCGACCACCTGGTGGCAAAGGAGATTTGAGACATGAAAAAGAAAGTTCTCACAGTCGATGATTCCAGAACCATCCGGAACATGCTTCTGGTCACACTGAACAATGCCGGTTTCGAAACGATCCAGGCGGAAGACGGTATCGAGGGTCTTGAAGTTCTCGAGGATGCCAATCCGGACGTTATCGTTACCGACATCAACATGCCGCGTCTCGATGGCTTCGGTTTCATCGAAGGCGTGCGCAGGAACGAGAAATACCGGGCAATCCCGATCCTGGTCCTGACGACGGAAAGCGATGCGGAAAAGAAGAACCGCGCACGCCAGGCAGGTGCGACCGGCTGGATCGTCAAGCCTTTCGATCCGACCAAGCTGATCGATGCTATCGAGCGCGTAACCGCCTAACGCCAGGATTCCACCCATGGATATGAACGAAATCAAAGAGATTTTCTTCCAGGAATGCGAGGAGCAGCTCGCCGAACTGGAATCCGGTCTCCTGAGGCTCAATGACGGCGACCGCGATCCGGAAACGGTGAATGCGGTTTTCCGTGCGGTCCACTCCATCAAGGGTGGCGCCGGAGCTTTCGGATTGGATGATCTTGTCTCTTTCGCACACGTGTTTGAGACCACGCTTGATTGCGTTCGTTCCAACAAGCTGGAACCGACCCAGGACGTCCTGAAGGTGATGCTGAAATCGGCCGACGTGCTGGCCGACCTCACCAATGTCGCGCGCGACGGCGGCAGCGTCGATCAGGCCCGCTCGTTGCAGCTGATCCGCGAACTCGAGGCGCTTGCCAAGGGCGAAGCGCCACCTGCCGCCTCGGCTTTGGAACCGGCCGCACCCAAGGCCGCTGCGGCAAAGCCTGCTGCCGTTGCCAAGGCCGCGCCGGTCGAGCCGGTTGTCAATGAGCACGGCTTTGCGCCCGTCGCTTTCTCCTTCGATGATTTCGGTAGCGATGACGACGAAACGCCAGGCGATCTTCCGGCCTACGACATCGTCTTCAAACCGAAGTCGGAACTCTATACCAAGGGCAACGAAGCAACGTTGCTCCTGCGCGATCTCTCGCGCCTCGGTGAAATGAGCATCCATTGCAACATGGATAGCCTGCCGCCGCTCGACCAGATGGACCCGGAAGCCGCCTATTTCTCCTGGAAAGTGTCGATCAAGACCGACAAGGGCGAAGATGCCGTGCGCTCGGTCTTCGAATTCGCCGAGTGGGATTGCGATCTCGAAGTGACGGCGCTCGAAACCGGCGAAACTACGGAATCCGACAGCGACGACCTGCCGATGCAGCCGGTGCCGTTCGATCTTTCGGCGCTCGATGGCGAACTCGATATGCCGCTCGGCGTGGTCGAAGAGGAAGAACAGATCGCCGCCGTACAGCAAGCCGTCGCTGCCGCCGAAGCGGCATCCAATGTCGTGCAGATGGCCGCCAGCGCATCGCGCGCTGCCGCCAGCGACAAGGGCGCGGCCACCGCTGCGGCCCAGAACAATGCCCAGCAGGCCTCCTCGGCCGCTGCCCAGACCATCCGCGTCGATCTCGATCGTGTCGACCGGCTGATCAACCTCGTCGGCGAACTGGTCATCAACCAGGCCATGCTGTCGCAAAGCGTCATTGAAAATGACTCGAACGGCGTTTCCTCGATCAACATGGGTCTCGAAGAGCTGCAGCAGCTGACCCGCGAGATCCAGGACTCGGTCATGGCGATCCGCGCCCAGCCGGTGAAGCCGGTGTTCCAGCGCATGGCCCGCACGGTCCGCGAAATCGCCGATATCACCGGCAAGTCGGTTCGCCTCGTCACCGAGGGTGAAAACACCGAAGTCGACAAGACGGTCATCGACAAGCTCGCCGAGCCGCTGACCCACATGATCCGCAACGCCGTCGATCACGGCCTCGAGACGCCGGAAAAGCGCATTGCCGCCGGCAAAAATGCCGAAGGCACCGTCAAGCTGACCGCCAAGCATCGCTCGGGCCGCATCGTCATCGAACTTTCCGACGACGGCGCCGGTATCAACCGCGAGAAGGTTCGCCAGAAGGCGATCGACAACGACCTGATCGCAGCCGATGCCAACCTGTCGGACGAGGAAATCGACAACCTGATCTTCCATGCCGGCTTCTCCACCGCCGACAAGGTCTCCGACCTTTCCGGGCGCGGTGTCGGCATGGACGTGGTCAAGCGCTCCATCCAGGCGCTCGGCGGCCGCATCAACATCTCGTCGAAACCGGGTCACGGCTCGGTCTTCACCATGAGCCTGCCGCTGACGCTGGCCGTGCTCGACGGCATGGTCGTCACGGTTGCCGGCCAGACGCTGGTCGTGCCGCTGACGGCGATCGTCGAAACCCTGCAGCCGGATGCGGCAGCAATCCATTCGTTCGGCGCGACGCAGCGGCTGATCTCGATCCGCAACTCGTTCTGCCCGCTGGTCGATGTCGGCCGGATCCTCAATTTCCGCGCAACCCAGGCCAATCCGGTCGAAGGCGTGGCTCTTCTGGTGGAATCCGAAGGCGGCGGCCAGCGCGCTCTGATGGTCGATGCCATCCAGGGCCAGCGTCAGGTCGTCATCAAGAGCCTTGAGGCCAACTATACGCACGTGCCCGGCATCGCCGCCGCCACCATTCTCGGTGACGGTCGCGTCGCCCTCATCCTGGATGTCGATGCCGTCGTTTCGGCGTCGCGCGGCCAGTCCCTGCAACTCGAATCATCGCTGGCTGCCGCCGGGTAGGACTTATGACGTATCTGGCAAAAAATCCGGCGAATGGTGGACGCGAGCTGATCGCGTTCCGCATTGGGAATCAGGAATTCTGCGTCAACGTCATGTCCGTGCGGGAAATCCGCGGCTGGACGCCGGCGACGCCGATGCCACATGCGCCGCAATATCTCCTCGGCGTGATCAACCTGCGCGGAGCGGTGCTGCCGATCATCGACCTTTCCGCCCGTCTCGGCATGAAGCCGGCCGAACCGACAGTGCGCCATGTCATCATCGTGACGCAGGTCAAGAACCGGGTCGTGGGTCTCCTCGTCGAGGCGGTCTCCGACATATTGACGATCAAGGACGAAGACATCCAGCCGACGCCGGATATGACGTCGGAGTTCGAGCGGACATTTGCCCGCGGCATCCTTGCGATCGAAGGGCGGATGATCTGCCTGATCGAACTGGAAGCCGTGTTTCCTCATACTGAAAGTGAAGCTGCATGAGCATGCCGGCCGCCTTTGACAGCAAGCTATCCCCGGACGAATGCCTGGCGAGCGGAGAATATCCGCTGACCCGCCGCGACCTCGTGGAGATCGCTGCCATGATTTATGCCGACGCCGGCATCTATCTCAATGAATCGAAGGCTTCGCTCGTCTACTCGCGGCTTTCCAAGCATATCCGCAACATCGGCCTGAAGGGATTTCGCGAATATTGCCAGCTGGTTTCATCGCCGGCCGGTGCCGCCGAGCGCCGCGACATGCTTTCGCACCTGACGACCAATTTCACCCGCTTCTTCCGCGAAAACCATCATTTCGAGCATCTGAAATCCGACGTTCTGCCGGAACTTCTGGCGCGCGCCAAAAATGGCGGCCGGGTGCGGATCTGGTCTGCGGCCTGCTCGGACGGACAGGAGCCCTATTCGATTGCGTTGACGGTTCTGTCGATGCTGCCGAATGCGGCGGACTACGATTTCCGTATTCTTGCGACCGATATCGACCCCAAGATCCTGGCGCTGGCCCGGGCCGGCGCCTATGACGCGACCGCCCTTGAGACTGTCAGTCCGGCCATGCGCAAGCAATGGTTCACTGAAACCTCGGTCAACGGCCGCCAGAAGTGGCAGGTCGATGACCGGGTGAAGAAACTGATCACCTTCAACGAACTGAACCTGATGGCGCAGTGGCCATTCAAGGGACAGTTCGACGTGATCTTCTGTCGCAACGTCGTCATCTATTTCGATGAGCCGACCCAGATGAAAATCTGGTCGCGGTTTGCCGGCATGCTCAATCCCAAGGGCCATCTCTATATTGGCCATTCCGAACGTGTCTCCGGCGACGCAAAATCGGTGTTCGACAATATCGGCATCACCACCTATCGCTACACCGGCAAACCGCATGGAGGCCGCTCGTGAGTGCTGCGCGCGTTCTTGTCGTTGACGATTCAGCCACGATGCGCGGGCTGATCACCGCTATTTTGAGCAGCGATCCGGAAGTCGAGGTCATCGGCCAGGCCGCGGATGCCATGCAGGCCCGCCAGGCGATCAAGGATCTCGATCCCGACGTCATCACGCTCGATATCGAAATGCCCAACATGAACGGGCTGGAATTTCTCGAAAAGATCATGCGCCTGCGCCCGATGCCGGTCATCATGGTCTCGACGCTGACGCACAAGGGCGCGGAAGCGTCGCTGGCGGCACTGGAAATTGGCGCCTTCGATTGCGTCGGTAAACCGCTGCCGGGTGATCCGCATCCGTTCCGCGATCTGGCTGAAAAGGTCAAGGCAGCTGCCCGTTCGCAGCGCAAGCATATCATCACCGGCAACAAGATTGCGGCGCCGAGTGCTGCCAACGCCAACGGGGCTTCCGATTATAGAGCTGGAAGAAAGATCATCGCGATCGGTTCGTCCACCGGCGGTGTCGAAGCGCTGATTACCGTCCTGCAGAAATTCCCGGCCAATTGCCCGCCGACGGTGATCACGCAGCATATGCCGCATACGTTCACCAAAAGCTTTGCCGAGCGTCTCAATCGCCTCTGTGCGCCGACTGTCACTGAGGCCACGGACGGTGCCCGGCTTGAGATCGGCAAGGTCTACCTGGCCCCCGGCGGAGAGCGTCACCTGCAGGTCGTCAATCCCACGTCACCCAGCTGCCGTCTCCAGGATCGTGAGCCGGTGAACGGCCATCGTCCGTCCGTCGATGTGCTGTTTGATTCCGTCGCGGAGCTTGCCGGACGCAACGCGGTCGGTGTGATCCTGACCGGGATGGGTCGCGATGGCGCATCCGGTCTTTTGAAAATGCGCCACGCAGGTGCCCGCACGTTCGGTCAGAATGAAAAAACCTGCGTCGTGTATGGAATGCCGAGGGTTGCCTATGAACTGGGCGCCGTCGAAACCCAACTACCCCTCGGCTCAATCGGGGAAGAAGTCCTGAAAAGCACCGCCGCCCGAAGAGAAGGAAGCGAATAAATGTCCCTAGCGGAAAAAATCAAAGTTCTGATCGTCGACGATCAGGTCACCAGCCGCCTGTTGCTGGGCGACGCCCTGCAACAGCTCGGTTTCAAGCAGATCACCGTCGCTGGCGATGGCGAGCAGGGCGCCAAGATCATGGCGGCACAGCCGCATCATCTGGTGATCTCCGATTTCAACATGCCGAAGATGGATGGCCTCGGCCTGCTTGCGGCCGTGCGTAACAATCCGGCCACCAAGAAGGCTGCCTTCATCATGCTGACGGCGCAGGGCGACCGCGCGCTGGTTACCAAGGCTGCGGCACTCGGAGCCAACAACGTGCTGGCCAAGCCTTTCACGATTGAAAAGATGAAAGCTGCGATCGAAGCCGTATTCGGGGCATTGAAATGATCACTGAGGCTGCGACCAAGCGTGTGCATGTCATTCAGGGCGAATGGAAGGTGGTCAACGATCCGGACGTCGTGCTCTCGACCATCCTCGGTTCCTGTGTGGCAGCGTGCATGCGTGATCCGGTCGCGGGCGTCGGTGGCATGAACCATTTCCTTCTGCCGGGTTCGGCGGATGCGATTTCATCAGGCGGCGATGCAACACGCTACGGCGTGCATCTGATGGAACTGCTGATCAACGGGCTCCTGAAGAAGGGGGCCCGCCGTGAGCGTCTTGAGGCGAAGATCTTTGGCGGTGCAAAGACGATCGCCCGTTTCTCCAATGTTGGTGAGCAGAATGCGCTGTTTGCGCGCCAGTTCCTGATGGACGAAGGGATCCAGGTGGTGGGCGAGAGCACCGGTGGAGATCACGGCCGCAAGCTCGAATACTGGCCACTCAGCGGCCGTGCCCGGCAGTATGCGCTGACGGGCGTGGAAGCACAGAAGGCCGTCGCCCAGGAACAGCGCCCGAGGCCTGTTCCCAAGCCGGTCGACAATGCGATCGAATTTTTCTAGCGCTTGGGTGATGTTCCGGGGAGCACCCGGGATGTGCTTTGGCAAAGTGTTTAGCGTAGCCGTTCGGTGGGGGTAGTTCCGGACGGCATTTGTTGCCAGCGTGAGGGCGTGTAATGCTGACTGAAATGAAGAGCCATATGCCTCATGTCGATGAGGCGCTTCCGGATGTGATGATGCGCATCGTTTCGGAGCTCTACGATGTGGCGTATCTCATCGAGCGGATCGAACCGATGCTCAGCGATATCCATGGCGAGGCGGTGCTGGAATCGGCTGATCGGATCAAGGTCCTGCAGGGCATCGACCTGGCCGTCCAGAAGACGCGCGGCCTTGCGGAGTTCATCGATACTGTCACCGCGGCTATTCCGCAGTCGTGGCTTGTCGATGTGACGACCGCGCTCAATCTCGTCAAGCTTGCTGACATGCAGAAATCGCTCGGAAACGGCATGCTGCGCCACGGCCATTCCCAGCCGCTGACCGAGGCGGCAGGCGATTTCGAGGCCTTCTAGCCGATATCGACAGCCTTTACAGCGTCGCGCGGCATTCATGACGCGCAAAGGTCACTGTAGCACTTTATGAAATGAGTAGTTTGCCGCCGCCTCGACGAGTCTTGAGGCGGTGGTTTTGTTTTTGAAACCGCCGAAGTTTTGTTCAGAAGTCAAAAGCGCGCTTCCAAGACAAGTTCGCGCAAGTTTCGTTTTCTAGTGTGCCGATCGGGACTGGTAGATTTGCGCGTGAATT
This sequence comes from Pararhizobium sp. YC-54, assembly GCF_025847205.1. GTDB lineage: Bacteria > Pseudomonadota > Alphaproteobacteria > Rhizobiales > Rhizobiaceae > Pararhizobium. Next base: position 167,276 of record NZ_JAOYTH010000005.1, on the reverse strand, counting down.
GACGAAGCCACAGGCGCCGGATCGGCCCAGCAACCCGAATGTTTGGATCTGCGCATGTCCACTCGCCAGGCGATGTTGTCTGAACGGAACATGTGCCACTGGGTGCGGAAACAGAATGAATCTGTTGGATCAACTTTCGACGGTCACGAAAAACCTGGCCGCTCTCGGACAGGGTAAACTCATCGCGCTGATTGCAGCCGGGGTCATCGCAGTCGGTATCGTTCTCGCTGCCGGGCTCTACGTCAACAAACCCTCGTATGAAACGCTCTATGTCGGTCTGGAGAGCAACGACCTCAACCAGGTCAGCGTTGCCCTTGCCGAGGCCAACATCAATTTCGAGGTTGGCTCCGATGGGGCCAGCATTCAGGTGCCGGTTGGCATGACGGGCAAGGCCCGGCTGTATCTGGCCGAGCGCGGCCTGCCCAACAGCGCCAATGCCGGCTACGAACTCTTCGACAATGTCGGTTCGCTGGGCCTCACCTCCTTCATGCAGGAAGTCACCCGCGTCCGCGCCCTCGAAGGTGAGATCGCCCGCACCATCCAGCAGATCTCCGGAATTTCCGCCGCCCGCGTCCACATCGTCATGGCCGACCGTGGCAGCTTTAGAAAGGCCGAACAGAACCCGACGGCCTCCGTCATGATCCGCGCCAGCGCCAATATCGGCCGCAATGCTGCAGCCTCGATCCGCCATCTGGTGGCTTCGTCGGTTCCGGGCCTGGGCATTGACGACGTGACGATTCTGGATTCCACCGGCCAGCTTCTGGCCTCCGGCGACGATCCTGCCAACAGCGCGATGAACCAGTCGCTTGGCATCATTCAGAACGTCCAGAGGGAAATCGAAAACAATATCGACAAGGCTTTGACGCCTTTCCTCGGCATGGACAACTTCCGCGCCAGCGTCACCGCCAAGCTGAACACCGATACCCAGCAGATCCAGGAAACGGTCTTCGATCCGGAATCGCGCGTCGAGCGCTCGACGCGCGTCACCAAGGAGCAGCAGAAATCCAGCCAGCAGCAGCCCGATAATGCGGCGACCGTTCAGCAGAACGTTCCGCAGGCGGCTCCCACAGGCGGCGCTACCGGACCTCAGTCGAACGACCAGACCGAAAAGAAGGAAGAGCAGACCAATTACGAGATCAACTCGAAGACCGTCGCCACCGTCAAGAGCAGCTATACGCTGGAAAAGCTCTCCGTCGCCGTGGTGGTCAATCGCGGCCGGGTTGCCGCCATGGTCGGTGAGGGCGCGGACCAGGCAAAGATCGACGCCTATATCCAGGACATGCAGAAGATCGTCGCCTCGGCCGTTGGTCTGGACCCCGCGCGCGGCGACATGATCACGCTGACGGCGATGGATTTCGTCAACACGCAGTTGCTCGACGAAGCGGTTGCCGGTCCGGGTATCATGGAAACGTTGACCCGCAATATGGGCGGCATCATCAATGCGCTTGCCTTCGTCGCGGTGGCTTTCGTGGTGGTGTGGATGGGGATGCGTCCGCTGGCCCGCTCGATGGGCCTGGGTGGCGGCGCCGCAGCCCTTGCCGAGAACGAACCGGTCGGTCTGGAACTGCCGGACTTCTCGCCGGCTGCCAACGGGGGCGCTGGAGGCGCGCTCATGGAAGGCTTCGGTTCCGACTTCGGTTTCGACAGCACCGACGACCTGCTCAGCCTGGGCGACGACAGCGAGGGCGGCTTCAACCGGCGCGTCAAGGAAGGTCCGGAGCGGCGGCTTGCCCGCATGGTGGAAATCAGCGAAGAGCGTGCCGCCAAGATCCTGCGCAAATGGGTCGCCGAGAAAGCCGCCTGACAACGGACGCTTTCTCTGCCGCAGACCAAATGCTCAGAAAACCCGCTTTGCCGAACCGGCCCCCGAAAGTTGGACATCAACCTTCGGGGGCCAGTTCATGCCGGCGGATTTTTTATTTGCACAGGATAATTGTTAACGCAACCCAAGATGGTGTGTTTCCGTCAGGATTTCACCCTGGGTATAAGATGAAATTCGGACCGCGCATTTGGATCAAGCGGCAGCGGGCGGCAGTGGGATTTTGCCCCGAAAAGCTAGACACGCCGCCGTTTCCTGTATTGCTTTGTCATCCGGCCACGGCCGCAAGAATCGGGCGCAGCCTGGAAGATGTAACGCGGTGTCCCGGGATTCGTTATATTTAACAAATCGTTAATTTTTCTCTGGGGAAAAGGACGTTTGTCTGCCGGTTTGATCGTGGGGCGGCAGGTATTGATTCCAGATGGCAGTACTAATTCGGGTTTTATGAACTATTATAAGGGATGTATCTCGGCGGTTTCTTCGATTTCCATTTGCAGCACGGATTTAAACCGTGAGCGGCGATGATGTAATTTGGCAACATCAATTGAAACAAATAGAAAAATGAAAACTTGACAAACGGTGACGATTCAAAAATCTCCGATCTAAATTGCTGTTTTAGTGCTTCGAAAGAGACGCGGCGCGGCTTGGTTTGACGAGAAACGAGGTTTTTCGGGCGAAGACTCTTCAAAAAAAAGAAATTATTACAATCATTTACGATTTTCTGGTTTCAGGGCTTCCGATCTCCCTCGATTTCCTGCGCATTTGAGTGCGAATCGATTCACGGTTTCTTCAAACAGTAAACCCCAATAAGGGGGCAGTAGTTTTTCGCGAGGGGCGATGTACATTTTATGTAGTGATTCGCGTACCTGATTCGCGTGTGTCGAAGAATGCGGAACGCTTCGATGCAGTTGCCGGCGGTGGCGGTGAAAACGCTTGATTGAGCACGGACGAATCCATCACGGGGGTAATGTCATGGATGCTCTACAGACAGAGGTTGCGACGTGGCCGTTGCCAGGGTCGGTCGCGCGCGGTGTTGGGCGGGTTCCTTCCAAAGAGCAGCTCATTCGCAGGCTCGGCGAATTCGCCGGACGCGGCAATCTGAACAAGGGGCTTGCGGCCCTGACAGACTATGTGGGGGCAACCCACTATCTCCTCGCGCGCTATGATTTGTCCCAGGATGAAGGCCTGGATTTTGTCGTCTGTTCGGACTGGCCGTTCGACGTCGTCAAGCGCCTCGGAAAGGTGATGTCGCAACTCCACTCCAAGACCAATGAGATGGAGAAATGTCTTTCGGTGATGCAGCCGGTGTTCATGAGCCTGCCCGACGACATTGACGTCAGCCGCGGCATCAGCCGCGAATATTGCGCCATAACCTTCAATGTCGGGCGCGCCCGATTGTCGCTGATGCTGCTCTTCCCGCAGGACGTGATCCTCTCGCAGGAAAGCCTGCGGGACGTCGGTCTGCTGACCGGTTATTTCGCCAGCTTCACCACCGAGCGCGGTGTGCGCACCGACCGTGATTTCGAACTGACGGAACGCGAGCTGGAATGCCTGTTCTGGATCGCCGAGGGCAAGACCAGCGACGAGATCGCGGTCATTCTCGGCATTTCGCGCAATACGATCAACAATTACATCACCAGCGTCATGCGCAAGACGGCAACGAAGACCCGCTCCGAGGCCATCGCCTACGCCGTCCGCAACAATCTCGTCTAGGAGGCCGGTCATGACCTATTACCTCCCGCATGGACGTGCAGGCGATGACGCCAGGACTGGCAGGCAACAGGCGAGGGCGTCAAAGGCGGCAACGCTCGTGGCAAGGCTGCAGGCGATGCAGAAGCAGATCAACGCCAAGAATTTCGCCGTTCTGCGGCTGAACGGAAATGGTCTCCCGGCAACGCGCAAGTTGAACTGTGCCCTTGATAACTGGGGCGCCGGCGCCGAGGCCATGGCGCATGAACTGGTCGCTGCCTATGGCGGCGAAATGCTGGCGCATCTGGATGCGTCGCTGCTGCCGATCCTGTGGAACGGCATGGGCGAGCATCAGGCGGCGGAGACGCCGGATTTTACGCGTTTCACCCAGCGTCTTTCCGCCCGCATCCTGCCCTATTCCGGGATTGCCCTGCCGGTCAGGCTCGGCGCGCAGGGCAATGGCTATGTCGTCTTCATGGGTGGCTATATCGACGTGTCGAGCGAGGTGATCATCGATCTGCATCGCCGTAGCTGTCAGATCATGACCGATCTGCTGGCGGCCGACGAAAGACGCATGCTTCCGTCCGAATCGCTCAGTGACCGCGAGATCGGCTGTCTGCAAATGGCCGGCGACGGCTATATCAGCGAAGAGATCGCCGAGAAGATGGGATTGTCGGTGCATACGGTCAACGCATATCTCGGGGCCGCGACGACCAAGCTGGATTCGGTCAACAGAATCCAGGCGATCGCCAAGGCCATTCGTCTCGGTTATATCAGCTAAAAGGATTTTTTCGGCCGTCATGGCCGGCATCCGCGGTTCAGCTCGCCCGGGACTCAACTCGCAAGAGCGGTCGGATAGGATTTGACGAATTTCGCGGCGTTCAGGCTCTTGGCCAGGAATGCGGTATTCTCGTCCGGATCGCTGGACGGGCTTTGAAAGGCAATATGGTTGATCTCGAGACCGGCCGAATTCTTGCCAAGAGCCAGCTGCGCATAAACGGTGACGCCGTCCGGCTTCAATTCGAGATCAAGCGTAATTTCCGGCTCGGTGCCCCAATCCAGCGAATAGTTGCCGCCGATGCCGAAGTTCACAATACCGGGAAGAAAATAGAGTTCTGCGGCCGATGACACCAGGTCCGCCAAGCTCCCATGCGATTCAAAGCGCAGCATCGCGATAAAGTCGGCGGCATCGATCAGCCGCAATTCCGTCGCAACAGGACGGATCGCGTCGGCTACTATTTTCTCGCGTTGTTCCGAATATTCGCATTTTTTCATTGGATCACGTCATCCGTTTCGGCTGCGTTGCATAGATCCGGTGAATGAGTTCGGCGACTGCCTTGTAAAACACCGGTGGAATCACACTATCCACCGAGACTTGCGCAAACATTGAGCGTGCGAGAGGCGGGTCTTCGAAAACCGGGATGCCGTTTTCCTCCGCGATCTCGCGAATCTTCAGCGCGACGAGGTCCTGCCCCTTGGCGACCACCACCGGCGCATCGCCTTCCTCGCGGACATAGCGCAGCGCAACGGCATAGTGCGTCGGGTTTGCGATGACGAGCGTGGCGCGAGGAACCGAGGTAATCATGCGCCGGCGCGCCCTGTCGCGGGCAATCGAGCGAAGCCGTGCGCGGACGATCGGGTCGCCTTGCGACTGTTTCAGCTCTTCCTTGACCTCCTGTTTCGTCATCCTGAGTTCGGTGTACCAGTGGTGCCGTGTCCAGAAGAAGTCGGCGATGGCGATGACGGCCGTCGAGATCAGAATGACGATCATGATCTGGTTGAAGTCTTTCGATATCGTCGCAAAGATCGTCAAGGGATCGGAAAACATCGAATCGAGCGTGGCGTAATAGTCGTTCCACAGCGTCAGCACGATGATCAGCGAAACGATCGCCACCTTGGCAAATGCCTTGGCGAATTCAACGATACCTTGAATCCCGTAGATGCGTTTTAAGCCGCCGATCGGCGAAATGCGGTTCATCTTCGGTGCGACACGGTCAAGCACCGGGCTCGGCAGGTTCTGCAGAATGGACGAACCGATCCCGAATACGATCAAGAGCACGAAAAACGGAATGAGCAGCGTGCCGGCCTTCCGGAAGAGGTGCGACACCAGCGCAACCACATCCGTTGATGTATTGAGCTGCCAGGCCTCCGGCTGCTCGAAAATATCCTTCAGGGATTCAGCCACAGTGGCGAACCCCTGCGGCAGGAAAAAAACGACAAAGATATAGATGGCCACGACCGAGGCGAACATGGTGACCTCGCGCGAGAAGGGCGTGTTGCCCTTCTCGATGGCGTCGGTCATTTTTTTCTCGGTCGGCGATTCTGTTTTACTGTCTTTGTCCTGATCGTCCGACATCGGATGAAGACCTCTTGCATCTGGCGGCAGCAATGATTGCTGTCAAACCTGTTGTGAGCCGGGGCAGGAGGGCATGCAAGGAAGATATGCGCGCGAAACCAACGCTTCACAGAAAGTAGACGGGCGCGGGCAGGCACCTGCAGCGCCGGGCGTCATTCATGACGTGCAAAGGTCGCTGGAGCAGCAAAAAGCCCTTCAACCGGGGACGGCTGAAGGGCTTTGCGTACCGGTTCGGCGGTAAGGCAGCGGTCGGATCAGGCTGCCACGGCTTCCTTTTCCTTCAGTTCGATCTGGCCGCTCGCAGCAAGTCGAATGGCTTCCTGTGTGATCGAGCGGCGGGCAATGGCGATATCGCGCGGATTGATGCCGGTGTCGCCAGCCGCAAGATCCGATTCGATCATGCGGCGCTGGCGCGCGCCGATCGAGGCAAGCACCGATTCGCGCAGTTCCATGCTGGAGCCGCGCAGCGCCATGGTGATGATGTCGCCCGATACGTCGTTGAACAGCTGCACGCGGCTGCGCTGAGGCATGTAGAGAACGTCGTCGAACAGGAAGATCTTCGGGCGAACCTTCTTGACCGATTCGGTGCTGAGCGATTCCAGCGAGGCAAGCAGCGTATCGACCTGGGTCTTTTCCAGCTCGTTCATGACCTCGGCGATCTTGAGCGATCCGGCCGAGTTCCTGTCGGCGTCGATTTCGCGCATCAGTTCGACGACGCGGGCCTCGATGATCTGCGCTGCCTTGGGGCTGACGCTCTTCATGTTGACGGCACGGTTGATGATGTCGGCGCGGCTGCTTTCCGGCAGTTGCAGCAGGACCTTTGCGCCGAAAGTCGACGGCATCATCGACAGGACATAGGCGATAGTCTGCGCATGTTCCTTGCCCAGGCTCTGGGCGACGAAAACCGGGTCGGAATCCTGCAGGCGGTCCCAGATATTGGCTTCATAGGCGGCAAAGGCCGTGCGGCGGCCGAGCAGGCCATCGACTTCATCCGGCGTCAGGCCTTCCTCGAGAATGCCTTCGATGGCCTTGGCATTGTCCATCAGCCCGGCACCTTCGGTGAACAGGTCCTCGAACTCGTTCACCAGAATTTCCAGTTCGTGGGGCGGGATCGAGCGAAGCGACTGCGCTGAAGCGATGATGCCCTGCAATTCGCTCTGCGTGAAGAATTTCAACAGCTTGCCGGCAATGGGCTTGCCCATTGCCAGGAGAACCGCCGCGGCCTTGTCCATCTGGGTGAGTGGCCGGGTGGGCGCCGAAGCTTCGAAATTGTCGAAATCCATCATGGATTGATCCTCATGACCCTAACCGGGTTCAAACTTTACTGGTACCCTTGATTTCGATGAGTTTTACACCGAAACGCGTTTCGTCTTCGTCGAGCACGGTGATTTCGCCGCGGCCGATGACCCGGCCGTTGACGACGATTTCCACCGGCTCGCCGATCCTGCGGTCGAGTGCGATCGTTGCGCCTTCCGTCAGGTTCATCAGGCCGGAGACCTGCATGCGGCTGGTGCCGAGAACGATCTGGACATCGATCGGAATATCCATGATCAGGTCGAGATTGGCCGCCATGCCGCTGCCGGGTTCGCCGGCAGGCCGATCCTCGAACGTGTCGTCACTAAATGCCGTTCCGCCGAACGAGCCGGCGTCGAAGGCTGCCGAGGCCGAACCCTGCTCGAGGTCGGCGAAGCCGCTGCCGGCACCGAAATCGCCGCCGAAGCTGCTCAGATCGCTTTCAGCTGCGAATGTGCTGCCGAAATCCGATGTTTCGCCGACAGCCGGTGCAGCTGCGAAATCCATGCCGAAATCGTTGTCCAGCCCGGTCCCGGTGGCATCGCTTTGCAGGACGCCACGCAGATCGTCGATGGCCTGATCGAGCTCGGCATCGCCGCCGCTCAGGATCGCCTGGTCTTCTTTTGGTGCTTTCTTCGGTGCCATGTGCAAACTATTCCAGTTGAAACTTGCCCCAACCATGTTGCCGGGGTGGGCAGGGGGTTTTTAACTCATCAGGTGGTGGAGAATATCGCTCTCCGAACCGTGGGTATCCTTGATCCGCACCGTGTATTTCGCGCCGGATCGCCCGAATTCACAGATATAGAGGTCGCGGCCGTTGGCATTGATCTCGACGCGCACATCCTTGGCGTCCTGGAACGGAATGACGTCACCGGGTTGAAGGCGGCTGATCGTGTCGAGGGTCAGGCTCTGAAGCTTGATGCGCGCTTCAAGGCTCACCGTGGAACGGCGGACCTGCTGTTCGAGCTGTTCGCCCCACGCGCCCTTGGCCTTGCGGCCCTGGCCGATGCCCTTGGGGAAAATGACCGCCGTTTTGAGCAGGGTCTGCTGCGGAACGATGATCGAGAAGGTCGAGAGAACCGGGCCAAGACCCATCGTCACGTTGATGCAGGCGGCATAGACATCAGCGGCATCCGGATCGGCAGCCGGCCGCTGGCTGGCATTGTAGGGGCGCCCGACAACCGGCTCGAAGCTCCCGGCAACGCTGACCGCCGATTTCAGCACGTCGGCGACCTTTTCGAAGATCATAGTGGCAACATCGAGCTCGATGTTGGAGAGCGACCGGGGCTTTGGCTCCTCGATGGCGTCCGCAGGCGCACCGAGCAGGATTTCCATCAGCGTGATGATCACCGGGCTGTCGCAGCTGATGACGAAATCGGAGCACCAGTTGCGCAATGTCGTGTCGCACAGGGCGACGCCATTGCCGAGATTGGCGATCAATTCGCTCTTCAGGCCCATGTCGAAGCCCGCATAACCGATCTCGATGGCCAGCCCGGTTTCGTTCTGGAAAATGTCCGGCAGGAATTCGGCAAAGACATGCCCGATCTCGCCGCACAGCTTGCCGATTGTCTTGGTATCGCCGAGCGCGCCTGTCATCCGGGCGAGCAGCTTGCGGTCGAAAGTGTATACGTTGTTCTTGCTCGCTGAGGTCATCGGATCAGGCCGCCTTGCTTTCGCTGCCGCCGCCGGGGTTCATCATTTCCTGCTCCACCGCGTCGATCGAAGGACGCTCATAGGCCGAAATGGTCTTGCGGCCGTATTCGAGCGCAACCTGCGGGACCGAGCCGTTCATGTAGGCGAGCAGGGTCTGCTTGACGATGATGTAGAGGCGGTTCTGCTTGTCGCGCACGGCCTTGATGTTGGCGATTACGGGGCTGGCGATACAGTAGGACAGGAAGATGCCGAGCATGGTGCCGACGAGGGCGGCGGCGATCTTGCCGCCGAGAATCTCCGGTGCTTCGGAAATGGCGCCCATGGCCTTGATGACGCCGAGAACGGCCGCGACGATGCCGATGGCCGGGAAGGCGTCGCTCATTGTCGTCAGTGCGTGATAGGGCTTCATCTTGTCGTGGGTGATGGTGTTGATTTCCTCGTCCATCAGTGCCTCGATCTCGTGCGACCGGGCGTTGCCGATGATGATGAGGCGGACATAGTCACAGATAAACGCGGTCAATTCCTTATTCTTCAAGACGGTCGGGGCCGACTGGAAGATCGAGGATTCATCGGGATTGTCGATGTGGCTTTCGATCTCGTTGCGCGATTTCGTGCGCAGGTCGCGCATCAGGCTGTAGAGAACACCCAGCGTGTCGAGATAGTTGCGTTCCTTCGGCACCTTGTGGGTGAAGGCCTCGCCGAGTGCCTTGCCGGTATCCTTCAGCACCTTCATCGAATTGGCCATGATATAGCCGCCGACGCCCGCGCCGCCGATGATGACGAGCTCGAAGGGCTGGTTCAGGACCTCCATATGGCCGCCCATGGCAATGAAGCCGCCAAGGATACAGCCCAATGTCAAGAGGAGCCCGATGATGATGTTCATTTCGATACCTGCCGCAATGGTGGATTTTCGACGGTATCGTTAGGCCGCCAGCCTTGCGTGAGGCTGGCTGTCGGCCACATTTCAAGGCCTTGCGGGGAAACAGGTTCGCGCAAGCAACAGCCGTCAGGTTTCCGTTCAATCGGCGCGCGGTGCGTCATTTCCAATGGATGAACGGGGACACGTCGTGACGACGACTTACACCAGCTACCAGATGATAGTCGGCAACCTCACAAAGTCACTGGAGCGGGTGTCCGAGCAACCTGACGTGGCGCGCGAGACCGAATATTACCTGGCCCATATCGGCAACGTCAAAACCATTGACGACTTCTTCGCCGATACGCGTCTTTACAACTACGCCATCAAGGCCCACGGCCTGGAAGACATGGGCTATGCCAAGGCGTTCATGCGCAAGGTGCTGACCGAAGGTATCGACACGGATGACGCGTTTGCCAAGCAGCTGACCGACAGCCGGTATTCGGACCTGGTGGAATCGCTGAATTTTGCCCGTAACGGTACGGCAGCGACCTCCTTCGACAAGGCCCAGAAGGGCGTCGCCGATAAATACATGCGCCAGACGCTGGAGCAGGCGGCAGGCGAAGAAAACGCCGGCGTCCGCCTGGCGCTCTATTTCGAGCGTACCGCCCCATCGATTACCAGTGCCTTCGGATTGCTGGCCGACGATGCCTTGGCACAGGTCACCCGCACCCTGCTGCAACTGCCGGACGAGTTTGCCGCTGCCGATATCGACAAGCAGGCAGCCGCGATCGAAAAGGCAATCGACATCAAGGACTTCAAAGATCCGGCCAAGCTGTCGAAACTGCTCGAACGCTTTACCGCTCTTTGGGAACTCAACAATTCTTCCGACCCTTATGATCCGCTCGCCGTCTTCGGTTCATCGAGCGGTTACGGCATTTCCTCCGATCTCCTCCTGTCCATCAATACGCTGAAACTCGGGGGACGCTGAGATGCAAACCGGTCTCTATGTTGCCGTCTCATCGCAGATGGCGCTTGAAAAACGCATGAACACGCTGGCCGACAACGTCGCCAATTCCGCCACCGTCGGCTTCCGCTCGACGGAAGTGAAATTCAATCAGGTTCTCGGGGATACGCGGCCGACAAAGGTATCGTTCGTTTCCGAAGGCAAGGAATTCCTCAATACCAACAATGGCGGTCTGAGCCAGACGGGTAACCAGCTGGATTTCGCCATCAAGGGCGATGCCTGGTTCCAGATCGATACGCCCGGCGGCCCGGCGCTGACGCGTGACGGCCGCTTTACCATGACGGAAACGGGCGATCTGGTCACGCTGCGGGGATATCCGGTGCTCGACGCGGGCGGTGCTCCGATCCAATTGAATTCGCAAGCCAGCGAAATCAAGGTGAGTGCCGACGGCGCCATCCAGCAGGATGGAACGCAGGTTGCGGCGCTCGGGCTCTACGAAGCCAATTTCAACAACGGTTTTTCCCGCTACGATAACAGCGCCGTCATCCCCAACACCAACCCGGAGCCGGTCGTCGATCGTTTCGATGTCGGTGTGATGCAGGGCTATGTCGAGGAATCCAACGTCAATCCGGTTCAGGAGATGTCGCAGCTGATCATGGTGTCGCGCGCCTTCGAGAACATTTCGGCTCTGATGCGTGACAGCGAAACGTCGGTCAGTGAAGCGATCAAGACGCTCGGCGGCAGCAAATAACACGTTTGTTGCTCGACAGGACTAAAGCCACGCCCGGACGCTCTTTTCCGGCATTGCGGCAGACGGCAGGAACCGGAATGCACCACGACAAAATCCAGATCAGCAATTCATCGACGTCGCTTGCAGCGCTCGCCGGTCTCGTCGCGCGGTATTCCAAGCCGGAATTCTCGATCGCACCCGGCGGCCATGTCCAGACGATCTCGGCGGGATACTATACCGTGACCGGCCTTTCCCGGCATGTCCGGCTCGGTGATTTCGTTGCGCACAAGAGTTCGACCGGCGTTCACCTTGGCGAGGTCGTCAAGGTCGAGCAGGAAACGGTGGTCGTCTGCCCGATCGAACCGGGCGATCCGATCGGCATTCATGACACTGTGATCCGCAAGGGCGCCTTCCGCATTGCCCCGACGGAATCCTGGTGCGGCCGCACGATCAATTCGCTGGGCGAACCCATTGATGGACGCGGCCCCCTGCTTCAGGGTGATATCCGCCGGCCGATCTCCAATACCGCACCGCCGTCGATGACCCGCAAGCGCGTCGAACACGGATTCCGCACCGGTGTGCGGGCGATCGACATCTTTTCGCCGCTCTGCCTTGGTCAGCGTCTCGGCGTTTTCGCCGGCTCCGGCGTCGGCAAGTCGACACTGCTGTCGATGCTCGCGCGGGCCGACGCCTTCGACAAGGTGGTCATCGCGCTGGTCGGCGAACGTGGCCGTGAAGTGCGCGAATTCATCGAGGACACGCTCGGCGAAAACCTGTCCAAGTCGGTTGCCGTCGTGGCGACCAGCGACGAAAGCCCGATGCTGCGCAAGATGGCGCCGCTGACGGCGGTGACGATTGCCGAGCATTACCGTGACCAGGGCGACAATGTGCTTCTGATCGTCGACAGCGTCACCCGTTTTGCCCATGCCATCCGTGAAGTTGCCACCGCATCGGGCGAGCCGCCGATTGCGCGCGGCTACCCGGCCTCCGTCTTCACCGAGCTGCCACGGCTTTTGGAGCGCGCCGGTCCGGGCGCCGAAGGGGCAGGGACGATTACCGCGATCATCTCCATTCTCGTCGATGGCGACAATCACAACGACCCGATCGCCGATTCGACCCGCGGTATTCTCGACGGACATATCGTCATGGACCGCAGCCTTGCCGAAGAAGGCCGGTATCCGCCGGTCAATCCGCTTGCTTCGGTTTCGCGTCTGGCGCGCAAGGCTTGGTCGCCCGATCAGGAAAAGCTCGTCGCGCGCCTGAAGTCGCTGATCCACCGCTTCGAGGAGACCCGCGATCTTCGTCTGATTGGCGGTTACCGGCCCGGCAGCGATCCTGATCTGGATATGGCGATCAAGCAGGTTCCCGTCATCTACGACATTTTGAAACAGACACCGGGCGAGCGGCCGGCCTTCGACGCGTTCACCGACCTTGCAAACGCGCTGAAGGCGGCGGCCAACGCCGGTCAGGCCGGGACCATGCGGAGGGGATGAGGCATGATTGATTATGACGCCGATGAAATCGTGCCGCAGCGCCGGCGTGGCGAACGCACGCCGCTGATCGACAAGGCGCTGGGTGCGACGGGCGTCGTGCTTGCAGCCGCCGCCACATTCTTTCCCTGGTATGCCTTCCTGCACCAGGACAAATTCTCGATGCCGACACTTTGGCAGGGCAACACACGCGACGTGCCTGGCCGCGAAGGCCCTGGCGGTTCTGCATCTCCGACGGCCATGATGGACCGCGATGCGGCAACGCAGGCGGCCATCGACCAGCTGACGACGGCCACGGTTCCCAATGCCGGCGAAGCAAAGAAACCCGGCGTCAAGGAGGATCTGGAGCAGCCATTCCCGTCCGCCACCGGCTTCAAGCTGATGCATGTCGCCAACGGCCGCGCGCTGATCGAAGACAGCAACGGCATGTATATTGTCCGTATCGGTTCCGCACTTCCCGACAACAGCCGTCTTGCAACATTAGAACAGCGCGACGGGCGCTGGGTGATGATCACCTCCAAGGGCGACGTCTACCAGACCGACTGAGCCGGTAATTTCCGGTCATCGACAATGATCGCATTCGCTTCGGCCTGAGGTGGTCGAATGAGCGGCCGCGGCTTCTTGGCGTCGCGCTGCGGTCCTGATTCCCGTTCTTCCGGCGCGCGCGGGCCAATTGCATGGCAAGGCACATTGCTTGGCGGCGCCGGCCTTTGCCACCGTTCAATGCGCCATCCACTTCAGTCCCACGCAAGATTGCTTGCCTAGGTTCTCCAGCAACAAGCATGGAGTCGCATGATGCAACCTATACAGCTTTTCGATCTCGCGTCCCGGCAGGCGCAATGGCTGGCAGTCCGCCAGAACGTCGTCGCCGGGAACATCGCCAATGCCAACACGCCGCATTACGCAGCCAAGGACGTCAAGCCGTTCGAAAGCGTGCTGCAGCAAACCGGCTTTCAGATGGCGGCCACCAACCCGGCGCATTTTACCGATGGCAGCAGTGCTGCGCAGGTGACGGAAACCAGCATGCTCGACGATGTCGAGGTCCAGCAATCGGGCAACAGCGTCCGGCTGGAGAAGGAATTGATGAAGACCGGTGAAGTCAAGCGCGACTACGAGCTCAATACGGGGCTCGTGAAGGCGTTTCACCGGATGATGCTCATGACGGTACGGAAATAACGGCCATGGATCCTCTGGTTTCAGCTCTCAAGGTTTCGGCCTCCGGTCTCGAAGCGGAATCGACGCGCCTGCGCATCGTTTCGGAAAACATTGCCAACGCGCGCTCCAGCGGCGATGCGCCGGGCACAGACCCGTACCGCCGCAAGACGGTCAGTTTCGCAGCGGAAATCGACCGCGCCAGCGGCGCATCGACAGTCGAGGTTCAGCGGCTCGGAACAGACGATTCCGACTTCTCCATCGAATTCGATCCGGGCAACCCGGCGGCCGACGACAAGGGAATGGTCAAGATGCCGAACGTCAACGTGCTGATCGAAATGGCCGACATGCGGGAAGCAAACCGCTCCTACGAGGCCAATCTCCAGACCACGAAGCAGGCACGTGACCTGATCTCCGCAACAATCGATCTTCTCAGGGCTTCACAATAATGATCGACGCAATCAAAACCATCAGCGCGGCAATTTCGACCGTCAAGGACGTGACCTCATCGTCGAGCGCCTCGTCCGCCCAGAGTATTCTCGGTGGCGCGGCAACGGCCGGCAAGTCGCAGAGCTTTGCCGAAGTCATGGGCAACATGGCGACCGAGATGGTGGGCAGCCTGAAGCAGTCGGAAGTCAACTCGATCCAGGGCATCCGCGGCGAGGCCAATACCCGCGAAGTCATCGATTCCGTCATGAATGCCGAGCAGTCGCTGCAAACCGCCATCGCCATCCGGGACAAGGTCGTCAGCGCCTATCTCGAAATCGCACGCATGCCGATCTAAAGGATAAAAACAATGAAGGCTCTCTCGATCGCCGCGACCGGCATGAACGCCCAGCAGCTGAACCTGGAAGTGATCGCGAACAATATCGCGAACATTAATACCACTGGCTACAAGCGCGCGCGGGCGGAGTTCTCCGACCTTCTCTACCAGACCGAGCGCGCCCAGGGCGTGCCCAACCGCGCCAATCAGGCGATCGTTCCGGAAGGTGCCATCATCGGTCTCGGTGTCCAGACCTCCGCCGTCCGCAATCTGCATCTCCAAGGCAGCCTGATCAGCACCGGCAACAACCTGGACATGGCGCTGATCGGCCGCGGCTGGTTCCAGATCGAGACGCCGGATGGCGAGACGGCCTATACCCGCGCCGGGGCCTTCAATACCAATGCCGACGGCCAGCTCGTGACGATCGACGGCTATACTGTCATTCCTGAAATCACCGTGCCGCAGAACGCCAGCGAGATCACAGTCAGCGCGTCGGGCGAAGTCTCGGTCCGTGTCGGTAACGACACCGTCCCGACCGTCCTTGGCCAGCTGACGATTGCAAACTTCGTCAACGAGGCAGGTCTTGAGCCGCAGGGTGACAACCTTTTCAAGCAGACGCCAGCCTCCGGCGAGGCCGTGATCGGTACGCCGGCTGATCCGGGCTACGCACAGATCAAGCAGAAATACCTCGAAGCGTCGAACGTCGATCCGGTCAAGGAAATCACCGACCTGATCTCCGCTCAGCGCGCCTATGAAATGAATTCCAAGATCATCCAGGCCGCCGACGAAATGGCTGCGACGGTCAGCAAGAACCTGAGATAAAAGAGGGAATGGCAAACATGACGTTTCGCCGGACTGCCAATCTATCGCTGTTGAAAGCAGCCACCACCCGCAAAGGTTTCCTTCTGCGGGCGCTGGCCGTCGCCGGACTAACCTGCGCAGGGCTGATGTTCTCCCAGCCTGCTCTGGCCGAAACGCGCATGGCTGTTATTCCGACCCAGACGATCTATCCAGGCGAAATCATCGATGCCCAGCGTTTGGAAGAGGTCGAGGTGACCAATCCGGCTTTGACCGGCGACTATGCCGTCTCTGCCGAACAGGTGACCGGCAAGGTGACCAGCCGCACCCTGCTTCAGGGGCGCGTCATTCTGGTTTCGGCCCTGCGTGAGCCCTATGCGGTCGAGCGCGGCAAGGCGGTCCGGATTGTCTTTACCAACGGACCTTTGACGATCACTGCCGGCGGCGCACCGCTGGAGAATGCCGCGGTTGGCGATCTGATCCGGGTGCGCAACACCGATTCCGGCATCATCGTCTCCGGAACGGTGATGGACGACGGCACAATTCACGTGGTGGCAAAATGATCCTTCGTTTCGGCAAATGGTGCCTGGCAATCGCTGCGATTCTTTCGATGACGATCGCACCGGCGCAGGCCGCGTCGCGCATCAAGGACATCGCCTCGCTACAGGCGGGCCGTGAAAACCAGCTGATCGGCTACGGTCTGGTGGTCGGGCTCCAGGGCACCGGCGACAGCCTGCGTTCCGCGCCGTTTACCGCGCAATCCTTGCGCGCCATGCTGCAGAATCTCGGCATTTCGACGCAGGACAACGAATCCCGTTCGAAGAACATCGCTGCCGTCCTGGTCACGGCCAATCTGCCGCCCTTTGCCAGTCCCGGCAGCCGCATCGACGTGACGGTCGGGTCGCTTGGCGATTCCACCTCGCTTCGTGGCGGCACGCTGGTCATGACCTCGCTCTCGGGCGCCGACGGGCAGATCTATGCGGTCGCGCAAGGGTCGGTCGTCGTGACCGGTTTCAGCGCGCAGGGCGATGCTGCATCCGTGACGCAAGGGATCACCACGTCCGGCCGCGTTCCGAACGGTGCCATCATCGAGCGTGAACTGCCGGCCAAGTTCAAGGACGGGTTCAATCTCGTACTCCAGTTGAGAAACCCGGATTTCTCGACCGCCGTCGGCATGGCTGCGGCCATCAATCGTTACGGCAAGACGCAGTTTGGCGGCAGCATAGCCGAGGCGCTCGATTCCCAGGCGGTTGTCATCGACAAGCCGAAGATGGCCGATCTTTCCCGCCTGATGGCCGATATCGAGAATCTCGTCGTCGAAACCGATGTGCCCGCGCGCGTGGTCATCAACGAGCGAACGGGCACGATCGTCATCGGGCAGGATGTACGGATCAACAAGGTCGCCGTCAGCTACGGAACATTGACGGTTGAGGTCACCGAAACGCCGACCGTCGTGCAGCCGGAACCCTTCGCGCGCGGCCGCACCGAGATCGAGCCGAATACGACAATCCAGGCGTACGAGGATGGCGGTACCGTTGCGATCCTCGACGGTTCCAATCTGCGCTCGCTGGTTTCCGGCCTTAATAGTATCGGGGTGAAACCGGACGGCATCATTTCCATTCTCCAGGGCATCAAGACAGCCGGTGCCCTCCAGGCGGAGCTTGTCTTGCAATGATGACACATCGTCTTCCCAGCGCCTCGAACGGCCTGCGCCGCCGCCTGATGATGATCGCTGCCGGCTGCACCATGCTGGCCATTCCCGGCGCCTTCGCGCAGGAGGTCGCCGCACCGTCGGCAGGCATCCCGGCCAATGGCGATGAAATCCAGCAGTTCTGCACCAATATTGCCGATGCTGCGCGCGACCAGCGTTACCTGTTGCAGAAGAAAGACCTTGAGAAGCTGCAGGCTGATATCGACGAACGCATCGCGACGCTCGAGAAGCGGCGTGCCGAATATGAGGACTGGCTGAAGCGCCGCAACGATTTTCTCAAGCAGGCCCAGATCGGCCTGGTGGGAATCTACAAGACGATGAAGGCGGATGCGGCGGCGGCCAAGCTGGAGCTGGTCAATCCCGGCGTCGCAGCGGCGATTATCATGCAGCTGCCACCGCGCCAGTCGAGCCTGATCCTCAGCGAAATGAGCAGTGAGAAGGCAGCGGTTGTCACCAACGTCATCTCCAGTGCCACAGACCCGGACACATCGAAGGAACCGTCATGAGATATCCGATTTCGGTCCTTCTCGCCGCCAGCCTGCTGTCGGGATGCCAGAACCAGACGTTCAACGAGATCGGCAGGGCACCGGCCATGAGCCCGATCGGCAGTGGGCTGCAGTATGCGCAGACGCCGCAGATGGCGATGTATCCGAAGGAGCCGCGCCAGGTCATGAACGGCTATTCGCTCTGGAGCGACAATCAGTCAGCCCTGTTCAAGGACGCCCGCGCGCTGAAGGTCGGAGATATCCTGACCGTCGATATCCGTATCGACGACAAGGCATCCTTCGACAACAAGACGGATCGCAGCCGCACCAATGACAGCGGTTTCAACATCGGTGCCAACGGTCAGTCGGAATCGAGCGACTTTGGCTGGAAGGGCGGGCTCGACTACGGCTCGAACACCAAGTCCAAGGGGGAGGGCACGACGGAGCGCTCTGAAAAGCTCGTCCTGCTTGTCGCGGCCGTCGTCACCGGCGTGCTCGAAAATGGCAATCTGTTGATCAGCGGTTCCCAGGAAGTCCGGGTCAACCATGAAATCCGCATTCTCAATGTCGCCGGCATCGTGCGGCCTTACGACGTCGATGCGAAGAACATGATTTCCTACGAGAAGATCGCCGAGGCACGTATCTCCTATGGCGGGCGCGGCCGGTTGACCGAAGTCCAGCAGCCGCCATGGGGTCAGCAGGTCATGGACATCGTTTCGCCGATCTGACGGCCCGACCACGCTGCGTGAGCGGCCTATTCTTGATGGATTTTGAAGATGGAAGATGCCGATCTCGCCAATGCCGGTCCGAAAAAGTCATCGCCGGTCATCATGATCGCGGCGCTTGCCGTGCTGACCTTGATCGCAGGCGGCGGCGGCTGGCTGGTCGGTGGCATGCTTGCGCCCAAACCGCTCAGTACCGAGGAAGCCAGGATCGTCGAGGAAGCCAAGGCGGCGATCGCCTTGAAAAATGCCGGTCAGAGGCCTGAGAGCGAGGCCGGGAAGAAGGACGAAGGGTTGCCGAAAATCGCGACCGAGGCCAACGGCGTCGTCCAACTCGACGCGATCACCACCAACCTTGCCTATCCCACCGAAAACTGGATCCGGCTTGAAGTGGCCCTGCTTTTCAAAGGTGCGCCTGATGTGGCGATGGCGGAGCAAATCCATCAGGACATCGCCGCCTATCTCAAAACAGTGTCGTTACAGCAGATCCAGGGGCCGCGCGGATTTCAGTATCTCAAGGATGACATCGAGGAACGGGTTGACCTTCGCTCCGAAGGGCGCGTAACCAATGTCATCTTCAGGACATTTGTTATTCAATGATTCGCTCATGATCCGGACTATCGCATTCATAGCCGCCATGTTGGCGATGTCGGGTATCGCTGGAGCGCAAGGCTTTCCCGCCGACATCCTCAACACGCCTATCGACGGCTCCGTTGCGTCCTGGATCATCCGCACCTTCGGCCTTCTGACCGTCCTGTCGGTCGCGCCGGGCATCCTCATCATGGTGACGAGCTTTCCCCGTTTCGTCATCGCCTTTGCGATCCTTCGCACCGGCATGGGTCTCGCCACGACGCCGTCCAACATGATCATGGTCAGCCTTGCGCTGTTCATGACGTTCTATGTGATGGCGCCGACCTTCGATCGGGCCTGGCAGAACGGCGTCAATCCGCTGCTGCAGAACCAGATCACGGAAACGGAGGCGATGACGCGCATCTCCGAGCCGTTCCGGGAATTCATGCTTGCCAATACGCGCGACAAGGACCTGCAGCTGTTCATCGACATCGCCAAGGAGAAGGGACAGACTGTCGTCGCCGGCGACAGGGTTGATCTGCGCGCCGTTGTGCCTGCCTTCATGATTTCGGAAATCAGGCGCGGCTTCGAGATAGGCTTCCTGATCATGTTGCCGTTCCTGGTGATCGATCTGATCGTCGCGACGATTACCATGGCGATGGGTATGATGATGCTGCCGCCGACATCCATCTCGCTGCCGTTCAAGATACTCTTCTTCGTCCTCATCGACGGCTGGAACCTGCTCGTCGGCAGCCTGGTGCGTTCTTTCAGCTGATCCCCTCGTCGTGGTTAACGGTTTGTCTCTTTCTTGAGATGAATGCGTCCTATGATGAAGTCGTTAAGTAATTGAATTATATATATAATTATTGATGGGCCGCGATCTGGGCCGCGCGTCCTGGCGACCCGTGCCGTGCGCATATTCGCGCGCCATTTAAACATATGGCAACGTTTCCCTGCGACATTACCCTCACATAACGGATTTGGATTTCCTGACCGACAGGAGCCGAGTGGCATGATGCCGAGCCGTTATCACCGGTAAGTATTTAGTCCGGTATGTCCCCAATCTTGTATTTTGTATCTAGAGGGACAACCCCAATGACAAGCATCCTGACAAACTCTTCTGCAATGGCAGCACTCTCGACGCTGCGCTCCATCAGCGCCGACATGGAAACGACCCAGGGTCGTATTTCCTCCGGCCTGAGGGTTGGCTCCGCTGCCGACAACTCCGCTTACTGGTCGATCGCAACGACCATGAAGTCGGACAACAAGGCTCTCTCCACGGTTCAGGACGCTCTCGGTCTCGGCGCTGCCAAGACGGACACGGCCTATACCGGTTTGAACGCGGCCATCGACGTCATCTCCGAAATCAAGGCCAAGCTGGTTGCTGCCCGCGAACCGGGTGTTGACAAGCTGAAGATCAACAAGGAACTGACGGAACTCAAGAACCAGCTGTCCTCGACCGCTGAGTCGGCTTCCTTCTCCGGCGAAAACTGGCTCTACAACGACACGACCACTGCAGTCGGCACCAAGGAAATGGTCGGCTCGTTCACCCGTAACGCTGCTGGCAACGTTTCGGTCGGCGTCCTGAAATTCGATGCCTCGACATCGGTTCTGATCGATACCGATGATGCAGGCCGCGGCTTGCTGACCAAGGACTATGACGCCGACGCCGAGCTCGCAACCCCGACCGGTACGGCCCAGAACTTCTTCTTGGTCGACGCCGGTTCGACCACCACTGCGGCCGGCTCGGAAATCAAGTTGACCGGCACGACCAGCGACGCCGACGTCGAAGCCATGATCCGCGTCGTCGACGCGATCCTGAGCGATGCAACGGACGCTGCTGCAAACCTCGGTGCGACCAATCTGCGCATCAGCATGCAGGACGACTTCATGGCGGACCTGATGGACGTGATCGACAAGGGTGTCGGTCGCCTCGTTGACGCCGACATGAACGAAGAGTCGACCCGCCTCAAGGCTCTGCAGACGCAGCAGCAGCTCGGCATCCAGGCTCTCTCGATCGCCAACTCGGACTCGCAGAACATCCTGTCGCTGTTCCGTTAATCGAAAAACGGCGCGGGCTGGCCATCCCCCCCAAACGGCCGGTCTCGCGACCGACAGACAACCGCATCTCGCAAGAGGTGCGGTTTTTTCTTTGTCTTTGAAAAAGTTTCCGGCCTTTAGGTTTTCCTTAACCATGATGGTGTTTTCTATGGCCATCGAAACAGCGGGTTAACCAAGAAATTTAACGCGTTAGCAGGCATGAAGCTGGCTGCTGTTTCCCGGTAACGGCCGGAATGTCCCTTCCATTTCACCTGTTCAAAAGGGGCAGTACTTCCATGACAAGCATTCTCACCAATTCGGCTGCAATGGCAGCACTCTCGACGCTGCGCTCGATCAACGCCGGCATGGAAACGACGCAAGGCCGCGTCTCATCCGGCCTGCGCGTCGAAACCGCAGCCGACAACGCTGCTTACTGGTCGATCGCAACGACCATGAAGTCGGACAACAAGGCTCTCTCCACGGTTCAGGACGCTCTCGGTCTCGGCGCGGCCAAGACGGACACGGCCTATACCGGTCTTGATAACGCCATCGACGTCATTTCCGAAATCAAGGCCAAGCTGGTTGCTGCCCGCGAACCGGGTGTTGACAAGCTGAAGATCAACAAGGAACTGACGGAACTCAAGAACCAGCTGTCCTCGACGGCTCAGTCGGCTTCCTTCTCCGGCGAAAACTGGCTCTACAACGACTCGACCACCGCGATCGGCACCAAGGAAATGGTCGGCTCGTTCACCCGTAACGCTGCTGGCAACGTTTCGGTCGGCGTCCTGAAATTCGATGCCTCGACATCGGTTCTGATCGATACCGATGATGCAGGCCGCGGCTTGCTGACCAAGGACTATGACGCCGACGCCGAGCTCGCAACCCCGACCGGTACGGCCCAGAACTTCTTCCTGATCGATGCCGGTTCGACCACCACTGCGGCTGGCACCGAAATCAAGTTGACCGGCACGACCAGCGACGCCGACGTCGAAGCCATGATCCGCGTCGTCGATGCGATCCTGGGCGATGCAACGGACGCTGCTGCAAACCTCGGTGCAACCAATCTGCGCATCGACATGCAGGACGACTTCATGGCCGACCTGATGGACGTGATCGACAAGGGTGTCGGCCGCCTCGTTGACGCCGACATGAACGAAGAGTCGACCCGCCTCAAGGCTCTGCAGACGCAGCAGCAGCTCGGCATCCAGTCGCTCTCGATCGCCAACTCCAACTCGGAAACCATCCTCTCGCTCTTCCGTTAATCGGAACAGGCAAGGCGCCGGCGGTCAGACTTCATCATCGATCCGCCGGATATTCCACAAGCCGCGTCCCGCAAGGGGCGCGGCTATTTCGTATTTGCGGCGTGACTGCCGCGTTAAGGATTCGGCAATTGAGATTTATTTTCGTTCATTTTGATTACTCACTTGCTAACACGCTTAATCATTTGTTAACCATATGATTGTTAAGTGTTCGTTAAGAGCGATAGGCTGTCCTTGGGCTAAACATGGGGCAGTTGCATGACGCTGGTCCCGTCGCTGCCGGTTCTCGATCCGGAATGTTCCGTTTAATTTTCGAACTGGGGCAATGACCATGACCAGCATTTTGACCAATTCCGCCGCCATGGCGGCTCTCCAGACATTGCGTTCGATCAACTCGAACATGGAAGAAGTGCAGAACCGCATTTCGTCCGGCTACCGCGTCGAAACCGCAGCCGACAACGCTGCTTACTGGTCGATCGCGACGACCATGCGTTCGGACAATGCCGCCCTCTCGACCGTTCAGGACGCACTCGGGCTGGGCGCGGCGAAGGTCGATACATCCTATGCCGGCATGAGTTCCGCCATCGACGTGGTGTCCGAGATCAAGGCCAAGCTGGTTGCTGCGCGCGAACCGGGCGTGGACAAGACGAAGATCAACAAGGAACTGGCCGAACTCAAGAACCAGCTGGCATCCGCAGCCGAATCCGCTTCGTTCTCGGGTGAAAACTGGCTGTACAACGACAGCACAACGCCGGCTGGCACAAAGTCTATCGTGGCATCCTTCAACCGCTCGACAAACGGCACCGTGTCTGTCTCGACACTGGATTACAACACCGCCGCATCGATCCTGATCGATACCAAGGATGCCTCGCTCGGCCAACTGACCAAAGCCATGGCGGTTGTCCAGCCGAGCGGTGCCACGACCGCGGCTGCGACCTATCACCTGCTCGCGGTCGCGGGCGGCACGGCACCTGCAGGCTCGGGTATCGTCGAGCTGACTGCCAGCACCAGCTATGACGACATCGAGGGCATGATCAGAGCTGTCGATGCCATTTTCAGCAACCTGACGGATTCCGCCTCGACGCTGGGTGCCATTACCAG
Organism: Pararhizobium sp. YC-54; assembly: GCF_025847205.1. Taxonomy (GTDB): domain Bacteria; phylum Pseudomonadota; class Alphaproteobacteria; order Rhizobiales; family Rhizobiaceae; genus Pararhizobium. The sequence goes on along the minus strand of NZ_JAOYTH010000005.1, from coordinate 143,822 downwards.
CCGCATCGATATGCAGGAAAACTTTGTCGCCAACCTGATGGATGTGATCGACAAGGGCGTCGGCCGTCTGGTGGACGCCGACATGAACGAGGAATCGACCCGGCTGAAGGCGCTGCAGACGCAGCAGCAGCTCGGCATCCAGGCACTGTCGATCGCCAACACCAATTCGGAAAACATCCTGCGCCTGTTCCAGCAATAGGCTCGCTCGCGCCGGACCGGCGGGCATGAAACCGGTTCGGGTATCCTTTTCGCCGCCTCGCATTTGCTGGGCCGCGAATACATTTTCCGCCCAGCCGCCGGTCATCGGCAGGTGGAAACGGTTGGACCGCGCTCATTGCCCAAGCGCGGTCCAACACCTCATACCGGTCTCGCCAGACAGAGCTTTCTCGGCGAGACCGGATATATCCGCGACCTACATTTTCGCACAAGTTTGACCGGATAGTCTCCAATCGCAGCCATCTTCGTCCGGGTTGCCAGCCAACATGATTGTTGTGCTGCCGTTGTATGCTGCCTGGGCTGCCGGTTCTTCCGGCGGCGGGCTGGTACGGATTGAAAATGTTCGGGCCGTGCGGCACTCCCGCTCCGCAGGGTCCTGAGGGAGACATTCCGGAAGTGTCACAGTCTTATGTTTTCAGGCTTGTTAGCCCAATGCCGTCCGCAACCGAACGGGCGGCTGGCCTGGTCGTGACCATGGCCTGTGCCATCGGGGTCGGCCGATGAGTGCGTCCATTTCCCGCTATCTCAAGGATTTCAGTGCTCCGAAAGTCGATCTGTCGCTGGTTCCGCCGCGGTACTTTCCCGATCTGGACGACGACTTTCCGGCCGAAGGTACTTTTGCCATGAAGCCTCAGGTCCAGCCGCAAATCGACATCGACGCTGAGCGCCGTGAGGCGTTCGCGCAAGGACGCCGTGAGGCGGAAAGCGAGCAGCTTGCCCTTCACCAGGCCGAAATTGCCGCTTTGAACGCGCGCCACGCGGCCGAACTCGAAGCCATGCGCGTGCGCTGCGACAACGAAATCGCAGCGATGATCCATGATCGCTTTTCCGATATGGGCTCGCAGCTTGTGACCATGCTGTCGGATCAGACGGCCCGTGTGCTGGCGCCAGTCATGGATGGCGTATTGCTCCAGAAATCCATTGCCGATCTCGCCCGGATGATCACGCTGTCGATCGGCTCCGGCGAGGGCGTCAAGATCGTTGTGAAAGGGCCTGCAACACTGTTTGCGGCGCTGAAACATCACCTCGATGACGAAACTCTGATTTTCCGTCATCAGGAAACAGCTGATATCGACCTTTCTGTCGAGTTCAGCGATTCGATCCTGGTGACACGCATGGCCGCCTGGGCCGATACCGTTGGCAAGGTGCTGGCATGAGCGAAAACGAAGGCCACCACCACGGCAAGAACGAAATCATCATTATCAAGCGTCACGGCGGCGGTCACGACGGCCATCACGGTGGCGCCTGGAAAATTGCCTATGCCGACTTCATGACGGCGATGATGGCATTCTTTCTCGTCATGTGGCTGATCAACGCGGCCAATCCGCAGACCAAGGCAGCGCTTGCCTCCTATTTCAACCCGGTGCAGCTGACCGATGCCAAGCCGTCCGAAAAGGGCGTCAAGCAGCCGGCCAAGGATGCCAAGGGTGAAGAAGACCAGATGAAGTCGAAGGTCGATGGCACCGAGACAAGGACCGGTGGATCGGCGAAAAACGGCGACCAGCTGACGGCGACCTCGGGAGAGGAGACCCAGTATTCCGACGCCGACTTCTTCGAGAACCCCTATTCGGTGATGTCCGAGATCGTCAACGAAGTCGGCCGCAACGCCAATATCAGCGCCAAGGGCGATGGCGGCGCATCGACGTCTGGACCCGCGACCGGCGCAGATGGCGGCGAAGCCTACCGCGACCCCTTCGATCCGGATTTCTGGACGAAGCAGGTCGAGCTGCAGAATGCGGAAAAGGGCGGCGACAGTCTCGAAGCCAAGGCCGGCGACGGTCCGGCAGAGGCTTCCAAGGAAACAGTCGTTGCTTCTTCAGATCAGTCCGAAGCAGCAAAGGCCGAAGCAGCAAAGAAGGACCCGTCCGGCAAGGCTGCACTCGATACGCCTGTAACCGCCGATGCCGCCAGCGCGAACGCCATGCCGCTCAAGCCTGATGAAAACGCCGCCAAGGCCCTGAAGGCCGAGATTGAAAAGGAAATCGGCGGTTCGGCCGGCAAACTCGCCGAAGGACTGCTGGTGACGCCGACCGAAGGTGGGCTGCTTGTGACGATCAGCGAACAGGCAGACACGCCGATGTTCGGACTGGGGTCCGCCGTGCCTGAAAAAGACATGGTGATTGCCATGGAAAAGATCGGCAAGCTGCTGTCTGCTCGCAGCGGTGCTATTGCCATTCGCGGCCATACTGACGGCCGGCCGTTCAGGAAGGGTGCCTACGACAATTGGCGGCTGTCTTCCGATCGCGCCCAGAGCGCCTACTATATGCTCATTCGCGGCGGCCTTGCCGAAAGCCGTGTCAGCCAGATCAGCGGCTTTGCCGACAAGCGTCTCCAGGTTCCGGAAGACCCGCTGGCGCCGGCCAACCGCCGTATCGAAATCCTGCTGCAGACGAACCAGGGTTGATGGCAATGTTGAAGGCGATCCGCACCCTCCTGCTCTGCGCATGTGCCATCGGGGCAGTCCCGATAACGTCCGCGCATGCGCAAGGTCCGGAGGATCTGCCGCCCTACAAGATGCTGCGGTCTTTGCAGTACATCCAGGACGCCATCGTTTCAGGGGATCATTCGGCCGCCGAAATGCAGCGCTTCATGCTGGCGGCGATCGACAAGCGTCTGCGGGATGCGGACCCTACGGTCTTCGATGACCCGCGCAACGTCGATGCGGCGTTCATCTATGCGATGAGCGGCGGCAATCCGGAAACCCTTTCCTATCTCGCCAACCACGACATCGAAGGCAATTTCGATACCCGTGTCGTCGATGCGCTGAGCCACTATCTGGCCGGCAAGGGCGGGCTGATGGTGGAAAATCTGGCGGAAGCCATTCTGGAATACCGCAACTCCCGGGTCGGACCCTACCTCTATCTGGTCCTTGGCAATGCAACGGCGCAGCAGAGCCCGGCAAGGGCGCTGCAATATTACGACTGGGCGCGCCTGACGGCGCCGGGGACCAATATCGAGGAAGCCGCCTTGCGGCGCTCGATCGCGCTGGCGACCCGCGGCGCCCTGCCGGACAAGGGCTTTGCCTATTCGCTCTCCTATGCCCGGCGCTTCCTGACGTCGCCTTATGCCAGCCAGTTTGCCGACGTCTTCGTCGAGCTGGCTGTTGCCAATTACGGTGATGAGACGGAAACAAAGATCCAGGAAATTCTTGGCTTCATGGACAGGCCACGGCAGCGCGAGGTCTATTTGCGCATCGCGCGGCGCGCGGCGATTGGCGGCATGCAGGAACTGGCAACGCTTGCCTCGACGCGAGCCCAGGACCTTTCGGATGTCGCGGATGCAGGGCCAAAGGCCTTGGCAAGCCTCTATTCCGGCCTCGTCGGTATTCCGTCCAAAGGCATTCTCGATGCGGTCAAGGATATCAGTTCCATTCCGGACGCTGAGCTTTCGCCGCGTGATCGCGCATTGCGCCAGGCCGCAACCGTCATCGCGCAGGAAGTGCTGCGTGCGCCAGATCCCGAAAGCCTGACACAAGCCTCTGTTTCTAATGTCAAATCCGAAATTGCCATGGAAGAGAGCGGAGTAGATACAGGCAGTGGCGAAAGCCCGTTTGCAATACCGTCGGAGGCGGCTTTGAAGGCGGCTCAACCGGATGCGGTGCCGCAGGCGGCTGCGTCAGAACAAAGCCCGGCTGATCCGGTTCACGATGCGTTTCTGAGCACGGGCCGCTCGAAGCTCGACGAGATTGATTCTCTCCTGAAGGGGGAAGGCGAACAATGACATTCGTGGACGACAACCTGCTGGGAACCGCCCCGGTCCGGCCGGGCAAATCCGGTTCCAAACCGGCTGGCAAGTCGCATGACATGGACGCCGCAAATCAACGGTCCGCCTTCGAAAATGCCTTCGCCGACGCCGGCAAGAAAAAGCAGCCGGCCGTTTCGATCAGCGCGAAACCGGCCGTCGAAGGCAGCCTCGCACCGAACCTCAAACCTTCTGCCGAGGCGCTCGCTGCATCATCCAAGCAGAGCGGCGTCGATGCCTTGGCTGCCAGTGGGGATGGTCTCTCCTCCTTGCAGGGCCTTGCAACGGAACGCGATGGCTTCATGAAATCCTCACTTGGTTCGTCCGCCACCGCAGACCCTCACGCCACGGGCAAGACAATATCGGCGCAAGGGTCGCTGGCCGCTGCAAAGGGTCCGCAAAAATTCTCGCTGATGCAGGCCAGCTTCGCCGGCGTTGGAGAGGATACGGGAAAAACCGTCGATGGGCCTATAGGCGAGACGATCGCAGGCCTCATGAAGAATGCCGAAGCCAGTACCGCCAGGAGTGGCGATAAAACCGGAAGGCCGGCGGACACATCGGCGGTGAACCCGCCGGACGAAGCGGCGGACGCGGTGACCGGCGACGTCAGTCAGTTGCTCAGCCTTCTGGATGCAACCCAGAAATCGGTTGCCGCAAGCCAGCCTGCGCAAGCAGAAGCGACCCCGGGAATGTCCGAGTTCCAGGCGCTCGCCGAACGCGCCAAGGCGAAGCCAGCCGCGAAAGACGCGGCCAAGGCCGGGGCGGATAAGGCGGGCGATGCGAACGCGGTCAGGAATGCCACTCAGGCGGGGTCCGATCAGGTGTTCCGTTTCGCGCGTGCCGATGGCAAGGGGCAGGCGGTTTCCATGAGCCTGGCTTCGGACGGGGACAAGGCTGTCGCCAAGAACGAGGCATCTGCAACGGCGGCCAAGGCTGAAACTGTCACCGTGCTGGAAGCGCGCCGTTATCTCGGCCTTGCGCCGGTCAGCAATGCAGCGGCCGTGACCAGCCGGATCGCCAACAGTCCGGAATGGGCCAGTGCGCTCCAACCCGGCGCCGGAGTTCAGGCCCCGTTGACGCAGGCATCGACGGGCAAGGTTCTCAACACGCTGAAGATCCAGATGCATCCGATCGATCTCGGCATGATCACGGCAACGCTGCGGCTCAAGGACGATGAGCTACATGTCGAGATCAAGGTGGAGACCGGCGATGCCTTCCGGCAGTTGAGCGACGATCAGAGCGCCATGGTCAAGGCCTTGCGCGCGCAGGGCTTCGCCGTTGATCAGGTCAACATCGTCTTCAATGCTTCGGATACTTCCGGCAGCAGCAATGCGCAGCAGCAGGCGCAGCCTCAGGCAGGCCAGCAGGGCCGCGAGACGCCTGGAGATGGCGCCAAGGGTCAGCGCAATGACAATGGCAGCCAGGAACAGGGCCGCGAAAGGTGGACGGGCAATGAAGGGACGGGCGATGCGACTTCTGCTGCTGAGCTTAACCGCGCTGGCGACGTCTATATGTAACGCGCAGGCAAGCCCCGGCGTGTGCGAAAGCGAGATCACGGCGGCGGCGGCGAAGTATCAGATACCGGCGGGCATTCTCTACTCCGTCGGTCTGACGGAAACCGGCCGGAAGGGGGCGCTGCAGCCGTTTGCGATGAATATCGAGGGCAAGGCGTATTTCGAAAACAGCGCCGGTGACGTGCTGCAGCGCTTTGCTACAGCGCGGGCGCAGGGTGCAAAACTGATCGATCTGGGGTGTATGCAGATCAACTATTACTTCCACGGCGAGAATTTCAGCTCGCCGGACGAGATGCTCAACCCGAAAAAGAATGTCGAATATGCCGCCCGGTTCCTCTCCAATCTCCATGCCCGGCATGAGACCTGGACGATGGCCGTCGCCCGCTATCATGCCGGACCGAACAATGATCCCGCGCAGAAGAAATATGTCTGCCGGGTGATCGCCAATCTGGTGGCGACGGGCTATGGAAAATGGACGCAGAATGCATCGAATTTCTGCCAATAAATTCAACTACAAGATGAATTACCGAGTTCTTCTATTGCCAAAGACGATTGCGTCAACATTAAGTTAGAAAAGTGGCGGCAAGAGATTTCTTAATATGACGTTAACGTTTCCACATGAAATTTAGTGGCGTCTACGGTGAGGACCACTACATCTAGTTCAAATCGGCACAGAAATCTTAATCTAGTATTAATTTCAGCCAGTAACATTCCATAGTTGTTCATGAATCCTCCGATTCGTACCTGTTAACCATAGAGGCACCATACTGATTCGGAGGCGGACGAATGATCGTGCTGGTTGATGAGCGTGAGCTCGTAAAAGACGGATATACTTCCCTGTTCGGACGGGAGGGCGTACCCTCCCAGGGGTTCGATCCAAGCGAGTTCGGCGATTGGGTTTCAAAGGCGGCCGATAGCGATATCGACGCGGTCGAGGCGTTCCTGATCGGCCAGGGCGAAAGCGCCATGAGCCTTCCCCGCGCTATCCGCGATCGCTCCACGGCCCCGGTCATCGCCATCAGTGACAGCCCTTCCTTGGAAACGACGCTGGCGTTTTTCGACTGTGGTGTCGATGACGTGGTGCGCAAGCCGGTTCATCCCCGCGAAATTCTGGCGCGGGTGGCAGCAATCCGCCGCCGCCTGAAGGCACTGGTGAACTTCACCGACATCGGCCCGATCCGGGTGTTTTCGGACGGCCGGGATCCGGAAGTCCAGGGCGAGGTTTTCGCCTTGCCGCGCCGCGAGCGCCGCATTCTCGAATACCTGGTCGCAAATCGCGGACGCCGCGTTTCCAAGTCCCAGATTTTCAATGCCATTTACGGTATTTTCGACGAGGACGTCGAAGAAAACGTCGTCGAAAGCCATATCAGCAAGCTGCGCAAGAAACTGCGCAAGCGGCTCGGTTTCGACCCGATCGATTCCAAGCGTTTCCTCGGCTACTGCATCGATTGGAGCTGATCCAACGATGGGGTTCCGGATGTGCGGCATCCGGTGCCCCTAGACAGGTTCACGCAAGGCCCACCCCATAGTCTTTCCATAACGACGAAAACGAGGATCGGACATGAGTCTTTACGGAATGATGAGAACCGGTGGTTCCGGCATGAATGCTCAGGCAAACCGCCTGGGTACGGTCGCTGAAAACATCGCCAATGCCAACACGACAGGCTACAAGCGGGCGTCGACGGAATTCTCCTCACTGATCCTGCCGACGAGCAACGGCGCTTACAATTCCGGCGGTGTCGAAACCAAGGTGCGCTACAGCATTTCGGAGCAGGGCCCGACGACCTACACCACGTCCGGCACCGACATGGCCATCAACGGCAGCGGTTTCTTCATCGTCTCGGGTGCCAACGGGTCCAACTTCCTCACGCGTGCCGGCGCCTTCACGCAAAATGGCGACGGCGACCTGGTCAACTCGGCCGGCTACACGCTGATGGGTTACGAATATCAGGCGGGCGTTGATCCGACGGTGGTCGTCAACGGGTTTGACGGTCTGTCGAAGGTCAATCTTTCGTCCGATGGCCTGGTCGCCGCGGGTTCGACCACCGGGGCGATGGGTGCCAACCTCAATTCAGCGGACGCAATCGGCACGGTATCCACCACGTCACTCAGCGTCTTTGACAGCCAGGGAAATTCGCGCCTGCTCGACTTCAGTTATACCAAGACAGGTGCAGGCGCTTGGACCGTCGGGGTGGTTGACCGGACATCGGGCGCTTCGATCGGCACTCTGGCACTCGCCTTCGATACTAACGGCAATTTGACGACTTCGCCGGCGACCCTGACGACGACGGCCCAAGGTCCCTTTGCTGGCACCGGCGCTACCCTCGGCGCCCTGACGATCGACCTCGGCAAGACCACTCAGCTCGGCTACAAGTTCAATGCGGACGGCGGTTCCATCGATGGTAACGCCCCGAGCAAGGTGGCCGGCTACCAGATCGACAAGGAAGGCATCGTTTACGTCAAGTACGAAAACGGCAAGCTCGACCCGCGCTACCGCGTAGCACTGGCCAACGTCCAGAGCCCCGACAACCTCGTTCCCCAGTCGGGCAACGTCTATTCGCAGGGTGTGGATTCAGGCGTCATCGTCACCGGGTTTGCCGGTTCCGGCGATTTCGGCAGCATCCAGTCCGGCGCCCTTGAGGGCTCCAATGTCGATATCGCCAACGAACTGACCGCGATGATCGAATCCCAGCGTAGCTACACGGCAAACTCGAAGGTCTTCCAGACAGGCGCCGACCTGCTGGACGTTCTTGTGAACCTGAAGCGGTAATTGAAAAGGTACGATCTGCGTCATGTCGCTGTCTTCAGCCATCAACACTGCACAGACGATATTCAACAACACGGCGGCCCAAACGGCGCTCGTTTCGAAGAATATCCAGAATGTGAGCAATGCGGATTATTCGCGCCGCATGGCGATGCTGGGCACGAGTGGCAACGGCGCGCAGATCGTATCCATTCAGCGCGCCCAGAACGACGCGCTGATGAAACAACATTCCATCAGCATTTCGCAAGCATCCGCGCAGGACGCTCTTCTGACCGGCCTGGAGGCTGTGAAGTCGGCGCTCGGTGGCAACGGTTATGAAACCTCGCCGTCGAACTACCTCAAATCGTTCCGCGACAGTCTGCAGACCTTTGCGGCGACGCCCGGCAATACGTCCATCGCAGCGACAACCGTGTCGAGCGCATCGGACCTTGCCAATTCGCTGAACAAGACGTCTGCCTCCGTCCAGGACGTCCGTTACGATGCCGACAAGGAAATCGATGCTTCGGTTCAAAAGCTGAACGGGCTTTTGGCCGAATTCGAAAAGGCCAATGGTGCTGTGCAGGGCGCGACAGCCAGCGGCACCGATGCCAGCGATGCACTCGACCAGCGCGACAAGCTGCTCCGGCAGATCTCCGAAATCGTCGGTATCTCGACGGTTACCCGCGCCAACAACGATACGGTCATCTATACGTCCGATGGCACGGTCCTGTTCGAAAACAGCCCGCGCGCGGTGACATTTGTGGCGACGCCCGGTTTCGGTGCGACGACCGCCGGCAACGCGATCTACGTCGATGGCGTACCGATGAAGGCCGGCAAGGGCGCCGATACGAACGCCGAGGGCAAGCTTGCCAGCCTGCTCCAGCTGCGCGACGAGACAGCGCCAAAATTCCAGTCGCAGCTCGATGAGATCGCACGCGGTCTGGTGACGCTGTTCCAGGAAAACACCACGCCGGCCACGGTGGCACTGCCCGGTCTTTTCACCTGGGCAGGCGGCACCGTTCCGGCGCCCGGCGTGACGGTCGCCGGCATCGCCGAATCGCTGAAGATCAACCCGCTGGCCACAACCACCCCGACGCTTATCCGCGACGGCGGCTTCAACGGTCCGGGCTACAAGTCGAATACGACAGGCAACTCCGGCTATACCGCTCTTCTCGACGGGTTCGTGACGTCGCTCAGTGCCGACATGGCTTTCGACCCCGCGACCGGGCTCGACGGCACTAGCAGCATCCTGGATTTCTCGGCGTCCTCGATCGGTTGGCTGGAAGAGCTGCGTAGCAATGCATCCACCGCGAACGATAATAAAACCGCTCTGTTGTCGCGCACACAGGACGCATTGAGCAACGTCACGGGCGTCAGCCTTGACGAAGAATTGTCGCAGCTGCTCGACCTTGAGCAGTCTTACAAGGCATCGGCGAAGTTGGTGAGTACGGTGGACGCCATGATGACGTCCCTTCTGCAAGCTGTAGGATAAAATTATGAAAACGTCTTTCGTTTCCAATCTGGCCGTTCAAAACGCCATGCGCCTGACCATTCAAAAGGGTCAGGTGGAAATGATGAAGCTGAACGATGAGGTATCGACCGGGGTTCATGCGGATTACGGTCTGGCGCTTGGGGCGGCCACGTCGAAATCCGTCAATATCTCATCCCAGCTTGACCGGCTGGCGACCCTGAAGAGCACCAATTCCATCGTCACGCAAAGGCTTGCCGGTTCTCAGGAAGCCTTGAAGACGATGCAGGATGCAGCACAGAAATCGCTGTCGTCGCTGATGGCTTTCCGGGACAACAGCACCGCTGACCTTCTGAAAATTGCGCAGGACCAGAATGCTGCGGCGATGACGACGTTCGCATCGGCCGCCAACACGTCTTTGAACGGGGAGTACCTGTTCTCGGGCATCAACACCGATGTCCAGCCTTTTACGGATTACACGGCCACATCCGCCGCCAAGGCATCCTATGATGCAGCGCTGTCGACCTTTATTGCGGCGCAGCCGCCCCAGGTGCCGCCGCTGACCTCCGTGAGCCAGTTCACCAAGGCGCAGATGACCGATTTCATCGATAACACGCTGGCGCCGATGTACGCTGATCCCGCTGTGGCTGGGTCCACATGGACGGACTGGTCCAGTGCCTCCAGCCAGAACATGACGAGCCGCATCAGCGCCAACGAAGTCATTCAAAGCTCGGCAAACGTCAACGCCGAGGGCGCGCGGAAGTTTGCCCTGGCAAGCCTGATTTCCACCGAGCTTCTGAGCGCCGGCCTGAGCGACGACGTTCGTGGCGTGGTTACCGACAAGGCTGTTGCCTACATGGGCGAAGCCGTCACCGGCCTGATCAGCATGCAGAGCAATCTCGGCCTGTCGCAGGAGCGCGTCAAGAAGGCCAATACCTCGATCGAGGCGCAAACCAAGATCGTCAAGGCCCATCAGCTGGATCTTGAGGGTATTGATACTTTCGCAGCCTCCACCATGTTGAAGACTTTGCAGACCCAGCTCGAGACTTCCTACACGCTGACCTCGCGGCTTCAGCAGTTGAGTTTGATTAATTTCCTCTGATGCGGTGAGGACCAGGACAAACATGAAGGATGTCTGAATGTATCAGTTTTCATACGCCGAGATCATGGAGGATGGCGTTGCCGACTCCAAGGATCGGGAACGGCAGGTGCTCGATCGCTCGATTGCGCTGCTTGCAGCCGCAAAGCGGCAGACGGGCTACTCGAGGGAAGCCATCGAGGCGATCTATTACACAAGGCGGGTCTGGATCCGGTTCATCGAGGATCTTCGCGCTTCGGACAATCAGCTGAACGACGAACTGCGCGCCAATCTTATTTCCATAGCCATCTGGATTCTCGGTGAGACAGAGAAGATCCGCAAACGCGAATCCTCGAACTTCCAAGGCATAATCGATATTACAACCATCATCAGGGATGGACTCAAATGAAAAGCACACTGCGTATTTCGCTGAAGTCTGGCGAACGAATTTTTGTCAACGGGGCGGTGCTGCGTGTCGACCGGAAGGTGGCCGTCGAATTCCTGAATGACGTGACGTTCCTGCTCGAGAACCATGTTCTGCAGCCGGAAGATGCGACCACTCCGCTGAAGCAGCTCTATTTCATCGCTCAGATGATCCTGATCAATCCGGAAGGCGCTGAGCAATCGACGAACATGTTCCGCAAGTCGGTCGTCATGCTTCTGAATTGCTTCAAGAACGAAGAGATCGTTTCCGAGCTCAAGAAAATTGACGGAATGGTCACGCAAGGCCGCGCCTTCGACGCTTTGAAGGCCATTCGCGGCCTTTACGCTATCGAAGACAAGATTCTGAACAGCCAGGAAATCACCCCGGCAACGATCGAACAGATTCGCAAGGAGATCGCACCATGGCGGTAAGCGGCGTCAATTCTGCCGGCAGCTACGTCCCCACGGCGTCCGGCACCGAATCCGGCGCCGACAAGGCGTCGGCGAACCTGAATTACGATAGCTTCCTGAAACTGCTGGTCGCCCAGATGAAGAACCAGGATCCGACCGAGCCGATGGATTCGACCCAGCAGATCGCCCAGCTCGCGACCTTCTCTCAGGTCGAGCAGACGATCAAGACCAACACCAATCTGGAAAGCCTGCTTCAGCGCACCTCGCTCAGCGAAGCCAATGCCGTGATCGGCAAGACGGTGACCAGCGCCGACGGCAAGACAACTGGTGTCGTCAAGGAAGTGAAGTTATACTCCGATGGAATCATCGCGGTGCTTGATACCGGCAAGGAGCTTGTCGTGGGTCCGGGTGTTACCATAAAGTGATAGCCAATGAATGAGGCGGATGCCCTCGATATCGTGCAGGCGGCGATCTGGACAGTGGTCGTCGCTTCCGGGCCCGCCGTCGCCGCCGCCATGGTTGTCGGCGTTGTCATCGCCTTCATCCAGGCGCTGACCCAGGTTCAGGAAATGACCCTGACCTTCGTACCGAAAATCCTTGCCGTGCTTGTCACCATCGCGCTTTCGGCCTCGTTCGTCGGTGCGCAGATCTCCATTTTCACCGACCTCGTCTTTTCCCGCATTCAGACCGGGTTCTGACCCTGCGGCGAAATTGAAACGGGACGCGCACTGCGAAAAGCGCGCCTGCTTCCTCTTTCCGGCATCGATGCCACCTTCGCGCAAGTTTGGTGCGTTAGGCCTGCTGCTTAGTTTGGGCAGCAGGTATGAATGCTGCCCGCCTCTCATGAAGAGACGGAAGTTCCGATGGCACAACCTCCTGCACTCGTTATCCCGAAACTGGCGCCAAAGGGCCGGGATATCGGCTTTGCGCTCGGCATCGTAGCGATCCTGTCGATCCTCTTTCTGCCGATACCGCCGTTTCTGATCGATATCGGGCTGGCCTTCTCCATCGCGTTCTCCGTTCTCATCCTGATGGTGTCCCTGTGGATCCAGAAGCCGCTGGATTTCTCTTCCTTTCCGGTCATCCTGCTGATCTCGACCATGACCCGCCTGTCGCTCAACATCGCGACGACACGCGTCATCCTTTCGCATGGACATGAGGGGCACGATGCGGCCGGAGGCGTCATTGCCGGCTTTGCCGAACTCGTCATGGGTGGCGATTTCGTCATCGGTCTGATCGTCTTCCTGATCCTCATCACCGTGAACTTCATCGTCATCACCAAGGGTGCGACGCGTATCGCCGAAGTCGGCGCGCGCTTCACGCTCGATGCCATCCCCGGCAAGCAGATGTCGATCGACGCCGACCTTTCGGCGGGCCTGATCGATGAGAAGGAAGCGCAACGGCGCCGGCGCGAGCTGGAAGAGGAAAGCTCCTTCTACGGCTCGATGGACGGTGCCTCGAAATTCGTGCGCGGCGATGCGATCGCCGGCCTTCTCATCACCGCCATCAACGTCTTCGGCGGCATCATCATCGGTTACGTCCGCCATGACATGTCGATCGGCGAAGCGGCCGACGTTTTCGTCAAGCTGTCGGTCGGCGACGGTCTTGTTTCCCAGATTCCGGCCCTGATCGTATCGCTTGCCGCCGGCCTGCTCGTATCGCGCGGCGGCACGTCGGGCTCGACCGACCAGGCCGTCGTCAACCAGCTCGGCGGTTATCCGCGCGCACTGATGGTGGCGGCCGGCCTGATCCTTATGCTGGCTTTCATGCCGGGCCTTCCCTTTGTTCCGTTCGCCGTTCTCGGTGGCGGCATGGCCTTCCTCGGCTGGGTGATCCCCCGTCGGCTGGAAGCGGCCAACAAGCTCAAGCGCGAGCAGGACCAGCAGACGGCGCAGCACAAGACGGACAGCGAGAAGGACTCGGTCAAATCCGTCCTCAAGACGGCGGAAATTGAACTTCTGCTCGGAAAGCAGGTCTCCACGCGCCTGCTTGGCGCACACCAGGAACTGGCGTTCCGCGTCGGCAAGATGCGCCGCAAATTCGCCGGGCAATACGGTCTCATCGTTCCGGAAATCAAGGTGTCGGACGATATCGGCATCCCGGACAAGGCCTACCATATCCGCATCCATGGCACGACGATCGCGTCGAACACGGTACGCGTCGGCGAAGTTATCGTCGTCACCGGCGGTGGCCGCAAGCCGAGCGTTCCAGGCGACGAAATCCGCGAACCCGCATTCGGCATGCCGGCGGTCTCGATCCTCGAAACGTTCACGGAAGACTTGAAGCGCGAAGGTTTCCATCCGATCGACAACGTTTCCGTGGTGTTGACGCATCTGTCCGAAGTGATCCGCAACAACCTGCCGCAGCTTCTGTCCTACAAGGACGTCAAGATCCTGATCGAGCGGCTGGACCCGGAATACCGCAAGCTCGCCGACGAAATCTGCACCTCGCACATGTCCTATTCGGGTCTGCAGGCGGTGCTGAAGCTGCTGTTGGCCGAGCGCGTCTCGATCCGCAACCTGCATCTGATCCTCGAAGCGGTTGCCGAACTCGCGCCGCATGTCAGGAAGACCGAGCAGATCGTCGAGCATGTCCGCGTGCGCATGTCGCAGCAGCTCTGCGGCGATCTCGCCGACAACGGCACGTTGCGGGTCCTGCGTCTCGGCAGCAAGTGGGACATGGTCTTCCACCAGGCGCTGAAGCGCGACGCCAAGGGCGATATCGTCGAATTCGACATCGACCCGCGGCATCTGGAGGAGTTCAGCGAGCAGGCGACCAAGGTTATCCGTGAACATCTTGACCGCGGCATGCCCTTCGTACTGGTAAGTTCGCCCGAATCCCGCTCTTATGTCCGCATGATCATCGAGCGTCTTTTTGCAACACTGCCGGTTCTCTCGCATGTCGAGCTCGCCAAGGGCCTCGAAATAAAGATCATTGGCTCGATTTCATGATCACCGATCCTGAAGGCACAGTGCTGGCGCTTTTCGCCGCATTCTGCCGGATCGGCGCCTGCATCATGGTCATGCCCGGGTTTTCCACGGCACGCGTCTCGGTGCAGATCCGCATCTTCGTTGCCCTGGCGATCTCGATGGCGATCCTGCCGATCATGTGGAACGAGATCTATCCGCAGATTTCCGGCAAGGGCCACACCTATATCTACATCGTCGCGACCGAAACCGTCATCGGCGGCGTCATCGGCCTGATCGCGCGCTACTATGTGCTTGGGCTGCAGTTCACCGGCACGGTGATCACAATGATGATCGGCTTCAACGCCCCGCCGACCAACGACGTTTTGGAAGACACCGCCGAAAACCAGCTGACCAACCTGATCAGCTTTGCCGGCCTGATGGTGCTCTTCATGCTGGATTTCCACCATGTCATCCTGTCGAGCATCGTCGATTCCTACAAGGTGATGCCGCTTGGCGTCGGCTTTGATTCGCAGGGCGTGCTGATCACGCTCACCAATGCGCTTGAGACCACCTTCTATATCATGCTGCGGCTGGCGAGCCCCTTCATCATCTACGGCCTGCTGTTCAACGTCGCGATCGGCATGGTCAACAAGCTGGCGCCGCAGATGCCGCTCTACTTCATCTCGCTGCCCTATCTGATCATGGGCGGCATGTTCCTGCTCTATCTCGGCATTGCCGCGATGCTGAAACTGTTTGCCGATGGCTTCGGCCCGATGATGCAGGCGATCTAGCCAGATGAAAAGCCGGTCCGAAAAACTCAAGCGCCTCGTTGCCGTACAGCGGCATCTCGAACAAATGGCAGAGAATGAACTGGCCGAAACCGCCAGGCAGCGCCGCGACCTGGCTGAAACCATCGACGTGGTGGTCGATGCCATGGGGTCGGCAAGCCCGTTGCACGCGATGTTTTCCGGGCACTATGCCTCGCAGCTCGGCCGCCTTGCCATGAAGGACCAGATGCTTCTGGATATCCAGCAAGGACACGAGGCCCGGGTTCTCAAGGAACGGGCAAAGGCCGACCGGCTCGAGGAAAACATGAAGGACGCCCGCGTCCTGGAAGACCGGATCGAGGCGGACGACGCCATCTACGATCTCGTCGACCAGCATGTGATGAGCGGATCACCAGCTTCCGGTAAGGTTGGCCGGTCATAGTGCGGCTTCAGGTCCGGCCGCATATTTCGGCCGAACCGTTCGCTAAAATGCTGAATTTGTGGAGTTATCGCTGGCGCTGAACGATGCGTCCGGCGGGGCTCCGTGACCGAGAGGACACCCGTATGGCCATTTCTCCTCCAAGTGACCTGGTGATGGATGTCGTGCGCGCCGCCGATCCGGCCGAGGTGCAGGAAGCGCAGGCGCGGCTTAAGGCCAATCGCGCCGCCTTTCAGGCGACGAGCCTTGCCGAAAATGGAAACGGTTTTGCCAACACGGTCGCAGTCCTCAACCAGGACAGCCCGACCAACAGCCTTGGCGATATCACCAATCGGGCCGAAGCCAAGAAGATCCCGGAAAGCTACCGCAAGTTCGAAGCCATGGTGCTGCAGAATTTCGTGAAATCGATGCTGCCCTCCGAAAGCGAAGAGGTCTACGGCAAGGGCACGTCGGGCGACATGTGGAAGAGCATGATGGCCGAGCAGATCGGCAACGTCATGGCGCAGGGAGACGGCATCGGCATCGCCGAGCGCATGGTGACCGACCGGATCGTCGGATCGGACGGAACCAGCCGGGTCAACGCATCGCTCGACGGCACCGACAACAATGTCGCGCTGAGCATGGTGCAGGAATACCAGCGCAAGGCGGTCGCCAACTTCCTGGGAACGCAAGACAATAATGAACAAGCCTGAGGCTATCCCGGCGCACCGGCCGGGCTGACCTGACACAGAAGTTTCGCGCGCATATCACGCCAAGGGCTCAGACCCGCGTGCCACCAGCGCCAACGGGAGCCAAATGATGGAAGTTGCAGCATCGAGTGACGTGCGTATCCAGAACGTTCTGGGGCGGCTCGAAATGATCCTCGACAACGAGAATAGCCGGATCGGCGTTGATCCGAGCTTCGACCTGAAGACGTCGAATGCCCGCAAGAGCCGTTGCCTCTATGAGCTGACGATGTTGCATCGCGACGCCTCGCCGGACCAGATCTCGCCGTCTTTCGTGTCGCAGACACGGCACATCAAGACCAAGCTGATGACCAATTCGCAGAAGGTCAATGCGCACATGGAAGCCTGCCGCTCGGTGGTCGACCTGCTGAAGGCTGCCGTTCAGGACGCGGACGCGGATGGCATCTATTCCGAACAGCAGTTCCGCTACGGCGATTTCTGATGCTGAAGCTTGTTTTCACCGGTGTCTGGATTTGCGCCGTATCGCTCGGATCCGTCTATTTCTCGATCCAGCATGCATCGGCGCCGGTGGAAACGGATGCGGAGGCTGAACGCCGCGCATTGCAGGAATATGTGCCGGGCGAGTTGATCACCGTACCGGTAATCACCGATGGCGCGGTGCAGGGCTATTTCCTCACCAAGCTTTCGTTCTCGGTCGACAAGGCCAAGGCCAAAAGCATGGACGTGCCGTTCAAGCAGGCGGTGACGAACGCCTTGTTCGACATTCTCGTCGGCCAGAAACTGATCAATGTCGCCGATACCAGCAATTTCGACCTCGCCAGCTTCAAGACGATCGTCAAGGACCAGCTCAACAAGCAGCTGCGCGACGAGGTGATTTTCCAGGTTCTGGTCGAGCAGCTCGAATATCTGTCGAAGGCCGACGTTGCCCGCGTTGCCAATGCGGCGAACGAAAAACAGCGCAAGGCTGTGCCGATCGTCGACAAGAATGGCCAGGTCGCCAACGATGAGATGCCCGAGAGCGAGAAGCGCGCCGCGGCGGCGGGCAAATGAGCCAAAAGCAGACGCGGCTCAGTTTTTCTCCGGGTTGCGATACTGCTCGTTGACGAAGCCGAACTCCATCATCAGCCGTCCGCACGCCACGTAGAAATGATAGAGCCCCGCCGATGGCAGGCCGCTCGATCTCGATAGCGAAATGCCGCGAAACGGCGAAGCGGCCAAAAGGGCCAGAGATTTGGAAATCGTCCTGAGGCGGCCTTTGAACCCCGGGGTGGCGCGGTGTTCGAGCAATGCCGAAATCGCGCCGTTCCTCAGGCTGCGCGCCCTGATCCAGGACAGGTCCGTCCGCCGCGCCGGAATGGTCTCGGCCACCCAGGCATCCGCTGCCCAGGCAAATGTAAAACCGTTCTCCTTGCAACGGCGATAGAAGTCGCTGTCGCCACCACCGATGAAATTGAACAGTGGATCGAGAAACGGTCTCGGCATGGCGTCGAGCACGGGGCGCGTGATCAGGACGTTGCCTGAAGAATACAAAATCGGCACCGGGCCCGTCGTATCGTAGTGGGGCAGGAAGACCGGATGCCGCTTGCGATCATTGCGGGTCTTGTCCTCGAAATCGGGAAGCTGAGGCCCGCCGACAAGGTCTGATCGCGTCTGCCTGTGTACCGAAACGAGACTGTCGAGCCAGTCGGGTGCTGCAAGTTCATCGTCATCGATCACGGCGATGGCCTGCAGATTGGGGTAGGTGGCCAGCGCCATCGACCAGCCGGCATTGTAGGCGTGGCAATTGCCGCGCTGATGCGCGATCACCACAAGCGCGTTGATCCGGTGGTCGGCAAAGAACATTTTCGCCGCGTTTGCGCCTTCCTGCCTGTCCGCGTCATTCTCCATTACCACGATGGCAAAGGGGCTGCCCGGGGCCTGTGAAATAACGGTTTTCAAGGTCTTGAGCAGATGTTCGGGGCGCCGGAACGTCGGCAGTGTGACAACGAGCTCGATGCTCTCATTGCTATCGACCGCCGTCCGATAAAACACAGTCACATCCTGGTCGGGCAGGGTCATGGCGGTACCTGTTGAAGGCAGAAATCTGGCAAACACTAAAGCAAATCTTCCTAAACAGATGCTGAATTTCGAAATTCGCTTTCGAATGAATGATTTAAAGCTCATTTCACGCCGTGTTGCTACAGTCCGGGCAGTTGTTCTCAAGTCTCGTGTGGCCGCATGCATCTGGTCTTCGTTTCCTCGCTGGTGCCGGTGGAGAACCCTTCATCGGGGTTCGACATCGCCAACCGCGCCGTCCTTGACGGCCTTCGCGCCCTTGGCCACCGGGTGAGCGTGATCGGCTATCTGCAGCCGGGGCAGACACAGGCTCCGGGTGGAGACATGCATCTTCTGGGCGAGCTCGAAGTCACCAATGCGAAGGTCACCACTGCGACCAAACTGCGCTGGCTGGCAAAGGCATGCCTCCATCGCACAACGCTGTCGTCGGCGAAGATGCTTGAGGTCAGCCATAAGCATGTCGAGGCGCTGCTGCGGCGTCTGCAGCCTTTCGACGGCATCGTCCTCAACTCCGTGCAATTGCCCGGCGCCTTTGCCGCCACCTTCCAGAAGCACAAGACGATCTACGTCGCGCACAATGTCGAGGCAGGTTCGGCGCGTGAAAATGCCCTCACCGCGTCCGGGGGGCTGCAGCGGTGGTTGTTCAGCCGTGAAGCCCGTTACCTCGAAAAGCTGGAGCGGACATTGACGCAGGCGGCCTCGGCGATCTGGACCTTTGCGGAGGCGGATCGTTTCGGTTTCGGCCGCGCTGTCTCCAGCCGCGCAACCGTCCTGCCGCTGGTAACGCGCTGGGAGCAGACGGAGAGCCGCGCCGGTAAAACGCCGCAGTACGATCTGGCCCTGATCGGGACGTGGAGCTGGCAGCCGAACCGGATCGGCCTCGACTGGTTTCTCTCGGATGTCGTGCCGCTGCTGCCGGCCGATATGTCGATCGGCATTGCCGGTCATCTGCCGGAGGCGCCGGCAATGTCCCATCCCGGAATACGGTTGCTCGGACGGGTGCCCGACGCGCGCGCCTTTGTCGAATCCGGCGCCGTTCTGCCGCTGATCAGCCGCGTTGGCACGGGAGTGCAGCTGAAGACCATCGAGACCTTCGAACTCGGCATGCCCAGCGTTGCGACGCGCGCATCCTTGCGCGGCATCGGCACGCTTCCTGGCAATTGCGCGGTCAGCGATGATCCGGCCGAATTTGCAAGATTGCTGATCGAGAAGGTCGCGCAAGCGCGAGCGGGCAATCGTCAGTGCCTGTCGGGATCGGTTTTTCATCAGGCGCAAAAAACCAGGCTGCTTGAGACGCTGGATGAGGGCCTGTCCCGATTCGGCAAGCCCGTCGTTTTATCTGGCGTGACTTTTCCAAGAGACGAGGCCCGGCAGCCGGCAATCAAAGCTGCCGGTACGCCTTACGGCCTTGCCGCGCATGAGGGGGGAAAATCCCGATGAATGTTTTCCCGGGCACATCGATCGTTGCCTCGCAACGCATGATCCTCGACATGCCGGTCTGCGATTTCGGCTGGGCGGATGCCTTCGCCTTCGCCGACGAAGTTGCCTCGCTGCCGATCGGGCAGACGGTGATATCGTTCCTCAACGCCAACAATGCCAATCTGATGCTGCATGATCCGGAATACCGGGCCGTGCTTACCCGTCACATCGTCCTGCCCGACGGGCATGGAGTTGATCTCGCGTCCTGGCTATTCCATGGAAAAGGCTTTCCGGCCAACCTGAATGGCACGGATTTCGTCCCGGCGTTGATGACCTATATGACCACGCCGAGGCGCGTTGCCATGATCGGGGCGCGTCCGGACGTGCTCAAGCGTGGGGCGGAAAATTTTCAGAAGCATGCGCCATGGCATGAGTTCATTGCGGTTGCCGACGGCTATTTCGATGTGGCCCGGTCCGACGAGGTCATGGCCAAGGTTCGCGCCGTCAAGCCGGATATCCTGCTGATTGCGATGGGCAGTCCGAAGCAGGAAAAATGGATCGACCGCCATGTCGGCCCCGGCCATGCCCGGCTGGTGCTCAGCGTCGGGGCGCTCTTTGACTTCATGGCCGAGGAAGTGCCGCGCGCGTCGCCCACCGTCCGGCGGCTGCGTCTGGAATGGCTGCACCGGCTGATCCATGAACCGCGCCGGCTGTGGCGCCGTTACCTCATCGGAAACCCGTTGTTCCTCTATTATATTCTCCGCCATAGGCTGAGCGGGCGTGCGCCACCGCGGCAAATCGGCGGGCAACGCGCGCGATCGCGATCGTTCTGACGGAAACCATCATGCGCACTGCTGTTGTTACCGCCTCCTACGCCAATGATTTCGAGCGCTGCCGGCTGCTATGCGAAAGCATGGATATGCGGTTGAAGGGCGATTGGGTCCATTATTTGCTGGTCGCGCCCTTCGACGTCGCCCTGTTCCGGCAGTTGGAAGGCGCGCGCAGGCAGGTCGTCAGCGAGAGCGATCTTTTGCCCTGGTGGCTGCGTGCCATTCCCGATCCGCTATCGGCCGGCCGGCGCAAGCTCTGGATCAGCCCCTACAGCTTGCCCCTGTGCGGCTGGCATGTGCAGCAGCTGCGCCGTCTGGCTCTGTCCCGGCACATCGGCGAGGCGGCGATGCTCGCCGTCGATTCCGACGTGGTGCTGTTGCGTGATTTCGATCCGGCCGATCTCTGGCAGGGCGACCGTCTGACGCTCTATCGCAAGGAGGGCGCGATCGGCAAGCGCATGCGCTCCAACCATCTCGAATGGCTCGCCCATTCCGATCAGCTGCTCGCGATCGGTCCCTTCAGCCTGCCTGCCAATGACTACATCAACACGCTGATTGCCTGGCGCACCGACACCTGCCGGGCTCTGCTTGCACATATCGAGGCCCTTCATGGCCGCAACTGGATTCGCGCCGTCATTCGCTCGCGCCAGTTTTCGGAATGCCTGATCTATGGCCGCTTTGTCGATGAGGTGCTGATGGGGCAGGGGCATGTAGCGTCTCCCGACGGGCTCTGCCACGTGCTCTGGTTCGACGACAGCTATGCGCGCGATATCGGCGGGCTCAGGCATTTCATGGGTGAGATGGCGCCGCACCAGATCGGTATCGGCGTTCAGTCCTTCGTCGGCCACGATCTCGCCGACATCCGTAATGTCGTTCTCGAACGTGCCGCCTGATCCCCTTTAGATGACGCGGCCGGCTCCGCGCCGCAAGGCGGAATAGGTGAGGGTGAAGGACGCGGCGTAAAGGGCGAGATAGACGCCGTTGAGCAGCGGAGCCCAGTAAGCGACATCGGTGCTGGTCTTGAAGAGCACGACGAGCAAGGCGACCTTGATCATGCCGGCAATCACCAGATTGACCATCCGGCGCACCGTGCGGCCGGTCGCATAGAGCAATTCGGAATGATATTCGACAAGGTTGCGGAATGATGGGACGAGCAGCACTGCCATGAGATAGGGCGCGGCCTGCGCGACGTTGTGCCCCAGCCCGCGCGGGAAAATCCACAGATAAACCGCCATGACCGTTATCGCCAGAAAGGATATGGCGGCCACCAATGTCTCGATCGTCAGCCGGGTGCGCCAGGATGAGATCGTTCCCGGCGTGCGCATGATCTTTTGGACCAGCAGCGTGTTGAACGAGCGCACCGGCAAGGCCGTCAGGTCGGCAAGCCGCATGATGATTGCATAGATGCCCGAAACCTCCGGCCCGCCGATCGCCAGAACCGCGATCTTGTCGAATTCCGACTGGATGTAGAACAGCACCTCGGCGCCTGCGACCGAGACCGAATCCGCCCAGCGGCGGATATACAGTGCCGGGCGCCAGCGAAACCGGACTTTCGGAAAGAACCAGACGATCGCGATCAGTAGAGCCAGCAGGTTGGCACCCAGATAAAACAGTGACCAGGTCCCCAGCGAAGCCGTCTGTGACAGCGAAAAGGCCAGTGCGGCGGCGGTGCGGATGCCGGTGCCGATCACCACCAGAAGGGCGGCGCGGCCAAAGCGACCGAGACCGTTGAGGACGATGACGACGACCTCAAGCCCGCGCCAGCACAGGATTTCGGCGGCCATCAAGGCTAGGAAAACCACAAGCGCGATATCGCCTGCGAAAACGGCGTAGTAGGCCGCAAGGCAGAGGATCGCGATCAACGGCAATGACAACAGCGCGCCGGCAGCAAAGCCTGCGCTATAGGTGCCCACCAGCAAGGGCTTGACGGTTGCGACCCGGTAGAGCGGCGACATGAAGCCGAACGCAAGCACCCGCGAGATCATGATGCCGGCGGCCGATGCAGTGGCGAACAGGCCGAATTCGGCGATCGAAAGCCCGTTGGCAACGCAGATGAAATAGACCAGCGACAGCACAAGCCTGCCCGCTGACCCGCTCGTCATCGAGATATAGGCGTGAATGACACTGGCGTGGCGTGCGTAGAGGGTTTTTGCGAGATGGATCACGAGCGGGGTCCGGATGGGCTGTCCCGGTTCTAACCGGTAAAGCTTAATGAGCGGTTCGATATCCCGGATTTGCGGCGTTTCGGGCTGGCAAACCGCCATCCGTTAACGGTTTGTTTTCCATAAAAACTTAAGCTTCGTTCACAATTCGTCAGTTTGCCCCGTCGCGGGCGTTTGCAGGCATTGATGTTCGATCCCGAAGACAACAAAAGGACTGTGGCGCGCCGCTCCCCGGCCGACCTTGGGTCGAAGGAGGGGAGCGCGTCTTTACGTTCCCGCACGGTGGCGCGTGGAGCGCCGGTTGCGCGCACCGCCAGCGAATTGCTGGACCGTCTGGGCGGCCCCGCCGTCAAACCGAGAATATCAGGAAACGATCGGCAGCCCGCCGCGCAGCCCGCCAAAGTGGTGCCGGAAAAGGTCTCCCGGCGTTTTTCCGGCTGGTTCAGAAACGAGAAAACCACGCAGGCTCGCCCACCGCAAGCCGATATAATCGTCAGTCCTGGGGCCTATTACGGAAAGGAGCAGGATCGGCCGTTGATCGATATCCGCACGATCATGACATCCGTCTGGCAGCTGCGAAAGACGATCGTGGTGCTGACGGCCGCCGGTGCTCTCGGTGGCGTGATACTCGCCATAGCGACCCCCAGCGTCTATGTTTCCCAAAGCAAGCTCTATGTCGATCCGCGCGAAGTCCGGTTGACGGATTCCGATCTTTCCAAGGAAAGCCTGGCGACTGAAGCGATCCTGGCGCTGGTCGATAGCCAGCTCGAAGTGCTGCGGTCGCGGACCGTTCTGGAGAAGGTCGCCATCGATCTGGGGCTCGACCGCGACCCCGAATTCGGCGGTGTCTCCACCGGCAAGGGCGGAATTGCCGATGGCATCGACGTCATCCGCGATATCGTTTCCCCCGGCAAGGCACAGCCGGCGCCTGCCTCCGGGGTCAATCCGCGCACACTGGAAAAATTGAGCGATGCCGTTGCCGTATCGCGCGATCCGAAAACCTTCATCGTGACCATCGAGGTCAAGAGCCGCGATCCGGCCAAATCGGCATTGATCACCAATCGCCTCGTGGCGACGTTTCTCAACGAGGAACAGGCGGCCCAATCCGGCTTCTTCCAGCGGACCACCAAGGCGCTCGACAGCCGGCTGGCAGATTTGCGCACGGAGCTGGATGCGGCTGAAAACGCGGTTGAGAAATTCAAGGCCGACCATGACATCGTCGGCGCTGCCGGCGAGTTGATTTTCGACAAGCAATTGCTGGCCCTCAACGATCAGGTTGGCGCCGTCCGCAATCGCATCGCCGAAGCTCGGGCAAAAGCTGATCTTGCCACGAAAATCCGATTGAACGACGTCCTCAGCGGCGCATTTCCCGAAGAGGTCAGTTCGGTGACGCTTCAGGAGCTGCGCAAGCAATATTCCGAGGCGCGCGCCCAGCTGGGGGCGCTGGATGCGAGCCTTGGGCCGCGTCATCCGCAACGGCTGGCCGCCGTCCAGTCGCTCGAGGTCGCACGTTCCGAAATCGGCAGCGAGCTTCGCCGCATCGCAGCGACCGCGCAGACCGAGCTGGACCGGGCGATCCGGACGGAAAAAGATCTCGTCCAGCAGCTGGCGGTCCAGAAGGCGCAGCAGATGAATTCGTCCACCGGCTTCATCGAGCTGCGTGAACTGGAGCGCAAGGCCAACGCGACGCGGACGATCTACGAATCCTTCCTCAAGCGGGCGAGCGAAACGGGCCAGGAAGAGAAGCTGACCTCGAAGAACATCCGGGTAATCGCCTCGGCGCAGCCGCCGCTTCAGGCCACGGGTCCGTCGCGCAAGCTGATCGCGATCGGCGGTCTGGTCGCAGGCTTCATGGCCGGGGTCGGATTGGGCATCGCGCTCGGTGCCTACCGCAGCATGAAGGATATGCTTCAACGGTCGAGCCGGCCGGTTACCGTGGTTCCACAGCGTGATCCGCCCGGTCAGGACGATCATCATCCGGATGGCCCGGGCACGTCACACGATATCGACGATCCGTTGCCGGCACCTGTGGCGTACCGGGCACGAATGCCGTCGGCGCATCACGCGGCGGCGTCATCCGCAGCGCTCTCTGCCTTCCCCCCGCGCGGCAATGCTGCATCGGCAAGCCTGCACGACTATCTTCGTGAGATGCAGGCCAGGGATGAAGACGGCGGTGACATCGCCGAGGTTCAGGAAAATCTCCGCGCCCTGCGATCGCGGGTCGAACACTATGCGAAACTGCGGGCTGGCGGCCGGCGGTAATCCCCAAACAATGATGGAAAATGCGGATAGCGCGGCGTTTGCGTCAGGCCGATTGCGGATCGGCCTTGAATTTATTCGATCTGAACAGCATAGGACGCATTGAGGCCACCGATATTTTTTGCTGAAACTAGAGTGACAGAACAAACGAGAATCTGGGAGAACACCGTGACGACCGTGATTGATGGCAAGCAAGTTGCAGCGTCGGTGATCGATGCAGTGAAAACCGCGTCGCAGGCGCTGAAGGATCAGACCGGTGTCAAGACCGGCCTTGCCGTCGTCATCGTCGGCGATGACCCGGCAAGCCATGCCTATGTCTCAGCCAAGAGCAGGATGGCCAAGGAATGCGGCTTTACCTCGGTTCAGCACACGCTGCCGGAGGAAACCACGCAGGAAGAGCTGGCTGCCCTGGTCCAGACACTCAACAGGGATGACAACCTGCACGGCATTCTCGTTCAGCTGCCTTTGCCGAAACATTTGAATTCCGAGCCGATCATCCAGTCGATCCTGCCGGAAAAGGATGTCGATGGCTTGCATGTCGTCAATGCCGGCAGGCTGGCGACCGGCGATCTCGATGGCGGCCTGGTGTCCTGCACGCCGGCCGGCGCCATGGTCTTCGTCAAGCGCACCCATGGTGCCGATCTCTCCGGCCTGAATGCCGTCGTCATCGGCCGCTCCAACCTGTTCGGAAAGCCGATGGCGCAGCTGCTGCTGGCAGCCAACGCGACAGTGACCATCGCTCATTCGCGCACCAAGGATCTGGCCGCAGTCTGCCGCAACGCCGATATCCTGGTCGCTGCCGTCGGCCGCCCGGAAATGGTCAAGGCCGGATGGGTCAAGCCCGGTGCCACCGTGATCGATGTCGGCATCAACCGCATTGCTGCGCCCGAAAGGGGCGAGGGCAAGTCGCGCTTAGTGGGTGACGTTGCCTTTGACGAATGTGCCGAGGTGGCCGCCGTCATCACCCCCGTGCCGGGCGGCGTCGGTCCGATGACCATCGCCATGCTGATGGCCAACACGGTCATCGCCGCCTATCGCAAGGCTGGCAAGACGGCGCCGAAGTTCTGATCCAAGGCAGAGTTTGACGACCTAGTTTTTCGGGGCAGGGCCGGTCGAGGCCCTGACGATCAGTTCGGTTCGCCACAGTTCCTGTTCCGGGTATTCGCCGGTCTTGAGGATACGCGAAATCAGCCGGGTGGCGATCCGCGCGCCCGCCGCGCGCAGCGAGGAGCGCGTTGTCGTCAGCGGAACGCTGAAATTTTCAGGCTTCAGCATCGGCAATACGTCGTCATGGGCAATCAGCGAAATGTCGCGGCCGATCTGCAGTCCCGCCCAGGTGATGGCCCTGACCGCACCGAGCGCAATCACCGTACTGGAACAAAGCACGGCGGTCGGAGGCTCTTGCTGTTCCAGAAAATGCTGCATGGCGCGGTGGCCGTACTCATCCGTCATTATCGAGTTCTGAACCAGAGCTTCGTCAAAGCGCAGGCCGTTTTCCTCAAGTGCGCGCCGCATGCCCTTCATGCGGCGAATGGAAAAGGTGAGATTTCCCGGCCCGTTGATCAGCGCGATCCGCCGGTGCCCTAACTGGATGAGCAGGCGCGTCGCGTCGTAAAAGGCGCCGGTATTGTCGATATCCAGAAACGGGTAGTCGGCCGGCTGGCCGATCGCCCGGCCGTGTACGACGAACGGGATCGACAGGGATTTCAGCATCGCGATACGCGGGTCGTTGGCGCGCACATAGGCCAGGAACAGGGCATCGACATTGCCGCTGGCGGCCAGCCGCTTGAAGGTTGTCTCCTCATCGTCGGGTGCGCTCGGATTGATGACGAAATGAAAATCGTGCCGGACGGATTCTTCACCCAGCCCTGCCAGGAATTCGCCGAAATGCACGTCGGAATCGATCCCTTGCGCGATCGGCATGACCAGCCCGATCGATCCGGCCCGGCCGGTCGCAAGCCTTTGGGCCGCACGGTTCGGCCGGTAGCCGGTCTCGCGGACCGCGCTCAGGACCCGCTGGCGTGTTTCGGCGTTCACTTCCGGATAGCCGTTAAGCGCCCGGCTGACTGTCGTTTGCGACAGGCCCAGCATCTCCGCCAGCTGCTTCAAATTCACGTTCATGGCAGGCGCGCCCTCCCAAAGCGCTTTAATTTTTCTTTTGTTTTTGCTTTCCGTCCCACCGCGCGACGAATTTTGTATCACCGGCGTTACTTTTCAACCAGAAAAATCGGCCTTATTGCGCTGCAAACCTTCGCTGCGGCGCATGATTTGGGGCTTTCTTCGCTGTTTACGGGAAAACTCTTGACTTCCTGCCCGCCGAAATGGTTTGTTAGCAAACTCAAAGCGCTTTGAATTTTGGGGCGCAATGATGTTCGCCCGACATTAATGGGTCGGGTCTTTCTCGGGAGGAAATGACGTGAAAAGAACATTCTTATTGGGAGTGGCGGCGTTTGCGCTGGTGGCCGGTGCCACGAATGCGGCCGAGCTGAAATTCAAGCCGGGCGAAGATTCCAAATTCAACTGGGCAAGCTTCGAAGAGTTCAAGAAGGGCCACGATCTCAAGGGCCAGACGCTGACGATCTTCGGGCCTTGGCGCGGCGAAGACGAGGCCCTGGCCGAATCCATGCTCGACTATTTCCGCGATGCGACCGGCGTCGAGGTGAAGTATTCCTCGTCCGAAAACTACGAACAGCAGATCGTCATCGACACCCAGGCCGGCAGCCCGCCTGATGTTGCCATCCTGCCACAGCCGGGCCTGATCGCCGATCTGGCGTCGAAGGGTTACCTGACGCCGCTGGGCGATGCGACCCAGAAATGGCTTCTCGAAAATTACGCCGCCGGCCAGTCCTGGGTCGATCTGTCGACCTATGCCGGCAAGGACGGCACGAAGGCCCTTTACGCGTTCCCCTACAAGATCGACGTGAAGTCGCTCGTCTGGTACGTGCCGGAAAATTTCGAGGATTCGGGCTATGAAGTTCCGAAGACGATGGAAGAGCTGAAGGCCCTGACCGAGAAGATCGTTGCGGATGGCGGCACGCCGTGGTGCATCGGTCTGGGTTCCGGCGGTGCGACCGGCTGGCCGGCCACCGACTGGGTCGAAGACATGATGCTGCGGACGCAGCCGGCCGACACCTATGACAAATGGGTCACCAACGCGATGCCGTTCAACGATCCGGCTGTCGTCGGCGCCATCGATGAATTCGGCTGGTTTGCCAAGAACGACAAGAATGTCGATGGTGGCGCGGCAGCTGTCGCCTCGGCAGACTTCCGCGATAGCCCGAAGGGCCTGTTTGCGTCGCCGCCGAAGTGCTACCTGCACCATCAGGCGTCGTTCATTCCGTCCTTCTTCCCGGAAGGCACCAAGGTCGGCGAAGACGCTGACTTCTTCTACATGCCGCCTTACGCAAGCAAGCCCGAGCTCGGCAACCCTGTTCTGGGCGCCGGTACGCTGGCCATGATCACCAAGGACACGCCGGCGGCGCGCGCCTTCATCGAGTTCCTGGAAACGCCGATCGCGCATGAAGTCTGGATGGCCCAGACCAGCTTCCTGACGCCGCTGAAGAGCGTCAACAAGGATGCCTATGCCAACGGCCCGATGAAGAAGCAGGGCGAAATCCTGCTCAACGCAACGACCTTCCGCTTTGACGGTTCCGACCTGATGCCGGGCAAGATCGGCGCGGGCGCGTTCTGGACCGGCATGGTCGACTATGTCGGCGGCAAGTCGGCGCAGGATGTCGCTGATGGCGTCCAGAAGGCATGGGATTCGATCAAGTAAGATCGCGGCCGTGCTCATCGAACAGCGGCTCCGGGCGAAAATCCCGGAGCCAAATCAAAAAGACTGCGAGGCCTGACGCGCGGTTTGTGGCGCTGCCCGAAAGATCGGGCAAGCTGCAGCCGCTCGGGTAAGGCTGACAAAAGAAGCCCTTTTGAACGGACACACCAAGCCAGCCTCATTCGAGGCGGCGCAAATGAACGTGTGACTATTCTGGCCGCGCGTGATCGCCCGAAAGACCGGAAACCATGTGCCAAGGGGCGGCAGGCCGCGTATCCGGCCTTAGATTCCTGGGGAGGAAGTTGCCATGCAGCAGTTGATATTCGCCATCGCCACGATGGCCGCGGGAGTTCTTGCCTGCGCCGCCTATTTCTTCGGCACGAACTGGATTCTCGACAAGCTCTTTCCGTCGAAGGGCCTGACGGGGCCTGTTGCCTCGCGCAACCTGCGCATCACCAATGCCATCCGGCCTTGGCTCTTCCTTGGTCCGGCGCTGTTTTCGCTGACCATCTACCTGATCTATCCGGTGATCGCTTCCGTCTGGCTCAGCCTGCATGACAGGGCTGGCGAGAATTTCGTCGGCTTGAACAACTTCGTCTGGATGTTCAACGACGGTGAATTCCGCCAGTCGATCTACAACAACTTCCTCTGGCTGCTGGTCGTTCCCGCTGCCGCCACGTTCTTCGGCCTGATCATCGCGGCACTCACCGACCGCATCTGGTGGGGCAATATCGCCAAGACGCTGATCTTCATGCCGATGGCGATCTCCTTCGTCGGCGCCTCGGTCATCTGGAAATTCATCTACGACTACCGCGCCGAAGGCACCGAGCAGATCGGCCTCCTCAACGCGGTCGTCGTCTATTTCGGCGGCACGCCGGAAGCCTGGGTGACGCTTCCCTTCTGGAACAATTTCTTCCTGATGGTCATCCTCATCTGGATCCAGACCGGCTTTGCCATGGTCATCCTGTCGGCGGCGCTGCGTGGTATTCCGGAAGAAACGGTCGAGGCCGCCGTCATCGATGGCGCCAACGGCCTGCAGATTTTCTTCAAGATCATGATCCCGCAGATGTGGGGCACGATCGCCGTCGTCTGGACCACCATCACCATCCTGGTGCTCAAGGTCTTCGACATCGTTCTCGCCATGACCAACGGGCAGTGGCAAAGCCAGGTCCTCGCCAATCTGATGTTCGACTGGATGTTTCGCGGGGGCGGCGACTTCGGCCGCGGCGCCGCCATCGCCGTCATCATCATGGTGCTGGTGATCCCGATCATGATCTGGAACATCCGCAACGCTGCCAAGGAAATGGAGGGCCACTGAGATGATTGCTTCTTCCCGCTCGCCACTCGTCTGGGTCGTTCATCTTTCCGTGATCCTGCTTGTCGTTCTGTGGACTCTGCCGACCGCCGGCCTTTTGATCTCGTCGCTGCGTGACAAGGATCAGCTCGCCGTTTCCGGCTGGTGGACGGCTCTTTCCACCTCGTCGCAGAACCTGACCGGCCGCGCAGCCTCGCCGGAAGCGCAGGTCGAACGTGACGGCAAGTTTGTCATTGCCGGCAATCTGCTGGAGGGCGGCGATGCAAAGGTTTCGGCCTTCGGCTTCCGGCCACTGCAGCCCTCCGCATTCAAGGCCGGTGCGCTCGCCGATATCGGCGACGGCCAGACACTCACCGTCAAGGATGACGGCAGTTACGAGATCGTCTCGCCGACCCGCATGGAAGGCACGCGCGGCCAGCGCATCTTCTATACGGCCGCCGTTCCGCCGCGCTTTACCTTCGACAACTACCGCGAAGTCATGCGGGCCGCTGGCATCGGTGCGTCCTTCATCAACTCGCTGACCGTCGCCATTCCGGCAACGATCATCCCGATCCTGGTTGCTGCCTTTGCGGCTTACGCCTTGGCCTGGATGAAGTTTCCCGGCCGGGCAATCCTGATCGCCGTCGTCGTCGGCCTGCTGGTCGTTCCCTTGCAGATGTCGCTGATCCCGCTCTTGAAATTGTACAACGGCGTCGGCGCGGTTCTCGGCGTTCCGGCCAAGACCTATGTCGGCATCTGGCTGGCGCATATGGGCTTCGGCTTGCCGCTCGCCATCTATCTCTTGCGCAACTACATGGCCGGCCTGCCGCGCGAAATCATGGAGTCGGCCCGCGTCGATGGTGCCAGCGATTTCGACATTTTCGTCAAGATCATCCTGCCTCTGTCGTTCCCGGCGCTCGCCTCGTTCTCGATCTTCCAGTTCCTCTGGACCTGGAACGACCTGCTTGTCGCCATGGTCTTCCTCGGAACCGGCAACAACGAGCTGGTCCTGACAGGCCGTCTGGTCAACCTGCTCGGCTCGCGCGGCGGTAACTGGGAAATCCTCACGGCCTCGGCCTTCATCACCATCATCGTGCCCCTGATCGTCTTCTTCACCCTGCAGCGCTACCTCGTGCGCGGCCTGCTGGCGGGATCGGTCAAGGGCGGCTGAGACTTTTCGATATGACAAGGACGTCTACAGGAATGAATACGAGCATGACTGAGCCAAGCGGTTCCACATTGCAGGCCGACCGGGACTGGTGGCGTGGCGCGGTGATCTACCAGATCTATCCGCGCTCCTACCAGGACTCCAACGGCGACGGCATCGGCGACCTGAAGGGGATCACCGCCCGCCTGCCGCATGTCGCGTCGCTCGGTGTCGATGCGATCTGGATCTCGCCGTTCTTCACCTCGCCGATGAAGGATTTCGGCTATGACGTGTCGAACTATACCGGCGTCGATCCGATCTTCGGCCTGCTTGCCGATTTCGATGCGCTGATCGCCGAGGCGCACCGTCTCGGCATTCGCGTGATGATCGATCTGGTGCTGTCGCATACCTCGGATCAGCATCCCTGGTTCGTCGAGAGCCGCGCCAGCCGCTTCAATCCGAAGGCGGACTGGTACGTCTGGTCCGATTCCAAACCGGACGGCACGCCACCCAACAACTGGATGTCGATCTTCGGCGGCTCGGCCTGGGCCTGGGACCCGACGCGGCTGCAATATTACATGCACAACTTCCTGACCTCGCAGCCGGACCTCAATCTGCACAATCCCGAGGTGCAGGACGCACTGCTGGCCGTCGAGCGCTTCTGGCTGGAGCGCGGCGTCGATGGTTTCCGGCTGGATACGATCAACTTCTACTTCCACGATCTGGAACTGCGCGACAACCCGGCGCTGGCGCCGGAGCGTCGCAATGCCAATACGGCACCGGCGGTCAATCCGTACAACTATCAGGAACATCTCTACGACAAGAACCGCCCGGAAAACCTCGACTTCCTCAAGCGCTTCCGCGCCGTGATGGACGAGTTTCCGGCAATCGCCGCCGTCGGCGAGGTCGGCGACAGCCAGATCGGCCTTGAGATCGCCGGGCAATATACGTCCGGCAATGACAAGATGCACATGTGCTACGCCTTCGAATTCCTGGCGCCCGATCCGCTGACACCGGCCAGCGTCGCGCAGGTGCTGCATGATTTTGCGCGCGCCGCACCGGAAGGCTGGGCCTGCTGGGCCTTTTCCAATCATGATGTCGTGCGCCATGTCAGCCGCTGGGGCCTCGGCATCGCCGATCGGGATGCCCACGCAAAGTTCCTCGCCAGCCTGCTGATGACCTTGCGCGGCTCGGTCTGCATCTATCAGGGCGAAGAGCTTGGCCTGACCGAAGCCGATCTCGCCTTCGAAGACCTGCAGGATCCCTACGGCATCCAGTTCTGGCCGGACTTCAAGGGCCGCGATGGTTGCCGCACGCCAATGGTCTGGGACAAGGATGCTGTCAATGGTGGTTTTGGTGCGGGCAAGCCATGGCTGCCGGTGCCGAAGGAACATCTCGGCCGTGCCGTTTCAGAGCAGCAGGCGGACCCCAATTCGGTCCTCAACCACTACCGGCGGTTTCTCGCATTCCGCAAGCAGCATCCCGCCTTTGCCAAGGGCGAGATCGAGTTTCGCGCCTACGAAGCGCCGTTGCTCGGTTTCGAACGGAAATTCGGCAACGAGACGATCCTGTGCCTCTTCAACATGAGTGCCGAGCCCGTCACCGCTGCCCGGCCGGCCGAAAAACTCGATGTGCTCGAAGGTCATGGCTTCGGCTCGGCGTTGACCGGCGACACCATCACGCTACCGGCCTGGAGCGGCTTTTTTGCCCGGGTGGACTAACCAGATCAAACCGGTTCGCACAAAGGAACCGGCCAAAAACGAGAGAATGAAGGGGAGGATGACATGGCAGGTTTGCAACTGAAGAATATCCGCAAGTCCTATGGCGCGGTGGATGTCATCCATGGCATCGATCTGGATATCAAACAGGGCGAGTTCGTCGTCTTCGTCGGCCCGTCCGGCTGCGGAAAATCGACCCTGTTGCGGATGATCGCCGGTCTTGAGGAAATCTCCGGCGGCGAGATGTATATCGCCGAGCGGCTGGTCAACGAGGTGCCGCCCTCGCAGCGCGGCATCGCCATGGTCTTCCAGTCCTATGCGCTTTATCCGCACATGACGGTCTACGACAACATGGCGTTCGGCATGCGCATCGCCAAGGAACCGAAGGAAGAGATCGACCGCCGCGTCCGCTCGGCTGCCGATATCCTGCAGCTGACCAAATATCTCGACCGGCTGCCCAAGGCGCTGTCCGGCGGCCAGCGTCAGCGCGTTGCCATCGGCCGTGCCATCTGCCGCGATCCGAAGGTCTTCCTGTTCGACGAGCCGCTGTCGAACCTTGATGCAGCACTGCGCGTCGCCACCCGCATCGAGATCGCCAAACTGAACGAATCCATGCCGGATACGACGATGATCTACGTGACCCACGACCAGGTGGAGGCGATGACGCTCGCCGACCGCATCGTCGTGCTTTCGGCCGGTCATATCGAACAGGTCGGCCCGCCTCTGGAGCTCTATGAACGTCCGGCGAACCTCTTCGTCGCCCGGTTCATCGGCTCGCCGGCTATGAACATCATCCCGGCGAAGATCGTTGGCACCGGTGCCGAAACCTCGGTTGAATTGCCCGGCGGCAAGCGGGACGTGCTGGATATTCCGACTGCGGCGTCCGAAAACGGCAAGGCGGCAAGTTTCGGCGTGCGGCCGGAAGACTTGAGGGTATCGACCGGCGACAGCTTCCTGTTCGAAGGCACGGTGGCGATCATCGAAGCGCTTGGCGAAGTGACGCTGCTCTATATCGAAGGGCTGGTTGCCAACGAACCGATCATCGCCAAGGTGCCGGGTATCCTTGATATCAAGCGCGGCGAGAAAGTGCGCTTCACCGCCGACAAGGCAAAGCTGCATCTGTTCGATGCGAGCGGGAAAAGCTACCGCGCGTAGAGCCGGAACTGTGTTTAAGATCCGCCTGGGCTGTGTTTCCGGGCGGTTTTTTGAGTGCGCTGTGCCAGAATCGGTCGCTGACTCACGCTCTGTTAAATCTCCGCCGCTAATGTTTCAAAAAACAAACGCGCATGGAGCAGAAAGATGCGGGGACAGGCATCCGATAAACCGACATATCTCAGCAGGGAAGAGTCCTTCATGTACGATCGGGAAGCCAACTTCCCGATGGAGGATACCCGCAATGATGCCCGGATCGAATATACCGAAAACGGCATGCTCAATCTCACTTCGCGCCGCTGCGAACTGTTGAAAATATCGAAAAGCAGCGCCGTTCTCGGCATC
The DNA here is from genome assembly GCF_025847205.1 of Pararhizobium sp. YC-54. Classification (GTDB taxonomy): domain Bacteria; phylum Pseudomonadota; class Alphaproteobacteria; order Rhizobiales; family Rhizobiaceae; genus Pararhizobium. Next base: position 109,274 of record NZ_JAOYTH010000005.1, on the reverse strand, counting down.
GCCACGCAGTTCAAGCTGCCGCAGAATTTCTATCTGGATGTTCCCAGTGCCCGCATCGGCATGGTCGGCTGCATCGTCAAGCGTGTGCATGCCAACAACATCATCGAGGCGCGCTTCCTGCGTTTGATGTCGGAGCGCGATCTCAATCGCATCTTCGTCTATTCGACGCACCCCAATCATCGCAATCGGGTTCTCGACATCTACAGCTGATCTCTTGCCGCCTCATTATTGGGATTGCGTCCGGCTTTCTCTTCCCTTGCGGGGAGCATGCCGGCGGTCTGATGTCGGCTGTGCTTGACTTCGCCGGCAGGAGGCGGATTGATAGGGCCGAGTGACTAATACCAAGGATCAACGATGGAGATCCATAGGATCGGCTCGATCTTCGTTTCCGGCCAGGAGAAGGTCGCAGTCACGATGCAAAAGCATCGTGCAAGAGCCTCGACGCCGCCGGAGACGATGAGAAGCCGACCGAAGGTGGCTCATACTGGCCTTTCGGCGTCGTTGCGTCCCTTGACCGGTGCGACCATCGCTCTTCGGCCCGCGTCTTGCCGAAAGGCCAGTATGAGCCATCTTATGGATTTCCATCGTTGATCCTTGATAAAGCGAGAGGATGAACGATGAAACGACCCTATCGCCTTTCCTGTCATTGCGGCGATTTCTGCCTTGAAGTCGATGAGGACATTTCCGAACTGGTCGAATGCAATTGTTCGACCTGCCGGCGCTCGGGCTTCCTGCATTGGAAAGTTGCCGCCAGCAAGGTGACACTCGTCGGCGAGAAACGGCGCATGTCCACCTATGTCTGGCGCTGCATCACCGAAGGCCATCATTTCTGCCCGACCTGCGGCGTTGCCTTGATGCGCAGCGGCTATCCCGGTGAAAAAGTGTCGGTCAATGCCCGGTGCATCGAAGGCATCGATATCTTCGAACTGAACATCGAACGCTATGACGGCCGCAGCGACATGCATCCGGGGCCGCTGCCGTGAATCAGGATAGAGAATAGCTCTCGATTTGCCGTCGAGAGCTTCCGATTTCAGTGAAAGAAGACGCTGGCGCCGTGATCGGCAGAGCCCGTTGCCGCGCGGAACGGGGCAAACAGCTCGCGTCCCATGCCGAATTCGTTGCCGGACAGATCGGCCTCGGCCGGAGCCCGGCCGGCCAGTTCTGCTGCATCGACCAGCACCTGGATCGTGCCGTGGATGGCATCGAGCCGGATGATGTCGCCTTCGCGGATCTTGGAGATCGGTCCGCCATCCTTGGCTTCCGGCGTCATGTGGATCGCCGACGGCACCTTGCCGGAAGCGCCCGACATGCGGCCGTCGGTGACGAGTGCCACGGTCTGGCCACGGTCCTGCAGGATGCCGAGCACGGTCGTCAGCTTGTGCAGTTCCGGCATGCCGTTGGCCTTCGGTCCCTGGAAACGGACGACGGCGACGAAATCGCCTTCCAGCTTGCCTTCCTTGAAGGCGGTATTGAGTTCCGCCTGGTCGTGGAAGATCTTGGCCGGGGCCTCGATGACGTGGCGCTCCGGCTTGACCGCCGAAATCTTGATGACGGCCTTGCCGAGATTGCCGGTCAGCATCTTCAGGCCGCCGGAATGCTGGAAAGGATGTTCGACGGTCGAAAGCACCTTCGGATCGTGGCTCTGCTCCGGCGCCGGTTCGCGGGCGACGGTGCCGTTCGCGCCCAGCTTGACGTCGATCGCATAGGCGTCGAGCCCCTGGCCGAAGACGGTGCGAACGTCGTCATGCAGCAGGCCGTGCTTCAGCAGCTGGCTGATCAGGTAGCCCATGCCGCCGGCCGCGTGGAAATGGTTCACGTCGGCAAGACCGTTCGGATAGACGCGGGCAAGCAGAGGAATGACGTCGGAAAGCTCGGAAATATCCTGCCAGGTCAAGGCAATGCCGGCCGAACGGGCCATGGCGACAAGATGCATCGTGTGGTTGGTCGAGCCACCGGTCGCATGCAGGCCGACGACGCCATTGACGATCGAGCGCTCGTCGATCATTTCGCCGGCCGGGGTGAATTCGTTGCCGAGTGCGGTGATCGCCAGTGCGCGCTTGGTGGCTTCGCGGGTCAGCGCGTCGCGTAGCGGTGTGCCCGGATTGATGAAAGAGGCGCCGGGCAGGTGGAAGCCCATGATCTCCATCAGCATCTGGTTGGAATTGGCCGTGCCGTAGAAGGTGCAGGTGCCGGGACCGTGATAGGACTTCGATTCCGCTTCCAGCAACTCGTCGCGGCCGATCTTGCCCTCGGCAAACAGCTGGCGGACGCGGGATTTTTCGTCGTTCGGCAGGCCTGTCGTCATCGGTCCGGCCGGAATGAACACGGCGGGCAGGTGGCCGAAGGTCATCGCGGCGATCATCAGGCCGGGAACGATCTTGTCGCAGACGCCGAGATACACGGTGCTGTCGAACATGTTGTGCGAGAGGCCGACGCCGGCCGCCATGGCGATCAGGTCGCGGGAAAACAGCGACAGTTCCATGCCGGGCTGGCCCTGGGTGACGCCGTCGCACATGGCCGGCACGCCGCCTGCGACCTGCGCGACGCCGCCGGCTTCGTGGGCCGCCTGGCGGATCAGTGCCGGATAGGTTTCGAACGGCTGATGGGCCGATAGCATGTCATTATAAGAGGTGATGATGCCGAGGTTCGGCACCTCGTCGCCGGAAAGCGCCACCTTTTCGGAGGGGGAACAGACGGCGAAGCCATGGGCAAGGTTGCCGCAGCCAAGAACCGAACGGGTGACGCGCTTGGACGCAGCCGAGCGAACGCGGGCCAGATAAGGCTCGCGATAGGGCTTTGAGCGTTCGACGATACGGGCGGTGATCGCGGCAATACGGCTGTCGGCGGACATGGCAATCCTCTTCCGGAGTGTTCGGCACTCCTGTGGTCTGCATGGTTTCGGTTATCCGGGTCTTGGGTCCCCGGATTTCGGGCTAAAAGCATGTCGCGCAAAAATGTGCAGCGGTTTTGCGGTAACGGCATGCGTAAAGTCAAAGGCCTAAAGCGCAGGAAGCGAAAGATCGCGACGCGCTTTAAGGTGCCCAGTAGATCTGAAGCGGCGAGGCGGCCCGGCGCAATATCGCCCGGATCGGCATCTCCGCCTCGTCGCCGGGCGCTTCGGCCTTGGCAAGAACGTCCTTCTTGGCCACTCCCTCGATATGGAGCACCAGAAGTCGGGCATCCTGAAGGCTGGAGAATGTGAATGTCAGGCGCGGCTCGCCCGCACCTTCGGCTTCCATCGTCATCACGCCGCGCGGCGTGGCGGGGTCAAGCGCCTCGGCCAGGCGCGAACCGCCCGGAAAGAACGAAGCCGTATGTCCGTCGCCGCCCATGCCGAGGATGGCCACATCGAACGGACAGCCGATGCCGGCGGTCTGCTTCGTGGCGGCTGCTGCGGCCTCTTCAGGCGCTGCCGTCGGATAATAGAGCGGCTGGAAGGAGGCCGAAGCGGCGGCATTGATCAGCAGGTTGTCTTTGACAAGCTTTTCGTTCGAACGGTCGCTGTCCGGCTCTACGAAGCGTTCATCGATCAGCGTCACCGTCACCTTCGGCCAATCGATCGTCTTGCCGGACAGTGCCTTGAAAAACGCCTTCGGGGTCGAGCCGCCGGAGACGGCAATGTTGCCTTCGCCGCGTTCTGCAATCGCTGCGGACAGGGCAGCCGCCACGGCGTCTGCCAGGCCGTCCGCAAGGGCCGCACCATTGTCAAATACATGCATCGCAGCCGTCATGGCCCTTGTCCTCAGATCACTTCATGCCATGTGCGGCCGTCACGCTCGATGAGCGCAATGGCCTGGCTCGGTCCCCAGGTGCCGGCGGTATAGGACTGAACCTGCTGGTTGACAGCCTCCCAGGATTTCAGGATCGGATCGATCCAGCGCCATGCGGCCTCGACTTCGTCGCGGCGCATGAACAGTGTCTGGTTGTTGCGCACCACGTCGAGCAGCAGCCGTTCATAGGCGTCGGCGCTGCGGGCGTTGAAGGCTTCGGCGAAAGTCATGTCGAGCGAAACATTGCGCAAGCGCATGCCGCCCGGACCCGGGTCCTTGATCATCAGCGACTGCTTGACACCTTCGTCCGGCTGCAGGCGGATGATCAGCTGGTTGGCCTCGATCCGGCCGGCAGCCTCGTCGAAGATCGAATGCGGGATCGGCTTGAAGGTGATGACGATTTCCGACATGCGGCCGGCCATGCGCTTGCCGGTGCGGATGTAGAAGGGCACGCCCGCCCAGCGCCAGTTGTTGATCTCGGCCTTGATGGCGACAAAGGTCTCGGTGTTGGACACGCCGCCTTCGAGTTCCTCAAGGTAACCCTTGACCGCGCCGCCGGCAGACGCGCCAGCCTTGTACTGGCCGCGCACCGTCCTTTTCTCGACATTGCCGGGATTGATCGGCTTCAGCGCGCGCAGCACCTTCAGCTTTTCGTCGCGCACGGCTTCCGCGTTCATCGACGGCGGAACTTCCATGGCCACCAGGCAGAGAAGCTGCAGGATATGGTTCTGCACCATGTCGCGCAGCGCGCCGGCCTTGTCGTAGTAGCCTGCACGGCTTTCCAGCCCGACCGCCTCGGCAACGGTGATCTGAATATGGTCGATATAGGAAGAGTTCCACAGCGGTTCGTAAAGCGTGTTGGCAAAGCGCAGCGCCATCAGGTTCTGCACGGTTTCCTTGCCGAGATAGTGGTCGATACGGAAGATCTGGTCTTCCTTGAACACCTTGCCGATCGTGTCGTTGAGTTCGAGCGCAGAGGCAAGATCACGGCCGATCGGCTTTTCGACGACGATGCGCGTCGTCTTGGTGATCAGCTTGTGGTCGCGGATCTTTTCCGAGATATCGCCGAAGATCGCCGGGGCGACGGCGAGATAGAAGGCGCGGACGCGGTCCTTGCCTTCGTCCAGAAGCGCCTTCAGCTGATCCCAGCCATTGTCCGTCTTGGCATCGACCGGCACGTAGAAAAGCCGGTCGGTAAACGTCTTGACCTGCGCCTCGTCGTACTCGCCTGCCTTCAGGTGTTCCTTGAGGGCATCGGTCGCAAACTTGCGGTACTCGTCGTGGCTGAGCACGCTGCGCGATGCACCGATGATGCGGGTCGGATCGGTGAGTTGGCCATCCAGCTGGCGATGATAAAGGGCAGGAAGCAATTTGCGTTCGGCAAGGTCGCCGGTGCCTCCGAAAACCACATAGTCAAAGGGTTCCACAGGAATGATCTGGCTGCTCATGAGAATCTCGATCTCGTTCTGGTCTGAGGAGTGTATAATCTAATCGATTTAAAAGCGCTAGGGTGCGACGCAACAAAATGCGTTTCGTCCGCCTTTCAGGGTGTGGCTTTTAAAATTTGTCGCGCAAGGCATACCAGCTGAGTGCGACGAACAAAAGCACGGAGCGGAACCGCGTGCCGCCGGGGAATGCCGGAATGTTCAGCTCCCTGAACAGGTCGAGGTCTGAGCGGTTGCCGGTCACCATGTCGGCATAGAGCTTGCCACAATAGTTTGACAGCATGACGCCATGGCCGGAATAGCCGCCGATCGAGGTGACGCCGGGCATGACTTCGCGCACGAAGGGCTGGCGCGGCAGGGTGATACCGACCGAGCCACCCCAGGCATGGGTCATCTCGATATTCGCCAGCGATGGATAGATTTCACTGATCTGGCGGCGGATATGGTCGGAAATATCGCGCGGATTGTCCGCCGTATAGGCCTCGCGGCCACCGAACAGCAGCCGGCCGTCCTTCGATTTGCGGAAATAGCGCACCACGAAGCGCGAATCGGCAACAGCCTCGCCGCCGGGCAGCACATCGGGGAAATCGGTGAGAACCTTGGTGGCGCCGATGAACGAGCGGATCGGCATGACATGCCGTGCCGTGACCGGTTCGAGATTGCCGATATAGCCGTTGCAGGCGATCAGTGCGCGGTCGGCGCGGATGGTGCCCTTGTCCGTTTCGATGGTCACCCGGCCGCCGGCCTGGTTGACCTTAAGTGCCTTGGTCTGTTCATGCAGCGAGGCGCCGGCAAGCGCCGCCTGCTTTGCCAGGCCGACCAGAAGTTTCATCGGCTGGATATGGCCGGTGCCGGTATCGCGGATGCCGAACAGATAGCGCTTGGAACCGAGCCGTTCCACGGTTTCATTCCGGTCCATGAAGCTCTGGTGGGCGTAGCCATAGCGCGTCGCGGCGATCTCGACACTGTCGCGATAGTCCTTCTCCAGGCGCTGCTTATGGCAGACATTGAGCTGGCCCGGAACAAATTCGATATCGATGTCATGGAGGGATGCGAAATCGAGAAGATGTTTCTTGGCATCTTCTGCCAGGTCGAACAAAGCCTTGGACCGCTCGAAGCCGAGCGTTCCTTCCATCTCTTCGGGAGACCAGCGCTGGCCGGTGCCGAGCTGGCCGCCATTGCGGCCTGACGCACCGTCGCCGAAGCGGCAGGCATCGATCAGCGTGACGCGGGTACCCTTCAGTGCAAGGTTGTAAGCCGCCTGAAGACCGGTGAAGCCGCCACCGACGATGGCGACATCGGTCTCCACCGAGCCGGAGAGGGCAGGATATTCCGCCCGCTCGCGGACTTGTGACTCATACCAGGAGATCCCCGGCGAGATCGGGCTTTGCCAAGGCATGGCTGTGCCTTTCGTGTCAGACATTGAGAAGCAGGAATTCGCGCTCCCAGGGGCTGATCACCTGCATGAAGGTTTCGAACTCGCCGCGCTTCACGCCACCATAGATGGCGATGAATTCCGGGCTGAAGATCTCGGCAAAGGCGGGCTCTGATTCCAGGAGGGATACCGCTTCCAGCAACCCGCGCGGCAGGTCGATTGTCCCGCCATTGACGTTGTCATCGGACGGTGCCGAGGGTTCCAACGCTTCCACAATGCCGAGGTAACCGCAGCCAAGCGATGCCGCGAGTGCCAGGTACGGATTGGCATCTGAACTGGGCAGCCGGTTTTCCACCCGCCGGGCAACCGGTTCGGAAACCGGTACGCGGAAGGCCGTGGTGCGATTGTCGTAGCCCCAGGCATTGTTGACCGGCGCCGACATGTCGGGCGTCAGGCGGCGATACGAGTTCACGTAAGGCGCCATCATCGACAGGGCCTTCGGGATATATTTCTGCATGCCGCCGATGAAGGAGAAGAACTCCTTCGACGCCGAGCCATCGGCATTGGAAAACAGGTTGCGGCCGGTGTTCACTTCGATGATCGACTGGTGAATATGCATGGCCGAACCGGCCTGTGCCTGCATCGGCTTGGCCATGAAGGTGGCGTAGATGCCGTGCTTCAGCGCCGCCTCGCGGATGGTCCGCTTGAACATGAAGACCTGGTCGGCAAGCTCGATCGGATCGCCGTGGCGAAGGTTGATTTCCAGCTGCGCCGGGCCTTCCTCATGGATCAGCGTGTCGATCTCCAGGCCCTGCTTTTCCGAGAAATGGTAGATGTCGTCGATCAGTTCGTCGAATTCGTTGACGCCGGCGATCGAATAGCCCTGTCCGCCCTGGATGGCGCGGCCGGAGCGGCCCTTCGGCGGATGCAGCGGATAATCCGGGTCCTCGTTCTTGGCGACCAGATAGAATTCGATTTCCGGCGCGACGACAGGCTTCCAGCCTCTCTGGTTATAGAGGTCGAGCACATGCTTGAGGACATTGCGCGGCGTATAGGGAACTTTTTCGCCCTGCGACCCCGCAATGTCGCAGATCACCTGCGCCGTCGGATCGGTTTCCCAGGGGACGACCGAAAGGGTCGAAAGGTCGGGCACCAGCTTGATGTCGCTGTCGCGGCTGTCATATCGGAAGTTGCCCGTCTCTTCGGGATACTCGCCGGAAATCGTATGGCGGTAGATCGCCGAGGGCAGGGCAAGGGAGGTGTTGGAGGTAAATTTCGAAGACGGCATCATCTTGCCGCGCGGAACGCCGGCGATGTCGGGTGTGATGCATTCGATATCTTCGATGCCGCGGATCTTCAACCAGTCGGCGGCTTCCTTCCAGGTTTTCACTCCGCGTGGAGCTTGCAGTGCGGCGGGGATTTTCGAGCTCTTGACAGTCCTTGCAGTTGGTTGGGCAGCATTTCTTCTAACGGGCATAAATCACCGGTTTTGGGTTCGGATGGGGCATCATAGCCACAGTTTGGCAATTGGCTAGGGTGAAAACCGGGACTTTTCGTCCCGTACAGACTGTATTCGCGCTCATCGCAGCAAGAGCGATTGACTTTGGCGCGCCTGCCTTTGAAAGAAAACTGAAACGGGAATGGATGTTTTGGCCGAACAATTCGACGTGGTGATAATCGGGGCAGGGGCAGCCGGCATGATGGCGGCGATCGAGGCGGGCAAGCGCGGCCGCCGCGTCTGCGTGCTCGATCATGCCAAGGCGCCGGGCGAAAAGATCCGCATCTCGGGCGGCGGCCGTTGCAACTTCACCAATATTCATGCGGCCCCGAAGAACTTCCTCTCGGCCAATCCGCATTTCTGCAAGTCGGCTCTGGCGCGCTATACGCCGCAGGATTTTATCGGTCTGGTCGATCGCTATGGCATCGCCTGGCATGAAAAGACGCTTGGCCAGCTGTTTTGCGATGAGAGCGCCAAGGACATTATTCGCATGCTCCTGACGGAGATGAAGCAAGCCCGCGCGGTGATGCGGCTTGGCGCGCAGATCCAGACGGTCGAGAAAACCGTGTCCAGTTTTCGGATCGTCACGGCGGATGGCGCGCTCGATTGTTCATCGCTGATCGTCGCCAGCGGCGGCAAATCGATCCCGAAGATGGGAGCGACCGGTTTCGCCTATAAAATCGCCGAGCAGTTTAACCTGCCGCAGATCGAGACCCGGCCGGCGCTGGTGCCGCTGACGCTCGACCCGGCACAGCTTGAGAGCCTGAGCGCACTTGCCGGCGTTGCCGTCGAGGCGCAGGCGCGATCAGGCAAGACCGTGTTTGAGGAAGCCTTGCTGATCACCCATCGCGGCCTGAGCGGTCCGGCTATCCTGCAGATATCCTCCTACTGGCGTGAGGGCGGCGACATCCGCCTCAACCTGTTGCCGGATGTTGATATCGCTGCTCTCTTGAAGGTTGCGCGCAAGGAAAATGGCCGCCAGGCCCTCCAGACGGCGCTTGCCGATCATTTGCCGAAAAGGCTGGCGCAGTTCTTTTCCGAAACCGCCGGGCTCAACAACCGGCCGCTTGCCGATCTCTCCGACAAGGCCATCGACGCCTTTTGTCTCAACATCAAGGACTGGGCGATTACGCCCGCCGGCTCGGAAGGCTACCGCACTGCCGAGGTGACGCTGGGCGGTATCGACACCAGGGCACTGGATTCCCGCACCATGCAGGCGCGTGACGTTCCGGGCCTCTATTTCATCGGCGAATGCGTCGATGTCACCGGCTGGCTTGGTGGCTATAATTTCCAGTGGGCCTGGGCATCGGGCTTTTCGGCAGGTCAGGCGGCATGACCGGCGCAAAGCGCGCGGGCTTCAGCGATTGTTAAGACATCTGGCGGAACCTGTTTCCTCTGCCGGCACAACGGCTTCATGAGACAGAAAAGATGCGCTTTTCGAGAAATGTTTCAAAAAAGTGACATTTTTTTCCTTTCGTGAGCAGTTGCAACATGAAGTGGCTGGCGGTCCGGTTCATCCGGGTCTATTGTTGTTTCAGGTCGAAAGGACATGATGCCATGAATCAGTCACGTAACCGTTCCAAAGCCCGCGCCATCGCCATTGCGAAAGCGGATGAAAGCAACGCGCGGAAGTCACTGTTGATCCGAGCCGCCGCGATCGCCGTTTGCGCGCTTGCCGCAATCGCTGCACTTCCTTCCTTCTGGTCCTTCTGAACCAACGACTACCCAGCGTTTCGCCTGTCTCGCTGCTGGCCTTTCGCCGCGCCGACGCGCGAGCCAAGTGCTGCACGTCTGCGCCCAAACGCCGCCCATTCCCTTTTATTCGATGCAACTGAAACGATTTAAGTCATACTTATTCAAATATTAATCGTTCCCATCGAAGACTGTGCCGCAACGGAGTCTGCCGTGATTTTGCCTCGGCGAAGAGGCGGTCATGCAATGAATGCCAGGCAGGCTGACGGCGATGCGCCGTATGATTTCAGTCAAATTCACCAGCTTGTTGGCGTACCGGGGAAGCCTGTCAGGGCTTGAGGAGGGCGGACGCAGGCTGCGAGCCAAGGTGCGTTCATGTTCATCGACAAGATTCTTGCCCGCTTCAAAATCCAGACCAAGGTGCTGCTGTTCATCCTGCCCTTCGTCGTCAGCATCTGTGCGGTCGGCATTACCGGGCTTTATGCGTCCGGCTTGCTGCAGGGACGGATGGAGATATCCAACAGCGTTCTCCAGTCGCTGAGCGGCTTCAAGGATGTCTATGCCGGCATGAACGCTTTCCTTCAGAATACGTCCGAGGAAACCCGGCAGGCGGTTGTGGGAAAGCTGGAAGCACAGCAGGTGGTGCTGTCGGACACGCTGGCACAGGTCAGCGACGAGGAGGGACGCCTGCAGCTGCAGGAAGCCGTTGAGGGCAGCACCAAGATCGGTGACCGCGTCGGCCAGCTCTGGACGCTTTATGAAGAAGAGGTGGCGCTGCGCAAATCCATCTCCGCCAGCCTCGGCAGCCTGCTCGGCGAGCAGATGAAGGTGCTGGAAGAGGCGACCAAGATGGAGCGCATGGTCCGCAAGGATGAAGAGGCGGCAAAATCGATCCTGCGGGAAGCCGACCGGCTGACGTCGTCGAGCGATACGCTTGTCGCCTTCATGTCGGCCTTTGCCAAGGCTGCGACGCCGGAAGAGAAAATCAAGCTTGCCGGTGCTTCCTACGGCGAACTGACCAAGGTCCAGCGCAAGATCGCCTCCGGCCTGCCGGCAAACCAGAAGGCGGTTGCCGAGACGTTCAAGAAGACAGTCGCCGAGATGAAGGCGCTGATCGACACGGGCGATCTCAGCGAAGAAAATGCAACGGCGGTCGGCCGGCTGGTTGCCCGCTTCCGCCAGAACAGCATCCAGCTGCAGACAGCCGCGACCGTGAAGATGCGCGACGCCACCGCCACCTTCGGCAAGCTCGATGCGCCGCTGGTCAAGGCAGCGACCGTGCTCACCGATACCCGCAAGCTGGTCAATTCGGTCTATTCCATCCGCATCGCGGCTGCGAGCTTCCTTGAAAAATCCGATGAGGAAGGCCGCAAGCGCCTGGCCCGCGAATTCTCCATCATGGGGCAGGATGTGCAGAGCCTGGCACAGACGGCCGGCGACCTGAAATTCTTCACCGATCTGGTCGGCTCGCTGAAGCCGATCATCGGGAAAATGGATCAGGACAGCATGGCTCTGGTCGCGACCAGCCAGAAGCGCGAGGCGGAATTCACGGCCGCCGCGGCCGAAATCGACAATATCTGGGGTCAGTTGACGGCCTTTGCCGAAGGCCAGAAGACCACGGCTTCGGTCGAGCGCGACAAGGCCAATCAGGTTTCGGTGTTTGCAACCGTCGTTGGCATCCTGATTGCACTTCTGGCCGGCGGCGCGCTGGTGCTGACGCTGAAGGGTCCGATTGGCCAGATCACCGCTGCCATGCGCCGCCTGGCTGACGGCGCGCTGGATACCTCGATCGATGGCGGTGGCCGTCGCGACGAGATCGGCGACATGGCCCGGGCGCTCGGCATCTTCAAGGAAAACGCGCTTTCCAAGGTGCGCATCGAAGCGGAAAGCGAGGAGCAGCGCGCTCAGGCCGACGCCGAGCGCACCCGCAACGACACGGAAAAGCGCGCCCTCGACAGCCAGATCGATTTCGCTGTCAGCCAGCTCGCCGCCGGTCTCGGCCGTCTGGCGCAGGGTGATCTTTCCCAGCAGATCGAAACGCCGTTCACCGGCCGTCTCGAACAGTTGCGCATGGACTTCAACGGTTCGCTGATCCGCCTGCAGGACACGCTTTTGCAGATCCGCAACAATGCCCTGTCGATCCAGCGCAGCGGCAACGACATGCATGTGTCGGCGGATTCGCTATCGAAGCGCACCGAGGCGCAGGCTGCGTCTCTGGAAGAAACGGCAGCCGCCGTCGATCAGATCACCGTCACGGTCCGCTCGTCGGCCGAACGGGCGCACGAGGCCAATGTCGCCGTGACCCATACCAAGAAGAGCGCCGACAGTTCCGCCGTCGTCGTCAGCAATGCCATCGCCGCCATGGGCCGCATCGAGGATGCCTCGCGCCAGATCGAGCAGATCATCGACGTCATCGACGAGATTGCCTTCCAGACCAATCTTCTGGCGCTCAATGCCGGTATCGAGGCAGCGCGCGCCGGGGATGCGGGCAAGGGTTTTGCGGTGGTTGCGCAGGAAGTCCGCGAGCTTGCCCAGCGCTCGGCGGGAGCCGCCCGCGAGATCAAGGGCCTGATCAACAAGTCCGCAAACGAGGTCAATTCCGGATCGCAACTGGTTCAGGAAACCGGTGCCGTTCTGGCTTCAATCAGCCAGCAGATCGTCTCGGTCAGCAGCCATGTGGAAATGATCGCCACCGCCAGCCGCGACCAGGCCGCCGCCCTGCACGAGGTCAATGGTTCGGTCAACCAGATGGACCAGATGACCCAGCAGAACGCCACCATGGTCGATCAGGCGACCAGCGCCAGCCGCGAACTCGCCAACCAGGCCGATACGTTAATGATGCTGGTCGAACAGTTCCGCCTGGAGCCGGTCGATACCCGCCGGCGGGTCGGCCGCGCCGCCTGATCTAGCAGACTTTCCAGACACGAAGAGAGCCCGGCGCTGTAAAATCGCCGGGCTTCTCATTTGCGGTTTATCGCGTCCAGCGCCGGCGAAACTGCTTCACAGCCGCAGAAACCCTGCTGGACAGGCGGTTCCGGTTGATCACCTCCTGGAATTCGTGCGGCTTGCGCCCGTCTTTCGCCAGCAAGTCCGCCAACAAAACTATTCCCATCATCTCTGGCATCGCAGGTCTCCTTCGGCAACAGAAAGCCGTGGCCGGACCGGATGTCCCGCTGCCAACTTTCTTCAATCTGGGATGAGGAGGCAGTCTGGCCGCGCTCCGTTAACGCCGCAAACCTATGCTTCAGAAATCAGTTTATAAACGCAAGAAACCGCAGTATGTTTTTCAATTATGAAAGACATAGCCTGGGATGCCTATCAGATATTTTTGGCTGTCGCGCGCCATGGCGGGCTGACCGGCGCTGCTCAGGTCAGCAGTCTCAGCCCCGCCACGGTCGGCCGCCGGGTGCTCGAGCTTGAACAGGGGATCGGCCGGCAGCTGTTTTCGCGCAGCCAGACCGGTTACCGGCTGACGGCCGACGGGCAGGCTCTTTTCGAGCATTTGCAGGCCATGGATGCCGTCGTTCGCAAGGTCGATGGCTGGCGGCAGGAGGCTCATGGCGCATCGGTGGTCCGGCTGATGGCCGGCACCTGGGGAACCTGGCTGGTTTGCGAGAATATTCAGGCGATCCGTAGCGACAGGGATGGTTTCCGGCTCGATATGTCCGTTTCGGAGCGCCGGGCGACGCTGGCGCATCGTGAACACGATGTCGGAATCCGTGCAGTGTTGCCGGATGAGCCAAATCTTGCCCGCCGCCATGCGGGCGAGGTGGCCTATGCGGCCTATCGCCAGCGCAATGCGCCAGACGGCCTTGCGACTTCCTGGCTGGCGGTATCAGAGGAAGATGCGGTCTCGCCCTATTTGCGCTGGCCGCATGAAAACGCCGGTGCTGCGATCGCTGTCATTGTCAGCCGGCCGCGTTCGCTGCTCGATCTGGTTCGCGCTGGCGCCGGCCAGGCGGTGCTGCCCTGTTTCGTCGGCGATCTCGATTCTGGCCTGGAGCGGGCTGGCGACGAGCTGAAATCTCTTCGCCACAGCCAGTGGATCGTCACCAACAGCGAGGATCGCCATCGCCGGGAAATCCGCACCGTCAGCGATCGGCTCTACCGGCTGTTGAAAAGCCATGCAGACCTCATCGCCGGAAAGCGCCCCAGCCGGACGACCTGACATTCGCCCGGCGATGTCGGGGCCGGCTTCTTCCCGCACAGCCGGATCAGCGATGGCATCCGGAGTATGTCCGGGCGCGACGACATGCGTAAAATCAAAGACCTAAAACGCCGGAAGCGGGACTAAAAGATCGCGACCCGCTTTAGGCTCTCTCGCCTCTCGATAAGAGAAACCGGCGGGTTTTGCCCCGCCGGTTTCAAGGGTGCGGCTGCTCTTCCCTTCAACCGCGCCCCTGCGTGACGATGACAGGGATCAGAAGATCGCCCCAATTCCCTTCGCCGCCATGATGGCGGGCCGAACGGACGAGTTCGACGGAGACGCCGGCGTCCACGGCCTTCATGACGGCCTGGTTGAGCCTGTGCAGGTCGTTGGCGACCATGCGGATCATTGCCTGCTGTTCCGGGGTCATGGCAGAGGACTGTTCCTCGGCCCGTTCCTTGACGCGTGTCTGGACTGTCATCGCATTTCTCCTCTTGTATGGGGTTCTTGAAGGGCATTTTCGGTTCCCCTCCCGGCCTTTCGGAAGGAAGGGGAATCTTGTTACTCCGCCGCCGGGCGGAATTGTTCGTGTTCGGTCGATTCATGCATGGCGGTGGTCGACGACTTGCCGCCGGTAATCGCCATCGACACGGCGTCGAAATAGCCGGTGCCGACTTCGCGCTGGTGCTTGGTCGCTGTGTAGCCGTTGACCTCGGCGGCGAATTCGGCCTCCTGGAGCTCCGAGTACGCAGCCATCTGCCGGTCCTTGTAGCCACGCGCCAGTTCGAACATGCCGAAGTTCAGCTGATGGAAGCCGGCAAGCGTGATGAACTGGAACTTGTAGCCCATGGCGCCCAGTTCCCGCTGGAACTTGGCAATCGTTGCATCGTCGAGGTTCTTCTTCCAGTTGAACGACGGCGAGCAGTTGTAGGCAAGCTTCTTGCCCGGATGCGCCTTGTGTACCGCCTCGGCAAACTTGCGGGCCTGTTCGAGATCCGGTTTGCCGGTCTCCATCCAGATCAGGTCGCAGTGCGGCGCATAGGCAATGGCGCGGGCGATGCAGGGCTCGATGCCGTTCTTGACCTGATAGAAGCCTTCCGTGGTGCGCCCGGCGTCATAATCGACAAAGGGCCGGTCGCGCTCGTCGATATCGGAAGTCAGGAGCTTGGCCGCTTCGGCATCCGTGCGGGCGATCACCAATGTCGGCGTGCCCATGACGTCGGCAGCGAGGCGCGCAGCGTTGAGGTTGCGGATGTGGGCCGCCGTCGGGATCAGAACCTTGCCGCCGAGATGGCCGCACTTCTTTTCCGATGCCAGCTGGTCTTCATAGTGGACGCCGGCAGCACCCGCCTCGATGAAGGCCTTCATGATCTCGAAGGCATTGAGCGGTCCGCCGAACCCGGCCTCGGCGTCGGCAACGATCGGGGCGAACCAGGTATCGACCGAAAGGCCCTTGCCCTCCGAGATTTCGATCTGGTCGGCGCGCTGCAATGTCCTGTTGATGCGCCTTGCCAGTTCCGGTGCCGCATTGGCGGGATAGAGCGACTGGTCGGGATACATCGACGATGCGGTGTTGCTGTCGGCGGCAACTTGCCAGCCGGAAAGGTAGATCGCCTTCAAACCGGCGCGAACCTGCTGCATCGCCTGGTTGCCCGTCATGGCACCCAGCGCATTGACG
The DNA here is from genome assembly GCF_025847205.1 of Pararhizobium sp. YC-54. GTDB lineage: Bacteria > Pseudomonadota > Alphaproteobacteria > Rhizobiales > Rhizobiaceae > Pararhizobium. Next base: position 93,669 of record NZ_JAOYTH010000005.1, on the reverse strand, counting down.
AAATCTTCCTCGTGGATCAGCTGCCACAGCCGGTTGGCGCCCATTTCGGCCAGCGTATGCCGGATCTGGACGGAGCCGCGCAGCCGCTTGACGTCTTCAGTCGTGTAAGGCCGGTCGAGACCGTCGAAGCGGCCTTCTGGAGCGCCGGGAACGAGGTTGTAAAAATCAGTCATAAGCATCCTCCTGCAGTTTTAGAAACGGTATTCGACTTTGGTTCAACACCGTTCATTCGTCGAATTTGATGTGACTATCTTTACAATGCGGCGCACAATGCCGCCAGAACAAAAGGATTGCTGCTTCTCTGAAAAGGGTTATCATGTCTTGTCTTTTACAAAATGGTTCTGTAATTTTGTAAATTATGTAAACCGATGGTTCCCGGTAAAAATTGTAAAAGGCATGACAAATGGCTGAGAACAAGATTTTTGCCGGTGCCCGCGTGCGGCGTATCCGCAATGGGTTGTCGCTGACGCAGACGGCGATGGCGGAGGCGCTCGGCATCTCGCCGTCCTATCTGAACCTGATCGAGCGCAATCAGCGGCCCCTGACGGTGCAGCTTTTGTTGAAGCTCTCCTCGGTCTACAAGGTCGATCTCGACGAGTTGCAGGGCGAGGCGACCGGCAGCGTCACGCAATTGCGCGAGGTGTTCGCCGATCCGTTGCTGTCGGGCGAGTTGCCGGGCGATCAGGAGCTGATCGAGGTGGCGGAGGCCGCACCCAACGCCGCGATGGGCGTGCTCAAGCTGTACCGCGCCTATCGCGAACAATCCCTGAGGCTGAAGGACCTGAGTGCGCTCCTCTCCGGACAGGGGCACATGGCGGCGCTGTCGGACGCGCGCCTGCCGATGGACGAGGTCCGTGACATCTTCGAAAACCGGCCGCATTATTTTGCCGGGATCGATGAGGCTGCCGAAGCATTCCATGCGCAGTTGTCGCCCGGCGACGATCTTTCAGGCGCATTGAAAGGCTGGTTGCGCAAGGAGCATGGCCTGACTGTCCGGACGTTGCCCGTGCATGTCATGCCGGACCTGCGCCGCCGTTTCGACCGCCATTCCATGCGGCTGTTTCTCTCCGAACGGCTGTCGGCGCAGGATCAGCTGCGGGAGATCGCCATGGAGGCCGCGCAGATCGCCATTGCGGAGGCAATTGCCGCTGATTTACAGCTGCTCGCCTTCTCGACGGGCGAGGCGCGGCGCATCGGCCGCTTCGAACTGGCGCGTTATGCCGCGCACGCGATCATGATGCCCTATGGCGGATTTCTGGCGGCAGCGCAGCGGGCGAAATACGATATCGACGTCCTGAGTGCCCGGTTTCAGGTCTCGTTCGAGCAGGCGGCAAGCCGGTTGGTGACGCTCCAGCGCCCCGGTGCTTCGGGACTGCCGTTCTTCCTGATGGAGATCGATCATGCCGGCAACCGGTTGCGTAGGGCCGGAGCGTCAGGTTTTCCGCAGGCGCGCTTTGGCGGCAACTGTCCCAAGCTCAATGTCCACACGGCATTTTCTCAGGCCGGTCAGGTCCTTGCCGACCGGGTGGAGATTTCCGGAGGCGGGGAGTTTTTGACCATCGCCCGGACCGTCGAGGGGCCGCGGGCCAATTTTCAGGAGCGTGTTCGCCGCACCGCAATCCTGATCGGCTGCGACGCAAGCCAGGCGGCCGAGACCGTCTATGGCGGCGCCCCGCTTGCGACCGTCGCCGGCGGCACCGCCTGCCGCCTCTGCGAGCGGCAGGGCTGTCTTGCCCGCGCCGAACCGCCGGTCACCCGGCCTCTTGGGCTGGATGAGATGGTGACGGGCTTGAGCGCGTTTGATTTTCAGTAATCAGTAGCTTTGCGGAAACCGATGGCAGGAAGCGTCCTGTGGGACTGCAGCAGAGACGGCCACCTCGACTCCCGTGGATCGATCCGCTGCGACTTCGCACTTATGATGGCCAACTCCGAACGCATATCCGTTGCGGCGGAAAATCGCATTCCGGGGATGGTTAAGCAATCGTAAACGCCGTGGTTCAGGATCGATTTAAGCTTACGGTTAATCCGCGCCAAAGCCAGGCCGGGTTGGCTGACATGCGGCCATGCTACACTGAAAAGGCTCGGTTTTTGCCGGTTATCCATAAAATTTGAGATGGCGCTGAATGGTTCGGGTGGAACCAGTAAAAGCGCTTGTGGTTGTTGGAAAACATGCCTACGTTCCAAACGCGCATACGGAGGGACAGACAGGTAGGCGACGGCGGCGTGCCTGGACTGACCCGATAAAAACCAAGGGGAATTCCATGTCGCGTACGATTGCCACTGCCTTTGCCGCGTTGATCCTTGCCGGATCCGCAACGATTGCCACCGCCCAGGAGCGGGTGGTCAACGTCTACAACTGGTCCGATTACATCGACGCCAGCATTCTTGAAGACTTCACCAAGGAAACCGGTATCAAGGTCGTCTACGACGTCTTCGATTCCAACGAGATCCTCGAAACCAAGCTGCTTGCAGGCGGTACCGGCTATGATGTCGTCGTTCCGACGGCGACCTTCCTGCAGCGGCAGATCGCAGCCGGCGTTTTCCAGAAGCTCGACAAGTCGAAGCTGCCTAACCTGTCCAATATGTGGGACGAGATCACCACCCGCGTCGCCACCTACGATCCGGGCAACGAATACGCCATCGACTATATGTGGGGCACCACCGGCATCGGCTACAATGTCGAGAAGGTGAAAGCTATTCTCGGTACGGACGAGAAGCCGACCTGGGACGTTCTGTTCAAGCCGGAGGTGGCGGCGAAATTCAAGGATTGCGGCATTCATATCCTTGACTCTCCGACCGACGTGGTGCCGTCGGTCCTCGCCTACCTCGGCCTCAACCCCGACAGCCACGCGCCGGAAGACCTTGCCAAGGCTGAGCAGCTGCTGCTGAAGATCCGGCCCTATATCCGCAAGTTCCATTCCTCCGAATATATCAATGCGCTTGCAAACGGCGATATCTGCCTTGCGCTTGGCTATTCCGGCGACATCTTCCAGGCGCGCGATCGCGCGGCGGAAGCAAAGGCCGGCGTGGCCATCGACTATTCCATTCCCCCGACAGGCGCGCAGATGTGGTTCGACGTGATGGCCATTCCGGCCGATGCGCCGCACCTTGCCGAAGCACATGAGTTCATGAACTACATCATGAAACCGGAAGTCATCGCCAAGGCGAGCGACGTCGTCTTCTACGCCAATGGCAACAAGGCATCGCAGCAGTTCATCAGCAAGGAAGTGATGGACGACACGGCAATCTATCCGCCGGAAGAGGTGATGAAAAAGCTCTTCACGACGACGCCGTTCGACGCCAAATCGCAGCGCGTGCTGACGCGCATGTGGACCAAAGTGGTCACCGGCCAGTAAGTCTAAAAGAATTGCCCGGATCCTTGAAAATCCGGGCAATTTTCTTTTGCGGCGCTGGGGACGGCGCCGTTTGTGCATGTCATTCGGGGATAGATGATGAAGTCACTTGGCAGTATCCGGCGTTCCTTTTCTCCTTGGGCTGATCCCAATTCCGTACCGTTCATCGCCGTCAAGAATGTTACCAAGAAGTTCGGGGATTTCGTCGCGGTCGATGACCTGTCGCTGAACATCTACCCGCGCGAATTCTTCGCGCTGCTGGGTGCTTCGGGTTGCGGCAAGTCAACGTTGCTGCGCATGCTGGCCGGCTTCGAACAGCCGACCTCGGGCGAGATCATCCTGGACGGACAAAGCCTTGCCGGCATCCCGCCCTACAGGCGGCCGGTCAACATGATGTTCCAGTCCTATGCGCTGTTTCCGCATATGACGGTTGAAAGCAATATCGCCTTCGGTCTCAAGCAGGACGGCATGCCGAAGGCCGATATCGCCAAACGCGTCGACCAGATGCTGAAGCTGGTCAAGCTCGACAAGTTCGCCAAGCGCAAGCCACATCAGCTTTCCGGCGGCCAGCGCCAGCGCGTGGCTCTCGCCCGTTCGCTCGCCAAGCGCCCGAAAGTGCTTTTGCTGGATGAGCCGCTGGGCGCACTCGACAAGAAGCTGCGTGAGGAAACCCAGTTCGAACTGATGGACCTGCAGCAGGAACTCGGCCTCACCTTCGTCGTCGTCACCCATGACCAGGAAGAGGCGATGACCATGGCCGATCGCATCGCCGTCATGGCGCACGGCAAGGTCGTGCAGGTGGCGACCCCACCGGAAATCTACGAGGCGCCGAACTCGCGTTTCGTGGCCGATTTCATCGGCGACGTGAATATTTTCGATGGCACGGTTTCGTCCGCTGGCAACGGTACCGTCGAGATCGCCACGCAATCAGGCTTCACCGTCCGCGTCGCCTCAACCGAACCGCTAACCGCCGGCGCCAAGGCCGGGTTTGCCGTCCGGCCGGAAAAGATCCGTGTTGGCCGCGACCGGCCCGCCTGCGCGCCGCTCAATGCCGCCGAGGGTGAAATCTGGGATATCGGCTATCTCGGCGACATGACGGTTTTCCACGTCAAGCTGAAGGACGGCAAGGTGATCAAGGCTTCGTCGCTGAATGCCGTGCGTGCCATGGAGGACCCGCTCGGCTACGACCAGGAAGTCTGGATTTCCTTCGATGAAAATGCCGGCGTCGTGCTGAAGGATTGAGGCCATGGCAAAATTCGGATCGGCCCTGTTCAACCGGTTGGTGATCATCATCCCCTATGCCTGGTTGCTGTTCTTCTTTCTCATTCCGTTCTTCATCGTTATCCGTATTTCGCTGTCGGAAACCGCCGTCGCCATGCCGCCCTATCTGCCGGTGTTCGATCTGGCATCCGGCATCGGCGGGTTCATCGACAATATCAAGCAGTTCTCGATCGCCAACTACATCTGGCTGACTGAGGACGCGCTCTACGCCAAGGCCTATGGCTCCAGTGTGTGGATCGCCGCGGTCTCGACATTCCTGACCCTGCTGATTGCTTATCCAGTGGCCTATGGCATGGCGCAGGCGCCCAATACCATCCGCCCGACGCTGTTGATGCTGGTGATCCTGCCGTTCTGGACGAGCTTCCTGATCCGCGTCTATGCCTGGATCGCTATCCTGAAGCCGGAGGGGCTGTTCAATCAGCTGCTGCTGACGCTTGGCGTGATCGATCAGCCGCTGATCATCCTCAACACCAATTGGGCGATCTATATCGGTATCGTCTATTCCTACCTGCCGTTCATGGTGCTGCCGATCTATTCGTCACTGGAAAAGATGGATCACAGCCTGACGGAGGCAGCCCAGGATCTCGGCTGCACGCCGATCATGGCGTTCTGGCGCGTCACATTCCCGCTGTCGATGCCCGGCGTCGTTGCCGGTTGCATGCTGGTCTTCATTCCGGCCGTCGGCGAATTCGTTATCCCGGACCTGCTCGGCGGGTCCGAGACATTGATGATCGGCAAGACCTTGTGGAACGAGTTCAACGCCAATCGTGACTGGCCGGTCTCCGCGGCCGTGGCGACTATCCTTCTGCTCATTCTCGTGGTGCCTATCATGTTCTTCCAGCATGCCCAGGCCAAAGCCGACAGCGAGGGGAGATAGTCATGCAGCGCTGGTCCCGTTTCAATATCGCCTCCATCGTCCTCGGCTTCGCCTTTCTGTACCTGCCGATCGTGCTGCTGGTGATCTTCTCCTTCAACGAATCCAAGCTGGTCACTGTCTGGGCCGGTTTCTCGACCAAATGGTATGTGCAGCTGCTCCACAACCAGGCGCTTCTGGATGCCGCCTGGGTCACCGTTCGCGTCGGCCTGATCTCGGCGACGGTCGCAACGGTGTTTGGCACGATGGCAGCACTCGCCATGACCCGCTACACGCGCTTTCGCGGCCGCATGCTGTTTTCCGGAATGATCTACGCGCCGCTGGTCATGCCGGAAGTCATCACCGGCCTGTCGATGCTGCTTCTGTTCGTCGCCATCGGCTTTGATCGCGGCTTCTGGACGCTGACCCTGGCGCACATCACCTTCACCATGTGCTTCGTCGCCGTCGTCGTGCAATCCCGCCTGTTGAGTTTCGATCGCTCGATCGAAGAGGCTGCGATGGACCTTGGCGCTACGCCGGTGGCGACCTTCCTGCAGGTGACCTTGCCCGTCATCGCGCCGGCGGTCTTTTCCGGCTGGGTGCTTGCCTTCACGCTGTCGCTGGACGATCTGGTGATATCGAGCTTCACCTCGGGCCCGGGCGCCACCACGCTGCCGATGCGGATTTACAGCCAGGTTCGATTGGGCGTCACGCCCGAGATCAACGCGGTCTGCACCATCCTGATCGGCGTCGTCGCCATGGGGGTGCTGATCGCGTCGGTGGTCTCGCGCAGCCGCGAAATCCAGCGGGTGAAGGACGAGCAGGCGGCGTTCGCGCATTGATGCGGATGCGGCGTGCGCTGGTAGTCTAGGTTGCCTGCAACGCCCCGGTCATGGTTGTGCAGGGACCGCGGGCAGGGGGGAAATGACCGGGCTCGGCCAGGATCCGTCGACATAGAAGCGAACGGCAGATGTCGGGCTATCGTCAGGCCGGATGGCGCCGGCAAGCGCCAGCTTCCCGTTCCTGAATGGAATGATGCCGGCAAGAGACAATGTTCGTCCTTCGCCGCTGATGTCCGCCGTGGTCAGTTCGACAACGCCCTTGCGCAAGGTCGCAACGATCTCCGCCCGGGTAAAGGCGAAGGAACCGTTAGCTGCATGGCTGACGTTGAAGACATGGCCCTGCGTCGCAAGCCTCTCGAATTCCGGTACGTCGAAATTCACCATGGTGCCATTGTTCGCGGAGTAGCGAAATTCTCCGGAGACCCCGTCCGCCGTCATTTTCGACAGGGGTTCGACGGTCGACAGATCGACGAACAGCACGCCCCGGCCAAGCGGCAACGGGCCTGTCAGGCCGAGGCTGGCCGCGACGGTCGCCAGATCGGCATTCTTCAGTGCAAACTGCAATTGTCCGCCCTTGGCGCCGGCATCGGCAAGGGCAATGCGGCCGCTGATCGAGCCACCGGCAAAGGTGCCGTCACCAATGTCGATGGACGCACGGCCATTTTCCACCATGATACCGGCGGCGACATCCGTCACGGTGGTCGGGCCATAACTTGCCGCCTGCGCCGACAGGCGAAGATCAAGACGGATCTGCTTGAGCAACGCCATATCCGGCCCATTCACCGGACCGGGTTGCTGATGGAGCGGGAAAGCCGATGAGAAAAGCGCTGTCAGGTCAAGCCGGTCGAAGGCGAGCGTGCCATCGATGCGCGGGCCGCGTGCCCCATCCCAGGCGACACCGAGGACGCCGGTCGCATTGGCGTCGTCCAGAGACAGCGACAGGTTATCCATCTTCAATGCCTGCGCAGACATGGTCACGCTGGTGTCGATGGCGACCGACCCGGTCAGCGCGGGCGGCAACGGATCGCCTTTGAACCAGGCCAGCAGGGCGCCAGCCGATTTTGCCTTGAGCTGAAGCTGGCCGGTGGCAAAGGGATGGCTTGAACCGTTGCCATTGCCGTCGAAACTGAAGGCCAGCGGTATGGAATTGAACGACGTCTGGAACGTGCTGTTCCGGCCTGAAAGCAGCATCAGCGGTTCATCGCAGGTGACGGACCATTGAACCTTTTCACCGTTCATGAGAGCCGAAAGGTCTGTACTCATCCGTGTGGCCGGGGTCGGCCATTGCACGGAGCCGGTGATGGTGCTGACGCGATGCGTGCTGGACGTGACGTGGTCGGTCAGTTCGAGCGTACCGTTGACGATCTCGATATCGCCGATCGGTGTATTGCGGGCGGTGGATGGCGACTTGCCCGAAGCGTCGGCGATGGCATCTGCCATCCAGCCGGCGCGCCGCCAGTTGAACGTGCCGTCGAGCCTGCGCTCCACCTTGAAAACCGGATTGATCAGATGGAAATCGTAGAAGACCGGCGTGCCGCGCAGGGCTGCGAGGATATCGAAGCCGGCCGCAATCGCGTCAGCCCTCGCCAGGAGTTCCGGTGCGGCCGCATCGCCGCCTTCGAAGGTGACCGAGCGCAGGGTCAGGACCGGGTGCGGCCAGAAGCTGATCTGCGGATCGCCGGCAATATTGGCCCGCGCGCCCGTCCACGAAGACAGCACATCCTCCATGTTCGTCCTGACGCTGGCCGTCGAGACGAACAGCGGCAGAGCGAATTTAAACAGGGCCGTGAGGACGACTGCGCCGACAAGCAGCCAGGCGACGGTGCGGGAGAGGAAAAATTCCCGCCATCCGATTTTCCTGCTGGCGATGGTGAAGAATTGCCTCATGGCCGTCCGGCGCGCTTTCAATCGGTTGAAGGCGACTGGATAGGCTTTCATCGCGCGGAAATCAAACGGTTGACACGCGAAATGTCGCAACTGCTACAGCCATCATTTATGCGGCCTGTTTATCTTGCGTCGCAGCATGATATAGAGGCTGGCTTGGGAAGCGGAGGAAAACATGCAGTCAGATCGGCCCCTTTGGATACCGTCGGCAGAATTCATCGAACAGACGCCGATGAAGGCGTTCATCGACTGGTGCGGACAACGCTTTTCGAAAACGTTTGCGGACTATGACGCGTTCCATGGCTGGTCGATCACCGCGCGCGCCGATTTCTGGACAGCGGTCTGGGAGCATTGCGGCGTCATCGGCAATCGTGGCGAACGGGCGCTGATCAACGGCGACGTCATGCTGGACGCGCGCTTCTTTCCCGACGCGACCCTCAATTTTGCCGAAAATCTTCTGCGCCACAGCGGCAGCGGCGACGCGCTGGTTTTCCGCGGTGAAGACAAGGTGCAGTCGCGCATGTCCTGGGATGAGCTGCGGGCGCTGGTCTCCAGGCTGCAGCAAGCCCTGAAGGCGCAGGGTATCGGCAAGGGTGACCGCGTTGCGGCGATGATGCCGAACATGCCGGAAACCATTGCCCTGATGCTCGCGGTCGCCTCCATTGGTGCCATCTGGTCGTCCTGTTCCCCGGATTTCGGCGAGCAGGGCGTGCTTGACCGCTTCGGCCAGATCGAGCCGAAGCTGTTCGTCGCCTGCGACGGCTACTGGTATGCCGGCAAGCGCCAGGATGTTGCCGCCAAGGTGCAGGCTGTGACCGGGAAACTTGGCGTTCCGGCGCTGATCATCCCCTATGCCGGCGATGCGGAAGCACTCGCGGCTTCGGTTGAGAACGGCACGACGCTGGCTGATTTCATCGCGCCGTTCACCGTGAAAACGCTTGAATTCCTGCCGCTGCCGTTCGCGCACCCGCTCTATATCCTCTTTTCGTCCGGCACCACGGGCGTTCCGAAATGCATCGTCCATTCGGCCGGCGGAACATTGCTGCAGCACCTGAAGGAGCACCGTTTCCACTGCGGGCTGAGGCAGGGCGAAAAGCTCTTCTACTTCACCACCTGCGGCTGGATGATGTGGAACTGGCTGGTCTCCGGGCTTACCTTCGGCGCAACGCTCTGCCTTTTCGATGGTTCGCCCTTCCATCCGGACGGCAATGTCCTGTTCGACTACGCCCGCGACGAGCAGTTCGCCATCTTCGGGACTTCGGCAAAATATATCGACGCTGTGCGCAAGGGCGGCTTCACGCCGGTCTCCACCCATGATCTGTCGTCGCTGCGGCTGATGACCTCGACCGGCTCGCCGCTGTCACCCGAAGGCTTTTCCTTCGTCTATGAGGGCATCAAGCCGGACGTCCAGCTGGCTTCGATTTCCGGCGGCACGGACATCGTCTCCTGCTTCGTGCTCGGCAATCCGCTGAAGCCCGTCTGGCGCGGCGAAATCCAGGGGCCGGGGCTCGGCCTTGCCATGGACGTCTGGAACGACGATGGCCAGCCGGTGCGCCAGGAAAAGGGCGAACTCGTCTGCACGAAAGCGTTTCCCTCCATGCCGGTGATGTTCTGGAACGACCCGGAAGGGGCCAAGTATAAGGCTGCCTATTTCGAGCGTTTCGACAATATCTGGTGCCACGGCGATTTTGCCGAGTGGACCGAGCACGGCGGCATCGTCATTCACGGCCGCTCGGACGCGACGCTCAATCCGGGCGGCGTGCGGATCGGCACGGCCGAGATCTACAATCAGGTCGAGCAGATGGACGAGGTGGCTGAAGCCATCTGCATCGGTCAGGACTGGGATGACGACGTCCGCGTCATCCTGTTCGTGCGGCTGGCAAAGGGCGTCGTATTGACAGACGATCTCGTCAAGGCAATCAAGGCGAGGATCCGCAGCGGCGCTTCACCGCGTCACGTGCCGGCGAAGATCATTGCCGTCAGCGATATCCCGCGCACCAAATCCGGCAAGATCGTCGAGCTTGCGGTACGCGAAGTCGTGCATGGCCGGCCGGTCAAGAACAAGGAGGCGCTGGCCAATCCGGAAGCGCTCGATCTCTACGCAAACCTTGCAGAGCTTGGAAACTGACCTTGCCGCGTTAACGATTTCGAGCTTGCCGAATTAACCAAGGCTCAGGTCTTTGCCGCCGATGCTTAAAATTCGCGGGTTTCGTGGAAAGGTTTTGTTTACGAATGGCAGCGCATGGTGATCTCAACTTGAGGCCACCCGATGTGAGGGTGGCTTTGGCAGAGATGCCGGCGCAGACATGATGTCACTACTTCTCGAGCACCTGTTTTAGCATTCAACTTATCGAGGCAGCTTCTGAGCTGCCTCTTTTTTTGTCCGCTATTTCTTAGTGGCATTATGAATGGCTAATTGGCCAGAACCCGCTGCGATGGGAAGGAAATTTCTACCAGTGTGCCTTCGTTGGGTGCCGAGTTGATCGAGAACTGGGCCCGGTTCGCCTCGGCCATTGCCTTGGTCAGCGGCAGGCCAAGCCCGGTGCCGTCGCCGCGCTTGCGCGCCCCGGTCGTCACCTGGCGAAACGGTTTCATCGCCTGTTCGAGCTCGGTGCGGGTCATGCCGACGCCGGTGTCGCGGATGCGCAGGATAACGCTGCCATTGGCCTCATAGGCGGTCGAGACGACGATCTGTCCGCCCGACGGGGTGAAGCGGATGGCGTTGGACAGGATGTTCAGCGCGATCTGCTTGATCGAGCGGTTGTCGGCAACAACGTTCGGAACCGAGCCCGAAAGCGAGGTGCGGATGATCACACGCTGGCTGTTGGCCTGCGGTTGTACCAGGGAGACAGCCTCCGATACCGCATCGTTGATTTCGACGGCAGTGAATTCGAGATCCATCTCGCCGGCCTCGATCTTCGAAATATCCAGCAGGTCGTTGACGATATCGAGCACATGGCGGCCGGAGCGGCCGATGTCGCCTGCATATTCGACATAGCGCGGATTGCCGATCGGGCCGAAATGCTCGCTCGCCATCATGTCGGAAAAGCCGATGATCGCATTGAGAGGTGTACGAATCTCGTGGCTGACGCGGGCGAGAAAATCGCTCTTGTGGGCATTTGCCGTTTCGGCGGCCCGCTTGGCGTTGCGCAGTTCCTCTTCCGTCCGCTTCCACTGGGTGATGTCGCGGATGACGGCGCAAAAGCCGTTGGAGGAGGACAGGCGGCCCATGGTCATGAACAGCGGAATGAAGCCGCCGGAGGCCTCGCGGCCGATGACTTCGCGGCCATCGTTAAGGACGCTGGCGACGCCGTGGCCGGAAAGGCCGGCGAGGTAGTCCAGAACGGCCTTCTGGCTCTCGTGAGCAAACAGGATGGCGAACGGCTTGCCGCGGATTTCGCCGTCGTCATAGTTGAACAGAGCGCTCGCCGAGCGGTTGACCGAGCGGATCTCGCCCTCGGCACCGACGACGACGACGCCGTCGGTTGCGGTCTCAAGAATGGAATGGAGTTCTTCCGCTTCCATGCGCAGCGCCTGGATTTCCGGCGCCTCCGTGGGTTCTTCCACGGCCGCCGCGGGCTGGATCTCTGCAACGGGAAGGACCGGTGCTGTCTGCGCCGCCGAAAGCGCCATCATCAGCGCGTTCTTGTCTTCCCAACGGATCGACTGGAGCCGGGCTGCGACCGGCACGAGTTGGCCGTCGTTGCGGATCAGCATCATCGCGCCATCCGGCAAGTCTGGAAGACCATCCTCGTCGCCAGCGAAAAGGGCATCGATCCCGCCTTCCTCGCGCAGCTCGTCAATATCGGCATAACCGGTCAGCGCCAAAAACTCGGAATTGGCGTGAAACAGATCGTCGCCGCTGTGGACCAGAAGGGCGAGCGGAAGATTGTCGAGGATTTCCGGCGTCAGGCTGCTGCTGGCGCTGGTGCGCGCCGGCACGATCGGGGCGGGCGCCTCGGGCAGGACATCCCTGGTGACCGGTTCTGCAACAGCCTCGATGCCGGCACGGCCAACCTCGCCGGCCGCTTCGGTTTTCGCTGAGGCGTCGTCCTGGAGCGGATTGCGCGCTGCGGGTTCGTCTTTGACTGGCCCCTCTTCCGCGACAGGCATGTCTTCGTTTTGACGTTTGCCGAAACTCTCGCCGAGTTGACGCGCGATCTCGCGAAACGCCGCCTGTTCGCTGCGGCTCAACGGTTCTGTGCCGGGCGGGCGGTGATTGTCGAGCTGGACGATCTTGTCGGATGCGCGGCGCCCCGGGGTCGGGACCAGTTTCAGCGCCGGAAGCTCGCCGCGGAAAGGGTCTTCGTCAACCGCAGGCAGGCCGTCGCCAGGGACGGCAGGCGGCTCGTTGTTGTCGTCTTCCTCCGATGCTGTCGGCTCTGGGGCAAACTCCGAAACGTCCTGTTGATCGCCTGCAGGTTCGTTGTGTTCGGCGGTCGCAAGGTCTTCTGCGATCGCATCATTCGGGGCTGCATCGCCTGCCGCCGCCTCTTGATCGGCGGGCAGCAGGTCGCCCGCTGCTCCATCCATCCGGTCTGCAACAGTCTCTTCGGCCGCTGCCTGCGTGCCAAAAGTCAGGCCCATGGCCTGTTCGTCATCGATCATATCGGCAACGCGTACGATGCCGAAGCCGCGGAAACCATCGAATTCGCGGTTGCGCGAATAGGTCGGAAGGGCTGCCAGGTCGACCGGAACCTGCAGGCTGGTGCCTTCGACGGGCCAGTAGATAGTCTTGCCCGACCAGGTGTCGCGCCGCTTCAGGAGCTCACTGATCGTGTTGCCCGGATCAAGGTGATAGCGGCCGGCGAGTTCGGTGAAGTTCAGCCCGGTAACATCGGCGGAAGCGGGGCCGACGGCGGTTGCGAATTCCTCGGAAATCTCGCTGAAACGGCCGTCCGCGTCGATCTTCCAGACGAAGCGGATCGCCCGGCTGTTGGGATTGAAGACGAAACCCTGCGCCATGTCCGCTGTGCCAGGCTCTTCGCCCGGCACGCCTTGCGGGACGATATCGACCGGTTCCGCAGCCTCGGCACTGTCTCCGGCGTTTTCACCCAAAAGAATCCCGCCCGGCACGGCATCCGTTTCGACATCCGCCTTCGGTGTTTCGGAAGCCGGCTCGTCTGGCACCGTTTCGCTTAGCTCGGTCCCGGCAAGACTGTCGCCGATTTCGGCTACTGCCGGTGTGGCTTGTACGGCGGGCTCATCGGCGCGCAGCTCGGGCAGTTGCTCTGCGGTTTCAGCATCGGTCTCTATCTGGCCGGACGCTCCAATGAAATCATCGCTTTCCGCCGCGATTTCCTCGATCTGTTCAATCTCGTCGATCACATCGTCCGGCACGGTTGCCGGCGAGGAAAGCAGCGCTGCCGCCTTGGATGAAGCGGGCTCTTCCCCGGTGGACGTTGTGCCTGCGACCTCGGCATCGTGGAAATCGGCGCCCGGATCGAGGTTGCCGAGTATCGTCTCGACGGCGAAAAGCAGGTGCAAGGCAGGGTCTTCCGACAGCTTGCCGATTGCTGCGGGCAAATGGCCCTTGCCGGTCGGGACCGGCCGCTTGAGCAGCCAGTCGCTGTCGCGCGAAACGGCGCTGACCAGCGAGCGGCAGGTCTGCGGCGTCATCGACAGCGCCGCAAAACCGGGAGAGGCGGCAAGGATGGTGCCGTCGCCGTCGAGCACGGCCATATGCGTATCCGGATCGTCGAAGCCGGAGATCATCCGCGCGGCGCGGTCTTCAAGGTTAAGCGGCTTGCCGGTACGGGGCGCTGCAAACAGGATTGCCGTTTCGCCCGGCTGCACGGTGATCATCTCGACCGACGCATGGACCGTCGCGCGCTGGAAGCCCGAGGCGATGCGCATCAGGAACGCCCGCTTGTCACCGCTGCGGCTCAACTGCCGGGCTGCGGCCTCCATCTGGCGGTAGGCGGCGTCGTTGCGATTGGCGCCGCCGTCGATGAAGTCGTAGATCGACGGCAGACCGAACAGGAATGCACCCTCGCCATTCGACCACAGCACCTGGTTCATATCCGGCGAAAACAAGACGGCCGCATCGCCTTTGACAAAATGCTCCCGCACCCGTTCATGAACGGCGATGTCGATAAAGGGATACAGTTTTGCGGGCATCGGCTGACCTGGTTTTCGCAACCGCCACGGGGGACGGGATTGTTAACAGTCTATTAATAGACGCCGGGACGCCAAGGGTCCAGCTTGCTGACCATGACGCACAGGCCTTTTGGCGCAGAAGGTTAATGCCGGTGATTTTAATGAATGCTGCGATGCACAAATATATTGCAATGCACAACGAAATCGCCTATATGGACATCATCGCACAATGGGTGCCTCATGAGAGGGCCCGAAACCAAGGAGCGCTGATCATGGCTACCAAGAAAACCGACGACGTCTTTTCGCTTGCCTCGTTCGACCCGGCAAAGGTCACCGAAACTTTTCGCGATTTCGCTGAAAAGGGTGCCGCCCAGTCCAAGGAAGCCTATTCCAAGATGAAGACCGCCGCCGAAGACGCGACGAAGACCGTTGAAGCGACCATCGAAAGCGCGCAGTCCGGCACCGTCGAACTCGGCCTCAAGGCGATCGACGCCCTGCGCACCAATGCCGAGAACTCGCTGTCGCACATGGAAGCGCTGCTCGGCGTTAAGTCGGTTTCGGAACTGTTCGAACTGCAGACCGCCTTCATCCGCAAGCAGGCCGAGCTTGCCATGGAGCAGGCAAAGTCGATGCAGGAGGCCACCCGCAAGGTTGCCGAAACCGTGACGAAGCCCGGCAAGGATGCCGCCGAAAAGGTCATCTCCGGCTTCAAGAAGAACTGATTTTTGCGAGCGCCGGTATCGCCGGTGCGGCATGCCAAAAAGAGCCGGGTAATTGTTTACCCGGTTTTTTCACATCTACGGGCAAGTTATGGCTTGCAAAAAATCCGGACTGCCCGTATTTGACCCGGAAAGCGCGGCGCGACTTTGTTTCGTCAGCTTTGTTTTGTGCGGTTGTAGCTCAGTTGGTTAGAGCGCAGGTTTGTGGCACCTGAGGTCGGAGGTTCGAGACCCCCCAACCGTACCATTTGTCTCCACAGTCAAGTTTTTTGATTTTATTGCGTTAAATCACCTTGCGTGAAGGCCTTGTTTGACATTGGCCGATTCTTTTCACGACATAATACATGCATGGCCGTTTTGATCGGATGTGTATTTGGCGCGAAAACCTATTGAGACCGGCCGAGCCTCGATCCCATGCGCTATCTCATGCGCCGGGGCGACACATGGCAATATGTGCGCCGGGTGCCGAAGCACCTGACTGCGATCGATTCGCATTGTCTCATTCAAACCTCCTTCAAACGTGCCTCGGAAAAGGCCGACGATCTCTGTTGGCAGAGTTGGCGTCCGATTAGGAGCTGACGCGCCGATGGCGCTGCGCGGCCAGCATCCGGCCAGCGGAAACGGACTTCCGGGCAAAGTTTTGTTCGTCGTCTTGCCCCGCCTTCACGAGTCAAGGTCTCCGGGTAAGCCGGTGCAGTTCACTATCCGTGCCGACCTGTGTACATTGTACAGTTGAATTTGGAGTGTACCCCATTGGAGGTTTGGAATGAGTGCAAATGCCAAGCGAACGATTGTGAGTAGTGCTGCCGAAGAGAAACTTGCCGAGATCGTTCGCGATCCGGAGCAGACCGCCAAACATTTGAGGGACGCGGCGAAAAGTATCGTGGATAGCCGTGTTGCCAAGCGCTTTTACGACGACTGCTACGCGCTTGCCTACTCCGCATCCGACTTGGAAAGGCGGCCGTTCCTGAACATCGGCCCTGGTTCATTTCGTCACCCGATGTGGCGGACTGCAGACAAGAAGTACGGAGACGATGCAACCGCTTGGACGGAAATGCGGCGCGGCGTGGAGCAGCCGGGCGCAGACTACAATTGGGACATATACTCTGGCCAGCAAATGCAGGAGGCCGATGGATTTTTCAAAGTCATATACACAAGCCATGTCATCGAGCATCTTTTTCCGCAGGATGTCCTATTCCTTCTAAAAGAAGCCAGACGGCTGCTTGAGCCCGGCGGCAGGATTCGGATCGTCTGCCCCGATGCGACGCTCATGGTAGATGCCTACATCGCGCAGGATTGGCAGTATTTCCTCCATTATCTGATTGTCAAAACGAAGCGGTTGGAAAAACCTGCTGCGCGCCTTACCGAACGAGAGAAGCGTGAAATTTCAGCCACCTTCCTTGTCGAGTGGGTCAGCCTTCTGACAAACAAACAAAACCCAAAGACATTCAGCGCAGCGGAATGCGTTACTTTCCTCGACAGTTTCACGGACCTTTATGATGCGTTTGATGCCGCAGGCGAGCTCTCGTTGCGAGACGTAAACATAACTGAGGGAGGCCATGTCAATTGGTTCAACGCACGAAAACTCACTCTTCTGTTGAAGAGTTCGGGCTTTTCAGCCGTCAAGATTTCTGGTTTCCAACAGAGTTCTTTGGCAATTCTACGTGACGGTCGTTTTTTCGATAGAACCGATCCTGAGATGTCCCTTTTCGTTGAGGCGACGGCCTGATCCGCAGTGTGCTTCGCTCCACAAGCGAACGACCAGTTTAATTTTCAGGGTGACAGTTCCGCAAGGCGGCAGCAGCTTCCCTGTCTTTGGAAGCGTGCTGCGCAAATTATTTCCGGCCCGACTTAGTCTTCTCGGCCCTGATTGCTACTTGCATAAAGAAAATTACACCCTATAAGTGAGTATCAGTATATATGAGGTGCTCAGGCGAAGGCCATGATGGACCCACGGCGTTTTATGGCGACATTGCTCAAAAATTAGTTTCAGCGAATTTCTCAACTTGAGGGGGAAATGTGAATCTACTGATTTGGACGACGCCGTGGGCAACTCAGGGTGGCGAGCTTTACTTCGGCTACAATGCTTTTGTCGGACATTTGCTTAAGCAGGGTAAAACACTCGCGGAGTCAGGCTGCGCCGTATACATCGCGTTCCCTGACACCTTCACGTCGTTTCTAAGGGATAAGAATTTCAAAGCAAACTTCATTGAGTTAAATGCACTGGAGGCTACCCGCATCGTTGGCGGATGGACCGATCCATCGCAGCAACTCTATGAATTCGGTACCGGTTCTGATCTCAGTCAGAGAATTGTAACCTGGTTGAGACCTCAGCTCCCGGAATACATAGATGTTATACTTTGCTGGGAAACCCCAACGCCATACCTTCGTGCGCTATACCCGGATGCTCTGATTATCCATCAAATGCCAGGCCAATTCAGTAGAAGCCCTTACCCTCATACAGTTACATTCGACAACGAAGGCTTGTACAAAGAAGGAACTTTGTACAAGAGCGCCGAATCTATAATTAAATTTGGCGAAGATTCAGGTTTAGCAAGTTCGTTCTCTGCTGCTGCGAGAGAGATCTTTCGACGATACCCGTTTCCGGTGAGAAACAAGCTGGCCAGAATCGGTAAAACCAGTTTCAGTCTGCTTCCGTTGCAAATTTCGGAGCACTATGCATTCCGAAGCGATACGGGCTTCGTTAGCCAAGCGCAATTCTGCGTCGAGGCGCTGGATTCTCTGCCCAAAAGCGAACCCGTTTATGTGACTCAATATATTTCGCGCCTTTACCGGGATACGGTAATGACGCCTCAGTTCGTAAATTATTTAGAAACGCATTTCCCGAATGTGGTTTACGATCCCGCTACCGAGAAGCTTTCTTCGGTTAGCCAGCACGTCGTTCCTCAGTGCTCGCAACTGCTCGTCGCCTCTTCGGGAATTGGAATTCAAGGTTTAATCTGGGATATACCGCTCAAGGTTATCGGAAACACCTTTCTCAAACCCTTTGATCAAAAAACACTGACAACGTCCATTGAACGCAACAGGGTTCTTTCATTTGTTCTCGGTCGGCAGGCCCCTCTGGCGAGCAAAATCGTCAATGATGCAAAATTTCTGACTAGCCTCATCGAAGAGATGCGATCGCGACAGACATTTGAGGGAGTGGAACGTTATCCGCGTCTGACGGATATAGAAAGTCAGTACGAGGATAGTCTGCTCTCGTCCTTTACGGAACGCGACATCGCCAAAACGTACCAAGGCATCAAACTTCAGCCGGCATCCGCGTCCAAGGCGCAACAGTTCGCTGGCCTGATTAAAAAGCATCAGCCCAAGCTGATCTCATTCGACCTCTTTGACACGCTGGTCATACGCGGGTTCGAGGCGCCTGCGGATCTTTATAAATTGCTGGAACATGATGTTCGCACGCGAATGGAGTTCGTCCCGTTTGATCTGGCCGGAAAACGTTTGGCCGCCGAACTCAGGGCGCGGTCAGAGGCAAAGGGCGAAGAAATAACCCTTAGTGAGATATATGCCTGCCTTTCAACTTCTGAAAATCTTCCCGAAGAACTATGCAGTCAAATTATGAGGAGGGAGATTGAGCTGGAAATCAGAGCTTGCCGTCCTCGGCCGATTGGCATCGACATGCTGCAGCTCGCCCGCGCTACTGGAACTTTCGTCTGCATAACAAGCGACATGTACCTTCCTCGGCAAGCGATTGACGGTATTCTGGCCAAAAACACTATCGAGGTCGATAGAGTTTATTTGTCGACTGAAATTGGATTGACGAAAAAGTCTGGTTCTCTCTTCGATTTCATTCTCGACGAGCGCCAGATCTACAGCAAAGATATTATTCATGTAGGCGATACACTGAAAACAGATATCGAGCCGGCGGAAAAAAGAGGAATAACGGCATTCCATATCCCTAAATCGACAGAGTACTTGCGGAAACACGCCTATCTTTCGAAGACATTTGGCAAGCGTCCCCCGATCACGGGACTTGGACGAAGTGTTATTGCATCGGCAATTGCACATAAACTATTCGATGATCCCAAGCAGGTATCGACGGACAGCATCGCGAAAGGTGATCCGTGGCTCTTGGGATATAGCGTTCTCGGCCCTCTCGTCCTTGGATTTGTGTCCTGGATCAGACAGCGTGCAGCTGAAGACAATGTCTCAGCTTTGTATTTCCTCTCTCGGGAGGGCAAGATATTCAAAGACGTCTTCGACCGCCTCGAACTGGAAAATAAAACTGGTATCAATAGCGAATATCTTTTCGGCTCTCGCCGATGCATCCGTGTCGCGCAACTCAAGTCGTTTCAGGACATCGTTGAACTGGCCAACCAAACTGTTGACCGGCACGCTTCGCTCCGTTCTTTGTTGGAAGGCAGGTTCGGGCTTTCGTCGAATATCATCCAACCGGTGGACCTAGAGACTGCTGGTTTTACCGGGGTTGATGACGTCATCCAATCAGTTCCCGACTGGAAGCTGAAATTGATGGCTCTTTTGCAACTGCTTTCGAGCACCATCCTTTCACAGAGTGCCCAGGAACGTTCAGTTTATGAGGCTTACCTCAAGTCGTTAAGCTTCGGTGATTCGCAGAAACAGGCCGTCGTGGACGTTGGCTGGAATGCCAATATGCAAGGTAGCCTGGGAGATCTATTGGGCCGCCCGCTTAGGGGCTATTATTTCGCAACACTGGAAGCCGCATCACGATGGCGCGCGCAGGGACATTTCATACACGGGTATTACGCAGAAAATTGCACAATCACGGATGACGACCACATCCTGTCAAATCGGCTCGTCCTGGAGCATATGCTTTGTGACCTCATTCCAAGCGTGGTGTCTCTCAAGCGCAAAGAAGAGGGGTTCAAGCCCGATTTTGGTGGCAATCCCGTTTCGGAGCAGCGCCTTGATCTGGTTGCTCCTTTGCATGAGGGAGCCAGATGTTTCGCCGATGATGTTTGCAGGACGCTTGGACCGAACATCGCCACTATTGATTTTCGGCCTGACGTAATGACAGCCCTTATGAAAACATTTCTAGCAACTCCAGCACCTGCAGATGCAGCTTTGTTCATTGGCCAGCCGTTGGATGATGGTTTCAGCGGTGCGCGACGCCGTTACCTCATTTCCCCCCACCTCGAAAAGTCGATTCCCAGCACAACCCCTTCTTACTGGATAGCAGGCGCCCAAGCGGCGCGGTCGCGCAAATCAATGGAGGAGAACAATTCTCAAGAAA
Organism: Pararhizobium sp. YC-54; assembly: GCF_025847205.1. Classification (GTDB taxonomy): domain Bacteria; phylum Pseudomonadota; class Alphaproteobacteria; order Rhizobiales; family Rhizobiaceae; genus Pararhizobium. Next base: position 73,402 of record NZ_JAOYTH010000005.1, on the reverse strand, counting down.
GGACCGCTTCCCAATTCGCAAGGGAGCCGACCGGGGGAAGGCTCCGCACTGTCGATCATGGAACGCTTCCAACTGTAAAAACCGGGCGGGAGTCGTTAAGGGCGCGTACCGTGTTGGGTTTGGCATTTCCGGTACTGAGGCGGCACCTAAGCGAAGGTGAAAGGTTCTCCTATGAACATAATCCCTTGGCATTTTTTAATCGTGTCAACCACCCGGTATTGCGGGCCGTGGGAAAGGCGGCAGGGTTACGTCGTTAGAGATTTAATTGAAAACATTATTAGCTGATTTCAAATGAAAATGCCGTGCTCCTCGGTCACCAGTTCCTGAAGGAAATCGACGACGGTGCGGACGCGGACGAGTTCGCGGGCGCTTTCGTGGTAGGTGGTCCAATAGGCCCGGCGGATCGTCGTTTCCGGCAGGATGCGGATCAGTTCTTGATATTGGCGGGCGATGTAATTGTGCAGGATGCCGATGCCGGCGCTGGAGCGCACGGCCTCGGTCTGGCCCGTGGCGCTGGAAATCTCGAACGCGGCATCCCAGCTTCGCATCACCTCGCCGGTAAAATTCAGCGATGCGGTGAAGATCAGGTCCTCGACATAGCCGATGCGGCGATGGCTCTTCAGATCATCGACGGTTTTGGGCGCTCCATGGGACGACAGATAATCCTGCGAGGCATAGAGCCCGAGCGTGTAGTCGGTCAGCTTCGATGATATCAGCCGGCCCTGTTCCGGACGCTCAAGCGTAATGGCGATATCGGCCTCGCGCTGCGACAGCGAAAAGGAGCGGGGGACCGGCACCAATTGGATACGCAATTCCGGAAACCGCGCCGTCAGCTTCCCGAGCCGCGGCGCAAGAAACGAGACGCCGAAACCATCCGGTGCGCCGACGCGCACAGTGCCGGCCACCGCGGTGTCGATCCGGCCGATCTGCGCCTGTGCGGCCAGCATCTCGGTTTCCATCCGCTCGGCGGCATGCAGGAAGATTTCGCCTTCCGCAGTCAGATCGCAGCCATTGGTCCGGCGGATCAAAAGCCGGGTCTTCAGCGCTTCCTCCAGCGCCGTGACGCGCCGGCTCAAGGTGGCGTGATTGACACCCAGCCGCTTGGAGGCAGACAGGATCTGGCCGCTGCGGGCAACCGCCAGAAACATGCGGACATCATCCCAGTTCATCGGGCCACCCTCACTTGGCCAAGAGTGCGATGGGATCGACATCGACAAGGTTGAGCGACGTCACCATGCCTGCCGTCAGGGTTTTGTATTTGAGGAAATGCGGCGTTAGAATGTGGGCTTCGTAATCCTGCTGGCTGGCATACACTTCCAGGATACGAATGTTCTGAGGCGCGCCTTTGACCGACACGGCATGCAGCATCAGCACGCCCGGCTCCTTGGACAGGGAGGCTTCGATCTCCTCGGTCAAAAGGGCGATATAGTCCTCAAGCTGGACCGGATCGATTTCCAGCTCCGCCAATCGGACAATTTTCTCGGAGCCGGTTTTCATCAGGGAACCTCCATTGGGGTCGGTGGCATCAATTTTTGCACAACGGTTGCTGAATATCGCGCGTTGATTTGTGCATATTGTAGTGCGACACTTCCGCCATAATCAAGATCAGGAGGATCACCCATGTACGAGATTGGTCATTTCATTGGCGGCAAGCGCGTTGCGGGCACCAGCGGACGCACAAGCAATGTCTTCAATCCGGCAACCGGCGAAGTTCAGGCGACCGTGGCGCTTGCCAGCGAAGCGGAAATGGACGCAGCCGTTCAGAACGCCAAGGCTGCACAGCCGAAATGGGCAGCCACCAACCCGCAGCGCCGCGCCCGCGTCTTCATGAAGTTCGTCCAGCTCCTGAACGACAACATGGACGAACTGGCCGAAATCCTGTCGCGCGAGCATGGCAAGACCATCGAAGATGCCAAGGGCGACCTCGTGCGCGGTCTTGAAGTCTGCGAATTCGTCATCGGCATTCCGCATCTCTCCAAGAGCGAATTCACCGAAGGTGCCGGCCCGAACATCGATATGTATTCGATCCGCCAGGCTGTCGGCGTCGGCGCCGGCATCACGCCGTTCAACTTCCCGGCCATGATCCCGATGTGGATGTTTGCGCCTGCTATCGCCTGCGGCAACGCCTTCATCCTGAAGCCTTCGGAGCGCGATCCGTCTGTTCCTATCCGCCTTGCCGAACTGATGATCGAGGCTGGTCTGCCAGCCGGTATCCTCAACGTCGTCAACGGTGACAAGGGCGCGGTCGATGCGATCCTGACCCATCCCGACATTTCCGCCGTTTCCTTCGTCGGCTCGACGCCGATTGCCCGCTATGTCTACGGTACGGCTGCGATGAACGGCAAGCGCGCCCAGTGCTTCGGCGGCGCCAAGAACCACATGGTCATCATGCCGGATGCCGATCTCGACCAGGCTGCCAACGCCCTGATGGGCGCCGGTTACGGCTCGGCCGGCGAGCGCTGCATGGCGATCTCGGTTGCCGTCCCCGTCGGCAAGGAAACCGCCGACCGCCTGATCGAAAAGCTGACCCCGATGGTCGAGAGCTTGCGCATCGGCCCTTATACCGACGAGAAGGCCGACATGGGCCCGGTCGTCACCAAGGAAGCCAAGGAACGCATTCTCGGCCTGATCAACACGGGTATCGAAGACGGCGCCAAGCTCGTCGTCGATGGCCGCGATTTCAAGCTGCAGGGCTATGAAAACGGCCATTTCGTCGGCGGCTGCCTGTTCGATGACGTCACGCCGGACATGGATATCTACAAGCAGGAGATCTTCGGCCCGGTTCTCTGCGTCGTTCGCGCCAAGACTTACGAGGAAGCCCTCGATCTGCCGATGAAGCATGAATACGGCAACGGTGTCGCGATCTACACCCGTGACGGCGATGCGGCTCGCGACTTCGCCTCGCGCATCAACATCGGCATGGTCGGCGTCAACGTCCCGATCCCGGTTCCGCTGGCCTATCATTCCTTCGGCGGCTGGAAGTCCTCGTCCTTCGGCGACCTCAACCAGCACGGCACCGACTCGATCAGGTTCTGGACCAAGACCAAGACGATCACCTCGCGCTGGCCGTCCGGCATCAAGGACGGTGCCGAGTTCTCCATTCCGACGATGAAGTAACGTCGAGATATCGTCTATCCTCCCCGATTGGGCCTCCGTATGGAGGCCCTTTTTCGTTGTGGTCTGCCCGGTGCGGTTGACCTGGGGTGGTGGCCGTTTAAGAGTTTCGGCAGCGGCCGATATCGGGGGGTAGCCGGCCGTTTCTTGAATTGCATCTGATAATACGCAAGAGGGGCGACGATGAGCACAACCGACACGGCACCACTGCCGGCCGCATCGCAGGATTTTCACCGGCTGTCGTTTACCGGCAGCGCCGCGGAATATTTCGGCATCTGGATCGTCAACATCCTTCTGACCATCGTCACGCTCGGCATCTATTCGGCCTGGGCGAAGGTGCGTCGCAACCGTTATTTCTACGGCAATACGGTGCTGCTCGGCCGCGCCTTCGAATATCATGCCAAGGGCAAGGAGATTTTCATCGGCCGGCTGATCGTTTTCGGCTTTATCATCCTTTACAATATCATGCTGGCGGTGATGCCGGTTGCCGGCCTTGTCTTGGGTTTGATCTTGCTGTTGTTCTTTCCCTGGCTGATCATGCGCGGCCTGCGGTTCAGTGCGCGCGTCACCAGCTACCGTAATGTCCGGTTTGATTTTGCCGGCAAGATGGGCGGTGCCTTCGTCGCCTTCATGGCCGGGCCGGTTATGGCGGTTCTGTCGCTCGGCATTCTCGCGCCGCTCGCCAGCCGCTGGATGTACCGCTATCTCGGCAACAATCTGCGCTATGGCGAACGCTCCTTTGCAACCGATCCAAAGCTCGGGCCGATCTACCAGACCTGGCTGTTCTCGGCATTGATCGTTGTCCTCGGTTTGCTGGTCATCGTGGTCGCAGCGTTTGCCAATATGTCGCTGATCATCGCGCTGATCAATAACCCCGATCCGCTGCCTCCCGAGTTTCAGGCATCGATGTTCGTCCTCGGCATCGTTGCCTATCTGGCCGTGCTTTTGTCCTTCGGCATCGCGGCGCTGTTCTATCGCGCCGGCGTGCGCAATATCGCCTGGTCGGCAACCCGCTTCGATGGCAAGCACGATCTGAAGAGCGACCTGTCCCGGTTCCGTTATGTCTGGATTGCCCTGTCGAATGTGGCCGTGACCGTTCTGACCCTCGGCCTGATGCGCCCATGGGCGGCGGTTCGCATGGCATGCTATGTTAATGAGCACACGGCGATCCGCTTCGACGGAGACGTCGGTGAAATCCTGGCAGCGGTCGAGCAGGAAGGCTCTGCTGTCGGTGCGGAATTCATGGAGTTCGAGGGCTTCGATTTTGGCTTCTGATGACAAGCCGGTCTGCCGCGGCGATTGGCATCCGCGTCAGTCCAGTCGCTCGGTCCCGTCGCGCCTAGACGTAAGGGACGGGCAGGTCCGGGCTGTCGCTGATGATGGCGCGGAACTTGCTTCTGCTGTCTTTTCAACCCTCGACATCTCTGCACGGGTCGGCTCGATCCCGCGCCGTATCGCGTTTCCCGATGGCTCGCTGTTCGAAACCACCGATAACGGCGCGATCGACGACCTTCAGTTGGCGAACGGGCGCAAGCGGGCAGGGCTCATTCACGGCCTCGAGCGGTTTCACCCGCGTCTTCTCGTCTTTGTCGTTGCGGTGTTCCTGTTGTCCGGTCTGGTCTACCGTTTTGCCCTGCCGGTGCTGGTGGAAGTCGCCGTGGCCGTGACGCCGCCGGTCGTGCCGCGCCTGATGTCCGTGAGCACGCTGGAAACGCTGGACCGTACCGTGCTCGGCGAAACGAAGCTGGACGAAGGCAAGCGGCTGGCGATTTCGGACGGCTTTGGGCGCATCGCGGCCCATTCGGCCCGCGGTCCGTCGGCCTATACCCTGAACTTCCGCGAGGGCGGGGCGATCGGCCCCAACGCGTTTGCACTGCCAGATGGCACGCTGATTATCACCGATGAACTGGTCACGCTTGCAGACGGCGATACCGAGATGCTTGTCGGCGTTTTGGCGCATGAGATCGGCCATGTCGAACTGGAACACAGCCTGCGCCAGATTTACCGTGCCGCCGGCATGGCCGGCTTGATCATGCTGATCGCCGGCGATGTCGGCGATAGCGTCGAGGATCTGCTTGTCCAGGGCGGCGGCCTTCTGGCGCTCTCCTATTCCAGAGATGCGGAAGCGGCAGCCGACCGGCACTCGGTCGAACTGATGCAAAAGGCCGGCTACGACCCCGCTGCCATCGCACGCTTTTTCGAAATCATCGAGAAGAAGCTTGGCGACACATCCGGCACGACCATCCTGTCGACGCATCCGGGTACGCCCGACCGCAGGAAGGCGATCGGTGAATACGAGGCGGAAATGCGAAAGAAACAGGCCGTCAACTAGCGAATTGGCGCTTGCGGCAGTGCGAACATGACTTGCAACATCAACTTTATCCCGCCCGGAGGGTGGACAGCACATCAGAAGCTGATCATGATCACTTCGACATGATTTTCTGCTTTTTGGAATTGTTCCAAACTATCATACGCCTTATATGAGGAAGCAGATTGCGGCGCCGCCGGTAGAATCGCCGAATGGTCGCAAGTTGTTGAGTGCTAGAGGCTCACAGGTTCATCCGAACCGGGGCACCGAAATTCGAAGCCTGGAGTAAATGATGCGTCTGACGAAGCAAACGAACTACGCAGTCCGCATGCTGATGTATTGCGCTGCCAATGACGGCCACCTCAGCCGCATTCCGGAAATTGCCAAGGCCTATGGAGTGTCGGAACTCTTCCTTTTCAAAATCCTTCAGCCGCTCAACAAGGCCGGCCTCGTCGAGACGGTGCGCGGCCGTAACGGCGGTGTGCGCCTGCCCAAGCCTGCGGCCGATATCAGCCTTTTCGATATCGTCAAGGTGACCGAAGACAGCTTTGCCATGGCGGAATGTTTTGAAGCCGGCGAGATCGACTGTCCGCTGGTCGATAGCTGCGGTTTGAATTCCGCCTTGCGCAAGGCGCTGAACGCGTTTTTCGAAGTCCTGCAGCAATATTCGATCGACGATCTGGTCAAGGCCCGGCCGCAGATCAACTTCCTGCTTGGCCTCGACCAGATCACTCATCCGAAAACGGCGGCCTGATACCGGCATGGTCCAGCAGGAAACCCGGTTCGTCCGGTCTCAGACTGCTGACAGCAACCTTTACAGATTTGCGGCTCTCATTTGGTGTTGTTTTGGACGCCTAATTTCCTCCCTCATGCTCGCCCTTGTGGCGGGCATCCAGCCGGCTCAAGTCTTTGAGCTGAAGTAATCTTTTGACCCGACGGACGTCTGGATCCCCACCACAAGGGTAAGGATGACGGAGGTTGTGATCGCCACTCTGCCAGAGGGAACCTCCGCAGGGCCGGATCGTCGTCAACAATCAAGAAATCACCACGACCGGCTTCTGGCGATTTCGCTTGGCCGCTGGCGGCAGACGCCCCTCGGCGTCCTTATATGATCTGCTCCCGGATTGCCTTCGCCACCATCTGGGTTCTGTTAACGACGTCGAGCTTCTTGAGGATCGTCGCCGTATGCGAGTTGATCGTGTGTTCCGAGACGGAGACGATCAATGCGATTTCGCTTGCCGTCTTGCCATAGGAAATCCAGCGCAGGATTTCCGTTTCGCGCGGCGTCAGGCCCAGGCCCGCCTTGTTGGACAAAACCAGCCGGTAGAAATAGTCGAAGGCGCAAACGGCGTCATAGCACAGCGCGAAATGCGCCTGCCGGTCCATCTCTTCACCGTCGCCGAGAAACAGCACGGCATAACGCGCACCGTTGATGCCGGTGACCGGGACGCATATCAGCATGTCGAAGCCGAGTTGGCCAAGGAGATTGCCACCATGGCCGGGATGGGGATCCTCAGCTTTCCAGATGGACGGGATGGATGATGTGTGAAGACTTCTGAAAACGGCAGAATCGCCGAAGCGATGGCGCTTGTCATATTCGCTGGTAAGCCCGGACGGGAGATCGTCCAGAGCCAACCGGTTGGTCAGCGTGCAGGCGTCACCCTCGTTTCCAAGTTGCAGGACGCCGAAATGGTCGAAACCATACCGGATTGCCATCGTATGGAAAATTCGAAAGAAATCGACCCGATTGAGAGCTTTCTCCAAATCGCTGTCGCAATGGTATCGCCGCTGGTTTTTTAAATCCGTTGTCACGTCGCGGCCGTCCCCCCACGTATTCCGCGGCCGCCATTTTAACGTGCGATTCTTGATACGCAACAGTGCCGCAACGGAAAGGGAGAGTTGTCGGCAGTTTTGACGAGGAGACGGGCCCCGGAAGGCAATGGCGAGAGGGAGGACTGAATATGTGGCTTCCATCTCATCCCCGCCTGGCAGATGAAAGCTGAACAGTCCTCCCCGCCCCGCATCGCGCTTATGTCACGGTGTCTCCTCCCGCGCTATCCTTGCAATTTGGGATTGACTTTAACGGTAAAACGAAATCGATTCGGGCGGCGGCGGTGGCAGCGAGAAGAAAGTCGTGTATAGCCTCCCGCTTTGTCGCATCTGGAAGGTTTTTCCAATTGGACAAATTTTTTTGGTCGCTTATTGCATTGCCGGGTCAAATGTCGTTCCATCCGGCCTTGACCGGAAACAACGGCTTCTGCGTCAGAAAAATACGAGAACAAGAACAAATCTGGGAAGCAAACTCATGAAAAAGCTCTCTACTCTCCTTGCTGCAACCGCAATCGCCACTTTGATGGCCGGTTCGGCATGGTCGAAGACGTTGGTTTATTGCTCTGAAGCCTCGCCGGAGGGGTTCGATCCGGGCCTCTATACGGGCGGCCAGACATTCGACGCATCGTCGCGCACGGTTTACAACCGCCTGGTGGAATTCAAGCACGGCGGGACGGAAATCGAGCCGGGCCTCGCTGAAAGCTGGGAAGTTTCGTCTGACGGGACGGAATACACCTTCAAGCTGCGCCCGGGCGTCAAGTTCCAGACCACCGAATTCTTCACGCCGACGCGCGAACTCAACGCTGACGACGTGATTTTCTCGTTCGAGCGCCAGTACAAGGCTGACAATCCCTGGAACAAGTATGTTGCCGGCGCTTCCTGGGAATACTTCGCAGGCATGGGCTTTCCGGACCTGATCCAGTCGATCACCAAGGTCGATGACCTCACCGTCAAGTTCAAGCTGAAGCAGGCTGAAGCACCGTTCATCGCCAACCTCGGCATGGACTTCGCCTCGATCCTGTCGAAGGAATATGCCGACAAGCTGGCTGCCGACGGCAAGATGGAACTGCTGAACCAGCAGCCGCTGGGCACGGGTCCGTTCACCTTCGTTGCCTACCAGACGGATGCGGCGATCCGCTACAAGGCCAACCCGGATTACTGGGCCGGCAAGGAAAAGATCGACGACCTCGTATTCGCCATCACCACCGATGCCGCAATCCGCGCGCAGAAGCTGAAGGCCGGCGAGTGCCACATCATGGCATATCCGAACGCAGCCGACGTTGCCGAGCTGAAGAAGGACGAGAACCTGACGGTTCTGGAGCAGGAAGGTCTGAACGTTTCCTACCTCGCCTACAACACGCTGGTTGCCCCGTTCGACAAGCCTGAAGTGCGCAAGGCGCTCAACATGGCCGTCAACAAGCAGGCCATCGTCGATGCCGTGTTCCAGGGTGCCGCAACGGTTGCCAAGAACCCGATCCCGCCGACAATGTGGTCCTACAACAATGCTGTTGAAGACGACAAGTTCGACCCGGAAGCCGCCAAGAAGATGCTTGCAGACGCTGGCGTCAAGGATCTCAAGATGAAGATCTGGGCAATGCCGGTTGCGCGTCCGTACATGCTGAACGCACGCCGTGCAGCCGAACTGATGCAGTCGGATCTTGCCGCCATCGGCGTCACCGTCGAGATCGTTTCCTACGAATGGGCCGAATACCTGAAGCTCTCGTCCGCCAAGGACCGCGACGGTGCGGCTATCCTCGGCTGGACCGGTGACAATGGTGATCCGGACAACTTCCTCGACACCCTGCTCGGTTGCGACGCTGTCGGCGGCAACAATCGTGCGCAGTGGTGCAACAAGGAGTTCGACGACCTGATGACCAAGGCGAAGGCAACCGCCGACGTCGCAGAACGCACGAAGTACTATGAAGAGGCCCAGGTCATCTTCAAGAAGGAAGCTCCGTGGAATACCCTTGACCATTCGCTTGTCTTCGTTCCGATGAACAAGAAAGTGACTGGTTTCGTCATGGATCCGCTCGGCATTCACCGCTTTAACGGCGTTGATATTGCTGAGTAATCCTCCTGTATGATCTATGCCGCCGCATCAGCGGTGGCAGTTTCCGGCGGCTCGAATTCATCGAGCCGCCGGTTTTACAATCGGACTAGACGCCATGTTGCGCTTTATCTTCGGACGGCTCGCCGTCCTGATCCCCACCTTCATCGGGGTTTCCATTATCGCCTTCTCGTTCATCCGCCTATTGCCCGGTGATCCGGTCATGCTGATGTCCGGCGAACGTGTGATGTCTCCTGAACGCCATGCCCAGATCATGACGGATCTCGGTCTCGACCGGCCGATCTATATCCAGTATTTCGATTATCTCGTGAACTTGCTGCACGGTGATTTCGGAAGCTCGATTGTCACCAAACGGGCCGTTCTCGACGACTTCCTGCAGCTTTTCCCGGCAACCATCGAATTGTCGCTCTGCGCCATCATCCTGGCCGTCGCGCTCGGCGTTCCGGCCGGCGTCCTGGCTGCGGTCAAGCGCGGTACCTGGCTGGACCAGACATTGATGGGAACCGCGCTGGTCGGCTATTCGATGCCGATCTTCTGGTGGGGCCTGCTGCTCGTCATCTTCTTCTCCGGCTATCTCGGCTGGACGCCTGTTTCGGGCCGCATCTCGCTGATGTATTTCTTCCCGCCGGTCACCGGCTTCATGTTGATCGACAGCCTGCTCTCGGGGCAGGCGGGTGCCTTCAAATCGGCGGTCACCTATCTGGTCCTGCCGACGATCGTGCTTGCGACAATTCCGCTTGCCGTGATTGCCCGCCAGACGCGCTCGGCAATGCTGGAAGTGCTGGGCGAAGACTATGTCCGCACCGCCCGTTCCAAGGGCCTGTCGCCGTTCCGCGTCATCGGTGTGCATGCGTTGCGCAACGCCCTGATCCCGGTCATCACCACCATCGGCCTGCAGGTCGGCGTGTTGCTTGCCGGCGCGATCCTGACGGAGACGATCTTCTCCTGGCCGGGCATCGGCAAATGGATGGTCGATTCCGTCTTCAAGCGCGACTATCAGGTCGTGCAGGGCGGGCTGATGCTGATCGCCGCCGTGATCATGGTCGTGAACCTCATCGTTGATGTGCTCTACGGCTTCATCAATCCGCGTATCCGGTATTAAGGAGGGTCCGATGGCTGTCGCCGAAATCAAAACCGCCACGCCACCGACCGGCCTTGCCGAGTTCTGGTTCTACTTTTCACGCAACAAGGGCGCCGTGATCGGCTTTGCGATTTTCCTGATCATCCTGGTGCTGGCAATCTTTGCGCCGTGGGTGACGCCGCATAGTCCCAGTGCCCAGAACCGCGACGTGCTCCTTCTGCCCCCGGCATTTGCTGCCGGCGGGAAGTGGACCTATTTTCTCGGAACCGACGCCGTCGGCCGCGATATCCTGTCCCGGCTGATCTTTGGTGCACGTTTCTCGTTGTTCATCGGTCTCGTCGTCGTGACGCTTTCGGTTATTTCCGGGGTACTGGTCGGCCTGATCGCCGGCTATTTCCGCGGCCGCACCGATACGATCATCATGCGCGTCATGGATATCATCCTGGCCTTTCCGTCGCTGCTTCTGGCTCTCGTGCTGGTGGCTGTTCTCGGGCCGGGGCTGCTCAATGCGATGATCGCGATCTCGCTCGTCAACCTGCCGCACTTCGTGCGCCTGACGCGTGCCGCCGTCATGTCGGAGCGCACCAAGGACTATGTTATCGCTTCCAGGGTCGCCGGTGCGGGCACAATGCGCCTGATGTTCCTGACCATTCTGCCGAATTGCCTTGCACCGCTGATCGTCCAGGCGACGCTCGCCTTCTCGGCAGCGATCCTCGACGCGGCAGCCCTCGGCTTCCTCGGCATGGGCGCCCAGCCGCCGACACCGGAATGGGGCACGATGCTGGCCGAAGCCCGCGAGTTCATCCAGCGTGCCTGGTGGGTCGTGACGTTCCCCGGCCTTGCCATTCTCATCACCGTCCTTGCCATCAATCTGATGGGCGACGGCCTGCGCGATGCGCTTGATCCCAAGTTGAAGAGGTCATGATGTCCCTTTTCGAAATCGAAAATCTCGTCGTCGAATTCCAGACGGCTGCCGGTCCCTTCCGCGCGGTCGATGGCGTATCGATGAAAGTCAATGCCGGCGAAGTGCTGGCGATCGTCGGCGAATCCGGCTCCGGCAAGTCGGTCTCGATGCTGGCCGCCATGGGCCTTTTGCCGTGGACTGCCAAGGTCACCGCCGACAAGCTGCAATTCAACGGTATCGATCTGCTCGGCCTGTCGCCGTCCGATCGGCGCAAGATCGTCGGCAAGGATATTGCCATGATCTTCCAGGAGCCGGTCGCCAGTCTCAATCCCTGCTTCACGGTGGGGTATCAGATCGAGGAAGTGCTGCGCATTCATCTCGGTCTCGACAGGGCAGCGCGCCGGGCGCGTGCGATCGAGCTGTTCGATCTGGTCGGCATTCCCAATCCCGCCGAGCGGTTGAGCCATTTCCCGCATCAGATGTCGGGCGGTCAGTGCCAGCGCGTGATGATCGCGATTGCGCTCTCCTGCAATCCGAAACTCCTGATCGCCGATGAGCCGACCACCGCACTCGACGTTACCATCCAGAAGCAGATCCTCGATCTCTTGATGCGGCTGCAGGCCGAGCATGGCATGGGGCTGATCATCATCACCCACAACATGGGTGTGGTGGCGGAGACGGCCGATCGCGTTATCGTCCAGTACAAGGGCCGCAAGATCGAGGAGGCCGACGTTCTGTCGTTGTTCGAAGCCCCGAAGAGCGAATATACCCGCGCGCTTCTCTCGGCACTGCCGGACAATGCCACCGGCGACCGCCTTCCGACGATCGCGGAATTCCTCAGCGACGACCAGATCTTTGCAGGAGCTGTTCGATGACCCACGTTCTCGAAGCCAGAAACCTCGTCCGTGACTATCATATTCCCGGCAGCCTTCTCAAAAAGGCAAAGACCGTTCACGCCGTCAAGGGCGTGAGCTTTTCCGTCGATCAGGGCAAGACGCTCGCCATCGTCGGCGAAAGCGGCTGCGGAAAATCGACGCTCGCGCGCATCGTTACCATGATCGATCCGGCAACCTCGGGCGACATGCTGATCGATGGCGTCAAAGTCGATATTGCCAGGGAACGGCTGACGCCGGAAATGCGCCAGAAGGTGCAGATCGTTTTCCAGAATCCGTACGGCACGCTCAATCCGCGCAAGAAGATCGGCGAAATCCTCACCGAGCCGCTGATCATCAACACCAATATGAAGGCGGACGACCGGCGCGACAAGGCGATGGCCATGTTGAAAAAGGTCGGGCTGGAGGAAAAGCATTACGGCCGCTACCCGCATATGTTCTCCGGCGGCCAGCGCCAGCGCGTGGCGATTGCCCGTGCGCTGATGCTCAACCCGCGTCTGCTGGTGCTGGACGAGCCGGTTTCGGCACTTGACCTGTCGGTGCAGGCACAGGTTCTCAACCTGCTCGCCGACCTGCAGGACGAATTCCAGCTGACCTATGTCTTCATCAGCCATGATCTGTCGGTGGTGCGTTACATCGCCGACGACGTGATGGTGATGTACTACGGTGAAGCCGTGGAGTACGGCAGCCGCGAGGAGGTCTTCAGCGATCCCAAGCACAGCTACACCAAGACGCTTTTCGCCGCGACGCCGCGCGCCGATGTCGAAAGCATCAAGGCGCGGCTTGCCCGCAAAAACGCGGCTTGAAGAGGGCGTGTCGTTTGTGAGTTTGCGCAATCACGGTTCCAATGACCGGAAATCTGCGATAAAGCGCCAGCGTTACAGCAATTCACATGCGGCCTGCCGCACTTTACGAGGAATATGAAGATGGAAATCAAACGCTTCGAAACCGGTCCGCGCATGAGCCAGGCTGTTGTTCACAACGGTACGGTCTATCTCGCTGGCCAGGTCGGTGAGGCCGGCTCCGACGTTGCGACCCAGACCAAGCAGGCTCTCGCGTCGGTCGATCGCCTGTTGGCTGAGGCTGGCACGGACAAGTCCCGCATCCTGTCGGCAACCATCTGGCTGGCTGACATGGTCGATTTCCCGAAGATGAACGCCGTGTGGGATGCCTGGGCCTCGCAGGGCAACACGCCGGCCCGCGCGACTGGCGAAGCCAAGCTCGCAACCCCGGACTATCTCGTCGAAGTCATCGTCATCGCCGCTCTCTAAGAGCAGCCTTTGATCGGAAAAAGCCGGCGTCTGTTAAAGGGCGCCGGCTTTCTCTATTCCAGATGGTTAGTCTCCGAGCCTACGTCAAAAGTTTCGCGATGTTGAGCGCAAGGATAATGGAACGATTCGGGCCTCCCCGCGTTAGGCTGGGCATTCCTTCGGGATGCTCTTCAAATCAAAGGGAATGTGCCATGCTGTACTGGTTGCCACGGGTATGCCTATTCCTGCTCATCGCTGGGGTTCTGGCCTTCGGTGCTCTTCGTGCGACGTCGGAGGATATTGCCAGCACGTTGATCGTCGTGACTTTGGGCCTCGGCCTGTTCTCCCTGACGCTCCATGTTTTTCCGCCGGAACGGCACTGACGGACCCTGCCAAAGGCGGGATAGACGACGAACGCGGCGGTGCCCGGGAACCTTTTCGTAGGCCGCGAGTTAATAGCCGCTACCCCGGCGCGGCCTTCGTCCCGGTGTTTTCCGCACATTGATCTTACTCGCCCGTCCGGCGAAACCGAACCGGAGCGGGCAGATGGAGAGACGGACGATGAGTGCTGCCTTGCCGGGGAGTGGGATTTTCAAGAAGCGAAAGCAGGCGGATATAGAGACACAGGTCGTCGAGGCCGAGATTCCGGAAACCGCGGCGAAAACAGGGCTCGACCTGGTGGTCGCCTGGAGCGTCGTTGGAACGTTCATCATCCTCGCCTCGGCGGCTATCTACATGATGGAAGCGATCCTGATGCCGGTCACGCTTGCCATCGTCATCGGCATGGTCCTGGGCCTCGCTGCGGACCGGCTGGCGCAGTTCGGATTGCCGCCGGCGCTCGGTGGGTTGCTTCTCGCAATCATTTTTGTCGTCGGATTGTTTTTCCTGATCAACGCCCTGATCGAGCCGCTGACATCGCTGGCGGGGCAAGCCCCGGGTATCCTTGAGCGGGCTATCGAGCGAGTTTTGCCCTATATACAACGGTTCGAATGGGTGAAGGTAGCGATTGCCGGCGCCGACGAAAAAGCCGTGACCGACGTTGCCATCCAGAATGCCGGCGCCATGCTTGGTCTGGTCGCCGCAGGTGTTACGCCGGCATTCATCCAGACGCTGATTTTCATCGCGGCCCTCGGGCTTTTCCTCGTGGGGCGCGCGCATTTGCGCAAGACCATCATCCTTGCCTTTGCCACCCGCGATCGCCGGCTTGCTGCGATCCGGATCATGAATGCCACGGAAAATGCGGTTGGCTTCTACTTTTCGACCGCGAGCCTGATCTACGTAGTCCTCGGAAGCATCACGGCCGCAATTGCCTTTGCCGGCGGTCTGACGATGGCCCCGCTCTGGGGCCTGTTCGCCTTCATTTCCAGCTTCATTCCCTACCTCGGGGTAACGGCCATGACGGTGGCGCTTCTCTGCGCGGGCCTGATGACCCATGACGCGCTATTGCTGGCGCTTGCACCCGCGGCTGGCTTTTTCACTCTGCATCTGGTGATGGAAAACCTGGTGACACCGGCGATCCTCGGCCATCGGCTGGAAATCAATCCCTTCCTCGTCTTTCTGGCGATCATCTTCTGGACTTGGATGTGGGGCGCCGTCGGCGCCATGCTGGCGCTGCCCTTGTCGCTGATCGCCATGACCATTTTCAACGAGGTCCGCACCCAGCCGCCGGAACGGCAATTGCCGGGTTGAGAGGCGGATCAACAATCCCGGGGCTATTCCGGGACACTGCAATGGAAAGCAGAATGCATGCCCCCAATGCTCGATGCCTCCAATACCGCGCAGACCGATCTTCATGGCGGCCGTTCGCCTTGGGGAAGGGGTTTTCGCCCACCGCGCAATTTACCCCTCTCACAAAGCATCAAGACGGATGTCCTCGTCGTTGGCGGTGGCATCACCGGTTCGCTTGCTGCACAGCATCTGGCGGCGCGAGGGGTCGACGTGACGGTCGTTGACCGCGAGCAACCCGGTCTTGGCAGCACGGCTGCCAGCACGGCGATGTTGCAGTGGGAAATCGATTGCACACTGGGAGATTTGACCGAGTTTTATGGTTTTGACCGAGCCGCTCAGCTTTACCGTCGCAGTGTCGCCGCGGTGCAGGGTCTTGCCGGATTGGTCGACGGGCTGGGTTTCGATTGCGTCTTCCGCCCACGTTCGACCCTCTACATTTCCGCCGGAGAGGCCGGCCCTTCAGCTCTGCGCAGCGAGCATCTGCTGCGCGAGCGCGCAGGCTTGCCCGGGCTGTTGCTTGACCATGCCGACCTTTTGTCCCGTTTCGGTATCGATCGCGCCGCGGCCATTTTCTCCCCCGGCTCCGCCGATGTCGACCCGCTTCTCCTTTCCTGGGGGCTTTTGCGCGATGCGCAGGCTCGAGGTGCGCACCTGATCGATGCGCTGGCGACGGCCTATCACGATGCGCCGGGAGCGGTGACTGTCGAGACCGATGGGCCATTCGTCATCGAGGCGCGGCATGTCATCCTGGCGACGGGATATGTCATGCCGGATTTCGTCCGCAGCGAGATCCATCGAACAGCGTCGAGCTGGGCGATAGCCACCGTTCCGCAAGCGCCCGGCACGCTCTGGTCTGGCGGCGAACTGATCTGGGAAGCCTCGGAAGTTTACAACTATGTGCGCACCACGGCGGACGGGCGCATCATTATCGGTGGAGAGGATGACGATACGGTCGATCCGGCAGCGCGCGACGAAAAGATGCCGGAAAAGTCGGAGAAGCTGGTTGAAAGCCTCGTCAAGCTTTGGCCCGCAGCCAATCCCGCCATCGATTTCTCCTGGTCCGGCGCGTTTGGCGAGACCGATGACGGCCTGCCGTTGATCGGCGCTGTTCCCGGCATGCCGCGCATCTTTGCCGCCTATGGTTACGGCGGCAACGGCATCACCTTCAGCTTCATGGCATCGCGCATTCTGGCCGAGCTTTGCGCCGGCCATCGGGAAGACTGGTTCGATGCATTTGCAATCGACCGGCCTTCGCCGGCGGGGTAGGGCTCACGGCTTGTGGGCGCGGGCGTTCTCGTCGAAGAACAGAGCCTGGCTGATCAGTGCCTTGACCATGTCCGGGTTGAACGGCTTCGTCACCAGAAAGGCCGGCTCAGGCTTGGTCCCTGTCAGCAGGCGTTCCGGGAAGGCGGTAATGAAAATCACCGGCATCGTCGCGCTTTTGAGGATCTCGTTGACCGCATCGATCCCCGAGCTGCCATCGGCGAGCTGGATATCGGCAAGGATCATTTTCGGTGCCGTCTTTTCAAAAAGCGTGATGGCCTCACCGTAGGTTCTGGCCACGCCCGCCACCTTGTGGCCAAGGCTGGTCACCATGTCCTCGATATCCAGGGCGATCAGCGGTTCGTCTTCGATGATCAGGATTTCGGTGGCAACCTGCCGCGAAATGTCCGCGGAAGCCTCGTGCAGCAGACGGGTGATTTCGGCATCGGTGACGCCAAGGATTTGCGCCGTTTCATCCGGCGAAAAACCTTCGACGGAGACGAGCAGGAAAGCCTTGCGGGCGGCGGGCGAGATCACCGAAAGATTTGCTGCCGCGCGCGCCTCCCAGCCGAAGGGTGAAGCTGCTTCCGGCAAGTCGATGGTCAGCGTGTCGAACACAGAGCAGAACAGTTTGAAAAGATTGACCCGGTCATTGGGCCCCTGTGGAAAAAGTGTGATGTCTGCGATCAACGCTTCCAGCACGGCGGCGACATAGGCGTCGCCGGAGGTTTGCGACCCCGTCACCGCACGGGAGAAACGGCGCAGATAGGGAAGATGGGCTGCGATCCGCATGGAAAGTGACATTTATGACTTCCTTCAGTATGATGGCGCCGGATTTTGCCGGTGCCCGACGCAGTCGCGTCACGAAACACGCATCGGTTTGAACATGTTTTATGGTTTATGGGAAGTTTTTCAGCCGAACGAATTCGCTGCCGGTTTAAAGGGTACCGCGTAAAGATTCGGAATATGGCAACGTTTTTGTCGTACCAAAGAGGACGCGTGGAAGCGTTGTTGGGCGATAGCCGATGCGGCCTCAGGAGTGAAACTGTCTATGGTTGATATACCGGAAAATCAGCGGCGCGCCGATATGGCCCGCAGGGCAGGCACTCGTACCAGCGATCCCAACACGCAGATCGCCTTGAAACTGAAAGCCCTTTATAGCGCAGTCGAGCAGGAGCCCATTCCTGATATGTTTCTCGATCTTCTCGAAAAACTCGACAGGGCCGAACAGGTTAAATCGCGGCGCTGACCTCGTTGGAGCGCCTGAACTCAGCCAATTCAAACCATCTTTTATCTAAACGCGAAAAACGGGCCGAGGCCCGTTTTCCTGTTTTTGACTGTGTGCTGTCCGATCAGCAAGACGCGGTATAACGGCGGCCATAACGGTCGCGGTAGATGCAGCGGCCCGGCTCACTGGCATTGCCGATCAAGGCCCCGGCCACACCACCGACGGCAGCGCCCACTGCGGCGCCGCGCACATTGCCGGTCGCCGCACCGCCGATAATGGCGCCGGACGCAGCGCCGATGCCGGCGCCCTTTTCCGTTTGCGTGCAAGCGGTGAGGGGAAGGATGAGGAGTGCTGCGAGGAGGATATTTTTCATGGCTGGTTCCTTTTCAAGGGCGTTGATGGACGAAAGGGGTAAGCTTGGTGGCCGATCAGATGCGGCCCATCAGTACGAGGATGAGGAGGATCAAGACGACCAGCCCGAGGCCACCTGAAGGTCCGTAGCCCCAATTGCGGCTATGGCCCCAGCTCGGCAGCGCGCCGATCAGCAAAAGCACCAAGACAATCAGCAGAATTGTACCGAGCATGACATTTCCTCTTCGAGTTCCGGCCCAGGTGCGGGTCTGCTGCGGTAACGTCGCTCACGCGATTTTGTTCCAATGTGCAGCTCCAGTTTGCAGTCGTCATTGGAGCCCGAGCGGAACGGCAGTCCTGAATGGCCCGCTCAGGGGCCTGGTCAGAAGATCGTTCTTGTGGTTTGCGGTCAGCGGCCCGAACAAAAGGAAGGTCGCGACCAGCTGATCGACCTTTTCACGCGCCTCGGCCATCGGCAAATGGCCGACCTTGTCGAGAATGACGGTATGGGCGCGCGGCAGCTTTCCGGACAGATGAATCTGATGCAATGGCGGGACGATGGCATCGCGGACGCCGATGATGTTGAGGACCGGCACGTCGATCAGGGGGAGTTCGTCGATGACGGATGTTTGTGACATCCAGGAGACGAAGGCGGCGATTTCTCCTGCCTGCGATTTCAGCAGATGTTCGCGGACTTCTTCCATCGCGGCAATGGTTTCTTCGGTTTCCCAGCCGGCGGTCTTGTCGAACACGCATTCGAGCGATCCCCAGCGAAACGCCTCGCGTGTGGCGATCCAGCGGGTGAAAAGCCGGACGAAAAGATGCCGGCCAAGCAGAGGGAGACGTAGGATTCGCGACGCCAGCCGCTCCTGCCCTTCAAAACGACCACATGCGAAGGCCCCCATCAGAATGACGTTGCTGACGAGGTCCGGTCGATGCCGGGCCAGCAGAAGCGAGACGAAGCCGCCCGTGGAATGGCCAATCAGGGTCACCGGCTCGCCGTCGAAATCGCGCTCGATCGCCTCGGCATAGGCATCGACGACGGCCGCCGTGGTCAGACCTTGGGAGAGATCGTCGAGTGTCCAGGGACTGTGGCCCGGCAGCGGATAGGCGGCGGCGCGGCCTTCCCGCACAATGCCCGGTGCAAAGCAGCTCCAGAACGCCGGCGACATCACCATGCCGTGGATCAGCACGGTTTTCATGCCGGGAACCTGGGAGAGCCAATGGGGAGAAGGCGCGCGCAACATTCGTGGCATTCCTTTGCTGTACGTCAGCAATCATGCCTTGGAGGGTTGGTTGTCTGGGGCAGGCGCGGCCATGGCAGCCGCGGGTATCCGGGTTCACCAATTCACGCCAGGCATTCCTTGACGCCTGGGCAAAACGCAATGCGCTTCAAAAATGTTCCCGGCAATATTTGCGGAACTTCCCGGCCATCATCTTCGTTCTCCTGGTACTTCGTTCATTGTGCAGGAGGACGAGAATGGAACATATCGCAGCGATCATGATGCTCGTCGGGTGTACCCAGGGCAATGTCGAATGCAAGGAATTGCCTGCACCGGCCGTCGGCTTTGAAACTGCCGAAGAATGTCATGCCTTGTTGCAGCCGTCCCTCAATGCGGCGCGCGGCAAGTACAAGATCGTCTACGGCAAATGCGCTGCGATCGATCCGGCCCTCTACATTGAAGACGCGACGATCACCTGGGAGATCACGCCCGCGAAGGAACTGGACGTTCAGGTGACATTCGATGAGCCGGCGCCGCCGGTTCAGGTTGCTGGCAAACGCGACCTCACCACCAACTGAAAACCAACCAAAGGAGACAGTCATGAACTGGGATATGATCGAAGGCAAATGGAACGAATATCGCGGCAAGGCCCAGGCCCAATGGGGCAAGCTGACCGATGACGACCTCGACATCATCAACGGCCGCCGCAAGGAACTGGCCGGCCGGATTCAGGTTCGCTACGGCATCGAGAAAGAGGAAGCCGAGCGCCAGATCGACGAATGGACGCGTCACTGATTACGGCGCCTTGTAAATATGAAACGGCATCCGCGAACACCGTTCCGGGTGCCGTTTTGCGTCTGGCCCAGGCGGCGAGCCGCTAAAAATTCGGAACAAAGTCCGCCTCGTCCCGTTCTCCAAGGCAATCGCGCCGGCTGAACACCGGCTTTTCGGCCTGACGGGCTTTCTCCCAGACGTGCATGAAGGAGTTCAACATGATCCGCACTCTCTTGGCGACGACCGCGCTTGCGGCGTTCCTGACCGCCGGCGCGCTGACCACCTGCGCATGGGCGCAGGAAGGCGCGACCAAGGCTGATCCGGCCAAGGCCGCAAGCGCCAGTTCTCAAGCGTCCAATTCTCAGGCGTCCAAGCAAGGCCCTTCCGCATATTTTTCAGCAGCACCCGAGCAGGTTCTGGCAAGCGCGGTTCTCGGCAAGACCGTCTATACCGGTGCTGATGAACAGGGCGAAGCGATCGGCGATGTCAACGATGTCGTCATCAATGCCGATGGCGGTGCAGAGGCGCTGGTGATCGGCGTCGGCGGTTTCCTCGGTATCGGCGAAAAGGATGTGGCGATCAATTTCGACCGCGTGTCCTGGTCGGACAGGGATGGGCAGCGCATCATCGTCGTTTCGGCGACGAAGGAGGAATTGCAGGCAGCCCCCGAATTCGAGCGCGCCGCCCTCATGGACGGTGCTGCGGCGACGGGGCCCGAGGATGACACTGTTGCCACGACGCAGCCTGCCACCGGCACGACGCCTCAGATGACCGACCCGGATATCGCTCCGCCGGCGGGTACCGTCACGACAACAACCGCGCCGCCTGATGAAATGCGATTGGTCGATCCGGCATTGCTCAGCGCGGAAAAGCTCATCGGCACCGAGGTCAAGGTTGCTGATGATACCAGGGTCGGCGAGATCGGTGACGTTCTTCTCGACAAGAACGGCAAGGTCGAGGCCTATGTCATCGATGTCGGCGGTTTTCTCGGCATCGGGCAGAAGCCGGTTGCGATGAGTGCTGAAAGCGTAGAGGTCATGGCGGATGCCAAGGGGACGATGACCATCTATTCGCCATTCACCAAGGCGCAAATGGAAACCCAGGCGGCGTATGACGAGGAGGCCTACAAGGCCAACCCGCGCGGTATCGTTCTTTCGGCTCCGGCAAACTGACGTGCGTCCTTAAAACAACCGGCGTCAAAAACGGCGCCGGTTCCTCCTTGCTTGCGAGCAGGCACAAAAAAACGGCCCATGGCCGCTTTTTTTGCTTCGTAACGCTTAACGCCTTAATTGTCAGCGCCCTCTCAAACGTTTTTCCGCAGCTTCAAGATCGGCGAGAAGGTCCGATAGCGTCCCTTCCGTCCTTGGAAGGGGCTCCGTGGAGTACAGGCCGCGCAAGGTCGTGCCGATATGCAGATTTCCGTCACGATTCTTGTCTGGTAGGCGAACAGAGGCCGCCGCAGATTTCCAGATATTGGCTGTCGATACCGTCATTTTACTGTCTCGCATGGGCGTATATGCCTTCACAACGTTCCCTGCCACGGTAAGGTTCCGAGAAATGCATGGCCAAACCGTGTCAAATCGGGGCAATCTCCGGTTCATGGTTAATGTTTGGTTTCGAGTGCGCATCCCGCCATTTTTTCTCCGGAACAAAGTTTTCCGCCCGGCGTTTATTCAGCAAGGATTTAATAAAGGAGAATCCCCCGATGCTGTACTACGCTCTCGTCTTCCTCATTATTGCTATTATCGCCGGTGTTCTGGGATTTGGTGGTATAGCTGGCGCTTCTGCGGGTATTGCGCAGATTCTGTTCTTCCTGTTCCTTGCCTTTCTGGTCATCTCGCTGGTGGTTGGCCTGATGCGCCGAACCTGATCCCTCTCGGGTGATGTGTAAAGGATCAGGTGATGTGTAAAGGAAGGGAGCGGCGCGAAAGCATCGCTCCCTTTCTCGTTGTCGTCCAAATGTCGCGCCCTTGCAGGCCGGTTCTGCCTTGCCGAAGGCCAGAGGCTTGGCTATGCATGAACGACTATCTCGCAACCGCACATTCCGGAGCCGGGCGCAGCATGAAGTCGCTGGAACTCATCGTTGAAAGGATCATCCTGTCGAGCCGCTGGCTCCTGGTGGTCTTCTGTCCCGGGCTGGCTGCAATGCGCAGAACTACACCGGCGAGCAACTGATGTGGGCGACGATATCCATATCGCCTTCCTGGTCTTAGCGCTGATGCTCGGTCTGCTTGAGCAGATCATGACCAGACTGAAGAAATAAGCAGAAAGCAGAATGGGGTAGCGGGCATGAAGACAGACGTTGTTGTTTTGGGCGCAGGCATTGTCGGCCTGTCGACGGCCATCCACCTCGCGCGGCGGGGCAAGTCGGTGGTGCTGCTCGACCGCCGCGGTGCCGGCGAAGAGACCTCCTATGGCAATGCCGGCCTGATCCAACGCGAGGGCGTCTTTCCTTATGGTTTCCCGCATGATTTCGGCGCGCTGTTCCGTTATGCGCTGAACAACACCATCGACGCACACTACCATTTTCGCGCACTGCCCGGTCTCGTACCATTCCTGATCCGTTACTGGTGGAATTCGGGCTTCACCCAGCACCAGAACATTGCCTCGATGTATGCGCCGCTGATCGAGAATTCGATCGCCGAACATGCCGACCTGATCAACGCGTCCGGTGCCGGCGATCTCATCCGCAAGGACGGCTGGATGAAGGTTTTCCGCACCGAGGCTGCGCGTGACGCGGCCTACAAGGAGGCGGAAAAGCTCTCATCGACCTTTGGCGTCAACCATCATAAATTGTCCAGCAGCGATCTGAAGACGATGGAGCCGTCGATCCGGGCGGATCTCACCGGCGGCCTGCGCTGGACCGACCCTTGGTCGATCCGCGATCCGCACAGCCTCAACAAGGCCTACCTCGCCTATTTCCAATCGCTGGGCGGCCGCCTGGTTTCCGGTGACGCGGCGACGCTTGAGCATATCCTCGAAGGTGCGGGCTGGCGTGTTGCAACCCCGGAAGGCCCGCTTGAGGCCAAGGAAGTGGTCGTGGCGCTTGGCCCCTGGGCCGATACGGTGACGAAGAAGCTCGGCTACCGGTTCCCGCTGGCGGTCAAGCGCGGTTACCACATGCACTATGGCATGGATGAGGGCGCGCAGCTGAACAACTGGGTGCTCGATGCCGAAAGGGGTTATTTCCTGGCGCCGATGTTGCGCGGCATCCGGCTCACCACCGGTGCCGAATTTGCCAATCGCGATGCACCGAAGACCCCGGTACAGCTGACGAGGGCCGAGCGCGTCGCCCGCGAATTCTTCCCGCTTGCGGAGCGCCGCGATGAGGAACCATGGATGGGCGCGCGTCCCTGTACGCCGGACATGATGCCGATCATCGGCAAGGCACCGCGTCACGAAGGCCTCTGGTTCGCCTTTGGCCATGCCCATCACGGCATGACCCTTGGCCCGGTCACCGGCCGTGCGCTTGCCGAAAAAATGACTGGCGAGAAGACGGTGATCGACATCAAGCCGTTCCGGCCTGACCGGTTTCTGGCCTGATCAACACAAGATGCCAGGCGCCGGATGGTTACTCCGGCGCCAACCCCTCCATCGTTTTTTCCCGATTAATTTCCCGAGCACTGGAACAAACGTCAAAGTCGCCCGTTAAGACGGTTGGCTGAAGGCGAGGGTTCGGTCGGCTGCGTCATGCGCAGCGAATGGAAATGACTGCCGTTGAGAAGCGGCAGCGGGAGCGGAATTTCATGCAGAAACAGGTGATAGAATTCAACGGCGAAGCCGTGGGCGCCTTGATGCCCGATGATCACGGATTGCGGTTTATCGCGGTCAAGTACGGCGTCTGGAGCCTTGACGGCCGCCGGTTTTCGCATCCATCCGAAGCCTGGCGTGCGGTCAAGGTGCTTCTATCGAAACCGGCAGGGCGGTCGATGCCGCCGGCCAGCTTCTGGGTGCCCGGTGAGGGCGATCCTTCACCAGGCCAGTTCCGCTGGAATGCCGTTTCCGCGATCCCTTCACCTCTCAAGGAAAATCGCGCCTGACGGCCAACCCGATCCGGGCCGGCGTCCGCATGCCGGATGAAATCCCCTGTTGCCATTTGAACGAAAAAATGTCCGGCCACAATCCTGGCCTACCGTTCGATCAATCGTCCCAATCCGCCGGGATACCGCTGTCTGCGCCGATTGTTTCCAGGTCGTTGCGGATGCTGACCACCCCGGATACCGCATAGATCAATACTTCGATCTTGCGCCGTTGCCCGGCCGTATCGACAGCGCCCGTCAGCCAGACCGTCCCGCGACGGACCTTGACGTCGATACCCGATGTGTCGATGCCGCTGTCTTCAAGCGTCGCAGCGATCAACTCTTCCAGCGCGTCGTCATCGACATCGGCGTCGGTGTCGTCGCCAAAAAGGTCGGGACCGTTTTGGCTTTCGATCGCCGTATCGTTGCTGCGCTGGAATCCGGGGTTTCCCGTCTCGTCGAAATTTTCGCCGCCCTGTCCATAAGAGCTGTTGCCGACCTTGGTCTCCGATCCGGGTGACGCGTCGGCATAGGGCCAGCCTTCGTCCAGATCGCGTTCCTCGTAATCGCGATAATCATCCTCGCGCCCTGTTGTTTTCGGTGTTTTGCCGTTCATCGCCATATCCTTGCGTTAAATGGAATCGAGGAGAAACGGATGACGGGACATTTGGTTCATTCGCCCAAGAGAACGCTGCGGAATATTCCGTTCTGGTGCGGGAACAGAAAAATGGCGGAGCCGCCGAAGCAGTTCCGCCATTTGTAATAAAGGTCTGATCGCAGCTTAGGACTACGGTGTAGTGCCGGTGGCAGGCGTCTGCGTGCCGGTTGCCGGGGTCTGGGTATCCGGGGTCGCAGGCGTTGCGTTCGGCGTCGTCGTGGTATCCGGCGTCGCGTTGGTATCCGGAGTTGCCGTGCCCGGCGTTACTGTACCCGGCGTCGCGCTGTTATCGACTGGCGGGGTGGCGGTATCGGCCGGCGGCGTGGTTGTCTGCTCTGTCGCCGAAGGCTGCGTTGCCGCATCATTGGTCTGATCGGTCGACAATTCTGCCGGTAGCCAGACGAGAAGCGCCAGAACCAGACCTGCAAGCAGGATGATCAGAACCGGCCACTTCGAGCGTGCCGAGCGGGGTTCGATATCTTCCGGCCGCCGCTGGTTGGCCAACGGATCGTTCACCGGCGTTCCTGTTACCGGATCGATACGCGGGCCTGCCTGTTCGGCCGGCCATGCCGCAGGATTCACGTTACGGTTTTCGGTGGGGTCAAAACGTTGATTCATGGCGGTCACATCCTTTCGAGAAATGGTGCCTGTGCCAGCAAACGTTGAAGGCAACTCCCCGGTAAACGTCTCTAGGAGACGAATGTTCCTCGAAATGGCTTTTCCAGCGCCCAAAGTCACCAGGAGCCGGTTAGGTCGACGGCAGTTCGGCGATCTCGCCGAATTGGGCGAGCAGGCGCGGACTGGTCATGTCGCCGCTTTCCTCATCGACCTCGACGGCATAGGCGGCGACCCCGGCAAACCGGTCTGCCATCGCTGCGGCAATCTTCTCGGCGCTCGCAGCATTGGAGGCCTGGCGCATTTCTCCGGGCGCCAGTCCGCCACGCGTCTTGCGATAGGGGATAACGATGAATTTTTCGGCCATGCGTGGCCCTTTCAAGGATTGGTGCCGGCACGGCCGGTCAGGGCCGTTTCGATGGAGTGCGCGGCGATAGGGTAAGCGGCAGGCACGGCAGTAGGGCCGATGACATGGCTGCGATCTTTAGCATCGATTGTTGCGGACTGTACCGGCAATCGCAGCCGGCGATACACAAAATGCCGGCTGCGCATTCGATAGTCGGGATTACCCCTTGCGTTCGCCTCGGAAAGGCACCGGTCGAACCGGCAGGCGCGGTACGTCAAGATGGTCGGGAGGCAGCTTGGCCTTGGCACGCTCCGCCATCATCGCATAGCCGTTCTCCAGGTGACGGCAGAAGCGCTCGGCATCAAACAACGGTGCCGAAAATCTGTTTTGTGAAAGCTCCAGCTTCAGTCGCGTGACCTCGTCTGGATTTTGCGACAGTGCAACGGCGAGATCGACGAAAGCGCCGGGCGTCGCCGCCACCAGTTGCGCAAGCCCACAAGCCGTCAGCAGGCTCTCGGAGACCCGCGAGGCAAAATTGCTGCCTTTCAGCGTGACGACGGGCAGGCCGGCCCATAATTTGTCCGATGTTGTCGTATGGCCATTGTAAGGGAACGTATCGAGCCCGATATCGGCGGCCTGCAGCCGGGCGATATGGGCGTCATAGCCTGTCGAAGATGCGAAGATGATCCTTTCCGCTCCGACCCCGCGTTTGCCAAAGGCCGCGAGAAAATTGCTGCGCGCCAGTTCGCCTTCGATCATTACCCAGAGAACCGAATTGTTGGAATGGCGCAGGATTTCCGCCCAGTGTTCAACCACCGCAAGCGATATCTTGCGGGCCGCATTGAAGGCGGCGAAGACGAAGCGGTCCTGCGGCAGGCCGAGCGCCTGCCGGCTGGAGGCCGGCGGCAGGGCACGGTGGGTCGGGTCGTTGGGCTGGTAGCTTTCCGGCAGCAGGCAGAATTTCTCGTGATAGCTCTGCCTGGAACTGCCCGGCAGCACGATCCGGTCGCCGATGACATAGTCGCAATCGATGTTCACGCCGCTGCCGGGAAAGCCGAGCCAGGCGGCCTGAACCGGCGCGGCCATCTGGTTGAGGATGTTGGAACGGGAGCCGCCGGTATGGCCCTTGAGGTCAACGAGGATGTCGATATTCTGCTGGCGGATGATGTCGGCCGCCTCCGCATCGGTCTTGCCGTGCAGGGAGACGATCCGGCCCCATTTCGACCGGTTGCCATCGTTGGCGCTCTGGTGTGGCGGCGTATAGCAGTAGAGAGTGACGTCGAAGCGGCTGAAGTCATGCGCCTCCAGCACGCTTTGCAGGAGCCGCATGGTGGCATGCTCGCTCCAGAAATCGCTGGAAAGATAACCGATGCGCAACCGTTCGCCCCACGGGTGCGGCCGCATCCGTCTCTGTCTGTTGCCAGCCGGCGAAGGGGGCGAGGTCAGGCCGGGATTGTTGGTTGCCAGCCGGTTGAGCCGCTCGTCGCCGCAACGCAACAGGTTTGAATAGGCCGTTTCACCCTCAAGCGCGGAAAGGTCGCCCGCCGCCAGTCGATCGGCATTCGCCTGCTCTAGCTTCTCGATCGCCTCGAAATCGCAGAAGTCGCGCGCAACCGACATGAACTTGAACTGCGTATAGGGATCGTCCGGAAAGACAGCTGCAAGTTTGCGAAACACGGTCAAAGCCGACGGATCACGCTCGCTCTCGCCAAGAATTTCCCCGGCAAGTTTCAGGTGATCGGCATCGTCGCTGTTGGCCAGTGTATGTTTGACGAGATCGGCAAGCGCCATGGCGCCGGTCCGCCGGAACGACAGCGCCAGACTATAGGCGAGGGCGGCATCGTCCGGCATGCTCTCCAGGAGCTTGATGCCGATCAGCTGTGCACGGTCGTCATCGCCGGCCTGGACATAAAGTGCCGTGGCGCGGCTGAGCAGTTTGCCGGTATCCTGGCCGGCATAGGGTGCTGCCTGCTCGAAGGCTTGTGCTGCCTCGCCCGGCAGGCCGAGCTTTTCCAGAGCTTCGCCGAGAAGCACAAGGGGGGCTGTATCCGTTGCCGTTCCAATGAGCGGGCTGAGAAGCGCCAGGGTTTCCAGATAGTCAGCCTGTTCAAATGCGGCCTTCGCCGCGGCAAGTCCTTGTCCGTCCATATCCGCCATTCCAGCAAGCTCAATCGGGGAAAACGGCAAAATAGCGCCCATTGCTTGTGCGGGGCGGATCAGAAACCGGAAACCAAGCCGAAACTCTGGGTTCGGCGTTGAAAAGAGCAGCATTTCAGGGAGCACTGGCGCATAGCGGGCCGGTCGAAATGGACGGCCACGTTCTTTCGTGGCAGCGAGAGAGACGTCAATCTGCCCGCCCGGCCCTATTCTAAATCTAATAGCAGCCGCGTCCTGTCCTTGCGGACGACAGGCCTTTCGCAGATTTTTCAGACAATTGATACCCAAATTTGGGGCTGCTGGCTGTCACGGGGTGGAGAGGCGGTCATTTGGCGAAGAATCCCGAGACCGTTTGTTTTTTTGAGGTTGCTTCATTCAGGAGGCGGCGGCGCCTAACGGAGCCAAACAGTCTGTTTTTAACCTCTGCCGCGGACAGCTCTATTGCTGGCACGGCAAGCCAAGCCGTGAATAGTCTCATAACCAATACGATAAGGCAGATGTGCGCGTTGAAGCGCCAGCACAGCTGCGACAGGAGGCCAATCTGCAATTGGCCTCCTTCCCGCTTGGTTCATTGCCAACGCTTCCCGGACGTGTTGGTGAAAACAAGGGCTACTTGAGCGCTGAGCAGTTATTGGCGGATGCTTTACCTTCAAATCGTTCGGCAAACCACTCCGGCAAGGCTGCAGCAGCGACCGGTACAATGTTTTCATGGTCGAGACCGGCGCTTTTGCGATAGTCGACCGATGTTGACTGCCCGCAAATGTCTACTGCGACTTTGTGTGTTAGGGTCTCTGGCACGGCGTCGTCTTTGTCGCCCTGGAAGAAGACGAATGGTACATTCTTGACCGGAAGAAACTTGTCGTTTTCCTCGAGCAGAACGCGCCACGGCTTTCCAGGTTGAAGTCCCTCTTGGTTGGCGAAAAGAGTGGTCGGATGACCACCGGCCGCGGCGGCTATGTCCCAGCAGCCGGCGCTCATTTTTTCGAGCATCTCAAGGCCATCGACGGAAAGCACGTCGCGCAGCTTTAGTTCGGGATGACCTGCATTCAGACCCGCCATGCGCGAAATGTAGTATCCGCCCGTTATGGTGGTGGTCAGGTCATACTCCGTGAGGTCCCAATGACGGGAGGCTGGCGCAATTGCGCCAACGCCGAGAAGATCGAGTTCGGGTGCGTAGGTTTCCTGGATGTGTGCAACCCACAGGGACGTCTGTCCACCTTGAGACCAGCCGTAGGTGGTGAAATGCCGATCGGCGTTGGCGCCCGGAAATTTCAATGCAACACGGGCAGCATCAAGAGAGGCATGTGCCTGTGCCAAACCGTTCAGATAGGCCGTGGCGCCGGGGGTGCCGAGGCCCTGATAGTCACTGCCGACAACGGCATAGCCGCGATCCAGCAATTCCTTGAGCGCCGGAATGCGCGGACCATAGGCGCTGACAAGACTGCGGCGCGAGGGCGCACAGCTATCCTGGGTCCCTGCTGTTTCATGGTTCCATAGGACGAGTGGCCGGGGCCCACTGCTCTCTTGGTTCGGAAGGTAAATTTCTCCCGACACATATGTGAGTGCGCCATCGGCACCCTCGGTAACATAGATCATGTTCCATCCCTTGGAGCCTTCCGGAGCATCCTGCCGTTGCTGCACCCAGTAGATGTCACCACGCTTGGCGTCAGCCGGGACGTCCTGCGGAACATCATCCCAGAATATCGAGCCTTGCGGTCCATCCTTCACATTGGGGTCGAGGCTTTGAGCCTGCGCGCCATGCACGGCAACCAGCGAAACCGAAAACATCAAGCTGGCGAATATCCTGGCGGACCATGTTGGTGCAGGCGATTTCATGCGTAGAGAATTGATCATAAAAATTCCTCCCAAGGGTGAGTTCCCTAGAACCAAGTCGGATTGCTGGAACACGACCGCCAAATTTCTACGCATATTATGTTCATCAACAATTGGGATTTCAGCAAGGACACATAACCAGATGGTTAATCATTAAGGGGCTGACCCGGTATTGGGGCGAACCCCTCGGGTTGGGCCACGGCCCAATGGGCCTTGAAGGACGAGGGTCCATGCCATCGGTATTCGGGCCGTTCAAACGGCAGCTCTGCCAATGATATCCGCAACCGCGTCATCGGCCGTCGCGATGCTCGCGCATCTGTAGCGCCCCGGTAAATCTCATCGCGGCCTGGCTGAGCCGGTGCGGTGAACTGGAGGGCGAGGACACCGAGGCCTGCGTCATTGCCGGGTAGCAAGGCCAGCCGCTCACCATGGAGCTGGGCCTTGCTAAAAACGCCACGTCAGCCACCGTGAGGCGGTTTCGTAGTGGTGGATTGTGGCAAAAGCTTTAGTCCGCCGACGTCGCGTGAGGCGCTTAAGCGATGCTTTAGGAAGAAAGTGGCTGGGGAACCTGGATTCTCACATGATTTCAATGACTTAGCGAAATCGCCCTTGTTTTCCCTATCTTTTCCTGCCGTGAGCGACCGTGGATGCCATCTTTGTGCCCTGGCTTTGGGCATCAGTCAACCGGCGGGGTTGGCGGAAATAATTTCCGCTTTCGGACCTCACGGTTGCGATGACGCCGCCATAAGGCGCGCGGCAGGTATGCGCCCCCGTTGCCGTCATTCACCTTACCCGCTCGAGCTCCTGGAAGCCGTCAGTCTGCTAAACTCCGCGGAGGAGTCCTTGTGCCCTCTTATCCCGGAGCGTCAACGAGCAGATGCAAGCGAAGGCGTGGGAGGTCGAGCATTTTCCTGCCCGCGAGGTTCAATAAAGCTCGCGGAAGAGGATGCTCGCCCACTCGTCAATTCTTCGCGGCAAGCCTCGCCGAAATCGAGAAGAAAATTCATCGCGCCGGTCTGGGAGAGGGAGCGATTGGGGGTCAGGTAGGTTTCTACAATTCGTTCCATCGCTAATTCCGCTGCGTCCACAACTGGTCGAGACGAGATCAGACGCATTTGTGCGACCAGTGCATAAAGCAGAACGAGATCGGAGACATCGTCCTTCTGATGGCTTAGTGCATCGCCATAGAGTCTCGTGGCTTCGGCAATGAAATCCGAAAACAGCTTCTCGCGCTTGGCCGCCTCGACCTCGCGAAGCTTTTCCCTCACCTGTGACCGATGCGTCATCCAGGCAGTGGCGAACGAGGCTAGCCCGCCGATCGCGACGCCTGCGAGACCCGTCAGGGCAGAGATGTATGCTTCCATGAGAATTCTCCTCTCGGAACGAACCCGGCGGCACAGAAAATCGACGAGGCCGCTCGCCGCAGGCTCCGCGGCCGACGGGATCGACATCGGTTCTGCTACCCTTCTAGCGGAGGCCCCACCCAGATACCTTCCGGCACTGCCGGGATGCTGTTCACCAGTCCTTCGAGCATTCCTTGCAAGACGCTCTCGGTGAGTTCCTCCATCTTGTCGCCGGGACCGACGAGGCGGTCAACAAGCAACAAAGTTAGACCGTGCATCTGGGACCAGAAAACAAGGATCGCCCCATCGATTTTGCTAGTATTGGCCTGGGTGTCAGCAATTTGATGCCCGAGAGCGCCGTCGGAGATCGCGCTAACGATGAGAGCTTTCATATTGTAGGCCGCGGTTCTTTCGATCACCGGACGGCTCTCGCCCTGTCCGGCAAGGTAGCCACCGAACATCAATCTGTAGAGCGCCGGATTGTTGACGCCCCCGAAGACATATGCTCGCGCCATTGCTGAAAGTCTCTGACGAGGACTATCGAGTTCCCTGGTCGCTTCAGCCATGCGCTTCGCCAGCAATTCAAATCCAATTGCCGAGACGGCGGCCAGCAGTTCGCGCTTGTCGGCGAAGTGCTTGTACGGGGCGTTGTGACTGACGCCCGCCCGACGCGCGAGCTCCCGAAGCGAGAACTCCGTGCTCTGGGACTCGCTGAGAACGTCCAGCGCGGTCTCGACGATCACCCTGTGAAGGTCGCCGTGGTGATAGGGCCGCTGTTCCTTAGTGGAAATGTCTTGGGTCATATCCGTCCATTTAGGTTTTTAAGTTGCTCATGTCAACTTTTTCCGCAAACGAAGTTGACATTGCCCACACTAAGCACTAAGTGGGCGCTGTCAACATCATTTACCGACCAATACTGCAAATAATCCGCCACGCTGGCCCCATCCGTCATGACGCGCAACGAGAGTGACGTCGTCTACGACCACCTCCGGAAACTGAGCACTCCTCACAGATCCTCAAACCGCAAAGGAAAACCAAATGAATGTCAATGTCGAAAGCCACGGTCTACGGCGTGGCGAACCGCTTGGAGCCGCCGCCATGGCCCAGCTCTTTACAGAAGCGCGGACCCACAACGCTTTTCACGAACTTCCCGTTCCTGACGCGCTCCTGCGCAAAGCGCTCGACCTCGCGAAGATGGGGCCGACCTCGGTGAACCAGCAGCCGCTGCGCGCGCTTTTCCTGCGCTCGACGGCAGCCAAGGAGCGACTGCGTCCGGCGCTCATGCCCGGCAATGTCGAAAAGACCATGGCTGCACCGGTCGTCGCGATCATGGGCTATGATCTGGAGTTTTATGAACACCTGCCGTTTCTTCTTCCGCACGCCGATGCGAAGAGCTGGTTCGCTGGCAATCCGGACCTGGCTGCGCGAAGCGCCGGGCAAAACGGCACCCTTCAGGTCGCCTATTTCATTCTCGCGCTACGCGCCGTGGGCCTGGATGCGGGGCCGATCGGCGGCTTTGACCCCGCCAAGGTCGAGCAGGAATTCTTTCCCCGCGGCAAGATCAAGGCCAACGTCGTTATCAACATTGGGTACGGCAACGACGCCAAGCTGCACCCTCGCAGCCCGCGGTTATCGTTCGACGAGATGGCGACGATCCTCTGAGCTTGCAACCCAAAGAGCGTCCGGACGTAGGACGCCGATCCCCTATGTGCAACTCACTCGCCTTATAACCACCTACCTCCGCAGCGGACGGCTGATCGTCGATCCGTCCGAGCTGGGAGTTGGTCGGGGCGGGCAAGCTTCGGCAAATGCCGCCCCGTCTGCTGCGGGACATATTCGTAGGATCGGCCGAGGTGCGGACAGCCCGCGCGGATTGGCCGACACCTCCGCTCGACAACACGGATCAGCGTTCAAATTGGATCACGGAGCATGACGGCATGCCGGTCGTCAAGGTCGGTGTTCTGGAGATCTCGAGCGATCTTCAATAGTAGCGCTGATTTGTCGGAAGAGGCTCGGCAACCGTTTTTTCGAATGAGTGTTGCTCCTGTCAACTTTTTGGCTCAACGATGTTGACATTGTCCACTCGGGAGCGTAAGTGGTCGCTGTCAACATTAGATGCCTCGCTAAACGCGTCAAATTTGAGCTGCCGGACAACCCGGCTCTCTCTGTGACCCAAACCATACCGGAGCAAAAATGCAGTCCTTTCGATTGCTGGGAATTGGTCTCGTCTGCGCAGTTCTGGCTGCCTGCGAGGAGAAAGCCGAAGTGGCACCGCCGCCTCAGCAGGTCCGCGCCGTTGCGGCGGCCGCCGCTCGGTATCAACCGGGCGCGGAAATCACCGGAGAGGTGATGGCACGGGTCCAGACCGAACTTTCCTTTCGGATCGGCGGCCGAATTCTTGAGAGAAGGGTGGAGGTGGGATCGCATGTCAAAGCCGGCGACGTCCTTGCGCGGCTCAACGACACGGAACAACAGGCAGATGTCAGCGTCGCCCGCGCCGCTCTGGAGTCGGCGCAGGCCGTCGTCGCACAGAGGACACTGGCCTACAACCGGGCAAGTTCGCTCTTGCAGTCGGGGGCTGTTCCGAGGGCGACGCTCGACGATGCGCAACAGGAGCTGCTGAGCGCGCAGGCTTCCCTCGAGACCGCCGAGGCCGCGCTGGCGATGGCAAAGGACGCGCTGTCCTACACCGCATTGAAGGCGACCGCGGACGGTATCATCACGGCCCGCGGTATTGAAGCGGGGCAGGTGGTCTCAGCGGCCCAGTCCGCCTTCACGCTCGCCCACGATGGTCCGAGAGATGCGGTGTTTGATGTCTTCGAGGCGTTCTTTCTGGATGGCCAGCCGCTGAGCGAGGTGGATGTCGCATCGGTCTCCGACCCCTCGCTCGACATCCACGCCAGCATACGCGAGGTCTCTCCCGTCATAGACACGAAGGCGGGCACGATCCGGATCAAGGTGGGGCTCCAGGAGGGCACGCCATGGTCCCTTGGGACGCCTGTGGTCGGCAAGCTGCGGGCCTCGCCGCGTGACGGGATCGTGCTGCCCTACACCGCGATCGCATCAGCCGACGGCGAACCAGCCGTCTGGCTCGTCAACACCAAAGACCAATCCGTTTCGCTCCGGAAGATTTCTGTTGGCCGATACCGCCAGGGCGACTTCGTCGTCACCGCCGGCATCGCGGCACAAGACCTGATCGTCACCGAAGGCGGAAAGTTCCTCAAGGAAGGCCAGGCAGTCGCCTGGAAAGGCAAGTGAGATGATCCTCAATCGCATATGCACCTCTCTCCCTCTTCTTCTGTCAGTGTCGCTACTTGCGGGCTGCGACCAGAACTCTGTCGCGGGAGAGCAGGCGGTGCCCCGTCCCGTGAAAGTCGTCATCGCTGCGGCCCAACAGGACAAAGTGGCAAGCTCCCCCGGCGTGGTTCGCGCCCGCATCGAAACCGACCTGGCGTTCCGGACGCTCGGACGGATGATGTCTCGCAAGGTCGACGTCGGCGACCTGGTCTACAAGGGCGATGTTCTCGCAGAGATCGATCCTCTCACTCTGCAGCTCGCGGTCAGAACCGCCGAAGCCGAACTGCGCAACGCCCAGGCGCAGTTGGCGAACGCCGCGACGAACAAGGCGCGCAAGCGAAGGCTCGTCCAGAGCAAAGCGGTGAGCATTGCGGACCACGATCTTGCCGAACAGCAGCTCAAATCGGCGACCGCCAATGCTGCAAAAGCGACGGCAAGCCTCGCCAAGGCGCACGAGCAGCTAGGCTACTCGGAGCTGAGAGCTGAGTTCGACGGTGTCGTGACCGCCACCTCCGCGGAAATGGGCCAGACCATCTCGGCTGGGCAGCCGGTCCTGAAACTGGCACGCCTCGAACAGCGCGACGTGGTCGTCGACGTTGCGGAGGCTCAGTTCAGTTACGTTCGCCTGGATGACCGCTTCAATGTGGCTCTCCAGCTTGACAACAGGATTCAAGCCATTGGCATCGTCCGCGAGATCGCGCCTCAGGCCGATCCCAACACCCGCACCTATCGGCTGAAAATCGCGATCGATCAGTCGCCGGTCATCTTCCGCCTCGGCGCCGTGGTCACCGCGACGCCGCTTGTCGAAGAAAAGAAGCAGGCGATCGCGCTACCGCTCTCAGCCATCCGCAGTGACGGCGGCGCCAGCCAGGTCTGGGTGGTGGACCGATCGACAGCCACCGTCGCTCCGAGAGCCGTTGAATTGGACGCCCCAGCGTCCGTCACCCGTTCCGTCAGAGTTCTATCTGGGCTGCGGGAAGGGGAAGAGATCGTGGTCGCTGGAGTCGATGAACTTGTCGATGGACAGAAAGTGAAACTCGCACAGGAGCTACGCCCGTGAATAAATTCAACCTTTCGGACTGGGCGCTCGAGCATAGGTCTCTCGTCTGGTATTTCATGATCATGTTCGCGGTAGCGGGCGCCTTCGCCTATCTCGGGCTTGGCCGTGAGGAGGACCCGTCCTTCACGATCAAGACGATGGTGATTCAGGCCCAATGGCCCGGCGCTTCGGCCGAGGAAGTGACACAGCAGGTCACCGATCGTATCGAGAAGAAGCTCCAGGAGCTCGACAGGCTGGAACATACCCGAAGCATTACGACTGCGGGCCAAACCATCGTCTTCGTCGATCTGCTGCCGGACACGAACGCGCAAGACGTAAAGCCTACCTGGTCGCGCGTCCGCAACCTGGTCGACGACATCAAGCACCAATTCCCGCAAGGTGTCGTCGGGCCGTTCTTCGACGACCAGTTCGGCGACGTCTACGGCAATATCTTTGCCTTCACAGGCGACAACGGGCTTAGCAAACGGGAACTGCGCGACTTTGCCGAGAACGCCCGGACGCAGATCCTCAACATCCCCGATGTCGGCAAGGTCGATATCGTCGGGGCGCAGAACGAGGTGATCTACCTTGAATTCTCGACCCGCAAGATCGCCGCCCTCGGCATTGATCGCGCCGACATCGTCGCCACGCTACAGGCGCAGAATGCCGTCACCCAGTCCGGCTTCGTCGAAACAGGACCGGAGCGCGTCGCGTTGCGGGTCGGAGGGAGGTTCATCTCCGAAGACACGCTGCGAGGTATCAATCTGCGGGTGAACGACCGCTTCTTCCCGCTGACGGACGTTGCCACCATCACCCGCGGATACGTCGACCCGGCGTCATCACTCTTCCGCTTCAACGGAAAGCCGGCCATCGGTATCGCGATTGGTATGAAGACGGGCGGCAATGTAGTTGCCTTCGGCGAGGCGCTTGAAAAGACGATGACCAAAATCGTCGAGGGGCTTCCGGTCGGCGTCTCCGTCGAAAAGGTGTCCGACCAGCCGAAGGTCGTCGAGGAGGCTGTCGGTGGCTTCACAAAAGCTCTCTTCGAAGCGGTCGCCATCGTACTCGCGATCAGCTTCATCAGTCTCGGGATGAGGGCAGGCCTGGTGGTGGCGATCGCGATCCCGCTCGTTCTCGCCATCACCTTCATGGTGATGTTCTACACCGGCATCTCGCTGCAGCGCATCTCGCTGGGAGCGTTGATCATCGCGCTCGGCCTTCTCGTTGACGATGCCATGATCGCCGTCGAGATGATGGTCGCACGGCTCGAAGCAGGCGACAGCCTCACCAAAGCCGCCACCTACGTCTACACGTCCACGGCCTTCCCGATGCTGACGGGCACGCTCGTCACGGTCGCCGGGTTCATCCCCGTCGCTTTCAACAAGAGCAATGCGGGCGAGTTCACCTTCTCACTCTTTATCGTTATTGGAGTTTCGCTCGTTGTCTCATGGGTCGTGGCAGTCTTGTTCACCCCTCTGCTCGGCGTGATCATTCTACCAAAGACGATGAAGAAGCACGCCGAGCACAAGGGGCGCTTTGCCAAGGCATTTTCGAACCTGCTGCAACTCTGCCTGCGTTGGCGCTGGATGACGATCATCGCAACAGTCGTTCTCTTCGCTGGATCGATCGGCGGCCTGTCGATGGTGCAACAGCAGTTTTTCCCGAGCTCCGACCGCCCGGAACTGATCATCGACTGGAATCTGCCGCAGAATAGCTCGATCGCTGAAACCAGCCGCCAGATGGCCCAGTTCGAACATGAGATGCTGGCTGACAACCCCGGCATTGAGCATTGGTCGACATACGTTGGCAGGGGAGCGCCGCGCTTCGTTCTTTCCTTCGACGTACAGCCCGCTGACGTTTCCTTCGGCCAGACGGTCATTGTCACCAAAGGACTCGATGTCAGAGACAAGCTGAAGCAGCAGATGGAAGCCTACCTTCAGAAGACTTTTCCGGGAACGGACGCTTACGTGAAGCTTCTGGACATCGGTCCTCCGGTTGGCAAGCCGATCCAGTACCGCGTGTCAGGCGAAAACCTGCAGACGGTGCGCGGACTGGCGCAGAATCTGGGTTCGATCGTCGGCACCTATCCGTCCCTCAGGAACATTGCCTTCGATTGGAACGAACCGGCCCGTGTCGTGAAGATTGACGTGCTGCAGGACAAAGCCAGACAGCTCGGCGTCTCCTCCCAGGACATCGCGACGGCGCTCAACACCGTCGTTCAAGGGAACGCCGTGACGCAAGTCCGGGACGACATCTATCTCGTCGACGTTATCGGCCGCGCCGCGGAAAAGGAGCGCGGCTCGATCGACACCCTGCTTGACCTGCAACTGCAGAGCAGCAGCGGTCAATCGGTCCCGCTGTCATCGGTGGCAAAATTCCGCTACGAACTCGAACAGCCGACGATCTGGCGGCGCGATAGAGTTCCGGCCATCACGATCAAGGCCGGGATCGGCGATGCGACGCAGCCGGCGACCGTCGTCAAGGCGCTGTCCGATAAGGTTGCGGCCTTCGAAAAGGCTCTGCCGGCCGGGTATTCGCTGAAGGTCGGCGGCGCGGTCGAGGAAAGTGCCAAATCCCAGGGACCGATCGCCAAGGTCGCGCCCGCTATGTTCGTCATCATGGCGACGCTGCTGATGATCCAGCTTCAGAGCTTCTACAGGCTGTTCCTGGTCTTCTCGGTAGCGCCACTCGCCCTCATCGGCGTCGTCGTGGCGCTGCTTGCCAGCAATTCGCCGCTCGGCTTCGTGGCACTCCTGGGTGTGCTTGCGCTGGTCGGAATCCTCATCCGCAACTCCGTGATCCTGATCGTCCAGATCGAGGAGCTGCGCGCTGAGGGGATGTCCGCATGGAAGGCGGTGGTGGAGGCGACCGAGCACCGCATGCGGCCGATCCTGCTCACCGCAGCGGCCGCGACGCTCGCCCTGATCCCGATCTCGCACGAAATCTTCTGGGGTCCGATGGCCTACGCGATGATGGGCGGGATCGTCGTCGGTACGGCGCTCACCCTTCTCTTCCTGCCGGCGCTCTACGTCGCCTGGTTCCGGATTCCTCGTGAAGTCGAGCAGAACTGAGATGACCACATTCCACTCCTTCCCTGGGCGAATTGCCCAGGGTCTCATCGGCCAGGGCCTCGCCAAGGCGATTGCTGGCCGCATGGGCCGAGCTGTTCCGGTTCTTTTGGCCCTGTCTATGGTTACATCGGGCTGCGCTAGCCGGGTGCAAAATGTCCTCGAGCCTCTCGCCGTGGCCCCGAAGGATACGAGCCGGGTCACCATGCTCGCTGCCACGACGCGAAAACCCTCAGAGGATCCCGGCAAGCTCTATTCGGGCGACCGCGGAACCGCGATCTCGCTTAACAGTGTCGACGTATCCATTCCGCCCGATCGCAACCGCAAGATCGGAGAAGTCCAGTGGCCGTCTCGCATGCCGCCCAACCCGCAAAAGGAGTTTGCGGTCACACAGGTCGCCAAGGTCCAGTCTGAGAAACAGGCTTTCGACTGGTACCGAAAGAACCGAAACACGAAGCATCAGGTCGTGATTTTCGTGCATGGCTTCAACAACACCTACGCCGACGCTGTCTTCCGCTTCGCGCAGATCGTCCATGACTCGGGAACCGATGCCACACCGATCCTCTTCACATGGCCGTCGAGGGGACGTGCCTTTGACTACCTCTACGACAAGGAGAGCGCCAACTATTCGCGCCGCGCTTTGGAGGATCTGATCCTGCAGGCTGTGAACAGTCCCGACGTTTCGGACGTGACGATCCTCGCCCATTCCATGGGCGGCTGGCTAGCGGCCGAGGCCCTGCGCGGCGTCGCCATGCGCGAAAAATCCATTCCAGCGAAGATCAAGAACGTAATTCTTGCATCGCCGGACATCGACATCGACGTGTTCCGTCGGCAGTTCACCGAGATGGGGCCGAAGCGGCCGCATTTCGCGATCGTGACATCGACCCGCGACAAGGCACTGGAGGTCTCCGGCTGGCTTTCGGGCGGCGTCAACCGCCTCGGCGGAACAGATTTCAGACCCTATGCGCCTCTTCTCGACGAACTTGGCGTTTCTGTCATCGACACCAGCGCCATCGCGACGAACGATTCACTTGGCCACAACGCCTTTTCCGACACTCCCGAGATCGTCCGGCTGCTCGGTCGGCGGCTGGCGGGACAGAGCCTTGCGGGCGGAAAGACAAGCGCGGCCGACCACATCGGCGTGACCGCCGCAAACTTCGCAGGCTCGGCGGCGCGGCTTGCGGTGGCGGCTCCAGTCGCCGTCATCAGTCCGGAAGCGCGGGAGATTCTGAAGGAGGGGCTCTCCTCCGAGGGCGCGACTATCAAGGATGGGCGGATTGCGTACTGAACCTCAGCCGCCAACGGCAAGGATTCGAGATGAAGGGAAGATGGAATCACCACGACACCGGCCGGGCGGCTGAATACCTGTCTCGGATCCTAGAAGCCGGCACGGACGCGTGTCGGCTGTATTGGCCGTCGAAAACTAACGTTGCGGACATCACGCGACTTTTCGGGAAGTCCCCGCCCCGGAGGGCGTCCCCAGCCGCGTCCTAAACAGACACGTGGTGGATTCGGCGCGGCGGCATGTTTGCGCCCCCAAGCTTGACGTTTGCAGGCTCTCCAGCTAGTTCCGAAAGCTGACGTGCTGCAGACTGGCGCAGTTGAGCAGTATCCTGGCATCCTTCGGAGGTCGACTTGAGGTTGGCGCCGGCCTCTGTCAGGGCTTCACGAACCGATATGCAAAGCGATCGATCTTACCCTTGATCGAGGGATCGAACACCTTGATTAAGTGCTGATCATCCTTATTCGCGAGAAGGGTGCTTTCCGCGTCCAGTGCGAAGCCGGCAGCCTCCACCTCCTCACGCACGGTGGCAGGGTCGATGCGATGCAATGACTGGGCATCACCTGTGCCGGTTCCCGCGGCGGCGGCGTGATCGACGATGACGTAGAACCCACCGGGCTTCAGCCGCTCGTAGACAGCTCGATTGAAGTCGGCCGCCGTCGCGCCCCTGGCCTGCATCAGCGCGGTGTGGAGATCGTGGTAGAACAGGTGCAGCCACAGGACATCCGCTGGCTGCGTGATCTCCGGCATTGCCACGAGGTCCGCTGAGACGGCTTCGACGTTTTCCCTGCCTGGCTCTTGCGCGAGCGTTTGCATGAGGCCGACCGGATCGTTCTTGAAATGCGCGACTTCGGCCGGCACGAAGCTGGTGACTCGACCTTCGGGTCCAACGATGTCGGAGAACAGGCGCGTCCAGTCGCCGTCGCCTGGATAAACGTCGATGACGGTGGCGCCCGCATCAATGCGCGCGAACCGGATCAACTCGGATAGTTTGGATTGGTTGTACATTGGGATCTCCTTTACGGTCGGGTGTTCCACGCGGCTCATTCACCTTCGGCGCAAGCCGATGGTTGCAGAAGGCCTGCGCTATGTGGGCCCTTGCGCGTCCATCTGCGAGGCCCGCGCAAGGGCTTGGGTGTCAACATATTCGCGGATACTGGTCAGTCGGTCATCCCGAACCGTGATGGCGAAGATCCAGTCGTCCACGAACGTCTTGTTCGTGGCTTTGATTTTCCCCGTAGCGACGCCGACGACGAGTACCCGGTCTTTTTGCGCCACGAACTCCTGGGGTTCCGTGGTGGTTTCTATCGACTTGGATGCCGTCTCCAGCAAAGCCGCCAGCCCCGCGTGCCCGCAGTGGGTGCCGGCCAGCGGCCAGTCTTGGCCCGGAATGATCCACTCGATGTCTTCAGCGACCAGCGACAGCAGAGCCTCCCTGTCGCTGCGGCCGATAGCGGTGAAGAAGTCCTTCACGGTCTGGATGTTCCTCTCAATGCTCATGGGAATGTCTCCATTTCTCGGCTGTGGTGTCCGTTAGTCGAACTGAACTAGGTCCTTGAAAATCAGATGACCCCAGCTCTTTCCGCGCGCCTGGACCAGCAGCCCGCCTTCCGACAGCCCGCCAAGTTTGATTGGTGCGAAACCGAGACTTTCCGCAAGTGCAGCAATCTCCGCTGCTGCGTTATCATCGTCGCTCGCCAGGAACACGGCTCTCCTGCCACCATGCACGGCCGGATCTTGGGCAAGAACGGCAGCGCCCAAGTGGTTGAACCCCTTGACCAGCCTTGCACCACGGAAGGTTTGCGCGACGAATTTGGAAGACGGCTGTCCTCCCAGGTCCTCGGGGGGCACGCCGTAGGCATTGGTCACATCGATGATGGTTTTCCCTTGCCAGGTGGGCAGCGCCTTTGCGACATCGGCGTGTGCCTCGAAACGGACAGCCAGGAAGATGATGTCCGCTTTGACGGCTTCCGCTAGTGTTTTGGCAGTGACCTTGGCCCCGATCGCGACCGCATCAGGAGCAAAGCTTTCCGGGTCGCGCGTGGTTGCAACGGTCACTTCGATGCCGTTGCGGGCGAAGGCTTTAGCCAAAGCGTGACCGACGTTGCCGAAGCCGATAATTGAGTAGCTCATAATCTTCTCCAGTCCTGTGTGAATGCCGGGTCATACCTGCGCCCAACCACCATCGACGGCGAGATCTATGCCTGTGATGTAGGAGCTTTCATCAGAAGCGAGGAAGGTGAGGGCAGACGCGATTTCCGCTGGCCTGCCCCTGCGACCCATCGGGATCTGTGACGCAAACTGGGCGACCGCCTCCTCGGCTTGTTCAGCGGTGAGGCCGGTCGTTGTCGCCAAGGCGGGGGTCTCGATCGCGCCGGGGCTCATCGTGTTGACGCGGATATTGCGGTCCTTCAGCTCCTGGGTCCAAGACCGCGAGAAGCTGCGAACAGCCGCCTTGCTTGCTGCGTAGGCGCTGAACGCTGGCAGCCCCATCACATTCGAGACCGATGAGTTCAGAATGATCGATCCGCCGTCTTTGAAGATGGGAAGGGCCTTCTGCACCGTAAAGAACAGGCCCTTCACGTTCACATCGAAGGTCTGGTCAAAATGGGCCTCAGTCGCTGCCGCGAGCGGCGCGACTGTACCTGCGCCCGCGTTTGCAAAGAGAATGTCGATGTGACCATGTTTCTCATTCACGGTAGCGTAGAGCCGGTCCAGATCTTCCAAGCGCGAGACGTCGCCCACGACTGTTGTCACGTTTTTCCCGATAAGCGCCGCGGCCTCTTGTAAGGCTTTTTCGCGTCGCCCAATGATCACGACCTGCGCTCCTTCTTCCACGAAACGCTTGGCTGTGGCCAAGCCGATCCCGCTGCTTCCGCCCGTGATGACTGCGATTTTACCTTCGAGTGCTTTCATAATCTTTTGTCCTACGTTGTGTGTGAGTTAGCTACGGAACCGCGCCGGGGTCAGAGTTGAGCCAGCCCGCCGTCGACGGCGACTTCGCTGGCGGTCATGAAGCTGCTGTCGTCGGACGCGAGGAAGGCGGCCGCAGCCGCGATCTCCGCCGGATCGGCCATGCGCTCAAGCGGGGTCATCGCGCCGTAGGCCTTCTGGCCCTCCTCTCCGAGCGCTTCCTTCGCGAGTTCGGTCGCCGTCGCGCCGGGCGACAGCACGTTGACTCGGATACCTGTACCTTTCAGATCCTCCGCCCAGGTCCGTGCGAGATTGCGCACGGCTGCCTTGCTGGCGCTGTAGGCAGTGAATGCCGGGGCGCCGGTGGTCCCGGCGCTCGATCCCGTCAGGATGATCGAACCGCCCGGGCCCATCAGTGGTAGCGCCTTCTGGACCGTGAAGATCGTGCCCTTCACGTTGGTGTCGAAAGTGTCGTCGATGTGCTTGGCGGTGATCTGGCCGAGAGGAAGTGGACTTCCGGCCCCAGCATTGGCGAAGACGATATCGAGGCTTCCTCGCTCGGCTTTCACCGCCGCGTAGAGCCGATCCAGATCGGCCTCATCCGAGACCGAGCCCTTCACCGTGCGGGCGTTGGGTCCAAGCTCGGCCACAGCCGCATCGAGTGCT
Source organism: Pararhizobium sp. YC-54 (assembly GCF_025847205.1). Lineage (GTDB taxonomy): Bacteria > Pseudomonadota > Alphaproteobacteria > Rhizobiales > Rhizobiaceae > Pararhizobium. Next base: position 30,151 of record NZ_JAOYTH010000005.1, on the reverse strand, counting down.
TGCTGCCGACGGCCGTAGATGAAGACGAAGGCACCCTCCTCGATGAAGCGCCTTGCAGCGGCGAGGCCGATACCGGTGGCGCCGCCCGTGATCACGGCGGTTTTTCCATTCAATCTGCTCATGTCATTCATTCCTTGTGTCGCGTCTCGGGTCATCGCTTTGCGGAGACATCCTCCGACAGCCTCGATATGGGGTCGCCGGCGCCAGGCGGTGAGTGCGCAATCGCGCGCATCCGTGGTGCGAAAACGATCCACTTAAGTGATCGAACGCAGCGACGATCATGCGCAATCCGGCCCAGTAGGGTAGAATGGTCTTCGGAAGCCGCCCCATGCGGCGCGGGAATGGACCATGATCGACTGGGATGACGTTCGCTACTTTCTTGCCGCCGCACGTGGCGGCTCAGTGCGGGCTGCCGCCAAGAGCCTAGGAGTCAACCACGCGACCGTGCTGCGACGCATTGCTCAGCTCGAGGAGCACCTCGGGGCGCAGATGTTCGAAAAGCTGCCTTCGGGCTACCGCCTGACGGCCGCGGGCGAGGAGGTCCTCGAGTTCGCGAACCAGATGGAAGCCTCGTCGCACCAACTAGAGACGCGCGTCTTCGGGCGCGATCAGAGCGTACGCGGGCTTCTGCGGGTGACGCTGCCCCCGTTCCTTGCGACACACCTGCTCATGCCGGATATCGCCGATTTTGCGCGTCTGCATCCGGACATCGAGATGGAGATCGTATCGACCGGCGAGGTCGTGAATCTGACCAACCGGGAGGCGGATGTGGCGATCCGGATGGTCTCCGATCGCAAGACCCTGCCGCTCAATCTTCATGGCCTGAAAGGTCCGGATCTGCACGCGGGTGTTTATATGTCTCGCGATAGACTGGCCGCGTGGCGTGCAGGTGCGCCGGTTCCAATCCGGCCCATCGTCATCGGCGGTCAGGCTGTTCCGGACTGGGTCGACCAAGGGGAGTTTCGCGCCACAGGGGTTCCGTTCAGGACGCCGGACGCCGACGCGCAGATCGCTGCGGCAAGGCAAGGGATCGGCATGACCAAATTGCCCTGTTTCGTCGGAGATGCCGATCACCTGCTGGGGAGAGTTCCGGGCATCGATCTGAAATCCCCTGCGACGATCTGGCTTCTCACGCAGGGGGAGACACGCAAGACGAAGCGCGTGCGGCTTTTCACAGAGTTCATATCCCACCGACTCGCCGCGTACGCTCCGCTCCTCGCTGGGCGGTCCATATCGCGCGGCTGACGCCCCGTGCCAAATGCCACAAATGGGCAAGGGAAATTGTTGTTGGAGATTGGCATTCCCAAGGGGGACAGGCCGCGGAGTGGCCGCTCTCCGTGAAATCGAAACGCATAGTCGACGGTCCGCTCCCGGCCCCCCAACTGCTCTCATGCGTTCTTCCTGTGGCCAATGTTGGCCGAAGGAGAACTGAAATGGGTATTGCACAATATGATCCTGCCGCACTCGGCCGTCCGGCGTGGAACGCCGGCCGAACGGTCGGTGTCAAGAAGCCGCTGAAACAGCGCCAGATTTGGGCGATCCGCTTCTTCCTTGATAGGGAGGGACGCATGAGAGATCGTGCGTTGTTTGATCTCGCAATCGACAGCAAGCTGCGTGGTTGCGATCTCGTGAAAATGAAAATCGGGAGTCTCGTGACGGGAATGCAAATTCGAACTCGAGCCATGGTCGTCCAGCAAAAGACCGGCCGTCCGGTTCAGTTCGAAATCACGGCGGAGGTGAGGGCAAGTTTGCTTGCATGGCTTGAACGGCGAGGTGGAACGATCGACGATTACGCTTTTCCCAGTCGGGTCGACCGCACCGATCATCTGAGTACTCGCCAGTATGCCCGATTGGTCGATGAATGGGTGACCGCAATTGGCCTACGAAGCGAAGACTATGGTACACACTCGCTTCGGCGCACGAAGGCCGCAATGATCTACAAGGCGACAGGCAATCTTCGCGCGATCCAAATCCTGTTGGGCCACACCAAGATAGAAAATACGGTCAAGTACCTTGGCGTAGACATTGAGGATGCGCTGGAACTAGCTGAGCACACTGAAATCTGAGCGCGTGCAGCCCCGCACAGTGGGCCTGCACGTGTCAACCAAACTTTCTCAATTCCAAAGATTGCGGTCAGGCGGCTATGCGCGCCCACATCTCGCTCCTCAAAACTACATCGTCCGATTTCTAAACGCGGACATCGCCTATGACCCGACTACGCGCCCGCCGGCCGTCTTCGTTCGCGGCTGTGCCGCGCGCTCGGCGCCAGTATTCCACAAACTATCTGATCGAACTGCTGCTCAACGCGGCCGCCGCAGCATCGGGACGAGAGTCGGCGACGAACCGACCTGGATCGCGCCGAGCGGTTCGAAGCCGTAGCGTCGGTAGAACGGAATGTTGCGCGGGTTCGAGGATTCCAAATAGGCTGGCGCGTGATCGCGATCGCACCGTGCGAGTGCGTACGCCATCAAGGCGTCGCCATGACCTTGGCCTTGATGCGCCGGGTCGACGCCGATCAGCGGCAGGTACCAATGTGGTTCGGTCGGGTGATACGCGGCCATCTGCTCGAATATGGCCGTGGTTTCGGGGGCAATAGAGCGCGCAACCGTGCTCTCGATCACCGCACCAAGCTCTTCCTCGTCGGAATGTACTCCGGGCGATAGCCACAGCGCCGTCCCAGCGTAGCCGTCGGTGCAAAAGGCGCTTCCGTTGGAGAATGCGCTGCTCCCGAAGGCCCGGATCATTCGCGGCATGGCCGCAAGGTACTGGTGTGCATGCGGCCAGGTCCATCGCGCCATCGGATCCGCTGCAAACGCCAGCACGACCGTTTCCACCGCCAGATCTTCCTCGGCCGCGGCCATAACTCTCACCGTTGGCGATTTCACACTGCCTCCTGTCGTAGGTGGTCCGACGAGGCGCCCGCGCCCGTTCTCAGCTACGCATCGTAACTCGGATGGCGTGGGAGCGATACCCGTTGCTGCTGGCTCAGCGGTACTGGGTCGGTCGCCGAAGGGCGGTTATCCGATAAATTCGCCCTAGAGCAGACACTCCGCTACCGGCCCCAAAGCCGTCGTTAGTCACAGACTATTTGAAGCACTCGAACAGGGTCCCCAGCCGTCATTTTGAGAGCTCAAAGCTTCTTTGGGATCTGGAGAGCGTCACATTCCAATTGACGGGAAATCACGCCAAGTAGCTGAAAAGACGCCACGTTTTCTGGTGGGGAATAGGAACTATTGAAAGAGGAAACAGCTCCGAAAAACGGCCTGCCTGGGGACCTAGGATTCTCACATGATTTCAAAGGCTTATCGAAATTTCCTTGAAATTCCCTCTGTTTTCCCGCCGCGAGCGACCGTGGATGCCACCTTTGTGCCCTGGCTTTGGGCATCAGTCAACCAGGCGGGTTACCGGCAATAATTTCCGCTTTCCGCATTGTGGCCGCCGTCCGGAAAACACGAATGGGGGCCGCCATGCGCCCCCCCAATGTCGGTCGTATAGGTCTGCTCTGACACTCCCCATGAACAGACATTTACCTACTGTCTGAGGTCGGGATCACGAGCAGCAGATGCGGGAGCGGCAACGGCTTCATGCGTCGCTCAGTTGGCCGCTTCGAGCTTTACGGTGACGGATCCCGGGCGGTCAAAGATCGAAACATCGCCGTTCACGTGTCCTAGGATGATGATGCCGGGGGAGGGAACGCGGCCGCTCCGATAGTAGATCACGAAATGATCTGAACTCCACAGGCCGAGCGTGCCGACAGAAAAGTCTCTCCGCCGTGTTACCTCAGGCAGGACGGAGGGTAGATTTCCGGTTTTTTCCTGGCGCAGATGGTCCGACATGTCGATCGTCAGTGGCAGCATCTGGGCCAAGGATCTGGCAGCTTCATTGTCGGCGAGGGTGGCGGTGACTTCGCCCCATGCGGAAGAAATTCGGATGGTCTCTTGGGCCATGACAGATCCAGTCGCTCCTATGGCGATCGCAGCAGAGGCCAACATTGTCTTAAGCACGTGTTCGCCTCCGTTTCGGATTTGCGTCTGGTGGGTCACAAAAGCCGAAGGCGCTATTGCAGGCTGACGGGTGCTCGCAGCCGGAGCCTCTGGGATTTCGGCTCAAAAAACACCTACAGGCCATCAGCAATCTTGACGAGATGGGCGACTGATGTTGCCTTCATTTTTTGCATCATGTGGCCCCTGTGAAGCTTCACCGTTGGCTCTGCGATTTGAAGCTCTGCGGCAATCTGCTTATTCAGTCTACCGGCGATCACTAATGCCATAATCTGTCGCTCACGTTCCGTTAGCGTCATATATCTGGATTGGATTCCAACTTTCGCTGTTTTTTCCTCTCGGCGAGCGGCGTCATTGGCGATCGCGCGGTTGACGGCTTCTAACAGATCCTGCTCCCGAACCGGCTTGCTAAGAACGTCTATAGCGCCCGCCTTCATCGCCCGCACTGCCATGGGCACATCGACATGGGCGCTAATCAAGACGACGGACCGAGGAAGAGTGCTGTTCGCCAACGCCTCCTGAAACTCAAGTCCACTTTGGCCGGGAAGGCGAATGTCGAGGACGATACATCCGGCTTTTTCGGGATCGTCTGCGGCTATGAACTCTTTCACGGAGCCGTGTGTCTCAGCACTTAGGCCCACGGACTCGAACAGCCCCTTGAGGGCCTCGCGGACACTTTGATCGTCATCTATGACAATGACAGTGGGTCGCCTGTTCTTCCTGTCATTGATCAACGGACATGTCCTTGAAGTTGGAGAGAGTGAAGTTGAATGAGCTTCCGCGAGGATGATTGGTTGTAGCCCAGATGCGCCCTCCGTGAGCTTCAACGATGGAGCGGCAGATACAAAGGCCCATCCCTATCCCATCGGATTTCGTGGTATAGAACGGCTCAAAGACCCGGTCGAGCTGTTCGGGCGATATCCCTTGCCCCGTATCAGAAACGCTGACCTCAACTTCGCCCTCTTGGCTCTGCGTACAACTCACCCTGATCACTGCCTCTGCGCCATGAGGTGTCGCCTCACCGCCGTTCATTATTAGATTGAGAAGAACCTGCTGTAGCTGCGTGCGATCACCTAAGACATCGATGGGTTCTGGCGGAAGATCCGTTACGACCTCCAAGCGCCGCGATTGCAGCTCTTCCCGCAGAAGAAAAAGCACATCATGTAGCGCTCGCTTAAAGTCGGTCCTCTCCATCCGCACAGGAGATCTCTGGGCCATTGCACGTATGCTGGCGACAATCTCGCCGGCACGATGCCCGTCATGCACAACCCGCTCCGCGGCCAGGCGAGCCTGCTCAAGATCTGTATGTCCGTCCTGAAGCCAGCGCAGGCAGGTCCCGGCATTGGTAACGATCGCCATGAGCGGCTGATTGATCTCGTGTGCTATCGAGACGGCCAGCTCGCCGATGGTGGTCAGCCGGGTAACGTGTGCAAGGTGGCTCTGGCTCTGCCGAAGTGACTCTTCCGCTCGTTTGCGATCCTCGATGTCCACAACAACGCCGTACCACCGCACGACATTTCCTTCTTGATCGAGTAGTGGACTTTGTTGGAGGTTGAACCACCTGTATTCGCCGTCGAACCGTCTGATACGGGCGTCTACTGGATTGGGCTGCTTGGTGGCAACGACTTCTTCCCAGCTCGTGCGCATGCGTTCAACGTCATCAGGATGAAACATCCGGTAAAAACCGAAGCCTACGATCTCTTCGAAGGGAAGGCCGACAAAATCGGTTAGATGCTGGTTCCAGTATTCAAGCCGCCCGTCCGGCGTGCATGACCACGCCATGGCAGGGATCGTGTTGATGATGAGGTGGAGCTTGTGTTCGCTCTCTCTGAGCGCGGCTTCGCTCTCTCGAAGAGCATTCTCGGCATACCGCAAGTTCTCAATGTCGATGTTGACACCGAACCAGCGCACGATTCCGTTGGCATCCGTCAGTTTCCGACCGGAGAAATAGAACCAGCGGTATCGTCCATCTCCCCCACGGATGCGACCTTTCAACTGGGTATGATCGGAGTGCTCAAGGTCCCGCTTCCAGATCTCCACCATCTCGGGAATATCATCGGGATGGTAAAGGTCCAGAAAACCCCATTCAAGGATCTGCTCAGCCGGCAGTCCGGCGTAGTCAAGCCAACTCTTGTTGACGAAATCGGCACTTCCGTCGGGCCGCGCAGACCATACGAGAACCGGAAGTGAATTGATGATGAGCCTGAGATTTTCTTCGCTCGCCGCAAGTGCCGATTTTGTCTCTTTGAGCGCATCTTCAGCTTGTTTACGATCTTCGATATCAAGAACGACACCATACCATTTTACGACGTTTCCCTTGGAATCGAGGTGAGGCTTCTGCCGAAGACTACACCAGCGATAGGTGCCGTCCGCGCGTCGAATCCGACCTTCGACTTCCCTTCCCGTTTTGAAAGCCATGATACTCCGCCACTCCGAGCCTAAATGAGCGACGTCATCGGGGTGAAAAAGACGGTAGAAATTCTCCCCGGCAATGTCTGCAAGTGGCAAGCCGATGTATTCAAGAAAGTGCTGATTGGCGAAATCGAACATTCCATCAGACGTTGTGGACCATGCCATAGCCGGGATCAGGTCGATGATCGCGTCGGCGTCTCTCCGTGTGTCCAAGTCGATCCCCCTCAGGTCTTCGCGTTTAGGGCCAATAGCTACGCCTTTTCCTGGCGTTGCGTTAGGCAAGATTGATAGACGAAGGTCTATTTTTGCAGTGCCTCCGTCTAGTTTCATGTGACCTAGATCGCAATTGAGACCGGGCCAGAACCGGCCTACTCATGAAGAGAAAATAAGTGTCAGCGCCAGCGTACCCAGGAGGCGATCTGCACAAGCGATACGTGCCTATTCTCCTAAGCTCGGTCAGACCGGATTTGAAGCAACCTTGGAGGTTGACCCATGACACTTCAGGTACAAAAACTTGCAGATACCGCCAACAAATCCGTCACAATCGTGCTCGTACACGGGGCATTTGTGGATGCCTCCGGATGGCAGACGGTTTTTCAGGTTCTGTCGCATGACGGTTATGAAGTTCTCGTTGTGCAGAACTCTGCCGTCAGCTTGAGCGACGATGTCGAGCGCACGCGGAGCGCGATTGGGGCGGCAACCTTTCCGGTCGTCCTCGTTGGACATTCGCATGGTGGCGCCGTAATCACGGAAGCCGGGGCCGGTGAAAAGGTCCGTTGCCTGGTCTATTTGGCCGCCTTCGTACCGGAAGTCGGGGAGTCAGTATTCGATCTGGCTTCTCAGGATGTTCCAGGTGCTGAAAAAGCTCCCCTCCTTCCGCCGACCGATGGATTTATCCGGGTGGATCCCGCGAAGTTTCCTATGGCCTTCGCCGCCGATATAGAGCCCAAACAAGCGCGTTTCATGGCCGTCGCCCAACGGCCTTGGGGGCTGGAAGCGGTTCAGGGCAAGATCACTTCGCCGGCGTGGAGAGCCAAGCCCTCCTTCTACCTGCTTGCCACCGAGGATCGAATGATCCCCCTGAAGCGCAGGCAATGATGGCGGCGCGAGCAGGCGCGAAGGTCGTGGAAGTGCGCAGCAGCCACGCGGTGATGTTGTCACAGCCTGACGAAGTCGCAGCGATTATTAAGGCCGCGGCTGAAACCGAAGCAACAAAAAGCTGACGCCCGGAAAACCAGCCGCGGTGAACCCATGACCATCAACTGGGGAAGTAAGATGCGTAAATTGTTCATGCCTACACGTTCGCCAACGCCGCGAGCATCATCGACCGATCGGGAGGAAGACGTCATGCCTCAACTTTCACGTCGCGCCTTTGCCGGCGCCCTACCTCTTGGCCTCATCGGGGGAAGCCTCCTCGGTGGAGGCCTGCTCGGCGACTCCGCCGCCCGTGCGGCGACGCAGGAAGCTGCCAAGGCGCCAGTTGCGGTGAACCCGTTCGCACAGATCCGCATCGGTCGGTTCACCGTGACGGCACTGACGGACGGGTATGCCGATATGCCCTATGACTACTTTCCGGGGCGCTCAGCGCCCGAGGTCGAGAGGGCGGCAAGCGCACAGTTTACCGCCCGGCCGAGTGGGGTTCGGTTCCTCTTCAACCAATATCTCGTCGAGGATGGCGAGCGCCGCATCCTGATCGATGCCGGTGCGGCAGGTTCGATCGGGCAGACCGGACAGTTACCACAGGCACTCGCCGCGCTCGGTCTGAAGCCCGACAAGATCGACGCGGTCATCGTGACGCATATGCACCAGGACCACATGGGTGGGCTGGTTCTGGGAGGTAAGAACAACTACCCCGAGGCCGATCTTTATATCGATCGTCGCGACGTCACCCACTGGACCGATCCGGCCAAGCGCAACGGCGCGCCTGATTACCTGCAAACGAGCTTCAGGATGGCGGAGGAGGTCGTGCGGCTATATCCGAGGCTCCAAGCGATCGATGGAGAGCGCGAGATCATGCGGGGCGTTTCGATCGTCGACTTGACCGGCCATACACCCGGCCATATCGGCGTGCGGGTCGAAGATGGCGGGAAGAGCATGATCATGGTTTCGGATATGATTTTTCCGGTCGTGCATCCGGCCGCGACCGATGTGTTCTTCCTGTTTGAGCAGGACCGTGCCGCTGCGAAAGCCATGCGTGATCGCTTCTTTCCGCGTGCAGCGTCGGAAGGCGCACTCATCGCTGCCACGCACATGCCGTTCCCTGGGCTCGGTCGTGTCGTTGCTGATCATGGGGAGATGCGTTGGCAGGTCGCAGACTGGGCCTTGCAGGACTGATGTCTGCTCTCGGTGATCTTAAGGGTATAAATGCCAAGCACTGATTTCGGCTACCCAAAGATAGATCCGGGCTCGCACCGTGAGACAACGATGCGAGCCTGCCAGGGCAAGGAGAATAGGCATGCCATATCATTTCCTTGAGGTTGCTGTAACGCCAAGCGTCAGAGCAGCTCAGGCGAACATGGGGGTGGACCAGATCTGGCTGGGCGCTGACAACCGCCCTTCAGACACCCTCACCGAAGACGAGATCGCCTTCATCGCCTCACGTGACAGCTTCTATATGGCATCGGTCTCCGAAACGGGTTGGCCATACGTTCAACACCGTGGAGGAAAAGCCGGCTTCCTTAGGGTCGTCGATCAGCGAACATTGGCATTTGCCGACTACCGGGGTAATCGCCAGTACATCAGCGCCGGCAATTTTGCCGCTAACGATCGGGCCTGCCTGTTGTTGATGGATTATGTGCGACGGGCACGGCTCAAAATTTACGCGTATGTGGAGCGACTGGCGCTTGATGCTGACGAGGAACTCACGGAACTGGTGTCCGACCCGACCTACAAAGGAAGGGCGGAACGGATCTTCAGGCTTCGGCTTGAGGCGTTCGATTGGAATTGCCCACAGCACATCATCCCGCGCTACACCGAACAGCAGGTTGAACAAGCTGTCGCTCCTCTTCGTGAACAACTGCAGCGATTGGAAACCGAGAACGCGACATTGCGAACCCAGTTGGGAGGACTTTGAAGATGAACGAAGCTCAGCGACCACCACTTCCCCCGTTCTCGTTCGAAAGCGCAGTCGAGAAAGTCCGGCTTGCTGAAGACGGATGGAACAGCCGTGACCCAGCTAGGGTTGCGTTAGCGTACACGGTGGACAGCCAGTGGCGGAACCGTGCCGAGTTTGTCACCGGGAGGGAAGCGATCGTCGCGTTCCTTTCGGCAAAATGGCGGCGGGAGCTCGACTACCGTTTGATCAAGGAGCTCTGGGCGTTTAGCGACAATCGTATCGCCGTTAGGTTTGCCTATGAGTGGCACGACGACAGTGGGAACTGGTTCAGATCGTTCGGGAACGAGAATTGGGAGTTTGACGATAGCGGCCTGATGCGGAAGCGCTATGCCTGTATCAACGACCTGCCTATCCGCGCCGACGACCGCTGCTTTCAGTGGCCGCTTGTTCGCCGGCCTGATGATCATCCCGGACTCAGCGAACTCGGTTTTTAGTCGAAACTAACCTGTCTCTTTTCATCTGGCACTCAAAGGCGGTGGCTCAGGAGCCAATCTTGAATTCGAAGTTTTCAGAACGCTCATTCCCAGAAAAGGAAGACGCCATCGAGGCCAAAGGCCTTCGTGGATCTGCACAGGCTTTCACCCGAACATCTCCGGGATGAGGAGCGATTCGAATGCCTTCCCATCAACGGAGGATGCGCGATCTCCCTGCCGAACGCACCTGCGATCGGCCTAAACCGCGTTCTGGGGTAGGCTCTGTCGAGGGCGGCTTCATTTCGAAATTGTCTGCAAAGGTAGTCTTCGCATCGGCCACCCGGAAAAGGTCACATCGCCGAACGAAGGATAGGCGGCCAGATCATCCTTCCGGCCAGCGCCGGAACAAGGCGCTGGCGTTCACCCCGCCGAAACCAAAGCCATTGGATATCGCGTATTCAGTCTCGAAGCGTCGTGCGTTGTTCGCGACGAAATCTATCCCTTCGGCTTCTGGATCCGGAGCGTTCAGGTTGAGGGTTGGTGGCGCCATTTGGTTCTTGAGTGCCAGAATGGTGAAGATTGCTTCTAGCCCTCCGGCTGCGCCGAGCAGGTGTCCTGTTGCCGATTTGGTGCCGCTGACTGCAACTGACTTGTCAGAACCGAACACACTCTTGATGGCCCTGATTTCACCGAGATCTCCTACCGATGTGGAGGTCGCGTGCGCGTTTAGATGACCGATTTCACGCGGGGAGATTCCAGCCTGCGCGATGGCGATCTCCATGGCTCGGCGCGCGCCGTTTCCGTCTTCGGGACCGGAGGTGATGTGATGGGCGTCGGCTGTCGTGCCGTATCCGACGAGTTCGGCAAGCGGCGTGGCGCCGCGGGCAAGCGCATGGCTCAGGGATTCAATTACCAAGATTCCGGCTCCTTCTCCCATGACGAAGCCATCACGCATCGCATCGAATGGGCGCGATGCCTCGTCCGGTGTTTCGTTGAAGCCGGTCGAAAGAGATCGTGCCGCTGCAAAACCGCCAAGACTGACGATATTCATGCAGGCTTCGGTTCCGCCGCACACGGCAATGTCTGCTTCGTTCGCCCGAATCAGCCTGGCAGCATCACCGATCGCCTGAACGCCAGCAGCGCACGCGGTTACCGGGGCACCGAGGGGGCCCTTGAAGCCATGGCGGATCGAGACTTGTCCCGCTGCGAGGTTGACGAGAAACGACGGTACGGTGAAGGGCGAAAGACGACGTACACCGCGTTGATCGACGGCGCGAACCGCCTCGGTGATTGCAGGAAAGCCACCGATCCCCGAAGCGATGATCGTCGCGGTTCGTAGCCGATCATCGTTCGAAATCGGCCTCCACTTCGCCTGCGCGAGCGCTTCTTCAGCGGCCGCCAGTGCGAAGATGATGAACCGGTCGACCTTGCGTTGATCCTTCGGAGCCAGAATCATATCGGGATCGAAGCCGCCTTCAGGATCTTCGGCCAACGAGGGGACCACTCCGCCTATTTTGGAGGGGAGATCGCCGACGATGTCGTCGCCGAGCCGCCGGATACCGCTCTGACCCGCGAGAAGGCGCGACCAGGATATCCCGACATTCGCTCCAAGGGGGCTGACAGCCCCCATCCCTGTGACAACAATACGACGCATCTGTTTTCCACCTGTCACTGTAAAAATAGGCATGCCTTCAGCCTCCCGACCGACGATCCGGTCAGGACCCGTTCTCAAAACATGCGGTTTATGCAGGAGCTTTAAGGAGGCTCACGTCCAATCGGAGCTGACGCTAAACCTAGCCCTTATCCGTTCCGCTCATCGGACCTGGCCTGGCCCCTGGCAACACCATCATCGCGCGCAATGCGTCTGACTTCGCCAGCCGCTGCGTCGAGGATGCTTTGCGACAAGTCCTCGTCCTCCATGATGCGGGATAGCGTGACAGCACCCACCATGAGAGACAGTATCGCCATTGCCTTGCCGCTGGGATTGGAGCTCTTGGCGTTGTCCATCAGTTCATCCAGGACTTCGAAGTGAGCGCGGATACCATCCGCAAATGGACGCCTGACCTCTTCACTCTGCCGAGCGGCGTCTGATCCCAGCGCCACCAAGGGGCACCCTTCAGCCTTTTCTCCACGATGGTCCGAGGAGAGGTAGAACTTCATAACTGCCTCAAGGGGATCTGCGTTGTTGGTCGCCGCGTCCGACCATCTCCGTGTGGCACTCTCCATCGCCCGTCTCGACGCCAAGGCCGCAAGGTCGTCCTTCGAAGAGAACTGCTTGTAAAACCCACCCTGCGTCAGACCGGCTCCCTTCATCAGATCCTTCAGGCCGATCCCATCGAAGCCATGCTCTCGAAACAGACGGCTCGCGACGTTGATCACGGTCTCCCGATTTTCTTCAGCCTGTGCGCGGCTCACTCTCATGATGATCTCCATTTAGATTTCATTTGACATCTATATCTCAAATAGAGTTAGATCGCAATCTAAATCATCCCGATCGCTGGTCAAGAAGAGAACTTAAAATGAAACGCAAACATGTCCTGACTTTCGTTGGCCTCGTGGCAGCGGCGGGCGCGGCGGCCTTTTTCCTGGTTTTCGAATCACCGAAACAGGAAGCCGAGGCTGCAGACCCAAGGACTGCTTCACCACTGGTAAGGGTGGCAGAGGCGACAAAGACTGAAGCGGCGGAGCGGTCGTTTACCGGCACGGTCGCTTCGCGGGTACAGAGCAACCTCGGTTTTCGGGTTCCGGGGAAAATCGTCCAGAGGATGGTCGATGTTGGACAGCAGGTGAGACAAGGCCAGGCCCTGATGCGCATCGATGAAACCGATCTCCAGCTCGCGCTGACAGCCAAGCGCAATACGGTTACCGCAGCGCGTGCCGTCCTGACCCAGGCACAGGCAGATGAGAAACGCTATGCGACGCTGGTGAAAAATGGATTGGCTGCCACTCAACAGCGTTATGAACAGGCAAAGGCGGCTCTCGATACCGCCTCGGCACAGCTTGCCGCGGCCGAAGCCGATGCCAAGGTCGCGGAAAACGCTGCCACCTATACCGTTCTTCTTGCAGACTCGGATGGAACGGTCGTCGATACTCTCGGGGATCCTGGGCAAGTCGTGGCTGCGGGCCAGACGGTCGTTCAACTCGCGCAGTCTGGGCCGCGTGAAGCTGTTGTCTGGCTCCCTGAGACTCTGCGGCCCGACATAGGGTCCGAAGCCGAGGCCAACGTCTACGGTGGCGACGGTCTCAGCGGAAAAGCTCGTTTGCGACAGATCTCCGATGCCGCCGATCCGCAAACCCGCACTTACGACGCGCGTTATGTTCTTGAAGGCTCTGCCGCATCTGCTCCGCTCGGCTCGACGGTGACGATCAAAATCCTGGACGCGGACCGGCAGTCGGAGGTCGCCGTACCAGTCGGCGCTATCCTGGACGACGGTACCCGGACAGGCGTGTGGGTTGTCAACGGCGCCACGTCGACCGTGAACTTTTCCCCCGTCGAGATCAAACGGATCGGCGAAGAGACCGCGTTTATCACCGGAATCGGCGTTGGTCAGCAGGTTGTCGCTCTGGGCGCGCATCTCCTTGAAAATGGCGCAGCAGTCAGGACCTCAGTGCAGGAAGAGGTGAAAAAATGAAGTCCAATCTTTCCGCCATCGCGGTTCGCGAACGCGCCGTTACCTTATTCTTCATCGTTCTGTTGGCGGCCGCGGGGGTCTACGCCTTCGTCAAGCTGGGACGCGCCGAGGATCCCTCCTTCACTATCAAAACCATGACGGTCACTTCAGTCTGGCCGGGTGCCACAGCGCGTGAAATGCAGGATCTTGTCGCCGAGCCCCTTGAGAAGCGCATTCAGGAACTCACCTGGTACGACCGTGTCGAAACAACGACGCGGCCAGGCTATGCCTTCCTCACCGTGACACTGAAGGATAATACTCCGGCGAGCGCCGTCGCAGAAGAGTTCTATCAGGCTCGCAAAAAGCTCGGCGACGAAGCCCGAAATCTCCCGCCTGGCGTTATGGGCCCGTTCGTCAATGATGAATACTCCGATGTGAGCTTCGGCCTTTACGCACTGAAGGCGAAGGGGATGCCGATGCGCGACCTGGTGCGACAAGCGGAGGTCATCCGTCAGGATCTCCTGCATGTGCCGGGGGTCAAAAAAATCAACATTCTCGGAGAACGCCCCGAACAGATCTTCGTCGAATTTTCCTATGCAAAGCTGGCAACGCTCGGAATATCGGCCCAGGATATCGCCGCAGCCTTGCAAAGACAGAACACGGTCACGCCGGCAGGCTCGATCGACACGCGTGGGCCACAGGTCTTCATCCGTTTCGACGGCGCTTATAACAGCGTGCAGGCAATCGCCGATACGCCGATCGTGGCGGGCGGACGGACGCTAAAGCTCTCCGATCTGGCGGAGGTGCGGCGCGGTTATCAGGATCCCGCAACCTACATCATCCGCCATCAGGGCGAGCCGACAATCATGCTGGGTGCAGTGATGCAATCGGGTTGGAATGGCCTTGAGCTCGGCAAGGCGCTTGAGGCGCGGTCCGCCGCGATCGCGCAGACACTGCCGTTGGGCATGACGCTCACCAAAGTCAGCGATCAAGCCGTCAACATCGACGAGGCGGTCGGTGAATTCATGCTCAAGTTCGCCATGGCGCTCGGTGTCGTGCTGTTCGTGAGCCTGGTCGCACTCGGTTGGCGCGTCGGCATTGTGGTTGCGCTTGCTGTGCCGCTGACGCTGGCCGTCGTCTTCCTGATCATGCTGGAAACCGGCAGGTTCTTCGACCGCATCACGCTCGGCGCGCTGATCCTTGCGCTCGGCCTTCTCGTCGACGACGCCATCATTGCAATTGAGGTCATGGTGGTGAAGATGGAGGAGGGCATGGACCGCATCAAGGCGGCCGCTTATGCCTGGAGCCATACGGCGGCGCCGATGCTGTCCGGCACACTCGTCACAATCATCGGGCTGATGCCCGTTGGTTTCGCCAAGTCGACCGCAGGCGAATATGCCGGCAACATCTTCTGGGTCGTGGGCTTCGCCCTGATCGTTTCATGGATCGTCGCGGTGACCTTTACGCCCTATCTTGGCGTGAAAATGCTGCCTGACATCAAGCCGGTCGAGGGCGGACACCACGCCATCTATGATACGCCGAACTACCGTCGCCTGCGCTCGCTCGTCGAGTTTGCGGTTCGCCATAAATTCATGACCTGCGCCGTGGTCGGTATCACCATGGCTGTCTCGGTCGTCGGGATGGGCGGCGTAAAACAGCAGTTCTTCCCCACATCGGACCGGCCAGAGGTGCTGGTCGAAGTTCGCATGCCTGAGGGTACAAGCATCGAAACCACGACGGCCGCAGTGGAGAAAGTCGAAGACTGGCTGCAAACCCAGCCGGAAACCAAAATCGTCACGAGCTATGTAGGGCAGGGTGCACCGCGCTTCTTCTTCGCCATGGCGCCTGAATTGCCTGACCCTGCCTTCGCCAAGGTCGTTGTCTTGACGCCCGATGCACATGCACGTGAGGATTTGAAGCACCGCCTTCGCGCCGCCATTTCGGAAGGGCTTGTTCCTGAAGCATCTGTCCGTGTAACGCAGCTTGTATTCGGGCCCTACACGCCATTCCCGGTCGAGTTCCGGATCATGGGGCCTGATCAGGATGAACTCTACAAGATTTCCGAGCAAGCTCTGGCGATCATGAAGGGTGTGCCTGATGTTCGACAAGCCAACCGGGATTGGGGCAATCGCACTCCGGTGCTGCGATTTGTCCCGGATCAGGAGCGGCTCAATCTGATCGGTCTTTCACCGTCGGAAGCGGCCCAGCAGATGCAGTTGCTGCTCACAGGGATCCCCGTTACGCAGGTGCGCGACAATATCCGCAACGTGCCTGTCGTCGCACGAAGCGCGGGCGAGAACCGCCTCGATCCATCACGGCTGGCAGACTTTTCGCTGATGAGCCGGAATGGCCGACAGGTTCCCCTCGATCAGATCGGCCATTCCGAGATCCGCTTCGAGGAGCCGATCCTGAAACGTCGCGATCGGATGCCAGTGATCACGATCAGGTCCGATATCAACGAGGCGACGCAGCCCCCAGAGGTTTCGCAGCAGGTCATGAAGGCCCTCCAGCCGCTGATAGCATCGCTCCCCGTGGGATACCGCATCGAGATGGGCGGGAACATCGAGGAGTCCTTGAAGGCCAATGTCGCGCTGGTCCAAGTCTTCCCGCTGATGATCGCGGCCACGTTGATCGTCATCATCCTGCAGGTTCGCAGTCTGTCGACGATGACGATGGTGATGCTGACTGCACCGCTTGGCCTCGCCGGAGTAGTGCCGACCTTGCTCCTGTTCAATCAGCCGTTTGGCTTCAACGCCATTCTCGGATTGATAGGATTGGCAGGCATCCTCATGCGCAACACGCTGATCCTGACAGAGCAGATCAAGGAAAATCAGGCCGCCGGTCTCGACGACTATCACGCCGTCATCGAAGCGACAGTGCAGCGGACGCGCCCTGTTATCCTCACTGCACTTGCAGCGGTTCTGGCCTTCATACCTTTGACCCACTCGGTCTTCTGGGGATCGATGGCCTATACGCTGATTGGTGGTACGGCGGCGGGCACCGTGATGATCCTGCTCTTCCTTCCGGCCCTGTATGCCGTGTGGTTCCGGATCAAGCCCCCGAAGGAAAGTGGTCTTCGGGAAGTGACTTACGCACACGAACCTCCAAGGGCGATTGCGGCGGAGTAGACGGCCCGTGATCAAGACTCCCCATCCATTTTTAGCGGTGGATCTCAATTCAACAAGAGGTCGTGGAGACCAGGAACATGGTGAAAATCGGGGAAGCACGGGGATGTGGTCGAGCCATTGAAAAAGAAAGCTTGAGTGGAGGTGACATGGATAGTCCGACACCTAAAGGGATCGATGTTTGTCTCTTCCGGGAGCGAATACTGGATGTCGCGGAAGAGCACTTTCGCCGCATTGGACACCAGAAAACGTCAGTGGACGACATGGCAGTCCACCTCGGGGTGAGCCGCGCGAACATCTATCGCTTTTTTCCTTCGAGGTCAGCGATCAACAAGTTGGTCTGTGGCCGTTTCCTTAATCGAACAATCCTGTTTGGGGAAGCGATCGCAGATGTGCCAGGGCCAGCCCGTACAAAGCTTATAGCCCTCTTGCACGCCCTCCATCGCGAAAGAAAGAGCACGTTCATGCGACAGAAGCCGATCCACGATCTGATCACCGCCGCAACGAACGAGAACTGGGCTGTCAACCGAGCACATAACGAACAGCTAGTGGGACTGACTGAAGCGATCGTAAGGGAGGGTATTGAAGCAGGCGAGTTTGGGGTCAAGGACTACGCCCAGGCCGCGCGCAGCGTGGTGAAGTCGTTCATGCCATTCTACCATCCCGTTCTCATAGAGCAGGGCGTCCGAAGCGGTGAAGATACAGAGGCGGGCCTTTTAGCTCAGACCAGCTTCATCGCCGCAGCGCTCAGCACGTCACCCTAGAATTCCCGCGGCGGCAGTTTCCCGATTCCAACAGACTCTGATCCCGCATTTTCAGTCATTCGTCTTGCGACCAATCAGCTAACTCCAGGAGCATTTATGTCAAATCGAAAAGTTGTCGTGATTACGGGAGCGTCATCGGGAATTGGTGCGGCGTCGGCCCGTCTTCTGTCGCAGAATGGATTCCAGGTCTTCGGGGGCGCTCGCGACCTCAGCCGCGCGCCTGCGATACCCGGCGTCCGCTTCGGAACTGTAGACGTCACCGATGAAATTTCAGTCTCCCAATTCGTTGAATGGGTTCTGTCCGAAGCCGGCAGGATAGATGTGCTCGTTAACAATGCGGGCGTCTCGCTTGTGGGCCCCATCGAAAATACATCGACTTCTGAAGCTCAATCGGTGTTCGACACCAACCTGTTTGGGCCTTTGCGTATGATTCGCGCGGCACTGCCTTCGATGCGTGCCGCGCGAAGCGGGATCATCATAAACATGAGTTCCGTGCTCGGCTTCCTGCCAGCACCATTTATGGGCATCTACGCGAGCAGCAAGCACGCGCTTGAAGGCTTGTCCGAATCCTTGGATCATGAAATCCGGGAGTACAACGTGCGCGTCGTCCTCATCGAGCCAACGTTCACAAACACCAACCTTGACGTCAACGCAAAGCACACTGGTTCCCCCCTCGGAGTCTATGCGTCTCAGGCCATGGCAACAACCAAAACGATCGAGGCGCAGATAAAGGCGGCACCGCCTCCTGAGATCGTTGCCAACCAGATTCTGGCGGCAATCAACGGGCCTTACCGTTTGAGGCAACCGGCAGGCGGACAGGCAAAGTTGTTAAGCCGGCTGCGTAGGTTTATGCCGGCACTTGCGGTTGATGCCAGTTTACGGAAAACATTCGGTTTCAACAGGCGGCCTTAACCCTAAATTGGATGCCAACGAACTTCCCGCGGTTCGACCGCGGGACATTTTCACAGAGTGATGTAGCAATTGCCACCAGCCTGACCAAGGCTGAAAAGCAACAGATTTCCCCTCTTTGAGTGCCAGCGGACATTATTTCAGAAGCTGAATTTCCGCCCACGGCGACGAATTCCTCTACGCCTGCAGCGCAGCCGTGAGAACGAGCAGCGGCCATGCTGCTTTTGCCGCCAAAGATTTGTTCTGCGGGTCTTCGCGCGCCATTTGCGCTCTCCGAAACTCGGAACTACTTCGGCTGTGCAGCAGCCTGGTCCAAGGCTGTCTGTGAAAAAGGCTTCAGGTACGGAAATGTCCGCCCGGAAGAGGCATTTTGCAATCCCACCACCCAAACGACAAGTCTGGGGCCGAAAGCGGTAACAATCTCCGCTGCACGACTGATCGGCAGTTATCCATCGTCGCATCCCCAATAGCCGCCGTTCCCCTCCCGGCCCCAAGGCTGCAGTACGTCACGACTTGTTTGAGACCTTTCGCCAGGGTCCCCAGCCGTTTTTACAAGACCGCAAGTGTCTTCGGGACCCAGAGGATCTGACACGACTTTTTGCCGGGCACTTGAAGTAAGTAGCTGCAAAGACGTCACTTTTTCTAATGGGGAATGGCAGCTAGCAGACGGAGGGAATAAGTCCAAAAACGGCTTCTTGGGGACCTTGGATTCTCACATGATTTCAATGACTTAGTGAAATAGCCTTGAAATCCCCTCTGTTTTCCCATCGCGAGCGACCGTGGATGCCCACCTTTGTGCCCTGGCTTTGGGCATCAGTCAACTGGACGGTCGAGCGGCAATAATTTCCGCTATTGACCCCCAAAGCAGACGTTGCCGAAATACGGCAACAATGCTTTCCTGACAGAAAAGCCACGGGTTTCTCGCCAACGTCAGCAGAAGGTCAGTACAGTTTTTTCAACAGGCGTTCGGCGGCCATCACGTCCGCAGTGTCCAAGCCTTCGCCAAATCGTTCGAACACTGGCTGTAACAGTGCCCGCGCATCACGCACCCGTCCGTCGCCGACCCAAAACGCAGCGAGATCGGTCGCAGTTCGTAGCTCCCATGCACGTGCACCCGTGTTCCGGCTCTGCTCAAGCGACCGCGTGAAGCATGCCGCGGCATCAATGGCCAGAGTACCCGGCATCGACAAAAGAAGGTTCGCTCTGATGCGCAATAGCTCCGGCAGGTAGCAAAGGTCGCCGTTCTTCTCGACGAGCTCGATGGTTCGGTTGATTCTGTTCAGGCCTTCGTCAAATTCGCCGATTGCCACCAATCCCTTGACCAGCGATATCTCGAGCATGGTCGTGAACACCTCGTAGGTCGCCGAGTGAAGCTTCTCGATGCATCGACGCAGCGTCTCGATCCCGGCCTTCACGTCTCCACGGCGGATGGCTACCTCGCCTTGGAAACCTTGAGCTACGGACACGTATGGTGATAGGAAATGAAGCCCTGCGCGCGAGATCAACCATTCGATATGCTCCTCGGCACTCGGCAGATCATCCCGCCACAGGAAGACAGCAATTCCGCCCAGAAGTGCGATGCACAGGGTCAGGGAATGATCCAACTTGGCTGCATCGCTGATCGCCTGGCGCGCCCGGCAGTCAGCTTGCGCCGGATAGCCTTGCAGCCACAGATTCCGGGCCAGAATCCCCCCGGCGAGATGTCTCCCTTCGAAGCCAACATAGCTGGCAGGGGTTCTCTGCGACCGCTGTTCGCTTCTCGCTGCGGCCTCGAGTTCGATCCGCGCATTAATCAGATCACCCGTGAAATGCAGCGAATTACCGAGAAAAAAGCGACCCAGTTCAACCGTGGCAGGATCGTCCACCGTCATGGCGATTGCAGAGCAACGACGCGCGTAGCGAAGGGCAGCGTTGAAATCGCCGATGCGCAGGCTCAACATGCTCAACGGGCCCAAGATACGCAATTGGTCGAGCGCATTGCCCCGCTCTTCTGCGATTTGCAGGCTGCGAACGAGGGCGGCCTGCGAGGTTTCGCGGCCGCCTTGAAGATACATTCGGGAAATTCCAAGACCCGCTTGCAGGTGCATCTCCTCGATGCTTCCTTTCGACGCGTCATCCAGCGCGAGGAGCGCGCGTTCCGACCATCGCTGGCACTCGGGAAAGAGCGACATGACCTGGAAAACGGACGCCGCGGCAGCAGCAAGCCTAATGCCGACATCAACGTCGCCGTGTTCTCCGAAGCACCACTCCAGTGCCGCGCGAACATTGTTGATGCTCACGAAGTACGGCAACCGTTCAAGCCCTGTCGACAACGTCGGCCAATCCGGACCGAATTGCTCGAGCCAACGTCGATAATAGGTCGCGTGACGCGCCGCCAGTCCGGCGCGCTCCGCTTCGGTCTGAGATTGGAGCGCATAGGCCCGTGTCGTGTCCAACAGGCGGTAGCGCATCATCGCGCCCAGGGGATGGGTTGCGAGCAACGATTTGGCGACAAGATTGTCGATCGCTTCGAAGACGGACGGCGGATGCATCTCGGAGGTGGAAATCACTTCCAGTGCGGCATCAAGCGTGAAGTCGCCGACGAAGACTGCCAATCGCCGAAGCACGAGGCGCTCCACTTCTGTAAGGAGCCCGAAGCTCCAGTCGAGCGTTGCCTGAAGCGTTTTTTGTCGCGGCGGTGCTGTTCGCGATCCTGTCCATCCCAATGTCAAATGCCGATCGAGAAGCGTGGCAGTCTGGGTGAGCCCGTAGCTCTCGACGCGGCGGGCGGCGAGTTCCAGAGCGAGCGCCATGCCGTCGAGTTTCCGGCAGATGCCCGCAACGACGCGAACTTCCTGGTCGCTGAGATTAAGAGGCGCCCCGCTCGCCGCAGCGCGTTCGATGAACAGCCGCGTTGCCGGAAAGGAAAGAACTGTCTCGATGGAAAGTTCCGGATCATCCGGCGGGCAAGCGAGGGTGTCGAGCCTGTAAACGCTTTCAGCTTCGATCCTCAGCGCTTCCCGGCTCGTTGCGAGGAGATACACCTGCGGCGCGGCGTCGACAATCGTTGCCACGAGATCCGCGATGGCATCTATAAGGTGCTCACAGGTATCGAGGATCAGCAGGATTTGCTTGTCGCGCAGGTAGGCGATCAGGCTAGGACGAACATCGTCGGATCCAACTGGCAGACCGAGCATCGAGGCTATACCGGCCGCGACCAGACCCGGATCGCTCAACATGCCATAGTCGGCAAACAGGACCGCCCCGTTGAAGGTGGGGGCGAGGTGATGCGCAACCGCGGTGGCGACGGTGGTCTTTCCGACGCCGCCGACGCCGACGATAGTAACCATCCGCGATGTCATCAATTTCTCGGCCAGACGCTGAACGTCCTGCTCTCGTCCGACCATGCGATCAAGTCGGCCCGGCAGCAGGGCGTGTGGGAAATCAGGGGCGGCGGAACCTTGTCGCAAGCGGCCGGATCGCGAGATTGGCGCTACGAAACAATAGCCTCTTCCGGCGATAGTCGTGATGTAGCGCGCGCCGTCCTGCCCATCGCCAAGCGCCTTCCTCAGTCCCGTCATGTGAAAACGCAGGCTGCCTTCGTCTACAATGACATCAGGCCAGACGCGGGAAATCAGGTCCTTCTTGGCAACGACCACATTGGGCGCAAGAGTCAGAGCAATCAGCAAGTCGAGGGCACGCGCACCCAGATCGATCCGAACGCCATCCTTCGTAAGGAGTCGTTGGCTGACACTCAAGCGGAACGGACCGAAGGATAGCTCGTCCGCCGTAGTGTCGCCGACATTGCTCATGGCTTTTGCCCCAGGCGCTGCAATTGGCTCCTTATACTCCAATGGCCTCGGTGCCGCCATTGTGGACTATTGGCTGTTCCCAACCGTCCGTTCGTTCACACGATCGTAATAGCGACCTCGACATTGCCCTGTGTAGCCTTCGAAAAGGGACAGATCCGCCGTGCCTCTTCGATCAACATCGAAGCGACGTCGCGTCCCACACCGGGAAGTTGGATGATAAGCCTAACGCCGATGACAAATTCATCGTCGTCTGACGAAAGATCCACTTCGGTATGGATCCTGACGTTGGCGGACAGAGGCACTGCAGTCTCGCGAGCGACCTGTGCCAAAGAGCTTGCGAAGCTCGTCGACCATCCCGCTGCCATGAGCTGTTCGGGATTAGTCCCACGGCGGGTCGAACCGGGATCCGAGAGCCTGATGTCGAGAACACCATCCGTGCTGCGGGCGACGCCGTGGTCGCGTCCACCGGTGGTTTCGGTGGTGGCCGTGTAGATCAGATGCATGGTCTTGTTCATGGAATTGTCTCTTGAGCGTCGAGCGCCCGTTGGAGAAATCGGCGCGTGCAGTGCACGCGCCGAGGCTTCAGCCTATGTTCAGCCGGATTTGCGAAGGCTGCGGAAGCCAGCGCGTACCTCGTCGGTGAAAAGCTTCGGCTGCTCCCACGCTGCGAAGTGTCCACCCTTGGGAAGCTTGTTGTAGTGCACGAGATTTGGGTACGCCTTTTCGGCCCAGGCACGCGGTGTCTGGTAGAGTTCGTCCGGGAAGACGCTGACCGCGACAGGCACTTTGACGCCCTTCGGAGCGAAGAATGCCAGCTTGTTCTCCCAGTAAAGGCGCGCAGCCGATACGCCGGTGTTTGTCAGCCAGAACAACGTCACGTTGTCGAGTACATCGTCAGGGCTGAGGCCCTCATCCTGGCCGTCGAACGATCGGGCGATCATTTCCAGGCTCGCCCCGTCGTGATCGAGCATGTAGGTCGCAAGAGCGATCGGAGAGTCCGTCAACCCGGTGAGGGTCTGCGGACGGGTTCCCATCAGAAATGCGTAGGAGACATGCTTGTAGAAGAAGACAAGCTGATCGTACGAGTGTTTTTCTTCATCCGAGAGATTTGCCGGGGCCGGCGCCCCGGCGAAGGCTGCGTTATTGATGGCGTCGGGAATCGCGCCCGGCATGTTGGTATGGATGCCGAGCAGTTCCGGGGGAGCCTGCACGCCGATCATGTCGGTCACGACCGCGCCCCAATCGCCTCCTTGGGCGACAAACTGGGTGTAGCCCAGGCGTCGCATCAGGGTGGTCCAGGCGGTTGCGATGCGTTCCGGTCCCCATCCCGTCGCTTCGGGCTTTCCGGAGAAGCCGTAGCCCGGCATCGACGGGATGACGATGTGGAATGCATCCGAGGCGCTGCCGCCATGGGCTGTCGGGTCAGTGAGCGGGCCGATGATCTTCAACTGCTCGATGATCGAACCGGGCCATCCGTGCGTCACGATCAGGGGCAGGGCGTTTTCGTGCCTGGAGCGGACGTGGATGAAATGGATGTCCAGCCCGTCGATCTCGGTGATGAAATTCGGCACGGCGTTGATCCGAGCCTCGACCTTGCGCCAGTCATATTTGTTCTGCCAGTGATCCAGCAACTGCCTGGTCGTCTTCAGCGGTACCCCTTGGGTAAAGTCGCCAACGGTCTCTTTTTCGGGCAGCCGCGTGCGGGCGAGGCGGTTGCGAAGGTCATCGAGATCCGCTTCGGGAATGTTGACCCGGAAGGGGCGGATGGTATCGGATCCCGTCGCTGCCCTCGAATATGTGGGAAGCAAACTCACGATACCCAGGGCGGCGATCCCGGATGCTGCGGCACCCAGCAGGCGCCGGCGGTCCTCGTTGATAACGTCAGTCTTGATTGCGGTCATGATCATTCTCCTCGGAAACATTGGGTTGATCGTCTGCACCCCTGTGCTGCTCCAAGAGGTACGCCGAGGTCGTCGAATGCACACGTTAGGCGTTGTTAGATGATGATAGTGGCCCGATGCTCATCGGGGGAAACGTCGCCAGTCGCCTGGAAAGCATGGTGTGAGCAGCGTTTGAATGCTCGCAGCCAAAATTGTTCAAGGACCTCGTTAATCGCAGCTATTGACGTCTAACAACGCCTAACGTGCGGTTCCTGTCCCGTCGGCGTATCTCTTGGATCAGCACAGGGTGCAGACGCTCAATCATCAAAACCTAGGACAGGAAATTCGCTATGACCCACAAGGTTCTCTTTACTGGCAAGACGCACAACACCAACGGCCGCGACGGTGGAGCCCGCAGCAGCGACGGCTTTCTCGACGTCAAGATGAAGCAGCCGCATCCGGCTGCCGAAAACCTCTTCGGTGCCGCCTGGTCGGCCTGCTACATGGGTGCCATCGAAGTTGCCGCCTCCCAGAAGCAGATCAAGCTCCCGGCCGGGATAGCGGTCGATGCCGAGATCGATCTGAACGTCGATGACGGCAATTACTTCCTGAGCGCCCGTTTCAATGTCAGCGTGCCCGGCGTCGATCCTGGGATCGCTCGCGAACTGCTCGATGCCGCGCACAGCATTTGCCCGTACTCCAAGGCAACGCACGGCAACGTCAACATTGTGACCAACCTCGTCTGAGCACAATCTCTCGGGCCTGCCCGCACATGGCGGGCAGACCCGGCAAATATTTTGGCGCTATCGATCACAAAAGCAGTGCGAGAAACCCGGAGGCAATCCAATGTTGAAGTTCGACACGCAACGTGCCGCATACCGTGACTTCGCCGACCTGCTTGACACCGATCTCTACCAACCATTGCCGGATGACTGGTTCGTCGGAATAACCGATGTTATCGATTCAACCTCGGCGATCGCTTTGGGTCGCTACAAGGATGTCAATTATGCGGGTGCATCCGCTATCGCCGCCCTTGGGAATGCATGGAACAGTTTCGACTTTCCATTCGTCTTTCGCGGCGACGGTGCAGCGTTCGCCGTCCATCCCGGCCAACTGGCATCCGCGACGACTGTTCTCCAGCAGACTACGGCATACGCCCGAGACGTTCTCCAACTTGGCCTGCGTGCCGGGCTGGTCTCGGTGAGGGAAATACGGGCAAGTGGAAGCGATGTGAAGACGGCCCAGTTTGCCGCGTCCGACGCTGCCACCTATGCGATGTTCGCTGGAGGCGGCCTGAACTGGGCTGATCGACAGATAAAGGCGGGGAAATATACAATCTCGCCGAGCCCATCAAGCACGCCGCCGGACCTGACGGGACTGACCTGTGAATGGGCACCGATCCCTAGCCAACGCGGAGAGATCCTCTCTCTTCTCGTTGAACCCAGCAATCATAGCCAATCACAGCACTTTGCAATTCTTGCGCGACAGATACTCGCAATTCTTGAAGCGGGCGAGGGACGTTCGCGCCCCGTGCCGGACGATATCGCCATCACGACTGAAGTCGCAGACTACCTCGGTGGCAGGGGCTGGTCCGACGTTGTTTCGAATTCGGACTATCGCAGGTACGACGATGTGTTGCGTTTGACGTTGGACTGCACGACAGCACAGATCCGCAAGGTTGAGGCACTTCTCGTCGCAGCCAGGGATCGCGGGGAAATCAGCTTTGGTCTGCATCGGCAGTCCCACGCTCTGATGACCTGCTTAGTGCCCTCTGGCAATCGCGCTTCCCACCTTCATTTCCTGGACGGCATGGGCGGCGGATATACGAAGGCGGCCGCGATGCTGGAGGCTCAAAGTTCGGATGGTTAAGCGCGCGTACCGTCGTGTCCGACCGAATTTCCCAACCAGAAACGAGATAACAAGTAGAATACTTGCGTAAGGAGCGCGCGGTTCGAATCCCATCAAGCGAAGATCTGTTGGTTCGCGTTCGGCGCGAAGCGGACAACGGAATGATCGCTAACGTAACAATTGGGTCCCCAGCCAGTTTTCGTGCGGCTATGAATTTTGTTTTCGGTTCTACGAAATCGCTGAGCCGCCTGCTGCAAAAAGTCGGTAAGTAGCTGAAAAATTACATTTTTCGTCAGGATATTTGCCTACCTAAAGGCGGGGTCTACAGGCATAAAATTCGCCTGCCTGGGGACCTTGCATTCTCACATGATTTCAATGACTTAGCGAAATCGCCCTTGTTTTCCCTATCTTTTCCTGCCGTGAGCGACCGTGGATGCCATCTTTGTGCCCTGGCTTTGGGCATCAGTCAACCGGCGGGGTTGGCGGAAATAATTTCCGCTTTCGGACCTCACGGTTGCGATGACGCCGCCATAAGGCGCGCGGCAGGTATGCGCCCCCATTCCGGTCATCGCGTCTATCCTAGTCGCGCCCCGAAAGCGGACATCTGATCGGTTCGAATAAGTGACCGATTTGAACCACAAGCAGTCAGACAGCTTACGTCGACCTCCAATCGTGGCGGTCGTATGCGGCTGGCCCGTTCATCTCGCCGGAGATTTCTGTGGGCGACGTCACAATTGTGCTGCCGCATGAGCGGCATTGATTAATGTACTGGGACAGCTTTCGGGAAAGATTAGGGGGACGTATGGATAGACTCGAAGTCGATCTTGAACACTGCTACGGGATAAAATCTCTGAAGGCGTCATTCGACTTCAGCAA
Organism: Pararhizobium sp. YC-54; assembly: GCF_025847205.1. GTDB lineage: Bacteria > Pseudomonadota > Alphaproteobacteria > Rhizobiales > Rhizobiaceae > Pararhizobium. The sequence continues at coordinate 3,406 of NZ_JAOYTH010000005.1, read as the reverse complement.
GAAATCTAAGGCATACGCGATCTACGCTCCAAACGGGGCAATGAAGACATCATTCGCCAAAACATTCCAAGATGTCGCGAGCGGCCGTCAATCCGGTGACCGCATCTTCCCGACGCGAGTGGGAAAACGTTCGATAATTGATGAAACGGGGAATGCAGTCGGCGCGGAAAGTGTTCTGGTCGTTCAGCCCTATGACGAGGTCTTTGGCCACACCGAAAAAACCTCAACGCTGCTCGTCAATTCGACCTTGCGCCTTGAGTATGAGCAACTGCACCTCGCGACCGAGGAGGCCAAGGAAGCGCTTTTAAAGGCTCTGAAAAAACAGTCTGGGTCGAAAAAGGACTTAGAAAAGGAAATTTCTGGAACGTTTACGACGAGCGACAACCAGTTTTTTAAGGCGCTCCTGCGGATCGACGAGGAACTGAAGGATCAGAAAGACGCGCCTTTTGCCGACCTGAAATACGATATCCTTTTCGATGACAAGGCGGTTGAGTTCCTTGCAACGCCCGACGTCAGGTCAGTAATCAAAGACTACATTGAGAAGTACAACGAACTGCTTGCCGCGTCCGTTTACTTCAAGAAGGGGGTTTTCAACTACTATAATGCAGGCGCGATCGCAAAAAGCTTGGCCGACAACGGTTTTTTCAAAGCAAAACACTCGATTCGCCTTTACTCCGACGCACCGAAGGAAATTACTACCCGTCAGGAATTGGAGGAACTGATTGCCAAGGAAAAGGAAGCAATCAGCGAGGATGCCGAGCTTCGCAAGAGGTTTTCGGAGGTTGAAAATTTGCTCCAGAAGAATGCCGGCATGCGCACCTTCGACGCGTACCTCTCGGAACACGAGGACATCCTGCCCTTCCTAGAAAACATGGCGGGGTTCCGCGAAGAAGTCTGGAAGTCCTATCTGAAGACCCACGTAGACAAGTACACCGACGTCGTCGAAAAATATCGGGCTGCACAGAAGCGGCGCGCTGAAATTGAAGTCGAAGCGGGTAAAGAACGGACCCAATGGGAGGAGGTCATCGAGATCTTCAATGACCGATTCTTCGTTCCCTTCAAACTGGTCGCTAAGAACCGGACCGAAGTCGTGCTTGGGCAGGAGCCCATGCTGAGTCTCGGCTTTACGTTCGAGGATGGTGTGGACTCGGCAAGCATAGATCGTTCTGCGCTAATGGCCGCACTGAGCACAGGAGAAAAGAAAGCCCTTTATATCCTCAACATAATCTTCGAGATCCAAGCACGGCAAAAGGCTGGAATAAAAACACTGGTGATCGTTGACGACATCGCGGACTCGTTCGACTACAAGAACAAATACGCGATCATTCAGTACCTGAAGGATGTTGCAGACGGTGACAACTTTCGGCAGATCATCCTGACGCACAACTTCGACTTCTTTCGAACGGTGAAGGGAAGGTTTGTGGGTTACGGAAATTGCCTGATGGTCGCCAAGAGCGCTACCGGTATTGCGCTCAATCAGGCCATCGGCATCGACAATGTCTTCATCAATGACTGGAAGAAAAACTTCTTTGCGGATGGCAAGAAGCGCATCGCATCAATACCGTTTATGCGCAATCTGCTGGAGTTCACGAAGGGCGAGGAGCACGCCGATTATATCAGGCTTACGTCACTCTTGCATTGGAAGACGGACTCGCCAAGCATCACGCAGAATGACCTGTGCGGTATTTATAACGGCCTCTTTGGTGGGGCGGAGACACTCGCCGACGGAACGACATCAGTGACTGACGTCATTTTTCAGTCAGCAGAGGATTGCCTGGTGGCAGGTGTCGGAGCAAACTTTGAAAACAAGATCGTCCTTTCGATAGCGATCCGCCTGAAGGCCGAACAGTATATGGTCGATAAGATTGCCGACCAAGCCTTCGTAGACTCCATTGCTTTCATTCAAACACCGACTTTGCTGAATAGGTTCAGGAAGGACTTGAGCTACCTGATCGAGATGGACGTCGATCCCAAGCTTCTCCAGCTTAGTCTGTCTGTCCCGAGCGACGATATGCGGTATCTGACTGCAAGCGAGATGCGTTCGTACCGTGTGACTTCGGGTGACATAAGCGATTTGCCGAAACAGATTGAGACAAGCAAGGCCTCACCGGAGACCGTTCCGGCGACTGGCGACGCACCCGTTGCGAAGACCCCTGAGGTGGTTCCAACTGCCGCTACGAGCGAGCAGAAGGCCTTGGCGTTCTTGACGGCCTACCACGACGCCTGGTCGATGGAGAATTCGTCTGCCCTGCAATTTATGGACCGCGCGTACGGTGATGTGGTTGAATTCTATGGAAAGGCGACTCCCAAGACCGGCGTCATTGACGAGAAGCGCAAGTTTGCGACGCGCTGGCCGACAAGGGCCTACGCCGTGAAGCCGGGTTCCGAACGTGTATTGTGCTCGTCTACATGCCGCGTTGACGGTGTCGTCGACTGGTACGCCAAACGCGATGTCGGTAATCGCGTTTCGTCTGGGTCCGCCGAATTTTCGCTCGTCTGGAACCCGAGCGACGAGAAGATCGTGTCTGAAACCGGGAAAGTCATCGAGACGGATAAGGGCGCTTCCCGACCCGTGCGACTTCTGTCGCGATGGCATCAGGAAAACCTCCATTGTCGCGGCAGCAGCGGAAACTCACCTGAGACAATGGCAGCATGCGATCGACGCGAAGCCGTCGGGGCCAAGCTCGAAAGCGTCGGCTGGTGCTACGGCCGGGAGGGTGAGTACGGCTACCAGATGGAATGGCACGTCTGTGACGGTATCTCGTCCAAGAGCAATGTTGCCGTTGCAGCCACAGCACAAGTGGTGAGCGTCCAGCAACCCAAGCCGGCTGACTATCCGAGCCGCGCCCGGATGAAGGGTGAAACCGTCCTACCTGATTTTAAGAAGCGGGACCGCGAGTTCAACTCCTTCAGGACCCGTATCCGGGAGGGGATGAAGCAGGGACCAAACTTCGCCGGACACTACTCGGTGATCCAGTTTGGCTGCGGAACTGGGTGTTCCGGTGTCGTGGTCGCAGACAACCGGACCGGCCGCCCGTCTAGGTTCCCCCGCGGAGGCGAGGACAACATGTACCTCGACCTGCAGTTCCAAGTGGACAGCAGACTGCTCGCCGCGCAATGGCTCGACTACGACACCAACCGATGCTTCATCGAGTTCTTCGATTACGATCGGCAGTCATGGAACGTGATGAGCAAGGTAGACGTCGGAGGAAGCGAAGCGTGCTATCGATCGATCGGTGAAAACCTTCGGTAGCCGACCATCACAACGCCATTCTGCGTACACTTGCTGTCAATCGGCGTCCAAAGTTCACCCCTTATCGGCATCCAATTTTGACCCCCTTGGTTTGTAGATCAGCGCTTGGCCTGCCCGGCGCTGGCCGGGGTTGCAGAGGGTAGGCCAAGTGCG
>NZ_JAOYTH010000004.1 GCF_025847205.1 Pararhizobium sp. YC-54 | reverse complement strand
AACGCAACCTTGTCCGACCAGACCGCCAAGGCGCTGACGGCCGCCGCCAAGATTGGCGGCGACGTGCACATTCTCGTGGCAGGCTCGGGCGCCAAGCCCGCCGCCGACGCGGCCGCAAAGCTTTCCGGCGTCGCCAAGGTGCTGCTGGCCGACAGCGGCGATCTGGCCAACAATCTGGCCGAGCCGCTCGCCGCCCTGATCGTGTCGCTGGCCGGCTCCTATGACACGATCATTTCGGCCGCCACCTCGGTCGGCAAGAACGTTCTGCCGCGCGTCGCAGCGCTGCTCGACATTGCCCAGATCTCCGAGATCACCGAAGTCGTCTCGGCCGATACGTTCAAGCGGCCGATCTATGCCGGCAACGCCATCCAGACGGTGCAGTCGGGCGAGGCCAGACGAGTGATCACCGTGCGCACGGCCTCCTTCGCCTCGGCTGCAACAGGCGGTTCGGCCCCGGTCGAAACCATCGCGGCTGCCGCCAATCCGGGCCTGTCGACCTTCGTCAAGGACGCGCTGTCGTCGTCGGACCGTCCGGAACTGACCTCGGCGAAGATCATCATTTCCGGCGGCCGGGCGCTCGGCTCGTCTGAAAAATTCCAGGAGGTCATCCTGCCGGTGGCCGACAAGCTCGGTGCCGCCGTCGGCGCCTCGCGTGCCGCCGTCGATGCCGGCTATGCCCCCAACGACTGGCAGGTCGGCCAGACCGGCAAGGTCGTCGCGCCGCAGCTCTACATTGCGGTCGGCATCTCCGGCGCCATCCAGCATCTGGCCGGCATGAAGGACAGCAAGGTCATCGTCGCCATCAACAAGGACGAGGAAGCCCCGATCTTCCAGGTCGCCGACTACGGCCTCGTCGGCGACCTGTTCACGATCCTGCCGGAGCTCGAAAAGGCGCTGTGAGCTTCTTGAAAATGTGACCAACGGCCGCGCAACACTGCGCGGCCGTTTTTCGTTTTGGAAGCAACCTGTTTCCTAAGCCCACAATGGCTTTCGCCGTGAATAAAGGCTGGAAAATTGGGCGCGATGTCTTTATCACTGGCATCCGAATACCTCGCCCCAACGGGCGCATATCTTTTTGCACGAACGGAAGCGCGATCGCCCTTTCGTATGGATGATGGAAAATCGGCTCGATGATCAAGAATGTCGGAATTGTTGGCGCTGGACAAATGGGCTGCGGCATTGCCCAGGTATCGGCCTCGGCCGGCTACAAGGTGCATATCTACGACATCTCGGCTGACCGGGTTGAAGCAGGCCTTGCCACCATCAACGGCAACATGGCGCGTCAGGTTTCCTCCGGCAAATTGACCGACGAGGAGCGCAAGAAGGCATTGTCGCTGATCAAGGGATCGGCCGACCTCAACGATCTGTCGCCGATGGATCTGGTAATCGAGGCCGCAACCGAGGACGAAAGCGTCAAGCGCAAGATCTACGGCCAGGTCTGTCCGGTTCTGAAAGCCGACGCCATTCTCGCCACCAACACCTCCTCCCTGTCGATCACGCGGCTTGCGTCCGCGACCGACCGGCCGGAACGCTTCATGGGCATTCATTTCATGAACCCCGTCCCGGTGATGAAGCTGGTCGAACTGGTGCGTGGCATCGCCACCGAGGAAGGCACGTTCTCGACCGCCAAGGAATTCGTGGCGACGCTCGACAAGACGGTCACCGTTGCCGAAGACTTCCCGGCCTTCATCGTCAACCGCATCCTGCTGCCAATGATCAACGAGGCGATCTACACGCTGTACGAAGGTGTCGGCAGCGTCGATGCGATCGACACGGCGATGAAGCTTGGCGCCAACCATCCGATGGGACCGCTGGCGCTTGCCGACTTCATCGGGCTCGACACCTGCCTGTCGATCATGCAGGTGCTGCATGACGGGCTGGCGGATTCCAAATACCGGCCCTGCCCGCTGCTGGTCAAATATGTCGAGGCCGGCTGGCTCGGCCGCAAATCCGGCCGCGGTTTCTATGACTACCGTGGCGAAGTTCCCGTTCCGACACGCTGAACCGAACTACTAAATCAGCGGTAGAACATTCAAGCGATTTTAACCTGTTTCCGCCACGGTCCGAGCCTTAGCAAAAGGCCGGGCCATGACCGTTCAGCGCAGACTACGCTTCGCAGCTTTCATGCTGTGTTTTACCGGCCTGTTCGCCGGCGTCCTTTATTGTGTCCATTCCGCCTTCATCGCCTCGTGGAATGAGAAACAGTTGCGGCAGCTCGCCATCGACACGATAGCGCGCACGGAGCTGGCGCTCGACGCCGCCACCATGAAAATGAGCGACGTCATCCTCAACCGCAGCGCAACCTGTGCGACGGCCGATCCGATGGCGATGACCAAGGCACTCTACGGCTCCAGCATCATGAAGAACATGCGGCTGGAAACGAAGGACGGCGTCTGCTGGAGCTACGACGAAAAGAACGAAGCGCTCGAGCAGTCCATTGCAAACGCACGGCACAACCGGACCAACAGCCCCGGCTATTCGCTCTTTTCCCTTGGCTTTCCGGGCTGGAAGGGGCTGGGTGTGCGCTGGCAATACGGAGAGGATAAAAGCCTCGTCGAAGTTCTTGCAACCAGCGGCCTGCTTTTCGCCATTCTGCCGGACGAACTGCGCGACAGCGCGCTGATGCAACTGACCCTCGAAGATGGATCGCCCTTCGCCAGCTATCGTCCCGAGCGAAAATGGTCGACCGAGGGTGCCAATCTCATCAGCTTCGACGAGAATTCGGCCAAATATCCCATCAAGTTCAGCCTGAGGGTCGATGCGGCTGCTCTTACCCAATGGAACCAGACACTATCGCCCGGGATGATCGCGGTTGCAGCTGCACTCGGCCTCGGTTTCGGCGCCCTTGCCGCACGCGGCATGATGCGAAACACATCCATTCTCGACGAACTCGACCGGGCACTGTCGAATGGCCATATCCAGCCCTATTTCCAGCCGATTTTCAATCTTGAGGACCGAACGCTTCTCGGGTTTGAAATGCTGGCGCGGTGGATCAAGCCGGACGGAACGGTAATTCCGCCGCTATCCTTCATCCCGCTTGCCGAAAGCAGCGGCCGCATCGAAAGACTGACGAGCGAACTTTTGAGACAGGCAGGATCTCAGCTCGGCGGGCTCTTGCTGACGCAAAGCCATCTCAAGCTGACCTTCAACGTGACGCCGGATCAATATCTGGCCGGTGGGTTCGTCGACACCCTGATCGCCGACACCACCCGCTTCAACCTTCCCCACCACGCCCTCGTCATCGAGGTCACCGAACGGCAGGTCATCGCGGACAAGGCGCGGGCAGCCATCGTGACGGCCGAACTGATCGCCGCCGGCATGCGCGTCGCCATCGACGACGCGGGGACCGGGCACAACGGCCTGTCGGCCATCCATGCGCTGGGCGCCAACTACCTGAAGATCGACAAATTCTTCGTCGATGGCGTCACGCTTGATCGAAAGTCGTCGGAACTGGTGGAAATGCTGGCCGGGCTGGCGACCAAATTCGGCATGATCGTCGTCGCAGAGGGGATCGAGACGGAAGAACAGATTGCCGCGCTGCTGCAGCTGGGCATCCGGGAGGGACAGGGGTTTGTCTATTCCCGCCCGGTTCCCGCCGCCACGATCCTCGCCATGGCGACAAAGGGCGCGGGGACAGCCACGCAGAAAAAAAGCACCAACCGCGTCTCGTTCCTACTGAGTGCCTGACGGCGGCGCGGCGACAGCGGCCTTTACCAGCGCCTTTGCGTCGTCGCTGTCCCAGGCGGCAGGACCGTTCATCGACGAGATCAGGCAGCCCTTGTCGTCCATCAGCAGCGTCACCGGCAGGCCGAAGGCAAGGCCTTCCTTTTTCAACGCGTTGAAGACGCCCATCGACGCATCGCGGTAGTAACCGAGTTCGTGCACGCCGGTCTCGTTGAGGAAGGCTTTCGGCTTTTCATCGTCGCCGATGTCGATGTTGACGGCCACGACCTCGAACGTGTCGCTGCCTGCCGCTTTCTGCAAAGCGTCGAGCGCTGGCATCTCTTCACGGCATGGCACGCACCAGGTGGCCCAGAGGTTGAGGAGAACCGTCTTGCCGCCGAAATCGGCGAGCGTCAGCTCCTTGCCATCCTTGCCCTTGAAGTTCAGGCCAGACAATGGGCGCGGCTCGCTGACCGGGGCCATGGCGGCGACCTGGCCTTTGAGGAACGGCGTAATGGCCGCAACCTTGTCTTTTGCCGCTTCGCAGGTCTTTGCACCGGCGGTTTCCACCACCACACCATTGCCAGACCCGCTTCCCCTGACGTATACCGCTGCCGCACCGGCGATCAGCCCTGCGAGAGCAGCGATCATCACCAGTCTGGCAGGGGGAAAGCGTTTCTTCGTGTCGTTTACTTCATTTTCCAAAACGGGTCATTCTCCAGGGCGGGCATTCTTATGGCTGACGGCACTTCTGAAACCAAAAGCTCCAACCAGATGTGGGGCGGTCGCTTTGCACAAGGACCGGCGGCGATCATGGAGGAGATAAATGCCTCGATCGGCTTCGACAAGAAGCTTTTCGCCCAGGACATCCGCGGCTCAATAGCGCATGCGACCATGCTGGCGCATCAAGGCATCATTTCGACGGACGATAAAGACAAGATCGTTCACGGCCTCGACACGATCCTGTCAGAGATCGAAAGCGGGCAGTTCGAATTCTCCCGCCGCCTCGAGGACATTCACATGAACGTCGAGGCGCGGCTCAGCGACCTGATCGGCCCGGCCGCCGGACGCCTGCACACCGCCCGCTCGCGCAACGATCAGGTGGCGCTCGACTTCCGCCTCTGGGTGAAGGAAGAGCTGCAGAAGTGCGAGGGCATGCTGACGGCGCTGATCGCCGCCTTCCTCGACCGCGCCGAAGAACACGCCGAAACGGTGATGCCCGGCTTCACTCATCTGCAGACGGCCCAGCCCGTCACCTTTGGCCATCATTGCATGGCCTATGTCGAGATGTTCGGCCGTGACCGGCAGCGCGTGCGCCACGCCATCGAGCATATGGACGAAAGTCCGATCGGTGCTGCGGCCCTTGCCGGCACCGGCTTTCCGATCGATCGCCACATGACCGCCAAGGCGCTCGGCTTCCGCGAGCCGACCCGCAACTCGATCGACACCGTGTCGGACCGTGATTTCGCGCTGGAATTCCTGTCGATCGCCTCGATTTGCGCCGTGCACCTGTCGCGGCTGGCTGAAGAAATCGTCATCTGGTCGACGCCGCAATTCGGCTTCGTGCGCCTGTCGGACGCTTTTTCCACCGGCTCATCGATCATGCCGCAGAAGAAGAACCCGGACGCCGCCGAACTGGTGCGCGCCAAGACCGGCCGCATCAACGGTTCGCTAATCGCACTTCTGACTGTCATGAAGGGCCTGCCGCTCGCCTATTCCAAGGACATGCAGGAAGACAAGGAACAGGTCTTCGATTCGGCCGAGAGCCTGGAACTCGCCATTGCCGCGATGACCGGCATGGTGCGCGACATGACCATTCGTGCGGATCGCATGAAAGCCGCCGCCGGCTCCGGCTATTCCACCGCCACCGACCTTGCCGACTGGCTGGTGCGCGAGGCAGGCCTGCCCTTCCGCGATGCCCACCACGTGACCGGCCGGGCCGTGGCACTGGCCGAGCAGAAGGCCTGCGAGCTTGCCGAACTGTCGCTTCAAGACCTGCAGGCGATCCATGCGGATATCACCGACAAGGTGTTCGACGTGCTGACGGTCGAAGCCTCCGTTGCCAGCCGCACATCCTTCGGCGGCACGGCACCCAGCGAAGTGAGGAAACAGATCGCCTGGTGGCGGACCCGCAACTGAGTACAAGATTCAGGGTGCACAGCGCCTTAAAAACTCGATATGAGTTCTGACGATTTGCACGAAGGGCTTGATTGCCCGGACCGGGAAGCATCCATGCATCTGCGAAACACCACTTATCTGATTGCAGCCCTTGCTTTAACCGGCTTGGCTTTGTCCGGCTGCGGCCGCAAGGGCGATCTCGATCGTCCGGGCTCGTCCGCACCGATCAACACCAAGGCAGCACCCGGCAGCGTCGAAAAAAAGGACGAAGCGCAAGGCAAGCCCTTCCTCCTCGATCCCCTCTTGTAACAGAGCACTCCCTTGAACCATTTCGAATATCGTGACGGCATTCTCTTTGCGGAAGACGTTTCCGTCATCGACATCGCCAAGGCGGTGGGCACCCCGTTCTACTGCTATTCCACCGCAACGCTGGAACGGCACTATTCGGTCTTCTCCAAGGCCTTCGCCGATATCGACGCGATGGTCTGCTATGCGATGAAGGCGAATTCCAATCAGGCGGTGCTGAAGACGCTCGGACGCCTGGGCGCCGGTGTCGACGTGGTATCGGGCGGTGAACTGCGCCGGGCTCTTGCGGCCGGCATTCCGGCCAACCGCATCATGTTTTCCGGCGTCGGCAAGACGGCCCAGGAAATGGATCTGGCGCTCGACGCCGGTATCTACTGCTTCAACGTTGAATCCGAGCCGGAACTGGAAGTGCTCAATGCCCGCGCCGTGCGCGAAGGCAAGAAGGCGCACGTCTCCTTCCGCATCAACCCGGATGTCGATGCAAAGACCCATGCGAAGATTTCGACCGGCAAGAAGGAAAACAAGTTCGGCATCGCCTATGAGCGCGCCCGCGCGGTCTATGCCCATGCTGCGACCCTGCCCGGCATCCAGGTGACCGGCATCGACATGCATATCGGCAGCCAGATCACCGAGCTGCAGCCTTTCGCCGATGCCTTCAAGCTGCTGCGCGAACTGGTCGATACGCTGCGTTCCGACGGCCACAGCATCGAACACGTCGATGTCGGCGGCGGCCTTGGCGTGCCCTACAAGACGGACAACAGCCCGCCGCCTTTGCCCGATGCCTATGCCGGGATCGTCAAGGACCAGCTGCGTGAACTCGGCTGCAAGATCGTCATGGAGCCCGGCCGGCTTATCGTCGGCAATGCCGGCATCATGGTCACGGAAGTCATCTACGTGAAGGATGGCGGCTCCAAGACCTTCGTCATCGTCGATGGCGCCATGAACGACCTGGTCCGCCCGACGCTCTACGAGGCTTATCACGAGATCCAGCCGGTGCGCATATCCGCCGCCAACGCGCCCCGCATCAAGGCAGACATCGTCGGCCCCGTCTGCGAGACCGGCGACTATCTGGCGCTCGACCGGGAAATGGCCATGCCGAAGCCGGGAGACCTGATCTCGGTCGGCACCGCCGGCGCCTATGGCGCAGTGCAAGCCGGCACCTATAACAGCCGCCTCCTGGTGCCTGAAGTCTTGGTCAAGGGCGATCGCTTTCATGTGATTCGTCCGCGCACGACCTATGAAGACCTGATCGGGCTGGATTCGGTTCCCGACTGGCTCGATTGACGCGACCTCAACAGTTGCCGATCGGGCGTTGTTGATAGCGTCGCCATCAGGCCCCGAAATCGATCACGATTGCGTTGCCGCCCTCGTCTTCGCCACAAAGAGTGTTATCCTTCACACCACGTTTTGAACGTTGAAAGGGAACGGATGACGGAAATCCGGCGGGACAACTCGACGGCGGCGGCGGGCTTTATGAGAAGTCTCGCCGTCAAGCGGACCCTTGCGCGCCTCGTTCTCGTCACGGAGCAGGCTGCACCCCGCGCCCTGCCGCTCTTTGCCACCGTGCTGCTGTTTCTCTCCGTTACCTGGTTCGGCTTTTTCCGCGTGGCGCCCGGCTGGCTGCATACCACGGCGCTTCTTGCCTTCGCAGCGGCCCTCATCGTCTTCTTGATCCCGCTGCTGCGCCTGCGCGTCCCCGGCAATGCCGACGCGGACCGGATGCTGGAGGAGCGCAATAGCCTGCCGCATCAGGCAATCCGCGTGCAGGACGATCAGCCGGCCACCAGCGGCGCCTTCGGCCAGGCGCTGTGGCAGGAGCACCAGGCGCGCATGGCGCGGATGATCGGCGGGCTGGAAGCAGGCCTGCCGAAACCGGACATTGCCCGCACCGACAGCTACGGCCTGCGCGCCGTTCCGGTCCTGCTTGCCTGCATTGCCTTTGCCTATTCCTATTCGAACAAGGCCGGCCTGATTTCCGACGCCTTTCATCCGCCGCAGCAGATCGCCGCAGCGCCGGATGTCCGCATCGACGCCTGGGTGACGCCGCCGGCCTATACCGGCCGGGCGCCGGTTTTCCTGACCGGCCGGCAGGGAACCGAACAGGTTGCCACCAGCACCGGACCGCTGCGCATTCCGCAATTCAGCGAACTGACCGTGCGCATCACCAGCGGCGGTGAAGAGACACCGGTGACCTATCTGGAAAACGGCGCCGCCCAGCCGCTCGTTATCGCTGCGCAAGCCGCAAAGCCCGGCAAGGATGGGAAGGCTGCCGCCGATGCAGCGCCAGCCGATCCGGCCAAGCCCGGCAGCGATACTCATATGATGAAAATCACCAAGGACGGTTCGCTCTCCGTTGGCGGTGAGCAATGGACCTTCACGGTGATCCCGGACAGCGTTCCGGATATCGCCTTCGACGGTATTCCGCGCACGACGGTCAATGCCGCTCTCGAAATCGGCTTTGCGGCCAAGGACGACTACGGCATTCAGGACGCCTGGGCCGAGATCGTTCCTCTGGACAAACAGGTAGCCGGCGCCCGGCCGCTTTATCCCCTTCCGGAATACCGCCTCGACCTGCCCAAACGCAACGCGCGCGAGGCAAAGGGGCTGACCAGCCGTAACGTGAGCGAACACCCGCTGTCGGGAAAGCGCGTGCGCGTCACGCTGGTTGCCAAGGATGCAGCCGGCCAGGAAGGCCGCAGCGTGCCGCAGGACATGATCCTGCCCGCCCGTCCGTTCTTCGAGCCGCTCGCCGGTGCCGTCGCCGAACAGCGCCAGGTGTTTGCGCTCAACGCCAACGACCTGCCGCGCGCCATCGATCTCAACGACGCGCTGTCGGTCCGCCCGGATGAAACGATCCCGAACCTGACGCATTTCCTGCTTCTGCAATCGGCCCGTACGCGCATGGCGCTTTCGCGCAATGACGACATGCTGCGCGATGCGGCAAGCTATCTCTGGGAAATCGCGCTCGGCATCGAGGATGGCGACATGGCGCTGGCCGACAAGCGGCTGCGCGATGCCCAGCAGAAGCTGTCGGAAGCCCTGGAAAGAGGCGCCTCCGACGAGGAGATCGCCAAGCTGATGCAGGAACTGCGCGATGCCATGAAGGACTACATGGAGGCGCTGGCCAAGCAGGCGGCAAAGAACCCGCAGGTGGCGGCCAATCCGGACCAGAACAACGTGCTGCGTCAGCAGGATCTGGAAAAGATGATGAACCAGATCGAAAACCTCGCCAAATCCGGCGCCAAGGATCAGGCACGCCAGATGCTGTCTGAGATGCAGCGCATGATGAACAATCTGCAGGCCGGCCGCATGCAGCAACAGCAGCAGGGCCAGGAAAACAGCGAAATGCGCAAGCAGATGGACAAGCTTGGCCAGCTGATGCAGCAGCAGCAGCAGCTGATGGACGAGACCTTCAAGTTCGATCAGGCCCTGCGCGACCGCCTGCAGCGCGGCGACCCGCTGGATGGAGAAGACCAGGAGCTCTTCGGCCAGGAGATGCCGCAGGAACCCGGCCAGCAGCAGGACGAAAATGCCCAACAGCCCGGTCCGCTCGACAACATGACTGCGGAAGAGCTGAAGCAGGCGCTGAAGGACCTGCAGGCCCAGCAGGACCAGCTCGGTAAGCAGCTCGGCGAGTTGCAGAAAGGCCTTGAAGGCATGGGCATCAAGCCCGGCAAGGGTTTTGGCGAGGCCGGCCGCGAGATGAAGGGGGCTTCAGGTGCCCTTGGCAAGGGACAGGGCGAACAGGCCGTCGGCAGCCAGGGCCGCGCGCTACAAGCCCTGCGTGACGGCGCGCAGGACATGATGCAGCAGATGCAAAGCCAGGGCCAGGGCCCAGGACAAGGTCAGGGCGTGCCGCAATACGGCCAGAACGGCCGCGACCCGCTCGGCCGCCGCCAGCACAATGCCGGGCCGGATTTTGGCGACCAGGTCAAGGTGCCTGATGAGATCGACACCCAGCGGGCGCGCGAAATCCTCGAAGAAATCCGCCGGCGCCTGGGCACGAATTCATCGCCGGAGACAGAGCGTCAGTATCTGGAACGGTTGCTCGATATAAGGTGAGGGTTTGGCCAAATGTAGGTGACCTCGTCACTCAGGGCAGCCAGCCTTTGTGTGAGGTCAAACCGTACACGACAATGACCCGTCTTCCTTGCCGGGCACCTTTCCCCGTCGAGACAGGAAGAAGGCTAGGGTGAGGGGTAAGCCAGCGAGGAAATACGTTGTGTCGTCTACTGTGGCGTCATGAATGACGCGCTCAGATACTTTTGTCGGGCTCTTGGGACGGCTTGCTGATACAGGCGTATTTCCGATCCAGGCCCAATCTCTTACTCCCACCGGTCACCTGTTTTATTTTTCCCGGGCCGCACGAGTTGTCATCGACCAGAACCTTTATTCCGCTTTGAATTTTTCCGGGGCGAGGCTCTGTTTGATATATTCTCGGGCCTTTGTGACCGGTTGCCTGCGTACATCCTGCCAAGAAAAATGGAAATAGAATGAGAACAATGGTTTTCTTCATCAATGCGCCCCAGCAAAGTTAATTGATAAAACATCTCACCTTATTAATTCGGTAATAATAAAAACAAGAAAAATCGTCAGACGGGGATGTCAGGAGCGTGCGTCGCTCAAGCCGCCAAAGCGACCGCAACAGCCTTGCGGATATCGGGAAGCGTGAACGGCTTGGAGACGACGTCGATGACCTTGCCGTTGAGGTTGTCGGCCCGTTCGCGCTGCTCGGCGTAGCCCGTCATCAATAGGATTTTCAGCGCCGGAAAGGCGGCCGATGCCTGATGGGCAAGCTCGATGCCGTCCATCACCGGCATGCGGATATCGGAAAGCAAAAGATCGAAACTTGCGTCCTGAAGGCAGGCGAGGCCCTCGGCGCCATCGGCCGCCTCGACGGTTTCATGGCCATCGAGCTGTAAGGCGCGGGCAACGAAACGGCGCAGGCCGTCCTCATCTTCGGTAATCAGGATTTTCGCCATCATGGCCTCCGTTTCGGCAACAACTCCGCCGGGACGTTTGCCTTGACGGCATCCGGTCCCTGATCCGCAGCACGGTTTGCTGCGGATCAACACCACCAGAGTTTTGTTTGTTTTCCGTAAACGCGGATGACCAGATCAGCGGTTTGGCACAGCCAAATGGCTATTCGGCGTCACCGGTGACGATGCCGACGAAGGGCAGTTCGCGGAACGCATAGGCGACGTCCATGCCGTAGCCGACGACAAAATAGTCAGGGCATTCGAAACCGACGTAATCGGCTTCGAGGTCGGTCTGGCGCTTCACCTTCTTGTCGAGAAGAACCGCGATCGTCACCGACTTGGCGCCGCGCTCCAGCATCAGTTCCTTGGCAAAGCGCAGGGTGCGGCCCGATTCCAGGATGTCGTCGATCAGGAGAACGTCGCGGCCGTGCACGTCGCTGTCGATATCCTTGATGATCCTGACGCCCTGCGACACGGTCCCGGTGCCGTAGCTCGACAGCGTGATGAACTCGACTTCCGGCGCAAGGCCGACGGTGTGCATGGCGCGGATCAGGTCGGCGGCGAAGATGAAGGAGCCCTTGAGCACGGCGATGACCAGAAGGTCGTTGAGCGGCCCCTTGGCGATCTGCTCGGCCATGGCAATGTTCCGCTCGGCAATCAGCTCGGCGGTATACAGCGGGTCAATATTTTTTCCACGAACGACGGGCATGCGAATGGTCTCCAGAAATAGAATGGAGACTGCGTTTTATGCCTCCGGAGCCCAGCCGCATAGCACAGTCAGGGCGCCGAATCACCCGGTTGCCCGAAGGAAACCGCAACGCCGGGCAGTTTTCCACCTGTGTGTAGAAGGCGCGTGGAAAAGGCCCGGCTCTCTCCGGGAGCAAGTGCGGGCTGCCTCGCGTCAATCCGGGTGGCCGTCCGGCGTTGCCCGTTGGCAATCACATCGACAAGTATGGCCGGAACCACTTTGGGCGCATCGGAATGGTTTTTGACCGCGCCATAGACCGAAAGGACCTTCATGCCGTCGGCGTCGTTCAGCGACGTGGTGACATCGCCGATCGATAATGCCGGCACGGAGGCAATGGCGGGCTGATGCTGGGAAAGGCCGGCAAACAACAGGAAGACCGGAGCGCAAAGGCACGTGACGAGAACGGCAAACGCCTTGGGGGACGCCGTCTGGAGCAGGCGCTCGAAATGGTTCACCGCCCGCCCGAATGCCGACGCAACACGACGCGGATTCTGCGCCGGCGAGGCCACCAAACGAACCCGATTATCGTTGAAAACCGGGTAGACGTTGCGCCGGCTGTGCGACGGGACGATCTCGAACTCGGCATCGACGATATCGGCGCGGCGCGGCATGGCGCCTGCTGGACCGGTTCGCCCGCGGCGCTCCGGTGGCAGCAGATCCACGCGGCTGGCAGCACCGTTGGAACGGAAAGCGTTCATCGTCTCTCCCTTGCAGGCCAAACCGGCCGCACCAGAATGCCCCTGGCCCCAAAAGGCAACGATCAAGGCATTGAAACAAACCTTTCCCAGACGTAAACCTAAATGGTTAATGCTTCGAAAATGGCGCCGCGGAAACGGCCCGCCTTCAGGCAAAATTAACCACTGTTTAACCATGTTGGCGCTGTAACAGCGGTCTTACGTTTTATTCTGAAAGCTGGGCCATCAGCCCGCCGCGAAAACATGGCATCCTGGACCTGAGAAGAGAAGCTGGACACTGACCCGTTGATTCATTTTGAAAATGTCGGATTGCGCTATGGAATGGGCCCGGAAATCCTCCGCGACCTGACCTTCGACATTCCCAAAAAATCGTTCCAGTTCCTGACCGGCCCTTCGGGTGCCGGCAAGACCACGCTGCTGCGGCTGCTATTTTTGTCTCTGCAGCCGACGCGCGGCCTGATTCGCATGTTCGACCGCAATATCTCGACCATCCCGCGCGACGAATTCCCGATGCTGCGCCGCCGTGTCGGCATCGTCTTCCAGGACTTCCGGCTGCTCGATCATCTGACGACCTACGAGAATGTCGCCCTGCCCCTGCGCGTGCGCGGCAAGGACGAATCGTCCTATCGCGCCGACGTTCTCGAACTGCTCGGCTGGGTCGGCCTTGGCGAACGCATCAACGTTTTGCCGCCAGTGCTTTCGGGCGGCGAGAAGCAGCGCGCGGCCATCGCCCGCGCCCTGATCGACAGGCCGGAGATCCTGCTTGCCGACGAGCCGACGGGCAATGTCGATCCGCCGATGGCACGGCGGCTGCTCAACCTGTTTCTCGAACTCAACCGGCTCGGCACCGCCGTCGTCATCGCGACGCACGATCTCTCGCTGATGGATCAGGTCGAGGCACGCCGGATGATTCTTTCGCAAGGGCGGCTCGACATCTATGAGTGAAGCGCCCGTCAGCAATCGCGCCGGTCAGGACGCGCCGCAGGAGCGCAAGGCTTCGCTGCGCGTGCGCCCGACGGCGCCGATCGTGCCGCCCGCAAACGTCTCCGGCAATGCGCTGGTGCTGGTCATCGCCATCATGGCTTTCCTCGCCTGCCTGACGCTCGGCGCCGTCAGCATGGTGCGTTCGACGGCGCAAAGCTGGGAAAGCCAGATTTCCCGCGAGATCACCATCCAGATCAAGCCGGACGAAAAACTCGACATGGAAAAGGCGCTGGCCGACGCGCGCGATCTGGCCCTGACCTTTGAGGGCACCACCGATGGCACCATCGTCGACAAGGCGGCGACCGCCCGGTTGCTGGAGCCGTGGCTGGGGGCCGGCCTTGATCTCGACGACCTGCCGGTGCCGCGCCTCGTCATCATCACCATCGACGAGCAGAACCCGCCCGATTTCGCCGCCATGCGGGCGATGCTGACGGAAACCATACCGCAGGCCTTTCTCGACGACCACCGGACCTGGGTCGACCGGCTGGTGGCCATGGCGCATACGACGGCGCTGATCGGCACCGGCGTCCTGGTGCTGGTGTTTTCCGCCATGGTGCTGACCGTGATCTTTGCGACGCGCGGGACGCTTTCCGGCAACCGGCACATTGTCGAAGTGTTGCATTTCGTCGGTGCCGAGGCGGGATTCGTCGCTTCGGAATTCCAGAAACATTTCCTGAAAATCAGCCTGAAGGGCGCCGGCGCCGGCGGGTTTCTGGCGGCGGCCTGCTTTGCGATCGCAGGCTTCTGGCAATCGCGTTCGCTGGCCACCCCCCAGAGCGACCAGACGACAGCCATGTTCGGCAACTTCTCCATCGGCTATTCCGGCTATCTCGGTATTGCCGCCATCATGATCGTCATCGCGCTTCTGACGACGCTGACTGCCCGCTTCACCGTGATGCGCACGATCTATGAAATCGATCTGATCCGGTCGGACCCGGCACGCATCGACGGCAACCAGACCTGACCACCATGATTGCTTTGCCTTGCATCCATTCCTTGCCGCAATCTGTCTCTATTGAAGAATCACTACCGCTGGCAAAGCAGCAGGAACTGCCATGAGTGAAAACGGCGAAACGCGGCGGAAGGGGACGCTGGTGCGACGGCACGTCAGTGTCCGCCGCCGGCTGGTGCGCCTGACATTCTATGTGCTGCTGCTGATTACCGGGCTTGCGGCGGCCGGCTTCCTCTATTTCGCCGATTCCGTTGCGTCTCTCCAGCCACCTGCCAAGCCAAAGGCAGATGCGATCGTAGTCCTGACCGGAGGGTTCCAGCGGATCGACCAGGCTGTGGATCTCTTGAAAAACGGAGCGGGAAAACGGCTGTTGATCTCCGGCGTCCACCCCTCGACGACGGGTGGCCAGATTCGCCGCAACACCCAGAGTTCGGCCGATCTTTTCAAATGCTGCGTCGATATCGGCCACGATGCGATCGATACGATCGGCAATGCCAACGAGACCGCCAACTGGATCCGCGACAACGGCTATCGCAGCATTCTGGTCGTCACCAACAACTACCACATGCCACGCAGCCTGCTCGAACTGCGCCGGGCCAATCCGGGGATCGCGTTCATCGCCTATCCGGTCGTCAATTCAGACCTGAAGAGCACCAACTGGCTGAGAAACCCGATGGTCTTGAAGACGATCCTGTCGGAATACGTCAAGCTGACCATCGCCTCCGTGCGCGACGCGCTCGGCGCTCATCCGGCCAGCGGCCTGCGGACAGAAAAGACAGGCGCCGCGGCCACCGGCAATTAGCCACAGCAAGCGAAGTTGTTTTCCTTCCGACAATATTCGTGTAGGCAGCGGATTACCCTTTTGCTGTGAAAGCCTGCCGATGATCATCCTGCGTTCAGTCCTGTTCAACATCGTGTTCTACATCAACCTGATCGCCCAGATGGTCGTGATGACGCCGTTCTACTTCCTGGCGCCGCGCAAGACGGCCTGGTTCGTTCCGAAAAACTGGGCGCGCAGCAATCACTGGCTGTTCCGGGTCATCGTCGGCACGACGTTCGAAATCGAGGGCCTGGAGAACATCCCCAAGGGCGGCTACATCTTCGCGCCGAAGCACCAGTCCTTCTGGGACGTCTACGCGCTTTTGCCGTGGCTGTCGGACCCCTTCTTCATCCTGAAGCGTGAACTCGTCTGGATCCCGCTGTTCGGCTGGTATGTGAAAAAGCAGCGCATGGTGCCGGTGGATCGCGGCGCACGCGGCAAGGTGATGGCGGCGGTCATGCAGCGCGCCAAGGATGAACTGGCAACCGGCCGCCAGCTGATCATCTATCCCGAGGGCACACGCCGACCGCCGGGCGCACCGCCGGAATACAAATACGGCATCGCAAGGCTCTATCGCGATCTCGATATGCCGGTCATCCCCGTCGTCATGCATCCGGGCCTGTTCTGGCCGCGCCGCAAGTTCCTGCGCTATCCAGGTCATTTCAAGGTGCAAATCCTGCCCCCGATCGAGGCCGGGCTCGATCCGGACGTGTTCCTGAAGACGCTGGTCGATGTCATGGAAACCGCCAGCGATGCGCTGCTGCTGGAGACGGTGAAGAACAATCCGCATGTGCCGCTGCCGCCGACGGCCGTGCAACGGCTGAAGGAGCTGAAGGAGCTGAACGCTCAGGCTTAGAGCCTCATTCGTTCAACGAGCGTTGCCACTTCTTCCAGCCAATGATCGCGAATGCCCATCTCCTTCAGATGGGCAAGCGTGTTGACCACATAGTCAGTATTGGGTCCCGATTTTCCGTGGGAAACCGCGACGGTCGCAGCCGCGTCCTCGGTACTCAGCGCCCCGGCATACTGCGTATGGCCACGATCGATGATGTAGGTCAGTGCCGGCACGCGGCGGCCGTCGGCAAGCAGCACGGGCATGGTGCGCTCCAGGTAGACATGGGTGACCAGTTCACGCTCGCGCAGATAGCCGACAACATCATCCTTGTCCTTCAAGGCCACCTTGAACGCCATGCCCCGGCAGGAGCCACCGCGATCGAGACCGAGCACAAGGCCGGGCCGCTCCTGCGTTCCGCGATGCACCCAGGAGCGGACGCAGAGCGAGCGCCGGTAGCCGAAGGCCCGGGCCGTCATCTTGTCCTCGAAGGCAAAGCCGGGGTTCCACATCAGTGAACCATAGCCAAACACCCAAAAATCGTCCATATCCACTGCCATTCACATCCATGCCATCCCGGCGCCACAAACCAGGGCCAGGAGCGGCGGATAGATCATCCTGGTGCTTTTCTAACGCATCCGCCCGGCAATCGGAATCGATTTCCTGAACGATTTTGGAGCGCATGCAACAGCGGATCGCCAGATCAGCAGACCGAAATTCTTTTGTCGCGACGTCACGAACGAACGACAGATCCGGAGCAGACCATGACCGCAGCAGATATTGCCGAAACCTCCACCGGTAGCCGCAAGATCAAACGGCTGGCGATCGGCATCGTGCTGTTCCTGATCGTCTATTCCGGCGCATGGTTTCTGGCGGCCAGCCAGATCGAGACACGGCTGGCAGCGTTTCTCACCGAGAAAAGGAAGGGCGGCGCATCGGCGGAATGCGACGCCATGAGCGTGCGCGGCTTTCCGTTCCGCGTCGGCCTGTTCTGCGACACCGTGCGCCTCGATGACATGGCGCGCGGCGCGTCTGCGTCCTTCGGTGCGCTGCGTTCGGCAGCCCAGGTCTATCGGCCGGGACATGCCGTCATCGAACTCGACGGCCCGGCGGAAATTCGCGTCTCGCCCGGCCTGACGATCTCTGCGGACTGGACGCTGATGCATGCGAGCATACAGGCGACGCTGTCAGGCCTGAACCGCACCTCGATCACCTACGACCAACTGGCCGGCACGGCCATGCTGCCGGCTTTCGAAGACGATGCGGCACCGGGCGACACACATAAAGTGATATTCAATGCCGGGCATGGCGAGGCACATCTGCGCCAGAACGGCCCGGATCTCGATGCAGCCCTGAGTATCGACACATTCGATCTGAAACTGGACAACGGCTTGAGCCTGCTGCCGCCGGTCAACGCCAGCGCCGACATGACACTCGTCGATCGCGCCCCCTTGATGCAGAGGGGTGGATGGAAGCCTGAGGCCCTGCGCAACAGCAAGGGCGAGATGCGCAACCTGACGCTCGACCTCGGCAACGGCATGGTGACGACCGCATCCGGCCCGTTCAGCGTCAACGACCAGGGGCTGATCTCGGGAGAATTCAGCGTCACCATGAAGAATATCGAGGGCTGGCGTCAGAACCTCGTCAAGGTGTTCACCGACGAGGACGGCACGGTCATGGTCAACAACATCGCCAACATGCTGACGGCGCTGGCCGACGGCAAGAACGAGGCGACGGTCAAGCTCAACGTCCGCGACGGGATCGCCTTCCTCGCCTTCTTCCCGATCGGCGAACTGCCGCAGCTTTGAGGGTGTTCGGCTAAAGGCCCCTCATCCGCCCTTCGGGCACCTTCTCCCCGTAAGCGGGGCGAAGGAGCAAGCGGCAACCTCCGATCCAGTCCCCTCTCCCTGTTTACGGAGAGAGGGTTAGGTGGGGCTGTGCAAGACGCTGCAGCCGGTTACTTCTGATCCATCGCATGCCGCCCAAAGTCGGCCATCTCGGTGTCCTGACCGGCCTGAATGATCGAGCGGCGGATGGCGCGGGTGCGGGTGAAGAGGTCGAACAGCTTGTCGCCGTCGCCCCAGCGGATCGCCCGCTGCAGATAGGCGAGATCCTCGGAAAACCGTGCCAGCATCTCCAGGATCGCATCCTTGTTGTGCAGGCAGACGTCACGCCACATGGTGGGGTCTGAAGCCGCCAGACGCGTGAAATCGCGGAAACCGGAGGCGGAATACTTGATCACTTCCGATTCGGTCACTGCTTCCAAGTCATCCGCCGTACCGACGATGTTGTAGGCGATGATGTGCGGCAGGTGCGAGACGATCGCCAGAACCTTGTCGTGGTGTTCCGGGTCCATGTCATCGACCATCGAGCCCAGCGTTTCCCAGAAGGTGCGCAGCCTGGCCTTGGCCGTTTCATCGGTATCCGGCAGCGGCGTCAGGATGCACCAGCGGCCCTTGAACAGGCCGATGAAGCCCGCATCCGGGCCGGAATATTCCGTACCGGCAATCGGATGGCCCGGAATGAAGTGTACGCCGGGCGGCATGTGCGGCGCCATCTGGGCGATCACCGAGCCCTTGGTCGAGCCGACATCGGTGACGATCGCGCCGGGCTTCAGGTTGGCGGCGATTTCGGCGGCGACCGTGCCGGAGGCACCGACGGGCACCGAGACGATGACCAGGTCGGCATTCTTGACCGCTTCGGCGGCCGATGTCGTGTAGCGGTCGCCGAGGTTCAATTCCTGCGCCCGCTTCAATGTCGCTTCGCTGCGCGTCGAGACGGTGACGGTGCCGGCAAGGCCCTTGTCCTTGATCTCGCGGGCAATCGACGAGCCGATCAGGCCGATGCCGATCAGCGCGATGGTTTCGAACTGCTTTGCCATCACGCCCGGCCCATGAATTCGGTGAGCGCGGCGATCACGCCCTCATTGGCCTCCGCCGAGCCGATGGTCATGCGCAGCGCATTGGGCAGGCCATAGCCGCGAACCGCCCGCAAGATGAAGCCACGGCTGGTCAGGAATTCGTCGGCATCCGGCGCCCGCTTGCCGTCGATATCCGGGAAATGGATCAAAACGAAATTGGTGACCGACGGTGTGACGCGAAGGTTCAGCGCAGAGAGCGCGCCGGTGAGCTTGCCGAGCCAAAGCTGGTTGTGCTCGACGGCAGTCGCCGCAAAAGCCTGGTCGCGGATCGCGGCGGCACCGGCGGCAATCGCTGGCGCGTTCATGTTGAACGGCCCGCGCACCCGGTTCAGCGCATCGATGATGGCAAGCGGCGCATACATCCAGCCGATCCTGAGCGCTGCAAGCCCGTGGATCTTCGAGAAGGTGCGGGTCATCACCACGTTCTGGTTGGACGACACCAGTTCAAGGCCCGCCTCGTAATCGTTGCGGCGGACATATTCCGCATAGGCCGCGTCGAGAACCAGAATGACGTTCTTCGGCAAGCCGGCCTGCAGGCGGCGCACTTCATCGACCGGGACATAGGTGCCGGTCGGATTGCCGGGATTGGCAAGGAACACCATCTTGGTCTTCGGCGTCACCGCGGCCAGGATGGCATCGACGGTGACCTGGCATTCGCTTTCCGGGACGGTGACCGGCGTAGCACCTGCGCCCATGATCTGGATCTTGTAGACGAGGAAGCCATGCTCGGTGATGATGGCCTCATCGCCGGGGGCGAGATAGACGTGGCAGAGCAGACCCAGCAGTTCGTCGGAGCCGTTGCCGCACATCAGGTTGGCAATGTTCAGGCCATAGACGGAGGCGATCGCTTCACGCAGTTCGATCGCCTGGCCATCGGGATAGATTTCAAGCTTGGCCGCCGCCTTCTGGAACGCTTCGATCGCCTTCGGGCTTGGGCCGAGCGGCGTCTCGTTCGAGGACAGCTTATAGACCTTGGCGACACCCGGCGCATGCTCCTTGCCCGGCACGTAAGCGGCAATATCGAGAATACCGGGGCGTGGCGTTGGGCTCTTGGTGTCTGTGCTCATGAGATCAGCTTTCGCGGCAGGGAAAATGACGTTCAGCCAATACCGGTGAAGAGGGTTTTTGTCGAGTGTGACGCTAAGTCACAAATCGATTCGATGCGCCTGCCCCAGCGGCTTTTCCCGCGTCGTCGGCACACCGTGCGGTGCCAGCACCGGCACGAAGACGCGGCGCGAGGCGCGGGCGGCGACCGGCAGGCCCTGATAGAGCCGTTTCTGCGCCTCGACGATGATGACCCCGGAAAAGACCGGCCAGAGCGAACGGCCAAGCCGCTCGAAGGCCTGGCGCATCTTCAGGATCAATTTCAGCTTGGAGGGTGGAAAGAACAGCGCATCGGCGGAAGCACCGGGCGTAAAATTGGTTTCGCGCAAAAGGGCGGTCAGCTGCCCGCGCGAATAGGGCCGGCCGGACCCGAAGGGCGTGTGCTCCATGCGGGCCCAGACGCCGCGGCGATTCGGCACGACGATCACCAGACGGCCGCCAGGCGCCAGAACACGCCAGAGCTCTTTCATCGTTTCGCGCGGGTTTTCCGCGAATTCCAGTGAATGCACCATCAGTACCCGGTCTACGGACGAATCGGGGAGCGGCAGTTCCTCATCGAAGATCAGCGCTGTCGTGGACAGTTCGGCCACCGGCCAATTCACCGCCCCTTGGCCCGCCGGCATGAAGGCAAAGGTGCGCTCGGTATCGGCGCGAAAGCGATCGAGATAAGGGACGGCATAGCCGAGCCCGACCAGCCGCTCCTCCGGCAAGCGTGCCCAGACCGACGACAGCGCCATGCTGATCGATTGTTCGGCAAAGCGCCCGAGGCGGGAATGATAGAACTGGCGAAGGTCGACGATATCTGCGTGCATGCCTTCATGTTAGACTGGAACGGGTGGACTTCAAGGCGGCGGTCACTACATTCGCCACAACGACATTCCGTCTGCAGGAATACCACCATGGCCAATCTCGATATCGAACTCTTCCCGTGCCGCACCGATAATTTCGGTGTGCTCATCCACGATCCGGCAAGCGGCGCCACCGCCTCTATCGATGCGCCTGAGGAAGCCGCCATCCTGGCGGCGCTGAAGCGCCGTGGCTGGACGCTGACCCATATCCTGACCACCCACCACCATCTCGACCATGTGGACGCCAACCTGACGCTGAAGACGCGCTACGACGCGACGATCATCGGCCCTAAAAGCGAGGCGTCGAAAATTCCGGGTATCGACATGACCGTGGGCGATGGCGGCGATTTTGAATTTGCCGGTCACAAGGTGCATGTTTTCGAAACGCCGGGGCATACGGCCGGGCATATCTGTTTCTACTTCCCCGACGACAAGCTGCTGTTTTCCGCCGACACGCTGTTTGCACTTGGCTGCGGCCGCCTGTTTGAAGGCACGCCGGCGCAGATGTGGAACTCGCTGCAAAAACTGATGGCGCTGCCGGACGACACGACGGTCTATTTCGGCCACGAATACTCGCAGGCCAATGCGCGCTTTGCCGTAACGGTGGATCCGGACAACGCGGCCCTGAAATCCCGGGCCGCCGAAATCGACGCCCTGCGCGCCAAGGGAGCCTTTACCGCGCCGACGACACTGGGGCTGGAAAAAGCCACCAACCCCTTCCTGCGGCCGCATGACGCCGGGATCAGGGCGCATCTCAGGATGGACAAAGCATCGGATGCCGAGGTCTTTGCCGAAATCCGCAAACGCAAGGACAATTTCTGATGGACGTGCAACTGCCGCTATCGGCGCAAGCCATTATCGAGACGTTGAAAATGGAGCGCCATCCGGAAGGCGGCTGGTATATTCAGACGTTCAAGGACAAGGCGGGCGGCCCGCGCGGCCATTCCACCGCCATCTACTATCTTCTGGAGCGCGGCGAGCGCTCACACTGGCACCGCGTGCGCGATGCGATCGAGGTCTGGCACTTCTACGCAGGCGCGCCGCTGGCACTCAGCATCGCTGAGGATGGCAAGCCGGCCACGACCGTCAAGCTCGGCTCAAACATCTTGAGTGGCGAACTGCCACAGGCGGTCGTGCCGGCCAACTGGTGGCAATCGGCGGCCTCGCTCGGCGCCTGGACACTGGTCGGTTGTACCGTTTCGCCGGGCTTCGATTTTTCCGCCTTCGAGATGGCGCCAGCGGACTGGCAACCGCCGGTGTCTTAAGCCTACTCGGCGGGCTGCGTCTCGACCGGGCGATGACGGAAAATGATGTCCTTGGCCGCAAGAACTGCGCCGCCGGTCACGAACAGGCAGGCGAGCGCGATACGCCAGGATGGCTCGGCAAAGCCGAAAGCGATCAGCACCAGCGTCGAGAGAACCGGCGCGGCATAGCTGGCAACGCCGAGGATCTGGATATTGCCGTTCTTGACGCCATAATCCCAGGCATAGAAGGCAGCACCGACCGGCAGGAGACCGAGGCCCGCGACGGCGATCCACTGCGTTGCCGTCTCCGGCCAGACCGTCGTTTCCAAGCCGAGATGGCACAGGAACGACAGCGCCGCCGTGGCCAGGCAAAAGCCGGTGACAACATCCGTCGAGACGGCCTCGAACCGCCGCGTCAGCAGCGAATAGCCGGACCAGGTGAAGGCGCAGGCCAGAGCCGCACTGTAGCCCATGACATAGGCATCGTCGAACTGAACGCCGTTGCGCGCGACAATCAGGATCGTGCCGGCAAGACCGCAGATGGCGCCGGCAACATGATACCACCGCAACCGTTCGCCCGGCAGCAATGCCGAACCGACGACGATCAAAAGCGGCCAAAGATAGGCGATCAGCCCGGCTTCGACCGCGGGCGCGTTGCGCAGCGCCGTGAAATAGAGGAAATGATAGCCGAACAGGCCGGCAATGCCGACAATCCAGACTTTTGCGGGCTGCCTTAGAAGCGCCAGCCGCTCCGGCTTGAGCGCCAGCACCACAAGGCCGGGAATGCTGCCGATAGAAAAGCAGATGGCCGAAAGCTGGAAGGGCGGCATGGTGCCGGATGCGGCCGTGAACAGGGCCAGCAGAGACCACATCAGGATCGCCGAAAAGCCGATCAGCGTTGCCTTAACTTTCATGCGCCTGAACTTTCATGCATTTGACCCCGGCCATATGGATCGTCAGCTTCCGAACCGCGTCGCCCAGATGGTCACCGGGCCGAGGCTGGTCGGAATCCTGACATAGACCGGAGCGTATACGTTGACCGCATCGGCCTTGGCAAACCAGATTTCCATGGTTTCCAGCTTGCGCAGGTAATCGACGTCGTCGCGCCCCTTGCGGTAGCCGGATTTCGGCACGAACTTGATGCCGCAGACGATGACATCGCCCTGGAATCCCTCCGTTTTGAAGGGCTTGGTGCCCTTCGGCGAGAGTTTCAGGTCCATGCGCGATTCGCCGTCGAAGATCGGCACGCTTTTCGGGCAGATCCGCGTATCGGCGGGAAAGATCAGGCCGGACAGCGGATCGACGACATTGCGCATGTCCGCCTTGGTGACCGGCACCCAGTTCTTCGGGATCCGGCGCGCCGGCTTCATCGAGGCGGACATGACATCGCCGTTACGGAACTGGACGTCGATCGCCCGGCCCTTCTTGCCTGTCTGGTAGCGGACCCGATACTCCGAGGCGCTCAGCCGGTCGCGGCCGACAACACCGGATACCGAGGTTTCGCCCGACGTCTGGGCGAAAATATCGGCGAGCCCGGCCGAGTTCATGGTGCCGGAAATGGTGTAGCGGTTGGCCTTGAGCTCTGTATGGAACGACGCCCGGGCAATCGGCAAGCCGGCCAGCGAAATGCTGTAATCGGTATTGTGCGTCACTTCGACGGCGTAAACCGTGCCTGTGGAAAACGTTGCCGTGGCAAACGCCAGAAGCGCGAAGACACCGATGCGCCAGTTCATTGCAGATGCCCTTCCCATTCCCGTTCACGCGACACGCGACATTAGCCGATACGGCGGGTTTGCGGCATTTCTGCGCCGTGAACCCGGCTTTCGCCACAAGCATTAACCCAAGGCTATATAAAGTGGAATTCACTGCTGCAAAGATGTATACGGGCGAAGAGAATCCAAACATATCGGCTTCTCCGGCCTGAAAGACTCGACGTTTCCCAAGAGTTTTTCCCGGAAAACGAAGGTTTGGCTTGACGCCGCGGCTCTCGCTGACTATAGAACCGCAACTTTCCAATCATGGCCAACGGAATGCGGCCTGGGCTTATGGCCCGCCAACGCATGGACCGAAGGCGAAAAGAAAAATAGGTGCATCATGTCCCGTAGTTGCGAATTGACCGGCAAGGGCGTCCAGTCGGGCAACAATGTGAGCCACGCAAACAACAAGACCAAGCGCAAGTTCCTTCCGAACCTGTGCCAGGTTACGTTGATTTCCGACGTGCTCGGTCAGCGTTACCGTCTGCGTGTTTCGGCCGCAGCCCTGCGTTCGGTTGAACATCGCGGTGGTCTCGACGCATTCCTGATCAAGGCTGACGAAGTCGAGCTGTCGATGCGCGCTCGCCTGCTGCGCCGCCAGATCGTCAAGAAGACGGCTGAAGCCGTCGCTGTCGCCGCTTAATCGGCACACTTGGCTACACGGATTAAAGGCTTGCCAGGGCAACCGGCGGGCCTTTTTCTCGTGTGCCGTTTGCAGTGAACCGTTCGCGGCTTGCCTGGCTCAAAGCAAGGTGAATAGCGGATTCAGATGACTCCAACTGGTGGCATACCCCAGGATAAAAAAATGCTGACAAACCGCACGTTCATGACCTATGTCGCGCTGATGACCCTGGTGGTCGTAGCCTCCAATGTCCTGGTCCAGTATCCCCTGCCCGGCGCGATCGCCGGCATGCAGCTGGGTGATCTTCTGACCTGGGGCGCCTTCAGCTATCCAGTCGCCTTCCTGGTTACCGATCTCACCAACCGCCAGTTCGGACCGCGCACCGCCCGCAAGGTCGTGGTCGCAGGTTTTGCCGTCGCCGTCGTCCTGTCGGTGCTGGTGGCAACGCCGCGCATCGCGATCGCGTCGGGCTCTGCCTTCCTGCTCGGCCAGCTTCTCGATATCTCGGTGTTCAACAAGCTGCGGGCACAGAGCTGGTGGCGCGCGCCGCTGGTCGGCTCGCTGTTCGGATCCTTCCTCGATACGGCGATTTTCTTTTCCTTCGCCTTCGCCGCGTTCTTCGTCGTCTTCGGCCCCAACGACCCGTTCGCGCTCGAAAGCGCCCCGATCCTCGGCGTCATGACGGCAGAAGCGCCGCGCTGGATCTCCTGGGCGCTCGGCGACCTCAGCGTCAAGATCATCGTCGGCCTGGTGATGCTGTTGCCCTATGGCGCACTGATGAACGTGATCAAGCCGATGCCGGGCGTGAAGGCCCGCGCCTGATTTCCAAAACAGCATAAAGACATGGAACCCGCATCATCACATGGTGCGGGTTTTTTCTTGTGCAGTTTCTATTTCGACCAGCCGGAACTCCAGCATCAGGTTGCGCTCGAGGATGGAGTGGTTGTCATCGGAAACGATGATGATGCGGATGTCGCCACCGGGCTCAACGATGACATCCAGACCTTCCATATTGTCAATCTGGTAGCCCATGTCTGCGTTGAGGAGGATTTCGCCATCGACCACCGCGCCAGGCTTGATGTCGCCCCCCCTGATGCGGCGTATCTGCATGCCGAGGCCCTCGGCAAAGCTGAAGCGGCGCTCCAGAATCAACAGGTCGCCGTTGGGCAGGAACGCACCGTCAGTCACCGCGAAAGGCCCTTTCCGAACGACGCTGAAAACGCCCTTGCGGGGACCGTCGAGGACGGCGGCCAGGAGATGGCCGGCCGTGTCGAAGCTCCGCTCGGCCACAACAGCGGTGCCGCCCGCAAGTGGGCCGTCCTTGGGCGAAACGGCGATGGTTTCAAGCCCGCGATTGCCGCCCAGTGATTGTTCGGGAATGAGAAGCGGCAAGGTCGCGACGGGCCCGGACCGGGCAAAGCCGGGATCGGGATAGGAATCGACGCGGTGAAGTCCCTCGTAGCTGGCGAGCACCGCGCCGTCGCGCAGCGCCACACCCTCGCAGTCCATCCGCTCCTTGACCTGTTCGGACCGGCCGTTGGCATCGATCATCGAGGTTACCGTCAGATCGCTGGCGCCCGCCAGCCGGCCTTTCTGGTCGCGCTTGATTTTCCCTTCGACCCAATGGCCGGTATCCATGACCGCGAGGAAGGATTTCCGGTCCGGGCGAAAGCGGATCGACGAGATCGCACCAAGCAAGGCGTTCGACGACGACATCTCGATGCCACCGATGAACTCCAGCTTGCCGAACAGTTTCTGGTCCGAACCGATCTTGAAGTTGTCGATCTGCCGGCTTTTCACCGGGACGATTTCCGAAACCGGCAATGTCGCCGCGACCGACGGCATGGTGGCCAGTGTCAGGGAAAAGGCGGCAGCCTGGATCAGTGTCGTGTTCAAAAGGAAGTCCTTCCGGCATGCCGGCATGGAGCGCAAAGCGGCTCCGGCAAAATCAACACGCAATATGGCAGGCAAGACCGGGGCAGCACTAAGCGCCCCGGCCAGACAGTATTGTCAGCTCGCACGCCGGCGCGCGGGCGCGGCCCGGCGGCGGGAACTCTCGTCGTCAAACAGCGAGGCCAGCTGCTCGGTCATCGCGCCGGCGAGTTCGTCCGCATCGACGATGGTCACGGCCTTGCGGTAGTATCGCGTCACGTCATGACCGATGCCGATGGCCAGCAATTCGACCGGGGAACGCGTCTCGATCTGCTCGATGACGGCGCGCAGATGCCGCTCCAGATAGTTGCCCGGATTGACCGACAGGGTCGAATCGTCGACCGGCGCACCATCCGAGATCATCATCAGGATACGGCGTTGTTCGGAGCGGCCGAGCAGCCGGTTATGCGCCCAGATCAGCGCCTCACCGTCGATGTTTTCCTTGAGCAGCCCTTCACGCATCATCAGGCCGAGATTGCGGCGGGCGCGGCGCCAGGGGGCGTCTGCGGACTTGTAGATGATGTGGCGCAGGTCGTTAAGCCGGCCCGGCGTCTGCGGCTTGCCGCTGGCCAGCCACTTTTCGCGCGATTGCCCGCCCTTCCAGGCCTTGGTGGTGAAGCCGAGGATCTCGACCTTGACGCCGCAGCGTTCCAGCGTGCGGGCAAGGATGTCCGCGCAGGTGGCGGCGACCGTGATCGGCCGGCCACGCATCGAGCCGGAATTGTCGATCAAGAGCGTCACGACCGTATCGCGGAAGTTGGTGTCCTTCTCACGCTTGAACGACAAGGGCTGCATCGGGTCGATGATCATGCGCGTCAACCGCGCCGAATCGAGATAGCCCTCTTCCAGGTCGAATTCCCAGGAACGGTTCTGCTGCGCCATCAGGCGGCGCTGCAACCGGTTGGCCAACCGGCCGACGGCGCCCTGCAGATGGGCCAGCTGCTTGTCGAGGAAAGCGCGCAGGCGCTCGAGTTCGGCTTCGTCGCAAAGTTCCTCGGCCGTGATGGTTTCGTCGAACTCCTCGGTGAAGACGCCGTAATCGACCTTTTCGTTGAAATCGTCGAAGGGATGGCTTGGGCGCTTGACCTCGCCCGGCGTCTCGCTGTCGTCCTCGCCGTCGTCCGACATCTCTTCTTCGGAGATTTCGGCGCCGTCCATCTCGCCTTCGTCCATCTGCTCGTCGGCGGTTTCGTTCTCGTCGGCCGGGGCAGCGTCGGAACCGGCATCCTCGTCGGAGCTGTTTTCATCCTCTTCCTGGCTGCGCGGCTGGTCCTCGTCGGTCTGGGTGTCCTGGTCGTCTGGCTCGACATCGTCGTCGCCATATTTCTCGGCGACTTCCATCGACGTCAGCATGTCGCGCACGACGCGGGCAAAGGCCTGCTGATCGTTGACGGCGGCCGACAGGTTGGCCATGTCGCCGGCGGCTTTTTCCTCGATGAAATCACGCCAGAGGTCCAGCACCTGACCGGCGGAGGCAGGCGGTTTCTGGCCGGTGAGCTTTTCGCGCACGATCAGCGCCACGGCCTCCTCCAGCGGCGCATCCGCCTGCCGGTCGATCGTGCCGAAATTGGCACGGGCATATTTGTCGTCGAGCATCGACGTCAGGTTGGTGGCGACACCGGTCATGCGCAGTGCGCCGATCGCCTCGACACGTGCCTGCTCGACGGCATCGAAGATCACCCTTGCGTCCGCCCCCTGCGGCGACATGGTCGCATGAATGCGGGGGTTGTGGCAGGCCTTGCGCAGCGCCATCGAATCGCCGAGGCCGCGGGTGATCGCCAGTTCCTGGCGTGTCGGCCGCTTGGAGATTTCCGGCAGCCGCACGCGCTCTCCGGCAAGCCCCGGACGCTCGTTGGCAAACACGACCTCGATTTCCGAATCCCCGGCAATCGAACGGATGCAGCCGGTCAGTGCGCGGCGGAATGGTTCAACATCCACCACACCGGCCGGCCTTGCTTTCGAATTGTCGCCCCGGCCTGCCATGGATCAGGCCGTGGCTTCGAGCACGATATTGGCAGCACTTTCCTTCAGCTCGACACCGAAGGCGCGCTGATAGTGTTCGGCCACCAGCGCCCGCTCAAGCTCGTCGCACTTGTTGAGGAAGGTGACGCGGAAGGCAAAGGCGATATCGCCGAAGATATGCGCGTTTTCAGCCCAGGTGATGACGGTACGCGGGCTCATGACGGTCGACAGGTCGCCGTTGATGAAGGCGGCACGGGTCAGATCGGCAACGCGGACCATCTTCGAGACGGTGTCGCGGCCGCGTTCCTTGGTGAAGCCCTTGACCTTGGCGGCGACGATATCGACTTCGTTGTCGTGCGGCAGGTAGTTCAGCGTGGTGACGATCGACCAGCGGTCCATCTGCGCCTGGTTGATCTGCTGGGTGCCGTGATAGAGGCCGGTCGTGTCGCCGAGGCCGACGGTGTTGGCCGTCGCAAACAGACGGAATGCCGGGTGCGGACGAATGACACGGCTCTGGTCGAGCAGCGTCAGGCGGCCGGAGGATTCGAGCACGCGCTGGATGACGAACATCACGTCCGGACGGCCAGCGTCGTATTCGTCGAAAACGAGCGCGACATTGTGCTGGTAGGCCCAGGGCAGGATGCCGTCCTTGAATTCCGTGACCTGCATGCCGTCCTTGACGACGATGGCGTCCTTGCCGACGAGATCGATACGGCTGACATGGCTATCGAGGTTGACGCGCACGCAGGGCCAGTTGAGGCGGGCAGCGACCTGCTCGATATGGGTCGACTTGCCGGTGCCGTGATAACCGGAGACCATGACGCGGCGGTTATGGGCAAAGCCGGCGAGGATGGCGAGCGTCGTCTCGCGATCGAAGAGATAGTCGGGATCGAGATCCGGCACATAGGCATCGGCCTTCGAATAGGCCGGCACGCGCAGATCGGTATCGATACGGAAAACGTCGCGGACGGAAACTGTCGTATCGGGGAGGTTGGAAATGTCGAGGTCTACCTTGCTCATCATGTCTCCAGCACGGAAAGCCCCTTGACTCGCTTGGCGGGGGCAGTCCCGTCTATGCCTTTATAAATGTGTGACCGTAATAAAACGGGTTCCTAGCAGAAGCCAGCCTGTTTTAACAATTGATATGCCTGGATCACGGCGCGAAAACGCTCTTCCGATCCCCTGTCTCCGCCATTTGCATCGGGGTGATGCTTTTTTACAAGCTCTTTGTAGGCCGTCTTGACGTCTGCCGGCGTGGCATTGGCATGCAGGCCGAGCGTTTCGAAGGCCTTGGCCTCCAATGTCTTCAGCTTGCGCAGCCGTGGCTCTTGCCTGGGCGCCCGCGCCCGGGCCTGATCGACGAAGCCGAAGGGATCGCGCATGCGGGCCTGCGCACCGGCCGAACCGGAGCGCTGCTGCGACTGCTGCGGCGCATTCTTGGCGTTCTTGTTGACCCCCACCGTCCATGTCGGACGGTGGCCGGTGATGGCTTCCTTCTGGTAGCGGGCGATCTCGGTATCGGACAGGCCGGAGAAGTAGTTGTAGCCCTTGTTGTATTCCTTGACGTGCTCGAAGCAGAACATGAAAAATTCATTTTCGGCATTGCGGCCGACCGGCGCACGATGAACAGCATTTTCCTCGCACCCGTCCCACTGACACTTGGGTGCCATCGGCTCAGGCTTCTGGTTCACCTTGCGGCGCGTCCGGATCCCGTCGAAGTATTTTGAATCAAGTTTCATGGCGCTAATTATGGGGCGTGGCGGGCGCCACAACAAGAATTGACAAATGGGAATGTTACAGGCTTTGTGAAGCCATTTTGCACGCGCAAAACGCAATCCCGGACAGGTCGTTCGTTTGAGATCGATGCTTACGGAAAAGCCAGACAAACGGGGCTAAAACATGTCGCTTCAAAGCCGCATCGAAACAAAACTCAACGCGGCCTTTTCGCCCGAACGGCTGATCGTTGTCAACGAAAGCCATCTGCATGCCGGCCATCATCCGGATATCGACGGCAGCGGCGAAACCCATATGCGGGTACGGATTGTTTCCAGCGCTTTTATCGGCATGAGCCGTATCGCCCGCCACCGCGCCATCAATGATGTTCTGAAAGCCGAAATCGACGCAGGATTGCATGCACTGGCGCTTGAACCAGCTGTTCCCGGGGAAACAACCCGCTGGTAAGGCTAGAGATACCTTGTATTAAAGCAAAGAGTGTAGACCGAAGGGTTTAACTCCTGCCGAATTGACGGGATTGTGGCTAACACCTACAATTGTAGTGGGAAGCAGAGAATAGTCGGATCGCACGATCCGTTTTTTATTACAACATACAGAAAATTTTCATCATAGGCGGAGCCGGTTCAAGGTTGTCCGGGGAGCCTCTATTTTGGGGTCAAGACGATGCTCAGGTGGCTTGGGCTTGTCGCGGCGTTCAGCGCTGCGTTTCTATCATTCAGTGAGGTATCGGCAGCAACGCCGTCCGGTAAGAAGGTCGCGCTTGTCATGGGCAACAGTGCCTACAAGCACGCCGTCGAATTGCCGAACCCGAAAAACGACGCCAAGCTGATGGCGGAGACCTTCCGCACGGCGGGCTTCACCGTCATCGAGGGCGAAAATCTCGACAAGACGGCGATGAGCGCATTGGTCGATCAATTCACCGAGATCGCCTATGACGCAGATATTGCCGTCGTCTACTATGCCGGCCACGGCCTGCAGGTCGACGGGCGTAACTATCTCGTGCCGATCGACGCGCAGCTGGAAAAGGCGGCGCAGCTGCAGACGCGCACGGTGCCCGCCGAAAAATTCCTTGCGGCCCTGCCGCCGGATCCGGCCGTCAGCATCATCATTCTGGATGCCTGCCGCGACAATCCGCTGGCGCGCTCGCTGGCAAAGGTCATGCCGGCCAGCCGCTCCGCCTCGATGGGGGTCGGCCTGGCGCCGGTGCAGGCCAACAACCAGACAGCCGGCGCCGGCGGACTGCTGATCGCCTATGCGACCGATCCCGGCGCCGTCGCCTATGACGGCAAGGGCATCAACAGCCCCTATACGACAGCACTCGCGCGGCATCTGACGACGCCTGGCCTCGAAATCCAGAGCGCTCTGACAAGGGTTCGCGCCGACGTCTCGGAAGCGACCGGCGGGGCGCAACACCCCTGGCACAATGCTTCGCTATCCCGCGAAGTCTTCATCGGCGGAGAGCCTGCGGCTGAGGCAACAGCGGTCGTCCCGAACCTAGAAAAGCCCGCAGGCGACGCCAACACGACAGCTGCGAAAGACGTCAACTGGACCGTCGAACAGAAACTGTGGGAAGAGGCGTCCAAGCGCAACACCGTCGCGCACTACGAGCTTTACCTGCAGCAGTATCCGAACGGGAATTTTGCCACACTCGCCAAGCTCAATCTCGATCAGATGAAAGCCGCGGCGGCCACGCAAGTTGCCTCTGTTGCCCCGGCAGGCGAGGCAACAGCTTCGGCCTCCCAGGTTCGCACTGCCGTCGCCATGCCCGATGATGTCAAGCTCAGCGTCGGAACGCCGGAGACTGAAACCGCCCTGAACCTCGACAAGGAAGGCAGGATCGATCTGCAACTGCGGCTCGGCGCGCTCGGCCATGTCACCGGCGGTGCGGATGGTGCGCTTGGCGCCAGGTCAAGAACCGCAATTGGCGCATGGCAGCAGCAAAACGGCATGGTTGAGACAACCTACCTGACGCAGCAGCAGCATATGTTCCTTGTCGTTCAGACCGATCCGATGATGCCGCAGGTTCGCGCCCAGTACGAAGCCCAGAAAGCCGCCATTGCCGTTCGCAAGGCCCAGAAGCCTGTTCGCCAGAAGGTCGCTGGACAGCGCGTCCAACGGCAATATCAGGCCGATACGCTGGAAGGCCCGGTCGAAAACAGGGGCGGCGGTGGCGCAGTGGATCCGGCAGGTGCAGCTTTCGCCGGCGGTCTGCTCGGCGGCGCTCTCGGCGGCATCATCGGCAGCCGCTAAGATTGAACCAACGAAGCCTGCCTGTTATTCAATGCCTTCGCTCTTCATCGGGAGCGGAGGCATTGTCGCATCGTCGGCCGGCCTGATCCTGAGCCGCGTGATCCGGTTCTTCACCCGTTTCATCACGATGAAGCGCTTGCCATAGAAGGTGAACGCCTGCCGCTCTTCGGGGATCGTCTTGGATTCGTGGATCACCAGACCGGCGACTGTCGTTGCCTCCTCGTCCGGCAGGTTCCAGTCGAGTGCGCGATTGAGATCGCGGATCGGCACGCTGCCGTCAACGACGATGGAGCCATCGGCCTCCTGGCGCACGCCCTGGATCTCGATGTCGTGCTCGTCGGAGATATCGCCGACGATTTCTTCCAGAATGTCTTCCAGCGTCACCAGCCCCTGCACCTCGCCATATTCGTCGACGACGATGGCGAAATGCCCCTTGCGGCGCAGGAAGGCGTTGAGCTGTTCTTTCAGATTGGTGGTTTCCGGCACGAACCACGGTTTCTGTGCGATCCGGACGATATCGAGATTTTCCGGCTCGACATCGGGTTCGGCAAGCGCCCGCAACAGATCCTTGGCATGCACGACGCCGATGATGTTGTCGGTCGATCCGCGCCAGACCGGCATGCGAGTGTAAGGGCTTTCGAGAACCGCACGCACGGCGACTTCGGGCGCATCGTCAGCGTTGATGCCGCGCATCGAAGTGCGGTGGATCATGATGTCGGAGACTTCGAGCTCGCCGAGATCGAGCACGCCGCCGAGCCGGTCGCGGTCGGCCTTGATGACGGAACCTTCGCGGTGCAGGAAATCGACGGCACCGCGCAGCTCCTCATGTGCGGTGAGCATCGGCATTTCCGAGGATAGATTGATGCCGAACAGCCCGAGGATACGCCGGACAATCCAGTTCACCAGGCTGGAGACCGGACCGACGACCAGAACAACGATATTGACCGCCCGCGCCACCACCAGCGCAAACCGGTCCGGCGATGCAATCGCCCAGCTCTTCGGCAGCACTTCGGCAAAGATGACCAGGATGATCGTCATGGCGAGCGTCGCATAGGCCACGCCGGACGCACCGAAGAAATGCAGGAAGAGACTGGTGGCGATGGACGAAGACAGGATGTTGGCAAGGTTGTTGCCGATCAACAGCACGCCGATCAGCCTGTCACGGCGCTCGATCAGCCGATTGACCAGCCCGGCACGCTCGTCTCCATTGCCCTCCAGCGTATGCATACGGGCACGCGATGCAGCAGTGAGCGCGGTTTCCGAGCCTGAAAAGAAGGCCGACAGCAAGATCATCGCCACGATGATCAAGATGCCCGGACCGTAATCCGCCAGGAAAACCGTGAAAGTCTCGTTGCTCATCCCGGATGTTTTTCCTTGAGAAATGCGCTCACCTCCGATCCCGGAACGTCATCGGCGACAAACGACTGGCCGATCCCGCGTGTCAGGATGAAGGTGAGCTTGCCGCCGCTGACCTTCTTGTCCTGGGCTATCGCATCCATCAGCTTTTCCACCGGCGGCAAGGTGCCGGGAATGTCATCCATGCGGGTCGGCAGGCCTACCGTCTTCAGATGCGCTTCGACACGTTTGGCGTCGTCCGGGCTCGCAAGGTTCATACGCGCCGAAAACTGATGCGCCAGCACCATGCCGATCGCCACGCCCTCGCCGTGGACAAGGCGCGTGCCGTCATACTGCGTCGCCGCTTCCAGCGCGTGCCCGAACGTGTGGCCGAGATTGAGCAAAGCGCGCCGGCCATTCTCGCGCTCGTCAGCCGCAACCACGTCGGCCTTGGCCTGGCAGCTGATGGCGATCGCCTCGATGCGGGCATCGCCACCGGCAAACACCGCCTGCCAGTTGTTTTCCAGCCAGGCGAAGAACTCCGGCTTGTCGATCAGGCCGTATTTGGCGACCTCTGCATAACCGGCCTTGAATTCGCGCGGGCTGAGCGTGTCGAGCACATCGGTATCGGCGAGCACCAGATCCGGCTGGTGAAAGACGCCGATCAGGTTCTTGCCGTGCGGCGAGTTGATGCCGGTCTTGCCGCCGACGGACGAGTCCACCTGCGCAAGCAGCGAAGTCGGGATCTGAATGAACCGCGAACCGCGCCGGGCAATGCCGGCGGCAAAACCGGTGAGATCACCGATGACGCCGCCGCCAAGCGCGATCACCGCATCGTTGCGCTCGATCCGGGCACCGAGGATCGCCTCGCAGACGGGGATCAGGTGTTCAAAACTCTTGGTCTTTTCGCCGGCCGGCAAAACAAGCGATACGGCCGCAATGCCCTTCGCCTTCAGGCTTTCCATCAAAGGCTTAAGATAGAGCGGCGCGACATGCTCGTCGGTAATGACAGCCATGCGTCGGCCCTTCAGCCGGCCGGCAATCTCGGCGGCCGCGGTGGCGATCAGGCCGGGGCCGATAAGAATATCGTAGGAACGATCGCCGAGATCGACGCGAACGTTTTTTCGGGCGGCGGACAGGCTGGCAGTGGTCATGGCTTCACTTCTTCGGGAGAGCGGCAAGAGCGGAAAGGACCTCTTCCACCATCACCTCTTTCTTGACATCGCGGGACAGCACCGTCAGGTCCGCCTGCGCATAGATCGGATAACGGGCATGCATGAGGTTTTCGAGCGTCTGCTTCGGGTTTTCGGTTTTCAGCAGCGGGCGGGTATCGCGCTTGTTGACGCGCTCCCACAGGACATCGAGTTCGGCGTTGAGCCAAACGGAGAGGCCATGGCGCTTGATATGCTTGCGGGTACGCTCATTGATAAAGGCGCCGCCGCCGGTGGAGACGATGCGCGGGCCGGTGTTCAGCAGCCGTTTGATGACGCGGGCCTCGAGCGCGCGAAACTCGTCCTCGCCGTAGGCTGCGAACAGCTCGCTGATCGTCATGCGCGAAACACGCTCGATCTCATGATCGGAATCGACGAAGGGTACCCCGAGCGCCGATGCCGTCATCCGGCCGATCGCCGATTTCCCGGCCCCCATCAGACCGACGAAGACGAGGTTTCGTCGCCCGAGCGCGGCCTTCGCCCGCTCGATCAGCGCTTCGGAAACCGGTTCAATCACGTCGCTCATGCAGTTTCAATTTCCCGTTCCGCTCCGGTATCGACAAAACAGCCGGAAGCGTCAAGACTTCACGGCATACTAGGCGACGTGAATTCCGTGCGATACCACGGTTCTTGCACTTGCAAACAGGCATGGTCATATAGACCCCTGACCCTAGGAGTTGAAAATGCCCACCCTGTTCCGGTTCCTGTTCATCTGCGCCCTGATCGCCGGGGTGATCTATGGAACGATGGTGGCGCTGGTGACCTTCGTCAATCCCGTGGAGCGCGACGTGACCATCCGCATTCCCTCCGAGCGGATCAACAAGCCGCAATGATCGATCTTTCCGCCGCCCATATGGAATCCTTCCTGGAGATGATGAGCGCCGAACGGGGGGCTGCCAACAACACGCTGATCTCCTATGAGCGCGACCTGGAGGACGCCTACTCCTTCTTGAAGCAACGCGGCGTCAAGCCGACGGAGGCCGCATCGGAGGATCTGCGCGCCTATCTCTCGCATCTGGCACAGCAGGGCTTCAAGGCATCGTCGCAGGCGCGCCGGTTGTCGGCGCTGCGGCAGTTCTACAAGTTCCTCTATGCCGAAGGTCTCCGCACGGACGATCCGACCGGCGTTCTCGACGCGCCGAAGAAAGGCCGCTCGCTGCCGAAGGTGCTGAGCATCGACGATGTTTCAAAACTGATCGGGCAGGCGGAACAGGAGGCGGCCCAGGGCGGCGGCGATCCTGTGGCGCGGTTGCGCATGCATGCGCTGATCGAGCTGCTCTATGCCACCGGCATGCGGGTGAGCGAACTTGTTTCGCTGCCGGCCTCGGTGCTGGCCCAGAACGGCCGCTTTCTCGTCGTTCGCGGCAAGGGCAACAAGGAGCGTATGGTGCCGCTGTCGCATTCGGCGATCCGGGCGATGCAGGCCTATGGCGCGGCGATGGCAAGCGACAATGCCGCCCAGAAAACCCCGCCGCCGGAAAGCCCGTGGCTGTTCCCCTCCTCCGGCAAGGCCGGGTATCTGCCACGCCAGGTTTTTGCCCGCGACCTCAAGGATCTCGCCGCCCGCGCCGGCATCCGCGTTGCGGCGATCTCGCCGCATGTGCTGCGCCACGCGTTTGCCAGCCACCTTCTGGCCAATGGTGCGGACCTGCGCGCCGTACAGGAACTTCTCGGACATTCGGACATTTCAACGACACAAATCTATACCCATGTGCTGGAAGAACGGCTGCATCAGCTGGTCCAGAACCATCACCCTCTTGCCAAACAGGCGAAAAAACAGGATTAGGAGCGCCAGAACACTTGGCCGGGACGGCTGAAACGTCAAACCCGTGGCCACTGGCGCAATATGATCGGAAACGCATCACATGCACAATTATCTCGATTTCGAAAAACCAATCTCCGATCTCGAAGGCAAGATTCACGAGCTGAAGAAGATTGCCAGCGAGGACGAGAGCATCGACACGACCGACGAGGTCGAGCGCCTTGAAGTGCGCGCCCGCGAGGCGATGGCCGAAATCT
Organism: Pararhizobium sp. YC-54; assembly: GCF_025847205.1. GTDB lineage: Bacteria > Pseudomonadota > Alphaproteobacteria > Rhizobiales > Rhizobiaceae > Pararhizobium. Next base: position 300,304 of record NZ_JAOYTH010000004.1, on the reverse strand, counting down.
ATTCCAAGCTGAACCCCTGGCAGAAGACGCAGGTCGCGCGCCATCCGCAGCGTCCGCACTTCCAGGAATATGCCGCCAATCTCTTCACCGAATTCACGCCGCTGGCCGGCGACCGCAAGTTTGCCAATGACGAGGCGATCCAGGCTGGCCTTGCGCGCTTCCGCGGCACCCCTGTCGCCGTCATCGGCCAGGAAAAGGGCAATGACACCAAGTCGCGCATCAAGCACAATTTCGGCAGCGCCCGTCCGGAAGGCTATCGCAAAGCCATCCGCGTCATGGAAATGGCCGATCGTTTCGGCCTGCCGCTGATCACCCTGATCGACACCGCCGGCGCCTATCCCGGCATCGGCGCCGAAGAGCGCGGCCAGGCGGAAGCCATCGCCCGCTCGACGGAAATGTGCCTCAACATGCGTGTTCCGATCGTCTCCGTCGTCATCGGCGAAGGCGGTTCCGGCGGCGCGATCGCGATTGCTACCGGCAGCCGCGTCTACATGCTCGAACATGCGATCTACAGCGTGATCTCGCCGGAAGGTGCAGCCTCCATCCTCTGGCGCGACAGTACCCGCGCCAAGGAAGCGGCGACCAACATGAAGATCACCGCCGAAGACCTGAAATCGCTGGGTATCATCGACGGCATCATCGGCGAACCGGTCGGCGGCGCGCACCGCGATCCGGACGCCGTGATCGAAAAAACCGGTACGGTGATCGCAGACGCGCTCAAGGATCTTTCCGGCCGCACCGGCGACCAGCTGCGCTCGGACCGCCGCCAGAAATACCTGGCCATCGGCCGCCAGCTTTAATCACATCTGCTGGTTTCGAGCGCGTTCCGGGGATAAATGGAGCGCGCGGTCCTATCTTGGCCATATTCTTGGCGTCTGGAACGGTTGGGGCAAGGCGGTTCTGTAAGGTTAATATTTTGTGAAGTATAAGGGCTTATTGATTCCCTGCGGCCCGCCTGCATGGGAACGCCACGTTCGACAGTTTTCTTGATGGACCTTTGCCGATGCGTTTGACACATCTTGTTGCCACCGCTGCCATCGCCGCGCTCCTTTCGAGCTGCACCGCCAATGAGGCGATGGATACGGTCGATGTCGATCTCAAGAAAGTCTCCAGCAAGGTCAATTACCAGCTCTCCGGCAAGATCGTCCAGAAGATGCAGGCGATGAGCATGGCGACGACGTCGCCGATCATGCTGCGCATTTTCAAGGAGGAAGGCGTTCTCGAAGTCTGGAAGGCCAACGCCTCCAATCGCTTCGAAATGCTGCGCCAGTACAAGATCTGCGCCTGGTCGGGCAAGCTCGGCCCCAAGGTCAAGGAAGGCGACCGGCAGGCGCCGGAAGGTTTCTACCCGATCTCGCCGGGCCAGATGAACCCGAATTCCAGCTATTATCTCGCCATCAATACCGGCTTCCCCAACCGCTTCGACCAGGCCAACGGCCGCTTCGGCACCAATCTGATGATCCATGGCGCCTGTTCGTCGTCCGGCTGCTATTCGATGACCGACGAGCAGATGCAGGAGATCTTTGCCCTGTCGCGCGACGCCTACAAGGGCGGCCAGCAGGCGATCCAGCTGCAGGCCCTGCCCTTCCGCATGACCGCGGAAAACATGGCGCGGCACCGCAACAGCCCGAACATCGACTTCTGGAACATGCTGAAGCCCGGCTACGACCAGTTCGAGATCACCAAGCGCCCGCCGGAAGTGAACATCTGCGAGAAGAAATACGTCTTCAACCAGCAGACGGACGGCACGTTCTCGCCGACCGGCCAATGCCCGGCCATGTCGACACCGGCGGTGATGCAGGGCGCACTCGCCAGCTATAACAAAAAATACAACGAAGACTATGCCAAGGCGACGAAGAAGCTCGACGGCCTGGTCTGGTACGAGCCGACCGAAGCCGAGCGCAAGGCGATCGTTGCCAAGCAGCGCGTCGGCAAGGAACTGGCTTACGCGCCGACCGGCACTTCGCTCGACGCCGGCAAGCTGATGAAGGTCGCCGACCTCGAAAAGCAGGAAGCCCGCCGCGCCGAACTGGAAGAAGCCAAGAAGGCGATCGAGATCCAGAAGGCCGAACTCGAAAAATCCACCCGTAACGGCGCACAAGTCCCGGTGCCGGTGGAAAATCCATTGCCGCGCCCGGTTGAAACCGTCTCGGTCGAACAGGCGACAGCCAGGAAGGGTTTCTGGGGAGGCCTGTTTTCCAAAGGCGGCGCTGATGCGCAACAGCTGGAGCCGGCTGCCGTAGCGCCTGTTGATACCGTTCAACAACCGGCAGCGGTCGCCACGGCCCCGGCGACTGTCGCTGAAACGATACAGAAACCGGTCGAGGCGGCGAGACAGGTAGCCGCCGCGACCGAGGCTGCACCCGTGGCTCAGCAAGTTGCCAATCAGACGCCTGCCAGGAAGGGGTTCTGGGGCAGCCTATTTGCCAAGGGCGGCGATGATGCCCGGAAATATCAGCCTGCGGCCGTAACGCCAACCGACACCGCAGTTCAGCAGCCTGCCGATCAAAAACCGGTCGCGGATACTGCCAAGCCCGCCGCCACCGAAACGGCAAAGAAGCCGACTGAAGCAGCGGCGCAAGCTGCGGCTACGACCGAGGCCGCACCAGTGGCCGAGCAGGTCGTTGCCGAACAGCAGCCGAAGAAGCGGCCGTTCTGGAAAATCTGGGGCAATTGATGCCTGACAGTCTGGTCTATGACCTCAAGGGGTTGAAATGCCCCTTGCCGGTTTTGCGAACCCGCAAGCGCATGCTGACCCTTGCTCCCGGCACGCTGATCACGGTCGAGACCACCGACCCGCTCGCCATCATCGACATTCCGCATTTCTGCAACGAAGACGGCCACAGCCTGGAGCGATCCGAGGCGCTTGCGGGCGGTCATCGTTTCGTCATCCGCAAGAGGGCGTAAGGGTTCGCCCAAGGTTCAAGACGACAGGTCGCCGTTACCCTTCTTTGCTATCGCCCCTGTTCCGTTCCCAAAGCCTCTCTAGATTTCTCAAAAAAAATTCAGGACCGGTGTCGATCGCGCCACGGCTCGTTCGTCGTATGATCAGGAAGGCCAGTCTGGCTTCCATAAAACCAGAGGAGAAGACAATGCGTGTCATGGTTATCGTAAAGGCGACGGAAGACAGCGAAGCGGGCATCATGCCGACGACTGAGCTTCTGGAAGCAATGGGCAAGTACAACGAAGAGCTGGTCAACGCCGGCATCATGATGGCCGGCGAAGGACTGCACCCCTCGGTCAAGGGCAAGCGGATCGCTTTCGACGGTCCGGGCCGCACCGTCATCGACGGCCCTTTTGCCGAAACCCGCGAACTGATCGCCGGGTTCTGGCTCTGGGAAGTCAAGGACATGGCCGAAGCCATCGAATGGGCAAAGCGTTGCCCCAACCCGATGCCGGGGCCAAGCGAACTCGAAATCCGCCCGGTGTTCGAAGCTGCCGACTTCGGCGAAGCGTTTACGCCGGAACTGGCCGAGCAGGAAGAACGGCTGCGCGAAAAGACAGCCAAGCGCTAAAATCGCTCCACCGAAGTCAAGCCGCCACCGCGGCTTGACGCAGCGCTTGCTCCTCGCTTAATCCGGAAGCATGGCTGCGAGCGAAACACATCAGGCAATTGAGACGGTTTTCCGGATCGAGCAGGCCAGGCTTATCGGCGGCCTGGCGCGGATGGTCCGGGATGTCGGGCTGGCCGAAGAGCTGGCGCAGGACGCTCTGGTGACCGCCCTATCGGAATGGCCGAAGACCGGTGTGCCCAAAAATCCGGGCGCCTGGCTGATGGCAGCTGCCAAGCGCCGCGCCATCGACGGCTTCCGCCGTAAGAAGATGCTTACCCGCAAGCATGCCGAAATCGGCCGCGACCTCGAAGACGAACGCGATACCAGCGTCGAGGACGTCGAGAAAGCACTGGACGACGATCTCGGCGACGAGCTGCTTGGCCTAATTTTCACCGCCTGCCATCCCCTCCTGTCGGCGGAAGCGCGTGCAGCGCTGACCCTGCGGCTGATCGGCGGACTGACAACCGACGAGATCGCCCGCGCCTTTCTTTCCAACGAAGCGACCATCGCCCAGCGGATCGTCCGGGCCAAGAAGACACTTGGCAATGCCGGCCTGACCTATGCCGTGCCCCGCGGGGCCGAACGCAAGGAACGTCTCGCATCCGTTCTGGAGGTGATCTACCTGATCTTCAACGAGGGCTATTCGGCCACCACTGGCGAGGACCTGATCCGCCCGGCCCTGTGCTTGGAAGCCCAACGCCTCGGCCGCATTCTCGCCGGCCTGCTCCCCGGCGAGCCGGAGGTTCAAGGCCTGCTCTCGCTGATGGAAATCCAGGCCTCCCGGCTCCACGCCCGCGTTGCCCCGGACGGTTCGCCGATACTCTTGACCGAACAGAACCGCGCCCATTGGGACCAGCTTCTGATCCGCCGTGGGCTTGCCGCCCTGCAGCGCGCGCAAGCACTCGGCGGCGCCAACGGCCCCTACGCCCTGCAGGCAGCGCTGGCCGCCTGCCACGCCCGAGCCCGCCGGGCGGACGATACCGATTGGCAGAAAATCGCCGATCTTTACGATACGCTGCGCGCGATAATGCCGTCGCCGGTGGTCGATCTCAACCGCGCGGTGGCCCATAGCATGGCCTTTGGTCCGGAAGCGGGCCTGGCACGCCTTGACGAAATCGATCCGGCTGCAGGCTTGCAAAACTATGCGCCCCTGCCGGCTGCCAAGGGGGATTTCCTGTTTCGTGCCGGCCGGCCTGCCGAGGCCAGGGTGGAATTCGAACGTGCGGCGGACCTCACCCGCAACGCCCGCGAAAAGGCCTTCTTTCTCGCCCGGGCCGCTGCCTGCAGCAGCTGATCCACTCGCGCCTTCTAATCCGCCGGACCGTCATCTGCCGACAGATTGTGACCGGCCCAGTCGCTTTCCGGAATCTCGCTGCCGACGGCAAAGGCAAACGACACCACCTGCTCGAGGTCCGGCGTCACCTCGCAGGTGAAGCCGATGTTGTACCAGAGGCGCTTGCTGCGGAACGCACCGCCATCGGCCTTGAGCTTCTGCCCCGACAATTCGATATCGGCCATGGCGTAGGCCACCAGGAAATCCGGCCTGAACGCGGCTTTCCAGATATGGACCTGCTCCATCGCCTCGATGTTGCAGAGCTGGACGATGCGCTCTAGGCGCGCCAGTTGCTGCAACACCTTGCGTGCCTTGGCACTGCGCGGATCGGCCAGCACCTTTGCCGACTGAAAGTGCGTCGCCTGCACCGTGACGCTTTCTGCCGGGCGTCGCCGGTCTGTCGGCAGCGCGGTAAAATCCGGCACCGAACTTTCGCTCGATGGTCTGGACGGCACATCATTCAAGGCATCGGCCGGGGTCTCAGGTACCGATGGCCTGCTTGCGGCTTCAAACTGTTGCGGCGTCAGAACATCGACGGTGACGCTATCTTCCGATGACGGGGCCTGCCGGCGTGGCGTCACGGCCAACAGAAGGGCAAGCCCGATCAGGATATGGAAACCCAGCGAGGCGCCAAAACTCCAGCCGCCGGGACGGTTGGCAGGATAGGCCGGCGCCCGCATGTTGCCGATGACATCGCCCGCCCCGAGAAACATGCCAGCCCCTTGCCGGTGCGCTACAGCCTGAGTCCGGGAACAGCCAGCGGATTGTCCTCCAGCGCCTGCCGGTCCGGACGGTCGATACGCGGCTTGCCGGTGAAGGCGTCGAAGAGATCGCGCACGAACGCTTCCGGCAAATCCTTGGTAATCAGCACCATACGGGTGCGCCGGTCGGACGGGTCGGGCCAGGCAGCCAGGCGCTGCGGCGTATGGAATACGGTCTGAACGCCATGCAGGATCAAGGGCCGGTCCGGATTGTCGGACATCGCGACGATCGCCTTCATCCGCAACAGCTTTTCGCCATGGGCGGAGCGCAGGAGGTCGACGAACATTTCCAGCGCCATCGGATCGATCGGCCGGTCGTGGACAAGGCTGAAGGAGCGGATATCGGCACCGTGCCGGTTTTCGTCATGATGGTGATGATGATCATGGTGGCCACAATGCGCATGGTCATGATCGTGGTGGCCATCGTGGTCGTGATCATGGTGATGATCGTGATCCGCCGCCGCTTCGTCCTGAAGCCAGCGGCCGACATCGGCGATCTTGGTTGCCGGATCATAAAGCCCGCAATGGAAGAGTTCGGCCTTGCCAGCCTCAGGCAGATCGCCATCGATCATCGGCGCGCGCGGATTGAGCGCCCGCAGCCGCGCTTTCAGCGAAATCACCGCATCCGGCGTCGCGAGCGACATCTTGCTGATCACCAGACGGTCGGCCATCGCGGCCTGCTTGGCCGCTTCCTCGTGATTGTCGAGCGTCGATGAACCGTTGACCGCATCGACGACGGTGACGACGCCGTCGAGCCGGTAGCTCTGGGCGATGACCGGATTGCCCATGACAGATTGCAGAACCGGCGCCGGATCGGCAAGGCCGGTGGTCTCGATGACCACGCGCTTCAGGGGCTTGATCTTGCCGGTCTGCATCCGGTCCATCAGGTCGGCCAGCGTATCGACCAGTTCGCCGCGCACGGTGCAGCAGAGGCAGCCATCCGAAAGTTCGATGATACCGTCGCTCGATGCCTCGACCAGAAGGTGATCCAGCGAGACATCGCCGAATTCGTTGATGATCACGGCGGTATCGGTGAGATCGGGATCCTTCAGCAGCCTGTTGAGAAGGGATGTCTTTCCGGCACCGAGAAAGCCGGTGAGGATCGACACCGGCACGGCGTTCACAACAGGGCTCATGGTCTATCCGATCAGCAGGCGGGAAGCTTTAGAAAACGGGGCGGGGAACCGGGATCGGCACATTGGCGACATCGCCCTGCGCGGTCTCCGTCTGTCCCTTGCCCTTGACGTCGGCCACCTTCCCGGTGCCCGGGATAAGCCCGGCGGCGACAAGGTTCAGCGGGCGGTTGATCTCGTGAATATAGGGCGACAGCAGTTTCTGCCGGCCGACCTCATCGCGGTTTTCCGAACGGATCTTGGCCGCCTTCGGATTGCAGATTTCCTTGCTGACATCGGCAACCATGTCGCGGGTCTCGCCATAGGGCGCGATCTGGCCAAGGCCGGGCTTGCCGGCACCGCTCGATGTCAGGCCGAGCTGCAGCAACCGCGCCGACTCGTCCGCCCGGCCGCCGAGGCTGTTTGCGCCCAGAACGACGGAAACGACGGCACGGCCATTGCGCGTTGCCGAGGAAACCTGGTTGAAGCCGGAAGCGCAGATAAAACCGGTCTTCATGCCGTCGGCGCCGTCGAAGCGGCCGATCAGCATGTTGAGATTGGGGTAGTTCCTCTTGCCGGTGGTGAAGCCTTCATAGGCGAAATAGGACGCGTATTGCGGAAACTCGCGCTTGATGGTGATTGCCAGAACGGCAAGATCGCGGGCCGTCGTGTACTGGCCGGCACCGGGCAGTCCGTTCGGATTAATGAAATGTGAGGACGTCATCCCGATCCGCTTGGCTTCGGCATTCATCATGTTGACGAAGGCGGGCTCGGAGCCGGCGACAGTTTCACCGATCGCCACCGCGATGTCGTTGGCCGACTTGATCAACAGCATCTTCAGCGCGCTGTCGAGCGTTACCGCCTGGCCGGGCTTGTAGAACATCTTGCTCGGCGGCTCGCCTGCGGCGTTCTTGGTCATCACCACCGGCGTTTCCAGCGTCAGCTGGCCGGATTTCAGGGCGCGAAAGGTCGTATAGGCCGTCATCAGCTTGGTCAGCGACGCCGGGTACCACTTCTGATAGATTTCCTGCTGCTCGTAGACCTTCAGCGAACTGACATCGACAACCAGCTGCGGATTGGCAGCGCTCGGCAGGGCGGCCGAAAGCAGCGACGCGCAGGCGCCCGTCAGGACTGCGAATAGCTTCAACGCGCCACTCTTGCGAATTCCAGTTGTCACCACATCAAACCTCGAAATTTCGGGAATTGCCTCGTATCGTCCGGCTATTTAACCTATATGGCGAGGAGATGGCAAAGACCATTCTTTTGCGCCGATGCCAAATATCTCCTATCCCATGCCCGCAATGGACCCACAGGAAGCCAAAATGCCCATTCTGAACCGCGCAGCAGAGCTCCAATCCGAAGTCACGGAATGGCGGCGCCACCTCCACACGAAACCGGAACTGCTGTTTGCTGTCGAAAATACGGCAGCTTTCGTCGAAAATAAACTGAAGGAATTCGGCGTTGACGAAATCGTGACCGGTCTTGGCCGCACCGGCGTCGTCGGCCTGATCAAGGGCAATCTCGGCGAAGGTCGCACCATCGGCCTGCGCGCCGACATGGATGCCCTGCCGATGACGGAGACGAGCGGCAAGCCCTGGGCCTCGACCACAGCGGGCAAGATGCACGCCTGCGGTCATGACGGCCACACCGCCATGCTTCTGGGTGCTGCAAAATATCTCGCCGAAACGCGCAACTTCAAAGGTGCTGTCGCCGTGATCTTCCAGCCGGCTGAAGAAGGCGGCGGCGGCGGCAACGAAATGGTCAAGGACGGCATGATGGAACGGTTTGCCATCGAGGAAGTCTACGGCATGCACAATATGCCGGGCATGCCGGTCGGCCAGTTCGGCAGCCGCATCGGCCCGATCATGGCCTCGACCGATGAATTTACCATCACCATCGACGGCCGCGGCGGCCATGCCGCCCAACCGCACAAGACGATCGACCCGATCGTGATCGGCTCGCAGATCGTCAACGCGCTGCAGACCATCGCCTCGCGCACCGTCGATCCGCTGGCTTCGGTCGTCGTCTCGGTGACGAAATTCAATGCCGGCTTTGCCCATAACATCATTCCGGAACAGGCCGTGCTTGCCGGCACGGTTCGCACGCTGATGCCGGAAGTGCGCGATCTCGCCGAGGGACGCATCAAGCAGATTTCCGAAAGCCTCGGATCGGCCTATGGCGCCAAGATCAAGGTTTCTTACGGCCGCAACTATCCGGTCACCGTCAATCATCGCCAGGAAACCGGCCACGCCCTTTCGGCGGCAGCCAACATCGCCGGAGAAAACCAGGTATCGGACGATCTCGACCCGATGATGGGCGGCGAGGATTTCTCCTACATGCTGCTTGCCCGTCCGGGCGCCTTCATCTTCATCGGCAATGGCGACACGGCCGGCCTGCACAACCCGGCCTACGACTTCAACGACGAAGCGATCCCGCACGGCATCTCCTACTGGGTGAAACTCGCCGAAATGCGGCTGGCAGCCTAAGCCGCCTTAAGCGTTGAACGACGGGGGAATCCGATGCATGAGATAGACAAAATCGACCGGCGGATCCTCAACATCCTGCAGGCGGACGGCCGGATCACCAATCTGGAACTGGCCGACCGCATCGGGCTTTCTCCCACAGCCACCAGCGAGCGGCTGCGCCGCTTGCTCAAGGAAGGCTATGTCTCGGGCTTCGGCGCCCGGCTTGATCCGCACAAGCTCGGCTTCGGGCTTCTCGTCTTCATCGAGGTAATGCTTGACAAGACGACGCCGGAAGTGTTCGACAAGTTCGCCGCTGCCGTAAAACAGGCACCGTCCGTGCTCGAATGCCACATGGTGGCCGGCGGCTTCGACTACCTCGTCAAGACCCGCTTCGAGGACATGAACGCCTATCGCAGTTTCCTCGGCCAGGTGCTCTGGACGCTGCCCGGCGTCAAGGAAACGCGCACCTACGCGGTGATGGAAGAGATCAAGAACGACGGGCCGCTGCCGCTGGGCTGAGGAGCGCAGGCAAACGGGCGCAACCTGTCGTGTCCGGCCGTGTAATCGGTTCATCAGCATCCCCTTTCAAACCACCGAGAATCTGCTTAGGTTCCGGTGGCGCTCGATCGTCGAGCGTTTTTTTTGAGGGGGCCAATGAAGAAGATCATAGTCGCCGCAGCGCTTCTGCTCGCGGCCGCATCCACTGCGAACGCGCAAACCGTCAATGCCGGCAAGTACACCGTCGAAGGCACCAATATCGATGGGTCAAGCTATTCCGGCACGGCTGAAATAACGCTCGCCAGCGAAACCACCTGCGTCATCGAATGGGAAACCGCCGGCGTCAAATCCACCGGCGTCTGCATGCTCAACGGCGATGCGTTTGCAGCCGCCTACGTGCTCGAAGACGAAATGGGGCTGATCGTCTACCAGGTCAAGGGCGACGGCAAGCTTGACGGCAGCTGGACGATTACCGGCAAGGACGGCTCCGGTACCGAGGTGTTGACCGAAGTCAAGTAGCCGTTTGACCGGATGGACGCGGTAGAAAGGCCGGCAAGCTCAGCATGCCGGCCTTTTCGTTTCAATGCCTCAAAGCGTCGCCATGTCGATGACGAAGCGGTAGCGCACGTCGCTCTTGATGACCCGCTCATAGGCTTCGTTGACCTGGTCCATGCGGATCAGCTCGATTTCCGAGACGATGTTGTGCTCGCCGCAGAAATCGAGCATTTCCTGGGTTTCCTTGATCGAGCCGATCATCGAGCCGGCAATCGAGCGACGGCCCGGAATGAGCGAGAAGGCATGCACCGGCACCGGCTTTTCCGGAACGCCGAGCAGCACCAGCGTGCCATCGACCTTGAGCAGACCAAGATAGGCGTTCCAGTCGATTTCAGCCGAGACGGTGCACAGGATGAGGTCGAACGTACCGGCCAGCGTCGTGAAGGTTTCGGCGTCGGCGGTCGCGTAATAATGGTCGGCGCCGAGCTTCAGGCCATCTTCCTTCTTCGACAGGGACTGGCTGAGGACGGTGACATCGGCCCCCATCGCATGGGCAAGCTTGACGCCCATGTGGCCAAGGCCGCCCATGCCAACGATCGCCACCTTCTTGCCGGGGCCAGCGCCCCAGTTGCGCAGCGGCGAATAAAGCGTGATGCCGGCGCATAGAAGGGGCGCCGTGGCCTCGAAAGGCAGGTTCTCCGGAATGGACAGGACATAGCCTTCCTTGACGACGATGTGATCGGAATAACCGCCTTGTGCCGGTGTCTTGCCGTCGGCTTCCATGCCATTGTAGGTGACCACGAGGCCGGGCATGTACTGCTCGAGATCGACGTCGCGGCTGGCGCAGGTGGTGCAGCTGTCGACAAAGCAGCCGACGCCGACCCGGTCGCCGACCTTGAACTTCGACACCTTGGAGCCGACCGCGGTGACGATGCCGGCGATCTCGTGGCCGGGAACCATCGGAAACATCGAGTTGCCCCATTCATTGCGGGCCTGATGGATGTCCGAATGGCAGATGCCGGAATATTTGATGCTGATGACGACGTCGTCCTCGCGGGGTTCGCGCCGTTCGAATGTGAAGGGCTGCAGCGGCTTTGACGCATCCGTCGCCGCATATCCTCTTGCCAGGGCCATGGGTCACTCCTTTGTCTGATGAAGGGGGTATCTGATGAAGCCGGGTTTGTGATGGAAACACAAAAGGCCTCTCCCCGGATGCATATTTGCAGATCACGCCGGTGGAACGTTAGAGCAATCCTGCAAGATTATTGTACGATCCTGCAAAAGGTGTCGTCAGCATTTTGCAAAAGCCATCTAAGAGACTAACTTTCGGTTCGCGAGACGAAATCTAAATAACTGGAAAGACTTTCGATTATGACAGATACACGAAACCGGCGCAGTCAGGAACTAATTGATCTCATTGCCCGTTTCGCCAAGGAAGATGGCGATCATCAAACGGCCATTCCAGGGGTCAGCGTCCACCGGCGCTCAGGAACGGGCACGAAATCCTGCGGTGCCTACAAGCCGAGCCTGGCGCTGATTGCGCAAGGCGCAAAACAGGTGGTGCTCGGCGACGACATCTACCGCTATGGCGGCGCCGACTATCTGCTGACCTCGATCGACCTGCCGGTCACAACCCAGATCGTCGAGGCTTCTGAGGAAAAGCCCTACCTGAGCGTGACGTTCGGAATTGACACCACCCGGATCGCCTCGCTTCTCCAGCATGCCGGCGGCAGCGTCCCTGCCCCATCGGCACGCGGCATGGCCGTGAGTTCGGTGACGGCGGAACTGGAAGATGCGGCCATAAGGCTCCTCAAGCTGCTGGATCGGCCGGACGACATTCCGGCTCTGCTGCCACTGATCGAACAAGAGATCATCTACAGGCTTTTGACCGGGCCACAGAGCGGGCGCCTGCGTCAGATGGCGGTCACCGAAAGCCAATCGCACCAGATCAGCCGTGCCTGCGTCTGGCTGAAGGAGCATTACGCCCTGCCCCTGAAGATCGAGGATCTGGCCAGCCGCGTCAGCATGAGCGTCTCCTCGCTGCACCATCATTTCAAGGCGATCACCGCCATGAGCCCGATGCAGTACCAGAAACAGCTGAGGCTGCAGGAGGCCCGCCGGCTGATGCTGGAGGACATGCTGGATGCAGGCTCTGCCGGCCATCAGGTCGGCTATGAGAGCCAGTCGCAGTTCAGCCGCGAATATGCCCGTCAGTTCGGCGAACCGCCGCTGCGCGATGTCGGCCGTGTGCGCCGCAGCCTGATGGACCGCCTGACCGGCGGCATGGAGATATTGAGCGAGGGGTGACCGCCGCTCCATGACGCCTTCTGTTTGCTCTCTCCCGGTCAAGGTGCTCCCGCCGGTAGCAAACCCTATGCAGCACCGGCGCGGGTTGTAGAGAACGCAAGACAAAAATCATATTCCAGCGTACTGTATTTCCATTGTCTAATGGGAGATGACAAAATGGCATTGCAGATCTTTGGATTTAACAACATTGGCGCTGGCCTTCGTGTAGACCTGACCACGGCAGACGACGTCTTCGTCGCCGCAGGCGTCACGGTCGGATCAACCGACGCTACCGCAATCAGCGGAACGGGAAGCGGTCACACAGCCAATATTCAAGGGACAGTTGTTGGAGGCAATTTCGGTATCATTCTCGGCAATGATTCCGCAGTGGACAACAGCCAGCATTTGATCGTCGGCAAGAACGGCTATATCGGGGCATTTCAGAATTGGGGCGCCACGGTCACAGGCTATAACTCGCTTGTGGAAAATGACGGCACGATCTTCAGCACCTTCATTGCGTTGGTTGTGGAAGGCACGCATGCATCCACACAATCGAGGGTGATCAACACAGGCGTCATCGATGGGGGTTCTTATGGCATCTATCATTCAGGCGGCGGCGAGACCCTGATCGTTCAGAACAGCGGTACAATCAAATCGGATAGCATTGCCTATGTCGGTACAGGCGTTGCCATCGACCAGATCACCAATACCGGCAAGATGATCGGCACTGTTTATCTTGGCAGCGGCAATGACATTTTCGACACCCGGCTTGGCACCCTGACGGGAACGGTCAACGCGGACGCGGGCACCGATAAGCTCTTCGGCAGCGCACTTGCCGACACGTTCAACGGCGGCGACGACAACGATACCATTTCCGGCTATGCCGGTAACGACAAGCTGTATGGCGACAACGGCAACGACCTGCTGGCAGGCGGCGCGGGCGCCGACACGCTTGACGGCGGCGCGGGCACCGATCGTGCATCCTATGCATCGGCAACCTCAGGGCTCACCGCCAGCCTGCTCGCTCCATCCCTCAATACCGGCGAGGCAAAAGGCGACATCTACACTGCGATCGAAAACCTCACCGGCTCCAACTACAACGATTCCCTCTTCGGCAATGCGGTGGCAAACGCCATCAGCGGCGGCTCCGGCAATGACCTGATCAAGGGCTATGCCGGCCTGGATGCCCTCACGGGCGGTTCGGGCAACGACACGTTTGTGTTCGATACGGCGCTGAACGCCGCCACCAATGTCGACACGATCACCGACTACAACGTCGCGGCCGACACCATCCGGCTGGAGAACGGCATCTTCACAGCATTGACGGCCACCGGCGTTCTCACAGCGGCTGCCTTCGTCAAAAACGCGACGGGCCTGGCCGCCGATTCATCCGACCGGATCGTCTATGAAACCGATACCGGCAAGCTGTTTTACGATCAGGACGGAAACGGCGCGGCCTTTGCCGGCGTCCAGTTCGCCAAACTGGCGGCAGGACTGGCGCTGACCAACGCCGATTTCTTCGTCGTCTGAGACGCCCATTTCGCAATGCCGAACGCCGGGCACCTGTCCGGCGTTCCACAGCTCCCCTTGAAGAGACCTGAGACAGCTTGAGTGCTTTTCCTGCAGGCGAAGAATTAAAGAGGCCGACGCAGCACGGCACGGGTGTTGTCCCCCATGTCTTAGGTGCAAACTGTTACCTATGTCTCCGGGCCGGATACAGGGGAATAATGGTAGCGGGAGAGGGACTCGAACCCCCGACACGCGGATTATGATTCCGCTGCTCTAACCACCTGAGCTACCCCGCCATCGGACTGCGACTTGGGCTCGTGGCCGCTGTCGTCACCGTCAGTGGGGCGGCTTATAAGGTGCGGCTCATGCCGGTGTCAAGCCGAGCCGTTTCAAAAAACCGGAAGTTTTTCAAGGGACGGTGGACAAGGCGCTTAACGGACAGGCCCCTGCTCGAAATCAGGCCGCAGCCACGCTCTGCAGCAGGTCCTTGAGAGCAGCCTCAGCTGCGGCTTCGCGCTCGGAGCGCAGGATGAAGCCGCCGCCATAGACGCGGGCGTCTTCGCCGATGCCGGAATAGAGCGCGCAAGCCTGGCCGGGGGCAACGCCCGCCTCGCCTTCCAGAAGCTCGACCGAGATACCGCTTGCATCAGCGCGCAGGATCGCAGGGGCCGGCTGGCGGGTGGAGCGGACCTTGGCGAAACAGGCAAAACCATCCGCCGCCACATCGGAAATATCGCCGTCGCCCAGCCAGTTGATGTCGCGCAGATAGACGCGGCGGGTTTCCAGCGCTTCCTTCGGGCCGACGATGACACGGCGCGAGCGGGCGTCGAGATGCACCACATAGAGCGGCTCGCCGGTGGCGACCCCGATGCCGCGGCGCTGGCCGATGGTGTAATGCAGGATGCCGTCATGGCTGCCGAGCACGCGGCCGTCCAGATGGACGATATCGCCGGCCAGAGACGCATTCGGCTTCAGCTTGTTGATGATATCGGCATATTTGCCCTGCGGCACGAAACAGATATCCTGGCTGTCGGCCTTCTTGGCGACAACGAGGCCCATGTCTTCGGCAAGCTGCCGGGTTTCCGCCTTGGTCAGGTTGCCGAGCGGGAAGCGCAGATAATCGATCTGCTCCTGCGTGGTGGCAAACAGGAAATAGCTCTGGTCGCGGTCGGCATCCGTCGGCCGGAACAGCGCACGGCGGCCGGGGGCGTCTGGCTGCGGGTTGGCCTTCGAGCGGATGTAATGGCCGGTCGCCAGCGCATCGGCGCCGAGATCGCGGGCGGTTGCCAACAGATCGGCGAACTTGA
This sequence comes from Pararhizobium sp. YC-54, assembly GCF_025847205.1. GTDB lineage: Bacteria > Pseudomonadota > Alphaproteobacteria > Rhizobiales > Rhizobiaceae > Pararhizobium. The sequence goes on along the minus strand of NZ_JAOYTH010000004.1, from coordinate 284,984 downwards.
CGGTCTGGTTGCAGGCAACGCACGGGATCGGCGTTTCGCCGGCCACGTAGCTTTCGGCGAAGGGGTTGATCACCGTCTCGCGAAACCGCTGTTCATAGTCGAGCACGTAATGCGGAATGCCCAGCACCTCGCAGACGCGGCGGGCATCGTCGATGTCCTGACCGGCACAGCAGGAGCCGGCGCGATGGACGGCGGCGCCGTGATCATAGAGCTGCAGGGTGATGCCGAGCACGTCGTAGCCTTGCCGTTTCAGGATGCCGGCCACGACGGAACTGTCAACGCCGCCGGACATGGCAACGACGACGCGCGTATCTTCGGGCTTGCGATCAAAATCGAGACTGTTCACGGCATCCAATCCGGCATTCCGGTCCATCGGCGGGTTTTCGGCATTTTCGCGCGACCATACCCTGTTTCCAGCAAACGGCCAACGCCGCAGCAAAGCGGGTTCCGGCCGGGACCGGACATACCGCAAGGCCGCTATATAGAAAGTCGCCGCGTGTTGGACAAGGGCAAGGGTTAGCGGCAGCGTTTGGGGGCAAGGACGAATGGCCTTTGCCGCTCAGATCAGCTTCATCCGCATGGCACGGGCGATCGCCTGCATGCGGTTGACGGAATCGAGCTTGCGGGTCGCGGTCTTGAAGTAGCTGGACACCGTATAGGCGGAAATGCCGAGGATGATGGCGATCTCGTCGCTGCTTTTGCCGGCCGCGGCCCAGCGCAGACACTCGATCTCGCGCGTCGACAGCTTGTCGCGCGCCGAGGCACCGACTTCGAAGGTCCGCTCGAGGGTCTCGAACAGCTGCAGCAATGTCAGGTAGAGATCGGCCGTCTCGGTCCTGCCGGGTTCGCCGCGCGGCCCGGAGAGCAGGACGGCAAAGGCTTCCCCGTGGGTGGTGTGCAGCAGAACGGCAAATGTATTGCCCAACGCCTGACCGGCAAACAGCGCATCGACGGTATCGAGCGCCCCAGCCCCTTTCGCGTTGAGCAGGGCTTTCGTTTCACCGAAGATCGGCAGCTTCGTATGGCGCAGGCGCTCGATCAGCGCGCTGGCCTGAAAGACAGTGGCGGTGTCGTATTCCCGCACAAGCTCCGATGGCCAGTTGCTCAAAACGAGCCGTTCGGCAAAGCGCTGCTGCTCGCCGAACGGTATACGGGCGATCATGAAGTGGCTGAACCCGAATTGCGCCGTGCACTGGCGCATCAGGTGGAGCACTTCGTACTCCGTCTGGACTGTGGAGCTGTTCATGCCCGAAAGGAAATCAGCATAAGCCTCGCTTCGCAAGACCAGCCTGTCAGGGTCTCTCATATTTTTGATCACCAACCTGCCGGCCAAAGCGCCGGCGTTCCCAAAAACTCTCATTCCGGAATTTTTCGGAAAACAGCACGATTAAATCCGCTACCGGCGAAACCCCGAAAGCACCCTAAAGGACACAATCGAAGCAAAAATACGGAATTTTTGAAATAATCCGATGCAGCGAGAGCATTCCGGGAGCATCAATATGACTCTTATGCTCGATTACAGCGGCGATATAGCGACAATTTTAGGAAAAATGAACCGTTATATTTGCATAGCTCCCATGCAGATGCCCATTTTAAAGCATCTTCCTTCCCAAAGCCGGAAATAGGCCTGGCAGCATAAGACAATGCGCTGTCGCCTGCGGCACCATCGCCGTAAAATCGCTGCTCGTTGAGGGTTAGTTGAAGCGAGCCACGGAAGTCTCTAAAATTATTAGCAAATTGTTACCGTGCGCTTAGGCAAATGTTAAATGTGGCAGGGTAAGTTGAACCCATATGGTCTTGAGTATGTGTAGAGAGTCCAATGACCGAAATGATACGACCCCGCGTGAAATATGTCATCGGACCCGATGGCAGCCCTTTGACAATTGCTGATCTGCCTCCGGCCAATACGCGCCGTTGGGTGATCCGCAGAAAGGCCGAAGTCGTCGCCGCCGTGCGTGGCGGGCTTCTCAGCCTGGAAGAAGCCTGTGAACGCTATACCTTGACCGTCGAAGAATTCCTGTCCTGGCAGTCTTCGATCAGCGACCACGGCCTTGCCGGGCTGCGCACGACCCGCATCCAGCAATATCGCCACTGATCGAACCTGTTTTGAGATTTCTTTCGGGCGGCTGCCGTGAACCGGCAGCCGCCCGAAATATTTCAGACCTGCCCTACCCTTCGCACCGGCTTGGCCACATATCATAGTGGCACAGGCCGACAATCAGCGGAGGATCCATGAATATACAATTGCAAGAAAACGGCTCGCATGGCCGTTACAGTACGGTCGTGGAAGGCCATACGGGTGAAATGACCTATTCCCGGTCATCACCGCACCTGATCATCATCGATCATACCGCCGTTCCCGATGCGCTGCGCGGCAAGGGCGTCGGCCAGGCGCTGGCCGCACATGCCATTGAAGAGGCGCGAAAAGGCGGCTGGAAAATCATCCCGCTCTGCCCTTTCATGCGCGCCCAGGTTCAACGCCATCCCGACTGGCAGGACGTGATCCAGACGTAGACGACGCCCGCAACTCTGCCAAAAAACGACCCAAAAATGCACAAGGCCCTTCTCACGGACTTGAGTTAAGTCCGTGAGAAGGGCCTTTTTGGCCAAGTCTCAAGCGCCCACCTTACGCGCCTAGGCGCGCATGCGCGCACCGCTGTCGCGTTCTTCGAGCGCCGCGGCCTTGGCGAACTCCGCCTGAACCTCTTCCAGCGCAAGCTCCGCCGCATCCTGCTGTACCTTCAGTTCCCGAACCGAGACCTGGAGATTGTCTGCCCGCTGTCTCGCAGCCTTGGCAAACGTCGGATAGGCGAAATGGGTGGGATCGGTGATCCCGGACTTCTTTTCCTCGAACGTGATCTGGTTTTCCAATTCCTTGGTCATCCGCTCAAATTCGGACATCATCAGCTGCAGCTGGCTCAACTGACGCTGTTTCTCCTTCACCTGAAATTCCTTCAGGCGAACAAGGCTCTCACGTGACTTCATACGCAATACTCCCGTGATGCGAGACCCCGGTTACTGGATTTGACCCGTTCAACCGACTTTACGGCGTCGGAAACAAAAAAATTACAGCGATCTTAACAAAATCCTACCGCTGGTAACCTTTCGTTTACGGGCATCGTTAATCATAGGGACGATCATTTAAGGGTCAGTAAATGCCGCACGTTAAATTTGATGGTGGGCATAGATTGAGTCAGATGAGTCAGATAGCCGATTTCCTTAATGTTGTGCGTTAAGGATGTCATTCTAGATTCACATGCAAAATCAGAGGACTGCAAAAAATATTTAACATTTCCGATACACCTTGCCAGAGTGAATCAGAATTTGTTAACCATTTACTGGCAGCCTCCAAATCAGGCAACGACTGGATCCGTATCGCGTAAGGGGGCCATCAACGACCTTTCGGCGGCGGAAAAGGGGACAATTATGCGGGTTCTACTCATTGAAGACGACAGCGCGACAGCGCAGAGCATCGAACTGATGCTCAAGTCGGAAAGTTTTAACGTTTACACCACCGATCTTGGTGAAGAGGGCGTCGATCTCGGCAAGCTCTATGATTACGACATCATTCTGCTCGATCTCAACCTGCCGGACATGTCCGGTTACGAGGTTCTGAGAACGCTGCGTCTGTCCAAGGTCAAGACACCTATTCTCATCCTCTCCGGCATGGCCGGCATCGAGGACAAGGTCCGCGGCCTCGGCTTCGGGGCCGACGACTACATGACCAAACCTTTCCACAAGGACGAACTGGTTGCCCGCATCCATGCGATCGTGCGCCGTTCCAAGGGTCATGCACAGTCGGTCATCTCGACCGGCGAACTGATCGTCAACCTGGATGCCAAGACCGTTGAAGTCGGCGGCCAGCGCGTTCACCTGACGGGCAAGGAATACCAGATGCTGGAGCTGCTTTCGCTCCGCAAGGGTACGACGCTGACCAAGGAAATGTTCCTCAACCACCTCTATGGCGGCATGGACGAACCGGAACTGAAGATCATCGACGTGTTCATCTGCAAGCTGCGCAAGAAGCTCGCCAATGCGGCCGGCGGTGCGAACTATATCGAAACCGTCTGGGGCCGCGGCTATGTGCTGCGCGAGCCGGAAGGCGATTTCGCAGAAAGCGCCTGATACCACCGGCCATTCCAGCCGGCGGTGTTTCGCATCCCGCATAATGCAGGGACGCCACGGCTGATCGTGCCGAACGTTTCGTCAAAGCCCGCCGATGATGGCGGGCTTTTGCGTTTCCGGGGTTGCCGCACCATCTATAAGCGTACAAAAAAAGCCGCAACCTGCAAGGCAACGGCTTCGTCAAATCATAGGCGGATTGATCAAGGATCAGGCGGCGATCGACAGGCTGGCGAAAACGCTGGTCAGGATCTTGCGGTCGAACGGCTTGAGAAGAAAATCGTCCGCACCGGCGCGCTTGCCGGCCATCATCTTCTTCAGATCCGCCTCGACGACGCAGTAGTAGATGCGCACAGCCTTGCCATCCGGCAGATTGCGGATATTGGCAATCAGGTCCAGCGCGCCATCGAGGCCCGCATCGACGATGATGATGTTGGGAAGTTCGGCTTCGCAGCGCACCAGCGCTTCAAGACCGTTTGCAGCCTCGGAGACGAGAAAATTCAGGCCGGAGAGGATGCGCTTGCCGACCTTGCGTACGACGTCTGAATCATCGGCAATCATCAAGCGTTGCATCTCAAGCTCCTTGTCTGCGGCCAACTGCGCAAGTGCTACAGCGACCTTTGCGCCTGAATAACGCACGGCGCTGTAGCGGAAATGTAGGCCCTATCAACAACCGTAGGCCGCTTTGGCAAAGAATCAGTTACCGCGGAGACCTGAAAGCCGATTTTTCTCCACCTCAGGCTGCAATCATCATCTTCGCGGAAAACACGATTTCCTCGGATGTCGAATTGACCTCGATCTCCATGCCGGCTTCCTCGGCAAGCAGGACCGTATAGTAGGGCTGGATCGTATGGGCATCGACGGCTTCTTCGAGCGTGCCGGAGAGAAGCTCGACCAGTTTCGGCGGCACGCGCATCATGCGGCCCTTGCAGATCAGCTTGAAGACCGCGTCATATTCCGGATTTTCCAGGATGACATCGATCGAACCGCCGCGCGGGATGGCGCCGTAAGCGATCAGGAACAGGTTGAGCAGAAGCTTGACCCGGTTCTTGGCGATGATGACGCGCGGCCCGGTCCAGGTGACTTCCGTCTTCTTTTCAACGGACGCGAAATCTTTCGCGGCTTTTTCCGCTTCACCGGTATCGATCGAGGCACCGACGGAGCCGGAAGCGCCAAACGCCAGCCGGGCGAACTTCAGCCGGACAGAGGCATTGAGCGCGCTGGTGCGAATGAGATCCATGGCATCGGCATCGGCCCCGCCCTCGTCGAGCAGTTCGAGACCGTTGTTGATCGCGCCGACCGGCGAGATGATGTCGTGGCAGACACGGCTGCACAGAAGCGCTGCGAGATCGGGACCGGTCAAGGTCAGGTTCGGGTTCTTTCCCATGGTCGTATCCTCAATGCCTTCGAGCGGCGCACAAGCGAGATCAGGCGGCCTTCCGCGATTCCCTTTGCCCAATTGTCTAGTCCGCGAACATTGCGCGGGCATAGCCTCAGGGCGAAGATCATAAAGACACCACATTTGGTAAACCGATTGTTAAGATCATCGGTTCAAATTGCTGGCAATCAGTCCGAACCCCGTGACAGTCTGGCATGGGGCAGGACAGCGGCCCGCGAATGACGTCGCAGGCGCTCCTGAATTTACGGAGAAGAACATGCAGCGGATCGTCAATGCCGTTAAATTCCCTTTCCTGCGCGCACTCGTGACCGTGCTGGCTGTCTTCAGCCTCATGCCGGCGGCATTGGCGCAGAATGCCAACGGCGGCCAGTACACGATGCAGGAAATCGTCGATGCCGGTCATGGCTTCTTCGGCTCGACATCGGGCGGACTTGCCAAAGTGGTCGAGAACGCATTTTCCAAGTACGGACTGCCGAACGGCTACATTCTCGGCCAGGAAGGGTCAGGCGCCTTCGTGGCTGGCCTCACCTATGGCGAAGGCGACCTCTATACGAAGAATGCCGGCCAGCATAACGTGTTCTGGCAGGGGCCGTCTCTCGGTCTCGACTGGGGTGGCCAGGGCAGCCGGGCGATGATGCTGGTCTACAACCTGCCGGCCGTTCCCTCGCTCTACAAGCGCTTCGGCGGCGTCTCCGGCTCGGCCTACGTGGTCGCCGGCGTCGGGATGACGGTGCTCACCGACGACAACATCGTTCTGGTGCCGATCCGCACCGGCCTTGGCGCCCGCCTCGGTATCAATGTCGGCTATCTGAAGCTCACCCAGCAGCCGACCTGGAACCCCTTCTGAGGCAAAACGCCTGCCTGTTTTCCAGGAGTCTTTCCAGACGCTGCCATGACTTGAAAAAATGCGCGTGCACCAATACGTGAAGTGATATTGTCGTTCCGCTTTAGGGCAAATGAAATAAAAACCCTGGATTATAGCGTGCCGCCGCGTGCTTTGAATTGAAATGGCCAGCCCGTGATTGAATTCGCACTCCTGTTTGCCCTGGGTTTCCTCACCGCGGCTATCCTTGGCCTGTTGGCGGCACCGGTCGTCTACAAACGCATCATCCGTTTTGCCGAGGACCGGCTGAAGGCAACAATGCCGCTGTCGCCGCAGGAAGTTCGGGCCCAGAAGGATGCGGCCCGCGCCGGTTATGCCGCCGAAAACGCCCGCACCAGCCAGACGCTGAAACGCGAGCGCGACAAGAACGTCGCCTTGCTGCTTCAGAACAGCTCCACGCTCAAGGAAACCCAGCGGCTTGCCGGTGAAAACGCCGACCTGCATGCGCAACTTGCCGACATGAATGTCGAAGCGGCGGACCTGCGTTCGTCGGCCCGCCAGCTCGAACAGAACATCGAGCGGCTGAAGGCGACACTCGTGGATGTCGAGCGCGACAGCGTCAAAAAGGACATCGATATCAAAACCCTGACCAGACAGGTGGACCATCTTACCGGCGACATGGACAGCCTGAAAATCGACGTTGCCGCCCATGACGCCGAGGCCGAGAGCCTGAAAAGCCGCATTGCCGGCTTGAAGGACGAACGGGAAATCATGCGTAACGAACTGAAAGCCGAAAGCACCAAGGCGCGGGAGCTGGAGGTCCGGCTTGCCCGCGACGAAACGCGCCTTCGTCAGTTCGAGGCAAAACTTGCCAGGGAGATGGCCGCCAATGCCGACAAGGACAGCTTCCTTGAGCGCAGGGGCAGCGAGATCGAGCGCCTGAAGGCCAAGGTCAGGGATGCGGGCACAGACCTGCGCGATGCGTCAAAGGCGCTGCGGGCCGCCGGCCTGACCATGCCCGTGCGCCGGGAGAAAAAACCGGCAACGGATCCGGCAGCAGGCGGCACGCTGCTTGCGGGAGCACAGGACAACGCCGATGGGCAAAACGCCATGCTGCCCGCAGCAACCATCGACCTGACCGTGCCTGCCGAATATGCCCGCAACCGGGCGGCGGCGCTTTCGGAGCAGCTGATCACCTCGGCATCGGCGGCACACGACGACACCCTGCGCGACGAAATTGCCGATATTGCAGCAACCATGGTGGCTTTGACAGCGGCCAAGGAAGGCCAGGGATCACCTTTACCCGCCCTGCTCCAGACGGCAGGTACGCGGCCCGATCAAACAGACAAAAGCCTCGCAGCCCGCGCCCGCGACATGCTGCCGCCGGACGTCAGATAAAGCCGTTGATCATCGCCACCTGATGCAGCGCGATGCCTGCCGCTGTCGCGACGTTGAGGCTGTCGAGACCCGGCCGCTGGCGGATGCGGGCCGTCTGGATCGACGCCATGATGTTTTCAGGCAACCCTTCGCCTTCCGTTCCGGCCAGAAGCACGGTGCGCGGTGACGGTGGAATGTCGTGCAGATCGGTTTTGCCCCGCGGCGACAGTCCCCAGATCGCAAAGCCTTCCGCCTGCAGGCGCCCGACAAGCGCCGTCACCGAGCCCTCGCGGGCAAAGGGTACGCTGAGCACCGAGCCGACCGATACCCGGATCGCCTTGCGGTACATCGGATCGCAACTGGTCTCGTCCATCACGATGGCATCGACGCCAAAGGCAGCGGCGTTGCGGAACATCGAGCCCATATTGTCGTGATTGGATATGCCGCAAGCGGCCAGAACCAGGCTTTTCCTGGGAAGGCTGCCGATAAGCGCATCCAGGCGCGGCGCGGATTGGCGTTTGCCCAGCGCCAGCACGCCCCGGTGCATGTTAAAACCGGCAATGGCATCGAAGACCGCAGCACTGGCGACATAGACCGGAATTTCCGCGGGGAATTCGGCAAGGATGCCGCGGACACCATCGACGCGGTTTTCGAGCAGCAGGATGGCTTCGGCCTCGATGCCACGGCCCGTATTATGGGCGGCGGCCAGCATGCGCAGCACCACCGTGCCCTCGGCGATGAACCGGCCATGACGGCCGGTCAGGTCGCGCTCCTTGATCGAGACAAAACCGGCGATGCGCGGATCGGCCGGGTCGTCGATGCGCAGCGGGATCACGTCCAGGCCTTCTCAGTTCGTCCTGACGGCAACATCCGCAACGATGCGGCCGGCAGCGATATCGAAGACGATCGCCTTGCGGTCTCCACCGGCAACCGCGCCGTAGAACAGGATCTGGCCGCCCGACAAGGCAACGTTGGAAACTTCGAACCCGGCAGGCAGCGCGGCGATCGCCGTCACCGGTGCCTCGCCCGGCACTGCGACGGAGGCGCTTTGCGCCACATCCGTCTTGCTCGGGCGCGTAAGCTTATAGACAATCGCTGAAAGCACGACCATAAGCATCACCAACATGATACCACCCGAGACCAGCTGCAGCTTGATCATCTTGCGGCGCACGTTCTCCATCACCGGATCGAGCGGCTTGTCTTCCTGTTCGACGGGTTTCTGATTGGACATGGCTGGCCTTACCTTGCGGAATGGAACGAGAATGAACGACCCCTTTAAACAAGCCCCGGCGATTAGGAAAGTCCTCACGGCAAATGAGGACGCGACCGGGCGCATGGACGCGTTCCTGACGGAAGCGCTGGGCGGCGAATTTTCGCGCAACCGGATCAAGAGCCTGATCGAACAGGGCGAGGTTTCCGTCAACGGCAAGACCATCACGGAAGCCAAGAAGAAGGTGCAGCCCGGCGACGTCTTCGAGATCGGCCTGCCGGAACCGGAAGACCCGGAGCCGAAGGGCGAGGATATTCCCCTCGATGTGCTCTATGAGGACGACGATCTCATCGTACTGGTCAAGCCGCCGGGTCTCGTTGTTCATCCGGGCGCCGGCAACTGGACGGGTACGCTTGTCAACGCACTGATCCATCATTGCGGCGCAAGCCTTTCGGGCATCGGTGGCGTCAAGCGCCCCGGCATCGTCCACCGGCTCGACAAGGACACCAGCGGCGTCATGGTCGTCGCCAAGAACGATATCGCCCATCGCCATCTTTCCGACCAGTTCGCCGACCACGGCCGCACCGGCCCGCTGGAGCGCGCCTATATGGCGATCGTCTGGGGCCGGCCGCGTGGCCTGAAAGGCACGATCGACGCGCCGCTCGGCCGCGCCGGCGACCGCGTCAAGCGCGCGGTCAAGCAGGAAGGGTCCGATGACGCCCGCGAGGCGATCACCCATTACGAAGTGATGGAGCGCTACCACGAGAAACCGGATGCGACAGCCCTTGCCGCGATGATCAAGTGCAACCTCGAAACCGGCCGCACCCACCAGATCCGCGTCCACATGGCCCATATCGGCCATCCGCTGATCGGCGACCCGGATTACGGTGCCGCCTTCAGGACGAAAGCCAATCTGCTGCCGGATGCGGCAAAGGCGGTCGTCAACCGTTTTCCCCGCCAGGCCCTGCACGCCTTCATGCTGGCCTTCGAGCATCCATCGACCGGCAAGACCATGCATTTCGAATCGCCGGTTCCAGACGACATGAAGGAACTGGTCGAGGCACTGCGCGGCTGACGCAGGGACTTGGCGAAGCGCTGTTTCGAGGCGTATAACGCTCCTCGAAACACGGAGCGTCCATGAGCCAGTTTTCGGCCAGGAAAATTCTCGATACCGAGATGGTCAGCGTCCACGACGTGCTGTGCACCGGCGAATGCCGGCACAAGAGCGACGAGGAATGTTCGCGGGTGACCAGCCTGGTGTTTCCCTATCGCGGTGTCTTCCTGCGCCACGTCGGCAGCAACGATACGGTCGCCGAGGCCAATCAGGTGCTGTTCTTCAACCGCGATGAGGACTACCGCATCAGCCACCCGGTGGAAGGCGGCGATGCATGCCTGAGCATGACCGTGCATGAAGCGGCACTTGAGGAACTCGTGCCCAAGGTTCACCGGGCAGAGACAAGCCCTTTCGTCTTCAACAAGCAGCGCCTGCGCATAGATGCCCGCGCGCAGGCACTCGTGGCTCTGTTGCGCCATAGCCTGCTCAGAGGTACCGCGGAAACGCTGGAGGCCGAAACGCTGGCAATGACGCTCGTGCGCCGCGCCGTGGGCGAGCGCACGGCGCGTGCCGCGACCGCCAGCATCGGCCGGCAAAAGCTGGTGGACCGCGCCAAGCTCATCCTCTCCTCCGACCTCGCCCGGCGCTGGACCCTGGCGGAGATCGCAAGGGAAGCCGGCGTCTCGCCGGTTTACCTGACCCAGGTCTTCCAGCAGGTCGAGGGGACGCCGCTCTATCGCTATCATCTGCGGCTGAGACTGGCCAAGGCGCTCGACCTGCTCGGCAGCTATGACGACCTGACGGGCCTTGGCCTCGATCTCGGCTTTTCAAGCCACAGCCATTTCTCCTCCTCCTTCCGCCAGACCTATGGTCGCACCCCGGCCGAATTCCAGCGCTTCGCCGGACTGCGCTGATCTTGCCGGTTTGACGGCGAGCAAGATCGCTAAAGATTCTGACAGCGCCGCATCAGCCAAAATGGTCTTCTCTCCTGGTAGAACACACCAACCGGAGGAATGATCATGCAGGAAAACACATGCGCCGCCTGTGACTGCGAACTCGACGCAAGCCGCATCGCCGTCAAAATCGGCGGCAAGACCGTCGAGGTCTGCTGCGAGGAATGCGCGCAGGCGCTGCGCGAAGCTGACGCTGCAATCCACATCACACGGGCATCACAGGGATAGGACCGGAACCGGTCTCCTGCCATGCCGCGCCGGCCCGATAAGGGGCCGGCATTTTCCGGAGCAACATCATGAAGAACGAACCTCATGTGATCGGCGATCGCGTGCCGAACGAACACGGCCTGATTGCCGACCTGAAGCTTGCGCCGCAGGGCGCCTCGCGCAAGGAGGCGGATGCTGCGACGCGGACCGGCGCCCTGCCACGTTTCCCGGGGCTGCGCGCGATCCTTGGATTTGTCGTCAGGACATTGCGGGAGCGGCGCAACCGGCTGGCATTGCTGGAACTCAACGACGAGCAGTTGAAAGACATCGGCGTGTCACGGTGTCAGGCCTATGGCGACGGATACAGCCGTTATGGGCGGAGTGTAACCAAGGATGACGACGCGGGTGCGGAGCCCCGGTAACAGCCGGGTTTTCCGGATTGGTATCTGGTGGATTTTCGACGCCGGCATGCATCCATTCGCGCTCTGGCGCGTTGTCGGGAATTGGCAAAAAGGAGAATCCCGATGATTGATGTCACACAGATCAGAGAGCATGCAGAAGTGATCAGCGCCGACGGCCTGCATGTCGGTACGGTGGATCGCGTTGACGGCGACCGCATCAAGCTGACCCGGAAGGACAGCGGTTCCGGTCACGAAGGCCACCATCATTTCATCGCCCTTGAACTGGTTGCGAGCGTCGATGACAATCGCATTCGCCTCAGCGCCAATGGCGATGTCGCTGTCATGTTCGAGGAAGAACAGGACAACTCGCCGATCCATTGACCGGCAACACAAAGTGTTACAAATGACGATTCCGCCCTTGATATTTCGGGGGCGGACACAATTTACAGGCTGTAACCCAACTGGAGCATGCGCTTCTCTGGCTTCACGTCTCTGTGAAACCGGAGTTCTTGAATCATGCTTTCGCCGCACTTATCTATGAGCATGTGGGGTCGGACAGACCCACAAGCCCGGCTTGCCAGAAGGAGGCCGGAACGCGAAAGGGGGGTGCATCATGGCCCGCAGTACGTTACCGTCCATTACCGCCGGAGAAGGCGGTCTCAACCGTTATCTCGATGAAATCCGCAAGTTTCCCATGCTTGAACCGCAGGAAGAGTACATGCTCGCCAAGCGGTATCAGGAGCATGACGACCGCAAGGCCGCCCATCAGCTCGTCACTAGCCATCTGCGCCTCGTGGCGAAGATCGCCATGGGCTATCGCGGCTATGGCCTGCCGATCGGCGAAGTCGTATCCGAAGGCAATGTCGGCCTGATGCAGGCCGTCAAGAAATTCGACCCCGAACGGGGCTTCCGTTTGGCCACCTATGCCATGTGGTGGATCAAGGCTTCGATCCAGGAATATATCCTGCGCTCGTGGTCGCTGGTGAAAATGGGCACGACCGCCAATCAAAAGCGGCTGTTCTTCAACCTGCGCCGTCTCAAGGGCAAGATCCAGGCTCTCGACGAGGGTGACCTGAAGCCCGATCAGGTCGCGCACATCGCCACGACCCTGAAGGTGTCGGAAGCCGAAGTGATTTCGATGAACCAGCGCCTGTCCGGAGACGCGTCGCTGAATGCGCCGATCAAGGCTGGTGAAGGCGAATCCGGCCAGTGGCAGGATTGGCTCGTCGATGACCATGACAGCCAGGAAGACATCCTGATCGAGCAGGACGAACTGGAAAGCCGCCGCAACCTTCTGTCGAACGCGATGAAGGTTCTGAACGACCGCGAACGCCGCATTTTCGAGGCCCGCCGCCTGACCGAAGATCCGGTGACGCTCGAGGACCTGTCGACCGAGTTCGACATCAGCCGCGAGCGCGTCCGCCAGATCGAGGTCCGCGCCTTCGAAAAGGTCCAGGACGCCGTCCGCAAGGCGGCGCAGGATCGTCTAAACGCCCTTCGGGTCGTTGAAGACGCCTGACACCGGCGCCGGCTGCGCAACAAAAACCCGGCTGGAGCGATCCAGCCGGGTTTCTTTTTGTCGTCTTGCTGGTTGTCGCCTTGCTGGCGGTTACTGGCCTGCCGGCTCAGGCTTTGCAGCCAGGCTCCAGGCCTGCATGGCCCTGGTGAAGGCTTCGGTGCCGGCAGCCCCCTTCTCCAGCGTCAACAGAGCGCGGCGGCCGTTGCGATAGGTCAACGGAATGTCGATCCAGCTGCGCGTGCGTAAAAGCTCGGTATTCGTCGCGACGGCCTCGGGGAAGTCGTTGAGCGCGATCATATGGAAATCTTCGGTGATCTTGGCCGGAACCGCGATCAGCGCATCGCCACGATCCTGCTCGTTACGCTTCATCGAAACGCGCTGCACGTTATCGATGCTGCCACCCTCGAAATTCTCGGGCAGCGAGAAGACGAACTCGATCACATGGCTGGCCGGCAGTGACGAGTCGGTATTGCGCTTGACCGTCATCAACGCCGTCAGGCCACGCTCGGGAACATTGATCTGCGCTTGCACGACCGGCTCCGGCTTGGCGTCGCCACCGGGGGATTCCTCTTTGACCGACCAGGCGACGTTGCCTTCGATCGCGGTTGGCGCCGACTGGCCCAGCCGCTCCTCATAGAGGAACATCTTCTGGGCGCCGGCCGGCACCTGCTGCGTCGCCGGGTCGGCCGCGGCCTGCTGTCCGGGGACCGGCTGAGCAGGCTGGGTGCCGTTCGTCGTTTGGCCAGCCGAGGTGGTCTGCGTTGCCTGCGCGGTATCGACGGGCTTGCCCGCCTCCGTCTGCGCCGCCACGGACTTGCCTTCCTCCGTGGCATTCGCCCCTGCAGGTGCCGCCGCCGGACCCTGATCGATCTCGGAGCCGTCCTGTTGCAGGCGCTGGGTAAACTTGCTGCTGCCTTCTACCGCTGCGACCTCGGTATTGGCCGGCGTCTGTGTCTGGTTGTTTGTTTCCGGCGCGGTCAGGTCCTTGTTGCCCTCTTCAGGCACGGATGCTTCCGGCGTCGTCTGGCCCGGGATCTTGGCAGTAATGGATGCCAGCATGCCGGAGACCCACGAATTCACCGTGGCCTGATTTTGCCAATAGGCATAGCCGCCGCCGCCCAGGATGAGGAGCAGCACCGCGCCAAGCCCGATAGCCTTCACATTCAATCGCGAGCGCTTCGGCTCGACCCGATAGGAAACGGGCCGAGCCGGTACTTCGACGTTTTCGTCTACGGCAGCGGAAGCCTTGCCGGCCTGAGATGCGGCAGCGGCACCAGCGGCTGCGGCCGCGCCGCCATGGGCCAAAAGCTCGTCGATCTCATTCCAGCTGTCATTGGCAGCTGTTCGCTGTTCCGGTTCAGCGGCCGTGGTCTTCTCGATAGGCCAGGACCAGTCGGCAATGGCCGGTTCCGCCGTTTCACCGGCAGAAGGCGCGGGGGCCTGGGTAAAGGGATCGCTATCGTCCCAGGCCCAGGCCGGCGCAGCTTCGTCCGGAGCCTGATCCTTGCCACCGGCGTCGGCGCTCAGCGGCGTCACGGTTTCGACAGGCTCGTACTGCGTCAGGTCGGGGATTTCATCGACAACCGGCGCGGCTTCAGCGGCTTCGGTCCAGACCGGCTCGCTATGGGCGGTCGCCGGAACCGGATCGTTCCATTCCGGCAATTCCCATTCGGTGGAGGCCGCAGGTGCGGGCTTCTCTTCGGTGGGCTTTTCTTCGGCCGGCTCGTCGTGCGGCACGGCAGCCGGCTCAGCGACGGCATCGGGAACGTGGGCTGTTTCCTCAGCCGCTGCTTCGCTCGTTTCTTGAGGCTCGAAAGCCACGGTGGCCGGATGCTCCGCCTCATCGGACACAACAGCGTCCTGCTCGGGCTGCTCAGGCTCTATCGTATGAACCGGCTCGGCCTGGGCATCGTCCTCCTCAGAAAAGATTGCACTCTCAGCCTCCGCTGCCGTCTCCGGTTCGGGACCCGTATGCTCCTCTTCCACCAACGGTTCAGCTGCCTCGACGGGCGCAGCGGCGGCCACATGGTCGTCGGGCTGCTCTGCCGGTTCAACGGCTGCCTCAGGTTCGGCTGCAGGCTCAGGAAGCTCTTCCGCCTCCGGCTCATCCACCTCCTCAGGCTCATCCGCTTCCAGCACCGCCGGCTCGGCAACCTGGTCCTCCGCCCCGGCGGCTTCAGGGGCCGAACCAGCCTGCTGCTCGTCCAGCGGGGGAAGCGCCTCGGCGTGATCGTCCTCGACCTCGTTGATCGCCGCCTCGAGCTTGATCATCTGGCGTTCGATCATCTCGTCCGAAGGACGCGGCTTCATGCTTTCAAGCTGACGGCGGACGGCGCCGCGGGCCTTGTCATAGACCTTGGCCCGCATTTCGGGAACATTGTCCGACAGACCATCGACGGTCCTTCGAATAACTGCAACAAAATCCGCCATCAGAACTTTCTCATACCCTCGGCGTGTTTACGCCAAACTCTTCCCTAGTCGTAAACGTGAGACTAATCCTCAAACGGGTCCGTCACAAGTATGGTGTCATCGCGCTCGGGGCTGGTGGAAAGCAGGGCAACCGGCGCACCGATCAGCTCTTCGACCTGACGCACATATTTGATCGCCTGGGCCGGAAGCTGTGCCCAGCTGCGGGCACCGACGGTCGATTCTTTCCAGCCTTCAAGTGTGATGTAGACGGGCTTGGCCTGCGCCTGCTGCGCCTGGCTTGCCGGCAGATGATCGATCTCGACACCATCCAGCGTATAGCCGACGCAGATCTTCAGCTCGTCGAGACCATCGAGCACGTCCAGCTTGGTGAGCGCGATGCCGGTGATGCCGTTGGTGGCAACCGACTGGCGCACAAGCGCCGCATCGAACCAGCCGCAACGGCGCTTGCGGCCCGTCACGGTGCCGAATTCACGGCCTTTTTCACCGAGGAACTGGCCGATTTCATCGTGCAGTTCGGTCGGGAACGGACCTTCGCCAACGCGGGTCGTGTAGGCCTTGGTGATGCCGAGGATATAGCCGAGTGCACCCGGTCCCATGCCGGAACCTGCAGCCGCCTGACCTGCCACCGTGTTCGACGAGGTGACGAAAGGATAGGTGCCGTGGTCGATGTCGAGCAGCGTGCCCTGCGCACCTTCGAACAGGATGCGTGCACCCTTGCGGCGCTGGCGATCGAGCAGCAGCCAAACCGTTTCCATGAAGGGCAGAACGCGGGCAGCGATCGAGGAAAGCTCGGTCATGATCGTCTCATGGCTAACCTCGGCTTCACCAAGACCACGGCGCAGCGCATTGTGATGAGTGAGCAGACGATCGACCTTGGCGGGCAGCGTGTCGAGATCGGCGAGATCCATGACGCGGATGGCGCGGCGGCCGACCTTGTCTTCGTAGGCCGGGCCGATGCCGCGGCGCGTCGTGCCGATCTTGGTGCCGCTGTTGGAGGCAGCGTCCTCGCGGATGCCGTCCAGTTCGCGATGCAGCGACAGGATCAGCGTCGCATTGTCAGCGATGCGCAGGTTTTCCGGCGTGATCGACACGCCCTGCTTGTCGAGCTTCTCGATTTCCGAGATCAGCGCATGCGGGTCGATGACCACGCCATTGCCAATGACGGCAAGCTTGCCCGGACGCACGACGCCGGAAGGCAACAGCGACAGCTTGTAGCTGGTGCCGTCGATCACCAGCGTATGGCCGGCATTGTGTCCGCCCTGAAAGCGCACAACGATGTCGGCGCGCTCGGAGAGCCAGTCGACAATCTTGCCCTTGCCTTCATCACCCCATTGCGATCCGACCACCACGACATTCGTCATTTCAGATTTCCTGTTTCCTTGGCGCCAGTCATGCGCTGTCTTCAAACCCGCGCATCTATACTGTTTTGTTTTTTGGAAAGCGACCCTGTTTAGGCCGGGATTCGGGGTTTTTGCATGGTAAAGACGGCATTTAGCTCTCAGGGATTGCATTGGCACGCTGTTCGGCGAGACCGATTTAGCCCTGGATACTGATAAACGGCCGGGATCGGCCTAATATTCATGCCCGATCGTACACCCCTTGCACCGTCAGGTCACCTGAAGCCCATAGGCTGCGAGGCCGCCGACGTCCAAACCCCGCCGGCTCGAACCGGTCACGCCCTCGTTGCACAGGCAAATCTGCCAGGGGCCAATAATGCGGGCTTGCCTTCTGTGATCCGGGTTGATTCAATGCACGGACAACGCTGCGCCGGCAAAAGCCGACAGGACAGCGCCCTGTCTTTTATCGCCCAGGAATACCGTGCCCGTCAATCTGCAAGCCTATATCATCCTTTGCATCACCACCCTGGTCTGGGGCGGGAATTCCGTGGCCGGTAAAATGGCGGTCGGGCATGTCAGCCCTATGATGCTGACCGGCATGCGCTGGGTGATCGCCTGCGTCGTTCTTCTGATTTTCGCCGCCCCGCAGGTGCGCCGGGATTTCCCGGTGATCCGCAGGAACTGGCTGCTTCTGCTGGGCTACGGCACTGTCGGCTTCACCGCCTTCAACGCGTTTCTCTACTCCGCGCTGCAATATACCAGCGCCATCAATGCCGTCATCGAGCAGGCCGGCATCCCGATGGTGATTTTCGCCATGAACTACGCGCTGTTTCGCACCGCCTTCTCGATAGCGCAGATCGCCGGGTTCACGCTAACGCTGTTCGGCGTGGCGCTGACCGCATCGCATGGCGACCTCACCACGCTCCTCTCGCTCGATCTCAATCAGGGCGATGCGCTGATGATGGCCGCCGTCCTCGTCTATGCCGGCTATACCGTGGCGCTGCGCTGGAAACCGGAAATCCACTGGAAGAGCCTGATTGCGATCTCCGCCTTCGGTGCGCTGGTCAGCAGCATTCCGTTGGTCATCTGGGAGTTTTCCGCCGGCCGGATGATCTGGCCCGACACGCAAGGATGGGTCATCGTCGCCTATGCCGGCCTCCTGCCCTCTCTGGTCTCGCAGATCCTCTATGTGCGCGGCGTCGAGCTGATCGGACCCAACCGTGCCGGCCTGTTCATCAACACCATTCCGATCTTCGGAACGCTGCTGTCGATCGCCCTGATCGGCGAGGCGTTGCAGACATTCCATATCGTCGCCATGGCGCTGGTCCTGGGCGGCATCGCGGTGGCGGAGCGCGGCCGTCCTCGCCCGGCAGCAGAGGCCGGGACGCAGTAGAGAAAGCGTTATCGCCGATCCGCACCAACCAAGTCGTGCTCCATGTAGATGGCAGCGTAGATGCGGTCTTTCACGCTCATTCCATCCACCGTCATCAACGGCAAACGCGCCGGAGGTCGTCCGGCGCGTCTGTCTATCAGTTGTCCGGAGTCCCTGAAAATCAATCGACGTTGAAGACCAGCGGTTTTGCCGCCCGGATGGCCGGGTTGGCGCGCAGCTTGTCGAGCACGTCTTCAGACACCGCGCCATCGACATACAGCAGCGCGATGGCATCCGAACCCGCGCCATGACGGCCGAGCTGGAAGTTGGCGATGTTGACGCCGGCATCGCCCAGCGTCATGCCGATGAAGCCGATCATGCCGGGAACGTCGGTGTTGGTGATGTAGACCATGTGGTTGCCGACATCGGCATCGAGGTTGATGTCCTTGATCTGGATGAAGCGCGGCTTGCCATCCGAGAACACCGTACCGGCAACCGAACGCGTCTGGTTCGCCGTCGTCACCGTCAGCTTGATGTAGCCGTCGAAGACGCCCGACTTGTCGCGCTTGACCTCGGACAGGATGATGCCCTTTTCCTTGATCATGACAGGCGCCGAAACCATGTTGACGTCGGAAACCTGGCTACGGATGAGACCTGCAAGCGCTGCACTTGTCAGCGCCTTGGTGTTCATACCGGCCGTTGCGCCGTCGTAAAGGATCTCAATTTCCTTGATGGCGCTTTCCGTTACCTGACCGACGAAGGCACCGAGAACATCGGCAAGCCGGATGAAGGGTTTCAGGATCGGTGCTTCTTCAGCGGTGATCGACGGCATGTTGATGGCGTTGGAGACAGCCCCCTTGACGAGGTAATCCGACATCTGCTCGGCCACTTGCAGCGCGACATTCTCCTGCGCTTCCGTGGTGGAGGCACCCAGATGCGGCGTGCAGACGACGTTCGGCAGGCCGAACAGCGGGCTTTCCGTCGCAGGCTCGACTTCGAACACATCGAAACCGGCACCGGCGACATGACCCGACTTGATGGCATCGGCGAGCGCATGCTCATCCACCAGACCGCCGCGGGCGCAGTTGATGATGCGCACGCCGGGCTTGGTCTTCGCCAAGGCCTCGCGGTTCAAGATACCGCGCGTCTTGTCGGTCATCGGTACATGCAGGGTGATGAAATCGGCATGGGCAAGCAGCTCGTCCAGTTCGACCTTGGTGACGCCCATTTCCTCGGCCCGTTCCTTCGACAGGAAGGGGTCGTAGGCCAGCACATGCATCTTCAGGCCGATGGCACGGGCGCAGACGATGCCGCCGATATTGCCGGCGCCGATGACGCCGAGCGTCTTGCCGGTGATTTCGACACCCATGAATTTCGACTTTTCCCACTTGCCGGCCTGTGTCGACGTATCGGCCTGCGGCAGCTGGCGGGCGACGGCAAACATCAGTGCGATGGCATGTTCGGCCGTGGTGATCGAGTTGCCGAACGGCGTGTTCATGACGATGATGCCGCGGCGCGAGGCGGCCGGGATATCGACATTGTCGACGCCGATACCGGCGCGGCCGATCACCTTGAGATTGGTCGCGGCTGCGATCAGCTTTTCCGTCGCCTTGGTGGCGGAGCGGATGGCCAGACCATCATAGTTGCCGATGATCGCGGCAAGCTTTTCCTTGTCCTTGCCGAGCTGCGGCTGGAAATCGACATCGACGCCGCGATCGCGGAAGATCTGGACGGCAGTTTCCGACAGTTCATCGGATACGAGTACGCGAGGTGCCATGAGAGGCCTCCATTGGTTTCGTCAAAAATTGAAATGGTGTGGAAGGACCGCGCCCTGTTGGCGCGGCCAAAAGCCGGTCAGGCGGCAGCCTTGGAAAGCGTCGCCTTCTGGGTCGCAAAGGCCCAGTCGAACCACGGCATCAGCGCCTTGAGGTCCGACGTCTCGATCGTTGCACCGGCCCAGATGCGGAAACCGGACGGCGCATCGCGATAGGCGCCGATGTCGTGGGCGACACCCTGCTTTTCGAGCAGCGCCACCATGCCCTTGGCAAAGACGTCCTGGCCGGCAGCGTCGAGTGCAGCAATATCCTTGTCGACGATCTTCAGGCAGACCGAGGTGTTCGACTGCGTTGCCGGATCGACCGCCAGATTGGCGATCCAGTCCGTCTTTGCGACGAAATCGTGAATGGCCTGCGCATTGGCATCGGCCCGGGCGATCAGCGCCTTGAGGCCGCCGAGCGACTTTGCCCAGTTGAGCGCATCGATATAGTCCTCGACGCAGAGCATCGACGGCGTGTTGATCGTCTCGCCCTGGAAGATGCCCTCGATGATCTTGCCGCCCTTGGTCATGCGGAAGATCTTCGGTAGCGGCCAGGCCGGCTCGTAGCTTTCCAGACGCTCGACAGCGCGCGGGCTGAGGATGAGGATGCCATGCGCACCCTCGCCGCCCAGAACCTTCTGCCAGGAGAAGGTGACGACATCGAGCTTGGCAAAATCAAGGTCCTGCGCGAATGCAGCCGATGTCGCGTCGCAGATCGTCAGACCCTTGCGGTCGGCCGGGATGAAATCGGCATTCGCAACGCGGACGCCGGAGGTCGTGCCGTTCCAGGTGAAGACGACGTCGCGGTCGAAATCGACTTGGGCGAAATCGACGAGCTTGCCGTAGTCGGCAACGAACTTGCGGGTGTCGGGGAGCTTCAGCTCCTTGACGACATCGGAAACCCAGCCGGAGCCGAAGCTTTCCCAGGCGACCATGTCGACGCCACGGGCCCCAAGCAGCGACCAGAGCGCCATTTCGACGGCGCCGGTATCGGAGGCAGGCACGATGCCGATGCGGTAGTCCGCCGGCACCTGCAGAATTTCACGGGTGAGATCGATCGCCTGCTTCAGCTTGCTCTTGCCAACCTTGGCACGGTGCGAGCGCCCAAGGGCCGCATCGGAGAGCGCATCAAGCGACCAACCGGGGCGCTTGGAGCAGGGACCAGAAGAAAAATGGGTATTGACCGGACGCAATTCCGGTGTCGCAGGGGTCGTCATCAACGCTATCCTTCCAGATAGAAAGCCTCTCGTTAGGGAGAGGTGGCCTGCCGCCGTGAATATGGCGGGCAGGCCGGGATGTCAAGAATGATGTGTCGTTTCTGAAAAGATTTTTGGCGCTGGGAGTATTGTCTGAGAATGAAAGCTATCTCGCTCCGCTCATCCTGTCTTGCCAGTTGCGATTGCAATTGACAACAATGGGGAGCCGGTCGAGTAGAGGGGCTGCATCACCGGCCAGGATTCAACGTACAGTGCTTTCGTCCTCCTCCCTTCACAACGTCATTGGTGACGATCACAAGATTCGTGCCGATATCCAGGCTCTGCGCGGCTTTGCGGTTCTGGTCGTGCTGTTCTACCACGCCAATATCGGCTTCACGCGCGGCGGGTTCCTCGGCGTCGATGTGTTCTTCGTCATTTCCGGATTTCTCATCACCGGCCTGATCCGCGACGGGATTCAAGGAGGCACGTTCAACCTGTGGGCATTCTACGTCCGGCGCGCCAAGCGGCTCTTGCCCGCCGCCTACGCAACATTTCTGGGTGCGGCATTGCTCGCTCCCTTTTTCCTGGCTTCAAGCGAAATGCGGGATTTCCAGCGGCAACTCGTCGGCTCCCTGACGTTTACCGCGAATTTCAGCCTGCTCAGACAATCGGGATATTTCGAGGGCGCGTCAGAACTCAAGCCGCTGCTGCATATCTGGTCGCTTGCCATCGAGGAACAATACTATTTCCTGCTTCCGATAACCCTCTATTGTCTGCCACGCCGATTCTGGAAAATGGCAACGATGACTGTCATCGTCGCCAGTCTGACATTCTGCTGGCTGCTCGCCCAAAAAAATCAGGCTGCAGCCTTTTACCTGCTGCCGACCCGCGCCTGGGAGCTTGGAATCGGGTCCTACGGCGCCCTGTTATCGTTGAAGAACGGCTCTCCACCGCGTTGGTTGAAATCGGCTTTCTGGCCCGCCGTCGTTTGCCTTCTGGTCCTGCCGTTCGTCCCTGCGTTCGGGCATCATCCCGGCGTCAATGCGCTCGCCATCTGCGTTGCAACCCTTGTGATCATTCTCAGAAGGCACCCGTTGCTCGCAGCATCGCGTTTCATCGGTGCCATGGGAAAATTCGGGGATATTTCCTATTCACTCTATCTGGTTCACTGGCCGCTGTTCGCGTTCCTCAATAATTCATGGCTCGGCGAAGCCGGCAGCGAACACCCGCCTTTTGTATGGCGCGCAGGCCTGTTGCTGCTGTCTATTGCTCTGGCGGTGGTTCTTAATCGCACGATAGAAAAGCCGTTGCGCTTTATGCCACTCGCCAATCCGCTGAAGGTTTTTGCGACAAGCCTGGCTGCCTCCCTTGTTGTCCTCTTGCTTTCGAGGGCTGCCTCCTTCGCGACGGCACCAACCATAGACTATGCGGAACTTCGCCGCGCCAACCATGGCCTCAGTGAAAAATGCGAGTTCACAGCCAATTTCAAGCCAATCCCCCAGTGCAGGACAGCCGACAAGCCCGAGATGATGGTTTGGGGCGATTCCTACGCGATGCATCTGCTTGGCGGCATAGCTCGTGCCGACATGAACGCGGGCGGCGTTGTTCAGGCAACCCGCAGCGCATGCGGACCAATGATTGGCGTCGCGCCGGTTTTTAAGGAAGACAATACCGCGTATGACGTCAGTTGGGCGCGCAACTGCATCGCATTCAACGATTCAGTCCTTGCCTACCTACAAACAACCAGCTCGATCAAAACCGTTGTGCTTTCCAGCCTGCTCTCTCAATATATTGATCCAACGCAATATCAACTGCTGGTGCGTAAGGATGCCAACGAGCCCTATTTGCTTGAAGGCGAGCAGCAGGCACGGGCTGTGGAAGGCCTGAAGGCCACCATCGATGCCGTGCGTGCCGCCGGGAAAAAAATCGTCATTATCGCCCCACCTCCGCAAAGCGGGCTGGATATAGGCAGATGCTCGGAAAGGCTGCAACGAGGCCTTCCTGTACTCGGGGCAATGACTGGGTGTCAGATCAGTCAAGCGTCCTACGAGCGAACGCGAAAACCCGTGCTCGGCGTTCTCGGCGCCGTCAGCTCAGCCGCCGATATCGCCGTCATCCGGTTTGACCCTTTCCTGTGCCATTCAGGTGGGTGCGACACCTCGGCGGATGGCATCGCACTCTATCGGGACACCGGACATCTTTCCATTGAGGGGTCCGTCACGATCGCCAAAAAAATAGGACTGGTAGACCTGATCAAGGCGCAGGCGCGCTGAACGCAGCATCACGCGGCCTGCCGGGCATTGCCTACCAGAGCGACAGCCGCAGACCCGCGCGGATTTCGTGACGGCCGAGGCCGTCGTCGAGGCCGTCGATATCACTGCCGTTAAACATGTCGCCATCGGTGATCTGCGAATAGCGGTAACCGACATCAAGCTTCAGCTGTTCGGTCATATTGTAGGAGACACCGGCCATCAGCGCATAGGTCAGGCGCCAGCTGCTGTCTCCATCGAAGGTCTGGTTGACCGGGGCAGCGCCGGAGCAGCCGGCAGCACCCGGCACGCAGCTGGTGCGCAAGGCGACCTCGTTCCAGCGGAGTTGCGTCACGCCGAGACCAGCGCCGAGATAGGGCGTCAAGCCGGCCACTGTCGCGAGGTCGACATAGCCGTTTGCCATAAGGCCAATCGCCTTGTAGTCGGCATTGAGCCGGCCGGCGCAGGATGTGCCAGCCGCTTCGCCGCCGCACGGAATGCTCGCTTCGCCGCTTCCCCGAACGTCTCCTTCGAAGTAGTCACCTGTCAAATCAGCCCGGAACATGTCGTTGAACTGATAGCCGGCGCCAAGGGTCCCGGAAAACGGCTCGTCAAAATCATTGTCGAAGGACGCGGAGTTGGTGGCGCCGGTGCCGGCATCGAACAGACGCAGGGACGGGTCGCCGCCTCGTGTCCACCCGGCGTAACCGAGATCGCCACGCAGATAGAAGCCCTGGCCGCTCGTCTCCACGGTCGAAATACTGACTTCCGGCGCTTCGAGAAGATCCGCCGCCATCGCCTGACCGGCGGCAAACAGCAGGATCAGTGCAGATGCATTGAGGAGAGTGTGCCGCAACTTCATTTTTGCTGTCCTTGGAAAACCATGTACGGCGCAGGAAACTTCTATCGCCCGCGTTTATTGGGGCCAATATCGCATCCACCGGTTAACCTCGGGTTAAGCATGCCTCTTAACCAAGCGGACCCAAAAAACCGAAAGGCCGCCCGGAAACCGGACGGCCTTTCGAGACGCGGAGCGCGACGCTCTTATTTGTAGACTGCGGGCTCGACAGGAACGTAGGCTTCCGGGCAACCGCCGAAGGAATAGCGCAGACCGGCGCGCGCTTCGTGGACATAGATGCCTTCGTCGGAACCGGGACCGCTATTGGCATTGTAGCCGAACATGTCGCCGCCAAGCACGTGACGGAAACGATAGCCGACGTCGGCCTTCAGGTTGCAGGTCAGGTCGATCGCCGTACCGGCCATCAGGCCATAGGTGAAGCGCCACTTGCTGCGGCCCTCATGCTCAAAGCTCGGATCGCAATTGGCCGGATTGCCGGTTTCGCAGCTGGTATTGCGCAACTTGTCCCACCGAACCTGCGTGCCGCCGATGCCGGCGCCGACGTAGGGGGTGAACGAACCGTAGGTGCCGATGTCGACATAGGCGTTGGCCATCAGGCTCCAGGCGGCAATCGCCGAAACATCGCGCGAGGTGCAGGCGACGGCGACACCGCAGCTGCCCGTCGTCGAACCTTCGAAATCCGCATTGCCGAGATAATCGAGCGTCACGTCGGTGCGCAGATAGTTGTTGATCTGGTAACCGACGCCGACGCCGACCGTCCAGGTATCATCGAGATCCGCATCGTCGAAGTCACGGACGAAACGGCCGGGGCCCTGGTAGAAATGAGCGCCGCGAAGATTGGTGAAGGCATAACCGACGTCGCCGCGCAGATACCAGCCGCTGGCTTCGACGATCTGAACCGGTTCCGCAACCGGCTCGATAGGCGGCTCATAAAGATCCGCGGCAAAGGTCGCGGTGCTGCCGAGCATAGCTGCAACAACGCCAATCAAAATAGTCTTCATGGCCACACTCCAATATTTCTTGCTGCTTGGTCAGCCGAAAGACCGGCCTCCAATAAATGGTGTTGGAACGGATCATGGACAGGAAAGGTTAAGGTCTGATTAACTACAAAAATTTACCGTAACTGTTAATGAATTGGCTTTTCTGTTAAGTAAAGTAAGGCGATCTCTTAACAACGCACAAAAAAAGACCGGGAAAAACCCGGCCTCTTCAAGTCTTATTTGGATAGAGCAGATCAGGCGACGTTTCGCACGCCGCCGATCACGCCGATCAGTTCATCGACGATACGCTCCACCTGGCCCCGGTCGTCGCCTTCCGCCATCACGCGGATCAGCGGCTCGGTGCCGGACGGCCGGATCAGCAGGCGGCCGTTCTTGGCAAGCTCGGATTCCGCATCGGCGATCGCCTGGCGCACAACGGCATTTTCGAGCGGCTTGCCGGCCGATATCCGGACATTCTTCAAGACCTGCGGCACGGGGTCGAAACGATGGCAAACTTCGCTGACGGTTTTACCCTGGCGCTTGACGCAGGCGAGGATCTGAAGTGCGGCGACCAGACCGTCACCGGTGGTGCCGAAATCGGAGAGGACCAGATGGCCGGATTGCTCGCCGCCGACGTTGAAACCGTGCTGGCGCATGTGCTCGACCACGTAGCGGTCACCGACCTTGGTGCGATGCAAATCCAGGCCACGGCCGTTAAGGTAACGCTCCAGGCCGAGATTGGACATCACCGTTGCGACGATGCCATTGCCTTTGAGCACGCCATCCTCCGCCCAGCTGTTGGCGATCACCGCCATCAGCTGATCGCCATCGATAACCGTGCCGTGCTCATCGACGATCAGGACACGGTCGGCATCGCCATCCAGCGCGATGCCGATATCGGCACGCACTTCGTGCACCTTCCTCGAGAGCGCCGCCGGATGGGTCGAGCCGCATTCGAGATTGATATTGGTACCGTTCGGCTCGTTGCCGATGGTCACGACGTCGGCGCCGAGTTCCCAAAGGGCCAAAGGCGCGACCTTGTAAGCAGCACCGTTGGCGCAATCGATGGCGACCCTCAGGCCCTGCAACGTCACGTCGCGCGGCAACGTGCGCTTGGCGTGCTCGATATAGCGGTAGATGTCGCCTTCGACGCGCTTGGCCCGGCCAATTTCGTGCGATTTGGCGAGCTGCGCCGTCATGTCCTTGTCGAGAAGATCCTCGATCTGCGCTTCGATCTCGTCGGAAAGCTTGTAGCCGTCCGGGCCGAACAGCTTGATACCATTGTCCTCGAACGGATTATGCGAGGCCGAAATCATCACACCGACGTCGGCACGAAGCGAGCGCGTCAGCATCGCGACACCGGGGGTCGGTATAGGACCCAGCAGGAAAACGTCGAGCCCAGCCGCGGTGAAGCCGGCCACCATCGCATTCTCCAGCATATAGCCGGACAGACGCGTGTCCTTGCCGATCACAACCCGGTGACGGTGCGCGCCGTTGCGAAAGATCGTACCGACGGCGATGCCGACACGCATGGCAAGATCCGGCGTCATCGGAAACAGGTTCGACTGTCCGCGGATGCCATCCGTTCCAAAATATTTACGCGCCATAAAAACTCCAATTCCTATCAAGGCTCCCGGCAGCTCATCATAGAGCGCGTCCAGCGGCATCGCCTTGCATTTCACATCGAGCCCAACGGGTCATTGCCAGAAAACCGTCGCCGGGAGTCTTGAACGACCGTTCCTCCGCAGCACTCAAGTTCTCAGTCATGACTGCAGTTGCGCCAAAATCCGATACATCCCTTTGAGCGGCCTGCGCTACGTCATGCCATAAATCTTCTGTAACAGCATCCCGTTGTATCATCAGAATTCATTACAGCGCGTTACCAAGCCGGAGCCGTTGGACACAAACAAAAACCGCCGCGCATCAAGGCGCGGCGGATGGCTTTCAGTTTTCGACTTTGCGTAAAGACTATTGCGGCTGCGGCTCAAACCCGCCTTCCGCCTCATCGCCCTTGCCGACAGAACCGTCTTTCTTGGTACCAGCCGAAGGGACGGCCGAACCGCGATGCGGCGGGGAATCGTCGCCAAGGTCGCGCGCCGGCTTTTCGCCGCGGATCAAGGCCTTGATCTCGTCGCCAGTCAGCGTCTCGTATTCGAGCAGACCTTCGGCGATGGCAACGAACTCAGTGTGCATTTCGGTAATGATCCGCTTGGCCTCAAGATAGGCTTCGTCGATCAGGCGGCGGATTTCGTTATCGATCTTCTGCGACGTCGCCTCGGAAACGTTCTTCGACTGCGAAACAGAATGGCCGAGGAAAACTTCCTGCTGGTTTTCGCCATAGGCGACCTGGCCAAGCTGATCGGAAAAACCCCACTGCGTGACCATCGCCCGCGCAAGCTTGGTAGCCTGCTCGATATCGGAAGAAGCACCGGAAGTGATGTTCTCCTTGCCGAAGGTGATTTCCTCCGCAACGCGGCCACCCATCATGATGGCGAGACGCGAAACCATCCACTTGTAGCTCATCGAATAGCGGTCGCCTTCGGGAAGCTGCATGACCATGCCAAGCGCGCGGCCGCGCGGAATGATCGTCGCCTTGTGCAACGGATCGGCGACCGGAACCTTCAGCGCCATAATGGCGTGGCCGGCTTCGTGATAGGCAGTCAGCTTCTTTTCGGCTTCGGTCATGGCGGACGAGCGGCGTTCCGCGCCCATCATGATCTTGTCCTTGGCGTCTTCGAATTCCTGCATGGTGACGACGCGCTTGTTGCGGCGGGCAGCCATCAGGGCAGCTTCGTTGACAAGGTTCATCAGGTCGGCACCGGAGAAGCCGGGCGTACCACGGGCCAGAACCTTGAGGTCGACATTCGGTGCCAGCGGCACGTTGCGGATATGAACCTTGAGGATGCGCTCGCGGCCGTTGATGTCCGGGTTCGGCACGACGACCTGACGGTCGAAGCGGCCTGGGCGCAGCAGCGCCGGGTCGAGAACGTCCGGACGGTTGGTCGCGGCGATCAGGATGACGCCTTCATTGGCTTCAAACCCGTCCATTTCGACGAGCAGTTGATTGAGCGTCTGTTCGCGCTCATCGTTACCGCCGCCGAGACCGGCGCCACGATGACGGCCGACCGCATCGATTTCGTCGATGAAAATGATGCAGGGCGCGTTCTTCTTGGCCTGTTCGAACATGTCGCGAACACGCGATGCACCGACACCGACGAACATTTCGACGAAATCCGAGCCGGAAATCGTGAAGAACGGAACATTGGCTTCACCGGCAACCGAGCGCGCGAGCAGCGTCTTACCGGTTCCGGGAGGGCCGACGAGCAGCACACCGCGCGGAATACGGCCGCCGAGGCGCTGGAACTTCTGGGGATCGCGCAGGAATTCGACGATTTCCTCAAGGTCCTGCTTGGCTTCGTCCACGCCGGCAACGTCGTCAAACGTGACACGGCCATGGGCCTCCGTCAGGAGCTTGGCCTTGGACTTGCCAAAGCCCATCGCACCGCGGGAGCCACCCTGCATCTGGCGCATGAAGAACAGCCAGACGCCGAGGATAAGAAGCATCGGCAGAAGTGTGCCGACATAGCTGAGGAAGCCGGAGGAACCATCGGTTTCGGGGCGAACCGTCACGGTCACGTTCTTGGCTTCCATGCGCTCGGTGAGCGCCGTGTCGATCGCAGGCGCATAGGTCTGGAAGGTTGCGCCGCTCTCGGTATAGGAGCCGATCACCTTGTTGCCGGTGATCACCACTTCCTTGACGCGACTTCCGTCAACATCCTTCAGGAACTGGGAAAAGGGAACATCCTTCGATCCGGTACGCTCGGTCGGCTGCTGGAACATGCTGAACAGCGCGATCAGCAGCAGAGCAATGATTGCCCAAAGTGCAAAATTTCTGAAATTAGGGTTCATCGAACTCCCCGGAACCTCTGTCGCAACCTGCAATGATTTGTGGCTGCATTCTTGCGCCTAACATAGGGTTGCGTAAGCGGCTTGCCAAGGCAGACTCAGGATCAACCTGTCTTTTCCGTCAAAACATCGTGAACCGGAGGAGCAAGATACCGGTCACGGCCAAAGAGCGCAGCGATACTATTGGCCATCATCAGGTCGAAACACGGCAAAAAGGTGTCGTAAAGGCCGATACTGACTTCGAAACAAGGCTTTGGCGCCAGCTGCACTGCGATATCTGCGCTTTCGCCCGAAGCGGCGGATCGTGAGCAGACAGGAGCTGATCGGACAGCGCGCTTGACCACAGCGTCCGGAAGCCCTGCGGCAATCAGTCTCGCGCCCAAATCCGCCGTTTCGCCTCCGGCATGGATCGTGATCTGCTCTGCGCTGTCGTTTGTCACAAGAAAGCGGCCGTCCCAAATCGTTTTCCGTCCGGGCTTGACGATGATTTCCGGAAGCCCCCTCGCCTCACGATAGAGGTAGAGACCTGATTGGCGGCAATCGAAAACCACGCGGCCGGCGGTCAGACGGCCACGCTCTCCGGTGCTCAGAAGCGCTGCAAGCCGCGCGGTTGTTTCGCGGCCGGGCAGATGCTGGCGGCCGCCGACGACCGCGGCGACGGAAAGAACGGCCCGCCGGCTGTCCGCATCGGCCATGTTCATGGCCAGCGCCGGTTCAAGCCGCGCCACAAGACCTTCGGAAACACTGACCTGCGCGCCAAGCAGACTGGCGACATGCTCGCTCGAGCGGCGGCGCACATTGGCCGCGGCGGCAAAGACAGCGGCGGTCGAAGGGGTGGCGCCGCTGAGGGCGTGGCGTACACGCACGCGCTCGAAACGCATATTGGCGTTGCTTGGATCGTCGAACCACCCCTCGCCCCGGGCGGAAAGATAGTCGCGGATATCGGTCCGACTAAGAGAAAGAAACGGCCGCAGCACCCAGGCGCGGCGATCGACAAGCACTCCCGCGGCCATGCCGGCGAGCCCAAGGGCATCCGGCTTCGAGCGGCTCTGCCGCATGGCAATCGTTTCAGCCTGGTCGTCGGCGGTATGGGCAGTGACAACGCAGGACGCGCCGACCTGCTCTGCCGCATCGGCCAGGTGGCCGTAACGCGCGGCACGCGCGGCGGCCTGAAGGCCGGTCGCCGGCTTGTCGCCCTGCCAGTGGCGGGTGATATGGGGAATGCCTCTTTCCGCGCAAAAGGCAGCAACAGCGCGCGCTTCCTCAGCGGATTCAGGCCGCAACGCATGATCGACGGTACAGGCTGACAGGGAAAAAGCCGGGAAGCCGCCACGCGTGATCGCTTCGTCAAGCGCCAGAAGCAGGCCTTTTGAATCGCTGCCGCCGGAAACAGCGGCAAGGATCATGCCGGGGGCCTTGAACGTGGAGAGAAACTGCTTTGCCGCTTCGACGGCGGCGTGCGGCGCGGCGCGGTCCGCCTCAGCAGGCAAGGCGGCCCTGTTCGCTGGCAACCTTGGTCTTCACCGCCTGCGAAGCCTTCGGATAGCGCTTGTTGACCTCGCGCAGCGTGGCGCAGGCCGTGTCCTTGTTGTCGAGCGCGGCCAGCGACATGCCAAGCTTCAAAAGCATTTCAGGGGCCTTGGGCGATTTGCCGTAGGTCTGGTGCGCGTTCAGGAATGTCTTGGCGGAATCGTTGAACTTGCCTTGGGAATACTGGGCCTCACCCATCCAGAAGCTTGCATCCGCGGCTTTTTCGCCCTTCGGGAATGCTTCGAGATAGCTGCGGAATTCGTTTTCGGCCTGGCCGTAATCGCCCGTCAGGACATGGCCATAGGCCGACTGATAGAGATCGCCGGGATTGTCGAGCGCTGCCGTCTGCTGCTGGCTGTCCGGTGTCTGGTTGATGCCCTGATCGACACCGGGAAGCGTTGATTCCAGACTCGACGTATCCTGGTTCGCAGCGATAGGATTGCCGTTTTCATCGAAAACGATCTGGCCAAGCGTCGATGCCGGCGCGCCGGTATTGGCACCGGCGGCAGCGGTATCCGATCCCAAACCTGCGTTGGGATCGGTTGCCGTTGCCTGATCAGTCGTTGCCGGCGCGGTGCCGGATGCCTGATCGTCGGTGCGCGGTGTTTCCAGCTGGCTCTTCTTGGTGGAACCCGACTTGCCACTTTCCAGATCCTGGAAGCGGAACTCGTTGTCTTCCTGGAACTTGCGGATCTGCTCCTGCATCTGCAAAAGCTGGAAACTCATTTCCTCGATACGCCCGTTGAGCGAGCGGATCTGTTCCTCGAGCTGCCCGATACGTCCAACCTCACTCGACTGGACCTTGAGCAGCGGCGCCTTGCCCGGCGATTGGGCTTCGCCGTGAATTGCGCGGTTAAACAGCGCGGAAAGCGGCATGGCGGTCACTGTCTGTCCAAACCCCGCAAAGGCAGTCAGGCCGATCAATCCCGCCACGACAAAATGTTTCATGTCATGTGTCCTGTTTGTATATCCACTCTCACCCGAACCGGGTTCAAATCGGTCTTTGGATGATTGCCGCACAGTTTTCCAATTGGCCTCAAAAAGCAACGGAGTTCGGTCAAAGTGTGACAAAAAAGAAAAGGCGGCCCGAATGACCGCCTTTTCGAGAGAGTATCGAAGGTCCGGCAATTACATGCCGGCGCCACCGAGAACCGTAACGGCGCGGCGGTTCTGCGACCAGCAGGAAATGTCGTCGCAGACGGCGACCGGCTTTTCCTTGCCGTAGGAGATCGTCTTGATCTTGGAGGCAGGGATACCACGCGATGCGAGGTAGTCCTTGGTCGATGCCGCACGGCGCGCACCCAGTGCCAGGTTGTATTCGCGGGTGCCGCGTTCGTCGGCATGACCTTCGACCGTGATGGCATAGTTCGGATACTTGGCCAGCCACTGCGCCTGACGATCGAGCGTTGCCTGGGCATCGGCGCGGATCGAGGTGGAGTCCGTATCGAAGAAGATGCGGTCGCCGACATTGACCGTGAAGTCCTGTGTCGAACCCGGGGTCGCCGCGTTGGCACCGAGACCGAGATCGCCGGCGCTGTTCATCGGCTTCTTGGCGCAGGCAGCAAGCGCCAGACTGGCAAAGAGAGCGATCATGATCGGGTTGCGAGCGATGGATTGCATGCGGCCTGCGGCCTGGGCGTGAATGCGGCTCATGGGCCGTTCTCCTTGGATGGTCTTAAATTCAGGGTTGCCAGACTGTAACCGGAAGCGGTTAATGCCATTTCAACGGATATGGTTAACAGTTTGTCAAAAATCGGCTCGAAGGGTTGCTAGATCAGTCCTTTGCGGCGAGAAAGCGGCAAATTCGCCATATTTCCCGCCGCACCGGCAAATGCTATTCGAGCAGTGGCGACCAGGCCGGGTCGGACGCAAAGCCCTTGGTCTGGACCACCTGCTCGTTATAGCCGGTCAGGTCGATCGAATAGAGCTGCGGGCCGCCGGCACCGGCATTCTGGCGGAAGAACATCAGAACACGGCCATTCGGGGCCCAGGTGGGGCCTTCGTTATGGAAGCCGGTGGTCAGGATGCGTTCACCCGAACCGTCCGGCTTCATCACGCCGATCGAGAACTTGCCGCCCGACTGCTTGGTGAAGGCGATCAGGTCTCCACGCGGCGACCAGACCGGGGTCGAATAGGCACCGTCGCCGAACGAGATGCGGTTCTGTCCGCCGCCCGAGGCGCCCATGACATAGAGCTGCTGGCGGCCGCCGCGGTCGCTTTCAAAGACGATCTGGCTGCCGTCAGGCGAATAGGACGGCGATGTGTCGATCGCCGCGGTCGAGGTCAAGCGTGTCGTGGTGCGCGAACGCAGGTCCATCGTATAGATGTTGGCGTTGCCGTCCTGCTGCAGGCTCATGATCACCCGCTGGCCGTCCGGCGAGAAGCGCGGTGCAAAGGTCATGCCGGGGAAATTGCCGACCACTTCGCGCTGTCCGGTTTCGAGCTGCAGCAGATAGACGCGCGGCTCGTTGCCCTCGAACGACATGTAGGTGATTTCCTGCTTGTTCGGCGAGAAACGCGGCGTCAGCACGATATCGTTGGAATTGGTGATGCCGCGGGCGTTGGCGCCATCCTGGTCCATGATCGCCAGCTGCCGCTTGCGCGCCGTCTTCGGGCCGCTCTCGGCGACATAGACGATGCGGGTATCGAAATAGCCCTTTTCACCGGTGATCTGCTCATAGATCGCGTCTGCGATGATATGGGCGACACGGCGCCAGTTTTCCGGCTGGGTGAAGAACTGCTGGCCTGCCATCTGCTGGCCGGCGAACGAGTCCCACAGGCGGAACTCGGCCTTCAAACGGCCGTCGCCTTCCTGGGTGACACGGCCGGTGACCAGGGCCTGGGCGTTGATGACCTTCCAGTCTTCAAAACGCGGAGCGGCATCCGGATTGGTGATCTTTTCGATGAAGGCGCTTTTGGCGATCGGCGCGAACAGGCCGGAGCGTTTCAGGTCGGCTGCCACCACGTCGGAAATCTTCTGGCCCAGCTCACCCTGCAGGAAGTCGGTGACGGCGATTGGCAAAGGTTCGACATTGCCCTTGTTGATATTGATTTCCACCCGCGCATACGCGGGAGCGATCACCAGAGTGACCATCGCCGCGAGCGCGATCAAAAAACGGAAGGGGTTGCGTTTCAGCATTGTAACGGAGCCTTTCAGCCATTCATTCGTGTGATGTTCTAAAGCATGGAGCTCGGATCGAAGTTGACGACCACTTCGCTCCAGGAATCGTATTTGTCTGCGGGCAGATTATCGAACGGTGCAGATTTCATGATGGCCCGCCGCACGCTTCCCTCGAAGGTTCGCCGCGCGGCATCCGTTCCGCCGGACGCAACCACTTCTGGCCGTCCGATGATCTCGCCATTCTTGTCGAGCTGCATCGTAACCGTGATCGTCAGCCCTTCGGCACCGGAGATACCGGCGACAACGGACCAGTTGTTCTCGATCCGTCCACGCAACGCATCCATTTCGCTGGCGGACAGCGTATTGCCGGTCGTTTTCTTCGCTCCGAGCGAAGCCGTTTCGGTGGACCGTTTTTTGCCGCCGCCCGACGAATCCTGCTTGTTGAGAAGGGCTGCCACCTGATCGGCGTCGAAATCCGACTTCATGGCCGTCGATGTCTTCTTCTTTTCCGTCTTGTTTCCTTCGTTCTTGCGATCGGGCGTTTTGGCCGTCTGCGCCTGCTGTTCCACCTTGGGCTTTACCATCGGTGTCGGAACCTTGTCCGGCAAGGCTTCGGCATCGGGATTTTCCGCAGGCTTCTCCTCGGCCGGGGTTTCCGCAGGCTTGGGGTCGGGCTGGACCTCCTGCTTCGGCTCCGGCAGCGCAGCGACTTCCGTCGCAGGCTCGGATGCCGGCTTTTCCTCGGTCACCTCGGGCGTGTCTTCCTTCACCGGTTCGGGAGTCGGCAGGGGCTTTTCTTCAGACTTTATCGCACCGGTCGATTCCTTCTCGATCGGCTTGGATTCCGGTTTCGGCGGTGTTTTCAGATCGACACTGTTGTCGCCGATATTTTCACCGTCGTTGATCTCGGCCGGCTTTTTTGTCGGAACGGGCGACGGCTTTTCCGACTTCGGAGCCTTTTCGTCCCCCTGCTGCAATTGGGTCAGCTCTTCGACAGACACCATATCGACCGGAATGGACTCCATGCTGGAGACCTCGAACGATTTGGGGCTGCCAAGCGACACCAGCGCCCAGGTGAGAACCAGGCCATGCAGCACAGCGGAGGTGATGAGACTGCTCTTCATCGGACGCGCTCTACTGGCCCTTCTTCGGCTGGGTCACGAGACCGATATTCTTGAACCCGGCTTCCTGGATGCGCGACATGACATCGGCAATCACGCCGTAAGGCGATGTCGCGTCACCGCGCACGAAGATGCGCTCGCTGTAGCCCGTCGTGGCGATGGCCTCGAGCTTGGCTGCGACCTCTTCGACCGGGATCGGTGTTTCCTGCAGGAAGACCTGGCCGTCGCTCTTCACAGAAATGGTGATCGGCTGCGTTTCGGCATTCAGCGCCTTGGCCTGCGTTTCCGGCAGATCGATCGGCACGCCGACGGTCATCATCGGGGCGGCAACCATGAAGATGATCAGGAGAACCAGCATGACGTCGACGAACGGCGTGACGTTGATTTCGCTCATGACGGCCTTGCCGCCACGGCCGCGGCCGCCACGGCGCCTACCGCCACCCTTCGATCCACCTGCTGCTGACATACCCATGGTCTATCTCCGTCTTCGTGCCGCTCAGGCTGTTACTGCGCGGCCATCACTGTGCAGCTTGGCGCGGCTGCAGCTTCTCATCGATCTGGCGCGAAAGAATGGCCGAGAATTCGTCGGCAAAACCTTCCATGCGGGCCGTCAACTTGCCGGCATCGGCGGAGAATTTGTTGTAGGCGATAACCGCCGGAATAGCGGCGAGAAGGCCGATCGCAGTGGCGAGAAGCGCCTCGGCAATACCGGGGGCAACGACTGCAAGGTTGGTCGATTTCGAGCCGGCGATCGCCTGGAACGAGGTCATGATCCCGACGACCGTACCGAACAGGCCGACGAACGGGCCGGCCGAACCGATGGTGGCCAGCGAGCCGAGCCGCGCTTCCAGCGTTTCGGCTTCGCGCGACAGGGTGACATCCATCGCCCGGTCGATACGCATCTGCAAGCCGATCGGCGAGCGGGCGCCGCGTTCGAAGGATTTCTTCCATTCACGCATGGCGGAGACGAAGATCGCGCCCATGCCGGATGTCGCCCGGTCGGACAGGGTCCGGTAAAGCTCTTCCAGCGACTGGCCGGACCAGAACACCTGTTCGAAGGCGTCCAGCTGGCGGCGCACCTTGCCGAATTTCAGCGTCTTGTCGACGACGATCGCCCAGGTCCAGACCGAAGCGCCAATCAGTCCCAGCATGACGAGCTTCACCACGAAGCCCGCCTCCATGAATAGCGACCACAGCGTTACGTCTGTCGTCGCCGCAGCCAATCCAACCTGTTCCATAGTCTCAAATCCCCGAATCCAAACGCCCGGCAAGAGCAGTCTCATGCTCACAGCCAGGGTGCTCAAACGTCATTGTTGCAAGATTGACCCGGCAGCTGCCGATAACCGGCCTCATGCCGGTCTTTAAGCTTCCTGTCTGCCTTCTTGCGTTCAATCTTGGTGAAAGGATGACGTGCACTGCACAAAACCCTAATATGGGCATTAAGACATCATTATGGTTAAGGGAGTGTTACTATACTGCACTGCAATGAAGTCTTGCCAACGACTTGCTCGCCGGAACAATCCGCTTCGCGCCGCGTTAGGCGGCCATGAGCACCATCACGCCGAAAAAACCGTCCAAACGTCCCTCCGGGCCGCATTTCGATCATCGCGACCGC
Source organism: Pararhizobium sp. YC-54 (assembly GCF_025847205.1). Taxonomy (GTDB): domain Bacteria; phylum Pseudomonadota; class Alphaproteobacteria; order Rhizobiales; family Rhizobiaceae; genus Pararhizobium. Next base: position 248,387 of record NZ_JAOYTH010000004.1, on the reverse strand, counting down.
CTCATCCTTGCGCTTTACGCGCAGCTGAGGGCTGAGCGCGAAACCCGCGAAGCGCTGGAATGGGCAATCGAAAACGGCGCCATCTCGCCGGACGTGCTACAGGCCATGGTGTCCGATCCCGTCCCGGTCATCACCAGCGAGGACGTGGCGGCGCTGGAGCGCCTGCTTGCCCGCGGTACGACCGCTACGAATATTCCGCACTAAAACTCGGCATATGGAAGAGGTGGAGACATGGTATCGCGTGCATTGTGGAAAGGGCAGTTGCGCCTCTCCCTCGTTTCCATACCCATCGAAGTGTTCAGCGCCACCAGGACCGGCGCGCGCTTTGCGTTTCGCCAAATCCACGAACCCTCAGGCAAGCCCATTCACTATGACAAGGTCGTCGAGGGAATTGGACCCGTCGATACCGGCGAGATCGTCAAGGGCTACGAGTATGAAAGCGGCAAGTATGTCCTGCTCGAGCAGGAGGAAATCGATGCCGTCAAGCTTGAAACGAAGAAGACGCTGGAACTGATCCAGTTCGTCGATGCCTCGGAAATTTCGCCGATCTACTATGACAAACCTTACTACGTCGTTCCGGCCGACGACCTCGCCGAAGACGCCTATCGGGTGGTGCGGGATGCCCTGCGCAAGTCGGGCAAGGTGGGGCTTGGCCAGCTGACGTTGCGGGGACACGAATATATCGCCGCCATCAAACCCTGTGATGACGGACTTCTTCTGGAAACGCTGCACTACGCCGATGAGCTGCACAAGGCCGGCCCGATGTTCCACGGCCTTTCCGGCAAAACCTCGGATGCGGACCTCCTGGAGGTCGCAACGGCGCTGATCGACAAGAAGACGGCACCGTTCGACGCAACGACGTTCAAGGACAATTATTCGTTGGCGCTCAAGGAGCTCGTACAGAGAAAGCTGAAGGGCAAGAAGGCAAAGATCGAGGTTGAGGAAGAGAAAGACACAGGCAAGCGTGGCGACAATGTCGTCGACCTGATGTCGGCGCTGAAGAAGAGCCTCGAAGGCAGCGGCGAGAAGGCTGCGCCGAAGAAAGCCGCCTCGAAGAAAAAGTCCGCCTGAGGCACCGCCATGGCCGAGCATCAAGCCCCCCTTTCCGAATACAACCGCAAGCGCGATTTCACCAAGACCACCGAACCGAAGGGCGCACCAAAACGGTCCAAGACGGGAAAGCTCTTCCTGGTGCAGAAACATGACGCGACGCGGCTGCACTATGATTTCCGGCTGGAATGGAAGGGCGTATTGAAAAGCTGGGCGGTGACGCGCGGCCCGAGTATCAACCCGGAAGACAAACGTCTTGCCGTGCGCACCGAAGATCATCCGCTGGCCTATGGCGACTTCGAAGGTACGATCCCCAAGAAACAATATGGCGGCGGCACCGTCATGCTGTGGGACACCGGCTGGTGGGAGCCGGACAACGATCCCGACCAGGGCCTGAAGGAAGGCAAGCTGAAATTCCATATTCACGGTCAGCGCATGCAAGGCGGCTGGACGCTGGTGCGGATGAAGCCGCGCGACGGTGAAAAACGCGAGAACTGGCTGCTGATCAAGGAGCATGACGGCGAGACAAGCGACGACGGCGAAAGCCTCTTGACGGAAAACCTGACCAGCGTGAAAACCGGCCGCTCGATGCAGGAGATTGCCGCCGGACAGGGGGAAAAGAAGGCCCATATCTGGGAATCCAGGAAAAGTGCTGCCGCCAATGTCAAGGCGGGTGCCATTGCAAAGGAAAAGTCCGTGCCGCCGGCACGCCGTGAGCGGAAAGGCAAGTCGCCCGCTTTCCTCAAACCGCAACTCGCCACCCTCACCGCCGATGCACCCGCCGGTGACGGCTGGCTGAACGAAGCCAAGTTCGACGGCTACCGGCTGATGATCGCCATCGGCAAGGAGGGCGTTACCTGCTTCACCCGCACGGGGCTCGACTGGACTGAAAAATTCCCCGACATCGCCCACGGCTTTGCCAAGCTGGATTGCGACAGCGCACTGATCGACGGAGAAGCCGTGGCGGCTTCAGAAGAAGGCTCGAAATTCTCCGCCCTGCAGAAGGCGATCAAGACCGGTGGTGAGACCCGGTTTTACGCCTTCGATCTGCTGCACCTTGACGGCAAGGATTTGCGCAAGGAACCGTTGATTGAACGCAAGCAGGCATTGAAAACCCTGCTGGAAACGCTGGGCCCAAGCCGTGCGGTTCAATACAGCGAGCATGTCCGCGGCAATGGCGAAAAGGTATTCCAGGCGATGTGCAAGGCCGGGCAGGAAGGCATCATCGCCAAAAAGGCCAGTGCGCCCTATCGCGAAGGTCGCGTCGGCAGCTGGCTGAAGATCAAATGCACCAGGAGGCAGGAATTCGTCATCGGCGGCTATTCACCCTCCGACAAGCGCGGCCGCGCCTTCGCCTCCCTGCTGCTCGGCGCCTATGTCAGTGGCAATTTCATCTATCAGGGCCGCGTCGGCACCGGTTTCGATGAAGACACGATGGCTGACCTGGCCGGCCGGTTTTCCAAGCTGAAACGCAAGACGTCACCGTTCTCTGCCGTTCCGAACGACATTGCCCGCGATGTGGTCTGGCTGACGCCGGAGCTTGTGGCGGAAATCGATTTCGCCGAGTTTACCGATGACGGTCATATCCGCCACGGGTCCTTTCAGGGCCTGCGCGAGGACAAGGAGGCTTCCGCCGTGATACCCGAGACCAACAAAGCACCGGCGCCCGCCGAAAAATCCGAGCCGGCTGCGCACAAGAAACGCCCGGCCAGCAAGGAAAGGGATGCCGACGGCGAAGTACTTGGCATCCGCATCACCCATGCCGGCCGCCTGCTCTTTTCCAATCCCGACATTACCAAGATCGATCTTGCCCGCTACTACGGGGTCGTGGCCGACCGGATGCTGCCCTTCGCCGCCAATCACCCCGCCTCGATCCTGCGCTGCCCGCAGGGACCGGATCATCAGTGCTTCTACCAGAAACACGCCGGCGACGGTTTTCCGGACGAAATCCATCAGGTGCCGATCAAGGAATCCGATGGCGATATCGCCAACTATCTTTACGTCGATGATGCGAAGGGCCTGGTGGCCGCCGTGCAGATGGGCACGGTCGAGCTTCACATCTGGGGTTCGACCATCGACAGGCTCGACGCCGCCGACCGGCTCGTCTTCGATCTCGATCCGGATCCGAGCGTCACCTTCCAAACAGTCAAGCAGGCCGCCGTCTCGCTTCGCGGCGCGCTGGAGACGCTGGGCCTGAAATCAGTCGCGATGGTCTCCGGCGGCAAGGGCATCCATGTGATCGTGCCGCTGTCGCGCCGCGCGCCGTGGGAGGACGCCAAGGCCTTCGCCAAGGGTCTTTCGGCAAAAATCGCCGATAGCGATCCCGAGAATTACATCGCGACCATGTCCAAGGCCAAGCGCAAGGGCCGCATCTTCATCGACTGGCTGCGCAACGAGCGCGGTTCTACCGCCGTTGCGCCCTATTCGGTGCGTGCCCGCGCCGGCGGACCGGTCGCCACGCCCGTCAGCTGGGACGAACTTGACGATCTCGACGCCGCCAACGGGTTCCACATTCCCGGCATCATCGAACGCCTGGAGAGCGGCATCGATCCCTGGGCCGAGGCGAAGGACTGGAAACAGAGCCTGACCAAGGCGATGCTGAAAGCAGTCGAGGCTAAGGGCTGAAACTCATACCAAGTCTCGATGATAGAGACTTGGTATCAGCCCTGCCCGAGAAACTTCTTGCCCAGCCTCTCCGGCAAGCGCCGCGGCCGCCCCTGTCCGTTGATGACGGCGATGATCACCTTGGCGGCAATCAACAACGTGCCCTCACGGCGGATTTCCTGGTTCAGCACCATCTTGGCGCCACCGGCCTTTTCCGTCGCGGTGGTGATCGTCAGGATATCGTCCATGCGCGCCGGCTGCCTGAAATCGATCTCCATGCGGTGGACGACGAAAACCAGGCCTTCCGTATCGCCCTCGATTGCCAGCGTCGCCTGTTCGACCCCAAGCAGGCGCAAATAGTCGGTGCGGCCCCGCTCCATGAAATGCAGGTAACGGGCGTGATAGACGACGCCGGAAAAGTCGGTGTCCTCGTAATAGACCCGTTGAACGAGCCGGTGCCCGCCATCTGACAGCTCACCAGCCAGAGAAATCAAAGTCATGCGCGTCCTCGCAAAATTATTCTTTTTCCTGTGCAGGAACCAAACGGGTTTTGCAAGCATTGCAGGTTTGTCACAATGTTCTCCTATCACCAGCGCATCACTTCCCATCCCACAGGAGATTGGCGCATGAAGATTGCAGTCCTTGGCGGTGACGGCTTTGTCGGCTGGCCGACAGCCTTGCATCTGTCCGATTTAGGACACGATATCCACATTCTCGACAATCTGTCGCGCCGCTGGATCGATACGGAACTCGGCGTGCAATCGCTGACCCCGATGGACTCCATTCAGGAACGCACCCGCATCTGGCATGCCGAGACCGGCCGCCGCATCCATTTCCACCTGATCGACCTCGCCCGCGACTACGAACTCTTGAAAAACTGGCTCGCTGACAATCGCCCGGACGCCGTCATCCATTTTGCCGAGCAGCGCGCAGCGCCTTATTCGATGAAGAGCGACAGGCACAAGAACTACACCGTCAACAACAATGTCAACGCCACCCATAACCTGTTGAACGCTCTGGTCGAAATCGGCCTCGATGCTCATCTCGTCCATCTCGGCACGATGGGGGTCTACGGTTATTCGACGGTCGGCGCCGCTATTCCGGAAGGCTATCTGCCTGTTGGCATCGAGACCGAAAGCGGCGAGACGGCGACACAGGATATTCTCTATCCGGCCAATCCCGGCTCGATCTATCACATGACCAAGTGCCTCGATCAGCTCTTGTTCCAGTTCTACGCCAAGAACGACGGCATGCGGATCACCGACCTGCACCAGGGTATCGTCTGGGGCACCCACACCGAGCAGACCCGCCGCCACGAACAGCTGATCAACCGTTTCGACTATGACGGAGACTATGGCACGGTGCTCAACCGCTTTCTCATCCAGGCGGCCATCGGCTATCCGCTGACCGTGCACGGCACCGGCGGCCAGACCCGCGCCTTCATCCACATCCAGGATTCGGTGCGCTGCATCGAGCTGGCACTGAAAAAACCTCCGCAGCGCGGTGCCCGCGTCGAGATCTTCAACCAGATGACCGAGACGCACAGGATTCGCGACCTTGCCGAGATGATCGCCGGCCTCACCGGTTCCGGCATCGCCTGGCTGCCCAATCCGCGCAAGGAAGCAGCGGAAAACGATCTGGTCGTGCGCAACGAAAAGTTCCGCGAACTTGGCCTCAAGCCGACGACGCTACAGGACGGCCTGCTTGCGGAAATCGTCGATGTCGGCAAGAAATACGCCTACCGCGTCGATCGCAGCCGCGTGCCGGCCGTTTCGGCCTGGACCAGGGATATTGCTGCCAAGATCAACCATGATCCGGAAGGAAGAAGGCTGAAATCGGTTTCATGACGCAGCCCGATTGTGCTCCAGAAGGTGTCGCGCCCTCCGGCCCTGCCGGATCGCGGCACGCATTCGTGACGCTGGTGACGAATGCCGATTACGCAATGGGCGCAACGGCTCTGGCCCGCTCGATCAGGATGACCGGGACTACGGCCGATATCGTCGTTCTCCACACCGGCGGCATCGACGGGCACGCTCTTGCACCGCTTGGCGAATTTGGCTGCCGGCTGGTTGCAACCGGCCTGCTGCCGCTGTCGGACGGCTTCAATGAACGCCATGCCCGCAAGAACGTTCACAATGCAGCCCCCTTCACCAAGGGGCGCAAGCCGGATTTTCATTCACCGCTCGACAATTTCTGCAAGCTTCGGCTTTGGCAATTGACCGAATACGAACGCTGCATCTTCATCGACGCCGATGCGCTGGTGCTGAAAAACATCGACCGTTACTTCGACTATCCAGAATTTTCCGCAGCCCCTAATGTCTATGAGAGCCTTGCCGACTTCCATCGGCTGAACTCCGGGGTCTTTGTCGCCACGCCGTCGCTTCAGACGTTCAAAGCCATGCTGGCGCACCTGGATACGCCCGATGCCTTCTGGCCGCGAACCGACCAGACTTTTCTGCAGAATTTCTTCCCGGAATGGCATGGCCTCCCTGTCACGATGAACATGCTGCAATATGTCTGGTTCAACATGCCGGCGCTCTGGGATTGGCCATCGATCGGCGTCCTGCACTATCAGTACGAAAAACCGTGGGAAAAGGACCATCCGAAAGTAGAAAAGCTGCGCCCGCTGATCAATCTCTGGCATGCTTTCTTCAGTGGCGAGGATATTCCGGACATTGCCGATCTGTCCAATCCGAGCCTGCCAAATCCGGACTGAAATCAGGAAGCTCATGACAAGCGTTCTCGTTTCCGGCGGCACCGGCTATGCCGGCCGCTTCATCGTCGAGCACCTGCTGGCCAACGGTTACAAGGTCACCGTCGGCGGCCGTACCGCGCCCAATCCCGGCTTCTTTTCGAAGGATGTTGCTTTCGTGCCGCTGCGGCTCGATCCGGAAGCGGACCAGATCGAGGCTTTCGATCGCGTCTATTATTTTGTCCATGCCGCCTTCGACCACGTGCCCGGCAAATATCGCGGCGGCGAAGGCGATGATCCCAAGGGGTTTCAGCGGACCAATCTGGACGGCACCGTGCGGCTTTTCGAAACCGCCCGCGATGCCGGTGTGCGCCGTTGCGTTTTCCTCTCCAGCCGCGCCGCCTACGGCCCGCAGCCGTCAGGCACCGTGCTGAAGGAGGACATGCCCGGCAAGCCGGACACGCTTTACGGCGAGGTCAAGCTGCAGGCGGAGCGCAGTCTGCTCTCGCTGTGCGGTCACGGCTTCGTCACCGCAAGCCTGCGGGCAACCGGCATATATGGGCCAGCGGGACCCGGCCGGCAGCACAAATGGGCCAGGCTCTTCGAAGACTACCTGGCAGGCAAGCCCATCGCGCCCCGGGCCGGCACCGAAGTGCATGGTGACGATGCCGCCCGGGCAGTACGGCTGATGCTTGAATCAGACGCCGCTCGGATCAATGGCGAGACCTTCAACGTTTCGGACAGTTTGACCGGCAACCGGGAAATCCTGTCGATCCTGCAGCAGGTCACGCACTGTCCCCACCCCCTGCCCGCCGCCGGCGATATGGCCGCCTGCAACCCGATGGGCACCTGCAAGATCGAGGCGCTGGGCTGGAAGCCCGGCGGCATGGAACTGCTGCGGCAGACGGTTGAAAACCTGGCCTGACAGGCACCTTGTGAGACATGGACTATCCAAGATCAATGACGACGATTTCCGGCGGTGAACCCAAACGAATAGGCAGGATCGAGCAGCCGAGACCGCCGGAAACAATCAGGTTGCGATCATTCTCGACGATATGGCCATAGGCGTAACGGCTGTGGAAACGGGAAGGAACGAAAGGGTAATAGCCAAACAGGCGGATCTGTCCGCCATGCGTATGCCCCGAAAGCGTCAGCGACACCCGGGCAGGCACTTGCGGAAACACGTCCGGCTCATGCGCCATCAGGATGACAGGCGCGTCATCCGCGATCTGCGCCATGGTGGCAGGCAGATCGTCGAGGCCCGGCCAGGGGCCTATCTGATCGGCCAGGCCTGCTAGCCAAAAGCCCTCGCCATCCTTTTCGAAACGGCTGGAGCGGTTGTCATAGACAGGGATATTGATGGATGAGAGCGCCGTATGAACGAGTGTCGGTCCTTTCCCGGCCAGCATTGCACCGGGATCATCGAACCAGTCATGGTTGCCCATGACGGCGTGAACGCCGAGCGGCGCCGACAGCGCGGCAAGCTCACGCGCCCAGTCTTCCGGTGCCACATGACCTGTCCTTATCCGCATGCCGGATAGAAAGTCCCCTAAAAGCAGGATCATGTCACCGCCCAGCGCATTGGCCTGCCTGCAGATCTCGCCAATCCGCTGTGGCGGCATCCAGGGAGTGCAGGCGTGAATGTCGGCGAGGACAACAAGCTTCAGCTTCAGTCCGGCCGGCCACCTGTCCGGCACGAGGGCATAGCGCTGGACGCGCGGCTGCCGGACCGGCTCGATGCCAACGGCATAAGCGCCAGTCGCTATGCCGGTCAGCATCAGGCTTCCAACCGTCCTTAAAAAGCCGCGCCGGGAAATCAATCAATCATCCTCTTGGAACAGGCGGAACTGGGTGGCTTCCAGATCTTTTGGCACCTGCAGTCCTAGGTGTTTCCATGCATTTGCGGTCAAAATACGCCCGCGCGGTGTCCGCTGGATGAACCCCTGCTGAATCATGTAGGGCTCGATGATGTCCTCGATCGCATCGCGGGGTTCGGAAAGCCCTGCGGCAATGGTTTCGATGCCGACCGGACCGCCGCCGAAATTGAGCGCGATCATGGTCAGGTAGCGCTTGTCGAGCTGATCAAGCCCCATATTGTCGACCAAAAGCCGGGTCAGCGCCTCGTCGGCGATCTGCTTGGTGACGGCTTCGACCCTGGCGACTTCGGCAAAATCGCGCACACGGCGCAACAGCCGCCCGGCGATACGCGGCGTGCCGCGCGCCCGGCGGGCGATTTCACGCGCCCCGTCATCGGTGATGCCAAGCCCCATCAGGCGGGCGCCGCGCCGGACGATCAGCTCCAGTTCCTCGACGGTGTAGAAGCTCAGGCGCACCGGAATGCCGAAGCGGTCGCGCAGCGGGGTCGTCAAAAGTCCGAGCCGGGTGGTGGCCGCGACCAGCGTGAATTTCGACAGATCGATCTTTACCGAACGTGCCGCCGGCCCCTCGCCGATGATCAGGTCGAGCTGAAAATCCTCCATCGCCGGATAGAGGATTTCCTCGACCGCCGGATTGAGCCGGTGGATTTCATCGATGAACAGCACGTCGCGGTCTTCAAGATTGGTCAAAAGTGCCGCAAGATCTCCCGCCTTGGCGATCACCGGGCCGGACGTCGAACGGAAATTGACGCCCAGCTCCTTGGCCATGATCTGCGCCAGCGTCGTCTTGCCGAGACCGGGCGGGCCGACGAACAGCACATGATCCAGCGCCTCGCCGCGGTTCTTTGCCGCCTCGATGAACACTTTCAGATTGGCACGCGCTTCCGCCTGGCCGGTAAACTCGTCCAGCGTCTGCGGCCGCAGCGTTGTATCGAGGTCCTCGCCGCGCTTTTCAGGCGTGATCAAACGTGCGGCATCGGTCATGCGAGAAGTTCCATTCCGGGTATTTTCCCTGCGGCCTTTTTATCGAATGTCTTGACGGACACGCAGCCTTCGTCCAGCGAGCGGCAGGCGATCAAGGTATCGGCAAAATCCGCATTGTGGATCTCCACCAGCCTGAGAGCCTGAATGACCGTGCTGTGCTGTTCTACAGTCAATCCGCGCGTATGCAAAAGCTTGCCAATCGCTGTTGCCACATCTGTTTTCTGAAATCCGTATTGTGATCGCAGCGCCCAGTCCAGCTCAACCAGGCTGATCAACGACAGAAAAGCATTGTGTTCCCGGCCAAGGCCAGCGCCAAAGGTCAAAGCGGCACGACGCTGATCGGGATCATCATCAACGATGAGCCGCAGAACGATATTGGTGTCCAGACCAAAGGTCTTCATGCCGCAACGCCCGTCGCCGCATCGTCCTTCACATCCGTCACATTTGCACCCGCAGCCTTCAGTACCGTCTGGCCAATTTCCTCCAAGCTGGCCGGACCATTTGGTGCCTTGCCCAAAAGACCGGCCAGATCGTTGAAATCGACATTCTTCGGTGTAACGGCAACGTGCCCATCGATAATGCTGTAGATCAATTGATCCCCCGGCCGCAGATCAAGCAATTCACGCATCTCTTTCGGGATGGTGACTTGCCCCTTGGCGGAAATGGTCATTTCCCACTGCATCGGCGGATCCTTCGGAAAAAATTAAATTTAGCTGACAATATCAGATTTGGCGGAAATTTCAAAATTCCTCCAAGTCACCGCGCCAGTTCCTTCAGCCCCAGCCGGATCAGCTTGGCACTGTCCAGCCCCTCGCCGCCATTCTTCAGCGCCGCGGCCACCGCATTGGCCGCCTGGTCGCGCGAATAGCCGAGATTGCTCAGCGCCGAGACCGCGTCGGAGACCGGCGCGGAGGCAACGCCCTCGCCCAGTTCCTGCTTCAATCCGATATTGGCACTCGCTTCGCCGGCAAAGGCCGGCGCCTTGTTCTTGAGTTCGGTAACAATGCGCACGGCAACCTTTGGCCCCACGCCCGGCGCCCGCGAAACGGCCGTCTTGTCCTGCAGCGCGATGGCATTGGCCAATTCGCCCGGCGTCAGCACGGAGAGAACCGCCAGGGCCACCTTGGAGCCGACGCCCTGCACGCTCTGCAGCAGCCGGAACCATTCCCGCTCCAGCACTGAGAGGAAACCGAACAACCGCAACTGATCCTCGCGCACATAGGTCTCGATAAACAGCACGACAGCCTCGCCGGGCGAGCCGATCTTCGACAATGTCCGTGACGAGCAATGAGCGACATAGCCGACGCCATGCACATCCACGACGACATGGTCGTCACCGATCTCGTCGATCGTTCCCTTGAGCTTGCCGATCATGGCGCAACATCCTTCATGGGTGAGTTTCCGGCGTGATCAGTTCGACGGAGGGGAAATACATCCGGTAGCCTTTTGGATCTCTGGTCAAAAGGCTATGCCCCCGGATGGCGGCATGCGCGCCGATGAGAAAATCCGGCAGCACCCGCTCACGCCCGCCACCAGCCGACCTGTATCTGCGAAACGCAACGCCTGCCGCAAACGCCGCACTCCAGGGCAGGTTCTCGCGGCTATAGTCCGTTTCAGGGAGGAGATAATCGACGTCTTCCATACGCTCGTAACGCACGGAAAACTCCGAATAGATGACCGGGTTGATAACAACCGCACCCCGTTTTACCGCTGCAAGGACCTGGGCTTTGGACCAAATGTGCCAATTTGGATCCCGAACGGCAATATCGACCAGGACATTCGTATCCACCAAGGTCGCCATCCGATCAACGATCCCGCGTCATTTCCATGAGCCTGTCAGCATCAATCTCCTGATTGCCCGTGCCCTCCAGGCGCTGCAAAGTTTCAAGGAACCGCTCCAGGCGAATGCGCTCTTCAAGCTCCTGTTTTCCGTCCTTCGGAGCGATCGTGAGCTTGCCACCTTCCATTGCGAAAATGACCTCGCTGTTGGGCGCTATGCCCGCCAGTTCCCGCAGATCCCGAGGAATGGTTACCTGGCCTTTTGATGTGACACGCATGGTCTTGCTCCTTCAAGGTAAGAAATATCCTTACCAAAAGAACAAGTCAAGAACAAATCAGCCCGCCAGCGCCGCCATGCGCATCCTTGCGCCGCCACGGTTATGGGCGTGGCAGATGGCAATCGCCAAGGCGTCGGCGGCATCGTTGCCCTTGAATTCGGCCTTCGGCATCAGGATTTTCAGCATCATGTGGATCTGCTGCTTTTCACCGTGACCGACGCCGATCACGGCCTTTTTCACCGCATTCGGCGCATACTCGGCCACCTGAAGACCGGCGCGTGCCGGCACCAGCATGGCGATGCCGCGTGCCTGGCCGAGCTTCAGCGTCGCCACCGCATCCTTGTTGACGAAGGTCTGCTCGACGGCTGCCTCGTCGGGCTTATGGGTGTGGATCACATCGGCCAGGCCGTCATGCAGCTGGCAGAGCCGCGAGGCCAGATCCATATCACCATCGGAAGTGACCGTGCCGGAAGCGATAAAGCGCAGCGAGTTGCCAAGCGTATCGATGATGCCCCAACCGGTACGCCGGAGGCCTGGATCGATACCGATGATACGAATCGTATTGTGCATGGTGGGAAGCTTAATACTCATGCCCGGACGCTGCCAGCAAAATGTGAACAAAACAAAAACATCCGTAGTAATTTGAGAGCCATGCCTCAGGTGCCGCATTTCACCACTGAGACTTGGATTTACAGAATTCGATCTTACATAGGCTTCTATCAGCTCCATTCATCGAAGGCTTTTCCCATGGTGCCCTTTTCGATCCTCGACCTTTCCCCGATCACGCAAGGATCGAACGCCTCCCATGCCCTGCAGAATTCCCGGCGGCTGGCGCAGGAGGCGGAAGCGTTTGGCTACAAGCGCTTTTGGCTCGCCGAACATCACGGCATGAAGGGGATCGCCAGCGCGGCAACATCCATCGTCATTTCCCATGTGGCGGCTGGAACCAAGACCATCCGCGTCGGTTCCGGCGGCATCATGCTGCCGAACCATTCGCCGCTGGTGATCGCCGAGCAGTTCGGCACGCTGGCAGCACTCTATCCCGACCGCATCGATCTCGGCCTTGGCCGCGCGCCGGGAACGGACATGCGCACCGCGTCAGCACTTCGCCGCAACATGGAAGCCAGCGCCAACAATTTTCCAAACGATGTGGTCGAACTGCAGGCCCTGCTCGGGCCGGTCAAGGACGGCCAGGACCTGATCGCCGTGCCCGGCGCCGATAGCAACGTGCCGATCTGGCTGCTGGGTTCCAGCCATTTCAGCGCGCATCTGGCCGGCATGCTCGGCCTGCCCTTCGCTTTTGCCTCGCATTTCGCGCCGGACATGTTGCTGTCGGCGCTGGAAATCTATCGCGAGCGTTTCGAACCGTCGCAATATCTTGACAAGCCGCATGCCATGGTCGGCATCATGGGCGTCGCTGCCGATACCGACGACGAGGCCAACCACCTCTTCACCTCGATGCAGCAGTCTTTCGTGGCGCTGCGCCGCAACGCCCGCGGCCAGTTTCCGCCACCCGTGGATTCGATGGATGGCCTGTGGAGCGACAATGAAAAGATCTTCGTCGATCACGCCATGACCTATGCGGTCGTCGGCGGGCCGGAAACGATCAAGACGAAGCTCGACCGGTTCATCGATCAGACCAACGCGGATGAAGTGATCGTCTCCATGCCGATCTACGACATGGATGCCCGGCTGAAATCGGTGCGGCTTTTCGCAGAAGCACGGCAAGAACTGGCAAAGGCGGCATAACACAGAGCCGGAGCGTTATTTACAGACCCCCATGCATCCGGCAACACCAGAATGGTTCAGGGAGGGACGAATGTCGTTGAAAGGAAAAATCGCCCTGGTAGCGGGCGGGACCCGTGGTGCCGGACGCGGTATAGCCGTCGAACTCGGCGCCGCCGGCGCGACGGTCTATGTAACGGGCCGCACCACTCGCGCCCAGCAATCTGAATATGGCCGCCCGGAAACCATAGAAGAGACTGCCGAACAGGTGACCGCCGCAGGCGGCCGCGGCATCGCCGTGCGTGTCGATCATCTCGTCCCGGCCGAGGTGAGCGATCTCGTTTCGCGTATCCAAAGGGATGAAGGACGGCTGGACATTCTCGTCAATGACATATGGGGCGGCGAACACCTGATCGAGTGGAACAAACCGGTATGGGAGCATGACCTGGAAAAGGGTCTGCGCATGCTGCGGCTGTCGCTCGACACGCATCTGATAACGGCCCACTACGCCCTTCCGTTGCTTATTGCCCAGTCGGGAGGGCTTCTGGTCGAAGTCACCGATGGGACCCCGGAGTATAACGCCGCGACCTACCGGATCTCGCCCTTCTACGACCTTTGCAAGACGGCCATCACGCGCATGGCATGGGCGCATTCCAAGGACCTCGCGCCGCACGGCTCCACATCGGTCTGCATGACACCGGGCTGGCTACGATCGGAAATCATGCTGGAAGCATTTGGCGTGACCGAAGGCAACTGGCGCGATGCGACAGAAAAGGTGCCGCATTTCATCATATCGGAGACACCGAGGTTCATCGGGCGGGCCGTTGCAGCACTCGCCAAAGATCCGGACCGCGCCCGATGGAATGGCACCGCCGTGTCCAGCGGCGAACTGGCAAAGCTGTACAGCTTCAACGATCTTGACGGATCGAGGCCCGACTGCTGGCGTTATATCCGTGAAGTCCAGGACGCCGGCAAACCGGCGGACGCGACCGGCTATCGGTAGGAAGGGTGCCATCACAAAACAGCCGAACGAAAACACGCGCAGCAACTGGCAAAGGCGGCATAAAAATACCCCGGAGAAATTCCAGGGTATCAATTTTACGCAATTTTGGATGGGGCTTCAGACCTTGAAATCGAAGTGCTTGCGTACCGTTTCAAGGATTTCCCATGTGCCTTTGAAATCGGCCTCGACGACGAAGGCATCGCCAGCGGCGACCGTAACCGGGGTGCCGCCATCCGGCGTGATGATGATCTTGCCGGCAATCATGTGCACGAATTCATAGGCTGTGTAGGTCGCGTGATAGGTGCCGGGCGTCGCTTCCCAATAACCGGAAACCATCGAACCGTCCGACGATGTATGCAGCGCCCAGGTTTTCATCGACGGCGTACCGGCCACGACGACCCAGCCATCCAGTGTTGCCGGATCACCCTCCGCAGGCACAGGCGCCGCAAGTTTCGTCACAGTCTGCATGGTCAACATCCTCTTGAAATAAAGAGGAGCCTAATGCCCAGTTGCCGGAACTGGCTTGCCAATTCCGACAGGCGATGACGTGAACCGGCGCAATGCAGTCTGGTTTAGGCCGAAAGCTTGGCCATCACTTCGTCGGAAACTTCGAAGTTGGTGTAGACGTTCTGCACGTCGTCATCGTCTTCCAGCGTATCGATCAGCTTCATCAGCGACTGGGCCCGCTCTTCATCGACCGGAACGGTGTTCTGGGCCTTCCAGATCGCCTTGACGGTATCGGCTTCGCCGAGCGTGGATTCAAGCGCCTTGGAAACGTCACCGATCGCCTCGAAACCGCAGATGATGAAGTGGCCGTCCTCGTCGGTGGTGACGTCATCGGCGCCGGCTTCGATTGCCGCTTCCATCACCGTGTCGCCATCGCCGGCCGAAAGCTTGTAGGAGATTTCGCCGACGCGATCGAAGGAGAAGGACACCGAGCCTGTTTCGCCAAGCGCGCCGCCGGCCTTGGTGAAGGTCGAGCGGACGTTGGAGGCGGTGCGGTTGCGATTGTCGGTCAAGGCCTCGACGATGACGGCAACGCCGCCCGGACCATAGCCTTCGTAGCGGACTTCTTCGTAGTTCTCGCCGTCGGCACCGGAGCCCTTCTTGATGGCGCGCTCGATATTGTCCTTCGGCATCGACTGTGCCTTGGCATTCTGGATCGCCAGGCGCAGGCGCGCATTCATCGTCGGGTCGGGCAGGCCGCCCTTGACCGCAACGGTAATTTCGCGCGCGAGCTTGGAGAACATTTTCGACCGCACGGCATCCTGACGGCCCTTGCGGTGCATGATGTTTTTAAACTGTGAATGGCCGGCCATGGCGCCCTCTTCTCATGCTAGTCATGTTTGGAATTGGGCGCCTTATAGTTTCATTGAGGCTTTGCGTCCAGAAGGGCCCGCCTTTTTTCAGTTGGCGGGCTTTTAGTTGGCGGCAAGGCGCTTGCGGCTGAGGAAGAATGAATGGCCGTCATTTCGTTCGCAGGACAGGCCGGTGCGGGTCGAAAGGCAGGAGAACGGTCCTGCAGTCCAGGTCTGGCCATAGTCGAGCACGGGACCTGCCGGACAGCAGCTCTGGTCACCGACATCCTTGACGAGCGTCGCATCCCCTTTGCGGGGGAGCGTTGCGCGCACATACCGCGGTTCGATGCGGTCGCAGGACAGTTCCGGACCGCCGTCCGCGGGCTGGTAAACCTTAGTCCCGCCTTCAGGCGTATAGATGCAGCCGATATTGCCGGAGGGCAGCACGAACGCCTCTTGCCGACCGAACGATTTGGTTTCCGGCACCGTCACAGGCTTCTTGTCGCCTTCCGCCATCGGCAATCGCGGTGGCGGTGCGCCATCGGCCAGAACCTGATTTGTCATGGAAAGAACGGTAAGAAGGCAGGTTGCGAAAAACTTCATTCCATGAATCCCAGGGTCACACACCCTGCAGGATATAAATCAGCGGCTTGCTTGGCAAGGAACGCATGGAGACCGTCACGCTGGCCTGCGCCGCGAAACTCTTGTCGAAACCATCGCCGAACATCTGAAGGAAACTGGTGACCGGCGGACCGCGCCGGTGCATCGGCAGGATCAGCGACGAGCGCAGCCGCGTCACCACCCGGCTCATGCTTTCCGCCCCCATTGTCAGGCCGCCATCGACCGGAACCATCAACACATCCAGACGCCCGATCTCCGCATAGTCCGTGTCGTCGAGCTCATGGTGCAAATGACCGAGATGGCCGATGCAGAGGCCGGCGATCTCGAAGATGAAGATCGAATTGCCGTCAGGCTCCATCGCTCCGCCGAACGAGCGGATATCCGTCGTGACATTGCGGATATAGGCGTCACCAACGACGACATCGTGATCCACCGGCTGGCCGTTGTCGCCCCATCCATGCAGCACGTGCTTGATCGCCGGATCCGGTGTCAGTGTATAATGGCTGGAATGCGCCTTGTTCATCGTCACCACGTCCGGCACCTTCGGTGGTGCATACCAGCCGCTATAATCCGTGGCGATCGACACACCGCCGGGTGTTTCGATGAGGAATGTCGAATGGCCGACATAGGTGATTGTCACTTCGTCGCCGGCAGCCGCCTGAACGCCAAGGGCCGGTGACGGCTTGAAGCTCGCAAAGGTGACGCCGGGGAAAGACTGCGCGATCGCCTGGCATTGGCTGACCGGCGGGCGGGCACTCTGCGCATGGGCGGGCATCGGCCAGAGGGCATGCAGAAGAGCGATGGCGGCAAATGCAAGCAGGATCAATCGCGGCATCATGCACCTCGCAGTTCAAGGATTTGCATGGGCCTTGAGGATAGGCAGGTCAGGCGCGAGGTCCAGCCCGGATTGCAAGACCGCCGCTCACAATCGCGTCATCTGCCCATGTTGCTCGCCTCGACAGATTGACGACGGAAACCTGCATCAGCCCCAGAACGCCGGGATGGTTTCAGACAGCCGCGGCCCGATCCTGAGCGGTGCAATGTGCTCGGCCAAACCCGTGCGATCGGAAATCTCGACCCCGACGCCGCAGAGGGTCGCTGGCCCGGAGGCGGCCTCGAAGCGGCCCTTCGGCATTTTTGAGATGAAGCGGTTGAGCGGCTCTTCCTTTTCCATGCCAAGCGACGAATCGTAATCGCCGCACATGCCGGCATCCGACATATAGGCCGTGCCGCCATTGAGGATCTGCGCGTCGGCTGTCGGCACATGGGTATGCGTACCGACAACGAAGCTGGCGCGGCCATCGACGAAATGGCCAAAACACTGTTTTTCGCTGGTCGCCTCCGCATGGAAATCGAAGACGATCGCGTCGGCCTGCTCTTTCAACGGGCAGGCAGCCAGAATGCTTTCCGCCGCCTTGAAGGGATCGTCGAGTTCCGGATGCATGAAGACGCGGCCCATCACGTTGGCGACAAGCACGCGGGCGCCATTGCGGGCGAAATAGAGGTTTGAGCCGCGTCCGGGGGTTCCGGCCGGGTAATTCGCCGGGCGCAGGAACTGGTCGTGCCGCTGGCAGAAGGAGACCGCCTCCTTCTGATCCCAGACATGGTTGCCGGTGGTGACCACATCGGCGCCGGCATTGATGGTCTCGAGGAAGATATCTTCGGTGATGCCGAACCCGCCGGCGGCATTCTCGCCGTTGACGATGACGAAATCGAGTTTCAGGTCGCTGATCAGGCCAGGCAGTTTTTCCCAGACCGCCGTCCGGCCAGTCTTGCCAACCATGTCACCCAGAAACAAAAGTCTCATATTTGCTTATTCCTAGCCCGAAGATCCGGAGCCCGCTTTCGGTCAGCAGGGCATCCAGCGCCACATCATGCGGCTCCGCCGGCACTGATGCCACTTCCTGGCAGTCAAATGCAATCCCGATCAGCCTTGGCATATGGCCTTTCAAGCGCAAGCGCTCGATGGCGCGGTCGTAATATCCAGCCCCATAGCCGATCCGGTGACCCGTCCTGTCGAAGGCGGACAAGGGCACCAGCATGATGTCGGGATCGAGAACCGGTGCATCCGCAGCCGGTCCGGTGGTGCCAAATCCCGTTTCCACGATAGGTGCGCCAGGTACGAGTTCGCGGAAAACGATTGTCTTTTTGTCCAGGATGACCGGCAGGCAAAGCCGGGCGCCGCGCTCGCGCAGGCGCGCCATCAACGGCCGGATATCGACCTCCGAACGGATCGGCCAGAAGCCGGAAATCACCTGCCCAGGGTCAAATTCGATCGTGTCGCCGGCATGGTCGAGCATCGCCAGACTGCCACCGATGCGCGCCTCCTCCGTCATCGAATCGCGCAGTGCCAGACGTTCCAAACGCAACGTGGCTTTCAGTTCCCTCGGTGTCATGCCCATGCTCTCCCGTCTGCCAGTGTCCATGTCTAGTGCATCAAGCCGGGACAAGGAAACCGCTCAGCCGGCGCATATGCGACTTTTTGCGACGAAACCCGCGCATTTTCCCAAACTGGCACGATCTTAGAGGTCTGTTCATGATGCAAACCGGTTCCCCTTTCGCGCCTTCTTGCCTCAGTGCAAGAGAGAGCCGCGACAGGAAACAGTTCGATGCCCGCTTCCGGCGATGCGGGGGAACTGTTCAGCTTTAAGACGGAGCCGGATATGTCCATGAAGGACAAGATGCTACAGGAGCTCGACCCCCTGGAACTGCGTTGCCTGTCACTGGCCGCGCGCGGCAGGACCCGGGAAGACATCACCCGCGAAACAGATATTTGTCACGAGAGGGTCGAACAGGCATTCGCCTCCGCGATGCGCAAGCTGCAGGCGGGCAACGTTGCCGAGGCAATCTTCCGCGCTGCCCGAATGGACCTGATCTCATAGCATCCAGAAACGATGCCGCCCGGCGCTATGCGCCGGTTCGCGGCCGGCATCCATGCTGTTCACACCGATATCATCGAGCAGATGCGCGTTTTTGCACCGCAATATCCCTGTGAAGGCCAGTCGGGCCAGACGCTTCTGCCGCCATCGCCCAAGCGCGTGCCAAACCCATCTGCTCAGTCTGCCGTGCCAATTGCGCGTTCTGTAATCGTGCTTCATATCCGGAAACTCCGACGTGTTCGCATGGAGTATCGGACGTTCATTGACATCAATCCAACGAATTGCGAATATGCCTATCATCAGAAAACATGATGGCTGGCACGATGTTTCCTCCTCTCGAAAGCGACCTCCTGCGCACCTTCGTGGCCGTTGCCGAAAGCGGCAATTTCACCAAGGCGGGCGAGACCGTTGGCCGGACGCAGTCGGCCGTCAGCATGCAGATCAAGAAGCTCGAGGATATCTTGGGCGAGACGCTGTTCGAGCGCGGGTCGCGCGGCGTCAACATGACAGGCCACGGAATACGGCTGCTGGACAATGCCCGCCGCATCGTCACGCTGTTGGACGATACGGCCGCATCGATCCGGCTTCCCGCCCTTGATGGCTCGGTCAGGATCGGCATTTCGGAGGAATATATCAACTCGACGTTGCCGAAGGCGCTGGGCGCCTTTGCTGCCGTTCATCCGGGCGTCGAGGTCACCGTGCAGCAGGGTGTCTCGATGTCCAACCTCGCAGCGCTCGATGCAGGCGAAATCGATATCGCCGTTGTCTTCGAGCCGGGCGGCCCGACGCGCAACGAAGTGCTGATGGTGGACCCGACGGTCTGGGTGACCTCCGAGCAGCACTGCGCCCACACACGCCAGCCGCTGCCGATCGCCACCTACACCTATCTGAAGAACGGATGGTGCGATGAACTGGCGCTCAGGAGCCTGACGAAGCGCAACAGGGAAAGCCGCGTCGCCTATATCAGCCGCACCAGCAGCGGCCTGATCGCCGCGGTCACGTCAGGCCTTGCCATCGCGCCCCTGACCCGCAGCAGCATCCCCGCCGGATGCCGGGAACTGACGACCGCCGACGGTTACGACGTCATCGATTTTTCCAACGTCGTGATGAAAACCAGACCACGGGGCAACAGGCGGATCGTCGAAAGCATGTCCAACGCCATCCGCGAGGCCTTTCGGCCGCCGGCGCAGGGGTAGGTGTTTTCAGACAGGAAATGAGCGACGCCAAGAACCTTTGAGATCAGCCTCTCGCTGTCAAAGGCCCGCGCCGGTCTTCAAGTCCGCTGATGGCGGGCGAGGTACGCCAAAGAGTGCCAGGACCTCGTCAAGAAGATTGTTTGCGCTGTCTTCATTGATTTCAAAGCGCACCTGCCCCTGGTCAGTCTCCAGCGTCAGTAAACCCGCCAAGGGTTCTTTCGACAAAGGCATCAAATGCGATTTCTTCAGCTTGAGAGTGGTGACGTCGATTATCATCGGAAGCATCCGTTAAAATTGAATTCTGAAAAATAGCAGGTTATTTTAGACTTACCTAATTAACATGACATGTCTCGTGATAATTGCAATTCGCGGAATCCCGCCACACGCGTTTCTGAAGAAGGCGGCGAGCACCCTGCCTACAAATCCAAAGCCGAAGCCGGCACTTTGCGAGAACGGCGTTGTGGTTTTTCTCAGACTGATGATGGCGCATCGACTACTCCCCGTTTCCCCGCTCGGATAGCAGACGAAGGTTAATGCTCATTTTGGGCAATCGTTAAAAATGATGCTAACTGGATGTAAAAGACCATGAAAATAATCAATATAGATTAACGACATTCGGGAAACATCGTCCTGACACCGGTGGCCGCGAGCCGAAAACATTGAAAATCAAAGGGAATAAGGTGCGATCCACACAACCGGTGGACGGTTTACGATCCTGGGTGCCTACAAACGTAGGTGGGCGCCATGTGACCTAGCCCACGGGCCAGGTCAGGGACAGCTCCCTTTGGATCGAGTATGGCCCCAGGGATTGTGGTGTCCTGTCGGGAAGCGCAGACCGCAGTTCGAATATAGAGTGCATCGATGGCTTGCGCCAGTGGCATGCGCCCAACTTGTCAAAATTTCAGTTGGAAGCCGGCGCAGCCTTGCCGCTGAGCTTCAGCGCAATCCCGTGAATCTGCGAGGTTACCTCGGACAGCGCCGAGGCAATCGCCTCCTCGTTCTTCTGCTGATCCGACAGCGTCGCGGCGCGGCCCTGCCTCAGGCTGTTGGTCTCTTCCTCGAGATTTTTCAGCTTGCGGTTCACTTCGCTGAGTTCGTCCATCACCATGATGCCGGCCATCACGGTCAGGCGCAGGTCGCCGATTTCGCCGAACTGGCTCTTCAGGTGGCTGACATACTGGTCGAAGCGGGTGGCCAGTTCGGTCAGATGATCTTCCTGGCCCTCCTCGCAGGCCATGCGATAGGCCTTGCCGTCGATCATCACCGTTACTTGTGCCATACACGTCACCTGCCCGCAGGCGGACCACGCCTCAGCGGTCCAGCACTGCCCTTATCGTTTCCATGGCCGTCACCAGACGGCGCGAGACTTCGCGGTTGACTTCCTCGAGGCGGTTTGCCCGGAATTGCGACTGGTCGAGCTCCTGTGCGAGCCGTGACCGGTCCGTATTGACGCGGCGAACCTCGCCTTCGATTTCGCTGCGGTCGCGCTCCTGGTCGAAGCGTCCGTCAATAGCATTTTCGAGGCTGCCGACGGCACCACGCAACTCTTCGATCGCCGCCTTGACTGTCTTTCCTGCCGCCATCACGCTTTCCCGATGCACACCGGGCAACGTCGAATCGCCGCCCGGCGCTTGGATTTCAAGCCAAGCACATTATTAGACCCATTCGGCAAGTCTCTACAACGATAACCACTTGCCCAGCGAATAGAAGCTGTGGATCACCGGCATTTTAAAGGTATTTGCGCGTCTGCGCAGATTTGAAATGCCGGCGGCAAAGCGTGGCCAAAAAGTCTCCGCAACCCCAGGCAAAAGGCCCGTATTTGTTGACTCCCTCGAAGCAGGTGCTATGTGGTAGCCGCTTCTCATACGGTCTTTGGAGGATAGAGACCGTTCCCTGTCCACCGAACTCAAGCGGAACAGACAATGATCTCTCGCGAAAAACACGACCGGATGGCAAATGCAATCCGATTCCTCTCCATGGATGCCGTTGAAAAGGCCAATTCCGGCCATCCGGGCCTGCCCATGGGTGCTGCCGACGTGGCAACGGTCCTATTCTCCCGTTACCTGAAGTTCGATCCGAAGGCGCCGCTCTGGGCAGACCGCGACCGGTTCGTGCTATCGGCCGGCCATGGCTCCATGCTCATTTATTCGCTGCTCTATCTGACGGGCTACGAAGACATGACGATGGAAGACCTCAAGCAGTTCCGCCAGCTCGGCTCCAAGACTGCCGGTCACCCCGAATACGGTCATGCCTCCGGCATCGAAACCACCACCGGTCCGCTCGGCCAGGGCATCGCCAATGCCGTCGGCATGGCGATCGCCGAGCGCAAGCTCGAGGAAGAGTTCGGCAGCGACCTGCAGAACCACTTCACCTATGTACTCTGCGGCGACGGCTGCCTGATGGAAGGTATCAGCCACGAAGCCATCGCGCTTGCCGGCCACCTCAAGCTCAACAAGCTGGTGCTGTTCTGGGACGATAACAACATCACCATCGACGGTGCTGTCTCGCTGTCGGACTCGACCGACCAGATCGCCCGCTTCCAGGCCGTTCACTGGAACACGATCCGTGTTGACGGTCATGACCCTGAGCAGATCGCGGCTGCCATCGAAGCGGCCCAGAAGTCCGACCGCCCGACGTTCATCGCCTGCAAGACCATCATCGGCTTCGGCGCACCCAACAAGCAGGGCACCCACAAGGTCCATGGCGCGCCGCTGGGTGCTGAGGAAATTGCTGCGACCCGCAAGGCGCTCAACTGGGAAGCCGAAGCCTTTACCGTCCCGGCAGACGTTCTTGACGCCTGGCGCACGGTCGGTGGCCGCTCGGCCGACGCACACAAGGCCTGGGAAGGCCGCCTGGCTTCGACCGACGCCGCCAAGAAGTCCGAATTCGTCCGCCGCTTTACCGGCGCGCTGCCCGGCGATCTCGACGCCGCCATCGACAGCTACAAGAAGAAGCTGGCCGAGGCTCCGCCGACGGTCGCCACCCGCAAGGCGTCCGAAGATGCGCTTGAAGTCATCAACGGCATCGTCCCGGAAACGCTTGGCGGTTCGGCCGACCTGACGCCGTCCAACAACACCAAGACCAGCCAGATGAAATCGATCACCCCGACCGATTTCTCCGGCCGCTACATGCACTGGGGCATCCGCGAACACGGCATGGCGGCCGCCATGAACGGCATCGCGCTGCACGGCGGTCTGATCCCCTATTCCGGCGGCTTCATGATCTTCTCGGACTACTGCCGTCCGTCGATCCGTCTCGCTGCCTTGATGGGCATCCGCGTCATCCACGTCCTGACGCACGATTCGATCGGCGTCGGCGAAGATGGCCCGACGCACGAGCCTGTCGAGCATATGGCCGCACTTCGCGCCATTCCGAACCTTCTGATGTTCCGTCCGGCCGACGCGGTGGAAACCGCCGAGTGCTGGCAGCAGGCGCTCAAGGAACAGCATCGTCCGTCCGGCCTGGCGCTGACCCGTCAGAACCTGGCGCCGTCGCGCCTGACCTATTCGGCTGAAAACCTCTGCGCCAAGGGCGCTTACGAGCTGGTCGCCGCCGACAATGCCAAGGTCTCGATCTTCGCATCGGGCTCGGAAGTCGAACTGGCCGTCAAGGCTGCTGCCGAGCTGAACGGCAAGGGCATCGCGACCCGCGTCGTGTCGGTTCCCTGCTTCGAGCTCTTCCAGGAGCAGCCGGACGCCTATCGCAAGGCCGTCATCGGCAATGCACCGGTCAAGATCGCCGCAGAAGCCGCAGTCCGCCAGGGCTGGGATTACTTCATCGGCAACGATGGCGATTTCGTCGGCATGCATTCCTTCGGCGCCTCCGCCCCGGCCAAGGATCTGTTCAAGCATTTCGGCATCACCTCGGACGCCATCGTCGCGGCCGCCGAAAAGAAGCTCGGCTGATTTTCCCCTTCGCAGCGCGTCCCAACGCGCTGCGTTTTCCACCTCGAGACCTTAGACAGGGAGAGACCTGAAATGACTGTAAAAGTTGCCATCAACGGCTTTGGCCGCATCGGCCGCAACGTCCTTCGCGCCATCGTCGAATCCGGCCGTACTGATATTGAAGTCGTTGCCATCAACGATCTCGGCCCTGTCGAGACCAATGCCCACCTCTTGCGCTACGATTCGATCCACGGCAAGTTTCCGGCCGACGTGAAGGTCGAAGGCGACACGATCAGCGTTGCCGGCGGCAAGCCGATCAAGGTCACGGCAATCAAGGACCCGGCAACCCTGCCGCATGCCGCAATGGGCGTCGATATCGCGCTCGAATGCACCGGCATCTTCACCGCCCGCGACAAGGCTGCCCTGCACCTGCAGGCTGGCGCCAAGCGCGTCATCGTTTCGGCCCCTGCCGACGGTGCTGACCTGACCGTCGTCTTCGGTGTCAACCACAACGAACTGACCAAGGAACACCTGGTCATTTCCAACGCATCCTGCACCACCAACTGCCTGGTTCCGGTGGTCAAGACCCTGGACGACGCCGTCGGCATCGATCATGGCTTCATGACGACGATCCACTCCTATACCGGCGACCAGCCGACGCTCGACACGATGCACAAGGATCTCTATCGCGCCCGCGCAGCCGCCCTGTCGATGATCCCGACCTCGACCGGCGCTGCCAAGGCCGTCGGCCTCGTCCTGCCCCACCTCAAGGGCAAGCTCGACGGTACCTCGATCCGCGTTCCGACCCCGAACGTCTCGGTCGTCGACTTCAAGTTCGTCGCCAAGCGCGACACGACGGTTGCGGAAATCAACGGCGCGATCAAGGCAGCCGCCGACGGCGCGCTCAAGGGTATCCTTGGCTACACCGACGAGCCGCTGGTTTCGCGCGACTTCAACCATGACAGCCATTCCTCGATCTTCGCCAACGACCAGACCAAGGTCATGGAAGGCAAGTTCGTGCGTATCCTCTCCTGGTACGACAATGAATGGGGCTTCTCCAACCGCATGGCCGACACGGCCGTTGCAATGGCCAAGCTGATCTAAAGCCATGTTTGCGCGCCCTTCCCTCAAGACGGTACGCTGGCGTCCGCTCGAAGGGGAAGGGCTCGAACACCTGACGATTGGACCTTTTGAGGCTGGTATCCGTGCTTCAAGTGTCCTGATCGGCGAACGCGGCGGCCGCCCTTACGGCGTCCGCTACATAATCGATTGCGATGCGGCCTGGACAGTGATGTCCTTCAGCATCGACACGACAGATGGCCGGCGGCTTTCCCTGGCTTCCGATGGCAAGGGGCATTGGCGCGATGCCGCCGGCACCCACCTTTCTGCCTTTGACGGATGCATCGATATCGATCTTGCCGGAACACCCTTTACCAATACCCTGCCCATTCGCCGCCTCGGCCTGAAGCCTGAACACGGCACCGCCAGACTCACCATGCTCTATGTCCCCTTCGATACGTTCGAGCCCTTTCCCGATGGCCAGAATTATACCTGCCTCGAAGAAGACAGGCTCTATCGATACGAGGCCCAGGACCGCTCCTTCACCGCCGACCTGCCGGTGGACGAGGACGGGCTGGTGATGGATTATCCCACCCTTTTCCTAAGACTGTGACCGGAGACCATCCATGACTTTCAAGACCCTCGACGACCTCACCGATATCGCCGGCAAGCGCGTGCTTGTGCGCGTCGATCTCAATGTGCCGGTCAAGGACGGCCAGGTAACGGATGCGACCCGCATCGAACGCGTCGTGCCGACCATCCGCGAACTTTCCGAAAAGGGTGCCAAGGTCATCCTGCTCGCCCATTTCGGCCGCCCGAAGGGCGAACCGGCCGCCGACATGTCGCTGTCGCTGATCGCCCCTGCCGTCGAAGACATTCTCGACCAGCGCGTCCACTTTTCTGCCGATTGCATCGGCGAGAAGGCTGCGACAGCAATTGCCGGCATGAATGACGGCGATGTGCTGCTGCTGGAAAACACCCGCTTCCACAAGGGCGAGGAAAAGAACGACGCCGAGTTCACCAAGGCGCTGGCCGCCAATGGCGACATCTATGTCAACGACGCCTTCTCCGCCACGCACCGTGCCCACGCATCCACCGAAGGCCTTGCCCGTTTGCTGCCCGCCTATGCCGGCCGCACCATGCAGGCCGAGCTTGAGGCGCTGGAAAAGGGCCTCGGCAATCCGAAGCGGCCGGTCGTCGCCATTGTCGGCGGTGCCAAGGTCTCCACCAAGATCGACCTTTTGATGAACCTCGTGAAGAAGGTCGATGCCCTCGTCATCGGCGGTGGCATGGCCAACACCTTCATCGCGGCGCGCGGCACCAATGTCGGCAAGTCGCTGTGCGAGCATGACCTTGCCGATACCGCCAAGCAGATCATGATCGAAGCAGCGACGGCCGGTTGCGCCATCGTTCTGCCGGTCGACGGCGTCGTTGCCCGCGAGTTCAAGGCCGGTGCCGACAATGAAGTGGTCGATATCGAAGCCATCCCGGCCGATGCCATGGTGCTCGATGTCGGTCCGAAGTCCATCGCCGCCGTCAATGACTGGGTGAGCAGGGCGGAAACGCTGGTCTGGAACGGCCCTCTCGGCGCGTTTGAAATCGCTCCGTTCGACAAGGCCACAGTCGCCGTGGCCAAGCATGCCGCAAGCCGCACCAAGAGCGGCGCCCTGGTTTCCGTCGCCGGCGGCGGCGATACGGTTTCGGCGATGAACCATGCCGGCGTTGCCGATGACCTCACCTATGTCTCCACCGCCGGCGGCGCCTTCCTCGAATGGATGGAAGGCAAGCCGCTGCCGGGCGTCGATATCCTGCACCAGCAGAAGTAACGGCCTGAATTGACGCCAATCATCTCTTTCAGCCCCGGCCTCGTGCCGGGGTTTTCCGTTGCAGCCCACCCATATTTGAACGAACCGCAAAAATAATCTCAATCTTTCAAACGATTAAATTTATTTCAATCGTTTTAAACAATTTAATTTCCATTTTCGTTGCCGTATTCTTCTGCTATCCGCGATCTATCAGGACAAGGAGAACGCATATGAGCGAAAGACTGGAAGACATCGCAGCCGCCATGGTCGCCACCGGCAAGGGCCTGCTGGCCGCCGACGAGTCCACCGCGACGATCGGCAAACGCTTCGAGACGATTAGCCTGACATCGACGGAAACATCGCGCCGCGATTACCGCGAGATGTTGTTTCGCGCCGACGAGGCAATGAAGGCCTATATCTCCGGCGTCATCCTCTATGAGGAAACCCTGTTCCAGAAGGCAGCCGACGGCACGCCGCTCGTCGACCTCATCCGCGCCGCCGGCGCGGTACCCGGCATCAAGGTCGATACCGGCGCAAAGCCGATGGCAAAATTCCCGGGCGAGACGATCACCGAAGGCCTCGATGGCCTCGCCGCCCGCTTGAAGACCTACTACGACGCCGGTGCCCGGTTTGCCAAATGGCGCGGCGTGATCTCGGTCTCCGACGTGCTGCCGAGCTTCGGCGCCATCAAGGCCAACGCCCAGGCGCTTGCCCGCTACGCTGCCCTTTGCCAGGAAGCCGGCATCGTGCCGATCGTCGAGCCGGAAGTGCTGATGGACGGCGCACCGGGAACCCACTCGATCGAGCGCTCGGAAGAGGTGACCGAAGAGACGCTGCGCATCGTCTTCGAAGAACTGAGCGACGCCCGCGTCAGCCTCGAAGGCATGATCCTGAAGCCGAGCATGGTCATCGACGGCAAGAAGGCCCGAAAGGCTTCGGTCGATGAAGTCGCCGAGCGCACCGTCAAGGTTTTGAAGCGCACGGTTCCATCAGCCGTTCCGGGCATCGCCTTCCTCTCCGGCGGCCAGTCCACCGAAGAAGCGACAGCGCATCTCTCCGCCATGAATGCCGGCTACGACCTGCCCTGGGGCATGACCTTCTCCTACGGCCGGGCTCTCCAGTCCGAGGCACTCAGTGCCTGGAGCGGCAAGCCGGAAAACGTCGCGGCCGGCCAGCGCGCGTTTAGCCACCGCGCCGAGATGTGCAGCCTTGCCGCCAAGGGCGGATGGAAGAAAGAACTCGAAAAAGCCGCGTAATATCAAAGTTACGGAGGGAGAGGAGGAAGCCCGACGCGCGCAAGCGGCCGGGCTTTTTTCGTGGCGCGCAGAAGCAGGCTGATAGCGTGCCCAGCGCCTTTTGATCATCCTCCAGCCATCCATCCGGCAGGTTCCGCCTTTGATTGTCAGGGTGACAAGATCGTGGTTCGCATCCCCGCCTCTCCGCGATATCCCTCAAGACAGATCTCAACGGGACCGAAGGTAATCGAAATGCACAGCGTCGCGTATGTCACCGTGGATGTTTTCACCAGCGAGCGGTTTGCCGGCAACCAACTGGCTGTCATCCCGGATGCGCGCGGCCTGTCCGGTGCGCAGATGCAGAATATCGCCGCCGAATTCCGCTATTCCGAAGTCACCTTCGTGCTGCCGCCGGAAGATCCTCTTAACACGGCACATGTCAGGATATTCACGCCGACGATGGAAATCCCGTTCGCCGGGCATCCGAATGTCGGCACCGCCTTTGTTCTCGGCAATCAGCCCGGCATATTCGGCAGACTGGCCGGGGACGTGCTTCGGTTCGAAGAAAAGGCAGGTATCGTCGAGGCGGCCCTGACACGCGACGCGGGCGGGCATGTGATCGGCGCGGGCATTTTCGCCCCGCAACCGCTATCGCTGGGACCGCAGGTCGATAGCGATACCATCGCCCGCTGCGCCTCGATCGAGGCGCAGGCGATATGTATCACAACCCACGCCCCCGTTATCGGCTCTGTCGGCCTGCCTTTCGCGATCGCCGAGGTCGCGGATATCGAAACACTCGCCCGTGCCTGCCCCAACACCGCGGCCTTTGCCGAAGCCGGCAGGCGATATCAGCCGGAAGACGACCAGTTTGCCCTGTTTCTTTACACGCGCCAGCCGGAAAACCCGTGGCATTTGCGCGCCCGGATGTTTGCCCCGCTCGACAATGTCATCGAAGACCCGGCGACCGGAAGCGCCTCGGGCGCAGTCGGGGCGCTTTTGACATCGCTGCTGCCGGCCAGGGACGCCAATGTCGATATCACCATTGAACAAGGCGTCGAGATGGGGCGAAGAAGTGTAATCCGCGTGACCGCCCGCAAGTCGAACGGCCAGGTTCACAGCATCCGGATTGCCGGACAATGCGCCGCTGTGATGAGCGGCTCGATCCTTCTCTAGAGTATGCCGCGCAAAAATGCGCAGCGGTTTTGCGATAACGACATGCGCAAAATCAAAGGCCTGAAGCGCGGGAAGCGAATCTGGAAGATCGCGGCGCGCTTCAGGGGCGGATCAGTATCGTTACCATCATCACCGCGATCGCAAACACGGCGATTTTCCAGAAATCCCGGCGGTGGCGCAGCCCAGGCAGGTTGAGCGGTTTCAGGACCTGGATCAGCATGGCCAAAAGCAGGATGACCGTTAACGCTTTCGACATTGTTTTCTCGTTTGTTGAAAAGAGCTTAGCAGCGCTTCCGGCCCGTCACACGCGCGTCACTTTTGCGCGCCATCTGGGTTAGAGCGTCTTTTGCAAGCTCACTCAATGAAAAATTCCGGCTGGCAATTGCCGCGGCATGGCCCTACGTTTTGCCGTAGCCCGGAACCAGCGGATTTCACATGCGAAAAAACCTTCTTCCCGTTGCCTCCCTCCTGCTTGGAACGCTGTTTCTTTTCCTGGGCAACGGCCTGCACAGCCTGCTGCTGCCGGTGCGCGGCACGACGGAAGGGTATTCGACGACGCTGCTCGGTCTGCTCGGCACGTCCTGGGCCAGCGGCTTCGTTCTGGG
The DNA here is from genome assembly GCF_025847205.1 of Pararhizobium sp. YC-54. GTDB lineage: Bacteria > Pseudomonadota > Alphaproteobacteria > Rhizobiales > Rhizobiaceae > Pararhizobium. Next base: position 218,640 of record NZ_JAOYTH010000004.1, on the reverse strand, counting down.
TTGCCTGCTGGCGCCGACGATCGTCAAGCGCGCCGGCCATGTGCGCGCCTTCAGCTGCTTTGCCGCCATTCTGGCGATCATCGCACTTTTGACCGGCCTCCTCGTTGATCCGATCTGGTGGGTCGTCTTGCGCGCCTTCACCGGTTTCTCGACAGCCGGCACATCGATGATCATCGAAAGCTGGCTGAACGAGCGCGCCACCAATGAAAGCCGCGGCGCGATCTTCTCGCTCTATATCGCCATCACGCTGATGGGCGTCGTCGGCGGCCAGTTGATGATCCCGTTCGGCGATACCGCGACGACGACATTCTTCATGATCTGCGGCATTGTCTATTGCCTTGCCATGCTGCCGACACTGCTCTCGACGGCCGCCTCGCCGCAGCCGCTGAAACAGGTCAGTCTCGATCTGCGTGGGCTCTATCGCAACTCGCCGATCTCCTTTCTCGGCATCCTGCTGGTCGGCATCGCCAATGGCGCCTACGGCACGCTCGGCGCCGTCTTCGGGCGGCAGGTCGGGCTGACGGACAGCAATGTCGCATTGATGATGAGTACGACGATCTTTGCCGGCGCGGTGATGCAGTTCCCCGCCGGCCGCCTCTCCGACATGATCGACCGCCGTTATGTTCTCGCGGCCCTTGCGGCCGTCGCAGCCGTCGCCGGGACGCTGATCTTCCTGATCGAGCCGACGCATGTGATCATGCTGATCACGCTTGTCGGGATTTATGGCGCCACCGCCAACGCGCTCTATCCGATCGCCGTGTCGCACGCCAACGACTTTGCGACGCCCGAGGATTTCGTCAAGATTTCCGGCGGACTGCTCTTGCTCTACGGCATCGGCACGATCATCGGCCCGACCATCGGCGGCCCGATCATGACCGTCACCGGCCCCTACGGCCTGTTCATGATCACGGCCTGCGCCCACCTGCTGATCACCGCCTACGCAATCTTCCGCAGCCGCATGCGCGCTGCCGTGCCGGCGTCCGAACGCGACGCCTACTCGACCATCAACCCCGGCACGCTGACGACGCCGGAAAGCCTGCAGCTCTCGCCGCGCGCAGCGCCGTTCGACGAGGAACCAAATGGCGAGGAGCCAACAGGGAGGCCGCAATGAGCCTGTTTGATGATGACCGTCCGAAGAAGCAACCGGCCCATGAGATCGGCGCCGATCTGGCATTGCTGTCAGTCGATGAGCTTTCCTTGCGGATTGACTTGCTGAAACAGGAGATCGAGCGGCTGGAAGCCGAGAAGGCCAGGAAGTCCGCAAGCAAATCAGCGGCGGAAGGCTTATTCCGTTCATAGTTTCCGGTTGCAAAGCAAAGCCCCGCTTGTCGGCCCTTAAAACAAGACAGGATGCAGTCTAAAGCTGGCCGTTGTAACGCATCATTAAGCATTACAAGGTATTACTAGGCTATCCGGATCGCTCTGGACTCAGGCATTTCCGCATTTGCGAATGGTCTGATTTTTCTCCCTGTTTTACCTTGAGAGCCGCTTTTGCGGCTCTTTTTTTGTCCTTTTTTCCACAATTTGCAAAGAAGTGTGGAGATTAACCCTTTCTTAAGAATAGGCTTGCGCGGAATGCGCTATGGGATCATGTTCCAACATAGACGGGCGGCGGGAAACTTTTTGTTAACCCGTCCGTTACCTGACCAAGTCGATGCGTTTAACCAGGGAATCAAACCATGTCCGAACGGGGATTGAATACTGTGAGCTTCGCGGGGCACGCTGCGTCTTCGGCGCAGTTCAAAACCCTTTATGCGGAAGGCATGGGCCTGGTTGAAGAAACCGCAAGCTATCTCGACGGTCCCGGCCGCGCCGCCTCCAAGGTTCTGCCGCGCATGGCATCGGTGCTCTATGCGGCTGAATCGATGCGCCTCACCACCCGCCTGATGCAGATGGCCTCCTGGCTTCTGCTGCAGCGCGCCGTCAACAATGGCGAGATGAACCGCGAACAGGTGCTGTCGGAAAAGAACAAGGTTCGCCTCGACAGCTTCAACGTCGATCGCACCGCACCGGGCTGGAACGACCTGCCGGAAGGTTTCCGCGACCTGATCGACCGTTCGCTGCGCCTGCAGAACCGCGTCGCCCTGCTCGACCGCGAAATCTACCGCCCGCAGGAAGCCCAGAACTTCACGCCCGACAACCAGAACGGCGTCAAGGCCCAGCTCACCCTGCTGCAGACGGCCTTCGGCACGAACTGATCTTTAGAGCCACAGGCAGTCCAAACGTTAAACCCGGCCATTGCCGGGTTTTTGTTTTCTGTCGATATCTGCGAAGCTATTGCTTGCCGGCCTCTTTCAACCGAAGGATCAATGTCCGGCTCCGGCGGACTGCCGTGAGCAACGCTCCGACAGCAACGATCCACAGCGCCGCCATCAGCACCTGGTTGTGACCTCCCCACAATGGCTCCAGGATGGATATGGCTGCAGCCGCGGTGATTGCCGCCATGCGATGCTGCTTGGCCATCGGGCCGGAGAAATCGCTGGGCTGCCCCGTGGCGCGCCCCAGTTCACGGACATAGGCGGTGAGGACGGCAAAGGCACCAGCCGCCCAGCCGAGCCCCGGCATGCCGATGCCATAACCGGCACCGGCAAAAATCAGGAGATCGGCGACCCGATCGGGAAACTCGTTCCAGAAGGGTCCATCCGGCGCACCCTTGCCCCCTTCCACGGCGACCATGCCGTCGAACAGATTGCACAAGAGCCGGAGCTGGCAGAACAGGATCGCCAGGAGCAGGCAAACAATCCGCAGGCTGCCGGTACTCTGCCCGGCCAACACGAAGGTGCCGCCGGCCAGCGCTGCGGCCACCATACTTGCCTGGGAAATCTGGTTGGGCGTGATCGTCCGGGCTGCCAGCCATCGGGCGATGGCGCCGGCCCATCGGGTGTTGCGGCTTGCCAGAGGCCGCCTGTCGCCCGTATCCGTCATGTTCCCGCACCTTTTCTCTTGGAAATCGAATAATTGTAAATCGATGCGTAGCTGGTCGACACCAGCAGCGGCACCGCGATCGTCCTGGCGATTTCGGGCGTCCCGATCAATGCATGCAGCGCCGTAAGCAGGCTTGCAGAGCCGAGGCAGGCCAACAGTGGCGGCGCCCACAATCGCGCAAGGCCGCTGAAGCGCTTGGACAGGGCGTCAACCACGGATTTCAGGAACAGTGTCAGGCAGGCCGACAGCACGCCCTGCAGAAGCCCGGAATAAAACCGCTGCGGCATGGCATGACCGCGGTTGGCAAAGACCGCCCAGCCGCCCATGGCCAGAAAGGCGATGAGGACATGCACCCGGCCGCTGCCCGCCCACCGCCGGAGCATCGCCGTCACGAGAGCGACCACCAGTAGCGCACGATGTGGAAGAAGATCGGCGCCGAAAAGACGACGGAATCCAGCCTGTCGATCAGCCCGCCATGGCCTTCGATAAGATTGCCCCAGTCCTTGACGCCGCGGTCGCGCTTGACCGCCGACATCACCAGACCGCCGAAAAAGCCCATGAGGGTAATGATGAGGGCAAGGAGGCCCGCCTGGAACGGGGTAAACGGCGTGATCCACCACAGCGATGCCCCGATCAAGGTGGCACTCGCCACACCGCCCACAAAGCCCTCGACCGTCTTCGACGGCGACAGGTTCGGGGCGATCTTGGTGCGCCCGAACAGCTTGCCCCAGACATATTGCAGCACATCGCTCAACTGCACGACAATCACAAGGAAGGCGATCAGAAGCACATTGCGCCCCTCGAAGCCGGGGATGGTCAGGGTCAGCAGTGCCGGCACATGCGAGGCGCAGAAAACGCAGATCATCAGCGCCCATTGCACCTCGGCGACGCGAAGGAGGAAACGTTCGGTATCGCCCCTCAACACGGAAATGATCGGCATCAGCAGGAAGGCGTAGACCGGAATGAAGATGGCGAAGATGCCATACTCTTCCGCCCAGAGCAGATAGTACTGGATCGGCAGGACGACGAAGAAGGCTAAGGCCAGCGCCCAGTGATCGGCACGCCGGGTATTGATCAGGGTGACGAATTCGCGCAGAGCGGCAAAGGAGCAGAAGGCGAAGAGAATGAGGACGCCGATCCGGCCCGCGATGAAAGCGATGCCGATCAGGATGACCATGATCCACCAGGCCTTGATGCGGGCGTTGAGGTTTTCCACCGCAGCATTCGGCCCATTGGCGGAAAAGCGCCGCTGCAGCATATAGCCGATCGCAGACGCGAAGATCAGGACGCCGACGATACCGAGGACCAGAGTGAGAAGGTCAGAGCTTGCCGTATTCATTCGCCGCTTCCCAATGGTTTTGGAGATAAAGCCAAAAGCGCGGCCTGCATTCGCTCAAGAAAGACGTCCTTGCCCTCGTTGGGCGTCAAACGCAGGGCATCGCCGAAGGTAACGGTGCAGATCAGCGGGATCGGCACGATCTCGCCTTTCGGCATGACGCGGTTGAGATTGTTGATCCATACCGGCACGAGATCGACGTCCGGGCGCGCCGAAACCAGATGAAAGAGGCCGCTTTTGAAGGGAAGGAGCCGCGCGTCGGTCAGGTTTCGCGTGCCCTCTGGAAAGAGGATCAGCGACGAACCGTCATCGATTGCCGTGGTCATCAGCTCGATCGGATCCTGCGTCCGCTTCTCCCGCTCACGCTCGATCAGCACGGCGTTGAAGACGTCGCGGCCGATGAATGTGCTGACCTTGGATTTCAGCCAGTATTCGGCACCGGCCACCGGACGGGCCTGATTGCGCAGTCTCGGCGGCAGCACCGCCCAGACCAGGACGAAATCGCCGTGGCTGGAATGATTGGCAAAATAGACGCAGGGCCGCGATGGCAATCCATGCTCCGGCCAGATGGCACGAACTGCAGTGATCGCGCGGGCAAACAGAACGAAGGCCGCCGCAGCGATCTCCGCAAACAAGATTTTCATCCGGACCCCACCCCCGTCAACTTAGTGACGCTGATGGAACTCTAGCGGCGGTTGCGCTGTGAGGGAAGCGCCCATTCATGTTTCAGATGCAACGCATGGTAAGCTGGCAGGCGGGCAAAACCTCAAGCCCCACCTGTCACCGAAGCCGAGTGATTTTAGGCCGGTGGCATTTTGTCGAATTTCGGCAGAGCCGGATCGAGGTGGTCCCATGCATAACCGCGCAGATGGTAAGTCACCGCTTGCGGTTTAAACCGGCCTGGATCGTCAAGGCTTGCCGCATGCACCGTGAAGAAATCCGGCATCGCCGCGAAGGTCAGATAGACCGGCGCGCCGCAGGTGGGGCAAAAGGCGTGGCTCTTGATACCGCCGCTATCGCCGGCGACCTCCCATTCCGTCGCCTCCCCTTCAAGCTTTACATCCTTCCTGCCGGAGAATGTCAGGTAGGAGCCGTGTCCCGTTCCACTCCTGTGCTGGCAGTGCCGGCACTGGCACTCATTCATGAAAACCGGTTCTGCGGTGATTTCATACCGGATCGCGCCGCAGGCGCATCCACCCTTAAAAGCCTTGGTCATCTCTGTTCTCCTCAAGATGCAGTTGGAAAGCAAATATTGCCCGCGCGCAGGTTCTCATTCGAGGCTCCCGGCAGACCGGGAAGCCTCGTTTCGGCAGCGGTGTTCTGATTTCAGCGAAGCGCGCAGGACGAAACGTCAGCAGCAAGACCTGCCCAAGGCGCCGTCAATCCGCGACGCGGTCACTGCAGGGGTTTCGTACCATCCTGTTCAGCGGCAACAGCGTCCAGATTTCGGACAACCTTTTTCCAGCCGTTGCTCATGTTCTGGTAGGCAGTATCATTCCTCGGCAGCACGAAGCCGGAGTGGACAAGGCGGACACGCGTGCCGTTCTCGACGCTGGTAAGCACCCAGGTAACGACGGTATCGAGCAGCGAGCCGTAGCCGACGTTTCCATCATGCCCGCCTTTCCAGGCATAGGCCAGACGCTGGTTGGGGATCACCTGCAGCACCTGGCAACGGATGACCCCATCCCATTCACCGGCGGGCGTCGTCTGGTAGGTAAAGTGCGTGCCCTCAACCGCAGCGAACCCCGTCGGCGCCATCATCCAGCGGGCGATCAGGTCGCCGGATGTCAACGCCCTCCAGATCGTCTCGGGCGCATGCGGAAAGACCTCATCGACGACAATATCCTGAATGTCGGATTTCAATGCAGCATCGTTCATGGATCGATCTCCTTGAGCAAGGTTCTAAGATTGGCAAAGCGGTCACGCCAGAAGACGCCGTAATGGCTCATCCAATCGGCAAGCGGCTCGAGACCTTCCGGCCGGGCCCGGTAATAGACGTTGCGGCCTTCCGGGCGCTCGACGACAAGGCCGGCCTGCTTCAGCGACTTGAGATGCTGCGAGATGGCGCCCTGCGTCACGCCGCTGCCGCGCGTCAGCTCGACCACGGATATTTCGTCGCAACCGACGACCCGCTCGAAAACGGCGCGCCGCGTCGGATCAGCGAGGGTACGCAGGACAGTGGTGATGTGGGTAGCTTCGAACATGCCTATTTAAATAGTCGAGACTAATTGATTAGTCAACACTATTGTTTTTTGGATCGGGACAATGCGGCAGGAAGTACTGCCGCTCAGGAGAGGCGTGACCTCGGCCCCAAACGCAAAAAAGCCCGGGAAAACCGGGCTTCTCAAAATCATCTTCCAGCAGGAAAAACTTAAAGGCCGAGGCCTTCGAAGCGCTTCTTGAACTTGGAAACGCGGCCGCCGCGGTCCATCATCTGCTGGTTGCCACCGGTCCATGCCGGATGCGACTTCGGGTCGATTTCGAGGTTCATGGTCTGGCCTTCCGAACCCCAGGTCGAGCGGGTTTCGTAGGAGGTGCCGTCTGTCATGACGACTTTGATCATGTGGTAAGCGGGATGGATATCAGCCTTCATAACAATCTTCCTGCAAGTTCCAGGGTCCAATTGTCGCAAGCCATTTGCGGGCCATTGCGGCATGGGGACCGAACACGTAAATGAAGCCGCAGACCACTGAAGGGACCACGGCTTCCCAATTTGATGCCGTGCCTATACATGATGGTCATTAGGATAACAAGTACCGCCGGAGAAGACTCATGCGAGTTTTGCAGCTTCTTCCGGTATTGGAGGTCATGTGTCGAATGAGGTCGTTCAACCGGCGGGACGAAAGTCAGTCCGCCCGCTGGTCAAGCTGCTGCCGTACATCCAGCGCTATCGCAATCTCGTCATAGGCGCCGGCATTTCGCTGGTCGCTGCCGCCGTGACGACGTTGACGCTGCCGATGGCCGTGCGCCGGATGATCGACCACGGCTTCTCGAATTCCGATTCCGGCTTCATCAACACCTACTTCTCGATGCTGATGATCCTGGCGATCATTCTGGCTCTGGCGAGTGCCGCCCGCTACTACTTCGTCATCACGCTCGGGGAACGCATCGTCTCTGACCTGCGCCGCGACGTCTTCGACCATGTCACCCGGCTTTCCCCCTCCTTCTTCGATGTCAACCAGTCCGGCGAGATCGTCTCACGGCTGACCGCCGATACGACGCAGATCAAGTCCGCCGTTGGCGCGACAGCGTCCGTGGCGCTGCGCAACATCATCCTGTGTCTCGGGGCCATCGGCATGATGGTCTATACCAGCCCGAAACTGTCGAGCCTGGTGATTGCAGCCATCCCCGTCATCGTCTTCCCGCTGGTCGGTTTTGGCCGCTCGGTACGGCGCCGGTCGCGCGAGGCGCAGGATACGCTGGCTACCGCCTCGGCCTATGCCGGCGAAGCGATTTCGGCCGCCCGCACCGTCCAGGCCTTCAACGGCGAAGCCGTGGCGCAGGCCCGTTACGGCGGCGCCGTCGAAAGCGCCTATGAGGCGGCACGCTCCGCCATCAAGGCCCGCTCCATCCTTACGGCTTTTGCCATCACCATGATCTTCGGCAGCGTCGTTGCCGTGTTGTGGTTCGGCGCGCAGGATGTGCTCTCCGGCGCACTGTCGGCCGGAACACTCGGCCAGTTCCTGCTCTACTCGGTCTTTGCCGCAGGCAGCCTCGGCGCGCTTTCGGAAGTCTGGGGCGAACTCTCGCAGGCCGCGGGCGCTGCCGAACGGCTGAGCGAATTGCTGGCGGAGCAGCCGGACATAACCGCACCGGCCGATCCGCTTGCCATGCCGGAACCGGCACAGGGCGCCGTGACCTTCAACGATGTCCACTTTGCCTACCCCTCAAGACCCAATTACAAAAGCGTCAAGGGTCTGAGCTTTGCCGTCAAGCCCGGCGAAACGGTTGCCATCGTCGGCCCGTCCGGCGCCGGCAAGAGCACTGTCTTCTCCCTGCTTCTGAGGTTCTACGATCCGGTGAAGGGCGCAATCTGCGTGGATGGCGCCGATATCCGCGCCGTCGATCCGGAAGCCCTGCGCCGCCGCATCGCCATCGTGCCGCAGGACGTGACGATCTTTGCGGCTTCGATCCACGACAACATCGCGTTCGGCCTGCCGTCGGCATCGCGTGAGATGGTAAAGGCCGCAGCCGTCGCCGCCCAGGCCGACGAGTTCATCGCCAGGCTCGATCAAGGCTACGACACGCAGGTAGGCGAACGCGGCATCACGCTGTCGGGCGGCCAGCGGCAGCGCATCGCGATTGCCCGTGCGATCCTGAAAAACGCACCCGTGCTCCTGCTTGACGAGGCGACCTCCGCGCTCGACGCCGAGAGCGAGACACTGCTCCAGAAGGCGCTGGATGGTCTGATGCGCGAACGCACCACACTGGTTATCGCCCATCGCCTCGCAACCGTTCTGAAGGCGGATCGCATCCTCGTCATGGATCAGGGCCGGATCGTCGAGGAAGGCACGCATGCCTCCCTCGTCCGCCACGGCGGGCTCTACGCCAAGCTCGCCCGCCTGCAGTTCGACTATGATTCTCCGGAGGCAAGCAACGTCGTCACGCTCGGCTGACGTGTTTAACCGTTAAATTCCTGTCCCAAGGTTGCCCTTGGGACATCCCGCGCTATTGTTGCCCGCGGAAACGGCCTTCGTGTTGTTTCCGGACAGGAACGCTTTGGGAGGAGATTGGAATGAGGTTTTTGAAACGGCGGACGGCACTTGGCCTTGCAATGGTGGCAGCGTCAGCGCTTGCCCTCGGTACGGCGGCACAGGCGCAGGAGTTCCCCGATCGTCCGGTGACCCTGGTGGTTCCGTTTGCCGCCGGCGGCTCGACCGACGTCGTTGCCCGCATCATCGGGCAGAAAATGTCTGACGATCTCGGCCAGCAGGTCGTGGTTGAAAACGTCGCGGGCGCCGGCGGCAATCTCGGCGCCGACCGGGTGGCCCGGGCTGAACCCGATGGCTATACGATCCTAATGGGAACGGTTGCGACACACGCGCTCAATCCGTTGATTTTGAAGACCAAGCCCTACGATCCGGAGAAGGACTTCGCTCCGGTCTCGCTGCTGGTGCTGGTGCCCAACGTGCTCGTGGTCAACCCGGAACTGCCGGCCAAGAACGTCGCTGAACTCGTGGCCTTGCTGAAGGCGGCGCCGGACCAATACTCCTACGCCTCATCCGGAAACGGCACGCCGTTGCATCTGTCCGGCGAACTGTTCAAGAAGATGGCCGGCGTCAGCATGCAGCACGTGCCGTACAAGGGATCCGGCCCGGCGCTGAACGACGTCATCGGCAACCAGGTGCCGATCATGTTCGACAACCTGCCGTCGTCCTCCGGTCATATCAAGTCCGGCACCTTGCGGGCCTTGGCCGTGACAACGAAGGAGCGTGCCGCCTCCTTCCCGGATGTGCCGACGATCGCCGAGACCATCCCCGGCTACGAGACCTATACCTGGAATGCGCTGTTTGCCCCGGCCGGCACACCGAAGGAAGCCATCGACCGGCTGAATGCTGCGGCCAAAAAAGCCCTGGCTGACCCGACGGTGGCCGAGAAGATGAAGGATTTCAGCGCCACCATCGTCGCCTCGACGCCGGAAGAACTGGCCACCCATGTGACGGCCGAACTTGCAAAATGGAGTCCGGTCGTCAAGGACGCCAACGTTCAGCTGGACTGATCGTCAGTCGCTCCCCGGTCACTCCGGGGAGCGGTTTCCACACCCCGATCAGGCGCCGACGCTGCGCCCGGCAATTCGTCCCGAAAACAGGCAGCCGCCGAGAAACGTGCCTTCGAGCGCGTTGTAACCATGCATGCCGCCGCCGCCGAAACCCGCCACCTCGCCAGCCGCATAGAGCCCCGGCACCGGTTCGCCTGACAGTTCCAGCACCCGGCCATTCAGATCCGTCTGCAGACCGCCCAGCGTTTTCCGGGTGAGGATATTCAGCCGGACGGCAATCAGCGGTCCGGCCTTCGGATCGAGCAGACGATGCGGCCTGGCGGTCCGCATCAGCCGGTCGCCGAGATAGTTTCGCGCCCCCCGGATGGCCGTGACCTGGGCATCCTTCGAGAACGGATTGCCGATCTCGCGGTCGCGCGCCTCGATCTGGCCACGCAGGTGTTCCAGCGAAAGCCGCCCCTCGCCGCTCAGGGTATTCATGGCCTCGACCAGATCGTCCAGCCGATCGCGAACGATAAAGTCCTCGCCCTTGTCCATGAAGGATTGCACCGGGCCTGGTGGGTTTTTGCCGAGCCTCTTTAACAGCAGCGGAATGTCCTTGTTCGTCAGATCCGGGTTCTGCTCGGAACCGGACAGCGCGAACTCCTTCTTGATGATCGCCTTCGTCAGGATGAACCAGCTGTAGTCGGCACCGCCCCTGCGGATCGCCTTCAAGGTGCCGAGCGTATCGAAGCCTGGCATGGCGGGTGCGGCGAACCGGTTGCCGTCGGCATCGCACCAGAACGAGGATGGACCGGGCAGGATGCGGATGCCGTGGTTCGGCCAGACCGGATGGAAGTTCCGAAGGCCCTCGGTATAGTGCCACATGCGGTCCTTGTTGATGACCGAGCCACGCGCATGCTCGGCGATTTCGACCATGCGCCCGTCGACATAGTCGGGCACACCGCTGACCATGAAGTTCGGCGGCGGCCCCAGGCGATCGACCGGCCATTGCCGGCGCACCATATCATGATTGCCACCGATGCCGCCGGACGAGACGACAACGGCGCCGGCCTCGAACCAGAACTCGTCGACCACCTCGCGCGAACTGCGCCGGCCGCGCGGCACGTCGTCGCTTTTCAGCACTGAGCCACGTGCGCCGGTAACAGTGCCGTTGCTCACGATCAATTCGTCCACCTGATGGCGGAAACGGAAGCGAATGCGACCCCTTGCCTCCAACGCCCGTGCCCGTGCGATAAACGGCGCCAGCACGCCCGGCCCCGTTCCCCATGTCACATGGAACCGCGGCACCGAATTTCCGTGACCATCGGCGAGCCCGCCGCCGCGCTCTGCCCAACCGACAACGGGAAACCAGCGCATGCCTTGACGATGAAGCCAGGCGCGCTTTTCGCCGGCGGCGAAATCGAGATAGGCCTCCGCCCAGCGGCGCGGCCAGAAATCCTCGGGGCGATCGAATTGCGCAGACCCCATCCAGTCCTGACGCGCCAGATCGAGCGTGTCGCGAATGCGCATGCGACGCTGCTCGGGGCTATCGACAAACAGAAGGCCACCGAGCGACCAGAAGGCCTGGCCGCCGAGATTCTGCTCGCCTTCCTGATCAAGCACGATGACCCGCAGACCGCGGTCGGCAGCCTCCACCGCCGTCACGAGACCCGCAAGACCCGCCCCGATCACCAGAACATCGCAATCCATCGTCGCCCTCCTGCAATTCCACCCTCACCGGACATTACGCACACGTAAACGTCAGGGCAACGATGAAACGCCGGCGGAAAACAGTGGATCACTGCTTGCAGGATGCCGCGTTAACCGGAAGGCAAAGCGCTCACTTCTCGGTCAGCTTCAACTCGATACGGCGATTCTGGGACCGTGCCTCCGGACTGCCACCTTCGGCGATCGGCTGGAACTCACCGAAACCGGCGGCAACCAGCCTGTCTGCCGGAACGCCGCGCGAGATCAGGTACTTGACGACGGAGGTCGCGCGCGCCGACGAAAGCTCCCAGTTGTCGATGTAACGTCCCGTACCGGAAAGCGGGACATTGTCCGTATGCCCGTCGACGCGGAGCACCCAGTTGATCTCGGAGGGAATTTCCTTGGCAAGATCGAGCAGAGCCGTAGCAAGTTTGGCCATCTCCTCCTGCCCCGCGGGGTTCAGTTCATTGCCCCCAGAGGGAAACAGCACTTCCGACTGGAAGACAAAGCGGTCGCCGACAATACGGATGTTTTCGCGGTCGGACAGGATTTCACGCAACCGCCCGAAGAAGTCGGACCGGTAGCGGTTGAGTTCCTGGACACGCTGCGCCAACGCCACGTTCAGGCGGCGGCCGAGATCGGCAATCTTCGTTTGCGATGCTGTGTCCTTGGCCTCGGACGCCTGCAGCGCCCCTTCGATGGCGGCAATCTGGCTGCGCAGCGCGGCAATCTGCTGGTTGAGCAGATCGATCTGGCTCATGGCCCGGGTGCTCACCTGCTTTTCCGCATCGAGCTTGCCCGTCAGGTCAGTGATCTGCTGGTTTGCGGTATCGGAACTGCCGGCCCCCTGCTCCAGCAGCGCCTGCAACCGCGAGCGCTCGCCTTCCGACGTTGCCAGCGATGCCTGCAGATTGGCAAGGGAATCCTCGAGATCCTGCTTGCCGCCCTTTTCCAGCGCCAGAAGTTGGGTCAGTTCGTTGATCTGGCTGTTCAGCCGGTTGAGCACATCGTCCTTGCCACTGATTTCGCGGCTGAGCAGAAACTGCCCCAGCACAAAGACGCAGAGCAGGAACATGATGGACAAGAGCAGCGTCGACAGGGCATCGACAAAGCCCGGCCAGTAATCGACAGTCCTCTGGCTGCGGCCCTTGCGCGCCAGTGCCATCAGTCATTCCCTCCGGTGTCTTCAACGCGGGCAAACTTGGATGGTGTTCTGTCCGGATGCGTCGAGATCTTGTCCGCTTGTCCGATGCGCGCCGAAAGCTTGTCGAGCGTCTTGCGCATCGACTTTGCTTCCTCCTGCTGTGCTTCGATCCAGTCGCGCAGCATCTGCTGTTCTCCGCGCATGTTTTTCACCAGGCCCTGAATGCCTTCCGCAAGGCTGGCCATCGCCGCCGTCGTGCGCTGGTTCATGCCGCCGTCCTGATTGAGCCGGGCCAGCTGCTCCGTCAGCTGGCGAAGCTCCTCGGCAGGCGCAGTGCCGGGTTTTCCGGAAGCCGTCATGTGGTCGGAGCTGACATCGGTCACCGATGACAGCCAGTTTTCGAGCTCAGTATAAAAGCGGTTTTGCGCCCGGCCGGCCTGAAGGTCGAGAAAGCCGAGGATCAGCGATCCGGACAGACCGAAGAGCGATGTCGAGAACGCCGTGCCCATGCCGCTCAACGGCGCAGACAGGCCGGATTTCAGGGCGGCAAGGACATCCTCGGTGCTTCCCGTTCCGGCATCGAGCGACTGGATGACCGTGTTGATCGAGCCGATCGTACCGAGGAGACCCCAGAAGGTGCCGAGCAGACCGAGAAAGACCAGAAGGCCGATCATGTATCGCGAGGTGTCGCGTGATTCGTCGAGCCGGGTGGCAATCGAATCGAGAATGGACCTGAGCGCCGTCGTCGAGATCGACATGGAATGGCGCGGACCGATCAGCGCCCGCATCGGCGCCAGAAGCACGGGATCGCGGCCAACCTTCTCGGCACTACCGGCAGCACGGAAGGAATTGAACCAGCGAACTTCCGGCCGCAAGCTGAAAACATGGTTGAAGACCAGCAGAATACCGATCAGCAAAACGCCGAAAATAAGTCCGTTCAGACCGGGATTGCTGAGGAAAGCCGCCTGTGCCTGGCGAAACAGAATGGCCGCAACGAACCCGACGATGATCAGGAAGATCACCATGGTCCAGAAGAAGACCATCGGGCTCGACAGCTTGTTGGGATTATACCCCTCGTTCAAAACTCCGCCGGTATCCCATCCCGACAGTTCCAATTTCGCCATGGGGCTCTACTCTCCGGTTTGCCAGTGCTGCGGCCTTGCCTGCAAAAACAGGTAGGGCGGCGCTGGGGCGGAGACTACTGCATAATTCCTCAAATCGGAATCGATTTAAGGAAAAATTATGCAGCAGACCAAAGTGCTACAGCGGCCTTTGCGCGTCACGAATGACGCGCGGCGCCGTAGAGGAACTTTGCGCGAAATTGAAGTGGAAACAACGGGCAACACCAACATGATGAAACAGCCGCCCGTTCAGTCCGCTCTGTGCTTACTTGCCCGGAATGGGGCGGTGCAGCACGTCATGCAGGGCCTTGCGGATATATTCGTTGCCCGCGACGATCGAACCATCGTCCATCGGCTTGTTGCCGCCGTCGATATCGGCAACCCAGCCGCCGGCTTCGCGAATCAGAAGGATGCCCGCGGCCAGATCCCACGGCATCAGGCCGCGTTCCCAGAACCCATCAAACCGGCCAGCCGCGACATAGGCGAGATCAAGCGAGGCAGCACCCATGCGGCGCACGCCGGCCACTTCGCCCATGACGTGGCGCAGTTCGACCAGATAGGTGCCATGATTGGCAACGCCCAGATGCGGCGTGCCCGTGCCGATGACGGCATCGGAGAGGTTCTTGCGGGCAGCAACGCGCAAACGGCGGTCGTTGAGGAAGGCTCCGCCGCCACGCTCAGCCGTATAGAGTTCGTCGGTCGCCGGATTGAGGATGACAGCGGCGACAACTTCGCCCTGACGCTCAAGCGCCACCGAAATCGCGAAATGCGGAATGCCGTGCAGGAAGTTGGTGGTGCCATCCAAGGGATCGACGATCCAGCGATGCGCGCCGTCAGTGCCGATGATCTCTTCGCTTTCCTCGCCGAGGAAGCCATAGGTCGGGCGAGCCTTCAAAAGCTCCTCGCGGATCAGCTTTTCCGCCTTGCGGTCGGCCTGCGAAACATAATCGCCAGGCCCCTTCAGCGAGACCTGCAGGTTCTGCACTTCGCCGAAATCGCGCGCCAGGGACTTGCCGGCCTTGAACGCGGCCTGAACCATGACATTAAGAAGAGCTGAGCGTGCCATTTGGCTTTCCTTCGGAACAGAAAACCGGCCGCAGGAACGGCCGGAGAAATTCAGATATGCCGCTGCGGATCAGTCCGCGCGGCGGAGATAGGTAATTTCATTGGTATCGACCAGGATGCGCTCTCCAGTCTCGACGAACGGCGGAACCATGACGCGAACGCCATTTTCCATGATCGCCGGCTTGTAGGAGGACGCTGCCGTCTGCCCCTTCACCACCGGATCGGCTTCCGCGATCGTCAGAACCACCTGGTCCGGCAGCGAGATGCCGATCGGCTTCTCGTCGTAAAGCTTGACCGTCACCATCATGCCGTCCTGCAGGAAGGTGGCGCGATCGCCGACAAAATCCTTCTGCAATTCCAGCTGTTCATAGCTCTCATTGTCCATGAACACCAGCGCATCGCCCTGTTCATAGAGAAATTGGAAATCCTTGAGTTCAAGGCTGACGAGTTCAACGGTTTCCGACGAGCGAAAACGCTCGTTGAGCTTGGTGCCATCGATCAGGTTCTTCAGTTCGACCTGATTGAAAGCGCCGCCCTTGCCGGGCTTGACGGTATTGCACTTCACCGCAGCCCAAAGGCCGCCATTGTGCTCAACCACGCTGCCGGGGCGAATTTCATTACCGTTGATTTTCATGGGGAGCATTCCCTAAAGAACCGAGAGCCGCCCTGACGGCCAGCCAATCCGGCGCTTCAAGACCACAAAACCCCCGAAAGTTCAAGTCTTGCAGCAAAAACAGGATCAGGACGACCGGTATTTGTTGGCAGCACTGAGCGCCGCCTTCTGCTGTTCATCCGTAAGCCCCAAGTAGAAATCCTCCAGAGCCGCGTCCTTCAACCCGGCACGGCGCGACAATACATACCATTTGGCAGCCTCGATCGGGTCGGGCCGCGTGCCTATTGCGTTGACATAGAGATGCGAAAGCTTGTTCTGCGCCACCACATTGCCGCCTCCGGCCGCCCGCGACATCCACTTGAAGCCTTCCTCGAGATTGCGCTCACCGCCAATGCCATCGACCATCCAGATGGCAAGGTCGAGCTGAGCGGTATCGAACCCGGCCTTCGCTGCCCTCTGCAACCAGTCGCGCGCCGTCGCCCGCTTGTTGTCATCGATGCCATCGACATTCAGATAGATTTGCGACAGCGCATATTGCGCATCGGCAATGCCCTGCTCGGCCGATTTTTCATAATAAGGAAGCGCTGCCTTCAAGCCTTTTTCGCCGGGCATGTCGGCGACCAGCAGCTGACCATAGTTGAATTGCGCGGAAGAATTGCCGAGATCGGCAGCCTTCTTCATCAGCTCTTCCGACTTTTTCTTGTCGCGCGCAACGTCCCGGCCTTCCATCAACAGCAGCGCGTATTTGAACATGGCCGCGGGATCGCCGGAATTGGCCGCCTGGCCATACCAGAACGCCGCATCCTTCTTGTTGCGGGCCACGCCGAGCCCCTGCGAGAAGATTTCCGCGACCAGCGTCTGCGCTGCCGCATCACCCAGCTGCGCCCGTGGCAAAGCCAGTTCCATCGCCGTCAGATAGTAGCCGCGCTGGAACGCGCCATAGGCGTCGTCGGCCTTGCCTGCAAACGGCTTTTCCTGCGGCAGGGCCGGCAGCTCGGCACCCATTCGCTCCAGCACGTTGACGCCGGTCGAAGGCTCCAGCTTTTTCGCATCGGCCTTCTTCGCCTCGTCATCCGCCTTCCTGGCCTCCTCGGGAGACTGCAATGGGGGGATTTCGCCCTCCGGCAGGGCCGCACCGTTGAACGGTGTGATGCGGCCACGCTTGGCAACCACGCCCTCGTCGTTTTCGTCCTGCACAACGGCCGGTGCAGCGCCGTTCACGCCCGGCAGCGCATCGTCGGCGTGAAGGGCAGAAGGCGAAGCCAGAAGGGCTACGTTCAGCAGAAGAAACCGGAAACGGCGCAGCGATGGATAAGGGCGGTTCAGCATGAAAATGTCTTAAGCTTCAAACCGTGGCGCTTTTTCGTCAAGAAGCGCATTGACGCTCGCAACGATAGCCTGCGCCTGCTCCGGTTCTGCAAACACGGCCAGCCGCAGCGCGACGAACTCCGCGCCGCTTTCGGCGACGGCGAGCACGGATTCCGGATCGGTACCGCCCATGACGATGCAGGGGATTTCGATCATCGAGGCCCACCATTCGGCCAGCGCCACATTCTTCGGATGCGCTTCCGGCTTGATATCGCCATCGACCTTGCCGAAAAACACATAGTCCGGGCGGATTTCGCCGATTTCCAGCGCGTGGTGACGGTCGGCCGCATTGCCACCGCCGACGATCAGCTTGGGTGAAAACTTTTCCATCGCTTCAGCAAGGTCGGCGGCATTGCCGGTGACGTGCAGGCCATCGGCCTTCGCCCGGCCCGCAACCCGCGTGTCACCCGCAATCAGCGCCGCGGCGCCCGCGTCCTGGATCAACGGAACCAGTGCTTCGGCATGTTTCTGGAAGGTGTGATCGTCCAGCCCGTATTGCGGCACGATCACCGAGGCGACGTCGCCGCCACGCAGCGCGCCACCGAGGATTTGCGCGCGGCTGTCGACATCGGCGATATCCGGCACGATGAGGACGAGGCGGCAGCGATTGTCTGTATTGCTCATAATGTCTCTGTTCCGGGTGAAATGCGCGACCGCGCACCATCCCTACTCGATTTCGATCTGCAAAAGCGATAGACCCTGCGAGCAAAAGGATCAACCGATACCCATGCTTCCCGATTTTCACTTCTATGCCATCGCCATTCCGGCGGTCCTGCTCGTCGGCTTCAGCAAGGGCGGCATGGGCGAGGCGCTTTCACTGATGGGCGTGCCGCTTCTGTCGCTGGCCGTCTCGCCGGTGCAGGCGGCGGCGCTTCTTTTACCGATCCTGATCGCCATGGATCTGGTTGCGCTGTGGACATGGCGAAAGCACGGCGACATGAAGACGCTGACGATCCTGCTGCCCGGCGCCCTTGTCGGCATCGCCATCGGCTGGGCAACCGCAGCCTATGTGCCGCGCGATGCGCTGAGACTGATCATCGGCGCCATCACCGTTCTTTTCGTGCTGCGCTACGTCTATAATCTCTGGCGGGCGCGGCGGGGCATCATAACACCCGCCAAACCGCAAAGACCGGTGCAGGCAACGGTCTTCGGCGGTCTTGCGGGTTACGGCAGCTTTGTGGCCCATGCCGGCGGCCCGCCGTTCCAGATCTACGCCCTGCCGCTGAAATTGCCGCCGCGCGAATATACCGGCACGATCGTCCGGTTCTTCGCCATCCTCAACGCCATCAAGCTCATTCCCTATTTTGCACTCGGGCAGCTGGATCTCAGCAACCTGACGACGTCGCTGACGCTGTTTCCGCTGGCGATGCTGGCAACCATGGCCGGCGCCTGGGTGGTCCGGCGCATGCAGCCGCAGGTGTTTTACCCGTTCATGTATACGATGGCATTCCTGGCTGGGTCGAAGCTCGTCTATGACGGACTTGCCGCGCTTGCCGCGGGATAGCGCCCAACCGCCGCCAGGGATTCGGGTAGAGCAACTCTACTCCTGAAATTCTGCACGCCGCGCTTGCATACTGCGAGGCAAAATTTCTATGCCGCATTGCACAATTTGCTTGCCGGGCGGCCTGATTTCTCCTAGCTTTTACCTATGTCACACGCTGATCCCTTCGATGCGATCTCGGATCCGAACCGGCGATATCTGCTGGAGGAATTGCGGCGTGCGCCACGCACGGTGAACGAACTGGCCGAGGGATTGCCGATCAGCCGTCCTGCCGTATCGCAGCATTTGAAGGCGTTGCTGGATTCCAACCTGGTTTCCGTGTCGGCCAGCGGCACGAAACGGATTTACGCCATCAACAAGCCGGGCTTTGACCGGGTCAATCTCTGGCTGGATCAGTTCTGGTCGTGAGGGATTTCGGCCGTGAAGGGCCAGTCATCGGGGAACTCAATACTTGCGGAACTTTGGCGAACGTCATGTCCGCATCAACCAAGTCCGCATATCAACAGCGCTTGAAACCGGTCTTCAAACTTCGCGTTGGCTTTCCGGTGATCACTATATGCGCTGGAACACAAGTCCCCCGATGAATGAGATTGGCTTTACGTAATCAGTGGGATGAAGAACGAATCTTTTCGATTTCGTCCTTCAAGCGCAACTTCCGACGCTTGATGTCAGCGATGTGCTGATCCTGGACGGACGGCTGGGTCAGGGCCGAGTGGAGCTCCTGCTCCAGTACACCATGTTTTTTCTCAAGCGTTGCAAGATGAGCCTCAATGGTCATGTGGCAGTCCCTTCCTTTTGCTTGCACCCGATCGGTAGATGCCGGGTGTTCCACGTATTAACCGAGATAGTGTGCCATGCTATTTTTCATTTGTCGAAGGCGAATTCATGGCGAAGGATAACTTCCCGTTACCAACAATTCTGTGCTAGAGCGACGCTCGATTTATGCGGATAGCAGACTATCTGCTGCCGGCGCCGACGGGGAAACATTGCATGCCAGATCAGGATCAGGCCGAACTCAGACTGAGCGTAGCGCGTCTGAGGCAGGAACATGAAGACTATGATGTTGCGATCAATGCCATGATCCAGACAGGCTGTGACGCCCTGCGCATCCAGCGGATGAAGAAGAAGAAACTGGTCATCAAGGACAAGATCACCAAGATCGAGGACCAGATCATTCCCGATATCATCGCCTAGAGCGACCCTTTCAAGAGCGGAACGAACAACGTGACGAAAGCAGCCACCCCGCCCGTCGCCATCATCATGGGAAGCCAGTCCGACTGGGAAACCATGAAGAATGCCGCCGACACGCTCGACGCCCTCGACATCGCCTATGATGCCCGCATCGTTTCGGCACATCGCACGGTGGACAGGTTGATCAACTTTGCCCGCGGCGCCCGTGACGAAGGCTTCAAGGTGATCATCGCCGGCGCCGGCGGTGCCGCCCACCTGCCCGGCATGACGGCGGCGATGACGCCCCTTCCGGTGTTCGGCGTGCCCGTCCAGTCCAAGGCCCTTTCAGGTCAGGACAGCCTCCTGTCTATCGTCCAGATGCCGGCCGGCATTCCCGTCGGCACCTTGGCCATCGGCCGCGCCGGCGCCGTCAATGCGGCCCTGCTTGCGGCCGCTGTGCTCGCTCTGAGCGACCCCGATCTGGCTGACCGCCTCGACGACTGGCGCGAACAGCAGAGCGCTGCAGTCGCCGAATACCCCGTGGACAAGGCATGAGAACGATCGGTATCATCGGTGGCGGCCAGCTCGGCCGCATGCTTGCCATGGCGGCGGCCCGGCTGAACTTCCGCACCATCATTCTGGAACCGCAGGTCGACTGTCCGGCGGCCCAAGTCGCCAACGGCCAGATCGTTGCCGCCTATGACGATGCGGCAGCACTCGAACAGCTCGCTGCCGCCTGCGATGTGGTCACCTACGAGTTCGAGAATGTTCCCGTTGATGCAGCCGAACGTCTTGCCCGCTCCCTCCCCGTCTTTCCGCCTCCCAAGGCTCTGGAAGTCTCGCAGGACCGGGTCACCGAAAAACAGTTCCTCAATGGTTGCGGCATTCAGACCGCGCGTTTTCACGCGATCGACAGCCAGGACGATCTTGAGCGGGCACTCGCCGACTTCTCCGGCAAGGGCGTGCTGAAAACCCGCCGCCTCGGCTATGACGGCAAGGGCCAGCGGGTGTTCCGCAGCGAGAACGACGATCCGGCCGGTGCTCACCTTGCGCTCGGCGGCGTTCCGTCGATTCTTGAAAGCTTCGTGCCGTTCGAGCGAGAAATCTCGATCATTGCCGCGCGCGGCACCGACGGCACGATCGCCTGCTACGACCCGGCCGAAAACATCCATCGCCACGGCATCCTCCACACCTCGACCGTTCCGGCGTCGATCAACGGGGCAACGGCAGAGGCCGCACGGCTTGCCGCCACGGCGATCCTGACGGCGCTTGATTATACCGGCGTCATCGGCGTCGAATTTTTCGTTCTTGCCGACGGCACGCTGATCGCCAACGAGATCGCCCCGCGCGTCCATAATTCCGGCCACTGGACGGAAGCCGCCTGCGTGGTCTCGCAGTTCGAACAGCACATCCGCGCCGTCACCGGACTGGCTCTGTCGGATGGCGCACGTCACTCCGATTGCGTGATGCAGAACCTGATCGGCGACGATATCGACGACCTGCCGGTCTGGCTTGCCCAGCCCAATACGCTGATTCACCTTTACGGCAAGACAGAAGCGCGGCCAGCGCGTAAAATGGGCCATGTCACCTGGCTTGCCTGAGGGTTTACACCAAGTCTCGACGATAGAGACCTATAGGTTTCTATCGTCGAGACTTGGTATTAACCCACAGAAAAGCCGCCAACCGCTGCGAAAACAGGCTCTCTGCGGTTGACACTTTTACGACGCCGGGTTATTTGCCTGCCACCCTAAGAGCGCGCTCGGCCTTAACGGTCTGCAAGCGCGCTTTTGATTGTTAAAGACCGGCGATTTTAAATTCGCCGAAACTGCGGATCAGAAAAATGAAGATCAAAAATTCGCTTAAGTCGCTGAAGGCCCGTCATCGCGAAAACCGTCTGGTTCGCCGCAAGGGTCGCGTCTACATCATCAACAAGCTGAACCCGCGCTTCAAGGCCCGTCAGGGCTGATCCATCGTGCGCGCCGGAAGTTTTGGCTTCCGGAACGATCACATGTGATTGAGTGCGTCCGGACAAGCTTGCTTTCAACAAAGCCTGCTTCCCGGTTCATCAGTTTGATGTCTCAAATTTGATTTGATCTTCGGCCATGGCGGACTACCTTATCTGCCATGGTTAAACTCATGTCTTCACGTTTGATTCTCGGCAGTGTGCTGGCTATATCTCTCGCCGGCGCCCCGCCTGCTCTTACCGCTGACGCAGGCCAGGCCTCGGTGACGTCTGAACTGACGACACCCAAGCAGCGGCTCGACACGCTTTTTGCCGAATTGAAGCGGGAACGCGACTCGGACAAGGCGCGCGAGATTTCCAACCGGATCCGCGTGGAGTGGCAGGATTCCGGTAGCGCCACCGTCAATCTCCTGATGCAATGGGCATCCAAGGCGGTCGAGACCAACCGCCAGGCAACGGCGCTGGATATTTTCGACCAGGTCATCACGCTTGCACCGCACTATGTCGAAGGCTGGAACCAGCGCGCCACGCTGCATTTCCGGATGGGCAACTACCGCAAATCCATGTCCGACATCAACCAGGTTCTGGCGATCGAGCCACGTCATTTCGGAGCCCTTGCCGGAATGGCCGCGATCCTCACATCCTCCGGACAGGACGAGCTGGCGCTGCGCGCCTTGGAGCAATTCCTCGACCTCTATCCAGCCGACCGCCAGGCACAGGAGCAGCTTGGCGACCTCGAGGAAAAGCTGGCCGGCAATCGCACATAATTTGGCTTTGCGGCGAAACCGCAGGGCGCGTAACCCGTTAGCATCACACTCTCACCTGCACGCGCAGGGATAAAAAAACCGCCGGATCGCTCCGGCGGTGCTTTCATGCGTTCAAGGCTTGCTCAGACGCCGCTGAGGCCGTCAGAGCCGATATAGGCGATGCGCAGCATATTGGTGGCGCCCGGCGTTCCGAGCGGCACGCCGGCCGAGATGATCACCCGGTCGCCCGGCTTGCCAAAACCTTCGGTCGCAACGATGCGGCAGGCGCGGTTGACCATGTCGTCAAGATCGGTCGCATCGGAGGTGACGACGCAGTGCAGGCCCCAGACCACGGCCAGGCGGCGTGCCGTCTGGATCACCGGCGAGAGGGCAAGGATCGGAACCTGCGGACGCTCGCGCGCCGCGCGCAGGCCGGTCGTGCCGGACGACGTGTAACAGACGATGGCCGAAAGGTTCAGGGTCTCGGCGATCTGGTGAGCAGCCAGCGAAATCGCATCGGCGCCGGTTGCTTCCGGCGGAGTACGCTGGGCGTAGATGATGCCCGGATAGTGCGGATCGGTTTCGATCTTGCTGGCAATCGATGCCATGGTGGCAACCGATTCCACCGGATAATCACCGGAAGCCGATTCAGCCGACAGCATGATCGCGTCAGCACCTTCAAACACGGCGGTTGCAACGTCGGACACTTCAGCGCGGGTCGGGACCGGAGCCGAAATCATCGATTCCAGCATCTGGGTGGCGACAACGACCGGCTTGCCGGCGCGGCGGGCAGCGCGGATCAGCTGCTTCTGCAGACCGGGAACGGCCTCGAGTGGCATTTCCACGCCAAGGTCGCCACGGGCAACCATCAGCGCATCGGAAAGCTCGATGATCTCGTCGATCCGATCGATTGCCTGCGGCTTTTCGATCTTCGACATCAGGCCGACGCGGCCGCGCGAGACCTTGCGTACTTCGGAGAGATCTTCCGGACGCTGGATGAACGACAGGGCGACCCAATCGACATCGTCGGTTTCGAGCACGGCGTCGAGGTCGGCACGGTCTTTTTCCGTCAGCGCGCCAACACTCAGCAGCGTATCGGGAAGGCTGACGCCCTTGCGGTCGGAAATCTTGGTGCCGGCGATGACCGTGCAGACGATGCTCTTGCCATCGGCCTTGTCAGCCCGCAGGTGCAGCTTGCCGTCATCGATCAAGAGCCGGTGGCCGGCCTTGACCGATTCAAGGATTTCCGGGTGCGGAAGGTAGACACGGGTCGCGTCGCCCGGCTCGTCCTTGTTGTCGAGTGTAAACGTCTGGCCGGGGACCAGATCGACCTTGCCTGCGGCGAACTTGCCAACGCGTAGTTTCGGCCCCTGAAGGTCGGCCAGAATGCCGATCGGACGGCCACAGCGCGCCTCGACACTGCGGATGCGCTTGATCAGCGTGCGCATCATGTCGTGGCTGGCGTGGCTCATGTTGATCCGGAAAAGATCAGCCCCCGCCTCGTGCAGCTTCTGGATCATCTCTTCTTCGCCCGATGCCGGTCCGAGCGTTGCAAGGATTTTGACTTTTCTATTCCGCTTCATCAGTTGTGGCTTTCCTGGGTGCCTGGGGTATCGGACAACTGAACCATCCAGCTTCCCTGACGCCCCGTGTCGTATTCCTTGAACCCCATCCGCTGAAAGCCGCGCGCGAAGCAATCCTGCACGCCGGTCACTTTGAACTCGTTTTCGGCAACGCACATATTGACGTCGCCTGTCCAGCGTCCGCCGCGGGCCGCATCTTCAGCATAGAGGTAATAGTATCGTGATTGGAGTTCGCCCTCGATCAGGGTCGCGCAGGTGGTCGCGGGGACCTGCCACCACCCTTCGGTGATCCAGCCCTCCTTGGCGCGATAGCCGATAGCCACGCCGACCAGATTCTGAGTGCCATTGCAAACACGGAACTCAGCGCGGGCTTCACTTGCGATCAGGGCCGGCGAAAACGCGGTTAGAACGAAGAGGAGAATGGTGCTTAAGGACCAGTTCCGCAGAGTCAGCCTGGAAAGAGGATATCTGGACACGGTTTCCACTGGGTCTCCGTTGCGATTTGTCGAGGGACTTTCTTGCGACGGTGGGGCTTGAATGTCAACGCGACTCTAATCGATTACATCCGGCTTTTTGTTGATCGAAACATCGCAAATCCGCCATTGGCTTGCGATATCGGCGACAGCATGCCATCAAATTTTGTCAAGGATGAAACAAGTTGATACTGTATGCTGCAAACCTCACCTTTCGAAATCATTGAAGGCGACCCGGCTACCGGGCTGGTCATTCTTGCCGATCACGCCACAAACCGGTTGCCGCCGGAATATGGGCGGCTCGGCCTACCTGAAAGCGCATTCAGCCGTCACATTGCCTATGACATCGGCGTCGAGGCGCTGGTTCGCCGTCTGGCTGCGCGATTGAATGTTCCCGCCGTTCTCAGCTGCTTTTCGCGGTTGCTGATCGATCCGAACCGGGGCGAGGACGATCCGACACTGATCATGAAGATTTCCGACGGCGCCATCATCCCCGGAAACCATCCGATCAGCCGGGAAGAATGGGAAGCGCGCCTCAACAGGTTCCACCGCCCCTATCATCGCGCCGTTTCGCAGACCATCGCCGCCGTTGGCACCGCAAGCCGCAAGGCGCCGCTGGTCATCTCCATTCATTCCTACACGCCCGCCTGGAAAGGTGTGCCCCGGCCCTGGCATGCCGCCGTCCTCTGGGACAGCGATCCGCGCGCGGCCACTCCACTGATCGAGGCGCTCGAGGTTGCCGGCGACATTCTCGTCGGCGATAACGAGCCCTATGACGGCGCCCTGCGCGGCGACACGATGTTTCGCCATTGCATGGAAACCGGCCTTGCCCATGCGCTCATCGAGGTGCGTCAGGACCTGATCGGCGACGATAGCGGTGTTGCGGAATGGAACGCCCGGCTTGGGCCTATCCTTGAAAATTTGAACGCCCGCCCCGAATTGCACGAAATCAGGCGCTATCCGTCACGTACCGGACCCTACTGCACAATTCCTTGAATCGGATCCGATTTAAGGAAAAATTATGCAGCGAATTTTAAGTGCTACAGCGACCTTTGCGCGTCATGAATGACGCGCGGCGCTGTATGCGTTCTGACAGCTGAAAGAGACGACGATGAGCGACCTTACACCACAACAACAGCTTGAATTCGAGGCCGCTGCCTTTCGCCGTCTCGTCACGCACCTGCGCGAACGCAGCGATGTGCAGAATATCGACCTGATGAACCTTGCCGGCTTTTGCCGTAACTGCCTGTCCAACTGGTACCGCGACGCGGCCAATGCTGCAGGCGTCGACATGGACAAGGAAGCATCGCGCGAGATCATCTACGGCATGCCCTACGAGGAATGGCGGACGCTGAACCAGCGGGAGGCATCCGGCGAACAGAAGGCCGCCTTCGAAGCGAGCAAGCCCAAGGAATAACCTCCGCCACCGCCTGCTCGGGCTCGGAAATCCGCCCGATGTTGCGCAATGTCACTTGACCTCGACCGCACTTCGCGGCAGGTCACAGCCTGACAAATTCAGTCCCACCCTCATTGATATCCCCAACAAGGAGAACACCATGTCGGATGCCCACGGCGTCGCACGCGACCAGCTTCGTTCGTTCATCGAGCGCATCGAGCGGCTGGAAGAAGAAAAGAAGACCATCGCCGACGACATCAAGGATGTGTACGGCGAAGCAAAGGGAACCGGCTTCGATACGAAGATCCTGAAAAAGGTCATCGCGATCCGCAAGCAGGACAAGGACGAGCGCATGGAACAGGAAGCCATCCTCGACACCTATCTCGCAGCGCTTGGCATGATCGACGCGCCGGACGCCGAATAAACCTTGCTCACACAGATGATGCCCTGATCCAGACGATCGACGGCATTGACCATCAAAAAGGCCGGTCACGACCGGCCTTTTATCATTCTGGAACGATAGAAAGATGAGCGGCGAAAAACGCCTCAGGCGGCGTCGCTGCTCTTCTCCCGGCGCGGCAGCTTCCAGCCCGGACGGATGAAATGGCAGGTATAGCCATTTGGAATGCGTTCCAGATAATCCTGGTGTTCGGGCTCCGCTTCCCAGAAGTCGCCAACAGGCTCCACTTCCGTCACCACCTTGCCGGGCCACAGGCCGGACGCATCGACATCGGCAATGGTCTCCAGGGCAACCCGCTTCTGCTCGTCGCTGGTGTAATAGATCGCCGAACGATAGCTGGTGCCCCTGTCGTTGCCCTGGCGGTTGGCTGTCGACGGATCATGGATCTGGAAAAAGAATTCCAAAAGGTCCCGATAGCTGATCCGCGCGGGATCGAACGTGATTTCGATCCCTTCGGCATGGCTGCCATGGTTGCGGTAAGTCGCATTCTTGACGTCGCCGCCGGTGTAGCCGACCCGTGTCGAGATCACGCCGTCATAACGGCGAATGAGGTCCTGCATGCCCCAGAAGCAGCCGCCGGCCAGTACTGCCCGTTCCGTTGTCATCAGATATCCTCCACCTGAGCGAGATAATCACCATAGCCTTCCGCTTCCATCTTGTCGCGGGGGACAAAACGGAGCGAGGCCGAGTTGATGCAGTAGCGCAGCCCGCCGCGGTCGCGCGGACCGTCGGTAAACACATGCCCCAGATGGCTGTCGCCATGCGCGGAGCGAACCTCGACGCGAACCATTCCATGCGACACGTCGCGCAGCTCGGCGACGTGAGCCGGTTCGATCGGCTTGGTGAAGCTCGGCCAGCCGCAGCCGGATTCAAACTTGTCGGACGACGCAAACAGCGGTTCGCCCGAAACGATATCGACATAGATGCCCGGCTTCTTGTTATCGTTATAAAGCCCGGTACCCGGCCGTTCCGTGCCATTCTCCTGCGTGACGCGATACTGTTCCGGAGACAATTTCGCAATCGCTTCCGGGGTCTTGCTGTATCTGGGCATTCGCACACTCCTTGTCCGTTCTATCCGTTGCAAACGGCATCATCTTTTCCGGGCTTCGATTGCATGCGTAACACGTCGTGCAGAGAACAACAGCGAGATAGAAACGCGGCCAGCGAAAGAGATGAGGCGCATATAGGAAGGCGAATGTGTTTTCGCCACGCCCGTCAAAGACGGAAATCCCTTCCAGTCCGCACATCATGCACACATTCGCGTGATGCCGCGGGTCCAGGCAGACGTGGAGAAACGCAAAAAGCCCGCCATCGATAGCGGGCCTTGCCTGTTGTCTTACCGGTGGTTTCAGTTGGTGCTGAACTTCGTCACTTCCAGGAAGTTGACGGCATTGCCGCTGAACCGGGCCGTATCGACCGCCACCGCCTCGTTGGTGAAGCCGGCGGAATAGACTGTCGTTGGCGAAGCGCGCAGGCTCTTGCTGACGAAGCGCGGTGCCTTGACCGGCTTGGACAGGGTCGCCATGCGGCCGTTGGTCAAAGCCCAGGAGGAAATGATCTGCTGCGTCAGCTTCGGCTCGGTGCGCACGGACGAACGCGTTGCCGCATCGGCCTCCTGCTTCTTCGGGCGCTTGCCCTTGGCCGGCGCTTCGACATTGGCCTCGAACGCATCGTCAAAGATCGCGGCGCGCGCTGCGGCGTCCGATTGCGGCACGAATGCAGCCATTTCCACCGGCTGCTGTTGCTCCGTCGGCTGGGCCAAGGCTACCCGCGTCTGCGCCTCGGCAACGGCTTCCACCGGTTGCTGCGCCAGAGCGGCTGCCTGCGGCTGCACCCGTTCAGCAAAGGACGGGACAGCCACATCGGCGTCTGCCACGGCCATCAGCGCTTCCTCGCCTGCGGGCCGTACGCCGGGCACCGGTACAAAGCCGAGCGCTGCAACATCTTCAGGCAACACCGCCGCATTCGGGTCGGTCGAAGCCATCAGCGTATCGCTGCCGGCATCGCCGTTGGAACCGCGCTTGCCGAGCATCTGCGGCACCGGAATCTTGTAGGCGGTCAGATCGGCATATTCGCTTTCGGTCGCAGCCGGTTCCGGCAAAGCCGCAGCCCAGGCTTCCTGCGATGTTTCCTTGGTCGGCGCAACCAGTGCCGTCTGAATGCCGGCGTCGGCATCCTTGAAGGCGGGCCGGACACCGGGAACGGGCGCAGCCGCATCCGCCTGTTGGGCGGCTGTCTGCGCAATGGAATTGTCCACGCCAGGGAGAGCCTGCTCGGTCGCAGCAACCTGCGTGACCTTGGCCGCCGGGGCTTTGGCCGCCGGCTGCTCGTCAGCGCCTTCAAGATCGGCACTGGCGATTGCGTTTGGTTCTTCATCCTCGTCGCCACCGCCGCCGAACAGCATGGCGAACAGATTGCCCTTGCGCTTGGTATCCTTGTCGCCAGGTCCCTTGGCGCCGCCACCCGCCACTTCGATGGCGCTGCCACCGACGCGACGCTTGTAGTCTGCAACGGCCAGCTCATAACCCGGCAGCGGCTTGCCGTCGGCCGGGACGTGCATGGTCTTGCCATCGGGGAAAAGACGGGCGAGTTCGGTGCGGCTCATGCGCGGCCAGGCGCGAACGCCGCCGACGTCCATGTGAATGAAGGGCGAACCGGATGTCGGATAATAGCCGACGCCGCCGACCTGGAACTTCATGCCGATTTCACGCACCGTCTTCAGCTTGACGTCGGGCAGATAGAAATCCATCGCCTTGCCGAGCATATGCTGGCTTTTCTTGGCCACCCCCTTGGAGCGCGACCGCAGCATGCCGTTCGTGGCCGGCGAGCGATAGGCGGAGACGACGTGGATGTAATCGCGCGAACCGCTCTTCTGATAGACTTCCCAGACGAGATCGAGAAGACGCGGGTCCATCTTCGTCGGTTCGTTGCGACGCCAGTCGCGCAGGAAACGGTTGACCTCCTGCAAGCCCTTGGCGTCGTAGCGACCATTGCGCTTGTAGGTGATCGACGCCTTTTCCTTGGTGTGGATGAAATAGAGCTTGAGCGTGCGCGTCTGGCCGGCCGCCTCGACGGGCGGGGCAAAGCCAGGCGTGACCATGGACGCTGCGATCAGAACCGATGCGAGAACACGCGGCACCTTACCGGCAACCGCGGCGCAAAAGCTGGCTATCACGGAGCCGTTAGGCTTCTTGAATCCGAACAAATTTTGCAAACTCAATCCCCGTCCGACGGACAATGCGTCCCGTGACTGCTCAGATGACTGTCAATTGCGGTAACAGCATGGCAAATATGCCACAGTCATCGGTTATCCTTATAATATAGTGAATGGTTCACTAACAAGGTCTAAACGACAACAGCCAAATGCGACGGATCGTTACGGATTGTTATCCCTAGTTTTATGCGGCCTCGCTGAACGGATCGTCCGGATTAATGCCATAATCCTTGAGTTTACGGTACAATGTCGAGCGCCCGATGCCGAGTTTCCGCGCCACCTGGCTCATCTGGCCGCGGTAGAATTTCAGCGCGAACCGAATCAGTTCTTCTTCCACGTCGGCCAGTTTTCGCACATTTCCGCCATCATCAACGCTGGCAATCGCATTGTCGGGATGTTGATCCGGCGCCGCATTGCGCAAGTCACCCTTCTCGGCAGCGCTGAAATGCGGGTAGACCGGCGGCAGATAATTGGCCTCGGTGGCAGGCACTCTTGCCGGCCCGGTTTCCTCCCAGGTGAAGCCCGCCTTCTCCGCGACGACATAGCCAGGGATCTGCGTGGCGATCTGCGGGAAATCCTTCACCGTCAATTCGCCTCCTTCGGCAAGAACGACAGCCCGGAAGATCGCATTTTCCAGCTGGCGGATATTGCCCGGCCAGTCATAGGCCGTGAGAAGCGCCATGGCGCCGCTCGAGACCGTAAGCGGCGACGCGAGCCGCTGCTCCAGCGCGAAACGCTCGACAAACGTGCGCACCAGTACCGGGATATCTTCCTTGCGCCTGCGCAGAGCCGGAATGGCGATCGGGAAGACATTCAGCCGGTAGTAGAGATCCTCGCGGAAGCGCCCTTCGCGCACCTCGTTGATCAGGTCCTTGTTGGTGGCCGAGATCAGCCGGACATTGACCTTTTGCGGATGACGCGCGCCGATCGTTTCGATCTCGCCCTGCTGGACGGCCCTGAGCAGCTTGACCTGAACCTCCAGCGGCAGGTCGCCGATCTCGTCGAGGAACAGCGTGCCACCGTCAGCATCGGCAAACTTGCCGGCGTGTTTTTCCGTGGCGCCGGTAAAGGCACCCTTCTCGTGGCCGAAGAGAATGCTTTCGACCAGATTGTGCGGGATAGCGCCGCAATTGACCGTAACGAACGGCTTGCTGGCACGTTCGCTCGCATGCTGGATGGCGCGGGCGACCATTTCCTTGCCGACGCCGGATTCACCTTCGAGCACGATCGGGATGTTGGACTGCGCCGCGCGCCGCGCAAGGTCGAGCACGCGGATCATCGCCGGGCTTGCCGAAACGACATCCTCGAAGCCGACGGAACCGCTGCGCGAGCGTTTTGGCGCACGGCCCCTGCTTTCGCGGTGGTCCATTTTCAACGCGTTGGTGATGGCGACCGAGAGCCGCTCGGGCGACACCGGCTTGACGACGAAATCGAAGGCGCCGGCCTGCATGGCAAGGACCACGGTTTCGATACCGCCCTGCCCCGTCTGCACGATGACCGGCGTATCGATGCCGCGCTCGGCGATCGCTTCGAGAAAACCGTGGCCGTTCATTTCCGGCATCATCAGGTCGAGCAGGATGACGCTGATCAGCCCGCGCTTGCGCTCCAGCAGTTCAAGTCCGCTGCGGCCATTGTCGGCGAGATGGGCGATATGACCGAGACGCTCGATCATGTTCGTCAGCAGCCGGCGCTGGACCGGATCGTCATCGATGACGAGAATTTGGGATGTCATGAAGGCCTCCTGCTTTCCGCGTAGAACCCGATCGCCACATCATGTGCCGTATCGTGAGAAGCATTCCTGTCAGAAAGGCCTGAAAATCCTCTTTTGAGAAATGCTTGCATTTTATCCATTGCCGACGTTAGGTCATGGCCCCATATCCGCCCTCTGCTTCGCCGCTCGAAACCGGGCCGGCATCGACAAAAAGAGTGACCGTCCATGCATCATTTTCCCGGCTCCCAGACATCCTCGCGCATCACCATGGCCGCTTCGGCGGGTGGCGCCCATGCGGCCGAACTTGGCGACCTGCCCTCCTGGAAGCTGGAAGATCTCTACCCCTCGGCGACCTCAACGGAATATCTCGGCGACCTCGAAAAGGCAGACACGCTGTCCAAAGCGTTCGAGACCAAATGGAAGGGCAAGCTGGCGAATGCAGCAACGCTTGCCGGTGACGGCGGCATCGGGGCGGCAGTGCGGGAATACGAAGTCCTCGAGGACCTGATGGGCAAGATCGGCTCCTTCGCCGGCCTCACCTATTTCTCCGACACCTCCAATCCGGCCAACGGCAAGCTCTATGGTGACGCCCAGGCCAAGCTCACCGACATGGCAAGCCATCTCCTGTTCTTCGCGCTGGAAATGAACCGGATCGATGACGCCGTCATCGACAAAGCGCTCGAAATCGATGTGCTGGCGGCGCATTACAAGCCGTGGATCGTCGATCTGCGCATGGACAAGCCCTACCAGCTCGACGACAAGATCGAGCAGCTGTTCCTCGAAAAATCCATGACCGGCGCCAGCGCCTTCAACCGCCTGTTCGACGAGACCATGGCGTCGTTGACCTTCGATATCGATGGCGAGGCGCTGCCGCTCGAAGTGACGCTGAGCATGCTGCAGGAAGCCGATCCCGCGACACGGAAGAAAGCCGCCACGGCCCTGGCCAAGACCTTCAAGGACAATATCCGCACCTTCACGCTGATCACCAACACGCTCGCCAAGGACAAGGAAATTTCCGACCGCTGGCGCGGCTTTACCGATATCGCCGACAGCCGCCATCTGGCCAACCGCGTCGAGCGCGACGTGGTCGATGCACTCGCCGCCGCCGTCAGGCAAGCCTATCCGCGCCTGTCGCACCGCTATTATGCGATGAAAGCCAAGTGGCTCGGCATGGAACAGATGGAATTCTGGGATCGCAACGCGCCACTGCCGGAAACGCCGACAACGCTGATCCCGTGGAGCGCAGCCAAGGAAACCGTGCTGTCGGCCTATAGCGGCTTTGCGCCGGAGATGGCCGATATCGCCCGCCGCTTCTTCGACGGCGGCTGGATCGATGCGCCGGTACGTCCAGGCAAAGCGCCGGGCGCCTTCGCACACCCGACCGTGCCGTCGGCGCACCCTTACGTGCTGGTCAACTACATGGGCAAGCCGCGCGACGTGATGACGCTTGCCCACGAACTCGGCCATGGCGTCCATCAGGTTCTGGCCGGCGGCCAGGGCGCGCTGATGGCCTCGACGCCGCTGACGCTGGCCGAAACCGCCTCCGTCTTCGGCGAAATGCTGACCTTCCGCGCGCTGCTCGACAAGACCAAGGACAAGCGCGAACGCAAGGCCATGCTCGCCCAGAAGGTCGAGGACATGATCAACACCGTTGTGCGCCAGATCGCCTTCTACGAATTCGAGCGCAAGGTTCACACCGCCCGCAAACAAGGCGAGCTGACCGCCGACGATATCGGCCAACTCTGGCTGTCGGTGCAGGAGGAAAGCCTTGGCCCGGCCATCCGGATTTCCGAAGGCTACGAGACCTACTGGGCCTATATCCCCCATTTCATCCACTCGCCGTTCTACGTCTACGCCTATGCCTTCGGCGATTGCCTGGTGAACTCGCTCTATGCTGTCTACAGGCAAGCGGAGACCGGTTTCCAGCAGAAGTATTTCGAGCTCCTGAAGGCCGGCGGCACCAAGCATCATTCCGAACTGCTCGCGCCTTTCGGGCTGGACGCCACCGACCCGTCGTTCTGGGCACAGGGCCTGTCGATGCTGGAAGGGCTGATCGACGAGCTGGAAGCGCTTGATAGGGCATAAGTTCTGGGCGGATGCAGGATATGAAAGCATGTTTCACAGGTTCCGGCATGGATCCTCGGGTCAGGCCCGAGGATGACAATCCGCGGGCCTGGCTGACTGGAAACCTGTCGCCGCAACTCCAAAGGCACTTTCATTCTCCGTCATCCTCGGGCTTGACCCGAGGATCCATGCGGACACCAGCGTGAACAGCATGAGCGACACCGGCCCCTATGTCCTGTTCCGGGACGACAGCGAAGACAGGACGACGGTCTTTGCCGAGCCGCTACGCGTCATCACGGCACAGACGAAAGCGGAATTCTGGCGCGGCCTCAAGGATATGGATGCCGCCCACAAGGCTGGAAAATGGCTGGCCGGTTTCATGAGCTACGAGGCGGGGCATCTGTTCGAGAAAAAGCTCGCCCCCTTCGCCGAGGAAAACCGCCGCACGCCGCTGATGTCGTTTGGCGTGTTCGATGGCCCCGCTGAACAGAGTGCATTTGCAGAACCACGGCGCCGCATCGAGAACGAAGCCTTCATCAGCGAACCCCGCGCCAGCTGGAACTTCGACGCCTACAAGAAGCGCTTCGACCGGCTGCATCTGCATCTGCGGCAGGGCGATTGTTATCAGGCCAACCTGACCATGCAGGTCAACGCCCGCTGGAATGGCGATCCGCTGGCCGCCTTCTGGTCGCTGATCGAACGGCAGCCCGTGAAATACGGCGCGCTGGTTTCGCTCGGGGGGCCTATTCTCCTGTCGCGCTCGCCCGAATTGTTCTTCCGCATCGACAAGGACGGCTGGATCGAGACGCATCCGATGAAGGGCACGGCGCGGCGCGGCGCAACGCCTGCGGAGGATCAGGACCTGATCCGCGAAATGCGGGAAGACCCAAAATCCCAGGCCGAAAACCGCATGATCGTCGACCTTTTGCGCAACGATATTTCCCGCATAACAGAGGTCGGCACACTCGATGTGCCAAAGCTGTTCGACATCGAGACCTATCCGACCGTGCACCAGATGGTCAGCCATGTCCGCGCAAAACTGCTGCCCGACATCGGCATTGCCGAGATTTTCGAGGCGCTCTTTCCCTGCGGATCGGTGACCGGCGCGCCCAAAATGCGGGCGATGGAAATCCTGCACGACCTCGAAGACGGGCCCCGCGATGCCTATTGCGGCTCGATCGGCTTCATCGCGCCTGACGGTACGATGCGTTTCAACGTCGCCATCCGCACGCTGTCTCTTTTTCCGGACGGCGAGGCCATCTTCAATGTCGGCGGCGGCATCGTCTTCGATTCGACTGCCGAAGCCGAATATGAGGAATGCCTGCTCAAAGCCCGCTTCGCTGTCGGCGATACCTGGATCGACCGATGAGCGATTTCTCGCTGATCGAAACGATGCGATGGGAACCGGGAACCGGCATCGTCCGCCTGCGGCTGCATCTCGCCCGGCTGAAGCGCTCGGCAGGACGGCTGGGTTTTCCAGGGGCGGACAAAGCGGCGGAAAAGCTTTCGGAGGTGCTTGGGGAAAGTGTACCCCTCCGCGTCCGCCTGACACTTAGCCCCGCCGGCGAAATCGCCATCACCACCGCACCGTTCTCCCCCTTGCCGGAAGAAACCATCTGGCGGGTGGCGGTCGCCACGGCCCGTCTTGATTC
This sequence comes from Pararhizobium sp. YC-54, assembly GCF_025847205.1. Classification (GTDB taxonomy): domain Bacteria; phylum Pseudomonadota; class Alphaproteobacteria; order Rhizobiales; family Rhizobiaceae; genus Pararhizobium. The sequence goes on along the minus strand of NZ_JAOYTH010000004.1, from coordinate 183,727 downwards.
CACCGATAAGCTGCTGCGCCACAAAACCACCCGGCGCGACATCTATGAGGCAGCCCGCGCCGAATATCCGGCGGCGGAGGCGGATGAAGTCCTGCTGCTCAACGAGAGGGGCGCGCCCTGCGAGGGAACCATTACCTCGATCTTTCTCGATGATGGCTCAGCTATCCTGAAGACACCGCCGATCGCCTGCGGTCTGCTGGCCGGTGTGCTGCGGACCGAAATGATCTGCGCGCGCCGCGCCCGCGTCCAGCGCCTGACGCTCGCCGACCTGCAAACCGGCACCCTCTATATGGGCAACTCGCTGCGCGGAATGATCCGCGCCCAACTCTTACCGGGGAACTGACCATGTTCATCTTGTCGCTGACCTACACGGCCGAACTCTCCGAGGTGGATCGTCATATCGAACCGCACATGGACTGGGTAAAGAACGGCTATGACAGGGGTGTTTTCCTCGCATCGGGGCGGAAGAACCCGCGCACCGGCGGCGTGATTCTTGCACGCGGCACCCGGGCCGAAATCGAGGCGATCGTGGCAGTAGACCCGTTCACCATCCATGGTGTTGCCGATTACGAGATCACCGAGGTCGCGGTGACCCGGACTGCACCCGGCCTTGAAGGGCTGACGCAATAGTATCAAGTCTCGGTGATGAGACTTGGTATAAGTCAGCGCGCGCCAACCGCCATCCGGTCCCGCCCGGAATGCTTGGCATCGTAAAGGGCCGCATCGGCGCGTGCATAGAGCTCCTTCGCCGTTTCGCCCGGCTGCAAGGCAGTAATGCCGGCCGAGCAGGTATAGGAAAACAGCGGCGCCGACAGCAGCGGGCGGGCCGTGCGCACCGCTTCCAGCACCCGGTGGACGATCCACTCGCCTTCGGCCAGCGTCGTCTCCGGGAAGATCAGCATGAACTCCTCGCCGCCGATGCGCCCGAAACAATCGTGCCGCCGGACGATCGGATGGACGCGCCGGGCGAAATCCAAAAGGATGTCGTCGCCGGTCTGATGGCCGTACAGATCGTTGATGCCCTTGAAGAAATCGATATCGAGAATGGAGATGCAGCCGCTGACCGGCCCGTCCGCCGGCTGGCTGCGGATCATCTGTTCCAGCTGCGCCATCATGTAGCGGCGGTTGGAAATGCCGGTCAGTTCGTCTGTCTGCGATGCCTTCAGCGCAAAATCGCGATCCTGCCTGAGGGCGCGTTCGTCGGCGCGCAGATGGGTGATGTCGTTGGCAATGCACAGCATCCAGCCGCTGCGGTCGACGGTCTCGGTCATCCACAGCCAGCGGCCGTCGACAAGATCGGTCTCGAAGGCCCTGAAGGGGATCTTGCCGCGCCGCGATTGCGCCGAGACGATCCAGGCCTCAAAATCCGGCACGCAGATCACCGTGCCGCGGCCGAGGGCATGATTGCGCCGCATCAGGTCCGGCCAGAGCGGCGTCTCCGTATCATCCAGCGCAAAGGCCGCGCGAAAAGCCCGGTTGGCATAACGCAGGCGATCCCGCTGATCGTAAAGCGCGATAAAGGCTTCGGTGTCATCCCGCAGTGACGCCAGCCTCGCCTGTAAGTCATCCATCGCACTGATTCCGTATCACCGCATTCATGCTACCAGCCATATCGATCACCATGCCAAAATAATGCGAATTGTGAGACTGCCCCGCTATGGCGATCCTTATGCGTATCTTATGCTTAATGGAATCCTTCCGTGCGTTTCAAAACGAAACAGCCGGTGGGCACCGGAAACCGGAGGCACCGTCCTTTGACTACCCGATGACGTTTGGCGGGTACACGGCGGAGGATGCCACACACGTCAAACGTGAAAAAGCCCCGCCGGTTCGAAATCGGCGAGGCTTTTGATTAACAGCGCAAATTTACTCGGCAGCCGCCACCGGTTTCAGGACACCGCGGCGGATCTGGTCGGCCTCGATCGATTCGAACAAAGCGCGGAAGTTGCCTTCGCCGAAGCCTTCATCGCCCTTGCGCTGGATGAACTCGAAGAAGATCGGCCCGATCACGGTCTTCGAGAAAATCTGCAAGAGGATGCGGGTCATGCCGCCATCCACCACGCCTTCGCCGTCGATCAGGATGCCGTGCTGCTTCATCCGTTCGATCGGCTCGTCATGGCCGTTCACGCGGTCATGCGACAGTTCGTAGTAGGTTTCCGGCGGTCCCGGCATGAACTTCAGGCCGTTGGCGGCCAGCTTGTCGGTCGCCTCGTAGATGCCGTCGGTTCCAACGGCGATGTGCTGGATGCCCTCGCCCTTGTACTTGCGCAGATATTCCTCGATCTGGCTGGTATCGTCCTTGGACTCGTTCAGCGGAATGCGGATCTTGCCGCAGGGCGAGGTAATCGCCCGGCTCGTCAGGCCGGTAATGCGGCCATCGATATTGAAGAAATGTATCTGCTTGAAGCCGAACAGTTCGCGGTAGAAATCCCACCATTTGTCCATGTTGCCGCGATAGACGTTGTGGGTCAGGTGGTCGAGGTAATAGAAGCCGACGCCTTCCGGCTTCGGATTGCGTTCGCCCAGCCATTCGAACTCGGCCTCATAGGGCGAGCCCTTTTTGCCGTAGGTTTCGACGAAGTAGAGCAGCGAACCACCGATGCCGACGATTGCCGGAACGTCAAGTGCCTTGTCGTTGCCTTCATAGGGCGTCGCGCCCTTTGAAACTGCGTGATCGAAAGCGTGCTTTGCATCGACGACACGCCAGGCCATCGACGGCGCGCAGGGACCGTGATCGCCGACGAAACGCATGGCATGGCTGCCGGGCTCGGCATTCAGCAGGTAGTTGATGTCACCCTGGCGCCAGACGCTGATGTCCTTGGTGCGGTGCTTGGCAACGCAGGAATAGCCCATGCGGGTGAACAGCTCGCGCAGCTTTTCAGGCTCGGGATGAGCGAATTCGACAAACTCGAAACCGTCGGTGCCGGCCGGGTTTTCGACTGTGATGCCGGTCGGCGGTGCATCATGCGGGAAGGGGCCCATCGTTCTCTCCTCTGAACGTCTCACTTTGAAGGCCATGATGACGGAAATTCCATGCATTGTGCTTGCATTCTTGCGCCATTTGGCAAAATCTACGCACGGATCATGCGGATTTTAGAGGATTGGCGCACAGATGGAACAGCTGGATGGGTATGACCTGAAAATCCTCTCCGAATTGCAGGGCGATGGCCGCCTGACCAATAACGAACTGTCGGAACGGATAGCGCTGTCGCCATCGCAATGTTCCAGGCGGCGGGCGCGGCTGGAGACCGAAGGCTTCATCCAGACCTACCGGGCAGTCCTCGATCGCGGCCGGCTGGGGCTCGATCTGCTGATCGTCATCGCCGTCACGCTGGCCACCCACAACCGCGACAATGCCAAGCGTTTCGCAGCCCTGATCGCCGATCTGCCGGAGGTGCTGGAATGCTACGCGCTGACCGGCGAAATGGACTATCACCTGAAAGTCGTGACGCCGGACCTGGCCGGTCTTGCCCATTTCGTCAACGACGTGCTGTTGCCGCATGACAGCGTGCAGCATGTCAAGACATCCATCGTGCTGGCGACGCTGAAGGATTTTGAAGGACTGCCGGTACGCCAGCGCAGTAGACTTTAACGTGACCTCTTCGCCATGGCCTTTTCGACCGCAGTCAGTCCTGAGGAAAGCGCGAGCAAACCCTCCTGCCCCACCAGTTCGGACAGTTCCGCCGAATAGGCGCGCGCCAGCCGCGTCAGGTCGAGGTACGCCTTTGCCCCGGCAGCCGTCAATTCCAGATGTTCGGCACGCCGGTCGTCCTCGTCCTGCGTTCGCTTCAGCCAGCGGCGCTCTTCCAGTGCAAACACGGCACGGCTGACCTTGGTCTTGTGCATGGTCGAATGAACGCCGACCTCGGTTGCCGTCATCCGGCCGGAACTGCCCAAGGCCGCCAGCGTGCGCCATTCCGGCCGCGTCAGCCCATACTCGGCCTTGTAGGCGGCGGCAAAGCGCAGGGCGATGAACTCCGCCGCGCGATTGAGGCGGAACGGCAGGAACTGTTCGAGATCGAAATCGCCTGTGACATTCCCGGGGCTCATGGGTTCCTTGATAGTTACAAAATAGACAGTTACATTTGTAACCATATAGCTGGAGGAGGATCAAGTCATGCTGGAGAAAACCCGGACGACTGCTGTCGATGCGGTGGCCCCGCAATACATGCCGGGCTTCGGCAACGACTTCGAGACGGAATCCCTTCCCGGCGCCCTGCCGCAAGGCCAGAACAGCCCGCAGAAATGCAACTATGGCCTCTATGCCGAGCAGCTTTCCGGCTCGCCCTTCACCGCGCCACGCGGCACCAACGAACGCTCGTGGCTCTACCGCATCCGTCCGAGCGTGCGCCACACGCGCCGCTTTTCCAATGCCAGCTATCCCTTCTGGAAATCGGCGCCCTGCCTCGACGATCATTCGCTGCCGCTCGGCCAATTGCGCTGGAACCCGATCCCGGCTCCGGCCGAAAAACTCAATTTTCTCTCAGGCATCCGCACGATGACCGCCGCCGGCGACGTCATGACCCAGGTCGGCATGGCCGCCCACGCCTATGTCTTCAATGACGACATGATCGACGACTATTTCTTCAATGCCGATGGTGAACTGCTGGTCGTGCCGCAGCTCGGCACTATCCGCGTGTTCACCGAAATGGGCATCATGGACGTTGAGCCCTCAGAAATCTGCCTCATCCCGCGCGGCATGATGTTCAAGGTCTCGCGCCTCGGCGAAGGTTCGCAATGGCGCGGCTATATCTGCGAGAACTACGGCGCCAAATTCACCCTGCCGGATCGCGGCCCGATCGGTGCCAACTGCCTTGCCAATCCGCGCGACTTCAAGACGCCGGTGGCGGCCTACGAGGACAAGGAAATACCTTGCCGCGTGCACGTGAAATGGTGCGGCAAGTTCTACGTCACCGAGATCGGCCACTCGCCGCTCGACGTGATCGCCTGGCACGGCAACTATGCGCCGTTCAAATACGATTTGCGAACCTTCTCGCCGGTCGGCGCCATCCTGTTCGATCATCCGGACCCATCCATCTTCACGGTACTGACGGCACCGACGGAGGAATCCGGCACCGCCAATGTCGATTTCGTCATCTTCCCGCCGCGCTGGCTGGTGGCCGAGCATACGTTCCGCCCGCCGTGGTATCATCGCAATATCATGAGCGAATTCATGGGCCTGATCCACGGCCAGTACGACGCCAAGGAAGAGGGATTCGTGCCCGGCGGCATGAGCCTGCACAACATGATGCTGCCGCATGGGCCGGACGCGCCGGGCTTCGAGAAAGCTTCCAGCACCGATCTCAAGCCGGTGAAGCTCGACCATACCATGGCCTTCATGTTCGAGACCCGCTACCCGCAGCAACTGACCCGCTATGCCGCCGAACTCGAAACGCTACAGGACAATTATCTCGAATGCTGGACGGACCTGAAGAAGCGCTTCAACGGCACGCCCGAGGGAGACTGGTCTTGACCGATAGACTGGTTCTGCTCGGAACCAAGGGCGGCCCGGCGCTGCGTCCGGGCGGCCCTTGGCCGACATCATCCCTGCTGGAAATCGGCGGGCGAAGCATCGTGATCGACTGCGGCCTTGGCGTGACCCGGGCGTTGACCGAGGCCGGGGTAAACCTGAAGTCGCTCGACCTTGTCTTCATCACCCATCTCCATTCGGACCATGTGCTGGAGCTCGGGCCGCTTCTGCACACCGCCTGGACGGCCGGGCTTGCCGAGCCGGTGACGGTTTACGGACCCGCCGGGACGGACCACTACTGGCAAAAATTCGTCCAGTCGCTGGAGTTCGACATCGAAATCCGCATTGACGACGAAGGGCGCCCCGACATCCGCGATCTTGTCCGGATCGAGGAATTCACCGAAGGAGCGGCTCTCGACGCCGGCGGGTTTGTGGTCACTGCGCTCAGGGTCGAGCATCCGCCGGTGAGCGAGTGCTTTGCCCTGCGCTTCGACCATGGCGGAAGAAGCGTGGTCTTCTCCGCGGATACGGCCTATTTCGAGGGCCTCGCAGCGTTTGCCGTGGGAGCCGACATTCTGGTCCACGAGGCCATGTTGGAGAAGGGCGTCGACAGGCTGGTCGAGCGGACCGGAAACGGCGCCCGTCTGAGGGAGCATCTCTTCGCCAGTCACACGCTGGCCCAGGACGCCGCCCGCATCGCATCGCAGGCCGAGGTCAAGCATCTCGTCCTGCATCATCTTATTCCCGCCGACGATCCCGAGATCAGCGAAGACGACTGGCGTGCCGCCGTGCGCACCAACTGGGGCGGCGAATTGACGATCGCTCGCGACGGGACCGAACTCCGATTGCCGAACGAAGTACCGCAAGGAAAGGGCGCCAGATGAAGCTTGCCTCACTCAAAAACGGAACACGCGACGGAAAGCTGGCGGTCGTCTCGCGCGATCTCACACGCTATACCGAGGCGTCATTCCTCGTCCCCACGCTCCAGGCGGCGCTCGACAATTGGCGGCGCATCGCGCCACATCTCGAAGCGCTTGCCGAGAGTCTGGAGCACGGGTCGGTGCCTTCTGAGCGCTTCCACGAACATGACGCGCTCTCTCCCCTGCCGCGCGCCTATCAGTGGGCCGACGGCTCTGCCTACGTCAATCACGTCGAGCTGGTGCGCAAGGCCCGCAATGCCGAGATGCCGGCAACATTCTGGACCGAGCCGCTGATGTATCAGGGCGGTTCGGACTCTTTCCTTGGTCCGCGCGATCCGATCGCCATGGCGGACGAGGCCTACGGCATCGACATGGAAGCCGAAATCGCCGTTATCGTCGATGACGTGCCGATGGGCACAACGCTTGATCAAGCGCGAGGGGCGATCCGGCTGATCATGCTGGTCAACGACGTCTCGTTGCGCGGGCTGATCCCGGCGGAACTCGCCAAGGGTTTCGGCTTCTTCCAGTCCAAACCGTCCTCGGCATTCTCGCCGGTTGCCGTGACGCCGGAGGAACTCGGCGACGCCTGGGACGGCGGCAAGCTGCATCTGCCGCTGCTTGTCGATCTCAATGGCAAGCCCTTCGGCCGCGCCAATGCCGGCCTCGACATGACCTTCGATTTCGGCCAGCTCGTTGCCCATGCGGCAAAAACCCGGCCGCTCTGCGCCGGCACGATCATCGGTTCGGGCACTGTCTCCAACAAGCTCGATGGCGGGCCGGGCAAGGCGGTTTCCGATGGCGGCGCCGGCTATTCCTGCATCGCCGAGATCCGCACCATCGAAACCATCGAGAAAGGCGCCCCCATCACGCCGTTCATGCAATTTGGCGACACTGTCCGCATCGAGATGAAGGACAGGACGGGACACTCGATCTTCGGCGCGATCGAGCAGACCGTGACGAAGTATGAAAGAGTTTGAGGCGGCTTCGATGAGCGATACGGTTCTGTTCGACTACTGGCGCTCCTCGGCCAGTTACCGGGTGCGCATCGCACTCAACATGCTGGCGATCCCCTGCAGCTCCGTCCCTGTCGATCTTTTGGCCGGGGAACACAAGCGGGCGGAGCACCTCGCGCGAAATCCGCAGGGGCTGGTTCCGGCTCTGCAGGTCGATGGTCACATGCTGACGCAGTCCCTTGCCATCATCGAATATCTTTCGGAGACGCGGCCGAACGCCGGCCTTCTACCTTCCGATCCGCTGGGACGCCACCGCGTCCGGGCACTGTCCTATGCCATCGCCATGGACATCCACCCGGTCTGCAATCTCGGCGTTGTCTCTCACGTCATGCAGCAATCGAGCGATCCGGACGCGGCCCGATCCGCCTGGATGCGCAAGTTCATCGGCGAAGGCTTGGCTGCCTTCGAGCGCCTGCTCGACAGCCCGCATACCGGCGAATTCTGCCATGGCGATCAGCCGACCATGGCCGATCTCTGCCTCGTACCACAACTCTACAATGCCCACCGCTGGAAGGTCGATCTTTCCGCCTGCGGACGCGTCACGGCAATCGCCAGGCGGTGCGAGACACTTCCTGCATTTGCGGCAGCCCATCCCGACAGAAGTGCACCGGGGTCGAATTAATATTTTGAAAAATAATGTATTTTCTGTCATAATGCAGTTGTGGCGGCACCTTTTACGCGTGTCGCGTTAGGTTCCGACCATAGAAGTGCCGACCCCGGCAGGACAGGTCAGACGCAATCTCCTCTTCGGCCAGGTTACCGGCAAAGGAGGTGCGTCATGGTACGCAACACGATCCGAAACCTCGTTGCAACCGCAGCAATTGCTGTTGCAATAACAGCCCATCCGCTGGCAGCGCAGCCGGTGCTCAACTGTGCAAAACGTTCCACAGTCGTCGAAAGCCTTGGCACCCACTATGCCGAGACCCTCCAGGCGGTCGGCCTCATAAACCAGGCCGCGATTCTCGAGGTCTTTGTTTCCCAGAGCGGCAGCTGGACCATGCTGGTCACCAACCTTAACGGTCACAGCTGCGTGGTCTTTGCCGGTGAAGCCTGGGAAACACTCCCGATCGTTCCGGGACTGAAGACGGAAGTGCCGGCCTTTGGCCAGACACGTTGAAACCGCTCCGTGGCCCGCAGTCCACGGAGCATGGAGTTTGAACAACTGCCTGTTTTTCGTCCCTTGCGGGACAGGATTTCAAGTCCATTGCAACAATTGCGGCTCCCGCAACCATCCCCCTCCCGAGACACATTCCGGAACGCTCCCACCCGGTGCGCCAAATGGCCGCTGGACAACCGGTGGGTGCTGGCGGTCATCCGGCCGGATGGCACAGCCCGGCTCTTTATTGTGACAGAAATCTATGCTCTAGGGCCATTCAAGGAATGACAGGGCGAAATCCGCCGGTTAAACACAGTCAAACGAACCCGTCCCCAGGAGAAAAAGCAAAATGGCAGAAACGACCTACCCGGTTTACGGCGAAATCACCGGACCGATCGTGATGATCGGTTTCGGCTCCATCGGCCGCGGCACCCTGCCCCTGATCGAGCGCCACTTCAAGTTCGACAAGAGCCGGATGGTTGTCATCGACCCGCGCGACGATGCTGCCGACATGGAAATCCTGGCCAAGCATGGCGTCCGCCATATCAAGGAATATGTCACCAAGGACAACTACAAGGACATCCTGAAGCCGCTTCTCACCGAAGGCGGCGGCCAGGGCTTCTGTGTCAACGTGTCGGTCGACACCGGCTCGGTCGATCTGATGAAGCTCTGCCGCAAGCTCGACGTCCTCTACATCGATACGGTTATCGAGCCGTGGCTCGGCTTCTATTTCGACAAGAGCATGAAGAACGCCGACCGCACGAACTATGCGCTGCGCGAAACGCTACGCAAGGAAAAGGCCAAGAACCCGGGCGGCGCAACCGCCATTTCCACCTGCGGTGCAAACCCCGGCATGGTCTCCTGGTTCGTCAAGCAGGCGCTGGTGAACCTTGCCAACGATCTTGACGTGAAGTTCGAAGAGCCCGATCAGCATGACCGCGAAGGCTGGGCCAAGCTGATGAAGAAGACCGGCGTCAAGGGCATCCACATCGCCGAGCGCGACACCCAGCGCACCAAGCATCCGAAGCCACTCAACGTCTTCTGGAATACCTGGTCGGTCGAAGGCTTCATTTCCGAAGGTCTGCAGCCTGCCGAACTCGGCTGGGGCACCCATGAAGAATGGATGCCGAAGAACGCCAAGAAGCACAAGAAGGGCTGCCAGGCGGCAATCTATCTGGAGCAGCCGGGTGCCAACACTCGCGTGCGCACCTGGTGCCCGACGCCGGGTCCGCAATACGGCTTCCTCGTCACCCACAATGAATCGATCTCGATTGCCGACTACTTCACAGTGAAGGACAAGGACGGCGACGTGACGTTCCGTCCGACCTGCCACTACGCCTATCATCCGGCCAACGACGCGATCCTGTCGCTGCATGAAATGTTCGGCAATGGCGGTAATGCGCAGCCGGTCCATCACGTTCTCAACGAGGACGAACTCGAGGACGGCATCGACGAACTCGGCGTCCTGCTCTACGGCCACGACAAGAACGCCTACTGGTATGGTTCGCGCCTGTCGCTGGAAGAAACCCGCCGCATTGCGCCGTACCAGAACGCAACCGGCCTGCAGGTGACCTCGGCTGTTCTCTCCGGCATGGTCTGGGCGCTTGAAAACCCGACCGCCGGCATCGTCGAAGCCGACGAGATCGACTACAAGCGCTGCCTCGAAGTGCAGATGCCGTACCTCGGCCCGGTTGAAGGCCACTACACCGACTGGACCCCGCTCGACGGCCGTCCCGGCCTGTTCCCGGAAGAGCTCGACACCAAGGATGCGTGGCAGTTCAAGAACATCCTCGTTCGCTGAACCGACTGATTACGCTTCAATATTTAACGCCCGGGGAGCGATCCCCGGGCGTTTTTCGTTGAAGATCGAATAATACTCGCCGTGCTCATGCCCCACTCTTGCATTCAACTCCTGATCACGGCATGGTTTTTTCAATCGCAAGACAGCTTTCCGCGCAGCATCCGGGAGACACATATGAAGCCGATCGCAATCCTGACCCTTCTGTCCGCGGCAGCGGCGCTGGCATCCTGCATGGGCCCGCGAGAAGTGCGCGAGCTGCCGTCAAACCGGCAGGTGGCACCGGCGGGGGTCGAAGGCGCATGGGTCGATCCGAACGGCATCGTCTCGACGTTCTCGGGCGGGACCTTCACGACCCGCACGACGGATACCAACCAGGTTCTGGCGTCCGGCAACTACATCAATCTGTCGCCGAAGCTGGTCGAGATCAACATGACCTCGATGGTCCGCAACACCCAGTCCAAGGTCAATTGCGCCATGGTCTCGATGTCGCAGCTCAATTGCACCACGGATTCGGGAGCGCAGTTCTCGCTGTCCCGCAAGGTCTGACGCAGTATCATCAAAATGCTGCAGCGACTTTGCGCGTCATCACGCGCGGCGCTGTAGCCGGACGGGCGTGATCTCCCTGTGCAACCAGCGCTGCAATCGTCGCGGTGCCGGCAAAGCTGGACTTCGGCGCCTCCCTATCCCGCATCTGGACGAATTGCCGCCCACAACTCGATACCCGCCGCCGAACCCCTCCGGCGGCTTTTTTGGGTTGGCCCATCGATTTTAACCTTGCCGGAAGGCGCCGAAGGTGCAGATCGATTTAGGGCTTGATGTCGGTGCAACCAAATGAAACCATCCATTTCGACCCAAGTGTCACGACCGTGCTCTATTATGCGGACAATAAACGCCAGAACAGGAGACATCCATGATCAGACAATTGCGAACCGGGCTGATGACAGCCTCGATCCTTGCGCTTTCGTCCGGTGCTGCCTTCGCCGATTATGAATTGAACATCCTGCATATCAACGACTTCCACTCGCGCATCGAGTCGATCAACAAATTCGATTCCACCTGCTCGGCCGAGGAGGAAGGCAAGAACGAATGCTTCGGCGGCGCGGCCCGGCTGAAGGTGGCGATCGATCAGAAGCGGCAGGAATTGACCAGCAAGAACGTGCTTTTGCTGAACGCCGGCGATAACTTCCAGGGATCGCTGTTCTTCACGACCTACAAGGGCGCTGCCGAAGCCGAATTCCTCAACCTGATGAAGTTCGACGCCATGACCATCGGCAACCACGAGTTCGACGAGGGTGAAGAGGGCCTGATCCCCTTCCTCGACAAGGTCACCTTCCCGGTCATCTCGTCAAACGTTCTCGCCGGCTACAAGTCCAAGCTGGTTGATCGTATCAAGCCGTCGCTGGTGCTCGATGTCGGCGGCCAGAAGATCGGCATCGTCGGCGCCGTCACCAATGACACGACCGAAATCTCCTCGCCGGGCGACAATGTGCTGATCGGACTTGATGTCGATACGATCACCACGGCCGTTGAAGACTTGAAGAAACAGGGCGTCAACAAGATCATCGCGCTCACCCATGTCGGCTATCCGCGCGATCTCGCCGTCATCGCCAAGATTCCCGACGTGGATATCGTCGTCGGCGGCCATTCGCACAGCCTGTTGTCCAACACCGACGAGAAGGCCGAAGGCCCCTATCCGACGATGGTCGACAATCCCGGCGGCTACAAGGTTCCGGTCGTCCAGGCCGGTTCCTACAGCAAGTATCTCGGCGATCTCATCGTCAATTTCGACGATAACGGCGTCGTCAAATCCGCCAAGGGCGATCCGATCCTGATCGATTCCAAGTTCAAGCCGGACGAAACAATCCTTGCCCGTATCAAGGAGCTCGGCAAGCCGATCGAAGAGCTGAAGACGAAGATCATCGGCAAGACCGAAGCACCGATCGACGGCAGCCGCGAATCCTGCCGCGCCAGGGAATGCGAGATGGGCGACCTGGTGGCGGACGCCATGCTCGACCGCGTCAAGGGCCAGGGCGTGACCATCGCCATCACCAATGGCGGCGGCCTGCGTGCCTCGATCGACGCCGGCGATGTGTCGATGGGCGAGGCGATTACCGTCCTGCCGTTCCAGAACACGGTTGCGACCTTCCAGATCAAGGGCGCCGACATCGCTGCCGCGCTGGAAAACGGCCTCAGCCAGATCGAGGAAGCCGGCGGCCGTTTCCCGCAGGTGGCCGGCATGAAGTTCTCCTTCGATAAATCCCGCCCTGCCGGCAGCCGGCTCTCCGTCGTCGAGGTCAAGGAAGGCGAAGCCTATGTGCCGCTCGATGCGGCCAAGACCTACAACGTCGTCAGCAACAACTTCATGCGCAATGGCGGCGATGGCTACAGCGTCTTCAAGACCAAGGCCGAAAATGCCTATGACTACGGTCCGGGGCTTGAGACGGTTCTTGCCGACTACCTGACAGCCAACAATCCCTACAAGCCGAAGACCGACGGCCGCATCACGGAAATCGCAGCAGCGGTCCCGGCAGAGCCATCGACGCAGACAAGCACCGACACGGCCGTGACCACCGACGCCAAGCCGGCCGCGACGGAAACGGCGACGCCACAAGCCAAGCCGACTGCGGACGCAGTGGCAACCGCAGAAACCAAGCATGTTATCGTCAGCGGCGATACGCTCTGGGATCTCGCCAAGGCCGTCTATGGCAATGGCGAACTGTGGAAGACGATTGCCGAGGCGAACGGCAACCCGGCTCCAAAGCGGCTGGAAATCGGCAAGGAACTGACGATTCCGGCCAAGTAAGACAATATGTCTCTTGCCAAACAGCCGGTCCGGGGTTCCCCGGGCCGGTTTTTCTTTTTAAGAACGGCATGAACCGCAGATGACCCTTGCCGTATAACAGATGCCGCCCCGTACCCTGCAGGATATGCCATGACCGCCGCCACCGAGATGACCACCCCGAACCATCCATCCATCAAGTTTGGCAAGGTGGGTGTGCTGCTGGTCAATCTCGGCACGCCCGATGGCACCGACAAGGTGTCGATGCGGCGTTATCTCAAGCAATTCCTGATGGACCGGCGGGTGATCGAGTGGTCGCCATTGTTCTGGTATCCGATCCTGTTCGGCATCGTGCTCAATACCAGGCCTGCCAAGGTCGGCAAGGCCTATGAGACGATCTGGAACAAGGAGTTGAACGAGAGCTACCTGCGCACCTATACCCGCAACCAGGCAGAGACGATGGCGAAATCCTTCGCCGGCTTGCCGAATGTCCGCGTCGATTGGGCCATGCGCTACGGCCAGCCGTCGATCAAATCCAAGATGGAGGAACTGCAGAAGGACGGCTGCGAAAAGATCCTTCTCTTTCCGCTCTATCCGCAATATGCGGCAGCGACCACGGCGACCGTCAATGACGAGGCTTTCAAGGCACTTTTGAAAATGCGCTGGCAGCCGGCCCTGCGCACCGTAGCACCTTACCATGATGATCCGGTCTACATCGAGGCGCTGGCCAATTCGATCACCGGCCATCTCGCTACGCTCGACTGGGAGCCGGAGGTGGTGCTGACATCCTTCCACGGCATCCCGCAATCCTATTTCGACAAGGGCGATCCCTATTACTGTCAGTGTCAGAAAACGGCGCGTCTGCTGCGCGAAAAGCTCGGCTGGTCGAAGGAGAAGCTGCAGGTCACCTTCCAATCCCGCTTCGGACCGGAGGAATGGCTGCAGCCCTATACCGACAAGACCGTCGAGAAACTCGGCAAGGACGGCGTCAAGCGCATCGCCGTGATCAATCCGGGTTTCGTTTCGGACTGCCTGGAAACGCTGGAGGAAATCGCGGTGGAAGCCGCCGAGACCTTCCACCATGCGGGCGGCGAGAAGTTTGCCCACATACCCTGCCTGAATGACAGCGAGGGCGGCATGACCGTGCTGGAACATGTGGTGCGCCGGGAACTGATGGGCTGGGTTTAAACCCCGCGCCTGTTGCCCCACAAAAGTACATGCAGTTGCGGCAGCACCCGGGCGTTAAACCAGCGGTCGTGTGTCACCTTGTCCACCAGCCAGCGCATGCGCTCGGCGATGCCATCCATGTCGATGCCGGCATCCGCCTCATCGCCATTAGGCGGCGTGTGATTGCCCGGTTGAAGATAGACCGGCAGCTGCGGATAGCGCGCCGCAGCTGCGCGTGCGTAGGCATAGTCCGCCTCGTCGAAGACAACGATTTTCAAGGCCGTTTCCGGCCGCCCGCGGGCGGCCTCAAGACAGCTGTCGAACAGCCACCAGTCCGTTTCCATGCCACTGGATGGCGGCTTGGGGCTGAGGACCAGCACATCGAGATCGGCAAACCACTCTTTCGCCACGGAGCCCTGCGTTTCCAGCGCGAAACGGTAACCTTCATGGTGCCCGAGCGTGATCACGGCACCCAGTGGCTGGATCGCCGGATTGCCACCCGACAGAGACACCATCACCGGCACGCCACCCGAAAGCCGCCTCACCTCGTCCCATACCGCCTGTGGCGTCATCGGCGTCCAGTCGTCGCGATAGCGGCTGTCCACGGCATGCAGGCTGTCGCACCATGAACAGCGATAATCGCAGCCACCGGTGCGCACGAAGACGGTCGGCAGGCCGATCAAGACGCCCTCGCCCTGGATCGTCGGACCAAACATCTCCGACACGCGAATAAGGCCGCCTCCAGACTTGGCCGTCATGGCCGGTATTCCGCCCAGGTCTTGGGCGTCTCGCTAACCTTCACCGCCGCCGTCTCCGGCAGACGCGCCTTGCACCAGTCGTAAAAATGCCGCGCCAGACATTCCGCCGTCACCCGGTCATGGCCGAGAACATCGTTGAGATGGCGATGATCGAAGGTCTCGTCGATGTAGCGCTTGAGCGGCGACAGCTCGTGATAGTCGCGCACGAAACCGTGTTCGTTCAGCTCTTCGGCGGCAAGCTCGACCACCACCACATAATTATGCCCATGCAGCCGCGCACATTGATGGTCGGCCGGAAGGCTGGTGAGCTGGTGCGAGGCGGAGAAATGAAACTCCTTGCTGATGCGAAACATCACTTCACCTCCGCCGCAGTAAATCCGCCCGTCGCCGAGACCCAGAAACCGGTATCCTCGTAGTCCGTCGGATCGGCAATGCCTGCCAGATGAAAGGCCTCGCGCCGCTCCACGCAGGTGCCGCATCGGCCGCAATGGCGCGCACCACCCTTGTAGCAGGACCAGGTCTCGGCAAACGGCGTGCCGTTCTTGGCGCCGTCCGTGACGATATCGGCCTTCGATCCGTTCACATAAGGAGCATAGAGCGTGACTGCGGCATACCCCTCGGTCGCGTGGTTCTGCATCGCCTGGAACGCATCGATGAACCCCGGACGGCAATCGGGATAGATGAAGTGATCGCCGCCATGCACGGCGGTTGCCACCGCATCGGCCTTCTGCGCAGCAGCAACCCCGAAGGCAATCGCCAGCATGATGGCGTTGCGATTGGGCACGACCGTCGCCTTCATGGTCTCTTCGGCATAATGCCCGTCCGGAACGGCAATATCGTCTGTGAGCGCCGACCCGGTCAGATGGGCGCCGATCGCGCTTATGTCGATGATGTGATGCGGCACATTCAGCCGCGCGGCACAGGCTGCGGCAAAATCCAGTTCCTTCTTGTGGCGCTGGCCGTAGTCGAAGGAGAGGAGCGCTGCAAGCGTATGTTCGGCTGCCACCTTGTGGGCAAGCGAAACGGAATCCAATCCGCCGGAGCAGATCACGATGGTTTTCATAGTCTAGTCCTTGTTTTGACCGGGTAGGCTGCGACCGGTAAGCGAATGGCGCTCTTTAGTCTAAAAAGCAGGCTTTGTGAATGGGGAAATCCGCTGGCTTCTTGACGCCGGTTGCGTAAAGTGTGGCGAAACAAACCATTAAGGGAGAAACCGGATGCCTCTGGCCGGACTGGATATCGCCGTTATCGGACTCGTGGTGCTAGCCGTTCTTCTCATCTTCAAGGGGGTGAAAACAGTACCGCAAGGCTATCGTTACACCGTCGAACGCTTTGGTCGATACACGCGAACCCTTGAGCCGGGGCTCAATATCATCATCCCTTTCATAGACAGCATCGGCGCCAGGATGAACGTCATGGAGCAGGTGCTCGACGTTCCGACGCAGGAGGTCATCACCCGCGACAATGCCAGCTGCGCCGCCGATGCCGTCGCCTTCTACCAGGTGCTGAACGCGGCAGAGGCAGCCTATCAGGTCTCCGATCTGCAGAGCGCTATCCTCAACCTGACGATGACCAATATCCGCTCCGTCATGGGCTCGATGGACCTCGACGAACTCTTGTCGAACCGCGAGATCATCAACGACAAGCTCCTGCATGTGGTCGACGAAGCGGTCGGCCCCTGGGGCATCAAGGTCACCCGCGTCGAGATCAAGGATATCCAGCCGCCGAAGGACCTGGTCGATGCGATGGCCCGCCAGATGAAGGCCGAGCGTGAAAAGCGCGCCCAGGTGCTGGAAGCCGAAGGCTCGCGCAACGCCCAGATCCTGCGTGCCGAGGGCGCCAAGCAGTCGGCGATCCTGCAGGCCGAAGGCCAGCGCGAAGCCGCCTTTCGCGATGCCGAAGCGCGCGAGCGTCTGGCCGAGGCCGAGGCCAAGGCCACCAAGATGGTCTCGGAAGCGATTGCCGCCGGCGACGTGCAGGCAATCAACTACTTCGTCGCCCAGAAATACACCGAGGCCATGGCCTCGATCGGCACCGCACCGAATTCCAAGATCGTGCTGATGCCGATGGAGGCCTCCTCGCTGATCGGCTCCCTCGGCGGCATCGGCGCGATTGCGCGTGAAGTCTTCGGCGACGGTGGCGGCAATGGGCCGGCATCCACACGCCAGGCGACGCCGCGCACCGTGCCCGTCCGCAATCCGTTCGATACGGCCAAGCAGGAAGGTTGATCGATGATCGAGCGTATCATCCTCGAACTCGGACCCTGGAGCTGGTGGGTGCTGGGCCTCATGCTCCTGGCGGCCGAAGTCGTCGCCCCCGGCGTCTTCCTCGTCTGGATCGGCATTGCCGCCATTTTGACCGGCGCCGTCTCGCTTCTGCTCTGGGAAGCCGGATTCTGGGTTTGGCAGGCGCAAATGGTATTCTTTGCCGTTCTTTCCGTTGCCGCAGTTTTCATTGGCCGCCGGCTGCTTGCCCGTTCCGGCGATACGTCTGACGAGCCGCTGCTCAACCAGCGTGGTGCGAGCCTCATCGGCCGCACAGCCGTGCTGGAACAGCCGATTGCCGAGGGGCGCGGCCGCATCCGGCTCGACGACACGACCTGGACTGTCAACGGGCCCGATCTGCCGGCTGGCAGCCGCGTCAAGGTCATCGGCAGCACTGGCGGCCGGTTGACGGTCGAAAGCGCCTGAAAATAAAGCCGAATGCCGCTTCGGAAAGGAATGGTTAACCACATCCGTTTACGGTTGCTCAACACTGGTAAACGGATTTCCGGGCATTCGGCAGATGACGCCATTCACTCCACGCACGAAGAGGACGAGCCTCGCGCGCCAGGCTGCGGCCTGGCTGATGGCCGGCTGTGCGCTGGTCTTGCCCGATAGTGTGTCTGCGCAAGCGCTTCTTCCGGCATCCGGCGAAGCAACGGCAACCGGCACCTCCAATGCCGTGACCCTTCCCGGCGCGGCACCTGCGCAGGATGCAGCGATCACCACCGGCTCGATCAGCACCGATGCCGGCGAACCGCTGCTCAACGACCCCATGGTCGATGAGGACATGGCCCGCACCAACCTGCGCGAAAACACCGTCGATGGCCTCAGATCGCAGCTCGATATCGATCGCAACGATGCGCAAGGCATCCGGCTTGGCAGCTTCACCCTGAAGCCGACGCTCGGCCAGAGCTACAATTTCGAAAGCAACAAGACCGGCAATTCGAAGGAAAACCGCAGCTATCTGGAAACCGGACTGAAAGGCACGCTCACCTCCGACTGGTCCCGCCACCAGCTGACAGTCACCGGCGAAGGCACATGGCAGCGCAATGTCTCCGGCACCGGCGAGACAGAACCGACGGCCGACGTCGAAGCCGCCCTGCGCCTCGATCTCTCCGAGCAGACAACCGCAACGCTCAAGGCCGGCTATCATTTCGAACGTGAGGATTCGACCGATCCGAACGCCATCAGCAATGCCAGCGTCCAGTCGGGCATCGACCAGTATACGCTCGGCGCCGGCATCGAGCGCGACTTCGGCATTTTGCGTGGCTCCGCCAAGATCGATTTCGACCGGTATGTCTATGGCGACGCGGAACTCGACAATGGCGGTACGCTGTCGATGAAGGACAGAAACCGCAACGCGGGCGCGCTCACCGTGCGCGTCGGCTACGAATTGTCGCCGGCGCTTATTCCGTTCATCGAGGCGTCAGCGGGAAAATCGATCTACGACCTGCGCCGGGACACGCTCGGCTTCGAGCGATCCTATGACAGCTACGGCGCGCGAGCCGGTATCGAGGCCGATCTTGGCGAAAAGCTCAATGGCGAGATCGCGCTCGGTTATCAAACCTACCGGTTCGACGACAACCGCCTCGACGAGCTGAAGGGATTCACCATCGACGGTCTGATCAATTGGTCGCCGCAGCGCGGCACCGACATCGCTTACGGTATCTCGACCGGTATCGAACCATCGACGACCGCCGGCGAAAGCGGCGCCATGGTCTATACGCTGAGCAGCAGGGCGACCCATGAATTGCGCACCGCGCTCGTGGCACGGCTGTCCAATAGCCTGACCTTCCGCAATTTCCAGAGCGGCAGTTCGGACGACGAAAAAGTCTGGCTGACGGGTGCCGGTCTCACCTGGGACCTGAACCGTTACCTCGCCCTGACGGGCGACGTCAGCTACGAACACACGACCCGCGACAGCGGCCCGGCAACCAATATCGCGCGCGTCGGCGTCGGGCTGACTTTGCGCCGCTGATCCGGAAAACAAAAAGACCCGCTGACGTTTCCGTCAGCGGGCGCTTTCTTGCGTCTATCGACAGGCTTATTTCAGGCCCTGAAGCAAGGCTTTCAAAGGGCCTTCCACGCCCGGCCGGATGTCGCCGCGCTCAAGCGCGAAGGCGACGTTGGCCAGAATAAAGCCCTCTTTCATGCCGCAGTCATAGGTATTGCCGCGGAAATGGTAACCGGCGAAATCCTGCGTCCGGGCAAGTTTCAGCATGCCATCGGTCAATTGGATCTCGTTGCCGGCACCACGCTCCTGGGTAGCGAGGATCGAGAAGATTTCCGGTTGCAGGATATAGCGGCCGTTGATGAAGAAGTTCGACGGTGCCGTGCCCGGCGCCGGCTTCTCGACCATCTTGGTGATCTTGAACCCGTCGCCGACCTTCTCGCCGGCGCCGACGATCCCATACTTGTGGGCCTGGTCGGGGGCACATTCTTCCACGGCGATGACGTTGCCGCCGCTCTGCTCGTAAAGCTCGACCATGCCCTTCAGGCAGCCCTTCTCGGCCTGCATGATCATGTCGGGCAAAAGCAGCGCAAAGGGTTCATCGCCGACGAGCTCGCGCGCGCACCAGACGGCATGGCCGAGACCGAGCGGCGACTGCTGGCGGGTAAAGCTGGTGCTTCCGGCAACCGGAAGAATGCCTTCCAGAAGCGTCAATTCCGCCGTCTTGTTGCGCTCGCGCAGCGTCTGCTCCAGTTCGACCTGGATATCGAAGTAATCCTCGATCACCGCCTTGCTGCGGCCGGTGACGAAGATCAGGTGCTCAATGCCCGCATCCAGTGCCTCGTCCACGACATACTGGATCACCGGCTTGTCGACGACCGTCAGCATTTCCTTGGGAACGGCTTTGGTCGCGGGCAAGAACCGGGTTCCAAGACCAGCGACGGGGAAAACAGCTTTACGGACTTTACGCTTGTCAGTCATTGACGTCTCCAGGATCACGGCACTGTGATTTAAAACGGTTAGGATTTGTATCAATAGGGAATAAACGTCAAATAGCTATTTTTTTGCAAAAGAAGACGGCACCACCCATTCATGGTAAAGAATTTGTTGACTTCATTTTCGTAAGATTCCGGTTCTGGCAGTTGCCTCATTGGCTGAACGGCCCGAAAATGGAACCACATGCATGAACCCCATGCATGGAGCTGGCTCTAAGACTGTAAATTTGCGCCCCGCCGATCGCCGTCCTGATCGCTGCAGAGCGCCGACCAACGGAAACGACAGCTGATGACAAAGACCCGACACAATCTCCTTCGCTGTGCTGCCGCCGCGTTTATGACAGCCGCAGCCCTGTTTTCCCCGTCAGCAGCCTCAGCCGACGCGGGTTTCGAGACCTGGATCAACAGCTTCTATGCCACCGCAGCCAAAAGCGGCATCACCAAGGCGACCTACCGGCAGGCTTTCGCCGGCGTCAAGACGCCCGACCCGGACGTGCTGGAGAAGGCTGCCTATCAGCCCGAGTTCAAGCACAAGATCTGGGAATATATCGACAGCCGCGTCAATCCCTACACGCGCAAGGTCGGGCAGGAAATGGCGGTCAAGCACGCCCGCACGCTCGCCGCTCTGGAGCGCCATTTCGGCATCGACAGGAGCGTGCTCCTGGCCATCTGGTCGATGGAGTCCAACTACGGCGCCGTCCTGGAAAAGGACGAGCGCCTGCATTACGTGCCGCGCGCTCTGGCCACCCTTGCCTATGCCGATCCGAAACGCGCCAAATATGCCAAGACGCAATTGATCGCCGCTCTGAAGATCCTGCAGAATGGCGACATCAGCCCGCGCGAGCTGAATGGCTCCTGGGCCGGCGCCATGGGACATACGCAGTTCATACCGAGCAGCTACCTGCTCTATGCCGTCGATGCCGACGGCAATGGGCACAAGGACATCTGGAACTCGGTGCCGGATGCCTTGGCGACAGCGGCCAATCTGTTGAAGAAGAACGGCTGGCAATCGGGGCAGACCTGGGGCTACGAAGTGTCGGCGCCGCAGAACGGCAGCCAGTATGCCGGCCAGACAAAGACGGTCGCCCAGTGGGCAGCACTCGGGTTCACCCGGCCGAACGGCAAGGCCTTCCGCAACGGCGACACGCGTGCCGAACTGAAGATGCCCGGCGGGGCCGGCAGCCCTGGCTTCCTGATGACCAAGAACTTCTTCGTCATCAAGCGCTACAACGCCTCGGACTCCTATGCGCTCGGCGTCGGCCTTCTGGCAGACGAGATCGCCGGCTATGGCGGCATGCAGCAGGCATGGAGCCGTCCGGACGGTTCGCTCGACATCAAGCAGAAGTTCGAGCTGCAGTCCCGCCTGAAGGAACTCGGCTATTACGACGGCGAGGTCGATGGCAATTTCGGCTCCGGCTCCAAGGCCGCCATCCAGGCTTTCC
This sequence comes from Pararhizobium sp. YC-54, assembly GCF_025847205.1. GTDB lineage: Bacteria > Pseudomonadota > Alphaproteobacteria > Rhizobiales > Rhizobiaceae > Pararhizobium. Next base: position 162,071 of record NZ_JAOYTH010000004.1, on the reverse strand, counting down.
AGAACCGCAATGGCCTGTCACCCGACGGCGAACCGACACAGCACCTGCTGAAGGCCTTGCGGAAATAGTCCCGATCAGGGGCGCCAGATGCTCTCAATTGTGGCGCAATCCGCATGCATCCTTGCTGGCAACGCCTTTCCAAAGAGAGGCGTTGCGCGCTTGCGCAAAGACATTCTACAGCGCCGCGCGCCATTCATGACGCGCGGTGTCGTAACACTTTAAATTTACTGCAGGCCACAACAGTGCGAAACAGGTGCATGAGCGGCAGAGACATGAGCAACGGCCTTCCCCGACTGCTCAACGGCCTGATCGTCATCGCGATCGGCTTGACTGCATTCGTCATGGAACCGCCGCGTCAGGCGCAAGCGCAGGAGCGCCGAACCATTCTCGACATGCTGTTCGGGTTCGGCCGCAGGCAACCGCCACCCGTCTATGACGACGTCCCGATCTACGAGCCCCGGCAGAGACAGCCGCGGCAACGCCCCAAGGCGCGAAAGACGCAGCAGAAGGCAAAGCCCGCCCGGGCCGAGCCAGCTCCCGTCGTCGTCGAGAAACTGGAGGCGGCCAAGAAGGTGCTGGTCGTCGGCGACTTCATGGCCGGCAGCCTCGGCGATGGCCTGAAGACCGCGTTCGAGACAACCCCCGGCATCGTCATTGAAACCCGTGCCAATGGCTCATCCGGCCTGGTGCGCGCCGACTATTTCAATTGGCAGGAGAACCTGCCGGCTTACATCACGGAAACAAAACCTGCGTTGATCATCATTAGCCTCGGCGCCAACGAACGCCAGCAGATGTCGATCGGCGGCGAGAAGGAGAAATTCCGCAGCGACCGCTGGCTGGCTGAATATACCCGCCGCACCGAAGCGTTCGCAGCACTCGCCCGCAAGGACAAGACGCCGCTGCTCTGGGTCGGCATGCCGCCTTTCCAGTCGACGTCGATGACCGCCGATATGGTCACCCTGAACGGCATCTTCCGCACGCAGGCCGAAAAGGCTGGTGGCACTTTCATCGACATCTGGGATGGTTTCGTCGATGAAGCCGGGAAATTCGTCATGACCGGCTCCGACATCAACGGTCAGCAGGTCCGCCTGCGCGGATCGGACGGTATCAACCTCACCAAGGCCGGCAAACGCAAGCTTGCCTTCTATGTCGAAAAGGATATCCGCAAGCTTTTGGGCGACGCCGCTGCCTCGGCTCAGGACATTCCCGGTGCCGATGGCATGAAGGACCTCGTCGTTGCCGTCCCCACGGCCAACGAGGATATTATCCAGACCCAGCCGATCAGCCTTGACGACCCCGATCTGGACGGTAGCGCTACCCTTCTTGGTGGCGGAGCGGTGCTGACCAGCAACGGCAAAAGTCCGCGCGACCGTCTGGTTGAAAAGGGCGACGTCGCGGAAGCGCCGCCAGGGCGTGTGGACGACTTCCGGCTGGCAAAGCCAGAGACGGTAATCAGCAATCCCGTCATCAGGAATTGAGGCACCGAAGGCAACCAACGAGACGGCCGCAAAGCCTGTTCGCGAAAAAGGCCCCGCGTCGTGCGGAGCCTCTGCGTGACGGATCGAAACCCTACGTCGGTCCTGCCTTACCGCGGCAGGACCGTCGAGCCCATCAGCGCTTCGTCGATGGCGCGTGCCGCCTGGCGGCCTTCGCGGATTGCCCAGACAACCAGCGACTGGCCGCGGCGGACGTCACCCGCGACCCAGAGCTTGTCCACGGATGTCTTGTAGTCCGTGTCGTTGGCAACGACGTTGGTCGAGCCACGGCGGTCGGTGTTGATCGTCAGCTTGCCGCTAAGATCCTTGAGGACGCTGTCGGTGAACGGACCGCTGAAACCGATGGCGATGAAGGCCAGATCAGCCTTGATGACGAATTCCGTGCCGGCGATCGGCTTGCGGCGCTCATCGACCTGGCAGCACTTGACGCCGGTCAGTACGCCGTCTTCGCCGACGAACTCGAGCGTTGCCACCTGAAATTCGCGCACGGCGCCTTCGGCCTGCGATGACGAGGTGCGCATCTTGGTGGCCCAGAACGGCCAGACGGCGAGCTTGTCTTCCTTTTCCGGCGGCTGCGGGCGGATGTCGAGCTGGGTAACCTTGACGGCGCCCTGGCGGAATGCGGTGCCGACGCAGTCGGATGCGGTATCGCCACCGCCGACAACGACGATATGCTTGCCACCGGCCAGAATCGGGTTCGAAGGCCAGCCGACACTGTCGATGTTTTCGCGGCCGACGCGGCGGTTCTGCTGGACGAGATAGGGCATCGCGTCATGAACGCCGGTAAATTCGACACCCGGAATACCCGCGTCGCGTGGAGTTTCCGAACCGCCGCAATAGAGCACGGCATCGTGTTCGGCGCTCAGGCTGTCAACGGTACGATCGACCCCGACATTGACGCCGCAATGGAAGGTGACGCCTTCGCCGCGCATCTGGTCGACGCGGCGATCGATGAAGTTCTTTTCCATCTTGAAGTCCGGGATGCCGTAGCGCAGCAGGCCGCCGGGCTTGCTCTCCCGCTCAAAGACATGAACCTCGTGACCGGCGCGGGCCAGCTGCTGGGCCGCGGCCATGCCGGCGGGGCCAGAACCGATGACCGCCACGCGTCTGCCGGTCTTCACGACGGCCGGCTGCGGCACGATATAGCCCATTTCATAGGCCTTGTCGGCGATGGCCTGCTCGACGGTCTTGATCGCCACCGGGGCATCTTCCAGGTTCAGCGTGCAGGCTTCCTCGCACGGCGCCGGGCAGATACGGCCGGTGAACTCCGGAAAATTATTGGTCGAGTGCAGGTTGCGGATCGCCTCATCCCAGTTGCCGTTATAGACCAGATCGTTCCAGTCGGGGATCTGGTTGTGCACCGGGCAGCCGGTCGGGCCATGGCAATAGGGGATGCCACAGTCCATGCAGCGCGCCGCCTGTTTCTGCACTTCCGGGTCCGACATCGGGATTGTGAATTCGCGGAAATGCCGAATGCGGTCCGATGCCGGCTGATACTTTGCCAGCTGCCGGTCGATTTCCATGAAGCCTGTAACCTTGCCCATCGTAATTCCTGATATCTCTAATCCGAGTAGACGCTCGCTTGAGCGCGCCAGATGCACCCCCGTGCCTAGGGCCACAGGGGTGCGTTGTCACAGATCGGCGGTTACTCCGCCGCGATGCCCATCCGCATGCGCTCCATTTCCTCAAGCGCACGGCGGTATTCGACCGGCATGACCTTGCGGAATTTCGGCCGGAACTCGACCCAGTGATCAAGGATTTCCTTGGCGCGCGGCGAGCCGGTATAGTGCAGATGATTGGAGATCAGCTGGTAGAGCCGCTCGTCGTCATGACGCGTCATGTCGCCGGAGACATCGACCATGCCCTTGTGCATCAGGTCGCCGCCGTGATGATGCAGCTTCTCCAGCATGTCGTCCTCTTCCGGAACCGGCTCGAGTTCGACCATCGCCATGTTACAGCGTTTCGGGAAATCGTCGCTCTCGTCCAGCACGTAGGCGACACCACCCGACATGCCGGCTGCGAAGTTGCGGCCGGTTTCACCGAGCACCACGACCACACCGCCGGTCATGTATTCGCAGCCATGGTCGCCCACGCCCTCGACAACCGCGATGGCGCCCGAGTTGCGCACGGCGAAGCGTTCGCCGGCGACGCCGTTGAAATAGCACTCGCCCGAGATCGCCCCGTAAAGCACCGTGTTGCCGACGATGATCGACTTGGCGGCGACGATCTTGGAGTTTTCCGGCGGACGCACGACGATGCGGCCACCCGAAAGGCCCTTGCCGACATAGTCGTTGCCGTCGCCGATGAGCTCAAAGGTGATGCCGTTGGCGAGGAACGCCCCGAACGACTGGCCCGCCGTGCCGGTGAGCTTCACCGTGATCGTATCGTCCTTCAGCCCCTTGTGGCGGTAGCGCTTGGCGACTTCGCCCGACAGCATCGCACCGGTCGAGCGATCGACGTTCTTGATATCGACGTCGATCGTCACAGGCGTTTTCGATTCCAGTGCCGGCTGTGCTGCCGCAATCAGCTGGCGGTCGAGAATGTCGTGGATCGGATGGTTCTGCCTCTCGGTCCAATAGGTCTTTTCCTTCGGCGCATCGACCTTGTGGAAGATACGGGAGAAATCGAGACCATTGGCCTTCCAGTGTGAGATCATCGCGTCCTTTTCGAGCAGTTCGGACAGGCCGATGACGTCGTCGAACTTGGCAAAGCCAAGCGACGCCAGGATTTCGCGCACTTCTTCGGCGACGAAGAAGAAGTAATTGACCACATGCTCCGGCGCACCCTTGAAGCGCTTGCGCAGGACCGGGTCCTGCGTCGCCACGCCCACCGGACAGGTGTTGAGGTGGCATTTGCGCATCATGATGCAGCCGGCGGCAATCAAAGGCGCCGTCGAGAAGCCGAACTCGTCGGCTCCCAGAAGCGCACCGATGATGACGTCGCGGCCGGTCTTCAGGCCGCCATCGACCTGCAGCGCGATGCGTGAACGCAGGCCGTTCAGCACCAGTGTCTGATGGGTTTCGGCAAGGCCGATTTCCCATGGGGATCCGGCATGCTTCAGTGATGTCAGCGGCGACGCACCCGTGCCGCCGTCATAGCCGGAGATGGTGATATGATCGGCACGCGCCTTGGCAACGCCTGCCGCAACCGTGCCGACGCCGACTTCGGAGACCAGCTTGACGGAGATGTCGGCTGCCGGATTGACGTTCTTCAGGTCGTAGATCAGCTGCGCCAGGTCTTCGATCGAATAGATGTCATGGTGCGGCGGCGGCGAGATCAGGCCGACGCCCGGCGTCGAATGGCGGGTCTTGGCAACGGTCGCATCGACCTTGTGGCCGGGCAGCTGGCCGCCTTCGCCGGGCTTGGCACCCTGCGCCACCTTGATCTGCAGCATGTCGGCATTGACCAGATATTCGGTCGTCACGCCGAAACGGCCGGACGCCACCTGCTTGATGGCGGAGCGCTCGGGGTTGGGCGAACCGTCATAGAGCGGGAAGTAGCGGTCGGCCTCCTCGCCGCCCTCGCCGGTGTTCGACTTGCCGCCGATGCTGTTCATGGCAACGGCCAGCGTCGTATGCGCTTCCCGCGAGATCGATCCGAACGACATCGCGCCGGTCGAGAACCGCTTGACGATATCCGCGGCCGGCTCAACCTCTTCGATCGGGATCGGCTTGCGGCCGATGGTATCGGCGCCCTTGATCGAAAACAGCCCGCGAATGGTGTTCATCCGCAATGCCGCGCCATTCACCATTTCGGCGAATTCACGGTAGCGATCTTCGGCATTGCCGCGCACGGCGTGCTGCAGCGAAGCAACCGCATCCGGCGACCAGGCATGGCCTTCGCCACGCATGCGGTAGGCATATTCGCCGCCGATATCGAGCGTGGTCTTCAACAGCGGATCGGCACCGAAGGCCGCCTGATGGCGGTTGAAGGTTTCCCTGGCGATCTCGTCAAGGCCAATGCCTTCGATCTGGGTTGCCGTGCCGAAGAAGTACCGGTCGACCAGTTCCGAATTCAGACCGATCGCATCGAAGATCTGGCCGCCGCAATAGGACTGGTAGGTCGAAATGCCCATCTTCGACATGACCTTGAGGATGCCCTTGCCGACTGCCTTGATGTAGCGATAGACGACTTCGCTGCCATCGACTTCCTTCGGGAACTCGCCGCGCTTGTGCATGTCGGTCAGCGTATCGAAGGCGAGGTATGGGTTGATCGCCTCGGCGCCATAACCCGCCAGCAGGCAGAAATGGTGGACCTCGCGCGGCTCGCCGGATTCAACGACCAGGCCGACGGAAGTACGCAGACCCTTGCGGATCAGGTGATGGTGCACGGCTGCGGTTGCCAACAGTGCCGGGATCGCCATGCGATCCGGGCCGATCTGGCGGTCGGAGAGCACGATGATGTTATAGCCGCCCTTGACGGCAGCTTCCGCCCGCTCGCACAGCCGGTCGAGAATTTCCGGCATGCCTTCGGCGCCGCGCGTCACATCATAGGTGAAGTCGAGCGTCTTGGTGTCGAAACGGTCTTCCGTGTGGCCGATGGAACGGATCTTTTCGAGATCGCCATTGGTCAGGATCGGCTGACGCACTTCCAGCCGCTTGGCATGGGCCATGCCGGCATGGTCGAGCAGGTTCGGGCGCGGGCCGATGAACGAGACGAGGCTCATCACCAGTTCTTCACGGATCGGGTCGATCGGCGGGTTGGTGACCTGCGCGAAGTTCTGCTTGAAATAGGTATAGAGCAGCTTGGTCTTGTCCGACATTGCCGAGATCGGCGTATCGGTGCCCATCGAGCCGATGGCTTCCTGGCCGGTCGTCGCCATCGGCGACATCAGGATCCTGGTGTCTTCCTGGGTGTAGCCGAACGCCTGCTGGCGATCGAGCAGCGACACGTCGCGGCGCAGCGCCCGGGGCTCGACCGGCTTCAGGTCTTCGAGAATGAGCTGGGTGTTGTCCAGCCACTGGCGGTAGGGATGCTGGTTGGCAAGGGTCGACTTCAGTTCCTCGTCGGAGATGATCCGGCCTTCTTCCATGTCGATCAGGAGCATCTTGCCCGGCTGCAGGCGCCACTTCTTGATGATGCTCTCTTCCTTCACCGGAAGGGTGCCGGCTTCGGAAGCAAGGATGACGCGGTCGTCGTCGGTGACGAGGTAACGGGCCGGGCGCAGGCCGTTGCGGTCGAGCGTCGCGCCAATCTGCTTGCCGTCGGTAAAGCAGACGGCGGCGGGACCATCCCACGGCTCCATCAGTGCAGCGTGATATTCGTAGAATGCCTTGCGCTCGGGCGCCATCAGCTGGTTGCCAGCCCAGGCTTCCGGGATCAGCATCATCACGGCATGCGACAGCGGATAGCCGCCCTGCACCAGGAATTCGAGCGCGTTATCGAAGCAGGCCGTATCCGACTGGCCTTCGTAGGAAATCGGCCAGAGCTTGGAGATATCGCCGCCGAACAGCGGTGAAGACACTGATGCCTGGCGCGCGGCCATCCAGTTGACGTTGGCGCGCAGCGTGTTGATTTCGCCGTTGTGAGCGACCATCCGGTAGGGATGCGCCAGCTTCCACGATGGGAAGGTATTGGTCGAGAAGCGCTGATGCACGAGGGCAACAGCCGATTCAAAGCGCGGGTCGGCGAGATCCTTGAAGTAGGCGGCGACCTGATAGGCAAGGAACATGCCCTTGTAAACGACGGTCTTCGACGACAGCGACACGGGGTAGAAACCGGTCTCCGCACCCTCGAAAGCATCATAGATGCGGTTGGAGATGACCTTGCGCAGCGTAAACAGGCGGCGCTCGAACTCTGCATTGGTCGCAGCGTCGCGGCCGGCACCGATGAAGACCTGCACGTGATGCGGCTCGGTGGCGGCAATATGCTCCGCCTTGGAAAGCGACGCATTGTCGACCGGCACTTCGCGGAAGCCGAGCAGGGTCTGGCCTTCCTCGGCGACAACATCGGCGATCACCTGCTTGAAATGGGCGATCTGCGCCTCGTCCTGCGGCATGAACAGGTAGCCGACGGCATATTCTCCGGCCTTCGGCAGGATGACGCCCTGCAGAGCCATTTCCTCGCGGAAGAAGCGGTCGGGGATCTGCACGAGAATGCCGGCACCGTCGCCCATCAGCGGATCAGCGCCGACGGCACCGCGATGCGTCAGGTTTTCCAGGATGAACAGGCCATCCTTGACGATCTGGTGGGACTTCTGGCCCTTCATATGCGCGACAAAGCCGACGCCGCAGGCGTCATGCTCGTTGCTCGGGTCGTAAAGACCCTGTTTTTTCGGCAGGCCCGGAAATGCGGTGTTTTTCTCAACCGTCGCCGTTTGGCGCGCAATGTTGAGACCAGTTACGGTGGATGGCGTAAAGTCCGTCATCGTCTTCCCTCCTGTTAACCCGGCACGGCCGGATATTTCCGCAGTCCAGGCAGGCTTTTGCGGGCAAGTTTCCCGTCGAGGCTGGCACTGGCATTATCGTTGCATGATCCTGATCCGGTCGCAAATGAAGCATTGACTGCATCAGGCACAGAGTGCTCGCGACCATCGCGACTGTCCCGCCGGCCCGGACAACAAGCGTCCGGCGCGGTCTACAATCGTCAGCCGGCAGCCGCATCAGGCGGGCTTTCCGGCGTCCTTCCGGTCTTGAGACCGAAATAGGACAGTCTTGCTGTCCTATTTCATAGGCTCTATGCCAGAAACCACCCTCCTCTGCAAGACCACTCATGCAAAATATTCGACCCGATTTTACCGAACATTGCGGTTAATTTCGCATTTTTGTAATTTTGTTTCGGCAACGCCTTCTTTTCTTCAATTTGGTTTCAAACTGGTCTGACATTGTCCTTATCTCGCCTCCGGTGGATTGATTGCCGCGGCGGCATCCGTATGGTCTCCAGTAACCAAGCAATCGGGGCGCTATTTCCCCCGAAAACACAGGACCACATCGATGATCTTTTCCTCCGACAACTGGGCGGGCGCCCATCCCGTGATTGCCGAAAGCCTCGTCAAGGCGGCCGGGGGCTTTGCGTCGGCCTATGGCACGAGCGACCTTGACAAGAAGGTCGAGAAGACGCTGTCGGAGGTGTTCGAGCGCGATGTCGCCGTGTTCTTCGTCGCTACCGGAACCGCCGCCAATTCGCTGGCGCTCGCCAGTGCCAACCGCCCCGGTGGCCACGTCTTCTGCCACCGTGAGGCGCATGTGAATGTCGATGAATGCGGCGCCCCGGAGTTTTTTTCGCATGGCGCCAGGCTTGCCCCGGTCGATGGCCTCATCGGCAAGATCGACCCGCTGAAACTGGAAACCGAAATCAAGCGCTTCCCGCCCGGCTTCGTCCATGGCGGCCAGCCGATGGCGATCACGATAACACAGGCAACCGAAGCCGGCACGGTCTATGGCCTTGATGAAATCGACAAGATCGCGGCGATTGCCCGGAAATACCACCTGCCGCTGCACATGGACGGCGCCCGCTTCGCCAACGCGCTGGTGACGCTCGACACCACGCCGGCCGAGATGACCTGGAAGCGCGGCATCGACCTGCTCTCCTTTGGCGGCACCAAGAACGGCTGCTGGTGTGCGGAGGCGCTGATCCTGTTCGATCCTGCCAAGGCTCAGCAGATGCACTACCTGCGCAAGCGTTCCGCCCAGCTCTTCTCGAAATCCCGCTTTATTGCCGCCCAGTTCGACGCCTATCTCGAAGGCGGCCTCTGGCTCGATCTCGCCCGCCACGCCAACGGCATGGCAAACCAGCTGGCAAAGGGCATCGAGGCATCGAGCAGCACGCGGCTCGCCTGGCCGAGCGGTTCCAACGAGCTGTTCGTGATCCTGAAAAAGGCGACTGCAACAAAGCTTCAGGCCGATGGCGCCGTCTTCTACGACTGGCCGGTACCGCACACGCTGTCGAGTTCCGTTGCTGAGGATGAAGGCCTCTACCGCCTGGTCACCAGCTTCGCGACGACGGCTGATGATGTGAACCAGTTCCTGAAAGCCCTTTGATCAGAGCGCCGCTTTGCCTGCCCCGGCAACCGCCTGCAGGCCGCCGACCGTGGCCAATATCTCGCCGGACAGGGCCTTCACCAGCGCCCTGTCCGCGCCGCGCCGCGCCACCAGCACGAACTCCACGTCCTCAAGCCGCGGCAGCCGCTCCGAGGTGATCTCCCGCAGACCGGCTGGCGCCATGCTGCGCGGCTGCACCAGGACACCCATTCCGGCGCGGGCAGCAGCCGTCAGGCCACTAAGGCTGCCGCAGGTGCAGACAATCCGCCACGGTACGCCCACCCGCTCAAGCGCCTCCAATGCGACGCTGCGGGTGATACTCGGCGGCGGAAAGGCGATCAGCGGCAGGACATCGCCGCGCATCACCCGCTCCGGATCGCGTGCCAGCCAGACCAGCGGCTCGCGATAGACCAGCTGGCCGCGTGCATCGCCGATCCGCCGCTTGGCCAGCACCAGATCGAGCGCGCCTTCATCCTGCATCTGGTAGAGCGTGCCGCTCAAAGCCACGGTCAGCTCGAGATCGACCGAAGCATGCGCCCGGGTAAAATCCTCAAGCACGGCCGGAAGACGGCTCATGACGAAATCTTCCGAGACGCCGAGATGCAGCCGGCCGTGCAGGCTGCGCTCGGCAAACAGCGATTTCACCTGTCCATCCAGCGACAGCATGGCCCTGGCCGGACCAAGCAGCGCCTCGCCATCGGCTGTCAGTGACACATGATGCGTGTCGCGCTCGACAAGCTTGCGGCCGAGATCGGCTTCCAGCCGGCGAATATGCTGGCTGACCGTCGATTGCCCGAGCCCCAGCCTCTCCGCCGCTAAGGTAAAGCTCGCCATCTGCTCGACCGCGAGGAAACTGCGAAGCTGCACCAGATCGAGCATTTGTCATCCTGTTTTGTAATAATCGTTATTTCTTGCATTCGATATCACAATGACAATGATGTCGCCATCAGATTTCAATCCGGACGACCGACATGCGCCGCTTCCTGCCCGATACGTTCACCATCCTTCTCGTCTCTACGATGGTTCTCGCCTCGCTGCTGCCCATTTCGGGCGAACCTGCCGAATGGTTCGGTCTGGCAACAAAGATCGCCATCGGCCTTCTGTTCTTCCTGCACGGCGCCCGGCTTTCGCGTGACGTCGTGGTCGCAGGCGTGCTGCACTGGCGGCTTCATCTCGTCATCCTGGCATCGACCTTCGTGCTCTTTCCGCTGCTCGGCCTTGCCGTCGGCTTCCTGCCTCAAACGCTTCTGCCGCCGGCGCTCTATACCGGCATTCTCTTTCTCTGCGTCCTGCCTTCGACCGTCCAATCGTCGATTGCCTTCACCTCGATGGCCGGCGGTAATGTTCCCGCCGCCATCTGCGCGGCGTCCGCCTCCAATATCCTTGGCATGTTTCTCACGCCGCTGCTGCTCGGCCTGCTGTTTGCAACCGGCGGCCATGGGGGCTTTTCTTTCGATGCGCTGGAACAGATCCTCCTGCAATTGCTCGCCCCGTTCATCCTCGGCCAAGTGCTTGAGCCATGGATCGGCAATTTCATCCGCGCCCGCAAAAAGCTTTTGATGCCGGTCGATCGCGGCTCGATCCTGATGGTCGTCTATCTCGCCTTCAGCGATGCGGTGACGGAAAGTATCTGGAGCACATTCTCCGTCCGCGACATCGCAGTCGTCATCGTCCTCGACATTCTGCTTCTCGCCATCGTGCTTGTTGTCACGATGGTCGGCAGCCGCCTGCTCGGCTTTTCGAGGCAAGACGAGATCGCCATCACCTTCTGCGGCTCAAAGAAGAGCCTTGCCAGCGGCGTGCCGATGGCCAACGTCATCTTCGCCGGCCAGAGTATCGGCAGCATCGTCCTGCCCCTGATGCTGTTCCACCAGATCCAGCTGATGGCCTGCGCCGTGATTGCCCAGAAATATGCCGAACGCGGCGGGCGCCGCCAGGCCGAAGCGACAGCTCAGGCAGCCGCACAATAGGAAACGGCGCCCTTTCGGGCGCCGTTCCTCAATCCTCGATCAGGTGCAATCGCTTAGCTGGTGCTGCCGCTGACCTGGGTTGCTTCGATCTGCTTCGGCGCCGACTGCGCGGCAACGATGTCGATGCGGCGCGGCTTGGCGGCTTCCGGGATCTCGCGCAGGAGGTCGATGTGAAGCAGGCCGTTCTTCAGCGAAGCGGACTGGATTTCCACGTGGTCGGCGAGCTGGAAGCGGCGCTCGAAAGCGCGCTTGGCGATGCCGCGATACAGGAACTGGTTGTCGCTTGCCTTTTCTTCGCTCTTCTCACCCTTGACGGTCAAAGTGTGTTCGCGGGCTTCGATCGAAAGTTCGCTTTCGTCAAAACCGGCAACGGCCATGGTGATCCGGTAGGTGCTCTCGCCGGTCCGCTCGATATTATAGGGCGGATAGGTCTGCGACTGGTCCGGCTGGCCGAGACTGTCGAGCATGGTGAAGAGACGGTCGAAACCGACCGTGGAACGGTAAAGGGGGGAAAAATCAACGTGACGCATGGTGTCCTCTTTTGAGCAACTGGTGTGCGATCTTGGTTCTGTCATCCCGAAAGCGGCGATGGCAGAACCGGTGGACGAGCCCGATTTCGGCGCCCGTGAAGATGAGATGGGAATTGTTTTTGCGGCCTTCAAGACCCCGGCAAAACAAGATCGAAACGCCACCCGCCAACAACCATCCGCCGATAAACGCAGGATGAACGGCCGGTTCCGGAACCATTCAGCTTCAGGACGGTAAAACATCATCATCGGCCCACGAGGCAGGCAGCAGCGGTGAACGTCCCTTCTCCCATACGTTGCCTGTCCTCGCCTGACCGACTGTCTCTGGCCGGGAACGGTAATCAGTCCCCACCGTTTCCGGCCCTTTTTGCCGGGTCCTTTTTCTTTGACCGGACAGATCGCCTCCCTTATCCGTATTGTCCGGCCTGCACCGTTCCTTAATCGGTATCGATCAAGGATAAGCCATTACAAATCCGGGCCGGCGCACTCTCGTGCCGCCCATAGCACCTTCACGAAGACCTGCCGGACACGGACCCGCTCATGACGCCGACGCTTCATTCCACCCCGGACAATCCGATCCCCGGCAATCACACCGCCGGGTTCTTCGAGGGCGTGGGCAACTGCAAGATCCGCTATGCGGTCTTCAAGTCGGATGCGCCGGTCGCCAAGGGCACCGTCGTGCTGCTGCAGGGACGCAACGAATCGATCGAGAAATATGCCGAAACGATCGGCGAACTCACCGCGCGCGGCCTGTGGGTGGCAACGTTCGACTGGCGCGGCCAGGCCGGCTCCGAGCGCCTGCTGAAACAGCCGCGCCGCGGCCATGTCAGGCGCTTTTCCGACTATGAACGCGACCTCAACATCTTCCTCGAAAAGATCGTGCTGCCCGATACCCGCCTGCCCTTCTTCATGCTGGCCCATTCGATGGGTGCGCTGGTGGCCCTGTCGCAGGCGCCGATGCTTGCCAGCCGCATCGACCGGCTGGCCATCGCCGCTCCCTTCGTGGCACTCGGCGGCCAGAAGGTCGGCCATGGCATGATCAGCTTCATGGCGGCAGTCTTCAGCGTCTGCGGCCTCGGTTTCCTGCCGCTGATGCGCGACAGGAGCTCGCTGCCGTTCTCGCAGAACCTTTTGACATCGGACGCAAAACGTTTTGCCCGCAACAAGGCGCTGACCGATATGCACCCCGAACTGGCGCTCGGGCCACCCACCGCCCGCTGGCTGCATGAAACCTTCAAGGCGATCAAGCGCATCGCCAGCCGCGAGCACCTGACGCGGATCCGCGTACCGACCATCGTCCTCGCCCCGACGCAGGACAGACTGGTGCCGCATCTGGCCGTGGAAAATCTCGCCCGCAATTTTCGTGCCGGCCACATGATCCCGATCGATGGCGCCCGCCACGAACTCTTTCAGGAAGCCGACCATTATCGCGCCCAGGCGATTGCCGCCATCGAGGCATTCATCCCCGGCAGCACCGCGGACATGGCGATGATGGAAGACGAGGGCCTGTCGGCCTAAAACCGCGTTTCCGGCTGTTAACCCTTGAGGATGGCAAGCGCCTGCGCATGGATTTCAGCGCTGCCGGCCGCAATGATTTCGCCGCCCATTTCCGCCGGGCCGCCGTTCCAGTCGGTGACGATGCCGCCCGCCTGTTCGATCAACGGAATGATCCCGCCGACATCGTAGGGTTTCAGGCCGCATTCGATGACGAGGTCGATATGACCGGCGGCGAGCAATGCGAAGGCATAGCAGTCGCAGCCGTAACGGGCCAGTTGCACCTTGCTCTGCACCGCCTCGTAGCGGGTCTTGATATCGCCGGTATAAAGATGCGGCGAGGTGGTGAACAGGGTCGCCTGGCCAAGATCGGCGCAGGGCCGCGTCGAGATCACCTTGTTTTCGCCGGGTCCGCGATAATGGGTGTTCCTGCCATCGGCGAAATAACGCTCGCCGGTAAACGGCTGGTCCATCAGCCCCATCACCGCCTCGCCCTTGTGATAGAGGCCGATCAGCGTGCCCCAGACCGGCAGGCCGGAAATGAAGGCGCGGGTGCCGTCGATCGGATCGATCACCCAGACATAGTCACGGTCGAGGCCGACATTGCCGAATTCCTCGCCCAGAATGCCATGATCCGGGAAATGCGCCCCGATCAGAGCACGGATCGCCGTTTCGGCGGCGCGGTCGCCTTCCGTCACCGGATCGAAACCGGCAGCTTCCTTGTTGGCGACGCTGATGCCGGTGCGGAAGCGCGGCAGGGTTTGCGCCTTTGCAGCATCGGCAAGGCGGTCGAAAAATTCACGGTCCGGCAGCATGAAACCTCGCGAAGATCGGAAAATGGAAGCTGGATGTGCTTATGGCACATTTTTTTGAAAAAGAAGTCATCGCCGAAAAAATCGATGAAAATCGAGTGGATTGGCCGATGCGGAAGGAATCTCGCCCCGGAATCTCGAAGAACGTGCCTCAAAAATCAGAAAACTCCGCAAAACAGGGCGTTTTACGGTCATTCAGTGGCCTTGTGTTTTGGCGCGGTGCAGCAATTCAGCTCAAGCCCGGCTTGACAATTGTGCGCTGCAATATTAATTTTTCCCTACAGTCACTTGTGGCTGTAAATACCCTCCTTGGGTGTTTCCTCCCTAGACTTAGCCGCGCCACAAGCGCGGTTTTTTTTGACACGATGCCAAGTACATGTTGTCAGGGAATGGACGGCCGCTATTCGGCGGCGAGCGACCTGCTCGGCGTGTAGGTTTCCACATGCATCGCAAGCCCGCCGAGAAACATCCCGATCGCCTGCGCCAGCATCGGAAAATCCTTCTTCTTCTCAAGCGTTGCTTCATCGACATAGAGACCGCGATTGATCTCGATCTGCAGCGCGTGCAGCCCGCGCGCCGGCCGGCCATAATGCTCGGTAATGAAGCCGCCGGCATAGGGCTTGTTGCGGGCAACGGAAAACCCGAGATCCTCCAACAGCGACACTGCCGCGCGCGACAGATCGGCCGAGGCGCTGGTGCCGTAGCGGTCGCCGATGATGAAATCCGGCCGCTGGCCCGTTCCGGCCAGCCGGATATTGCCCGGCATTGAATGACAATCGATCAGCACCGCCAGCCCGAACTGCACATGCGTGCGGGCAATCAGCCGCCGCAAACAGGCATGGTAGGGCTTGTAGATGGTTTCGATCCGCTCCAGCGCTTCTGCGACCGGAAAGCGGCCACGGTAGATTTCCATGTTTTCCGCCACCAGCCGCGGCACGGTGCCGAGACCTCCGGCCACCCGCATCGAGCTGATATTGGCATGCGGCGGCAACGGTCCGTTGAACATGCGCGGATCGAGTTCGTAAGGTTCGCGGTTGACGTCGAGAAAGGCGCGCGGGAAGTGGGCAAGCAACAGCGGCGCGCCCAGATCCGTGACGGAATGAAACAGTTCATCGACGAAATGGTCTTCCGAACGGCGGATCGACACATCGTCCAGACGGGATTGATCAAGAAAAGAACGGCTGTAAACCCTGCCGCTATGGGGCGAATTGAACACAAAGGGAATGCACTGCAATTCCGGCTCGCGAACTTCGAACTGTTCGGTTTCGCTGACGTTCTGCGTCATCGCAGCCCTTTTTTACCATGTCACAATCTTGATGCTTCGTGTATGTTGCCAGCAGGCAGCAATCATGTCCATAGTCGTTTCCTGCCTGTGAACGGGGCTTGACCCCATGTCTTCACCGGATATTTACCCACATGCGGTTTCATGATGTGACCGCAATTCCCGACATCGACACGTAAGGTGCAACGGCTTTAATCCATGAGTCCAAAAATTCTCCTCGCCGAAGACGATAACGACATGCGCCGGTTCCTGGTGAAAGCCCTGGAAAAGGCCGGCTACAAGGTATTGTCGTTCGACAATGGCGCCAGCGCCTACGACCGGCTGCGCGAAGAGCCGTTTTCGCTTCTTCTGACCGACATCGTCATGCCGGAAATGGACGGCATCGAGCTCGCCCGCCGGGCAACCGAACTCGATCCGGACCTGAAGGTCATGTTCATCACCGGCTTTGCCGCCGTGGCGCTGAACCCTGATTCGAAAGCTCCCAAGGACGCCAAGGTCCTGTCCAAGCCCTTCCATCTGCGCGATCTTGTGGACGAAGTGAACAAGATGCTGGCCGCATAGGCTGCGCCGCAAGGGCCGCAAAACTTCCTGTCAAAAAGCCGAAAAAAGCCTATTGACGCCCCAGGAGGTTTATGGTCTATGCGCCGACATCGGATGGGCGTGTAGCTCAGCGGGAGAGCACTACGTTGACATCGTAGGGGTCACAGGTTCAATCCCTGTCACGCCCACCATCCAGTTTCTAAAGGCCTTTCGGGAAACCGGAAGGCCTTTTTCATTTGGTGCCAACCCGGCGTTTTCCTACGCGTCGGCAGGCCGGTTGACTTTGCCGCTGGCCGTCCGGATCATGAGGCGGCGCCGGAAGCACCCCTCAATGGAACACCGCATCAAGGACACGTTTACCTGTGAACGAACCGCGTTACGATCTCCGCCAGGAAAAGAACGGCACCTGGACCGTCATCGACATCGTCACACGCCTGCCCGCAGCCACGGACGGCCGCGATCTGACCGGCCTCGATCAGGATGACGCGAAAGACATCATGGAAGCGCTGAACAGGGATCACCTCGCTGGCCGCAAAAGCCCGCTGGTATAGACTGAAAATCCCCTCCCGTTTCCGGGGAGGGGATTTGTACAATGGTTTACGTGATGAAATTGCCGGGCTGCAAAGTGTCCAGCACTGGCAATAAAGAATGAAACGCCGCGCGCCGCATCCCCCAAACGAGGTAGGCACCCTTATTCTTCGGAATCAAGGTTGAGCAGGAATTCCGGCCGCATTATCTGGAAAATCCGGCAGATCGGGCCAAACGTGCAATTTTGAGCTATGCTGCGGCAGGATCCATCCACGCGTGCGCGACAGACAGGGTGGTGGCGTTACCGCCGTCCAAAAAACACGAAATATTGTTACGAAATTCGTGACGCGGGCGCAGTTTTGCGATAGGAACCGCTGCACTTGCGGTCCCTGAACCCTATATCTGCCGTTACCCCAGACAAGATCAAGGAAGACGTCCATGCCTGCCTATCGCTCCCGCACCACCACCCACGGCCGCAACATGGCCGGCGCTCGCGGCCTCTGGCGCGCGACGGGCATGAAGGACAGCGATTTCGGCAAGCCGATTATTGCCGTGGTGAACTCGTTCACCCAGTTCGTGCCCGGCCATGTCCATTTGAAGGACCTTGGCCAGCTGGTTGCGCGCGAGATCGAAGCCAACGGCGGCGTCGCCAAGGAATTCAACACCATCGCCGTCGATGACGGCATCGCCATGGGCCATGACGGCATGCTCTATTCGCTGCCCTCGCGCGAAATCATCGCCGATAGCGTCGAGTATATGGTCAACGCCCACTGCGCCGATGCGATGGTCTGCATTTCCAACTGCGACAAGATCACCCCCGGCATGCTGATGGCGTCGCTGCGCCTCAACATTCCGACGATCTTCGTTTCCGGCGGCCCGATGGAAGCCGGCAAGGTGCTGCTCTCCGACGGCAAGATCCATGCGCTCGATCTGGTCGATGCCATGGTTGCCGCAGCCGACGACAAGATGTCCGACGAGGATGTCAAGACCATCGAGCGCTCCGCCTGCCCGACCTGCGGCTCCTGCTCCGGCATGTTCACCGCCAACTCGATGAACTGTCTGACCGAGGCCCTCGGTCTGTCCCTGCCCGGCAACGGCTCGACGCTGGCGACCCATTCCGACCGCGAAAAGCTGTTCCTGGAAGCCGGCCGCCGCATCGTCGGCCTCGCCAAGCGCTACTATGAACAGGATGACGAAACCGCGCTGCCGCGCACCATTGCCTCCAAGGGTGCCTTCGAGAATGCCATGGCGCTCGATATCGCCATGGGCGGTTCGACCAACACCGTTCTGCACATCCTGGCTGCCGCCCACGAAGGCGAAGTCGATTTCACCATGGACGATATCGACCGCCTGTCGCGCAAGGTTCCGTGCCTCTCCAAGGTCGCGCCCGCCAAGGCCGACGTGCATATGGAAGACGTGCACCGCGCCGGCGGCATCATGGCGATCCTCGGCGAACTGAACCGCGCCGGCCTGCTCAACGCCGACCTGCCGACGGTACACGCAAAGACCCTTGGCGACGCCCTGTCGCAGTGGGACATCGCCGTCACCGACAATCCGGCAGCACTGGAACTGTTCAGTGCAGCACCCGGCGGCGTGCCGACGCAGGTCGCCTTCAGCCAGAGCGCCCGCTGGAAGGAGCTCGACATCGACCGCGAAAAGGGCGTCATCCGCGATGCCCAGCATCCGTTCTCCAAGGATGGCGGCCTGGCTGTCCTCAAGGGCAATATCGCCATCAACGGCTGCATCGTGAAGACGGCGGGCGTCGACGAATCGATCCTGAAGTTCTCCGGCCCCGCCCGCGTTTTCGAAAGCCAGGATTCCTCCGTCAAGGCGATCCTTGCCAATGAGGTCAAGGCCGGTGACGTTGTCGTCATCCGCTATGAAGGCCCCAAGGGCGGACCGGGCATGCAGGAAATGCTCTATCCGACCAGCTACCTGAAATCGAAGGGGCTGGGCAAGGCCTGCGCGCTGATCACCGACGGCCGCTTCTCGGGCGGCACATCCGGTCTCTCCATCGGCCACGTCTCGCCGGAAGCCGCCAATGGCGGCCTGATCGGCATCGTGCGCGAAGGCGACATGATCGATATCGACATCCCAAACCGGACGATCTCTTTGCGCGTCGATGAAGCCGAAATCGCCGCCCGCCGCACTGAACAGGACGCCAACGGCTGGAAGCCGGTCGAACTGCGCAAGCGCAAGGTCACCACGGCGCTGAAAGCCTACGCCGCCTTCGCCACCTCGGCAGACCGCGGCGCCGTGCGCGATCTCGGCGACCTCGGCTAAGAAGGGCCGACGGGCCTTCATCAACGATCTACGCACCCTTGGATCCCGGCGGATCCGGGGGTGTTCTTTTTCCGGCATCAGCAATTGTCCTGACATGCCCACACCAGCCCCGCCTGCAACAATCGACGGCGGCATGCGTCACCGCTATTGTCAAAGCCGCCATTCAATCGCATTCCAGTATAGGCTGCACAAAAATCGCCGACACTCCCGCCCCAGCCCCCATCGTCCAGAGCAAATCCATGCAAGCCGAACAGACTGTGTTGAAAACCTCCATCGGCGTGACCATCCTGATCGCCTGTTCCGGCATCATCTTCGGTATCGTCACGGGCTCTTTCTCGATCGCCTTTGACGGGGTCTACTCTCTTGCCGATGCCAGCATGAGCATCCTGGCTCTGGTGGTCGCCAGGCTGATTGCCAGCGATACCGACCCGAACCGCGGCAAGGGCAAGCTTCGGACACGGTTTTCCCTTGGCTTCTGGCATCTCGAACCGATCGTGCTCGGGCTGAACGGCATTCTGTTGATGAGCGTTTCCGTCTACGCCCTGATCAACGCGATCATCAGCATCCTATCCGGTGGCCATACCCTGAAATTCGACTATGCGATCCTCTACGCAGGCGTCACGCTCATGGCATGCCTGATCATGGCAATCGTCGTCAGGAAGAAAAACGCCACGATCCGCTCCGAGTTTCTGACCCTCGATGCCACGGCATGGATCATGTCCGCCGGGATCACGGCGGCCTTGCTGATAGCCTTCATTGGTGGTTTCTTCGTCGAAGGCACGTCGCTTGCCTGGATCGCGCCCTATATCGATCCGGCCGTTCTGGCGGTTGTTTCCATCGTCATCATCCCGATGCCCATCGGCACGGTGCGGCGGGCTTTGTCGGACATTTTGCTGATGACCCCCGAGCCGCTGCGGGCAAGGATCGACACCGTGGCGACGGCCGTCGTCAGCGAACAGGCCTTCCTCTCCCACCGTGCCTATGTCGCCCGCATCGGCCGGCTGATGCAGGTGGAACTCTACTTTATTGTACCAGTCGGCATGCCCGCCCGAACGATCGAAGAATGGGACCGGCTACGCGATGAGATCGGCGCCCGCATCGGCGGCGAAGGCCCCAACCGGTGGCTGACCATCGCCTTTACGGCCGACACGGAATGGGCTGAGTAGCCACTCCTCTGTGGCATCAATCGTTACAGATGCCGCGTTTCGGCCGGCGCATGGAACCAGTTGTTGTTGCGTCCATCCATGTATTGCACTGGAGCCGCGGCGAGCACGGCCGGATCGAGATCGTCCAGCGCCGCAACGTTGACGGAATAATAGGCGCCGCCGATTTCCTCGATATAGCCGTGGCCATAGGCGGCGATGCCGCAGGTCCGGCAGAAGCGGTGATGCACGCTGTTGCTGCCGAACTGGTAGTCGGCGATCCCGGCCTCGTCCGTCAGCAGGCGGAAGTCTTCGGGCTTGACGATCGCGCCCCAGTAGCGGCGTTTCCAGCAGATCGAGCAGTTGCACTTGCCGGTCCCAGCGTCGAGATCGATATCGGCCTCATACCGTATCCCGCCGCAATGGCAGCTTCCCTTGTAGGTCATTTTCATGTCCGCCCTCCCTTGCCTGGAACTTCACAATATGACAACATGTTGTCATATTTACATCCTACAGAATGACAATATGTTGTCAATATGAAAAAACCCGATCGAACTGCTGCAGGCGACGCGTTTGCCCTTTTCTCGATATCCGTCATCCGGCTCGCCTCGCATCTGACGGCGGCGGGCGACGCGCTGGCAAAACCGGCAGGACAAACCAGCGCCCGCTGGCAGGTGCTGGCAGCGGCCAGCCACGCCAGCATGCCGGTGGCCGAGATCGGCCGGGTGCTCGGGCTCGCACGCCAGGGCGTGCAGCGCATTGCCGATGTTCTGGAGACCGAAGGCCTGGTGCGCTACGAGGACAACCCGGCCCACCAGCGCGCCAAGCTCCTGGTGCTGACGGAGGCGGGACAGGCCGTGCTGCACGACATTCAGACGCGGCAGGCAGCCTGGGCGGATGCGCTCGGGGCGGAGATCGGCCCGGACGATCTAGAGGCCACGACGGCGGTCCTGACCCGCATCCTCGACGGACTGGTCAAAACCAAACGTTAGCCGTTACTTGCGCGCGGAAACCAGGAGGAACATCGGCCGCTCGCGCTCTTCCGCCCATTCGGGATGGGCGGCCACCTGCCCGAGCGACGGGCCCCACTCCTCGACATGCAGCAGCGTGAAGCCGAGGCCGATCAGGATATTGAGGAGCGTTCCCATCGTACGGTGCTGCTTGACGACGCCCTTGGCCAGCCAGTCCGTCGTGCGCGGGCCTTCATCGAGATAGCCGTTGACCGGCCATGTCGCGCGCCCGTCGGCATCCTTCGACCAGCCGGGATGCGCCGGCGCCATGTAGATCGGATGCTCGATCGAAAACACCAGCTGGCCGCCGGGCGCCAGCGCCGCGTGGACGCGGGCGAGCAGCGCATCGAGATCCTTGAGGTAATGAAAGGCGAGCGAACTATAGACGAGATCGAAGGATGCTTTTGGCAGTTCCAGCACCTCAAGATCGGCCTTGGCATAGCCGATCGCCGGGTCGGACATTGTCCGCGCCCGCGCCAGCATGTTCTCCGAGACATCGAAGCCGAGCACGCTTGCAGCACCCTCTTCCCACGCAAATCGGCAAAACCAGCCAAAACCACAGCCGAGATCGACGATCCGCTTGCCCTTCAGATCCGGCAGCAGCGCCCGGATCGACGCCCATTCCGCCGCCCCTTCCAGCCCTTCGACCGAGCGGTCGAGCCGGCTGTAGCCTTCGAAGAATTCGGGATTGTCGTAGACGTTCTGGGTCATGCTTCACCAATTCTCGTGCAGTCAGCGGACACTTACTGACACGCTTTGCTTTGCCTCGTCATGTCGGCCCCTTGTGACCGGCACGGGACGACGGAGGAGAGTTTTCGGCTCCAAGCCACCCGCGAACACTCTAAGGCAATCGAAGACGCCAACCCACCGTCAGCTCGCAGCTTGCGGCTCCATATAGGCCAGTTCCCAGACATGGCCGTCGGGATCCTGAAAACTGCAGCCATACATGAAGCCGTAGTCCATCACCGGCCGCCATTCCTTTCCGCCCAGCGACAGGGCCTTGGCCAGCGTTTCATCCACCTCCTGGCGGCTGCCGGCAGACAGCGCCGTCAGCACTTCCGTCACCTTGCTGGTGTCGCTGATCTCGTCGATGATGAATTCCTTGAAGCGTGCCTCGTGCATCAGCATGACGAAGATGTTTTCCTCGACGATCATGCATAGCGTATCGTCGCTGGAAAAGTCCGGGTTGAAACGAAACCCGAGCCCGCCGAAAAACGCCTTCGAACGCGACACGTCCTTGACCGGCAGGTTTACGAAAATCATCCTCATCGACAGTCTCCTCTTTGGTTATGGGAATTGCCCGCCTCCTCCGGCGGAAGAATGAAAGCGCTCAGGCAAGCGCCAGCAGGTCAGATCGCAACCGCTCCGGCCGGCCTTCGCCCAGCGCGTCATCGACATCCTTATGGGTACTCGTCCAGATCGGCATCGCCCGGGAAAGTAGGGCATGCCCCGCCGGCGTCAACCGCATCCGCCGCAGCCGACGATCCCTATCATCGGTCATCGTTTCCAGAAGCCCGCGCTTTTCCAGCGGTTTCAGCGCCGCCGTCAGCGTGGTACGATCCATGGCGAGCAGATGCGCAACCGGCCCCATGCCCGGAGGCTCCGGACGATTGAGCGACATCAGCAGTGAAAACTGCCCGTTGGTCAGCTCAAGCGGCCTCAAAGCCTCGTCGAACTTACGCGCCAATGCCCGCGCCGCGCGCTGCACATGAAGACACAGGCATGTGTCGCGCACATGAAGGGTGGTCTCGAAAGGAATCACGACAGGCTTTGACATGTCATAATAATGTTGATATCAACGTATTTAGTCAAGCGGAACGAAACACGATTTTCTGAGGAGGAATGAACGATGTTGAGCAATCCGGTTGTATCCCGCGAGGAATGGCTCGAAGCCCGCAGGGCGCTGCTCGCCACCGAAAAGGAAGAGACGAAACTGCGGGACAAGATCCGCGCCGAACGGCAGAAGATGCCGTGGGTCAAGGTCGACAAGACCTACACGTTCGATACGCCGACCGGCAAAAAGACCCTGGCCGACCTGTTCGACGGCCGCAGCCAGCTGATGATCTATCATTTCATGTTTGGCCCCGACTGGGAGGCCGGCTGCCCGGGCTGTTCTTTCCTGTCCGACCATATCGACGGCACGCTTGCCCATCTCAACAATCACGACGTCACCTATGTCACGGTCTCGCGCGCACCGCTCGACAAGATCGAAGCCTACAAGAAGCGCATGGGCTGGAAGTTCCCCTGGGTCTCGTCCTTCGGCAGCGATTTCAATTTCGACTACCACGTCTCCTTCACCAAGGAAGAGCTGGAGAGCGGCAAGGTCTTCTACAATTTCCGCGAAATGTCGAGCGACGATGCCAATGACGAACTGCCCGGCATGAGTGCCTTCGTCCGCGACGAGGCTGGCAATGTCTACCACACCTATTCGGACTATGCCCGCGGCGGCGAGGAGATCCTCACCACGCTGATGATTCTCGACCGGGCACCAAAAGGCCGCAATGAGACGTCAACATTGAGCTTCGTGAAGCGCCACGACGAATATGAAGGCGCACCCCAAGCGCAATCCTGCTGCGCCTGACGACATCTGACCGGGAAAATCGCGCCGAAGAGGAGAACGATGCGATGAAGGCAGAGCTTGCTGACGAACATCGGTGGCTGGAACAGCTGACGGGCAGATGGCGGATGACGTTCGACCCGCCGTCCGGGACCGGCGAGCAGGCACCCGGGGAAGCATGGGAAGAGGAAACCCGCTCGCTCAGTGGCACCTGGATCGTCTCCGAATCGACCGGCACCATGCCGGGCGGAGCGATGGCGACGAATATCCTGACACTTGGCTACGACCCCGCCAGGAAACGTTATGTCGGTTCTTTCATCAGCTCCGTCATGACCAACCTCTGGGTCTACGAAGGCACACTCGACGACACCGGCAAGGTGCTGACGCTCGACTGTGAAGGCCCCGATTTCGAAAACCCAGGCAGGACGGCGCGCTACCAGGACATCATCACGATAAAGGACGAGAATACCCGAAATTTATCGTCCCGCATCCAAAATGCCGACGGCACTTGGAAGTATGTCATGTCCTGCGACTACAAACGTATTTGAGCATTCAGACGAACTGCATTTCCTGCCAAAATGGCCACAAAACATCAAACAGAACATCAAGGAGGAGAATTTCAATGAGCAAGGGACATGGCGCGTTCGTCTGGTACGAACTGATGACCACCGATACCAAGGCGGCGGAAGCATTCTACGACGACGTCGTGGGCTGGAGCTCCGTCGATTCCGGCATGCCCGACGCCAACTACACGCTGTTCAAGGCGGGTGACGTGCGCGTCGCCGGTCTGATGACGATGCCTGAGGGCGCCGTGAAGATGAACGCACCGCCCGCCTGGGTCGGTTATATCGGCGTCGATGATGTCGATGCCGCCGCAAAGAAGATCGCCGAACTCGGCGGCACGGTACATCGCCAGCCCGAGGATATTCCGACCATCGGCCGCTTCGCCATCGTCGCCGATCCGCACGGCGCGGTATTCGCCCTGTTCAAGGGCGCTGGCGACGGCGAGATGCCCGAGCTCGCGCAGAATGCCAATGGCAATATCGGCTGGCATGAGCTGATGGCCGGCGACCTCGCTGTGGAATTCCCCTTCTACCAGAAGATGTTCGGCTGGGGGAAGGACGAGGCGATGGATATGGGGGCAATGGGCGTCTACCAGCTCTTCAATCACAACGGCGCGCAGATCGGCGGCATGATGACGAAGACGCCGGAAATTCCTGCTCCCTATTGGGGCTATTATTTCAACGTCGAAGCTCTCGACGCCGCGGTCGCGCGGGCCACCGCCCGTGGCGCCAAGATCATCATGGGCCCGATGGAGGTTCCCGGAGGCGCCTGGGTGATCAACGGCGTCGATCCGCAAGGCGCCCATTTCAACCTCGTATCGATGAAGCGCTGAAACGTCGCTTTCGCAATTGATGAACGCACCGGCGGATCACTGCCGGTGCGTCTTCGCGCTATTTGCAGATGCCACAAACAACGGCTGCCGGCCATCGCAGTCGCTCAGGCAGTGGCGAAGACATGTCACCCAAGAGTGTGCAGCGTCGAACACATTCCGCGGCATCAACATCGAGCGCGGTGCCGGCTTGCAACACGTGATATGATCGAATTTCCGTCGTTCACCTGCACGAGGCAAAAGGAAACATCCCATGGGAGACCAGCTACGCCCGCTGCAACCGGGTGAGCCCGCACCGGCATTCGCCCTTCCCGCGGCCAACTTCGACGGATTGGTCTCTCTCGACAGCTTGCGTGGCCGCTCGTTCCTGATCGGCTTCTTTCGCGGTCTGCACTGCCCGTTCTGCCGGCGTCAGCTTGGGCAGCTTGCCGGCCTGCAGCCTGCCCTGCGCGCCGCAGGCGTAGAGATCCTGGCCGTGATCAACACGCCGGTGGAACGCGCCCGTCTGTATTTCCGCTACCAGCCGACGCCGGTCATGCTTCTGTGCGACCCCGATTGCCGCACGCACCGCGCCTTCGGCGTTCCGCGCGCCGAGTTCCTGCCAGAGGACAGCAGCGAGCGCCCCGAATGGCCCCACAGCACGACCATGGAGCAATTTAAGGCGGCACGCATCAACCCTACCGGCGAGCTGCCGGAACCTTTACAGCCGATGGAAGCCAACGTCGTCCTCAACGCCAAGGATGGCTTCGAGCTTGACGAAACGGATCATGCGATCTTTGCAAACCACGGTACGCAGCTCGTCGGGCACTTCCTGGTCGATGCGGCCGGCATCGTCGGCTGGGCGCAAATCGAGGCGCGCGACGGGCCGAACGGTCTTGGCGGCTTCCCGGCCGCGGGGGAGATCATCGCCGCTGTTGGCGGCCTGGAACGCTAACCTACAGCGCACCGTCCCCTCGCCCTCACATCGTCGCATTCAATACCCTCAGAGGAAATGAATCTTCCTGCCGGGAATTGCGCCTTGCAATCTTACTTCGCATTGCACAAAATCCCTTCAATGGTGGCAAAGACCCATCATCAAGGGGATAAAAATCCGCATGGCGATCAAAGCAAGCATCTATCACCTGACGCATTACAAATACGACAAGCCGGTACGGCTCGGTCCCCAGATTATCCGGCTGAAGCCGGCGGCCCATTCCAAGACCAAGGTCCTCAGCCACTCGCTCAAGGTCACGCCGGAAAATCACTTCGTCACGCTTCAGCAGGACCCCTACGGCAACTACCTCTCGCGCTATGTTTTCCCCGACCCGGTCACGGAGTTGAAGATCGAGGTCGATCTCGTCGCCGACATGACGGTCTACAATCCCTTTGACTTCTTCATCGAGGAAGAGGCCGAGACTTTCCCCTTCACCTATCCGCAAGACATCCGCGACGACCTGAAGATCTACATGCAGCCCGAGCCGATGAGCCCGGCACTGCAGGCCTATATCGACACGATCGACCTGACGCCGGCGCGCACGATCGATTTCATCGTCGGGCTGAACGCGCGCCTGCAGCAGAAGGTCAACTACGTCATCCGCATGGAGCCCGGCGTGCAGACGCCGGAGGAGACGCTGCAACTGGCGCTCGG
The DNA here is from genome assembly GCF_025847205.1 of Pararhizobium sp. YC-54. Lineage (GTDB taxonomy): Bacteria > Pseudomonadota > Alphaproteobacteria > Rhizobiales > Rhizobiaceae > Pararhizobium. The sequence goes on along the minus strand of NZ_JAOYTH010000004.1, from coordinate 135,431 downwards.
TTCCTGCCGCGATTCCAGCTGGCTGCTCGTCCAGATCCTGCGCAATCTTGGGCTGGCCGCCCGCTTCGTCTCTGGCTACCTGATCCAGCTCGCGCCGGACCTGAAAGCACTCGACGGTCCGTCCGGCACCGAGGTCGATTTCACCGACCTGCACGCGTGGTGCGAAGTCTATATTCCCGGCGCCGGCTGGGTCGGGCTTGATCCCACTTCCGGCCTGCTCACCGGCGAAAGCCACATTCCGCTGGCCGCCACCCCGCACTACCGCAATGCCGCGCCGATCTCCGGCGGCCTCTATGGCGACGCCAACACCGAATTCGACTTCGCCATGACCGTCAGCCGCGTGGCCGAGCATCCGCGCATCACCAAGCCGTTTTCCGAGGAAAGCTGGCAGGCGCTGAATGCGCTGGGCGAGCACGTCGATACGGTGCTGAACGGCGCCGATGTGCGCCTCACCATGGGCGGCGAGCCGACCTTCGTTTCCATCGACGACTTCGAATCGGAGGAATGGAACACCGGCGCCGTCGGCCCGACCAAGCGTGACAAGGCCGACGAACTGATCCGGCGCCTGCGCGAACGTTTCGCGCCGGGCGGTTTCCTGCATTACGGCCAGGGCAAGTGGTATCCGGGTGAAAGCCTGCCGCGCTGGACCTTCTCGCTCTACTGGCGAAAGGACGGCATGCCGATTTGGCACAATCCGGAACTGATCGCCGCCGAGGGGCACGACACCGAGGTCACCGACAAGGAGGCTGAGGCACTTCTCACCGGCATCGCCGCCGCGCTTGAGATCGAGCCCGACATGATCATTCCCGCCTTCGAGGATCCGGCCGAATGGATCATCAAGGAAGGCAGCCTGCCGGAAAATGTCGACCCGTCCAACTCCAAGCTGGAAAGCCCGGAAGAGCGCGCCCGCATCGCCAAGGTGTTCGAGCGCGGTCTGACGACCGCAACCGGTTATATTCTTCCCGTCCAGGCCTGGAACGCCAAGGCCGATGGACGCCGATGGGTCAGCGAACGCTGGCGCACCCGCCGCGGCAAGATCTTCCTGATCCCCGGCGACAGTCCGATCGGCTTTCGCATGCCGCTCGGCACGCTGCCTTACGTTCCGCCGTCGCAGTATCCCTATATCCACCAGGCCGATCCATCGATCCCGCGAGGCCCGTTGCCCGACTACAGCGCACCGGCCCGAACGCTGGCGCAGGCATCGCGCAGGGCCAGCGAACCGCAGCAGGACCGCAACGAGCAGACTATCGCAGGCTCCGCCGGTGACATCCGCGGCGCCGTGCGCACCGCCATGAGCGTCGAGCCGCGCGACGGCCGCCTGTGCGTCTTCATGCCACCGGTCGAGCGGATCGAGGACTATCTCGACCTGATCGCCGCGGCCGAAAAGGCGGCAGCCGATCTCGGCCTGCCGATCCATATCGAAGGCTATTCGCCGCCCCAGGACGAGCGCATCAACGTCATGCGCGTCGCGCCCGATCCGGGCGTCATCGAAGTCAACATCCATCCGGCCTCCAACTGGGCCGATTGCGTGGCGATCACCACGGCGATCTACGAGGAAGCCCGCCTCACCCGTCTTGGCGCCGACAAGTTCATGATCGACGGCCGCCACACCGGCACCGGCGGCGGCAACCATGTCGTTGTTGGCGGCAACAATCCCAACAACAGCCCCTTCCTGCGCCGCCCGGACCTTTTGAAAAGCCTGATCCTGCACTGGCAGCGCCACCCGTCGATGTCCTACCTGTTTTCCGGCATGTTCATCGGCCCGACCAGCCAGGCGCCGCGTGTCGATGAGGCGCGACACGACACGCTGTATGAGCTGGAAATCGCCATGGCGCAGGTGCCATTGCCGGGCATGGCTGAGCGGCCTTTGCCCTGGATGGTCGATCGTCTGTTCCGCAATCTTCTAACCGACGTCACCGGCAACACCCATCGCTCGGAAATCTGCATCGACAAGCTGTTTTCCCCGGATGGTCCGACCGGACGCCTCGGCCTCGTCGAGTTCCGCGGCTTCGAAATGCCACCGAACGCGCGCATGAGCCTTGCCCAGCAGCTGATGGTCCGCGCGTTGATCGCCCGCTACTGGCAAAATCCGGCCGAAGGCAAGCTGGTGCGCTGGGGCACGACGCTGCACGATCGCTTCATGCTGCCGCATTATGTCTGGCAGGATTTCCTCGACGTTCTCAATGACCTGCGCGCCAACGGCTTTGACATCCGCCCGGAATGGTTCGAAGCCCAGCTCGAATTCCGGTTCCCGTTTTGCGGCGAGGTCGAATACGAAGGCGCCAGGCTGGAACTGCGCCAGGCGCTCGAACCCTGGCATGTCATGGGTGAGGAAGGCGCGCCCGGCGGCACTGTGCGTTATGTCGACAGTTCCGTCGAGCGGCTGCAGGTGAAGCTGGAAACCGCCAATCCGGAACGCTACACCGTCGCCTGCAACGGCCGGGCGCTGCCACTGACCAGGACCGGCTTCAACGGCGTCGCCGTCGCCGGCGTGCGCTACAAGGCCTGGCAGCCGGCGTCGGGTTTGCACCCGGTTTTGCCGGTTAACACGCCACTTACATTCGACATTTATGATACATGGTCGAAACGTTCGATCGGCGGCTGCATCTATCATGTTGCCCATCCGGGCGGGCGCAGCTACGACACGTTTCCGGTGAACGGCAACGAGGCGGAAGCCCGCAGGCTGGCGCGTTTCGAGCCGTGGGGGCACACGGCCGGCACTTACGCGCTCGCGCCGGAAGCCCCTTCGGCAGAATTTCCCCTGACGCTCGATTTACGGCGTCCGGCAGGCATATAGGACTTCGATGTCAAAGAAGCAGACGGCACAGGTGAAACGCAGCGAAGACCGGATCGGCGACGATCCGGTCTTCGGCTATCGCGCCCTCCCCGGTATTGCCGACGAAATGCTCGATACGCATGGCAATGTCCGGCCGGTCTGGCAGCATTTTCTCTCCTCCATCGGCCGCATGGACGAGACCGAACTTTCCAACCGCTTCGCCCGCGCCGACCGCTATCTGCGCGACGCCGGCGTGTTCTACCGGGCCTATGGCACCAAGGAGAATTCGGAGCGCAACTGGCCTCTTTCCCATGTACCGGTGCTGATCGACGACACCGAATGGCAGGCCGTCTCGAAAGGCCTCATTCAGCGCGCCGAACTGCTGGAACGGATCGCTGCGGATATCTATGGGCCGAACCGGCTGGTCGCCGAAGGTTTCCTGCCGCCGTCGCTGGTTGCGTCCAATCCGGAATTCCTGCGCCCGATGGTCGGCGTCATGCCTGCCGACGGTCATTTCCTGCATTTCTGTTCCTTCGAAATCGGCCGTGGGCCCGATGGCAACTGGTGGGTGCTGTCGGACCGCACCGAGGCACCTTCGGGGGCCGGTTTTGCGCTGGAAAACCGCGTCGCCACCACCCGCGCCTTCTCCGACCTCTATGCCGAAACCCATGTCCATCGCCTTGCCGGCTTCTTCGGCGCCTTCCGCGACGAGTTGCAATCGCGCAAGAAGCATCCGGACGACCGTATCGCCGTCCTGACGCCGGGCGTCGCCAACGAGACCTATTTCGAACACGCCTATATCGCCCGCTATCTCGGCTTCATGCTGCTTGAAGGCGAAGACCTGACCGTCGTCGATGGTCGCGTCATGGTCCGCACCGTGGCTGGCCTGAAGCCCGTCGGCGTGCTCTGGCGCCGCCTCGATGCCGCCTTTGCCGATCCCTTGGAGCTGAACCAGAGCTCGCATATCGGCACCCCCGGCATTGTCGAGGCGCTGCGTTCCGGCTCGGTATCGATCGTCAATTCGCTCGGTTCAGGCATTCTCGAAACCCGCGCCTTCCTCGCCTTCATGCCGACCATCTGCCGCCATCTCTTGGGCGAGGACCCTGTCCTGCCGAGCATCGCCACCTGGTGGTGCGGCCAGCAGCCGGAACGCGATCAGGTCACCCAAAACGTCGAGAAAATGGTCATCGGCCCGGCCTATTCCACCAGGCCCTTCTTCGATGATAACGGCCAGTCGGTGCTCGGCTCGTCATTGCGCGATACGGCAAGGGCATCGGTCGCCGATTGGCTGCAGACCGAAGGCCCAAAACTCGTCGGGCAGGAAGTCGTCACCCTTTCGACCACGCCCGCCTGGATCAACGGCAAGCTGACGCCGCGGCCGATGAGCCTGCGCGTCTATGTCGCCCGCACCCGCGACGGCTGGCAGGTCATGCCGGGCGGCTTTGCCCGCATCGGCTCCGGCGCCGATGCGGCCGCCATTGCCATGCAGGCCGGCGGGTCTGCCGCCGACGTCTGGATCGTCAGCCAGAAGCCCGTCGAGCAGATGACGCTTCTGCCGGCCGAGGAAAGCTTTATCCGCATCATGCCGGGCAGCCTGCCGAGCCGGGCGGCCGACAATCTCTTCTGGCTTGGCCGTTATATCGAGCGGGCCGAAGGCGCGCTGCGCATCCTGCGCGCCTGGCACGGCCGCTATGCCGAAACCGCCAATACCGAAATGCCGCTGTTGAAGGATATCACCGACTATCTGGCCGTGCTCGACATCGATACCAGACAGCCGGTTCCCGACAGCCTGATGGCCAATATCAACAGCGCCCTGTTTTCCGCCAGCAATATCCGCGACCGTTTCTCCGCCGATGGCTGGCTGGCGCTCAACGATCTCGCCAAGACCGCGCGCAAATTCCAGTCGACGGTCCAGGCCGGCGACGATGCCACCCATGCGATGACTGTGCTCTTGCGCAAGCTCGCGGGTTTTGCCGGTCTCGTTCACGAAAACATGTACCGCTTCACCGGCTGGCGGTTTCTGTCGATCGGCCGTTACCTCGAACGCGGCCTGCACATGACCCGGTTGCTCGGTCATCTGTCCGGTGAGGACGCGCCGGATGGCGCCTATGACATGCTTCTGGACATCGGCGACAGCGTCATGACCCATCGCCGCCGCTACAACGTCAACACCGCCTCGCTGACCGTCACCGACCTTCTGGCGCTCGACCCGCTCAACCCGCGCTCGATCCTCTACCAGCTGAACGAGATCAAGACCGAGGTCGAGCAACTGCCGAACGCTTTCTCGAACGGCCAGATGTCGCCCTTCTATCGCGAAGCGATGCGGCTGCACGCCGGCCTTGCCGTCATGACGCCCGAAGCGATGAATGCCGCCGTCTACAACAATCTGGAACAGGAACTCGGACGCTTCTCCGACATCCTCGCGCAAACCTATCTCGGCTAGGATATGACACACCTCCTGCGCCGAAACTGAGAGTTCCATGCTCTACGACATCAACCTGCGGATCACCTACACCTACGAAGTCCCGGTTTCCGGCGGCCGGCATGTCGTGCGCGTCCTGCCCCTGTCGCTTCCCGATCGCCAGCGCCTCATTGCCGGCACCGTTACCTGCACACCCGCGCCCGAGGAACGGCGCGACAGCGTCGATTTCTTCGCCAATCCCTCGACCTCGATCCTGTTTCGCAAGCAGCATGAAAAGCTGGTGATCCGCATGCAGGCCCGCGTCCAGCTTGAAGCCCAGCCGCTGACCGCCGATTTTTCGCCGGACCTTACAGGCGTTCCCGCCGAGCTCGCCAATGTCTGGTCGCTCGACGCCAATTCGCCGCATCATTTCCTCGGCGCAAGCCCCCGCCTTCCCGAGGACACGGCGATATCCGCCTATGCGCGTGGTATCGCCAGGCCGGGCATGACGATCCGCCAGATCGCCACCGCCATTTGCGCTCAGATCCACAAGGACTTCGTCTACGATCCAAAGGCAACCACCGTCGACACCACGCCGCGCGAGGCCTTCACGCTGAAACGCGGCGTCTGCCAGGATTTCACCCATGTGATGATCACCGCCCTGCGCAGCCTTGGCATCCCCGCCGGCTATGTCAGCGGCTTCCTCAGAACCATCCCGCCGCCGGGCAAGGAGCGCCTGGAAGGGGCCGATGCCATGCATGCCTGGGTCCGTTTCTGGTGCGGAAACACCTCCGGATGGCTCGAACTCGATCCGACCAACAATATTTTTGCCGGATTGGATCATATCGTCGTCGGCCATGGCCGCGACTACAGCGACGTCGCCCCTGTCATCGGTGTCCTGAAAAGCTACGGTTCACACAAGACCGAGCAGGCCGTGGACGTGATTCCGCTGCAATGACCCGGAACGGGAAAGCCCGCCGTATCTTTTTCGCACACCCAAAACAGGATGGACCGCCAGCATTTGCGGGACAGTTAGAATTGTATTTAATTGCGACCCATAAGCTGAACAGGATCGTAATGCTTACGCAATAGAAGCCGCCCCATCAAAAGAGGCAACCTCTGTTCCGAGTGGGAAAAATGGCAAAACGATCGACATTCCTTCAGTCCTGTTCAAATCTCATCAGCGATCGCGGCGGCAATTTTGCCATTATGGGGGCATTGGTCATTCCGGTCCTGTTCGCTGCGGGCGGCGTCGCCGTCGATATGGCTAACATGATGATGGCCAAGAACCAGCTGCAGGACGCAACGGACACGGCAGCCCTTGCCGCATCGTCCGCGCTCATCAATGAAGGAATGAGCATCGAAAACGCAACGAAGCTCGCCCAGGATTTTCTGAAGTCCCAATTGAAAAACTCCGGGACGGTAGGCATGACCCCTGAGGAGCTTGCCGCTTTCGACGCGGCGTTTGTCAACAATACCAAGATCAATATTGTTGAAAAGCTGACGACCAACACCGTCGGTAACAGCAAGGCCTACACAGTCGATGTATCGTCGAACTACAGCCTTCCGCTCAACCCTCTGACCCGGCTTCTCGGCCAGAAGACGGCCCAGATCAGCGCGGTCAGCAAGTCCCTGAGTTCTTCGGAAACGAAGAACGCATTGTCGATGTTCCTGGTGCTGGACCGTTCCGGCTCCATGGCCGAAGACACGGCGACCGTCGACAAGGACAATCCAACCAAGGTTGAATATTACGACTGCGGTAAAAAGCGGAAATGCCAGCGCGAGGTTCCCAACTATACCACCAAGATCGAAGCGCTGAAGGATGCCACCGAAAGCCTGACCACCTATCTGAAAACCGCCGACCCAAGCAGCTCGCTGGTGAGAACCGGAGCAGTTTCCTACAACGCCTCGATGCAGAACCAGACCGACCTGGTCTGGGGTACCGACGGCGTCATGGACTACGTCAATGCGCTTACGGCAACCGGCGGCACGGATTCCGGTAGCGCCTTCAAGACCGCTTACCAGAAGCTGGTCCTGAAAAAAAATGAGACGGAAATGGTCGAAGACGACGCCCACTTTGTCAAAAACAAGCAGGTCCCGACAAAATATATCGTCTTCATGACGGACGGTGACAATAACTACACTTCGGCCGACACCGAGACGAAAAAATGGTGCGACGATGCCCGAACCGCCCAGATTCAGGTGTTTACGGTCGCCTTCATGGCGCCATCGCGCGGTCAGGCACTGCTGAACTACTGCGCGACCACAACCGGACACTACTTCGCGGCCGAGAATGCGGAGCAGTTGAACGCCGCTTTCAAATATATCGGCGAAAAAGCCTCGGCAATGACCGTTCGCCTGACGCAGTAACCGCACGACCGCTACAATCGAAAGTCCGTTCCGAGACATCGGGGCGGGCTTTTTCGTCTCGTCCGGCAATTCGCAAGCCGTTTCGAAGCCACCCTCTCCGGCAATTTTCATCTTATTGAAAACGCTATTGCAAGCGCTTCGTATCGGTGCATAAATCGCTCATACGCCCCGTTGGTGTTCACCTCCGGTCTCCCAAACCGCACGCAGAGGGTAAACATTTTCCATGATCGATCGTTTGTCCAACGAGAAAATTCCGAGCGCCGCTCCCCGCGCCTCGAGCTCCGAAGTCCTCGCCAAGGAAATCATCGAACGTCTCACCTATCGTATCGGCAAGGACCCGAAGGTCGCCAAGCCGCATGACTGGCTGACGGCTGCGATCCTGGTCGTGCGCGACCGCATCACCGACAACTGGATGGAATCGACCCGCAAGACCTACGCCACCGATGCCAAGCGCGTATACTACCTGTCGCTCGAATTCCTGATCGGCCGCCTGATGCGCGATGCCGTCACCAATATCGGCCTGATGGACGAATTGCGCGAGGCGCTCGCCTCCTTCGGCGTCGATCTCGATGTGATCGCCGCGCTCGAACCGGATGCGGCCCTCGGCAACGGCGGCCTCGGGCGCCTCGCTGCCTGTTTCATGGAGAGCATGGCGACCGTCGATATCCCCGCCTATGGTTACGGCATCCGCTACGTCCACGGCCTGTTCCGCCAGCAGATGGCCGATGGCTGGCAGGTGGAGCTTCCGGAAACCTGGCTTGCCCACGGCAATCCGTGGGAATTCGAGCGCCGCGAAAGCTCCTACGAGATCGGCTTCGGCGGTTCGGTCGAAACTGTCAACGTCGATGAGGAAGTCACCCGCTACGTCTGGAAACCGGCCGAGCGCGTCATCGCCACCGCCTGCGATACGCCGGTCGTCGGCTGGCGCGCCAAGCGCGTCAACACGCTACGCCTGTGGACCGCCCATCCGATCGACCCGATCCTGCTCGACGCCTTCAATGCCGGCGATCACATCGGCGCGCTGCGCGAAAGCAACAAGGCCGAAAGCCTTGCCCGCGTGCTTTATCCGGCCGACGCGACGCCTGCCGGCCAGGAATTGCGCCTGCGCCAGGAGTTCTTCTTCTCGTCTGCCTCGCTGCAGGACATCCTGCGCCGCCACCTGCAGCAATATCCGGATTTCACCTCGCTCGCCGACAAGGTGGCGATCCAGCTCAACGACACCCATCCCGCCGTCTCCGTCGCCGAACTGGTCCGCCTCCTGACCGACGTTCACGGCATGGATTTCGAAGCCGCCTGGGATATCGCCCGTCACACTTTCTCCTACACCAACCACACGCTTCTGCCGGAAGCCTTGGAAACCTGGCCAGTGCCGCTGTTCGAGCGGCTTTTGCCGCGCCATATGCAGATCGTCTATGCGATCAACGCCAAGATCCTGCTCGAGGCCCGCAAGCAGAAGACCCGTACCGATCAGGAAGTCCGCAATATCTCGCTGATCGACGAGAGCGGCGACCGCCGCGTGCGAATGGGCAACCTTGCCTTTGTCGGTTCCCACTCGATCAACGGCGTGTCGGCCCTCCATACCGAGCTGATGAAGGAAACGGTGTTTGCCGATCTGCACCGGCTTTATCCGGAGCGCATCAACAACAAGACCAACGGCATCACCCCGCGCCGCTGGCTGATGCAGTGCAACCCCGAGCTTGTCACGCTGATCCGTGATGCGATCGGCGATGAGTTCATGGACAATACGGAAGCCCTGCAGGCGCTGGATCCCTTTGCCGACAAGCCGGATTTCCAGGAAAAATTCGCCGGGATCAAGCGCGCCAACAAAATCAAGCTTGCCCAGCTGGTGCAGAGCCGCATGGGCATCCGGCTCGATCCGTCGGCGATGTTCGACATCCAGATCAAGCGTATCCACGAATACAAGCGCCAGCTCCTCAACATCATCGAGGCGATCTCGCTCTACGACCAGATCCGTTCTCATCCCGAGCTGGACTGGGTGCCGCGTGTCAAATTGTTCGCCGGCAAGGCGGCGCCGAGCTATCACAATGCCAAGCTGATCATCAAGCTGGCCAATGATGTCGCCAAGGTCATCAATAATGACCCGTCGGTGCGCGGTCTGTTGAAGATCGTTTTCATTCCCAACTACAACGTCTCGCTTGCCGAGATCATGGTGCCGGCCGCCGACCTGTCGGAACAGATTTCGACCGCCGGCATGGAAGCGTCTGGAACCGGCAACATGAAGTTCGCGTTGAACGGTGCGCTGACCATTGGAACGTTGGACGGCGCCAATGTCGAAATGCGTGACTGGGTCGGTGAGGAAAACATCAAGATCTTCGGGATGACGGCGGACGAAGTCGCCAAGGTGCGCGCCGAGGGCCACAATCCCCGCGCCATCATCGAGCAATCGCGGGAACTGTCGCAGGCCCTCAATGCGATTTCCTCCGGCGTGTTCTCCCCCGATGACCGCAACCGCTTCACCGGCCTGATCGACGGCATCTACAATCACGACTGGTTCATGGTGGCGGCCGATTTCGATGCCTACACCAAGGCGCAGCGCGAGGTGGACGCAATCTGGACGGACACGGCCAGCTGGTATTCCAAGACCATCCGCAACACGGCGCGCATGGGCTGGTTTTCCTCCGACCGTACAATCCGGCAATATGCCGGGGAAATTTGGAGAGCCGGATGACATCAGTGCCGAAAGACGCCACGCCTGCCGTTCCGCCAGCCAGTCTGTCGACGGAAGAGATTGCGGCGATCCTCGCTGGCACTCATGCAAATCCGTTCGCCGCCCTCGGCGTCCATCCGGCGGGCAAGGAGTTCGTCGCCCGCTGTTTCGTCCCCGGCGCCGAAACGGTGACCGCCGAAACACTGGCCGGCAAGGAGATCGGTACGCTGACACGGCGTGACGATGCCGGCTTCTTCGAAGGCGTCATCGCCGTCAAGAAGATCCAGCCGGTCCGCTACCGCGCCCGCAATGACGGCGGCGAGTGGACCATCACCGATCCCTACAGCTTCGGCCCGGTGCTCGGGCCGATGGACGACTATTACATCCGCGAAGGCTCGCATCTGCGCCTGTTCGACAAGATGGGCGCGCATCCGATCAGGCATGACGGCGCCGACGGTTTTCATTTCGCCGTCTGGGCACCGAACGCCAAGCGCGTCTCGGTCGTCGGCGATTTCAACGACTGGGACGGCCGCCGCCATGTCATGCGGCTGCGCCAGGACACCGGCATCTGGGAAATCTTCGTGCCCGATGTCCAGTCCGGCGCGATCTACAAATACGAGATCGTCGGCAAGAGCGGCGAATTGCTGCCCCTGAAGGCCGATCCCTTCGCCCGCCGCTCGGAACTGCGTCCGCAGAATGCGTCGATGACGACGGGAGAGATCGAACAGGTCTGGCAGGACGAGGCGCACCGCGCGCATTGGGCCAGCGTCGACGCGCGGCGCCAGCCTATCTCGATCTACGAGGTCCACGCCGCCTCCTGGCAGCGCCGCGACAATGGCGACATGCTGACCTGGGACGAACTGGCAGAACGCCTGATCCCCTACTGCATCGACATGGGCTTCACCCATATCGAATTCCTGCCGATTACCGAATATCCCTATGATCCGTCCTGGGGATACCAGACCACCGGCCTCTACGCGCCGACCGCCCGCTTCGGCGAGCCGGAAGGTTTTGCCCGCTTCGTCAACGGCGCCCACAAGGTCGGCCTCGGCGTCATCCTCGACTGGGTGCCGGCACATTTCCCCACCGATGCCCACGGCCTTCGCTGGTTCGACGGCACCGCGTTATACGAGCATGAGGACCCGCGTCAGGGCTACCACCCCGACTGGAACACCGCGATCTACAATTTCGGCCGCGCCGAGGTGTTCTCCTATCTCGTCAACAACGCACTCTACTGGGCTGAAAAATTCCATCTGGACGGTTTGCGGGTCGATGCGGTCGCCTCGATGCTCTATCTCGACTATTCGCGCAAGCACGGCGAATGGGTGCCGAACGAGTACGGCGGCAACGAGAACCTCGATACCGTCCGCTTCCTGCAGACCATGAACAAGCAAGTCTACGGCAGCCATCCCGGCATCATCACCATTGCCGAGGAATCCACCTCCTGGCCAAAAGTTTCCGCTCCGGTCCACGCCGGCGGCCTCGGCTTCGGCTTCAAGTGGAACATGGGCTTCATGCACGACACGCTGCAATATCTGCAGCGCGAGCCGATCCACCGCAAGCACCACCACAACGACCTGACCTTCGGCCTGCTCTACGCCTTCAGCGAAAATTTCGTGCTGCCGCTTTCCCATGACGAAGTGGTGCACGGCAAGGGTTCGCTGATTGCCAAGATGGCCGGCGACGACTGGCAGAAATTCGCCAACCTCAGAGCCTATTACGGCTTCATGTGGGGTTATCCCGGCAAGAAGCTCCTGTTCATGGGCCAGGAATTCGCCCAGTGGCAGGAATGGGCGGAAGACCGGTCGCTCGACTGGAACCTGCTCGAATATCCTCTTCATGAAGGCATGCGCCGGCTGGTGCGGGACTTGAACGGTACCTATCGCAACAAGGCGGCGCTGCATGCGCGCGACTGTGAGGGCGACGGCTTTGAATGGCTGATTGCCGATGACCGCGAGAATTCGGTCTTTGCCTGGCTGCGCAAGGCGCCGGGCGAAAAGACCATTGCCGTCATCAGCAACTTCACCCCGGTCTACCGCGAAAACTATACCATACCGCTGCCGGTGGAAGGGCGGTGGAAGGAAATCCTCAACAGCGACGCCGAGATCTACGGCGGCAGCGGCAAAGGCAACGGAGGAGCCGTTCAGGCAAAGAAAAACAGTGCAGGCGTTATTACCGCCACCATCACCTTGCCACCCCTGGCGACACTGATGCTGGAGCAGGATTAATGCATGTCGCCCGAAAGTGTGCAGCGGTTTCGGGATAACGACATGCATAAAATCAAGCACGGCAAGGCGGGCTCCCAAGACCTGCCAAAGTCGTGCGTCAGAAGAATATTGGAGAGGACACAGTTCCGAACGAGCGGCAATAGCGCTCCGGGGAACCATACTATCGGGAGGAAATTCAATGGAAAAACGCACCCAGCCCCTCGCCCGTGATGCAATGGCCTATGTCCTTGCCGGCGGCCGCGGCAGCCGCCTGAAGGAACTGACCGATCGCCGCGCCAAGCCCGCGGTCTATTTCGGCGGCAAGGCCCGCATCATCGATTTCGCGCTCTCCAACGCGCTGAACTCCGGCATCCGCCGCATCGGCGTCGCAACCCAGTACAAGGCGCATTCGCTGATCCGCCACCTGCAGCGCGGCTGGAACTTCCTGCGCCCCGAACGAAACGAAAGCTTCGATATCCTGCCGGCCTCCCAGCGCGTCTCCGAGACGCAGTGGTACGAAGGCACCGCCGACGCCGTCTATCAGAACATCGACATCATCGAGGATCACGGCGTCGAATACATGGTCATCCTGGCCGGCGACCATGTCTACAAGATGGACTACGAACTGATGCTGCAGCAGCATGTCGATTCCGGCGCCGACGTCACCATCGGCTGCCTGGAAGTGCCGCGCATGGAAGCGACCGGCTTCGGCGTCATGCATGTCGATGAAAAGGACCAGATCATCGCCTTCGTCGAAAAGCCCGCCGACCCGCCGGGCATCCCCGGCAATCCGGAGATGGCGCTGGCCTCGATGGGCATCTACGTTTTCCACACCAAGTTCCTGATGGATGTGCTGCGCCGCGACGCCGCCGACCCATCCTCCTCGCGCGACTTCGGCAAGGACATCATCCCCTATATCGTCAGCCACGGCAAAGCCGTCGCCCACCGCTTCAACCGGTCCTGCGTCCGCTCCGATTTCGAGCGCGAAGCCTATTGGCGCGATGTCGGCACGATCGATGCCTACTGGCAGGCCAATATCGACCTCACCCACGTCACGCCGGAACTCGACATCTACGACGGCACCTGGCCGATCTGGACGTTCGCCGAGATCAAGCCGCCGGCAAAATTCGTCCATGACGACGAGAACCGCCGCGGGTCGGCCACCTCCTCTCTCGTGTCCGGCGATTGCATCATTTCCGGTGCCTCGCTCAACCGCTCCATGCTGTTTACCGGCGTGCGGGTAAATTCCTATTCCCGCCTCGACGGCGCCGTCATCCTGCCGAATGTCAGGATCGGCCGGCATACGCAGCTGAGCAATGTCGTCATCGACAGCCGCGTCGTCATCCCGGAAGGCCTCGTCGTCGGCGAAGACCCGGAATTCGACGCCAAGCGCTTCCGCCGTTCGGAAAACGGCGTTTGCCTGATCACCCAGACGATGATCGACAAGCTGGGCATGTGAGCATGGAAGTGCTGTCCGTCGCATCGGAAGTCTTTCCGCTGATCAAGACAGGGGGCCTCGCCGATGTGGCGGGCGCCCTGCCGGCGGCCCTGAAACCGCACGGCGTCCGCATGCGCACCCTCATGCCCGGCTATCCCGGCGTGATGCAGAAGATCAGGAAGCCGCAGAAGATCGGCGGCTTCGACAATCTCTTCGGTAACCCCGCCTCGATCCTCGCCGTCGAACACGAGGGCCTCGACCTTCTCGTGCTTGATGCGCCGGAACTGTTTGATCGCGACGGCGGCCCCTATGTCGATAAAGCGGGGCTGGATTATCCCGACAATTTCCGCCGCTTCGCAGCCCTGTCCTTGACGGCCGCCGAGATCGCCGGCGGCCTTTTGCCGAGCTGGAAGCCGGATCTCGTCCATGTCCACGACTGGCAGGCGGCGCTGACACCGGTCTACATGCGTTTCGGCGCGGCGCATGCGACACCGACAGTGCTGACCATCCACAACATCGCCTTCCAGGGGCAGTTCGGCCCGGATATCTTTCCGGAGCTGGCTTTGCCGCCCGAGGCCTTTTCAATGAGCTATGTCGAATATTTCGGCGATGTCGGCTTCCTCAAGGGTGGCCTGCAGGCGGCAAGCGTCATCACCACCGTCAGCCCGTCCTATGCGCAGGAAATCCTCACCCCCGAATTCGGCATGGGCCTCCAGGGCCTGCTGACGGCCCGCCTGTCCAGCCTGCACGGCATCGTCAACGGTATCGACGCCGATGTCTGGAACCCGCAAACCGACAAGCATGTCGCCGAAAACTACGGAGCCAGCTCGCTGAAGAAGCGCGAGGCCAACCGCAAGGCGCTGTCAGCCCAGTTCGGCTTCGACAATGCCCCCGGCCCGATCTTCTGCGTCGTCAGCCGTTTGACCTGGCAGAAGGGCATGGACGTGCTCGCCGAGGTGATCGACGACATCGTCCACAATGGCGGCAAGCTGGCCGTGCTCGGCTCCGGCGATCCGGCACTCGAAAGCGCCTTCATTTCGGCCGCTGCCCGCCATCCCGGCCGGGTTGGCATGGTGATCGGCTACAATGAGCCTTTGTCGCACCTGATGCAGGCCGGCAGCGACGCCATCCTCATCCCGTCGCGCTTCGAGCCGTGCGGCCTTACCCAGCTCTATGGCCTGCGCTACGGCTGCGTGCCGATCGTCGCCCATACCGGCGGGCTGGCCGATACGATCATCGATGCCAACGAAGCGGCTCTGGCTGCCAAGGTCGCAACCGGCTTCCAATTTTCGCCGGTTTCGGCTGCGAGCTTGCGCCAGGCGATTCGGCGCGCCTTTGCCGCCTACCGGCAACCGAAAGTCTGGGCTCGCCTTCAGGCCCAGGGTATGAAATCAGACGTTTCCTGGGATATGAGCGCGCATCGGTATGCCGATCTCTATTCCAGTCTTCTTGCGAAAGGCTAAGACCCATGATCAGAACCGTTCAGACCACCCCCTATATGGACCAGAAGCCCGGGACTTCGGGCCTGCGCAAGAAGGTGCCGGTCTTCCAGCAGAAGAACTATGCCGAGAATTTCATTCAGTCGATTTTCAACAGTCTGGACGGCTTCAGGGGCGAAACGCTGGTGATCGGCGGCGACGGCCGCTACTACAACCGCGACGTCATCCAGATCGCCATCAAGATGGCGGCTGCCAACGGTTTCGGCCGCATTCTCGTCGGCCGCGGCGGCATCCTCTCGACGCCGGCCGCCTCGAATGTCATCCGCAAGTACAAGGCCTTCGGCGGCATCGTGCTGTCGGCCAGCCACAATCCGGGCGGCCCGACCGAGGATTTCGGCATCAAGTACAATATCGGCAATGGCGGCCCGGCCCCTGAAAAGGTCACCGACGCGATCTATGCCGGCACCCGCACGATCGAGACCTACAAGATTGTCGAGGTCGCCGACATCAATCTCGATATCGAAGGCAGCCAGGACGTCGCCGGCATGGAAGTCGTGGTGATCGACCCGGTCTCCGACTATGCCGAACTGATGGAAAAGCTGTTCGATTTCCGCGCCATCCGCAATCTGATCGGCGGCGGTTTCCGCATCGTCTTCGACGCCATGAGCGCCGTCACCGGCCCCTATGCCAAGGAAATCCTCGAAAACCGGCTGGGTGCGGCCAAGGGCTCGGTGTTGAACTTCATTCCGCTGCCCGATTTCGGCGGCCACCATCCCGACCCCAACCTCGTCCACGCCCGCGCGCTTTACGAGGAAATGATGAGCGACGACGCGCCGGACTTCGGCGCTGCGTCCGATGGCGACGGCGACCGTAACCTGATCATCGGCAAGGGCATCTTCATCACCCCGTCGGACAGCCTTGCCATGCTCGCCGCCAATGCCAGCCTCGCCCCCGGCTATTCCAGGGGTCTTGCCGGTATCGCCCGCTCGATGCCGACCAGTGCGGCGGCCGACCGCGTCGCCGAAAAGCTCGGCATCGGCATGTTCGAGACGCCGACCGGCTGGAAGTTCTTCGGCAACCTGATGGATGCCGGCCTCGTCACCATCTGCGGCGAGGAAAGTGCCGGCACCGGCTCCAACCATGTGCGCGAAAAGGACGGCCTCTGGGCGGTCCTGCTCTGGCTCAACATCCTCGCCGTGCGCATGGAAAGCGTCCAGGATATCGCCCGCCAGCATTGGACCACCTTTGGCCGCAACTACTATTCCCGCCACGACTACGAAGAGGTCGATTCGGATGCGGCAAACGGCCTGATGACGGCGCTGCGCGACCAGCTCGCCACCCTGCCGGGGAAAAGCTTCGGCAAGCTGAAGGTCGCTGCCGCCGACGACTTCTCCTACAACGATCCGATCGACAAGTCGGTCAGCAACAACCAGGGCATCCGCATCCTGTTCGAAGGCGGCTCCCGCGTCGTCTTCCGCCTGTCGGGCACCGGCACCTCGGGCGCGACCTTGCGCGTCTATATCGAACGCTACGAACCGGACGCCTCGCGCCACGACTTCGACACCCAGGAGGCCCTTGCCGACCTGATCGCGGTTGCCGACCAGATCGCCGGCATCAAGACCCGCACCGGCCGCACCGAACCGACGGTTATTACGTGACCGATGTAGAGAGGGAGAAAGCTCCCTTCACCCTCCCCTTGAGGGGGAGGGTCGGCACATAGTGCCGGGGTGGGGTGACCCGGCATACCTTAAGTGTCATGCCCCACGGCACCGGCCGCCTGCAGCCGCTGCCCAGTAACTCCGTCATCCTCGGGCTTGACCCGAGGATCCACGCCACAAGCGCGATTCTGTCTCTGGAACCGGGATCCTCGGGTCAGGCCCGAGGATGACGGAGGACAATATGTGCCTCCTCAATACCGAGCCATTCATGTGATCAGCTCCCGTACTGGCGAGCGATACCGGGCAGCTTTCATTCTACGTCAAACAGTTATCGCCCTATCCCGCCCGTGATCGCTGCCCTTCGCCACCCAAAAAATCATCCCCGCAAATCCCCGCCCCCAAAACCTGTGCCATCATCATTCCCGTCCTGTCATCGGCTAGACTGCTAGACGTAGCGGTGAGACGGGGCCGGTGCCGGGTGAAGGACAGACGTAAGCCTTTGCCCGGTGGATGGTCAGAAAATGGTTTCCCTCTCGTCTGCAAAATGGCGGGGCGTGCCTGTGAGGCACACATGAGGACCGGCGACTGGTGTGTCGAAAGACAGGCCTTTCGTGGCGCCCCGGAAATTCCGGCAGCGCCACCCTGGAAAAGGCGCCGATCATCCGCGCAGAGAAACCGGAGTTGCCCATCGACCAACACTGAACGGGGCGCTGGAAGGCGTCACATAAACTCACTTTGTCCCGGCACTTTCCAGCGCCCCGGCCAAGTGAACTGAAAGCGAAAAACCACGGCGGATTTTCCGGGCGTGGCTGAAGGGCGTTGGGAGGTCCCTGCGCTCCCTCTTCTCCCCATCGGGGAGAAGAGGGAGCGCAGGGCCGGATGAGGGGGGGCGAAGCCATTGATTCTGAATCTGCCGCCCCCCTCATCGCCTCGCTCTGCTCGGCACTTCTCCCCGCCGGGGAGAAGAGAGAGATCGCCTCCCCCTCAAGGGGAGGGTAAAACATACCGCTTGCAACACGCCCGAAAGCAGAGACAAATCACTGTCAAACCAATCTGATACGAAACCACATACGCCGCCTCCCCCGCTCATCCCAAGGTGACCCCGATGCCGAATCTGCCCGCTCCGCTCCTTGGCGTCACTCTCAATGGCAGCGGCACGGCGTTTTCGGTCCGGTCCAGCAGCGCTTCCGGCATCGAGCTCTGCCTCTACGACGCGACCGGCAATCGCGAACTGCGCCGCCTGCCGATGCGGCGCGGTGAGGACGGCATCCACAGCCTGACCGTCCCGGATGCACCCGCCGGAACGCGCTACGGTTTTCGCGCCTCAGGAACTTATGACCCGGATCAAGGCCTCTGGTTCGACCCCGCCAAGCTGCTGGTCGATCCCTACGCCCGCGAACTCGACCGCCCCTTCCGTTACAATCCCCGCCTGTCAGTCTTCGGCGACGACACTACCGATCTCGTTCCCAAGGCGATCGTGACGGAACCCCAGAGCGCGCAGCATCAAGCTCCGCTTTTCCGGACCGGCGGCCTGATCTACGAGGTCGCGGTGCGCCCCTTCACCATGCTGCATCCGAATGTGCCCGAAAACCAGCGCGGCACCGTCGCAGCACTGGCCCATCCCGCCGTCATCGCTCATCTGAAGCGCATCGGCGTCTCAGCCATCGAATTGATGCCGATCACCGCCTGGATCGACGAGCGCCATCTGCCGCCGCTCGGGCTTTCCAACGGCTGGGGCTACAATCCCATCGCCTTCATGGCGCTCGATCCGCACCTTGTACCCGGCGGCATGACCGAACTTCGCGAAACCGTTGCAGCACTTCATGCCCAAGGCATCGGCACCATTCTCGATCTCGTCTTCAACCATTCCGGCGAAAGCGACCGCTTCGGCGCGACCCTCTCCATGCGCGGCCTCGACAACCACACCTATTACCGCCACGCCACCGGCCGGCCGGGCGAACTGATCAACGACACCGGCTGCGGCAACACCATTGCCTGCGGTCACCCGGTCGTGCGCCAGCTCATCCTCGACAGCCTGCGCCACTTCGTCCTCTCCGCCGGCATCGACGGTTTCCGCTTCGATCTCGGCTCGATCCTCGGCCGCGACATCAACGGCTTCAGCGGCGATGCCGCCCTGCTTACCGAAATGCGCACCGATCCCATCCTCAAAGACCGCGTGCTGATCGCCGAACCCTGGGATATCGGCCCCGGCGGCTACCAGCTCGGCAATTTCCCCGCCCCCTTCCTCGAATGGAACGACCGGGCACGCGACGACCTGCGCCGCACCTGGCGCGGCGACAGCCATACCATCGGTGACCTCGCGACGGCGCTTGCCGGCTCTTCGAGTATCTTCTCGCGCAACAGCGGGCAGAAAACCCGCAGCGTCAACTTCATCGCCGCCCATGACGGCTTCACGCTGATGGATCTCGTCTCCTATGCCGGCAAGCACAATGAGGCCAATGGCGAGGACAACCGTGACGGCCATGACGAGAACCATTCCTGGAACAATGGCGTTGAAGGCGCGACCAGCGACCCGGAGGTTCAGGCTTTGCGCCGTCGCGATGTCATGGCCCTGCTGTCCACTCTGTTTGCCACGCGCGGCGCGATCATGCTGACCGCCGGCGACGAAGGCGGCCGCAGCCAGCGCGGCAACAACAATGCCTATTGCCAGGACAACGCCATCACCTGGGTCGATTGGGCAGCCCTTGACGATACGCTGATTGCCCATACGGCAACACTGTCGCAAATCCGCACCCGCTTCGATGTCTTTGGTGAAACCATGTTCTTCACCGGAAACGGCGATGTCGAGTGGCTGCGATTCGACGGCCAGCCAATGACGGCCAGCGACTGGGAGAGCGCCACCACCGACCATCTGGTCATGCTGCTTTCAACCGGCGACACGGTGCAGACCAGGCGCACCCGGCTTGCCGTCGTGATCAATCGCAGCCATGCGCCGCACCCGGTCCATCTGCCGGTCCGGCAGGGATCCGGCTGGCAAAGCCTGCTTGCCTCGTCCAATGCCGGTATCGGCATGGTCGCCGCGCGAAGTATCGGCTTCCACGTCGAAATTTTATGAGCCTGTACTGCCCCTGCCTGATTGCCGTTTTTCTCAAGAGCGGCATATAGAGACGCAGGGGGGGATGTTTTTGATCGGAAAAGAGAATGCCGCAGGAAATTTCGCTGTCTGACGTCAAGGATCTGGTCGGCAAGGAGATCGGAATCTCCGACTGGATCACGGTGACGCAAAAGACCATCGACGGTTTTGCCGACGCCACCGATGACCACCAGTTCATCCACACCGACCCGGTGCGCGCCGCAGCCGAAACCCCCTTCGGCGGCACCATTGCGCACGGGTTCCTGTCACTGTCTCTCCTCTCGGCGATGAACTACAATTGCCTGCCGCGGGTGCGCGAACAGACGATGGGCATCAACTACGGTTTCGACAAGGTGCGCTTCATGACCCCGGTAAAATCCGGCGCCAAGGTGCGCGGCCGCTTCACCATGGCCGAGGCCCGCTTCCGCGGCGCCGGCATGCTGATGGTCACCTACGACGTCACCGTCGATATCGAGGGCGAACGCAAGCCGGCCCTCACCGCCAACTGGCTGACCATCATCCAGTTCGACCCGAAGGACCGGCCGGCCGATGCCTGATATCCCGACGACAGAGGAGGCTGTCCGTCTCGCTTTCGTCCAGCAGGCGAGTTCCTGCCGGGGTCTCGGCTCGCCCTTTACGGCAAGCCTCTGCACGCTCGCCGCCTCGCGGTTGACCGCAGCCTACCCCGTTGGCGCGAAAATTCTGTCGTGGTCCGGCGATCCCTCGCCCAGCGGCGATTCCGTGCCGCTTCGCCTTGCCGGCGCGCTGCATGCGCTGGTACTGTCCGGTTCCGGCGAGCAACTCGCCTCCGTCTATCCGCCCCACACAGCAGAAGCGGATAATCTCTGGCACGCCGTCGAACATGCCTGCCGCAGCCATGAGTCCTTCATCCTCGACCGCCTGCAGTCGGCACCGCAGACAAACGAAGTGCGCCGCTCCGCAGCCCTGCTCCCCGGTTTCCTGACGATTTCGAGCCTGTTCCACAAGCCAATGGTGCTGTCGGAAGTCGGGGCCAGTGCCGGGCTCAATCTGCATTGGGACCACTACGATTATCGGCTCGGCGACATGGCCTGGGCGTTGCAACCCTCACCGGTGCTCATTGCGCCGCAATGGACCGGTCCGGCACCGCCCAGCGTTCCCATTCACATAGCCAGCCGCGCTGGCTGCGATCTTAACCCGCTGGACCCCGCGCGCGACGAAGATGTCTTGCGCCTTCTCTCCTATATCTGGGCCGATCAGGCAGACCGGCTGGAACGCACCCGCTTTGCCCTTTCGATCGCCGCTTCAAACCGCCAGATCGTGGAGCGCGCGGATGCAGTGGATTGGCTGACGCAGCGGCTCCAGCCTGTTCACGAGGATCAGGTCCATGTGATCTATCACACGATCGCGTGGCAATATCTGCCAAGGTATTCACAGGAAAAAGGCGAGACGCTGATCGCTGCCGCCGGAGCGCGCGCAACGCAGACAGCGCCGCTGGCGCGGTTGCAGATGGAAGCGGACGATCAGAAACACAGCGCGGCGTTGACGCTGCAAATCTGGCCGTCAGGCGAAAAACACCTGATCGGCCGCGCCGATTTTCATGGCCGCTGGATTGAATGGACCGGCTGGCCCGGCCTGCATTGAGACTGATTGGCCTTGATGGCCAATGCCCCTCACCCTAACCCTCTCCCCGCAAGCAGGGAGAGGGGACTACAGAGTTCGCCGCTTGTCCCTTCGCCCCGTTTACGGGGAGAAGGTGCCCGACAGGGCGGATGAGGGGCTCATTCACCACCTCGTCCAGAAAACAACGATCAGTTGCCCGCATCCTCCGCCGCTTCCGCAAGCAGCCCCGAAACGTAAGGCGCAAACGAACGCCAGCATTCGACCCGGAACGCATCCTCGGCTGTGCGCAGAAGCACGATTTCGGCCTTGGCAAGAACGGTGCGCGAGCAGGCGCCGACCGGGAAGACCGCCAGAGACAGGTCCTGCGGGCACCCGCCGTTAACAGCCACTTCGGCACCGCGGCCCTCAACGAGGATGGCCGTGTTGCGATGGGAAATATCGGTGGCCGAATGCAGCACATTGCTTACCGCCACAGCCGCCATCAGGTCGGCCTCGTTCTCATCGATAACAAGCCACTCGTCGGGACCGAGCCACAGCGCATGGCGGCCGTTTAAGGAGGCCGATGTCTTCGCCTTCATCGGGAGCGACAGGCCAAGGGCGCCCGACAGCGCCGAAACGGCATCAGGCTTGGCCCGTAGCGATATCCGGGTTGCAGGCGTTGCAACGGAAAGCACCGCAGCAGCGGAGCCGCCGTGGAAGCCGGACAGCGGCAGAGTGCGGGTTGCCGCTTCAATCAGATCAGCCATTGATGCGGCCTCCTTCCTTGTCAAAGAACACCATGTCGCTCACCTCGACGGCAATCGTCTTGTCCGGCATCGGCACATAGAGCGTCTGGCCGATCTTCGCCTTGCCACCGGCAACCAGCGCCAGAGCGATGGAGCGGCCGCAGTTTTCCGACCAGTAGGCCGAAGTCACATGCCCGATCATCGTCATCGGTAATGCCTGGTTCGGGTCGGCAACGATCTGCGCGCCCTCTTCCAGCACCACGTTCGGATCCTTGGTCAAAAGACCAACGAGCTGCTTGCGGCCGTCAGCCACCAGGTCGGGACGGCGCAGGCCGCGAATGCCGACAAAGTCAGTCTTCTTCTTGCCGACAGCCCAACCGAGCGAGGCATCGTCCGGGGTCACGGTACCGTCGGTGTCCTGTCCGACGATGATGTAGCCCTTTTCGGCGCGCAGGACATGCATCGTCTCGGTGCCATAAGCGCAGGCGCCAAGTGCCTCAGCCCGCTCATAGATCGCCGCCCAGACGGCCGGGCCGAAGTCGGCGGGCACGTTCACTTCGAAGCCGGTTTCGCCGGTGAACGACATGCGGAACAGCCGGGTCGGCACGCCACAGATCTTGCCTTCACGGACGCTCATATGCGGAAACGCCTCGTTCGAAAGATCGATGCCTTCGACCAGCGGCGCGATGATCTCGCGGGCCTTCGGTCCCTGTACCGCGATGACGGCCCACTGTTCGGTGGCAGAGGTCAGCCAGACGTTCAGATGCGGGAATTCGGTCTGCAGATAATCTTCCATGTGGTTCATGACGCGGGCGGCACCGCCGGTCGTCGTCGTCACGTGGAAGCGGTCCTCCGCCATGCGGCCGACGACGCCGTCGTCATAGACGAAACCATCCTCGCGCAGCATGATGCCATAGCGGCAGCGGCCGGGCTTCAGCGTATCCCAGCTGTTGGTATAGATCAGGTTGAGAAACTCAGCCGCATCCGGGCCGACCACTTCGATCTTGCCGAGCGTCGAGGCATCGAAGATGCCTGCGACGTCGCGCACGGTCTTGCATTCGCGGTTGACCGCCTGATGCATGTCCTCGCCGGCGCGCGGATAGTACCAGGCACGCTTCCACTGGCCGACATCCTCGAACACCGCGCCCTGGGCTTCTTCCAGAGCATGCATCGGCGTCTTGCGGGTCGGGTCGAACAGCTCGCCGCGTGAATGGTTGATCAGCGTTCCGAAAGTCACCGGCGTATAGGGCGCGCGGAACGTCGTGAGGCCGACCTTCGGGATTTCGCGGCCGAGCGTTTCGGCCGCGATCGCCAGACCGTGGATGTTGGACAGCTTGCCCTGATCGGTCGCCATGCCGTTGGTGGTGAAGCGCTTGATATGCTCGATCGAGTGCATGCCCTCGCGCACG
This sequence comes from Pararhizobium sp. YC-54, assembly GCF_025847205.1. Classification (GTDB taxonomy): domain Bacteria; phylum Pseudomonadota; class Alphaproteobacteria; order Rhizobiales; family Rhizobiaceae; genus Pararhizobium. The sequence continues at coordinate 111,644 of NZ_JAOYTH010000004.1, read as the reverse complement.
GCAAGGCGGATATCCTTGGCGCAGACGTCGTTCTGGAAGTCGATGAATGCCTTGACCGTCGTATCGGCACCGGCACCTTCGGCGGCTCCGGCCATCCCGCCGGTCCAGGAAAAGGCATTCACGCCCTGAAGCGCCAGCTTTTCCGAGGCCGTGAAGCCGGAGGCATTCGACATCAGCTCGCCTGCCGCCAGCGATTCCTCGATGGTGGCCTGCAGGTCGTTGGTGCCGTTGCAGGCGCCGACGGACAGGCAATCCTGCGCATAGGTTCCGGGCAGGAAGCGCTGCGTCTCGTTGTCGTAGGCGACCTTGCCGCGCGACTGCGAGAACATGTGCACCGACGGCGTCCACCCGGCCGACACCAGCAGCGCATCGATGGCGATCTTGCGAGCCGAACCGCCGCCATTGCGGGCAACCGACATGGACGAGACCCTGAGCTTGCCGCCGGTATCGACGACACCATGACCAGCCAGAACCTCAATACCAAGCGAGCGTGCCTCGGCAAGAACCGCCTCGCCCGGCTTCTCGCGGCTGTCGACGATCGCGGCGACGGTGATGCCGGCGCGCTTCAGGTCGAAGGCGGCTTCGTAGGCAGAATCATTGGCCGTATAGACGCCGACCTTCTTGCCGACGGCGACGCCGAAATGGTTGAGGAAGGTACGCGCCGCCGACGCCAGCATGATGCCGGGCCGGTCGTTATTGGCGAACACCATATGGCGCTCGATAGCGCCGGTTGCGATGATGACGCGCTTGGCGCGGACCTGCCAGAGGCGTTCGCGCGGCAGCTTCTTGTCGGGCTTGGCCAGGTGTTCGGTGACGCGCTCGTTGAGGCCGACGAAGTTCTGGGCGTAGTAGCCGAATGCCGTCGTGCGCGGCAAAACGGTAACGTTGTCCATTTTCGCCAGATTGGCGGCCGTCGCTTGCGCCCAGGTGAAGCCGTCCTGGCCATCGATCGTGACGCTCTTGTCGTAATGCAGCGCACCGCCGGCTTCCGGCTGTTCGTCGCAGATGATGACGCGGGCACCGGTCTTGGCAGCGGCAAGTGCTGCCGACAGCCCGGCGACACCGGCGCCGATCACCAGCACGTCGCAATGGGCGTAGCGGCTGGAGTAATGGTCGGTATCGTCCTCGGTCGGCGAGACGCCAAGGCCGGCAGCAGCCCGGATCTGCGGTTCATAGACATGCTTCCAGGCCTGCTTCGGCCACATGAAGGTCTTGTAGTAGAAGCCGGCTGCAAAGAACGGCGCCAAAAGATTGTTGACCGCGCCGACGTCGAAGGAGAGCGACGGCCAGCGGTTCTGCGAGATCACCTTCATACCGTCGAACACATCCTGCACGGTGGCGCGCACGTTCGGCTGCTTGCGGGCAGCGTCACGCTCGACGCCGATCAGGGCGTTCGGTTCTTCGGCGCCGGCCGAGACGATGCCGCGCGGACGGTGATACTTGAACGAGCGTCCGACCAGGTGAACGCCATTGGCCAGCAGCGCCGAGGCGACGGTATCGCCTTCAAGGGCCGCATAGCTCTTGCCATCGAAGAAGAAACGGGCGGTTTTTGCAGGGGTGAGACGGCCTGCGCCGGGGATACGATTGGCGCCGCTCATTTCGCGTCCGACTCCGTGGCTTCATAGGTTTCGACAATGGCTTCCGTCGCCGGGCGCAGCGTGCTGAGATCGGGTTTCGGCAGACCGGCCTTGTAGGTCGTCAGGAACTTGTCGCTGACGGTATCGCGGGCCGCATTGAAGAAGCGGCCGCAGCCGTTCAGGTGCCGCCAGCGCTCGAATGTCAGGCCCTTGACGTTGTCGCGCAGGAAGAAGAATGCCTCGAACTCCTCGTCCGTCATCTCGGTCATGTTGGTGGGCCGGGCGATATGGGCGTCGCCGGCCTGGCGGAATTCGAGCTCGGAACGTTCTTCCTCGCAATAGGGGCAATAGATCAGAAGCATGGTGTGTTCCCCTTAATGCGCGACGGCAGCCGCGGCCGCCTCGTCGATCAGGCGGCCTGATCGGAAGCGTTCCAGCGTGAACGGCGCGTTGATCTTGTGCGGCGCGTCGTTGGCAATGGTGTGGGCAAAGACATTGGCCGAACCCGGCGTTGCCTTGAAGCCGCCGGTGCCCCAGCCGCAATTGACGTAGAGCCCCTGGACCGGGGTCTTGGCGAGGATCGGTGAGCGATCCGGCGTCACATCGACGATGCCGCCCCAGGACCGCATCATCTTCATGCGACGGAAGATCGGGAAGAGTTCGCAGATCGCATCCAGCGTGTGCGTGATGATCTGCAGGCCGCCGGTCTGGGAGTAGGACGAATACTGGTCGGTGCCGGCGCCAATGACGAGTTCGCCCTTGTCGGACTGCGAAATGTAGGCATGCACGGTGTTCGACATGACGACGCAGGGGAAGATCGGCTTGATCGGCTCGGAAACCAGCGCCTGTAGCGGATAGCTGACCAGCGGCATGCGCACGCCGGCCATTTCCATCAGCACCGAGGTGTGACCGGCAGCAACGACGCCGACCTTCCTGGCGTTGATCTGACCGCGATTGGTATCGACGCCGGCGACGGAACCATCCGGATTACGGCGGATGCCGGTCACTTCGCAGTTCTGGATGATGTGCACGCCGCGATCGGCGGCAGCACGAGCATAGCCCCAGGCGACGGCATCGTGGCGGGCGGTGCCGCCGCGGCGCTGCAGGGCAGCACCGTTGATCGGGTAACGGGCAGTGCGGGAAATATCGAGCGGCGGGCAGAATTCCTTGGCCTGCTCCGGCGTCAGCCATTCATTGTCGATGCCGTTCAGGCGATTGGCATGAATATGACGCTTGAATACCTGCTGGTCATGGATGTTGTGCGACAGCATCATCACGCCGCGCGCCGAATACATGACGTTGTAGTTGAGATCCTGGCTCAAACCATCCCAGAGTTTTAGCGCGTGATCGTAGATCCCGGCACTTTCGTCATAGAGATAGTTGGAGCGGATGATGGTGGTGTTGCGGCCGGTATTGCCGCCGCCGAGCCAGCCTTTTTCGAGCACGGCGATATTGGTGATGCCGTGCTCCTTGGCGAGGTAATAGGCGGTGCCCAGGCCATGGCCGCCGGCGCCGATGATGATGACATCATATTCCTTGCGCGGCTCGGGCGAGGTCCATTGCGCCTCCCATCCCCTGTGGCCGCGCATCGCTTCGCGAGCGACAGCAAAAACCGAATATTTGCGCATCCGCTTTCACACTCCGTAGTCCTGCCAAAAGGCCGGTGAATTTCTTGTGGTCGATCCTAGAAATCGCAAATCCCGGACTTCCGCAACGTTTCTTTTGCGACGCGAGACGGCGCTTGTCGCACGAGTTGCGACATGCCGCATCCCCGGCGGCAGCTAAGGCACTTCACAGACGAGGAACCACTGTGCACCCGCCCCGGCACCACGCCGCCCATTACAATCCCGATGCAATTCCGGCGGTCAACGCTGTAGAGCCACGGTTTTCCGGCACCGTCAGCCATAGAAAGCAACTCGAAGCTGGACTTTGAGCAATCGATCTGGTATCGCGTCTTTCAATCGTAAAGCTTTCGGGCTCCGCGAACCTTATTTTTTTGCCTCGTTGACCTGACTTCATGAGGCGATCACTCGAAATCGAAGGAACGGGATTAACGTGCAGGTACTAGTCCGCGACAACAATGTCGATCAAGCGCTTCGCGCACTCAAGAAGAAGATGCAGCGCGAAGGCATTTTCCGCGAAATGAAGATGCGCGAGGCCTACGAAAAGCCGTCCCAGAAGCGCGCCCGCGAAAAGGCTGAAGGCGTTCGCCGCATTCGCAAGCTGGCCCGCAAGCGTTTGCAGCGCGAAAGCGGTATCGTTACCGCCCGCCCTGCGGCGGCTGCGCGCTGATCAGCGTTTACAGCACATCTGACGCGTAATTCGGGCGGGGGCGACATGGTCGCCACCGCTCTTTCTGTTTCATCGCATGCCGCCGGATAAAATTCCGGACACAGGCGACCAGCGCGCAGAGCGTGCTACACTGTCTTCGGACACGGAGCAGGCACCCACGACGGTGCATCTGATGTGCTCCAAGATTTTGAAACTGCTGGCCCGATCCGCCGCTTGAGGCCCGGGACATGCCGAGACGCTTCGCTTAATCGAGGGAATCAATCTTGACATCGACTGCCAGGACCGCGGATTTTTCCGTCCATCCCGACCATGCCGGCCTTGCCGGGCGCACCAACCGGCGCGGTTTCGCCCTCGCCTCCATGCTGGCGGTGGCCGGAGCGCTGATGCTCTCAGGCTGCACCACCGCAGACACCTCGGGCGACATGATGCGCGTCGAGCGGGCGCAGGGAAGCGAAGAGAACATCGCCTCGCTCTCCGCCGTAATCTCCGCCAATCCGAGCGATCCGGAAGGCTACAACGTTCGCGGTTCGGCCTATGGCCGCGCCGGTGAATTCCGCCGGGCGCTGGCTGATTTCAACAAGGCCATCGAACTCAACCCGCGATTCTACCAGGCCTACGCCAATCGGGCTCTTGTCGAGCGCAACATGGGTGACCAGTCTGCGGCGCAGTCCGACTATAACATGGCCCTGCAGCTCAACCCGCGTTATGACGTCGCTTTCATCGGCCGCGGCAATCTCTATCGCCAGGCCGGTCAGCTGGATCAGGCTTTCGCCGATTTCAACAAGGCGATCGAACTCGATACGACGGACCCGCGCGCGTATCACAACCGCGGCCTGATCTATCAGGCACGCAAGCAGCATCCGCAGGCGATCGAGGATTTCTCCACCGCCATCTCGCTGGCGCCGAATTCGCCCGAGCCCTATAACGGCCGCGGCATTTCCTATGTTGCCACCAACGACGACGACAATGCATTCTCGGATTTCAACACCGCGATTAACCTGAACGGCAAGATCGCCGAATCCTGGGCCAACCAGGCGCTGGTCTATGAGCGCCGCGGCGACAAGGCGAAGGCGGCGAAGTCCTATTCGCACGCCATTTCGCTGGACCCGAAATACGAGCCTGCCCGCGCCGGTCTCGCCCGTGTCAAGGCTGGCGGCGCCTAAGGCCGAAGACATATCTCTTCTGGACCCGACAGAACCCGTTGCCACCGCAGCGGGTTTTTTCTTGCCTGTTTGTCCGCCGCGCAACGGAACCATCGGCCATCCACATCGTTATCGGGGCGTCATGCACATCGCCTTTCTGAGACCGGCATGCGCAAGGCGACAGACGCGGCCCGCCTGCAAATCGATTGCAGAGCCGAGGTCGAACAGGAGTGTAAAACAATGTTGAAACACACAATCATCGCCGCTGCCGCGCTTGCTGCCGTCTGGGCCGCACCGGCTGGCGCTGCGAATTACGTCACTGTCGGCCGGCTGGTTTGCGGCTCGGAAGGTGGCGTTGGCATGATCGTTACATCCCAGAAGATGCTGAGATGCACCTATACCTCGGCGGCCGGCGGACCGGCTGCTGTTTATGACGGCAAGATCGAGAAATTCGGCATCGATCTCGGCCAGACCGGCAAGAGCGTGATGATCTGGGATGTTCTGGCCAAGACCGGCGTCAGCGATGCCAACTTTCCGCTGAGTGGTGAATACTATGGTCTGGGTGCGGATGCGAGCTTTGCCGCAGGCGCCGGCGCCAAGGTTCTCGGCGGCGGGACCGACAAGGCTTTCATGCTGCAGCCGGTGAACGTTCAGGTCCAGGAAGGACTGAATATCGCCGTTGGCGTCGAGAAGATGACGCTGGCACCAGCTGCCATCTGATCCAAACTTCCGATCTCCAGTCACAAAAATGCCCGCCTGCGCGGCGGGCATTTTTACATTTCCAGACCGTTAAAGAACCAATTAGTGGTTCATGGCCTTGACGATATCGTCAGTCATCTTCTTGGCATCGCCGAGCAGCATCATGGTGCCGTCCTTGTAGAACAGCGTATTGTCGATGCCGGCATAACCGGAGCCGAGCGAGCGCTTGACGAACAGGCAGGTCTTGGCCTTGTCGACGTCGAGGATCGGCATGCCGTAGATCGGCGAGGTCTTGTCGTCGCGCGCCGCCGGGTTGGTGACGTCATTGGCGCCGATGACATAGGCGACGTCGGCCTGGGCGAACTCCGAGTTGATGTCCTCGAGCTCGAAGACCTCGTCATAGGGGACGTTTGCTTCGGCCAAGAGCACGTTCATATGGCCGGGCATGCGGCCGGCGACTGGATGAATGGCGTACTTCACTTCGACGCCATTGGCCTTCAGCGCATCGGCCAGTTCGCGAACAGCGTGCTGGGCCTGGGCGACGGCCATGCCATAGCCCGGAACGATGATCACCTTAGAGGCATTGGCCATCAGGAAGGCGGCGTCGTCGGCCGAGCCCTGCTTGACCGTGCGCTGGATGCCGTCATCGGCCGCCGCAACACCGTTGTCACCGCCGAAACCGCCGAGGATGACCGAGATGAAGGAGCGGTTCATGCCCTTGCACATGATGTAGGACAGGATGGCACCGGACGAGCCGACCAGCGCGCCGGTGATGATCAGGGCCAGATTGCCGAGCGTGAAGCCGATACCGGCAGCTGCCCAGCCGGAATAGGAATTCAGCATCGAAACGACCACCGGCATGTCGGCGCCACCGATCGGCACGATCAGGAGAACGCCGAGCGCCAGCGACAGAACGACGATCGCCCAGAAATCGAAATGGCTTTCGGACGCTGCAAGTCCGACGATGAAGAAGACGATCAGCAGCAAGAGGACACTGTTGATGACATGGCGGTACGGCAGCATGATCGGCTTGCCGGACATGCGGCCATCGAGCTTCAGGAAGGCGATGATCGAGCCGGTAAAGGTGATCGCACCGATGGCGACACCGAGCGCCATTTCGACCAGTGCCTGGGCATGGATCTCGCCGATCTCGCCGATGCCGAAGGACGACGGCGTATAAAGCGCCGAGGCGGCCACGAGCACGGCGGCAAGGCCGACCAGCGAATGGAAGCCGGCAACCAGCTGCGGCATCGAGGTCATCGGGATGGAGCGGGCAATATAGGCGCCGGCGCCACCGCCGATGGTGAGACCGAGTACGATCAGCACCAGGCCGCCGAAGGATGGCGTTGCGAGCAGCAGCGTCGTGACGATGGCGATGCCCATGCCTACCATGCCGAGGATGTTGCCGCGGCGCGAGGTGGTCGGATGCGACAGGCCGCGCAGCGCCATGATGAACAGGACGCCGGAAACCAGATAGAGGAAGGCTGCGATATTGGCACTCATGACGGCAGCCTCACTTCTCTTTTTTCTTGTACATGGCGAGCATGCGCTGGGTCACCAGGAAGCCGCCGAAGATGTTGACCGAGGCAAGGATCAGCGCCACGAAGCCGAAGCCGGTGGCAAGGCCCGACGCCGAGATGCCGACCGCGAGCAGCGCGCCGACGACGATGACCGAGGAAATCGCGTTGGTGACGGCCATCAGCGGCGTATGCAAGGCGGGCGTTACCGACCAGACGACGTAATAGCCGACGAAGATCGACAGGACGAAGATCGCCAGCTGGAACACGAACGGATCAATCACCCCGCCGGACAACCCGTGGACAACATTGCCGGCAGAATCCGGTACATATTCGGCGGCGGTGCGGACCGCTTCGACCGCCCGGTCGAGGTCGCCGATCGCCTTGTCGAGAAGCTCATTGGCCATCAAATTTCTCCCTTGGACGGCCGCACTTCTCCCCGAAGCACCAGCGCCGCCCTCTCCAATTTTTAAGCTGTTGCTGCAACCACGACCGGCGCTGCGGCGAAATTCGGATGCACGATGGCACCGCCATGCGTGAGCATCGTCGCCTTGACGAGTTCGTCCTCGACATTGAGCGCAAGCGCCTTGGTTTCCTTGCCGACCATGGTCTCAAGGAAAGTCACGAGGTTCTTGGCGTAGAGTGCGGAAGCCGAAGCGGCGATACGGCCGGGCATGTTGGCATAACCGACGACCTTGACGCCCTCGATCTCGACCACCTGGTCGGCCACCGCACCTTCGACATTGCCGCCACGCTCGACGGCAAGGTCAACGGCAACAGAGCCGGGTTTCATGGCTTTGAGCATCTCGCGGGTGATCAACCGTGGTGCCGGACGGCCGGGGATCAGCGCGGTGGTGATGACGATATCCTGCTTGGCCAGATGCTCGGCAGTCAGAGCCGCCTGCTTGGCCTTGTAGTCCGCCGACATTTCCTTGGCATAACCGCCAGCGGTTTCGGCCGCCTTGAACTCCTCGTCCTCGACCGCGATGAACTTGGCGCCGAGCGAGGCGACCTGTTCCTTGGAGGCCGGGCGCACGTCGGTCGCAGAGACCACCGCACCCAGGCGGCGCGCCGTGGCAATCGCCTGCAGACCGGCAACGCCCGCTCCCATGACAAAGACTTTTGCGGCAGGAACAGTGCCCGCCGCCGTCATCATCATCGGCATGGCGCGATCATATTCGGATGCCGCTTCGATCACCGCCTGGTAGCCGGCAAGGTTGGCCTGCGACGACAGAACGTCCATCGACTGGGCACGGGTGATGCGCGGCATCAATTCCATCGCGAAGGCGGATACGCCAGCCTTGGCCATGTCAGCCAGTGCCTCGCCATTGCCGTAGGGATCCATGATCGCCAGCACGATGGCGCCGGACTTGTAGCCTGCCACTTCCGCAGATGCCGGGCGGCGCACCTTCAGCACCACATCGGCGCCCGCAGCATCGGCAGCGGAGCCGATCGTTGCGCCGGCCTTTTCGAATTCGCTATCGGGAATGCGCGACAGAAAACCTGCCCCTGCCTCGACGACAACCTCGAAGCCAAGCGTCTTCAGTTTCTTGACACTCTCCGGAGACGCCGCAACGCGCCCCTCCCCGGGAAACGTTTCTAACGGTATGAATACGGTCTCTGCCACAGGTTCCTCCCTGAGACGGGCATTCGGAACACGGCGGACCGCGATTTCCACTCTCCCGCACACTCGATATTCACGCATCGGGCCACCCTTAGGCGGCCCGTGCGCATGTCTCTCCGGGCCCAGCAGGTGCCGGGCCATGGAAAAGCCGGCACCTCACTCCAAGTGCCGCTTTCGTCAAAACTTTGGAAAGCCGATCAGCGCAGGAGCGCGAAGCCGCCGACATTGATGAGGATGAAGACAATGAGGGCCGTGAAGAAGCCGGCGCTGGTGAAGAAACCGGCAGCCATGGCGATCAACAGGGCGACACAGAAGATCGTCAGGATTTTCGTCGCGTCCAGGAAGAAAGTGTAGGTCTTCTCGTGTTCGACATAATCCATCGGCGCGCCCAATTCGGCCGGTCCGGAATGATGTTCAGCCATCGTCCATATCTCCCTGAAATTCAGCTGCACCCTACCCCGTCCTGTAGCGGCGAGCGCGGCATCTCGTCTCAAATCCATTCACTGCGCGTCCAGAGTGCCTGAAAGCATTGATCGCGCACAGGTGGCCATACACAAAGCCACAGTCAAACGCAACGAAAACTGCAGGCGCAACCTGCGGCATAACGGTTCGGCCGGCGTTCGTTACGGTTACACAAAGCCTGGTCAGGCCTGGATGCGCATTCGGCTCTGCGCCAGACGTGCGGTCGGCAGCGGAACGCGGCGACATCGAGAACCACGGCGGTCAGCAATTTTCGTCAACGGAGTTGACTTTATAGCGCGGCTGACGGCAATGGCTTGACAGGACAGATCATCGCCACGACTCGCCAGCCGCACAGGTGGAGACCCGCAATGCCCAAGCCCGTTGTTGCCATACCCGCCGATTTCAGGACATTCGACGGCAATGTCTGGCACGCCACGCCGCATCAATATGTTCGCGCCGCCGTCGAAGGCTCCGGCGTGATGACGTTCCTCGTTCCGGCACTCGAGACCGGCAACGACGCCGATGAAATCCTCGACCGGGTGGACGGAGTATTGGTCAGCGGATCGCGCACCAATGTACATCCTTCACTCTATGGGAAAGACGCGACCGACAATGACGGCCCCTTCGATCCCGGCCGTGACGCCACAAGCCTGCCGCTGATCCGGCGCGCGCTTGAGCGCGGCGTGCCGCTGCTCGCCATCTGTCGCGGCATCCAGGAACTGAACGTTGCGCTCGGCGGCACGCTGGCAAGCGAAATTCATGACATGCCCGGCATGTGGGATCACCGCAAGCCGGATGTGCCGGAACTCGACGTCGCCTATGGCATCCGCCAGAGTATCATCGTCAAGGAAGGAAGCTGCCTTGCCTCCGTCCTCGGCGCCGGCGAGGTACAGGTGAATTCGCTGCACCGGCAGGCAATCTCGAAGGCCGCGCCGCATCTCGCCGTCGAAGCCGTCGCCGAAGACGGCACGATCGAGGCCGTATCCGTCATCGACGCCAAGGCCTTTGCCGTCGGCGTGCAGTGGCATCCGGAATACTGGGTGGGCAAGGACGGTCCGTCCTCGACATTGTTCCAGGCCTTCGGCGATGCGGTCCGCGCCTATGCGGCGGCCAAGGCGAAAGCCTGAAGGACTCTAAGCAGTTCTGCGCTTGAATGGCGTCTCTGCGACCGGCGTCAATGCCGCACCTGTTTCAAACCACGCCACGAGATTGTCCACGACCAGATCGGCCATGGCATCGCGCGTCGCCTGCGAGGCTGAGCCGACATGCGGCAACAGCGAGGCGTTCGGCAACGCCAGCAGAGCGTCGGGGACATAAGGCTCGCTCTCGAAGACATCGAGACCGGCAGCCGCGATCACGCCGCGCTGCAGGGCATCGGCAAGAGCTGCCTCGTCAACAGTCGTTCCGCGTCCGACATTGATCAGCACACCCTGCGGCCCCAGGGCCTCCAGAATCTCTGCATTGATCGTCCTGCGGGTGCTCTCGGTGCCGGGCACGATCACGATGATCGTATCGACCGCCTCAGCCATCCCCTTGAGTGTCGGATAATGGGTGTAGTCCAGCCCCTCGCGCGGTGTGCGGGTATGGTAGGCAATGGAGACGCCGAATGCTTCGAGCCGCCTGGCGATGGCCAACCCGATGCGGCCGAGACCATAGAGGCCAACGGTGCGGCCGCGGAGCGTCAGCGGCGACAGGGCGAAAGCGCCGTCCTTGGCCCAGAGCCCCTGGCGCAGCCATTGCTCTGCTGCCGGAAAGCGGCGCAAGGTGTTGAGCAAAAGGCCGATCGCGGTATCGGCCACTTCCTCCGTCAGCACATCCGGTGTGTTGGTGACGACAACACCGCGCCTTGCCGCATGTCCGGCATCGACGCCATCATAGCCGACGCCAAAATTGGCGATGATTTCGAGGTTGGAAAAAGCGTCGATGAATTCTGCCGGAATCTTGCCCTGAACAGCGATACCGGAAACACCGGACGCAAGATCGGCCGTCACCAGAGCAGGATCAGCAGCAGTGACGAAAACGGACTCGAAATAATCCGGCAAACGGTCGAGCACACGCTGGCTCATCTTTCCGGGCACAAGAATACGCGGGCGGCCGTGCGGCATGGTTCGCTCCTTCCAGGATTGGATCGGATTATTCGGTGGAACTGGACCGAAGCGGGCCGGTCGACTGGCGGATCCGCATTTCCGGCTTGATCAGGTGGATGCCGTCCGGCTCGTGGCTGCCGTTCAGCTTGTCGAGCAGCGCGCGCGCGGCACTACGGCCGACATCGGACTGACCGTTCCAGACGGTCGTCAGCGCCGGCGTCGAGATCGACGCTTCCTCGAGATCATCGTAACCGGTGACCGACACATCGCGGCCGGGAACGAGGCCTGCACGGGCAATACCGTTCATCATGCCGATGGCGACGAGGTCGTTCCAGCAGACGACGGCCGTCGGCTTCTGCGGCAGCGACAGCAAGTGGACGGCCGCCTCGAACCCGCCCTGCATTGAACGGGGGCCTGGAATGCGCAGGTCCGGATCGACGTCGATATTGGCCTTGCGCAGGGCGTTGACGTAACCCTGATAGCGATCACGGCCGGTCGAGGTCTGGTCCGTGCCGCCAACCATGGCGATGACGCGGTGGCCAAGGCTGATCAGGTGATTGGTGGCAAGCGAAATGCCATAGGCATCGTCGCCCCGGAAGATCGGCACATCGAGGCCTTCGATCGAGCGGGCGATCAGGACGGCCGGCATGCCGTTGTCTTCCGCCAGCTGGATATCTTCCGGCGGCGTGCCTATGGCCGGCGACATGATGACACCGTCACCGCCCAGCTGCAGCAGCGTCTCGATGAAGGCGCGCTGCTTTTCGACGGAATCATAGTGATTGGAAAGAATGAAGGTCTGCCGATCGCGATCGAGTTCGGCCTCGATGGCTTTCAGGATTTCGCCGTAGAACGGGTTCATGATGTCGTGCACGACGACGCCGATGATGCCGGAGCGGGAGGTACGAAGGCTGGCAGCGCGGCGATTGTAGATATAGCCGAGCGCCCGGGCCTGATCCTTGATCTTGTCGCGGGTCATGGCGGCGACCAGCGGACTGTCGCGCAATGCCAGTGAAACGGTAGCCGTGGACACGCCAAGCGTTTCCGCAATGGTGGAGAGCTTGATCTTCTGCGCCACGTTTCCCCCTCAGATGCCCCGGCTGAATACCGCTATTTTAAATCCTCTTTAAACTGTTTAAATCGCCGCCGCAATCGCCAAATCATGAGCCGGCTTCAGGCAAATCTATTCGGCGGCAGCCGTGCTCTGAAGATTGCCGTCGATGGCGCGCAACAGTTTCATCAGCGTCTTGATCTGCTTTTCGGTGAGGCCCTTCGTGGCCATGTCTTCCGAGGTTTTGCCGGCTTCGGCAATTGTCTGCAGGCGATCCCGGCCAATGGTGGTCAGATAAACCTTGGTCAGCCGCGCATCCTCGTCGTCAGCCCGCCTTTCCAGAAAGCCCTGCGCTTCCATCCGGCCGATGGTGCGGGTCATGGTCGGCGCCTTGACGCCGAGCTTCATCGCCAGAACACCGGCGGTCAGCCCGTCGGTTTCGGCGAGCGCCAGCATGACGCCATCCTGGCCGGCGTACAATCCGCTTTCCAGAAGATTGCGCGACAGCACCGTGCGCATCGAGCGCGCCGCCTGCACCAGCACCGATGCGAGGTCCTGCGCGTGGACCGCGATGTCATGGTTCTTCCTCTTGCCGCCCTTGGCTTTTTTTTCGGCCTTGCTCTTCTTTCCCATCGGTCCTCCACCAAATTTCTTGCACGGCCATCCGTCACCTGTATGACTCGAATGACGGCCATACCGCAAGTACAACCGAAAGGGTTCTCAGGAGCATGACACTCCCCGCACCGCGTTGGAAAGACAATGTTTCCGATCTTCCGCGCGCATCAAGGGCAGATTGGATCGCCGTGCTGCCGCTCGGCGCGCACGAACAGCACGGGCCGCATTTGCCGTTCGAAACCGATGCGTTGATTGCTCAGGGCCTTGTCGAACGAATCATACCCCGCCTTCCGCCTGGACTGCCTGTCACTTTTCTCGACACCGAGCCTGTCGGTTATTCGATCGAGCATCTGGATGTCGAAGGCACGCGTTCGCTGGGATACGATGAGGCGGTGCAGCGCTGGCTCGCCATTGCGCAGGACCTGAACGGCAAAGGTATCGGCAAATTCGTCATGCTGAACGCCCACGGGGGGAATTCGCCGCTGATGACCATTGTCGCGACGGAAGCCCGGGTGCGGTTCAACATGCTGGCGGTAGCGACGAGCTGGACGCGCTTTGGCCAACCGGATGGCTGGATGGCACCGGGCGACAAGGCGATCGACATTCACGGCGGCGATATCGAGACATCGGTGATGCTGGCGCTGTATCCGGACAGGGTGGACATGGCGAAAGCGGCGCGCTTCGGCTCCCGCCAGACTGATTTCGCCCATCGTTTCAAGCATTTGCGCGCCTATGGTCCGCACGCCTTCGGCTGGAAGATGTCGGACCTCAATGAGCAGGGCGTCGCCGGTGACGCGTCGGCGGCAACGGCTAGGCGAGGCGAAAAACTGATCGCCCACGCTGTCTCCGGAATCATCGAGTTGCTCGAGGACGTCGCAGCCTTCGATCTAGCCGCCATGCGTTAGCAAGGGCGATTGGGAGGCCCAAGCGTTTCGATCCGGATAAAACAGCGTGAAGATTGCCAGGCTGGCATTTGCGCTGGCGCTTCCCATCTCCTATATCAACGATAACCCCGTGCCCGACGGCATCCCGATTTTTCCGAGGTTCCCATGACCGAAGCAACCACAGCTGCTGCCAAGCCCATTCCTGTCACCGTGCTCACCGGTTATCTCGGTGCCGGCAAGACGACGCTCTTGAACCGCATCCTGACGGAAGCCCATGGCAAGAAATACGCCGTCATCGTCAACGAATTCGGCGAGATCGGCATCGACAACGACCTGATCGTCGAATCCGACGAAGAAATCTACGAAATGAACAATGGCTGCGTCTGCTGCACGGTGCGCGGTGACCTGATCCGGGTTGTCGAAGGCCTGATGCGCCGCCCCGGCCGCTTCGATGCGATCATCGTCGAAACCACCGGCCTTGCCGATCCGGTGCCGGTCGCCCAGACCTTCTTCATGGACGACGATGTGCGCGCCAAGACCGAGCTCGATGCCGTCGTGGCGCTGGTTGATGCCAAGCACCTGCCGCTGCGCCTGAAGGACAGCCGGGAGGCTGAAGACCAGATCGCCTTTGCCGATGTGGTGCTCCTCAACAAGACCGATCTGGTCACGCCGGAAGAACTGGCAAAGATCGAAGCAACCGTGCGCGCCATCAACCCGTCGGCCCGCATCCACCGCACCGAGCGCTCCAATATCGACCTGACCAAGGTGCTCGACCAGGGCGCCTTCAATCTGGAACGGGCGCTGGAAAACGAGCCGCATTTCCTTGACCAGGATCATCACGACCACGATCATGCCTGCGGCCCGGATTGCGACCATGATCACCATGATCACGACCATCATCACCACGATCATGATCATCACGGCCATGATCACCATCATCACGATCACGGCCCCTCGCCGATCCACGACGTGACGGTTCAGTCGGTTTCGCTGCGCGGCGGCGAGATGAATCCGGACCGTTTCTTCCCGTGGATCCAGAAGATCACCCAGACGGAAGGTCCCAATATCCTGCGTCTCAAGGGCATCATCGCCTTCAAGGACGACGCCGAGCGTTATGTCGTCCAAGGCGTGCACATGATCATCGAAGGCGATCATCAGCGGGCCTGGAAAGACGGCGAAAAGCACGAAAGCCGTCTCGTCTTCATCGGCCGTGAGCTGGACCGCGAAAAGCTGGAACGCACGTTCAAGGCCTGCGAGGCCGTTCCCGCCGAGGCCGCAGCTCACTGATGCCGACAGTTGCTCCTCTCGACCTTCAAGGTCACGTCGCCGGCGTGGCCTTTCTCAGCGACATTCCGTTCTTCGCCGAATCCTCCGGTCTCATCCATAGCCTCGATCACGGCCATAAAACCGTGGAAGCGCATCAGGGCCTGCTCTCCTCCATTCGCGACGAAGCGACGGACACGCTTTTGACCGGCGGCGAGGATGGCAAGGTGCTGCGCATCAAGGCAGATGGCACGACGAGCGAAATCGCCAATGTTCCGCGCAAGTGGATTTCGCAGGTCGCAGCCGGGCCGCAAGGGTCGGTTGCCTATGCCTATGGCAAGACGGCGCATGTGCGATTGGCCGATGGGA
This sequence comes from Pararhizobium sp. YC-54, assembly GCF_025847205.1. Taxonomy (GTDB): domain Bacteria; phylum Pseudomonadota; class Alphaproteobacteria; order Rhizobiales; family Rhizobiaceae; genus Pararhizobium. Next base: position 96,065 of record NZ_JAOYTH010000004.1, on the reverse strand, counting down.
CCGTCAAGGATTTCACCGAGGAACGCACCGTCGAAGGCATCGCCTTTGCACCCAAGGGCCTGCGCATTGCCGTTGCCCGCTATAACGGCGTCTCGCTGCATTGGGTGGCGATGGCAAGCCAGCCGGTCGAGCTGGAATGGAAGGGCGCCCATACCGGCGTGACCTTCTCGCCGGACGGCCGCTTCGTCGTCACTTCCATGCAGGAAAATGCGCTGCACGGCTGGAAGCTCGATACCAAGCCCGGCGCCGAAACACGCCATATGCGCATGACCGGCTATCCGGCCAAGGTCAAGTCGGTCTCCTGGTCCGCCAAGGGCAAATGGCTCGCGTCTTCCGGCGCACCGGCCGCCATCGTCTGGCCCTTCCAGGCCAAGGACGGCCCGATGGGCAAGGCGCCGCTCGAGCTCGGTACCCGCGCCAACATCATGGTGACACAGGTCTGCTGCCATCCCGTCGAAGAGATCGCGGCCATCGGCTATGCCGACGGCATGATCCTTGTCGTGCGTTTCACCGACAGCAAGGAAGTGCTGCTGCGCCGCCCCGGCAAGGGCGCAATCACCGCCATGGCCTGGAACAAGAACGGCAGGCAGCTTGCCTTTGGTTCGGAAGCGGGCGATTGCGGCGTGGTGGATATCGCCGGCTAATGACCGGGGCATTGAACGCCAGCGGCAGGCTTGACGGCCAGCGCCTGCCGCGCGATCGCTATTGAATGCTGTTCAAGAACGATGCGCTGGCACGGGTCGCAAAGGGCGAGGTGACGCTGGCGTTTCGGCGGCAGTCTGATCTGCCTTCGTTACCACATCAACTCCACCTGCGGCCGGCCGTTCGAGGTTTTCTCGACCGTTCTGCCGGTGTCATCGATTGTGCACTGGACGCGCTTTCTAAAGGCCGAGAAGCTGTCGAAGGTGACGACATCCACGGGCTCGTCGAAATCCAGGACCAGCCGGTAACGGCCGGGCTGGGCGGTGACGGCGTGCACACCCAGGATGGTCGCCTCGAAGGGCTGGCCGAGATAATGGCCCCTGACCCTTGAACCGAGCATCCAGGGATCAAGCGGTGGCCGGTTGCCGGCCACGGCATGCAGCGTATTCCAGTCACGGAACCCGTATTGTGCGGCCAGCAGTTCCAGCGATTTCGAATGGGGGATGTCCTGACCGTCGGCGGCAAGGCCGGCACGCAGCCGCCTTGCCTGGTCCTTGAGGGCATCGAGCGAGGGAAGCGGGATCGATCCGCGCATCTTCAAGTCTCCAACATGGAGCGTGCAGTCATTCGGAGGGAGCCCGCCTTGCCACCGTTCGCACGCCACAATGATGGACGACCGAAGAGGAACGAGAGACTTCACCAAAAGCACGGAGCTCGCGGACGGCCGGGGCTCTCACCCGTTGGCGGAGCGTTTAATTGATCGCGAAGATCCTGTCAAATATCGGCTCTAACGCAGAACGGCGAATGACATCCTCTTGATGTCATTCGCCGTTGGGCTGTCTGGAAGCAACCGAAGGGAGAGAGGGCTTGTGCCCTCCCTGCACCTCAAGCCTTAGCGGCGCTTCTTGCCACCACCGGACAGGATCCCGAGACCGAGATCCAGGTCGGTATCATTCCCCGACAGGATGCCGCTGAGAATGTTGACGCCATTGCCGTTAAGCGCGTTGTTGAGAACATTGTTGCCGGACAGAACGTCGCCGACGCCGACGGCCGGCGCGATGACGATGCCGCCATTGGCGATGCCGTTGTTTTTGCCATTGAAGAGGTTGAGCGACAGACCACCTGCCGAAGCCGGGGAAACCGATGCGGTAACAGCTGCGAGAGAGGCGAATGCGATGAATGCGGACTTGAAGTTCATGGTATTACCTCCGTTGTTGGTGCATCCCTTATGCACAACCAGGAGGATATTCTTGAAATCGAAACACTCAAGCGAAGATGGTTTTTATAATAAATTGTTAACCATAATAAATACAACTTTAAGATTCATTACCAAGTCCTGAATTCCGCCGGAAATACTTCCTGAAAGATGCACGTCCCGCCCGCAAACAGCCGCCCTAGGAGTTATTTAACCATCTAACTGCAGACTGTGCTTAAGAAACCTTGCGTTGAGGAAATGACGGATGCGCGCCTTGTTGATTACCGTGCTGTCCATGGCAGTCCTGCCGGTGGCAACGGTGGCGCATGGTGAGACAGCCGTCGAGTATTGGACCAGGCAGGGATATTCGAGCAATCTTTTGGAAAGTCCGGACCCGCTTTCTGGGCCATTCTGGGAAGGCTCGCTCAAATTGAGGGGTACGATCGGCGAGGACGACGCCAAGCTCAGCTACGCAATCTATCAGGAAGAACTGCGAACGGGCGCCTACCGGTTCGGCGACACGCATGAAACCGGTTTCAACCTTGGATACGCGCAGAAACTGGGGAAGGATACAATTGTCGAGCTCGAGGCGTCCTACATCCGCAACAGCTCGGGCGACGTCTTCCTGCAACTTCCAGGAAACATCATCGGATATCGGGCTGTGGATCGCGCCGTTCAGGCCGGCGGAAAAATCACAACCACCGCGTTTGGTGACAAGACGGCTTTCACAGCGAAGATAAGCCAGTTGCTCAAAGGCGACGCACATTTCACGACCAGTCTGCTAAGGCCCGTCAAGCTGGATCCCGACGTCGGCCTTCTGACGCTCGGCGTCAGCCGTTACATCGCTGCCAAAGGCGGAGAGCTCTGCCTCTGCCTCGAGTATAATCACTCGATGATCGACAAGGACGAGCAGGCCGTCTACGCGCGCTTCCCGGCCTCGACCTTGCGCGGCTCGCTCGCCTACGGCAAGGAATTCGCAGGCAGCCTGTCGCTGATCGCGGAAGCCGGCATCATCGTGCTGTCCAGCGACGATCTCAGCCATGGGGGACGGCAGAGCCGTCCTTATCTGCGCGGCGAAGCTAAATGGAAAGCCGCAGCCGAGCTCGAATTCGCCGCCACCTACAAGCACGACGTCACTATCGGCGATATCGACGATGCACTGGCGGAGATCGTCGACAGCTACAGGATCTCGGTATCCCGCCAGCTCAATCCATGGGCAAAGGTCACGCTCGCATACGATCGCACCGAGAGCGAATATGTCTATTACGCCTACGACCGGACGACGAAGAACGTCTCGGCCAAGCTGACGCTCGGCGAAGAAAAGAAGCCAAAATTCGAACTCGGCTATGCCTATGTCAAACAGACAGAAGCGGACCCTGCCAACAACTACAAGGGCAGCGAGGTCACGGCCCGCGTTAGCGGCTCGTTCTAGGAAAGGCGGCACCCGAAGGCACGAGATGCCACGCCCTCCTGCATACGTGCTACAGCGACCTTTGCGCGTCATGAATGACGCGCGGCGCTGCAGGGCATGGCATCTGCTTTTGTCAGGCTGCGCGGCGCAGCCGTGGCGTGGCGAGCTTGCGGCCGCTGGCGACCAGCATGCCTGCCGCACCTTCCAGCCAGCCGTCCTTCAGCTCCATGCCCAAGAAACGGCTGCGCTCGAACGGGCCAGGCATGACGAGATGCTGGGCCTTGGCGGCGAAGAAGCCGAAGCGCTCGTAATAGGGCGCGTCGCCAACAAGCAGGATGGCGCCGTGACCGCGGGTCTTTGCCTCGCCGACAGCAGCCCGCATCAGCGCACCGCCGATACCCTTGCCCTCGTGGGGGGCATCAACGGCCAGCGGGCCAAGCAGCAAGGCGTCAACGGGCACGCCGTCGCGGCTGACGCCGGCTTCGACGTTCCACAGGCGCACGGTGCCGATGACATGGCCATCCGGATCGCGGGCAACCAACGCCAGCCCTTCGGCCGGAACACGGCCACGGCGCAGCGTCTCGGACGACTTGCGGCGGCGGTTCGGGCCCATGGCCTGATCAAGCAGATTTTCGCGTGCGACGACGTCGCCCGGGTTTTCGGTGTCGATGGTGAAGGCATTCTGCGCAAAGAAGGCGCGGACAGAATCAAGAACAGCGGCCATCTTGGCCTCCCGTACCCAAAACCGTGATAAGCGGCGGTTATGACAAATTGTGAATGTGCTGCTCCGGTTTGACCCGGAGCAGGCTTGACGCCAATCAGATGACGTAGGACTTCAGCGGGTCGAAACCGTTGAAGGCGACGGCCGAATAGGTCGTGGTGTAGGCACCCGTGCCCTCGATCAGAACTTCATCGCCGATCGAAAGCGTGATCGGCAGCGGATACATGTTCTTCTCGTACATCACGTCAGCCGAATCGCAGGTCGGGCCGGCCAGCACGCAAGGCTCCATTTCGTCGGCATCATGGACGGTGCGGATCGGGTAACGGATCGCTTCGTCCATGGTTTCGGCGAGCCCGCCGAACTTGCCGATGTCGAGGAACACCCAGCGGTGGTTGTCGTTGTCCGACTTCTTCGAGATCAGGACGACTTCCGCCTTGATCACGCCGGCATTGCCAACCATGCCACGGCCCGGCTCGATGATCGTTTCGGGCAGGTTGTTGCCGAAGTGCTTGCGCAGCGAAGAAAAGATCGCCTTGCCATAGGCTTCAGCCGACGGCACGTCGCGCAGGTACTTGGTCGGAAAACCACCGCCCATGTTGACCATCTTGAGCTCGATGCCCTGCTTTGCCAGCTGCACGAAGACGCGCTTGGCATCGGCCAAAGCCGAATCCCAGGCATCGACCTTGGTCATCTGCGAACCGACATGGAACGAGACGCCGTGCGAGGCAAGACCGAGCTGATGGGCATAGACGAGAACGTCAACAGCCATCTGCGGGACGCAGCCGAACTTGCGCGACAGCGGCCATTCGGCGCCTTCGCCATCCGTCAGAACGCGGCAGAACACGCGAGCGCCGGGCGCAGCGCGGGAAATCTTTTCGACTTCCTCATGGCTATCGACAGCAAACAGCGAGACGCCGAGCGCATGCGCCTTGGCAACGTCGCGTTCCTTCTTGATGGTGTTGCCGAAGGAAATGCGCGAAGCGGTCGCACCGGCGTCAAGCGCCATTTCGATTTCAGCGACGGACGCGCAATCGAAGTTGGAGCCCATCGAAGCGAGCAGGCGCAGGATTTCCGGCGACGGGTTTGCCTTGACGGCATAGTAGATCGAGCTGTCCGGCAGAGCGTGGCGGAAAGCCTTGAAATTGTCGCGCACGACATCGAGGTCAACCACGAGGCACGGGCCTTCGGGACGTCGGGTGTTCAGGAAGTCGATGATACGTGCAGTCGTCATGGTTCTATCCCCAATCAGGTATGCTCCACGAAGACGTGGAGGACAAAGGACATACGCGAACATGCCCCGGAACCAGCCGGTGGAGACCCCGGATCCAGACATGCGCACGATGCGCGAATGATGGAACAACGCCCCGCCAAGAGCTTTGATCCGCTTTGTCTGCCATTGATTGGAAGGATGACCCTACCGCACTTCCGGCAATGAAGGTGTGCCTCTTCAGTAACCCCCGCTGATGGAAAGCAGGGAGAGAACAAAAAGGCCCGCACCGTCGTTGCTTCAGATGTCCTCGCATTTTCCGGTTGGCCGGAATAGCGACTGGAGGGGTTAATTCCAGGTACCTTACCGAGTTCCTCACCAAATTCGAGGGTCGGCGGACACCCATGGGCACGTGCGACTTTGGGCTGAAGCGGAGATAAGAAAAAACCTTGTCGTAATCAAGACTTTTTTCGAATTGGCTGCTGATTTTTTATGCGCGACGAAAGCCGTTAAGATGTTCACATTTCCTGAACAATCTCCGTAAACCCATAGCTGAACCCAAAGCCTTGTTTTAAGATGACTTTTGGAAAGCTGCACAGGCCGTCGGCGAAACGCCAATCGTTAACATGCGCGGCAGTCCTTCGACTTTCGGCAATGCCGGTCTATCGTTGCATCGGCGAAGAAAGCGAATCACAAACGGGGCGGCAGCCCCGAACAGGCAGGAATAGCAGCCCGATGGATACACTGACCCGCATTCGCGCCTTCATCGATGTCGTCGATGCCGAGGGGTTTTCCGCAGCCGCCCGGCGTGTCGGCCGCTCGAAGGCGCTCCTGTCCAAATATGTGCGCGAGCTGGAAGACGAACTCGGCGCGCTTCTGCTCAACCGCACCACCCGGCAGTTTTCGCTGACCGAAGCCGGGCATACCTACTACCGGACGGCATCGGAAATCCTGAAGGAGATCGATAACCTCGCCGATCTCGTCCGCGCCAGCAATTCCGACCTCAAGGGCCGCCTGCGCATATCCGCACCGCGCACCTTCGTCGATGCGGATATCGGCCAGTCGTTGATCGATTTCGGCAAGGCGCATCCGGAACTGTCGCTGGAAATCGTCTCCGACGACCGTTTCGTCGATCTGGTCGAGGAAGGCTTCGACGTGGCCATCCGCATCACCAAGCTGGAGGATTCGACGCTGATCGCCCGCAAGCTCGATGATTTTCAGGTCAAGATCTGCGCATCGCCCGAGTTTCTCGAAAAGAACGGCCCCATCACCCATCCCTCCGAACTCTCTCGGCACGCCTGCATCATCGATACCAACGGCCGTTCCTACAGCAACTGGCGCTTTGTCGAACACGACGGTACCGGCTTCAGCGTTCCGGTCGGCGGACCGATCGAGGTCAACAGCCCTCTGGCTGCCGTGCGTGCGGCTGAATCCGGCATCGGCATCTCCGGCGTCCCCGAATTCATTGCTCGTCCAAAGATCGCCGCCGGCACGCTGGTTTCCATTCTGGAAGACTATCTCCCGAAAGACCGCGGCATCTACGCGATCTACCCGCATCGCCGCTATCTGCCGACCAAGGTGCGCACCCTCGTCGATTTCCTGCACAACTGGTTTCGCAAAAACACGGGAAATTGACGCGACTGCCGCCGGGCAAAAGTCCCAATTCCGTCCCATTTAACATCCATTGCAAGGAATGCGGCGTCGCCGGAACAGCCAAAGGAATCATGACAGAATGAAACGATCGTCCCTGATCCTGACGGCAGCGGCCGTGCTTGTGCCCTGCGCAGCGCTTGCCCATCCGCATATTTTCGCCGAGGCCCGGCTGGAGATCGTTGCCGATGCCACCAACCAGATCACCGAGCTGCGCAACGTCTGGCGCTTCGACGAGCTGTTTTCTGCCAGCGTAGTGATGGATTTCGACAAGAATTCCAATGCACAGCTTGATCCCGACGAACTGCAGGAGGTCGGCCAGACGGTTCTCGATTCTCTCGCAGAGTACAACTACTACACGACGATCACCGACAACGGCAAAACCATGAAGGTCAGCAAGCCGGATGGCATCACCGCCGACTACAAGGACGGGCAGTTGCTCTTGATGTTTGCCGTCAAGCCCGCCGAGCCGATGCCGCTCAAGGGCAACATGTCGTTCGGCGTCTATGACCCCACCATGTACACGGCGATGGATTTTCCGACCGACGGCGATCTTGTCGCGGTCGGCGATCAGCTGAATGCCTGCGAACACAAGGTGGTTCGTCCCGACCCGGATGAAGTGCTTGCGCAGAACCAGGCAAGCCTCACCGACGCCTTCTTCAACGATCCGACGGGGACTGACATGTCGAAGATGTTTGCCACACGAATCGAGTTCAAATGCTGATGGGGCGCCGTCCCGCGCGGCTGCTGGGTCTGGCGCTGGCCGCCGCCCTGTGTGCAACCGTAGTCCACGCACAATCGCCGCTCGGCATCGGCACGGCCGAGCCGGCCATCAATACGACCGGCATCTTCGGCGGCTTCTTCGCCTGGGTGAACATGGAACAGCAGCGTTTCTACCATACGCTGACGGAATCGATCAAAGCCATGCGGGACAACCCCTGGCACCTCTGGTCGCTGATCGGCCTGTCCTTTGCCTATGGCGTCTTCCACGCCGCCGGCCCGGGCCATGGCAAGGCCGTCATTTCGTCCTACATGATCGCCAACGAGACCGAACTGAAACGCGGCGTGCTCCTGTCGTTCCTGTCATCGATGATGCAGGGAGGCGTTGCCATTCTTCTCGTCGGCGCTGCCTATCTCGTTCTGCGCGGATCATCGATCTCGATGACTGAGGCGACCCACTTCCTCGAAGTGGTGAGCTACGCGCTGATCGCGGCCTTCGGCGGCTGGTTGCTGTTTCGCAAATTGCGGGGCATGCGGGATCGCCGTCTGGCTCCGGCAATGGCACATGATCACGATCACGATCACGGACATCACCACGGCCACGAACATCATTCCCATGACCACGGCCATGGCCATGGCCCCGGCGAGGTCTGCGATACCTGCGGTCACGCCCATGCGCCTGATCCGTCGATGCTGAAAGGCGACCGCTTCGCACTTCGCGAAGCCTGGTCGGCGATCATCGCGGTCGGCCTGCGGCCCTGCTCCGGCGCCCTGATCGTGCTCAGCTTCGCGCTTCTGAACGGGCTTTACTTGGGCGGCGTTCTTTCGGTCTTTGCCATGTCGATCGGCACGGCAATCACTGTCTCGGTGCTGGCGACACTGGCCGTCACAGCCAAGGACCTGGCCGTGCGTTACGCATCCAGCGGCTCATCGGCCATGCGCATCAGCAACGGCATCGAAATATCCGGCGCCTTGCTGGTGCTGGTGCTGGGAATCGTCCTGCTCGGGGCGTCGCTGCAGGGCTAAGCAATTCCAACAAAAGTGCGCAGCGGTTTTGCGTCGGGAATTGCCCTAACCGGTCAGAGCCCGCGCCGCCGCTGGTAGCGGGCCCGCAGCCAGAAGATCAGGAAGAAGGCGAGCACGAACACGGCGCCGAAGGCCGCCGCCAGCCAGGGCGAGAACGTGCCGAGCCAGAGCATGATCTTCGGCAGGAGGAAGAACCCAACCCCGACCACAAGCAGGATGACTGCCGCGGCTACTACCGGCGAGCGGTCCTTCTTTTCCGGGGTCGTCATGCCGTCTCCTTTTGCGCCAGTTCGGCGCGGATATCTTCAAGCTTGCGCTTCTGCGTGCCGTCTGCGGCAAAATTCTCCGGCGACAGCCAGGCTTCGAAAGAAGCGTTGAGCAAAGGCCATTCGCCGTCGATGATCGAAAACCAGGCCGTATCGCGATTGGCGCGCTTCGACAGCATATGCTGGCGGAAGACGCCTTCGAAGCTGAAACCGAGGCGGGTCGCCGTCTTCTTGCTCGCCTCGTTGCGGTTGTCGCATTTCCATTCGTAACGCCGGTAGCCGAGATCCTCGAAGGCGTGCTTGGCCATCAGATAGTGCACTTCGGTCGATAGCGGCGAGCGGGCCATCGAGAAGGAATGGGCGACACCGCCGACCTCGACCACGCCATTGGCCGGATCCGGCCGCATATAGTTGGCCATGCCGACGACGTCACCACTGGCCTTGTCATAGAACACTTCGGTGATCCAGCCGGATTTCTGCACCGCCGTCAGCCAGGCATCGAAATCCTCAATCCCACGAAAATTATCCTGGGCGAAATATTGAAGGCGCGCATTGATCTCCAGACCGCCAAAGGCCTGCCACAGCGCCTCCAGATGTGCTGCCCGATCATAGGGCACGATCCGGACGTAACGGCCTTCGAGAGCCACCGGCTTTGGAGCCGGGCAACCAGTCCAATTGGTCAAATCACGCATCTGCAGACTCCAGCAGAGATCTCAGCCTTGCGACCGGTACGGGCGCTGCCGGACCGGTCATGACAAAGGCGTTGATGCTGGCATAGGACAGCTCAGGCATCCGCACAAATGCAAAGTGATGATGGATCGATCACCAAGGTGACTTGATCGGCGGTTGACCGGTTTGCGGCACCGACGTTTGTGCCGGGTTTGCCTGAGCCTCGACAACCGGGGTCTTGGCCGCCGAAACGGTCGCCTCGATATGATCGATCAGCGCATCGGCAAGGCCGAGGCGTCCGGCGAGCTGGTCGAGATAGCCACGCTCTGCCCGGCTGTCGGCATCGATGGCCAGACGCGAGGCGGTATAAAGCTCGACGCGCTCTTCCTCGGTCACGGCCGCCGCGACGATCGCATCGAGATCGACGGGCTTGCTCAGTTCTTCGTGGAGGAACTGTTCGGCTTCGGAATCGAGACCGGAGAGCTTGACCTTGTCCATGATGCGGGCACGCTCGGCCTCGTCGATATGGCCATCGGCGCGGGCAGCGGCGATCATGGCGCGGACAAGAACGAGAACGAAGTCGTTGCGGATGGCGGCGGGTTCCGTGCTGAAACCGGAATCGGACGGCGGCGGCAGGAGTTCGGGCGGGGCCTGTGTCTCCGGCTGTGCAACAGGCTCCTTGCCGGCCTGGTAATTCTTGTAGGCCTGATAGCCAAGACCGGCGATAGCGGCGAGGCCGCCGAGCTTCAGGGCAGAGCCCGTAACCTGACGGCCGGTCCCCGTGCCGAGCAGGACCGCGGCGATGGCGCCGGCGGCCAGCGGATTGTCCTTGGCCAGCTGCGTCGCCTGTCCGGCGCGCTCGCGCACCGTGCCGCCGGCACCGGGGATCTGCGAACCTAAAAACTGATCCAGCAATTTTTTCGCGTCAAACATTCAGTCACACTCCCTTGGCCGGTTAAAGTCGGATTGAGACATAGGAATGCAACGAGAGGAATACAAATAAAAGCGCGAGTCAAATAGGACGCAATCACGGGATGCGTGACGGACCGCATTCCACCCCGCCTTCACGCAGGGTGGAATGAAGGCCGCATACCGTCCCGGGGTCGTTGCCCATGGAGAAGCCCCCGGATGCGAAAGGGGCGATCAGCCCCGCAGCGCGAACGCTTCCGCAGCGAGCTTTGTAATGCCGGCCCAATCGCCCCTGGCGACCAGTTCCTTCGGCGCGACCCAGGACCCGCCGACGCAGACGACGTTGGGCAGCGACAGATAATCCTTCGCATTCGACAGCGAAATACCGCCGGTCGGGCAGAACAAGGTGCCGGCAAGCGGCGAAGACAGCGACTTCAAGTAAGCAGCGCCGCCCGCCTGTTCGGCCGGGAAGAACTTCATCACCTTGTAGCCTTCTTCGCGCAGGCCCATGACTTCGCTGGCGGTGGCGGCACCCGGCAGAAGCGGAATGTCGGAATCGTTGGCCGCGTCGATCAGTTCCTGCGTCGTGCCGGGGCTGACGATGAATTGCGAACCCGCCTCGACAGCCGCCTCGTATTGCGCGGCATTGAGGATGGTTCCGGCACCGGCGACGGCGCCTTCGACTTCGTTGGCAACGGCGCGTATGGCCTCAAGGGCCGCAGTCGTGCGCAGAGTGATTTCGATCGCCTTCAAACCACCGGCGACAAGGGCACGCGCCAACGGCACGGCGGTTGCGACGTCATCGATGATCAGCACCGGAACGACCGGCTGCAATTTCAGGACGGAAAGAAGTCTATCGGTTTTCTCGCTCATGCCGGACTGCCCTTTTAAAACGATTGAAGTGAGGTTCGAATACTCTTCCCGTCGGCTTTTGTCGATACCGAACGGGATCCGCCGAACCTATTCGGACATGGTGACGCATGCTTGACAATGCAGGCCGCTCAACGCGATGCAAAAGCCGGGAGCAGCCTGAACTGCTTGCTTGTCCCCGCGTCACAATCCTGTAGTCTGGGCGCGATTGAAGGAAGAAACGGCAGACTTATCAATGGCCAAGGAAATTGAACGCAAGTTTCTGGTGGCGTCCGACGGCTGGCGCAAGGCTGCAGATGGCGGCACGCGCTTTCTGCAGGCCTATATCGTCACCATGGACGACCGTTCCGTGCGCGTGCGTCTGATGGACGAGAAGCGAGCGAAATTGACGATCAAGATCGGCGCCGGCTCGATGACGCGGGACGAATTCGAATACGAGATCCCGGTTGCCGACGCCAAGGAAATGATGTCGAAAGCCGTTGGCCTGATCATCGAAAAGACCCGCTACGAGCTGGAGCATTGCGGCTTTGTCTGGGAGGTCGATGTCTATGGCGGTGCGCACGAAGGGCTTATCGTCGCCGAAGTCGAACTCGATGCCGAAGGCGACACGCCGGACCTCCCCTCCTGGCTGGGTACCGAGGTGACCGGCGACCCGCAGTACTCGAACCAGTATCTCTCAACCAGTCCGTTGGTATCGAAGGCAGATCATGAGCTATCATATTCGCCCTTCTGACCATTTCACGGCGGAATTCAAAGCCGTCGGAACCGAGCAGTTGACGCTCGCCATCAACACACTGACGGGTCGTCCGCAGGGGCTGGCGGAGGCGATCCACGATGCCCGAAAGAACTTCAAAAGACTTCGCTCCCTCTATCGCCTCGCCGCCGCCGACATACCTGCATTCCGGCGCTCGGAAAATGCCCGTATCCGCAATATGGCAAGAACGCTTTCGACCTCCCGCGATGCGACCGCCCTCGTCGAAGTCTGCCAGTATCTCGTGGAACATGCCGGCAACGGCGACGAGCGCGCGGCACTGAAACGGATCGGCAAGATGTTGATCGCCCGACGCGACGAACATGCCGACGACGGGAACCTGCTGGAAAAGACCGTGGCAGCAGCGATCACAACCTGTCACCGGGCGCTGGACGCGCTCTCAAGCATCACGTTTCAGGATGGCAGCAAAAAGGGCGCCAAACGCATTGCCAAGGGTTGGCGCAAGACGCTGGAGAGAGCCGCTGCGGCGCGGGAAGCCTGTACGGACACCACCGATGCACATCTGTTTCATGAGCTGCGCAAACGTAGCCAGGACTACCGTTTCTATCTTGATCTGTTGCAACGTCTCTGGCCCTCGGCGATGCATGCAAAGCGGATCGAAGTAACGAAAATCGTCGATCTGCTCGGCCGTCACAACGATCTCGCGCTGCTCGCTTCCCTCGCTGACGAGCAGCCGCATCTTTTCGGAAAGAGCGAGGACGTTGCATATCTCCTATCGGCCGTGATTACCCGGCAGAAATTTCTACGGGAAGCAGCGTTGAAGGTTGCCGATTCCGTTTTCCGTGACGATCCGAAAGAGGAAAGCCGCACGATCAGCCTTTTATGGCAAGATGCGGCCTAACCCGCACTCGCCATCATTGATACTGCCATTCCATGACAGTATGGTTGAGGCATGTCCCGCTCCACCCGGCTTCTCGACCTCATCCAGCTTCTGCGCACCTACCGGCGGCCGGTGAGCGGCAGCGCGCTTGCGCAACGCATGGGTATCAGCATCCGGACGCTGTACCGCGACATCGCCACGCTGCAGGCGCAAGGCGCCGACATTCAGGGCGCGCCCGGCTTCGGCTATGTGCTCAAACCCGGCTTCCTGATGCCGCCGATGATGCTCAGCGAAGAGGAGATCGAAGCTCTTGTCCTTGGCGCTCGCTGGGTGGCGGCGCGGACCGACGACGAGTTGAAGGATGCGGCGCGCAATGCGCTGGCAAAGATTGCCGCGGTGCTGCCTGCCGATATGCGCCACGAACTGGAGACGAATTCGCTGCTGGTCTACAACACGCGCGATTTGCGTCTCGGAACCACCGACTTTCCCGCCATTCGGGAGGCTATCCGGTATGGCATGAAGATCGACATCGACTATGCCGACGTCAACGGGCAGCCGACGACGCGACGCATCTGGCCTTTTGCGCTTGCCTACTTCGAGGAAACCCGCGTGGTTGCGGCCTGGTGCGAATTGCGCAATGACTTTCGTCATTTCCGCACCGACCGGTTCACCACGATGACGGTTACCGACATCCGCATTCCGCGCCGGCGCGACCGGCTGCTGGCGGAATGGCGGCGCGTCCATCATGTAACTCAGGACATGTGATCCTACTGCCACAAACTGGCAGCATGACAGGATAGATGAATTCTCCGAAGCCACCGAGAGGAGACTGCCATGAAAACCGATTATATTCTCCCTGTCGAAAGCCCCGCCGACAGCGCCGTTTTCTACATGGCAATGTTCGGTGCGATGCCGCTGGAACTGTCGCCGACTTATGCGGTCGTCCAGATGAACGACGCGTTGAAACTTGGCCTCAAGGCGAAGAAGAAGATGCTGCCGGCCGCCATGAACGCCAACGACGCAGAGCTGCCGATTTTCGTCGCCGGCCGTGAAGGCGTCGATGCGCTTCACGATGAATGGCGCAAGAAAGGTGTCACGATCTTGCAGGCGCCCATCTCGTCGAACTCTGGTTATACATTCACCTGCGCCGATCCGGACGGCCATCGATTGCGGATCTTCACGCCCGAGGCCGCTTGACCACCTCTATACCGGCCGCATACCCCGATTGCGTGCGCGGCCGGAAAGCTGTATTTCACGCCGCATGACAGACACGATCAAAACCCCTCGCCCGGAAGCCAGTGGCCAGTTTCTGGTGGCGGCGCTTTACCATTTCGCCTCGTTCGAGCGGTTCGCCGACTTTCGTGAACCGCTGCAGACGATCTGTGACGATAACGGCGTCAAGGGCACGCTGCTGCTCGCCCATGAAGGCATCAACGGTACGATCGCCGGACCGGAAACGGGCATCAGGACCGTCCTCGCCTTCCTGCGCGCCCAGCCTGAATTCGCGGGCCTCGAGCACAAGGAAAGCTGGGCGTCCTCCATGCCGTTCCTGCGCATGAAGGCCCGGCTGAAAAAGGAAATCGTCACCATGGGCGTCGAGGATATCGACCCCAACAAGATCGTCGGCACCTATGTGGCGCCCAAGGACTGGAACGCGCTGATTTCCGATCCGGACACGCTGGTGATCGACACCCGCAACGATTACGAGACGGCCATCGGCATGTTCCGCGGCGCGGTCGATCCGAACACCAAGAGTTTCCGCGATTTTCCCGAATGGGTGAAGAACAACACCGGTCTCCACAACAAGCCGAAGATCGCCATGTACTGCACCGGCGGCATCCGCTGCGAGAAGGCGACGGCCTTCATGAAAGAGCAGGGTTTTGACGAAGTCTATCACCTCAAGGGCGGCATCCTGAAATATCTGGAGGAAACGCCGGAAGAGGAAAGCCTGTGGGACGGCGCCTGCTTCGTCTTCGACGACCGGGTGTCGGTGACCCACGGCCTGAAGGAAGGCGAGCACACGCTGTGTCACGCCTGCCGCCAGCCGCTGACGCCGCAGGACCTTCTGTCACCGCATCACGAGCATGGCGTCACCTGCATCCATTGCCACGATACTCGCACCGAGGAGGACCGCCAGCGCTACCGCCAAAGGCAGCGCCAGATGGAATTGGCAAAACAGCGCGGCGAACGGCATCTGGGAAGCTGAGCCCTGAAGGGCTTCCAGCCCTCCGCATCATCGTTTCCGCGATGATGCGGCAGGTGCCTCACTGTCACCCGGCCTTGTGGTTGCCCTTCGGAAACTGCTCCGCCAGTTCCTTGTACCAGTAACCGCTCTTCTTGATGGTGCGGACCTGGGTGTCGTAGTCGACGTGGACGATGCCGAAGCGCATCTTGTAGCCCTCCGCCCATTCGAAATTGTCCATCAGGCTCCAGGCGAAATAGCCCTTCATCGGATAACCTTCCTTGATCAGGTCCGCCGTCATCGCCAGATGGTCGGCGATATAGTCGAGGCGCGGCTGATCGTCGACGACGCCGTTTTCGACGCCCATGTTGTAGGCGGCGCCGTTCTCGGTGATGTAACAATCCGGTAGCGCATACCGGTCATTGACCGTGCGGATAAGATCGCCCAGCGCCTGCGGAAACACTTCCCAGCCGATATCGGTCTTCACGTCGCTGACCGGCTTGGCACTGACCGTTGCCGGGAATTCGGCGCTCGCGGCCGGGTCATGCGAAACGCGCATCGGCGTATAGTAGTTGACGCCCCACCAGTCGGTCTTCTGGCTGATCGTCGCCATGTCGCCATCCTCGATTGCCGGCATGCGATGGCCAAGTGCCGAAAGAAAGCTTTCCGGATATTCGCCCTTGAAGACCGGGCCGAAGAACACGCCGTTGTGGAAATCGAAAGCCCGCTCGGCGGCCGCCTTGTCCTCGGCGCTATCGCTGCCGGCATAGATGTGCATCGGGTTGATGACGATGCCGACCGGCAGGTTTGGCTGCAATTCACGAACGGTGGCGACGCCGAGGCCATGGGCGAGATTGGTGAAATGCAGCGCATGAAGCGCCGCATCCATGTTGCGCTCGCCCGGCGCATGGATGCCCCAGAGATGGCTGAGCCAGACGGAGCACCATGGCTCGTTGAAGGTCGCGACCGCATCCAGCCGATCGCCGAGGCGAGAGATCACCGTCTTGGCATAGCGCTGGTAGGCGTAGGCGGTCGAACGCGCCGTCCAGCCGCCGTCGCCCATCAGCGAGAGCGGCAGGTCCCAATGGTAGAGCGTGGCGAACGCCTTGATGTTGCGCTTCTTCAGGCCGTCGACGAGGCGATCGTAGAAATCCAGCCCCTTCTCGTTGATCGGCCCGGTGCCTTCCGGAATGATGCGCGGCCAGGCAATCGAGAAGCGGTAGGCCTCGACGCCGAGGCTCTGGATCAGGTCGAGATCTTCATCCAGCCGATTGTAATGATCGCAGGCGATGTCGCCATTGTGGCCCTGATAGACCCGGCCCGGCATGTTGCAGAAGGCGTCCCAGATGGACGGCTTGCGGCCATCGGCCTTGGTGGCGCCCTCGATCTGGAAGGAGGCGGTCGCGACACCGAAAATGAAATCGCCGGGGAAGCGGGCGGCAAGGGTCTTGGGATTGATCATGAATGCTCCGACGAAAAAACTCTACCTGCAACGTTGCAGTAAAGCGGTTTATGGAAAAGTCAACCTCGCGTTCGGCGAAGTTTGGCAAGGCTTTGAGCCTCGACAGGTGAGGATCATAGGCCGTGGCAAGGATGAGCTACTCATGTTTCAGGAAAAAGAATGGCATCATAGTCCTGGACACCATTCAGAATATGCAGGATTTCGATCCTGCCACTGCCGATCCGATAAAAGATCAGATAGCCCTTATAGGGACGCCGCCGAACTCCGGCATGGGCGTAACGCGGCACAAGCGGAAAGGCATGGGGCGATTGAGCCAGCCGCTCGCAGCGATCGATCAGTTCCCGGACAAAAGTCCCGGCACGAGCCGGATTGTCGCAGGCGATATAGTCGCCGATGTGCTCGATATCCCTCTCGGCGGCGTCGGTGAAAACGACGATCACCGATCGCCGTCTTTCGCCTCGTCTTCATATTTGGCTGCGAGGCGCGCCAGCACATCCCTCGCAGGTTTCAGCCGCCCAGCCTCGATATCCGCAAGCCCACGGGCGATCGACAAGTCTAGCGCCGCCAGCCGTTTCTCGCGATCCTCGATCAGGCGCACGCCCTCTCGCAGCACTTCGCTGCGAGAGTTGTAGCGCCCGCTTTTCACCAGATCGGTCACGTAGTCTTCCAGATGCTGCCCGAGATTGGCGCTGCTCGCCATGCCATGTCCTTTTCTTGTCTGCGACAAGAGATGATAACAGTTAGCATAGCAGCAAGCGCGAACCGGATAAAGATCGCCAAGCAACCTAAACCTTCACCCAAGCCCCGTTGCGCCTGGAGGACTGGACGCAGGCATCGACGAACACCATGCCCTTCATGCCATCGTCGATTGTCGGATAGATGACAGCCGGATCGGCCGCCTCGCCCTTGCGCTTGGCAAAGATCGCGCGTGCGGCTTCGGTGTAGATATTGGCGAAGCCTTCGAGATAGCCTTCCGGATGGCCCGACGGGATGCGGGACACGCGCGCGGCGGCAGGACCCGAGCCTGCACCGGCACGGGTGATCAGCCGTTTCGGTTCGCCGAACGGCGTGTACCAGAGATAGTTCGGATCCTTCTGCGTCCATTCCAGCCCGCCCTTGGTGCCGTAGACGCGGACCATCAGTCCGTTCTCGTGGCCGGGAGCGACCTGGCTGCACCACAGCATGCCCTTGGCGCGCTGGCCGTTCCTTGCCTTGAAACGCATCATCACATGAGCGTTGTCATCCAGCGCCCGGCCTTCGACGAAACTGTCGAGATCGGCTGCAAGCTCTTCAAGCTCCAGACCGGAAACGAAGGCGCCGAGATTATAGGCGTGGGTACCGATATCGCCGGTCGAGCCACCAGCGCCCGACTTCGACGGATCGGTGCGCCATGCCGCCTGCTTCTGGCCGGACTGTTCGATATTCTCGGTCAGCCAATCCTGCGGATATTCCATCTGCACGAGGCGGACGGCGCCGATATCGCCATTCTCGATCATCTCGCGGGCCTGACGGACCATCGGATAACCGGTGTAATTATGCGTCAGAACGAACAGGGCGTCGCTCTCATCCGCCAGCTTCTTCAGCTTCCTGGCATCGGACAGCGTCGAGGTCAGCGGCTTGTCGCAGATCACATGGATGCCGCGCTTCAGGAATTCCTTGGCGGCCTCGTAGTGCACATGGTTCGGTGTGACGATCGCGACGGCCTCGATGCCGTTCTTCAGCTTGGCCTCGCGGATCGCCATTTCCTTGAAATCGGAATAGCTGCGCGACGGGTCAAGCCCAAGTTCCGCGCCGGAGGCCTTGGCCTTTTCCGGTGTCGATGAGAGCGCGCCCGCGACCAGTTCGAAATGATCGTCAAGCCGCGCGGCCATGCGGTGGACCGCGCCGATGAAAGCGCCCGAGCCGCCGCCGACCATGCCGAGACGGATGCGTTTTTCGCGAACCTCTGTGGTTCCTTCGATTGCCATGGTGTTCTCCTTGGATGTGTTTTGTGTTTGCGGGGAGCTTCCCCCCTCTCTGTCACTGCGTGACATCTCCCCTTCAAGGGGGGGGGAGATCATTCTTTTCCCTTGAAGGGACAAATATTACCCGCGGCCAATCTCCCCCCTTGAGGGGGAGATGTCGGCGTCGCCGACAGAGGGGGGTGAATAGCAACCTCGAAAGAGACTAAAGCCCGAGCATGCGCCGGTTGGCCGCCTCGTCCGTTCCGCCGTCGGCGAAGTCATCGAAGGCTTTTTCCGTAACGCGGATGATGTGGTGCTTGACGAAGTCGGCGCCTTCCCGAGCACCGTCTTCCGGGTGCTTCAGCGCGCATTCCCATTCGACCACGGCCCAGCCGGCAAAATCGTTGGCCGCCATCTTGGAGAAGACCGCACCGAAATCGACCTGACCATCACCAAGCGAGCGGAACCGGCCGGCACGGTTGACCCAGCCCTGGTAACCGCCATAGACGCCCTGCCGGCCGGTCGGGTTGAATTCCGCGTCCTTGACGTGGAACATCCGGATCCGATCCTTGTAGATGTCGATGTTTTCCAGATAGTCGAGGCACTGCAGCACATAGTGCGACGGGTCGTAGAGCATGTTGGCGCGGGCATGGTTGCCGGTGCGCTCCAAAAACATCTCGTAGGTGATGCCATCGTGCAAGTCTTCGCCGGGATGGATTTCGTAGCAGATGTCGATGCCGCAATCTTCGGCATGGTCGAGGATCGGCTTCCAGCGGCGGGCAAGCTCATCGAAGGCCGTCTCGACCAGGCCAGCCGGGCGCTGCGGCCACGGATAGAAATAAGGCCAGGCAAGCGCGCCCGAGAAACTGGCCATGGCATTGAGACCGAGGTTCCTGGATGCGGTCAATGCGAGCTTGACCTGCTCGACAGCCCATTGCTGGCGCGCCTTCGGGTTGCCGCGCACTTCCGGAACGGCAAAGCCATCGAAGCCTTCGTCATAGGCTGGATGCACGGCAACCAGCTGGCCCTGCAGATGCGTGGAAAGCTCGGTGACCTCGATGCCGTTGTCACGGGCCACACCCGTGAACTCATCGCAATAGGCCTTGGATTCGGCCGCCTTCTTCAGGTCGATCAGGCGGCCATCCCAGCTCGGCACCTGCACACCCTTGTAGCCGCAATCGGCGGCCCATTTGGTGATCTGATCCCACGAGTTGAACGGAGCGGCATCGCCGGCGAATTGTGCAAGAAAGAGCGCGGGGCCCTTGATGGTCTTCATCTGTCGTTTCCTCCGTCAAAACAATGACCGCTCAACCCGGCCGGTCGCAGATATTCTTGCGGTACGTACCGCAGATTTTCGAAAACTATCGGCCTTTGGCGGGTCGGGCAATGCGAAATCGCGGGGAACCGGCAAAAACGCCAGAAGCTTCTGGGCAGGTGCCTGCCCTCTCCTTTGTCATGGCCGGCCTTGACCCGGCCATCCACGCCATTCTTGCGGCATGGATCCTCGGGTCAAGCCCGAGGATGACATCGAGAATGGGTAAACCGCCCGGTCATTATGTCCCGGGCGGCTCCGGTTTCGCAGATCAGAAAGGTGAATCAGGGAAGTAGAAGTCCTTGGCGTTTTCCTTGGTCACGAGCGTCGCGTCGATCGTGTAGACGCCGCGAACCGGAACCTGGCCGTAGAAATTGGCAACCGTCATTTCGAGCGCGGTACCAACCATTGCCGGCGGATAGAGCACGTCGACCGGGATCATCTTGTCGCCGTCCATGACCTTCTTGATCATGTCCTTCGAACCGGCACCGGCCACGACATACTGGATGTCGGTGCGCTTGGCCTGATCGATGGCCTGCAGCACGCCGACAGCCATGTCGTCGTCCTGGCACCATACGACGTCGATCTTGGGGTACTTGGTCAGGTAGTCCTGCATGACCTTGAAGGCGTCGTCGCGGTTCCAGTTGCCGAACTGGCGATCGAGAACCTTGACGTTGGAGCCTTCGATACCCTTGTCGAAGCCGTCCTGGCGCTGCTGGTCGATCGGGATCGGCAGGCCGCGGATGACGACGACTTCAGCATCCGGCGTCGTTGCCTTGATGTATTCGCCGGCCGTCTGGCCAAGCGCCGGGTTGTTGCCGGCAACGTAAAGGTCACGGACGGTGTTGTCGTTAACTGACGGAGCGCGGTCGACGATGGCGACGAACGTGCCCTTGCCCTTGACTTCCTTGATGGCGTTGACCAGCGGATCCGGGTCGGACGGCAGGATGACCAGCGCGTCGATGCCCTGGGTTTCAAGGTCCTGTACCGCATTGGCCTGACTGGCCGGATCCGGCGACGTCTTGACGATGACGTTGAGCCCCGGATGCTGTTCCATCAACAGCTTGGCGACGCGCTCGGCATGGAACACGACACCCGAGGTCCAGCCATGGTCGGCGGCCGGGATCGAAACGCCGATCGTGACCTTCTTGTCTTCCGCGTGGGCCACGCCGGTCAGCGCCATCATGGCGACGGCTGCAGCGCCCAATAGTCCTTTACGCATGTTTCTCTCTCCCTAGTGAATGTGGGTCTTGCAGTCTTTGCGACCGGGCGACCCCCTGAACCCGGTCGTTCACGATTTCCGTACCAGCGAGCGCTGAACGAGCATCGCAACAATGATGATCGTGCCCTGGATGGCGCCGATCAGATATTCGCTGATGAAATTGGAAAGCAGCATGATGTTGCCGACGAGTTCCAGAATGAAGGCGCCGCAGATCGTCCCCCAGACCCGGCCGGCTCCACCTTTCAGCGCCGTACCGCCGACAACGACGGCCGTGATCGCCTGGAGTTCCCACAGAATGCCGGTGGTCGCAGAGGTCGAGCCAAGGCGCGGTACATAGAGGAGAACCGCAATCGCGACGCAAAGCCCCTGGATGACGAAGGCAATGGTGCGAACCCGGTTGACCGGAATGCCGGAATAACGCGCAACATCAGCGTTCGAGCCGACGGCGACGACATGCCGGCCATAGCGGGTGCGATAGAGAATGAAGGCCGCAACCGAGGTGACCGCAAGGATGACCACGATTGGCACCGGCACGCCGAAGATATAGCCGAAATAGGCAGGACGATACATTTCCTGGAGGGCCGGGTCCTTCAACGTGATCGCTCCGCCCTGCGACAGCCACGTGGTCAGGCCGCGATAGATGCCCATGGTGCCAAGCGTTGCGATGAACGGCTCGATCCTGCCGACCGTTGTGATCAGTCCATTTGCGAGGCCGCAAAGGGAGCCTGCAATCACTGCAAAGAGCACGGCTGCGGTCAGCATCAGGGCCGGATCGGCAATGACGCCAGAATTCATGAAGATGATCATCAGGCTGGCGACGAAGGCCACCATCGATCCCACGGACAGGTCGAGATCACCAGACGAAATCACGAAGGTTGCGCCGATCGCGATGATGGCGATGAAGGCGCTGCGCGTTGCGACATTGGCAAGGTTGTTGATGCCGATGAAATTCGGATTGACGATGGCACCGAGGATCAGCAGCAGCACCAGTGCGGCGAACGGCGCCACGGCCCGCAGGTCGATATCCCGCCAGCTCCTGCGGTGGATTTCCCGGATTTCCTCATTCACGCTCGTGTCCAATCCAACCTCCCGTCCCCTTATCCCTGGGGTTTGTTCTGAATGCCCTGCCCGCGCCCGCGCGGTTCAGGCCGCCTTTTTCTTCAGTCCGGCCGCATAGCGCATGATCTCCTGTTCGGAGATTTCATCGCCCTCCAGCATCCCGACGATCCGTCCTTCCCGCATGACAGCAACGCGGGTGCAAAGGCCGATAACCTCCGGCATTTCCGACGAAACGACGATGATCGAGCGGCCGTCGCGCGCCAGCGCCGAGATGAAATGATAGATCTGCTGCTTGGTGCCGACATCGATGCCACGGGTGGGCTCGTCGATGATGATGATCTCGGGCTCGGTCTCCATGACCTTGGCCAGCAGTAGCTTCTGCTGGTTGCCGCCCGACATGCGGCCGGCCACCACATTGCCGTCGCGCACCCGGATATCGAAGCGGCGGCGCGCACGCGCCAGCGCCTGTGCCTCGCTGGCGGGGCTGAGATAGCCGAGCTTGCCGTGATTTTCGAGAGACTGCAGCGTCAGGTTGGCGGTCATACGCGAATTGAGAAGCAGACCCTTCGACTTGCGGTCCTTGGTCATATAGGCAAGGCCGCGCCGATTGGCTGCATGCACATCGCCTGACGGGACCGTCTCACCGCGGATGATCACCTCGCCGGAGGTGCGCGACCGCAGCCCGGCAATCGCCTCCATCAGCTCGGTGCGGCCAGAGCCAATCATGCCGGAAAACCCGAGTATCTCGCCCTTGCGGATTTCGAAACTCGCGTCCTTGACATAGCCCGTCGACAGCGCATCGACGCTGAGTACGATCTCTTCATCGACATTGGGTTCGCGCTTGGCCGGATAAAGCTTCGACAGTTCGCGCCCGACCATCAGCTGGGCAATCGATTCGCCGTCGAGGATCGATGTCGGCGAGGTCTTGATCCATTGGCCGTCGCGCAGCACCGTCACCCGGTCCGTCAACTCCATGACCTCATCGAGCTTGTGCGATACGAAGACAAAGCTCGTGCCCTGGTCGCGCAGCTTGCGAACCTGCTTGAACAGGAAATTGGTTTCTTCGCGCGACAGGACGGCGGTCGGCTCGTCCATGAACACGACGCGCGCATCGCGGCTGATGGCCTTGGCGATCTCCACCATCTGCTTGTCGGCAATGGACAGCGAACTGATCATCGCATTCTCATCGACATGCGAGCCGAGCAGATCGAGCACGCGCCGCGCCTCAGCCCGCATATATTTGCGGTCGAGCACGCTGAAGCGGGTGACTTCGCGGCCGAGAAACAGGCTCTCGGTCACGGTCAGGTGCTCGGCGAGATTGAATTCCTGGTGAATGATGACGATGCCAAGCGCTTCTGCAGCACCGTTCGGCGGCAGCTTGACCGGATGTCCATCGAGGATGATTTCGCCGGATGTCGGCTGTTCGAAGCCGGAAAGAATCTTGACGAGCGTGGATTTTCCGGCGCCGTTTTCGCCCATCAAGGCATGGATTTCACCGGCACGCAGATCGAAGTCGACGCTGAACAGAACCTGCACGCCGCTGAACGACTTGCTGATGCGCCTTGCGGACAGCACGACCGCGCCGTCACCGGCGCCGCTAGCCTGCGAATTCATGAATACCTCCCTGCGGCTCCCATCCGCTTGAATGCTATGTAAACCTTTACATAGGTCGTGTAAAGGTTTACATCAGGGCATAACAGAGAAATTCTTCGGGCAGGCTTTGACCTCCGGGCAAGTCTGTGTAGTGTCCCGCCGAGACTAAAACCAAGGCAGAGCGCAGTGTCGAATTCCACGCCGGCAACCATTGAAGACGTCGCCCGGATCGCGGAAGTGTCGATCGCGACAGTGTCGCGCGCGATCCATATGCCGGAGAAAGTCGCCAATTCGACGCGGCTCAAGGTCAGCCAGGCCATTGCCATCACCGGCTACACCACCAACGCCATGGCGCGCAGCCTCAGGCTTGGCCGCTCCAACATGATTCTGGTAGTGGCGCCCGATATCGGCGATCCGAATTTCTCCAATATTCTCGTCGGTCTGGAGAACGAAGCGCGCTCGCACGGTTACGGCGTGCTGATCGGCCATACCCAGAACGATGCCCAGCGCGGGCTGGAATATCTGAAATTCCTCAATTCCAACCAGGCCGCCGGGCTGATCCTGTTCACCGGCATCCTGCCCTTCGGCCATCAGTCGATGACTGCACGGCTGCCGCCCAGCGTCGGCGTCTTCGAGCCGGTCTTCAATGGCGGCATTCCCTATGTCGGCGTCGACGATACCGAGGGTGCGCGCAAGGTGATCGATCTGCTTCTCGCCGAAGGTCACCGCAAGATCGCCTTCGTCGGCGATTCCCGCACCCGGCTTGCCTATTGCCGGCGCCGGATGGGCTACGAGGCCGGACTGGACGCGGCCAATGTCAGCGCCGATCAGCGCATCGTCTTTGAAGGCGACGGTACGATCGAAAGCGGCCGGCTGGCGGTCGAGCAGCTTTTCATGCGCGACACGCTGCCGACGGCCTTCATGTGCGTCAACGACCAGACGGCAATCGGCGTGATGATCGGCCTTGGAGCGCGTGGCTACGATATTCCGCGCGATTTTTCCGTGACAGGTTTTGACGATGTGCCGCAGGCAAGCTTCATGTCGCCTGCGCTGACCACCATTCGCCAGCCGCGAACGGCGATCGGCAAGCATGCGATGGCGCTGTTGCTGGAACTCCTGTCCGACGGCCGGCCGCCGGAAACGGAAATCCTGCTTCGTCCCGATCTGGTGGTCCGCAACTCGGTCTCCGCCCCCTCGCTGAAATGGACGAAGCGCTGACCCTTTCGGCCCAGCACTCCGTCATTCAATCCTGCGGTTTGACCACTGAGGCGTAGCGCGCGGCGCGACACCACGCCGATAGGACGCCAGCTTGAAACCGTGAACTGTTGGCGAGATTCTTGAGCGTCGTGCTGACGCGCATCAGATCGTGGGTTGCGGCATTGATCTGCTCGACCACGAACCGAGGTTGTTTCAAGCACCAAAACCGCCATCTCATGAAAAAGGCGCGCCACCGGCGCGCCCCTCGCTTGGCAACCCTGCAACGGCAATCAGACGTAGCGATTGACGACGTTTTCGAGCAGTTCCTGCTTGCCGGACTTCGGCTGCGGGTTGAGATCGGTCTTTTCGACATAGGCCGCGATTTCTTCCAGCGACATGCTGGTCAGGCGCTTCTGGCCCTCTGGCGACTGCCAGCCGGCGTAGCGTGCGTCGAGCGGGCCCGACAGCGCCTTGTCCTCGACCATTTTCGCGGCCGCGCGCAGGCCCCGGGCGCAGCAATCCATGCCGCCGATGTGACCGATCAGCAGGTCTTCCGGATCGATCGACTGACGGCGCAGCTTCGAATCGAAATTGGTGCCGCCGGTCTTGAAGCCGCCGCCGGACAGGACCTGGTAATAGGCGAGCGCCATTTCCGGAACGTTGTTGGGGAACTGGTCGGTATCCCAGCCGGACTGGTAATCGTTGCGGTTCATGTCGATCGAACCGAAGATGCCGAAGGCATTGGCAAGCGCCAGCTCATGCTCGAAGGAATGGCCGGCGAGGATCGCATGGCCCTGCTCGATATTGACCTTGACCTCGTTTTCAAGGCCGTAGGTCTTGAGGAAGCCATAGACCGTCGCAACGTCGTAATCATACTGATGCTTGGTCGGCTCCTGCGGCTTCGGCTCGATCAGGATCGCACCCTTGAAGCCGATCTTGTGCTTGTATTCCACGACCATGTTGACGAAGCGGCCGAGCTGGTCGAGTTCCTGCTTCAGGTTGGTGTTGAGCAGGGTCTCATAGCCTTCGCGGCCGCCCCACAGCACGTAATTGTCGCCGCCAAGCTTCAGCGTCGCATCCATGCAGGTCTTCACCGTTGCCGCAGCAAAGGCAAAGACATCCGGATCCGGGTTGGTGGCAGCACCTGACATATACCGGCGGTGGGAGAACAAGTTGGCCGTGCCCCAGAGCAGCTTGACGCCGGTGTCGGATTGCTTTTTGGCGAAGTAATCGACGATCTCGTTGAGGTTTTTGGTATTCTCGGCAAAATTCCGGCCTTCCGGGCGCACGTCGGCGTCATGGAAGCAATAGAAGGGCACACCGAGCAGCGAGAAGAATTCGAAGGCAACGTCGGCTTTCAGCTTGGCTGCCTTCATGCTGTCTTCAAACCAGGGGCGCTCGAACGTCTGACCACCAAAGGGGTCGCCGCCCGGCCAGACGAACGTGTGCCAATAGGCAACCGCAAAGCGCAGATGTTCTTCCATGCGCTTGCCCATGACGATTTCGTCGGGATTGTAGTGGCGAAAGGCCAGCGGGTTGGTGCTGTCGGGGCCTTCATATTTGATCTTGGCGATATCGCCGAAAAAACCTGTGCTCATGGGTGTTTCCTCTCGGTTTGCAATTGGATCTCACTATGCCCCTCATCCGCCCCTAGCTGTTTGACAGGAAGGGCGGGTACCTTCTCCCCGTCGTGACGGGTGAAGGAACAAGCGGCAAAATTCGGTTACGCCCCTCCCCGCTTGCAGGGAGAGGGGTGGGGGCAATGCGTTACAACATTGCGGACTTGATCGCCGGATAGACGCGGCGATAGCGCTGGTAGGCATCCTCATAGGCGCCACGCAGGGAAGCCTCCGGCTGAACCGTTTCCGCAGTCGTCGGAGCCGTGAACACCGACAGCGGATCAGCCTTTGTCGCAGCAACAAGGCCGAGACGGGCGGCGCCGAAAGCGGCACCAAAATCGCCATCGGCAGGAACATCGACGGGCAGGTCGAGTGCAGTCGCGATCGACTTCAACCAGTAGCGCGAGCGTGAACCACCGCCGATGGCGGTGACCCGGGACAGAGTGGTGCCAGCCACGCGCAGGGTCTCGAGACTATCGCGAAGCGCAAAGGAAACGCCTTCCAGCACGGCCTGGGTCAGAACCACGCGGCTGCTTTCATGGCCTAGCCCGGCAAAGACACCGCG
The DNA here is from genome assembly GCF_025847205.1 of Pararhizobium sp. YC-54. Lineage (GTDB taxonomy): Bacteria > Pseudomonadota > Alphaproteobacteria > Rhizobiales > Rhizobiaceae > Pararhizobium. The sequence goes on along the minus strand of NZ_JAOYTH010000004.1, from coordinate 69,033 downwards.
GATGGCTGCGTCATTGTACGGCGTGCGCTCGCCAGAGAGATACGGCAGGAAAGTGACGCCGGAAGGCGCGTTGAGGCTGTCGCCAAGCTCTGCTGTCAGCTCGGCTGCACTCTTGCCGGTGATCTGCGAATGCCAGTTGAGCGCATCGGTTGCCGAGAGGATGACGCCCATCTGGTGCCAGGTGTTGGGCAGGGCATGGCAGAACGCATGCACGGCGCTGGCCGGATTGGGCAGATAGCTGGCATTGGCGGCAAACAGCACGCCGGAAGTGCCAAGCGACACGAACGCCTGGCCTTCGCCGACCGTGCCCATGCCGCAGGCGGACGCAGCATTGTCCCCCGCCCCGCCGGCAACGATGACGCCGCTACCCATGCCCCATCTGGCGGCAAGATCGGCCTTCAGCGTGCCGCCAAATTCGGTGCCCTCAACCAGCGACGGCATATGGCTTTCGGTCAGCCCGGTCGCATCGAGCAGGCTTTCAGACCAGGCGCGTTTGCCTGTGTCGAGCCAGGACGTGCCGGCCGAATCCGACATTTCGGAAATATGTTCACCGGTCAGCCACAGGCGCAGATAATCCTTCGGCAGCAGGACCCAGTCGACCTTGTCGAAGATATCGGGCTCGTTTTCGGCTACCCAAGCGAGCTTCGGTGCCGTGAATCCCGGAAAGACGATATTGCCGGTCAGCCTCCTGAACTGCGGATCGGCATCGAGCGCCAGCGCCTGCTTGTGGCTGCGCGTATCGTTCCAGAGAATGCAGGGGCGCAGAACCCTGTCGTTGTCATCGAGAAGCGTCGCGCCATGCATGTGGCCGGAAAGGCCGATGCCCTTGACGGCGGCCAGCTCCTTGGGATGGGCCGCCTTCAACCCGGCGATCGCCTCTTCGGTTGCGCTGACCCACTGAGCCGGATCCTGCTCCGACCATCCGGGGTGCGGACGCGACACATCCATGGCACCGGATGCCGAGCCGACGACCCGCTGGCCGTCATCGATCAGCAGTGCCTTCACCCCGGAGGTGCCGAGGTCGATGCCGAGATACATGGTGGTCTCCCTAGTCTTGCCTGCCCTGTTCGGGCTCTTGATTGCTGCCTCGCTCAAAAGGCGCATCTGTTTCGCTGCCCTCTTCGAAGGGCAGGTTGTCTTTCAGGAAAATGTCGATCCGGATACGCTCCTGCGCGCCGATGACAGCGACGCCGTCGGCCTTTGCCTTCAGCACGCGGATGGCGCTGCGCACCTCATGACCGGCGTCCTGGTTGAGAACCGCGTCGATCAGCCCGTCATTCAGCGCCGCCCGCGTATGCTGCGTCAGTTCATGGGCGATGACGCAGACCGGCGAGCCGCTACTTTTATGCTTCAAGGCGGCGATCAGACCGCGATTACCGGCACCGAGGCTGTAGATACCGGCGATCTCCGGCGATGCGGCAAGCGCCTCGCCGACAAGCCGCTCCGCCAAAGCGGGATCGTCCTGCCCTTCGATGACCGGCAGCACGGCATGCCCTGCGAAACTCTCCTTCATGACAGCGCAGAAACCATCGAGACGTTCGCGATGGTCGCGCACCAGCATCGAACCGGCCAGCACTGCGACCGGCCCGGACCGGCCACCGAGAAAGCGTCCCATCAGGCTTGCTGCCGTGCGGCCCGCGGCGATGTTGTCGACGCCGGCGAAATGATCACGCTTCGAACCCGCCAGATCGGAAACCAGGGTGACAACCGGAATACGATCTGACCGCAGGCGATCGACGGCGGCGACGACATCGGGAGAATCGATTGCCACGACCGCCACCCCGGCTGGAGATCGTGCACGCGCCTCATCCAAAGCCGCGACCAATGCTTCGGCATTGAACGCCGGGACGGAGACGATGGAAATGTCGGTGCGCTCGACAGCCGAACGGCCGATCGCCGCGCGCACCTGCGCCTCAAGCCCGCGCATGAAGGAATTGTCGCCAAAGGGCAGGATGAAGACGAAGGGATAGATACGGCTCTTGGCGAGATTGGCGGCGGCGACATCACGAACATAGCCGATGCGTTCGATCGCCTGCTCCACCTTTTCGCGTGTCACAGTCCGGACACCGGCGCGCTGGTTCAACACGCGGTCGACGGTCGCAAGGCTGACCCCTGCCGCAGCAGCAATATCGTGAACTGTCGGGCGCATATTTCCTCCGGGAGAGAGCCTTAGAGGAAAATTTGATGTACGTAAATCAGAAAATTACTGCGGGCGCCCCGGAAGTGGTTTTCGCGCAAGCGGAATCACCATGGATCAGGCAAAAACGCTTGCTGAAAGCCTGAGAAAAATCACTTCGCCGTCAGTCCCTTCAGCCCGCGTGAGAACGACATCCATGTATTGATTGGCGATATAGGCAACGGCAAAGCCGCCCTTGAAGGTGTCGACCGGCTTGAATGGATCGACGAGAACGCCTGGGAAGCCGAGGAAACCTATGACCAGCCATGCTAAATGCCCTGAAGTTTTACCTTCAGTGCATTCTGGTGGAGGAAAGGTGCGACGTACAGACCGGATGTTCAGGGGTGGTAACGGCTAGTGACCGCCGCCACCGCCGCCGGTTGGCGCTGCCTGCGGCTTCTTGATCAGGAAGGCGCAGACGACCAGCGTGCCGAACAAACCGGTGAGGATCAGGAACACGTCGATGAACGACAGGATCATCGCCTGCTGCGTCACCATCCCCGACAGCTTCTGTATCGCGATCGTCGCGCCGTCGAGACCGTGCGAATTGTATTTCGCGATCATGTTGTTGAGCTGGTCCATGGCTTCCGGGTTGCCCCATTGCACATGCTCCTGCAACTGGGCGTAATGCACCTGCTCGCGCTGGGTCAGGATCGTGTTGATGGCCGCCAGGCCGACAGCGCCGCCGAGATTGCGCGTCAGGTTGAACAGGCCCGACGCGCCACGCACGCGCTCCGGCGACAGCGTGCCGAGCGCCACGTTGTTGATCGGTACCATGCACAGCATCAGGCCGACGCCGCGCAGGATCTGCGGGATCAGAAGTTCGTAGAAATCCCAATCCGTCGTCAGGTGGCTCATCAGCCACGTGCCCGAGGCAAAGCTGGCAAAGCCGATCGCCATCATCACGCGTGGATCGAGCTTGGTCGACAGCTTGCCGGCCACCGGCGCGGTGCAGAACATCGCAAGGCCGGAAACGAACATCGTCTCGCCGATCATCAGCGAATCGTAACCGCGGATCCGCCCGAGATAGAGCGGGTAGATATAGGTGAGACCGTAGAGCCCGATGCCCATGACGAAGGAAAACAACGAGCCGAAGGCAAAGTTTCGATTGGTGAAGGCCCGTAAATCGACGATGGGAAAATCGATCTTGAACGCTCGATAGAAAAACACCAGCGCACCGATGGCCGATGCGATTGCACCCATGAAGATGTATTCGTCGCTGAACCAGTCGTTGGCATTGCCCTCTTCCAGCACATATTCCAGCGAGCCGAGGAACACCGCCATCGACAACAGGCCCCACCAGTCAAACTTCTTGAACAGGCTGAGTTCCGGCTTGTCGAAGTCGATGAAATTCCAGGTGATGATCGTGACGATGATGCCCGGGATAATATTGACGAGGAACAGCCAGTGCCAGGAAAAGGCGTGGCTGAGATAACCGCCGACGGTCGGACCGATGGTCGGCGCCAGCGTCGCGACAAGGCCGATGATCGGCGAGACGATGCTGCGCTTGGAGGGCGGGAAGATCGTGAAGGCCGCCGCGAAAACAGACGGGATCATGCCGCCGCCGATGAAGCCCTGCAGCGCACGATAGACGATCATCTGGTCGATATTGGTCGCCGTTGCCGCAAGCGCGCTCGCCGCCGTGAAGCCGGCAGCCGACACCGAAAACAGCACGCGCGTGGAAACGATGCGGGCCAAAGTGCCCGACAGTGGGATCATGATGACTTCGGCAATCAGATAGGCCGTCTGCACCCAGGCGACTTCATCGGAGCCGGCCGACAGCCCCGCCTGGATCTCGGCCAGCGAGGCCGAGACGATCTGGATATCGAGGATCGACATGAACATGCCGAAGACCATCGCGAAAAAGGCGATCAGCCGTTTCTTATCCATCTTCTCTTCCGCACGGGCGGCAGGAAGCGGCATCGTACCCGCTGTTGCAGTGGCAGCCATCGGCGTTGCTCCTGGCATGCCCCTCGCTCAAGCGAAGGGGCGGCCATCGTGATCATGAAAAATGGTGCATCACATCGTCCCGGTGTGTCTGCCCGGGACGTCTCTCTCTCAACCGTTGAGCATCACCCTAAATGGGCGCGGCGTACGGATCACTTGACCGCTGCGGTTTCCTGCGGCTTCGGCGCGGTACGGGTATCGACATCGACAACGACGCTCAAACCGGCACGCAGGCGGCCGCTGTCCAGCACGTCCTTCGGGAAGACGATACGAACGGGAACGCGCTGAATCACCTTGGTGAAGTTGCCCGTGGCGTTTTCAGCCGGCAGCAGCGAGAACACCGAACCGGAAGCCGGCGATATCGACTGCACGGTACCGACAATCGGCGCCTCGTCGAAGGCATCCACATGGATATTGACCTTCGAGCCCGGAACCATGTGGGCGATCTGCGTTTCCTTGAAATTGGCGTCGATATAAAGCTGATTGGTTGGCACCAGCGCGGCCAGACGCTGACCGGCGGAGACAAGGTCGCCATCCTGTACGGCCAGATTGCCGATGACGCCATCATAGGGCGCCTTCAGAACCGTGAAGCCCAGGTCGCGCTCAGCCTTGTCACGGGCCAGGTCGAGCGACCGGATGGTGCTCTCTGCCTCGGCGCGCTGCGCAACCAGGACTGCGATATTGGCGTTCGCCGTGGCGATGCTGGCATCGGCACCGATCAGGTTTGCCTTGGCCTGATCGAGCACAACCGTGGCGTCGTCGAGCGAGGCGACCGTACCGACTGCCTTTGACTGGAGGTCGCCGGCACGCTTGAACGTGATCTGGGCACCCCGGACGGTCGCCTCAAGGGCGGTTTTCTGCGCTTGTGCCTGCTGCAGGCTGGCCTTGGCGCCAGCGATCTGCGCATCGAAACGCTGCAGCGACAGCTTTTCGGTTTCGATCTGCGCCTGCGCCTGATCGGCAGCGATGCGGTAATCTTCCTTGTCGAGGGTGATCAGCGGGTCGCCGGCCTTGACGTGCTGGTTGGCAACGACATTGACCTTCTCGATATAGCCGGACACCTTCGGCGAGATCGACGCGATATCGCCTTCGATATAGGCGTCATCCGTCGAGATCATGAAACGGCCGTTGGTCCACCATTCGTAACCATACCAGCCGCCGGCAGCGAGCGCGGCGATAACGATGACGGGAAACACCATCTTGCGGCGCGTGGGCGCCGGCTTTTCTGCCGTAACGGCAACCTGCGGCACCGCTTGCGCTTCGGCTGCCGGCTCGGTTATGTTTTTGGCCTCAGGGGCCTCGATCTGTTCGCCGGGCGCCTCGAAATCATCGCCGACGGGGCGGACATGGGCAGCAGCGGATTTGCTTGAAACTGACATATTGCACTACCAGTCCTAATATGAGAAATTCGAACCGAACCGTTCAGTTCGATTGATTTAGTGCGAAAACACGCACATATCAAGTCAAATCGAACCGCTCGGTTCGAAAAGTTAACAATGAGACAAAAATGTCCGAAGACAGCGAAAAATTGGCAGAAGCAGCCGGCATCCTAGACTGTCCCGGCGAAGCCTGTTCCCTTCCCGGCCGCCGTGCCGCCGGCGAGGACCCGGCAAAGCGCGAGCAGATCATCGAGGGCGCAAAACGCGTTTTCATGAGCGTCGGCTTCGATGCCGCCAGCATGAACGACATCACCCGGGAAGCAGGCGTTTCGAAGGGCACGATCTACGTCTATTTCGAGAACAAGGAAGACCTGTTTGCTGCTCTCATCGGGCGGGAACGCAACCGCGTCGTTCAGAATGTCAAACACGCTCTTGATGATCACGAGCCGATCGACGAGGCCCTTTTCGATTTCGGCGTGACGCTGACGACGCATCTGACGGCCGATCACACGATCCGCGCGATGCGCATGGTTATCGGCGTCAGCGATCGGATGCCGCAACTGGCACAGCGCTTTTTCAATGCAACACCGGAAAACGGCTATACCGTGCTTCGGACCTATCTCGACAGGCAGGTCGAGCGTGGCGCTCTCGATATCGCCGACACTGACCTCGCTGCCCGGCAATTCATCGAACTTTCGATGGCCGGCATGCTGAAGCGGCGCCTGTTCGGTGAGATGGACGCGCCGCCCTCGCGCGAATACATCGAAAAAACCGTTGCATCGGGACTTGCAGTGTTTCGCGCGGCCTACGGCCCGAAAGCCGAGAGCAGTTGATTCCGATTGCATCGGCGCTACGACAGCACCAGAATCCCCAATCCAGCAACCACGATCAAATACGGCGCCGTGATCGGAGCTACAACGATATCCGGTTTGCTGCGGGAGGTGGGATGAATGCAATCGGCAAGGCGCTCTGGTTTATCGAAAGCCATTACGCCAGGGACATTTCACTCGAGGACATCGCGGAGACGGCGGGGCTTTCCCGCTATCACCTGTCGCGGGTGTTTGGCCTGACGACGGGCTTTTCGATCAGTGGTTACATCAGGGCCCGGCGCTTGAGCACCGCGGCCGTGTCGCTTGCCGGTGGCGCATCCAGCATTCTCGCAGTCGCCCTTGATGCGGGCTACAACTCGCATGAAGCCTTCACCCGTGCCTTCCGCGATCATTTCGGCGTAACGCCGGAAGAGGTTCGCAACAGAGGGCATATTGGCGATCTCGATCTTATGGAGCCTATCCGCATGAGCACCGCACCTCTTCCCAAGCTGGACCAACCGCGATTTGAAACCACGTCTGCCATGCTGATGGCCGGCTTGCAGCAGACCTACAACTACGGCGGCAATGCCGGTATTCCCTCGCAATGGCAGCGCTTCAACGCGCATGACGGCAGCATTCCCGGCCAGATCGGCAATGTTGCCTATGGCATCTGCACGCAGGAAGAAGGACAGGACAGCAGCTTTCAGTATATGACCGCCGTGCAGGTTCGCGACACCGATGAACTGCCCGAAGGTTTTGAAAGCCTGAAACTGCCCGCCCAGACCTACGCAATCTTTTCCCATCGCGGCCACATTTCCGGAATCCAAGCAACGTGCAACGCGATCTTTACGGAGTGGCTGCCGTCCTCCGGCTATAAGCACGCCGGGCTTCCCGACCTGATGGAGCGTTATGACGAACGGTTTGATCCAAGGACAGGCATGGGGCTGACCGAAATCTGGCTTCCGGTGAAGAGTTAACGGTATCGCGGCCATTTGAGCGGCCGCCGGCGCTTGCCTTGCCGCCATTTCCGCATACATAGGGAACATCCATTGCACCCGCGTTGCCCACCAGCGGCGCGGGTTCCCCTATATGCACCTTGATATCGAGGAAGGAACCGCCCCCGATGCAGGATATTTTGCTCCTGATGCAAGATCCGACTGCCTGGATTGCCCTGATCACCCTGATCGTGATGGAAGTCGTGCTCGGCATCGACAACCTCATCTTCATTTCGATCCTGACCAACAAACTGCCGGCAGAACACCGGGAAAAGGCACGCCGCGTCGGCATCGGCCTGGCCCTGGTCATGCGTCTGGCGCTGCTGGGAACCATTGCCTGGATCGTCCAGCTGACGACGCCCGTCTTCGAGGCATTTGGTCACGGCTTCTCATGGAAGGACATGATCCTGATTGCAGGCGGCCTGTTCCTCGTCTGGAAGGCGACCAAGGAAATTCATCACAATGTCGATCCGGCCGACCATGACGAAGATTTCATCGCCAGCTCTGTCGCCACGGGCTTTGGCGCCGCCATCGGCCAGATCCTGCTGCTCGACCTGGTCTTCTCCGTCGACAGCATCATCACCGCCGTCGGCATGACGCCGCATCTGCCGATCATGGTCGTCGCCGTCGTCGTCGCCGTGACCGTCATGCTGGTCGCCTCCGGCCCGCTCGCCCGCTTCATCGAAAGGAACCCGACCATCGTCATGCTGGCGCTCGGCTTCCTGTTGATGATCGGCACGACGCTGATCGCCGAAGGCATGGGCATCCACGTGCCGAAGGGCTACGTCTACGCGGCAATGGCTTTCTCGGCGCTTGTCGAAGTGCTCAACATGCTGTCGCGCAACAAGCGGCAGCGGGACAAGGTCGCGAAACACTAATCGGGTTTGGGCCTGGTTACAGAGTGATAGGGAGCGCATCCGGCTGGCTGCGCTCCTTTTTTGTGACGGCAAAACGAGCATCAAAAAGCCCCGGGACGACGGTCCCGGGGCAATTTAGGGCGTGTGCATGTGAGGGATACGAAGCCGAAAGGATAAGAAGCTCGTCTGCCATTTCGTTGGCCGCGAAGAGAAACCGGAAAAATCTCCGCGTTCTTCATCTCCTTCGGGTCCGGTTGGCACGGCCCGCACTCCTCGTGAGGAAAACGGATCACGCCAACAATGGTTCCCGTTTTTTTTTGACTTACTTCTCCGCGATGGCCTTCAGGTTTTCCAGCCCTTGAGCGAAATCGCCACCGATCATCGTATCCATGTTGAAGAACAGGCCCATGACCTTGGCAATCAGAGGGCTCGGTCCGTCCATAGCCCAGGTGACAGTCGTGCCTTGCGTGGCGGGCGAGAACGTGAAGGTGGCGACGTTGTGCCCCTCGAACGGTCGGATGAAATCGAGCTTGATCTGCACTTTCGAAGACGGCGTCGCTTCGGTGATTTCCATGCGGCCCGCCCCGACATCCTTGTTGCCGTCCCAGTTGTAGACCGCACCCTGGCCGCTCGTCGCACCGGCGAATGTGCGCTTCATGGCCGGATCCTTCTTTTCGTAAGGCGACCAGGATTGCCATTGGTTGAAATCATTGATCAGCGGGTAGATCTTTTCCGGCGGCGCATTGATGGTCGCGCTGCGCTCGACATGGAACGTGTCGGGCTTCGTCGAAGCGAAGACGACGACGGCAAGCAGCAGGACAACAATAGCGGCAACGATTATCAGCAGAATTTTCAACATATTCGGGTTCCTGTCGAGGTGTGGAATAAACCCTGAAGGGGCTTCTCGCATCCTTCAGGGGAATATCGGTAGAAACGCTATCAGCCCGCCGTCCCGGTGACAGTGGCAATAACAGCTGCAAGCTTTTCGAGGCTCTGGCTCCAGCCTTCTTCCATGCCGTCAAGGGCAGGCAGCACGGCTTCGGTGGCCTTGAGCACCTGCGCATGCAGGGTCAGCACGGTCTGGCCGTCCTGCTCGGTAAAGGTCACCGTGTTGAGCGCTTCGAGCATGGGGATGCCGTCTTCGCCGTCATAGGTGCTGGTAAAGACCAAGCGCTCGTTCTCGACGATTTCCTTGAAGGTGCCGTTCGACGGATACATCTGCCCGTCCGGCCCTTTCATGTGGATGCGGATGACACCGCCGGGCCTCAAATCGACCTCGCAGACCGGATTGGTGAAACAATGCGGCCCCCACCACTGGGCAAGATGATACGGGTCGGTCCAGACTTTATAGACCAGAGCCGCCGGGGCGTTGAATGTCCGGGTCAAGACAAGATCGGCCTTGCCGGCCGGGACAATGTCAGCTCTTGCGGTCATTTCCATCTCCCTTTTGAAGTCTCTGCAGGTAGAGATCGAGCCTGTCGAAACTCTCCTCCCAAAATTGGCGGTAGTTATCGAGCCAGGCGTTGAGGTCCTTCAACGGCCCGGCTTCCAGTTTGCAGGGCCGCCACTGCGCCTCGCGCCCGCGGCTGATCAGGCCGGCCTTCTCCAGCACTTTCAAGTGCTTGGAAACGGCCGGCAGGCTCATCGCAAAAGGTTCGGCCAGTTCGTTGACCGACGCCTCCCCCAAAGCCAGCCGCGCCAGGATCGCCCGGCGCGTCGGATCGGCCAGTGCCGAAAGGGTGGTGCTGAGTTGATCCTGGGGCATCTGTATTAAACCAGAAAGTTAATTAACTTTTAGGTTAAATAGATCGGGCAGACACATTTGTCAACTGCCTTTTCGAGGACCGTGTCGGCTGCTGAAAGCGCAGTTTTCCTTGACGCGCCCTTTTGAATATGGTCTCACGCCAGCCATATGGAATTTCCGGTATTTTCCGCCGTTTCAGGCATCGATCGGGCACTTCCTTCCCTTAAAAGCATGCGCCTTCACATCCGGACGTCTCCTTGCCGGCGGGAAGGCCGAAAGCACGTAAAGCACGGGCCAGGATCATGACAGACAGACCAGTCCGGGTGCGCATCGCACCTTCCCCCACCGGCGAGCCCCATGTCGGCACCGCCTATATCGCCCTGTTCAACTACCTCTTTGCACTGAAACAGGGTGGCGAGTTCATTCTGCGCATCGAAGACACCGACGCGACCCGCTCGACCCCTGAGTTTGAAACCAAGGTGCTCGACGCGCTGAAATGGTGCGGGCTGAAATGGTCGGAAGGCCCGGATATCGGCGGCCCCTATGGTCCCTATCGCCAGAGCGACCGCAAGGACCTCTACAAGCCGTATGTCGAAAAGATCGTCGAAGCCGGCCATGGCTTCCGCTGTTTCTGCACGCCCGAACGCCTGACGGAAATGCGCGAGACCCAGCGCGCTGCCGGCAAGCCGCCGAAATACGACGGTCTCTGCCTGCACCTGTCGGCGGAAGAAGTAACCACCCGCGTCACCGCCGGCGAGCCGCATGTCGTGCGCATGAAGATTCCGGCCGAGGGCTCCTGCAAGTTCGTCGATGGCGTCTATGGCGAAGTCGATATTCCGTGGGATGCCGTCGACATGCAGGTTCTGCTGAAAGCAGACGGCATGCCGACCTATCATATGGCCAATGTCGTCGACGACCATCTGATGAAGATCACCCATGTGGCGCGCGGCGAGGAATGGCTGTCTTCGGTGCCGAAGCACATCCTGATCTACCAGTATCTCGGTCTCGAGCCGCCGGTGTTCATGCATCTGTCGCTGATGCGCAATGCCGACAAGTCGAAGCTGTCGAAGCGCAAGAACCCGACCTCGATCTCGTATTACACGGCACTCGGCTACCTGCCGGAAGCGCTGATGAACTTCCTCGGCCTGTTCTTCATCCAGATCGCCGAAGGCGAGGAAATGCTGACCATGGATCAGCTGGCTGAAAAGTTCGATCCGGCCAACCTTTCCAAGGCCGGCGCGATCTTCGATGTGCAGAAGCTCGACTGGCTGAATGGCCGCTGGCTGCGCGAAGGTTTGAGCGAAGACGAATTCGCCGCCCGCGTGCTTGCCTGGGCGATGGAAAACGACCGCGTCAGGCAGGGCCTCAAGCTCTCGCAGTCGCGCATTTCCAAGCTCGGCGAACTGCCGGATCTGGCAGGCTTCCTGTTCAAGTCCGACCTCGGGCTCGACGCCTCATCCTTCGCCAAGGTCAAATCGGCGCCGGAAGAGCTGGTCGAGATCTTCAACACAGTCCAGCCGGATCTGGAAAAGATCCTCGAATGGAACGTCGAGTCGATCGAGGCCGAGTTGCGCGCCATTGCCGACCGCATGGGCAAGAAGCTGAAGGTCATCGTCGCACCGCTGTTTGTGGCGGTTTCCGGCTCGACCCGCTCCCTGCCTTTGTTCGACTCGATGGCGATCCTCGGCCGCTCGGTCGTCCGCCAGCGCCTGAAGGTTGCCGGCCAGGTGGCGGCGTCGATGGCGGGCAGCGGGAAATGACGCTTGCGCGGTAAACTCCCTCCCCTTGTGGGGAGGGTCAAACCGAGCAAGCCGCACCGGCTGCGAATGACACAATTTCAAGATATGCCGCATTGATAAGGCGAGCCCTATGACCGAAAAGACCGAAACCGCCCTCTCCTCCGACGTTACCGAAGTACGCGCCCAGAAGCTGAAAATGCTGCGCGAAAAGATCGGCGAGGTCTATCCGGCGCATTTCCACCGCACCATCACCAATGCGGAACTGGCCAGCAAATATGAGAGCCTGGAAGCGGACGTGGTGACCGACGATGTCGTCACGGTTGCCGGGCGCGTTTATTCCTCGCGCAATTCCGGCATGTTCATGGACATCCATGATGCCGGCGGCAAGATCCAGATCTTCTCCCATAAGGATACGACGCCGGAGGAAGCCCGCGCGCTGCTGCCGATGATCGATCTCGGCGACATCATCGGCGTGACCGGCGTTGTCCGGCGCACCAAGCGCGGCGAGCTGTCGATCAACGCGCAAGAAATCACCATGCTGACCAAGTCGCTGCTGCCGATGCCGGAAAAGTGGCATGGCCTGTCCGACATCGAGCAGCGCTACCGCAAGCGCCACCTCGACATTATGACCAACGAGGAATCCAAGCTCCGCTTCCAGCAGCGCTCGAAGATCGTCTCCGGCATCCGCCGTTTCATGGAAGACGACGGCTTCATGGAAGTCGAAACGCCGATGCTGCACTCGGTCTATGGCGGCGCCACCGCCGAGCCCTTCAAGACGCATCACAACACGCTGAAGCTCGACATGTACCTGCGCATCGCGCCGGAACTGTTCTTGAAGCGCACGCTGGTTTCGGGCCTGACCGACAAGGTGTTCGAGATCAACCGCAACTTCCGCAACGAAGGCGTTTCCACAAGGCACAATCCTGAATTCACGATGATGGAATGCTACTGGGCCTATGCCGACTACGAGGACATCATGGACCTCGTCGAGCGGCTGTTTTCAAAGCTCGCCCTGTCGATCCACGGCACCACCGAATTCATGTTCGGCGACAAGGAAATCTCCTTCAAGGGTCCGTTCAAGCGCGTGCCGATGCCCGATGCCGTCAAGGAAGCGACCGGCATCGACTTCCTCGCCATCAAGACGGATGAGGAAGCGGTCGCCAAAACGAAATTGCTTGTTAACGATCCAAGTGAGATCGGCCGTGACTGGACGTGGGGCGAATGCCTCGCTTATTTGTTCGAAGAGCGTGTTGAGGCCACGCTGATCCAACCTTCGCACGTCACCCATTTCCCGAAGGACATCTCGCCCTTTGCCAAGGAAGTGCCGGGCGAACCGCGTCTGGTCGAGCGCTTCGAGACCTATTGCAATGCCTGGGAACTCGGCAACGCCTTCTCGGAACTCAACGATCCCGAAGAGCAGCGCAAGCGCATGGTCGAGCAGCTGGAACAGGCCCATGCGCGCGGCGAGAAGGACAAGCGGCTGGACGACGAATTCCTCGATGCCATCGACCAGGGCATGCCGCCCGCCGGCGGCCTCGGCATCGGTGTCGACCGGCTGATCATGCTTTTGACCAACGCACCGTCGATCCGCGACATCATCCTCTTCCCGGCACGCCGCAACAAGGCGGACTAACCGGACTGGGTTACCGGCGCGCCATTCTCAACCGGATGGCGCGTTTCCCTCAGCCAATGGAACTTTTCCCGATCCTGCGCGTCAATCCGCACAGTGTCTGAAAGGAACCCTTCCATGCTGAAATGGGCGCTCATCTTCCTGGTCATCTCGCTGATTACCGGTTTTCTCGGCTTCTCCGGCGTTTCGGCCGCAACCGCGACGATCGCGCGCGTGCTGTTCGCCATCGCGCTGATCATTTTCCTGATCTTCCTGATTCTCGCAGTCATCGCCGGCAGCGCTGTCGTCTGATCTGGATGGAAGCCTGCAGCGCGGTTTGAAATCCCGTCAGTGTCCCGCTGGTTGTTCGAGGAGGCTCTCGACGGGATGCTCCGCTATGGGTTCAGCGGCGTGGCCTTCGTTCGAGGGCTTTTCACTGTCACTGCCCAGAACCATCGCCAGCATGGAGCCGAAGAACCCTTGCTCTGCAGGCTGTGCTTCGCTCTGCTCAAGCGGAGCCCCGGCGCCATGCTCTGGTGCAGCAGCTTCTTCTCCATGCCCGGCAGCAGCCGCTGTTTCACTGTGACTGCCGCTCTCTGATCCAACGGCTCCACCCTCTGCCGCTGCAGCGGCGGCGACCGGATCGAAGCAATCCGATTTGTCGTCCATCGCCGTCAGCGTGGTCTTGACATCATCGGTCGAGAGAGCGACTTCGCGGCCATAAAACAGACCGGCAGTATTGGCCTTGCCGTCATTGTAGCGGGCGACGAAAGGCGTGCTCATTCCCGGCAACTTGGCCGGATCCGGCGCAAAAAGCACCTCGGCACCGATGGCGGCGCCACGGCGCGCGGCACGATCCGACGGTCCGGCGGCATCGAGCACGACGACCTGATAGAGATCGGCCTTTTCTTCCTTGGCGAGCAGGCCGGCAATACGCAACGCAGTGCGGACACGATCGACGCCCGCGGCAGAATCGGTACTCACATATTTGCGGATCCAGCGCTGGCCGTTACGGCGCATTTTCAGCGTCTCGATGGTGGTGCAGGCGAGACCGGAGAGTGAAGGTTTTTCCGGCCCGACCATGCCGAGAAAGGTTTCCTTACCGGAATAGACAGCATAGGCGCCGGAAGCACCGAACAGCACAACAACGCCGGTGATGAGAAACATCACCTTGCGGGGAAGACGTATCGTCTTGAAGATCGGCTTCACGTGCGCTGCTCCGTCATCAGCTTCAACTCCCTGGCCTGCCGCCCGGCATCGCACGGGCGCAGGGCTTGCCCACTTCTCGATTAAGTTTCCAACCCTACCTTGGCGACGTTTCGGAAAGTTTAAGCCTGTTGCTGCTTTGGCGCCGCCGCAAGACGGAGTTGCCTTGTTTTGACGCTCCGCTGGCATCTGCGCGCAAAATCGGTTGCTCTTGACCGCCGTGCCGCTAAAAGTGGCGAAACGCCGGATGGTACCGATAGCATCGGAGGCAAGGACAGCGCGGTTGGCTCTGACAAACAGCCGGGCCGGTTCGCCAAACTGCGGCAGGCCCAAAACAACGAAAAGAACACATCATGCATAAGGTAATTTTTGATACGGACCCCGGCGTCGATGACGCGATGGCCCTGCTTTTCCTGCACAACCACCCGGATATCGACCTGATCGGCATCACCTCCGTCTTCGGCAATGCCTCGGTCGAGACGACGACGCGCAACGCGCTTTACCTGAAACAGCAATGGGATATCCCGGCCCCCGTTGCCAAGGGGCTTGGCGAGACGCTCAATCCGTCGCGTCCCCATGTCGGCTGGCCGACCTTCATCCACGGCGATGACGGCCTGGGCAATATCGGCGCTCCGGCAACAGTCGATCTCGCCTGCGATCCCCGGCCCGCCCATCGCTTCATCATCGACACCGTGCGCGCCAATCCGGGCGAAGTGACCATCGTCGCCGTCGGCCGCATGACCAATCTGGCGCTTGCCCTTCGCGACGACCCCGACATTGCGGTGCTGGTCAAGGACGTCGTCATCATGGGCGGCGCGTTCGACATGCGCGGCAACATCACGCCGGCGGCCGAGGCCAATATCCACGGCGATCCGGAAGCCGCAGACGTGGTGATGACGGCGCCATGGCCCGTCGTCGTTGTCGGTCTCGACGTGACGGAAAAGACGGTGATGACGCGCAGCAGGCTGGATGGCATCGTCGCCAGCGGCGGCAAGCGGGCAAAACTGCTCTCCGACATTTCGCAATTCTATATCGACTTCTACGAGCAGCACGTCGAGGACGGCATGGTCATTCATGACAGTTGCGCCTGCGTCTATGTCGTCGCGCCGGAACTCTTCACGCTGCGCAGCGGTGCGATCCGCGTCGTCTGCGGCGGCATTGCCGATGGCCAGACGATCCAGAAGGCAGACGATCATCTCTTCCCGCCGAGCGCATGGGACAACCTGCCCAGCCAGAATGTCTGCGTGGGAGTGGATGCCGAGGGTGTGCTTGATCTGATCGCGAAAACGCTCGGGCAGAGCCCGGCAGCCTGAGCAAGTAAAAATTAGCCGCGATAGCTGGCAGTTGTGCAATTGCCAGCTATCTTCGGTTCCATGAAACCGGAAACGCTGCTCTATCCAACGCCCAAGGGTCTCTATTGCGAGAAGGGCGGCTTCTATATCGATCCCGTCCAGCCCGTCGAAAGAGCGCTGATCACCCATGGGCACGCCGATCATGCGCGCGCCGGCCATAGCCACGTGATGGCGACGCGTGAGACGCTCGACATCATGCGTATCCGTTATGGCGATGCCTTCTGCACCAGCACGCAGGAGGCTATACTGGGTGCGCGCACCCCGATCGGCGATATCACTGCCAGCTTCCATCCGGCCGGCCACGTGCTCGGTTCCGCGCAGATTGCCGTCGAAGCCAACGGCACCCGCATCGTCGTATCGGGCGATTACAAGCGCCGCCGCGACCCGACCTGCCTCGCCTTCGAGCCGGTGCCCTGCGATGTCTTCATCACCGAGGCAACATTTGGGCTGCCGGTGTTTCACCACCCGGACGACCGTGGCGAGATTGCCAAGCTCTTGACCTCACTTAAGCAGTTCCCCGAGCGCGCCCATCTGGTCGGCGCCTATTCCCTCGGCAAGGCCCAGCGGATCATCGCCCTGATGCGCGAAGCCGGTTACGACGCGCCGATCTTCATCCACGGCGCGCTGGCCAGGCTCTGCGACTATTACGAAAGCGAAGGCATCGGACTGGGTGATCTCCGCCCAGCCACGATTGATGCAAGCGACAAACAGTCCTTCGCCGGCGCCGTTGTCGTCGGTCCCCCTTCGGCCTTTGCCGACAAATGGGCAAGGCGCTTTCCCGATCCCGTCCCGATCTTTGCCTCCGGCTGGATGCTGGTGCGCCAGCGCGCCAAGCAGCGCGGCGTCGAACTGCCGATGATCATCTCGGATCACTCAGACTGGCCGGAACTGATCGCGACGATCGGCGAGATCAAGCCGGGAGAGGTTTGGGTCACACACGGCCGGGAGGAGGCGCTGGTGCGCTGGTGTCAGTTGCAGGGCATCGCCGCCCGGCCGCTGCATCTTGTCGGCTATGACGACGAAGGAGAATAGCCGATGCGCGCCTTCGCTGAACTGCTCGACCGCCTGGTTCTCACGCCGCAACGCAACGCCAAGATCAAGCTGATGACGGATTATTTCCGCGCGGCACCCGATCCGGACCGCGGCTATGCGCTGGCCGCCATCGCCGGCACATTGACGCTGAAGACCGTCAAGCCAAACGTGCTCAGGCAACTGGTGCTCGAGCGCATGGACGAAGTCCTGTTTCGCTATTCCTACGACTATGTCGGGGACCTCGCCGAAACGATCTCTCTCGTCTGGGAGCCGCCGGCCGAAAGCAAAACAACGACCGGCGATCTGTCGCTCGGGACCGTCGTCCATCAGCTTGAAACGGCCGGGCGGACCAATGTCCATGGCCTTGTGCGCGATCTGCTCGATCAACTCGAAGGCTCAAGCCGGTTTGCCTTCCTGAAGCTCATCACCGGCGGGCTGCGCATCGGCGTCTCGGCGCGGCTGGTGAAACAGGCTCTTGCCAACCTGGGCAATGTCGATATCACCGAGATCGAAACGCTCTGGCATGGCCTGTCGATGCCCTATGTTCCGCTGTTCCAATGGCTTGACGGAAAGGCCGACAAGCCCGAACTGGATATGCCGGCGATTTTTCACGCGGTGATGCTGGCAACGCCGGTGGGCGATAATGATCTTGCCTCGCTCGACCCGAAGGATTTTGCCGCCGAATGGAAATGGGACGGCATTCGCGTCCAGCTTGCCAATCTGGCCGGGACGCGGCGGCTTTATTCGCGTAGCGGCGACGACATTTCCGGCGCCTTCCCGGATATCCTCGAGGCGGCGGATTTCGAAGGGATCATCGATGGCGAGCTTCTCGTCGGCGGCACCATGCGCACCAACCGCGCGACGCGGGCATTCTCCGATCTCCAGCAGCGGCTGAACCGCAAGACCGTGACGCGAAAAATGCTGGAGGAATATCCAGCCTTCATTCGCGGCTACGACCTGTTGTTTTCCGGCGGCCGCGATATGCGTCCGGAAAACTTCCTGACCCGGCGCGCTGCGCTTTCCGCCCTGATCGAAAAGGCCGCCCCCTCGCATTTCGATCTTTCGCCGCTGGTGCCCTTTTCCAGCTGGGAAGAACTCGACCGCCTGCGTAAAGACCCGCCGGATCCGGTGATCGAGGGCATCATGCTGAAACGTCTGGATTCGCCCTACACGTCCGGGCGCTCGAAGGGACCGTGGTTCAAGTGGAAGCGTGAGCCCTATAATGTCGACGCGGTGCTGATGTATGCCCAGCGCGGCCACGGCAAGCGATCGAGCTACTATTCGGATTTCACCTTCGGCGTCTGGACGAAGGATGACGGCAAGGACGTGCTGGTTCCGGTCGGCAAGGCCTATTTCGGCTTTACCGACGCCGAGCTTGAGGTCCTGGATCGCTACGTGCGCAACAATACCGTCGAGCGTTTCGGCCCGGTGCGCTCGATCCGGGCGGAGGCCGGTCATGGTTTCGTGGTCGAGGTCGCGTTCGAGGGCATCAACGTCTCCAGCCGGCACAAATCCGGCGTGGCCATGCGCTTTCCGCGCATATCGCGGCTGCGAACCGACAAATTGCCGCAAGACGCCGACCGGCTGGAAACGTTGCTGGCGATGATCGGCCAGCCTGAGACTAATTTGGCCCAGCCTGGGGAACCAATTTAGGAGACGATTGTTAACGGATGCATCAGACCGAAGGAGAAAGACGATGCCTGCAAAATCCCAAGCGCAGCAAAAGGCTGCCGGCGCCGCGCTAGCAGCGAAACGCGGCGACATGAAAAAATCCGAACTGAAGGGCGCTTCGAAGAGCATGGAAAAATCCATGTCGGAAAAAGAGCTGAAGGAGCTTGCGGAGACCGACCGCAAGAACCTGCCGAAAAAGAAGAAATCCGAATAGAGCACCAGAATTGACGAGGCTTCGAAGCACATCTTGTTAAGATGCCTTTGAGACAATGCGATCCAATTGCTGTCGAACAGTGAACAGCATTGGAGATTGCGTGGCTTCCCGACTGTCGAGTGCGCTCAGAAAATCAACAATAGTTCGGTTTATCAAGCCGAACTATCTGCCGACCTATGTTGCGCTGATGGTGGTGATCGCGGCCGGCCTGTTTGCCGAGCAGCAGAACCGCGCGGTTCACGCGGCAAAGATGCGGGCGGCGGTTATCGCAGAGCTCAACCCGATCCGCTCGAAGCTCGAAGCCAACATAAACGGCGACATTCAGCTGGTGCGGGGATTGATCGCTGCGATCTCCACGGAACCGGGCATGAACCAGGAGCGGTTCTCCGATCTGGCGCGCAACATCTTCAACGAGCGTTCGCGTTTGCGCAATATCGCGGCCGCCCCCAACCTTGTCGTCTCCCTCGTCTACCCGTTGGAAGGCAACGAGAAGGTTCTTGGCCTCGACTACCGCAAGAACAGCAATCAGCGGGCAGCGGCACTCAAGGTTCGTGAACTCGGCAAAATGGTTCTGGCAGGCCCCCTGAACCTTGTCCAGGGCGGCCAAGGCCTTATCGGCCGCTTTCCTGTAGCGATTTCCAATGGCGGCGAATCGAACCGGTACTGGGGGCTGGTCTCCGCCGTCATCGATGTGGGGCGGTTGTATCAGGATAGCGGACTTCTTTCTCCGATGCTTGATATCGACGTGGCGATTTCCGGCCGTGACGGTTTGGGCGAAGACGGCGCATTGTTTTACGGGGATGGCGCTGTCAAGGCAGCCGATCCCGTCGAGGTCAGCGTCTTTCTGCCAGGTGGATCCTGGGTAATCAGCGCCGTTCCGAAAGGCGGCTGGGTCGATACCCCTCCAAACGCTGGGCTCATCCGCACCCTCATCCTCATCGGCGGCCTCTTCATCGTTGTGCCGATGTTCATCAGCGGACGGCTGATCGAAGAACGCAAACGCAATATTCAGGTTCTTGAAAGCAACAAGGATCAACTCCAGGAACTGTCCCACCGGCTGAAGATCGCGCTCGATGCCTCGCAGATCGGCATCTGGGAACTCGACATCGCCTCCGGCAAGCTTTTGTGGGATGGCCGCATGAAGGAATTGTACGGCCTGCGGGAGGACACGCGCGAAGTCTACGAGGATTGGCGTGACGCACTGCATCCAGACGACCTGCAACGTGCCGAACAGGAATTCAGCAATGCCCTGCGGCACGGGGCAAGCTACGTCTCGCAATTTCGCATCCGCCTCCCGGGCAGCCGCATCCGGCACATCCGCGCGGTCGGCTCGAAATATATCGGCGCGGGCAGCAATGAGAAAATCGTCGGCGTCAACTGGGACGTAACCGCCGATGTCGAAAAGACCGAGCGGCTTGAAGCCGCCAAGGGACAGGCCGAAGCGCACAGTGCCGAACTGGAAGCAGCCAGGCACCGAATGGAATTCAATGCCCTGCACGATCCTTTGACAGCGCTGCCGAACCGGCGCTACCTCGACGAAATCCTGGCGGAGCAAGATGCCAACGGCCTCAAGCAAGGCGTTGCCAGCATCTTTCATATCGATCTCGACCGGTTCAAGGAAATCAACGACACGCTCGGTCATGCCGCGGGCGACGAAATCCTCAGGCATGCCGCCCAGATTCTTCGCGCCAACACCAGCGATGACGATTTCGTTGGCCGTATCGGCGGCGATGAATTCGTCATCATTTCCCGCAAGGGCGAGATCGAGGGCCACGACACCGCGCTTGCTCAGCGCATCATCGACGCGATGAGCATACCGGTCAGGTACAAGGAGCAGGAGTGCCGCATCGGCGTCAGCATCGGCATTGCCCATCAGGCAAGGCAGGAGGAAGAGCTGAGCCAGGTCCTGGTCAATGCCGATATTGCGCTTTACGAGGCGAAGCGCCGCGGCCGTAACCGCTACGAATGCTTCACGCATTCCTTAAAGACCGCGGTTTTCAAGACGAAGAAGACAGCGGACGAAATCCTGCGGGGGCTCGAGCAGAACGAGTTCGTCGCCCATTTCCAGCCGCAGTTCTGTCCCAACACTCTCAAGATCATCGGCGTCGAAGCCCTGGCCCGCTGGGACCATCCAACCAAGGGCCTGCTCGCGCCCTACGCATTTTTGAAGACGGCCGAAGACATCAACGTGCTTTCGCAGATCGACCAGCGGATCCTTGAGCAAGCGCTTTTCCAGTCGACACGCTGGGAGGCAAGCGGAATCAATATTCCGAAAATATCGGTCAACCTTTCCTACCACCGCCTGCACGATGAAAAACTGATCGACCGGCTCAATCAGATGGTTATCCCTCGAGGCAAAATCTCATTCGAACTGCTGGAGTCGATCTCGTTCGACGAAAGCGACATGACCGTGCTTTCCAATATCGAGCAGATCAAGAACCTCGGCATCGATATCGAAATCGACGACTTCGGCACCGGATACGCCTCCATCGTCAGCCTTTTGAAACTCACCCCGCGCCGTCTCAAGATCGACAGGCAACTGGTGATCCCGATCCTGACCTCGACCAAGCAGCGCCAATTGGTCGCCTCGATCATCGATATCGGAACCTCGCTCGGCATCGAAGTCATCGCCGAGGGCGTCGAAACCATGGAACACGCCCGCATCCTGAAGGAGCTGGGTTGTCATGGGCTGCAAGGCTATGCTTTCGCCCGGCCGATGAGTGCCACAGACCTGGCAAACTTCGCCCGGGAACGCCGGTGGCTCGCGGCCTGATTTCCGCAGCATTCCCAAACAGCCCACTCGCGCTCATTACATTGCGACTTTCCGGCACTCCGGAAACAATTCGACACCAGGGCGACAAACGCCGGACACGCGCAGCCGTTAGTGGGTTGAGGTGGCTGCTGATTTCACGCCAGCGGGGCGGTTAAGCGAAAATCAATCGCTGCGCGGATATTCTGTAACCTGCTCTTGAAATCACTGCCGGAATGCCCAAGCCGTGGCACTTGGGAAACACCAAAGCCGGGGATAGCCCATTTTGGGCACAAGTTTGCAATTGTCCCCTCGCAAGCGGCGCGGAAAATGTTAAAGACAAAACAAGTGAATCGTTTGTTACCGACCCAGGCGGGCCGGATGGGGACCCAGATGAAAATTGCTAAAGTGCTCTTTCCCTTGAGCCTCGTTCTTCTCTCGGGCTGCGTTGCCGGCCCCGACTATCAGTCTCCGAACGCGGCGTTGCCTGCAAAATTCTCAGAGGGTGGCCACGCTGAAGCGGACGATGTGACGCTGAAGCCGTGGTGGGAAGCCTTCCGCGACAAGAAGCTGAACAGCCTGGTGGCCCAGGGCATGGGCGAAAACCTTGACGTTCAACAGTCGCTCGAGCGCATCGTCGAGGCCCGTGCCAACGTGATCGTCGCAGCATCCGGCGGTTTGCCGCAAATCAACGCCAACAGTTCTGCCAGCGTTACTGGCCAGGATGGCTCCTTCCGACGCAATAGCGGCCAAAGCGACCATACCGAAACCAAGACAATCGGCGGCGGCGGCGATGCTTCCTGGCTGATCGATCTTTTCGGCCAATATGCCCGCGCCAAGGAATCGGCGAACGCTTCGCTTGACGCCGCCTATGCTGACGTCAACGTTGCCCGCCTCGCCTACCTGTCCGACCTGACCACGTCCTACATTGAGGCGCGTTACAATCAGGAAGCCTATGCATTGCAGCAGAAGAGCCTTGCCTCGCGGCGCGAAACGCTCAAGCTGACGAACGACATCAAGGCAGCCGGTGCAGCGTCCAGCCTCGACGTCGTTCAGGCTGAAGGCCTGGTCAACACCACGCTTGCCGAATTGCCCGGTTACCAGACCGGCTTCAACCAGGCGGCAAACCACATCGCCACCCTGCTTGGCCTGCCGGCAACGACCGTGACGGCCGGCCTGAGAAACGGCTCTTTCCAGCCCACGCCACGTTACAACACCAAGATCGGCATTCCGGCCGACCTGGTGCGCAATCGTCCGGACATCCGCAGGGCTGAACGTTTGCTGGCCGCTGCCACGGCGGACATCGGCGTTGCCGAGGCTCAGCTCTATCCGAGCCTCAGCCTCAGCGGCACGATCGACGGTTCGCGCATCGTTGCCTCCGCGGCCTCCGGTGGCCTGGGTGCCTGGTCCTTCGGCCCAAGCCTGAATATTCCGATCTTCAATGGCGGGCGCTTGAAGGCCAATGTCGATATCGCCAAGTCCGGCGCGCAGCAGCAGTATCTCGCCTGGAAGCAGACGGTTCTGAACGCTGTCGAGGAAGTCGAAAACTCGCTCGTCGCGCTCCGCAACAACTACCAGACCGTTGCAGCGCTGCGCAAAGTGGTCGATTCCTACGAAGAAGCGTTGGGCCTGGCGCGTGAAAGCTACAAGGGCGGCGCAACCTCGCTGCTTGACGTTCTCGATGCCGAACGCAACCTTGCGAACTCGCGCATTGCGCTTGCAGCAAGCATCCGCAACCTGTCCAACAACTACGTTAATCTGAACGTCGCAATCGGCGGTGGCGCTGCCATCGAAGCCGTCGGACAGTAAAAAGAAACAGGGCGCGCTCGCTGCTGTCGGCGGGCTCATACGAAAAACGAAGCGCGGCTGACATTGATCGGCCGCGCTTTTTTACATCCTACAGTCTTTGAAGACTCCTGCATCAAGCAAGCAAGGCAGGATGCGTCTCCACCGGTCAAGCGGGAACGCCGACACCCACCCCACACAAGCAGGACCGGCAGGTCAATCAGACCCGCTTGGTTTTCTGGCTAGACGGAAAACGCCACCTACTTCGGTGAAACCGGTGCCGGCTGACACTTTGGCAGGCGCACGGTCTGCAAGAGACCACCTTCCCGGCGATTGACGATAGTGATCGTGCCGCCATGGTTTTCGATGATCTCGCGCGAAATTGCGAGGCCGAGACCGGCGCCAGGTACAAGCTGGCGTCGAGCCTGATCGACGCGGAAGAACGGCTCGAACACACGATCGAGCAAGTCTTGCGGAATACCGGGGCCGCTGTCCATAACCGTCAGGATGGCCTCTTCGCCATGGCTGGCGAGCGTAACGCGGGCACCCAGACCATGGGTCGCGGCGTTCACCACCAGGTTGCGTAGTGCCCGTTTCAGCGCAAACGGCGCGCCCTCGACCAGCACCGGCGCGATCGCCCCCTCATCGACGGGCAGATCCGTTTCGCGAACCTCCTCGGCGACAGACCGCAGAACCGCATCCAGCGACACCTGTTCCCGCGCTGCCGGACTGACCTCCTCGCGCACCAGCCGGATGGCGCTGTCGGCGATATGGTCGAGCTCGTCGAGATCCTTCAACCAGGATTGCCGGTCGTCGCCATCACCGACAAATTCGGCGCGAAGCCGCATGCGGGTCATCGGCGTGCGCATGTCGTGACCTGCAGCCGCGATCATGCGCATGCGGCTGGAGACCGTCGCATTGAGCCGCGTTGCCAGCCGGTTGATTGTCTTGGCGGTGGTGCGAACTTCCACCGGTCCGGTCTCCGGCAGCTCAGGGATGATGCCGTCGGGGCGGATCTTGGCGATCGTTTCATCCAGAATGCGCAAAGGTCTCATCATCACGTTGCTGACATAGATCGCAACGCCCGTCATGCCGATCGCCACCAGCGCCAGATAGGCTGCCAGCGGCAAATATGGAAAAGGGCCGGGTTCGGGAAAATCGAGATAGGCCCAGCGGCCATCGTCCAACTGAACGGCGATATCCCAGCGATGCGGATTGAAACTCTTGAGCACGACGACGTCAGCCGTGTAACCCTGGCGCCGGCCCTCCGCGAGAATATTGTCCGTCCGCTCCTGATCGATGCGATCTTCGTCCGGTTTGGCCCGGATTTCAATATGCAGGGTCTGCGCCGCCAAGGGATCGGCTCGAAGCAAAAGAAGCGCAAATTCGGCCTTTTCAGCAAGAACCCGATCGTACATGACCTCCGGCGGCTTCCGCAGAAGCCAGGCCGTCACGACCGCAGCGATCACCAGCACCAAAACGACGGAAATGATCAGCAACGCCGTAAACCGCGTGCGAAGCGACAGCATCTAGTTGCTCCGCTCGACGGGAACGGCAAGCTGATAACCCTTGTTGCGCACCGTCTTCAACATGGCAAAAACGCTGGCATCCCCGAGTTTGCGGCGCAGGCGGCTGACGAGGATATCGATCGACCGGTCGAACGGATCGGCAGTCCGCCCCTGCGTCAGGTCAAGCAGGGAATCACGCGACAGCACACGGCCCGGACGCTGGAGAAAGACCACCAGCAGCTCGAACTCACCGCCGGTCAGATCGACAGCGCTGCCGTCAGGGGCATGCAGGGTGCGGCTTTCGATATCGGCGACATAGTTGGCAAAGACATATTGCCGGCTGCCTGTGGGTTGTGGCTCGGCGCGGCCACGGCGCAGCACGGCGCGAATACGGGCGGACAGCTCGCGCGGATTGAACGGTTTTCCCAAATAGTCGTCGGCACCGAATTCAAGCCCGATGATCCTGTCGACATCTTCCTTCAGCGCCGTCAGAAGGATGATCGACAGCTGCGGCATCCTTCCCCGCAGCGAACGGCAAAGATCGAGCCCGGAGCCATCCGGCAGCATGACATCAAGAACCAGAAGATCGATCTTCAGCTCGGCCAGCTTTGCCTCGCACTCGCCCTTGCTCCCGGCCAGGCTGATGCGGAAACCCTGCCCGTCGAGATATTTTCCAAGCAGGCGGCGAATCTCGGGATCATCGTCAACGACAAGAATGTGCGGTGTTGTATCCATGCCGTGTTTATATCAGCAGCAGGGAAAAACGCACGCGACGCGCCCGGTGCCATCGGCCGTTTTCGGTGTCGAAATATTTCCCGCCACACCGATCCTACATTTCGTTACAAAAATCGTACCCGGATGTTTCCAAACACATGTGGCGCAGGGCACCTCCCGGTTGAACCTTCGGGACTGTGGCTTGGCGGCACGTCGAGCAACGAATTGCCGCAGGCCGCCGATTTTATCACTGTTGCGGGTTGGCACGGCAGCCGAAAGCAGACATAAAAACAAGGTGCTCCTGTGCCGTTTCCCGGTGCGCTTCGGGCACCGGCCGTGGCGCGCAAATGCTGCAGCATTCACGGACCTCCCGCGGTCCTGTTATTCGGAAAGCTTTAAAGGAAACGGGCACATAGAGATCGCAGCGACATTGCTTCTGATTCTGGTTCTTGCGCCTTTCGCGGGAAGCCTTGCTGCAATCTGCATTCCGGCCCACAAGGGCACTGCCAGTGCCTGGCTTTCCGGATCGATCGCCCTTTTTTGTCTGGCCACGTCGGCCGCTCTTTATCCCATCGTCGCATCGGGCAAAGTGCTTCGTTACGATGTCAGCTGGCTTCCCGAGCTGGGCCTGAATTTCTCGCTGCGGATGGACGGGTTCGCCTGGATGTTTGCGAGCCTGGTCACCGCCATCGGCCTGCTCGTCGTCATCTATGCGCGCTACTACATGTCGGCCAACGACCCGGTACCGCGTTTTTTCGCGCTGTTCCTCGCCTTCATGGGAGCGATGCTCGGCGTCGTCCTGTCCGGCAACCTGATTCTCCTGGCAATCTTCTGGGAACTGACCAGCATCATTTCCTTCCTTTTGATCGGCTACTGGCATCACAATGCCCATGCCCGCGACGGCGCCCGCATGGCCCTGACGGTGACCGGCACCGGCGGCTTGTGCATGTTTGTCGGGCTGATGCTGATCGGCCATATCGTCGGCAGCTACGATCTCGACGTCGTCTTGTCATCCGGCAATCTGATCCGCAACGATCCGCTCTATACCACCGTGCTGGTCCTCATCCTGCTCGGAGCGTTGACGAAAAGCGCGCAGTTTCCATTCCATTTCTGGCTGCCGCACGCCATGGCAGCGCCGACGCCGGTATCGGCCTATCTGCACTCCGCCACGCTCGTCAAAGCCGGTGTGTTTCTGCTGATCCGGCTCTGGCCCGTCATGGCCGGCACCGATCAGTGGTTCTGGCTCGTCGGCCTGGCCGGCCTCAGCACCCTTTTGCTCGGCGCCTATTTCGCCATCTTCCAGCAGGACCTCAAGGGGCTGCTTGCCTATTCGACGATCAGCCATCTCGGCCTCATCACCGTACTGCTGAGCCTTGGAAGCCCGCTGGCGGCGGTCGCCGCAATCTTTCACACCATGAACCATGCGACCTTCAAGGCCTCGCTGTTCATGGCCGCCGGGATCATCGACCATGAAACCGGCACGCGCGACATGCGGCGCTTAAGCGGGCTGTTCAAGTACATGCCGATCACCGCGACACTGGCCATGGTCGCCAGTGCCGCGATGGCGGGCGTGCCGCTGCTGAACGGCTTCCTGTCGAAGGAAATGTTCTTTGCCGAGGCGATCGAAACGCACAAATACAATATTCTCGACACGCTCACCCCCTATGTCGCGACGCTCGCCAGCATGTTCGCCGTGACCTATTCGCTGCGCTTCATCTACAGCGTCTTCTTCGGTCCGCCGCCGCAGGACCTGCCCAAGACACCGCACGAACCGCCACACTGGATGCTCGCGCCGATTTACTTCCTGGTCTTCTCCTGCCTCGTCGTCGGCGTCCTTCCGGCCCTGACCATCGGCCCTTTCCTGCACACGGCCGTCAGGTCGGTGCTCGGAGACGCGACGCCCGTCTATAGCCTTGCCGTCTGGCACGGCTGGACCCTGCCGCTGTTCATGAGCCTGATCGCGCTGGTCGGCGGCGTCGGGCTGTTTTTCATCATGCGCCCCTATCTCGCCACCAGCATCGAGGGGCCACCCTTCTTCCGTCGCCTGGAGGGCCAGCGCATCTTCGAGCGCGTGCTGGTGACCCTGTCGTGGAAATGGGCGCGGTCGATCGAGATGCGCGCCGGCACCCGCCGCCTGCAGCCACAGATGCGTATCCTGGTCGCGGTCGCGCTCCTCGCCGGAGCGATCACGCTTCTGTCGCAGGGTTTCAAGCCCGCCACCATCGTCCTGCGCAACATCGACCCGGCCTTCGCGCTGATCTGGCTGATCGGCATGGTCTGCGCCGTCGGTGCGGCCTATCAGGCCAAGTTCCACCGCCTGGCTGCTCTGGTCCTGCTCGGCGGCGCCGGTCTTGTCACCTGCCTCACCTTTGTCTGGCTGTCCGCACCTGATCTCGCGGCAACGCAATTGCTCGTCGAGATCGTCACCACAGTTTTGATCCTGCTCGGACTGCGCTGGCTGCCGAAGCGTATTGAAGATCCGGACGATCCGGAGATGATGACGATGTCCACGCGCCTGCGCCGCCTGCGCGATCTCGCGTTTGCCGTGTTCGCCGGTCTTGGGATGATGCTTATCTCCTACACGATGATGAGCCGGGAAATGCCGGAGACGATTTCGAGCTATTTCCTCGAACGCGCCTATAGCGAAGGCGGCGGCACCAATGCCGTCAACGTCATTCTGGTCGATTTCCGTGGCTTCGATACGCTGGGCGAGATTGCTGTCCTGTGCATCGTCGCCTTGACGGTGTTCGCGCTTTTGCTGCGTTTCCGACCCGCCACCGAAAGCCTTGAGACGCCGGAGCAGCAGCGTCTGCAGAACGCATTCGACGACGATCACCCGGACCGCAAGAAGGGTGACAGCATCGCCGAATATTTGCTGGTTCCCTCGGTCATCATGCGCTGGATGTTCCCCGTCATCGGCATGCTGGCCGCCTTCCTGTTCTTCCGCGGCCACGATTTGCCCGGCGGCGGCTTTGCAGCCGGTATCGCCATGTCGATCGCCTTTATCCTGCAATATATGGCCGGCGGCACGCGTTGGGTCGAGGAGCGGCTGCGGATCCATCCGCTGCGCTGGATGGCGATCGGTTTGCTCGTCGCCACCGCGACCGGCGTCGGTTCCTGGGCCTTCGGCTATCCGTTCCTGACCTCGCACGCGCAATACGTAACCCTGCCGGTCATCGGCAAGATCCCGCTCGCAACCGCGATCCTGTTCGATCTCGGTGTGTTCTCGCTGGTTCTCGGCGCCACCGTGCTGATCCTGATCGCACTTGCCCACCAGTCCGTGCGCGTGCCCCGCGCCCAGATCAGGGCCGCAAAACTGGCTGCGAAGGAGACCGTATAATGGAGCTGGTTCTCTCCGCAGGCATCGGCGTTCTGACCGCCTCCGGCGTCTGGCTTCTTTTCCGGCCGCGCACCTATCAGGTCATCATCGGCCTGTCGTTGCTCTCCTATGCCGTCAATCTCTTCATCTTCGGTATGGGCCGCCTCAGGGTAAACGCGCCGCCTGTTCTGGAACCCGGCGGCACCGGCGGGCTTTTGACCCACACCGATCCCATTCCCCAGGCACTGGTGCTGACGGCCATCGTCATCGGCTTTGCCATGACGGCGCTGTTTCTCGTCGTTCTTCTGGCTTCTCGCGGCTTTACAGGCACCGACCATGTCGACGGCAGGGAGTAGCGCGGCATGAACTGGTTCCACCACCTGATCATCCTGCCGATCCTGCTGCCGATCATCACGGCGGCGGGCCTCATTCCTGTCGATGAGCGCAATCGGACGCTGAAAGGCGTGATCGGTTTCACATCGACCGTCGTGGTTTTCCTCATCAGCATTCTGCTGATGCAGAGCGCTGCCTCCCCCGGAGAAGGCGAAGGCGGCGCCAGCGTCTATCTGCTCGGAAACTGGCCTGCACCCTTCGGCATCGTTCTGGTGCTCGACCGGCTGTCGGCCCTGATGCTGGTGCTGACCGGACTGCTGGCGATGGCGACGCAGGTGTTCGCGATGGCGAAATGGCACCGTGCCGGCCATCATTTCCATTCGCTGTTCCAGCTCATGCTGGCGGGCCTCAACGGCGCCTTCCTGACCGGCGACCTGTTCAACCTGTTCGTCTTCTTCGAAATGATGCTGGCCGCGTCCTATGGCCTGCTATTGCACGGCTCGGGGCCGATGAGGGTAAAGGCGGGCCTGCACTACATCGCCGTCAACCTCGCCGCGTCCTCGCTGTTCCTGATCGGCGTCAGCCTGATCTATGGCGCGACCGGCACGCTCAACATGGCCGACCTCGCGATGCGGATCGCCACCATCGGACCGGAAAGCCGGATGCTGATGGAGGCGGGTGCCGCCCTTCTCGGCATTGCCTTCCTCGTCAAGGCCGGCATGTGGCCGCTCGGCTTCTGGCTGCCCGCCACCTATTCCGCCGCAACCCCGCCGGTGGCTGCGATCTTCGCCATTCTGACCAAGGTCGGCATCTATATTCTTCTGCGGCTTTCGATGCTGCTGTTCGGCAGCGATGCCGGCGGCTCCCTCGGTTTCGGGCAACCCATTCTTCTTTATGGCGGGCTCCTCACGATTGGCTTCGGCGCGATCGGGGTGCTGGCTTCACAGGCGATGGGAAGGCTCGCCGGCTATTGCGTGCTGGTCTCCTCCGGCACATTGATGGCGGCGGTCGGGCTCGGAAACGGCGCGGTCATCGGCGGCGCACTGTTTTATCTCGTCAGCTCGACACTGACGATCTGCGCCTTCTTCCTGCTGATCGAACTGGTGGAACGGGCCCGTGATGCCGGTGCCGACGTTCTGGCGGTGACGATGGAAGCCTATGGCGATGTCGATGAGAACGAGGAGGAAAAGGAGGGCGGCGTCGCCGTGCCCGGCACCATGGCCGTCCTCGGCCTCTGCTTCTGCACCTGCGCCATCCTTTTGTCCGGCCTGCCGCCGCTCTCGGGATTTCTTGCCAAATTCGCCATGCTGCACGGCCTTTTCAATCCCGGCAGCTTTGGCAGCGAGGCCCCGGTTTCCGGCGCCGAATGGGCCTACACCGCCCTGCTCATCCTGTCTGGTCTCGCCGCCATGATCGCCATGAACCGCGTCGGCATCCGGACCTTCTGGACATCGATCGAAGGTACCATTCCACGTGTGTTTTTGATCGAGATTGCGCCGGTTCTTCTGCTTCTGACGGCCTGCGTCTTCCTGAGCTTCCAGGCCGGACCCGCCATGCGCTACATGGACGCAACAGCGAAATCGCTGGGTGAACCGCAGAACTATATCGGGCGCGTGATGCAGGCTCCGCGGGCCGGTGCGGCGGGAGGGCAATAGAACCATGCGCTACTGGTTCCCCTATCCGCTGCTGTCGCTGTCACTTCTGATGTTGTGGCTGTTGATCAACCAATCCGTTTCGCCGGGCCACATCGCGCTCGGCACCATGCTCGGCGTCGTTTTTGCCTGGATCATGGTCAACCTTCAGCCCGACAAGACACGACTGAAGAATTTCGGCCGCATCGCCGTCCTGGCAGGCCATGTGGCCGTCGATGTGCTGCGCTCGAACATTGCCGTGATGACCGTGATCCTGCGTGCCGGAAGACGTCCGGCGAATTCCGGTTTTGTGGCAATCGACATCAGCTTGCGTGACGAGAATGCGCTGGCGCTGCTCGCCTGCATCCTGACGGCAACGCCCGGCACGGCCTGGCTGGAGTTCGACCGCCAGACGGGTGTTCTGCTCATCCACGTGCTTGATCTGGAAAACGGCGCGGTGTGGTCCGACCTGATCAAACGCCGCTACGAAACCCCGTTGAAGGAGATATTCGAATGAACGAGCTCTTCATCATCTGGTCGATCCTGGCGTCCCAGATCCTGCTTGGACTGGCCATGGGGTGCGCGCTGTTCCGGATGGCCCGGGGACCACGCGCGCAGGATCGCATCCTCGGACTCGATGCACTCTACATCAACGCCATGCTGCTGCTTCTGACATTCGGGATCCGCACCGCCAATTCGATCTATTTCGAAGCGGCGCTGATCATCGCCCTCATCGGCTTCGTCTCGTCGATCGCCTTTGCCAAGTTCCTCATGCGCGGCGAGGTGATCGAATGAGCCATCTGACCGATCTTCCGACCTGGGCGGCGATCCCGGTCTGCATTCTTCTTCTCACCGGCTCGGCCGTCACGCTTATCGGCTCGATGGGGTTGATCCGGCTGAAGACCTTCTACGGCCGCCTGCACGCGCCGACGCTTGGCGCCAGCGCCGGCACGATCCTGATCTGCCTCGCCTCGATGATCACCTTCGCCGTCCTGCAGAACCGGTGGATCTTCCACGAAATCCTGATCATTGTCTTCGTCATCCTGACGACACCGGTGACACTGATGCTGCTGGGCCAGTCCGCACTCTACCGCGACCGGATCGAAGGCAGGAACGACGTGCCGCGCAAATCGACCGGCGAGCAGCCGGACACAGATATTTGACGCCCTCTATAGCCCCTCGCGACCGCGAAACCGCCGCTGATAGGCCACATCGTAAAGCGAGCTTTCACGGAAATCGGTAGCGCCAAGCGTCTGGCCGACAAAGATCAGCGCCGTCCGCTCGATCGGATCGGCCGCAACCTTTGCCTCGATATCGGCAAGCGTGCCCCTGATCACCCGTTCATCCGGCCAGGATGCCTTGACGACGATGGCGACCGGGCAATCCGCGCCATAAAGAGGCGTCAGTTCCTCCACCACCTGCCCCAGGGCATGGATCGCCAGATGGATCGCCAGGGTGGCGCCGGTGGCGCCGAACCCGGCCAAGGTCTCGGCATTCGGCATCGGCGAGGCCCGGCCGGAAACACGGGTCAGCACAAGGCTCTGGGCGACGGCGGGAATGGTGAGTTCCCGGCCAAGGGTCGCAGCCGCCGCCGCAAACGCCGGCACGCCTGGCGTCATCGTGTAGTCGAGCCCGTGCTTCTCCAGCCGGCGGATCTGCTCGGCAACGGCGCTCCAGACGGAGAGATCACCCGAATGCAGCCGCGCCACATCATGACCCGCCTGCGCAGCCTTCACATATTCCGCTTCGATCTCGTCGAGCGACATCGGCGCCGTATCGACGATGCGCGCACCCTCAGGGCAATATTGCAGCAGCTCCTGTGAGACGATCGAACCGGCATAGAGGCAGACCGGGCAGCGGGCGATGAGATCGCGGCCGCGCACGGTGATCAGGTCTGCGGCACCCGGGCCTGCTCCGATGAAATGGACGGTCATGCTCTTTCCTTTTGAAATTCCGACATCACGGCTTGATCCACGACCATTGCGTCACCGGCATCGCGGGGCGCCAGCCGGTCATGGCGCCAACAGGAGACGCGCGGGCGATATCGATGCGGATCAGCGAACCGCCGAGCCTTGCATGATGCTCCAGAAGCACCGCTTCCATCTGGGTCGTAACAGCATTGGCGACCAACCGGCCACCGGACTTCAATGCAGCGATCGCCGCATGCATCACGCCATCTTCGCTGCCACCGCCACCGATAAAGATCGCGTCCGGAGACGGCAATCCAGCAAGAGCGTCCGGTGCTGTGCCGTGAACGACCGTCAGACCCGGCACGCCGAAATTTGCAGCGTTCCGCGTGATGCGCTCGAAACGCTCGGCCGAGCCTTCAATGGCAATCGCGCGCATTGCCGGGTCGCACAGCATCCATTCGATCCCGATCGAACCGGAGCCGGCGCCAATATCCCACAGCAGCTCGCCGCGTCGCGGCGCCAGTGAAGACAGCGTCAATGCCCGAATTTCGCGCTTGGTGATCTGTCCGTCATGCTCGAATAGCCCATCATCAAGGCCAGACGTCAACGGCAAGACACGAGCGCCCGCCTCCGCCACAACCTCGACGGCACAGATATTGAGCGGGTTGACGCCTGTCAGCGAAAAATCCGCCGCGATGTGTGATGTCAGACGTTCCCGATCACCGCCCAGCGCCTCAAGCACCGTCAATCGGGACTGCCCAAATCCGCTCGCAGCAAGCAAGTGCGCAAGCTGACCCGGTCCATGCTCATCGGATGTCAGTGCCAAGATGCAGGCCCCCGGCTGCAGATGCGGCCGGATCAGATCGAGCGGGCGGCCGTGCAGCGAAACGGTCACCGTTTCCTGCAGCGCCCAGCCCAGACGGGAGGCTGCCAGGCTAAACGAGGACGGGGAAGGAAGGACGCGCATTTCTGAACGATCGATCCGGCGCGAAAGCGTTACCCCGACACCGAAGAAGAATGGATCGCCGGAAGCGAGCACCACGACGGATGTCCCACGAAGCGCAATCACAGCTTCAACGGAGCGCTCGAACGGGCTGAGCCACAGATGCCGCTCCCCCGCAATCAGCGCCGCAGCAAGCTCCAGATGGCGAGCCCCGCCGAAAACCACCGAGGCGCTGGCGATGCAACGCTTGGCCTCGTCTCCGAGACCGGCTAAACCATCTTCGCCAAGGCCGACGATCGTCAGCCACGGCGCTGTGTCACCTCGAGAAAAGACCTGATTGTCACCCATGGGCAAACACCGCATCCTGATCCTTGGCGGCACAACCGAAGCGCGGCAATTGGCAGCCGCGCTGTCTGTGCGCGCCGATTGCGACATTCTGCTTTCTCTGGCCGGACGCACGGCGGAGCCCATGGCCCAGCCGGTTCCCACCCGTAGCGGCGGCTTCGGCGGCAGCGACGGCCTTGCCGATTTCCTCAAGGGTGAAGATTTCGACCTCTTGATCGATGCCACGCATCCCTTTGCGGCGCGCATTTCGCGTAACGCGGCCATTGCGGCGAGCGCGACCGTTCTCCCGTTTTTTGCCCTGCGCCGTCCCGCCTGGAAACAGCAGCCCGGCGACCGCTGGACCAGTGTTCGCTCTGTCACAGACGCAGCCGCAGCCCTCGGCACTATTCCGAAACGCGTCTTCCTCGCCATCGGCAGACAGGAGGCTTTCCATTTCGAAAGTGCTCCGCAGCACAGCTACCTGATCCGCAGCGTCGACCCTGTCACGCCGCAACTCGATGTTCCCCATGCGCATTACATTCTCGCGACCGGACCGTTCGAAGAAACCGCCGAACGCGGCCTCCTGATCGAGAACCGGATCGACGTGATCGTCGCAAAGAACAGTGGCGGCACGGCCACCTATGGCAAAATTGCCGCCGCCCGTGCGCTCAGCACCGAGGTTATCATGGTCGAGCGCCAGCAACCGGACGATGTCCGTACAGTTGAAACTGTCAAAGACGCGCTCGGTCTTGTCGATCACCTTTTCTCCCCGGAGATGAAACGCGGCGTGTAAACCAGATCGGACTTGCCCGGACGCGGGATGACCCGGGTTTCCGGCGAGCCGATGATCACGCAGGTCGCCATATCCGCCTTCTGTGCATCCGCCTGTCCAAGCGGCATGACCAGCATGCGCTCGTCGGGACGGCCAGCTGCACGGCCAAAAATAACCGGCGTTTCGGCCGGCAGCACGTTGCGCAGGATATCGAAGGCCTCGCCGAGTTGCCACGGCCGCGCCTTGCTGATCGGATTGTAAAGCGCGATCACCAGACCCGCCTCAGCCACCAGCTTCAAACGCCGGGTGATCACATCCCAGGGCTTCAGATTGTCCGACAGCGAAATCGCGCAGAAATCATGGCCGAGCGGAGCGCCGATACGCGCGGCAACCGCCAGCATGGCGGTGACACCCGGCACGATGACGACGTCGATTGCGCGCCATTCGTCCGGTCCGTTGTCGATCGCCTCGCAGACCGCGGCAGCCATGGCGAAGACGCCGGGATCGCCGCCGGAAACGACACAGACATTGGTGCCGGAAACGGCGCGAACGATTGCGGCCTGCGCCCGATCGAGTTCCTCGCGATTATCCGAGGCGATCCGGTTCTGGTCGGCGCGCAGCGACAGCCGGTCGAGATAAGGGCCGTAGCCAAGGAAATCGGTTGATTTCGATACGGCATCGAGGGCCTCGGGCGTCATCTGCTGTGGGCCGCCGGGGCCTGTGCCGATCACATATAGCGTACCGCTCATGGCCTGCCGCTCCAGCCGGGAACCAGCACCAGAGAGAAGTAGGGTGCGATGTCGTCGGTTTTTTCGGCCAGCGGGATCATCGCGGAATTCGCCATCGTGCCGCGCTCGACATAAACGGCCCGGCCGAGTTTGCCGGCAGCCATCAGCGCCCGCCGGATCTTCGGCAGGTTGCGGCCGACCTTCATGATCACGGCGGCTTCGGTATCGCTAAGACGGCGGGCCAGCTGCTCTTCGCCCATCGTACCCGGAAGCACCGAGAGCACATCGTCGCCCTGCACGATCGGCAGACCGGCCAGCGACCAGCAACCCGACATGGCGGTAATCCCCGGAATGACCTCGACCGGGAAACGTCCGGCCAGCCGCACATGCAGATGCATGTAGGAACCGTAGAACATCGGATCGCCTTCGCTGAGGATCGCGACAGTCTTTCCGGCGTTCAGATGTTCGGCAACCGCCGCCGCCGAGGCATCGTAGAAAGCGGTGATCTGGCTCTTGTAGTCGTCATGGTCCTTGTCGATCTCGATGGTCACCGGATAGTAGAGCGGCAATTCGAGCAGACCGGGCTTCAGCAGCCCGTCGACGACGGCGCGCCCGTTGCCGCGCCGCCCTTCCTTGGCGAAGTAAGCGAGCACGTCGGCTGCTTCCAGCGCCTTGATGGCCTTGAGGGTCAAAAGCTCCGGATCGCCCGGCCCGGTGCCGACACCGATCAGCCGGCCTGCAGTCGCCGCGCTCAAAGTCCCGGCCTCGCCAGCGAATTGACCGCAGCCGCCGTCATGGCACTGCCGCCGAGACGGCCGCGCACGATGGCATAGGGCACGCCATAGGAATTTTCAGCCAGCGCGTCCTTCGATTCTGCCGCTCCGACGAACCCGACAGGCATGCCGATGATCGCCGCCGGCTTCGGCGCGCCGTCACGCAGCAATTCCAGAAGAAAGAACAGCGCCGTCGGCGCATTGCCGATGGCAACCACGGATCCGGCCAGGCGCTCGACCCACAGCTTCAGTGCAGCAGCAGAACGGGTATTGCCAATCTGACGGGCAATCTCGGCCGTCTGCGGTTCGCGCAAAGTGCAGATCACATCATTGTCGGCCGGAAGGCGGGCGCGGGTAATACCGTGGGAGACCATGAAGGCATCGCAGAAGATCGGCGCCCCATTCTTCAGGGCCTGGCGGGCAGCCGTAACGAAGCCGGGAGAAAATTCGAAGTATTGCGCAGCATCCACCAGTCCGCAGGCATGCACCATGCGAACGGCAAGATCGGCTTCTTCCTTAGAAAAGCGGGACAGATCGGCTTCGCTGCGAATGATGGCAAACGAACGCTCGTAGATGGCATCGCCATCCCGGATGTAATCGTATTCAGGCATCTCTATCCCTGTTGAACCGCGGCGGTGATCATATCCGCTCCGAGCCGTGTAAGGCAGGACCGGGCCGATTCGCCACCCTGTTTCCGTTTGGACACGAGCTTGTCGAGGTGTTCAAGCGCGGT
Source organism: Pararhizobium sp. YC-54 (assembly GCF_025847205.1). Classification (GTDB taxonomy): domain Bacteria; phylum Pseudomonadota; class Alphaproteobacteria; order Rhizobiales; family Rhizobiaceae; genus Pararhizobium. Next base: position 32,081 of record NZ_JAOYTH010000004.1, on the reverse strand, counting down.
TCTTATGTTGTTTTCTTCGATGTAGGCGGTTGGTGCCGCCGAGGCAGGGCCATTTACGACAAGCCCATAGCCTATTGGCGCAGCCGTGATCGTCAGCGCCGAGGCGGATGGCTTGGCGCAGCCCTTGGCGCAACCGGAAACGTGGATGGTCAGCGACCCGTCGAGCAGCGCTGGTGCCCTGTCTACAACCATTTGCGCCACGGCTCTGGTATCGATCCGTGCCGACGCACACGCCCCGACGCCGGCGCAGGCGGCAATGTGATTGCGGGGATCACGCGGAAAGGCGCACAAACCGTGCCCGAGGGCCAGGGCCTGCGCCGCGCCCACCCGGTCCGGTGCGATACCCAACACCATCAGCGCATGACCGGGCGCCAGGCGAATTTCCGTGGCCCCCAGAATTTCCAGCGCTTCAAGCAAAGACCGCAAATTCTCCGTTCGGATTTGCCCGAATGGAAGACCAACGCCCAGAATGAAGCAGTCCCCGTCGAGATCATGGATGCCGGCAGAATTCGGCGCCGCTATCCTTGGTGCGACATCACCGACATCGGCGGGCACCGCCCAGTGGGTTGTAACAACGCCGGTGATATCCCGGGCACGGGCATCCCTGCCGATCGCAGCAAGGCTTGCTAGAATGTCCATCGCCGCCGGCACGACGGCCACCTCCTCAAGCACCGCGATACGCCTTGCCGTCGTTTCCGTCCCGGCAAGAGCCAGCAGCCACAGCAGCTTGCCGTTGGTTCGCACCGCGCGCAACCTGATATCGGCGGTGACCGCGCCCAGATGCAGCTGGCCGCCGCCATCGATGACAACCGACAGCTTGGGCGCCAGCTGCAACGGCGGCTGATGTGCAGCCACCGCCTGACGCAGTCGCTCGGCGACGGAAACAGCGTCGGCAATTTCAGCCGGATCCAGTCCGGCCAGAGGCGGCGTTTCAATCGCCAGCCCTTGCGCGATCTCTATGCCGGCATCGGCGATCTTCTGGGACAGGAGCGGAACGGTCTCCGCCGTCAACCCGCGGATTTGCAGATTGCCGCGCGCCGTGATTTCGAGGATGCCGTTGCCGCACAAAGCAGCCGCATCCGATATCGCCATCAGTTCGCCAAGCGAAAATCCGGGCCTTGCAGGCCGCAGGCGCACCAGAAGGCCATCACCCGTCATCATCGGCGTTGACAGGGACGGACAGGCACCGCGACGCATCGATGGCTGATGCGGTGCTTCCCTTGATCCCTCGGATGGTACACAGAACGTCATGACAGGCAGCTGGCCATTTCCAGTCTTCAAAAATGCAAATCCAATGCTGGGCCATCGCTGGCCCGTCACACTCTACAACACCGGGAAGCGGGCTGCCATGCCGTGTTGCAAGCCAGGGCGGAGCATCACGTTTGGCGTTACTCTTCGAAATCCGCGCCCTTCTGCAGAAGATAGATATCCATGATCCAGCCGTGCTGCGCCCGCGCCGCCGCCCTGGTTTTGAGGATATCGTCCTTCACATCGGCCAGCCTGCCGGAAATGACGATCTCCTGCTCGGTCCCGAGATAGGCGCCCCAATAGATCCGCGCTTCCGGATCGTCGATTTTCATGAAAGCCTGTTCGCCGTCGAGCATGACGACGGCCGTTTCGCTTTTCTGCGGAAAACTCTCGGCCAAGCGCCGGCCGGTGGTGATCTCGACCGGCTTGCCGACGAGATTGAGCGGTATCCTGTGGCTGGCGGCAAGCGCCTGAATGCTGGTGATGCCGGGAACGACCGAATAATCGAACGCAACCGTCGCCAAGGCGCGGACCCGCTCGATGATGCGGATCGTGCTGTCATACAGCATCGGATCGCCCCAGACGAGAAAGGCGCCGGTCTGGTTGTCATCAAGCTCCTCGACCAGCAGCCGCTCGTAAGCGGTGGCGATCGCGGCATGCCAGTCGTCGACACTGCGATGATAGGATCGATCCGCGACCTGGCGCACAGGCACCTTAAATTCCACCACCCGGCTGTGCGGACGGGTGACATAACGCGACACGATCTCACGGCGGATATCGGCAAGCTGCGCCTTTGCATCGCCCTTGGTAGGGATGAACAAAACGCTGGCCTTGTTGAGCGCGTTGATCGCCTGCACTGTCATGTGCTCCGGATTTCCGGCACCAATCCCCACGATCAGAACGTTTCGCATTTCTCAACCTTTCCCAACATATCGGGGTCTTTGGCCGATTGACCGGGAGAGCGCAAGGCAGAACGAGACTGACCAGGCCTAAGCATCTGGCAAAAAACAACAAATACTTTGCCGAAATATAGCAACAGCCATGGTAGTAGTCCGGTAATTCCACTATAACGGCGACAAAACCGTTTCAATTAGCAAAAAATCTTTTACATAGGCCACAAATCCGGCGCCCGGCGATGCGATGCGCCACTACAGTCCACCTGTTCCCCAGGTGACAGTGTCCCAGGTAATGCGACTTTAGAGAAGTTGTGGCACATTGCGTATTCTATTTGAGACTGCGAGCGTCTCGCGAGGAATTTTACAGTGACGAATCCATCGAAGAAGAATGTCAGCGCATCCGATCCGGCTGAAGCTTTATGGAATTGCAAGGCAGGCTTCATCGGCATCTTTCTCGCCAGCGCGCTTGTCAACATTCTCTACCTGACCGGCTCCTTCTTCATGCTGGAGGTCTATGACCGGGTCCTGCCGAGCCGAAGCATCCCGACGCTGATCGCGCTCTGCCTGCTAGCACTGCTGCTCTATGCGTTCCAGGGCGCCTTCGAAATGGTGCGGGGCCGCATGCTCGTGCGCGTTGCCGGTGCTCTGGACGAGGCCATGAGCGCGCGGATCTATCGCGCCGTGGTCCAGACTCCTTTGAAACTGCGCACCCAGGGCGACGGCCTGCAAGCCTTGCGCGATTTCGATCAGGTCCGATCCTTCCTCTCCGGCACCGGCCCGGCCGCATTCTTCGATCTGCCCTGGCTGCCGTTCTATATCGGCATCTGCTTCCTGTTCCATCCGTTGATCGGCATCGTCGCGATCGTTGGTTCGATCATCCTCATCGCCCTGACCTTCCTGACCAACCGCGGCACGCAGGGCCCATCGAAAAAGGCGTCGGAGGCAGGAAACCATCGCAATGCCTTCGCCCAGGCCTCGCAGCGCAATGCCGAAGTCATGCAGGCCATGGGCATGCTCGGCCGCATGTCGCAGCTTTGGGAACAGCGCAACAATACCTACCGTGAACAAAACCGCGAGACCTCCGACGTCGGTAACGGTTATGGCGCCCTGTCCAAGGTCTTCCGCATGGCACTGCAATCCGCCGTTCTCGCAACCGGCGCGGTTCTCGTCATTGAGGGCACGGCTTCGCCGGGTATCATCATCGCCGGTTCGATCCTGACGGCACGGGCGCTGGCACCGGTGGAACTGGCCATCGGCAACTGGCGCGGCTATGTTTCCTGCCGCCAGAGCTGGCAGCGCCTGAAGGAACTGCTCAAAGCGCTGCCGGAACGCGAAGCGCCGCTGGAACTGCCGGTACCGAAGGAAAAACTGAGCGCCGAAGGCCTTGCAGGCGGCCCTCCCGGCGCGCAGCGCCTGACCTTCGCGGACGTGAACTTCACCGTGAAGGCCGGCAGCGCGCTCGGCGTCATCGGCCCCAGCGCCTCCGGCAAGTCCTCGCTTGCGCGTGCCCTCATCGGCATCTGGCCGGCGTTTCGCGGCTCGGTGCGCCTCGACGGTGCAGCGCTCGATCAATGGGACACCGACAGGCTTGGCCGTTACGTCGGCTATCTGCCGCAGGACGTCGAACTTTTCGGCGGCACTGTGGCGCAGAACATTGCCCGCCTGAGCGAAAATCCAACGCCGGACGCCATCGTTTCCGCCGCCAAGGCCGCCCGCGTCCACGACCTCATTCTCAAGCTGCCCAACGGCTACGAGACGGAGATCGGTGAAGGCGGCACAGCTCTGTCCGCCGGCCAGCGCCAGCGCGTCGCCCTTGCCCGCGCCCTGTTCGGCGAGCCCTTCCTCGTGGTCCTTGACGAACCCAACTCCAATCTGGATGCGGAGGGCGAACAGGCGCTGAGCGAAGCGATCATGAGCGTGCGGGCACGCGGCGGCATCGTCGTCGTCATTGCCCATAGGCCAAGTGCGCTAGCCGCCGCCGACATGGTCCTGATGATGAACGAGGGGCGGATGCAGGCCTTTGGGCCGAAAGACGAAGTCCTTGCGCAGATCCTGCGCAAGGATAACCGCCAGCCGCAAATTGCCAGCCCCGCATCGCTGAAAGTCGTGGGTGAAGGACAGGAGTCCGCATCGTGACCGATACCGCAGCAAACCCAGTGAGCTCGCGCCGTTCGCTCAGCCGGCATATCACCGCCGTAACGATCCTCGGCATCGCACTCGTCGCCGGCGTCGGCGGCTGGGCGATGACCACCGAGCTATCGAGCGCGATCGTCGCGGGTGGCACCGTCGTCGTCGAAAACAACGTCAAGAAGATCCAGCACCTGACCGGCGGTATCGTCCATGAAGTGCGGGTCAAGGAAGGCGATACCGTCAAGGCGGGCCAGATCCTGATCACCCTGGACGGCACCACCGTGCGGGCCAACCTGTCGATCGTGCAAAACACGCTGGCGCAGCTTTATGCGCGCAGGGCCCGCCTGCTTGCAGAGCAGCTCGGATCAGACAATTTCACCATCCCGGAAGACTTGAGCCAGCTGACATCCGGTACCAGCACGCCAGGCGAGGTTCTGGAACAGAGCGAGCGCAAGCTGTTTATCAGTCGCAAGAATGCGCTTGTCGGCATGAAAAGCCAGCTCGCATCGCGCAAGGACCAGCTTGCGGATGAGACCAAGGGCCTGACGGTTCAGCTGGCTGCCATCGAGGATGCGCTGAAGCTGATCGGCGAGGAGCTGACGGGTCTCGACAAGCTCTACGGTCAGGGCCTCGTCTCCATGCAGCGCCTGACCGAGCTGAAGCGCGATCGCGCCCAGCTTGAAGGCGACCGCGGCGCCCGTATCGCTACGCGTGCACAGGCTGCCGGCAAGTCGAGCGAAATCGACCTGCAGATCCTGCAGCTCGACGAGGACCGCCGCACCGAGAATGCCAAGGAACTGACGGACGTCGAAGGCAAGATCGCCGAATACGAAGACCGTCGCATCGCCGCCATGGACCAGCTCAAGCGCATTGATATTCGCGCGCCCCTCGACGGCCGGATCTATCAGTTGGCCGTGCACACGGTGAACGGCGTCATCAACCCGGGCGAAGTCTTGATGCTCGTCGTCCCCGGGGCTGATGGCCTGACGGTCGAGGCCAAGGTCGCCACGCATGATATCGACCAGATTCGCCTTGGCCAGCCGGTTGAAGTCCGCTTCAGCGCCTTTAACCAGCGCACCACGCCGATTGTCGAGGCGGAAGTCGTGACCATCGCCCCCGATCTCGTTACCGACCAGCGCACGGGCGTGACCTACTACCCGCTGCGCATCAAGCCGAAGCCGGAAAGCCTTGCAGCCCTGAAGGGGTTGACCCTTTATCCCGGCATGCCGGCCGAAGTCTTCATCAAGATCGCCGATCGCACCGTAATCTCCTATCTCGCAAAACCGCTGACGGAACAGATACAGCATACGTTCCGCGAGGATTGATATAGGACCGGCAACACTGTGGCATTCGAAACTACCGTGTTGCCGGAAAGCGCCGGCTTGAAACAAACATTGCTGCGTCGCGAAAATCGCGTGGCTGCTTCCCGCATAGCCGGTGTATGACCATTGTCATGACCTCGAAGCGTGCCGGCTATATCTTCGTCCTGATTGCCCTTGTAATCTTTTCGATACAGGACGCGATATCCAAGCATCTGGGCGGCCTCTACCCTCCGGTGTTCATCACCATGATCCGGTATTGGGCCTTTGCCGCCTTTGCCGTGGCGCTGGCGGCTCGGTCACGTAGCGGCCTTGCAGCGGCGGTCCGGACCAAGAGGCCAGTGCTGCAGGTCCTGCGCGGCATCATGCTGGTCGTACAGATCGTCATCGTCATCATCTCGTTTTCGCGGGTCGGCCTTGCTCATTCGCAGGCGATCTTTTCGTCCGGACCGCTTTTCGTGGCGCTGCTCTCCATGCCGCTGCTCGGCGAGCGCGTCGGCTGGCGGCGCTGGACAGCGATCATCGTCGGATTGCTCGGCGTATTGCTAATCCTGAAGCCTGACGACAGCAGCTTCGACATCAACTTCCTGATCCCGATCTCATCGGCCCTGATCTTTGCGATCTATGTGATCTCGACGCGGCTGGTCAGCCGGGACGACAGCTCGGTCACCAGCTTTTTCTACACCGGCGTCGCCGGCGCCATTGCGATCACGCTTGCCGGGCCGTTCTACTGGACCGCACTCGCGCCGCAGGACTGGGCCTGGATGCTGCTTTTGTGCGTCACCGGGACAAGCAGCCATTTCTTCCTGATCAAGGCCTATGAGCTGCTCGACGCCTCGGAGGTCCAGCCGCTGACCTATCTTCAGCTCGTCTTCGCCTCGATCATCGGCGTCTCCATCTTCGGAGAAACGCTGAACCTCAACATGATCCTCGGTTCAGCGATCGTCGTCTGCGCCGGCATTTTCACCGTCTGGCGCGAAAGCGTCGTCGCCCGGCGCAAGGCCAAGCACCCCGAACCGCCCTCCTCCCAGACGCTGCCCTAAGTTGGCACCTCCGGATTGGCAGGCAGTGCCCAGTCGATCGGCTCGCGGCCTTTCGAGACGAGAAAATCGTTGGCCTTGGAAAAAGGTTTGGTGCCGAAGAAACCGTTATGGGCCGAGAGCGGCGACGGATGCGGCGACCGGATCACTAGATGGCGCGACTGGTCGACAAAGGCCGCCTTTTTCTGCGCATAGGATCCCCAGAGAATGAAGACGACCGGGTGCGCCTGATCGTTGACCGCGCGAATGATCGCGTCGGTGAATTTCTCCCAGCCCTTGCCCTGATGCGATGCGGCCATCGCTCGCTCGACCGTCAATACGCTGTTGAGCAAGAGCACACCCTGCCGCGCCCAGCTTTCCAGGAAGCCGTGGCGGGCGGGCGGAATGCCAAGGTCGCCAAGCAGTTCCTTGTAGATGTTCACCAGGGATGGCGGCGAGCGCACGCCCGGCTTGACGCTGAAGGATAGTCCATGCGCCTGCCCCTCGCCATGATAGGGGTCCTGCCCAAGGATGACGACGCGCACCTTGTCGAGCGGCGTCAGGTCCAGGGCGCGGAAATACTCAGGCCCCTTGGGGAAAATCTGCTTGCCGCTGCTTTTCTCCTCCAAGAGGAATTTCTTCAGCTCAGTCATGTAGGGGCTGGAGAATTCCGCGCTCAAAGCTGTTTTCCAACTCTCCTCGATCTTCACATTCGATTCCATCGCGTTTCCTGCCTCGCCCATTCCGGGTCAATCCTGCGCCGCCGAATTTAACCTCAGCCCTGTCGATGGCAAGCCGCAAGCCACAGGCGGGAGCGAATGAGTTTCAATATATTTTGATCAATATAACGCTGGCCAATCGGATTATATCGTTATATCCAAAGGGATATCTCGAAGGCAAATGGGGGACTGCATGCGCACTGAACGTCGAACCTTGCTGAAATATCTGGGAACTGCCGCCATCGCGCTCTGGGTCGGCGGCGCGTCCCTCGCCCAGCCTGCAGCCGCTGCCGAAAAGGTTGCGGTTTTTGCTGCGGCAAGCCTCAAGAACGCACTCGATGCCGTCAATGCCGAATGGCAGAAGGAAGCAGGCAAGGAAACCACCGTTTCCTATGCCGCAAGCTCGGCACTCGCCAAGCAGATCGAATCCGGCGCACCGGCCGACGTCTTCATCTCCGCTGACCTCGCCTGGATGGATTACGTCGCCGAAAAGAACCTGATCAAGACCGATACCCGGGCCAGCCTGCTCGGCAACCGCATCGTGCTTGTGACCGGCAAGAAGGATGCGGCTCCGGTCGATATCAAGCACGGGCTTGATCTCAAGAGCCTGCTCGGCGACGAAAAACTCGCCATGGGTGCCGTCGATTCCGTTCCGGCCGGCAAATACGGCAAGGCCGCACTGGAAAAGCTCGGCATCTGGTCCTCGGTCGAAAAGAATGTGGCCGGCGTCGAAAATGTCCGTGCTGCCCTTCTGCTGGTCTCCAAGGGCGAGGCTCCCTACGGCATCGTCTACCAGACGGACGCCGCCGCCGACAAAGGCGTGACGGTTGCCGGCACCTTCCCGGAAGACAGCCATCCGCCGATCGTCTACCCGATCGCCATCACCGCCGACAGCAAGAACCCGGACGCAACAGCCTATGTCGACTTCGTCAAGTCGGCCAAGGCAGCCGCCCTGTTCGAAGCCCAGGGCTTTACCATCCTTAAATAGACTGCCTCAAATAAGACGATAGGCGCTCTATCCGCGAATGAATCGAGCGCCTATCGTCTGACTGTCAAGGACGGAGCATACACATTTGGACTGGTTGGTTTTAAGCGATGCGGAATGGACGGCGATCCGCCTCAGCCTGCGCGTATCCTTCGTCGCCATGCTCGTCAGCCTGCCGTTCGCCATCGCTATCGCCATGCTTCTGGCGCGCGGCCGTTTCTGGGGAAAATCCATTGTGAACGGCGTGGTTCACCTGCCCCTGGTCCTGCCGCCCGTTGTCACCGGCTTTCTCCTTCTGGTCCTGTTCGGCAAACGCGGACCGATCGGCGCGTTTCTCGCCGAATATACCGGCATCGTCTTCTCGTTCCGCTGGACCGGGGCCGCCCTTGCCTGCGCCGTGATGGCTTTCCCGCTGATGGTGCGCAGCATTCGCCTGTCGATCGAAGCGGTCGACCGCAGGCTGGAACAGGCCGCGTCAACGCTGGGGGCGGGACCGGTCTGGGTGTTCCTCACCGTCACACTGCCGCTTGTATTGCCGGGCGTCATCGCCGGCATGATTCTCGCTTTTGCCAAGGCGATGGGCGAGTTCGGCGCGACGATCACCTTTGTCTCCAACATTCCCGGCGAAACCCAGACATTGTCCTCGGCTATCTATACCTTTACGCAGGTTCCCGGCGGCGATGCCGGTGCGTTTCGCCTGACCGTCATCTCCATCGTCATTTCGATGGCTGCCCTGATGGTTTCGGAGGTTCTCGCAAACCTGGCGGCGAAGAAGGTTGATGCGGCATGAGCCTTGAGGTCGACATCCGCCATCGCCTGGGCGCTTTTTCGATCGAAGCCGCATTCTCTGCAAGCAAGGGCGTGACGGCCCTCTTCGGCCGCTCGGGATCCGGCAAGACCTCGCTGATCAATATCATCGCCGGACTGATCCGGCCGCAGAGTGGCCGGCTCGCATTCAACGGCGACGTTCTATTCGAAGGTGACAACCGGGTTTTCGTGCCCGCGCATCGACGCCGTTTCGGCTATGTCTTTCAGGAGGCACGCCTCTTCCCGCATCTCAGTGTCCGGCACAATCTCGGCTATGGCCGGTGGTTCGCCCGGCGCAGCCATGGCGGAGCGGATTTCAACCGGATCGTCGATCTGCTCGGCGTCAAAGCACTACTTGACCGCGCGCCCTCAAACCTTTCCGGCGGAGAAAAGCAGCGCATCGCCATCGGTCGGGCACTGTTGTCCAATCCGCGGCTGCTGTTGATGGACGAGCCCATGGCCGCACTTGACGAGGAGCGCAAGGCGGAAATCCTGCCGTATCTGGAGCGGCTGCGCGATGAGGCCGACATTCCGATCATCTATGTCAGCCACTCGGTCGCCGAAGTCGCCCGGCTGGCGACAAGGGTCATCATCCTGGAAAACGGCCGCGTCAGCGCATCGGGGGACGCAGCAACCATCCTCAGCCAGCCCTCTTCGACCATCAGCCGCCGCGAGGCCGGCGCCGTGATCGACGGCATCGTCGAAGAAACCGGCGCCGAGCATCAAATCACCCTTGTGCGGGCCGGAACGGCCGCAATCCGCGTGCCGCACCTTGATGCCGCCATCGGCAAGGGCGTGCGGATGCACATTGCCGCGCGCGACGTCATGCTGGCGACCAGCCGGCCGGAGGGATTGAGCGCGCTCAATATTCTGCCGGCGACGATCATCGAGATCGGCGAACCGGCCCAAGGCATGGTCGACGTCCGGCTCGATTGCGGCGGCGTGACGATCGTTTCGCGCATCACGATCCTGTCGCGCGACATGCTCGGACTGCATGCCGGCAAATCGGTCCACGCCATCATCAAGAGCGTGGCTCTGGATCTCTGACCGGCGCTGTGCTGGAATTCAGATTGTCCTGTAGCCAGGCCAGTTCGGATGCCAGCGCAACATGGGTCTTTTCCTCCATCGCACGGAATTGACGGATCAACTCCTCGCCGAACGGTGTTAAGACCGCGCCGCCGCCCTGCTTGCCGCCGCGCTGCGATTCGACCGCATCCTGCCTGAACATGCCGTTGAGTGCACTTACCAGCAGCCAGGCCCGCCGATAGGACATGTCCATCGCGCGGCCCGCAGCAGAAATCGATCCGGTCTCGCGGATATGTTCAAGCAATGCGATCTTGCCGCGGCCCAGCCGCTCGGCATGGGGGAAATCGACCCGCAAAACGGGATGAAGACCATTGGATTCTGTCTGTGTCATGCGGTTTAGGGCGCCGTGGCTTGATCGGTAAAAGACTATCGCGCCCGCCTGCCGATGTATAGCGACGCCTTCCACGCCGCCCATAAAACCATCGGATAGTCCTGTTTTCTGGCCACGAGAAGCGCGGCCGCCGTCAGGTGGCGGCGGCCCTCAAATGCCTCACCGGCATCATACCCTCAATCCGGTCTCGCCATCGAAAACATGCACGTCGGCGGGTCGGATCGATACGTCGATGACATCGCCGGTCCGAACAGGCCGGCGCGAGGTTTCGACGATCGTCACCTCCGCAACGGTCGATGTGGTGATGTAGGTCGCCGAGCCGGTGCTTTCGACGATGCCGACCGGCAGGCGGAAGACACCCTGCCCCGGCTCGACGAAATGCAGATGCTCGGGCCTCAACCCCGCCGTCACCTTGCGGCCGGGCTGCAGTTGCCGGTCGAGAACGATGGTCTGCTTTTCACCGACATCGACCGCCAGGGAACGGCCGTCCTCGCCGACCACTGCAGGCACGAAATTCATCGCCGGCGAGCCGATGAAGCCGGCAACGAACTTGTTGGCCGGCTTGTCGTAAAGCTCCAGAGGCGCACCTTGCTGCTCGATGACGCCATCCTTCATGACGACGACGTGATCGGCCATGGTCATCGCCTCGATCTGGTCGTGCGTCACATAGACGGAGGTCGCGCCGAGCCGGTCGTGCAGGGTACGGATTTCCTTGCGCATATGAACACGCAGCGCCGCATCGAGGTTGGACAGCGGCTCGTCGAACAGGAACGCCTTGGGGTGACGGATGATCGCCCGGCTCATCGCCACGCGCTGGCGCTGGCCGCCGGAAAGTTCGCGCGGATAACGCCCGAGAAGCTGCGAAAGACCTGTGGTCGCCGCCACCTCTTCCGCAGCCTTCCTGGCTTCGGCTTTCGCAACACCGCGGATGCGCAGGCTGTAGGTCAGGTTCTGCTCCACCGTCATATGCGGATAGAGCGCATAGGACTGGAACACCATGGCGATGTCGCGTTTGCGCGGCGGCACGTTGTTCATCAGCTCGCCGGCAATCTTTAGGTCACCCGTCGAGATGCTTTCGAGCCCGGCCAGCGAGCGCAACAGCGTGGACTTGCCGCAGCCGGACGGCCCGACGAGCGCAACGAAGCTGCCCTTGTCGATGCTGAGGTCGATGTTTTTCAGCGCATGGAAAGCGCCGTAGTATTTGTTGACGCCCGAGAGCTCGATCTGCTTGGTCATTTGATGGCTCCCGAAGTAAGGCCGGAGACGATGCGCCGCTGCAGCAGCACGAAGATGGCGAGAATGGGGGTCACGTAGATCGTGGCATAGGCCATGATGTTGTTCCATTCATTGGTGTTGGGCCCCATGAACGAGTTGAGGCCAACGCTGGCGGGCTGCAGTTCCACTGCCTGGATGATCGACTTCGAATAGACGAACTCGCCGAAGGCCTGCATGAAGATCAGGATGGCGCTGACGAGAATGCCGTTGCGGGCAAGCGGCAAAACGATGTTGAAGAAAGCGCCGACACGCGAGTTGCCATCGACCAATGCCGCCTCCTCCAGCTCCTGCGGCACCGCCATGAAGGTGGCGCGCACCAGAACGACGAAGAACGGCATGCTCTTGGCGGCAATGGCGATGATCACCGCAAGACGCGGATAGTTCAGCATGCCGAGCTGCGAGAAGCCGACGAAGATCGGCGTGATCATCAGCGATGCAGGCAGGACCTGCAGCATCAGGATCAGGAACAGCCCGACATCGACCCAGACGTTGCGATAGCGCGCCAGCACATAGGCACAGCCGACGCCGAGCACGGTGATGAGGGTGACCGACCCGAACGCTATGATCAGCGAGTTCCACAGATAGCGGCCCATGCCGCGGCTTTCCCAGACGAAGGCATAGGTGGCCCATTGCGGCTGCGACGGCCAGAAACTCGGTGGCGTCGCAAACATCTCCGAGCCGCTTTTCAAGGCGGTGATGTACATCCAGTAGAGCGGAAACAGATAGATCGCCGCCATGACGAGGGCGATCGCCAGCATCAGGCGGTTGCGGCCGGTATCGCTCATCCGCGCACCTCATGACGTGTGGAGCGGACATAGACGACTGACGCGAACATCACGAAGACGATCATGATGACGGAGATAGTCGCGCCCTTGGCGAAGTCGTATTGCCGGAAGGACAGGTCCCAGGCCCAGTATTGCGTAACGTTGGACGAATTGTTCGGCCCGCCTGAGGTGATCGCGGCGAAGAGGTCGAATTGCTGCAGGGTGAAGATCAGACCGAGCGAAACGATGGCGCCAATGGTCGAACGCATCATCGGCAGCGTGATCGTCCAGAACCGCTGCCAGGCATTGGCGCCGTCGAGTTCGGCTGCCTCATAGAGATCGCCGGGAATGCTCGCCAGGCCGACAGACAAAAGGATCATGTTGAAGGCCGTCCCCAGCCAGATGTTGGCCATGATGACGGCATAGAGCGAATAGTTTGGGTCGGAGCGCCAGAAGATATTGCCGCTGATGATACCGGTTTCCCGAAGCATGAAATTCAGCACGCCGAAATCACCCGACAGGATCCAGTTCCAGATGGCGCCGACGACCAGGCCGGGCATCACCCAGGACACCAGGAAAAGGCCGCGCAGCCACGAGGCACCTGGAAAATTCACCCAGAAGAACAGCGCCAGCCCGAAGCCGATCAGGAACTGCCCGGCAATCGAACCGATGACGAAGATCGCGGTATTGCCAAGGATCGGCCATGTCTCCGGCTGGGCAAACAGGTCGGTATAGTTCTTGAAGCCGACGAACGGCCGCAGGAACGTGCCGAGACTGAACATGTCGACTTCCTGAAAGCTCATCAGGATATTGTAGAGCAGCGGCAGACCCGCCATCAGGAACAGAAAGCCGAGCGGAAGGGCGACCAGAACGATATCGAAACCGCTGCCGTCCCTAACACTGGAAAGGAGCCTCTTCATGGGGCCTCCGAAGCTCCGAACGGGGCTGCCTGGCGTTTTGGCGCGAGAGGCAACCCCTTCCGGGAGGAAATATTGGATGGCACAGGGCCATCGGCGATGCCTCTTCTCCCCGGCGGGGAGAAGTGCCGAGCAGAGCGAGGCGATGAGGGGGGTGTCTCCGCGAACACGGAGATCGTGGCTCCCCCTCATCCGGCCCCTTTGGACCACCTTCTCCCCGCTGGGGAGAAGAGGGAGACCGCGGCCCACCCATCCTCACGACCAAGCTTAGCCCAACACGGCCTTAATCTTTGCGGCGGCCTGATCAAGCGCATCCTTCGGGCTTGCCTGACCGGTCAGGGCCGCCTGGATGGCATCCTGGATTGCCTTGGAAATCTTCGGCCAGTCCGGATGCGGGCCGCGGGGCTTGGCATATTTCAGCTGTTCGAGGAACACCTTGAGCCCGGCGTCCTTGAGCGCTTGACCGGTTTCCGGGATCGCGATGTCGGAACGGGCCGGAAGCTGGCCGTAGTTCTTGAACATCTTGTCATCCTGCGAGGCGAAGTATTCAAGCGCCTTGAAGGCCTCTTCCGGGTGCTTGGTCGAGGCGAAGATCGCCCAGTTGAAGTCGCCCATGGCCGACGAGCGCTCCGCACCTTCCTGCGGTACCGGCAGCAGCGTCACGCCCCAGTCGAATTTCGCCTCCTGCGTCATGCGGTCGAGCTCCCACGGACCGGAGATCGCCATCGCAGCATTGCCGGAATTGAACGTTCCGGTCGAATCCCACTGGCCGCGCGTCAGCGTATCCGGCGAGGCGAGCTTCTCGTCCATGATCGTCTTCCAAACCGTCAATGCCTTCACGGCACCCTCGGAATTGATGTTCTCATAGCTGCCGCCACCCATCTGCGCCCAGGGCAGGAACTGGAAGGTGCCTTCCTCATTGGCCTTGGCCGAGAAGGCGAGGCCATAGACGTTGGCCGCCGGATCAGTCAGCTTGCGCGCATCCGCGACAAGCTCGTCCCAGGTCTGCGGCGGCTTGTTCGGGTCAAGGCCCTTCGCCTTGAACATGTCCTTGTTGTAGTAAAGCGCGATGGTGTTGGTCGCCTTCGGCACGCCGTAGTATTTGCCGTCCCACTCGACCGATTTCAGCGGACCGGGGAAATAGTTCTCCGGCTTGATCACCGTCGATTTCGAAATCATGTCGGTGAGATCGAGGAAAGCGCCGCGCGACGAAAACAGCGCATGTTCGGGATTGTCGATGGCGATGATATCCGGCGCCTGGCCGGTCGAGTAGGCGCGCATCGCCTCGCTGACAACATCGTCGAACTGGATCTGCCGGTACTCGATCTGGATGCCGTTGTTGAGCTTGTTGAAGTCAGCCACCAGATGCGGTGCCGGCTGGATGTCACGGTCAAGCGACCAGACGGTGAGTTTCACATCCTCCGCCCTGGCGGAAAGACCAAACATCGAGACGCCTGCAAGTGCGAGCGCTCCGATGACTGTGTATTTGCGGATACCCATAGTTTCCTCCTGTTGGTTACCCATTTTGGCCGTCATCCTCCATGCCGGCCTTCGTCAGTCCATTTCAGTCCCAATCAGTCGGGATCGACGACAAATTCGCCGCCCCGGCAAGCCTTCAGATAATTGAGGCCATGAACCTGCCCGGTCATCTCAAGCGCATCGCGATAGACCGGATCGTGCCAACCCTCGATGTCGATCGACCCGGACCAGCCAGCAAGCCGCAGCTCGGAAATCACATCCGTCCAGTTGGTGTCGCCAAAGCCCGGCGTGCGCATGAAGACGAACTTTTCCTTGCCGAAAATGCCGTGCTCGCGGATGACATCCCAGCGGATCGTCGCGTCCTTGCCGTGCACATGGAAGATCTTCGATGCCCATTTGCGGATCTGCGGCAAAGGATCGATGAGATAGACCATCTGGTGGCAGGGCTCCCATTCGAGCCCGATATTGTCATCCGGCGTCTCATTGAAGATCAGCTCCCAGGCATCCGGATTGTGGGCGATGTTCCAGTCGCCGGTTGCCCAGTTGCCATCCATGGCGCAATTCTCGAAGGCGATTTTCACGCCTTTATCCGCCGCACGCTTGGCAAGCTCGCTCCAGATTTCCTTGTAGCGCGGCAGGCTGTCGGTGAGCGGCTTGTTGCGGATGCGGCCGGTAAAGCCCGCAACGCAGCTAGCGCCGAAATGATGCGCGTTGTCGATGCAGTCTTTCCAGCCCTGCAGCGTATCGCGGTCGATATCGGAGGTTTCCAGCGGGTTGCCGAACATGCCGAGCGTCGAAATGGTGATGTCGCGGTCGCCGATCGCCTCGACACAGCGCTTGCCGAGTTCGGCGAGATTCTGACCATTGGTCGTCTGCCAGAAGAAGGGCTCGAAACTTTCAAAGCCCATCTCTGCCACCTTGCCGATACGCTCCGCCGCCTTGCCTGCGGATGCGCTGATCATGGTGCCGATGCGGATGGCTTTTGCCGGATTACTCATGAAACTGTCCTGTTCATAGGGTCACGCGCTGCCTGGTGCGCGCGCTTTCGATCGCCGCGAACACCATGGCAAGGCTGTTGATATTGTCGTTTCCGACCGTTTCCGGCTGGACGCCGGTTTTGATGGCTGCGAGGAAATCGGCAATGACGCTGGCATGACCGTGGGTCTGTGCTTCGTCGGCCGGTTGAGGCATGTCGATGGCCTCGATCGGACGGAGGAAACCTTCCGAACCCGCGACCACACCCGTCTTGAAATCGTCCGCACCATCCCAGAGCAAGGTGCCCTTGGTTCCGATGATCCGCCACTGGCTTTCCCAGCTGGTATTGGCCCCTTCGGCGCACCAGGAGCCGCGATAGGTGAAGGTCACGTCATCGGAAAATTCGAAGATCGCGTTTGCGGCGGCGCCGTGCGCGTACCAGGAGCCGCGCGGATTGCTTTCATGGCAATAGACGGCGACCGGCACCTTGTTCGCAACGAAGCGGGCAGCGTCGAATGTGTGGATCGCCATGTCGAGCAGCAGCACATTGTCCATCTCTTCCCGGAAGCCACCGAAATGCGCGCCGATGAAGAAATCGCAATGGATTGCCGTCAACTCGCCCAGCGCACCGCTTTCGACCAAACGGCGGATACGGCGGATGCCGGAAATGAACCGGCGATTCTGGACGATGGCGTGGATTTTTCCGGCAGCTTGCGCCTGAGCAATCAGCGAACGGCCGGCATCGATCGACGCCGCCATCGGCTTTTCGCTCAGCACGTCACATCCATGCGCCAACGCGGTTGAGACCACATCATGACGGGCGGATGGAATGACGACGTCGAAGACGACATCGGCCGATGCTTTTGCAAGGATATCGCCGAGATCGGAACCGATGAGCGCATCGGCCAGTCCGAACTCGTCGGCCAGCGCCTTGGCCGCCGCCGGATTGACGTCAACGAGCCCGACGACCGTGACCGCCGATCGAATTTCAGGGGTATCCGCGATCGCCTTGAGCCAGCCTTTGGCCATGGCTCCGCACCCGCACAAAACTGCACGCAAAATGGAAATCTCCTCCTTAAATCTACGGTTTTCGCTCCTTTTCGATCACCGTAAACGTTTACGGTACTATGATCGATTTTTGAAACGTGTCAAGAGATGGACATCGGGAAACCGAAATCACACCTTTGGAAGCGGCTGGAATGACGGGCATACGCAGGCTTGCGCAACATCTGGATATTTCCATCGGGACCGTTTCGCGGGCCCTGAACGGACGGCCCGATGTCAACGAGGAAACGCGCCGGAAGGTCCTCGAAGCCGCCGCCGAACTCGGCTACGTGCCCAACCAGTCCGGCCGCAGCCTGCGCCAGGGCACCACCAATATTATCGGCTTCATGATGCAGACCGGCACGGAGATCACCGGCCAGGGCGACACGTTCTTCATGAGCGTCTTCGACGGCGTGCAGACGGTGTTTGCCCGCCATCATCTCGATCTGGTCGCCCTGCTCTGCTCATCCGAAGAAGACCCCGACGACTATCTCCGCCGCGTCGTCGCCCGTGGCTTTGCCGATGGCCTCATTCTGTCGGCAACGCAGCGGCACGATCCGCGTTTCGAATTTCTCGCCAAGCGCAAGATCCCGTTCGTTACGCTCGGACGCAGCCTGACGGATGTCGGCCAGCCATGGCTCGATCTGGATTTCGAAGGCATGGCGCAGACCTCGATCGACCGGCTGGTGGCGAAAGGTCATCGCCGGATTGCCGTGACAAGGCCGCATGACGATATCAACCTTGGCCATCTCTTCGTCGATCAAAGCGCCAGGGCGCTTGCGGCCCACGGATTGACGCTCGATCCCGATCTCATCTTCAGTTCGAAGCCGAACGAGGCAGGCGGCTATCATGTCGCCCAGCAACTGCTGGCCAAGAAGGACCGGCCAACCGCAATCCTTTTGGTCAACGAGACGATTGCCATCGGTTTTTATCGTGGCCTCAGCGAAGCCGGCCTCAAACCCGGCCGCGATATCGCCGTCATCGGGCGCCAGAGCCCGCAATCACATTTCCTGTCGCCAAGCCTGACCGGCTTCACGCTGTCGCGGCGCGATCTGGGCATCGCGCTTGCGGAAGCATTGCTCGCCACCATGCCGGCCTTCAGCCATTTCTATCCGGACGCGGAGCTTCGAAAAATCTGGCCGGAAGACCTTGTCGAAGGCGAGAGCGACGCTTTCTCCCTGCCGGGCTGACTGCACGTACATGGCACCGGTACCCCGGCCAGTCTTGGCGACTTGAACAACGGCAATATACCGTGCACATCGGATATGTGTTTCTTCGACGTTCGGAACCATCGTCTATGCCCGGCCCCACCCTCGACCACACTGAAACCGACCAGACCATCCCGAAAAAAGCCAGCGTCGTCATCATTGGTGGCGGCATTATCGGGGTCAGCACGGCGCTGTTCCTGGCCGAACGCGGCATCGATGTCGTGCTCTGCGAAAAGGGTGTTCTCGGCGGCGAGCAATCCAGCCGCAACTGGGGCTGGGTCCGGGTCATGGGCCGCGACCGGCGGGAGATTCCGCTGGCGATCGAGGCCTCGAAAATCTGGGACGGGCTGGATGCGCGCGTCGGCGGCAATACCGGGTTTTGCCGCTCGGGGATTATCTATATCTCCGAGAATGACACGGATATCGCCAGCCGCGATGCCTGGCTGAAACTGGCTCAGGCCCATGGGCTCGACACGCGCCAGATCGGCCCCGACGAAACGGCTGCCGTGATGCTGGGCGCCGGACAGCGATACAAGGGTGCGCTCTACACGCCAAGCGACGGCCGCGCCGAGCCGCAAAAGGCGGTGCCGGCGATTGCGAGAGGCGCGCGCCGGGCCGGCGCCCGCATCCTGACCGGCTGCGCCGTGCGCGGTATCGAAAAAAGCGCCGGCCGGATCAGCGCCGTCATCACCGAGAAAGGCCGCATCGAGACCTCCGCCGTCGTGCTTGCCGGTGGCGCCTGGTCGCGTCTGTTCTGTAAGGGACTTGGCATCCGGCTGCCGCAGTTGAAAGTACGCAACTCGGTTTTGCGAACCAGCGCCGTGAACCGAGGTCCCGACGGCGCAGGCGCCACCGCGAGCTATGCCTACCGGAAACGGCTTGATGGTGGCTACACCATCGCCAATGGCGGCATCAACATGCATGCGCTGGTGCCGGACAGTTTTGCCTTCTTCCGCGATTTCCAACCCGCAAGGAAAGCCGAGGGCGACGCGGTGCAACTCGGTCTCAGCGCTCGAAGCTGGCAGGAACTGTTCGAAATCTCCGCCGTGCCCCTTGATCGCCCCGGCGCGTTCGAACGGCATCGGATTCTCGATCCAGCCCCGGATGGCAAAGCCGCCTTGAACGCGCTGCGGGCAGCCACGGAAGCCCTGCCGGTGTTGCGCGATGCGAAAGTGGAACAGATCTGGGCTGGCCTGATCGATGTGACGCCGGATGCGGTCCCGGTCATTTCCACCCTCGACAGCCTTCCCGGCCTGGTTATTGCGACCGGATTTTCGGGCCACGGCTTCGGCATCGGTCCGGGCGCCGGCCATCTCGCTGCCGATCTGGTGATGGGAGCCACGCCGATCGTCGATCCCAAGCCCTTCCGGTTCAGCCGCTTTTCGGATGGCACGCCGATCGAAATCGCGCCGCCGGTCTGATTACCAGCGCAGCGACGCCGTCTGAACCGGCTCGTCCCAGAGATGCGTCAAGCGCTCGTCCAGTTGCGTGACGGTAATGGAAATGCCGGCCATGTCGAGCGATGTGACATAGGTGCCAACAAGGCTGCGGGCGATGACGACGCCGTGCTCCTCAAGAAAGGCACGCGCCAGGCCGAAGACGAGATAGAGTTCCGACAGCGGCGTTCCGCCGAGACCGTTGACGAACAGCAGCACCGGTTGCCCCTTAAGCGAGCCGAAGTCATCGAGAATGTGCCTACAAATCAGTGCGACGATCGATGAAGCATCCGTCACCTTGTCACGCGAGCGGCCCGGTTCCCCGTGAATGCCGATCCCGACCTCCATCTCATCCGGGCCAAGCAGAAATGTCTCGCGCGTCGTCTGCGGTACCGTCGTGCCCTTCAACGCAACACCCATCGTTCGGGTTGCGGCAACGACGGCATCTCCCAGGAGCTTCAATTCCTCCAACGGAGCCCCGGCTTGCGCGGCCGCTCCGGCAATTTTCTCGACGACGATCGTGCCTGCCACCCCGCGCCGGCCCGTCCCTCTTGCGGAGCGTTCCACGGCGATATCGTCATTGACGATGATAGTCTCGATACGATGTCTTCCGCCCGCTATTGCCATCTCGGCGGCCATCTCGAAGTTCATGACGTCGCCGTCGTAATTCTTGACGATCAAAAGCGTTCCAGCGCCGCTATCCGTTTCGCGGATGGCAGCAAGGATTTGATCGGGTGTCGGCGAGGTAAAGACGTGGCCCGTGCATGCGGCATCCAGCATGCCGCGCCCGACGAAGCCGGTGTGCATCGGTTCGTGGCCGGCGCCGCCTCCGGAAATGATCGCGACCTTTCCGGGGCTCAGCTCCCGGCGCCGGACGTATTTTTGCTCCGCGCCGAACATGACGATATCGCCATGTGCGGCAACAAAACCCTCCAGACTGTCCTGCGCCAGCGTCGCGGCGCTGTTCATGAATTTCTTCATCTCCGGCTCCCGGCGGCAATCGTATCCGAGCCGGACGAATTTTCCAGTGCCGTGAGAAACGGGTCGGTGACGGAGCCCATTCAGTCTGCCTCCCCGGAAAGACGCACGACCTTCTGAATGAAATCCTGGATCGCCTCATCGAGCAGCCGGTTCTTTTTCTCGTCGCCGAAATCGGCGACCATGACCGTCAGCTGCCGCAGGCCTCCGGCATTGCCCAAATCGGGCAGCTTGCCCGGATGCGCCAGCTGATAGGCTTGCAGGAAACGGTCCTGCTCTGCCTTGCTGACGTGGCAGACCTGAAAAATCGTCGCCAGATGCCGCGCGGGCAACGGCGTCGCATATCCGGGACTGGTAATCTGCGTGACGAAACTGCGGTGCTTGCCAAGAGCCACCGCAAGCCTTTGCCGCGTGCCGGATGGCCGGTTGTCGATGATCGAGGCAAGGATTGCCTTATAGGCCACAATGGCGTCTTCATTTGCATCGCGTGCCATGTCAGCCGCCCATCCCTGCCTGCGCAAGCATCGTCTTTACGGCTGCAAGCTGCGAAGGGGCAACGGAAATCTGCCGGATACCACTGGCGATGAGCGAGGAAAGATGCTCCGGTTGACCAGCCAGGTCGCCGCAGATGCCGATCGGTTTACCCATGCCCTGCGCAACGGCCACCGTTTGCGCGATCAACCGCAACAGGGCGGGAGCGGCCTGCCGATGGAGATCGGC
This sequence comes from Pararhizobium sp. YC-54, assembly GCF_025847205.1. Classification (GTDB taxonomy): domain Bacteria; phylum Pseudomonadota; class Alphaproteobacteria; order Rhizobiales; family Rhizobiaceae; genus Pararhizobium. Next base: position 10,745 of record NZ_JAOYTH010000004.1, on the reverse strand, counting down.
AACCTGTAGATTGTCGCGTGCAGCCGCACTCAGATATTGCGCCAGATCGTTGGTTCCGAGCGAAAAGAAGTCAGCCTGTTCGAACGTATCGAGCATGATCGCCGCCGCCGGCACCTCCACCATCATGCCGATAGCAGGCATGCCGATTGCGATATGCCTTTGGGCAAGACCGGCTGCCTCCTCCTCAAACAGGCGCCTGGTATCCTCGACCTCGCTGGCGACGGTGACCATCGGCAGCAAGACCTTGATCGTCCCGAACGCTGCGGCCCGCAAAAGCGCCCTCGCCTGGATTCTCAGCATGACCGGCATGGACAAAAGCAGGCGAATACCGCGCAGGCCGAGAAAGGGGTTGCGCTCCCCGACACCGAAACCACCGAGCGGTTTGTCCCCACCCAGGTCGAAAAGACGGACGGTAACCGGCCGACCGGCCGCCCATTTCACCATCTCGCAATAAAGCTGGAATTGCTTTTCCTCGTTGGCGAGATCTGCGGCCGACGAAATCAGAAACTCGGTCCGCAACAGGCCAATACCGTCGCAAGCGCCGGCATCGAGGCTGCGGATATCGGCGATGCCGCTGACATTGACCAGAAGCTCGACGGCTCCGGCGGGTGATCGCGGAGCGCCTGCAGGTTCAAAGACGGGCGCAATTTCGACCGTCGCTTTAGCCGCTGCCGTGAGAGCCGCAATGTCCGCATTGTTCGGATGCACGACAACAAGGCCGCTGTCCCCATCGACCAGAACCGGCGTTGCGGACTCGACAGAAAAACTGCCGATGCCCACGGCCATCGGCACGCCTCTGGCGCGCGCAAGCAGCGCCACGTGGCTGGCGGTGCTTCCCGCTTCAAGGGCAATCCCGCCGCCATCCGTCCAGTCATGCGCGAGAAAGAGGCTGGGCGCCATGTCCCGGCCGATGAAGATCGATCCCGCCGGGAAATCAGCGGCCGGTATGCCTTCGAGCGCGCGAAGCACGCGGTCGCGGATATCGATCATATCGGCCGCCCGCGCCCTTATGTCCTCGTCCTCCGACTGCTCGAACCCGGCAATGTACTCCTCCAGTGCCGCAACCCAGGCAAAGGCGGCGTTCTGTCCCTTGCCGATCTGCTCGGCAGCCATTTCGCCGATCACCGGATCGCGCAGCATTTCGATCTGGAATTCAAGGATATCGGCACTGTCCGGATCGGTTGCCGCCATCAGGGTCTCAAGTGCCGCGACGGATCCGGCAATCGCCCGGTCGAGGTTTTCGAACTCCAACGATGGCGAAGCCCGGCCCCCGTGAGGGCTGAGCGGTTCTTCCGCCACATGTGCAGGCCCGGTCGCATGACCGCAGCCATTGCCCTGCCCTTGCAGCCTAAGCGCCCCGGACATGCGGTCTTTCCTCGGCAAAGTCATTGACGAACAAGGCTTCAAGGACGGCAATCGCCTCCTCGGCCCTTAGACCATGGGCTCTGATCTTGAGCGTCGATCCCTTACGGATGCGCGCACCCATCACCTTGACGATGCTTTTCGCATTCAGCCACAGCCCGGACCGGTTGACCTCGATTTCGATGGTGCAGGGAAATGACTTTGCCAGCCGGGTAAAAACCACGGAAGGGCGGGCATGCAGGCCGACGCCATGGGTGATCAACAGCTCGACGGATGCATTGCCATCAGCCGAACTCGTCCCCCCAAAAACACCGTGCCGTTTGTCTGTCATGTCGGAGACAGCTCCTGTGCGGTTGCCACCACCTTTGCCAGCGATGCGCCGCCGGAAGCCTCCGCCGCTGCGATGACGGCGCCTTCGACAATCGGCGCATTGCAGATGACAATCCGCCCCGCCCGCCCCTTGTCGACCATTTCGACCGCCATTTCGCTGTTGGTTTCCGCGCCGCCAAGGTCGACGAAGATGGCAACCCCCGCCTCGGACCAGGCCTCTTCAATCGCTTTCAGGATCGCCCCCGTATCGGTTCCCAGTCCGCCGGCCGGATTGCCGCCGCACCAGGCAAGCGGCACACTGTCACCGACCATCTGGCGCACCATGTCGGCGGCTCCCCTCGCCACGAGCGGCGAGTGCGAGACGATGACGATCCCGACATTTTCCCGTCCGCCCGTCATGCTACCCCCGCTTCTGTCAATTCGCGGCAGACCGTCGCTGCAAGCAGAGCGCAACTGGCGGCCCCCGGATCCATATGCCCCACCGAACGCTCCCCCAGGAAAGAAGCACGCCCGCGCAAGGCCTTCATCTCAATCGTCATATCGGCAAAACCCTGAACTTTCCCGGCAAGACGCTGCGGATGCGTGTGTTTTGTCAACTCGTCGCTAAGCGGATAAAGCACATCCAAGAGCGTCTTGTCGCCAGGAGATGACCTGCCACGTTGCGCCACGGCGGTGACCGCCTTTTGAAAGACCTGAGGAAACTCCAGGCCGTCGATTGAAAGCCCCTTGCCGATCTCCAGCAGCAGCGTGCCGTAAAGGGGTCCGGCAGCACCGCCGATGTTCATCACCAGGATCGTGCCAGCGGCAATCATCGCTTCGGCAAATGGCATCGCGGAGAGCCGTTGGCGCTCAGACGCCAGAGCTTCCAGTCCGCGGCGCATATTGGTGCCGTGATCGCCGTCACCGATCGCACGGTCGAGATCACAGAGACGGTTTTCCTCGGTCGCGATGGCATCCCGGCATGCCTCGATCACGCGGCCCATCCAGGCTGCGCAATCATGGGCATTCCCGGGTTCGCTGATAACGATCATGCGGGCTCCAGGACACCGGCAACTGCGGCGAAAACCTCGGCCACGGCATGGGCGCCGGGGTCCATGACGCCGTCAAGGTCGCTCTCTCCGATATAGGCCGACCGGCCGGCCTTCGCCTTGCGCATCGCCCTGGTCGCCTGCGCACCCTTGCGTGCCTCATCGGCGGCGCCACGGATGCCGGTGATCCCAAGCGCATGCAGGGCCGGAGAGAGGGCATCGACCATGGTGCGATCGCCCGGATGGGCTCCGCCGTAAAAGGTCATGCGATCAAGGCCAGCCAGAAGAGACGCGGCAAGGTTTGCCCCATCCCCGCTTGCCTTGCCTGCCGCCGTAAAGAAGATCGACAGGAGAACGCCGCTCGAACCACCCATTGCCGTCGCCAGCGTATCGCCGATCACCGCAAAAAGGGAAGCCCGGTCGGCAAAGGGCAGGCTTTTGGATTGGGCAAGGATGCTGCGGGCACCTGTCGCAACCGTCGATCCGGTATCGCCGTCACCTGCCCTGGCGTCCAGCCGGTTCAACTCCGGCTCAAGCGCAACCAGCCGTTCGCAGATGGCGGCAAGGACGCGCTCCGCTTCCGCATCATGGCTTGCCGGGGCGGCTCTTCCCACGGCCTCGACCTTCGGAGCAGGCAGGATATCGACGGCATGCGGCACCACCGCCGGCAGCCAGGCATGCGGCGCGACGGCGGAGCGCAGCGCCTTCTCGCGCTCGGCGTCCAGCCGAACCAGAGACAGCGAAAATCCGTTCATGTTCAGGGCGGTCATCATCGGGCCCGGCCCGATCGTCAGTGCGACCCGCGCGGCGAAGGACGACGCGAGCACCGAATTGGCGATCAACGTCATCTCCACCGGCGGAACGGCCCCGAGATTGTTGATCAGCAACGCATATTGCCCGTCCGGTTTCATCGCTGCGGACAACCGTTCGGTCATGATCGTAACGATGCTGTCGGCAGCCTGGACGGTTATCTTCTCAACACCCGGCTCGCCGTGGATGCCCAGCCCGAGCTCGCCCTGGTTTTCTCCCAGACGCTCCTCATAGGGCTGGCCGGGAATGGAGCAGGACGAGTAGGAGACGCCGAGCGAAACGATATCCGCCGCCACCGCCTTGGCGGTTGCGGCCACCGAGGCAAGGCTTTCGCCGCTTTCGGCCAGATGGCCGGCGATCTTGTGGACGAACAGCGTGCCTGCGACGCCACGCGGCTGGTTGATCTCCGGCAGGGCGATATCGTCGGCGACGATGACCATTTCCACAGCGAACCCTTCGGCCCGTGCCTTTTCCGCCGCCAGACCGAAATTCAGCCGGTCACCGGTATAGTTCTTGACCACCAGCAGGCAGCCCGGTTTGCCGGTGACGGCGCGGATCGCGGTCAGCACGGCATCGACGCTGGGAGAAGCAAATATCTCGCCAGAGACTGCCGCCGTCAGCATGCCGCGCCCGACGAACCCGGCATGCGAGGGCTCATGTCCGGCCCCGCCGCCGGAAATGACGGCAACACGGGACTTGTCCCAATCGGCCCGCACGATCACCTTGATATCGGGGTAGCTGTCGAGACGGGCGAGCGTTCCAGGCTGCGCGGTTCGCAACAGGCCGTCCAGCGCCTCGGTGACGATGTTTTCCCTGCGATTGAAGAAATGTTTCATGGCACTACTCATCCAGTTCTTTACTGATCCGCATCCTTCCGCCATGGCGCAAGCGATGCAACCTCCTGCGTCGTTTATACAAGCCGTTGTCCGTCCGATCCGAAATACAGCGGATCCTTGAGCGTCAAGGTAATCTTGTCGCCGGGCCTGACCGGCACATACGGATTGGCAAGCGTCACCAGCTTGTGGCCGGCGATGCGCAGATGCAGATGACTCTGATCGCCGAGATGCTCGATCCAGTCGATCTCCGCATTGGCAGAGCCGTTGCCCGCATGGATTTCCAGATGCTCGGTACGGGCGCCGACGGTCTTCGTTCCGCTGGGTGCCCGCCCGCCGGGGACGAGGCCGGCCGGTATGAGGTTGATATGCGGCTGACCGAGACGCGCCGCCACATGCAGGTTGACGGGGTTGCTGTAGATCTCGCGCGGCGTCCCAAGCTGGATGAGCTCCCCGTCGTTGAGGATGCCGATCCGGTCGGCCATCGTCATCGCCTCGATCTGGTCATGGGTGACGTAAAGCAGCGTCGAGCCGAGTTCGCGCTGGATGCGCTTCAGCTCCAGCCGCAATTCGCCCCGCAGCTTTGCATCGAGCGAGGACAGCGGCTCGTCCATCAGGTAGATCGAGGGTTTACGCACCAGCGCCCGGCCGATGGCGACGCGCTGCATCTCGCCGCCGGACAGCCGCGTCGAGCGGTTTTCGAGCTTGTGATCGATCCTTACCATCCTGGCCACTTCGCGGACGCGGCGATCGATTTCATCCGCGCCCAGGCGGCGGGCCGGCGACCGCAGCGGAAAGGCGAGGTTCTCGTAAACCGTCAGATGCGGATAGAGCGAATATTGCTGGAAGACGAAGGCAACGTCGCGGCCGGCGGGCGCTGAACCCGCCATATCCTGTCCGCCGATCGTCACCCGCCCCGTGTCCGGCTTCTCCAGGCCTGCGATTAGCCTGAGCGTCGTCGTCTTGCCGGCACCGGTCGGGCCGAGCAACACGACGAATTCACCGTCGCGGATGGTCAGCGTCAGGTTCCGCACGGCCTGCGATTCGCCGAAAGACTTGCTGATGTTCTGCAGCGACACCTCAGCCATGACGGGCCTCCGTATAAAGGGATGATTTCACCGCCCGGCCGGAGGCGCAGTCGAACAAGGAGAGCTTTTCGCTATCCAGTTCGAGCCCGACAGTCTCGCCGATCCGGAATGTATGATCGGCCGGCACGCGCGCCTTGAGCAGCCCCTTGCCGGTCTCGACGGCAACGATCTGGTTGGTGCCCAGATATTCCGCACCATAGACCGAGCCGCGCAGGGCGGAACTGTCATTGAAGCGGATATGCTCCGGCCGCACGCCAAGCGCCAGTTCACCGACGGCAATATCCTGATGCACTTCGGGAAGCGCGATCTCGACACCCTCGACCGAGACGGTGCGCGAACCCCTCTGCACTCCGGCCGTGAACTTCAGGAAATTCATCGGCGGCGAGCCGATGAAATCGGCGACATACATCGAGGCCGGCAAATTGTAGATTTCCTGCGGCGTCCCGAACTGCTCGATGATGCCGTGGTTCATCACTGCGATCTTGTCGGCCATTGCCATCGCCTCATGCTGGTCATGGGTGACGTAGACGGTCGTCGCATGGATGCGGTTGTGCAACTCCCTGAGCTCATGGACCATGACCTCGCGAAATTCCGCATCGAGCGTGCCGAGCGGCTCGTCCATCAGGAAGCATTTCGGCCGGCGCACGATCGCCCGTCCGAGCGCCACGCGCTGGCGGTCACCGCCGGCAAGGCCGGAGACGGATTTTTCAAGGATATGGCTGATCTGCAGGAGCTTTGCCGTCTCCTCGACACGCGCCTTGATCTCTGCCTTCGGCAACCCCTGAGACAAAAGCGGAAAGCCGATGTTCTTGCGGACGTTCATATGCGGATAAAGCGCAAAGAGCTGGAACACGAAGGCGATGTCGCGGGCGCTGGCCCGATTGAAGGTCACGTCCTCGCCGTCAAGATAGATCTTGCCGCTGGTCGGCAGTTCCAGGCCGGCAATCATCCTCAGCGTCGTGGTCTTGCCGCAACCCGAGGGACCGAGCAAAGCCAGGAACTCGCCGTCACCGACCGTGAAGCTCGAATCCTGCACTGCAGTGAAATCGGCAAATTGCTTGCGCAGGTTTTCAATCCGGATTTCAGCCATGGGTCACTCCGGAAATTTCGAAACGATGATGAACATTACAGTGCCCGCCAGAAGCGTCACCAGCGAATAGGTGTAGAGGATCAGCGCGAACGGCTGGAACAGCATCAGGAAACCGATGGCGATCAATGCCGTTGCAATGTTTTCCATCGGCCCCCTGCGGAAGAAGAAGGGGCGTTTCCTGGCAGTTTTCGTCGTGTCCATGGTCATTTGCGCACCGCTCCGAATGTGATGCCGCGCAGCAGCTGCTTGCGCAGAAGAATGGTGAAGACGAGGATCGGCACGAGGAAGATCGTCGTTCCGGCAGCAACCGCCGGCCAGTCCTGCCCGCCTTCGCCAATGATCGTCGGGATGAAGGGCGGAGCGGTCTGGGCCGAGCCGGAGGTCAACAGGGCAGCGAACGCATATTCGTTCCAGGCAAAGATCAGGCAGAAGATTGCCGTGGCCGCGATGCCGGTCGTCGCCTGCGGCAGCACGACCTTCCAGAACGCCTGAAGCCGCGTATAACCGTCGATCATCGCCGCCTCCTCGTATTCCCGGGGGATCTCGTCGATGAAGCCCTTGAGCAGCCAGACGGCGAGCGAGACGTTGACGGCGGTGTAGAGCAGGATCATCCCCAGTGCCGTGTCGGACAGGCCGAGCTCGCGGTACATCAGGAAGATCGGGATGGCGACCGCAATCGGCGGCATCATCCGGGTCGACAGGATGAAGAACAGCAGGTCATCGGCAAGCGGCACCTTGAAGCGCGAGAACCCGTAGGCCGCCAACGTGCCGAGGAAGACGGCAAGAAAGGTCGAGCCGAAGGCGATCACCAGCGAATTGACGAAGCGCGGCAGGAAGTTCGACGGACCGGCGATCACCATGTTGCGCTTGCGGGTCACCTCGTCGCAGGTGCTCGTCGGCGCCGGCAAGGCTGCGATATAGTCGGGTGTCTGCCGGGTCCGGGTGGTAAAGAGGTTGCAATAGCCTTCGAGCGTCGGCGAAAACAGCACCTTCGGTGGATAGCTGATCGAGTCCGGCGGCGACTTGATGCTGGTCAAGAAAATCCAGGCAAGCGGCACCATGGTGATCAGCGCGTAGAGGATAACGATCGCGCCGGCGATGTGTTTGCTGGTGGGGCTCGGCTCGACAACCGAATGGGCTGAATTGATCGCGCTCATCGCTGCTTCACCTTGTTGAGTGCCTTGACATAGATATTGGCGAGACCGAACACCGCGACGAAGAGGACGATGGCAAAGGCCGAGGAGCGTCCGGTCGCCCATGTCTCGAACGCCTCACGCTTCAGCGTGATGGAGGCGACCTCGGTCACCGACCCCGGTCCGCCGCCCGTCAAAAGCGTCACCATGTCGAACATCTTGAAATTCTCGATGCCGCGGAAAAGCACAGCCAGCATGATGAACGGCAGCGCCATCGGCACGGTGATCGACCAGAACTGCCGCCAGGCCGAGGCGCGGTCGACCTCTGCCGCTTCATAGATATAGTCCGGGATCGAACGCAGGCCGGCAAGGCAGATCAGCATCACGTAGGGCGTCCACATCCAGGTATCGACGACGATGATGGCCCAGGGCGCCAGCGACACATTGCCGAGCATCTGGATTTGCGATGTCGGGATGCCGCTGAGGAACGACACCGCATAGGCGAACAACCCGATCTGCGGCTCATAGAGAAAGCGCCAGAAATTGCCCACCACGGCGGGCGACAGCATCATCGGGATCAACACGATGGTCGTCCAGAAGGCATGGCCACGGAATTTCCGGTCGATCAGATAGGCAAGCGCAAAACCGATCAGCATCTGCAGCAGGATCGTCCAGAAGACGAAATGCGCCGTCGTCTGCATCGCCTGCCAGATATCCGGGTCGGTCAGGACACGCTGGTAGTTGCGCAAACCAACCCCTTCGACCACCGCATTCGGCCGGTTGGCACGATAATTGGTGAAGGAGAGGTAGACCGCCCAGAGCAGCGGAAAAATGTTGATCGCAAGCAGCAGGCTGATGGCCGGTGCGATGAACAGCCAGGCGATTGCCCTGTCGGACAATCCCCTGACGCGAACCGCGATCGGCGCTGGCGTCGCTTTCGCGGCCGTTTCGGCCGCCTTGTCGACAATGGAAGAATGGGAAAGTGTCAAAGCGTCACCTGGTCTTCATGGACATGATCAAGTTGGCGGCCCGGCCAATTGCCGGTCCGGGCCGCCATCCGGGGAGGTGTCCCCTGCGCCAAGGTCGTTTTTCAGATCTTGCCGTCGTCCTCAAAGGTTTCGGTCCAGTCCTGGACAAGCCCATCAAGGGCTTCCTTGGCTGTTCCGTCACCGGCGATCACGTAGTTGTGGACCCGCTTTTGCATGGCCTGCAGCAGCGGTGCATAGCTCGGCTCAGCCCAGAAATCCTTGACGATCGCCATGGAATCCAGGAATGCCTGCGCATAGGGCTGGCTGGCCGCAAAGCCCGGTGCATTGACGACCGCCTTGAGGCAGGAATAACCGCCAAGCTCCCACCACTTCGCCTGAACGTCAGGCTGCGCGAACCACTTGATGTATTGCAGCGCCTGCTCCTGCTTGTCGGAATAGGCAACCACCGAGATACCCTGGCCGCCGAGCTGGGCGAAATGCGCCTTCTCGGCCGGATTGGGGAAGAAGCCGATGCGCTCGCCGCCGACCTTTTCATCCTTGTAGAGACCCGGCCAGGTGAAGGCGAAGTTCATCTGCATTGCCACCTGGCCGGATTTGAAGGCATCGGCCGATTCGGTCATGTAGACGTTGGAGCTGCCGGGCGGTGTGCAGCAATCATAGAGCGACTTGTAGAACTCGAGACCCTTGACGGCGTCCTCGGAGTTGACGAAGCCTTCCATCTCATAGGGCTTCTTCGGATTGTCGTACTGGAAGCCCCAGTCGTAGAGAACATTGGTGACGCCCATGGTGATGCCCTCCGAGCCGCGCTCGGTATAGATCGAGGCACCATAGACCGTCTGCCCGTCGATCTTGCGGTTCTGGAAGAACTCGCCGATCTGCTTCAGTTGGTCGTAAGTCTTCGGCGCATCCAGCTTCCAGCCGTATTTCTCCTGGAATTCCTTCTGCAGTTCCGGCTTTTCGAACCAGTCCTTGCGATAGGTCCAGCCGACCACGTCACCCATGGCAGGCAATGCCCAGTAGTTCGGGGTGTTCTTCGGCCATTCGGAATAGCCAACAACCGTCGCCGGCACGAAGTCATCCATCTTGATGCCTTCCTTGTCGAAGAACTCGTTGAGCTTGACGTAGTGACCATTCTCGGCCGAACCACCGATCCATTGGCTGTCGCCGATGATCAGGTCGCAGAGCTTGCCGTGCGAGTTCAGTTCGTTGAGGAACCGGTCGGCATAGCTCGTCCACGGCACGAATTCGAATTTCATGTCGATCTTGGTCTTGGCCGTGAAATCCTTGGACAATTCGACCAGCGCGTTGGCCGGATCCCAGGCTGCCCAGCACAGGGTCAATTGTTCGGCCTGCGATACGGACGGCAGCGCCGTCGAGATCGTCAGAACCGTTGTCGCGCCCAAAAGGGCCTTGGTGATTCTCCGCATGTATTCCTCCCAGATACAGAGGCCGGCACCACGCCGTCCTCGGGAATTCCGACTGCATTTGCCCGGCCGCATGTCTCCGTCACAGGAAACACCACCACGCCATTGCCCCCTGCCGGGGACGGCATCAAACTCAAAGAATTCTGCTGAGCTCCCGCCCTTCGCCCATCGGCCTAACCTCCGCCGTGTTGAGCAATATGTTTAGTGATATCCATTTTACTCAACATGACAAGAGACAATCGTTGCTGCACCGCAACCGCTGCACTGCACCACAAACAAGCAGGATCTGCGTGAAGGAGAATTATGTTTAACTAAACAAAGTGTTCACCCCGGCTATCCCCGGGGGATTGCTCAAAATAAAAACACCGCCGAAAGCGCGGAGCTTTCGGCGGTGTTTTGAACAGGCGATGAAAATCCGTCAGACCGTCTGCAATCAGCCCATGCGCTCGGAGGCAAAGCTTCCCGGGCTTGCCGGGAAGACGACGGTGCGGTTGCCGTTGATGAAGGTGCGGTGGTGGATATGGGCATGCACGGCGCGCGCCAGCACCTGGCTTTCGACATCGCGGCCGATCGAGACATAGTCCTCGGCCGACTGCGCATGGGTGATGCGGGCGATGTCCTGCTCGATGATCGGACCTTCATCGAGATCGGCGGTGAC
>NZ_JAOYTH010000003.1 GCF_025847205.1 Pararhizobium sp. YC-54 | reverse complement strand
GCAACGGTTATGCGCGCGCCGCACAACATCAACACATCCCGTCCTTTGGCCGTCCTGAAAACTCCTGCTAAGGTCTGCCGGCTATTACAGTGGGAGAGAGATATGCTGGTCCTGAATGAAGCCGAAACGCGCGCCGCGCTGCCCTGGGGCGAGCTGATCGAGGCGCTGAGAACAATGTTCCGCGACGGTTGCGAAATGCCGGTGCGCCATCATCATGATGTTGCCGTTCCCGGCGAGGATGCCGCAACCCTGCTTTTGATGCCGGCCTGGCAGCCGGGCAGCTATATCGGCGTCAAGATGGTTTCGGTCTTTCCGGGCAATAGCGGCCGCAACCTGCCGGCGATCCATGGCAGCTATCTGCTCTCGTCGGGCAAGACCGGCCAGCTTCTGGCGATCATCGACGGCGCAGAGCTCACCGCACGCCGCACTGCCGCCGCTTCGGCGCTGGCGGCAGGCTATCTGGCGGCCAAGGATGCGCGCCGAATGCTGATGGTCGGCGCCGGCCGGCTGTCGCAGAACCTGATCGAAGCGCATGCCTCGGTCCGGCCGATCTGCGAGGTGACGATCTGGGCGCGCGACGCCCGCAAGGCGCAAGCCACCGCAGCCCAGCTCGATCTTCCCGGCATCACTGTTTCCGTGGCGACAGACCTGGAGGCAGCCGCCCGCCAGGCCGATATCATTTCCTGCGCAACCCTTTCGTCCGAGCCGCTGATCCGTGGCGACTGGCTGAAGGATGGCGCGCATCTCGACCTGGTCGGCGCCTTCAAGCCGAGCATGCGCGAGACCGACGACCGCGCTGTCGAGCGCGCCACGCTGTTTGTCGATACGCGCGACGGCGCACTGACCGAAGGCGGCGACCTGGTTCAGCCGTTGCGGGCCGGGATCATAGCTGCGGGGTCGGTCCGGGCGGATCTGGCCGAGCTTGCCGGCGGGCGGCATGCGGGCAGGACACGCCCGGGCGAAATCACCCTGTTCAAATCCGTCGGTGCAGCCCTTGAGGATCTGGCCGGGGCCGTTCTTGCGTTCGAGCGGTCGCGGCCCGGCTGAGCACTGGCGCTACTACATAAGGCTACCGCGACCTTACGCGTCATTCATAGCGCGGCGCTGCAGCGAGTTATCGGACCGGCGATGGCAACCGATGCGGCGAGACCGTACATTTCAACCCGGAGACGGCTCGCCTTGCTGCAGACGCTCGTTCCCGTCGCCGGATTTCTGATTGCATCGCTGGTGCCGCACTTGCTATTGCGCGACCGGCGCGCGACGAGGAATTGAATGACACCCGACGGCAACACAGACGGCCTGCATCTGGGGGCGATTTCCATCAGCCTTGACGGCAGAATGCTGCTTTCGGCCCGCGCGGCTGGCGGGCCTGTCGTGATGATTGGCGAGGACATTGGCCGATGAGCGTGACCGGCACACTGCCAGAACTGCCAGTCAAGGCCATTCTGCCGGCGCTTGGCGAAGCACTGGCACGGGCCCGGGCGGTCGTGCTGTCGGCGCCGCCTGGCGCTGGCAAGACGACGCTTGTGCCGCTGTTTTTGTTGGACCAGCCCTGGCGCGGTGATGGCCGGATCATCCTGCTGGAGCCGCGCCGGCTTGCAGCCCGCGCCGCCGCCGGCCGCATGGCCAGCCTGCTTGGCGAAAGCGTTGGCGACACCGTCGGTTACCGCATGCGCCTCGACAGCCGGATTTCCGCGAGAACCCGCATCGAGGTGGTGACCGAAGGCGTGTTTGCGCGGATGCTGCTCGACGACCCGGAACTGCCTGATGTTGCGGCCGTGCTGTTCGATGAGTTTCACGAGCGCTCGCTGGATGCGGATTTCGGGCTTGCCCTGGCGCTCGATGTACAGCAGGCGCTGCGCGACGATCTGAAACTGATCGTCATGTCGGCGACACTGGATGTCGAGCGGGTGGCGCAGCTGCTTGGCGCAGCGCCGGTCATCGAGAGCCGGGGACGCAGTTTTCCGGTGGATATCCGCTATCGCGAGCGGCCATCGACGGAACGGGTTGAAGATGCGGTGACACGCGCCATCCTCGAGGCCCATCGTGAGGAAACGGGTTCGATCCTCGCCTTCCTGCCGGGACAGGCGGAAATCGCCCGCACGGCCGAGCGGCTGGACGGCCGGTTCGGACCGGAGACCGCCGTCACGCCGCTGTTCGGCAATCTCAGCCAGAAGGAGCAGGATGCGGCGATCCGCCCGGCCGCTGCGGGAACGCGCAAGATCGTGCTTGCCACCTCGATCGCCGAGACCTCGATCACCATCGACGGCGTGCGCATCGTCATCGACAGCGGGTTGCAGCGGCTTCCCGCCTTCGAGGCATCGACCGGCATTACCCGGCTGGAGACGGTGCGCGTGTCGCGCGCCTCCGCCGACCAGCGGGCGGGCCGGGCCGGGCGAACGGAGCCGGGGATCGCCATCCGCCTCTGGCATCAGGGCCAGACGGCAGCGCTGCCCGCCTTTACGCCGCCGCAGATCCTGTCGAGCGACCTCTCGGGCCTCGTGCTGGATCTCGCCCATTGGGGCGTCGCCGATCCATCCGGTCTTGCCTTTCTCGATCCGCCACCCCCAACGACATGGCAGGAGGCGAAGGCGCTGCTTGTCCAGCTTGGTGCGCTCGATGCCAGCGGCGTTCTGACGGCGAGAGGCAAACGCATTCGTCAGCTGGCGCTGCCTCCGCGCCTTGCTGCCATGGCCGTTTCGGCGGCAGAGGAAGGCCAGGCCTACGAAGCGTGTCTGCTGGCTGTGGTTCTGACCGAACAGGGGCTTGGGGGAAACAGCATCGACCTGGAAGACCGGCTGCGGCGGTTCAAATCCGAACGCGGCGACCGCGCCGATGCCTCGCGCGGGCTCGCCCGGCGGATGGCCAAAGGGTTGAACGCCGGCAATTCTGCAAACGACCCGGTTCAACCCGGCGCTCTCTTGATGCAGGCTTTTCCCGACCGTATCGCCCTGCAACGGGGCGGACGCGGGCGGTTCGTGATGGCCAATGGCCGCGGGGCCGAATTGCCGGAGACCGAGCGGCTGGCGGGTGCCTCGATGCTGGTGATCGCCGATCTGACCGGGCGCGCCGGCGGGCAGCGCATTCTCGCCGCAGCCGAAATTTCCCGCGCCGATGTCGAAGAGCACATGCCGCAGGCAATCGTCCAGGAGGACCAGACCTTCTTCGACCGCCCGAGCCGGCAGGTCCGGGCACGGCGGGTGACACGGCTTGGCGCCATCCTTTTCGACGAGACGCCGCTGCCCCGGCCAAAGGGCGAACCGGCCGCCCGGGCTCTGGCCGACGGCGTTCGCCAGCTTGGGCTTGCGGTCCTGCCGTTTTCGAAGGAAGCGGCCCAATTGCGCGACCGCATCGGGTTTCTTTATCGCACGCTTGGCGAGCCATGGCCGGACATGTCGGACCAGAGCCTTCAGTCGCGGCTGGACGAGTGGTTCGTGCCCTTCCAGCGTGACACGCGCGGTCTCGACGATATCAATGCGGGCAGCCTCTCGGACGGTCTGCAATCGCTGGTGCCGCATGATGTTGTCCGCGACCTCGCCCGTCTGGCGCCCACCCATTTCGAAGCGCCAACCGGCCAGCGGCACCCGATCCGCTATGACGGCGACGAGCCGGTGCTGTCGATCCGCGTTCAGGAGCTGTTCGGGCTAAAGACGCATCCGTCGATCGGCGGCGGCCGATTGCCGCTGCTCCTGGAACTGATCTCGCCGGGGCACAAGCCGGTGCAGACGACGCGCGACCTGCCCGGTTTCTGGGCCGGTTCGTGGAAGGATGTCCGCGCCGACATGCGCGGCCGCTACCCGAAACATCCCTGGCCGGAAGATCCGGCAAACGCGCTGCCGACGACACGGGCAAAACCGCGTGGTACATGAGGATTCAATGGCGTTGACGACAGGAAACCGGATGACGACGGCCGCACTCGACGGGGAAGAAGCCACCACAAGCCGCGTTCTGCGGCTGCAGACGATCGTCCGGCTGCGCTGGCTGGCAGTCGGCGGGCAATCGATCGCCGTGATGATCACCGCCTTCTGGCTGCAGTTTCCCCTGCCGCTGATTGCCTGCTGTTCGTTGATTGCCCTGCTTGCCTGGGTGAATGCCTATCTCACCATCCGCTACCCGCCGACGCACCGGCTGCAACCGCCGGCCGCCTTCGCATTGCTCGGTATCGATCTTGCCCAGCTGACAGCGCTTCTGTTCATCACCGGCGGACTTGCCAATCCCTTTGCACCGCTGGTCTGCGTGCCGGTGATCATATCGTCTGCGTCGCAGCCCAAATGGCACAGCGTCGCGCTGGCAAGCCTTGCCATCCTCGGCATTACGGGGCTGGCCTTCTCGCCCTTTCCGCTGCCCTGGTATCCGGGCGTGGTGCTTCTCATGCCGACGGTCCTGACGGTCGGTATCTGGTTTGCCATCGTCTCGACCACCGCCTTTGCGGCTTTCTATACCTATCGCGTTTCGCTGGAGGCGAGCGAGCTGTCCGAAGCGCTGACGGCGACGGAACTTGTGTTGCAACGGGAAAAGCATCTTTCTCAACTTGATGGCCTTGCTGCCGCCGCCGCCCACGAACTCGGCACGCCGCTTGCCACCATCAGCGTCGTTGCCAGGGAGATGGAACGCGAGCTCGGCAACGATCCGCGGTTCGGCGAAGACGTGCACCTGTTGCGCAGCCAGAGCGAACGCTGCCGCGATATCCTGCGCCGGCTGACGACGCTGTCCTCGGAGAACGAGGCGCATATGCGCCACCTGCCGCTATCGTCGCTGATCGAGGAGGTGATGGCGCCGCACCGCGAATTTGGCATCCACATCAACCTCATCGAACGGGGAAACCGCGCCACCGAACCGGTGGGCAACCGCAATGCCGGTATTCTCTACGGTCTCGGCAATCTTTTGGAGAACGCGGTCGATTATGCCAAGAAGGAAGTCACGGTGACGGTCAACCACACGCCGGCGATCGTGTCTGTCGTGATCGAAGACGATGGCGACGGCTATGCGCCGGATATTCTCAGCCGCATCGGCGAACCCTATGTTACCAAGCGCCAGAAAGACGACAGTGCCGGCGGTCTGGGCCTTGGACTGTTCATCGCCAAGACATTGCTGGAACGTTCGGGTGCCAAGCTGACCTTCGAAAACGGTGGCCCGGAAAAGCCCGGCGCCCGTGTCAGCGTCGAATGGCCGCGCATCCTCATGGACGCAAATCTATCAAAATGACTTTACGGAATTTTACGCCGGGAATAAGCAAACTTACATAGAGTGCAGGAACGAGAAACTGCACCGAGGATTGCGACATGACGGAAAAACTTACCGAACAGGCAGGCGCTGCACCCAGCGATGCTTCATTGATCGGCACAGATACTTCCCTGTTGATCGTCGATGACGACGCACCCTTCCTGCGGCGCCTTGCCCGCGCCATGGAAACCCGCGGCTTTGCCGTCGATATCGCCGAATCGGTGGCCGAGGGCATTGCCAAGGCCAAGGCCCGTCCGCCGAAATATGCGGTCGTCGATTTGAGACTCGGCGACGGCAGCGGTCTCGACGTCATCGAAGCGATCCGCGCCCGGCGCGACGACACGCGCATCATCATGCTGACCGGCTACGGCAACATCGCCACCGCCGTCAATGCGGTAAAGCTCGGGGCGGTCGATTACCTTGCCAAGCCCGCCGACGCCGATGATATTTTCGCCGCGCTGGTGCAGAGAGCCGGCGAACGCGCCGAGCCGCCGGAAAATCCGATGTCGGCCGACCGCGTCCGCTGGGAGCATATCCAGCGCGTCTACGAAATGTGCGAGCGCAACGTGTCGGAGACCGCCCGACGCCTCAACATGCACCGCCGCACGCTGCAGCGCATCCTGGCCAAGCGCGCGCCGAAGTAACGGCGCCCATTAAACCCTCAAGGGCTCAGCTTTCGCCGTCCAGCGAGCCCGAAACGATGTCGCGCATGTTGGGGCTGGTATCGCCAGCCCGATCCGCCGACCATTCCGCCAGCATCAGCCGCTGGGCTGAGACGCGCGCAAAATTCAGGGTTACGGACTTGCGCGTCGGCGCCGGCAGCCTGTGTTCCGGCGCATCGCGGATCATCTCCGCATCATAGCCGTCCGACAGAAACAGCCCGCACTCCTCGGGGAAGATATCGAGCGGCACGCCGCTATGGGTGGCGAAATAGAGCCGGTCCGAATGCATCCGGTAATCCGGCCATTTCCGGTCGACCCTGAAATCCTCGATCGAGGTCTTGATCTCGACGATCCAGATATCCCCTTTCGGCGAAATGGAAATGAGGTCGGCACGCCGCCCGCTTGCAAGCGTCAGTTCCGGCAACACCGCGTGGCGCATTTCATGCAGGTAGCGCTGCATGCCGCGGCGCACCATCAGGGCGCGCTGCGACTGCCGCCCGTCGATCAAAGGACTATCGTTGTGGATAGAGAGAATCGCCATGCATTAAACTCTGGCACAAGGCCGCTTTTGTTGCAAAAAAACACTCCGTGGAGTTTTTGGAATATCCCGCAGGGCTGTTGCATCGCATTCACTTGCTTTCGGGATGTTAATCGAAAATAAACCATAATCCCTGATGGTCGAAACGACCCAGATATTCTTAACTTCCTTTTAAGAGACACCCATGCGCTTCCGCAATGCAGTTCTGCTGTGCAGCCTCGCGGCTACACTCGCCTTGGCCAGTTGCTCCACGGCGCCGATCTCTCCCATCGGCGAAAAAGTAGCGACGAATCAAATCTTCTCCGATGGCTACGGCCCGGTTGAGGATCACGGCTACGCCTTACCGGCAATCCCGATCAACAAGGTCAACGAACGTTTTCATCGCCAGATCGTCGAATATGCGACGGCTGAAAAGCCTGGCACGATCGTCGTGAATACGCCGAATCGCTTCCTCTATTTCGTGCTGCCCGGCGGCAAGGCCGTTCGCTACGGCATCGGCGTCGGCAAGGCGGGCTTTGCATGGGAAGGCCGCGCCTACGTCGCCTGGAAGCAGGAATGGCCGACATGGCATCCGCCGAAGGAAATGGCCGTGCGCAAGCCGGACGTTGCCCAGTATGTCGAGAATGGCATGGGTCCTGGCCTGCGCAACCCGCTCGGCGCGCGCGCCATGTATCTGTTCAACGATGAAGGCAGGGATACGCTGTTCCGCATCCACGGTTCGCCGGAATGGGCCTCGATCGGCACCGCCGCTTCGTCCGGCTGCATCCGGATGATCAACCAGGACATCATTGATCTCTATGCCCGCGTCCGTCCGGGCAAGAACACCCACGTCATCGTCCAGCAGTAATTTGCTGTTTCGCGCATATGGACATCTTCAAATCCCCGGCTTGCCCGGGAATTTTGATTCGGGCGGTTAATTTCGGCCGTTCCTCTCGCGGCGCCCATCGCACGGGCCGCGTTCGCATACGCCGTCATAAAGGTTATGGGAGAAGTTCGCATCCGCACCCTCTTCTCTCCCACGGGGGGCGAAGGGTCGGATGATGGGGGCCCATGCGTTACGAGCCCGCCGAACCGCCTATCGCCTCACTGCCTTCGGCACTTCTCCCCGTGGGGGGAGAAGTGCGTTGCAGGCACTTGATATCCATAGGAATTGCGCACCCTGAATGGTGAGAAACGCCTGCTGATGCGGAGCCTCAAGAAATCCTGGAGTTCCGCATCAGCCCACCATCCTAAGCAGCCTCACTTGCCTTCAGCTCCAGCCGGCGGCGGTGCAGGACCGGTTCGGTATAGCCGTTTGGCTGCTCGCGGCCCTTGAGGACCAGTTCGAGTGCTGCCTGGAATGCAATCGAGCCGTCGAAATTGCCGGCCATCGGCTTGTAGGCCGCATCACCGGCGTTCTGGCCATCGACGACCGCGGCCATGCGCTTCATCGTCTCGACGATCTGCGCTTCTGTAACCACCCCATGATGCAGCCAGTTGGCCATGTGCTGGGCGGATATGCGCAGGGTGGCGCGGTCTTCCATCAGGCCGACATTGTTGATGTCAGGCACCTTGGAGCAGCCGACGCCCTGGTCGATCCAGCGCACGACATAGCCGAGAATCCCTTGCGCGTTGTTGTCCAGTTCACGCTGGATTTCCTCTGCCGTCCAGTTCGGCCGCGATGCGACCGGCACGGAGAGGATATCGCTGAGCTTTGCCCGCGCCCGGCTCTTCAGGCCGGCCTGGACTGCCGCAACATTGACCTTGTGATAGTGCGTCGCGTGCAGCGTTGCGGCGGTCGGCGATGGAACCCAGGCCGTGTTGGCGCCAGCCTTCGGATGGGCGATCTTCTCTTCCAGCATCGCCGCCATCAGGTCGGGCATCGCCCACATGCCCTTGCCGATCTGCGCATGGCCGGACAGGCCGCATTCCAGGCCGATATCGACGTTCCAGCGTTCATAAGCAGCGATCCATGCCGCCTGCTTCATGTCGCCCTTGCGGATCATCGGACCCGCTTCCATCGAGGTATGCATCTCGTCGCCGGTACGATCGAGGAAGCCGGTGTTGATGAAGACGACACGTTCCTTTGCAGCCCGGATGCATTCCTTGAGGTTGACCGTCGTGCGGCGCTCCTCGTCCATGATGCCCATCTTCATGGTGTTCGGCGCCATGCCGAGCGCCTGCTCGACGCGGCCGAAGATTTCCGAGGCAAAGGCAACCTCTTCCGGGCCATGCATCTTTGGCTTGACGACATACATCGAGCCCTCGCGCGAATTCATCCGGCGGCCGTTCGGGCCGATATCATAAAGTGCAATCAGGCCGGTGATCATGGCGTCGATGATGCCTTCCGGAACCTCGTTGCCATCGCGATCGAGGATCGCCGGGTTGGTCATCAGGTGACCGACATTGCGCACCAGCATCAGCGCGCGGCCTTTGAGCGAAATCTCCCCGCCATTCGGCGCGGTGAAGCCGAAATCCGGATTGAGCTTGCGCGTAAACGTCTTGCCGCCCTTGGTAACCTCTTCCTGAAGGTCGCCCTTCATCAGGCCGAGCCAGTTACGATAGACGACGATCTTGTCTTCGGCATCGACAGCAGCAACCGAATCCTCGCAATCCATGATCGCGGTGATGGCCGATTCGAGGATGAGGTCGGAGATATGCGCCAGGTCGTCCTTGCCTGTTGCCGTCGATGCATCGATGACGATTTGGATATGCAGATTGTTCTTTTTCAGAAGCACATGCGACGGCGAGGCCTTGTCACCCCGATAGCCGGCGAACTGACCGGCGTCAGCGAGCTTTGCTGGGCCCGACGCGGTCGAGATGGAGAGAGTTGCACCGTCAACGGCAAGAGCTGTGACATCGCTCCAGCTGCCGGCCGCAAGCGGCGCGCTCGCATCGAGAAAGCCACGCGCCCAGGCGATAACCTTCTGGCCTCGAACGGGGTTGTAACCCCTGCCCCTTTCGGCGCCGCCATCCTCGGCAATCGCGTTGGTGCCGTAGAGCGCATCGTAAAGGGAGCCCCAGCGGGCATTGGCGGCATTCAGCGCATACCGCGCGTTCATGACGGGAACAACGAGCTGCGGCCCGGCAATGGTGGCGATTTCCGGATCGACATTGCTGGTGGACACCGAAAAATCCGGGCCTTCCGGCAGAAGATAGCCTATTTCCTTCAGGAAGCCTTCATAGGCCGCCATATCGACGGGGGCACCGTTCTGCCGGTACCAGCTGTCGAGCTTTTCCTGCAATGCGTCCCGCTTGGCCAGGAGATCGCGGTTCTTCGGGGCGAGATCATGGACGATCTGCGAAAACGCCGTGAAGAATTCATCCACATTGATGCCGGTGCCGGGCAACGCTTCCTTGACGAGGAATTCGTGCAGGCCAGCATCGATTCCCAACCCATTCTTTTCTATCCGGCCCATAAGCAACTCCTTGAATTAACGCTCAAATCTGAGAGGCCGCAGTCTCTCACGGTTTCATTCCCTGTCAATCCAGCGAAAATGCGAAGAATTATTTCCAGTATAGAACAAATCAACCGTGTGCGACGCGCGGGCGGCCGCTGGCAATAGCTGTAAACCGGGCCTCGACCAGCTTGCGGCTGCCCTCGATTTCCGGCGCGTCGATCTCTTCGCGCATGACCAGTGCCGGCTCGTCGGCACCGTTGGAGCGCGCCGAGGCCAGAGCTGCCGCTTGCGCCCGCTCACGCGCCGCTCCGAAAGCCTGCTCCTGATCCAGGAAGCGGCTACTCGGCCCGGCGCCATTGACGATGAAGATACTCTCTTCCGGCGCCGTAACAAAGACCGTGACTGAGGCTCTCACCTGGCCGACGATCGCGCCGACGGCATTGGCAACCCCGGCCTCAGCCGGAATTGACGATTCGGCCCCGAGCATCTCAGCGATAGCCGGATAATAGACCGGCGCGGATGCCCCGAGACCGACCAGCGGGCGATCCAGCGACAACGAGAAGCCAACGATGCCCGGTTCGCGTTTCAGCGCCCGATCGACGGCAAGCGACACCGCCGGATCGATCGCTGCGCCATCTTCCGCCAGGCAGGAGGCGAGAATGACTTCGGCGGACTGACGGGTCAGCCGGGCGACGATCATGTCGGACAGGCTTTCGGCCGATGCGGCGATCGGCTTTCCGGAGCCATCCTTCACCCGGGCCGCAAGCTCGGCACCGAGCCGGGCTGCGGTTGCGTTCCACTGGTCCTGCCGCCCCAGCACATGCATGGCGTCCGACGGGGTGAGGCCACAGATATGGACGAGGCCCCGCGCCACCAGCCTGTCCAGCGTCGCCTTCTGCAGCGTGCTGGTCAAAAGGCTTTCCAGCGCTACTGGCACGGCGCCGATCCGCTCGTAAAGGGCCTGTTCCTGCGGCTGGAGGCCGCTTGCGAGATGATCGGGAAGCCCGGTCCGCACGGCCAGACGGCCGTCATGCCGCCCCACATGCGCGGTGCGCAGCTGGCGCTCGAGCACGGAAATGACCGCATCCTCATGCTCGACAGCAGCAAGGCTGAGCGGCAGGAACCGGCGCGGGCCAAGATCGATCCTCGCCTGCAGCCCGCGATCGTTGATGCGGACTTCCGAATCGCCACCCAGGCCGAAGGTGCGCATCGCCACCGCCTCGACCATGGTGCGGAACCCGCCGACGACGGCGCCTTCGCCATCCAGACGCGGACGCCCCTGATCGAGCACCGCCACATCCGTGGTGGTGCCGCCGATATCGGAGACGACGGCATTGTCGAGGCCGGTCAGGTGGCGGGCGCCGACAAGGCTTGCCGCCGGGCCGGAGAGAATGGTTTCGATCGGCCGCAACCGGGCTTCCGCCGCCGAAATCAGCGCACCGTCGCCACGCACGACCATCATCGGGACATCGATGCCGCGTTGCTGCAAAAAGCCTTCGCAGGCGCCGATCAGCCGGTCGATCATCGAGACGAGACGGGCGTTGAGAAGCGTCGTGAGCGCCCGGCGCGGACCGCCGAGCTTGGACGAAAGCTCATGGCTGCAGGTGACCGGCAGATGCGACGCTTCGCGGATACGGTCGCGCACCCGCTGCTCGTGAGCCGGATTCCGCACGGCGAAATAGCCGGCCACCGCGAAGGACGAAACCTGCGTTGCGAGCTGCGGCAGGGCCTCGTCGAGCAGCGTCATGTCGAGCAGCGTCTCGCCGCCATGCACATTATGGCCACCGGGCAGGAAGATCACCGGATCGGAGCCCAGCGCCTCCTGCAGGCCGTCCCGCTTCAGGTCTTCCGGGCCAAACCCGATCATCACCAGGCCGGCGCGGCCGCCCTGACCTTCGACCAGCGCGTTGGTCGCAAGCGTCGTCGACAGCGAAACCAGACCGATGGCGGACGCGGGCACCTTTGCCTGTTCCAGCACGGCCTCGACGGCACCGGCGATGCCAACCGAGAGATCGTGACGCGTGGTCAGCGCCTTTGCCTTGGCGACGACCCCATGGGTCTCGCTGAAAAGAACCGCGTCGGTATAGGTTCCGCCGGTGTCGATGCCGAGGAGGAGATGATCAGTCACGAGAGCGTCCATTCGGGCAGCACCGGAAACCCGGCTTCAAAGGATATGGCCGAGGTGATATGACATCTTTCAGCGAAAGGCCATCGCTTCGCCGACATGCATATTCGGACTGAGCGACAGTGTAAAAAAGAAGGATCATGGCATGGCCGGTTTCTCACGCATGCTCTTGCTGATCCTTGCGATTGCAGGCCCCCCTGCCATCAGCCTGCCCTCCTTTGCCCAGGAGGCCGGCGACGAGGAGGAATACAAGCCGGTTCTTCCCGATGTCGCCATCTACAAGGCGATGCTCGATGCCAACAAGGTGACCGGCTGGATCCAGTTTCGCAATTACGACGACAAGCAGCTGATCTATTTCACGACGCTGCAGACCATGCATTGCCGTCTCTCGGAAATCCGCTACTCGGTCAATTCCGACGCGCTCGACAAGCGCTTTCCGCTCGGCAAATGCAATCCGCAGATCCCCTTCAACCTGCCCGAAGACAATACCAACGAATATATCTACATCTCGCTGCCGGCCGGCGAGGCGAAAACGCTTGCCATCCAGGCCGTCTGGGACGACGGCGCGGGCAGCGAGATCGTCGTCTACAAACCCTGCGAGGGCGTCGGCGATTCCACATGCGCGCAAATCAAGACGATCAAGAAGCCGAAGAAGCAATTGCAGGAGCCGGTGCCGTCGGATTCGCCGATCCGCGCCGTGCAATCGGAAACGCCCGGCAAGACCTTTACCGCACCGACACCCTCAACGGCAGCCCGCCCCTAGGCTGGGTGGTCAGCCGCTGCACCGGCCAGGGTTTTGTCTCCGGCGTCATGTCGAACCGGAAGCGCTTCATCAGTACGCCGAGCGCGATCACCGCTTCCTGCAGCGCGAACGTAGCACCAATGCAGATGCGCGGCCCGGCGCCGAACGGCAGGTATTGGAACCGGTGCAGCTTGTCGCGATTTTCCGGCAGGAAGCGTTCCGGCATGAAGGCGCGCGGTTTTTCCCAGTAGAGCACATGGCGATGCAGCGTCCAGGGCATGATCAGAACCGAAATACCCTTGGGGATTTCCACGCGTTCGCCCTGCGGAGAAGTCCAGGAGTCCGCCTTGATCGCGGCCCGGTTGATCGAGGGCGCCGGCGGATAGAGCCGCATTGCCTCCTCGAAGGAGGCGCGCACATGCGGCATCTGATCGAGCCAGTCCACCGGCTCGGCTCCGCTCGACAGGACCGCATCGATTTCAGCTTCCATATTCTCGCGCACATGCGGGGAATTGGCGACGCAATAGAGCGTCCAGGCGAGCGCGCGTGCCGTGGTTTCGTGTCCCGCCCCGATAAATGTCAGGATGTTGTCGGAAATTTCATCGGTTGAAAGCCCGTCAGGCCGTTCCAGCTGCAGAAGCAGCGTCAGGAAATCCTGCGGGGCCGCTGCGGGATCCGAGCGGATCAGCTGCCGCCGGTGATCCATGGTTTCCTCGACGATCCCGCGGAATTCCGCCATCACCTTGGCGCCGCCGATGCGGGTCAGGCGCGGCACCCAGGGTGGCGCAAGCAGAAGGTCCATGGGATCGACCCGGCCCATCCGGTGCAAAAGCCGCTCGACGCTGTCAGCAAACCCCTCGGTCTCGGCGGCGATCTGCCCGGAAAACAGCGTTTCAGAAAGAATGCCGTAGGTCAGCTCGGTCATGTCGTTGGCGATATTGACGACGGAGTTGGTCGCCGCCGCCTCGTCGTATTTCGCGGCATATTCCTCGGTCTTGGCCAGCATCTGCTTGGCAAAACCTCGCGCATGACGCGGCGTGAAGACCGGCGCCATGGCCTTGCGCGACCGTTTCCAGACCTCGCCTTCGGCCGTCAGCAGCCCGTCGCGCAGGATCGGCCGCAGAATGAGGCGGCGCACCTTGGACATTTCATAGTTCGCAGCATTCTCGACGAGAATATAACGGATCAGGTTGGGATCATTGACGATCAGGGTGCGCTGGTTGATGAACTTGGTGTCGATCCACGGCAACGTGTAGGAGGGCTCGCCCCACAATTCCAGTGGATTGCGCATCACCGTGCGGATGATCTGCAGGCGCGACGGCGGCACCGTGCGGGGGATCGGCGCGGGCGGCTCGAACGGTTCGGGTCTCATATCCATGGATGGGCTTTCCGTGTGCCGCCACACATTGGCGGCCCCAACCACCCAGCTTTGCATGAAGGTATGGCTATTTCAGGAAAGCTAGAGCAGGCCTTTTAGTTCCGCCAGCTTGTCGTTGACCAGCCAGCCATAATAATTTTCTTCGGGCCACTGCACCTCGCCGCCTTTGTTTTTCGCGGCAAGCGCTGCGGCGCGCTGGTCGGGATTTCCGACATTGTAGAGGGTCGAGGTGATGCCGGGATTGTCGGAAATATCCATGCCGGCGATCGATTTGTACACATCGATCGAGTGGCGGATCGAGGCGGCCATATAGGCGAGCGACTGGTCCGGATCCATGATCGCCTTGTAAACGCCGGCGGCATCGTTTTCGTCCAGCCGGTCATAGCCCGAAACGCGCGACACCATGTCCGTGAGCATCAGGGCGGTCAGCGGATTGATCTGGCCAAGGCCAAAAGTCTGGCCGGCAAAGAACGGCTGGAAGAACACCGCGCTGAACCGATTGTTCGGGTAGGCGGTGCCGCCGACCGTATTGCCACGGAACTGGCTGTCCCAGACACTTTCGCGGCAGCTCCAGAGCGCATAGGAACTCTTCTTGCCCGCGCATTTGGAAAACTCCGGACGCGACACGAAATCGGCAACGCTTTCACCCTCGTAGCCGAAGCGGAAACTGTCGCCGGCATAGGCGGCGGCCTTGACGTAATAGGACTGCAGCCGGTCATAGGCGTCGACATTATAGGTATGCTCGCCAACAATCGCGCCGACCATGTGGATCGGGTCGATGCCATAGGCGCGCGCTATCGACTTGATCTTGCCCATCAGCTTGCCGTCGGTGGCCAGCAGATTGCGCACCTTGTCATATTTCGCATCGAAGGAGGTCTTGCCGGCCTTGGTCCGGCGCATGGATGCGCCCGGCACGTTCGGCTGATCCTGATACCGGTTGCCCTCCGGCACCACACGAATTCCGTCCGCCATGGCGGGGCCGGTAACGGCAATCATTGCCGCGACGAGAAGCATGTGAAGGATGGGGCGCACGCTCTGTTTCCTGTGAACCTGTCTTGACGTTCCGGATGTGCCGGGACGCATGCGGCAAAATCGTGTCGGAATCATGCCCGGCACCGGGAAAGCCTTATCGCGCGAAGGGGATGCAAACAAGCGGCCCATCAGGATGCACGTGGGTTGTGCCTTGGTTATGGATAAATGTCTCGGGGCGGCTGTCTTGCGGATGCGCCAACCCCGAACTCCGTCATCCTCGGGCTTGACCCGAGGATCCATTTCCGCAGCCCATTTGATGGGTTTCATGTTTTGACAACGGACCATCCGGCTCTATCGCAGATCCTCGGGTCAAGCCCGAGGATGACGGAGGGTGGGATGTGACACAGCCAAAGCAACCGTTTTTTGTCGCTTGCTGGCAGTTTCACAGAAGCCGCCGTCAATAGACACTGCTTCAGGTTCCCGCGCGCCTTACAGGATGTACCGCGACAAATCCGTATTGGCGGCAAGATCGCCGACATGCTTCTTGACGTAATCCGCATCGATCGTCAGTGCCTCACCGGACTTGTCCGGCGCCGCATAGGAGATTTCGTCGAGGACCCGTTCCATCACCGTCTGCAGGCGCCGCGCGCCGATATTTTCGACGCTGGTGTTGAGCTTGACCGCAACATCAGCCAGCGCATCGAGTGCATCTTCGGTGAAGTCCAGATTGACGCCTTCGGTTTCCAGAAGCGCCTTGTACTGACGGATCAGGCTGACCTCGGTTTCGGTCAGGATGCGGCGGAAGTCTTCCTTGGTCAGCGCCTTCAGCTCGACGCGGATCGGCAGGCGGCCCTGCAATTCCGGCAACAGGTCGGACGGCTTGGAGACATGGAAGGCGCCTGATGCGATGAACAGAATATGATCGGTCTTCACCGGCCCATACTTGGTCGCAACCGTCGTCCCTTCGACCAGCGGAAGCAAGTCGCGCTGCACGCCTTCACGTGACACACCAGCGCCCATGCCGCCATCGCGGGCGGCGATCTTGTCGATTTCGTCGAGGAAGACGATGCCGTCATTCTCCGCCGAGCGCACGGCTTCCCGCTGGATTTCCTCATTGTCGAGCAGCTTGTCGGATTCGTCGTTGATCAGGATGCCATAAGACTCCTTGACCGTCGTGCGGACCTTCTTGGTGCGCTGGCCCATCGCCTTGCCGAACATTTCCGACAGGTTGAGAACACCGATATTGGCGCCCGGCATGCCGGGGATTTCGAAACCGCCGCCGGGCGTCGCCGTGTCGGCGATCTCGATGTCGATTTCCTTGTCGTCCAGTTCGTTGGCGCGCAGCTTCTTGCGGAAACTGTCGCGGGTGGCCGGCGAGGCGGTCGCGCCAACCAGGGCGTCGAGCACGCGTTCCTCCGCGTTCAGATGCGCCTTGGCCTTGACGTCGGCGCGCTTCTTTTCGCGCACCAGGCCGATGCCGACCTCGACGAGGTCGCGGACGATCTGTTCGACATCGCGGCCGACATAACCGACTTCGGTGAATTTCGTCGCCTCGACCTTGATGAAGGGCGCGCCGGCGAGCTTGGCCAGACGGCGGGAAATCTCGGTCTTGCCGACACCGGTCGGGCCGATCATCAGAATATTCTTCGGCATCACTTCGTCGCGCAGCTCGTCATTGAGCTGCTGGCGGCGCCAGCGGTTGCGCAAGGCAATGGCGACGGCGCGCTTGGCGTCGTGCTGGCCGATGATGAACCGGTCGAGTTCCGACACGATTTCGCGGGGTGAAAATGTGGTCATGTCAAATCCGTTTCTTCAGCTTTGCCCAGCACCATGAAATGAGCCGGACCGTAAATGGAATGGCGCGTATCGAGGAAGCGGAAACCCGCTTTTTCGTAGGCGCGAATGGCTTGCGCGTTTTCCGGATCGGGATCGATCACGATGCGCGCTGCACCGGCGGCGAAAAGCTCGGCACAGAACTGGCTGATGATCGCGCTGCCGTGGCCCCTGCCAGTCAAGTCCGGGTTGCCAATCGAGATATCGATCCCGAGCGTGCCCGGCGGTTGATCCTGATAGGGATGATCCTCTTCCAGATGCGGATCATAACACTGCAGATAGGCAATCGGCATTCCGTCCAGTTCGACCATCAGCGGGCGTGTTTCGACACTCGTCATGGCTTCCTCGATGCCCGCCAGTTCTTCCGCCGGCTCGCCCCACCATCTTGCGACATGCGGCTCTGCCAACCATTGGCCAAGCAGGGGAAAATCCTCCCGGCGCACATCGCGAAAATGGTAGCGGGGCGCGTGATCAAGCGGCATCGAGCGTTTCAACGACCATGTTGCCATTGGTGTAGACGCAGATGTCGGCGGCGATCTCCATCGACCGGCGAGCGATCTCTTCGGCCGTCTTGTCCGAATCCATCAAGGCGCGGGCCGCCGCAAAGGCAAAATTGCCGCCCGAGCCGATGGCGATCGTGCCGTGTTCCGGTTCAAGCACGTCGCCATTGCCGGTAATGGCCAGCGTGATCGACTTGTCGGCCACCAGCATCATCGCTTCGAGATTGCGCAGATACTTGTTGGTGCGCCAGTCCTTGGCGAGCTCGACGGCGGCGCGCATCAGCTGATCGGGATACTGCTCGAGCTTGGCTTCGAGCCTCTCGAGAAGCGTGAAGGCGTCGGCGGTCGCACCGGCAAAACCGGCAATCACCTCACCCTTGCCGAGCCGGCGGACTTTTCGCGCATTGCCCTTCATCACGGTCTGGCCGAGGCTCACCTGGCCATCGCCCGCCATCACCACCTGTCCGCCCTTTCGGACGGTAATAATCGTTGTCATGAAAACCCATCCTGCCCGGCTACCGGGCCGCTTAGACGAGCCGCACATCGGCTCCGTTGAAACCTATGTAAGAGCGCTTTTGCCGATTGCAAATAGCCCTGCATCGCACTTCCCAGCCCGAAGAACACCGGTCCATTTTGCATCTGCGAGAATCATGGCCACAGTTCTGGATATTTCGCCCCCCGCCTGATAAGGAGCGGCTCTGTTACATTCGGGAGAACCTGATGGCCGACCAGAAAGCCAATCGCACCGGCAGCGTTTCGCGCAAGACCAACGAAACCTCGATTGCCGTGTCCGTCAATATCGACGGCACAGGCACGTCGCGGATTTCGACCGGCGTCGGCTTTTTCGACCATATGCTGGAACAGCTTTCCCGTCATTCGCTGATCGACATGGACATTGTTGCCGAAGGCGACCGCCATGTGGACGATCACCACACGGTGGAAGACACCGGCATCGCCATCGGCCAGGCGCTCTCCAAGGCACTCGGCGACCGGCGCGGCATCACCCGTTACGCCTCGCTCGACCTTGCCATGGACGAGACGATGACCCGCGCCGCGGTCGATGTGTCCGGCCGGCCGTTCCTCGTCTGGAACGTCGATTTCTCCGCGCCGAAGATCGGCACGTTCGATACGGAACTGGTGCGCGAATTCTTTCAGGCGCTCGCCCAGCACGGCGGCATCACGCTGCATGTGCAGAACATCTACGGCGCCAACAACCATCATATCTCCGAAACCTGCTTCAAGGCCGTTGCCCGCGTGCTTCGCACGGCAACAGAGATCGATCCGCGCCAGGCAGGCCGTGTTCCCTCCACCAAGGGAACGCTGGTCTGACCGGCCCATATTGAAAGTTGGCTGATATGGCCTCCTATCTGGTTCTGACACCTCCCGGCGCTCCCAAGAGTGACGAAAAAGCACGGTTCATCGCCGACAAATTTTCCTGGGCCGCCTTCGTCTTTCCGGCGATCTGGCTGCTCTATCAGCGCCAGTGGATTGCGGGTATTGCCGTCGCAATCCTGCAGGCACTGGTGACGGCGATAACTGCCGAGCCGCGCTTCATGCTGGCAAGCCTGCTGATCGAGCTCGCACTGCGACTCCTCACGGCACTCGAAGGCCCTGCCTTCATTGCCCAGCGCCTGCAATCCGGCGGCTGGATGCTGCAATCGATCATAACCGCCGACGATCTTGCCACGGCCGAAATGATCTATGACCACGCAACCGCTGCGGATGATATGGCGCAAGGCGAAACCGCCTGGCAGCCACCGGTGCTGCCGACCGCGGCGGCAAAGCCTGCCGATGGCCGCGCGGCTGTGGGCCTGTTTGAAAATTATGGAGAACGCTGATGCGCGTTGCGATCATCGACTACGGATCCGGCAATCTGCGCTCGGCAACGAAGGCCTTCGAACGGGCTGCGCGTGAAGCCGGCATCAATGCTGAAATCGAACTCACCGACAAGGCCGACCGCGTTGCCAGCGCCGACCGCATCGTCCTGCCCGGAGTCGGCGCCTATGCCGATTGCCGCCGCGGCCTCGATGCTGTCGATGGCATGCGGCAAGCACTGAGCGAAGCGGTCGAGGCATCCGCCCGGCCGTTCCTCGGCATCTGCGTCGGCATGCAACTGATGTCGTCGCGCGGCCTGGAAAAGACGACCACTCAGGGGCTTGGCTGGATCAAGGGCGATGTCGTCGAGATGGTGCCCTCCGATCCCACATTGAAAATCCCGCAGATCGGCTGGAATACGCTGGCGCTGAAGAAGCCGCATCCGCTGTTTAATGGCATCAAGACTGGTGAGGATGGGCTGCATGCCTATTTCGTCCATTCCTACCATCTCGCCGTCGAAAACCCGGACGATCTGATCGCCACCACCGCCTATGGCGGGGCGGTGACGGCGTTTGTGGCCCAAGGCAACAAGGCCGGGGCACAGTTCCATCCGGAAAAGAGCCAGACGCTCGGCCTCGCCCTCATCTCGAATTTTCTGCGCTGGAAGCCCTGACATGATCCTTTTTCCCGCCATCGACCTCAAAGACGGCCAGTGCGTGCGCCTCAAGCTCGGCGACATGGAACAGGCAACCGTCTACAATCCCGACCCAGGCGCGCAGGCGAAGGCCTTCGAGGACCAGGGTTTCGAATGGCTGCACGTGGTCGATCTCAACGGCGCCTTTGCCGGTGAGACGGTAAACGGCGCTGCCGTCGATGCGATCCTCAAGGCCACGAGAAACCCCGTCCAGCTCGGCGGCGGCATTCGCACGCTCGACCATATCGAAAGCTGGCTGTCGCGCGGGCTTGCCCGCGTCATTCTCGGCACGGTTGCCGTGCGCGACCCGGCGCTGGTGATCGAGGCCTGCCGGAAATTCCCCGGCAAGGTCGCCGTCGGCATCGACGCCAAGGGCGGCAAGGTTGCGGTCGAGGGCTGGGCGGAAGCCTCTGAACTCGGCGTCATCGAACTCGCTCAAAAATTCGAAGGCGCCGGCGTTTCGGCAATCATCTATACTGACATCGACCGCGACGGCATCTTGACCGGTATCAACTGGGATTCGACGCTGGAACTGGCGGACGCCGTGTCGATCCCCGTCATCGCCTCGGGCGGACTTGCCTCGATGGACGATATCCGCCGCATGGTCCGGCCTGATGCGGCAAAGCTTGAAGGCGCCATTTCCGGCCGGGCGCTTTATGACGGGCGCATCGATCCGACCGAGGCGCTGGCGCTCATTCGGGGCGCGAAAGGAAAAACGGCATGACCCTCAAAGCCCGTGTCATCCCCTGCCTGGACGTCAAGGACATGCCGCGAGGCCCGCAGCCGCAAAGCGGCGAGGACGCGCACAACAAGAAAGAGGCCGTCCGATGACCCTCAAAGCCCGTGTCATTCCCTGTCTGGACGTCAAGGACGGCCGTGTCGTCAAGGGCGTCAGCTTCGTCGACCTGATCGATGCCGGCGATCCCGTCGAATCGGCCAAGGCCTATGATGCCGCCGGTGCCGACGAGCTCTGTTTCCTCGACATCACGGCCTCCTCCGACAACCGCGACACGATCTTCGACGTCGTCGCCCGCACCGCCGATCATTGCTTCATGCCGCTGACCGTCGGCGGCGGCGTTCGCGCCGTGGCGGATATCCGCAAGCTGCTTCTGGCCGGTGCCGACAAGGTTTCGATCAATTCGGCGGCCGTGAGCAATCCGGATTTCGTCGCCGAAGCGGCCGACAAGTTCGGTAACCAGTGCATCGTCGTCTCGATCGATTCCAAGAAAGTCTCGAAGCCCGGCGAAGAGGACCGCTGGGAGATCTTCACCCATGGCGGCCGTCAGGCAACCGGCATCGATGCCGTGACCTTTGCCGAGAAGATGGTCAAGCTCGGCGCCGGTGAACTGCTGCTCACCTCGATGGATCGCGACGGCTCAAAGTCCGGCTACGATATCGCATTGACCCGGACGATTGCCGACAAGGTGTCCGTGCCGGTCATCGCATCGGGCGGTGTCGGCAATCTCGATCATATGGTCGAGGGCATTCGCGACGGCCATGCGACGGCGGTGCTTGCCGCCTCGATCTTCCACTTCGGTACCCATAGCATCGGCGAGGCGAAGCGCTATATGGCAGAGCATGGCATTGCCATGCGGCTCGATTGATCTTCAGGATAGAATAGATGAGCAATTTCAGCCTTTCCGATCTCGAAGCGATCGTCGCCACCCGGGCCAAGGCCTCGCCGGACGAATCCTGGACCGCCAAACTCGTCGCCCATGGGCAGGCGAAGGCCGCCAAGAAGCTTGGCGAGGAGGCGGTGGAAACGGTGATCGCGGCCATCAGCAACGATCGCGCCAACCTCGTCGCCGAGAGTGCCGATCTGATCTATCATCTGATGGTCGTATTGAAAATTGCTGATATTCCGTTGCAGGATGTGATGAGCGAACTCGAACGGCGCACAAGCCAGTCGGGGCTCCAGGAAAAGGCAAGCCGGTAGACACGCCATGACAATCGTCGCAAAAGACATCGCGCCGGCCGACATTCCGGATCACTTCGACAACAAGGACTATTCGCCCTACCGGTTCTTTTCGGCGGAGGAATGGTCGCATTTTCGGGCCGACACGCCGCTGACGCTGTCGGCGGACGAAGTCCAGCGGCTGCGGTCCCTCAACGACCCCGTCGATCTCGATGAAGTGCGGCGCATCTACCTGTCGCTGTCGCGCCTTTTGTCCACGCATGTGGAATCCTCGCAGAGGCTGTTTGCCCAGCGTCAGCGGTTCCTCAGCATGTCCAACGATGCCAAGACCCCGTTCGTCATCGGCATTGCCGGCTCCGTTGCCGTCGGCAAATCGACAACAGCCCGTATTCTCGCCGAGCTTCTGTCACGCTGGCCATCGAGCCCGAAGGTCGATCTGGTGACCACCGACGGCTTCCTCTATCCCAATGCGACGCTGCTGCGGGAAAACATGATGGACCGAAAAGGGTTCCCGGAAAGCTATGATATCGGCGCGCTGTTGCGCTTCCTGTCGGCGATCAAGGCCGGCCAGCCGAATGTCAAGGCGCCGACCTATTCGCATCTGACCTATGATGTGCTGCCCGACCAGTTCCAGGTCGTCGATCGCCCGGACATCCTGATTTTCGAAGGCATCAACGTCCTGCAGTCGCGCAACTTGCCCGCTGACGGCAAGATTGTGCCGATGGTGTCGGATTTCTTCGATTTCTCGATCTATATCGACGCCGAGGAGAGCCTGATTCACACCTGGTATGTCAACCGCTTCATGCGTCTGCGCCAGACAGCCTTCCGCAATCCTGATTCCTTCTTCAAGCGCTATGCGCAGGTGAGCGAGGAAGAGGCCCTGGCGATCGCCGAGGGGCTCTGGCAGAACATCAACCTGAAGAACCTGCGCCAGAATATCCTGCCGACGCGGCCGCGGGCCGACCTGATCCTGCAGAAGGGCCCCAATCACCTCACCGAGACGGTGGCACTGCGCAAGCTCTGAAGCTCACAGCGTGACGCGGCGCAGCGTCAGGTTGATGCGGCCGCCGTTTTTCAGGAGAGTCGATGTGCCGGGGTAGATTTTATCGACGCCGTGAAAGGCCAGACGTCCCTCGCCGCCAAGCACGACCACATCGCCACTCGACAGCTTGAACGACAGGGTGCCGCCGCTGCGCTCCGTGCCGCCGACACGAAACAGGCAGCTGTCCCCCAGCGAAATCGATACGACCGGTGTTTCCAGATCTTCTTCGTCGCGATCCTGATGCAGGCCCATCCGGGCGTCGTCGGCATAGAAATTGACGAGGCAGGCCTCTGGCTCCTTTGAGGCTCCAGAGACGGTGCGCCAGATATCGAGCAGCACGTCTGGCATTGCAGGCCAGGGCTTGCCGGTGACGGGATGTTGCGGCTGGTAGCGATAGCCGCGCTCCTTGTCCGTCACCCAGCCGAGCGGGCCGCAATTGGTCATGCGCACCGACATCGGTTTGCCGGTGCGCGGCATGACCGGGACGAACAGCGGGGCTTCTGCCACGATGGCGCGAATGCTCTTAACCAGAGCCTCCTGTTTTTCCCGGTCGAGAAAGCCCGGAATATGGCGGACACCCTTGGGCAGGATTTTCATCGAAGACCTATTCCAATCCGAGCATGGCTGGCGGCACGCCGTAGCGCTGCTGCCAGTCGGCGTAACCG
Organism: Pararhizobium sp. YC-54; assembly: GCF_025847205.1. Lineage (GTDB taxonomy): Bacteria > Pseudomonadota > Alphaproteobacteria > Rhizobiales > Rhizobiaceae > Pararhizobium. The sequence goes on along the minus strand of NZ_JAOYTH010000003.1, from coordinate 474,826 downwards.
ACATCCGTCGGGCCAGCCATGTGATCGATCAGGTTCCAGCGGCCGGATTGAAAACTCATCAGGCCATAGACGGTCAGCCCGTCCATCATGTCGGTCTCGCCGGCGAACCCTGTTTCTTCCGGATCGATCGCGCCGCCACCCGGCCGCTGCGGTTCCACTTGCACGAAGGCCCAGTTGGGAGAGGCGCGGATGATCGTCACGACGAACTCGACCGGACCGCGCATTTCCGCCTCGACCGCCGGGCGCAGCGTATCGAGGATCGCCGAACGCTCCGCCGAGCCCTTGGCCGGCTCGCGGAACGCCTTCGCCAGCGCAGGCCCGCTGAAAACCGCCATTATGACGGTGAGACATAACAACAGGACTGCGCTGAGCCTTTTCATGATCAGGCCTGATCCAGGGCCGGAATGCGCAGGACCTGGCCGGGATAGATCTTGTCCGGATGCGTCAGCATCGGCTTGTTGGCCTCGAAGATGACCGTGTTCTTCGCACCCTTGCCCTTGCCATACTGCGCTTCGGCGATCTTCCAGAGGTTGTCACCCTTCTTCACTGTATAGAATACCGGTTCCTTGGCAGGCGCTGGTGCCGCAGCGCCATCGGCGACCTTGAGTTCCGCCGCTTCCACCTTCGAGATACCCAGCGTGTTGCCGACCGCGACAACAGCCTTTTCAAAGGCGGACTGGTCCTTCACGACGCCGGTGAGCACGACCTTGTCGCCCTCGACCGCAACATCGACCTTGTCGGTGCCGAGATCGTGGGAGGCCAGTTCCTTCTTCACCGCTTCGACATCCGGCGCATCGTCATCGCCGCCGATACCAAGCTTCTTGCCGGCATTCTTGATAAAGCTGAACAGACCCATGGCGCATCTCCTTTTGCGGGTGTCTTCAACCCTAACAGAGTGCAGTGATGGAGAAAAAACAAGGCCCGGATGAAAATTGCGGCGATCAATCGTTCTGCGGGCGTCCGCGCATCTTCTTGACTTCGCCGCGCCCGGTCTTTTCCTTCAGGCGGCGTTCGATCGAACCCTTGGTCGGCTTGGTTTTCCGGCGCGGCGGCGGCGGCGGTTCTGCGGCCTTCAGGATCAGCTCCTTCAGCCGCTCGCGGGCGTCTTCCCGGTTGCGTTCCTGGCTGCGGAAACGGCTCGCCTCGATCATCAGCACGCCATCCTTGGAGACCTTGCGGCCAGCCAGCTTGATGGCGTTGTCACGGACCCGCTCCGGCAAGGCCGGCGAGGCGACAATGCCGTAGAACAGCTGAACCGCGGTCGAGACCTTGTTGACATTCTGTCCGCCCGGGCCACCGGCCAGCACGAATTGCTCCGTCAGCTCCCAGCCGGCGATGACGATGCGGTCGTTGATGTAAAGCGGATCGCTGGCCATGTGGTTTCATCCTTCCACCGCTCTATCTCACAGGATGGCAGCGTTGAAAACGCGCGAACCGGCCGCCAACGCAAAAACCCGGCACTTTCGCGCCGGGTTTCACGTGAATCATAGCCTGCAATCTATGCTGGCGGCTGATTATTCCGCCGCAAGCTTCGCACCGGGGGCCGCATCGCGGACGCTGCCGTCGACATGGCTCTCGAACTTGGCGAAGTTGGCGACGAACATGTCGATCAGCTTGCGGGCCTGCGCGTCATAGGCAATGCCATCGCTCCAGGTCGAGCGCGGATCTAGGATGCTGCTGTCGATACCGGGAACCGAAACTGGAACGGCAAAGCCGAAATTGCTGTCGGTGCGGAATTCGGCCGAGGCCAGCGAACCGTCAAGCGCTGCAGCGAGCAGCGCCCGCGTTGCCTTGATCGGCATGCGGCTTCCCACGCCATAGGCGCCGCCGGTCCAGCCGGTATTGACCAGCCAGCAATTGACGCCGTGTTCGGCAATCAGTGCCTTGAGCAGGTTGCCGTATTCGGACGGATGACGCGGCATGAAGGGTGCACCGAAGCAGGTCGAGAACGTCGCTTCCGGTTCGGTGACGCCCTTTTCCGTGCCAGCCACCTTGGCGGTGTAGCCGGACAGGAAGTGGTACATGGCCTGATCGGGCGTCAAGCGGGCGATCGGCGGCATGACACCGAAGGCATCGGCCGTCAGCATGATGATCGTGCCCGGATGCCCAGCCGTTCCCGACTTGCTGGCATTCGGGATGAAGTCGAGCGGATAGGCGCAACGGGTGTTTTCGGTCAGCGAACCGTCGTTGAAGTCCGGCTTGCGGTTTTCATCGAGCACGACGTTTTCGAGCACCGTGCCGAAGCGGCGGGTGGTCGCGAAGATTTCCGGTTCGGCTTCTGCCGACAGGCGAATGGTCTTGGCATAGCAGCCGCCTTCGAAATTGAAGATGCCATGCTCGCCCCAGCCATGTTCGTCATCGCCGATCAGCGTGCGCTTCGGATCGGCCGAGAGCGTCGTCTTGCCGGTGCCCGACAGGCCGAAGAAAACGGCTGCATCGCCATTCGGGCCGACATTCGCCGAGCAATGCATCGGCATCACGCGCTTGGCCGGCAGCAGGTAGTTGAGCATGGTGAAGACGGCTTTTTTCATCTCGCCGGCATAGGACGTGCCGCCGATCAGAATGATGCCCTTGGTGAAGTTGCAGGCGATCACCGTCTCGGTACGGCAACCATGGCGGGCAGGGTCGGCCTTGAAGTCCGGCAGATCGATGATCGTCAGCTTTGGTGCGAAGGCGGCGAGTGCTGCCTTTTCCGGGCGGATCAGAAGATTGCGGATGAACAGCGAATGCCAGGCGAATTCGGTGATGACGCGCGTCGGCAGGGCATTTTCCGCATCGGCGCCGCCGATCAGATCCTGCGCATAGAGCGACTTGCCCTTGGCATGATCGAGCATGTCCTGATGCAGAACCGCGAAATGCTCCGGCGACATTGCATTGTTGTTGTCCCACCAGATTTCGCCGGTGGTGTTTTCATCGCGAACGACGAACTTGTCCTTCGGCGAACGGCCGGTGTGCTGGCCCGTCAGGGCACGCACGGCACCGTCTGAAGTCAGCTGCGCTTCGCCGCGGCGCAGGATTTCCTCATAGAGTTCAGGGGTGCCAAAGTTGTACCGAACCATGTCAAGGTTGGTGAAACCGATTGATTCCAGCCCAAGGGATGGGTTGCGAACGCCGAGTTCCTTCATGGTTCAGCTTTCCTCCGTGGTTTGCAGACAGAACGTTGTATGTTAGCGACCATAAAAGGATGGAGAGGAAAAGACAAGATTGCTGTCTTAAAAAATATAATGATTTCAGTATATTAATCGATTTAAAAGAAAATATCGCTTTTTTAATCGGTTGAATCGCGCTTTTTCGAGCGCCGATTTTCCGCGGCAAACACCCGCTTGGCGCCGTGCTGATTGCTTTTGCATTTTACTTCGCCACAATTTGTTCCACCTTTATACTCATGAAACGCACCTTACCGCAGCAGAGCCCGGACAACCGGGTTGGCCTCGGAGGCGCAGCGAAATGGTGGAGCCCTATACGATGCAGACGATTGCACTTGTCGATGACGACCGGAACATCCTGACCTCGGTGTCGATTGCGCTGGAAGCGGAAGGCTATAAGGTCGAAACCTATACCGACGGTGCCTCGGCTCTCGACGGATTGCTTGCCCGGCCGCCGCAGCTGGCGATCTTCGATATCAAGATGCCGCGCATGGACGGCATGGAGCTTCTTCGCCGCCTGCGTCAGAAGTCCGATATACCGGTGATCTTCCTGACATCCAAGGATGAGGAAATCGACGAACTGTTCGGCCTGAAGATGGGCGCCGACGATTTCATCACCAAGCCCTTTTCGCAACGCCTGCTGGTTGAGCGCGTCAAGGCGATCCTGCGCCGCTCGGCCAACCGGGAAGTGGCAGCTGCCGCAAACAGCAGTGGCAACGCAGCCAAGAGTGCCGCCGACGTCCAGGCACGCTCGCTGGAGCGCGGCCAGCTGTCGATGGACCAGGAGCGCCACACCTGCACCTGGAAGAACGAGCCGGTGACGCTGACGGTCACCGAGTTCCTCATCCTGCATTCGCTGGCCCAGCGCCCCGGCGTGGTCAAGAGCCGCGATTCGCTGATGGACGCCGCCTATGACGAACAGGTCTATGTCGACGACCGCACCATCGACAGCCACATCAAGCGACTGCGCAAGAAGTTCAAGATGGTCGATAACGACTTCGACATGATCGAAACGCTTTACGGCGTCGGCTACCGCTTCCGCGAATCGGCCTGAGCTGGGCCTCATCTCTTCGCCACACCGGACATGGCTGCGATGGGCAAGACTGGCGTGGTCACGGGCGGAGCTGTATGCTACGGCTCCGCGCCAAGACGGGACGCAAAGAACCGATCTCCATTTTTGCCTCGGGCTTTTCCGTGAGGCGGACGGCAGCCAGGTCTGCCACTGAACGGCAGCAAAGCTGCCACTGATATGCAGAGGCCGCGAAAGCGGGAGTTGAAGGCTTGGTCGAAGTCTTGCGAAACATCGATATGGATGACGGTGAAATACGGGCGGCTTCCGGCCGCAAGTGGGCGCATCCCTTCACGTTGATTCGCCGGATCTTCGGCAACGCCGTCTTTTCCAGCCTGACGCGCCGTATCCTGTTCTTCAATCTCGTCGCGCTCGTCGTGCTCGTCGGCGGCATCATGTATCTGAACCAGTTCCGCGAAGGACTGATCGATGCGCGCGTCGAAAGCCTTCTGACGCAGGGGGAAATCATCGCCGGCGCCATCGCGGCCTCTGCCTCCGTCGATACCAACTCGATCACCATCGATCCCGAAAAGCTTCTGGAACTGCAGGCGGGCCAAAGCATCACGCCGCTGCCAAGCGACGAGGACCTCGAATTCCCGATCAATCAGGAACGTGTCGCACCGGTGTTGCGGCGGCTGATCTCGCCGACCCGCACCCGCGCCCGCCTGTTCGATGCCGACGCCGACCTCTTGCTTGATTCCCGCCATCTCTATACCGGCGGCCAGGTGCTGCGTTTCGACCTGCCGCCGATCGAACCGGAAGCCGTGACATGGTCCGAGCGGCTGAACTCCTGGTTCAACCGGGTGCTGCAGCCGGGCAACCTGCCGCTCTACAAGGAACCGCCCGGCGGCAACGGCGCGATCTATCCCGAAGTCATGAATGCGCTGACCGGCGTTCGTGGCGCCGTTGTCCGCGTGACCGAAAAGGGCGAGCTGATCGTTTCCGTCGCCGTGCCCGTCCAGCGGTTTCGCGCGGTTCTCGGCGTGCTGCTCCTGTCGACTCAGGCGGGCGATATCGACAAGATCGTTCATGCCGAGCGGCTGGCCATCATCCGCGTGTTCGGCGTCGCTGCACTGGTCAACGTCATCCTGTCGTTGCTGCTGTCGAGCACGATCGCCAACCCGCTCCGGCGCCTGTCAGCCGCCGCCATCCGCGTGCGGCGTGGCGGCGCCAAGGAGCGCGAGGAAATTCCGGACTTCTCGTCGCGTCAGGACGAGATCGGCAACCTGTCCGTTGCGCTGCGCGAAATGACGACGGCGCTCTACGACCGCATCGCCGCGATCGAGAATTTTGCAGCCGACGTCAGTCATGAATTGAAGAACCCGCTGACCTCGCTGCGCAGCGCCGTTGAAACGCTGCCGCTCGCCCGCACCGACGATTCCAAGAAGCGGCTGATGGACGTCATCCAGCACGACGTGCGCCGTCTTGACCGCCTGATCAGCGACATTTCCGATGCCTCAAGGCTCGATGCCGAGCTTGCCCGCAGCGATGCCAAGGCCGTCGATCTGGAAAAACTGCTCGCTGGCCTTGTCGATATTTCCCGGCAGATTCGCAGCGGCAAGAAGGCTGTCGAGCTGAGTTTCGTCGTCGAGCGCAAGGACAATCCGAAGGCGCGCTTCGATGTCGGCGGCTACGAGCTGCGCATCGGCCAGATCATCACCAACCTGATCGAGAATGCGCGGTCGTTCGTTCCCGACCAGGGCGGGCGCATCGTTCTGCGCCTGACCCGGACCCGCAGCCGCTGCATCATCTATGTCGAGGACAACGGCCCCGGCATCCAGGCCGAAGACATCGACCGCATCTTCGAACGCTTCTACACCGACCGGCCGGAGGCCGAGGATTTTGGCCAGAATTCGGGCCTTGGTCTTTCCATCTCACGCCAGATCGCCGAGGCCCACGGCGGCTCGCTGAAGGCCGAGAACATGATGAACGCGAGCGGCCAGATCACCGGCGCCCGCTTCATCCTTTCGCTTCCGATCGAGAACCAGGCGTGACGGGCGAGGTGGTCAATGTTCACGCGACCGCAGTGGTGTTGGGAACCTGCGGCTTCCTGTTCGTCGGCCCGTCCGGCGCGGGCAAGACCGCTCTGGCGCTTTCCTGTATGACGGCAGCGAAGAATGCCGGGCTGTTTGCCGCCCTCGTATCGGATGATCAGGTGCTGATTTGCGTGCGCAACGGCCGCATCATCGCCCGCCGTCCGACCTCGATCCGGGGGCTCGCAGAGGTTCGCGGCACCGGCATTGTCGAGGTCGAAACCATCGGTGCGGCAGTGCTCGACTGCGCCATTCTGCCGGTCAAACCGCCGTTTGAACCCCGTATGCCGCCGGAAAACGAGACATTTTCGCTTCCCCTCGGCAACTTTTTACCGTTAAGGCGGCTGCCCCTGGCAGAGGGCTTGAATTCCTTTGAATTTTTGCGGCTTATTTTGCCTCAAAATGCCAATTTTCAAGGACAATGATGCCTTTTAAAGCAGCATTTCCGGATTTTTAACTTGCCATTCGCCTTTTCCTTGCCAAGATGACCGCCCTAAAGGTGGACGAAATTGCTGCATTGCGATATCTGACCATCCTTGAGATTTGCAGATGCAGTTGGAGCAAAGACATTATGATCGGACTTGTGCTTGTCACGCACGGCAAGCTGGCTGAAGAGTTTCGTCATGCGCTGGAGCATGTCGTTGGTCCGCAAAAGTCGATCGAGACTGTCTGCATCGGCCCTGAAGATGATATGGACCAGCGCCGGCAGGATATTCTGCAGGCCGTTCTCGCAGCCGACGAAGGCAATGGCGTTATCATCCTCACCGACATGTTCGGCGGCACGCCGTCCAATCTGGCAATCTCGGTAATGCAGAGCGGCACCGTCGAGGTCATTGCCGGTGTCAACCTTCCCATGCTGATCAAACTGGCCGGCGTCCGTGGCGAAAGCGATATGGACAAGGCACTCGTCGAAGCGTCCGAAGCAGGCAGGAAATACATCAATGTCGCAAGCCGTGTCCTCAGTGGCAAATAGCGAGACGTCGGTCATGACCCTCTCCCGCGACCTGCTGATCGTCAACAAGCGCGGACTGCATGCCCGCGCCTCGGCCAAGTTCGTACAGACGGTTGAGGGCTACGATGCCGAGATCCACGTCTCGAAAGACGGCATGACCGTCGGCGGCACCTCGATCATGGGCCTGATGATGCTGGCCGCCAGCACCGGCTGTTCGGTCTCCGTCACCTCCAGTGGCCGCCAGGCACAGGAGGCGCTCGATGCGCTCGATGCGCTGGTTGCCGACAAGTTCGGCGAAGAAATCTGACTCGCGTCCAGACGAGAGATATAAAGACATAAAGACCTCTTTATGTCCTGTTGCTCCTTTTTACGTTTCCTGATAATTGAGGAACAAACTTCCTGTTGACTGCAGGAAGTGCCGAATTCTAGTGCGCCCTGCCCGGCCCTGCCAAAACGTCAGGTCTTAGTGCACGGCACCAGCCCGGAGACTTTTATGAGCACGAAAAACGACTATCTGGTTGCGGATATCGGTCTTGCCGATTTCGGCCGCAAGGAAATCACCATCGCCGAGACCGAAATGCCGGGCCTGATCGCCTGCCGCGAGGAATTCGGCACCGCGAAGCCGCTGAAGGGCGCGCGCATCACCGGCTCGCTGCACATGACCATCCAGACGGCCGTTTTGATCGAGACGCTGGTTGCTCTCGGCGCCGAGGTACGCTGGGCATCCTGCAACATCTTCTCGACGCAGGACCACGCCGCGGCAGCCATCGCCGCCACCGGCGTTCCGGTCTTCGCGGTCAAGGGCGAAAGCCTCGAAGAATACTGGACCTATACGGACCAGATCTTCCAGTGGGCCGACGGCGGCGTTTCCAACATGATCCTCGATGACGGCGGCGACGCCACCATGTACATCCTGCTCGGCGCCCGCGCTGAAGCCGGCGAGGACGTTCTGTCGAAGCCTGAATCCGAGGAAGAAGAAATCCTCGTCGCCCAGATCAAGAAGCGCCTTGCCGCTTCGCCGGGCTGGTTCACCAAGCAGCGCGACGCCATCAAGGGCGTGACGGAAGAAACCACCACCGGCGTCAACCGTCTCTACCAGCTGCATGCCAAGGGCCTGCTGCCCTTCCCGGCCATCAACGTTAACGATTCGGTTACCAAGTCGAAGTTCGACAACAAGTATGGCTGCAAGGAATCGCTGGTCGACGGCATCCGCCGCGGCACCGACGTGATGATGGCCGGCAAGGTTGCCGTCGTCTGCGGTTATGGCGATGTCGGCAAGGGTTCTGCCGCTTCGCTCTCCGGCGCCGGCGCCCGCGTCAAGGTCACGGAAGTCGATCCGATCTGCGCCCTGCAGGCCGCCATGGACGGGTTTGAAGTCGTTCAGCTCGAAGACGTCGTGTCTTCGGCCGACATCTTCATCACGACGACGGGCAACAAGGACGTCATCCGCATGGACCACATGCGCGAGATGAAGGACATGGCGATTGTCGGCAACATCGGCCACTTCGACAACGAGATCCAGGTTTCCGCGCTGCGTAACCTGAAATGGACCAACATCAAGCCGCAGGTCGACCTGATCGAGTTCCCGAAGGGCAACCGGATGATCCTTCTTTCGGAAGGCCGCCTGCTCAACCTCGGCAACGCAACCGGCCACCCGTCCTTCGTGATGTCGGCATCGTTCTCCAACCAGGTCCTGGCCCAGATCGAACTGTTCACCAAGGGTGCGCAATACGACAAGGGCGTCCATATCCTGCCGAAGCACCTCGACGAAAAGGTCGCGCGCCTTCATCTGGCAAAGCTCGGCGCCAAGCTGACGGAACTTTCGGAAGAGCAGGCCGGCTATATCGGTGTAACGCCGCAGGGCCCGTTCAAGTCTGAACACTACCGCTACTAATCCTTACCCGGATAATCCACAAGATATAGAAGGCCGTGATCTTGACAGAAGATCGCGGCCTCTTTTTTTGCCCCGCCCTTCCCGACGATTCCCCGAAGGCGTATGTTTTTGGCACAATGATTCGTGACGAAGATGCGGAACAGACGCGTCGCGAATGGGATGTCTTGTCGTTGAGGCGGGACGAAGACATTGCCGGACTGCAATCGGAATTGAATGAGGCCTGCCCGGGCCGGATTTCGATTTAGCACTGCGTGGCGATTTGCAACCGGACCACGCTGCATAATTCCTCAAATCGGAATCGATTTAAGGAAAACTTATGCGGCAAATTTAAGTGCTACAGCGACCTTTGCGCGTCATGAATGACGCGCGGCGCTGCAGAGCTTTGAAACGACCCGCCGAAAGGCCGGGGCACGCTTCAAAGTATTGAATACACATATGATCGCTGTGATTCGGGTTTCCGGCGCATCGATTGTATGTGGGGCAAACGGGGAAGCATGCCATGGAAACAGGTCCTTTGAAACGCGCCGGCGGCCGGATTCCGTCTCCGTTGCGCCGGCTCATGGCAAGCACGGCATTTGCTAGTTTCGCCGGTCCCGCTCTTGCTGCCGCCGAGGGCGTCGCCACAGCCAACATCTTCGGCTCTTCCGAGGTCATTACCTTTTCCGTGCTGATCGGCGTCGTTTCTGCGGCCATGCTCTCTGCCATCTGGTTGATCCGCCAGCGCGGCAATATGGAAACCGATAACCGCGAACTGAACACGGCGCTGGCCGACGCCAACCACCGGATTTCGCGTTTCCAGGCACTGATCGCCGACAAGAACCGCCGCATCGTCGTCTGGGAAGGCCAGTCGAACAAACCCGAATTCCTCGGCCACCTGCCGGCCGAAACCGGTGCCCCGCAGGACGACCGCGATTTTCTCGCCTTCGGCCGCTGGATTAAATCGCAATCGGCATCAGAGCTGGAAAAAGCCATCGAACTGCTGCGCTCTGGTGCCCAGAGCTTCGATCTCATCGTCGAAACCAGCCGCAGTGAAATCATCGAGGCCCAGGGCCGCGTCTCCGGCGGCCGGGCATTCGTCCGTTTCGTCGCACTCAACAATCTGCGGGCCGAGCTTGCGGAAGTGAAGATGGAACGCGATCGCCTGCACGGCTCCCTGTCCAACCTGCACACGCTGCTCGACGCGATCGATCTACCTGTCTGGCAGCGCGGGCCGGACGGCGCTATCCTCTGGGTGAACGACGCCTATGCCGAAGCCGTTGAAGCGACCGATCCCTCAGCGGCGGTGCAGGAAAGCCGCGAGCTTCTGGCAACCGTTGCGCGTGAGAAGATCCGCGCCTTCAGTACCTATGATTCGCCCTATCGCGAAAAGGTCTCCACAGTCGTCCGTGGAAACCGGACGTTCTTCGACGTGGTGGACACCAAAAGCATGAGCGGTTCGGCAGGCATGGCGATCAACGTCTCCGACGTCGAGGCGGTGCGCGAGGAATTGAACCGCACCCTGAAGAGCCACGCCGAAACGCTCGATCATCTGGCAACGCCCGTAGCGATCTTCGACGGCAGCCAGCAGCTGCAATTCTACAACCAGGCTTTCCAGCGCCTGTGGGACCTCGACATGGGCTTCCTCGAGCGTAAGCCGGGCAATGGCGAGATACTGGACCGGCTGCGCGCCCTCGGCAGGCTGCCGGAGCAGCTGAACTGGAAGCAATGGAAGGACTCGGCGCTCGCCGTCTATCAGGCGATCGAGACGCAATCCGACCTCTGGCACCTGCCCAACGGCCAGACCCTGCGCGTATTCGCAACCGCTCGTCCGCAGGGCGGAGCGACCTGGGTGTTCGAGAACCTGACGGAAAAGGTCGATCTGGAAACCCGCTACAATACACTTGTCCAGGTCCAGGGCGAGACCATCGACCATTTGTCGGAAGGTGTGGCCGTGTTCGGTCCGGATGGCCGTATCAAGCTGTCCAATCCTGCCTTCCGCGCACTTTGGGGCGTCACGGAAATCGAGGCGAAGCCCGGCACGCATATCCGCGCCATCGAGCAGGCCTGCGCACCGTCCTACGACCAGCCGGATGGCTGGAAGCGGTTTTCACATCTTATCACCAGCTTCGACGACGAGCGCCCGTCATGCCAGGGCATTCTTGAGTTGCGGACCGGCTTGATCCTTGATTTCGCCGTCATTCCGCTGCCAAATGCCCAGACCATGCTGACCTTCGTCAACATCACCGACAGCGTGCGGGTCGAACGCGCGCTCACGGAAAAGAACGACGCGTTGCGGATGGCGGATCACCTGAAGAACGATTTTGTCCAGCACGTGTCCTATGAGCTGCGCTCGCCGCTGACCAATATCATCGGTTTCGCGGATCTCCTGAAGACGCCTGCCTTCGGCTCCCTGACGGAGCGGCAGGCCGAATATGTCGATCACATCTCGACGTCCTCCTCGCTGCTTTTGACCATCGTCAACGACATCCTCGATCTGGCAACCGTCGATGCGGGTATCGTCGAGCTCGACCTGTCGGAAATCAACCTGACGGATTTCCTCGACGAGGTGTCGCTGCAGATGGCCGACAGGCTGCAGGAAAGCGCCGTCACCTTGCAGATCGATACGCCGGATATGCTTGGCCTGTTCGTCGCCGACCACCAGCGCCTGAAGCAGATCCTCATCAAGCTTTTGACCAATGCTGCCAACTTTGCGCCTGACGGCAGCACCGTCAGCCTGAAATGCCGCCGCGACGGCAGCGACTTCGTCTTCAGCGTCACCGACAATGGGGCGGGCATTCCGCAGGACGTTCTCGACACCGTGTTCAAGCGGTTCGAAAGCCACGGCCAGCACGGTGGTGCGGGCCTTGGCCTGTCCATCGTCGAAAGCTTCGTCAGCCTCCACCACGGCACCGTATCGATCCGCAGCCGCGAAGGCGAAGGCACGGAAGTGACCTGCCGTATCCCGTCCGGCGACCTGCCGAGAATAGCCGCGGCGGAATAATGCAAGCGCTCAAGCTCACCCTTAAGGACGAGGCAGCCACCATCGAACTCGGAGAGGACCTGGCGCTGGCCTTGAAGGCCGGCGACTGTCTCGCGCTTTCCGGTGACCTCGGTGCCGGCAAATCGACGCTGGCGCGCGCCTTTCTGCGCGCCATGGCCGATGATGAGGCGCTGGAGGTTCCAAGCCCGACCTTCACGCTGGTGCAGAGCTATGCGCTGAGAATTCCCGTTTCGCATTTCGATCTCTACCGGCTGGCAGATGTGTCGGAACTCGACGAACTGGGTTTTGACGAGGCCCTCTCCGAAGGCATCTGCCTCGTCGAATGGCCGGAAAATGCCTTGTCAGCACTGCCAAAATCACGATTGACCGCCACATTTTCCCACTTCGGCGACGGACGTACCGTCGCGCTTTCCGGCGAACCGGCTGCCCTTTCCCGGATCGAACGCAGCCTTGGCATTCGCGCTTTCCTGCGGCAACGCGGGTATGGCCATGCCAAGCGCCGCCATCTCAGCGGCGATGCTTCCGCGCGCGCCTATGAGCGTATTCTCGTGCCCGGAGAACCGGCGTTGATCCTGATGGACTCGGCCCGTCACAAGCCCGGCCCCATCCTTCAGGACGGCAAATACTATCAGCAGCTTGCCCATCTTGCCGAAGACGTCATCCCCTTCGTCGCCATTGCCCGCGACATCCGGGAAAAAGGATTTTGCGCACCGCACGTCTACGAAAGCGATCTCGATGCCGGCATTCTGCTGATCGAGGACCTCGGCAGCGACGGCATTCTCAGCGAAGGACAACCGGTTGCCGAACGCTATCTGGAAAGCGTCCGTGCCCTTGCGCACCTGCATGCGCAGCCGGTAACGCGGGACATATCGCTTTCTCCGTCCGTCACGCACCATATTCCCGACTTCGATCGCACGGCGATGAAGATCGAGACCAGCCTGCTGATCGACTGGTACCTGCCCTGGAAGCGCGGCGACAAGGCTTCCGATGCCGAGCGCGCCGGCTATGTCGCGGTATGGGATCAGCTGATCGATCTCCTGACGACCTCGGAAAAGAAGCTTTTGCTGCGGGATTTTCATTCGCCGAACATCATCTGGCGCGGCGATCGCTCCGGTTTTGACCGAATCGGTATCATCGATTTCCAGGATGCGATGATCGGCCCGACGGCCTATGACGTCGCCTCCATCTCGCAGGATGCCCGCGTGACCATCGAACCGGATCTGCGCGAAGAGATGCTCTCGCTCTACTGCGCGGAACGCCACGCTCTCGGCGATTTCGACGAAACGGCATTCCGGCGTGACTGGCATCTGATGTCGGCGCAGCGCAATTGCAAGCTCGCCGGCATCTGGGTGCGCCTCATGCAGCGCGACCAGAAACCCTTCTACATGAAGCACATGCCGCGGACGTTTTCCTATCTTGAGGTGGCGTTGAAACACGAAGCGCTCGCGCCCTTGCGCGATTGGTGCATAAAGGCTGGAATCCTCTACAGTTCCGCGCGTCATGAATGACGCGCAAAGGACGCTGTAGCGCTTTAATTCGCTGCATAATTTTTCCTTAGATCGATTCCGGTTTAAGGAATTATGCAGGAGGCCGAATCAGCGGCCGAAGGTTCAGTGGATCACGTGCTGCCCATGCCCATCATCGAAAACGCCATGGTGCTCGCCGCAGGGCTTGGCACGCGCCTGCGCCCCATTACCGATACCCTGCCAAAGCCACTGGTTGCGATCGCGGACAAGCCGATGATCGACTATGTGCTCGATTTGCTGGAGGCCGCAGGCGTGACCACGGCAGCGGTCAACGTCCACCATTTCGCCGGTCAGATGGAGGCCCATCTTGCCAAACGCAGCCGGCCGGCGATCGTCATTTCCGACGAGCGGGCCGCCCTGATGAATTCCGGCGGCGGGTTGGCGAAGGGATTGAAGCTGCTTCCCGAAGGCCCGGTTCTGGTGATGAATGCCGACCTGTTCTGGGTTGGAGAAAAGCCGGGAGCGCCTTCTAATCTTCAGCGGCTCGCATCCTTCTTCGACCCGGAGAGCATGGACATGGCGCTGCTCTGCGTGCGCAACGAAGACACGACCGGCCATAACGGCAAGCTGGATTTCTCGCTTGATCCGGACGGGCGGCTGTCGCGCTACAAGGACGGTATGGACAATCCCGTCGTCTATGCCGGCGCCATCGCGCTGCACAGCAGGCTTTTCGCTGATGCCCCGGACGATGCCTTCAACCTCAACATCTACTTTGACCGGGCTATCGCGCAAAACCGGCTTTTCGGCATCGTTCTCGACGGTCATTGGCTGACGGTCGGGACGCCTGAGGCGATCGGCCTGGCCGAGACCGCCATCCGCCAGTTCGAAGCGGGAGCCTCATGACGTGACGGGAACCGTCTCCAACGTCTTCACCATTCCCCCCGGCCTCCCCTTCCTGAAGACCGTGGTTGAAAAGCTGTGCTCGGGCGAACTGGTTCCTGGTTTTCGCTACGATACGGCCGATCCACTCTCGCTTGCCGGCGTGACGATCTTCGTGCCGACCCGGCGCTCGGCCCGCGTCCTGCGCTCAGAGCTGGTTGATTGCCTCGGTGGGCGCTCGGCGATCCTGCCGATGATCCGGGCGCTCGGCGAAACCGATGACGACAGCGGTTTCTTCGATGCCGAAATCCCGGCGATCCTCGATCTCGCCCCGCCTTTGCCCAATGTCGCCCGGTTGATCGAGCTTGGTTGCCTCATTCTTGCCTGGCGCAACCAGCTGCCGAAAGCGGTTCTCGACGTGCACGCGGAAAGTCCGCTGATCGCGCCGGCCAGCCCCGCCGATGCCATCTGGCTGGCGCGCAATCTCTCCGAGATCATCGACGCGATGGAAACGGAGGAACTGGACTGGGACGCGCTCGACCGGCTCGACGACGCCGATCATGCCCTCTGGTGGCAGCTGACGCTGGCGTTTCTGAAGATTGCCAGCACCTATTGGCCGGCGCGGCTGGAGGAGCTCAAGCAATCCTCTCCCGCCCGTCATCGCAACGCGATCCTTGAAGCCGAGGCCCAGCGCATCGCCAGCGGCAAGGTTACCGGTCCGATCATCATTGCCGGCTCCACGGGCTCTATCCCGGCAACCGCCAAGCTGATCGCCGCGGTCCAGAAACTTCCAAACGGCACCATCGTCCTTCCAGGCCTCGACCAGACGATGAGCGATGCCGAATGGACGATGATCGCACCGGAAACAGAAAAACTTGCCGGCAGGCCGGATCCGGCAAGCCGCAGCCATCCGCAATATGGGTTCTTCCGTCTTTTGAAGCGCATGGAGGTTTCCCGCCATGACGTCGCTGTCCTGGGCGCCCCGGCGCCGGATCTCGAGTATCGGGCAGAGCTGGTTTCCCAGGCTCTTCTGCCGGTCCAGGCGACCAGCAGTTGGACGGCTCTGCGCAGCGGCGTCGACCCAGCCCGGCTGACAGCGGCCTTTGCCGATGTGGCGCTGATCGAAACGGCCAATGAGCGTGAGGAGGCAACGGCCATCGCCATTGCCCTGCGTCTTGCCCTCCACGACAACGAGGAAAGCCAGGCTGCCCTCATTACCCCGGACCGGGACCTCGCCCGCCGGGTGGCCTGCGAACTCATGCGCTTCGGCATCGAAGCCGACGATTCGGCCGGTACGCCACTCTCGTCCACCGGCCCCGGTAGCCTGGCACGACTACTGCTTGAAGCGGCCCTGCGTCCGGGCGACCCGGTGCCAATCGTGGCTCTTCTCAAACATCCGCTCGCCCGTTTCGGCCTCTCTGCCGACATGATGAATACGGCTGCAACGACGCTCGAACTGATGGCTCTGCGTGGCGGCACCGGCAACGCGGATATTTCCGAACTCGAAACTCTTCTCGACCAGACGCTGCAGAATGAAATCGGCAAAAAACATCTGCCGGAATGGCGCGGCCAAATCGATGACGCGGCAATCGAGCAGGCTCGTCATCTTGCTCGGCGGATCGCCGCGGCAGCGGAGCCGCTCGCCGGCACATTGGTGCGCCACCACAGAAGCGGCCGTGGGCTGACCGCAGCCTTGCCGCTGTCGCAATGGGCAGAGAAAACCGGCGCCGCTCTGGAGGCGGCGGCCATGGATGAACACGGCAGCCTTGCCGGGCTCTGGTCGGGTGAAGCCGGCGAAGCACTGGCGGTGCTGCTGCGCTCCGTCATCGATACGGAAGGCCAGCTGACGGCTGACGGGCCGCAGTGGAGCGATATTGTCGAAGCATTGTCGGCAAGCGAATCGATCAAGCCGCGCTCGATGCGTCATCCGCGCGTGTTCATATTCGGCGCACTCGAATCCCGCCTGCAAAGCGTCGATCTCGTGGTTCTCGGCGGCATGAACGAAGGCACCTGGCCCGGCCAGACGGCCAATGATCCCTTCCTGTCGCGAACCATGAAGACCTCGATGGGTCTTGAGCCGCCAGAGCGGCGGATCGGCCAGCTGGCGCATGATTTCCAGATGGCCTGCGGTACGCGCAAACTGATTTTGACGCGCGCCATGCGCAAGGGCGCGACGCCGACGGTCGCCTCGCGCTGGCTGCAGCGTCTTCTGGCGGTCGGTGGCAAGGCGTTTGCCGGAAAGCTGCGTGAAAACGGCCGGGATTATCAGCAATGGGCAGGCATGCTCGACCAGGGCGCCACTCAGCCGCTGGCCAAAAGGCCGGAGCCGAAACCATCGGCGGAGCACCAGCCGCGCAGCTATTCCTTCAGCGAGGTGAGCCGGCTACGGCGCGACCCCTACGCCGTCTATGCGCGCCGGATCCTGCGCCTGCAGCCCATCGATCCGTTCAACCGCGATCCGGGTGCAGCCGAGCGCGGCACGCTGTACCACAAGATCGTCGAGCGTTTCGTGCGCGCCCAGCTGGATGCCGCATCCCCGCAAGCGCAGGCGGAAATGAGCCGGATTCTTAACGAAGCCTTCGACGAGCAGGCGCTGCCCGCCCATATCGATATCGTCTGGCGGCCGCGCTTTGCCGCCGTCGGCAAGGCTTTCATCGACTGGGAAATCAGCCGCCAAGGCGATATCCGCAAAAGCTTCACCGAACTCTACGCCTCGATGGACCTTGGCGTTTCCGGCATCAAGCTGACGGGGATAGCCGACCGGATCGACATTCTCGGCGACGGCAGCGCCGTTATCGTCGACTACAAGACGGGATCGAATCCCTCGATCAACGAGGCCCGCGCCCTGCTCGATCCGCAGCTTGCGCTGGAAGCGGCAGCATTGAAAGCTGGAGCATTTCAGAAGGCGGGGCCGAAGCATCCGCAGTCGCTGCTCTATGTCCGCCTGAAACCCGGCGAACGGTTTGCCGTTCAGGAGGTCAACAACGACCATGCCAAGGCCCGCGCCAATGTCGAGACCAAGTCGGCCGAGCAATTGGCTGAGGATTCGCTGAAGGAGCTGACCGGGCTTCTTGCCGCCCTGATGAGCGGCAAGCATGGCTTTGCTTCGCGGCTGATCGTGCAGAAGGAGCGCGACTACGGCGGCGAGTACGACCATCTGGCCCGGGTCGCCGAATGGGCAACGGCGGAAGGCGAGGATGACGGCAATGAGGGATGACGATTTCGGCCCACTCGAGCCGACGCCGCAGGCATGGCTGGACTGGACCTCGGCCAAGCAGGCGCTCGCGTCCGACCCTGCCCGCTCCGCCTGGGTTTCCGCCAATGCCGGCTCCGGCAAGACGCATGTGCTGACACAACGCGTTATCAGGCTTCTGCTGTCCGGCTGCCGGCCCTCGGCAATCCTCTGCCTGACCTATACCAAGGCGGCGGCGTCGGAAATGTCCAACCGCGTCTTCGAGCGACTGTCCGAATGGGTGACGCTGGACGACGACGCACTGGACGACCGGATCGCGGCGATCGAGGGCGAAAGACCGGACATTCTGAAACGCCAGGAGGCCCGCCGTCTGTTTGCGCGCGCGCTGGAGACACCGGGCGGTTTGAAAATCCAGACCATCCACGCCTTCTGCGAGGCGCTGCTGCATCAATTTCCGCTGGAGGCCAATGTCGCCGGCCATTTCTCGGTGCTGGACGACCGTGCCTCTGCCACGCTTTTGGCCGATGCTCGGCGGGCGCTGTTGACGGCCACCGCAAGCGAAGACGATCGTGAACTCACCGAGGCTTTTGCCACGGTGCTTGATCTCGCCGACGATACCGGGCTGGAAAAGCTGCTGTCGGCCATTGTCGCCAACCGCACGCCCATACAGGATTTTCTGGATGACGCAGACCGCAAGGGCGGTATCGACCCGGCACTTCGATCGGCACTTGGCCTTGACGTTCATGAGACGAACCAGACGGCATTAGCCGGATTCTGGCCACTGAAAGGCCTGAACGGCGCAGGGCTTGAACGTTACCTCAGCATGGCGCTTTCGGCCGGAGGGGCCAAGGTCACGGAATTCGCCGATGGTTTGCGTACCGTCGCCAAGCTCGCTGATCCGCTGCAGCGCTACACTGCCCTGAATGGGCTGTTCTTCACCCAGGCGGGCAAGCCGAAGGCCGATTCGGCCTTCCTGTCCAAGGGGATGCGCGACAAGGCGCCGGATCTGGAAGACCTCGTCACCGCCGCCCGCGACCATATCGCCGCCGCCACCGATCGCCTCAACCTGATTTCGATGTTCGAGGCCACCAAGGCAGCACTGGTGCTCGCCGACCGGCTGAACAGCGACTATGAGGACATCAAGAAGAGCCGCAGCCAGCTGGATTTCGACGACCTGATCAACCGCACGGCGACGCTTTTGTCACGCGGCGATGTTAGTCGCTGGATCCACTACAAGCTCGACCAAGGCATCGATCATATCCTCGTCGACGAGGCGCAGGATACCAGCCCGGTACAGTGGACGATCATCCAGTCGCTGGCCGAGGATTTCTTTTCCGGCGAAACGGCGCGCGGCGGTAACCGGACGATGTTTGCGGTCGGCGATGAAAAACAGTCGATCTATTCCTTCCAGGGCGCCCGGCCCGAGCGTTTTTCCAACGAGAGCACCCAGACCGAACGGCGGGTCCGCGACGGTGGCAAGGCTTTCAGCCCTATCCGCCTGCAGCTGTCCTTCCGCTCCACCGAGGATGTGCTCTCCGCCGTCGATACCGTATTTGAAAATCCGGCCCATGCGCGCGGCCTCAGCGCCCGCAACGATGCCGTCGTGCACGCCTCCAACCGCATCGGCCATCCCGGCGTCGTCGAGGTCTGGGACGCGATCGCGCCGGCCGACAGCATTCAGGAGGACAACTGGACCGCCGCCTTCGATGCGACCCCGGAGGATGCGCCCGCCAACATCCTGGCGCAGCGCATCGCCGCTGTCCTTGCCGACTGGATCGGCAAGGAGACAGTGATCGAAAAGGGTGTCAGACGGCCGATGCAGCCGGGCGACATCATCGTTCTCGTTCGCAAACGCGATGCCTTCGTCAACGCGCTGACCCGGGCCCTCAAGACAAGCCGGAATATTCCTGTTGCCGGCGCCGACCGGCTGGTGCTGACAAACCATATCGCCGTGCAGGACCTGATGGCGCTCGGCCGTTTCATGCTTTTGCCGCAGGACGACCTGTCGCTGGCCGCTGTTTTGAAGAGCCCGCTGTTCAATCTTTCAGAAGACGACATCGCCGCATTGGCGGTGGGAAGGCCTCCATCCGTCAGTGTATGGAAGAACCTTCTGGATTTCGGCGCCGACGAGGCGAGCCGGCACCACCCCGTTCTGCAGAAGCTGCAGCGGTACAAGGCTCTTTCGCGCACCCTGCCCGTCCATGACTTTTACGCCCGGATCCTTGGCCATGACGGTGGGCGTGCTGCGTTCCTCGGACGGCTCGGTACCGAGGTCAGCGACATCCTCGACGAATTCCTGACCTTTGCGCTCGATCATGAGAAGAACGGGCTTCCCGGTCTGCAGGCTTTCATTTCCGGCCTGGAAATGGAAGCGCCGACGGTGAAGCGCGAGCAGGACAAGGAACGCAACGAAGTCCGCATCATGACGGTTCACGCGGCCAAGGGGCTGGAAGCGCCAGTCGTCTTCCTCGTGGATGGCGGCGGCAGGGCCTTCAATTCGCAGCAGGTCTCCGGTCTCAGGATGATCAAGCAGGACGATCATCAAGGTGCGATGGCACTGCCTGTTTGGCGTCCGCCGGGCGCCGCATCGAACGCGCTGGTGGACGCGGATACGGACCGGCTGAAAACGGCCGCCGAGGAGGAATACCGGCGGCTTCTTTATGTCGGCATGACACGGGCTGCCGACCGGCTGATTGTCTGCGGCTATCAGGGCAAGCGCGCCAATCCCGAAAGCTGGCATGCGATGGTGACCACCAGCCTGTCCGTTGACGAACGCGGCCGCAGTGAGCCGATGACATTTGCAGCCGGTGATCAGGAATGGACCGGTTATCGCTGGCAGGTGTCGGCGCCTGATCGCGATCTGCGGATGCAGGAGCAAGCCAAAGAGGCGATTGAGGCGCAACGCGTTGGCCTGCCGCCAGCGCTGCTGCAGCCGCTACCGCCGCAACGGCATCTGCCCCGGCCTCTGAGCCCTTCCGGCGCCGGTGCCGTCATCGATGAAGAGGATGGCAGCCCTATCGTCGGATCTGCCCTGTTCTCGCAAAAACCCGGCGCCGACACGTCTTTGCTGCGCGGTGCGATCCTGCACCGGTTCCTGCAGGTCTTGCCCTCGAT
Source organism: Pararhizobium sp. YC-54 (assembly GCF_025847205.1). GTDB lineage: Bacteria > Pseudomonadota > Alphaproteobacteria > Rhizobiales > Rhizobiaceae > Pararhizobium. The sequence continues at coordinate 454,100 of NZ_JAOYTH010000003.1, read as the reverse complement.
CGCGCCGGACGAGCGCCGGGCTGCGGCCGAGCGCTACCTGCTTCGCTCCGTTCCGCGCTGGTCCGCACCGCAACGGCAGGCACTGACCGAATCGGTTCTAAGGGTGATCGAACTCCCCGATCTCACCGCACTGTTTTCCGAAGGCAGCCGGGCGGAAGTGGCCATCATGGGTACGCTGAAGCTTGGCGGCAAGGATTTTGCGGTGTCGGGGCGGATCGACCGGCTGGCCGTATCGGGAAACACCGTCCTCATTGCGGACTTCAAGACCAATCGTGAAATCCCGGCATCTGCCGAAGCGGTCCCCTTTGTCTACAGGGCGCAGCTGGCAATTTACCGCGCCCTGCTGCAGCCGCTCTACCCGGATCACCTCATCCAGTGCGCACTGATCTACACCGGGGGACCCACCGTTCTCACCCTGCCGCAGGCGATGCTCGACAGGAGTCTTGTAGACCTCGCGACAAAGTGAGATATGGATGGGATTGAAAAGCTGACGCTCAGCCATCACATGATGGACAACCGTTCGAAGAACGCCGATTTCGAAAACAAGGAGCAGCCTATGGCTACCGTAAAAGTCGATAATTCCAATTTTCAGGACGAAGTCCTGAACTCCGTCGAGCCTGTCATCGTGGATTTCTGGGCCGAATGGTGCGGTCCGTGCAAGATGATCGCTCCGAGCCTGGAAGAAATTTCCGTTGAGTTGGCCGGCAAGGTCAAGGTTGCCAAGGTCAATATCGACGAGAACCCGGAAATCGCCGCCCAGTATGGCGTGCGCTCCATTCCGACTCTCGCCATGTTCAAGGCCGGTGAAGTCGCCGACATCAAGGTGGGTGCCGCGCCGAAGACGGCTCTCACCTCCTGGATTTCCAACGCTGCCGCGTAATTGAAATCCGAACTGAATTGAAAAAGCCCGGGAAACCGGGCTTTTTTCGTTTCCACCAGCTCATTCGGCGCTGGCGGCAGGCTCCAGCAGAGGAATATGCGGGGCAGCAGTTTTGGGTAGCAGGCCCATCAGGCGCGGATCATCGTGAACCTCGACCATCAGTTTGTAGGGCTTGAAGCCGGAGCGCTGGTAGAACCCGGCAGCGGACGGATGATCGAACGTGCAGGTATGCAGCCAGAAGCGTTCGATCGGCTGCGCAAAGGCCTTGGCAATCGCCTGGTTCATCAGGAATCGGCCCGTCCCCTTGCCGATCGCATCCTTGACCAGGCCGAAATAGACCAGTTCGCATTCGCCGGGCACGCGAAAGTCGAGTTCCACCAGGCCGATATCGCTGCCACCGTCGCGCAACGCATAGGTCTCCACCGACGGATGGGCGAGAATGCCGCGCACCTCGTCATCGCCGATCTCCAGCATCGACACCCACAGCCAGTCTTCGCCGATATCGCGAAACAGGCGACGGTAGATGTCGAGATTGTGGGGACCGAGACGCGCCAGTGTCAGCGGCAATTCCGGCAATCCGGCCGTTTCCGCCGGGCGCTGGCGCATTTCCAGAAACGTCACCACATTGGCAACCTTGCCGGCCGGGACGGGTGAATAGCCCTTTGGCAGTTCAGGATTATTGTCGTGCATTCGTTTTCTCTGCTCAGGAACTCAGACGGCACCGGAGACCGGCCTATAACCATCGATTGACGCGTTTGAGGAATCGGCCCGAAGGCCTTATCTCGGCGGCGTGCCGTTGTCGGCCAGAACGTCGCCGACCAGATAGAGCGAACCGCCGATCAGGATGCGGGGCGCGACCGGATCATCGTCGAACATTGCCGCGATGGCGCCGAGTGCTTCGGCGACCGTGGACATCGCGCCTGCCTCGAAGCCGGCCGCCGCCGCATCGTCGGCGAGCGCGACGGCATCTATTCCGGCGTCCGAACCGCGAATCGGCACAGTGAACACCTGTTCGGCAAGCCCCTTGAAGGCCTCGAAATACCCGACCGGATCCTTCGTGTTGATCATGCCGATGATCATGAACAGCGGCCGTGGGTCACGCTCTTCCAGATTGGCCATGGTTTCGGCGATGACCTGACCGGCGCCGGGATTGTGCCCGCCATCGACCCAGATCTCGGAACCCTTGGGCGCAAGCGCTGCGAGCTTGCCGTCCGTCAGGCGCTGCAGCCGGCCCGGCCAATCGACCGTCACCATCCCCCTGTCGATGACGGCATCGGATATATCGAAGCCTGCGGCCTTGACGGCGCGGATGGCAGCGGCGGCGTTGGCATATTGATGGCGCCCCGGCAGGCGCGGCAGTGGCAGGTCGGCAAGACCAAACTCATCCTGATAGATCAGCCGCCCGAATTCCTCATGTGCCATGAAATCCTGACCATAGACCGAAAGCGGGCATTTTAGCCGCTCGGCGATGGAGATCAGCACGTCGCGCGCGGTATCCTCCTCCTGATGGCCGATGACCACCGGGCAGCCGCGTTTCATGATCCCGGCCTTTTCGGCCGCGATCAGTTCGACCCGATCTCCAAGATAGGCCTGATGATCGAGCGAGATCGGCATGATGACGGAAACGGCAGGCGTCTTGATGACGTTGGTTGCATCGAAGCGGCCTCCGAGACCGACCTCGATGATCGCGACATCAGCCGGATGTTCGGCAAACAGAACGAAAGTAACCGCCGTCAGGATTTCGAAGACGGTGATCTTCTGGCCGGCATTGGCTTCGCCGACACGGCGGACCGCGTCGGCCAGAACCGCATCGCTGACCAGCGCGCCGCGCTCGCCTTGTTTGCCGATGCGATAACGCTCGTGCCAGTTGACCAGATGCGGTGATGTATGGACGTGGACGCTGAGACCGGCGGCTTCGAGGATCGCCCGGGAAAAGGCCGTTACCGAGCCCTTGCCGTTGGTGCCGGCGACATGGATCACCGGCGGCAGCCTGTCCTGCGGATTGCCGAGTACATCGAGAAGCCGGGTGATCCGGTCGAGCGACAAGTCGAAGCCCTTCGGGTGAAGAGCCAGCAACTTGTCGATTTCCTGCCCCGCTTCGCTGACCTGCGCCGTCGTCATCACCGCTCCTCCAACTGCCGCTGGAGCGCCGGGCGCTCATTCAAGCGCGCTCAAGACGCGCCAATCCCAAATGATTTAAATATCTTGCGGGCGACCGGTCAATCCCGACCGCCCTATGCTTGGAAGCTCAGGCGCTGGCTGCCATCGGAATGGCGGTAAGCGCTGCACTACCGTTGAGCTTGGCGGCATCGACCGGCTTCTTCATCAGGATTTTCAGCACGCGGGCGAGCGTATTGGGAATATCGTGACGCTTGACGACCATATCGACCATGCCGTGTTCCATCAGGTATTCCGACGTCTGGAAGCCTTCCGGCAGCTTTTCACGGATGGTCTGCTCGATCACACGCTTGCCGGCAAAGCAGATTTCCGCACCCGGTTCAGCCAGATGCAGATCGCCCAGCATGGCATAGGACGCAGTGACGCCACCGGTGGTCGGATTGGTCAGCACGACGATATAGGGGAGGCCTGCTTCCTTGAGCATCTGGACCGCGACCGTGGTGCGCGGCAGCTGCATCAGCGACAGGATACCTTCCTGCATGCGGGCGCCACCCGAAGCCGGGAAAATCACCAGCGGGCACTTTTCAGCAATCGCCTTTTCAAACGCCTTGATGATCGATTCGCCGGCAGCAATGCCGAGCGAACCGCCCATGAAGTTGAATTCGTGCACGACGCCGACCAGCTTGACGCCACGGCAGCGGCCGACGCCGGCAACGATCGTGTCTTCGAGATCGGTCTTGATGCGGCTGTCACGCAGGCGATCGACATATTTCTTCGAATCGCGGAACTTCAGCGGGTCCTGCGCCACCTTCGGCTGCGGCAGGGCCTCGTAGACGCCGTCATCGAACAGGTCCTTTAACCGCGCCTTGGCCGGCATCTTCATATGGAAGCCGGAGGCAGGGATGACCCATTTGTTTTCCTCGAGATCGCGGTGAAACACCATCTCGCCGGTTTCCGGGCACTTGATCCAGAGATTTTCCGGAACTTCCCGGCGGCCGAGCATCGAGTTGATCTTCGGTCGAACGTAATTGGTGATCCAGTTCAAATCCAAACTCCTGAATATTTAAAACCGGTCCTGGCCCAGAATATGGGCATTTATTCGGCCGCGACAAGTTTCGCGGACCGAACGCCGGCTGCGAGGCCGCGAACCAGCGTTTCCACGCCCGGCACCGTTGCCCCTGTTGATTTTCCGTCCTCGGTCAGGCTGGACGCCACCTGGTTGACGATGGCGGTTCCAACCACCACACCATCGGCCGACGCACCAATCGCGCGTGCATGCTCAGCCGTCTTGACGCCGAAGCCGACGCAGACCGGAAGTTTCGTATGGCCCTTGATCCGCTGCACCGCGCCGCCAACAACAGTTGGATCCGGCAGAGCTGAACCGGTGATGCCGTTCATCGAGACATAATAGACGAAACCGGAGGTGTTTTCGAGAACCTTCGGCAACCGCTTGTCGTCGGTGGTTGGTGTCGCCAGACGAATGAAGTTGATATCCTTCTTCAACGCCGGGATGCACAGCTCGTCATCCATTTCCGGCGGCAGGTCGACGACGATCAGGCCGTCGATACCAGCTTCGAGCGCATCATCGAGGAAGCGCTCGACGCCGTAGATATAGATCGGGTTGTAATACCCCATCATGACGATCGGCGTGTCCTTGTCATCGGCGCGGAAACGGCGGGCGATTTCCAGCGTCTTGGCCAGCGTCTGCCCGCCTTTCAGCGCGCGCTGACCGGCCAGCTGAATGGCGGGGCCATCGGCCATCGGATCGGAAAAGGGCATGCCGAGCTCAATGATATCGGAGCCGGCTGATGGCAGCGCCTTCATGATCGCCAGCGAAGTCTCGAAATCCGGATCGCCACCCATGAAGTAGGTGACCAGCGCCGGGCGGCCTTCTGCTGCCAGATCGGCAAATCGTTTGTCCATGCGTGCGGTCATGCTGTTACAGCCCCATTCCAAGCAATTTGCCGACGGTAAAGATGTCCTTGTCGCCGCGGCCGGAGAGGTTCATCAGGATGATCTCGTCCTTGCCCATTTTCGGCGCCCGCTTGATCACCTCGGCGATGGCATGGCTCGGTTCCAGCGCCGGGATAATGCCCTCAAGGCGCGTCAGCGTCTGGAACGCTTCCAGCGCCTCATGGTCCATGATCGGCACATATTCGACGCGGCCGATATCGGCGAGCCAGGAATGCTCAGGGCCGATGCCGGGATAATCGAGGCCGGCCGAGATCGAGTGGCCTTCCTTGATCTGGCCGTCGCCGTCCTGCAGCAGATAGGTGCGGTTGCCATGCAGCACGCCCGGCGATCCCGCCGTGATCGAGGCACAGTGCTCGTCGCCTTCAAGGCCCTTGCCCCCGGCTTCGACGCCGACGATCTTGACGGTTTCGTCATCTAGGAACGGATGGAAGATGCCGATCGCATTCGATCCGCCACCGACGGCAGCCACGACCAGATCCGGCAGGCGGCCTTCAGCCTCGAGCATCTGCGCACGGGCTTCGGTGCCGATCACTGCCTGGAAATCGCGAACCATCTCCGGATAGGGATGCGGGCCGGCTGCCGTGCCGATCAGGTAGTAGGTGTCATCGACATTGGTAACCCAGTCGCGCAGCGCCTCGTTCATCGCGTCCTTCAGCGTACCGGAGCCGGCCGTTACCGGCTTTACCTCGGCGCCGAGCAGCTTCATGCGGAACACGTTCGGCGCCTGACGCTCGACATCGGTCGCGCCCATATAGACGACGCAGGGAAGGCCGAAGCGGGCAGCAACGGTGGCGGACGCCACGCCGTGCTGTCCGGCGCCGGTTTCGGCGATGATACGGGTCTTGCCCATGCGCTTGGCCAGCAGGATCTGGCCGATGCAGTTGTTGATCTTGTGCGAACCGGTATGGTTCAGCTCTTCGCGCTTGAAATAGATCTTGGCTCCGCCAAGATGCTCCGTCAGACGCTCGGCGAAATAGAGCGGGCTGGGACGGCCGATATAATGGGCACCGAGATGCTTTAGCTCTGCCTGGAATTCCGGGTCGGTCTTGGCCTTGTTCCACTCATCCTGCAGATCAAGGATCAACGGCATCAGGGTTTCGGCAACGAAACGGCCGCCGAAAATCCCGAAGCGGCCATCCTCGTCGGGCCCGGTCTTGAACGAATTCAGGTTTGGCGTCTCGTTCACTTGCTTCTCCCTGCCAATGCTTCGGCCATATCCGCGTCCGCGCGGGCGACGGCATCGAAAAACTCTTCCATGCGGCCAAGGTCTTTGACACCCGGCGCGCTTTCGACGCCTGAGGAGGTATCGATGGCTTTGGCACCGGTCAGCGCCAGAGCTTCTGCGACATTCTCCGCATTCAAACCACCGGAAAGCATGTAATCGAGGCTTCCGTCAAGCGTATCGAGCAGGTGCCAGTCGAAGGACACGCCGTTGCCGCCCGGTAATTCGGAGCCCTTCGGCGCTTTGGCGTCGAACAGGAAACTGTCGGCAATGCCGATATAAGGGTCGATCCGCCTCAGATCGTCGGCCTCGCGAATGGACAGCACCTTGATGACGGGCAGCCCATAGACGGCCTTCACCGTCAACACACGCTCGGGGCTCTCATTGCCGTGGAGCTGGAGAATGTCCGGCGACAGCGCCGAGACGATCTCGTCGAGATCATCATTGCTGGCATCGACGGTGACAGCGACGATCTTCGCCTTGCCGCGAATGCGATCGGCCAACCGGCCGGCATCGTCGGGCTCGATATTGCGCGGGCTCTTCGGAAAGAAGATGAAACCCGTATAGCGCGCACCGAGCGCCACCGCCCTGTCCACGGCCTCGGCGGTCTTCAGCCCGCAAATTTTGACTTCCGTTTTCATGCACAGCGAACTGACATGAAATGTCGTCCGAGTCGAGCTTAAAACACGTCGAACAGCGGCGCAGGGCAACGCCACGGCCATTGCATATGCGGGATGGTAGCCCCATATCGCCCTTGACGATCACGGAGACAATCATGCGCCTTCTGCTTGCCATCATCCTGCCCTGGCTTCAGTTTTTCACCATCGGCCGGCCGATTGCCGGCATTGTCTGCCTTATCCTGCAGGTGACGCTGATCGGCTGGATTCCGGCGGCGATCTGGTCGGTCTATGCACTCAGCCAGTACAAGACGGACGAAAAGATCAGGGAAGCTCTGGGCAACCAGTCCCGGCGCTAAGCCGGCTGCATTCAATCGAAATCGATGGCGTGCAGCATGGTACCGTTGCGCTTCAGCCACCTCTTGGCGTCGTCCATCGCAGGGCAAAGCTCTTCACACAGATCCCAGAAATCCGGCCCGTGGTTCATTTCGCGCAGATGCGAGACCTCATGGGCGGCGAGATAGTCGATCACTTTCGGCGGCGCCATGACGATGCGCCAGGAAAAACTCAAGGCGCCATCGGCAGCACAGGAGCCCCAACGGCTGCGGGTGTCCTTGAAACTGAGCGATTTCACCTTGCGGCCGACCATGCGCGCGTAGATCGACACCAGGCGTTCCAGATCCTTGCGGGCTTCCTTCTTCAGAAAATCCGCGATCCGGCGGCGTAGATGTTCCTCGGCACCGCTGACCAGCAACACCGGTTCGTCATCGACAATCACCGCCTCGGTCAGGCCGCGCAGCTTGCCGGTGCGCTCGATCCGGTGCGCGACGCCGCGCAGAAGGATCGTGCCTCCCTCCTCCAGGACACTCTCGCCGGAAAACCGCGCGAGCTTGGTCATCAGCCAGCCCTGATGACGATCGAGGAAAGCGTTGATTTCGCGCTCGGGCAATCCGGCCGGAATGGTCATCTTCAGGGCGCGGCCGCCCGGTTCGATACGCAGCGTCATCCGCGTGGCGCGGGCATTCTGCCGAATGGTCAGCGGCATGACCTTGCCCGCAACATCAATCGTCCGCGTCACCGGTGGCGGCGGAGATTTGGGCTGACGCGACTTTCGAAGCAGGGAGAACATGAGTGTCTTGATAACCGATTCGTTTGAAGGACGCATGATCCCGAGCAAGCGGGACCGCATCAAAAAGAAAAACCGGCACCTTTGGAGATGCCGGTTCTGTTTGTCTGGCTGATGGCCGGATCAGTTGGCCGGAAAGCCCGGGACCGAGCCGGAACCGCCGGGATTGCGATCGCGCATGAAACGGTCGAAATCTTCCTGGTCCTTGGCGCGGCGAAGCTCGCGGACATATTCGTCGAACTGTTCGCGCATCTCATCGAGCTTGCGGCGTTCCTCGTCGAGGCGAGCCAGTTCGGCATCGCGCCAGTCGTCAAAGGCAACATTGCCGGTGCCGAAGTGCGGGCGGCCATAACGCTGGCTTTTTCGCTTGAAGGACGAGCAAAAGCCGTCAACGCTGTTGTTGGCGTCCTTCTTGAAGCCCTTCAGCCGTTCGCCGAACAGGATATAGGCAAGCATGGCAAGCCCAAGTGGCCAGAAAACTACAAAACCGAGCACCATCATGGCAATGGTCGCTGGCGTCCAGTCAGGACGGATCAATGCAGATTGGTTCATGTTCAGAAGTCCTTGCTAAAAGTGGGCCTCTCCTTCGGGCCCGCTTATAACGAGATGGGAAGAGGCTCACCGGTCTGCAAGACAATTGTCCGCAGATTCCCGCAAGGTCCTGATATCGATCGATGAAATCGATATATCGCGATGATCAGGCGGACTTTCCGCCCTTGATCACCTGGCGCACCGGCTTGGCAGCGCGGGCATGCTCGCGATGGAACGCAGTGATGCGCGGCGCAATTTCACGGCGGAAACGGGAACCGTTGAAAACACCGTAATGGCCGACATCCGGCTGCATATAGTGCATGCGCATGTTTTCCGGAATGTTGGTGCAGATGGTCTGCGCTGCCTTTGTCTGGCCGACGCCGGAAATATCGTCGTTCTCGCCTTCCACCGTCAGAAGTGCGACCTTGCGGATCGCCGTCGTATCGACACGCTGTCCGCGGTGCATCATCTCGCCCTTCGGAAGCGCGTGGTGCATGAAGACTGTCTCGACGGTCTGCAGGTAGAATTCCGCCGTCAGGTCCATCACCGCCATATATTCATCGTAGAAATCACGGTGCTTTTCGGCAGCATCGCCGTCGTTCTTGACGAGATGTTCGAAGAAATCCTTGGTCGCCGTCAGGTGGCGGTCAAGGTTCATCGACATGAATCCGGACAGCTGCAGGAAGCCCGGATAGACCGGACGCATGAAACCCGTCTGCGGAAACGGAACCGGCATCACGACATTGTCGCGGAACCATTTGATCGGCTTATCCTTGGCGAGCTGGTTGACCGCGGTCGGATTAATGCGCGTATCGATCGGCCCGCCCATCAGCGTCATGGAAGACGGCGACAGCGGATCGTCGTTTGCTTCCATCAGGGCGACGGCGGCCAGAACCGGTACCGCCGGCTGACAGACGGCGATGACATGCGTGTCTGGGCCGAGGAAATGCAGCATCTGGATGACGTAGTCGATATAGTCATCGAGGTCGAACGTGCCTTCGGTCAACGGCACCGTGCGGGCATCGATCCAGTCGGTGATATAGATATCCGACTGCGGCAATAGCGCTTCGACCGTGCCGCGCAGCAGCGTCGCATAGTGGCCGGACATCGGCGCGACGATCAGAACCTTCGGGTCGGAAGCCCTACCCTTCGGCAGGGCGCGTTCGAAATGGATGAGATTACAGAACGGCTCGCGCCAGACGATCCGTTCCCGCACCGTGACCGGCACGTTATCGACAATGGTTTCGGGCAGGCCGAACTCCGGCTTGCCGTAGCGGCGTGTCGTGCGCTCAAAGACTTCGAGGCCGGCAGCGACGGCCCTGCCCATATAGGTGTGCGAAATGGGGTTGAGCGGATTGGCATAGGCGAGCCGCATGGCATCCGCCGCCGCGCGCCAGGGGGCCATCATCGCGTGATTGAGTTCGTAAAGCTGGTAGAACATCGGAAGCGTTCTCCTTGTTACCGTAAACGACAACGCCGCTCCCAACCGGACGCAACCTTGCATTCTTGTTGTTTGTGTCCGCAAGCGAGGCAGACACTAGCACTTTTCTTGTGCGACGCAATAAATATGCCGCGATCCCTCGGTGATGAGACCGTCACAAGTGTTGTCGCAACGGGTTTGATACTCGGTAAAGAGGCTTGCCCGAGGCTGCTTTCAGGTGTCGATGCTGGAGAAATCTCGGGCAAAGCTTGAGTTCGACCACATGGGTTACCGCGAAATCCTCACCACGGCCTTGATCAACCCGGTTTTTTCATGCGCCCAGCGCGGAAGGTCCTTCACGACATCATCCAGTGTGGTGCGATGCGTGATGAGGGAGGCTACCGGGACATCGCCGGCGCGTATGGATGCGGCCACATGCTCGAAATCCTGCCGCGTCGCATTGCGGCTGCCGACCAGCATCATTTCGCGCTTGTGGAATTCCGGATCGGAAAAGCGGATGTCGTCCTTCACCACGCTGACGAAGACCAGGCAGCCGCCATGCGCGACGAAGGAGAATGATTTCTCCATCGAACCGCCAAAGCCGGTGGCGTCGAAGACCACATCGAACCCGTCGCCGCCCGTCGCCGACAGCACGGCTTCCAAAGCGCCATCCCCAGCCAATATGCCTTCCGCAAAACCCAGCCGTTCGGCGGCCATGTCCAAACGTTCGGCACTGGCATCGAGCAGCGTCACCTGATGGCCGGCGATGCGGGAGAAGAGTGCTGTTCCAAGGCCGATCGGCCCGGCGCCGATGACCAGCGCCCGCGCCCCTGCTGGCGCAAGCGAACGGCGCACCGCATGGGCGCCGATCGCCAGGAACTCCACCGTTGCCGCAGCCTCAAGCGAAAGGTCACCGGCCGGGTAGAGGTTTATTTCAGGCACGAGGATTTCTTCGCAAAGCGCGCCGTCGGTATGAACGCCCAGAACTTTGATTGCGGTGCAGCAGTTCGGCTTGCCCTTGAGGCAGGCGACGCAGGTTCCGCAGGAAAGATACGGATTGACGATGACCGGCGTACCCGGCGCCAAGGATACTCCTTCGCCGGATTCGATCACCGTTGCCGAAATCTCGTGACCCATGACCCGCGGATATTCGAGATAGGGATGTTTGCCCTCGAAAATATGATAATCGGTGCCGCAGATGCCGACATGGCTGACCGCCAGCCGTGCCCAGCCCTTCGGCGGCGAACCCGGCGCAGGTCTGTCGATGATATCCAGGCGCCCGGGCTCCGGGCAGATAGCCGCTTTCATGGCAGGCAGTTCCTCGCGGTCTCAATTCACAAATGGGTGGCTGCTGGTGTCAACGGCATCCGGCCGGAATTGAACCGGCCGGACATGCCGTGATGATCAGCGCGAACCGCGGCGGCGCAACTGGTCGAAATAGACGATGACGATGATCAGCACGCCGGTGATGATCCGCTGCACGAACGCGTTGACGTTGAGTAGATTGGCGCCGTTGTTGATGGTCGCCAGGATGAAGGCGCCGAGCAACGGTCCGTGCACCGACCCGACCGCGCCGAACAGGCTGGTGCCGCCGATAACGGAGGAGGCGATCGCCTGCAGTTCCCAGCCTTCCGCCTGAGTGGCATTGCCGATGCCGATACGCGAAGCGAGTAGCAGACCGACGAAGGCGGCGCATGTGGAAGACAGGATGTAGGCGAGATAGATCGTCCGGTTGACATTGACGCCGGACAGACGCGCCGCTTCGCTGTTCGACCCCACCGCGAAGAGATAGCGGCCCCAGCGGCTCAGGTGCAGGAAGATGTAGGCCGGTATTGCAACAACGATAACCATCCAGAACAGGCTGGGAATGCCGAGAAAATCGGCCCGCGAGAAGTTGGTGAAGGACTCGTCGCTGATGGAGATCGTCGAGCCATTGGTGACCAAAAGACCGATGCCGCGCAGCGAGGTCAGCGTCGCAAGCGTGATGATGAAGGCAGGTAGCCCCATGCGAACAATGCCGAAGGCATGGAAGGTGCCGATCAGCACACCGACCAGAAGCGTGATGCCCATGGCCGGCCAGAGCGGTACGCCATGCTGCAACAGCCAGGCAACCGTGACGCTGGAGAAGCCAACCACCGCGCCGACGGAAAGATCGATACCGGCGGTGATGATGACGAATGTCTGTCCCACCGCGAGGATCGCGGTCATCGCGCCCTGACGCAGCAGGTTGCTGATATTGTTGGGGGTCCAGAAGCTGCTGGTGGAAAACCCGAGAAGCAGCCAGAGGAACAGCAACAACCCGAAAAGGGTCAGGCCGAACAGGATGTTCATGCCTTTCTTCGGCACCGGTGCGGCTTCGGTTGCGGTCTCTACGCTCATGACTTTTCTCCACGCTTTTTCTTATTCGGTCTTTTCATGGTGCTAGACGCCGATCGCCTGGGTCAGCACTTCCTCATGTGAGGCACTGCGATAGGTATGGCTGGCGACGAGCTTTCCCTGCCGGAACACATGCAACCGGTCGGAAAGCTCGTAGACCTCCGGCAGATAGGACGAGATCAGGATGATGCCGGCCCCCTGCTCCAGTAGCCGGGCAAACAAACGATAGATTTCCGCCTTGGTACCGACATCGACGCCGACCGTCGGCTCGTCGAAGATGAACAGCTTGGCGCCGTGGCTCAGCCACTTGCCGATGACGATCTTCTGCTGGTTGCCGCCGGACATGGCCGACGCCAGCACCCGCCGCGTCGGCGTCTTGATCTTCAGGTCCTTGATCTGCCGGTCGGCATTCTCGATTTCGCTGCGACGGTTGATCGTCAGGCCCCGCGATAGCCGGTCGAAGACCGGTAGGTTGATGTTGAGGCCGATCGGCAGGTTGAGGCAGAGCCCCTGGTCGCGGCGGCTCTCGGGCGCCAGCGCAATGCCGAGGTCCATGGCCACCCGCTCGTTACGGATGTGAACCTTGTTGCCCTGCCAGAAGACTTCGCCGGACGAAACCGGTTGGCGGCCATAAAGCCCCAGCGCAAATTCGCTGCGCCCGGCACCGATCAACCCGTAAAGGCCAACGATCTCGCCAGCCCGGACGGACAGTGACACATCCTCGAAACCGGGGCCAGAGAGACCGCGCGTCTCGACAATTGTCGGGCCAATCGGTAGCGTTTCCTTGTGATAAATCTGCTCGATGGTGCGATTGATCATCATCGCGATCAGCTCGGCATCATTGGTCTCGCCGATATTGCGCGTCCCGATATGGGTGCCGTCGCGCAGCACTGAAACCCGGTCGGCAAGCTCGAAAACTTCCTCCATCCGGTGGCTGATATAGACGATCGTCACGCCTTCGCCCTGCAGCCGGCGAATGAGCCGGAAGAGTTGCGCCGATTCCTGGCGGGTCAGGTAGGCGGTCGGCTCGTCGAAAATCAGGAATTGGGTGCCGCGCATCGCCGCGCGCGCCGTCGCCACCAGCTGCTGCTGGCCGATCGTCAGGTCGCCGAGAAGGGCGCCGGCGGGAAGATTAAAGCCGAGATCGTTGAGCACGGCCTGGGCCGCGTCCGTCATCGCACGCTTGCGCATAAGGCCGTTCTTGTTCATCTCGTCGCCGAGGAACATGTTGGCGGCGACCGTCAGGTGCCGGCACAGGACGACTTCCTGATGCACGGCATTGATGCCGCGCGAAATCGCATCATTCGGATTGGCAAGCTGCACGGCATCACCGCACCAGAAGACCTCGCCTGCGGTTCTCCGGATAACGCCGGTCAAAAGCTTGATCAGTGTCGACTTTCCCGCACCGTTTTCGCCGACGATCGCGTGGACTTCGCCTGAGAGGAAAGTGATATTTGCCGGCTTCAGGGCCTCGACGGCACCGTATTTCTTCTGCAGTCCGCGCAGTTCCAGGATCGGCTGGCCCTTTGGAACGGGGTGTTTGGCAATCGTTGCCGCACCCTCCTCGTGCCGGTGGCTGACATCGTGAAGTCCTGTCATGGCGGTTTTCCTCCCCCGGACCCAAGCCTGTCTCAACCCGGCGGCTGAAACAGGTCTGAATTCATATTGTAGCACAAGCGGCAGGCCGTCTCCCCGCGGGGAGCGTCCTGCCGCCTTGTTTGGATCAGTTGACCTTCGGGTTCAGGAGGGCATCGATCTTCGGATCGGACATGTTGGCCTTGGTCACCAGATTGGCGCCCGTATCGACATTGGCTTCGACCTTTTCCTTCTTCGAAGCAGCCAGAGCCGTTTTGATGCCGTCATAGCCCATGCGATAAGGATCCTGCACGACGAGGCCCGCGAGAACGCCTTCCTTGAGGAAGCCCACCGTCTTTTCGTCGCTATCGAAGCCGATGACCTTGATCTTGTCGCCGAGCTTGTTTTCAGCGATCGCCTGGCCAACGCCCTGCGCCATGATCAGGTTGGATGCGAACACGCCGACGAGGTTCGGGTTTGCGGTGATCAGATCGGTCATCATGTTGAGGCCGGTGGTTGCCTGGCCGTCGGCATACTTGTCGGCAACGACCTTGAGGCCCGGGTACTTCGCGGAGATAACCTCGACGAAGCCTTCATGGCGCTGATCGAGCGAGCCGACGCCCGGCAGGCTGGTGATGATGGCGATTTCGCCCTCTTCCTTGCCCGTTGCTTCCTTGATCGCAGCAGCCAAACCGTCAGCAGCGATACGTCCGCCCTGGACGTTGTCGGTGGTCAGGAACGAGGTAAATGCCTTCGAGTCGGCGCCCGAGTCGATACCAATGACCGGTACGGACTTTGCAGCTTCGTCGATCGGCTTGCCGAGCGCCTTGAATTCCGTCGGCGAAATGACGACGGCTGCCGGTGCGCCGGCGACGGCATTTTCCAGAATGGTGATCTGGCCGTTGATGTCGGATTCCGACTGGGCGCCGAGCTCCGGCACGTTGACGCCGAGATCCTTGCCGGCGGCGCGGGCACCGGCCAGAACGATCTGCCAATAGAACGATGTCGTGTCCTTGACGATGATCGGGATTGTGACGTCCTGAGCAAACGAGCTCATCGGCATCATGGTTGCGAAAACAGCGGCACCGGCCAGGCTGGTGAAGGCGCGGCGGGACAGGATGTTCTTCATAAGGGTCATGGTGTTGTTCTCCTCCAACAACGTCTTGTTGAGTTCTCCTCAGACCGGACTGCAAGACGTTAACAGTTCGACCTTTTATCGATAAAAAACATTTAGCTCTGGCAAACTATCTCAGCGTTTTCGAAAATGCAAGCGGGGTAAAACGACTTTCCGATAAACGGTTCTGACCGCCAAGCCTCGGAAATCATTGAATTTCCTCTCACCTCCATGAGCTTGGACAGCCGGCAGCATATGGGGAGTCTCATGCCTACGCCCGGATGCTAGTTCAGAGACATTTCAAACGCAACAGAAAAATGATATTTCTATTCCGGATTATTGCCAGATGGAATGTTCAGTCTATTTCGTGGTTTTTGTCAGGCTGTCGATCGTGAACAATTCCGCAGGCTGGACCACGCCTTTCTTCAGGATAAGATTGCCGTAAAGCCGGAATTCGGACGTTGCGACGATATAGGCCGCCTTGCGTGAGCGATCGTAAAAGGCAAAGCGCTCGATCGGCACGACCTTGAAATCACCGGCAAGCTTGTTGACCAGATTCTGGAATTCGACGCAGACCTCCGGCACCGCCTGCGGATCGCCGACCACTTCCATGCGCCAGGCAGCGTCATCCACGAATGTGTCGAGCGGCATATGCGCAAGGATTGCCTCGACAATGCCCAGCGCATCGACGCCATCGGCGCGAACGACCTTTGGCCCCATGGTGCTGGCCGGAAAATTGGCATCAGCGATGACGATCTCGTCCCCATGCCCCATGGTGCGGATCGCATGCAGCAGATCCGGCCCGAGCAATGGATGTATTCCCTTGAGCATTCCGTTTTCCTTTGTCTCTTGAAGCCGGCTAAACCCGGACGGCGTCCGTTCCCAGTTCGGGTGCCACCAGCGTATGGACGTCATAAGCCTTGAAATCGGCCGGCTGCAGGCGCGGCTCCGTCAATTCCATATTGCGCGTCAGGCTCGACGGCTTGGCCGTTCCCAGAAGAACCGAGGCCACAGCCGGGCTCTGCAACGGAAACTGGATGGCGGGTGCGGCCAGCGGCAACCCTTGCGACCGCGCAATCGCCTCCATCGCCCTCACCTTGTCGAGAACCTCCGCGGTCGCGGGCATATAATCGAAGTGTGATCCCTCCACCGGACCGGTGGCGAGAATACCCGAATTGAAAACGCCGCCAACCACAAGGGAGGTTTTCTTTTTCTCGCAGAGCGGCAGCAATTCGGCGGTGGCGGTGCGATCAAGCAGCGTATATCGCCCGGCCAGAAGGATGCAGTCGATATCCGCCTCAGCCATGACATCAAGGCAGACCGGCACCTCGTTGACACCCAGTCCGTAGGCGGCAATGGCGCCGCTCGACTTCAGCTGCTCCAGCGCCTTCAACCCGCCGTCCAGCAGCTGGCGAAGATAGACGGCATTGCGCTCGGCGCCATGTGTGTAGACGCCGATATCATGGACGAAGAGAACATCGATCCGGTTGAGGCCAAGGCGCGCATAACTGAAATCCACCGACCGCATGATGCCGTCATAGGAGTAGTCGTAATCCGTGTCGAACGGCAGCGGATCGACGAAGCCATAGCTCGGCACCTTGTCGCCGGGGACCGGGCGCTGCAGCCGGCCGACCTTGGTGGAGAGAACATAACTGCCAGATGGCTTTTCGCGCAGGAAATCGCCGACCCGCCGTTCGGCAAGACCGAACCCGTACCAGGGGGCCGTATCGAAGAACCGCAGGCCGGCAGTCCAGGCAGCCTCCAGCGTTTCCATGGCCGTCTCGCGCGGGCAGGCCCGATACATGCCGCCAATTGCCGCCGTGCCAAAACTGTATTCGGTAACGGACAGATCCGTCGCGCCGATTTTTCTTAGTCGCATCAACTCTCTCCTTCGCTCCAACGGCCGCCCGTCAGAGCGTCGCGCCCAGGTGCCAGGGCACGAATTCATTGTCACCGTAGCCGAACAGCTCGCTTTTGGTTTTCTTGCCGGACGCCGTATCGATGATCAGATCGAAGATCGCGCGCCCCATTCCGGCGATCGTGGCATCGCCCGTGGCAATCACGCCGCAATCGATGTCCATGTCCTCTTCCATGGCGCGGTAAAGTGCTGTGTTGCTCGTCAGCTTGATCGACGGGCACGGACGCGAGCCGAAACAGCTGCCGCGGCCGGTCGTAAACGTGATGACGTTGGCGCCTCCTGCGACCTGGCCCGTCGCCGAGACCGGGTCGTAACCGGGTGTGTCCATGAACACGAGGCCGTGCTCCGTCACTCGCTCGGCATAATGATAGACCGCCGTCAGCGGCGACCGGCCACCCTTGGCGACGGCACCGAGCGACTTTTCAAGGATGGTCGTCAGACCGCCGCGCTTGTTGCCCGGCGAAGGATTGTTGTCGAGCGAGGCACCATGCATGGCAACATAGTCTTCCCACCAGGAAATCAGCCCGTCGAGCTTTTCCGCAACGCTGTCATCGACGGCCCGGCTGCGCAGCAGATGCTCAGCACCATAGATTTCCGAGGTTTCCGACAGGATGGCCGTGCCGCCGGCACCGGCGAGAATATCGACCGCTACGCCCAGAGCCGGATTGGCCGTGATACCGGAAAGTCCGTCCGAACCGCCGCATTGCAGCCCGACGATAATTTCGCTGACCGGGATCGGGATGCGCTTTGCCGTTCCAACTTCTTGCGCGATCTCCTCGAGCACGCCGAGCGCCCGGGCCACCGCGCGGCGCGAACCGCCGGCGTCCTGAATGTTGAAATGGCGTTTTCCGGCACCAGCACCCGATTGGCCGTAAAGCGTCAGCTGGTTGACCTCGCAGCCAAGACCGACCATCAGCACACCGCCGAAATTCACATGGCGCGTGTAGCCGGCGAGCGTCCGGTGCAGGTTCTTCATGCCGTCGCCGGTCGAACTCATGCCGCAGCCCTGATCGTGAACGATCGGCACGAAACCGTCGATACCGTCGTAGCGCGGCAGGATGACCTTGTTGGCCTCCTCGGCGATCGCCCGGCAAACGGTGGTGGAACAGTTGACGCTGGCAATGATGCCGATGAAATTGCGGGTCGCAGCGCGGCCATCGGCGCGGCGATAGCCCAGGAAAGTGCGGGCCTTGTCGGCGACGCTTGCCGCTTCCGGCGGTACCGGCGCACCGATCGACAGCCGGTCCTGATCGAAGGCCAGATTGTGCGAATGAACATGATCGCCCGGAGCGATCTCCGCCGTCGCACGGCCGATCGCCTGGCCGTATTTCACCACCGGTTCGCCGATATGGACCGGATGAATCGCCACCTTGTGACCAGGCTCAATTCTGGCCGCGGCGCGAACACCGCCCGGTAGCTCACCGCCAGGCCCGATAGCGAGCGATGCGACGGCGACATTGTCGTCCGGCGACAAAACGATGAAGGAAGGTGCGGTCACCCTTGTAATCTCCCTGGACGCTTTTTATCCGAATGAGCTCTTCTCATTCATTTTGTCTTTTATCCACAATAGACAGTTTGCCGTCAATGGGTATTATGCGCTTGGGGTGTGCAGCGAAAAGGCCGCGGCCGCGCCAAAATGAAATCAGGGATAAAACAACCATGGAACTGCAAAGCAAAGCCAGAGACAAGATCGGGTGGACCGGATAGAGCACCGGCAAAACCCTGCCCGTTCGTCGGGCCCATAGAAACCCTCATCCGGTCGGTCACATCATGGCGAAACAGAATACCGTCTTCAAGGACGCCTTCAACCGCTGCCTCAAGCTGCTTGCGGAAACCTCGTGCCTGCCTTCGGAGCCGGAGCTTGGTACGACGCTTGGCGTCAGCCGCACCACCATCCGCGCCATCCTGACACGCATGGAAGAGCTGCAGCTGCTTGCCTGGGACAAGCGGACAAAGGTGGTTTTGCGCCAGCCGAAGCCGGAAGACTATTACCCGCCGGAAGAAACCGATTCGCTGTCCGACATTATCGAGCGCAGCTTCATGCGCCGGATTCTGGCCGGCGGTGCCGAGCCCGGCATGCAGATCAACGAGCTGGAGCTGGCCCGCGACATCGGCACCGGCACGACCAGCGTGCGCGAATTCCTGATCCGGTTCAGCCGGTTCGGCCTGATCGAGAAACGGCCGAACAGCCACTGGATTCTCAAGGGTTTTACCCGCGAGTTTGCACTGGAGCTGACGGAAGTGCGTGAAATGTTCGAGTTGCGCTCGGCCGCAAGCTTTGCAGCCCTTGCCCCTGATCATCCAGCCTGGAGCGAGCTTGACCGGATCGAAGCCCTGCACCACGAAATCCTCGCCGATATCGACAATCGCTACAAGGAATTCTCCGAACTCGACGAGCGCTTCCATCTTCTGGTGCACACATCGTCCAGCAACCGGTTCATCGTCGATTTCTACGACATCATCACCATCGTCTTCCACTATCACTACCAGTGGAACAAGACGAATGCGCGCGAGCGCAACGCCCGGGCGCTCGAGGAACATCTCGATTACATCGCAGCCCTTCGTTCCCGCGATCCAGCACGCGTCGAAGCCGCCTGCCGCCGCCATCTGAGGTCGGCGCGCGAAACCCTACTCCAATCCATTCAATAGCCGGATTCATAAGCATCATGATCACGCCCATCGTCCAATTTGGAACCAGCCGTTTCCTGCAGGCCCATGCCGATCTCTTTGTCAGCGAGGCGCTGGAACGGGGCGAGGCCATCGGCAGGATCACCGTCGTCCAGACCACGGGCTCGGCGGAGCGCGCTGGACGCCTGACGGCGCTGGCAGCGCCGGAGGGTTTTCCGGTCATCACCCGCGGTCTTGTGAAGGGTGCCGAAATCGATCGTGCGCAACAGGTGACCAGCGTCGCGCGCGCCTTATCGACGGCGGACGACTGGGATGAGGTGAAGCGGATCGTGGCGACGGAAGCCGAGGTGCTGATCTCCAACACCGGCGATACCGGCTATGCAGTCGGCCCTGACGATCTCGTGACGGAATTTCCGGCCTCGTTTCCCGGCAAGCTGCTGATCCTTTTGCACGGACGCTACCGCGCTGGCGGCAAGCCCCTGACGATCCTGCCCTGCGAGCTCGTCGCGCGCAACGGCGATACGCTGAAGAAGGTCATGCTTGATCTTCAAGCCGAACGGATCGCCGACCAGGATTTCGGTGAATGGCTGTCGACCCGGGTCATCTGGGGTAACACGCTGGTGGACCGGATCGTCTCCGAGCCGCTGCAACCGGCCGGAGCGGTGGCTGAACCCTATGCGCTGTGGGCGATCGAGGCGCAACCCGGGCTAAAACCTCCCTGCACCCATCCCTCCATTCTGCTGGTCGATGATCTCTCCCCTTATGAGAAACTCAAGCTGCATATCCTCAATCTCGGTCACACTGTGCTTGCCGATCTCTGGCTGAAAGCCGGGCGGCAGCACGACGAAACCGTCAAAGCCATCCTGAAAGATCGCGACATTCTCGCAAAGCTGATGGATATCTATGAAACCGAGGTCCTTCCGGGCTTTGCCGCAAGAAACCTGGGTAGCGAAGCCGCCAGTTACGTGGCGCTGACGCTCGACCGGTTCGGCAATCCGTTTCTGGACCACCGCATTCGCGATATCGCCAATCATCACGCTGAAAAAATCACCCGGCGGCTCGCCGATTTCAGAGCCTGGAGCCCGGATGTCGCCATGCCGAAGTTGACGGCGATCATCGACAACCGATGATCAGTAGCCGGCAACCGGCTTGGCGTCGTTTTTCCCACCGGACAGGAAATCCTCCCGCAACCGGGTCGTGGCGCTGACAAGAAGCGTCACATCCGTGCCGATTGCCATGAACGTCGCGCCCATCTTACGGTACATATGGGCCTGATCGAGGCTCAGCGTCATGATGCCGCGCGCCTTTCCAGCCTTGCCGATGCGATCGAACGCATCCTTGATCGCCGCCGTGACCTCGGGATGCCCCGGCTGGCCAAGATATCCCATATCGGCCGCCAGATCGGACGGACCAATGAACAGCCCGTCGATCCCCTCAAGCGCTGCAATATCATCCAGGGCCGCCAAACCGGCACGGCTCTCGATCTGCACGATCAGGCAGATTTCGTCGTTGGCTGTTTCGAGATAGTCGGTGATCCGGCTAAATTGGGACGCGCGTCCGAGCGCGGCACCGACGCCGCGCACGCCATGCGGCGGATAACGCACGGCGCGCACCAGAGCCTGTGCCTGCTCGACGCTTTCCACCATCGGGATCAACAGCGTCTGGGCGCCGGTATCGAGGATTTGCTTGATCAGCCAGGTTTCGCCGACCGGCAGCCGGACCATCGGATGGCTGCCGGAGCGGGCCACGGCCTGGACCTGTGCCGACAGAAGCGGGATATCGTTCGGCCCATGCTCACCATCGATCAGCAGCCAGTCATAACCGCTGCCCGAGACGATTTCCGCCGCATAGGGGCTTGCCAATGCGACCCAGAGGCCCAGCTGAAAACGATCCTCGCGGATCGCGGCTTTGAAGGTATTTTTCAAGGCGGGCATGGCTGTCTCCTGCTGTCCTTACTGGTTGTACCGGCAAACGAAAAAACCGGCCAGAGCTTATCCGGCCGGTCCCGTTCAAAACCCGGCCGGCAGACCAGCCCCGACTTGCAGGTCAGGCAATGCCGCCGAGGCAGACATACTTGATCTCGGTGAATTCCTCGATGCCGTATTTCGAGCCCTCGCGCCCAAGCCCGGACAGCTTGACGCCGCCAAACGGCGCTTCGGCTGTTGAAATCAGGCCGGTATTGACGCCGACCATGCCATATTCCAACGCTTCGGCAACCCGGAAGACGCGCGACAGATCCTTGGCGTAAAAATAGGATGCGAGACCGAACTCGGTATCATTGGCCTGTTCGACGACATCCGATTCGTTTTTGAAGCGGAACAGTGGGGCCAGCGGGCCGAAGGTTTCTTCGCGGGCGACCGCCATGTCCTTGGTGACATCGGCCAGGATCGTCGCTTCGAAGAAAGTGCCGCCGAGCGGATGCGGCTTGCCGCCCTGCAGGATGCGCGCACCCTTCTTCACGGCGTCGGCAATGTGTTCCTCGACCTTGTTCAGCGCTGCCTTGTCGATCAGCGGGCCAAGGATCACACCTTCGTCGAAACCGTTGCCGGTCTTCAGTTTGCCGACGGCCGTTGCCAGCTTTTCGGCGAAGGCGTCGTAGACGCCGTCCTGAACATAGATGCGGTTGGCGCAGACGCAGGTCTGGCCGTTGTTGCGGTATTTGGCGATCAGTGCGCCTTCGACGGCGGCGTCGAGGTCGGCGTCATCGAAAACGATGAAGGGCGCGTTGCCACCGAGTTCCAGACCGAGTTTCTTGATGGTCGGCGCGCTCTGCTTGTAGAGTTCGGTGCCGATTTCCGTCGAACCGGTAAAGGTCAGCTTGCGCACGGTCGGGTTGGAGGTCATTTCGCCGCCGATGGCCACGGCCGACCCGGTGATGACGCTGAACAGCCCCTTCGGCAGGCCGGCGCGCTCAGCCAGAACGGCGATCGCGATGGCCGAGAACGGCGTCTGCGAAGCCGGCTTCAATACCATGGCGCAACCGGCAGCAAAGGCCGGGCCGGCCTTGCGGGTGATCATCGCGTTCGGGAAGTTCCACGGCGTGATCGCCGCGACGACGCCGATCGGCTGTTTCATCACCATGATGCGCTTGTCCGGCTGGTGACCGGGAATCATGTCGCCATAGATGCGGCGGCCTTCCTCGGCAAACCATTCGATGAAGCTGGCGCCATAGACGATTTCGCCCGTCGCTTCTGCCAGCGGCTTGCCCTGCTCGAGCGTCAGGATGCGGCCGAGATCGTCCTTGTTCTCGATCATCAGGTCGTACCATTTGCGCAGCACGGCGCAGCGCTCCTTGGCGGTCTTTGCCGCCCAGCCCTTCTGCGCGATCCGTGCCGCCTCGATGGCCGCCTTGGTCTCAGACGCGCCGAGCTTCGGCACGCGGCCGATGATCTCGCCAGTCGCCGGATTGTTCACGTCGATGGCGTTCTTCGGATCGGCCTCGATCCAGTTTCCGCCGACGAGCGCGGCCTGGCGGAACAGCGAAGGGTCTTTCAAGGTCACGGTCATCAGCAGCAAATCCTTTGCTTCGAAAAAATCTACAGAACTTATACAACTTTTTTCTGGCGTTCGACAATAACCCCAAGCGCGCTTTTATCATCGGTATCAGCCCCAATGATCGCGACTGCCGGATCGTTGTCCTCATTTTGGAAACATTCCGTCTCCAATTCGCCGCCTATCCGACGTGCACGCGATCGCCATATACGGACTGTGTCCGTTTCAACGACCTCCCAAACTCCGGACCTCCCGAGACAGGAATTTACAAATGGCAACTTCCAGCAACTACCGCCAGGCAGACTATCCCATCGAGCCTGGCTTTCTCAACCGCTGGTCTCCGCGCGCCTTCACCGGTGAGACCATTTCCGAAACCGAACTGCTGACGATCCTCGAAGCCGGCCGCTGGGCGCCTTCGGCTTACAATTCGCAGCCATGGCGCTTCGTCTATGCGCTGCGTGGCACCGAGCAATGGGACAGGATCTTCCCAATCCTCAACGAATTCAACCAGAGCTGGGCAAAATCCGCCTCTGCGCTCGTCATCATGATTTCGAAGACCCATTTTGCAGCACCGGGCACCACCGAGGAAAAGCCGTCCTATAGTCATAGCTTCGATACTGGCGCCGCCTGGGGCTCGCTTGCCCATCAGGCACAGCTGCTTGGCTTCCAGGCCCACGGCATGACCGGTCTTCATTTCGACAAGGCCGTTGAAATACTCGGCATTCCCGACGGTTATCGCGTCGAGGCTGCAGCAGCCATCGGCCGTCTGGGCGACAAAACCCAACTGCCGGACTTCCTGCAGGAGCGCGAAACGCCAAGCCCGCGCCGCCCGCTCTCCGAAATTGCCTTCAACGGCACTTTCAAGGCAGATTGAGCAGATAAAAAGAAAACCGCGCCTTCCAGATGGGAGGCGCGGTTTTCAATGGAATGAAGAAGCGGCCGTGCCGCCTGCTTCAGATATCCAGGTTGGCGACGCTGAGTGCGTTTTCCTGGATGAAATCGCGCCGCGGCTCGACCTCGTCACCCATCAGGCGCGAGAACAGGCCATCCGCATCGGTGGCGTCATGCACCCTCACCTGCAGCAGCGACCGCACGTTCGGATCGAGCGTCGTTTCCCAGAGCTGTTCGGCATTCATCTCTCCCAGCCCCTTGTAACGCTGCATCGTCAGGCCCTTTCGACCACTGGCGAAGATAGCGTCGAGAAGGGCGCGCGGACCGCTGATTTCCAGCGTGCTGTCCTTGCGCCGCAGGACCGGCGGAATGCCGTAGATTTCTTTCAGACGCGGCGTCAGCTGATCGATATGGCGGGCATCGGATGACCCGATCAGGGCCATGTCCAGCGAGGCCACTTCCTTGACGCCGCGAACCATGCGTTCGAAGCGCAAGCCGCCGTCGCCGGCAACGACCGCTACCCAGCCGCGCTCGGTTTCCTCGGCGATCAGGTCGAGCCGCTTGGCGACTTCGGCTGCCGTTGCTTCCGACTGGGCCTGATGGTTATTGAGTTCCGGATTGAGTGCACCGGCAATCGCCGCCTGCTCGACCACCGAACGGCTGTAGCGCGAATGCAGTCCTTCGACCAGCGAACGCAGACGCAGCGCATCGAGGATGACTTCGCGCAGGTCCTGGCCGACCCGGACTTCGCCGGAGCCGAGTTCAAGGGCAGCATCTTCGAGGCCCATGGAGATCAGGTACTCTTCCAGAGCCTTTTCGTCCTTCAGATATTGCGCAGACTTGCCGCGCGCTACCTTGTAGAGCGGCGGCTGGGCAATATAGAGGTGACCGCGCTCGATCAGTTCCGGCATCTGGCGGAAGAAGAACGTCAAAAGCAACGTGCGAATATGGGCGCCATCGACGTCAGCATCGGTCATGATGATGATCTTGTGATAGCGCAGCTTTTCCGGATTGAACTCGTCCTTGCCGATCGATGTGCCGAGTGCCGTGATCAGCGTACCGATTTCCTGGCTGGACAGCATCTTGTCGAAACGCGCGCGCTCGACGTTCAGAATTTTACCGCGCAGTGGCAGGATCGCCTGATTTTCGCGCGAACGGCCCTGCTTGGCCGAACCGCCGGCGGAATCCCCTTCCACCAGGAAGAGTTCGGATTTTGCCGGATCGCGCTCGGAGCAGTCGGCAAGCTTTCCGGGCAGCGAGGAGATATCGAGCGCACCCTTGCGGCGGGTCAGCTCGCGTGCCTTGCGGGCAGCTTCGCGCGCGGCGGCCGCTTCCACGACCTTTCCGACGAGGATTTTCGCGTCGCCCGGATGTTCTTCGAGCCAGACACTCAGGGCTTCGTTGACGAGGCTTTCGACCACCGGGCGGACTTCCGAGGAGACCAGCTTATCCTTGGTCTGCGAGGAAAATTTCGGATCCGGCACCTTGACCGAGAGCACCGCCGTCAGGCCTTCGCGACAATCCTCGCCGGTCAGCGAAACCTTTTCCTTTTTCATGATGCCGGAGCTGTCGCCATACGAAATGATCTGGCGCGTCAGCGCGCCGCGAAAGCCGGCCATATGCGTGCCGCCATCGCGCTGCGGGATATTGTTGGTGAAGCAGAGGACGTTCTCGTGATAGCTGTCGTTCCACCACATCGCGACTTCGACGGTGATGCCGTCCTTTTCGCCGCGGATCGCGACCGGCTTGCTAACCAGCGGCTTCTTGGCGCGGTCGAGATAGGCGACGAAGGCTTCGAGACCGCCGTCATAGATCATCTCGGTTTCGCGAATATCGGAATGCCGCTTGTCGGTGAGAAGGATGCGAACGCCCGAATTGAGGAAGGCGAGCTCGCGCAAGCGATGCTCCAGCGTTCCGTAGTCGAAGTCGATCATCGTGAAGGTTTCGGTGCTCGGCAGGAAGGTCACTTCCGTGCCGGTCTCGCCATTGCTGTCGCCGATGACGGCGAGCGGCGCATCCGCAACGCCATGGGTGAAGTTGATCTCGTGAATCTTGCCCTGACGCTTGATCTTGAGCTTCAGCTTGACCGACAGCGCGTTGACGACCGAAACGCCGACGCCGTGCAGACCACCGGAAACCTTGTAGGAATTCTGGTCGAATTTACCGCCGGCATGCAGCTGCGTCATGATCACTTCGGCAGCCGAGATGCCTTCGCCGGTGTGAATGTCGGTCGGAATGCCGCGGCCGTTGTCGGTGACCGTCACCGAACCGTCGGGGTTCAATGACACGGTGACGATGTCGGCATGGCCGGCCAGCGCTTCGTCGATCGCATTGTCGACGACTTCGTAGACCATGTGATGCAGGCCCGAGCCGTCGTCAGTGTCGCCGATATACATGCCCGGCCGCTTGCGGACAGCATCAAGGCCCTTCAGAACCTTAATGGAATCGGCACCATATTCGGCGTTTGCGCCGGCTTCGGTTTCAGGCAAATCGGTCATTCGGCTATAGGTCTTTCCAGGTTACGATGCCATGTCTTCGGGATCGGATTCCGTGCGAATCACCCTCGATGGCGCTCCCCGAATATAGGGATTTTGTCGATAGTTCCAAATCCCATGCAGCCTGAAAGCGGCAGAAATCAGGGGATCATCAGAGTTCCTTATCAGGAAAGCGGGCTTTTTCCAAAACATCTTCCAGGATACGGATGGTTTCGCCGGATAAGGTGCGAATACGGCCTGCAAGGCGATTGGCAAAGGCCGTGTGCGTCGACGGCAGACCGGATGTATCCAGCACTACTTTGGGATCCGAAAGGGCTGCCAAGCCGAACAGTTCGTCGGCATCGTCCCAGATGACATTGAAATATCCGGCGACCCTTTGCAGGAATTCAAAACTCGGAGCGCCGCGTTTTCCGTGCTCCAGGGCCGAGAGATAGGCAGGCGATACGCCGATGGCCGCCGCCATCTGTTTCTGCGAGACGCCCTTTTTTTGCCGCAGCTGGCGCATCGCCTCTCCGAACGGCGTCATGGCGCCGTGCCCCTTGGCCGTGATAGTCGGACGTAAAGCGCGCCGTCGCCCCCGTGATTGCGGGCGGCAGGCTCGTAGGACGAAATCAGCATGCGGAATTCCGGCAGCGAAAACCACATCGGAACCGCCCGCTTGAGGGCACCGTCGCTGCCAAGCGACGTTCCCTTGCCAGTGATGACCAACACATGCCGCAAACCCCGGTCATAAGCCCGCATCAGGAAATGCAACAGCAGGCCATGCGCCTCGCTCTGGATCATGCCATGCAGGTCGATCCGCGCCTCGATCGCCAGATGGCCTTTCGCGAGCTTGCGCTTCACCGGTTTTTCCAGCGGATGATGGATACGGGCAGGCCGTTTTGCGGCTTCCGGCGGAGCGCTGCCGAAGGCCTCAGTGAGCGACTTGCCTTCTTTGATTACCGGTACCGGCCGTTTTTCCGGCTCGGGCTCGGGTTTGGGCTCTTCAAATTCCGCAAGCTCGTCCATGCGTCCCGGCAGCGGGCGGGTGGTGCGCGCGACCTTGCCCCACAATATCCGGTCTTCGCTGGTGAGCTTCTTTGCCTTAACCATGGCCGTATCTTGCCGCCGCGGCCTTCGGAATGAAAATGAAAAAGTCGGCCTCGTTGCGCACAGCACCAGCCAGGCGTCCGGCCTCGTCGCCGGAGCCGGTAAAGATATCGCCACGCGCCGGGCCAACAATGGCCGAGCCGGTATCGAGCGCCAGCATCAGCCGGTGGAAGGGACGGCCGCCCTCAATGGAGGTCAGGCTGTCACTCGAGATGAAAAAGGGAACGCCGAACGTATGGATGAGCCGGTCGACCGCAAGCGATCGGCCGGGTTCCAGCGCCACCTTTGCGGCCGCGACCGGTCCAAGCCCGATATCACCGACATTGGCCTCGCGGAAAAAAATGAACGACCGATTGTGCCACAGCACTTCGTCGGCTTCGTCCGGATGATCGTCAAGCCATTGCTTGATCGTCTGCATCGACACTGTCGCTGCATCGATCTTGCCGCGTTCGATCAGAAGCTTGCCGGTGGCGGAAAAATAGTGACCGGTCTTGGCCGCATAGGTCACCCGCTTCATCGAACCATCGGGAAAGACCAGCCGGGCAGCGCCTTGAACATGGGCGAAGAACACATCGGTCTTCGATTTGGAATAGGCGATCTCCAGCCCACGGCCGGCAAGATAGCCCTGCTCGATGGCCTTGCGGTCCGGATATTCGCTGATCGCGCCGTCCTTTTGCTGACCAAAGGCAAAATAGGGGTCCATACCCTCGGGACGATTGCTGCCATCGATATCGATCAGATCGTCAGGGCGGCGATAGAAGGGAAACCTGAAGGTCTCATCCTTTATCGCGCTGACAAGAACCTCCGGCTCGAAAAAAGCGGTGACAAAACCCGGTTTGCCATCGCTGCGGACGATCTTGAACGGAACGAAATGGTCTTGGAAGAAAGCGCGCGCATTGCCAGCATCGTGCGCCGGGGCTTCTGAGGCTGCCTCGTAGGCGGGCATCAGGTCGGCGGTGGAAATGCCCAGTGACGCCGTCTTGTGCGGCTTGACGTCAGTGACCTGGCGGCGACAGCGCTCAAGCGCCGGCAAAAGCGGTGATGGATCGTCGGCCTGCCAACCGGGAAGGTCGGAAAAGTCGACCCGTTGCAAATCGAAATCCATCGCCGCCAGTCCCGATCAGTTTTCCGATTCCGTCGCAATCAGCTTCCAGTTCGGATCGCGGGAACGGGTATCGCGCGAGAACGTCCAGAGGTCATTGACCTCGGAGACCGCTTCGGCATCGCCATCGACGATCGCGCCGGCCTTGTCGTAGGTCGCCGAAATCAGCTGGCTGACGATGCGCAGCGTGATGCTGGCTTCGCTGTCCTTGATCTCGGCATGCACCATGTCGGCCTTCTCGATGCCGACGAAGGTCGACTTGACGACTTCGCCCTTGCTTTCGCGTTCGGAAATGGCGGCGTCGAAGCCTTCATAAACTTCGCGCGACAGAAGACCCTTGAGCGTCTTGCGGTCGCCGTCGGCGAAAGCCATGACGATCATCTCATAGGCCATCTTGGCGCCATTGACGAATTCCTTCGGGTCAAAGGCCGGATCGGCGTCGGCCATCCGGCGCAGCGCGTCGTTCAGCGGCGTGCCGGCCTTGGTGAAGGCGTCGATTTCGGCATAGCGGGAAATATCTTCGCCGGCACCGTCGCGGCGTGGCAATTGCACCACCTTGCCGGACGCTTCGGGACCTTCAGCCGTCTCGCGTGGCGAATAGGGATCCACCGGCGGACGTTCGTTGCCGGTCCGCTTGCCCAAGACACTGCGCAATTGGAGGAATATGATCACCGCGGCGACCAGGAAAAACAATGTGATGAAGTCGAAAGAGCCCATTTCCACCCAGAACCGCTGTTAATATGCCGTGCGATCATCCCATATAGTCTGCATGGCACGATCATTCAAATGGCTATATCACTTCTTTGCAATTGCCGGTTCGCCTGGAACTGGCGCATCTTACCTTTGAGTCAGCACAATGCGATCCCTGATTATACCGATCCTCTTCCTTCTGATGCCGCTTGCGGAGATTGCTGCCTTCATTTTCGTTGGCCGCGAAGTTGGGGTCGGCATGACGCTGCTTCTGGTTCTCGCCAGTGCGATTGCCGGCGCGGTGCTGCTGCGGATCCAGGGGTTGGGCGTTCTGCGGAAGATTCAACAGGCTTCGCAAGCCGGCACCGATCCCGGGCGGCAGCTGGTGCATGGCGTCATGATCGTGATTGCCGCCTTCCTGTTGATCATTCCAGGGTTCATCAGCGACATCATCGGATTGCTGCTCTTTATACCGGCCGTCAGGGATTTCGGCTGGTCCTTCGTCAAGAATCGCCTGACGATTGTCACGACCGGCATGGCGACCGGTGAGCGTGGCTTTTCTCGCAGGCCCGAACCGGACCGCGACGCAGATCGCCGCGCCGGTCCCCAGGTGATCGACCTTGATGAGGACGAGTTTTCCCGCACCGATGGCCGGGGCCGCACCGATCCGAACGAGCGCGATCGCCTCAAGTGAACGGCGGCACCGGGTTGTAAGCCCGGGTGCGAAATGCTAGATGCCTCACCAAATTTCATGTCCGAAGGAAATGCCCTTATGACCGATACCGCATCCCCGACAAACGGCGGCGCTGCCGAAAGCCCGTCCCTGAACATCCTGGCCCAGTACATCAAGGACCTTTCGTTTGAAAATCCGGGTGCGCCGCGTTCGCTTCAGGCGCGCGAAAAGGCTCCGGCAATCAACATCAATGTCAACGTCAACGCCAATCCGCTGTCGGATTCGGAATTCGACGTCATCCTGACGCTGAATGCCGAGGCCAAGGACGGCGACAAGGTGCTGTTCAATGTCGAGCTGTCCTATGGCGGCGTCTTCCGCGTCACCGGCTTCCCGCAGGAGCACATGCTGCCGCTGCTCTTCATCGAGTGCCCGCGCCTGCTCTTCCCGTTTGCCCGCCAGATCGTTTCCGACGCGACCCGCAACGGTGGCTTCCCGCCGCTGATGATCGATCCGATCGATTTCGCCCAGATGTTCACCCAGCGCATGGCTGAGGAAAAGGTTCGCTCGCAGGTTTCGACGACCGCGAACTGATCCCGTTTTAGCCTGAATGTGATTGTTTCAATGCCCGGTCCCTGACCGGGCATTTTCATTTGGCGGCTTCGTATCTGGCCCAGATGGCTTTCGCACCCATCTTGGCGACAAGCGCCGCGTGGGCTGCCTCTTCTTCCAGGGTCAGGCGGGAGCCCAACGGATGCGGCCTTTGTCCGCTAACCACGATGACATCATCCACCTCCGATGCCTGACCGCGATTGTCGCTGGAGTGCAGACCGAACGTCGTCTGCCGGCCGCCGATCAGCTCGATATAGACTTCCGCCAAAAGTTCGGAGTCGAGCAGCGCGCCGTGCTTCGTGCGGTGCGAATTGTCGACGCCGTAGCGCCGGCAAAGCGCATCGAGCGAGTTCGGACCCATCGGATGTTTGCGGCGGGCGAGAGCCAGCGTATCCGTGACCAGATCATTGGTGATCGCCGGCAGGCCGAGCCGGGCAAATTCGGCGTTCATGAAGCCCATATCGAAGGTCGCGTTGTGCGCCACCCATCGGGCGTCGCCGAAAAATGCGAGCAATTCATCGACGATGCCGGCGAAATTCGGTTTGTCCTTCAGGGATTCGTCCGAGATACCATGGATCGCCAGAGCGTCCGGATGAACCTTGCGGTCGCCGGGGTTGATGTAGACGTGGAACGACCGCCCGGTCGGGAAATGATTGTCGAGTTCGATGCCGCCGATTTCGATGACCCGGTCCAGCTTGTTATCGAGACCTGTCGTTTCCGTATCGAAGATGATTTCGCGCATCATGGCCTCTTCTGGCTGGTGAGCGTCTGGACGATCGCCGCGACTTGGCTGCGGGTCGAATCAAGCGCGTGGCTCGTATCGATGATGTAATCCGCTTTCGCACGTTTTTCCTGATCTGGAACCTGGCGGGAGAGGATGAGGGCGAATTTTTCCTCCGTCATCCCCGGCCTTTTCAGCACCCGCTCCTTTTGTATCTCCGGATCGCAGGTGACGACGGCGACCGCATCGACCCGGCCCTCGGCCTTTGTCTCGAACAAGAGCGGGATGTCGAGCACGACAAGCGGTGCGCCTGCATCACGGTTGCGTTGAAGAAATACCCGCTCCTTTTCGCGCACCAGCGGATGGACGATGGCCTCAAGCGTCTTGAACAAAGACGGATCATTAGCCAGTTGCCGGGAGAGTTCCGCCCTGTCGACGCTGCCCGTCTTCGTCGTCCCCGGAAACGCCGCTTCGATCGGCGCCACGGCTTCGTCTTGATAGAGCGCGTGCACGGCGGCATCGGCATCATTCACCGGGACGCCCATCTTCGCAAACATCTTGGCAGTGGTCGACTTGCCCATGCCGATCGATCCGGTGAGCCCAAGGATGATCATGCGTGGCTCGCCATGTCGTCGATGATGATCTGGCGCAAAACCGCGTCGACCGTCGGTCTTTTGCCGAACCATTTTTCAAAACCGGGTGCTGCCTGGTGCAACAACATTCCAAGGCCGTCAACCGTGGCAAAACCCTGCGCTTCGGCTTGCGCGAGGATCGGCGTTTTCAGCGGCACATAAACAATGTCCGTCACGACGCTTCCAGGGCTCATGACGGTGAAGTCAATCTCCGGTACCGCTGACCCGTCCATTCCGAGCGACGTCGTATTGATAAAGAGCCCGGCGTCTTTCATTACCTCCGGCAGTGCCTCCATCGGCTGCGCGTGGACTGCCGGGCCGAAGCGGTCGGCCAGTTCCTGGGCGCGGGCGGCCGTGCGGTTGACGACATGGATCGTCTTGACGCCGCGATCGCGGACGGCCTGGATCACCGCGCGGCTGGCGCCGCCGGCACCAAGCACAATCGCGGTCTGGCAATTGTCCCAACCGGGTGCCCGTTCATCGAGATTGGCAGTGAAGCCATGGCCGTCCGTGTTGGTCGCATGCACCAGACCATTCTCCACCCACAGGGTGTTGGATGCACCGAGTTCGGTGCTCAACCGGTCCGGCCGGTCGGACAATGCGAAAGCGAGTTCCTTATGCGGGATCGTCACATTGCCGCCCGTAAAACCCGATTGTCCGCTTTTGAGCGAAGCGATGAAATCGGGAAAAGCCTCCGGCGAAACCTCCATTGCGCGGTAGCTTCCCTCCAGACCCAGCTGTTTCAGCCAGTATCCGTGGATCAGCGGCGAGCGCGAATGCTTGATCGGATAGCCTGTGACGAAGGCGTGGTTAACAAATGTTTCACGTGAATCACGCATCGATCACCTTCAGTTCCCTGAGTTTTGCAAGCAGCGGCAGCATCGGAAGTCCGAGGATGGTGAAATAGTCACCGTCGATTTTCTCGAACAGCTGGATCCCCTCGCCCTCCAGCTGGTAGGCGCCGACGCTCGATAGGGCCTTTGTCCCGACCCGCAAGAGATGAGCCTCGATAAACGCGGCGCTCAAGGTTCTGACCGACATCCGGGCTGAAGACACATGCCGCCAAAGCACCGCATCGCCCTGCGTCAGAACAATGCCGCTGTTCAGTTGATGAACCTGCCCGGACAGCGACAGCAGATGGTCACGCGCCTCGTCCATGTCCCGTGGCTTGTGATAAACCCTCGCCCCGAGTGACATGGTCTGGTCCGACCCGATGATGATATCGGCCGGGAATGCAGATCCGACATTCCTGGCCTTGGCTTCGGCAAGAATGAGCGCCACCTCTTCCGGAGCCACGCCCTGCCGCTCGGCCTGACTTTCGATCGCCCGTTCGTCGATGTCGGCGGCCCTCGCCTGAAAAGGGATACCGGCATTTTCCAAAAGCATGCGCCGGAACGGGCTCGCTGACGCGAGGACAAGAGTGCCTGCCATTGTCGTCCTAACCTAATTGAACAGGATCGCCTTAGCGCAGCCGGGGCCTCAGAGCAACGATTGCGGCTGCCGTTTCCTCGATCGAGCGGCGCGTCACATCGATCATCGGCCAGTTGTTGCGCGCACAAAGCGAGCGTGCATAT
Organism: Pararhizobium sp. YC-54; assembly: GCF_025847205.1. Classification (GTDB taxonomy): domain Bacteria; phylum Pseudomonadota; class Alphaproteobacteria; order Rhizobiales; family Rhizobiaceae; genus Pararhizobium. The sequence goes on along the minus strand of NZ_JAOYTH010000003.1, from coordinate 420,633 downwards.
TTCAGTTCCTCGGCGATCGAGGCACGGTCGACATATTCCTCCGCATGATAACTATGCGATGCCGTGCCCAGAACGCGGTTTTGACGGACCTGTGAAATGCGGTCCGCCGTGGCGATCAGACCGACTATCAGCGGCTTGGTCGCCTGCATCAGCCGGTCTGGCAGGGAGACGCCCGGCACGATCGGGATGTTGGCGGTCTTGATGCCACGATTGGCGAGATAGATGCTTGTCGGCGTTTTCGAGGTCCGGCTGATACCGATCAGCACGACATCCGCGTCGTTGAAATCGGCCGGCAATTGCCCGTCGTCATGATCCATTGTGAAATTCAGGGCGTCGATGCGCGCGAAATAATCGGCGTCCATCACATGTTGCGCGCCTGAGCGCCGCCGCGACGTCGCGCCCAGATAGGACTGGAAGAGATCGATGATCGGTTCCAGCACCGAGACGCAAGGCAGCCCCATCTCCTTGCAGGTCACAGCGATAATATCGGCAAGCTCGCGATCGACGATCGTGTAGAGCACGATCCCCGGCGCGCCATCCACCGCCTCTATCACCTGCATCAGCTGCTTGCGGTTGCGGATCAGCGGATAGACATGTTCGAGCGCATGCGCCGACTGGAATTGGGACGCCGCAGCCCTGCCCGCAGCGATCAGCGTTTCGCCGGTCGAATCGGAGATCAGGTGCAGGTGGAAATAGTTTTTCTGATTCTCCACGCTATTCTCCGATGGCTGTTGATAAACCGGGACAGCAATAGCTAAGGACCGCGGGGGTTCAAAGGCAAGGGGAAAACCGGCGAGTTATTCACAATCCGGATTCCGGGGACCGGGATTCGGGGCCTATGTGGAGAAGACTCATCGTGTTGCGAAGACTGGGTGTTATCCACATGCTGTCCACATCCTGGCATCGCATCAAACAACGACCGAAGCGTATGACTCTTCACAATTTTTCGAAATGTTCCCCGCTCCCATCTGTCGCATGGCAAAATTGCCCAAGGGATTCTATTGAACGGGCGAGCATGTGGAAAAGAGTCGGATGGGCTTTAATCCTTGATAGTCACAGACTCTAAGAAATAGAATCCTTAGATATAGATATCTTTTATAGTGGGAGAACGTGTCCGGTGACTGCGCAAAGCCGCAAGGTGCTACAGGTGTTGAACGGTGAAACCCTCTCACCTCCCCCAATCTGGCTGATGCGGCAAGCAGGTCGATATCTTCCGGAATACCGGCAGACCCGTGCGAAGGCAGGCAGTTTTCTCGATCTCTGTTATTCGCCAGACATGGCTGTGGAAGTGACCCTCCAGCCGATCCGGCGATATGGCTTTGACGCAGCCATCCTGTTTTCAGATATCCTCGTCATACCCGATGCCCTGAAGCGCAATGTTCGCTTTGAGGAAGGGCATGGACCACGGATGGATCCGATTGCCGTTTCAGAAATCGCCAAGCTCGACGTCCGGCCGGTATCCGGCCACTTGCAGCCCGTCATCGAAACTGTTCGCCGTCTGCGCCGCGAACTGCCGGATGAAACGACACTGCTCGGCTTCTGCGGCGCCCCCTGGACTGTCGCCACCTACATGATTGCCGGGCAGGGAACGCCGGACCAGGCACCGGCACGGCTTTTTGGCTATCAGCACCCCGAAGCTTTCGATCGGCTGCTGGCGGTGCTTGCCGAGGTTTCTGCGGACTATCTGGTCGAGCAGATCGATGCCGGCGCCGATGCCGTGCAGATATTCGATTCCTGGGCGGGTGTTTTGGGCGAGGAGGAATTCCGCCGCTACGCCGTCGAGCCGGTACGCCGGATGATCGACAACGTTCGTGCCCGCCGGCCACACGCGAAGATCATTGCTTTTGCCAAGGGCGCCGGAATCCTCCTGAAGGATTACCGGCAGGCAACCAACGCCGATGCGATCGGTCTCGACTGGTCGGTTCCCTTGTCCTTTGCCGCTGAGCTTCAGAAAGATGGCCCAGTGCAGGGCAATCTCGATCCAATGCGCGTCGTGGCGGGTGGGCAATCGCTTGATGACGGTATCGACGCGATACTGCAGACGCTTGGGAATGGGCCGCTGATCTTCAACCTGGGCCACGGAATTACGCCGCAGGCTGATCCAGCCCATGTCTCGCAGTTGGTTGCCCGTGTCCGTGGGACCGGCCAATGATTGAGCGTCAGACGGATATGCTGCCGGGGAAAAAGGCCCGCACCCGCGCTTTCATCGCGATTGGTTTGTTCGTGGCCCTGCTTGCCGGGTTGTTTGTCTGGCAGCCGGACAATCTCTACCTGTGGATCAAGGCGCTGCACATCATTGCCGTGATGTCCTGGATGGCTGCCCTGCTCTACATGCCGCGATTGTTCATCTACCACACCGACGCAGCGCCGGGCTCGGCGCAGTCGGAGACCTTCAAGATGATGGAACAGCGGCTTTTGAAGGTCATCATGAACCCGGCGATGATGATCACCTGGGTGCTGGGGCTCTATCTGGCCTGGAGCGTCTACGGCTTTCAGGGCGGTTGGCTGCACATCAAGCTTTTGCTTGTCGTTCTTCTGACCGGTGTCCACGTGATGTTCAGCCGGGCGGTCAGGGCCTTTGCGCGGGATGAAAACACCCGCAGCGCCCGTTATTGGCGGCTGATGAACGAGGCGCCGACGCTGCTGATGATCCTCATCGTCATCATGGCTGTGGTGAAACCTTTTTGAGCATGGAACGCTCTTTCAGGAAACTTTCGGGAATTTTCGTTGACCCCTTGCGGCGCAACGAGTGAATCGCTATTTTCCCGCCATCTCCTCTTTCGTGGCATGTGTAAACGTTACGAGCCTGCCCCTTCCGCTGCAGCTCCCCTTACATCAAGCACGCCGACTTTCCTTTCCGATTTCCAAGTGTGGTCCCCTTCATGGCTGAAATGAAGCTACAAGAACTCAAAAACAAAAGTGCAACCGATCTCCTGGCATTTGCCGAGTCGGTCGAGGTCGAAAACGCCAGTGTCATGCGCAAGCAGGAACTGATGTTTGCAATCCTGAAAATGCTGGCAAGCCAGGATGTCGAGATCATCGGCGAGGGCGTCGTCGAAGTGCTGCAGGACGGCTTCGGCTTCCTGCGCTCGGCCAACGCCAACTACCTGCCAGGTCCCGACGATATCTACATCTCGCCGTCGCAGATCCGCCGCTTCTCGCTGAAAACCGGCGATACCGTCGAAGGCCCGATCCGCGGTCCCAAGGAAGGCGAACGTTATTTCGCGCTTCTCAAGGTCAACACGATCAATTTCGAAGATCCAGAGAAGATCCGTCACAAGGTCCATTTCGACAACCTGACGCCGCTCTATCCGAATGAGCGCTTCAAGATGGAACTTGAGGTTCCGACCTCGAAGGACCTTTCCGCCCGCGTCATCGATCTGATCGCCCCGCTCGGCAAGGGGCAGCGCGGCCTGATCGTCGCACCGCCGCGCACCGGTAAGACCGTGCTCCTGCAGAACATCGCCCATTCGATCACCGCCAACCATCCGGAATGCTACCTGATCGTTCTCCTGATCGACGAACGGCCGGAAGAAGTGACGGATATGCAGCGCTCGGTGAAGGGCGAAGTGGTTTCGTCGACCTTCGACGAGCCGGCAACACGCCACGTCCAGGTCGCAGAAATGGTCATCGAGAAGGCCAAGCGTCTTGTCGAACACGGCCGCGACGTCGTCATCCTGCTCGATTCGATCACCCGTCTCGGCCGCGCTTACAACACCGTTGTTCCGTCATCGGGCAAGGTGTTGACCGGTGGTGTTGATGCCAACGCCCTGCAGCGTCCGAAGCGCTTCTTTGGTGCCGCCCGCAATATCGAGGAAGGCGGCTCGCTGACGATCATCGCGACGGCCCTGATCGATACCGGCAGCCGCATGGACGAAGTCATCTTCGAAGAGTTCAAGGGCACCGGCAACTCGGAAATCGTGCTTGATCGCAAGGTTGCCGACAAGCGTATCTTCCCGTCGATGGATATCCTCAAGTCGGGGACCCGTAAGGAAGACCTTTTGGTACCGCGCCAGGATCTGCAGAAGATCTTCGTGCTGCGCCGGATCCTTGCACCGATGGGAACAACCGATGCCATCGAGTTCCTGATCGACAAGCTGAAGCAGACCAAGACCAATGGTGATTTCTTCGATTCGATGAATACCTGACCGATGGTCATATTTTTGCACGAAGCCCAGGTTTATCCTGGGCTTTTGTGTTTCTGCAGAAAATCTGCGTAGCCGGATTCCTTTGCCGGATTCAAATCATTTGAAAAAGAATTCCGCGGCTTCAGCGGATATGGTCAAACAAGGTATCTTCGACGTTGAACCAACAGCAACAGGCCATGTCTGATACGATCTATGCTCTGTCATCCGGCGCCTTGCCGGCGGGACTGGCCGTCGTTCGTATCAGTGGTCCGCGCACGGCTGAGGTCGTTGCCGGGTTGTGCGGTGTGTTGCCGTCACCGCGGCAAGCCGTTCTGCGATCGATTCGCAATCGAAACGGTGATGTCATCGACCAGGGACTTGTTCTCTATTTCGCAGCGCCGGCATCCTTTACCGGCGAAGATTGCGCGGAACTGCAGGTTCACGGCGGCCGTGCCGTGGTCAATGCCATTCTTTCGGAACTGGAGGCTCTTCCGGGGCTCAGACATGCGGAAGCCGGCGAGTTCGCCCGCCGTGCGTTCCACAATGACAAACTTGATCTTGTCGAAGTCGAGGGCCTGGCCGATTTGATTTCAGCCGAAACGGAAATGCAGCGGCGCCTGGCACAGGAGCATTCGAGCGGTCATCTCTCGGCGATCTACGAGGGATGGGCCCGCAGGCTGACGCATGCAAGGGCGATGATCGAGGCAGAACTGGATTTCGCCGATGAGGACGACGTACCCGGCTCTGTCGCCGCGAAGATCTGGGACGATATGCGCAATCTCAAGGTAGAGATTGCTGACCACCTGGAAGGCGCCGGCATCGCTGAAATCATCCGGGACGGCTTGAAGATTGTCATCGCCGGTGAACCGAATGCCGGAAAATCCAGTCTTCTCAACCATTTGGCCCGCCGCGATGTGGCCATCGTGACCGATATTGCCGGCACGACACGGGATGTCCTGTCGGTCGACCTATCCTTAGCCGGATTCAGCGTTCAATTATTCGATACCGCAGGTCTCCGGGAGACGGATGACAGGATCGAGCAGGAAGGGATTCGCCGTGCTCGCCTGACAATGGATCAGGCGGATGTAATCCTGTTGCTGGCGGATACACCCGAAGGTTTCGCGCAGCTGGCGGGATTTGATCAGGGCAAGCCCATTGTTCGTGTCGGGACCAAGATTGATCGGGCACCTCTTTTGTGGGATAAGGCCAGCGCCAGCGCCGACGTGCTGATTTCGACAGTCACGGGTGAAGGCATTGAACGGCTTATAGAGGTCGTCACGGCTTTTCTGCCTGATTTGTCCGGTCGGAACGCGCTGTCTTTGCCGACCCGAAAAAGGCATGTGAGTTGCTTGCAGCAGGCTCGTTCAGCGATCGATATGAGTTTGACGCAATCAAATCGCGGGCTTGATATTCAGGCCGAGTATTTGCGGCAGGCGGGAGACGCCCTCGGACGGATCACCGGACGGGTTGATGTCGAGGATCTGCTTGGTGTGATCTTTTCGGAGTTTTGCATCGGAAAATAAGATGCAATCCCTAATACAACGCTGGCGAGTCTAACTGGATGTTTCACGTGAAACGATTCGCTTCCGTAATACCGTGATGGAGACGGTTTAATGTACGATTATGATGTCATTGTTATTGGCGGTGGCCATGCCGGCTGCGAAGCGGCAAGTGCAGCCGCCCGGATGGGCGCAAAAACTGCTTTGGTGACGCATAAGCGCGACACGATCGGGATCATGTCCTGCAATCCCGCCATCGGCGGCTTGGGGAAAGGTCATCTTGTTCGTGAGATCGATGCCATGGATGGTCTCATGGGGCGTGTCGCGGATGCTGCCGGGATTCAGTTTCGGTTGCTGAACCGCCGGAAGGGTCCCGCAGTGCGTGGCCCCCGTACCCAGGCGGACCGGAAACTTTATCGCCAAGCGATGCAGGCGGAAATTCAGGCGATCGAAAACCTTGATGTTGTCGAAGGCGATGCGTTTGACCTGCAGCTGCAAGGCGGTCGCGTCAGCGGAATTATTCTCGCGAGCGGACGGCATATTTCCTGCGGTGCGGCCGTGCTGACCACGGGAACCTTTTTGCGCGGCCTTATTCATATCGGTAATCGCAAAATCCCCGCCGGCCGCGTCGGGGAAGACCCGTCGCTCGGGCTATCCGGAACGCTGGAGCGTTGCGGCCTGCGTCTCGGCCGCCTGAAGACAGGCACACCAGCCCGGCTGGATGGTAAGACCATTGACTGGCAATCCGTCGGCCGGCAGGGCGCCGATGAAGACCCTGTTCCATTCTCCTTCATGACAGAGACAATCGTCAACCGGCAGATCGAATGTGGTGTTACGCGGACGACCGATGCGACGCACAAAATCATCTCTGATAACCTGGGTAAATCCGCAATGTATTCCGGCCAGATCGAGGGTGTTGGCCCGCGATATTGTCCGTCTATTGAAGACAAAATCGTTAAGTTCGGTGAGCGGGACGGCCACCAGATTTTTCTGGAGCCGGAAGGCCTCGATGACGATACGGTTTATCCCAACGGAATTTCGACATCACTGCCGGAGGATGTTCAGCAGGCTTTCATTCAGACAATTCCCGGGCTGGAACGGGTCACTATCCTGCAGCCAGGCTACGCCATCGAGTACGACCACGTTGATCCGCGCGAGCTTTCTTTGTCCTTGGAAGTCCGCAAAATCCCGGGATTGTTTCTTGCCGGGCAAATCAATGGCACCACCGGCTACGAGGAAGCTGGCGCTCAAGGTCTGGTCGCCGGCTTGAATGCCGCCTTGCTTTGCGCTGGAAATGCACCGCACGTGTTCAGCCGCACCAATTCTTACATCGGTGTGATGATCGACGACCTGACGTCGCGCGGCGTTGCCGAGCCCTACCGGATGTTTACCTCGCGTGCCGAGTATCGTCTGTCCCTGCGGGCTGACAATGCGGATATCCGCCTCACTCCTGAGGCAATGTCGCTCGGTTGCGTCTCTGCTGACCGGACGGCCAAGTTCAGCAAATGGGTTGCCGATATTGCTAGCAACAGGCAGTTGTTGAAATCTTTGACCGTGACGCCAACCGAAGGGCGGACATATGGATTGAAGCTGAACCTGGATGGTCAGCGCCGATCGGCATTCGAGCTCTTATCCTATGCCGACCATTCCATTCAATCGCTGAGCGCGGTGTGGCCGGAACTGGCAGCGATTGACAGAAAGCTCGCCGAGGCTCTGGAGATTGATGCGACCTATGCGGTCTACATGGACCGGCAGGCATCGGATATTGCCGGTGTCCGCAGCGAAGAAGGCCGCCTCATCCCGGATGACTTCGATTTCGATTCACTGTCCGGTCTGTCGAATGAGTTGAAGCAAAAACTAAGAGCGGCAAAACCGCGCAATTTGGCGCAGGCCATGAAGGTCGACGGGATCACACCGTCGGCTATATCCCTGATCCTGGCGCATATCCGCAAGGCAAATCACACTTCAACGGCGTATTCCAAGCAGGCGATTCAATGATTGCGAGTCCTTCCCGTGAGCTAAACGGATTGCGTGTTTCACGTGAAACGTCAGACAGACTCGAACATTTTGCCAGCCTCTTTCAGAAATGGGCCAAGTCGATCAACCTGGTTGCGCCATCGACGCTGTCAGACTTATGGCAGCGTCACATATCTGACAGCGCGCAAATCTTTCAGCTGTTTCCAGGCCCGAAGCGATGGGTGGATCTCGGCAGCGGTGGGGGATTCCCCGGGATCATCACCGCCATTTTTCTGGCTGAACTGGGCGACGGCTGGGTTCATCTCGTCGAGAGCAACAATAAGAAGGCCGCGTTCCTGCGCGTGGCGTTGAACGAAACGGGTGCGCGGGGCTCGGTCCATCCGATTCGGATCGAGGATGCGGTGAGCGTGATCCCGCAATGCGATGCCGTCTCCGCGCGAGCGCTGGCTGACCTCAGCCAACTCCTCGATTACTGTGCGCCCTGGATGACTGCGGAGAATAAACCGCGTGCATTCTTCCACAAAGGCCGGGATTATCAGCTGGAAGTCGATAAAGCCGTTAGCCGCTTTCAGTTTGATCTGGTAAAACATCAGAGCGTCGTCGAGGCGGACTCCGTGGTTCTCGAAATCGCAAACCTTTCGCGGAAAATCTAATAACGGCGGACTGCGGCATGATAGGCAAGAAAAACCGGATTATCACGATTGCTAATCAAAAGGGCGGAGTGGGGAAAACCACCACCGCCATCAATCTTGCAACCGCTTTGGCTGCCATCGGCGAAAAAGTCCTGATCGTCGATCTGGATCCGCAGGGCAATGCAAGCACAGGTCTCGGCATCCAGCGGCGCGATCGAAAGCTCTCCTCCTACGAACTGATGATCGGTTCTCACAGTATTGCGGATATCGTCCAGGATACGGTCGTTCCCAATCTCTCGATCGTGCCATCGACCATGGACCTTCTCGGCGTCGAGATGGAGATTTCTTCAGCCAGCGACCGGGTGTTCCGTCTGCGCAAGGCCCTCGCCTCCCCTGAGGCGCTTGCCTATTCCTATGTCCTCGTTGATTGCCCCCCTTCATTCAATCTCCTGACGATGAACGCGATGGCTGCGGCCCATTCGGTCCTGGTGCCGTTGCAATGCGAGTTCTTCGCACTGGAAGGGCTCAGCCAGCTGCTCGAAACCGTCGATCAGGTGCGCCGAACGGTCAACCCGACGCTTGATATTCAGGGCATTGTCCTCACCATGTTTGATTCCCGCAACAATCTGGCACAACAGGTGGTCAATGACGTCCGGACCCACCTTGGTGAAAAGGTCTATCATACGTTGATACCGCGCAATGTTCGCGTGTCCGAGGCTCCCTCCTACGGTAAGCCGGCGATCCTGTATGATCTCAAATGCGCCGGTAGCCAGGCCTACCTTCAGCTGGCGTCCGAAGTAATCCAGCGCGAACGGCTGCGGAAGGCAGCCTGAGCAGCAATCGATTCGACATCGTAACGAATAAGTGTGAGTGCAGACGATGAATGACGACAATTCGAGAAGAAGACTTGGCCGCGGCCTCGCGGCCTTGATCGGCGAGATGGACCAGCCCTTGCAGGCGAGCAGCCCTGTGGCTCCCGTCAACGCCGACAGACGTATTCCGATCGAGTTTGTCGCTCGCAACCCGCGCAATCCACGGCGGACCTTTGACGAAGCCGAATTGCAGGACCTGGCAAGCTCCATTCGCCAGCATGGCATCGTGCAGCCCGTCGTCGTTCGCACCATCGCTGACGAACGCTACGAGATTATTGCGGGCGAGCGTCGCTGGCGCGCCGCTCAGTTGGCCGGGTTTACCGATATTCCCGTTATCGTTCGCGATGTCGATGATCGCACGGCGCTTGAGATCGCCATTGTTGAAAACGTTCAGCGATCCGACCTTAATCCGCTCGAAGAAGCGCTCGGCTACGATCAGCTGATCGCGGAACATGGGTATACGCAGAATGATCTCGGCGAAATCATCGGCAAGAGCCGGAGTCATGTGGCCAATAGCCTGCGGCTCCTGAAGCTGCCGGAGCCGGTCCGTGACATGCTGTCATCCGGCACATTATCCGCCGGCCATGCGCGCGCGCTTATTCCGACGTCCGATCCGGTGACTCTGGCCCGTTCGATCGTCGCCAAGGGCCTGTCCGTGCGTGATACCGAGCGGCTGGCGCAGAACGATATCCGTGCCCAGAACGACCCGAGCTATGGCAAGCCCTCCCCCAAGGAGGAAAAGGATGCCGACACGCTGGCGCTCGAGCGCACATTGTCCGACAGCTTGGGGCTGGACGTTACGGTCAATCACAAGGTATCAGGCGGGCAGCTGCGGATTTCGTATAAGACGCTCGACCAGCTCGAAGAGATCTGCCGGCTTCTCGAGCGGCGTTGAGATCGATTCGTTCCCGAAACAAATCATTAAGATCTAATATTATCAGCTAGATAAGCTCTATCTGCGCGCCGATTGCAGTGTAATCGCCAGCAATGTCTGCATGGCGATACTGTTTTCCAGGCTCTGCCGGGTGCGGCTTTGAAAGATCGCCGCCTGCAGCCGGCCGAGTTCCCGCCGGATGGCCGGCAGGGTCCAGGTTTTCAAGGCAGCTTCGATCAGTGGCTTGCGACGGAAATGCAAATGGCGGCCGAGCGTGGCCACAACCTGGGTGGGCTGTTGCCGCTTGTCGTCCATTTCCGCCCGCATCAGGTCCAGCAGTTGAAACTGCTTGAGACAGGCCTGCAGCACCAGAAAGATCGCCGTCTTCGATGCGACGATCTTGCGGATGGCATGCTGAAGGCCATCCGTGTCGCCCTTGAGGACAGCGTCTATCGCATCATCGACTGAAATGGCGCTAGCGTCGCCGACGATCTCCAGCACATGTTCTTCTTCGATCAAGGTCATGCCCCGGCAATAGAGCGCCAGTTTGCGGATCTCGTTGCGCGAGGCGATCCGGTCGCCGCCAAGGGCTTCATTCAGCCGCTCGCGCGCCGCGGGCGAGATGCGCAGGCCTTCCAGTCCAAGTTCCTGATCGATCAGGCCATTCAGCGCACGTGCGTCGTCGCTGTAGCAGGCGATCGATATCACCGACCGACTGGTTTCGCCGATCTTGCGAATGCCAGTTCCCTTTTTGAGATCGCCAGCTTCGATGACGACATAGCTGGCCTCCGGCGGCTCCTTTGAGAGCGCGGTGAGGCTATCGACCAGCGCTTTCTCCGTCCCCGACGTGCGAAGCCAGACGAGTTTTTCGCCACCGAACAGACCGATCGTATTGACCTCGTCCATAAGGCGACCCGGGTTTTGCTGCAGGTCGGAACCGTCGAGCCGGATCAGCGAAAACGGGTCGTCGAGAGCGACGCCGCTTTTGGCTGCAATCTGGGCGGCGCGCTCCGAAACCAGGCCGCGGTCGGGACCGTAGATCAGGTAGATACGGTCATCCCGCAGCGGACGCTGCAGGAACTGCTCGAATTCGTGCGATTTGATCTCGGTCATACCGCCACCTTATGAGGCTGATTGCTCAGCGGCCGAGCGCCGCTGCGAGATCGGCGCGGATAATTTCGGCCAGTTCCTTGGCAGCCCGCTTTTCGCCATCGCGTCTGGCGCGAACCTTGGCAAATTCCTGATTTGGAAAGTCGACCAGCGAGACGGCGCTGCGATTGCCGGAGCGCACGGTTTCGCCCGTATCGGCGCGTGTCAGGTTATAATCGGCCATGACGACGACGCGGCCGGCACCGGCGGTATCGGTATTGTCGTCGGTGGTGTTCTGATCATACAGAACGCCCTGGATCTCGCTGGTGATGTTCAGAGCCAGCTTGTATTGCGGGTTCGCCGGTTCGCCTGCGCCGCCAGATGTCAGGAAGATCAGCGCATTGCGTACTTCCTGCTCGACGCGGTCGTCAGCGTCGGAGATTTCGATCGATGCGAGCGCCTGGGCGGGCTTTCCCTGGGGGCCGTCCGAATAGAGCGGCTTGACCTGGCAGCCTGCCAGGGCCGCGAGTGTGCCGAAAGCCAGAATCTGCGCGTATCTTTGAGCTTTTTCAGACAACGACATTCACGATCCTCTGCGGCACGACGATGATCTTCTTCGGGCTTTGTCCGTTCAATGCAGTCCTGACGGGGTCGAGCGCCAGAACGGCGTTCTCGATCGCAGTCTGATCCGCATCGCGCGCAATTGTCAAATCGGCGCGCTTCTTGCCGTTGATCTGCACCGGCATGGTTACTTCGTTTTCAGCCACCAGCGCTTCGCTGTAAACCGGCCATGTCGTCTGGGCAATCAGCCCCGTTCCGCCGATCTCCTGCCAGCACTGCTCGGCCAGATGCGGCATCATCGGCGCCACCAGGCTGATCAGGATCGATACGGCGTCCTTGACGGCCGCGGTCGTCGCCTGATCTGCGGTACCCGCCGCAACCTGTGTCAGCGGGTTGGCAAGGGCATTGACGAGCTCATAGAGCCGCGCCACGGCTTTGTTGAAGGCGAGCTTGTCGTAGTCGGCCTGAACGGCCTTCAGCGTCTTGTGGGTCAGCTGCGAGACCGCAAGAGCCGGACCGCCGGATGCAGGCTTTGCTTCGGTCGCCTTCAGCGCATCGGATGCTTCCGAAATCAGCCGCCACAGGCGCTGGACGAACCGGTGTGCGCCTTCGACGCCGGCCTCCGACCAGATCACATCGCGATCAGGCGGCGAGTCGGAGAGAACGAAGAACCGCGCGGTATCAGCGCCATAGGAGGCAATGATATCGTCGGGGTCGACAACGTTCTTTTTCGACTTCGACATTTTCTCGATCGAGCCGATGGTAATCGGTTCGCCGGTTTCGATCAGGCTGGCCTGCCGCTTGCCATCGGTCTCGACGATGATGATTTCGGCCGGCGTCACCCATTCGCGCTGGGCGCCCTGCCCGCGGCTATAGGTTTCATGCACGACCATGCCCTGCGTGAACAGGCCCTTGAAGGGCTCGTCGAGGCCGGCATGGCCCGTGGCTTTCATTGCCCGGGTAAAGAACCGCGAATAGAGCAGGTGGAGGATCGCGTGCTCAATGCCGCCGATGTATTGATCAACGGGCAGCCAGTGATCAACGGCGGCCGGATTGGTCGGCTTGCTTTCCCAGGGTGCGGTGAAACGGGCGAAATACCAGGACGAATCGACAAATGTATCCATCGTGTCGGTCTCGCGGCGCGCGTCCTTGCCGCATTGCGGGCAGGAAACGTGGCGCCAGGTCGGGTGCCGGTCGAGCGGATTGCCCGGCTTGTCGAAGGTCACGTCATCAGGCAGTTTCACCGGAAGATCAGCCTTCGGCACCGGTATGACGCCGCAGTCGTCGCAATGGATGACCGGGATCGGGCAACCCCAATAGCGCTGCCGGGAGATACCCCAGTCACGCAGGCGAAAATTGACCTTGCGCTCGGCCTGAGGCGCATCGCCGATCGTGGCCTGTTCCAGCGTCGATGCCACCTTTTCAAAGGCGTCTTCGATCGTCAGGCCGTTCAGAAATCGCGAATTGATCATGACGCCGTCGCCGATATAGGCTTCGCTGCCAATGGCAAAGCTTGCCGCGTCGCCGTCTTTCGGCATCACCACGGCCACGACCGGGAGATCGTATTTGCGGGCGAAATCGAGGTCGCGCTGGTCGCCGGAGGGGCAGCCGAAAATTGCGCCGGTACCGTAATCCATCAACACGAAATTGGCGACGTAAACGGGCAGTTCCCAGCTCGGATCGAGCGGATGCTTCACGCGAATGCCGGTGTCTATGCCCTTTTTCTCAGCCGTCTCCAGCGCTGCCAACGACGTGCCGGCGCGACGGGTTTCCTCGCAGAAAGCCTCGATCTCCGGGTTTCCTGCGGCGGCCTGCCGGGCCAGCGGGTGATCGGCGGCAATCGCCAGGAAGGAGGCGCCAAACAGCGTATCGGGACGGGTCGTATAAACAGTGACCTCGGTTTCGTCCGTAGCACCGGTGCCCGGTACGATCTCCCAGCGGATGGTCAGGCCTTCAGAGCGGCCGATCCAGTTTTTTTGCATCAGCCGGACCTTTTCCGGCCACTGGTCCAGCGTGTCGAGCGAATCGAGCAGGTCCTGGTTGAAATCGGTGATGCGGAAGAACCACTGAGTGAGTTCGCGCTGTTCGACCAGGGCGCCGGAGCGCCAGCCGCGCCCGTCGATCACCTGCTCGTTGGCCAAAACCGTGTTGTCGACCGGGTCCCAGTTGACCTTCGACTGTTTGCGGTAGACGAGGCCCTTTTCGAGGAAATCCACGAACAGGTGCTGCTGGTGCTGGTAGTATTCAACATCGCAGGTGGCGAACTCGCGCGACCAGTCGAGCGACAGGCCCATCACCTTCAGCTGCGCCTTCATCGAGGCAATGTTCTGATAGGTCCAGGCGGCCGGATGCACGCCGCGCTCCATGGCGGCATTTTCGGCCGGCATGCCGAAAGCGTCCCAGCCCATCGGATGCAGCACATTGTAGCCCCGTGCCCGCTTGTAGCGCGCGACAACGTCGCCCATGGCGTAGTTGCGGACATGGCCCATGTGGATCCGGCCCGACGGATAGGGGAACATCTCGAGCACGTAATATTTTTCGCGCGGGTCGTCGTTGTCTGTGGTGAAGACGTTCTTCTGCTCCCATTCCTGTTGCCAGCGGGGTTCAGAATCGCGCGGATTGTAACGTTCGGTAGCCATATGATCGATGTTCCGGAAATTTGGGCGAGGGGAAATCAATCCCCTGGATATTTGGCGTGACCTTCACCATGAAACAAGCGTAGCGTCAAGTTTTGGAAGGCTTTGAGGCGAAACTTTGCGGCATTTGGCAGGCATCCGGCGATTACGGCTTGGCAGTCGCATTCAGTTTGACTATTGCGCCAGGCGGACCGGAACGTGATGGAGACGATGGTGATGAGCGTGGAAGAACGGTTGAACGATGTCTTGAGCCGGATTCGCGATGCAGAGGATAGCGCCAATCGTCCCTTGGGCGCCGCATCGCTCGTTGCAGTCTCCAAGACTTTCGATGCCGATGCGGTCCGTCCCGTGCTTGCGGCGGGGCAGCGGATTTTCGGCGAAAACCGGGTGCAGGAGGCGCAGGGCAAGTGGCCTGAGCTGAAGGCGGAAAACGCTAATATCGAGCTTCACCTGATCGGCCCGCTGCAATCCAACAAGGCGGCGGATGCCGTGGCCTTGTTCGATGTCATCGAGACCATAGACCGGGAGAAGATCGCACGTGCCGTCGCCGCTGAAATCGCCCTGCAGGGCAAGCCCGTTCGCCTGTATGTCCAGGTTAATACCGGGCTTGAGCCGCAGAAGGCGGGTATCGCGCCGGATGATACTGTGACCTTCGTCACGCTGTGCCGCGAAACGATCGGCATCCCCGTCGAAGGATTGATGTGCATCCCGCCGGCGGACGAAAACCCCGGCCCGCATTTTGCGCTGCTTGCCAAGCTTGCCGAACGCTGCGGCCTGGAAAAGCTCTCCATGGGCATGTCCGGCGATTTTGATGTAGCGGTTCAATTTGGCGCGACCGGCGTGCGCGTCGGTTCGGCGATCTTCGGCACACGTTAGTCTGCTGAGCGGCTAAATGGTCTAACGCTTTCGTCTGGCTTCTCCGTGCCGCGCCAATCTCCTATGCTCCCTGCGGAGGCCGGCTTGTCCGGTATTGGGAGTGGAGGAGACGGTGATGGCGAGCAGCTATTCCGACGTTTACGGCGCGTGGAAACAGGATCCCGAAACTTTCTGGTCTGAAGCGGCGCGGGAGATTGACTGGTTCCGGCCGTTTGATCAGGTTTTCGATCCAAGCCTCGGCGTTTACGGACGCTGGTTTCCCGGCGGCGAAACCAGTACCTGCTTCAATTGTCTGGACCGTCAGGTTGCCCGGGGCCTGGCCGATCAGAATGCCCTGATCTATGACAGTCCCGTCACCGGCACAATTGAGCACTGGACCTATGGTGCCATGCTTGATGAGGTCGTCGCACTCGCGTCCGTCTATCAGGATCTGGGTATCGGCAAGGGCGACCGGATCATTATCTACATGCCGATGATCCCGCAGGCTGTGTTCGCCATGCTGGCGGCTGCCCGCATCGGCGCTGTTCACTCGGTCGTTTTCGGCGGTTTCGCGGCAAGCGAACTGGCGACGCGCATCACCGACAGCGAGGCGAAACTGGTTGTGTCGGCCAGTTGCGGCATCGAGGCCGGAAAAACGATCGCCTACAAACCGTTGCTCGACGCGGCCATCGGGATCAGCCGGCACAAGCCGGCGCACTGCCTTGTCTTTCAACGGACAATGTTGAAGGCCGAGTTGCAGATGGGACGTGACATCGATTTCGCCGCCGTTGTGGCGTCGGCAAAACAGCGGCGCGCCGAGGTTTCCTGTACGCCGGTTCTGGCGACCGATCCGCTCTATATCCTGTATACATCAGGGACGACCGGCCAGCCGAAAGGCGTTGTGCGCGACAATGGCGGCCACATGGTTGCGCTCAAATGGTCGATGCAGCACTTCTTCGGCATCAAGCCGGGCGAAGTTTTCTGGGCGGCGTCCGATATCGGCTGGGTCGTCGGTCACTGCTACATCGTCTATGGACCGCTGTTGAATGGCAGCACGGCAATTCTCTATGAGGGGAAGCCGGTGGGCACGCCCGACGCCGGCGCCTATTGGCGGGTTATCGAGCAGCACGGCGTGACCACGCTGTTTACCGCGCCGACAGCCTTTCGCGCCATCCGCAAGGAGGATCCGCAGGGCGAGTTAATCCGCCGGCGCGATCTTGCGAAATTCAGGGCGTTGTTTCTGGCAGGCGAACGCGCAGACCCGGACACGGTCGCCTGGGCGGAAGCAAAACTGAAGGTTCCCGTCATCGATAACTGGTGGCAGACGGAAACGGGCTGGCCGGTGGCCGGAAATCCGATCGGGCTCGGTTTGCTGCCGGTGAAATATGGTTCGGCCGCAGTGCCCTTGCCGGGATATGACGTTCGGGTGCTGGATGATGCCGGTCATCCCGTGGGGTCCGGAACGCTGGGCAATATCGTCATCAAGCTGCCGATGCCGCCCGGCTGCCTGCCGACATTCTGGAATGCCGATCAACGGTTTCGTGACACCTGCCTTGCCGAATTTCCCGGCTACTACCGCACGGCGGACGCCGGCTACATCGACGAGGACGGCTACATTTTCATCATGTCGCGCACCGACGACATCATCAATGTCGCCGGCCACCGCCTGTCCACCGGCGCGATGGAGGAAATCTGTGCCAGCCATGCCGACGTGGCCGAATGTGCCGTCATCGGCATTGCCGATCCCATCAAGGGCCAGGTGCCCGCCGGCTTTCTGGTCATCAATGCCAATGTTTCCCGTGAAACAGCGGATATCGAAAAAGAGGTTGTCGGTCTTGTTCGCGAGCGCATCGGACCGGTCGCCGCGTTCAAGACGGTGATCTGCGTCAAGCGTCTGCCCAAGACGCGATCGGGAAAAATCCTGCGCGGTACGATGCAGAAGATCGCCGATCGTGAGAGCTGGAAGATGCCGGCAACGATCGACGACCCGGCCGTGCTTGAGGAAATCGCTGCCGCCCTGCATGCCCGAGGTATCGGCGTATAGCTGAGGACCGGCGATCCTTAGCCGGAGTCTCATCGTTCACTGCTGAAACGCATCACAGAAGTCTCAAGGCACAAAAAAACCCGGAGCGATCCGGGTTTTCTCGTCGGGAGCGATGCGCTCCAATCAGTAGGCGTCGTCCTCGTCCTCGTCCTTGCGGTCGGACTTGAGGGCCTTGAGCTTGGAGAAAACGGCGTCGGCGTCGATTTCCTTTTCCTCCTCGCGCTCATAGGAAAATGGCAGTTTTTCCGTTTCCTTCGAGGCTTCCAGCGTCGCGCCCAGTTCGGCGGCGGTTGGCAGCGGGCGGCCCTTGGACGCGCGTTCGACTTCAAGGTCGAGGTCGATCTGCGTGCACAGGCCAAGCGTCACCGGGTCCATCGCGGTCAGGTTGGTCGAGTTCCAGTGGGTGCGCTCGCGGATCTGCTCGATCGTCGACTTGGTGGTGCCGACGAGACGCGAGATCTGGGCGTCCTTCAGTTCAGGATGATTGCGCACCAGCCACAAAATGGCGTTCGGGCGGTCCTGGCGCTTGGAGACCGGGGTATAACGCGGGCCCTTGCGCTTGCTGTCGGGGACGCGAACCTTCGGTTCGGAAATCTTCAGCTTGTGGTTCGGATTGCCCTCGGCGCGGGCGATCTCGTCGCGCGACAGCTGACCGGTGGCGATCGGGTCGAGGCCCTTGATGCCCTGCGCGGATTCACCGTCGGCGATTGCCTTGACTTCAAGCGGGTGCAGCTTGCAGAACGTGGCGATCTGTTCGAACGACAGAGCAGTGTTGTCAACAAGCCATACGGCCGTCGCTTTGGGCATAAGCAGTTGTTGAGCCATGGATATAGTCCTTCTGTCCGTCCGCGCCGGTGTCGCGGGCCGTGGGGTGTAACCACTTTAATTTCCGGGAAATTAGCGCCTCTATACCCTCGTCGTCGTAGAAATGCAATTCTTCTTGAATAAATGACCTTTTGTCTAATGGACGCCGTGTCTTGACCTGATATGTATGGCGCCCGAAACGGGTGCGCACGAGGAGATGTGCCGCCTGAAACTGCCTGCGCAGGGAGGAAATCATTATGTCTGCCAAAACCTATCCGATCCTGGAATCTGCCCGGAAACGTGCTCTTATCGACGATACGACCTATCGGGCGTGGTACGAGCAAAGCGTCACGGATCCTGAAGCCTTCTGGGGAGAACATGGCAAGCGTATCGACTGGTTTACGCCCTATACAAAGGTCAAGAATACCTCCTTCGAGGGTGATGTTTCGATCAAGTGGTTCGAGGATGGCGTCACCAACGTCTCCTACAATTGCATCGACCGGCACCTGGAAAAGCGCGGTGATCAGGTGGCGATCATCTGGGAGGGTGACAATCCCTATGACGACAGGAAGATCACCTACCGCGAACTCCACGAGCATGTCTGCCGTCTCGCCAATGTGCTGAAGGCAAACGGCGTCCAAAAAGGCGATCGCGTCACCATCTATATGCCGATGATCCCGGAAGCGGCCTATGCGATGCTGGCCTGCACCCGCATCGGGGCTGTGCATTCCATCGTTTTCGGCGGGTTCTCGCCCGACGCGCTGGCCGGCCGCATCGTCGATTGCCAATCCACTGTCGTCATCACCGCCGATGAAGGCCTGCGCGGCGGCAAGCCGATCCCGCTGAAGGCCAATACCGACCAGGCCATCGAGATCGCCAGCCGCGGCGGCGTCGACGTCAAGTCGGTGATTGTGGTACGCCGCACGGCGGGCAAGATCGCCTGGGTTTCCGAGCGCGACATCTGGTACCATCAGGCTGTTGCCAATGTCGAAGCCGATTGTCCGCCGGCGAAGATGAACGCGGAAGACCCGCTGTTCATTCTCTACACATCCGGTTCGACCGGCAAGCCGAAGGGCGTTTTGCACACGACCGGCGGCTATCTCGTCTATGCCTCGATGACGCATCAGTACGTCTTCGACTATCACGACGGCGATATCTACTGGTGCACCGCCGATGTGGGCTGGGTCACCGGCCATTCCTATATCGTCTACGGCCCGCTGGCGAATGGCGCCACGACCCTGATGTTCGAAGGCGTCCCGACCTATCCGGACGCCGGCCGTCTGTGGGACGTGGTCGACAAGCACAAGGTCAATATCTTCTACACCGCCCCGACCGCAATCCGGGCGCTGATGGGCCAGGGTGACGCTTTCGTGACGCGTTCCAAGCGACAATCGCTGCGCACGCTCGGCTCCGTCGGCGAACCGATCAATCCGGAAGCCTGGGAATGGTACTATCAAGTGGTCGGCGACGGCCGTTGCCCGGTGGTCGATACCTGGTGGCAGACGGAGACTGGTGGCATCCTGATCACCCCGCTGCCCGGCGCTACGGCGTTGAAGCCGGGTTCGGCCACCCGTCCCTTCTTCGGCGTACAGCCGCAGCTGGTTGATGGCGAAGGCAAGGTGATCGAGGGAGCGGCCGACGGCAATCTCTGCATCACCGACAGCTGGCCCGGCCAGATGCGCACCGTCTATGGCGACCACGAACGCTTCATCCAGACCTATTTCGCGACTTACAAGGGCAAATATTTCACCGGTGACGGCTGCCGCCGCGACGAGGACGGTTATTACTGGATCACCGGCCGGGTCGATGACGTCCTGAATGTCTCCGGCCATCGCATGGGCACCGCCGAAGTCGAATCGGCGCTTGTCAGCCATGATGCAGTGTCTGAAGCCGCCGTCGTCGGTTATTTGCATGATATCAAGGGACAGGGCATTTATAGTTATGTCACCCTGATGGTTGGCCAGACCGGCTCGGAAGAGCTGCGCAAAGAGCTTATCGCCCATGTCCGCAAGGAAATCGGTGCCATCGCTTCGCCGGACAAGATCCAGTTTGCGCCCGGCCTGCCGAAAACCCGCTCCGGCAAGATCATGCGCCGTATCCTGCGCAAGATCGCCGAGGACGATTTCGGCTCGCTCGGCGATACCTCGACGCTCGCCGATCCGGCCGTCGTCGATGACCTGATCGCCAATCGCCAAAACAAGAAGTGACGCAAGTTCCGAGCCATTCGACGTCGGATGGCTCGGATACCTACCAGGAAGAGCAGGCCTTCGACTTGCGGCCGCCGTCATAGGGCGAGACGTAGCCCGCCGACAGCATTTCCTGAGCCGGATTCCGCCCGTCGGAAAAGCTGATATCGGCGACAACCCTGCCAAAATACTTGTCGCCGGAAATATGTGTGAGCTGGATTTCGCCCTGATCGCTGGTCAGGTGCGCAAGCGCTGCACGTGCCTGTCGGCCGGCATCCCGGGTGGCTGCGCAGGCCGATTTCAGCTCCGGCGCATCGATGCCGCGCAGCCGCACATAGACTTCCATGGTCTGTTGCGGCCAGGGTCTCGCCGCTACCAGGATCGTGTCGCCATCAATGACGCGAATGACGTCTGCGGTCACCGGCCCGGCGATCTCGATTCGTTTGCCGGATTCAGAAGCAGACGAAGGAGAAGCCGGCGACAGCACTGCGAGAGCGACGATAAGGTGTGGGATCAGGCGAAACATCATGAATAGGAAAATATACCGTTCCTATCGTGAACTCAACAGGAATTATTTCCTTAGAAATCGATCGCCCGGCCGTTGATTTCCCAGTCGCCGAAGCGAGACGGCTCGGCCCCACCGCGTCCGCCCAGTTCTTCCGGGAGTTCGACAGGTTTTTGCAGCCTGCGGCGTTCCTCAGCTTCGGCCAGCGCCCGCTCTGCCGCCGGCGAAAGAGGTTTGCGCGGCTCCACCGGCAAATTGTCGTTGTCGTTCTGCATGTGAATTTCCGCGAAAAAGTTGAAGAAAGCGCCTAATGTCCCCATCATATAGGAAACCTTTGTTCAAGCGAAACCCGTGATTCACGTGAAACATCGGCAAACGTTGGAGACCGACTGATGAACCTTATGCGCACCGCGATGCTTCTGGCCTTCATGACCGCACTGTTCATGGCGGTCGGTTTTCTCATCGGCGGCAAGGGTGGCATGATGATTGCTCTGGTCATTGCCGCCGGTATGAACTTCTTTTCCTACTGGAACTCCGACAGCATGGTGCTGCGCATGTACCGCGCGCAGGAGGTCGACGAGCGCTCGGCCCAGGAATATTACGGCATTGTCCGCGATCTTGCGGCGAACGCCGGACTGCCGATGCCGAAAGTCTATGTCATCGACAATCCGCAGCCGAATGCCTTTGCCACGGGACGCAATCCTGAAAATGCGGCGGTGGCGGCGTCCACCGGGCTTTTGAACGCGCTGTCCTATGATGAAGTCGCTGGTGTCATGGCGCATGAACTCGCCCACGTGCAAAACCGCGACACGCTGACGATGACGCTGACCGCGACGCTTGCGGGCGCGATCTCCATGCTTGGAAACTTCGCCTTCTTCTTCGGCGGCAATCGCGAAAATAATAATCCGCTCGGCTTCATCGGCATCCTGGTGGCGATGATCGTCGCGCCGTTGGCTGCTGCGATCGTGCAGATGGCGATCAGCCGGACGCGCGAATATTCGGCCGACCGGCGCGGCGCGGAAATTTGCGGCAAGCCGCTGGCGCTGGCATCTGCGCTCGCCAAGATCTCGAACTTCGCCCATCAGGTGCCGAACGCCGAGGCTGAGCGCAATCCGGCCACCGCACACATGTTTATTATCAATCCGCTCTCCGGCGAGCGCATGGACAATCTGTTCTCCACCCATCCGGCCACGGAAAACCGCATCGCGGCATTGCAGCAGATGGCGCAAGAGATGCAGTCGGTCTCGACGCCGCCGGTCAGGGCTGATAATCCGGTGCGCAAATCGCGCTCCGTGCCGCCGACAGGCTGGGGTCGCGGTGGTTCCGAACCACCGAAAGGTCCCTGGTCTTGACGTCTGACGATCATAAGAACGCTTCGCATCCGAAACGAAACAACCGCCCGGCCCGCTTGCGCGGCCAGTCTCCGGAGAATCCGGCCTTTGAACGCAGCAACAAGCCCGGAATCCGGGCCCGGCAGGCGGCTGCCAAGATGCTGGCCGCTGTCGTCGATCGCAAGACATCGCTGGATGGCATGCTGGATGCCGGCAACGGCAATCCGGTCTATCGCGAACTGAACGAGGCCGACCGCGCGCTGGTTCGGGCTATCCTCAACTCGGCGCTGCGGCAATTGCCACGCATCGAGGCGATGATCGGTTCGCTGTTGCAAAATCCGCTGCCGGAAGGCGCCCGGGCGCTCGATCACGTGCTGACGGTGGCCGCCGCGCAGATCCTTTATCTCGATATTCCCGATCATTCCGCCGTCGATCTCGCTGTCGAGCAGGCGCAGATCGATCCGCGCAACAAGCGCTTTGCCAGCCTCGTTAACGCTGTGCTGCGCCGCATGGCGCGTGAAAAGCAGGATCTGCTGGAAAATGTCGGTGAAAAAATCCCGGCGATTCCGGGCTGGTTCCATAAACGGCTGGTAACCTATTACGGCGCCGATGAAGCCGCCCGCATCGCCGAAGCGCTTTTGACGCCCGCAGCCATTGATCTGACCGTCAAGTCGGATGCCCCACGCTGGGCGGAACGTCTGAACGGACGTCTTCTTCCGACCGGTTCGGTCCGTCTTGCCGGTTTTTCCGGCGCGGTGCCGGCGCTTGACGGTTTCGATGACGGCGAATGGTGGGTGCAGGATGCCGCCGCCGCCCTTCCCGCCCAGCTTTTCGGTTCGCTCGCCGGCAAACGCGTGATCGACCTCTGCGCTGCACCCGGCGGCAAGACGGCACAGCTCATTCTCGCCGGAGCCGAGGTCACCGCACTCGATCAGTCAGCAAGCCGCCTCAAGCGTCTTCAGGGCAATCTCGCCCGGCTGGGACTGGAAGCGGTCACCCGGGAAATCAACATGGCCGATTTCCGTGCTGATGACCTGTTCGATGCGGCCCTGCTCGATGCGCCGTGTTCCTCGACCGGCACGATCCGCCGTCATCCGGACGTCCTGTGGACCAAGGGGCCGGAGGATATCGAGAAACTGGCCGTCCTGCAGGAAAAGCTGCTGCGCCACGCGCTGACGCTGGTGAAGCCCGGCGGTCTCGTCGTCTTTTCCAACTGCTCACTCGATAAGCGGGAAGGTGAAGAGGTAACGCAACGTGTGCTTGCCGATGGCAACTGCGAACGGGTGGCAATCGCGCCAAAAGACTGGCCGGGTCTGGAAAATGCAGTGACGCCGCTGGGTGAATTTCGCACCACACCGGCAATGATCGAGCCGCAGGACGGTTTCTCCGGCGGCCTTGACGGTTTTTACGCCGTGGTCCTTCGTCGCAAGATTTAACCACAGCCTGTCAACAGGCACATGGCGGGCGTCAATTGACGCTCCATGTCCGTTTGCCTAAACAATACAGGCGCGATCCATAAAAGTTTAACGACTTTTCAGGCACGATCGTCGTTCTGGTAGTATCTGGTACGGATTGCAGTCATTCCGGTTTTCAATGCCGCATGAGGCCAGTCCGGGAGTAAGGAGACGCGCAGGCGTCGAAAATGCAGATTTCAGACCGGCAAAGGCTTCTTTATCTGTATGTGCGTGAGGGCTGGCGCCGCTTCTCGCGCCGTCTTGCCTTGGGCCGGAATTCCGCCCTGCGCTTTGCCGGGACAACGCCGGATCGGCTGATTGTCGCGCCGACCGATCTCAGGGCGGTCGATCCCTTCGTCGCTCAGGAAATCCTGGAGGGGCGCTTTCCGCTGGCTGGCCGCGTGCTTGAAACCGATGGTGAATCTCCATTCGAGATGGATCTCCCATCGCAGGAATTCGCCGTGCGGCTTCATTCTTTCGGCTGGGTTCGCCACATGCGTTCGGTCAAGGAGGAGGAGGCCTTCGTCCGGTTGCGCCATATCGTCAACGACTGGATTGTCACGCATGGCGGCTATATCGGCGGCATCGCCTGGGAAGCCGACATCATCTCCCAGCGACTGATTGCGTGGATGTCGCATTCGCCGATCATTTTGCGCAATGCCGAGCATGCATTCTATCGCCGGTTCCTCAAAAGCCTTGCCTTCCAGGTGCGGTATCTGCGCCATATCACCGACACCACCTGCGACGGCGAAGCGCGGCTACGGGCACGCATTGCTCTTGCCATGGCCTCCGTTGCCATGCCGGCGTCGGAATCGACGATCCGCAAGGCGGCGCGCAATCTTGATCAGGAACTTGACCGTCAGATCCTGCCGGATGGCGGCCACAGCTCGCGCAATCCACGCACCGGCCTGGAATTGCTGATCGATCTGCTGCCGCTGCGCCAGACCTATGTCAATCTCGGCCATGACGTGCCGGCCAGGCTGATCCCCTGCATCGACCGGATGTATCCGGCCCTGCGCTTCTTTCGCCATGAGGGCGGAGAACTGGCCCTGTTCAATGGCGCCACCTCGACGCTTGCCAATGAACTCATGGCCGTCCTGCGGTACGACGAGACTGCCGGTGCGCCTTTCAAGGCGTTGCCGCACCTTCAGTACGAACGCCTGGCGCACAACAACGTCGTTGTCATCATGGACACGGGCAAACCGCTTTCGGCGGAATTGTCGCGAACCGCACATGCCGGCTGCCTGTCGTTCGAAATGTCGTCGGGACGCCACCGCTTCGTCATCAATTCCGGTTCGCCAAAGTTTGCCGGCGACCGGTTTCGCCAGCTGGCGCGCCTGACGGCGGCGCATTCGACGGTGACCATCAACGATCGTTCGTCATCGCGACTGTCGCAGTCTAGTTTTCTCGGTCCCATCGTTACCGGCGGCGTCTCGAAGGTCGCTGTCCGGCGCGAGGAACGTGCCGGCCAGCCGGATGCTGTTATTGCCAGCCATGATGGCTATGCCCAGGCCTTCGGCCTCGTCCATGAGCGCGATATCGGCATCAACGGTCAGGGAAATGCTGTCCGTGGGCGCGACCGGCTGGTTCAGCCGGATGGCGCGGAACCGGCGCAAACCCATACCGCCGTCGCTGTCGCGCGGTTTCATATTCATCCGTCGATCAATATCCGTCAGCACAGCGCCCATGAGGTTTACCTGAGCGCACCGGATGGTGAGGTCTGGCTGTTTACCTGCCGCGATGGCGATGTCCTGGTCGAGGAAGACATTTTCTTTGCCGACCCTTCGGGCGTGCGCAAGACGTCACAGCTGTCCGTGACCTTTGCAGCGGGCTCGCAGCCCGAAATCCAGTGGATTTTTTCGCGCGAAGCGTGACAATCTCGCTGGTAGGCCGTTCATCGCCGTGACTGCGGTTTCTTCACGCGGAAAGCTGTGTTAACGGCAGGCGGACATTTGCCGGAAGACCCTCCCGATATCCGGCGCCTACCAAGGAGCTTGATGATGGCTGTCGCCTCCAAGAAGATTCCCGCCCCGGATCAGGTCACTGTCCGCACCGCCCTCCTCTCGGTCTCCGACAAGACCGGTATCGTCGATCTGGCGCGCGCGCTGCATCAGAAGGGCGTTCACCTGGTTTCGACCGGCGGCACGCACAAGGTGCTTGCCGATGCCGGCCTGCCGGTCACCGACGTATCCGAGCTCACCGGCTTTCCGGAGGTGATGGATGGTCGGGTAAAGACGCTGCATCCGGGCGTGCATGGCGGCCTTCTGGCGATCCGCGACGATGAGGATCATGTCCAGGCAATGACCACACATGGCATTACCGGCATCGATCTGGCCGTCATCAATCTCTATCCGTTCGAGGATGTCCGCGCCAAGGGCGGCGATTACCCGACGACAGTCGAGAATATCGATATCGGCGGCCCGGCGATGATCCGCGCCTCGGCCAAGAACCACGCCTATGTCACGGTTATCACCGACGCGTCCGACTATTCAGCGCTTCTCGCCGAGCTTGGCACGGGTGCCGCTACGTCCTTCAGCTTCCGCCAGAAGATGGCCGCCAAGGCCTATGCCCGCACGGCTGCCTATGACACCGCGATTTCCGGCTGGTTCGCCGAAGTCCTCGACACGCCGATGCCGCTTCACCGCACGGTCGGCGGGGTCCTGAAGGAAGAGATGCGCTACGGTGAAAATCCCCATCAGAAGGCTGGATTCTATATCACCGGCGAGAACCGCCCGGGCGTTGCCACCGCCACCCTGCTGCAGGGCAAGCAGCTCTCGTACAACAACATTAACGACACCGACGCCGCCTTCGAGCTCGTTGCCGAATTCCCGGCTGAAAAATCGCCGGCCGTCGCCATCATCAAGCATGCCAATCCTTGTGGCGTTGCCACGGGATCCACTTTGCTTGAAGCCTATGAGCGCGCGCTGGCCTGCGATTCCACCTCGGCTTTCGGCGGCATTATCGCGCTCAATCAGCAGCTTGACGGCGCCACGGCGGAGGAAATCGTCAAGCTGTTTACCGAGGTGATCATCGCGCCTTCGGTCAGCGATGCCGCCAGGAGCATTGTTGCTGGCAAGCCGAACCTGCGCCTTCTCGTCACTGGCGCCCTTCCCGATCCGCGTGTCCCCGGTCTGACCGCAAAGACGGTTGCGGGCGGCCTGCTGGTGCAGACGCGTGACAATGGCATGGTCGAGGACCTGGAGCTGAAGGTCGTGACCAAACGGGCGCCGACAGCGCAGGAGCTGGAGGACATGAAATTCGCCTTCAAGGTGGCGAAGCATGTGAAATCCAATGCTGTCGTCTACGCCAAGGACGGCCAGACCGTCGGCATCGGCGCCGGCCAGATGAGCCGGGTCGATTCCGCCCGCATCGCCGGCCTCAAAGCTGAAGAAGCCGCCAGGGCACTCGGCCTTCCCGCGCCGCTCACCCACGGTTCCGCCGTTGCCTCGGAAGCCTTCCTGCCGTTCGCCGATGGCCTCCTGTCGATGATCGCAGCCGGTGCCACGTCCGTCATTCAGCCCGGCGGCTCGATGCGCGATCCGGAAGTCATCGCCGCCGCCGACGAGGCCGGCGTTGCCATGGTGTTTACCGGCATGCGCCATTTCCGGCATTGAAGGCGGGTCGCTTGAGCCTTGTGGGTTCGCCCACGGACTGCTGGCGAGGGAGGGGTATAACGTCGAACACCAAGCTCCCACCCCGCCGTCATGGTCGGGCTTGACCCGACCATCCATAGGTCCCGGAAATGGATCCTCGGGTCAAGCCCGAGGATGACGCTGGAGACTAACCCCTCGGCTATCGTTGCCCGACAGCCGCTTTTCGCGCCACGTTATTCGCCGGGTAAGGAGTCCGGATCAGGATCAGCAGGCCGACGGCCAGGAAGACCACCAGGGCCATCATGCCGATACGGGCCGATCCCGTCATCAGGGTCACGGTGGCAACGGCGGCGGGTGCCAGAAAGGTCGTCGCCCGTCCGGACAGGGCATAGATGCCGAAATATCGCCCCGCCTCGTCAGCACTGACGCTGCGCGCCATGTAGGAGCGGGAGGAGGCCTGTACCGGGCCGAACGCAATCCCGACCAGAAGACCGAAGACGATATAGGCTTTCTCCGCGGCGGTGCCGAAAAGCCCGCCGGCATCGGTTGTCGGCAGCTGGAGCAGCCCGAACAAGGTATAGCCCGGGCCGGTCGAGACGATGCCGAGCGTTGCGATGGTCAGGCAGATCAGGCTGGCTGTGACGATCACCTTCGAACCGAGTTTTGCGTCTAGCCGGCTGGCATAGAGGCAGCCGCCGATCGCCACGACATTGAGAATGATGCCGTAGACACCAAGCTCGACCGTCTGCCAGGCAAACATGCTGGCCGCAAACGTGCCGCCAAGCGCCAAGAGGCCGTTGACCCCATCCTGAAAGATCATCCGGGCGATCAGAAAGCGCAAAATGCCGGAGCGGTGCTGGAGTTCGCCGATTGTGTGGCGCAGCTCCGCCAATCCGGCGCGCACGGCAGCGGCCGCAGGCATGGCCGCCTTGTGGGCGTCGGGCGTGAACAGGAACATCGGCAGGATGAAGACGAGATACCAGATGGCCGAGATCGGCCCGGTGACCCGCGCGTCGGCGCCGGTTGCCGGATCGAGCCCGAACAGCGGGTCGATTCCAAGAATTGTTTTGCCGGATTCCGGGCTTCCGGCAAGCAGCGCCACGACCGCGATCAATACGATCATGCCGCCGAGATAGCCAAGTCCCCAGGCTATGTTGGAGATCTTGCCGATCTGCCTTTCACCAACCAGCCGTGGCATCATCGAGTCATTGAAAACAATCGAGAATTCGGCCGCGATCGATGCCAGGATGATGAAGATGAACGGGTAGATCAGCGACGATCCCGGCACGGCAAACCAAAGGAGCGCCAGCGAAACGATCTTGATGACGGCGAAGAAGGCGATCCAGGGTTTGCGGGCGCCGGTCTGGTCGGCGATCGAACCGAGCACCGGCGACAGCACGGCGATGACGATGCCGGAGATGGTCAGCGTATAGCCCCACATTGCCTGTCCGTAGGCCGGGTCGTCGGTGAGCCGGGACACGAAATAGGGGCCGAAGATGAAGGTGATGATCACGGTGAAGAACGGCTGTGCTGCCCAGTCGAACAGCATCCAGCCGAAAAGGCCGGCGCGCGATACCCTTGGCTCGTCGCCAGCCCCTGCCGTGATGCTGCTCACCTGATTCTCCACCGCCTGTCCGCCCTGTTGGAGCGAACAGTGTCACCTCATCCTGTTCTGTGCAAGATCGCTGAGGAGCCCGGCTGCGACGGTGATCTTGGCGAGCGTCGTTTCGCCCTTCTCCGTCAACTGGGTCAGCTGGTCGGTTACGCGGGAAATCCGGCTGTGGTCGCTGTCCCGCCAGGCACCGACCGGATTGCGCTCGTCCTTCTTGTCGGTGAGTGCCGTGATGGTGATGTCCTTGCGCGCGGTAGCGATGTCGTTGATGCTGCGCGAAAGGGCCATGGCCTCGTATTGCTCGGTTGCCGAAACGCGCTCGGCGGCCGCCAGGAGCCGGGCGATCCGCAGTTTCTGTGTCACGCCAAAATAGCTCTGCGCCGTGCGTGCCAGCGTCACGCCGGTATCGGCGGCGATCTGGATGATTTCCGGCACGAAGGTCATCACGGCGAGAGCGGCGATCTCCTCGGCAAGCGCCGGCGGAACGCCACGCTCGATGAAATAGGCAGCCCTTTGCCGCACGTCCGTCGTTGCGTCCTCTGGAATCGAGCTTCGCAGGGTGGATTTCAGTTTCTGCAACGCTTCGCGCAGCTCACCGATCGCCTCGCCGAGCGGCGCTTGCATCGCCTTGGTCCTGAGTGTCCGTTCGGTGACGATGGCGAAGATGCGCGCCGCCTCCTGGTAGAGTTCGTTCTGCACAGCACCGCTGATGACGTTGTCCAGCGCGTCGATCTCGCAATAGATGCGCTTCAGGTCGTAGCCGTCGCGTGTCAGCACCGCAGCCTTCACCACATCCGCCGGCATGAAGCCCGTCTGGTCGATCAACGTCGAGACGAAGGCCGGACCGCCGCGGTTGATGACGTCATTGGCCAGAACCGTCGCGATGATTTCGCGGCGCAGACGGTGCTCGTTGATATCGCTGGCATGGGCCTTGTGCATCTTGGCCGGGAAGTAATCGCGCAGCGTCGTCAGCAGATAGGCGTCGTCGGGCAGGTCGCTGGCGACGATCTCATCGAACAGGACGATCTTGGCATAGGACAAGAGCACGCCGATCTCGGCGCGTGTCAGCGCCTTGCCGTTCTGATAGCGTTCGCTCAGCGCCAGATCGTTGGGCAGCACCTCGACCTTGCGGTTGAGATGGCCGTCGGCTTCCAGCCGGGTCATAAGCCGGGCAAGAGCCGTCCGGTTGCCGGCACCCAGCATTTCCGTCAGCGAGATGGAGAGGGACTGCTCGTAGTTGTTGCGCAGCACCAGAGCTGCCACTTCATCGGTCATCGAAGCCAAAAGCGTGTTGCGCTTGGCACGGGTCAGGCGCTCGTCGCGCATCGCCGAAGCGAGTGCAATCTTGATGTTGACCTCGAAGTCGGAGGAGTTGACACCGGCCGAGTTGTCGATGGCGTCGGAGTTGCAGCGTCCGCCCTTGAGGCCGAAGCCGATGCGGCCGCGCTGGGTGACGCCGAGATTGGCGCCCTCGCCGATCACCTTGGCGCCGACTTCGTCGGCGGTGATGCGGATCGGGTCGTTGGCGCGGTCGCCGACTTCTGCATCGGTTTCGCTTGGGCCGCGCACGTAAGTGCCGATACCGCCGAACCAGAGCAGGTCGGCCGGGCTCTTCAGGATCGCCGTCATGATCTCGGACGGTGTCGCCTGGCTCTTCTCAAGGCCGATTGCCGCCATCGCCTGCGGCGTCAGCGTCACCGATTTTTCCGAGCGTGGAATGATCATGGCGCCCGCCGAAAGCGTCGAGCGGTCGTAGTCCTGCCAGCTGGAACGCGGCAGGTTGAACATGCGCTTGCGCTCGGCAAAGGATTTTTCGATATCCGGATCAGGATCGATGAAGATGTCGCGATGGTCGAAGGCGGCGATCAGGCGGATTTTCTCCGACAGAAGCATGCCGTTGCCAAAGACGTCGCCGGACATGTCGCCAACGCCGACGACGCTGAAGGGTGTCGTCTGGATATCGATGTCCATTTCGCGGAAATGCCGCTTGACCGTTTCCCAGGCACCGCGCGCGGTGATGCCCATCTTCTTGTGGTCGTAGCCGGCCGAACCGCCGGAGGCAAAGGCGTCGTCCAGCCAGAAGCCGGCTTCCTGGGCCAGGCCGTTGGCAGTGTCGGAGAAGGTCGCCGTGCCCTTGTCGGCGGCAACGACGAAATAGGGATCGTCGCCATCGAGGCGCAGCGTATTCGCCGGGGGTACGATATCCTGGCCGACAATGTTGTCGGTGATCGACAGCATGGTGCGGATATAGGTCTTGTAGGCCTCGGTGCCCGCCTTGAAGATGTCGTCGCGCGTACCGCCGGCCGGCAATTGCTTCGGATAGAAGCCGCCCTTGGCACCGACGGGGACGATCACGGCATTCTTGACCTGCTGCGCCTTGACAAGGCCGAGCACTTCGGTCCGGTAATCCTGCGACCGGTCCGACCAGCGAAGTCCGCCCCGGGCCACCTTGCCGAAGCGCAGGTGAACGCCTTCGACCTCGGTGCCGTAAACGAAGATTTCGCGGAAGGGGCGCGGTTCCGGCAGTCCTTCCAGCGCCTTCGGATCGAGTTTGAAGGCCAGCATCACCTTCGGATTTCCGCTTGCATCGCGCTGGAAATAGTTGGTGCGCAGGGTCGATTGCACGACATTGACGTACCGGCGCAGGATCTGGTCCTCGTCAAGGCTCGGAACGGCGTTCAGGGCCTCTTCGATGGCGGCGCTCAGCGCGGCAATGCGCTTGGTCTTCGGCTTGTCTTCGAGCACAGGGTCCATGCGGGTGACGAAAAGCTTGAAAATATCCGAAGCAATAGCCGGATACTTGTTCAGCGTGTCAGCGAGATAGCCCTGGGAATAGGTGATGCCGGTCTGGCGCAAATAGCGCGCATAAGCGCGCAGAACCGTCACTTCGCGCGCGGTCAGTCCGGCAAGCAGGATCAGCCGGTTGAAGCTGTCGTCCTCGATCACGCCGTTCCAGGCGGCAAGATAGGCTTCCTCCAGCATCGGTCCGGTCTTGTTGAGATCGAGCAGATGCCCGTCACGATGGACCAATTCCATATCGTGCAGAACAACGAGGCGCTCGCCAGCCGTTGCACAGGAAACGGCAATATCGTGGGTCTGCTCGCTGATGACCCGGAAGCCGAGGTTTTCAAGCAGCGGAACGCGATGCGACAGCGAGACCGGCTCGCCGGCGTGGAAAATCTTCAGCTCCAGCGATTCCGGTCCCTTGCCGCGCTTCTGGTAGAAGGCGATGCGGATCGGGTCGCCCGGCGAGCAGGCGGCGATATCAGCGAGATCGGCATGGGCCTCGGCTGGCGTGAAGGCGGCCTGATAGGCTTCGTTGACGGTGATCGACACGCCGTCATGGCGGGCGAGCAGGTTGAACCGGTCGATCCAGCGGGTGACGATGTCGCGGACCGCGTCTTCAAGCTTCACCTGCGCCACACGCGGCGTCTTGCCGCCGGAACGGCCGATGATGAAATGCACCCGCGCCAACCCGCCCTCCGGGAAAGCCGGGTAGTAGGCAGAAACGCGGCCGTCATAGACAGTCTTCAGATAGCGCCCGATCTTTTCGCGCACATCGGAATCATACTGTTCGCGCGGCACGTAGACGATAACGGAAACGAAACGATCGAAATGGTCGATGCGCGGCAGAACCCGGATTCGCGGCCGGTCGGCCAGTTCGTTGATCTGCTCGCAGAAGCTTGCCAAAAGGCTGACATCGATCTGGAACAGGTCGTCGCGAGGGTAGGATTCCAGTGTATTGGCCAGCATCTTGCCGGAATGGCTCTGTGGATCGAAGCCGAAATGATCAACGATCTTTTCGACCTTGAAGCGCAAAAGCGGAATGTCCGCTGCCGGCCGCGTATAGGCGCTCGAGGTGAACAGACCGACAATGCGCAGTTCGCCGGTGACATTGCCCGCTTCGTCGAAGCGCTTGACGCCGATATAGTCCATGTAGGCGCGGCGGTGCACCACCGATTTGACATTGGCCTTGGTGACGATGAGGAAGTCCGGGCCGTTGAGGAAGGCAAGGATTTCCGGCGTCGTCAGTACGGCGTCCTTGCCCTGGCGCAGCACGCGCACATCGGGATTGGAGAGGATGCCGAGACCGCGGCCTTCGCCGCGTTCGACCACGGCATCGTCGCCCTTGCCGGAATAGGTGTATTCGCGCATGCCGAGGAATGTGAAATTGTTGCCGCGCAGCCAGCGCAGGAAGGCCAGCGCCTCGTCGCGGTCGCCCTTCTTGCGGCTCGGTGCATGGTTTTCCAGCTCATTCATCGCCTGGTCGAGCAGCGCCGTCATCTGGCCCCAGTCGCCGACGGCCTGGTGAACCTGCGACAGCACGTTGGCGACGCGTTCCTTCAGGTCTTCCGTTTCTGCTCTGGTCAGCTTGGAGAGGTGAATCTGGATATGACTGATCCGGGTGGCGGGATCGCTCTTCTCTTCCGGATCGAAAATCTTAGCCGGCTTGCCTGCCTCGATAACCAGAATGGGATGTACGGCAAGATGAATATCGCGGTGCGTGCTCGTCACCTCGCCCATGATCGAATCGTACAGAAACGGCATGTTGCGATCAGTCACGGACAGGATTGAAATGTCGTCGCCGTTGGGTGCGATACCCTCGACGGTCTCAACGCTGATTACCGGCCGGTCGCTTTCCTTGTGGCTGATTGCCGTCAGCGCATGGGCAGCCGTCAGCGCCAGCATGTCGGGCGTATAGGCATCGAGATCGTCGTGGCTGGCGCGGCGAAAGAGGATCTCCGGAGAGAGCATTTTCAGCCCCGCCGCTTTGCCGGCTTCGCTCACCGCTTCGAAATGACGGTCTTTTTTTGGATTGTATTTGGTGCCCATGACGTATCTCCCCGCAATCACCATTTTGGCCGAACCTAACAGAAGAATTGCTCATGGCGATTGTTTTTATGGCTATTTTTCGGCCAGATTGATCCAAATCGGAATGGTTTTATGAAATTTTTGGCAAAGATTCGCCGATTTTCAGATTCAATCGGTTGTATTCGCATATTTTGTTGTTCTCATGAATGAGCCGGAAATCAACCCTTTTGATCTTTTGTCAGCCGCAGTTGACAGCGGCATGACTGTCGGGCGATCTGGGCAGGTCGAAACAGCGGAAAACCAGACATGTCCGAGCCTGCACCCGGCGCCGTCATCGTCATTTCAAGCCATGTGATTCGCGGCTCGGTCGGCAATCGCGCGGCCGTCTTTGCGCTTGAGACACTGGGCTATCCGGTCTGGGCCGTGCCGACGGTCATCCTGCCCTGGCATCCCGGCCATGGCCCGTCGACGCGGGTGACGGTAGGCGAAGAGGATTTCGGGAGGCTGATCGATGATCTGATCCGCGCTCCATGGACGGGCGAAGTTCGCGCTGTCCTCTCCGGCTATCTTGGTGCTGCCCACCAGGCGGAAGGCGTTGCGCGCCTGGTCGAGGCCTTGCGGGAGAAAAATCCCGATCTGTTTTATGCCTGCGATCCGGTGATGGGCGATGCCGGAGGGCTTTATGTGCCTGAGGCGACGGCAATTGCGATGCGCGACCGGTTGCTGCCGCTTGCCTCTCTTGCCACGCCGAACCGGTTCGAACTGTCCTGGCTCTGTGGTGCCGATCTTGACACAAATGCCGCTATCCTCGAGGCTGCCCTGTCGCTCGGGCCGCCTCGCATGCTCGTTACCTCGGCCTTCCCGATGATGCAGGGCAGCACCGGCAATCTCTATCTTTCCGGCAATCACGCGCTGCTTGCCGAACATCGGCTGATCGACAATCCACCCAACGGCACGGGCGATCTTCTGGCGGCGCTGTTTGTCGCCCGGCTTCTGGAGGGGTTGAATGAAGAGCGGGCCTTGCAACTGGCGACAGCCAGCGTCTTCGAGATCATCGCCCGCACCGGCAAGCGCGGTGCCGACGAATTGACGCTCGCGCGGGATGCGTCCAGTCTTGCGACGCCGATGGCCATGGTTCAGATGCGACGATTGATGCATCCCGGCCAGAAACGCCGGTCGTGATCTCGGTCGGCCTATCTACCCCTTGCCAGCCCATGCCTTGAGCGAATAAACCGTTTCCACCCTACGCAAAACGATACGGAGAATTTCACGGATGTCACCGGCGGCGCGGGCTGCCGTAAATTTGGCTGTGTGCGGCGCACGAAGATGGTATGTCGCGTGCGGCTGACATGCAAATGTACATCTCAATTGTCTTAAATAGTTGGAGTGATCGAGCACCATGCAGCGTTTCCCGGACCATTTGCTGAACGGCTACAACAACTTCATGAGCGGCCGCTTCAATGAGCAGCAGAAGCGTTACAAGGCCTTGGCCGAGAGCGGCCAGCAGCCGAAGACGCTTGTTATTGCCTGTTGTGACAGCCGGGCGGCGCCGGAAACCATCTTCGACAGCGGACCCGGCGAATTGTTCGTGGTGCGCAACGTGGCGAACATGATGCCCCCTTACGAACCGGATGGTCATTATCACTCGACGTCGGCCGCTCTTGAGTTCGCCGTCCAGGTTCTGAAGGTCAGCGATATCGTCGTCATGGGTCATGGCCGCTGCGGTGGCATCAAGGCGGCGCTCGATATGGATGCCGAGCCGTTGTCGCCCGGCGATTTCATCGGCCGCTGGATGAATCTCCTCAAACCCGCTGCCGAGCAGATCCACAGCAATGACATCATGACCGCCGCGGAACGCCAGCGGGCGCTGGAGCGGGTGTCCATCCGCAATTCCATCGCCAATCTGCGCACGTTTCCCTGCGTCCAGATCCTCGAACAGCGCGGCAAGCTGCAGCTGCATGGCTCCTGGTTCGACATATCGACCGGCGAGCTTTGGGTGATGGACCCCAAGACCGGCGATTTCGTCCGTCCCGGCATGTGATTTTTCGCGCGGCGTTTTCGCGAGGCGGCGCGCTTCAGATGCGCGCCGTTGCCACGAGCGAGCGCGACATGGCCAGCAAGGTCGGGATCGCATTCTGCGCCGAAAACAGCGTTGTGCTGACAAAGGCGCCGTTGATGACCAGCGCCAGCTGCAAGGCCAGTTCCTCCGGGCGCTTGACCCCCAGGCGCTCTGCTATCGCTTTCAGCCGCTGCCTCAGTTCTTCCTTGTGCATCCGTGCCACGGCCCGTGCCGGGTGCGCGGGGTCGGGAAACTCCGCCGCGACATTGATCTGCGGGCAGCCGCGATAGTTGGGACGGCCGGCGCGTTCGCCGATCCAGGCCATATGCGCTTCAAGTTCGGCTTCGGCATCGCCCGCGTGCCCTTCGGCATCGCCCGTGTGCCCCCCCGCATCGCCTGCATGGCGTTGCGCGACCTCGTCCCACACTCTCCAGAAATCTTCGTCCTCGCGCTGCAGGAATGCGGCAATGAGGTCGTCCTTGGTGCGGAAATGCCGATAGAGGCTGGTTTTCGCCACACCCGCTTCCGCCACGATCATATCGACCCCGACGGCGCGCACGCCCAAGCGATAGAACAGCTCTGAAGCCGTTTCCAGGACCCGCAATCTGACCTCGGGATTGGTTTCCGCCTTCCCGTCAGGCGTGGTGGTTTTGTTGGCTAACGTCATCAGCTGATCTCCTTGCGGCCAATATGGCATATCCTCGCTTGACACGCTACAGACTTGTTTGTATCGCTTGTGAACAGACAGGTCTGTATCGTTTGGTATTGCAGGAGGCGAATATGCTCGATCATTCAGGAAACACGCAGGGACAGAAAGTGGCCGTCTTCGGGGCCGCGGGGCACACGGGGCGTTTCGTGGTCGCCGAATTGTTGCGGCGCGGATTCGATGTCATCGCAATCGGCCGGGATAAGGAGAGGCTGGCAAACCTTGCGGAGGGAAACGGCAGCGTCGAAGCCAGACTGGCCGCCGTCGAGGATCCTTCATCGCTTGATCGCGCCCTTGAAGGAGCGGCGGTCGTGATCAATTGCGCCGGGCCATTCCTTGATACGGCAGAACCGGTAATCTCGGCTGCGCTGCGGGCGCGTATTGCCTATCTCGACATGTCGGCCGAGCAGCCCGCCGTGCTGTCCATCTTCGAGCGTTTTGCCGAGCCTGCCAAGGCGGCGGGGATCGCCATCGTCCCGGCCATGGGGTTCTATGGCGGCCTGGGCGATCTGCTGGCAACGGCTGCAATCGGAGACTGGACCTCGGTTGACGATCTGCGCATCGCCATTGCACTCGACAGCTGGTTGCCGACGCAGGGCACGCGGCGAACCGGAGAACGCAACACCGCCCATCGCCTCGTCATTGGCGACGGACAATTGCAGCCCCTGCCAAGCCCCGCGCCCACCACGTCCTGGCGCTTTGCATCGCCGTTCGACAGCCAGGACATGATCGAACTGCCGTTTTCGGAAACGATCCTGATTTCCAGGCATCTGAAGGTGGGCGCGTTTCACAACTATCTCAACTTGACGCCGCTTCGTGACCTTCGCGATGTCAATACGCCACCGCCCGAAGCTGCGGATGAAACGGGGCGATCAGCCCAGGTTTTCCTGATGGAAGTTGTCGCGCAGCGCAAGGGAGAGGTTCGTCGCACCTGCGTGACGGGACGCGACATCTACGCGGTCACGGCTCCACTGATCGTCGAAGCCGTGCAGCGTCTTCTCCGCGATCCAATTGAAAAAGGCGGTGTTTTCGCCCCTGGCCAACTCTTCGATGCCGGGCAATTCCTGCAGAGCCTGGCGCCACGACACCTTGCCTATAAGCCCGCCATACCCGTGTGATGGTATCGTCTGCGCGCCTGCGCCAGCACCTCATACCAAGTCTCTATCATCGAGACTTGGTATTAAACAAAAAATCCGCAGTCCGGTTTCCCAGACTGCGGATGGATATCATTCCAGAGACCCTGTGGACTGTCAGCCGCCGTCGATTTCGGCGCCGATGATGGCGATCGCCTGCTGGTAGACGCTGGCGGCGTTCCAGCCCTGGATCGCGCCGAAATTGCCCTCGCCCGGCTGGTAGCCGCCACCGGCGTTCCAGCCGTGGCCGCGCAGGAAGTTGGCGGTCGAGGCAAGCGCGTCAGCCTTGGAACGGACCATGTCGATATGGCCGTTGCCGTCGCCATCGACGCCGAATTTCAGCACGTTGGCGGGCAGGAACTGTGTCTGGCCGATTTCGCCGTGGGCGGCGCCACGCGCGTCCGGGCTGAGGTCGCCGCGCTGCACGAGGGCCAGTGCCGCATAGAGCTGGTCGGTGAAATAGTCGGAACGGCGGCAGTCAAACGCCAGCGTCGAGACGGCCGAGAGCGTATGCTCCTTGCCCATGAAGCCGCCGAAACCGGTTTCCATGCCCCAGATTGCGATGATCGGGCCGGCCGGAACGCCGTAGCGGCTTTCGATCGAATCGAAGAGAGCAGCGTTCTGCGCTTTCATCTTCTTGCCGCGCGAAATGATCGTCTGGCCGCCACGCTTCTGCATGAACTGGTTGAGCGACAGCTTGAAGCTCTTCTGGCCACGGTCGGCGCGGATCGTCGCCTTGTTGTAGGTGACGTTGGCGAAGGCCTTGTTGAGGGCAGCCGGGCTGATGCCGCGGCCTGCGGCTTCGCCCTTGAAGTCCTCGACCCAGGCGTCGAAGCCTGCCGATGTGTTGCTGCATTGCGCGGCCGATGCAACGGACGGCAGAATTGCCGCCGCTATCATCGCCGTGAAACCTGCCAGTACGCACTTTGCCTTGTGCATGAAAAACCCCGTATTGCCCGAATCCAAATTTGTGTCCGCAAAATGCCAGTCTTTGCGGTCCCTGTCACGACGTTGGCACAGTATCGGGAGGACGTGTTTCACGTGAATCCTCCTTTTGACTATGAAAAATCGTCGCAGTTGCCTTTCTACAAAGAAGCCCCGCATCCCGATTAACGGATCATGCGAGGCTTTTATTCGTTAGACTTTATATCAGGCGGCCTGCTTCTTCGCCTTGATGAGGCCGCGATTGACGAGAAGCTCGGCAATCTGGATGGCGTTCAAGGCGGCGCCCTTGCGCAGGTTGTCGGAAACGACCCAGATGTTCAGGCCGTTCTCGACAGTTGCGTCTTCGCGGATACGCGAAATATAGGTCGCGTCTTCGCCAGCGCTTTCGTAAGGCGTGATGTAGCCGCCGTTCTCATGCTTGTCGATGACGAGGCAACCCGGCGCTTCGCGCAGAATGTCGCGGGCCTGGTCGGCACTGATCTCGTTTTCGAATTCGATGTTGACCGATTCCGAATGGCCGATGAAGACCGGAACGCGCACGGCGGTGCAGGTGACCTTGATCTTCGGGTCTAGCATCTTCTTGGTCTCGGCCAGAACCTTCCACTCTTCCTTCGTATAGCCGTCCTCCATGAACACATCGATGTGCGGGATGACGTTGAAGGCGATGCGCTTGGTGAACTTCTTCGATTCGACCGGATCGGCGACGAAGACGGCGCGGGTCTGGTTGAACAGTTCGTCCATGCCTTCCTTGCCGGCGCCGGAAACCGACTGGTAGGTCGAAACGACGACGCGCTTGATCTTGGCGAAATCATGCAGCGGCTTCAGCGCGACCACGAGCTGCGCGGTCGAGCAATTCGGGTTGGCGATGATGTTGCGCTTGGTGAACTGGGTGATGGCGTCCGGGTTTACTTCCGGAACGATCAGCGGCACGTCCTGGTCGTAGCGCCAGGCGGACGAGTTATCGATGACGACGCACCCTTGCGCGCCGATCTTTGGCGACCACTTGAGCGATACGGCGCCGCCGGCCGACATCAGGCAGATGTCGGTGTCGGAGAAGTCGTAATTCTCGAGGTTCTTCACCTTCAGCGTCTTGTCGCCGAAGGAAACTTCAGTGCCCTGGCTGCGGGCCGAGGCCAGTGCCACGACTTCGTCAGCCGGAAAGCCGCGCTCTTCCAGGATATTCAGCATTTCGCGGCCGACGTTTCCGGTCGCACCTACGATGGCAATCTTGAAACCCATTGTCTTTGCTCTCTTTCTGTCTCTCCGCGGGGCTTTGGGGAGAAACCCGCCGGCCAAGGGCGCGGGTTTCAGGTCCCCGGCCGTACCGGGGAGAGAGCGGTGGCCAGAGACGTCAGACGGTTTTCGTCGTCGTTTTGGCCGTTGTTTTGGAAAAAATCGAGAAAGAACGAACCCGCCCGGCAGCGAATGCCGGGGCGATCAGCGCAGCGATGGCGTAACCAAAACGGTGCATGGCGGTTCCTTTTCCGCTGCTGCTCATACGCGGTTTTGACGTAGAGTCAACAGAAAGCTGAGAACGCCCGGCAGGAAGGCGTGCCGCACCCCTGCCGTCAAAACGTTACTGAAGTGTCATGCCGATGTCATTCGCGGTGACTATTGCGGGCCGTCAGCTCGAAACGAAACCACAAGGGGGTTTTCCATGCGTATGCTTCTGTCGGCGCTTGCCGCCACGACATTCCTCGCTGGGGCCGCACAGGCCGCCACCGTCTATCCGCTCGATCGTGCAACGATTCTTGCCGGTTCGCCGTTCGACTTCAAGGTCGAGTTCAAGTCCGTGGTCAAGCCGGAAGACGTCAAGATCACCGTCAACGGTCAGGACTACAAGACTGTGCTGGGCAAGGAAGCTGAATTCGTTGCCGAAGAAAAAGGCAAGGAAGACAAGATCCTGGGCTCGGCCGTTATCGCTCGCGGTCTCATCCTGCCGACCGAAGGCGCCTACAAGATCGAAGTGACCGCCGGCGCAGAATCGAAGTCTGTCACCTGGGACGTCTACAACACCGGCGAAACCCAGAAGGCCAAGAACATCATCTTCCTGCTCGGCGACGGCCTGTCCGTTGCCCATCGCACCGGCGCCCGCATCATGTCCAAGGGCATGACCGAAGGTAAGGCCAATGGCCGCCTCAACATGGACGACCTCGACCATATGGCCTTCGTCGGCACCTCATCGACCGAAGCGATCGCCACCGACAGCGCCAACACCATGTCGGCCTACATGACCGGCCACAAGACCGCCGTCAACGCGCTTGGCGTTTATGGCGACCGCACGCCCGACACCCTCGACGACCCGAAGGTGGAAACAATCGCCGAAGCCATTCGCCGCCAGACGAAAAAGTCGATCGGCATCGTCTCGAATGCCGAGGTCGAGGATGCGACGCCGGCTGCCGTCGTTGCCCATACCCGCAAGCGCGCCGACAAGGAACAGATCGTCGGCATGATGTTCGACGTCAAGCCCGATGTCGTCCTCGGCGGTGGATCGGCCTATTTCCTCAGCAAGGATATCCCCGGCTCGAAGCGCAAGGACGATAAGGACTATATCAAGCTGTTCCAGGAAGCCGGCTACACGCTTGCCACCGACAAGTCCGAGCTGCAGACCGCAACCGGCACCAACACCGGCAAGATTCTCGGCCTCTTTCACACCGGCAACATGGATACGGCGCTGGACCGCGAGTTTCTGAAAAAGGGCACGGTCGAAAAGTTCCCGAACCAGCCGGGCCTGGTCGACATGACCAAGGCTGCGCTCGGCGAACTGTCGAAGAATGACGAAGGCTTCTTCCTGATGGTTGAAGGCGCCAACATCGACAAGATGTCCCACCCGCTGGACTGGGATCGCGCCCTCGTCGAAACCATCGAGTTCGACAAGGCGGTCGGCGTTGCCCGCGAGTTCGCCGCGAGCCACCCCGACACGCTGGTCGTCGTCACCGGTGACCATGCCCACGGCGTTTCGATCATCGGCACCGTCGATGACGAAAAGCCGGGCACCGAAATGCGCGAAAAGGTCGGGACATACGCCGAAGCCGGATTCCCGAACTATACCGACGAAAACAAGGATGGTTATCCGGACAAGATCGACGTCACGCGCCGCCTGTTCCTGAGCGCCAATAACGGTCCGGATCACTACGAGACCTTCCGCCCGAAGCTCGATGGGCCTTTCGTTCCGGCGATCCAGAACGAAAAGAAGGAATACATCGCCAACGAAGCCTACAAGGATGTTCCCGGCGCCGTCTTCGTGCAGGGCAATATCCCGAAGAGCGGCGATAGCGGCGTGCATTCCGTTGATGACGTGGTTCTTCAGGCAGCCGGTCCGGGTGCCGAAGACTTCAAGGGCTATATGGAAGAAAGCGATATCTACCGCGTTCTCGCCGATACCCTGGCGCTTGGTGTAAAACAGACCAACTGATCTGTCATCGCGTCCGGCGGGCTTGTACGACAGCCCGCCGGATTCCGCTTTTCTGGTTCCGGCCGTGGTTTCAAGCCACGGCCGCTCCGCAAGGAGATCGCCTATGATCCGTCTTGACCCATACACGACCCGGCGCACCGTCTTGTCGCTGATCGCAGGCTTGCCGCTTCTGGCGATGACCCGGCCGGCCGCAGCGGCCGTTCCGTCCCTGTCGTTCGATGAGCTCTACAGCAAGTTCGGTGTTCTCGGGCTGGAGTTCTCCGAAAAGGTGAAGTCGCTGGCCGGTCAGGAGATAACGATCAAGGGCTTCATGGCGCCGCCGCTCAAGGCCGAAGCCGCCTTCTTCGTGCTCACCGAAATTCCGATGTCGATCTGTCCCTTCTGCTCGTCCGATGCCGACTGGCCGGACAATATCGTCGTCGTCTATCTCGGCGAAAAACAGACTTTCGTGCAACCGTCGCAGACGATCGAGGCACGGGGTACTCTCGAGTTCGGGTCGTGGACCGATCCGGAAACCGGTTTCGTCAGCCTGCTGCGGCTGCGCAACGCCGAATACGCCTCGGTCTAGCGATGCTGCCACTCGACCTTAGCCAGATTTCCGTTTCCTATCCGGGCCTCCTCTCCCCGGTCCTGGATATCCCCTCTCTTTCCATCGTCGCCGGAAGCCGGGTCGTGGTCACCGGCGCTTCGGGCTCGGGCAAAAGCACGTTGGTCAATATCCTGACCGGGCTCGAGCACTGCGCCGCCGGTGGCTCCATCCGATGGGGCGGCACCGATATCGCTGCGATGTCCGAGCGCAGCCGCGATCGCTGGCGCGGCGCCCATATCGGCCTCGTGATGCAGGATTTCCATCTTTTCCCGGGCTTGAGCGCGGTCGATAACATCCTTCTGCCCGCCCGCTTGTCACGCGCGATGCAGCCGGGCGATCCGGATCGGGCGCTGATGCTGCTTTATGCCGTCGGTCTTTGCCGCGCCGGGCAGAAGGTCGAAACCATGTCGCGCGGCGAAATGCAGCGCGTCGCGATTGCCCGGGCGCTGCTTCGAAAGCCGGGCGTGCTGATCGCCGACGAGCCGACGGCAAGCCTCGACAGCGACAGCGGTGATGCCGTTGCCCGTCTGTTGATCGATCTGTCCGTCAGCAATGAGAGCACGCTCATTGTCGTCTCGCACGATCCGCGATTGACCGACAGGCTCGATCGCCGCATCACCCTGTCGGCCGGCCGGATCGCGTCGGATCGCGAGCACCGGGAGATGGCGGCATGACCCGTTTCATCCTTGCCGATCTGCGCCGTCTGTGGGCCGGTTCGCTGGTCGTCGTCCTTTTGATCGCCTTTGCCACGGCACTCGGTGTTGCCGTCACGCTGCAGGAGCGGGCACTCAGGCTCGGCAGTGCCCGTGCAGCCGACCGGTTCGATCTGGTGGTCGGCGCGCCGGGTAGCGAAACGCAGCTGCTGCTCTCCTCGGTTTTCCTGCAGCCGTCGCCCTTGCCCCTGATGCCGGGCGATGTGTTGGCCAAGCTTGCCGCCGATCCGCGCGTCTCCTGGGCAGCACCCATCGGCTTCGGCGATTCCTTCTCCGGCTATCCGATCGTCGGAACATCCACAGCACTCACCGCCAATCTGTCAGCACTGGCGGAGGGGCGGGTGTTCTCAAAGGCCGGCGAAGCCGTCGCCGGTGCCGCCGTGACGCTGCCGCTCGGCTACGAGGTGAAACCGGCACATGGGCTCGCCACGCTCGGCGGCGAAACCCATACGGAACTCGCCTATCGCGTCACGGGCCGGATGGCGCCAACCGGCACATCCTGGGACCGGGCGATCCTGGTGCCGATCCAGTCGGTCTGGAACCTGCATGGAATGGCTGCGCATGAGGATGATCACGATCGCGCTGCCGAAGCGGGCGGGGCTCATCACGCGGAAGACCCCGGACATGATGATCACGCTGATGGTCACGAGCATGCCCATGTTGATCCCGATGCGCCACTTGATGAACACTGGACGGCCAAAACTCCCGGCCTTCCGGCAATCCTCGTCAAGCCGAAAACCATCGCCGACGCCTATAAGCTGCGCCAGGACTACCGCAGCAATGGCACGCTCGCGGTCTTTCCCGGCGAAGTCCTGACCAATCTCTATGCGACGCTCGGGGATGCCAAACGGGTGCTGTCGGCGGTCGCCGCCGGTGCGCAGATCCTGGTTGCCGCCGCCGTCCTGATGGTCACCGTCATGCATATCGGCCAGCGCCGCCGGCAGATCGGTGCGCTGCGGGCGTTTGGCGCGCCGCAATCGGCCGTGCTTATGGTCGTCTGGCTGGAACTTTTCATCCTCATCGCGCTCGGTATTGCCTTCGGCTTTGCCATCGGCTACGGCGCGGCGACGATGCTGTCGATGATGCTTTCAGGCGAAAGCGGCATCGTCCTGCCGGTCGGCTTTATCCGCGACGATCTGAAAAGCTTGGCCGTCATCGCCGTGTTCTCCGCCATCCTTGCGCTTGCGCCGG
The DNA here is from genome assembly GCF_025847205.1 of Pararhizobium sp. YC-54. Classification (GTDB taxonomy): domain Bacteria; phylum Pseudomonadota; class Alphaproteobacteria; order Rhizobiales; family Rhizobiaceae; genus Pararhizobium. Next base: position 376,419 of record NZ_JAOYTH010000003.1, on the reverse strand, counting down.
CACTTCTGGCCTATCGCCAGTCACCGGCCGCTGCCCTTCGCGCCTGATCTGCGGCATTCGACTAAAGTCATAATCCCAAAGCCGCTCTGCCACCTCAGGGTGTTTTCTGCCATTTTGTTCTCATGGCGCATTCCGCTTCGGAATCAGGGAGGATTCGGAAGCAACTGAGGGTGCGCACAAGCCGTTTTTGAGTGGAGGACAAACGAAATGGCAGATATTGCAACAGTGGGCAGAGCCAAGGCCGCCCCCATGACAGGCGAGCAGAAGAAGGTGATCTTCGCCTCTTCGCTCGGCACGATCTTCGAGTGGTACGATTTCTATCTCTATGGTTCGCTGGCCGTCTATATCGGCGCAACCTTCTTTTCCCAATATCCTGAAACCACCCGTAACATCTTCGCCCTGCTGGCGTTTGCAGCAGGCTTCCTCGTCCGTCCGTTCGGGGCGCTGGTCTTCGGCCGGCTCGGCGATCTCGTCGGCCGCAAATATACCTTCCTCGTCACCATCGTGATCATGGGCCTGTCGACCTTCCTCGTCGGCATCCTGCCCGGTGCCGCCTCGATCGGCATTGCCGCTCCGATCCTTCTGATCGCACTGCGCATGCTGCAGGGCCTGGCGCTCGGCGGCGAGTATGGCGGTGCCGCGACCTATGTCGCCGAACACGCGCCACATGGAAAACGCGGTTATTTCACCTCGTGGATCCAGACGACGGCGACGCTCGGGCTGTTCCTGTCGCTGGTGGTCATCGTTTCCGTGCAGATGCTGCTTGGCAAGGAAGCCTTCGCGGCCTGGGGCTGGCGCATTCCGTTCCTGCTCTCCTGCCTCCTGCTTGGCGTATCCGTCTGGATTCGTCTGAAAATGAATGAATCGCCCGCCTTCAAGAAGATGAAGGAAGAGGGCAAGGGCTCCAAGGCCCCGTTGACGGAAGCCTTCGGCCAGTGGAGAAACGCCAAGATCGCGCTTCTGGCGCTGTTCGGTGCCGTCGTCGGCCAGGCCGTCGTCTGGTATTCCGGCCAGTTCTATGCGCTGTTCTTCCTGCAGAACATCCTGAAGGTGGACGGCCAGTCGGCAAACATCATGGTCGCCGCATCGCTGCTCATCGGCACCGGCTTCTTCGTGTTCTTCGGCTGGCTTTCCGACAAGATCGGCCGCAAGCCGATCATCATGGCCGGCCTGCTGCTCGCCATGGTCACCTACTTCCCGCTGTTCAAGGCGCTGACCTGGGCCGGCAATCCGGCCCTGGCCGAAGCGCAGGAAACCATCCGTGCAACCGTCACTGCCGCTCCGGGCGACTGCAAGTTCCAGTTCAACCCGACAGGCACGGCAAAGTTCACGACATCCTGCGATATCGCGACCTCGTTCCTGACGCGCAATTCGGTTCCGTACGACGTCGTTCCCGGCGCCGCCGGCTCGGCTGCAACCGTCAAGATCGGCGATACGACCATCACCGGTTACGATGCCGTTGCCGCAGGCGACAAGGCCAAGGCCATGGGCGGCGCCTTCGAAAAGCAGATCAACATGGCGCTCCAGGGTAGCGGTTATCCGTTGGTTCGTGCCGCCGCCAAGGTCCCGGAAAGCAAGCTGGACGGCTTCGTTGCCGCCAATCCGGAGCTGGCGCTCGATGCCGCAGCCGTTCGCGGCGGCGACAAGGCAACCATGACCGGCGAACAGCTGGTTGCGGCCAAGCTTTTGACGGCCGAAGAAGCAACCGGTGTCACCGAAATGCCTGTTTACACCATCGACAAGGGCGGCGCGTTCGCCATGGTCGCCGATCCGGCCCGGGTCAACTGGATCACCATCATCGCGGTTCTGACCGTCCTCGTCATCTATGTGACGATGGTCTATGGCCCGATCGCCGCACTTTTGGTCGAACTCTTCCCGACCCGCATCCGCTACACCGGCATGTCCCTGCCCTACCATATCGGTAACGGCTGGTTCGGCGGTCTGCTTCCGGCAACGGCCTTCGCCATGAGCGCTGCCCAGGGCGATATCTACTACGGCCTCTGGTACCCGATCGTGTTTGCCGGCATCACGCTGGTGATCGGCATGCTGTTCCTGCCCGAAACCAAGGACCGCGATATCAACGCCATGGATTGATCCCGGCGGATATCGGTAACGGAAGAGCCCGGCGCAGCCCTTGCGCCGGGCTTTTCATTGCCGCTGCGTGCCGTCAGGCCGAGGACGCCGGGTGAAAACTGTTCTTCGGCCGGGGCCAGCCCTTCTCGTCCAGCCGGAACAGCCATTCCTGCCGGGCAAAGAAAAAGGCGGTCATCAGCGCCGTCCAAAGACCCACCAGAAGGCCGGCCGCCACGTCACTGGGATAATGCGCGCCAACGACGATCCGGGTGATGCCGATTGTCAGCGCGCCGAGCGCAAAGACGATCCTCAGCCGCGGCGCCAGCATCGCAAAGGCGCCGAAGAACGATCCGACCGCGGCCGAATGGCCGGAGGGAAAGCTCTCGAACAGCCATTCGTTGGCAAGGGGCGTCAGGCTATGGGCGCCATACTCCAGGAAAAGTTCCGGTCGGGCTCGCCCGATGATCAGTTTCAGGAGGTGAACCAGAGCGCTGGCGCTGCCGATCGTCACGAAGAAATACAGCGCCAACCGCCAGGCGGTCTTGGCTTTTGAGGAAAACCCGTCGCTGTGCACCACACGATGCAGGATATAGGCGATGATGACGATCGAACCGGAACCGTAGATCATCCAGGCAAATGTGCCGAAATCGGTGATCCGTTCGTTGAAGGAAACAATCCCACCCGGCAGCCCCTGCGCCCACTGCGAAATCGTACCGTCAAAGGGAAGCAGCGCGGCGACCAGAACGGCCGCCGCCAGCAAAAGCCAGAGGGAAGAGGAAAGCGGTCGGTCCATGGAGGCGGTTTCTCGAATTGTTTTACGCGCGGCCTTCGCTGCTTTTCGTTGTCCGGTCCCCGTTTTCCGTCATCCTCGGGTCAAGCCCGAGGATGACCGGGGAGAATGGCAACCGTTAGACCTATCTGTTACCTCGTGGGCAACCAATCAAGTCCATCAAACAAAAACGGCATCCGGGCCCATGACCCGGATGCCGCCCAATATGTTCGATCCGGCGAAATTTACGCCGAAAGCGCCTTGAATTCGGCAAGGATCGCATCGCCCATTTCGACGGTGCCGACCTTGCGGGCGCCATCGGCCATGATGTCGCCGGTGCGGATGCCCTTGTCGAGCACGTTGGCAATGGCCTTTTCCAGGTTGTCGGCTTCCTTGACGAGGTTGAAGGAGTAGCGCAGGCACATGGCGAACGAGGCGATCATGGCGATCGGGTTGGCAATGCCCTTGCCGGCGATGTCGGGAGCCGAGCCGTGTACCGGCTCATAGAGCGCCTTGCGCTTGCCGGTCTTGGCATCGGGTGCGCCGAGCGAAGCCGACGGCAGCATGCCGAGCGAACCGGTGAGCATCGCGGCAACGTCCGACAGCATGTCGCCGAACAGGTTGTCGGTGACGATCACGTCGAACTGTTTTGGCGCCCGAACCAGCTGCATGCCGCCGGCATCGGCCAGCATGTGCTCGAGTGCGACGTCGGAATACTTCGCCTTGTGCGTCGCAGTCACCACCTGGTTCCACAATACACCCGACTTCATCACATTGCGCTTTTCCATCGAGCAGACGCGGTTGTTGCGAGTGCGGGCCAGTTCGAAGGCAACGCCGGCGATGCGCTCGATCTCGTAGGTGTCGTAGACCTGCGTGTCGATGCCGCGCTTCTGGCCATTGCCAAGATCGATGATCTCCTTGGGCTCGCCGAAATAGACGCCGCCGGTCAGTTCGCGCACGATCAGGATATCGAGGCCTTCCACCAGTTCGGGCTTCAGCGAAGAGGCATCCGAAAGCGCCGGGTAGCAGATCGCCGGGCGCAGGTTGGCAAACAGCTGCATGTCCTTGCGCAGGCGCAAGAGGCCGGCTTCCGGACGCACTTCGTAGGGAACGTCATCCCATTTCGGGCCGCCGACGGCGCCGAAAAGAACAGCGTCCGCTGCCATCGCCTTTTCCATGTCGGCGTCGGAAATCGCCGCGCCATGCGCGTCATAGGCCGAGCCGCCGACCAGGCCTTCGTCGATCGTAAAGCCGCCGGCCATTTCGGCGTTCATATAGGCGATGATTTTGCGGACTTCCGCCATGGCTTCCGGGCCGATGCCGTCGCCGGGCAGAAGGAAAAGATTGCGCACTGTCATGGGGCATTCCTCTTGATCGAAGGGTGGGCTTGTCAGATGTTGGCGCGTTCTTAACGCAACTTCCGTTCAAGGAAAATGCAGTTCTGGAAAGAATTGTGCGCGGACTGTCAGTTCCCGCCGGAACGGGCGAGGCTGTCCGAACGTGAGTAACTTCCAAGGGATATCTTCGGTCCTGCCGATGGAACGACCAGTACGGAAACTCATCCGTTCCGTGGGCGCGATCTTGCGGTCCACTTTGGACATGCTTCTCCTTGCGGGCAAACCGCGAAGATAGGCAATCCCTGTTCCATTCGGAACAGCGCCGATACCCGGCCTGTGGGATTGTCCGGGCACTGGATGAGGGAGGCTCATCCGCACGATTTCAAGGAGAGACCCCGCATGCGCAAGTTCGTTCTGACCGCCGCCGTTGCCATCATTGCCACCGCCTCCTTCGCCGCGCCTTCGCAGGCCGGCTACTACAACGACGACTGCCAGCCCTATTGCTACGTCAAGAAGGTCAGAACCTACGATTATGACGGCAACCTGATCGTCAAGAAGATTCGCGTCTGCGAATAAGTTCCCCTGCCCTGACTTCCTCCCCGATTCCCGGCTGTCCCTGCAGCCGGGTTTTCGGTTCTCGAGGCGCTATGCCTTGAAGAAGGCGAGCATATCGGGGTTGACGATGTCGGGATGCGTCGAGAGCATGCCGTGCGGAAGCCCCTCGTAACTTTTCAGCGTTGCATTCTTCAGCAGTTTTGCCGAAAGCGGCGCGGAGTCCTCATAGGGCACGATCTGGTCGTCGGTTCCGTGCAAGACCAGCACCGGAACCTCGATCGTCTTGAGGTCCTCGGTGAAATCAGTCTCGGAAAAAGCCTTGATGCATTCGTAATGCGCGTTTGCACCCCCCATCATTCCCTGCCGCCACCAGTTGTCGATCAGGCCCTGGGAGACCGTCGCACCCGGTCGATTGAAGCCGTAGAACGGACCGGTCGGGACATCGATGAAGAACTGGGCGCGGTTTGCAAGCAATGCGCTGCGCAGGCCGTCAAAGACATCGATCGGCAGCCCGCCAGGGTTGTTGTCCGATTTCACCATGACCGGCGGAACGGCACCGACGATGACGGCTTTGCCGACCCGACCGGGCTTGGCACGCGCCACATAATGGACGACCTCGCCGCCGCCGGTGGAGTGGCCGACATGAAAGGCATTCTTGAGGTCCAGCGCGTCAGTGAGTGCCGCGACATCAGCGGCGTAGGTATCCATTTCGTGGCCGGTCGATGTCTGCGTCGAGCGTCCATGGCCGCGGCGGTCATGAGCGATGACGCGAAACCCCTGAGCCAGAAAATACAGCATCTGGTTGTCCCAGTCGTCGGCGCTCAGCGGCCAGCCGTGGTGAAAGACGATCGGCTGCGCCTCGCGCGGGCCCCAATCCTTGTAGAAGATTTCGGTTCCGTCTTTTGTGGTGATGATGCTCATTCGTGCGGTTCCTTTTCAGGGCGGGGTGAAAGGCAAGGCGGCAGAATGCCTGTCGTCCACGTCGGTTGCAACACGACTAAAGCATATGCAATAAGGCGATTGAACAGGGGGTATGCAGATCAGCTCCAGTCCTTCTCGCCCCGGCGCCATTTGTGCAGATCGTACCAGGCGACAAGAAGAAAGGCTCCGGCCAGCCCGAGATGTTCAAAGAAGAAGTTCATCGTCATGAAACGCTCCTGCCCCAGCGGCATTTCCCAGAACCGCAAGGCAATGAATGTTGCAAGCACTGTAAACACGGCCAGAGAAAGCGCACCGATCCAACGGCAGAAACCGCTGATGACCATCGCCGAAGCGCTCAACTGGAAAAGGATGACCACGGCGGCGATCGGTCTTGCCGGCAAAAGTTGGTATCGTTCCATCTCGGCGACGGCGGCGCCGAAATCCAGCAGTTTGGTCACACCACTCAGGATATAAATCGAGCAGAGTGCCAGGAGCCCCAGCCAGCGGACCGGATGGCTGGTGAATACCGGCGTGCAGACACCGGCGAGTTTCGCTTCCATTCTCAAAAGCATGGTTTTCCCCTTCTGGCGTGTATGTTCAAACGGGATGCTACATGTCTCGGCGTTGATATCGAACAGTTTTATCGGAATTTTCTTCCCCCAGAATCCCCGCCCTGAAAAACCGTGTCATGATCATGGCGTTCTGTCACGGATGCACCGCAAGACGTTTGCGGCGAGGCAGAGCTGGCGCTCCACGTAAAGCCTCGTGGTCTCCCGCAAGGAGGCTGCGAACGTCAGGCGGACCGGAAGGAGAGCCCCCGGAAAATGGATTCCCCCTGTCCTTTTGGGGCGGGCGTGCCTGTGTGGCACACATGCCGGGATGAGAAGCGCGACGTACCGGAACCGTGATGCTGAATGCCGGAACCGGAAACCTATGTCGCGGCGATCGTCCCGGGTCAGAGAATCCGGAGTCGGGGTCTGTAGGGAGGAAAGCTCCCGAGAGAACGCCAAACGGGGCGCTGGAAAGCGTCAATTATATTAACTCATTAGAGGCGGTTTCCAGTGCCCCGTCCGAATGAACCGATTTTGAAAACCACGGCGGACACCGCGCGGGGATGCTTCCTGCTGTCGTCCCGATCAGCCGATAAGAGGAAGAACCGTTATGCCCTATATCAAACCCCCGCCCCGCTCGCCCTCAGCGGATGTCTTCCTGCGCGTGGCCACGACGGTCTGGCTCAATCATCTCCGCTGCCGTGTACGCCGCTGCCGTCGCGATGGTCATTGTCTCGGCAGGGTGGCCGCAAGCGGTTTAGTTCTGTGTGTCCGCCCCATGAAAACAGAGGAAACCAGGGAGATGCTGAATTTTGTGACTGATACGGTTGAGCTGGCCACCCCGGAAGCGTTCGCGGCGCGTCTTGCAAAGGCAAAGACGGATGAGGAGCGCGAGATGATCGCATTCCGGCGCCGCGTGTTTCTCTATTATCACCGGGAATTGGCAAAGGCAGGGTTGGAAGAGCCCTTGGGGCCGCCCTTCGTCGAGGACTGATCGTGTCAGCCCTTGAAGGCGGTGACTTCGATCTCGATCAGCATTTCCGGGCGGATCAGATCGCAGACCACCATCGTCGCCGCCGGGCGGATATCGCCGAAGGCTTCGCCCAGAATCGGGAAGACGACATCGGCAAAGGCGGCGTCGGTTACGTAATAATGATTGCGCACCGCATCCTTGAGCGAAAAACCGGCGCCGGTCAGTGCCGCTTCGATCGTCTTCAGGCAGTTGCGGGTCTGCTCTTCCACCGTCTGCGGCATGGCCATCGTCTGGTAGTCGTAGCCGGTCGTGCCGGAAACGAAGCACCAGTCACCCTGCACGAGGGCCCGCGAATAACCCGCCGTCTTTTCAAACGGCGAGCCGGAAGAGATCAGTTTTCGCGGACTGGGCATCGGGGTTCAGGCTGCCCAGGGATGCGAAGCGGCATTGGTCTTTTCGAACGTGTCGATGGCCGTTGCCTTTTCCAGCGTCAGGCCGATATCGTCGAGGCCGTTCAGCATGCAGTGGCGGCGAAACGCGTCGAGTTCGAAGCTGATCTTGCCGCCGTCAGGACCGGTGATCTCCTGGTTTTCGAGGTCGACCGTCAGGATGGCGTTTGCGCCGCGCGAGGCGTCATCCATCAGCTTCTCCAGGTCTTCGGGCGAAACGACGACCGGCAGGATGCCGTTCTTGAAACAGTTGTTGTAGAAGATATCGGCAAACGAGGTCGAGATGACGCAGCGGATGCCGAAATCGAGCAGCGCCCAGGGAGCATGCTCGCGCGACGAACCGCAGCCGAAATTGTCGCCGGCGACCAGGATCTTGGCATTCTGGTAGGCGGGCTTGTTGAGGACGAAATCCTCGTTGAGCGAGCCGTCTTCATGATAGCGGGCTTCGGCGAAAAGTCCGGTGCCGAGCCCGGTGCGCTTGATCGTCTTCAGGTAATCCTTCGGGATGATCATGTCCGTGTCGATGTTGACGACGGGGAGCGGCGCGGCAACGCCGGTGAGCTTGACGAACTTGTCCATGGCAATGGCCTTCGATTTCAACGGGGCGGAAAAATTTCCGCCCAGCGTTTAGAGCAATTTCACGCCGAAATGAAGGAGAATCTGCATGCCGGGAGGCTGAAAGGCGGCTTTACGCGTTTCACAGGTCGATGATCGTGCCGCGTCCGTCGTTCCAGATGCGCGGTTCGCGCTGCTGGCGCCCGGAATTGCGGCTGGCAGTGGCGCGCACCGGCTTGGGCGCAAACCGTGCCGCAATCGTGGTGCCGATCATGACCACCGAGGCGATGCCGATGAGGGCCAATCCGAGCGAGGCGGTAAACACGAAGGCCATCAGCGTGAATGCGATGCCTGCGATTGTCAGGAGGAGAGAGCGTATGCTTTGCATTGTCGTCACCTTTCGTTGCCTGAAATGTGGGCCCGCCCGCCCCGCGTTGCAAGACCTACTTCCGTATTACAGGTCTGCCTTGCGAAAATGGCGAAAGCCGGGCACAAAAGCTGCATGAATTCGCCCATTGACCGTCACCCCGCCCGCCTGCGCCGTTCCGTGCTGTGCGTGCCCGCCGATAACGCCCGCGCCCTTGGCAAGGTCGCCACCCTTGCCTGCGACGCGGTGATCTACGATCTCGAGGATGCCGTTTCCATCGACAAGAAGGTCGCCGCCCGCCAGACGCTGGCCGCTCATCTGAAGCGGGAGCGGCGCAGCGATATCGAAGTGATCGTCCGGATCAACGATCTGAGGACGCCCTTCGGCGAAAAGGATCTGGCCTTCGCCTTGACGCTTTTGCCCGATGCCATCCTGCTGCCCAAGGTCGAAAGCCCGCAGGATATCCAGGCGGTCGTGGACTTTCTGTCGGAAAACGATGCGCCGGACAGCCTGCGTCTCTGGGCGATGATCGAGACCCCGCGCGGCGTGCTCAATGCGGCGGCGATTGCCGAAACCGGCCGCACCCGCGGCGGCAGGCTCGATTGTTTCGTGCCGGGGCTGAATGACCTGCGCAAGGACACCGGCGTGCCCGCCCTGCCCGGCCGGACCTACCTCATCGCCTGGCTGATGCAGATCCTGCTTGCTGCCCGCTGCTGCGGCCTCGACATCATCGATGCCGTCTTCAACGATTTTCGGGATGAAGCCGGGTTTGCGGCGGAATGTGCCCAGGGCCGCGACATGGGCTTCGATGGCAAGATGCTGATTCACCCGGCCCAGATCGGTCCGGCGAACGGCGCCTTCGGTGTTGCCGATGCCGCCCTTGCCGAGGCCCGGTCGATCATCGATGCCTTTGCGCTGTCGGCAAATGCAGATAAGGCCGTCATCAATCTCAACGGCCTGATGGTCGAGCGTCTTCACCTCGACCAAGCCCTGCGGCTCGCCGCCAAGGCAGACGCTATCAACAAAAAAGGAAAAGCCCCTTGAAACTCTACCGCTTGCTGACCTCCATCGACGACGCAACCTTCTGCCACAAGGTCACGGCGGCCCTCAACAAGGGATGGGAACTGTATGGTTCGCCGACCTATGCCTGGAACCAGGAAACCCGGGCGATGATGTGCGGCCAGGCCGTCGTCAAGGATGTCGAGGGCAAGGAATACACCCCCGACACCAAGCTGTCCGAACACTGACGCTTCAAGGCCGGCTGGGGCGGTTCAACCCGTCTCAGCCGCCGACATGCTCGACGCTGGCCTCGATCCGCTCCATGTCGTCGTCCGACAGGCCGAAATGATGGCCGATCTCGTGGATCAGCACATGGGTGATGATGTCGCCCAGCGTCTCCTCGTTCTCCGCCCAATAGTCGAGGATCGGCCGGCGATAGAGAAGGATCCGGTTCGGCATCTGGCCGGTTTCCATGGTGAAGCGCTCGCCGATGCCGCGTCCTTCGAACAGCCCGAGCAGATCGAACGGCGTTTCAAGCGCCATGTCCTCGAAAACATCCTCGGTCGGAAAGTCGTCGATCTCGATGGTGAGATCGGTGGCCAGCGCCCGGAATTCCTCCGGCAGGTGGCTGTAAGCCTCCAGCGCCAGGGATTCGAATGTGCTGATTGTCGGCGCGTGGCGTTCCCGCCAATCGTCGCTCTGGTCTATGCGGGCCATGGGCACTCCTTGCTTGCCTCCTGATATAGCTATTTCATCAGCGTTTTTCGAGGGTTGAATTTCAATGCGGGGGTTCAAGGAATAAATTCTTAGAGATTCCCGTTGACTCTTGCTGGAAGCTCTGGAATCAATAGGAACATAACAGGAACAATTTGAATTGGAGTGACGTCATGGTGCAGACGCCCATGACGCGCGAGCGGCTTTTTGCGCTCCGCGAAGAGATAGCAAGGCTGGAAGGCAATTGCGCGGCCGCCGCCCGGCAGGAAGCCTTGGCCGGCGAGAGCGGCCATGCGAGGAAAAGGGAAAACCATCGTTTGCCGCTGGGCGTACCGGCGCTCGATCATGCTTTGGAAGGCGGCTTGCCCCTCAACGGCATGTCCGAAATCCGCTCGCAGCTGATGCGCGATGCAACGGCCGCAACCGGCTTTGCACTGGCGCTCGCCGTCTTGATCCAGCAGCAGCCGGAGGCGGATCACGCGCCGGTTCTGTGGATCAGCGATACGGTCACATCGATGGAAACAGGCATTCCCTATGCGCTGGGGCTTGCAGATTTCGGGCTGAAGCCGGAGCGCTTCCTGCATGCGGCACCGCGCAGGCTGGAAGAGGCGCTGTGGCTTGCTGAAACCGCCGTCGAAAGTGGCGCCTTTTCGGCCAGCATATTGGAGGTGAAGGGCAATTCAGCCCATTTCGGCCTGACCGAAAGCCGGCGGCTGGGCCTGCGGGCAAAGGCGGCAGGACGCCCGCTCCTCCTTTTGCGTCAGTCCGGAGAGGAGGAGGCAAGCAGCGCTCCCTTCCGCTTTCTGGTTGAACCCGCACCGGCGAAAAGCCGGCTTTTGCCGGATCGATCGGTGCTTGGCGGCAGCATCGGCAATCCGGTTTTCCGTCTCACCCTCGAGAAAAGCCGGAATCCGGCTCCCGTCTCCCTCTATCTGGAGTGGAATCCCCATGACCGTCAGTTTTTCCCCGCCCATGAACCAGAGCGTGCTTGGCCTGCGGGCAGGCTCTCAGCGCATTCTGGCTCTCGCCTTCCCGCATCTGCCAACCGACCGGGTCGCCCGCAGGAGCTGGGGTCTGTCCTGGCGCTCGACCAGGCGTCCTGATGCCCCTCCCATCGTCTGTTCGGCGCGGCTCAACAATGCGATGCGACTGACGGCGCTCGACGAAGCGGCAGAGGCGATCGGTCTCAGGAAGAACCAGGGCGTGGCGGAAGCCCGGGCCATGTGCCCGAAGCTCGATGTCGTCGAGGAAGACCTGGCCGCCGACCGCCGGTTGCTCGACGGCATCGCCGACTGGTGCGATCGTTATACGCCCCTTGTCGCCCTCGACGGCCGGGACGGACTTTTCCTCGATATTTCCGGCTGCGCCCATCTCTTCGGCGGTGAAAAGGCCCTGCTTGCGGATATCCTGGCGCGGCTCTTTCATATGGGGCTCGACGCTCGCGGCGCCATATCGTCGGCGCCGGGCCTCTCCTGGGCCGCTTCCCGTTTCGGGCGGGGCGGCATTATCGCAGACGAGGACATGGAGACCGTGCTGGCGCCCCTGCCGGTCGCGTCCCTTCGGCTGGATCAGCAGACGATCGCCGCGCTGCAGAAGCTCGGTTTGAAACAGATCGGCGATCTCGTCATGGCGCCCCGGGCGCCGCTGGCGCGCCGTTTCGGAACACAACTGCTGCTGCGGCTCGATCAGGCGCTTGGCCGTGATGAAGAGCCCGTGTCTCCGCGCCGGCCCGTCGCCAGCCTTTCTGCCGAGCGGCGCCTGATCGAGCCCGTCCAGGCCGAGGAGGATATCCTCTATCTGACCGGTCAGATCGCCCAGTCGCTGAAAACAAGCCTGGAAGAGCGGGGCGCGGGCGGGCGGGCTTTCGAACTGATGCTGTTTAGGGTCGATGGCCGGGTCTTTCGCATCGCGGCCGGCGCTTCGCAGCCATTGCGGGATCCCAAGCGGATCGCCGCGCTCTTTTCCGAGCGTCTCCAGGCCGTTCATGATGATCTCGATGCCGGTTACGGTTTCGAGATTCTGCGGCTCAACGTCATGCGGCATGAAGCCTTTGATACACCGCAGGAGGATTTTGACGGGGCCCGGCAAAAGGATGCCTCTCTCGCAGGATTTGTCGATCGCGTTTCAGCCCGTCTCGGCGCCGATTGCCTGCAGAATTTTCAGTTATGCGAGAGCCATGTGCCGGAACGGGCGGTGGCCGCAGCCCCGGCCATCCATGGGTTTGCATCGGGCAAGAAGCCGGTCGCAAGCGGTTTTCCCTGGTCCCGCAGCGAGCGCCCTCTCAGGCTTTTCCGCAGACCGGAGCCGGTGGACGTCTCCTTGGCCGAGGTACCGGAGGGGCCGCCCGAAAGTTTCCGGTGGCGCCGCGTGATGCATCGCGTCTCTCGCAGCCAGGGGCCGGAACGCCTTGCCATGGAATGGTGGATCGATGGTGCGGACGCGCAGCCTCGGGATTATTTCCGCCTCGAGGACGATACCGGTCATCGCTTCTGGCTCTACCGCGAGGGCCTCTACGGCCAGATGCCGCCGCCGCGCTGGTTCATGCACGGGGTCTTCGCATGAGCACCGCACCCGCCTTTTTCGAGATCGGCGTCCGAACGAATTTCTCCTTCCTCGAAGGGGCATCGAAACCGGAGGAAATGGTGGTGCAGGCAGCCCGCCTGAAACTCTCCGGGCTGGGCATCGCCGACCGGAATTCCGTCGCAGGCGTGGTCAGAGCCCACGCGCAGATCAGGGCAATGAAGGAGGAATACGAAAAGACGATTAAAGAAAATCAAGGACTTCGCGAGAAGGGAGAAGAGGAAAAGGAGCTTCTGGAAGCCGTTCCCTTTCAACCGGGCGCAAGACTGGTCTTTTGCGATGGTACACCGGATATTCTCGCTTTCCCGCGGACCAGAAAAGGCTGGGCCCATCTCTGCCGCCTGCTGAGCACCGGAAATCTGAGAACCCAAAAAGGGTCGTGCCTTCTGAGCGAAGCGGACCTTATCGAATGGGGAGACGAGATGATGCTCGCCCTCATTCCCAATCCATCATTACTGGACGATGCCCGCGAACAAAAGAAGTTGGAGGAATGCCTCGATCGTCTGAGAAAACGCTTCCGCGAGGCATTCCATATGGTCCTGTCGCCCTTCTATGATGGCCGGGATGCTCAGGTTTTCGCCACGCTTTCCACACTCGCCGCCCGCAGCCGCATCCCGTTGATCGCCAGCAACCAGCCCCTTTATCACAATAGCGCTCGCCGCCCCCTGGCCGATATCGTCACCGCCATCCGCGAGCATGTGACGATTGCCGAGGCTGGCTTCCGGTTCGCCCCCAATGCGGAACGTTACCTTAAGGATGCGCGCGAGATGACGCGCCTGTTTCGCGCCTATCCAAAGGCGATCGCCAACACGGAAAAGTTCTTCAAAAACCTGTCATTCTCGCTGGATGAATTGAAGCACAACTATCCGGACGAAGGCGTCAAGGGAGAAACGCCTGCGGAGACGCTTGCGCGTTTGACTTGGGAAGGTGCCCGGAAACGTTATCCGGAAGGCGTTCCTGAAAAGGTGTCGACGCAGATCGTCTATGAACTCGATCTGATCAAGGGGATGCAATACGAGCATTATTTTCTGACGGTGCGCAATATCGTCCATCACGCCCGCTACACGCTGAAAATCCTGTGTCAGGGACGCGGGTCCGCCGCCAATTCCGTCATCTGTTATTGCCTCGGCATCACGGAAGTCGATCCCACCATAACGACGCTTCTGTTCGAGCGGTTCATCTCGACGGAGCGCAATGAACCGCCGGATATCGACGTCGATTTCGAGCATGAGCGCCGCGAAGAGGTCATCCAGCATATCTATGAAAAATACGGCATCGAACATGCCGGTTTGACGGCCGCAGTGACAAGCTATCGCGCCCGTTCCGCCGGCCGTGAAGTGGCCAAGGCGTTTGGTCTGTCGGAAGATGTGCAATCGGCCCTCGCCAGCACGGTCTGGGGCTGGTCGGCGGAGGATCTGTCCGAGCGGGAGGCAAAGGCGGCAGGGCTCGATCTCTCCGATCCGACGACGACCAATGTTCTCAAATATGCAACCGAGCTGATGAGCTTTCCGCGGCACCTGACCCAGCATGTCGGCGGTTTCGTCATCACGCGGGACCGGCTGGACGAGGTCATGCCGATCATGCCGACGACGATGCCCAAGCGCTACATGGTCGAATGGGACAAGGACGATCTGGATACGATCGGCATCCTGAAGATCGACATTCTCGCTCTCGGGATGCTCTCCTGTCTGAGGAGGGCCTTCGATCTCCTGCAAACGCACTATGACCGGGAGATCACGCTTGGCGGCTTCGGCGACATGACGGACAAAGCAGTCTACGCGATGATCTGCAGGGCGGACACGATCGGCGTCTTCCAGATCGAAAGCCGCGCCCAGATGAGCATGCTGCCGCGGCTCAGGCCTGAAAGATTCTATGATCTTGTCGTCGAAGTTGCGATCGTCCGCCCTGGCCCCATCCAGGGAAACATGGTTCATCCCTATCTCAAGCGGCGGGAAGACGTGCGCAACAACAGGCCCATCGACTACCAGAAGCCCGAACTCAAAGCGGTTCTGGAAAGAACGCTGGGCGTTCCGCTCTTTCAGGAACAGGCAATGCAGATCGCCATTACGGCTGCAGGCTTCCCACCTGCAAAGGCTGATCGGTTGCGGCGCTCGATGGCGACGTTCAAACGATCGGGACAGGTCAATTCCTTCAAGAAGGATATGATCGACGGCATGATCGGGAACGGCTATCCCCGCGAATTTGCCGAACGCTGCTTCAGCCAGATCGAGGGTTTTGGCGAATATGGCTTTCCGGAAAGCCATGCCGCCTCCTTTGCCTTGCTCGTCTACGCGTCCTCCTGGGTCAAGGCCTATTATCCCGACGTCTTCTGCGCGGCCTTGTTGAATTCGCAACCGATGGGCTTTTATGCGCCGTCGCAACTGGTTCGTGACGCGCGGGAACATGGTGTCGAGGTGCGGCCGGCTGATATCAATATTTCGGAGTGGGATTGTCTGCTGGAAGAAGCCGGGTTCGACGCGGACAGAATCGACCAGCGGCATGTTGCTATGCGGGAAGACATCCGGACGAAAAGAGCGGTTCGGCTCGGCTTCCGGCAGGTCAAGGGGCTTTCGGAGGTCGATATGAATAAACTCGTCGCCAACCGCGGCCGGCGCTACACTTCCGTGCGTGATCTCTGGCTGCGGTCGGGATTGCAAAAATCCGATATCGAGCGGCTGGCGGATGCCGATGCTTTTGGTTCCATCGGGCTTTCGCGGCGGGAAGCACTCTGGGCCGTGCGGGCACTGGATGCGAAGAGTGCGGCGGAAAGCCTGCCTTTGTTCGACCGTGCGGACCGGGCCGATCTTCAGGTGGAACCGGAAATCCGCCTGCCGGAAATGCTGCCGGGCGAGCAGGTTATCGAGGATTATCGTTATCTGTCCCTGTCCTTGAAAGCACACCCGGTTTCGTTCCTGCGCGATACATTGACGGCGGCCGGCATCCTGCAGAACAGAGGGCTTTTGAGTGTGGCGAGTGGGCAGTTCGTTACCGTTGCCGGGCTTGTGCTGGTGCGGCAAAGGCCCGGCTCGGCCAAGGGTGTGATTTTCATGACGCTGGAAGACGAAACGGGCGTTGCCAATGCCATCGTCTGGGAAAAGACATTCAACCGGTACCGGTCTGTCGTCATGAATGCACGGCTGGTGAAAATCAGGGGTAAGCTGCAGAGCGAGAGCGGGGTGATCCATGTCGTCGCCGATCATATCGAGGATATGACGCCAATGCTGGGCCTGCTTCAGCGTGAGGCCCGCCGTTTTGGCGCGTGCGAGCGGGCAGGCGAAGCCCTTCGCCCGACAGCCGATCATCGGCAGAAGAGACGGTCAAGCGGGATGGAGGGATTTTCACCCGACAAGCAGGCCGGCAACCAAGCGGGGCGTAGCGATATTGCCGGGACGGTAACCGTCATGCCGAAAGGGCGAAATTTTCACTGAGGTTGAAATCGCACGGCAACACGCGCTGCGAGCGTATGCAGGGTTGTCGAAGCCGATTTTCCCACATCACTGTAACAAAAATTGTTTGGCATTTGTACCGCTCAAGAAAACTTGAATCTCGTTTGAAGAGCAGAGAAGCGGGAAGTGTCTGATATTAAACCAATGAAAACACGATGTTTTTTATCATGTTTAGAACTGCTCTAATATGGAGTCGTGAATTCGCCGTGATTCGCCTAGTGACATTTTTTGTTGACACCAAATATCCGCTTTTGCTTTATGAATAGAATTCAGTGCGTTGCGTATCACGGGCAGACGAAATGCTGGTTTGTAGCTGCAATTTTATCACCGATAAGGACATTCAGGACACCATCATCGAGATGCTCGATGAGGACTGTTGGCAGCTTATCGTCCCTGCAAAAGTCTATCACGCCATGGAAAAGCGCGGCCGTTGCTGCGGCTGTTTCCCGAATGTCGTCGACATCATTATCCGCACCACCGAGCAATATCATGCCAGCCGCCCCTCGACGGGTGAGCAGATATTTGATTTCATGACCCGCCTCAAACAATTCCATGAAGAAAACAGGAGAGCGGATCTTGAAAGGCGACAAAAAAGTCATCGAGCAGCTTAACGAAGCGCTGTATCTCGAACTCGGTGCCGTCAACCAATATTGGGTTCACTATCGCCTGCTTGACGATTGGGGCTACACGCTTCTCGCCAAGAAGGAGCGGGCTGAATCCATCGAAGAGATGCACCATGCCGACAAGCTGGTTTCGCGCATCATCTTCCTCGAAGGCCATCCCAATCTTCAGACAGTGGCACCGCTTCGGATCGGCCAATCGGTCAAGGAAGTGCTGGAGGCCGATCTCGCCGGCGAATACGACGCCCGCAAGGCCTACAAGAAATCCCGCGATATCTGTCACGACGCGGGCGATTACGTTTCCATGAAGCTGTTTGAAGAGTTGCTGATGGATGAGGAAGGCCATATCGACTTCCTCGAAACCCAGCTCGAGCTCTTCAACAAGATTGGCGCCGAGAAATACGGCCAGCTCAACGCAGCCCCGGCCAACGAAGCCGAATAAGGCGCCATATCTACAGAAATGCCCGCCCCGGCTTCCGCGGCGGGCATTTTTATGCGTTTAGGCCCCGTAGACGATCAGCAGGTCCTTGGTGTCGATCTGGTCGCCGGTCTTGACCAGAACCTCGGCGATCGTGCCGTCCTTTTCCGCGTGTAGCGCCGTTTCCATCTTCATCGCTTCGATGGAGAGCAGCACGTCGCCGGACTTCACCGTCTGGCCGGCGGTAACCGTCACTGTCGAGATGACACCGGGCATCGGCGCGCCGAGATGGGCAGCGTTACCGAGATCGGCCTTGCGGCGCGCCGTGCTGGAGGCTGCGCGGTTGCGATCCGGAACCTTGATCAGGCGCGGCTGGCCGTTGATCTCGAAGAACACCTTGACCATCGCCTGCTCGTCCGGCTCGCTCATGGCCTGATGCTGAACCACCAGCGAGACGCCCTTTTCAAGCTCCGGCAACAGTTCCTCGCCGGCGGTAAGGCCATAGAAGTAAGCTGGTGTCGGCAGCACGCTGACGGGACCATAGGTATCGGCGGCCAGGGCGTAATCGGTGAAGACCTTCGGATACATCAGGTACGAAGCAAACTCGAAATCGCTGAGGTTCCGTTCCAGCTTGGCCTCGATCGCCTTGCGCTCCGCATCAAGATCGGCATCGGCAAGCAGTGAACCCGGGCGCTCGGTATAGGGCTTTTCGCCCTTCAGCGCCTTTTCCTGAAGCGCCTTCGGCCATCCGCCCGGAGGCTGGCCGAGATCGCCCTTCAGCATGGACACGACCGATTCCGGGAAGGACACATCCTTGGCCGGGTTCTTGACATCGGCAACCGTCAGGTCCTGGGACACCATCATCAGCGCCATGTCGCCGACCACCTTGGAGGACGGCGTCACCTTGACGATATCGCCGAACATCTGGTTGGCATCGGCATAGGCCTGCGCCACCTGGTGCCAGCGGGTTTCGAGCCCGAGCGAGCGAGCCTGCTCCTTCAGATTGGTAAACTGGCCGCCCGGCATTTCATGCAGATAGACTTCGGACGCCGGGCCCTTGAGGTCGCTTTCGAAGGCGGCGTACTGGTTGCGCACGGCTTCCCAGTAGAAGGAGATACGGCGGATCCATTCCGGATCGAGGCCCGGATCACGCTCAGAGCCGCGCAGAGCCTCGACAATCGAACCGAGGCAGGGCTGCGAGGTATTGCCGGAAAACGCATCCATCGCCGCATCGACGACATCGACACCAGCATCGACAGCGGCCAGAACCGTCGCAGCGGAAATGCCCGACGTATCGTGGGTATGGAAATGGATCGGCAGGTCGGTTGCCTCGCGCAGTGCCTTGAACAGCACAGTCGCTGCGGCCGGCTTCAACAGTCCGGCCATGTCCTTCAGGGCGATCATGTGGGCACCAGCCCGTTCCAATTCGGCAGCCAGCGCGGTGTAATATTTCAGGTCGTATTTCGGGCGGGCCGAGTTGAGAATATCGCCGGTATAGCAGATCGCCGCCTCGCAGATCCTGTTCTCTTCCGCCACCGCATCCATCGAGACGCGCATGTTGTCGACCCAGTTGAGGCAGTCGAAGACGCGGAAGACGTCGATGCCGCCTTTGGCCGCCTGGCGGACGAAGTATTTGACGACATTGTCGGGGTAGTTCTTGTAGCCGACGCCGTTGGCGCCGCGCAGAAGCATCTGCAAAAGCAGGTTCGGCGCATCCTCGCGCACCTTGGCGAGGCGCTCCCACGGGTCTTCCGTCAAAAAGCGCATCGAGACGTCGAATGTCGCGCCGCCCCAGCATTCGAGCGAGAACAGGTTCGGCAGCGCGCGGGCATAGGTGCCGGCGATGCGGGCGATGTCATAGGTGCGCACGCGGGTGGCGAGCAGCGACTGGTGGCCGTCGCGCATGGTCGTATCGGTGAGCAACACACGCTTTTCGGCGCGAACCCATTCGGCGAACTTCTTCGGGCCGAGCGCATCGAGCTTCTGCTTGGTGCCGTCGACGATCTCGCCCTGGATGCGCGGAATGACCGGCTTTGCCGCATCGGCGCTCGGCTTCGGCCGGCCCTTGGCCTCGGGATGGCCGTTGACGGTGACATCGGCGAGATAGGTGAGCAGCTTGGTGGCGCGGTCCTGGCGCTTGACCTGCTGGAACAGCTCGGGCGTCGTGTCGATGAAGCGGGTGGTGTAGGAATTGTCCTTGAACTTCGGATGCGAGATGATCGCCTCGAGGAAGGTAAGATTGGTCGCCACACCGCGGATACGGAATTCGCGCAATGCACGATCCATGCGTGCGATCGTCTCCTGCGGGCTGGGCGACCAGGCGGTCACCTTTACCAGGAGCGGATCGTAATAGCGGGTGATGACGGCGCCCGGATAGGCCGTTCCCCCATCCAGCCGGATACCGAAACCCGACGCCGAACGATAGCCGGTGATGCGGCCGTAGTCGGGAATGAAGTTCTGCTCCGGATCTTCCGTGGTGATGCGGCACTGCAGCGCGTGACCGTTAAGGTGAATGTCTTCCTGCTTGGGAACGCCCGAGCCCGGCGTGCCGATGGCGAAGCCTTCGAGGATGTGGATCTGCGCCTTGACGATATCGATGCCGGTGACGACTTCGGTGACCGTATGTTCGACCTGGATGCGCGGATTGACTTCGATGAAGTAGAACTTGCCCGAGTCCATATCCATCAGATATTCGACGGTGCCGGCGCCGACATAGTTGGTCGCCTTGGCGATGCGGGTGGAATAGCTGGCCAGTTCCTGGCGCTGGGCCTCCGTCAGATACGGAGCCGGGGCGCGCTCGACGACCTTCTGGTTGCGGCGCTGGACCGAACAGTCACGCTCAAACAGATGCACGACATTGCCGTGGGTATCGCCGAGAACCTGGCTTTCGACGTGACGGGCACGCTCCACCAGCTTTTCGAGATAAACCTCGTCCTTGCCGAAGGCGGCCATCGCCTCGCGCTTGGCTTCCGTCACCTCGCGCGCCAGATCCTTTGGATCGCGGATCGCCCGCATGCCACGACCGCCGCCGCCCCAGGAGGCCTTGAGCATGACCGGATAGCCGATTTCCTTGGCCATCCTGGCCACTTCAGCCATGTCGTCGGGAAGTGGCTCGGTTGCCGGGACGACGGGAACGCCGATTTCGATGGCGAGGTTGCGGGCGGCCACCTTGTTGCCGAGGCGCCGCATCGTGTCGCCGGTCGGGCCGATGAAGATGATGCCGGCCGCCTTGCAGGCATCGACGAATTCCGGGCTTTCGGACAGAAGACCGTAACCGGGGTGGATGGCATCGGCGCCGGACAGCTTGGCGACCCGGATGATCTCCTCGATCGAGAGGTAACTTTCGATCGGCCCGAGGTCACGGGCAAGATGCGGCCCGCGGCCGACCTGATAGCTCTCGTCCGCCTTGAACCGATGGAGCGCCAGCTTGTCCTCTTCCGCCCATATCGCAACCGTTTTTATTCCCAGTTCGTTTGCAGCGCGAAAGACGCGAATGGCAATTTCAGAACGGTTGGCGACAAGGATTTTCGAGATGGGCAAGTCGGACTCCTCAAGACTTGAAACACGGTAATGCTGCACCGCGAAATGGATTATTAGCGTTTCATGACTTGAAGTTCAATTTCAGAGTGATGCGCAAGTACGATTCATTTTCAATCAGGAAATCAGCCCCAGACGGAACGACAGCGCCACGGCGTGATGACGGTTTTTCGCCTTCAGCTTGTCCTGAATGCCGTTCATATACCAATCCACAGTGTGGGTGGAGATATCGAGAATCTTGCTGATCTCGTTCGAGGTCATCCCGTCTGCGAGGTAATTCAGGGCCTCCATCTCGCGCCGGGTCATCTGCACATCGACGCTGGACACCATTTGGGCGAGGATATCCGGATCGGTCAGTTCGAGCAGGCGCCAGAATATCTTCTTGGCAATGCCGTCGAAAATGCTCATTTCCACCGGGCTGAGATCAACAACGCGACCGCCCAATGTCATATTGCCGAGCAGCCCGCGGCGTCCGTGAACAGGGAAAATATATCCATCGTAGAGGCCATAGCTGCGTGCTTCGACCATCATGCGCTCCATGCGCTTGCGATGCGGATCGGAACGGAAGGCTACTATCGTATCGCGCCAGCGGAACCCGCGCTGCGCGTGGCCGAGATAACGGATAGTCGGATCAATGATGACGTATTTCTTCTTGATATAGATCTGCGGCCACCCGTCCGGCCAGCGTCCGGCAAGCAGCAAGCTGAGTGGATTCTCGTGGGGCTTAGGCTGACGGATAATCCCATAAAAATCGAAACCATAACGGTCGAGAACCCGTTCAAACTCCTGAACGATCTCGTCCCTGCTCCTCATCTCGTCTATCAGTGCCAAAAATTGCACCAGCAACGTGATATTCATAAAAACCCCTTCAAAAATTCTTTGTCCCTCGGATCTATTGCGCCGCAACATGAATGTGCCGTTCAGCGCCCATTCATGTTGCAATCGCGATAATCCCCGCATCAGCCATTGAAATCCACCTAACACCGCATCGTCAACGAACTGCAAGGTCCCAAAAATAGCAAGCTATGAATGATCAACTTATGGTGTCTGGAATTTCCATTCAGCGCACCGGTTTATCATAATCAAGTTTGCGCGGCGAAGCCAAAGCTGATTTGCGGTGGATCAAGAGACAAAAGCGAGGAAGAAGACGTTCGGTTTTGGGATTTTCCATCCATCAAAGATGGAAATGAGTAATTTTTCCAAGCAGTTCTTTTCTTTCCAGGAACCGTGCGATGCAAATGCCCTGTTGCTTTTCATTGCACTGCAAACCAACTGCCCAAGAGGGATAAGACAGTGTCATTGTTCCAGGTCTATGCAAGAGCGCTTCAGTATCTTGCCGTCCATAAGCTCCGCGTGTCCGCCATCGTCATCGCCAACATTGTCCTGGCGGTCATCACGATTGCGGAGCCCATTCTGTTCGGCCGCATCATTGATGCGATCTCCTCCAAACAGACCGTCACGCCCATGCTGTTGATGTGGGCAGGCCTCGGCGTCTTCAATACGGTCGCCTTCGTACTTGTTGCTCGCGAGGCTGACCGGCTGGCGCATACGCGCCGCTCGACGCTGATCACCGAAGCCTTCGGCCGGATCATCTCCATGCCTCTGTCGTGGCATACCCAGCGTGGCACATCCAATGCGCTGCATACGCTGTTGCGCGCCTGCGAAACGCTGTTCGGCCTCTGGCTCGAGTTCATGCGTCAGCATCTGGCGACCGCGGTGGCGCTGACGCTGCTTATCCCGACGGCCTTTGCCATGGACGTTCGGCTGTCGCTCGTTCTCGTCGTTCTCGGCGTGCTCTACGTCATTGTCGGCAAGTTCGTCATGACCCGTACCAAGGAAGGCCAGGCTTCCGTCGAGGATCATTATCACACGGTTTTCTCGCATGTCTCCGACTCGATCAGCAACGTTTCGGTTGTTCATAGCTACAACCGCATCGAGGCTGAAACCCGCGAACTGAAGAACTTTACCCAGAAGCTGATCTCCGCCCAGCTGCCGGTCCTCGACTGGTGGGCGCTTGCCAGCGCGCTGAACCGCATGGCTTCGACCATCTCGATGATGGCCATCCTCGTCATCGGTACCTTCCTGGTGCAGAAGGGCGAACTGGGCATCGGCGACGTCATTGCCTTCATCGGCTTTGCCGGTCTGCTGATCGGCCGCCTCGACCAGATGAAAGCCTTTGTGACGCAGATTTTCGAAGCCCGCGCCAAGCTCGAAGACTTCTTCGTGCTGGAGGATTCGGTCCGTGAACGCGAAGAGCCCGCCGACGCCGGCGAGTTGAACAATGTCCGCGGCGAAGTCGAGTTCCGCGATGTCTCGTTCAACTTCGCCAATTCGACCGAAGGCATGCGCGACGTGTCGTTCACCGCCAAGGCCGGCCAGACGATTGCCATCGTCGGTCCGACCGGCGCGGGCAAGACGACGCTGGTCAATCTTCTGCAGCGCGTCCATGAGCCGGCCCGTGGCCAGATTCTTGTCGATGGCGTCGATATCTCGACCGTCACCCGCAAGTCGCTGCGCCGCTCGATCGCCACCGTGTTCCAGGATGCAGGCCTGCTCAACCGGTCGATCTGCGAGAATATCCGCCTTGGCCGCGAAGATGCGTCGCTGATCGAAGTGATGGAAGCTGCGCAAGCCGCTGCTGCCGCCGACTTCATCGAAGGCCGCGAGGGCGGTTACGACACCCGCGTCGGCGAACGTGGCAACCGGCTGTCCGGCGGCGAACGCCAGCGTATCGCCATTGCCAGGGCGATCCTGAAGAATGCGCCGATCCTCGTGCTCGACGAAGCGACCAGTGCGCTTGACGTCGAGACCGAGAACCGCGTCAAGGCGGCAATCGACAACCTGCGCAAGGATCGCACCACCTTCATCATCGCCCACCGCCTGTCGACGGTGCGCGAGGCCGATCTGGTGATCTTCATGGATCACGGCCGGATCGTCGAGATGGGCGGTTTCACCGAACTGAGCCAGAGCAATGGCCGGTTTGCCTCCCTGCTGCGGGCAAGCGGTATCCTGACGGACGAAGACGTCCGCAAGAGCCACGCGGCGGCCTGATAGCCAAGGCAACGACGAACAGCAAAAAGGCCCCGGATCGGGGCCTTTTCTATGCCTTCACGACTTGAGGCCGCGAGAGCCCGCCGATCCAGTCGAGGTAGCGGGCATAGGCAAAGTGCAGACCGATGCCGGCAAGCACGAACAGCGCGCCCCACAGCGGATCGCGCCCCGTCACGAACAAAAGCACCTGCCCTACCATGGCCAGGATCGTCCCGAAGATGAATACCGGAAGCGAATGCCGGCCGATCAGGACGAGCGGGTGGTCGATGCGCAGGCGCGTCATGCGGCTGAACACCGGAAAGACCGTCAGCAGATAACCAAGCGCCAGAACGTGCAACAACCGCGTAAGCGACAGAAAGGTCTTGTCGAAGCCCGTCAGCACCGACGGCAGGCCATAGGAAAAATCGAGGTTCCACCAGGACAAAAGCACCCAGAAAAACGACAGCGTCACATAGCAGGCAGATATCGCCACCAATAGCGGGTGACGCACAATTGGTTTTCCGGTGCGCGATCGCATCATGCAGATCATCCCGATGACGAACAGGAACTGCCAGGACCATGGATTGAGGAACCAGTAGCCTTCGTCGAGGAAATTGATGGGGACGATCGTGAAGATTCCGGCGGCGAGCCAGAGTGCCGCGGATGCCATGAACAGCAGAAAGGGATTGCGGCCATGCAGCCACAGCATGCCCGGCAACAGCAGGAAGACGACGGCATACATCGACAGGATATTGTTGTAGCCCAGTTGATGGCCGAGCAGCACCATGGCGACAAAACCCTGTTCGGTGTGATCGACGAGCGGACGGATGTTGATCTCGCTGATCAGGTCCTGGCGGCCGAAATAGAGCGCACCACCGGCAAAGATCGCCAGCGTGATGATACTGGTCATGATATGCGCGATGTAGAGCGTGAACGCGCGGCGCCAGATTTTCAGGCTGAGCGCGAGGCGGTTGCCGGGATTGAATTTGCCTCCATAGGCAAGCCCGGCGGACAATCCGGAAATCAGCACGAATGCTTCGGCAGAGTCCGAGAAACCGAAGTTCTTCGTCGTCAGGTATTCGAGATATTGCCCGGGTACGTGATTGACGAAGATGGTGAGCAGGCAAAGCGCCCGATAGACGTCGAGACGGGTGTCACGCTGGGAGGGGACCGTGTGGGTTTGTCCCATCTGCCCATCGTTGGCAGACGGGTCGAATTGCAGCTTTTGAAGCATTCAGAATGTTCTCGTCCGAGTTCAGTGCCCCTGCCCCCATTGACGCGATACTGATGCCGGCGATCAAAACAAAACCGGCTTTGCACCAGATGGAGCAAAGCCGGTTTCAGGTCTGATTCAATCGCCGGCAGCTACACCAAAACGCCTTCATGCGCGTTTTTTGTGACAGTATTATTGACGTTGACGATCGGCTCGCCGCTTTCCGCATTTTTGGTCACGGAAATCACATGCGGCTTGCCGTCGATCGTCAGCGTCGCCGAGAATCCATCCCAGTCCTTCGGCAGGACGGGCTGGACGATCAGCTTGCCTCCCTGGCGGCGGATACCGAGAATGCCTTCGACTGCAGCACGGTAGAGCCAGGCCGCCGAGCCTGTGTACCAGGTCCAGCCGCCGCGCCCCGTCAGGCCGCCGTCGCCATAGATGTCCGCGGCAACCACGTAGGGTTCGACCCGGTAGTGATCGGCACTTTCGCGGTCCTTCGAATGGTTGACCGGATTGAGCATCTGGAAAGCGCTCCAGGCGTCGTCGCTACGGTTCTGTGCGGCCAGCGCCAGCACCACCCAGGTTGCCGCATGGGTATATTGCCCGCCGTTTTCACGAACGCCGGGCGGATAGGCCTTGATATAGCCCGGGTCCTGCGCGGTTCCGGACAACGGCGGCGTGAACAGACGGATGATCTGGTGATCGCCGTCAGCCAGTTCGGCGAGAACCGCGTCCATGGCCTCGGCCGAGCGGGCAGCATCGCCTTCGCCGGAGAGTACGCTCCACGACTGGGCGATCGAATCGATCCGGCACTCGCTGCTTTCGGCCGATCCCAGTGGTGTCCCGTCGTCATAATAGCCGCGACGATAGTGTCCGCCATCCCAGCCGGCCGTTTCGAGGGCCTTCTTGAGGTTGGCGAGATGCGCTTCCCAGGCGGAAACCCGCTTGGTATCGCCGCGCTCGCGGGCGATAACCAGGAAGGAACGCAACGTTGCTGCGAGGAACCAGCCGAGCCAGACGCTGGTGCCGCGTCCTTCGATGCCGACGCGGTTCATGCCGTCGTTCCAGTCGCCGCCGAGGATCAGCGGCAGGCCGTTCTCGCCCTTGCGGGCAATGGCGAGATCAAGTGCCAAGGCGCAATGCTCATAGAGGCTGGCCCGCCGCTCCGACACGGTCGGTTGATAGAAGCTGTCATGCTGGCCGGGCTCCAGAGCCGCTCCTTCGATGAAGGCGATCTGCTCATCGAGAATGTCCTTGGTTCCCGTGACCGAGCAATAGTGCTGCACGGCATGGCCGAGCCAGACGACGTCGTCTGAGATCAGCGTGCGCACACCGGCGCCGGTATTCGGCAACCACCAATGAAGCACGTCGCCTTCAACAAACTGCCGTGCGGCAGCGTTGAGGATCTGCCCCCGAGCAAGCTCCGGCCGATGCATGATAAAGGCAAGCGTATCCTGTAACTGATCGCGGAAGCCGAAGGCGCCGCTGGACTGATAGAAGGCCGAGCGTGCAAGGATCCGGCAACCGAGGCTCTGATAGGGCAGCCAGGCATTGACCATGTTGTTGAACGCCTTGTCGGGCGTTTCGACCTGCAGAACGCCGGTAAAGTCCTGCCAGTAGCTGGTGGAGGCTTCAAGAACCGTTTCGAACGTGCTGTTGCGCGCCTCTGCGAGGTGCTCGAGCGCCTGTCCGGCATTGTCGGAATCGCCGATATAGAACGTCAGTTCGCGGCTCGCGCCAGCCTCAAGCGCAACATCGACGACAATTGCCGCGCAGGGATCGCCATCGGCTTCGACGGATCCGGACAACATACCGCCGTCCAGCACCGCCTGCGGTGCGTAGATGCTGCCCGCCTGACCGAGGAACTCGCGGCGGCTGGAGGTAAAGCTGGCGGGGGTTTCGCTGGCCGCGAGGAAAGCGGTGCGGCCGGAATAGTCGATGCTGTAGGGATTGGTCGCCAGAACCGCGCCGCTCACCGCATCCTGATGCGACAGGATGAACGGCGCCGTCTTTGCGCGGTTGTTGCCAAGCACCCATTCGGCATAGCCGTAAACCTTGAGAGTACGGGCTTCGCCGGAGGTGTTTTTTAGCCGCAGCCGCAGATATTTCACCGGCAATGTACGATGAACGGTCTGGCCGACTTCGATCTCCAACCCGTCCTGGACACTGCTGAACAGCGAGTAACCCAGGCCGTGCCGCGTCTCGAACTGGACCGATTTGCGGCGGGAAAGAGCGGCATAAGGCGACAGGACCGCACCGCTGTTCATGTCGCGGATGAAGATGGCTTCGCCGGGACGGTTGACCACCGGATCGTTGGTCCAGGGCGTCAGCTGGTAGTCGCGCGAATTGCGGCCCCAGGTGAAAGCGGCTCCTTCGGCTGCCACATGGAAACCGAAGGTTTCGTTGGAAATCACATTGATCCACGGTTGCGGGGTCGCTTCGCCGCCGCGCAGCCGGGTCACATACTCGCGGCCGTCGGCGGAGAAGCCACCATAGCCGTTCCAGAAGTCCAGTCCATCGCCGTTGATCTTAACGCTTTTAGCGCTGCTTTCCTCGTTGATGACAGCCAGAAGCGGGGCTGCGGCAACGTCGTCCTTGGGCGACGGCTTCGCCAGCAGATTTTCGGCGCGCGAAATCTGATCCGAGATCTTGCCGTTGCGGGCGTGGAACACGGCGCGGGACGCGGACAGAAGCGCCGACCAGGTCTGGGGCTCCATGATATCGCGGCGAACGGCAAAAATGTGCTGGCGCGGGCCGTCGGACAGGCCGCGCAGCCGCAGATTTTCCGCCATGGCGTCCAGCGTGTGCTGCATGTCCTGTGCATAGGAAGCGGCACGTTCGTTGATGATCACCAGATCGGCGGTGACGCCGCGCGAGCGAAGATATTCCTGCGCCCTCAAGGCTTCCCGCGCGATGCCAAGATCGATGTCGTCGTTGATGCGGACGGAAAAGATCGGGAAATCACCCGAGATCGACAGCGGCCACAGCGCCGATTGCGGCGCAAGACCGGCCTGCACCGTGGCGGTATCGGCGCGCAACTGCATGTCCGGATAGACCAGGTAGCGGCCAAGCATCTGGAAGCTTGCAGCTTCCTGCGAGGTGACGCCGACATGGCGCATCTGTACCTGAGAACGGGTCCAGGCGTGGATGAGTTCATGGTTGAAGCTGTCGGGATGGCGATAGCGATCGATCGCGCGATCGACATCATGACGGTTTGGCGCAGCGATTGTCCAGAAGATCACACTGACCTTCTTGCCCGCCGGCACGCGCACGACGCGGCGCAACGAGACAATCGGATCGAGCGTATAGCCGTCCGAGCCGGAAAGCTTGGCATCGGTATCGAAAGCCTGCGCCTCGGCGAGCGTACGGCCGGTGCCGATGAACCGGCGGCGGTCCGTCTCTACCTCGGTATGGCGGGTGCTGGCGGCATTATCGACGATCAGGTGTGCCACCATCATGTCCGGCTCGCCGGGGCTGCGCTTGTTGCGCGTGACGCGAATGGCGTCGCCCTTCGGATCGACCTCCGTTTTCAGGAACATCTTGGCAAACAGTGGATGGGCGCTGTCGGTGTCATCCGTGGTCAGCACCGGTTCCGCATAGGACGTTACTTCGATGAAGCGGTCCTCGGTACCCGTGTTGAGCAGGATCACCCGGCGGCCTTCGGCATCGTGCTCGGTGGCGACGATGCACTCGACTTCGCTGGTGAGGTCACCGACCGTCTTGATGAATTCGGCCTTGTCGTCGCCGAAACGGGTCGTGGTCTTTTCACCTTCCGCACGGCGCGGCTCCGCCGTCGCCGACCACCAATCGCCAGTCGTCGTATCACGCAGGAAGATGAACGTGCCGGAGCGGTCCTCGGCCGGATCGGCCTTCCAGCGGGCAACGGTCTGGCCGTTCCAGCGGGAATAGCCGGAACCGGTTGCCGTCAGCATGACCGCATAATGGCCGTTCGAGAGGAACACCGTCTCGCGGTCCTTGGCCAGCGGATTGGTGATCACGCGGACCTCGGGGCGCAGCAGATCTTCCTGTCCCTTGCCGAGCGATTCCGGCTCCTTCTTGGTGTTGATGATCGGGATATCGCGCGGTGCCTTTTCCTGCAAAAGCAGTTCGGCGGCTTCGATGACCGGATCGGCGTGGAACCACTCGCGCAGGCGGCCGTTGAAGACGACGTTGGCGACCGCCGCGATCGACATGCCGTGATGGTGGGCATAGTAATTGCGCACGACGGCGCAGGTCTTGCCTTCCGGCACGCGGGTCGGCGTGAAATCGACGGCGTCATGGAAGCCGTAGGCGCCCAGAGCGCCAAGTCCGCGCAGACGCTCCAGGTTGGCGATTGCCGCCTTCGGATCGTACATGCTGGCAAGGATCGAGGCATAGGGCGCGATGACGGCGTTCTGGCCGAGACCGCGCTTAAGGCCCAGCGTCGGCACGCCGAAATTGGTGTACTGATAGGTCAGCTCGTGGTCGCGGGCGTTGAAGGCCGCTTCCGAGATGCCCCACGGCGTGCCGAGGCGGCGGCCGTGGTTCATCTGTTCCTTGACGATCAGGTTGTTGGTCTGGTTGAGAATGCCGCCCTGACGCTCCTGCATGACCAGCGGCGGCATCAGGTATTCGAACATCGAGCCCGACCAGGAGATCAGAGCGCCGCGCGCGCCGACCGGCACGATCGGACGCCCGAGCTTGTACCAGTGCTCGGTCGGCAGGTCGCCCTTGGCGATGGCAAACAGGCTGGTGAGACGGGCTTCGGACGCCAGAAGATCGTAGCAAGCTTCGTCAAGTTCATTCGAATTGACGCGGTAACCGATCGACAGCAGGCGCCGCTCCGGACGGAACAGGAAGCTGAAATCCATCGTGAAGGCGATATCGCGGGCCCGGTCGCCCACGACGATCAGGCGCTGGCGCAGCGCTTCAATGGCGCCGAGGTCGAAGACGCCGTCGGCAATGTGGGATTCGCAGGTGTTGACGAGCATGGTCGCCCATTTCGTCACTTCGCCGCTCTCAGCACTCTTCACCTCGTGGTCGAGATTGACCGTGAGCTTGTGAATGTCGCGCGCCAAAACCGCCAGGTTGATCACCCGGATGGAGGCGAATTCATGCTCGCGCTTGACGGCAGCGAGCGCGTTATGGAAGCCGGTGATCCGCTCTTCCATCAGGCGGCGCAGCGGCCGCACGGTCTTGCGGTCGTCCGGCAGCCCGGTCAGAACCTCGGACAGGATGGAGGCGACGTCGCCGATACCGTCGAGATTGCCCTGGACATGCGCGGACGGGGCCTCGGCCCAGTCGCGGCACATCGAGGATACAGCAATCAGATGGCCGGCAAGATTGCCGCTATCGACGGCGGAGACATATTTCGGCTCCATCGTTTCCAGCGTGTCGGTCTTGTACCAGTTGTACAGATGGCCGCGGTATTTCGGCATGCGGTCGATGGTGGAAACCGTTTCTTCCAGGCGCCGGATGGTTTCCTCAAAACCGATCCAGCCGAAATCACGGGCGGACATGACGGACAGGAGATAGACGCCGATATTCGTCGGCGACGTGCGCTCGGCGAGGATCGGGTGGGGAATTTCCTGAAAATTGTCCGGCGGCAGAAAATGCTGCTCGGCGGTGACGAACTGTTCGAAATAGAGCCAGGTACGCCGCGCGATCTTGCGCAATTCCTCGACGACCTCGTCCGGCACGACCAGCTGGTCTTCCGTCTCGGCGGACTGGCTGACAAACCATGCGATGCCCGGCGACAGGGCCCAGAGCATGGCAAAGGGAATACCGATGAAGGGAAGGCCGGTATCGGAAATCGCCGCAAGCAAGAGCGAAATGACCGACAGGACCGGTGCGATCCACATCGAACGGTAATAGTCGAGGATACTGCCTCCGGCCGAACTCTGCACCTGCGCGGCCGTGCGCCATTCCAGCATCAGGTTGCCGCTGACGAAGGTACGGTAAACCGAGCGCACGATGGCATCCGCCATCATCGCCGCCGAATGGGCAATGAAAACGATACGCAACGCCACCTGGGCATTGGCTGCCTGGATTTCAGAGAGAACGGCATGCAGATGGGCGCGCGCGACAATATCGTTGCGGCGCGGCATCAGGCCGGAAATCAAGGATAGGGTGGGTGCGACGAACAGGCTGAAGATCAGCACGAACTGCCAGACCAGTGCCTGGGTCGGCTCCATGTAATACCAGCCCATGACCGAGGCGATCAGCCAGGCAATGGGGATCAGCGAGCGGCGAAGGTTGTCGTACATCTTCCAGCGACCGAGCATGCTGACGCCGTTCGACAGGTTGAACATGTAGGGCAGAAGCTGCCAGTCGCCGCGCGCCCAGCGATGCTGGCGCGACATCTCGACCTCATAGCGGATCGGGAAATCCTCGACCAGCTCGACATCGCTGACCAGCGCGCAATGCGCCAGCGAACCTTCAAGAAGATCGTGGCTGAGAACCGCGTTCTCCTCGATCTTGCCCTTCAGGGCAGCTTCGAAGGCATCGACGTGATAGAGGCCCTTGCCGGTAAACGTGCCTTCGCCGGCGATGTCCTGGTAGACGTCGGACACGGTGAAGACGTAAGGGTCGATACCGCGGTTGATCGAGAAGATGCGCTGGAATGCCGAGGCATCGCTGCCGGTGGTCAAAGACGGGGTGACACGCGGCTGCAGGATGCCGTAACCGGCTGTCACTTTCTGGGTGACCGGATCGACGACCGGACGGTTGATCGGGTGGTAGAGCTTGCCGACGAGCTTGGTCACCGCATCGCGCATCAGGCGCGTGTCGGAATCGAGCGTCATCACATATTGGACGTTTTCCGGCACGGTGTTGGCACCGGCCAGGAAGCTGGTATCGCTGTCGCCGCGCAGAAGCAGGTTCAGCTCATGCAGCTTGCCGCGCTTGCGCTCCCAACCCATCCAGGCGCCTTCTGCCTCGTTGTAGAGGCGGCGGCGATGGAGCAGATAGAAGCGGGTACGGCCGTCATGGGCGTAACGGGCGCTCAGCGTTTCGATCTCGGCCTTGGCATAGTCCAGCACATCGAGATCGGCCGCGGTTTCCTCCTCCGGGCTATCGACCCAATCGCTGACAAGCGCGAAGTAGATCTCGCCCTTCGGATTGGCGAGGTAGTGAACTTCGAGGTTGCGCACGAGTTCATCGACATGATCGCGCTTGGAAATCAGACAGGGGACGACGACGAGTGTACGCGCGTCCTCCGGAATCCCGTCGAGGAACTCGTATCCGACCAGCCGTGATGGTGTGACGAAGAGCGTGACCAGCGTGTTGAACAGGCCGGCCGCACCTTCCGAGGCGGGAAGGGAAAACAGCAACAGCATGATCAGCTTGGCGCCCGTCGGAATTTCCATCGGGCTGACGAAAATGTAGACGGCGATCATCGCAAGAATGGTCAACAGGATGTTCGGCCCGGCGATCGCAAACCAGTCCAGCTTGCGGCCAAGCCGGATGATCGTCTGGAGGATCGACGGTCGATAGCCGATCCTGGATTCCAGCAAGCGGCGCTGCTTGCCGACGAGAAAGCCGCCGACATTGGGCTCATGCAGCACATCGCCCGGGTTGGCGCCGGCACGGGTCTGGTCCTTGACCATATCGAGCGCGATCTGCGTGACTTCGAGCTCGCTATAGCCCGAACGCCGCGCCAGCCGCTCGATGGTGTTGCGGTATTTGTTGCGCGAGCCGAAATCGAGCGATGCATAGTCGGAGGCATCGCGCAGGGCATCATCCAGCTTGCTGACGCTTTCGAACCAGACGGCCCAGTCGTTGTCATCGATTTCACGCAGGCTGCGGATGATGTTGCTCATCGTCGCATTGCCGGAGGACAACCGGTTCTGTTCGGCGACCAGAGCCTCCTCGACATCGCTGCCACGCTTTTCCAGCTGCTCTTCCAGCCAGGTAATGACATAGCCCGATGTCTGCGATCCGTCCCGCAGGCGGTAGAGCAGCTGCGCGACGAACGTGTTGTCGGCACAAAGCGGCTCGGCTTCAGCCAGCACCGACTGGAACTTGTCCGGCATGCCAAGGCGGACGATCTGGTCGGCGACGTCATTGGCCTTAATGCGCATGTTGCGCGAGCGATCGACACGGATTGCGATGCGCCTGAGGTTTTCGATCAGCACGAAACGCAGAATGGACGGCAGCGCCCAGAGTTCGCCGATCTTGAACGTCTCTTTTTCCTGAAAACCGGCGACCATGGCGGTCAGGCTTTCACGGGAGACCGTGCTGTGGGTGTGGGCGACATACAGCCAGGCAAGGGCCATCGTGCGTGGAATGGTCGTACCGGCAACCGGCAGGGTCGGCAGCTGCCGGTAGAATTTGCGCGGAAAGTCGCGCCGTACTTCCTGAATGGACTCCTCGACCAGATAATGGTTGTCGAGCAGCCATTCGGCAGCGGGAGTAATCGAGGCACCGGCTTCGACATCGGTTGCCGTAACCTTGTAGACCCGGAAAATCTCGTTTTCATTTTCGCGGTGGCGTGGACGGAACTCGAAGGGAAAGAAGCCCGGAAGGCTCGAGACGCCATCGCGGGCGAGCGCTGCGCCGCATTCATGAAGCTCATGGATGGTGAAATAGGTCGAGCGGATCGAATCATTGTAGTCGATCGGCTTGATCTCAGCTTCGCGCGGAGGCGTGGAAGGCGTATTTTGAAAGTTCATGGGTACGGGTTCTGGGTCCAGGCGGTGTTGAAGGGTCCGGCCGTCATGCCGGATGGGCTGTAGCCCTGATGCTTGGCTTTGCGCCGCCACGGCCCTAAACACTCATCTGTGTTCTGCCATCAGCCGCAAGATCCCGCGCAGGCGAGAAACCGTTGACTCTGGCGCGGCCCGGAAGGGCCTGTAAGGTCGTGAAGGCGGCGGTCGCTTCGCTGTCAGGCCTGCGTGATGCAAGAACTGGGCATTTTTTAGCCGTAGTGCCAATGTGTTGCAAGCAGCGGGGCCAATTCTGCGGACGAATTCCATGTCGCAACGCCAAAGAACGGCCGTTGTCGCGGCCATCCTTCCCAGCAAATGATGCGAAACCCCTGACGGTTGTCTTTTCGGCACTGCTCATCCAGCCGGCAACGCGCGGAGCACTGGAAAGGTTCCACCTTTTATATTGCGCCGCGGCGACGATCTGGCATTCAGCCGACCTGCTTGACGATCCAGGCCCGGAACGCCTGGCTAACCGGATTTTCCAGCTTGCCCTCCGGCACCACCAGATAATAGCTGTTCTCCGTCTGCATCGGCCGGTCGAAAACGACACGCAACCGGTCGGCTGCAAGCTCCTGCTCGATCAGGTATCGCGGCACGAGTGCAAAGCCGAGGCCGGCGACCGCTGCCTCGATCACCATGGAAAACTGGTCGAAACGATTGCCGCGATAGGCCGACTTCATCTCGCCGCCATTGCTTTCGAACCATTGCGCCCACATCTTCGGCCGCGTGGCGAGATGCAGCAGCGGTTTGTGTTCCAGTTCTCCCGGATCCTTCATCGGGTTGAGGGCAAGAAGTGCCGGGCTTGCCACCGGCACGATGATCTCGCTGCACAGGTAGCTGCAGGTGGCATGCGCCCAGACCGGCTGGCCGTAGTGAATGGCCAGATCGAAATTCTGCTCCTCGAAATCGAACGGCTGCGACCGCGAGGCGATGTTGATCACCGTGCCCGGATGCTGATTGAGAAAGTCCGGCAGGCGCGGCGTCAGCCAACGACTGCCAAAGGTCGGTAGCGACGCGACGGAGAGCGTCGATTCCGAGCGTGCCGACGCCATGGCGCGGACCATCAATTCCTCCGACTGGGTCAGTAGCCTGCGAACCTCTGGCAGGAATTTCTGTCCCGCATCGGAAAGAATGACCCGCTGGCGGACGCGCTCGAACAGCAGCACGCCGATCTGGCTTTCGAGGTCCTTGATCTGGCGGCTGACCGCGCTCTGGGTCAGGTTCAGTTCGGCGGCCGCCTGCGTGAAGCTGCCGTGCCGTGCGGCACATTCGAAGGCCTGTAGCGTGGTGACGTCGGGAACCAGTCTTCTGCTCAACTTCATTCCAGCCTCGCATGATCATAGTCACAACTGTCGCAATCAATGCCCGTTCGACCCGTATATGATACGAAATGAGAATGATCACCGTTATCCCTTCCATACTGCGAGGCGCGCTGCCGTGAAAGAGAATAGTTTCGTTTCCACCGACCTTATCCGCTCGGCCTTTTCCGCGGCGATGTCGGCCATGTACCGCACGGAAGTGCCGGCGTATGGCACGCTGATGGAACTGGTGGGCAAGGTGAACGCCGAAACGCTCGCCGCCGATCCGGATCTGCGGGCCTGGCTTGAGGACACGGATTCGCTGGAGCGCCTCTCCGAGGAACGCCACGGTGCGATCCGGCTCGGCACGCCTGCCGAGCTGTCGATGATGCGCCGCGTCTTTGCCGTCATGGGCATGCTGCCGGTCGGTTACTACGATCTGTCGACCGCCGGCGTTCCGGTTCACTCGACGGCTTTTCGCCCGGTCGGCGATGCGGCCTTGAAGAAAAACCCCTTTCGCGTCTTCACCTCGCTGCTGCGGCTTGACCTGATCGCCGACGAAGCTTTGCGCGATGAAGCCGAGCAGATCCTGTCAAAACGGCAGATCTTTACCGACGGCGCCATCGCGCTGACGGAGAAGGCGGAAAAACAGGGCGGCCTCGACAAGGCTGACGCGGAGCGCTTCGTCGCCGAGGTGCTGGAAACCTTCCGCTGGCACGACAAGGCCAATGTCAGCCCCGACATGTACCATCGCCTGCATGATGCCCATCGGCTGATCGCCGATGTCGTGTCGTTCAAGGGGCCGCACATCAACCACCTGACGCCACGCACGCTCGATATCGATGCCGTCCAGGCCCGCATGCCCGATTACAAGATCGCCCCGAAGGCGACGATCGAAGGCCCGCCGACCCGCAAATGCGCCATCCTTCTGCGCCAAACCTCCTTCAAGGCGCTGGAAGAACCGGTTTCGTTCCAGGCTGCGGACGGCAGCTGGCAGGAAGGCTCGCACACCGCCCGCTTCGGCGAGATCGAGCAACGCGGCGTTGCGCTCACCCCGAAGGGTCGCGCCCTCTACGACGCGCTGCTCAACGCTTCCCGCAAGGTCGTTCGCCCGGCGGCTGACGGTTCGAATGCGACAGAGTATGAAAAAGCACTTTCGGACGCCTTCATCCCGTTCCCGGATAGCTGGGCCGGTATCCGCGCCGAAGGTCTTGGCTATTTCGTCTATTCGCTGACCGCCAAGGGCCGCAAGGCAAAGGCCGATGTTTCGAAGAGCCTCGACAGCCTGATTGCTGACGGTCTCGTGCAGTTCGACCCGATCGTCTACGAAGACTTCCTGCCCGTCAGCGCCGCCGGCATCTTCCAATCCAATCTCGGCGACGATGCCGCCCAGGAATTCGTCGCGAGCCCAAACCAGCAGCGCTTCGAGCAGGATCTCGGCGCCAAGGTGCTGAACGAGTTCGATCATTATGCCGGCATTGAACAGGCGTCGATCGCCGATGTCAGACAGATGCTTTCGCTCGCGCAGGCAGCGGAGTAAAGCTGAAGCGATGATCGATCAGAACCACGCCGCAGCACTGACCGCAATCCTCGGTGACAAGGGCATTGTCACCGGAGGCGGCGATGTGGCGTCTTACCAGACCGGCGCACGCTACGATGAGGGCCGCGCCGCAATCGTCCTGCGCCCGCAAACCACGAAAGAGGTTTCCGCGGCCGTTTCCTATTGCGTCAGGAACGGCATCGCTGTCATTCCGCAATCCGGCAATACCGGTCTTGTTTCCGGCTCCACGCCGGATTTAACCGGAGCCCAGGCGGTGCTGAGCCTCGACCGGATGACCAAGCGCTTCGATCTCGATCTCAACAATCGCTCGCTGCGTGCCGATGCCGGTTTCCGGCTGTCTGATGTCAACCAGAAGCTCGAAAAACACCGCCTGTTCTTCCCGATCGACCTTGGCGCCGATCCGCGGCTTGGCGGCATGCTGGCCACCAACACCGGCGGATCGCGCTTCCTGAAATATGGCGACGTGCGCCGCAACACGCTCGGCATCAAGGTGGTGCTGGCCGACGAGGAAGGTACGATCCTCGACCTGACCTCGGACCTGCGCAAGAACAATACCGGCATCGACTGGAAGCAGGTTTTCATCGGCACATCCGGCGCCTTCGGCATCATCACCGAATGCGTCGTCAACCTCGAGCCGCTGCCGAAGCAGGTGGCGACAGCCTATCTGGTGCCGGCGAGCGGCGCCCACGTCATGCCGTTGCTGCGCGCCATGGAAGACAGGCTCGGCGCCTATCTCTCGGCTTTCGAGGGCATCTCGAAAAACGCCGTCACGGCGGCACTCGATCATGTGCCCTCGCTGAAAAACCCCTTTCAGGGCGGCAATGTGCCCGACTATGTGATCCTTGCTGAAATTTCCCGTACCTGGGAGCCGCGCGAAGGCGAACAGTCGCTCGATGCGGTGCTAGAAGCGGTGCTTGCCGAGATCTGGGAGAGCGACGCAGCACCGCTCGCTGACGCCTTCGTCGGTCCGGCCCATGAAATGTGGTCGCTGCGGCATGCACTTTCGGAAGGCGTCAAGCATTCCGGAAAATTGATCGCCTTCGATCTTTCGTTCCGCAGAGGTGATATCATGGCCTTCTGCGACCGCATGAAGGCCGATATGCCGCAAGCCTTTCCGGAGGTAACGATCTGCGATTTCGGCCATATCGGCGATGGCGGTGTGCATTTCAATCTGGTGGTGCCGAAGGACAGCGCTTCGGCATCGGACGCGGATTTCGAGCGGCGGCTGCGCGATTGGGTGTTTGCCATCGCCGTTCAGGATTTCAACGGCAGCTTCAGTGCCGAACATGCCATCGGCCGGAAAAACCAGGCCTATTACGACCTCTATACGCAACAGAAGATCAAGGACATGGCCCAAGGCCTCAAAGTCATCACCTCGCCGGGAGATCTCGGTGCGGTGCGCTTTGGATAGTCCTTCGACCAAGAAAACGGGAGTTAGCTCATCATGAACATTGCAACGAAGACGGTGAACGTCGTTCAGGAAACGGCCGCCCTTTTAGAGAAGCTTGGCGTCTCCAAGGATCTTTACACAGGCGGCGACATGGCCTCCTTCTCGCCGGTAACGGGCGAACAGATCGCCAGCCTGAAGACGGTAACGGCTGCTGAAGCCGCAGCCAAGATCGAAAAGGCCGATGCAGCGTTTCGCGCCTGGCGTCTGGTGCCGGCGCCCAAGCGCGGCGAACTGATCCGCCTGCTGGGCGAAGAACTGCGCGCCCACAAGGCCGATCTCGGCCGTCTGGTCTCGATCGAGGCCGGCAAGATCACCTCGGAAGGTCTCGGCGAAGTCCAGGAAATGATCGACATCTGCGATTTCGCCGTCGGTCTCTCCCGCCAGCTCTACGGCCTGACGATCGCGACCGAGCGTCCCGGCCACCGCATGATGGAAACCTGGCATCCGCTTGGCGTCATCGGCGTCATCTCCGCCTTCAACTTCCCGGTCGCCGTCTGGGCATGGAACGCGGCGCTGGCAATCGTCTGCGGCAATGCCGTCGTCTGGAAGCCGTCGGAAAAGACCCCGCTGACCGCACTTGCAAGCCAGGCTATCCTTGATCGCGCCATTGCTCGCTTCGGCGATGCGCCGGATGGACTGACGCAGGTGCTGATCGGCGACCGCGCCATTGGCGAAGTGCTTGTCGACCACCCGAAGGTACCGCTGGTTTCGGCAACCGGTTCCACCCGCATGGGCCGCGATGTCGGTCCGCGCCTTGCCAAGCGTTTTGCCCGCGCCATCCTTGAGCTCGGCGGCAACAATGGCGGCATCGTCTGCCCGTCGGCCGATCTCGACATGGCACTGCGTGCCATCGCCTTCGGCGCCATGGGCACGGCCGGGCAGCGTTGCACCACACTGCGCCGCCTGTTCGTCCATGAAAGCGTCTACGACCAGCTCGTTCCGCGCCTGAAGAAGGCCTATTCGAGCGTTTCGGTCGGAAACCCGCTGGAATCCACCGCCCTCGTCGGTCCGCTGGTCGACAAGCCGGCCTTCGACAACATGCAGAAGGCGCTGTCCGAAGCGAAAGCCCATGGTGGTTCGATCACCGGCGGCGAACGCGTCGATCTCGGCCATGCCAACAGCTACTACGTCAAGCCGGCTCTGGTTGAAATGCCGAAGCAGGCCGGCCCGGTCACCGAAGAAACCTTCGCCCCGATCCTCTACGTCATGAAGTACAGCGACTTCGACGCCGCTGTTGCCGATCACAACGCAGTGGGTGCCGGCCTCTCCTCGTCGATCTTCACGCTCGACCTGCAGGAAGCCGAGCGCTTCCTGTCGCCTGACGGCTCCGACTGCGGCATCGCCAATGTCAACATCGGCACATCCGGCGCTGAAATCGGCGGCGCGTTCGGCGGCGAAAAGGAAACCGGCGGCGGCCGCGAGTCCGGTTCGGACGCATGGCGCGCCTACATGCGCCGTGCCACCAACACCATCAACTATTCGAAGGCCCTGCCGCTGGCACAGGGCGTCTCCTTTGACATCGAATAATTGAAGGATCGGTCATGACCATCAACACCAAGGTTGAGGAGGCGGGCTTTGCGCCCGCCTCGCGGATTTCCACGATCGGCGTTTCGCAGATCCTGAAGATCGGCGCCCGGGCTCAAGCCATGAAGCGCGACGGCAAGCCGGTGATCATTCTGGGCGCCGGCGAGCCGGACTTCGATACGCCCGATCACGTCAAGCAGGCAGCCTGCGAGGCCATTGAGAGCGGCAAGACCAAATATACCGCGCTCGACGGTACGCCTGAACTGAAGCAGGCGATCCGGGACAAGTTCGCCAGAGAAAACGGCGTTTCCTACGCGCTTGACGAGATCACGGTGGCGACCGGCGCCAAGCAGATTCTCTTCAACGCCATGATGGCGACACTGAACCCCGGCGACGAAGTGATCATCCCGACGCCGTACTGGACGTCCTACTCTGATATCGTCGAGATCGCCGAGGGCAAGCCTGTCCTGATCGCCTGCGACGCAGAGGCCGGTTTCCGGCTGAAGGCGGCACAGCTCGAAGCGGCAATCACGTCGAAGACCCGCTGGGTGATGCTGAATTCGCCATCGAACCCGTCAGGCGCCGCTTATAGTGCGGACGATTACCGCCCGCTACTCGACGTGCTGTTGAAGCACCCGCATGTCTGGCTGCTGGTCGACGACATGTACGAGCACATCGTCTATGACGGCTTCAAGTTCGTGACCCCGGCAGCCCTTGAACCGGCGCTGAAAAACCGGACGCTGACCGTCAACGGCGTCTCCAAGGCCTATGCGATGACCGGCTGGCGCATCGGCTATGCCGGCGGCCCGCGCGATCTGATCAAGGCGATGGCCGTGGTGCAGAGCCAGGCGACGTCCTGCCCCTCCTCGATCAGCCAGGCCGCCTCGGTGGCCGCGCTGAACGGGCCGCAGGATTTCCTGACGGAACGCACCGCCAGCTTCCAGCGCCGCCGCGATCTGGTTGTCACGGCGCTCAACGCCATCGAAGGTCTCGATTGCCGCACACCCGAGGGCGCCTTCTACACCTTTTCCGGATGCGCAGGCATGCTCGGGAAGACCACGCCCGGTGGCAAGCGGATCGAGACGGATGCGGACTTCTGCGCCTATCTGCTCGACGATGCCCACGTCGCCGTCGTGCCGGGCTCCGCCTTTGGCCTGTCGCCGTTCTTCCGTATTTCCTACGCGACCTCGGAAGCGGAACTGCGCGAAGCGCTGGAGCGGATCACCAAAGCCTGCGCGGCTCTTCTCTAGAACCGTCTCGTCCGCCGTCACAGTCACCAAGGACGATCAGCCCTGCCGTTTCCAACGGCGGGGTTTTCTTTGTCGAAAGAATTTTGCGCCACCCAAAATTGCTGCTATCCGGTAGTCGCGACCATCAGGACTCACAGTGCCGTCACCGGACACAGACAGGGGCATCCGGAGCATGTTCTCCAGTTTTCGGCAATCGACGGATATCATTGAAAAGCTCCGGAAGAATTCGTTCGAGCCCGCCCATGCCGACTATTACCGGGGCAAGCCCGGCCGGCCGCTCAATCTCATTCTCAAGGCCCGGCATGACTTTCTCTCGGTCTGGCGCAAAGGCGACTATACGGATCGCGTAACCGCGATGAAGGTCTTCGGACGCCAGGTCGTCGTGGTCAATTCGCCGGATGCGATCCGCTATGTCGTTGCCAAGCGTCATGAGAATTTCGAGCGCAAGACGCCGCAGATGCGGCGTGCACTGGAATTC
This sequence comes from Pararhizobium sp. YC-54, assembly GCF_025847205.1. Lineage (GTDB taxonomy): Bacteria > Pseudomonadota > Alphaproteobacteria > Rhizobiales > Rhizobiaceae > Pararhizobium. The sequence continues at coordinate 335,061 of NZ_JAOYTH010000003.1, read as the reverse complement.
CTTTTGGGCGACGGGCTGTTTATCTCGGATGGCGAGACCTGGAAGCAGCGCCGTCCGCTGGTCAACGATATCGTCCACAAGAACCGCGTGCCGGCCTTCGGCAAGATCATGGAAAACACGGCAAGCGAACTGGTGCACCGCTGGGAATCGCTTCCCGACGGCGCGCCTGTCAACGCGCTGTTCGAAATGGCCGGCCTGACGGCGGAAATCATTTCCCGGGCCGTGTTTGGCAATGACCTCGGCGAAGACGGCGCCAAGGCGGTCAGCGAGGGGTTCGAGAGCTATCAGTCGCTGATCGATTCCGTCAATATCGGCTATTTCCTCGGCTTCGACGAGGGGCTGCCCGTGTTGCGGACGCCCAAACTGCGTCGGTCCGTCTCCCGCATTCACGGGATCATCGACCAGGTTGTCGAGGACCATCTGGCCGGGCGCGGCGACGATAATTCGATGGTGGAGCTGCTGGTCCGGCGGCAGAAGCGCAATCCGGAACTGAAGCTCGACGTGGTGGCGCTGCGCAACGAAGCGGCCACGATTTTCATGGCCGGCCACGAGACGACGGCGGCGACATTGACCTGGGCGTGGTACCTGCTGTCGCGGGCGCAATGGGTCGAAAAATCCCTGCATGAGGAAATCGCCCGCGTTTGCGGCAACCGCGTCCCGACGCTCGACGACATTCCGCAACTGGACTGGTGCCGCGCCGTGATCGAGGAGACGCTCAGGCTCTACCCGCCGGTGCCGATCCTTGCCCGCCAGGCGAAGGAGGCCGACCGGATCGGCGATATCGACGTCAAGCCGGCTTCGCTGGTCCTGATCGTGCCCTGGCTGCTGCACCGGACCGAAGCCTTCTTCAAGCACGCTCATCTGTTCAAGCCGGAACGCTTCATGAATGGCGGCAAGGCCATACCCTATAGCTACATTCCCTTCGCCAGCGGCCCGCGCGTCTGCCCCGGCCTGCAATTCGGTCTCCAGGAGGCGATCCTGTGCCTGGCGATCCTTGCCCAGCGGTTCACGGTGCGGGTGGCCGAAAATGCCAAAGTCGAGCCGCAATGCCGCCTGACGTTGCGGCCGCGTGGCGGCCTGCCGGTGACGCTGCATCGGCGCGAAAAGGTCTAACGCCTCATGGCCAAGCCGGCAAACAACGCCAAAAGCGGGCCTGCAAAACGGTCCGCCTGGGTTTACCGCGCTCCCGCCGCGCCACCACTGAGCGACCTGTTTAAAGATGGCGACAGGCGCAAAGCGGCCTTTCGCTATCACGTGACCGGCAATATCAAGAACCTTCTCGACCTGGCCGTGCACTTCGGATTGAAAGCCGTTCCGGCCAGCATCTGCTCGGCGGCAGGCGCCCGGCTTGGGACATTTGTCATCCCACGCTGGCACACGTCGTCCGTCAAGAAAACGCAAAAGAACCTGAAACGGCTTATGCCGGAGGCGACCGAAGAGGAGCGCGACCAGGTTCTCAAGCGGAGCTGGCAAAACCAGGGCCGCATCATGACGGAGTTTTCGATCATCGGGCGTCTTGCGCGCCGCGCAACCTGGCATGATCTGCATCACTTTACCGAAGCCTATGCAAAGGGGCCGGTGATCGTTGTCTGCATGCATCTCGGAAACTGGGAGATATTCGCACCCAAACTGGTGGAGCTCGGGCTTTCCCCATCCGCCAACTATACGCCGCCCGCCGGCAGGGCGCGTGCATGGATCGCCAGACGGGTGCGCTTGAAGCTCGGATACGGATTGCTGCCACCCGGCAAGGACGGCATACGGCCGGCGTTGAACATCCTGAAAGAAGGCGGCGCGATCTCGGTCTTCTGCGACGAAGGCTTCGCCGGAAAAATCCGCGGCCCCTTCTTCGGCCGGCCGCCACACCTCGAAGGCAACCTCGCTGTTGTCGCCCGGCTCGCCCGTTTGACCGGCGCAACGATCTGCCCGTGTTATGCAGTGCGGCGCAGCGGCACGTCGTTTGAAGGTTTCGCGCTCGAACCGGTCATCTTGCCGCCGGAGAACAAACCCGGCGAGCGCCTGATCGATGACGTTTTACTCCTCAACTCGGTCATAGAACCGGTTGTCCGCGCCCATCTCGACCAATGGTATTTTCTCGACAACGCGCTTTGAGGTCAGTTGGCAAAACTTTGCAACTCAGTGACAAGCGCTGCAAATCTCGATCCCGCAATCTCAAGTGGCCCACTATTGTCGATTGTCGTTACATCGGGCTCGTCGAAAATATCAGGCACCTGCCGCTTGAGCCTGTTGAGAATATCCTGCTCGCTCTCGCGACCGCGCGCAACCAGCCGGCTGGCCAGCACCTGCGGCGACGCCGTGATGTTGACGATCGCGACCCTTGGAAAGGCCTGCCGGAACTGGCCGAGCACCGCACGGCTGCCATTGGCAATCAGGATCCTGCCGGCCCGCACCTTTTCCAGCGCGTCTCTGGGGATTGCGTATTTCAGCCCGTGCGCCTGCCAGGCAACGGCGAAATCACCGGCTGACAGGCGGCTATCGAAGACCTCGCCGGAAATGCTCTCGTGGTCCTCGCCGCCGGCATCGGACGGGCGGGTGATGACGCGGCGGACGAAATCGATATCCTCACGCCCGGCAAAGTGCCGCGCCACGAAGCCGATGACGCTGTCCTTGCCGGCGCCGCTGGGGCCGACCACGACGATGATCGCGCCCGTTTGACCTTGCCCGTGCATCAGGCGACCCGCTTTCCTTCGCGCCAGACGGAGCGAACCACCGGAATGCCTTCGCGGCGCTGGACACGCACGATATCGGCACGCAGACCCGTGGCGATCCGGCCGCGATCATCCAGTCCCACCGTGCGGGCAGGGGTTGCGGTGACCATTGCGAGCGCCTTCGGCAGGCTGACGCTTTCCAGCTCGTCCGAGAGAACGAAGGGCGCGTGGATGAGGCTGAACGGAACATAATCCGACGAAAGAACATCCAGAACGCCTCGTTCGGCCAGGTCGCGCGCGGCGATGTTGCCGGAGTGCGATTTGCCGCGCACGATATTGGGCGCACCCATGAGCACGCTCAAACCGGCCGCATGCGAGGCTTCAGCCGCCTCGAAGCTGGTCGGGAATTCCGCAAGGCGAATGCCGAAGCCGACCGATTCCTCGACATGGGCCAACGTGGCGTCGTCATGGCTGGCAATGGTGATGCCACGCTCGGCGCAGGCCTTGGCGATTTCGATGCGATGCGGACCGGCATACCGGGCCGAAAGCGCCTGTTGCCGGGCGCAGAACGCGGCGAAGGCTTCGTCCGAAAGGCCGCGCTTGTTCTTGTGGTAGAGCGTGTACTGGTCCATCGTCTGGAACTGGCGCTGGCCCGGTGCATGGTCCATCAGCGAGACGAGGCCGACCTGCGGGTCGTTCTCGAATTCCTCGAAATGCGCCAGCACGTTGTCGGTCGAGACTTCGCAGCGCAGATGGATGCGATGATCGGCGCGCAGGCGATTTTCCTTTGCTGCCTGCGCCAGAGCGTCCGCCATATCGCGCATCTCGCCCTGCTCGAAGCCGCCGTCCTCGTCGGAACCCATCCTGAGGCAGTCGAAGACGGTGGTGATGCCCGATGTGACGACCTGCGCATCGTGCGCCTGGATCGCCGCCATTTTCAGCCAGCGAACGCCGGGGCGGGGCGAATAATGGGCTTCCAGATGATCGGTGTGCAATTCGACCAGGCCGGGGATCAGGTAATCGCCTTCGAAATCCTCACCGGTATGGCTCACGCCTTCCGAGATGTCGGCAATCTTGCCGTCGCGGATCAGCACCGAGCCGTTGAGAATCTGGTCCTCAAGGACGATACGGGCGTTGGAGAGAACGGTTTCAACGGTCATGTCATGCCATCTTTCGTTTGGACGTGCCGCCGAGCGGCAAAAGCGAGTGAACTGTAAAAGGCGTCCCGCGCGCTGGTTCGGTAAACAGCGCAAGCGAGGTGACGCCAAGAGGTTTGCCAATGAAGGGCGCAAAGCGCTGCTCCAGCAGGGCCTTCATCGCGGGCTGACGATCCACCGGCACCGGGCCGGTCAGCGTCATATGGAACCGGAAACTCTCGAAAACGTAAGGGTATCCCCATTTAAGCAGGTTGTTTCGCATCACATCGCCGAGGGTTTCAGGCTTGCGGCGGGCGATATCGGCCTCAGACAGCGCTGCCCGGAACGGGGAGAACCGCCGCACCGTTTCGTCGGCGAAGTCCTGTAGTTCGGGACAATCGTCCGCCGGTACCAGCGCAAAGAACGGCCCGAGCTGACCAAGTGTCATTTCCGGAATCTCGAACGGTATACATTCTTCAGAAAACGCGTCGAAATCATCCAGGAGCTGGGCCTCGGTTTTGCCCGGCGCAAGCGAGAAGGGAGCCTTCAGCGTCCCGTGAAAACCGTAGCGGCGCGGATCGGCGGTCAAGGCGGTCAGCTCGGCAGCGCCGAAATCGCCCGCGGGCTCAAGGTCCCGGCTTTCGCCGGTGAACGGGTTCGCACCCAGCCAGCGCGCCGCAGCGGCGCTCAGCGGATCGTCTTCATCAGGCGAGATATAGAATGCGTAGCGCACTGGTCATTCCCTGCTAAGATGTCACGGGAGCAGCGACCGGACAGGCCAATTTGACCCCGTCGCTACGCGCTGTTCATGACATTATCGTGATGGGTGGCGACAATCCGCCACCCTGTTCAGTGTGTTTTCTGGCCCATGAGACGCGAGCGCAGCAGATTGGAAATGCTGTCGAAGATGAACACGACGATGAGGATGAGGATAACCATATAGCAGACGTTTTCCCAATCGGAATTCGTCCGCATCGCTTCCCAGAGCTTCAGACCGATGCCGCCAGCGCCGACAGCGCCGATGATGGTCGCTGATCGTGTATTGGATTCCCAGAAATACAGCGCCTGGCTGGCAAAGACCGGCAGCACCTGCGGCAGGATGCCGAAACGCTGCACGGCAAGGGGCGCGGCGCCGACCGATTTGACGCCCTCGCGTTGCTTGTCGTCGATGTTTTCCAGCGCCTCGGAATAGAGCTTTCCGAGCGTGCCGGTATCGGTGAAGAAGATCGCCGACATGCCGGCAAGCGGGCCAGGCCCGAAGGCGCGGGTGAAGAACAGCGCCCAGATCAGCATGTCGACGGACCGCAGGAAGTCGAAGAACCGCTTGGTCACCTGATTGAGCAGACCGTTGCGGGTGATGTTGCGCGCGGCAAGGAAGCAGAGCGGGAAGGCGATGATCGAGGCAAACAGCGTGCCGACAAAGGCCATGACGATGGTCTGCAGCAGCTTGGTCCAGACGTCGAGATGCTGCCATTCGGAATTGTAAAGGATGTTGTTCCAGGCGAGCGACAGGTTGGAGCGGCCGGGATCGAGACGCTCGCCGCTGATAATCAGGCTCGCCACTTCGCCGAAGGACCTGTTGAAGAACGGTGAGTTGGTGTCGAAGATGAAATTGGCCCAGCCGGGAAAGCGGTTATGGATGCTGATCTTTTCCTTGTCGACATCGGCCCAGCCGGTCATGCCGAAGGCAAGCGTGATCTTTTCGCCCGGGCGCTTCTGCGTCGCCCATTCCGGCAAGGCGCCTTGCGGCGTGACGCCGGTGGAATGATCGAGATCGATCAGCAGGGATTCTCCGGCATGCGTGGCGGTGACCGTACCGCTGGCGACATCAATGCTGGTCGTGGCATTGAAATTGACCGTCGCGCGGCTGACAACTTCCTCGGTCCGGGTTTCCGTGCGGGCACCCGCCCCGGCACTGCTGCCGACAGCAGAATTCGGCGCCATGAAGCTGAAGCTTGAGCTCTTTTTCGGAGCGGCCTGCTGTGCCACGGCCGGGACATCGATGGTACGGTCCACCATCTTCGTCTCGATCTTGACCCATTCCGGCTTGGCATCGGGACCGAGCGGCGAGTAACGCGGGTAAACAACCTGCATCGTGCCATCGTTGGCGATCTTGATGTCGGGGCGGACCTCGTAGGACACCCAGTCGGCCAGATAGGTGCCGGCAATGCCCCAGTTGGCGTTGACCAGAACCTGGCCGATTGAGAAAAACCACCAGCTGTAGATCATGTAGAGGGCGATGCCAGCAAAGATCAGGACGGATCGGATGCGCTTGCTGGTCGAACTCTTGAGCAGGTGCGGGTGGCGGGCAGCGATCGCTTCCATCTGTGCAGTGTTCATCATCGTGTTTGCGGTCATGGTCCGCTCCTATTGCGCGAGCTGGAAGGCCTGATCGCCGACGAGGCGGCGGCGCAGCCATGCGGAGAACTGATCGACGGCAATGATCGTCGAGAACAACAGGATGATGATCGCCAGCGTTTTGGCCTCATGACCCTGGCTGATCGACAGCCGTAGCGGCTCGCCGATACCGCCACCACCGACCGCGCCGATGATGGTCGAGGCACGCACGTTGATTTCGAGACGCAAAAGGAAATAGCTCATGAAGTTCGGCAGAACCTGCGGCACGATGCCGAACCAGACCCGCTCGAACCAGTTGCCGCCGGCGGCCCGAAGACCCTCATCCGGCTTCATGTCGGCATTTTCGACAACCTCGAAGAACAGTTTTCCGAGCGCCCCGACCGTATGGATCGAAACGGCGATTATCGCCGGGATCGCCCCCAAGGAAAGGATTGCGAGGAAAAAGCCCGCGATCACCACTTCCGGAAAAGCCCGCAGAATTTCCATGATGCGCCGCACTAAACCGCGAACCCACGGATTGGGCATCAGGTTGCGCGCGGCAAAGAAACAGAGAATGAAGCCGAAGAACATGCCGAAGATGGTGGAGAAGATGGCGATGTTGAGCGTTTCCAGCATCTTGTAGAAATATTCGGGAACATAGATGCTGTCCGTCAGATACATTCGGCCTTCGGGATAATTGTACTTCAGGCTGCCGTCGTCATAGGGCGAGGGCAGGTCGAACATTGCCCGGCCGATCTCGGCGGCGTCGCGCGGCACCAGATCGCCGACGAAATCGAAGAAATAGGGCAGGCGGTCGAAAAATTTGCCGGCATTGGTCGCGTTGGCGAACCAGAGCGATCCGGACAGGGCCACCGCCAGCAGCGCGAGACCAAGGAAGGTGTAGATGCGGCGGCGGAGATTAAGCTCCTGCCAGTGGCGTTCGACCACGGCGCCATTGTCGCTCAAGGTTGTGGAAAGCGCTGACGCGGCCATGAAGTCTCCGGCAAAACACGAGGCCTCGCTGAGCATCATGCCCCGAGACTGCTTAAACAAGGAAACGCTGGCCGGGATGGCCGGCCAGCGCTTGAATTCAGACGGGATCAGCCGCCGATCGTCGACTTGCGGGCGTCGATGATTGGCTTGTAGAAGTCGGAGTTGACCTCGACGAAGCCCTTGAAGTCGCCGCCCATGACGCCGGCAAAGCAGGCTGCATCGGTCTTCGGCAGGTCGAGCATGAACTGCTTGAACTTCGCCTTCATGTCGTCGTTCAACGAGGTGCGGACGACGATCGGGCCGTTCGGGATCAGCGGCGAGCGCCACAGTTCGACCAGGTCATTCATATCCAGAACGCCCTTCTCGACCATCTTGTGCAGGTTGCCGGACGTGTAGCCGTCCTTGAACTCGCCAATACCCGAACCGAAGGTCGTGCCGGCATCGAAGGTGCCCTTGAGCACTTCGAGAACGAGGTTTTCGTGACCGCCGCCGAAACCGGTTTCAGCGAAGAATTCCTTGACCGGCATGCCGATCGTTTCCGGCAGGGTGACGTTCGGAATGAGGTAGCCCGACGTCGAATCCGGATCGGCGAAGCCGAGCTTCTTGCCCTTCAGGTCGGCAACGCTGGCATAGCCCTTGTCCTTGCGGGCAACCATGATCGAATAGTAGCCGGTCGAACCGTCGGACTGTTCGGTCGTCAGGATCGGCTCGACGGCGTCAGCCTTGGCGAGGAAGATCTTGGCATACCCGGAAGCGCCGAGCTCTGCATAGTCGAGCGTGCCGCCGAGCAGACCCTGGATAACGCCGTCATAGTCGGCGGCCGGGAAGAAGGAAACCTTTTCGACATTCAGTGCCGACTTCAGGTGATCGCCGAGGCACTGGTAGTTGCGCAGGCGGTCGGCTTCGTTTTCGCCACCGATGATGCCGACGCGGAATTCCTTGAGGTCTTCAGCCTGAACGTGGCCGACGAGGGCAAAGAGCGCAACGGCGCTTAAGAGTGCTTTCTTCAACATAAGGGTCTTCTCCTGTTATCCCGGCGGCGCCGGTTCACATTCGGTTGCAATGGTCTGCCCTTGACGCGGGCTGTCGATCCCGCAGGCCGGTTAAATCCCGGCCAGTGCCAGCGGCTTGACGCCGGCGGATTTCGTGTTGTCCTGCGCGGCAGGAATACTGATGCTGGTCGACGTCATCGATTCATCGAGTTCCGCGCCCGAGCCGTAGATTTCGGCGACGGCTGCTGCCGTCAATTCGCGCGGCTGGCCGTCGAAAACGACCTGGCCATGTGCCATGCCGATGATGCGCTCGCAGTAATTGCGCGCCGTATCCAGCGTGTGAAGGTTGGTGACGACGGTAATGCCGTCCCGCTCGTTGATGTCGCGCAGCGCATCCATGACGATCTTGGCGTTCAACGGATCGAGCGAAGCGATCGGCTCGTCGGCAAGCAGCATCTTCGGCTGCTGCATCAGGGCGCGGGCGATGGCGACGCGCTGTTGTTGACCGCCGGACAGGGTACCCGCCGGCTGCAGCGCGGTCTGCTCGATGCCGAGCCGCTCGAGCGCGCCGATCGCCATGATCCGCTCTTCGCGGGTGAACATGTTGAGGATGCTGAGAACCGTGGAGCGGTGATTGAGACGGCCCAGCAGCACGTTGGTCAGCACGTCGAGACGCGGCACCAGATTGAACTGCTGGAAGATCATGGCGCAATCGCGCTGCCAGTTGCGAAGGGCGGCGCCGCGCAGCGACGACACTTCGAGATCGCCGAAATGGATCGAGCCGGACGATACGTCGTTCAGACGGTTGATCATCCGCAGAAGCGTCGATTTGCCCGCGCCCGACCGGCCGATGATGCCGACCATCTGGCCTTGCGGGATGTCGAAGGTAACCGAGTTGACGGCGATCTTCTTGCCGAACTGCCGAGTTACATTCTTCAGTTGAAACATGGGGACGCATCCTTTGGCAGTGGTACCGGTCATCGGTATGCCCCTTGCCATAACGGCGGTTGATGAAGGGGGAATGTCAGATTGATGTAGTTTTTGTTACAGTCCACAATCCCTGCGCGGGCAGGGATTGGCGGGCTAAAAATCAGGCATTGTGTCGGGCAAGGAATGCATCCGCATCGAGCATCCTGAAGTCGTTCAGGGCATCGCGCAGCTTGCCGTGGTCCCAGTTCCACCAGGCCAGCTTCTCGAAGCGGCCGGCAATGTCATTGCCGAAACGCTCCCGGATCAGCTTTGCCGGAACGCCGCCGACGATGGTATAGGGCGCCACATCCCTGGAGACGACGGCGCCGGCACCGATCACGGCACCATTGCCGACGATGACGCCGGGAAGCACGGTCGCCCCGTGGCCGATCCAGACATCATGGCCGATGACGACGCGGTTTTCGCGGCGCCAGGCAAAGAAATCCTGGTCCATATCCGCATCCGGCCAGTAATCCTTAGCCCGGTAAGTAAAATGGTGCAGTGTGGCCCGCCAGACCGGATGGTTGGTGGCGTTGATCCGTACCGAGGATGCGATATTGGCGAATTTGCCGATGGTCGCGCACCAGACCGAGCCGTCTTCCATGATGTAGGAATAATCGCCGATTTCGGTTTCAGAAATACGGCAGCGCTCGGCGATTTCGGTGTAGCGGCCGATCGTACAATCGATGATCCGCGCCGTCTCATGGATGAGCGGCCTTTCCGACAGCTTGATCGTCATGCCGCAGCCTTTCGCGGCGAGAAAGCGGAGACGTCGAGGATGCGGTCGGCAACGGCATCGCGCACTTCCTCGTCGTGGAAGATACCGAGCAGCGCAACGCCCTTAGACTTCTTGGCGGCAATCATCTCGACGACGACGCGGCGGTTCTTCGCGTCCAGCGAGGCCGTCGGCTCGTCGAGCAGAAGGATCGGATGGTCGGTGATGAAGCCGCGGGCGATGTTGACGCGCTGCTGCTCGCCGCCCGAGAAGGTCGCTGGCGGCAACTGCCAAAGTTCGTGCGGCAGGTTGAGCTTTGCCAAAAGCTCGGACGCCCTTTCGCGTGCCTCGTCCTGCGCCACGCCACGCGCCAGAAGCGGCTCGGCAACGACGTCCAATGCCGGCACGCGCGGAACGACGCGCAGGAACTGGCTGACATAACCCAGCGTATCGCGTCGGACTTCCAGCACCGCGCGGGGTGCTGCATGGGCGAGATCGACCAGATGGCCCTGATGTTCGATCAGGATCTGGCCGGCATCGACGGCATAGTTGCCGTAGAGCATCTTCAGGATCGAGCTCTTGCCGACGCCGGACGGACCGCCGAGTACGACGCATTCGCCTTGTCTGACAGAGAACGACACGCCGGAAACGACCGGCAACCGGATACCGTCACGCAGGTGCATGGTGAAGCTTTTGGCAACTTCGGAAACAACGAGGGGAGTGGCCATGACTATTTCTCCTTTTGGAGCATGGTTTTGTTCGAAAACCGGTTCCCACTTTTCGGAACCATGCTCAGACCTGCAGAATCGAGGAAACGAGAAGCTGGGTGTAGGGCTCGCGCGGATCGTCGAGCACCCGGTCTGTGAGACCCTGCTCGATCACCAAGCCATCCTTCATCACCATCATGCGGTGTGAGAGAAGCCGGGCGACGGCGAGGTCGTGCGTGACGATGATGGCAGAGAGGCCAAGGTCGTGGACGAGACCGCGCACCAGGTCGAGCAGGCGGGCCTGAACCGAGACATCGAGACCGCCGGTCGGCTCGTCCATGAACACCAGGCGCGGGGAGGTGACGAGATTGCGGGCGATCTGCAGGCGCTGGCGCATGCCGCCGGAAAAGGCGCGCGGCTGATCGTCGATGCGGTCTTCCTCGATCTCGACGCGGCGCAGCCAGTCGGCTGCCGTCGCACGGATATTGCCGTAGTGCCGGTCGCCGACCGCCATCAGCCGCTCGCCGACATTGGCCCCGGCCGAAACCGTCATACGCAGGCCATCGGCGGGGTTCTGGTGCACGAAGCCCCAGTCGGTGCGCATCAGAAAGCGGCGCTCGGCCTCGCTCATACGGGCAAGATCGCGGTAGTGGCCGTCGCGCATATGGTATTCGACAATGCCGGAACTGGGCATCAGCCGGGTGGAGAGACAGGAGAGCAGCGTCGTCTTGCCGGAGCCGGATTCGCCGACAATGGCGAGAACTTCGCCTGGCCAGAGCTCGAAGGAAACGTTGCGGCACCCGGTGCGGCCGCCATAGAATTTCGAGACATCGTTGACTTTGAGAAGCGGGACGGCGGTCATGGGCGTACCTCGGTGATTTCACGGATCGGGGTATTACCCCCCTCTGTGCTGTCGGACATCTCCCCCTCAAGTGGGGAGATCGGCTGGGCTCCAACTCCGACCCTGCAAACCTTTCGAGCTTGCCAAAACTTGAGCAAAGACGGATCAAGAGACAACCGCGGTTTGATCTCCCCCCTTGAGGGGGAGATGTCACGAAGTGACAGAGAGGGGTAAACCCACCAAGCATTCTGATTCAGATATTCCGCCGGACGGCTCATTCCGCCGCCTCCTGCCGCGCCAGCATTTCGCCGGCGTGGCCATGTTCGCGGCGATCCTCGCAATGGTCGGTATCGGAACAGACGAACATGCGGCCGCCCTTGTCGTCGAGAACGACCTCGTCGAGATAGACATGCTCGGCTCCGCAAAGCGCGCAGGGCTTGTCGAAATGTTGGATCTCGAACGGATGATCCTCGAAATCGAGGCTGACGACGTCGGTATGGGGGGGAACCGCGTAGATGCGCTTTTCGCGGCCGGCGCCGAACAGCTGCAGCGCTTCCGACATGTGCATTTTCGGATTGTCGAACTTCGGCGTCGGCGAGGGGTCCATGACGTAGCGGCCCTCGACCTTGACCGGATAAGCATAGGTCGTGGCGATGTGGCCGTTGCGGGCGATATCCTCGTAGAGCTTCACATGCATGAGGCCGTATTCTTCCAGCGCATGCATCTTGCGGGTTTCGGTCTCGCGCGGTTCGAGGAAGCGCAGGGGTTCGGGGATCGGCACCTGATAGACCAGCGTCTGGCCGGCCGTCAGCGTCTCCTCCGGAATGCGATGGCGCGTCTGGATGATCGTCGCCTCGCGGGTCCTGGTGGTCACCGCGACATTGGCGACCTTCTGGAAGAAGGCACGGATGGAGACGGCGTTGGTGGTATCGTCGGCACCCTGGTCGATCACCTTCAGAACGTCGGCAGGTCCGAGGATTGCAGCGGTCACCTGCACGCCGCCGGTGCCCCAGCCGTAGGGCATTGGCATTTCGCGCGACGCGAACGGAACCTGATAGCCGGGTATCGAAATCGCCTTGAGGATCGCCCGGCGGATCATCCGCTTGGTCTGCTCATCGAGGTAAGCGAAGTTGTATGTGGCAAGGTCAGTCATTCGGCTGCCTCCTTCAAGCGGGAATATGTTTCAAGCCTTTCGGCGAGCGTGCCGGTGTGCAGCTCGAACAGATGATTGTCAGCGTCGTGGAAATAGATCGACCGGCCCTCGCCTTCGACACGTGGCCTTGGCGGCATCACGTCCAGTCCGAGCGAACGAATGCGCTCCAGATAGATATCGACGTCCTCGTCGCGGATCTTGAAGGCGACATGGTTGTAGGTCCGCTCGCTCAGGCTCTTGCCCTGCATGATCGCGATCCAAAGGTCGCCGATGGTGAAAAACTTCTCGGGCGAATGAGAGAACGGTTTTTCGCCGCTGGCATAGACTTCCGTGGCGCCGAAAACTGTTTCCAGAATGTCCGTCATCCGGTCGAGATCGCTGACGATGAAGGTGATGTGGGAGAGGTCCTCGATCATTCGGCTGCCTCCCGGGCCCCGTCCTTGTCGATGCCGGACTTCGCGTCGTATTCGGCGCGCATGCGGCGAACGAGATCGAGCTCGGCCTGGAAATCGACATAGTGCGGCAGCTTCAGGTGCTCGACGAAGCCGGTCGCCTGAACGTTGTCGGAATGCGAGATGACGAATTCTTCGTCCTGCGCCGGGGCGACGATATCCTCGCCGAATTCCCCGGCGCGAAGGGCACGATCGACCAGCGACATCGCCATTGCCTTGCGTTCGCTCTGGCCGAAGACGAGGCCGTAACCGCGGGTGAACTGCGGCGGGTTCTTGGTCGAACCCTGGAACTGGTTGACCATCTGGCATTCGGTCACCTGGATCGGGCCGAGCGACACGGCAAAACCGAGTTCCGGAATATCGAGTTCCACGTCGACTTCGCCAATGCGAACCTCACCGACGAAAGGATGGGTGCGGGCATAGCCGCGCTGAGTGGAATAGGCGAGCGCCAGAAGGAAACCTTCGTCGCCGCGCGCCAAGGCCTGCAGGCGCAGGTCGCGGTTCAGCGGAAATTCCAGCGGCTCGCGTGTCAGGTCGCCCGGCACATGATCCTCCGGCATCTGGCCGTCGCCCTCGATCAGGCCTTCGCCGGCGAGGATGTCGGAGACCCGCATCATCGCGCTTTCGTCCGCCGCCCGGCGTGTGGGCTCGGCAACCGGCTCATCGGACAGGAGCGACGGGTCGAGCAGGCGGTGGGTATAGTCGAATGTCGGGCCGAGCAGCTGGCCGCCCGGAAGATCCTTGTAGGTTGCCGAAATGCGGCGCTCGATTTTCATGGCAGCGGTGTCCACCGGCACCGACATGCCGAAACGCGGCAGGGTGGTGCGATAGGCGCGCAGGATGAAGATCGCCTCGATCATATCGCCGCGTGCCTGGCGCACGGCAAGCGCTGCGAGTTCACGATCGTAGAGCGAGGCTTCCGCCATGACGCGATCGACCGCCAGGCCGAGCTGGGCAACGATCTGGTCGATCGAGATGGCCGGCAACGACCGGTCACCGCGGCGGCGGTCGGCGAGAAGCTGGTGCGCATTGGCGATAGCGGCTTCGCCGCCCTTGACAGCAACATACATGGATCAGACCTCCCGACGGCGAAGCTTGGTGGTGCGCGGCAGGCACAGGACATCCATGCCGGCAACGAGGATCAGATCGACACCGCGGGGAAACAGGCCCCGGTTTTCCGTCCAGAGCGTCAGGAAAATATCCGGCAGGCCTTTGGGCGAAATGATTGCTTCATCCTTGATGCCTGGACCTCTTGCAAAAAATTCAGGCCCGCCGGTCAGCGAAGCGATTTCGATCACGAGTGTGGCCGAGCGGTCAGGATATTCCTGTGTCCCGAGCGCGAACTGGTCGAAACCCGGGACGATGCCGCCGGCCTCGATGAAAACGAAACGGGCCTCGGGCTTGATCTCCGTCACCGGTGCGCCGGTGTGGAAGGACAGCCAGGCGGGAACGGAGGACTGAACGAGGGCGTTCGTCAGCCATACGGGCGTGCCGTCGTCGCAAAGGGTGAGCGCGATCGCCCCGGCGCCGGCGCCGAGCGGTGCTGGCGGCGTTGCGGAAGCGCCGAGCGGCATGATCGTGCCGGGTCGGGCCATGGCATCCATCAGCGCGCGGAAGACCGACTGCGACTGAAAGACGGGATCAGTGAAAGCGCCGGCATAGGCGCTGGCGTGGATTTCGGTGTGAGCGCCCATCAGTTGTCTCCCCGGACCATGGTGAAGAAATCGACCCGTGTCGCCGCGGTCTGCTCGGCATGCTTGCGGTCTTCGGCATGGATGCGTCTTTCCACCGCGCCGATCAGCTGATCGACAACGGAGCGATGCTCCGGCCGCTGGTGAAGCGCATCGAAGACGGCGGCGAGGTGTGCTTTCTCCCGGTCGTTGCCGAGCAGCTGGCCGTGGCCGATTTCGCCGGAACCGAGCCGTACCGTTGCCCGGCTGACCGTCGCCTCTCCAAGATTGAACGCGTCGCCGCCACCGCCGATGCGGCCGCGCACCATGACAAGGCCGGTTTCCGGACCGCGCACCGGATGAACCTCCGGCTTAGGCTCGATTGACTGCCAGCCAGCCTGCAGTTCAGCTGTCGAAGCGCGCGCGAGCAGGCCCATCGCCCGCTTTCGCCCGTTCATCGCCATGCCGGTATTTTGTTTGATCGCGTCCATTGCTTCCATCCGAAATGTCTATTAATATAGACAACTATACATCTGATATTCAGCTTTTAAGACCTCCACATGACGGGCTTGTGACATGAATGCGAAAAAAGCGGTCGAGCGCCAAACCGGCGTCGCCCTCTGGCGTCAGATCGCTGATCTTATCCGGCTGTCGATCAGCAATGGCGACTACGATCAAACGGGCATGGTGCCGCCGGAAACCGTGCTTGCCGGACAATTCGGTGTCAACCGCCACACGGTGCGCAGCGCCCTGGCCGCGCTGGCGAATGAAGGTCTGGTCCAGGCGATCCAGGGCCGGGGCACGATGATCCAGCGCAAGGAACGGCTGAGTTTTCCGATTTCACGGCGTACACGGTTTTCACAGGGGCTTGGAGATCAGGCCCGCGAGACAGAGGCAAGGCTGCTGGCCAAGGCGACAGTGCCGGTTGCGGGCGACGTCGCAAAGGGATTGAAAATCGATCCCGGCGCCCTCTGCATCCAGCTCGATCTGGTCAGCAGTGCCGATGGGCGGCCCGTTTCCTGTTCCACCAGCTTTTTCCCGCAAAGCCGGTTTCCGGCCATGGCCGAAGAGTTTGAACGGTTGCGCTCGATCACAAAGGCCTTCGCAGCGCAGGGTCTGGCGGATTATGTGCGCATCTCCACAGAGCTTGTCGCACGCCACGCCGATGCCGGCGAACTGGCATTGCTCCGGCTTTCGCCCGGCGCCATCGTCATCGAGGCGACTGCCATCAATGCCGACCCGGAGGGTGTGCCGGTCCAATTTTCGCGGACCCGCTTTGCCGCCGATCGCGTCAAGCTGAAGATCGAAACCTGAGCGCATGAAAAAGGGCGCGATACCGAACCGCGCCCTCATCGAATTTACGGCAGCCATCAAACGTCGGCGACGAAGGTCTGCTTCTGCGTTCCCAGGCCCTCGATCCCGAGCTCGACGACATCGCCGGCCTTGAGATATTGCGGCGGCTTGAAGGCCATGCCGACGCCGGGCGGCGTTCCCGTGGAGATGATATCGCCGGGGTGCAGGGTCATGAACTGGCTGAGATAGCTGACGACGTGCGCAACACCGTAGACCATGGTCTTCGATGACCCGTTCTGCTTGCTGACGCCGTTGACGGTCAGCCACATCTTGAGGTTCTGCGGGTCGGCGACTTCGTCCCTGGTGACCAGCCAGGGGCCCGTCGGGCCAAAGGTGTCGCAGGACTTGCCCTTCGTCCACTGGCCGGCACGCTTGGTCTGGAAATCGCGCTCGGAAACGTCATTGATGACGCAATAGCCGGCGACATGCTCCAGTGCGTCTGCTTCGGAAACGTATTTGGCTTTTTTGCCGATAACCACCCCCAGCTCGACTTCCCAGTCGGTCGCTTCCGACCCGCGCGGAATGAGGATGTCATCGTTCGGACCGGCAATGGCCGAGGTCGCCTTCATGAAAATCACCGGCTCCGGTGGAACCGCGGCGCCGGTTTCGGCGGCGTGGTCGGCGTAGTTCAGGCCGATGCAGATGAATTTGCCGGTGCCAGCAACGCAGGCGCCAAGGCGCGGGCTGCCGCCGACGAAGGGCAGGCTGCCGATGTCGAGGCCCTTCGCCCAGCCCATGTCGCTGATCGCGTCGCCGCCGACATCGGCGATGACGCCGCTGAGATCTCTGATCTGGCCATCCCTGTCGAGAACGCCCGGCTTTTCAGAGCCGATCGGCCCGTAGCGCAAAAGTTTCATGTTTCCTCTTCCCTTGAAATCCAGTGCCCTTGCAGTCCCGCCGCCTGACAGATCAAAGGCAGGCAGTGTTGTAAAGCACTTTTGCTGTGCCGCGCCTCAGCGCGCCGGAAAATCTTTGAGTCCGGCCAGGGCTTTCTCGACGATGGAAGCAAGGGGCAGGTCGACATCGACGGTCACCACGTCAGGCTCGCCTGCCGGTGGCTCCAGCGTGGCGAACTGGCTGTCGAGCAGCGATGCCGGCATGAAATGACCGGCGCGGGCCCGCATCCGTTTCTCGAAGACGGCGCGAGAGCCTTCCAGGAAAACGAAGGCCAGACGGCCGCCCGCCGCTGCCCGCAACCGGTCGCGATAGATTTTCTTCAATGCCGAGCAGGATACGATGATCCGCTCGCCGCGAGCGACTCTGTCGCCGATCAGCCCGCCAATAATGTCGAGCCACGGCCAGCGGTCGTCGTCGGTCAGCGGAATGCCGGCCGACATTCTCTCGATATTGGCAGGTGGATGCAGGCTGTCGCCCTCGATGAACCGGCAGTTCAGCGCTTCCGCCAGCCGTTCGCCGACCGAGGTCTTGCCGCAGCCGCTGACGCCCATGACGATCACCGGCAGGCCCGCATTTTCAAAGAGAGGTTGTGATCCCGCCATCGACATAGAGCGTGTGTCCATTCACAAAGGAAGAAGCGTTGCTTGCCAGAAACACCGCCGAGCCGACCAGCTCTTCGACATTTCCCCAGCGCGCTGCGGGTGTGCGCTTTTCCAGCCAGTCGGAAAACTCCGGATTGTCGATCAGCGCCTGATTGAGCGGCGTCCTGAAATAGCCGGGCGCGATCGCATTGATCTGCAAACCGTACCGGGCCCAGTCGGCGCACATGCCACGGGTGAGATTGCGGACCGCGCCCTTCGTCGCCGTGTAGGGCGCGATGCCGGGGCGGGCGAGCTCGCTCTGGACCGAGGCGATGTTGACGATCTTGCCCCGGCCCCGGCCGATCATGAAGCGGGCAACGGCCTGGCTGACATAAAAGACGCTGGAGATATTCGTTGCCAGCAGCTGTTCCCATTTGTCGGCCGGGAAATCTTCCAGCGGCGAACGGAACTGCATGCCGGCATTGTTGACCAAGATATCGATCGCGCCGATTTCGCTCTCGATGACGGCAACAGCTTCGGCAGCAGCGTTGCTGCTGGTCACATCGAAGGCCGCAGCATTGGCAATATGGCCGCTGTCCCTGAGGGCAGAGACGGCCGCTTCGACCTTATCAACATCACGGCCGTTGACGACGACCTCGGCGCCGTGGGCAGCGAGGCCTTCCGTCAGGGCAAACCCGATACCCTGGCTTGAACCGGTGATCAGGGCGCGCCGGCCGGTCAGGTCAAACAGCGGAAAGCTCATGCAATTGCCCTCGAAGCCGGATGTGGCGGGAAATCTTCCCGCCACAATGCGTCCTCAGGCGGCCTTTGAATAGGCCTTTGCCATATCGGGCAGACGCTTGACGCGAATTTTCGATGCCTGGCCTGCTGCGTTGAAGGCAATGAAGCGCTCCTTGCAGACTTCGACCATGTGGGCGGTCGCCGGCTTCAGGTAGTTGCGCGGGTCGAAATTGTCGGGGTTCTGCAGGTGATGCTTGCGGATTTCGCCGGTGAAGGCCAGCCGCAGATCCGTATCGATATTGACCTTGCGGACGCCGAGCGGGATAGCCTTCTGGATTTCGTGGACGGGCACGCCCCAGGTCTGCTTCATCTTGCCGCCGAATTCGTTGAACAGGTCCTGCAGGTCCTGCGGCACCGACGATGACCCATGCATGACCATATGGGTGTTCGGCAGGCGCTTGTGAATCTTGGCGATGGTCTCGATCGAGAGGATGTCACCATCCGGCGCGCGGGTGAACTTGTAGGCACCGTGGCTCGTACCGATGGCGACGGCCAGCGCATCGACCCCGGTCTTTTCGACGAAATCGAAGGCCTGTTCCGGGTCGGTCAGCAGTTCCTCGCGCGACAGCTTGCCTTCGAAGCCGTGGCCGTCTTCCTTTTCGCCGGCGCCCGTTTCCAGGTTGCCGAGACAGCCGAGCTCGCCTTCGACGGAAACGCCGGCGGCATGGGCGATCTTTACGACTTCGGCGGTGACGCCGACATTATATTCGTAGCTTGCGATCGACTTGCCGTCGGCCAGCAGAGAGCCGTCCATCATGACAGAGGTAAAGCCGTTGGTGATCGCCGAAATGCAGGTCGAGGGCTGGTCGCCATGGTCGAGATGCAAGCAGACCGGGATATGCGGATATTCTTCCGTGGCCCCGAGGATCAGATGACGCAGGAAGGCATCGCCGGCATAGGCGCGTGCACCGCGGCTTGCCTGCAGGATGACAGGAGAATCCGTGGCATCGGCGGCGCGCATGACAGCCTGAATATATTCCAGATTGTTCACATTGAAGGCGGGTAGCGCGTAGTTGTTTTCAGCGGCGTGGTCCAAAAGCTGCCGCAAGGTGATCAATGCCATCGTCAGAAGTCTCCCGTTGTCTCGGCGCCACCGGTCCTGATCATGGTGGCGCGTCTTATTCTCCGCTTGAGCAGAAGTGCTCCCTACAAAAGCCAACCGGTATCGCGACCAGGCCTCCTGGCGAATGTTGGGGGCGGATTTGCCTGCACCATAATTGATGATCCGGGTTTGGCAACCGGGCACTGCGCCGCAAATGACAACCCCGGGCGGCCGGAAACGTTACAGGAGGGACGTTGTGGACAAATTATCCTGCATTTTTTTGGCAAATCATCAAGCACAATCAGAAGTTGATTACTTGGTTACTGTACCCGTTACGTTCCGGCGCGCGCCGTCATGGTCCTTTTGCAGCGGCAAGGAAGGCGGTTGCAAGTTCGTTTCCATAGAACGGCAACCTGAGAATACATATTACGTAAACTGCCTGAAATAATACGCGAACTTGCGTAATTGGCACGGATGCCCTTCCGCAATGGCATTTCATAGGACGCAAATTTGCCAGAAAACGACGTGATTGAAATGCAACCGAAGCGCTATAGATACTTGTCCGTCAGCGACAGCGCGGCGTTTGGGGCGGTATAAATAGCCTTGCCTTTGCCGGAAAATTGGCATTCTCTCGCCGCTTCACAACCTAAAAGAGGGGAAGGAGAACAAAAAATGACATTGGCAAAAATCAACCTCCGCACAGCAATGCTGCTTGGATCAATTCTCATCGGCGCGAGCCCCGCGCTCGCGGAAACCGTGCTGCACCGTGGCAATGCCGGCGAGCCGCAGACGCTCGACCAGGCCCACACCTCGATCAACATCGAAGAGTTCATTCTGAAGGACCTTTATGAGGGCCTGACCATCTATGATGCGGCCGGCAAGGTCGTGCCGGGAGCTGCCGAAACCTGGGATCTCTCAGACGATGGTCTCGTTTACACCTTCAAGCTTCGCGCTGATGCCAAGTGGTCGGATGGATCGCCGGTCACCGCCGAGGACTTCGTCTTCTCCCTCCAGCGCGTTGAAGATCCGAAGACGGCAGCGGGCTATGCCAACATCCTTTTCCCGATCAAGAACGCCGAAAAGGTCAACAAGGGCGAGGTTCCCGTCGATCAGCTAGGCTTGAAGGCCATCGACGAAAAAACGCTTGAAATCACCCTTGAACGCCAGACCCCCTTCTTCCTGGAACTGCTCGCGCACCAGACGGCCCTGCCGGTTTCCAAGGCAAGCGTCGAAAAGAACGGCGCCGATTTCGTCAAGCCGGGCGTCATGGTCTCGAACGGTGCCTACAAGCTCGTCGCCCATACGCCGAACGACAGCCTGACGACTGAAAAGAACCCGTCCTACTGGGATGCCGCCAACGTCAAGATCGACAAGGTAATCTTCTACCCGATCGACGACCAGGCAGCGTCCGTGCGGCGTTTCGAGGCCAAGGAAATGGACCTCGCCTACAATTTCTCGGCCGACCAGCTGGAGCGCCTGCGCGCGTCCCACGGCGAGCAGGTGCATGTGTCGCCGACGCTGGCGACCTACTACTATGCCTTCGACACCCGCCAGGAGCCCTATAGCGACGTCCGCGTTCGCCGGGCGCTCTCCATGGCCGTCGATCGCGACTTCCTCGCCAAGGAAATCTACTCGGGCTCGCAGCTGCCGTCCTACTCGATGGTGCCTCCGGGCATGGCCAGCTACGGCGATCCGGCAAAGGCCGATTTCGCCGACAAGTCGCAGCTCGACCGCGAAGACGAGGCGCTCAAGCTGATGAAGGAAGCCGGCTACGGCGAAGGCGGCAAGCCGCTGAACATCGAGATCCGCTACAACACCAACCCGAACCACGAGCGTGTTGCGACCGCCGTCGCCGACATGTGGAAGAACACGTTCGGTGCCAAGGTATCGATGGTCAACCTCGACGTCTCCTCGCACTATGCTTACCTGCAGGAAGGCGGCAAGTTCAACGTTGCCCGCGCCGGCTGGGTTGCCGATTATGCCGACGCCGAAAACTTCCTGGCGCTGAGCCTCTCCTCGAACAAGACCTTCAACTACGGCCACTTCGAGAACCCCGAGTTCGACGCCCTGATGAAGAAGTCCTACGAGGAGGTCGATCCGACTGTCCGCTCCAAGCTGCTTCATGACGCCGAAGCGCTTTTGATGAAGGAACAGCCGATCGCGCCGTTCCTGACCCAGGCTGACCTCTGGCTGGTGTCCGACAAGGTGAAGGGTTGGCAGGATAACGCGGTCAACGCGCATCTCAGCCGCTTCCTGAGCGTTTCCGAATAACGGATTTTGACGTGCGGCGGCTTTGGCCGCCGCGCGTCACGTCAGAGAGCAAAACCATGATCTCCTTTGTCCTGCGCCGCCTTGCGAGCGCCGTGCCGACGCTGTTTATCGTCGTCACGATTTCCTTCTTCCTGATGCGGTTCGCCCCCGGCGGCCCCTTCAATCTCGAACGTCCGCTGCCGCCGCAGACCATGGCGAACCTGATGGCGACGTATCATCTGGACCAGCCGCTCTGGAACCAGTACCTCACCTACATCACCAATGCCGTTACCGGCGATTTCGGACCCAGCTACATCTACAAGGACAACACCGTTGCCGAACTGATCGGCAAGGGCCTGCCCTATTCGATGGAGCTTGGTTTCTATGCGCTTTTGCTGGCTCTCGTCGGCGGCGTGCTTGCCGGCACCATCGCGGCGCTCAGGCAAAACAGTTTCCTCGATTTCATGATCATGTCGGTCTCGACCGTCGGCGTCACGGTGCCCAATTTCGTGGTCGGCCCGGTCCTCACGCTGATCTTTGCCATCACGCTTGCCTGGCTTCCCGCCGGCAGCTGGGGCGACGGTTCCTTTCGCTTCCTGATCCTGCCGATGATCGCGCTCGCCTTGCCGCAGCTGGCGGTCTTTGCCCGGCTGACGCGCGGCTCGATGATCGAGGCGCTGCACACCGACCATATCCGCACGGCCCGCGCCTACGGCCTGCCGTCGCGCACGGTGGTCATCACCCATGCGATGCGCGCCGCCATGCTGCCGGTCGTCTCCTATCTGGCACCCGCCGCAGCCGCACTTTTGACCGGCTCGGCGGTTGTCGAGACGATCTTCACCATTCCCGGCGTCGGGCGCTATTTCGTCCTCGGTGCGATCAACCGCGATTACACGCTGGTGATGGGAACCGTGGTGCTGATCGCCATCTTCGTCATCGTTTTCAATCTTCTGGTCGATATTCTCTACGGCCTTCTCGATCCGAGGGTTCGCCATGACTGATATCGTCACCGCAGAACTGCCGCCGGAAACCGCAAGCAGGAGCCTGTTTCAACTCGCCACCATGCGCTTCCGCCGCAACCGTGCCGCCATGGCCGGCTGCGTCACCCTGGTGCTGATCACCCTGTTTTCGTTTCTCGGCCCCTACTTCATCAGCCACACCTATGACCAGGTGTTTCCGTCCTATGTGTCGGTGCCGCCGAGCCTGGAACCCCGGCCGGATGCATCCAGCCTTGAGGACGTGATGGAAGGCGTTACCGGGCGGGCACGCGTCGAGCTGAAGGAGTTTGCCGTCGAAGGCCAGACCTTCACGGCCACCGTGACCTCCGACACGCCGATCGATCCGCGCGCTACGCGCTATTTCGACCGGGCCAACGAATTCGAAAACACACAGGTGCTGGCGACCGAAGACGATGGCAAGACGCTGAAGCTCACCGGCAGTGTCTCGCGGGAATATTTCCTGTTCGGCACGGATTCGAACGGTCGCGACCTGATGGCCCGCGTCATGCTCGGCGGCCAGATCTCGATCGCCGTTGGCTTGCTCGCCAGCCTCGTTTCGCTCTCGATCGGCGTGCTTTATGGCGCAACCTCCGGCTATGTCGGCGGCCGCATCGACAATGTCATGATGCGGTTCGTCGAAATCCTCTATTCGCTGCCTTTCGTCTTTCTCGTCGTCGTGCTCGTCGTGTTCTTCGGCCGCTCGTTCATCCTGATCTTCCTCGTCATCGGCGCGGTGGAATGGCTGGACATGGCGCGCATCGTCCGTGGCCAGACATTGGCCTTGAAACGGCGCGAGTTCATCGGTGCGGCGCAAGCGCTCGGGCTGACCGACTGGCAGATCATCCGCCGCCACATCATCCCCAACACCATCGGCCCGGTCGTCGTCTTCGTCACCGTCGTGGTGCCGAAGGTGATCCTGCTGGAAAGCTTCCTCTCCTTCCTCGGCCTCGGCGTCCAGGCGCCGCTGACAAGCTGGGGCGCGCTGATCGCCGAAGGTGCCAACAACATCCAGTCGGCGCCGTGGCTTCTGATCTTCCCGGCGATCTTCTTCGTCCTCACCCTGTTCTCGCTGAACTTTGCCGGCGACGGCCTGCGCGATGCGCTCGATCCGAAGGACCGCTGACATGAACGATAAACGGGAAACAATTCTCGCCGTCCGAAACCTCAAGGTCTCGTTCTCGACCCCGGACGGAACCGTCGAAGCGGTCAAGGGCATCGACCTCGACATCAAGGCCGGCGAGACGCTGGCCGTGGTGGGCGAATCCGGCTCCGGCAAGAGCCAGACGATGATGGGCATCATGGGCCTGCTTGCCGGCAACGGCACGGTCTCCGGCTCGGCAAAGTATCGTGGCCAGGAACTGGTGGGTCTGCCGCTGAAGGCGCTGAACAAGGTGCGCGGCGCCAAGATCACCATGATCTTCCAGGAGCCGATGACCTCGCTCGATCCGCTCTACACGATCGGCCGGCAGATTGCCGAGCCGATTGTCCATCACCGCGGTGGCACGTTCAAACAGGCCCGCGCCCGCGTGCTGGAACTTCTGGAGCTGGTCGGCATTCCCGACCCGGCGCGGCGGATCGACAGCTATCCGCATGAAATGTCGGGTGGCCAGCGCCAGCGCGTGATGATCGCCATGGCGCTTGCCAATGATCCTGACATCCTGATCGCCGACGAGCCGACGACGGCGCTCGACGTGACGATCCAGGCGCAGATCCTCGATCTGCTCAATTCGCTGCAGGCCAAATTCGGCATGGCGGTCGTGCTCATCACGCACGATCTCGGCATCGTCCGCCATTTCGCCAGCCGGGTCGCGGTCATGCGCCGCGGCGAAGTGGTCGAGACGGGAACGACGGCTGATATCTTTGAGCGTCCGCAAGCCGACTATACCAAGATGCTTTTGGCTGCCGAGCCACGTGGCCGCAAGGCATCGCCCGGCGACAAGGCACCCATCATTCTCGAAGGGACGAATGTCGCCGTTGATTATGCCACCGGCGGCGGCCTGTTCGGCAGTTCGGCGGGCGTCTTCCGCGCCGTCGACGGCGTCACTATCCGGCTGAAGGAAGGCCAGACCATCGGCATCGTCGGCGAATCTGGCTCAGGCAAGTCGACGCTCGGCCGCGCCCTACTGCGGCTTGTGCCGAGCTCCGGCCGCTATCAGTTCGGGGCAACCAATATCTCCGACTTCGGCCGTTCCGCCATGCGGCCGTTGCGCCGGCAGTTGCAGCTGGTCTTCCAGGATCCCTATGGTTCGCTGTCACCGCGCCAGACGGTGGGTGAAATCATCACCGAGGGGCTTTACGTCCACGAGCCGCAGCTCAGCCGCGCCGAGCGCGACAAGCGGGCCATCGAGGCGCTCAAGGAAGTCCGGCTCGACCCTGCCGCCCGCAATCGCTATCCGCACGAATTCTCCGGCGGCCAGCGCCAGCGCATCGCCATTGCCCGGGCCATCATCCTCAAGCCCAAGGTCGTCATCCTCGACGAGCCGACCTCGGCGCTCGACCGCTCGGTGCAGGGGCAGGTCATCGACCTCCTGCGCGATCTGCAGAAGGCCAACGGCCTCTCCTACATCTTCATCAGCCACGACCTGTCGGTGATCAAGGCGATGTCGGATTATGTGGTGGTGATGAAGAACGGCAAGATCGTCGAGGAAGGCGAAACCGACGCGATCTTCGGGGCGCCGCGCGAAAGCTATACCCAGACCCTGATGAGCGCAGCGTTTACGGCCTGACGGATAGACTGTTTCCGGGACACCCCCCTCTGTCCCTCCGGGACATCTCCCCCTCAAGGGGGGAGATTGACCGCAAGCGCTCTGCCATGAAATCGGCAGCGACAGCGGGAAAAGAATGATCTCCCCCCTTGAGGGGGAGATGTCACGAAGTGACAGAGGGGGGTGGAACCGCACACCGCCAAATCTCGATTTTCTCCACCAACCAATTTCAGTTCCGAAATTTATACGGTAGTCTCCCCGAAAGCCGGACGCGCAGCGCCGAGCAAGCAACACATCCGGAGCGCGATCATGCCCAGTCCATCGCTTTACGAAATCCATGATCCGCGCTTCCGCTCACTCATTGTCGGCAGCGCCGTTCTCGAAGAGCTCTATTCCGGCTGCCGCTGGGCCGAGGGACCGGTCTGGTTCGATGATGCGCAGCAGCTTTTGTGGAGCGATATTCCCAACCAGCGCATGTTGCGCTGGGTGCCCGACGGCGGCGTCTCGGTCTATCGCACGCCCTCGAACTTCGCCAATGGCCATACGCGCGACCGGCAGGGGCGGTTGATCTCCTGCGAACACGGCACCCGCCGTGTCACCCGCACGGAAACCGACGGCTCGATCACCGTTCTTGCCGACAGCTTTGAGGGTAAGCGGCTGAACTCGCCCAATGACGTCGTCGTGCGCTCCGACGGCAGCATCTGGTTCAGCGATCCGACCTACGGCATTCTGTCGGACTATGAGGGTTACAAGTCAGCCCCCGAGCAGGCCAGGCGCAGTGTCTACCGGCTCGATCCGGTGACCGGAGAGCTGAGCGCCGCCGCCAGCGATTTCCTCCAGCCGAACGGCCTTGCCTTCTCGCCCGGTGAAACCAAGCTCTATGTCGCCGACAGCGGCACCAATCCGGATGACACGGCGCCGGCCCATATCCGTGTCTACGATGTGGAAGGCACGCGCCTGACCAATTCCGGTGTCTTCTGCCATCTCGACGAGGGGCGCCCCGACGGATTTCGCCTGGATACCAACGGCAATCTCTGGACCAGCGGCGGCCATGCGGTGCATTGTTTTTCCTCGGATGGCACGCTGCTCGGCAAGATACGCATCCCACAGGGCGTCTCGAACCTCACCTTCGGCGGTCCGCGCCGTAACCGGCTGTTCATTACCGCGACGCAGTCGGTCTATTCGATCTACGTGACGGCGACCGGCGTCCAGCGGCCTTAAAACTATTCCTTGATCCCGCCCCGGCGCTTCAGCTGCTGTTCGCGGAAGAAGATGAACAGGCCGGAGGCGACGATCAAGGCGGCGCCGACGATCACGGTCCAGCGCGGCGTATCGCCGAAGAAGATCCAGCCGAACACCACCGCCCAGAACAAAAGCGTATATTGCAGCGGCACGACGGTTGCCGCATCCGCAAGCTTCAGCGATCGGCTGACGAGGATATGCGCGAGCATGGCAACGATGCCCAGCAGGCTGAGGCAGAGCACTGCCTGCATGTCCAGCGGCGCCCAGCCGGCCGTATTGGCGCCGACGCCAACCAGCGAAAAGATCAGCGCGCCACTCAACTGCCAGAAGATCAACGTCGTATCCGGCGTCGCGCGCAGCGTCCGCCCAAGCAGAAGCGCAAAGGCGAAAGCGGCGCTGCCGACCAGGGCAATCAACGCCGGCAGGGAAAAGCTCTTGGATGAGGGTTCAAGCGCGACGATCACCCCGGCAAAACCGATCAGGATCGCCGTCCACCGCCGCCAACCTACTTTCTCACCCAAAAGGAACGGCGAGGCCGCCGCGACATAGATCGGAGCCGCCAGCCAATAGGTCATCGCGTCGGCCAGCGGCATATAGGCAACCGCGAAATAGAAGGCGGACGCATCGACGGCGAACAGCAGGGACCGCAGGGCATGCAGCCGCGGCCGGTCGACCTGGATCAGGCTGCGCCAGCCGCGCTTGATGAAAAACGGCGTCAGCACGATCAGCGCCGCGATGCTGCGGATCGTCATCAGCTGGCTGACGGAATAGGTCGAGACCAGCCATTTGCCCATGACGTCGTTGAGTGAAAACATCAGCATGCCGAGCAGCATGATCAGGACGCCATTGCGGGCGGCGTTCGATGAGTGGGCAATAGGCGCTGTTTCGGCAGTCATGGCATCGGTTCCGGCGGAGATGCGTGCCAGTCGCACATTCCGGCCGGGCGATCCAGTCGCGAAAAAGCATGGGTCCATCAACAATTGGAATGCCAGAAGGTGCCGCATGTCCCGGATCTTCTATTGACCTGCACTGCGATAGAAATCTCCTATCGCCATATGCGAGGGAGGACCTTGATTGAATGGAGAAATTCCATCAGAAGCCTTCGCATATCGGATTTTCACTATGGTTTCTTCTATCGGCTGCGGCCGGGGATTTGTACGTTCATGGGCAAGACTGTTTTCATCGGCAAACCTTCCAGTGCAGCAGGCGGCTGGGGTGCGTTGAAAAGCTGCGGCAAACGGCTTCTGGAAAGCGGCTCGCCGCTTTCGGGTGCCCGCGCCTTGCTGAAAGCCAACCAGCCGGACGGCTTCGACTGCCCCGGCTGCGCCTGGGGCGACCCGGAGCATGGATCCTCGTTCGAATTCTGCGAAAACGGCGTCAAGGCCGTTGCCTGGGAAGCGACCGAGAAGCGCACGCCGCCCGATTTCTTCGCCGCCCATAGCGTGACCGCCCTCCAATCCTGGAGCGATTTCGAACTGGAGCAGCAGGGCCGGCTCACCCATCCCATGCGCTACGACCGCACGGCCGACACCTATGTCCGCGTCAGCTGGGAGGCCGCCTTTGCCGAGATCGGCGCCATCCTCAACAGCTTCGACACGCCGGACCGTGCGGAATTCTACACGTCCGGCCGTGCCTCGAACGAAGCAGCCTTTCTCTACCAGCTGTTCGTCCGGCTCTATGGTACCAACAATTTTCCCGATTGCTCCAACATGTGCCATGAGGCAAGCGGCATCGCCATGAAACAGGCGGTCGGTGTCGGCAAGGGCACGGTGCTGCTCGAAGATTTCGAGAAGGCCGATGCCATCTTCGTCATTGGCCAGAACCCCGGCACCAACCATCCGCGCATGCTCGGCGATCTGCGCCGCGCCGCCGAACGCGGTGCGAAGATCGCGGTGTTCAATCCCGTGCGCGAACGCGGGCTGGAACGCTTCGCCGACCCGCAGGACAAGCTGGAAATGCTGCGTGGCGGTTCGACCGACATTGCCAGCGACTATTTCCAGCCCAGGCTCGGCGGTGACATGGCGGCGGTGCGCGGCATGGCGAAAGCGGTTTTCGCAGCCGATGACGCAGCCCTCGCAGCCGGTCTGCCGTCCGTTCTCGACCACGCGTTTCTCCGCCAGCACACGGCGGACGTCGAAGCCTATCGCGCCGCCGTCGACGCAACCACATGGGATGAAATCGAGGACCAGTCGGGCCTGACGCGGCTCGCGATCGAACGCGCGGCCGATATCTATCTCGGGGCAGAACGGGTGATCTGCACCTGGGCGATGGGCGTGACGCAGCACCGGCATTCGGTCATCACCATCCGCGAGATCGCCAACTTCATGATGCTGCGCGGCAATATCGGCAAGCCCGGCGCCGGCCTCTGCCCGGTACGCGGCCATTCCAACGTGCAGGGCGATCGCACCGTCGGCATCAATGAGAAACCGCCGGCGGCGTTTCTCGATGCGCTGGAAAACGAATTCGCTTTCGAGGCGCCGCGCAAGGAGGGTCATAATGTGCTCGCTGCGATCGGCGCCATGCTGGATGGCTCGGCAAAGGCCTTCATTGGTCTTGGCGGCAATTTCGCCCGCGCCACGCCCGACAGCCCGATCATCGCGAAAGCGTTGTCCACGCAGAAACTGACGGTCAACATCGCCACCAAGCTCAATCATTCGCATCTGATGCCGGGCGAGGTCAGCTTCGTCCTGCCCTGCCTCGGCCGCACCGAGATCGACCGGAACTCGAAAGGCGTCAGCCAGATCGTCACCGTCGAGGATTCGATGAGCATGGTGCATGGTTCCGGCGGCATCAACAAACCGGCGTCACCGGAATTGCGCTCGGAAGTGGCGATCATCGCCGGCATCGCGGCCGCCACCGTCGGCTCGGCAAAGGTCGATTGGGCAGCCCTTGCCGACGACTACGACCTGATCCGCGATCATATCGCCAATGTCATCCCCGGCTTTGAGAACTACAACGAACGCGTCCGCAAGCCGCGCGGCTTCCACCTGCGCAATGCTGCTTCTCACCGCGAATGGGAAACGCCGACGGGTCGCGCCACCTTCTGGACCGGGCCGCTTCCAGACGCCGTCGAGCATCAGGTCGCCCGCGATCAGGACGGCGTCTTCGTACTGCAAACCTTCCGCTCGCACGATCAGTACAACACGACGATCTACGGCATGGACGATCGCTATCGCGGTGTTTACGGCGAGCGCAACGTCGTCTTCATCAACCCGGCCGACCTGGCTGAAATCGGCGCAGAAGCCGGCGACCGTGCCGACGTGATCGGCAGGCATGACGACGGTGTGGCCCGCATCGCCAGCGATTTCCGGCTGGTGCCCTACGACATTCCGCGCGGCTGTGTTGCCGGCTACTATCCGGAACTCAACGTGCTCGTTCCCCTGTCAAGCGCCGGTGATGAGAGCGACACGCCGACATCGAAATCGATCATGGTATCGTTCCGCACAAAAGCTGCGACGGCAGAAGCGGCCTGATGCCAGAGGTCCCTTCTGAAGTGGATTTCCCTGCTCTTGTCGAAGCACTCCGCCAGCAGGACAACCAGTTGTCGCCACTGACAGCAGGGATCGTCGCGGCCATAGCCCGCGGCATAGCCAGTGACAGCCGCACCTTCGCAAAGCTTTTCGGCATCGCCCATGCCCTCGTCCTGCGAGAGATCAACCAGTTCGCCGGGCCGGACGCGCCGATCGAAATCACGCAGCGTCAGACCCGTACGCAGAGAACGCATTTCAAACTTACGGTAAAAGGTGAAGCACTTTGCCTTGACCTTGGCCGAAGGCTTGCTAAGTAAGCAGGGACTCCGCAGTGCAGGGCATTTAAACACGCCTGCTGAGCAAACCTGATACCGGGCCCCTCTGGCGAGAATTTACGGCGCTCTCGTGATGTCGGTATCAACCCGCAAATAAGCCGGCGGACTATTAGCAAATGAAACTCCACCTCATGCGTTCTTCGCATGCCTATTGTGGCATGCGGGATTTTTCCGTTTATTCAGCCATTTCCTCCAGCCTTACCGGATCGGAGGTGCGGCCATGACAACCACTCCCCAGACATCGTCATTCGGCTACTTCAAATGGGCCTTCATCGTCACGGCGGCAGGCCTTGCGCTCGGCGCCTGGCTCGGCTGGACGACCACCGGAACGATCGGCGGCATGGCCACTGTCTTCTTCGTCTGTACGGTCCTTGCCGTACTGGAGATCTCGCTTTCCTTCGACAACGCCATCGTCAACGCCAACAAGCTCAAGGAGATGACGCCGGTCTGGCAGCAGCGGTTCCTCACCTGGGGTATCATCATTGCTGTATTCGGTATGCGTATCGTCTTCCCGCTGCTGATCGTCGTGATTGCGGCTAACATCGGGCCGATCGATGCGCTTGTGCTGGCCGCCTCGCGTCCGGAAGAATATGCCCGCATCATGAACGAGGCGCATCTGCCGATCGCCGCGTTCGGCGGTACCTTCCTGATGATGGTCGGCCTGAAATTCTTCTTCGACCATGAGAAGGACGTACACTGGATCAAGACAGTAGAACGCGGCATGTCACGCTTCGCGACGATCAAGGGCGTTGAAATTGCCTTTGTGCTTCTGTTGATCCTGGTGTTCTCGTCCTTTCTTGAAGGCGAGGAAGCCACGACCTTTGTCTACTGCTCGATCTACGGCCTCTTGACTTTCCTTGCGGTGGAAGTGATCGGCGGCCTGCTTGATGCGTCGCAGCAGACGATGAACGCAGCGGCAAAGGGTGGCCTCGGCGCCTTCATCTATCTTGAAGTGCTGGATGCAAGCTTCTCCTTCGACGGCGTGATCGGCGCCTTCGCCTTGACGCAGAACCTCTTCGTCATCGCCATCGGGCTTGGCATCGGCGCCATGTATGTGCGCTCGATGACCATCATGCTGGTGGAAAAGGGAACGCTTGCCGAATATCGCTATCTCGAGCACGGCGCCTTCTATGCGATCCTGATCCTTTCAGTGATCATGTACTGCCAGACGCTGGTGCATATCCCGGAAGTGATCACCGGTCTTGGCGGCGCTGCCCTGATTGGCGTCTCGCTCTGGTCGTCGATCCGGCATAACCGGCGCGAACACGCCGAACAGAACGCATAACGTTTCGGTACGGACCAAACAAAAAAACCGCCAATCGCAAGATTGGCGGTTTTTTCATGTGCTGGTCTGACAGTTCAGGTAGCAGCGTCCCTCGCGACGCGCCTAACCTCTGTTCAGCCGCGCTTGACGGACTTGAAGTTCGCCGGGTTGATGCCGAGCGTATAGAGGTCGCGGTCCAGCGGACGGCGGTTGCCTTCTACTGCTGCGGCAGCGGCCGTGGCCGCGCCGAAGATGGCGATGGCATTACCGAAAAAGCCTCGGGCAGATTTACGGGCACTCATCTCTTTGCTCACTTTCCTAAGTTGTTCATCGTGTTGTTCGATGACCGGAATATGGGGCTTGGCACCCTTGTTTACAACGCACAGGAATTCATCCCAGCCATGCAAATAGAAAAGGCCCGGTTAACATCAGCGAACCGGGCCTTCTTCTGTGACGATCTTGGGAGGAACCGTCAATCTTCGCTGGCAGCGAGCTGCGAGAGCACCTGACCACGGCCACGTGCCCGCAGAATCAACGGTATGATCAGGGCAGCAGCGGCAATCGTCAGGAGGACAGCTGCGACCGGTGATGTGAACAGCACCGTGACATCGCCCTGGCTGATCGACAGCGCGCGGCGAAGCTGTTGCTCGGCCAAGGGTCCAAGGATGAGACCGACAACAACAGGCGCGATCGGATAGCCGAAGATGCGCATGACGTAACCGAGAACACCGAAGGCAAGCAGCATGCCGAGTTCGAACACCGACGGGTTGGCGCCGATGGTGCCGAGCGTCGCAAACAACAGGATGCCGGCATAGAGCCAGGGCTTCGGGATCGTCAGAAGCTTCACCCAGAGGCCGACCAGCGGCAGATTGAGGACGAGCAGCATGAAGTTGGCGATCAGCAGGGACGCAATCAGGCCCCAGACGAGCTGCGGATTGGTCGCAAACAACAGCGGACCGGGTTGCAGGCCATATTGCTGGAAGCCGGCCAGCATGATCGCCGCCGTTGCAGTCGTCGGCAAGCCGAGGGTCAACAGGGGCACCAGCGTGCCGGCGGCAGAGGCGTTGTTGGCCGCTTCCGGCCCGGCAACACCTTCGATGGCACCCTTGCCGAATTCTTCCGGATGTTTCGTCAGCCGCTTTTCAGTCGCATAGGACAGGAATGTGCCGATCTCGGCGCCGCCGGCCGGCATTGCGCCGATCGGGAAACCGATTGCCGTTCCGCGCAGCCATGCTTTCCACGAGCGTGCCCAGTCCTGGCCGGTCATCCAGACGGATCCCCTGACCGCCTCGACCTTATCCGGCCCCTGATCGCCCTGTGCGGCGATATAGAGCGATTCACCGATGGCGAACATGGCAACGGCAAGCGTCGTCACTTCGATGCCATCGAGCAGGTCGGGAATGCCGAAGCTCATGCGCGCCTGGCCGCTCAGCTGGTCGATGCCGATGATGGCAAGCGCAAAGCCGATGAACAGCGAGGTCAGACCGCGCAGTGTCGAATCGCCGAAGGCGGATGACACGGTGACGAAGGCAAGGACCATCAGCGCAAAATACTCGCGCGGACCGAAAACCAGCGCCAGCTTGACGACGAACGGCGCGATGAAGGCAAGACCGAGCGTCGCGATCAGGCCGGCGACGAACGAGCCGATGGCCGCAGTTGCAAGCGCCGGCCCGCCGCGTCCGGCCCGGGCCATCTTGTTGCCCTCCAGCGCCGTGACGATTGATGAACTTTCGCCGGGCGTGTTCAGAAGGATCGATGTGGTCGAACCGCCGTACATGCCGCCGTAATAGATGCCGGCAAACATGATCAGCGAGCCGCCGGGATCGAGGCGGTAGGTGACGGGAAGCAGCAGCGCGACGGTGAGCGCCGGGCCGATGCCCGGCAAGACGCCGACGGCCGTGCCGAGCGTCACGCCGATCAGCGCATAGAGAAGATTCATCGGCTGGGCGGCGACAAGCAGCCCCTGTAGCAGGAATTCGAAAGTATTCATGTCAGGGCCTTACCAAAACAGATGTTCAAGCGGACCAGCAGGCAACGAGAGTTGCAACAGCCCGGCAAAGACCAGCCAGACGCAAAGACACAGGACGATGCCGATCGGGATGGTGAACCACAGCTTCCGCTTTCCGAACCCGGCCGCGGTCGCAGCAAAGAGCAGACCGGTGGCGATCGAGAAGCCCAGCGGCTTCAGCGTCAGCATCTGCGCGGCGAGACCGCCGACGATCCAGATCACCGGCCCGAACTCCTGGCGTTCGCGTGCCGGAAAATCGCCGCGAAGAGCCTCAAAGACGGTCCAGGCCGCAAGCAGCAGAAGCATTCCCGCGATCACGAAAGGAATGGTCGCAGGGCCGATGCCGGAATAGCCGCTGGCACTCGCCAGCCGCGACGTATCCCAGAAGATCAGTCCGGCAAGACCGGCCAGAAAGACGGCAATGACAAGCGCCGCCCTGTCAGGGCGGCGTGTCTGCGTCGAAGGGGTGTGGCCCTTGCTCATTTTACCAGACCAATGTCCTTGAGGACGGTTTCGGTTGCGGATACGTCCTTGGCAAGCTGTTCCTTGAAGGCGTCGCCGGCGAGATAGGTATCCTGCCAGCCCTTGGTCTTCAGGGTTTCCTGCCAGCCGGCCGACTTGACCAGCTTCTCGATGTCGGCCGAAACCGCAGTCTTCTGCTCGTCGGTCAGGCCGGGAGCCGCGGCAACCATGCGCCAGTTCTGGACCACGACATCGATGCCGCTCTCCTTGATGGTCGGCGCATCGACACCTTCGATGCGCTCGGCGCTCGATACGGCGAGAAGACGAAGCGTGCCGGCCTTCACCTGGCTTTCGAATTCGCCATAGCCGGAAATACCGGCTGTCACCTGGCTGCCGAGAATGGCGGCCAGCGCTTCACCGCCACCGGAGAACGCGATGTAGTTGATCTTGGTCGGATCGACGCCGGCTGCCTTGGCAATCAGGCCAACAGCGATATGGTCGGTGCCGCCGGCAGAACCGCCGCCCCAGGAGACCGACCCCGGATCCTTCTTCAGCGCTTCGACGAGGTCACCCATGGTCTTCAGCGGCGAATCAGCCGGAACGACGATGGCTTCGTATTCGCCGGTCAGGCGTGCGATCGGGGTCACGTCGTTGAGCGTCACCGGCGACTTGTTGGTGAGGATGGCGCCAACCATGACGTAACCGCCGACGATCAGGGCGTTGGGGTTGCCGGCCGACTGGCTGGCGAACTGTGCAAGGCCGATCGTGCCGCCGGCGCCCGGAACGTTTTGAACCTGAACGTTGCCGGAAATGCCTTCGGCTTGCATCACCGACTGGATCGAGCGGGCCGTCTGGTCCCAGCCACCGCCCGGATTGGCCGGTGCGGTGATCGTGTAGTCAGCGGCAAAAGCCGGCAGGGCGAGAGCGCCAGCGAGAATGGATGCCAGAAAAAACTGTTTCAAAGGGTAGTCCTCCGTCAGGCGCACCGGTTACGTGGCGCGCATATTGTTCATCTTTGCGGACGGGGATGGTTCACGGGGCGAGCCGGCTGCGGCAGCCTTGCAGGCTCGCCGTTAGGCCGGGTCTGGTGAAACTCCTCCCATACGCCTCGATCATCCGCCTCCACGGACAATGAAGAACTGCAAGGCACCATATGAAGCTGACATTTACCTGACATCGGGTGGGACCTTGCCATATTAATGTCCCTTAATTTTGGGTTGTCGTCTACTGGAGCCGCAAAACTTCGTTCCAGCGGGCAATCAGCCGCGCTCGCTTGACCTGATCGAGATAGACCATCAGGCCGGGACTGACCGGAACCGGCTTCAACTGGCCACCGAGCATTTCGCGCATCGTGTTGGCAGTGTTGGCGCCAGCCACATCCGGGCTGACGGCG
Source organism: Pararhizobium sp. YC-54 (assembly GCF_025847205.1). Lineage (GTDB taxonomy): Bacteria > Pseudomonadota > Alphaproteobacteria > Rhizobiales > Rhizobiaceae > Pararhizobium. The sequence continues at coordinate 299,629 of NZ_JAOYTH010000003.1, read as the reverse complement.
GGGATCTGCAATTCGCGCGCCATGATCGTCTGGCCCTCCTTCGACATGAAGAACTCCAGGTAGCGGCGGCCCAGGTCCGGACTTGCCGCGGCCTGCGGCACCAGCCCGATGCGCGACATGACGACGGTATAGTCGCGCGGCAGCACGATGCCGACATCCGGATGGCGTGCGGCCCAATCGGCGGCGTAGGAGCCGAGAATGTTGTAGCCGAGCACGAAGCGGCCGTCAGAGACGCGCTCCAGGATGGCCGAGCTGGTGGAATAGAGCTTGACCCCGGCAGATCCCATCGCCTGGATCACCGACCAGATATCGCCGAATTGCTCCTGATCGCGGGCCATGAACAGGAAGCCGACGCCGGATCGCTCTATATCGTAGGTGCCGATCTTGCCGAACACGGCGCTGCCCTGGCGTTTCAGATAATCGACGAACTCCGCCCGCGTCGAAGGGGGCTTCTCCTTGGTGAAGCTCGGCTTGTGGTAGACGAAAACAGCCGGCTCGAAGGTGAGCGCATAGGCCGTGTTGCGCCAATTGGCCCAGGCCGGCCAGCGGCCGCTCATCGGCAGGTCGCTGCGCTGGGCATAGCCGTCATTGCTCAGCTTCACCTGCAGGTCCATCGCCGAGGAAAAGGCGAAATCCGCGGTCTTTTCGCCGGCATCGGTCTCCTTGACGATCCGGTCGTAGATCTCGCCGGTCAGCATGTCCTCGTAGCGCACGGCCACATCCGGATTGGCGGTCTGGAAGCCGATGATCATCGGCCGCGCCAAAGGCTCGTCGAGCGACGAGTAGACCACGACGGTCGGTGCTGCCGCATCGCCCGAACGCGCCGGAAACAGCGTTGGCTGGGCGGCCGCCGGCATTGAAAATCCAAAGAGAAGGCAGAGAAGGGGAAGGAAACGCATAAAACGATATTGCCGCAGCCTCCGCCCGTTCACAAGCGCCAGCACGCCCGATAGAGTGGCATCAGGGAGACGGCGGATTTGCGGATACTACTGGTCGAGGACAATACGGCGCTTTCGGAAGGACTTGTCGCCATTCTGCGCGGCAGCGGCTATGCCGTCGACGTCGTTCATGACGGCGCCTCGGCCAACGCGGTGACCGCCACGGAAACCTTCGATCTCGTCATCCTCGATCTCAACCTGCCGGAAATGGATGGTCTCGACGTCCTGCGCTCGATGCGGGCGCGGCAGAACAAGGCGGCGGTGCTGATCCTGACGGCGCGCGGTACGCAGGAGGAGAAGATCAAGGGGCTCGATCTCGGCGCCGACGACTACATGATCAAGCCGTTCGATATCAGCGAATTCGAGGCCCGCGTCCGTGTTCTTCTGCGGCGGCAGGCTGGGCTTCGGTCATCGCTTGTCAGCTATGGTGGCGTGTCGTTCGATCTCAATTCGCGAACATTTTCAGCCGGAGGCGTCACTCTGGATATCCCGGCCCGCGAACTCGGGCTTCTGGAAATCCTGTTCATGCGCGCCGGGAAGGTGGTCGCCAAGGAGGCGATCATCCAGTCGCTGACCGCCTTCGATGACGATCTCAGCGCCAATGCCATCGAGCAATATGTCAGCCGGCTGCGCAAGCGCCTGGCGCCGCATGGGCTGACGGTGCGCACCGCGCGCGGCATCGGTTATTATCTCGACAAGATGGCGGACGGCTGATGGCACGGCGTGCCTACTCCCTGCGCCGCGGGCTTTTGGCCTGGCTGTTGATCTCGACCGTCGTCATCGGTGCCCTTGCCCTGATCGATACCTATCGCGAGGCGGTGAAGACGGCAAACATCGTCTCCGACCGGGTTCTTGCCGGCTCGGCGCTGGCCATCGCCGAAAGGGTCGTGGTCGCCGAAGACGGTTCGCTCGAGGTTGATATCCCCTATGTGGCGCTCGAGATGCTGACCTCGGCCGCACAGGACCGGGTCTTTTACCGGGTTGACGGGCCGCCCGGCCAGTTCATCACCGGTTACCAGAACCTGCCCTCGGTCGCCGATCTCAACGGCCAGTCGGCCGTCTATGCCGATGCGCAGTTTCGTGGCGAACCGATCCGGGTCGCAGCCCTTGAACGATCTGCCTCGACCGGCATCAATTCCGTTCCCTTCGTCGTGACCGTCGCGGAAACGACGATTGCCCGGCGGCAGCTGACGCAGGCCATCCTGTTGCGCTCGGCGTTCCGGCTGATGATGATGATCCTGGGGGCCGCCGCCATCGTCTGGATCGCGGTGACCTTTTCGCTGCGGCCGCTCTATCGCCTTGGCGATGCCATTGCCGAACGCAGCCCCGACGATCTGCATCCGATCGATCAATCGGTACCGAGCGAAGTCGAAGGGCTGGTCGAGACGGTCAATTCCTTCATGGTGCGGCTGCAATCGGCGCTCGACGCACTGCGCCACTTTTCCGGCAATGCCAGCCATCAGCTGCGCACGCCGCTGGCGATCATCCGCACCCAGCTGGCGCTGTCGGCCCGCGCGACGACGCTGGAGGAGGCGCAGGCCGCCGCCCGCAAGGGCGACGAGGCGGTCGCCCACGCCGAACGCATCCTGGCGCAGTTGCTGCTGATGGCCAAGATCGATGCCGCCGGCTCGACAGAACCGCAGCCGCTCGAGATCATCGACCTGACAGCGCTGGCGCAGCAGATTACCGGCGACCGCGTGCCCGGTGCCGGTGAGGCCGGCATTGATCTCGGTTTCGAGGGGGATGGCAAGGCGCTGATCCGGGCGGAGCCGCTGCTGATCGGCGAGCTTCTGCGCAATCTGATCGAAAACGCCATCGCCTATGCCGGCAAGGGGACGGAGGTTACGGTCCGGGTCGAAACCGGAGCGGACGGAGTCCGGCTCGACGTCGAAGACAACGGCCCGGGCATCCCGCCGGAGAACCGGCAGGTCGTGCGCCAGCGTTTTGCGCGCGGCGGACGCGGGCAAGCACCGGGGATGGGGTTGGGACTTCCGATCGTCGAAGAAATCGCCGGATTGTTCGGCGGACATCTTGAGCTGGGCGAAGGGCCGGAGGGCAAGGGGCTGAAAGCCTCGGTGACATTCCCGCCGCAATAATTGGCCCGGCCGCATGAACTGGCCCGGCCGCGGCCTAGCGGTTGCGACCTGTCATAAGCGAGGTCGTTTCACGGGTCTGAACGAGAAGGATCGCGTTCCAGATCTTCTGGACAAAACCGCGATCAGACGGGCTCGACAGCTTGCGCTGCGAAAACATGATAAGCTCCATAGGGTTGTTGCGAGCGTCAGATAGCAGATCGCCAGTTATTTCGCCAGGGCGATAGGGACAGAGCTGCCCTGCGCGGCAAACATGGCAGATCAATTGGAGAAATGTGCATTCTTTGCAATGGCTGGACGCCGGATATAGTGTTGTAACCCGCGTCGTGATGGATGTAACTCCAAGCCTATTTACAAAAACCATGAAATAGCTAATTTGTCACCATTTCATGGAGATAAGATATGGCTACACTCACTTATTACTATATCAATTCAACTTACCCGCTTGGGCTCGACTATAATCCCGGCTTCGGGGAGCTGCTTGGCACCGGCACGACAACAAAGATTGGAACTCCAACGTCAACCCAGGCGACGTTGCGGCTCGAAAATGGACTGATGCTTCGGGCCAAGGGCACCGGCTTTGTCGCCGACGCTGACGGCGACCTTACGGATGCTGGAACATTGACATCCTTGGAAATTCTCAGTGCCGATGGAAAAGCAGTGCTGCAGAAGCTGACATTGAACATCTCGATGCAGATTTTCATGGACGCCTATCCCTTCAATCAGAGTCTGGACAGCTGGCTGCTGAACCGCGCCGACACGATTACCGGCTCCAGTGGCAGCGACGATATTTTTGCCTACGGCGGCAACGATGTGATCAATGCAGGCGGCGGCGACGATTTCGTCGAGGGGGGTGAGGGGAAGGACACCTGCGACGGCGGCACAGGCATCTCTGACCAGCTTAGTTTCAGAGACGCCTATTTCAACGCCGATGCCTATCGGGGGATTCTGCTCGACGCAACGGCCGGAACCGTGATTGACCCCTATGGCAACAGCGAGACGTTCAAGAACTTCGAAAGCTTTCGCGGATCGCAGTTTGCAGACGTAATCAAAGGCAGCACGCGCGCCGAACAGTTTATGGGTCTTGGCGGGAAAGATACGATTGATGGCGGCGGCGGATTTGACTTCGTTCGTTATCACGCGGACGCCAACTTCCTCGGCGGCGGCGCTGGCGTAACCGTGGATCTCGGCAAAGGGACGGCCATCGACGGCTTCGGCAAAGCCGACACGCTTATAAGCATCGAGGGTGTTCGCGGAACCGCGTTGGCCGACAAACTGACCGGCAACTCGGTCTATAACGAACTTCGAGGGGAAGCTGGCAACGATCAGCTTGCCGGGGGTCTCGGGAATGACCTGCTTCGCGGGGGTGTCGGGAAAGACATATTCCTGTTCAATTCTACACTGAACGGCACAACCAATGTCGACACCATCGACGATTTTGTCGTTGTGGACGATACGATCAGGCTGGAAAATGCGGTTTTCACCAAGCTTGCGGGCACTGGAGCGCTAACGTCGGCGCAGTTCGCCAAGAATACCAGCGGCAACGCGACTCAGGGGGACGACCGGATTATCTATGAAACCGATACCGGTAATCTTTACTATGATCTGGACGGCAGCGGCTCTGGAGCCAAAGTGCTATTCGCCAAAGTTGGCAGTAGCTTGGCTTTGACGGCGGCAGACTTTTTCATCGTATAGCCGGAAAGCCGCCCCGCGGCGGCGTCATCGGCGTGACGAAAGTGACAGGCAATCCAGAAAAACAGCGCCGCGTCCGGAAGGAACGCGGCGCTGTGGCACTTTAAATTTGCTGCATAATTTTTCCAAATCGATTCCGATTTAAGAATTATGCAGTCATTACTTCATCGTGTAGACGTCGATGGTGAAGTACTTATCGTTGATTGTCTTGTAGGTGCCGTCGGCGCGAATGTCGGCCAGCGCCTTGTTCAGCTTTTCACGAAGATCGTTGTCCTCCTGGCGAAGGGCGATTCCGACGCCGTCGCCGACGAACTTCTTGTCGGTGATCGGCTCGCCGATCAGCTCGCAGCATTTGCCGTCATTGTTCTTCGTCACCCAGTCGAGCATCGGCAGCATGTCGCCGACCTCCATGTCGAGGCGGCCATTGGCCATGTCGAGATTGGCTTCGTCCTGCGTCGGGTAGAGTTTGATCTCGGCATCCGGATAGACGGCGGCGATATACTCTGCCTGCGTCGTGCCGGACTGCGCGCCGATGACCTTGCCCTTCAGCGCTTCATTGGTGAATGCGGTAACGCCCGCGCCCTTTGCCGCGACATGGGTCATGGCCGCCAGATAATAGGGATCGCTGAAGGCAACCTGCTTCTTGCGTTCCTCGGTGATGAACATCGAGGCGATGATCATGTCGTATTTCTTGGCGATCAGCCCGGGGATAATGCCATCCCAGTCCTGCGCCACGACTTCGCATTCAACCTGCATCTTGGCGCATAGCGCCAGACCGATATCGACATCGAACCCGCCGATCTTGCCGGCCGGGTCGATGAAGTTGAAAGGAGGATAGGCGCCTTCGGTACCGATCCTGAGCTTTTCGGCGGCGTTGGCAGGCGTCATGGAAAAGGCAGCGGCGCAGGCCAAAGCCAGTGCGATCATATGTTTTTTCATGCGTTCGGTTCCCTTTTGGCGCACCGTTTGCCGGTGCTTGATGGAAACTCTATGCCTGAAAAACATATAAACGAAATAGATAGGGACAATAGCGAGTATAAATACGCTTGATCGTAAAATGCGCACTTTGCGAAGGAAGGTGTTAGAAAGTCGGCGGCGTGTTGATCCACAGGAGCACCGTCTCGCCATCATGGCGGTTCGACCAGGCGTGATGGCGGCGGCTGTTGAAGTACAGGGAATCGCCGGGGTTCAGATCGTGAAACTGATCGGAATCCAGCACGAACTCGACCCGGCCCGAGAGCACATAGACGAACTCCTCGCCCTCATGCTTGTAGGCTCCTTCGCTGGAGGCGCCCGGCTCAAGCACGAAGCGATGACAATCCATCTGGTTGCGGCCTTCCGCCAGCAGCTGGACGGTCAGGCCCGGCGTCGTACGCGGCCATGTCCGCCACTCTCCAGAGCGCACCAAGGCACGAACGTCCGGCTCGTCTTCGCCGGAAAGGCTCGAAACCGTCGTTGCGAAATATTCGGCGAGATTGTGCAGCACGGCGACCGAAACACCTTGCGAAGTCCGCTCCAGCGTCGAAAGGACCGAAGCCGCGATACCGACATCGCCGGCCACCTGCTCCAGTGTCTTACCGGCTGCGTGGCGCAGGCTCCTGAGTTTGCGCCCAACCTGTGATTGTGGTACTGTATCGCCAATAGTGGGCTGGCCGGCGTCATCGGGCTCGCCCGCTTCCATTTCCAGCGCTTCGCGGATCGCGGCCGGATTGAGCCCGCGTTCGGCGCGAAACCACGCGATCCGCTTCAGCTGGGCGACATCGCCTTCGCTATACTGCCGGTGCCCGGTGGCCGAGCGGTCCGGCACGACCAGGCCCTGCGTCTCCCACAAACGCAGGGTCGATGCGGAGACGCCGGCAAGCCGTGCGGCTTCCGCAACCTTGTAGCGTATTTTCACGGCATCACTCATGATGCAAGTCTCGATGGGCCATCCTATGGGTCTCTATCATCGAGACTTGGTATAAGCCGTCCTGTGACATCTTCAAGCCATCCATACGCGCTTACGCACAAGCCCGGCTCCATAAAGCAACCGGCACCGCGGCGAAAATCCACCGCGACACTGTCTCGTGGTCAGGAAACCCATTCCCGGCAGTGCTGATCAAATCACAAAATTTGATTTGCAAACTTACAGAAAAAATATAGGATTTCCGAGAAATCTGCAACCAAAAATACTCCACGCAACATCAGGATGATACCCGTGACCAGTTTGACCGATCGCAAGAACGCAGCCATTTCCCGCGGTGTGGGTATGACCACGCAGATCTATGCGGATCGTGCCGAGAATTCCGAAATCTGGGACAAGGAAGGCAATCGTTATATCGATTTCGCCGCCGGCATTGCCGTCGTCAACACCGGCCACCGCCATCCGCGCGTCATCGAAGCCGTCAAGAAGCAGCTCGACCGCTTTACCCATACCTGCCATCAGGTCGTGCCCTACGAAAACTATGTCGAGCTTGCCGAGCGGTTGAATGCCGTATTGCCGGGTGACTTCGCCAAGAAGACGATCTTCGTGACCACGGGTGCAGAAGCCGTTGAAAATGCCGTCAAGATCGCCCGCGCCGCAACCGGCCGCCAGGCGGTCGTCGCTTTCGGCGGCGGCTTTCACGGCCGCACGTTCATGGGTATGGCACTGACCGGCAAGGTCGTGCCCTACAAGGTCGGTTTCGGCGCCATGCCGGCCGACGTTTTCCACGTGCCCTTCCCGGTGGAGCTGCAGGGCGTTTCCGCCGAACAGTCGCTGGCTGCCCTGAAGCGCCTTTTTGCCGCTGACGTCGATCCCAACCGCGTTGCAGCCATCATCATCGAGCCTGTGCAGGGCGAAGGCGGCTTCTATCCGGTGCCGACCTCCTTCATCAAGGCGATCCGCGAAATCTGCGACCAGCACGGTATTCTTCTCATCGCCGACGAAGTGCAGACCGGTTTTGCCCGCACCGGCAAGCTCTTTGCCATGGAACATCACGGCGTCGCCGCTGACCTCGTGACGATGGCCAAGGGGCTTGGCGGCGGTTTCCCGATCGCAGCCGTGACCGGTCGCGCCGAGGTCATGGACGCTCCGGGCCCCGGCGGCCTCGGCGGCACCTATGCCGGCAACCCGATGGGCGTTGCCGCTGCCCACGCCGTTCTCGACATCATCAAGGATGAGAAGCTGTGCGAACGCGCCGAACAGCTGGGCGGCCGCCTGAAGCAGCGCCTCGCGGCGATTGCCGAGCAGGCGCCGGAAATCGTCGATATCCGCGGTCCGGGCTTCATGAACGCCGTCGAGTTCAACGACGTGAAGACCAATCTGCCGAGCGCCGACTTCGCCAACCGCGTCCGCCTGATCGCATTGGAGAAGGGCCTGATCCTGCTCACCTGCGGCGTGCACGGCAACGTCATCCGCTTCCTCGCACCGATCACCATCCAGGACGAAGTCTTCGCCGAAGCGATGGACATCCTGGAAGCCTCGATTCTGGAAGCGCGCGCCTGATTTCAGGCGTTGGCCTGACCTATTCCATCGGGCAGCAGCGCAGTGCTGCCCGATGGACCCGGCTGCTTTTATCGGCTATCGGCATTGTCCCCGCGACGAAATATGCCGCCCTGCGCCGTCTGCGCGGATCGCCAGAAAGGATCTCCGATGATCTTTACCGAGACATTGATCGCCCATGTCAAGGATCCGCATCTGCTCGGGCTGGTGAATACACCGACGGCGCCTTCGGCGAAAACCTTCGACGTCCATAATCCGTCGAACGGCGCCCTGCTCGCCACCCTGCCGGATATGGGCGTCGCGGAAACGCGCACTGCAATCGATGATGCCTATGCGGCGCAATTCCCGTGGGCCGAGCGCCCGGCCGGCGATCGCAGCACGATCCTGCGCCGCTGGCATGATCTCGTCATCGCCCATATCGATGATCTCGCCGCAATCCTGACCGCGGAAATGGGCAAGCCGCTCAACGAAGCCCGCTCCGAGGTCCAGCACGCGGCCGCCTATATCGAATGGTACGCGGAAGAGGCCAAGCGCGTGTACGGCGAGACGATCCCCGCCCCCTCGACGGATCGCCGGATGATGGTGATCAAGCAGCCGGTCGGCGTGGTCGGCACGATCACGCCCTGGAACTTCCCGGCATCGATGGTGGCGCGAAAAATCTCGCCGGCGCTGGCAGTCGGCTGTACCATTGTCCTCAAACCCGCCGAACAGACCCCGCTGGTGGCTTTGGCCATGCACGCGCTGGCCATCCGCGCCGGCTTTCCCAAAGGGGTCTTCAACCTCATCCTCGCCTCGCAAGGCGATGCAATCGGCCGTGAACTCTGCACCAATTCCAGGGTGCGCAAAATCAGCTTTACCGGCTCCACTGAAGTGGGCCGCATCCTGATGCGCCAATGTTCCGACCAGATCAAGAAGGTCAGCCTCGAACTCGGCGGCAGCGCGCCCTTCATCGTCTTCGACGACGCTGATATCGACGCGGCCGTCGATGGTGCCATCCAGGCAAAGTTCCGCAATGCCGGCCAGACCTGCACCTCGGCCAACCGCATCTACGTGCAGAGCCGCGTCCACGACGAATTCGCCAGCAAACTTGCCGCCGAAGTGGCGAAGCTGACGGTGGGCGACGGCTTTTCTCCCGGCGTCACCATCGGTCCGCTGATCGATAACCGGGCGATTGAAAAGGTCGAGACGCATGTGAACGACGCCATCTCTAAAGGCGCAAAGCTTCTCTGCGGCGGCAAGCGCGTATCCGGGGCCTTCTTCGAGCCGACCGTGCTGTCCAATGTCGGCAAGGGCATGCTGGTCGCCTGCGACGAAACATTTGGTCCCGTCGCGCCGATCATCCGCTTCGAGACGATGGAAGACGTCATCCTGCAGGCCAACGACACGATCTATGGCCTTGCGGCCTATTTCTATGCGACCGAACTGAAGAAGGTATGGCGGGTCGCCGAAGCGCTGGAATACGGCATGATCGGCATCAATACCGGCCGCATGTCCTCCGAAGCCGCCCCCTTCGGCGGCCTCAAACAATCCGGTATCGGCCGCGAAGGCTCGCGCCACGGCGCCGAGGACTATCTGGAGATGAAATATCTGTGCATGGGGAATATTTGAAGGAGTGGATTGTCCGTCAGTGCATCGCCGAAGGCCGGGCAAGACCCAGCTTCATCGCAGCGGCATGCAGCCGTTTGTCACGCGTCCAAAGCTGACTCCTGGCCGTGAGACGCAACGAGGCCAAGATATGGGCATCAACATAACCGATTCCCAAACCAAAGAGTTTATTTTGGTCGACAAGTCGAAGAACCTCTGCCGGCGAGGCAAGGCGACTGGTCGGAAGTTCCGCCAGCATTCCTAAAATCGCGGATCGATTTCGAAGCGTCCCAAGCGCGATTTCGCCGATGATATATGGATGCATCAGCAATCTGCGCTGCAAAAGCAGATCTGTCACTTCAGGTTCGTTCAATCGTAGATGGTCAATCCAAATCGATGTGTCGATGAGAACCATGACTGTCTACTTTGAGGATCGACGACGTGGGATATATTCGAGGTCGGGCTCGCTACCGCCGAGCAAAGCTAGCCGCCGCGCTGCTTCACGCTCTATCAAGGATTTCAGGGCCTCGCGAATAAGAGCGCCCTTTTCCTCAATACCGGTCAGCTCCTGCGCCCGGGCGAGCAATTCATCATCGAGAACTATCGTGGTGCGCATCGTGTTCACTCCAACATGCGCATCAAATCTATCATCGATTGATGCTTATTTCAATGCGCCCGGCCTCATCCCGATCTCTGCCAACACCTCCTGCGTATGCTCCCCAAGCCTTGGGGCGCCGCGTTCAAGCGCCAGTTCGGCATCCGAAAACTGAATGGGCGTGCGCACGCCCGGCGCCGTGCCTGAAGCCGAGCCCGTATGCGGTGTATCGACCCGCATGCCGCGGTGATTGATCTGCGGATCCGAGAACACATCGGCGACCGTATTGATCGGCCCGCCCGGCACGCCGGCCGCCTCCAGCATGGCAAGCAGCGTATCGCGATTAAAATTCACCGTCCGCGCCGTCAGCTCCGGGGTCAGCGTGTCGCGGTTTTTTACCCGGCTCGCATTGGTCAGGTAGCGCGGATCCGTCGCCAGATTGTCGAGGCCGAGCAGGGTGCAGAACTTGACGAACTGGCGGTCGTTGCCGACGGCGACGATCAGGTGGCCGTCGGAGACCGGAAACACCTGATAGGGTGCAATATTGGGATGCGCATTGCCAAGACGGCGCGGCGATTGTCCGGAGACGAGGAAATTCAGTGCCTGGTTGGCGAGAACCCCCGTCATGCTGTCGAACAAAGCCATGTCGACCTGCTGGCCGACGCCGGTCCGTTCGCGCATGTGAAGTGCTGCCTGAATGGCGATGACGCCGTAAAGACCAGTGAAAATATCGGCAAAAGCGACACCGATCTTCTGTGGCTCGCCCTCAGGATCGCCGGTCAGATCCATGATGCCGCTCATGCCCTGGATAATGTAATCGTAACCGGCGCGATGGGCATAGGGGCCGTCCTGGCCAAAGCCGGTGACCGAGCAATAGATCAGCCGCGGATTGACCTTTTTCAGGCTGTCGTAATCCAGCCCGTATTTCGCCAGCCCGCCGACCTTGAAGTTTTCCAGGAGCACGTCTGATTGGGCCGCCAGCCGGCGCACCGCTTCCTGCCCTTCTTCCGTGGTGAAATCGAGAATGACGGAACGCTTTCCCCGGTTGCAGGCGTGGAAATAGGCGGCGTCCAGATGGCCGCCGGCCTCGCTTTCGATAAAGGGAGGCCCCCATGTGCGCGTGTCGTCTCCGGCCGGGCTTTCCACCTTGATGACGTCGGCGCCGAGATCGGCCAGCGTCTGGCCGATCCATGGTCCCGCCAGGATACGGGCAAGTTCGAGAACCCTAAGGCCCTTCAGCGGCGTTTCCATGCCGGCGCTCAGAAGAAGGCCTGCAGCCCGGTCTGGGCGCGGCCAAGGATCAAGGCGTGCACGTCGTGGGTGCCCTCATAGGTGTTGACCGTTTCAAGGTTCACCATATGGCGCATCACCTGATAATCCTCGGAAATGCCGTTGCCGCCATGCATGTCGCGGGCGGCGCGGGCAATATCCAGCGCCTTGCCGCAATTGTTGCGCTTGACGATGGAGATCATCTCCGGCGCCATCCGGCCGGCATCCATCAGCTGGCCGACGCGCAGCGAGGCCTGCAGGCCAAGGGTGATTTCCGTCTGCATATCGGCAAGCTTCTTCTGGAACAGCTGTGTCTGCGCTAAGGGCTTGCCGAACTGCTTGCGGTCGAGCCCGTATTGGCGGGCCGCATGCCAGCAGAATTCCGCCGAGCCGAGCACGCCCCAGGAAATGCCGTAGCGGGCGCGGTTGAGGCAGCCGAACGGACCCTTCAGGCCTTCGACATTCGGCAGCAATGCATCTTCGCCGACTTCGACATTGTCGAGAACGATTTCGCCGGTGATCGAGGCGCGCAACGACAGCTTGCCGCCGATCTTCGGGGCCGACAGGCCCTTCATGCCTTTTTCCAGTACGAAGCCACGGATGGCATTGCCATGCGCCTCGGATTTCGCCCAGACGACGAAAACGTCGGCGATCGGCGCATTGGAAATCCACATTTTCGAGCCGCTCAGCCGGTAGCCGCCATCGGTCTTCACCGCCCGCGTCTTCATGCCGCCGGGATCAGAACCGGCATCCGGCTCGGTCAAGCCGAAGCAGCCGATCCATTCGCCGCTGATCAGTTTCGGCAGGTATTTCTGGCGTTGCTCCTCAGAGCCATAGGCATGGATCGGGTAAATCACCAACGACGACTGCACGCTCATCATCGAACGGTAGCCGCTATCGACGCGCTCGACCTCGCGGGCAACCAGGCCATAGGCCACATAGGATGCACCGACGCCGCCATAGGTATCCGGTACCGTGACGCCGAGCAGGCCGAGTTCGCCCATTTCGCGGAAGATCGAGGGATCGGTCGTCTCGTTGCGATAGGCGTCGATGACGCGCGGCTGCAGCCTGTCCTGCGCATAGGCGCGGGCGGTATCGCGGATCATCCGCTCGTCTTCAGAAAGCTGATCCTCCAGCAGAAATGCATCGTCCCACTGGAATTCCTGTCTTGCAGCCATGTCTTCCTCCCGTCACTTTCCTTCTTGTAACCGTTATGGCAAGCCGGGCAGGGCGATACAAACGAAAATGCGGCACTGCCTCATGCGCTGCGGGAATGGCGGCCCGCAGGACGCTGAAGTCACAGGACAGGGAAACGGAATGGCTCACCTCGACAGAACGCGCGCATCGCATAGGATGGAACTCGCCGGGCTCGATGCGCTGCTGCTGCTTTCGCCCGAAAGCTTCGCCTACGCAACGGGTGCACCCGCCGGGGTCGCTACCATGTGGCGGCGCGCCGGTGCCGTGGCGGCCATCGTCCCCACCGCTCCCGCACTTCCGCAGGCAGCCGTTGTCACCGACCTGTTCGAAGCCGCCTTCCGTGCCTCCAGCACGATCACCGATCTCCGTATCAACCCGATCTGGGTCGAGACCGGCGATTTAAGGGGCTTGGATGCTGCAGCACTTTCGCCTGAAGACCTGATAAAGTCCGCCTCGGCAAGACAAGGGCGTTCCGCTGGTTTTCAGCGGCCTGAAACATTTGACGCCGCCAATGGCTTCCGCCTTGCTGCAGGGCTTCTCGCAGAGCGGGGGCTGGAAACGGGCCGCATCGGCGTCGAATTCGACGGTCTCTCGGTTACCGATTTCCGGCTGCTTTCCACGGCCTTACCGGAAGCCGAACTCATCGATGCCTCAGACCTTGTCCGGCGATTGAAGATGATCAAGTCGGCCGCCGAGATCGGCCACCTGCGCACCGCTGTCGAACTGGCCGAAGCCGGCATCGTCACGTTGCGCGAAACCATCGATCCCGGTGTCAGCCGCGACGAACTGGCGAGTGCTTGGGAGAAGGGTGTCCGGGCGGAAGCAGCAAGGCGCAACGTGCAGAACCTCACGGGGCTTTGGGAATATGTCTCCGTCGGCCAGAACCCTTGGACCAAGGCCGGCATCGTCGAACCCGGTGATCTGATCAAGGTCGATGTTGGCTGTTTGATTGCCGGCTATACATCCGACACCGGCCGCACCTTCGTCTGCGGCACCCCGTCCGCGCTCCAGGCCCGTCTGTTCGCCGCACTGCAAACCGCCTATGACGCAGGCCTGCCGCTTCTCGGGCCCGGCACCGCCATGAGCGAGGTACACCGGGTGACGACCGGGGCGATGGGGAAGGCGGGTTTCCCCGGCTATACGCGCGGCCATTTCGGTCATGGGCTGGGTGCGAGCCTCGGCAGCGAGGAATGGCCGTTCCTGTCGCAGCAATCCGATGTGATCATCGAGCCGGGAATGGTGCTCGCTTTCGAGACGCCGTGGTATGTCGATGGCGTTGGCGGCATGATCATCGAAAACCAGCTGTTGATCACGCAGGATGGCCACGAGATCATGAACCGGCTACCCTCCGGCCTCGTCTCCCTCTGATTGCGATTTCCCATGCCCGACAATCGCCTCGAACGCTTCGCCCACAATCTTGACTGGAACCTGCTGCGAACTTTTGTGGTCGTGGTCGAGGAGGGCAGCATCACCGCGGCGGCCAACCGGTTATTGTTGCAGCAGCCGGCCGTCAGCATGGCGCTGAAGCGGCTGGAACAGACCGTCGGCCAGAAACTGATCGACCGCCGCCCGGGCCGCTTCGATCTGACGGAGGCCGGCGAAAAGCTCCACCGCCAATGCCGCGAAATCTTCGCGGCGGTGGTGCGCCTGCCGAATGCGCTGGAGACAGCCGGCGACGACGTCACCGGCCATGTCAGCATCCACTCGGTCAGCCATGCGCACAATCCGGCCTGGGACCGCAAGCTTGAAAGCTTCTTTCGGCTCTATCCAAAGGCGACGATCAGTATCACGGTCGAAACCACTGTCAGCGTCATCAGCGCGGTCGAACGCAACATTGCCACCATCGGCCTCTGCGACGGCAATATTCCCGATGCGCTGACCAAGGCTTTCCATATCCGCGAGCAATATGGGCTCTATTGCGGCCGCGGCCACCGGCTGTTCGGCGTCACTGGTGCGGCGCTGAACGACCTGCGCGGTGATCCCTATATTGCCTTCATCGCCGATGTTCTCGGCGGCCAGCACATGAATGCCATCACCGCGGTGCGCGCCATGGGTTCCTTCGGCCAGCAGGTGCGGGCCGTCTCCTGCAATGTCGAGGAAGTGCTGCGTCTGATCGCCGCCAATATCGGCATCGGCATGGTGCCGGATCATCTGGCGGCACCGGGCCTTGCTGCAGGCGGCCTCTGGCAACTGCCGCCCTATGACCTCCTGCCGACCACGGATGTTTTCCGCATCTCCAATCCCAACGCGATCCTCAATCCCGCCGAAGCGGCCTTCCTGCGCCATGTCGCAGAAACGGAGCCGCTGGATCATAGCACAGGGCATCAATCTGCCTGATAGTCACCTTCGTCACTATAAATTTGAACATTGGAAAGGCCGCATCTAGGGTCCAGTTGCGCGACGGGAGATCGCGCGGATACCGTAAAGGGCTGGGCCGACATGCAGACATTCGACGTGGCGATCATCGGCGGCGGCATTGCCGGTCTGTCGCTCGCCTATTTCCTTGGGCCCCATCGCTCTTGTGTGGTGCTCGAACGGGAAACGGCGCTCGGCTATCACAGCACCGGCCGCTCCGCCGCCGAATTCGTGCTGCGCTACAACGCGCCCGAAGTCTGCCGACTGGCTGCGATCGCCAAGGATTTCTTCGACGGTCCGCCGGACGGATTTTCGGATATTCCGCTTCTGAAGAGGCGGGGCGGGGTGATGATCGCCACTGCGGACAAGATCTCCCGGCTAGAAGAGGTGTTGTGCACCGAACTTGCCTTCACACCGGAGCTCGAACGGCTCGACGAGGAGGAGGCGCTGGCGCGGCTGCCGATCCTGAAACCGGGCTATGCCGCCGCGGCGTTCTACGATCCCAACTTCTGGGACATCGAAGTCGAAAACCTTTTGCAGGGGTATGCAAAGGGAGCACGGCGCAATGGCGCAGACATCCGCGAGCGTCACGCCGTTGTCTCCGCAAGCCACGACGGCCAAGCCTGGACCATCGAGACATCGATAGGCCCTGTGCGCGCCAAAACCGTCGTCAACGCCGCCGGCGGCTGGGCGGACCCAACGGCGGAAATTTTCGGTGTCAGGCCGCTCGGCATCGTTCCGCATCGCCGCACGGCCATCACAGTCGATCTCCCTGAAGGGATCGATATCTCCGATATGCCGGAGATCAACGAGATCGACGAGGATTTCTACATGAAGCCCGACGCCGGCCGGCTTTTGGCCAGCCCGGCTGATGCGACGCCTTGCGAGCCCGGCGATGTCCAGCCGGAGGAACTCGATGTGGCCTGGGCCGCGCACTATGTCGAGGAGGCAACGACCATTCCGGTCCGTCGCGCTACCAAGAGCTGGGCTGGCATGCGCAGCTTTTCATCCGACCGGCTGCCGGTGATCGGCGCTGCAGCCGATCATCCGGATTTCTTCTGGCTGGCGGGCCAGGGCGGCTACGGTATCTTGACCTCTCCAGCGCTCGGAGCTTTGGCGGCAAGCCTGCTCACCGGCCGACCGCAGCCGGAGGGATTCAGGGCCAAGGCGCTTAATCCTGAGAAATTCAGCCCGTTACGCTTCAAATCCTAGAGCGAGAAGCGGCCGTAGCGGCCGTTGCTGTACACCAGTGAGTGCCCGTCGCCAGCGACGATGGAGACGACCCGACCGAGAATGATCGCATGGCTATGCCGCTCGATCACTTCATCCACTTCACAATCGATACCGGCGAGTGCCCCGCGCAGTACAGACGCGCCACTTGCCAGCGTGAACCATTCCGCACCGTCATAGCGGTCGATCCCCTTCAGTCCGCCCTTGCCGGCAAACCGGTCGGCCACGTCCTGCTGGTCGGCGCTGAGGATATTGACGCAGAAATGCCCGTAACGGCTGATGATCGGCCAGCTGGAGGAGCTGCGGTTGATGTTGACGATCATTGTCGGCGGATCGACGGACAAGGCCGTGGCCGAGGTCACGGTCGCGCCGGTACGCTCGTCGCCAACCCCGGCGGTAATGACGGAGACACCGCCCGACATCCGCCGCATGGCCGATTTCAAGGCGTCCTCATCCGCCACATGCTGCGGGGCGAGACGGTCGAGCGAATTTCTCAAGGCGACGTTCATCTCAGGTCCACTCTTTTGTCGTCGTTCATGGTGTCGATTTACGCACTAAAGACGCCCCGGTCTCAAGCAAAGAACGCCTTTAGCCATCAGCGATGCCGGATCGATTTTTCAATCATCATAAAATTTATAGATTATATTATTTTTCAAAGGGAGATGGTTTTTGGCAAGCTTGGACACTGCCAGGCAGCGTCGCTACGAAATAGGACATCAAAATCATAGACTATTGACAGGTCGACCAATTGTGTCAGGATTGTGTTCAAGACCATTAACGGGTCCACGGAAAAGCGGAGAACTGAATGTTTTATCACGGTGGAATGACCCTCGGTTACCTGACGCCTCCGGCGAAGAAGGAAAAAACCATCCGCGTTGAGATGCCGGTCAGGCAAGGCCGTGAAGAACCGGTGGACCTTGACCGGGAACGCGAGCAGGAACTGAGCCGCGCATTCCTGACGCCCTGGCATCTCTTCTACTAATCCGGGGCAGAACTCACTCAAGCGTCGAGGCCGCTGCCGAATCCCGGCCATTGGTGGCAATGCTCGAATACATGCCCGTGGTGCGGAACTCCGTCGGGCTGGCGCCGAAATAGCGGCGGAACACCTTGGCGAAATAGTTCGGATCCTCGAAACCGGACATTACGGCCACTTCCTTCACCGACAGATGGGCTGCCTTGGTCAGGAGCTTGGTCGCGCGTTGCAGACGCTTGCGCAACACGAACTCTGCCGGCGGCATGCCTTCGCTGGCCGCAAAGACCCGCGAAAAATGCGCCCGGCTGAGACCGGAGACATCCGCCAGTTTCTCGACCGGCAACGGATGCTGCAAATTCGCCATGATGTGGTCGATGACATGCTGCATCGTCCGGTATTCCTGGCTGAGGGCCGGATGTGAGCCGAAGACATCGTCGTAAAGCACCATCGCCGACTCGTAGGCGATGGCAGAGGCGCTGCCCGGCGCATCGGCACCGCCTGAAATCAGCCGCAGGCTGCAATCGGCAAGACGCTCGATCGTTTCCGGCTTCAGATTGAGGATCGGACCGGTTGTCGCCAGAATGGCCTTGTGGACGCGCAGCGCCTCCTCGCCGTTCATGGAAATCCAGAAGAACTCCCATCGGCCATTCTGCTCCAGCCAGTAACGATGATTGTGCGGCACCAGCACGAGCAACGTCTCGCCCTCGCGTACCCGGTAGGTGCGGTTCTCGTAACGCAGGTTGCCGGCGCCGCCGATCGTGTGCTGAAGCACGGTAAACGGCGTCTGGCCGCGCTTGCGGCCGTCCCAGTCATAGGTTGAATCGGTGCGGATCTCGTAGCCCGTGCTGGTCGGCATGGTGTGCAGGCTGTGGCGTCCGCGCGGCAGCGAAACCGTCCGCATCACCGGCCCATTCTCGATCAGTCGTTTCAGCATAGAATTACCCATGAAAGCACAATACCTCTCTGGCGGCACCCGGCATTATACGCATAATGCCCATCAACAAAGCAAGATGACCGGGTTGGAGCGGCGTCGGCAGGGAGAGCAGGGAGGCGAGCGGCATGAGAAATGCCTTGTTTCCCGCGCATTGATTTTACCCTGTCCGTTTTTCCCGGTCGAATGACCAGCGACGAGGACAGCATGAGCAGCTTCAAGATAGCCATTATTGGCGCCGGCAGCGTCGGTTTCACCAAGAAACTCTTTACCGACATTCTCTGCGTTCCGGAATTCCGCGACGTCGAGTTCGCGCTCACCGATATGAGCGAGCACAATCTTGGCATGATCAAGTCGATCCTCGACAAGATCGTCCAGTCCAACAACCTGCCGGCAAAGGTCACGGCATCGACTGACCGCCGTGAGGCGATCGCAGGCGCACGCTACATCATCTCCTGCGTGCGCGTCGGCGGTCTGGCCGCCTATGCCGACGACATCCGCATCCCCTTGAAATATGGCGTCGATCAGTGCGTCGGCGATACGATCTGCGCCGGCGGCATTCTTTACGGCCAGCGCAACATCCCGGTCATCCTCGATTTCTGCAAGGACATCCGCGAACTGGCCGAGCCCGGCGCGAAGTTCCTCAACTATGCGAACCCGATGGCGATGAACACCTGGGCTGCGATCGAATATGGCAAGGTCGATACGATCGGCCTTTGCCACGGCGTCCAGCACGGTGCCGAACAGATCGCTGAAATCCTCGGCGCCAAGGATGGCGAGCTCGACTACATCTGCTCGGGCATCAATCATCAGACCTGGTTTACCGATGTGCGCGTCAAGGGTCGCAGAATAGGCAAGGACGAGCTGGTTGCAGCCTTCGAGGCGCATCCGGTTTTCTCGCAGCAGGAGAAGCTGCGCATCGATGTCCTGAAGCGGTTCGGCGTCTACTCCACCGAGAGCAACGGTCATCTGTCGGAATACCTGCCCTGGTACCGCAAGCGGCCGGAGGAAATTACCCGCTGGATCGATATGTCCGATTGGATCCACGGCGAAACCGGCGGTTACCTGCGTTACTCGACTGAGACCCGCAACTGGTTCGAGACGGAATTTCCGCAGTTCCTCGAAGATGCCGGCAAACCGATCGATCCCGCCCGCCGCTCCAACGAACATGCCAGCCACATTCTCGAGGCGCTGGAAACCGGGCGTGTCTACCGCGGCCATTTCAACGTCAAGAACAACGGCGTCATCACCAACCTGCCGTCCGACGCGATCATCGAATCGCCCGGCTTTGTCGATCGCTTCGGCATCAACATGGTCGCCGGCATCACTCTGCCGGAAGCCTGCGCCGCCACCTGCATTTCCTCGATCAATGTTCAACGCATGTCGGTTCACGCCGCCATCTCGGGCGATATCGACCTTCTGAAGCTGGCGGTCCTGCACGATCCGCTGGTCGGTGCCATCTGCACGCCGGAGGAGGTCTGGCAGATGGTCGATGAGATGGTCGTCGCCCAGGCTGAGTGGCTGCCGCAATATGCCCATGCCGTCCCTGCGGCCAAGGAGCGTTTGGGCAAGGCGACCGTCAAGACGCGCGACTGGAAGGGCGTTGCCCGCCGCGAGGTTCGCTCGATCGACGAACTGCGCGCCGAAAAGGAAGCAACGAAGCTGAAGGCAGCCGGCTAAAACGCCTGGTTTGCAGATATGCGCGGCCCGTTTTCCTGAGGAGGAGACAGGTCTGGGAGTGGGCGATCCGTCGTCCGCTCTCTTCCGGCAGACGGCATGATGCCGCCCCTGCCGGGTGCTTTTAGGAGGAGAGCCGCCCATACCGGGCCGGCCTGAAGCATGAGGGAGAAACAACGACAATGAAACGCTTTCGCCATCTGAAAACGACCAGCGCGCTTCTTTTGGGCGTGTCTGCATTCGCCGTTACGGCCTGGGCTTCCGAGCCGACCGTGGTGCCCGAGCAGCCGCCATTCCCGGCGCAGGGCAAGATCACCTATGTGCCGCGCGATTCCATCCTCGAATACAAGGCACTGCCGGAATATCACGAGCCCGACTGGGTCACCGAGAAATTCGTCAAGACCGGCAAGCTGCCGCCGGTTGCCGAGCGCCTGCCAAAGGAACCGCTGGTCTTCAAGACCGGCAACATGCCGGATGGCGTTGGTGTTTATGGCGATACGATGCGCCATGTCATCGGCGGGCGGCCGGAAGGCTGGAACTATTCCGCCGGACAGACGCAGGGCTGGGGCGGCATCGATATCGAGATGTCCGAATGCCTGACGCGGACGGCCCCGCTTTATCAGGTCGAAGCCAAGGATGTTGAACCGCTTCCCAATCTGGCAAAGAGCTGGGAATGGTCCAAAGATGGCCATAAGCTGACCATGCACCTGATCGAAGGCGCCAAATGGTCGGATGGCGTTCCCTTCTCCTCCGAAGACGTAATGTTCTACTGGGACGACAATGTCGTCGATCCCAATGTCTCGCCGCTCAATGGCGCAACGCCGGAAACCTTCGGCGAAGGCACGACACTGAAGGCCATCGATGCCAATACGGTCGAATGGACTTTCAAGGAAGCCTTCCCGCGCCAGTATCTCTATTCCATGGCCTATGGCACATTCTGCCCGGGTCCGGCGCATATCCTGAAGACCAAGCATCCGAAATACGCCAAAGGCTTCACCTACGACCAGTACAAGAACGGTTTCCCGCCGGAATACATGAACATTCCGATCATGGGCGCCTGGGTTCCGGTCGAGTACCGCCCGGACGACATCGTCGTGATGCGCCGCAATCCCTACTACTGGAAGGTGGACGAAGCCGGCAACCAGCTGCCCTATCTCAACGAGCTGCACTACAAGCTGTCGACCTGGGCCGACCGTGACGTGCAGGCAATTGCCGGTTCCGGTGATTTCTCCAATCTCGAACAGCCCGAGAATTTCGTCGAATCGCTGAAGCGTGCAGCGCAGGATACCGCGCCGGCCCGCCTGGCCTTCGGCGCCCGGCTGATCGGCTATAATCTATACATGAACTTCTCCGGCAATGGCTGGGGCGAACCGGACGAACGCGCCCAGGCTGTTCGCGAACTCAACCGCAACGAAGACTTCCGCAAGGCGGTCACCATGGCGGTCGATCGCAAGAAGATCGGCGAATCGCTGGTCAAGGGTCCGTTCACCGCGATCTATCCGGGCGGCCTCTCGTCTGGAACAAGCTTCTACGACCGCCAGTCGACCGTCTACTATCCGTTCGATCTGGAAGGTGCCAAGGCGCTGCTCGAAAAGGTCGGCCTCAAGGACACCGACGGCAACGGCTTCGTCAACTATCCGGCCGATAAGCTCGGCGGCAAGGATGTCGAGATCGTGCTGCTAGTGTCGTCGGACTACAACACCGACAAGAACCTTGCTGAAGGCGTCGTCGGGCAGATGGAACAGCTGGGCCTTCGGGTCGTGCTGAACTCGCTCGACGGCAAGCAGCGTGACGCGACCAATTATGCCGGTCGCTTCGACTGGATGGTTCACCGCAACACAGCGGAACTGTCCTCCGTGGTGCAGAACACGCCGCAGCTCGCAGCCACCGGTCCGCGCACCAGCTGGCACCATCGCGTGCCGGAAAGCGGCAAGCTCGATCTGATGCCGTTCGAGCAGGAGCTGGTCGATACCGTCAACAAGTTCATTGCCAGTAACGACAATGACGAGCGGGCCGACCTGATGAAGCAGTATCAGAAGATCGCCACGACCCATGTGAACTCGGTTGGTCTGACGGAGTATCCGGGAGCGCTGATCATCAACAAGCGCTTCTCGAATATTCCAAGCGGCGCCCCGATCTTCATGTTCAACTGGGCGGAAGACACGATCATCCGCGAACGGGTGTTTGTGGCGGCGGACAAGCAGGGTGACTACGAACTGTTCCCGCAGCAGCTGCCGGGCAAGCCCGGCGACAAAAGCCCGATGAACTGATCCGAAAACCTCGTTTCCCAGGCCGCGCCAACAGCCCGGCCTGGGAGAACCCCAAAACACACAAGAGAACCTAACAGCCATGTTCCGATTTCTGCTTGTGCGCATCGCGTCAGCCATACCCGTCCTTTTCGTGCTCAGCGTCGTGACCTTCGCGATCATTCAGGCACCGCCGGGCGACTACAGCGACTACATCCGGTCGCAGATGATTAACCAGGGCGGTGCATCCTTCGAGGAAGCCGACGCCCAGGCGCAGGCCTACAAGGTTGCCAACGGGCTGGATAAGCCGATGGCCGTCCAGTACGTCAACTG
Source organism: Pararhizobium sp. YC-54 (assembly GCF_025847205.1). GTDB lineage: Bacteria > Pseudomonadota > Alphaproteobacteria > Rhizobiales > Rhizobiaceae > Pararhizobium. Next base: position 277,053 of record NZ_JAOYTH010000003.1, on the reverse strand, counting down.
GATCACCGGCATCGTCACCCGCGGCGATTTCGGCCATAGCCTGTTCTACAACAAGCCCGTTTCCGAAGTCGTCGGCGAGCGGCTGCCGCGCACGCTGGCCTTGGCGCTGGTCTGCCATATTCTCGCATCGGTGATCGGCATCACCTTCGGCATTCTCGCCGCCACCCGGCAATATACCTGGGTCGATAGCCTGCTATCCGGTATCTCGTTCCTTGGCATGACGGTGCCGCGCTTCCTGATGGCGCTGATCATCGTCTATATCCTGGTGTTTCATTTCAACGTCACCGAGATCAACAGCTTCCACTCCGCCAAATATGGCGGCGCGCCGTGGTCGTGGGACAAGTTCGTCGATCTTTTGAAACATGTCTGGCCGGTCATCGCCATCGCCACTTTCGGCGGCCTCGCTTACAATATGCGCGTCATGCGCGGCAATCTGCTCGATACGCTGAACGCCCAGTATGTCGAAACCGCGCGCGCCAAAGGCCTCTCCGAACGGGCCGTCATCATGCGGCATGCGGTGCCCAACGCGCTGCATCCGCTGGTCATGTATCAGGGCGTCGTCCTGCCCTACATGCTGACCGGCGAAATCGAGACCGCGATCATCTTCGCGCTCCCAACAGTCGGCCCGGCCATCGTTGGCTCGATGTGGGTTGGCGATGTCTATGTCACCGCGACCTTCATGCTGGTCCTTTCCGCAACGCTGATCGTCGGCAACATCATCGCCGACATGCTTTTGGCGCTGCTCGATCCGCGTGTCCGTCTGGGCGGAGGAGCGCACGCATGAAAGCCGATGTTCAAACAACCGTCACCGTGCCGGTTCCGGCACCGCATCACGGCAACGAAACTTACCTTGCACTCGTCTGGCGCCGCCTGAAGCGCTCCTGGACCGGCATGGCAGGCCTCGTCCTCGTCTGCCTGCTGATGCTGATGACGATCTTTGCGGAGTTCTTTTCTCCCGTCGATCCGAAGCTCACCGGCGTCGCCTTTGCACCGCCGCAGGTAATCAGCATCACCGATCAGGAGGGCAGTCTGGTCTGGCCACGCACCTATCAGGTCGGCGAAGGCACCGAACTCGACCCGATCACCTTCCAGCCGATCGTCGGACCGGATTACGCCAACCCGAAAAATCTCGGCTTCTTCGTCAAGGGTTTTGGCTACCGGCTCCTCGGCCTGATCCCCACCGACCGCCATTTCTTCGGCGCCACCGACGGTACGCCGGTCAATTTCCTCGGCACCGACAAGTTCGGCCGCGATGTCCTGTCACGCATCTTCTACGGCTCGCGTGTCTCGCTGATGATCGCGCTGACGGTGGTGTTCATCGTCACCGTCGTCGGCACCACGATCGGCATGGTATCCGGCTATTTCGGCGGCCGTTTCGATACGTGGATGCAGCGCTTCGTCGAACTGGTTCTCGCCTTCCCGCAATTGCCGCTCTATCTGGCGCTGACTTCGCTGATCCCGGTGACGGCACCGACCAACGTCTTCCTGGCGTTCGTCATCTTCGTCATGTCGGCGCTCGGCTGGGCGCAGATGTCGCGCGAGGTGCGCGGCAAGACACTGGCGCTCGCCCGGATCGACTATGTACGCGCGGCGATGGCGATCGGCGCCACCGACCGGCGCATCATCTTCCAGCACATTTTCCCCAATGTGATGAGCCACGTGATCGTCTCGGTGACGCTGGCGATCCCGAGTGTCGTTCTGCTGGAATCCTTCCTCGGTTTCCTGGGCTTCGCGGTCAAACCGCCGCTGATGTCCTGGGGGCTGATGCTGCAGGATACCGCCACCTATTCCGTCATCGGATCCTATCCCTGGATCCTTTCCCCCGTGGCCTTCGTGCTGATCACCGTCTTTGCGTTCAATGCGCTGGGCGATGGCCTGCGCGACGCCGTCGACCCATACTGAGGAGACGACCCATGGCACTCGTGGACATCAGCACATTCGCCCCCGAACAGCGGCACGACCATGCCGCAGCCGTCGGTGCGCCGATCATCGACGCCCGGCACGTCGCCGTGACCTTCAAGGTCGAGGGCGGATCGGTCGATGCGGTGAAGAACGTCTCCTTCCAGCTCTATCGCGGTGAAACCATCGCAGTCGTCGGCGAATCCGGCTCGGGGAAATCGGTGACCGCCCGCACCGTCATGGGCCTGCTCACCAAGCGCGCCACCGTCTCTGAACGGTCGAGCATCGCGTATGACGGCAAGAACGTGCTCAAGTTCTCCGACCGCCAGCGCCGGGCGCTGCGCGGCAATCGCATCTCGATGATCTTCCAGGAGCCGATGAGTTCGCTGAACCCGGTCTATACGATCGGCGCCCAGATCATCGAAGCGATCCGCGTTCACCAGAAGATGAGCCGCAGCCAGGCGATGGAGCGGACGCTGGAGCTTTTGCGCCAGGTGCAGATTCCCGATCCGCAAGCCCGCCTCAACCAATATCCGCACCAGCTTTCCGGCGGCCAGCGCCAGCGCATCATGATCGCCATGGCGCTTGCCAACAATCCGGACGTTCTGATCGCCGACGAACCGACGACGGCGCTCGACGTCACCGTGCAGGCGCAGATCCTCAACCTCATCCGCGATCTGCAGAAGACCCTCGGCATGGCGGTGATCCTGATCACCCACGACCTGACCGTCGTGCGCCAGTTCTCCGACTATGTCTATGTGATGCAGAACGGCGAGGTGAAGGAACACAACACCACGCCGGCGCTGTTTGAGAACCCGCAGCATCCCTATACCCGCCACCTGCTCAATTCCGAGCCGAAGGGCATGGCCAATCCGATGCCGGTGGATTCCGCCGCCATCCTCGAAGGCCGCAATGTGCGGGTGTCCTTCATGCTCAAGCATGGCGGTTTCTTCAAGCCGCAGCTGAAGGAACTGGTCGCGGTCGACAGCCTCTCGATCAGGCTCCACCGTCATGAGACGCTCGGCCTCGTCGGTGAATCCGGCTCGGGAAAGACCACCTTTGGCCAGGCGCTGGTCAAGCTGCTGGCGGCCGACGGCGGCGAGATCCTGTTCGATGGCCAGTCGATAGAAAAGAACACCCGCGACCAGATGCGCCCCTTGCGCTCGCGCATGCAGATCGTCTTTCAGGATCCCTTCTCCTCGCTCAACCCGCGCATGTCGGTCGGCCAGATCATCGAGGAAGGCCTGATCGTCAACAGGCTCGGCGCGACCCGCAACGAGCGGCTGGAGCGGGTGAAGGAAGCGCTGAACAGCGCCGGTCTGCCCAACAATATCCTGTCGCGCTTCCCGCACGAGTTTTCCGGCGGCCAGCGCCAGCGCATCGCCATCGCCCGCGCGATTGCGCTTGAACCGGAATTCATCCTGCTCGACGAGCCCACTTCGGCGCTCGACCTCTCGGTGCAGGCCCAGATCATCGAATTGCTGCGCAAGCTGCAGGACGAGAAAGGACTGAGCTACCTCTTCATCTCCCACGATCTCAAAGTCGTGCGCGCGCTCTGCCACCGGGTGGTGGTGATGCAGCACGGCAAGATCGTTGAAGAAGGCCCGGTCGAAGACGTTCTCACCCATCCCAAGACCGCCTACACCGAACGGCTCGTCCGCGCCGCCTTCGACGTAGCCGCATAAGCAAAGAGGCCTATCCATGACGAGACAACCCAAGATCACCTTCATCGGCGCCGGCTCGACCGTGTTCATGAAAAACATCATCGGCGACGTGCTGCAGCGGCCGGCCTTGTCCGGCGCGAAGATCGCGCTGATGGACATCAACCCGCAGCGCCTGGAAGAAAGCGAAGTCGTGGTCAGCAAACTGATCTCGACGCTCGGCGCCAAGGCCACCATCGAGCTGCATTCCAATCAGAAAAAGGCGCTCGAAGGCGCCGATTTCGTCGTCGTCGCTTTCCAGATTGGCGGTTATGAGCCCTGCACGGTCACCGATTTCGAAGTGCCGAAGAAATACGGATTGCGCCAGACGATCGCCGATACGCTCGGCGTCGGCGGCATCATGCGGGGGCTTCGCACCGTGCCGCATCTCTGGTCGATCTGCGAGGACATGATGCAGGTCTGCCCCGAGGCGATCCTGCTTCAATACGTCAACCCGATGGCGATCAACACCTGGGCGATCGCCGAAAAATATCCGAAGATCAAGCAAGTGGGCTTGTGCCATTCCGTCCAGGGCACCGCGATGGAACTCGCCCACGATCTCGACATTCCCTACGAGGAAATCCGTTACCGCTCGGCCGGCATCAACCACATGGCCTTCTTCCTGAAGTTCGAGCATCGCCAGCCGGACGGCTCCTATCGCGATCTCTATCCGGATCTTGTGCGCGGCTACCGCGAAGGTCGGGCGCCGAAACCCACCTGGAACCCGCGCTGCCCCAACAAGGTACGCTACGAGATGCTGACGCGGCTTGGCTATTTCGTCACGGAAAGCTCGGAGCATTTTGCCGAATACACCCCCTATTTCATCAAGGAAGGCCGCGAGGATCTGATCGAGAAATTCGGCATCCCGCTCGATGAATATCCGAAACGTTGCATCGAGCAGGTCGAGAAGTGGAAGGGCCAGGCCGCCGCCTTCCGTTCGGCCGACAAGATCGAAGTCGCACAGTCGAAGGAATATGCTTCCTCGATCATGAATTCGGTGTGGACCGGCGAACCCTCGGTCATCTACGGCAACCTGCGCAACAATGGCTGCATCACCTCTTTGCCGGACAATTGCGCCGCCGAAGTGCCCTGCCTGGTCGATGAAAACGGCATTCAGCCGACCTTCATCGGCAACCTGCCACCGCAGCTGACGGCGCTGATCCGCACCAACATCAACGTGCAGGAACTGACGGTCGTCGCGATGATGACCCAGAATCGCGAGCATCTCTACCACGCCGCGATGATGGACCCGCACACGGCAGCCGAGCTCGATCTCGACCAGATCTGGTCGCTCACCGACGACCTGCTCGCCGCCCACGGAACCTGGATCCCCGAATGGGCCCGCGTCTCCAAGAAGGTCCAAGCCGCGTAACGCCCTCCCCGTTGCGTGACAAGGAAACCCCGGAACAACACATTCCGGGGTTTTCCTTTTGTGCCGGGTGTGGTCGAAAGGAATGACGCACCGCCGATACCTTTGAGGAGACAGATATGCCCGCCAGTTCCGCCACCGAAACGCTTGCCCGCCAGCTGTCGGACGCCGACAACCAGGGTATCCGGCTCGCCTCCGCATCGCTCACCGAGCCCGCCACGCCGGCGCAAGCCTTTGCCGTGCAGCACGAGACGCTGGCCTTGAACGGCTGGCTGACCGGCGGCTACAAGGTGGCAATCCGCCCGGATGGCAGCTCGGTCTCGGCCCCGATGGCGCATATCACCCATGCCAGCACATCCGGCACCGCGGGCTTCGATCGCCCCGCCATCGATGCCCTGGAAGTGGAAATCTGCTTCGTGCTCGGCAGGGATCTCGCCGCCCCCGGCAGCACGCCCTACACCCGCGAAACACTGCTCGATCACGTCGCTGCCATCTATTCCGGCGTCGAATTCCTCGGCCACCGGCTGGACCACGGCAGCCGCTCGCCGGCCCTGCTGTTCCTTGCCGACCGGCTCGGCAATGCCGGCTACGTACTGGGCGAAGAGCTGCCGGCAGAAGTGATCGAACCCGGCCAGACTTATCCGCTGACCATCGCCATCAACGGCGACACCATCTTTACCGGCCCTGGAAAACACCCCAACGACGACCCGGTCCTGGCCTTCCTCGCCTTCGCCAACGCCTTGACCGAGCCCGTCGCCAAGGGCCGCATCATCACCACCGGCAGCCTCTGCGGCGCCCTCCCGCTCCCCGCCCGCGCGGCGATCGCCATCAGTGGATTCACGACGCTGACGGTCACGGCGGCATCGACGCGCAAGGGGTGATGGAGCCGGTCCGCACGCTTCGGAGAGGCAGCCGTTTGCCTCTCGTCATCTCCGGGGCAACTCTATAATTTTTGCCCATCAAAAATCATAGGCATTGGGGCCTTCATGCCGCGCCGGCGAACCTGAGCTTGCCAGCGCCCTCTGGATTTCCGAATCGTGGCCATGCGTATCTCCAATCAATGTTGATGATCACGCGTGGAATGCCCCGGGAGAGGAGCCAAGGATTATCCCGGCATAAGCGATAACGCCGTCAAACGTCCTTGAAGCAATCGGGCTTGTTTGTTGTGGAATTCAGGTTCAGAGTCATGCGACTGTTTTTGGGAATGGTCGAGTTTCAAACGACCGCCAGCATCACGATCGAGCGAACGATACCGCAGGTTGGCGTCGAGCCATGGACGCGCCGCTCGACGCCATGACAGCGCCGTTGGATTTCATCCGCCAAGCCCCTATGCAGGAAGAGGAGGATAGAAATGCGAATGATGCTCAAGGTTTCGCTTCCCGTTGACAAGGCAAACGCAGCCATCAAGGATGGCAGCCTCGTCCCCAAGATTCAATCGATACTGGCCGATCTCAAACCCGAAGCGGCCTACTTCACCGAATTCGACGGGAAAAGAACAGGCCTGATTTTCTTCGACATGAAGGATACCTCGGAGATGCCGGCCGTTGCCGAGCCATGGTTCCTCGCCTTTGATGCCGCTGTTGAGATCAAAGCCGTAATGAACGGTGATGACCTGGAGAAGGCCCGCTCCGGGATAGAGAATGCAGTCAAAAACTTCGGCTGAAGTGCGTCGGGCAGCCGATTGAAGCCCAAGGTATGCGACTTCGCCCAATACGAGGCTTCGCAGCGGTTCGCGATGCGCTCGGCCGTGAGCTTGAGGATCACTATGGGAGCGCCCCGGTCGTGGCCCTCTGATCGATTGCGCGCTCCTTGGTATCTGGACGGGCATCAACGTCTCCAGGCCGGAGCTCGGAACTCACTGATTTCATAGGAAAGATGGCGGAGAGGGTGGGATTTGAACCCACGATACCCTTGCAGGTATGCCGCATTTCGAGTGCGGTGCGTTCGACCACTCTGCCACCTCTCCGGATATGCTGGTCGGCGCCGTTAGCGCGAGGCGGTTCATAGCCGCAGTTTTTGCAGATGACAAGAGGGTGGATCAAGGAAAATCAAGCTCATCGGCGTCTTTCGCCTTGACAGTTTTGCCGGCTTCACGTAATTCGCGAACTCGAAGTGGTGTGGCATGCCCTCACCGCGCCGGGTTTCTATTGTGCCCGTTCACCGGCAAGGCTGAAAGGCTTTGTCATCGTCCGACTGAAGAAAAAGACGGCCTTGCCTTTGGGCGAAGAGCCGGAACGAACATGAAAGGATAAAAAATGTTCGCAGTCATCAAGACCGGCGGTAAGCAGTACCGCGTGGCAGCCAACGACGTTCTGACGATTGAAAAATTGGAAGGCGCCGCAGGCGACAAGATTGAATTCACCGAGATCCTGATGGTCGGCGTCGGCGCCGATGCAACCATCGGTGCTCCGTTTGTCGAAGGTGCCGTTGTCAGCGCCGAAGTTGTGGAACACGGCCGCGCCAAGAAGGTCATCGCCTTCAAGAAGCGCCGCCGCCAGAACTCGAAGCGCACCCGCGGTCACCGCCAGCACAACACGACCGTCCGTATTCTGGACATCGCGGCTGTTGCCGGCGCGAAGGCGAAGAAGGCTTCCAAGAAGTCTGAAGACGCTGCCGCTGAAGCTGCAAACTGAGACAACGGATCCAAGGTTTAAAGGAGAACACCCATGGCACATAAAAAAGCTGGCGGTTCCTCGCGCAACGGTCGCGATTCGCAGTCCAAGCGCCTCGGCGTGAAGAAGTTCGGCGGCGAAGTCGTCGTTGCGGGCAACATCATTCTGCGTCAGCGCGGAACCCAGTGGCATCCGGGCGCCAATGTTGGCCTCGGCAAGGACCACACCATTTTTGCACTTACGGCGGGCAACGTGGACTACCGTACGAAGGCCAATGGCCGCGTGTACGTGTCTGTAATGCCGAAAGCCGAAGCAGCGGAATAAGCCGGTAGCGCTCTAAAACAGCCGGCGTCTCATCGACCCGGCTGACGCTTACCGTTCAGGCCAAGATCAAAAGGGGAGATGGGGCAATGCCCGATCTCCCCTTTTTCACGTCTTGGAGGACTGAACATGCAAAGCGAATTGTTGAGGGAGAGCCAATCGCGGTCTCCCCGGGAAGATTCTCTGGAATCTTCTCAGGAAAGGCTGAGGCCTTCGCGGTCAAGGACCGATTGCCCGATATTGTTGTCGCCCAGGCTCGTTTTGCGCGCGCCCCATGAAGACGATATCGACGCCCTTGCCCATCTTGCCAACAACGCCAATATCGCCACTATGGTTTCGCGCATGCCGCACCCGTACACGGTGGCCGATGCCGCGGATTTCGTACGCCGTACGAAGACGGGCGCGATTGGCAAGTGCGTCTATGCGATTACCAAAGCGGATAATGGCGCATTTCTGGGTTGCTGCGGTATCGAGCCGCATCCCGATGGCAAGACGGCGGAGCTCGGCTACTGGCTAGGCGAACCGCACTGGAACAAGGGGTATGCCACCGAGGCAGCCCAGGCACTGACCGACATGGCCTTCCGCACCCGCGACATCGACCAGATCGATGCGCGCTGCCGGGTCATGAACGTCGCCTCGCGGCGGGTCATCCAGAAGTGCGGGTTCCAGTTCCAGGGTTCGGGCATGGTCGGCAGCCTGGCGCTCGGCGGCATGATGTCGGTCGAATGGTACCGGCTCGACCGCAAGACCTGGATGTCGTTGCGCAGCTGGGGAGGCCTGAGATGACCGCCCATCTCGTTGAACGGCCGAGGATTGCGGCCCGTCCCGATCCCGGCCCCTGCCCGGTCATCGAAACCGCGCGGCTGACCTTGCGCCCGCACCGGCTGTCCGATGCGGATGCGGTGGCTCAATCGCTTGGCGATTACCAGGTCTCGCGCATGCTGGCACGGGTGTCGGTGCCCTATCACCGGCAGGATGCGCTCGACTGGCTGATCCGGCAGGGTTCGGGGCTGATCGCCGGCTGGACACTGGCGATCACCACCGGCGACGACGTCCATATCGGCTGCGTCGGCATCGAGCTTCGCCACGGTCAATGGAACCTCGGCTACTGGTTGAACCGCTATTACTGGAACCGCGGCTACGCCAGTGAAGCGGCCTATGCGGCGATGGAGCGGTTCTTCCGGCGCATGCCCGGCACGGTCCTGCATTCCGGCGTCTTTGCCGACAATGCGGGATCGCTGAAGCTGCAAAAGAAGCTCGGCTTCGAGATCACCGGCTGCTCCGAGATCTATGCGCTGGCGCGCCATGGCATGGTCAGCCACATCGAAACGATGATCACGGCGGACGGCCTGCGCAAGCCGTAAACGCCAGCCGTAAACGAATGAAGGCCCGCGCAAGGATATCGCGGGCCTTTCCTCTTCTGCTATTCCAGCTCGAAGCCGACGGGCAGGTGGTCCGAGCCTGCGGCCTCCGTATCGATCCAGGCCTGCCTCAGTCGCGGCACGAGGCCGGTACTCAGGAAACAATAGTCGAGATGCATGCGCTTCTGATGATCGGCGGGATTGATCCAGCTGTAGCTTTCAGGCGTCAGCCGGCCGAGATGCGCAAGCGCGTCCACCGGATTTTCAAGCCGCAGCGAGCGGCCGTAATAGGCGTCGCGCGTGCCGGTCATCGCGCAGTATTCCGGCCCTTCCGGCTCCATGTTGAAATCGCCCATCAGCACGAAATCGTCGGGATGCGGCAGCTCGGCAAAACCGAAATCATTGCCACCGGTCATTGCGCCGCCTTCACGGCCATAGGAAAGCGCCTTTTCCTTCAGATAGCCGATCTGGGCGAGGCGTTCGGACGGATAGACATGGTCGAGATGCACCGAATAGACCCGCAGCGGACCGGACGGGGTGATGACCAGCGCTTCGGTGGCGCCGCGCTGTAGGTTCATCGGCGAAATCGTCCGGGTGCGCGGTAACGGGATGAGGCGCGTCGCAGCGATCGGAAAGCGCGACAGGATCATGTTGCCGAACTGGAAGCGGCGTTCGACGGCGCGGCCGTTCTCGATCGCCGATCCCGCATCGATCTCGCAGGCAGGCCAGTAGGCAGAAAAGTATTGCGGCATCAGATCACGGAAAATGGCGACAAGATCGGCATGGCCGTTGCGATGAAAATTCCGCGTCACTTCCTGAAGCGCGATCACATCGGCGCCTTCAAGACTTCTGGCGATGCGCCTGGGATCGAAACGGCCGTCGAGACCGACGCCATACTGGATGTTATAGCTCAAAAACTTCACGATATTCTTTGACCTCCGGGGCAGGCGCCTATATCGATGGCGGCAATTGTGGCGGCAAATACACCAAACAGATGGCAGTGCGATGAAATTTCTTGACGAAACAAAAGTCTATATCCGGTCCGGCGACGGCGGAGCTGGCGCTGTGTCGTTCCGGCGCGAGAAATTCATCGAGTTCGGCGGGCCGGACGGCGGCGACGGCGGCCGTGGCGGTGATGTCTGGGTGGAGGCCGTCAACGGCCTCAACACGCTGATCGATTTCCGCTTCCAGCAGCATTTCAAGGCTGGCACGGGCATTCATGGCATGGGCCGCAACCGCACGGGCGCCGGCGGCGCCGATGTGACGCTGAAGGTTCCGGTCGGCACGCAGATCTTCGAGGAAGATTCCGAGACGATGATCGTCGATATGATCGCCGAGGGCCAGCGCTTCCGCCTGGCCGCCGGCGGCAATGGCGGCTTCGGCAACACACATTTCAAATCCGCGACCAATCAGGCGCCGAACTGGGCCAATCCCGGCCTTGAAGGCGAGGAAAAGACCATCTGGCTGCGGCTGAAGCTGATCGCCGATGCCGGTCTGGTGGGATTGCCGAATGCCGGCAAGTCGACCTTCCTGGCAACGACGACGCGCGCGCGTCCGAAGATTGCCAACTATCCCTTCACGACGCTGCACCCGAACCTGGGCGTGGCGACGATCGATGGCCGCGAGTTCATCCTTGCCGATATTCCCGGCCTGATCGAAGGCGCGCATGATGGGGTTGGCCTGGGCGACCGGTTCCTTGGCCATGTCGAGCGCACCCGCGTGCTGCTGCATCTCGTGTCCGCCCAGGAAGAAGATGTCGCCAAGGCCTACAAGACAGTCAAGCACGAGCTTGAAGCCTATGGCGGTGAGCTGATCGACAAGCCGGAAATCGTTGCGCTGTCGCAGATCGATATTCTCGACCCCACCGAGCTGAAAAAGAAGCAGAAGGCGCTGGCGAAGGCCAGCGGCCAGACGCCGCTGCTCTTGTCGGCCGTGGCCGGCACCGGCATGACCGAAACGTTGCGTGGATTGCGCGATATCATCGTCGCCGCGCAGACCCAGGTGGACGAAGACTGACATGACGGCGCACCGCAAACCGCTGGAAAAATACCGCCGGATTGTGATCAAGATCGGCTCTGCCCTGCTTGTGGATCGCAAGACGGGCCTGAAGAAACAATGGCTGAACGCCATGTGCGCCGATATTGCGGCACTCAGAGCCAAGGGTGTCGATGTTCTCGTCGTCTCGTCCGGCGCCATTGCGCTCGGGCGTTCGGTGCTGGATCTCGCCCCCGGTGCGTTGAAACTGGAGGAAAGCCAGGCAGCCGCCGCCGTCGGTCAGATCGCGCTTGCCCGCGCCTGGTCGGAAAGCCTTTCAGCGGACGAGATCGTTGCCGGCCAGATCCTGCTGACGCTTGGCGATACAGAAGAGCGACGCCGTTATCTCAACGCCCGCGCCACGATCAGCCAGCTTTTGAAGATGGGTGCCGTGCCGATCATCAACGAGAACGATACCGTCGCCACGACCGAAATCCGCTACGGTGACAATGACCGGCTCGCTGCCCGCGTCGCCACCATGACCGGCGCCGACCTGCTGGTGCTTCTTTCCGATATCGACGGGCTCTACACGGCCCCGCCGCATCTTAATCCCGATGCCCGTTTCCTCGAGACCATCGCGGAGATCACCCCGGAGATCGAGGCGATGGCAGGGGGCGCCGCGTCCGAATTGTCGCGCGGCGGCATGCGCACCAAGATCGATGCCGGCAAGATTGCCACCGGTGCCGGCTGCGCCATGATCATCGCATCTGGAAAAGTCGATCATCCGCTGTCGGCGATCGGTGAAGGCGCCCGCTCCTCCTGGTTCGCGCCATCCGGTTCGCCGGTCACCGCGCGAAAAACCTGGATTGCCGGACAGTTGCTGCCGGCTGGCACCCTTGCCATCGATACCGGTGCTGAAGCCGCGTTGCGGTCCGGCAAGAGCCTGCTCCCGGCCGGCGTCCGCCAGGTTACCGGATCGTTCAGCCGCGGCGATACAATTGCCATCCTCAGTGCTGAAGGCCGCGAAATTGCCCGCGGACTGGCGGGTTACGATGCCGACGAAGCCCGTCAGATCGCCGGCAAGAAATCGGCGGAAATTGCCGTTATTCTCGGTTATGCCGGACGGGCCGCCATGGTGCATCGGGACGACATGGTGATGACCGCGTCCGCCAAGCGGGAGACGGATGCAGTGAGGAGCGACGCTCATGCTTGACGATGCGCGAAAGAAAGAAATCCAGGAATTGATGGCGGTGATCGGTCGCCAGGCCCGCGCCGCCAGCCGGCCGCTCGCCACGGCATCTGCCGAGCGCAAGCATGCAGCCCTCATCAGCATGGCCAGCAACATCGTCGCCCGCAAGGACGACATCCTTGCAGCCAACGCGCTTGACCTGGAAAACGCGCGCGAAACCGGCGTTGCCGCCTCCTTCCTCGACCGCCTGACCCTGTCGGAAAACCGCGTGCTCGACATGGCCAATGCCATCCGTGCGATCGCCGAACTGCCCGACCCTGTGGGCGACGTCATTGCCGAATGGGATCGTCCCAACGGCCTGCATATCGAACGCGTGCGCACGCCGCTCGGCGTCATCGGCGTCATCTATGAAAGCCGCCCGAACGTTACGGCGGACGCGGGCGCGCTCTGCCTCAAGGCAGGCAATACCGTCATCCTGCGCGGCGGATCGGACAGTCTGCATTCGTCGCAGGCGATCCATGCCTGCATGGTGCAGGGCCTGAAGGATGCCGGGCTTCCGGAGCATGCGATCCAGATGGTTCCCGTCGCCGACCGTTCGGCCGTCGGCGCCATGCTGACCGGCCTTGGCGGCACAATCGACGTCATCGTTCCGCGTGGCGGCAAGAGCCTTGTCGCCCGCGTCCAGAACGAGGCGCGCGTGCCGGTCTTTGCCCATCTCGAAGGTCTCTGCCACGTCTATGTCGATGCGTCTGCCGATCTGGACATGGCGAAGAAGATCGTCGTCAACGCCAAGATGCGCCGCACCGGCATTTGCGGTTCGGCCGAGACGCTGCTGATCGACCGCAACGCGAAAGACACATTCGTCCTGCCGCTGATTACCGCCCTTCGCGATGCCGGCTGCGAGGTTCGGGCAAGCGAAGACATCCGCGCCATGGTGCCGGGATTGATTGCGGCGACCGAAGAGGACTGGGCGACGGAATATCTCGATGCGATCATTTCGGTGACGCTGGTGGATGGGATCGGCGGGGCCATCGATCACATTGCGTCCTGGTCGTCGGCTCATACCGAAGCGGTCATTGCCGAGAATCCGGTCGTGGTCGAGCGCTTCTTTGCCGAAGTCGATTCGGCCATCCTGCTGCACAATGCCTCCACCCAGTTTGCCGATGGCGGCGAATTCGGCATGGGCGGCGAGATCGGCATTGCCACCGGCAAGATGCATGCACGCGGCCCCGTCGGCGTCGAGCAACTGACCTCGTTCAAATACAGGGTGCGCGGCACCGGTCAGGTCCGGCCGTAAGGTGCAGCCGGGCGACGTTAATCCGTTCTACCTGAAAATGCCCCATGTCGCGCGCGGCATGACCGTCGGGCTGTTCGGCGGCTCGTTCAATCCGCCGCATGAAGGCCATGTGCTCGTTGCCGATATCGCGCTGCGCCGGCTTGGCCTCGACCAGCTCTGGTGGATGGTGACACCCGGCAATCCGCTGAAGAGCCGTAACCATCTTGCCCCACTCGCTGAACGGATTGCACTCAGCGAGAAAATCACCCAGGATCCACGCATCAAGGTGACGGCGTTCGAACAATCGCTCGGCCAGAGTTACACGGCCCGCACGCTGGAAAAGATCCGTGAGCGCAACCGCAGTATCCGCTTCGTGTGGATCATGGGTGCCGACAATCTGAAGAATTTCCATCTCTGGCAGGACTGGCAGAAAATCGCCTGCACCTTCCCTATCGCCGTCATCGACCGGCCCGGCGACACGCTGTCCTATCTGTCCTCGAAGATGGCAAAAACCTTTGATTATGCGCGCATCGACGAAGCGCATGCGGCAAGTCTCGCATGGCGCGGGGCCCCCGCCTGGACCTTCATTCACGGACCACGTTCACCGCTGAGCTCCACGGCGCTGCGGGCAAAATCATGACGGCGTGCAAGCAATGAATAACCGTCATTTACTTCTCACGTCTTGAAACCTTGGGGCATTGGTGCCTACATTTAGGGTGCGGTTCGACCGACATTCGAATCGCGCCATGCCTGTTCTGTTCACCTGGAAAGGAAAAACCCTGACAACAGTACACGCGAAGGGAAATGTCACTCGCATTTTCCCGCAAAGCCCGGAACGTAGCGACGAAGCCGCTACCCGTGCTCTTCACCTGGTTCTCGGCAGTCTCGAGGACTCGAAGGCAGAAGATATTGTCACCATCAACATTGCCGGCAAATCAGCGCTGGGAGACTACATGGTCGTGGTCTCGGGGCGGTCGAGCAGGCATGTCATGGCGATCGCCGATCACCTGATCACCGACCTCAAGGACGGTGGCCAGGGCAATGCCCGCGTCGAAGGTCTGGAGACCGGCGACTGGGTGCTGATCGACGGCGGCGACATCATCGTCCACGTATTCCGCCCGGAAATCCGCGAGTTCTACAACATCGAGAAGATGTGGGCCGCGCCGGACATGGAAGACGGCACATTGCACTGAGCATCCGGCGCCCTTGTTGGGTGCTTGAGCGGCAGTGCACATTTGGATCCTGCAATGGCCGTGCGGGACGGGTTATCCGATTGCGGCCATTTGCAGAATGAAGTCCGGCATCAGCGCCCCGCTGAGCGGGAAAGAATGTGCCCGCCATCGGCGGATATGACGGCGACGCTGCCATCGGCGCGACAAGGATTAAGGAACTGACATGCGGGTTGGCCTCTTTGCCGTCGGGCGCCTCAAGGCTGGCCCGGAAAAGGATCTTGCGGCCCGTTATCTCGACCGCTTCGCCAAGGCCGGCCCCGCAATCGGCCTTGAGCTTTCGCGTATTGCCGAAGTTCCCGAAAGCCGCGGTTCAAGCGCCGATACGCGCAAGCGCGAAGAGGCGGCCCAGCTCGAAAAATCCCTGCCCGACGCCAGCCTTCTCATCCTGCTCGACGAACGCGGCAAGGCGCTGGATTCCGAAGGTTTCGCGTCCCTCATCGGCTCCTTCCGCGACAGCGGCAAGCGCGACCTGACAATTGCCATCGGCGGCGCCGACGGGCTTGATCCCGCCCTTCACGCCAAGGCCGATGCTGTCATTTGCCTCGGCAAGATGACCTGGCCGCATCAGTTGGTGCGCATCCTGATCGCAGAACAGCTTTATCGCGCCGTCACCATCCTTTCAGGCCATCCCTATCATCGGGTTTGAATCTCCGGGACAGGTTCCGCAGAAAGCCGGCGCGCCAACCTTGAGGCATGTCGGCCAAGCAATCCGCTAAAGCTGTCATGGCGATGCCGCAATTGCCGGGGATGGCTGTTGGCGGCAATGGCCAAATCAGCGTAGGGTTTTCCTGGACAGGGTACCGACAGCGAATGACGGAATGACAACAGACGCGGCAAAGCGGAGGAGGAATGGCCGGCCGGAAAAAACCGGATGGCTCTGGTTTCGCGCGGGCATGCTGGCCTGCGGGCTTCTTCTGGCCGCCGACGCGCAGGCTCAGACTGCAGAGGCGACGGACCAAAATCCGCAAGGAACCACTGAACAAGCTCCAGCGCAACCGGATCCCACAGCCGATCTTGCCGTGAAACGCGACAGTACCCGCAGCGAATTGGAAGCGCTGTCGAAGACCATTACGCTTTCCAACGATCGCGCCGCCCAATTGCAGGCCGGGATCGCGGAACTGGAGAAAACCAGTGAATCGTTGCGGGCCGCACTTGTCGACTCGGCTGGAAAGCGCAAGGCGCTGGAACAGCAGATCGTTGATGGCGAGGAGAAGCTCGCCACCTTGCGGACGAAGGAGGATGCGGTGCACGCATCGCTGCGGGCGCGGCGCGGGGTGCTTGCCGAAGTTCTGGCGGCGCTGCAGCGGATGGGACGCAATCCACCGCCGGCGCTGCTCGTGACGCCGGAAGATGCGCTGGCCTCCGTGCGCAGCGCCATCCTGCTCGGCGCTGTGGTCCCCGGCATCCGTCACGAGACGGAAAACCTTTCCGCCGATCTCAAGGCTCTTGCCGGTGTTCGCAAGGAAATCATCGCCCAGAAACAGGCGCTTGGCGACGACATGACGGCGCGGCTCGAAGAAGAGCGGCGCATGAACATGCTGATTGTCGAAAAACAGAAACTGAAGCAGCGTAGCGCCACTGAACTCGCCTCCGAACGGCGCAAGGCCGAACAGCTTGCAGCCCAGGCAACCAGCCTTGAAGGGCTGATCGGCTCGATCGAGAGCGAAATCGCCTCGGCGCGCGATGCGGCAGCGGCCGCCAAGGCCGAAGAGGAAAACCGCCGGCTGATGTCGGAAGCGCAGCGCGCTGAAGCCCGCGAACTGGCAAACAGCACGACGCCCGACAAAAACCGCATTGCGCCTGCATATGCGTTTTCGGACCTGCAGAAAAAGCTCGCGCTTCCGGTTGCCGGATCGATCCTGCGCAAGTTCGGCGATGCCGACGGCACGGGGCATTCGCTCCAGGGAATGATGCTCGAGACCAATGCAGGGGCTTTGGTGACAGCGCCATCGGATGGCTGGATCGTTTTTGCCGGTACGTTTCGCAGCTACGGCCAGATGATCATTCTCAATCCCGGCGACGGCTATCATGTCGTCCTGTCTGGTTTGGAAGGCGTAACAGTGCAGCAGGGCCAATTCGTCGTCGCCGGTGAGCCACTCGGCACGATGGGTAACAAAAGAGTGGCGAGCGCCACTGCATTGGCGCTGGAAACCGAGCGTCCGACGCTTTACATTGAATTCAGGAAAGACGGAAAACCGGTTGATTCCCGACCATGGTGGACCGCAGCAGACACCGGAAAGGCACGCAATGATTCGTAGAACGTCACTTGTTCTGGTCGGGGCACTCATGGGTGCAGCGGCCACGGGCGTTGTATATTCCTCCATCGTCCCGGCCGTCGCGGCTAACCCGTCGACCTATCGCGAACTGTCGATCTTCGGCGATGTTTTCGAGCGTGTGCGCGCCCAGTACGTGACGCCGCCGCAGGACGACAAGCTGATCGAGAACGCCATCAACGGCATGCTTTCTTCGCTCGATCCGCATTCCAGCTACATGAATTCCACCGACGCGGAAGACATGCGCACCCAGACCAAGGGTGAATTCGGCGGTCTCGGCATCGAAGTCACCATGGAAGACGATCTCGTCAAGGTGACGAGCCCGATCGACGACACTCCGGCCGCCAAGGCAGGCGTTCTTGCCGGCGACTTCATTTCGAAGATCGACGGCGTTGACGTGCGCGGCCTCAAGCTCGAGGAAGCGGTCGACAAGATGCGCGGCGCCGTCGGCAAGCCGATCAAGCTGACCATCCTGCGCAAGGGCGCTGAAAAGCCGATCGAACTGACGATCGTCCGCGATATCATCGCCGTGCGCGCCGTCAAGTTCCGCGCGGAAGACGATGTCGGCTATGTCCGCGTCATTTCGTTTACGGAAAAGACTTATGACGATCTGAGAAACGCGATCGAAAAGATCCAGGCCCAGGTCCCGGCTGATAAGCTGAAGGGCTATGTGCTTGACCTGCGCCTCAACCCGGGCGGTCTGCTCGACCAGGCGATCAACGTCTCCGACGCCTTCCTGGAGCGTGGCGAAGTGGTTTCGACCCGCGGCCGCAATCCCGACGAGACGCGCCGCTTCAATGCGACGGCAGGCGACCTGACCGATGGCAAGCCGGTGATCGTGCTCGTCAATGGCGGCTCGGCTTCTGCATCGGAAATCGTTGCCGGCGCCCTGCAGGACCTGAAGCGCGCCACCGTTCTCGGTACGCGCTCGTTCGGCAAGGGCTCGGTTCAGACGATCATCCCGCTCGGCGAAGCCGGCGCGTTGCGTCTGACCACCGCGCTCTATTACACGCCATCGGGCAAGTCGATCCAGGGCACCGGTATCTCGCCGGATATCAAGGTCGAACAGCCGCTGCCGCCGGAACTGCTCGGCAAGGTGGAAACGACGAGCGAATCCAGCCTGCGCGGCCATATCAAGGGCCAGAACGAGAATGATGAAGGCTCCGGTTCGGTTGCCTACGTCCCGCCGGAAACCAAGGACGACCTGCAGCTGAACTATGCGCTCGACCTTCTGCGCGGCAAGAAAACCGATCCGGCCTTCCCGGCCAATCCGGAAAAGGCCGAGCTGAAGAAGTAACATCCGCTGAGAATGCGGATAGCCTGACACTGTTCGCCGCCTGGCTCCGGCCGGGCGGCGGTTTCGATTCTTAAGGGAACGCCTTGGCCCTGCCGATTTCCGATTTAAGGAATTGTGCAGTGAGGCTTCCGCCATCGCAACTCAGATCGACAGAGGCCCTCTTGGGAACAGATCTCAACGCTCCTCTTGGTCAGAACCGCAAGACGCGCCCTTCCAAAGCTGAAAAATCGGGCCTGACATTCGGCCGCCTGTCCCTTGGCCTCGGCGCCCTCGCGCTGATCGGCATTTCCGCATGGACCGTTCTGAAACCGACCGGTCTGATCGTCCCACCGGAAACGCAGACCGTGGCGGACGCCGCGCAGACGGGTGAAAAGGCAGCGACAACACCCGGCACCAACGAGACCAAGCTCAAGCAGCAGAAGACAAGCGGTGCCCTCTCCGGCGCCCATGTCGAGGAGACGTTGACCGAGGACGGTTCGATCGTCACCAAATTCTCTCCCAAGCAGCGCGACGGCGAAGGCCCTGCCTTCATCGAAGTCGGCCGGACAAAGGGTCAGGACCCGCGCCTGGCGACCTTCCCGAATGACGACCTTTTGGAAGATAGCCCACAGGGACGCCTGCCGGTCACCGGCCCGGACGGGCTGCGGCCGATGGATCAATATGCCCGGCCATGGTCCGGCGCCCGCGGCATCCGCATTGCGTTGGTGGTTGGTGGCCTCGGGCTCAGCCAAACGGGCACCCAGAATGCCCTGCGTCAGCTTTCCCCCGATGTGACCATGGCCTTTGCCGCGACCGGCAACAGTCTGCAGCGCTGGATGCAGGAGGCGCGCCGCGCCGGTCATGAAATCCTGCTGCAGGTCCCGTTCGAACCCTTCGATTATCCGGATAACAATCCCGGCCCGCACACGCTGCGTGTCGGGCTGGACGCGAAGAAAAACCTGTCGGAGCTGCACACCTCGCTGGCCCAGATCACCAACTATACCGGTATCATGAATTTTCTCGGTGGGCGTTTTCTCTCGGACGCGGACGCGCTGGAGCCGGTCATGCGCGATATCGGCAGGCGCGGCCTGCTCTTCCTCGACGACGCGACATCGGCGCAGACGCTGACCGGAACGCTGGCCGGGACGATCGGCGTACCGCACGGATTTGCCGACATGGTCGTCGATGACCAGATCGACCGCACGGCGATCCTGAAGAAACTCGATGAACTGGAGCGCGTCGCCAGGCGCAACGGCGGCGCCATCGGCGTTGCCTCGGCCTTCGATGAAAGCGTCGAAGCCATTTCCCAGTGGATGGACGAGGCGAGCACACGCGGCATCGAATTTGTCGGCGTTTCGGCGCTCGTCAAGGACCCGCAACAGCAATAGCCTACGGTTGCGCGGATCTCACTGTTCCGGCGCGCAAGGCAGCAAGAAAAGGGCAATTCGCATGAGCAAGGACAAATCGAAACCGGTAAAGGCCGACGACCTGCCTTATCGCCCTTGTGTCGGTATCATGGTGCTCAACCGGGACGGTCTCGTCTGGGCCGGACGGCGCATTCCGATCGGCAATTCCGAGTATGACGGCTCGGCGCAGCTCTGGCAGATGCCGCAGGGCGGTATCGACAAGGGCGAGGACCCGTTGAAGGCGGCCTATCGCGAGCTTTACGAGGAAACCGGCATGACGAGCGTATCGCTGATCGCCGAAGCGCCGGACTGGATCAATTACGACCTGCCTGCCCACCTGATCGGCATCGGCCTCAAGGGCAAATATCGCGGCCAGACCCAGCGCTGGTTTGCCTTCCGCTTCGAAGGCGACGAATCCGAAATCGCCATCAACCCGCCCCCCGGCGGCCACGAGCCCGAATTCGACGAATGGGCCTGGAAGCCGATGCAGGCGCTGCCGGACCTGATCGTGGCGTTCAAACGCGGGGTTTACGAGGATGTGGTGGCGGCGTTCGGGCATTTGGACGGTCGTTCACCAGCGCCGTAGAACCGCGCAACGTTCAACGCCCGCCCCGAAAATCCGGGGCGGGCGCTTGTCTCAAAATCTCAACTCAATTGTCAAATGAACGCGAAGTCGCTCGTCGACAGCGTGGTGACGTTCTTCAGGATGGCGACGAGTTGGAGGTCGGCTTCCGTTCCCTTGCCGTCGGCATCGAACCAAAGGCGGCCATTGTCGCTTTCGAACAGGAAGCTGCCCTTCGTGCTGGTTGCCACCGGATCGGCGCCGACGACAAGCGTTACGGCCGTATCGCCGGCCGCAATCTGGTAGTCGCTCTTGTCGATCACCAGCTTGTCCTGGCCGCGGGTGAAGTCGGTGATGACGTCACCTTCGCCGTCGCGTCCATCGACGTCGAAGACGAACTTGTCGTTGCCCTTGCCGCCGGTCAGCCAATCGTCACCGGCACCGCCAACCAGCGTGTCGTTGCCGTCGCGGCCGTCAAGCACGTCGTCGGATCCGTTGCCGTAGAAGGTATTGGCATTGGCATCGCCGCGAATGTCGTCGTCATTGACGCTGCCTTCAACGATCTCGACATTCTTGACCGTCAGGCCGAGCGCAAGCCCCTTGTTCTTGGACTGGGTCGTCAGGTCGAGGACGACCGAAGTCGCGCCCTCCCGGAACGACAGCGTGTCGATGCCGGCGCCGCCATCGAAGATATCCGTGCCGGCCGCACCCGCACTGGTCGCATCCGAACGGATGAGCCAATCGTTCCCGGCATCGCCGAAGAGCTGGTCGTTACCGGCGCCATCCTCCAGCGTGTCGGTGCCGCTTCCGCCCCTGAGGATATCGTTACCGGCGCGACCATCGAGGCTGTCGTCAAGACTGCCGCCCGTTACCGTGTCCTTGCCCTTGCTGCCGATATAGTCGAGGGCCTCGAAGGCAGTGAACGATGTTGCGGCATCGACATTGACCGTACCCGTTGAGAAGGTGAAGGCAATGTCCTTGGTCTGCTCCGATACATTGAGGACGACACGATCCGTGCCTGCGCCACCGTTCGCACGGTCGCCGATCCCCATATAGACCAGGTCGTTGCCATCCTCGGCATAAATCGCGTCCCTGCTTCCGGTCAGCGTTCTGCCGTCGCCATAGATCGTGTCGTTGCCGGTGCCGCCCTTCAGCGTATCGTTGCCGAGGCCACCATCGATGGTGTCGTTGCCTGCACCGCCGGTCAGCGTGTCGCTGCCGGTGCCGCCGCGCAGGTCGTCGCTCAGGCTGCCTCCGGTGAAGACATCATTGCCGCTGCCACCGACAAGGGCCACCCGTTCGACATTCTTGACCGTTACCGGAGCATTGGTCGCCGTTACGCTGGCGGCCAGCTTGAAGGTGATACCGGCGGTGTATTTGCTGAAGTCGATCGAGGCGAAGTCCGTGCCCGTGCCGCCATCCAGCGAGAGTTTTCCGGTCGATGCGGTGCGGTAGAAGCTGTCGTCGCCGGTTCCCATGTCAACCGTGTTGTGGCCGATAGCACCGCCGCTATAGGCATCGCCCACGCGGACAGTATCGGACCCGTCACCGGATTTGATGACGTTGGTGCCGCCATTGTCATAAATCCAGTCGGAGCCGGCCCCGGAGGTCAGCGTATCATTGCCGTTGCCACCATCGAGTTCATCCGAACCGCTGGTGCCGATCAGCGTATCGCTGCCATCATAGCCATAGAAGGAAACACTCTGCGCCGTACCGACCGACTTGACGACATCATTGCCCTTTCCGAAGGACACCGTGTAGTGCTCGAAGTTCTTCAGGCTGGTGCCATCCGTCAATGTTGCCGTGGTTCCGCTGACGGAGAAGGTCTGGCCTGCGGTCAATGACCGGCGATCGACGATGACCTCATCGGTTCCGGCACCGCCATCGCCGATGTCTGAACCGTCATCGCCAAGGCTGACGGTGTCGTTGCCGTTGCCGCCATAGACAGTATCCTTGCCGAGGCCGGCATAGAGGGTATCGTTTCCATCGGCGCCATTGATCCAGTCATTGCCGGCTCCCGCGTCGACGATATCATTGCCAGTGCCCGTGGTGATCTTGTTCACACCGGTGCCGGTTGCATAGATCGTGTAGTGATCCATGCCCTTGAAGGTCGTTCCGCCGGCCAGCGTATTGACCTCGGTTGTAGCCTTGGCAGTGAAATTACCGGTGAAATTGCGCACGGTCAGGCGATCGCTACCGCCGGCGTCGGTGATGGTATCGGTGCCCTCACCATAGTAATAGCTGATCGTATCGTTGCCGATGCCGCCATCGATCGTGTCGTTGCCCGCACCACCGTCGATCGAATCATTGCCCGAGTCGCCCCTGAGCGCGTCGTCTCCGGAATCACCCGCAATGGAATCATCGCCAGTGCCACCGAAAATAGTGTCCGTGCCGTCACCGCCATAGAGCGTATCGAAGCTGTCACCGCCGTAGAGCCTGTCATTTCCGATGCCGCCGGAAAGAAAGTCAAAGCCTTGATCGCCATACAGAATATCGTTCCCGGCATCGCCTGACAGGTAGTCAACGCCATAGCCGCCGCGCAGGGTATCGCTGCCATCGCCGCCCTGCAGCATGTCAAAACCGCGGCCGCCCGACAGCGTATCGTTGCCCGCGCCTCCGTCGAACATATCGGCATAGTTGCCGCCTGTGATCGTGTCATCGAATGTGCTGCCGGTGATCCAGAACGATTCGACATTGGTTGCCTGGATGCCGCCCGTCAGTGTCTGCGGCGTGATCCAGTCCTTGATCGCGATGTTGAGTTTGACGGCCGATGACGAATAGTCGGCCATCAGCCGGTCGGTGCCGGAACCGCCATCGGCAACATCGCCCGCTGCCGTTGCCAGCGTTCCGGCAACGAGCATGTCCTGGCCACTGCCGCCATTGAGCTTGTCCTTGCCTGTGCCGCCGTCGATATAGTCATTGCCGCTGTTGCCGTTTAGCGTATCGTCACCGGCATCGCCCTGAATATTATCCCCTTGAAACGATCCATCTGCCGTATCGGCGCCGTCACCGGCCATAATAAAATCGCCGCCCATGCCGCCGTTGATCTTATCGGCTCCAGCATCGGCCATGATGAAATCATCTTCGAGATCGTTTCCGAGCAATATGTCATTGCCGGCTGTTCCTATAATAGTTGCCATTTTCATCTCCGATTGATGTATTTGAAATCCATAACTATTTTAAAGCCACGCCCGGTATCGGGCGGTGCTGGGCCAGTTGTTCAGCCGTCGGGTGAATTTGCGCCAATAGTTACGTTATAAAATTCTAATATTTTGAATTGTGAATAGCTTATCTGTCTGATGCCTCCATCCCTTAAACAACACGTTCAGACGTTGCTCCAATACCCGCTGCTGTTGCTTTAGGCAATGCCCGGGCACTGAAGGTTATAGGCAAGGGCGTAAGCCCCATCGTGTTCCCAGGGAAACAGACGGATGCCCAAGGGCGCGGAGCGGGGAGAGTGGGGGCGGAAGAATAGCTTCAGATACCATGAAGGAGACGGCAGCCGTTTGCGGCGTGCGATGTCAGCAGCCCATATCAACGAGCTGGCTCCAGCGCCGCCGCATGATTGTCCATGGGGCGGCGCTACTCCCTTCAGATATCGTAGTTGTTCCCCGCACTCAGCGACGAGATGAATTTCTTCGTCCGCTCGCGCTCGGGCGTCTGGAATATGGTCTTCGGCGCGCCGCTTTCGACGATCAGGCCACCGTCGAGGAAAAGCACCTGATCGGCGACCTTGGAGGCAAGCCGCAGATCATGGGTCGCCATGATCATCGTCGTGCCTTCGGCCGCAAGCCGGTTCAGCACTTCGACGACTTCTTCGGCCAGTTCCGGATCCAGCGCCGAGGTCGGCTCGTCGCAGAGCAGCACGCGCGGGGAAGGGGCAAGTGCGCGGGCGATGGCGACGCGCTGTTGCTGGCCGCCGGAAAGGGTGGCCGGCCAGGCATCTGCCTTGTGGGCCATGCCGACCTTTTCGAGCAATTCCTGCGCCCGTGTTCTTGCCCTCTCCTTCGGCCATTTCAGCACCGTGACCAGTCCTTCCATGACGTTTTCGATTGCCGTCTGGTGCGGGAACAGCTGGAAATTCTGGAAGACCATGCCGGTCTGGCGGCGCAGGCGCTGGATGGCGTCCCAGCCGGTCTTTCTGTTGGGTGTAAAGGTGATCTGCTCTTCGCCGAGCTTGATCGTGCCGGCTGTCGGAATTTCCAGGAGGTTGACGCAGCGCAGCAGTGTGCTCTTGCCACCGCCGGACGGGCCGACCAGCGCGGTCACCGTGCCCTCGGCGATGGTGACGCTGATGTCCTTCAGGACGACGTTGTCGCCGAAACGTTTTTCGATATGGGTGAGCTCGATCATGTGCGCGCCTCCAGGAAGCCGCCATAGCGGGCAAAGCGGGTTTCCAGCCGCACCTGCAGGGCGGAAAGAACCGAGCTCACGGCCAGATAGAGCAGAGCCGCCTCGATATAGAGGATCAGCGGCTCGTAAGTGGTGGCGACGATGCGCTGTGCGGTCTGAAACAGCTCCGGCACGGTGATGGCAGCGGCAAGCGACGTGTCTTTCACCAGCGAAATGAACGTGTTCGACAAAGGCGGCACGGCAACACGCGCTGCCTGCGGCAGGATGGTGCGGCGCATCGCCTGGCTCCAGCTCATGCCGATCGAATAGGCGGCCTCCCACTGGCCGCGCGGCACCGAGGAGATGACGGCGCGGATGATCTCGGACGTATAGGCGCCGATGTTGAGCGTGAAGCCGATCAGGGCCGCAGGGAAGGCGTCGAGCAGGATTCCGAGGCTCGGCAGGCCGTAGAAGATGACGAAGAGCTGGACGAGCAGCGGCGTGCCGCGAATGACCCAGACATAGAACCGCGCCACCGCGACCAGCGGCCGCGGGCCGAACAGCCGCGCGACGGCGGTCAGGAGACCAAGCGCCAACCCCAGCGTGAAGGAAAGCAGTGTCAGTGGAATTGTGAAGATCAGCCCGGCCCGCAAAAGCGGCAGCAGCGAATCGAGCATCAGTTGTAGCCAAGGGGGCACGGGCGGGCCTTTCAAACGACATGATCCGCCCCGGATGCCGGAACGGATCATGACTTATAGTTCAGACAAGGGCGCGGCGAAACCTGTCCGGCTGCGCCGTTCCAAAGGTTACTTCGAAACGTCTGCGCCGAAATATTTCTGCGAAATCGCGTCGTAGGTGCCGTCTGCCTTGATCTCGACGAGTGCCTTGTTGATGGCTTCGAGAAGTTCAGGCTCGCCCTTGCGCACGATGATGCCGGAATAGTCGGCATTCGCCTGTTCGGCAGCGATCTTGACCGGCGCATCCGGCTTCTTCTTCTTGAAGTCGAGGAAGGAGAGGCTGTCGTTGATCGTTGCGTCGGCGCGGCCGGTCAGAACCAGCTGGATCGACTGGTCGAAGCCATCGGTGCCGACGAGTTCAGCGCCGGAAGCCTGCGCCAGCTTGCCGAAATTACTGGTCAGCGACTGGGCGGCATTCTTGCCCTTCAGGTCCGGAAAGTCCTTGATGTCGGCATTGTCGGCCTTGACGATCAAAACGGCCTTCGAGGCGATGTAGGGCTCGGAGAAATCGTACTTCTTCTTGCGCTCTTCGGTGATGCCGACCTGGTTGATGACGGCGTCGTAGCGGTTGGCATCGAGGCCGGCGATCAGGCCGTCCCACTTGCCTTCGAGGAACTCGGCCTTGACGCCCAGCTTTTTGGCGACGGCTTCGCCGATCTCGACGTCGAAGCCGACGAGCTTGCCGCTCTCGTCATGGTAGGTGAACGGTGCGTAGGTGCCTTCCGTGCCGATCTTCAGCGCGCCAGCCGACTTGATGGCTTCGAGGTTTTCACCGGCGATAGCCGTGCCGAACGAAACCAGCTGGGCGAAAGCGGCAGCGGCGAGAAGTGTGGGAACCCATTTCATTTTGTTTTTCCATCTTTTTGGTCCGGCCCGTCTGCCGGTGTGAAGGGACAATCGCATACCGCCCGATGCAAGACAGCGCACAAAACTTCATTGTGCGCCGCAGCAGCGAAAGGTTTTTCTCAAATTCATGCCGTTTCAACGCAAATTTGGCGCTTGGCGAGTAAAATCAAGGCGAGGGTGCCGATTTTTGCGGCAAAGCCTCCGTCATTTTCGCGAAAATCACATAAATCGATTGAAATTCAGGGTGCGTGCGAGTATGCACGTTTGTGCCGATTCACACTCATTCATGCCTGATTTGATTTTGCCATGCAGACAGAGCTGCTTCTACGACAGAGACAAAGCCTGATCCAGGACCGGTTGCGGCTGTCCGGCCGGGTGCTGGCGGTTGACCTCGCGCACGAATTCAATGTTTCCGAGGACACGATCCGCAGGGATCTGCGCGAACTGGCGGCCGCCGGTCTGTGCGAGCGGGTCTATGGCGGAGCCCTACCGATCGCCCCCGGCGGTACGACGCTCTCCCAGCGTGTCGGTGAAGCGCCCGAACGCAAGGCGGCCCTTGCTGCGGCTGCCGTTCCCTTCGTCAAGCCCGGCATGACGGTCTTCTTCGACGCCAGTTCGACCAATCTTGCGATCGCCCAGGCGCTTCCTGCCGGAGTGGAGCTGACGGCGGTGACCAATGCACCGCTGATTGCGGCCGTGCTGATGGAAAACCCGGGCATCGATCTCATCCTGATCGGCGGCAAGATCAACCGGCAGGTCGGTGCCGCAGTCGGCGCCAAGGCGCAGCGCGATGTTTCCGTGCTGCGGCCGGATCTGTGCATTCTCGGGGTCTGTGGCGTCGATGTGAACGCCGGGCTGACCGCTTTCGAATATGAGGATGCGGAGTTCAAGCGGCTTGTTGCCCGCAACAGCACCTCGGTGCTCGCCGCCGTGATCAACGACAAGCTGGGCACATCGGCGCCGCATACGGTCATTGCCACGCAGGAATGCGCGACACTGATCGTCGAGCATGACGCAGCCGGAAACGCCGCCGACCTTTACGGCAGTCAAGGCGTTGACGTCGTTTACGCCGGAGGAGCAAGGCCATGAGGATCGCCCATGTCGCCCTATGGACCGCCGACCTCGAACGCCTGTGTCACTTCTGGGCCGAAACCTTCGGCGCTACCGTCGGCGATCTTTATGAAAGCGCAAGACGCCCCGGCTTCTCCTCGCGGTTCCTGTATCTGAAGGACGGGCCATCGATCGAGATCATGCAAGGCCCGTGGATTGCGCCTCAGAATGGACAAGGCGAGCGCCAGGGTTATGCGCATCTCGCTCTGTCGCTTGGCAGCCGCGAGGCCGTCGATGCGATGGCGGCGCGAGCGGCGGCGTCGGGCACTCTCGTTTCTCCGGCCCGCATGACGGGCGACGGTTTCTATGAGGCGGTTCTTGAGGACCCCGACGGCAACCCTATCGAAATCACGGTTTGAATCCGGCAGCGGATCGCACAGGAAAAAATCATGGATCAACACACCATCATCCAGCCACAGGTTGCCGCCCGGTCGGGTTACATGCCGAAGACAAGGCTTGCGGTCTCCCTGCTGTTCCTGATGAACGGTTTCGTCACCGGAAGCTGGGCGCCGAAGATTCCGGAATTCAAGGACAAGCTCGGCATCGGCGAAAGCGTGCTCGGTCTTCTGATCCTCGCCTTCGGCATCGGTTCGCTGGTGTTGATGCCGATTGCCGGCGGCTTCATCGCCCGGATGGGATCGCAGAAGGTGGTGAAGGTGACGGCAATTATCCTGTCGCCGCTGCTTCTGCTCCTGACGCTTCTTCCCAATGTCTGGACGGCCGCGATCGGCATGTTCCTGCTTGGCGGCTTCGTCGGCGCCATGGACGTGGCGATGAATGCCAATGCGGTGGAGGTCGAGAAATCGATGCGCCGGGCGATCATGTCGTCCTGCCATGCCTATTGGAGCCTCGGTGGCCTGATCGGCGCTGCGAGCGGCGGCCTGGTCATGGCGCATTTCGGCGTCTATGTGCACGCTGTTCTCGTTACCCTGTTCTGCCTTGCGGTGCTGGCCGTCGCCTGGCCGATGATCCTTGCCGATCAGCCGCATCCGGATGTCGCCAAGCAGAAGCTGCGGCTGCCCATGACGCCGCTGCCCTGGCTGATCGGTCTGGTGGCGCTGTTCTCCATGGTGCCGGAAGGCACGGTGCTCGATTGGGGCGCGCTCTACCTGCGCAACGAGCTGGGAGCATCGGTGGCGATGTCCGGCTTCGGCTTTGCCGCCTTTTCGGCCACGATGGCGATCATGCGTTTTGCCGGCGATCATGTCCGCGACCGGTTCGGTGGGGTGAAAACCCTGCGCGTCTGCACACTGACGGCGCTGGTCGGCCTCGTCCTCGCGGGTCTGGCACCCAATGCTCCGCTCGCCATACTCGGTTTTGCGCTCGCCGGTGTCGGCATTTCCAACATGGTGCCGATTGCCTTTTCCGCCGCCGGCAACATGCCGGGCCTGGCACCGGGCATCGGGCTGTCGGTCGCCACGTTCATGGGCTATTCCGGCATGCTGTTTGCACCCTCGCTGATCGGGTTTATTGCAGAGCACACCGGCTTTTCGATCGTCTTCACCTGCGTGCCAATCCTGTTTCTCGTCGTTCTCGCCCTGTCGCATCATGCCGTGCATGCCGACCCGAAGGGCCACGACTGAACTGCGTTGCCGACGGTTCTGACATCAATTCGCCGTCAATGAATGATGTTGCCGTTGACAAGGCGGCTTTCCTCATCCACCTCAGGGAAAGTCGCCGCAACAGCACGTGCAAGAGGCTTTCATGACGTCCGCCTTCGATTACGAACCGCAACCCCGCAGGGCCTCCGTTGCCGTCGATGTCGGCGGGGTAATCGTCGGGGGATCGGCGCCCGTGGTCGTCCAGTCGATGACCAACACCGATACCGCGGATGTCGATGCCACTGTCGCTCAGGTCGCCGCTCTTCACCGGGCGGGCTCGGAGCTGGTGCGTATCACCGTCGATCGCGACGAAAGCGCCGCCGCCGTGCCGAAGATCCGCGAGCGTCTCGAGCGCCTCGGCCTCGATGTGCCGCTGATCGGCGATTTCCATTATATCGGTCACAAGCTGCTGGCCGACCATCCGGCCTGCGCCGAAGCCTTGGCGAAGTATCGCATCAATCCCGGCAATGTCGGCTTCAAGGCCAAGAAGGACAAGCAGTTCATCGAGATCATCGAACGTGCTATCGAGTTCGACAAGCCGGTGCGGATCGGCGTCAACTGGGGCTCGCTCGATCAGGAACTGTTGACCCGCCTGATGGATGACAACCAGGCCAAGGGCTTTCCGCTGACGGCGAGCCAAGTGATGCGCGAAACCATCGTCCAGTCGGCGCTGATTTCGGCGGAACTGGCCGAAGAAGCCGGCCTGCCGCGCAACCGCATCATCCTGTCGGCCAAGGTTTCCAACGTGCAGGATTTGATCGCCTGCTATGCAATGCTGTCGGCCCGCTCCAACCATGCTTTGCATCTGGGCTTGACCGAAGCCGGCATGGGCTCGAAGGGCATCGTCTCGTCGGCCGCCTCGCTCGGCATTCTGATGCAGCAGGGTATCGGCGACACGATCCGCATTTCGCTGACGCCGGAGCCCGGCGGCGACCGCACCCGCGAGGTGCAGGTGGCGCAGGAGCTGCTGCAGGTCATGGGTTTCCGCCAGTTCATCCCGGTCGTTGCTGCCTGTCCGGGCTGCGGACGCACCACCTCGACGGTGTTCCAGGAACTGGCCCAGAAGATCGAAGGCGACATCCGCCGCAACATGCCGGTCTGGCGTGAAAAATATCCGGGCGTCGAAAGCCTGAAGGTCGCGGTCATGGGCTGCATCGTCAACGGCCCCGGCGAAAGCAAGCATGCCGATATCGGCATTTCACTGCCCGGTACCGGCGAGCTTCCGGCCGCCCCCGTCTATATCGACGGCAAGAAAGCGCTGACCATTCGCGGCACCAACATCGCCGGTGATTTCGAGACGCTTGTCGGCGAATACATCGAAAAGCGCTTCGGCCAGGGCCAGGCGGCGGCCGAATAGGCTACAGTTTCACCGTCAGCAGCTTGAGACCGGCGAAGGCGAAAAAGCCCGCCATGGCGCCCTCGATCCAGCGGCGGGCCTTCCTGTAGCCACGGTGCACAGGCTCGATGGAAAACAGCAGCGCAAAGCCCATGAAGATGACGACGCCGAGCACCATGCAGCCGCCGATCAAGACGGGCATGACCTGCGGCGCATCCTGCGGCGTGCCGAGCGAAACCAGCGTGAGCCAGGAGAAGATCGCCTTCGGGTTCGTCAGGTGGATGCCGAGGCCCTTGAGGTAAAGACGGCGCAGCGATGGCGGCTGCTTGTCGAGCGTCAAAGCGGCTTCGGTCTCCTTCCGCATCGCCGCCTTCAGTGCCTTGAACGCCAGCCAGAGCAGATAGAGCCCACCGGCAATTTTCAGGATGAAGAGCGCGTTTCCATAGGTGCGGATCAGCGCCGAAAGCCCGGCAGCCGCCAGCATCGCCCAGGTGTAGGAGCCCGTCAGCACACCGAAGGCAAGCGCCAGTCCAGCATTGCGGCCGCGGCTGATTGCCGTGGAGATGATGGCGACGACAGCCGGGCCGGGCGAAGCGGTGGCGATGATATAGGCACCCCAGGCGACCATCAGCTGCGGCAGGTAGGGTAGAAGGTAAGACATGCGAGGTCCCCGAACGGTTTTCGGGCGTCAGCATGCCGATTCTATCTGCTTTCGAAACCGCATTCTTGTCGCCGTGACAATATTTGCGGGCGCTGTCTACCGTCAGAGAACAGTATCGAGTGCTTCAATGAGCCGGCTACATTCTTGTGGAGTGTCGATAGTGATCCGCGGGAAACCGGCAATACGCGGGCGGGAGACCAGTGGCGACCAGAACTTGCTCATGAGTTAGTGGCTCCGATTGGCAACGAACCGGGCTGCTTGCACAAGGACCTCAGCCCTGTCGCCGAATGGTGCCAGTAGCGTTTCTGCTTCTGCAACCAGCCGTGCCAGTTCCCTTTCGGCCCAGGCCTGACCGCGCAGAGAAACGAGCGTGCCCTTGCCCCGGGCCGCATCCTTGCCGGTTGCCTTGCCCATCGTCTGGGCGTCCGCCGTCAGGTCAAGCAGATCGTCGGCCAGCTGGAAGGCCAGACCGATGGTTTCGCCATATGTGCGCATCAGCCGCCGTTCGTCCGGGCTGCTTGCGGTGATGATGGCGCCCGCTTCGCAGGCAAAGCGGATCAGCGCGCCGGTTTTCATCGCCTGCAGGGTGACGATTGCCGCTTCGTCGGGTGCCGATGTCTCCGCTGCCAGATCGAGCGCCTGCCCGCCGGCCATGCCGCCGATGCCGGAGGCGCGCGCCAGCGCCAGCACCAGTTCGGTCTTCTGACGGTCGATGAGGTTGGTTTCAGGGGAAGCGATGATGTCGAACGCCAAAGTCAGAAGGCTGTCGCCGGCAAGGATCGCGTTCGCCTCGCCATAGGCGATATGCACCGTCGGCTGGCCGCGCCTCAAATCATCGTCGTCCATGGCCGGAAGATCGTCATGCACCAGCGAATAGCTGTGCACGCATTCAAGGGCTGCGCCGACGCGCAGGGCGGCCTCTCGGTCGCCACCCAGGAGGGCGGCGCTTTCCATCACCAGGAAGGGACGCAGGCGCTTGCCACCGTTCAGGACGCCGTGGCGCATGGCGGCAATGAGCGGTGCGGGCCGGGCGATTTCGCCGGCCTGCGGCTGATCGTGGAGAATGTCGATCAGGCAGGCCTCGATCTCTGCGGCGCTGCTCTTCAGGCGGATTTCGAAGGATGTCTCGCTCATGCGGGGGTGTTTGGCATGACTGCGCGTCCGCTGGCAACGGGATTTTACCATATCGGCAGGCGCTTATCAGGCTTGCTGTGCGTTGCCGAGAAAACCGTTCAATTTTACCGGCGCTTGCTCTATGAAAATCGGATGGATTATCAGGCGGGCGTTTCAGGCGTGGACATCGTACCGGAAACTCGGGGGGAGGAAGAGGACGTGTCTTCCAGCCGTTCGCGAGGATGGGGTCAGGCCTTGCGGCGGCGCTGGCGGCAGATCGCATTGGTGGCGATCGTCATCGTCCTGTTGCCCTATGTTCTGATCGTTCTTTACGCGCCAAGCTTCATCCATCCGATTTCGACGCTGATGCTGCGCGATCTGCTGCTTTTGCGCGGCTATGACCGTCAGTGGGTGTCCTTCGAGGATATTTCGCCCCATCTGGTGCAATCGGTGATGATGTCGGAGGACGGCCAGTTCTGCATTCACGACGGCGTCGACTGGATACAGATGCGCGGAGTCGTCTATGATGCCCTGGAAGGGGAATCCACCCGCGGCGCTTCGACAATCCCGATGCAGACAGCCAAGAACCTGTTCTTGTGGAACGGCCGTTCCTTCATTCGCAAGGGGATGGAGTTGCCTCTGGCGTTGGTTTCCGATGTCATCTGGAGCAAGCAGCGGATGATGGAGCTCTATCTCAACGTTGCCGAGTGGGGGCCTGGCATCTACGGTGCTGAAGCGGCGGCAAGACACCATTTCGGCGTCCCGGCGGCAAAGCTCACCCGGCGGCAGGCAGCACTTCTTGCCGTGTCCCTGCCCAACCCGTTCGAACGCAACGCGGGCAAACCCGGCCGGGGTCTCAGGCGTCTCGCCTCGCTGATCGAACGCCGCGCCGGCCGATCCGGTGAATATATCAAATGCCTTTATGAGTAAGATCAGGTCTTTTCATTGGCCGTGAAGCCGGTGCGTCATCTATAGCAGGCCTCGTTTCATAAGGATCGGAGAAGACCAGTGACCAAGCTTACGCTCTATGTCGGCAACAAGAACTATTCCTCCTGGTCGTTGCGGCCCTGGCTGGCGCTGGAAGCCTGCGGTGTGCCGTTCGAGGATGTCGTCATTCCGTTCGATTTTCCGGCTGGAAATCCGGGGTTCAAGGATATCTCGCCGACCGGCCGCGTCCCGGTCCTGCATCACGGCGATATCCGCGTTTGGGAATCGCTGGCGATCATCGAATATGTCGCCGAGCTCTTTCCGGACGCCGGGCTCTGGCCCAAGGATCCAGCCGAGCGTGCCGTTGCCCGTAGCTACTCGATGGAGATGCTCTCCGGCTTCCGGGCGCTTCGCAATGCCTGCCCGATGAACATCCGCCGTCAGAAGAAGGCCATCGACCTGCCGGATGGCGTCATGGACGATGTCGAGCGGATCGAGACGATCTGGCGAGAAGCCATTGCACGATCCGGCGGTCCGTTCCTGTTCGGCAGCTTTACCGCGGCCGACGCCATGTTCGCTCCTGTGGTCAATCGCTTTGAGATCTATGACCTCACCCGCAATCCCGGCTCGCTGGAATACATGGATGCGGTCAAGACCCATCCGGCCTTCCGCAAATGGCAGGAGGCGGCGCTGAAGGAAACCTGGATCGTGCCGGAGGACGAGGCCTGATCCGTTTCTGCGGCCGCCCTTGCGAAAAAATGCCTGCAGGGACTGGTCAAACGCCTGTCGGGCATGTATAAGCCCGGCAAATTCCGAGATTGACATCTGTTTGTCCCGGCCAACGGTCTGGTCGATCAACAGAGTTTTGCCCGATAAGTGGAGTATGAAATGGCTGTACCTAAAAGAAAAACAAGCCCGTCCAAGCGCGGTATGCGCCGTTCCGCTGACGCGCTGAAGGCTCCGACCTACGTCGAAGACAAGAACTCCGGCGAACTGCGCCGTCCGCACCACATCGACCTGAAGACCGGCATGTACCGCGGCCGTCAGGTTCTGACCCCGAAGGCTTCCGCTTAATCAGCGGCGCCGTCAGGCTGTCATTTGAAGGGCTGGCTTTTCGCCGGCCCTTTTTCGGTTTCCTGCATCACAGCAGTGTCTGGTAGTGCTGTCGCCTTCCCGTGGCCATTTTCTTGACGCTCGCTGCGTCGTGGGGCACATATCGATCGACGTCCGGCCGGGGAGGCTGAGACAAGACATTGGGAGCCATTGCCGATGATTGCCGCCATTCCATTGCTGATCGTGCCGTTCATTCTCTACAATCTGGGAATGTTGGGCGTGCTTGGAAGCGGTGGTGTCGCGGTTTTCGAAAGCACGGTTTTCTCGATGACCATGCTGTCCGGTGCCGTCTGGACGATGAGTGCCGGTGATCTGATGATCGTCATCGCGCTTGCCCTGCTCTTCGTTGAAATACTCAAGGCAACCCGCATCAGTTCCAAGGCGCTGATGGATCATCTGTTGTCGATGGTGCTGTTCATCGTCTTCCTGGTCGAGTTCCTGCTGGTTGCCAATGCCGCGACCCACGTCTTCTTCATCCTGATGACGATCAGCTTCATCGACGTCATTGCCGGCTTCTCCGTGTCGATGCGCACGGCGGGGCGGGACGTCTCTATCGGGCTTTGATGGAGCTTTGAGTTGTGCCGCAGCCGTTCGAAACGGCGCGGCACAAGGCTTGTCAGCCTAAGTTTTCCAGCTTCGTCTGCAGGGCGCGCAGCTGTTCCTTGAGGTCGTCGATATCCTTGGCTTCCGCCTTGCGCGGTTCCTTGGCAGCAGGCGCTGCAGCCATAAACGGCGAAAACATCTGCATTGCCTGATGGAACAGATCGGTATTGCGCTTGACCTGTTCTTCCACCAGTTGCAGCGGCACTGCCAGATTCTTGCCGAGCGGCGTATCGCCGAAGGCCTTGTTGATCTGTTCGCGCATCTGCACTTGCTGGTCGGTGAAGGCCTGCATCGAATGCTCGAGGTAGCTCGGCACCACCATCTGCATCTGGTCGCCGTAGAACGAGATCAGCTGACGCAGGAAGGATATCGGCAAAAGCGTGTTGCCTGTCTTGGATTCCTGCTCGAAGATGATCTGGGTGAGCACCGAATGGGTGATGTCGTCGCCCGATTTCGCGTCCTGGACGGTGAATTCCTCTCCCTTTTTCACCATCACGGCAAGATCGTCGAGCGTCACATAGGTGCTTGTCCCGGTATTGTAGAGCCTCCGGTTGGCGTATTTCTTGATTACGATCTGACCGTCGTGTTTAGCCATCTGGGTCTCCTCCCCATGCTCCCGTCTTTATTGTGTTTTTCAGAGTACCCGCAAAAAACCGGTTCTGACAATCTCTTTGTGCGTTGCGTGGACGCAGGTGCAAAATTTTGCACTGGCCCCCGGATTGCGATGCGAAACTGCCGTCGTTGTATCAAGGCGTTTGACTTGCGCGATGACCTTTGCCAGTCTTTAGCAATTGCGAAAAAAGAACGAGGAAATATCTGATGAGCACTCCCTCCATCGTCATCGCCAGTGCGGGCCGCACTGCGGTTGGATCGTTCAACGGCTCCTTCGCCAATACTCCCGCCCATGAACTTGGCGCTGCAGTCATCAAGGGGGTGCTCGAGCGCGCCGGTGTCGCCGCCGCCGAGGTCGATGAGGTGATCCTCGGTCAGGTCCTCTCTGCCGGTGAAGGCCAGAACCCGGCCCGCCAGGCGGCGATGAAGGCCGGCATTCCACAGGAGGCGACAGCCTGGGGCATGAACCAGCTCTGCGGCTCAGGCTTGCGCGCAGTCGCGCTCGGCATGCAGCAGATTGCAACCGGCGATGCGAAGATCATCGTTGCCGGCGGTATGGAATCCATGTCGATGGCACCGCACTGCGCGCACTTGCGCGGCGGCGTCAAGATGGGTGATTTCAAGATGATCGATACGATGATCAAGGACGGCCTGACCGACGCTTTCTACGGTTATCACATGGGTACTACGGCTGAGAATGTCGCCAAGAAATGGCAGCTTTCGCGCGAGGACCAGGATGTGTTTGCGCTTGGTTCGCAGAACAAGGCCGAAGCCGCCCAGAAGGCCGGGCGCTTTGCCGACGAGATCATTCCCTTCATCGTCAAGGGCCGCAAGGGTGACGTCACCGTCGATCAGGACGAGTATATCCGTCACGGTGCGACGCTGGAATCGATGGCCAAGCTTCGCCCGGCCTTCGACAAGGAAGGCACGGTCACCGCCGCCAACGCTTCGGGGCTCAATGATGGTGCCGCCGCAACGCTTCTGATGACCGAAGCCGAAGCCGGACGCCGTGGCATCCAGCCGCTCGCCCGCATCGTCTCCTGGGCAACGGCCGGTGTCGATCCGCAGATCATGGGAACCGGACCTATTCCAGCCTCCCGCAAGGCTCTGGAAAAGGCCGGCTGGTCGGTTGCCGATGTCGAGCTTGTCGAAGCCAACGAGGCGTTTGCGGCCCAGGCCTGCGCCGTCAACAAGGATCTCGGCTGGGATACGTCGATCGTCAACGTCAATGGCGGCGCCATTGCCATCGGCCATCCGATCGGCGCGTCCGGTGCGCGTGTGCTGAATACACTGCTGTTCGAGATGAAGCGTCGTGGCGTGTCCAAGGGGCTTGCGACGCTCTGCATCGGTGGCGGCATGGGCGTCGCCATGTGTGTCGAACGGCTGTGACAATCTAGGATGAGGTGATTGCTCCGGCCTTTGAGGCCGGAGAAAATTTCATGGCGAGAGCCGGAAGAACTGTTCTGCGCCGTCGAGCGCCGGCGTCTAAACAGGAATGATGCAGCAGGGGAGAGAACCGGATGAGCAGGGTAGCATTGGTCACAGGCGGGTCGCGCGGTATCGGCGCGGCAATATCCATCGCCTTGAAGGCGGCAGGATACAAGGTCGCGGCAAATTACGCCGGCAATGACGAGACGGCTCGGGCCTTTACCGAAGCCACCGGTATTCCGACTTACAAATGGGATGTGTCCGACTATGCAGCCTGTACCGCCGGCATAGCCCGTGTCGTCGATGAACTCGGCCCGGTGGAGGTGCTGGTCAACAATGCCGGCATCACCCGCGACGCCATGTTCCACAAGATGACGCCGGAGAACTGGAGCGCCGTTATCGATACCAACCTCACCGGCCTTTTCAACATGACCCATCCGGTCTGGACCGGTATGCGCGACCGCAATTTCGGCCGGGTGATCAATATTTCCTCGATCAACGGCCAGAAAGGCCAAATGGGGCAGGTCAATTATTCGGCGTCCAAGGCTGGCGATCTCGGGTTTACCAAGGCCTTGGCCCAGGAAGGCGCTGCCAAGGGCATCACCGTCAACGCCATTTGCCCCGGCTATATCGGCACGGAAATGGTGCGGGCTATCCCGGAAAAGGTGCTGACCGAGCGCATCATTCCGCAGATACCCGTTGGCCGCCTCGGCGAGCCGGAGGAGATCGCACGCTGCGTGGTCTTCCTGGCCTCGGACGATGCGGGATTCATCACGGGATCGACGATTTCGGCCAATGGCGGTCAGTTCTTCGTCTGATCAAGTTTGTCAATTTATAGCCAGCGGCGCCTTCACGGGCGCCGTTTTGCTTTGCCGGAAAAGATTAACGCGCCGGACCCGGTTGATGCCGGATCTGGGTTTATCCACCGTTTCATATGGTTGATAATTTGATTTTACACCATATGTTGCGGTGAACAGACCGGGAACCAGGCCGTGTCTTTGATATGTCGCCGATTCGTTCCTGCTTTGGTTGAGGTGTTAACGGGCTAGTGAAAATAAGCCTGCACGGCTGTTTGGGCGGCCGCCGTTGCTTTTCCCCAATCGAGGCCGCGCAGGGCAATTGTCAGTTTGAATTCCGATCTGAATCTGGCGAAGGACGTGCATCTCCGTGGAAACACCGGACGGGGCGGAAATCGCGCCGAAAACGGTCGCCCCTGCGATGAGTACCCGGTTTGTTCTGGCTTATACTTTAAAAATTACTAATATTTGAGGGGTTTTTTGCTCTCCCGGAAGCATGGTTAATTTTTCCCGTGTATTCAGTTATTTGGATTCTGAATCTCAAAATCGTCACGCTTGCCGCGTGGTTTGCAATGTTCATTTTTTGAGCAAATTGACGCCAAAAACATCGATTCAGCATTTGGTGCGAATCCGGCTTAGGAAGTCAACATCTAGCGGTGAACAAAACCTGAATCCCCTCGAGTCTGCGTTTCGTCGCTGATTCGTTCCACCGCTGTTCCAGAATCTGGAGATTGAGGGTGGAAATATGGGCCGAATGCTCCATTTGCGACGTTTCGTGACCCCACGCCCCTTGCGTTTGTGCTTTCGCGTGGGCATGTGTTCTGCGCCGGTTGAAACGGCCTTGAAACGCCGTGAATGGCCTTCGCAGATTGAAAGTGCGCAGGATCGATATAGTGCCTGACCAACCGATGATCTTGAGTGGCCGCGGCGTGATCGCGGTGCTCGGCCCCACCAATACCGGCAAGACGCATTATGCGATCGAGCGCATGGTCGCGCACGAGTCTGGCGTGATCGGCTTGCCGCTGCGGCTTTTGGCGCGCGAGGTCTATACCCGTGTCGTCGAAAAGGTCGGCGCCCACAATGTTGCGTTGATTACCGGCGAGGAAAAGATCACGCCGCATATGGCGCGTTTCTCGGTCTGCACCGTCGAGGCGATGCCGCGCGAGACCAAGGCTGCCTTCGTCGCCATCGACGAGGTGCAGCTCGCCGGCGACCTGGAGCGCGGCCATATCTTTACCGACCGGCTGATGCATCTGCGTGGCCGCGTCGAGACGCTGTTGCTCGGCGCTTCCACCATGCGGCCGATCCTTGAACATCTGCTGCCGGGTATCACCGTCGTCGAGCGCCCCCGGCTGTCGCAGCTGCTCTATGCCGGCTCCAAGAAGATCACGCGTCTGCCGCAACGGACTGCGATCGTCGCGTTTTCGGCCGAGGAAGTCTATGCGATCGCCGAATTGATCCGCCGTCAGCGCGGCGGTGCCGCTGTGGTGCTCGGAGCCCTGTCGCCCCGCACGCGCAATGCGCAGGTGGCGCTCTATCAGGCCGGCGATGTCGAGTATCTGGTGGCGACAGACGCGATCGGCATGGGCTTGAACCTTGACGTCGATCATGTCGCGTTCGCCCAGGACCGCAAATATGACGGCTACCAGTTCCGCAATCTCAATCCGGGCGAACTGGCGCAGATCGCCGGCCGTGCCGGCCGCCATCTGCGCGACGGAACATTCGGCGTCACCTCGCGGGTGGAGCCATTCGACAACGAACTGGTCCACCGGATCGAATCGCATCAGTTCGATCCGGTGCGCGTGCTGCAGTGGCGGTCGAAGTCTCTCAACTATGCGTCTATCCAGGCCCTGAAGAAGAGCCTGGATGCCGCACCTGCCGTGCATGGGCTGACGCGAGCCCTACCGGCTGTCGATCAACAGGCATTGGACTATCTTTCGCGCTATCCGGAAGTTACAAGTGTCGCAACGACACCTGAGCGTGTAGAGAAGCTGTGGGAGGCCTGTGCGCTTCCCGACTACCGGCGTATAACGCCGGCGCAACATGCCGATCTGATTTCGACACTCTATGCCGATCTCGTCCGGCGTGGCACAGTGAACGAAGATTTCATGGCCGAACAGGTTCGCCGCGCGGACCATACGGATGGTGAAATCGATACATTGTCCGCGAGAATTGCACAAATTAGGACATGGACCTATGTGTCCAACCGTCCGGGATGGCTTGCCGATCCGACACACTGGCAAGAAAAGACGCGGGAAATCGAAGATCGATTGTCCGACGCGTTACATGAAAGGTTGACGAAACGCTTTGTTGATCGCAGGACATCTGTGCTCATGAAGCGCCTGAGAGAGAATGCGATGTTGGAAGCTGAAATCAGTGTAAATGGCGATGTCTTCGTTGAAGGTCATCATGTGGGACAATTGGCCGGGTTCCGTTTCACGCTGGCGACAGTGACGGATGGTCTTGACGCGCGTGCAGCGCAGGGGGCTGCGCAAAAAGCGCTGGCTCTCGAATTCGAAGCGCGGGCAGCAAGGCTGCATGCCGCGGGCAATGCTGACCTGGCTTTGTCGTCGGATGGTCTCGTGCGCTGGCTCGGCGACCCTGTGGCGCGGCTGACGGCCAGCGACCATGTGATGCGTCCGCGCGTGCTGTTGCTCGCCGACGAGCAGCTGCAGGGCAATGCCCGTGATCATGTGCTCGCCCGCATCGAGCGCTTCGTCAATCATCATATCTCGACGGTCCTCAAGCCGCTCGACGATCTGTCGCGCGCCGAAGACCTTGAAGGTCTCGCCAAGGGTCTGGCTTTCCAGCTCGTTGAAAATCTCGGCGTCATGTTCCGCCGCGATGTCGCCGATGACGTCAAGTCGCTGGACCAGGAGGCCCGCGCCTCGATCCGCCGCCACGGCATCCGCTTCGGCGCCTACCACATCTTCATGCCGGCACTTCTGAAGCCGGCTCCGGCGGAACTCATCACCCTTCTCTGGGCGTTGAAGAATGACGGTCTCGACAAGCCCGGCTATGGCGATCTCATCCCCGTGCTGGCCGCAGGCCGCACCTCGGTGGTCACCGATCCGGCCTTCGAGCGCACCTTCTACAAGCTGGCCGGTTTCCGTTTCCTTGGAAAGCGTGCCGTCCGCATCGATATCCTCGAGCGTCTGGCTGACCTGATCCGTCCGCTCCTGCAGTGGAAGCCGGGCACGACGGCGCGCCCGGACGGTGCCTATGACGGCCGCCGCTTTACCGCAACGACTGCGATGCTTTCCATCCTCGGTGCCACGCCGGACGATATGGAAGAGATCCTCAAGGGTCTCGGCTACCGGGCCGATGCCGTAAAGGTGGAGGATGCCGCTGCATTCCTCGCCGCGCAGTCCGGATCTGCCGCACCGGCAGCGGATACCGCGGTTTCCGACGCACCGGCTGAGGCGGCCGATCACGATGACGCGGACGCAGCCGGTGAAGAAGCCCATGCTTCCGAGCCTGCGCCTGAACCGGCAACGGAGACTGCTCCGGTTGCCGCCGAAGCTGAAGCTGCAGGCACTGAGCAGGCCGTGATCGCGGAGCAGGCCAGCGAACTGGCCGAGCCCGTTGAAGCCAAGCCGGTTCTCCTGTGGCGTCCGGGCAGCCGCAACGACAACCAGCGCTCGGGTGGACGCCCGCAGGGTGATCGCCGCGGTGGCAACAACCGGGCACCGCAGGGCGAAGCCCGCCGTGAAGGCGGCGAGCCGCGCCGTGACGGTGAAGGCCGTCGTGAGGCGCGCGGCGACGACAATCGCAAGCCGGGTGGCGGCGGCAGGCCTGACCGCAATCGCGGCCGTGACGGTGGCAAGCCCCAGGGCGGCCAGCGGCATGAGAAGGGCGACCGCCAGGATCGTCCGGATCGCAACGACCGCGGCGGAAAGCCGCAGGCCGCCAAGTTCGAGGCCCGTCCGCCGCGCAAGGAAAAGCCGATGGATCCGGATTCGCCTTTCGCCAAGCTCGCTGCCCTGAAGGAGCAGATGAAGAAATAAGGCCCCAAAGGTAACAGGATGGGTGGAAAACAGCCTCAGTCCCTGCCGGTTCTCCGCCAGCGTCTCGACAAATGGCTGTTCTTCACGCGCCTGCAAAAGTCCCGCTCGATCGCCCAGAAGGCGATCGAGTCCGGCGATGTCCGGGTGAACGACGCCCGGATTACCCAGCCCTCGCATGCGGTGAAAGCCGGCGATGTGGTTGTTGTCTCGCTTGACCGGCGCGACACGATAGTGCGCGTTCTGCTTCCCGGCGTCCGGCGCGGACCTTACGAGGAAGCCCGCCTTCTCTATGAAGACCTGACGCCGGCGGCTGTTCCCGGCGAAAAGCCGAATGCCTTTGAGCAGGCAACGCGCGAACGCGGCAGCGGCCGGCCGACCAAGAAGGAACGCCGCGACGTCGACAGGCTCAAGCAGGGCTGGCATCAGGAATAGTAAAGGATTAGAAAACTGTCCCGCGGGGCGGCCGTTTGGCGCATGGATTATTCTTGCAAAGCCCCTGCAAAGCCTTTACCTCACGGGGTAAATGAGCAGCCATGTTGCGTCCCGAAAGACGTTGGCGGGCTGGTATCCCCGAACGGATGCGGATAAGCGGACCTCTCTTCTGGTTCCTGTCTGCCGTCAAACGTGAGAATCGCTGGAGTACCTCATGACGTATGTCGTGACCGACAATTGCATACGCTGCAAATATACCGATTGCGTTGAAGTGTGCCCGGTGGACTGCTTCTACGAAGGCGAGAATTTTCTGGTCATTCATCCTGACGAGTGCATTGACTGCGGCGTCTGCGAACCGGAATGTCCGGCCGGGGCCATCAAGCCCGATACCGAACCGGGCCTCGATAAGTGGCTGAAGCTGAATGCCGACTTCGCCACACAATGGCCCAATCTCACCGTCAAGCGTGATGAGATGCCGGAAGCCAAGGAAATGGACGGCGAAGAAGGCAAGTACGAGAAATACTTTTCGCCGAAGCCCGGTCAGGGCGACTGACCGATAGGCTTCGGGCAGCCGGTCGCGGGTTGGTTTTCCCGGCTGCAAAAAATGGCGGAATTTGGGGAATCATGGCTTAACCATGTCCGTGACGGGCTGGTTGGCCTTGATGGCCGTTGTAAAGCAAATTATTGATTTCCGCTGTTTTTTATGATAGGGTCGAAATACTGATCCACATCGTGGCACTTACGTGTGCCCGAAACCATCACGAAAGCAAAAGAATCCCACTGCGCGGCTGACCCCAAATACGCAACGGCAGTTGCTTGTGTGTGATCGCCCCGCAGAAGATCGATTTGACGACCGTTGGAACGGATCAGCATGGAGTCACCCGACGGTGCCCCCGTCCATCCCGGGCCTGACTGACCCGGCCCCCGGCCTGTTGCCGGGAGCGTAACAGGGAGTTTTTGAAACGAATGACGACCCAGCAGAAAAAATCTTCAACACGCCATGGCTTCAAGACCGGTGAATCGATCGTTTACCCGGCACATGGCGTTGGACAAATTGTAGCAATTGAAGACCAGGTGGTTGCGGGCATGTCGCTCGAACTGTTTGTCATCGATTTCGAAAAGGACAAGATGCGCCTCAAGGTTCCGGTCGCAAAAGCCGTCTCCATTGGCATGCGTAAGCTCTCCGAGACCGATTTCGTCGAACGTGCATTGAAGGTCGTCCAGGGCAGGGCACGCGTCAAGCGGACCATGTGGTCCCGCCGTGCGCAGGAATATGATGCCAAGATCAATTCCGGGGACCTGATCTCGATCGCCGAAGTCGTGCGCGACCTCTACCGTGCTGAAAACCAGCCGGAACAGTCCTATTCCGAACGTCAGCTTTACGAAGCCGCACTTGATCGCATGGCGCGCGAAATCGCAGCCGTGAACAAGATGTCGGAAACCGAAGCTGTCCGTCTTGTCGAAACGAACCTGAACAAGGGTCCGAAGCGCGGCAAGGCTATCGAAGAAGACGACGCGCAGGAAGAAGCAGCGTAAGCACCGGTCAAGCGGTCATTCAAAAACCCTGTCAGCGATGACAGGGTTTTTTTGTGCCGCAGGGGACCGGGGATCCGGAGGCACATGCCGCTTCCGGTGTGCTCGGGATGCCGGAAGACTCTTT
This sequence comes from Pararhizobium sp. YC-54, assembly GCF_025847205.1. Lineage (GTDB taxonomy): Bacteria > Pseudomonadota > Alphaproteobacteria > Rhizobiales > Rhizobiaceae > Pararhizobium. Next base: position 233,288 of record NZ_JAOYTH010000003.1, on the reverse strand, counting down.
TCGCCATCGTGATATGCTGCTGCGTAAGACGCCTTGCTGCGATCTGCCGGCGTGGGGGAGGCGGGATACACAAAACCCGGCACGGGAGGAGAACATGCCTGCTACCGTTTCTCTACATCCATTGCTCGACAAGGGCGTGCCCAAGGGCGCGTCCGGCTTCACGGGCGGCGTTCTGGTCTGCGCGTGCGCCGACAGGCCCGTGCGGGTCAAGGTCGAGGGCGACGTCGCCCATAACCACGCCTGCGGCTGCACCAAATGCTGGAAGCCGGCCGGCGCGACGTTTTCGGTCGTCGCGGTCGTTCCGCATGACAAGATTACCGTGCTCGAAAACGGCGACAAGCTTGAGGTCGTCGACAAGACGGCATTGATCCAGCGCCATGCCTGCACGGGCTGCGGCGTTCATATGTACGGCCCGGTGGTGCGGGAGCATCCTTTCCAGGGGCTGGATTTCATCCATCCGGAACGCTTCCAGGAGGACGGCTGGTCGCCACCCGGTTTCGCCGCCTTCGTTTCCTCTATTATCGAATCCGGCACGGACCCTGCCGATATGCCGGCCATCCGCGCCCGTCTGAGCGAACTCGGCCTGACGCCGTCCGACTGCCTGAACAATGCGCTGATGGACTATATCGCCACCTGGACGGCCAAGAAAAGCGGCGCTCTGAAATCCTGATATAATCCGGTGAGTACAACGTCCGGAACGAAAAAGGGCGCAGCGATCGATATCGCTGCGCCCTTGTTCATTTCGCTGGAACCGTCTGCTTATGCAGCGCCGCGCGATTTTTCGAAACGCTTGCGGTCGTTGCTGTCGAGGTACATCTTGCGCAGGCGGATGTTCTTCGGCGTCACTTCGACCAGTTCGTCGTCCTGAATCCAGGACAGCGCGCGGTCGAGCGTCATGCGGATCGGCGGGGTCAGCTTGACGGCTTCGTCCTTGCCGGAGGCGCGCATGTTGGTGAGCTTCTTGCCCTTCAGCACGTTCACTTCGAGATCGTTGTCACGCGTGTGGATGCCGATGATCATGCCGGCATAGACCTTCTCGCCGGCGTCGATGATCATCGGGCCGCGGTCTTCCAGGTTGAACATGGCGTAGGCGACGGATTCGCCGGCATCGTTGGAGAGCAGAACGCCCTGAACGCGGCCACCAATATCGCCCTTGTAAGGCTGATATTCGTGGAACAGGCGGTTCATGATTGCGGTGCCGCGCGTATCGGTCAAAAGTTCCGACTGGTAGCCGATCAGGCCGCGGGTCGGTGCGAAGAACTTCAGACGAACGCGGTTGCCGCCGGACGGGCGAAGCTCGGCCATTTCAGCTTTGCGCTCGGACATCTTCTGGACGACGATGCCGGAATGTTCCTCATCGACGTCGATAACGACTTCTTCGACAGGCTCCAGCATCTGGCCGGTGGCTTCGTCCTTGTGCATGACGACGCGCGGACGCGATACGGCAAGCTCAAAACCTTCGCGGCGCATGGTTTCGATCAGAACGGCCAGCTGCAATTCGCCACGGCCGGAGACGTAGAACGAATCCTTGCCTTCGGCTTCTTCAATCTTCAGCGCGACGTTGCCTTCGGCTTCCTTGAACAGGCGGTCGCGGATGACACGCGAGGTGACCTTGTCGCCTTCGGTGCCGGCGAGCGGACTATCGTTGACGATGAAGGACATGGTGACCGTTGGCGGATCGATCGGCTGGGCATGCAGCGCCTCGGTGACCGAGGGATCGCAGAATGTGTCGGCGACCGTACCCTTGGACAGGCCGGCGATCGCGACGATGTCGCCCGCATGCGCTTCGTCGATCGGTGTCCGCTCGATGCCACGGAAAGCGAGGATCTTGGAGATACGGCCGTTTTCGATCAGCTTGCCGTCCTGGCCGAGAACCTTGACGGCCTGGTTTGGCTTGATCGAACCGGAGTGGATGCGGCCGGTGATGATGCGGCCAAGGAAGGGGTTGGCTTCCAGGATCGTGCCGATCATGCGGAAGGCGCCGTCTTCGTCGCCGACGCTCGGCTCTGGAACGTGCTTGAGAACGAGGTCGAGAAGCGGCGCGAGGCCCTCTTCCTTCGGACCTTCCGGATTGACGTTCATCCAGCCGTTGCGGCCCGAACCGTAGAGAATCGGGAAGTCGAGCTGCTCGTCGGTCGCGTCGAGGTTCGCGAAGAGGTCGAAGACTTCGTTGATGACTTCCTCGTGGCGGCCGTCCGGACGGTCGATCTTGTTGATCGCGACGATCGGGCGAAGGCCGACCTTCAGCGCCTTGGAAACCACGAACTTGGTCTGCGGCATCGGACCTTCCGAGCTGTCGACCAGAACGATCGCGCCATCGACCATCGACAGGATACGCTCGACTTCACCGCCGAAGTCGGCGTGGCCGGGGGTGTCGACGATGTTGATGCGGGTACCCTTCCACTCGATCGAAGTGGCCTTGGCAAGAATGGTGATGCCGCGCTCTTTTTCGAGATCGTTCGAATCCATCATGCGCTCGGTCGTGCGCTGGTTGTCGCGGAACGAACCCGACTGCTTCAGAAGTTCGTCGACAAGCGTGGTTTTCCCATGGTCAACGTGTGCGATGATCGCGATGTTGCGCATTTTCATGTGTGAATACTCGGAGGTTTCGGGGCGTATCTTAGGCACGCCGCATCTTCAATTGCGCGGCTCATACAGGTTTTTTTGCATTTGCGAAAGGGGGGATGGCGGCAAAGTCTTGAGAGACGGTGAATCTCGCCGCCATTTCATACGGAATTTCCAGCCGGATCGAGGGTGACCTGCCAGAGTTCGCGGTCGTCCCGGTCCATCAGCCGAACCGTCATCTGTTCGGTCTGGCCGTTGATATCGACAAGGCCGAAGAATTGCAGGCCGGCAGACGGCGGCAGGTTCTGGTCGATGCCGGTGCCCGCGGCCTTGATGAAGCGGACATCCGGGCCGAAGGTCATGTCCAGTTCCTTCGGGCCGTAGGTGCCGGAATGCAGCGGTCCGGAAACGAACTCCCAGAACGGCAGGAAGTCCTTGAAGGCGGCGCGGGCCGGATCGTAGTGATGGGCGGCGGTGTAGTGCACGTCCGCCGTCAGCCAGACGATGTTCTGGATGGCGTTGTCGCGGATGAAGGTGAGGATTTCGGCAAATTCGGTCTCGCGGCCGGCCGGCTTGCCGTTGTCGCCATTGGCGATCGCATCGGAGCCGCGCCTGTTGGCAAAGTCGTCCCAGACGACGAGGCCGATGGGCATATCGCAGGCGATCACCTTCCACGTCGCCTTTGACGCGGCCAGTTCCCGTTTCAGCCAGTCTGCTTGCCGCCAGCCGAACAGCTCATCGCCGCCGCCCTGATTGGCTTCACGATAGGAGCGCAGATCGACGAAGAAGACGTCGAGCAGCCGGCCATAGGGGATCTTGCGGAAGATGCGGCCTGGCTGGGCGGGAATGGCGCGGATCGGCGTCATCTCCTGGAACGCCTGCATGGCCCGGCTCGCGTAGACGGAGACGTCCTTGTCCGGATAACGCGGGTCATCGCGAAGATCGGTCGATGCCGACCAGTTGTTCAAAACTTCATGGTCGTCCCATTGGTAGAAGGTCGGGCATGCGGCGTTCAGGGCGCGGACGTGATCGTCGAGCAGATTGTATTTCCACTGGCCCCTGTATTCATCGAGCGTGCGGGCAACCTCGCGCTTTTCCGGCGTGACGATGCGGTTCTTCCAGATCGTGCCGTCGCTCAGCGGAATTTCGTCGGGAATCGGGTTGTCGGCATAGATCGTGTCGCCGGAATGGATGAAGAAATCCGGCTCGTGCAGCTGCATGGTCGAGTAGGTCTTCATGCCGGTATCATCGATGCCCCAGCCTTGCCCGGCCGTATCGCCCGACCAGACGAAGCGAACCGAGCGGCGGCGCAGCGGCGCGGTGCGGAACCGGCCGGTGACCGGCTCGGAAACGCTGTTGCTGTCGTAAAGGTCGGTCGCGGTAAAACGGTAGAAGATGTCCTGATCGGGCAGGAGATGATCGAGCGCGCATTTCACGGTGAAGTCGCTGCCGGGCAGCGCGTCGATCGGCGGCAGCCGCACCGGGGCGGAAAAGCTCTCGGTCGTCGAATATTCGACTGCGATCCGCGACGGCCGGTCGGCCCGCGTCCAGATCATGCCGGACTTGGTATCGACATCGCCCGACTGGACGCCGTGCGTGAACGAGGGCCTGCCGTAGCTTCGGGAATAAAATGGCGTGGCAAGAACGGATGTGGCGGCAAACCCGGCAGCACCTGCAGAAAGCAGAAAGGAGCGGCGGGTCAGCGTATCCTGAATATCGACCAAATCGGCCTCCGGTACCGTCTCGGGAATCACCTGAAACCCGAGCCAGCCTAGCGGCTCGATCATGTCAGTCTCTTGAAGGCGGAATGACGGTTTTTCGAAACTTCGGCGACAGTTTTGTCACACGCTCCCGGTCGTAGCGCCAGAGGCGCGGCGAGACCGGACATCCAGTCTCACCGCGCAGCGTTGTGCACGTCAGGCCGCGCGGGCAGGATCGAGCGTGATCTTCCAGAGCTCCTGGTCGTCGCGGTTCATCAGCCGAACGGTGAGCTGCTCGGTTGCACCGTCAATATCGACGAGGCCGAAGAACTGCAGACCGGCCGATGGCGGAAGGTTCTGGCCCTGCTCCTTGGTTGGCGCGCTGACGAACTTGACTTCGGGGCCGAAGGTTATGTCCATGTCGTTCGGGCCGAAGCTGCCGGCATGCAGCGGACCCGAGACGAATTCCCAGAACGGGGCGAAATCCTGGAATTGCGCCTTGTCGGGATTGTAATAATGGGCGGCCGTGTAGTGTACGTCGGCGGTCAGCCAGATGGTGTTGGCGATGCCTGCATTCTTGATGTAGCGCAAGAGGTCGGCGATCTCGAGTTCGCGGCCGCTGGCCTTGCCGTTATCGCCGTTGGCGACAGCTTCCGCGCCCTTCAGCTCCTTGAAGTTGTCCCAGACGATCACACCGAGCGGCATATCGCAGGCAAGCACCTTCCAGGTGGCGCGCGAATTGGCGAGTTCGCGCTTGAGCCAGGCGATCTGCTCGGCGCCGATAATACGCGAGTTGTCGTCGATCACCGTTTCCTTGCTCTCGCCATTGGGGCCGCGATAGGATCTGAGGTCGATGAAGAAAACGTCCAGCATCGGCCCATAGGAGATTTTGCGGTAGACACGGCCCGGCTCGGCCGGCGTGTAGCGGATCGGCGTCATCTCGTGGAAGGCGCGGGCCGCGCGGGCCGAGAGCATGTGGATGGACTTTTCGGTATAGCGGTCGTCGCCCATAAGATTCTTGGAATCCGACCAGTTGTTGAGGACCTCATGGTCGTCCCACTGGAAGAAGGTCGGACAGACGGCCGACAGGGCACGGACGTGTTCGTCCATCATATTGTACTTCCACTGGCCGCGATATTCGGCGAGCGTTTCGGCAACCTTGCGCTTCTCTTCGGTGACGACCTTGTTGATCCACTTGGAGCCGTCGGCCAGGTCGAGACTGTCCTTGAGCGCGCCGTCGGCATAGATCGTGTCGCCGGAATGGATGAAGAAGTCGGGCTGATGCCTGGCCATCGTGCCGTAGGTATACATGCCCTTCTCATCGATACCGAAACCCTGGCCCGCCGTGTCGCCGGACCAGGCGAAGCGGACACTGCGGCGCGAGGATGGACCGGTGCGGAAACGGCCGACGATCGGCTCGGAGACCACATTGATATCCTGCAGGTCGGCGGCAACGAAGCGGTAGAAGATATCCTGGTCCGACGGCAGGTTTTCGATCAGCCGCTTCATGGTGAAATCGCTTTCCGGCAGGGCGTTCATCGGAGCCAGCTTGACGGCGTCCCTGAAGCTCTCGACCGTCGATATCTCCATCTGGATGCGGGACGGGCGGTCGACGCGCGTCCAGATCATGCCGGAGGACGCATCGACATCTCCCGATTGAACGCCGTGGGTGAATTGCGGCGCATTGGCGGCGCGGGCGTAGAAGGGCATCGCAAGGCCGGAAGCGGCGACGAGACCGGTTGCGCCGGCGCCCTGAAGCAGCGTCCGGCGGGTGACGGATTTCAGTATGCTCGACATGGATATCTCCTGTTCTTAACCCGGACAAACGGTCCGTCCGGGCGCAGAATTAAGCAGGGATTCATGTCGGCGCGCTGAAGGAGCGGTGACAGATCGATTTCCGTTTTATGACGCGTGGTTTTCAACCGCGCTTCAGGCAGCCAGCCCTTTCTTGGCCAGCATCGCATCTGGGCTCGGCAGCTTGCCGCGGAAGGTCTTGTAGGCATCTTCCGGGTCGATCGATCCGCCGACGGAATAGATGTGGTCCTTCAGCTTCATCGCCATCCCTGTATCGAATGGATCGCCGGTCTCCTCGAAGGCGGCGAAGGCGTCGGCATCGAGCACTTCCGACCACATGTAGGAATAGTACCCGGCCGAATATCCGCCGGCGAAGATGTGCTGGAAATGCGGCGAAGCGTGACGCATGACCAGCGATTTCGGGATGCCGAGCTCAGTGAGGATTTCGCCCTGTATCGCCATCGGATCATCGATCGGGCCGCGGGTATGGAATTCCATGTCGACGATCGCCGACGAGGTGAATTCAACCGTATTGAAGCCGGCATTGAAGGTGCGGGCAGCGAGAACCTTGTCGAGCAGGGCCTGCGGCATCGGCTCGCCGGTCTCAAAATGCACGGCATATTGCTTGAGGATCGCCGGCACGGTCAGCCAGTGTTCGTAAAGCTGCGACGGCAATTCGACGAAATCGCGGGAAACCGCCGTGCCCGAGACCGAGGGGTAGGTCACGTCCGACAGCATGCCGTGCAGCGCGTGGCCGAATTCGTGGAACAGCGTGCGGGCGTCGTCGAGCGAAAGCAGCGCCGGTTTTCCGTCTGCAGGCTTTGCGAAGTTGCAAACATTGTAGATGATCGGCATTTCGCCTGTTTTGCCGTTTTTCAGCGGCAGCTTGTGCTGGGACTGGAATGCGCTCATCCAGGCACCGGACCGCTTCGAACTGCGGGCGAAATAGTCGCCGAGGAAAAGCGCGACGAGCTTGTTCTCAGCGTCGCGAATCTCGAAGACGCGCACGTCCGGATGATAGGCAACGATGCCCTTCTTCTCGACAGCGCGAATGCCGAACAGCCGGTTGGCGACATCGAAGCAGGCCTCGATGATTTTTTCCAGCTGCAGGTAGGGCTTCAGTTCGGCTTCGGAGAAATTGAACTTCCGGGCGCGGATGCGCTCGGAGTAGAAGCGCCAGTCCCAGGGCATCACATCATGGTTCTTGCCGTCTTCAGCGATCAGCCCGGCGATATCGGCTTCTTCCTCGCGGGCGCGCTTCACGGCTTTTTCCCAGACTGCGCGCAAGAGACCGTTCACCGCGGCCGGGGTCTTTGCCATGGTGTTGTCGAGCTTCAACTCGGCGAAGTTGCCATAGCCGAGCAGTTTGGCGACATCGCTGCGAAGCGCCAGCGTCTCGCGGATGATGCCGCGATTGTCGGTCTCGCCCGGGTTTTCGCCGCGCGCAATCCAGGCCTTGAAAGCCTGTTCGCGCAGATCGCGGCGTTCCGAGAACGTCAGAAAAGGCTCGATGATCGAGCGCGACAGCGTCACGGCATATTTGCCGTCTTCGCCGCGTTCGCGGGCGGCCGATGCCATGGCATCCTTGAGGAAGTCTGGTAGCCCTTCGAGTTCCGGTCCATCGGTGAGAATAAGCGACCAACCCTTCTCGTCGGCAAGGACGTTCTGGCCGAATTGGGTGCTCAGCCCCGCGAGCTTTTCGTTGATCCCGGCCAGGGTTTCCTGTTCCGGTTTCGGCAGCTTGGCGCCGGATTTGACGAAACCCTTCCAGTGGCGCTCCAGCACGCGCGTCTGCTCGAGATTGAGCCCCAGGCTCTCGCGCGTTTCCCAGAGCTGGTCGATCCGGGAAAACAGCGCCGCGTTCATGCCGATCTTCGAGTAATGCCGCGACATCTTCGGCGAGATGTCCCGCTCTAGCGCCTGGATGGCGTCGTTGGTGTGGGCGCCGGCCCGGTTCCAGAACAGTGACGACACCCGCGACAGCGCGTCGCCGGCGGTCTCAAGGGCAATGATGGTGTTTTCGAAGGTCGCAGCGTCCGGATTGGCGGCAATGGCGTCGATTTCGGTTTCATGGTCAGCAAGCGCCGCCTCGAACGACGCTGCAAAATCGCTGTCGCTGACCGCTTCGAAGCGCGGCAGCCCATCCGGGCCGTTCCAGTCTGTGATGGCAGGGTTCAGCGCGGGATTCGACGTCATGGCAGTCCTTTCGTATTCCGGTATGCCCCGCTACAGCGCCGCGCGTCATTCATGACGCGCAAAGGTCGCTGCAGCACTTAAATTTGCTGCATAATTTTTCCTTAAATCAATTCCGATTTAAGGAATTATGCGGTGGTGGCGGGTGCTGCTGCTGTTGTCGGCAGCGATTGTGGAAATATCAAGATTGTCAGGTGGGCGCTTGCGGGCCGCTGGTCAAGGTTTGCGCACTCCCAATAGTCCGGGTGCTGCATGCCAGATTGCTTGTACGGCAAAGCCCATGAACAGCACGCCGGATAGACGCACGATCGCCAGTTCGTGGCGGCGGTAGAAGCGCCGCACGACCGAGGCGCCGATGATGCCGATGAGAATGATATCGGCGGCAAGGAACCCGAGGAAGGAAACGGCGAGCAGCGCCGGCAATGCATCAAAATCCAGCGCATTGGAAGAGCCGGCAAGCAGGGCGGTAAATGTCGCCAGCGCCACCGGGTAGCCCTTCGGGTTGGTCAGGCCGAAGATGAGGCCACGGCGATACGGCCGTTCGATGACCAACAAAGGCCGGTTCTCGCCGTTCGGTTTGGCCCGAAGCGCGCTCCACCCGATCCAGGCGAGATAAAAGCCGCACAGAAGGCCGAGAATATCGAAGACCGTGCTGCCGATCGTCTTTGCGCCGACGATCGCCACCAGGGCCAATGTCGACCAGAGCAGGTCGCCGGCCAGATGTCCGCCCATGAACAGCGCGCCCGCCTTGCGGCCTTGCCCGGCGCCGATGCCGAGAAGAGCGAGAAAGGCAGGGCCGGGAATGAGGACGTAAAAAAGAGCCGCCAGAAAGGCGCCGAAAAGCAGGGTCTGCGTCATGGAATCTCCTCGCGCGTGAAGATCCATTCGACCTTGCGGCGATGCTTCCGTCAAGATGCGGTGAGGCAGGATGCGGGCAGGGCCAGGCGAGGCCCAACCCGCGCAAAAAGCGCGAAGCTTACTTGCCTTCGGTCGCCTTCATGGCGTTGTCGAGATGCATCGAGCACTCGTCGGTTTTGCCGTCCTTCATCGCCATCTTGGCGCTGTCGACTTCCTTCATGGCCATCATCATCGCGTCCTTCTTCATCGGATCGGTCATGCCCTTGGCCATTTCCTCGGTCTTCATGACCGACGCGTCGTCACAGGCCCCGGCCGCAAGGGCCGGAGCCGACAGGCTGGCAACGAGAGCCGTGGCGGCGAAAATTGTCTTGAACATGTTATCTCTCCCATTAAGCCGGGAGCCTGATTGCCCCCGAACCAGACTGTGGGCCTGCCTTCCGGACACGTTCAAATCACGCGTCCGCGAGGCACGGAGTTGTCATCGCGCGTGCTTCAAAGTGATCTTTCTGTGATCGATTGCTTGGCAATTCGAAGCAGTTCGGCCGGGCCGAGCGCTCGCTTGTCGAGTCGATTTCGATTTGATAAGTAAAGCTTACAATTTTCCGAAGGTGAGTAGCGATGCCCGTCAGACTTGAAACCGATACAATCGGCATGTTGCTGACAGATGTGTCGCGATTGCTGCGCGGTGCATTCGACCGCTGCATCAGCGCATCGGGTCTGGGCGTGACGCCCGGAGAGGCGCGGGCGCTGATCCAGGTGGCGGCGACCGAAGGGATCAAGCAGGCCGATATCGCGGTAAAGATGGGCATCGAGCCGATGACGCTGTCGACCTATCTCGATCGTCTCCAGGGGCTTGGGCTTGTCGAGCGCATACCCGATCCCTGTGACCGGCGGGCAAAGAACGTGGTGGTGACCGAAAAGGCAGACCCGCTTCTGCTCAACATTCGCAAGGAAGTCCGCGGCCTGATGGATCAGGTGACGGCCGGACTGGATGCCGAAGGCCGCGAGGCGCTCAGGGCAAGCCTCAAGAGCCTGCGCGAAAATCTGCACCAGCTGGACCGCTGCGTTTCCCCTGACAAGAAGGGTGTCTCAGAATGAGCCTGCGGATGAGCGAGCGCCGCACCAGTATGCTCGGCGCCCTGCTGGCAACCCTCGGGCCGATCTCCATGGCGATCTACACGCCGGCCATGCCCGAGCTGGTTCAGGCCTTCACCACCACCGAATCGATGATCAAGCTGACGTTGTCGGTCTATTTTGGCGGCTTCTCCATCGCGCAGCTGATCGCCGGGCCGATGTCGGATGCGTTCGGCCGCAAGACGGCGACGCTTGCGTTCGTCGGCATCAATCTTCTCGGCAGCCTGATCTGCGCCTTCGCGCCCTCGGTCGAATGGCTGCTTGCCGGCCGGCTGATCCAGGGGATCGGCGCCTCCGTCGGCATCACGGTTGCCCGCGCTATGGTGCGCGACCAGTTCACCGGCGTCGAAGCCTCGCGCATCATGAACCTGATCGGCATCATGCTGGCCATCGGTCCGGCGATGGCGCCGACGCTCGGCGGGCTCGCACTGGCAGCCCTCGGCTGGCAGGCGATCTTCTTCCTGCTCGTCGGCTTCGGTTTGCTGGTCGCTGGCGCCGTGACCGCCTTCATGCGGGAAACCAGTGTACCTGACAGGTCACGCGCGCGGCCGTCGAAGCTTCTTGCCGCCTATGCCGAGCTCATCCTCGATCGGCGGTTCCTGGCTGGCACGATGGTTCTCGGTGGTTCGATCGGAACGCTCTATGCGCAGGCAACGATGTTGCCGTTCATTCTGATCGAGCGCGTGGGAATGACGCCGACGGCGTTCGGTATCGGCATGCTGATGCAGACGATTCCCTTTTTCCTCGGATCGGTCTGCCTGCGGCTGGTGTCGCCGCGGCTCGGCGGGGAAGGGGCGGTTCGTGCCGGCCTCCTCTCGCTCGGGCTTGCCGGTGCCCTCGCGGCGCTTTCCGTGCAACTGATCGAGCCGAGCTATCTTTCGATCATGGTGCCGGTGGCATTCCTGAGTTTCGGCATCGCCTTCCTGACGCCGCATATGACGACGGCAGTGCTGCGACCTTTTCCGCACATCGCCGGCTCCGCCTCGGCGATGATGGGGTTCATCCAGATGGGCAGCGGCTTTCTCGGCGGTCTTGCGGCGGCGCTGATCGGCGTCCCGGTCCTCGCCTTCGGGATCATCATCCCGGTCATGATCCTGACGGCGATCATCGGCTACGGCCTGTTCCGGCACCTCGCGTGGCAGGCTGTCGTGGAGGAAGCGGCCGCCGGGGAATAGCAAAGGAAAAGCCCGCCCCCTTGCGGAAGCGGGCTCCTGGATCGGGATCGTTCGATCCTACTTGTCGCGGTTGCGGGCAGCCAGCGTGCGCAGGCGCAGCGCATTGAGCTTGATGAAGCCGGCGGCGTCCTTCTGGTCGTAGGCGCCCTGGTCGTCCTCGAAGGTCACCAGCTTGTCGGAATAGAGCGACTTTTCGCTTTCGCGGCCGGTGACCATGACATTGCCCTTGTAGAGCTTCAGCGTCACTTCGCCTTCGACATGCTCCTGGCTCTTGTCGATCAGTGCCTGCAGCATTTCGCGCTCCGGCGAGAACCAGAAGCCGTAATAGATCAGCTCGGCGTAGCGCGGCATGATGTCGTCCTTGAGGTGGGCTGCACCCCGGTCGAGCGTAATCGATTCGATGGCGCGGTGAGCGGCAAGCAGGATCGTGCCGCCGGGCGTCTCGTAGACGCCGCGCGACTTCATGCCGACGAAGCGGTTTTCAACGAGATCGAGGCGGCCAATGCCGTTGTCGCGGCCGAGCGCATTGAGCGCGGTCAGGATCGAGGCCGGGCTCATTTCCTTGCCGTCGATCGAAACGGCATCACCCTTGCGGAAGCCGATCTTGACGGTGGTCGCCACGTCCGGAGCCTCTTCCGGCGAGATGGTGCGCATGTAGACGTAGTTCGGAGCCTCGACGGCCGGGTCTTCGAGTACCTTGCCCTCGGAGGAGGAGTGCAAAAGGTTGGCGTCGACGGAGAACGGTGCCTCGCCCTTCTTGTCCTTGGCAACCGGGATCTGGTGTTGTTCGGCAAAGGCGAGCAGGTCGGTGCGGCTCTTGAATGACCAGTCGCGCCATGGGGCGATGATCTTGATGTCGGGGTTCAGCGCATAGGCCGAAAGCTCGAAGCGGACCTGGTCATTGCCCTTGCCGGTGGCGCCATGGGCAATCGCGTCGGCGCCGGTTTCGCGGGCGATGTCGATCAGGTGCTTGGAGATCAGCGGACGGGCAATCGAGGTGCCGAGCAGGTAGACGCCTTCATAGACGGCATTGGCGCGGAACATCGGGAAAACGAAATCCTTCACGAACTCCTCGCGGACGTCCTTGATGTAGATTTCCTTGATGCCCATCATCTCGGCCTTCTTGCGGGCCGGTTCGAGCTCTTCGCCCTGGCCGAGATCGGCGGTGAAGGTGACGACTTCAGCGCCGAGTTCGGTCTGCAGCCACTTCAGGATGATCGACGTGTCGAGACCGCCGGAATAGGCGAGAACGACCTTTTTCACTTGCTTTGCCATGTTTGTCTGTCCGTCTTGTCAGAGAAAACGCGGGCTTGTCCGAGAAAATGCGGGATCGCGCCCAAGAAAAATTCTGCGGCACTTTTAGCGAGATTGCCGGGGCGTGCAAGCCTCGTCACACCGGGAAATGACGTACAACTGCTTTCAGAGGTGTCGCGTCGGGTCCATTCGCTGGTGCAGGACACGGATGATGAGGATTCCGGTCGCACCCTTGCGATAGAAGATGCAGTGTGAATTGCAGGCAAGGGAAAAATAACCAGGCCTGATTGCTTGCAAGTCCCGGCCGTTTTTGCGGCCGTTAGCCAATGCAGAGAAAGCGCTCACCAGTTGGCGCTGGTAATCATCGGCCTGTTGCAAAGACCACGTTTCGAAAGTGTAGCGCCAGATATTTTCCAGGTCCGTCCGCGCGGCAGGCAGAAGTCTGTAGCCGCTACCGGGAGGCATATTTGGCGTGCATTTGTTTCATGAAGTCGTCGAAGTCGAACTCGACGGGTTCGCCCGATTCCTCACCCTCGATCAAGGCAGCCTTGAGCGCTTCAAGCTTTGCATCGTCATCGCGCAGAAGGCGAAGCCCGGCCTCTACAACATCGTTCGCGGAGGCATAGTTCCCTTCGCGAACCTGCCGGTCGATGAAGGCGCCGAGTTCTTCGTCCAAAACAATCTGTGCGTTCTTTGCCATGGAAATTCCTGCCGATTGCGTAGCTGCAATCTAGCATGGGCTGTGATATCCAGACAAGAATTCCATCCCGCCGAAAGACCTGACCATGGATTTCCTGCCGAGCCTGCCAACCCTCCTGGCTTTCACCGCGGCAACGCTGCTTCTGGCGGCGACGCCGGGTCCGGACATGACGTTGTCGATCAGCCGGGCGCTGTCGCAAGGCAAGGCCGCCGCCTTCTTCATCGTGGTCGGAACCAGCCTTGGCTGCGTCGTCCACACGCTGCTGGTCGCTTTCGGTATCTCGGCGCTGATCACCGCTTCGCCGACGGCCTTCATGATGCTGAAGACCGGCGGTGCCGCCTATCTGTTCTGGCTGGCCGTGCAGGCAATCCGTTACGGATCGACGCTGACCGTCAAGAAGGTCGATGACACCGGCGCTTCGGCGCTGGCCAATATCTCGACGGGGCTCTGGGTGAACCTGCTCAATCCGAAGGTCATCATTTTCTTCATGACCTTCCTGCCGCAGTTCGTCACCGCCAACGATCCGGCCGTCACGCAGAAGCTTTTGTTCCTCGGCTTCTTCTTCATCGTCGCGGCGATGCCGGTCAATATGCTGGTGATCCTCACCGCCGACTGGCTGTCCAGCTGGCTGCAGCGCCGGAAAAGCGTCATGCGCGGCATCGACTATACGTTTGCCGGCGTCTTTTCGATCTTCGCGGTAAAGATCCTGTTCACGCAGACGCGCTGATCGGGCGTTACCCGATCAGCAGCGCATCATCATCCAGCGTCTGGCCGCGAATGCGGCGGAACATGGCGATGAGGTCTTCGACCTGCAGCGTCTTGCGGCTGTCGCCGGAGACGTCGAGCACCACTTCGCCGGCATGCAGCATGATGGTGCGGTGACCGAAATCGAGCGCCTGGCGCATCGAATGGGTGACCATCAGCGCCGTCAGCTTGCGTTCGGAAACGATCTTCTGGGTCAGGTTCATGATGAACTCGGCCATGCCGGGATCGAGCGCTGCCGTGTGCTCGTCGAGCAGCAGCACTTCCGAGCCCGCAAGCGTTGCCATGACCAGCGAGACGGCCTGCCGCTGACCGCCCGAAAGCAGGTCCATGCGGTCTCTCATGCGATTTTCAAGGCCGAGGTTGAGCTCGGCAATGCGCTCGCGAAAGTGTTCGCGGCGCTTGGGGCCGAGCGCTGGCGTCAGGCCGCGGCTTTCGCCGCGACGCGCGGCAAGCGCCAGGTTTTCCTCGATCGACAGGGCGCCGCAGCTGCCGGCCAGCGGGTCCTGGAAGACGCGGGCAACGAGACCGGCGCGGGCGGCGGTGCCCTTGCGGGTGACGTCGGTATTGCCGATCGTCACCTGACCGGCACTCGGCAGGACGTCGCCGGCGAGAACGCCGAGCACGGTCGATTTGCCGGCGCCATTGGAGCCGATGACGGTGACGAAGGTGCCTTCCTCGATGGTCAGGCTGACGCCGTTCAGCGCCTGCTTCTCAAGCGGCGTTCCCTTGCCGAAGATGACCTGGATGTTGTCGAGCTTGATCATGCGGCACCTCCGCGGCGCAGGCGGGGAAGAACGAGGGCGACCGTGACGAGGGCGGCGGTGACCAGGTTGAGGTCGGAGGCCTGCAGGCCGAGCATGTCGGTGGAGAGCGCCAGCTGGATGGCGATGCGGTAGAGGATCGAGCCGAGCACGCAGCCAACAAGCGCAATCAGGATGCCGCGGGCACCGAGCAGGGTTTCGCCGATGATGACCGCGGCGAGACCAACGACGATGGTCCCGACACCCGAGGTCACGTCGGCAAAACCATTGGTCTGGGCAAACAGCGCGCCGCCGAAGGCGACCAGCGCGTTGGACAGCGCCATGCCGAGATAGATCTGGCGGCTGGTATCGACCCCTTGCGCCCTCGCCATGCGCGCATTGGCGCCTGTTGCCCGCATCGCAAGACCGGCGTCGCTTTCAAGGAAGCGCCAGACGGCGATAATGGCGACGAGGACCAGAAACCCGACGAACAGCGGACGTACGTAAAAGTCCCGCAGGCCCAGGCCGTAGAAGGGCGACAGCATCGTGTCGGCGTTGATCAGCGCGACGTTCGGCTTGCCCATGACCCGCAGATTGACCGAGAACAGCGCGATCATCGTCAGGATCGAGGCCAGAAGGTTGAGGATGCGGAAGCGGACATTGAGGATGGCGGTGACGATGCCGGCTGCGGCTCCGGCGACCATGGCAACGCCTGAAGCAAGCCAGGGATTGACGCCCGCGATGATCAGCACGGCAGTCACCGCGGCACCGAGCGGAAAAGAGCCGTCAACGGTCAGGTCCGGAAAATCGAGGACGCGGAAGGCGAGGAATACGCCGAGGGCGACGAAGGCATAGACGAGCCCAAGCTCGACTGCTCCCCAGAAGGCAATTTGGCTCACCGCTGTCGGTCCTCTTCTTAAAGTCTTCAAACCCCTCCGGCTGCTTTGCCGGCAAAATGGAGCTTGTTTTACAGATGAACCGCCCCCGTATGATGCGAGGGCGGTTCAAAATCAACCGGATTATGCCGTCTAAGGCGCTTCGCGCTTATTCGATGACGCGGGTGGCGCGGCCGGTCACGCTTTCCGGGAAGGCTACACCCATCTTGGCGGCGGCACCCTTGTTGATGACGAGGTCGGTGCCGGCGGCAACCTTGACAGCGATATCGCCGGGGTTTTCACCCTTCAGGATGCGAACGACGATGTCGCCGGTCTGCTTGCCGACATCGTGGTAATTGAAGCCGAGAGCAGCAATGGCGCCACGCGAAACGGAGTCCGTGTCGGCGGTGAACAGCGGCAGCTTGGCTTCCTCGGCAACGGCGACAGCGCCTTCGAGTGCCGAGATGATCGTGTTGTCGGTCGGGATGTAGATGGCATCGGCACGTCCGACGAGGGCGCGGGCCGCGCCCTGGACTTCGGCCGACTTGGTGGCGGCGGATTCGACAACCGTCAGGCCGGCCTTTTCCGCTTCGGTCTTCAGGACGGCGAGCAGCGACACGGAATTCGCTTCACCGGAATTGTAGAGGTAGCCGATCGACTTCACGTTCGGCAGGATTTCCTTGATCAGCGCGACATGTTCGGCAACCGGCGACAGGTCGGAAAGGCCGGTGACGTTGCCGCCCGGCTTGTCCATGTCCTTGACAAGCTGGGCGCCGAGCGGATCGGAAACGGCGGTGAAGACCACCGGAATGTCGCGCGTCGAGGACACCACGGCCTGGGCCGACGGTGTCGAGATCGGCACAATCACGCTTGGTGCTTCGCCGGCGAACTGGCGGGCGATCTGGGCCGCGGTTGCCGGATTGCCTTGCGCGGATTCGTAGAGGAACTTGAGGTTTTCGCCTTCCTTGTAGCCGGCTGCGGTTAGAGCTTCCTTGACGCCGTCACGCACCGCATCAAGCGCCGGATGTTCGACGATCGCGGTGACCGCAACCGTCACGTCTTCCGCCCGCGCGGGCAGGGTGAGAGCGACGGTTGCCGCCAGAGCAATGAGAAGCGAACGCATGGGTGTCCTCCAAGACTGATTTTCCGGCAGTCTTAGGAAGGCTGGACGCTTAAATCAATCGAATTGGAGACCAGCATTCATCAAATTTGCTGATCAATCCTCGCCGTGATTGGCGATCATCATCGCTTCGAAGGCCATGCGGTCGACCTTGCGCATGCGCTCGGAGTCCGATTTCAGCTGGCCGCAGGCGGCGAGAATGTCGCGGCCGCGCGGTGTGCGGATCGGCGAAGCATAACCGGCCGCATTGATGAAGTCGGCGAATTTCTCGATCTCTTCCCACTTCGAACACTGATAGTTCGTGCCCGGCCAGGGGTTGAACGGGATCAGGTTGATCTTGGCCGGAATGCCCTTCAGCAGGCGCACCAGTTCCTTGGCATCTTCCAGTGTATCGTTGACGCCTTCGAGCATGACATATTCGAAGGTGATGCGGCGGGCATTCGACAGGCCGGGATACTTGCGGCAGGCATCCAGCAGTTCCTTCAGCGGATATTTCTTGTTGATCGGCACCAGCATGTCGCGCAGATCGTCCTTGACCGCATGCAGCGAGATCGCCAGCATGACGCCGATTTCCTCGCCGGTGCGGAAGATTTCCGGAACGATGCCGGAGGTCGACAGCGTCACGCGGCGTTTCGACAGCGACAGGCCGTCACCGTCGGTGGCGATCAACAGTGCCGTCTTGACGTTGTCGAAATTGTAAAGCGGTTCGCCCATGCCCATCATCACCATGTTGGTGACCTTGCGGCCCTCACTGGGGACGATTGCGCCGGCCGGGGTGTCGCGGTCGGGGAAATCGCCGAGGCGATCGCGCGCGAGCAAAAGCTGCGAGAGGATTTCCTCTGCCGTCAGGTTACGCACCAGCTTCTGGGTGCCGGTATGACAGAACGAACAGGTGAGGGTGCAGCCGACCTGGCTGGAAACGCAAAGCGTGCCGCGGCCTTCCTCTGGGATATAGACGGTTTCGATCTCGACGGGACGGCCGGCACCGCGCGGCGGAAAGCGCAAGAGCCATTTGCGGGTGCCGTCGGTGGAGATCTGTTCTTCGACGATTTCCGGACGGGCGATGGTGAAATGCTGCTTCAGCAGCTCGCGCATGTCCTTCGACACATTGGTCATGTGGTCGAAATCGGAGACGCCGCGGACATAGAGCCAGTGCCAGAGCTGGCTGGAGCGCATCTTGACCTGCTTGACCGGAACGCCGATTTCAGCCAGCGCCTTGCCCATGTCTTCCCGCGAAAGGCCGATCAGCGTCGGCTTTTCGGCTGCCATGGCCGGACGGACCGGTGCCTTGACCGGATGGTCCAGATTGAGTGCTTCAGTCGCGGCCATTCTCGCCATTTCCCATGTTCGCGATACGCAAGGTCCGCTCAGCGCTTTTGCCTGCAGCCGGTCGCGTAAAATGCTGAGATCAGAGTTCGGTTGCCGCGCCTTGGGATCGTCAACGGTCCGCGCAGCTATCGTTGAGCGGGCCTTTAGCACGGTTTTCGCCCCGCGTCACCCTCCGGCGCTACAGGGCAGGCCTGCAAAAACATGGATGCCTCAATGCCAAAAGGCCGGATGAACCGGCCTTTTGTAACAACAATCAGGTCGCATCCCGCTTATTTGCAGGTTTCGATCTGCTTCAGCGCGGCCGAAATGCCCGACAGCGAATAGGAATAGGCGGTCGGGGTGCCCTTGCGGGATTTTGCAGCAACCGACATCGCCTTGCCGGTCTTCATCGCGGCCACCAGCGCCGGCTCTTCGGCGGCATTCTCCACCCAGGCGGAGTTGCCCTTGGTGAACATCACGAAATTCTTGGTATCGATGGTGACGGTGACTTTGGAGCTTTCCTGTAGCGGATAGCCCATCATCGCCTGCGGCTCATAGGAAATGTTCTGACCGGGGCGCTGCGACACGAGGAAGAAGATGTCGCCGTGATCGACATTGGCCGGGCTCTTTTCCTTCGGGACCGACAGCACGTAGCAAACCTTGCCGGCGCCGGCCTGATAGGAATAGGCACCCCAGGCATTGAACTGCTGAATGCGGGTCGGCGACTGGGCCGAAGCAACGCCGGCGAATGCCAGCACGAGTGCGAGTGCGAGGTTAAGCTTTCTTACAAACATCTTGTCCTGCCGGTTTCTTGAGCGCCCAAAGCCCGATCAGCATAAGCCGGGCAACGCTTGGTCACGATTTGATTTATTTTGACTTAATTCAGGTTACCAAACCGTCAACATTCCCTGAACTTGCTGCGCTATCCGCTTTAATACGGAACAGAGGACGACGCAAACCCGGCTCGTCAGGCCAGCGGTTAAGCGCCCGAACTGTGCAAGCTTGCCTTGGTCCATGCTGTGCGAAAACCCAGAGAACGGTACCGGCGGGAAAATGCCGAATTCCGCTGCCCTGCACGTTTCACTTGCCGGGCAACTGCCCGATCAGCCGACGCGTGCCCGGCGTTCGTTTTATGTCACAAAGAATCAGGCAAGAGTTTGACCTTTGCCAAAAGCGCGGTACCTCTTGTGAAATACTGCGAAATCAGGGGCGGGAGGCCATCAAAAGCGGAATGAATGTTGAAGTCAGACAGCATTTCGCAGCCCTTGCCGTGGCCGTCGCACGCAATCGTGACCAGATCGCCTTTTGCGAACTCTTCGACTTTTTCGCGCCGCGGCTGAAATCCTTCCTGATGCGGCAGAACGCCGGCGTCGCCGAGGCGGAAGAGGTCGTGCAGGAAGTGATGGTCATTCTCTGGCAGAAGGCTTATCTCTACGATCCGGAAAAATCCTCGCTTTCGACATGGCTTTTCCGCATCGCCCGCAATCGGCGTATCGATGTGGCACGGCGGCAGCGCAAGGGTGCGCTTGATGCATACGAGCCGTTGCTCCTGCCCGCGGCACCTCCCACGCCGGATGACCTGATCGAAAGTGAAGATCGCGAGCAGATCGTCCGGATTGCGCTGGCGAAGTTGCCGCCGGAGCAGGTGACCCTGATCCAGATGGCATTTTTCTTCGGTCAGTCGCATTCGGAGATTTCGGCAGCGACTGGTCTGCCACTCGGAACGGTCAAGTCGCGCATCCGCCTTGCGTTCGGCAAATTGCGGGCCCTGCTCGAAGAGGACGGCGTCGATAGCGCCCATTGACGCGGCTCAGTCGGGAAGCTTGTCCTGCAAGGCCTCGTCCGCCTTGATGTAGTGCTTTTCCTTGATCTGGCCGCTGATCGCCGCAAAGGCAGCGGTCAGCACGGCGATGTCGTCGGAAAAGCCGATCATGGCCAAAACGTCGGGAAGGAAATCGAACGGCATGACGAAATAGGCGAGCGCGCCCAAGAGGATGCCGCGCGTGCGCATCGGCGTCGCCGGGTCCATCGCGCAATAATAGGCGGCAACGACGTCGCGGCTGAACGGCACCTGCCGCATCGCCCGTTTCAGGGTCGGCCAGAAACGGCGCTGCACCTTGCGGGCCTTCGCTTCCTGCTCGCTTTCCTCGCCAGGCAGCAAAATCTCGCCGATCTTGATGTCATCCATCTTGTCTGTCCCATCCGTCATGGAAAATCATATGGTGAGCGCTGCGGCTATTTCAAATGGCCTTACTTCATATGGTCCGGCATCCGCCCGGCCGCCGCCCGGTCCATCCTTGCGGCCAGCTTGAAGTCCAGCTCGGTAAGCCCTTGCGAATCATGGGTGGTCAGCGTCACGTCCACCTTGTTGTAGACATTGAACCATTCGGGGTGATGGCCGAATTTTTCCGCCGCCAGCGCACTTTCGGTCATGAAGGCGAAGGCCTCGACGAAGCTCTTGAACCGAAAGGCTTTCCAGATCGACATCCCGTCTTCCGCAAGCACCCAGCCCTCCATCTTGTGCAGGTTCTCGGCGATTGCTTCCGCGGTGAGTTTTTCCTGTTTCATGGCAGTTCCCTCCAGCTTCTTCGATGGCGGCATTTTCCGGTTCCACAACGCGGCAGGCGCGGATAGGTTCAACCTTTTCCTACAGCGTCGAGCGTCATTTATGACGCGCAAAGGTCGCTGCAGCAGGCCCGTTGGATAATATGAAACCTGTCAGAATTCTCTTCGTCTGTCTCGGCAATATCTGCCGCTCGCCCTTGGCCGAGGGCATTTTGCGTCATGTTGCGGGGGATGGTCCGGTGGACGTCGATTCGGCCGGCACGGCGGCTGGCATATCGGCGATCCGCCGGATCACCGCTCGATCGCCGTTGCGCTGAAACATGGGATCGACATTGCCGGCCAGCGCGGGCGCAAGGTCGATGCCGGCGATTTCGAGGCCTTCGATCTGATCTTCGCGATGGACCGCAGCAATCTCGCCAATCTGCGCGCACTGGCACCGCCTAAGGTGCAGCATAAACTGCATCTGTTTCTCGACTATACGCTGGGTACTGTACGCGACGTCCCCGACCCCTATGACGAGGGGCCGGAAGGCTTCGAAACCGTTTACAACATGCTCTTTGAGGGATGCAGGTCGCTCATCGGCAGGCTCGAAGCACGCTCATAGAGCGGGAAGACCTCTTCGGTGACATAAGGGCCGCCGCCGACCGAATCGCGCGACGACAGGAGCACGAAGCGCGAAACCGTGAAGGGATTGGTATAGAAGCCGCCGCGGCCCGAGAGGTAGCCGACGACATCCTCGACCCGCGAAGAGCGCAACCGCGCGAGCGTGACATGCGGGGCGAATTTGCGGGGATCGGCTGGCAGGCCCAGCCGCTGGCAAATCCGTTCGATTTCCGCCTGAAGGGCATAGAGTTCCGGCGGATTGCTGACGCCCGCCCAGACGGAATGCGGTTTTTTCGATCCGAAGGCGCCGGTGCCGGTCAGCTGCAGCTGGAATTCCGGTCGTTCGATGCGGTCCAGCCGGTCGACGATCTCGTCGGCGGTACGATTGTCGACGTCACCGATGAAGCGAAGGGTGATGTGGTAGTTCTCCACATCGATCCAACGGGCACCGGGAAGACCACCACGCAACAATGAAAGGCTCATCGCGGCATTACGCGGTATCTCGAGGGCGGTGAAAAGTCTCGGCATAACGAGCTCCCCGAATCTCTTGAAGATAACCCAGCGAATCATGCTTGCCATCTGGAAGCAATTACAATTTCGCACCTGCAATATTTATCCAACGGGATTAACAGGTCCTGAACAAGCAAATAGTTCTTGTTTGGTTAGCGTCAACCTCCCGTTGAGAGTGATTGAAGGAAACGTTCGGCCGATGGCAGGAAGCGGTCTACCATAACGCCGATGCCATCGCCGTTCGGATGCATACCATCGTCGATCTTCAGTTTAGCATCTTCGACAACGCCGTCGAGAAAGAACGGATAGAGTTCCGTGCCATAGGTCTTGGCAAGCTCCGGATAGATCGGATTGAACCGCGCCGCATAATCGCCGCCCATGTTCGGCGGCGCCATCATGCCGACCAAGAGCACCGGGATACCGCGCGATTTCAGCTTCTCGATCATGGCGACGAGGTTCCTGCGGCTTTCCTCCGGCGCGATGCCGCGCAGGGCATCATTGGCGCCGAGTTCAAGGATGACGCCCTTGGTGCCATCCGGCACCGACCAGTCGATCCGCGCCAGACCGCCTGAAGTCGTGTCGCCCGAGACGCCGGCATTGCTGATTACCACGTCGTGACCTTTGGCGCGCAATGCCTTTTCCAGCCGGGCCGGAAAGGCATCTTTTGCCGGCAACTGGTAGCCGGCCATCAGGCTGTCGCCAAAACCGACGAGGTTGAGCGGCTCTGCGCGGCTGATCGCCGGCATGATCACAATCGCCGTGATCGCCAACAAAAATGTACAGAAACCTTTTATTCGCATGAACGCGCCCTTAAATCGGTAAAAGTCAGCCGTTCCGGCAACCTTCATATTGTACATATAGGACAGTTTCCCTTGGCAAAAACCATGATCGATCTGAAAAATGCGGATCTGACCCTCGGCCAGGCCGCTGCGTCCGTTCATGTTCTCAAGGGAATGCACCTGTCGATCGATGCCGGCGAATCCGTCGGTATCGTCGGTCCTTCCGGATCCGGTAAATCCACGCTGCTGATGGTTCTGGCCGGGCTGGAACGTCTCGATAGCGGCGAGATCGTCATCGACGGCACGCCCTTGCATGGCTTGAGCGAAGACCGGGTGGCGGAGTTTCGCGGCCGCAATATCGGCATCGTCTTCCAGTCTTTCCATCTGATCCCGAACATGACGGCGCTGGAAAATGTCGCCGTGCCGCTCGAGCTTGCCAATGTCCGCGACGCTTTTAAGATCGCCCGGCAGGAGCTTGTCTCCGTCGGTCTCGGCGAGCGGCTGTCGCATTATCCCGGCCAGTTGTCCGGCGGCGAGCAGCAGCGCGTCGCCATTGCTCGCGCTCTTGCACCATCGCCGAAGCTTCTGATCGCTGACGAGCCGACCGGCAATCTCGATGCCGAAACCGGCAGCCAAGTGGCTGATCTGATCTTTTCCAAGCAGGCCGAGCGCGACATGACGCTGGTTCTGGTCACTCATGATGCATCGCTTGCCGCCCGCTGCTCGCGCCAGGTTCGGGTCCGCTCTGGCGAGATCGTTTCCGGCGCTACTCATGAGCAGCCGGTTTCCGCGCCGCTGTCCAAGGCTGCGTCCGCATGAGCGCCGCTGCTTTCGGCGGGTTTCGTCCCGGACTGGCTTTCCGCCTTGCGCTTCGCGAAATGCGCGGCGGCTTGCGCGGGTTCTATATCTTCCTTGCCTGCGTGGCGCTTGGAACGGCAGCCATCGCCGGGGTCAACTCGCTGTCGCAATCGATCACCGGCTCCATCGCCAGCCAGGGCCGCGAACTGCTCGCCGGCGATATCCGCTTTGAACTCAACAACCGCGTCGCGACCGATGAGGAGAAAGCGTTCATCGACAGCCTCGGCACGGTTGCCGTCTCGTCCGGCCTGCGCTCGATGGCCCGGCTGCCGGATGGCTCCAACCAGGCGCTGGTTGAACTGAAGGCCGTTGACGCAGCCTATCCGCTCTATGGCGCGTTCGAAAGCGAGCCGGCCGCGCCGCTGGGCGATATGCTTTCAGAAAACAACGGTGCATACGACGGCCTGGCTGCGCCGCTTTTGCTTGAGCGCCTTGGGATCAAGGCCGGCGATGAAATCCTGCTGGGGACCGCCCGCATTCGGATTGCGGGCACTATCGTGCGCGAACCGGATGCCCTGTCGGATGGTTTTGGTTTTGCACCGCGCCTGCTGATCTCGAAGCAAGCGCTTGATGCTTCCGGTCTTGTGCAGACGGGAAGCCTGGTCGAGCACACCTACAAGGTCAAGGTCGCGGATGCCTCCAGCGTTCCGGCCTTGCGCAGGCAGGCGGAGGAAAAATTCCCGCAGGCAGGCTGGTCCGTTCGCACCAGCCAGAATGCCGCGCCGGCGCTAACGGCCAATATCACCCGCTTTTCCCAGTTCCTTACCCTTGTCGGGCTGACGGCGCTGATCGTCGGCGGCGTCGGCGTCGCCAATGCGGTGCGCGCCTATCTCGATTCCAAGCGCGGCGTAATCGCCACGTTCAAATGCGTCGGCGCGCCCGCCGCGATGGTCACCACCATATACCTCATCCAGATTCTGCTGATTGCCCTGATCGGTATCGGCATCGGCCTGGTGCTGGGCGCGCTCATCCCCTTCGTCGCGGCGCAATTCCTCGCCGGCGTCTTGCCAATTTCGACGGCGTTCCAGCTCTATCCGGGCGCACTCGGCCTTGCCGCCGTGTTCGGCCTTTTGACGTCGCTCGCCTTTGCCATCCTGCCACTTGGCCATGCCCGCGAAGTGCCGGCGACCGCGCTGTTTCGCGAACAGGGGTTCGAGCGGGCACGCCTGCCGTCCTGGCCCTATCTCGTGGCGGCCGCCCTTTGCCTCGGCGCGCTTGCCGGCCTTGCGATCTTCACGGCCTATGACCGGACGATCTCGCTGACGTTCCTTGGCGCCATCGCCTTTTCGTTCGTCGTGCTGCGCGGCGTCGCCGTTCTGGTCGCCCTGCTTGCCCGCCGGGCGCCGCGCGTCAGTTCGCCGGCGCTCAGGCTTGCCATCGGCAATATCCATCGCCCCGGCGCTTTGACGCCCTCGGTGGTGCTGTCACTCGGCCTTGGCCTGGCGCTGCTGGTGACGCTGGCACTGATCGACGGCAATCTGCGCCGCGAACTGACCGGCAATCTTCCCGAACGCGCGCCGAATTTCTTCTTCGTCGATATCCAAAGCGCCGAGGTCGAAGGCTTCCGTGCCCTGCTGCAAAAGAGCCTGCCGGAGGGCAAGGTCATCGAAGTGCCGATGCTGCGCGGGCGTATCCTCGCCTTCAACGGCGAGGACGTGGCGAAAATGAACGTGCCGCCTGCCGGGCAATGGGTTCTGCGCGGCGACCGCGGCATCACCTACGCCAGGAACCGATCGGAAAATTCGTCGCTGACGCAGGGCGACTGGTGGTCACCGGACTATACCGGCGAACCACTGGTGTCGTTTTCGGCCGAGGAGGCCGGTGAGCTCGGCCTGAAGATCGGCGATACCGTCACCGTCAACGTGCTCGGCCGCAATCTCACGGCCCGGATCGCCAACTTCCGCAAGGTCGAATGGGAGTCCCTGTCGATCAATTTCGTCATGGTGTTCTCGCCGAACACCTTTGCCGGCGCGCCGCATGCCTGGCTTGCCACCGTGATCGATCCGGGCGCCACGGCTAAGGAGGAAGCAGCCACCCTGAAGGCGGTGACCAATGCCTATCCGACGATCACCAGTGTCCGGGTGAAGGACGCACTCGACATCATCAACGTGCTGGTCGGGCAGCTGGCGACGGCCATCCGCGCAGCCGCTGCCGTCGCGCTGGTCGCGTCCGTCCTGGTGCTTGCGGGCGCGCTTGCCGCCGGCAACCGGGCACGCACGCATGATGCCGTCGTCCTGAAGACGCTGGGGGCGACGCGCTCGACGCTGATCCGCGCCTTCTGCTACGAATATGCAATGCTCGGGCTGTCAACGGCGATCTTTGCCCTGTTCGCCGGTGGTGTCGCGGCATGGTTCGTGGTGAGCAAAATCATGAGCTTGCCGTCGTCCTTCCTGCCGGATGTGGCGCTGATCACCATGGCTGTCGCCCTCGTCGTCACGGTCGGTTTCGGCCTGGCGGGCACCTGGCGGGTGCTCGGGCAAAAGGCTGCACCCGTTCTGCGGGAACTCTGAGCGGGCAGTTAACCGTTAACGCTAGAGCCGGAAAGCCGCCGAAAGCGGCTTTTTGAGCGATTCAGGCTCCTTGCGGTCTTGTGCAAGTCATATTTCGACATCATATTCAGCACAGGCATGCTGAAGCCCCGCAGCGGCGCCTGGGCCGAGTGGCTGGCATCTTGAAACGATGCGCCCTTGTGACCCGACACCGTAAACTAAACCGGGGCTTATATAGAGGAAACAATGGCTGATCTTAGAAACTACCAAACCCGGACGGCGCAGACTGGTGCGCAGGCGGGGGCCGTAATCGACGAAGGTCTGCGCACCTATATGCTCAAGGTGTACAACCTTATGGCCCTTGGTCTGGCGATCACCGGTATTGCCGCCTTTGCCGCCTTCCAATTCGCATTCGCTGACGGACAGCTGACCGCCTTCGGTCAGGCGATCTATGTGAGCCCGCTGAAGTGGGTCGTTATGCTCGCCCCGCTGGCTCTGGTGTTTTACATGAGCTTCCGTATCAACACGATGAGCGTCTCCGCCGCGCAGACGACCTTCTGGGTCTATGCCGGTCTGATGGGCCTCTCGCTGTCGTCGATCTTCCTGATCTATACCGGCCAGAGCATCACCCAGACGTTCTTCGTCACGGCCGCTTCGTTCGGCGCCCTGTCGCTTTACGGCTACACCACCAAGCGTAGTCTGTCGGGCATGGGCTCGTTCCTGATGATGGGTCTGTTCGGCCTGATCATCGCCTCGATCGTCAACATCTTCCTCGCCTCGTCGGCGCTTGATTTTGCGATCTCGGCCATCGGCGTTCTGATCTTCGCAGGCCTCACCGCCTACGACACGCAGAAGATCAAGGAAATGTACTATGAAGCAGACAGTGCTGATGCCGCCGGCCGCAAGGCAATCATGGGCGCGCTGACGCTCTACCTCGACTTCATCAACCTGTTCCTGTTCATGCTGCGCTTCCTCGGAAACCGCGAATAGCCGGAACCGGTAAACATCTGGAAAAGGCGGCTTCGGCCGCCTTTTTTGTTGTCCATATTCCGCAGACGGCATCCGCTTGATCGCGCCGCCGCGATGTGACAGAGGACAGGTGGTCTTCCTTTTCACACAGGCTTTCCCGATGGCTTTCATCCTGCGCGACGCGACCCTGTCCGATCTTCCAGCCATCACGGCGATCTACCGGGAATCCGTGCTGAACGGCGTCGCCTCCTATGAAATGACGCCGCCGGACGAGGCCGAAATGGCGTCGCGCTTTTCTGCTATCACCGGCAACGGCTATCCCTATATCGCAGCTATCGACGCCGATGGCGTGCTGCTCGGCTATGCCTATGCCTCGGCATTCCGGACCCGCCCGGCCTACCGGTTCCTGGTCGAGGATTCGATCTATCTGGCGCCGGAAGCGCGCGGCCAGGGTGTGGGCAAGGCGCTGCTTGCCGAATTGATCGGCCGCTGTACGCAGCTCGGTTTCCGCCAGATGGTCGCCGTCATCGGCGGCGCGCATCCGGCATCCGTCGCGGTCCATCGCGCTGCAGGCTTCGAGCATGGCGGATTGATGAAGGGAACCGGTTTCAAGCACGGCCGCTGGCTGGATACGATCATCATGCAATTGCCGCTCGGCGAGGGCCTGAGGACCGATCCCGAACCCGGCCTCTATCCCGACACGCTGTATTGCAACTGATTCAGGTCCTGATGACCTTCAGCATCTTGTCGAAGACTTTCAGCACCTGCTGCAGGTCGTGGCCACGCTTGAGGATCATGCCGTGCGTGTTGGCGACGCTGAATGCCCCTTGTTTCGCCGCCAGTTTTGGATTTTTTTCGATCCGGAAAAGCGGCATCTCGCCCGAACGCTTGAACACCGAGAAGACGGCCTTGTCGCGCAGATGGTCCATTGCATAGTCGCGCCACTCGCCTTCACCGACCATGCGACCGTAAATCCGCAGGATCATGTCGAGTTCCCGGCGGTGGAAAGTGATGGGGAGTAAGTCCTGGTTGCTGCTGCGATATTCGTGCAGGTTTACAACCACATCTGACGTTTGCTGCCTTTCCGAACGGGTTTCGCCTCGCTGAAAATCCGGCTCATCGGTCATCTTTACCCCGGCTTTTATTGTGACAGGACGGTTACAGTTTGCCTGAGCTTCGCTGAAATGCAAGTCGCAAGGCGGACCGGACGCAGGAAGACTTTTTTCGGGTGCGCCGCATTTCAGTCAAACCGGCGCCCCAATTGGCAACGAAACTTGCGCCCGTCGGCATTGGGGGAGTCCTCCCGCGTGCACGGCCTGCTGTCTGTTTGAGGATTTCTGCCTTGAACGGGTGCAGCATTGGAGTGGCTGGCCAAAGCGCCCATCGGGCGCGGCTGCTCCAGACGCCAAGTGGACCGGGTACTGCATGTGCCTGCGAAGCGTGGACGGTTCGGTCCGGCATCTTCGAACCCTCAGCCCCAGCCCCTCGATGCTGCCGGGCCGAACCAGTTTATTCAATTGGCGGTATTGTCGGCCATGACGGTCGTGGCGCCCAGGATGGCGCCGGGCGTTTCGCTGTCCTTCATCTTCTGCAGCAGCACAGCGCAGCCGCCGTTTTCTCCCTCGTTGAGGATGGAGTCGGGCAGAACGAAATTGGCAGGCTTGCCATCCCACATGCCGATCGTCTGGACGTCGCGGACGGAATGCCAATAGGAAATCGTCTTGCCGCTGTTTTCGCCCTTCTTGACGTCGACAAGCTGCTGGCGGTTGAAATAGACGACGACGACATTGGCCTTGCCGCTGCCGGCACCGATCTTGATGTCGATCTCGTCATTGTGGACGTTGGCGGAGACCGGAACATCAAGGCCCTTTCCCGCAGAATTCATCGCCGAAAGGCGATTGTTGATTCCGTCGAGATCCGCGCCGTTGATATGGTCGCGGCCGTTGAGCACCGCCTGCGGCGTGTAGACACCACTGCGGCCGAACATTTTGGCGTAGGCATATTGCCGGGCGGTGTTGTCCTTTGAGGCCAGTGTGTCGGCCCAGCCGAGATAGTTCCAGTAATCGACGTGATAGGACAGTGCGACGACCTTGCCGCCGTCGATCAGCTTTTTCAACGCCGCATCCGCCGGCGGACAGGACGAACAGCCCTGGCTGGTGAACAGTTCGACGACGCCTGCCGGCTTCCCCATGTCCCCGGCCACGGCCGGCATCGCCATAAGGCCAAGGCCACAGGCGAGCGTGATGCGGCGAACGGTGGATGATCCAGACATCGGGGCTTTCCATTTCAGGTGTTTTGGCATTTCAACGATATTGTACCGGTGTGCAGCCTTTATCTGCGTCTTTCATACGCTGCTCCCCTTTCAACGGAAAATCACGTTGGAGTGAGATTTATGGCGCCGGCGATCACAAAAAAACCGGGGCTCGTGAAAGCCCCGGCTTCGTTCATCTCGGTATCAGGGATGCATCAGGCGGCGAGGTCGCGCAAGACCGTCTGCAGGATGCCGCCATTGTTCATGTAGGTGACCTCATCGAGCGTATCGATGCGGCAGATCAGCGGAACGTCCTTCACCGTGCCGTCGGCATAGGTGATCCTGGCGACGCGCTTTTCACGCGGCTGAACGTTGGCGAGATTGTCGATCGTGACGCTCTCGTCGCCCTTGAGGCCGAGCGATTCCCAGGTCGTGCCTTCCTCGAAGACGAAGGGTACGATGCCCATGCCGACGAGGTTGGAGCGGTGGATACGCTCGAAGGACTGGGCGATCACGGCCTTGACGCCCAGGAGGTTGGTGCCCTTGGCCGCCCAGTCGCGCGACGAGCCGTTGCCGTACTCGACGCCGGCGAAGATGACCAGCGGCACGCCTTCGGCCTTGTACTGCATGGCGGCGTCGTAGATCGACATCTCTTCCTTGGAAGGATAGTGGATCGTGTAGCCGCCTTCCTTGCCGTTCGGTCCCATCATGTGGTTGCGGATGCGGATGTTGGCAAAGGTGCCGCGCATCATCACTTCATGGTTGCCGCGGCGCGTGCCGTACTGGTTGAAGTCGGCAACGCCGACGCCATGACCGATGAGGTAGGCACCGGCAGGCGACGCTGCCTTGATCGAGCCGGCCGGCGAGATGTGGTCGGTGGTGATCTTGTCGCCGAACAGGCCAAGGACGCGGGCGCCCTTGATGTCGGAGATGCCCGAACCGGTCTTGCCCATGCCGACGAAGTAGGGCGGGTTCTGGACATAGGTCGAGTTGTCGTCCCAGGCGTAGGTCTGGCCGGCCGGAACCTGAACCGCCTGCCAGTTGGCGTCGCCCTTGAACACGTCGGCATATTTCGATGCGTAGAGTGCGCGGGTGACGTATTTCAGGATGAATTCCTGGATTTCCTGCGAGGTCGGCCAGATGTCCTTGAGGAACACCGGGTTGCCATCGCTGCCGATACCGAGCGGTTCGGTGGTCAGGTCCTTCTGGACCGTACCGGCGAGCGCGTAGGCGACGACCAGCGGTGGCGAAGCGAGGTAGTTCGCCTGAACGTCCGGCGAGATACGGCCCTCGAAGTTACGGTTGCCCGAGAGAACGCCGGACATGATCAGGCCCTTCTCGTTGATCGTCTTCGAGATCGGCCCCGGCAGCGGGCCGGAATTGCCGATGCAGGTCGTGCAGCCGAAGCCGACGAGGTTGAAGCCCAGCGCATCGAGCGATGCCTGCAGGCCGGACTTGGCCAGATATTCGCCGACGACCTGGCTTCCAGGTGCGAGCGACGTCTTGACCCAGGGCGCCGACTTCAGGCCCTTGGCAACGGCGTTGCGGGCGAGAAGGCCGGCAGCGATCAGAACCGAAGGGTTGGAGGTGTTGGTGCACGACGTGATGGCGGCAATCGCCACGTCGCCGTGACCGATGTCGTAATCCGTGCCCTCGACCGGGAAGCGCATGTCGAGCTGGCCCGGCTTCTTGTATTCGCCTTCCAGCGAGGTCGCAAAGCCGGAAGCAATGTTTTCGAGCGGGATGCGGCCTTCCGGACGCTTCGGACCGGCCATGGCAGGAACGACAGCGCCGAGGTCGAGTTCGAGCGTATCGGTGAAGACGAGGTCGGCGCCGTCATTGTCGCGCCACATGCCTTGAGCCTTGGAATAGGCTTCGACCAGCGCGATGCGCTGTTCTTCGCGGCCGGACATGGTGAGGTAGTTGATGGTTTCCGAATCAACCGGGAAGAAGCCGCAGGTGGCGCCATATTCCGGGCCCATGTTGCCGATCGTCGCGCGGTCGGCCAGCGTCATGTTGTCGAGGCCGGACCCGAAGAATTCGACGAACTTGGAAACGACGCCCTTCTTGCGCAGCATCTGCACGACCATCAGCACGAGGTCGGTTGCGGTGACGCCTTCCTTCAGCTTGCCGGTCAGCTTGAAGCCGATGACTTCAGGCAGGAGCATGGAGACGGGCTGGCCGAGCATGGCCGCTTCCGCCTCGATGCCGCCGACGCCCCAGCCGAGAACGCCCAGACCATTGATCATGGTCGTGTGGCTGTCGGTGCCGACGCAGGTGTCCGGATAGGCGGTGATGACGCCGTCTTCTTCCTTGGTCCAGACGGTCTGGCCGAGATATTCGAGATTGACCTGGTGACAGATGCCTGTACCGGGCGGGACCACGCGAAAATTCTTGAATGCCTGCTGGCCCCATTTCAGGAAGCGGTAGCGCTCGCCGTTGCGCTCATATTCGAGCTCGACATTGCGGGCAAAGGCAGTCGGCGTGCCGAATTCGTCGACGATGACCGAATGGTCGATGACGAGGTCGACGGGGACGAGCGGGTTGATCTTCTCCGGATCGCCACCCAGCGAGACCATTGCGTCGCGCATCGCGGCGAGGTCGACGACGGCGGGAACGCCGGTGAAGTCCTGCATCAGCACGCGGGCCGGGCGGTAGGCGATCTCGTTTTCTTCGCGGCCCTTGTTATCAAGCCACGCGGCGACGGCCAGGATGTTCTCCTTGGTGACCGATCGGCCGTCTTCGAAGCGAAGCAGGTTCTCAAGCAGAACCTTCATCGAATAGGGAAGCTTCGAGACGCCGGCGAGGCCGTTTTCTTCTGCCTTCGGCAGGCTGTAATAGACATAGTCTACGCCATTGACCGAGAGCGTCGACCGACAATTGAAGCTGTCTAGGGATTTGGACACTGGATACCCCGTTCCGTTAGATCGCCAAAACCTGACGCACGAACGCCCGAACGCATTTTAAGCGCGATATGGGATGCGGGTACGGCCATTTCCGCTGTCCGTACGTGGAAATCATTCCAAGTTCGGCGCTAGGATGAAATTCACGCCGACCGCTGGCGTGTTGGGGCGGTTATAGATAATTTCTCCGGAACGTGCCAGACCATCCGTCCTCAAATTGAGACAATTTTTTTGCACTGCGGTGAACGTCGTAAAAGGAATGTGAATGCCGATCAGCCTCGCCGTCGAGGACCTCAGTGCAAAACGCGGCGAGGACCTGATTTTCCACGATATTTCGTTCGTTCTTGAGGCCGGGCAAGCCTTGATCGTCACGGGGCCGAACGGGTCGGGCAAGTCGACGCTGCTGCGTGTTCTGGCGGGGCTTCTGGCGGCAGAAACCGGCAAGGTCCAGATTAAAGGCGCGGTGCCGGATATCGGCCATCCGCGCGAACTCTGCCACTATCTCGGCCACCACAATGCGATGAAGCGCGAGCTGACCGTTCAGGAAAACCTGTCCTTCTGGAAATCCTTCATGGGTGATTCGGCCGGTGGCTCCGGTATCGGCATTGAGGCGGCCACGGAGGCACTCGGCCTTGGTGGAATTTCACATCTTCCCTTCGGCTATCTCTCGGCCGGGCAGCAGCGGCGAATGGCGATGGCCAAGCTGCTCGTCGCCTACCGGCCGGTCTGGATCCTCGACGAACCGACGGCGGCGCTGGATGCGGCGGCGGACCGGTTGTTTGCGGGGCTGGTGGAGAGGCATCTGAGGACCGGCGGTATCGCCATTGCGGCGACGCATCAGCCACTGGGGGTGGCTGCGCAGGAATTGCGGATGACGGGATTTGCGGGAGTGGGGGACGTGGTTTGAAAATGCTTTGCTTGACGAAGACCCCTCCCCAACCCCTCCCCACAAGGGGGAGGGGCACCCGCGCCGAAACCCCTCGCGCAAATTTGCGGGCTATCGTGGCAGACGTGCTTGGTTGTTTGGCGAGGTCGGCGCCTCGGGTTAGTCCCTCCCCCTTGTGGGGAGGGGTTGGGGAGGGGCCTTTCTCTGGCGCACCGTTGGGGCAGGTTGCATCATGATCGCCCTCTTCCTCCGGGACCTCAAACTCGCGATGCGCGCCGGTGGTGGCGCCCTGATCGGCGTGTTGTTCTTCATGACGGTCGTTGCCGTCGTGCCCTTTGCCGTCGGTCCGGATCTCAATCTGCTGTCGCGGATCGGCCCGGCGATCCTGTGGATCGGCGCGCTGCTTGCCTCGCTGCTTGGCCTTGACCGGCTTTTCCAGGCGGAGCGCGAGGATGGATCGCTGGACCTGATGCTGATGCAGGAGATGCCGCTGGTGCTGACGGTGCTGGTGAAATGCCTGGCGCACTGGGCGGCGACCGGTCTGCCATTGGTGATCGCCGCGCCGCTGCTCGGGCTGTTCATGAACATGAGCGAGATTGCCATCGGCGCGACGATGCTGACGCTTCTGGTGGGGACGCCGGCCATTACGTTTATCGGCGCGAGCGGTGCTGCCGTCGCGGTGACGCTGCCGCGTGGCGGGCTTCTGGTCTCGATCCTTGTGCTGCCGCTGGCGATCCCGGTGCTGATCTTCGGCGTCAGTGCCGCCTATGCTGCCGTTCATGATCCGGCCCCATTCTTGCCGCCCCTGCTGATATTGATTGCCATCACGCTGTTCTTTGCCGTCATCGGGCCCTTGGCGGCAGCGCTGGCACTCCGGTCCGCGTCGGACTAGAATGAAAGGATGGAGCGATGTCGGCGCGTTGATTGAACGCGCGTCGCTCTGACGCAAATGTGATTGCAGCGGCTTTATTGAAGAGAAGCGCGTTGCGCGTTAAAGAACCGTCATGAGCGAAAACAGTCTGGCCATTCGAAAATTCAGCGACCTTGCCAATCCCACCCGGTTTCTGGCTTTGGCCGGACGTGTCCTGCCGTGGTTTGCCGGATTGACGGTGCTTTTGTTTGCCATTGGGCTTTATCTTTCCTTCACCACCGAAGGCGATTACCAGCAGGGCGAGACAGTGCGCATCATGTATGTGCATGTGCCCGCCGCCTGGCTGTCGATGATGTGTTACTCGGTGATGGCGCTTTCGGCGCTGGGCACCCTGGTCTGGCGCCATCCGCTGGCCGACGTGGCCGTCCGGGCCGCCGCACCAATCGGTGCCTCCTTCACCTTTCTGGCATTGGTTACCGGCTCGCTCTGGGGCAAGCCGATGTGGGGCACCTGGTGGGTCTGGGATGCGCGACTGACCTCGGTCTTCGTGCTGTTCCTGATGTATCTCGGGCTGATTGCCCTCAACCGGGCCATGGACGAGCCGGGCAAGGCCGCCAAGGTTTCGGCCGTCTTGATCCTCGTCGGCTTCGTCAACATCCCGATCATCAAGTTCTCGGTCGAATGGTGGAACACGCTGCACCAGCCGGCAAGCGTGCTTCGGCTCGGCGGCTCGGCGATCGATCCGGAATTTCTGGCGCCGCTTTTGGTGATGGCGGTTGCCTTCACCATGCTGTTCTTCACCCTGCATATCGCCGCCATGCGCAACGAAATCTGGCGCCGCCGGGTGACCTCGATGCGCCGTCAGGCCGCCCGCAGCGCCGGCCGGGAGGTCTGAGCCGATGATGACCCACACCGCCTATGTCGCCGCCAGCTACGGCATTGCCGTTGTCACCGTGCTTGCCCTCGTTCTCTGGGTGTGGACCGACGGACGGGCACGGCGCCGCGAATTGCAGGCGCTGGACGAGGCCGGCATCCGCCGCCGCTCAGTGCAGGCCGGAGAAGCACAATGAGCATCGAGACCCCCGCCACGCCGGAAAGCAGCCGGCCGGGCAAGATGCGCATCGTCTTTGCATTGCTGCCGCTTGTGATTTTCGCGGGGCTCGCCGTCATCTTCTGGAGCCAGCTCGATTCCGGCCGGGACATCAGCGAAATCCCCTCCGCGCTGATAGGCACCAAGGCACCGTCACTGGATATGCCGCCGCTCGAAGGCGCGATCTTCAAGGGCGCCCCGATGCCGGCGCTCACCGATGCGGCGATCAAGGGCAAGCTGACCCTGGTCAATGTCTGGGCCTCCTGGTGCTTGCCGTGCCGCGAGGAAAACCCGATCATCCTGGAACTGGCCAAAGACCCGCGGCTGACGGTGGTCGGTATCAACTACAAGGACCAGACCGAAAATGCGCTGCGGTTCCTCGGCGAACTCGGCAATCCCTTCGCCGCCGTCGGTGTCGATCCGCGCGGCAAGGCGGCGATCGACTGGGGTGTCTATGGGATCCCGGAATCCTACCTCGTCGATGCCTCGGGGACGATCGTCTACAAGCGGGTCGGGCCGTTCGATGAGCGCAGCCTGAAGGACGGGCTCTATCCGGCGATCGAGAAGGCTTTGGCTGGGAAGTCGTAAGTGGGGCTCTGCCCTTCAGGCTCCGTCATGCTCGGGCTTGACCCGAGCATCCATTCGCCAAAGGCGTCGAACCCGAATGGCTGAATATGGATCCTCGGCTCAAGGGCCGAGGATGACTCAAGGCCGAGGATAACATGCGAGTGCTGTCGGGCCTCAGTCCTCGAAGGCAACGTCAAATCGCGCTCTGCCACGCCTTCACCGCTTCCAGCGGATAAACCAGCATCAGCACGTTCAAGGTCAGATTGTCTCGGATCAGCCAGCCGGTGAAAATCTCGAAGAAGATGGCGATGGCAACGGTGACCGCGACCGGCACGCGCCAGGCGAAAAAGAAGCCGAGCGCCATGAAGATCGTGTCCATCGCCGAGTTCAGGATGCTGTCGCCATAGTAATCGAGCGAGATGGTCGCGGCGCGGTAGCGGTCGATGATGATGGGGGAGTTTTCGAGGATTTCCCAGCCGGATTCGATGACCAGCGCCAGCAGCAGCTTTGCCGCCAGCGGCTTGCCGCGCAAGGTCAGATGGGCAAGCCCGTAGAACAGGAAGCCGTGGATGATATGCGACGGGGTATACCAGTCGGCCAGATGCTGCGAATTGCCGGGGCCGTTGGCATTGGGCTCGAACAGCTTGATGGTGCCGCATTCGCAGATCGGCGTGCGACCCATCCAGTATTCGATGATGATTTGCGCGATGAGAACGGCAGCGCAGGCGGCAAGCCAGAAGGTGGCGGCACGCGGCGAACGGTTTTCGGCCGGTGCCAGGGTTGTCACTTCGGCGTATCCTGTTCCAGCGAATGCTTCATGATGATCGGCATCTGCGACAGGGTGAACAGGATTGTGATCGGCATCGTGCCCCAGACCTTGAAGGCGACCCAGAAATCGGTCGAAAAATTGCGCCAGACAACTTCGTTGAGCACAGCAAGGAACACGAAGAACACGCCCCAGCGGATGGTCAGCTTGCGCCAGCCGGCCTCGTCGAGCTTGAAGGCGGCATGGAAGACATAGCCGAGCAGTGATTTTCCAAACAGCAGGCCGCCGAGCAGGATGGCGCCGAACAGCGTGTTGACGATGGTCGGCTTCATCTTGATGAAGGTATCGTTCTGCAGATAGAGCGTCAGCGCGCCGAAGATGAAGACGACGACGCCGGAGATCAGCGGCATCATCGGCAGGGTACGGGTCAACACCCAGGAAACACTGAGCGCAATCGCGGTCGCGGCCATGAACAGGCCGGTGGCGATGAAGATCGGCCCGCCGAGTTCGGTCAATGCCGGGAATTTCTGGGCCAGCCACTCGCCGCGCGAATTGGCGAAGAAGAAGACCACCAGCGGCCCGAGCTCAAGCACCATCTTCAGAAGCGGGCTGATTTCCTTGCGCGGCTTGACCGCCTCGATCGATGACATGGTAACGTCCTTAAAGCGATTGTGCCCGGTGCGCGGGCCGTCTCTCTCGTCGTCATCCTCGGGCTTGACCCGAGGATCTATCCGCAGTGCGGCGTATGATAGTCGGCATTTCAGCCCAGCGTCTGGATCCTCGGGTCAAGCCCGAAGATGACGGAGTCCGGGGTGGCCCCTATAACATCAGCAAAAAGGCAAAATGATATCCGCGTCAATGGGGAATCCCGGCAATGGCCTCGGCAAAGTCCTTCGCCTCGAATGGTTCGAGATCGTCCACACCTTCGCCAACGCCGATGAAATAGACGGGGAGCTTGTGCTTGGCGGAAATGGCGACGAGGATGCCGCCGCGCGCGGTGCCGTCGAGCTTGGTCATGATCAGGCCGTTGACGCCGGCGACATTGCGGAAGATTTCCACCTGGTTGAGCGCGTTCTGGCCGGTTGTGGCGTCGAGCGTCTGCAACACCGTATGCGGCGCATCGGGATCGAGCTTGCCGAGCACGCGGACGATCTTTTCCAGCTCCGCCATCAGCTCCGTGCGGTTCTGCAGGCGGCCGGCGGTATCGATGATCAGCACGTCGCTCTTCTTCAGCTTCGCCTGTTCGAAGGCCTCATAGGCAAGGCCTGCGGCATCGGCGCCGAGTTTCGAAGAGACGATGTCGGACTTGGTGCGCTCGGCCCAGATTTTCAGCTGTTCGATGGCGGCGGCCCGGAACGTGTCGCCGGCGGCGAGCATGACCTTGAGGCCGGCGCCGGAGAGTTTGGCGGCGAGCTTGCCGATGGTGGTGGTCTTGCCGGTGCCGTTGACGCCAACGACGAGGATGACATGCGGCTTGTGGGACAGGTCGAGCTGCAGCGGCTTGGCAACAGGGGCGAGAACCTTGGTGATTTCCGCGGCCATGATGCGGGAAACGTCTTCGCCGGTCACGTCCTTGCCGTAGCGTTCGGAGGCCAGCGTATCGGTGACGCGCAGTGCCGTTTCGACGCCGAGGTCGGCCTGGATCAACAGGTCTTCGAGATCCTGCAGCGTCTCGTCATCCAGCTTGCGCTTGGTGAAGAGGGCGGTGATCTGGCCGGTGAGCTGCGACGACGTGCGGGCAAGACCCTGGCGCAGGCGCTGGAACCAGGTGAGTTTCTGCTTTGGCGCCTCAGGCTGCGGCTCGACGGCGCGGCCGGTGGCGAAGCCCTTGGGGAGGGCGATTTCGGCGATGGGCTCTGCGTTTGCGGAAAGTGCGTCACCCCCCTCCTCTGCCCTGTCGGGCATCTCCCCCTCAAGGGGGGAGATCGCAGCTGGTGGGCTCTCGATCTGGTCTTCAAGCTCGGGAAGTGCGGTAAATTCCTGCGGTTGTTCAATCGCAGCAGGTTGCAGTGAGGAAGCGTCATCCTCAATCTGATCTCCCCCCTTGAGGGGGAGATGTCCCCCCCGGGTCTTGCCTTCGGCAAGCCCGAGGACAGGCTCCGGGACAGAGGGGGGTGTCGAGCTTTCCTCGATCTCAGCCGCTTCGGCTTCCGCCTCCAGCAGCGACAGCGGGATCAGGCCGATATCGCCGATCTCTTCGGTAGCAGGGAGAATTGCCGGTGTAACGTCCACTTCTTCGGCGGAGGTAACAGTCTCATCCTCGGCATCCGGTGCATCGAGGGTATCAGCAGACGGCCCCCCCGCAGTGTCCATCTCCTCCGCCAGCACAGGATCTTCAGCGACCGGCAAATCTTCGGTGCGGGAATGCGGCTCCAGCTGGGCTTCGATCGCCCGGGTTTCCTCGGGGCTGAATGTCGATTCCGCCTGATCCATCACGGCGTCGGGTGCCGGCGCGCCGGCAGGCTCGGCTTCGGCCGGCTTGTCCTTGCCGAAGGTGAAGACCTTTTTCAGAAAGCTGAGCGCCATTTGAATTCCGTAAACTCAGGCCGCTCAAGCGGCCATCAATTGCATGTCGAGATGCTTGCCGTTGTGGCCGGTGATGACAGCCTGCACGATAGCGCGCGGCTTAAGCCCGGGGACGGCGACAGCTGTGAAATTTTCCGTATGCGCCAAGCCATTGTTCTCGACGAGCAGGCTTTGCTGCGTTCCGATCATGCTGTCAAGATGGGCCTGATGCAGCCGAAGTCCAGTGGCGCGCAGCCGGGCGGCCCGTTCCTTCACCAGCGCACGGTCGAGCTGCGGCATCCGGGCGGCGGGCGTTCCCTCGCGCGGCGAATAGGGAAAGACGTGCAGATGGGCGATATTGGCCTCTTCGGCAAGCCTCACCGCGTTCGTAAACATCTCTTCGGTCTCGGTCGGAAACCCGGCGATCATGTCGGCGCCAAAACTTGTTTCCGGACGCAGGCGGCGCACGTCCTTGATGAACGCCAGGGCATCGGCGCGGGAATGGCGGCGCTTCATCCGCTTCAGGATCATGTCGTCGCCATGCTGCAGCGACAGGTGCAGATGCGGCATGAAGCGCGGTTCGCCGGCAATCAGATCGATCAGGTGACGGTCCGCCTCGATGCTGTCGATGGAGGAGAGGCGCAGGCGCCGGATTTCCGGGACTTGTTTCAGCAGCGTCTTGGCGAGCAGCCCGAGCGTCGGCGTGCCGGGCAGATCGCTGCCGTAGCTGGTCGCATCGACCCCGGTGAGCACGATCTCGCGGTAGCCGTTATCGGCCAGTTTTCGTGCCTGATCGACGACGGCGCCCATCGGCACCGAGCGGGAATTGCCACGGCCATAGGGGATGATGCAGAAGGTGCAGCGGTGGTCGCAGCCGTTCTGCACCTGGATGAAAGCGCGGACATGGCCTTCGATCAGCTTGACCATCTGCGGCGCCGTTTCGCGCACGCTCATGATGTCGTTGACGCGCAGCTTTTCTTCCGCCGAGACGCCGAAATCGGGCAGTGACCGGTAGGAGGCGCTTTTCAGCTTTTCCTCGTTACCGAGCACGGCATCGACCTCTGGCATCTGGGCAAAGGTCTGCTTTTCGGTCTGGGCAGCACAGCCGGTGACGATGATGCGGGCATGCGGGTTTTCGCGGCGGGCGCGGCGGATTGCCTGGCGGGCCTGACGCACGGCCTCGCCGGTGACGGCGCAGGTGTTGACCAGGATGGCGTTGTTCAGCCCCGCCTTTTCGGCTTCCGCCCGCATCACTTCGGATTCATAGGTGTTGAGCCGGCAGCCGAAGGTTATGACATCGACGCCGCTCAAAGCGCGGCGCTTCCCGTTTCCGGCTCTTCCTCGCGCGACCAGAGGCCGGTTGCGGGGTCGACGGCTCCGGACCATTCCCATTCGGCGGGGCCGGTCATGACGACATGATCGTCGCGCTCGCGCCACTCGATGGTGAGGATGCCGGGTGGGGTGGCGCTGGCGACCGTGATCGTCACGTTGCGGCCGGTGCGGCCCGTGCGGGCAGCCGAGACGGCGGCGGAACAGGCGGCGGAGCCGCAGGCAAGCGTCAGGCCGGCGCCGCGTTCCCAGGTGCGGGTGGTCAGCGACGAGGGTGAGGTCACCTGGGCAAGGGTGATATTGGCGCGCTCGGGAAACATCGGGTGGTTTTCGAGCAGCGGGCCGAAGCGTTCGAGATCGAACGACATGACGTCGCGGTCGACCCAGAAGATCGCATGCGGATTGCCCATCGACATGACCGAGGGCGAATGCAGGATCGGATCGTCGATCGGGCCGATCTGCAGTTCGATGCGGCCGGTGTCGTAGAATTCTTCCGACAGCGGAATCTTGTCCCACGCGAAAACCGGCGTGCCCATGTCGACGGAAATCGTTCCATCCGCATGTTCCTGGGCATTGAGGATGCCCGCGACGGTCTGGAAGGTGAAGGCCTTCTTGCCAGTCTCTGCGGCCAGCGCCTGAACGACACAGCGCGTGCCGTTGCCGCAGGCCTGCGCCTTCGAACCGTCGGAATTGAGGATGTCGATAAAGGCGTCGGTGCCGTCGGCCTTTGGATCGTGGATGGCCATGATCTGGTCGAACTGCGTCGCCGGATCGGCATTGAGCGCGATCGCGGCCTGCGGCGTCACCCTGTCCCTGCGGCCGCGCATGTCGATGACCAGGATCTTGTTGCCAAGCCCGTTCATCCTCGCAAAGTCGACCGTAGTGTTCATGACGTTCATTTCCAGCGTTTGTTGGGGTGTATATGGCGGAAATGGGTTGAAATTACCAGTGGGGCGTTACCTTGCCCTCGAGGGGGAGGTGGACTTTCCTCTTCTCCCCAGCGGGGAGAAGGTGCCCGAAGGGCGGATGAGGGGGCGGTTCGGCATAGGAAGGACCCTCTTTCATTGCCTTGTTTTCCCAACCTTCGTTTGCCCGGATTTCCTGTTTCATGGTGGCTTCGCCCCCCTCATCCGGCCCTGCGGGCCACCTTCTCCCCGATGGGGAGAAGAGGCAGATCGTGGCACCTTCAACACCTATAGCCACGCCCGGAAAATCCGCCGTGGGTTTGCTTTCAGTTCACTTGGCCGGGGCGTTGGAAAGTGCCGTGACTAAGTTAGTTTATGTGACGCCTTCCAGCGCCCCGTTCAGTGTTGGTCGATGGGCAACTCCGGTTTCTCTGCGCGGATGATCGGCGCCTTTTCCAGGGTGGCGCTGCCGGAATTTCCGGGCGCCACGAAAGGCCTGTCTTTCGGCAGACCAGTCGCCGGTCCTCATGTGTGCCTCACAGGCACGCCCCGCCATTTTGCAGGCGAGAGGGAAACCAATTTCTGACCATCCACCGGGCAAAGGCTTACGTCTGTCCTTCACCCGGCACCGGCCCTGTCTCACTGCCACGCCTGGCAGTCTAGCCGATGACAGGACGGGAATGATGATGGCACAGGTTTTATGAGCGGGGATTGGCGGGGATGAAAAAATGTTGGCGGTTGCACTGGTAGGCGCCGGTTCGAGGCGTTGCAGTCTTGGCGGACACGGGTCATTTTGATTGTCACCAATGACGTTTCGGAGACATGACATGCCTGAAACCCCGCCCCGCCTCATCGGCAAGTGCCTGTGCGGCGCTGTCGAGTATGCCGTCGAGGATACTTTCGAGTACGCGATGAACTGCCATTGTTCCAACTGCCGGCGCACCACGGGGTCGGCCTTCAAGCCGATAGCCGGGATCAGGCGCGAGCGGTTTCAGCTCGTCAAGGGCGCGGAAGCGATGCTGATCTATGGCAACCCCGATGAGACTCATGACGTGCATTGCGGCACCTGCGGGTCGCTGGTCTA
This sequence comes from Pararhizobium sp. YC-54, assembly GCF_025847205.1. Taxonomy (GTDB): domain Bacteria; phylum Pseudomonadota; class Alphaproteobacteria; order Rhizobiales; family Rhizobiaceae; genus Pararhizobium. The sequence goes on along the minus strand of NZ_JAOYTH010000003.1, from coordinate 191,177 downwards.
TTCGGTGGTGCGGGACGGCGCCTATGCGCATGTCCCCATGGGCACGTTGGTGGATGCGCCGTCGATCCGGCCGGCGGCGCATATCTTCGTTGGCTCGAAGGCGCCGTGGCACGAGATCACCGACGATCTGCCGCGGTATCAGGAGTTTCCTGAGGAGTAAGTCTCCAGACCGGAATAATCTCGCCATGTTGCTTTCTTAAGACATGCGCGTGCGGCGATGTCCGGGAGGAGAATCAGTGATGGGGTATCCACGATGGCGCTCGGCGCAGAGGCGAGCGGACGGAAGGTGGCGAACTGCCGCCGCCCTTGTTGCGGCTTTCGGCGTGTCCGGCTTCGGTGGCGTGGCCTTTTCGCAGGACGAGCCTTATCCGGGGCGGCCGGGCCTTGCGGGTCCCGAGGGCACGCCGCGCGAAGTCGCCACCTGCGACACGATCAGACGGACGCTGGATGGTTTCCAGCCGTCGCGCGATCGCGTGGACCTCTGGATTTCCGGACCACTGTCTCTCGTTCACACCGATACCGTTCTCTGGTATCTCGCAGTCTGCCCGGACACCGGCATTCGCGTCATGTGCGTCACCTATTCGGACAATGGCATGAAGGTTGGCGATCACGTCGTCCTGGCCGGTGCGCTGGAGGTTCAGGACAAGAAACATGCTGTCCTTGATCCATGTCTTGCCTCTCGGGAATAGCTCGAGAGCCCGGCTACACTATCGGCACGTCAAACACTTCGCCCGCCCGCAAAGCCCGAAACCGCTCCGGGGCCATTCTCACATCCTTCAAGGCAACCTCCAGCGCCCGAACCGGCTCCTCCATCCCCTCGTCTGTCAGCTGCACCGTGCCGAAATGATGGCCTGCCGCATAGCAAGCGTTGCAGAGCCGCATGCCTTCAACGGCTTCCTGCGGGTTCTGGTGCTGGGCCTTCATGAACCAGCGCGGCTCGTAGGCGCCGATCGGCAGGTTGGCGAGGCGGAAGGTGCCGTGTTTTTCTGCTGCGGCCTTGTAGTTGATGCCGTCATGAAAGCCGGTGTCACCGATATGGTAGATCTTTCCGGCCGGTGTCGAGATCACGAAGGCGGCCCACAACGCCATGCGGCGGTCGCGGGCGCTGCGCGCCGACCAGTGGTGGCAGGGCTCGCAGTCGATGGTGACGCCGTCCCAGAAGGAGACCTGCTCGCCCCAGTCCATGTCGGAAATTTTAGCGTCGGGAAGGACCCGGTGGATGATCGTATCATTGCCGAGCGGGGTGATGATGTGGGGCCCGTGTTCCTCATGCAGCCGCTTCAGGGTGGCGAGATCGAGATGGTCGTAGTGATTGTGAGTGACGAGCACGATATCGATCGGTGGCAGGTCGTGAAAGGCAATGCCGGGCGCCACCACGCGCTTCGGCCCGGCGAAGGAGAACGGGCTGGTGCGCGGCGACCAGACCGGGTCGGTGAGGATATTGAGCCCGGCGACCTGGATCAGCAGCGTGGCATGGCCGACCATGGTGACGCGCAGGCCGTCACCATCGACGTGATCATCGGGCAAAGCCTGCGGGAAAGGGCTTGGCACAGTTTTTGGCCAACGCGCACGGCCGCCGCTGAACTGCCAGCGCATCAGCTCGCGAAAGCCGAGCGGAGCTTCGCCTTCGGGATTAAAGAAGACGGTGCCGTCGAAATGGTCGGAGATGGGGCCGGTATAATAGGGGTTCCTGGTCTCACTCACTGCGGCTCTTTCATTGTACCGGTTTTGCTCCTTAACATGGGGCCTACTTAACATGGGGGTCTGCGTTCACCCCTTCAATCCGGCGATCAGCATGCCAGTTTCGAGGCGATGGTCTCACAGCTTAAGCCGCTTTCTGGCGCCGGAACGGTGTTTGGGCTATAACTAAATTCCGAAATACAATCAGCTATGGGAGGGTGACATGGATAGGGAAGCAAGCGTTCGCGGGCTCTTTGCAGCCTACCTGGCCAACCGGAAGGACGAGGTCTCCGACATGCTCACGGAGGATTTCACCTTTTCCAGTCCTCGCGACGATCATATCGACAAGGCGGCCTATTTCGAGCGTTGCTGGCCGCAGCCGCCTGTCTTCCGTGCCATTCACATCGAACGCATTTCGCTGGAAGACAATGAAGCGCTGGTGCGCTACCGGGCCGATAAACAGGACGGCGGCGCATTTCGCAACGTCGAAGTCATCCGGTTCCATGGCGACCGCATCGCTTCGGTGGACGTCTATTTCGGCCGCGATGCCTGAAAGGCTTGCGGATGGGCGGGCGGAACGGTGAAATTGCCGCCTCGCCTTGACTTTGCCGCCCATATCGTGTTTACCGCCCGCAATCTGCGACAAGAACGAAGACTTGTAGCCACCGACCGGGACCCGTCAAAGGTATAAAGCGATCCCGGAGGTCAACACCCGACAGCGCGTTGCGCCCTCGGGTGCTTTTTGGCTTTGCGTCTTGTTTTCGTCAAGGAAAAGCACAACGTTTCGGACGTCCGCGTAAAACCAGGCGCCATGAAACGACAAGGATGAAGCGATGTTTGAAAGTCTCCAGGACCGCCTTGGGTCAATCCTGAATGGATTGACCGGCCGTGGCGCGCTGTCGGAAGCCGATGTAGCGGCTGCCTTGCGCGAGGTTCGCCGTGCGCTTCTGGAAGCCGACGTCGCGCTCGAAGTCGTGCGGTCGTTTACCGACAAGGTACGCGAAAAGGCCGTCGGCGCCGAAATCCTGAAGTCGATCAAGCCCGGCCAGATGGTCGTCAAGATCGTCCATGACGAACTTATCAACATGCTGGGTTCGGAAGGCGTGCCGATCGATCTCAACGCGCCGGCACCAGTCGTCATCATGATGGTCGGTCTGCAGGGCTCGGGCAAGACGACGACGACGGGCAAGATCGCCCTTCGTTTGAAGTCGCGGGACAAGAAGAAGGTCCTGATGGCGTCGCTCGACACGCGCCGTCCGGCAGCGCAGGAGCAGTTGCGCCAGCTCGGCGCCCAGACGAGCGTCGATACGCTGCCGATCATTGCCGGCCAGTCGCCGACCGATATCGCCGCGCGCGCCGTGCAGGCTGCCAAGCTCGGCGGCCATGACATCGTCATCCTCGACACCGCCGGCCGTACCCATATCGACGAGCCGCTGATGCTCGAGATGGCCGAGATCAAGCGCCGCTCGAACCCGCACGAAATCCTTTTGGTCGCCGACGCGCTGACCGGTCAGGACGCCGTCAATCTCGCCCGCAATTTCGACGAGCGCGTCGGCATTACCGGCCTTGTTCTGACCCGCATGGACGGCGATGGCCGCGGCGGTGCAGCCCTTTCGATGCGCGCCGTCACCGGCAAGCCGATCAAGCTGATCGGTGTCGGCGAAAAGATGTCGGAGCTGGAAGAGTTCCACCCGCGCCGCGTCGCCGACCGCATCCTCGGCATGGGCGATATCGTCTCGCTGGTCGAAAAAGCCGCCGAAAACATCGATGCCGAGAAGGCAGCGGCGATGGCCGCCAAGATGAAGACCGGCAAGTTCGATCTCAACGATCTCGCCGACCAGCTCGGCCAGATGCAGAAGATGGGCGGCATGGGCGGTATCATGGGCATGATGCCCGGTATGGCCGGCATGAAGGACAAGATGGCGTCTGCCGGTCTCGATGACCGCATGTTCGGCCGCCAACTCGCCATCATCTCCTCGATGACCAAGGCGGAGCGCGCCAATCCGGATCTGCTCAAGCATTCCCGCAAGAAGCGCATCGCTGCCGGTTCTGGCACGGATGCGGCCGAAATCAACAAGCTTCTGAAAATGCACCGTTCCATGGCCGACATGATGAAAATGATGGGCGGCAAGGGCAAGGGCGGCATGATGAAGCAGATGATGGGCGGCCTTGCCGGCAAGATGGGCCTTGGTGGCATGGGCGGCGGCATGGGTGGCATGCCCGACCTGTCGAAGATGGACCCCAAGCAGCTCGAAGCCCTGCAGAAGCAGGCGGAAGCGGCCGGCCTCGGCAAGGGAATGCCCGGCGGCGGCGGTCTGCCCGGTTTGGGCGGCGGCGGTATGAAGCTGCCGGGTCTCGGTGGCGGCTTCCCGGGGCTTCCCGGCCTGCCGAAGAAGAAGTGAGGACTGGACAGGTATGATTGATCCGGCAGTCAAACAGGAACTCTCGAGCTATCGCCAATCGATCGACAATATCGACGCGGCGCTCGTGCACATGCTGGCCGAACGGTTTCGCTGCACCAAGGCGGTGGGCGTGCTGAAGGCCAAGTACAATTTGCCGCCGGCGGACCCGGCGCGCGAGGAATACCAGATCGAACGCCTGCGCCATCTGGCGCGGGATGCCAATCTGGATCCGGATTTCGCGGAGAAGTTCCTGAACTTCATCATCCACGAAGTCATCCGGCATCATGAAGCCATCGCTGCCGATCTCAAGGATTGATCCCGAAAAGTGGAAACCGGTTTTCGGACCAGATCGATCCCCAAGGAAATCAGCTTTAAAAATACACAAAAAGGCCGCCGCAGGCGGTTGAATATCTCAAGGAGTACATGACATGGCACTGAAAATTCGTCTCGCCCGCGGTGGTTCCAAGAAGCGCCCGTTCTACCAGATCGTTATCGCCGACGTGCGTTCGCCGCGCGACGGCCGTTTCCTGGAAAAGGTCGGTTCGTGGAACCCGATGCTCAAGAAGGACGACGCAAAGCGCGTTGAGCTGAACATCGAGCGCATCCAGCATTGGCTGTCGAACGGCGCGCTGCCGACCGACCGCGTCCTGCGCTTCCTCAACGAAGCCGGCGTTGCAACCCGCGAAACCCGCAACAACCCGACCAAGGGCCTGCCGGGCAAGAAGGCTCTCGAGCGCATCGCCGAAGCCAAGCAGAAGGCTGAAGACGCAGCCGCCGCTGCTGCCGAATAAGCCTGGCGATAGCCTATTTTTGAAGCGGGCGGCGTTTTCATGCCGCCCGTTTTCGTTTATGCGAGTGGCATGATCTGGAGAGTGACCCGGCAATGAGCAAACTCAAAAATCCTGTGCTGATGGGAACGGTCGGCGGCGCTCAGGGCTTGCGCGGCGAAGTGCGCGTCAAGTCGTTTGCCGAGGAGCCGACCGCGATCGGCGATTATGGCCACCTTCACTCCGAAGACGGCCGTTCGTTCGAGGTGCTGGAAGTGCGCGAGGCGAAGAATGTCGTCGTCGTGCGGTTTCGCGGCGTCAACGACCGCAACGCTGCCGAAGCGCTGAACGGGCTGGAACTCTATGTCGAGCGTGACAACCTGCCGGATGACGATCTCGACGAGGACGAGTTCTTCTATGCCGATCTCGAGGGCCTCGAAGCGCTGGATGCCGACGGCAAGAGCTATGGCACAGTCACCGGCGTGTTCGATTTTGGCGCGGGCGATCTTTTGGAGCTGAAAGGCCCCGGCAAGCGGCCGGTGCTGATCCCGTTTACCGAATGGTCGGTGCTGGAAATCGACCTTGAAGCCGGGACGATGCTGGTGGACGCCCTCGCAGCCGGTCTCACCGACGACAAGGATGAGGATCCAACCAAGCAATTCAAGCCGAAGGCGAAGTAAGCCTTGCCCTTCCGCGCCACCATCCTGACGCTCTACCCGGACATGTTTCCGGGGCATCTCGGTCAATCCTTGTCCGGCAAGGCGCTGGAGCGCGGCCAGTGGTCACTTGATACCCTGCAGATCCGCGATTTTGCCGAAGACAAGCACCGCACCGTCGATGACACACCGGCCGGCGGCGGCGCCGGCATGGTGCTTCGGGCCGATATTCTGGCAAAAGCCATCGATCACGCCTCGGCTGGCGATGATCGCCCCCGGCTTTTGATGAGCCCGCGCGGCAAACCGCTGACGCAGGAGCGGGTGCGCGAACTCGCCGGCGGTCCCGGCGCCATCATCGTCTGCGGACGGTTCGAAGGGGTCGACCAGCGGGTGATCGACGGGCGCAATCTCGAAGAGGTTTCGATCGGCGACTATATTCTCTCGGGCGGCGAACCGGCCGCGCTGATCCTGCTCGACGCCATCGTGCGCATCCTGCCCGGCGTGATGGGCAACGATCTCTCCGGCGTGCATGAAAGTTTCGAAGGCGGGCTTTTGGAGCATCCGCACTATACGCGGCCGCAGGTGTTCGAAGGACAGGAGATTCCCGCCGTGCTGACGTCCGGCCATCACGGCGATATCGCCAAATGGCGCGAGGCGGAAGCGCGCCGGCTGACGGCGGAACGGCGCCCGGATCTGCTGCGGAAATAGGCTCCTGTCGGTTATCCCAAAGCCGCTCATGTTTGTGCGCTTCTCGGGAACAGCTACCACCAAATCGAGATTGGGCAGCGTTGACAGCCACTCTGTGCTAATTTGAGCGACGAGGAGCTGGCGCATGAACGAGACAAGGAAAATTGCGGCGATCCTGGTTGCGGATGTGGTCGGCTACAGCCGTCTCGCAGGTTCCGACGAGGATCGCATCCTGGCGCGATTGCGGGCCTTGCGCAGTGATCTGATCGACCCGACGATCGCCGTGTACAATGGCCGTGTCGTCAAGCGCACCGGAGATGGAAGCCTCATCGAGTTCCGCAGCGTCGTTGATGCCGTTCGGTGCGCGATCGAGGTTCAGAGCGCGATGATCGAACGCAATGCCGGCGTCCCAGAGGATCGCCGTATAGAGTTCCGCATCGGTATTCATCTGGGCGACGTTGTCGAGGAGAGCGACGGCGACCTCATGGGAGATGGCGTCAACATCGCCGCGCGACTGGAAGGTATCGCCAAGCCCGGTTCGATCTGTCTTTCGGAAGACGCCTACCGGCAGGTAAAAGCACGGCTTGATTTCCCTTCGACAGACCTGGGCGCAACTCAACTGAAGAACATTGCAGAGCCGATCCGGGTCTATTCGCTTCAGGTCGGCGTCGATCCACGGGCGACCCCGGCAATGCCGGCGGAGGTTCGCGCTTCGGCGCCGCTTGCCGTTCCTGACAAGCCCTCCATCGCCGTGCTTGCGTTCAACAACATGAGCGGAGATGCCGAACAGGAATATTTCTCCGACGGCATAAGCGAAGACATTATTACGGATCTCTCAAGGCTGTCCGAACTGCACGTAATCGCGCGCAACTCGTCTTTTGTCTACAAGAAGGGGGCGGTGTCCGTGCCTGAGGTGGCCAGAGCGCTTGGCGTTCGCTATGTGCTTGAGGGAAGTGTACGCAAGGCGGGCAACCGGGTGCGGGTGACCGCGCAATTGATCGACTCAAGCAGCGGCGGGCACGTATGGGCCAGTCGTTTCGATCGCGACCTCACCGATATTTTCGCGGTTCAGGACGAACTCACACAAGAGATCGTTGCCGCGCTCAAGCTCAAGCTTACGATTGGCGACCGGGAGCAGTTGGCACGGGCACGCGCGGTCAATGTCGAGGCGTATGAATTGTTCCTGCGTGGCCGCGAGCGCGCCTACGTGCACACCCGGATCGGAAATACCGAGGGGCGCAAGCTCGCAACCGCTGCCATCGCTCTCGATCCGGGATATGTCGCGGCCCACGCACTCGTCGCTTTCACCCATGTGCTCGACTACGTCAACGCCTGGAGTGATGATCCTGAGCACTCGCTGCAGGTCGGGCTGGAACTCGCAGAGCAGGCGGTGAGAATGGATGAAGACCAGCCCAACGGTCATTTCGCGCTCGGCGTGGCCTGCATGTGGGCCCGAGCACTCGACCGTGCGTGGACGGAAGTTCAACGGGGCCTTGCGCTATCGCCCAACTCCGTGGAACTGCTGATGGCCAAGGCGCACGTGCAGATATTCTCCGGAGATCCGGCAGCCGCCCTTGAGACGCTTGATGTTTCGATGCGGCTGGACCCGCTCTATCCAGAGATCTTGCTGCAATTTCTCGCCGATGCGCGCTTTTCCCTTGGCGAATACGCACAAACGATCGCCGCTATTAAGCAGCGGCTCGCACGAAACCCTCAATCGGAGACTGCCTATGCTCTGCTTGCGTCGTGTTATGGCCACCTCGGCCAGCCGAAGGAGAGCGAGCAGGCCTGGAAGCGCGCGCTTGAAATAAATCCCGACTTCTCCGTCGAACGTCGCCGCCGCGTCCTTCCTTTCCGGAACCCCGAGGACTTTGAACGCCGCGTTGAAGGACTCCGCAAGGCGGGACTAACGTTCTGACGTCCTCAGCTCGAAAGCCTGTTCCTTCAGGCGATAACGTCCTTCGCTGAAATACGAGAATGCTTTTGTTGTTTTATAGCGCATCAACCGTGACTGCGGCCGGTTTTCGGCATTTCGGTATCTCAAGCATTTTGGCTGGGGGATCGGCCATCCCCCAGCCATTGTCTTCTACGAAAATTTGAAAAGCGCCGCTCAGTTTGTTGCCGCCGCTGCCTGCTCGATCACGTCGGCGACAGCCTTCGGGTTGGATACATAGATCGCGTGGCTGCCTTGGACTTCCGTGACAGTGGCGCCGGCGCGCTTGGCCATCAGCCTTTGTGCGGCCGGAGGGATCATGTGATCGTCGGAAGCGACCAGGTAGAAGCTCGGCTTCACCTTCCAGGCCGGCTCGGTCACGGCACCGGTCAGGGCCTCAACGCCCCACGGAACCTGGGAGTCGGCCATGAAGGCGGCAGTTTCGGGTTCGACGTCAGCGGCGAAGGCTGCGGCGAATTTCGTCTTGTCGAGGAACAGGAAGCCATCGACCGGGGGCAGGATCGGCGGAACCGAGGCACCTTCCGGCGGATTGGCGATCAGCGAGGAGACCGACTCGCCCTTGTCGGGCGCAAAAGCGGCGATATAGACGACCGACTTGACCTTCTCATCGGTGCCGGCTTCGCTGATGACAACGCCACCGTAGGAATGACCGACGAGCACGACCGGGCCGTCCAGCTGGTCGATGGCGCGCTTGGTGACGGCAACGTCATCGGCAAGCGAGGTGGTCGGGTTCTGGACGATGCTGACGGTGTAGCCGTCCTTCTTCAGGATATCGTAGACGCCCTTCCAGCCGGCGCCATCGACGAAGCCGCCGTGGACGAGGACGATGTTCTTGACGGCAGCGGTATTCTGCGCCGAGGCGATGGTGGTGCCGGTGGCGGCCAGAACGACGGAGGCGGCGGCAGCAAGCAGGGCATTCTTGAGCATGTGCGTAACTCCTTTGTTTATTTCGCGATAATCATTATTGCGATAATCATCTTGTACGGCTTGGCTTTCCATTTGTCCACATTTTTATTATCGCAATAATGATTGTTGTGATAATATGCTGAAAACGCTCACAGAAAATTTTGGAGACCAGATGTGACCGACGCCCCGACCCTGCCGCTCGACAGCCAACTGTGCTTTTCGATCTATTCCGCCGCGATTGCGATCAACCGCGCCTACAAGCCGATGCTCGACGATCTCGGCGTCACCTACACCCAGTACCTTGCGCTCAGTGCCCTTTGGGAACGGGATGGCTTGAGCATATCCGCCATTGCCGACCGGCTCGGGCTTGAACCGAGCACGATCACTCCGGCGGTGAAACGGCTCGAGGCCGCCGGCTTCCTGTCGCGGCGGCGAAGCACGGCGGACGAGCGCCTGGTCGAGGTGTTCCTGACGGAGAAAGGCACGGAGCTCCAGCCCAAGACCGGATGTCTCACCGATGCGCTGCTGCGCCGCTCCGGATTCACCGTCCCTGAGATGATCGATCTGAACGTGAAGGTTCAATCGCTGAGGGACGGTCTGGTCCGCACGGGCAATGAGCGCTGATCTTCCGGTAAAGGGTTTTCGCAGCTTGCTCGAAGGGTTGAGAGTGAAACCTGCCTGATTGGGCGGGCCTTCTCTTTAGCCCGTGACGAAATAATAGACCGCCAGCAACAGGCCCACGGCCACGACCAGGCCGCGGATCAGCGCCTGCGGCACGCGTCGGGCGAGCCAGACGCCGGCATAGCCGCCGAGCGCGCCGCCGGGGATCATGACAGCGGCATGGAGCCAGCCGACGACATTGCCGCCGGCAAAGACGACGATGGCGACGGCGGCGATGACCATGGCGAGGAAATTCTTCAGCGCATTGACGCGGTGATAGTCGCCGCCGGTGGAAAGGCCCAGCACCGCAAGCATCATGATGCCCATGCCGGCGCCGAAGAAGCCGCCATAGACGGCGGTAACGAACTGGCCGATGAGCCCGAGCGGACCGACGGGCGTACCGCTCTCCGACGGGTTGGGACGAAACAGCGGTCCGAGCGCGAAGATCGCGGTGGCGGCGATCAGCAGCCAGGGAACCATCGCGCGGAAGGAAGGGTTCGACAACGAGAGAAGGATCAACGCGCCGGCCAGCCCGCCGATAAGCGAGAGGATGCCGAGCATCGCCGCCTCGCGGCGATCTGCCCGGATTTCCCTGCGATAGGCAAGTGCCGAGGTGACGTAGCCCGGGAACTGGACGATGGAGGAGGTGGCATTGGCGACGATCGGCGGCAGGCCGGCCAGCGTCATGGCGCCGAAGGTCAGGAAGGTACCGCCCCCGGCGACCGCATTGACGGCGCTCGACAGGAAACCTGCGACAAACAGCATGATGGCAGTGGATATGGACATGACGCTCCTCCAGCGGTAGAATCCGGTCCACAGCGGGCGCGTCATTGAAGACGCGCAAAAGGTCGCTGTAGCACTTTAAATCTGCTACATAATTCTTCCCTGAATCGATTCCGATCGAAGGAATTATGCAGTAGCCTGCAGGTCAACCGGCCGCAAGACGCGGAAATCATCCTGTGCAGGCTTGCGGCAGGGAGAATTTTTGCCCTCTGGGGATGACAAACGCTGCGCTTTGATGTATTCGCCCGACCGGTTCGGGAAAAATCCCGTCAGCCGAAAACAAAGAATGGTGAATTCGCTCCTGTTTCTTTCTGAGAAGCAAAACCTTGAGGCACCTCATCGAGGCCAGGTCCAACAGGTTCAATCGAGCGCTCTGGCTGTTGCAGAAGAACTTGAGAAGGTTAGACCCATGAACATTATCCAGCAGCTGGAAGCCGAACAGGCCGCCAAGATTGCCGCCAAGCGCACGCTTCCGGAATTTTCGGCAGGCGACACCGTCCGCGTCAACGTTCGCGTCACGGAAGGCACCCGTACCCGTATCCAGGCCTATGAAGGCGTTTGCATTGCCCGTTCCGGCGGCGGCATCAACGAAAGCTTCACGGTCCGCAAGATTTCCTACGGCGAAGGCGTCGAGCGCGTGTTCCCGGTTTATTCGCCGATGGTCGAGGGCGTCGAGATCGTTCGCCGCGGTAAGGTCCGTCGCGCCAAGCTCTACTACCTGCGCGATCGTCGCGGCAAGTCGGCCCGTATCGTTGAAGACACCGGCGTTCGCGCCCGCAAGCTGAACGACGCCGAGCGCGCCGCCGTTGCCGAAGAAAAGGCACGTCTGGAAGCTGAAAAGGTCGCAGCAGCACAGGCTCTGGCCGCCGAAAAGGCAGCAGCCGAAGCCGCAGCAGCCAAGGCCGCTGAAGAAGCAGCCGCTGCAGCAGCAGCCGAGCCGGCAGCAGAATAAGTTTCAATCCCTCGGGATTGTTGGACATTTATTGAAAAAGGCGGTCTTCGGGCCGCCTTTTTCTTTGGGGGCAGGAATTCTTTCGGGGGACAGGAATGGACGACTATCTCAGGACCAACCGGTTGAACTGGGACGACCGGGCGGGGTTGCACGCCACCGACACGACAGGCAGCTACCGGATCGGCCGCGTGCTTGCCGGCGGCTCGTCGCTGCATGCGCTGGAGGCCGGCGAAATCGGCGATATCGCAGACAAGGATATCGTCCACCTGCAATGCCATATCGGGTTGGATACGCTGAGCCTCAAGCATCTGGGTGCGCGCTCGGTGACCGGGCTCGATTTTTCGCCCGTCGCCATCGCCGCCGCGCGGGATTTTGCGACCAGAGCCGGAACCGAAGCGACCTTTGTCGAGGCTTCGGTCTATGACGCCGTGACGGCACTGGAAAACCGCACCTATGACATCGTCTTCGTCACCTGGGGCGCCATCCACTGGCTGCCGGATATCTTTAAGTGGGCTGAAGTCGTTGCCAGCCTCTTACGTCCCGGCGGCCGGCTCTACCTGCTGGACGGCCATCCGCAGATGTATCAATACGAAGGCGCCGGGGATGGCCGCCTGTCGCTCACCTATGGCTGGCGCACGCCCGTCGATGCGCCGCTCTTGTTTGAGGAATCCCACACCTATACCGGCGACGAACGGCCGCTGACCCACCAGCGCATGTACGAATGGCTGCATCCGCTCAGCGACACCGTCAACGCGCTCTTGAAGGCCGGGATGAGGCTCGATTTCCTCAACGAGCACGAAATCCTCACCTGGCGGCATTATCCGGGCATGATCGAGACCGGCGAGGACCAGTTCGAGCAGGCCCCTGGCCTGCCGCGCATTCCGCTGTCGTTTTCGATCGGGGCGACGAAGGCGGGGTAAGTTACTGGCGGGCAAAGTGCCGGGTAGGATTTTTCGTGGAATCGCTTGGATACGCTGAGCCTTTTCAATATTTGCTATCAAGGGCCGGGATGTGACCCTTGCCAGCCCGTTGGCTTCTGTGACAGGTTCCCTTCGCCACAATTCAGGAGCCACCGATGTTTTCCCGCCGCACCATTCTCGCCGGCTTGACCGCCCTTGTTCTTTCCCCCTTGAGCGCTGCCGCCGCCGACCTGCCGGATCTGGCCGGACGCACGGTCGTTGTGGTCACCGAGAATGCCTATCCGCCGCTGCAGTTCGTCGATCCGAAGAGCGGCAAGGCGATCGGCTGGGAATATGACGCGATGGAAGAAATCGCCAAGCGGCTGAACTTCAAGCTGGAAATCCAGAACACTTCCTGGGATGCGATGATCCAGTCCGTTTCCGACGGCCAGTACGATATCGGCATGACCGGCATCACCATCAAGGACGAGCGCAAGGCCAAGGTGGATTTCTCCGACCCCTACATGCGCTCGCAGCAGTTCATGCTGGTGCGCGGCGACGAGAGCCGTTTCACCGACGCCAAGACGTTTGGTGCATTTGCCGATGGTCTGGTCGGGGCCCAGCCGGGAACCTCGCCGTTCTACACCGCCGTTTACGAAATGCTCGACGGCAACGAGCAGAACCCGCGTGTAAAACTGTTCGAGACATTCGGTGCGACGGTACAGGCGCTCAAGGCTGGCGATGTCGATGTCGTCCTGACCGACAGCGTTGCCGCGAAGGGGTATGTCGATGCGTCGGCCGGTGGCCTGAAGGTGGTCGGCGGGCCGCTCGGCACCGAGGATTTCGGCTTCATCTTCAAGAAGGGCTCGGATCTGGTCGCCCCGGTCAATGCTGCCATTGCAGTGCTGAAGGCGGATGGCACCCTCGACAAGCTGAACCAGAAATGGTTCGTCGATTACAAGATGGGCGAATGATCGCCAGCCGATGACGCCTGCGCACGACAATTCCCAGAAGGGCGACTATCCCTGGTGGCTGGTCGCCCTTGCCGTGACCGCCGTGGCGCTGGCTGCGGTGATCATCTCCAACGGTGTTTACCGCCAGGTCTTCACCATCGTTTCGGCCGGTATCGGCATCACCATTTTCGTCACCCTGGCCGGCTTCTTCTTCGCCACGGCCCTGGGGCTCGCCATTGCGCTGATGGCGCTGTCGGATCGCGCCGTGCTGCGCCAGATCGCAAGGTTCTATACCGAGGTGATCCGCGGCATTCCGATCCTGGTTCTGTTGTTCTACATCGCTTTTGCCGGGGCTCCGGGGCTGGTGGTGCTGATCAATTTCCTCCTGTCGCCGCTGATTTCGGCTGATGTCATGGAGCCGATGGTGGTGCGCGACCTGTCCTTGATGTGGCGGGCGATCATTGCGCTGTCGATCGGCTATTCCGCCTTCATCGCCGAGGTGTTTCGCGCCGGCATTCTTTCCGTCGACAAGGGGCAGGTCGAGGCGGCCAAGGCGCTCGGCCTGTCGCGCACGCAACGTTTCCGGCTGGTGGTCTTCCCGCAGGCGATCCGCGTCATCCTGCCGCCGCTCGGCAACGATTTCGTGGCGATGGTGAAGGACAGTTCCCTGGTCTCGGTGCTCGGCGTCGCCGATATCACCCAGGCGGGCAAGATCTATGCGTCCGGCTCGTTCCGGTTCTTTGAGACCTATTCGATCGTGGCGTATATCTATCTGATCCTGACTGTCGGGCTGTCGCTGGGCTTGAGGCGGCTGGAGCAGAGGCTGCGGCGGGGGCAGAGGGAGACGAACTGAATGCGCTCTCCCCCTCTCCCATCGGGTAGAAGAGGAAGATAGCGGCTTCACGATCGCCCCATCTCGACAATTGCCGAACCGTCAAAAAATTGATATATCCGCCCCATGGAATCCAAATTCGGATGTTTTACGCAGAAAATCGTCGTGCTGCAGGACCGCAAGCGTTTGCCGGCACGCTTTTTTGCGTGCGTTTCCGGCGCGCTCAACAGCCGACTTCCGTGATATCCGGGACCTGATCCCCGATGTGGCGCCGGCGCCTTATGGCCGGATATTTTTCCTGACCTTCTTCTTCACTATGGATGCACAGCCATGAGCGCACCGCGTACTCTCTACGATAAAATCTGGGACGACCATCTGGTCGATCAACAGGACGACGGAACCTGTCTTCTCTACATCGATCGCCATCTCGTTCACGAAGTGACGAGCCCGCAGGCGTTCGAAGGCCTTCGCATGACGAACCGTCAGGTGCGGGCGCCGCAAAAGACCCTTGCCGTCGTCGATCACAACGTGCCGACCTCGCCGGATCGCCATCTCGGCATCAAGAACGAGGAAAGCCGCATCCAGGTGGAGGCGCTCGCCCAGAACGCCGCCGATTTCGGCGTCGAATATTATTCGGCCAGCGACAAGCGCCAGGGTATCGTCCATATCGTCGGTCCTGAGCAGGGCTTTACCCTGCCGGGCATGACCATCGTCTGCGGCGACAGCCACACCTCGACGCACGGTGCGTTCGGCGCGCTTGCGCATGGTATCGGCACGTCCGAGGTCGAGCATGTGCTCGCCACCCAGACGCTGATCCAGAAGAAGGCCAAGAACATGCTGGTGCGGGTCGACGGCGTCCTGCCCGATCACGTCACCGCCAAGGACATCATCCTTGCCATCATCGGCGAGATCGGCACCGCCGGCGGCACCGGCCATGTCATCGAGTTTGCCGGCGAAGCCATCCGCGCGCTGTCGATGGAAGGCCGCATGACCGTCTGCAACATGACGATCGAAGGCGGCGCCCGCGCCGGCCTGATCGCGCCTGATGAAAAGACCTTCGAATATATCAAGGGCAAGCCGCGCGCGCCGAAGGGCGAAGAGCTGGAACAGGCGATCGCCTACTGGAAGACGCTGCAGACCGACGAAGGCGCGCATTATGACCGCGTCGTCGTCCTCAACGCCGCCGACCTGCCGCCGATCGTATCCTGGGGGTCGTCGCCCGAAGACGTCATTTCCGTTCAGGGCATCGTTCCCAATCCGGACGAAATCCAGGACGAGAACAAGCGCAGCTCCAAGTGGCGCGCGCTCGACTATATGGGCCTGAAGCCGGGCACGAAGATCACCGATATCAATATCGACCGGGTCTTCATCGGTTCCTGCACCAACGGCCGCATCGAAGACCTGCGCGAAGTCGCCAAGGTCGTCGAAGGCAAGACGGTTGCCCCGACGGTTTCGGCCATGATCGTTCCGGGCTCCGGCCTCGTCAAGGAACAGGCGGAAGCCGAAGGCCTCGACGTGATCTTCAAGGCGGCCGGCTTCGACTGGCGCGAGCCTGGCTGCTCGATGTGCCTGGCGATGAACGACGACCGCCTGAAGCCGGGCGAACGCTGCGCCTCGACCTCCAACCGCAACTTCGAAGGCCGCCAGGGTTTTAAAGGCCGCACGCATCTGGTGTCGCCAGCCATGGCAGCTGCTGCGGCAGTCTCGGGGCACTTCGTCGATATCCGCGATTGGAAATAATGTCTTTGCCCTCCCCTTGAGGGGGAGGGTCGGCACGCTGTGCCGGGGTGGGGTGACGCTGTTGGCGCCGGAGTTCGCGGTCGTCACCCGCAGCTTCGCTGCGACCTCCCCCATCAAGGGGGAGGTGGGAGGAACCGGATGACCAAGAATTCCGCAGTGCCAAGACGCCGCCTGATCCTCCTGCGCCACGCCAAATCTGCCTGGCCGGAGGGTGTCGCCGACGAGGAACGGCCGCTGGCCGAGCGCGGTCGCAAGTCGGCACCCGTCATTGGCGCCTATATGGCGCGCGAAAAGCTGATCCCCGATCTCGCCCTCGTCTCACCGGCCCGTCGGGCGCAGGAGACGTGGGAACTCGTGCGCGAGGCCCTGCCGAAGAAGGTCGCGGAGCGTGATGCGCCTGATATCTATGAGGTAGCGGCGGGGAATATTCTGGAGGTGATCCGGACGGTCAAGCCCGGTATCCGCACCTTGCTGATGGTCGGGCACAATCCCGGCATGGAGGACCTGGCGTCGCTGCTCGTGAAAGAGGGCGATGCGGATGCCATGGGTCGCATGAAGGAGAAGTTCCCGACGGCGGGCCTTGCCGTCATCGACTTCGATGTCGAAGGATGGGGCGACATTGCACCGGGTAACGGTTATCTGGAGCGATTCGTGACGCCGCGGTCTCTCGACTGACGGCGAAACCACTCACGCGACAACCCTCACCACAGTCCCCCGCTGCATGAACCGCAGCAGTCTTTTCATCGCCGGCAGGCTGACCGCCACGCAGCCCTCGGTCGGCTTGTAGCCGGGCTTGGCGAGATGAAAAAAGATCGCCGAGCCGCCATACCGCTTCCGGCTGCGCAGGTTCCAGTCCATGACCAGGCAGATGTCGTAGAGGCCGTCGTCGCGGCGCATCTTTTCGTGGCTCGGGGTGAACGGGGCGTGGACGGGGCGATTGTAGAGGGCGTGGCGGGGTTCGTCGCACCACAGCAGGTCTTTCGGGGTGAAGCGGAGCGGCAGTGCGGTTGGCGGCTGGGTGACGCGGTCGTGGCGGATGTAGCCGCCGACGAGGCGCATGGCGGCAATCGGGGTGGCGCCGTCGCCCTCGCGTTTGCGCGCGGTGATGCCGCCACGGCCGATGGCTGCCTCTTCGGTGCGTCCTGCAAAGGTGACCAGCGCTTTGGTGCGGTGTCCGGGCTTCGGTCTGACGATGATGGTGTTGGCCGGATTTGCGGATTTGCGGAGATTCCGTCGCATTTTACTCACAGTTTTTTGCGTTGTCCGTGATCTGAAACATAACCATAGCACTACACAATATGTAACAAACGGGTGAAGGCTTCCGTTGCTTGCCAAAAGCATTGGCTGAGCCACTGCATAATTCCTTAAATCGGTTCCGATTTAAGGAAAAATTATGCAGCAGATTTAAAGTGCTACAGCGACCTTTGCGCGTCATGAATGACGCGCGGCGCTGTAGTTTCAAACCGGAAGCAGGAGGGAACACCATGTCGGCCCGCACCATTCTTCTCGTCGATGATGATAACGACCTGCGTGAAACGCTGGTGGAACAGCTTGCCCTCTATGAGGAATTCACCATTCTTCAGGAAGCGACGGCTGCCAAGGGCATCCATACCGCCCGCAACCAGCAGATCGCCCTTCTGGTGATGGATGTGGGCCTGCCCGACATGGACGGCCGCGAGGCGGTCAAGCTGTTGCGCAAGGGCGGTTTCAAGCCGCCGATCATCATGCTGACCGGCCACGATACCGATTCGGATACGATCCTCGGTCTTGAGGCCGGCGCCAACGATTATGTCACCAAACCCTTCCGTTTCGCCGTACTTCTCGCCCGCATCCGGGCGCAGCTGCGCCAGCACGAACAGAGCGAGGACGCCACCTTCACCGTCGGTCCCTACACCTTCAAGCCGGGCCAGAAGCTTCTGACGCTGGAAAACGGCCAGAAAATCCGGCTCACCGAAAAGGAGGCCGCCATCATCCGCTACCTCTATCGCGCCGACCAGAAGGTCGTCACCCGCGACGTGCTTCTGGAAGAGGTCTGGGGCTACAATTCCGGTGTGACCACCCACACGCTCGAGACCCATGTCTACCGGCTGCGCCAGAAAATCGAACGCGACCCTTCCAATGCGGAGATTTTGGTGACAGAGAATGGTGGCTACAAGATAGTTCCCTAACGACATGGGGCGCGATGCCATCCGGCGTCATGCCCGCTTCGAGGTATCCCTTTGTCGCTGACTGACGATATCGCCCTTCTGTCCCTCGTGCCGCTGTTTGCGGATATCGATGACGACAAGCTGCGGCTGATCGCGTTTGGCGCGGAGCGCCGAAGGCTGAACAGGGGCCAGCAGCTGTTTCGCGAAGGCGCGCCGGCCGATTGCGCCTTTGCCGTTGCCAGCGGCTCGTTCAGCCTGACGCGTGCCCTTGTCGATGGCAGCGTCGAGGTGGTGGATACCGTCGGGCGCGGAACGCTTCTCTCGGAACTGGCGATGATCTCCTTCGTCGAACGCAAGTTTACCGCGACGGCCGAGGAAGACAGCGAAGTCATCCGGATCAACCGGCCGCTCTTCCGCCGCATGCTGGAGGAATATCCGGAAGTCGCCGTCGTCGTCGAAGGCCGGATCAAGGCAAACCTGCAGGCGATGATCAATGCCATGCAGAGGCTGGCGCCGAAGTTCGGATAGGCGTTTCTTCTAAGCGATAGTGTGTTTCGATGCTGCTGCGTCTGCGGCTGGTCTGCGCTCTTTCCTGCGTTGCGCTCCGTTCCCATCTATCCAGCAACACATCGTCATCATCAGGGTAGCAACATCATGAAGAAAATCGGCTTCCTTTCCTTCGGGCATTGGACCCCTTCGCCGCAATCGCAGACCCGCTCGGCGGGAGACACACTCCTGCAGTCGATCGATCTGGCGGTGGCCGCCGAAGAGCTCGGCGCCGACGGCGCCTATTTCCGCGTCCATCATTTTGCCCGGCAGCTCGCCTCGCCTTTCCCCCTCCTGGCCGCCGTCGGCGCCAGGACCAAAAAGATCGAGATCGGTACGGCGGTGATCGACATGCGCTATGAGAACCCGCTCTACATGGCCGAGGATGCCGGCAGCGCCGACCTGATATCGAACGGCCGGCTGCAGCTCGGTATCAGCCGCGGCTCGCCCGAACAGGTGATCGATGGCTGGCGTCATTTCGGTTATGCGCCGCAGGAAGGCTTGAGCGATGCGGATATGGGCCGAAAGCATGCCGAAGTGCTGCTGGAGGTTCTCAAAGGCGAGGGTTTTGCCCAGCCGAACCCGCGTCCGATGTTTCCCAATCCGCCGGGCCTGCTGCGGCTCGAGCCCCATTCGGAGGGCCTTCGCGACCGCATCTGGTGGGGGGCGAGCTCGAATGCCACGGCGGTATGGGCAGCCAGGCTCGGCATGAACCTGCAGAGCTCGACACTGAAGAACGACGAAACCGGCGAGCCCTTCCACGTCCAGCAGGCAGCACAGATCCGCGCCTACAGGGACGCATGGAAGGAAGCCGGCCATACGCGTACGCCGCGGGTGTCGGTCAGCCGCAGCATTTTCGCGCTGGTGGACGATCGCGACCGCGCCTATTTCGGCTCCGGCAAGGATCAGGACACGATCGGCTATATCGACGACCAGACAAGGGCGATCTTCGGCCGCTCCTATGCCGCAGAGCCGGATGTTCTGGTCAAACAGCTCGCCGCGGACGAGGCGATCGCCGAAGCCGATACCCTGCTCCTCACCGTCCCGAACCAGCTGGGCGTCGAATACAACGCCCATGTCATCGAGGCGATCCTCAAGCATGTCGCACCGGCGCTCGGCTGGCGGTGAGGCAGGCTATCCTGGCTAAAGATCAAAATGGGCGATGACGGGGACGTGATCGGACGGGCGTTCCCAGCCGCGGGCTTCCTTCAGGATATCGACGCGGCTGAGAAGCGGGGAAAGGTCGGCGGAGGACCAGACATGATCGAGGCGGCGGCCGCGGTCGGCCGCCTCCCAGTCCTTGGCGCGATAGCTCCACCAGGTGTAGAGCTTTTCCGGAGACGGTGCGTGCTGGCGCATCAGGTCCACCCAGGCGCCGCCGGTGAGCACGGCGGTGAGGCCTTCTGTCTCGATGGGCGTATGGCTGACGATCTTCAGGAGCTGCTTGTGCGACCAGACGTCGTGCTCCAGAGGCGCGATATTGAGGTCGCCGACCAGGATGGATGAAATACCGGCTTCGCTCTCGGCATGCAGCAGCTTCATCTCGTCGATGAAATCCAGCTTGTGGCCGAATTTCTGGTTGATCGTCCGGTCCGGCTCGTCGCCGCCGGCGGGAACATAGAAATTGTGCAGGCGGATTTTTTTGCCGGATTTTTCAAAGACGACCGACAGATGGCGGGCATCGCCGACGCCGCAATAATCGCGCCGGTCGGTGAGTTCATGCAGCGGCAGGCGGGAAATGGTGGCGACGCCGTGATAGCCCTTCTGGCCGTGGATGGCGATGTGCTCGTAGCCGAGCGCCTTCAGCGGCGAGAAAGGAAACAGGTCGTTTGCAACCTTGGTCTCCTGCAGGCAGAGGATATCAGGCGACCAGCTTTTCAGAAGATGTTCGACCAGCGGCATGCGCAGGCGCACCGAGTTGATGTTCCAGGTCGCGATCGACAATGCCATGCGGGATTTTTCCTTGGACGGTTGATACGGACGCCGCCCGTCCGCGCGTCATGTCATAAGGACTTTTTGCGGGCTTGGCCATTGGATTTGCTGTCTATATCGATAGTCACGCACGGTAAAATCATTTGCCGTTCGGGAGCCGTCGTGAAGGTTTGCAGCTCTGTTGCTCATGGGAGATCGACATATGATCCGGCATCTCGGTCCAGGGGATCTCGATATTTTCCGCCGTATCCGGCTCGAAGCCCTGCGCACTGAGCCTGCCGCCTTTGCCAGCAGCGCCGAGGACTGGGAAGCGTTGCCGGACGCGGAATGGCGCCGTCGCCTGATCGCCAATGCCGTCTTTGTCGATTTTCACGAGGAGGAGCCGGTCGCCATCATGGCTCTGATGCGGCAGGGCGCCAGCAAGATGGCGCACCGCGCCACCGTCATCATGGTCTATGTGCGCAAGGGCCGGCGCGGCGGCGGACATGCAAAAGCGTTGCTCGACGCGGTGATTGCTCATGCCCGGGAGGCCGGTATCCGGCAGCTCGAGCTTGCCGTCAGTGGCGAAAACCCGGCCGCCATCCGTTTTTACCAGCGCGAGGGGTTTGCTGAGGCCGGCCGCATCGCCGCCGGCACGATCCATGAGGGCAGGGAGATCGAGGAAATCCTGATGTTGCGCCGTATCGATGGTGTAACGGCAACGCAGTGACGCGTAACGGCAGCAAGGGTGCCGCAGGCGATCTTATTTGCCGCGATTGTTGATGTCGTCATAGGGAATCCGGAAGACCTTGTCGTCCATCGGCACGCCCTTCTTGACGTTGAAGATCATCACCGATGTGTCTTTCTTCTGCGCGTCGGTGATTGTCCATTGGCGCAGGTCGTAGGTCTTCGGGTCGAACATCAGGGTGATCGTCGCATCGCCGAAGACGGTGCGGTCGCCCAAAACGATGGTGGTGAGATCAGCCTCTTCCTTAACGTCGCGCACCATCTTGCCGGTCAGGTCGATATTATCGGACAAAAGCAGCTTGAGCGGCGTCTTCGACAAGGGATAGATATCCCAGGTCTTCATTTTCTGGTTGCCGATGACGACCGATTTGCCGTCGGCGATCACGCGCATCGGCGAGGGGGCCTCATAGTTGAACCGGATCTTGCCGGGGCGGCTGATGTAGAATTTGCCGCCGGTCTGCTCGCCGCGCGGGCCGAACTGTACGAACTCGCCGCTCATGGTTTTGACGGAGGCGAAATGGTCGGCGATTTTCTGGGCAACGGCCGTCTGTGCCTGGGCAGGCTCGATGGGCAGGCCGATGACGCTCAGGGAGGCGAAAACAGCAAGACCGCCGACGAAAGAACGGCGCGACAGGGACGGAAGCTTCGCATCCTGTTCAAAATGCCCGGTTTCGGTGTCTGTCATCGCAATCTCCTTCATTTCCAGTCTCATGTGGCGCGCAAGTGCGGCGCCTTCAAGGCCTTTTCTGCGCGCGTCGTTAATTCCCCGTCCGGGCGTCCGGGCAGTGTTTGCCCGCGCAACCCTGGTCTGCCGCGAACGGGTTTTGCGGCGGTTACCTGCCGGTGATGTCGCTTTCGGTCGGCACCAGGATTTCGCGCTTGCCGGCATGGTTGGCAGCACCAATGATGCCTTCCTGCTCCATGCGCTCGATCAGCGAGGCGGCGCGGTTGTAGCCGATGCCGAGACGGCGCTGGACATAGGATGTCGATGCCTTGCCGTCACGCAGCACGATGGCGACCGCCTGATCGTAGGGATCGTCCGATTCGGCAAGGTTGGAAGTGCCGGCCGGACCGCCGCCGTCTTCGCCGTCCTCGCCGTCGTCCTCGGTGATGGCATCGAGATATTGCGGCGAGCCCTGGGTCTTCAGATACTTGACGACATCCTCGACCTCGGTGTCGGAGACGAACGGGCCGTGGACACGCTGGATGCGGCCGCCGCCGGCCATGTAGAGCATGTCGCCCATGCCCAGCAGCTGTTCGGCGCCCTGTTCGCCCAGAATGGTGCGGCTGTCGATCTTCGAGGTGACCTGGAAGGAGATACGGGTCGGGAAGTTTGCCTTGATCGTGCCGGTAATGACGTCAACCGACGGGCGCTGCGTTGCCATGATGACGTGGATGCCGGCGGCACGCGCCATCTGGGCGAGGCGCTGGACGGCGCCTTCGATATCCTTGCCGGCGACCATCATCAGGTCGGCCATTTCGTCGATGATGACGACGATATAGGGCATCGGCTGCAGGTCGAATTCTTCCGTCTCGTAGACGGCCTCGCCGGTCTGGCGGTCGAAACCGGTCTGGACGGTGCGGCTGATCTGTTCGCCCTTGGCCATCGCCTGCTCGACGCGCGAATTGAAGCCGTCGATATTGCGCACGCCGATCTTCGACATCTTCTTGTAGCGCTCTTCCATCTCGCGCACGGTCCATTTCAGCGCGACGACGGCCTTCTTCGGATCGGTGACGACAGGCGAGAGCAGATGCGGGATGCCGTCATAGACGGAAAGCTCGAGCATCTTCGGATCGATCATGATCAGGCGGCACTGTTCCGGCTTCAGCCGGTAGAGGATCGACAGGATCATCGTGTTGATCGCGACGGACTTGCCCGAGCCGGTAGTGCCCGCGACCAGCAGATGCGGCATCTTGGCGATATCGACGATGACGGGCTCGCCGCCGATGGTCTTGCCGAGCGCCATGGCGAGCCTGGTCTTGCTGGTCTCGAAATCGCGCGACCCGATCAGTTCGCGCAGGTAGACGGTTTCGCGGCGCTGGTTGGGCAGTTCGATGCCGATGGCGTTGCGGCCGGGCACGACGGCGACGCGGGCGGCAATCGCCGACATCGAGCGGGCGATATCGTCGGCAAGGCCGATGACGCGGGATGATTTGATGCCGGGCGCTGGCTCCAGCTCGTACATGGTGACCACCGGGCCGGGGCGCACATGGATGATTTCGCCCTTGACGCCGAAGTCCTCCAGCACGCCTTCCAGCATGCGGGCATTCTGTTCGAGCGCATCGGCAGACAACGTCGCGTCGCGGACGACGTTTTTCGGCTCGGCGAGGAAATGCAGGGGCGGCAGGGTGAAATCGTCATCGTCGGAAACGAGCGATGCCTGTGCCTCGCGCTCGCTGCGCTGGCCGGACTTCGGGCGGGGCGCTGCCGGCACGACGCGTGCCGTGGCCGACGGCATTGCCGGTGCCTGCTTGCGCGGTGCCGGTACCGGCGCCCAGTCGGCGGCGGGATCGAAATCGTCGTCCTCGTTATCCTCGGGCAGGATGCCTGCCGGCGCACGGCGGCTGTCGAAAGCGAAATCGTCGTCCTCGTCGTCCATCGATATCGACGGTGCCGCCACAGTGCGGCGTTCGCTGCGGTCAAGCGACGGCTCGACCCGCTCGGAGCGGGCAACAACCTTCGGACGCACCGGCTCGTTCAGCGTGCCGAACTCGTCGGTATTGAAATCATAGGGTTCGTCATAGTCGCGCGATGCCGGCTTGCGGCGACCGCTCAAGCCAAACAGGCGGCGGATGCGGGCTTGTGCCGTAAAGCGCATGTGGGTGAGCGCGCCGGCCATCACCATGATGATGCCTTCGGAATCGTCGTCTTCGGATTCGTCGCTGACGGTGCGGGCCTTGCTCGGCGCCGGTGCCGGAACGTCGATGTCGTCCTCTGGATCGGATACGCCGATGAGGCCGGCACTGTAGATCAGGAAATAGGCAGCGGGAAGCGTAAACAAAACGGCGAGCACCGTGCCGAATGTGCCGGCCGGGTAGGTGCCGGTGAACAGAGCGGGGAAGCGCAGGATCATGTCGCCGAACACGCCGCCCAGACCGTTGGGCAGCGGCCATGTGACCGGTGCGGGAACGCAGCTGAGTGCCGCAGAGGCCAGCACCGAGCCGATGAACCAGGCACCGGCGCGTTTGACGATATGATCGAAGGGTTTGCCGGTGATCAGCACCAGGCCCCAGGCGACCACCGGAAGAAGCGCCACAACGCTGGCGATGCCGAAGAATTGCATGAAGATATCGGCGAAGGCGGCACCCGTGTAGCCGAGCAAGTTGGTCGGGGCGTCGGCGGTCGCATAGGAGAAACTCGGATCGGCGACGTTCCAGCTCGACAATGCGGCGACCGCAAAGCCGAGGGCGACGAACACCGTGAAGCCCACCAGGGCGGCGATCTGCTTCCAGACGAATGTGGAAAGCACAAACCGGTTGGAACGGCTGTCGTATACCGCCTGATTGCTTCTGCTCATGATGACCTGCTGCCCGTTATTCTCAAAAACGCAATGCGCGCATTCGAAGGTAAGCAGATGAGGGTTAAAGCCCTATTAACCTTGACGCTTCGTTTACGCGAAACGGCGCGGCCCAGGCAATTTTCCCCAGCCAAGCCGCGCGTCGCGGCGATCCAAAGCATGCAAGCGCGCAAAAAAAGGGCCCGGACGAGATGTCCGGGCCAAATGCGGTCTCGCCGAAACGGAACCGCGACGGGAGCGGATGCGAAGCCGGTTTACCGGCTCCGCAAATGCCTTATGAGTGGTAGGCGGCTTCGCCGTGCGAGGAGAGGTCGAGACCTTCCCGTTCGGCTTCGACCGGAACGCGCAGACCGACGATGACATCGACGATCTTGTACAGGATCGCCGAGCCGATGCCGCACCAGGCGAGCGTGACGAGGACGGCATAGACCTGGGTCATGAACTGGCCGCCCATGGTGACGCCGTCGGCATAACCGATGCCGCCGAGCGAGGACGAGGCGAAGATACCGGTGGCAAGAGCGCCGAACAGACCGCCGACGCCGTGGACGCCGAACACGTCTGCCGTGTCGTCATAGCCGAACTTGTTCTTCACCACGGAGACGAAGAAGTAGCACAGCGGCGAAACGATCAGGCCCATGACGATCGCACCCATCGGCCCGACGATACCGGCGGCAGGCGTGATGGCAACGAGGCCGGCGATCATGCCGGAAGCGGCACCGAGCATGGAGGCCTTGCCGCGGGTGAAGGTTTCAACCAGCGACCAGGAAATGATGGCGGCTGCCGTTGCGATGAAGGTGTTGACGGTGGCAAGCATTGCACCGCCCGAGGCTTCAAGGTTGGAACCGGCGTTGAAACCGAACCAGCCGACCCACAGCATGGCGGCACCGACGAGCGTCAGCGTCATGGAATGCGGAGCCATCATGTCCTTGCCGAAGCCGGTCCGCTTGCCGACCATGATCGCGCCGATCAGACCGGCGACGCCGGCGTTGATGTGAACGACCGTGCCGCCAGCGAAGTCGAGCGCGCCCCAGCCGAACAGCAGGCCGTTTGCGTCCCAGACCATGTGGGCGATCGGGAAGTAGACGAAGGTTGCCCACAGGATGCAGAACAGGACTGCAGCCGAGAACTTGATGCGCTCGGCAAAGGCGCCGACGATCAAGGCCGGGGTGATCGCCGCGAAGGTCATCTGGAACATGATGAAGATCATTTCCGGGATGACGACGCCATCGGAGAAGGTAGCGGCGGTCGAATCCATGGTGACGCCTGCGAGGAACATCTTGGCCGTGCCGCCCCAATAGGGCGATGTCGAGCCGCCGAAGGCGAAGGAGTAGCCGTAGATGACCCAGACGAGCATGACGGCCGAGCCTGCAACGGTGCACTGCATCAGGACCGACAACATGTTCTTGGCGCGGACGAGACCGCCGTAGAACAGGCCGAGGCCGGGAACGAGCATGAACAGGACGAGAATGGTGCAGACGAACATGAAGGCGGTATCACCCTTGTCCGGCACCGGTGCGGCAGCAACGGCTTCGGCGGCAGCCGGTGCGGTCTCCTGCGCAAACGCGATGGCCGGAGCGAGCAGGGCTGCGGCTGCAGCGCTCACGCGTCCAAGAGAGGCGGAAAGTTTAAATGCTGACATTGACATATAGCTCCCTGAACGGCCGTGACTTACAGCGCTTCTGTGTCGGTTTCGCCGGTACGAATGCGCACGGCATGATCAATCGAGTAGACGAAGATTTTGCCGTCGCCGATCTGGCCGGTCTTGGCAGCAGAGGCGATCGCTTCGACGGCCTTGTCGACGATCTCCGTGGCAACGGCGATTTCGATCTTCAGTTTCGGCAGGAAGCTCACGGCATATTCCGTCCCGCGGTAGATTTCCGTATGTCCCTTCTGACGTCCGTAACCCTTCACTTCGGTCACGGTCAGGCCTTGGATGCCAACGGCAGTGAGGGCTTCGCGAACCTCATCGAGCTTGAACGGCTTGATAATGGCCATCACAATTTTCATCTGGTTTCCCATCCTTGTTCATCTTCGGCTCGGGGCCGTCCTTGCCGCCGAGCACAATCCCCCAACGACCGCCCAATGCTATTCAAGGGGCGTGCCAGTTTGGGAGCTGATGGTTAAGTCCATGAAAATACGTGGAAATAATACATTCCGCCGAAGGCTGACGGTGGAATGCCAAAAAAATGCCGAATTAAAAGATTAAAAAATAAGCAGAATAGAAAAATTGGCTATTATTTATTCAGATGCCTTTTTCCGGATCAGACCTTCCTGGGCCACGGAAGCAATCAGCATGCCGGAGCGGTCAAACAGGCTGCCACGCGTCATACCGCGGGCGCCAAAAGCGCTGGGGCTGTCCTGCGTGTAGAGCAGCCAGTCGTCCATGCGGCAGGGACGATGGAACCACATGGCGTGATCGAGGCTCGCCACCTGCAGGTCGCGGTCGAACACCGAGGTGCCATGCGCATAGAGCGCGGTGTCGAGCAGGGTCATATCGGAAATATAGGCGAGCACCGCCGCCTGGATATGGCGCTCGTCCGGAACGGTGCCCACCGTCTTGACCCAGACGTCCTGCGACGGTTCCAGCTTGTCACGCGAGAAATAGTGCTTGAGCGAAACCGGACGGATCTCGATCGGCCGGGGGCGCTCCCAATAGCGGCGAATGGCTTCGGGCGCGTTGACCAGGAATTTCTCCTTGATGTCCTTTTCGCCCATCAGCGTTTCGGGAGCTGCGACATCCGGCATGGTGATCTGGTGGTCAAACCCTTCCTCGTCGAACTGGAAGGAGGCAGACAGCGAGAAGATCGCCTTGCCGTGCTGGATGGCGACGACGCGGCGGGTGGCAAAGCTTGCTCCATCGCGGATGCGGTCGACATCGTAGATGATCGGCACGGAAGGATCGCCCGGCCGCATGAAATAGGCGTGCAGCGAATGCACGTAGCGGCCTTCACTGACGGTGCGCTGGGCTGCCACCAGCGCTTGGCCGATCACCTGGCCGCCGAAGACGCGCTGCCAGCCGACCTGCGGCGAGCGTCCGCGAAACAGGTTTTCCTCCAGTTTCTCCAGATCCAGCGTTTGCAGAAGGACATCCATCGGGGCGGGGTTGGGGCGCGACATTTCGGCAATCTCCAGAGATAGAACGGCCCCGGTGGTAGGAAGGAGCACACCAATGATCTATATAGGAGGCAAGCAATGCTCAAGAGCGATGGGGCTCAAGAGCGACAGGGAGAATGAGAGATGATCGATGTGCTGATTGCCGGCGGCGGTTATGTCGGACTGTCGCTGGCCGTATCCATCAGACAAGCTGCGCCACATCTCGCCGTGACCTTGATCGACGGCGCGCCGGACGGCGCCTGGCAGACGGACGAGCGCGCCTCGGCGATCATCGCTGCCGCCGCGCAGATGCTCGACGTGCTCGGGATCTGGAGCGAGATCGAGCCGGAAGCCGAGCCGATCAGGCGCATGGTGATCACCGATTCAAAGACCGCCGATCCGGTCCGGCCGGTGTTTCTCACCTTCGAGGACGAAAAGGTCGAAGGCCGGCCGTTTGCCCACATGGTGCCGAATGTCGCGCTGGTCGGCGCCCTGCGCAAGGCCGCACACGAGCTTGGTGTCGAGATCCGGCAATCGGCGACGGCTCAGGATTTCAAGAGCGGCGATCATTCGGTTTCCGTCAATCTGGCCAGTGACGAGGTGCTCGATGCGCGGCTGCTGGTCGCCTGCGACGGCGTGCGCTCGAAACTGCGTGATGCCGCCGGCATCAAGACCGTCGATTTCGATTACGGCCAGTCCGGCATCGTCACCACCGTCGAGCACGAGCGGCCGCATGACGGCACGGCGGAAGAGCATTTCCTGCCCGCCGGCCCGTTTGCGACGTTGCCCTTGAAGAACAACCGTTCCTCGCTGGTCTGGACGGAGCGGACGCGCGATGCCGACCGGCTGATCGCCAGTGACGACCTGGTGTTCGAGGAAGAGCTGGAGCGCCGCTTCGGCCACAAGCTCGGCACGCTGAAGGTGGTCGGCGGACGCCGCGCCTTTCCGCTCGGCCTGACGCTGGCGCGCGATTTCATCGCCCCGCGGTTCGCGCTGGCCGGTGACGCCGCCCACGGTATTCATCCGATTTCCGGCCAGGGGCTCAATCTCGGCTTCAAGGACGTGGCGGCGCTGGCCGAGACCATCGTCGATGCCAATCGCCTCGGTCTCGATATCGGCTCGCTGGCCGTGCTCGAACGCTACCAGAGCTGGCGGCGCTTCGACACGTTCCGCATGGGTGTGACCACCGATGTACTGAACCGGCTGTTTTCCAACGATGTCACGCCGGTGCGTGCCTTGCGAGACTTCGGGCTCGGCATCGTTGACCGCCTGCCGTCGGTGAAGTCGTTCTTCATCCGCCAGGCGTCCGGGCTTGGCGGGCAGAGCGAGCCGAAGATGCTGGGTGGGCAGCCGATCTAGGCGCAGGCCATTTATCGCTCCCGAAATGCCAAAGCTTGCGGAAGCCTACCCCCCCCTCTGTCACTTCGTGACATCTCCCCCTCAAGGGGGGAGATGTTCATTTCCCTTGTCAATCGCAGGGCTTACGGTGATCTTCCTTTGAGGGGAGATGCCGGCGGCGTCCGACAGAGGGGAATTTCGCCAATCTCATCCGCCGGGAAGTGGCCGGCAGATCGTCTCAATCCTCGATCTTGCGCGCCTCGGAAATCAGCATGATCGGGATGCCGTCGCGGATCGGGTAGGCGAGGCGTGCCTTTTCCGAGATCAGTTCGTTCTCGGCGGCATGGTAGCTCAGGCGGCCCTTGGTCAGGGGGCAGACGAGGAGTTCGAGCAGTTTGGGATCGACCCGGCTGGTCCTGTCTTCCATCGCTTTCGCCCTATTGCAGCATGGTTTCGATATCGCCGAAACTGCGGGCAAGCACGATCTCGGTGATGGCGATCAGCGTTTCGGCGCGGGTCTTCAGATCCGGCGCTTCGAGCAGCGCCTGCTTTTCCGCCGGGCCATAGGGTGACATCATCGCCATCGAATTGACCAGCGTCAGGTTGCTGGCGCGCTCGACGCTCTCCCAGTCCGCTTCCAGCTTGTTGGCATCGAGATAGGCCTTGAAGGCTGCCAGCAACGCGTCACGGTCGACCTGCGCCTCATCGTCCGGGCCGGTCAGGTCAGTGGCAAACGGGGCGATCTTGAAACAGCGGTAGCCTTTTTTCGCCAGGGGAACCTCGTCGAACAGGCGGAACCGGCAGATGCCGGTGAGCGAGACGATGTAGCGGCCGTCCTCCATCTCCGCGAACGACGTGATCCTGCCGACGCAGCCGACCTGGCAAAGCGCCTGCACATGCGCCTGGCCCGGTTCCTCGCGAATTTCGCCGAACGAGGGCTGGATCATGCCGATCAGGCGGTTTCCGGCCAGCGCATCGTCGAACATCGAAAGATAGCGCGGCTCGAAAATGTTGAGCGGCAATTGCGACCCCGGAAGCAAAAGCACGCCCGTCAGCGGGAATACCGAAAGCGTCTCCGGTAGGTCCTGAGGCCTCAGATAACGTGCATTTCCAACTTGCATGTCTCAATTCACCCCGTCGCTGTCAGCGTTCCTGTGACGCCCTTTGTGGCGTCACACGGCCTATCGACAAGAAATGGGGCACCAATCCTAAATCTCAAGAGAGAGTGTCACAAAGGTGCACCGGATAGGGCGGCGCAGGCAATAGGAGGTGCTGGCGCTACGAAAACAGGATCGAGGACAGTTTGCGCCGCGCCGACAACGTTGCCGGATCCATCGGTCCCCAGACATCGAAAAACTGCAGCAGCTCGCGCCTTGCGCCGTCATCCTCGAACGTCCGGTCGCGTTTCATCACCTTGAGCAGATGATCGGCCGCAGCCTCGCGGTCACCTTCGACATTGCGGATCTTGGCGAGCTTGATGCGGGCCGCGTGGTCGTCGGGATCGGTGCTGAGAATTTGCTCCAGCGCATCGGGGTCGCCGAGCTTGCGGGCTTCCTCGATCTGATCGAGTTTTTTCATAACGGCGGCGATGCCGGCATCCTTGGCAAGCTCTTCGGAAAGCCCGGTCAGAAGATCGCGCGCCTGCTGCGCTTCGCCAGCGGCAATCATGCAATTGGCAAGGCCGCTCAGCGCTGCCGCATTTTCCGGATCCGCCTGCAGGACGGCGCCAAAAAGCCCAGCCGCGTTCTGCAGGTCGCCCTGCTCGAAAAATGTCTTTGCCTCGGCCAGCGCCGCATCGATCCCGGCCTGCTGGTCATCGACCACGGGACCGGCGATCTTGTCGATGAATTCGCGGATCTGGCGTTCGGGCACGGCACCCATGAACCCATCGACCGGCCTGCCGCCCGAAAAGGCGATGACGGCGGGAATGGACTGGATGCCGAGCTGGCCGGCGATCGAGGGATGATCGTCGATATTCATCTTGACCAGCCTGACGCGGCCCTGTGCCTCGGTCACGACCTTTTCGATCACCGGGGTCAGTTGCTTGCAGGGGCCGCACCAGGGCGCCCAGAAATCGACCAGAACGGGCTGCTGGCGGGAGGCTTCGAGCACGTCGCGGCTGAAATTGGCGGTTGTGGTTTCCTTGATCAGCTCGCCGGCCGGTGCGGTCGCCGCCGGAGCCTGTGCCGGGGCGGCCCCGTAGCTGGCCGTCGCCGTCATCTGGTTGCCGTAGGATCCTGCATAGGGATTGTCGTTGCCGCTCATCGTGTCTCCTCGCGGACATCCGCGTCCGTCTGACTTTCTTCCCGTCAAAGATCGTATGTCAGGACGTCACTTTCAAGACAAGTGGTTCGTGTCCCGTCGCCTCGATAAAGCGCAGCAGGTCTTTTGAGGCAATCGACGTCGTCGCGTCGTTCACCAGCGGATGGCAGTTGACGATCTCGTCCTTCATCAGATCCGCATCGATGATGATCTTCACGTTCTGTCCGGCATCGTTGATCACGCCGAAGGCGGTGACGGCGCCGGGGATGACCCCCAGATATTCCATCAGCTTTTCCGGCCGGCCGAAGGAGACCTTGCTGGCGCCGCCGATGATCGTGTGCACCGTCTTTAAATCCACGGTGGCGTTTTCTTCGACGGTCAGAAGAAAATAATTGTCCTTCTTGTCCTTTACGAACAGGTTCTTGGTGTGTCCGCCGGCGATGGCGTCCCGCAGCGCCACCGATTCGGCAACGGTGAAAACCGGCTCGTGCCGCATGGTCCGGTGTGCGATGCCCAGATTGTCCAGAAACTGGAACAGATCATCCTGAGTCTTTGGCTGTGGATCACTCATAACGGGGTCCTTTTGGGTAAAAATGGCAGTCCTGCCTTACGTTGAAGGCGACACAATCGCAATATTCCTCATCACGCAGGCTGCAAAACGCCTTGTTTTCAGGGCCTTGCGACATGCCGGTGAAAATTTCTTCGCCTATGCGTCATTTCCCTGTTGCATTTGGAAAACGGCTGGGCCATATACCGCCCGTCGCCGCAAACAAGCGGCGGCGCCACGGTCCACCGACTACCCCCGGACCGGGGTTGATGAGCGGGTGTAGCTCAGGGGTAGAGCACAACCTTGCCAAGGTTGGGGTCGGGCGTTCGAATCGCCTCACCCGCTCCATTTTCTTTTCAAAGACCAGCAGAGCCTTTGCGTTACGCGACGATGAAATCGTAGCGGCCAAATTTTCCGTCGTCAGTCGGGCTGACATTGAGCAATAACGATGTGTTGAATATTCGGTCGCGTTCATTGAGCGGCTCACCTGGAAAATAGAGCTGCGTCGTCAGCACGCTCCCGCCGGGCCGTTGGACTTTCAGGTGGTAATGCCGGGTGCGACCAGGATATGTCCCTGGAACGATCGTATCGAACCACCATTTCCCTTCCCCATCGGTGAATTGATGTCCGCGGAGTTTGTAGCCACTATTGTCGTAGAGCCCGTTTTCGTTGGCATGCCATAACTCAATCAACGCTTTTGAGACGGGCCGGCAGTTCTCGGTCAGCACGTACCCAGCGAGCGTTATCCTTTCACCGCCGGGTGCATCGCTCGCGAAGTCCTGTTTTTCAGGGCTTTCCGGGGTAAAATACGGGCCTTCTGTCTGCGCTGGCGTCAGATCGTCGTCGTCACCGCAAGTTGGTGTCAGTGACAGCCGTGCCGGAGCACCGGCTGCGTGGGCAAGTCCCGGCAGCACAATGGGCGTGGCAACGAAGCCGATAAGAAAATGCCGCCTGGTGGGCATGGCGTTGTATCTCCCGAACACGGAAACCGAGATCCTTGCGGCTCCATAGGGCGGAAGTGAGGCGGGACTTGCTCCTGCTGGGCCATCCTGCGCCGCCGTGTTTGCTTGATCTTCGCTAGTCAAAAAGGTCCCGCTATCAACCCCTTCCCACATAGGGCATCTGCGTTGCCATCACCGTCATGGTCAGCACGTTGGCGGTAAGCGGCAGGCCGGCCATATAGACCACCGCGTCGGCGACCAGATTGGCGGGGATGGTCGGTTCGCTGGCGATCCCGCCATTGGCTTGCAGGACGCCGCTGCTCATCTTCGATGTCATTTCGGTTGAGGCATTGCCGATATCGATCTGGCCGCAGGCGATGTCGAACGGGCGGCCGTCGAGAGCGGTCGACTTGGTGAGGCCGGCGATGGCGTGCTTGGTTGCCGTATAGGGCGCCGACATCGGGCGTGGCGTCGAGGCGGAAATCGAGCCGTTGTTGATGATCCGGCCGCCGCGCGGCGTTTGCGCCTTCATCAGCTTCATCGCCTGCTGGGTACACAGGAAGGCGCCGGTCAGGTTGGCGGCAACGATGGCGTTCCACTGCTCGAAGGTGATGTCTTCCATCGGCACGGCCGGCAGGCCCATGCCGGCATTGTTGACGAGCAGGTCGAGACGGCCGAAATCATGGCGGATGGTCGAAAACAGGGTGGCGACGGCCTGCGAATCACCGACATCGGCAGCGAACGCCCGTGCCGTGCCGCCGGTCAAATCTGCCATTTCTTTCGCGGCGTGCTGGAGAATATCGAAGCGCCGGCCCGAAAGGACGACCGTATAGCCGTTTTTCAACAGGGCCTCGGCAATGGCGCGGCCAATGCCGGTGCCGCCGCCGGTGACCAGGGCGATCTTCCTTTGTCCTGCATCAGTCATTGTTCAATCCTCTCGCCCGGTTCATCCTATGATAGGCGCCTTGAGCGCCGCATCAAGTCCGGTTTCTGCGCGACAGCCCAGAGTATTCGCCGACTGCGTGCCGTCACCCCTCAAAAGGTGGCAACGGGCGAGCGGCGAAACGGAATTCACCGCGGCGGATCGTCCCGTGCCCGATATACCCTTCAGGTGCCTCAGTTTCGGGTAAAGACGTAGTCGGTTTCCTGGCGGAGCGTTTCGCCGGGGCGTAGCACGGCTTGCGGGAAATTGGCATGATTGACCGCGTCCGGCCAGATCTGTGTTTCCAGGCAAAATCCGGCGAACGGGCCATAGTGGCGGCCTTCGAGGCCGGGCACGGCAACGTCCATCTTGAAGCCGGTATAGAACTGCACGCCGGGCTCTGTGGTGCGGACTTCCAGTGATACGCCGGAATTGATGCTGCGCACCAGGGCGACGGACTGTTTTTGGCCGCGCATGTCCGACAGGCAGAAATTGTGGTCGTAGCCGATCCCGTCGCCCTCCAGCCGCATCGGGCTCATGGTCCGCAGGTCGAAGGCGGTGCCATCGACCGCGCGGATCTCGCCGGTCGGGATCTGCAGTTCATCGGTCGGCAGATAGCTATTGGCGGCGATCATGACGTCATGACTGAGCGCATCGGCGGTGCCGTCGAGATTGAAATAGCTGTGCTGGCAGACGTTGCAGATCGTCGCGCGGTCGGTCGTGCTCTCATAGACGACGTTGAGGACGCCGCCATCGCTCACGGTATAGGTGCAGGTGATGGTGCAATTGCCGGGATAGCCGGCGCGGCCATCGGGATCGGTAATCTGAAGCACCACGCGGTTTTCTGCGGCCTCAACGAGGGTCCAGAGACGCTTGGCAATGCCGTCGCTGCCGCCGTGCAGGTGGGTCACGCCGTTTTCGTTGCATTCCAGCTGGTAGGACATCCCGTCGATGGCAAAACGACCGCTGCCGATGCGGTTGGCATTGCGGCCGGGTGTTGCGCCGAAATAGGGGGAATGATCGAGATAGTCCCGGAAATTTTCAAAGCCGAGCACCAGGGGCGCTGCGTGACCGGCAAGCCGCAGGTCCTGGATGACGGAGCCCCAGGTGAGGACATGCGCGGTTAGTCCGCCGCCTCTGATCGTGATGCGATGCACCGGCTCGCCGGACGGCATATGGCCGAACACTTCAGTCTCTGTCTGCACGGCCAATCTTCCTCCAGTATCCCACTGCATAATTCCTTGAATCGGAATCGATTTAAGGAAAACTTATGCAGCAGATTTAAGTGCTACAGCGACCTTGGCACGTCATGAATGACGCGCGGCGCTGCAGGCGGCAAACTGCGTTATTTCGCTGATGGCGGCAACCGAAAAGTCATACAATTCACGGCCGATTGGCAAGCGCTGATGTCGTGCCATCTGCGCTGCGAACATAGGGTCTGTTCGTTTCAAAACGTCTTCTGGTAGATGATGAAGGGTGTCTTTTCGGCGATCCGGTCGTAGAGCTTGCGGGCATTGGCATTGAAGTCCTGGGTCATCCAGTAGACCTCCCCGGCCTTTTCCGCGTTCGCCCTGGCATAGACGGCTTCGATCAGCGCCCGGCCGATGCCCTGGCCGCGCGCATTCGGATCGGCGAACAGGTCCTGCAGGTAGCAGATGGAATTCCTGTGCCAGCAGGACCGGTGAAACAGAAAATGCGCAAGGCCCACCGGCCTGCCGTCGAGAACGGCAAGAAATCCCACATATTCATTCGCAGCACCGCTCAAAAGACGCGAAAAGGTCAACGCGTAGATGTCTTCCGGCAAGGTGGTTTCGTAGAAGGCGAGATACGCCTTCCACAGCCGGCGCCAGTCTTCTTCGTCGCCGGGCTCAACGGGGCGGATGGTAAGGGTTGCAGTCAGCGTCTGTCCTTCCCGATATCGGCGAGATCATAGGATGTCGTCTGGTAGATATCGTTGATCCAGTTGCCGAACAACAGGTGTGCGTGGCTGCGCCAGCGGTTCTGCGGCGCAAGCGACGGGTCGTTGTGGGGGAAATGGTTGTGCGGCATCTTGATCGGCACGCCGGCATCGACATCGCGGAAATATTCGTCCGACAGCGAGGTCGAATCATATTCGACATGGTTGAAGACATAGAGCCGGTTGCCGGCCTTCTCATGCACGAAGCAGACGCCCATTTCGTCGGATTCCATCAGGATCTCGAGCGCGGGCCTTTTCTCGATATCGGCGCGGCGCACTTCTGTCCAGCGCGACACCGGGATCTGGAAATCGTCCGAGAAGCCGCTGAGATAGGGCGAGGACGGGTTGAGATTGTGATGGCGATAGACGCCGAAGGCCTTTTCCTTCAGCGTATATTTCGGCACGCCATGGAAATGATAGATCGCCGCCATCGCGCCCCAGCAGATGTTCAGCGTCGAATGGACGTTGGTATGGGTCCAGTCGAGAATCTGCTGCATCTCGTTCCAGTAGGTGACGTCTTCAAAGTCCAGCGTCTCGACCGGTGCGCCGGTGATGATCAGGCCGTCGAATTTGCGGTGCTTCACCTCTTCCCAGGTCTCGTAGAAAGCCAGCAGATGCTCTTCCGGCGTGTTCTTGGCCTTGTGGCCGCCGAGCCGGATGAGGGAGAACTCGACCTGCAGCGGTGAAGCGCCGACAAGCCGCGCCATCTGCACCTCGGTCTTGATCTTGTTCGGCATGAGATTGAGCAGGCCGATCTGCAGCGGCCGGATGTCCTGACGGATGGCCACGGTTTCGGTCATCACCCGCACCCCCTCTTTGACGAGGGTTTCGAAGGCGGGCAGCGTATCGGGAATCTTGATGGGCATGGGCAACACTCGGGTCTACGAACAAGCGGGCTTCGGACTGGCCGGCACAAAAAAAACCGGCAACGACAAATCGCAACCGGCCCCGCTTGCTTGCGCACGCACGGCCCTTTAGCGACTTATTTAACGTGGCTGCAAGCCGGCCGGCCAAATCACCACGAGAACATTCAATAGCGCCTGTCCGCGCGCGAATCAATATGCGGCGCCCATCTCGGTGAAACGGGCGCCGTGCCTCGCCTTCCTGAGGCGGTGGCGTTGAAAAACAGCACGTTGGCAGGGGCGCTGAAAGCTGCCTCCTCAGGCAAAGGG
The DNA here is from genome assembly GCF_025847205.1 of Pararhizobium sp. YC-54. Taxonomy (GTDB): domain Bacteria; phylum Pseudomonadota; class Alphaproteobacteria; order Rhizobiales; family Rhizobiaceae; genus Pararhizobium. The sequence continues at coordinate 154,205 of NZ_JAOYTH010000003.1, read as the reverse complement.
GAGTGACGCATGTCCGTGCCCAGCGACCACGTTAACGATATACATGCGCCTGCGGAAAGATTATCCTTCCATGTCTTTGTGAATGAATTTCCGGCCGCACAAAGCCAGTCACGGCACTAACGGAGAGACGGATGAGTTCCCTTTCGCTTGGACCAAAGGATGGTGATACCGCAGGCATCGAAAAACCGCTTTCCTACAACGCGCAGAAGCCGTCTTCCGCTGTGGATGTGAGCGTTCAACGCATTCTCGAGGCCCTTCCCGAGCCGATCTATATGACGGATGCGAGGGGCCGGATAACGTTCTACAACAGCGCTGCCGTCGAAATGTGGGGTGTTCGACCGGAGATCGGCAGGAGCGAATTCTGCGGATCGTGGAAGCTGTATTGGCCCGATGGCACGCCCTTGCCTCACGACGAATGCCCAATGGCCACAGTCCTGAAGGAAGGGCGCGCCAAAAGAGGATTGGAAGCGGTTGCCGAACGCCCCGATGGCACGCGTATTCCTTTCCTGGCATTTCCAACACCGCTCTTTGACGAAGCCGGCAATCTCACCGGCGCCGTCAATATGCTGGTCGACCTCACGGAACGAACAATCGTCGATGAGACGGCACAACGGTTTTCGGCCATCGTCGAATCCTCGGACGATGCGATTATTGCCAAGGATCTCAAGGGCACGATCATCAGCTGGAATCGTGGTGCGGAGCGTCTGTTCGGCTATACCGCAGCTGAAATCATCGGCAAGCCTATAACCATTTTGATTCCACTGGATCGGCACAACGAGGAACCGGACATCCTGGCCCGCATTCGCCGCGGCGAACGCATCGACCACTACGAGACCATCCGGCGGCGCAAGGACGGGACCCTCGTCGAGATTTCCCTGTCGGTGTCTCCGATCAGAAGCCGTGACGGCAGGGTTATCGGCGCTTCGAAGATCGCGCGCGATATCACCGAGCGCAAGCGCGCAGAGGAGCTGCAGCACCTTCTCATTCGGGAAATGGATCATCGCGTCAAAAATCTGTTCGCACTGGCGAGCAGCCTCGTCTCCCTTAGCGCCCGTTCGGCAGACACGCCGGCAGAACTGGCCTCGACTGTTCGGGACCGGCTGAACGCGCTGGCGCAAGCCCACGCATTGACGGTTCCATCGACCTCCGAAGCGAGCGGAAGAACCGAGCAGAGCACGACGTTGCATCGATTGATCGAAACGATCCTGGCGCCCTATCATACCGGCTTGGACAGTCCCCAGCCTCGTGCCGTTGTCACCGGTCCGGATATTCCTATCGGCGGTGCTGCCGTTACGAGCTTTGCATTGCTGTTGCATGAATTTGCGACGAACGCCGCCAAATACGGAGCGTTGTCCGTAGCCGAAGGCGTGCTCAATATCTCCTGCCGCGAGGAGGCGGACCGCTTTATCCTGACATGGACCGAGCGCGATGGGCCGCCGGTCGACAGGCAGGCCGACGGAGACGGGTTCGGCACGCTGCTTGGCAAGGCGACGGTGCGAAACCAATTGGGCGGCGAGATCGTCCGCGTGTGGAAGCCCGAGGGCCTGTCGATACGGCTTGCCGTGGCGCGCGATCGTCTGGGTGCTTAATAATTCCGGCGCCGCAGTCGACGATTGTCCTACCCCTCGATCTCTTCCCGCAGCATCTCCAGTTCGAGCCATTCCTCTTCCATCCGGGTGATCGAAGCGCGAAGTTTTTCGAGCTCGGCGGCGAGCGCCGAGAACCGGGTTGGGTTCTTTGAAAACAGATTCGGGTCGGCCATTTCCTTTTCGCGCCTGGCGATTTCAAGTTCGGCCTTTTCCATGTCCTTCGGCAGGTTCTCGAGTGCGAATTTCTGTTTGAAGGAAAGCTTGCCCTTGCCGGTCTTTGGCGCAGAGGATGAGGCGCCGTTGCCGGTGGCGGATTTGGCTTTTTCGGCTTTTTCCGCGCGCTTCTTGTCGTCGGCAACGCCCTTGCGCTGCGCCATCATGTCGGAATAGCCGCCGGCATATTCGATCCAGCGGCCGTCCGGGGCGTCCGGATTGGCGGGCGCGATGGTCGAGGTGACGGTGCGGTCGAGAAAGTCGCGGTCGTGGGAGACGAGGATGACGGTGCCGGAGAAGCCGGCGACGATTTCCTGCAACAGATCCAGCGTCTCGATGTCGAGGTCATTGGTCGGTTCGTCGAGGATGAGCAGGTTTGTCGGGCGCGCCAGGATGCGGGCGAGCATCAGCCTTGCGCGCTCGCCGCCTGACAGGTTCTTGATCGGGGTTCTCGCCTGTTCGGGCTGGAACAGGAATTCCTTCATATAGCCGGTGACATGGCGCTGTTCGCCGTTGACGAGCAGGTTTTCGCCGCGGCCGTCGGTGAGGTAATGCGCCAGCGTGTCCTCGAGGTTCAGGTCCTCGCGGCGCTGGTCGAGCGTGGCGATTTCGAGGTTCGTGCCAAGCTTGACCCAGCCGCTGTCGGGCTTGATCTGGCCGGTCAGCATCTTCAGGAGGGTGGTCTTGCCGGCGCCGTTCGGGCCAACGAGACCGATGCAATCGCCGCGATGGACGCGGATCGAGAAAGGCGCGACGATGCTGCGGCCGCCATAGGTCTTGGTGATCTGATCTGCCTCGATCACCAGCTTGCCGGATTCGCGCGCGTCGGAAACCGTCGCCTGGACCGAGCCTTGCGGGCCGGAATGGCCGCGGTGTTTGGCGCGCAGGTCCTGCAGCGCCCCGAGGCGGCGCATGTTGCGCTTGCGCCTTGCCGTCACGCCATAGCGCAGCCAGTGTTCCTCGCGTTCGATTTCCTTGCCGAGCTTGTGCTGTTCGATCTCTTCTTCTTCCAGCACCTTGTCGCGCCAGGCCTCGAAGAAGCCAAAACCCTGGTTCAAGCGGCGCGACTGGCCGCGATCGAGCCAGACGGTGGAATTGGAGACCTTTTCGAGAAAGCGCCGGTCATGGGAAATGACGACGAGGGCCGAGCGGCTCTTGATCAGCTCGCCTTCCAGCCATTCGATGGTGGGAAGGTCGAGATGGTTGGTCGGCTCGTCGAGCAGAAGGATGTCCGGCTCCGGCGCCATGACGCGGGCAAGCGCTGCGCGACGGGCTTCGCCGCCGGAAAGCTGCGCCGGCTCCTCGTCGCCGGTCAGCCCGAGATGTTCCAGAAGATAGGCGACACGGTAGGGATCGTCGCTGGGGCCAAGGCCCGCTTCGGCATAAGCGCGCACGCTGTCGAAGCCGTCGAAATCCGGCGCCTGGTGCAGGTATCGGATGGTGACGGAGGGGTGACGGAAGATTTCGCCGGTCTGCGGTTCGGCAAGGCCGGCCGCCATCTTCATCAGGGTGGATTTGCCCGAACCGTTGCGGCCGACGAGGCAGATGCGGTCGCCGGGCTCCACCTGCAGGTTGGCGCCGGCAAGCAGCGGCGTGCCGCCGAAGGACAGGAAGACATCGTCGAGTTTCAGAATGGGTGGCGCCATGGTCAGGCTCCCGAAAAGTCTTGCGGACGGGCAAGGATCAGCGCCCGGCCGGAGGAAAGGGTAAAGCGGACGGTACCTTCGGCGACGTTGGAAACGGTGCGCGAGGAGCCGAACGGCAGATGGAAATCCTTGAGCGGATAGCGGGCGCCTTCGATCGAAAGGCCGGTCAGTGTATCGAGCCCGAGGATGGAAAACAGGCTGCCCTTCGGCAGGTCGATCTTAAAGCTGCCGGGCAGAAGCGGATAGGCTTCCTCCTCGCCGGAGGTGAGCAGCATGTCGATACCGTCTTCGGCGAGCCTGGCCGCATAGAGCAGGTGCATGAAGGCATGGTCGCTGCGTTCACCACTGAGTGCGCCCGCAAGGACGAGTTTTTGCGCGCCGCGTGCCAAGGCGCCGGCAACGGCAATCTCGCCGTCGGTCTCGTTCTTGGCCGACGGGTAGGGCTCGCGGATGACATCGGGCCATTCGGCGATCAGGGCGTCGGGCGTGGAATCGAAATCGCCGACCCAGAGTTCCGGCCTGAGGCCAAGTGCCTTTGCATGGCGCATGCCGCCATCGGCCGCAATGACGCGGGCGCCGGCCAGCTGGGTGGCGAGCCTGTCCGTCGGTGTCAGCGGGCCGCCCATCAAGATTACAAAAGCCTGTTTGCTCATGGCGCAAGGCCATAGCGTAAACAGGGGCGCAAGGGGAAGGGGCAGCTGTGCATTTGCTGCGATGCGCTTATGGCTTGGGGGCCGTTGCGCTTGCTTCCTTTTCTCCCCAGCAGCGGGAAGTGTCGAGCGAAGCGAGACGATGAGGGGGATTTCGGCGTATTCCGAGCCTGCCGCCTCCCTCATCCGGCCCTGCGGGCCGCCTTCTCCCCGCTGGGGAGAAGAGGGAGTGCGCGGGGAGTTTACCTCGTCAATCCGAACTGTCCTTTTCGCGGATGCTGCAGACCCTCTCGAACGAGGTGACGAACCGGTCGAAGAGGTGGGAAAAGGCGGCCACGTCGTCTTCCGGCCAGTCGGCGAGCACGCTTTCGATGACGCCGCGCTTGACCGCCTGTATCTCGGCCATCAGCTGCTGGCCAAGCCCGGTCATCACAACGATGATGCGGCGGGCGTCGGCCTGCGAGGCTTCGCGCCTGAGCGCGCCGCGCGTCACCATCTCGCCGACGATGCGGCTGGCGCGCGAGGGGTCGATGCGCATCATCTCGGCAATGGTGCCGACCGTCACTTCGCCCTGCGGCTCGGCCCGCCGGACGGCGTCAAGCACGTCGAGATGGGTGATTTCAAGGCTCGGCGCGACATTGCTGATCGCCAGGCGGGCGAGTACCCGCCGCCCGACCATCGTCCGCCAGCGGCCCATCGATTGAGCGATCAAGGCGCGGCTGGCCTCCGGTTCCCCGGTTTCTGAGGTGTTGTCCAATGTGGAAGATGCGTGATCCATGCCTCATCCTAGCAAAACGAGCCGGTTTCATAAAGCATGAATATGCGTTGCGCATAAATGTGCTGTTGACATTTATATGCTAACAGCACATAAATTGCCGAAAGCAACCGGATATCTCTGATGGACATGCATGTCACACCGGCGCCGCTCGTATCGAGCCCCGCGCTCCGCCTGACCCTTTTCTTCTTCCTGATGACGGCGCTGTTCATGGCGACGCTCGACAACCAGATCGTTGCGACCGCGCTGCCGACCATCGTCGGCGAGTTCGGCCAGATGGAACGCTTCGGCTGGATCGGCTCGGCCTATCTGCTTGCCACCTGCGCCGTCATGCCGCTCTACGGCAAGCTCGGCGACCTGTTCGGCCGCAAATATGTGATGATCGCGGCTGTAACGATCTTCACGCTGGGGTCGATCGCCTGCGGGCTCGCCGTCTCGATGAACACGCTGATTGCCGCCCGCGTGCTGCAGGGGCTCGGTGGCGGCGGTATCATGGTGTCGATCTTCTCCATCAATGCCGATCTGTTCGAGCCGCGCGAGCGGGCGAAGTACCAGAGCTATTCGAGCCTCGTGCTGATGGCGTCCGGCGCTGTCGGTCCGGTGCTCGGCGGCACGATGAGCGACCTGTTCGGCTGGCGTTCGATCTTTCTCATCAATATTCCGATCGGCATCGCGGTGCTTGCGGGCCTGTTCATCTTCCTGCCTTATCGCCGCCCGACACGGCGTCCGGCGATCGATTATGCCGGGGCGATGCTTCTGGCCGCCGCCGTCACCTGTGCCGTGCTTCTGGGCGATGGCGCCGAACTGTTCGGCTCGCTGTTTTCGGTCGGCAGCCTGGCGATCGTTGCGCTCGGCGTGGTTTGCGCGGCAGCGTGGGTCTTTGTCGAGCGGCGGGCGCCCGAACCGATCGTGCCCTTGACGCTGTTTGCCAATCCGACTTTCAGTCTGATGCTGGTGATTTCGCTGGCGAGCGGCGCCGTCGGCATCGGCATGGTCAATTATTTCGCGCTGTTCCTGCAAACGACAACCGGGCTGATGCCGTCGCTCGCCGGGCTGCTGTTCATCATGCTGACCGGCGGCATCGTCTGCGGTTCGCTGACGGCGGGGCGGCTGATTTCGCATAGCGGCCGCTACAAGCCGTTTGCGATCGTCAGCGCCAGCCTGACGGTGCTGGCCCTGACGATCTTCTCGCAAATCCAGCCCGGCACGCCGCTCTTTGTCATCTGTGCCATCATGGCGCTGCATGGCATCGGCATCGGCTTTGGCCAGCAGGTACCGATCGTCGCCGTCCAGAACATCGCGTCGCGCGGCGATGTCGGTGCCGCCACCGGTGCCGTCACCCTGTCGCGCATGGGCGGCGCCTCGATCGCCATCTCGATTTACGGCGCCATCATCGCGGTAGGTCTCGCACGGGGAACGACGGCGATCCCGGGCATCGCCGATATCGAGAAACTGACGCCGCTGGTGCTGTCGACGCTGCCGGAAGCGACGCGCCAGCTGGTCGCGCAAAGCTATACCGCCGCTTTCATGCCGCTGTTTCTGACGGCCGGCGGCATCTCGCTGATCGCGCTGATCTCGGCCATCAGCCTGAAGGCCGTGCGGCTGCCGCAAAAGCTGGTGGCGTAAGGGGTTTGACCGTCTCCCTTAAAACAAGTGATGGGGGTTTGCTTTGCGCCACTAGCGGACATTTGCAGGGTTTTACGCATAATCGCTCCGTCAACGGACCTTTAATGGAAAAGGCGGGATGAAACCGCAGAAGGCGTTGACTGGCAGGCTGCCACACCTATGATGACTAAACGTATCAATTAGAATAAAAGATGACAATATGATTTTTAAAAATAACGTAGTATTAGGAGACTCTTGCGCTGTTTTGCGAAATATAGAACCTTCTTCTATATCTGCATGCATAACTGATCCGCCTTATAACTATGAATTTATAGGTCATAAGTGGGACTCTGGAGAAATAGATCGAAGAATGAATCGCGTTTCTTCTGTTGATAGCAAAACATTAGTTAAAAACATTCCGTATGGAAGTCATCTAGCGGGAGGGGTGCGCGATAAGCGTTGGTATCAGCGAATTCAGGAAAATATCAATTCGTATCAGGACTGGTGTTTTTCCTGGGCTGCACCACTTTTTGAAGCTTGTTGCCCCGGTGCTCCTGTGGCTGTTTTTAACAGTACAAGAACAGTCGCGCATGTGCAGATTGCTTTGGAGCGTGCTGGTTTCTACGCTCGTGACATATTGGTGTATCGCCGTCACAGCGGCATTCCCAAGGGTCTAAACATGAGTGCTAAATTGCGAAAAAAGAACGACCCATCGGCAGATGATTGGGAAGGCTGGCACAGTTGTTTTCGCAATGAGTGGGAAGCCGTCGCACTAGTGCAGAAGCCCTTAGATCGAAATTACGAAACAACTGTCGAGAAGTATGGCGTCGGGTTATTTAGGACGATCAATGATGACGCCTCTTTCTCGTCAAATATCATTGAGGGAATTTCAAATAGGCGCGGCAAAAATGAAAATCTTCATGTGAACGAAAAGCCTTTGGCTCTGATGCAGCGTCTCGTTGAACTTTTGGTGCCCAAGAACCCAGACAATATTGTACTTGACCCTTTTTGTGGCTCCGGAACGACGCTTCTGGCTGCGAAAATGCATGGTGTTTCTTACACTGGAATTGACATCGATCCAAAGTGTATTGAGATCTCGAATGAGAGGCTTGCGGGTCCAAGTGATCTCTTATCTTTCGACAACAAAGCGGCCACGAAGAGAATCGAGGAACCCGTACAAATCAAATTTGGTTAGTTCAGCGATATAATCGAACGTAGCTTTGCCGTGATACACATCCCACCCACCGCTCTTGCAAGCTGTTATGGCGGCGGACAAATTGTCTGATCTGACAATCAATAGTACAGGATTGTATCCCTCCCCTTTTAGAAGGGGGCCATACTGTTCGAATTTTTTAAGTGTGCCTGAATCGCCCGAGCCGATGCGATATTTAGTATCGATAGCTGCGTCCCCAACTAACAAGTCGTAAGGTTCATCTGCGCCGAAGCGCTTTGCCGGGTGATAATTTTCACAAGTCACTTTGCAGAGTGATGAAACAATCATCTGCCAGCACATGCCGAGTTCTCTACCCCAGTATTGACGATTTTCTCGCTTTAAAATCGGGGTGACGCCAAACAAGTCCATGATTACATCATGATCGTTGTTTTCATCGGAATAGACCTTTGAGACAAAAGACGCGTGGTAGCGACTAATGATTTCGATCAGTGCTTTCTGTACGTCACTTTCATTGCTCATAGGAGAAAAGTTCTGAAGTGTGGATGTGCAAACCATCCGCAATGCGCTTAATATTTATCAAACTAATATTTCGTTCGCCGCGCTCAACGCTTCCAATATAGGTTCTATCTAACCCGCTTGATAGTGCTAGGGCTTCTTGTGATAGTTGTTTTTGGCGTCGAAGCTGACGAACATTTGAACCGAAGTTCTTCATGATTTTTTTCTCATCGTCGGTTTGCATGCCCCGAAGCTAGGACATTTGATGACGATGAGTCGACGGACTATACGTATCAATATGTGTCTGTTTGAACGACGACTTGGTGCATAAATCAAGAATTTTGCACACTTTTCGGCCCTGCCAATTCGATGGCTTGCTCGGTGCAAAAGTCAGGTGCAGTTCAGTGGCTGCTTAGGGCCGTTAGCAGGCCCATCACCCTTCGATCGGGAAGGCCCGAGCGCGCAGAAGGCACCCTTCGTTCTTCCCCCTTGCCAAGTATTTCGCCCGGGTCTAAATCTCCTCCTGCTCTAACGGGGTGCCGTTCGTTCCTTGGGACGTTCGGCTGAGAGGCTTTCAGAAGCCAACCCGAAGAACCTGATCCGGCTTGTACCGGCGGAGGGATTAGACGGCACAATTGAGCGCCCTCTTCCCAATTTTGGATTTATAAAGGAGGCGCGGATGCGCAAGGCAATCATTCCATTCATCGCGGTATTCGCTGCCCTCGCCACGCCGTTTTCCGCTTCTGCCGAAGACAAGGTGCTGACGGTCTACACCTATGAAAGCTTCACCAGTGAATGGGGCCCCGGCGCCAAGGTCGCTGCAGCGTTCGAGAAGACCTGCGCCTGCAAGGTTTCCTATGTCAGCGTCGCCGATGGCGTCGAGCTCCTGACCCGGCTGAAGCTCGAAGGGGCGTCCTCCAAGGCCGATATCGTGCTTGGCCTCGATACCAACCTCGTTTCCGAAGCCAAGGCGACCGGCTTGTTTGCGCCGCACGGCATCGATACGTCGGCCGTCAAGGTTCCCGGCGGCTTTGTCGACGATACGTTCGTTCCCTATGACTACGGCCATTTTGCCGTGATCTACGACACGCAGGTGATGAAGGAGCCGCCGAAGAGCCTGAAGGAACTGGTCGAGGGCGATCCGAACCAGAAGATCGTCATCGAGGATCCGCGTACCTCGACGCCGGGCCTCGGCCTGCTTTTGTGGGTGAAGTCGGTTTATGGCGACGAGGCTGCTGCCGCCTGGGCAAAGCTCAAGGATCGTGTCTTGACGGTCACCCCCGGCTGGTCGGAAGCCTATGGCCTGTTCACCAAGGGCGAAGCGCCGATGGTGCTGTCCTACACGACCTCGCCGGCCTATCACATGGTCGCCGAAAGCACCGATCGCTACCAGGCGGCAACCTTCTCGGAAGGTCATTACATCCAGATCGAAGTGGCCGGCATGACCAAGGCTGCCACGGACCCGGCGCTGGCAAAGGAATTTCTCGCCTTCGTCACGGGGCCTGAGTTCCAATCGATCATCCCGACGACCAACTGGATGATGCCGGTCGCCGCCACCAAGGAGCCGCTGCCGGAGGCGTTCAGCAAGCTGGTGACGCCGGAAAAGACATTTTTGATGTCGTCGGACGAGGTTGCCGCCAACCGCAAGGCCTGGATCGACGAGTGGCTCGTTGCCATGAGCAAGAACTGAAACGGCCGGGGTAATGGTTTCCTCTTCTCCCCAGCGGGGAGAAGTGCCGAGCGACTGCGAGGCGATGAGGGGGCGGTTCGGCAAATTCTGGACTCCATGGCTTCGCCCCCCTCATCCGGCCCTGCGGGCCACCTTCTCCCCGGCGGGGAGAAGAGGGGAGGAGCCGATACCGCTAAGCGCTTACGTGAGTCGAGAGTTGGCCAAGGTAAAGGTCAGGGCACGGCTATGGGCGAAACCACTGACTGCAAGCGATACAAGGCCATCATGATCGACCGCATCGAGAGACGTTTGACGCTTGCCGCCGGGGCGCTCTGCCTTGGCGGCATCGTTCTGTTCGTCTGCCTGGCGGCTGGCGCACTGCTTGCCTTCGACGAGCCGGGCTCTGCCGGTGACGGCGCGCTGTTCGACGCCTATGTCTTCGATGCCTATGTCTGGCGCGTTGCCCGTTTCACCCTGCTGCAGGCCTCGCTTTCGACCATCCTCTCCATCCTCCTTGCCATCCCGGTCGCCCGGGCGCTGGCGCGGCAGCCGGCCTTTCCCGGCCGCGTCTGGATTATCCGGCTGATGGCGCTGCCGCTCGGTCTGCCGGCGCTGGTCGCGGCACTTGGCCTGATCGGCATCTGGGGGCGCCAAGGGGTGCTCAATACAGCGCTTGTCGCGATCGGTCTCGATCAGCCGGTCAGCATCTATGGGCTGTCGGGCATTCTCGTTGCCCATGTTTTCTTCAACATGCCGCTGGCAGCACGGCTGATGCTCGGCGGGCTTGAGCGCATTCCCGGCGAATACTGGCTGGTCGGCGCCAATCTCGGCATGCGGCCGGTTTCGATTTTCCGCTTCATCGAATGGCCGTCGATCCGCGGGCTTTTGCCGGGGATCGCCGGGCTGATCTTCATGCTCTGCGCCACCAGCTTTACCCTGGTGCTGACGCTCGGCGGCGGGCCGGCGGCGAGCACGATCGAGGTGGCGATCTACCAGGCGCTGCGTTTCGATTTCGACCCGCCGCGCGCCATCGCGCTGTCGCTGCTGCAAATTTCGGTGACATCAGCGCTGCTGATCGCCATCCGGCTCTTGACGCCGGTGGCCGACGAGGGCCACGGCGGCGGGCGCACGGTGCGCCGCTTCGATGGCCGCGACGGGTTTGGCCGGGTCGGCGACTGGCTGGTGATTGCGCTTGCGGTTCTGTTCCTTGCCCTGCCGCTCGGCTCCGTCGTCGCCTCCGGTCTTCGCTCCGATCTTGTCCGGCTTGCCAGCGACCCGGTGGTGCAGCGGGCCTTAGTGACCAGTGTCGTCATCGCGCTGGTTTCGGGTCTGCTCTGTGTCCTGTCGGCGGCGCTGATGATCCGGGCGCGGCAGGCAGCATTTTCGCCAAGGCGACCGCTGGCTATCCATCGCGGGCTGGCGGCCGGTATTTCGGCCAGTTCATCGCTGGTGCTTTTGGTGCCGCCGGTCGTTCTGGGGGCGGGCTGGTTTCTGCTTTTGCGGCCGCTCGGCGATGTCGCCCGTTTTGCGCCGCTTCTGGTGATCCTGATCAACATGCTGATGGCGCTGCCCTTCGTCTATCGCGTGCTGGAGCCGGCGATGGCCACCCATACTGCCCGCACGTCCCGGCTCGCCGTCAGCCTCGGTCTCGGTGGCTGGCATCGCCTGCGGCTGATCGACTGGCCGGGTTTGTGCAAGCCGCTGCTGATGGCCTTGTCCTTTGCCTGCGCTTTGTCGCTCGGCGATCTCGGGGCCGTCGCGCTGTTCGGCTCGCAGGATATGGTGACGCTGCCGTGGCTGCTGTACAGCCGCATGGCCGGTTACCGCTCGACCGATGCGGCCGGCCTGGCGCTGTTTCTCGGCCTCGTCTGCCTGGTGCTGACGATCGCCGGCACGCCGCGGGCGGGCGCCGATGGTCAGAGGAGAAAAGATGTCACCGCCTGAAACGGATATTGCCCTTCACCTTAGCGACGTGCTGGTGCAATTCGGCAAGACGCAGCTGCGTTTCGATTGCACCATCGGCAGGGGGCAGATCGTCGCCGTCACTGGCGCATCCGGTTCCGGCAAGTCGACCCTGCTCAATGTGATCGCCGGGTTCGAGACGCCGGATGCGGGCAAGGTCGAAATCCTTGGCGAAAACGCCGCCGGGCGCGATCCCGCCGAACGGCCGGTCTCGGTGATTTTTCAGGAGCACAACCTGTTCGCGCATCTGGATGCCGGCACCAATATCGGTCTCGGCATCGATCCGGCGCTGAAGCTGGGCGTCAAGGAAAAGGCGAAAATCGCAGCGGCGCTGTTGCGCGTCGGGCTGGACGGTTTCGGCAAGCGCCTGCCGCCGACGCTATCGGGTGGCGAACGGCAGCGGGTAGCGCTCGCCCGCGCGCTGGTGCGCCGCAAGCCCATCCTGCTTCTCGACGAGCCGTTCGCAGCGCTCGATCCGGGCCTGCGCGCCGGCATGGCCAATCTTCTCATCGATCTGCACCGGCAGGAAGGCAACACGATCCTGATCATCACCCACCACCCCGACGACGTCCGGTTGATGGCCGACAGCGTGCTCTTTCTCGACCAGGGCCGCATTCTGCTGCATGAGCCGGCGGCCCGGTTTCTCGATCATACCGATATTCCTGCCGTCGCCCGGTTTCTCGGCAGATGAGCATCGCCTGCGATGCTTTTGCCACAATTTGAACGACAGCCTATGCGACGGCGCTTGGCGTGTCCCGTTTCCATCACGTTCGCGTGTGCGTTGCCGGGAGAACACGGGGCAACTATTTCTATAGGTGTATGCTAGGCACGCAAGGGCTGAATAGGCTACAGCAGGTCCATTGCCGTAGCCGCCGCCAGACCTATTTATACGGCTGTAAAGAATACTGAATTTGCATGCGTGCAGACCAGGACACGGTTTGCAGGGCTGGCCTGAAGACTGGAAACGAGCTGAGGCAGATGAACAGAACGACAGCCATCGATGCGCGGTTTTTGGGAACGAATTCCGGCGTCTCCCGGCGCGTTGTCACGCTGCTGCTTGGGGGAATGCTGTTGTCCGGCTGCCAGTCGGTGATCGAGCAGACCTACGAGCCGAAGGTCTCGCCGTCTTCCAATCCGCAGATCGTCGAGGAAGTCCAGAAGAACGACCCGCGCGCGCAGGTCGGCGCCCGCGAGCATCCGCGCATCGTCGCGAGCTATGGCGGCGAATATCAGGATGAAAAGACCGAACGGCTGGTGGCGCGCATCACCGGTTCGCTGACGGCTGTTTCGGAAAACCCGAATCAGTCCTATCGCATCACCATCCTCAATTCTCCGGCCATCAACGCCTTCGCGTTGCCGGGCGGCTATCTCTACGTAACGCGCGGCCTTCTGGCGCTCGCCAACGATGCATCGGAAGTCGCGGCGGTACTCTCGCACGAAATGGCGCACGTGACCGCCAATCACGGCATCGAGCGGCAGCAGCGCGAAGAGGCGGAGGTCATCGCCAGCCGCGTCGTTTCGGAAGTGCTGTCGAGCGACATTGCCGGCAAGCAGGCGCTGGCACGCGGAAAACTGCGCCTGGCGGCCTTCTCCCGCAATCAGGAATTGCAGGCCGACGTGATCGGCGTGCGCATGCTCGGCGAAGCGGGCTATGACCCCTATGCGGCGGCGCGTTTCCTCGATTCGATGGCGGCCTATAGCCGTTTTTCCTCGGTCGATCCCGACAGCGACCAGAGCCTGGACTTCCTGTCGAGCCATCCGAGCGCGCCGCAGCGCGTCGATCTTGCCCGCCGCCATGCCCGCGCCTTCGGTGCGGAAGGAACCGTTGGCGATCGCGGTCGCGACTATTATCTCGCCGGTATCGATGGCCTGCTTTATGGCGACAGCCCGCAGGAGGGCTATGTCCGCGGCCAGACGTTCCTGCATGGCAAGCTCGGCATCCGCTTCGATGTCCCCGCCGGGTTCCAGATCGACAACAAGGCCGAGGCTGTTTTGGCGACAGGGCCGAACGAGACGGCGATCCGCTTCGACGGCGTGGCCGATGCGCAGAAGCGCAGCCTGACCGACTATATCGCCAGCGGCTGGGTGACCGGCCTGCAGCCGGATACGATCCACGCCATCACCGTCAACGGGCTTGAGGCCGCAACGGCGCGTGCGTCGGCCGAACGCTGGGATTTCGACGTCACCGTGATCCGCATCGACACGCAGATCTACCGTTTCCTGACCGCCGTGCCGAAGGGCGCGCCAAGCCTTGAGCCGACGGCCGACATCCTGCGCGCCTCCTTCCGCCGCATGACGCCGCAGGAAGCAGCGGCCCTGAAGCCGCTACGCATTCGCGTGGTGGTCGCCAGGCCCGGCGATACGCTGGCAACGCTTTCGGCAAGGATGATGGGTACGGAACGCAAGCTCGATCTCTTCCGTCTGATCAACGCCATGCAGATCACCTCGACGGTGAAGCCCGGTGACAAGGTGAAGATCATTTCGGAATAGCAAACTAGAGGCCGTTGATCCAAGGATTGATGACCGGCACGCCCGCTGCCTCGAACGGTCCGGTGTCGCGCGTCGCCACCATGAAACCGTGAGCCGCTGCCGTGGCAGCGATGTATCCATCTGCTGCACCGATGGCCAGACCCGCTGTTTTTGCGCGAGCGCGAATGGACGCGTAGAAATCTGCGGTGGCAGCATCGAACGCGAGGACGCGCGAGCCGAACAATGTGACGACGCGATTTTCCAAGGCAGTGCGAAGCCCCTCCTTGCGCCGGCCGTCTGGCAATGCTGCCACGCCGTAGCGAAGTTCGGCCAGGCTGATGGCCGAGAGAAAAAGCGTCTCGATCGCCTGCTGGTCGAGCCAAGCAAGCACGATCGGATCGCCGGCCGGTCTAAGCGGCTCGGAAATGACGTTGGTATCGAGGAGGATCATTTAAAATCAACTGTCAGAGCCGGTGTTTTGTCGCGTTCGATCTCAAGCTCGACCCCGCCGAATTCCTGCCCGATCGCGGCCAGTTCGGACCCGAGCTTGATCCGCTCCTGCGGTCGCACCGCGCTTTCGATAATGGCACGAATCTCTGCTTCCGTGCTGCGGCCATGCAGAGCCGCCCGCGCCTTGAGCGCACGATGCGTTGCTTCGGGCAAGTTTCGGATGGTGACGGCCGGCATCGATAGCACTCCTCGCGTTCCTGTGTGGATGATATCGTATTTAATGAGGTGATATCAATACTGTAAAATGGGCAACCAAACGTCCGACGCCGTCCACCGCTCGGTGGCAGCACGCCGCAGCGCCGCGCGTCAGCCATTGCGCGGTAGCCGTTTCCCAATAGCGCAAAGCCCGCGTGAAGCGGGCTTTGCGTTGGCTGCCATCGTGTATTCGGCATTCTTAATGCCGCATTGCCAACACCGGAGCCTCCGCCACCAGCGCGATCCGGAGCTTTTCCAGTGCGCGGGTCTCGATCTGGCGGACGCGTTCCTTGGAGATGCCGAGGTCAGCGCCGAGTTCTTCGAGCGTGGCAGTGTCTTCGCAGAGGCGGCGGGCGCGGATGATCTTCATTTCGCGCTCGTTGAGCTGGTCGAGCGCGTGGCTGAGCCAGATGCGCCGTCGCTCGCTATCGATCATGTCGGACACCTGCTCGTCGGGAAGAGGGGTGTCGCAGGCGAGAAGATCGAGGCGTTCTCCGCCGTCCGGTTCGCCCGACGAGGAAATAGGCGCCTGCAGCGAGGCGTCGTTGCCGGACAGCCGCGCATCCATCGTCTGGACGTCGGCAAGGCTGACACCGAGCGCCACGGCGATTTCCTCATGCACGGCGCGGGCCGTCAGCTGGCGGTCGCCCTGGGCGAGCTTGGCGCGCAGGCGACGCAGATTGAAGAACAAGGCTTTTTGCGCCGACGAGGTGCCGCCGCGCACGATCGACCAGTTGCGCAGCACATAATCCTGCATCGAGGCGCGGATCCACCAGCTGGCATAGGTCGAAAAGCGAACTTCGCGGCTCGGCTCGAAGCGGGCCGCGGCTTCCAGAAGGCCGATATGTCCCTCCTGGACAAGATCGCTCATCGGCAGGCCGAAATTACGGAACTTGGAGGCCATGGAAATCACCAGCCGCATATGCGCCATGGCGATCTTGTTGCGGGCGTCCTGATCGTGATGATCCTTCCAGGCCAGTGCCAGGGCATGCTCCTCATCCCGTGCGAGATAGGGGGCCGCCATGGCGATCTTGATCATGCGCCTGTCTGCTGAGAGATTTTTCATCGGCTACTCCATGACGGGCACAAGGGGGTGCCGCTGAACGATAGGTCGATGGGTGTTTCGGGATTTCCGCCCCCTGGAGCTTGACCAGAATTCGAACCGCCCTACTTCCCGTTGAGAGCCGAGGCTAAAGAAGAGCCGCGGCGTTCCGATTTGCGTAAAGCGCATGTCCGGACGGTTTCAAACGCGCGACCCATGAAAAGGTTCCATGCTGCGCTGCCGTATTTTGCGGCGGCGGGCGTTTTTCTGCGTTTGCGCCTCTGTGTGCGGTCCACATGGCCGCCGGAGGCCGGTGTCTGCCGGGGCGAATCACCTCAGTGACCAAAAAAGAGAAGGCTGCCCGCATGTTAGAAGTGCGGCGGAGCCCAAATCCTGTGCGCCGAGATGAATGCCGCTTGCCGGAAAAGTTAAAAAAGCGTTAACTTTCGATGGTTGTCCCCATAAGTTGCCTGTGAGTTAGTTAAAGACAGGGCTTGGACGGGATTCCTGTTTGTTCGGCACCGGTCTAGAGTCGCGTTATGAAAACACTATCAATCGAGGTGCGTCCGGGCGAGCCGAGGGACGCCATGTCCATCTCGGACGTGCACCGTGTCTCGTGGCTGCAGGCCTATGGCGGCCTCATTCCGCACAAGCCGCTGACCCAGATGGTTCACCGGCGCGATCATGCGTGGTGGCGCAAGGCCACGCGCGGACCCTCGACGCTGCTCGTCGTCGAAGTCGCCGGCGTGATTGCCGGTTATGCGACGCTCGGCCTCAACCGATCCCGGTCTCTGCCGCAGGAAGGCGAGGTCTATGAGATCTATCTGCGCCCGGAATACCAGGGCATCGGGCTTGGCCGCATCCTGTTCGGCGAAGCGAAGAACCTGTTAAAGTCGCTCGGTTGCCAGGGCCTCGTCGTCTGGTGCCTGGAAGACAGCCACCATGCCGACCGCTTCTTCCGCATGGCCGGCGGCCGCGACCTCTGCGAGGGCATGGAAGATTTCGGCGAAAAGAGCCTGAAGAAGATCGGTTATATTTGGGATTGATGCGTTCGCACTGACCCGTGTCTGCGCGTCATGTCATGGTTCAGTCGGGAAAAACGCGTGTCGGTTCGGCCGCTGTCGAGCCCCGGATGCCGTGATACCCGGCCAGGTCCCGGCCGCAGACGAAGGCCCCGGCTCTGGTGTCGGCGACCTGCCGGGCCAATAGGTTAGGTTCGGGATTGGCCAGCGCATCGACATAGCCGACCACGCAGCCTTGTCCGTCATCATCCGCCACTTTCGAGACGACGAGAACCTGGCCTTTCAATTTCGGTGACGGTTCGTAGGTGGCCGGATCGATGTTTTCCAGGAACCACCGGAGAATAGTCGCAACCGGCTTGCCGTTCGCGCCGAGCCGCCATTCGATCTTTCGCGTGGCAGTGTTGAACGGCTCGAAGCTTTCGAAAACGTTGTCGATATAGGCATCGCTGGCGGGGCCGTAGAGGATACTCTGGCGCAGATCGCCTTCCTTGAAATAAACGGCGTAATCCTTGAACCCCTTGCATCGCAGCGAAATGCTGCCGCCTTCCGTGTCTTCCGGCAAAAGGGACTTGCAGTGATCCGTGTCGAGGTCGGTATAGGCACTGTCATTGGCAAGGGCGTGGCCGGGCGCCATCGACAACGGGATCAGAAACGGTATGGCATAGGCGAACGGTCTCATGCGTGCTCCTCCTTAAGACATACGTCCCGAAGCGCGTGAATATTCATCCAAACCTCGCATTTTTCGGTCCCGGACGAAAGTAATGTTGCGCCGCGGCATGTTTCCCGATATCGGACGTGCCATCCGAAAAACTGGTCTTTGAAGGAAAACTCATGCGTATTGATGCAATTTCGATTGGAAAGAATCCGCCGGAAGATATCAACGTCATCGTCGAGGTTCCGGTTGGCGGGCATCCGATCAAGTATGAAATGGACAAGGAAGCCGGCACGCTGGTGGTTGACCGTTTCCTTTATACGCCGATGACCTATCCCGGCAATTACGGCTTCGTCCCGCATACGCTGTCGGAAGACGGCGATCCGATCGACGTTCTGATCGCCTCCACCCGTCCGCTGGTTCCCGGCTGCGTCATCAACGTGCGCCCGATCGGCGTGCTGATGATGGAAGACAATTCCGGCAAGGACGAAAAGATCGTTGCCGTGCCGAACTATCACCTGACCAAGCGTTACGACAAGGTGAAGGACTACACCGACCTGCCGGAAATCACCCTGCAGCAGATCGAGCATTTCTTCGAGCACTACAAGGATCTCGAACCCGGCAAGTGGGTGAAGATCTACGGCTGGAAGGACTCCGCCGTCGCCCAAAAGCTGATCGTCGAAGCCGTCGAGCGCGCCAAGGCTGCGAAGTAAGCCAAACGGCTGCGAAGCCTGCAGACCTCAAAAGAAAACCTCCGGATCGGTCGATCCGGAGGTTTTTTCATGTCTGAAGGGACTGTCCGCCCGATCTTGCTATCAGCCGAGCAGCGCTGCGGCGATGGTGGTGTTGAGCAGGTACCAGGCGAAATAGAGGATCACCAGAACCACGAGCGGCGACAGGTCGACGCCGCCCATATCAGGCAGCATGCGGCGGATCGGACGGTAGAGCGGCTCGGTCAGCTGGTAGAGCGAGCGGCCGATCATGTTGATGGCGTTGTTGTTCACGTTGATCACGTTGAAAGCGTAAAGCCAGGAAAAAATGGCCGAGGCGATGACCAGGAACCACGCAATGTTGATGATGAAATTCAGGGTCGCAATGACAGCAAGCATGCCGGTCTCCAATTCGTTATTGACAGACATGTAGACATTGACGACTAAACCGGCAAGTCCGTGCTTTCGCGATGGGCCAAACATGTTTAATACGGCGCGCTAGCTTGCCGTTGTTCGGAAAGATTGCCGCATGTCCGTCCTTCAGGGTGCTGACCGGTTCGCCGCGTTCCGGCATGTCTCCTACGCCCGTTTCTTCTTCGCCCGTTTTCTCGCGTCCTTCGCCATCCAGATCATCAGCGTCTCGGTGGGATGGCAGATGTACGCGCAGACGCAGAACACGCTCTATCTCGGCCTGATCGGCCTCTTCCAGTTCCTGCCGTCGCTGCTGCTCATCCTCATTACGGGATCGGTGGCCGACCGTCATTCGCGGCGCTTGATCGTCTCGATCTGCATGATCATCAGCGCGCTTTGCGCGGCGGCGCTGCTCGGGTTGACGATCGCCGATGCCTTTTCACCCTGGCCGGTGTTTGCCATCCTGATCGTCTTCGGTATCGAGCGCGCCTTCATGGCGCCGGCGGTGCAGTCGCTCGCTCCCAATCTCGTTCCGGCCCATGACCTGTCCAATGCGATTGCCTGGAATTCGTCCTCCTGGCAGACGGCCGCCATTTTAGGCCCGGTGGCTGGCGGTCTGCTCTATGGTCTCAGCGCCCTTATTGCCTATTCCGTCGCGCTCGTCTTTCTTGTCCTTGCGTCCATTCTGATCTTCATGATCGAGAAGCCGGCGCAGCACAGCCTCAGCGAGCCGCGCGACTGGACCTCGGTGCTGGCCGGGTTCAAGTTCATCCGGACGGAAAAGATCGTGCTCGGGGCGATTTCGCTCGACCTGTTTGCCGTGCTCCTCGGCGGCGCCGTGGCGCTGATGCCGGTGTTTGCCAGCGAAATCCTGGTGCTCGGTCCACTCGGCCTTGGCCTGCTGCGCGCCGCACCCGGCATCGGCGCCATCTTCGTTGCCGTGTCGCTTGCCGCCTACCCGATCCGCCACAATGCCGGCAGGCTGATGTTTGCCGGTGTGGCGCTGTTCGGTGTTGGCACGGTGATCTTCGGCCTGTCGCAGGTTGCCTGGCTGTCGATTGCGGCGCTGATGCTGATGGGCGGGGCGGATATGATCTCGGTCTATGTGCGCGAAACGCTGATCGCGCTGTGGACGCCGGACGCCGTGCGCGGCCGCGTCAATGCCGTCAACATGGTGTTTGTCGGTGCGTCCAACGAACTCGGCGAATTCCGGGCCGGCACGATGGCGCATTTCTTTGGTGCTGTGCCGGCCGTGGTGATCGGCGGTGTCGGCACGCTCGCGGTCGCGGTTATCTGGGCGCTCGGCTTTCCGCAGCTACGCAAGATCGACTCGCTCGACGCGCCCGACCGTGCTGTGTCCGGTTGATCGGCTGAATTCGGAGCCGGGGCTGGCTCCCTCTTCTCCCCTGTGGGGAGAAGGTGGCCCGCAGGGCCGGATGAGGGGGACGGCTGGCTCCGAAATCGCGGAAAAGAGCCCCCTCATCGCCTCGCATGCGCTCGGCACTTCTCCCCGTCGGGGAGAAGAGGGAGACCGTCTCTTCAGACCCTGACCGTCTCGCCCTGCCATTGGAAGATATGGGTGAGAAACCGGTCCATCCAGGCGCGCAGCGGCGCGTCGTGGTCCATGCGGCCTTCCAGATGGGCGCGGCCAAGCTGCGCGCCGGGCAGTTCGAACCGGTGCGCGCCATGTACGACCCAGCGATGCATCATCACCCGCGTCAGTTCGCCGTGAAACTGGATGCCCCAGGCATTTTCGCCATAGCGGAAGGCCTGGTTGGGATAGGTGCTGCCAGAGGCAAGCAGTTCGGCGCCCGCAGGCAGGTCAAAACCTTCGCGGTGAAACTGGTAGACCATCGACGGCCATTCCATCAGGGCGCGGCCTTTTTCGGTGGGGTGCAACGGATACCAGCCGATTTCCGCCTGTCCCTCGTGGTGCGGACCGACCACACCGCCGAGATGGCGGACCAGCATCTGGGCGCCGAGGCATATGCCGAGGAAAGGCTTGTTTTCAGTCAGGGGGACGGACAGCCAGTCGATTTCGCGGCGGACATACTCTTCATCGTCATTGGCGCTCATCGGTCCGCCGAAGACGACGGCGCCGGCATGCTCCTCCAGCGTGGCAGGCAGCGGGTCGCCGAGCACCGGGCGGCGGATATCGAGGCTCAGCCCCTTTTCCAGCAGCAGATGCCCAACACGGCCGGGGCTGGAGTGTTCCTGATGCAGGATGATCAGGACCGGCTTGCCGGTATTGCGCATATAGAATGTGCGATCGTCGAAAAGCATTTCACTTTTCCTGTTGCGCGGTGGTCTCCTCCACGATGTCCAGCTTGGCGGCCACCTCCTGCCGCTTGATGATCCTGTCCCTGCCGGACACGCCGAGCAGATCGGCGATCCGCCAGATCACGTGGTCTTCCATCTCGCTGCGCTTGCCATCGGCATAGACAATCTCCCATAGCATGCCGACGAGGTCTATCCGCTGCTCCTCGGAAAAATGCCGTTTGATGTCGGAGGTGAAGCGGAAGAAGTCGATGGCCTGGCTTTCGGCGGTCTCGCCAGCGGCAATCAGCGCGTCGAGTGCCGCATCGTCGAGCTTGTAGTGATCCTTGATCATCGAGCGCACCTTTTTGCGCTCCTTCTCGTGGATCTCACCGTCGGCCTCCATCACCTGGATGCACAGTGCCATGATGGCGATCCGGCGGTCACCGGGCTCTATCGCGGACGGCCCGCTGCCGGTCAGGCTGTCGAGGAAAGTTCGAAATCGGTCAAACATGCTTTTCCGTCAAAATCGGGGTTTCTTTAAAAAAGGCGAAACGTAGTCTTTTCCAATGGCTTGCTATTGTCATCGCGAACGCCGGGATCATCAGGCGGCCGGCCGAAGAATGGTTCGACGACCTTTTCCTCGGTTTTGGCTTCCACAGTTTTGGTTGGGGCCGACTTGGTTGTCGTCGGCTGGGGTTCGACTTTCACCGTCTGCGGCACGATCACCGATTCGCTCGGCGCCGGCACGGCGATGGTCCTGACCGTCTCCGGCACCTTGTCCCCGGCTTCGACCACAGGACTGGTCTTGAACGGTGTTGCGGGCCGTTCAGGCTGCGGCTCTTGATGTTGATGGGCGATGGCTACCGGCGGCAGGCTGCGGATCGCAGCGTCTGCGGCATCCAGCGTGCCTTCCTCGACCGGTCCGGCGATCTGGGCGACCGGCTGTTTCCATTCGAAGGCGTCGAGGCGGCCGCTGACCGGCGAGACCGGCAACCATTCCGGCGCTGTCACACCGTCCGCCGTCCAGGCCGGATCACGCGGGCTTTTCAGCGCCTGGTTCATCCAGTGGCGGATACGGCCGTCATCACCGGTATCGGCTTCTTCGATATCGGCGAGCAGCAGAAAGATGCCCTCATTCGGCTGGATGCGGGCGGCGGCCTCCGCCTTGGAGCGGGCAAGCGGCAGTTGGCGTGCTTCGAGCGCGCTTTCGGCAACGGCGGCGAGCGCCACGGGATTGTTGGGTCGCAACGCCTCGAGCTTGTTGGCACGCTTCAGTCGGTCGGTAGCGGAATCGCCGCTGCGGGCGCGGACATAGAGCCTGGCGACTTCCGGATGCGGATCCTGCTTCCAGAGCTTTTCCAGAATGGCAGCCGCCTTGCGCAGATTGTCTTCGCGAAACAGCGCCTTCGCGGCGACCAGGCCGGCGGGTACCAGGTCTTCGGCGAGCTTCAGCGCCGCCAACGCATCGTCACGGGCGCCCTTCGGATCGGCCTCCAGCTTCTCAGTGGCGCGGGCGGTCAGAAGCACGGCCTTCTTGCGGTCGGCTTCCTTGCGCTCGATGACATGTGACGCGCGGCTCTGGTCGAGGAGGCGGATCGCTTCGTCCCATTGGCCGGTCTGGCTGCGATAGTCCAATGCCGCCAGCGTTGCCCAGGGCAGGTGCGGCGCCTTGTCGGCGGCACGCTCGGCATATTGGCGGGCCGCTTCGTTGGCGCCCAGCCGCTTGGCTTCGAGATAAAGGCCGCGCAGGCCGAGTTCGCGGGTTTCCGGATCGTCGGCCATCAGCTCGAATTTCTTGCGGGCGTCGTCGTATTTGCCCTCGATCAGCGCCGTCTGCGCTTCGAGCAGGTGGATCAGCGGCTCCTGGTCGGAACTCAGCAGCCCATGGATGCGGGCGGTCATCTTGCGGGCAAGCGCACTGTCGCCGGCTCCTGCGGCAATCAGACCGGTGGAGAGCGCCTGATAGCCCCGGTCGCGCTTGCGGGCGCGGAAATAGCGCGAGATCGAATGCGGGGAAAGCCAGACGACACGGAGGAACCAGACGACGATCAGGACGGCGGCGATTAGCGAGGCAAGCAGGGTTGCCGCCACCATCAGGCTCATCTCGATGCGTTGGCCCTGCCAGATCAGCGATAGTTCGCCGGGACGATCGGCCAGCCAGGCAAAACCGGCACCAAGCGCCAGAACGATGAGGACATAGAACAGAATACGGATCATGAACTCTTCCTTAGCCCTGGTTGGCCGTCATGGCGCCGGCAACGGTGGCGCCGATCAGGCCTTCGACGCGGATACGCTGGTCGAGCTTCGCCTTGAAATCGGCACCGGCTGCCTTTGCCGGTTCCGGCAAGGCGTCCCATTCCAGGCTTGCGCCCTTCAAATCGCCATTGGTCAGCTTGTCCTCGATGCGGGCGACGACGGCTTCGGGGCCTTGGCCCTCGACGCTGCCGACGGGACGGATGCGGATGGCTGAGGAGGCGCTGTCCATCAGGCGGGAGAAAACCCCCTGATTGGGATCGCTGTGCTGCGTTGCCTCCAGCATCGCATCGGCAACAGTCGGGAAATCGCGCACCAGATCGGCGCGGGGCGCGATGCCGGTCTTGGCATCTTCGGCAAGGCCGGTAACGGCCGGGTCGCTAGCGGCGATGCTTTTCAGAGCGTCCAGTTCGGCAAGGAACGGTCCGCCGCGATCAATCGCCGTCTTCAGCGCGGTGACGGCCACGGCGCGGGCCAGTTGCACGTCGCTTGCCGGTTCGTCGATCTTCTTTTCTGCGGCATCGAGGCGGGTCGAAAGCTCGGATTTCGCCGTTGCGGCGGATTGCTGCGCATCGGCCAGCGCCGATTTCAGCGTGGCGATCTCGCCGGTCAGGTTGGCGATCTGGGCATCGAGTCCCGAAACATCGGCGGCCGCGCCGTTTCCGGCTTCAGCGGCCGTCTTTTCAAGCTCGGCGATACGGGCCTCAAGCGGGCTGAGATCGGCGGTCGCCGGCGGTACAGGTGCTGCGGCAAGCTGGGCCTTGAGGGCTTCGATATCGCTTGCAAGGCTCTGTTCGATGGCCGTGTTGCCACCGCCCGGACCAAGCGAGGGCATGACGCCGGCATATTGCAGGCCGCCTGCGCCGAGAAGCGTGATCAAACCACCGAGAATGCCGGCGGCAAGGGCGCCTGAATTGGACACGCGGCGCGGTTCGGTATGGAACGGTCGGGCCGGGTGTTCCGCCGCTGTTGCGGCCGAGGCCGGCTCTTCGGCAAAGGCTGCCGCTGCGGCCTCGGCGCGCGCGTCTTCTTCATCGGCCTCGCGTGCATCATTGTCCTGTTCCGGGACGTCGGCCGGCTCGGGAATGTCGGCGCGCACGGTTTCATCGGCTTCGCCGGCGCGGATTTCCGCCGCCTCGTTGACAACCGCTTCGCGCTCAGCCGCGGCATCGGTTCTGTCCGCGTCTTCGGCTGCCGCCGTGTTGGCATCCAGGTCGATCGTCAACGGCTCCTGATCGGATTTCGAGCGGCGCGGAGGTTTTTCCGGTCCCATGATGATCTCTTTCCGTTATCGCATGAACGTGACGTACTGTCTTATACCAAGTCTCTCTCATCGAGACTTGGTATTAAACCTAGCCATGCGGCAGGGATAGGGAAAGCCCCCAAGCGACAATTCCTTGTCCAGGCCCTTGCAGTGAGCAAGCGCCGTTGCCAGTCGTCGAAACTGTCAGAGCAGGGCGAGAAGCGCCTCTTCGGAGGGCTCCGTGGCAATGGCGACGGGACCGAAGCCCGAGGGTATGGCGTTTGCGACATGCTCGCTCAGGCAGAGGAGGCGGACACCGGAAAGAGCGCGTGCAGCCTTAGGGGAAAGCAGGGCGAAGAAATGCCGTGCTGTTTCGTGCGAATAGAGCAGGGCCACGTCCGGGATGGGCGGACGAAGCAGCCGTTCGACGGTTTCGGGCGCATAGGCGATGGCGGACATCCGATAGGTTTCGGCCGTGCGGCAGGCAATGCCCGCTGCCCGCAAACCGGCCTCGAAAGCGGGAGAGCGCGGCCAGCCGGCAAGATAAACCAGGCCGCCGGCGAGGTTTGCCGATGCGGCGGTGACAATCCTGGCCAGGGAGACCCCGGTGCCGCTGCCGGAGATAACCGATCGGAAGCCCATTTGCCGCGCCGCCTGCGCCGTTGCCGGGCCGACGCAGTAGACGGGTGTCTGCAGATGCGGCGCAAGCTTGGCCTTGCCGGATGCAAGGGCGCGAAAAACCTCGGCGCTGGTCACCGCAATGGCGCTGTGGGGATGGGCCAGCGCCTCCAACGTGGCCTGCGGCTGATGGACGGCTTCCATGACTGGCAGAAGCACGGCCACGTGCCCCATCGCTTCGAGCCTTGCCGCCGTTGCCGCCGCCGAAGGTTGCGGCCGGGTGACAAGAACGCGCAAGGGGACAGGCATGGGCTCAGGTCCAGCTCGAAAAGAAATCCGGTCCCGCATCGATGCGGATATCGTCACCGGCTTTGGCGCCGAGCTGTTCGGCATCGGATGCCTTGCCTTCGGTCGCCACGCGAAAAGACTCGCTGCCGTCCGGGGTCAGGACCATGCCGGAAAAGCGGATCGTGTCGCCGTCGGAGACGGCATAACCGGCAATCGGCGTGCGGCAGGAGCCGTCAAGGGTCGAGAGGAATGCCCGTTCGCAGGTCACGGCCTCATACGTCCTTGGATCGTTGATCGCTTCCAAAAGGCCGTTGATCCGGTCGTCGCCAATGCGGCTTTCGATACAGATCGCGCCTTGCGCCGGTGCCGGAGGGAAGATTTCGGGATCGAGGATTTCGGTCGGAACATCATCCTTGCCCAATCGCTTGAGGCCGGCGAAGGCGAGCAGCGTCGCATCGACCTGGCCCTCAGCGAGTTTCCTTAGCCGGGTATCGACCAGGCCGCGAAAAGTGATGACGTTGATATCCGGGCGCAGACGCTTGATCAGGGCCTGACGGCGCAAGGATGAGGAGCCGATGGTGGCACCCTGTGGCAGGTCCATGAGTTTCGCGGCGGTGCGCCCGATAAAGGCGTCGCGGGCGTCTTCGCGCGGCAGGTAGGCGGAGAGGAACAGGCCGGCCGGCAGCTTGGTCGGCATGTCCTTGGAGGAATGCACGGCAAAATCCAGGCCGCCGGAGATAAGCATATCCTCCAGTTCCTGGGTAAAAAGCCCCTTGCCGCCAATCGCTGACAGTGAGCGATCGGTGATCCGGTCGCCCATGGTCGACAGCACGACGATCTCGAACATTTCGGACGGCAGGCCATGGGCCGCCATCAGCCGGTCCCGTGTTTCATGGGCCTGCGCCAGCGCCAGGGGACTGCCCCGTGTGCCGATCCGGAAAGGTTTTGTTTGCATCCACTGCGATCCGTTGTTACCGGAGTTCCGTGTATCCGCCTTTCCCCGCGACCGCAATATTCGAGTAAACTGCCCATGTCCGCCCGCCTGCGTATCCTTGGTATCGAAACAAGCTGCGACGAGACCGCCGCTTCCGTCGTCTTGCGCGATGAAAACGGTCATGGCGAGATCCTTGGCGATGTGGTTTTGAGCCAATTGGAAGAGCACAGCATCTATGGCGGCGTGGTGCCCGAGATCGCCGCGCGCGCCCATGTCGAGGCGCTCGATACGCTGATCGAGGAGGCGCTTTTGCGCGCCGGCGTCACGCTTGCCGATATCGACGCGATCGCCGCCACCAGCGGCCCGGGCTTGATCGGCGGCCTGCTTGTCGGCCTGATGACCGGCAAGGCATTGGCGCGCGCCTCGGGAAAACCGCTCTATGCGGTCAATCATCTGGAAGGCCATGCGCTGACGGCGCGGCTGACTGACGGGCTCGCCTTTCCCTACCTGATGCTGCTGGTTTCCGGCGGCCACACGCAGCTGATCCTTGTGAAGGATGTCGGCGCTTACGAGCGCTGGGGCACCACCATCGACGATGCACTGGGCGAAGCCTTCGACAAGACGGCGAAGCTGTTGGGCCTTCCCTATCCGGGCGGTCCGGCCGTCGAACGTGCGGCAAAAAGCGGCAACCCGGACCGGTTTTCCCTTCCGCGTCCGCTGGTCGGCGAAGCCCGCCTCGATTTTTCATTTTCCGGTCTGAAGACGGCCGTTCGCCAGGCAGCCCAGTCGATAGCACCGGTGAGCGAGCAGGATATTGCCGATATCTGCGCCTCCTTCCAGAAGGCGATTTCGCGCACGCTGAAGGATCGCATCGGCCGGGGGCTTACCCGGTTCAAGGCGCAATTTTCCGGCACTGTCGAGCATCCGGCGCTGGTCGTGGCCGGTGGTGTGGCGGCAAACCAGACGCTGCGGGCGACACTGCAGGAGCTTTGCGACAAGAACGGCTTCCGTTTTATCGCGCCGCCCTTGCACCTGTGCACGGATAATGCCGCGATGATTGCCTGGGCGGGCGCCGAACGCATGGCGGCGGGATTGCCTGCGGATGATCTGGATGTTGCGCCGCGTTCGCGCTGGCCACTGGATCAAGATGCGAAAGCCCTGATCGGGTTCGGCAAACGGGGAGCGAAGGCATGATGGCAGACGTGGTGCGGACGGAGCGTATTGTCGTTGTAGGTTCCGGCGCGTTCGGAACGGCGCTGGCTGCTGTTGCGGCCGCATCCGGCAAGGTGCCGGTGACGCTGCTGACCCGCCGCGAAAGCATCGTCGAGGATTTCAAGCAAACCGGCCGCAACGACAGCGCCCTGCCGGGCATCGACCTGCCGGAAGCGCTTGATGTTTCCGACGATCCGGCAGTGCTTGAGGGGGCCGGTATCGTTCTCTTCGCCATGCCGTCGCAGGCGCAGCGCGAAGCGGCGCGATCACTCAATGGGTTCATCGGCAAGGGTGCGGACGTGGTGATCTGCGCCAAGGGCATGGAGCGCGCCAGTGGCCGTCTGCTCACCGATGTCGTTGAGGAAGAGTTGCATCTGCAGAATGTCGCCGTGCTGTCCGGACCGGGTTTCGCTGCCGATATTGCCAAGGGTCTGCCGACGGCCATGGTGATTGCGGCCGGCAGCATCGAGCGCGCGGCGGTTCTTGCCGAGGCGCTGTCGGGTGCGACGTTCCGTCTCTATCCCTCCGCCGACCGCATCGGCGTCCAGCTTGGCGGCGCCTTGAAGAATGTACTGGCGATCGCGTGCGGTATCGTCGAGGGTGCCGGCCTTGGCGATTCGGCCCGGGCGGCGCTGATTTCGCGCGGACTGGCCGAAATGTCGCGCTTCGTCGCGGCGCGCGGCGGCGAGGCCGATACGGTGCGCGGTCTGTCGGGTCTCGGCGATCTGGTGTTGACGGCGACCAGCCATCAGTCGCGCAATCTGCGTTACGGTATCGCGCTTGGCCAGAGCGGCAGCGCCAAGGGGCATTCGGGCGAACTGGTCGAGGGGGCGTTTGCAGCCTCGGTCGCTGCCGATGTTGCCAGAAAACTCAGTGTCGATATGCCGGTGACCGAGGCGGTGGCTGCGATCATCGATGGAAAGATGGATGTGAAAACGGCGCTGGAACAGCTGATGTCGCGCCCGATCACGCAGGAATAGTCACTCAAGGAGAATACCATGCTGTTTGCGGTTCTGTGCACGGACAAGCCGAATGCCCTGCAGGTGCGGATGGATGCCCGTCCCGCGCATGTCGAGTTTCTGAACGATCTCAATGCCAAGGGCACATTGGCCTTTGCCGGTCCGTTCCTTGACGATGCAGGCAAGCCGAACGGCAGCCTGGTGGTGATCAAGGCGGAAACGATCGAGGAAGCGCGGACCATCGCCAGCGCCGATCCCTATGCCAAGGCCGGCCTGTTCGCCAATGTCGATATCAAGCCCTGGAACTGGGTCTTCAACAAGCCGGAGGCTTGAGCGTGGGTTACTGGCTTTACAAGTCCGAGCCGTTCAAATGGTCCTGGGCGATGCAGAAGGATGCGGGTGCCAAGGGAACCGAATGGACCGGGGTACGCAATTATCTGGCGCGCAACAACATGCGGGCCATGCAGATCGGCGACAAGGGCTTCTTCTACCACTCGAACGAGGGTCTGGAGATTGTCGGGATCACCGAAGTCTGCGCACTGTCGCATCCGGATTCGACTGCTGATGGCGATGCCCGCTGGGACTGCGTCGATATCCGCGCCGTCTGCGACCTGCCCAACCCGGTGTCGCTGAAGGACATCAAGGCCAATCCGAAATTCGAGACGATGGCCCTGGTCACGTCGATGCGGCTGTCGGTGCAGCCGGTTACCGAGGAAGAATACCTGGAAATCTGCCGGCTTGGCGGACTGGATAATCCGCCGCGGTGATTTTTTTTTGTGTGTGTGTGTGCGCGGCGTTCGGTTTGATATGAATTGACGCACCCCCATTCTCCGTTATCCCTGTGCTTGTCACAGGGATCCAGCCACGCGACGTCTGTCGCGTGAAAGTCTTTGCGGCGCAGACCCGCCGCTGCTGGATCCCCGCCACAAGGGCGAGGATGATGGGACATAGAGAGCGCCGCCTACCCAAATCCATCAGCTTGCATGACGTTTGCCCGGAAACCGTATTCTCGTGAAAACCGATCCCGAAACCTTCATCCGCGCCAACACGGACATCATGACGCCGCCGCATGTGCCGGAAATCCGGCTGCATCTGGCCAGCGAAGCCCATGATCTGTGGTTGAAGACGGAGGAGGAGCTGGAGGAAATCGGCTTGCCGCCGCCGTTCTGGGCTTTTGCCTGGGCAGGCGGACAGGGGCTGGCGCGCTACATTCTCGATCATCCCGGGCTGGTTTCCGGCAAGCGGGTGATCGATTTCGCTTCCGGCTCAGGCCTGGTGGCGATCGCGGCGATGAAGGCGGGGGCTGCCTCGGTACTGGCCGTCGATATCGACCCCTGGACCGAAACCGCCATCCGGCTGAACGCTGCGCTCAACGGCGTCGATATCTCATCGGCGGCGGTCGATATCATCGGCGCCGGGCGGGACGCGGACGTCTATCTTGCCGGCGATGTCTTTTATGACAAGGCATTTGCCGACAGGATCGTTCCCTGGTTGACCGCTCTTGCCGACAAGGGCGCCGATGTCCTCGTCGGCGATCCCGGCCGCGCCTATTGCCCGCGCGACCTGATGGAAATGCTGTCGACCTATCAGGTGCCGGTCACCCGGGCGCTGGAGGACAGCGAGGTCAAGAAGACCACGGTCTGGCGCTTTGCCGCGTCCGTCAGCGGCGGATGACGCAGACGCCGGATTCCCAGGAGCAGGCGCGCCCGGCGGTCGACGGGTTCACGCGGATGATCTTGGGCCGCGCCGCGGGATAATTCATGCCGGTATCGGTGGAGTAATAGCCGTAGCCATTGCGCTCCGAGCTGAAATAAGTGCCGTTGCCGGGGTCGGTCCAGGCGGACAGGCCACCGAAATACGTGCCGCCATTCGCCTCGGACGGGAAACCGTCATCGCCATAAGATTGGCCCCAACCATTTCTGCCCTGACCGCGATACTCCCGCACGGTGATGCTACGGTCATAGTGGCGGTCACGCCCGTATCTCGGTTCGAAATGCCCGCGATTGGCCGTTCGCCAATCGAACTGGAACCTGTCATGCCGGCGATCGTTGCGATATCCACGGTCGCCGCGCGAGCGCCGGTCATGTCGGTAATAGTGGCGGTCGGCGGTCACGCCGGAAATGGCTTCCTGCCGCCCGCGGTGATGGTGCTCGCCATGCGACCGTTCGAAATGCGGACGGCGGACATGGTTTCTTTCGCTGGTGCGGTCGCGTGCTTCGGCGAAACTGGCAAACGAGAGGATCACGGCGAGCGCCGCGATCAAGACTTTCGTCGCATTCCGCATGCTGATTGGACGCATTTCGTGCAGCCCTCCGGATGAATCTTAACAAATCCTTAACGGACAATGTGGGCCAGATGGCGGTAAAAGTCACGGATTACGCTGAATTTTTCATGGCTTATCGTTAACGCCACGGCGAAATCGAGTCGTCATGGCGCCACATTTTCGTCTAATCGATTAAATTGATTTTGCAGTGCAAACACACTTGTCGTTAATCAATATGGTGATTAAACGTCGGCTGACTGAATTGCGCACAATCAGGTGCAATACCGGATGAAAATAGTCCAGTTTTTGGGCGTCTTTCCGGGTCTTCCGTGAGGTTCAGATGACGAATGTCACCAAAAGCCGGCCGCTGTCGCCGCATCTACAAATCTACAAGCCCATTCCGACAATGGTCATGTCTATTGTGCACCGCATCACCGGCGGCGCGCTTTATTTCGGCACCATTCTTGTCGCCTGGTGGCTGATCGCCGCTGCGACCGGTCCGGACTATTATGACTGGGTCATGTGGGCCTTCGGCACGATCGTCGGCCAACTCATCCTGTTTGGTTATACCTGGGCGCTGGTGCATCATCTGTTCGGCGGTCTCAGGCACTTCATCTGGGATCTGGGCTACGGCTACGAAAAGCATTTCGCGACCAAGCTTGCCATCGCCAATCTGATCGGTTCGGTCGCCGTGACCGTTTTGATCTGGATCATCGGCTACGCGGTTCGCTGAGAGGACAAGAATTCCATGGATATGCGTACTCCCCTCGGCAAGGTTCGCGGTCTCGGTTCGGCCAAGGAAGGCACCGATCATTTCTGGCGCCAGCGGCTGACGGCGGTCGCCAACGTGCCGCTGATCATCTTCTTCGTGCTATTCCTGATCAAATATGCCGGCGCGCCCTATGCCGAGGTCACCGCCGCCCTGTCGAACCCCTTCGTGGCCGTGGTCATGGGGCTGGTCGTCATCTCCGGTCTGATCCACATGAAGCTCGGCATGCAGGTCATTATCGAGGATTATGTGCATGGAGAGGGCGCCAAGATCGTCTTCGTCATGCTCAATACGTTTTTTGCGATCGCAGTTGGCGGGTTCTGTCTATTCGCCATCCTGAAGATCGCGTTTGCAGGGTAATTCAAAATGGCACCCACCTCATCGCCGCTCATTAACGGCCACGCCTATGAATATGTCGACCATGCCTATGACGTGATCGTCGTCGGCGCCGGCGGTGCCGGACTGCGCGCCACGCTCGGCATGGCCGAGCAGGGCTTCAAGACGGCCTGCATCACCAAGGTTTTCCCGACGCGGTCGCATACGGTCGCAGCGCAGGGCGGTATCGCTGCGTCCCTGACCAATATGACGCCGGACAGCTGGCAGTGGCATCTCTACGATACGGTCAAGGGCTCCGACTGGCTCGGCGATGTCGATGCCATGCAGTATCTCACCATGGAAGCGCCGAAGGCCGTCTACGAGCTGGAGCATTACGGCGTTCCCTTCTCGCGCAATGCCGAAGGCAAGATCTATCAGCGCCCGTTCGGCGGCCACATGCAGAATTATGGCGAAGGCCCGCCGGTGCAGCGCACCTGCGCCGTTGCCGACCGGACTGGCCACGCCATCCTGCACACGCTCTATGGCCAGTCGCTGAAGAACAATGCCGAATTCTTCATCGAGTATTTCGCTCTCGACCTGATCATGTCGGATGACGGCAGCCGCTGCACCGGCGTTGTCGCCTGGAACCTCGACGACGGCACGATCCATCGTTTCTCGGCCAAGATGGTCGTTCTGGCGACCGGCGGCTATGGCCGCTCCTATTTCTCGGCGACATCGGCCCATACCTGCACCGGCGACGGCGGCGGCATGGTGGCGCGCGCCGGCCTGCCGTTGCAGGACATGGAGTTCGTCCAGTTCCACCCGACGGGCATCTATGGCTCTGGCTGCCTGATCACCGAAGGTGCGCGCGGCGAAGGCGGCTATCTCGTCAATTCCGAAGGCGAGCGCTTCATGGAGCGCTATGCGCCCTCGGCCAAGGACCTTGCCTCGCGCGACGTGGTTTCCCGCTGCATGACGCTGGAAATCCGCGAAGGTCGCGGCGTCGGCAAGAACAAGGACCATATCTACCTGCATCTCGACCATCTCGATCCGGCCGTCCTGCACGAGCGCCTGCCGGGCATTTCCGAAAGCGCCAAGATTTTTGCCGGTGTCGATGTGACCCGCGAGCCGATCCCGGTCCTGCCGACCGTTCACTACAATATGGGCGGCATTCCGACCAACTACTGGGGTGAAGTGCTGAACGCCGACAGCGCCAATCCCGAGCGTGTCCTGCCGGGGCTGATGGCTGTCGGCGAAGCCGGTTGCGCCTCGGTGCACGGGGCCAATCGTCTGGGCTCCAACTCGCTGATCGACCTCGTGGTCTTCGGTCGCGCCGCCGCGATCCGGGCAGGCGAAGTCATCGACCGGGCGGCCCCCATTCCACCGATCAACGAAAAGGCTTGCGAAAAGATCATGACGCGCTTCGACAGGCTGCGTTATGCTGATGGCTCAACGCCGACGGCGGTGCTGCGCGAAAAGATGCAGCGCACCATGCAGGACGACGCCGCCGTGTTCCGCACGCAGGAATCGCTGGAGAGCGGCTGCAAGCGGATGAGCGCGATCTGGCAGGAGCTAAGCGACGTCAAGGTTACCGACCGCTCGATGATCTGGAATTCCGATCTGGTGGAAACGCTGGAGCTGGAAAACCTGATGGCCAACGCCATCGTCACCGTCTATGGCGCCGAAGCCCGCAAGGAAAGCCGCGGCAGCCACGCCCGCGAGGATTATGTCGACGGCCCGTTTGCCGGCCGCGACGACGTCAACTGGCGCAAGCATACGCTGTCCTGGGTGAACGAGGCCGGCGAAGTCCGGCTCGATTACCGCCCGGTTCACACCGAACTTCTGGCCGAGGGCATCGATCCGAAAAAGATCGAGCCCAAGGCGCGCGTGTATTGAGGAGAATGATCCATGGTTGAACTCGCTCTCCCCAAGAATTCGCAGATGACGGAAGGCAAGGTCTGGCCGAAGCCGGCCGGGGCCACCAATACCCGCGAATTGCGCGTCTATCGCTGGAGCCCGGACGACGGCAAGAACCCGTCGATCGACACGTTCTATATCGATGTCGACGATTGCGGCCCGATGGTTCTCGATGCGCTGCTCTACATCAAGAACAAGATCGACCCGACGCTGACGCTGCGCCGCTCCTGCCGCGAAGGCATCTGCGGTTCCTGCGCGATGAACATCGACGGCACCAATACGCTGGCCTGTACCAAGGGCATGGACGAGGTGAAGGGCGCGGTGAAAGTCTACCCGCTGCCGCATATGCCCGTTGTCAAGGATCTGGTGCCGGATCTCACCAATTTCTACGCCCAGCACCGTTCGATCGAGCCCTGGCTAAAGACCGTTTCGCCGACGCCGGCCAAGGAATGGAAGCAGAGCCACGAAGATCGCCAGAAGCTCGACGGCCTCTACGAGTGCATTCTCTGCGCCTGCTGTTCCGCCTCTTGCCCGAGCTACTGGTGGAACGGCGACCGCTATCTCGGTCCGGCCGTGCTTCTGCAGGCCTATCGCTGGCTGATCGACAGCCGCGACGAAGCCAAGGGCGAGCGCCTCGACAATCTGGAAGACCCCTTCCGGCTCTATCGCTGCCACACGATCATGAACTGCGCCCAGACCTGTCCGAAGGGTTTGAACCCGGCCAAGGCGATCGGGGAGATCAAGAAGATGATGGTGGAACGGCGGGTCTGACGCTCGCAATATGCTTCCGCGTTAAATTACCGGATTGCGGGCCGTTCGGCGGCGCAATCCGGTTATGATCTAGACGATGAAATCCTCGAATTTCAGCGTAACGGCGCTATCCAGCGTCAGCGCGAAATCCGCCTTCCTGTCGCCGTTCGCGTCGGCGTAGATAGTGGTGGAAGCGCCGTTTTTCTCATAACGTAGCTCCGGGCCAAGACCGCTGAAGGTGCCTGTGCCGATGAAATGGTTCTGCGGTATGTCGTTGATATTGGCAAACAGACGTGCGGCGGAAAGGTCGATCTTGTCACCGGAGGCGAAGCCATGGATCGTGTCGCGGCCGATGGCCGCAACGGTCGAATCCTTTAGGCTGGCATAGACGAAGATATCGTTGCCGGCTTCGCCATAGAGATGGTCGGCGCCGAGCCCGCCGGTCATCCGGTCATTGCCGGCACCGCCCTTGATCGTATCGTTGCCGCCATTGCCTTCGATGATATTTGCGCCCGACGTGCCGGCCAGCGCATCGGAACCGGCACCGCCGCTGACATGCTCGAAGCCGGTGATTTTGTCGCCCTGCGCATCGCCGCCGGAGGCGGCGTTGGTCGCCAGATTGACGTTCACGGCCAATGTCGA
Organism: Pararhizobium sp. YC-54; assembly: GCF_025847205.1. Lineage (GTDB taxonomy): Bacteria > Pseudomonadota > Alphaproteobacteria > Rhizobiales > Rhizobiaceae > Pararhizobium. The sequence continues at coordinate 118,994 of NZ_JAOYTH010000003.1, read as the reverse complement.
TGAACGATAGTTCAGCGTGTCGTAACCGATGCCGCCGTCAAGACTGTCGGCGCCTGCGCCGCCGCTGATGATGTCGTTACCAGCGCCGCTGCTGAGTCTATCGTTGCCGCCATTGCCGTCCATGGTGTTGGCGCCGCTGGTCCCCGTCAGCGTGTCGGCGCCCTTGCCACCACGAACGCTTTCGAATCCGGAAATCTTGTCGCCTTGCGCGTCTCCGCCGGAAGCGGTCTGGGTGGTGAGGTTGACGTTCACCGCCGCTATCGAGGTGCTGTAGTCGACGCTATCGATCCCCGATCCGCCGGTAAGGCTGTCTGCTCCGGCGCCACCGGCAATGAGGTCGTTGCCCGCACCGCCGTTCAGCGTATCATTACCGCCATTGCCGTTGAGGATGTCGGTGCCGGCCAGCGTGGAAACCACATCGGCGCCGCTGCCGCCCGAAAACTCCAGGTTCTCGATGCCGCGGAACGTGGCTTTGTAGGGGCCGGCGCCATAGAAGATATAGGTGTAACTTGTTGCCAGCATATTGATCGTGATCGCATCGGCGATATTGCCGCGTGTGAAAACCAGCGTGTCATTGCCCGCGCCGCCGTCCAGAGATTCAAGCCCGTCGGAGCTGATCAGGCGGTCATTGCCGGATTCGCCCCAAAGTTGGTCATTGCCGCTTCCGCCGTCGAGAACATCGTTGCCCCAGCCGCCGATGAGATCGTCGTCGCCAGCGCCGCCATAGAGCCCGTCATCGCCGGCATGCATGTCGTTGTCCGGGGCGCCCAGATACCCCTCGTCGCCGTAAAGATCATCGTCGCCGTCTCCGCCCTGGAGGATATCCTTCCCCTCGTTGCCGGCCAGAGCATCGGCGCCGGCTCCGCCGCTCAACCTGTCGTCGCCGAGATCGCCGTACAGTGCGTCGTTGCCATCTTCGCCCCAGAGCCGGTCATTTCCTTCACCCGCCAGCAGGCCGTCGTCGCCCGTTCCGCCATAAAGCGTGTCGTTGCCGAAGGAGCTCTGTAGCTCATCGTTGCCTGCATCGCCGTAGAGGGCGTCGATACCGTCTCCGCCCCAGATCGAGTCATTGTCCGCGCCGCCATGCAGCTTGTCGTTCCCGCGTCCGCCCTCGATCGTGTCGTTACCGGCGTCGCCGAAAATTTCGTCGTCGCCGGTGCCTTCCCAATCGTAATAATCCTGATCGCCCGTGATCCTGTCGTTGCCCGCCCCTCCATAAATCCTGTCCGCGCCGTCTCCGCCATGGACGTCGTCGTCGCCGTTACCGCCAGACAGGATGTCATTTCCCTTGCCGCCATAGAGCATGTCGATCCCGTCGCGGCCATAGAGCGTGTCGTTGCCGAGAAAACCGAAAAGTCGGTCATTGCCCGCCAGGCCGTCGATAAGGTCGGCAACAGCGGTTCCCTTCAGCGTGTCGTTACCAATTTTTCCTATGATGTTCGCCATCTGCAGGTTCCGTCTTTTTGCCAGTTTGCCTGCACGAAACGCTATCGGGATGCATGGCGTCCCTCAACCCCCATTTGGGTGATAACCTATTGGAGAACATGCCTGAAATGATGCTGGTCCCGGCGGCGGCCGCCATGCGCGAGCGGGGCGCTTGCCAATCCGGGCGGTGCAGGCGGGCTTGTTTCCTGCAAAGAGGATTTTGGCGGCCCTCCGCTCTAGGCTACAACCGCCGCTGCTTGCGGCTGCAACCGTTTCAATCATGCCACAGGTCTAAAGAATTAACCCGTGTCTTGATTTTAAAGTTAGTTTTAAGCTAATTCCGCCTATATTCCCCTGGACAACGCGATAGCAGAGATGATCGGGAGCAAAAACATGCGGACAATACATGCGGTGGCGGGACTGGCCGTGGTGCTGGCGCTGGCTGGATGTCAGAGGACGTCCATGACCGATTTCGGTGGAAATACCGTGTCGCCGGCTCCGTTGCAGGCACAGCCTGTAGCGACCGTCTCGTCCGGTCAGCTTGCTGCTCCCGGCGATACTTCGCAGTTTCCGGCGGCACCCGTCAGCGGCACGGCCGCGGTTGGCGGCGTGCAGACACCGGGCGGCACGGAAGTCGCGGCTGCGGCCAACGCGCTTGATGTCACCAAGGAATCGATGGTCGGCAACTGGCGTGTGTCGAACGCCGGAAGCTCCTGCGATATGTTCCTGACGCTCACCAATCTCGGCAGCGGCTCGCGCGGCGGTACGCGCGGTTGCGCCGGCGAACTGACGGCCATGGGCTCCTGGGAAGTGGCCGGCAAGCAGGTCGTGCTGAAGGATCGCAACGGCAATCCGCTCGCCCGGCTGTTCAAGACAGCCGATGCGCGCTTCGACGGCTCGACCAATGGCGGCCAGCCGGTCAGCCTCAGCCGTTAACACATCAGCCCGGCTTCCTGCCGGGCTTTTTCTTACCCGCCGTTTACGGCCCAACCGGTCAAGCGCGTGCCAAATCCCGAAGACAGTATTTCGCGAAAACTCGAGGCCATGATCGCCACAGGCGAGATGCGGCGCGATCCGGCGCAGCTTGCCATCGCCAGGCGCTTCGATCACCTTTTGATGGAGCTCGCCGGGAACCGCGCGCAGCGCAAGTCGAACGCGCTCGGCTGGCTGTTTGCTTCGCGCAAGAACGATCATCCGCCGCTCAAGGGGCTTTATCTCTACGGCGGCGTCGGCCGCGGCAAGACCATGCTGATGGACCTGTTTTTCGACACGGTGCCGATCCAGCGCAAGCGCCGGGCGCATTTCCATGAGTTCATGGCCGATGTGCACGAGCGCATCTTCAAGCACCGGCAGAAGCTGAAGAACGGCGAGACGCGCCAGGCCGATCCGATGCCGCCGGTCGCTTCGGAAATCTTTGCCGAAGCCCGGCTTCTCTGCTTCGACGAGTTTTCCGTCACCGATATTGCCGATGCAATGATCCTGTCGCGGCTGTTTTCCGAGCTTTTCGCCAAGGGCTGCGTTCTCGTCGCCACCTCGAATGTCGAGCCGGGCAATCTCTACAAGGATGGGCTCAATCGCGGACTGTTCCTGCCGTTCATCGATCTGTTGAAGGCCTATACCGAGATCGTGCCATTGGATGCCGGGACGGATTACCGCCTGGCAAAGATGGAAGGGCTGCCGGTCTGGCTGTCGCCGATGGGGCCGCTCGCGGATGCAGCGCTCGATCGGGCCTGGATCCATGCCACGGCCGGACTTACGGCCGCGCCAGGGGAGGTCGCGCACAAGGGCAGGAAAATCAAGGTTCCGGCCGCGGCCAACGGTTGCGCCCGGTTTGCCTTTTCAGACCTTTGCGAGAAGCCGCTTGGGGCTGCCGATTATCTCGCCATCCTCTCGCATTACCGGACGATCTTTATCGATCATATCCCGCACCTCGGGCCCGAGCGCCGCAACGAGACCAAGCGTTTCATCATGCTGGTGGACACGATCTACGATCACGGCGCCCGCCTCTTCGCCACGGCGGCTTCCGCGCCGATCGATCTGCTGACGGCGAAAAAGGGCACGGAAGGCTTTGAATTTGACCGCACGGTTTCGCGCCTGATCGAGATGCAGAGTGAGGAATATGCCCGCAATCATCGTGCGGAAACAGTGACTTCGTGACAATTTGACGACGTAAACTCTTACGTTTACGTAAGAAATTTATGATCTAACCGATTGAAATTGTTCCACCCAAAAGTATCGGTTGATATTTTAGTTTTTGGCGTTTAATTCCTTGCGCCGAAGGTTTGCCACAGCTTGCGCTTGAGGCGCCACGTCAGGCCTTGTCAGATTTGGATCGCAAAGGAAGCACTTTCATGGCGCGCAACAAGATCGCACTTATTGGTTCTGGAATGATTGGTGGCACGCTGGCGCATCTCGCCGGCCTGAAGGAACTGGGCGACATCGTCCTGTTCGACATCGCCGACGGCATCCCGCAGGGCAAGGGTCTCGATATCGCTCAGTCCTCCCCCGTCGAAGGCTTCAATGCCAACCTGACCGGTGCCAGCGACTACTCGGCCATCGAAGGCGCCGATGTCTGCATCGTCACCGCCGGCGTTGCCCGCAAGCCCGGCATGAGCCGCGACGATCTGCTCGGCATCAACCTCAAGGTCATGGAACAGGTCGGCGCCGGCATCAAGAAGTATGCCCCGAACGCCTTCGTCATCTGCATCACCAACCCGCTCGACGCGATGGTCTGGGCGCTGCAGAAGTTCTCCGGCCTGCCGAAGAACATGGTCGTCGGCATGGCCGGCGTTCTAGACTCATCGCGCTTCCGCCTGTTCCTGAGCCAGGAATTCAACGTTTCCGTCCAGGACGTCACCGCGTTTGTTCTCGGCGGCCACGGCGACACGATGGTGCCGCTTGCCCGTTACTCCACCGTCGGCGGCATTCCGTTGACCGATCTGGTCAAGATGGGCTGGGTCACCAAGGAGCGTCTCGAAGAAATCATCCAGCGCACCCGTGACGGCGGCGCCGAAATCGTCGGTCTCTTGAAGACCGGTTCGGCCTACTACGCTCCGGCTGCGTCGGCGATCGAAATGGCTGAATCCTTCCTCAAGGACAAGAAGCGCGTTCTGCCCTGCGCAGCGCACCTGACCGGCCAGTACGGCGTCAAGGACATGTATGTCGGCGTTCCGACGATCATCGGTGCCGGCGGCGTCGAGCGCATCATCGAAGTCGAGTTCAACAAGGCCGAACAGGAAGCCTTCGACAAGTCGGTCGCCTCGGTTGCCGGTCTCTGCGAAGCCTGCGTCGCCATCGCGCCCAGCCTGAAGTAATTGCGCCTCACGTAATTACCATCAGGCTCAAACAGGAAAATATCCCCATGAACATTCATGAATATCAGGCCAAGGCTCTGTTGAAGACCTTTGGCGCTCCGGTTGCGGAAGGTGTCGCCATCTTCTCCGCCGATGAAGCAGAAGCGGCTGCAAAGTCGCTTCCGGGCCCGCTCTACGTCGTCAAAAGCCAGATTCACGCTGGCGGCCGCGGCAAGGGCAAGTTCAAGGAACTCGGTCCGGATGCCAAGGGCGGCGTTCGCCTGGCTTTCTCGATCGACGAAGCCAAGGCGCATGCCAAGGAAATGATGGGCAACACGCTGGTGACCGCGCAGACCGGCGAAGCCGGCAAGCAGGTCAACCGCCTCTATATCGAAGACGGCGCCGACATCGCCCGCGAACTCTATTGCTCGCTGCTGGTTGACCGCTCGGTCGGTCGCGTTGCCTTCGTCGTTTCGACCGAAGGCGGCATGGATATCGAGGCCGTCGCCCATGACACGCCCGAGAAGATCCACACCATCGCCATCGATCCGGAAACGGGTGTGACGGCTGCCGACGTCGCTGCGATCTCCAAGGCTCTCGAGCTTTCGGGCGCTGCTGCCGAAGACGCCAAGTCGCTCTTCCCGATCCTCTACAAGGCCTTCAACGAGAAGGACATGGCTCTGCTCGAGGTCAACCCGCTGATCGTCATGAAAAACGATCGCTTGCGCGTTCTCGACGCCAAGATGTCGTTCGACGGCAACGCGATCTTCCGCCACGACGACGTCAAGGCGCTGCGCGACGAGACCGAAGAGGATGCCAAGGAAATCGAGGCCTCCAAATGGGATCTCGCCTATGTCGCGCTCGACGGCAACATCGGCTGCATGGTCAACGGTGCCGGTCTTGCCATGGCGACGATGGACATCATCAAGCTGTACGGCAAGGAGCCGGCGAACTTCTGCGACGTCGGCGGTGGCGCCGGCAAGGAAAAGGTCGCGGCTGCTTTCAAGATCATCACCGCCGACCCCAAGGTCGAAGGCATTCTCGTCAACATCTTCGGCGGCATCATGAAGTGCGATGTCATCGCTGAAGGCGTTGTTGCTGCCGTGCAGGAAGTCGGCCTCCAGGTTCCGCTCGTCGTGCGCCTCGAAGGCACCAATGTCGAGCTCGGCAAGAAGATCCTGAACGAATCGGGTCTCGCGATCACGGCGGCAGACGACTTGGACGATGCGGCCAAGAAGATCGTTGCTGCGATCAACGCCTAATTTTAAGGACCCGAATTCATGTCTATTCTCGTCAACAAAGACACCAAGGTCCTCGTTCAGGGCCTGACCGGCAAGACCGGTACCTTCCACACCGAGCAGGCGCTTGCCTATTACGGCACGCAGATGGTCGGCGGTATCCACCCGAAGAAGGGTGGGGAAACCTGGACCGGTTCGAAGGGCGAAAGCCTGCCGATCTTTGCAACGGTTGCGGAAGCCAAGGAACGGACCGGCGCCGACGCGTCCGTGATCTACGTGCCGCCGGCCGGCGCCGCTGACGCGATCATCGAAGCGATCGAAGCCGAAATCCCGTTCATCACCTGCATCACCGAAGGCATTCCGGTCATGGACATGGTGCGCGTCAAGGCTCGCCTCGACCGCTCCAAGTCGCGGCTGCTCGGTCCGAACTGCCCGGGTATCCTAACGCCGGAAGAATGCAAGATCGGCATCATGCCGGGCTCGATCTTCCGCAAGGGTTCGGTCGGTATCGTTTCGCGCTCCGGCACGCTGACCTATGAAGCCGTGTTCCAGACGTCGAACGAGGGCCTTGGCCAGACGACGGCTGTCGGCATCGGCGGCGACCCGGTCAAGGGTACCGAGTTCATCGACGTGCTCGAAATGTTCCTCGCCGACGAAGCCACGACCTCGATCATCATGATCGGCGAAATCGGCGGCTCGGCGGAAGAAGACGCAGCACAGTTCCTGATCGACGAAGCAAAGAAGGGCCGCAAGAAGCCGATGGCCGGCTTCATCGCCGGCCGCACCGCACCGAAGGGTCGCACCATGGGCCATGCCGGCGCTGTGGTTTCCGGCGGCAAGGGCGATGCGGAATCGAAGATTTCGGCCATGGAAGCGGCAGGCATCAAGGTGTCGCCTTCCCCGGCTCGCCTTGGCAAGACGCTGGTCGAAGTCCTCAAGGGCTGAGATTGCGGCTGAGACTGCGCATGCACCGATAACGTGGCCGGGCTTCCCATTGCGGATGGCCCGGTCAGCAGCATCTGATGACGCGAAGGGTGCGTTCGGCACCCTTATGATTACGGTTCACCGGGACCTATACCGGCAGAGTCAACAAGTCAGGAGGCGGACGGACAGGTCCGCGGAACACCATGGCACGGCAAGAAGCCAACGAGCAATTTCAGCTGACATCGTTCCTCGACGGAGCGAATGCCGGATATATCGATCAGCTTTATGCGCGCTATGAAAACGATCCCTCGTCCGTTTCGGGCGAGTGGCAGTCGTTCTTCAGGGCGCTGCAGGAGCAGCCTGAAGACGTGATCAAGGCCGCCAAGGGCGCTTCCTGGAAGAAGCCGAACTGGCCGATCCCGGCCAACGGCGAGCTGGTCTCGGCGCTGGATGGCGATTGGGGCACGGTCGAAAAGGTCATCGAAAAGAAGGTTCAGGCGAAGGCTGAGGCAAAGGCCGCCGTTACCGGCGTTGCAGCCGCGCCCGCCGACGTTCACCAATCGACCCGCGACAGCGTGCGCGCGATCATGCTGATCCGCGCCTACCGCATGCGCGGCCATCTGCATGCCAAGCTCGATCCGCTGGCCATTGCCGCTCCGGTCGAGGACTATCACGAGCTGTCGCCGTCGAACTACGGTTTCGGCCCGGAAGACATGGATCGTCCGATCTTCATCGACAACGTGCTGGGCCTCGAATATGCGACCCTGCGCGAAATCGTCGATATCCTGGAGCGCACCTATTGCTCGACGCTCGGTGTCGAGTTCATGCACATCTCCGATCCGGAAATCAAAGCCTGGATCCAGGAACGCATCGAAGGTCCGGACAAGGGCGTCGACTTCACCGCGGAAGGCAAGAAGGCCATCCTGCAGAAGCTGATCGAGGCCGAAGGCTTCGAGCAGTTCATCGACGTCAAGTACAAGGGCACCAAGCGTTTCGGCCTCGACGGCGGTGAATCGCTGATCCCGGCGCTGGAGCAGATCATCAAGCGCGGCGGCCAGGTCGGCCTGAAGGAAATCATCCTCGGCATGGCCCATCGCGGCCGTCTGAACGTGCTGACCAACGTCATGGGCAAGCCGCATCGCGCGGTGTTCCATGAGTTCAAGGGCGGTTCTGCCGCTCCGGACGAAGTCGAAGGCTCGGGCGACGTGAAGTACCATCTGGGTGCCTCCTCCGACCGCGAGTTCGACGGCAACAAGGTGCACCTGTCGCTGACGGCAAACCCGTCGCATCTCGAAATCGTCAATCCTGTCGTCATGGGCAAGGCCCGCGCCAAGCAGGACCAGATGGCGAAGATCTTCGAAGGCGACATCATTCCCTTGTCCGAGCGGGCGCAGGTCATGCCGCTGTTGCTGCACGGCGATGCCGCCTTTGCCGGCCAGGGCGTCACGGCTGAAATCCTCGGCCTGTCTGGCCTGCGCGGTCATCGCGTTGCCGGCACCGTGCATTTCATCATCAACAACCAGATCGGCTTCACCACCAATCCGGCCTTCTCGCGCTCGTCGCCCTATCCGTCCGACGTTGCCAAGATGATCGAGGCGCCGATCTTTCACGTCAACGGCGACGATCCGGAAGCCGTGACCTACGCGGCCAAGATCGCCACCGAATTCCGGATGAAGTTCCACAAGCCTGTGGTCATCGACATGTTCTGCTACCGCCGCTTCGGCCATAACGAAGGCGACGAGCCGTCTTTCACGCAGCCGAAGATGTACAAGGTCATCCGCGCCCACAAGACGGTCGTTCAGCTCTATGGCGAACGCCTGATCGCCGAAGGCCTGATCTCCGAAGGCGAACTGGAAATGATGCGGGCCGACTGGCGCGCGCGCCTGGAGCAGGAGTTCGAGGCCGGGCAGTCCTACAAGCCGAACAAGGCCGACTGGCTGGACGGCGTCTGGTCGGGCCTGCGGGCTGCCGACAACCAGGATGAGCAGCGGCGCGGCAAGACCTCGGTGCCGATGAAGGTGCTGAAGGAAGTCGGCCGCAAGCTGTCGGAAGTTCCGGCAGGCTTCCATGCCCACAAGACCATCCAGCGTTTCATGGACGGCCGCGCCAACATGATCCAGACCGGTGAAGGCATCGACTGGGCGATGGCGGAAGCGCTCGCATTCGGCACGCTCTGCGTCGAAGGCACCAAGATCCGCCTGTCGGGTCAGGATTGCGAACGCGGCACGTTCTCGCAGCGCCATTCGGTTCTCTATGATCAGGAGACCGAAGACCGCTACATTCCGCTTGCCAACCTGTCGCCGACCCAGGCCCGCTACGAAGTCATCAACTCGATGCTTTCGGAAGAGGCGGTGCTTGGCTTCGAGTACGGCTATTCGCTGGCCCGTCCGAATGCGCTGACCCTGTGGGAAGCCCAGTTCGGCGACTTCGCCAACGGGGCACAGGTCGTCTTCGACCAGTTCATCTCGTCGGGCGAACGCAAGTGGCTGCGCATGTCCGGTCTCGTCTGCCTCCTGCCGCATGGCTATGAAGGCCAGGGACCGGAGCATTCGTCGGCCCGCCTCGAGCGCTGGCTGCAGATGTGCGCCGAGGACAACATGCAGGTCGCCAACGTCACGACGCCGGCGAACTACTTCCACATCCTGCGCCGCCAGGTGAAGCGCGACTTCCGCAAGCCGCTGATCATGATGACGCCGAAGTCGCTGCTGCGCCACAAGCGCGCCGTCTCCTCGCTGTCGGAAATGGCCGGCGAAACCTCCTTCCATCGCCTGCTCTGGGACGATGCAGAGGTCATCAAGGACGGCCCGATCAAGCTGCAGAAGGACGCCAAGATCCGCCGCGTCGTGCTGTGCACCGGCAAGGTCTATTACGACCTTCTCGAGGAACGCGAAAAGCGCGGCATCGACGACATCTACCTGTTGCGCGTCGAGCAGCTCTATCCGTTCCCGGCCAAGGCGCTGATCAACGAGCTGTCGCGTTTCCGCCATGCGGAAATGGTCTGGTGCCAGGAAGAGCCGAAGAACATGGGTGCATGGTCGTTCATCGACCCGTATCTGGAATGGGTGCTTGCCCATATCGATGCCAAGTACCAGCGGGTGCGCTACACCGGCCGTCCGGCTGCCGCCTCTCCGGCGACGGGCCTGATGTCCAAGCATCTGGCGCAGCTCGCTGCATTCCTCGAAGACGCCCTCGGCGGCTGAAAATGGGAGGGCTGATCAGGCCCTCCGGTTTTTCCATTCATAGAAACAGACACCCGATCAACGGACGATAAAATATCATGGCCACAGAAATCCGCGTTCCTACTCTCGGCGAATCCGTCAGCGAAGCCACCATCGGTACCTGGTTCAAGAAGGTCGGCGATACCGTCAAGGCCGATGAGCCGCTGCTCGAACTCGAAACCGACAAGGTGACGATCGAAGTGCCGGCACCTGCTGCCGGTGTTCTGTCCGAAATCGTTGCCGCCGCCGGCGAAACCGTCGGTCTCGGCGCACTGCTCGGCAGTATTGCAGCAGGCGCTGCAGGAACCGGTGCCGCTGCTCCGGCCGCTGCCGAAAAGAAGGTTGCCGAGCCTGCCGCCGCAGCACCTGCGGCTGCTGCTGCTGCACCTGCAGCCACCCCGGTTGCCTCCGCCATGCCGCCGGCCCCTGCTGCTGCCAAGATGCTGGCCGAAAACAACCTCTCGGCAGATCAGCTCGATGGCTCGGGCAAGCGTGGCCAGGTGCTGAAGGGCGATGTGATCGCAGCCGTTGCCAAGGGCATTTCGGCGCCTGCCGCATCCGAACCGGTCAAGGCCGTGTCGCGCGGCCCGTCATCGACCGAAGATGCGCCGCGCGAAGAGCGGGTCAAGATGACCCGCCTGCGCCAGACGATCGCCCGCCGCCTGAAGGACGCGCAGAACGCTGCCGCCATGCTCACCACCTACAACGAAGTGGACATGAGCGCGGTGATGAGCCTGCGTACCAAGTACAAGGATATTTTCGAGAAGAAGCACGGCGTCAAGCTCGGCTTCATGGGCTTCTTCACCAAGGCCGTGACCCACGCCTTGAAGGAAATCCCGAACGTCAACGCCGAGATCGACGGCACCGACATCATCTACAAGAACTTCTGTCATATCGGCGTTGCCGTCGGCACCGACAAGGGCCTTGTCGTTCCGGTCGTGCGCGATGCCGACCAGATGTCGATCGCCGAAATCGAGAAGGATATCGGCCGCCTCGGCAAGCTCGCCCGTGACGGCCAGCTCGGCATGGCCGACATGCAGGGTGGTACGTTCACCATCTCCAATGGCGGTGTCTACGGCTCGCTAATGTCCTCGCCGATCCTGAATGCACCGCAGTCGGGCATTCTCGGCATGCACAAGATCCAGGACCGTCCGGTCGTCGTCGGCGGCCAGATCGTCATCCGTCCGATGATGTATCTCGCGCTGTCCTACGATCACCGCATCGTCGATGGCAAGGAAGCGGTGACCTTCCTCGTGCGCGTCAAGGAAAGCCTGGAAGATCCGGAACGTCTGGTTCTCGATCTCTAAGGAACGGCCGGCATGGACGCGGCAGCACTGGTGGTATCGCCTTTCGTCACGCTTCTTGCCTGGAGCGTGGTGCTGCTGGTTTTCCATGTCAGCCTGCAGGGCTTTTCTTCGACCCTCGAACTTGGATCGGCATGGAATGCCGGTCCGCGCGACGAGGAGAGGAAGCCCGCCGGCAAACTGGCCGGAAGGTCTTCCCGGGCATCGGCCAATTTCAGGGAAACCTATCCGGCCTTCATCGGTTTGGTCCTGGCATTGGCGATCACCGGTGATCCGACGGGCTGGGGCCTGACCGGTGCGTGGACTTGGTTTGCCTGCCGGATCGTCTATATTCCGCTTTATCTGGCGGGTGTTGCCTATATCCGCTCGCTCATCTGGCTCGGTTCGCTTGCCGGGCTCCTCATCATGGTCGCGACGCTCGTTTTCTAAGACGAAAGCGACGTCCGGCGGCGATAACCGGAGACGTGCCGTGCATCCTTATCTGTTCGAACTCGCCTCCCTGATGGCCATCTTTGCCTTCGCCATCGTTTCGCCGGGCGCCGATCTTGCCATGGTCATGCGCCAGTCGATCGTCAACGGCCGCCGTTCCGCCATCATCACGTCGTTCGGCGTCGGCACGTCGCTGATGTTCCATGTGACCTACACGATCCTCGGTTTGGGCCTGCTGATCTCGCAGTCGATCTACCTGTTCAACATCGTCAAATGGTGCGGTGTCGCTTACCTTCTCTATATCGGCGTCAGGTCGCTGCGTGCCGGCAAGACCGACATGACGGCGCAGGCCGAGGGCGTGCAGGCCAGCGAAAAGCGCCAGTCCGGACTGAAGGCCTTCGGTCTCGGCTTTGCTGCCAATGCCTTGAACCCGAAGCCGGTATTCTTCTTCCTGTCGATCTTCTCGACGGTGGTCAGCGCCCATACGCCGATCATGGTCAAGTTCGGCTATGGCCTGGTCATGGCAAGCTGCCTGATCCTCTGGTTCGTCGGCGTCAGCCTGTTCATGACGACCCCGAAGATGCGTGCCGCCTTCTCGCGCGCCAGCCAGTGGATCGACCGCGCCAGCGGCCTGGTCTTCATCGCCCTTGGCCTGAAGCTTGCCACGGAAAAGGCTGCGTGAGCATGCGCCTTACCGCTTCCGCATCCACCTTAGGCGCACTGCTGGCGGTCTCGCCGGCGGTTGCAGCCGATTGCCTGCAGGAACAGGCAATCTATGGCGATGCCGATGCTGCCTATGAATTGCGGTTCGAGCCGGTCGGCTCGGCCAGTGCCGCCACCAGCAATCATTTCAAGATCAAGGTTGGCAAGACCGGTCTGGTGCTCGACGGTATCGTCATGCAGTCGGGCGATCCAGTTCGCGCCAACGGCATGATCATGAACAACTGCCCGGAAGGCGACGTAACCGGTGACGACATTGCCGCCTGCACCGTCTGGCAAGGCGTGATCTATTCGATCGGCGCCGATGGCAAGGTCGGTTCGCTGCCGCAGGAGGGCATGGAGGCTGCACCGCAAATACTGTTGCCCGATTTCGGCCCGGCTATCCGCAATTCCTCCATCTGGGGCACGGCGACGGTTGCGCCCTGGGATGCTCTGACCTTCAAGGGATGCGGCCAATGATGCGCAACGACAGGCCCGTTCTGCTGGTGACCGGTGGCAGCCGCGGCATTGGCGCGGCTATCTGCCTGTCGGCGGCTGAGCAGGGCTGGGCGGTTGCCGTCAATTATGCCTCCAACCGTCCGGCCGCCGAAGCAGTCGTTGCGGCGATTGAAGCAGGCGGTGGCACGGCCATTGCGGTGGAAGGCGATGTCGGCAGCGAGGCCGGGATCAATGCCATCTTTGCCGCCGTCGACACGGCGTTCGGCCGTCTCGACGGGCTGGTCAACAATGCCGGTATTGTCGGTTTGCCTGCCCGGATCGACGAGATCACGGCTGAAAGGCTGGAGCGGATGCTGCGCGTCAACGTGTCCGGTTCGATCCTCTGTGCCGCTGCGGCCGTCCGGCGCATGTCGGTGCGTCATGGCGGCAAGGGCGGCGTCATCGTCAATATCTCCTCGATGGCGGCGGTGCTCGGCTCGGCCGGGCAATATGTCGATTATGCGGCCTCCAAGGGGGCCATCGATACGTTCACCGTCGGCCTGGCGCGCGAGGTCGTCTCGGACGGCATCCGCGTCAATGCGGTGCGCCCTGGCGTCATCGATACGGATATCCACGCTTCCGGCGGGCTTCCCGATCGCGCCCGCGACCTGTCGCCCACCATTCCAATGAAACGGCCGGGCACCGCGCAGGAGGTTGCCGATGCCGTTCTCTACCTGCTTTCCCCTTCGTCGTCCTATGTAACGGGCGCCATTCTCAACGTCAGCGGCGGACGCTAGCCGCTCTCAGGAAGGACTTTTCATGGCTTATGATCTCATCGTTATCGGTACCGGCCCCGGCGGCTACGTCTGCGCCATCAAGGCGGCCCAGCTCGGCCTCAAGGTCGGCGTCATCGAAAAGCGCGCCACCTATGGCGGCACCTGCCTCAATATCGGCTGCATTCCCTCCAAGGCGCTGCTGCATGCATCGGAAGTCTTCCACCAGACCGGCCACGGCATCGATGCGCTCGGCGTCGAGGTTTCCGCTCCCAAGCTGAACCTTACCAAAATGCTCGCCCACAAGGATGCGACGGTGAAATCCAACACCGATGGCGTCGCCTTCCTGTTCAAGAAGAACAAGATCGATGCCTTCCAGGGCACCGGCAGGGTTCTCGGCGAAGGCAAGGTCTCCGTCACCAACGACAAGGGCGAAGAGCAGATCATCGAGACCAAGAGCGTGGTCATCGCCACCGGTTCCGATGTCGCCGGCATCCCGGGCGTCGAGGTTGAAATCGACGAGAAGATTATCATCTCGTCCACCGGCGGCATCGCGCTGGAAAAGGTTCCGGCCACCATGGTCGTGGTCGGCGGCGGCGTCATCGGCCTTGAGCTCGGCTCGGTCTGGTCGCGTCTCGGCGCCAAGGTCACCGTCGTCGAATATCTCGACACGATCCTCGGCGGCATGGACGGCGAAGTCTCCAAGCAGTTCCAGCGCATGCTCGCCAAGCAGGGCATCGACTTCAAGCTCGGCGCCAAGGTGACCGGCGTTGAAAAATCGGGCAAGGGCGCCAAGGTAACGTTCGAGCCGGTCAAGGGTGGGGATGCCTCAACGATTGATGCCGATGTCGTTTTGATCGCCACCGGCCGCAAGCCGTTCACCGAAGGCCTCGGCCTTGCCAAGGCAGGCGTCGTCATGGACACGCGCGGCCGGGTTGAGATCAACAACCATTTCCAGACCAGCATTCCCGGCATCTATGCGATCGGCGACGTCGTGCGCGGCCCGATGCTTGCCCACAAGGCTGAAGACGAAGGCGTTGCCGTTGCCGAGATCATTGCCGGCCAGGCCGGTCATGTGAACTACGACGTCATCCCCAGCGTCGTCTACACCCAGCCGGAAGTCGCCTCCGTCGGCAAGACCGAGGAGGAGCTGAAGGCCGCAGGCATCGCCTACAAGGTCGGCAAGTTCCCGTTCACCGCCAACGGCCGCGCGCGCGCGATGCTCGCCACCGACGGGTTCGTGAAGATCCTTGCCGACAAGGACACCGACCGCGTTCTGGGCGGCCATATCGTCGGCTTCGGCGCCGGCGAAATGATCCACGAAATCACCGTTCTGATGGAATTCGGCGGTTCCTCGGAAGATCTCGGCCGGACCTGCCATGCCCATCCGACCATGTCGGAAGCGGTGAAGGAAGCGGCTCTCGCGACGTTCGCAAAGCCGATCCATATGTAAAAAACGTAATGCAAAGTCTCGATGATCGAGACTTTGCATGGGGGCCGTGACAATCGGCCCCTTTGCGGCACTTTGGCGGGCGGGATAGGATCGGTGCATTCAAGGAGCACCGCCTATGCCGCCACGCACGCACTCCGTTCCGGTTGCCCTGCCGCATCCGGCCTTACCCTTGGCCGACTGGGCGGATTGCTACGAACTTCTGGTGCCTGGCCAATCGACCACCGCCATCTTGGCGGCCAAACGTGCATTGGGTGATTTCCCGGCCTGGGTGCGCGCTCTGATGTGGCTGCGAAACGCCATTGTCAGTCCCTTCGGCCTGAAAGGCTCGGGGCATCAGCCGGACGGCAAGGTGGAGATGATCGGATTTTTTCCCGTCATTTCGCAGTCAAGCGAACAGGCGGTGCTTGGCTTTGACGATACCCATCTGGATTTTCGCATCGTCATCGATGTTCGCCAGGCGGGGGAGCTCGCCCAGAGGGTCAGCGTCACGACGCTGGTGCGCCGCAAGATCCTGCTCGGAAAGATCTATATCGCTGTCATCACGCCGTTTCACCGGCTGATCGTCGGGACGATGCTGTCGCGGCTCGCCCGTCCTGTTACGGTAATAAGCTGACGCGGCCACACCTGCGGGCAAATGTTGCCGCCGCCCCGGATGAAAGCCCTATTGCAGCGTGCGAACCTGCGCCGGCTGGGCGGCAATGGCGCCGGTATCGGCGCCCGCAGCCTGACCGTCGAGACCGGTGGCAACGACCGAAACGCGGAACACGCCGTCGAGGCTCTTGTCGAAGATTGCGCCGACGACGATGTCGGCATCCTCATAGACTTCCTCGCGGATGCGGGTCGCCGCTTCGTCGACTTCGAACAGCGTCATGTCGGAACCGCCGGAGATCGAGATCAGCACGCCCTTGGCGCCCTTCATCGAGACTTCGCTCAAGAGCGGATTGGCGATCGCCGCTTCGGCGGCCTTGGAAGCGCGGCTGTCGCCGCTGGCTTCGCCGGTGCCCATCATTGCCCGGCCCATGCCCTTCATCACCGATTTGACGTCGGCGAAGTCGAGGTTGATCAGGCCTTCCTTGACGATCAGGTCGGTGATGCAGCCGACACCGGAATAGAGAACCCGGTCGGCAATGACGAAGGCGTCGGCAAAGGTGGTCTTGGCGTCGGCAATGCGGAAGAGATTCTGGTTGGGGATGACGATGACGGTGTCGGCGGCTTCACGCAGCCGCTCGATGCCTTCCTCGGCCGATTGCATGCGGCGCTTGCCCTCGAAGCTGAACGGCTTGGTGACGACGGCCACCGTCAGGATGCCGGCATTGCGCGCGGCCTGGGCGATCACCGGGGCTGCACCGGTGCCGGTGCCGCCGCCCATGCCGGCGGTGACGAAGCACATATGCGTGCCGCCGAGATGATCCATGATTTCGTCGATCGATTCTTCGGCTGCCGCGCGGCCGACTTCCGGCAGCGATCCGGCGCCGAGACCTTCGGTCACCTGCGCGCCAAGCTGGATCAACCGTGTCGCCTTCGACATGGTGAGCGCCTGCGCGTCGGTGTTGGCGGCAACGAATTCGGCGCCCTGCAGGCCCTCGGTGATCATGTTGTTGATGGCATTGCCGCCGCCGCCGCCGACGCCGATGACCGTGATCTTCGGTCTCATTTCCGAAATCACGGGTTTCTTGATTTCTGTCATCTCGTCGTCTCCTTGGACTGGCTGCGGCCCCGGCATGTGGAAGCGCGTTCCGGGAGCTGCATCGAATGCGAAGCGGAGCGGGCGCGAATCAGGCCGCCGCAGGTTATGCTGGCAAAAAGGCAGAGAGACGGCGCGGGTGCAAGAGTCACAGCTAAAATTGCTGTGCCTGCGAACGTTCCATATGCGCTGGCGGGAGCCTTCAGCAGGCCGTTTTGGCCGCCCGCCCTCTTCTCCCCAGCGGGGAAAGGTGGCCTGAAAGGCCGGATGAGGGGGCCCGAAGGCGCCGCCTCGTGTTAGCTCCGGCTTCGCCGAAGCTCCCCTTGCCTCGCATACGCTCGGCACTTCCCCGCTGGGGGAATGAGGGAGCGCATTACTCAGTTGGCAGCCGACATGCGGGTGATGGTAAAGCCGTCCTTACGCAAAAGCGCGATCACGCCTTCGTCTCCCGGCAGATGCAGGGCGCCGACGGCCATGAAAACGGCGCCGCCGTCGAGGATCGGCCTGGCGCGGGTCGCCATGATCCTGTTGCGGTCGGTGATGATTCGCTGCTCGAAATCGGCATAGCCTGCATCGTCCCCGGTGGATTTCTCTTCCGAAACGGCCTTCATCATCGGCATGATCAGGCCGGTATCGCCGGAAAGATAGAGTTCGGTGGTCGTTTCCATCACGTCGGTCACGGTGTCGCCGAGCGCCAGCGTCTCGATCAGCGCATCCAGATGAAACTGCACCGGCAGCGCATCCATCGCCTGCAATTGCTCGACCATGGTTTCCAGCCCTTTCAGGCTCTTGCCCTGTTTCAGGGCGTCTTCGGCGAGCTTCTTGTCGAGGAAGGCGGCCCCGGCGGCCTTGCGGCTCATTTCGCAGGCGGGCAGGGCGACGAAGCTTGCGATCATCCACGGCTTCATTTTCGCAACCAGCGTCAGCGGGATGCCGCGCGCCTTCAGTCCGGCCGCCAGCTTCTCGGTCTCTTCCGGCTTGAGGAAATCCTTGATCGACTTGCCGTCGGCAAACATCGTCAGTCCCGGCTGCATCATGATCGCCGCCGCTGCCTTGCGGTCGTCAACGATCTCGTCGGATTCGACGATGACGGTCTTTGCCGCATCGTAGGCCTGGCTGGCACCGGCAGGCATTGCCAGGACGCGCGGGTCGGTCACATGCATGGTGCCGAGAAGATAGGATGGGGCGATGCCCGCCTTCTCGATCTTCCAGAATGTGCCCTTGCCGTTGGCAATGCGCGCCGCTTCCTTTTCCAGTGCCGCTAGCCTTGCCGGATCGGAGGTGCGCATTTCGGCGATCAGGTTCTTGCCGCCGCAGGACGCGTCTTCGGCGCGGGCCGGTGATATCGACAACAGGGTGACGATCAGACTGAGCGCGAACAGAACGTGCAACGTGGCGATCAGCGCAAGGACGTTGTCGCCCAGTTTCCCGGCCAGTGTACTTGCCAGGCTGCGTGCCGGTTTTGCCAAGTGCTGAAACATCATCGATCCCGTCTGCGAAACATCTATCCGCCGATCCTAGACGCCCGAGCCTCACGGGCCATTTAACAAAGCTGGTTAACGCGCATTAACCGGCAAAATTCAGGCGCGCGGATGGGCACGGTCGTAGATTTCGAGCAGCCGCGCCGAATCGACGCCGGTATAGACCTGCGTCGTCGACAGGCTGGCATGGCCAAGCAGCTCCTGGATGGTTCTCAAGTCGCCGCCACCGGCGAGAAGATGGGTGGCGAAGGAATGGCGTAGCGCATGCGGTGTCGCCGTATCCGGCAGGCCGAGTGCGCCGCGCAGCTTCTGCATCTCGCGCTGGATGATACCCGCCTGCAGCTTAGCCCCCTTTGCGCCGCGAAACAGCGGACCATCCGCGGCCAGATGATAGGGGCAGAGTTTTTCGTAAGCCCGCACGGCATCGATCGCCGCCGATATCAACGGCACGACGCGGGTCTTGCCGCCCTTGCCGTGAATGCGCAGCGCGCTGGGCGTTCCGGCAAAATCGGCTGGGGTCAGGTCCAGCGCTTCGGAAATGCGCAGGCCGCAGCCGTAAAGCAGCGTCAGGACCGCCGCGTTGCGGGTGGCGATCCATGGCTCCTCGGCAAGCTGGGCCTCGCTGGTGACAACCAGCAGCGCATCCACCGCCGTCAGCGGTTTCGGCAGCGATTTCGGCTGTTTCGGCGAGCGCACGGCAGAGGCGCCGGCGGCGTTCGAGAGGCCTTTCTTTTCCAGATAGCGCAGAAAGGAGCGTAGACCCGCGAGCCCGCGGCCAAGGGTTCTCGCGCCGGCGCCGTCCCTTCGGCGGGAAGCCAGAAAGCCACGCAGGTCGCCGGGCCGCAGCGCGCTGATATCGCAGAGCCGGGCAGGACCGCTGAGGTGCCCGGTGAGAAAATGCAGGAACTGCCGCGTGTCGCGCTCATAGGCCTCGACAGTCTTGTCCGACAGGCGCCGTTCTTCGCCAAGGGCTGAAAGCCAGCGCTGGCGCTCGGCCATCAGCTCGGGATGGCCTATGATCAGCAGTTCGTTCACAGCCATGCTCCACAATTTCAGATGGTCGCGACTCTGCGCGCCAGCCGGTTATGTTTTTCCTAACGGCCCTTGGAATTTGTCATGCTCGGATCATATTCAACTGCGATAGCTCAGGCGAAGACGAGACGGAAGAAGCGATGGCGCGACGGGATTCGGCAAGCGGTTTCACCTATTTCGCAGAGACGGTCGCGCTGGTGTCGCAGGGGCAGCCCGGCCATATCGTCGATATGCTGATTGCGGAACGCGGCCAGCGGATCGTCAAACATCCGCTCTGGCCGGTCATGCGGCCGTTTCTCTATACCGTGCTGAATTACCGCAAGGCGATCGAGTTTGCCGATGCCGTTGCCAATGCACCGGGCTTCCAGGCCTTCGAACATCTGAGCCAGACCCTGTCTCTGGATATCCGCGTGCGCAATGAAGAGCGCATCCCCGAAAGAGGCGGCTTTCTCCTGGTGAGCAACCATCCGACCGGTATTGCTGATGGTATTGCCGTCTTCGATCTTTTGAAAACCCGCCGCCCCGACATGATGTTCTTTGCCAATCGCGATGCGATCCGCGTCAATCCGCGTTTCGTCGAAATGGTCATTCCGGTCGAGTGGCGCGAGGATTACAAGAGCAAGCTGAAAGCGCGCGAAACGCTGCAGATCACCAACCGAGCGATCTCGGAAGGCAAGGCGACGGTGCTGTTTCCCTCCGGCCGCATCGCCTATTGGGCAGACGGAAAACTCAACGAGCGGCCGTGGAAGGCCTCGGCCGTCGGCTTTGCCCGCAAGTACAATCTGCCGATCCTGCCGGTGCATATGTCGGCACGCAATTCCGGGCTGTTCTACTGGCTGGCCAAATGGTCAACCGAGCTGCGCGACATGACGGTGTTCCACGAGCTTTTGAACAAGAAGGGCGACGTGTTCGATTTCACCATCGGCAACCTGATCCAGCCGGATGCGCTGGATGGCGATCCGATCGAGGTGACGCGAGCCCTGGAACGGCACACGGTGGTCGATCTGGCGGATGATGCCGATGCCCGGTTTTGCAATCCGGTTCCGTTGCCGGAGGCGACCGGGTAAATCCGCGTCATGCAGATTAAAAAGGAAAGCCCCGCGATCGTCTCGCGGGGCTTCGTTCATTCGATGTCCGAAAAAAATCAGGCGATCTTCTGGCCGGTCTTGGCCCAGTCGGCCAGGAAGGTTTCGAGGCCCTTGTCGGTCAGCGGGTGCTTGACCAGCGCCTTCAGCGTTGCCGGCGGGGCGGTGATGACGTCGGCGCCGATCAGGGCTGCTTCCTTGACATGGTTGACCGTGCGGATGGAGGCGGCGAGGATTTCGGTCTCGTAGCCGTAATTGTCGAAGATCTGGCGGATTTCGCGGATCAGGTCCATGCCGTCGAAGGCGATGTCGTCGAGGCGGCCGACGAAAGGCGATACGAAGGTAGCGCCGGCCTTGGCGGCGAGCAGGGCCTGGTTGGCCGAGAAGCACAGCGTCACGTTGGTCAGGTGACCATCCGACGACAGGTTCTTGCAGGCCTTGAGGCCATCCAGCGTCAGCGGCACCTTGATGCAGATATTGTCGGCGATCTTCGAAATGACGGCCGCTTCCTTCATGATCGTTTCGTAATCGGTCGCGGCGACTTCGGCCGAAACCGGGCCGTCGACGATGCCGCAGATTTCCTTGGTCACTTCGAGGATGTTGCGGCCGGACTTGAGGATCAGCGAGGGATTGGTCGTCACGCCGTCGACGAGACCCAGGTCGTTCAACTCCCGGATTTCGTTCACATCGGCTGTATCGACAAAAAACTTCATTTGTATTCTCCCTTGGGATGCGGGGGGCTGCTTGAT
Source organism: Pararhizobium sp. YC-54 (assembly GCF_025847205.1). GTDB lineage: Bacteria > Pseudomonadota > Alphaproteobacteria > Rhizobiales > Rhizobiaceae > Pararhizobium. Next base: position 97,769 of record NZ_JAOYTH010000003.1, on the reverse strand, counting down.
GTTTCGGGGTTTTCTTTAACGCAATCCGGAGGCAAGGTCACGGCCGATGACTGAAGATTCGACCGATTTGTTTGACGACCTGTTCGCCCGCCGCGTCGTGCCCGTTCTGGTGCCGATGCCCGCCCCGAAAGCATACTCCTATGCCGTTCCGGAGGGAATGGCGGTCGAGCCGGGATCGATCGTCCAGGTGCCGCTCGGCCCGCGTCAGGTCGTGGGCGTCGTCTGGGACGGTGTCGATGATGGAAGCGTCGATGCGAAGAAATTGAAGCCGATCACCCAGGTTTTTGATTGCCCGCCGCTGGCAAAGGACATGCGCACCTTTCTTGATTGGGTCGCCACCTACACCGTTTCGCCGCCCGGCCTCGTTGCCCGCATGGCGCTACGTGCGCCGGCCGCTTTCGACCCCGAGCCGATGATCGAAGGCTTGCGGCTGACCGATACCCGGCCGGAGCGGATGACATCGGCGCGCGAACGGGTGATCGCAACGGCCGACAACGGGTTTACCTGGACGCGGTCGGGTCTTGCCCATGCGGCCGGGACGTCGTCCAGCGTCATCGACGGATTGACGGCGCAAGGGGTGTTCGAGACCGTCTTCATGCCGCCGCCGCCGGTCGTGGCCGCCCCCGATCCCGACTATGTGGAACACCGGCTTGAAGGGCCGCAGAAGCAGGCGGCCATCGATCTGCTGGAAAGCGTCGATGCCGGCGGGTTTTCCGTGTCGCTGATCGACGGCATTACCGGCTCGGGCAAGACCGAGGTCTATTTCGAGGCGATCGCCGCAACGTTGAAGGCCGGTAAGCAGGTGCTGATCCTCCTGCCGGAAATTGCGCTGACGGCGAGTTTCCTCGAACGCTTCCAGGACCGTTTCGGCTCGAAACCGGCCGAATGGCATTCCGACCTTGCGCCGCGCACCCGTGAAAAAGTCTGGCGGCAGGTGACGGAGGGCGGCGTGCGGGTCGTGGCCGGTGCCCGCTCGGCACTGTTCCTGCCGTTCGAAAATCTCGGTCTCATTATTGTCGATGAGGAGCATGATCCGGCCTACAAGCAGGAGGACCGCGTCTTTTACAATGCCCGCGACATGGCGGTGGTCAGGGCCCGGATCGGCGAGTTCCCGATTGTGCTGGTATCGGCGACGCCATCGGTGGAAAGCCGGGTCAACGGCGATCTCGGCCGTTACAACCCGATCCACCTGCCGACGCGCTTTGGCGATGCGGCGCTGCCGGATCTCGGCCTCGTCGACATGCGCAGGCACCCGCCGGAGCGCGGCGGCTTCCTGTCGCCGGTGCTGCTGCGTTATATCGGCAAGGCGGTCGAGCGCGGCGAGCAGGCGCTGCTGTTTCTCAACCGGCGTGGATATGCGCCGCTGACGCTCTGCCGTGTCTGCGGCCATCGTTTCCAGTGCCCGGATTGCTCCAGCTGGCTGGTCGAGCACCGGTTTCGCGGCCAGATCCAGTGCCATCATTGCGGCTATGCGCAAAAGACGCCGGAGAGCTGCCCGGAATGCGGCACGCTCGATCATCTGGTCGCCTGCGGCCCGGGCGTCGAGCGGATCGCCGAAGAGGTCGACCGGCATTTTCCTGATGCCCGCACCATCGTGCTGTCCTCCGACCTGATGGGCGTCAAGCGGCTACGGCTGGAACTGGAGGCCATAGCCAAGGGCGAGGCGGATATCGTCGTCGGCACCCAGCTGGTTGCCAAGGGGCATAACTTTCCGATGATGACCTTCGTCGGCATCGTCGATGCGGATATCGGCCTTGCCAATGGCGATCCGCGTGCGGCCGAGCGGACATTCCAGTTGCTTAGCCAGGTGACGGGCCGGGCCGGGCGTACCGGCCTGAAGAGCCTCGGGCTGCTGCAGACCTACCAGCCGCAGCACCCGGTAATGCAGGCGATCGTTTCGGGTGATTCTGAAGCGTTCTACGAGCGCGAGATCAGCGAACGGGAAAAGGCGCTTTTGCCGCCGTTCGGACGCCTTGCCTCGATCATCGTCTCGGCCGATACCCGCGCCGACGCGGAAGGGCATGCCCGCGGCTTGCGGCAGGCTGCCCCCAAGGTCAGCGGCATCAGTATCCTGGGTCCAGCCGAGGCCCCGCTGGCGCTGATCCGCGGCCGCCACCGGTTCCGGCTGCTGGTGCACGGCCGCCGCAACAGCGACATGCAGGCATTCGTGAAAACGATGATGGCGAACGGCCCGAAGGTGCGCGGGTCGGTCAGCGTCCAGCTGGATATCGATCCGCAGAGCTTTCTGTGAGGGTGTAACGGACTGCGTGAGTTGGCATAAGATTATCCCTCTTTTCCCGCATTTGAATGTGAGAAGGGATTTAATGTGTGGAAATTCATACGGATGCATATTGCCCCGCGCACTTATTCACTGCCACGTCCGGAAAAGATACTGCAGTCTTCCAGGCAGAATCCGTCTGTGCGATAAGCGAATCGGCTGATCGAGCGGGGAGCATATGTGATGGAGTTCTACATTCCGGCGGAAACGGGAGAGTTCCTGGCGTTCTGCGCAGCCGTGGTGACGTCGCTGCTCGGGCTGATTTTCCTGTTTGCGCCGGGCATCGCTTTTCGGGCTCTGGGGATCGATCTTCGCGAAGGCCGGCGCGGCGGGTATGCGGAAGCGCGTTCGACGATGGGCGGCTTTCACCTTGGTCTTGGCATCGCAGCCCTGCTGCTTGCCCAGCCGATGGTTTACCTGGCGCTCGGCGCCGCCTTTGCGCTTGCGGCATTCGGACGCATCCTGTCGATGCTGTCGGACAGCGGCAATACGATTGTGAATTGGTTGTATTTGAGCGTCCAGATCGTGCTTTCGGCCTTACCCTTGGCCTATGTCTTCGGCTTTGTCTGAGCCCGGCCACTAAAGGCCCTGCAGTGTGGACCTCGTCAGCTCATACCCCATTTTTGTCAAAATTTGGCCAAACCGGGCTGAACTAAGCGCATTCGTGCGCTTCGCGTGTTGCGAGTCCAGATATCCTATGCTAGACGAACCGCGACTTGTGGGGGAAACAGGCCGCCCGGCCTGCATGTCCTTTAAAATATAGCAACAAATTCAACGTGTTGGGTTTACGGTTCTCCGCAGACATCGCCCTTGAATTAAAATAAGAGAAGCTTGTGCCCGTGGCAGACACATCCCAGCTTATTTCCGGTGTTGCAGAAAGGTACGCGTCTTCGCTTTTCGACCTCGCACTGGAGGCGGGTTCGGTGGAGAGCGTAGGAGCGGATCTGGACAAGTTCCAGTCGCTGATCAACGAGAGCGCCGACCTGAAGCGCCTAATCGTCAGCCCGATCTTTTCTGCCGACGACCAGTTCAAGGCTATTTCCGCGATCGTCGCAAAGGCCGGAATTACAGGTTTGGTCGGTAACTTCCTGAAGGTGGTTGCTCGCAATCGCCGCCTGTTCGCGGTGCCCGGCATCGTCAAGTCCTATCGCGAAACCGCCGCCCGTCATCGCGGCGAAGTTTCTGCAGACGTGACTTCGGCTCATGCCCTGACGGCAGCGCAGCAGACTGAATTGAAGGCGGCGCTCAAGGGCGTCACCGGCAAAGACGTGACGCTCAACGTCACGGTTGAACCCTCTATTCTCGGTGGTCTGATCGTCAAGGTCGGGTCCCGCCAGATTGACACTTCCCTTCGCACAAAGCTTTCTAGCCTTAAGCTTGCACTGAAAGAGGTCGGCTGATGGATATCCGCGCCGCGGAAATTTCCGCAATTCTTAAAGATCAAATCAAAAACTTCGGCCAGGAGGCAGTTGTCTCCGAAGTCGGTCAAGTGCTTTCCGTCGGTGACGGTATTGCCCGCGTCTACGGTCTGGACAATGTCCAGGCAGGTGAGATGGTCGAATTCCCGGGTGGAATTCGCGGCATGGCGCTGAACCTTGAAGCCGACAACGTTGGTGTCGTTATTTTCGGCGCCGACCGCGAAATCAAGGAAGGCGACACCGTCAAGCGGACCGGCGCCATCGTTGACGTACCGGTTGGTCCGGAACTGCTCGGCCGCGTCGTCGACGCGCTCGGCAATCCGATCGACGGCAAGGGCCCGATCAATGCCAAGCAGCGCTCGCGTGTTGACGTCAAGGCGCCGGGCATCATCCCGCGCAAGTCGGTTCATGAGCCGATGTCGACCGGCCTCAAGGCCATCGACGCTCTGATCCCGGTCGGCCGCGGCCAGCGCGAGCTGGTCATCGGCGACCGTCAGACCGGCAAGACCGCCATCATTCTCGACACGATCCTCAACCAGAAGGCCATTCACGACAATGGCCCGGATGCTGAAAAGCTGTATTGCGTCTACGTCGCCATCGGCCAGAAGCGTTCGACGGTTGCCCAGTTCGTCAAGGTGCTCGAAGAGCGCGGCGCACTGAAGTATTCGATCATCATTGCCGCAACGGCGTCCGATCCTGCTCCGATGCAGTATCTCGCACCGTTCGCCGGCGCTACCATGGGCGAATATTTCCGCGACAACGGCATGCACGCGCTGATCGGCTATGACGACCTTTCCAAACAGGCTGTCGCCTACCGTCAGATGTCGCTTCTTCTGCGCCGTCCTCCGGGCCGCGAAGCTTATCCGGGCGACGTTTTCTACCTGCACTCCCGCCTTCTCGAGCGCGCTGCAAAGCTCTCTGACGAAAAGGGCGCCGGTTCGCTGACGGCTCTGCCGGTTATCGAAACCCAGGGTAACGACGTTTCGGCGTTCATTCCGACCAACGTGATCTCGATCACCGACGGCCAGATCTTCCTTGAAACGGACCTGTTCTACCAGGGTATCCGTCCGGCCGTTAACGTCGGTCTGTCGGTTTCCCGCGTCGGTTCGGCCGCTCAGGTCAAGGCGATGAAGCAGGTTGCCGGCTCGATCAAGGGTGAACTCGCCCAGTATCGCGAAATGGCAGCGTTTGCCCAGTTCGGTTCGGACCTTGACGCTGCGACGCAGCGCCTTTTGAACCGCGGTGCACGCCTGACCGAACTCCTGAAGCAGCCGCAGTTCTCGCCGCTGAAGACGGAAGAGCAGGTCGCGGTCATCTTCGCCGGCGTGAACGGCTACCTCGACAAGATCGCCGTCAACAAGGTTGGCGCGTTCGAGCAGGGTCTGCTCTCGTACATGCGGTCCGAAGGCAAGGACATTCTTGAGGCTATCCGCAAGGACAAGGCTATCAGCGACGACGTCAAGGGCAAGCTCAAGGCTGCCATCGACACGTTTGCGAAATCCTTCGCCTGATCGGGTTCCATTTAGGACGGATAACGGATGCCTTCACTTAAGGATCTGAAAAACAGGATCGCCTCCGTCAAGGCGACGCAGAAGATCACCAAGGCGATGAAAATGGTCGCCGCGGCGAAGCTTCGGCGTGCCCAGGAGGCGGCCGAGGCCGCACGGCCTTACTCGCAGCGGATGAGCGCGGTTCTTTCGAACATCGCCGCCGCTGTCGGTTCGGATGACAGTGCGCCTCGCCTGATGACCGGCAACGGTCAGAACCAGACGCATCTGCTCGTGGTCTGCACGGCGGAACGCGGTCTTTGCGGCGGCTTCAACAGCCAGATCGCCCGCTTTGCCCGCGACCACGTGCGCAAGCTGCTTGCCGAAGGCAAGACGGTGAAGATCATCTGCGTCGGCAAGAAAGGCTTCGATATCCTGCGCCGCGAATTCGCGTCGCTGATCATCGACCGCGTCGATCTGCGTGAAGTCAAGAAGATCGGGTTTGAAAACGCTGACCAGATTGGCAAGAAGGTCATCGGCCTGTTCGAAAAGAACGAGTTCGATGTCTGCACGCTGTTCTATTCGGAATTCAAATCGGTCATTTCGCAGGTTCCGACTGCACTTCAGCTGATCCCTGCTGCCGTTCCGGCGGAAGCGGCATCGACTGACGCGGCGGCTGCGATCTACGAATACGAGCCAGATGCGGGCGAGATCCTCAGTGATCTTATTCCGCGCAACATTTCGGTGCAGGTTTTCCGGGCTCTGCTCGAAAATGTTGCCGGTGAAATGGGTGCCAAAATGAGCGCGATGGACAACGCCACGCGCAATGCCGGTGAAATGATCAACAAGCTGACGCTGTCCTACAACCGTCAGCGCCAGGCTCAGATCACCAAGGAACTCATTGAAATCATTTCGGGCGCGGAAGCGCTCTAAGGTTACGGAAAGAGGGTAAGGATTATGGCTAAGGCAGCTACCCCCAGTACAACAGCAGCGGCTAAGAAGCCGACAGCAGTGAAGGCAGCAGCGGAAAAGCCGGCAGCAGCAGCGAAGACCGCTGTGGCGAAGAAGGCACCGGCAGCCAAGGTCGCCGTTACGGCAACCGGCGCAGTCGGCCGCGTCACGCAGGTCATCGGCGCCGTCGTCGACGTGACCTTCGATGAAGGTCAGCTGCCGCAGATCCTGAACGCGCTGGAAACCGACAACAACGGCAACCGCCTTGTTCTCGAAGTCGCACAGCATCTCGGTGAAAACGCCGTCCGCACGATCGCCATGGACTCGACCGAAGGTCTGGTTCGCGGTCAGCCGGTTACGGACACGGGCGCTCCGATCACCGTTCCGGTTGGTCTGGAAACACTCGGCCGCATCATGAACGTCATCGGCGAGCCGGTTGACGAAGCTGGTCCGCTGATCACCTCGGGCAAGCGCTCGATCCACCAGGAAGCGCCGTCCTACGTCGAGCAGTCGACGGAAGCACAGATCCTCGTCACCGGCATCAAGGTCGTCGACCTTCTGGCTCCTTACGCCAAGGGCGGCAAGATCGGCCTGTTCGGCGGCGCCGGCGTCGGCAAGACCGTTCTGATCATGGAACTGATCAACAACGTCGCCAAGGCGCACGGCGGTTACTCGGTGTTTGCAGGCGTGGGTGAACGTACCCGCGAAGGCAACGACCTTTACCACGAAATGATCGAATCCGGCGTAAACAAGCACGGCGGCGGCGAAGGCTCGAAGGCTGCCCTCGTTTACGGCCAGATGAACGAACCGCCGGGCGCCCGCGCTCGCGTCGCTCTGACCGGTCTGACGATCGCCGAACAGTTCCGTGACGAAGGTCAGGACGTTCTGTTCTTCGTTGACAACATCTTCCGCTTCACCCAGGCAGGTTCCGAAGTGTCGGCTCTTCTCGGCCGTATTCCTTCGGCCGTGGGCTATCAGCCGACGCTCGCCACCGACATGGGCCAGATGCAGGAACGCATCACCACGACGACCAAGGGCTCGATCACTTCGGTTCAGGCCATCTACGTTCCGGCCGACGACTTGACCGACCCGGCGCCGGCAACTTCGTTCGCCCACCTGGACGCAACGACCGTTCTGTCGCGTTCGATCGCTGAAAAGGGTATCTACCCGGCCGTTGACCCGCTCGACTCGACCTCGCGCATGCTCGACCCGATGGTTGTCGGCGAAGAGCACTACGAAGTGTCGCGTAAGGTGCAGACGACCCTGCAGCGCTACAAGTCGCTCCAGGACATCATCGCCATCCTGGGCATGGACGAACTGTCGGAAGAAGACAAGCTGGCCGTTGCCCGCGCCCGCAAGATCGAGCGCTTCCTGTCGCAGCCGTTCTTCGTCGCCGAAGTCTTCACCGGTTCGCCGGGCAAGCTGGTTGCTCTCGAAGACACGATCAAGGGCTTCAAGGGCCTCGTCAACGGCGACTACGATCACCTTCCGGAAGCCGCCTTCTACATGGTCGGTTCCATCGAAGAAGCGATCGAAAAGGCCAAGCGCCTGGCTGCAGAAGCCGCTTAATGACTTTCGACCGGGGCGCCGAGCGGTGCCCCGGTCGTCACTCGCTGCGGCTGGCACGTGCCCGGCCGCGCCGAACGGGATTTTCTGCCGGGGTTTCTCGCCGGTAGCGCCAAAAGAAGCGAATGATCATGGCTGATTTCAATTTCGAACTCGTCTCTCCGGAGCGCCTGTTGCTTTCCGAGCGCGTCAGCGAAGTCGTCCTTCCGGCAACGGAAGGCGAGATGACCGTCATGGCCAATCACGCACCGACGATGACGACGATCAAGCCGGGCGTCGTGACAGTCAAGGGCATCGACGGCAAGGTAACTCGCTATATTGTGTTCGGCGGTTTTGCCGACATCCTGCCGACGGGTTGCACGCTGCTGGCCGAATCGGCTGTTCCGGCCGAGGAGGCTGATCGTGCCGCCATCGAAAAGCGCATCGAGGCGGCGAAGAACGAACTTCAGGACGGCGCGCACAGCGACGAGCATCGTACTCGCGTCGAGACGTTTCTGACCGAGCTGACCCAGCTGAACGGTATACTCGTCGCGTTCTGATCGGGCCTTCCGGACCATTTTCAAAACCCGCTTCGGCGGGTTTTTTATTGCCTTCATAATGGCTGGGATCGCGGCAGCGATATGCCTTGTGCTCCCGCGCAGCAGGCCTTTTCTTTCCACCATCAATGTTTTGCTGCGTTGACGCTTTGATTTTACGAACGCTCGCATCTGCGAAATGATTTTACATGCCCTCGTTTTTCGTTAGGCTTTGCCCGTCGCAGGCGTTTTTGAGATTTAGGCCTATGGTTTGACAGGAGATAAGAGGGTGCGCATGGCTTCGAAGATCGTGCCGGTCATCATGGCCGGCGGCAAGGGAACGCGGCTTTGGCCGCTGTCACGCGCAGCGGCGCCCAAGCAGTTTCTCCAGTTCCTCGGCGATCACTCGCTGTTCCAGAAAACCCTGCAGCGGGTTTTTGACCAGGAGCGATACGCGCCGGCCATCGTGGTAACGAACGCCGAGTTCCGCTTCATCGTTGCCGAGCAGGCCCGTGCGCTCGATGCGCCGCTGTCGAGCATCCTTTTGGAACCGGTCGCCCGCAACACCGCGCCGGCGCTTGCAGCGGCCGCCTTCGTCGTGCTGCGCGAACATGGCGATGATGCCATCATGCAGGTGCTGGCCTCCGACCACGAGATCGATGCCGGCGCGCACTATTTCGATTGCATCCGCATCGCGCAGGAGACAGCACAGACAGGCAAGCTTGTGACCTTCGGGATCAAACCCACGGAGCCGGCAACCGGCTACGGCTATATCGAAATGGGTGATGATCTCGAAACGGGCGCCAAAACCGTTGCCCGCTTCGTCGAAAAGCCGGATCGCGAGCGGGCGGAAGAGCTTTTGGCAAGTGGGCGCTATCTCTGGAACTCAGGGATGTTCATGCTGCCCGTCGGGCAGTTCCTCGCGGAAATCCTGCGCTATTCACCGGCAGTTTATGATGCCGCGCAACGGGCGATCCAGGGTGCTGAGCGCGACCTCGATTTCGACCGTCTGGATGAAGCGTCGTTCTCGCAGGCGCCGGATATCTCGGTCGACTATGCCGTGTTCGAGAACACGCCGCATGCCGCCGTCGTACCGTCGTCGTTCCGCTGGTCCGATCTTGGCAGCTGGGACAGCGTCTGGGCGATCGGCGAGAAGGACGAGGCCGGCAACGTCGTCGGCGAGAAGGCAACCGTCAACGACACGCGCAATTCTCTGGTCCTGTCGCGCGATATCCATCTTGCGGTTCAGGGCCTGGATGATGTCGCCGTTATCGCCAGCGAGGACGCCGTCTATGTCGGGCGCATGGAAGACAGCCAGAATGTCGGAGAGATCGTTAAGCAGCTGGCGCTTTCTGTGAAAACGCGGGGGCTGACGGAAAACCACCCGACCTCCTATCGCCCATGGGGCGCTGTCGCGTCGGTGTTGAGCGGCGAGCGCTTCGAGGTCAAGCGCCTGCATGTGACGCCGGGCCGCAAGATCTCGCTGCAGAAGCATCATCACCGGTCGGAGCACTGGATCGTCGTGCGTGGCACAGCCGAGATCACCATTAACGGCGAGACGCGGCTGCTGCATGAAAACGAATCGGTCTATATCCCGCAGGGCGTCGTCCACCGTCTGACCAATCCCGGCAAGATCGCGCTGGAACTGATCGAAGTACAGACCGGATCCTATCTTGAGGATGACGATATTATTCGGCTGGATGACGAGTTCGGCCGGACCTAACCGGTTCCGGATTGCCCATCGCAAAACAAAAAAAGCCCGGGATTTTTCAATCCCGGGCGGGTGCGGTTTCTTGGTCTTTTTATCCCCGCGGGTCAGCCAGCCAGCTTGTCGGCGTAGGCTCGCTGTTCGTAGTGGTGGCCGAAGCGGCTCTTGAGGAAGGCGTCAAGGCCGATCTCTTCCTGGCGGATGAAGCCCTTGGCCGGCAGTTCGCCCTTGGCCAGCATGTCGAGAACGGCGCAGATGCTGGTTGCCGTGGTGATCTGGATGGCGCTCATCATGCGGCCGGCAACAACGGCGCTGTAGACCTTGTTGGCGTAGGTTTCCTGCACCAGGCGGCCTTCCTTGCGGCCGGAGACCGTGACGAAGATGATGACCACGTCCTGCATGGTCGAGGGCAGCGAGTTTTCGAAGATGTCCTTCAAAACTTCGCGGCGATGACGCAGGCCGAGGTCGTTCAGAAGCGCCTTCATGATCGCGGCATGGCCGGGATAACGGATGGTGCGGTAGTTGAGCGTGCGAACCTTGCCCTTCAGCGTTTCGCAAAGCGTGCCAAGGCCGCCCGAGGTGTTGAAGGCTTCATAGGTGACGCCGTCGAGCGAGAACTCTTCGCGTTCCTCGAGCGCCGGCACTTCGATCAGCTGGCCTTCGACGATGGCTTCGCAGGGCTCGATATATTCGTTGATGACGCCGTCGGTGCTCCAGGTCAGGTTGTAGTTGAGAGCGTTGGACGGGTACTGCGGCAGGGCGCCGACGCGCATGCGCACGCTGTCGAGCGTGTCGAAGCGGCTGGCGAGATCATTGGCAACGATGGAGATGAAGCCCGGCGCCAGGCCGCACTGCGGGATGAAGGCGGTGTTGGCCGTTTCGGCGATCGCCTTGACGTGGCGGGTGGATTCGACGTCTTCGGTCAGGTCGAGATAGTGCACGCCGGCCTTGGATGCGGCTTCGGCAATCGCAATCGTCAGGTGGAAGGGTGCGGCACTAAGGACGGCGAACTTGCCGGTCAGCAGGGACACCATGGCGGCGCTGTCGGAGATGTCGATTTCCGTCACCGAAATGGCGTCGTGCTTTTCGATCGTGGCGAGCTGTTCGGCGCTGCGGTCGGCCAGCGTGACCTGGTAATCGCCGGAATGGGCGAGAAGGCGGGCGATGGTCGAGCCGATTTTGCCGGCGCCGATGACAACGATGTTTTTCATGGGTGTGTCCTCCGAATGAATCTGTCTGTGCGGCAATTGTCTGCTTTTTGGCAGTTGATATGAAGCGCTGATCTGATAAAAATGCCGGACAACAATCGGCATTATGCCGATAAGGATGATCAAAATGACGTTGGCAGACAAGGACCGGCAGCTTCTGGCCATTCTCAGCGAGAACGCCCGCATGCCGACGGCATTGCTGGCGCGAAAACTCGGTCTTTCACGCACCACGGTGCAGGCAAAGCTTGAGCGGCTGGAGCGGGACGGCATCATTGCCGGCTATGGCGTGCGGCTGTCGGATGATTTCGAAAAGGGGCTGGTCAAGGCGCATGTGCTGATCACGCTTGCGGCCAAGGCGCTCGGGCGGGTGACACAGGAGCTGCACGCTATCGAGGATGTGCGGACGCTGCATTCGGTCAGCGGCAGTTTCGACCTGATCGCCATTGTCGCGGCGTCGTCGATCAGCGAGCTCGATCTCGTCATCGACCGGATCGGCGAGATCGATGGGGTGGAAAAGACGCTGTCGTCGATCATCCTGTCGACGCGAATCAATAGGTAATGTTCAGCCCGGCGACGTGCGTCCCTCACGGCCCCTTATCCCGTGCTGCATTTCAAGGCCAGGATGAGCCAAGGACAATATTGATAGGGCCTGTTTTTTGCTACCGGACCTTCAACCCCAGTTCAGCCAGCAATTGCCCCGCCTGATCGCGCGAAATGGTGGCGCCCTTGAATTGTTTGGCATTCAGCAGGCGGATGCCGCCGAGATCGGCGCCGCGAAGGTCGGCGCCCTCGAACCGGCAATCGGCAAGATTGGCGTCTCGCAGGCTGCAGTCCTGAAACACCGCGTCGCGAAAATCACATTTTTTCAGGTCTGCCATCTGGAAGTCGAGACCGTTCAGGCGGGCCTTTCGAAACGAGAGACCGGGTAATCGGGCGTCGGCCAGGCGTGTTTCGTTGAAGGCCAGGTTGAGCGTTTTGGCCTCGGACAGGTTTGCTCCCGTCAGCTTGCAGCGGTCAAATTGAGTGCCGGTCAGCGTCGTGCCCCTGAAATTGCTGTTGTTGAAGTCGCAGCCCTCGATTCTGCTCTCGGACAGATCGGAACCGGTGAAATCGGCAAGGCCACCCTTGCAGCACGACCAGACGGTGGCGCTCAGTTTTGCCCCGGTGAAATTGGCTTGCTTGACATTGCAGGCCTCGAACACCCAGCCGTCCATGATCAAGCGCGAAAGATCGGCCCCTTCGAGGACACAGCCTATGAGCTTGTGCGGCAGTCCGCTTTTCGAGAGCGCCTCGACCGCTGAGCGATCAAGATCACGGTTCTCAAGGATATTGGACGGTAAAATCTGCGATGTGTCCGGGGATGGCGCCACGTCGATGTTCCTTGTTTGTCGTCGAGGAAACACGGCGCGACCCGCATAATTCCTTAAATCGGAATCGATTTAGGGAATTATGCTGCGGATCAATCGCTGAAGCCAGCCTCCAGCATGGCCGAATCGATGTGTTCGGACGCTTCGGAAGGTTGCGCCGGGCCGCCCGGCCGCTTGATGATGGCGGCAGCCGAGATCACGATCGGGTCGAAGCCGGCATCGCCTTGTTCGACGAGTTCAAAGAACGCCTTGCGCATGCGCGGCTCCCAGAACTTGTTGATATGGGTCGCCACGCCCTGAATGCGCTCGGCTTCGGGCTGCGACTTGAAGAAGGTGGCGATCTGGTTCGCCATGCGGACGAGTTTGCCATTGGTGTTATCAAGCGACATCGGCGATGGCTCCGGACTGGATACGGTCTGAATGGGTGAAAATCTCGAACTCCGCGCCGCGCACCAGCGCGATCAGCGTCATGCCGGCCTCCTCGGCCGTGCGGATGGCAAGGGCTGTCGGCGCGGAAATGGCGATGATGAACGGGCTGCCGATGATGGCGGTCTTCTGCACCATCTCAACGGAAACCCGGCTGGTGACGACGACGGCGCCGCTTGCGCCGGTGTAACCGGCCCGCGCGGCTGCGCCCACCAGCTTGTCCAGCGCATTGTGCCGGCCGACATCCTCGCGCACCGCGATCAGCCCCTTGCCTGGCACATAGAAGCCGGCGCCATGCACGGCGCGGGTTTCGAAATGTAGGGGTTGCTGACCGTTCAGCAGTGCAACGGCCTCGACGATCTGCTCTTCCGTCAGCCGCAGCGGCGAAGCTGAAACCGAAGGCGTCTTGCGCACCGCCTGCTCGATCGATTCGATGCCGCACAGCCCGCAGCCAACGGGTCCTGCCATATGGCGGCGGCGAGCGGTGAGCGCGTCGCTCTGCTCATCCTTGAGGACGATCTGCAGGTCGATGCCCTTGTCGTCGGGAGCGGCTTCGATCGTCTCGATTTCGGAGGGATTGGTGATGATCCCTTCCGTCAGGCTGAACCCCACCGCGAAATCCTCGAAATCACCGGGCGTTGCCATCATCACCGCATGGGTCGAGCCGCCATAGGAAAAGGCGATCGGGGTTTCCTCGGGCACGACGCGGGAGCCGGCATCGAGTTTGCCGTTGCGGCGGGCGGTCTCGGGGACCTTTTGGGTGAGTTTGAACGGGGTCATGGGCGACCGCTCCTCTTCTCCCCGGCGGGGAGAAGGAGGCGCGCAGCGCCGGATGAGGGGGGCGAAGCAATTTTTCGGGAAAGCTTTTTCGACACACAATCCTGTTCTGCAGAGAAAAGCGATGAGCTTATCGAGGGGATGATGGATGATCTCAGCATATGCCGAACCGCCCCCTCATCCGCCCTTCGGGCACCTTCTCCCCGCTGGGGAGAAGAGGGAAGGTGCCGCGCATGCCCCAGCCAATCTCCCCCCTTGAGGGGGAGATGTCCCGAAGGGACAGAGGGGGGGTGAGCCACAAACGCATCATGCCAATGACCTACTCCGCGGCCTCCATCTTGCCGGCGATGCGGCGGGACTGGCGGGCCTGTTCGTCGTAGTCGACCTGCCATTGCGACGGCCCGTTCGACGGCGAGACCTGCACCGCGGTTACCTTGTATTCCGGACAGTTGGTTGCCCAGTCGGAGAAGTCGGTGGTGATGACGTTCGCCTGTGTCGTCGGGTGGTGGAAGGTGGTGTAGACGACGCCGGGCGCGACGCGTTCGGTGATCAGGGCGCGCAGCGTCGTATCGCCGGCGCGGCTCATCAGCTTCACCCAGCTGCCATCGTGCACGCCGCGCAGCTCGGCATCGTTGGGATGGATTTCCAGCCGGTCCTCTTCGTGCCAGACCACATTGTCGGTGCGCCGCGTCTGGGCGCCGACATTGTACTGCGACAGGATGCGGCCGGTGGTCAGCAGCAGCGGGAAGCGCGGGCCGGTCTTTTCGTCGGTCGCGACATATTCGGTGCGGATGAACTTGCCCTTGCCGCGCACGAAGCCGTTGACGTGCATGATCGGCGAACCGAGCGGCGCCTTCTCGTTGCAGGGCCACTGCACCGAGCCCATCTTTTCGAGATAGGAGTAGGAGACCATGGCAAAGCTCGGCGTCGTCGCGGCGATCTCGTCCATGATCTCGGACGGATGGGTATAGTTCCAGTCGAGCCCCATCGCCTTTGCCAGATTCTGGGTCACTTCCCAGTCGGCATAGCCGTTGCGCGGCGTCATCACCTTGCGGACCCGGTTGATGCGGCGCTCGGCATTGGTGAAGGTGCCGTCCTTTTCGAGGAAGGTCGAGCCCGGCAGAAAGACATGGGCATAGTTTGCGGTTTCATTCAGGAACAGGTCCTGCACGACGACGCATTCCATCGCGGCCAGACCCGCCGAGACATGCTTGGTGTCCGGATCGGATTGCAGGATGTCCTCGCCCTGGATGTAGATGCCCTTGAACGAGCCATCGACGGCGGCATCCAGCATGTTGGGGATTCTGAGGCCCGGCTCGTTGGAGATGGTCACGCCCCAGAGCTTTTCGAAGATGTCGCGCGTCGCGTCGTCGGAGACGTGGCGATAGCCCGGCAGTTCATGCGGGAAGGAACCCATGTCGCAGGAGCCCTGGACGTTGTTCTGGCCGCGCAGCGGATTTACGCCGACGCCGGGACGGCCGATATTGCCGGTCGCCATGGCAAGGTTGGCGATCGCCATGACCGTGGTCGAGCCCTGGCTGTGCTCGGTGACGCCGAGGCCGTAATAGATCGAGCCATTGCCGCCGGTGGCAAACAGCCGGGCGGCACCGCGGATTTCCTCGGCCGGCACGCCTGAGAGTTTTTCGACTTCTTCCGGGCTGTGATGCGGCTCGGCGACGAAGGCCGCCCAATCCTCGAACTCGGACCAGTCGCAGCGCTCGCGGATGAATTTTTCGTCGTAGAGGCCTTCGGTGACGATGACATGCGCCAGCGAGGTGACGACGGCGACATTGGTGCCGGGGCGCAGCGGCAGATGATGCGATGCCTTGACGTGCGGCGAGGACACCATGTCGATGCGGCGTGGATCGACGACGATCAGCTTTGCACCCTGGCGCAGCCGCTTCTTCAGCCGCGAAGCAAAGACCGGATGCCCATCGGTCGGATTGGCGCCGATGATCATGACGACATCGGTATGCTCGACCGAATCGAAATTCTGCGTACCGGCCGAGGTTCCGAAAGTAGCGCCGAGACCGTAGCCGGTCGGCGAATGGCAGACGCGGGCGCAGGTATCGACGTTGTTGTTGCCGAAACCGGCGCGCACCAGCTTCTGGACGAGATAGGTCTCTTCATTGGTGCAGCGCGACGAGGTGATGCCGCCGACCGAATCGCGGCCGTATTGATATTGAAGGCGGCGGAACTCGGCGGCCGTATGGGCGAGCGCCTCTTCCCAGCTCACTTCGCGCCAGGGATCGCTGATCTTCTCGCGGATCATCGGATTGAGGATGCGTTCCTTGTGGGTCGAATAGCCATAGGCGAAGCGGCCCTTGACGCAGGAATGGCCGCGATTGGCCTGGCCGTCCTTCCACGGGACCATGCGGACCAGCTCTTCGCCGCGCATTTCCGCCTTGAACGAGCAGCCGACGCCGCAATAGGCGCAGGTGGTGACGAGCGAATGTTCCGGCTGGCCGATCTCGATGACCGATTTTTCGATGAGCGTCGCGGTCGGGCAGGCCTGCACGCAGGCGCCGCAGGAGACGCATTCCGAGGAGAGGAAATCCTCATGCATGCCGGCCGAGACACGGCTGTCGAAACCGCGTCCCTCGATCGTCAGCGCGAACGTGCCCTGAACCTCTTCGCAGGCCCGCACGCACCGCGAACAGACGATACATTTGGCCGGGTCGAAGGTGAAATAGGGGTTGGTTTCGTCCTTTGGCGACCACTTGATGTTGATCGCTCCGTCATTGCGTGCCTTGACGTGGTTGTCGCCGTCATAGCCGTAGCGCACATCGCGCAGGCCCACTGCACCCGCCATGTCCTGCAGCTCGCAATCGCCGTTGGCCGCACAGGTCAGGCAGTCGAGCGGGTGGTCGGAAATATAGAGCTCCATGACACCGCGGCGCACGTCCTTCAGCCGCTGCGTCTGGGTGGAGACCTTGATGCCGGGTGCCACTGGCGTCGTGCAGGAGGCGGGCATGCCGCCGCGGCCTTCGATTTCGACGAGACAGAGCCGGCAGGAGCCGAAGGAGTCCATCATGTCGGTGGCGCAGAGTTTTGGAACCTCGATGCCGGCCTCCATCGAGGCGCGCATGATCGAGGTGCCCTCCGGC
Organism: Pararhizobium sp. YC-54; assembly: GCF_025847205.1. Classification (GTDB taxonomy): domain Bacteria; phylum Pseudomonadota; class Alphaproteobacteria; order Rhizobiales; family Rhizobiaceae; genus Pararhizobium. Next base: position 80,961 of record NZ_JAOYTH010000003.1, on the reverse strand, counting down.
ACGGTGATCTCGTTGCCGTCGATGGTCAGCGTCACCATTTTTTCCGAGCGGGAGGCAGGCGTGCCGAAGTCGATTTCAGAGATGAGGGGCATGGGCGGCCTCCTGTGCGGATGTCTTGGAAACGATGAGACGTGTGGAGGCTTTACCCCCCTCTGCCCTGACGGGCATCTCCCCCTCAAGGGGGGAGATCACACGCGGCCAGGTTCGCAGTTCAACGGCGGGCTTGCCTGCGCGGAAAGAAGAAAGGGAAAAGACCAATCTCCCCCCTTGAGGGGGAGATGTCACGAAGTGACAGAGGGGGGTGAAGCCACGAGCTCTCATTCCGCCGCCTCCACCAATGGAGCCCGCGAAAAATCGTCCGGGAAATGGGTCATCGCGCTCGTCACGGGATAGGGCGTGAAGCCGCCGAGCGCGCAGAGCGAGCCGAATTTCATCGTGTTGCAGAGGTCGGCCAGCAGTTCGCGGTTCTTTTCCGGCTCGATGCCCTGTGCAATCTTGTCGGCCACCTCGACGCCGCGCGTCGAGCCGATGCGGCAGGGCGTGCACTTGCCGCAGCTTTCGATGGCGCAGAACTCCATGGCAAAACGGGCCTGCTTCAGCATGTCGGCGGTGTCGTCGAAAACGACGATGCCGGCATGGCCGATCAGTCCGTCTTTTGCCGCGAAGGCTTCGTAGTCGAACGGCGTATCGAACAGAGCGCGCGGAAAGTAGGCGCCGAGCGGGCCGCCGACCTGGACGGCCTTGACCGGGCGTCCCGATGCCGTGCCGCCGCCGATGTCGTCGACGATCTCACCCAGCGTCAGGCCGAAGGCGGCTTCATAGAGGCCGCGATGCCTGACATTGCCGGCGATCTGGATCGGGATCGTGCCGCGCGAGCGGCCCATGCCGAAGTCTTTATAGTAGGCCGGGCCCTTGTCCATGATGATCGGCACCGAGGCGAGCGAGATGACGTTATTGATCACGGTCGGACAGTCGAACAGGCCCTTGTGGGCCGGCAGCGGCGGCTTGGCCCGCACGATGCCGCGCTTGCCTTCAAGCGAGTTCAGGAGTGCCGTTTCCTCGCCGCAGACATAGGCGCCGGCGCCGGTGCGGATCTCGATGTCGAAGGCATGCGCCGAACCGAGCACGGAGGTTCCGAGCACGCCCGCCTTGTGGGCGATCTCGACGGCCTCAGTCATCGTCGCAATGGCATGCGGATATTCCGAGCGGATATAGACGAAGCCCTTGGTAGCGCCGGTCGCGACGCCGGCGATCGCCATGCCCTCGATCAGCACGAAGGGGTCGCCCTCCATGATCATCCGGTCGGCAAACGTGCCGCTGTCACCCTCGTCGGCGTTGCAGACGATGTATTTGCGTGCACCCGGCGTGTCGAGCACCGTCTTCCATTTGATGCCGGTCGGGAAACCGGCGCCGCCACGGCCGCGAAGGCCGCTCTCCGTCACATGGGCGACGATATCGGCCGGTGCGAGGGTCACGGCCCGTTCCAGGCCTTTCAGACCGTCATGGGCCCGGTAATCGCTAAGTGACAGCGGATCGACGATGCCGCAGCGGGCAAAGGTCAGCCGCGTCTGGCTTTTCAGGAACGGCAGTTCCTCGGTTTTCCCGAGATAGAGCGCGTGGTTGCCGCCTGTCGTAAGACCAGCGTCCAGCAGGGAGGCGACATCGGATGCCTTGACCGGACCATAGGCGATACGGCCTTGGGCCGTCTCGACCTCGACCATCGGCTCCAGCCAGTGCAGCCCACGCGAGCCGTTGCGCACGATCCTGGCGTCGATGCCGCGCGCTTCGATTTCGGCGGCGAGCGCCTTGGCGACGCGTTTGGCGCCGAGCGCAAGGGCTGCTGCATCTCTGGGAACGAAAATCCTGACGGTCATGCGCGCACCTCCGCAACGAGGTCATTCACCGTATCCGCATCAAGCCTCCCGTGCACCTCGCCGTCGAGCATCGCGGCGGGTGCGGCGGAACAGAGCCCGAGACAATAGACGGGTTCCAGCGTCACGGCCCCATCGAGCGTCGTCTGGTGGAAATCGATGCCGAGAAGGGCCTTCACCCGTTCTGCCAGCTGGTCACCGCCCATCGACTGGCAGGCCTCGGCACGACAGAGCTTCAACACGTGCCGGCCTGCCGGGTGGTCGCGATAATCATGATAGAAGGTGACGACGCCATGCACTTCGGCGCGCGACAGGTTGAGTTCGCGGGCGATGATCGGCAGGCATTCCTGCGGCACGTAGCCGAACTCGGCCTGAATCTCGTGCAGAATCGGCAGGAGCGGCCCTTCGAGCGACTTCATTCCGCTGACAATATCCAGCGTCCGTTCGCCGATATCCCGGCTTGATACATGCAGGTTCAACGTTCAGACCTCCCGAACTGAAGCGGATTTTGCGTGGCGGGGCTTTGCCTGAGACCGATTGGCCGCCGTTCCTCCAAGAACATCCGGCCGGTCAGGGCAAAGCGCCAATACGCCTCCGATCAGCTTTGCAGTCGGCCGGGGAGGGGTCAATACGCATGTTCCGTTAAGCGATAGAGTTTTTCTATCGAAACGTTTGAGCCTCGGCCAGAATGCGTGCCTCGTGCAAAAGGGCCGAGACGAGCGGGGTGAAGGGTTCTCGATGGGTGGCGACGAGACCGACCGTGTGCTGCGCGTCGGGCTCAACGATCGGGATTAGCCGAATGTCGTCGTGAAAACCGAATGATTTCCCGACGTTATAGGGCATGATGCTGGCCCAGTGGCCGGTGCGTACATGCGAAAAAAGCACGATCATCGAGTTGGATTCGAGCGTCGGCGACACAGTTACCCCGGCCTCCGCGAAATGCTGGTTGATGATGCGCCGGTTCTGCATGTCGGCGGTCAATAGACAAAGCCGAATACCACCGACTTCCTTCCAGGTCACAGTTTCGCGATCCGATAGCGGCGTGCCGGCTGCGGTGACGAGATGATAGCGCTCCACCTGCAGCGGCACGCTGGTGACCCGCCCGAGCGGTTCGTTTTCGAGGTAGGTAAGACCGGCGTCGATCTCGAGATTTTCCAGGAGCCCGAGAATTTTCAGCGATGTGGTGGAAAGGACAGAGAACGTCACCTCCGGATGTTTCTCCTGAAAGGGTCCGGTAATGCGCGGCACCATGGCGAGCGTTGTTGGCACGGCGGCCAGCCGGATATGGCCGACAAGCCCGCGCCGGGCGGCGCGCATTTCCTCATGCATGGTGCGCGTATCGCCGACGATCCGGCGCGCCCATTCCAGCACGCGCTGCCCTTCCGGTGTCAGGCTCTGGTACCGCGAGCCGCGATTGACCAGCATGACGCCGAGCTGATCTTCCAATTGTTTGATGGCGGCCGAAAGCGTTGGCTGGGTGATGCCGCAGAGTTCTGCGGCGCGGCCGAAATGCCGCTCCTGGGCAAGCGCGATGAAGAATTCCAGCTTGTCGATCACGCCCCAGCCCTCCCGAATGCCGCCTGTCTGTTTTCAGCAGATCAATTGCCCGCCGTTCACTTCCAGCACCTGGCCGGTGATGTAGCCCGAGAGCGCGTTTGAGGCGAGGAACAAATAGGCGGGCGCGCAATCCTCCGCGGTGCCGAGCCGTTGCAACGGGATCGTCTTGCGGGTTGCTTCGAGTTTTTCGGCGGATGAGTAGCGTTCGTGGAAATCGGTCGTGATGGTGCCTGGCGAAACGCAGTTGACGCGGATGCCCTCCGGCGCCAGTTCGCGGGCAAGCGCCTTGGAATAGGTGGAGACGAAGGCCTTGGTGGCCGAATAGACCGCCGACCCGGCACTGCCACCGGTGAGGGCTGAGATCGACACGGTGTTGACGATTGCCGGATGCGTACCGCGGCGCAGAAGCGGCAGGAGTGCGCGGGTGGTCTGCACCACGGAGGTCTGGTTCAGCTGCACCACTGTCTCATATTGCGTATCCGTCAGCTCACCGGCGAGAAACCGGCCGACCATCGTTCCGGCATTGTTGATGAGAATGTCGATCGTCTGGAAACGAGACGCGATGCTGGTCGCCAGCATCTCAACGCCGCCGGCAGTGGAGAAATCGGCATAGGAGAGGAACGCCCGGCCTTCGGTCAGCGCGGCATCGAGAAAATCGGGCAGTGGCTCGCGTGCGACGCGCCCGCCGTGCAGATAGACGGTTGCGCCGCAATCGAGAAACTGGCGCGCGACCTCCTGGCCGATGCCGCGACCGGCGCCGGTCACGACGACATTCAAACCCTTGAACAGCGATGGATGAAACATGGTGAATACCTCCCGCGACGGACAGGCTGTCGCATCATGACCGGAATTGCAACGCGGCATGCTCTTGCGAGTTCATTTTCGAAGACTCGCCGCGTTTATGAAATTGCGCTGCTTTCGTTTTTGCATATTATGAAAGAAAACGAAAACGAGGGGGAGGGAAAATTCATGTATCTGACGGGACGCCAGTCGGAAATCCTTGAGCTCGCCAAGACGGAAGGCCGGGTTCTCGTCGATGAACTCGCCGCGCGTTTTTCGGTGACGCCGCAGACGATCCGCAAGGATCTGAACGATTTGTGCGACGGCCGGGTGCTGACACGCATTCATGGCGGGGCGATTTTTCCGCGCGGCAACGAGAATGTGAAATACGAGGCGCGCCGTTCGATCGCGGCACTTGAAAAACAGGCGATCGGCCAGGCGGCAGCCGCGATGATCCCCAACAATTCCTCGCTGTTCATCAATATCGGCACGACCACCGAGGCCGTCGGCGAGGCGCTGCTCGACCATACGGAATTGATGGTCATTACCAACAACATCAACGTTGCCAACCGTTTGCGGGTTTTCCCCTCAATTGAGGTGGTGATCGCCGGCGGCGTCGTGCGCGGTGCCGATGGCGGCATCGTCGGCGAGGCGGCGGTCGATTTCATCCGCCAGTTCAAGGTGGATTATGCCGTTATCGGAGCGTCGGCAATCGACCACGATGGCGCGCTTCTCGATTTCGATTACCGCGAAGTGAAAGTGGCGCAGGCGATCATCGCCAATGCCCGCCATGTCATTCTCGTGTCCGATTCAACCAAGTTCGAACGCACGGCGCCGGTCAGGATCGGCCATATCACCCAGGTCCACACCTTCATTACCGATATCTGCCCGATCGAAAACGTCCGGAATATCTGCCAGGAGCAGGATGTCCGGCTGATCGAGACCGCGCGCTGAAATCGCGGATTTTGGCGGCCGCTTGTTTCTATAAACATTCGTTTGACATTCGTAATATTTTCGCTTTAATTACTTTCACTTTCGCATATGCTCAAAATTGTGCAATGCGAAATGTGGGAGGGGAAGCAGTGCCTGCGCAGGACGTATTCGACATTTTCGTGATCGGTGGCGGCATCAATGGCTGCGGCATCGCAAGGGATGCTGTTGGCCGTGGATATTCGGTTGCGCTGGCCGAAATGGACGATTTCGCTTCCGGCACCTCATCGCGCGCCACCAAGCTCATTCATGGCGGACTGCGCTATCTTGAACATTACGAGTTCAGGCTGGTGCGTGAATCGCTGATGGAGCGCGAAGTGCTCTGGGCCATGGCTCCGCATATCATCTGGCCGATGCGGTTCGTCCTGCCGTTCCACAAGGGCGGCATCCGCCCGGCCTGGCTCATTCGGCTCGGCCTCTTCCTTTACGATCATATCGGCGGCCGCAAGCTTTTGCCCGCCACCCGTACACTGGACATGCGGCGCGATCCGGCTGCCAAGCCGTTGAAGGCGCTGTTCACCAAGGCTTTTGAATATTCCGACGGCTGGGTCGACGATGCCCGCCTCGTGGTTCTCAATGCGAAGGACGCAGCGCTCAAGGGCGCCCGGATCATGACCCGCAGCCGCGTCATCTCGGCAGAGCGCCAGGGCAATCTGTGGGTCGTCGATGTCGAGGATGGCGCGACCGGCGCCGTCAGCACATTCAAGGCGCGCATGCTGGTCAATGCAGCTGGCCCGTGGGTTGACGTGGTCCTGTCCAATGCCGTCCGCAAGAACAATGTGCACAATGTCCGTCTGGTCCAGGGCAGCCATATCGTCGTGAAGAAGAAGTTTGACGATAGCCGGGCGTACTTCTTCCAGAACCCGGACAACCGCATCATCTTCGCGATCCCTTACGAGAATGATTTCACGCTGATCGGTACGACCGACAATGATTTCACCGGCGATCCGAAGAACATCCAGATCACCGACGGCGAGATCAGCTATCTCTGCAATGCGGCGAGCGAGTATTTTTCCGAACCCGTCACGCCCGCTGATGTGGTCTGGACCTATTCCGGTGTGCGGCCGCTGTTCGACGACGGCGCCTCGAAGGCGCAGGAAGCGACGCGCGATTACGTGCTGAAAATCGATGGCGGTGCCGGCGAGGCGCCGCTGCTCAATGTCTTCGGCGGCAAGCTGACGACCTACCGGCGGCTTAGTGAGCATGCGCTGGAAAAGATCGCCGGTGCGATCGGCGCCAAGGGCAATCCTTGGACCGCGAAAAGCGTGCTTCCGGGCGGCGATTTTCCGGCCACCGCCTATGACGCCGAAGTTGCGAAACTCAAGAGCCGCTATCCGTTTCTGGTTGAGCGCCACGCGCGCCGCCTGATCCGGCTTTACGGTACGCTGGCGGCAAGCCTGCTTGGAAATGCGGGCAAGGCGGAAGACCTTGGGGCTCATTTCGGTGCCGATCTCTACGAGGTCGAGGTGCAGTGGCTGATTGGCCAGGAATGGGCGCGGCATGCCGAGGATGTGCTGTGGCGCCGCACCAAGCTCGGATTGAAATTGACCCAGGCGGAAGCCGCCGGGTTGGAAGAATACATGCGGGAGACTATCCGCAGCGTTGCCTGAGGGCCGCGCCTGCATGGCGCTGCCGATGGCTGGGAGGAAGCCTGAGAATGCTTGAACTGAAAAACATAACCAAGGTTGTCGGAGCGGATACGCATGTCCACCCGACCGATCTTGTGCTCGAGCGGGGCTCGCTCAACGTGCTGCTGGGCCCGACGCTGTCCGGCAAGACGTCGCTGATGCGGCTGATGGCGGGCCTCGACAAGCCGACCACCGGTACCATCACGTTCGATGGCAAGGACGTGACCGGCGTGCGCGTGCAGGATCGCTCTGTCGCCATGGTCTATCAGCAGTTCATCAACTATCCGGCGATGACGGTCTATGAAAACATCGCCTCGCCGATGCGCATTTCCGGCAAGGATCATGCAACGATCGATCGCGAGGTCCGCAAGGCGGCCGAGCTGATGAAGCTGACGCCCTATCTGGAACGCACGCCGCTCAACCTGTCCGGTGGCCAGCAGCAGCGCACGGCGCTTGCGCGCGCCATCGTCAAGAATGCCAGCCTGGTGCTGCTCGACGAGCCGCTCGCCAACCTTGACTACAAGCTGCGCGAAGAGTTGCGCGAGGAATTGCCGAAACTGTTTGCGGCGTCCGGCTCGATCTTCGTCTATGCGACCACCGAACCACAGGAAGCGCTGCTTCTCGGCGGCAATACGGCGACGCTCAGTCAGGGCCGCATCAGCCAGTTCGGCCCGACCATTTCGGTCTACCGCAAGCCGGCTGATATCGCCACCGCCAAGACTTTTGCCGATCCGCCGCTCAACACGATTGATCTCGTGAAGTCCGGCGACACCTTCGATCGGGACGGCATCCCGGTCCTGCCGGTGCCGGCGCATCTGGCCGGTATTGCTGATGGCCCCTACACGGTCGCCTTTCATCCGCACCATCTGTCGCTTGCCCGCCCGCACGAGACGGCGGCTGTGCTGAAGGCGCGCATCATCATTTCGGAAATCGCCGGCTCGGAAAGTTTCATCCATGTCGATTGCGCCGGTTCGCGCTGGGTCATGCTCGAGCACGGCATTCACGACATCGAGCCGGACACGGCGATCGAGCTTTTCGTCGATACCCGCCATCTGATGGCCTTCGGGCCGGATGGACGGGCGATCGGCGGCTCTACCGGTAGCCAGACTGTTCGGGGAGCGTGAGGAGAAAACCATGGCACGCATCAATCTCGACCATATCCGCCACGCCTACGGCCCGAACCCGAAAAAGCCTTCGGACTATTCGCTGAAGGAAGTGCATCACGAATGGAACGACGGCGGCGCCTATGCGCTGCTTGGTCCCTCCGGCTGCGGCAAGACCACCCTGCTTAACATCATTTCCGGGCTTCTGCAGCCGTCGGAAGGCAAGATCCTGTTCGACGGCAAGGACGTCACCAACCTGTCGACGCAGGACCGCAATATTGCCCAGGTGTTCCAGTTCCCGGTCATCTACGACACGATGACGGTCTATGACAATCTGGCTTTCCCGCTGCGCAACCGGCATGTCCCGGAAGGCGAAGTCGACCGCCGCGTCAAGGAAATCCTCGAAATGATCGGCCTTTCCGATCGTGCGAAGAAAAAGGCGCAGGGGCTGACGGCCGACCAGAAGCAGAAGATTTCGCTCGGCCGCGGCCTCGTCCGCTCCGATGTCAGCGCCATCCTGTTCGACGAACCGCTGACGGTGATCGACCCGCATATGAAATGGGTGCTGCGCTCGCAGCTGAAGCGGCTGCACAAGCAGTTCGGCTTCACCATGGTCTATGTCACCCACGATCAGACCGAGGCGCTGACTTTCGCCGACAAGGTCGTCGTCATGTATGACGGCGAGATCGTTCAGATCGGCACGCCGGCCGAGCTTTTCGAGAAGCCCAAGCACACCTTCGTCGGCTATTTCATCGGTTCGCCGGGGATGAACGTGCTGCCGGCAAAGATCGATGGATCGTCCGTCGATCTCGATGGCCAGAAAGTCGCATTGTCCTTTGCGCCGAAGATCGCCGCCGGTGCCAAGACCGAGCTCGGTATCCGCCCGGAATTCGTCCGTCTCGGCCGCGAAGGCATGCCGGTGACGATCTCCAAGGTCGAAGACATCGGCCGCCAGAAGATCGTCCGCGCCACCTTCGCCAATCGGCCGATCGCCATCGTCGTCCATGAGGACGGCGAAATCCCGGCGGAACCGCGCGTCACTTTTGATCCGTCCGCAGTCAACATTTACGCCGATAGCTGGCGTGTGGGCGGGGAGGCCTGATTATGGAAAAAACCTGGAACAACAAGGCCTGGTTCATGGTCCTGCCGGTGCTGATACTGGTCGCTTTCTCGGCGGTCATCCCGCTGATGACGGTGGTCAACTATTCGGTTCAGGACACTTTCGGCAACAATGAATTCTTTTGGGCGGGAACCGACTGGTTCACCGACGTCCTGCATTCGGACCGCTTCTGGGACGCGCTGACACGCAACCTGATCTTCTCCGGCATTATCCTGGCGATCGAGATTCCGCTCGGTATTCTGATCGCCCTCAACATGCCGAAGAAAGGGCTCGGCGTTCCCGTCTGCCTCGTCCTGATGTCACTGCCGCTGCTCATTCCGTGGAATGTCGTGGGCACCATCTGGCAGGTGTTCGGCCGCGTCGACATCGGCCTGCTCGGCTATACGCTGGCAGCTCTCGGCATCAACTACAACTACGTCAACAATGTCTTCGATGCCTGGGTGACCCTGATCGTCATGGACATCTGGCACTGGACGAGCCTTGTCGTGCTGCTTTGCTATGCAGGCCTCGTCTCGATCCCGGACGCCTACTACCAGGCAGCCAAGATCGATGGCGCGTCGCGCTGGTCGGTGTTCCGCTACATCCAGCTGCCGAAGATGAAGCGCGTGCTTTTGATCGCCTTCCTGCTGCGCTTCATGGACAGTTTCATGATCTATACCGAGCCCTTCGTCGTTACTGGCGGCGGTCCCGGAAACGCCACCACATTCCTGTCGATCGATCTCGTCAAGACGGCCATCGGCCAGTTCGACCTCGGCCCGGCAGCAGCACTTTCGCTCATCTACTTCCTGATCATCCTGTTGCTCTCATGGATATTCTACACCGTGATGACCAATAGCGATGCGCAGAGCTGAGACGGAGGGAGGACAACAATGACCACCGCGACACAATCTGCACCACTGGCATCCGGCCGCAGCCTCTCCTGGCTCGTCCCCACGATCTACATCCTCTTTCTGTTGTTGCCGATCTACTGGCTCGTCAACATGAGCTTCAAGACGAACACCGAGATCACCGGCGCGTTCTCGCTCTATCCGCATGCGCCGACGCTTCGGAACTATGCCGTGATCTTCACCGATCCGTCCTGGTACAAGGGCTATATCAACTCGATCATCTATGTGGTGATGAACACGGTGATCTCCGTTTCGGTGGCACTGCCGGCGGCCTATGCCTTCTCGCGCTACCGGTTCCTCGGCGACAAGCACCTGTTCTTCTGGCTTTTGACCAACCGCATGGCGCCGCCGGCCGTTTTCGCGCTGCCATTCTTCCAGCTCTATTCGGCCTTTGGCCTGATCGACACGCATATCGCCGTTGCCTTGGCGCACTGCCTGTTCAACGTGCCGCTGGCGGTCTGGATCCTGGAAGGCTTCATGTCCGGTGTGCCGAAGGAGATCGACGAAACCGCCTATATCGACGGTTATTCGTTCCCGCGCTTCTTCATCCGGATTTTCATTCCGCTGATCGCGTCCGGCATCGGTGTCGCGGCCTTCTTCAACTTCATGTTTTCCTGGGTAGAACTCCTGATCGCCCGGACGCTGACGACGACCGACGCCAAGCCGATCGCCGCCATCATGACCCGCACGGTCTCGGCATCCGGCATGGACTGGGGCGTGTTGGCAGCAGCCGGCGTGCTCACCATCATCCCGGGCGCGATCGTCATCTATTTCGTCCGAAACTACATCGCCAAGGGCTTTGCCCTGGGGAGGGTATAATGGCCACTGTAACCCGACGCACCAATCGCTGGCCCGTGGCGCTGGCCGCCGTTCTCGCCGTCTATGCTGCCCTGACCGGGCTGCTTGTCATGGCGCTGCCGATCAAGGACGGCGCGCGCGACTGGTTCGCTCCGCTGATCCCCGGCGGCTGGATGGCCTGGTCCTTCCCCGGCGCGATGTTCTTCCTCACCATCTTTGCGCTGCTGTCGCTGATGGCGGTCTGGGAATATGCCAGCCCCGGCGGTAATCCGCGTATCGGCATCCTGCGCTTCGAGACGACGCGCGGCGACCGTCTCTTCGTCTCGCTGCTCGGCAGCGCGTTCATTCATCTCGCATGGCTGGGACTTGTCGGTCCCAACGTGTGGTGGGCTCTTGTTCTTTCCGTCGTGTACGCCATCGGGGTGTTCAGGCTGGTTTGAGGCAAGATTACTGAAACGGACAGCCAGGGAGGTACCGGGCTGTCTGAAATTGCAATCGCAAAACCTTTAAGGGAGGACAACTATGCGACGGCATCTTTTGACATCGACAGCAGTTATGCTGCTGGCCTTTACCGGATCCGCATTCGCAGGAATGGACGAGGCAAAGCAGTTCCTCGACAAGGAAGTGGGCGACCTGTCGTCGCTCGACCGCACGGCCCAGGAAGCGGAAATGCAATGGTTCGTCGATGCGGCAAAGCCCTTTGCCGGCATGGATATCAAGGTGGTCTCCGAAACCATCACCACGCATGAATACGAATCCAAGGTTCTGGCGCCGGCCTTTACCGCGATCACCGGCATCAAGATCACGCACGACCTGATCGGCGAAGGCGACGTCGTCGAAAAGCTGCAGACGCAGATGCAGTCGGGCGAAAACGTCTATGACGCCTATGTCAACGACTCGGATCTGATCGGCACCCATTGGCGCTACCAGCAGGCCCGCTCGCTGACCAAGTGGATGGCCAATGAAGGCAAGGACGTCACCAACCCCGGTCTCGACCTCGCCGATTTTATCGGCACGAAGTTCACGACAGCTCCGGACGGCGACCTCTACCAGTTGCCCGACCAGCAGTTCGCGAACCTCTACTGGTTCCGCTATGACTGGTTCAACGACGAGAAGAACAAGGCGGACTTCAAGGCGAAGTACGGCTACGATCTCGGCGTCCCGGTCAACTGGTCGGCTTACGAAGACATCGCCGAGTTCTTCACCGGCCGCGAAATCGACGGCAAGAAGGTCTATGGGCACATGGACTACGGCAAGAAGGACCCGTCGCTCGGCTGGCGCTTCACCGACGCCTGGCTGTCGATGGCCGGCAACGGCGACAAGGGCCTTCCGAACGGCCTTCCGGTCGATGAATGGGGCATCAAGGTCAACGAGAAGTCCCAGCCGGTCGGCTCCTGCGTTGCCCGCGGTGGCGACACCAACGGCCCTGCAGCGGTCTATTCGATCAGCAAGTATCTCGATTGGATGAAGGCCTATGCACCGGCTTCGGCTCAGGGCATGACTTTCTCGGAATCCGGCCCGGTTCCCTCGCAAGGTGAGGTCGCCCAGCAGATGTTCACGTATACGGCGTTCACCGCCGACTTCGTGAAGGAAGGTCTGCCGGTCGTGAACGCGGACGGTACGCCGAAGTGGCGCTTCGCTCCGAGCCCGCATGGTGTCTACTGGAAGGACGGCATGAAGCTCGGTTATCAGGACGTCGGTTCCTGGACGCTTCTGAAATCCACGCCGGATGACCGCGCCAAGGCCGCATGGCTCTATGCGCAGTTCGTCACCTCCAAGACTGTTGACGTCAAGAAGAGCCATGTCGGCCTGACGCTGATCCGCGAATCGACCGTCAAGCATCCGAGCTTTACGGAACGTGCGCCGAAGCTCGGTGGTCTCATCGAGTTCTACCGTTCGCCGGCCCGTGTTCAGTGGTCGCCGACCGGCACGAACATCCCGGACTATCCGAAGCTGGCCCAGCTGTGGTGGCAGGCGATCGGTGATGCTTCCTCGGGTGCGAAGACCGCCCAGGAAGCCATGGATTCGCTGTGCGCCGAGCAGGAAAAGGTTCTGCAGCGCCTGGAACGCGCCGGTATTCAGGGCGAAATGGGCCCAAAGCTCGCGGAGGAGCATGACCTCGAATACTGGAACAAGGATGCCGTCTCCAAGGGCAACCTCGCACCGCAGTTGAAAGTCGAGAACGAAAAAGAAAAGCCGCAGACCATCAACTACGACGAACTGGTCAAGAGCTGGCAGTAAGATAGGATTCGGCGCCGGTTCATATTGGCGCCGAGGCCCAGCTTTCAGCCTTGGCTGAAAAAAGAAACCGCCCGAAGATTGTCTCTTCGGGCGGTTTTTCATTGGTCCTGCCGGATCGGTGCAGCCGTGTCTTTTTAAGGGCTCGTTTTACCCTTCAACACATGAATTGCGGTGCGCAGGATAATCTTCATATCCAGAAGCAGCGAGAATTGCCTGACATAGTCGACATCGCAGACGATCTGGCGGATCGCCATCCAATGAGGCCCCGCAGGGCCGCGCGAGCCACAGGACCGGGCAAGTCCGGTCAGGCCCGGCCGCATCAGATGCCGGTATTCATAACCCTGAACAAGGTCACTATAGCTGCGCCCCGCAGCCAGCATGTCGGGAACGTGCGGGCGAGGGCCGACCAGTGACATGTCGCCGGCAAGAACGTTCCACAATCGCGGCAAAGCGTCGAGACTGCGCCTGTTCAAGAGGTGTCCGAGCGGCGTGAAGCGCGGATCGTTGGCGACCGGTTGATTGGTGCTGTCGAAGCCACCGGGGCCGGTATGCGTGCAGCGGAACGTCAAGAGCTCGAACGGTGCTCCGTCGAGGCCTGTGTGCAATTGCCGGGCGAAAACCGGCCCCTTGCTGTCCAGCTTGATGAGAACTGCGATGACAAGGAATACGGGAGCAAGAATGACCAGTCCGAATGCAGCGCTGATGGCATCGATGGCGCGCTTGACTGCAAACTGACTGGGCACGTTCGGCAAGCGGGCCGGATTGACGTGAAAATCGCTGCCGGCCGCCCGGGATTGGTTGGCCGGAAGGATTGTGGCCCGCGCTTTGCCCGGGCCGCTGTCCTTTGTTCGGATAGGGGCTGGCCGTTGCAACATCGTTTTTTCCGTCATGGCTTCAAGCCCCCCGGCGCTTTTCACAGGCAGCGCCACCATCGCGTTGGTCCTTGCCGAGGAATGACTTGCCCGCAGAAATCAGTCGGGTTTTTGCCAAAAACAGAAATCATGAAGCAGAAGGTAATACTCCGCGGTTCAGCTCTGTTTCTGTTTGTCATTTCTCAAAATGGTTCATCCCGGAAATGTATTTTCAATTTTTAACGCTTTATTAAATATTACTCACTTTGCCGGGGTATTGCGAGCGCAAGCTATCCTTGTGGTTAATGTGCGGAGGCTCCAAATGGTCCGGTTTTTCTTGAGATAGCTATGGAAATCGCCGGTTACGGCGTTCAGTAATCGCGTGCTGCGAGTGGACGAGGTGGTTCACCGTGCCGGATTGTCGATGGCTGAAAGGGGCAATCCATCAGCGCTTTCCCCCGCCATCATGCCGTCTATCATCGGTAGACCGTCGCTTCCCGTCAGCGGAAACCATTTGCCCCGGTCGAAGAACAGATCCGCCGGCGTCTTCTTGCCGGGCGTATTGATCTGATTGGCGAGGAAATTGTAGCGCGGCGTTTCGCCGAATTCTTTCTTGAACTGGATGCGGCTGCCGAAATTGCGGATGTCGAAGGGTTCGAGCGCATGAATCTTGCCGATGATCTCTTCCGGGGTTCCCCAGCGGACCTGGCGCAGGAAGATGTTCGCTGCGCGCCCGCCGAGTTCGGCGACCTTCGTCGTATCGGCCGCATTTTCGATGTTCAGCTTGACGCGAAACGAGGTGACGCGGTTTTCGCCGTCGCCCTTGATAAAGATGAAGAGCGAAGATTGGGCCGGCTCATCAGCGCTTGGAGGAGGAAGGTCGACCGAGGACGAACATTCCCAATTGTCCTTGTGGGCGCTGCTGACGGTCCAGTCCAGGTCGCCGAAGCCGCCGCTCTTCAACTGCTCGCACAGGGTTCGCGGGTCGCTCTGGATCAGGCGGATGAACTGCTGCTCCGGCGCCTTGAAGTCGGCAAAGGCGTAGACAGGCAAAACCATGCGCGCCGGCGGCATTCGTATGCCCCTGCTTTGGGTTATCTTGACGTGTCCGGGTGCGGGGTCGGCCTTCGTCATCAGGTGGGGATAGCCAAGATAGGTCAGCAGCAGATCGAGATTGCGGTGGCTATTGGCAAGCAGAACCGTCGCCAGGATGCCGGCAAAGACCAGCCCGACAGCGACGAGAAAGAAGACCTTCCCGGACCGGCTTTTCCGCTCTCCCTTCATGCCGAAACCTGAACTCCGCGGTTCCCGCCGGCCTCAGACATCATCGACCCATATGCCTTGGTCATCCGGCGCTTCTTGTCTATGCCAAGCCCATCCTGACATATGTTCCGGGCTGGATGGTGGAGATTTTTCACTCAGCCTGCCGTCTTGCCCTCGCGATAGGTATTGTCGAGAAAAAACAGACATATCAAGGTGTAAAATAGAAGAAGCCATACCATCGCGCGGGGGCAGAAATTTGCTGCCGGAAAGAAGACGGCGGTATATGCAAGTTGGACGCGCCGGGCTCAAGACCCAGCGCGGTATAGGAATTCCCCCGGCGTTGAAATTCGTAAGCGGCCTAATGCGCGGTAACTGCAGGGCGGGTCGCCGCTTCGCTGCTGAAGATGATCACTGCGAACAGCAAGACGCCCGCGAATGTGATCAGCGACGCAATCGCGACAACAGGCTCCATCGCCGGATTTCCGGTGAGCATGAGGTAGAGCGCCGGCACCATCAGGGCGACGCCCGCCGTGTAGACGCAATACTGGATCATCGCGATCCGCCGCTCCGCCTTGGCAGGGTTCAGCGCGTGGTATCCGCCAAAGATCGCCATCGTCACCCAGCCGAGCAGGTTGGCATGGGCATGCGCACCGATGGCGCTATGATCCTGCGAGATGGCCATGTTCAGTCCCATCGAGATTCCGATGATCAGGAAAATGATGGCGGTACGAAAATAGAGCTTTGCGATGCGCGGCATGTGACTTCCCCCCAAGTGTTGCCTGGGGCGTATATTAACATTCGCTCCGGTTTGATGAGAAGGCCAAATTTGGTTGCTTCCGTGCCCTGGTCACGTTGGCAAGAGGGGCCTCAGTTGCCTTCGTCGGGAATGTTCAGGACATGACCGCAGGCCTTGCAGTGCACCGCGTTGGCGTCATGGCGCTGCAGGCCGCATTGCGGACAGGGGAAGACGACCTTGTGCGGGCGCACGATCGCCTGTGCCAGCCGCACGAACAGCGAAATACCGAAGATCATCGTCACGATCGAGGTCAGCTTGCCGAGCGTACCGGGCAGGGTGATGTCGCCGAAGCCTGTCGTCGTGATGGTGGCGACGGTGAAATAGAGCGCATCGACAAACCCTTCGACGCCGGCGGCCTGATGATAGAAGAAGGCCGTGTAGACAAAGCCGGTAACGAGGAAAAGGAAGGTGACGAAGTTGATGCAGGCGCGGATGACGTCTTCCCATTCGGCATAACCCGCCCGCTTGATCAGAAGTGTGAAGACCTTGCTTTGGCCGAGCGACCAGATGCGGAAGGCGCGCAGGAAGGCGAAGTTGGAAAATTGCGCCGGAAACAATAGCGTCGCCAGGATCGCGATATCGACCCACGTCATCGGCCGGGTCAGCCAGCGCCGGAGGCTTGAGGCGATCAGCGCCCGCCCGCCAAGCTCAAAGGCGATCAGGGCGGCGATTGCATAGTCGATGATGAGGTAGGTTTGGCCCGCAGCGAAATAGGGGCCGGCGAGGAAGAAGATGATGATGGCAAGATCGATGATCGCCATGGTGACCTGGAATCGGATCGCCCGGGCGCTGGTCCCGAGATAGAGCATGCGCAGCTTGGCGCGCAGGGCGCTCAATATCGATTCGTCGGGCTTTTTTGCATCGATGTGCTCTGTCATGAAACCGAGATAGGCTGGCGCGCGGAAACGGTCAATGCTGTCGCGGTCATGAGATGGACCTCGCGCGACAATGATGCTTTTCAAGACGATGTCTGCCCGACGCTGAAGGGTACCGGCGTCGAAGTCATCGCCATAGACGGCGGCCATCACTTTGATGAGGACTACCCGGCGCTGGTCAAGCGTATTCTGGATGGTTTTGACCGGCGGATGGCTGCACAGCAAGAGGCCGCTCCCCGGTACGGCGAGCGGCCTCTTGCGAACAAAGAAAGTTATTGCTTTTTGGCTTCCTCAGTATCGGCGCGGCCGCTGGGGATGGAGCTGACGGTTGCCGAGACCGGATCGCTGGCGGGGAAGGACGATTCCAGCCCTTCGTCCAGTTCTTCTTCCAATGTAGCGGTATCGTGGGCTGCTCTTGCACTCCGCAGTGAAATCACAGCCGGGGATTCGTTCTCTTTATCACCGGCAGAGTGAATGTCTGCCTGCGCATCACCGTCATCCGGCTGCGCGGAAGTCGCCACCTGAAGCATGAGCGCCTTGGCCCTTTCGATGGCATTGAGCCGGTTGAGGCCGTCGGCTTCAGTCCCGCGCATCTGAACGGAAATGACATCGCCGCCTTCACCGACAAATTCAACGGTCATCAGCCCGGATGAAGGCTGCGGGTGGACCTGAGTGCCGATTACGTGCATGGAAATTGCCTCCGTGAATGAGCTACGTTGATAACAGTCCTGCACCGGTTTTGTTCCGCTCGCCGACCTCATGCCACAACGAACCGGTAGCCGGTGCCCTTGCGTTCGGCATAGCCGATGCCGGGATAGGTCCAATGGTAGCCGAGCAGCTTGATGCGATCGGTGGCGGCGCGGTCCATCAGTTTCTGGCGGTTCCTGATGGCCACGTCCTGCAGCGTGTCGAAGCCGAATTTCCAGCCGGGATGCTCGAAGGAAACGATCCGGTTGGTGGCGGCGTCGGCCGAGATGATCATCCCGTCGCCGCCGGCAAGTTCCAGCGAGATATGGCCAGGCGTGTGGCCGGCCGTGTCGAGCACCCGCATGCCAGTGACGATATCGTCTCCGTCCTTCACCAGTCTGACCCGGTCCTTGACCGCGAACAGGTCGCGCTGGGCACCGCGGGCAAAGCTGTGCAGGACCTTCGGCATCTTGGTTTCGAAATCCGGGTCTGTCCAGAACGCCCATTCCTTCTCGGAGACGAAATACTCGGCGTTGGGAAAGCGTAAGCTTCCCGTCTCCATCAGCGTACCGCCGGTATGATCCGGATGCGCATGAGTGAAGATCACCTTGGTGACTTCGTTCGGGTCGATACCGGTAATGTCGAAATTTTTATCGAACATGCCGGCTGTGGCCTGGAAATTCGTGCCCGAGCCGACGTCCACCACGATGATGTCCTTGCCCGTGCGGATAACCGGAATGTTGGCGGGCATCGGCGCACTGTCGGCATTACCGCCGAGGCGCTTCAGGATGTCGGCGCGCTCGGCAGGCGTCGCTTCCGGCATGATGATGTCGGCGGGCAGCGTCAAATAGCCGTCGCTGAGAACGGTGATGTCGAAATTGCCCTGGGCGATGCGGTGGGTTTCGGTGGCAAACGTGGTCTTTGGCCAGAATGGGAGAGTGGCGAAGGCCGCCCCAAGCGCCAGGAACTGACGGCGGCTGGTATCGGCGAGGGTCTCGGTGGCAACGACGGCTCGGGTCATGACAAAGCTCCAGTGTGGCGTGTTTAAGGGTGAGGCGGTTCCCGCACCGCGGGAGGCGGCGGTGCCGGAGGATCCGGTGCTACGACCGGGCAAATTCGAGCAGGTCGGCGTTGAGCTGCTCCTTGTGGGTGTCGGTGATGCCGTGCGGCGCGCCGGCATAGACCTTGAGGATGGCATGTGGCACGAGCTTCTTCGAGGCACGGCCGGCGGCGTCGATCGGCACGATCTGGTCGTCGTCGCCGTGGATGATGATCGTCGGTACGTCGAACTTCTTCAGGTCCTCGGTGAAATCGGTCTGCGAGAAGGCGACGATCGAGTCATAGGTGTTCTTGTGGCCGCCCATCATGCCCTGCAGCCAGAAGCTGTCGATCATGCCCTGCGAGGCGACGGCGCCCGGACGGTTGAAGCCGAAGAACGGGCCTGAGGCGATGTCCCTGTAGAGTTTTGAACGATCGACAACGCTGGCGGCCTGGATGCCGTCGAAGACTTCCTTCGGCAGGCCGAGCGGGTTGGCCTCGGTCTTGACCATCAGCGGCGGCACGGCGGAGATCAGGCCCGCCTTGGCGATGCGGCCGGTGCCGTGGCGGCCGATATAGCGGGTGATCTCGCCGCCGCCGGTGGAGAAACCGGCGAGGAAAATGTCCTTGAGGTCGAGCTGTTCGATCAGGTCGGAGAGGTCGTCGGCATAGTGGTCCATGTCATTGCCGTCCCAGGGCTGGGAGGACCGGCCGTGGCCGCGGCGGTCATGGGTGATGACGCGGAAGCCGTTATTGGCAAGGTGGAAGGCCTGGGCTTCCCAGCTGTCGGCCGACAGCGGCCAGCCGTGGCTGAGAATGACGACCTTGCCGTCCTTCGGACCCCAGTCCTTGTAGTAGATTTCAACGCCGTCGCGGGTGATGATCCTGCTTGCCATGGTCTTGGTCCCTTCGCTTGCGGATGTGTTGGAGACTGCGGAATTTGCTGATGCCGAGGCTGCCGAGAAGCCTGCGAGGCCTGCCATGCCGGTGGCACCGATCAGCATGGTGCGACGCGTGAGAGCGGCGCTTTCGGTCGAAGTGTGGATGGTCATGGTCGTGTTCCCTTTGGTTCTATCCGGTTGTTTTTCCTCGATGGTCGGCTCTGTTTCCGGTATCCCCGTTTCCGCCGCCCGTCTTGTTGCTTTGATACCAAGCGGTGCCTAAACTCGGGATTGGCGAAACTGACATTAAGCGGGACGGAAGTGACAAATGGCGCACGTTGAACCAGCAGAGATCGGCATCGTCATCTATCCGGAGGCCCAGCGCGCTGCGATCCACGGGCTGACGGACCTTTTTCACGTGGCCAATCTGATGAGCGAGGAGCAGGGCGGACGTGCGCCCGCCCGCATTCGCGTCAGCCACTGGCAGCTGTCGGAGGACGGCCGCGACGTGACGAAAGTGTTCGACAGCCATCCCGGACCGCACAAAGGGTTGATCGCGCTGATCCTGCCGCCGAGCCTCACCAACCTGCCCGTCGGCGAGCGCATGGGCGTCCTGCCGGAGTGGGTCAGGGCGCAGCATGCTGCGGGCACGACAATCTGCTCGATCTGCGGGGGTGCCTATCTTCTGGCCGAAACCGGATTGCTGGCCGGGCGGCTGGCGACGACCCACTGGAGCCATTCGGACCAGATTTCAGGCAAATTCCCCGGCATCAAGGTTGATGTCAGCAAGCTGATCATTGACGATGGCGATATTATTACTGCCGGTGCGATGATGGCCTGGATCGATCTTGGGCTGAAACTCACTGCCCGCTTCATGAGCCCGAGCATCCAGCTCGCGACCGCGCGCTTCATGCTGGTCGACGCGTCCGGACGCGAACAGACCTTTTACAGCACGTTCGCGCCAAAACTGCATCACGGCGACGAGGCGGTGCTGAAAATCCAGCACTGGCTGCAGGCGCATCATACGGAAAAGATCACGCTGGAAATGATGGCGGGGCGAGCCGGACTCGGGGAACGCACGTTCCTGCGCCGCTTCCAGAAGGCAACGGGCATCAACCCGACGGAATATTGCCAGCAGCTGAGGATCGCCAAGGCACGGGAGTTACTGGAGATTTCCAGTATCAAGGTGGAGCAGATTGCCTGGCAGATCGGCTACGAGGACCCTGGTGCCTTCCGAAAAATCTTCCGCAAGCTGCTTGGCCTGTCACCGGGCGAGTACCGCCGCCGGTTTTTCGTCGGCGAGGATGCGCCGGACACCGCAATCGCCTGAAATGCAAAGAGCGGCCGAAGCCGCTCTTCAGTCGGATGATGAATGGCAGCGATCAGGCCGCCACGTCGTCCATTTCGCGTTCCTTGAACATGCGGGCAAGGTTGAGGAAGCAGATCATGCCTGTCTCGTTGGCGATGATGCCTTCCGCATAGCTCTTGTCGAACGATGTGGTGATTTCCGGAACCGGCTGAACCTGATCGCCGCGGACGGTCAGGATGTCGGAGACGCGGTCGACGACAAGGCCGATGACCATGTTGTGGACTTCGGCAACGACGATGGCGCTGCGCTCGTTGGCGACCGTCGACTTCATGCCGAGTTTGTGGGCAAGGTCGATGATCGGGATGACGGTGCCGCGCAGGTTCATGACGCCGAGGACGTCGGCCGGTGAATGCGGGATCGGCGTCGAGGGCGCCCAGCCGCGGATTTCGCGGATCGTCGTCGTCTTCACGCAGAATTCCTGATCATGAAGACGGAAGGCGATGATTTCCAGCGTTTCGCTGTCGAAACCTGCCACTTTCAATGCATTTGTCATCTGCGGTTCCTTCCGGTTGCGGCTTCGGCTGGCGTTCTGGCGCGCAGCTTTTGGACAGTCTTCGGCTGCGTGCTGCTGCGGAGGTGTTTCCGCCTGGCGCGTGCTGCGTCGGATAAATTGTCTGGAATGCCGGTTACATCCGGTCGAGGGCGATGCGTCATGCACGGCCGGGTAGCCGTTCGCGCCTTGAAAAGAACCTTATATCGAAAATCGTTAAAAGATGATTTTTCGTCCGAAAGGAATGCGCACCGGCTGAACGGCCAGCCGGTGCGGGTACTTGACGATCAAATCGAGGCCAGAACGCCTGCAAACTGTTCGACGGCCCAATCGACCTGATCCGCGGTGATGACCAGCGGCGGGGCGATGCGGATCGTGTCGCCGTGGGTGTCCTTGGCAAGGATGCCGCGCTCCTTCAGCGCTTCGCAATATTTGCGGGCGCCGCCAGCTTCAGGCACCAGCTCGACGGCCAGCATCAGGCCACGGCCGCGCACGTCCTTGATGATGTTGGAGCGGATGTCCTTGAGACCGGCCTGGAAGCGGTCGCCCATGCGGGCGGAGTTGCCGATCATGTCTTCCTCGGTCAGCGCTTTCAGCGAGGCGCGGGCGATGGCACAGGCGAGCGGATTGCCGCCGAAGGTCGAGCCGTGCTGGCCGGGCTTCAGGACACCGAGCACTTCGGAATTGGAAAGAACGGCCGAGACCGGATAGAAGCCGCCGGACAGCGCCTTGCCGATCAGCGTCACATCGGCCTCGATGCCTTCGTGTTCTTCGGCGAGCAGCTTGCCGGTGCGGCCAAGGCCGGTCTGGATCTCGTCGAGGATCAGCGTAATGCCGTGCTTGGAGCAAAGCGCCCGAACCTCGGGGAAATAACCCTGCGGCGGGATCATCACGCCGGCCTCGCCCTGGATCGGTTCGATCAGGAAGGCAACGGTGTTTTCATTGATCGCCGCGCGGAACGCCTCGATATCGCCGAACGGAACGGTCTTGAAACCGGGTGCGAACGGACCGAAGCCGGAGCGTGCGTCGGGGTCGGTCGAGAAGCCGACAATACCCATGGTGCGGCCATGGAAATTGTTGGAGCAGACGATGATCTCCGCCTTGTTTTCCGCGACGCCCTTGACCTCGTAGCCCCATTTGCGCACTGCCTTGACGGCGGTCTCGACGGCTTCGGCACCGGAGTTCATCGGCAGGATCTTGTGGCTGCCGGTGAGTGCTGCCAGTTCCTCATAGAAATGCGCCAGCTGATCGTTGCGGAAGGCGCGCGATGTCAGCGTCAGCTTCTGCGCCTGCTCGATCATTGCCGCCAGGATCTTCGGGTGGCAATGGCCCTGGTTGACGGCGGAATAGGCCGACAGGCAGTCGAGATAACGGTTGCCGTCGAGGTCCCAGACGTAAACGCCTTCACCGCGCGACAGCACGACGTCGATCGGCTTGTAGTTGTGTGCGCCCAGCCGGTATTCGGTCTCGATCAGTGCGTTGGTCGTGTTCATGGATCCTCCAGTGGCTTTGTTATTGGCTCAGGCGCTGCGGGTCGGGCGATCGAGAATACGGCGGCCGAACAGGCTTGCGGTCAGCTCGACGAGAATGCGGGCGCTCTTGCCGCGATCGTCGAGGAAGGGGTTCAGCTCGACCAGATCGAGCGAGGAGACGAGGCCGCTGTCGCAGAGCATTTCCATGATCAAGTGCGCTTCGCGGAAGGTTGCGCCGCCCGGGACCGTGGTGCCAACGCCCGGCGCCAGCTCGGGATCGAGGAAATCGACGTCGAGGCTGACATGCAGCAGGCCGTTGGCGGCTTTGATCGTAGCGATGATCTCATGCATGATATGGGCCATGCCGGTCTCGTCGATGGCACGCATGTCGTAGACGTTGACACCGTGCTCGGCGATTTCTTCGCGCTCGCGGTCATCGACGGAACGGATGCCGACCTGGAAGACGTTTTTCGGATCGACCATCGGGCGGTTCTTGTCGAGGATCGGTGCGAATTCCGCCTGGCCGCAGAAGAAGGCGACCGGCATGCCGTGCATGTTGCCGGAGGGCGACGTTGCCGGCGAGTTGAAATCGGCGTGCGCATCAAGCCAGAGCACGAAGAGCGGGCGGCCCTGTTCCTTGGCATAGCGTGCCATGCCGGATACCGAACCCATCGACAAAGCGTGGTCACCGCCGAGAATCAACGGGAATTTGCCGGCGCGGGCAGCGTGATGAACGGCTTCGTCCAGCGCCCGGGTGATGGCTGCGACAATTTGCAGATTGTTGGCTTTCGGATGGTTGGCGAGGTCGCGGGCCGGCAGAGGCTTCAGGTCGCCTTCATCCGTGACGCTGTGGCCAAGGCCAGCAAGGATGGTATCGACGCCCGCGATGCGCAGAGCCGCCGGACCCATTGCGGCACCACGCCGGCCGGAGCCTTCTTCGAGTGGTGCGCCGATGAGCACGATGTTTTTCTTGGATTCAGCCATGGTCTTCCCCGCAAGTTCGCGTGATGCCCGGTTTGCCCGGTTTGTGGGCGGATTATACGGGTTTGTTCGTTGGCAAATAGATGGAAAACTGGCAAATAGATTGCAATAATTGACACTATGAGAAGTGTGGATGGACAGAATGACAAGTCTCGATGATCTCGACCACGCCCTGATCAGTGCGCTGCGTCACAACGCCCGCACGCCCGTTTCCACCCTTGCAGCCACGACCGGCGCATCGCGTGCAACCGTCGCCGCCCGGATCGACCGGCTGGTGGCATCAGGCACGATCGCCGCCTTCACCATCCGCACCGGAGCCGAGCTTTCCGGCAGCGGCGTGCGTGCCATCGTGATGATCGAAATTCACGGCAAGATGGCCGACCGCGTCGCCACGCAGTTGCGCGGCCTGCCGCAGGTGCGTGCGCTGCATTCGACCAATGGCCGCTGGGACTTCATCGCCGAGCTGGAAGACAAGGATCTCGGCACCTTCGACGAAACACTGCGGCTCATCCGGCTGATCGACGGGATCAACCTGACGGAGACGAACATCCTCTTGAAGACCAGCAAGATCTCGGCGGCGTTTTAAACCTCAATATTCCTTTTCATAGAATATTCCCCCGCCTGCGCCGCCGGCTCCCGCCTCTCCGCGCAGCTTGACGCCGCGGCCGACGTCGAGATTGATGATCGCCTTGCCGCCACCGGCTTCCGACCCGGATTGAAGCTCGAGATAGGTGCGCTCGTTCAAATATTTGCCGGCTGTCACCGTGGCGCCGCCGGTTGCATCCGTGGAGACATCCAGATCATCGACGCCAAGCTTGTTGCGCAGGCCGCTCAAAAGCGAATTGGAGCCGCCGCCGGCCAGTTCGCTGACGGCGCTTGCCAGCTGGGCTATCTGCAGTGCCGACAGTTTCGACAGTGAACGGTTGAAGATCAACTGCGCCAGGATTTCATCCTGCGGCAGAGCCGGCGAGGAGGAAAAGGTGATGGCGGGATTGTTGGCGGGGCCTGCGACATTGACGGTGACTGTCGTTGACCCGGCGGTGGAGGTGGCGTCGAGGTCGAGCGCCGGGATCAGGTTGCCGCCAAAGGTGATCGTGCCATCGGTAAAATTGAGGCGCTTTCCGAGAATTTCCAGCCGCCCGCGCCGCATTTCGAAGCCGCCGGAAACTGCCGGTTCAATTGCCGTACCGCGAATGGTCA
This sequence comes from Pararhizobium sp. YC-54, assembly GCF_025847205.1. Lineage (GTDB taxonomy): Bacteria > Pseudomonadota > Alphaproteobacteria > Rhizobiales > Rhizobiaceae > Pararhizobium. The sequence goes on along the minus strand of NZ_JAOYTH010000003.1, from coordinate 56,083 downwards.
GATCGCCGCCAAGCTCGGAATCGATGCCGCGTCCCCGGACAAACAGCTTGCTGGGTGCGCTCACCGCCAGGTCAAAAGCGATGCCGCCGCCGCCTTTGGCGCCGTCGCCGCCGGTATCCTTGCGGATATCCGCCTGCATCTGTTTGACCTTGGCCGGGGCGTTCTTGTGCTTGATGTTGATTTCCGACAGCGAGGCAGGCAGCTTTTCCGGGATGGTGATGGCGGCCTTCTGGATCGTCACCTTGCCGCCCAGCACCGGCATTGCGGTCAAAGAGCCCTTGAGGGTCATTGCGCCATCGACACTGGCGGTGAACAGGCTGCCATCGACATAGGCCGCCTTGGCAAGGCGGATGGCAAGATCAGCCGGGAAGCCGGAGCCGGGGGCGATACCGACCGTCCCTGTAATATCGAGCGAACCGCCGCTGGCAAGCTTGCCGGAGAGCTTCTGGATGGTCGCCTGCTTGCCGTCGAGTGAAACATTTGCAGCAAGGTCGGTGATTGCAAGGTTGCGGCGGACATCGACGAGACGCGCGCCAGCGGTGGATATCGTGCCGGTCACCTGCGGCGCTGTCGCTGCACCCGTGATGGAAAGATCAACATTGGCAGCACCAGTCAGGGTGAAGCCCTGCTGTGCCAGAAGCGCGGCTGCGAGGCCGAAGGGCAGGTTGCCCGACAGCTTCATGTCGATCGGCCTGTTGCCGGTGATGCCGACCTTGCCATTGCCTTTGAAGGCAAGGCCGCCCGCCCCGTTGATGATGGTGCCGAGCGTTACGCTGTTGTTGGCAAACTGGCCTTTCGCGGCGATGTCGAGGGCGCCGACGCCGGCAGACCTGGCCTGTGCCACGGCTGCGTTGGCCCAGCGCAGGTCATAGGAGACGACCGGTGCGGCCGGCGTCCCCTTGACGCCAACGGTGCCGCCAATGGCGCCATCCGCGCCGAGCGAGGGTGCGAAGGTGTTGGCGAGGCTGGCCGGCAGTGCGTTGAGGGCGACGGTGAGGTCAAGCTGCTCGCCGGCCGAGCCGGTCACCGCAATCGTACCTCCCGAAGCGCCGATTGTCAGCTTCTGCAGGCTGACCTTGCCGTTCTCGATGGTGATCGTCGCCGGTGCCGACAGCTTCACCGGGATCTTTCGCGGTGCGGCAGTGAAGGAGGCGAGATTGACGATCGTCTTGCCGTTCGCCGTCTCGATAGCGGCACGCAGGTTGAGCGGTGCTCCATCGTATTGGCCGTCCAGCGTCACGTCGGTTTTCCCGGCCTGCTGGGTGAAGTCGAGCTTCAGGCCGCCGACGCGGTTTTGCCCTTGCGCGAATGTTTCGACGGAGAGATTGCCCTTGATCGCCAGTGCCTTGAGGTCGGCGATGGTGATGTCGGCGACCGGCTTGGTGATGACGAGATCGCCGCGCTTGATGCCCGAGCCGCTGGCCTTCAGCGCGATCGAGGTCTTGCCGCCGTCGCTGTTGATCGAGGCCGATCCGGCAATGTCGCCCGACGCCTTTTCGCCCGCCATGGCGGCCAGCAGGCCGACATCGGGGAATGTGAAATCGATCGTGCCCTGCGGCAGGAAATCGGTGGTGAACTGGATCTTGCCGTTCAGGGTGTTGTCGCCGACCTGCACTTGAAGGACCGGAACGCTGGTGCGGCCTTCTTCCGAGACAAGGTCTGCATTGACGTTGATGGCCTGGCCGCCGAGGGCGCCGGTGGCCTTGATTTTCGCCTGCGGGTTTTTCGGATTGGCGGTTGCGTCGGCTGAAAGCTGCAGGTCGCTCAGCGTGCGGCCGGCCAGCGTCGCACCGCTGGAGGTGAGCTCCGCCTTGATGCCGAGATTGTCGAGCGGGCCGGCGGCATCGACCTTGAAGTCGGCGATGCCGCTTGCATCCGCCAGCACCTTGCCGAGATCGGGCAGCGTGCCGGTGAGGGCGGCCGTCAGGGCTCCATCCTTGAGGCCGACGGAGCCGGCCGCCTGGATCGTTCCGGAGCTGACGGCCAGCCGGGTGACATCCACCGCGCCATTGGCACCGGTGGTCACCATGCCCGAGAGGGTGACCGGCGTGTCGAACTTCGGCGCGAGCGATGCTGGCAGGGCGGCGGGAAGGAGCGAGAGGTTGAAGCCTGCATTCAGGGCCTTTGCGGCAATATCGAACGAGCCATCGACTGTGCCGCCGAGATTGCTGCTGTCGATGGTGGCGGGATCGAAGCCGATCCGTTCAGGCGAGACGTCCAGAACGGTCTCGACCTTCATCGGTCCCTTGACCAGCCTGTCGAGATCGGCGCTTGTCAGTTGGGTGTTGCCGGTCTCGATGCTGGTTTTGATCAGGCCGGTCTGGGCCGACAGGTTGAAGGCGTCGCTGTGGGCTGTCAGTTTGATCGCCTCGATGCGGCCTTGCGGCAGGGCCAGCTGACCGACGCCGGCCCGGACGTCGAGGACGGCGGATTGCATGTCGCCGGTGATCGATATTGTGCCCGTGTCGAGCACGACATGGGCCTCGCCATTTTCGAGCGGCAGGCGTGCATCGATGCCGGCAAGCGTCGCGGTTACATCCAGCCTTTCGCCGGCGCTGCCGTTAAGCGTCACCGTGCCGCCGGATGCAGCAATGGCCAAGTCCCGCAGCGTAACCGCGCCGTTCTCGATCGTAATCGCCGTCGGGGCTGCGAGCTGCAGCGGTATTTTCTTTGGAGCGGCGGCGAAGGACTGGAGATTGATCGTTGTCTTGCCGCCTGCGCTCTGGAGGTCTCCACGCGCTGTCAGCGGCGCGGCGTCATAGGTGCCATCAAGGTCGAAGTTCGTTTTCGGGCCTTGTTGTTCGAAGCCGAGCTTGAGGCCGGCGAGGCGCGTGTCGCCTTGGTTGACCTCTTCCACCGTCACCGCGCCCTTGATCGCCAGGGCCTTCAGATTGGCAATGGTGATGTCGGCGGCGGGCTTGCTGATCACCAGATCGCCGCGTGTAATGCTTGATCCATTGGCCCTGACGGCAACCGAAGTGACGCCGTTTTCAGACTTGACGCTGGCCGTGCCTGCAAGGTCCCCTGACACAGTTTGTCCGGCCATGGCGGCCAACAGGCCGAGGTCGGGGAAATTAAAGGCGAGTGAGCCGTTCGGCTGAAAGTCCTGCGTCAGATCCAGCGCGCCCTTCAGCGTGTTCTGCCCGATCGTCGCTTCGATCGAGGGAAGGCTGGTGGCGCCCTTGGCGGAAGCGATTTCGGCCTTGGCATTGATCGTCTGTCCATCCAGCGAACCTGTGGCTGTCACCGTCGCATTGGGACCGTTCTGGCCCACCGTCGCATCGGCGTTGACGGCGAGATCGTTCAAGGTACGTCCGGCAAGGGTCGCGCCGTTCGCGGTTACCTCTGCCTTGACAGCCAAAGCGTCGAGCGGGCCGCTGACATCCGCCTTGAAACGGGCGGCGCCCTTGGCGTCTGCGAGGAATTTGCCGATTTCGGAAACGGTGCCGCTGATCGCAGCCTTCAGTTTTCCTGTTTCCAGCGCCCCCGATCCGGCGACCTCGATCGTTCCGGACTTGAGGGCCAGATCGCTGACGGTAAGGCTGCCGTACGGACCGGTGCCGAGATTACCGGTGATGGCGATGGTGGTGTCGAATTTTTCTGCCAGCGTCGGGGGCAGGACGGCAGGCAAAGCAAAGAGCTTGAAGCCGGTGGCGAGCGTGTTTTCGGCAATCGTGTAGGAGCCGGTCAAGGTGCCGCCGATACTGGCGCTTTCCAGCGTCAGCGGATCGTAGGAGATCGTTTCGGGGGTCATCGACAGAGTGCCGTCGATCTTTACAGGGCCTTTGATCAGGCGATCGATATCGGCACTGACGAAGCGGGTCGCACCGGCCTCGATCGTGGTTTTCAGCGGACCGGTCTTTGTCGACAGGTTGAAGCCGTCGCTATAGGCATGCAACTTGATCGCCTCGATCTCGCCCTGCGGCAGCGTCGCCTTGCCGATATCGGCGCCGATGTCGAGCACGGCCGTCTGCGCGTCGCCGATCAAGGAGATGCTGGCATTGTTGATCGAAAGCTGAGCTTCGCCCTTTGCCAGCGGCAGGCGGAGATCGATCGGACCATTCGTGCCGGTAAGGCTCGCCTGCAGGTCGTTTTGAACCGCCGTGCTGTAGGTCCCGGAGGCGGCGAAGGTCAGTGCGCCGGTCGAGAAATTGCCCCTCTGGATGCGCATCGTTTTGCCATCGAGCGCCGCGGACAGATCAATGTCGGTGGTGCCTTCGAAAAGCGGCCTGAAAGCAGCCGGCAGGAGATTGCTGAAGGTTCCACCCCCCTTGAGCGACAGGGTGCGGAATCCATCCGGAGCAAGAGTGTGCTCGCCATCGACTTTCAGCACCTCATTGCCATCGAGTGCCGCTGTTGCCGTGCCGGTCCATTTTGTCAGCGGACCGTCGCCGGTCACGGAAACGCTAACCGCCGGTTCGCCCGGCAGGCGCATGGCCTTGGCAAGCAGTCCGCCCTTCGGCTCGTTGATCGTTGTTTCCAGCTTCAGTTCGTTGCCGGCCGGGTTGAAGACGATGTCGGCGATCGCCTTGGCGTCCGGCCGGTCGCGCTGGGCGACGGCAAGTGCCGCTGCAATGCTGGCATTGGTGGCGTTCAGCTTACCGTTTGCACTGAGGAATTGATCAACGCCGGCGATTTCCTTGCCGATGACGATTTCCTTGAGATCGAAGGCATCGATCTTGACGTCCAGCGGCAGGGCAAATGTCTCGCGGACCTCGCGGGTTTCCTGCGAGGGGATCGGCAGCCGTTCGAGGCGCACGGATCCGGCAGACAGTATTGCCGCATCGAAGCGTTTGGAAAACAGCGCGGTTGGCGACCAGTCGATCGCCACTTCGCGGATTTCAGCATAGACGCCCTTGCTGTCGAACAGCGTCACGCTGGAAGCTGTGAAATCTCCGGTCAGAAGCGCGCTCGGATCGTTGATGCGGACGATCTGGTCCGGCGTCGAGGCATATTTCTCGATAATCATGGCGACAAACCGGGCGCCGGGCGTGGTGAAGCCTGCGAAAAGCACCAGAAGCATGAGGGCGGCCAGGGCAAAGCCGAGGCCGTAAGCCAGCCAACGCGACGCGATTTTCAGAAAACGGAGCAAACGATTCATGGTTTATCCATAGCGCAAGTCGCGTCGCGGTGAAATTGCTTCTCACTACTTTCAATTTGCTGCATAATTTTTCCTCAAATCGATTCTGATTTAAGGAATTATGCAGTGAAACCGGCTCTGGCGTCCGGGTTCAGGCCGTGGTGATTGCCTTGAGCAATCAGAAGGATTGGCCGATCCCGGCGTAGATGCCGTATTTGGTGCCGCCCGGATAGGCGTTCAGCGGCACGGCGACATCCAGCCGGATCGGCCCGAACGGCGTGTTGTAGCGAAGCCCGATGCCGGCTCCGACGCGGATATCGGAAAAATCTGGCGTAGTCTTTGCCGATACCGTTCCAGCGTCGATAAAGGGAACGATGCCGATCTTGTCGGTAATGCCGATGCGTGCTTCCACCGTGGCGTTGACATAGGAGCGGCCACCGAGGATTTCATTGTCGCCGTTGCGCGGGCTGATCTCCTGATAGGAATAGCCACGCACGGTGCCGCCGCCGCCCAGATAGAAGCGCCGGTTGGCGGGAATAGAGGCAAGGCCCTCGCCACCGGCAATCACGCCGGCGCCGAGCCTTCCGGCCAGAACGAAGCGGTTTTCTTCGCCGAGCCCGGCATAGGCTGCAGCCGACCCCTCGAACGAGCTGAAGAAGCTCTGGCCGTTGATCTCGTAGCTCGGCTTGGCGTTGATCGACGCGCGATAGCCTGATGCGGGATTGAGCTTGTTGTCGCGGGTGTCCCGGACATATTCGATCGGGATCGACGCCGTCAGATATTCGTTCTTTCCGAACGCATCCTCGACATCGGCCCAGGCAAGTTCGCCACCGGCCGAAATCGTGTCGGTGTCGGATAGCTCGAACGTGGCGCCCGCTGCCGCCGTGAAGATCGTCGCCTTGTAGGCGTCGGGATCGAGCAACTGCGCCTTCAGGCTGGCATTGAAGGTCGAAGCAGGCCCGAAGGCGCCGGGCTTGGCAAACAGCAGGCCGGCCGAATAGTCGAGATCGCCGACATCGGTGGTTTCGCCGATGCGGCTGACCGAGCCCTCGAGACGCAGGGATTCGGCCCGGCCGAACAGGTTGCGGTGGCCCCAGTAGCCCTGGAGACCGAAGCCGTCGGTCGTGGAATATTGCGCACCTGCGCCGAAATAGCGATGCTTGCCTTCGGAAACCTCGATGGTCATCGGGATGGTGCCATCCGGTGCCAGCTGATTGGCTTGCTTGATGGTGATGCTGGAAAACACGCCCAGCTGCCGCAGCCGTTCGGATGCCTTTCGCAAGGCTTCCGGAGAATAGGGCTTGCCGCCGTTCAGGCGGGAATAGTCGGCAACAAAAGCCGGATCGACGGTCTTGGTTCCGCTGACGGTGACGGCGCCCACCGGTGCGACGGGGCCGCCTTCCGCTGCGATCGCCACGTCGACCGTATTCGTTGCGTGATCTGCGACCACACTGCGTTCAGTCAGTTTGGCAAGTGGCCGGCCTTCTTCCTTGAGATCCTCGACGACCTTTTCGCCGGCCTTGATGATCAGGGTCGAATCTGCCCGTGCGCCGGGCTTCAGATATTCGTCCGGCCGGCGCCCGACGGCGTCGCCTTTGAGAACAATGTCGCCGAGGGTGAATACCGGGCCGGGGGTCACAGTAATTTCAACGGGCACCGGGGCACCGTCCGGAAAGACGGGATCGGGCGGCAGCGTGTCGATGTCCTGCCCATTCACCTTGACGGCCACTGTGCCACCGTAGCGGGCCTGTTCGTAGAGAGCGGCCAGCAGGCGGTCGCGGTCGTCGCGGGCCTTGATGGCGAGGCCAAGGTCGCCGGAAACCGGCTTGTCCTTGTCCTGAAACAGCCGGGAGCTGTTTTCCAGCGCTTCCTTCAGGTCGGCATCGCCGGAGGTTTCATTCAGTGTCAGGCTGAAATTGACGGGATCGACGACGTCGGTGGGTTCTTCTTCCTTTTCGAAAAACCGCATGCCGAAGATCTTGAAGGCATAGGCATCGCTGACCGACAGGGGGCCGCAGGCAGCCAGAACCGCGACCGCAAAAGCAGCACCAACCTTCCGATACGCAACACTCATTGTCGGCAAACGCATAATTTCCGCATTCCGCTGTTCAGGCCACTCCGAACACTTGCCTGCCATCACGGCAGGTGCACAATCGCATGACAAGGTTTGCCGTTTGTTAATGATGACCCTACACAGCATCGGCCGGGTGATGAAGGCTTTTGGCCCTCTTTTTGTGCAAAACCTCCGACAGTGTGACCTGAGGGGAACAAAAAACCCCGGATTTCTCCGGGGCTGAGAGTGGAAAAGCGGCGTGTTGCACCACTTTTCGCGGTTTGGCCTGCAATCAGCGCGGGCAATCGTCGATGTAGCGGCGGCCGTAGCGATCGCGGTAGTAGCACTGGCCGGGCTGTTCGGTTACGTGGCCGATGACAGCACCCGAAACGCCACCGATCGCAGCGCCGACGGCAGCGCCGCGAACGTCGCCGGTGATTGCTCCGCCGATGATAGCGCCGGAAACCGCCCCGATACCGGCACCCTTTTCAGTCTGCGTGCAGCTCGTGACGGATAGAGCGAGCAGGACAAGCACGATGGCCTTCTTCATTTGTTTCTCCAAATCTGGACGCGAGAACCGAGTTCTCGGCCGCCCGTTTCTCCCCAGGGATGGAAGATGGACGGTAAGGTCCCCCTCCGGTTGAACTTGCACCTTCGAAAGATAAATGCCTGTCTGTGAAAGTCTACAGATATCCTGCAAAATCCCCTCGGCGCAAGAAATGCTATTCAACCTGAACGGAAGCTGAAGGCTGTTCCTTGCGTGACAGGTTTTTGGCGGTGTCCTGTTCGCCAGAATTTTTCCGCGGGATTGAAAGTAGCGGTTGCGGCAATCCGAAAAAAGACAAATGATACGAATGCCGTAACGCTTTGAGGAGAAAGCCTGCGGTCCAGGCATGAAGAGTTGACGCGGTTCTGTCGCGGGAACGAGTTTATCTGCCCGACAGCCGCTCGTGTTGGCAAGACCAACCTCGGAGGAGCGAGATGGCAAAAGTGAAAATGACGGTCAACGGCCGGCAGGTCGGCAGTGACTGCGAGGACCGCACCCTTCTGGTGCATTTTCTTCGAGAAAACCTGGCCCTGACCGGAACGCATGTCGGCTGTGACACCACGCAATGTGGCGCCTGTGTCGTCCATATGGACGGCCGATCGGTGAAAAGCTGCACCATCCTGGCAGCCCAGGCAGCAGGCTCGACGATCCTGACGATCGAGGGGCTGGCCGCAAACGGCGAGTTGCATCCCGTCCAGGCGGCCTTCAAGGCCAATCATGGTCTGCAATGCGGCTTCTGCACGCCCGGCATGGTGATGACCGCCGTCGATATGATCCGCCGGCATGGCGCCAATCTGGATGAGGCGACGGTGCGCTCGGAGCTTGACGGCAATATCTGTCGATGCACCGGCTACCACAATATCGTCAAATCGATCCTTGCTGCCGCCGCCGAAATGGCCGGCGCGCAACAGGCTGCGGAATGAGGACTTGGCCAATGGCCAATAGGCAGTAGCCAATAGGGAACAGAACCTCGAATTTCCTACTGCCTACTGCCTACTGGCTAAAAGGTGTGATCTCGGGAGGAGATGACGAATGGGTGTTGAAGGTATTGGCGCAAGCGTTGCGCGTAAGGAAGACAAGCGATTTTTGACCGGCAAGGGCCGGTACACGGATGACATGAGTGTTCCGGGCATGAAATATGCGTTTTTCGTGCGCAGCCCTTACGCCCATGCCAGGATCAAGAGCATCGACATGTCGGCCGCCAAGGACATGCCCGGCGTCATTGGTATTCTCGAAGGCAAGCAGCTGCAGGCCGATGCGATCGGCAACATCATCTGCGGCTGGATGATCCATTCCAAGGATGGTTCACCGATGAAGATGGGCGCCTGGCGGCCCCTGGCGCATGAAACCGTCCGTTATGTCGGCGATGCCGTTGCCATCGTGGTTGCCGATAGTTTGGGCGAGGCGCGGGATGCTGCCGAGGCGGTCGTGGTCGACTACGAAGTCCTGCCGGCAGTGACGGAAGCCGTCAAGGCTCTGGAGGCGGGCCAGCCGCAACTGCATCCGGAGGCGCCGAACAATCTGATCTTCGACTGGCAGCTCGGCGATGGCGTCGCGGCCGACACGGCGATTGCCGAAGCGGCGCATGTGACCGAAATCACCCTTCGCAACAATCGTCTCGCACCGAACCCGATGGAGCCGCGCGCAACGCTCGGCATCTACGATTCGGCCGAGGATCACTATACCTGTTACACGACGAGCCAGAATCCGCATGTCGCCCGGCTGGTGATGAGCGCCTTCTACAATGTCGCGCCGGAAAACAAGCTGCGGGTGATCGCGCCGGATGTCGGTGGCGGCTTCGGCTCGAAGATCTATATCTATCCGGAGGAGATCGTCTGTCTGTGGGCGTCGAAGAAGACCGGCGTTCCGGTCAAATGGACGTGTGACCGCACGGAAGCGTTCCTCACCGATGCGCATGGCCGCGACCATGTTTCGACGGTGAAAATGGCGTTCGACAAGGACAATCGCATCACCGGGCTGAAGGTCGATACGATCGCCAATCTCGGCGCCTATATGTCGCTGTTCTCGTCGGCCGTGCCGACCTATCTCTATGCGACCCTGCTATCCGGCCAATATGCCATTCCGGCCATCCATGCCAATGTCCGCACGGTCTATACCAATACCGTGCCGGTCGATGCCTATCGCGGCGCCGGACGTCCGGAGGCGACCTATCTGCTCGAGCGGACGATGGAGACCGCGGCGCGGGAACTGGGCGTTTCGCCGGCGGAACTCCGCCGCAAGAACTTCGTGCGGACATTCCCCTACCAGACGCCGGTGATCATGAATTATGACGCCGGCGACTACGAGGCTTCGCTGGAGGCAGCGATGGCATCCGCCGACTGGAACGGGTTTGCCGCCCGCAAGGCCGAGGCAGCCGGGCGCGGCAAAAAGCGCGGCATCGGCATGAGCTGTTATATCGAGGCCTGCGGCATCGCGCCGTCGGCGGCGGTCGGTTCGCTTGGTGCGGGCGTCGGCCTGTGGGAATCGGCAGAGGTCCGGGTCAATGCCGTCGGCACGATCGAGGTGATGACCGGATCGCACAGCCACGGCCAGGGGCATGAAACCACTTTTGCCCAGTTGGTCGCCGACCGGCTCGGAATTCCCATCGATAATGTCAACATCGTCCATGGCGATACCGACAAGGTGCAGATGGGCATGGGCACGTACGGCTCGCGCTCCGGCGCCGTCGGCATGTCGGCGGTGGTCAAGGCGCTCGACAAGGTGGAGGCGAAGGCCAAAAAGATCGCCGCCCATCTGATGGAAGCCGACGAAAGCGATATCGTCATCGAGAATGGCGAGCTGAAGGTGGCAGGTACCGACAAGGCGCTGCCCTGGTTCCAGGTGGCGCTCGCTGCCTATACCGCCCACAATCTGCCCGCCGGGATGGAGCCGGGATTGAAGGAAGGCGCGTTCTACGATCCGTCCAACTTCACCTTCCCGGCCGGCTGCTACATCTGCGAGGTCGAGGTCGATCCGGAAACGGGCGTGACCGAAATCGTCCAGTTCGTGGCTGCCGATGATTTCGGCAATATCATCAATCCGATGATCGTCGAGGGCCAGGTGCATGGCGGGATCGCGCAAGGGATCGGCCAGGCGCTGCTCGAAAACGTCCAGTACGATCCGCAGAACGGCCAGCTGATCACCGCGAGCTACATGGATTACGCCATGCCGCGCGCCGACGACCTGCCGTCGTTCAAGCTCTCGCACCAGAACACGCCCTGTCCGTCAAATCCGCTGGGGATCAAGGGCTGCGGCGAGGCGGGCGCCATCGGCTCGCCGCCGGCGCTGATCAACGCCATTACCGACGCGATCGGCAATAACAACCTGACGATGCCCGCGACCCCGCAAAAGGTCTGGGCTGCGCTCAACGCCGCCAACTGAGGAGGAACGATATGTATGCGACCAATTACCATCGCGCATCCTCTGTTCAGGATGCGGTGAAGCTGAAGTCGGAGGCGGACGAAGGCAAATACCTGTCCGGCGGCATGACGCTGATCGCAACCATGAAACAGCGGCTGGCAGCGCCGAGCGATCTCGTCGATCTCAGGCATATTCCCGATCTCAAGGGCATTTCCGTCAACGGGAAATCCGTGCGGATCGGCGCGGCGGCAACGCATTTCGACGTTGCTTCTTCCGTTGAGCTGAAAGCCGCCTGTCCGGCGATCTGCGATCTTGCGCATCATATCGGCGATCCGCATGTGCGCCATATGGGAACGATCGGCGGTTCGGTTGCCAACAACGATCCGGCCGCGGATTATCCGGCAGCCCTTCTGGCGCTCGATGCCGTCGTCGTTACCAATGCCCGCGAGATCAAGGCGGCGGACTTCTTTACCGGTCTGTTCGAGACGGCGCTGGAGGAGGGCGAGATGATCGTTGCCGTCACGTTCGATGCGCCGGCAAAAGCTGGATATGCCAAGTTCCGCAATCCGGCATCGCGCTATGCCATGACCGGTGTGTTCGTTGCCCGCCGTGACGATGGTGATGTGCGGGTGGCGGTGACCGGTGCCGGTGCCGGCGGGGTGTTTCGTCATTCCGGCATGGAGGCGGCACTTGCCGCGAGCTGGTCGCCCGATGCGCTTTCAGGTATCGCGGTCGATCCGTCGGACCTGTTGTCGGATATCCATGCCAATGCCGAGTATCGTGCCAATCTGGTGAAAGTCATGGCCAAGCGCGCCGTCGCTGCTGCCTGATGGATTAGGGTGGTTTTCGTTGAAACAGAATATAAGGACGGGGAGGCCCGTCCTTTTTCTTGTGACTTGACTCATTTCGCGCCGGATGGAATGAAATTCGTGACGGATAGTTTGGAACTGTTCAAAATTAAGGGCCTTTTGCCGCACTTGGCCGCGATAACCCTCGTAGAGGTTGACGCCGCCGCGCTTTGGATCAAAAAGACGGCAAGGTTCTGGAGACAATGATGGATTTCGAGAGTTTCTTCAAAGGCGAGCTGGACGGCCTGCATCAGGAAGGCCGCTACCGCGTGTTCGCCGATCTGGAGCGCCAAAGCGGGCAATTCCCCAAGGCGACCCGTTACAATGCGAGCGGCGAAAAGCAGGACGTCACCGTCTGGTGTTCCAACGATTATCTCGGCATGGGCCAGCATCCCAAGGTCACCGAGGCGATGAAACTCGCCATCGACCAGTGTGGCGCGGGTGCTGGCGGCACCCGGAATATCTCCGGTACCAACCATTATCACGTTCTTCTCGAGCGCGAGCTTGCCGATCTGCACGGCAAGGAATCCGCGCTTCTGTTTACCTCCGGCTATGTGTCCAACTGGGCAGCGCTCGGAACGCTCTGTTCGAAGATTCCCGGTGTGATCGTCTTTTCGGACGCCGGGAATCACGCATCAATGATCGAAGGCATTCGCCACTCCAAGTGCGAGCGGGTGATCTTCAAGCATAATTCGGTTGCCGATCTCGAAGCCAAGCTGAAGGCTGCCGACCCGCGTGCGCCAAAAATCATCGCGTTCGAATCGGTTTATTCGATGGATGGCGATATCGCCCCCATCAAGGAGATCTGCGATCTCGCCGACACCTATGGCGCGATGACCTATCTTGACGAAGTGCACGCAGTCGGCATGTACGGCGCCCGCGGCGGCGGCATTGCCGAACGCGAAGGCCTGATGCATCGCCTGACGGTGATCGAAGGTACGCTCGGCAAGGCGTTCGGCGTGATGGGCGGTTACATCGCTGCGTCCACGGCGCTGTGCGATTTCATCCGTTCGTTCGCGTCCGGCTTCATCTTCACGACGGCCCTGCCGCCGGCGCTTGCTGCCGGCGCTGTTGCCTCGATCCGTCACCTGAAGGAAAGCCAGGTCGAACGCTTTGCCCATCAGGAGCGGGTTCGCCGGCTGCGCAATCTGCTCGACAAGAACGGCATTCCGCATCTCAACAATCCCAGCCATATCGTGCCGGTGATCGTCGGCGACGCTGCGAAGTGCAAATGGATATCCGATCTGCTGCTCGACAATTGCGGCGTCTATGTCCAGCCGATCAATTATCCGACGGTGCCGAAGAAGACCGAGCGCCTGCGCATCACGCCGACGCCTCTGCATTCGGACGCCGATATCGACCATCTGGTTGGCGCTCTGCACCAGCTCTGGTCGCGCTGCGCCCTGGCAAGGGCTGTGGCCTGATCTTTCGGGATTCTTGAAACACGGATGCGGGTCGCCGAGAGGCGATCCGCATTTTTGATTCCTCGGACTTACGCAGCGGCGGGCTTACGCTCGACGATGGTTTTTGCGATACGCCGGGCTTCGCCGTCTACGGTAAAGACATCGTCCATGCTGGACGCTGCCGGCACGGCGATCATCGCTTCCATCACAGCTTCGGTGATCTCGGCCATCTGCAGGAAGCCGACATGCTCGCTGATGAAGGCTTCCAGCGCCACTTCCTTGGCGCCATTCAGCACCGCGCTCTGCATGCCGCCGCGCTCCATCGCCAGCCGGGCGAGACGCAGGGCCGGGAAGCGTTCTTCATCCGGAGCCTCGAAATCGAGCCGTGACAGTTTTGCAAAATCCAGCCGCTGGACATCGAGTGCCGGACGCGCCGGATGCGACAGCGCGTAGCCGATCGCGGTGCGCATGTCCGGGCAGCCGAGCTGCGCCAGCACCGATCCGTCGCTGTAGCCGACCATCGAGTGAATGACCGATTGCGGATGGACGATCACTTCGATCTGGTCCGGTCGCATGCCGAAAAGGTGTTTCGCCTCGATCATCTCAAGCGCCTTGTTGAACATCGAAGCGCTGTCGATCGAGATCTTCAGGCCCATCGACCAGTTGGGATGGGCGCGGGCCGTGGCGGCGGTGACGTCGCGCATCTCTGTAAGCGTCGACTGACGGAACGGGCCGCCGGATGCGGTCAGGATGATGCGTTCGACGGCATGGCGCTGGTTCGCCTCCAGCACCTGATAGATGGCGTTGTGCTCGCTATCGACCGGCAAAAGCTTGCCGCCGCCTACGTGTACGGCGCGCACGAAGAGATCGCCGGCCGAAACCAGGCATTCCTTGTTGGCAAGCGCAATGTCGGCGCCGCGCCTTGCTGCAGCCAGTGTCGGGGCCAATCCGGCCGTGCCGACAATGGCGGCCATCACCCAGCCTGCGTCGCGCTGTGCCGCCTCGATCAGGCCGTTGCGACCGGCTGCGACTTCGATGCCGGTTCCGGCAAGAGCCGCCTTGAGGTTTTCGTATTCGCCTTCATCGGCGGTGACGGCAAGTTCGGCGCCGGTTGCTTTTGCCTGTTCGGCAAGCAGCGCGATATTGCCGTTGCCGGTCAGGGCGGCGATGTCGAAGGCATCGCGTCCGCCGAGCTGGCGGATGACGTCGAGCGTGTTGGTGCCGATCGAGCCCGTCGAGCCCAGAATGGTCAAGCGGCGTTTTTCAGGTGCGCCGGAAGTCATGGCCAAGTCCCGTTGTTTTTGTTCTTTCATGTTAGGCTCTACAGCTGAAAGCGGATGTCAACAAGGGTAGCTTCGCTCCGGGTGGTGGCGATAGGGTCGCAGGTGCTGCGAATCACCGGCCGCAGCGGGCGGGGCGGAACCTGCCGTTTGCCGGAAAGGATGTTCCTCATGCTGAAACTTGCGCTGTTTCTCTCCTGTTCCTGCGTGCTGATCGATGCCGCATCGGTCTCCACCGTTGCGGCCGAATCGGTGCCGGTTGAGCTGGTGGGAACATGGCTGGCTGAGGATATCGGTGGCGGCGGCGTCATCGATTATCTGCAGACGACGCTGGAAATCAACGATGACGGCACCTATTCCGGCTTTGCCGGCTGCAACAATTACACCGGAACCTTCGACCTGAAGGGCGGGGAGATCGTGTTCGGCCCAGCGGGCTCGACGCGCAAGCTATGCGTGCCGGCAGTGATGGATCAGGAGACGAAGTTCTTCGAGGCCCTGAAGACCGGGCTGTCCTGGAAGATCGAAGAGACGAAGCTGGTACTTGCGCAAGCCGATACGAAGATTGCCCTGAGGCTCGCTCCACATACGGTGTCGTCAGATGTGCTGATCAATATTCCCGGCGCCCGGACGGTCGACAGGCAGATGGTGCGTTACGACTGCGCCGGACAATCCGTGGCTGCCGAATATATCAACGCCGGCCCGGTCTCGCTGGTCACGCTGACTATTGGCGGCGAGTTCGTGATCGCCTCCAACGTGCTCTCGGCATCGGGCGCCAAATATGCGGGCGGGCAATATGTCTGGTGGACGAAGGGCGATGAGGCAACGCTGATCGACACGATGAAGGGCGAGGACGTCGCGGGCATCACCTGCTCGAAAGCGGCGTGAGTCAGGCCCACCGGCGGTTGGTGCCGGTGGAATCTCCTTGGTAGCTCTGGCCCGTTAGCCGCGGGCCGCCAGTCTTGCCCATTCCTGGTGGCGATAGGCAGCACCCGGATGAGGTGGTGCAAGGCGCGGTCCTTCGCCGAAAAGTTTTTCTCGCAGGGTGCCCTTCGCGTAGTCCTTCTTGTAGACGCCCCGTTTCTGCAGTTCCGGTACCAGAAGATCGACGGCGTCCTCGAAACTTTCCGGCGTCACCGCATAGGCAAGATTGAAGCCATCGACATCGGTGTCCTCGACCCATTCCTCAAGGAGGTCGGCGACGGTCGAGGGCGAGCCGACGAAGACCGGGCCAAAACCGCCGATGCCGACCCAGTCGGCCATTTCCCGCACCGTCCAGACCTTGCCCGGATCGATGGTGGTAAAGGTCTCGACGGCTGATTGTACGGCATTGGTATAGCGATGGCGCAACGGTTCGTCGGGTGCGAACTGGCCGAAGTCGATGCCGGTCCAGCCGGAGATCAGGGCCTGCGCGCCTTCGTAGGAGACATATTTGCGGTAGTCGTCGAACTTCTTTTTCGCCTCGGCGTCGGTCTCGCCGAGAATCACGGTCTGCAGGTTGAAGGCAAGGATCTTGCGGGGATCGCGGCCGGCCTTTTCGGCTGCCTCTCGGACATTGGCGACGTAGCGCTTCAGCACCGGCTTGGAGGGAGCGGCGACGAAGATGCATTCGGCATGGGCACCGGCGAAATCCTTGCCGCGGCTTGAAGCGCCGGCCTGATAGAGCACCGGCGTTCGCTGCGGCGAGGGCTCGCTCAAGTGAATGCCGGGCACGGTGAAATGCTTGCCCGCGTGATGGATCGGATGGACTTTCTCCGGATGGGTGAAGATGCCGCTTTCGCGGTCCCGCACCACGGCGTCCTCTTCCCAGCTGCCCTCCCAGAGCTTGTAGCAGACGTCGAGATATTCCTCCGCCAGATCGTAGCGGTCGTCATGTTTTGCCTGGCTAGCCTGTCCGATATTCTGGGCGCCGCTGTTCAGGTAGGATGTAACGATGTTCCAGCCGACGCGTCCCTTCGTCAGGTGATCGAGCGTCGAGATGCGCCGGGCGAATGTGTAGGGGTGCTCGAAGGAGAGCGAGGCCGTCAGGCCAAAGCCGAGATGTTCGGTGACGTAGGCCATGACTGGCACCAGCTGCAGCGGATCGTTGACCGGCACCTGCGTGGAATGGCGGAGTGCCGCATCGACATTGCCGTTCAGCACGTCATAAACCCCGAGGACATCGGCGATGAACAGGCCGTCGAACTTGCCGCGCTCCAGCGTCTTTGCCAGATGCACCCAGTAGTCGAGATCCTTGTATTTCCACGACTGGTCGCGTGGATGCCGCCAGAGGCCTGGCGACTGGTGTCCGACGCAGTTCATGTCGAAGGCGTTCAACCGGATTTCGCGGCTCATATCTGTCGTCCTTGTCTTGAGGCCTTGCTTGTCTTGAGGCGTTGTGTCTGTCGATGAAGTTCAGCCATCAGCTATTGCCGCGTCCAAGCCCGTAGGTCAGCGCCAAGGCTCCGACGAGGACGGCGCCCTTGACGAAATCCTGCGTGTAGTAGGGGGCGTTCAGCATGGTGAGGCCGTTGAGCAGCACGCCGACGAAGACGGCGCCGACGATAGTGCCGAGAACATTCGGCCGACGCTTTCCGAGCACCGCGAAACCGATCAGCGCGGCTGCGACCGCATCCATCAAAAGCGAGCCGCCGGAGGAGACGTCGCCGCGGCCGACCCGGGCGGCAATGACGATGCCGCCGAGCGAGGCGAGCGTGCCGGAGATCACATAAGCAAGCGTCTTCAGCCGTGCCGTCGATGCGCCTGCCAGCCGCGTGGCCACCTCATTGCCGCCGGTGGCAAACAAAAGGCGTCCGACACGGGTCCTCTCCGTCAGCACGAACAGGGCAATGGCAACAAGCGTCATCAGCACGACGGAAACCGGGACGACGCCGAACAGGCTGAAGCGGCCGATCAGCAGGAACGCCGGATCGTAGGCACCCGTGGCAGTCGCCCCATTCGGCAAGATCAACCCGGCGGAAATCGAGCGGCCGGCGGTCGGGATCAGCTGCAGGCCGGAGAGCAGGAACATCATCGACAGCGTGGCCAGGAGATCGGGAACCTTCAGCCGGACGATGAGGAACGCGTTGACGAGGCCGATGAATGCTCCGAAGGCGAGGACCAGCGGTACCGTGGCAATGGCATCGAGCCCCCAGACGATCATTGCATAGCTGGCGGCCATGACGCTCGACGCGGCAATGGCGCCGATCGAGAGATCAAAACCGCCAACGGCGAGGGTGACGGTGACGCCCGCACCCAGAATGGCAACGACGGCCACGGCCTGCAGGATGCTCATCAGGTTGCCGAGATTGGCGAAAGCGGGCTCGGCAGCGGAGAAGCCGAAAAGCAGCGCGGCAAGCAGAATGAAGACGGCGCCGGATCTGAGTGTCGTGCCGAGGTCTGCAAGCCAGCTCGATGTTGCGTCGTCTGGGCTTGCGTCGCGGGGTAATGGTGGAGCGGTTTCGTCAATGATAGAGGTCATGCATGGGTCTCCTCAGAGAGGCGGGATGGCGTGCCATGGGGTACGGCGGCAAGGCTGTGATGGTCGATGACGAGAATGCGGTCGGCGACCTCATGGGCCTCTTCTGGGTCGGAGGTAGCGATCAGGGTGGCGCGGTCGCTGCGGCTGCGGATGGCCTTGATGATGTCGTAGCGGGCGCCGACATCGACACCTTGAAAGGGTTCGTCGAGCAGCAGAAGCCGGCTCGGTTCGGCTTCCCAACGGGCGAGAACCGCCTTTTGCTGATTGCCGCCGGACAGAGAGGCTATCGGCGCCTGCGGTCCGGATGCCTTGATGCGCAGGCGGGAGATTGCCTTTTCCGCCTCGCGCCGCTCGCGGCCGCCAAACAGCAGGCCGTGGGGATACCATTTGGAAAGGTGCGGCAGGCTGATGGTGGCAGCCAGCGAACTTCCAGGCCAATTGGCGGGCATCAGCGAAGACCGATGCCGGTCTTCTGCTGCCATGGCGACACCGGCGGCAATCGCTTCTGCCGGTGTTTTCGGCCGATGCAGGCGGCCGTCCAGATACATGTCTCCGGCGGCAAGTCGGCTGGCGCCGAAGATCGCCGAAAGCAGGCGGCTCTTGCCTGCGCCAAGCACGCCGGTGATTGCCACCACCTCGCCGGTATGGACAACAAGGTCGAAGGGCGCGGAATCGGACCTGAGCTGCGCATCGCGCATTTCAAAGACCGGCGGTCCCTCGGTATTGCGAATACCGGGCCGCGCAGATTGCAGCTTGCGGCCGATCATCGTTTCGATCGCAGCGGCAAAATCGATGGGGCGCTTGAAGGCACCGGCGACCGCCCCGCCGCGCATGACAAGCACCCGGTTGGCAATCGCTTCCAGATCGGCGGTCCGGTGGGAGATGTAGAGAATGGCAAGACCGCCATCGCGCAGGCGCTTGAGAATGGTAAACAGCCGCTGGCTTTCCGCAATGGAGAGGCTTGCGGTCGGCTCGTCGAGGATCAGCAGGTCCGCCCGGTTGGCAAGCGCACGGGCAATGGCCACGAGCTGCCGGTCGGCGGCCGTGAGATCGGCGAAGTCGCGGTCGAGCGGCAGATCGAACCCGGCGGCATCGAGGATCGCCTGCGCTTGCCGCCTTATACTGGCGCGGGAGACGAAAAAGGGTTGGCCGCGCTGGCTGAAGCGTGTCAACAACAAAGTGTCCGCAACGGTGAGACCGGCAGCGCCAATCAGATCGGTCGACTGATGAACGGTGACGACGCCGGCAGCGGCGGCTTCGGCCGGGGTGCGTGGCGCGTAAGTCTGCCCGCTCAGCGTGATCGTGCCGCTATCGGCGGGTAGGACA
This sequence comes from Pararhizobium sp. YC-54, assembly GCF_025847205.1. Lineage (GTDB taxonomy): Bacteria > Pseudomonadota > Alphaproteobacteria > Rhizobiales > Rhizobiaceae > Pararhizobium. The sequence goes on along the minus strand of NZ_JAOYTH010000003.1, from coordinate 36,729 downwards.
CCGGAGAGGATTTTCACCAGTGTCGACTTGCCGGCGCCGTTTGCTCCCATCAGCGCGACGATCTCGCCGGCATCAATCGTCAGCGTCGCGCCGGCGAGGGCGCGGGTGGACTGAAAGCTGCGGCTGAGCGCATCGACGTGAAGCAGCGGCATGGATGGGAATCCCAATGTCTTTATAGTCTATATAATTTGTCATATAATTTCCGCTGATGACAGCCGAGCTGGAGGAACAGCTTTGCGAAGTACCGGCCGCCCCGGTAATTTCTTTGCGGATGGTTGGGCTGCGGCAGAATGTTCGCGTCGAACGTCTATCCGTTCATGGAGCTGGTTTTCTTCGGTAGGACTTTGCCGCGCAGGCCGGTTCCCGCGAAACAGGTTTCTCTTCAACTCGAAAAAATGACACTAATTAGTCTATTAAATTTATTGATTGCATATCTAATAAGTACTGCGTCCCGGGAAGGGCTGGCTGCTTGCCGGTGACGCGTTTCGATTGTCTTCAGAAGGAACGCTTTCCATGAAAACCATTCTCCGTCTGGCGGCAACCGCCGCTCTCATTCCCTTTCTGTTTGTCCCGGCGGCCAAGGCCGGCGGCGTTGCCGGTGCGCCGGCGCCGTTCGACAAGGGTGGCGTCAAGCTGGCACTGATCAGCTATATTTCTGCCGGCGATTTCTTCCAGGCCTATCAGGCAGGAGCCGAGGCGCAGGCGAAGGCGCTTGGTATCGATCTGCGGATATTCCCCGGCCGCCAGAACGCTGCCGAACAGCGCGAGCAGATCCTGCAGGCGATCAATCTCGGCGTCGAGGGTATCGTCGTCGATCACGGCGTTCCCGAATCTCTCGGCGATGTCGTGCAGCAGGCGCTGGACAAGGGCATCAAGGTCGTCGCCTTCGATGTCAACCTCAACAATCCGAAGGTGCCGCAGGTCGAACAGAGCGACCATGCGCTGGCAAAGCAGGCGCTCGAGCAGGCCGTCAAGGACAATGGCACCAGCTTCAACGCCGGTTATGTCTATGTTGCCGGCTTTGCGCCACTCGATCGCCGCAACGAGGTCTGGGACGCGTTCAAGGGTGAAAACAAGGGGGTCGTCGAGAAGGCGCGCTTCGGCAATGTCAGCGATACGACGGCGACCAGCACGGCCGATCAGGCGAAAGCGGCACTGCGGGCCAATCCCGATATTTCCGTGGTTTTCGCGCCCTATGACGAATTTGCCCGCGGCGTGAAGCTGGCGGCGGCCGATCTCGGCATTTCCGATAAGCTGAAGATCTACTCGGCCGATGTTTCGACTGCCGACATCCAGGAGATCGTCGAGGAGGGCAGCCCCTGGGTCGCAACGGTCGCGACAAATCCGGCGGTGGTCGGCGCGGTCTCGATCCGCGCTGCAGCACTCGAAATTGCCGGAGAACAGGTTCCCCGCCAGATCACGGTCGAGCCGACGCTGCTCACCCAGAAGAGCCTGCGCGAAGCCGGTGTCAAAACCATCGAGGAACTGGCGACCAAGATCCCGGCTTTCAGCGTCAGTGATGCGGCCACAGCAAGCTGGATTCCGGCCAAGCTGTTTTGATCCTTCACATCGCGACGGCGGAGCCGCTGATGGTTCCGCCGCTCTTCTTTTTTCACCAACGGAGCTTTTCCCATGAGCCAGTCCAATGTCGTCTATGCAGCCGGCCTCGGCGTAACGCGCGACAGCCTGTTTGCCAGCGCCGCCGAAATCTCCCGCGATCTATCGCTGCGCGCAGCGGATCTTGACAGGGAAGGGCGTCCACCGATCGGCGAGATCGTCAAACTGAAGAAGGCCGGCCTGCTCAACGCCCTGCACGCGCGCGATATCGGTGGCGGCGGGCTCGGCTGGGTCGATGGCCTGAAACTCGTTCGCATTGTGGCCCGCGGCGAAAGCTCCATCGGCCAGCTGCTCGGCTACCATTATGTCAACAGCCAGTCGATCTACTGGTCCTTCACAGATCAGGCGCGGGCACAGCTGCTGGGCACCGAAACCGTAACGCAGAACCTCTATTGGGGTGCTGCGGTCAATCCGCGTGACGCTGGCCTGACATTGACGCGCCGCGGTAGCGGCTATGTGCTGAACGGCCGCAAATCCTTCTCCACCGCCGCCCGGGTGTCCGACTACATCAATGCCAGCGCAACGCTCGAAGGCAAGATTGCCAATTTCGCCGTTCCGACAGACCGCCCCGGCTATGTCGCCAATGACGATTGGGACAATATCGGCCAGCGTCTGTCCGATTCAGGCAGCGTCGAGTTCCGTGATTTTCCTGTCTATGACGAGGATTTCATCGCGCCACCCGCCGATGAAAGCACCCCGCCGCCGGTTCTGGCGACCTTCAATACGCCGTTGATCCAGCTGGTCTTCGTGAATTTCTATCTGGGGGCGGCCGAAGGCGCGCTGGCTGCCGCCATCGACTATGTCCGAACCACGACCCGTCCATGGGTGACATCAGGCGTGGAGCGCGCGGCCGATGATCCGTATATTCTCGAACGTGTCGGCGAATTCACCGCCGCGCTGAAGGCATCCGTTGCTCTTGCGGACAGTGCAGCACTTGCCGTGCAGACAGCCGTTTCCAAAGGGCGGGATGTATCGGCGCGCGAACGGGGCGAGGTGGCGGCGGAGGCCTATGCGGCCAAGGTTCATGCCACCCACGTGGCGCTCGACATCACCGCCCGCGTCTTCGAAGTGACCGGCGCCCGCTCGACGGCGGAAAAATACCGGTTCGACCGCTTCTGGCGCAACGTGCGCACCCACACGCTGCACGATCCGGTGTTTTACAAGGCCAAGGAAGTCGGCGAATTCGTGCTCAACGACAGGATCCCGGTGGTGAGCCTATATAGCTGAATGGACAGCGTTGAACGGAATCCCAATTCGCCGTCAGTGCGATGGGGATGGCGCCTGGCGGAAGGGTTTTTATATTTAGCATTGCCTAAATCAACAAAGGGCGCAAAATGCGCCCTGCCGGTGCCTTGGTGAGCGCCGCCTCAAGAGAAGGGGGAGTATCGTGACACTTGCAATCAATGATCTCGCGCCGGATTTTTCGGTCGAAACCACTGAAGGTAATATCCGGTTTCATGACTGGCTCGGCGATTCCTGGGCTGTGCTTTTCTCGCATCCAAAGGATTTCACGCCGGTATGCACCACCGAACTGGGATATATGGCCCGGATCAAACCCGAATTTGACAGGCGTGGCGTCAAGATTATCGGCCTTTCCGTCGATCCGCTTGATCGCCATTCCGGCTGGGTGAAGGACATCGAGGAAACGCAGGGTTTTGCGCCGAACTTCCCGATGATCGCCGACACCGGCTACACCGTGTCGAAGCTCTACGGCATGCTGCCGGCTGCGGTATCGGGCGACCCGACCCAGCGCACACCGGCTGACAATCAGACCGTGCGCAATGTCTTCGTCATCGGCCCCGACAAGAAGATCAAGCTGATCCTCGTCTATCCGATGACCACCGGTCGCAATTTCGACGAGGTGCTGCGGGTGATCGATTCGCTGCAACTGACCGCCAAGCACAAGGTCGCCACCCCGGTAAACTGGAAGCAGGGCGACGACGTGATCATTGCCGGCTCGGTGACGGACGAGGATGCGCGCAAGCAATACCCGCAAGGCTGGCGCGCGCCTAAACCCTATATCCGGATCGTGCCGCAGCCTCAGGGGTAACGGCCGTGGTCCGGGCCGGCACAAGCGACACGCAAAGGAGCGGCCGGTGATCTTCCGTCAGCTCTTTGACAGTGTGTCGGGCACCTATACCTACCTCATTGCCAGCCGGCATGGGGGAGAGGCGCTGATCATCGACCCGGTGCTGGAAAAGGTCGATCGCTACCTGCAGCTGGTGCGGGAGCTTGATCTCAAGCTGGTTAAGGCCGTCGATACGCATCTGCATGCCGATCACATCACCGGGCTTGGTGCGCTGCGCGACCAGACGCACTGCATCACCGTGATGGGCGAGCAGACCCTTGCCGATGTCGTCTCGATGCGCGTTGCGGAAGGTGACCGGGTGGCGATCGAGGGCCTGAGCCTCGACGTGCTCTACACGCCCGGTCATACGGATGATTCCTATTCCTTCCTCATGGGCGGTCGGGTGTTTACCGGCGACACGCTGCTCATACGTGGCACCGGCCGCACCGACTTCCAGAATGGCGACCCGCGCCAGCAGTATGACTCGATCTTCAACAAGCTGCTGAAATTACCGGATGAAACGCTGGTCTTTCCGGCTCATGACTACAAGGGCGATACCGTTTCGACCATCGGCGAGGAGAAACGGTTCAACCCGCGCCTCAGGGTTCGATCGGTCGACGAATATGTCGATATCATGAACAATCTGCACCTGCCCAATCCGAAGATGATGGATGTGGCCGTACCCGCCAATATCCACGTCGGCCTGCACCAGGAGGAGATCGCGCGCAAAGGCTGGGCCGTTTCAGCGTCCGAGGCATTGGCGCTCGGCGGCCGCCCCGATATTGCGATCGTCGATCTGCGCGAGAAGGCGGAACGCGAGAAGCACGGGATCATTCCGGGTGCGCTGCACGCTCCCTATCTCGACCTGCAGGAAAACATCTCTGCGGGCGGTATGCTGCATGAGCTGGTGGCAGCCACCGGCAAGCGGATCATCTTCTACTGCGCCTTCGGCGAGCGTTCGGCCATGGCCGTCGAGGCTGCACAGGATGCCGGCCTGACGAGCGCCTGCCACATCGAGGGCGGCATTGACGCCTGGAAGAAGGCGAACGGCCCGGTCATTCGATAGGCATTTCCCGGTCTCACAGCGCCCCATTCTTCGGCGGCGCCACCCCGTTCAGATGATAATTGCCCACGACATGCGCCTTCCAGCGCACCGGGTCGTGCAGCGTGTGGGTGCGGGCGTTGCGCCAGTGGCGATCGAGGTTGAGGCCGATGCGGGTGGCCGAGGTTCCAGCGAGCTCGAATAACGTTGTGGAGGCTGCGAGCGCCACTTCCGTTGTCAGCACCTTTGCGGCGGCGACTGAGAGGGTGGCATCGATGACATTGGCTTCGGTCGCATCCATCTGGGCGACATCGACCTTGCGGCCGGCCCGCTCTATCAGGGCCGTTGCCGCCTCAATCTTGATGGCGATCTCGCCGATCCTGGCGATGGTCAGCGGATCGTCTGCAGCGCGCTCGACGCCTGCATCCTTCCACGGGCGGCTCTGGGTGCGCACGAAGCCCAGCGTCTCGGCAAAGGCGGCACGCGCAATGCCGAGATCGACGCCGGCATGGATGATCTGGCCGACCGAACCGATCGTTGTTGGCCGCTCGAAGCCCTTGTGATGGAAGACGATGGCATCGGCATTGACATGGACATTGTTGAAGATGGTCGTGCCGCTGCCGGTGGTACGCTGGCCGAAGCCGTCCCAATCGTCGATGATCTCGATACCCTCGGTGCCCTTGGCGATGAAAGACATGGTCAGCCGATCCTCAGGATCGAGTGCGAACACGGTGATCCAGTCAGCGAAAAGCACCCCGGTCGAATAGAATTTCTGGCCGTTGACGCGGTAGCCCGGTCCGTCCGGCGTGATGCGGGTATTGTAGTCGGCCACGGTTTTGGTGCCGCGTTCGGAGAGCGCATTGCCGAAACGGTCGCCCGATAGTGCGCGGCCGAAGAAGTAGCGCTTTTGTTCCTCGCTGCCGTCCACCCGCAGGGCCTCGAGGATATAGAAATGGTTTTGCGGGATCTGGCCGATCGACGCATCCGCCTCCGACAGAATGGCGGTCACTTCTGCAAGGACCGCATTGGAGACATCAAGCCCGCCATATTCGGCGGGAACGGTGATCGCCAGAAGTCCGGACCTGGCGATTTCGTCGAGTTCGTCATAGGGCAAGGTACGATTGGCATCGCGGCCGGACGCGCGGGTGGCGAAATCTGCGGCCAGTGCCCGGGCGGTTTCGATGGCTTCGAAATCGCTGCGGAGGCGCTCGGCCGATTGTTTGACGACTGGCTGATACTGCAAGAGGGTTTCCATCGCACACTCCGTTTTTTGAACGGACCATGGGTGGAAGAAGTCAGGCGGAAAGATAAGATTATAATTTCTATAGATCGAGTGGACTAAGAAAAGTCTTTCCTTAAGACGTGTTTTACGCCGCCTTTGGTGTCTGCGCCAGCAAACAGTCGGCGATCCCTGCGGCAACGAACAGGGCATGATCGGTCACCTGCGGCAGGCCCATCAACTCACCGAACGTGCCGCGCGCCAGCGGACCGGCGATCAGCAAGGAAGATGTCACGCCCGCTACCGGGCCGATGGCTTCTGATTTGCGGGTGCAGGATAGCCCAAGACCGGTCGGATCGAGTTCGAGATAACCGCTGTGTGAGAGCTCGGCGAGGAAGGGCTGGCTGGCGAGAATGCCGCCGTGACCAGGGCCGGTGGTGATGACCACGGCATCGTAGGTTTTCTCGATGGTTCCCGGACACCGCCGCAGGCGCAGCGCGCAGTGAATTGCGTCCGTCTCGATACGGCTTGCCGCAATCGACCCGGCCAGGATTTCAAGGCGTCCTTCGGCGATCGCCGCGTCGAGCGCGGTTTCCACCTGCGGCGCGACGCGGAACCGGTGCACATCCCAAAACGGCCGCAAGTGCCGGACGATGCGCTGCCGTTCCACCACGGGCAGCACCTGCCAGAGTGCCTGTCCCTGTGCCCGCACCTGATCGATAACGCTGTGCCAGGTCAGGCCGTCCAGAGCCGCTTGCCGGATGGCACTGCGGATGTTTTTCAGCAGTGCCCGCGCCGTGAAGGCCGGATCGGTGAGGAAGTCGCCGGCGGGATCCTGCGCCACCGGCGCATGACCGCGCGAGCGCAGCCCCCGGCGCGAGATCGCGGTGATCGGACCCTTGTGGCCCTTGAGGGCGAGCGCGGCGATCACATCGGCCGAGGTCAGGCCATTGCCCACGACAAGCACCCGGTCCGATGGCCGGATGCCTGCAAGCGCGCCAGCCTTGGTTGGGTCGGGCACGAAGCGGGGATGGTCCTTCAGCACGGCTTGAAGCTGGCCCGGCGCCACCGGCGGCGGATGGCTGGTGGCAATGACGACGATGTCGGCCTTGGTCTGTCCGCCATCGTCGCCGATGACCGACCAGCGAGGGCCTTCGCGCAACACATGAACGACAGCGCAGCGGCGATGCCGGACAGCGCCGCTGGCAACAAGCGGCTGCAGCATGGCGTTGACATAGCCGCCGAACACGCTGCGGCGGGGAAAGAGGGCACCGTCGGGCCGCAGAGCATCGTCATCGCCCCTTGTTGCCGAATGTGCCGCGATCCAGCGCAAGAAATGATCCGGTTCTTCAGTCAGAAGGCTCATGCGTGCAGCCGGCACATTGATGCGGTGGGCGGGTTCCGCCGTGTCGTAGGCGAGCCCTTTCCCAAGGCTCTCGCGCGGCTCGAACACGATAATTTCCGGAGCCGGGGTTTGGTTTGCCAGCGCAAGATGAAAGGCAGTCGCTGCGCCCGACACGCCGCCGCCGATAATGGCGACGACCGGCCTTTGCGGTCCCGCCGGTGCATCGTCTGCTGCAGGTTCAGTGCCGGATAATGCCATCGGGTTGACGATCGACTGGTTCATGACACCTCATCGTCGGGCCGTTTCGATAGTCTATATTTTTTATCAATATTAGCCGGCGGTCAAGCCATTACCGTGTTCACGCAACCCGCCGGGATTTGACCACCGGTTCAGGACTTCTCGTCCAGGGCCAGGAGAACGCGCGTCAACAGTTCGTCCTCGTCGCGAACACCGTGACGATACAACGTCAGCACCAAGGCCGCCACCGGGTCGTTGGCATCGCTGTCGGGAGCAATGTTGCGGGCCGCCCTCGTGCTGTCGAAGACACGCTGGCACAGCTCCACATGATTGGGGAGCATCGGCTCGTTGCGCCATTTTGTCATGCTTCGTCTCCTGTTGCCTGGCTGCCACGATAGCCGTTTTCTCCGGCCGGCAAGGACCTGCCCATCGCCGGAATCCAACAAGGTCCACGCCGCCGTAACAGTTGCGGCGCGTCCTTGGGCGCTACGAGTGACGATTGATTGTGGCGGTTTTTTATCGGTGCGGGATCAGACCGGCCCCGCGGCCACGGCCGGGTCGATCATCGGCACGGCGGCGTTCAGATCGTTATTGGCGTATTTGATGACAAGAATGCTCAGAATCGACCCGACGATCACGAAGACAACGGCGCGCATGGTCATTTGCATTATGTTTTTTCCTGTTTAAGCATCCCTGCAAACGTGTAGGTCGAAAGCTTGTTCCAAAAGCGGCCGCTGCAGCCGTTTCTGATCCAGGCGCGGGCATTCCGTCCTCCCCGCAACTGAAGTCAGCAAAGCGCCCTTTTCCGCATATCGGTGGTCGAGCTCTTGCTGACAGCATACGATGCAAATAGATCATATGGGCGGAATGAGAGCAGCCGGGGGGCAGTGCGTGCATCAGGATATGGCATTGGTGGCAACCGTCGCAATCAGCTTCGTGCTGGCTGCAGGCTTCGGCTATTTCGCGGATCGGCTCCGCCTGCCGCCGCTGGTCGGATATCTGGTTGCCGGCATCGTGATGGGACCTCTCACGCCCGGGTTCACGGCCGATACCGGTCTTGCCGCCCAACTGGCCGAAATCGGCGTTATTCTTCTGATGTTCGGTGTCGGCCTGCATTTCTCCGCCGCAGATCTCATCGCCGTTCGCGGGGTGGCCATCCCCGGCGCCATTGGCCAGATCATCCTGGCAACACTTTTAGGAATCGGCCTTTGTACGCTCTGGGGCTGGAACCTCGGCGCCGGGCTGGTCTTCGGACTGAGCATTTCGGTTGCCAGCACCGTCGTGCTGCTCAAGGCGCTGGAGGAGCGAAATCTGGTCAACTCGCCGAATGGCCGGGTGGCCATCGGCTGGCTGATCGTCGAGGACCTGGCCATGGTTCTGGCGCTGGTTCTGCTGCCGATCGTCGCTGAGGTTTTAGGCGCCCATGGTGCCGGGGCGCATGAGACGGGCGCCGGCGCAACGCCCGTCGCACTGACGATCGTGCTGACCCTGGTCAAGCTCGGCGCATTTGCCGTCCTCGCCATCGTTTTGGGGCCGCGGATCGTTCCCTGGCTTTTGACGCTGGTTGCCCGCACCGGGTCGCGCGAACTGTTCACGCTCACCGTTCTTGCCATTGCGCTCGGCATTGCCTTCGGTTCGGCGATACTTTTCGGCGTATCGTTTGCGCTGGGAGCGTTTTTTGCCGGCGTCGTGATGAGCGAATCGCATCTCAGCCATAGGGCGGCGGCGGATTCGCTGCCGCTGCAGAATGCCTTTTCGGTGTTGTTCTTCGTATCGGTCGGCATGCTGTTCAACCCGATGATCCTGGTAGATCAGCCGCTTGCCGTCCTCGCCATCCTGACGCTTATCACACTTGGAAAATCGATGATTGCCGCCGGTTTCGTGCTGATGCTGCGCTATCCCATGCCGATGGCGCTGACGGTGGCGGCAAGCCTCGCCCAGATCGGCGAATTCTCCTTCATCGTCGCTGGGCTTGGGGTTTCTCTCGGGCTCCTGTCCCAGGAGGGGCACGACCTCGTCCTGGCCGGCGCCATCCTGTCGATTACCATCAATCCGCTGATTTTCTGGGGCGCAGCAAAGCTGAAGACGGCTCTCAGCGCAGCCGTGCCAAACTACGGTCAGCGGAAATTTGCAGTCCTCAGTCGTGAGCTGGATATCATCAAAGCGCGGGCCGACGAAAAGGAAAGCCAGCAACAGCTGAAAAAACAGCAGCTGGTCAGCACCTTTCCGTTGTTTTCCGAAGTCAACGAGCATGCCCTCGAGGAGCTTCTTCTCTTGTTCAGACCGGCATCGGCCTCGCCGGGCGACAAGGTGATCCGGGTCGGCGAGCGTGGCGATGCCATGTATTTCATCTCGTCCGGTGCCTGCGAGGTCCGCTTGCCGGGCAATGCCATCCTACTGGAGGCCGGCGCATTTTTCGGTGAGATGGCGCTGCTCAGTGGCGGATCGCGCACCGCCGACGTGATCGCGGTGGATTTCTGCCAGTTTCTGAAACTCGACCGGCGCGATTTCAACATCTTCATGGCCCGGCACCCACGCCTGCGCGCCGCCGTCAGCGATATGGCGCGTGAGCGCAAGCAGATGAATGTACCGGGCAGTCTCAAGAGCGATGCTATGGACTGACTGAGAGCCGGCCTGGATATAGGGTGAGCGTCTTGTCACCAAGGCTCCAGCATTCCGGGTTTTATCCGTCATTCATCGCCGCCCGCGCAATTTTCGAATGAAAAAGCCTGCAGATTGGCAAGAAGCAGTGGCGAAAATTGATGTAGACTGCGGCATTCGCATCAAATCCCGGAGACTGTCATGACTGCTCCACATCCCTCCAAGACCCATATCGGCAATCATAAACTGCATCCTGAGACCCTGATGCTGAACTACGGCTATGACCCGGAGCTTTCCGAGGGCGCGGTCAAGCCGCCGGTGTTTTTGACGTCCACCTTCGTCTTCAAGTCGGCCGAGGAGGGGCGCGATTTCTTCGATTTCGTTTCCGGCCGCCGCGAGCCGCCTGCAGGGACCGGTGCAGGGCTCGTCTATTCCCGCTTCAATCACCCCAACAGCGAGATCGTCGAGGATCGTCTCGCCGTCTACGAGCGCACGGAAAGCTGCGCGCTGTTTTCCTCCGGCATGTCGGCGATTGCAACGACGCTGCTGGCATTTGTGCGACCGGGCGATGCCATCCTCCATTCGCAGCCGCTTTACGGGGGCACCGAAACGCTCCTGGCAAAGACCTTTCTCAACATGGGCGTCGCTGCTGTTGGATTTGCCGACGGTGTCAACGAGGCGTCCGTGCAGGCGGCGGCTGAGGAAGCCATGGCGAAAGGCCGCGTCTCGATGATCCTGATCGAAACGCCGGCCAACCCCACCAACAGTCTCGTCAATGTCGCCATGATCCGCAGGATTGCTGACGCCATCGGACGAAAACAGGGGCATACGCCGATTGTTGCCTGCGACAATACCCTGCTTGGCCCGGTCTTCCAGCGGCCGATCGAGCATGGCGCCGACATATCGCTCTATTCGCTGACCAAATATGTCGGCGGTCATTCCGATCTGATCGCGGGGGCGGCTCTTGGCGCAAAGGCGGTGATGAAACAGGTCAAGGCGCTGCGCGGCGCCATCGGCACACAGCTCGATCCGCATTCCTGCTGGATGCTCGGCCGGTCTTTGGAGACATTGTCGATCCGCATGGAGAAGGCCAACAATAATGCGCTCGAAGTCGCCAACTTCCTGCGCGACCATCCGAAAGTCGAGGGCATTCACTATCTGCCCTATCATGACCCGCAGTCCCCACTCGGAAAGACATTTGCGGCGCAATGCACGGGGGCGGGATCGACCTTTTCCTTCGATATCCGCGGTGGCCAGCCGGCATCCTTCAAGTTTCTGAACGCGCTGCAGATCTTCAAGCTCGCCGTCAGCCTCGGTGGTACCGAATCGCTGGCCAGCCATCCGGCAAGCATGACCCATTCCGGCGTGCCGCTGGAGGTCCGTCAACGGATTGGCGTCTTGGAATCAACCATCCGCCTGTCGATCGGTATCGAACATCCCGATGATCTGATCGCCGACCTGACGATGGCGCTGGATGCGGCCTGAGCAGATAGCGAAGTTTTTCCTTATTCTTTGCCTTGTCTTGTCTTGAAACGGTTACATTCCCTTGCCATATTACGCCCATGGAATTCGTTTCCAGCGGCTGACCACGGATGGACTGGCGGCTGTTGTCGAGACGGGTCGGAGAGGTCGGGTTTTCACCCGGCCTTTTTCTTTGTCCGGATCCTTGCGGGTTTTCCTGCGGTACTGCTTTCTTTTTCAGATTGTGTTTACGATCCCGTCTGTTATCCCGTCTTTGGCTGGGATGGTCCTACTTGCCATTGGCGGTGAATTGGACGAACATTATCATGGCCATCCGGCCTTCTGGCCAATCCCCTCGACAGGAGAAAATCATGTCCCTTAAATCTCTGATGGCCGTTGCGGCAATGGCGCTTCTGGCGCTTTCTGGTTGCGCAAGCACCGGCGCGAACAACACCACCTATGCCCAGTATCAGGGCTATGGGCCGGTACCGGATTTCGGAGCCTCCAATGCGGGCGGCGTACGGGTTGGGTACTAACGCCTGGTAGCGAACGGCATCCCAGGGGGATAGTACGTGCCCCCTGCAAACCTTGCTTGCCTGATACTGCTGAGACGGCATCTCCTGCCGTCCGCTTGCCGGAACGTATTTTTCTGAGATGCTTGCGGTAATGAGTGATCCCAGATGGATTCAAACCATCGGCCTCAGGATTAGGAATCCTGCGCTCGTGCGAGCCTGAGAGCGGGCTCGTTGACATCAACCGCCGGTACTTCGTGCCTCGGGAAAATTCCTCGATTTCAAGCCTGACGGGCCGGCGACTGAATTTACCGATCCTCTCGGGACCCAAGACAATAGGGGTCCGCCGTCTCGCGCCTTTCATCGTACGAAAAGGGCAAGCTCCGCTAAAAGGGCGACGACATCCCAGGTCGGCCCGAGAGGGTTACGGTGCGACGAAATTGATGGCCCGCCCCGGTAAGCCAGGCCACATCGTTGTGTTCGAGGTTGTCTGGGGAGACGGGGCCTCCTCGAAAGGATCGAGCGCCCTCGCATCATCAAAGTCTGCGAACGGCGGGCGAATAAGCCAGGCCAGGGCTCCTGCACAACGATTTCCCATGCTACGGTTTTCGGCATCGCAACAGCACAGGAAACCTCGACCGTATGCCGGACCAGGATGGCAGTATATTCGACTACGTCGGCATCATCGCCGTTTTTCTCCTTGTTGCCGCAAACGGCTTTTTCGTCGCCGCCGAATTCTCGTTGGTTTCGGTGAGACGAAGCAGGGTAACTGAACTCGTCGCCGCTGGCCGCATGAATTCAACGGCACTCCAGAGAGCAGTCGATAACCTCGACGCCAATCTCGCTGCCACCCAGCTCGGCATCACCATTTCATCGCTTGCATTGGGCTGGGTCGGCGAACCCGCCTTGGCGCATCTCATCGAACCGCTTCTAGCCTTCCTACCAGGAACATGGGCAACGGCCAGCTCCCACGCAATCGCGGTCGCAATCGCCTTCATTATCATCACGGCGCTGCATATCGTGCTTGGCGAGCTAGCACCCAAAAGCCTGGCCCTGCAGAGAAGCGAGGGAACGGCGCTCGCCGTTGTGCGCCCGCTCGGCTTCTTCCTCGTTGTGCTCAAGCCTGCGATCATGACTCTCAACGGTCTTGGCAACCTCGTCCTTAGACTGGTCGGGCTTCGTCCAGGAACGGGCGAGTCGTCATTGCATTCGGCGGACGAACTGAAGCTTCTCGTCGCCGAGAGCCAAGAAGGCGGTCTGCTCGACGTCGCCCAACAGCAACTGGTCGAACGCGTGTTCAACATTGGGGACCGCCACATCTCCGACATCATGACGCCCAGGCTGGACGTCGACTGGATCGACGCAGACGACAGCCTCGAAGACATGCTGAAGACGATCAGGGAATCGCATCACGACCAGCTGGTCGTATCGCGTGGGACGATCGACGAGCCCATCGGCATGGTTCTGAAAAAGGATTTGCTGATCCAGGCCCTCAACGGCGGCACGATCGATCCGATGGCGGTCTTGAAGGAACCGCTCGTCCTCCACGAATCCACACCCGTCTTCCGCGTTCTCGACAACTTCAAGGCATCACCCGTGCGTCTCGCCATCGTGATCGACGAGTACGGCAGCCTGGAAGGCATCGTCACGCAGACCGATCTGCTCGAGGCGATCGCCGGAGACCTGCCAGGTCCCGACGGAGAACTCCCCAACGTGGTCGAGAGAACGGACGGGTCGTTGCTAATGGAAGGATCGATGCCCGCTTACGAGGCATTCCAGCGTCTGGGCCTTGGTGACGGCCCCTCCGACGGTGACTTCCACACCCTCGCTGGCTTTGCCCTCTACAAGCTGAAGCATCTGCCCGTGGTGGGCGAGACATTCCGCCACGACGTATGGTCTTTCGAGATCATCGACATGGACGGTCGTAGGATCGACAAGATATTGGCCAAGCGCCTTTCCGACGCTTGACGACCGAGATGCCCGCGCGACTTGAAAGGCGCGGGCTGTTCATTGCTCTCCACTGACGGCGATTCGACTGCCGCCAGTCGCCTTCGACTCGTGCATGCAGAACATCGGGTTTCTCATTTCTTCATGTCATCGCTTGCGAGGAGCGGTCAGAACGGGTTGACGTAGTTCGTGATGGCGACCTGCCGCAGCAGGACTTTGCGTATCACGTGGGCCGCCTGGACGTGGTCGGTGAAGATCGCGGCCGTACCCGTACTTCCAGCCGGTAGTCTGTCTGCGAACTCGGCATCATCCAGTTTGATCCTCACGACGACAGGAAGGCTTTGGATCAACTCAGGGGTCACGGCGTTGCCCGAAACCCTCGCCTGACCAGTCGCGACCGCCTGCAGGACGCTCTCCACCTTTCCGGGATAGACCTTGCCAGGCATGAACTTGAAGGTCGCCTCCACCGGCTGACCGGGCTGAACATAGCGTGCATTGATCTGAGGCACCTCGATACCGATGATCGTGTCCGCCGTGTCGATGAACGCCATAACGGGCGCAAGCGGCAGGCTGCTGACGCGAGCGCCTTTGCGAAGGGCGAGATTGGTGACGTAGCCGTCTGCTGGAGCGCGAACGACGGTCTTTTCCAGGTCCCACTTGGCACCGATAAGCTGGGCCTGCAGTTGCTCGACCTCGGCCTGGCTTTGTTCGGTGTCGAACGCTCGGCCGGCTCCCGTTGTCTGCAGTCTTGACGTTTCGGACAGCCGGAGCTGTGCGAGGTCCAGTTGCGCCTCCAGAGCGTCCACCTTTGCCTTGAAAGGTACAGGGTCGATCCTGAAAAGGACATCGCCCGCCTTGAGCGGCGTGTTCGCCGTGACGGGCACCTCTACGACCTCGCCAGCCACATCCGGAACAATGGCAACGGAATTGCGGACGGTCAGTGCCGTTCCTTGTGGTGCCCCCCAGCCCATCGGAATGAACAGACCGATCAAAAGCAACAGGAGGACAAGGACCGGCGAGACCTTCCAAAACAGATTGAATCGCACGACCTTAAACTTGACCAGGCAGAAGAGGATGACGAGGTAGACGTTCAGAAGGACGACGATCATCGGACGTTCTCCGCGCTTGCAACCCGAGGGACGTCGACATAGGCCCAGATCAAAACGATTGGCCAAAGCGCGAAACCGAGGAACAACGTCACCCAGCCAGCCACGGTTATCGCCTCCGCCCAGGGATGATTGCGCCGCTTGGCGATTGTGCCGGGGAGCATAGCCAGGAAAACGACGACTGCCACTGTGCTGAGTACGAGTACGATCAGAACGATCCAGGCGAACACATCCAATACGCTCATGACGTTGCGCTCGTCGCCGACGCCTGGCGCATCGTCGGAAAAATTGGGCTTCTGAAATTCATAGGTGACACTCCGGCTCAAGGTTGAACGGGAGCAGATACCATATTCATAGTGGACGGAAGTACGTTACGGTAACAGTGTTTCGATCTACGTAAATTTGGGCGGGTTCTGGAGACGACGATCCCGCCGCATGCGGAGGCCAGTCACTGGCTACTTCCGTGGTTTCATTCGAAGTTGTGCTTGTTGGGAGATGAATCTTCTTCGAAGCCTGATGCGGGAGGTCAAGGAGGATGGAACCATGGACCTCTGTCTCAGGGTCGGACATGCGGTGATTGGTGATCCCAGATGGATTCGAACCATCGGCCTCAGGATTAGGAATCCTGCGCTCTATCCTGCTGAGCTATGGGACCAGCCGGAAGAACCCTTACAAAAGGAGCGGGCGGAAGCCAAGTGTTTTCCGGTATGCTTTTTGACGGATTTGCTCGAACGGGGCTTTCTGATGTGCGTGACAGTTGGCCCGGGGCTGGCGCCGGATGCTTTTCCAATGTTAAGCAGGATGCGGCGCAACGGGGAGGAGACCCGGCCGCTATGGTGGCGCCCTCGACAACCAGACCCACAGAGTTTGATCCAGCATGTTCATCGGAATTGATTGGGGCGGCACGAAAATGGAAGTCATCGCGCTTGATCGCGATGGCGCGACACGGGCAAGGCATCGCATTGCGACGCCGACCAGCGGCTATGATGCCTGTATCCGCGCGGTGCAGGAGCTTGTCGCGGCCGCCGAGCAGACGGCCGGCGAAAAGGGAACGATCGGCATCGGTATTCCCGGAAGCCCGAACCCGCGCACCGGCATCGTGCGCAATTCGAATGCAGTGCTTCTCAACGGCCAGCCGCTTGGACGCGACCTCGGGGCAGCCCTTGGCCGGGACGTCCGGCTTGCCAACGATGCGAATTGCCTGGCGATTTCGGAAGCTGTCGATGGCGCCGGCAAGGATGCACATACGGTCTTCGGCGTTATCGTCGGAACCGGCCATGGCGGCGGGCTGGCGATCGGCAAGCACGTCCATGCCGGTTATCAGGGTATCGCCGCTGAAATCGGCCATTACCCGCTGCCCTGGATGACCAGGGACGAATACCCCGGCCACAAATGCTGGTGCGGCAAGCATGGCTGTCTCGACATGTATGCCTGCGGCACCGGCGTTGAGCTGGATTATCGCACGGTGACGGGCATCGACCGGCGCGGCCGCGACATCATCGCCGACAAGCGCAATGGCGAACCGGCTGCCACCGCCGTCTACGGGCGTTTCCTCGACCGGCTCGCCCGCAGCCTGGCCTTGCTCACCAATATCGTTGATCCAGATGTCTTCGTGCTCGGCGGGGGCATGTCGAATGTCGATGAAATCTACGATGAATTGCCGGACCTGATCGTCAAATATATCTTCGGCGACAGTTTCGAAACGCCGATCCGCAAGGCGGTGCATGGTGACAGCTCCGGCGTGCGCGGTGCCGCATGGCTCTGGAAAGATTGAAAACATAAAGGGAAAGCCGAATGATTATCGACGCGGATCTGGAGCAGATTGCCCTTCAGGAAAGGGAACTGCAGTTCGATAGTTTCAGTCTGGCAACAGGCTGGGCGCTCGGGGCGCTTTTGCGCGCGATGGCCGTGGAGCGCAAGCTCGGCGTCGTCATTGACGTGACGCTGTTTTCCATGCCGGTGTTTTACTCAGCGCTTGAGGGTTCGACGCCCGACAATCCCAATTGGGTGCGCCGCAAGCGCAATTGCGTTTTCCGCTTCCTGAAGAGCAGCTATGCCCTCGGGCTGTCGCTCGCCAAGCAGGACACCACGATCCAGGCGAAATTCGGCTTGTCCGAAGCCGAGTTCGCGCCACATGGCGGCAGTTTTCCGATTGTCGTCAAGGGCACCGGCTGCATCGGCGCGGTGACCGTTTCAGGCTTGCCGCAGCGGGACGACCACAACATGGTCGTTGAAGCGCTTGCCCAGCTTCTCGGCAAGGATATCGCCTCGCTCAAGCTTTCCGACTGACCCTGAACGGATATTGGATGATGGATATTGCCGGGTTTTCCGCGACGCTGAACGAATGGCTTTTGCAAGCAGCCCTGCCGTTGTGGCGGGAAAAGGGCTTTGACCCAGCGAGCGGCGGTTTCGTCGAGACTGTCGACATGGCAGCGCAACCGACGCGGGCCAATCGCCGTTCGCGCGTCCAGCCGCGCCAGGTCTATTGTTTTGCTGAGGCCGGACGCCGCGGCTGGTCCGGCGATTGGCGCACGGTTGCCAGCGAGGGCATCGCCTATTTCGATCGGGTCTATCTGCAGTCGAGCGGCTTTTACGGGGCGCTTGCCGATGCCGACGGCAATCTCATCGATGCGTCCTTCGACCTCTACAATCAGGCCTTCGCGCTGTTGTCCTTTGCCTATCTGGCCCAGGCCCTGCCCGGTCGCCGGCAGGAGATGATCGATCGCAGCAATGCGTTGCGCGGCAGGCTGGAAGCCCATTGCAAACATCCTTCGATGGGCTTCGAGGAAGACAATCCACCGCGCCTGCCGCTCTGCTCCAACCCGCATATGCACCTGTTCGAGGCGTGCCTTGCCAGCGAAGCGCTGGACGGTTTCGACACCGTTGCCTGGACCAATCTTGCCGATGAGATCGCCTTCCTCTGCATGGAGCATTTCATCGACCGGGAAACCGGCGCGCTGCGGGAGTTCTTCGATCACGATTGGGCACCGATGCCGGGCGACAAGGGCCGCATCGTCGAGCCCGGCCACCAGTTCGAATGGGCCTGGCTGCTCTTGCGCTGGGGCGAACGGCGCGGCAATGCCGATGCGTTGGTCAAAGCCAGGCGGCTGTTCGAGATCGGCGAGCAGTATGGCATTGCCCAGCCGCGTGACGTGGCCGTCATGACGCTGTTTGACGATTTTTCGGTTGCCGATCCGACAGCACGGCTGTGGCCGCAGACGGAGTGGCTGAAGGCGGCAATCCGTTTCGCGGCGCTGACGCAGGGCGAAGAGCGCGAACGTTACCTGCGGTCGGCCGTTCGTGCTGCAACCGCATTGATGAGCTTTCTCGATACGCCGGTCAAAGGGCTTTGGCGCGACAAGCAGAAGGCCGATGGCAGCTTCATCGACGAGCCGGCGCCGGCCAGCAGCTTCTATCATATACTTTGCGCCATCTATGAATTGGACGATTGCCTGAAGCGGCTTTGAAACGTTCTCCAAAAACCCATTGTTGACCGGCCCGCCTCACCAGAAACGGGCCGGTTTCTTTTTGCGGAATTTTCCGCATTTTCAAACTCATATATTGACATAAAGATATCTTTATGTGATCTCTGATTTTCGATTTATTGTCGTTTTCAGAACGGGAGATTTCCCATGTCCGCCATCGATGCACTTTTCGGTGCCGTTTCCCCCAAACCGGATGGCTCCGAAGTCATGGCCGCGCTGAAGGCGGCGGCGCGCGAACGCATCCTGATCATGGACGGCGCGATGGGAACGGAAATCCAGCAGCTCGGCCTTGGCGAAGATCATTTCCGCGGCGACCGCTTTGCCGCCTGCGAGTGTCATCTGCAGGGCAATAACGACCTTCTGACGCTGACCCAACCGGGCGCCATCGAGGAAATCCATTACCACTACGCCATTGCCGGCGCTGACATCCTTGAGACCAACACGTTTTCCTCCACATCGATTGCCCAGGCAGACTACGGCATGGAAGCGATGGTCTATGAGCTGAACCGCGATGGCGCGCGCCTTGCGCGGCGCGCCGGACTGCGCGCACAGCAAGTCGACGGCAAGCGCCGCTTCGTTGCCGGTGCGCTCGGCCCGACCAATCGCACGGCCTCGATCTCGCCCGACGTCAACAATCCCGGTTTTCGCGCTGTCAGTTTTGACGACCTGCGCATCGCCTATGCCGAGCAGCTGCGCGGTCTGATCGATGGCGGCACGGATATCGTCCTGATCGAAACCATTTTCGATACGCTGAATGCCAAGGCGGCGATCTTTGCGACCGAGGAAGTCTTCATCGAGAAGGGCATCCGCCTGCCGGTGATGATCTCCGGCACGATCACCGATCTCTCCGGCCGCACGCTGTCGGGCCAGACGCCGACCGCCTTCTGGCATTCGGTGCGCCATGCCGATCCCTTCACCATCGGTCTCAACTGCGCGCTTGGCGCCAACGCCATGCGCGCGCATCTGGCTGAAATTTCCAGCGTCGCCGATACGTTTGTCTGCGCCTATCCGAATGCCGGCCTGCCCAACGAGTTCGGCCAGTATGACGAAACGCCGGATGAAATGGCCGCACAGATCGAAGGTTTTGCCCGCGAAGGCCTGGTCAATATCGTTGGTGGCTGCTGCGGTTCGACGCCGGCCCATATCCGGGCGATCGCACAAGCTGTTGCAAAACACGCCCCCCGCGAAATCCCCGACGTCCTGCGGCTGATGAAACTGTCCGGCCTGGAGCCGTTCACGCTGACCAAGGATATTCCCTTCGTCAATGTCGGCGAGCGCACCAACGTCACGGGTTCGGCCAAATTCCGCAAGCTGATTACCGCCGGTGACTATGCCGCGGCGCTCGATGTCGCTCGCGATCAGGTGGCCAATGGCGCCCAGATCATCGACATCAACATGGACGAGGGCTTGATCGATTCGAAGCAGGCAATGGTCGAGTTCCTCAACCTGATCGCCGCCGAGCCGGATATCGCCCGCGTGCCGGTGATGATCGATAGCTCCAAATGGGAGATCATCGAGGCTGGCCTGAAATGCGTGCAGGGCAAGCCGCTGGTCAATTCGATCTCGATGAAGGAAGGCGAGGAAGCCTTTCTGCATCACGCAAGACTTTGCCGCGCCTATGGCGCCGCCGTCGTGGTCATGGCCTTCGACGAGCAGGGCCAGGCGGACACGCAGGCACGCAAGGTCGAGATCTGCACCCGTGCCTATAAGCTCCTGACCGAGCAGGCGGGCTTTGCGCCGGAAGATATCGTCTTTGACCCGAACGTTTTTGCGGTGGCCACCGGCATCGAGGAACACAACAATTACGGCGCCGATTTCATCGAGGCGACGCGCGAGATCATCGGCACCCTGCTGCATGTCCATATTTCCGGCGGCGTCTCCAACCTGTCCTTCTCCTTCCGCGGCAACGAGCCGGTGCGCGAGGCGATGCATGCCGTGTTCCTCTATCACGCCATCCAGGCGGGCATGGACATGGGCATCGTCAATGCCGGTCAGCTGGCGGTTTACGACCAGATCGAGCCCGAGCTGAAGGAGGCCTGCGAGGACGTGGTCCTCAACCGCCGTGCCGATTCGACCGAACGCCTGCTGGAACTGGCGGAACGCTTCAAGGGTAGCGCCGGCAAGGAAGCCAAGGAACGGGACCTGAAATGGCGCGAATGGGCTGTCGAAAAGCGGCTTGAACATGCGCTGGTCAACGGTATCACCGAATTCATCGAGGCCGATACCGAGGAAGCCCGGAGACAAGCCGAGCGGCCGCTGCATGTTATCGAAGGCCCGCTGATGGCCGGCATGAACGTGGTCGGCGATCTCTTCGGCGCAGGCAAGATGTTCCTGCCGCAGGTGGTGAAGTCCGCCCGCGTGATGAAGCAGGCGGTCGCCATTCTCCTGCCTTACATGGAGGCCGAACGGCTGGCTGGCGGTGGTCTTGGCGAGCGCAAAAGCGCCGGCAAGGTGTTGATGGCGACGGTAAAGGGCGATGTGCACGATATCGGCAAGAATATCGTCGGCGTCGTTTTGGCCTGCAACGATTATGAAATCATCGATCTCGGCGTCATGGTGCCCCCGGCAAAGATCCTCGAGGTCGCCCGCGAGAAGAATGTCGATATTATCGGCCTGTCCGGCCTGATCACGCCGTCGCTCGACGAGATGGCGCATGTGGCGGCCGAAATGGAGCGCGAAGGTTTCAATGTCCCGCTGTTGATCGGCGGCGCGACGACCAGCCGTGTCCACACCGCGGTCAAGATCCACCCGCGTTACAACCAGGGCCAGGCGATCTACGTCACCGACGCCAGCCGCGCCGTCGGCGTGGTCTCCAGCCTGCTGTCGCCGGAGATGAAGGGCGGTTACATCGACACCGTTCGGGCAGAGTACAAGAAGGTCGCGGACGCGCATGCCCGCAACGAGCTGGAAAAGCAGCGCCTGCCGCTGGCGAAAGCCCGCGCCAATGCCCAGAAAGTCGATTGGGACGCCTACCAGCCGAAGACGCCGTCCTTCCTCGGAACAAGGGTTTTCCAGAGCTGGGATCTCGCGGAACTGGCTGAGTATATCGACTGGACCCCGTTCTTCCAGACCTGGGAGCTGAAGGGCGTCTACCCGAAAATCCTCGACGACGAGCGCCAGGGCGAAGCCGCCCGCCAGCTGTTTGCCGATGCACAAGCGATGTTGGCCAAGGTCATTGCTGAAAAATGGTTCGCGCCCAAGGCCGTTGTCGGCTTCTGGCCGGCCGGTGTGGTTGGCGACGACATTCGCCTGTTCACCGACGAAACCCGGGCTACCGAACGCGCCACCTTCTTCACCCTGCGCCAGCAGATGGCCAAGCGCGATGGCCGCCCGAATGTCGCATTGTCGGATTTCGTCGCACCGGTGGAAAGCGGCAGCCGGGATTATCTTGGCGGCTTCGTCGTCACCGCCGGTATCGAGGAAGTGGCGATTGCCGAACGCTTCGAGCGGGCCAACGACGATTATTCCTCAATCATGGTGAAAGCCTTGGCCGACCGTTTTGCCGAAGCCTTTGCCGAGCGCATGCACGAATATGTCCGCAAGGAACTCTGGGGCTATGCGGCTCATGAAGCCTTCGCGCCGAGCGAACTGGCCGGCGAACCCTATACCGGCATCCGCCCGGCGCCCGGCTATCCGGCACAGCCGGATCATACCGAAAAGGCAACGCTATTTAATCTGCTGCAGGCCGAAGACGAAATCGGCGTCACTTTGACGGAAAGCTTTGCCATGTGGCCCGGCTCCTCGGTTTCCGGCATCTATGTCGGCCATCCCGAAGCCTATTATTTCGGCGTCGCCAAGGTCGAGCGCGACCAGGTCGAGGATTACGCCGAACGCAAGGATATGCCGATCGAAGAGGTCGAGCGCTGGCTGGGACCGATCCTGAACTATGTGCCGGCGCCGAGGGCAGAAGCGGCGGAGTAGGGGCAGGTTTTCAATGCAAATCTCTACAGCGCCGCGCGTCATTCGTGACGCGCAAAGGTCGCTGTAGCACTTTAAATTTTCTGCATAATTTTTCCTTAAATCGATCCCGATCTAAGGATTATGCAGTAGAAGCTGATTTGCCTTGAAGTGCTGTTTGGGTAGATAGGCAGCCTCGATAAAGGAGCGTCGCCCATTCATGGCCGAAGACAAGCTGGATACGATCGCCCTTCTCAAGGCAATCGCCGATAGCCCGAAGCGTGACAACAGCGTCTATCACCGGGCGATGGCGGAGGCGCGCCAGGCCTTCGAAGAGGCGGAAAGCGCACTGGGCGGACCGGTTCGGATGCGCAGCAAAACCAAGATGAAGCGCAATGGCGAGTTTACCGTCAAATGGACATTTAAGCGCGGATCCTGAAGAAAATTGCCTTGAAAAGGCGCTCATCGCGTGCGGCGCGATCACATGATCGTTATTTTGATTCAATTTGGGCACAAAAGTATCGCTTGAAGCGTTTCTTAGGTCGAAAGGCAAAAATGGTGACTCACATGAAGATGCTCGCAATCATCGGTTTGTCGCTGGCCACCGCCTTTACAGGTGTTATGCCGGCACAGGCATTTCCCTCCATCGAGCGCCCGAAGCTTCAGATTTCGGATGTTCAGCAGGTCGAATCGTATCGTAGCTCCTGGGGCATCGGCCGCTATGGCGGCAATCGCCGCTATATAAGGCGCCACTATCGCGACCGTAGCTACTATAGCCATCGACGCCATTATCGTGACTACGGCCACCGACGCTACTACCGTGACTACGACGACAACTTCGGCGCAGCGCTAGGCGGCCTGGCTGCCGGGGCTATTATTGGCGGCTTGTTGGCGCAGCCGAGATACTACGGCGGTCAGCGTTATTATCGCAGCAGCGGTTCGCACGCCGATTGGTGCTATGCGCGATATCGCTCGTATCGGGCCTATGACAATACGTACCAACCGTATTATGGCCGCCGCCGTCAGTGCGTCTCGCCTTACTAGCGCCGTTTTCACGGGTATCGCTGGTAGGCGCCAAATTTGCTCAGCGAACGGCAGGACCCGGTGGTCCTGCCGGCATTGATGAATAGTGCACCTTAACCCTTGATATACCAGCCCCACGGCTCGTCGCTGTTGAAGCGGGTGATCTGCTTGGTTTCCAGGTAATTCGACAGCCCCCAGCGCCCCAGTTCCCGGCCGATGCCGGATTGTTTGTAGCCGCCCCATGGGGCTTCGACAAAGGTCGGCTGCGAGCAGTTGACCCAGACGATGCCGGCACGAAGGGCTTCGGCGACGCGTTCGGCGCGGATCACGTCCTTCGACATGACGGCGGCCGCCAGCCCGAAGCGGCTGTCATTGGCCATGCGGATGGCATCGTCCTCATCCTTGAACGGCTTGACGCAGACGACCGGGCCGAAAATCTCTTCCTTCCAGACGTAACTGTCCTCGCTCATCTCGGTCAGCACAGTCGGTTCCAGAAAGTATCCGCTGTTGAGGCCGGCCGGGCGGCTGCCGCCGTAAGCGACCGTGGCACCGTCGATGCGGGCCCGGTCGATGGCGGAGACGATCTTGTCGTACTGGCCCTTCGAGACGATCGGCCCGAGCAGTGTGCCATCGTCCATGCCGTTGCCGATCCGGATCTTGGCTGCTTCCTCGCAAAGCCGCGAAACGACGGCGTCATAGATACCCGCCTCGACCAGCACGCGCGAGGTTGCCGAACACACCTGGCCCTGGTTCCAGAATATGCCGAACATGATCCATTCGACGGCCTTTTCGATATCGCTATCGGCGAAGATGACGAAAGGTGATTTGCCGCCAAGCTCGAGGCTGACGGTCTTGATGTCCTGCGCGCCGGCCATCATCACCTTGCGGCCGGTCGGGACCGAGCCGGTGAAGGCCAGCTTGTCGACCAGTGGATGTTCGGTCAGCGGCTCGCCGGCCTGCAGTCCGGTGCCGGTGACGATATTGAGAACGCCGGCGGGAAGATCGACCTCCTGCGCGATAACGCCGAGTTCAAGGGCGGTCAGCGGCGTCAGCTCCGAAGGCTTGAGCACCATGGTGCAGCCGGCGGCGAGGGCTGGCGCGACTTTCCAGGAGACCATCAGCAACGGATAGTTCCACGGCGTGATCGCACCGACGACACCGAGCGGTTCGCGCACCACCCGCGAGGAGAAGCGTGGTTCGCTGAGCGGGATTGTTTCTTCCGGATATTGGTCGAGTTCTTCCGCCAGGCCGGCATAGTAGCTGAAGCACCCAGCGGCGTCGTCAACGTCCCACAATGCTTCCGGCAGCGGCTTGCCGTTGTCTGAGACTTCGAGCTTGGCAAGGAATTCCCGCTTCTCTGTGACTTTGGCGGCGATGGCGCGCAGATAGACGGCGCGCTCGGCCCCCGTGAAATGCGGCCAGGGACCGGAATCGAAGGCATAACGGGCGGCCTTGACGGCCTTGTCGATATCGCCGCTGGTGCCGGCGGGCGCCTTGTGGATGATTTCCTCGGTGGCGGGATCAATGACATCCAGCGTGCCGCCCTTTTCAGGCCTTACCCACGCACCGTCGATATAAAGCCTGTCCTGCATTGTCGCCGTCCTTCTTTAAATCAGATCAAGTATCGCCTTGGCGGCCACGGTCACGCCGGCAGCCTTTTTCATCGTCATGGAATTGGCTGTAAGTGTATCGCTCAGGCTGGAATTGTCGAGCAGGCCGGTGATCGCCGCTGCCAGTTCGCCGTCTGTCCAGCGGTAGCGGTCGATCCTTTTGCCGACGCCGACATCTTCAGCACGGCGGGCATTGTCATGGCCATCCCAGCAGAACGGCATGACCAGCGACGGCACGCCGAAATACAGTGCCTCGCAGAAGCTGTTGTTGCCGCCGTGATGGATGAACAGGCTCGATTGCTCGACGACGGAAGGCTGCGGAAACCAGCTTTCGAGGAAGACGTTGTCAGGGATGCGGCTGTACTCGTCGCGCCACGGCCCGACATTGACGATGAAGCGACAAGGCAGGGTTTCGAAGACGCTAATCATTCGCTTGATCATCGATACGTCCATGGCGCCGAGGCTGCCGAAACTGGCCAGCACCAGCGGTGCATCCTGATGCGACGCGAAATGCGGCAGCGTATAGGGAGCCTCCTGCCGGACGCAGCCGTCGAGATAGACGAATTTTTGCGGATCGAGCGGATTTTCGCGCTCGAAGCGCACGGCGTCAGGAGAGAGAAGCAGATTGAGATAGCGCGAGTTTTCGAGGAATTCGCTTGGTGGCAACGGATTGAGACCGCACTCCGTCAGAAAAGCGTTCATGCGTTTCTGGGCTGGCGCGACGGCCTTGGCATAGGCGCGCGAAAACGCCGCCCAATCCGCTTCAGGCTTACCACCGCAGCCGGACAGATAGGGCGGAACCAGCGGATCGGGCAGTTCCGTCTCGGCGCAGGAGACGACCCGGACCCAAGGGACGCCGGCATTGGCAATGGCCGGAAACATCACGACGTTGTCAAGCACGATGGCTGCGGGTTTCAACTGGGCCAGCAGTTGGCGAAGCGGCTCTTCGGCTGCGATCGCCGTGTCGACGATCGCCTCCCAGGTCGGGGCGACATAGCTTTTCACCTGCTCCAGCGGTGTTTGCCGGAAGGCGTCCTGATGCCGGTTGATGAAGTCGGTCCAGTCGGTCTGGTTTTCAGCACCTGCCGGCTGCAGCTGATACTCCGGAAACCCATATTCGCTGAAGACGCCGCGAAAGCCGGGATGGCAGATGAAGACCGGCCGCGCGCCCAGCCGGCGCAGTTCCTGGGCGATGCCGACACAGTTCAGCGCGGCGCCGTAACTGGCTTCCGGGAAAAAGGCGATCACCTTGGGCTGGCTCATGCGTGCACCAAATATCTATCCCACGATTTTGAAGACGGGCGGAACGCCGCGCCCGGCCAAGCGTGGCCGCTGCGAATGGGAAAGCTGGATATGCACGCGCATCAAGTCGGCCGCAAGCTCAAGCTGGCCGCGCTCGATCTGTTCCAGCATCTGGATATGCTCCATGTTGGACTGCATCAGCCGGAAGGCGTTGACATGCACCGGCGGCTGGCTGGAGCGGCGGCGGCGGTGATGGCTCAACAGCGCTTCCGACATGAAGGGATTGCCGCAGCTTCGGGCGATCAGCATGTGGAAGTCGAAATCGGTCCGTTCGAACAGTTTCTGGTCGAAACCGCTCTCCGTCATCGAGCGCAGGATTTCCATCGATTGTCTGAGCGAGGTGATCGCCGCGGCGTCCCGGCGGAAGCCGGGCATGGTCAAGGCGAGCGGCTCACAGGACAGGCGGTATTCGAAACTCTTGGCAACGGCATCGCCGCTGATGGCAAACTGCTTGACCAGCCATTGCTGACCGGCAGCGCGTTCCGCCAGATTGTCCTCGGCCAGTCTCGTCAGCGCATTTTGCACCGCGTTGCGGGAGGCATCATAGCGGCGCTGCAGGCTGGCGACGGTCTGTGAATCGCTGATGCGTCCGGCGGAGACGTCGCGCAGGATGGCGTTGTAAAGCTCGGTTTCCTCGGCCGGCTGCGCGCTATCCTCCAGACCGGGGAACGAGGCGGGATCGATGGCAAGCAGATAACCGCCTTCGACCTCTGCCGTGACGATCGATTTTTCGGCCAGGAACTGCAGTGCCTTGCGGATCGGGGTGCGTGAGACGTTGCAGCGGGAGGCAAGCGCCTGTTCCGGCAGCCGTTCGCCGCGACTCATGCCGCGTTCTGTGGCGATGTCGAGTATTTTTTGCGCCAGTTCGACATGGCGATGATTTACTTTTTTCGCCTCTGTTTCCATCGGTCGCACCTTTGAATTCCATAAAGTAACGCTCATGCTGCATCTTCTACAAAAGGTCTGCAAGGGTGTTTGTTAAATTTTCGCAGCTGTTACGATTTCGTATTGACGTATTTTTTTTATAAATAATACTGCCTGACGAAGCGAGACATAGACCGGATAACCGGCGCGCCGCTTTGGGAACAGAGGTTGAACCCTCGGGTGAGGCATTGCGTATTGCCGCGATACCTTCCGGGACGATGGATTTGCGCATGCGGCGATGTCCAAGGTTGCTTGGCATCCGGGCTGCGCCAGCAACGGGAGACTACCCTTGAAAACGTCAGTGAAATTGCGCCTGGCCGGTCTCGCAACGACAGCCATGGTTCTTTCTGCAGGAACAGTGCTGTCGGCCGATCTCGTCATTTCCAACTGGGCCGGCTACATGGCACCCGACATCGCCGAGACCTTCAAGGCAGCGACCGGCCTGACGATCGAGGTGGTCAATCACGCCACCAACGAAGAAATCATGGGCAAGCTGATGGCGGGCCAGGGCAAGGGCTATGACGTCGTGTTCGTCTCCTCGCCGTTCGCCCACATCCTCAACGGCCAGGGCCTGCTCGAGCCGCTTGGCCCCGGGAAGGTGCCGAACCTGAAAAACCTCTATCCGCAGGCGACGAAGCTGGCGTTCGACCCGGGCAATACCTATGCCGTTCCTTACGCTTGGGGCACAACGGGTCTCTGCTATCGCTCCGATCTGGTCGAGGGAACTCCGGACAGTTGGTCCTATCTGCTCAATCCGCCAGCGGCGCTCAAGGGCAAGATCACCATGCTTTCGACCGACCGCTGGCTGATGGCAGCAGGCCTGCTCTATAAGGGCTATTCGGTCAACGAGAAGGATGCGGCGAAGATCGAGGAAGCCAAAAACGCCCTGATCGAAGCCAAGAAAAACCTGCTCGCCTATGACGACACGACCTTCTTCTCCAAGCTCGTGTCCGGCGAAGCCTCGCTGGTTCAGGCCTGGGACGGCTGGTGCAACTACGGCATTGCCGAGAATGACAAGATCAAGTTCGTCGTGCCGAAGGAAGGTTCCGACCTCTGGATCGACACGATGGTCGTGATGAAGAATTCCGAGCACAAGGAAGCAGCGTTGAAGTTCCTCGACTTCATCCTCGAAGCCAAGAACCATGCCTGGGCCGCTTCGAACATCTTCTACGAAGTGCCCAACAAGCCGGCCATGGAAAGCCTCGATCCGGAACTCGTCAAGAAATACCCGACCATGGGCGTCTCGCCGGAAACGCTGGTGAAATACGAGGAACTGCAGGATCTTGGCGAGGCACAGCGCGACTATTCGCGAGCCGTCAGCGAGATCAAGGCGGCGAACTGAGTGAATGCCCTCTTCTCCCCAGCGGGGAGAAGTGCCGAGCGAATGCGAGGCGATGAGGGGGTATCGCCGCGTGTCGCAGGGCCTGCGGCTCCCCCTCATCCGGCCCTGCGGGCCACCTTCTCCCCGCTGGGGAGAAGAGGTTTTCCCCAGCCCCTTTTCCGCCACGCGGGAACGTGGACATTTTCAAACCCCGGAGTCTTTTTCTTGTCCTCGCAGACGGTTCGTTCCAATCTCATGGCTCTGCCTGCCGTCGCGTGGCTCTTCCTGTTCATGGTCGTTCCGTGCCTGATCATTCTTGCCTATGCGTTCCTGACGCGCGGGCTGTATGGCGGCATTGAATACACGCCGACGGCGGAGAATTTTCAAAGAGTCATCGATCCGCTCTACGCGAAAATCTTCCTGACATCGGTGCGCATCGCGGGCCTGGCGACCTTGCTGGCGATCCTGATCGCCTATCCCGCCGCCTATGCCATCTGCCTCTCACCAAAGCGGACACAGCCGCTGCTGCTGTTTTTTGCCGTGCTGCCGTTCTGGAGCAATTACCTGATCCGCACCTATGCCTGGATCGTGCTGTTAAACCGCGAAGGCCTGATCAACAATCTGCTGCGCTGGTTTGGCTATGAGGGCGAGCCGCTGGCGCTGCTCTATCGTGAAGGCGCCGTCATTACCGGCCTCGTCTACAACTATCTGCCCTTCGTGATCCTGGCCATCTATTCCAGCCTGTCGCGGCTGAATGGCGAACTGATCGAGGCCTCACGCGATCTGGGGGCAGGGCGGGTGCGGACATTCTTCCGCGTGACCCTGCCTTTGACCATGCCGGGCGTCGCTGCCGGCGGTGTGTTCGTCTTCGTCCTTTCGATCGGCAATTTCGTCACCCCGGCGCTGCTCGGCGGTGGCCGGTTCCAGATGATCGGCAATCTCGTCTATGACCAGTTTCTCACCGCCAACGACTGGCCCTTCGGTGCCGCACTCGGCATGGTGCTGATCGCCATCATGATCGGGCTGTTGCTTCTGCAAGCCCGCGCCTCGGCGCGCTTCTGCGGTGAAAAGCAGGAGGCGGCCAATGGCTGATGCCCTGCGCACCAAACTGACCGGGCGGGCCATTCTCGTTCTGGTCTTCAGCTTCCTCTATCTACCGATCGCGGTTCTCGTGCTGTTGTCGTTCAATGCCAGCGGCCTG
Organism: Pararhizobium sp. YC-54; assembly: GCF_025847205.1. Lineage (GTDB taxonomy): Bacteria > Pseudomonadota > Alphaproteobacteria > Rhizobiales > Rhizobiaceae > Pararhizobium. Next base: position 6,811 of record NZ_JAOYTH010000003.1, on the reverse strand, counting down.
CCGACGACATGGTCGGGCTTTTCGCTGCGCTGGTACGTCTCGCTCGCCAACAACAGCGATATTCTGCATGCCGCCTGGAACACGCTGGTCGTGGCGATTTTTGCGACGCTGATCGCCACCGTTCTCGGAACCATGCTGGCGATCGGCATGGAAACGCGCAAGCGCAGGAGCACCGCACTCGAAGCACTGGCGTTCGCGCCGATGGTCATTCCCGACATCGTTTTGGCCGTGGCGCTACTCACTCTGTTTTCGCGGCTGAACGTGACGATGGGCCTCTCGACGATCGTTATCAGCCATGTGATCTTCGATCTCGCCTTCGTCTGCTCGGTGGTGCGGGCTCGGCTGAAGAACTTCGATTTCTCCATTGTCGAGGCATCGCGCGATCTTGGCGCTTCTTCATTCACGACCTTCTGGCGGATCACCTTCCCGGTTCTCTTGCCGGCCATCATCGCCGGTGCGCTGCTCGCCTTCACCCTGTCGGTCGATGAATTCATCATCGCCTTCTTCACCTCGGGCGCCGGCCGCTCCTCAATCACCCTGCCGATGCAGATCTATTCGATGATCCGCTTTGGCGTGACGCCGGAAATCAATGCGCTCGCCACCATCGTCATGGGCGTCAGCGCTGCCGCCCTTCTCCTTTCGCAATGGCTGAACAAAGAACAGATGACCCGATGAACATTGACTTCAAAGCCCCGGTTCTGGCGGTCGACACTGTCGTCAAGCGTTTTGGCAAGACCGTCGCGGTCAATGGCCTGTCGCTGGATATAAGAGAGAACGAATTTTTCGCGCTGCTCGGCCCATCCGGCTGCGGCAAGACCACGCTTCTGCGCATGATTGCCGGGTTCGAAGTGCCGGACGAAGGCCGTATCCGGCTTGCAGGTACTGACATCACCGAACAGGCGCCGGAAAAACGGCCGCTCAACCTGATGTTCCAGTCCTACGCCCTGTTTCCGCATATGACGGTTCGGCAGAACCTGGCTTACGGTCTCGAAATGGAACAGCTCGCTAAATCCGAGATTTCGGCGCGAGTCGAGGAAATGCTGAAAACGACGGACCTGCAGGCGCTGGCTGGGCGCAAGCCGGCCGAGCTTTCCGGTGGGCAGAAACAGCGCGTTGCGCTGGCCCGCGCGCTGATCAAGCGGCCAAAAGTCCTGCTTCTCGATGAACCGCTCGGCGCGCTGGACAAGAAGCTGCGCGAAAAGATGCAGCTCGAATTGAAGCGGCTGCAGAACGAGGTCGGCATCACCTTCATCATTGTCACCCATGATCAGGAAGAGGCGCTGGTCATGGCCGACCGTGTCGCGGTGTTGAAGGACGGCAGCATCCTGCAATGCGGGACGCCGCAGGAGGTCTATGAGCGGCCGGCCAATCGCTTCGTTGCCGGCTTTATCGGCGTGATGAATTTCATCGAGGGAGAGATCGGTGCCGACGCGCTGTTTCGCGCCGGCGGCGAAGTGCTCGCCTGCGATCACAACGGGCTAAAGCGGGATCAAAAGGCAGTGCTGGCGGTCCGGCCGGAAAATATCGTGTTGAAATCAGATGGCACAGGCATCGCCGGAACTGTCGTCGACGTCGCCTACCACGGTCTCGACCGCCAACTCTACGTTAAAACGACCCTATCTGCAGCGCCCCTTCAGGTTCGCTTGGCAGCGACGGGGGCAGCGGCTGCACAAACGGGTGCTGCGGTATCGCTCGGGTTCGATGCAGCCGCCTGCCGGATTTTTCAGGACTAAAGAAAACAAGAGGGAACTGATGTCCAAGACGATTGCATTCTTTCCGGAAGCGGCCTTCGGCCCGGCGCTCAATTCCGTCGGTATCGCGCAGGCCGTCGAGGCGCTCGGCCACAAGGCCGTCTTTCTGTCCGATCCCGGTTTCGTCGATGTCTACAAGGGGTATGGCTTCGAAGCCTATCCTGTGAACCTCTCGGCGCCGATGCCGCCGGAGCAGATGGCGAAGTTCTGGGAGGATTTCATCAACGGCCATATCCCGAACTTTCGCAAAAGCCCCTACGACCAGATCAGCAATTATGTGCGCGATTGCTGGGAGGCGATCGTCGACAGCGCCAAATGGGCGCAGAAGGATCTGCCGGGCGTGCTGGCAAAGATCAAACCCGACCTCATTTGCGTCGACAACGTCATTCTTTTTCCGGCGATCAAGCAGTTCGGCAAGCCCTGGGTCAGGATCATTTCCTGCTCGGAAAACGAGATCGAGGACGAAAAGATCCCGCCACACCTGTCCGGCTGCCGCCAGGACGATCTGGCCGGCCACGCCGCCTACCGCGAAAAATTCAATCAGGTGATCAAGCCGATCCATGAGGATTTCAACGCCTTCCTCGCCTCGACCGGGGAGGAGGCCTATCCGATCGGCCAGTTCTTCGAGGCATCGCCCTTCATGAACCTGCTGCTCTATCCGGAATCGGTGAAGTTCGACCGTGAACATCCGCTCGATCCCAAGCAGTTCCAATATCTAGAAGGCTGCGTGCGCAAGGAAAAACCTTACGAAGTCCCGGTCTTTTCAGAGAACAACGACAAGCCTCTCCTCTATATATCGTTCGGCAGTCTTGGCGCCGGCGATACCGATCTTCTCAAACGGCTGATCGCCACAATCGGAAAACTTCCTTATCGCGCGCTGGTCAATGTCGGAGACTATAAGGAGCAGTATAGCGGCCTGCCGGGCAATATCATTGTCGAAAGCTGGTTTCCGCAACCTTCCGTCATCCCGCAGATCGATGCGGCCATCCATCACGGCGGCAACAACTCGTTCACCGAGTGCCTCTATTTCGGCAAGCCGGCAATCATCATGCCCTATGTCTGGGATGGCCACGACAATGCGACGCGGGTCGATGAAACCGGCCATGGCTTCAAGATGCCACGCTACGACTGGACGGATGAGGAACTGGCCGCCAAGCTCGATGCCTGCGTCAATGATCCGAAGATGAAGGCGAAGCTGGCCGCCACCAGCGCCCATATGCAATCGCAGAGCGGCCCGAAAAAGGCCGCCGCCATTCTCGATCAACTGGCGAATACGGGAAAGTTCGATGGCTGAACCTTCATCCGCACCGCATATCTACAACGCCACCACCACGGACGATCTCGTCGACTGGGGTCTGCAACCCGACAGTGTCGAGGGCCAGTCGAAATCGACCGGCCGGCTCGTGCACAAGGGGCCGAACAACCAGCCGGAAACCGGCATCTGGGTCTGCACGCCCGGCCGCTGGCGGCTGTCGATCCCGCGGGACGAATTCTGCCATTTCGTAAGCGGCCGCGCGGTCTATCGGTCCGACGAGGGCGAGGTGATCGAGGTCGAGGCAGGAACCGTGGTGATGTTTCCCGGCGGCTGGACCGGCGAATGCCACGTGATCGCGACCATGCGCAACATCTACATGCTGGTCTGACTGGCCGGACTTGAAACGACTTTAGCGGTGCTTCGCGTTTCTTAAGAACGCGGCCGCTTCCCAAAGAAAAGACGAAAGGAAACACGCCATGACCGCCGGGATGACCGCCACGCCACTGATGCGCAAACCACTCGACCAGACCGACCTCAAGGACTGGGGCGTCATCTCGACGATGATCGATGGGGAAAGCCGGACGTCGGGCAAGCTGATCCACAAGGGACCGAACGGCCAGTCCGAATGCGGGCTGTGGGTCTGCACCCCCGGCAAATGGAACTGCCACGTGACCCGCGACGAATTCTGCCACTTCCTCGAAGGCCGCTGCACCTATGTGCACGAGTCTGGCGAGGTGATCGAGATTACCCCGGATACCGCAGCCTTCTTCCCGCAGGACTGGAGGGGCGTCTGCACGGTCCATGAGACGATCAAGAAGGTCTACATGATCCGCTGAGGTTTGGGCTACCCCTGATCCGTCGTTCGGGCCTTCTCCCCGCTGGGGAGAAGAGGTGGCGGCGAATTCTGTTCCTCCTCTCCCCAGCGGGGGGAGGGCAGGGTTGGGGGCCTTCACCTCTCGACATAGAGCGACAAGGAAAACACTATGTTCAATCCAGCCGAGCCCGTTTTCTACCGGCACCCGGTCTACATCAAGGCGGCGGGCGAGCGTCACACGGTGATCAATCCCGCCACACTTGGAAACGAGGGCGTGTTCGCCGAAACGACGGCCGCCGAACTCGATGATGTGCTTCTTGCCGCCAGAACCGCGCAATCCGAATGGAAACGCCGCGACGCCAAAAGCCGCGCCACGATCCTGCACCGGATCGCCAGCCGTATCGAAGCGACCGACATGCGGGTCTGCGCCGAACTGATGTCGCGCGAGATGGGCAAGCCCTATCCGGAAGCGATCGGCGAGGTCGCCAATTGCGCCGGGGCCTTCCGTTATTTCGCCGAAATGGCCCGCGACGAGGCGGGCAAGGTGGCCGGCACGACGCAGGCCGGGTCGTTCCAGTATGCGCGTTACGAGGCGCTCGGCACCAGCGTCCACATCATGCCGTTCAACTTCCCGATCCTGTTGATGTGCTGGACGGTGGCAGCCTCCTTGGCTGCGGGCAACGCCTGCATCATCAAGCCGGCGCTGGCGACGACACTGTCGACTCTGGAATTCATGGCTATCTTCGAGGCTCTGCCGGAAGGCCTGATTGCCTGCGTGCCCGGCGGTGCCGGGGTCGCGCAATATCTGATCGCCTCGCCGCTCACCCACGCCGTCGCCTTCACCGGCTCGGTTGTCGCCGGCCGGGCCGTGGCCTCGGCAGCTGCCGGCCAGATGAAACCGTCGGTGATCGAGGCCGGGGGCAGCGATCCGATGATCATCACCGCGCACGCGCCGCTCGATGTCGCCGCCGCCGGTGCCGTCACTGCCGCGTTCCACCTTTCCGGCCAGGTCTGCACGTCGGCCGAACGGTTCTTCGTGGTCGATAGTGTCCACGACGCTTTCATCGAGAAATTTACCGCTGAGGCGCGCCGTCTGCGCATTGGCAATGGCCTGACCAGAGCCGAGATCGGCCCGCTCGTCAGCGAGGACGCGCGCAAAAAAGTGATCCGGCTTGTCGAAGATGCCAAGGCCAAGGGCGCAACTGTTGTTCTCGGCGGCAAAATCCCTGGGAGCGAGCCGGTCGGCTGGTTCTACGAGCCGACGATCCTCACCGGCTGCACGCCGGACATGGCGATCATGCAGGAGGAATGTTTCGGCCCGGTCGCGGCCGTCGCCCGCGTCGCTGATTTCGATGAAGCCGTGCGGCTTGCCAATGACAGTCCCTTCGGTCTCGGCGCCTCGGTGTTCACCACCAGCCTGGAAGAGGCGATGGAAGCAGCTGAGGGGCTGGAATCCGGCATGGTCTGGGTCAACAACCCGATGATCGACAATGATGCGCTGCCGTTCGGCGGCTGGAAGGCATCGGGCATGGGCCGCGAACTCGGCCGCCAGGGGCTCGACGCCTTCCGCCGCTCGAAGATGGTGATCATCGACCATAAGCCGGTCATCCACGAGTGGTGGTATCCCTATCCCGACAGCTGGTTCTACGAGGAGGGCGGGCGCAAGCACGTCTGAAGACTTGCCTTCTCCCCAGCGGGGAGAAGGTGGCGCAAAGCGCCGGATGAGGGGGAGCGCAGCTCTCCTGAAATTAAGGCCCGCAGGGCAAGAATTCGAAAAGGACGTCAAGATCATGAAAATCTCCATTCTCGGTGGCGCCGGCCTGATGGGCGCCGGTATTGTCCGCGATCTCGTCTCCGATCGCGCCATTGTCGACATCGCATCGATCCGCATCTGCGATACGTCGCGTGAGCGTATGGAAAGCCTGGCCGCCGATCTCGGCGATGCGCGGCTCAACCTGTTTGATCTCGACGTCACCGATCCGGCGCGGCTGGCGGAAGCGATCGAGGGGGCCGATCTCTGCATCAACTGCGTTCCGACCCTTTTGGGTTTCCAGATGACCATTTTCGAGGCGGCGCTATCAGCCAAGGTCGCCTATATGGATCTCGGTGGCCTCGGCACGTTCACCGTCAAGCAGATTGCCGAGCATGAGCGCTTCAAGGCAGCGGGCGTCACCGCCGTTGTCGGCGTCGGCGCCGATCCCGGCATGTCCAACGTCATCTGCCGTGCGGTTGCCGACGAACTCGATACGATCGAGAAGATCAACCTCTATTGGGCAGCCGAACTGACGGGCGGCGAAAACCCGATCCTGATGCCGCCCTACAGCGTCTCGACGGTTCTTGCCGAATATGCCCATCCGAGCACGCAGTTCTTTGGCGGCAAACATGTCGAATGCGCGCCGATGACGGGCCGCGAGGTGATCGACCTGCCGCAGCCCTGGGGGCGCTGCGAATTCATGTATTCGCCGCATTCCGAACAGCTGACGGTGCCGCTCGCCGACGGCATTCGCGACAAGGGTATTCAGGAATTCACCTGGAAACTGCATCTGCCGCACCGCGAACACGAAGCCTGGGTCGGACTGGTGAAGGCAGGCTTTGGCGATTTCAATGATCCGGTCGAGGTCGGCGGCGTATCGGTCAAGCCGCTCGATGTGTTGAATGCGGTGATCCAGCGCAACATCGCCCGCAACCAACATCGTATTCCACAGCAGGAAAGCTCGGAAATCCACTTCGCCATTGGCCGCGGCATGAAGGATGGCAAACTGGTCGAGGTACGCTGCGAGGTGATCGTCACGCCCGATCCGATGTATGCGCCTTATGTCGATGCCGGAACCTCGATGAGCGCGTCGATCGCAGCCCAGCTGGTTTTGAAGACCGAAAAACGCCCCGGTGTCTGGGCGCCGGAGGAATATTTTTCGTCTGCCGATTTCTTCCCCGAACTGGAGAAACGCAAGTTCAAGGTGAGCCATAGCGTGAAGACGCTTTAGGGCGCCT
>NZ_JAOYTH010000002.1 GCF_025847205.1 Pararhizobium sp. YC-54 | reverse complement strand
GTTCCCACTGATCATCCCTGAGAACCTCACCGTCCATCGCCAACCTCCAAAAGTCAGCGTTGAATCTGATTTGCTCCTCAAACGGAATCCTTAATCGTTAATTCGTCACTACAGCCTAGCTTGACAGCAAAAAAACGGCGGCTCCATCCAGGGCTGCCGTTTTTCATTTTCACATCCCTGCGGCCTGTTACCGCTTCAGGCTTCCCAGAATGCCGCGCACCAAAGCCCGGCCGAGCGAGGAGGCGACCGTGCGGGCAACAGATTTCATGGCGGCTTCGGCCACGGTTTCGCGCTGGTAGCCAGTGCGGGGTTTTGGCTTGGGCTCGGCCGGAGCTGCGTCGTCGCCAAAGCCGGGCAGGGTCCAGCGGCTGCCGCCGGGGGCTGCAGGCGCCGGGGCTTGCGAGGCCTCGCGGCTTTCCTCGGCCTGCTGGGTCGCTTTTGCCGCGCGTTGGGCCAAGAGCTCATAGGCGGATTCCCGGTCGACATCTTTGTCATATTGGCCGGCAACCGGGCTGATGTTCATGATGTTGGCGCGCTCCGCCTCGGTCAGCGGACCGGGGCGGCTGGATGGCGGGCGGATCAGCGTGCGCTCGACCATCGAGGGCGACCCCTTGCCCTCGAGCGTCGAGACCAGCGCCTCGCCGGTACCCAGATTGGTGATCACCGTGGCGCAGTCGAAATCCGGATTGGGGCGGAACGTATCGGCTGCGGTCTTCACTGCCTTCTGCTCGCGCGGTGTATAGGCGCGCAGCGCATGCTGGATGCGGTTGCCGAGCTGGGCCAGAACGGTTTCCGGCACATCGAGCGGGTTCTGGGTGACGAAATAGACGCCGACGCCCTTGGAGCGGATCAGGCGGACGACTTGCTCGATGCGCTCCAGCAGGACCTTCGGGGCATCGTTGAACAGCAGGTGCGCCTCGTCGAAAAAGAACACCAGCTTCGGCTTGTCGGGATCGCCGACTTCGGGCAGTTCCTCGAACAGTTCCGACATCAGCCAGAGCAGGAAGGTGCCGTAGAGCCGCGGGTTCATCATCAGCTTGTCGGCGGCCAGCACCGAGATGGCGCCACGGCCGTCGCGGGTGGTGCGCATGATGTCGGAAACCTTCAGCGCCGGTTCGCCGAAGAAGTTCTTGGCGCCCTGTTGCTCGAGGATCAACAGCTCGCGCTGGATGGAGCCGACCGAGGACTTGGAGATCTGGCCGTATTTGCCCGAAAGCACTGTGGCGTTTTCAGCCATGTAGTTGAGCATCGCCTGGAAATCCTTGAGATCCAAAAGCGGCAGGCCGCCCTCGTCGGCGATCTTGAAGGCGATGTTGATGACGCCTTCCTGCGCATCGGAGGCGCTCATCAGCCGGGAGAGCAATAGCGGCCCCATCTCCGAGATGGTGGTGCGCACGCGGTGGCCCTTTTCACCGTAGAGGTCCCAGAAGATCACCGGGAATTCCTGAAAGGCGAAATCGGTAAAGCCGATCTGCTCGGCCCGTTTCGTCACCCAGTCCTTCGGCTCGCCGATGGCGCCGATGCCGGAAAGATCGCCCTTCACGTCGGCGCAGAAGACGGGCACCCCGGCATTGGAGAAGCTTTCTGCGAGAATCTGCAGGGTGATCGTCTTGCCGGTGCCGGTGGCGCCGGTGACAAGGCCGTGGCGATTGCCGAATTTGTAGTCCAGATATTCGCCCTTGTTGATCGTGTCGTCCGGTTTGCGGCTGGTGCCGATATAGAGCTTCCCGTCCTCAAGCATGTGGGCCTTGTCTCCATTTTGCCAATGAAAGCCAGTGGTTCGCCAGCCTTCATCACGGTGTTTTCCCATGCCTGTTATAGGAGGAGTACCGGCCACCGGCAACAGGAGGATTGGCAGGAAAGGCAAGGGCAGCGTGCCGGATGGCCGCATTGTAATTGCCACCAAGGCATGAAACGATCGTCGGGTTCTTACGCTGTGGATACCCGCTCCGAACGGCGCTTGAGTTTCCATCCGGGATAATTTACCTTGACGTTCACGTCAAATAAACGAGGAGAATCACCCATGAACGAACTGGTCAGCCGCGTTGCGGAAAATGTTGGCATTGATCCGGCAACGGCGGAAAAGGCGATCGGCATGATGCTCGGCTTCCTGCAGCGCGAAGCGGCCGACGGCCCGGTTGCCAAGATGATTGAAGCCATTCCCGGCGCATCGGAAATGGTCGCGAAATTCAACGGTGCGGATTCGGGCGGCGGCGGTGGCCTGCTCGGCGGGCTGCTCAGCGCAGTCGGCGCCGGCGGCGGCGTCATGGCGCTCGGCCAGCAGCTGATGTCGGAAGGTCTCGGCATGGGCGAAATCACGTCGCTTGCCAAGGAAACCATCGGTTACGCCAAGGAAAAGGCCGGCGCTGATGTTGTCGATGAAGTCGTCGCCTCGGTTCCCGGCCTCAGCCAGTTCGTCTGATCAGGTCCTGAGACCGTTCACGGCTGCCGTGCCGATGCAAAGGCGGCCGTGAATACGCCAAGCGCCAACCAGGCGCCAACCCGAAGCCGATCGACACGCCCGACGGGCCGAAAAGGTCCATGACGGCACCGGTGGCGCCCGATCCGGCCCCGCCAGCTACCGAGCGAACGAAAAGCGGCACGTCCGGCAATCGGCATGCCGTCAATCTTGTGCTCCGGCGTTTCAGGCCGCTTCATCCCAGACCGGAGCAAGGCCCTGCGGATTGACGATGCGGCCATCAGGCTTGGCGAGCAGGTGGATCGCCTTCATTTGGTCAACTGACAGCACGAAATCGAAGATGTCGAAATTTTCGGCCAGCCGCGATGGCGTTGCAGTCTTCGTCAGGGCGACGACGCCCTGCTGCTGGATCAGCCAGCGCAACACGACCTGAGCGGCGGTCTTGCCGTGATGGCTGCCGATATCGTTGAGCACCGGATCTCTCGGCACACGACCGTCGGCCATCGCATAGTAGGCGGTGATCGCCATGCCGAGCCGGTCGGCGTCTTCCAGCACCTTGAACTGGTCGAGATAGGGGTGGTATTCGACCTGGTTGGTGACGAGGGGCGCTTGGCTGAGCTTGGCGGCCTCATCCATCTGATGGGTGTTGAAGTTGCTCACGCCGATATGGCGGGCCTTGCCGGCCTTCTGGATGGCATTCAGGCGCTCGATCTGCTCGGCGAGCGGCACTGGGCTGCCCGGCCAATGCAGCAGGAGAAGATCGACATATTCGGTTTTCAGCTTCTGCAGGCTCCCGTCGACGGAGGCGGCGAAAGCACCTTCATCGTAGTTGTCGACCCAGACCTTGGTGGTGAGGAAGACATCGGAACGCGGGATGCCCGATTGCTCGATGGCGGTGCCGACTTCCACTTCATTGCCGTAGGCCTGCGCGGTATCGACATGACGGAAGCCGATTTTCAGGGCTTCCGGCAGTATGCGCAGCACATCCGGACCGGGCATGCGGAAGGTGCCGAAGCCGAGAGCGGGAATGGTCGCGCCATTGGCGTTGACGATCGGTTGCATGGAATTCTCCTTTTCGGGCATGCCCGGCGTTTTCCGCCGGGCGTTTGAATAGGGCAGGTTTATAGATGTGGCGTTTGCCGGGCGGGTCAAGCCGCTCTCAAGCGGTTTGAGCAACGGGTTCCGGCTTGCGGTCGAGCATGCCGCTGATGACGGTGAGCACCAGAGCGCCCGCGACGAGGATGGCGCCGACCCATGGTGTTGCCTGCAGCCCAAGCGGCGAGGCGACCACCAGCCCGCCGATCCAGGCGCCGGCGGCGATGCCGAGATTGAAGGCGGCGATGTTGAGCGCCGAGGCGACATCGACGGCGCCGGGACGGTGCTGCTTGGCAAGCTGCACGACATAGAGCTGCAGGCCGGGCACATTGGCGAACGACAGGAAGCCGAGTGCCGCAAGCGTGATCAGAGCAGGCACAGCCGAAACCGAGGTGAAGGTGAAGATCACCAGTACGGCAGCCTGTGCGGCAAACAGCCAGCTCAGCGCCTTCACCGGATTGCGGTCGGCGATGCGGCCGCCGACGATATTGCCGGCGGCGATCGCCAGGCCGTAGAGCACCAGAACGAGGCTTACGGAGGAAGCGGCAAGGCCGGTGATGTCCTGCAGCATCGGTGCAAGGAAGGTGAAGGTGACGAATGTGCCACCGTAGCCGAGCGCCGTCATGCCGAAGACCAGAAGCAGGCGGCCAGAGCCGAGCACGCGGACCTGTTCAAGAATGCCGGCCGGGGCTGCCTTCGACAGGGTGGAGGGGAGAAGCATGGCGATTGCGGCAAGCGCAATGACGCCAAGAGCAGCGACTGCCCAGAAGGTGGCGCGCCAGCCGAACGTCTGGCCGATGAAGGTGCCGAGCGGAACGCCGGTGACGATGGCGACGGTAAGCCCCATGAACATCAGCGCAATGGCCGAGGCGCGGCGGTTTTCCGGCACGAGGTCAGCGGCAATCGTGGCGCCAACGGAGAAGAACACCCCATGCGCAAAGGCCGAGAGGACGCGGGCGACAAGCAGCGTTTCGTAGGACGGGCTCAGCGCCGCCATGGCGTTGCCGGCGATGAACAGCGCCATCAGGCCGAGAAGCAAAGGCTTGCGTTCGACCCGGCCGGTCAGCGCGGTGAGGATCGGGGCGCCGAAGGTGACGCCGAGCGCGTAGATCGAGACGATCAGGCCAGCCAGCGGCAGGGTGATGCCGAGATCGGTGGCGACTGTCGGCAACAGGCCGACGATGACGAATTCCGTGGTTCCGATCGCATAGGCCGCGATCGTCAATGCAAAGAGGGCAAGAGGCATGGGAGCACCTTTGTCGCCGGTGGGAGGCCGGGCGTGTTGGGCGGCGGCCCATCCGGGCCGTCATGGGTTTCGTTGAGCGGAATATGGGCCAAAGGCACTTGCGCGATAATCCATAGGAATGGATAAATAGCTGTGAATTGAATTCACAGGAAGCGAAGCCATGGACAATCGGGCAGGCGAGATGGAAGTGTTCGTCGCTGCGGCGGAGGCAAAGAGCTTTTCGGCGGCCGGACGGCGGTTGAAGCTGTCGCCCTCAGCCGTCAGCAAGCTCGTCACCCGCATCGAGGATCGGCTCGGCACCCGCCTTCTGGTGCGCACGACCCGGTCGCTGCTTCTGACGCCGGAAGGTGAAATCTATCTCGGCCGGGCGCAGCGCATTTTGTCCGATATCGCCGAGACGGAGCAGATCGTCGCCGGTGGCGGCCGTGCGACGCCGCGCGGGCTTTTGCGGGTGAACGCCACCGTCGGCTTCGGCGAGCGTTACATCATGCCGCTGGCCGGCGAATTCCTGGCGCTCTATCCGGACGTGCGCCTTGAACTGTCGCTGACGGATGGTGTGATCGACCTGATCGAGGAGCGTACCGACATCGCCATCCGCGTCGGCCCGATGCGGGATTCAAGCCTGAAGGCGCGAAAGCTTCTCGACAGTCACCGCATCACGGTGGCGACGCCGGATTATCTCGCGCGTCATGGCACGCCGCAACGTCCCGATGATCTCATCGCGCACAATTGCATCACCTTCACGTTTGGCCGAAACCCGGGCGAATGGCTGTTTCGCGATCCCGCGACCAACGCGCTGTATACGCGGCCCGCCCCCGGCAATGTGCAGGCGTCAAGCGGTTCAATCGCCCGCAATCTGTGCCTGACGGGGCTCGGCATAGCCCGCATCGGCAAGTTTCACGTCGAGCCCGATATCGACAGTGGAAACCTGGTCGAAGTGCTGAAGGACTATAATCCGCACGAACCGGAGCAGGTCCACGCGGTTTTTGCCGGCCACGAGCATCTGGCGGCGCGCATCCGGGCGTTCATCGATTTTCTGGCCGAGCGGGTATGAGGGGCAGGGCGGGCGGCTTCTCGTTGCGGCCCGCCCGCCGGACGATCACTCGCGCTTATTCGGCAGGCTTCAGTGAGGTGATGATCGCCTGGAGTTCGGGGCCGTGCTGTTCTTGCATTCCCTTCGTGCCCCAATAGGTGATGACCAGAAGTTTGCCCTCCTTGGGCGACAGGAGCGAAAGGCCGACGCTGACGTCACCATCACTGTCGCTGCCGGACCAGTCGAGATTGGTCATGTCCATGCCGTTGAGCTTCTCGTTGCTTTCCTTCTGCGTCGACGCATCGATCTTGACGCCGTTCTTCTCAAGGAAAGCGACGGCATCTTCGACCACCTTGTCGGTCGTTTCGGCGTCTGCGACGTCGATGGAAATATAGATGGCGTCATCGTCCGAGGTGGCGTCGATACCGGTCTCCGTCTCCTTCGGCCCCCAGTTGTCGGGGATCGCGATCGATGCGATGGGCGCATCGCTTGGAAAATTCAGGGTCGCGGCGTGGGAAACGGCCGGCAGGAATGCGGCGATGACGGCCGCGGCAAGGGTCTTTTTCATGGTTTGCCTCCTCAAGGTTCAGCGTTCGGTGCTGAAACGAAGTCTGTTGATGTGATTCTTGCGGCTGGCCGCCGCCGCGTGGCATCGCCATCTCTCTTCCCGCCTCCCCGAGACCGGATCGAAATAATCAGATGCATCGCGGCTTTGAGAGATACTCGAAACTCGTAAAGACGCACTTTCCAAATTTGGGTCAAATTCCATTTGTTCGGTTCTGTGAAAGCACATCTCGCTCATGGCTTGACTGGCAATATAGCTCTGGCAATTTGGCGCGGCCCGATCCGCCCCATCCTTCCTTGCCATGCGCAAGCCCCGAGTGCTGACAATATGCCCCAACCGCGAAAAATGTCCCTGACGCCTGATCTCGTGGCGCTCTGCCACAAGGACGTGGTCGATCCCGGTCCCGACGGACGATGGACGGCAATCAGCGACGAGCAATACAGGGAGCTTGCCGAAACGCTTGAGCGGGAAAGCCACGGCGAGCCGCTTTGGGTGTTTGCCTATGGCTCGCTGATCTGGAAGCCGGAGTTCGAGGCGATCGACAGGCAGCGGGCAACGGCCTTCGGCTGGCACCGCTCGTTCTGCCTGCATATCAACCGCTGGCGCGGCTCGCATGATCAGCCGGGATTGATGATGGCGCTGGAGCGCGGCGGGCGATGCGACGGCGTCATCTACCGGCTGCCGGACGACAATCGTGCTGCCCAGATCGAACGCATGCTGCGGCGTGAAGTCAGCGCGTTTGAAAATATCGATGCCGTCCGGTGGCTGCCGGTCAAATCCGAGAGCGGCCCGTGCCGGGCTCTGGGTTTCTGGATAGGGGCGACCGGTGAACGAATTTTGTCCCGCCAGCCGTTGGACCAGGTCGCAGCTATTCTGGCACGGGCCTGCGGACATCTGGGGTCCTGCGCCGAATATCTCTACAACACCGTTTCGCATCTGGAGGATTTCGGTATTCACGACCGCAACCTCTGGCGCCTGCAGCAGCTTGTGGCCGATGAGATCAGGTCGATCCATCGCCACGCCTTCCCACGGCAGGCATGTTGAACACACGAAGCGGAGCAGGTCATGGCCAATCGCATTCCGGCGGCGAAACCATGCATCCGCGCCGCGGCATTTGGACGTCACGGCAGTACACGATAAATGCCCCCCCATCCGCCACCGCAATTGGCATTACAGCGCCGAATGCGGACAAAGGGAAGTTACAAGGGTTAGGGTGAGGGGCAACCCGGCGTAGAATACGTCGTTGACGCTTCCCTTCAGTGCTCGGCGCGCTGCGTCCCATGTGCCCTGATGATCGCATCCGCCTCCTTGCCGTAGAGTTCCTCGAAATGGTCGAAGGTCTTGGAGAAATAGCCAATCCCTTGCGTGGCCGAGCGCAGCGCGCGGGCCAGTTCGTCAAGTGCGCCGCCGGGAACAAGGGCGCGAAAAATATCCCAGCCCTTGGCGGTTTCGTCCCGGTCGAAGCCGAGCACCTGGCCTTTCAGCGACGAGACGATCTGGACGAGATTGCCCGAATAGACCGAGGGAATGTGAATCTCGCTGCGGAAAACCGGTTGCATCAGCACGGCCGCCCCGTCTGACAGCGCCTGGCGCACGCCCATTTTCGATGCGGAGCGGAACGCGTGTTCGGAACTGTCGACGGCATGGTGCTGGCCGTCGGTCAATGTCACGCCGACATCGATGACCGCAAAGCCGAGCGGGCCTTTCTCCATCGCTTCGCGTGCACCCGCTTCCACGGCGGGGATATAGTTGCGGGGAACGACGCCGCCCTTGACGGTTTCGCCGAAGGAAAAACCCTGGCCGCGGCCGTTGGGATGGATGGTCAGTTTCACGTCGGCAAACTGGCCGGCACCGCCGGTCTGCTTGCGGTGGCGATAATGGACTTCCGCCGGTTTCGAGATCGTCTCGCGGTAGACCGGCGTCGGTGTGCGGTCGGTTGCCGTCACATGAAAGACGTCGGAGAGTGTCCTCAACAGATCGCGCAGGTGCACCGGTCCCTGGGCGCAAACCATCTGGGCGCCGGTTCCTTCCTCCTGCAGGATTTTGAGGCTGCGATCGGTCTCCGACAGTTTGGCCAGCGTTTCGGAGAGCTTGTTCTCGTCGCGCTCGCTGCCGGGCACCAATATTCTTTCCAGCATCGGCGTCGGCGCCTCAGTCCATTCCGGGGCGGAAAGGGCTGCATCCGTTGTCAACAGCGCCGGGACCGGCAGGTGGTCGGATTTGACCGCGGCAATGAGATCGCCAGCTGCCGGTGCAAATGCCCCATTGGCCTTGCCGTTGGCGGGATCCTGCAGGGCGCCGAGGCCGGAGCCTCCAAGGGAAGCACCCTGCTTGAGGCCGCCCTCAAGCGCCCTGACCAGCACCGTCTTGCCGATATTCTGCCGATGATAGGCGTGAAAGCTGACGGCCTTGAGTTTGGCTTTTTCGACATTGCCACCCTCAGCAAGGCGGTCGCGCAGCGCCTCCACCGGCGGCGCCTCATGGCGCAGCGCCTTCATCAGCCGCATCATGCCGTTGCCATGGCTTGCGGCCCCGATCAGTACGGGGATGACCTTGTTTTCCCGAAGCACCCGGGTCGAGATCGCATAGAGCGTGTCGCTTGGCGGTTCGCGATCTTCGATCAGTTCCTCCAGGAGCCCGTCGTCGAATTCGGACAGATGTTCCAGGAGTTCGGTGCGTGCCTCGTGCTCCCGCTCGGCGGCGCTTTCGGGGATGGCGATCAATGCCGAGGTCTGGCCTTCGCGGTAGCGCCACGCCCGCTCGGAAATCAGGTCGCAGCTGCCGACGATCCGGTCGCCCTCGCGGATCGGGATCTGGCGCAGCAAAAGCGTATGGCCGGCATAATCCTGAAGGGCCGCGATCACGTCCCGCAATCGTCCTCTCGGCTCGTCCATCCGGTTGACGAAGAGGATGCACGGCGTTCCCGAGGCTTCGATCATCCTGAGATAGGGGGCTGCGAGCACCGCCTCCTCGGGCGCCGGTGAAACGCACAGGATGCAGGCATCGCTGGCGAGAAGCGCATGCTGTGCATGGGCCAAGGCCTCGTTCAGCCCCGGTGTATCCAGCGCGCACCAGGCTTGGTTGCCAAAGGTAAATTCGGTGAGGTTCAATCCGTAGGGAGAGATGGATTTTCGCGAGGCCCCCTCCAGCGCGCCAAGCTTTTCCACGATTGTCGATTTTCCGGTCTGCGATGGTCCAAGTACAGTAAAGCAGCGCATGGGCGGTCCTCCACCTGCCATAAGCTCAATTTTCTGTCGTCACAGGATGCCCTGAACCGGCGCGGTGCGCCAGAGGGTGATTTTCTTGTTTTTTAAGCATGCCGCGCAAAACTGTGCAGCGGCTTGGCGATAACGGCATGCCTAAAATCAAGGACCTGAAGTGCCGGAAGCGGGATTGAAAGATCGCGACGTGCTCTAGGTGACTGGTCCGGTTACTTTTTGACCGCCACCACGAACAGGCGCGGGAATTTCAACAGCACACGTCCGTCCGCGAGCGGCGGATAGGCCTCGCGGATGCGCCGGAGATAGGCTGCCAGATAGGCCTCCCGCGCATCGGCCGGAAGCGGATCGAGATAGGGGCGAAGGCCGGTGCCCTTGACCCATTCGACGATCGCCTCCGCATTGGCGAGGCGATGATAGTAGATCGTGTGCCAGACATCGATCTTGATGGATTTTGCCGCCAGCCGCTCGAGATAGACCGAAGGTGCAGGCAGGGCTGCGCGGCGCTGGCCGCCATGCGGGTAAAATTTCGAAAAGCGCGGGTCTTCGGCCAGTTCCCGCATCGAGGCGTGCGAGGGCTCATCCAGATTGTCGGGCATCTGCACGGCAAGAGTGCCGCCGGGGATCAGTTCACCCATCAGCCGCTCAAGTGTGGCCAGGTGATCCGGCAGCCATTGAAAGACGGCATTGGCAAACAGCAGAACGGCAGGCTTCGGCGGCGCCCATCGTGTGAGGTCGCCCTGTTCGAACCGCGTGTGCGCCATGCGCTTGCGCGCTGCGGACAGCATGTTTTCGTCGCTATCGATCCCGGTCAGCATATAGGCGGGAAAGCGGTCGTGGATCAGTTCCGTCGAATTGCCGGGCCCGCAACCGAGATCGTAGAGCGCGCCATCCGGCAGGTTGGGGATCTGGTCGAGCAGGTCGCGGGCCGGCCGGGTGCGCTCGTCCTCGAATTTCATATATTGTTCCGCAGACCAAGACATCGGTTGTCCTTCGGTGGTTAGAGGCTTTCCAGCGACGGCAGGATCAGCGACGGGCCGAAATCGGCATATTCGTCGGGCATGTTGGCGCGGTTGATCCAGACGGTGCGGAAGCCGAATTTGGTGGCACCGGCAATGTCCCAGCGGTTGGACGACTGGAAGGAGACCGCATTGGGATAGAGCCGGTAGGTGGTCGTCACCATATCGTAGACGGAAGGCGCAGTCTTGAACGCTTTGACCGTCTCGACCGAGAATATATCGTCGATGATCAGATCGAGCCCTGCCTTCTTCACCGCCGATTGCAGCATTTGCGGCGTGCCGTTCGACAGGATGGCGATGCGGGCGCCCCGGTCCTTGAGGTGCTTGAGGACACCCGGCACTTCCGGATAGCAATCGAGATGCCAGTAGGCGTCGAGCAGGGCTGGCTTGAGCTTTTTGTCGGCGGAGGGAAACCGGGCAAAGGCATAGTCGAGCGATTGCTCGGTCAGCGTCCAGAAATCGGTATAGGTGCCCATCAGCGTCCGGATCCAGGAATATTCGAGCTGCTTGGCCCGCCACAGATCGGAAAAGGCCTGGCCGTCAGGCCCCATAGCGGCCTGATGCCTGCGCACCGCCGCATGCACGTCGAACAGCGTGCCATAGGCATCGAACACATAGGCTGCAAGAGACATCAAACCCTCCCGTCGTTTCCCGGACGCCGCTCTCTTTCGCAATACGAAACAGAGGTGGCGGCGCCTTATTGATCGCGTTGGTCCGCCGTTCGCCAGTTTTGAAGGTGAGGGCGTCCTGCGATCGCCGCTTGAATACGGTTCTCTACCGGGATCATGTCAAAGATTTGTGCGCCGCACAATGTTTCTTGGCGCGATCCGGATCAACTCTTTGCCGGTTTCCAGACCTTGGCGGGAAACCGCAGCGCCTGCTTGGCAAGCCGCCCCTTCAGACCAAGCACGGTGTCGCAAAGCCCGGTCACATGCCGGTTCGGTTTGGCCTCCGGCCTTAAGCCATGCAGCGCGGCTGCGGCCTCCTCCGGCTCCAGGTAGCGTGAAAAGATGCCAAGCGTCAGCGCCGTCGAGCGGCCGATGCCGCGCAGGCAGTGGATCAACAGGTGGGCGTCCTGCGGCAGGCCGTCGATAAAAGCGAAGGCCTGTTCGATATGGGCGGCCCGCGCCGCATCCGGTTCGTCCGGATCGGTGACGTCGCCGAACAGAAGCTCCAGATGCCGCTCCTCGGGCAGATCGATCATCGACAGCAGCTTGGTGCCCGGCGCCCGGATCGAGATCAGGTGGGTCGGCGCCCAGGCGGACTTGTTGTGCCGCGCCTCCGTCTGCGACGCGACGATCACCCGGATCGGCCAGCCATTCGGGTGGGACGGATTGGTGCCGAGCAAGGGCGCGTAGAGCGCATCCACCTGCTTCTCCTGCTTTTCAGCCGCCAGTGCCATGGGTCGCCTCGTGATTCCGTTGCCGTCAGGCCCGAAAATATCAGCCGGAGCGGGGTCGGGGGAAGAGGGTTTTTAAGGAAGAAGGATTGAACAGTGCAACACGCCGCGGCCATTGGCCCGTTGCGACGGGCAGATTGGCCACTGTGAAAGTGCAAAACGACGGGAGCTTCAACCGCTGTGGCGAAAAAATTGACCGCCGCGCAGCCGCTTTATCTCTTCTTCTTTGCCACAGCCTTCTTGACCGGCTTTTCTTCGACAGGTTCCTGGGCGAGACGCAAGGCTCTGAGCATCGCCGTCTTCTTTAGCCGTGCCGCCAGTTCCGCTTTGATGATGTCGAGCGCTGCCGCGGACGTTTCGTCCTGGCTTCGCCGTACGGTTGGCTTGGCAGCAGTCCTGGCGTTATTCTTACTGGTCAAGCGGTGCACTCACTTTGCGATCCTCAACGGGACATTGCGAAAGGGCAGGCTTCGGGAGGGCCGAAACCAATAGGCATTGAAGTAGGGCGCTGCGAGCGCAAGGGAAGCTGTGCTCGATGGAATATATCGGCAATGGGCGGTTTCAGGTCTTGCGCACGAACGGCCGGTCGCCGGCACGCGAAGCGATGTCGTGCCCGGCGCTGTTCAGGCCGAGAGAGTAGTCCTGCCCGTTAAAACCGGGTAATGACGCTGATGCCGAGGTCCTGCGCCGTGTCCATCGTCATCAATGCCGGCACGGCTTCCTCCAGGCTGATATGACGGCCGATCAGCTTTTGCGGGTTGAGCTTGCCGGTTTCCAGCATCGCCATCATCGCCTCGTAGCGCCAGGCCTGCATGCCATGGCTGCCGTAGATTTCCAGCTCATGGCCGATCACTTGACTCATCGGGATCTGCGGGCTGGCATGCTCGCCGAGCATCAGGCCGATCTGCACATGGCGGCCGCGACGGCGCAGGTTCTTGATCGAATTGAAGCAGGTGACGGGCGAGCCGAGCGCGTCGATCGACACATGCGCGCCGCCCTTGGTGATGTCGCGCACGGCCTCTGCGACATCGCCGGTGACGCTGCCGTCGATGGTGGCGACGGCGCCGATCTCGCGGGCGAAGGAGAGTTTCGTCTCGGAGATATCGATGGCGATGACATTGGCGCCGAGCGCGGTGGCGATCATGATCGCCGAGATGCCGACGCCGCCGCAGCCATGCACCGCCACCCATTCGCCGCCGCGCACCCGGCCCTGATCGACAATGGCGCGAAACGACGTGGCAAAGCGGCAGCCGAGGCTCGCGGCCGTGGCATAGTCGAGAGTGTCAGGCAGATGTACCAGGTTCTGGTCGGCAAAGTCGATGGCGACATATTCGGCAAACGAGCCCCAATGGGTGAAGCCCGGCTGGAACTGATTGGCGCAGACCTGTTGATTGCCGGAATGACATTCGCCGCAGCGGCCGCAGCCGGACACGAAGGGAACTGTCACCCGGTCGCCGACCTTGTAGCGCAAGACGCCCTTGCCCTTGGCGGCCACGGTGCCGGCCAGCTCATGACCCGGCACGTGCGGCAGGTTGATATCGGGATCATGCCCCATCCAGCCGTGCCAGTCGCTGCGGCAGAGCCCGGTCGCCTCGACCTTGATGACGACGCCATCTGCGCTCGGCTTCGGGTCCGGCAGCAGGCGGATATCGGGCGTCTTGCCGAAGGCGTCGTAATACATGGCTTTCATCGGGCGGGTCCTTTGTGCTTCTGGCGGCAGACTATGCGAGCGGGACTTTGCGATCCAGATTGGACGGCATGACTTTTTTTGATGTACCTATTTACCCCACTTCTCGATTTTCCGGATATGCGGATACGAGAAACACAAAAAACAGGAGACCGTCATGGCCGTCGATACATCCCCGCGCAGCACCACCTGGACCTATGTCGATGGCGAGTGGCTGTCCGGCAATCCGCCGCTGATCGGCCCGACATCGCATGCCATGTGGCTGGGCTCGACGGTGTTCGATGGTGCCCGCTGGTTCGATGGCATCGCGCCGGATCTCGACCTGCATTGCCAACGCGTCAACCGCTCGGCGCTGGCGCTGGGGCTGAAACCGGTGGTGACGGCAGAGGATATCGAGGCGCTCGCCTGGGAAGGGTGCAAGAAGTTCGACGGCCAGACCGCCATCTACATCAAGCCGATGTACTGGGGCGAACATGGCATGCCCGGCAGCGTCGTTGCCGTCGATCCCGATTCGACCCGGTTCGCGCTCTGCCTGTTCGAAGCGCCGATGGGCGAAGGCCCGGGTGGCCAGTCGCTGACCATATCGCCCTTCCGCCGTCCGACGATCGAATGCATGCCGACCGACGCCAAGGCCGGCTGCCTCTATCCCAACAATGGCCGCATCCTGATCGAGGCGCGCAAGCGCGGCTTCTCGAATGCTCTGGTGCGCGACATGCTCGGCAATATTGCCGAGACCGGCTCCTCCAACGTCTTCATGGTCAAGGACGGCGTCGTCTTTACCCCCGCCGCCAACAAGACCTTCCTCGCCGGCATCACCCGTTTCCGCGTCATCGGCCTGTTGCGCGACGCCGGCTTCGACGTGGTCGAGACGACGCTGACGCTTTCCGATTTTGAGGCCGCCGACGAAATCTTCACCTCCGGCAACTACTCCAAGGTCGTCCCCGTCACCAAACTCGAAGACCGCGACCTCCAGCCAGGCCCAGTCGCCGCCAAGGCAAAGGACCTGTATATGGACTGGGCGCATTCGGCCGTGTCGGATATGTAAGGACGCTGCAGATCGGCCGTCCGCCACGAAAGCGGATGGCTTTTTCTCTACGGTGTGTTTCTGGCCCGAAGCGACCTACCCACGTCCATCCCTGAGCGTCGTGCCGCCAGAAGGTGCGATGCAGTTGCCCGCCGGCTGCCTACCAGGTGGAATGCTCCCGTCCTGTGGAGGACGGCTTGCTTTGCTGGCTAAGCGCGCGCTTTTCGGATGCCCGATCCATCCGGGCGCCCAGGATACTGGCGATGACGATGCCGAATGTTCCCACTACAATTGCGGTGAGCAGCTCAACCAATCCTGGGGTCAAACCCCAGCCAGACGTCACCATAGACGCAATCAGGTAGCCGATCGGAAAACAAAAACATCCGGATACGACAGCCAATCTTAGTTCGTGTTGATGTTCCACCTTGACCTTGCCGAAGACTGCCATGGCTGGATATCCCTTCAGCATCGTCATTCTTCCAGGTCTCGGGACTTGATCATGTCGCGGTCGTGGTGCTCTGCTGCAAGGATCGTGAATTTGTGATGGCTCATGCTGGGTGACCTCCCACGGCACTCGGCTCACCGAGACCATCACGCCGGAGCAGTTCTTCTATAGCTTCTGCATCCACTGGCAGCATGCGGCTCACATTGCCGTTGGTGGATGTTGCGGGAACGGTGATGAACGTGGCGACACGGCGATAGGCAAGCCAAGAGATGCCCTCGATCAGTTCCTCGTCCTCGTTCACTTCATAGTCGCCGGGCTCTAGCGGATATTCGAGACCGTCCAGCAGGGCCGGTGCGTTGAAATGAATGGTTCTGTGTTGCGTCCGTATCATCATGGTTGCCGTGTCTCCGTTGTAAAGCGGTGGGTCGATTGCGTGCAGGCCGGTGGCCCGCGGGGTCACCGACGGTTGTGCGCGCGCGATTTGATTTCGCCCGCCTGCAGTTTTTGGGTGGCCCGGGCATCGCAACATTTCCTTCGAACGCGGGGCCTACCAAAGGTAGTCCCTGAACGTGAGGAAGGTTAGGAATGCCAAACAGAGTGCCGGGATCGACTTGATCAGGAATTCGACATAGCGGGACCGGCGAACGGAACTGCCAAGGTTCGACCAATGCCTGTTGCGGAGAGTGGAAGACATCGAGCGTCCTCCTTGACGATTGGGGCAGGGTAGCCAACCCTTACGCGGCCGCGCCCGTGTTGATGGCTGCCGACCGTAGAACGGTGCGCGCTAAAGACGCCAATAGCAAGCGCTTTGTAGGAATGCACCAAAGCATCGGTCAGTGGATCGATGAGTTCTGAACCGAGAGTAAACGCAGCGACTGCTTTTGGCGCATTCCGGACGACGCCCGATGGCTGCTTTCGGCCCATTGCCGACGAAAACGCCGCCGACGATGTCATTGGTGATCGCGGCCAGTTCTTCTCTTCAAGGCCTCTTGACGAATCCATAACTCGTGAGTTATTGATCTAACCAATAGCTCACGAGTTATGGATAAACATGCCAGATCAGGACATGCTTTTTAAGACGCTAGCTGACCCAACGCGACGCGCCATTTTCGAGCGGTTGTGCCGCGACGGTGATCAGACTGTCGCAGCCCTGACGGCTCAAGCTGGGGTCTCGCAGCCGGGGGTGTCGAAGCATCTGGCCATCCTCAAACGGGCCGGGTTGGTGAACGACCGCCACGCAGGCCGCCAGACCCACTACAGTGCTCAACTGCGCGCCCTTGCTCCATTGATCGAATGGACAAACCAGATGACAGATTTCTGGCAGAGCCGGTTCGACGAACTCGAAGACTTGCTGAACAGGATGGATCAATGAGCGAAACATCGGCTGCAACACGTACCGTCATTGTGGAGCGCGAGATCGCGCATCCGCCGGAAAAGATTTGGCGTGCGCTCACCCAACCTCATCTGATCTCGGAGTGGCTGATGAAGAATGACTTCAGTCCTGTCGTGGGCCACCGGTTCAATCTTCGCGGCGAGTGGGGTGGTGTTCTGGATTGCGAGGTGCTCGTTGTCGAGCCGCAGAGAACGCTGTCCTATGCCTGGAATTTCAAACACGATGATCCGGCCTTCGATCTGAACAGTGTCGTGACGTTTTCACTCTCCCCCACGGTAACAGGTACCCATCTGCGCATGGAGCAGTCTGGGTTCCGGCCGGATCAGAAGCAGGCCTATGGTGGCGCCAAAGCAGGCTGGCCTGAGTTTCTTTCAAAGCTGGAGCAGGTTCTAGCCGGAACAGAGTGAAGGTCTCCAAAGCCCTCAACACGGATAACGACAGGAGTTGAAATTGAGTTCGAACTTGTGGATTCGCCAGGCTCACCGATGGCTGTCGATTGTCTTCACGACGGCCGTCATCGCCAACTTTGTGGCCATGGGGCTCGGGGAGCCTCCACCGTGGATCGTATACGCGCCGCTACCACCGCTTTTTTTGCTGATGTTCACGGGTCTGTACATGTTCGTCAACCCATACGCGGCCAAGTGGCGCGGATCGAAAGCGTAGTCGCTTAGGGTCGACGGCGTGGACGCATTACGTGGCCGCAACCTGATGTTTCTTTCCTTGGAGGCAGGCAATTCGATGGAATTCGCAGAACGTACAATGATCACTGCAATTGAGGACTACTTTACCAAGGGGTGCGGGCGCTGCGAGCGCTTTGCCAGACCAGACTGTTCGACACGGCAATGGGCGCAAGGCCTGAACGAACTGCGCCAAATTTGCCTCGATGCCGGACTGGTCGAGACGGTAAAATGGGGGCACCCATGTTACATGCACCGAGATCGCAATATCGTCATCTTCGGTGCTTTTCGCGATGATTTCCGCTTAACCTTTTTCAACGCGGCATTGCTGAAAGACCCTTGCGGCGTCCTTCAGAAGCAGGGCCCGAATACACGCCATCCCGACATGATCCGTTTCGTGGATATTGTTCAAGTGGCAAAGATGAAGGCGATTATCCTGTCTTATTTGAAGGAGGCGATGGATTATGCCGAGGCTGGGATCAGACCGCCAAAGGATGAGAGTGAAGTCGAGCTACCTGATGAGCTGGTTGATGCGTTGGATTCCGATCCTGAACTTGCAGAGGCCTTTCGGCGCCTGACGCCGGGGCGGCAGAAAAGCTACGTAATCAATCTCAGCTCTACCAAGAAGCCCGAAACGCGAACGTCACGCATTGCCAAATTTCGACCGAAGATCATCGAAGGAAAAGGCGCCATAGAGCGATGATCGACGTCCCCTGACCGCTTATGGCGCAAAGCTGTCGTCTGCGTTCCCAGAAAGTCTAAGCTAACCCACCAAACACGCAAAACACGGCTTGAGATGGCCGTCCGCAATGGCTATCTGGTGCAAACCCCAAGCGGACCTTCCGCAAGCAACAAGGCGTATCCCGGCATGATCCCAGAATTCCTCGTCACCCATTCCGGTGGCTTCCATGCTGACGAGCTGTTGTCCAGCGTCATCCTCACCCGGCTTTTTCCGCAGGCACGTCTTGTCCGCAGCCGGGCTGCGGAATGGATCACGCCCGGTGCGGACCGGATCATTTATGATGTCGGCGGCGCCTACGATCCGGATGCGCGCATCTTCGATCACCACCAGCGCGGCGCGCCGCTGCGCGACGATGGCCAGCCCTACAGTTCGTTCGGATTGATCTGGAAGCACTATGGCCGCGACTATCTCGCCGCCTTTGGTGTTCCTCAAGCGCATGCCGAAACCGTGCATGCGTCTTTCGATGCCAGCTTCGTGCTGCCGGTCGATCTGGTCGACAATGGTGCGCTCAGCCCGTCGGTTGCCGGGCTGTTGGGCGGGCTGACCCTGCCGGTTCTGCTGGAAACCTTGAAACCTGTTTTCGACGAGACCGATCCTGAAGCCGACGATCGCGCTTTCCACAATGCCTTGGCGATTGCCCGCAGCTTCGTCGAGGCAAGGATAGAAAAAAGTGCCGCAAAATTGCGGGCCGAGGCCCTTGTGCAGCAGGCCATCGAGGATGCCGGCGAGGGGCGCATTCTCGAGTTGCCGATGGGGATGCCGTTCCGTCCGGCTATCGTCAAGGCGGGCGCCGATCACCTGCTGTTCGTCGTCCATCCGCGTGACAAGGACTGGTGCCTGACCACGATCCGCCGCGCCGACGAAGGCTTTGAGGTGCGGGCCGATCTGCCGGCTGCCTGGGCGGGCCTCACCAATGGCGATCTGGAGGCGGCGTGCGGAGTGGAAGGCGCAAGCTTCTGCCACAATGGCCGCTTCGTTGCAGCTGCCCGAACGCGCGAGGCAGCGCTCGCCATGGCCGAACTGGCGGTAAAGGAAGCGATCGCCACGAGCCTGGATCAGGCGGAAGCGGCCGAGTAAGGATCACGGCGATACCGCTGGCGATATCGAAGCCAGGCAAGCGCCTCGCTTACTTCGCCTTCGCCACCGCTGTCTCTCCGTCCGTCACGAGCGCAAACGCCTTCATTTCCTCAGGCGTCAGATAATACAGCCGGTCCGGCGGCGTTTCCATGGCGTGCAGCCAGAGGCCGGATTTGACGCCCATCTCCTCCAGATGGCGGCTGACGTCGGCTGTGGTGCGCTGGGCGTCCGACATTGCCTGTTCGGCCGAGAGCTTTTCCTTCGAGCCGTTGAAAATCTGGTGGACGCCGACGACGGCGCCTTTTTCGGCTTGGCGAGTGACACCGCCGGCCATGACGATCGGGCAGGACGAGGCGCAAAGCGCGCCGCTGGCAACCTTCGTGCCGAGTTTCTTCTCGCGGATCAGCTTCGACATGGCCAGCGCATCGCCGACGGCGCCACCGGGGGAGTTCAGCAGCACGGTTTTCACATATTCGCCGCGCGCCTCGATTTCGCTGGCAAAGCGTCCGGCCGCACCCGGTTCGATCGACCCTTCGGCAGACAGGATGCCGCCGGGCTGCAATTCGAAACGGATTGCCTGCTTGAGGGTTTCGGGTTGGGCAGTAATGTCGGAGGGCGCATTTTGCGGTTCGCCTTCCGTCAGTGCCGGCGGCAGGATCGGCACCGCTTCCGGCTGCATCGGGTCGAAGCCGGGATGGTTCCTGCTGGCGGCGCTGAGTTCGTTCCAGTCGATGATGATGAAAACGACAGACGCAGCAAGCAGCGCCTGGAAGGCATGGCGCATCAGCGTGCCGTCGTCGGCCGAGAGCAGGTAGGTTTTCAGCTTCTGCCCAAAGCCTTGCAGACGCGTGTTCGCGTTCATTTGCGCGGGCCCTTGCCGGAGAGATCGAGGCTGGTGATGTTGGACTGCTCCTTCGCCTCGGCTTCGCTCAATGCCGTCTCGATATCGACGCCGCTGCGCTGTAGCGCCTTTTGCACCTCCAGCGCTTCCAAAAGCTCGGCGGCGGTGATCCGCTCGGCAAAGGGCAGTCTCTGTTCCTGCCGCCGCAGCGCCCCGTGCGCGATCGACAGCATGAAAACGAGGACGGCGGGCAGAATATCGATGGAAATGGCGCCGGCCCAGCTCGGGATGAAATCCGAGGCATAGCGCAGAACGGCAGCGGCCGAGGAGAGCGGAACGAAACGCCGTTCGCCGACGGGCTCGCGCGTCAGAATCTGGTCGGCCGCCTCTGAGAGAACCTTGGACTGCGCGGCGACCGAGGTGCGGATGGTGTCCATCACCTGGTCCTGGCGGTTGGCGAGATCGGCCTCCAGCCCGCTGGCAACCGGCGCGATGAAGCCGAGCGACAGGTCTTCCGCCGCGCGCTTGACGGAGGCTGCGATCGAGGTCTGTTCCAGCGCCGTGATGGTGCCGGTCAGGGCAACCGCTTCAGCGGCAAACTGGTCGGCGCGCGGATCGATGGCGCCGGGGGCGGAGACGAGGCCGCGCATGGTGGCGAGATGGGCGCGGCCTTCGTCGAACAACGTGGTGACGCGTTCGCGCGAGGCGGTAATCCCGGTTTCGAGCTCCTTCAGCTGCGCCGCCATCTGGCCGAGCAGCTGCACGACGCTGCCGGCCCCCGTCGTGCCGGTTAGCGCGCCGCTTTCGCGCTCCTGATCGGAAAGGCGCTGGAAGCGCTCGGAGGTGCGCTGGATGTCGGGCAAAAGGCTTTGCGCGGCAAGGGCATTCTGGTGTGCACGGTCGAGATCGGCGGTGTAGTCCTCCACCGTTTCGGCGAGGTGCTGTTCGAGTGCGGCGGAGCCCGCAAGCGCTGCGGCGTTCAGCCAGCTCGCCATGGCGATGATCATCAGGCAGCCGAGCGCCATGATGCCGAGCATGGCGGTTCGGGCCGCAGTCCCGATGATGTGCGGATAAAACCGCGCCATATAGGTCCAGAAGGCGTAGATCGCGACCGACACGGCGCAGGAATAGATCAGCGCCGCGAAGAACACCGCGGTCGCCGAACCATCGAGGATGGAGCGGACGCCGAGATAGGTGTAGACGCCGGACGCCAGCGCCAGAACGGCAAGGGCGAAACGGGTCATGGTCTCGACGGCTTCGATGCCGTCCTGCAAGCGATGCGATGCGCCAAGCGCCATGGTGTTTCTCCGGCTGGGGTGGCTTAACAAACCCTTAAAATACCGGCGAAATCAAGGCTAATTCGAGCGGAGGCCTTACTGCATAATTCCTTAAACCGGAATCGATGTAAGAGAAAAAATTATGCAGCAAATTTAAAGTGCTACAGCGATTTTTGCGCGTCATGAAAGACACGCGGCTCGATGTTCTCAGGCCGGCAGGGCGCCCGAGCCTGAGCGGCGGTGCATCGTCCACGCCTGAAGACAGATACCAAAAAGGAAGATACCGGCCCAGATGGCGGTGACCGTCTGTACCGGCGGCGAGTCGGGACCATTGCCGATCGGGCTTGATGGCGGCAGCCGCGACAGGGTCTCGTTGATGCCGGGGATCATCAGCAGGAAGAAGGTGAACGACATCGACAGGGCCTGCAGATAGCGGTTGAGCCGGCCGAACCAGCCGAGCTTGCCGATGAAGATGGAGAAGATCACCGCGAGCATGGCCATGATGCCGATCGCATGGCCTGCATTGAAACCGCCGGTGCTGGACAGGCCGAACGAGGTGATCGCCGATAAAAACAGCGTGATGATGTAGATCCGGCCGGAATTGGATTTCGGAACGATCGCCGCATATTTCGAAAAGCCGTAGAGACCGGCGATGATGGGCACGACGCTGATGACGGTATGAACGATGCCGAGCGTGGACAACGGGTTGGCCATAAAATTTCCCCCTGGATGATAATGATCAATGCATAGAAAAATCAGCCGGTCCGCTGTCTCTTGCTGTCCGGAAATGCGCCGGGTGACTGCGGACTTATGGGATTTTGATATGTTCATGCAGCCAGCGCAATCGAAATCCTAGGGCAGCTCGCCTTAAAAGGGCAATGCGCCGGGCAGCCATGCTCCTCAAGGTTTCGCCCGGCAAGTGAGCGCCCCTCATCCGGCCTGTCGGCCACTTCTCCCCGTTTTGACGGGGAGAAGGAATAAGCGGCCATCTCCCTCACCCTAACCCTCTCCCCGCGTGCGGGGAGAGGGTTAGGGTGAGGGGCAATCCCAGCGCAGAAATACGTCACTATGCGCGTCACACGTGACGCGCAGCGCTCGTGAGGCCGCGCAGCTAGACTGCCGCCAAAACGTCAAGCGCAGCCTTCACCCTTTGCCGGTCGGCGGGCGAAAGCGGAAAGATCGGGCGCGGCGGGTCGTAGGCGCTGAGTTCCAGCAGGTTGGCCACCGCATGAACGACGCGGTAGCTGCTCAATTCGCGAAACAGCGCCCAGAACGGTTCGAAAAGCGCGTTGATGCGCTCCACCTCCGCGCGATCACCATTCTCAGCCGCCCGCATCAGCTTGACGCAGGGTTCCGGCAGAATGCCGGCGATGACGCTGTACCAGGCAGCGCCGCCCGCAAGGATAGCCTCAGTCACCAGCCAGTCGCCGCTATAGCCGACGGCGAAACCGGCGGGAACGGAATCAAGCGTCGCCCGATGGGCTGCCGGCATGTCGGCCGCCGGGAGCGCCGGATTTTTCACGGCGACGATGGAGGGAATGGCTGAAAGACGGGCCAGCAGCGCATTGCTGATGGAAAAATGCGTCGTGCCGGGATTGTTGTAGACGCAGAGTGGAAGGTCCGTTGCTGCGGCGACAGCGGAAAAATGCTCGAACACTTCGTTATCTGAAAGCGGCGTGTAGGAGACCGGCGCCAGCAGGAGCCCTTGCGCACCGGCATCCCGTGCATCGCGTGCCAGTGCAATCGATTCGTCCGTGCGCAGCGCCCCGACACCAACGATGACGGGCGTGCGGCCACCAAGGCAATCGGCGGCGGTCTCGATGGCGCGCCGTTTCTCCGCCCGGCTGAGATACATATAGGAGCCGGTGCTGCCAAGCAGGCCGACCGAGTCGGCGCCGGCCTTGTCGATGCGCTTGAGCAGGCCGCCCAGCGCATCGGTATCGACGCGGCCAGCCGCATCGGCAGGGGTGATCGGGAAGGCGGACAGGCCATGAAACAGCATATCGGGTCTCTGCGCTGGAGAAGGTTGATCCTCAAGCTGTGAAGGCATGGCCTTCGCAGGTCAACGCCGGGATTGTCCCGGTGTCATTTTACCGGTGCGCCGAGCATCTCGTCCGTCAGCTCGCCGCCCAGTTCCACCGTCTTGGTCTGCTTGTTGTAGACACAAATCTGGCTGATTTTGCCATCGGCGCCCTTCGGCTTGCCGCTGACCAGCGCCAGCCCAAAACTTTCCGATCCGAAGGGGTCGACCACGGCGGCCGGTGCCTCGATCGATCCGGCCGCAGCCTGAATGCATTTGGCCGAAACATCGGCGCGCATGGCTTCCCAGGCCTCGTCCGAGGACGCGAAAGCGGCGCCCGGCGTCAGCGTGGCAGCGATGAGGGCGAGCAAGGCCGACCGGTGGTGAAAAGGCATCTGGTTTCCTCGGGTTATTGATCAGGCGGTTCGTGTGCGACCCTGTCGAAGGATCATGTCCATTCTGTGCCCGCTTCGACACTGCGGAACATTCGCGGTCGAGAAGTATTTTCCATGACTGTAGCGAAATTTGGCATGGCGGCGGTTGCCTGTTGCGGCGGTGGTCCCTATGTTCCGCCTCACAGATTTCTTTCATGAATTCCAACCCGGCTTTCATGGATCCCGCCAACAAGAGGAGATACCACCATGGCTTTCGAATTGCCGAACCTGCCTTACGACTACGATGCACTGGCGCCCTATATGTCGCGCGAAACGCTCGAGTATCACCACGACAAGCATCACCTTGCTTACGTGACCAACGGCAACAAGCTTGCAGAAGAAGCTGGTCTCTCCGGCCTGTCGCTGGAAGAAATCGTCAAGAAGTCCTACGGCACCAACCAGCCGCTGTTCAACAATGCCGGCCAGCACTACAACCACCTTCACTTCTGGAAGTGGATGAAGAAGGGCGGCGGCGGCACGCAGCTGCCGGCCAAGCTCGACGCGGCCATCAAGTCCGATCTCGGCGGCTACGACAAGTTCCGCGCCGATTTCATCGCGGCCGGAACCGGACAGTTCGGCTCGGGCTGGGCCTGGCTCTCGGTCAAGGGCGGCAAGCTTGAAATCTCCAAGACCCCGAACGGCGAAAACCCGCTGGTTCACGGCGCAGCGCCGATCCTCGGCGTCGATGTCTGGGAACATTCCTACTATATCGACTACCGCAATGCCCGTCCGAAGTACCTCGAAGCCTTCGTCGACAGCCTGATCAACTGGGATTACGTGCTCGAGCTTTACGAAGCCGCTGCGTAAGCAACCCTTTTATCTTGCTGCAGATTTGCACCCGGCGCCAAAAGCGCCGGGTGTTTTCGTTTGGCTGATCGGGCCGCTGGCCTGCGGCTGGTCGTCCTGCCCGTCAGATGTCACGCGGTTGTCACAGACCGGTTCTAGAGCCTCGTACGATAAATGAGGTGCATTCTGCCGGAAGGATTTTTTGTCAGGAAACGGGCTTTTGTCGAAGGGCATACCAAGCAGGTACGTTCGAGACAAAAGCCCGTTTCCTGACAAAAAAGCATCCGGCCCTCGGGGTTGTCTGAAATCGGCCGCCCACGGCGTCGGACGGCTTGACCGATGGGGCGGCATCGCTCCGCGCCGTCCTTCTGGTGGATCGGCCGATTTGAGACAACAGAATGCGCCTCATTTATTGTACGAGGCTCTAGGCAGGCGCCATGCAAAATGAGATCGAAACGCCCATCCTCCGCTTCGGCATCGTCGCCGATCCGCAATATGCCGATATCCAGCCGCATGAGGCGATGAACCGCCATTATCTCCGCAGCCTCACCAAGCTCAGCGATGCCATTGCCGTGTTCAACGACACTGAACTCGATTTCGTCATGACGCTCGGCGATATCATCGACCGCGACTGGAAAAGCTTCGACGATATCCTGCCGGTCTACGAGACGCTGCGCCACAAGTGCCTGTTCCTGCTCGGCAATCATGATTTCGCAGTTGCGCCGGAACATCTGGGCGCGGTTGCCGGCCGGCTCGGCGTGGCCGGCCGCTATTATGATTTCGCCATACGCAACTGGCGCTTCGCCGTGCTTGACGGCAGCGATGTCAGCACCTTTTCCGCACAGTCAGATGATCCGCGCACTGCGCTGGCAGCGGAACGGCTGAGCGCGCTTGCGGCCGAAGGCGCCATCAACGCGCAATCCTGGAACGGCTCGCTGAGCGAGGCGCAATTTAAGTGGCTGACCCAGCTTATGGAAAAGGCGGAGGCCGATGGGGAGGCCGTCCTCGTCCTTGGCCACTATCCCGTCCTTCCACCCAACAGCCACAACATGTGGGACAGCGAGCGCATCGTTGATCTGCTCACGGGTTTTGCCTGTTTCCGCGGCTATTTCTGCGGCCACAACCACGACGGCAATTTCGGTGAGGTCGATGGCCGCCCATTTGTGACATTCAAGGGCATGGTCGATACTCCGGATGAAAACACCTTTGCGATCGTCGACGTTTTTGCCGACCGGATCGAGATCGAAGGGTTTGGGCGGGAAGAGAGCAGGGTGCTGCGGATCGCGGCATAGGCGCGTGCCCATCCTTCCCATCTCAATTAAATTTGCCGGTGCCATGGGCCGATTTGCCAAGTTGTGCGTTTAGCATGGGTCCAATCCAGCCAAGGAGGCCACCGTGGCGACGACTTTTGATCTATCCGACATGTCCGAACAGGAACTGACTGCCCTTATCGATGAGGCAACGAGCCTTCGCCAGACGCTACGCGACAGCCGCGAGCATGAGCGGGCAACCGCTGCCGACGGCTCGAAAGGCCAGGATGTGCACGACCCGGACCATGGCGTGATCACCACCCCGACACCGCGTGAAGTCAAGGAAGAGGGACCTGCGCACGGGGTTCGGAGATAACTTTAGCCAAAATAACACAAGGGTGGGGCAACAACAGTTGCCTCGCGGCTATGTCTCCCTTCGAAACTATAATCACAGGATGCTGGCGTGATGATTTTTGGCAAGCCGCCGCCACGCCTCTGCGGCGGCTTCAAATCGCCATCATTTTTTTAAAGGACAAAGTAACCTTTGGTCAGTGACATCGCATCGTCAAGTTGGATTGCGAAGTCGGCATTCCTGTCACCGTTTACATCTGCGGAAATATATGTGCCTGCTGTTTGCTTGACATAGCGAAGCTCACCGGGCTGACCGCTAAACGCCTTTGTTCCGATAAAGTTGAAGGCCTGATTTCCAGATAGTCCTGTGTTTGCATCGATGATGCTGAGGTCAATCTTGTCTCCTGTCACGAGGTCAAAGATTGTATCGCGTCCACTCGCTGCCGTTGTGGAATGCGAAAGGCTTTCATAGACAAAAGCGTCGTTCCCCGAACCCCCATAGAGTTTGTCGGCGCCGGCTTCTCCGAACAGGCGGTCTGTGCCTTCATTACCTTTCAAAACGTCGTTGCCACGATCGGCCTTCAATGCATTTGCGCCCGCGTTCCCCGTAATTTTATCCGCATAACGCGTGCCAACGACATTCTCGATATTCCTGAGAGTGTCCGTAGCACCAAAGCCATCAATTCCGTAGCCGGCCGCGAGATCCACAGACACACCCGCATTTCCGTTATGCTGGGTATCGCGATCGTAACGAATGGTGTCCTTGCCGCTCCCCCCGTCC
The DNA here is from genome assembly GCF_025847205.1 of Pararhizobium sp. YC-54. GTDB lineage: Bacteria > Pseudomonadota > Alphaproteobacteria > Rhizobiales > Rhizobiaceae > Pararhizobium. The sequence continues at coordinate 492,172 of NZ_JAOYTH010000002.1, read as the reverse complement.
ACGATGTCCTTTCCACCCAGTGGCCGGAACTGGTCGTCATTCAAGGAGCCGGTGATTTTGTCGACGAACTGCGTGCCCTTTATACGCTCGATGTTTTTAAAGGTTTCGGCGTTTCCCCAAGGATCAATCGCCTTGCCCGTCGACATGTTCACTGTCACGCCATGGGCGCCCATGGCATCATAGTAGGTATCTTCAAAGTCCAACTGATCGATGCTGCCTGCGCTCGTTCCGCCGTCGTAAGTGTCTTTGCCGCGGCCTCCGACAAGGTTGTCACCGCCCGTTCCACCGTTCAGGATGTCGTTGCCGCCATTGCCCCAGAGTTCGTCCCCGCCCGCAGAACCATAAAGCGTGTCATTGCCGCTCAACGCAACGGATTCTGTGAAATAGGGATCGCCGGCATTGACCGCGCTGGTGAAACTCTTTCCTGACCAGGAAAGACCCGTGACAGATTGAATAACCGATCCTGTTTTAGCATCGACGAGCTTCAATGCCGTTATTGTGCCCCCTGCCGGCGCACCTTGCGAATAGCTCAGATTCGAACCGGAGATAATGAGCTTGACGCCATTGGTCATGACGTATGTCGCCCCGCTGGCAGAGCGATTCTGGTAGTAACCGTCGTCAAGAAGTTCCCCAAGTGTGGGGTTATAATCAGTAGCCCAATGGTTTGGGAGATATTGGCCAGGATATTTTCCGCCCGGCATGTAAAATTTGTAGATAGCCATACGATTTAATCCTTACAATAAAACTAAAATACGAATTAAGTAGCTTGCGAGCTACAATATAGTCAATATAATAATCTAATTATATTGAAAATTTTTGAACAAACCGGTGATTGCGTTGAAACGAAAAAAAAGCATCACCGATTGATACGTTGATGATGGGTTTACTCCAAGAGTTGGCCGATGACATGCTCCAGATGAGTTAGATACTTTGATGTGGAACATAGATGATGTCCTTGTCCAGAGGATATCCGCTGTGATCACAAACGAATTGACCATTGCCGCCCTGCGCCATGACCACTGACTTTGGCCGTCGTTCTACGCGACCACACCGCTCCCGGCGTTCGCCCGCCATCCCCTGACCCACAGGTCTCGCAACCCGTCGCCTTCGCCGCGAAAATGTTCCTTCGTCATCTCGCAATTCTCCACCCGGTCGGCGCGAAAATTGCGGATGGCCTGGCGCAGTTCGCACCAGGCGACCACGACGGCCGTGGCGGAATAGTAGATCAGCGCCAGGGGCCGGATGGTGCGTTCGCTGGCGCGGCCGAATTCGTCGCGGTAGTCGAGTAACAGTTTCTGCTCGTCGCGGATTGCCCGGCGCACCATGGCAAGGTCCAGCCCGGAGGGCGGCGGCGCGATCGTTCCCCAGGCATGCAGCGCGTTGGAGCGCAGTGTCTGGCGCAGCGGCGGCGGCATCGCGCCGGCGATCTTCTGGTTGACGCGCTTGGCCGCCTCCTTCAATTCCTCGTCGCCGGTGCGCTCAAGTAGCGCCAGCGCCAGCACGATCGCCTCCGTTTCCTCGATCGAAAACATCAGCGGCGGCAGGTCGAAGCCGGGGCGCAGGATATAGCCGATGCCGCGCCCGCCCTCGATCGGCACCCGCATCGCCTGCAGGGCTGCGATATCCCGGTAGATCGAGCGGACGGTCACTTCGAGGTTTTCGGCGATCTGCGCCGCCGTTACCGGCCGTACCGCCAGCCGCAGGATCTGGATGATCTCGAACAGTCGCGACGCCTTGCGCATGGGCCACCTTTTCGTCGTCAAGTGAAACGCTCCTGACAGGACCCTGTCAGTTGGGGGAGGATATAACACACAGGCAAACGATTGAAAAACAAGCGTTGTGCCTATGGCAATCACCTTCTGGATAAACGGACAACTGACATGACCTACGCGGAAAACCTCTGGCTGTTCTTCACCCTCCTTTTCGGCATCATCATCGTGCCGGGCATGGACATGGTCTTCGTCATGGCCAATGCGCTGACCGGCGGCCGGGCGTCGGGCCTGACGGCAACGGCCGGCATCATGGCGGGCGGTGTCTTCCACACGCTTTATGCAGCGCTCGGCGTCGGATTCCTCCTGCACCTGGTGCCGCAGCTGTTCAACGTGCTGTTGCTCGCAGGCGCTGCCTATATCGCCTGGATCGGCCTGTCGCTCGCCCGCAGCAGCATTGCCATCGCCTCGGTCGAGCCGGGCGCCCGGTCGTCGCTCTGGACGAGTTTTAGGCGCGGCGCCTTGACCAGCATTCTCAATCCCAAGGCCTATCTGTTCATGCTCGCCGTCTACCCGCAGTTCCTGAAGCCTCAGTTCGGGCCGCTGTGGTCGCAGGTGCTGATCATGGCGATCATGATCTCGGCGACCCAGCTTGCCGTCTATGGCGGCCTGGCGCTTGCCGCCGGCCGCAGCCGCGATGTCATCGTCGCCAGCCCGCGCGCAACCGCGATCATCGGCAAGGCAGTCGGCGTGGTGCTGATCGCCGTGGCGGCGCTGACGGCCTGGCAGGGATGGGTATCGCTGGCCTGATCGCGGTTAACATGAGTAAAATACTCCTGTTAAATCAGGCCATTGCAGCAGATCGTGATAAACTCGATCTCAAAAAAATGTTACTTCCTTCGTGATCGCAAAATGCAATCATGCCGGCGCATTGACGGGAGGGCCGCGTCAAAATCCGCCGCGGCTTCGTCGAACCGGGAGAACTTCATGAAACTGAGAACGGTGTTTATTGCCATTGCCATTGCCAGCTGCGGAATGACCGCGGTCATGGCGGCCGGAGAGCCGCAGGAAGTCCGCCAGGGGCTGATGAAGGGTGTCGGCCAATCGATGGGTGCGCTTGTTGCGATCGCCAAGGGTGAAAAACCTTATGACGGCGCTGTGGTCACGGCATCGCTTGAGACGATCAGCAAAAACGTCAAAGCCTTTCCCGATCAGTTCCCGGCCGGTTCCGAAACCGGAATGGAATCGGAAGCCAGCCCGAAGATCTGGGAAAGCATGGACGACTTCAAGGCCAAGGCCGCCAAGCTCGGCTCGGATGCGGATGCGACGCTCGCCCAGCTCCCAGCGGATCAGGCTGGCGTCGGCGCGGCGCTCGGCGTCATCGGCAAGAATTGCGGTGCCTGTCACGAGGCCTATCGCATCAAGAAATGATGCGGCAGGCCTTGCCCTCCCAAACAGTGATCTTTTGGCGCGCCCATCGTGGCGCGCCAAATGTGTTTTCCGGACGACAGAAGGAGTAGGCGATGGGCGCGCGGGTTCGAAAACTGGTATCGGCGGTGGTCTTCCTCGGCGTGGTGGCCGGTGGGGCCGCCTGGTTCCTGACCAAGCCCGATCCGTGGCCTGCAGCGCATTGGGAAGGGTTGGGCGAGCCCGACATTGCCAATGGCGAACAGGTGTTCTGGGCAGGCGGCTGCACCAGCTGTCATGCGGCAGCGAAATCCGAAGGCGACGCCAAGCTGGTTCTGGCCGGCGGATTGCCGCTGAAAAGCCCGTTCGGCACGTTTCATGTGCCCAATATCTCGCCGGACGAGGTGGCCGGCCTCGGCGGCTGGACGCTCGCCGAATTCGGCAATGCGATGACGCGCGGCGTCGGCAAACAGGGCGAGCATCTCTATCCGTCGTTTCCCTATGGCTCCTACGCCCGGCTGACGCCGAAGGATATCAACGACCTCTGGGGGTTCCTGAAAACCCTGCCGAAGAGCGCCAATGTCGCGCCGCCGCACGACCTGCCGTTTCCGTTCAGCATCCGCATGGCGCTCGGCGGCTGGAAGCTCCTGTTCTTCACCGATAAGCCGCGCGTGACGGTCGACACGGCAAATCCGCAGATCGCCCGCGGCCAGTACCTCGTCGAAGGCCCCGGCCATTGCGGCGAATGCCACACGCCGCGCAATACGCTCGGCGGTTTCGAGGCGGCGAAGTGGCTGGCCGGTGCCGCCAATCCGGAAGGCCGGGGCCGCATCCCCAACGTCACGCCCGGTTCGAAAAGCATCGGCTCCTGGAGCGAGGGCGACATCGTCAACTATCTCGAAACCGGCTTTACGCCCGAATTCGATTCGGTCGGCGGCTCGATGGTCGAGGTCCAAAAGAACATGGCAAAGCTGCCGGCGTCGGACCGCGAGGCGATCGCGGCCTATCTGAAGGCGGTTCCGGCGATTAAATAGGAGTTCCCGTCTCGCAAACTGTGTTCGAAACAGCTTCGAACACAAAACCAAGAGACCTTGGTTGGATCAGGCTGCGTCGTTGCGGTCGATCTCGTGCAGGGCGGCAAGCGCGATGAACCCGGATCGCGTCATTCCCTTGGCTTCTGCGAACTGATCAATCTGCCGAAGAACATCTTCCGGCAGGGTCACGTTCACCCGAACTGCTTTCTTGGTTTCCATCTTGACGCCGACGAGAATGGCAACGCCGTTTCTGTTGTCCGGGTCGGCCATGACAGCCTCAAGACTGGAGGGTTCCGCAATGGGAAGTCCATCCTCGACGAGGCCTTCAAGATGAAAGGTCAGCGCCTCCGTCGCCATGCGCCGGGCGTCGTCAAGATCGGTTCCCGCGGAAATCACACCAGGAAAATCGGGGAAGGATACACCGTAGTCACTGTTGGCATCCTTGTGGATCAGTCCGATATAGTTGCGCATGGAGCTGCCTCAGTTTCAAGCCGGCCTGCTTTTCGATGCTTTCAGTGTTCCGATGGGAATATCGCGCTTGGGGTGGGGAACTGTCACTCGGCCGGGTTTGTCCGGATGCTTGAATTGGACGTGGCTGCCCTTTTTCGCCACCTCGTACCAGCCGTCCTTCCTTAGCGCGGAAATTATATCAGAGCTCAGCATGTGTAAATTTTATACACATCGATGTGTATAAATCAACCTGGGAGCTGCCGGACGGCCAAGGCGCGTTCCTTCGAACGCGCCCATCGCCATAATGCTGCTGCCTTAAAATCCCCCCGCCCTCAGGCGAGCGTCTGCAGATAACGCATGCCGGTCACCGGACCGGGCGTGAAGTTTTCCGATTCGTAGAAGCGGTGCGCCTGGAAATTGCCGGTGGCGGCGCTGACGGACAGATAGGTGGCGCCGGCCATGCGGGCCTGTTCGCGGGCCTTTGCCACCAGATGCCGGCCGATGCCGGTACCGCGTTGGGCTGGGCGGACGTAGAGATGATGCAGCTCCATGCCGCGCGCACCCTGCTGGGCGCGGTAGAGCGGCACGAGGATGGCGTAGCCGATCAGCTCGCCTGCGGCCTCGGCCACCAGCGCGGTGATCCAGGGCATGCGGCCGAACAGGTCGCGCTCGAGGTTTTCCGGGGTGACGGCAGCGGCATCGCCATGATGGGCGGCAAGCTCACCAATCAGTTCGCGCAGAGCAGGCAGATCGCGCTGCTTGGCGGTACGGATGGTGACCATCGGTGCGCGTGTGGCCGGATGGAGAAGTGTTGTCGGGGTGGCGGTCTGCAGCATTTCAGGCTCCTTATGGCTTTTGCGCCATCAGGTGCCGTCCAAAAACAAAAGCCGCCTGATGGCGGCTTGTTGAACGAGATCAGACAGCCGCACCTATGGGAGCAGCGTAAAATACCAACGGGCGATGTTCGCGGTTCTGATCATGGCGGGCAATGTCTCCTTTTCTCGAAATTTGTCAACGGGAAATCGCAATGCCCGTTAATTTTTGCGGCCGAAACAAGATTCCGCACCGCCTCCTTTCCGGCCAAGACCGGCCACATTCGCTCTCTACGCATTGTCTCGGGCGGCAGTGCATCCGATTGAGCGATGGCTAATATTGGCTATCATTATCAATGGTTTGGTGTCGCCCTCATCGTTCACCGAGGGAGAACTCATCCTATGTCGCTCACGCTCAATCGCAGGCACTTCATCATCGGCGCAGGCCTGCTTCTGCCCGGCATCGGTCTGGCACCGAAAATGGCCTTTGCCGCCGGCAACGACATCGAAAAGCAGCTCGCCGCGCTGGAAAAGCGCACCGGCGGCCGCCTGGGCGTCTACGTGCTCGATACCAGGACGAAGGTGTCCTTCGCCCACCGGCCGGACGAACGCTTTGCCATGTGCTCGACCTTCAAGGCGCTGGCGGCGGCCTTTGCGCTGGCGCGGGTCGACAAGGGCGAGGAAAAGCTCGACCGGCGCGTCGCGGTTTCAAAGGCAGACATCATTCACCATTCGCCAATTGCCGAAAAGCACATCGCAGACGGCATGACGATCGCCGAGCTCTGCCATGCTGCGGTGACCATCAGTGACAATGCGGCTGCCAACCTGCTTCTGGCAAGTTTCGGAGGCCCGGCGGGGCTGACGGCCTGGCTACGATCGATCGGCGACGATACCACCCGGCTCGACCGGACGGAGCCCGCACTCAACGAGGCCAAGGTCGGCGATCCGCGCGACACGACGACGCCGATTGCGATGACCGAGACGCTCGGCAAACTGCTGCTTGAGGATGCGCTTTCGGCGCCATCCCGCAACCAGTTGGCCGCCTGGATGGTCGCCAGCACCACCGGCGATGCGCGGTTGAGGGCAGGGCTTCCGAAGGATTGGACGATCGGCGACAAGACCGGCACCAGCGGCAAGGGCGCGCTGGGCGATATCGGCTTCATGCGGCCGCGCGAAGACCACACGATCCTGGCATCCGTCTACATCGCCGAGGGCAAGAAGCCGACGAAGGAACTGGAGCCCGTCTTTGCCGAGGTCGGCAAGCTGATCGCGGGAATGGTTTGACGCTCGGGCTGAGGCCTCGTCAGGCCTCCGCAACAACGCCGTGAATGCCGAAACACAGCCGGCCCGATCCCGCATCGGCGCCGGCTGTTTTGATTGCAGACGCCGGTCGCGGCTGCGGAATTCAGGGCGCGCGGTGATGCAACGATCAAGCTGTCTGTTGGATGACAGCGGACTTTCGCCGAAAGGCGGCAATGCGAATGAACAGAGCCAACAGGACGACGCCCACCGGCAGCCAGTAAACAGGGCTGATGACGACCCGCTTGCCGAAATTGAGCGCGAAAGACATCCATATGTACCAGGCGCCCGCAGTATGCAGCCACCGCCAGATCCGCGGTCCGGCAAGGGCGGCCGGTCTGTCGAACGATGTCAGCGTCATCAAGGCGATGAAGAGATAGGCCAGCCCGCCCGCAACAAAAGCAACGATATTGTTGAGTTGCATAAACACCAGATAATCGAGCTGCGAGAGCGCAATGATCGCTCCGGCATGGATGAAATGCGATGCCGCAAAAGATACGCCAATATAGCGCCGGTTCTGCCTGAGCCACTGCGTGGCGGCGGACGGCGCGAGCAGCCACAGCGAAGACGCGGTAAACGCAAGCAGGAAGAGAACGACCGATGTCCGGGCGGTCAACCGGATGACGGATCGCGCGCCGTCGACCGGCGCCGGAGCCATAAAGGCGGCTGTCGCCGCCGCCGCGAGCAAAGCGGCCGAGATCAAGGCGGTCAGCCGCCAGCCATTGAGGAACGAGGGTTGGTTCGCGAGCATCGGTATCTCCTTTGTGTAATCACTGATTACATTCATCGCCCCCGGCAAGTCAAGGAGATTTAATCGCTGATTACATTCGGCTGGCGTTCTGCTATCACAGCATGATGACCTCCGAATCCCGAACGGCCCGTGCCGCCTATCATCATGGCAATTTAACCGAAGTTCTTCTTGCCGCGGCGATCGCGCTGATCGAGGAGAAGGGCGTTGAGGCTCTGTCGGTGCGCGAGGTCGCCAAGCGATCAGGCGTGTCGCCCGGTGCTCCGTTTCGGCATTTCAGCAGCAAGACCGCGCTTCTGACGGCGGTCGCGGAAGAGGCTATGGGCAGACTGACCGCCGCTGTCCGCGCTGAAATGAGCAGGACCGGCGATGCCGATCCCATCGAAGCCCTGCGCGCGATCGGCCGTGGTTATCTGGCCTGGGCGCTCTCCAATCCCACCCATTTTCAGATTATCAGTTCCCGGTCGCTGATAGACTTTCACGACTCGCCACGCCTGGTTGAGGAGAATGAGGCAATCCGTGTCATCATGGTCGATCTGATCGCGCGGGCGCAGCGGGAAGGGCGACTGCGGCCGGGCATCGTGCCTGGCGATCTGGTCTTCTCGTCACGCGCGTTCATCTATGGCGTCGCGCGTATGTGGATCGATGGCCATTTCGAGGAATGGCGCGTCGAAAGGCCAGTTGCCGAGGTGATGGAGTCTGCTCTCGACCTGTTTATCAAAATGATTGACGCCCAATCATAGCTTTGTGAAAGCCGCCCGCAACGCCTGTTGCGAGCGGTCGGCAGGTCACCCTGCCGGCTTTTTCATGCTTGTCGCTGTCTACTTCGCCAGCGTGTACGCGATCACATAATCGCCCGGCTTGGTGCCGACCGAGCCATGGCCGCCGGCGACGATCAGGACGAACTGGGTGCCGTCGTCGGTGGCGTAGCTCATCGGCGTCGACTGGCCGCCGGCGGGAAGGCGGCCTTCCCACAGCACCTTGCCGGTGGTGAGGTCATAGGCGCGGATATAGTTGTCGACAGCCGCGCCGAGGAAGACGACGCCGCCCTTGGTGATCATCGGGCCGCCGATGCCGGGCACGCCGACCTTGAAAGGCAAAGGCAGCGGCGTCATGTCATGCACGGTGCCATTCCTGTGCTTGTAGGCAATCTGCCCGGTCTTCAGGTTCGCACCGGCAACATAGCCCCATGGCGGCGCCTGGCAGGGAATGCCGAGCGGCCCGAGGAAGGGACCCATGAAGACGCCGTAGGGTGCGCCGTCGTTGCGGTTGAGGCCCTGTTCGGACCCTTTCTGGTCCTGCTCCTTGGGCGGAATCTGGTCGCGTGGCACGAGCCTTGAGGTAAAGGCCAGATAGGTCGGCATGCCGAACATCACCTGACGCTCCGGATCGACCGCGACCGAGCCCCAGTTGAACGTGCCGAAATTGCCGGGATAGATCAGGCTGCCTTCCAGCGATGGCGGCGTATAGCGGCCCTCGTATTTCAGCCGCTTGAAGTCGATCCGGCAGGCCAGCTGGTCGAACATCGTCACGCCCCACATGTTCTTGTCCGTCAAGGGTGGCGGCGAGAAGGTAAGGTCGGAAATCGGCTGGGTTGGCGCAGTGAAGTCTTCGGCGATGGCGCCGGTCGGCGCCGGGATTTCCTTGACCGGGATGATCGGCTCGCCGGTGCGCCGGTCAAGCACGTAGAGATCGCCCTGCTTGGTCGGGCCGACGAGGGCCGGAACCGGCTGGCCGTCCTTGCCGGTGATGTCGAGCAGCACCGGCTGGGCGGGAACGTCCATGTCCCAGAGATCGTGATGCACGGTCTGGCGCACCCAGCGCACCGCGCCTGTGGTGATGTCGAGCGCCACGATCGACGAGGAGTATTTCTCGACATGTTCGCTGCGGCCCATGCCGAGCTGGTCGGGCACCTGGTTGCCGAGCGGGATATAGACGAGGTTCAGCTTGTCGTCATAGCTGAAGACCGACCAGCTGTTGGGTGAGTTGGTCATGTAGGTCTGGCCTTCCGGCAGCGGCGTCGTCACGTCCGGATTGCCACTGTCCCAGTTCCAGATCAGCGCGCCGGTATTGACGTCGAAGGCGCGGATGACACCCGACTGTTCCTGCGTCGAATAATTGTCGTTGACGGCACCGCCGATGATGATCTTGCCGGCGGTGATCACCGGCGGCGAGGTCGAGTAGTAATAGCCGGCGGGATTGTATTTCATGCCCGTTTCAAGATGCAGTATGCCCTTGTCGGCAAAGGTTTCGCAGACCTTTCCGTTGGCGGCGTCGAGCGCGATCAGCCGCGCATCGGCGGTGGGCAGATAGACCCGCTCAGCGCAGGGGCTGCCTGCGACGGCGGCCGGATCGGCATAATAGGTGACGCCACGGCAGGTCTGGTGCTGCCGGTCCGGGTTCATGCCGGAATTGGCGTCGAATTTCCATTTTTCCTGGCCGGACGCCGCATCGAGCGCGATGGCGAGATTATGCGGCGTGCACATGTAGAGCGTGTCGCGGATCTTGATCGGCGTCACCTGGTAGGTGGTTTCACCGACGTCGTCCGGCCGTTTCACGTCGCCGGTCTGGTATTGCCAGGCCACCTTCAGCTTGCCGACATTGTCCGGTGTGATCTGGGCCAGCGGCGAGAAGCGCTGGCCATAGGGCGTGCGGCCATACTGGTGCCATTCGCCTTCGGGCACATTGCCGCCGAGATCAACTGCGGCAGTCGTTGTGCCAACCGGGAGCTCACCGGCAAGATCGAGCGGGTCCTGCGTCATCGAATAGCCGGCAACGGCGATCGAGGCGAGCACAGCGACACCCAGCGTCAGGGCGCTCGCCTTGTAGACCTCGCCCGTCGGGCTGGCAAAGCCGAGGCCGCGGCGGATCGGCGGCAAAAGCAGCCAAAGGCCGAGCAGGATGATGACGCCGCCGCGGGGGCCGAGCTGCCACCAGTCGAACCCGACCTCCCAGATCGCCCAGCCGAGCGTACCGAGAATGAGCAGCGCGTAGATTGTCAACGCCGCACCACGGCGTGCAAACAACAGGAATGCGGTGATGAGAAAGCCAAGACCGGCAATGGCATAGTACCAGCTGCCGCCGAGCATGATGAGCCAGAGCCCGCCGCCGCCGAGCACAAGCCCGATCAATGCGAAGACGATGGCCGTCAAGAAAATCAGCATGAATATCTCCCGTTATGGAAAGCGCGCGCCGCGCTTGGTCTCGCTCGCGGCGGGGCATTTGGGTCCACCCCCTCAGGGAAAGGCATTCCGGTCTTAAGGCTGGCCATCGCGCCGGATGGTGCTCTGCGCGGTGATCCTGTGTCGGGTGCGCGGCGACGGTTCAATCTCCGCGCGTATCCACACCGAACATACCGCGCCGTCATTGCCTTTCAATGGCCACATTTCGGTACAGCCGGTTAAAACTGCACATGGCAGGAGCGGGGGCGGGAGAGTTGCTGCAGGATTTTCGGGAATCCCCCCTCAAGGGGGGAGATCGGGAGCAAGAGGCCAGCTCCGCGCCAATCTCCCCCCTTGAGGGGGAGATGCCCGGCAGGGCAGGGGGGTATTCCCGATGCTGTCGTGTCCTATGGATGAAGAGCAAGCTGCTCCTGCTCACGTCCCGCAGAAGGTTCGCAACACTTCCTCCGAAGGTGCCGGGGGCGTGGCATAGGCTGCGAAGGCCGGCTGCTCTTCATAGGGCTTTGCCAGAACGTCGTTCAACGCCTCGAACAGCGAGAAATCGCCGTCGTCTTCGGCCGCGCGGATTGCCTGTTCGATGCGGTGGTTGCGCGGGATGAAGGCCGGGTTGACAGAGCGCATCGCAGCCGCCGTCTGTGTATCCGGCAAGGTTTCGCGGCCGGTCCGTTCGCGCCAGGCGAGAAGCCAGGTATCGATATCGGCGGCGTTGCCAAACAGTTCGCGCAGCGGGCCGTCGTTGGCGCTGCTCTCGGCCGCATCGCACAGCCTGCGGAACGTCAGGGTGAAATCGGCTTCATTGCGGTGCATGGCGCTCAACAACCCCTGGACGAGGTCGAGGTCGCCGTCTTCTTCCGCGTAAAGACCGATCTTTTCCTTCATGCCGGCAAGCCAGTGGTTCTGAAACCGCAGCCCATAGCCGGCAATCGCATCATTGGCGAGATTGACCGCCTCGGAGGGGTCCGGATCGAGGAGCGGCAGCAGCGTTTCGGCAAGCCGCGCCATGTTCCACCGGCCGATCGCCGGCTGGCTGGCATAGGCATAGCGTCCGCCCTGGTCGATCGAGGAAAACACCTTGGCGGGATCATAGGCGTCAAGGAAGGCGCAGGGGCCGAAATCGATGGTTTCGCCGGACACCGCGCAATTGTCGGTGTTCATCACGCCGTGGATGAAGCCGACGCAAAGCCAGCGGGCGATCAGGAAAGCCTGTCGCTCGATCACGGCTTCAAGCAGCGCCAGGTATGGGCGTTCGCTGCCCTTGAGTTCGGGATAATGCCGGTCGATGACATGATCCGCCAGCACCTTCAGGCCCTCGGTGTCGCCACGCGCCGCCAGGAACTGGAACGTGCCGACGCGGATATGGCTTGCCGCCACACGCGTGATGACCCCGCCGGGCAAAACCCGCTCGCGGTAGACCGGCTCGCCGGTGACGACGGCCGCCAAGGCCCGCGTCGTGGGAATGCCGAGCGCAAACATCGCCTCGCTGACGATATATTCGCGCAAAACGGGGCCAAGCGCCGCGCGCCCGTCGCCGCGCCGCGAATAGGGCGTCTTGCCCGCACCCTTCAGCTGGATATCGCGGCGGACACCGTCCTTGCCGATGACTTCGCCAAGCAGGATCGCCCGCCCGTCGCCAAGCAGGGGCACGAACTGGCCGAACTGATGCCCGGAATAGGCCATGCCGAGCGGCTCGGCCCCCTCAGGGATCACATTGCCGGAAAAGATCGCCGCACCCTCGCGTTCAAGAGCATCGGCATTAAGACCAAGCGCCTCGGCAAGCGGCCGGTTGAGCTTGATCAGCCACGGCTCGGAAACCGGCGTCGGATTGGCGGCGGCGTGGAAATGCGCCGGCAGCCGAGCATAGCTGTTGTCGAAGGGGATCGGCGCGGCATTTGCCATTTTTTCGTACACAGTCGATGTCATGTATCTAAGGTAGGGGCACGGCCGGTCTGCGGCAAGGGCGTTGCGACCACTGGCGTTCTCGCTTATTTTGGTTTCACGACGGAGATTGCGCCATGAACGAGAAACTCAACATTACGCTCCCGGCCGAGGAGCTGGTCGAAGTCATCAACAACCGTGTTGATGCGGGTCTTTATGCCTCGTCAAGCGATGTGCTGGAAGCGGCCATGAAGCTTTTTCTGGCCGACGAACGGGAGCACGAAGAGGCGGTGGCGTCCGTTCGGGCGCGCATCAAGGCCTCGTTGGATGATCCTCGACCAAATATCTCTGACGAGGACATGGACCAATGGATCGAGGGTCTCGCTGTCAAATATCGGTGACCGGTTTTTCGCCGCACACCGGGATCGGAAGCCGGTGCAGACACTCAATCCCGTCGAGCCCCAGCCGTCGTTTCGCTATTGCACGAGGCGGATAGCACCGGGATTGTTGATTTTCGTGTTGGCCAGCTCCGGATCGCAATTCATTTTGAAATAGCTGTTTCCGGTCAGGGTGATCTCCTGCGCGACCAGGCGAATGCATTCGCCGCTCGTGGCGCCGTTTCCGGAATACTGGATTTCCTGCGTATCCGGCATGTAGATTATCCCGGTCAGCGAGGACGAGCTGTTGCCGTTGATCACGGCCGGTTCCGTGTTCCCATGCTCTGTCACGATCGAAAATCCGGCCCAGTCTCCCGCAAGGGATGGCGAGATGTGAAACGTTGCGCCGCCGTGAATCACCAGATTGGCATGGTTGAGCAGAAAAAACGTCACGCCTTGACCGGTCACCACCGATTGGCTGGTCAACTGCAGAGAGCCGCCATCGATGATGTAGGAGCCCGGCTCCAGCTTGATTGCGCCCTTCAGTTCGAGGCTTTCATAGGTCCCTGGCTTCAAGGTGACGACATAGCCGGCATTGTTGCCGTTCGGGGTCTTGCCCGTACCATTGCAGTTTCCGTTGCCGCCGCCGCCAGCGACAAAATTCTGGCCGCAGCCTGCAAGGCTGGTCCATGTGCCGGCAACCGGTAGCTTCTTGTACTTGAACGGGTCTGCAACCTGTGGACCGTTCTCAAGCGGAGCCTCACAGGCCAGCTGCACTGCAGTGGAGTCAATCGAGATGCCGCCGGCAGCAAACAGACATTCGGCTTTCAGCTGGCCCGAGCCGCCGACATAGATCGCCTGTGCGTCGGTGGAATTCGCCGTGATGGTACAGCCGCTCATATCGATATCCGCACTGCCGCTGACCTCGAATGACCGGAATTTCGTCGGGTGCAGGGCCAGAATGCACGCCTCTATTCCAGGCACACGGGCTGCAACGGCGTGTTTGCTGATTTCGAAGGGAAGCCGCTCCAGGAACAATGGTTTGTAGTTGAAGGCATACTGCGCGGTTGCCGTATCTTCGAGCGCGCCGTGAACGAGCGTCACGCTGAAACCCGACAAGTTCTCGCCTTCGGCAAGCGGCTCGGAATTTGCCGGAACAGCAAAGTTGCCAAAGAAAAGCTGGCTCGCTTCCTTGGCCGTTTCTTCTTCGCTGGAACCTTCTCCGTAGGATCTGACCGCCGAAAGGGCCGCGCTATCAAGCGCTCCCTGTATTTTCGCCGCTTCCAGATAGGCGCTTCCAAGGTCAAGCACCATGGCCGCGGCCCCAATGACAGGAACGAAAGCGATCGCAGTCAGAGTGGCAAAATTCCCCTTTTCGTCGCCAAGAAAATTACTGATATATGCCTTTAATGGCCGCCGCATAGCTATTCCCCCAAAGAACGACTGGCAATTAAAGGGGAATGTTATTGGTCTCTAATGTTGTAAGGATTAAACAATTCGTTAGGATTGTCTCAATCTGCAAACGGACCACTGCGTTATCCACAAACATGCCACTGCGTTGCCCGACGCCCGGGACAATTTATACCAAGTCTCGATGATAGAGACCTATAGGATGGCCCATGGCTGATCTCTGGCTAGGCGCGGTGCGCAGCGCGATGCTGCCGCATCGGGCAAGCGGCGCAACAACGCCAGAGACCAGCCATGGGCCACCTTCGGCAGGCTTCTCGGCTTTTCTGGCGGCGTCGCGGTCCTTGACCGATGCATGGGCATCGCTCCGCGGACCTCTCCTAGCCAGAAAATCCGATCGAGCCTGTCCTATAGGCCTCTATCATCGAGACTTGGTATCAGTCGCCTGCGTCTTCCATCTCCGCCGCAAGCTCCGCCAGCTTCCGCACCGTGTTGAGATTGCGCGATGTGGCCTGTTTCAGCGCCGGCAGCTTCAGTTTCGAGCGGCCGGAGCCGTTGGGATAATGCACGTAGATTTCGTGGCCTGCGGCATGCACCTCTTCGCCATCCGGCGCGACGAGTTTGTCCAGCGCATCGGCAGGCGCTTCCTCCGGCAGGAAATTGACCATCAGGTAGTTCGGCTTGGCATCCGCAAAGGGATTGTTTTCAGCGATGGTTTCCAGTTGCTTGCGGCTGCGGACCATCACGCCCGGCGCCTTGCCCATCAGCTTGGCAAGCGCGTCATCCAGAGCCTTGCCGGCCTTTTCGGCGGAGAGTTGCGACCGAAACAAAACATTGCCGCTCTGGATATAGGTTTTCACGTCTTCGAAACCGGCTTTCTCGCACAGCGCTTTCAGGTCGCTCATGGCAAGTTTGCCGGTCCCACCGACATTGACGGCGCGAAGCAGGGCGATATGGACGGACATGCGGCCTCTCCCGACGATAGCAGATGCAGGTCCCAGTATACGACAGGTTTGAGAATTCTCTCTTCTCCCTTGAGGGCAGGGCTATCGCATATGGGCGAGCGGCCCGCTCCGAGTTTGCCGGAGCACCCCCTCATCGCCTCGCATACGCTCGGCACTTCTCCCCGCTGGGGAGAAGAGGGAGACTGCCGTGGCGGCCTTCGATCCACATGCGATAGCCCTGCTCCCGCGGGGGGGCAAGCAAGCCGCCTTACATCTTCCCCGCCACCTTGATCGCAAACGCGTACTCGAACGCGATTTCCTCCAGCCGCTGGAAGCGGCCGGATGCGCCGCCATGGCCGGCGTCCATGTTGGTCTTCATCAGGATCGGTTCGGAGCCGGTGGTGTTTTCACGCAGCTTGGCAACCCATTTGGCCGGTTCCCAATAGGTGACGCGCGGGTCGGTCAGGCCGCCGAGCGCCAGGATCGCCGGATAGGGCTTTGCCGTGACGTTGTCGTATGGCGAATAGGCGGCCATGCGCTCATAGGCTTCCTTCGATGCAATCGGATTGCCCCATTCCGGCCATTCCGGCGGCGTCAGCGGCAGAGTGTCGTCGAGCATGGTGTTCAACACATCGACGAAGGGCACGGCGGCGATGACGCCCTTGAATTTCTCCGGCGCCATGTTGGCGATCGCCCCCATCAGCATGCCGCCGGCCGATCCGCCCTCGGCGACGATGTTTGCGTAGGACGTGAACTTCTGTTGATTCAGATAGTCGGCTGCCGCGATGAAGTCCTTGAAGGTGTTGGTCTTCTTCTCCATCCTGCCGTCTTCGTACCACTGGAAGCCCTTGTCCTTGCCGCCGCGGATATGGGCGATGGCATAGACGAAGCCGCGGTCGGCCAATGACAGACAATTGGTGTTGAACGAGGCCGGAATGGCAATGCCATAGGCGCCGTAGCCATAGAGCAGGCAGGGTGCCGAACCATCGAGCGGGGTGTCCTTGCGGTAGAGCAGGGTGACCGGAACCTCGGCGCCGTCCCATGCCGGCGCCATGACCCGGCGGGTGACATAGTCATCGGGATTGTGACCGGACGGCACGTCCTGCGTCTTCAGGAGCGTGCGCTCGCGCGTCGCCATATCGTAGTCGTAGAGCTGGCTCGGCGTCGTCATCGAGGAATAGGAGAAGCGGATGACGTCGGTGTCGTATTCGCCGGCCCCCGACAGTCCGAGCGAATAGGCTTCCTCGGCAAAGGCGATCGAATGTTCCTCGCCGGTACGGCGATCGCGGATCTTGATCTGCGGCAGGCCGTTTTCCCGCTCCAGCCAGACGAGATGGCGGGCAAAGGCCATGTGGCTGATGATCAGCCGGCCCGGCGTGTGCGGCACGACGTCGGTCCAGTTTTCCCGCGACGGTTTGTCAACCGGCGTCTGCATGATCTTGAAATCCTTGGCGCCGTCGGCGTTGGTCAGGATGTAGAAGACATCTGCGCCTTCGGTCAGCGAGTATTCGAGCCCTGTCTCGCGCGCGGCGACCAGCTGCGGCTTGCCGGTGAGATCGGAGGTCGGCAGCAGCCAGTATTCGCTGGTCTCATGGTCGTGGATGTCGATGTAGATGAAGTCGTCGAGCATCGAGCCGCCGACGCCCATGAAGAAGCCCGGATCCTCTTCCTCATAGACCAGCCGGTCGTCACTCTGCGGCGTGCCGACGATGTGGTGGAAGATTTTCGACGGCCGATGGTTGTCGTCGAGCACGGTGTAGAAGAAGCTCTTGCCGTCCGGCGCCCAGGCGCCGCCGCCGCCGGTGTTTTCGATGACGTCGGCCAGATCCTCGCCGGTTGCAAGATCGCGGACGCGCAAGGTGTAGTATTCCGAGCCCTTGTCGTCATAGCCCCAAAGGCCGCGGCTGTGGTCGGTCGAGTGGTCGATGCCGGCGAGGCGGAAATAGGCCTTGCCGTCGCCTTCCTTGTCGCCGTCAAGAAGGACGGTGCGTGCCCCCCCATCGCGCGGAATGCGGAAATAACGCGGCTGCTCGCCGCCGGTAACGAAGAAGGTGCCATAGGCAAATGGCCCGTCCTTCATCGGCACCGAGCTATCGTCTTCCTTGATACGCCCCTTCATTTCGGCAAACAGCGTCTTCTGCAGCGCCTCGGTGTCAGACATCGCCGCCTTCATATAGGCGTTCTCGGCTTCCAGATGCGTGCGGATTTCGGGGTCGAGGATCGAAGGATCCTTGAACATCGCCTGCCAGTTGCCGGCGCGCAGCCAGGCATAATCGTCCGTCCGGGCAATGCCGTGGCGGATGTCCGTCACTGGCTTCTTCGGGGCGACGGGAGCGGGCGGCAGGTTCTTGAAAATGGACAAGGATGTCTCCGGGAAAATGCGAGGGGTGTCCATCGGAGATAGAGGCCGGATGCGAAAGGTTCAAGCTGAAAGTCGTTTGGCCGCTGTGGCGGGACGGCGGCTTCAAGCTGCGGCGATCGATTCTGGCGCCGCAGTTCCGCCAGTTGCAGACCCTGCTTGCCCGCTTCAAGCTGGATGAGACAAGCCGTTCAAGGCAGACACGGCGATCGCAGCAGCGCCCCCGCTACGCGGCCTGAGCGACTGACCGGCAAGACGGCAAGATACAAGAAGGCAAGGGGAGGACGTCCATGTTTTCCCCTTGTTCATTAGTTGGCTCTAAAAGATGGACGGAACTGTCTCCACACCGTAGAATGAAACCTTGCAACAGATGCAGGGCTCGGGGCGGGAGCGCGCAGATGCCTATTTTCATGGACCGGCATGACCTGACGGGAACCACGGCCGCAGACGTTGCCGAGGCACATAGCAAGGATCTTGAGATTCAGGACCAGTATGGCGTCAAGTTTCTGACCTACTGGTTCGACCAGCGACGTGGAACCGCATTTTGCCTGGTGGACGCGCCGGACGCCGAAACCGCCCAATGCGTGCACCGCCAGGCGCACGGCTTTGTCGCCGGCGAGGTCGTCGAAGTCGCCCTGTCGGCGGTCGAGGCGTTTCTTGGCCGGATATACGACCCGGAGCCTCCGCGGGGACAATCCTTGGCCGAAATGGACTCCGGCCACCGGGCTATCCTGTTCACCGACATCGTCGGCTCGACCGCGATGACGGCGCGCCTCGGGGATCGGATGGCGACCGAACTGGTCAGGGCGCACGACGCCGTGGTGCACAGATGCCTTGAACAATTTTCCGGCCGCGAGGTGAAGCACACCGGCGACGGCGTCATGGCGACCTTCGCCTCGATCGCCCAGGCCGTCGATTGCGCGAGGGCGATCCAGCAGGGGTTTGAACGGTACAATCTGGGCAATGCCGAACCCCTTCATATCCGCATCGGACTGGATTGCGGCGAACCTGTCGAGGACAGCAACGATCTGTTCGGTTCCACCGTGCAGCTGGCAGCTCGCCTTTGCGATGCCGCCGCCAGCGATCAGATCCTGGTGTCGGAAAACATTTTTCGCGAGTACGGCGCCGCCGATCTCTTCACCGAGGCAAAGCGCCGCCGGCTGAAGGGATTTTCGAAACCCATCCTGGCCTTCCGGTGCGAATGGGCCGACGCCGGCGCGTAAGGCCGCAAGCGGCGTGTATGCCAGGGCCAGTGCCGGGGGTATGACGAGCGGTCAATACCGCGCAGCGGTGAGAAATCGCCAGATTTCCCGGCAATCCGTTACCACCGTCCAGTTTTCCGTATAATCCCGGTCGAGTTGCAGGCGCCGGCAATATTGGCCGTCCGTGCCGTTCACCAACCGGTAGCCGATCAGGCCCGGGCGCGACTTGATGTAATATGACGTCTTGGAGCCGTATCGCTCGATCTCCCCCATCGTCAACGGCGAGGGCCCGACGATGCTCATGTCGCCGCGCAGGACGTTGAAGAGCTGCGGCAGTCCGTCCAGGCCCAGGTGTTGAAGGACAGCGCCCAAGGGTGGAAGCGAGGCGTCCCGCTGATGTTTGCGCGTCCAGAGCGTTTCTGACGTTGGCAGATATTGGGTTGTCAGATACTGGGCGAGGTCCTCTCCCCCTCGGGGCGAAGAGATCCGAAACTTCAAGCGGGCGAGGGATACGCCGTCATAGCCGATCTCGGTATGGCCGCAAAATACCGACCCTGTCGTCGATAATTTCACCAGTGCTGCGATCATAAGAATAATCGGAGAGAATATAAGGATGATCGAAAGAGACGCAAAGATATCTATGAGGCGTTTCGTGAAACCTCCAGTCGGTCTATACTGAAGATTGACAATATGTGTGAGGGAATATTTACCGTTTCTTGCCGCGGATGAAATCATGTTGTGCTCGAAATGTTTTGGAATTTTCACAAGGCCTGCCTTGCAGTCCAGGCAAAGCGCCCGGCAGGCAAGGCGCGGCGCCAACGGAAATGAGGCCCCTTAGGCGGCCAGGTCTGCGTTAGGGACGTTTTTTACCGATGTAACATCCGTCATCACCTTCCTGTTCATCACAAAGAAGGCAAGGTTGGCGGGGCTGCGCAGGATAAAGGCCGGATAATGCGATACCAGTTTCGTGAAGACCTTGGGGTCCGGTAGGAACCTTTTCGCCGCGCCACGCAGGATCGCATAGACATAGGCGCCCTCATACAGTCTTTGCCTGAAGGCGATCGTTTCAACATCCATGGAAAAGATGCGGTCGTTGTTGCGCATATAGTTGTACTGGATGGCAAGGCAGCCCTGGATGCTGATCGATTTCGGGCTTTCCCAGGAAACATTCGACCAATAAAGGTTAAGGCCTTCGCCACAGCTCACATTCACCCGAATGTCCACAGCCGTTGCATTGTCGATCGACAGCTCGATCCAGAAGATGTGATCCTCTCCGGCACTTCTGAGCGAGGTGTTGAAGCGAAGGTCCGGGTTTTTACGGAAGTTGTAGACGACCGTCGATGTCTGCGGCGGGCATTCGCGGATCATTGTCCGCGTCAGTTCACCGGCGCGAAAAACCCTGACCGGCTGCGAATATCCCGTCCCCCGGTTTTGGCTGAGCGCCTGCCATGTCTCGGGCAGGCAACGGAAATAATCGCCGTAATGCTTGCTCCTTATGTGATTGCAGAAGAAGAAGTCGCTGTCGCGCAGGCCCGACAAGGCCCTTTGGATGTGCAGGGGTGTCCAGATGTCGTCGGAGTCGAGGAACGAGACAAAATCGATCTCCTCGCCGGAAAGGCTGTTCAAGCCGGTATTCCGCGCTCCGGCAGGGCCGGAATTGACCTGCGAGATGACGTTCAGCGCATGGCCGCTCTTGAACGAGAACCCTTCGAGCTCCTTGCTGGCTGCGTGCGGCGAAGCGTCATCGACGATAACGACCTTCAGTGTAACGCCGGCGGGCAGCTGCTGCATCTCGACCGAGGCGAGCGCCCTGCGCAAAATTCCGTCTTCCGCCTGATAGAAAGGTATTATGACAGCGATATTGATCGTCATTTCAAACCCCGCATTATATTAACTATTAGACTTGCTACTGGTAGTTGTTTTGTGTTTTTAAATATTACCGTGGGAAATTAGCCGGTATAAACAGAAATATTGTGCATTTTGCCTAAATTTCGAGCAAGAAACGCGTCAGTTTTGTGACAAAATGATGAAATTTTGTCTTGGTAAGAAATTTGTAACGCAGTTTTAATTTTGTTATTGTGTGAATACACCAGTTGTTATGGATGAGCAATAGTAGTTGACGCGAATGTACGAACGGTTACTTGACCTTTATTGGGGTGGAAAATAAGCGCAGGCCAAGAGGGCGTTTGAGGACAAGAATCGCCTTGCCGCCGCCTGCAATATCGAATGGCGCCGTGCGCCGTGTCCCATGTCCCGTGATGCATTCCGTTGGATCAGTTGTCCCGGCCGGCCGGTGTTCTCCGAATTAAACACCGGCAGAATTCCAGCTGCCGCATTTTCCGTCTGGACAAGGCGCTTGTAACTTTATAACGCTCAATTTGTAACGTTATTACATAAACATTTGTAGGAGAATCCCATGCCGTTCCATCTTGGCAAACCGATGCGGGCCGCCGCAATTCTGGCGCTGACGGCGCTGTCTCCCCTTCCAGCCTTCGCCGATGACAGCAAGGAAACATGGCGGCTGTTCGTCGCCGATCACACCCAGCCGGTGGTGCGGGCGCTCGATGCGGCAAGCGGCAGCGAACTTGGCCGCTTCGACCTTGGTGGCTACGCAGCGCTGTCGTTAAGCGAAAGCGGCAAGACCGTTTTTGCGGTGCAGGGCGACAAGGGCACCGTGCAGGTCATCGCCTCCGGCATTGCGCTTTCCGACCATGGCGAGCATCGCGATATCGACATCTCCGATCCGAAGCTGCTGCCCGCTGCCATCACCGGCAAGAAGCCGGGCCATGTGGTCACTCATGGCGACGATGTGGCAATCTTCTATGACCGCGGCGGCAAGGTGGATATGTTTCAGGAGAGCGCACTGCTTGCGGGCAAGGGGCAGGCGGCAAGCGTCGATACCACGGCTGCGCATCATGGCGTGGCGGTGCCGATGGGCAAGCACATCCTCGTTTCCGTGCCGAACATGACGACGGAGGTAAAGCCGGACGAACTTCCCCCGAGGCTCGGCCTGCGTGTTGTCGACCGGTCCGGAAAACAGCTTGGCGATGCCGCCACATGCACGGACCTGCATGGCGAAGCGGCATCGGCGCGTCTAGTGGCCTTCGGTTGCGAGGAGGGCGTTCTTGTCGCCCGGCCGGGCGGGCTTGGCGGACCGAAGCTAGAGATGGTCGCCTATGGCAGCGATTTGCCGGAGGGTAAGGTGTCGACCCTGCTCGGCGGCCGGTCGATGCAGTTCTTTCTCGGCAACTACGGTGAGGACAAGGTCGTGCTGATCGATCCGGACAGTGAGACGCCTTACCGTCTTGTCGAACTGCCTACCCGCCGTGTCGATTTCGTCCTCGACCCGGCCAATGTCCGCAACGCCTATATCCTGACCGAAGATGGCAAGCTGCATGTGCTGGATGTCGTCAGTGGCCAGATCGTCCGCTCGGCTGGCGTCACTGAGCCCTACAGCAAGGATGGCCATTGGCGCGACCCGCGGCCGCGGCTTGCTGTTGCCGGCGCTGGCATCGCCATCACCGATCCCCGCCACAGCCTGGTGCGGATGATCGATAGCGAAACCCTGAAGGAAACCGCGGCTATTCCCGTCAAGGGCATGCCGTTCGCAATCGTCGCGGTTGGCGGCTCCGGCGCAACGCATTGATATTTATACCAGTCTCTATCATCGAGACTTGGTATTACTCTGCCGTCCGCACCTGCTTCAAGGTGCGGACGGCGATTTCGCCTGCAGGCTTGAGCGCAGCGCGTCAGCCGACCAGCTTCAGGCCGATGCCCCAGGGGTCGATCAGGGAAACGGTATCGCCGTTGCGGGTCACCGGGATTTCCAGTTCGTCGAGCCTGGCAACGGCGTTCTGCAGCTTGGCCGGATCGTTGAAATGGACCGTATAGTCCGACAGGCCGGTCATGTTGGCCTGACGCTTCGGCGCACCGCGCGAGTTCCAGATATTGGCGCCGACATGATGGTGATACTTGCCCGAGGCAAAGAAGCTGGCACCGGGATAGGTGGCCATCAGGTTAAGGCCGAGCACATCGCGGAAAAACGCGTTGGCCTGCGGAATGTCGGAAACCTGCAGATGGATATGGCCAATGGCAGTGCCCTCGGCCATGCCGTCCCACTTGTCCTTCGGGGCTTCGTCATAGAGCGCCTGCAGGTCGAGCGGCAGCGTCGCCATCTTCACCATGCCGTCCTCTATAAAGTTCCACTCGTCGCGCGGCCGGTCGCGATAGACCTCGATGCCGTTGCCTTCCGGGTCGCCGAGATAGATGGCCTCCGAAACCAGATGGTCGGACGCGCCCTGCAAAGGCACGTTGTTATGGGCGATATGCGCGAGCCAGCGGCCAAGCTCGGTGCGGTCGGGCACAAGGAAGGCCGTGTGGAACAGGCCCGGCGCATTCTGCGGCGCAATCGCCGCATTGCCTTGCGTTGTCAGCGTCAGCAACGGACGGCCGGCAACGCCGAGCGTTTCGCCGCTTGCCGTCTTTTCGAGCGGCGTCAGCCCCATGATCGTCTGGTACCAGGAAGAGACCATCGGCAGGTCGCGCACGACAAGATGCGAATGATCGATATAGGCGGGCATGCGGACGGCGTGGTCTTCGGCGTGAACGGTCATGGGCGTGCTTCCTGCCTTGGTGGTGGTGACGGTGCTTCCGGCGACCAATGCCGTGGCCGAAAATTTCATGAACGTGCGTCTGTCGAAGCTGGCCATCGGTCCGGTCCCGTCTGATACTCTTCATGGAACTATATGACGCGCGCGCGGCGTTCACGGAAGGTGCGGTATTGACGATGTACTGTTCTCAGCCTGTTGACAATCGCCTGCGACCGTATGGCGGGTTGTGACTTTTCCATTCGCGCACCTATATTGAATCTATCCGCGCAACCAGCGGATGATGGTCTGCAAGACAGGCCGTCAGCCCGCCGTGGCCGGCGCGGCGAACCCGAGGAGACAGTCATGTATTCGAGAATTATCGTTCCGATTGCCATGGACCAGCTGGAGCACGGCGAAAAGGTCCTGGAGCGCGCCAAGTCGCTGCTCGACGAGGGCGGCGAGATCATCCTGCTCAACGTCCTCGAGGATCTGAACGCCTATGCCCAGGGCTACATGATCGTCGATTTTCCGCTGGAAATGATGGAGGCCTCGCGCGGGCATGCCAGGAAGACCTTGATCGATCTCATGGCAAAGCATGGCATCAAAGGCCGCGTCGAAATCCGCATCGGCGGTGCGGCCGGCGTGATCAACGCCTATGCCGAAGAGGCGCAGGGCGACCTGGTCATCATCGCCTCGCACCGGCCGGGGCTGATCGATTATTTCATCGGCTCGACCGCCAGCCGCGTCGCCAGCCATTGCAAATGCGCGGTGCTGATCGACCGCTGAGCCACAAGCCGGACGCGCCTTTTGCTCGGCCTTCGAAAGCGGCAGCCTTGCCGGACTGCCGCCCGTTGCGTGTGAGCATGCCGTCCCAGGCGAGATGTCTGACTGTTGCAATTGTTGATCTTTCCGGCCCTGTTTCAGCCTTTAACCCTGTGTCAGATTGCTGCGGTTGCCGGGCTTGCCGGGCGTCCCTGTTGGCGGCAAACTGCGATGGTGGTTTGGGGGGCGGGCAGGGCCGTGGTGAAAAGAGGCCCAGCCGAAATGAAATACCGGAATGAAATACCGGAATGAAGTGTTGAGGGGCTGCCGTGGAGATCAAGGGCATCAAATGGAACTACGATCGCTCTGAGCTGATTGCCGATGGCGTCGTTCATGGCATCGGCCTTGCGTTTGCGCTGGTCGGCGTCACGGCGATGATCTTCTATGCCAGCGTCTGGAGCACGTCCGGACAGCTGATCGCCGCCTGGATCTATGGCGCGGGGCTGGTGGCGACGCTGTCGATCTCCTTCCTGTATAATCTCTATCCGGTATCGCAGACCAAATGGTTCCTGCGCCGCTTCGACCATTCGTCGATCTTCATCCTGATCGCCGCCACCTATACGCCCTTCCTGCAACGCGGCTGGGACGATCCCTACCTGTTCGGCATGCTGATCGGCATCTGGACGATCGCCATCGTCGGCGTGCTGATCAAGTGCGTCTTTCCCGGCCGCTTCGACAAGGTGGCCATCCTGCTTTACCTCGCCATGGGCTGGAGCGGCGTCTTTGCTGCCGGTCCGCTTTTGTCGCAGCTGACGGAAACGACGCTGATTCTCATCCTTGTGGGCGGCATACTCTATTCCTGCGGCGTGATCTTCCACGTCTGGGAAAAGCTGCGCTTCCAGAACGCCATCTGGCACGGCTTTGTCGTCACTGCCGCTGCGGTGCATTATTCCGCCGTTCTCACCTGCATCAGCAGCGCTTCTGTGTAGCGCACGCATCTCGGCTGGCGGTCAAATATCAGATAGGTCCTTGGTTACCCCGGCTTGCGGGTCATTCCTGTTCAAACGACAGGGCGACACCGTTGATGCTGTAGCGCAGGCCGGTCGGTGGCGGGCCGTCGGGAAAGACATGGCCGAGATGCGCCTCGCAACCTCGCCATGGGCTGGAGCGGCGTCTTTGCTGCCGGTCCGCTTTTGTCGCAGCTGACGGAAACGACGCTGATTCTCATCCTTGTGGGCGGCATACTCTATTCCTGCGGCGTGATCTTCCACGTCTGGGAAAAGCTGCGCTTCCAGAACGCCATCTGGCACGGCTTTGTCGTCACTGCCGCTGCGGTGCATTATTCCGCCGTTCTCACCTGCATCAGCAGCGCTTCTGTGTAGCGCACGCATCTCGGCTGGCGGTCAAATATCAGATAGGTCCTTGGTTACCCCGGCTTGCGGGTCATTCCTGTTCAAACGACAGGGCGACACCGTTGATGCTGTAGCGCAGGCCGGTCGGTGGCGGGCCGTCGGGAAAGACATGGCCGAGATGCGCCTCGCAATCGGCGCAGCGGATTTCCGTGCGGGTCAGGCCATAGGAAGCATCGGGGTGCCGGGTGACCGCATCATCGGTCATCGGTGCGAGAAAGCTCGGCCAGCCGGTGCCGGCATCGAATTGGGCCTTTGAGCGAAAGAGCGGCCGGTTGCAGCAGATGCAGTGATAGGTGCCATGCCTGCCCGGTTCGAAATCCGGACCTGAAAAGGCCCGCTCGGTGCCGTTCTGGCGGGTGATGCGATACTGGTCCGGGGTCAGCTGCGCCCGCCATTCCGCGTCGGTCTTCATCACTTTCAAGGTGCTGGTGTCGCGCATCAATCCCTCCCTGATCTCATCGAAAACATAGGCGCCGCTCCGGTTCCGGCAACCGTGGCCGGCACCCGGACGATCAAAATAGATAACACCCTTGTGGCTGGTATTTTACGGTGAAGGCGGGCCGGGGGGCCTGTATATCTGTCGGCAACCTTGAGTTTGCCAACCGCTTGGCTTATCCCCAATGCATCCCTCGCGGCATTCGTCGCCGGCATCCTGCTTTCGTCACCGACAACCCTGAAAGGCCCCGCTGACCCGTGAATGTCGCAGACCTGACATTTCTGGCCCTTTGCCTTCCCTTTCTGGGCGCGCTCGCGGCACCCGCTCTGACGCGGGTTCTCGGCCATAACGCAGCCTGGGTGCTGGCGCTCATTCCCGCCTTTGTCTTCCTGCATTTTCTCGGGTTTTCGGCCGAAATCGCCCGTGGCGAAACCGTGATCGGCGGCTATCTCTGGGTGCCGTCCTTCAATGTCAGTTTCTCCTGGCTGCTGGACGGGCTGTCGCTGACCTTCCTGCTGTTGATTTCCGGCATCGGCGCGCTGATCGTGCTCTATTCCGGCGGTTATCTCAAAGGCCATCCGCATCAGGGGCGCTTCTTCTCGTTCCTGTTGATGTTCATGGGATCGATGCTCGGTCTGGTGGCCTCGGACAGTTTTCTGATGCTGTTCGTCTTCTGGGAACTGACCTCGATCACCTCGTTCCTTTTGATCGGCTTTGATCACCATCGCCAAGCCGCAAGGCGCGCGGCATTCCAGGCGCTGGTCGTCACCGGCGGTGGCGGGCTGCTGCTGCTCGCCGGGCTGATCGTGCTGTGGAACATCTCCGGCGTCACCCAGTTCTCGGCTCTGTCGCCGCTGGGGCCGGTGGTCAAGGCGAGCCCGCTCTATCTCGCAGCCCTGATCCTGGTGCTCGGCGGTGCCTTCACCAAGTCGGCGCAGTTTCCGTTCCATTTCTGGCTGCCGAACGCCATGGAAGCGCCGACACCGGTCTCGGCCTACCTGCATTCGGCCACCATGGTGAAAGCCGGCGTCTACCTGTTGATGCGGCTCAATCCCGTGCTTGGCGGCACGCCGGAGTGGCAGGTCATCCTGCCGGTGTTCGGTGCTGCGACGCTCATTACCGGCGCACTTCTGGCGGTGCGCCAGACCGATCTCAAGCTGATGCTCGCCTATACGACCATGTCGTCACTCGGTCTTCTGGTGCTTCTGACCGGCTTTGGCGCGCCCCATGCCATCGAGGCGGCGGTGCTCTATCTTGTCGCGCATTCGCTGTTCAAGGGCGCGCTGTTCATGGTGGCCGGCATCATCGATCACGAGACCGGAGCGCGTGACATCACCCGGCTTGGCGGTCTGCGATCGGCCATGCCGCTCACCTTTGCGATTGCGCTGGCCGCCGCCATCTCGATGGGCGGGCTGCCGCCATTCTTCGGCTTTCTGGCGAAGGAGGAGGTCTATGCCGCTTTGTCGTCCTTCAGCCTGCGCTCGATCAGCTTGGCCGCTTTTACCGTGACCGGCAATGCGCTGATGTTCGCCGTCGCCTTTGCCGTGGCGCTGAAGCCGTTTATCGGACGGCCGGTGGCGACGCCGAAGCACGCGCATGAGGCGCCCGTCCTGCTCTGGCTCGGGCCAGCCGTGCTGGCGCTCGCCGGGTTTGCCGCCGCCGTGCTGCCGGGCCGTGTCCACGCGCTGATTTCCTCACCCATGGCATCGGCCATTGCCGGCGAACCACGCAGCATCGACCTATCGCTTGTGCCGCATATCGGCGTGCCGCTTGGCCTGTCGGTGCTGACCGTTGTGCTTGGTGCCGGCTTCTATCTCGGTCTTGCCCGTCTGCGGGCGGCGGTTGCGACAGTTCTCAACGCTATCGGCTGGGGGCCGGATCGCGGTTTCGATCAGGCGATCCGCGGTCTCCTGCGCGTGGCCTTTGCCGTTACCCAAAGGCTGCAGAACGGCAGGCTCGATAGCTATATGACCGTGACATTCGTGATGGTGGCCATCGTTCTTGTCGTGCCGCCGTTGCTGTTTGGCGAGCTGGCGCTGGCGCCGGTGTTTCCAGCCCTTCCGCTGCACGAGCTGGTGATCATGATCATTGCGGTGATTGGCCTGTTTGCCGTTATCCTGGCCAGGGACCGGCTGACGGCGATCGTCTCGCTCGGCATCCAGGGGTTTTCGGTCGCCGTCATCTTCCTGCTCTACGGCGCGCCGGATCTGGCCTTCACCCAGTTCATGATCGAAACGCTGGCCGTCGTCATCCTGGCGCTGGTGATGACGCGGCTCAGGCTGTCGCAGTCGGACCAGAGGCCGTTGCGCGAGACGCTGCCGGACGCAGCGATCGCGCTTGCCTGCGGGCTCGGCGCCGGGCTGCTGCTCTTGAAAGTGACGCAAGCGCCGTTCAACACGGCACTGTCCGATTTCTTCGGCCAGTATTCGAAAACCATCGCCCATGGCGGCAATGTGGTGAATGTCATCATCGTCGATTTTCGCGGCACCGATACGCTCGGCGAGATTGCCGTGGTGATGATCGCCGGGCTTGCCATTTTGTCGCTCATCCGCCTTAAGGCAGGCTCGATGCGCCGTATCGCCGACAACGATCCGGATCAGGAGGAGGGTGGCCGATGAAATCGCTGATCTTGCGCACCATCGCCCCGGTCATCGTCAGCGTCATGGTGCTGTTTTCGATTTTCGTGCTCTTGCGCGGCCATAACGAGCCGGGCGGCGGTTTCATCGGCGGGCTGATCGCGGTCGCCGCTTTGTCGATCTATGGCATTGCCTTCGGCGTCGAGACGGTGCGGCGGGCAATCGTCTTTCATCCGTTGTCGATCGCCGGCGCCGGACTGCTGCTCGCAACACTGTCCGGCCTCATGTCGATGGCCTTCCATGTGCCGTTCATGACCGGGCTGTGGGTCTATCCGGTGGTTCTTGGCGAAGAAATCCCGCTGTCGAGCGTCATGACGTTCGATATCGGCGTCTATCTGGTCGTCGTCGGCGCGGTCACGTCCATTGCCCTGTCGCTCGAGGAAAGGGGAGAAGACTGATGGAACCCGTTTTCTGCGTCCTGACCGGCATCTTCCTCACCGTCGCTGTCTACCTGCTCCTGTCGAAATCGATCATCCGCATGCTGCTCGGCGTCGCCATTCTCGGCAATGCGGTCAATCTGTTGATCTTCACCAGCGGCCGCATCATGCGCGAGGTGCCGCCGGTGATCGGGGCAGGGTTTGATGTTCCCACTGGCGCGACCGCCAATCCGCTGCCGCAGGCGCTGATCCTGACGGCAATCGTCATTTCCTTCTCGTTCTTTGCCTTCCTTTTGGTGCTCGCCTGGCGCGCCTATAGCGTTCTTGGAACAGACAACACCGAGGCAATGCGTGTGGCCGAGCCGGACGACGTCCTGCCGCCGCCGCTCGGATACTGACAGACATGGCCGCTTCCACTTCTCCCGCAGATCTCTCCGCAGCGCTCGTTCTTCAACCGGTGGCGGCGCTCGACTGGCTGGTGATCCTGCCGGCTGTCTGGTGCATCGCCATCGGCGCTCTCTTGATGATGATCCGGCACAAAGGCTGGCTGCAGCCGCTGATCGCCGTGGCAGCGCTTGCCGTCCTCGTTGTGCTCGATGCGGCGCTGCTCTGGCATGTGGCAGGCAGCGGGCCGGTGACGATGGTCATGGGGCGCTGGCTGCCACCCTTCGGCATCGCGTTCACGGCCGATCTCACCGGCGCCCTGTTTGCGTTGATGTCGGCGGTGGTGGCATTCGCCGGCGCCGTGGCGGCGATCGGCGACATCAATGCCAGCGGAAGGCGCTACGGCTTCTACCCCTTCCTGATGCTGCTGATGGCCGGCGTCAGCGGCGCTTTTCTTACCGGCGACGTCTTCAACCTCTATGTCTGGTTCGAGGTGCTGCTGATCTCGTCGTTCGGACTGCTGGTGCTGGGTTCGGAGCGTGAGCAGATCGACGGGGCGGTCAAATACGGGTTTCTCAACCTCGTCGCGACAACGCTGTTCCTGATCACCACGGGTTATCTTTACGGAATTTTCGGCACGCTCAACATGGCCGACATTGCGCGCAAGGCGCCGGGGCTGCAGACGCTGGCACCGCTGGTAACGCTGACGGCGCTCTACATCCTCGCCTTTTCGATGAAGGCTGCCGCGTTTCCGCTGAACTTCTGGCTGCCCGCCTCCTATCACACCCCGCGCATCGTCGTTTCGGCGCTGTTTGCCGGCCTGCTCACCAAGGTCGGGATCTACGGCCTGATCCGCATCTGCGCCATGCTGTTTCCGGCCGAGCGGGAACAGCTGGGTCTGGTGCTTGCTGTTGTCGCGGCGCTGACGATGCTGACCGGCACGCTCGGCGCGCTGGCGCAGACCGATACACGCCGCCTGCTTGGTTACCTCGTCATCTCCGGCATCGGCGCCATGCTTGCCGGCCTTGCGCTGGGCGGCTCCGATGCGATCGGCGGGGTGATTTTCTATGCGCTTCATTCGATGCTGGTGATGACGGCGCTCTATCTGGCTGCCGGTCTTGCCGCCCGATTGAGTGGCGGCTTTTCGCTTGCAGGCGCCGGCGGGCTCTATCGCCACCATCTTTTGTTCACGGCGCTGTCGCTGATGCTGTTCTTCGCCGTGTCCGGCCTGCCGCCGTTTTCCGGTTTCTGGCCGAAGGTCATGCTGGTCAAGGCCGCCATCGATGCCGGCGTTTCCTGGCTGGCGAGTATCCTGCTTTTGTCCGGCTTCCTGACCATGATCGCCACCGGCCGGGTGTTCCTGCTTGCCTATTGGCGCCCGGTGGACGCTGAGCTTGCGGCAACACCGGAGCCGCTCGATGCAACCGCCCTGTTGCCGCTCATGGTCCTGACGGCGCTCAGCGTTGTCATCGGGTTGTTTCCCGAAACCCTCATGAACCTCGCCCAGCAGGCCGCGTCGGCGCTGAGCGAGCCGTCGGCCTATCTCAACTCCGTCTTTCCGGCTGGAGGTGCGCCGTGACCTTCCTTTTCGTCAATCTGCTGCTGACGCTGACCTGGGCGGCCGTATCCGGCAGTTTCACGGTTCACAATCTGCTGCTCGGCTTTGCCGCCGGCGCGCTGTCGCTCTGGCTGGTGCGCGAACAGTTTTCCGCTGCGCGCCGCCGCATCCGTCCCGTCAAGCTTTTGCTGCTTGCCGCCCTGTTCTTCAAGGAACTGGCGCTCTCGGCCATCAAGGTGGCGGTCATGGTGCTGCGGCCGGATATGCGGCTGCGGCCGGGCATCTTTGCCTTCCCGCTGTCGCTGACGCGCGATTTCGAGATCACGCTGCTTGCCAATCTGATTACCCTGACGCCGGGCACGCTCTCGGTCGATGTCTCCGACGACCGCAAGACCCTTTATGTCCACGCGCTCGATTGCCATGATCCGGCGGCCGAAAAACGGGCAATTTCCTTGGGCTTCGAACGCCGGATCCGGGAGGCTTTTCCGCTATGAGTGCCGCTGAAATCCTGTCCTATTCGATACATTTCGCTGCTGCCGCCCTGTCGCTCGGCCTGCTTTTGACGGTGCTGCGGATCCTGCGCGGGCCGGCATTGCCCGACCGGTTGCTCGGCCTCGACATGCTGGTGGCGATTGCCATCGGCTTCATCGCCGTCATCGCCATCAAAAGCGGCTTCAATCTCTATATCGACATCGCTATTGCGCTGAGTCTCGTCGGCTTCCTTGCAACCGTCGCCTTCGCCCGTTTCATCCTGGCGCGGGGCCTTTCGCCGGAGACGGAGAAGGGGCGCGAGACAATGCCAAAGCCCAGGCACGGCAAGCCCGCGCGCCGCAAACACAAGGGAGCCCGGTAATGGCTGGCGACATCGATATGATCATGGCGATTGCCGTCAGCCTGCTCTTGGTCGCAGGATCTGTCTTTACCGTGCTGGCAGCGCTCGGACTGCTGCGCTTTCCCGACCTTTATACCCGCATGCATGCCGCCTCGAAGGCAGGCACCGTCGGCTCCGGCCTGCTTCTTCTGGCCGCCGGCATTCATGCGGGCGAGACCGCCATCCTGCTGCGGGCGCTCGCCGGTTTTGCCTTCTTCGTTCTGACAGCACCGGTTTCCGCCCATCTGCTCGCCAAGGCGGCGCATCAGGCCGGGTACAAATTGACCAACCTGTCGGTCACCGACCAGTTGCCACAATCAAAGCAGAAATCGGTTGTGATCTAGTCGGTAGCGCCTTTATTCGAACGTATTCTGCCGCAAAACATGCGGCCGCTCTGGCCGGATGATGCCGCCTTTTGATTTTCAGATGGGATAGCCTATTTCATTCAACAAAATGTATCCCGGCAAAGGTCGATCTGCCTGTTTTAGGAAAATGTGTTGAAGGACGGAAGTAGAGTATCGCTGCCTTTCAGCCGAACGCAGCGTTGGAGAGCTAAATGTATCGTAATGTTTCCCCAGTCGGGGCGCTTGGTCACACTCTTTAAGATCAATAGGCTAAATTTCGCATAAATTATTATTGGACTTTTGCTCGATCGATGTTAATCGAGTAACGGCAAAGTGTCCATTTCCATATTACTTCGGTAAGAAATTCCAGCTTGGGTTGTGAGTGTTGCTTGTTGCTTTGAGGTGCCTGCTTGTCCTGGCGCTTTGGTAACTCATTCCAATCCATGAGAATTGGGAGTATTATGAGTCTTGTCGCGGTTTTCGGTTGTGGCTAAGGCGAATTTCGTCTGGTCCGGCCGCGAATGGCGATTTTTGGGCACTTTCTCAATACGGTTTAGTGTGCCGGCGATAAACCCGT
Organism: Pararhizobium sp. YC-54; assembly: GCF_025847205.1. GTDB lineage: Bacteria > Pseudomonadota > Alphaproteobacteria > Rhizobiales > Rhizobiaceae > Pararhizobium. Next base: position 459,421 of record NZ_JAOYTH010000002.1, on the reverse strand, counting down.
CGCGGGCATGTTTGAAGTGATTCCGATAGGAGAAAGAAAGAATGACGGATTTATCGCTTGGCTCGGGCCACGATCTTCTGGTTGAACTCACCGCAGAGATCGTTGCTGCCTATGTCAGCAATCATGTCGTGCCGGTCGCCGAACTGTCGTCGCTGATCGGCGACGTGCATGCAGCCTTGAACAATACCAGCAGCCCGGTTCCCGTCGCGGTCGTGGTCGAGAAGCCGAAGCCTGCCGTTTCTGTCCGCAAGTCGGTTCAGGACGATCAGATCACCTGTTTGGAATGCGGCGGCACCTTCAAGTCGCTGAAGCGCCATCTGATGACGCATCATACGCTGTCGCCGGAAGAATATCGCGAGAAGTGGGATCTGCCGGCCGATTATCCGATGGTCGCTCCGGCCTATGCCGAAGCGCGCTCGCGCCTCGCCAAGGAAATGGGCCTTGGCCAGCGCCGCAAGCGCCGCGCCAAGTAAGCCACACGGATATCAGCGCTAAACTTCCAAGCCGGTCTGGCTCCCGCAGACCGGCTTTTTCATGTCCGCGGCTGATGCGGAAAAATATAAAACGAGGAAAATATACCTAAATTTTTCTGCGAAAAAGCTCGAAAACATTGAAAAAACAACGGCAGGTTGCGCGACGGTGCTTTCATTCATCCCCGCTGTCGCACTAGGGTGTATGAATTAATTCCTATCAAAGGAGTAAGCCATGCAGCTCAGCAGTCCCCGTCATCTGCCCTCGTCCCAGAAACAGCACCTGCCGGCCCTGAGGGCGCGCGGGGTGCCGGTCAAGCATTCCATAGTGCCGCCCGGTTCCGGGACTCTCGCCGATCCATGGGGCCCGGTTCTGTCCGTTGCCGCCCATCACAGATGCCGCCTCGTGCGTCAGGTGACGGCGGAGATGGTGATGCTGGTGGGGGAGCGCGTGCCCTTGCGGCGCGACCGCCGCCGCACCAGCTGCCATGTCCGGCAGATCTCGATGTATGTCTGCCACGTCATTCTGCAGATTTCGCTGACCGATATCGGCTATTCCTTCGGGCGTGACCGCACGACCGTCAGCCATGCCTGCAATGTCGTCGAGGACCGGCGCGACGACCGGGCCTTCGATGATTTCATCGCGGCGCTGGAGCGCGTCGTCACCTGCTTCTTCGGTGCGCCGGGAGGACGTGACCATGCGTGAGACAGATGCCAATGGCGCGCGCGCCACGCAAAAGGACATTGTCCGTTTCGTCCGCTATGTCGCCACCCATGCGCCAGTCCGGCTGATGCGGGGCGAGGCGGCGATGATGCTCGCTAGCAAGGTGGATGACCGGAGTGGAGACAACGCGTCACGCCCGGTCGCCTGCGCGACGGTTGACAAGGCGCGTTCCCTCGGACTGGTGATCGTTGAGGGTGACACCGTGCGGGCAACGGCAGAAGCCCCGGCTTTCCTGCGCCGCGCCTTTGTGGACCCGCAAGAGGCGTTCCTGGAGCAGCACCGCGAAATCCAAACCGCGACCATTGCCGTGGAGGGCATCCGGCAAGCCGTCCGGGTCAATCAGCTGGAATCGCCGCTCGGTGCGGCCGCCCGCCTGAAGGAGAAATCCGGCCAGCCCCTGCTGCCGCCTGAGGCGATCGCGGCGGGGGAGCGGCTGCATGCCGATTTTACCCGCGCGCAATTGCAGCCACGGCTGACCATGGAATACGCGCCGCGGCTGTCAACGAAAACCAGGGGAGGCGCCGGCGGCACGGCCGATCTTTGCGATACCGCACTTGCGGCGCGGCTTCGCGTCGGCAGGGCGATGGAGGCGATCGGTCCGGAACTGTGCGGGGTGGCGCTGGATGTCTGCTGCTTCCAGAAGGGGCTGGAGATCGTCGAGCGGGAGCGGCAATGGCCGGCGCGCTCGGCCAAGCTGATGCTGCGAACCGCCCTGATGGCGCTTTCCCGCCACTACGCGCCGCCTAAGCCGGATGCAAGGAGGAGCCATGCCTGGGGAGCGGAAGGCTACCGGCCGGATGCGGGCGATCTTGTATTTTAGCGCCGCGCGTAACGGTATACGACACGACGTATCTGGGCCGGGTTGCCCCTCACTCTAGCCCTCTCCCCGCACGCGGGGAGAGGGGATGACGGAGATGGCCGCTTGTTCCTTCTCCCCGTCTCGGCGGGGAGAAAGTGCCCGATAGGGCGGATGAGGGGCCATTGTCGTGTATTGCGGAATCTGACAGATCGCGATGCGCTTTAGGCCGCCAGCTGGCGGGCAGCCTCGTCCTTGATGCGCTTGATCATGGAGCGCAGGCCGTTGGCGCGCTGCGCCGTCAGATATTCGATCAGGCCCATGCGGCCAAACAGGTCGATGGCGTCGGTCTTGACGATATCCGAGGCGTGCTGGCCGGAAAAGATCGACAGCGCGATGGCAACCAGACCGCGCACGATATGGGCATCCGATTCTCCCTCGAAGATCAGGATCGGGTCGCTTGCCGCCGGACTGGCATGGGTGACCAGCCAGACCTGGCTGGCGCAGCCCTGCACCTTGTTGTCGGACGTGCGTTTTTCGTCGGGCATCTCCGGCAGCTTGCGGCCGAGCTCGATGACATAGCTCATCCGGTCCTGCCAATCGTCCAGATAGGCGCAATTGTCGATGATCTCGGCAAGCGGTGTGATCGGCGATGTGTTCATCTGGTCCATATCGTTCATATAGGTGATGGACCGCGAAATGAGAACTGCAAAAAGAAAGACCGTGAGGGCATTCCTCACGGGCGGCCGTAAAATCGGCGGTTCAGGCAGTTTTAAAAAACCTGGTGACGGCCAATGCGGTTTACCGCACAGCCTTCGGCTCGATGCGCTTTTCCGGGACGGGGATTTTGTTGAAGACAGGCTCTACCTGTGCAGCAACCTGTTCCGCAGCCGCGATTGCGGCGGGAACGTCGATGGCGGGCTGTTTGATAGCGGCAACCGTTCCCGTGGTCACGGCATCGCTCGGTTCGGCAAATTGCTGGTCGAGAAACTGATAGGCGATCTTGGCGCCTTCACGGGCCCGGTGGCCGAGCGCCACGAAAGTCTCCGTGCCCTTGACGCAGACATCCGGCTTTTCGACGCAGATGGCGCTGATATAGCCGAAGGCTTCGGTGGCGGCCGACACCGTATCGCCGACATCGACCTTCGGGCCTCTTTCGAGCGTCGAGGTGCTTGCCGGATTAAGAAACGGCAAAAGCACCAGCACCAGCGAAAACCAGAATGTTCCCTTGATCAGAAACCACATTGTCTTGCCCATCCTTTGGTCAGGCACTCAAACCTGCGTCCGGTCTTTGCCGGGTTCGCTCCCTTGGGCCCTTGTCTGGCACCTTGTCATCACACCTTAGGCGGGGATTCGGAACATGCCTTTGCCAAAACCGGTGGCATTTGCACCGTCTTTTCGTAAAATTTGAACGATCGGCATTTGAAGGGCATTTATCGCGCATTTTAACGGTCGCCGTTAAGGTTCAAGGCGGCAAGGAACCGACCAACGCTTGAAACGCGGGATCAGCGGCCGGGTCGTATTGCCACACAGGTTAATACGGGGCCGAAAACCCCCTAAAAACCGGCGCTTACACCCCATTAACCACAAAAGACAAAGCCCCGCCGATTTGTGCCGGAATGGGACTTCGAGGGCCTTTCGCGGGATTTGTCGCCGTTTCATTTATCCTTTCATTAAGCCGCCAGTGCGAAATTCGGATGTGCAAGGCGATCATCCAAAAAGACCGTTTCCGGCCGTGGATGACAGCTTGCCGATAAAGGACGGAACCATGACGGGTCCGGATAAAGAACGAGCGTGCAGGGTCAGGCGTTGAGAGTATTGCGTAACATTGCTGGCAGGATGGCGTCCCGCGTCGATGACGCGGCGCGCCTTTGGCTGCCCCGCCAGGTGGCGGGAGAGCCGGAGGCAAGCCGCGAGTTCGCCGTCGTCCGCGCAGTCGCTGCCACTGCTCTTGTAGCGTTCCCGACGGTCCCTCTCGCTCTTTCCATCGTTTTGCCGGTTTCGCTGGCGCTGCCGGTCGGCGCAGCTCTGGTTTGCGCCGCAGCAATGGTCGCGACTGTCGGCGGCATTGCCTATCAACGCAACCGGAAGCTGGTTCATCCCGTCGTTGTGGACCGGCAGACGCCGGCCGATACCGGCGCGCGCCATTATGATTGTTTTGCCGGTCTGGTGACGATCCATGATATCCGCGGATCGGTCACGGCCGTTCATGGCCGGGATGCGGAGACCTATCTCGCCTGGATGCGCAATCCCTACGGCCGGGGTTTTATCGAGCAGATCCACGTTTCCGATCGCATCCTCTTTCTCCAGGCCATCGACACGCTGCGCCAAGGCAATCGCCAGGCGACAATCGACATCCGGCTGGAACGCGCCAACGTCTTTGCCGGCGGCGAGCAGTTCGTCCACATGCGCTGCGAAATGACGGTGCTTGGCGAGGCTGAGGGGGAATTTGCCATCCTCGTCCAGTCGCATGACGTTTCCGAAGAGGCGCGGCTGCGCGCCGAGGCCATCTACAAGGCCGGGCTTGCCGAATCCGCCAATGATGCCAAGACCCGCTTCCTTGCCGCCGTCAGCCATGAGCTGCGCACGCCGCTCAATGCCATCCTCGGCTTTTCCGACATTCTTTCCGGCGAATATTTCGGCAAGCTCGAAAATGACCGGCAGCGCGAATATGTCTCGCTGATCAACCAGTCGGGCGCCCATCTCCTGTCCGTCGTCAACACCATGCTCGACATGAGCAAGATCGAGGCCGGCCGCTATGAGCTGATGCCGGAACCGTTCAGGGTCGCCGATGCCGTCAATGCCTGCGAAGCGATGCTTGGCCTGCAGGCGCGCGAAAAGGGCGTGCAGCTGACGAGCCGGATCATGCGCAATGTCGGCGAAGTCAATGCCGACCAGCGCGCCATCCAGCAGATCCTGATCAACCTGGTCGGCAATGCCATCAAGTTCACCGATCGCGGCGGTCTCGTCACCATCGACGCCGAAATCTCCGGCCACAATCTCAATCTGATCGTCAGCGATACCGGCATCGGCATCGCCGAGGACAGACTGCCGACGCTCGGTCAGCCCTTTGTGCAGATCCAGAACGACTATACCCGCAAATACGAGGGGACGGGGCTTGGCCTGTCGCTGGTCAAGGGCCTGGTGGCGCTGCATGGCGGGGAATTCGACATCCGCAGCCGTCCGGGCGAGGGCACAGTGATCACGGTGACGATCGCGCTCGACGGCTCCGGCATTACCGGCATCGACGGGCAGGAAGCTGTGGAACAGACAATGGTGGAGTTTCCGCCGCGCCTGAAGGAGCGTACGCGGGAGAAGAACGATGAGGCATATCCGGAGACGCGCCGGACGGATGCCGACGGAATGAACGGGGGCGCTGGTCATGACGGCTCGCAAGCGAAAACAGCCTAAGAAAAAGAAGGCGCAGCGCGGCCCGGGCCTTGTCACCGCTGGCCTTGTGACCGGTGGCCTTGTGACCGGTCGCTTGGCGATGCGCGGTCTGACTTTCGCTGGCCGTCTGGCGTCGCGCAACCCGCGCGCGTTTGGCGGTTCGCTGACGTTTGCCATCGCCTTCAGCTTCGTTGCCGCCAATGCCATGTGGTATCAGCCGGGCGTACATCCGTCGCCGTTCCTGCGCACGCGCCTGCCGTTGAGCGATCCGCAGTCCGCCAAAATCAGTGCCGGGGACGACAGTCTTTCGCCGCGCAAGGTGACCACCTTCGTCATCCAGCGCGAGGACGAACAGCAGCAGACCGCCAGCATTCAACAGCCGCAACCGGAGCGACAAGCCGTTTCACAGGCCGTCCAGACAGAGCCCGCAGCGATACCCGCGACCGGCGCCGCGCTGGTGGCCGGCATCCAGAAGGAACTGGCGCGCCGCGGCCTCTACGATGGTCCTGCCGACGGCAAGAGCGGCCCGAAAACTTCCGCCGCGATCCTGCGCTTCGAAAAACAGACGGGCCGTCCGGAGACGGGATCCGCAAGCGATACGCTGCTGGCGGCCCTGCAGGGGGAGGCAAGCCCGCAGGGCGGCGCACCGCAGACGCGGGGCAAGACGCTTGCCACGGCAAAACCGGCGCAGCGACCCTATGAGAACGTCAAGGGCGGCAAGGGCGAACTTGATCCTGTGGCGGCTGCGATCCGCAATGCCGAGATCGATCCGCAATATATCCCGAAAGCCGATATTCCCGCGTCCAGCGAACTGGTGATGAACATCCAGAAGGGCCTGAGCAATCTGGCCTATAGCGATGTGTCGGTCGATGGCGTGGCGGGCGAGCAGACGCGCTCGGCCATCCGCCATTTCGAAAAGCACTACCGCCTGCCCGAAACCGGCCAGCCGAGCGACAAGGTGCTGAAAAAGATGAAGGAAATCGGCGCGCTCTGAGTTTTTTGCACGCGCGATTTCGTGGTCGTTTCCGTTGTAAACGGAGGGCAGTGGTTTGCGCTCAAGCGTCGGCCGGTGTATCAGCCATCCATGCGCCTGAAATCCGATATCTTCGTTTCCGCCCTCGTTCGCCGGGTTTTTGGCCTTGGCGGCTATGCGGCCGTGCTGCGCAAGGGGGCAGGCGAGGCCGGCGCCATCTTCATCCGGCAGCGGTCGCGCCTCGGCACCGAAACGCTGTATGCGCCGGCCCCCCAGAGTTTCTTCGAGGACCCGGCGCCCGGCCGGCTGTTCGAAATCCGGCTGGACGATGGTGAGGCAGCAGCGGTCGATCAGGCGATTGCCCGCGAAATCCGGTTCGATCCGGATTGCTGGGTGGTGGAGATCGAAGTGGATGCACGCGGCGACCTGTTCGATGTCGTGACCGAAGAAACCAGTTAAAGTATTTCTGCTTTTCTCCGAATCCAACGTCCATGACAATGGCCCCTCATCCGCCCTGTCGGGCACCTTCTCCCCGCACGCGGGGAGAAGGTCTATGCGGCACGCTCTGTCATCCCCTCTCCCCGCAAGCGGGGAGAGGGCTGGGCAACCCGGCCTCCAAATGTGTCAAAACTCAGCGTCCGCGGCCAAAGGTCCGTTTGTGCTGGACCTCGGCTGCACTGCGGGCGGGGTCCTGGCGGGCTTCCGTCTGACGCGCGTCGTTCCCACGGTCCGGCGACAGGTAGGCCTGATGTCCGGATGGGCCGGCCGTATCCTTCCGGTCCGACTGCAGCCAGGCTTGGACGCGGATGCGGCAGGGCTCAGCCGTCAGCGTGGCGAGCAGCGCCTCGCCACGCGTCGTGCCGCCGAGACGTTCGGCAAGATCCGGATAGAGGGCGCAGAGTATGAAAAGGCTGTCATCGGCATGCATGTCCAGCGCCGTCAACGTGGTGGCAAGCTGCTGGCCGGATATGTCGAGTAATATCCGCTCGCCGAGCTCGGGGCTGGAGGACAGGGCAGTCGACAGACTGGCGGCGAAGAGATTGGCCTCGCCGGAGCGGGCAAAACGAACGAGCAGGGCCTCATGCAGCGGGTCCAGCGGCTCGATGACCGGCGCTGCCGGTGTGGTCTTTTGGGTGACGCGCGCCAGCGACTTGAGATCGCCGCGCAATTTTTCCTCGCGCCGCAGTTTCGCCGCAGGCGTGTCCTGCGCAGTCGCCAGATCCTGCGCTGCCGTCTCTGGCCGGCGCTGCGGCACCCCGTCAGCGGCCCGCGCAGTGGGGGCGGCGGTCGGGGCGGAGGCGACCATATTTACCTGTGCAAGAGCCGTCTGGCGGCGCTCGACAAGGGCATCGACCACACGAACGGAAAGATTGTCGCGGCGGGCAATCGCGGTGGCGTGCGCGGCCCCCTGGGTGCGAATGACCTGCAGCAGCGTTGCGTCGTCGATCGAGGCGGAGCGGGTGAGGAAAATCGCGGCAATGGAAATCGGCGCATTGCCGATCTCAAGCGCCACCGATGCCGGCACATGCTGGCATTGGGAGAGGGCGGCGGCGGCCTGGCGGCGGGCTTCGTCGCTGGATGCGGAAAAAAGCGGGTCGAACAGTTCGGCAAATTGCTTGAGGTCGGTCCGGCGGGGATGGCGCAGGCCCTCGAAACCGGTCACGGTCGCCATCAGGACCACGTCCTTCAGCCGCCCTGTCTGCGGTCTTTCCAACTCACGAAACCGGTCCGCCACGGATACACCCACTCATACGCACAACATCATTGTCCCGATTTCGGACAGACAGGCTTTGCCGCTCGTCCGAAGGGGTGTCGAAATTTCAGGCACAGACGGAAGGGATATCGTCGAACGCCGCTGATGCGACCTCTATCATCGACGCCAAGGCGCTGAAAACATTGGTCCGACGAAGACGATGCGGATCCTGCCGATCATGGCTGAATGATGAGGCCAGAATAGACAGACGTGGTTAACATTCCGTTTACCGGCGAGAAACGGGCTATGGCCCGCGCCTGCGGGCACTTTTGCGCGGGTTCTCAGGGGGCGGTCGGCGGAGGGATGATTTTGTTCGGTTAAATCGGCTTTGCTGCATAATGACAACGTTCACCGCAAAGGCCCCTCATCCGCCCTGTCGGGCACCTTATCCCCGTTTTGACGGGGAGAAGGGACTTGCGGCAAACTCCGTCATCCCCTCTCCCCGCAAGCGGGGAGAGGGCCAGAGTGAGGGGGCCACCCAGCGCAGAAATAGGTTGTGTGGAATACTGTGGCGTCATGAGTGATGCGCGGCGCTTTGGCGTGTTTGGTGGTGCGAAAACGGGCGGCAATGCCGCCCGTCGCTCAATGTGTGAGGTTTCGTCTAGTTGCAGTTGGGGTCGCGGGGGCGGCAACCGTCACCGCCCTGTTGGCCGCCCTTGCGATATCTGTTATCGCCATCCCGGTTGCGTTCCTGCCGGTTGCTGCGTTCCTGCCGGTTGTTGCGGCGCTCGATTTGCTGCTCGCTGTTGCGATTGCGGCGTTCGATGCGCTCGCGATCGCGTTCGCGCCGGTTGCTCTGGTCGTTGTCGAACTGCCGGGAATTGTCGTCGCGCCGGCGCTCGATGCGTTCCCGGTCGCGGTCACGGTCGCGGCGCGGGCGTTCGATGATGATGCCATCCTCATCGTTGTAACGCGGGCGCTGATAGGTGTTGTAATCGCGCCGTGGGCGGCGGTCCGGAGTGTAGCGATCCCTGTCGCGGTCGCGCCGGTAATAATCGCGCTCCCTATAGAAGTCGCGGTGGCGATAGTGGCGGTCCCAGTAGGTGCCGAACTCGAATGTCACCAGCGGTATGCCGAGCGAGTCGTAGTAATCGGGCTCGACGTAAACGCGCCGTTGCTGATACAGCGCCTGCACATACCGGCCAGCGACCCATCCCCGGCCGTCATAGAAGGAAACGTCGCACCAGGGCACGTCGGCAAGGCAGCCATGGATTTCAACCGCAGTGCCGGCGGGAATGACGGTGACGGCCGGGTACCGCGTGCTGGGGCCGGAGCGCATGTTGACATTCGCTGTCGCAAAGCCTTCAGCCGCCTGAGCGGCAACCGGCAGCAGAAAAGCCGCCGCCGCTACGGCTATCGCCATCAGCGCTGATTTCAATGAATATTGTCGCGGTATCGTCATTGACGTTCCATCCCTGTGCATTGGGCCCTGTGCATCGGACCTTGTCCATTCCGGCGTGCGTTGCAGTCACGCGGTTTGCCGCAGACACCGTTGTTTTTGTGTCTTTTTTGAGGTGACCGGTGTGTCCGGCCTTTATGTTCCGCGCAGATTAACGCGCAGACTGCCTGCTTCGTTCCGGGGACCCGGGGCGATGGGAATGGGCGATGTGAAGGGTAACGGCGCACAATGATAAAACGGCCGGGAAATGGTGGAGGAGCCACGATCTGGCTGCAGCAATGCGGAACCAAATCCGGACTGATGCGTTGAGGCAGGATTGCAAAAGGAGCCCTGACCATGGTCGAAAAGAAATTCGCAGCTATGCCGAACGAGGCTGATGTCGCCGGGATCGGAGCCAGCACGGCAAAAGCCGATCTTGAGAACCAGCTGGTTGAGCTGCGTGCCGAAATTGCCCGTCTGACCGAGTCAGTTTCGGCCATCGGCAGCAGCGCCAAGGCTGTTGCGGCGTCAGAGGTCGATGTGCTGACGGAACGGTTGCGTGACCGCGTCCGCGAGGAGCCGGTTTCGACGCTGCTGGCGATTGCCGGCGTCGCTTTCGTGTTCGGCCTGCTGGCGCGGCGTTAAGCGCTTTGCCGGTGCTTGCCGGTGATGTTCCGCACGGAACATCCAAGGCGAGGATGCCTGTCTATATTGGTTCTTGCAGGGCGGGAACATTGTCCGGTGCCTTGGCGCCGGACACGTCAGTTTTGAGGGCCGGGCCCAATTGCGTTTCGCATGAATTGAGGTTTTGACCATTAAGGAGCTGTTAACTATCGTATGGCTCAATCTGACGGCAGGTGATGTCCACGGACATGATCCGCATTCTTGCATGTGGAATGGCATGAAATCCGGAATTCCCGGAAGAAGGAGCAACGAGAAAGGCGCAGATGCCCAAAGCCTTACGGCAAAGGGACCGCGTCAGCCCGCAAAACGGGCAGGGTGAAATCAGTACGGTAGTTCATCCGTCTCAACCGTTTTTTGGAGACGAGCATGGCAGACGTTATCAGACTGGAGGACCGCCTTGTGCGGGCCCCGCCAAAACCATCCATGGGTCCGATTGCCCCCAGCAATGCGGTGATCCTGTTGTTTACCGGCATCCGCTACGAGCGGCTGGACGGTCATCCGGACGACACACTGTCGAAACCGGCCCCAGGGGCGAAACCGGCTCCAGGCAGGGCAAAGAAGCACTGACGTTCCTTGCTGGTTCGGCGCTTTTTCCGCAGCGCTCCGGCTTCTATCTGAACGGCATCGCCGGTCCGGTGCATTGCATCCCATTGATTTGAAGACTGCCAGCCGAAAACGGCGGCTGCACGCTTTCCCTGAAAACTATCGCCGGAAGGGTTCGCAGCTGGATTCGGCCAGGAAGTTGCGCACGGTCTCTTCATAGCTGTCCGTCGGCGCCAGGGCGCGCAGCACGGCATAGCCTTCCTCCTCCGGCATTTCCACCATGATCGACTGAGCGAGACTTGCAGATGGCGTCTTTCTCAGATCAACGAGCTGGATCGGCGTGGCCATGACCAGATCGAGATTGCCGTTGACCGCCGTATGGTCGTTCATGCTGAAAATCTCGTTGGAATTGACGTCGTAAATGACCAGCGACCAGAACGGTATGGCGCCCTTGGCGACGAAGCGGGCTGGCCCGGCATCGACCGAAAAGCCGCAGACGGCGACCCGCAGGAACGGATCGTCATTGGCAAGCCCTGTCGGACCGGGCTCGCTGGCGAGCGGGAAGAAGCTGTCCATCTCGTAAAGGCCGAGCACCCGGCTATAGGCATCCCTGCCGGTAAATTGCGGCAAGGTGAGAATGATGACGATGTGCAAGAGGGCTGCCCCGACGAGCCCGACAAGGATGGCGAAAAGCGCGCTACGCATCCGGGCACCCCGTCTTGACGATCTTCGGCATGGTGAGATCGATGAGACCGGAAGAACCGGCCGTCGGGGTATCGAGCAGGGTCAGCACCAGCTTGAAGGCGCCGACGCGGCGCGTGGCCAGCCAGTTGTCCGGCTGGGCAACCGGCGAGACATGGATGACGAAGGAACTATCGGGCTTTCGCAGTACCGTCCAGGCATTGGTTGCCGCCGGCAGTTCCGGGCCGGTCTTCATCGGCTGATCGTTGGCAGTGGTCGCATACAGCGTCCAGAAGCGGGCGGGCGGGGTGACGCCGGCGATATCGTAGGTACAGCCGGAGGACAGCTTTTCACCGGTGCTGTCGATGGCGGCGGTAAATTGCAGCCCTTCCGCACCGCCATAGAGCAGCTTGCCGGCGCGCGCCCGGTGCGCCTTGGCATAGGGATCGGTATTTTCCGTCTGCGCCTCGGGAAAGGCCACCCACGGACCAAGCGCAATCGCCCCGAAGCCAACCGTGGCCTTCAGGGCGGATACGCTCGAAACGATACCGATGCCGAAGGCGACGGTGAGGGCAAGGGCGACGAGGAGAGGGATGCGGAACAAAGCGGGCTACCGGGGATTTGCGGGGATGGGTGGGAAATGACGCTGAGGGTTTGAGGTGGCATACCCCCCTCTGTCACTCCGTGACATCTGCCCCTCAAGGGGGGAGATTGCCAAAACCTTTGAAGGCCACCTTACGGATGAGGCACGGATCTCCCGGCCGATCTCCCCCCTCGTGGGGGAGATGTCCCGGAGGGACAGAGGGGGGCGGCTAGGCGGGAGAGCGGCCATCGCCATCGTTATGGATACACAGCCATCACCGCCTCGCATCCCTGCCTCCCTTGACGATATTGCCGGTCGGTTGCGGATCGATTTCGGCGACCTTGCCGGGGACTTCGGCCGGGGCCTTCAGCGGCGGGGCGGTGTTGAACTTTTCGCCGATCGACTTCAGCAGGCGGGTGACCTCGGAGGACAGCGAGCGGGGACGCACAAGCGGCGGCAGGGCGTTTTCGTCGGCTGGTTTGGCGGCTGCGGTCTCGGCCGCCTTCTTCTTCGCATCCGGGCCGGGCAGCGGGTTTTCGATGCCGGGGATGGCCCGGTGCTCGATACCCTGTTCGGCATAGTCCATCAGCCGCTTGAAGGTCATGGCCGGAAGCGAGCCGCCGGTCATGTCGTTGGTCGAGGTATAGTCGTCATTGCCGTACCAGACGGCGGTCGTATAATCGCCGGTAAACCCGACGAACCAGGCGTCGCGATAGGCCTGCGTCGTGCCGGTCTTGCCGCCGACGACGATGCCGTTGTCGAGCGCCGCCCGGCGGGCGGTGCCGATGATGGGGATCTGGGTCAGCATGTAGTTCATGCTGGCGTTGGCCGCTTCGCTGACGACGCGCTTGGCGGGCGGCTCGTCGCGGCCGAAGTCGTAGAGGATATCGCCGTCATAATTGAGGATCTGGCTGATGCCGTGCCGGCGCGCCTGCAGCCCGCCGGCGGGAAAGACCGCGTAGGCCGTCGCCTGGTCGAGAACGGTCACTTCGGAGGTGCCGAGCGGCATGGTCTTGTCGGTACGGAGCGGGGTTTCGACACCCATCTTCTTTGCGGTTGCGGCGATGACCTCGGTGCCGAGTTCGTCCTTGGCGAGGCGCACGGGGACGGTGTTGATCGACTTGGCGATCGCGGTCAGCATGGTGACCCGGCCGGAATAGCTGCGACCGTAATTCTTTGGCGACCAGCCGCGCCAGGTGATCGGCGCGTCGCTGATGGTGGACTCCGGTGTGAAGCCTTTTTCCATCGCCGCCGTATAGGTGTAGACCTTGAAGGAGGATCCGGGCTGGCGCAGCGCCTTGGTGGCGCGGTTGAACTGGCTTTCGCCATAATCGCGGCCGCCGACCATGGCGCGCACCGGGCCGCCATTCTCGATCATCACCATGGCGCCCTGCTTGACCTTGTAGCTCTCGCCATATTGCCGGAGGCTGGATTCGACCGATTCTTCCGCTGCCTGCTGCAGCCCCATGTCGATGGTGGTGCGAACGACCAGCGAATGCTGGGCAAACGGTGCTGCGATGCGCTTCGTCTCGTCGAAGGCCCAATCCAGGAAGAAATCAGGCGCACTGACCTGGGCGCGGTCGATGACCGTCGCCGGGGTGAGACGCGCGGCAATGACCTGGCCCTCGGTCATCAGCCCGCCCTGGACGAGATTGGTCAATACCTCGTTGGCGCGGGCGCGGGCGGCCGGCAGGTTGACATGCGGCGCATAGCGGGCAGGCGCCTTGAACAGGCCGGCCAGCATGGCACTTTCGGCCAGATTGATATCGGTGATGTTCTTGCCGAAATAGAACTGCGAGGCCGCCGCCGCCCCGAACGTGCCGCCGCCCATATAGGCGCGGTCGAGATAGAGGCGCAGGATTTCCTTCTTCGACAGGTTGCATTCGAGCCAGACGGCAAGGAAGGCTTCCTTGATCTTGCGCTCGATGGTGCGCTCGTTCGACAGGAACAGGTTTTTCGCCAGCTGCTGGGTCAGCGTCGAGCCGCCCTGGACGACACCGCCGGCCCGGGCGTTTTCCGTCATGGCGCGGGACAGGCCGAGGAAATCGATGCCGTAGTGATCGAAGAAGCGGCGATCTTCGGTGGCCAGAACCGCCTTGACCAGCGTGTCCGGCAATTCGTCGATCGGCACGGAATCCTCGTGGATGATGCCGCGATGGCCGATCTCGTTGCCGTAGCGATCAAGGAACGTGACGGCGAAATCGCCCTGCGCCCGCCAGTTTCCCTTGGTTTCCTCAAAGGCGGGAAGGGCGAGCGCCAGCATCAGCACCGAACCGGCGGTGCCCCAGGTCATGCATTCGCCGAGCACCTCGAACAGCGCCTTCTTCCAGCCGCGCACGGAAAAGCGGCGGGAAAAGATGGTGATGTCCTCCCACCAGACGCCAAGCCGGAAACCGGCATTCCAGACGGTCGAATCGATCCACGAATCGATGCGCAGCAGGATATGGCGCTTCCTTGGACGGTCGTCCTTCGGAACGCCGTTTTCCTGGTTCGGGCTGTCGTCTTGGCTTGGATCCTGCAACGCGGTCGCATCCTGATGGCTTCAAGTCCCTGGCAATATTTGCATGGGCCGGGTTTCTATTCTACGTCGATATCGGTAATGAGCCTTAAAAATCCGCCAATCTTTTGTAAAATTGTCGGCGAAAATCCAACGGATGGAAGAATAAAGCGCATGGGCGAACAGCCCTTCTGGAAGACGAAATCGCTGGCCGAGATGACGAATGCCGAGTGGGAAAGCCTCTGCGACGGCTGCGGGCTCTGTTGTCTCAACAAGCTGGAGGACTGGGATACGGGCGAGATCGCCTGGACCAGTGTCGGCTGTACGCTGCTTGATGGTGAGAGCTGCCGGTGCAAGGACTATCCCAACCGGCAGGCGACAGTGCCGGACTGTATCCAGCTGACGCCGGAAGAGGTGGAGACGCTCTCCTGGCTGCCGCCGACCTGCGGCTACCGGCTGGTGCGCGACGGGCTCGACCTCTACTGGTGGCATCCGCTGATATCCGGCGATCCGGAAACCGTGCATCAGGCGGGCATTTCGGTGCGCGGCCGCACCGTGTCCGAGGATGATGTCGATGTCGAGGATCTGGAGGACTATCTCGTGACCTGGCCGCTGACGGTGGGCGAGCGCGGCGAGCGATAGGCTTACTCGGCTTGATGCGCCGGTTTCAAAAGACCTTTGGGCGCGACGTTGCGCCAGGCGGTTTCCATCACATGGCCGATAATGTCTTCTTCGGCATCTGCGAAATAGACGGAGGTCCAGCCCTTGGCGCCCCAGCCGCCGGGAACCGCTGCGCAGACGCCTGGCTCGGTCTCGAGAAAGAGCTTCTGCTGGTCGGGCGTGAACTTGACAACGGCGCGCCCGGCTTCCGGCAATGACATGAAGATACGCTTGCCGACGCGAAAGTCGCGTTTGCCGAAATGGGCGCTTTCAACAGCACCGGGCAGGCTCATGGCCCACTTTTCCAGGTCCTCGGTTCTCATGTGGAAAGTGTAGCACGCATGCCGGAATGCGCAAATTTACGAAAATAATCCTAATAGGAAAATAATCCTTGACGGCGTGACGGTGGTTTGATAGGGTTATGGCACAGTCGGAAAAGTGGGTGAGGCGGTTGCTTCCTCACGGTTTCAGCGGCGGGATTTGCTTTTTACGGCGGTCACCCCACCCCGGAGCTTTGCTCCGACCCTCCCCCTCAAGGGGAGGGTGAGTTCAAGGACATTGTGATGACGTCTGATCTGGATTTCGATCCGGCACTGTTTGGCCTGTGGCCGAAGGCGCCGGTCTATGACGGGGTGTTGCGGCAAGAGGCGGATGCAGCCCTTGAGGACGCCGCCCGCCGGGTGATCCTCGAGACCAAGGCCAAGCCTGCGTCGCCGCTCGATGATCTGCAGGACATGCTGAACGGCATGACCCGGGAATTGCGCGAGCAGATGGCGCAGTTCCAGCGGCTGCGGCGGATAGCCGGCGGCAAGGCGGAGGCGGCGGGCGACGACATCGACCGCAAGCTGATCCAGGCCGACGCCAAGGCGAGCATCGAGGCGATGTCGGTGATCGTGCGGACGCTGGAAAAGATCGACAGCCTGCAAAGGACGATTGCCCATGACCGGCAGATGATGGCCGAGCAGGACTTCGACCAGGTGGGATTTGAAAAGCTTCAAGCGGAATTCGAAGCCCGAATTGAAAGCCGAGCGCAGGATATCGCCCGTGAGCGTGAACAAGAGCGAGCGAGAGAAGCGGCAGTCAAAGGCGCTGAAGCAGAGCGTTCGTCTGCCGAGCGCGCCATCGGTGACGCCAAATCCAGCGGACCGTCGTGAGCGAAGCCGCGCCAAGACGTTGACCGGAAAGATGGGCGGGATCGAAACCTCTCGCGATACGGAAATGGGGTGGGTGCTCGATGCCCACAATAATACCGAACGCTTGCTGAAACGGGTGGGGGCTAGTCTGCTGAGGGATGATCGGGCGTCCACCTCTGCCGGTGAGGATTTTGAAGAAAGCTGTGACGACGCGGCATCTGTTTGCGAAAGTCGCAAGCCCACGCGCGGCTCGGGCGATCAGAAGGAACAAACAGCAGGATCGGCTGCCGGCGCCGAAGAGCCCTTCTTAATCAGTGAGCATTCTCATCGCGACGCAGACCTGCCGGTTTGCAATGCGCAAGCGACGCGGGCGTTTTTGAAGAAGGACGCTATACAACTTCATCGTCTGCTTGGCACCTGGAGCAATATCTGCCGCTCCGAACAGCAACCACCCGAAGGCGACTGGCGGGTCTGGCTTTTGATGGGCGGGCGCGGGTCGGGCAAGACGCGGGCGGGGGCCGAATGGGTGCAGGAGCTGGCGGCCGGCAAGGCGGCGCGGCCGGGCCTGCGGATCGCGCTGGTGGCCGAGACGCTCGGCGATGCGCGCGAGGTGATGATCGACGGGGTTTCCGGCATTTGCCGGATTGCGCGAGACAACCGGCCGGATTTCGAGGCATCACGGCGCCGGCTGGTCTGGCCGAACGGCACGGTGGCGCAGATATTCTCGTCAGAGGATCCCGAAAGCCTGCGCGGGCCGCAATTCGACTATGCCTGGTGCGACGAACTCGGCAAATGGAAACACGGGCAGGAAACATGGGACATGCTGCAGTTTGCGCTGCGGCTCGGCGATGATCCGCGCGCGCTGGTGACGACAACGCCGCGGCCGGTGCCGGTGCTGAAGGCGCTGATCGCCGATCCGAGCACCGTGACCTGCCGGATCAGGACCGGCGACAATGCGGCCAACCTGGCGCCGGGATTTCTCGCAGCCATGGCCGGACGATACGGCGGCACGCGGCTGGGACGGCAGGAACTCGACGGCGAGATGATCGAGGATCGCGAGGATGCGCTGTGGTCGCGCACCGGCATCGAGGCGTTGAAACTGCGCGAGACCGGGCCGCTTGGCCGTATCGTCGTGGCGGTCGATCCGCCCTCCGGCATGGGACGGGAATCCTGTTGCGGCATCATCGTGGCGGGGCTCGACCGGACCGGACGTGGTGTCGTCATGGCCGACTGTTCGGTCGAAGGGGCAAGCCCAGCCGGATGGGCAGGCGCTGTGGTTCGCGCCTATCGGCGTTTCGACGCCGACCGGATCGTTGCCGAGGTCAACCAGGGCGGCGACATGGTTTCGGCCGTGCTGCGCGTCATCGACGCGCACCTGCCGGTGACGGCGGTCAGGGCATCGCGCGGAAAATGGCTGCGGGCGGAGCCGGTTGCGGCACTCTACGAACAGGGCCGGGTCGTTCACGCCGGATCGTTTCCGGCGCTGGAAGACCAGATGTGCGATTTCGGGCCGGATGGCCTGTCGTCCGGCCGTTCACCGGACCGGCTGGATGCGCTGGTCTGGGCACTGACAGCACTGATGCTGGATGGCGGCGGCGAGCCGCGGGTCAGGGGGATTTGAGGGGGCGAGTGTTGAGGGTCGATGCTGCGGCGCCTGGCAGATCACCCCACCCCGGAGCTTTGCTCCGGCCCTCCCCTCAAGGGGAGCGCTATCGCATATGGACGAACGGCTCCTCTCTCTTCTCCCCAGCGGGGAGAGGTGGCCCGCAGGGCCGGATGAGGGGGCGGGCCGCTCCGAGTTTGCCGAAGCATCCCCCCTCATCGCCTCGCATGCGCTCGGCACTTCTCCCCGCGGGGGAGAAGAGGGAGACCGCGGTGGCGGCCGAAAAATCCGATTGCGATCAGCGCTTGTCGTCTTCGGTGGCGGGGGATTTTTGCGTCGAGGAGGCGTTTGCACGCATCTGCTGCCAGGCGTTTTCGAACCGGTCGAGGATATGCTGCGGTACCGTCGAGCGGATGGTGTCGGCCTGTATCTTGCTCTGAGCGTTCATTCGATCCTCCTTCGTCAAGGCAATATCATATTGCTGGATTTCAGATTTCATATCTCAAAGCCAAAGTAAATCAGGGTATTAAATAGTTTAAACGATTTAAATTGGTTAAATCGATTTAGAGTCACGACTTTTTTCAGGTTTAGATCGGAAGTGGAGGTGAATGATGCTTGCGCGAAAAACCTTCTTCGATGCCGTGCGTGCTTCATTGTTCGACGGTGTCTTGCAAAAGCGCCAGGTGGCGGGGCTGACGGCAATTCTTGATCGCGGCAGTATCGGCAAGACCGATGACCGTTGGCTCGCCTACATGCTGGCGACCGCGCATCACGAGACCGGCCGCACGATGCAGCCGGTGCGCGAAACCTTTGCCGCAAGCGACGCGCGGGCGATTGCCCTTCTCGACAGCGCCTTTGAACACGGCCGGCTGCCCTCGGTTTCGGTGCCCTACTGGCGGCGGGACGCGGAGGGAAAGACCTGGCTGGGGCGCGGCTTGGTGCAGCTGACGCACAGGACCAATTACGAAAAGATGACGCTTCTAACGGGGATCGACCTGATTTCCAATCCGGGACGGGCGATGGAGCTGACGGTTGCCACCGACATTCTGTTCATCGGCATGGAAACCGGCGCCTTCACTGGCAGGCGGCTCGGGCAGTATTTCTCCGCAACAAAAGAGGACTGGACCGGCGCCCGGCGCATCATCAACGGCCGCGACAGGGCGGAACGGGTGGCAGGCTACGGCAGGCGGTATCTCGCAGCGATCCGGCTGGCGCAGGCGGCGTAGGACGCATTCAAGGATAGTGACATCATGAAAAATCCATTCCGTCTGCCGTGGCGCCGCCCGGTGGAGAGCGTGCGCGAAACCAAGGCCGCGTCCAGCTTCATTGCGATTGCGCAGGAGGGCCGGGCCCACTGGACCGGGCGCTCCTATTCGGCCCTTTCCCGCGAGGGATTCATGCGCAATCCGGTGGCGCACCGGGCGGTGCGTCTGATTTCCGAAGCGGCAGCGAGCGTGCCGCTGCTCCTTTACGAGGGAACGCAGGAACAGACCGAGCATCCGGTGCTGGCGCTGTTGTCGCGGCCGAACGGGCGGATGGGCGGGCATGATTTCCTTGAGGCGCTGTATGGCCATCTGCTGCTCTCCGGCAATGCCTATGTCGATGCGGCCGAGATCGGCGGCGCTTTGCGCGAACTGCACCTGCTCAGGCCGGACCGGGTGCGCATTCTCGAGGGGCGCGACGGCTGGCCGGAGGCCTATGAATACCGGGTCGGCACTCTGGTGCGACGAATTGCGGCCGGTGAAGACGGGCTCCTGCATCTCAGGCTGTTTCATCCGCTCGACGACCATCTCGGCTTTCCGCCACTGGCGGCCGCACAGATGGCGCTCGATCTCTCCAATGCGGCGGCGACCTGGAACAAGGCTCTGCTCGACAATTCGGCGCGGCCTTCGGGCGCTCTGGTCTATCAGCCGAAGGAGGGCGGCAATCTTTCGGCCGACCAGTACGACCGGCTGAAGACGGAACTGGACGAGGGCTATTCCGGCCCGATCCGCGCCGGGCGGCCGCTGCTGCTCGAAGGCGGGCTCGACTGGAAGGCGATGGGGCTTTCGCCGAAGGACATGGATTTCGTCGAGGCGAAGAACGGTGCGGCGCGCGACATTGCGCTTGCCTTCGGCGTGCCGCCGATGCTGCTCGGCATCCCCGGCGACAACACCTATGCCAACTATCAGGAGGCCAACCGGGCGCTCTACCGGCTCACCGTTCTGCCGATGATTTTTCGCACGGCCGCGGCGCTGTCGGGCTGGCTGTCGGGACGGTCGGGCGAGACGCTGAAGCTGGTGCCGGACCTCGACCAGGTGACCGGACTGACGGGTGAACGAAGCGAAATCTGGGCCCGGATGAAGGATTGCGATTTCCTCACCGACGAGGAGAAGCGGCAGGCCGTCGGGTATTGAGGACCAGGGATCGAGAGCCTCGACTTGAGCAATGGGGATGTTGCTGGTATTTTGTTATACGCCGTATAACAAATGGAGGCGATGATGGCCAAACCCGTTCTCTCCGATCCGATCGCGCTGCGCCTGCCGGTCGATGTGCTCGCCGATATCGAGACGATCGCCGCAGTAAGCGAGCGCACCCGCAGCTGGGTAATGGTTCGGGCGATGCGGTATTATCTTGCCACGGAAGGCAAGGATATTCTTGAGATCGAACGCGCCCGGGAAGGCATGCGCCAAGGCAAGTTTCAATATATGGACACCTTGCTGGACGAACTGGATGCCTCAAACAAGGATGATGCCGCTTGAAGAAGCTGCGCATTTCCGATGATGCCTCGGCTTATTTGAGAGCCGAACGCGCCTATCTTGCCCGGTTCGACAAGCGGGCGGCATCGGCAATGATCCTGCAGCTTCGTTAGGCGATGGAGATGCTGCGGAGATTTCCGCTGGCGGGGAAAGCTTTGGACGTGCCGCCAGGGGTGCGCCGGTTTTCGGTGCCGCCCTATGTCATAGACTACGAAGTGGTGGACGGAATTCTGGGCGTGCTTGTCGTGCGCCACGCCCGGCAGCACGACCCGGACATTGCCACCGACCCGGGCGATGGTTTCGAAGATATCTGATTGTTTTCAGATATTTGAAATGACGACCGGATTCTGTTTTCCGGCTCGCTGCCCCGGCACTTGAGGTCGCGGATTCAGTTTCTCAACGCCACGTCGCAACCGATTCAAAAGATTCAGAGAAATTCCCGGCTGACGCTCCGTCACGCTGAGCATTACCCGGCGGCAGTTGGCTGCGGCCGGGTGAGGGTGATGCAATTCCAATAATAGCATCAAGGACTTAACAAATGGCTGATTTTGGCAATGACCCGGGCCTTTGGGCTGCCAAGGGTATCGGCTCTGCGGCCGGGGCTGCGGTGTCGCTGATCTATATGCTGCCGAAGGGCAAGCGCGAGGCTGCCTCGCGCTTTTTCACAGGGCTTTCCTGCGGGCTGATTTTCGGCGGACCGGCGGGGCTGTGGATCGTCACCAAGCTCGGTATCGCCGGCAGCCTTTCAGGCGCGGAGGTGATGCTGACGGGCTCGGCGGCTGCCAGTCTTGCCGCCTGGTGGGTGCTGGGTGCCGTGGTGCGCATGGCGGAACGGTATGGGCGGGGCGATGGCAGTAGGCAGTAGGCAGTAGTGAGTAGTGAGTAGTGAGTAGTGAGTAGTGAGTAGTGAGTAGGTGGTCAGCGGCCGGTTTTGACGTTTTTCTACTGACTACTGACTACTGACTACTGACTACTCACTACTGCCTATTGGCTAACCCCTCAGAATTTGGAGAGACCCATGACGACCGACAGGCTGCCTGTCTGGCGAACGCAGAAGTTTGCCAATCTGACGCTTTCCGGGGTGACCGGGGAGGGACGGTTTTCTGGTTATGCCAGCATCTTCGGCGAAGTCGATCTCGGCAAGGATGCGATTGCGCCGGGGGCTTTTCAGCGGTCGCTGGCGCGGCGGGGTGCTGCCGGCGTGCGCATGCTGTTCCAGCACGATCCCGGCGAGCCGTTGGGCACGTGGAAGACCATTCGCGAGGATGCGCGCGGGCTTTATGTCGAGGGGCTTCTGTCGCCGGGCGTGGCCCGGGCGCGAGAAGTGCACCAGCTGATGAAGGCGGGTGCGCTCGACGGGCTGTCGATCGGCTTCCAGACCGTCAAGGCCCGGACCGACGGCAAGTCCGGCGTGCGCCGCATCCTCGAAGCGGATCTCTGGGAAATCTCGATCGTGACCTTTCCGATGCTGCCATCGGCGAGGGTTTCGAACGTCAAGAATGCGCGGTTCTTCCGCGACAAGGAAACGGAGCTCGTGCGCACGATGCGGCGGGCGGCCCGGATGATGAGGCTCTCTGACAGAAGGACAGGCCAATGAACGAGACGAGCACTATGGCACCGCACAGCAAGGTCGCCCCTGAAATCAAGACGGCACCGGAGACGATGACGGCGGCGTTTGAGGATTTCATGGGCGCCTTCGAGGCATTCAAGGAAACCAACGACCGGCGGCTGGGCGAACTGGAAAGCAAGCTGACCGCCGATGTGGTGACCCGCGACAAGATGGACCGCATCTCGCGCACCATGGACGAGCAGAAGCGGGTCATCGACCAGCTGGCGCTGAAGAAGGCGCGGCCGGCGCTCGGCCGCAGCGGCGAAACCAGCCTGGAGGCAATGGAGCACAAGACGGCGTTCGAAAGCTATATCCGCCGGGGCGACGAGCAGGCGCTGCGCGAGCTGGAAGCAAAGGCATTTTCGATCGGCTCTTCGAGCGACGGCGGTTATCTCGTTCCGAGCGAGACGGACACCGAGATCGGCCGCAGGCTTTCGGTGGTCTCGCCGATCCGGGCGATGGCGACGGTGCGGCAGGTGTCGGGGTCGGTGCTGAAGAAGCCGTTTGCGCTCTCCGGCATGGCGACGGGCTGGGTGGCGGAGACGGCGGCACGACCGGAGACGACGACGCCGCAGCTGGCCGAACTGTCCTTCCCGACCATGGAACTCTACGCCATGCCGGCGGCCACAGCGGCACTGCTCGACGATGCGGCCGTCGATATCGAGACCTGGATTGCTTCCGAAGTGGATACCGCTTTCGGCGAGCAGGAAGGCACGGCCTTCGTTTCCGGCGACGGCACCAACAAGCCGAAAGGCTTTTTGAGCTATACCAATGTGGCCGACGCGAGCTGGAGCTGGGGCAATATCGGCTATATCGCCACCGGTGCCGCCGGTGCCTTCAACGCCAGCGGCCCGTCCGATACGCTGATCGACACGATCTATGCATTGAAGGCCGGGCACCGGCAGAACGCCGCCTTCGTGATGAACCGCAAGACCCAGGCCGAGATCCGCAAGTTCAAGGACGCCGACGGCAACTACCTCTGGCGTCCGCCGGCGGTGGCCGGCCAGCAGGCCTCGCTGATGGGCTTTTCGATCACTGAAGCCGAGGACATGCCGGATATTGGTGCGGGCAGCACTTCGATCGCCTTCGGCAATTTCGCCGCCGGCTATCTGGTCGTCGATCGCACCGGTGTGCGCGTGCTGCGCGATCCCTATTCCGCCAAACCCTATGTGCTGTTCTACACCACCAAACGGGTCGGCGGCGGGGTGCAAAATTTTGAGGCTATCAAGCTTGTCAAATTCGCGGCATCCTGAACAAGCGTAAGGCTATCCTTTCTGAAAGGTAGCGGCCATTCGCGCCGCGGTCTTCCCTGCCGCAGGCGCGAGGGTGGACGCAGCTCCCCTCCCGCTGCGTCCACCCATACTATCGCCACCGCCACATCGCGACGGAGACATCCATGACCATTACCGAACTGGCGCCGCCGCTCGGCGAGCCGCTGACGCTTGCCGAGACGAAGGCGCATCTGCGCGTCGAAACCAGTGCCGATGACGCGCTGCTGACGGCGCTGATCGCCACCGTGCGCGACTATCTGGAGCGGGAAACCGGGCTGGCGCTTCTGACGCGAACGTTCCGGCTCTATCTCGACGGCTGGCCGATGTCGCGGGTGATTCCGATTGGCAGAGGACCGGTGCAAACGATTGAAGCGGTTACGGTTTACGATGCCGCCGGTGGGCCCGTTGCCGTCGATACCTCCGGTTTCACGCTGGACGGGCAGGCCCGGCCGGCACGGCTGATCCTGCCCTCGCAACCGGAGCCGGGACTGGCGATCAACGGTATCGAGATCGATTTTTCGGCCGGTTTCGGCGCAAGCGGTACGGATGTGCCTGATGTCCTGAAACGGGCGATGCTGTTGCATGCAGCTTTGCTCTATGAATTTCGCGGCGCGGTTCCGCCGAACAGCCAGCCGGCCGCAGTCCCTCTCGGATATGACCGGTTGATCGCACCTTTTTGCCGGCGGAGGCTTTGACGATGCGGCCGCTCATGTTCGACCCCGGTCAGATGTCGGCGCGGCTGGACCTGGAGATGCGCGATGACGCTGGCGATGGTCAGGGCGGCATCGTGCCGGGTTTTGCGCCGGTCACATCGCTCTGGGCGCGGATCGAGCCTGTCTTAGTCACCGAGGATGAGAGGGCGGACGCGGAGGTGTTCACCGTGACGCATCGCATCTGGATCCGGTTTCGCCAGGATGTGCAGGCTGGCATGCGGTTTCGCAAGGGGAGCCGGATTTTCACGGTTCGCGCCTGCTTCGATCCGGACGAGGCGCGGCGATATCTGGTTTGCCGTTGCACGGAGGATGGGCGATGAGCGCTGCCGGGGCCTTGCAGAAAGCTTTATTCCTGACACTTGCCGGCGATGCGGCATTGGCGACGCTGATCGGGCCGGACGGGGTTCACGATCATCTGCAGACACAATCACGCAGGCCGTGCGTTTTCATCGCCGGGATCGACAGCCGGGATGCATCGACGGCGAGCGAGGCGGGCGAAGAGCATCTCGTCACGCTTGAGGTGCGCACCGGCGAAGGGGGAAACCGGGCGGCGGAAGAGATTGCCGCGCGGGTACGGGCCTTGCTGGGTGACGCGCCTCTCGTCCTGGGCGGGTTTGCGCTGGTCAGCATTTTGCATCGACGCACGAAAATTGGCCGTGACACCAAGGCCAAGGGGCATGTGGCGGAAATGGTGTTTCGGGCGGTGACGGAGTGAAGGATCGCTCATTCGGAATGTGAATTCATCGGCGCCCCCAGTGGGCGCTTTTCGTTTCTGGAAGGATGAAAACATGGTTGCCCAGAAGGGGAAGGATCTTCTTTTGAAGATCGACAATGGCGGCTCTTATCTGACGGTTGCGGGGCTGCGTTCGAAGCGGTTGGCCTTCAACGCCGAAACGGTTGAT
Organism: Pararhizobium sp. YC-54; assembly: GCF_025847205.1. Classification (GTDB taxonomy): domain Bacteria; phylum Pseudomonadota; class Alphaproteobacteria; order Rhizobiales; family Rhizobiaceae; genus Pararhizobium. Next base: position 434,320 of record NZ_JAOYTH010000002.1, on the reverse strand, counting down.
GCGACGGATGCGGAATCGGCGGGGCGGTGGCGGGAGCTTCTGGGCGGGGCGGGCGTGCAGCGGGCCTCCGTTTCCGGCGCCGGCATCTTCAAGGACCAGAGCTCGGATGCGCTGGTGCGGACGGCCTTTTTCAACGGGACGATCCTCAACTGGCAAATCGTCATTCCGGATTTCGGCACGCTGACCGGGCCGTTCCAGGTGACGGCGCTGGAATATTCCGGCCAGTACAATGGCGAGGTCCTCTTCGAAACGGCGCTGGAATCGGCCGGCGCCCTGACCTTCGCGGCGCTCTAATGATGGCGGGGCGCGCGGGGACGACGGGGCGGGCGAACCGGCATCGCGGCGAGGTGGAGGCGGTGATCAGCGGCGAGCGGCGTATTCTCTGCCTGACGCTCGGCAGCCTTGCCGAGCTGGAGACGGCGTTTGCGGCCGACAATCTGATGGAGCTTGCGGCCCGATTTTCAGCCGGGCGGCTGAAAGCCGAGGACATGATCAGGATATTAAGCGCAGGCTTGCGCGGCGGCGGCAATCTGGTGTCTGACGAGGATGTCGCCGTCATGAGCATCGACGGCGGCATTGCCGGCCTGGCGCGGCTGACCAGCGAACTGCTGGCGGCGACCTTCGGCAGCGCGGAGGACGGCGCAAACCCTTGAGAGCCGCAGCGGGCAACGGTTTGCCGCCGCCATTTCCCTGGGGGGCGGTGATGCATGCCGGGCTTTGCCTGTTGCGGCTTCCAGCAGCGGATTTCTGGTCAATGACGCCGCGCGAGATGCAGGCAGCACTGGGTGGATTGCGGCCTTCGGCTGCGGTTCCGGATCGCTCAGGGCTGGAGACGCTGATGGCGGCGTTTCCGGATTGAGACGCGTTGATGCCGGGGCGGAATTTTCAGGAGACCACATCAGGAGACCAGAATGGAAAACGATGGGATCGGATTTTCGGCGGCCGCCGATGATGCGGACGCGCTGAAGGATGTGCTCGACGATCTGGAGCGGCGCTCGCGCGCGTTCGGCTCGGCGCTGACCGGGGCATTGGCCGCAGCGACGCGCGGCGGCAAGGGGCTTGAGGATGTGCTGCGCGGCGCCGGATTGCGGCTGACGGAGATTGCGCTTTCGGCGGGGTTAAAGCCGCTGGAGGGGTTGCTCGGTTCGGCGATATCGGGCCTTGCCGGCAGTTTTGGCGGAGCGACCGCTTTTGCCGAGGGCGGCGTGCCGGGCAGGGTGACGCCGTTTGCCGTCGGCGGTGTCGTTTCAACGCCCACCTATTTTCCGATGGATGGGCAGATGGGGCTGATGGGCGAGGCGGGATCGGAGGCGATCTTGCCGCTGAAGCGCGGCGCCGATGGTTCGCTCGGCGTGGCGTCTTCCAGTGGCGGCGGCGCGATGAATGTCGTCTTCAATGTGACGGCATCCGATGCACAGAGTTTTCGAAAGTCCGAGGGGCAGATTGCTGCGATGCTGACGCGCACGGTCGGGCGCGGGCGGCGGGGGCTTTGAGGGTGGCGATGCTCCTTCGTCGCCATGCCCATCGCCCTGAGATCATGTGGGCGTGCGAACGAAGGGGCGTTTAACTCAGCCAGGGAGACAGAGCCGCAAGCAAAAGCAGAACGCATGCAGCCCATTGAATATATTGGACAGTCTTGAGGCGCCGAGTGAATGCTCCGTGATATGCAACATTAATCCCCGCTACAAGGCTCACTATCGCCAGCGGCATGCCGAACATCATGTAGGCCATTTCTGGATAGGTTTCATCTGGACGCCCCATTGCCTGCCAAGCAAGCGGAGTGACCGCGAGAACGGCCATCACCAGAACGCATACCACACCAGAGAACAGCCCAACGTAACGCGCCAACTACAAACCTCCGGTCGATGAGACGAGACTACCAGCGTCTCTAAAGATGCAAATCTACGTCAAGTTCTCCTTGTATGGGGAAATTTATACGGCCGAAAGAAGTTGTCCAGCATGACGTGTTGGCAGAGTTAACCTGCCCCGCACACCAAGTAATTGTGATTGCGATTGAAGAATCGTTCGGGCATCGCGCCCTACTTCCATATTCCAAAACCAAGCCATTCCCTTCTGTTATCCTCCAGGCCCTCATCCTCCGTATCTTCTTCGTCGTCAGGCCACGGATCGGTTGGATCGTCCGGCTCGGGCTCTCTGCGATGCGGCGGAAGGGGAATGAACGGTTCGTTGCCGGGATTAACTGGAAGCGTCATGGCGAATCCTCCTGTTTCGGAAGATTCAACGCAAATCCGTTTGGCAGGTTCCCCGGCTCGGCCCAGATTTTTTCATCCCAAATGGATTACCATGCAGAGCAGGTCGAAGCCCGCGCCGCCCTCATGGACGCAAAGGAGCGGAAGGTGCCCGCGCCTGCGGATGGGGAGCGGGGGACACAAGGCGACGGAGGTCGCACCTTGTTCGTTCGCTCCGCCTGCGGGGCGAAGGTAGCCGACAGGCGAGCGGGAGACAAACGCCGTCGTCCCCGCAGCAATCCCTGAAGTTTCCCTGCCAACCGATTCCACCCACAACGGAAAAACATCATGCCAACAGGATTTCATGAGGTCCGGTTTCCCCTGCGGCTGGCGCTGGGGACGAGCGGCGGGCCGGTCAGGCGCACCGATATTGTCAGCCTTTCGAACGGGCGCGAGAACCGCAACCGGCGCTGGCGCGATGCGCGGAGGCATTATGACGCGGGCTCGGGGATCAGGTCGATCGGTGATCTCTACGCGGTACTCGAATTCTTCGAGGCGCGGGCGGGGCAGCTTTACGGGTTCCGGTTTCGTGATCCGCTGGATTTCAAGTCCTGCGCTCCGGGCGGGGCGGTCAGCGCCAATGATCAGGTCATCGGAACGGGAGATGGGGGAACGGCCGTGTTCCAGCTGGTGAAGACCTATGGCGATGCGGGTGGCGCCACGGTGCGCGAGATCGCCAAGCCGGTTGCAGCAACGGTGGTGATTACGGTTGGCGGTACGGCGGCCGCGCCTGCCGATTTTACGCTCGATGCGGCAACAGGGCGGGTCACGTTCCTGCCGACGAAAATCCCCGCAAGCGGCGCGGTCGTGAGGGCTGGGTTCGAATTCGACGTGCCGGTGCGTTTCGATACCGACAGGATCGATGTCGATCTGGCGCAGTTTCAGGCCGGGCGCATTCCGTCCATTCCGCTGGTGGAGATCAAGCCATGAGAACGCTTCCGGCAGCGCTCGCCGACCATCTGGACGGTGACGCGACAACGATGTGCCATTGCTGGCGGGTGACGCGGCGCGATGGCGTGGTGCTCGGGTTTACCGAGCATGATCACGATCTGAGCTTCGACGGCACCGATTTTCAGGCCGCCAGCGGCTTTCAGGCGGCCGACAGCGAGGCGGCGAGCGGGCTCTCCGTCGAGGCGGGCGAGGTTGCCGGCGGATTTTCGAGCACCGCGATCAGCGAGGCGGACGTGATCGCCGGACGCTATGACGGTGCCAGCGTCGAGGTTTTCCAAGTGAACTGGCAGGCGACAGACCAGCGCATTTTGCTGCGGGTGCAGGAGATCGGCGATGTGGTGCGCGCAGGCGGTGCCTTTCGCGCCGAACTGCGGCGGCTGACGCATCGGCTGGATCAGGTGCAGGGACGGATTTACGGGCGCCGTTGCGACGCCGTGCTGGGGGATGGGCGGTGCAGGGTGGACTTGAGCAATCCGGCCTATCGGGGCAGTGGCACGGTCACCTCTGTTCTGGGCGAAACACGGGTCCAGGTATCGGGGCTCGATGCGGCGGTGGCGGGTTTCTACCGGTACGGCGTGTTCGGGTTTGTGGACGGTGCAAATGCCGGACATGCCTGCGACATCGAGGATCATCGGCGGGACGGGGGCGACGTCACGCTTTCCCTCTGGCTGCCACCGCCTCTGCCGCTTGCAGCGGGAGACGCATTCACGGTGACGGCGGGATGCGACAAGAGTTTTGGCGTCTGTGCCGAGAAATTTGCGAACTCTCTGAACTTTCAGGGGTTTCCGCATATGCCGGGGACGGATTTTGCTTTCGGTTATGCCGATGGCGATGCGGTTCATGACGGGCGGGCGCTTTATGAGTGACGTTGCCCGGAACGATCACCCCACCCCGGCGCCTTGCGCCGACCCTCCCGCTCAGGGGGAGGGTAAGGAAACCGTATTTGCCGGGCGGATCATTTCGATCGCGCGCAGCTGGATCGGCACGCCGTACCGGCATCAGGCAAGCCTGAAGGGCGTCGGCTGCGATTGTCTGGGACTGGTGCGGGGCGTCTGGCGCGAACTCCATGGCACGGAGCCGGAATTGCCGCCGGCCTATCAGCCCGATTGGGCGGAGCGCAGCGGTGAGGACCGGTTGCGCAACGCCGCACGGCGGCATTTCGGGGCTGAATTGACGGCAACGGAGATGCGGTCGGGCGATCTCCTGCTGTTTTGCTGGCGGCCGGATCTGCCGGCCAAGCATGCCGGGATTCTTTGTGCCGATAACAGGTTCATCCATGCCTACGAACAGGCTGAGGTGATCGAGTCCGCGCTCGTGCCCTCCTGGCGGCGGCGGATCGCCGGTGTGTTTCGCTTTCCCGAAAAGGTCTGACGATCATGGCAACCATTCTTCTGCAGGCGGCGGGCGCCGCCCTCGGTAGCGTGTTCGGCCCTGTCGGGGCAGCGCTCGGCCGGGCGGCCGGTGCGCTGGCCGGTTCGGTTATCGACCGCTCGATCATCAACGGCACGAGGACGGTCTCCGGCGCCCGGCTGGGCGATGCGCGCATCCCTGGCGCCGAGGACGGCACGGCGGTCACCCGCGCCTATGGCACGGTGCGCATCGGCGGTACGCTGATCTGGGCGACACGGTTCGAGGAGGAGGTTCGCGTCGAGCGGCAGGGCGGCAAGGCGAGCGGTTCGCGGGTCGAGACGTTTCGCTACTATGCCAATTTTGCGCTCGGAATCTGCGAGGGCGAGATTGCCTGCGTGCGCAGGGTCTGGGCGGATGGACGGGAACTGGACCTGACCGGGATCGAGATGCGGCTTTATCGCGGCACGGACGATCAATTGCCCGATCCGCTGATCGAGGCCAAGCAAGGTGCGGGAAAGGCGCCGGCCTATCGCGGCCTGGCTTACGCGGTGTTCGAGCGGCTGCCGCTGGACAGCTATGGCAATCGCATTCCGGTGATCCAGTTCGAGATACTCAGGCCCACCGGCACGCTGGAAAAGCAGATCCGGGCTGTAACGATCATTCCGGGCTCCAGCGAGCACGGCTATGACCCGGGCGTGGTGAAGGAAGAGACGGGCGCCGGCGCAAGCCGGTTGATCAACCGCAATGTTTTCCACGCCAGTTCCGACTGGCGTGCGTCGATCGACGAATTGCAGGCGCTGTGCCCGAACCTTGAGCGCGTGGCGCTGGTGGTATCGTGGTTCGGGACGGATTTGCGGGCAGGCCAGTGCCGGATCGTGCCCGGCGTGGAGACGCCGGTACGGGACGGAGAAAGCCGGACCTGGTCCGTGTCGGGCATTTCGCGCGGTGGTGCGAGGCTGATCAGCCAGAATGGCGGCGGTCCCGCCTATGGCGGTACACCGGGCGACGCAAGCGTGGTGGCGGCGATCACTGACCTGAAGGCGCGTGGGCTGAAAGTCTATCTCTATCCATTCGTGATGATGGATATTCCGGCCGGCAACACGTTGCCCAATCCTTATGGCGGAACCGGGCAGCCGGCCTATCCCTGGCGTGGGCGCATTACCGCGCATCCGGCCCCGGGGCTGGTCAGCAGTGCCGACAAGACAATGGCGGCGCGCACGCAGGTGGACGCCTTTTGCGGGAACGCCACGGTGGCGGATTTTTCCGTTTCCGGCACGTCGGTGACATCGACGGCAGCGGACGAGGGGTATCGCCGGCTGGTGCTTCACTACGCGCTTCTGGCGGCAGCGGCGGGCGGGATCGACGGGTTCATCGTTGGCTCCGAACTGCGCGGGTTGACGCAGCTGCGTGACGGCGCGGGGGCTTTTCCGTTTGTCGAGAAGCTGATCGGCCTTGCAGCCGATGTCCGGGCGATTCTCGGGGCGGGCACCAAGCTGACCTACGCCGCCGACTGGAGCGAATATTTCGGCTACCACCCGCCGGACGGATCGGGCGAGGTGCACTATAATCTCGATCCGCTCTGGGCATCGGCCAATATCGATGCCGTCGGGATCGACAACTACATGCCACTGTCCGACTGGCGCGACAGCGATTCCTCGCTCGGCAATCCGGATGGTTTCCGGCTTGCAGAAGACGCGGATGCGATGGGTGCGATGGTCGCGGCCGGCGAAGGCTATGACTGGTATTATGCCGGCAGCGACGGCCGCCGCGATCGTATCCGCACGCCGATCACCGACGGACTGGCGGGAAAGCCCTGGGTCTACCGCTATAAGGATATTGCCAACTGGTGGGGACAGACGCATCGCAACCGGATCGACGGTGTTGAGCAGGCGGTGACGACGGCCTGGGTTGCGGGCTCCAAGCCGGTCTGGTTTACCGAGCTGGGCTGCCCGGCGATCGACAAGGGAGCAAACCAGCCGAACGTCTTTACCGACCCGAAATCGTCGGAGACGGCGGTTCCATACCATTCGAACGGCGCGCGTGGCGATGCCATGCAGCGCCGGTTTCTGGAGGCGCAGCACCGGTTCTGGCAGGGGCCGGGGGCACCCGCATGCCTTGATCCGGATCATATGTTCGTCTGGACCTGGGATGCGCGGCCGATGCCGGCCTTTCCGGAGAATACCGCGCTTTGGTCCGATGGGGCGAATTGGCAGACCGGGCACTGGCTGAACGGCCGGCTTGGCGCTTCGACGGCGGCCGATGTCATTGCGGCGGTGCTTGCGGATCACGAATTTGAGGGCGGCGATGTCAGCTGCGTCAGTGGCGACCTGAGCGGCTATGTGCAATCGGAGCAGGCGTCGGCGCGCGATGTGCTCGAACCGCTGATGGCGGCGTTGCAGATCGATGCGGTCGAAGACGGCGGGACGCTGCGGTTCCGGTCGCGAATGAAACAGGCGTCGCAGCCGACGATTGTTCCGGTGCTGGCGGATATCGACGAACAGGCGCTGTTTGAGGAGACGCGCGGCCATGACAGCGATTTCGGCAGCGAGGCCATCCTCGATCACTTCGATCCGCAAAACGCCTATGAGCGGACGACGGCCCGCTCGCGCCGGGTATCGCCGGCCAATGACCGGGTTCTGCGGCTTTCGGTGCCCGGCGTCCTGCACGATGGTGCTGCGGCAAGCGCTGTCGAGGACGCGCTTCGGGATCATCAGGTCTCGCGCCGGAGCGTTCGTTTTTCGCTGTCGCCGGCGGCGCTGGCGTTCGAGCCGGGCGATATCGTCGCCTTTGACGAGGGGCCAGCCGGCAGTTTCCTTGTCAGCCGGATCGAGGATGGGGCGGTGCGTTCGGTCGAGGCGCGGGCGTTCGTGCCGTCAAGCGGCGGCGGCCCTGCCGGGACATCCCGGACGATCGATCCGCCGCGTACACCATCCGCCGGGTTCTCGCCGATCGTGCATCTGATGGACCTGCCGCAATACGAGGCGGGCGATGCCAGCACTTTCGCGCGCGCCGCTGTGTTTGCCCGGCCCTGGCGGGCGGTGACGCTGTCGTCATCGGCGACGACGGAAGGTTTTCAGACGCGGGTGCGGCTCGACCAGCCGGCCCAGACGGGTGTTCTGGCAGAGCCGCTCGGTGCGGGTGTCACTGGCAGGTTTGATGCAGCGCCGACGCTGACGCTTGACCTATATTTCGGCGGGCTGTCTTCGGCGAGCCGACTTTCCGTCCTCAACGGGCAGAACCGCATGGCGATCCTTGCTGCAAACGGTGTCTGGGAAATTATCGGTTTCCAGAACGCGGAGGAAATCTCTGCCGGGCGCTGGCGGCTTTCCAAACTTTTGCGCGGGCTGAACGGGACCACGGATGCGATGCTGGCCGGGAGCGTTGCCAGTGCTCCGGTGGTCGTGCTCAACACGGCCGTCAGGCCACTCGGATTGAGCGCCGACGAGGCGGGGCGCGCGATCAACTGGATCGCCGAGCCGGGCGGGCAGGCCGCCACGCCCAGCGGACCGTTTGTTTTTGCCGGTGGCTTGCGGGCGCAGACGCCGGTTGCACCGGTGCACCTGCGCGCGCGGCGCATCGAGAGCGGCGATGTCAACATCACCTGGACCCGCTGCGCCCGCCGCGATGCCGACCATTGGCTTGACGGCGATATTGCCCTGGATGAGACCCAGGAAGCATATCGTCTCGACATCCTCGATGGGGCGAGCGTGAAGCGGTCCTTCGATGTGTCTGAACCGGCATTGAACTATGCGGCCGGCCTTGAGGTCGCCGATTTCGGCGGGCCGCAGACGGCGTTGTCGATTCGCGTCCGGCAGTGCGGTCAGAAGGTCGCTCTCGGCGTGCCGGCGCAGGCGCTGCTCAGCCTGTAAAGTTCCGGCCCTCCATTAAACCAAACCAACCCGAGAAGCGAACCGGACGAGGAGTGTCAAATGAACGATTTGAAAACCTGGTACATGTCGAAGACCGTCTGGGGTGGTGTGGTTGCAATCCTGGCATCCTGCGCCAATCTGCTGGGACTGGAGATTGCGCCTGAGGACGAAAGCGGCGTTGTGGATGGACTGACCGCGCTGGTCGCGGCGGTGGGCGGGCTGGTCGCGATCTGGGGCCGGATTTCCGCTCGCAAGCGGTTGCGTTGAGATTGCGTAGAACGCGCTGTTTTCAGGACATTCATTTGCCATTCAGACTGTATCGTTTATTAAATTTGCAACGATGCTTCACAGGTCGCCAATATTGTTTTCAAGCCGAAAGTGCGTTCATGTCCTCACCCTTGATCATAGCAACGCTTGCAGCGGGCCTTTCCGGATTCGCGCCGCCGGCGATTGATGTGCCATCGATGGTTGTCGCGGTGGACGGCGATTGTGGGCAGGCGGCGGCCGAGGTCGTCGCCGAGACCGGTGGCGAACTTTTGTCGGCGCAGCCGACCGGCGATGGCAAATGTGTCGTCACCGTGCTGATTCCCGGCAATGGCGGCCGTCCGAAAAAGGTGACGATGCGCGTGCCGATGTAGCCGCAGGATGCTTGCCTTCAAAACATTCTCGAAACGGATGAAATAGGGTAAGCAGTAAGTCTGGTGTTGCGACGCGACGGCAAATCTCTGGCAGAAGCTGGCGCGCAAGGGAAGAAAGTCTGTTCATGCGCATTCTGGTGGTCGAAGACGACGTCAACCTCAACCGTCAGCTGACGGACACCCTGAAGGAAGCCGGATATGTCGTCGATCAGGCCTTCGATGGCGAGGAAGGCCACTATCTCGGCGAGGGGGAACCCTATGACGCCGTCATTCTCGACATCGGCCTGCCGGAAATGGACGGCATTACCGTTTTGGAAAAGTGGCGCGGTGCCGGAAAAGTGATGCCGGTGCTGATTCTTACCGCACGAGACCGCTGGAGCGACAAGGTTGCAGGCATTGATGCCGGCGCCGACGACTACGTCACCAAGCCGTTCCATGTCGAGGAGGTGCTGGCGCGTATCCGCGCATTGATCCGGCGCGCGGCCGGACATGCAAGCTCCGAAATCGTCTGCGGCCCGGTGCGGCTGGATACCAAGGGCTCCAAGGCGCTGGTCAACGGGGTGGCGCTGAAGCTCACCTCGCACGAATTCCGGCTCCTGTCCTATCTGATGCATCACATGGGGCAGGTGGTTTCGCGCACGGAGCTGGTCGAGCACATGTACGATCAGGACTTCGACCGCGATTCCAACACGATCGAGGTTTTCGTCGGCCGGCTTCGCAAGAAGATCGGCAACGACCTGATCGAAACGGTGCGCGGCCTCGGTTATCGCATGCAGGCGCCCGGCATGGCCAGCAAGGAAGTGAAATCCTGAGCGGGATCGCCATGTTCAACCGGAAAGACCGGGCAGCCGCGCATGCCGGACATGGCCCGGCCGTGTTGTCCTGCCAACCCATTCGGCGATACCCATGATGCTGCGCCCGCAATCGCTGACCGCACGCGTTCTCCTGGTTTCCACCGTCTGGGCGGTGGCGGCGCTGGTGGTGATCGGCGTGGTGATCTCGACACTGTACCGGCAGGGCTCGGAGCGCGGCTTTCAGGATCTTTTGCGCGCCCAGCTCTACAACGTCATCAATTCGATCGTCGTCAACGACAAGTCGGTGCTGGCCGGCAGTCCGCAGCTGGGCGATCTGCGCTTCTCCCAGCCGCAGACCGGCTGGTACTGGATCGTCGAGCCGATCGGCGAATTCAACACGCCGCCGCTCCTATCGACCTCGCTCGGTTCGGGCAAACTGCCGATCGCCAGCGTCGATGAAGTGCCCTTCGATATTCGCTACGAGCGTTTCTATACGACCGTCGATTCCTTCAACAACGAGGTCGAGGTGGCGGAGACGGAAGTCGTGCTGGATATCCAGGGGCATACCGCCCGCTTCCGGGTTGCTGGCAATCGCGATGTGCTGGAAGCCGACATCGACGACTTCAACCGCAATCTCTATCTGGCGCTGGCTATCTTCGGTTTCGGGGGGCTGGGCATGAACGCTCTGGCCATCCTCTTTGGTCTCAGGCCGCTCGATCAGGCACGGCGGTCGCTGGAAAAGATCCGAGGCGGTGAAAGCGAGCGGCTGGACGGCGAGTTCCCGCGCGAAATCCAGCCCCTGGCAAGCGAGGTCAACGCGCTGATCGACAGCAACCGGCGCATCATCGAGCGTGCCCGCATGCAGGTCGGCAATCTCGCCCATTCGCTGAAGACGCCGCTGGCCGTCTTGATCAACGAAGCGCGGGTGCTCGAGGCGCCGCATGGCGACCTCGTCAAGGCGCAGGCGGATGCGATGCAGATGCAGGTGCAGTCCTATCTCAACCGGGCACGGATCGCAGCACAGCGGGAATCGGTTCTCGCCCGCACAGAGGTCGAGCCGGTTCTCGAGCGGCTGGTTCGCGTCATGCGCAGACTGCATCCGGAAAAGACCTTTCTGCTGACTGTCTCGCCCCCCGGGCTGATCCTGGCGATGGAGCAGCAGGATGTCGAGGAAACGGTCGGCAACCTTCTGGACAATGCGGCGCGCTATGCCAGCGAAGAGGTTCACCTCACGGCACAGATCGCGCCAGACGGCGTTCAGGGAAAAGACCCGGGACGGCGCAACTGGATCGCCATCGAGGTGGATGACGACGGCCCCGGCCTGGAGCCGGAGCAGATCGCCGTTGCCATCAAACGGGGCCGGCGGCTGGACGAAAGCAAGCCGGGGACCGGACTGGGCCTGTCGATCGTCAGCGAGATTGCCGGTGAATATCAAGGCACTCTCGGGCTATCGCGGGGCGAGCGGGGCGGGCTCAACGCGCTGATCGTGCTGCCGGCCGTGGCATGACGGCACGTGTTTTGAGCCGCCGCGTGACTTTTTTGACAGGATCGCGGGCAAAATTTTGCAATGCAGCAGGTTCGGCCTCTCCGATGTTGCCTGCCCGGGCGGGGAATGTAAAAAGATAGTGAGCCATGAATCGGCCCGACGCCGGGCTCCCAATCTGCCGATGCACCGGAAACCGTAAGAGCTGTCCGACACGATGAAGAACCAGTCCTGTTTCCCGACCATTCTGTCTGCCTCTCCGGCCGCGTGCCTGATTGCCTTATCATTGATCATCGCCGGTTGCGGAACCACGTCGCGCGATGGCGGCAAAGCTGGTGCCGTTGTGACAAAGACGTCGGCGTCCTACATCGCAGCGCTTGAGGGTGGCGTTATCGGCCGTCAAGCCGGGCTTTCGATCAGCAAGGCCGATCGTCAGCGTGCGCTGGAGGCGGAATACCGGGCGCTGGAAGCGGCTCGCGGCGGACAGCCGGTTGTCTGGCAGGGATCGTCCATCAGCGGTTCCGTCGTTGCGGCGGCACCCTATCAGGTGGGTTCGCAGAACTGCCGCCAATACAGTCATACGGTGACGGTCAAGGGGCAGGAGAGTGTCGCTCGGGGCGCCGCCTGCCGCAATGCGGATGGCACGTGGACGCCGCTGGGCTAACGTCCGCATTGTACCGTTGCGGCGAAACGCCTCAAATTTCCGTCATTTCCGGTTTTCCGATTGGAATGGCGTGCTCCGCATAGTAATTGAGCGCACATGCTGTTCTGGATCCTAGTTGCCACTCTGACGGCGGCCGTTGCCGCTGTTCTGCTGCTTCCGCTGCTGCGCACCGCCGCCGGCGCCGAGGCTCCCCAATCCCATGACGTCGAGGTCTATCGCGACCAGCTCGAAGAGCTGAAGCGCGACGAGAAGAACGGCCTGATTTCCGGCGAGGATGCGGATTTTGCGCGCGCCGAGGTGGCCCGCCGCCTCCTGGCCGCGACGGACGCTGTGAAGGCCTCCGGGCCGGTTTCGTCGGTAAGGCGCGGCAACCGGTTGGCGCAGCTTGCCGTCATCCTCATCCTGCCTGCCGTCGGGCTCTGTCTTTACTTGCGAACCGGCAATCCGGATGTGCCGGATGCGCCGCTTTCCGCGCGCCTGGCCAATCCGGGCGACGACATGAATATCCTCATTGCACGGGCCGAACAGCAACTGGTCGCCAATCCTGAGGACGGTGCCGGATGGGATGTTTTGGCGCCGATCTATTATCGCAGCGGCCGGATCGAGCAAGCCGCAGTGGCCTTCCGCAACGCGCTGCGCATACTTGGGGCGACACCGGTGCGTCTGGGCGGTTATGCCGAAAGCCTGATCGCGCTGTCCGGCGGATTGGTGACGAACGAGGCGCGCGACGCGCTGCAGAAATTGCTGGCGATCGAACCCGGAGATCCACGTGCGCAATTTTACCTGGCGCTTGCCCTGAAACAGGAGGGCAAGGCGCCGGAAGCGCTGGCCGCGTTCGAGCAGATCGTCCGGACATCGCCCGTAGGCGCCCCCTGGCTGCCGCTGGTCAATCAACATATTGCCGGCCTCAAGGGCGAAGCTCCGGGAGCCCTGGCGCAGCAGGCTGGAACACCGCTGGGCAATCCGACCGGCGAAGATATCGCGGCGGCCAAGGATATGAGTGCCGGCGATCGCACGGCGATGATCGAGGGCATGGTCGGCAGTCTCGCCGAAAAACTCAAGGCGGATCCGAAGAATTTCGAGGGATGGATGCGGATCATCCGGTCCTATTCCGTACTCGGTCAGAAGGACAAGGCAGCGGATGCCCTGAAACAGGGGTTGGCCGCCTTTCCGGCTGATGGCGACGAGGGCAAGCAATTGCTGGCGCTTGCAGGCGAGCTTGGGCTGAAGGCCGATGGAGGCGTAAAATGACCCGCAAGCAGAAGCGTCTGATGATCATTGGCGGCGGGGTCGGTTTCATCGTTGCGGCCGTGCTGCTGGTGATGGTCGCGTTCAGCCAGGCAATCGCCTATTTCTATGTTCCAGGCGATCTTACCAAGGCGCAGCTTTCGCCGGGCACGCGCATCCGGCTGGGTGGTCTGGTCGAGAACGGTTCGCTCAAGCGCGGCGAAGGCATGACCATCACCTTCAGCGTCACCGATACGCTGGACACGGTGCCGGTGACCTATACCGGAATTCTGCCGGACCTGTTCCGCGAAGGGCAGGGTGTTGTCGCCGAAGGCAGTTTCAAGGAGGGGAGCCCGGTGTTCGTTGCCGACACCGTGCTTGCCAAGCATGACGAGACCTATATGCCCAAGGACGTGGCGGACCGGTTGAAGGCGCAGGGCGTCAATCTCGGCGGCAAGGAAAATATCCGATGATCATCGAGCTTGGTCACTATGCGCTGGTTCTGGCGCTTGCCACATCGCTGCTGCAGGCGGTGCTGCCGATTATCGGCGCGCTGCGGAACGACCGGGCGCTCATGGAGATCGGCAGCGTGGCGGCCAAGGCGACGTTCCTGCTGGTCGCCCTGTCGTTCGGTGTTCTCACCTACGCCCATGTGACGTCCGATTTTTCCGTTCAGAACGTCTGGGAGAATTCGCACTCGCAGATCCCGCTGATCTACAAGTTCTCCGGTGTCTGGGGCAATCACGAAGGCTCGATGCTTTTGTGGGTGCTGATCCTGACGTTTTTCTCGGCGCTGGTCGCCGTATTCGGGGATAATCTGCCGGAGACCCTGAAAGCCAATGTGCTGGCCGTTCAGGCCTGGATCGCGGCGGCATTCTCGCTGTTCATCCTCTTGACGTCCAATCCCTTCAACCGGTTGCTGGATGCGCCGGGCGAGGGGCGGGATCTCAACCCGGTGCTGCAGGATATCGGGCTGGCCATCCATCCGCCGCTGCTCTACCTCGGCTATGTCGGCTTTTCCGTCTGCTTCTCGTTTGCCGCCGCAGCCCTGATCGAGGGCCGTATCGATGCGGCCTGGGCTCGCTGGGTGCGGCCGTGGACGCTCGCCGCCTGGACCTGCCTGACGGCTGGCATTTCGATGGGCTCCTACTGGGCCTACTACGAACTGGGCTGGGGCGGCTGGTGGTTCTGGGATCCGGTCGAGAACGCGTCCTTCATCCCGTGGCTTGCCGGAACGGCGCTGTTGCATTCGGCGCTGGTGATGGAAAAGCGCGAGGCGCTGAAGATCTGGACCGTGCTTCTGGCGATCATGACGTTTTCGATGTCGCTGCTCGGCACCTTCCTCGTGCGCTCCGGGGTGCTGACATCGGTTCACGCCTTTGCCACCGACCCGACCCGCGGCGTCTTCATCCTGATCATCCTGATCCTCTTCATCGGCGGCGCACTGTCGCTGTTTGCTTTTCGTGCCGCGCATCTGAAGGCGGGCGGACTGTTCGCGCCGATGTCGCGCGAGGGCGCGCTGGTCCTCAACAATCTGATCCTGACGACGGCTGCCGCAACCGTGCTGATCGGCACGCTCTATCCGCTGGCGCTGGAAGCGCTGACTGGTACGAAAATCTCCGTTGGTCCGCCCTTCTTCAACATGACCTTCGGTCTATTGATGCTGCCGCTATTGCTGGCCGTGCCCTTCGGCCCGCTGCTCGCATGGAAACGTGGCGATCTGCTAGGAGCCGGGCAACGCCTGTTTGCCGCGGTGGCGTTCGGCCTGGTGGTGGGAAGTGCCATTTACTACGCGCAGAATGGTGGACCGGTCATGGCGCTGTTCGGCATCGCGCTCGGTGCCTACATGATCGCCGGTTCGCTGACGGAGCTTTTCCTGCGTTCAGGTCTTGGCAAGGTGACGGGGGCCGTCGCCTTGCGGCGTGTGTCCGGTCTGCCGCGATCGGTTTTCGGCACGGCGCTGGCCCATATCGGGCTTGGCGTGACGCTGATCGGCATTGTCGCGGTCACCGCGTTCGAGAGCGAATACATTGTCGAGATGAAGCCTGGAATGACCACGGACGCAGGCGGCTACACGCTGCGCTTCGATGGCCTGCGCAAGGGCAACGGGCCGAACTATAGCGAGGAGTCCGGCCATTTCACCATCAGCCGGGCCGGCGTCGATGTTGCCGAGGCCTGGTCTTCAAAGCGGTTCTATACGGCGCGGCAGATGCCGACCACCGAGGCTGGTATCCGGACGTTCGGGCTCAGCCAGCTCTATATTTCGCTGGGTGACGGCATGGCGGACGGCGGGGTCGTCGTCAGGGTCTGGTGGAAACCGATGATCCTCTGCATCTGGCTGGGCACGCTGTTCATGATGGCCGGCGGCGCTGTTTCGCTGAGCGACAGGCGGCTGAGGGTCGGTGCTCCGGCACGGGCCAAAAAGCAGAAGAAACCGGTTCTGGAGCCAGCACAATGATCCGGCGGCTCCTCGTTATCGTCTTCCTGCTGTTGTCGTTCTCGCCGGCTTTTGCCGTCAATCCCGATGAGGTGCTGGCCGATCCGGCGCAGGAAGCACGCGCACGCGCGTTGTCGGCGCAATTGCGCTGCATGGTTTGTCAGAACCAGTCGATCGACGATTCGAATGCCGAGCTTGCCAAGGACCTGCGCCTTCTGGTGCGCGAGCGGATCACCAACGGCGATAGCGACGAGGCGGTCATTGCCTATGTCGTTTCGCGCTACGGGGAGTTCGTCCTGCTCACCCCCCGCTTCGAGGGAAAGACGCTCATCCTGTGGGGCGCTCCGGTGGTGCTGCTTCTGGCCGGCGCCGCAGCAATGCTTGTTGCGATCCGGCGCAGGACCGGCAAGGCGACCGGAACGGCACTGTCTGCGGACGAGCAAGCGCGGCTGGATGCTGTGTTGAGGAAAAGTGAGTAGTGAGTAGTTGCAGAGCTCTGGCGATTGAAGAGCCTTTTTCTACCGACTACCGACTACCGACTACCGACTACCGACTACCGACACTCCACCCAACATTACCAAAAGTTCATGCTGCGGACACAAGTCAGTAAGGTGCGTTCGACTATTCCTTTCTCATCGGCTGTTCCTCCAGTCAGCCAAGCGTACATGAAGAGAAAAGGCAAATCGGATGTTTAAGACAAACGCACTGCGTCCCTCCCTCAAGACCGTTTTGAAAACCTCGACCGTTGCAGGCTTGACGGCCGTCATGCTGTCGACCGGCATCCCTGCCGCCATCACCCAGTCCTTTGCCGCCGCCGTCAAGGTCGAGGCGCCGCAGGTTCCGAGCTTCGCCAATGTCGTCGACGCCGTTTCGCCGGCCGTTGTTTCCGTGCGTGTGCAGTCGCGCGCCAATCCCGTTTCCGAGGATGCCAGCAACGGTTTCAGCTTCGATTTCGGCGGCCGTGGCCTCGATGAACTCCCGGACGATCACCCGCTGAAGCGCTTCTTCAAGGAATTCGGCGGTCCGAACGGCGACAAGCATGCCGACCGTGACCATGGACCGCGCGACGGCAAGCCGGGCCGTCTGCGTCCGACATCGCAGGGCTCCGGCTTCTTCATCTCCGAAGACGGCTATCTCGTCACCAACAATCACGTCGTTTCCGACGGTTCCGCCTTCACCATCATTCTCAACGACGGCACGGAGCTGGACGCCAAGCTGATCGGCAAGGACAGCCGCACCGATCTCGCCGTGCTGAAGGTCGATGACAAGCGCAAGTTCACTTATGTAAACTGGGCTGACGACAGCAAGGTTCGCGTTGGCGACTGGGTCGTGGCCGTCGGCAATCCCTTCGGCCTTGGCGGTACCGTTACTTCGGGCATCATTTCGGCCCGCGGCCGTGATATCGGCTCAGGCCCCTATGACGACTATCTGCAGGTCGATGCGGCGGTGAACCGTGGCAACTCCGGTGGTCCGACCTTCAACCTCAACGGCGAAGTCGTCGGCATCAACACCGCAATCTTCTCGCCGTCCGGCGGCAATGTGGGTATCGCGTTTGCCATTCCCGCGTCCGTCGCCAAGGATGTCGTCACCGATCTGATGAAGGATGGCGAAGTATCCCGTGGCTGGCTCGGTGTGCAGATCCAGCCGGTTGACAGGGATGTGGCTGAATCGCTCGGTCTTGCCGAGGCAAGCGGCGCGCTTGTCGTCGAGCCGCAGGCCGGTTCTCCCGGCGAGAAGGCCGGCATCAAGAAGGGCGATGTCATCACTGCCGTCAACGGCGACACGATCAAGGGCCCGCGCGAACTGGCTCGCAAGATTGCCCTGATGCGTCCGGGCACCAGCGTCGACGTCGCTCTGTGGCGTGACGGTAAGGCCGAGAGCGTCAAGCTCGAAGTCGGAAGCTTGCCTGCCGATACCAAGGAAGCCTCCGTGCCCGACCAGCAGCAGCAGGAAGAGCAGCCTTCGAGCGAGAAGGCGCTGGCTGATCTCGGTGTCACCGTGACCCCTTCGGATGATGGCAACGGCGTGATGATCTCTTCGGTCGATCCGGACTCCGACGCCAGCGATCGCGGTCTGAAGGAAGGCCAGAAGATCGTCTCGGTCAACAACCAGGAGGTCAAGTCGGCCGACGACATCCTCAAGGTTATCGAGGCCGCCAAGAAGGACGGACGCACCAAGGCGCTGTTCCAGATCGAGGCTGACAACGCCAGCCGCTTCGTGGCACTGCCGATCAGCCAGGGCTGATCCGGTTCCACTGAACAACCGGGCGCCGCGGACCTTCCCCAGGGTTTCGCGGCGTCTCGCGTTTCAGGGTACGGCTTGCCTGCGCAACCGGGCAGGCGATTTCCCAAGGGCAAACCGGTTGTGGAAGATACGGGTCAGGTACTATGGTCACGCGCATGAAGATTCTGATTATCGAAGATGACCTCGAGGCGGCCGCCTATCTGGCCAAGGCCTTTCGCGAGGCCGGCATCGTCTCCGACCATGCCAGCGATGGCGAAAGCGGCCTGTTCATGGCGAGCGAGAACAGCTACGACGTGCTTGTCATCGACCGCATGCTGCCGCGCCGCGACGGGTTGTCGGTGATCTCGGAACTGCGCCGCAAGGGCGTCCACACCCCGGTGCTTATTCTTTCCGCACTCGGCCAGGTCGATGACCGGGTCACGGGATTGCGCGCCGGTGGCGACGATTATCTGCCCAAGCCCTACGCCTTCAACGAGCTTCTGGCGCGCGTCGAAGTGCTCGGCCGCCGCAAAGGGGCTCCCGAACAGGACATGGTCTATCGTGTCGGCGATCTGGAGCTGGACCGGCTGTCGCATACGGTGCGCCGCCAAGGGCGCGAACTTTTGCTGCAGCCCCGCGAATTCCGGCTGCTTGAATACCTGATGAAGAATGCGGGGCAGGTGGTGACGCGTACCATGCTCCTGGAAAATGTCTGGGACTATCATTTCGATCCGCAGACCAACGTTATCGACGTGCATGTGTCGCGGCTGCGTTCCAAGATCGAGAAAGACTTCGACCAACCGTTGCTGCGTACCGTGCGCGGTGCAGGCTACATGATCAAGGAAGACGGGCGCACGGACGCATGAGCAGGTTGCGCGTCCTCTTCCGCACCACAGCCGTTCGCCTCTCGGCGCTCTATCTCCTGCTCTTTTCGCTGTGCGCCGCGTTTCTGGTCTTCTACGTCACCGCCATGTCGCAGCGGCTGCTGGAGCAGCAGACGAAGGATGCGGTCACGGCGGAAGTAGCGCAGGTTGAAGAGATCTACGCCCGCGCCGGTGTCAACGGATTGCTGCGGACCCTGGAGCGGCGGGCGCGGCAGCCGGGCGCCAATCTTTATGTCATTGCCGGACCGACCGGCGAGATTTTGGCCGGCAATGTCGCCTCGCTGCAGCCGGGCCTTCTGGATAAGGAAGGCTGGACGGGCGAGGCATTCCGCTAT
The DNA here is from genome assembly GCF_025847205.1 of Pararhizobium sp. YC-54. GTDB lineage: Bacteria > Pseudomonadota > Alphaproteobacteria > Rhizobiales > Rhizobiaceae > Pararhizobium. The sequence continues at coordinate 415,216 of NZ_JAOYTH010000002.1, read as the reverse complement.
CAGCGCTATACCGACGAAAGCCGCAAGGAGACCCACGTGGCATTGGCGCATGTGCTGGTGCTTGATAACGGCCTGCGCATTCTGGTTGGCCGCGACCTGCAGGAGCCGGAAAAGTTTCGGGTGCTGGTGCGGCAGGCTCTTGTGGTCGCGCTTGGTATCATGGGCATTGGCGCGCTGATCATCTGGTTTGCCATCGGCCGCAATGCGCTGAAACGCATCGACCGGATGTCGGACGCCAGCACGCGGATCATGGCGGGCGACCTCTCCCAGCGGTTGCCGATGAGCGGTTCCGGCGACGAATTCGACCGGTTGTCGGAATCGCTCAATGCCATGCTTGGGCGGATCGAGAAGCTGAACGAAGGTCTGCGGCAGGTTTCCGATAATATTGCCCACGATCTGAAGACGCCGCTGACGCGTCTGCGCAACAAGGCCGAGGCCGCGCTGGCGCATAAGGCAACCAATTCCGGTTATCGGGCTTCGCTGGAAGAGATCATCGGCGAATCCGACCAGTTGATCCGCACATTCAATGCACTGCTGATGATCTCCCGTGTCGAAGCCGGGGCCGCGGCCGCGGAGATGAGCGATGTCAACCTTTCGCAAAGCGTCGCCGACTGCGTTGAACTCTATGAGCCGGTGGCCGACGAGCAGGCGCTGAAACTGGAGGCCGATGTGCCCGCCGATATTCACGTTTCCGGCAATCGGGAACTGATCGGGCAGGCGCTGGGCAATCTGATCGACAATGCCATCAAATATTCCGATGGCGGCGCAAATCCTCTGATCAAGGTCAGCCTTGCAAGACGGGACGGCGCCATCGTCCTGTCGGTGGCGGATCATGGTCCGGGTGTGCCTGCCGATCGGCGCGATGACGTGGTGGAGCGTTTCGTGCGGCTGGACGAAAGCCGCAGCAAGCCGGGAACCGGGCTGGGGCTATCGCTGGTCGAGGCGGTGATGGAGATGCATCAGGGCTCTCTCGAACTGAGCGACACGGTTCCTGACGCAGAAAACAATCGGGGTTTGACCGCCAGCATGGTTTTCCCGGCGCGTTCCGGCTGATAGGCATGGGACAGCCGAAATCGGGAGCGGCTGGGAGGGACCAATATGCAAACGGACATGCGGCGGTTATCGGATATCAGCACATGTGCGCTGCGGCCGATGAGCCAGACGGACGCCAAGTCCGTGCTCTCAAGCCTCAAGGATATGGCAAAGAGCAATCGCGACATAGCCGATCTGCTGGCATCCGAAACGCCGCTCAAGGATTTTGTCGTCGCGGCGTTGTCCCTCTCGCCTTATCTGCGGGACACGGCTGTTTCCTATCCTCAGGTGCTTGTACAGGCTCTTGCCGGACCTCTGATCCCCTATCTGGAAGCCTGCGTCCAGAGAGCCCGGGACGCCTGGAAAGGCCCTGACGCCGGCAAGCCGCTGACCGATGCCGAGATCATGATGCGCTTGCGGCTGGCCAAGCGGGATATTGCCTTTGCAATCGCGCTTGCCGACCTGTCGCGTCTTTTCGATGCACGCGAGACAACCCGGTGGCTGAGCGATTTCGCTGGTGCTGCGGTCTCCGCCGCCATCGACCACCTGCTTTTAAGCGCCCATGACGCAGGCAAGCTGACTGTCGTGGATGTCGCCCATCCGAGCAAACGGTCGGGTGTCGTTGTTCTGGGCATGGGCAAGCTGGGCGCCTTCGAGCTGAATTATTCATCGGATATCGATCTGGTGGTGTTCTACGAGCCGCAGGCACCGTTGATCACCATCCCGGACGATGCGCCGGAAACGTTTGCCCGGTTGCTGCGCCGGCTGATCCGCATCCTGCAGGAGCGCAGCGGCGATGGCTATGTCTTCCGCACCGACCTGCGTCTGCGTCCTGATCCCGGCGCGACGCCGCTTGCCATTCCGGTCGAGGCGGCAATGCTCTACTATGAGAGCCGCGGCCAGAACTGGGAGAGGGCGGCGTTCATCAAGGCCCGCCCGGTGGCTGGCGATCTTAAGGCCGGCGAGGTTTTCCTGCGTGAACTCACCCCGTTCATGTTCCGCAAGTATCTCGATTATGCGGCGATTGCCGATATCCATTCGATCAAGCGGCAGATTCATGCCCACAAGGGGCACGGCGAGATCGCCGTCAAGGGCCACAATATCAAGCTTGGCCGCGGCGGCATCCGTGAAATCGAATTCTTTGTCCAGACGCAGCAGCTGATCGCCGGGGGACGGATGCCGGAGTTGCGGCTGCGCGCCACCGAGCCAATGCTGCAGGGCTTGGCGGGGGCCAACTGGATCGATGCGGAAACCGCCAGGGAACTGACTTCCGCCTACTGGTTCCTGCGTGATGTCGAACACAGGGTCCAGATGGTACGCGATGAGCAGACGCATGTTCTGCCGGCCAGCGACGCCGAACTGAAGCGCATCGCCTACATGATGGGTTTTGCCGATGTTCCGGCGTTTTCCTCGGAATTGTCGCGCGTGCTCAAGACGGTGGAGCGGCGTTATGCCCAGCTGTTCGAGCAGGAGGCGAAGCTTTCGACCGAGACCGGCAACCTTGTCTTCACCGGCCAAAGAGATGACCCCGATACGCTGCATACTTTGAAGAAGCTGGGGTTCGAGCGGCCGCAGGACATTTCCCGCACCATCCGCACCTGGCACTACGGCCGGTACCGGGCCACACAGTCGGTAGAAGCACGCGAGCGGCTGACGGAGTTGACGCCGGAACTCCTGCGGGTTTTCGGCCAGAACAAGCGAGCCGACGAGGCCTTGCTGCGCTTCGACCATTTCATCGCGGGTCTGCCGTCCGGCATCCAGCTGTTCTCGCTGCTCGGCAACAATCCCGGCCTGCTTTCGCTGATCGTCAACATCATGTCATCCGCTCCCCGGCTGGCCGATATCATTGCCAGCAAGCCGCATGTGTTCGACGGCATGCTCGATCCCAGGCTGCTCGCGGAACTGCCGACCCGCGACTATCTGGAGGAGCGGATCAGAGGCTTTCTGGCCACGGCCCGGCACTATGAGGATATTCTCGACCGGTTGCGGATCACCGCCTCCGAGCAGCGGTTCCTGATCGGGATCAGGCTGTTGACCGGCGTCATCACCGGCGCCCAGGCGGGACATGCGTTTACGGATCTGGCCGACCTGATCCTGACTGCTGCTCTGGAAGCTGTGCTGCACGAGGTGGAGGCGGCGCACGGGAAATTCCCGGGCGGCCGCGTCGCCGTTATCGGCATGGGCAAGCTTGGCAGCCACGAACTGACTGCCGGGTCGGACGTCGATATCATCCTGCTCTACGACTACGACGACGAAGCAGGCGAATCCGACGGCCCCAAGCCGCTCGATTCCATTCGCTATTTCACCCGCATCACCCAGAGGCTGATCTCCGCACTTTCGGCGCCGACTGCCGAAGGCGTGCTCTACGAGGTAGACATGCGGCTGCGCCCCTCCGGTAACAAGGGGCCTGTCGCCACCCGGATCAATGCCTTTGCAAAGTATCAGCGCGAGGACGCATGGACCTGGGAGCATATGGCGCTGACGCGCGCCCGCGCTCTCTGCGGCGAGGAAAGCCTGATCGCGGAGGTCGACATGATCTTCCGCGAAGTCCTCGGTGAAACCCGCGATGTTGGAAAGGTCACGGCCGATGTCGCCGAGATGCGAGGACTGATCGACAAGGAAAAGCCGCCGAGCGATGTCTGGGATTTCAAGCTCATTCCCGGCGGGCTGGTCGATATCGAATTCATTGCACAATATCTTGCCCTGATCGCACCGGCGCGCGGCGTCGCCACACCTCCGAGCGGCGCATCCACGGCGGATGTGTTGCGGCTGCTTGGGCCGGCCTTGGTCGTCCCGGCGGACCTCGATACCGTGCAAGAGGCGCTGACGTTGTTCACCGACCTTTCGCAGATCGTGCGATTGTGCATCGAGGGAGATCTGGAGCTGCAGGATGCGCCGGCCGGACTGGTCGAGCTTCTGTGCCGGGCCGGGGATGCGCCGGATATCAAGGTGCTGGAGGCTGATATCCGGCGCCTGTCGAAGGCTGTACGCCGGATATTTCAAGCGACCGTCAAGCCCTGAGATGCGCGTTAGGCACAGGCCAGATTGGCCTTGGTCTCCGATACGGTGCGTGGTGCCGTATCGGGTATGCGCAGGGAAATGATCGTGCCGACGTTTTCCTGGGAATGGATCTTCATCGAACCGCCATGCAGACTGGTCAGCGACCGGGAGATGGCCAAGCCAAGGCCGGAACCGCCCTTGCTCTTGGCATATTGGCTCTGGACCTGTTCGAAGGGCTGGCCGATCTTTTCCAATGCGAGGCGCGGGATGCCGATGCCGGTATCGGCGATGGTCAGCGTCACGGCGCCGGCGACCTTGCGGGCGCGCAGGGAAATCTTGCCGCCCTCGTTGGTGAACTTGACCGCGTTGGACAATAGATTGAGCAGGACCTGCTTCATGGCACGGCGGTCGGCGGTGATCGTCAAACCGGACGAAATCTGCTGATCGACGCAGATGTTCTTCTGCTGTGCCGGGATGGTGGTGAAGCGCAAGGTTTCTTCGATCAGGGGGGCGAGGTCGATCGTTTCCCGGTTGATCTTCATCTGGCCGGCCTCGATCTTCGACATGTCGAGGATGTCGTTGATGACGTTCAGCAGATGTTTGCCACTGTCGTGGATGTCGTGGGAATACTCGTCGTATTTTTCCGAGCCGAGCGGCCCGAACATCTGGTTCTGCAGGATTTCGGAAAAGCCGAGAATGGCATTCAGGGGCGTCCGCAGCTCGTGCGACATGTTGGCGAGGAATTCGGATTTTGCCCGGTTGGCGGCTTCCGCGCGTTCCTTTTCGGCCTGATAATTGGCGTTGGCGACGGACAGTTCGGCCTTCTGCCGCTCCAGCGTGATGCGGGAGGTCGAGAGATCGCCGATGGTCGCCATCAGGCGGCGCTCGGATTCGCGCAACCGCACCTGATGCCGCTTCAAAAGCGTGATGTCAGTCCCGACGGAGACCATGCCGCCGTCGCGGGTGCGCCGGTCGTTGATCTGCAGCCAGCGCTGGTCGGCGAGCTGGACTTCGGACGTCTGCGAATGGTTGGACCGGTCGGGATCAGCGATGCGCCGTTCGATGATCGGGCGGGCGGCCGCTGCATTGACCACGGAGCGTTCCGTACCGGCAACGAGAACCCGGTCGGGGAGCTTGTAGGCCTGCTGATAGTGGGTGTTGCACATCACCAGCCGGTCGTTCTTGTCCCACAGCACGAAGGCCTCAGACGTGCATTCGATCGCATCGGCCAGCCGTTGGTCGGCTTCCGCGTAACGCTGTGCCAGGCGATGCTGCTCGGTGACATCCATGGCGATGCCGATCAGGTGCACGCGGCCCGACGCGGTGCGGATGACCTGGGCGCGCGCCCGCATCCAGACATAGTGGCCATCGGCATGGCGCATCCGGAAGATCTGGTCGATCTGCCGGGCATCGCCCTTGGCGATGGAGCGGGCGACCTTGTAGATATTGCCGTCATCCGGGTGCATCAGCCGTGCGGCGTCACCGAACGACAGCACAGTGCTCTGGGGTGGCATACCGAGCATCTCGTACATCGAGCGCGACCAGAAAAGCCGGCGGTTGGGCATGTCGAAATCCCAAAGGCCGCAGCGTCCGCGCGACAGGGCCGTCTCGACGCGCAGGTTGGATTCCGCAAATATCTGGTCGGCGTCACGGGCGCGCTTGGCCTGGATATAATAGGCGTAGAGGACGACCAGCAGGATCGCCGAAATCCCGGCAAAGAGGGTGACGTTCAGCGATACCTCGTCGCGCCAGAGCTTCTCGATGCGCGACAGAGGTGTGGCCACCAGCAGCGTTCCTGCGCCACCCGGGACCTGCATCAGTGCGACGATATGCTCGCCGCCGCCGATGAAGGTCTTCATCACCGCTGAACGCTCGCCGAAATACTGGAAGGCGGCAACTTCCGGCGCCACGGCGTTGAGCGTGCGTCCCGTATAGACGGCGCCGTCAGGAGAGCTGGCGAAAATCCGGCCGTCGTTGCGCACGATCAGGACGAACGCGCCGGCTTCGAGCATGTCGGGAGAGAGGAATGCGTTCAGCCGCTGCTCCACATCCCATTTCTGGGCCTTGTCGAACAGGGCCACGCCGTCTTCCTGAAGGGCAGCACTTGCGGTGGCCGCAGCAAGGATGGTGACCTGGCGTGAACTGGCCTCCATGCGGGCATATTCGACCATGATGCCGTTGATGCGGGAAATGGCGACGACGAGAAGAAATGCGGTGATCAGGATCGGGATCGAGCGCTTGAGCAATGGCTCCGCGCCCGCGAGACGGCGCACTGCCGGCTCGGTAAAAATCCGTGCGTGCTGGATAACGTCCCGCTCCAGCCTCGAAAAGCCTGGGAATCTGGGACGCAACCGCTCACCGGCTGCGCGTCCCCGCTGCGCTTCCGCCATCTTCGTCAAATCTGTAAATCCTCATGTGATTCGAAGCGCCGCTCGCTCGAACCTGACCCAATGAATCAATTGTGATTCGCCTTGTCCAGAGCAAAATGTAAAACTTTGTTAACCATTTATCGTCATGGGAAAATTGTACTATTGGCGCCGGTGTGCGCGTAGCAACGAAAAAACCCCGCAATCGCGGGGTTCTTCAGTCGTTTCCGGTTGATTTTTTCTATCCCTTGAGCATGCGCTCGACAATATCGCTGACATCGGCGGACAGTTTCTTACCATCGGCGATTTCGCGCAGCGCATTGCAGGCATGTTCGGCGCGGCCGCTTTCCAGCGAACGCCACGACCGCATCGAGGTCAGGATGCGTGCAGCCAGCTGCGGATTGCGCGGGTCGATGTCGAGAATCTGGCGGGCAAGGAACCGGTAGCCTTCGCCATCGGCGCGGTTGAAGCCGGTTGGGTTCGAAAAGGCGAACGTGCCGACGAGCGCGCGCACCCGGTTCGGGTTGGAGCCGTTGAACAGCGGATCGGCCATCAGAGTTTTGACGCGGCCAAGCGCTGCGACGCCGGGGATGGTCGCCTGGATGGTGAACCACTTGTCGATGACAAGGGCGTTGCCGGCAAAACGGGTCTTGAATGTGGCAAGGGCATCCGCTGTTTCGGCTGCGTCGGGGAACCGGTGTGCAAGGATCGTCAGGGCCTGGCTGAGGTCCGTCATGTTGTTGGCTGATTTGAACGCATCCACCGCCCGGGCCGGTTCGTTTTCCGCATAGACGAGATAGGAGAGGGCGGTGTTGCGCAGCGCCCGGCGTCCGGCACTTGCTGCATCCGGGCTGAACGGGCCTGAGACGACCATTTCATCTGCCAGTTTCCCGAAAATCGCCTGACCGGCTCTGGCGACCGCCGCCATGATCTGCTGGCGTCCTGCATGGATCGCGTCCGGGTCGTTGTTTCCGCCGATTTCGCGGGCGATATCGGCCTCGCTCGGCAGTGCCAGCGCCTGCGCTCTGAACGCGGGCTCAAGATCGCCATCGGCGGCTGCCGCGAGCAAGGCGTCGATCAGGGATGTGTCGCATTGTGCAGGTTCGCCTGCCTTTGCGCTGGCAGCGGCAGCGACAAGATTGGGAAGGGCAAGATCGTTTAGGGCCTGCCAGCGGGCAAACAGGTCGCTCTCATGCTTGGCGATGTGAGCGCGATCGGCGGGTGTCTGCTCGAAATGCAGGTTGATCGGCGTCGAGAAGCCGCGGTTCAGGGACAGGACCGGGCGCGAGGTTATGCCGCCAAAAACGACAGTCTGGTTGCGCTCGACGAGATGCAGCACGTCGCCGGTCATTTCGGCGCCGGTGACAGAGGTGACCGTGGCCTGCGAACCGTCGTCCAGCAGAAGTCCGAGGCGCAGCGGGATATACATCGGTTCCTTGGCGCTCTGACCGGGTGTCGGCGGCACCATCTGCTCGAGCGACAGCGTCAATGTCTGTCTGGCGGCGTCATAGGCCGTCGAGGCGCTGACCAGCGGCGTGCCAGCCTGGTGGTACCACAGCGAAAACTGGGTCAGGTCGCGCTTGCTGACGTCGGCGAAGCAGGCGACGAAATCCTCGATCGTCACGGCCTGGCCGTCGTGGCGATCGAAATAGAGATCCATGCCCTGCTTGAAGAGATCAGCACCGAGCAACGTCGCGATCATGCGGGTGACTTCGGAGCCCTTCTCATACACGGTCGTCGTGTAGAAATTGTTGATCTCGCGGTATTTTGTCGGCCGGACCGGATGGGCAAGGGGGCCTGCATCCTCCGGGAACTGTTCGGCTTTCAGGTGACGGACTTCGGCGATGCGCTTGACGGTGCGCGAGCGCTGATCGGCCGAGAATTCGTGGTCGCGGTAGACGGTCAGGCCTTCCTTCAGGCAGAGCTGGAACCAGTCGCGGCAGGTGATGCGGTTGCCGGTCCAGTTGTGGAAGTATTCATGCGCGATGATCGCCTCGATATTGGCGTAGTCGGCATCGGTCGCGGTTTCCGGATCGGCAAGCACGTACTTGTCGTTGAAGACGTTCAGTCCCTTGTTCTCCATGGCGCCCATGTTGAAATCGGACACGGCGACGATCATGAAGATATCGAGATCGTATTCGCGGCCGAACCGCTCCTCGTCCCACTTCATCGAGCGTTTCAGCGCATCCATGGCGTAGGTGGCGCGCGGCTCCTTGCCGTGCTCGACATAGATCTTCAGCGCCACCTCGCGGCCGGACATGGTGGTGAATGTGTCCTCGACGATGCCCAGATCACCGGCGACGAGCGCAAACAAGTAGCTCGGCTTCGGATGCGGATCGAACCAGGCGGCGAAATGCCGGCCGTCGCCCATGCCGGCGCCGCCGAGATAGTTGCCGTTGGAGAGCAGCAGCGGTGCGGTTGCCTTGTCGGCGATGATGTTGACCGTGTAGACGGCAAGCACATCCGGACGATCCGGGAAATAGGTGATGCGCCGGAAACCTTCGGCCTCGCACTGGGTGCAATAGACGTTGCTGGTGCGATAGAGGCCCATCAGCGTGGTGTTGGCCTCGGGATTGATTTCGGTGGTGATCGTGACCTCGAAGGGCACTGTTGCCGGCAGGTTGCGGATTGTCAGCGTGTGTTCCGCCGCATCGTAGTTTGCCGCAGCGATCTCTTCCTGGTCGAGCAGCAGGCCGGTCATCTTCAGTTCGTCGCCGTCAAGGACAAGCGGCGCATCGGCGCTCACCCCTTCGCGCCGGTGGAAGATCAGCCGGGCTTCGACCTTGGTTTCGGTGGGATCGAGTTCGAAGGTGAGGTCCACCCTCTCGAGGACGAAATCCGTCGGCCGGTAGTCTTCCAGATGAATGATCTCGCCCGTATCTGTCCGCATTGTTTGTCCCGCTTGCATCGTCCGCAGCGTTACGACGCTGGCGGTGAGGCTTGGTCTTGGTGAAGAGGCTGCGCAGAAAAACGCGAAGCTTCCGGTGTGATTGCAAGGCGGTTCTTTTCATTGGACATCGCCTTCTTCCGGCTGCCCTGATGTCCCGTTCCCGTGTCTGCCTGTGAGACTTACGAAATTCGCCCTAACAATACTTAAACCAGTCGTGTATTTTTGGCACAGCTTATATAATTTTCCGGCTTGCCATCCGTCCCGGTTGCGAAAGTGGGCCATGTGGTCAAGCATGTCACCAGATGCCGCTGGCCCAGCCTAGGGGATCGCGGCGGTAGCATCAAATATTTCAGCCATTCATCACGAAAATTGATCCCTCTTTCGAATATCGCGCGTTAAAGTGACATGGTCTAAGGCGACGGATTCTCCGGTCGCATACGTCCCCCGCAGCCCGTCGTTTCACCGATTTTCCGGCCCGCTGCCCTCAGTCCGATGAGTGCGACCCGCATGGATTCCGAATTCCCCCACCCGATGAAGGGCATTACCCTCAAGGTCTTGTCGGTGCTGATTTTCGTCTGCATGGCGACGCTGATCAAGGCGGCGGGGACAGAGATCGCCACCGGGCAGATCACCTTCTATCGCTCCGCCTTTGCGATGGTGCCGATCCTCGGCTATCTCGCCCTCAAGGGGCATTTGCGCACGGCCTTCCACACCAAGGATATTTTCGGCCATCTGGCGCGGGGTTTCATCGGCATTCTTGCCATGAGTTTCGGGTTTTACGGTCTGGTGCACCTGCCGCTGCCGGAAGCGATCGCGATCGGTTATGCGATGCCGTTGCTCGCCGTCGTCTTTGCAGCCGTCTTTCTCAAGGAGACGGTTCGGGTCTATCGCTGGTCGGCGGTGCTGATCGGGCTTGTCGGCGTCATGATCATCACCTGGCCGCGCCTGACACTGATGCGCGATGGCGGATTCGGCTCGCAGGAGGCGCTCGGCGCCTTGGCTGTACTGCTCTCGGCCGCACTCGGTGCCGTTGCCATGGTCCTTGTGCGAAAGCTGGTCGCCAAGGAACGCACGCACACGATCGTGCTCTATTTCTCGCTCTCGGCCTCCTGCTTCTCGCTGCTGACGCTGCCCTTCGGCTGGGAGCCACTGCCGTTGAATTCCTTCCTGCTGTTGATGGCGGCGGGCTTTTGCGGCGGTGTCGCCCAGATCCTTCTGACGCAAAGCTATCGCTATGCCGACATGTCGACGATCGCACCGTTCGAATATACCTCGATCATCCTTGGCCTGATCATCGGCTATTTCCTCTTTGACGAGGTGCCGACCGGCGTCATGCTGATCGGCACGGCGATCGTGGTCGGTGCCGGCATCTTCATCATTTTCCGCGAGCATCAGCTCGGGCTCGAGCGCAGGGGCGCACGCAAGCACGTCACCCCGCAAGGGTAATCATCGGCCTGACGCGTCAGGATGATTGGGCTGGCGCCGTATCGTCTTCGATAAGATCAGTCGGCCGCACCGCCTGGTTCATGGCGTTGACGGCCTCCGTGCCGGGGGTAGGCACGGTGTTTGCCTGGAAATCGGTCTTTGATACCAAGCCGTCCGTGTGGCCGCGCATCGCGATGCGCCAGGCGGCGTAGGCGGCGTAGAGCGCAAAATACACGGCCAGAAGCATAAACAGCGACGGCGGCCCGAAACGATCCATCACCGGCCCGACCATCAGCGGGCCGGAGATCGTGCCGATGCCGTAGGTGATCATCATGCCGGAGGAGACCTCGACATATTCGTTCGGCCGGGCAAGGTCGTTGGCATGGGCGACGTTGAGCGCATAGATCGGAAACAGCACCGAACCGACGAAGGCGGCGATCACATAGAGCACCAACGGACTGGAGCCGACGAACGCGACCATCGCAAGGCAGGAGACGACGCCGACGATGCCGCAACCGACCATGACGATGCGCCGGTCGATCCGGTCGGACGTGCGCCCGATCGGGATTTGCGAAATGGCGCTGCCGGCGAGAAGGGCCGCCAGCAGCGTCGCACCTTCCGCCGTGGAAAGGCCGATCTTCTGGGTGAAGACGCCGCCGAGGTTGAGCCAGGCGCCCGACATCGCGCCGGCAAGAAAAGCGCCGACGACGGCGACCGGCGAGCGGCGGAACAGGCCCGGCACATCGAAATTGGCCTGGGCCGGCGGTGCAGGCATCGCCGAGGAGGAGAGCGCGGTCGGCAAAAGCGCCAGCGAGAACAGCACGCCGCACAGAATGAACAGCGACGAATTGGTCGGATCGCCGAGCGGCACCAGATACTGGCCGCCGATCGTACCAACCATGGTGGTGATCAGATAGAGCGAAAACAGCATGCCGCGGTTTTCGTTGGTCACCCGCTCGTTGAGCCAGCTCTCGATGACCAGATAGCTTCCCGAGATCGCAAAGCCGGAAATGGCGCGAAAGAAGATCCATGCCCGCCAGTCGACCACCAGCCCGCACATCAGGATGGCGATGCTGAGCAGCGTGATTAAAGCGGCAAATACCCGCACATGACCGACGCGCAGCACGAATTTCGGCGTGACGATGCAGGAGAGGGTGAAGCCCAGCGTGTAGCCGGTGGCGATCAGCGAGATGATCAGTGTCGACCAGCCTTCGGCAACCGAGCGCACCGGCAGAACATAGCTCGCCAGCCCAAAGCCGACCATCATCAGAAGCGTCGAGAGCATCAGGCTGAAAACGGATCTGAGACTGGCCAGCATGAAGGCTCCGGGGCGATTCAGCCGGTTGCCTGTGACGAGACAAGCCCCAGGAGAAACGCTAAAGGATGTTGGAGCGGATTGCGCGCTTGAAAACCGGTGCCCGACACGCCGCCCTTGGAATCAAAGAACGAGTGTCGCTTTATCCAGTTTTGTGGACGCTGTCGATTGCGACAGGCTTTGGCGCAGAAAGGGAGATGGCCGCGATGCGGCCCGAAAACGCTGGTTACTTCGGCAGAAAACCGCTGACTGCATGACGGTCGGCATTGACAGCCGGGGCTTCCCGGCTCAGGCGGCTGTATTCGCGTGAGGCACGCACGGCAGTGCCGATATCGTCGAGGAGGATCCGGAGCGAGCGGACTGTCATGATCGGAAACCTTTGGTCAAAATGTCTGTTATCCAAGCGGAGGCGCGCGCAGTTGCGCGGGCCTGATCATCAACGCTGGATGAAGTCTGCGAAAATCTGGGCCGGGCGTGTCTTGTGGCCGTAGCCTGCGGCGGTCATCTGTTCGTTGGCCGCCGAGCCGAAGCTGTTGAACGGCATACGCAGGGCCGAACCGGCGTGGCGGAGCGTTTCAAAGCTCGAGTGCAGAGGGCGAAAACGGGCAGTCATGGTTCAATTCCTTATTCCAGTCCTCCCGTCGTTTCATATTGCACTGCAGCATCGATTCCGCAACGGACGCGTTCGCGTTGCTGGTATGCGCAATCCGCATGGCTTTCTTCATTGTTTGTTCACAAATCAGGCATGGCGCCGATTGAGGCGGTTTTAACCGCGAATCCGGGCGCGAAACGCCAGGAGATCCTGCCAGGCGAGCCGCTTGCTGGCGGGGGCCGAGGCAAGGTCCTGCGGGTGCAAGGTGGCAAGGGCCGGCACCGTGATGCCGCCAACCTGAATGTCGCGCCATTCGCCGCGCATGTGATGGATCATCTCGTTGCCACCGAAGAAGAAGCGGGCGGCAAAATTGCCGAGGATCAACAGGTGCCGCGGTTCGGCAAGCGCGATCTGGCGCTCGATGAACGGGCGGCAGATATCGGTTTCGCGCGGCGAGGGCGGACGGTTTCCCGGCGGCCGCCAGGGAATGACATTGGTCAAAAGCACGGATGTCCGGTCAAGCCCGATGGCTGCCAGCATGCGTTCCAGCATCTGGCCCTGCTTGCCCGAAAAAGGAATGCCGTCGCGGTCGTCATCGCCATTCGGTACCGGGCCGATCACCAGGATGCCGGCGGACGGATTGCCGTCGGCAAAGACCATGTTGCGGGCGCTGTTCCTCAGATTGCAGCCGGAAAACGCTTCCATCGCGCTCTTGAGTTCCGCAAGCGAGCGGGCTGCTTCGGCCGCGAACCGGGCTTCAGCGATTGCCTGCTCGTCGGGAATGGCCATCTGCGGGACGGCTACCGGCGCCGCCTGCGCCTTGCTGGCGGTGCGATTGCCGTTTTCGCGCGCGACCGGCGCATGGGACGCATTGTTTCGCTCCAAGGCCTGCGTCCGCTGCATGGCTTGTGCCGCGCCATTACTGCGCGCTGCCTTTGCTTCAGCAAACTCGGCGAAGCGATCGACGGGCTCGTCTTCCAGCAGCCATTCGACCCCAGCTTCCGCATGAAAATGCAAAAGGGCGGCAAGTTCGGCCGGGCTCATGGTGTCGCTGGAGATCATGGTTTGCTTGTACAGAAGCGCAGGCGGGCAGGGAAGACCGTTGCTGATGCAATATGGATTTGAGCTGGTGAAAGAAGCGGCACACTCCCTCTTCTCCCCAGCGGGGAGAAGTGTCGAGCGTAGCGAGACGATGAGGGGGCGGTACGGCAGGCTCTGCGTATTGGCTCCGCCTCATCCGGCCCTTCGGGCACCTTCGCCCCGCCGGGGAGAAGAGGGAGTGCCCATCAAGCGGCCATTGCCGTCCAGCGGTCGATGTCGTCGCGCTCGCCGATCAGCGCCAGTCCGTGGGCGATCGATAAAAGCTCGCCGCCGCTTTCGATGCGGTCGCTCGCAAAACGATCTTCGAAGATGCGGCGGATGGCCGGCACGAACGAGGTGCCGCCGGTGAGGAACACCTTGTCGATACCGTCCGGCGCTGTATTGGTGCTGACGAGCACTTCGTCCAACGCCTCCTCGATCCGGGCGAGGTCCGGTGCGATCCAGCTTTCGAAATCGCTGCGGCGCACCGTCTGGCGGCTTTTTTCACCCAGCGGCGCGAAGTAGAATTCCGTCTCCTCCTCATGCGATAGCCGCATCTTGGTGGCGGAGATGGCTTGGTAGAGCGGATAACCTTCGTCATGATCGACGAGGTCGACGAAGGCCTCGAGCTTTTCCGGCTCGACGGCGGAACGCACCAGTTGCTTCAGGTCGGTAAAGTCCTTCAGCGTCTTGAAGATCGACAGCTGGTTCCAGCGGCCGAAATTGGCATAATAGCTGGAAGGCACGTCGAGCAGCTTGTCGAAACTCCTGAACTGCGAGCCCTTGCCGATCAGCGGCGAGACCACCGTGTCGATGATGCGGAAATCGAAATGATCGCCGGCGACACCGACGCCGGAATGGCCGACCGGAACCGCCGCCAGCTTGCCGGCATGGCTTTCGAAGCGGATGATCGAATAGTCGGTGGTGCCGCCGCCGAAATCGGCGACCAGCACGGTCGCGTCCTTCTTCAGGTTCTGGGCAAAGTAAAAGGCTGCCGCCACCGGCTCGTAGACATAGTGGACTTCCGGAAAATCGAAGGACGACAGCGCCCGGTCGTAACGCTCCAGCGCCAGGTTTTCATCCGGACTGGTGCCGGCGAAACGCACGGGCCGGCCGACGACGATGCGCTTGTAATCCTGTTGCCAGCCTTCGCCGGCATAGTCGGCGATGCGGGAAAGAAAGGAACGCATCAGGTCTTCAAAGCTGTTGCGGCGCGCAAAGATCAGCGTGCCCTGGAACAAGGGGCTTGCGGCAAAGGTCTTGATCGACTGCAAAAAGCGCGCCTCGCCGGGATTGTCGATGAACTGCTGGATCGCCGCCTGACCCGCCTCAATCTTCACGGCAGCGGCACCGAGCTGCGCATGCTTCATGAAGGAGAGCGCCGTGCGCATCGAATCGGTGGTGCCGGCCGTGCTTGAAAAGCGAAGCGATTGCGTCGTGTCCCCTTGCGAGGCGGCGAGCACCGAATTGGTCGTGCCGAAATCGAAGCCGAGTGCCTTGGCCATGAAAGTCTCCGTAATAGGTGTCCGCCGGAAGGGCGGCGGGTGTCGTCTCGCCGACGCGCGCGCGGCCCGGAATGCCGTGCGGCAGCCGGTTTGCGTTTGATGGCGGAGGGCTTTGTTTATTTGGAGGGCGCCTCTTCGCATGGGCCGAAGGCCAAAGCAAGGCGGGATCGGGGAGTTGGGTTGCCGCAGTGCATTTCATATTTTTGACGTTTACGTACACGTCATATATTTGTACCTTGCTGCATGACCTCATGCGCAAATGCGTAAGGCTGCCGTCGCAGACCGGCTCGACAAGTCCCGCTGTATTTGCCATGACGGAGCCTAAGAATTGGGAACAAACCGCGCAAAAAAAGTGCCGGGCGAGACTGGAGATGACGAGATGAGCGACGCAATGGAATTGCCCGAGCGCGAAAGCATGGAATTCGACGTGGTGATCGTCGGTGCGGGACCTGCCGGTTTGTCGGCGGCCATCCGTCTGAAGCAAGTCAATCCGGAGCTTTCCGTCGTCGTTCTGGAAAAGGGTGCCGAAGTCGGTGCGCATATCCTGTCGGGCGCCGTTGTCGATCCGATCGGCATCGACCGCTTGCTGCCGGGCTGGCGCGAGGAGGAGGGGCATCCTTTCAAGACTGAGGTCAAGGATGACCAGTTCCTGCTGCTCGGCCCGGCCGGTTCGATCCGCCTGCCGAATTTCGCCATGCCGCCCTTGATGAACAATCATGGCAATTACATTGTTTCGCTCGGCCTCGTCTGTCGGTGGCTGGCCGAGAAGGCCGAAGCGCTCGGCGTCGAAATCTATCCGGGTTTTGCCGCGACCGAGGTGCTCTACAATGACCAGGGCGCCGTCATCGGCGTTGCGACGGGCGACATGGGCGTCGAGAAGAATGGCGAACCGGGTCCGAACTTTGCCCGCGGCATGGAGCTTCTCGGCAAGTACACGCTGATCGGCGAGGGCGTGCGCGGCTCGCTCGCAAAGCAGCTGATCGCCAGATACGACCTGCAAAAGGGTCGCGAACCGCAGAAATTCGGTATCGGTCTCAAGGAACTCTGGCAGGTGAAACCCGAGAACCACAAGCAGGGCCTGGTGCAGCACTCGTTCGGCTGGCCGCTCGGCATGAAGACGGGTGGCGGTTCGTTCCTCTATCATCTGGAAGACAATCTGGTTGCCGTCGGCTTCGTCGTCCACCTCAATTACAAGAACCCGTATCTCCATCCGTTCGAGGAATTCCAGCGTTTCAAGACGCATCCGGCCATTCGCGGCACCTTCGAGGGCGGCAAGCGGCTGTCCTACGGCGCGCGCGCCATCACCGAGGGCGGCTACCAGTCGGTGCCGAAGCTGACCTTCCCGGGCGGGGCGCTGATCGGCTGTTCGGCCGGTTTCGTCAACGTGCCGCGCATCAAGGGCAGCCACAATGCCGTGCTGTCGGGCATTCTCGCTGCCGAAAAGCTGTCGGACGCAATCGCCGCCGGCCGGGCCAATGACGAAGTCATCGAGATCGAAAACGGCTGGCGCGACAGCGCCATCGGCTCCGACCTGAAGAAGGTGCGCAACGTCAAGCCGCTCTGGTCGAAGCTCGGCACGGCCGCCGGCGTGGCGCTCGGCGGCCTCGACATGTGGACCAACACGCTGTTCGGCTTCTCCTTCTTCGGTACGCTGAAGCACGGCAAGACCGATGCCCAGTCGCTCGAACCGGCGTCCATGCACAAGCCGATCGCCTATCCGAAGCCGGATGGCGTGCTCACCTTCGACCGCCTCTCCTCGGTGTTCCTGTCGAACACCAATCACGAGGAAAACGAGCCGGTGCACCTGAAGGTCAAGGACATGGCCCTGCAGAAGTCGTCCGAGCACGACATCTATGCCGGCCCCTCGACCCGCTACTGTCCGGCAGGCGTCTACGAATGGGTGGAAAAGGACGGCGAGGACGTTTTCGTCATCAACGCCCAGAACTGCGTCCACTGCAAGACCTGCGACATCAAGGATCCCAACCAGAACATCAACTGGGTGCCCCCGCAGGGCGGCGAGGGGCCGGTCTATCCGAATATGTGAGGGTTCACGTTTCGATGCTTAAAAGGGCGGCGGGCGAATGTCTGCCGCCCTTTTCCATCGCGCGCAATTTCAGCTGGGCTTAACTCCGCGTTAACCATGTTTTCCTTACCTTCGGTTGCGTCAACCGGATATTAAGGAATCTCTCAATGTCGCTCACCCGTCGTGGCCTGCTTCTTGGCGTGTCTGCTCTCCTTGCCGGTTGCGCCACGAATGGTCCCAACCATCGGGCCAATTACGCTGCTTTGCCGGACGAGAGATTTCCGTTGCCGGCCGTGCCGCTGGAAAAGATTAAGCCGGAGCTGCGCCGCCAGCAGGTGGCCTATTCGACGAAACATGATGCGGGCACGATCGTCATCGATACCCCGGCGCGGCGGCTCTACTATGTCCTCGGTGACGGGCAGGCGATGCGCTATGGCATCGGCGTTGGCCGCAACGGCTATGCGCTGGCCGGCTCTGCCTATATCGGCCGCAAGGCCGAATGGCCGGCATGGACGCCGACGGGCAACATGATCCGCCGCGATCCGGCCAAGAACCTCAAATATGCCGGCGGCGTTCCCGGCGGGCCGAACAACCCGCTCGGTGCCCGGGCGATCTATCTTTATCGCAACGGCAACGACACGATGTTCCGTATCCATGGCACCACACAGCCCTGGTCGATCGGCCAGGCGATGTCGAGTGGTTGCGTGCGCATGCTCAATCACGATGTCGTCGATCTCTATGAGCGCGCAACCGTCGGCGGCCGCGTCATCGTCCTGCAGGCCTGAGACGGCTGAAAACGGCCCGGAAATCCGGGCCGCAGGCATCGTGACTGCAAGCTTCGGCAATCCTACGCGCTGATTTTCGCAAAGCCCGTGCGGGAGCCCGCAACAGGTTCGCTTACCGGCGACGATTTCCAGGCGACGACCATGAGTGCGCCGATGACCGTGATGTGCTCCATGACGACATAGAATTCGATCGTCTTCATCGGCTCCTGCATGGTCCAGAACGTATGGGCAATCGGAATGGTCAAGGCGGTGAACACGGCAAGCGCGCCGGCGCCAAGCCAGGTCCAGCGATTGGCGATAACAAGCGCCGATCCGCCAAGCTGGATGACGATGACGGCGATGTTGACGATCGGTGCCGGCTCAAGGCCGAAAAACGACATCTCGGCCACGCCGGCGTTGAAATCGATGAGCTTGGCGAGGCCGCTCGCCCAGAACATGTAGGTCAGGATGGTGCGCGCCAGATAGCCGAACGCGCGGGAACTGACGAGGGAATCAATAAAGGAAGGCATTTTTCTCTCCAGATGCAGGGGATGAAACGAGCCCCGGATCCGGCCCCCGCTGGGGCGTGGGGATCGGTTCCGGGGAGCGCGGCCCACCGATTTGGGAGATTGTCCGGTGCGCCGCACTGCCTCCTGTTTATGGCGAGCGGAAAGAATGAGACGTTCCCGCAGGAACTGCGGCAAAGTGGTTTTTTGAGGATGTGGTGCGCGTCAGAAACCCGCGAGCACCAGCTTGCCCTTGGTCCGGCCGGTTTCGATCAATGCATGGGCTTTCTTCAGGTTATCGGCATTGATCAGCCCCAGCGTCTGCGTCAGCGTCGAGCGGATTTTTCCGCTGTCGACCAGGCGGGCGATTTCGGTGAGAATCCTGTTCTGCTCGTCCATGTCCTTGGTCTTGAACAGCGAGCGGGTGAACATCAGCTCCCAGTGGATCGACACAGCCTTGCGCTTGAACGGCATGACATCCAGCACCTTCGGATCATCGATCAGCCCGAAGCGGCCCTGCGGCGCGATCAGCTTGATGATCTCGTCCAGATGATCGGCGGTGTTGGTGGTCGAAAAGACAAAGGCCGGTGCGCCGAGCGCCAGCTGGTCTATCTGGTGCGCTAAGGGCTTGGAATGATCGAGCACATGGTGGGCACCGAGATCATAGGCCCATTTCTGTGTTTCGGGACGCGATGCGGTGGCGATCACGGTGAGGTTGGTCAGCGCCCGCGCCAGCTGGATGGCGATCGAGCCGACACCGCCGGCGCCGCCGATGATCAGGAGCGCATTGGCAGCACCTGGCACCGGATCGTTGACCTTCAACCGGTCGAACAGGGCCTCCCAGGCGGTGAGCGAGGTCAGCGGCAAGGCGGCTGCCGCCGGGAAATCCAGCGTTTCCGGCTTCTTGCCAACGATGCGCTCGTCGACCAGATGGAATTCCGCATTTGCGCCCGGCCTGTCGATCGCCCCGGCATAAAAGACGGTGTCCCCCGGCTGGAACAGTTTGACGCCCGGGCCGATAGCCTTGACGATCCCGGCCGCGTCCCAGCCGAGAACTTTCAGCTGGTCCGGCTCGGGCATGGCATTGGCGCGCACCTTGACATCGACCGGATTGACCGAAATCGCCTTGACCTCGACCAGGATGTCGCGGCCTTCCGGCGTTGGCACCGGCAGGTCCACGTCGATCAGCGAGGTCTCAGAGGAAATGGCTTGGGGGGTCTTGTAGGCGATGGCGCGCACGGTGGTCTCCTTCGGGTCTGTCTGGCGGGTTTGCCTGGAGGCTAGATGCGCATTATGGTGCAGAAGCGCAAGAATGCACAGTAAGTGTATATAGTACCCAAAAGGATACCGTGATGCCGCGTGTTCGCCACAAGCTCCTGACCTGTTCTCCCGGCTGTCCGGTCGAGGGCGTCCTTCATCTGATCGATGGAAAATGGAAGGGCGTCATCCTCTATCACCTGCTGGACGGCACGATGCGGTTTAACGAAATCCGCCGCCGCCTGACCAGTGTCACCCAGCGCATGCTGACCAAGCAGCTGCGGGAACTGGAAGCTGACGGCCTTGTCGAGCGCACGGTTTTTGCGGTCGTGCCGCCAAGGGTGGATTATTGTCTGACCCCGCGGGGCCGCAGCCTCAAACCGGTGATCATGGCAATGAAGCTGTGGGGCGACGAACATATCGTGCTGCAAGCTGCTTCGTAGCAGGGCCAGCTGCCCGGACCCGCAATCATTAAACATTCGTCATTTCACCAGTGCTGGCTGAAAAAGGCCCCGTGCCGCGCCATATGTAGCCCAATGAGCTGCAAGGAGCACGAATGAAGATCAAGGCCATATTCAATCGCGACGGAGGAACATTCCGCACAACCGATATGGACGCCTACAGCAAAAGGGCCGAGGAGGTCTTTCGCGCAGCGGGGCATGAGATCGAAATCACCGTTGCTTCCGGCGATGGGATGGCTGACATCCTCGAAAGGACATCCCGCCGGGACGATCTGGATGCGATGCTGGCCGGTGGCGGTGACGGCACGATCTCGGCGGCGGCCGCGGTCGCCTGGAAGAACGGCATGCCGCTCGGCGTGATTCCGGCCGGAACGATGAACCTGTTTGCCCGGGCGCTGAAACTGCCGCTCGATATCTGGAAAGTGCTGGATGTGCTTGCCGAAGGCAGGATTGTCGATGCAGATATCGGCAGCGCCGATGGCCGCGCGTTCGTGCATCAGTTTTCCATGGGGCTGCATGCCCGCATGGTGCGCTACCGCGAATCCTACAGCTTTGCCTCAAGGCTCGGAAAGATCCGCGCCAGCACCCGCGCAGCACTTGGCGTGATGTTTAATCCGCCGGAGTTCGAGATCGAGTTCGAGGTGGATGGCGTTCGCGAAACGCGCAAGGTTTCCGCCATCTCCGTATCCAACAATCATTTTGGCGCAAACGCGCTGATGTATGCCGATGATTTGACCGGCGGGCATTTGGGATTCTACACGGCTCCGCCGCTCAAGCCGCACGGTGTCGCAAAGCTGACCTTCGATATCCTGCGCGGAAAATTCCGCGAGAGCCCGCTGATCACCGAGATGAGCGTCACCGCCGTCAACCTGCATTTCCCCAAGGCGCGCCACAACACCAACTGCGTCATCGACGGCGAATTGCTGCCGATCGGCCGCGACGTTGCTCTGCGCGTTCATCCCGGCGAATTGAAGCTGCTTGTCGGCCAATGAGCGGGATTTGTCCCGAGGTCAGGGTTTTTTCTCCGTCAGCCAGAGATAGCCGAAGCCGTAGCGGTCATTCCCCTTGCCGAGATGGTAGGGCGGCGCGCTGTAGATCGGCGCGATATCGCTGCTCGCCACGCCACCTTCAACGAGCTTCCGTCTGAGGTTGTCGGGAAGGGCCGGTTGCGGTTCTCCGTTGCCGCGCCAGATGACCAGAACAGGCCCGGCCGACCGCCACTCGGCGGCCAGCGGTCCTTGTGGTTTGTATGACGTGATGACGGTTGATTGCGGCAGCTGCAAACGCACGCTGCCGGCAAGATTGGTATCGTCGGCAATCACCAAAGCAGGCTGGATGGCGTGATTTTGGGTGATCTCGCGGATGAATGCGTCATAGGGAGTATTGAGCTTGTTGTAGGAGCCCAGCATCGGCGAGGTCAGAACCCGGGCCGAAACGCCGATGAGGACCGCGAAGATCATGATGAAAAGCGGAATGGCGAAACGCTTGAGCTTGCCGCTCGTCTCGATCCCGGCTGCATCGATCTTCAGACACAGATAAAGCGGCAGCAGCACGACGAACACGGCCAGCCATTTTTCGCGGATATGAGTGGCACCGAGGCCAAGGACGATCATCAGGACGGCAACCAGACAAAGGCAGATCATCCGCCCCGTTATCCGGGTCCATTGGCTCTCGGCGCGATAGGCACGCTTGATATCGAACGGAAAGACTGCGGCAAAGAAGACGAGCGGCAGAATGCTGGCGCCAAAGATGGCCGAGATCAGCGAGACTATGCCCTTGACCGCCTGAGTGAGACGTCCGCCTGACAGGCCTTCCTTCATCTCGTTGATGGTGCCGGCCGAGGCCGATGTGAGGTTGTTGACGACCCAGTAGGCATGCGGCAGGACGATTGCAAAGGCGACGGAAAGGGATGCGATCACCCGCCAGTCGAAAATGCGTTGACGCAAATCCCGCTCCGGAAGAACGGCAAGGACTGCGGCAGCCGGCACCAGCGCAAAATTATATTTCGAAATCAATCCGATACCGACGGCAATCCCGGTCAGCAGATAGGAAAACAGGCTTGGGTTGCGCAGCGTCCTGAAAAATCCGTAGAGAAACAGCGACACTGCAAACAGCGCAGAGACGGTGTGCGAAAGGTCCCGTTGTGCCAGCAGAAAAACCGGCGGCAGGGTCAAAACGCCCAGCATTGCGATGGCTGCCAGCGCCCGGTCCCGGATGACGATTTGCGCGGCGAGGCCATAGAACAGGCAGCATAGGAAAAGCATGAGGTGTTTAAGGGCGGTCAGCGCCGTCAGGGAAACGCCGAATGCCTCCACCACGGCATATTGCAGCCAGTTGTAAAAGGGCGGCTGCGGGCCGTAGCCAAGAGCAAGGAACTGCGAAACGAAGGCCTGCTCGCCTTCATCGATTTCGAGCGCCGGAGAGATGAAGACACGCAGCGCCACGCACAGCACAAAATAGGCAGCGACGGCAAAAATCATCGCGTCCGGGCGACGGAAATCAGTGCGAAGCATCAGGTCTGTCCTGCTCGAAGACCTTGCGCACGATATAGGGCAACGTGTCGTTTTCGCCGGAGTAGAGCCGCGCCATCATTTCGGCGAGAATGCCGGTGGTGATCAACTGGACCGAGGACAGGAACAGCATGACACCGACGATCAGCATCGGTCTCGTGCCGATATCGTTGCCGAACACGAACTTGTCGACGAACAGGTAGAGCAGGATCAGCGCACTGAGGCCGCCGGCGAAAAGGCCGATCGAGCCGAAGAAATGTCCCGGCCGCGCCTTGTAGCGCATGAAGAACAGCACCGACAGCAGATCGAGGATCACCCGGAAGGTTCGCGAAATCCCGTATTTCGATGTTCCATGCTGGCGGGCATGGTGGGTGACCGGCATTTCGCCGATGCGGCTGCTCGGCACGACGCCTGCGACCCAGGCCGGAATGAAACGATGCATCTCGCCCATCAGCTTGACCTGCTTGATGATCGAGGCCTGGTAGATCTTCAGGCTGCAGCCATAATCATGCAGTTTCACACCGGTGATCTTTCCGATCAGGTAATTGGCGCACCAGGACGGGATCTTGCGCAGCAACAGTCCGTCCTGACGATTCTTCCGCCAGCCGACGAGAAGATCGAGTTCGCGGTCTTCGATCGCCTTGACCATCGCCGGAATGTCGCGCGGATCGTTCTGCAGATCGCCGTCGAGTGTGGCGATCAACCTGCCGGACGCGAGGTCGATACCGGCCTGCATGGCGGCGGTCTGGCCGAAATTGCGCTGCAGGTCGACGATCTTCAGCTGCAGTCCGCTGGAGAGTTCCTTGCGGGCGCTGACAAGCGTGCCGTCGGTGCTCCCGTCATTGACGAGAATGAGTTCCCAAGGCTTGGCGAAATCCACCATGGCTTCCCGTATGCGGGCGACCAGCGGTCCGACGCTTTCCTCTTCATTGTAGATCGGCACCACGACGGACAACTCGACCGGCTGGGCGATGCCGGTCTCTTCCCTGTTTGCTTCCAATATGGGATCCAAAATCAAAGCCTTTTAAAAACGCTGCAGGTTCTCTCGCTTAGGTTATCGTGATAACCAGCCGTTCCATAGCACCGGACAGGAAAGTAGCAAATATATGAATGCAGGAGAGGATGCCAGCCGGGGCTCATGGCTTGTCCGCAACCGGATGACTGCCGTCTCCCTTGTTGCCGTCATCGCCTACGCCGCTTTCATCCAGTGGATCTGGGGCTGGCCGGTTCTGTTGCGGCAATGGGGCGAGATCGGGCTTGTTCCGGTGCTGTCGGCACTCATGCTCCTTGTCGGCACCTACTTCATCCGATGCTACCGGATATACGACTATTTCCCGAATGAAACCCGGGGCCGGTTTCTTCCACTATTGCGCGTGACGCAGGTCCATAACCTCCTCAATATCATGCTGCCCTTCCGGGCCGGCGAAACCAGCTTTCCGATCCTGATGCGCTCGGAATTTGCCGTGCCGTTGACGCGCAGTACCTCGGCGCTGCTGCTCATGCGGCTTCTCGACCTGCACGCCCTGTTTGCCGCAGCCGGTGTTGGTCTCGTCGTCGGCGGTGAAAAACAGCTGCTCGGCTGGTTGCTGTGGGGTCTCTTTCTCGTATCTCCACTGGCTCTGTTCCTGTTGAAAGGTCACGCGCTGGCCGTTTTGCAGCGGCGCCTGCCGGAAAAACTCGGCAAGTTGCTGGCAGACGTGGAAGCCGGGCTGCCGGCAAATGCGCTGGTGTTCGTGCGGGCTTGGCTGATGACGGTTCTCAACTGGTCGACGAAAGTCGCCGTGCTCGCCTGGGTGCTGGCGACGATGGGCGTCCTGCCGCTTGCCGCCTGTTTCGGCGGCGCGCTTGGCGGTGAATTGTCGTCTGTCCTGCCGGTGCATGCGCCGGCCGGCGTCGGCACCTATCCGGCCGGTATCACGGCTGGCGCCATATCCTTCGGCGCACCGGCCAAAGGTGCTGCCCTTGACCTGCTTGCCAGCGCCAGCGTCAATGCCCATCTGCTGATCGTCGTGTCGGCGGTTGCCGGCACGCTGTTGTCGATCGTCCTGTCGCCGCGCCGTTAACTCTTACTGGAATGCGGTCTCGAAGAAGCTGCGCAGCTTGCGCGAATGCAGCTTTTCCGGCGGCATGGCGGCCAGTTTCTGCAGCGCCAGGATGCCGATCTGCAGATGCTGGCTGACCTGCGTCTTGTAGAAGGCCGTCGCCATGCCCGGCAATTTCAATTCCCCATGCAGCGGCTTGTCGGATACGCACAGCAGCGTGCCGTAGGGCACACGGAAGCGGAAGCCGTTGGCGGCAATGGTCGCCGATTCCATGTCGAGCGCGATGGCGCGCGATTGCGACAGCCGCTTGACCGGGCCGCGCTGGTCGCGCAGTTCCCAGTTGCGGTTGTCGATGGTGGCGACGGTGCCGGTGCGCATGATCCGCTTCAGGTCGTATCCCTCATAGCCGGTCACTTCCGCCACCGCGTCCTGCACGGCCACCTGAACTTCGGCAAGCGCCGGGATCGGGACCCAGACCGGCAGGTCGTCGTCCAGCACGTGGTCTTCACGAACATAGGCGTGGGCAAGCACATAATCGCCGAGCGTCTGGCTGTTGCGCAGGCCCGCGCAATGGCCGAGCATCAGCCAGGCGTGCGGGCGCAGCACAGCGATATGGTCGGTGATCGTCTTGGCATTGGAAGGCCCGACACCGATATTGACGACGGTGATGCCGCCGTGGCCCTTCCTCTTCAGATGATAGGCCGGCATCTGCGGCAGGCGGGCAAGTGTCAGGTCCGAATCGGGCTTGTCCGATCCGGGCTGGGTGACGATGTTGCCGGGCTCGACGAAGGCCGTGTAGCCGTTGCCGCCGTCAACCATCTGCTGACGCGCCCAGGCGCAGAACTCGTCGATATAGAACTGGTAGTTGGTAAACAGCACGAAATTCTGGAAATGCGTGGCGCTGGTCGCCGTGTAGTGGCTGAGCCGCGCCAGCGAATAGTCGATGCGCTGGGCGGTGAACGGTGCTAGCGGCGAGGGTTCGCCTGGACCCGGTTCATAGGAACCGTTGGCTATTTCATCGTCGGTGGTCGTCAGATCCGGCGTGTCGAACAGGTCGCGCAGCGGGATATCGATGTTTTCGGCCATTGCCGCTTCGACATAGGCGCCTTCGCCGAAGGCGAAATGCAGCGGGATCGGTGTTGCCGATTCAGACACCGTGACGCCGATGCCATGGCTGCGGATCAGCAGCCCAAGCTGTTCCTTCAGGTAATGCCGGAACAGTTTCGGCCGGGTGACGGTGGTCGTATAGACGCCGGGCGCGCTGACATAGCCGTAGGACAGGCGTGAATCGACATGGCTGAAGCTGCTGGTCTCGATGCTGACCTGCGGATAGCAGGCGCGATAGCGCGAGACCGGCGTTCCCGTACGGCCAAGCTCGGTAAAGGCATCGACCAGGAATTTCGTGTTGCGCTCGTAGAGCGCGGAGAGTGCATCCACGGCCGCGGCGGGATCGTCGAACGTCTGCGGTTCGAAAGCGTCCGGTGTGGCGATGGAAAGGGCGGAGAGGGAAGAGATTCGTTTGCTCATGCGGCATTATAGGATGCCGTTTTTTACAAGCAAACGACAAGATTGGGTCGCGACCCGCTTAGCGCGGTCCGGCAAGAATGATGAGCGTGCCGGCCAGGGCGAGCGTCACGCCGGTTGCGTCCCAGCGATCGGGGCGAACCCCCTCGACAAACCACAGCCAGGCGAGCGACGCGGCGATATAGATGCCGCCATAGGCCGCATAGGCGCGTCCGGCCGCCGCCGTGTCGATGAGGGTCAGGAGCCAGGCGAAGAGGGCGAGGCTCGCCATGCCGGGAATGAGCCACCAGATCGGCCTGTCGAGCTTCAGCCAGGCCCAGAAGGCGAAGCAGCCGGCAATTTCGGCAACAGCGGCAAGGGCATAGATGGCGAATGCTAAGATGGGCATGGTGTTCCTTCCTCGGGTGTCCATAGGAAGGCAGCGGAATTAAATGTGCAAGGGCATGAAGCTGTCGGGCAGGTTAGCCCTTTCAGCTCATCGACTGGCGCTGCAGCGTCACGAACAGAACAAGGCCGGCTCCCTGCTTGCCGATACCAAGGCCGGAGGCCTTGCTGTAGGCAACTGCACCCATCGGAGCCATCAAAAGGGCTGCGAGCGTCAGCATGCGCAGGGCGATGGTTGCGGAATGGGTGAGGGAGAACATCGTATTTACCTTGGAGTTTGGAGCTTAGAGCTTGGCCTGTTCGCAGAACTTCGTGGTGTGCACGGTGCAGTCGGCGATCGAGCCGGCATAGTTGTCGCGGCGGCGCTGGCTATCGGCGCTGACAGCAGCGGCGAGCGTCAATGCGAAGACGACCATGAGCATGCTGATGATGGTCAGGCGGCGGGCGAGAATGTCCATGGCTTTGTCCGTTTGATCTGGTGTGTCGATCGGGGTTCAACTCGATGATGACCTTTTCGCATAGGCAAACTGAACTCTTCCTGAGACCTCGGTTCATCTCCCGTTCATCTTCGCGGCTTTTGCAACCATTCGAGGAGCGCATCCGCCATCCGAAAGCCTTCCCGGCCTGAAACGCGGGTTGAAACCCCAGGCGTGAATATAGCGGGGCAGGGAGGTTTTGATGAACGCGGGGAAGGGCGGCCGCGGACCTGAGTATGCGAAGTCAGCAAGGCTCGCAAAGCCCTGTCCAGCCAGGCGACGCGCTGGAAATCCCGGCGCACTGGAAATCACAGCGCTGAATGTCAGAAATGGCACCCGGCGGGCATGCCCGCCGGGTGCCGGCGCAATTTACATCCGAGTCCAGGTCTGCGACTTGCACAGAATCTTGAGAACGCAGCCCTGCATCTTCAGGGAGGCGCCGCTGATCGATGCATTGCCGCTATAGGTCTTGTCATTGGCCGGGTCGGTGATCTCGCCCGAATAGCTTTCGCCGCTGCCGCTCATGCTGCCGATGCGCTTGCCGGCGTGTTTCCCCGTCTTCAGGGTGATGCAATAGCTGCCGCCGCAGGATGCGATGGCGGCCGTCTCGCCGCTTGCCGTCTTCCAGTTGCCGACGATCGGTTCGGCGGCGAAGCTTGAGGCAGCCGTCGCCATTGTCATGGCCGCAGCGAGTATCAATGTGCGTTTCATCATGTCCCTCCCGTAGAATTCGCCGAACACCGCTGTTTCGGGCGAAACGTTGCCAGAGCCGGTCTCCTCACCGCTCAATGCCGGGAAAATAGCTTACGCGGACGTAAACGTAAATATACGTCCGGCCGGTTTTGCGCTGAAAATTCCCTGAGAGAATTCGGCCTGCCGCGCTGTTTCTTTCTGCAAGGTGCAACGGGCGACCGTTTTGCGTGGTTAGCGATTGGTTGAAATCGGCACCTGAATTTTCCGTAAACATTGAGGCAAAAGCCAACGTTTCAAGGCAGTCTGATGTTTAACAAAAACCCAAGTTTACCAATCGTTTGAACTTTGTTCGTCTCACATTAATCATGCATTTTAAGCGTGTATTGAAACCACTGCTGCATATTCAAACCCATAAGACGAGCAGGGAAAAACAACCCGCCGACATCCTTCAAGGGGCAAAGCCGCACAAGACGGCGACCCCTTAAAGGAGCCTAAAAAAGGCAGATAAAACAGGGACTACCGACGCAACCAACCAGGGTAACAGGGACAGAGACAATGGCACGCTTTGACATTCAGAATGCTTCGGATGCCACGATGGGTGGCGAAAACCGCGCGGACGTCTTTTGCGAAATGGGCTTGATGTATGCAACCGGACGTGGTTGCGATATCGATCTCGTTGCCGCGCACAAATGGCTCAATATCGCGGCCATCAAGGGATCGGATCGTGCAGCAGCGCTGCGCGCCGACCTGGCGATGACCATGAACAAGGCTGACCTCGCCACGGCCCTGCGCGCCGCCCGCGAATGGATGACAGTGCATTGAGGGCAATAGGCAATAGGCAATAGGCAATAGGTTTGGCCCTCCCGGTAAAAGGAGGAATGCCTACTGCCTGCCGCCTACTGCCTCGATAACCTTCGGCAGCGCTTCTGCCAGAAGGGCCATGTCCGCCTCCGGTCCGGTGCTGATCCGGATGCAACGGTTTAAGGGCGCCACGCCCGGCATGCGGATGAAAATGCCGTGGTCGGCCATCAGCCGGTCCACCACCGCGCGCGCAAAAACAGCATCCTTGCCGCAATCGATCGTCACGAAATTCGTCGCAGACGGCAGGGGCATCAGCCCGTTGTCAACAGCGATCTTAGCGATCCTGTCGCGGGACGCGGCAATTTTCTGAAGAACCTCAGCCAGATAGTTTTCGTCCGCCAACGCTGCGAGGGCCGCGGCAGTCCCGATCCTGTTCATGCCGAAATGATTGCGGATCTTATCGAAGGCCTGTGTCGTGCCCGGCGTGCTGATGGCGTAGCCGACGCGGGCGCCCGCAAGGCCGTAGGCCTTGGAGAAGGTGCGGGTGCGGATGACGTTCGGCATGCCGATCAGCGATTGGGTGGAGGGAATGGTGCCTGGCGGTGCCGTCTCGCCATAGGCCTCGTCGAGGATGAGGAGGCATGTTTCAGGCAATGCCTTAGCAAAGGCGACGACGCTGTCGGCGTCCCACCAGCTGCCCATCGGGTTGTCGGGATTGGCGAAGTAGACGAGCGGGGCATCTTCCCGTTTGACTGCGGTCAGCAGCCCGGCAAGATCCTCACGGTCGTTGACATAGGGAACCGCCACCAGCCGGCCGCCATGGCCTGCCACATGAAAGTTGAACGTCGGATAGCCGCCGAGCGAGGTGACCACCGGCATACCGGGCTCGATCACCATGCGAACGATCTGCCCGAGCAGCCCGTCGATGCCTTCACCGATGGCAAGGTTCGCCGGTGCTGTGCCCAGATGGCGGGCCAGCGCATCTTTCAGCTCGAAATTTTCCGGATCATTATATTGCCAGACCCCTGCCGCTGCCGCCGTCATCGCCGACAGAACCGATGGAGCAGGGCCAAAGCCGCTCTCATTGGCGCCGATTCGTGCCGTGATCGGGCGGCCGCGCTGGCGTTCGATCGCTTCAGGCCCGACGAAGGGAATGGTGGAGGGAAGCGAGGTGACGAGCGGGGTAAATCTTAAGAATGCGGACATGCGGATGATCGAGCCTGACAATGAATGAAATCGCGACGGAGACTAGCGATGTTTCCACTCCATGCAAACCAGATCGATCACCCGAAAGACCAATTGTACAGCAATCGGCCGTCAGGCAGTTCTCCAGTGGGCTAGTGTTTCTTCAGCTCGCTGCCGGTGAAGAATTCGTAGCGGACGATCTCGTGAAGAAATTCCTCGTCGATGGGTTTGATGAAATGCACCTGGATACGGTTGTCGCGACGATAGACTTCAGCGCATCCGATCCGCTTTTTCGTGCCGACAATGGTCAGGTAGTAGTGTTGCGGAAGACCGATTGTCGTGTTGACGATGAAGCTTGCGCCACCGCGCGAAATTTCGGTCATCTTGCAGGTTCGGGTCGAAACGCCGCCAAGCGCTGGTCGCACGGCCATCAAGGTGCCGGCCTGTCCGATCGCGAAGCGTTCGAAGCGCTGCTCGTACAGTTTGGAGCTGACCACGGAATACATCGTCGAGTTCTGCATCGTCACTCCCCCGATAGCGGTCGGCGCCAGATGATGAAACCCGCATCTGCCGAGCCGTTGTCCTTCGCCGCCCCTGGCCTACGTCATGACGGCAGTGGCGGCATGGCGCAGAATCGGTCACGGATGTTGCAATCGGTTGAAAACATTCGTTAAAAATTTAATGAAGGCGTAAATTGGCGCACTGCGTCCGTCGCGGTGTCGCAAATCAGGACGTTGCGCCGGCAAATAGCGGCAGGCCAGCACGCCGCAGCGCGCGGAAAACGCAGTGACAAAGGCACCCCAGGCGGCGTTCAGATCAGTCCGCTGGTAAAATCCATCCGGATCAGGCGGCTGATGAATTCCGGCGCCAGCTGCATGTTGAAGCGCACCCCGAGCTCGGCTCTGTGCCGATGCACCTGCGAACAGCCGATTTCCTCGCGAAAGCCGTCGATTTCCAGGAAGAAATGCTTCGGCAGCAGGATATTGGCGTTGAAATCCACCATGGCGCCGCCGACCGAAATATGGCGCAACAGGCACTGATATTTCGTCTTCGTCTTCAAATGCTGACCGACCACAAGGATGCGGCAGGGGCGCTCTATATAATAGTGCT
The DNA here is from genome assembly GCF_025847205.1 of Pararhizobium sp. YC-54. Taxonomy (GTDB): domain Bacteria; phylum Pseudomonadota; class Alphaproteobacteria; order Rhizobiales; family Rhizobiaceae; genus Pararhizobium. Next base: position 384,275 of record NZ_JAOYTH010000002.1, on the reverse strand, counting down.
TGTAGCTGGTGGTCGGTTGACCTGGCTTTGCCTCGGCGAGATGCATCACCATCGACATGGGGAAACTCCGGAAAATTTTTGGGCGGCGCGCCGTTTCTGCTGGATGCTGCAACTTTTGATCATCGGCGCGCTTTACGTTTTGCCGCGCCCGCAACGGTAGCAGTTTCCATCGCCATCCTTGCACTGGGCTTGCGGTTCCCGTGGCCCTGTCTTCATCCTTGCTTAAAAAAGCCTGAAGGCGGACATTGAAACCCGCCCGGCCATACGTAATACTTTCATGCAAAGCGCGCTGGCACGAAAAGTGCCAGGCGAAACAGGGGTCATGTTCGCGCGGTTCGACAGGGTATATTGCACCCGGCAGGCTGCGCGAGCGGGGAGGGAAAATCATGTTCAAGCGTCATGTCCACGGCTGGCTGCCGATCTTTATTCTGGCGCTGTCGATCATTGTGTTTCAGGCCGGTTCCGCCGAGGCGGCAAAACGCGTCGCGTTGTTGATCGGCAATGAGAAATACGAGGCGACGTCGCAGCTGAACAACCCGGCCAACGATGTCGAACTGATGAAGACCTCGTTCGAGGATGCCGGTTTCGATTCGGTGATGACGGTGCATGATCTCGACCGCGCCTCGATGGTCCGTGCGCTGCGCGATTTCGAGGACACGGCCACCGGCGCGGATGTCGCCATCATCTATTATTCAGGCCATGGCATGGAGATGAACGGCCAGAATTTCCTTCTGCCGGTCGATGTCAGCTTGAAGACCGACAAGGACGTGGAAGACGAGGCGATCCCGCTCGATCGCGTGCAGCGCTCGCTGGAAGGTGCGACGCGGCTGAAACTGGTTATTCTTGATGCCTGCCGCAACAATCCCTTCGAGCAATCGATGACCCGTTCGATCTCCACCCGCGCCGTCAGCCGCGGTCTGGCGCGGGTCGAGCCCGAATCGGCCGACCTGTTGGTCGCCTTTGCCTCGAAGGCCGGCACGGTTGCGATGGACGGCGAGGGCAAGAACAGCCCGTTTGCCACTGCTCTGTCAAAATACCTGACCGAACCGGGCGTCGATGTCCGCATCGCGCTCGGCAAGGTTCGCGATGAAGTGGTAACCGTCACCAATCGCGGCCAGGAGCCGTTCGTCTACGGTTCGCTCGGCGGTGCGCAGATCTTCCTCAATATCAAGGAAGTGAATATCAACGTCACCAACAACGGCAGCACGCAGGAAGTCTCGCCGAACGGCCAGTCCGCAGCGGCTGCCGACTGGCAAAACATCCGCGATCTCGCCGACAAGGACCTGATCGAGGTGTTCCTCAGCAAGCATGGCTCCGACCCGGTCTACAAGATGCTGGCCGAAAAGAAGCTGAAGCTGCTTGAAGAGGCGGCCCAGACCGCGGTGACGCCGGACGAAATCGCCTGGGAGGCGCTGAAACAATCGACCGACGGCGCGGCGCTGACCCGGTTCGTCGAGCGTTACCCCGACAGCAAGCACAGGGCGGACGCGGAAACCCAGATCGCAGCGCTCGAGCCGAAGAAGGGTCTGAATATCTCGCAGACCGGCAAGGACACGCAGGCCTCGCGCGACTGCTATCTGCTGGCCGGCGAGCCGCAGTCGATGCCGGGCTTCCTCGGCGTCAATTTCCTGAAGATCGATTCGGCGCGTGCGCTCACTGCCTGCGCCCAGGCGGTCAACGAAAATCCCGATGACATGATGCTCGTCAACATGCTCGGCCGCGCGCACGATGCTGGCCGAAACTATGTCGAGGCGCGCCGCAACTACGAGAAGGCGGCCGACGGCGGCAATATGTATGCGCTGACCAACCTGGCCTGGTTCTCGATCTACGGCACCGATGGTCCTGTCGATATCGACAAGGGGAAGGCGATGTTCGAGCAGGCCGCCAATAACGGCAATTCCTACGCCCAGGCGTCGCTCGGCTGGCTCTATCGCGAAGGCTATGGCGGCGTTCAGCAGGATTTCGCGGAATCGCTGAAATGGTATCAGCTCTCGGCCAATCAGGGGTACGCCAATGCGATGGCGACACTCGGCTGGTTCTACCGGGAGGGCAACGGCATTCCCAAGGATTTCGACCAGTCGCTCTCCTGGTACCAGAAGGCGGCCGAAGGCGGCGACGCCAACGCGATGTCCTCGCTCGGCTGGGCCTACCAGAACGGTCTCGGCACGGCGCAGGATTATGCCCAGGCAAAGGCCTGGTATGAAAAGGCCGCCAATGTCGGGGATGCCTATTCAATGGCGCTGCTTGGCTGGTTCTATGATGACGGCAAGGCCGTGCCGCAGGACTATGCGCAGGCGCGCAACTGGTACGAAATGGCCTCCAATGCCGGCAGCGCCTATGCCATGGGCAATCTGAGCCGCCTGTACGATTGGGGGCTCGGCACCAAGGCGGATCCCAAAGAGGCGGTGCGCTGGGCGGCGGCAAGCGTCGAGGGCGGCGATCCGGCCAAGCTTCAGGAATTGAAGACCTCCCCGGACAATTTCACGCCCGCCTTCCGCAAGGAAATCCAGGCGTTGCTCAGGGATCGCGGCTATTACAGCGGCCCGCTGGACGGCGATTTCGGCGCCGCCACCCAGAACGCGATCGATCGCCTGGCGAAAAAGGGCTGAGACACCGGCCGTCAATACCACCGATGAAAACCAAAGGGCCGGGGTTGTGAAAACAGCCCCGGCCCTTTTTGTTGGGAAAAGCGCCCGGCTTAGCGGTTGCTTTCCAGTGCCTTGAGCGCGGCCTGCCCGGCGGCATGCGCCTGAAGCTGGCTGGCGAACTGGCCGTAGGCGGGATAGACGACCGTGCCGCGCTTGAGCACGAAAGCCCATCGTCCATTGCGCAGTTTTTCGATCGTCACCTTTGTTTCCGGTTTGCTGTCGTTGCTCATGGTGGATTTCTAACCTGTTGTTGTCTTCCGCCCGCACGATAACGGCGCAGAGCCTTCATAACGTCATATGGAGAAGGAGTAGCCCAACAGCCCCGCCGTGGGCAATCGGCCAATGCCAATTCCTTCGGCGTCCTGTCAGGCCGGACCGTTCCGGACACCTTTACAGTCACCGCCGCTGTTGCCACGGCCCAGAGGGAGGGGCTGACGTTCCCTATATAAGGGAACTGCAGGCGGCGCGTTGAGGCATCAAACTTCGCGGATATTTTGCGTAACGAGGTTTAAAGTCCGAGTTTGTTCACGTCTGTTCGCGTAACCCCATGTTCACACGCAATTTTCATTTTGTGTCGGGAAACCGCAAAAACCCCTTGCAATGAAAGGCGTCTAACCTTAGTCAGGCGCTAACGGAGAGGTGGCCGAGTGGTCGAAGGCGCTCCCCTGCTAAGGGAGTATACCCGGAAGGGTATCGTGGGTTCGAATCCCATCTTCTCCGCCACTATATTCATGTAAGAATATGTTTTTGCTGCATAATTTTGATGCGGTTTTCCTTGATCCTAATCCCCTTCCTAATCTCTCGTCCCTGTTGATAAGTGTCTTCAGAGTTGCCCAAGCGCGTTCTTCGCGGGTACTTCTCGGATGAACGAGGAGAGAATCAGATGGATAAAGAAGGTCAAATCGGCGAAGCCCGTGCAAAAGCGGTTGCCAAGGATCTCGGAGTTTCTGTGGATCTGCTTGATGAGGTTCAGTGGGATGTTTACCAGAGAACCGGAAACAGCGGCACTCCATACGGATATTACGTCGAATTTGAAGAAGACACCCCGCGCGAGCTATTGGAGCGGTTGGGTGTCAGGGCCGACGAATTCAGTGTCGACCTGAGGGCGGGCTTCGGCGAGGAACCGGAGCCTGATGATCCGAACGAACACGTTGCCTACCTTGCCCACCGATATAAGCAGCTTGGCGGAGCAAACGGTGCCGTCAAGATCGGTGATGTCGTGCTGCTGAATCCTTGGTCCCCGAGTGCGCCGGCGGCGCAGGAGTTCTGGGACCAGAACATCGGGATACTTCCAGTGGAAGACCGTCAGCCATTCCTAATCGAACTTTTGAGACACTCCTAGAAGAAGGCATCATCGTATGAAGATGGTGTCGCACGCTGATTTTGACCCCGTTTTAGCGAACGCAATCGGCCGTTTCGCACAAGCCAGCGCTCAGCTTGAGCATGCTGTACAAGCTGCGATAACACGCATCCTACCGCTTACCACCGACATGGGCCTCGCTCTCCTGTACGAAAGCAGTATTGGGCGCGATCTCCAAATATTGAACGTGCTCTTGCATCTTCCCGAAACGTCCATAACCGACGACTGGCGGCAAAGGCTGTTGGAACGGATACCGCTGGTCCAAGACAGCATCGAGCTTCGCAACCGGCTTTTGCATAATCCCATTGTCGACGGACAAGAGTCTCTGGCGGTGATGATGCATCGCAAAGGGAAGCGTAGTGCGCTTGAGATCAACGCGGCCACGATCATATCTTGGGCAGAAGAAGCTGCGGAACATGCGTTTTGGTTTCATACAGTCCCACACGGAATTTACGATTTCGCTCAGTGGGAAAAGCGATTTGCTGAGTATGAGACCAAGGACTGGCCGGCAAGGAGGAAAGCGTCCGCCAAGAAGGCAAAGCAACCCCTCAAATCTGAGGGCTGACCCCATCCAAAATCCGGACGGTGTGAAAGCGGTACAAAATTCGTTCCGGTTGATCGGCTCAGATTTGAGCGCATTTCCTGAAATGCAGGAAAAGCCACCGCCCACGAAATCCGTCATCAGTCGAGATATCCTGAAATCTCAGGGCATCTCTAACGGACGGATTTCGTACTTTTGAGAACGACGGATTTCGTCGTCTTCCTCAGATTGAGGAGCACCCAAATTTGGGGGCTGGCGAAAGTTCCACCAACTGGAAATTTCGCACCTGGTTGGAGATCTATCCAGATCTGGATGCATCTCCACGCATCGAAACTGAGGGCTGACAAATGTAAACCTGTGCTACATTTGGCGGGCTGGCAAACTGGCCAGAGTGGTAGACTTCCGCCATTGCCGGGAGTCTTCCCCCAATGGGGAGAGTGTGAACCTCCACCGATGGTGGATGATCGATCCGTTCTCAAATTGAGGATGAACCCCCATTGGGGGAATACCTCCGCAAATTCCGCACGGTGCGGTTTTTGACACCGGGGCCAGGTGTGTCCAGTTTTGGGCATACCCCCTCAAACTGAGGAAGTGTGAAAGAGCGCATCGGCCACGGAAATTTCATGCCTTGGATCGAAGCAGAGTTCGGCATGAGTCAAAGCGCGGCAGTCAAGTTTATGAATGTGGCCAGAGCCTACGGTGATAAATTCGTAAACTTTACGAATTTGGACGTGTCCGCCCTCTACGAACTGGCCGCACCGAAAACACCGCCGGTACCTGACTGTGGGGCAGGTTAAAGGGTATCACCACTGTTTACACCCTTCGGTCTTTTGTTCGACGGCTCGCGCCGGGCTGGAGGTTTCCTCAAATTGAGGAAACCTGTTCACACTGCGCCGCGCGTCACTGAAATAGCGGTGAATAAGGAAGGCGTGCCGTTGCGGGAACCTACTGCCTATGAGCTTATCCTTCGAAGGAGGAGCGTTTCATGGGTGCAGTCAGTTCGGCCTGGAATTATCTAAATTCGATTCCGTGGCTGGAATGGGCGAAGGTGACATTCAACGCCTGGCCGCTCGCCTTACTGCTCATTGCTTGGATGTTCCGCAAGGCGGTCAGAATGAAAATTCTGCAGATCAGCCGTTTGACGCGAGAATCTATCGATTTTGAATCGCAGCAACTGAACGCGCCACGCGCCGCCGCTCCCGACCTTCATCTCGACCAGGAACCCCGGTTTGAAACGGTTTCTGTGAAGCTTCCATACATCAACACAATCGCTGAGAGTCTGCACAAAGACCTGGCCTCCGTACCGGAGGATAAGAAAATCTTGGTGCTGGTGGCAAAGCTCGCTGAAGCGCGTGTAGCAGCAGCCTTCGAGTTTGTATTTGGTCTCATATTCGGTTCACAGATCGACTTTCTACGGAGATTGGCTGAGGGGAGCATATCGCGGTTCGATGCAGAAACATGGTACGAGGAAGGCCCGCGCAAGGCTCATGAAGAGCTCGCATCTTGGGATTTTTCAACATGGGCGACGTTTTTGATAAACCAAGGGCTTATCGAGCAGATTGGTGGCGATATTGTCATAACGGAACCGGGGCGAAACTTCGTAATATACGTGGACACCATGAAAGGCGCCTTCAAACGAAGCCTCTAAAGCTACAGGACGTCTGGAAAGGACTCTAGGTGAGTTATCCTTGGGAAGTAATCGAACTTAAAGACGCGTTTCTATTTCGTGGCCCCGCGGCGGGACGGCCGAAGGTTATTACGGCTGAAGCTGTGGAGACCTCAGTAATTGACGACACCGGACCTAACACAGGGGCGCTCAGAATATCGACCACGCTGTCGGCGGGTGGTCAGGGCAGCACCTTCCTGGCCATGGAAATACCATCGACAGAGTTTGCGGCAATCGCTCAGCTGATGTTCGCCGCCAACCGCGACAGGGCAATAAAGGCATTTGCCAAAGCTCTGTCGAAAACCAGCCGCATACCGCCCGTTTTACCTTCCTAAAACGATCGCATGCGTGACTAAGCCGCGATCTGGAACTCCCGATCGAACTCCGCCGGCGAGATCGTCGGGAATGGCAGGATGACGGCCTTCGCCTTCTTGCACTGATAGCTCATCTTCGCCCTGCACGACTTGCTGCAGAACCCGGTTTTTTTCAGGTTCGCCAAGAACGACGTCTGGCACCATCCACATTGGAGGACGTAGCTCGGCCTCTTACGGGATTCCTGGTAGCAGGAGTGGCTGCAAAACTTGGCTCGAGATGCATGTGGAAGGAAGAGGGTTCCGCAGATCTTGCACGGAAGCTGCTTCCGTGTCCGCTGGGATGCACCTACGCAAGCCTTTGAGCAGAAGCGCTCCGCATATAGTGATCGAAACCCGGCGCCACACTGCTCGCAATTCATTGTGGTTGCGTTCGCCATTGCCGTCGCCTTGTAGACGAAATTGTAGGCCGAGACGAAAACCTGATCGCAAAAGCGGTCGGGATACAGGGCTCGACTCAGCACCAACATCTTCGCGCAGCGGGTACTGCAGAATTTTCGAGTGAAGCCTGAACTGCCTTCAAGATAGGCGTTGCAGAAGTAGCAAAACCCCTGAGAAGCATATCGCCTTTGGCCGTCATTCCAGGAAGGGCGCACCACGCCCTTCCGTCGGAATACCTCTGAGATAAGAGACGCCGCCTCTTGATCGGCTGTGGGCCACCTGGAGCCTGCCAGGCAGAAAGATCGCCGAAGGCCGGCTCTGACCTCTCCCTCCGCTTCAAAAGGCGAAATCCTCCAATCAGCAAGTGCATCCATCACCTTGCCGATGGCGGTCTCACGCCCTTTGCCGGTCAGGATTGGCTTTTGCTGAAACTTCCGACTGTACTGATCGAGGTAGACCATCGATCACCATCCAAACACCGCGTCCAGCGCGGCTGGAGCGGCCTTACTGAGGAAAGCCTTCGGCACCGCCTTGCCGCCGCCTTGCGCAGATGCCTGAGAGCTCCTGACGTGCTCGAGGTAAGCGTCATCCATGGCGAGAAGAACGTCGATATGATGCTGCTGAAGCGGCCAACGCCGAACCCGGCAGTAGGCCTCGATCTCGTTGTAACTGAGAGCGTGCGGCCCGGCCGCGTGCCAGGTGCGGGTCCGATTGAGATCAAGGAACCAACGCCACGGCAGATCGCCGCCGGCAGGCAGCTGCGGTGCCTTGCCGGTCTGGAGACTGGTGCGTAGCGCATCGACCAGGAGACGCTGGATCCGCATTTATCGTTTCCTTGGCGTCTGATTGATCTGCTTGACCCGATCGGGCATCGTCTTGTTGTAGTCACGGATTCCGGTAGTGGTCGCCGATCTGGCCTCCTCCTGAGCGACGCTCTTTGTGTAAGCCCGCAAAGCGCCGTCGTCGGCCACGCTGACTTCGACAGCGACGTTGACGTTCCGTTGACCGCCACCAGCTCCGCGAAGGTCCACGGGGATCCTGCGGCCGTCCGGGAGAGGAACCGCGGCTTCCGTACCGGCCTCGCCGAAAATTGCCGGCCTGTCGGAAATGCCACCCTTCGCGAACAGTGGAAGGCTGGCGCCAACGGTGCGCATGCCGGCCCAAGGGTCAGCTCCGCCACCACCACCGAAGATGCCACCGAGAAGACCGAACAATCCCCCGCCTCCGCCGCCGGATGCTGCCGAATTGACCTGAAAAATCGCATTCAACACATCGTCGAGCAGCTTGTCGGCGAGCTTGCCCAGGCCGTTCACAACGGCATCGATAGCGCTTTCCTGGTTCCGCATGTCGGAGATGAAGCCGCTGGCGATGTCCTTGGAAACGCCGGCCCATTCCTCGGCGGCGTCGCGAACGTTATTCTGCCGTTGCGCCAGTTGTTCGGCCGCCACGCTCGCGTTGGCATAGCCTTCCGCAAGGATGTCGATGTTGGCGGCCATCTCTGGAGTGATGGCGATGCCCGCCTGCTGTGCGGCCGTTAGGAGGTCTTGCTTGGCGCGCGCCTTCTCGATCGCAAAACCGTAGTCATCAACCAGTGGATTCACGCCGGCCTGCGCGGCCGTCTCACCCTGAAGCGCCGCGGTGCGTTCCTTGATGGCGGCAATCTCACGCTGAAGTTCGTCCGCGCGCTCTGCAGCGCCTCCTGCCGAACTGCCTTTCTTTCCAGTCGATGGCACGGCGTAGTTTTCAAGGCTGATCCGCTTCACCGGTTCGACTGCGGGCAGTCTGCCAGTCTTGGGTGCGGCGCCTGTGCCCTCGAAAGCCTGATCGATCCGGTTTTGAATCCCGTCCGCCTTCATGCCGTCGCCAATCGGGCGGCCGTTGAATACGTCCTGATTTGCCTTGGAAACCGCAGCGAGGATGCCCGGAATACCGCCAAGGGCGTTTTTGAATTCGTTGATCTTCTCAATGCCGCCGGCCATCCAGCTGACGAAGGCGCCGAGATCCGATTTCGACATGTCGGCGACGACTGCACCAAAGCCCTGCACAAAACCGGCGAGATCCTGCAAGGCACCGCCCATAATTTTACTGGCGCTCGTCGCGTCGTCCATTTTCCCGGCTGTGTCGATCAAAACGTTCTGCAGGCGAACGAACTGCTGACTGACCGTCATTTCCGACGAAGCGACCTTCGCCTCGAGTGTGGAGGCACCAGCCTCGAAAGCCCTAAAGAACGCCTCGCTGCTGACCTTGCCGTCCACCACCAGTGACCGGAGGCGCGCAACGGAACCGCCGGCTTCCTCCAGGCCCGCAGCGGCCGCCTGCGCGATTGTGGGCGTGCCTTCGAGGATGCTGTTGAATTCTTCGGCCCTGACGACACCGCCGCCCAGCGCCTGAGACAACTGCAAGAGCGAACCGCTGGCTTCGGTCGCCGACGTACCGCCGACGCGCAGCGCCAAAGAAATCTGGTCCGTGAAATCGAGCAGTTCGGCCTGGCTGACGCCAAGCTCCTTCTGCGTCAACGACAAGCGGGAATACAACGTCGCAAGAGATTCAATCGGCGCCGCGTTTTTCTGGGCGGATTCATACAAGGAATCATAGACGGCCGTCAGATCCTTGCCGGACAGTCCGGCGACTTTGAGGGCGTTCTCGATTCGGGTTGCCGTATCCACCAACTCCTGCGCAGCTTTCAGTCCTGCCGTGGTGACGAGCCCCGCCGCGAACGCCTTGCCGAAATCACCGATGCGGCCAGTGACGCTGTTGAAGGCTTGGCTGACACGGGTGGACGACCGGAGCGCATCGCGTTCCATCGCCTTCGTCGCGCGTGAAGAACCCGACGCAAGTGCCTGATATGTGCGCGCTCCCGTCCGTTCTGCCTTTTGGAAATTCTTCTCGAAATCCCGAATACGAGCTTCGAGGCTGACGACGAGTCTTTCTTCTTCCGTGGACATGTAAAATCCTCTCAGGCCATAGCCCAATTTTCAAAATCATCGCCGAGACTGTCGTAGATGGATTGCCCCGTATCGCCGGCCGCGGCGCATTGCACGGCCATCGCGCAGGCAACGGCGCCGTCGATCGACAGCCAACGTTTCGACTTGAGGAGACGAACAATGTGCCCGTGGCTGTTTGTTTGCGCCTCGGCATTGGCAAAAGTCCAACGCAAGACAGGGTGACCGCCATGGATAAGCCTGCCGGCAATGACGGCTCTCTCCAATTCGGCAAGCGCTGGCATCATAAACAGCGCGCGCTGCGGCATCTCGATTGCCGGTAAGCCGTCTTCCACGAGGTTGCTCATCGTCGGACGAGCAAGCGCGGGGTCGAATGCGATCTGCTGGACGTTGAAAGTCGCGCAAATTTCGCGAATGACAGCCTCAACCGTGCGGGTGTCAATGGTGTTGCCCTCTGTCGCTGTGACGAGCTTCTCTTCGACCCACCGCAAATAGGGCGCACCCGAGATATCCTGACGTTCCAGGACATTCGCCTTCGGAATGAAGAACCACGGGTGGACGAGAAAACCATTGTTGCCGTCCGGCCATGCCGCCACGATCACAGATAGGTCGACACTGGAGCTCAAGTCGACGCCCAACCAGCACGGCGTCTGGTCCGCTTCCAGTTTATCGAGATCGATTGGGTGAGCGCCTTGGTCATAAGCTTCCATCGAGACGAAAGGATTCTCTGCCGAGTCCAGCCAGGTGTTGAGGTTTAGTTGCCGGAAGGCCTCGCGATCATTCGGCCGCCGCTCCGCTTCTCGGGCAAGCTGGCGAAGCCCTTCGAGATCGGGATACGCTGGATTGCAGGATAGCCCCGGATTTGCCAGTCGCCACACATTCTCATCCCGCCAATTGGCATCGGGCGACGTTTCGAACAGGATCGGCAGGAAGCTCTCGTCGACGATATCGCCACGCGCAACACGACGGGCATCGGCGATGATGTCGTGGGCAAGATTGTCTTGGCCACGCCCGGCGGTGGTGGCAACAACCAACAAGCTGCCGGGCACCTTGACGAGGCCAGACTTAACCACGTCCCAAAGGTCGCGTTTCTTCCACGCGTGCAGTTCGTCCGCCAAGGCAAAGCAAGGCGTGCGGCCGTGCTGCGTGCCGGCGTCGCAGGACATGGCCTCATAGAAGCTGCCGTATTTCGTCGAGACCAGCCGATTCTTATAGTCTTGAATCGAGGTGACGGCATTGATCTTCGGATGCGCCCGCACGAGTCCAACGGCCTCCGTGAAGCCAAGACGCGCCTGCTTGCGATCGGATGCTGCAGACAGCACCTCACCACCGGGAACACGTTCCGGGCCAACGGTGTGAAGCAATGCCAGCGCCGCCGACAGTGCGGTCTTGCGGTTGCCGCGGGGCAGTAGCAGCACCACCGTCTTGACGATGCGGGTGCCGTCTGGATGACGTGGACCGTAGATGCGACGGATAATCCGCTCCTGCCAACGGTCCAGCTGGAACGGATTGCCCGGAGCGGGGTTCTTCGGATGCCGCAGCGCCCGGAGGAATTTCACGGCGCGTTCGCCGTATCCCATCGGGTCGGCGATTGGTGAATCGTCATAGACCCAGATCGGAGTCGTCGTCATCATCGCCTCCCTTGGGCTGGAAACCCTGTTTCGCTCGCGCCGCCGGTGTAAGTCCAAGCTCCGCACCTAGGCGGGCAACGGCCTCGAAGGCTGACTTCAATGTCCCGCACGCTGGATTGGGTTTCGGCATTCCATGGGCTGTTTTCACGAGGAGACCAATCGCGGCGATTTCCTTCTGCGCCTCTCTCACCATCCACAAAGCGGAGACGTAGGTCTCGACGAGCCCAACCATCGATGCCGTCAGAATCCGGCGCTCCACCAACTCTGCGGCAATGACGTTCCGCTCTGCGACCATGTCCGGCTTGAAGTGCGCCGGTGCCTTTGGCACACCGCTCAACCCCCCGTCGATCGCCTGCAGCGTGGCCTTCGCGCCGCGTGTGCCCTTGCTGCTCATTCGGTCATCGCCTTGACGCAGCGCAGGTCCATGCCCTTCCGGCGGCCGATCTCTTTCGTTCCCCGGATATTGAAATAACCACCGTCGTAGTGGATGCGACCGGCGTTGGTGACACCATCGATCCAGCGGGTGCGGAAGATGATCACCGTGTCATCCGTCACGCCCTGTGCCTCCAGGAGCTCCTGAGTGGACGCCTGGATGATCTGCGCGCGTAGGGTCGCAAGCGGCGTGAAACCCGGCGTTGGCGTACCGAAATCATTCACCGCACCCGCGTCGAAGGCGTCGATGCGAATGGTCCTGTCCATCTTCCCAGCCCGCATCAGATTTCCTCTACGATTGCTTCGACTGTCACGACTGCATGGCTTGTTTCGCCATCGGGATCGCGCAGGAATCGGGTGTTGGCGATGCGGCAATCGGCGAAATGAAACCCATCGACCCCAGCAAATCGGCCAATGCGGACGGCGTTGCGGATGGCCCCGGCAATGGCTTTTGAAACCTCGGTGCTCGGCTCCTTCACCCAGACGTGCAGATCGGCGTATACGCGTGTAAGAGCCCGGCCGATGCTCTCCCCTTCATCCACACTCTGCCCTTCGCCAATGATGACTGACGGGCGCGGGTTAGGACGCTGGTTGCGATCGAGAATCGAAGCCGCTGGCACCAGCGCGACGACATCTTCGGTAAGCACCAGGCGTGTCCGAATGGCTTTTTGCAGCGCGATTTCCGGGCTCATTTTCCACCCTTGCTATTGCGGACAGCCTTGCCGATCGCTCGCTTGATACGGTTGGTGATCCGCTTTTTCGTCAGTCGAACGGCCGGCCAAAAGAACGGCTGCGCGTTTGCATCAGCGGTGCCATATTCCTGCAGGTGAGCGTATCGAACCTTGGAGTTTCCAGCCGTGACAATGACTTCGTTCTCTCGTGCGGTGCGGCTACCGCCGGGCTGGCTGTAGGCCGGCGTGCGTTGGCCGGGTGCCGTGACGGTGATACTATCCTTGAGATCGCCCTCCGCTTCCGGTGCCAACTGCTTCATTACCGCGGCGAGCTCACCGCCGCTCTTCACCAGAGCGGGCTCCACCGCCTCTCTGACGGCTATCGGAATGGCGCGCATTCGCCTCTGGAAACTCGACAGTCCGCCGTCGCCGCTCATCCGACTGTCCATTCCCGGTAGCCGCTGACTATATCGTGGATGCCCAACGGCAATTCCTGGGCACTTACTCCTACCAACGTGGCTTCACGGTTCTCGTAGAGATGCCCGGCCAACAAAGCGACGGCCTCGATCAGCGCCGGCGGCACCGGATCTTGGTCGATGCCTCCGTAAGTGGCCTCAACCTTGTATCCCAGCATCCGCTCAAGATGATCTTGCGCAGCTGAAATCTTTCGCGTGAGCAACGCGTCATCCGCATCGCCGAAATCTTCCGTCAGATTGAGCTGTTGTTTCAGTTCTTCGAGCGACAGAATCACGGCGATGCACCTTTTTGGTGTTTAAAAATTTAGTTCCATTTGGGGTCCATCTCGCGCGACTGGACCCCGCCGGTCCTTTCCCATAGTCCCGCAAGTCGTTGACCAGCCGGGGGGCGAGGTCAGGTTGCAGAGGCATTGGTACGGATGACGTTGGAGTTGATCGCCAAAGAAGCGTTGAGCTTCATCAGGTTGTCCGCGCCATCCAACTGCTCGCTTGCGCTCATGACGAGGGCAACGAACATGCGTGTCGAGTTCTTGGGGCTCGCGCCGGTTTCGGGCTTGTCGTTGAATTCGACCTTGAATGCGAATTCGTGAGGGCTCTTCTCAGCGGCGATCAGTGCCAGCTGGCCAGCATCGCTGTAATCGAGACCGGCAACCAGTTCCATCTGACCACCATCCCTTGCACCCTTCATCCGAACGACACGGGCGCGATCGATGAACGTGCCATCGACGGCGTTCGACGTGTCACCCACGGCGCCAATGGTTTCCAGGTTGGAGATCGACGTCCAGACGATATCATCGAAGTCATCCGCTGTGAGTTCGCCCGTGCCGCTAGGCAGAGCCGTTCCGATGTAAACTTTTGAACCTGCGGTCGCAAAAACGGGCATGGTCTACTTCCTTTCCTTCCGCTCCTTGGCGGCATCTCGTTGATTGCATCGCTGACAGCCGGGCGCCCAATTGGAACGCACCATTCTCAGGTCAGGACGCTTGGCGATCGAATGGACATGCATGACGACGGAAGCCTTGGACCCACAGCCACACAGTTCATTCTCAGGGCGGGCGAGGAAGGCCTTTGCCTCCCTTGCCCACTCGCTGTCGTACCCACGCTTACGGGCAGACGGCCGTGTCTTGTCGAAGTCGGCCTTCCTTGCACGCGCCCTCGCTGCCTCACACGGGCAAATCACTCCGAAGGGAATGACCTTTCCGCAGACACAAAGCCGGGGCGCGCGCGTGGGCATCAGGCCACCGGTGCCAGCGCAGGCGTGCCCTTGATGACGACGGCATCGGCAGCGATGGATGTGCCGCCGGCCTTTGTCAGGGCAATACGGAGGAACCGCTTCTTCCCGATGTAGCCGAGCTTGTACGAGGTATCAGCGGCCAAGGTGGCCGGCGCGTTGGTCTTCACATCAGCCGCCGGCACATCGACGAAATCGCCGCTGGTGCTGGTATCCGAATGCTGCAGCTTCGCGCCGAAATCGCCGGCACCGACGATGGCGCCAGTGTTGACCACGACCAGAGCTGATGCGAACTCCTTCAGATCAACGGCAACCCCGCTGACTGCGGCTGCCTGCACTGCCGGCGACAGAGCCAGGGCGAGGCCAATGTTGGAATACAGATCCTTTCGCATGGTGGTCTCCCTTACGCCGCAGCGATTTTGATGAATTTGATGGCGTTGAAATCGCCGCAACCGCCGCCGACGCGCTTGTAGACATCAAAGATCGTGCGGCCCTTCACGGTGACTTCGTCCAGCTTCACGCTGATGCCGGAACGGTCGACGATGACGTACCCAGCTTTGAAGTCTCCGAACGCGATCGGGTGAGCACCCGCACCGTCGGTGAGATCGGGCATGCCTTCGTCGATTTCGACCGGATAGCCGAGCAATGGATGCTCGACGCCTTCGATCAGATTGCCGGTCGGAGCCCACAGGCGACGGCCGTTTGCATCCACGATGCCCATCAGGCGGGCGGCCGTGGTGGAATTCATCAGCCAGCGCGCGTTGGACTTGTAAGGTTTGCGAAGCTTGGCGACGATCGCGATGCAGGCGGTGACGAGGTTTGCGTCGGTCGGCGCCGTGGCGTGACCGGCCGGGATATACTGGTGCTTGCCCCACACACGGGTGAAGTCCTTTTCGACGGCCGTACCGTAATCGAGCAAACCGCGGGGCTTGCCGTCGACACCATCACCCTCGAGGAATGCCTCGCCTTCGGTTTCAGCGAAATCGTGAGTGGCACCGTTAATCAGCCAGGATGCGATATCCGTGGCGGCATCATCGATGAGGTGGCGGGTTGCGGCTGGAGCGGCATAGAGTTCCGAAACCGGATAGCTCTGCTTGACCAAGTCCGGACGGGCGGTGTCCTGCGGGCGCGTGTCACGCTCGCTCACCCACTGCGCCCCGCGCTTGTTCATGCTGTAAAAACGTTCGTACCGGTCGGTGCTGATCGAAACGACTTCGGCCAGGCCGCGCATCGGCGACAGGTCGGACATAAGTGAGCGGATCGACAAATCGATCGTGGGCAGCACCAGGTACCCGCCAGCAGTGTCTGTGTCGCTGGACGCCGCCTTGACCTCGATATCGGAGCCCGTGCGCAGGAAATTGGCGAACGCCTTGCGCTCGATCTCTTCCTGTTCCTTCGAGTCTGCCTTGCCAGCGCCTGGACGATTTGCCTTTTTCTCGACTTCGGCAAGCCGGTCCATCAGCGCCTTGAGTTCGGCACCGCCCTCGACCTTCTTCAGCCGTTCATCGACAGCCTTCTGAAGATCCTCGAGGCTCTTCACGACAACCGAAACTGGATCGTCTTCTTCACCCTTGCGGACAATGATTGCCGCGCTGCCGAGCAGCGACTTTTTCATGACATGCTGCATTTTCAGTTCCTTCCGAATTGCGCCGCGGCGCGGTTGATGGCGGATGCAAGCTGGAGGGCCTGAATGGCCGATTTCGCCGAGACGACTTTCGCGTCTGCATGCATCGGGATGGTCACCAGCGAGCATTCGAGAAGCTCGAGGTTCTTGATGGTGCGGCCGCCGCCGGAACGGGCGCTCGCGTTCTTGATGATGAAGCCGATGGAAAGTCCGCGAACAGCGCCGGCCTTGACGAGCGCACTGACTTCGCGAGCGCGGGCGACGTCGTTGACCAGCAGTTTTCCCTTGAGGTGCAGGCCATCCGATTTCTCGGTGGCGGATTCCCACGCTCCAACGGGGTCACCCATGTCATGGCCAAACAGGAGCGGTATTGGCATCTTGGCGTTCTTGAAAGAGCCGGGCTCAATCCAATCGCCCATACGATCGGGAACACCGAACTTCCAGGCCAAGCCCGAAATTGCCCCATCGTCGTCGGCTAGAACCTTGGTTTCAAAAAATGCGTGGTGCATCAGCGGTGCCTCCAGAAATTTGCGACCAGGAGGATGGCCACAAGAAAAACACTCAAGAGGATGGCGATGTGCTCGCTCTGATCGGTCACTTCTGACCTCCGACGAAATTGGCTCGATTGCCGGCGAAAGCATCGACCTGTTCGCGCGCCCAACTGACGGACAGCAGACGGCAGGCGGCGGAATGCGTGAGCGGCAATGCCTCTCCGTCTTCAATAATTTCCCAACAAAGAATGCACCGTGCCAATCCCGCGATCGTGGCGCGCTCACGGTCTTCAGCGGAAACGGTGCCGTCGGCGCGGGCCAGGTCGGAAAGCTCGTCCGCGGTGGCAAGGCGGGCCGCGCGTTGCGTTCTGGAGTCGGGACCGGCCACGACCAGTTTCATGCCAGTCGGGGCGCCTGAAACCGGATGACGAAGCTCGAGCGTGGCGCCGCGTTCCGAGTCGTCGATGAAGGCCAGGGCCTCATTCAGCTGCATCGGCGTCGTCCTTCGGCTCGGCTGGCTTTGCATCAGGCACCGCTGTCGGCGCGCCTGGCTGGCTGCTTCCTGTGTTCGGGTTGGCGAACTCGGATCCTGCCGGATAAGGCGGGAGGTCTAACCACGATCTGGCTTCGTTCGGATTGATCGTCCTGGAGGAAACGAGGCTGGAAATTGCAGTCGCGCGGGCTGTCAAATCGACATTCGAAAAATCGTCTCTTTCGAATCTGACGGCGAAACGCGTGCGTTCGTCCTTGGTGAAAAGTGCACGGCGGAAGGCCGACTCGAGCGATCGCAACCACGGCTCAAGGCACAACTGGAGAAACTGGCGCTGCATTTCTGCAGCATTCATGAAAGTGCTTCTGGACTGATCGCCAATCATGGATGCGGGGATGTTGAAGGCGCGCGCTATTTCTTGCAGCTGAAAAAGCCGCAGCTGCTGGAATTGGCTGTCAACGCTTGAAAACTGCATCTGCTTCCAAGTGGCGCCGAACAAAATGCCGGTTTTTCCGGCATTTTCGACGCCCTCCATGGCTGCCTTCCACGCCGCGAGCATCCTCTTCGCGCCCTCTTCGCTCATCTTGGCGTCAGCTTCGATCACTCCCGAAGGACGTGCCGATTTGCCAAAAATCTTCCCTGCATGCAGTTCCATCGCGACAGCAACGCCGATGGCCTCCCGGCAAAGAGTCAGCGGAGCCTTTGTGAAGGTAGATCGAAGGTGGATGATGTTCTGCGCCGGCTCGACAACACCGCGGATCCGGTAAACCGGGCGGAGATCGTCATCGGGATAATCAACCTGAAGAAATCCAGGACGATGGCGGATAACTTCGACGGGCTTGCCTTCCGAGCGGGACCAATTCACCCAAGCCAGGCCGCCGGCATCACGGCTGAGCGCGTCTACCATGAGCGATCGGATCAATTCAAAACCGGAGGTGAAATCGTTCGCTTCGCCGCGTAGGAGGTCGGTGACGGGATGGCCCGGCACTTCCGTTTCCCGGCCGTCGGCGCCAATCTCAACGACCTTAACCGTGAGGCTGGCAGCAGCTTCGGAGATCGTGCGGACCGCTGAGGCAACGGCCGGGACGCGCAAGGCGCTCTCCGCCGATACGGCAACTCCGGTCGCTGTAGGCATGCCGCCGCCGAGCATCTCGAGGATTGCCTCGTCGGTCAGCGCTTTCTTTTCAGATTTAAATGGCCATAGCTTCATAGACCACGTTATGTCTGATCCGCAGCGCAACCCGATAATGGTTTCGGGGCGGAATTCGTGGTTTAAACCAGCTACTTGTAGGTAAGCAGAAGGTCTGTTCTACTCACCGCCATAGCGTGTGGGGTGGAATGTGAACTATCTGGATTTCGTTGCTTCGATAATATCATCTTTGGCGTGGCCGAGCGCGTTTGTTGGAGGTGTCTGGATTTTTAGAAATGAAATCCGACCACTGCTTCCACGGCTGCATCTCAGGCACAACGAAACCGAAGTTTCCTTCCGGCTTGACGAGGCGGAAAAAGTGGTAGAGCAGTTGCCGCCGCCCGCTGCCGATGCCGTAACCACCACAGCAACAGCCGAAGAAATAAGCCATTTCGAGAAGATTGCCCGCCT
Organism: Pararhizobium sp. YC-54; assembly: GCF_025847205.1. Taxonomy (GTDB): domain Bacteria; phylum Pseudomonadota; class Alphaproteobacteria; order Rhizobiales; family Rhizobiaceae; genus Pararhizobium. Next base: position 365,720 of record NZ_JAOYTH010000002.1, on the reverse strand, counting down.
CTCTCCACGGGCTGCGTTGCTGGAAATGTGCGAGGAAGTTGAAGAGGTGCTTCGAAGTGAAGCGACCAGACAAGGCATTCGAAAATCCTGGATGACTTCGCCGCGTCAAGTGCTGCGTTGGCTTCGAACGCAGGGGTCCATTGATGGAACCGCAGCGAACCTTTTCGAGGATGTCCTAGCGATCGGTAACATCGCCGCCCAGGATCAGAATGTCACTTTTACGATCGAGGATGCCAGGCGTTATCGAAATCTCGTCGATCATGCGATGAGGTTCTTTGAGACACCACATGTTAAAGACCCGGCCGTTTATAACTTACCGCCGCAGGAATAGAATCAGATCATCCTCGAAGGCAAAATATCGGCCGCCAATTTGCTTGATGGGCGTGCCCTCCTGCTTTGCCAGCGTGTCCCGCACGAAGTCCGGACCAACGCCAATCCGTTGCCCGATGGCCGGCAAAGTCCAGATAATGCGCGACCCAGACGAGCGCGGCTTGGATTCCAGAATCTTGTCCAGTTGTTGAGGCGAGATCGGTCGGTTCATCAGCGGCCGGCTCCGTTGGTGTTGGCGTACCTGGCAATCCAATCGAACTTATTCAGCATCCCTTCGTCGCGTCGGTCGGCCTTCATCTTCAGCAAGAAGTCACGCCGTTCGTCGGCTGACATCTCCGCTCTTTGGATTCCCGATCTCGTTATAATCCCGGAAACAGCGCCGCGGCTCTTACCTGTGGCCTTGGCGATGTCAGAAACGGTCCGACCCGAGATCCAGAGAACCGCGATCACAAACTCGATTGCTTCCGCGTTTGGTGTCTTTGTCATTGCATCTCCAATCTTGAAAGAGGGGGCCTCGACCTTGCGGTCGACGCGGTTTGGTTTCGATCCTGCATCCCTGACTAGGGATGATTTTTAGAGGCGCTTCGCTTGAAGGAAGAAGAAAATGGGCACACGTCGCCCTCCGCCCGGGGCGAAGCAAAACAGAACCAAAAGCTCGTCCACTGACGAAGGCCGGGGTCATCCGGTCGGCCTGTGCTTCCATTTCGCTGCCTTGTCAGGGCAATGACGGCGGGTCATCCACGGTGGTTCTGATGCCATGGCGACCGTGCGGGCCGTATGTGCTCGCCCGCGTCCTGCTGTCATCATGCCGGGGCCATTCCAACCCAAGCTCAACAATGACAGCTTAATTCGCTCCAGCCTTCCGGCTTCCACCACGGCAGCATTGGCGCTGCGGACGAGCAACCACCCGGTCTCGTGTTCCAGGCTTCGGCCCTGTAGGCGGGCGGGTTATGTGAATTGACTTATTTAGATGTTCTTGTTAAGTTCACGTTGGTTCTGAAAGCGAAAAGCCCCGGATCTCGACGGAGATCTGGGGCTTTTCATTTCTCACTGGGCTGCTCCGTCCCGCGCCGCAATCCGTGAATTGATCCAATCCAGGACTTCTGCTCGGACAAAGGCGATACGGCGTCCGTGGATTTCAACCGCTTGCGGGAAGCGACCGATGGCACGTGCCTTATTGATTCCAGTCCGCGAAAGGCTGGTCAGCGCGCAGACGTCCTTGATGGACAGTAGGGTGGGGGTGTTCTCAGTTTGCATGCTACTCGCTCCTTTTTTTCAAAAGGTGCCTCGGCATGCAGCACCTGGATCAAACCTCTAGACCACATGCCGTGGTCATTATTCGAGTTTGCTCCAGTCAGCGCCACGAGCGGCGTTGCCCTATAGAGAGGGGCTATGTTCCAAATCAAAGAACTGTGATCCTGATACGTTAGGAAATCCCTAGTGTCAACTATGGCGCACAGGGAGTTTGAAATAGATCGTCAAATCGAATCTATAGGTTGTTATTTTATTTTTTAAACGCTACTTGCGAACGGTAAGTGGGATAACTTTGCTGTTCTGAGTTGAACTTATATAGTTGGCCCATGCATCCATAAGTTTCCGCCTCTTCTCCAGCGCGTCACTTCTGCGATAGGCTTGCTCGGCTTTGTCGCCGACGGAATGGGCCAACGCTGCCTCCATGACCTCACGCTGAAAGGTGGTACGGTCGCCGGCCCAATCGCGGAAGGCGCTGCGGAAACCGTGAACCGTGGCGACTTGGTCCTTTTCCAGCGCCCGCAGGCATTTTTGCATCGACATGTTTGAAAGAGGCGAGTCTTTTTTCATCCCTGGAAAGACAAAGTCGTTGAGGCGGGTGCTCTGCATGGCGGTAAGGATCTGCATGGCTTGTTTGGTCAACGGGACTCTATGTTCTCGACCTGCTTTCATGCGTTCCGCTGGCACAGTCCACACAGCGTTCGTCAGGTCGATCTCATCCCACGTTGCGAGCAGCACTTCGGATGTGCGCGCGGCCGTTAGGATTAGAAACTCAAGTGCGCGTGCTGAGATGCCGCCCAACGTCCCAAGCTCGATCATAAAGGCCGGCATCTCGGCGAAGTCGATGGCCGCGTGGTTCCCGCGCTTCATCTTCTCATCTGGCTTCGCGAGAAGGTGTTCGAGGTGTCCCTTCCATTTTGCAGGGTTCTCGCCGCTTCGCCACCCTGCAACGCGAGCGTAATCCAAAACCCGCTCGATGCGGCCGCGGAGCCGGGAGGCTGTTTCGTTCTTCTCTTTCCAATGGGGCTCCAGTACCGCAACGACGTCGTCGGTGGTTATCGCCGCCACGTTCATCTTCAGGAGACGCTTGCTGTATGCCTCGCCGAGCGTCATCTCCCATTGCGCCCGGTGCTTCTCGTTCTTCCACTTTCCTTCGAGACTTTTCAGGAAGGCGGTAACGGCCTGTTGGAAGGTATGAGCCTGTTTCTTCGCCTTTCGCTCTTCGGTCTCGGCGAAGGGATCACCAGACCGCCCAAGGATGGTCCGGATCTCTTCAGCTTTCACGCGCGCGTCCGCGAGGGAAACCTGGCCAGTCCCGCTCCCGAAGGCCCCAAGCCCCATCTCTCGCCTTACGCCGTTGCGTATATAAAGGAAGGACCATGATTTGCGGCCGTCTTTGCGGATTACCAGATACAAGCCGTCACCGTCGCCAAGGCGCCCAGGCTTCGTTGCGGCCTTGATTTGTGTGGCTGTGAGCTTGTTCCTAGGCATCTGGTCCTAATCCCCGTACCAATCTCTCGTGTTGCCACCAGAGGCAATTGAGATGCAATAGGCATATGAAATTCGAAAAAACACAGAAAAAGCAATGGCCGGTTTGCAACTGAGTTATTAGTGCCGAGAAGTCGGCGGCCATCTTCTCCGCCATTCCCCTGAATTTCCCCTCCGTCCGCTGCGACGCATCGATTGCCGCGTCTGATATCGGCGGCAACCGGCACCTTGCCGCTTTTGCGACGACGAGACGCCTGGCTGCGTTCGATCCCGTCTTTCGTTTCGTTTCGTGTTGCCGTTGCGCCGTTGACTGTGACGTCGCAGATGCCCAACCAAATCTTCAGCACGCGGGGAGTGGGCAGGTGCGCTAATCTTTCTTCTTTATATGCCGCCATTGATTCCCACTGAGCTGTTTACTCTGCCGCGCCCGTTGCCGAATCCGGTGGCATGGTTGGCGCCGCTGTCCGCCAGGACTGGGCGTGCGATAAACTCGGTACGTATTTGATCGTTCGTCGAGCGCTCACGAATCGTCCCGAAGGCACCTGCCAGAGGTGATTCTGCGAATCGTGCTGCTGATCTGGTCAAATGGCATCGTGATTCCCGTTCTTGAATATGCGCGATTGTTGTTGCGGCCGTTGCAGCGCGCCCTGCCGCGGTACGGCGAATCCCGCTGCGCAGCGCCGTTTCGCCCCATTTTTGCCTCGTTATGACACGGGCCACGCCGCGGCGGGCGCGGCTAACCCCCGACGAATAAAGGGTTTTCTTAATGTCTTGTTAAGAACTTCCGGCCGCTTGAGGCGATTTTGTGTCGTTTCAGCAACAGCGCAGGGGGAAGGGCGCATCAAACAGAGCGAACTGGCAAGTTGGTGATTGCGCCCACGGTCCCGTCTTGTATTTTCAACTCCGGAAGCAAGGGCGGTTGATCGTCCGACTTCTTAAATGTTGGGGATGGGGCAGGGAATACTGTCCTTCAGTATAATACCCAGACCTGTTTGAAACTTTTGACTGGAGGTCAGAAATGAACATCAAGAGCCTTCTTCTCGGCTCCGCTGCAGCTCTCGCAGCAGTATCCGGCGCCCAGGCAGCTGACGCAATCGTTGCTGCTGAGCCGGAACCAATGGAATACGTTCGCGTTTGCGACGCTTTCGGCACTGGCTACTTCTACATCCCGGGCACGGAAACCTGCCTGAAGATCAGCGGTTACGTCCGCTTCCAGACCAACTTCGGTCCGGACCTGGCGCTCGACGGTTCTTCGCGTGGTCGCGGTACGTCTGACTGGGATACCTTTACCCGTGGTCAGCTGCAGTTCGACGCCAAGAACGACACTGAACTTGGCACGCTCGAAAGCGTCATCGTTCTGCAGACCAATGCAGACAACACCAACGACGGCGGTTCGACCTTCCTGGATACGGCATCGTTCGCGATCGCCGGCTTCAAGTTCGGCTACTACTACAGCTGGTGGGACGACGGCATTGCCGGCGAAACCGATGCGCTTGCTACCAACACCCTGTTCAACTCGATCTCGTACACCTACGATGGCGGCGCATTCAAGGCCGGTATCTCGGTTGACGAACTCGAAGGCATCAGCGGCCCGGTTGCTGTTATTGGTCCGCAGCTCCCGAACTCCTTCAATGCACATGACAACGGCGTTGGCGTTGCTGCCATGGTCTCCGGTTCGGTCGGCGGCGTAACTGCTACCCTGCTCGGCGGCTTCGACACAGAGCGTGAAGAAGGCGCCATCCGCGCAATCTTGTCCGCTGAACTCGGTGCCGGCACGTTCGCCCTGGCTGGCGTCTGGGCATCTGACCCGAACGCTTACTACAACGAATCCGAATGGACCGTTGCAGCATCGTATGAGTTCAAGGCAACCGACAAGCTGACCATCACTCCGGCTGCTCAGTACTTCGGCGACTACGCTTTCACCAACTCTGATGCTTGGCGTGTTGGCCTGACGGCTGGCTACCAGATCACCGATGGTCTGAAGTCGCTCGTTACCGTTCAGTATCAGGACGTCGACGACAACGACACGTATAACATCGGTGGCGACGAAGTTACCGGTTTCGTCCGTCTGCAGCGCGACTTCTAATCTCTGGCTTCATGTCAGTGATGGAAAGCCCGGTCGAAAGACCGGGCTTTTTCCGTTTTGGAACTTTTTCCCGTGCCGTCCGGCCGCACGAAACGGTGCCCTTATGACCTGCTGTCGATGAATGCCGTGATTTCAGCGATCACGTCGGGCCGGTGCAGCAGCGGCGCGTGTCCTTGCCCCGCTGCCGTCACGGATGTCATGCCCGGATGCCGTTTTGCCATCTCCACCAAGGTCGCCTGTGACAGAATGCTGGAGTTTTCGCCCCGGATGACCATCAACGGCATCGGCTGAAAACCCTGATAGAGTGCCCAGAGGTCCGGAACCGGCGTGTTGGCATCCATGCTTTTCAGCGGCTCGATCAGGGCCGGATCGAAATCGGCGACGATCATGCCGCCCTTTTCCCGGAAGATCGCCAGCGCCATATCTTGCCAGTCTGCATCATCAAGGGCCGGGAAGGCCGTGCCATGTACCCGTTTCAGGTTGTCTATCGCCTCTTCCCAGGTATGCAGCGCCGGTTGCGCCTGCAGATATTGCCGGATCTGTATGAGGCCATTGATTTCGATGACCGGCCCGATGTCGTTGAGCACGACGGCGCCAAGCAGCGCAGGACGCATGGCAGCGAGAAGATGCAGGATCAGGCCGCCGCGTGACGTGCCGATGAAGATTGCCCGGGAAATATCGAGCGCAGCACATGCGCTGAGCACATCTTCGGCTTCCACGGGCAGCTGATACCGGCTTTTGTCCGAATCCCAGCCTGACAACCCGCGCCCCCGATAGTCGAGCGCAACGACGCGGCGCGGTTTTTCGGGATGGGTGGAGAGCTGCATTGCCAGAAGATGAAAGTCGCGGCTGTTGCGGCTGAGGCCGGGCAGGCAGACGATCGGCAGCAATGCTGCCGTTCCTGGATCGTCATGGCCATAGTCGCGGGCATAAAGCTGCAATCCGTCGCTGGCTGAAAACCGGCGTTCCTGAAAGCTGGTATTGATCGGCTTCGTCACGATGTCTCCCTTCACTGAATGTTGGGAGAACCATAGCGAATCGCGAAGATGTCGAAAGAGGGGTCTTTATGCCGTCTGCCAATCTGGGTGCTGATGCAGCAGATTTAAAGCGCTACAGCGACCTTTGCGCGTCGTGACAGCGTACACGCCAGTGGCCTTCTCACCCCCCCTCTGCCCTGCCGGGCATCTCCCCCTCAAGGGGGGAGATTGGCGCGGGGCTGGCCTCTTGCTCCCGATCTCCCCCCTTGAGGGGGAGATGCCCGGCAGGGCAGAGGGGGTATTCCCGATGCTGTCGTGTCCTATGGCTTCGTGAATGACGCGTGGCGCTGTGGCGTCAGCGGCCTACACGGAGATCTTGAACGATATCGGCCGTCTGCCCGAGCCGGGACTTGTAGACCTGATAGTTCTCCATCACCCGCTGCACATAGTTGCGGGTTTCGGCAAAGGGAATGCGCTCGACCCAGTCGATCACGTCGTCGACCGGCTTGCCGCGCGGGTCGCCGTAACGGTTGATCCAGTCCGGCACGCGGCGCGGTCCGGCATTGTAGGCGATGAAGGTGAGGATGTAGGACCCGCCGAAATCATCGATCTGTTCGCCCAGATAATGGGCGCCGAGCGTGGCATTGTAGGCGATATCCGTGGTCAGCCGCTCCTTGGAATAGGCAAGGCCGTGCCGCCCGGCCACGCCTTTTGCCGTGCCGGGCAGGATCTGCAACAGCCCGCGCGCATTGGCAGGCGAAATGGCGGCCGGGTTGAAGGCGCTTTCCTGGCGGGCGATGGCATAGGCCAGTGCCTTGCCCGCGCCGCTGATATTGGCGTTTGCCGGAATGACGCCGATGGGGAAGGCAAGGGCGGCGACGTCGATACCGCGGCCGAAGGCGATCTTGCCGATCTGCAGCGACAGTTGATGCCCCCTGGTCTTTTCGGCTTGCGCGGAAAGCATGGCAAGCTCGCCGGGGCTTGTCAGCGCCTCGGCCAGCGACCGGTAGAGGCTGTCGGCGCGCCAGCCATGTCCGGCCTCCTCCAGCCGTGCAATGGCGCGGACCGCCTCGCGGCCTTCAAATCGGGCGCGGTCGTCGGCGCTCGGCGAGGGGTAGGTGACGTTCAGCCCGGTGCGGCCAAGCTTGGCTGCGGCAAGCTGTCCGTAGAATGTGCCGGGAAGGGTTGCCGCCTTGGCAAAATATTCGGCGGCCTTTCCAGGAGCGCCGGCTTCGGCGGCACGACCCATCCAGTACCAGGCACGCGACACCGAGATCGGTCTGTTGGAGGCCTTCAAGATTCGCTGAAAATGCTTAGCGGCGATCGCCGGGTCTTCAAGCCCGCGCAAGGCGTACCAGCCGGCATGGAACTCCGCATCGACGACATCGGCCGGATCGCTGGCAACGTGATTGGCCGCGACCGCATAGGCCGCCTTGAACTTGCCCTCGTCCAGCAATCCCCGGCTGATGATCCGCTGCTCGACCCACCATTCCCCGGGGTTGACCAGTGCATCCTTGTCTTTCGGCAGGTTGGTGAGCAGCTTGGCCGCTTCCTCGTATTTCTCCTGCTTGCGCAGATATTCGACGCGGATGAACAGATAGGCCGGTTCCTTCGACCAGGAGGGATCGACAGCGGCAATCAACGCCGCCGCATTGCCGGCCTTCTTGGCAACGGCGATCCAGGCGCGATAAAGCGACTGCGCCTTGCCAAGATCGCTGAAGCGGGCAGCCTGATCGAGGCGCCCGCGATAAAGCAGCATTTCCATCCGCCGCTTGTGGTCGTTCGTTGTCAGAAGGCTCGGAAATTCCTCAAGGATCCTGGTTTCCGTGGCCTTGTCGAGCGCGTCCTTCGACCAGAGGCCACGAAGCAGGTTGGCGGCGGCCGCCTTGTCGCCATTGGCCTGATGGGCGCGAGCAAGAATGATGGTGCCATCGGCCGTTTCCGGCCGTGTCGTGCCGAAGGCCGAAAGGATGTCCGCGGTGGCTGGGTTCTCGCGATACAACGCGCGCTCGGAATTGGCACGCAGCGCGCCAAGCCCCGGCCAGCCCTTCAGCTCCTGCTGCGCGGCGGCGATTTCGTAGGATGGTACGCCCTTCTGGCCGGAAACCGCGATGGCCCAGGTGAGAATGTGGCGGTCGAGCGTGTCTTTGGCCAGCGCGTTGCGCGCCAGGATTGCTTTGGCTGCGTCCCTGTTGGACAGCGCGTCCAGCCCGGCCTTCAGACCGGAGCTGACCGGCACGGCTGCGGTGGCGGAGATGATCGAGCCGGTGACTTCAGGGGAAGGGGCCCGTCCGGACTTCACCAGCGTCTGGGGCTTCGACCGGGGCAGTGGAACCTGCAGCTCTTGTGCTGAAACGGCCCATGCCGACAAAAGCATCGCCGACGCGCCCAGCATCGCAATCATGTGGCGAAACATATGCCCCCGCATCCAGAACCCCATGCTTCCCCGCGACAGTCTCTCATTTGGCGATGCAATTGCTAACGAAAGGTTACCCGTTTTCATTCAATCCCATAAATTCCGGCGCGTCCATGCCGGCGGCCGGTCGGGTCCTGAAATACGTAAAACCGCCATTGATACCGGCGTAATAGACGGGAACCGGCAACGAATGGCGCGATAGAGTGCTTGCCGCAGGCACCTCACATGATTATGGTGCGCCAGTTTTCTAACCATGAAATGCGGCTAAAGCGTGGGTTGGTTTCAAGCTCCCGGGCCGTCAGGAGTCGTGCATGTTCAAGGGATCCATTCCCGCTCTCGTCACCCCGTTCACTGCTTCCGGAGCCGTGGATACGGATAGTTTTGCCGCGCATGTCGAATGGCAGATCAGCGAAGGCAGTCACGGTCTGGTGCCGGTTGGCACCACCGGTGAATCGCCGACCCTGTCGCATGCCGAGCATAAACGCGTGGTGGAACTGTGCATCGAGACCGCGGCAAAGCGCGTGCCGGTGATCGCAGGCGCCGGCTCCAACAACACCACCGAGGCGATCGAACTGGCCCAGCACGCCGAAAAGGCTGGCGCCGATGCCGTCCTGGTCGTCACGCCCTATTACAACAAGCCGACCCAGAAGGGTCTTTTCGCGCACTACGCGGCGATTGCCGAGAGTGTGAAGCTGCCGATCGTCATCTACAATATTCCCGGCCGTTCCGTCGTGGATATGAGCGTTGAGACGATGGCTGCCCTGCACAAGGCCTATCCGTCGATCATCGGCGTCAAGGATGCAACCGGCAAGATCGAACGCGTCTCCGAGCAGCGGATGGCCTGCGGCGCGGGCTTTGTCCAGCTTTCGGGTGAGGATGCGACGGCGCTTGGCTTCAATGCGCATGGTGGCGTTGGCTGCATCTCCGTCACCGCCAACGTGGCGCCGCGCCTCTGTGCCGAGTTCCAGGAAGCAACGCTTGCCGGCGATTACGCCAAGGCGCTCGACTATCAGGACAAGCTGATGCCGCTGCATAAGGCGATCTTCATGGAGCCGGGCCTCTGCGGCGCGAAATATGCGCTGGGCCGCCTGCGCCAGATGAACCGCACCGTGCGTTCGCCGCTGTTGTCGACGCTCGAGCCGGCAACCGAGGCAGCCATCGACGCAGCCCTGCGCCATGCGGGGCTGATGAACTGATGGCACCGAAGGGCAGCCAGCGCGTGGTCAAGAAAATTGTCGCGGAGAACCGGAAGGCCCGCTTCAACTACGAGATCATCGATACCTACGAGGCCGGTCTGGTTCTGACCGGCACCGAGGTCAAGTCGCTGCGCGAAGGCAAGGCCAATATCGCCGAATCCTATGCCACCGACGAGGGCGGCGAGATGTGGCTGATCAATTCCTATCTGCCGGAATATCTGCAGGCCAACCGGTTCAACCACGAGCCGCGCCGCCGCCGCAAGCTCCTGCTGTCAAAGCGCGAGGCCCACCGGTTGCAAAGCGCGATCAATCGCGACGGCATGACGCTGATCCCGCTCAAGATCTACTTCAACGATCAAGGCAGGGCGAAGCTCGAGCTGGCGCTGGGCAAGGGCAAGAAGCTGCACGACAAGCGTGAAAGCGAAAAGGAACGCGACTGGAACCGGCAAAAGAGCCGGTTGCTGAAGGACCGTTAATTCGCTGAACGGCGTTTAAATCGAAAAAGAACCGGCAGCGATCAGCCGGTCCTTTTCATTTCAGTTGTGGAATTCGTCGCTGACCGGCTCGGTCACCCGGACCGAGCGTTCCGAGGGGTCGCGGCCGACTTCGGCTTTCAGGCTGACAAGCTCGATGAAGTGGTCGGCCTGCCGGCGCAGATCGTCGGCGATCATCGGCGGCTGGGTTGCCATGGTCGAAACGACGGAGACCTTGCGTCCCTTGCGCTGCAGCGCTTCCACCAGTGTGGTGAAATCGCCGTCGCCGGAAAAGATCACCAGGTGATCCACCGTCTCGGACTGTTCCATCGCATCGATGGCCAGTTCGATGTCCATGTTGCCCTTGATCTTCCGGCGCCCGAGGGAATCGGTGAACTCCTTGGCCGGCTTTGTCACAACCTTGTAACCGTTATAGTCTAGCCAATCGATCAGCGGCCGGATCGATGAATATTCCTGGTCCTCGATCAGCGCCGTGTAGTAATACGCCCGAAGCAGGTAGCCGCGCTTCTGGAAGGCTTTGAGAAGCTTGCGATAATCAATGTCGAAACCAAGGCTTTTCGACGCGGCGTAGAGATTGGCCCCATCGATGAAGAGCGCGATTTTTTCGCGTGGGTCGAACATCGTAATTCCTTTTTGTTGTCTCAATGTTTTTAATTTTCAACCTTAGCGAGCAATAAGTGTCCCCGGCGGCAGAATAATTCGATTACATTAAGATCTCATCATATTCCAGCTTTCTAAGCCAACGTTCGCTTTAGTCTAAGAAAATTCCGCTTGGAATAGCTATTTCTCGCAGTTTTTTGCTAAGAATAAGAAATATCCAGCTTTGTTTAGATTTTTTTTCTGATGAGTGGGACGGAGCGCTGTTCGCGCGGATGTCTATTTCTCCATGGCTCATCAGGGTTTAACGATATTCAATCATCATTTAAGCGGATGTCAAAGCCAATCGATTGGAAGTGGTTGCTGGATATCATTTTTATGTCGAACGCTGCCGCAGCCGAGATTTCTGGATATCTTTTTCCGCAATGCAGGAAAAACTTGAATTTATGTGGTTTTGATTGTATCGGGCAGGTTAATTCCTGAAATCGGAGCCGCGCATACCGTCAAGCCGACGGCTGGACGGGCTCCGGTGTTGTTAATCGGCGCAGCAACGGACCGTCGCTCGGCATCCGTGATTTTAGTTGCGCTCTTGAGATCCAAAGGACAGGCAATGGCCCGCGTCACCGTTGAAGATTGCATCGACAAAGTCGATAACCGTTTCGAGCTTGTGCTTCTGGCAAGCCACCGTGCCCGCCTGATCTCGCAGGGCGCTGCGATCACGATCGATCGCGACAACGACAAGAACCCGGTCGTGGCCTTGCGCGAAATCGCCGATGAAACGCTGTCGCCGGGCGATCTCAAGGAAGACCTGATCCACTCGCTGCAGAAGCATGTCGAAGTCGACGAGCCCGAGCCCGATCCGGCTTCGATGATCGGCGGCGATGCTGCTGCGACCTTCGCTGAAACGGCCGAGGACGACGATCAGCCGGAGCCGATCACCTTCGACCGCATGTCGGAAGAAGAGCTGCTGGCCGGTATCGAAGGCTTGGTTCCGCCGGAAAAAAGCGACGACTATTGAGCCTATGGCGTGCCCGGCCAATGCCGGGTGCGACGCTCTGACGCAATGCCGCGTTTTCGCTTAGAATTCGCGCAAACCCGGTATTTGCAAAGCAGTGCGCCACTCCTATGATTGGCGCACTTTTTGTTTTCCGGATCCCCTCCTGGAGTCCCTAGCGGATGATGCGCCAATACGAGCTCGTTGAGCGCGTTCAAAAATACAAGCCCGATGTAAACGAAGCGCTTCTCAACAAGGCCTATGTTTACGCCATGCAGAAACATGGTCAGCAGAAGCGGGCAAGCGGCGATCCCTATATCTCCCATCCTCTGGAAGTCGCAGCGATCCTCACCGAGATGCATCTCGATGAATCGACCATCGCCGTCGCCCTTCTGCACGATACGATCGAGGACACGACGGCGACCCGGGCCGAGATCGACGAGCTTTTTGGCGAGGACATCGGCGCGCTGGTCGAAGGGCTGACCAAGATCAAGAAGCTCGATCTGGTAACGAAGAAAGCCAAGCAGGCGGAAAACCTGCGCAAGCTGCTCTTGGCGATTTCCGACGATGTGCGCGTCCTGCTCGTCAAGCTTGCCGACCGGCTGCACAATATGCGCACGCTCGATCACATGTCGGCGGAAAAGCGCGCCCGGATTTCCGAAGAGACGATGGATATCTACGCGCCGCTTGCCGGCCGCATGGGCATGCAGGACATGCGCGAGGAGCTGGAAAATCTCTCGTTCCGCCACATCAACCCGGAAGCCTTTGAGACGGTCACCCGGCGGCTTGAGGAGCTTTCGACCCGCAACGAAGGCCTGATCAAGAAGATCGAGGCCGAACTGGACGAACTGCTTCAGGCCAGGGGCCTGACGGGCACGCTGGTCAAGGGACGGCAGAAGAAGCCCTATTCGGTTTTCAAGAAGATGCAGTCGAAGTCGTTGTCCTTCGAACAGCTCTCCGATGTCTGGGGCTTCCGCATCATCGTCGCCGATATCCCGGACTGCTACCGGGCGCTGGGGATCGTCCATACGCGCTGGCGCGTGGTTCCGGGCCGGTTCAAGGACTATATCTCAACGCCGAAGCAGAACGACTACCAGTCGATCCACACGACCATCGTCGGTCCGTCGCGCCAGCGTATTGAACTGCAGATTCGCACGCGCCTGATGCACGAGATCGCCGAATACGGCATTGCCGCCCACACGCTCTACAAGGACAGCGCCGAGCTGGCTGGCGAGGTCAAGCTGTCGCCGAAGTCGAATGCCTATTCCTGGCTGCGCCGGACGATTGAATCTTTGGCGGAAGGCGACAATCCGGAAGAATTCCTCGAACATACCAAGCTCGAACTGTTCCAGGACCAGGTTTTCTGTTTCACGCCGAAAGGCCAGCTGATCGCGCTGCCGCGCGGTGCGACGCCGATCGATTTTGCCTATGCCGTTCACACCAACATCGGCGATACCTGCGTCGGCGCCAAGATCAACGGCCGGATCATGCCGCTGGTCACACGGCTCAACAACGGCGACGAAGTCGAGATCGTCCGTTCCGGCATTCAGGTGCCGCCGCCGGCCTGGGAGGAAATCGTCGTCACCGGCAAGGCCCGTGCCGCCATCCGCCGCGCCACCCGCGCGGCCGTCAGGAAGCAATATTCCGGCCTCGGCTACCGCATCCTCGAGCGCACGTTCGAGCGGGCTGGAAAATCCTTTACGCGTGAGGCGATGAAGCCGGTCCTGCACCGGCTCGGCCATAAGGAAATCGAAGACGCGATCGCCGCCGTCGGGCGCGGCGAGCTGTCGTCGCTCGACGTCTTGCGCGCTGTCTTTCCCGACCACCAGGACGAGCGCGTCACGGTCAAGCCGAACACCGACGAAGGCTGGTTCAACATGCGCAGCGCCGCCGGCATGGTCTTCAAGCTGCCGGGCCGTCCGAAGGACATGTTCGACGTTCTGGAAGGCGAGGGACCCGAGGCTCTGCCGATTCGCGGCCTGTCCGGCAATGCCGAAGTGCATTTCAGCGCGTCCGGCGCCGTGCCGGGCGACCGTATCGTCGGCATCATGGAAAAGGACAAGGGGATCACCATTTATCCGATCCAGTCGCCGAGCCTGCAGAAGTTCGACGAGGAATCCGAGCGCTGGATCGATGTGCGCTGGGATCTGGACGAGGCCAACAATACCCGCTTCATGGCGCGCATCCAGATCAATGCGCTCAATGAGCCGGGTACGCTGGCCGAGATCGCCCAGTCGATTGCCACCAGCGACATCAACATCCGCACCCTGTCGATGGGGCAGGTGGCTGCCGATTTCAGCGAATTCCAGCTGGATCTGGAGGTCTGGGATCTGCGCCAGCTCAATCACCTGATCACCCAGATCCGTGATCTGCCGAGTGTCTCCACGGTGAAGCGCGTGTTCGAGTGATGCCGCGTTTGCGGCATTGCGACGATTTTCGAATATGGGCTCGAAATCGGCGGTTCGCCTCTCCCGGCCACAATTGCGCATAGCCTTGCGGCAATTGCACTCCGATTGTGCATTCTCTGAGGCAGAAAGGTGCAGGCCATGCATGTCATGCATGGCTGCCGCCTTTTTGTAGCTCTGGTGAAGAAGGGCTGGTTCCACTATCTTCAGCGTCGGGAGGTAAACAAAAGAGGTTTACCATGTTTAAGCAACTGAAGAAAATCACCAACGCCCTGCGCGTACCGTCTGTCGAAGACCGGGAACTGAACTATCTCAACGGTTCGCTCGACCGGATCGACCTGGAATACCGCCAGCGTCAGATCGACCGCGGCCTGTTCCGCAACTCGTTCTAAGCCACGTTGTTGTCCGGCTTGCCTGCATCGGCAGGCTGCCGGGACCTATGCAAATATCGTATGGCGGGTTCGTTCTTTGCGCATGACGCGCAACCAGCCGCAGGCACAAGGCCTGCACGCGGTTCCCGGCAGTAAAAGCCGATTTTCGCGCGAGCGCCATTGAACAGCCATATCCGCATCGTCTATCAGAGCACTATGTTGTTCAGACGCAAGAAGCCGGCAACCTGGTCGGGAAAGCTCCGTGAGTTCCTGTGGCCGCGAAAGGGTTTTTCGCGGGGGCTTCGTTATCTGTCGATGCGTGTGCTCAGGCTGTCATCGACGCCGCATTCGATCGCACTTGGCGTTGCTGCCGGTGCGGCCTCCTCGGCAACTCCGTTTATCGGCTTTCACATTCTGATCGCGCTGGCTCTCGCCTATCTGCTGTCGGGCAATCTGATCGCGGCCGGCATATCCACGGCACTCGCCAATCCCCTGACCATCCCATTCATTCTGGCAGCGACTTACGAGGTTGGCCTGATCATGCTTGGGACAGAGGGAAACGGCGCTATGGCCGGTCAGGATATTCTCCATCTTTTGAAGCATCTTGAATTCTCCCATCTTTGGGAGCCCGTGCTGAAGCCGATGCTGGTCGGTTCGGTGCCGCTTGCTGCTTTAAGCGCTGTCGCCTTCTATGTCATGGCTTTCTATGCTGCCAGGCTGTTCCAGTCCCGCCGTCAAGACAGGCTGCGGGCGCGTGCGGTCGCATGGGCGGATGATCTTTGATTCCTGACATGTTTTTAACTTGGCAGAGAGCGGACCGTCTGCTCTTGTTGAACTCCCACTAAGGTATTTTCATTTCGATGATTATCGGCATCGGCAGTGACCTGATCGACATCCGGCGTATCGCAAGCTCGCTCGAACGTTTCGGCGAGCGTTTCAGCCATCGCTGTTTCACCGACATCGAAATCCGCAAATCGGAAGGCCGCAAGAACCGCGCCGAATCCTATGCCAAGCGGTTTGCCGCAAAGGAAGCCTGTTCCAAGGCTCTCGGCACGGGATTGGCGCAGGGCGTTTTCTGGAAGGATATGGGCGTCGTCAATCTGCCTGGCGGCAAGCCGACCATGCAGCTGACCGGCGGGGCTGCCGAGCGGCTTGCGGAAATGCTGCCGGCCGGCCATCGCGGCGTCATTCACCTGACGATCACCGACGATTTTCCCCTGGCGCAGGCCTTCGTCATAATTGAAGCTCTGCCCGTTGCTCAAGATTGAGGAAGCGTTTAGAGCATGTCCGGATGAGATGGACCGTGTAACCGGGCTCAAGTGCATCTGAAAGGACGGCGCCGCGCTATGCGTCAGGCAGCCTCCGATCGGATGACCCGGCAGGATACGGAACCCAAGCAATATATCCGCCGGCTTTTCAGTGCGTGCGGGATCAGATCAAGGAACAAGTGGCGTGGCAGAAAATATCGACAAGAAGCAGGGCAGCGGCCTTTGGGAGAACGTCAAGGTCATCATCCAGGCGCTTCTGCTCGCCGTGGTGATCCGCACGGTGTTCTTCCAGCCCTTCACCATTCCGTCGGGGTCGATGATGCCGACGCTGCTGGTCGGTGACTATATCTTCGTCAACAAGTTTGCCTATGGCTATTCGAAATATTCCCTGCCGTTCTCGCCCGACCTGTTTGAAGGCCGCATCTTTGCCAGCGAACCCAAGCGCGGCGATGTCGTGGTGTTCCGCTTTCCGCCGAACCCGGACATTGACTACATCAAGCGCCTGATCGGTCTGCCGGGCGACAAGGTCCAGGTCCGCGACAGCGTTCTCTATGTCAACGACAAGGCCGTCGAACGCGTGCCGGACGGCGCCTTCCGCGCCGACGACCAGTACGACACCGGCGCCGATGTCCCGGTTTTCCGCGAAACGCTCGACAATGGCGTCAACTTCGACACGCTCGACCAGTTTCCGGATTCGCGTGGCGACAACACGCGGGAATTCATCGTTCCCGAAGGCCATTACTTCATGATGGGCGACAACCGCGACAACTCGGCCGACAGCCGTTTCGACGTCGGCTTCGTGCCGGCGCAGAACCTGATCGGCCGCGCCTCGATGATCTTCTTCTCGCTCGGCAACGACACCTCGTTCCGTGAAATCTGGAAATGGCCGACGAACCTGCGTTACGACCGTCTTTTCAAGGGCGTCGAATGAGCAAGGGCCGTTCGCTGAACACCGAGGACCGCCAGCGGCTCGAGGCTGCGATCGGCTACAGCTTTGTCCAGAAGGAACGGCTCGACCGGGCGCTGACCCATGCCAGCGCCCGCAACGCCAAGGCTTCCAATTATGAGCGGCTGGAGTTTCTGGGCGATCGGGTGCTCGGGCTCTGCGTCGCCGAACTGCTGTTCGACACCTTCAAGGACGCCGACGAGGGCGAGCTTTCGGTTCGCCTGAACCAGCTCGTCAGTGCCGACAGCTGTGCGCTTGTCGCCGATGCGCTGTCGCTGCACCTCTTCATTCGCACCGGCGCCGACGTGAAGAAGCTCACCGGAAAATCGATGCTCAACGTGCGCGCCGATGTGGTAGAGTCGCTGATCGCGGCGATCTATCTCGACGGCGGGCTTGAGGCCGCGCGCGGATTTATCCAGCGCCACTGGTCGGCGCGGGCAAGCCGGGTCGATGGTGCGCGGCGCGACGCCAAGACCGAATTGCAGGAATGGGCCCACGCCAAGTTCGGCGTGACGCCAAGCTACCGTATCGACGACCGCTCCGGCCCGGATCACGACCCGCGCTTCACGGTGACGGTGGAAATACCGGGCATTGCGCCGGAAACGGGCATCGACCGGTCCAAGCGCGCCGCCGAACAGGTGGCCGCCACGAAAATTCTGGAGCGCGAAGGCGTCTGGAAGAAAGCGACGACGGCCTGATCTGTCCGGAGGCATCGTTCCTCCCGAAAGATCAGGCAATCCTTTGACAGACAATGCGATCTTGCGCGCCTCAGCGGCGCCGGCCGCCCAATCGGAAATGACGGACATCATGAGCGAAACAGAACCAACCGCAGTAGAAACCGAAAAAGGCCCGACCCGCTCCGGTTTCGTCGCCCTGATCGGCGCCACCAATGCCGGCAAGTCGACGCTGGTCAACAAGCTGGTCGGCGCCAAGGTGTCGATCGTCAGCCATAAGGTGCAGACGACCCGCGCCATCGTGCGCGGCATCGCCATCCACAAGAATGCCCAGATCGTCTTCATGGACACGCCCGGCATCTTCAAGCCGCGCCGCCGCCTCGACCGCGCCATGGTGACGACCGCCTGGGGCGGTGCCAAGGATGCCGACGCGATCATGATGCTGATCGACAGCGAACGCGGCCTGAAAGGCGACGCCGAGACCATTCTCAACGGCCTGAAGGAAGTCGAACAGCCCAAGATGCTGGTGCTCAACAAGATCGACCAGGTGTCGCGCGAGGAGCTGTTGAAGCTTGCCACCGCCGCCAACGAATATGTCGATTTCGAACGCACCTTCATGATCTCGGCGCTGAATGGCTCCGGCTGCGACGACGTGCTCGATTATCTCGCCATGAAGCTGCCGGAAGGTCCCTGGTACTATCCGGAAGACCAGATCTCCGATCTGCCGATGCGCCAGCTCGCCGCCGAAATCACCCGCGAAAAGCTGTTCCTGCGCCTGCATCAGGAACTGCCCTACTCGTCGCATGTCGAGACGGAAAAGTGGGAAGAGCGCAAGGACGGTTCGGTGCGGATCGAACAGGTCATCTATGTCGAGCGCGACAGCCAGAAGAAAATTGCGCTCGGCAAGAACGGCGATGCGATCAAGGCGATCTCCATGGCATCGCGCAAGGAACTCTCCGAAATCCTCGAACAGCCGGTCCACCTGTTCCTGTTCGTCAAGGTGCGCGAAAACTGGGGCGACGACCCCGAGCGCTTCCGCGAGATGGGGCTGGAATTCCCGAAGTAAATTTGACGGTTTCGACCCTGCCGACGTATGCGTCAGCAGGGTTCCGGCGCTGGTCGCGGCCAGCGACCGATCGCCGTGAAGGCCACGACCGCGCCGATTCCCAGAACAACAACGGACGTTAATGCGACCCGCGCGCCGCCCTGTTCGATGAGAACGGCAAAGGCGAAGGGGGCGGCCGCCGAGACTGCCAGACGCACAGCGGCGAGTTTTCCCAGCATTTCGCCATAACCTGAAGCGCCGAAGAGAAACAGCGGCAGCGACCCCTGCACGATGCTGGCAAGGCCGGAGCCGAGACCGACAAGCAAAGCAAACAGGATCGCCCCGGCAATCCAGGTGCCTGAAACGATCAGCACCGAAGCGCCGCAGATGATGAATACCGCCGAAAGAATGGCGAGCGCCAGCGGTGAAATATTCCGCCCCATCAGCATGTTGGTGAAGCGGCTGAGCACCTGTGCAGGTCCGAACAGGGTTCCGACGAGAACGGCGCTTGCGCCAAGCCCGACCGCCCCGAGCAGGGGCACCATGTGAAACAGCAATGCGGCGAGCGCGAATCCTTGCAAGGCAAACCCTGTGGCCGTCAGCAGGAAGGCGCGACGCCGAAGTTCTGCGATCACGACGCCGCCTGGCGCATCGGCATTCACAGGCCGGTTCGCCGATCCTGCATTGCTCGCCTGTCGCGCAAGCAACATGATCCAGAGGTGCACCGGCAAACAAACGGCCAAATTGAGAGCTGCGAAGATGAGGTAGACCGCGCGCCACGAAAGATGCTGATGCAGTTCGACCGTGACCGGCCAGAAGATGGTCGAGGCGAAGCCGGCGATCAGCGTCAGGTGCGTGATGCTGCGCTGGGCGTTGCCGGGAGTGATCTGCACGAGCGTCGCGAAGGCGGCGTTGTAGAGCACCAGCGTCGAGACGATCTCGATCGCGACGATGCCGGCGGCATAGGTCACCGGATTGAACGCGGATGCGCAGATGATCAGGATGGCGGCGGCGGCGGCCGAGCCGATCGCCATGATCCGGCTTGCCCCATAGTGGTCCATCCACCGTCCGACGCGCGGTGCGACGAGGCCGCCTGCCAAAAGGGAGGCGGAGAAGATGCCGAAGACGACCTCCACCGGCCAGCCGAAGTCCGCCGCCATGTCCGGCGCCAGAATACTGAAGCTGTAGTAAAGCGTCCCATAACCGATGATCTGTGTCAGCCCCAGGCCGAAAACCAGGAGCAGCCGGTTGCGCGGTGAGGGCATGGTCATATGCTCTTCAGTCCAACCCGTTGTTCGAGTTTGGCGGCCTCTTCCTTGCGCTCGCTGTAGCGGTCAGTGAGATAGCCTGAGACATCGCGCGTCAAAAGCGTGAACTTGACCAGTTCCTCCGTCACATCGACCACCCGGTCATAGTAGGACGACGGTTTCATCCGGCCGCCCGCGTCGAACTCCTGATAGGCTTTGGCAACGGAAGACTGGTTGGGGATGGTGATCATCCGCATCCAGCGGCCGAGAATGCGCATCTGGTTGAGGGCATTGAAGCTCTGCGAGCCGCCCGAGACCTGCATGACCGCCAGCGTCCGGCCTTGCGTCGGCCGCACCGACCCGACCGAGAGCGGGATCCAGTCGATCTGCGCCTTCATGATACCGCTCATGGCGCCGTGGCGCTCGGGGCTCACCCAGACCTGGCCTTCCGACCACAGGGACAGCTCCCGCAATTCCTGCACCTTCGGATGGCTGGCCGGTGCTGCGTCGGGCAGGGGCAAGCCATCCGGATTGAAAAACTTCACCTGCGCGCCAAAATGCGTCAGCAAGCGGCCGGCCTCCTCGGCAAGAAGCCGGCTGTACGAGACCGTCCGAAGCGAGCCGTAAAGAATGAGAATGCGCGGCGGATGGCTGGAGAACGGCACGCGCAACGCCTCGGGGTCCGGTTGGCGAAGGTGTGTCTCGCTGGCTGCGGGCAGCTCAGACAAGACGCTTGCCCTCGGCATCAAGCACCTGCTCGCCGTCCTCCTTTGCGAACGCGCCCTTGTGGGTTTCCGGCAGGATATCGAGCACGGCCTCGGACGGCCGGCAGAGCCGCGTGCCGATCGGCGTGATCACGAACGGCCGGTTGATGAGGATGGGATGCGCCAGCATGGCATCCAGAAGCTGGTCGTCGCTGAGCGACGGATCGGCAAGACCGAGCGCGTCGAACGGCGTGCCTTTTTCGCGGATCGCTTCGCGAACAGCAAGGCCCGCATCGGCGATCATCGTCGTCAACTCCTGCCGGCTCGGCGGGTTGTGCAGATAGTCGATGACGGCCGGCTCGATCCCGGCATTGCGGATCATGGCAAGCGTGTTGCGGGACGTGCCGCAATCGGGATTATGATAAATGGTGACGGTCATGGTTGGCCTCGGTGTGGATGTCGCATAATTCCTTAAACCGGAATCGATTTAAGGAAAAATTATGCAGCAAATTTAAAGTGTTACAGGACCTTTGCGCGTCATGAATGACGCGCGGCGCTGTAAGTGTTGTTGGCGGGCTGCCGCAGCAGCCAGCCCATCAGGGCAAGCGCACAAAGCGCGCCCAGAAGTTCGGCGATGACGAAACCCGGCAGATCGAGCGGACGGATTCCGGAGAAGGTGTTGGTCAGCGATCGCGCCAGCGCCACGGCGGGGTTGGCGAACGAGGTCGATGCGGTGAACCAGTAGGCGGCGGTGATATAGAGCCCGACCAGCCATGGGATGGCCTTCCCATCGAAGCGTAGGCCGGCAAGGATAACGCCGACAAGGCCGAAGGTCGCCACCCATTCGGAAAACCATTGCGAGCCGCCGGTTCGCGCCTTCAGCGAGACCTCGATCACCGGCAGATCGAACATCAGATGCGCTGCCATCGTGCCGGCAATGCCGCCGGCAATTTGTGCTGCGACATAAAATCCGAGGTCGCGGCGGGGCAGGTCGCGTTTCAATGCGAAAACCAGCGATACCGCCGGATTGAAATGCGCACCGGACATTGGTCCGAAGACGGTAATGAGGACCACCAGAATGGCGCCGGTCGCCAGCGTGTTGCCAAGCAATGCCAGAGCCGTGTCGTCCGTCAATGTGTCGGCCATGACGCCGGAACCGACGACGGTCGCAACCAGCAGGCAGGTTCCAAGCGCTTCAGCGACAAGACGGCGTGGCAGATCGAATGCAGGCATCATCCGGCATTCACCTGACTAATCGATGCACCGTCCATGGCGCCGATCTGGCGCAGATGCGTCTCCATGGCCAGCTTGTCGATGGAGTTGTGCGGCAGGCTGAGAAAGGCCATGATGCGGTTTTTCAGGAACCGTGCGGCCTGCGAGAAGGCGCGCTCCTTCTCGAATTCGCTGCCTTCCACCGCTGCGGGGTCTTCGACGCCCCAGTGTGCCGTCATCGGATGGCCGATCCAGACGGGGCAGGCTTCACCGGCCGCATTGTCGCAAACCGTGAAGATGAAATCCATCTGCGGTGCGCCTTCGACGGCAAAGACGTCCCAGCTCTTCGAGCTGAAGCCGGTCGCCGGATAGCCGAGCGCGTCCAATTCCCGCAACGCCAGGGGGTGAACGGTGCCTTTTGGATAGCTCCCGGCAGAATAGGCCCTGAAGTGACCTTGTCCCTCGGCGTTTAGTATGGATTCGGCGAGGATGGAGCGAGCCGAGTTTCCGGTGCACAGAAAGAGCACATTGTAGATGCGGTCAGGCATGGCCTTTTTCCTTTGGAGGGCAGCAGGGAACGAGATCGGCGATCAGGGGTGCGCACAGATCGGGATGGCCGGCACAGCAATCTTTGAGGAGAAACGTCACCACTTGGCGCAGGCTGTCGAGGCTGGCGCGGTAGACGATGGACCGGCTTTGCCGCTCCGCCGTGATCAGGTCGGCCCGCTGCAAAGTCGCCAGATGGGTTGACATGGTGTTGTGTGGAACGCCGAGCAGCCGGGCGATTTCCCCGGCGGGCAACCCGTCGGGTTCATGGGTAACGAGCAGCCGGAAGGCATCCAGCCGCGTGGTCTGGGCGAGGGCCGCAAAGGCGTTGACAGTGTTTATGTTGTCCATATGTCGAGACTTATCGACATTATAATCATCCGTCAAGATCGTTTTGCCTGCGCCGCTTCGGCGGCGCCAATCATCGAACAGTCTGTCGCGGACGTGCACCCTTGCCGTTTTCGCGCGCACATGAGATTCCGGAGCGAAGTAACGGCCCGGCGGTTCCGGGCCTGGATGAGGACTGTGACGATGCCGCAGCTGGTCGATGGAAAATGGGAAACTGGCGATGTCGCCGCCAGCGAGATGAAGGACGGCGCCTTTCATCGCGAACCGACCAGCTTTCGCAACTGGATCACGGCCGATGGCTCGCCGGGGCCGGATGGCCAACCCGCACTGCCCGCCGAAGCCGGGCGTTATCAGCTTTTCGTCGCTTTCATCTGCCCCTGGGCCTCGCGCACCTTGATGATGCGCAATCTGAAAGGCTTGCAGGACATCATCGCTGTGTCGATCTCCGAGCCCGAGCTGGGCGAAAACGGCTGGACCTATGCCAAGCCGCAGGATGCCGGTCCGCGCGCCGGCAGTATCCGCTACCAGCATGAGCTCTATACGGCGTCGGACCCGCACTATACCGGCAAGGTTTCCGTGCCGGTGTTGTGGGACCGCAAGGAAGGCCGCATCGTCAACAACGAATCCGCCGATATCATCCGCATCCTCAATACTGCTTTCAACCACCTGACTGGCGACAGGCAGGATTTCTATCCGGAACGCCTGCGTCCCGACATCGATCGCTGGAACGTGCCGATTTACGAGACGGTCAACAACGGCGTCTACCGGGCCGGCTTTGCCAGGACGCAAGACGCCTATGAGGAAGCCGTGACCCGTCTTTTTGAAACGCTGGACAGGCTGGAAGCGCACCTCGCCGAGAATCGCTATATCGTTGGCACTCATTTCACCGAGGCCGATATCCGCCTGTTCGTCACGCTGATCCGCTTCGATGCCGCCTATTTCGGCGCCTTCAAATGCAATCTGCGGCGGCTGGAGGATTATCCGAACCTGTCGAACTACCTGCGCGAGATCTATCAATGGCCGGGCATCCGCGAGACCGCGCGGATCGATCATATCAAGCGGGGCTATTACTCCATCGCCCATATCAACCCGGCCAGGATCGTGCCGCTTGGGCCGCTGCTTGATCTTGAGCGTGCGCATGACCGCGCAAGGCTTGCTGGGCAGGGGGTAATGGCGGCCGGATCCGCGAATTTGCTAAGCAATTAAATCCTTGAGGGACCCGCAAAGCTATTGCGAATTGGCAAAACAACACTAGTTTAACGGGTGTTCTGATGGATAAAGCTCCGTGATCGGGGCGCCAGACGATTTGTCCGGCAGCCGGGCGGCAAGCGGTCTGATGATCATGCCGCAGTTCCGGCCGCCCTGGACGACGCCGGCGGCGCTCCAACTGCGGTTCTTCCCGTTTCCGAACGTCCGGCAAAGCCGGCGGCACACGGCCATTCACCAGAATGCCTGCATCTGTGGTCGAGGTCCGGAATGAACACGACATTTCTGAAAATTTTCCGCCGGCTGGTTCAAAAAGGCAATCTGACACTCGTCCTCTCATCCGGAGAGCGGGCCATTCTCGGCGACGGGTCCGGCGTTCCGGTGACGGTGCGGACACTCGACGAGGAAGCCGAACGGGCGGTCCTGCGCGATCCCGGCCTGAGGTTCGGGGAAATGTATGTCGAAGGGCGCATCGTCATCGACGAGGGCAACATTTTCGATCTGTTGTCGATGGTGAAGGCCAACGGTCTCGAAAAGGCAGCAACGATCAGCAATACGGCCACCGCACTCCTGCATGTGGCCGAGCAGCAGATCAAGAGCCGTCTGCCGGTCAACCGCAATAAGCACAATGTCGCCCACCACTACGATCTCGACGGCAAGCTGTTCGACCTGTTCCTTGATCAGGACTGGCAGTATTCCTGTGGCTATTTCGATCCGCCCGGCATCAGCCTTGACGAGGCCCAGACAGCGAAGAAACGCCACATCGCGGCCAAACTTTTGCTGGAACCCGGCCAGACGGTGCTTGAGGTCGGCTCGGGCTGGGGCGGCATGGCGATGTACCTGGCCGAGTCTTCCGGCGTCGATGTCACCGGCATTACGCTTAGCGAGGAGCAGCTGAAGGTCTCGCGCGCCCGGGCTCAAAAGCGTGGACTTGATGATCGCGTGCGGTTCGAACTGCAGGATTACCGGATGATGGCCGGTCGCCAGTTCGACCGTATCGTTTCGGTCGGCATGTTCGAGCATGTCGGCATGGCCAATTACGGAAACTTTTTCGCCAAGATGGCAGGATTGCTGAAGCCGAAGGGCGTGATGGTGCTGCATTCGATCGGCCAGGCGGAAAAGCCCTGGGCGACCAATCCGTGGATCGAAAAGTACATTTTTCCCGGCGGTTATATGCCAGCGCTTTCGGAGGTCGCGCCGGCCATCGAGAAGGCGCGGCTGATGATCCGGGACATCGAGATCCTGCCGATGCACTATGCCCACACGCTGCGGGCCTGGCGCGAGCGCTTTACGGCAAGGAAGGACGAGGCGGTCCGGCTCTACGACGAGCGGTTCTTCCGCATGTGGGAATTCTATCTGGCCGCCTCCGAGACCGCCTTCATCTACGACAAGCTGATGATTTTCCAGATCCAGCTGTCGCACGATCAGGATGCGGTGCCCTACACGCGCAACTATATCGCCGAACGCGAAGCGAAGTTTCGGGAATTCGAAAGGACCCGTTCACCGCTGGAGCCGGTGGAGTTCTAGCCGCTGTCGGTGTTTTGCCGGCATCCATCTGTGGACGCCCCAAGGCGAGGGGGCGCCTTCACTTGGCCTTGATGGCATGTGCATCTATGGTCCTTGCACATCTCAACTGAATCCGGAATGCCATGTCCCTGCCATCAAAATCCATCGCCGTCCTCATCGCCCAGGAAATCAAGGCAACGCCCGCGCAGGCGATCGCAGCCATCGAGCTTCTGGACGAAGGCGCGACCGTTCCCTTTATCGCACGCTACCGCAAGGAAGTGACCGGCGGGCTGGATGACACGCAGCTGCGCGACCTTGCCGAACGGCTGGTTTACCTGCGCGAACTCGAGGCCCGCAGGGTCTCGATCCTCGATTCGATCCGCAGTCAGGACAAGCTGACGGCAGAGCTGGAAGCCAAGATCGCCGGCGTTACCACCAAGGCGGAACTGGAAGACATTTATCTGCCCTATAAGCCGAAGCGCCGGACCAAGGCCGAGATCGCCCGCGAACGTGGCCTCGGGCCGCTCGCAGACGCCATTCTTGCCGACCGCACCATGGCTCCGGCAGATCGCGCTGGCGCCTACATCACCGCCGATGTGCCGGATGTGAAAACGGCGCTCGACGGCGCCCGCGACATCATCGCCGAAGGCATCAGCGAAAATGCCGATCTGCTTGGCCGGCTGCGCGCCCATATGCGCCAGGTCGCCTTCTTGCGGTCCAAGGTTGTCGACGGCAAGCAGGAGGCCGGCGCCAAGTTTTCCGATTATTTCGATCATTCGGAAAAGTGGGCAACCGTTGCCGGTCACCGGGCGCTTGCCATGCTGCGCGGCTGGAACGAGGAGTTCCTCTCCGTCGATATCGTTGTCGATCAGGACGATACCTCGCCGGTCAAGCCGGTGGAGCGCACTATCGCCTCAGTCTACAAGGTCGGCGGCACGCTGCCGGGCGACAAGTGGCTGATGGAGATGATCGGCTGGACCTGGCGGGTCAAGCTGTCGATGTCGCTGTCGCTCGACCTGATGCGCGAACTGCGCGAGCGGGCCGAAGAGGAGGCGATCCACGTTTTTGCCCGCAATCTCAAGGACCTTTTACTCGCAGCTCCCGCCGGTTCGCGCGCCACGATGGGGCTCGATCCGGGCATTCGCACCGGCGTCAAGGTCGCCGTCGTCGATGGCACCGGCAAGCTCATCGAGACCACTACCGTCTATCCGTTCCCACCGAAGAACGACATTCGCGGCACGCAGGCCGAACTCGCCAGCCTTGTGCGCAAGCATAAGATCGAGCTGATCGCCATCGGCAACGGCACCGGCAGCCGCGAGACCGAACGTCTCGTCGCCGACATGCTGACGCAACTGCCGGCGGGTCCGAAGCCCACCAAGGTGATCGTCTCGGAAGCCGGCGCGTCGGTCTATTCCGCTTCGCAGGCTGCAGCCGACGAATTCCCCGGCCTCGATGTTTCGCTGCGCGGCGCCGTCTCCATTGCCCGCCGCCTGCAGGATCCGCTCGCCGAACTGGTGAAGATCGAGCCGAAGTCGATCGGCGTCGGCCAGTATCAGCACGATGTCGATCAGGGCCGCCTCAACCGCTCGCTCGAAGCTGTCGTCGAAGATGCGGTGAATGCCGTTGGCGTCGATCTCAACACGGCTTCGGCTCCGCTGCTTGCCCGCGTCTCCGGCCTTGGCAAGTCTTCTGCCGAAGCCATCGTTGCCCATCGCGACGCGAGCGGCGCCTTCACCAGCCGCAAGGAACTGTTGAAAGTATCGCGTCTCGGCGCCCGCACCTTCGAGCAATGCGCCGGCTTCCTGCGCATCCGCGATGGCAAGGAACCGCTGGATGCCTCTTCGGTGCATCCGGAAGCCTATGGTGTGGCCAAGAAGATCGTCGCCGCCTGCGGCCGCGACCTGCGCGCCATCATGGGCGACAGCGCCGCGCTGAAGCAGCTCGATCCAAAGGCCTTCGTCGATGAACGGTTCGGCCTGCCGACGGTCAAGGACATTTTCGCCGAGCTCGAAAAGCCCGGCCGCGACCCGCGCCCGAGCTTCAAGACGGCGACCTTTGCCGATGGTGTCGATGACATCAAGGACCTGAAGCCCGGCATGCTGCTCGAAGGCACCGTCACCAACGTCGCCGCCTTCGGCGCCTTCGTCGATATCGGCGTGCATCAGGACGGTCTCGTGCATGTCTCGCAGCTTGCCGACCGTTTCGTCAAGGATCCGCATGAGGTGGTGAAAGCCGGCGATGTGGTGCAGGTGCGCGTCACAGAAGTCGATGTCCCGCGCAAGCGCATCGGGCTCACCATGCGCAAGGACGGTGCCGCAGAGTCAGGCGGACGCGAGATGAAGAGCGATCCGAAGGCCGCTCATCAGGCCCGCCAGACCTTGGCGCGTGCGCAGCAGCAGAAGCCGCAGGCGCCGTCGCAAGGCGCGTTCGGGGCGGCGCTCGCCGAGGCGATGAAGCGGAAATAGGGCACAGAGAATAGGCAGATCCGGTTGCCGGAACCTTCGGCAATCGGGCTCCATGCTGATTGTCTTCGCCTGCCGCCAGGGGTAAAACTCAAGACATGCAATGGAGCGATCAGGCCATCATCATCGGTGTGAAACGGCACGGCGAAACCTCCGTCGTTGCCGAAGTGATGACGCATGCGCGCGGGCGCCATCTCGGGCTTGTGCGCGGCGGCCGGTCGCGGACGATGCAGCCGGTGCTGCAACCTGGCAACGAGGTCGAGGTCACCTGGCGGGCGCGGCTCGACGAGCATCTCGGCGAATTCAGGATGGAGCCGGTCAGGCTCCGCGCCGCCCGGCTGATGGAGGCGGCAACCTCGGTCTACGGCGTTCAGGCCATGGGGGCGCTGCTCAGGCTCTTGCCTGAGCGCGATCCGCATCCGCATCTGTATGAAGCGCTCGATATCATTCTTGAAAACCTGCACGATCCCCGCGACGCCGGAGAACTGTTCGTCCGCTTCGAGATTGCGGTTCTGAACGATCTCGGCTTCGGCCTCGACCTTGCGGAATGTGCCGCGACCGGCACGCGCGACGATCTGGCCTATGTCTCGCCGAAATCCGGCCGTGCCGTCAGCCGTGCGGCAGGCGCGCCCTATGCCGACAAGATGCTGGTCCTGCCCGGCTTTCTGGCCGGAGGGGGGGCTGCAGACTATGACAGCCTCGCCGCCGCCTTCCGCATGACGGCGTTCTTCCTCCACCGCCATGTCTACGAGCCGCGCGGCATCGGCCTTTCGACCGCCCGTGAAGGTTTTGTCCAGGCCGCGCTCAAGGCCCTGAAGCCGCAAGACACCGTCGCCCATCCATAAGGAATCCCAAAAGTATGACCGTCGAACTCTATCCCGGAATGACCGTGTCCGGCATCGGCACGGTGCCGCTGGAAGCTGTCGCGCGCGATGGCGGACTGAAGGCGATGCTCGATCTCCTGTCCGGTGTTCATCCGGCACCGCCGATGGCTGCGACGTTGAAGTTCGGATTGAGCGACGTCGAAGAGGGCAGGGTCGTGTTCATCGGGCTGCCATCCACCGAGCACCTCAATCCGCTCGGCACGGTGCATGGCGGCTGGGCGGCGACGATCATGGATTCGGCACTGGGCTGCGCCGTCATGACCACGCTGAAACCGGGCGAGGCCTATACGACCGTCGAATTCAAGATCAACCTGGTGCGGCCGCTGCTGCCCGGCATGGGCGAGGTGTTCTGCGAAGGCAAGATCGTCCACCGCGGCCGCACGCTGGCAACCTCGGAGGCCTGGCTGAAGGACAAGAACGGCAAGCTTCTGGCGCACGGCACGGAAACCTGCGCCATATTCCCGATCGAGAACCTGATGCGCTGACCGCGCGGCAGGCCTGAGACGACGATCACGGCTGATTAAACAGGGTGAAGCCGATCTCGCCAAGCCTGTCCGGGTCGGCAATGGCCTGCACGCCGGCGATTTTCCCGTCGCTGATGGTCAGGCGCAGGATGACGCGCAACTGCCCGCCGGCCTCGACGATCAGCCCGAAACCATCATCCACGAATGCCGGCTGCGCACCGATTGCCCGGCCCTTGAAGGTATTTGCCACGGCTGCGGCGCCGCGGATTTCGGCAAGCGACCCGAGTTTGACGGCGGCGGCATCGGCGCGGAAGACCACATCCGGATCGAGAACGGCAAGCAGCGCCTCGAAATCGCCGCCGCGCGATGCGGCCAGGAATGCCTCGACGATCCCACGTTGCGCACTGCGATCAGCGTCAACGCTTGTTCTGGCGCCCTGAACCCTGCGGCGGGCGCGGCTCGCCAGTTGCCGTGCTGCGTCGGGCGTTCGATCGACGATCACGGCAATCTCGTCGAACGGGATCGCAAACATATCGTGCAGCACAAAGGCCAGCCGTTCGGCGGGTGTCAGCGTCTCCAGCACGATCAACAGCGCGGCGCCGACCGAATCGGCAAGCACCGCTTCATGCTCGGCATCGCCGTTTGAGCTTGCGGGTTCAGGGACGTGCGGCCCCCAAGCCTCCTCGCGGCGCAATTTGCGGGCGCGCAGCATATCGAGGCAAATCCGCGCCACCACTGTCGTCAGCCAGCCGCTGAGATTGCCGACCTCCGTCATGTCCGAGTGCCCGAGGCGCAGCCAGGCTTCCTGGACAGCGTCCTCCGCTTCCGTGCGCGAGCCGAGCATGCGGTAAGCCGCTGCCCTCAACCGCGCGCGATCCGCCTGAAATTTCTCTGCCAGAAATTTTTCCCCGTCCATCCGTCACATTCCTCCTGGGCAATTCGTCATGCCTTTGACGAACGAGAACCGGACGATGTGACAGACAATCTCCGGAAATATCAACGTCCACAACAACACCGGATGCCGATATCCGGTTGCTCACAGATTGAGGAGATATCCATGCACGCCAGAATGAACAACCCCGCCGTCCTGATCCCAGAAGCCATGGACGCGCTGAATGCGCTTGCGACCGTCACCAGAAAAGGTGTTGTGCCGCTGCTGACCCTCGAACTGGTCAACCTTCGGGCCAGCCAGATCAACGGCTGCAGCGTCTGCGTCGATGCGCACCCGCGCCTTGCGAAAAAAGCCGGAGAGACGGACGAGCGTCTCTTTGCCGTCGCCGCCTGGCGCGATACACCCTATTTCACCGATGCGGAACGGGCGGCCCTTGCGCTCACCGAGGCACTGACGCGGATCAGCGACCGCGCCGATCCGGTGCCGGACGATCTCTGGAACGAGGTTTCCCGGCATTATGACGAAACGGCATTGGCGATGCTTATTCTGGCGATCGCCAACATCAACGTCTGGAACCGGCTGAATGCTGCCACAAGGCAGGTTGCCGGCGTCTGGAAGCCATAGATCACGATCAGAAACATGGCGTCGCAGCACGGCGCCATGTTCTGACTGCGTGAGGTTGACCACCTCTCCAACCTGGCATCGATGACGTGCCCCACATAATGACGGGTTGGCGACAATCCGGTGAAGATATTGCTACCCTGAGCCGTCTTCGATTTGGCCTTCGGCTGAAAAGCTGTATGGTTTGAACGATTGCACGGGTGCCGGGGAGAAAACATGATCGAAGTCATTGCTTTCGTTGCTTTTGCTCTGGCGCTCGCAGCGCTTCTCAACGGACGCAAGACAGCCGACAGGCTGGAGACCGAGATCGCGGCGCTGAAGGAGCAACTGGCGCAGGTCGAGGCGCTCCGTCCCGTCGCCTTCACTGCCGATGTGGCGGTTGAGACCGCCGGTCAGCCCGAAGCATCGGAAAGCGCGCCGCAGCCGGTTGAGCCCTTTCCATGGGAACGCAAGCGCCTTGCGGACATCAAAAAGGTCGACTCTGTCTTCGGCGGTCCGCCCGTCAGCCAGGATGAGGTTGAAAAAGCGTCCCGTGGCGAACCCTTGGCTGCCCGCTCAAGCGGGCTGACCACCGTCGATGCCGTTGCCCCGCGGCAGAAGGAAAGCCTCGAAAGCCGCCTGGGCGCGCGCTGGGCCGTCTGGGTCGGTGGTATCGCGCTGGCGCTCGGCGGCATTTTCATGGTCAAATATTCGATCGATGCGGGGCTTCTCAACCCGGCCGTGCGCCTGTTCATGGCGGCTGCCTTCGGTCTTGCCCTGATGGCAATCGGCGAATTCGTCCGCCGCCGCGCCGTGCCTCTGGTTGCCGACGCGTTCCAGAACGCCATGATCCCCGGCATCCTGACGGCGGCGGGCGCGGTGACGCTGTTCGGCGTCTGCTATGCCGCCCACGGCATCTACGGCTTCATCGGACCGGTTTCGGCTTTCGCGCTGCTGGCCTTGGTATCGCTTGCCACCGTCGGCCTGTCGCTGTTGCACGGGCAGGGGCTTGCCGGGCTCGGCCTGCTCGCCTCGCTCATCACCCCGGCACTGGTGTCGTCTGAAAGCCCCAGCCCCTGGAGCCTGTTCGGATTTCTCGGTGTTGCCTGGATCGCCACGCTCCTTGCCGCGCGGGTCCGCCGCTGGACCATCGTGCCCTCGGCCGCCAATATCGGTCTTTGCCTCTGGGCGCTTGCCTATATCGCCTCGTCGACGCCGTTCGAAACGCGACCGGTGACCCTGATCATCCTGGTGATGGTCGCCGGTGTCGGCTTCATCTGGCCCGGCCGGCTGGCTGGCATCATCGATAACGAGCCTTTAGAGGCGGACCAGCCGCTTGCGACGCCGCGCACGTCCTGGGAACGCACAATGACGCCGCCGTTTGCCGCAATCACGGTGACAGCGGGGATTTCCGTTCTGCTAACAGTGCTTGCGATGATCAGCCCGCTCGCCACGGCGTCCGGCTATCCGGTCATCGAGTTCTGCCTTGTCGTTGCGGCTCTGGCAGCCCTCGGCGCATCGCGCAGCTATGCCGTCTATCCCGCCATCCTGTCGGCACTCGTTGCGGTCGTTGGTGTCTGGAGCATGACGGCGCTCAGCGGCCTTTTGACATTCATCGATCCAGCCATTCCCGGCCATATCGCGACCTTGGCGGTTTCCGGCCACACCGCGATGCTGGCCAGCATGGGGCTATCCTGCGTCTTCATCGTTCTGGGTGCGCTTGCCATTCATGTGCACGGTCAAGATCGGCCGCCACTGGCAACGATCTGGGCCGCCATCATCGCTGTTGTCCCGATCGCACTGATCGGCATGTCGCTGCTGATGACCGGCAATCTGACATTCGATCTGTCACACGGACCGTTTGCGCTGGCTGCGGGCTTGCTCCTTCTCGGTCTCGCCGAGTGGTTTTCGCGCGGCAAGACCGCTGGCGGCAGCCTCGATCTGCCGCAGACGTTTCTGGTCGCCGGTTCTCTCGGCCTCTTCGTCATCGCATTGCATGCTTTGACCGACGGTCTTGCAACCACGATCCTGATCGCGCTTGTCGGAACGGTCTATGTTGCAGCGACTCGCCTGCGCTCTTGGCCGGCTCTACCCTGGATGATGGTCGGCGCGGCCATCGTCGTCCTTGCCCGCATCGCCTGGGAGCCGACCATCGTCGGTCCGTTCCAGCTTGGCAAAACACCGGTCTTCAACGCGCTTCTCACCGGTTACGGCATTCCGGCGCTGCTACTCGTTCTCTCGGCCTTCGAACTTCGCCGTTGGCCGGATCTGCGTGTGCGCAACCTGCTGCAGGCGCTCGCCAGCCTGTTTGTGCTTTTGATGGTCGCCATCCTCGTGCGCCATGCCATGAACGGCGGCGTGCTCGACAGTTCCGTGCCGACGCTGGGTGAGCAGTCGATCTACACGCTGCTCGCCATCGGCGGTTCCAGCATCATGATGACGCTCGACCGGAAATCGCCAAGCCCGGTCTTCCGCTATGGCAGCATGGTGATCGGCGTCCTGTCGATACTGTCGATCCTCGGCGCCCATCTGATCGGGCTCAATCCGTATTTCAGCGGCGAGCTGCTCGGCTCGATCCCGTTCTTCGATCTGCTCCTGATCGGCTACCTGTTGCCGGGGCTCGGCTATGCGGCGCTCGCCTGGTATGCCCGCGGCAAGCGGCCGATGCCCTATATGACGGCGCTTGCGGTCACCGGCGCCGTTCTGGTCTTTGCCTGGGCAACGCTGTCGGTGCGCCGGTTCTGGCAAGGCCAGAATGTCGCCGACTGGAAGGGGTTCCTCGAGGGCGAGACCTATACCTATTCCGTCGTCTGGCTGCTTCTCGGTGTGTTGCTGCTGGTGCTCGGCTCCCGCTTCAATGCCAAGAGCATCCGCATCGCTTCGGCGGTACTGGTCTTCGTCGCGGTGCTGAAAGTGTTCCTGATCGACATGGCCAATCTGCAAGGCTTTCTGCGCGCCCTGTCCTTCATCGGGCTCGGCGCAGTGCTGATCGGCATCGGGCTGTTCTATCAGAAAATCCTGTCCAGCAAGGCGAGTGCCGAGTTGCAGCAGGGGCCGCCGGTGGACATCGACGCGCAACCGGGTCAAACAGCCTGAACCGATTCCCCTGTAATCCTTAGGATGGATGCCGCATGAGCCATAGTGCCTCGCTCGCCGCCGCTTTCGCGCCTCACCAGGCCCTTGCAGAACAGTTGCTGCCCCATGCCGTCCCGGGCAATGACGGTTCGCATGATGCCGCCCACCTGATCAGGGTCTGGAAGAATGCGCTGCGCATTCATGGCTCGGAGGGTGGAGACCTGCGTATCATCGCGGCTGCCGTTCTGCTGCATGACTGTGTCGCCGTCGAAAAGAATTCACCCCACCGCACGCAGGCTTCGAGGCTTGCCGCGGAAAAAGCCTTCGAGGTGCTCGACGCGCTCGGCTGGCGGACCATGGAGATTACCGCGGTCGCCCATGCGATCGTCACCCACAGCTTTTCCGCCAACATCCCGCCGGAAAGCCTTGAGGCGAAAATCCTGCAGGATGCGGACCGATTGGATGCGATCGGCATGATCGGCGCTGCCCGCTGCTTCTACATTGCCGGGCGCATGGGCAGCGGGCTTTACGATCCGCTGGATCCGTTGGCGGAAGATCGCCCTCTGGATGACAAGGCCTTTGCCATTGACCATTTCGAGACGAAGCTGTTCAAACTGACGGATGGTTTCCAGACGGCGGCGGGCCGCGCGCTCGCCCGGCAGCGGCAGGAACGGTTGCGCGCGGTGCTCGGCATGCTGATCGAGGAAATCTAGCTAAATCAGGTTCTTGGCGGGGTTGCCGGAATCAGTTTGCCATGCTCTTGAATCACAATCTGAACGCCTGGGAGTGACGACATGAAGGTGACCGGTCTCAACATCCACCCGCTGAAGAGCGGCCGTGCCATCGCGCAGACCTCGGTTTCCATCAAGCACGACGGGCTGGCCGGTGACCGCCGTTTCATGGTTGTCGATCCGGATGGAAAATTCATCACCCAGCGGGAATTGCAGGTGCTGGCTCAGGTTGAGGCCACCCATGTGACCGGCGGCGTCCGTCTGAAAATGGGCACCCGCACGGCAACCGTGTCCTTCGATCCTGCCCGGCGGCTCGATGTCCGCGTCTGGGATAGCGAGGTCAACGCAGCCGTTTCCGAGGACCGCGCCGACGCCACGCTGTCCGGCTGGTTCGGCCGGCCTGTCAGGCTGGTGCATATGGATGACCAGGCCCGCCGCGCCGTTGGCGAGGAATGGGCAGGCAAGGCGGCGCCCGTCGGCTTTGCCGATGGCTTTCCGGTGTTGATCACCACCACGGCGTCGCTTGCCGACCTCAACGTCTCGCTGATCGCCAAGGGGCAGGAGCCGGTCGGCATGGACCGTTTCCGCACCAATATCCTGATCGACAATGACGAGCCCTGGCAAGAAGACCTGTGGGAAAGCGTCGAGATCGGCGGCATCACCTTCGATCTCGTCAAACCCTGCGCCCGCTGCATCATGACGACGCAGGATCAGGTGACCGGCGAGCGCATCGGCGGCAACCCGATCCAGGGGCTCGCCGAAAAGCGCATGTCGGCCGACCGCCGCGTTCCGGGGGTGCTGTTCGGCTGGAACGCCGTGCCGCGCTCTGAAGGGACCGTCAATCTCGGCGACGAGATGCGGATCGTCAGCGCACGGCAAGAGCGCTGGCCGATGAAGATCAGGGCGTAACGCCGCCACAGTTTTCCCTGTGCGCTGCTGAACCATCACGTTCATTCATCAATATGGCTGATCCTAAGGTCATTTTAATTCGCTTTTTTAGCGGGACGTCACCGCGTAGATTGCGGCTCCACGCACACGGAGTCGCTTCATGTCCGCCGTTTCCACCGCTTCCGCCACGCGAGCGTCTGCCGCCAGTCCGGAGCTGCCCTGGCTGATCATCATCGCCGGCTCCCTCATCGCCGTTCTGACATTCGGACCGCGCTCGGCCATGGGCTTCTTCCAGCTGCCGATGCTTGCCGATACAGGCTGGGACCGGACAACCTTCGGTCTTGCCATGGCTTTCCAGAATCTCGCCTGGGGCGTCAGCCAGCCATTCTTCGGGGCGATCGCCGATAAATACGGCTCCTGGCGGGTGCTGGCCTTTTCCGGCCTGGTCTACGCCGGCGGCCTGATCCTCATGGCCTTTGCCAATGCGCCGATCTGGCTGCATATCGGCGGTGGCGTCATGGTCGGGCTTGGGGTCGGCGCCGGCTCCTTCGGCATCCTTTTGTCTGCCTTTGCCCGCAATGTCACGCCACAGCAGCGCTCCATGGCCTTCGGCATCTGCACGGCGGCCGGTTCTGCCGGCATGTTCCTGTTTGCGCCGTTGAGCCAGGGCCTGATTTCGGCCTTCGGCTGGTCGGACAGCCTCATCTACATGAGCGCGCTGATGCTGCTCGTGCCGTTGTTTGCCATCCCGTTGCGCGGCAATTCGTCGTCCGGCACCCAGAAGGAAGCGCAATACAAGCAGTCGATCGGCGAGGCGCTGAAGGAGGCGCTCGGCCACAAGAGCTATCTGCTCCTGGTCACCGGCTTTTTCGTCTGCGGCTACCAGGTCGCCTTCATCACCGCGCATTTTCCGGCCTATATCGGCGATATCGGCATCGATGCGCGCTATGCGGTGATTGCGCTGGCCCTGATCGGCTTCTTCAACATCATCGGTTCGCTGGCCGCTGGTTTCATCGGCCAGCGCTATTCGAAACCCTATTTCCTGTCGTGGATCTATATCGGCCGCTCTGTCGTCGTCTCCGCCTTCCTGATTTTGCCGCAGTCGCCGACGTCGGTGATCATCTTCGCCGCAGTAATGGGCTTGCTCTGGCTATCGACGGTGCCGCCGACAAACGGGCTTGTCGCCATCATGTTCGGCACGCGCCATCTCGGCCTGCTCGGCGGTATCGTCTTTCTGTCGCATCAGATCGGTTCGTTCCTCGGCGTCTGGATGGGCGGGTATCTCTATGACCATTTCGGTTCCTATGATCCGGTCTGGTGGCTCGGCGTGGCGCTCGGCATTTTCGCCGCCATCGTCCATTGGCCGATCGAGGAAAAGGCCGTCGCCCGCCCGGCGGTGGCCTGATACCGGTAATTTCCTGCTCTCCCGCAGAAATAGCGGGAGAGCATTCTTGAAAACTGTCACAAAACTTTCTAAGTCTCATCCACCGGCACTGCCGGTTTTGTTTTGATCCTATTATGCTCAGTTTGAGCAAAATAGGTCTGCCGCCGGAGGGGCGGCAAGAGGAGCAGTTCGATGACCATTGCACAGAACCAGGCAGCCGTTGGAGGTTTAAGCGCGGCAAAGACCGCCGCCGAGCGTTTCGGCATCCTCGAAAGGCCGGACCTGACGTTTACGCCGGAGATCGCCCGCGAGACGGCCCATCTCTATGACCGCGTCAAACAGTTCGTCCCTGCGTTCGAATGGCCGGTCTATGCGCCCTATGTGCACGCCATCAACAGGCTGAAGAAGGAGCGCGGCGCCGTCATCCTCGCCCATAATTACCAGACGCCGGATATCTTCCATTGTGTCGCCGATATCGTCGGCGATTCGCTGCAGCTGGCGCGCGACGCCACCAAGGTCGATGCCGGGATCATCATCCAGTGCGGCGTGCATTTCATGGCCGAGACCTCCAAGCTGCTCAACCCGGAAAAGACCGTTCTGATCCCGGATGGCAAGGCCGGCTGCTCGCTGTCGGAATCGATCACCGGCGCCGATGTGCGGCTGTTGAAGGAGCGTTATCCCGGTGTGCCGGTGGTGACCTATGTCAACACCTCGGCCGACGTGAAGGCCGAGACCGATATCTGCTGCACCTCGTCCAACGTGCTTGCCGTCATCGAGAGCCTGGAGAGCGACACGGTGCTCTGCATCCCGGACGAATATCTGGCGATGAACGTCGCGAAGCAGACGAAGAAAAAGATCCTCACCTGGAAGGGCCACTGCGAGGTGCACGAGCGCTTCACGGCGGCCGAACTGCTCGCCTATAAGGAAGCCGATCCGTCGATCGAAATCATCGGCCATCCGGAATGCCATCCGGACGTCATCGCCGTCTGCGATTTTGCCGGTTCCACCTCGGGCATGATCAACTACGTCAAGGACAAGCGCCCGGCGCGCGTTCTGCTGGTCACCGAATGCTCGATGGCCTCCAACATCCAGGCCGAGGTCAAGGGCGTCGATTTCATCAAGCCGTGCAATCTCTGTCCGCACATGAAGCGCATCACGCTGCCGAAGATCCTCGACAGCCTGCTGTTCATGACGGAGGAAGTCCTGGTCGATCCGGCGATTGCCGGCCGCGCAAGACTGGCCGTCGAGCGAATGGTGAATTTGAAGCAGTAGAAAGGGGTAGGCCGGGCGACAATGGCGGCGGTTCTCTTCTCCCCAGGGGGGAGAAGGTGGCCCGAAGGGACGGATGAGGGGGAGCCAGGCAAACGGGAGTTTGCCGCACCACCCCCTCATCGCCTCGCTACGCTCGGCACTTCTCCCCGCTGGGGAGAAGAGGGAGACATTCCCGGAGGAGGAACAGCATGCTGACAGACCATTTCCGCCCACAGTCCTTCAACGGCATTGACGATATCGTCATCGTCGGCGGCGGCCTTGCCGGGCTCTTTTGCGCGCTAAAACTCAGCCCGCGTCCCGTCACCGTGCTTGCCGCAGCCCCCATCGGGCACGGCGCCTCGTCCGCCTGGGCACAGGGCGGCATCGCCGCTGCCATGGGGCTTGGCGATACCATCGACAAGCACGTCGCCGATACGCTGACTGCCGGTGCCGGCATTGTGGACGAGAAGATGACGCGGATGATGGTCGCCGAAGGTCCGGCGCGCATCCATGACCTGCTTGGCTATGGCGTGCCGTTCGATCGTGATCTTGAGGGCAAGCTGCTCCTGTCGCGCGAGGCCGCCCATTCGGAGCGCCGCATCGTCCGCGTCAAGGGCGACATGGCCGGAAAGGCGATCATGGAAGCGTTGATCGCAGCCGTGCGCAATACGCCGTCGATCCGGGTGCTGGAAGGCTATGTGGTTGAGGAACTGGTGCGCCAGGGCCGGTTCATTTCCGGTGTTATCGCCCGTCCGGATGCGGGCCAGTCGAAGAAGCGCGTGTCGTTTCCGGCCCGTGCCGTGGTGCTGTGCTCCGGCGGCGTCGGCCATCTCTTCTCGGTCACCACCAATCCGACCGAAGCCTGCGGCCAGGGCGTCGGCATGGCCGCCCGCGCCGGCGCCATCATCGCCGATCCAGAATTCATCCAGTTCCACCCGACGGCGATCAATATCGGCCGCGATCCGGCGCCGCTGGCAACCGAAGCCCTGCGCGGCGACGGCGCGCATCTGATCAATTCGGCCGGTCATCGCTTCATGCTCGATATCCATCCGGACGGCGAGCTTGCACCCCGCGATATCGTCTCGCGCGGTGTCTTCGCCGAGGTGCAGGCCGGGCGCGGCGCGTTTCTCGATTGCACCAAGGCTGTCGGCGCGCATTTTGCCGAACTGTTCCCGACGGTCTATGCCTCCTGCCTGTCGGCCGGCATCGATCCCGTCACGCAGCCGATCCCGGTCGTTCCGGCTGTCCACTACCATATGGGCGGCGTGCTGACCGATGCGGAAGGCCGCACCTCGATCGATGGCCTTTGGGCTGCGGGCGAGGTGACCTCGACCGGCGTCCATGGCGCCAACCGGCTCGCCTCCAATTCGCTGCTTGAAGCCGTGGTCTTTGCCGCCCGTATTGCCGAAAACATCAAAGGCATGCTGCCGGAGCCGAAGATCGCCGATTGGGGCGACAATGCCGGCGAGAACGACGATCCCGTGACGCTGGAAGACAGCCCGCCGCTGACGGCGCTGCGCCATATCATGAGCGATCATGTCGGCGTTATCCGCAGCCAGGACGCACTGACCCGCGCCATCCGGGCGATTGCCAATCTGGAGCGTCAGAACACGCGGCTGCGCTTCAGCAACATCCTCACCACAGCCAAGCTGATCGCCACCGGCGCCTATCTGCGCACCGAAAGCCGCGGCGGCCATTACCGCTCCGATTGCCCGGACCCGCGCCCGGAATGGAAACGCCGGACGTTCCTGACGCTCGCCGAAGCCGACCGGGTCGTGGCAGAGGTGACGGAAACGGAAAGCGTTTAAGGGACCTCTTCTCCCCAGCGGGGAGAAGGTGGCCCAAGGCGCCGGATGAGGGGGAGCCAAACACTCGGAATTTGCCCGGCCGCCCCCTCATCGCCTCGCATACGCTCGGCACTTCTCCCCGCTGGGGAGAAGAGGAAAGTCCCCTGTTGAAACCGAAAGAATCCTGCAATGACACCAACCGCCCTTCGCCCCGAACTGCCTGCTTTGATGGTCGAGGATCAGGTCCGCGCGGCGCTTCTCGAAGACCTCGGCCGCGCCGGTGACATCACCACCTATGCCACCATCGCGCCGGACAAGACGGCGACTGCGGAAATGAACGCCCGCGAAAACGGCGTCGTTGCCGGCATGGAGCTGGCCCGCACCGCCTTTCGCCTGATCGATCCGGCCATCCGCTTCGAGGCACTGGTGACGGACGGCGACCGGATCGCGCCCGGCACGGTGCTGGCGCGCATCTCCGGCCCGGCCCGTGGCCTGCTGTCGGCCGAGCGCGTGGCACTGAATTTCCTCATGCATCTCTGCGGTGTTGCCACCTACACGTCGAAATTTTCGGCCGAGATCGCCCATACCAGCGCAAAGGTCTGCTGCACCCGCAAGACCATTCCCGGCCTGCGAGCGCTTGAGAAATATGCGGTACGCCTCGGTGGCGGCTCCAACCATCGCTATGGCCTCGACGATGCGATCCTGATCAAGGACAATCATATCGCCGTCTCCGGCGGTGTCGCGTCCGCCGTCCACGCCGCGCGCGCTTATGGCGGCCATCTGGTGAAGATCGAGGTGGAAGTGGATGGACTGGACCAGATGCGCGAGGCTCTGACCGCCAGCCCGGACGTCGTTCTGCTCGACAATATGGGACCTGATCTGTTGCGCCAGGCCGTTTCCGTCAACGCCGCCCATTGGCAGCTCGCCGCCGGCGCCTACGCCGCCGATCCGCGCAGGGCGAAGCTCGAAGCCTCCGGCAATGTCAATGTCCAGACCATCCGCGCCATCGCCGAAACCGGCGTCGACTATATCTCGACCTCGAAGATCACCATGGCTGCGCCGACGCTGGATATCGGGCTGGATGTGGTCATTGGCTAAGGCATGCCAGGTCAGGCATCCGCGGTTGGGTGACGGGGTCAAGCCGTCATATGCCGTCTCCTATCGCTGCAGCACGAAGGGGCAAACCAGCCGGGAACCGATGGTCAGCGTCTTGCCGCAGTCGTAGCGGCATGTCTTGAACGGCCCGTTCAGGTCTTCGCTGGTCAGATTGCATTGGGCCGGCTGGCCGGTGGCGTCATTGCCGCCGAAATAGTCGGGAATGGCCGGCTTGTCCTCCGGCGCAACAAGAACAGTACCGGCGAGGAAAACAGCAATTATCTTCATCGCATCGTCTTTCTTCCATCGTGGCCTTGTGAATTGCCGACGGGGAACCTTTACCAACGCCATGCGATTGGCGCAAATAATACCAGGTCTCGATGATAGAGACCTATAGGATGGCCCATGGCTGATCTCTGGCTAGGCGCGGTGCGCAGCGCGATGCTGCCGCATCGGGCAAGCGGCGCAACAACGAAGGACCGTTCGTGTCGGCAGATTTCTGGATATTCGTTGTCATCGGCTTTTTGGCGCAGTTGGTCGATGGCGCGCTCGGCATGGCCTTCGGCCTGTTGTCCACCACCAGCCTGCTCGCAGTCGGCGTGCCGCCGGCAACGGCCAGCGCCATGACCCATATCGCCGAAATCTTCACCACCGCAGCCTCCGGCGCGTCTCACACCTATCACCGCAATATCGACTGGCGTCTGGTGGCGCGCCTCGCGCCGGCCGGTATGATCGGCGGTGCGCTCGGCGCCTATGGCGTTTCCAATGTCGATGGAGAGACGATCGAGCCGTTCGTCTCAGCCTATCTGCTTTTGGTCGGCATCTATATCCTGTTCAAGGCCTTTCGGCCGCTCTGGCTGCGTGAGGTCAGGGACTGGGCGGTGCCGCTCATCGGTCTGGGCGGCGGCGCGCTCGATGCGGCGGGCGGCGGCGGATGGGGACCGATCGTCACGACCTCGCTGATCGGCCGGGGCCATGAGCCGAAGAAGGTCATCGGCTCCACCAGTCTTACGGAATTCGTCGTCACCCTGACGATTTCGGCAACCTTTGTGCTGACGCTGGGTTGGTCGGATCTGGGTTCCGCCATCGGCCTCGTCCTTGGCGGCGTGCTCGCAGCGCCCGTCGGTGCGCTTGTCGTCAGGCGCCTGCCCGTGCGGCCGTTGATGATCGCCGTATCCTTCGTCATCATCGCCACGTCGGCCATGCGGATCTTCTAATCCGTCGTGTCTTGTCCGTTGTGTCATGTCCATCATGTCATGGCCGGTTTCGGCAATCGCGCCGGTTGATTGTGGAACCGCCGGCGTCATCAGGCGTTGCAGCTTGATGCGGTCACCGCCCACCGGAGGAATGTCTCATGAAACGCCTGATCACCACGCTCGCCTTCATCCTTGCGGCAGCGGCAACTGCATCCGCGCAATCAACCTCGCAGACTGCCATCGCCAATTTCATCGGCAAGGACGGCAAGGAAACCGGCCGGGCGTCGCTGACCCAGGGCAAGAACGGCGTGCTGATCGAGGTGGAAGTGACAAACCTGCCGCCCGGCAAGTGGGTGGCCTTCCATGTGCATGAAACCGGCAAGTGCGATGCCGCGCACAATCACGAATCGGCCGGCAAGCATTTCAATCCCGGCAACACCGAACATGGGTTTCTTGCGGCCAACGGCCCGCATGCCGGCGACATGCCCAACCAGTATGCCGGCGCCGACGGCGTTCTGCGCGCCCAGGTCTTCAACAGCATGGTGGCTCTCGACAATGTCGAAAACGGCATTCGCGGCCGGGCACTGATGGTGCATGCAAAGTCCGACGACAACCGCAGCCAGCCCTCCGGCGATGCCGGCGACAGGCTGGCCTGCGCCGTGATCGAATAGCGCGATCAGGCGGTCCGGCAACGCCCAAAGCGCGTCGCGATCTTTCAGGATCGCTTCCTGCGCTTTAGGTCTTTGATTTTACGCATGTCGTTGTCGCAAAACCGCTGACACTTTTGCGCGACATGCTTTATCGTCCGCCGACTTTCAGGCCCGGTGCCGGGCGTTCGTCGAGGATCTGGCGGCGGAAGCGGAAGAGGGCGGCGGGCCGGCCGCCGGTCGCCGCCGTCAGCATGCCGGTCGGTTCGACAAGCTCTGCCCCTTCGACCAGACGGCGGAAATTCTGCTTGTGCAGGTGCCGGCCGGAAATCGCCTCGACTGTCGCCTGCAACTCGGTCAGCGTGAATTCCGGCGGCATCAGTTCGAAGATCACCGGCCGGTATTTGATCTTGCCGCGCAACCGCGCAACGGCGGTGGCGACGATCCGCCGGTGGTCGTGGCGCATGGTCAGGCCAACAGGTGGCGCATCTGTCGCGGCCGCGCGGCCGTCGATCGCCGCTTCGCCGACGAGACCGGCCTCATAAAGAAGTTCATAGCGCTCCAGCACGCGCTCCTCGTCCCAGGGGAAGTCATCGAGCCCGAAGGCAAGCCGGGTGCGGGTACGCCGCTGCGGCAGCCCCATGCGCTCGTCCTGATGCCCGCCCTTTTCCCACTGGCGCAGGGCCGGAAGAATAAGCTGGTCGATCAGCGCAGGCCTGCCTTGCCGCCAGTCTTCCCACGGCAGATAGCTGTACCAGTCGCGCCAGTGGGCGCCGGCCTCAGCCAGGCGCGCATTGTTTTCGGCATCGGTGCGGGTCAATGCGAGATAACCCACCGATACCATGTGCGTGCCGCTTTCCCCCGCCAAGCGGTGGCGGCCCTGGTCGCCGAACGTGTAGAGCTGTTCGATATAGCCGAGATTGAGCGCCGTCTGCTGCTCGACGCTGGCTCTGAGGCTGGTTTCAAACGTCCGGTAGTGGGCGGGATTAAAGGGGCCAAACGGCAGGCCGTCGCGGCTGTCACCCTGCTCGTCACTGACCGCGAGGATGCGCGGCGAACGGCTGGTCACCGCGACGATCGCAGCGTTGAGGCCGATTTCGACGGTGATGGCCCTGTCGTCAGCCGGCATGGACGGCAGACTCTGGCATAGGTAAAAAGACGAAGGGCACGTTGCCATCCGCATCGGCGCCACGGCCGATCGCCTTGATCGCGGCCACCAGCCTGCCGTTGCGCGACAGCAACCGGTCTGCGATCTCGATCAGCCGGGAATTGGGGGTGACGTAGGCGGATGCTGTGCGCAGCCGTAGCGCCAGGTCCATATCGTCCTGATCCGGTTCCACCGCCAAAGCGGCGATGGCTGCTGCGGCAGGCGAGCGCGAGACGCCCATCCAGCAATGGATCAAAAGCGGCGACGACCGGTCCCATTGCCGGGAAAATTCGATGATCTGCAGCACGTGCTCTTCGCCGGGCGCCACCAGACCGGCATTTCCGGCAAACGTGATATCGTTCATCCCCAGCAGCAGGTGCCGGCCGGCCGTAATCACTGCCGGGCGATGGAAGGCCTGTTCCTTCGCCATCAGGCTGATCATTTCGCGGGCGCGATGGCGCACGGCCATCTCGGCGATGCGCGACAATGGCGAGACGACGATCACCGGCATCTCAGGACACCGCCCGCACAGTTGAACGTTCCGCCTCAATGGCCTCGAACCGTTTGATAAACAATTTCTGCGCCTCAATCGCCGGTAGCGGATCGATCAGGATCATCTCGCGGGTAATGCCGCGCGGCTGGCCGAAGAATTTGCGGGCCT
This sequence comes from Pararhizobium sp. YC-54, assembly GCF_025847205.1. Classification (GTDB taxonomy): domain Bacteria; phylum Pseudomonadota; class Alphaproteobacteria; order Rhizobiales; family Rhizobiaceae; genus Pararhizobium. The sequence goes on along the minus strand of NZ_JAOYTH010000002.1, from coordinate 321,249 downwards.
CCACCAGCGAAAACCCGGCAAGCACCGTTGCCTCGAAATAGGCGGCGATGTGGTCAGCCTTCTTGATCCGGGTCTTCAACTCGGCAGGCGCGGTGGAGGGAAGCCCGAAACGCAGATGGATGGCACCCTCCAGACGTTTCTCCACCACCTTGTAGCCGCCGCCGACCACTGCCTTGAACGGCGAGATCATGTCGCCGATCACATATTCCGGCGCATCGTGCAGCAGCGCCATCTGGCACTCGTCGGCCGTGCAGCTGAACTGCCGGCGAAAGATTTCCTCGACCACGAGACTGTGCTGGGCGACGGAAAAGGCATGATCGCCATTCGTCTGGCCGTTCCAGCGGGCGACACGGGCAAGCCCATGGGCAATATCGGACAGTTCGACATCGAGCGGCGACGGATCGAGCAGATCGAGCCGCCGTCCGGACAACATACGCTGCCAGGCACGGGTCGACGGCATCAGGCGCTCGCCTCGTCGGCTTCTGCCGGGAAATCCAGGCCAGTCCAGGCGGGCAGGGTGAGTGTTACCGTGACATCGCCCGCAAGGATAGGTTCGCCCGAGGCGATGGCTTCGCCGGCCTTGTCGATGCGCACGATCGCCAGCGCCGACGAGCCGATAACGCTGCCGAGTGTACCAATCGGGCGGCCCTTGACGGTCAGCGGCGTTCCTGTTGCCGGCAACGCGGTCTCAGCCGCGACAATCACGACACGCCGCCGTGCGGTGCCGCGGTGCTGCATGCGCGACACGACTTCCTGGCCGACATAGCAGCCCTTCTTGAAGGACAGCGCGCCGTTCAGGTCCAACAGCACATCGTGTGGAAAGGCGTCCTGCAGGGCATAATCGGAGCCGGAAACGGCGATGCCGCTGGCAATGCGGAGGCGCTCGTACTGATCAGGCTCGCCGGTTTCGCTCTCGCTTCCATAGCTGCGATAAACAGTCTGCCCGGCTTTCACAAAACGCGCATCGCGATAGGCGCCCGGCGCCTCGTCGAAGCGAATGGAGACTGTTGCCGGATCGGTCAGCGACAGGGAAACCGGTGCGCGCAGCTTGTACATGGTCAGACGCTTCAACAGCGCTTCGGCCTGCTCCACGCCTGTCTCGAGGCGAATCGCGCTGCCGTCACGCGTCACCATGAAATCGAAGAGAATCTTGCCCTGCGGCGTCAAAAGCGCGCCGGGCTTGGCTTCGCCGTCTTCGAGGAGATCGAGATCGGTGGTGATCAGCGCCTGCAGAAAGTCCTGCGCGTCCTGTCCTGACACGGTAATCACGGCACGATCTGGAAGAGTGACGGGCTGCATGGCGTTTGTCCTGTTCATCAGGTGAAACAGGTAGGATTTCGCAAGCGTCGCGGCAAGCGCTTTGCGCGGCCTGTCAGTCGCCAGCCACGAAAAATTTCCACTGGCCGTCCGGCGTGATGCCGACGCGGTAGAAATTGTAGTTGCCGCCTTCTTCCATCTCGGCGAAATCGCCGGCGGTCACCAGCCGGAACAGATCGACCTTTTCCGGCGGGGTCAGCGAAGCCAGGGATTTTTCGGTAAAATAGGGCCAGACATAGGCTTCGTCCGGTGTGCCTTTTTCGCTCAGCACGAAACCGGTCGACAGGACGTCGAGCAGGATGGCCATGATTTCGATGCCCTGCGGATCGCCGGAGAGGCCCTTGAGCGTCTCGACCGGATCGGCATCGGTCTCACCGACCTGCGTCTGGGTCGGGCCCTTGCCGAGCAGGGGCCGCAACCGTTCGATATCGCCGGAGGCGGCGGCTTCGACGATCAGTTCGCGCATCCGGGCGACAGGCTCGGGGATTTTCGAAACGTCCGACAACACCTCGACCGGGGCGGCGGGTGCCTTGTCGTCGGCCGAAGCATCCTTGGCGTCATGGGCAGGCTTGTTGACCAGCGGATCCGGCATCGGGATCTGCATCGGACCTTCGTCGCCCGGTTCGTCTTCTTCGGGAACATCCTCGGCCTGCTTGTCCTGGCTTGTCTCGCCGGGGATCTGCTTCAACTCGCTGAGCGCGAGGGCGGAGTGCGGCAGAAGCACGGATGAGGCGAACAGGCCGGCAAGCAGTAACGCGGAAAGGCGAACCGCACGCATCCGGCATGCTGATGTCTGACGTTCCATGACGGCCTCGAAACTACTGCAGGGTGCGTTCCGGCGAAAATTCACCGGCGAGCATGCGCTCGCGAAGCGAATTCAACATGGCCTCGGCACCATCTTCGCCATGAAGGCGGATCGTTTCGCGCATGGCAAGGGCAATGGCGGCATCGGCGATGATTTCAGGCTCGATGCCATCCGCCATGCCATCCGCCCAGGCTTCATTCTGGTGTTCCAGGGCTGCCTGCATCTTCTCATGAACAATCATGTCGTCGATGTCATTCAGACTGGGTTCCATCATTCGTTCCATGCCGTTTCACGCTCTTTACTTGGCACCTAACTCGAGGCGATGCCACTTCTTACCACTCTCTTAACAACCTTAGCAGCCTTTTCCCAAAACGACACGGGCTCCTGAAGAAAGAGGTTAATTTATCGTTAATTTCCAAAGCGGGCGGTTATTTCTGACGCAAGTGTTGCTCCTTCGGCACGGTAACGCTCGTCGGCGACCACGGCCGGCGGGGTGCAGGCGGTGTAAACGGAGGCAAACGTCCGGTAGCCGCGGTTGAAGGCGGCGGTCATGCGCGCGCGCCTCTGGGCTTCGCCCTGCGCTTCCTTGTCGAGCAGATCCTGCATCGTTTGCCGCCAGCTATCGGCCGCCGCATCCTTGCAGAGCGTGCGCAAATAGTGAACGGATCCAAGGATTTCGGACAGGCGCAGCAAGCGCGCGTCATAAGGGGCAGGTTTCTCTGCGGCGACAGCGGGTACGCTTGATGGTGGGGCGTCCTGTGCCTGCGCGCTGAGCGGCAGACCAGCAAAAGCCAGCATCAGGCACGATCGTATGGCCAAAAAACGGATCATCGCCCTTTCAAGCCCCGAATCATGCCTGCGGGCAAGCGGATTTTGGTGGGCGTTCCCGTCACCGCCGCAGCGCTTCAAGTTTTTCCACGCATTCCTGCACGCTTTCGGGGATGGGAAGGCCGAAGATTTCGTCTGCCGTATACCAGCCGATACCCGCCGCGTCGTCGCCGGCGATCGCAACGAGATCCGGATCGGCCTCGACCTTGAAGACCGAAAGGAAAAAATGCCGGGCGCCGGCCCCGTCTGATTCGCGCGGCGGCAGATCATAGGTTTCGAACAATTGTGGATTGCGCGGCAGGATGCCGGTCTCCTCGTGAAACTCGCGCACCGCCGTTTCCGCCGGTGTTTCCCCCGCTTCGGCACGGCCGCCCGGAAAGGCATACATATCCGCCGAAGGCGGATTGGCGCGGCGCACCAGCAGATAACGTCCGTCCCGTTCGAGAATGGCGGACGAGGCAAGTTGCGGAGAGGAGGTCATGTCGATGGAACCGGAAAAGCATTGGAAAACTTGACCCACCTTAGGCGAAGTGCGAATTGAAAGCCATGTGCGGACGATTTTCGCTGACGGCGACACCGGGGGAAGTGGCGGATATGTTGGGTCTTCTGGAAACGGAGGACTTTCCGGCGCGCTTCAACATCGCGCCGACCCAGCCGATCCTGATCGTCATGTCGGGCGAGCGCCAGCGGCCGGGCAGCAATCTGCCGGATCGCAAAGCGCTTCTCGTTCGCTGGGGCCTGACGCCGTCCTGGGTCAAGGACCCGCGTGACTTTCCGCTGCTGATCAATGCGCGCGCTGAAACGGCAGCTGAAAAAGCCTCGTTCAAGGCGGCGATGCGCCACCGGCGCGTGCTGATCCCGGCATCCGGTTTCTACGAATGGCATCGGCCGTCGAAGGAAAGCGGCGAGGCGTCGCAGGCCTACTGGATCAAGCCCAGAAACGGCGGCATCGTCGCCTTTGCCGGGCTGATGGAAACCTGGTCGTCGGCCGATGGATCAGAGGTCGATACGGGCGCGATCCTGACGACGCATGCCAACTCAAGGATCGGCGATGTCCATGACCGCATGCCTGTCGTGATCAAACCGGAGGATTTTGCCCGCTGGCTTGATTGCCGGACGCAGGAACCGCGCGATATCGCTGATTTGCTGGTGCCGGCCGATGACGACTATTTCGACGTCATCGCCGTATCGGACCGGGTAAACAAGGTGGCCAATACCGGCGCCGATCTTCAAACGCCGGTTCATGTGACCGCACGGCCCGCCTCAAAGCCGAAGGACCTGTCCGCAAATCCGCAGCTGTCGCTGTTTTGAGCGATCAGGCCGGCTGCTTGGGCCAGACGGGCTTTTTCACCGGCTTCGGCTTGATCTGCAAAGCGGCGGCCAGCACGGCCTTCAGGCCGAGCGGACGGTATTGCTCGACGAGATTGGCCGCTGCTCGCGGACTGCTCTTGTCGGTTTTTTTACCAGGCATTTCAAACTCTCCTCAAATGCTTCCCTAGCCGGGAGCGCTTCGTTCGGTGTGTTTTCCACCAAAACGGCGCTCCTTATTGTGCCCGGGGAAACAGGCTTTAATGTGCAAAGTGCTCAAAGCCTTGATTCCCCTGACATCCCGGCCTCTCCAGATAAGCCCAATCATGACAAAACAATGACGAATAATCCAGTATTTCAACATAGGATGCTGGTGCGCGGCTGACCTCTTGACCGGGGCCGATCGACGCGCGATAAAGCATCCATGAAAACGGTTATCTGCATCATCTGCCGGATTATTATTCGCTAGCTTTTCCGCTGGCCTGGCCGTTTTCGTCTCCCAAAAATCAAGATGACAACGCGAAGGTCCAGCCGGGCGGCTGCGTGTATTCGGTGTTATGCGGAATGGGAGATTGGGAATGAGCGGACTGCCGGAATTGAAACTGTACAACACGCTGACGCGGGAGAAGGCGGTCTTTGCGCCGATCGATCCTGAAAACGTCCGCATGTATGTCTGCGGCCCGACGGTCTATGATTTCGCCCATATCGGCAATGCCCGCCCGGTCATCGTCTTCGACGTGCTCTACCGGCTGCTGCGTCATGTCTACGGCGAAAGCCACGTGACCTATGCACGCAATATCACCGACGTCGACGACAAGATCAACGCGCGGGCCCTGCGCGATCATCCCGGCTTGCCGCTGAACGAAGCCATCCGGTTGGTGACCGAAAAGACCGAGACGCAGTTTCTCGACGATGCCAGGGCGCTCGGATCGCTGGAGCCGGACGTGCAGCCGCGCGCCACCGACAACATTGCCCAGATGATTGAGATCATCGAGACGCTGATTGCCAAGGGGCATGCCTATGCGGCTGAGGGTGAGGTGCTGTTCGATACGCGGTCGATGGCCGACTATGGGCAATTGTCAAAGCGCAATCTCGACGAGCAGCAGGCCGGCGCCCGCGTTGCGGTCGATGTGCACAAGAAAAATCCCGGCGATTTCGTGCTCTGGAAGCTGTCGTCCGATGAAGAGCCGGGCTGGGAAAGCCCATGGGGCAGGGGCCGCCCCGGCTGGCACATCGAATGCTCGGCGATGAGCCAGCGTTATCTCGGCGAAACCTTCGATATCCATGGCGGCGGGCTGGACCTGATCTTCCCACACCATGAAAACGAGATCGCCCAGTCGCGCTGCGCTCATGGCAGGGATGTGATGGCGAATGTCTGGATGCACAACGGATTCCTGCAGGTCGAAGGCCGCAAGATGTCGAAATCCGAAGGCAACTTCGTCACCATCTACGAATTGCTGCACACCGAGACATTCGGCGGCCGCAAATGGCCGGGCGAGGTCCTGCGGCTGGCGATGCTGATGACGCATTACCGCGAGCCGATCGATTTTTCGATCAAGCGGCTGGAAGAAGCCGAGCGCCTCTTGGCCAAATGGCCGGCCGGGAAACCGGGCAATGCTGCCCCGGATGCGACGGTCATCAACGCATTGGCGGATGACCTCAACACGGTCGCGGCGGTGCAGGCCCTGCATGCGCTGGCCTCTGCCGCCAATGCCGATCCGGCGATGCTTCCGGTTTTTGCTGCAAGCGCAGCATTGCTGGGGGTTCTGCCGAAGGCGGCGGAAGTCGATGGTGCTGTCGCCTCGGCGGTTGAGGCGCTGGTGGCGATGCGGCTTGAAATGCTGAAAGCCAAAAACTTTGCCGAGGCCGACAAGATCCGCGACGATCTTGCCGCCAAGGGCATCCAGCTGAAGGACGGCAAGGATGCGGCGACTGGCGAGCGGGTGACGACGTGGGAGGCCAAGCGATAAACTTGTCTTTCTGACAATGGAGGCATATGCTTTGGCCTATGCTTCAGGAGGTTGCCATGACAGTGATCCAGGTTGACCAGGGGCGCGAGGTGAAACTCTTTCGCAACGGCCGCAATCAGGCCGTTCGCATTCCCGTGGAATTCGAACTCCCGGGAAACGAGGCGATCATGCGCAAGGAAGGCGACCGGTTGATCATCGAGCCGAAAAAGAAAAGCGGCTTGCTGGAGTGGCTTCGCTCGCAGGAACCGCTCGATGAAGAATTCCCAGACCTTGATGAACAGAGCCCGCCGCCGAAGGATTTCAGTCTGTGAACGGCCTGCTTTATATGCTCGATACGAATATCCTGTCTGATACGATCCGCAACCCTTTCGGTACTGCAAGTCAGTACATGGAACGGGTCAGCGAGGACGCAATGTGCGTGAGCGCCATCGTAGCTTCCGAGATGCGCTACGGGATAAGGAAGAGAGGCTCTCCCCGGCTTTCCCATTTGGTCGAGAACACCTTATCGCGCATTGCCATAGTCCCCTACGATGACGCGGCTTCTCAAAGCTACGGCGTTATACGTGACACATTGGAACGCCAGGGAAAATCAATCGGTTGGGCTGACCTCTTTATCGCCGCCCATGCATATTCACTCGGTCTGACCATTGTTACGAACAACGTTCGTGAATTTTCTCGGGTCGAGGGATTGAAAATTGAAAACTGGCTGGCGACGGAGGAGCGTCCATGACCGACCCTGTCCACACCGGCGGCTGCCAGTGCGGCGCCGTCCGTTTCCGTGTCGAAGGCACGCTCGGCGACGCCTCTGTCTGCCATTGCCGCATGTGCCAGAAGGCGTTCGGCAATTTCTATGCGCCACTGGTTTCCGTCCGTCAGGCGAAGCTCACCTGGACGCGTGGCGAGCCGAAATATTTCCAGTCTTCGAATTTCGTCAAACGCGGTTTCTGCGGCGATTGCGGCACGCCGCTGTGCTACGAAGCCCCCGATGGTGTGGGGCTGGCGATTGCCGCCTTCGACAAGCCGGAAGGCATCGTCCCGACGATCCAGTGGGGCATCGAAGCCAAGCTGCCCTATGTCGACGACATCCCGGACTTGCCGGGCGAAGATACGATGGCCGATCAGGATGCCGCGTCTTTTCTCGCTCATCTCGTTTCCTACCAGCACCCCGATCACGATACCGAGGCCTGGCCGCCGGGAGACCGGGCATGAGCATCAGCCGCATCTATACCGGCGGCTGCCAGTGCGGCGCGGTGCGCTACCGGGCGGAAGGAACGCTTGGTGATCCGCATCTGTGCCATTGCCGCATGTGCCAGAAGGCCTCCGGCAACTATTTTCTGCCGCTCGCCAATGTGCCGCGCGCAACGTTCAGCATCACCCGCGGCGCACCCGGCTGGTTCCGTTCCTCGCATCTGGTGCGGCGGGGATTTTGTTTTCTCTGCGGCACGCCGCTGTTCTACGATATGCCCGAGGCCGATTTCATCAATATCGTGCTCGGCTCGCTTGATGATCCCTACGATGTGCGGCCGTTGACACAATCCGGCCTGGAATCGCGCATGCCCTGGTTTTCGCACCTGCCGGGATTGCCGGGCACGGAAACCGATGACGGCGAGATTGCAAGCACCGAGCGGCATATCGCCATTCTGGAATCGAACTGCCAGCATCCCGACTATGACACCGACCATTGGCCACCGGAGGACTGACATGACAGACATCAATCGCACCGGAGGCTGCCAGTGTGGCGCCGTTCGCTTCAAGATCCATGGCGCGCTCGGCCGCCCGTCGATCTGCCATTGCCGCATGTGCCAGAAAGCCTTTGGCGGCTTCTTCGGCCCGCTGGTCACCATCAAGGGCGAGGCGGAATGGACGCGGGGCGAACCCAGCTATTTCCAGTCCTCGGTCAACATTGCCCGCGGCTTCTGCGCCGCCTGCGGCACGCCGCTGACCTACAAGCATCCGGGCGGGCTCGAAATCGCCATCGGCGCCTTCGACGACCGCTCCGATCTTGCCCCGCAGATCCAGGTGAATTTCGCCGCCCGAAATTCCTGGGTGACGACGATCTTCGACCAGCCGGTGCATGAGGATCCCGACTATTACATGCAGCAGGAACAGATTATTTCCTTCCAGCATCCCGACCACGACACCGAGGTCTGGCCGCAATTTCCGCACGCCTCCTGACCGGCAGTTTTAAATTACCCTTGAAAGCAAAAGCATGACCGAAATTCTCCGCACGCTCTATCCTGAAATCGAGGCCTATGCTTCCGGCCATCTCGACGTTGGCGACGGTCACACGATCTATTGGGAGAAATCCGGCACGCCGGGCGCCAAGCCCGCCGTCTTCCTGCATGGCGGCCCCGGCGGCACAATCTCGCCGAACCACCGCCGCCTGTTCGACCCGAAGCTCTATGACGTGACGCTGTTCGATCAGCGCGGTTGCGGCAAGTCCACGCCGCAAGCGGAACTGGAGGCCAATACCACCTGGCATCTGGTTGCCGATATCGAGCGGCTGCGCGAGATGGCGGGCGTCGAACAATGGCTGGTGTTCGGTGGCTCCTGGGGCTCGACGCTGGCGCTCGCCTATGCGGAGAAGCATCCCGAGCGCGTTTCCGAGCTGGTCGTGCGCGGCATCTACACGCTGACCAAGGCGGAACTCGACTGGTACTATCAGTTTGGCGTCTCGGAAATGTTCCCCGACAAATGGGAGCGCTTCATCGCCCCGATCCCGGAAAACGAACGCCACGAGATGATGCTCGCCTATCACCGGCGGCTGACCAGCGAAGACCGGGCAACCCGCGTTGCCGCCGCCAAGTCCTGGAGCATCTGGGAAGGCGAGACCATCACGCTCCTGCCGGAACCGGCAACCTCGACGCCGTTCGAGGAGGAAGAATACGCCCACGCCTTCGCCCGCATCGAAAACCACTTCTTCGTCAATGCCGGCTGGCTGGACGAGGGGCAGCTGCTGCGCGACGCCCATAAGCTGCATGGCATCCCGGGCGTCATCGTCCACGGCCGCTACGACATGCCATGCCCGGCAAAATATGCCTGGGCGCTGCACAAGGCCTGGCCCGAAGCGGAGTTTCACCTGATCGAAGGGGCGGGGCACGCCTATTCCGAGCCCGGCATCCTCGACAGGCTGATCCGGGCGACGGACCGGTTTGCGGAGAAGGTGTGAACGAGATGGAACGACTGACGACTCCGAGTTTGCGGGGGCGTACCCCCCTCTGTCACTTCGTGACATCTCCCCCTCAAGGGGGGAGATCATTCATTTCCCTTGCTAGCGTTCCGGTAAGCCGGGCACAAAAGATGCCGCCGATCTCCCCCCTTGAGGGGGAGATGTCGGCGTCGCCGACAGAGGGGGGTAAGCTGCCTCATACTCGGAATCCTTATCTGGGGGCCGGAGCATGACCCGCGAACGCATCCACCTCTTCGACACCACGCTGCGCGACGGCCAGCAGACGCCGGGCATCGATTTTTCCGTCGAGGACAAGATCGCCATTGCGGCGATGCTGGACGAGTTCGGCATGGACTATGTCGAGGGCGGCTACCCCGGCGCCAATCCGACCGATACGGAATTCTTCAGCAAGAGGCGCACCAGGAACGCGCGCTTCGTCGCCTTCGGCATGACCAAGCGGGCCGGCGTTTCCGCCTCCAACGATCCGGGGCTGACGAGCCTTTTGCAGGCGCAAAGCGACGCGATCTGTCTTGTCGCCAAGAGCTGGGACTATCACGTCCGCGTGGCGCTTGGCTGTACCAACGCAGAAAACCTCGAATCGATCCAGTCCTCGGTCGAAGCTGTCGTTGAGAGCGGCAAGGAAGCGATGATCGACTGCGAGCATTTCTTCGACGGCTACAAGGCAAACTCGTCTTATGCGCTCGCCTGCGCGAAAACAGCCTATGATGCCGGCGCCCGCTGGGTGGTGCTTTGCGATACCAATGGCGGCACCCAGCCCCCGGAAATCCGCGACATCGTCGCAGCCGTCATTGCGCACGGCGTTCCCGGCGCCCATCTCGGCATCCACGCGCACAACGACACGGGCCAGGCGGTCGCCAATTCGCTCGCCGCCGTCGAGGCAGGCGTGCGCCAGATCCAGGGCACGTTGAACGGCATCGGCGAACGCTGCGGTAACGCCAATCTGGTGACACTGATCCCGACGCTGGCCTTGAAGGAAACCTATACAAGCCGTTTCGAAACGGCGATCGATGCCGACCGGCTGCAGGAACTCACCCAGCTTTCGCATTCCTTCGACGAGCTTCTCAACCGTTCGCCGGACCACCAGATGCCCTATGTCGGCGCCTCCGCCTTTGCCACCAAGGCCGGCATCCATGCGTCGGCTCTGCTCAAGGACCCGCGCACCTATGAGCATGTGACGCCCGAAAGCGTCGGCAACCTGCGCAAGGTGATGGTGTCGGACCAGGGCGGCAAGGCCAATTTCATCAATGCCCTGAAGCGACGCGGCATCATCGTCTCCAAGGACGATCCGAAGCTCGACAAGCTGATTTCCATCGTCAAGGAAAACGAGGCGACCGGCTATGCCTATGAAGGGGCGGACGCGAGCTTTGCGCTGCTTGCCCAACGCACGCTCGGTTCCGTGCCGGATTTCTTCCACGTCGAAAGCTTCCGCGTCATGGTCGAGCGCCGCTTCGATGCCAACGGCAACCTGAAGACGGTCTCGGAGGCAGTGGTAAAGGTATCGGTCGACGGCGAGACGATGATGTCGGTCGCCGAAGGCCATGGTCCCGTCAACGCGCTCGATCTGGCGCTGCGCAAGGATCTTGGCAAATACCAGTCGGAGATCGAGGATCTGGAGCTGGTGGACTACAAGGTCCGCATCCTCAACGGCGGCACCGGGGCCATCACCCGCGTCCTCATCGAATCCGTCGACGGCACCGGCGCTCGCTGGTGGACGGTCGGCGTTTCGGACAACATCATCGATGCATCGTTCCAGGCGCTGATGGATTCGATCGTGTTCAAGCTGTTGAAGAACCGGGATCAGGCGGGGTTGGCTGCGGCGGAGTAGGGACGTCTTTTTGGATAGGGAGATGCTTTGTCGTTTTAAAGCAGCTCCCCGTCATCCTCGGGCTTGACCCGAGGATCCATTTCTGAAACCCGCGCTTTCGCGAAAAGTCACGTCCTGCCGTGCCGTGTGGATCCTCGGGTCAAGCCCGAGGATGATGGAGGGGGCGGGTACTGACGGGGGCGGGTACCGACGGGCAATTATTGCTGCTTCGCTGCACCTCACAACACCAGCCGGAACTTCGCAAACCCGTCCGCGCCGTCGCCTGCATCCTCGATCTTGACGCCCTTCACATCGGCAATCAGCCCGCGTGCCTTCGGGCCGCTCTCGAACACAGCCGTTGCGCCTTCCACCGGCTTGAAACTCCAGTTTCCGTCGGCAGACGGGTTGATCGTGCCTTCGGCGATGATGTAGCGGACGATGACGTCGCGGTTGGTGTCGGGGGCGGCGAAGACCACCTTGTCGCTGGCGATCTCGGGGAATTTGCCACCGCCGCCGGCGCGGTAATTGTTGGAGGCGACGACGAATTTCTGGGCCGGATCGATCGGCTTGCCCTCGAAGGAGAGGTTCTGGATGCGGTTGGAATCCGGATTCACCGCCTTGCCGTCGCCGTCATATTTGGCCGGCTGCGACAGGTCGATCTGATAGGTGACGCCGTCGATAATATCGAAATTGTAGGAGGGGAATGTGGTGTTAAGCAGGGCCACGTCCCTGGCGCCAGGTGCCACGGTGTTGAACATGCCGGCCGACATTTCCAGCCAGTTCTTCACCTGCGCCCCGGTGATAACGACGGCCTGCACGGTATTCGGATAGAGATAGAGGTCGGCGACGTTCTTGATGGCGATGTCTCCGGTGGGCACATCGGTATAGTAATCAGCACCGCCGCGGCCGCCGGCCTTGAACGGGGCCGCGGCCGAAAGGACCGGAAGGTCCTTGTACTCGGTGTCCTTCAGCATGTCCTTGATGTACCAGGTCTGCGCGTTGGAGACGATCTGCACCGAGGGATCGTCGGCCACCAGCGCAAAATAGGAATAGAGCGGTGCCGAAGTCTTGCCGACCGGCGTGCGGACATAGGCGAGCGTCGCCTCATGCTCGGCACTGGCGGCGGCGATGATATCGGCGCGGTCGGGGACGTCGGCGACCACCTTCTTGTCCTTTCGGTGATAGATCGGCCGAGCCTCGGTGGTGAAATCGGCGATCTTCCAGCTGTTGCCGTCCTTCTCCAGCAAAAGGTCGATGAGGCCGAGATGCGATCCCCAGAAACCGCCCATCACGGCCGGCTTGCCGAGCAGCGTGCCCTTGACCGGATCAACACCTTCGATGCCGTCGAAGCTCTTGGGGCCGGGGAAAACGAGATGCTGGTGGCCGGTGAACACCGCGTCGATGCCCTCGACGCCGGCGAGATAGAGCGAGGCATTCTCCATGCGCTCGCTCTGGCCTGCGCCATCGATGCCGGAATGGGAGAGCGCGATGATGATATCGGCGCCTTCCTCCTTCATCACCGGCACCCAGGCCTTGGCCGCCTCGACGATGTCGCGGGTCTGCGCCTTGCCCTCGAGGTTCTTGATATCCCAGAGCATGATCTGCGGCGGCACGAAGCCGATGATGCCGATCCTCAGCCGGTTGGCCGCGCCCGATCCATCGGTGATGGTTTTTTCGACGATCGTGTAGGGTTTGAAGAACAGCGCGTCGTCCTTCGGGTTGGAGGCGAGCTGTCCCTTGGTCAGGTTGGCGCAGACATACGGGAAATTGGCGCCGGAAAGCACCTTGAACATATAGTCGAGGCCGTAATTGAACTCGTGGTTGCCGAGCGTGCCGGCTTCGTAGCCGAGTACGTTCATCGCCTTGATGACCGGATGGACAGCGCCTTCCTTCATGCCGTGCTGATAGGCCATGTAGTCGCCCATCGGGTTGCCCTGAAGGAAATCGCCGTTGTCGACGAGGAAGGAATTACCGGCCTCGGCGCGGATGGCGTCGATGATCGAGGCGGTGCGGGCAAGACCCAGCGTGTCGTTCGGCTTGTCGCCGTAATAGTCGTAAGGGAAGACATGCACGTGGATGTCGGTGGTTTCCATGATGCGCAGGTGCGCCTGGTTGGCCGCAGCACGCGCGGCAAAGGGGTGCAAAAGAACGAGGGCGGAGGTGGCCGCGACACCGCTCAGAAGCGAACGGCGTGTAATCGGGTGGAGCGCGAGGATGGATGACATCATGAAGTCCCTTCGTCTGACCGGTCTTTGCCTGCAAGGAACCTAGAGCCGCAGACTGCGGAATGCACCCCGTAAAATATCGCGTATTTTGCGCAAAACGCCGTCGAATGTGCCGTGAAAATCCACTGTGAGCTTTGCTGTAGAAAGGTTCACGGAAATGAATTGGTTGATCAATGGCCTTTGGAGTAGGAGGAGCGAAACAACGAAGAGCTGCCACAAGGCACGCTGCAACGGGATGAAATGCCATGGCTGACGCGAAACAAACACCGGTGATGCAGAACGGCGATTCGCCGCGCGGCTTCGCCTTCGCTCTGACCGCCTATCTGCTCTGGGGGTTCCTGCCATTTTTCATGAAGGCCGTCGCACACATCCCGGCCTTCGAAGTGGTGGCGCACCGGATCGTCTGGTCGGTTCCGATGGCCGGCGCCGTTCTGATCCTGCTTGGCCGCACGGATGATGTGAAGGTGGCGCTGCGCTCGCCGCGCATGCTGAAGATGGCGATGCTGACGGCGGTGCTGATCACCATCAACTGGGGCATCTATGTCTGGGCGATCGGGGCAGGGCGGGCGCTGGAAACGGCGCTCGGCTATTACATCAATCCACTGTTCTCGATCTTCCTGGGCGCTGTACTGCTGAAGGAAAAGCTCAACCCGGCACAGATAGTGGCGATCGTTCTGGCCGCCATCGCCGTCGTCGTCCTTGCCTTCGATGCGGGCGGCTTGCCATGGGTTTCCATCGGCCTGGCGCTGTCGTGGGGATTGTACGCCTTCTTCCGCAAGACGCTGCCGGTCGGTCCCAATCAGGGATTCTTCCTGGAAGTGCTGCTGCTCAGCGTTCCGGCTCTCGGCTATATCGCCTACCTGGAAGGCACCGGGCAGGGCCATTTCATCGATACCGGCTGGGCCGATGTCGCCTGGCTGATGGCCTGTGGCGTGGTGACTGCGGTGCCGCTGATGATCTATGCCAACGGCGCCAAGCTGCTCAGGCTCTCGACCATCGGCATCATGCAGTACATCGCCCCGACGATAATCTTCATCATCGCCGTCTTCGTCTTCCACGAGCCCTTCGGCACGTCGAAGCTCATCGCCTTCATCCTGATCTGGGCAGCGCTGGCGGTCTATTCGACGTCAATGATCATGGAAAGCCGCGCCCGCCGGACAACCTTGCCGAACCCAGCCGAGTAATCGGCGGGGGATATTGTCCGCCTAGGATGCGACTTTGAGCATAAGGCCGAGCTTAGCCGTTTTCCGGCCATTGGCGGGCTCCATGCTGCACGAAGAGGATTTCGATCTGGGTTTCACCGACCCGATAGGCAGCAATATACGGTGTTCCCGGAACGACGAGTTCTCGCGTTCCCTTGATCTCGCCGGGACAGCCTATGAAAGGGTTCGTAGAGAGTAACCGCTGTGTTTGGTGTGAATATCATTGACGACGCGTGCCGCTGCACGTGGATTGTGTTGGCCGATATAGTCGGCGATGCTTGTTAGCTCTCTTATATAGCGTCGCGTCCAGGCGATCCGCACTGGTGCTAGGCCTGGCTGTATTTGTTGAGAACGGCCGCAATTTCATCATCGGCGGCAAAGTCACCGCGATTGGCGCCCTCGATGCCTTCCTGCACGCCCTCGACCCATTTCTCCTGCCAGGCAAGTGAGCGCCCGTGAGACAACGCATCCTCGATGATCCGTTCGCGCGTCAGCGTCGAACGGGAAGGCAGCATATCTATGCGCCGGCTGAGGTCTTCGGAAATGCCGTTCTTGTCGCCCATAGATTTATTCTGCCACAGTCGTTCAAAACTTGCCAAGAGATTCAGCCTTGCCAAGAGACTATAAGCCGGTGACAAGGCGGTTGACGTGGTCAATCAGACTGCCTGAAAGCGCGAAAAGCGCTCTTTCAAAGCTTGGCGATGATCCCCTCGTCGCCGTCGCGATCGACCTGGCTTGCCCAGTGGGCAAGCAGGGCCGGAACGACCTCTTCTGCCGCGTCGATCACCAGCGGCTGGACGAGATGGGCGGTGTGGATGAAGCCGCTGTCGGCCATATGCTGGACCAGCTTCATCAGCGGATCCCAGAAGCCGTTGATATTGACGAGCACGATCGGCTTGCGGTGGCGGCCGAGCTGCGCCCAGGTCATGACCTCGACGATTTCCTCAAGGGTGCCGATCCCGCCGGGCAGCGTGACGAAGGCATCGGAACGCTCGAACATCTTGTGCTTGCGCTCATGCATGTCAGGCGTGACGATCAGTTCGCTCAGCTGCCCCAGCGAATGACGGGTGGCCTCCATATCCATCAGGAATTCTGGTATAATGCCGGTAACGCGTCCGCCGTGCGAAAGAACACCGCCCGCGACAGCGCCCATGATGCCCTTGGTACCGCCGCCATAGACGAGGTGAAGGTGATTCTCGGCAATGGATTTGCCAAGAATCCGACCGGCATCCATGAAGGACTGGTCGCCTCCGGGCTGTGAGCCGCAATAGACGCAGATGGATCGAATCGGGATATTTTGCTCATTCATGGTCCAAAGAGACATCGCAGCGCTGCAGTCGTCAAGAAAAATGACGAAAAACGGGCCTCTTCGCGGGTTGGAACATGCAGCGCTGCTTGTGGAAAATGTTGGGAATCGTTAGCAATTTTTAAGCATGAGCTGACGTAATGGGCAGGCTGATTCCATTCAGCAAAAACCGGCGGAAAGCCGTGGGGCTTGGAAAAGGCTGTCTTTCTGCGCTCATGCCGGGCGCAGACGGTTCCGGGCCATTTGGAGATTTGCATGATGAAGAACAAGGCTGGCTGGGTGGCCCTTATCGTCCTGGCAACTGCGTCGCTGCTGATGATTTTCTTTGTCATGCCCAATATCAACGGCGGCAAGGACAAGATCACGGAGGAAGTGGCCGCCGATAGTTCAGCAAAGCAGGCCGGCGCCAATCCTGCGGACCCCAAGAGTGCCGACGCAAAGGGCGCGCGGCCGGTGGCCGGGAGCGAAACGGCAACGGACGCAAACTTGGCCGATCCAGCCGCATGGGCGGCGCCGGGCTTCGATGTGCTGCGCGTTGAGCCGGATGGCTCGACGGTGATTGCCGGACGGGCACAGCCCAATACCAAGGTCGAGATCGTCAATGGCGAAACTGTCATCGGCACGGCGGATGTCGGCGCGACCGGCGATTTTGCCGCGGTCTTCGACAAACCGCTGCCGGCCGGCGACTATCAGCTGACGCTGCGCAGCGTCGGCGAAAATGGAGTGACCAAGTCCTCGGAAGAAGTCGCGACCGTCTCGATCCCGAAGGACAAGGCCGGCGAGCTGCTCGCCATGGTGTCGAAGCCGGGTGAGGCAAGCCGCATCATCACCAAGCCGGTGGCCGAAGCGGTTACCGCTGGCGAGATGGCGAAGGCTGAACCCGCGCCGGGCACCGCTGAGACAGCGACGGATGTCGCAAAGCCTGCCGATGCGGCTGCGATTGCTGCAACCGGCGACAAATCGCTCGTCGCCGTTTCTGCCGTCGAGATCGAAGGCAAGAAGATCTTCGTTGCCGGCAATGCCAAGGCCGGTGCGCTGGTGCGCATCTATGCCGATGACACGCTGGTCGGAGAAACCAAGGCCGACGAGCAGGGCCGTTTCGTCGTCGATGGCACGATCGAGCTGCCTGTCGGCAATCACACGATCCGGGCCGATATGATGGGCGCCGACGGCAACAAGGTTGAATTGCGCGCCGCCGTACCGTTCGATCGTCCGGCCGGCGATCAGGTGGCGGCCGTTGCCCAAGGCAATGCACAGGGCTCTGTCGTGCCGGTCGAAGGCGGCAGTTTCGATGGCTTGCGCCTGGAGGCGGCCAAGGCGCTCAGCCTGCTGAAAGGCCTGTTTGTCGGTGGCAAGGTTCCCACCGCCGAGGAGTTGGCTGCTGCGCGTTCGTCCACGGAAATTGCGCTGAAGTCGCTCGCCGATTTCAAGGTTGCCGCTAATCTCGACGCAAGCGTCAGGGAAACGGCTGCCAAGACCTCTGCTGCTGCGACGGATGCGCTTGCCATGTTGAAGGCGCTTCCCAAGGACGCGGCCAGCGTTTCGGCATCGCTCGGCAAGATCGAGGCTGCGGTCGGCTCGGCGCTGATGCCGCGCACGGACGGCACGGGTAACGACGCTGTTGCGAGCCAGACCACGGCTCCGGCTCAGGACAGTGCGGCAGCTGCAAGCACCACGCCGGCTGAGGGCGGCGATGCCGCAAAGCCCGCAACGGCAGCGGAGACTGCACAGAAGCCTGCCGCAGAGCAAGGCGCTGCTGCAACAACGGGGCAGGCGGCAGCCGAACCGGAAACCGTCCAGCAGGCGCCACTGCAACACAGTAAGACCTCGGTGATCATCCGCCGCGGCGATACGCTCTGGCAGATCTCGCGCCGCCTCTATGGCGCAGGCGTGCGGTATACGACGATCTACCTCGCCAACGAGGACCAGATCGCCAACCCGGACCGGATCCTGCCGGGCCAGATTTTCGGCGTGCCGGACAAGGCGATGTCGGAAGCCGAATCGGAAGAGATGCACCGAAAGCATGTGAAGCATCTGCCCTGACGGGTTTTTACGCGCTGCTCCATTGCAGCGGGCTTGGATGAGACCTATCTGGAACACAAAGCGGCGCCTTGGGAAAGGCGCCGCTTTTGATTGGAAATTGCATCTGTGCGCTACCCTTGTCCTTCATTGTCGTGACATCGAAGGCGCGCAAGGACTGCCGTCTGTGAGAGGCGGCTGGGGAACAAAGGCGGACAGGACGTGGCAGCGCAAAAGAAGACGGTATCGGCGGACGCGGGCAACCCGCTGCAGACGATCATCAACCTGTGGCCCTATATGTGGCCGAGCAACCGCACCGATCTGAAGATGCGCGTGGTCTGGGCGACGGTCATCCTGCTGGCCGCCAAGGTCGTGTTGCTGCTCGTGCCCTATTTCTTCAAATGGGCGACAGATGCGCTGAACGGCAAGACCGATATTACAGGCGTTCTGCCGGTTGTCTTCACCGGCGCTGTCATGCTGGTGCTGGCCTATAATCTCGCCCGGCTGCTGCAGGCCGGGCTCAACCAGTTGCGCGATGCGCTGTTTGCCAGCGTCGGCCAGCATGCGGTGCGCCAGCTTGCCTACCGCACTTTCGTCCACATGCACCAACTGTCGCTGCGCTTCCATCTGGAGCGCCGCACCGGCGGCCTGTCGCGCATCATCGAGCGTGGCACCAAGGGCATCGAAACGATCGTCCGCTTCACCATCCTCAACACCGTGCCGACGCTCATCGAGTTCCTGTTGACGGCGATCATCTTCTGGTGGGGCTACGGATTCAGCTATCTGCTGGTGACCGCCGTCACGGTCGCCCTCTATATCTGGTTCACCATCAAGGCGAGTGACTGGCGCATCGGCATCCGCCGCGCCATGAACAACAGTGATACCGACGCCAACACCAAGGCGATCGATTCGCTGCTCAACTTCGAGACGGTCAAATATTTCGGCAATGAAGAGATGGAAGCGAAGCGCTTCGACCAGTCGATGGAGCGCTATGAGCGCTCTGCGACCCAGGTCTGGACCTCGCTCGGCTGGCTGAATTTCGGCCAGGCGGTCATATTCGGCGGCGGTACGGCGATCATGATGGTGATGTCGGCGCTCGCCGTGCAGCGCGGCGAGCAGTCGCTCGGCGATTTCGTCTTCATCAACGCCATGCTGATGCAGCTGTCCATCCCGCTCAATTTCATCGGCTTCGTCTACCGCGAAATCCGCCAGGGCCTGACCGATATCGAGCAGATGTTCGACCTGCTCGAAGTCGAGGCCGAGGTGCTGGACAGCCCGGATGCCCAGGAACTGGTGATCGGCAAGGGTGCCATTGCCTTCAAGGACGTGCACTTCGCCTATGACCCCGCCCGGCCGATCCTCAAGGGCATCACCTTCGAGGTTCCGGCCGGCAAGACCGTCGCGGTCGTCGGCCCATCGGGCGCCGGCAAATCGACGCTGTCGCGGCTGCTCTACCGTTTCTATGATGTCCAGGACGGCTCGATCACCATCGACGGCCAGGACGTCCGCGATGTGAAGCAGAAGAGCCTGCGCGCCGTCATCGGCATGGTGCCGCAGGATACCGTCCTGTTCAACGACACCATCGCATACAATATCCGCTACGGCCGCACGTCTGCCACGCAGGCCGAGGTCGAGGCTGCAGCCGATATTGCCCAGATCGGCGGCTTCATCAAAAGCCTGCCCGAAGGCTATGGCGCCATGGTCGGTGAACGCGGCCTGAAACTGTCGGGCGGTGAAAAGCAGCGCGTCGCCATCGCGCGAACGGTGCTGAAAAGCCCGCCGATCCTGATCCTCGACGAGGCGACCTCGGCGCTCGACACCCGCACCGAGCAGGAGATCCAGACGGCGCTCGATATTGTGTCGCGCAACCGCACGACGCTGGTCATTGCGCACCGCCTGTCGACGGTCATTCATGCCGACGAAATCATCGTCCTGAAGGACGGCGGCATCGCCGAGCGCGGCACGCATGGGGAACTGATCGACCGCGACGGCCTTTACGCCTCCATGTGGAACCGCCAGCGCGAAGCAACGCAGGCCGAGGAGACACTGAAGAAAGTTCGCGAGAGCGACGATCTTGGGGTCGTGGTGCGCGGTGTGGCGGCGGTGTGAATGGGAGTGATTAGGGAGTAGTGAGTAGTCGTGAATAGTCAGCAGTGGATTGCGGGCTTTCTGGGAACTTCTCACTGCTCACTACTCACTAACGACTACCAACTGCTGCCGTTTCCCTGTACGTCCTAACCGAACGAAAATCTGGAGACGTGAGTTCATGAGCTTGATCAATACGGTGCGCAACACGCTGGTCCCGGTACACAAGGAAGGCTATCCCTTCATCGCCGGTTTCTTCGTCGTTTCGCTGGTTCTCGGCTTCCTGTGGGAGCCGCTGATGTGGATCGGCTTCATCCTGACGGCCTGGTGCGCCTATTTCTTCCGCGATCCCGAACGCATGACCCCGCTCGACGACGATCTCGTCATCAGCCCTGCCGACGGCCGTGTCTCTTCGATCGCGATGATGACGCCGCCGGAAGAGCTGGGGCTTGGAACGGTGCCGATGCTGCGCATCACCGTGTTCATGAATGTCTTCAATTGCCATGTAAACCGGGCGCCCATGCAGGGTTCCATTCGCCGGATCGCCTACCGCGCCGGCAAATTCGTCAATGCGGAACTGGACAAGGCAAGCCATGAGAACGAGCGCAACGGCGTGGTCATCGACACCGCACATGGGGAAATCGGCGTCGTCCAGATCGCCGGTCTCGTTGCCCGCCGCATCGTCTGCTGGTCGGCCATGAACGACACGCTGCAGGCCGGCGAACGTTTCGGTCTCATCCGTTTCGGCTCCCGTCTTGATGTCTTCCTGCCGGAAGGCGCTGAGCCGCGCGTCAGCCTCGGCCAGACGGCGATCGCCGGCGAAACCGTGCTTGCCGAATTCGGCTCCGTCAAAGGCCCGGTCATCAGCCGCCGCGGTTGATGACGCATTTGCCATCGAAACAGGAACAGGATCACGCCATGGAAACACCCTTTCCGTCCTTTGAACCGAATGGCCCGAACGACGAGGCACGCGGTCCGCGCCTGAGGGAAATTCCGCTACGGCTGATCGTGCCCAACCTGATCACCGTGCTTGCCATCTGCGCTGGCCTCTCCGGCGTGCGGCTGGCCTTTGAAAACCGCTTCGAGCTTGCCGTCGCCATGGTGTTGGTCGCAGCCTTCCTCGACGGCATCGACGGCCGCGTGGCGCGCCTGATGAAGGCCACGTCGAAATTCGGCGCCCAGATGGATTCGCTTGCCGACATCGTCAATTTCGGCGTGGCGCCAGCGCTGGTGCTCTATGCGTTCGTTCTGGATCAGGCCCGCTCGCTGGGCTGGATTGCCGCGTTGATCTATGTGATTGCCGCCGGCTTGCGCCTTGCCCGCTTCAACGTCATGGCGGAGCGCGAGGTGAAGGCCACCTGGCAGTCGGAATATTTTGTCGGCGTGCCGGCCCCGGCCGGTGCCATGCTGGTGCTGCTGCCGATGTATCTGGGGCTTCTCGGCGTGGTGCCGGATCGCACGATTGGCGTTATTTCCGCCGGTTACACCGTTCTGATCGCGTTCCTTCTGGTCAGCCGCCTGCCGGTCTGGTCGGGCAAGTCGGAAAATCGCGTGCGCCGCGATCTCGTCCTGCCGATCATCCTGTTCGTCGTCCTTTATGTCGCAACGCTGATGAGCTTTACCTGGGAAACCATGGTGGTCACGGCGGTCGGCTATCTCGTCAGCCTGCCGTTCGGCGCACGCAAGTGGCAGAAGAAATACGGCAGCTGGCCGCTGCACCCGGACCATCCGGTGACGGTGGAAGACGGGCTGCCGGACGAGAAGAAATAGTTGTCTTACCGGGAAAACTCCGGCGTAGCAGACTGTTGAAACAGACGGGTTTACAATTCTTCCCTCGTTGCCGGCCTCGTGCCGGTAATCCAGCCACGCGATGTCCATCGCGTGAAAGAGCCTTTGCGCCCAAGGACTTGGGCGCGCTGGATACCCGCCACACGGGCGGGCATGAGGGAAGACAGGAACCTTGGAAGCCTAAACGATCAATCCGGTAGCCGATAATCGACGATGCGGTTTTCCCGCACGATGAACAGCTTTCCGGTTTCCGTCTGGCCGGGGCCGACAAGCGGCAGAAGGTTTGCTGCGACTTCGGATGGATGCGGGACCGTTGAGGGGTCTTCGCCCGGCATGGCCTGTGCACGCATGGCGGTGCGGGTGGCGCCTGGATCGACCGAGAGAATGCGCAAGGGCAGGCGCTGTGTCTCGCCGGCCCAGGTGCGCGCCAAGGCCTCCACGGCTGCCTTGGAGGCCGAGTAGGGCCCCCAGAAGGGCTTGCACTTGTGGGCAGCACTCGAGGATAGGATCAGGGCGCGGCCGGCGGCCGATTGCTGCAGCAGCGGATCGACGGAGCGGATCAGCCGCCAGGTGGCGGTGACATTGACGGTCATGACCTTTTCGAACACCTTGGCCTCGACATGGCCAACCGGCGAGATGACACCGAGCACCCCGGCATTGGCAACGAGGATATCCAGTTTGCCCCAGCGCTCGTTGATGGCGCCGCCGAGCTTGTCGATCGCCGCCATGTCGGCAAGGTCGAAGGGAACCAGCGTCGCCGGCAATCCGCCGGCCGACTTGATCGCGTCGTCAAGGTCTTCCAGTCCGCCGACCGTGCGGGCGCAGGCGATCACCTGCGCGCCGGCCTTGGCCAGTTCAAGCGCGGTGAAATAGCCGATGCCGCGCGACGCGCCTGTGACCAGTGCAATACGGCCGGTGAGATCGATCATGTCTGCTAGCTCCGAATTTCATAAAGGCAGGGTTTGCTGCCACACGTTCGGGCGAATGCGCAAGTCACGCAGCAAAACGGTGAACAGGCGAGGGGCGCCTTGAGCCGTTCCCGGCTCAAGGAAGAAGCTCAGCCTTTGCTGGCAAGCATCGACAGCTTGGGGCTCGAATTGTCGCCGTTCTTGTCGAGAAGGCGCGTCGGATAATCGCCGGTAAAATAATGGTCGGTGAACTGCGGCCGGGCCGGATTGCGCTTCTCGCCGCCGACGGCGCGGTAAAGGCCGTCGATCGACAGGAATTCCAGCGAGTCGGCACCGATGAACTTGCACATGGAAGCAAGGTCGGCATGCTGGTTGGCCAACAGCTTGTCGGCGTCCGGTGTGTCGATGCCGTAGAAATCGGGGTGGTAGATCATCGGGCTGGCAACGCGGATGTGAACCTCACGCGCACCCGCCTCGCGGATCATCTGGACGATCTTCAGCGAGGTGGTCCCGCGCACGATCGAATCGTCGACCAAAACGACCCGCTTGCCTTCGATCATGGCGCGATTGGCGGAGTGCTTCAGCTTGACGCCGAAGGCCCGGATCGACTGTGTCGGCTCGATGAAGGTGCGCCCGACATAATGGTTGCGGATGATGCCGTATTCGAACGGGATGCCGCTCTCCTGCGCGTAGCCAAGTGCCGCTGGCGTTCCGCCGTCCGGAACGGGAACGACAACGTCGGCCTCCACGGGCGATTCCTTGGCAAGGTTGATGCCCATGTTCTTGCGCGCCACGTAGACGCTGCGGCCGCCGACCACCGAATCGGGGCGGGCGAAATAGACATATTCGAACAGGCAGAGCCGCTCCGGCTGCGGATTGACGGGCTTGCGGGCATCGATCTGGATCGAGCCATCCGGCTGGATTTCGCAGATGATGACTTCGCCGTTTTCCACGTCGCGGATGTATTTCGCACCGATGATGTCGAGCGCGCAGGTTTCCGAACAGAAGATCGGCTTGCCGTCGAGTTCGCCCATCACCAGCGGCCGGATGCCGGTCGGGTCGCGCGCCGCGATCAGCTTCGTGCGTGTCATGGCAACCATCGAATAGCCGCCTTCCATCTGCCGGATGGCATCGATGAAGCGGTCCGCCGTCGAGGTGTGGCGCGAGCGGGCGATGAGGTGGAGGACGACTTCGGTATCGGAGGTTGACTGACAGATGGCGCCGGTGGCGATGATCTGGCGGCGCAGCGTCAGGCCGTTGGTGAAGTTGCCGTTGTGGGCGATGGCAATGCCGCCGACTTCCAGTTCGGCAAACAGCGGCTGAACGTTGCGCAGCGCAACTTCGCCGGTGGTCGAATAGCGGGTATGGCCGATCGAGATGGTGCCGGGCAGCTTTGCGAGGATCGCTGGATCCGTATAGTGGTCGCCGACGAGGCCCATGCGCTTTTCGGTATAGAACTGCGCGCCGTCGAAGGTGACGATGCCGGCCGCTTCCTGTCCGCGATGCTGCAACGCGTGCAGCCCGAGCGCTGTCAGGGTCGCCGCATCCGCATGCCCCAGGATGCCGAAGACACCGCATTCCTCATGCAGCGTATCGCCATCGATTTCGTCGTTGATCTCTGCGGCTCGCAAATGGGTCATCGCTGTTGGCCTTTGTGTTAACGGCTGGAACGCGTTTGGCATATCGTATCGGGTCTTTACTCCTTCAAGCCGGCAAGGCCTGAGGGTTTCACATGTCATCGTTGCAAAATGGACAGAGCCCGCAAAAGCGGGCCCTCATTTTATCATGCGGCCTTAGCCGTTGGTAGCTGCACCATTGGTGGCAGGTGTTTCTTCGGCCGGAGGCTGGGTCGTTGCGCCGCCGGTGCCTTCGTTTTCGCCTTCGCCGGTCGTGTCCTTGCCGCGCAGGCGGTCGAGAATGGTGGCATCGGCATTTTCAGGCAAGAGCGCGATCAGCTTGCCGCCGAGATTGTCGAGCAGCGGCTTGGATTTCGCCGTGGTCACCCATACCGGCTGCTGCTGCGGTGCCACCAGCCAGTTGAAGAACAGCATGGCGACGACGACGAGCAGGACGCCACGTGCGGCGCCGAACAGAAAGCCGAGTGTCCGGTCCAGCGCGCCGATACGGCTGTCGATGATGAAATCGGCGATCCGCATGGTGATGAACGAGACGACGATCAGCGCAACAAGGAAGACGACGCCGGCCGAGCCGATCATCGCGACCGTATCGCTGCTGGTGTAGTTTTTCGCATAGGGTAGCAGAAACGGGTAGAGGAAGTATGCGGCAGCCGCAGCACCGACCCAGCTTGCGACCGACAGAACTTCCCGGGAGAAGCCGCGAACCATGGCCAGGATGGCTGAGAAAAGCGCGACGCCGAGAACGATACCGTCGAGAATTGTAATGGGCATATTTGTCCTACTCCGAAACCGCCTGCTGCGCCGCGCGTCCTGCCGGACGCGCAAAGGACGCAGCCCCCCTTTTGATCTGCAGCATGGCTTTTAAATCGAGCGCGGTTCAAAAGCCATGCTGCAACGCGACCTCACGTTGATTTTCCGCGAACCATATATGATGACGCCGGAAGCGTCTTTCGATGGTCCGCGGTTGAACACTGTTTTCACCGGAATTCGCCATTTTTAAGCGGCAGTTTCCTCAATCGTCGTTGTCCGCCTGCTTCAGGGCTCCCTTCGAGCCGGCAATGCGCGCCACCAGATCCGGCAGGCTTTCCATCTCCGCCCAGCTCATGCCGTTGCCCTTGGGCAGGTCGGCGGAGGCGGCAGGCAGGACGGCCTGTGAAAAGCCAAGTTTTTCGGCTTCTTTAAGGCGCTGGGCGGTATGCGCAACCGGCCGGATGGCCCCGGACAGACTGACTTCGCCGAAATAGACGCAATCGGAGGGAAGGGCAAGACCGGCAAGCGACGAAACCAGTGCGGAAGCGACCGCAAGATCGGCTGCAGGCTCCGAAATCCGGTATCCGCCGGCAATATTGAGATAAACGTCGTGCTGCCCGAGCCTCACGCCGCAATGGGCCTCGAGCACGGCAAGGATCATCGACAGCCGGGCCGAGTCCCAGCCGACGACGGCGCGCCGCGGTGTTCCAAGCGATGTCGGCGCCACCAGCGCCTGAACTTCGACCAGCACGGGGCGTGTTCCCTCCATTCCGGCAAAGACTGCAGCCCCCGGCGATTTCGAGTTGCGCTCGCCGAGAAACAGTTCCGACGGATTGGTGACTTCCCGAAGCCCCCTGTCGGACATCTCGAACACGCCGATCTCGTCGGTCGGGCCAAAGCGGTTCTTGACGGTGCGCAGGATGCGGTAGTGATGGCCGCGATCGCCTTCGAAATAGAGCACCGCATCGACCATATGCTCGACGACGCGCGGGCCGGCAATCTGGCCTTCCTTGGTGACATGGCCGACCAGCACGATGGCCGCGCCCGTCTGCTTGGCAAAGCGGATCATCGCCTGAACGCCGGTGCGCACCTGTGTCACCGTGCCGGGCGCCGAATCGGCGGTGTCGCTCCACAGCGTCTGGATCGAATCGATGATGGCGAGATCCGGCCGCTTGCCGTCGCCGAGCGTCGCCAGGATGTCTTCGACATTGGTTTCTGCCGCCAAGAGCACCTCGGTGTCGGCCGCACCCAGGCGCTGGGCGCGCAGCCGTACCTGCGCCACGGCCTCTTCGCCCGAAACGTAGATGATCCGGTGTCCGCGCCGCGACAGCGCTGCAGCAGCCTGCATCAGCACCGTCGACTTGCCGATGCCCGGATCGCCGCCGATCAGCACCGCCGAACCACGCACGAAGCCGCCGCCGGTCGCCCGGTCAAGCTCGGAAATGCCCGTCATGACGCGCGGCGCGTCCTCGATCTCGCCCGACAGCGTCGTCAGCGCCACCGGGCGGCCCTTCTTCGGCGTCCGGCCGGGGCCGCCGCCGATGCCACCCATCGGGTCTTCCTCGACGATCGTGTTCCACTGGTTGCAGCCTTCGCATTTTCCCACCCATCGGGCGTGAACGGTTCCGCAGTTCTGGCAGATGAATTGTGTCCGGGCTTTCGCCATCAAATTTCACTTTCGGGGAAGTCTTCAGAGGTGATGTCCTGGCGGCCGTGAAGGATGCGCAGGACCAGGAGGTGGGACGCTGTGACACGGAAGTAAATCAAATGATTTCGGAAAAAGACGGCTCGCAAATCCGGGCTCATATCGTCCCTGGAAGCTCCGGTCAGGCCCAAAGCAGCAACGGACCTGATTTTCGCCTCGATGGCGTTCAGGACACGCTCTGCAGCTTTCGGGTTCGTTCTCGCGATATAATCATAGATCTCGGTCAGGTCATCTGCGGCCTGTTCGGACAGGCGAAAGCGCCGTCTCCGCATCAGGTGTTTCGCGCCTTCGAGCGATCCATGATAAATTCGGTCAAATTGTCTTCTTCACCAAACTCGTAGAAACGTCCGGCGGCGATGTCGTCCAAACCTTCTTGAATGAGGATTTTGAGAGCCGCCTCATCACGCTGTAATGAACGCAGTCCGGCATGGACCACGTCGTTTGCAGACTTGTAGGGGCCGCTTCGAACGCGCTCTTCAATAAACGCCCGATCTTCTTCACTCAATTGGATATCAGACACGATGATCTCCTTTTGTTCCAGTTTAGAACATCATTTTCCGGATTCCAAGCGGCAATCTCGAAAAGCTATTCGGCCTCGATATAGGCCCGTTCATACCTGGTCCCCAGGCTGGTCAGCATTTCGTAGCCGATCGTGCCGCCGGCTCTTGCCACATCATCGACGGCGATATTGTTTCCGAACAGTTCGATATAGTCGCCGGGCCGGACGGCATTGTCGGCAAAGTCGGTGATGTCGAACAGGCTGAGGTCCATGGTGACGCGGCCAAGATGCGGGGTCCTCTGGCCGTGCAGGAAGCCGAAGGCGCCCGAGGGTGTGGCCTGGCGCAGGGTAACGCCGCCGCCGGAGACCGAGCGGTGGTAGCCATCGGCATAGCCGATGGCGACGATCGCCACCCGGCTGTCGCGGGAAAATTGGGCAGACCCGCCATAGCTTGCGGTCTCGCCGGTCCGGACGCGGCGGATTTGCAGGATGCGCGCCTCGGCCGTCACCACCGGTTTCATCGGATTACTCATGCCGTTGACGGCTTCACCGCCATAAACGGCGATGCCCGGCCGGGTCATGTCGAAATGGAAGTCCGGTCCGAGATGGACGCCGGCCGAATTGGCAAGGCTTGATTCGATGCCTTCGAAAGCGGTGGTAACCGCCCGGAATGATTCAAGTTGCCGGCGGTTGAGCGGATGCGCCTGATCGTCGGCGCAGGCGAGGTGGCTCATCACCAGGATGGGCGAGAAACTTGCAGGCCGCGCCGGATCGCCGGCAAGCGCCAGCGCTTCATCGAGCGTGAGACCGAGGCGGTTCATGCCGGTATCGACGTGCAGCACGCATGGATGATCGCCCCGCTCCGACAAGACCGACATGAAGAAGGCCAGCTGTTCCTCGGAATTGATGATCGGCACCAGGCCGTTGTCGAAGAACAGGGGTTCGTTGCCCCGCCACATGCCGGCGAGGATATGGATGCGTCCGTCCGGTACGATCGGGCGAAGTGCCACGCCTTCTTCGGCACTGGCGACGAAGAAATCCCGCGCGCCAGCCCGGTAAAGCGTTTCTGCTGCCGGTTTAATCCCGATGCCATAGGCATTCGCCTTGAGGACCGCCGCCGCCCGGGCTTTGCCGGACAGCTTGCCCATATGGCGCCAATTGTCGGCGAGCGCGCCGAGATCGATGGTCAGACGGTTGGATGCATCCGCAAAGGCGGGATCGGCGAAAGGGGGAGTGTGCAAAATGGCCATGGCGAGAGAGATACAGCCAAGCGGCGGCGGCTGCAATCGCCGAAGCCCCCAGGTGGTCGATCCGCGATCGCTTTCGGCAGGATCGCGGATTGTCGCGGCAGGCACGAAGTCTCGCCGTCTTTCAGCCAAGGGGCCGGTTACATGAGTGACGCAAGCAGCGGTTCGACTTCCACAAAGCCTTCGTAGATCATCTTCAGTGCGACGAAGAGGATGATGGCGAGACCCACATAGGAGACCCAGGGGAAGCGGTGGAGCAGCTTGGCGATAAACGATGCGGCAACGCCCATCAGTGCGACGGATACTGCAAGGCCGATGATGAGGATGTTGGGATGCTCGCGTGCCGCGCCGGCGACGGCCAGCACGTTGTCGAGCGACATCGAGACGTCGGCGACGACGATCTGGATGGCTGCCTGCTTCAGCGTCTTGCGCGGCGCGCCGTTCCCGACGGTGCCGCTCTTGTCCATATCTTCGCCGGTCAGCGTTTCCAGACCCTCGTTTTCTTCCTTCGCCGACGTCCGCAGTTCGCGCCACATCTTCCAGCAGACCCACAGGAGCAGGATGCCGCCGACGAGCAGAAGGCCGAGAATTTCGAGCAACTGTGTGGTGAGAAGGGCAAAGACGATACGCAGCACGGTCGCCGCGGCAATCCCGATCAGGATTGCCTTGCCACGTTGTTCCTTGGGAAGACCGGCTGCCGCAAGACCGATGACGATGGCGTTGTCGCCTGCGAGAACGAGATCGATCGCAAGCACCTGCAGCAGTGCGATAAAAGCTTCCATGAACGGATTTCCCCAAATTGAAGATATCGATCGCGGCCAATATGTCGCGATGTCGTGCTATTTTCTTTTCGCTTATCGGCAAGCCCGGCGATTTGCAACACGGCCGGTGACCGTTGCCTGGTCCGGCTGCATCTTTTTGCCGGCCAGTGTTCCTCTTCTGTCAGTGTTCCTCGTATTGCGTGAATGACGGATCGGCGAGATCGGTGAAGCGGGTGAACTCCGACTGGAAGGCGAGCTTGACCGTGCCGGTCGGTCCGTGCCGCTGCTTGGCGATGATCACGTCCGCCGTGCCCTTCACCTGTTCGAACTTCTGTTTCCACTCTTCGTATTTCGGGTCGAACTCGTCGCGCGGCTCCATGTTCTTCACGTAATATTCCTCGCGGAACACGAACAGCACGACGTCGGCGTCCTGCTCGATCGAGCCGGATTCGCGAAGGTCGGAGAGCTGTGGGCGCTTGTCTTCGCGGCTTTCCACCTGACGCGAAAGCTGCGACAGCGCGATGATCGGCACGTTCAGTTCCTTGCCGAGCGCCTTCAAGCCCGTGGTGATCTGGGTGATTTCCTGTACGCGGTTGTCGCTCGATTTTCCTGAACCCGTCATCAGCTGGATATAGTCCACCACCAGGCAGTCAAGGCCGCGCTGGCGCTTGAGGCGGCGGGCACGGGCCGAAAGCTGGGCAATCGAGATACCACCGGTCTGGTCGATATAGAGCGGCGTCTTCTGCATCGTCTGGGAAAAGCCGACCAGCTTCTCGAACTCGGCCTCGGAAATGTCACCGCGCCGGATCTTCGAGGAGGATACGTCGGTCTGCTCGGAGATGATACGCGTCGCCAGCTGTTCGGAGGACATTTCCAGTGAGTAGAAGCCGACGACGCCGCCATTCTTCGCCTTGAAGGAGCCGTCGGCCTGGACCTCGGGTTCATAGGCATGGGCGACGTTCCAGGCGATGTTGGTGGCAAGCGAGGTCTTGCCCATGCCCGGGCGTCCGGCCAGCACGATCAAGTCGGAGCGCTGCAAGCCGCCCATGCGGGCATCGAGCGACTGGATGCCGCTGGAGATGCCGGAAAGATGACCGTCGCGCTCGAAGGCCTGTCCGGCCATGTCGATCGCCAAAGCCACGGCATCGTTGAAGGCCTGGAAGCCGCCGTCGTAGCGGCCGGTTTCGGCCAGTTCGAACAGGCGGCGTTCCGCATCCTCGATCTGGCTTTGCGGCGGCATGTCGAGCGGCGCGTCATAGGCGATGTTGACCATGTCCTCGCCGATGGTGATCAGCGAGCGGCGCAGCGCCAGATCGTAGATCGCCCGGCCATAGTCTTCCGCATTGATGATGGAGACAGCTTCGGAGGCGAGGCGGGCAAGATACTGCGCAACCGTCATGTCGCCGACCTTCTCGTCGGCCTTCAGGAAGGTCTTGATCGTCACCGGATTGGCTGTTTTGCCCATGCGGATGATGTCGCCGGCAACTTCGAAAATCTTGCGGTGCAAGGGTTCGTTGAGGTGCACGGGTTTCAGAAAATCCGAGACGCGGTAGAAGGCATCGTTGTTGACGAGAATGGCGCCCAGCAGCGCCTGTTCCGCCTCAAGGTTGTTCGGCGCCTCGCGATACTGCGCTTCGGCCTGATCCTTGGCGATGGGTGCAAGTCTGCGCGCGATCTCGTTCATGGCGTCCCGTCTCTGTCTGTCGTCATTCTTGGTGCGGTACCGGTTTGCGGTTGTTGCAGCCAGGCGTCAATGACTTGCCTGCAACAGTGGCCGACGCATTGGGTGCGGTGGCAGACCGTCACCGTTGTTCACAGGGGCTTCTCGTCGAACGCGAAAAATCTGTCGATAGCGCTATTTCCTATTGACCGAATTTCATCCGAATCGGTGTCCGGCAACGGGTTGCCGCATTCTAGCCCAGTTGGAGGCGGTTCAAAGAGTTTTGAGCATAGGCAGGTTCGGCAGCTTGAAAGACGGTTCCTGTTCAACTAAATAGGAATAAAATAAGTAGCACGCTACTAATATGAAAAAGGTACGAAATGCTCAATTCTGCCGTCAACCGTGATTTGTTCGATGCGCTGGCCTCGGTGAACCGCAAGCTGCGGGCGCTGTTTGATGCGCGGGTAAAAGAGCGGGGGCTGACACTATCGCGTGCGAGAGCCCTGTTTGCCCTGTCCAAGCGCGACGGTCTCAACCAGCGCGAACTGGCCGACGAGCTCGGCATCGAGACACCGACGATCGTGCGACTGCTGGATGGCATGGAAAAGCAGGGGTTTATCGAGCGGCGGGTCGAGGCAAGCGACCGGCGTGCCAAGCAGATCCATATGACCGATAGAGGCCGCGACATCGCCGGCGAAATCGACAAGCTTGCCTGCGAGATCCGCGAACAGGTGCTGGGCGGCGTCGATGCCACGGACAAGGCGACAGCCTTGCAGGTTGTCAGCCGGATGGCGGGCAATCTTGTCGCCATCGGCAAGGATTGAGCGGCACATGAACACGGTGGCCCAGCGTATCGCAAACGACAATGACATCGAACGCGAAACGCCGGCTGCTGATCCAGCGCCGCTACCGGTTCAGCCGCCGCCTGTCCCCATGAGCGCAGGCAGGGCGGCCATCTACATGGCGTCCTCGCTTCTCCTGTTCCTGACGCAAGGCTTGGGCATGAACCTGCTCAACGCCAATATCTATCAGCTGCAGGGCTCGCTTTCGGCAACGACGTCGGAGATCGGCTGGCTCTCCGCAGCCTATATGGCGCCCTATGCCTCGATGTCGATCGCGCTGTTCAAGATCCGCTCGCAATTCGGCCTGCGGCGGTTTGCCGAACTCAGCATCGTCTGCTTCGTCTTTGCGTCCGTCCTCAACCTGTTCGTCTCCGACCTGCATTCGGCAACCGTCGTCCGCTTCCTGAGCGGCATGGCCGCGGCCCCTTTGTCGACACTCGGCTTTCTCTACATGCTTGAGGCCTTCCCGCCGGCGCGCAAGCTGTCGGTGGGCCTGAGCCTTGCCTTGATGAACACGACACTATCGGCGCCGATCGCCCGGATCATCTCCCCACCGCTCATGGATCTCGGCGGCTGGCACGCACTCTATACGTTTGAGATGGGGCTTGCGCTTATCACCCTGCCGGTCGTCTATCTCCTGCCTTTGACCGCGCCGCCGCGGGCAAAGGTGATCCAGAAAATGGATATCCTCAGCTACCTGCTGCTTGCCGTCGGTTTCGGTTGCCTGGCGGTCTTCTTGACGCTCGGCCGGCTCTACTGGTGGTTCGAGGCCTCGTGGCTGGGGCTGCTTCTGGCCGGAGCCATTGCATCGCTGGCGCTGATGGTCACCCTTGAGTTACCCCGCAAAATGCCTTTGCTTGACCTGCGCTGGGTGTTCTCGAAAGAGAACATGCACATGGCCGGCATCTTGCTTTTGTTTCGCGTGGTCAGCTCCGAGCAGACGACGACGGCGGCGAATTTCTACATGCAGCTCGGTTTGCTCAACGAGCAGACCCAGACGATGTACGCGATCATCCTCATGGCCTCCATCGCCGGCGGGCTTGTCTGTACGGTTCTGATGCTGACGCGCTATGTCGAAACGGCGCATGTGCTGGCGCTGGTGCTGATTGCCACCGGTGCCTTTCTCGACAGCCAGTCGACCAGCCTGACCCGGCCGGAACAGATGTATCTGAGCCAGGCGATGGTCGCGGCGGGTGCTGCGATGTTCCTGCCGCCGGTCATGTCGAAGGGGTTTGCGGCTGTCCTGGCCAAGGGCGCTCCCTTCATCGTCAACTTTCTGGTGATCTTTCTCTTCACCCAGAGCATCGGCGCGCTCTGCGCCCAGGCGGCACTGGGCAGTTTCGTCACCATCCGCGAAAAATTCCACTCCAACGGCTTGGTCGAACATATCCTGCTCACCAATCCCTTTGTCGCCCAGCGCGTGTCCCAACTTTCCGCCTCCTACGGCAAGGTCATCACCGACAAGTCGCTGCTGAATGCCGAAGGCTTGCAATTGCTTGGCCAGCAGGTGACGCGCGAAGCCAATATTCTTGCCTATAACGACGCCTTCCTCGTCATCTCCATCGCCTCCGCCATCGGCCTTGTCCTTTTGCTCGGACACCTGGCCTGGCTGCGACTTATTCCGCACAAGGCAGCCATGCCCGTGGTTGCCGCCCGGTCCTGATACATCCAGAGTATATTTCATGCTGAAAACACTTCGCTCCCCCACGACCATCCTGACATTGCTGGCAGGCCTTACCGGCGTATTGCTGGTTCTCTACGCGTGGCGGCTGCCGCCGTTCGCCACCACCGTCGAGATGACCGAAAATGCCTATGTTCGCGGCTACGTGACGATCGTCAGCCCGCAGCTGTCCGGCTATGTCGCAGCGGTCCCGGTCAAGGACTATGAAACCGTGAGGGCAGGGCAGGTGCTCCTGAAGATCGATGACCGGATCTATGCCCAGAAGCTGGCACAGGCCAAGGGAACGCTCGATGCGCAGAAGGCGTCTCTCGCCAACTCCTACCAGCAGGAGCTGTCCGCCAAGGCGAGCATCGCCGCCAGCGAAGCCCAGCGCGACAGTGCCGTCGCCACGCTGACCCGCGCCCAGCAGGCCTGGGGACGCGTCCAGCCTCTGGCAGAAAAAGGTATTGCGACATCGGTGGATCTCGATACCGCGCGGGCAACCCTTGAGCAGGGAAAGGCAGGCGTCGATCAGGCCACGGCTTCAATCGAGGTGTCCCGCCAGAATCTTGCCACGACCATCGGCTCGCGGGCCGGTCTCGAGGCGGCCGTGCGTAGCGCGGAAGCAGCGGTGCAGCTGGCGCAGATCGATCTCGACAACACCACGATCACCGCACCGCAGGACGGCACGCTCGGCGAAGTCGGCGCGCGGCTCGGCCAATATGTGACGGCCGGCACACAGCTGATGGCCATCGTGCCCAAGGACGTTTGGATCATCGCCAATTTCAAGGAGACGCAGCTCGACGGCATGAAGATCGGCCAGCCGGTGGTGTTTACCGTCGATGCGCTGAGCAAGGCGCAGCTGAACGGCCATGTCGAGCGGTTCTCACCGGCCGCCGGCTCCGAATTCAGCGTTATCCGGGCCGACAACGCCACCGGCAACTTTACCAAGGTCTCCCAGCGTGTCGGCGTCCGTGTCTCGATCGATTCCGGCCAACCGCTGGCAGCGGCTTTGGCGCCGGGCATGTCGGTGGAGGTTCGAATCGACAAGGCGGCCGAGCCGCTCAAAGATTAGTGGCGACGTCGATAATAGGCCGCGGAAGCTATGGGTACGAGTGCAATAACCGCGAAAAGTATCACGTCGAGAGTATGATCCGTCGGCGGACGGACTGAATCGCCGATGATCGTTGTTGTTGAATTTACGTGCATTGACCATGGCACGGATGCGCTGATCACGATGTTGGTGATCAGGCTCAGACCGTAAGACATGCCGGCGATCCGAAATCCTCTCGATAAAGGGTAAATCAACTTCGATATCAGCGCGACCACAATTGGCCAGGCGAAGTATGCGGCAAGAAGAGAATAATTCAGAGCTGCTGACTGATACAAATGAGCCTCTGTTTCATTTTGATAGAATGTTCGATAGGGCCGTCACAGAAATGGAAACGGGAATTTCAACGAAAAAGGCCCGAAACGCAGAGCGCTCCGGGCCTTGTCTCATGCGATAAGTGACGATTATTCTTCTTCGGCTTCGAATTCTGCTTCCGGGTTGAAGAAGTCTTCCGGCTTCAGGGCATCTTCGTCAACGCCGTAGATGGCGTCGGCCGATGTCAGGCTTTCGCCCTTCAGCTGGCGTTCTGCTTCTTCAGCCGAACGGGCAACGTTCATCTGAACCTTGATTTCGACTTCGGAATGGAGGTGCAGGACAACGTCGTGCAGGCCGATGGTCTTGATCGGGTTGTTGAGGTCGACCTGGTTGCGGCCGATGTTGAAGCCTTCGGCAGCCAGAACGTCAACGATGTCGCGGGCAGCAACCGAACCGTAGAGCTGGCCGGTTTCGCCGGCCGAACGGACGACGATGAAGGACTTGCCGCCGAGCGTTTCGGCAACAGTCTGGGCTTCGGACTTGCGCTCGAGGTTGCGGGCTTCGAGCGTTGCGCGCTCGGCTTCGAAACGCTTCTTGTTGGCTTCGTTGGCGCGCAGGGCCTTGCCGAGCGGCAAGAGGTAGTTACGGGCAAAGCCGTCGCGAACCTTGACGGTTTCGCCCATCTGGCCGAGCTTGGCAACGCGTTCGAGAAGAATGACTTGCATTGGATATGTCCTTTCGTGTGTCTGTTTAGAGGTCTTTTGTATCAGTTTCAGTGGTTTTCCCTGCCGGTGACAGCGCGATGGCGCGCCGCGTATCCATCAGACCCGACAGGAGAAAGAAGAATGCCGGGATCGTGAAGATCAGCACCGACAGATAGCCAAGCCACAGCACCGGAAGCCGCCAGGACTTGCCGCGTGTGCGGAAATGAAAGACGGCAAAGCCGGCAAGCAGGAAGCCCGCGCCGAACGTGCCGCAAACCAGCGCGCCGACGATGGCCGGAACGCCGCCCATGAAGGCCAGCACCAGGCCGGCCAGAAAGGCGAAGATCGAGAACCGGTGCATGCGTAGCGTCGAGGGCATGTCTTCGCGCGGACGCAGGCTCTTGCCGGAGGTCTGGACGATGCGGGTGGCGATGTAATAGGCGGCAAACAGCATCAGCACCCAGATGGCGCCCTGCACCATCGGCAAGGCGATGCCGAAGATCGACTTGATCTGGGCGAGCGACGCAGCGTCCGGATTGTAATCCGGTTCCTGCGCTTTCAGCGCTTCCATGACGATATCGATCATCCGGTCCGACATGCTGCCGTCATAGCCGATGATGACGCCGACGATGATCATGCCGAGCGTCACGAGCACGGCGAGATGGGTGAGGATATCCGACAGCGGATACCAGGCCAGCGCGCCGTCAGGGCCACCAAGCTCGGACGCCGGCCGGGCCAGATTGGCAAGATGGCTGAGCCACGCGGCGGGGATCAGCGTGATGACCGCGATCAAAAGGGCGAAATAGGGGGAGACGAGCACGGTGCCCGTAAGCCCGGCAACGGCGACTGCGATGACGGCTGCGGCATTGCCCCAGCCAAGACCGGCAATCAGAACCGGCAGGGCGGACGCTGCATAGAGCACGATCGCAAACGACGACTGCGTGTTCGCGCCAAGCGAAAGCAAGGCGGCGGTCACGCCGGCGAGAGCGCCGGTCATCAGCGATGTTGCATTCAGTGTCTTCACGGTCGCTGTCCTGCTTATCAAGCAGTTAGAGGCGTTTCTTGAATCAAGAACCAGGCCCCAACATGGGTTTTAGCGCGATCTGCGCCGGTGTTTCCGATCCGCGCCCAACGCGGAAGGGAGAGGTGAGGCGATGCCGGATGGCTTGTCGCCTCACCCTGAGTCAGCTTCCGTCGAGTCAGAGACCCAACGGAGAGTCATGCTGTTCCGGATGCATATGCCTTTCCCTGGAGCAGGGCTCCAAGGGGCGGTGCATTAGGACATGACGTAAGGCAGGAGGCCGAGGAAGCGGGCGCGCTTGATGGCCTGGGCCAGTTCGCGCTGCTTCTTCTGGGAGACTGCCGTGATACGGGACGGAACGATCTTGCCGCGCTCGGAAATGTAGCGCTGCAGGAGACGGATGTCCTTGTAGTCGATCTTCGGAGCGTTGGCGCCGGAGAAGGGGCAGGTCTTGCGGCGGCGATGGAACGGGCGGCGTGCCGGAGCGGACAATGTATCAGCCATAATCTTTTCTCCTTATGCCCGGTCTTCGCGCGGACGGCGCGGACGGTCTTCACGATCACCACGGTCCGGACGCGGACCACGGTCGCCGAAGCCACGCTCCGGACGGTCGCCGTCGCGGCGCGGACGGTCGTCGCGGTCGCGCTTCTGCATCATGGCGGACGGGCCGTCTTCATGCTTTTCAACAGCGATGGTCATGTAGCGAAGGATGTCTTCGTTGATGCGCATCTGGCGCTCGACTTCGTGAACGGCCGGTGCCGGAGCATCGATGTCCATCAGAACGTAGTGAGCCTTGCGGTTCTTGTTGATGCGGTACGTCAGGGACTTGAGGCCCCAGTTTTCGACGCGCCCGACTTTTCCGCCGTTAGCTTCCAGTACACCCTTGTACTGTTCGACGAGAGCGTCGACCTGCTGTGCGGAAATATCCTGCCGGGCAAGGAATACATGTTCATAAAGAGCCATGATGGCCAAGCCTTTCTTGCGTTAATCGTCACCCGAGTTCCAGCGGCTAAGCCTCAACGACTGTTCTATTGGCTGCGATGAGCCGGCAAGAAAGTGTTGTTTCGAGACGGTCGAGAGCGGAGACACGGGAGGCTGGACCCCTCTAGGTCCTGACAGGCTTCTTAAAGCGGAAACCGGCCCTCCGTTCAGCCACCAGCCAGAAGACCGGGTGTTGCGAACAGCGCGCTTATACCCATTTTCGGCGAGAAGGCAAGGGGCGGGGAGAAATTAGGGGGGTGGTCTTTCTTGCCCCTAGCGGGCGAGAATGCAATTTCAGCGCCTTGGCGGAACGCCAGGTGCCAGACGTTGCAAGAGCGGGGGGCGTGCGTTGGGCAAAGGCTTGCCCGCCCATTCAGCAACGCAGAGCTCCCCTGTTGCAGAATCTAGGACTTGGCTGCGCTAAGACCTTGATCTGCTTTCTCGCCCGCCAAGGGGAGATAACCCAGCGTGCTCTGGCACGGTTACAAAGGGTGGGGATTTGTGGGGATGATTTTTTGTGGAAGGGCATGGAGTGTTTACGTACAAAGTTAAGTTTAATTGGCATCAGTTGGGGGGCGTTATAAATTCCGCCACTTGCTGAGCATATTTTAGATGCCCCTTTATGCGCCTACGGTCGTCATCACGTACCAGCCCAGATGCAAGTAAATGCTCGTAGGCGCGGATGCGATTCCTATACCCCTTCGTTAACCTAATGCGGTCTCCGTGCACCAAGAGACCATGCACTTTTAATCGATTAGGACTAATTGCAGTTTCAGTTTTCTCCGGTGCCAGCTTCCAATCAAGGCCTTCAAAAATCTGGCTGATTGCCATGGGTAAGCCAGCCGGGAATTCACAGGCTCCCGAGAATACGATATCGTCTGCATATCGAGATAACCTGCATTCATAGGCTTTAGATATATCTAGTAAGACGGAATCGACATCGTAGAAGGCGATATTGGATAAAACAGGACTTGTGGGCGCTCCTTGCGCTAGGCCGCCAGAAAGGCAGAAAAATTTAGCTAGGAGGCTGGCGGAGCCAGTGCTGTAGCCGATCACCCGGAGGGCTTTTTCAACTTGTAAAACAGATGTCGATGGGAAAAAGTCTCTTATATCGACAGAGAAGACCCAGCTTGCGCCGCAGTGTACAGCTGCAGCTTGCAGATGGGATTTGCCCGGAACAAATCCAAATACGTGTTTCGGCGGCAGGTAGACTTTACTGAGATGGAAGGAAATCCATTTCTGTATAACCTTAAGGGCCACTCTTGGCGCGTATATATGCCGTTCCCCCTTTCCCTTTTTTATAGGGAAATAGCGATAGTATTTTTCCGGCTTTTGCTCCAACGACCAAATCAAGCCTGGATTCACACCAAGCATCACCGCAAGCGCGTCACGCGAAACGATCGGAGGTAGTCCAATTTCAGCCAAGCGATAAATCTCGTCAATTTCCTCCGATGAGGCATGCCCCTCCAAAGCGGTAACGACTTCTGTTGCTGCTTCAAACAGAAAAAACTGGGATTCAATGGTAAGGTGTGGGAGCTTCATTTAGCAAAGCTATCTTTCGTTAAGTGCCGTGAGCACGGCGAGTGATTCGAAGGAGCGCGAGTCGTGCTTGCGGCACCCTTCTTCATCGAGGTCTTGGCCAATGGGCATGATGCATGCCCGCGCCTGAAGCTCCCACGTTGCATATCTAGTCTCCAGATTTTGCTAGCGCAAGTATTCTTGTGATGTCGGGACTATTTCGATTTTTTGCTGTCCCTAGAGATTTGAGTGCGTTCATTGATAGTGCGTAGCCACCAGACTTTAGTCGGACGATAAGCCCACTCTTGCGAAGATTGTCTAGCATGCGCGACATCCAAGCATGCGAAGGGACGGAAAAGCCTTTGGATTTCAGTTTATCCGCTATAGCTGGAAGGTCAGCCGGTGCAATCAAGCGGATTATATTAAGACAAGCAAATTTGCTGGGAAGGTTTTCTGCAGACGTAAAATAAAGCTCGCCCAAGGAAAGACCAAAGCTGTCTAACAATATTTTCAATTTATCCTTGATTTCGGATAAAACATTGGCCGGAATCGGTCCTTTTGGCTCAATCCAAATGTGTGCTGACCGCGCTACGACTGAGAGAAACGAATTTCTAACAAAGTCTCCAAAGGAATGTAGCAAGCTTGCCCGAACACCGGCCTCAACATCCCTGTTGTCCGCGCCCGTTAGAATGAATTCAATATTCATTGAATTATTTTTAAACTCATTCGCAATTAGATCTAATTTTCGGTTTGAGGGAACTTGGTGATTATTTTCATCGCGTTCAGTCACGACGAAAACATAAAAATGTGTTTCATCGAATATGTCTGAAATTATTCTGCCAGATAAAGGGAGGCCGCGTTCGGATAGAATATGATAAATCTGGCTTTCATTAAGCATTTAATTGCCTCCATGTCCTTGTTATAAGATCAGCATAGTTATTTGTTTTGCTGTATCCTTCATGAACATCAGTTATGCTTATTTCATTCAGGCTGAATCTATCGTTTCCCAAGATTTTAATTTTTATCTCCGGGTTATAGTCGGCAATTTTTCTTGCGGTATTGCCTGTTTGCATGATTCTCGAGATCTCGAGAGCTGCGTGTATGGCAACTTCGCATTGTGTCACCAATTTCATATCTCCAGCACGGAGGACTCTGCGTTTACCTTTTTTAAGGAGTTCGACCACCGATCCACTTAGCGCGCCCGGATAGGAAGCATGTGCGAGCGAAGCCCATTGGGGGTTTATTTCGGCCATCATGTTGCGAACGCAAAGGAAGGTTGCGTAGTAATATCTGTTATATGCAGAGCGGCCGAAAACGTCGCATTCGTTGGCTTCGTCTTTCTTCCGAGCAGTAACCTGAAGGTGAAGCGCAACTCTATCCATCAATTTACAAATAGCCCTCCGCGGCGTCCTAAACTTGATCGCTAACTCAGATTTGCGGCTTAAATTTCCGAATTGCCATAGGCATACGGCATACTTTCATTGTTCCAAGAGCATTTTTTTGATGGGGTTGCGCAGTCCAAGAAATTCTCGCAACCGAATGTAGAGATAAACATCAATGGGAGCCAGCGGGGTTTGGCGCGCGTAGCCTCACATCGGCGCCGGAAACGCCTTGTGCAACCGGCCAATCCCCTTCATCACGTCCGCCGGCAACACCACATCCTTCGCCGCGATATTCGTCCTCAACTGCGCCATGCTGGTCGCGCCGATGATCACCGAGGTCATGAAGGGGCGGGTCAGGCTGAAGGCGAGCTGCATCTGGGCGAGGTCGAGATTGTGGGTCCTGGCAAGGCCTGCGTAGGCCTGGACTGCGGGTTCTTGGTATTCGGTGTAGCGGCCGCCGAGGTCGCCGTTGATCGACAGGCGTGAGCCTTCGGGGTTGGCGCCGTTCAGGTATTTGCCGGTGAGAAGACCGGCAGCCAGCGGCGAATAGGCGAGCAGGCCGACATTCTCGTGGTGGCTTAATTCGGCAAGGTCGAGGTCGAAGGCGCGGTAGAGGAAGTTGTATTCGTTCTGCAGCGATGCGATGCGCGGCAGGCCGTGTTTCTCGGCAAGCGCCAGCATCTTCATCGTGCCCCAGGCGGTCTCATTGGAGAGGCCCACAGCACGGACCTTGCCTTCCTTGACGAAGGCGCCGAGCGTTTCGAGGATGGCGTGAAGGTTCTCGATCGCCGCCGTTGTGTCCTGATGCGAGGGATCGTAGGTCCAGGCCTGGCGGAAATGGTAGTGGCCGCGGTTCGGCCAGTGCATCTGGTAGAGATCGACATAGTCGGTCTGCAGGCGTTTCAGGCTGCCCTCAAGTGCTTCGCGCATGGTCTTGGGGCCTGCCGGCGAGCCGCCGCGGATGTAGGGGCGGCCGGGGCCTGCGACCTTGGTGGCGACAACGATCTCGTTACGCTTGCCGCTCTTCTTCAGCCAGGTGCCGATATAGTCCTCGGTCAGGCCCACGGTTTCGGGGCCGGCGGGGGTGACGGGGTAGAGCTCGGCGGTGTCGAAGAAATTGACGCCTTCGCTGACGGCATAATCCATCTGCTCATGCGCCTCGGCCTCGCTGTTCTGCGTGCCCCAGGTCATGGTGCCCAGGCAGATTTCCGAAACCGTGATGCCGGTGCGGCCGAGTGTCTTGTATTTCATGGTGCTCAACGTGCCTCAAACTTGTTCGGCGGCGAATGTAGAGGCTGTTTGCTGCGGCGCAAGAGAAAAGCGGCTGCCGTGCACAGGCAAGCCTTTGGCCGCTGAAAGCTTGACTCATGCACCAGGAATGTGAATGGAGAGGAAAAAACCTCTGTCGGCCTTATGTTTGCCGGCAATGGGTTGGACATGAAACGGCGCGGCAGGACCGCGCATGGCGAGGAAAAACCTCATGGCAATTGCATTCACATTTCCAGGACAGGGCAGCCAGGCCCTCGGCATGGGCAAGGATCTGGCCGATGCCTTTCCTGAAGCCGCCGCTGTTTTTGCCGAGGTGGACGAGGCGCTCGGCGAGAAGCTCTCAGACATCATGTGGAACGGCCCGGAAGAAACGCTGACCCTGACGGCCAACGCCCAGCCGGCGCTGATGGCCGTGTCGATTGCAGCGCTCAGGGTGCTTGAGGCCAAGGGGCTCGACCTGAAATCCAAGGTTTCCTATGTCGCCGGCCACTCGCTTGGCGAATATTCGGCACTCTGTGCCGCCGGCACGTTTTCGCTGGCCGACACCGCGCGGCTGTTGCGCATTCGCGGCAATGCGATGCAGGCCGCGGTTCCGGTCGGCAAGGGCGCGATGGCGGCGATCATCGGGCTGGAACATGCGGATGTCGATGCGGTCTGCAAGCAAGCATCTGCCCTCGGCTCCTGCCAGATCGCCAATGACAATGGCGGCGGCCAGCTGGTGATTTCGGGCGAGAAGGCGGCTGTGGAAAAGGCAGCCGCTCTGGCCACGGAGAAGGGCGCCAAGCGCGCCATCCTTTTGCCGGTTTCAGCACCCTTTCATTCGACGCTGATGGGCCCGGCAGCCGACGCCATGCGCGCGGCGCTGTCGGCCGTTCAAAAGAGCAATCCGGTTGTGCCGCTGATCGCCAATGTGCGCGCAGCCCCGGTGACGGATGCGGGCGAGATCGCCAGGCTGCTGGTCGAACAGGTCACCGGCCAGGTCCGCTGGCGCGAGACTGTCGAGTGGTTTGCCGCAAACGATGTGACGACGCTGTACGAGATCGGCTCCGGCAAGGTGCTGACCGGGCTGGCGCGCCGCATCGACAAGACCGTGACCGGCATCGCCATCAATTCCCCCGCCGACATCGACGCGGCGCTTCAAACTCTGCTCGGCTGAATTGAGGCGAATGGGAAGTAGCGAATAGCGAATAGAAAAAGCTGACGCTACGATTGCTCTTCCCCTATTCGCTCCGGCCTATTCGCTATTCGCTCTAAAAGAGGAAAACAACCATGTTCGATCTGTCTGGCCGCAAGGCCCTCGTCACCGGCGCATCCGGCGGCATCGGCGAAGAAATTGCCCGCATCCTGCACGCGCAGGGTGCCATCGTCGGCCTGCACGGCACCCGCGTCGAAAAGCTGGAGGAGCTGGCCAACGCACTCGGCGAGCGCGTCCATCTGTTCCCGGCCAATCTTGCCGATCGCGACGCTGTCAAGGCGCTCGGTGAAAAGGCGGAGACCGAACTTGGCGGCGTTGACATCCTCGTCAACAATGCCGGGATCACCAAGGACGGCCTGTTCGTGCGCATGAGCGACGAGGACTGGGACGCGGTTGTCGAAGTCAACCTGACCTCGGTGTTCCGGCTGACCCGCGAGCTGACGCATCCGATGATGCGCCGCCGCCATGGCCGCATCATCAACATCACCTCGATTGTCGGCGTCACCGGCAATCCGGGCCAGGCCAATTATTGCGCCGCCAAGGCCGGCATGATCGGCTTTTCCAAGTCGCTCGCCCAGGAGATCGCCACCCGCAACGTCACGGTTAACTGCGTCGCCCCGGGCTTCATCGAAAGTGCGATGACAGGCAAGCTCAACGACAAGCAGAAGGACGCCATCATGGGCGCCATCCCGATGAAGCGGATGGGAACGGGCGGCGAAGTGGCGTCGGCGGTTGCTTACCTGGCGTCGAATGAAGCGGCTTACGTCACCGGCCAGACGATCCATGTCAATGGCGGCATGGCGATGATCTAAGGGCCGTCAAAGGCCTGCGCCGCCGCGTTTCCGCATCAATCGGAGAGCTTGGGGCGAAATACCGGGAATTGCATGTTGACCAAGCCATTCCCGGCCAATTTCGGACTTTGCGGCAGGCATAAACCGTGTTAAGCGGGCCATGACTGTGCGCAGTCGATCGGAAGATATGAGGTATACGCTAGCTTTGGCAGGCGTGGTTTGCCCGCTTCCGATTGAACGAATTGCCGGACGGATCGGCTTGATCTGTCAGGTGTTATTGGGGTACCGATGTCAGAACGGCATCGTTGAGAAAAACAAAGGTCGAGGAATCCGACATGAGCGACGTAGCAGAACGCGTAAAGAAAATTGTTATTGACCATCTTGGCGTCGATGCCGAAAAGGTTTCGGAAGGCGCAAGCTTTATCGACGATCTGGGCGCTGACTCGCTCGACACCGTCGAACTGGTCATGGCATTCGAAGAAGAGTTCGGCGTCGAAATCCCCGACGATGCAGCGGATTCGATCCTGACGGTCGGCGACGCCGTCAAGTTCATCGAAAAGGCACAGGCC
The DNA here is from genome assembly GCF_025847205.1 of Pararhizobium sp. YC-54. Lineage (GTDB taxonomy): Bacteria > Pseudomonadota > Alphaproteobacteria > Rhizobiales > Rhizobiaceae > Pararhizobium. The sequence continues at coordinate 276,937 of NZ_JAOYTH010000002.1, read as the reverse complement.
TGATATCTGGCCGTGTTCAGGCGGGGCGCCCGGCGGCCCGCCTGTCGTCCCTTTAAGGGACAGCTCCCGGTTTCGGAGAGCACCAAGCGTGGTCAAGGAAAGCCTGATGGTTTCCGTACCTGAGATCACGCGATATCGCATTACGGAAAAGGATGTACGGATCCGGTTTTTTTACGCGAGGTCCGGTCCGGTTCTGGAACTAACAGGCAGGATGGATCACGGGCATGAGACGTGTCGTTATCACCGGTACCGGCATGGTATCTCCCTTGGGTTGCGGAACCGAGATCTCCTGGTCGCGGCTCATCGCCGGAGACAATGCTGCCCGCAAAGTTACCGAATTCGAAGTCGATGACCTGCCTGCGAAGATCGCCTGCCGCCTGCCGTTCGGCGACGGCACCAACGGCACCTTCAATCCCGACAACTGGATGGAACTGAAGGAACAGCGCAAGGTCGATAGTTTCATCGTCTATGCAATGGCCGCAGCCGACATGGCGCTTGACGACGCCGGCTGGCATCCGAAGACCGACAACGACCAGATCGCCACCGGCGTGATGATCGGTTCGGGCATCGGCGGTCTCGAAGGCATCGTCGAGGGCGGCATCACGCTGCGCGACCGCGGCCCGCGCCGGGTTTCCCCCTTCTTCATTCCAGGCCGCCTGATCAACCTTGCCTCCGGCCAGGTGTCGATCCGCCACAAGCTGCGCGGTCCCAATCATTCCGTCGTCACCGCCTGCTCCACGGGTGCCCATGCCATCGGCGATGCGGCGCGTTTTATCGCCATGGGCGATGCCGACGTGATGGTGGCCGGCGGTACGGAATCGCCGATTTCCCGCATTGCGCTGGCCGGCTTTGCCGCCTGCAAGGCGCTGTCCACCCAGCACAATGACGACCCGACCAAGGCATCGCGCCCTTACGACAAGGATCGCGACGGCTTCGTCATGGGCGAGGGCGCCGGTATCGTTGTCCTGGAAGAACTCGAACATGCCAAGGCGCGCGGCGCCAAGATCTATGCCGAAGTGGTTGGGTACGGCCTGTCCGGCGACGCCTTCCACATCACCGCTCCGGCGGAAGATGGCGACGGTGCCTACCGTTGCATGCAGATGGCCCTGAAGCGTGCCGGCCTGTCGGCGGCAGACGTCGATTACGTCAACGCGCACGGCACATCGACCATGGCCGACACGATCGAGCTTGGCGCAGTCGAGCGCGTCATGGGCGAGCATGCGGGCAGGGTCTCGATGTCATCGACCAAGTCGGCGATCGGTCACCTGCTTGGCGCTGCCGGTGCCGTCGAGGCGATTTTCTGTGCCCTGGCGATCCGCGACAATATTGCCCCGCCGACGCTCAATCTCGACAATCCTTCGGTCGAAACCAGGATCGACCTGGTACCGCACGTGGCGCGCAAGCGCGAAATCAACGTTGCCCTGTCGAATTCGTTCGGCTTTGGCGGCACGAACGCCTCCCTCGTTCTGCGCCGTTATGCCTGATGCCGAACGCGACGGGCCTGCCGGATGGCGGCCCGTCTTTCACGCCGGCATTGGCCAGCGCGCCCTGCAAGCACGATAATTCTCCCACTATCGTGCTTTTGCCGCATTGCTCAGTTCAAACATGGCATACGGACGATTGCGACCACGGCTGGTATCGTCATCGCATGGCCCTTTGGCCATGCTGACACAAGGCCAAGGGCTTAACGTCGCTATACTCGTGACAAGGTGATTCTCATTCCTGTTTCTCTTCTGGAGTTCGCATCAGGGATGGAGACGTGCATGATGCGAACTCCAGAACCAGGACACCAGTGAACGACGCAAACGAAAACAACGCAGCGCCTTTCGGCCGCAACGAGGCGGGCAATAACGGCCCGATCATCCCGAAATCGGCGAGCGAAGCACTTCGTCCGGAAAAAGTGCCGCAGCCGCCGAAGCGGTCGCGCAAGGCAAAAAGCCAGGTCGTCATCTTTCTGAATTTCCTGATGACCGTGGTCGTCTGCCTGACCATCGCCGCAGCCGCAACGGTTTATTACGCGATGTCCGCCTATGAGGACAAAGGTCCGCTGACGGCCAATACCAATTTCATCGTGCGCAACGGCGCCGGCATCCAGGAAATCGCCAGCAGCCTCGAGCGCAACAATATCGTTTCCGACGGTCGTGTCTTCCGCTTCATGTCGGAAGCCTATCTCGACGAGAACGATACGCTGAAGGCCGGCGAATACGAGATCAAGGCTGGCTCCTCGATGCAGGAGATCATGCAGCTGCTGAAATCGGGCAAATCCATCCTCTATTCGGTGTCGCTGCCGGAAGGCCTGACGGTCAAGCAGATGTTTGGCAGGCTGAGCAGCGATCCGGTTCTGGAAGGCGACCTTCCGGCGCAGATGCCCGCCGAGGGCACGCTGCGTCCCGATACCTACAAGTTTTCGCGTGGTACCAAGCGTGCGGAAATCGTCGCGCAGATGGCGGCAGCGCAGAAGACGCTCGTCGATCAGATCTGGGACAAGCGCGACCCGGACCTGCCGATTGCCAGCCGCGATGAATTCGTCACCCTGGCATCGATCGTCGAGAAGGAAACCGGCATTGCCGACGAACGCTCGCGGGTCGCTTCGGTGTTCATCAACCGGCTCGAAAAAGGCATGCGGCTGCAGTCCGATCCGACGATCATCTACGGGATATTCGGCGGCGACGGCAAGCCGGCCGACCGGCCGATCCTGAAGTCGGACCTCGACAAGCAAACGCCGTATAACACCTATCTGATCAAGGGCCTGCCGCCGACACCGATCGCCAATCCGGGCCGGGCGGCCCTCGAGGCGGTGTCCAATCCGTCGCGCACGCCGGACCTCTATTTCGTCGCCGATGGCACCGGCGGGCATGTGTTTGCAGCCACGCTCGACGAACACAACAACAATGTCCGGCGCTGGCGCAAGCTCGAGGCTGAAAAGGCTGCCGCCGCGAAAGCGGCGGAACCGGCGTCCGCTCAGGAATAATCGGGCTCCTAATCGCCATCAGGCTTGTGGATGACACGGCTCCGGTACGCTTGACCCTTGCGGTTGGCCGTGCCGGAGCCGTACACATTCATGCATCAATTCAAAGTTCCGCAGCCTTCTTCGCCTGTTTTACGCGCGGAAGCTGCCGGGACCGGAGGACAAGACGATGCCGCTGCAATCCATGACGGGATTTGCCCGCTGCGAAGGGACCTGCGGGCGCTATCGCTGGGCGTGGGAACTGCGCTCGGTCAACGGCAAGGGTCTCGATCTCAGGCTGCGGCTGCCGACCGGCACGGAGCATCTGGAGACCGAGGTGCGCAGGCTGACGGCCGAGTGCTTTTCGCGCGGCAACATGCAAATCAACCTGAACGTCAGTGCCAGCGAGGCCGGCGTCGAAACCGTGATCAACCAGAATGCACTGGCCGCCATCTTGTCGTTGCGCGATCAGCTGCGCGATGTCATCGATCCGGCGCCGCTGCGTCTCGATACGCTGTTATCCATTCGCGGCATTGTCGATTTTCGCGAGCCGGAGGAACAGGAAGGCGAGCGCGCCGCACGCGACGCCGACATCCTCGCCGGCCTGCAGCTGGCGCTCGCCGAGATGACAGCGATGCGCGCGGGCGAAGGTGTCGCGCTCTACCGGGTCCTGCAGGAGCAGATCGACAGGATCGAAAAGCTGACGGGCGAGATCGAGGCGGACCCGTCGCGCAGCGTGGCCACGATCACCGCCCGCCTTGCCAGCCAGGTGGCGCTGGTGATGGACGCAGGCTCGATGGTCGATCAGGACCGCCTCTATGGCGAAGTGGCGCTGCTTGCAGCCAAGGCCGACATCCGCGAGGAGATCGACCGCCTGCGCACCCATGTCGTGGCCGCCCGCGATCTGTTGAAAAAAGGCGGGCCCGTCGGCCGCAAGCTCGATTTCCTTTCCCAGGAATTTAACCGCGAATCAAATACCATCTGTTCCAAGTCGAATGCCGCTACGGTCACCGCCGCCGGCATAGAACTGAAGGTCGTCATCGACCAGTTCCGTGAACAGGTCCAGAATCTGGAGTGACCATGAGCCCCGCCAGCCAAACCTCTACCAAAGCCATCCAGCGCCGCGGCCTCATGCTGGTGATCTCGTCGCCATCGGGCGCCGGGAAGTCGACGATTGCGCGCAACCTGCTCGAATCCGACCCGCATATGAGCATCTCGGTCAGCGTCACGACGCGCAAGCGCCGCCCGAGCGAGATCGAGGGGCGTCACTATTTCTTCAAGTCGATCCGCGAATTCGAAGGCCTGCGCCAGACCGATGCGCTTTTGGAATGGGCCGAGGTTCATGGCAATTTCTACGGCACGCCGCGCGACGCCGTCGAGGCCGCCATGTCGGAAGGGCAGGACATGCTGTTCGATATCGACTGGCAGGGCGCCCAGCAGCTGCAGGAAAAGATGGGGGGCGATGTCGTCTCGATCTTCATCCTGCCGCCGACCATGGCCGAACTGCAGTCCCGTCTGCACCGCCGCGCCGAGGATACCGAAGAGGTCATCGCCACGCGGCTTGCCAATTCCCGCTCGGAGATCGAGCACTGGCTGGAATATGACTACATCGTCGTCAACGAGGACCTCGACAGCGCCTTTGCCTCCGTTCAGGCGATCGTCGAGGCCGAACGCCTGCGCCGCGACCGGCGCCCCGGCCTGTTCGAATTCGTCAACGGGCTTTTGACGGAAACGCCGAAGCTTTGACAGCATGGCTGCTCCCTCTTCTCCCCAGCGGGGAGAAGGTGGCCTGAAGGGCCGGATGAGGGGGCGGCGCATTCTGAGTTTGTGGAAAAGACCCCCTCATCGCCTCGCATGCGCTCGGCACTTCTCCCCGCTGGGGAGAAGAGGGAAGCCGGAGCCCATCTCAAATCCGTAGGTTGAAACCGCTCTTGTAGGGAGCGATGGCAGGGACGTCCCCAGAGGCGGCGCTCGTCAGACGACCGCCGTCAAAGGCAGTTGGCCAGCCGACAGAATTCCTCCACCGAAAGCGTTTCCGCCCGGCGCTTCGGGTCGATGTCGGCCTTGGCCAGCAAGGCTTCGCCGCCGATCGACTTGACGCTCTGGCGCAGCATCTTGCGGCGCTGGCCGAAAGCCGCCATCGTCACTTTTTCGAGGTTTGCCGCCGAGCAGGGGATCGGGTTTTCGAGCGGTTCCAGGTGAACCACGGACGATGTCACCTTCGGTGGCGGCGAGAAGGCCTGTGGCGGCACGTCGAAGGCCATGCGCGCATTCGTGCGCCAGCCGCAGAGCACGCCGAGGCGGCCATAGTGATCGTCATCGGCTTCCGCGACGATTCTCAGGCCCACCTCGCGCTGGAACATCAGCGTCATCGACTGGTAGAAGGGCGGCCAGGCCTTCGGCAGGAGCCAGTTGACCAAAAGCTGTGTGCCGACATTGTAGGGCAGGTTGGCGATGATCCTGACCGGGCCATCGGTAGCGAGGTCCTCGAATGGCGTCTTCAGCGCGTCGCCCTCGATCACCTCGAGGCGGCCGGGGTAAAAATCGGCGATCTCGGCCAAGGCAGGCAGACAGCGCGCATCGCGTTCGATGGCAATCACCTTCTTGGCACCAAGCGACAGGATGGCCCGGGTGAGGCCACCGGGCCCGGGCCCAACCTCGATCACGGTCACGCCCTCCAGCGGACCGGCCGTGCGGGCGATCTTCTGGGTGAGGTTGAGATCGAGCAGGAAGTTCTGGCCGAGCGCTTTCCTGGCGTCGAGGCGATGGCGGGCAATGACATCGCGCAAGGGGGGAAGGCCGTCGATCGCCGCCATCAGTTTTTCCCTCGAGCGGCGTTGCCGGCCAGCTTCTGTGCCATGCGCAGTGCTGCCAGCAGGCTGTCGGCGCGGGCAATGCCCTTGCCGGCAAGGCTGAACGCCGTGCCGTGATCCGGCGACGTGCGGATGAATGGCAGGCCGAGCGTGACGTTGACGCTGTCGTCGAAGCCGAGCGCCTTGGCGGGGATCAGCGCCTGGTCGTGATACATGCAGATCGCCACGTCATAGGTGGCGCGGGCGCGGTCATGGAACATCGTGTCGGCGGGCAGGGGGCCGGTGATATCGACGCCCTCGGCTTTCAGCCGCTCGATGACGGGGCGGATGATCGCATCGTCTTCCAGACCGAGCGCGCCATTTTCACCGGCATGCGGATTGAGACCGGCGACGGCGACGCGGGGGGAGGCAAGGCCGAAGCGGTTCTTGAGGTCGCGCACGGTGATCGTACAGGTCCGGTAGATCAGGCCGGAGGTCAGCTGTGCCGGCACGTCCTTCAGCGGAATGTGGATCGTCACCGGCACGGCCATCAGTTTCGGTCCGGCGAGCATCATCACCGGCAGCAGCTCCTCGCCGGTCAGGCGCTCGCCAAGGTCGGCGAGAAATTCGGTGTGGCCGGGAAACTTGAAGCCGGCGTCGTAGAGCACCGACTTGGCAATCGGATTGGTGACGATGGCGGAGGCCGAGCCCTCCATCGTCAGCCGCACGGCGGTTTCGATGGCGCCGGTGATCGCGTCCGCATTGGCGGCTACCGGTACGCCCGGCTTGACCGGGGAGGCGCAGGCCAGCGGCAGCACCGGCAGTGCGTCCTTGAAGGTGGCGACGGCCTTAGCGCAATCCGTCTCGCGGATTACGATGTCGTGGCCAAGAACATCGGCGCGCTGCTGAAGTGCTGCTGGATCGCCGATGAAGACGAATGGCGGTGTCTGCCAGGCGCGCCTGTTGATCCAGGCGGCGAGGCTGATGTCGAGGCCGATCCCGGCCGGATCGCCCATGGTCAGGGCGAGCGGCCTGTCGCGTGTCGGGCTCATGATGCTTAGGTTACTTTTCGACGATCTGCGCACGCTTGCGCAGTTCCTCGATATAGCGCTTGCTGTTGGGGTCTTCGCCGTCGGTCTTCTTGCCGAGATCTTCGGCACGGAAAACGATTTCGGCGGCCAGGTCGTCGGAAACCTGACGCTTCTTGCAGATGGCGAGATATTCGACGCCCCGTTCGGTGACGCGGGTTCCGGTCGTCATGCCGTCGCCGGCCTTTTCGATCAGCGGCTTCCAGTCGGCCGGAAGCTCCTGCGCCATCATGCGGCCGAGATTACGGATCGACACGTCGCGCATCGTCGCAGCAAACACCTTGGCCTGTTCGCAGCCCGGATATTTCGAGCGCGAGGCGTTGGCTTCGGCCTGGCGCTTGCCGATGATGGCATTGCGCTTGGAGGCCGGTACGACGAAGATCACCTGCTGCAGGAAATATTCCGTGGTCACCGGCTTGGTGCCGCCGTTTTCCTGCATGCGCCGGACGAGGTCCTCGTTCGACAGGCGTCCACCGCCGCCGCTGCCATAGCGGGCATTGACGACCCGGGGCCAGCTCATGGCAACGGCGACATAATTTCTGAAGTGGTCGATGCCGACGCCTGCCTGGTCAAGCACCTGCGACAGTTGTTGAACGGAGAGCTTGTTGCCAGCCGCGAAGCGCCCGACGGCGCCTTCGACTTCCGTGGTGCTGACGGATGCGCCAACGCGCAGGACTTCCTCGCGCTTGAGGGCTTCATCGATCATCTGCTCGCGGGCCGCTCCTGTGCCGCCGCTTTGCCTCTGCAGGCGCATGAAGGCAGCGCGTTTGGCAATATCGCCGGATGTGATCGGCGAACCGTTGACGACAGCAACAACCTTGCTCGCGGCGTATGTGGCCGGCGCGGAGGAAAGTGCCAGGCCGCAGGCAAGGATCATTGCCGAAACCGTGCGCGTGATCGAAAGCTTCCCGCCCATTCTTTGTCCTTTTCATTTTCCACCGGACAACGTGTGTCCGGGGCCCGCGTATCCGGGGCCATGGTCTTCATGCCAAGCGCCATCATCCTGCGCATTTCTGTGCGAAGATGCATAATACATGCGGCCGAACAATGACAAGACCTGCCGGTCGCCGCAAAATAGCGGGCCGGCCGTCAATCACCTGTAGCAATACTTCCGAGGCGCGACCGCCGCAGAGGTAAGGAGAGCGCCGCCGGGACGGCGCGCCTCAGTTCAAACCGTCGAAATCCGTGTCGCCAACATTGATATCGCCGAGTGTGCGGAAGCTGATGCGTGCGCCGATCGACCAGTCGTTGGCGATGGATTGGTCGGTGTCGCGCTCTTCCTTGTAGACCAGCGAGAAGATCGTGTCCCGGTCGTCGTAGGTGATGCCGACGCCGTTGCGGGTGACGACATTGCTGTTCAGATCGTAGGTGACCGATCCGAACACCGACCAGTAATCGGCGAATTTGTAAGCCGCGGCCGTCTGGATTTCATCCTGGTCACTGGTCGAGCCGTAGAGCGGCTGTGCCTGAATGCTGGTATAGGTCACGGCCGTCTGCCAGAGGATACCCTGATAGCCGAGCGTCGCATCGGCGCGGCGCATGTCCAGATCGCGCTCGTCGAAACGGCTGCTGAAGCTTGCCGTGATGCCGGAGGGGGCGTCGATACCGACCATGGCCACGTAGTCGGAGCGGTCGCTTTCGAGACCGGAATTGGATCCGGCCTTGACCAGATCGTCGGTCGCAAACGAATTCAGGCCGCCAAGATGGAACGATTGGCCGGCAATGGCGCGCAATGCGTATCCGTTGCCAAGCGCTCCGGTATAGCGGACGCCGAGATTGGCCCGGGTTCCGCCTTCGATGCGATCATAGCCGGAGAACTTGTCGCGATCGAACAGCGATGTCGCGTCGAAGACGAAGCTCTGCGCGTCCTCGTTCGGCAGGCCGCCGGCATATTCTTCGTCGGGGCGGGCAAAGATCTGCGCGATCGGCTCGATGATGTGGCTGCTGTAGTCGGTCGTCAAAAGGATGGGATAGCGCGCGTCGATACCGGCTGTCAGCATGCGCCGCGTGGCCGTATCGTCGCTGTAAAAGTCACCGGTATAGTCGATGCCCGGATTGGCCATCGACGATCCGATCAGATCGCCGCGGGCAGCAAGGATCGGCGTCAGCGACAGGCCGCCCGGAACGATGAAGTTGCGTTTCCATTCAACGTCGGCAGTCAGGCGGTGGTAGGTGCCCTCAAGGCCGGGAAAGCGATCGACAATGCCCGGTATTACCAGTTCGTCCTCGCGGTTGCGACGGACGTTGGTCAGGTTGATATCGGTTGTCAGTTCGCCGCCGAGCACGGGCTCCGGATGCGTATAGGAATAGTCGAGAACCTGGGCCACGGCCTGCTGGTTTTCGGCGATGCTGTCCGGGTCCGCATCCTGGATATCGAAATAGAAGGCGCGGGCGTCGAAAGAATTGCGCTTGCCGAGACCGGTCAGGTAAACTTGGTTCGTCAGGGTCGTGCCGTCAAAGGTCGAAAGCTCGTAGGTCTTGGCGAAGTTGTTGTCGCTCTGAACGAGAACGTCCCAGCCGAAGGTCCAGCGTGGGTTGATCTCGAACCTGGCCTTGGAGCCGATCATGCCACGGGCGGTTTCCTGGGCATCGACGGTGTTGCCGGTGAAACTGCTGCGGTTCATCTGGCTGATACCAGCCATGCTGAGAATATGTTCGCCGTTTTCGAAGCGCTGACGGAATTCGCCCTGGAGCAGGAAGCCCTGGCGGGTCAGGCCCGTTGCCGTCACGGTTGCATCCATATAGGGCGAAATCGCCCAGTAGTATGGAATGCTGACGCCGGCGCCGAGCTTCTGGGTGTAGCCGAACTTCGGAAACAGGAAGCCGCTCTTGCGCTTGACCGTATGGTCCGGAACCTCAAGCACCGGCAAGTAGAGGATCGGCTTGCCGAACAGCTCGAACTTGGCGTTTTCCATGCGGATCGTATGGGTCTTGCCATTCTGGACGATGCGTTGCGCCTTGACGTGCCAGAGAGAGCGATAATTCGGATTGGTCGCGCAGGGCGTGCACGCCGTGTAGACGGCGTTGTTGAGGATCATTTCCTCGCCATTGCGGCGCTCGCCGCTGACTGCGGCCAGCTTGGTCAGGTCGGTCGTTTCGACGCGCAGTTGCTCAATGAAGCCGTTGCCGAAATCGTCGGTCACATCCATCTGGTCGGCATAGACCCTGTTGCCGCCGGGCTCGATCAGCTCGATCTCGCCGGTCGCAATGATGCGCCCGGTCTTCTGGCTGTATTCGACCTGCTGGGCGACCATCTGGTAGCCGCCATAATTGATCTGGACGGCGCCGCGCAGGATGACGCGCTCGGCATCCTTGTTGTAGACGAGCTCGTTGGCCGACAGCAGCATCTTGGCGTCTTCGGGGAGCTTCGGATTGAACGAATCGATATTGGTGTCTTGTGCCCATGCGGAAGCGGCCGGTGTCAGCGTCAGCAACGCAACACCGGAAAGCAGAATGGCCGCCAGCAGCCTGATATGTTTGCGGTTGCTTGCCGCCACTAGCCATCCTCCTCATGCAATAGAATCGTCGAGCCCAGCGCCATCGCTACAACAACTGGCAACCAGGCTGCAACGAACGGAGGCACTATGCCGCTGCTCCCGAATGCTTTGACAAGCACGGTGACGACATAAAGCACGAAGCCTGACAGGATTCCACCGAGAATTACCGGTCTCGATTGGTTAAACCGGCTAAATTTCAACGAGACGCTTGCAGCGATCAACGTCATTGCGACCAGGAGCAGTGGAAGCGCCAGCATGGAGTGGAATTGGGTTTCCATGCCATTGGTCGGGAAGCCGAAGGACTTCGCCACCTCAATTTTGCGTCTCAGATCGAAAAATTGAATGGAATCAGCCTTCGTCAACGTTTCCTGGACGAATTCGGGCTTGAGATGCGTCGGCAGTTGTACCGTTGCGAGGCGTTGCGGCAACTGACCGTTGCGCGTTTCCGTCACCCCGTTAAGAAGCCAGTAACCATCTTCCAGTTTTGCCGACGCGGCATCCTGCCTCGAAACGATCGTGCCGAGCGGATCGAAATGGATCACGGTCACATTGACCAGTGTCTTGCCTTCGTCCTGGACGGACCGGGCGCCGATGATCGCATCGTCGTTTCCGTAGATCTGGCGCAACCATGGGATGGAGATCGCAGAGGTGGCGGAAGACGAGCTGCCCCATTCCGCTTCCAGCGCCTCCGCCTGCTTGGTGCCCCAGGCAGCGATCGGGTTGAGGGCAATGACCGTCAGGACGCCGAACAGGAAGGCGCCGATGACGAAGGGCTGCAGGAACTGCCAGACGGAAATGCCGGCGGCGCGTGTCACCACCAGTTCATAGCGGCGATTGAGCGAGATCAGGGCCGCCATGCCGGCAAACAAGGCGACGAACGGCACGGTCTGCTGCAGGATCATCGGAATGCGAAAGGTCGTCATCAACAGCGCGCCCATCACCGAATAGCGCGGCAGCTGCGACATCCTGTTCGAAAGTTCGCTGAAATCGATGATGAAGATCAAGGAGAAAATGCCGGCGAGGAACCAGAAAGTGGTTATCGCGTAGCGCTTGAAGAAATAACGCCCGAGCGTGGTGAAGATCATGGAGCCTGGTTCCCGTCAGATGCCGGGGCAACCTTGGTCAGGCGCAGGCGAACCAGAATCTCGTTGACCTTCTGCTCCAGGGTGAGCGGAATTTCAAGCCGCCTGTTGCCCATCAGCTGGCGTATCGCCAGATAGCCGGTGCCAAGCGGGATCAGATACATGATCGGCACGAAGAAACGCGATTCCTCGGCGCTGTTGGCCGCATAGAAGGTCGTCCACCGGATGAACAGGCACGTCAAAAGCGCGGTGATCATCGGATGCACGCGGGCTTCCCGGTGCGAGCGGGCATCGCTGCTGAAGACCAGCGCGATCAGGGCGAACAGCAGAGGGTATGTCCATTCCGTGAAGCGGCGATGCAGTTCGGCGGCGAAGGCCTGCGGATTTTTCTCGTAGACCGGGTCCTTTAGATCCGGATTGATCAGGAAGGGCAGATCCCGGTCCTTCGCGCGGATCGTCGCTTCGCCGGCCATCTTCGTCATGTCGGTCAGGTCGAAGGCGTAACTGTCGAACTTGATGATCGAAACGTTGCCATCGGGCAGTTTGCGATGCACCTCGCCGTCCTTCATCACCAGCGCCGAGCCGTTCTCGTCGACAGCGCCTTCGCGGGCGTAATAGACGAGCTCATAGGCTGGATCGCGCGAATCGGCGACGAAGATGCCGTGCAGGACGCCGCCGCTGCGCCGGGAGGCGACCTGGACATAGAGGCCGTCGGCAATCTTGCGGAAGGTGTTTTCCTGAACGACCGACGACAGAAGGTCGGCATGGGCGGTGGCGATCATCTTGCGCACGGCCATGCGCGAATAGGGCTCGACGAAGTTGTCGACGGTGAACGACACGACGCTGAGTGCAAGACCGAGATAGATCACCGGGCGGATGATCGTCATCCGCGAGCTGCCGGCGGCATTCAGAACCGTCAGCTCCGAATCGGCATTCATCGCCGTCAGCGTCTGCGCCACGCCGATAACCAGCGCGAAGGGAAGAATGAGCGGAATGATTGACGGCAGGATGAGCGTTGCAAGGCGCAGGAAGGCCAGCACCGACTGGCCGCTATCGGTTACCAGGTTGACACTGGTCAACGCCTGCGTCGTCCAGACGATCGCCATCAGCGGCAAAAGCGTGGCAAGGAACATGCCCGTTGCCCGCTTGAGGATATAGCGCTCGATCAATTTCATGCGGGGTCCTGGCCCATCTTCCTGCCGTTTGTCCGGTCCGGCATCGCCAGCCTGCACATGGTCGCGCGGGATGTCCGTATCGCTTTGAATGAACCGGTTTGCAAGTTTTCCACGATAACCAAATTGTAAAAGTGCAGGGCTAAGGCTCGGCAAAGAATGATAGTTAACAGCATGTAAACATAAGGGCGCGCCTTGCCAAGGTCATCAAAACCAACAACGGTGCATGAACCTGTTTCCGGGCTTGCGGTGGATGGCGAATGTTTGCCACTGTAACCGCCATGTAACAGACCGGCGTCGGCCCAAGGCAATTCTGGAGTTTCTTCATGTCATTGAAATTTGAAATCGGTTTCAGCAAGTCGGCACGCCTGTCGGGCGGCCTGGCGATCCTGCTCAAGACTCTTGACGGAAAAGAGGCGGCCGGGGCTGCGGAAGCCGATCCGGATGCAATTATTGCCAAGGCCGCGCGAATCGCCAAGTTCAAGGCGAAATCGTTGCGGTCCCTTGACATCGTTGCGCCGCAGGGCGCGCCCGTCGATCGTATTCTTGTGCTCGGTATCGGCGATGGCGCCGATCTGACGGCGCATGACTGGCTGAAGGCCGGCGGAGCTGCGGCATCGAAGATCCGTGGCGCCGACAAGGTTGCGATCTTCCTCGATGCGCCGGGTGTCGAGGTTTCCGGCAAGGCGGCGGCTGATTTTGCCCTCGGCATGGAGATGAATGCCTACAGCTTCGACACCTACAAGACCACGAAGAAGGACGATGACGACCAGAAGGAGCCGCCGAAGCCGGTTAAAGTCACGATCGTCACGGGCGCCGTCATCGCCGCCAAGAAGGCGGCGGCAAATTCGCAGGCGATCGCCGAGGGCGTTTTCATCGCCCGTAACCTCGTCAACGAGCCTGCCAATATTCTCGGCCCCGTCGAATTCGCGGCCAAGGCGAAGGAGCTGGAAAAGCTCGGCGTCGAAGTCGAAATCCTGACCGAACGGGAAATGAAGAAGCTCGGCATGGGGGCGCTGCTCGGGGTGGCGCAAGGCTCGGTGCGGCCGCCACGGCTGGCGGTCATGCAATGGAAGGGCGGCAAACCGAAGGACCGGCCGGTTGCCTTCGTCGGCAAGGGTGTGGTGTTCGACAGTGGCGGTATCTCGATCAAGCCGGGCGCCGGCATGGAAGAGATGAAGGGCGACATGGGCGGTGCGGCCGCCGTCACCGGCCTGATGCACGTTCTGGCAACCCGCAAGGCCAAGGCGAATGTCGTCGGGATCATCGGTCTTGTGGAAAACATGCCGGATGGCAACGCCCAGCGTCCGGGCGACATCGTCACCTCGATGTCCGGCCAGACCATCGAGATCATCAACACCGATGCCGAAGGCCGGCTCGTCCTGTGTGACGCCTTGTGGTACTGTAACGACCGCTTCAAACCGCAGTTCATGATCAATCTGGCGACACTGACCGGTGCCGTGATGGTGGCGCTCGGCAGCCATCATGCGGGCCTGTTCACCAACGACGACCGGCTGGCCGGGCAGCTGACGGCGGCCGGACTGACGACGCAGGAACGCCTGTGGCGCCTGCCGCTCGGCAAGGAATATGACAAGATGATCGACAGCAAGTTCGCCGACATGAAAAACACCGGCGGCCGCTATGCCGGCTCGATCACCGCCGCGCAATTCCTCAAGCGCTTTGTCAAGGATACGCCCTGGGCGCATCTCGACATCGCCGGAACCGCGATGGGCTCGCCGGCCGACGAGATCAACCAGTCCTGGGCTTCCGGTTTTGGCGTGCGGCTGCTCGATGAGTTGATCCGCGCCAATTACGAGAGCTGACCTGAGACGTGACCGAAATCCTGTTCTACCACCTGACGGAATCCAAGCTCGAAGACGCGCTGCCGCCGCTGCTTGACCGCTGTCTGGAGCGCGGCTGGCGTGTCGTCGTGCAGACGATCGGAGACGAGCGCCGGGATATGCTCGACAATCATCTCTGGACCTATCGCGACGACAGCTTTTTGCCGCATGGCACCGATGCAACGGAGTTTTCAAGCGACCAGCCGATCCTTTTGACCGCCGGCGAGGGCAACGATAACAACGCCACCGTCCGCTTCATCATCGATGGCGCAGTGCCGCCGCCGGTCGGCGGTTATGAGCGCGTGGTGTTCATGTTCGACGGCTACGATCAGGCGCAGCTGGAAGGCGCGCGGGCGCAGTGGAAGGTGCTGAAGGGCGAGGGCCATGCGCTGACCTACTGGCAGCAGAATCAGGATGGGCGCTGGGTGAAGAAGGCGTAGAAGGACGGTCTAGAGAATAACGTTTCTGCCGCCGTAGAATATTCGCACGATGGTGACGGTGTTGCCGTAGATGCGAAAGGCGATTGTTGCTTGCCGACGATAGCCGACCAGTCTCAGTCCTGGAGAAATGTCTTCACGTCTGATCCCGCGCTCGGGAAATGTTTCGAAGCCGGCGCAATATTCAAGAAGCTTATCGACGTAAGCGTCTGCGACTTGCTCGCCCGCATTGGCCAGGATGTAACGATACAAATCCTTTATGTCGGCTCGCGCAGATGCGTCAAAACCAACGACATAGCTCATCGGCCCGCCTTGTTGCCATTTTTAACACTATTCATGTAGAGCCGCAGCTCTTCACGGGTTTCGGCGACCGACCGGACCCTGCTGGGATCCTTGTCCAGCGCGTCGATGGTCGGCACGACTTCCTCAATCAGCCATTTTTCAATCGCTGCATCGCGGGCAGCGAGCGTGCGCAGCCCGTCACGAATAACTTCGCTTTCGCTTGCGTATTCGCCCGACGAGACTTTTGCCTTGACCATTTCAGCCATTTCGATGGGAAGGGTTATGCTGAGGGCTTGGGTCGTTCGCATTGCCGGATTCTCCTTTCCCTGATTTTTCGATGCAGTATTTTACCATGCAGTACGATTTAATCATATCGGGTACTGATACAAAAAAGGCCGCGCACCGGATAGTGCGCGGCCTTGAATGTCATATCGAACGCTCAGTCGAAAAACGCGTCCACAAACTTGCGCCGCCCCAGCATGAAGGCGTCGGCGACATGCCTGAGTGGCGAGAGATCGACATCGGATGTCTTCGCCTTGATGATCTCGGCGAAGCGGGCGTAGAGGGCCGGGTATTCCTGTTCCGGCTCGTCGTGCACCAGTTTGCCGTCGATCGACAGCTTGGCGCCGCCTTCGGAGAGAACCATCAGGCCGGCATCGGTTTCAGCGACGATGTCCCAGCTCTGGTGGCCGGTCTGGCGCCAGTCGAATTCGGCCGAAACCGGCAGATTGCGGGCGTCGCTGAAGACGATCGAGGCGGCGATCGGCGCGTCGCGGTTTTCCGGGAATTCCAGGGTTGCCGAGGTGATGAACAGCGGATTGGGCAGGATATGGGTGACGATCGACAGGGCGTTGATGCCCGGGTCGAAGACGCCGAGGCCCCCGGCGGCCCAGATCCAGTCCTGGTTCGGATGCCAGTGGCGCACGTCTTCCTTCCAGATCACCTTGACGTCGTTGATCTTGGTCGAGGCGAGGAACGTCTTTGCGGCCTCGACGGCCGGCGCATAGCGCGAATGCCAGCTGGCAAACAGCGACAGGCCCTTGGAGGCGGCAAGCGCCTCAAGGTCGGCCACTTCGCTCAGCGTTGCGCCCGGTGGCTTTTCGAGGAACACGTGCTTGCCGGCCTCGAGCGCCGTGCGGGCGGCGGCATAGCGGAACTGCGGCGGCATGCACAGCGACACGGCATCGATGGCCGGAACCGCTTCGAGCATCGCCTCGATCGACTTGAAATTGTCGATGCCATCGACGACGCCGTGGCGGCTGGCGGCGGCGATCAGCTTGTAATCGGCATTCCTGGCGATGGCGGGCAGATGCTGGTCGCGGACGATCTTGCCGACGCCGACGATCGAGATATGGATGGGGCTCATGGTGTTTCGCTCGATTTGTATGACTTTATGACGGGCTTTGTAGCAGAAAGCGAAAACCGGGCAAGCGGCAGTCGCTGCCCGTCAACGATGACCTGCAGACAATCGTCACCGCAGGTGGTGGACAATAGCCAAGCTGCGCTATTTGGGTAGTCTGCAGTGACAAACAGGAGTCTCCATGCCCCCGATCATTCGAAAAGCCAGCCGCGCCGACCTCGATGTCCTGATCGACTGGGCAGCCAGGGAGGGGTGGAACCCCGGCCTCGACGATGCACCGGCATTCTGGGTGGCGGATCCGGACGGCTACTGGATTGCCGAGGAAGACGGCACGGTGGCGGCGGCGCTGTCGCTGGTGCGCTACGGCGAAAACTATGCCTTTCTCGGATTCTACATGGCGCATCCCGACTATCGCGGGCAGGGGATCGGCCTTGCCCTTTGGCAAAGAGCGCTGGCCGAGACGGGAAGCCGGACGGTTGGGCTCGACGGCGTGGTGGCCCAGCAGGACAATTACCGCAAGTCGGGCTTTGCCTATGCCCATGCCAACTTCCGTTATGGCGGTGAGGTCCAGTGCGCCGAGCCGCCCGGCACGGAGCTTGTTTCGGTCTCTCCGGTACTCGTGCCGATGCTGGCCGACTATGATGCGAGGTTCAACCCGGCCCGGCGCGACGCATTCCTGCGTGAATGGCTCAAAGCGATGGACACGCGCGAAAGTTTTGCCCTGCTGCGAAACGCCGAGGTTTTGGGTTACGGCACCATCCGCGCCTGCCGCGAGGGCCACAAGATCGGTCCGCTGTTTGCCGATACGGAGACCGGCGCCGACCTGATTTTCCGCAAGCTGGTGACGAGCGTCGGCGGCGGCCAGGTCTATCTGGATATCCCCGAGCCCAACGCTGCGGCCCGGGCGCTCAGCGATCGCTACAATCTGAAGCCGGTTTTCGAAACCGCGCGGATGTATCGCGGTCCGGTGCCGGAATTGCCGCTCGGGCAGATTTACGGGATTACGACATTCGAGCTGGGGTAAGGGCGAGGTCAGTGCCAAAACGGCAGGTTGCGATGGCCGCCGAAGATCATGATGCTGATGAAGACGGCGATCACAAGGAGCACGACGAGAACCCAAAATAGCCTGCCGGCTGCCGGCGCCTCATCGACGAAAACCGGCTCTTTGTTGCGTAGCGCGTTCATCGCGTGCCGGGGATCGCCCCATTTGACGCGTCGGAACCGGAAGACATTTTGGGTTTCGTGTTTCATAAAGGCAAAGTTAAAGCCTCCATTTGAACGGTGGCTTAAAGGTTTTGGTAAAATTTTAGGGTTTGCTTGTGGATGAACTTCCTCCGCCGGCTATCGCTTTCTCGCCATGGCCTTGCGCAGCGCAGTAAACACGCGGTCATCCAGGGATTGCGAGACATTGAACCGCAGAAAGCTGGTTGCCGATTGCGACAGGCTGAAGACGTTGCCGGGTGCGAGAACGATGTTGTCGGCAAGGGCTTGGCGGGCAACATCAGCCGAATCAAGTCCGTCCGGCAACCGGCTCCATAGAAACATGCCGGCCTGGGGCTCGATCCACGGTTCGATACCGAGATTTTTCAGCCGGACGTTCACCTCGCCCATGGCACGAAAGAGGTGCCGACGCAGTCCCTCCATATGTTTGCGGTAGCTGCCGTCCCGCAGCACATTCAGCACCAGTTCGGCCGCGAGGCGACCGCCGCCGAACGTGGTGGCGATCTTCAGGTCGATCAGCCCCTCGATCCAGTCCGGGCGGGCGGCGATGAAGCCGCAGCGCGCCGATGCCGACAGGGTTTTGGAAAAACTGCCGATGTGAATGACGCGGTCAAGACCGTCGAAGGCGGCGAGCCTGGGCGCGGGCACATGTTCGAAATCGGCAAAGATATCGTCCTCGATAATCGTGAGGCCGAATTGTTCGGCAAGCTTCAGCATCCGGTGCGCCGTCACCGGCGAGAGCGTTGCCCCCGTCGGGTTGTGCATGGCCGAATTGGTAATGTAGAGCCGGGGCCTGTGCTCCTTGAGCGTCTGCGCGAAAAGGTCGATATCCGGACCGGTGGGCGTATAGGCAACGCTGACGATGCGGGCGCGATGGGCGCGCAGCAGCGCATGGAAATTGAAATAGCAGGGATCGTCCACCATGACGGTATCGCCCGGCTCAAGCAGGAACCGGCACATGAGATCCATGGCCTGGGTTCCCGATTCCGTCAGCATGATCTGGTCCGGCGAGGCGTCTATGCCGTGGTCAGCCAGTCTGCGCGCGATCAGCTGACGCAAGGGCGGCAGGCCAAGCGGCGTGCCATAATCGGCCAGCGACGGGCCATCGGCGCGCGACAATGTCCGCAATGCACGGCGCACGCCATCCTCCGGCAGCCAGGATGGCGGGAGCCAGCCGCATCCCGGTTTGAGATCGCTGCCGCCGGCGTCGAGCGACTGGCGCGAGACCCAGAAGGGATCGACCGCCCGGTCCAGTTTCGGACCGATTTCCGACAAGGCGAGAGGGGCTGCCTGGCTTGCCACGTAGAAACCGGAGCCGGGACGGGCCTGGATCACGCCCTCTGCGGCGAGGCGGTCATAGGCTTCGACCACGGTGGAGGTGGACACCTGCATGGTTCGTGCAAAGGCGCGGATCGACGGCAGCTTGTCACCGGGCGTCAGGCTGCGGCCGGCAATGCGTTGTTTTATTGCGGCGGTGACCATCGTGATACGGGTGCCGCTCTTTGTCTCGTCGAACATCTGTACTTGATCCGATGCCATAACAGTTTTGCCAAACTGTATCTGACTGTGGCTGGAATTTCCAGCCGCCGCCACCGATAAGGGCAAAAATGAAGGAGTGCCGGGATGGACAAAATGGCGAGCGGATGGATCAACGGATTGATCGGTGTGGTGATCTTCAGCGGGTCACTGCCGGCCACGCGCGTGGCGGTCATGCAATTGGACCCGGTATTCCTGACGGTCGCGCGCGCAGCCATCGCCGGTATGATCGCACTTTGCCTGCTTCTCGCCTTCCGGCAGAAGCGGCCGTCGCGCAACGATATCGTCTCGCTTGTGGTCGTTGCCCTCGGTGTCGTGGTCGGCTTTCCGCTGCTGACGGCACTGGCGCTCCAGCATGTCACCTCGGCCCATTCCATCGTCTTCATCGGCCTGCTTCCGCTATCGACGGCGATATTCGGCGTGCTGCGCGGCGGGGAGCGGCCGAAACCGGCATTCTGGATATTCTCTGCTCTCGGCAGCGCCTTGGTGGCCGGTTTTGCTCTTGCGCAGGGAGGAACAGCTTCCCCCGCCGGCGATGGGTTGATGCTTGCCGCCATCATCGTCTGCGGGCTCGGTTATGCCGAAGGCGCAAGGCTGTCGCGGACGCTTGGCGGCTGGCAGGTGATCTCCTGGGCGCTGGTCCTGTCGTTGCCGGTCATGATCGTGCTGTCGATTGCCGCCATGCCGCCAACCTTTTCCGGCATTGCGCTGCCTGCCTGGCTCAGCCTTGCCTATGTGTCGCTGTTCAGCATGTTGATCGGTTTCATCTTCTGGTATCGCGGCCTTGTGCAGGGCGGCATCGCCGCTGTCGGCCAGTTGCAATTGCTGCAACCGTTCTTCGGGCTGGCGCTGGCGGCAACCCTTTTGCATGAACCGGTGACCTGGACGATGCTGGCGGTCACCGTCGCTGTTATCCTCTGCGTCGCGGGCGCGCGAAAATTCGCGCGGTAGATCAGAACCGGATACCGTTACCCGATCAGGCCCGCCATCTCTGCGCCAATAGGAACCCCACCAGGAGGCCGGATAGCAGGCCAAGGGACGCTGGCAGTCCCTGGTGGCCGGTCAGTTGCATCGCCAGCCCGGCTGAGGGCGAGCCGACGATGCCGCCGATACCCCATGCGAGCGCGAAGGCCGCGTTGCCGGCGATCAGGGCCTGACCGGTGAAACGCTCGCCAAGCTGGATCAGCGCCAGGGTGTAGATCCCGAACGAGACCCCGCCCCAGACGAAAACAAGCGGCCAGATGAGCCACGAATCGAAGGTCAGCGGCAAAGCGAGGCAACCGAGGAGCGATGCCAGGGAGCAGAACAGCATGGTCGGCGCCGAGCCGAACCGTTCGGCCGCCCGCCCGAGCACGATCTGCAGCACGGCGTTGCCTGCAACGAAACAGGTGATGAGCGAGGCGACGCGCTGCTCGGCGCTGCCGAATGCTGCGCCATAGACCGCGAACAGGGAAACCAGGGTCTGCTCGAAGGCGGCTGCCGTGAAGACCGCAAACAACAGGAGCGGCGCCAGTGCGAAGAGGCCGCCGACGGACGCTGCCTCGCCTTCATGCGGCATGTCAGGTATGCGCGGCGCGACCGCAAGCACGATCATGCCGCAGAACAGCAGGGCCGCGATGCCGATCACGAAAGGCGGCCAGCCCTCACTGCCGACCAGACCGAGCGACAGCGGGCCGATGGCAAAGCCCGCCGAAACAACCGATGAATAGAGCCCCATGATGCGGCCCCGGCGTGAGGCGGGCGTGATCGAGATCAGCCAGGTTTCGCTGACCACGTACAGCGGATTGGCGAAGAAGCCGAGCAGGAAGCGCAGCGGCATCCAGGCCCAGATATCCTGCGTCCAGGCGATGGCAGCCAGGGTGAGCGGGGCGAGGATTGAACACAGGACCGCAAGCCGCGCCGGGCCGGCGCGCCGGACGAGTGCGGGAATGAAGGGCGCGGATACGATGAAGCCCAGTGGCGTCATCGCCGCCGACAGGCCGATCAGGCCTGACGTCGTCCCTTTTCGTTCAAGGATGAAGCTGAGCAGCGGATAGGTCAGCCCTTGTGCTACGGCAAACGCCGTGATGGTCGCGATGATGCCTGCCATCGCGGCCCATGGGAGCCGATCATCCTGTGGCGATATCGTGCTTTCGGCGGTCATTGCAGCATTCGCCCTATACCTGCCAGAAGGGCTTGGCGATCTCTGCCTCGGCCTGCCGGGGCGTCAGCCCGATGTCCCGGATCAAATGCGGACTGTCTCTCGACATTTGCTCGAGGTCTCGACGAAAGCGTCTCCGCTCTTCCCAGGTCGTAAAAATGCTTTGCAGGGTCGCCGGACCGTGATGCCCGCGCAACAACTCCGCCGGCGCCAGGGGCGTTCCCGGGGGATGCTGACTGATGCGGGGCCGCAAGGGTGCGAGTATCGTTCATGGCAACCTCCCTATGGTTTGAGGGCCCGAGGAGCCCGCGACCTGAATGAGGATGAAGTCTGCGCGATACGAGCAGCACAGTCCTTAAGCTCGCCCAAAGAGTTTCCAAAAACTTCCAAACCGGCTATCGATGGGCTGTATGCAGGGATCGCGCTTTGCCTTTGGTCCGTTCGTGCTTGATTCCGGTGCGGGAACGCTCCTTCGGAACGATATCCCCGTTGCCGTCGGCCACCGTGGGCTCAAGCTGCTTGCAGCGCTGGTTGGACGGCCCGGCGACGTGCTGGGAAAGGCCGAGTTGATGGATGCCGCCTGGCCGGGCACGGCCGTCGAGGAAGGTAACCTCACCGTCCAGATCGCGCAGCTGAGGAAGCTGCTTGGCCCGGCCGCCAACGGAGGTGAATGGATCTCCACGGTTCCGCGCGTTGGTTACCGCTTCACAGGTGCCGTCGAACAGCCCGACGGGCAAACGCAAAAACCGTTGCCACTGCCCGACAAGCCATCGATCGCCGTGCTGCCCTTCGTCAATGTCAGCAACGATCCCAAGCAGGAATCCTTTGCGGACGGTTTGACCGAGGACCTGATCACCGACCTGTCCAGGGTGCCCGGCCTGTTCGTCATCGCTCGCAACTCGGCCTTTGCGTACAAGGGAAAGGCGATGGACGTGCGCGGGATCGCCGGGGATCTTGGCGTGCGTTACCTGCTCACGGGCAGTGCAAGACGTGCCGCCGGGCGCGTGCGCATCAACGCCCAGCTGGTCGACGCGGCAAGCGGCGATCATCTCTGGGCTGAGCGTTTCGATCGTAGCCTGGATGATATCTTTGCCGTCCAGGACGAGGTTGCGGCCAAGATCGTCGAGGCGCTGCTCGGCCAGCTGCGCGCCCCGCCGCCGCGCAACCGGCCCAAAAACATCGAGGCCTACGACCTCTGCGTTCGGGCGCGCAAGCTGATGGACGACACGCCGCAGAGCGCAAGAGAAGCGCATCTGATGCTGACGCGCGCGGTTTTGCTCGATCCGGACTATGCCGAGGCCTATCGTTGGCTCGCCATGAACCACTGGATGGGGTGGGTCCATTCCGGCGGCCCGACGGAGCCCAGCCGTGACGTTGCGCTGGAACTGGCGCGCAAAGCGGTCGCGATCGATCCCAACGATGCAGGCTGCCGCTGGGTCCTCGCCTACCTGCTTGCCTATGAGCGCCACTTCGCCGAGGCGGACGCTGAATTCGCCCGGGCGATCGAGCTCGACCCGAACGAGGCCGATACCTTTGCGGCATTGTCCGACATCGCGGTGCTGGCCGGCCGTGTCGGGGAGGGCCTTGAGCATATCGCCAAGGCATTCCGGCTGAATCCTTATCCGGCAAGCTGGTACTATCTGACGCTCGGCCAGGCGCAATATGCGGCCGGCGAGTACGAAGCCGCCGTTGAGACATTGCGCCGGGATGAGACCTATCGGACAAGCTCGCGGCGTTTTCTGGCGGCAAGCCTTGCGCAGCTCGGCCGGCTCGACGAGGCGCATGCAGAGGCCGAACTGTTCCTCGTCGGCAATCCCAACTTCACCACCCGCCACTGGGCCGCGACGGAGCCGTTCCGCGACGCAGCGACCCTTGCGCATTTCGTCGATGGCTATCGCAAGGCCGGTCTTCCGGAATGAGATGCAGGGCAGAAACGTCCTCACTTCGGTCTTCATCGAAGCATTGCGGGCGCCATTGGCGATAAACCGGAGGACGATTTTGGCAATCCTCCCGATGCGAGATAATCATGACACCGGATACTATAGACTTGAAAAAGGAAATCGCGCTTTTGATCGGGCTCGCAACGCTCTGGGGCGCATCCTACACATTCATCAAAATTGGCGTGGAGACCATTCCGCCGGTCACGTTGATTGCCACCCGCACCCTGATTGCCGGTCTGCTGTTGCTGGCGGTTCTGCGCGTCCGGGGGCTTTTTCTGCCAAGGGATATGGCGACTTGGGGCAGGTTCCTGTTTCAGGCATGCCTGAACAGCGCAATCCCCTTCACGCTGATCGCCTGGGCGGAAAAAACCGTCGATGCGGGCCTCGCCGCCATCCTGAATTCGACCACGCCGATTTTTGCCTTTCTGCTGACCGCTCTTCTGACGCGCCATGAACCGGTGACGGGACGCAAGCTTTTCGGCGTCATTGCCGGGATTGCCGGCATTTGCCTTGTCGTTGGCTTTGAGGCGTTTGACGGGGCCGGGGAGGCATTGCCGGCACAGCTGGCCATCGTCGCCGCGACGATCTGCTATGCGGGGGCCGCCATCTACGGCCGCGGTTTCAAGACGCTCGATCCGATGATGCCGGCGGCGGGCTCGCTGATCTGCGGCGCTGTCATTCTGATACCGCTCAGCCTTGCGATTGACCGGCCATGGACATTGTCTCCCTCGGCATCGTCGCTTCTTGCCCTTTTGTGCCTCTCGGTGTTTTCGACGGCGCTTGCCTTCGTCATCTATTTCCGGCTGGTGCATACGCTGGGCTCGGTCGGCACGACGGCGCAGGCCTATATCCGCGTTCCGATCGGCGTGGCCATCGGCGTCGTCTTTCTGGGGGAGAGCACCAGCAGCACCGCACTGGCGGGGCTTGCCTGCGTCATCACCGGGGTCGCGGCGATGACCATCCCGGCCCGCAAGCCTGCGCTGTCCACGTGAAGAAGAATGAGGGCCTGATCAGGCGTTCGGCCGGGGCGCTTTGCCAAGCGGGTTGGTGCGGAGGCAGAAGGAAAATGGCGAGATCAGCCCGCCATCGCCTCTTCGTATTCGCTGGATAGCTCCATCCAATGTTCCTCGGCCTTGTTCAGCTTGGCCACGACCTCGGCGCGTTCCTTGACCTTGGCTGCGGCCTTGGCGGGGAATTTTTCGTAGAGGTCCTGGTCTTCAAGCTCCTTGTCGAGGGTCTGAATCTGTTTGTGCAGTTTTGCCGTCAAGGATTCGACATCGTTGATCTTTTTCTTCAGCGGCGCGAAGGTTGCGCGCTTGTCGGCATTGGCCTTGCGCTGCTCCGCTTTCGAGCGGTTGTCGTCGGCGCCGTTGCCCTTGTCCTTGCCGCCCTTGCCGCGGGAGCTCTGGACGATGGTGCTGCGATAGTCCTCAAGGTCGCCGTCATAGTTGGAGACGGTGCCGTCCTTGACCAGCCACAGCCGGTCGGCCGTCGCCTCGATCAGGTGGCGATCGTGCGAGATCAGGATGACGGCGCCGGTATATTCGTTGAGCGCCTGGATCAGCGCATTGCGGCTGTCAATATCCAGATGGTTGGTCGGTTCGTCGAGGATGAGCAGGTTCGGCGCCTCGAAGGCGGCAAGCCCCATCAACAGACGGGCCTTTTCGCCACCGGAGAGGTCCTTGGCCGGCGTGCTCATCTTGGCGGTCGCAAGGCCCATCTGGGCGACGCGGGCACGCACCTTGCCTTCGGTCGCGCCCGGCATGCGCTGGCGCACATGCTCGACGGCGTCGTGTTCCGGGATCAGGTCGTCCAGCTGGTGCTGGGCGAAGAAACCGATCTTCAGGCCCGGCGCCACCTGGACGGAGCCGCCGGTGGCGGGAAGCCTGCCGGAGATCAGCTTGGCGAAGGTCGACTTGCCGTTGCCGTTCGAGCCGAGCAGCGCGATGCGGTCGTCGGTGTCGATGCGCAGAGACAGGTGCTGCAGGATCGGCTTGCCCGGCGTATAGCCGACGGAACCGCTTTCGAGCGCGATGATCGGCGAGGCCGCTTCCTTTTCCGGATCGGGGAACTTGAAACCCTGGACGTGATCCTCGATGACGGCCGAGACCGTGCCCATGCGCTCCAGCGCTTTCACGCGGCTCTGCGCCTGGCGGGCCTTGGAGGCCTTGGCCTTGAAGCGGTCGATGAACGACTGCAGGTGTTTTCGCGCCGCGTCGTTCTTGACCTTGGCCTTGGCCTGCAGTTCGTTGGCCTCGGCGCGCTGGCGCTCGAACTGGTCGTAGGAGCCGCGGTAGAAAGTCAGCTTCTGCTGGTCGAGATGGATGATCGCATTGACGGCGGTGTTCAGAAGATCGCGGTCGTGGCTGATGATGATGACCGTGTGCGGATACTTGCTGATGTAATCCTCAAGCCACAGCGTGCCTTCAAGGTCGAGATAGTTGGTCGGTTCGTCGAGCAAAAGCAGATCGGGCTCGGAGAACAGCACCGCGGCCAGCGCCACGCGCATGCGCCAGCCGCCGGAGAATGAGGAGGCCGGGCGCAGTTGCGCCGCGGCGTCAAACCCAAGGCCCGCCAGGATACTTGCGGCGCGCGATTCGGCCGAATGCGCCTGGATGTCGGCAAGCCGCATATGAATATCGGCGATCCGGTGCGGGTCGGTGGCGGTCTCGGCCTCGGCGAGCAGCGCCTCGCGCTCCTTGTCGGCCTTGAGCACGATCTCGAGCAACGGTTCTTCGGTGCCGGGGGCTTCCTGCGCCACCTGGCCGATACGGGCGTTCTTCGGGATCGAGACCGAGCCGGTCTCGGCCTCCATGTCGCCGGTGATGATTTTGAACAGGGTCGACTTGCCGGCGCCGTTCTTGCCGACGAGGCCGGCTTTGATGCCGGCCGGCAGCGCGACGGTGGCCTGGTCGATGAGAAGGCGTCCGACAATGCGGGCCGAAACGTTATTGAGCGTGATCATGGCCGCGTTTTGGCCGAACTCAGCCCAGAAGGCAAGGGTTTGCCGCGCTGCGGTATGATCAGGCGGCGTGCGGAGAGTAGGTTTTTTTCGTCCGGCCGCCGATCGCGGCTGAAAACACCAATGTGCCGGGCTTGCCGCCGCTGCGAACGGCCCATAGCGCCAGTTCGGCCTGGGTGAAAAGATCGATGCCGCCGGACGCGGTAAACGCCATGGCGATGCCGGTCGATAGCGACAGGGTCTGCGTCGTGAACACCCGGTTCGGCAAGGCGACCTGCACGCCTTCGACCGACGCGCAGATACGCTGGGCAATCGCCTCGGCATTGTCGGCCGAGACATCATGGAAGACGAAGGCGAACTCGTCGGTGCCGATGCGGGCGACGAAATCGTTCTTCTTGACGGATTTGCGGAACTCGGGCGCCAGCTTCTTCAGCGCCTTTTCGACGGTTGCGGCGCCATGACGTTCGCCCATGTCGCGCAGACCCTCGACGGTGACGAGCGCCAGCGCTGCCGGACCGACGGCCTTGCCGTCGTCGTAAAGTGCCGTCAGCTTGGCCGAGAAGGCGATCCGGTTCGCAAGGCCGGTGACGGGGTCGCGGGTCGCAGTCTTGCGCATCGTTGCGATATCGCCGTCGATGCCGCCGAGCTGGGCCACCGTCTCGTTCATGGCATTGGCAAAAGCCTTTTCCTCGCGCTCGAACACGGCGACCGCGTCGCGCAGGCGCGCGGCGTCATCGGCGAAATCGGACATGCCGGCGACCGGATCGGTTTCCAGCCGGGCAATAAAACTGCGCAGCATCCCGGCAAAGACTTCCTTCCTGGCAATGCTGTCCTTCAAGGCATGGCTGACTGCGGAGATCGAGCGGGCGGTATCGGCACGGATCGTCTCCGTCGCGATCGCGGCAAAGCCGGAAAGGTGATGTTTGACGCCGATCTGCTCGATCTGGTTTTGCGCCGGGCGGGCGCCAAGGGCTGCAACGTCCCGGGTCAGCTGCGGATTGCTGCCGGACAGGGCCTCGTAGAACAGCTCGTAATTGCGCGGGAAAGCGGCAACGCCGAGCTTTGCCATGGTCTGGGCGACCTTGAGCAGGATCGCGGCATTCTGTGCCTGATTGCCGTCGTTCTGTGGCTTGACCGTCATCGTGTATCCCTCACAAGGCCGCTTGAAGTGCTGCGGTTGCAAGACACAGCTGATACCGCATCGGGATTAAAAGACTGACAAAGGGATGCGAAGTTTCAGGCGCGGCACCTATAGCGCCTTCGAGACGATCTGTTTTGCGCTGTCCGGCAGGGCGGCGAAGAGGGCCGAGAGATCCTGCCAGCCATCCGGCCGGCGTCCCGAAACGTTTTCCGGCCAATGGCAGACGCCGTCACCATGGATATATCCGACCCAGCGCTGCTCGTCCTGATTGGCAAAATGCAGCACGGCAAGCTTTCCAGCTTCAAGTGCCTCGATGGGATACCAATCCATGGCGTCATCCTCCTCCTCAGTCAAAAATCAAGGAGGATAATGGCGCGCCTGACTTGCTCAAACCTTGTGACGATGATGTGACTGTCGCGAAGAACCAAATGATTTCCGGCGTTTACTCAATCGGCATAGTGCCGGTGTTCCGGTGTCCGCAGGAAATAGCTCATGTCCAATGCAAGGCTCGGCCCGCCCAGCGCCGTCAGTGTCATGTGGCACTGGCCGCGATGGTGGGTCTGGTGGTTGAAGAAGTGGGCGAGCGGCGGGGCGAGGCGCTGGGTGACGGGTAAGGGGTTGGTGACCGGCGTATAGGTGAAGCGGCCGGCAAGGCCGTCCTCGGTGAGACCGGCAATCCAGGCGATGATGCGTTCGTCTTCGGTCGCCCGCGCCGGCGAGAGGCTGGCGAGATCGTCAAACAGGATGGTGTCGAGCGAGGTGGGTGCCTCACCGGTGCCGGTGAAGCGCTTCATCCAGATCCGGTCGGCGGCAAGGACATGGTTGAATGTCGCGTGCAGCGAGCCGAAGAAGGCGCCTTTGTTTTCGCGATAATGCGCGTCACTGAGGTTGGCGGCGGCGGTATAAAGCAGGCGATTGGCCCAACGGTTGTAGTCGGCAAACATCCGGTAGTGATCAAGCATTGCGGCCTCCTTGCGGTTTTTAGCAGTCTACAGTGCATTCGCATCGCGGTGGGTGATGGAACCCATGAAATTTACTGATTTGATTGTTCGTGACCGCTGGTCTGGAATAGGCGTTGGCTGATGAAACGAAAATAAGGACACGACATGAACCGCACTCTCTATGCGCTCTGCGGGGCTGACCGGAGCCGCCCGTTTTCCCCCCATGCCTGGAAGACGGTTCTGTCGCTCGCCCACAAGGGGCTGGATCACGATACCAAGCCGGTGGGCTTTACACAGATACCGGTGATCGAGAACGCCGCTACCAAGATCGTGCCGTTGCTGCGCGACGGGGACCGACTGGTCGGCGACAGTTTCGAAATCGCGCTGTATCTGGAGAAGACCTATCCGGATCGTCCGTCGCTGTTTGGCGGCGAGGGCGGCAAGGCCATAGCGCGGTTTATCGAGAGCTGGTCGCTGATGACGCTGCATACATCGCTGGTGCGCATCATTTTGATGGATATTCATGACGGCCTTGACCCGATCGATCAGGCCTATTTCCGCACGTCGCGCGAAGTCCGTTTCGGAACCAGCCTGGAGGCGGTTGCGGAAACGGGTGCAGAGGAATTGCGTGCCTTTGCCGGCAAGCTGGAGCCGCTGCGCACCATGCTGAAGAAGCAGCCCTTCATCGGTGGCGACGCGCCGCTGTTTGCCGACTATATCGTCTTTGGTCCGCTGCAATGGGCGCGCATCACGTCGCGGAAGAGGATTCTTGAAGACGGCGACCCGGTGAAGGAATGGTTCGAGCGTTGCCTCGACCTCTACGACGGTGTGGGACGTTCTGTGACAGCGGCGTGAAACTTCGCCGCGCTGTCACACTTTTCAGCAGCTACCTCAGTCTCCCCCTTGTTTTGCGCGGAATTGGCGGCTATTGAACCGCCAAATTCACGGAAAAACCCACGAAAAACCAAGGGAATTGAGACAATGGCGATTGAACGCACATTTTCGATGATCAAGCCGGACGCAACCAAGCGCAATCTGACGGGCGCCATCACCAAGATGCTCGAAGACGCAGGTCTGCGCGTTGTGGCTTCCAAGCGCGTCTGGATGAGCACGCGTCAAGCTGAAGGCTTTTACGCCGTTCACAAGGAACGCCCCTTCTTTGGTGAACTGGTTGAAGGCATGACCTCCGGCCCGACCATCGTTCAGGTTCTCGAAGGCGAAGGCGCCATCCTGAAGAACCGCGAAATCATGGGTGCGACCAACCCGGCAAACGCCGACGAAGGCACGATCCGCAAGACCCACGCTCTGTCGATCGGCGAAAATTCGGTTCACGGTTCGGACGCTCCGGAAACCGCTGCCCAAGAAATCAAGTACTGGTTCTCCGACACCGAAATCGTCGGCTGAATCAATCTCTGAGGGTTTTGGCCCGAAGGATTTGAAAAGAATAGCAATAAGCCGGGGCGGAAACGCTCCGGCTTTTTGCGTTATGGCGGGCACGGCACCCAATTTAAGTCGGGCACTTGGCCGTTTCGAAATGCTCCGGCGTCTTGCCGTTCTTGAAGACGTCCGGGTTCTTGTCATAGGCCGGGCCGACCACCAGCGCTTGCGCCGGCATGATGTCCTGGTCGAGATTGGAGACAACGGTGGTTTTGAGCGTCTGCAGGATGGCGCCGTCCGGCCCCCTGACCTCGATCGTCACCGCATAGGGCCTCTGCTTCTTGACGCAGGTGATGTCGGGGCTTTCGAGCACGACTTTGTCGAGCTTTGGAAACAGCTTGCGGTCGAGCGTCAGGGGCGGGCCGCCCGCCGGATTTTCGAATGTGGCGGTAACGGTGCTGCCATCCGGAACCGGTTCGGTCTTGGCCAGCGTGATCATGTAGGTGGCGTAGGCGAGGCGGTAGTTGAAGATGAATATCTTGCCGGTGAGTTCGAGCGGGTCCGGACCGGTCTCGCGCTGGCAGGCGGAAACAACGGTGACGGCTGTCAGAAGCGTGGCCGCAAGGGTGAGGCGCTTGGCAGTCATGCGGTCAACTCCTTCTTCTGGCGCCGGTAATGGCGGTTCGCCTTGACGCGGTTGCCGCATACGGTCATGTCGCACCAGGTGCGGCTGCGGTTGCGGCTTCGGTCCACAAACAGCCATTGGCAATTGGGGCAGATTTTCAGCCGCTCCGGTTCGTTGGCCATCGCCAGCATCAGCGCCGAGCGGGCCGTGGCGGCATCGAGCGGCGTGTGGGCGGTTTTTGCCGGATGCCTGCGGATGATGGTGGATGCCGCATCGAGCAGGTTGGCCAGGTGTTCACCGGTTGAGGTGCCGAGTATTGCGGCGCGAAAATGCCGGTCGGTCGCCTCGCGCAAGTCCAGAAATGCGCTTTGATTTTCCAGTGCAACAGGTTCCAGCGGCCCGAACAGTTCCTTTTCGGCAGAGAAACGGTTGGCCGCGGCGGCAAAGTCGATCATCGCAACGGGATCGGCATAACGGTCGATCCGCCGTTCAGCGTCGAAGCGCAGGATCACCGAATTGGCGACATCGAGAGCAAGCGCTCCACCGGCAAAGCGGTGCTGGGTCCAGGAAAACGTCATGCAATATCCTAACTGGTAAAACGTATTTTACCAGTTATAATGACTTTGTCATCAGCGGATGTGTCATGGCCTATTTTCTCCAGCAGCTTGCCAGTGCCCTGCCTATCGCAGCTCTCTATGCGCTGCTTGCCTTCGGTTATTCGATCGCCTTTTCGGTGACCCGGCGGGCCGATCTGACCTACGGCGCGCTGTTCGGGTTTGCCGGCCAGATTTTTCTGTTGTTTTCCGATTTCGCCTGGAACCGTCTGTGGCTGGTGCTGCCTGCGGCACTGGCGCTCGGGGCTGTCATGTCGCTGGTTTATACGCTGGGCGCCGGCCTGTTGATCGGCCGCTCGATCATGCACAGGCTTGCGACAACGTCAGCCAACACGGTGGTGGTGGCCTCGCTTGGGGTGGCGCTGGTGCTGATGGAACTGTCGCGGATCGCGGCGGAGACCCGCAGCCTCTGGCTGCCGCCCTTCCTCAACACGCCGCTGACACTCTTTCCCGATCCGCAATTCCCCGTGACGCTGACGGTGATCCAGCTGTTGAACACCGCCTTGATGCTGGCCGTGGTCGGGGCGGGGCATCTGTTTCTGGCGCGTTCCGCCTGGGGCCGCTCGTGGCGGGCGGTGTCGGACGATACCGGAGCGGCAGCGCTTTGCGGCGTCGATGGCAGGCGCGTATTTCTTGCTGCTTATGGGTTTTCGGCGCTGCTGGCGGCGATCGCCGGCATTCTGGCGACGTCCTACTACGGCACGATGGATTTCGGCGCCGGTATCGTGTTCGGGGTCAAGGTGCTGTTCATTGCCGCCATCGGTGGACAGACGGCGCCGCTTCTGGCAGCGGCCGGGGCGGCAGCGATGGGCTTGAGCGAAACGCTATGGAGCGCCTATGGGCCGATGCTGTGGCGCGATTTTGCGATCTTCTCGTTCCTGGTCCTGCTTCTGGTGCTGACGCGCAAGCAACAGTTTCAGCCCTGACCGATTCCTGATCACTCCGACCAGCGGTCCCTCGCGCTGTCGTCTTCATCCTTGGCGCTGACCCAGCCGCCTGCGCTGCCATCGGCGGCATGTTCCTTCTTCCAGAAGGGGGCTGCGGTTTTCAGGAAATCCATGATGAAATTGGCGCCGTCGAAGGCTGCCTGCCGGTGCGGCGAGGCGGTGACGACGAGAACGATGTTTTCGCCGGGCAATATCTTGCCGTAGCGGTGGACGGCGGTGGCCGCCTGAAGGTCGAACCGGGCGACGGCCTCGTTGCAGATGCGGGTGATTTCGGCCTCGGCCATGCCCGGATAGTGTTCAAGCTCGAGGGCGCTCAACGTGCCGGCTTCGTCGCGGCAAAGTCCGCAGAACGTGACGACCGCGCCGATATCGTGGCGGCCAGCCGACAGTGCCGCAACCTCCGCGGCGAGATCGAAATCGCCGCGCTGGACGCGCACAGTGACAGCCACGCCAATCATCGCGTCAGCCCCCGGTCATCGGCGGGAACAGCGCGATTTCCCGCGCGCCGGCGATTTTCTCGCCGTGATCGACATGTTCCTGGTTGATGGCGACGCGAATGACATTCTCGTGCTCCAGCGCCGCCTCGTATTCTTCGCCGAGCGTCTTCAGATAGGCAAGCAGATCGCCGGCCGTGACGACGCTTTCCGGAAGCTCCAGCGTTTCTTCAGCCCTGCCGATGCGCTCGCGTACCCAGGCGAAATAGACGAGATTGACGCTCGCCATCAGTCGACCATGTGCTTGAGGCCGGCGCGGAAATAGTCGTAGCCGGTATAGAGCGTGATGGCTGCCGCAAGCCAGAGCAGGCCGATGCCCATTTCCGTGGTGTACGGAAGCACCTTGTCGCCGGCGGGACCTGCAAGCAGGAAGGCGATGGCGACCATCTGGATCGTCGTCTTCCACTTGGCGATGCGCGTCACCGGTACGCTGACCTTCAATGCGGCGAGATACTCGCGCAGGCCGGAAACGAGGATCTCGCGGCACAGGATGATGATCGCAGCCCAGATCGACCAGCCGGCGATCGTGCCGTCGGCGGCAACGAGCAAGAGGACGGAGGCGACCAGCAGCTTGTCGGCGATCGGGTCGAGCATTTTTCCGATATTGGAGGTCTGCTGCCAGATGCGCGCAAGATAGCCATCGAAGAAATCGGTGATCGAGGCGATCGCAAACAGCACAAGCGCAGTCCACCGGGCAAAGTCGGAACTCTGCAGCTTGCCTTCGATGAAGAAGCATAGAACGATGAGCGGAACAGCCAGAATGCGTCCATAAGTCAGGAGATTGGGGATGCTGTAGGTGGTAGGCGTCGTGGACATCGATTCGGGTTCTCTGCGAGTTCTTGGATACAGATGAAAGACTTTGTGACAGCGAGGTCAACCAGTCATTGAGAGATCGGCCTGAATTATGGCGGAATTCGTCTGAACGCACGGTGAACCGCATAACCGGGGTTCGCGCAGTTTACCCGATTGAGCGCGTGGCAACCTCTGGTATGAAGGAAGCATCGAGGAAATTCTCCAATACAGAGAAAATCATGCCCGAAGCCCTGCCATTGATCGACCGGATTTATGAAGCTGCGGTTATTCCAGAGCTCTGGCAGGATGTCTGCGTCAGGTTGGCTGCGGACGTGAACGGCTTTTCCGCCTGTCTCTTGACGATCGATACCGATCAGACGCTCCGATGGGTCTGTTCGCCGAATATCGACGAACTGATGGAGCGCTATTCGCGTAGCGAAATTCGGTTCCAGAACCCGCGGCCAGCGCGATCGATGCAATTGTCACCCATGGCCTTTGCGCGGGACATCGATGTGATGACGGCGGAGGAAATCGCCATCGATCCGATCTATGACGCGTTTCTTCGGCCGCTCGGTCTCGGCTGGAGCATGGGCGCGGTTTTGCCGGAGCCCTCAGGCCATACCCTCATCTTCGACCTGACCGGCTGGGCAGACAACGGGCCTTTCCCGCTGGAGACCCTCAATCATGTCAACAGCTTGAAGGGAGATCTTGCTCGCGCCGCGCTGATCTCCTCACGGATGATCTTCCGGCAGGCACAAAGCGTCACAGCGGCGCTGTCGATGATCGGACTTCCCGCTGCCGTCATGGGCGACGACAACCGGGTGCTGGCCATGAACGAGGACATGGAGGCGCTGGCACCGCGCATCCGCACCGGTGCTGCCAACAGGCTCTCGCTGGAAAACTCCGCGGCGAATGCGCTGGTATTGGCGGCGCTGGAGCAATTGCACGTCGCGCCTGCGGCAAGCGTGCAATCCATTCCGCTCCCTGCCGGAGAGACCACGCCGGCGCTGATCCTTCATCTCCTGCCGGTTCGAAGGAATGCGCGCGACATCTTTTCCAAAAGCCTTGCGGTGCTGATCGCAACGCCGGTCGGTCAGGCGGGGCCGCCCGATATGCGGGTGCTCAGCGGCCTGTTCGACCTGACGCCGGGAGAGGCCCGTGTCGCGCGTGAACTTGCCTTAGGCGCCAGTCTTGAGGCCGTGTCGATCAAACTCGGCCTCAAGCTGGAAACCATCCGCACCTACCTGAAGCGCATCTTCCTCAAGACCGGAACGCGGCGCCAGGCGGAGTTGACCCGCCTGCTGTCCGGTCTGGGGCGGCTGGCCACCTGAGTTGCGGCCGGTGCCGGTCCGCGATTGACCTTTGATGGATCCCGAAGCGGGACTATAACTTGGGCATGTCCTCTGCATCTGATCCATTTTAGCCAGGGAGAACGCCTATGACATCTGTCCCGACAATCCTTCTCGTTCACGGCTTCTGGGGCGGGGCTGCCCACTGGAGCAAAGTCATCGTGGAGCTGGCCCGTTTGGGCCATCAGTCCATCAAGGCCGTTGAGCTGCCGCTGACCTCATTGGCCGACGATGCCGAGCGCACCCGCAAGATGATTGCCCAGCAAAGCGGGCCTGTTCTTCTGGTTGGTCATTCCTATGGCGGCGCTGTCATCACCCAGGCGGGCAACCAGCCGAATGTCACAGGCCTTGTCTATATCGCCGCATTTGCGCCTGATGCGGGCGAGAGCCCTGGCGGTATTACGGCGAAAAATCCACCGGCAGCCGCCGCCAACCTGGCGCCGGACAGCGATGGTTATCTCTGGGTGAAGCCGGACAAGTTTCATGAGAGCTTCTGCCAGGACCTGAGCGCTGACGAAGGGCTTGTCATGGGCATTACCCAGAAGGCGCCGCTCGCCAGCACCTTCGGCAACGAGATCAGCAATCCGGCATGGAAAACCAAGAGCAGCTGGTACCAGATTTCCAGCGAGGATCGGATGATCCATCCGGACAACCAGCGCTGGATGTCCGGCCGGCTCAATGCGAAGAAGGTCATTACGCTGAAGGCAAGCCACGCCTCGCTGGCCTCGATGCCCGTCGAGGTCGCTGCCTTGATCGATGAGGCGGCACGGGATCGGTAGCAAACCCGCTCCAATCTCCGGCCCTGACGGCCATTGCGGCGGGCAAGCGGGCTCGCCGCAACGGGTCTACTTTGCCCCATCCTCGTGGAAATGATCGTAGACCAGCCGCGCCACCGCTTCGGAAATGCCTTCGACGGCGATCAGGTCGTTGATCCCCGCCCGCGAGACGGCCTTGGCGGTGCCGAAATGATGGAGAAGCGCGCGCTTGCGCGTCGGGCCGATGCCACCGATCTCATCAAGCGGGTTCTTGACCATCTCCTTCTTGCGCCGCGCCCGGTGCGAGCCGATGGCAAACCGGTGCGCCTCGTCGCGCATGCGCTGGATGAAATAGAGCACGGGGTCGCGCGGCGGCAGCGAGAAGCCGTCGCGGCTGCCGCCGGGCGGGAAGAACCGCTCGCGGCCGGCTTCGCGATCGACGCCCTTGGCGACGCCGATGGCGACCACGCAATCCTCGATATCCAGTTCCTGGAGGATGGCCCGCACCGCCGTCATCTGGCCCTGGCCGCCGTCGATCAGGATGACATCCGGCCAGGCCGGAAACGCCGTATCCTCGGTTGTCTCGACGCTGCGGTCGGGCTTTCCCTCTTCCTTCAGCAGCCGTGAAAACCGCCGCGTCATCACTTCCTTCATCATCCCAAAATCGTCGCCCGGCGTGATGTCGGTCGATTTGATGTTGAATTTTCGGTACTGGCCTTTGACGAAACCCTCCGGCCCCGCCACCACCATGCCGCCGACGGCATTGGTGCCCATGATATGGGAGTTGTCGTAGATTTCGATGCGGCGCGGGGTGCGCTCGAGCTTGAACGTCGTGGCAAAGCCTTCGAGCAGGCGCGATTGCGAGGCGGTTTCGGCCAGCTTGCGGCCATGCGCCTCGCGGGCATTGGCAACGGCGTGCTCGACCAGGTCCTTCTTCTCGCCGCGCTGCGGCACCAGGATGGCGACCTTGTAGCCCGACTTTTCGCTGAGCGCTTCACCGAGCAGATCCTGTTCCTCGACGGTCTCGCAAAGCAGGATCTGCCGGGGACAGGGCTTGTCGTCGT
This sequence comes from Pararhizobium sp. YC-54, assembly GCF_025847205.1. Taxonomy (GTDB): domain Bacteria; phylum Pseudomonadota; class Alphaproteobacteria; order Rhizobiales; family Rhizobiaceae; genus Pararhizobium. The sequence continues at coordinate 240,541 of NZ_JAOYTH010000002.1, read as the reverse complement.
AGAACTGGGCAAGGAAGGCGCTGAGCACCTCGGCGGAGCTCAAGGTCGGATCGGCCTTGGGGAAATAGGCGCGGTTGCCCCAGTTCTGGCCGGTGCGGAAGAAGAACACCTGGATACAGGAGACGCCGCCCTCGTGATGGATGGCAAAGACATCTGCTTCCTCGACCCCGGACGGGTTGATGCCCTGGTGGCTCTGGACATGCGACAGCGCCGCCAGCCGGTCGCGGTAAAGTGCTGCCCGTTCGAAGTCCAGATTGTCGGAGGCCTCGCTCATCGCTGCGGCGATTGTCGCCTTCACCGCCTGGCTCTTGCCGGACAGGAAATCCTTGGCCTCGGTGACCAGCTCGGCATAATCGGCGTCGCTGATCTCATGGGTGCAAGGTGCGGCGCAACGCTTGATCTGGTGCAGCAGGCAAGGGCGGGTGCGGCTTTCAAAGACGCTGTCGGTGCAGGTGCGCAACAGGAAGGCGCGCTGCAGCGAATTGATGGTGCGGCCGACGGCGCCGGCCGAGGCGAACGGACCGAAGAAATCGCCCTTGCGGCTGCGCGCGCCGCGATGCTTGTAAAGTGCCGGCGCCCGCGTATCGCCGGTCACCAGAATATAGGGAAACGACTTGTCGTCGCGCAAAAGCACGTTAAAGCGCGGCCGCAAGCGCTTGATCAGGTTGGCTTCGAGCAGCAGCGCCTCAATCTCGGTGCGCGTGGTGACGAATTCCATGTTGGCGGTTTCGCGCACCATCTTGGTCAGGCGGTTGGAGTGCAGCCGGCCCTGCGCATAGTTGCCGACGCGCTTCTTCAGGCTTCTCGCCTTGCCGACATAAAGCACGTCGCCCGCCTCGTTGAACATGCGGTAGACGCCAGGGCCGTTGGGCAAAAGCTTGACGAAGGCCTGGATCAGGTCCGCACCGCGCAAACCGTCGGGAATGGCGCTGGTCTCCGCCCAGTCGACGATAGGTGCGGGCACAGCCACGTCCGGCACCTCGACCAGATCTTCGTCGTCGCTGGCATTTTCGTCGTAGAGAATGCCGCCATCGTTGGGCACGCGCCCGCTCATTCCACGATCTCCAAAATATCCGGCGTTTCCCAGGCAAGGTGCTGGCCGCCGTCAAGCGCAATCATCTGGCCGGTGATCGACGGCGTGTCGAAAAGGAACCGGATCGCCCTGCCGAATTCGTCAAGCTGCGGGCCTCTCTTGAGGATCAGCGCCTCGACCTGGGTATCGAAATCGTCTTTGTTCTGCCGTTCGTTCGGCAACGTCGGGCCGGGGCCGATGCCGTTGACGCGGATTGCCGGGGCCAAAGCCTGCGCCATCGTCTTTGTCGCTGTCAAAAGAGCCGACTTCGACAACATATAGGAATAAAATCTCGGATTGGGAGCCCAGACCCGCTGATCGATGATATTGACGACCAGTCCGGAATTCTCACCCGGCAATTGCGCGGCGAAATCGCGGGCAAGCAGGGACGGGGCCTTGACGTGAAGGGCGAAATGCCGGTCCCAGATCGTCTCGTCGAATTCCTTAAGGCTGTCTTTCTTGAACAGCGAGGCGTTGTTGACCAAAAGGCCGATCGGTCCCAGCGAGGCGACGGCCTTGTCCATGACCGTCAGCACCGAAGCGGTATCGGCAAGATCGGCCGTAATCGCCGCAGCCCTGCCGCCTCTTGCACGGATATCCGCCGCAAGCGCTTCGGCCTCGCTCAGCGATGTATTGGCGTGAATGGCCACAGCAAAGCCATGGGCTGCGAGATCCTCGACGATAGCCCTGCCGATGCGCCGGGCGCCACCCGTCACCAGCGCCGTTTTCAAAGGAGCCTTCAGCGTCCCGTCTTGCGATTCGATGTCCTGCATACTGCAAGGATATAGGAGGCCGCCCGAGATTGCGAAACAGCCCACGCATTCGTTTCGGAAAAATTAATAGAAAAGCGGTAAATTGAATTGTTTTGAGATGGTATAGTATATATTTCATTAATATTGTTTTGTGGTTAATAATCGCCCTGTGGCGATGAAGCAACATCGAATTTCAGCCATGCTCGTGCCACTAAAATTTCACAATTTGGCTCTTTTGAGTCCGCATTTGATCGTCAATTTCCTCGTCAACCGGGCGGGTTAATTGAAATTCCCCGATGTAACAATTTAGGACCGCGAGGGTCCGGAACATCGGTTCGTAAAGGAGACTTTAATGCGTACTCTCATCAGCACCCTTATGGCATCTGCCGTATCCCTCATCGCCTTTTCCGCCGTTCAGGCTGCCGACGCCATCGACGAGGTTCCGGCTGCTCCTGCCGCCGAATACTCCGAACCGGCTGTGAAGAACTGGTCGGGCGCCTATGTCGGTGGCACGGCCAACTGGGCACATGGCCAGTTCGACGGCAACGGCAACGGTACGGCTGCCGGCTTCGGTGGCGGTCTCTACGGTGGTTACAACATGCAGAGCGGCCAGATCGTTTACGGCGGCGAAGCTGATATCAACTACGGCGACAACGATAGCAGCAATGGCGATATCGGCTTGAAGCAGCGTGCCAACGGCTCGGTCCGTGCCCGCGTCGGTGTCGATCTGAACCCGGTCCTGGTTTACGGTACGGCCGGTGTTGCAGCGTCCAACGTCAAGGCCGCCCAGAAGGGCAGCTCGGACTCCAACACGCTGCTCGGCTGGACCGCCGGTGCCGGTGCAGAAGCCTTCGTGACCGACAACGTCACGGCGCGCGTCGAATACCGCTATTCCGACTACGGTTCGAAGGACTTCAGCCTGAGCGGCGGCAATGTTTCGTCGGGCTACGACGAACACAGTGTGCGCGTCGGTATGGGCGTCAAGTTCTGATCCATCGGAATGTAAGTGATAAAAAGGCCGGAGCGATCCGGCCTTTTTTGCGTTTATGGCTAGAGCCTCGTACGATAAATGAGGCGCATTCTGCCGGAAGGATTTTTATTAGGAAGCGGGCTTTTGTCGAAGGGCATACCCGGCAGGTACGTTCGAGACAAAAGCCCGCTTCCTGACAAAAAAGCATCCGGCCCTCTGGGTTGTCTGAAATCGGCCGCCCACGGCGTCGGACGGCTTGACCGATGGGGCGGCATCGCTCCGCGCCATCCTTCTGGTGGATCGGCCGATTTGAGACAACAGAATGCGCCTCATTTATCGTACGAGGCTCTAACAATCGCCGGCTGCTTCAGACCTTGAACTGGGCGTAGTCCGGGAAGAATTTTTCGAACTTCTTCGACCAGTTCTTCAGCTTCGGGCGGCCCTTCTGCCATTCGCCGGCGAAACGGAGTTCGAGATAGCGCAGCAGCGCGGCGAGCGCGAAATGGCCCGCATGCAGCTTGGCGCCGGTCTTCGGCATATTGGCATTGAGATGATCGAGGCCGCGCCCGGCCTTTTCCCACTGCCTGTCGATCCAGGGCTGGTGAATCTTTTCCGGCGGGTGGAAGCGCTTTTCATAGACGATCGCCAGCAGGCAGTCGCAGATGCCGTCGCACAGCGCTTCCAGCATTTCCACCTCGGTCCGCTTTTCGGCATTGCGCGGATAGAGCTTGCCCTTGGTCTCGCGGTCGATGAAATGCATGATCGCGCGGCTGTCGTAGATCGCCTTGCCGTCGGATGTGGTGAGCGTCGGGATCTTGCCGAGCGGGTTTTGGGCGATCAGCTCCGGCGGATTACCATTGGTGTCGGTCAACACGCCTTCGGCGGCGATACCGGCATGGCGTGCGGCCATGCGCACCTTGTTGGAATAGGGGGACGTGGGGGAATAGAAGATCTTCATGCGAGCTTTCTTTCGTTGAACGGTCAAGGAATTGGATGGTCAAGGAGTGGCTGGCAGGCTGAGGCTTTTCACCTTGCATCCTGCGCGATCGATCTCACCGCAGGTGCGAAAGCTGAGATCCTTGTCGAAGCAGATGCGCACTTCGTCGACGCGGCCGGACGCGCAGGTGACGGCGAGAGCGTCGGGGCGCAGGCCAGGATTGGCCGATGTCAGGGCCGTTTCGATGTCGGTCGCACTTGTTTTCCGGTTCGGTCCGACCGATTGCAAACCCGGCGGTATCGTCACTTTTTCGCGGGCGGCGCGCAGGACGGTAAAATAATCCTTCTGGCTGAGCCCGGAGCAGGAACCGTGCTTGCGCCATTCATGACCGATCAGACCCATCGAGGGCATGATGTCGAACAGGGGCCGTCCGAGCGTTTCCGGCACCCGGTCCGGATCGCGGGTGCGGCAGAACTCCGGAAAACCCTGTTCGTTCTGCGGCCAGAGCCCATGGACGATGAAGCCGTGATTGTTGTCCGGGTCGCATTGCATCGAGCGCCCCGACGGATCGTTTTCCAGGCACCAGCTCGGTGACCAGGAGAGTGACAGGACATAGAAATCGAAACCGCTGCCCAGTGGAACGGCCTGCGGTTTCTTCAGCGTACCGGTGGCCGGAGTGCCGATGATCGGCGTGTTGGCGGTCGCGGTGCTTGAGGCGGGTGCGTCTTTCCTGGCCTGCGGGGTCTTTTCCTCGCCGCTGCACGCGGCAAGTGCCAGAAGGCCGACAAGGGCAACGATCAGGCCGCGCAAACCGGACAGCACGCCAGTCACCGCAACGACGCGCACTGCGCACCGTAGACATTCCAGGGATCAAGGCCGCTCAGGCAGAACTCGATGTTCGAACCGATGCCGGCAAAACCGAAGCCGCGTTCGATCAGATACCAGAGCGCCCGCTTTTCCCCGTCGGTGGTGACGGCGGTGGCACGGCAATATTCGCGCTGGACCGGGCGTGTTTCGTCGCGCAGGACAACGCGTTTCTGCCGCATGTCGCGGATTTCGGCGATGGCTATATCCCGTCTTAGATAGTGGGTGGCCCGCGTGCTGAAGCCGGACGTGATGAAACCGAGCACTTGCGGGCTACGGCAGGCATCCGTGATGCGCGCCATACCGTAGTTGAGATGATCGGCCGCCTTTACCGGCACGGCGCAGCACGCCATGGCGGCCAGGGAGAAAACAACGGTGCGCACAAGCATTCCTGTCATGATCCCCTCCTGGCTAATCGCAGATTGCGTCCCTTGCGGGCGGAGCGTCAAGCCCCGTTCGCCCCAGTTCAATCGCGTCCCTGTTCAATCACGCTCGCGCACTTCCTCGCCGCGCAGCCAGAAGGCGCGGGCGGAGGCGTGGCGGTCCTGCTTCAGCCTGTCCTTGAGGAAGGGCAGGAGGATATCCAGTTCGTCCTTCAGCGTGAAAGGCGGATTGACGATGATCAGGCCGGAACCCGACAGGCCGGTTGTATCCCGGTCGCTGCGGACCGAGAGTTCGGCGCAGAGCATTTTCGGGATTTCCAGTGCCTTCAGTGCGGCATGGAACTCGGCGATCGGCGCGCCCTGCTTGAGCGGGTACCACAGGCAAAACGTCCCGCCGGAAAAACGCCGCCAGGCCTTGGCGAGGCCGTCGGCCAGACGTTCGTATTCGCCCGCGATCTCGAACGGCGGATCGACCAGCACGATGCCACGCTTTTCCTTCGGCGGCAGATGGGCGCCGAGCGCCAGCCAGCCGTCGAGCTCGGTGATGCGGCTCTGGAAATCGCCGTCGAACAGGCGGTGCAGTGTCTCGTAGTCGTCGGGATGCAGTTCCATCGCCGACAGCCGGTCCTGCGGCCGCATCAGCATGCGCGTCAGCTTCGGAGATCCGGGATAGAGCGTCAGGCCGCCATCCGGATTGAGATCGCGCACGGCGGTGAGATAGGGCTGAAGGATCGCCTTTGCCTTGGCCGGAATGTCCGTATCGAGAATGCGGCCGATACCGTCAACCCATTCGCCGGTCTTCTGCGCCTCTTCGCTGGAGAGGTCATAGAGCCCGATGCCCGCATGCGTATCGAGCACGCGAAACGCCTTGTCCTTCTGCGCCATGTAGACGATCAGCCGGGCAAGCACCGCGTGCTTGAGGACATCGGCGAAATTTCCGGCGTGGTAGATGTGACGGTAATTCATTCGCGTCCCTTATCGTCCGGATGAAATGTTTGAATGGATGGCGGTTGGGACTTTGAGACCCTTTCGCGATGCCATATAGAAAAGCCATGAACGTTGCGACCCCCATAAAACCAGAAAAGTCCGTCGGCCACACTGTCTGTCCGCACGACTGTCCCTCGGCCTGTGCGCTGGAGGTCGATGTGACGCCCGAGGGCCGGATCGGCCGGGTGCGCGGTTCGGGCGCCAATAGCTATACGGCAGGCGTCATCTGCGCCAAGGTCGCCCGCTATTCCGAGCGCATCTACCATCCCGGCCGATTGATGGTGCCGCAGCGCCGCAAGGGTGCGAAGGGCGAGGGCAACTGGCAGGAGCTTTCCTGGGAAGACGCGCTGGACGAGATCGCGGCGGCCTTCGTCAGGGCCGAGCAGAGCCATGGCTCCGAGGCCGTCTGGCCCTATTTCTATGCCGGCACGATGGGGCAGGTGCAGCGCGATTCGATCGACCGCCTGCGGCATGCCAAGAAATATTCCGGATTCTTCGGCTCGATCTGCACCAATCTTGCCTGGACCGGCATGAGCATGGCCACCGGCTCGCTGCGCGGTCCCGATCCGCGCGAGATGGCCAAAGCCGACTGTGTGGTCATCTGGGGCACGAACGCGGTTTCCACCCAGGTCAACGTGATGACCCATGCGGTGAAGGCCCGCAAGGAGCGCGGCGCCAAGATCGTCGTCATCGACATCTACGACAATCCGACCATCAAGCAGGCCGATATGGGCCTGGTGCTGAAACCGGGCACCGACGCGGCGCTTGCCTGCGCCGTCATGCACATCGCCTTTCGCGACGGTTATGCGGACCGCGCCTATCTGGCCCAGTATGCCGATGATCCGGCTGGTCTCGAACAGCACCTGAAGACGCGCACGCCGCAATGGGCGTCGGTCATTACCGGGTTGCCGGTCGACGAGATCGAAGCGTTCGGCAAACTCGTCGGCACCACCCCGAAAACCTACTTCCGCCTCGGCTACGGGTTTACCCGCCAGCGCAACGGCGCGGTCGCCATCCATGCGGCAGCCTCGGTGCCGACAGTGCTCGGCTCTTGGAAGCTTGAGGGCGGCGGGGCATTTCATTCCAACAACGATATCTTCAAGTTCGACAAGCGCGAACTGGTTGGATCAGTGATGCTGGATCCGGATATCCGCATGCTGGATCAATCGCAGATCGGCCGGGTGCTGACCGGCGATGCCGAGGCGCTGCGCCATCGCGGCCCGGTGACGGCGCTGCTCATCCAGAATACCAATCCGGTCAATGTCGCGCCGGAGCAGCGGCTGGTGAAGCAGGGTTTTCTGCGCGACGATCTGTTCGTCGCCGTGCACGAGCAATTCATGACCGATACGGCCAAGCTCGCCGACATCGTGCTGCCCGCCACCATGTTCCTCGAACATGACGATCTTTATCGCGGCGGCGGCCACCAGCACATCCTGCTCGGTCCCAAGGTCGTCGAGCCGCCTGCGACCGTGCGCACCAATCTGTTCGTTATCGAGGAGCTGGCCAAGCGCCTCGGCGTTTCAGACCGGCCCGGCTTCGGCTTGAGCGAGCGCGAGCATATCGACCATATCCTGGTGAATTACGGCATCGGCTACGAAGGGCTGAAGCGCGAGAAATGGCTGGATGTCCAGCCGGATTTCGACACAGCGCATTTCATCAAGGGTTTTGGCCATCCCGACGGCAAATTCCGCTTCAAGGCCGATTGGACCGGCACGCCGGCACCGAACCGGCCGCCGAAGGCGCTCGGCGTTTTCGGACCCCATGCGCAATTGCCGCAGTTTCCTGACCATGTCGATCTGATCGAGGCGGCCGACGAGAAACATCCGTTCCGGCTGGCGACCTCACCGGCGCGGTCGTTCCTGAATTCGACCTTCACTGAGACCCCGTCTTCCCTGCAGAAGGAGGTTCGGCCGGAAGTGATGATCCAGGCGGACGATGCGATTGCTCTGGGAATTGCCGATGGCGATATCGTGCGGATCGGCAACGAGCGCGGCGAGATCCGCCTGCATGCGAAAATCGGCGGCGGCACGCGGCGTGGCGTGGTCATCGCCGAAGGCCTCTGGCCGAACGACGCCCATCTGGATGGCGAGGGCATCAATGTTCTGACCGGCGCCGACGCTGCAGCCCCCTATGGCGGTGCTGCCTTCCACGACAATCACGTATGGCTGCGCAAGGGTTGAACGATCAATGACGAAATTTGAAAATGCGGAAGTCGACATCCTCAAGGACGAGACGCTTTCGAAAAACTGGTACCATCTGCGCAACGTCACCTTCAACTATACCGGCTCGAACGGGATCACCAAGACGCTGAAGCGCGAGGTCTATGATCGCGGCAACGGCGCCACCATCCTGCTCTACGATCCCGGCCGCGACAGCGTCATCCTGGTGCGCCAGTTCCGCATGCCCGCACATCTGAACGGCCATTCCGGCTGGCTTCTCGAAACACCGGCCGGACTGCTCGACGGCGACCATCCGGCCGAGGCGATCAAGCGCGAGGTGATGGAGGAAACCGGTTATCTGGTGACGGACGTCCGGCCGCTCTTTCACGCCTTCATGTCACCCGGCGCGGTGACGGAGACCGTCCATTTCTTCGCCGCGATCATCGACGTGACGGTCCGTGCCGAGGATGGCGGCGGCGCCCTGCACGAGGATGAGGATATCGAGGTTCTGGAGGTCCCGCTCACTGAGGCGATGGCGATGATCGGCACGGGCGAAATCTGCGACGGCAAGACGATCATGCTTTTGCAGTGGGCGATGTTGAACCGGGGGAAGCTCGGCTAACCAAATGTTTTCAACCCTGCCACACGCGCTGCTGCATCAAGCTTGCGGTCCAGGGTAACCAGCGCAGTGTTGTGCGCCACGGCAAGGGCAAGATAAGTTGCATCATAGCCCGAAAGAGCCGATGCTCTCTGGCCAGTTGCAAAATACCACGATCGACAACGAAGCTCATTCTCAGCGGCGGCCTCCATCGCGCCATTTGCGAATCTCTTCTCTGCTAACAGGTTTGTGGCGTGCACGTTCCACTTTCACCGCTTCAATGGCAGCGATCCTATCCTCGCGGGTGTCGATGCGCACAAGTCGGGCAATAGGTTCGTTTCCACGCGAAATCACAACGTCTTCTCCGGCCTCGACCTTGGAAAGCAATTCGGAAAAATGCGTCTCGGCGTGCGCTACTTTGACTTCTATGGTCATGTGGACTTCTCACCGCTGACCGGCTTGGGTTTCAACAGGATAAGAATGATCGTAAAAAGGGTCAAGGTGATGACCGGATTTACGATAGGTCTTCCGTGAGGTCGCCTTGGTAGTGCAAAGTCCGCCCACCATCCATCCGCACCTTGCCCTCGGCCACGAGCCGCAGTGCTGTCGGGTAGGATTTGTGCTCTTCGACCAGCACCCGTGCAGCTAGCGTGTCCGGGGTATCGCCGGGCAAGACCGGTACCCTCGTCTGCAGAATGACCGGGCCTTCGTCCATGCCTTCGGTGACGAAATGCACGGTGCAGCCGGCTTGCGCCATGCCGGCGTCGATTGCCCGCTGGTGGGTGTGCAGGCCCGGGAAGTGGGGCAAAAGGGACGGGTGGATGTTGATGATCCGGCCTTCATAGGCATTGATGAAGGTGGCGGTGAGCAGCCGCATATACCCGGCCAGGCAGATGATGTCGGGCGACAGGTCTTCGAGCGCCGAAAGGATCGCCGCCTCATGCGCGTCCTTGCTGTCATAATCCTTGCGCACGAAGGAAAACGTGGCAATCCCGAGGGCTGCCGCTTTTGCCAGTCCGCCCGCATCCGCCTTGTCGGAGATGACGGCGACAATTTCGGCGGGATAGTCCTGTTCGCTGGCAGCCTTGGCCAGCGCCAGCATGTTGGAGCCGCCGCCGGAAATGAACACCACGACCCGTTTGCGGGCCGCTTTCACCGTTTCGTTCATAGAGCAAGCGTGCCCTTGTAGACCGTGCCGGCAGCGCCTTCTTCGCGGGCAACCATGCGGCCGAGCGCAAAGACGGTCTCGCCTTCTGCCGTCAGCACCGAGGTGACCTGTTCGGCATCCTCAGCGGCGACGACCACGATCATGCCGACGCCGCAGTTGAATGTGCGCAGCATCTCGTTGGCCGCGACGCCGCCGGTTTTGGCAAGCCACGAGAACACGGCTGGCGCCTTGATGGCGGAAAGATCGATTTCTGCCGCCAGATGCTTTGGCAGGACCCGGGGAATGTTTTCCGGAAAACCGCCGCCGGTGATGTGGGCGAGCGCCTTCAGCTTTCCGGTTTCGCGGATCGCCTTCAACAGCGGCTTCACATAGATGCGCGTCGGCGTCATCAGAACGTCGGCCAATGTTTCAGAACCGGTGCCTTCACCGAAGGGTGCCGGAGCGTCCCAGGCGAGACCGGAAAGCGAAACGATCTTGCGCACCAGCGAGTAGCCGTTGGAATGCACGCCAGAGGAGGCGAGGCCAAGGATGACGTCGCCTTCGGCAATGTCACCGGCCGGCAGCAGTTGGCCGCGTTCGGCCGCGCCAACGGCGAAGCCCGCGAGGTCATAGTCGCCGCCGGCATACATGCCCGGCATTTCGGCGGTCTCGCCGCCGATCAGCGCGCAGCCCGCCTCGCGGCAGCCGGCCGCAATGCCGCCAACGATCGATGCACCCTGGTCGGGGTCGAGCTTGCCGGTGGCGAAGTAATCGAGGAAGAACAGTGGCTCGGCGCCCTGGACGACCAGGTCGTTGACGCACATGGCAACGAGATCGATACCGACCGTGTCGTGCTTGTTGGCGTCGATGGCGATCTTCAGCTTGGTGCCGACGCCGTCATTGGCGGCAACCAGGACCGGATCCTTGAAACCGGCCGCCTTCAGGTCGAAAAGACCGCCGAACCCGCCGATCTCGCCGTCAGCGCCCGGGCGCCGTGTCGAGCGCACATGCGGCTTGATCTTTTCCACCAAAAGGTTTCCGGCGTCGATATCCACACCTGCATCGCTGTAGGTCAGACCGTTCTTTCCTGGCTCGCTCATGGCTTGATCTCCGCCGGCTCGTCATATTTGGATTGCGATTGGCATGGTGGTGGCGCAAGTGCAAGCATATTGCCCACGATACTCCCGCTTTTTTGATGTTTTGCCAGCCATTGTCGGCCCTTTTGCGCCACAGGCTTGACCATGGTCGCCGCCACATCCTATCTCCAGTAATGGAAGCAGCGCTGAGCAGCGCCAGCGGCAAGACACCGGACAAAGCATCGGAACAGCGGCATGGTCAACAAATTGAGCGGCAGCGGGCTGCAGCGCCAGATCATCTTCTGGCTGCTTTTCCTTGCCGCATTCATTGCCTTCCTGATGGTGTTCTCCACCATTCTCCTGCCGTTCATTGCCGGCATGGCGCTCGCTTATTTCCTCGACCCGGTCGCTGACCGTCTGGAAAGAATCGGCCTCAGCCGGTTGATGGCAACGGTCGTCATCCTGATCGGCTTCATCGTCGTCTTTGCACTGTCGCTGGTCCTCATCATCCCGATCGTGTTCACCCAGGCCGCTGAATTTATCCAGAAGATGCCGGGCTATGTTTCCATGCTGCAGGAGTTTCTGACCAGCCCGGATGCCGCCTGGCTGCCCGACTGGATTTCCGGGCAGATGGACACGATCAAGCAGAATTCCGCCAAGCTGCTTGAGCAGAGTGCCGGTTTCCTCGGCACGCTGTTCCAGCAATTGTGGAATTCGGGCATGGCGCTGCTCGATATCATCTCGCTGTTCGTGGTCACGCCGGTGGTCGCCTTCTATCTGCTGCTGGACTGGGACCGGATGGTCGAAAGGGTCGACAGCTGGGTCCCGCGCGACCATGTTGCGACCGTCCGCCAGATTTCCCGCGACATGAACACGACGATTGCCGGCTTCGTGCGCGGGCAGGGCTCGCTCTGCATCATTCTCGGCCTGTTCTACGGTATTTCCCTGACCCTGGCCGGCCTGAATTTCGGCCTGCTGATCGGCCTGTTTGCCGGCATGATCAGCTTCATTCCCTATGTCGGCTCGATGGTCGGCCTGGTGCTTGCCGTCGGCGTGGCGCTTGTGCAGTTCTGGCCAAATTACCTGCATATCGGCATCGTCGCGGCGATCTTTTTCGCCGGGCAGTTCATGGAGGGCAATATCCTCCAGCCACGGCTTGTCGGCAAGAGCGTCGGCCTGCATCCCGTCTGGCTGATGTTTGCGCTTCTGGCCTTCGGCGCGCTGTTCGGGTTCGTCGGGCTGCTGGTGGCGGTGCCGTGCGCCGCTGCCATCGGCGTGCTTGTCCGCTTCGGCATCGGCCGGTACCTTGACAGCACGCTCTACGACGGCCACCGCCATAACCTGACGATCGAGCCGGAACACAAGAGCTCTGAATACAAGAGCCCTGAGTACAAGCTTCCAGAGTAACAGCGTAATGGTCCGCAAGTTCGAACAGTTGCCGCTCGTTTTCGAGCACGAACCGCAGACGGGTCGTGACGACCTGCTCGTGTCCGAGCGCTTGAAGGCAGCCGTCTCCATTATCGACAGCTGGCCGCGCTGGCCGTCGCCCGTGGTGATCCTGGCAGGCCCCGTCGGATCGGGAAAATCGCACCTTGCCTCGATCTGGCGGGAAAACAGTAGCGCAGTTTACATACACCCGACGGTGGATAGCAACGCGGCCGAGACAGCGGCGGCAAACCCGGTGCTGTTCGAGGACGCCGACCGGCGCGGCTTCGACGACCGGGCGTTGTTCCATGTCATCAACAGCGTCCGGGAAAACGGCACCAGCCTGTTGATCACCAGCCGGCTCTGGCCGATGTCCTGGCCGGTCGAACTGGCGGATCTGCGCTCGCGCCTCAAGGCGGCGACAGTGGTCGAGATAGGCGAGCCGGATGACGAATTGCTGGCGCAGGTTCTGGTCAAGCTTCTGGCCGACCGTCAGCTTGCCGTCGATGATCGGCTGATCGGCTATATCGTTGCGCGCATGGAGCGTTCGCTCGAATCCGCCCAGACGATCGTCGAGCGGCTGGATCGCCTGGCGCTGGCGCGGGGAACCCGCATCAACAGGGCATTGGCGCTGGAAGTGCTTAACACCCTTGGAAAGACACGCGAAATCGATTGACTGTCATAGTTAGGTCGTCAAACTGCGCTAGCAGCTTCGAGAAAGCAAAAGGCGGACTGGGGATAATGGACACTGTGACATCTGCAACGACAGCAAGCGCGCCGGTGGCCGACGAAATCGACCTGATGACCAGCCCAGAACGCTTCATCAACCGCGAATTTTCGTGGCTGCAGTTCAACCGCCGCGTCCTTGAGGAAACCCTCAACACCGCCCATCCCCTGTTGGAGCGCGTGCGCTTCCTGTCGATTTCGGCCGCCAATCTTGACGAATTCTTCATGGTGCGCGTCGCCGGCCTCGAAGGCCAGGTCCGCCAGGGGGTCGTGGTGCGCAGCCCGGACGGCAAGACGCCGGCCGAGCAGTTAGAAGATATCCTCAAGGAAATCGACAATCTGCAGATGGAGCAGCAGGCCTCTCTCGCCGTCCTGCAGCAATATCTCGCCAAGGAAGACATTCTGATTGTCCGGCCGATCTCGCTCTCTGTGCAGGACCGCGGCTGGCTCGCCAACGAATTCGAGCAGTCGATCTTTCCGGTCTTGACGCCGCTGTCGATCGATCCCGCCCATCCGTTCCCGTTTATCCCGAACCTTGGCTTCACCATGGGCCTGCAGCTGGTGAGCACGCGCGGACGCGAGCCGATGACGGCGCTGTTGCGCCTGCCGGTGGCGCTCGACCGGTTCATCCGGCTGCCTGATGCAAAATCGGTGATCCGTTACATCACCTTGGAGGATGCCGTCAGCCTGTTCATCGAGCGGCTGTTCCCGGGCTATGAGGTCAAGGGTTCCGGCACGTTCCGCATCATTCGCGACAGCGATATCGAGGTCGAGGAAGAGGCAGAAGATCTTGTCCGGTTCTACGAGACGGCCCTGAAACGGCGCCGGCGCGGTTCGGTGATCCGCATCGAGATCGACTCCGAGATGCCGCTGGAACTGCGCCAGTTCGTCGTTGGCGAACTCGGCGTGCCGGAAAACCGCGTCGCCGTTCTGCCCGGCCTTCTGGCCCTCAACACGCTCTCAGAGATCACCAAGGCGCCGCGGGAGGATCTGCGTTTCGAGCCGTACAATGCGCGATTTCCCGAACGTGTCCGCGAACACGCCGGAGACTGCCTTGCCGCCATCCGCGAAAAGGACATGGTCGTCCACCACCCCTATGAGAGCTTCGACGTGGTGGTCCAGTTTCTGCTCCAGGCTGCGCGCGATCCTGACGTTCTGGCGATAAAGCAGACGCTCTACCGCACCTCCAACGACAGCCCGATCGTGCGTGCGCTGATCGACGCTGCCGAGGCTGGCAAATCGGTAACGGCGCTGGTCGAGCTCAAGGCGCGATTTGACGAGGAAGCCAATATTCGCTGGGCGCGCGATCTGGAACGTGCCGGCGTGCAGGTCGTGTTCGGTTTCATCGAACTGAAGACGCATGCGAAAATGTCGATGGTGGTGCGCCGCGAGGAAGGCAAGCTCCGGACCTACTGTCACCTTGGCACCGGCAACTATCACCCGGTCACGGCGAAGATCTATACCGACCTGTCCTTCTTCACCTGCAATCCGAAGATTGCCCATGACATGGCCAATATCTTCAATTTCATCACCGGCTACGGCGAACCCGAGGCCGGCATGAAGCTGGCGATTTCGCCACATACGCTGCGCCCGCGCATCCTGCAGCATATCGGCGAAGAGATCGCCCATGCAGAGGCCGGGCGCCCGGCATCGATCTGGATGAAGATGAATTCGCTGGTCGACCCGGAGATCATCGATGCGCTCTACCGTGCCAGCCGGGCCGGCGTCGAGATCGATCTGGTGGTGCGCGGCATCTGCTGCCTGCGGCCGCAGGTTCCGGGGTTGTCCGACAAGATCCGCGTCAAATCGATTGTCGGGCGCTTCCTTGAGCATTCCCGCATCTTCTGCTTCGGCAACGGCTATGGGCTTCCCTCCGAGCATGCGCTCGTCTATATCGGATCGGCGGACATGATGCCGCGTAATCTGGACCGGCGGGTGGAGACCCTTGTGCCTCTCATCAACCGGACTGTGCACGAACAGGTTCTGTCGCAGATCATGCTGGGTAATCTCATCGATAACCAGCAGAGCTACGAGATCCTTCCTGACGGAACGTCGCGGCGTATGGAAGTCGCCAAGGATTCCGAGCCGTTCAACGCGCAGGTCTATTTCATGACCAATCCCAGCCTGTCGGGGCGGGGAGAGGCCTTGAAATCCAGCACGCCGAAGGTAATTGCCGGCTGGGATAGCGGCCGCAGAAGATAAACTGGAATTGCATGGTAGAGTCTGAAGCCCAGGGGCGTTTGCCTGGAATTGCCCCGGTCTCCGTCGTGGATATTGGGTCGAACTCGATTCGACTGGTGATCTATGAGGGGCTGAGCCGGTCGCCGGCCGTTCTGTTCAATGAAAAAGTCATGTGCGGCCTCGGCAAGGGCATCGATGCGACCGGCCGGATGGACGCCGAGAGCGTCGAGCGGGCGCTCAAAGCGCTGCACCGGTTCCGGGCGCTGTCAACGCAGGCGCGCGCCTCCACGGTTTTCGTGCTGGCGACGGCGGCTGCGCGCGACGCTTCCAACGGCCCCGATTTCATCCGCAGGGCCGAAATTATCCTCGGCCAGAAAGTTCGCGTGCTGACCGGCGAGGAGGAGGCCTATTTCTCCGCGCTCGGCATCATCAGCGGTTATCACGATCCCGATGGCGTCGTCGGCGACCTTGGCGGCGGTTCGCTGGAACTTGTTGATGTCGCCGGCAGCAAGATCGGCCGGGGCATCACCCTGCCGCTTGGCGGTATCCGCCTGTCGGAACATGCCGAGGGATCGATCGTCAAGGCCCGCAGCCATGTGCGCCGCTATATGAAGGGCGCGCAGGTCCTGCAGAATGTCAGCGGCCGCACCTTCTACGCGGTCGGGGGCACCTGGCGCTCGATCGCCAAGCTGCATATGGAATTGCGCAACTATCCGCTGCACATGATGCAGGGCTACGAAATCTCCTTCGAGGAAGCCATGGCCTTCCTGCCGGAGGTGATCGAGCCCAAGGATGTCAAGTCGCCGGCTTACGCTCACATTTCGAAAAGCCGCCGTGCGCTCCTGCCGTTCGGGGCCGTTGCCATGCAGGAAGTCATCGCCCAGATGAAGCCGGCGGTGATTTCGTTTTCGGCGCTCGGCGTTCGCGAAGGTTATCTCTATTCGCTGCTGTCTGACACTGTGCGCGCTCAGGATCCGCTGCTCGCCGCGGCGCGTGAAATCGCCATCCTGCGCGCCCGCTCGCCCGAGCATGCCCGCGAGCTTGCCGACTGGAGCGGCAAGATGGTGCCGCATTTCGGCATCACGGAAACCGAGGAAGAGGGACGCTACCGCCAGGCGGCCTGTCTGCTCGCCGATATCAGCTGGCGCGCCCATCCGGATTATCGTGGCCTGCAGGCGCTCAACATCATCGCCCACAGCACTTTCTCCGGCATCACCCATGCCGGCCGCGCCTATATCGCCCTTGCCAACTATTACCGTTTCGAGGGCCTGAACGACGACGGCGCCACCGAGCCGCTCGCTGCCATCGCGACGCCACGCCTCTTGGAACTGGCCAAGCTTCTCGGCGGTCTCTTGAGGGTCGTCTATCTCTTGTCGGCCTCGATGCCCGGCGTCGTGCGCAATCTCGATATCCGGCCATCGACGGCCGCCGACTTCGATCTCGAATTCGTCGTTCCATCCGCCTATTCGGAGTTCGCCGGCGAACGGCTCGACGGCCGTTTGCAGCAGCTTGCCAAGCTGACGGGCAAGCGGATTAGGTTCCGGTTCGAGTAGTCAGCAGATGACTTGGGCGCGACGGCAAAAGCGCCCGGTCACGCCAGCATCGGTTCAAAAATGCAGCGAAGACCCCACAACCCGGTTGCGGGGTCTTCGTCGTTTGCAGTGACTTACTTTTACAGTGATTTACTTGGCGTTCAGGAATTCGCCAACTTCGAGCAGGACGAATTCGTTGTCGTCGGCCTTGTCGAGCGAACGGCCTGCCGAAAACGGCAGGTTGTTGTCGTTGCCGACGATGATGTGGGTGTCATCGATGCGATCGACGTTCTCGATGGTGACGAACGGCATGTCGTAAAAGCCTTCGCCGCCGCCCTGGCGCTTCCTGTTGTCCGGATCGGCGATCTTCAGGAGATCGATATAGCCGATCTTGCGCACGGCCTTGCCGGCATTGTCGTCGGTCAACTCGATCTTGTAGACGCGCTTGACCTTGGAGCCGACAGCAAAGCAATCCGGCTTGGCTTCCTTCGGGCTGGCGCAGGCCTTGTCGACCGTGCCTGCACCGTTGTCGCGCTCGATCACCAGAGCGGTCTTGTCGTCCAGCATGTTGAAATCGCCGATCGCTTCGCCGCCTTCAGCGAGCGGATAGAGCCAGCTGCGGCCGGTCCAGGCCTTCGATGCGACATCGAGTTCGATGATGCGCAGGGCCGGGCGGCCTTCGGCCTGTTCGACGGTTTCGGCGTCGGTCCAGAGCGGGCCTTCGAGCAGGCCATAAAGCTTGGTGCCGTCCTTCGACAGGGCAAGACCTTCGTAGCCGCCGGATCGCTTGACGTTGAGCGCCGGCATCGGCTTTGACGGATCGGCCTGCACGGCGAGCGTCGGATTGTCGGGCGACATCACCGGCTTGCCGTTGACGGTGGTGGCGATGACGTCGGTCAGATTGCCGTCAAGGTCGAATTTCAGGATGTACGGGCCGAATTCCTCGCCGACCCAGAAACCGTCGGCGACGGGCTGGATGGATTCGACGTCGAAATCAGCGCCGGTCAGGTAACGCTTGGCCGCACCCTCCATGACGATCGGGAAGGGGGCCTTCTTGTCGGGATCGGAAAGGAACAGCGTCTTCAACGGCTCGACCTTGCCGCCATCCCAGTCGATCTTGATGTTGTGCAGCATCAGCATCGTGTCCGACGAGTTCAGCTTCGAGCCGAAGCCGTTGTCCGACATGCTCCAGAAGGTGCCGTCTGCCATTGTCTTAATGCCGGAAAAGCCCTGTATCGGCTGGCCGTCGAACGGCAGCGACAGGCCGGTGAGGCGCACGCCATCCTTGCCGGGAACGGTGCCGAGCGCTTCGGTGCGCTTGCGGTCCGGGGTCGTGAACTTGCCGGAGGTCTTCAGGTAATCGGCCGCGTCAGCGGGCGCTGCGATGATCGTGTGGGCCGGCAGGATGGCATGGGCGGCAAGCTTGGCCGGGAAGACCGTGTCTTCGGCAAGAGCGGCGGATGTCATCAGAAGGCTGAATGCCACGGAAGCGAAAAGAGCGTTTTTCATCATGTCCCCATTGAGCGGTTGAAACGAGACGTTCCGCCTGCAGCGCCGCGCGTCATTCATGACGCGCAAAGGTCGCTGTAGCGCTTTAAATCTGCTGCATAATTTTTCCTTAAATCGATTCCGATTTAAGGAATTTATGCAGTAGCAGGGCATTGATGTCGGCGAATTGACGCCTGGATGAAGCTTTGATGACGGTAGGGAGGCAGGCCGTCTATTCGGCGGGAATACGCAGGTCGAACGCCGGCGCCATTTCGAGTTTTTCCTGCTGTTTCAACGCCATGACGCCGAGCGTCTGGCCGCGCCCCTTGACGGCATGGATGCCCAGGTCCTCGGTCGCGACCGTGCCTGGAAACCTGATGCGCTGGGCCAGTTCCGTGGAAATCAACACGGACCGGTTGAGCGTCTTGCACAGCGATTCCAGCCTTGCGGTGGTGTTCACGGTATCGCCGAAATAGGCAATCTTGTGATGATCGACGCCGATTTCCGCGGTGATGATGAAACCGCCATGAAGGGCGGCCCGCAGCCGGGGGACCTGGCCGAAATTCTTGCGCCACGTGGCCGCGTTGGCTTCGATGTCATCGAGGATATCGAAGATGCAGCGAACGCAGCGTGCAAACTTGACGCCCCTTTCCAGCGGCCAGGTAACGATTGCGGCATCACCGACATAGTCGTCGATCGCGCCTTTGTAACGGCGGACCGGTTCTGCGAAGGTCGCAAACAGGGCTTTGAGAAACTCCTGCGCACGCAGGTCGCCATGTTTTTCGGCAAAGGATGTCGAATCGGCGAGATCGATGAACAGGAAGACACGCTCCTCCTTCACCGGCCGGCGATAGCGGCTGATCAGCATGCTGGTGAAAACGTCACGGCCGAGAAGGTCGCGCACGCGCAGGATGAAGACGATCAGGGCGCAGACGGCGAGTGCATAGACAAACACGTTGAACGGCATGACGATGGCCTCGGCCAGCGGCCTCGGCGGGATGAACCCCAGCGCCCTCATCAGCACGGTCGCCAGCGCATAGCCGACGCTCATCAATATCTCGTAGATGACAAGCGCCGCGACAATGAAGACAACGGTCGGAAGCCGCTCGATGCGCCGGTAAAGCGGCCGCAACAGGACCCGCCGTTCGAAGGCAATCATTGGCACGCCCATGAAAACCGCGAAGACCGCACCGATGATCATCGGCTCGCCGGGGTAGGCCACAAGGCCGTAAATCACGCCGCTGAGCGCCATGCCGAGCGTGATCAGCAGCCAGTTCTCCGTTGCGGATATTTCTCTCATGAATCAGCTCCGTTCCCCCGGTGCTCGCAAGCATTGTTGTCCTTGGGCGGGGCGGGTCAAGCGATTTCGTGTAACGGTTTGTGGGCACATCTCTTAAGTCCGGCCACACAAGCTCACCCAGCTCTGTCGAAGAGATGTTTTCGACCGGCCACGATGCGGCAAACCGCGCGGTGTTTGCAAGGTTCGGGCCCGACAATGCCAAGGTTGTCGGCATTGCGCTTCATGCCGGCAAGAAGATCACTGACAAGATCATCAAGGGCGCGAAGATGCACCCTTGATGATGTGTCTCAAAGCTCCACGGCCTCGATCTTGCGATCGACGAAACGCAAGGCGACTTCGCCGTTGATCAGCTTCAGGGCGGTGTCGCCGAACAGCTCGCGCCGCCAGCCCTTCAAGGCGCCGACATCGGCGTTGGGGCCTTCCGAGGCGATCCGGTCGAGATCCTCGCTATTGGCGATGATCTTGGCGGCGACACCCTGTTTTTCGGCGATCAGCTTGAGCAGAACCTTGAGCATTTCGCTGGCGGCCTGGGCGCCTTCCTGTGCCTGGCTCTGCCGCGGCAGCTTCGGCATCTCGGATTTTGGCAATTCGAGCGCTGCGTTGACCGCCTCGATGATTGCGGTACCGGCAGCGGAGCGCTCCCAGCCCTTGGGGATGGTGCGCAGGCGCGAGAGGGCTTCCATGTCCTTCGGCTGCTGCTGGGCGATCTCGTAGAGGCCGTCATCCTTGATGATGCGGCCGCGCGGGACGTTGCGGCTGCGGGCTTCGCGCTCGCGCCAGGCGGCCACTTTCTGCAGGACGGCGAGTTCCACCGGCTTTTTCAGCCGCATCTTCAAGCGCTGCCAGGCGTCATCCGGATGAATGTCGTAGGTTTCCTTGGCTTCGAGGATGGCCATTTCCTCGGTCAGCCACAGCGAGCGGCCTTCGCGCTCAAGCTCGGCCTTCAGGTGCAGGTAGACATCGCGCAGATGGGTGACGTCGGCCAGCGCATAATCGAGCTGCTTTTCCGACAGCGGCCGCCGGCTCCAGTCGGTGAAGCGCGAGGACTTGTCGATATGGACGTTCTTGATGCGGCTGACGAGCTGGTCATAGGAGACGCTGTCGCCGAAGCCGCAGACCATGGCAGCAACCTGCGTGTCGAAGATCGGATGCGGGATCAGCTTGCCGAGATTGTAGATGATTTCGATATCCTGGCGCGCCGCATGGAACACCTTGACGACATCGGTATTGGCCATCAGTTCGAAAAACGGCGCAAGGTCGATGTCCTTTGCCATCGGATCGACGATGACGGCAATGTCCGGCCCGGCC
The DNA here is from genome assembly GCF_025847205.1 of Pararhizobium sp. YC-54. Classification (GTDB taxonomy): domain Bacteria; phylum Pseudomonadota; class Alphaproteobacteria; order Rhizobiales; family Rhizobiaceae; genus Pararhizobium. The sequence continues at coordinate 219,636 of NZ_JAOYTH010000002.1, read as the reverse complement.
ATCTGGATCAGGCAGAGCTGCGGCCAGAAGGTCGTCTCACGGAGAAATTCCGTATCGATCGTCAGGTACTGCCCGCTGGCCAGCGTTTCGCAGGCGGCGGCAAGTTCGGCGGTTGTCTCTATCATCAAACTTCAATCACTGTGGCGGAAATGCGGCCGTTAAAAACTCACCCGATGTATCTCTTCGCGCCGGGTGTCACAATGAAAAAAGCTCAAACGATGCGGAAATATCCCGACATTCCCGTCTTCTGGTGCTCGATGATATGGCAATGGAGCAGCCAGTCGCCGGGGTTGTCGGCGACGAGACCGAGTTCGGCCTGTTCGTCCGGCAAAAGCAGGATGGTGTCGGTCGGCGGCGGCAGGATGGTCCGCTTGTTGGAATTGAGGATGCGGAAGCTTAAGCCATGGAGGTGGATCGGGTGCGCATGCGGCGTGCGGTTCCTGACCTGCAGCACATAGCTCTTGCCGAGCTTCAGCTCGGAAACCGGCGCTCCCGGATCGGGCGTATCGCCCTGCCATGGCACCTTGTTGATCGCCCAGAACGTATAGCCGATCGTGCCGCAGATGCTGGGAACGGGCGCATGCTCGGCCGTTGCGGTAAAATCGAGCGGAATACGCTTAGCTGTCGAAAGATCGACCTCGGCAACCGGATTGGCCGGCAGCGGCTTCACCTCGCGGATATCGCGCTTCAGCGAGGCGCCGGTCGCGCGCAATGTTGCAATCGTGAAGGGACTTGAGCCACGTACGTTGCCGAGCTTGACCTCGGTGCCTTCCTGGTCCGGCATGCGCACAATCAATTCGACGCGCTGGCCGGGGCCGAAATCCAGAAGATCGAGCGGGTAGGGCGCATCGACCGGATTGCCGTCGAGTGCGATCACCACCGCAGGCGCCCCTTCAGCCGCGAGCGAATAGATCCGCGTCACGTCGGTGGCGGCCATCCGGATGCGGACGAGACCGCCGGCCGGCGCGTCGTAGCTCGGCTGCTGCTGCCAGTTGGTGGTGCGGACCGTGCCGTAGGTGCCGCCGCGCGCCGCATCGCGCGGCTTGAACGGTGCGATGAAGGCGCCGCCGGTGCCAAGCCGCCAGTCGCGCAGGTTCAGCACGATCTCGGCGTCGAAGACAGGATCGGCCGGGTCCTCGACGACGATCACGCCGGTCAGTCCGTGGCCCATCTGGGTCAGTGTGTTGCAATGCGGATGATACCAGAAAGTGCCGGCATCCGGCGGCGTGAAGGTGTAGTCGAAGCCGTCGCCGGGATAGACATAGGGCTGCGTCATTTCCGGCACGCCATCCATGGCGTTAACGATGCGCAGGCCATGCCAGTGGATCGTGGTCGGCTCGTCGAGCGCGTTCATCAGCCGGGCGGCAAAGGGCTCGCCCTTCTTCATGCGGATCACCGGCGGCATGCCGGTCGCAGCCGCTTCGCCTGTTCCGTAAGTCATGACTTTCGGGGTGATGCCGTCGCTGGCCAATGCCGCCTCGGTAAACTGCGCCTTGAGCCGCAGCGGTGCCGCAATCCCGTTTCGCGCTGCAAGGCCTCCGCCGATCGCGAAGGAAGCTGCGGCTGCAGCCGATCCTTTCAGGATTGTGCGACGGCTGATGATCGGCATGGGCAGGATTCCGCAGATTGAGACGTTCCCGTTTAAACTTGAAGGCGGTATTCATCAATTGGCATTTGCGCGCATCTTGCCGCAGCCGCCAAGTCTGAATTTCAACCGCCTTACTTGTTGTCCCCGGGCCTTGCCGCCAGCTTGTTGAAGAACGAGGAGGTGCGCAGCAGATTGCGAAACCGCATCGAGCGCTCGCCGGCAGGCACAGCACCTCGGGCCATCATGCGCTGCAGCGTATAGAGCATGAAGGCGGCAAGCACGGCGGCGGTATAGATGAACAGCGCCTGCGGCCCGAAAATATCCAGCATGAACGAGGCAAACAGCGGCCCGATAATGGCGCCGCAGGACCAGAAGAACAGCATGCCGGCCGATACCAGCGCGTGCTGCCCTTCGGCTGCATGGTCGTTGGCATGGGCCGAGCAGAGCGAATAGAGCGGCATGGCGAAGGCGCCGAAGATGAAGATCCCGATGATATTCAGCCATTCGTCGCTGCCGGCTAAGAAGGCGAGATAGAGTCCGGCAAGCAGCGAGCCGAAGGTAGCGAAAAGGATGATCAGCCGTCGGTCCAGCCGGTCGGAATAGAGCCCGAGCGGGTATTGCAGCACCACGCCGCCGATGATGCCGACGCTCATGAAGGTGGCAATCGCAGTGATCGACAGGCCGATGCCCTCGGCATAGATCGGCCCGAGCGAACGGAAGGTGGAATTGGTCAGCCCGACGACGATGCAGCCGATCGTGGCGAGCGGCGAGATATTCCACAGCGCCTTGATATCGAACTTGATCGCTTCGGGCGCGCCGGGGCTGGAGCGGTCGGCAAAGGAGATCGGCACCAGCGACAAGGTGAGCGCCATCGAAACGATGGCAAACAGCTGGAAGCCCTCGATGCCGACCGTCGGGATCAGATATTGCGCCGCCGTCACCGAGCCGAGATCGACCAGCCGGTAGATCGACAGCGTGCGGGCGCGGTTGGAATTCGTCACCCGCGCATTCAGCCAGCTTTCGACGGTGGCAAACAGGCTGGCAAAGCAGATGCCGGCAATCAGCCGCATCAGGAACCAGAACCACGGATCGATCAGGAGCACCATGGCGATGGAGGCTGCCGACGCAATCGCCGCCATCGCCGAAAATGTCCGGATATGGCCGATCGAGCGCAGGATGCGCGTCACGTAGATGCAGCCGATGGCAAAGCCGATATTATAGCCGGTACCGACAAGGCCGATCAGCGACGTCGAAAATCCCTCCTGCAGGGCGCGCAGCGAAATATAGGTCCCCTGCAGCCCGTTGCCGCCGATCAGAATGCCAGCAGTGATGAGAAGAGGGATGAGCGGGCGTATCTGGGACATGAAGAAGTGTATCCGGGCGGACGCGACTCCATGCCAGCGTGCCATACGTCATCATTAGACGGACCTGATGGGCAAAAACAGTCACGAAAATTGATGGTCCAGTCAGCATCCGGCATGAATGGGCGGTTTCCGCGATCTCGCGATCCTGATCCTGCGCGTGCCTCTGATTGTTCTCGAACATGCCCCGGCCTTGACAAATCGGCCTCACCATGCGCTTTTCCGCCCGATTTTGACGCTGCCGCAGCGCGCTTTGGCGTGGCCGCGCGGCCCTTGGTTTCAGGATAATATCATGCATCGTTACCGCAGCCACACTTGTGCCGCTCTTAGCAAAGCCGATGTCGGACAGACCGTCCGCATCTCCGGCTGGGTCCACCGCGTTCGCGACCATGGCGGCCTGCTGTTCATCGACCTTCGCGATCACTACGGCATGACGCAGATCGTCGTCGATCCCGACTCACCGGCCTTCAAGGCGGCCGAGACGGTGCGCGGCGAATGGGTCATCCGCATCGACGGAACCGTCAAGGCGCGCTCGGACGAGACCGTCAACAAGCACATGGCAACCGGCGAGATCGAGCTTTACGCGCAGGAGATCGAAGTGCTCTCCGCTGCCAAGGAACTGCCGCTGCCGGTGTTCGGCGAGCCCGACTATCCGGAAGACATCCGCCTAAAATATCGCTTCCTCGACCTGCGCCGCGAAACGCTGCACAAGAACATCATCAAGCGCAGCCAGATCATTTCCGACATGCGCTCGCGCATGAACTCGGCCGGCTTTGCCGAATACTCGACGCCGATTCTGACGGCCTCTTCGCCGGAAGGCGCGCGCGACTTCCTCGTGCCGAGCCGCATTCATCCCGGCACCTTCTTTGCGCTGCCGCAGGCGCCGCAGCAGTACAAGCAGCTGTTGATGGTGGCCGGTTTCGACCGCTACTTCCAGATCGCCCCGTGCTTCCGTGACGAAGACCCGCGCGCCGATCGCCTGCCGGGCGAATTCTACCAGCTCGACCTGGAAATGAGCTTCGTTACCCAGGAAGACGTCTGGGATACGATGGCACCGATCATGACCGGCGTGTTCGAGCAGTTCGCCGAAGGCAAGCCGGTCACCAAGGAATGGCCGCGTATTCCCTATGACGAAGCCATCCGCAAGTACGGCTCCGACAAGCCGGACCTGCGCAACCCGATCGTCATGGAAAACGTCACCGAACATTTCGCCGGTTCCGGCTTCAAAGTGTTCGCCGGCATGATCGCCGCAAACCCCAAAGTCGAGGTCTGGGCGATCCCGGCCAAGACCGGCGGTTCGCGCGCATTCTGCGACCGCATGAACGCCTGGGCGCAGAGCCTCGGCCAGCCCGGTCTCGGTTACATCTTCTGGAAGGAGGAAGACGGCAACATCGACTCCGGGTCGTTGAGCGGTTCAATGACCCTCTCCGGGGGCGCTAAAAAGGTGGTTGGCTCCGGTCCGCTCGCCAAGAATATTGGCGAAGAACGCACCGATGCGGTTCGCGCCCAGCTCGGGCTTGAGGCGGGCGACGCCTGCTTCTTCGTCGCCGGCGAGCCGTCGAAGTTCTACAAGTTTGCAGGCGAAGCCCGCACCAAGGCCGGCGAGGACCTGGACCTCGTCGATCGCGACCGCTTCGAATTGTGCTGGATCATCGACTTCCCGTTCTACGAATGGAGCGAGGAAGACAAGAGGGTCGATTTCGCCCACAACCCGTTCTCGATGCCGCAAGGCGGACTTGAGGCGCTGCAGGCGCAGGACCCGCTGACGCTCAAGGCCTATCAGTATGACGCAGTCTGCAACGGCTTCGAAATCGCCTCGGGCTCGATCCGTAACCAGTCGCCGGAACTGATGGTCAAGGCGTTCGAACTGGTCGGCCTGTCGCAGACGGACGTTGAAGAGCGCTTCGGCGGCATGTACCGCGCCTTCCAGTACGGTGCGCCGCCGCATGGCGGCTGCGCCTTCGGTATCGATCGTGTCGTCATGCTTCTGCTTGGTGCCAAGAACCTGCGCGAGATCACGCTGTTCCCGATGAACCAGCAGGCGCAGGACCTCCTGATGAACGCACCGGCGCCGGCGATGCCCAAGCAGCTGCTGGAACTGTCGCTGCGCGTCATCCCGCCGATGAAAAAGGACTGAGTTTCGTCCGTTTCAGACGCAATGTGATGAACCCGGCAGCATCGGCTAGCCGGGTTTTTCTTGGGCCCAGAGTTTCCCAAATGCCCACCGGCGCGCGCAGTTCGCGCGCAAAATTGGAACTTTCTCGCCTGCCGGCCTGTTGTTAGCACATCAGAAGCAAGGAGAAGAACATGCGCAAGACATTCATGCTCGCATCCGCGGCCTTCATGGCGCTGTCGGCAACGGCCTTTGCCCAGACCACCGTCGTGGAGCTTCCAGGCGAGGTCCGTACCTATGTGCTGGAACAGCAGGTTCCATCGGTCGTCTATGAAGGCGAGATCGTCGTCGGTCAGCCCTTGCCCGATACGGTCGAACTTCACGTCGTCAAAGGTTATGATGACTATGCCTATACGGTCGTCAATGAACGCCGGGTAATCGTCAATCCGCAGACGCGGGCGGTCATCCAGGTTCTGGAATAATACCTCGAAACAAGCAAAAGCCCCGGCCGTTCTTTCGAGCGACCGGGGCTTTTGAGTGTCCGGTTCCGGATATCAATCGTTCGCGGTAACCTTGACGCCGAGTACGCTCGGCACCGTGTTCGGAGCGCCCATGGCGGCGCCGATGATCATCGGGAAGGGCACCGGTTTGGCCGGTTCAGCTGCGATCGTCAGGCTCTTGGGTGCATCCAGATAGCTGTTGACCGCGGTCGAGACCTGGTTCTGCAGTTCCGGAACGTTCAGCTGCGCCATCATCAGCGGCACCATGCCCTTCAGCGACTGGGCCAGCTGATCGCCGGACACGCCCTGCTGGGAACCGATATAGTCGAGAACGCGCTTGGTGATCGTCGCATCGTCGAAGCGGACCGAGGCGCTGTTGAAGGTCAGCTGCTGGATCAGCCCCATCATCGAAAGGCCCATGGCCTGGTTGGCTTCTTCCTTGTTCGGATTGGCTTCGGCCGCCTTCATGGCTTCCTGGACCGATTTCATGAAGTCCAGCGTGTAGCCGGAAATGTCGAAGGCGAGTGCCAGACGGCCGACATTGGCGAAGTCGAAGGCGTATTCCTCAAGCGAGACATTGCCGGTGGCCACTTCCCAGCTGCCCTTCATGGTCATTTCGCCGTCAAGGTTCTTAAGGCCAAGTTTCTCGATCGCATCCTTCGACTTGGCGTCCTGGACATCGGAGAGGTCGGCCTTGATGCCGGAGAAGCTCGCGTCAAAGTCGAAACCGGCGTCGCTTTCCTGCTTCGTCAGGTTGGCTTCCGATTCCTCAATCGAAAACACCTGCTTGCCCTTGGCGGTGACCGTCACCGGGCCGGTGCCGGCGGTTTCGTAAAGGACGATATCGTTGACCGTGCCGCCTGCCGGATTGCCGGGGATGCTGAGGCCGCCAATGGTGATGTCCTTGGCCGTGATCGCGGTTTCGTCTTCCTTGACGTCGACATCCGGCAGCGTGACGGTTTCGGCATAGTAGCCGCCATTGTCGGTTTCCTCGACGCCCTCGAGCGTCACGTCGCCGATCTTGAAATCCTTGCCTGGGGCAGCCGTCGATTTGACGCTGACGCCGGTGAGCGTCACGGTCGTGCCGTCGACGTCGACTTTCTCATAGGCAACGGTCGCGCCGTTGAGCGCGTAGGCAGCGTTGAGCTTGGTGACGAGATCCGCGCCGTCGAGCGCGAAGGCCGGACCGGAAAGGCCGATAAGAGCGGCGCTCGTCAGCATCAGACGGAGGTTGCGGGTAGGCATCATGGAGCGGTTCCTTGTTGTAAAGGTCTAAATTTCGAAGGCATTTCTAATACGGATTGAGGCCGAAATATATTCGAATTGCTTCGCCGCGTCATGTTTCCTACCGGCATCCATTTTTGGGATGAAAAATGCTGCTCGACGGCCGCTTCAGCTACTTTACGAGGACATTCAGCGTGTCCTGTTTGTATTGGGTAAAGGTGCTGCCCTCGTATTTCTCCATGGTGATGCCAAAGGTGAAGCCGTCCTTGCCGCGATAGCCAGGTGTGGGGGTGAACAATACGGCCATGCCCCAGGCAGGTCTTCCATTGCAGATTCGGGAAAAGTTCTGGATCTTGTACTTCACCCATTGAAACCGCACGGTGCCGTGCGCCGGCGCTCTGGCGACCTTCATCTTCGGCTTTGCGATATTGTGGCAATTGTCCGTGACGCCAGTCACGAAATTGATTGCGGTTTCACGGTTGGCGGGAATAGCGATCTCTTGTGCATTGGCTGTCTGCAGCGAAACAAGGACGAGGATGGCGGCGGCGAATTTCGGCAGGGTGTGCATGCATGTACCTTTTGCTGGGGAATCGTTGGAAGCGTTGCAGCGGCAACTAGCATGATTGCACTCATATGTGGTTGTGTGGTTGTGCATTTTCATAATCGGTAGTCAAAAGAATTTGGTTGGCGTTGAGCCGGTTCTCCACAGCGCAATGCCCTGCAATCCTTGCCGTTCAGGGCCTGTTGAGGTAGCAAGAAATCATGGGACAAAGCCTTTTGCCGCCGTCGGGCGGAGACGATCACATTCTGCCGGTTGACCTCAAGGCGGCGCTCGAAGAGCGCTACCTTGCCTATGCGCTGTCGACCATCATGCACCGGGCACTGCCCGATGTGCGCGACGGCCTGAAGCCGGTGCATCGCCGCATCGTTCATGCGATGAGCGAAATGGGGCTGCGCTCCAATTCGTCGTTCAAGAAATGCGCCCGTATCGTCGGCGATGTCATCGGTAAGTTCCATCCGCATGGCGACCAGTCGGTCTATGACGCGCTGGTGCGCCTGGCGCAGGATTTCTCGCAGCGTTACCCGATCGTCGACGGCCAGGGCAACTTCGGCAATATCGACGGCGACAGCGCCGCCGCCTACCGGTACACCGAGGCGCGCATGACCGATGTCGCGAGCCTTCTGCTCGAAGGCATCGAACAGGACGCTGTCGATTTCCGGCCGACCTACAACGAGGAAGACCAGGAGCCGGTCGTGCTGCCGGGCGCCTTCCCGAACCTTCTGGCCAACGGCGCCTCCGGCATCGCCGTCGGCATGGCGACCTCGATTCCGCCGCACAACGCCCACGAACTCTGCGACGCGGCGCTGCACCTGATCAAGAACCCGGGTGCGACCATCGAAGAGCTGATGCTCGATCCGAACAATCCCGAACGGGGCGGCATCGAAGGCCCCGACCTTCCGACCGGCGGCATCATCATCGACAGCCGTGAGAGCATCATCGAGGCCTACAAGACCGGCCGCGGCGGTTTTCGCGTGCGCGCCAAATGGGAAGTCGAGGATACCGGCCGCGGCGGCTACCAGATCATCGTCACCGAAATTCCATTCCAGGTGCAGAAATCCCGGCTGATCGAAAAGATTGCCGAACTGCTGATTGCCCGCAAGCTTCCGCTGCTCGAAGACGTGCGCGACGAATCGGCCGAGGATGTCCGCCTCGTCCTGGTGCCGAAGAGCCGCTCGGTCGATCCGACGATCCTGATGGAATCGCTGTTCAAGCTGTCGGAGCTGGAAAACCGCATTCCGCTCAACATGAACGTGCTGTCCATGGGCCGCGTTCCCAAGGTGATGGCGCTGAATGAAGTGCTGCTGGAATGGCTGGACCATCGCCGCGAAGTGCTGCAGCGCCGCTCGCGCTTCCGGCTGGCTGCCATCGACCGCCGCCTGGAAATCCTTGGCGGCTATCTCGTCGCCTATCTCAACCTGGATGAAGTCATCCGTATCATCCGCGAGGAGGACGAGCCCAAGCCCGCCCTGATGGAGCGCTTCACGCTCACCGATCTGCAGGCCGAATCGATCCTCAACATGCGCCTGCGCTCGCTGCGCAAGCTGGAAGAATTCGAGATCCGCACCGAATTCGACGCCTTGTCGAAGGAGAAGGCGGAAATCGAGACCCTGCTGGCGTCGGACGAAAAGCAGTGGCAGACCGTTGCCTGGGAAATCGGCGAGGTGAAGAAGAAATTCGCCAAGGCCACCGAGATCGGCCGCCGCCGCACGCTGTTCTCCAATGCTCCGGAAGCCGATCTGGAAGCGATCCAGCAGGCGATGATCGAGAAGGAGCCGATCACCGTCGTCATCTCGGAGAAGGGCTGGATACGCGCGCTGAAGGGCCATATCTCCGATGTCTCGACGCTGCAGTTCAAGGAAGGCGACGGGCTGAAACTGTCGTTTCCGGCCTCGACCACCGACCGCATCCTGGTCGTCACCACCGGCGGCAAGGCCTATACGCTGGGCGGCGACAAGCTGCCGGGCGGACGCGGCCATGGCGAGCCGCTACGCATCATCGTCGATATGGAAAACGATCAGGACGTGCTGACGGCGTTCGTTCACGATCCCGCCCGCAAGCTTTTGATCTCGTCGGCTGCCGGCAATGGTTTCGTGGTGCTGGAGGGCGATATGGCTGCCAACACCCGCAAGGGCAAGCAGATCATGAACGTTGCCATGCCGGATGAGGCCAAGCTCGTCATTCCGGTCAGGGGCGATCATGTCGCCATTGTCGGCGAAAACCGCAAGATGCTGGTCTTCCCCTTGGTGCAGATCCCGGAAATGGGTCGCGGCAAGGGCGTGCGCCTGCAGCGCTACAAGGACGGTGGCATCTCGGACATCCGCTGCTTTGCGATATCAGACGGCCTGACCTGGGCCGACAGCGCCGGCCGCAGCTTCACCAAGACCAAGGACGAATTGACCGAATGGATGGGTGACCGCGCAACCGCGGGCAGGGTGGTGCCGAAGGGGTTCCCGAGGAGTGGGAAGTTTACGGGGTGATGGGTGTGCCAAGGTTGAGTTGGCCAAATCCCACGCCCGTCAGAACTCAAACGGAACGGTGTAATCTCGCAGGAATTGCGCTGTACCCGCCTCATCAATCTCTCCGGCAGCGATGGAGAGAACAAACGCGATAACGTCCGCTTGTTCTGCTTCTATAAGCAGGCCGTTGATCAGCAGGAAGGTAAACGCTGCAAGCCAGCCCGTCCTCTTGTTGCCATCGGAAAACCCGTGGTTTCGAACGATGCCGTAAAGGTAAGCCGCGGCGAGGACGTGTACATCCTCCTCGCCGTAGGCTGCTTTGTTAACCGGACGTGCCAAAGCAGATTCGAGTGCGTTTGCGTCCTTGAGGCCCGGCAAGCCACCGTGCTCCAGTATCTGTTCGTGATGTATGATTTCAATTGCTTCGCGTGACAGCCACTTAACGGTAGTCATTTCGCCAATTCACGCAGCGCAACATGATATTTTTTCATGCCAATCCTGGCCGCTCGCAATTGTTCTGCGAGATCGACCTTCTGAGGCGCTAGCTCAAGCGTGCCTCCGGTTTCCTTCAGTTGAAACTCGTCGCCAGCCTTCAGCCCTAGACGATCAAGGACTTCCTTCGGAATAATAACGCCTTCCGAATTACCGATCTTGCGGATGGTGATGTTCATGGAAAAATCTCCGATGTTATAATCATGTTATAACATCGGATTTACTCTGCAGCAATTGGTAAGAACCTTCAGCCCGTGAACGGAAACTCGCTCGATGCGTCTACGGCCGATTTCCGCCGCATCTGCCATAGCGAATGCCCGACCAGCGCGAGGATCAGGATCGTGCCGCCGATCAGCGTCTGGGTGGTCGGGATTTCCTCAAAGATGATCCAGATCCAGACCGGGGCGAGTATGGTTTCCAGCAGATAGAACATGCCGACTTCGGGAGCGGACAGATAGCGCGGGCCGGTGGCGAGGCAGAAGAAGGCGAGCGGGATCATCACCAGGCCGCTGAACATGATCCAGCCGGGGTGGGCGATCGCAAGACCTTCGGACGGCGATAGCAGATAGCCGATAATGCCCGGGAAGATGGCGGTTGCAAGTGGCACCAGTCCCATGTCCTTGCCGCTGGCTCGGCTGACGGTGATGGCCGAGGCGAGTAGCAGGGCTGAGCAGACCGCCATGGCATCTCCGAAGAAGTTGCCGCTCTTCAACCCGTCCTGAACGATCAGCCCGACACCGAAAACCATGACTGCCATCGTCATCAGCGTGGCGTTGGACGGGCGTTCTTTAAGGAATATCCAGGAAAGCACGGCCGCAAACATCGAGGTGAAGGCGACGATGAAGACGACGTTGGCGGTCGCGGTATTGAAGACGGCTAGGAGGAAACTGAAGGAGCCGAAGCCGTAGAATAGGCCGGCGGCCAGCCCCGTCTTGCCTGGAACCAGCGCGATCTTGCGACCAAGGACCTTGTTCAGCACCACCCAGGCGATCAGCGCCACAAGGAAGGTGCACAGGCTGCGGGCGGCAAGCAGCGACCAGACTTCGCCCTCGGAGGAGCGGATCAGCGGGATATCGAAGGAAAGGGCAAGGCCGCCGAGGCCGGTGATCAGAAGCCCGCGGCGATGGTGGGCGGCATCGATGTCTTGGCGCAAAATTAAGTCCCGTCAGGTGGATGCGTTTTCACCTGTATAGCGCTCCCAGCCCTGGGCCATAAGGTGCTCCTGCGGCAGAAACTTTGTTTTATAGTCCATTTTGCGCGAACCCTTGACCCAATAGCCAAGATAGACGTGCGGCAGGCCGCGATCCTTCACCTTGCGGATATGATCGAGGATCATGAAGGTGCCGAGCGAACGGTCGGCCATGTCAGGGTCGAAATAGGAATAGACCATCGACAGGCCGTCGCCCATCTTGTCGGTGAGTGCTGCCGAGATCAGCGGTCCCTTCGCCTTGCCGATACCGTCGCCTTCGACCTTGAGCCGGTATTCGATGATCTTGGTGTTGACATGGGTATCCTCGACCATCATCGCATAATCCAGCACCGACATGTCGGACATGCCGCCCTTCTGGTGGCGATGGTCGAGATAGCGGCGAAACAGGCTGTATTGCTCGCTGGAGGGTTCTGCGGGATATTCCGTCGAGACCACGTCGCTGTTCAGCGCCAGGATACGCCGCATCGAGCGGGTGGGAGAAAACTCGCCGGCGACGATGCGCACGGAAACGCAGGCCCGGCAGCTTTCGCAGGCCGGCCGGTAGGCGATGTTCTGCGACCGGCGGAATCCGCCCTGGGTGAGGAGATCATTCAGTTCAGGCGCCCGCTCGCCCACCATGTGGGTAAACACCTTCCGTTCCATCTCCTGCGGCAGATACGGGCAGGTTGCCGGTGCGGTCAGGTAAAACTGTGGAGACGGTGCAGTTTGCGTGTTCATATGGCGCGGGGATCGCTCTTCTAGGCCGCTTGGAAAACATTAGCATGGCGCAAGATTGAAAAAGGTCAATCGCGACTTTTTGAACTGTCGCGTTGCGATGTCGTAAACCTGTGATTTAAGGTTGGCCGGCTGCATGACAGCGGCGGGATGAGACAATGACCCATCACCATCCCGTCGCAAATCAGCCGAATCAATAGGCGTCGCGGCGGACCGTAACCGTGCCGATGAGCAGGTCATGCAGCAGCCGGCCCCGATCGGTGAACAGGCCGATCAAAAGGACGAGCGGCGTCAGCAGCGCATTGGCGATCCAGAAGATCACCAGATGAACGATGGCCGTGAGAAAATCCATCGGCCGGCCGTCAATGCGGGCGATCGCCAGCCCCATCATGCTCATGCCCGGCGATGCCTGCTTTGGGCCGCCGACCGTTATACCGAAATACAGCATGGCGAGGCCGGCAAAAAGCACGGGATAAAGGAAAAAACCAAGGCCGAGCGTCAGGATGCCGAGGAAGAACACGACGACCGCCGCGGGAATCCACAAAAGCGCGACGATCGCGTAATCGATCACGAACGCCATGACGCGCCGGCTGAGCACGCCCTGATAGGCCTGCCAGTCATTGCTTGGAATTCTGAGATTTTCGTCCTGCACGCTCATGTCTGTGTCTCCAGTTCTCTTGCTGATATGGGAAGCGGCAGTAAAAATGCAAATCCGCAGGCAAGGCAAATCTGCCGTGGATGATGGTGCGCCCGGCATATGCCCTGTCCAAGCCAGCGGGTGCCGGCAATCCGGGCGCTGATCCAGACCGTGGCGGGCGTTACCGCTTGGCCAGGATCCGCGCCACGTCCATGGCGAAATAGCTGAGGATGCCGTCGCAGCCGGCGCGTTTGAAGGCAAGCAGGGTTTCGAGCATGACGCGTTCGCCGTCGATCCAGCCATTGGCGGCGGCGGCCTTGATCTGCGAATATTCGCCGGAGACCTGATAGGCAAAGACCGGCAGGCCGAAGCTTTCCTTCATCCGCCAGCAGATATCGAGATAGGGCAGGCCTGGCTTGACCATCAGCATGTCGGCGCCTTCCTCGACGTCGAGGGCGGCGTCACGCATTGCCTCGGTGCCGTTGGCCGGATCGATATAGTAGGTCTTCTTGTCGCCCTTGAGCAGGCCGCTGGTGCCGATCGCTTCACGGTAAGGGCCATAGAAGGCCGAGGCGAACTTGGTGGCATAGGCCATGATACCGACATTCTGGTGGCCGGCTGCATCCAGCGCCCGGCGGATGGCGCCGATGCGGCCGTCCATCATGTCGGAAGGCGCGATGATGTCGGCGCCGGCATCGGCCTGCAGGACGGCGGCCTTGGCGATCTGCGCCACCGTCTCGTCGTTGACGATCTCGCCATTGCGCAAGATGCCGTCATGGCCATGGCTGGTGAACGGGTCGAGCGCCACGTCGGTGATGACGCCGATATTCGGCACGGCCTTCTTGATGGCGCGTGTCGTCTCGTTGATCAGGTTGTTGGCGGCGAGGCTGTTGGAGCCGGTGTCGTCGCGCAGGGAGATATCGACATTCGGGAAGGTCGCAAGGGCAGGGATACCGAGATCGGCGGCTTGCCTGGCTGCCTCCACGGCTTTGTCGACGCTCATCCGGTTGACACCGGGCATGGCGTCGATCGGCTCGACGATATTTGCGCCGGGAACCACGAAGATCGGCCAGATCAGGTCATCGACCGTCAGCCGGTTTTCCTGCACCATCCGGCGGGTCCAGTCGGCCTTGCGGTTGCGCCGCATGCGGCGGTGGCCGGTGATCAGGTCAACGGTGTCGGTCTTGTCGGTCATGGGATCGTCTTTCGTCAGCTTCGTCTTATCTGGTCGCGGTTTATCACGGGCAATCGTCAAAGGAAAATGTTTGAGGTGCGGCGTTTCATCGTCCCGCGAAAGGAATTTTCCTTTCTCTCCGGCGGGGAAGAAGTGCCGAGCAGAGCGAGGCGATGAGGCGCCGTTCGGCAAACCTCGGGATCAATGGCTTCGCCGCCCTTATGCGGCCCCGCCGGCGCTGGGAAGAAGAGGTATGGCGAAGAAGGTGTCCGATGGCCGCCGTCAGGCACTTCCAGCCATGACCCTATTTCACGAAACCGTGACCACCAAGGAACCATTTCGCTGCTGTCCGGTTTTGACCTGGTCTTGCGGAGCGCCCGATGCAAGGTCACCGATGAGCGGTGCGGGGCCTCCAAACAGAGGAGAAGACCATGAGAACTGTTGTCAAACTGGCCCTGGCCGCTGCCGTTTCCGCGACGTCGCTGAGCGGTTATGCCTATGCGCAGACCACGAGCTCGACCACCCCGATGATGGCGGACGACATGCTGACCATCGTCAATGTCGGCGAAGAAACCAATGCCAGTACCGACACGTCGTCGATCCCCGCCACGTATCGCAACCCGTCACCGGAATCGATCACCAAGGCTCAGGCCGAAATCCAGAATGATCCGGCCCTGATGGCGGCGCTTGTCGCGAAAAACGTGCAGCTCGAAAATGTCATCGGCATCCAGACGGCCGCCAATGGCGGCAAGATCGTCTATACCAAATGATGCCGCCGTGCTGACAGGGCTCCGCGCGTGCGGGGCCCTGACGATACCTTGACGACAAGGGATGATGCGTTTTCGTCCGTTGCACCAGCCGCGAGAGGATAGGCTACAACTCGCTACCGCGGATCCGGCCTGCCGCAATCATCGAGGCCGGGTCTTTTCCTGCCGGTTGCAATCCCCATATTCTTCCGGTGCAGCCGGGCGCGCTTGGCTTGGAGAGACGTGGGGGGAAACATGAGCGAGACGCAACGCAAGCTGACCACGATCTTTTGCGCCGACGTGCAGGACTACACACGCCTGATGGGCGCGGACGAGGAAGGCACGCTGGCGATGCTGAAGCATTACCGCGACGCGATGTCCCGGCTGATCGACGCCCATGGCGGGCGGGTGATCAATACCTGGGGCGACGGCGTGATCGCCGAATTCCCAAGCGTCGTTGAGTGCCTGCGTGCGGCTATGGACGTTCAAAACGAGCTGGCCGGCCGGAACGCCGCGCGGCCGGCGGACGGGCGCATGCTGTTTCGCATCGGCATCAATCTCGGCGATGTGATTGTCGATGGCGACGACATCTATGGTGACGGCGTCAATATTGCTGCCCGGCTGCAGGCATCGGCCGCCGCCGGCGGGATCGTCATTTCCAATACCGTATACGATCAGGTGCGCAACAAGGTGGCAGTCAGCTTCGATTTCCTGGGGCCGTTGCCGGTCAAGAATATCGCCGACGCGGTGCCGAGCTATGCCGTGCGCATCGGCGGCGGCACAAGCGAGACGCCGCTGCGGACGGACACCACGCCCAGCCCGGCCCCTCAGGCAAGGCCCGGAGGAGATGCCGGAACACGTTCGGACACCAAGGCAGCGACGCCCATGGGGCAACTGGCGGCGATCGCGCGCCCGATGCTTGGGATTGCCGGGCTGGCGGTTGTTGTCCTCATTGCCATCAACGCCCTGTCCTGGCGTGGCGTTTTCTGGTCGGTATGGCCGGTTCTGGGGCTGGCTGTCCTTTCGGCGCTGGTCTGGGTGTCGGTACAGGCTCGTTTCGACCGGTTCCTCGCGGCCCTTGGCGTCATCGGACTTGGTATTGCCGGGATCAATGTTTTGACGTGGCACGGGGTTTTCTGGTCCGGCTGGCCGCTTCTCGGAATTGGCATCGTGGCGGCCCTGTACCGGATTATCCGCCGGTGACAGGGCGGCGCGCCGACAGCTGTGTTTGCCGTGTCCGGATGCCGAGGAGAGCTGCCTCGCATCGCGGCGGAGCGCTCGCCGGTGCGCCTGCGGGCAAAAAATATCCGTCTGGCAAAGCGCTCGTCCCCGACCTATCTTCGCCGCCATGGCCCCTGATTCTGTAAAAATCCCCAAAATCTCGCTGACCGAAAGGCTGTTCGGGCTGTTCCTGCGGCTGGTGGCCGTATCGTCTTTCTGGTTCGGCCTGAACTATTGGGCAATGCTGATCGGCTTTTCCTTCGGGGGCGGCGGCCGGTTCGATCTTCTGCCGGTGCCGTGGCGGGTAGCAGCAACAGCGCTCGCCGTTGTCTATCCCGTCGCAGCGCTTGGATTGTGGCTGCTGGTCTCCTGGGGGCCGGTCATCTGGGTGGTGGCAGCCGGGGCAGAACTCGTCATGTTCGGTGTCTATCCGCAGATATTCGGGGCCAAGCCTTTGATCGTCATGCTGCACGCCGCAGTGGCCGTTACCTTCGTGCTTTTCCGGGCTGCGATCTTCTATCAGCGGGTACGCCAAGCCCGTGCTGCAAGAATTGATTTACCCTGAGACAAGGGCTGTGGATAGTAAGGCGCTGTTAAGGCTGGTGTTTAAGTAGAATTTTATACGTATTCGATAGTGTCTACCTCAAGGCGGGAAGAGAAACATACACCGCCAAACAAAACAGTGAGGCAGTCATCATGAACACCAAAATGAAACCGCAGGCCGTTGCCGTCAAAGATCCCCACGAAGATGCGATCCGTTCGCTCTACATGGAATCCCTTCATCTCGTCGAACGTCTTCACCGTCGTCTGCTCGACGTCGTCAAGGACGAATTCGACCGGTCGGGCCGCTCCGACGTCAACGCCGTCCAGGCGCTTCTCCTCTTCAACATCGGCAATTCGGAACTGACGGCCGGCGAACTGCGCTCGCGCGGTTACTATCTCGGCTCCAACGTATCCTACAATGTTAAAAAGCTGGTTGATCTCGGCTTCATCAATCACCAGCGCTCGCGCGTGGACCGCCGCTCGGTCCGCATCAGCCTGACCGACGAGGGCCAGGAGATCGCCGAAACGGTCGCCAAGCTCTATGAACGCCATATCGGCTCGATCCAGAAGGTCGGCGGCATCGGCACCGACGAGTTCGGCCAGATGAACAAGCTCCTGCAGCGCCTCGACCGCTTCTGGAACGACACGATGCTCTACAAGCTCTAAGCGCGAAGACCATCGCTGAAAGACCGTGATGATTGCCGACGGGTGCGCAAAGACGCACCCGTTCGCGCGTTTGGCATTCGCGCGCTTGTGAAGCGACGGCTATCAATAACCACTGGCTCGGCCTAGGGCGATTTAGGACTTGTTGACTCGCATTTGTTGATCAACTTAAAGTGTTTACTGGGAATAAATTTGAACTAAAAAATTGTATGTTGCCGAAACCCCGCACCATCGGAGTTTGGCCAACTCGCGGTTCGGGCGACCGCCAGGTGACACGAATTGGCCATATTACTGTGACAGCGACGAGCCTTGGGAATGCGGGTCCTGCATTGCTTCTGTTGCCGATGTGCGACTGGCCGCAAATTGCGTTCGCGATCTCACAAATGTGAACGGCGGGCAGGGAGCTGCAAGTATAGTTTGCCTTTGTTAACCGTATTCGTGATAGCTCTGCGTTTTGCGTCGCAGCATTGGATGGTAGGAAATATGTCGAAAAAACCCGGAATTGATGCTTTTTCGCGCCGTGGCTTCCTGGCCTCGGCGGCGGCTTTCGGCGCTGCAGCATGGGCCGGTGGCGCGTTTGCGCAGGACGCGCTCGACGAGATCATCAATGCACCGCGCCGCGGCGCCTGGGACGACCAGTTTGACGCCAAGGCTTCGCGCAGCGCCACGGCCGTCGTGTCCAATACGCCGATCTTCGGCATGAACACGCTTGCCAACACCCAGAACGCCGTTGGCCAGTATCAGCAGATCGTTTCGGCCGGCGGCTGGCCGCAGGTCAACTCGCCGGTTCGGCTGGAAATGGGCGTCTCCGATCCGTCCGTGCAGGCCCTGCGCCAGCGTCTGATCATCTCCGGCGACCTGCCGCGCTCCGCCGGCATTTCCAATTCCTTCGACAGCTATGTCGACGGCGCGGTCAAGCGCTTCCAGGCCCGGCACGGCCTGCCTGCCGACGGCGTGCTCGGCGAATATTCGGTCAAGGCGATGAACATCGCAGCCGATGTCCGCCTCGGCCAGCTGAACACCAATATCGTGCGCCTGCAGTCGATGTCCGGCGATCTCGGCAACCGCTATGTTCTGGTCAATATTCCGGCGGCCTATATCGAAGCCGTAGAAAACGGCCGCGTCGCCACACGCCATACCGCGGTCGTCGGCCGTATCAGCCGCCCGACCCACATCATCAACTCGAAGATCTACGAGGTCATCCTCAACCCCTATTGGACGTCTCCGCGCTCGATCGTCGAGAAGGACATCGTTCCCCTGATGCGCAAGGATCCGGAATATCTGAAGAAGAATTCGATCCGCCTCATCGACGGACAGGGCAACGAGGTCGCACCGGAAACGATCGACTGGAATGCCGAGAAGGCGCCGAACCTGACCTTCCGCCAGGACCCCGGCAAGACCAACGCCATGGCCTCGACGAAGATCAACTTCCACAACCCGAACAACGAGTACATGCACGACACGCCGCAGCAGGGCCTGTTCAACAAGCTCGCCCGGTTCGAGAGTTCCGGCTGCGTGCGCGTCCAGAACGTGCGCGACCTGACCACCTGGCTTTTGCGCGACACGCCCGGCTGGTCACGCCAGCAGATCGAATCGACGATTCGCGCCGGCCAGAACTCGCCGATCAAGCTGGCGATCGAAGTCCCGGTCTATTTCAAGTACATCACCGCCTGGGCGGCAACCGACGGCATCGTGCAGTTCCGTGACGACATCTACGAGATGGACGGCGAGCAGGAACTGGCGCTGCAGACCACCACCGGCATCGAGCAAGCGGCAGGTTCCGTCGAGCGGGACAATCTGCCGCAATAAGCCGATCTGCATTTGTTGACATAAGGCCGCGCACCTTTGAAAGGGGCGCGGCCTTTTCTTTAGGTGCGGCTGTCGTATTCCCGCCGCGGCAAATGGGGGAAATGACGCAAATCGCACAGCCCGTATTGCCCTTGCCATGCGAGGACGGTAAACACCGTGCCACCGCCTCTTAAGGAGCTTTGAGAATGAGCGTTTCTTCCGCCGCCACCGACGTATTCTTCAGCCGTTCTCTCGCCGACAGCGATCCGGATATTTTTGGCGCGATCGAAAAGGAGCTGGGCCGCCAGCGCCATGAGATCGAGCTGATCGCTTCCGAGAACATCGTCTCGCGCGCCGTGCTCGAAGCCCAGGGCTCGATCATGACCAACAAGTATGCCGAGGGCTACCCGGGCAAGCGCTACTATGGCGGCTGCCAGTTCGTCGACATCGCCGAAGAACTCGCCATCGAGCGCGCCAAGAAGCTGTTCGGCGTCAACTTCGCCAACGTCCAGCCGAATTCCGGTTCGCAGATGAACCAGGCCGTGTTCCTGGCGCTCTTGCAGCCGGGCGATACCTTCATGGGCCTCGACCTCAACTCGGGCGGTCACCTGACGCATGGTTCGCCGGTCAACATGTCCGGCAAGTGGTTCAACGTCGTGTCCTACGGCGTGCGCGAAGGCGACAACCTGCTCGATATGGATGCCGTGGCCGAAAAGGCCCGCACTCATAAGCCGAAGCTGATCATCGCCGGCGGCACCGCCTATTCCCGCATCTGGGACTGGAAGCGTTTCCGTGAGATCGCCGATGAAGTCGGCGCATACCTCATGGTCGACATGGCGCACATTGCGGGCCTCGTTGCCGGCAACCAGCACCCGTCGCCATTCCCGCATTGCCACGTTGCCACCACCACCACGCACAAATCGCTGCGTGGGCCGCGCGGCGGCATGATCCTGACCAATGACGAGGATCTGGCAAAGAAGTTCAACTCGGCCGTCTTCCCGGGCCTGCAGGGCGGCCCGCTGATGCATGTCATCGCCGCCAAGGCAGTGGCTCTCGGCGAAGCGCTGAAGCCGGAGTTCCAGGATTACGCGGCCCAGATCGTCAAGAACGCCAAGGCGCTGTCCGAAACGCTGGTGGCCGGCGGTCTCGACATCGTTTCGGGCGGCACCGACAACCATCTGATGCTGGTCGATCTTCGCAAGAAGAACGCCACCGGCAAGCGGGCTGAAGCAGCACTTGGCCGCGCCTACGTCACCTGCAACAAGAACGGTATCCCGTTCGACCCGGAAAAGCCGTTCGTCACCTCCGGCGTTCGCCTCGGCACGCCTGCCGGTACGACACGCGGTTTCAAGGAAGCCGAATTCCGCGAAATCGGCAACCTGATCGTCGAAGTCCTCGACGGCCTCAAGGTCGCCAATTCGGATGAAGGCAATGCCGCGGTCGAGGCTGGCGTTCGCGAAAAGGTCGTCAAGCTGACCGACCGTTTCCCGATGTACCCGTACCTCTGATCCCATACCTCTGATCAAGGAGCCTTGATGCGCTGCCCCTATTGCGGATCGGAAGACAGCCAGGTGAAGGACAGCCGTCCTGCGGAGGACGGCGCCGCCATCCGCCGCCGGCGCATCTGCCCGGATTGCGGCGGCCGCTTCACGACCTTCGAAAGGGTGCAGCTTCGGGAACTGATGATCCTGAAGAAGACGGGCCGCAAGGCGCCGTTCGACCGCGACAAGTTGTTGCGGTCGTTCGAAATCGCGCTTCGCAAGCGGCCGGTCGATCGTGACCGGATCGAGCGGGCGGTGTCGGGCATCGTCCGGCGGCTGGAAAGCTCCGGCGAAACGGAAATCTCCTCCGAAGAGATCGGCCTGCAGGTGCTTGAGGCGTTGAAAGGCCTCGATGACGTTGCCTTCGTCCGTTACGCTTCGGTCTACCGCGATTTCTCCCATGCCGAGGACTTCGAAAAGGTGATCGCCGAGATCAGCGCCAAGATCGCGCGCGACCCCGGAGCCTGATCGCCGCTACTGCATAATTCCTTGAACCGGAATCGATTCAAGGAAAGATTATGCAGCAGATTAAAAGTGTTACAGCGACCCTTGCGCGTCATGAATGACGCGCAAGGGTCGCTGTAATTAGCTGCGCCGCCCGAAAGGGCGGCGTTTGACGTCCGCAGGGTGAGGGATGGCATCGACATGGCGGAAATGGCTGAAGACGAGCGTTTTATGGCGGAGGCGCTGCGCCTCGCACACATGAACCTTGGTGCCACCGGCTCCAACCCGTCCGTCGGCTGCGTGATTGTCCGCGACGATGGCGACGGTCTGAGGATCGTCGGCAGTGCCGTCACGGCAAAGGGCGGCAGGCCGCACGCGGAGACGCAGGCCCTGGCCGCCGCCGGACCCGCCGCACGTGGCGCCACCGCCTATGTCACGCTCGAACCCTGTTCCCACCACGGCAAGACGCCGCCCTGCGCCGACGCTTTGATCGCCGCCGGTATCGCCCGCGTCGTCGTGTCCGTCATCGATCCGGATGAACGCGTTTCGGGGCACGGGCTGGAGATGCTGCGCGATGCCGGCATTAAGGTTGTCACCGGTGTGCTGGCTGAAGAAGGCGAGCGCGAGCTTGAGGGATACCTCATGCGCAAGCGCAGCAACCGGCCGTATGTCACTCTCAAACTTGCTGTTTCCGCCGACGGTATGATCGGCATCAAAGGGCGAGGGCAGGTGCCCATTACCGGTGCAGAAGCCCGCGCGTTCGTCCATCGGCTGCGGGCCGAGACCGATGCCATCCTCGTCGGTATCGGCACGGCGATTGCCGACGATCCGCAATTGACCGCGCGCATCCAAGGGCTTGAGCATCGCTCGCCGTTGCGCATCGTCATCGACGATGATCTCAACCTTCCGGTCACCTCGAAGCTCGCCCGGACCGCGCGGGATGTGCATGTGCTTGTGGTGACGGGTCAGCGCGACGGCTCCGTCGCGTTTATCGAACGGCGCCAGGCTCTGGAAACGGTAGGTGTCGAAGTCGTGGTCTGCGACCCGAAGGTGCCGGCCGATCTGCTTGCTGCTCTGGCAACGCGGGGCGTATCCTCGCTTCTTGTCGAGGGTGGTGCAAGGACGGCACAGCAATTCCTGAATGACGGTTTGGTTGACCGGATTCTCCTGTTTACCGCGCCGCTTGCCCTTGGCGAGGAGGGGGTGCCATCCCCACTTGACCGGAAACTGATCCCGGTGGGCTTCGTCCACACGCGGACGGACACATTCGGCGACGACCTCCTCGACACCTATGAATATGAAAGAACCTCCTGATGTTTACCGGCATTATCACCGATATCGGCACTGTTGAAACGATTACGCCGCTTGATGAAGGCATCAAGCTGCGCATCGCCACGGCCTATGATCCCAAGGGCATCGACATCGGTGCCTCGATCGCCTGTTCCGGCGTCTGCCTGACCGTGACGACGCTGCCGGAAGAGGGGGCAAACGGCCGCTGGTTCGAGGTCGAGGCCTGGGAAGAGGCGCTGCGCCTGACGACGATTTCGTCGTGGAGCGCGACCCAGAAGATCAATCTGGAGCGCTCGCTGAAGATAGGCGATGAGCTGGGCGGCCATCTGGTTTCCGGCCATGTCGATGGCAAGGCGGAAATCCTGTCGGTTGAAACCGAAGGCGAGGCAACCCGTTTTCGCCTTCGCGCGCCGGAACATCTGGCGAAATTCGTGGCACCAAAGGGCTCTGTCGCGCTGGATGGGACATCCCTGACGGTCAATGCCGTCAACGGCCCGGATTTCGACGTACTGCTCATCCGCCATTCGCTCGAGGTGACCACCTGGGGACAACGCAAGGCCGGCGACTTCGTCAATTTCGAAGTCGATACGATGGCACGCTATGCGGCGAGGCTGGCGGAATTTCCGGTGGCGAGGGCCGAATAGGGGTGCGGGAGCAAGCCATTATAACGTGATCCCCGAATAACCGGGAGTGGAACGGTTCTGTGTTGATCCGTTCGGCGTTATCAGCCCTTACAGCCCGATGGGTTTCGCCAAAAACTATCAAAAAGTTACGGATGTGGACGGACGGACGCCACTCGCGCTCTTCAGACGTGAGCGGGAACCTTTCTGATCGAGAAGGCGTTCACACCGGGTCTGGCCCGGAGAAGAACAAATGAACCTGCAGAAGATCTACACCGCATTGCTCACCGCAGACCTTCCGGCGGCCGAAGTCTGGTATACGAAGCTGCTTGGTCGTGGACCGGATTATCGGCCGATGGACACGCTGGTGCAGTGGGAACTCTTCGAACAGGGCGGGCTAGCGCTTTCGACCGATGGCGAGATCGCCGGCAAGGGTGTGATGTTCATTGTCGTCGAGGATGTCGCGACCGAGCGCCGCAGGCTGCAGGGCCTGGGGATTCTACTCGGGGACAACATTAGCGGCGACTACTCGACGCTGGCGCAGGTGCGTGATCCCGACGGTAACCTGCTCACGCTGGCGACGCCGCCCTCGCGGCCCTATCCGCCGGCATGACGGGCACGACGCCATCCCGGGCCGGCGATAACTATCGAGCGAGACCTCACCGTTCCAGCAGGATTACATGCGCCCCGTGGTAAGTTGTACGGCCGGCTTCCTTGAACTGCAGCTTCGAGGCCACCCTCAGCGAGGCGAGGTTGGATGTGTCGATGATGCAGGTCTTCTTCAGCGCCGGAAACTGCTGGTCGCCCCATTTCAATACCGCGGCGACGGCCTCTGTCGCGAGACCCTGGCCGTGCGAGCGGGGAGACAGTGCCCAGCCGGTCTCCATCGTGCCTTCGAGGGACGGGGTGATGACGCGGTGGAGATCGTGGAAACCGGCCTCGCCGATGAACTGGCCGGTCTCGCGGTCCTGCAGCGCCAGGAAGCCGAAGCCGAAATAATGCCACATGCCGACCTGGCGCAGGAAGCGCGTCCAGGCCTGCTCGCGCGAAAACGGCACGCCGCCGATGAAGCGTGTCACCTCGGCATCGGCAAACAGCGCGCTATAGGCGGCAAAGTCGTCGCGGCGGTAGGGGCGAAGGATCAGACGTTCGGTTTCGATGGTGGGGACGCTGTGCATGGGGCTGTTCAGTCCGTTTGAATGCGATTGCCCTATTCGATCAGATTCCCGGCTCGCCGTCCCAATAATCGGTTTCGCTTTCCTTGCGTCCGACAAAACGGAAGACCGGCTTGCCACCCGGGACCGCCCGCGACTTGGCGAGGAACTTTCCCGAATCCGGATACTCGACAATTTCGGCTTTCGCATTGGTCGAAATCGACAGATAGGTGAGGGGGACGGTGCCGGTATTGATCAGGTGGTGGGCGGTCTCCGGGCCGCCGGCTGGCGCGCCGAGCACGTCGCCCGGCTTGACGGGGTAGCGATCGGGCCCGAAGCGATACTCGCCCTGTCCGCTCAGAATGACGAACAGTTCCTCCTCGATATGGTGGTTGTGGAAGGGGCAGCCGGACCTGCCCGGCGGCACCTCGCCGTAGCCGATGCCGAGATCCTTCAGGCCGAGTTGTGCGCCGAAGGATGCGTCCCGGGACTCGAAGAACGTGCCTTCCTGCCAATGGTCCAGCTCAAGTTCGCTTGGATTGACGACGGGTTTGTGTGTCTCTGGCATGTTTTCCTCCGCTTCGGGCAAATTTGTACAGAACTGCCATCGGATTGAAAAGACGGCGGCAATTTCGGTGTTTTCGCCTGCAATGGTCTTCAATGTCCTTGCCAAATCGGCACCGGAAGCGAAAAATGCTTGCCAACCGGGCTCCAGCATGGTTTGACCGCCGCCTGCGCTGGAGATGTCCGGCCCCCCATTTCAGACAGGTGACAAATGTCCGATACTGAGAAACCACATATTCTGATTGTGGAAGCGCGTTTCTATGACGATATGGCCGACGCTTTGCTTGATGGCGCGACGTCTGCGCTCAAGGATGCCGGCGCGACCTATGATGTCGTGACCGTTCCCGGCGCGCTGGAAATTCCAGCGGCAATCGCCATGGCGCTCGACGGCATCGACAATGGCGGCACCGAGTATGACGGTTTCGTCGCGCTCGGCATGGTCATCCGTGGTGAGACCTACCACTTCGACATCGTCTCGAATGAATCCTCGCGCGCCCTGATGGATCTGGCCGTCAGCGAAAGCCTTGCCATCGGCAACGGCATCCTGACTGTCGAAAACGACGATCAGGCCTGGGCCCGTGCCAGGAAGAGCGAAGGCGACAAAGGCGGTTTTGCTGCCCGCGCCGCGCTCACCATGATCGACCTGAAGATCAAGCTGGGCGGCGAACAGTGAGCGATAATCCTACCAATCCGCCGGCCGACCAGCCGATCAAGCAGGCAAACCAGCGCGGTGCTGCCCGTCTTGCTGCTGTTCAGGCGCTCTACCAGATGGATGTCGGCGGAACCGGCGTGCTCGAGATCGTCGCTGAATACGAAGCCCATAGGCTTGGCCAGGAAATTGACGGCGATACCTATCTGAAGGCGGATGCCTCCTGGTTTCGCTCGATCGTGGCCGGCGTCGTGCGCGACCAGCGCCTGCTCGACCCGCTGATCGGCACGGCTCTTCAGGACGACTGGGCGCTGTCGCGTCTCGATTCGACGGTCCGCGCCATCCTGCGCGCCGGCACGTTCGAGCTGCGCGAACGCAAGGACGTGCCCGTCGCCGTGATCGTCACCGAATATGTCGAGATCGCCAAGGCGTTCTTCGAAGAAGATGAGCCCAAGCTCGTCAATGCCGTGCTTGACCGGATCGCCCGCACGATCAGAACCGACGTCAAGAAGTAAGGTCATGCGATGACAGGGCAGGCAGGCGAGGTGCAGGACATGGATCATGAACTGCGCGGCGCCCGCCGCAATGTCTACCTGCTGACGGCAGCCCAGGCCATTCTCGGGACCATCGGCCCGATCGTCTTTTCCGTCGGCGGCGTCGCCGGCTATCAGTTGTTGGGCGCCGACAAGTCGCTGGCGACAGCCCCGCTGACCGGGTTCAATGTCGGCGTCGCGCTCGGCGCGGTTTTCGTTGCCGCCATGTCCCGGTTGCTCGGCCGCAAGGCGGCCTTCATGGTCGGCGCGCTTCTGGGCGCTGGGGGCGGAATACTTGCCGCCTATGCGCTGTTTCAAAGTGACTTCTGGCTGTTTGCACTGGGATTGTGCATATCCGGCGTCTCCGGCGGCTTTACCCAGAAGCTGCGTTTTGCCGCTGCGGACGCGTCTCCCCGGTTCTATAAGCCGAGAGCGATTTCCTGGATTTTGGCCGGCGGCATGGGGTCTGCCGTGCTCGGGCCGCAACTGGTCATCCTGACGAAGGATATGCTGGCGCCCGTATTCTTTGCCGGCGCCTTCATCGCGCTCGTTCCCACTTGCCTGGCGGCAATCGCCATATTGGCCTTCCTGCGGCTGCCCGATCTGCGCCCCGTCGCAGGCACCGCTGCGGCCGGCCCCATCCGACCGTTGCGCGAGATCGTTCTCAACCAGCGCTTTCTCACCGGCATGATCTGCGGCATCTCCACCTATGCGCTGATGACCTTCATGATGACCGGTGCGCCGATCGCCATGGTCGTTGGCTGCGGCTTCTCGCAGGACATGGCAACGCTCGGCATCCAGTGGCATGTGCTGGCGATGTTCGCGCCGAGCTTCTTCACCGGCATGCTGGTCAGCCGCTATGGCGCCGAAAGGGTCGTGGCCGCGGGCTTGGCGATCCTGATGCTGTGTGCGCTGGTGGCGCATGCGGGGATTGCGCTATGGAATTTCTGGGGTGCTTTGATCCTGCTTGGGGCCGGCTGGAATTTTGGCTTCATCGGCTCGACGGCGATTGTCGCCTCAAGCTACCGGCCGCAGGAAGCCGACAAGGTACAGGGTTTTCACGACATCATCCTGTTCACCGCGGTTGCACTCGCGTCCTTCGGTTCCGGCAAGGTCCTCACCGCCTATGGCTGGGACATGCTCAGCGCTGCCGTCTGGCCGGTGACGGCATTCTGCCTTTTGCTGCTCATTTCGCTGTTTGTCGCCGAAAGGCGGCGTGCTGCCTGAGGTTTATCTCCAAAAGTCGTATTCCGCCCTTGTAAGCCACCGCCAACCTACCGAAAAACGTGGGTTTTTCCGATTGCGGCGGCTTGACGATCCCGATTCGCCACCGCACTCTGCGGCCACGTATGCAGCCCATGCTTGAAGAGGAGGCTTGGTCTGCTGCGCTTTTTGGGGGCCTGTGGAACGGAGTGAGCCCGCGGGCTAAACGGAGGAAAGAGCGAAATGACCATACTTCTGGGCGTTATCGCATGCGGGTTGCTTTCGGTGGTCTATGCCATCTGGGCAACGCAATCGGTGCTGTCAGCCGATCAGGGCAATGCCCGCATGCAAGAGATTGCAGGCTTCATACGCGAGGGGGCGCAGGCCTATCTCACACGTCAATACATGACCATTGCCATGGTCGGCGCCGTCGTTTTCGTCGCTGCATGGGTTCTTCTCTCCGCGACAGCCGCCATTGGCTTCATGATCGGCGCGGTTCTGTCAGGTATGGCCGGTTTCATCGGCATGCACGTATCTGTCCGCGCCAATGTCCGCACGGCGCAGGCATCCTCCGTCAGTCTCGCGGCGGGTCTCGACATCGCCTTCAAGTCCGGTGCGATCACCGGCATGCTGGTCGCCGGCCTCGCTTTGCTCGGGGTCACGATCTACTACCTCATCCTGACGGCCGGCCTTGGCCTTGCCGAAGGCTCGCGTGAGGTGATCGACTCGCTTGTGTCGCTCGGCTTTGGTGCGTCGCTGATCTCGATCTTTGCCCGTCTCGGCGGCGGCATCTTCACCAAGGGCGCCGATGTCGGCGGCGATCTCGTCGGCAAGGTGGAAGCCGGTATTCCGGAAGACGATCCCCGCAACCCCGCCACCATCGCCGACAATGTCGGCGACAACGTTGGCGACTGCGCCGGCATGGCGGCCGACCTGTTCGAAACCTACGCCGTCTCGATCGTCGCCACCATGGTTCTGGCCGCGATCTTCTTTGCCGGCGGTGCCAACCTTGGCCTGGTCATGAGCTATCCGCTGGCGATCTGTGGTGCCTGCATCATCACCTCGATCATCGGCGCCTTCTTCGTCAAACTCGGCTCCAACGGCTCGATCATGGGCGCTCTCTACAAGGGCCTGATCGTCACCGGCCTGCTATCGATCATCGGCCTTGGCGCAGCGACGTCGCTGACCATCGGCTGGGGCTCGATCGGCGCCGTCGATGGCAAGGACATCACCGGCACCAACCTGTTCGTCTGCGGTATTCTGGGCCTTGTCGTCACCGCGCTGATCGTGGTGATCACCGAGTACTATACCGGCACCAACAAGCGTCCGGTCAATTCGATCGCCCAGGCCTCCGTCAGCGGCCACGGCACCAACGTCATCCAGGGACTTGCCGTGTCGCTGGAATCGACAGCGCTTCCGGCCATCGTCATCGTCGGCGGCATCATCGCCACCTACCAACTGGCAGGCCTGTTCGGTACCGGTATCGCCGTTACCGCGATGCTCGGCATTGCCGGCATGATCGTGGCGCTCGACGCCTTCGGCCCGGTCACCGACAACGCCGGCGGTATCGCCGAAATGGCCGGGCTTCCCCCGGAAGTCCGCAAGTCGACCGATGCGCTCGATGCGGTCGGCAATACCACGAAGGCGGTCACCAAGGGCTATGCGATCGGTTCGGCCGGCCTCGGCGCGCTGGTGCTGTTTGCTGCCTATTCGAATGACCTGAAGTACTTTGCCGCCAATGGCGACAAGTACCCGTATTTCGCCGATATCGGGACGATCTCGTTTGATCTGTCCAACCCTTACGTGGTCTCCGGACTGATTTTCGGCGGTCTCATTCCGTACCTGTTCGGCGGCATCGCCATGACCGCCGTCGGCCGTGCTGCAGGCTCTGTGGTGGAGGAAGTGCGCCGCCAGTTCAAGGAGAAGCCGGGCATCATGGCGGGTACGGACCGGCCGGATTACGGCCGCGCCGTCGACATGCTGACCAAGGCGGCGATCCGCGAAATGATCGTGCCGTCGCTGCTACCGGTGCTGGCGCCGATCGTCGTCTATTTCGGCGTGCTTCTGATCTCCGGCTCGAAGGCGTCGGCCTTTGCAGCGCTCGGCGCTTCGCTTCTCGGCGTCATCGTCAACGGCATCTTCGTCGCCATCTCGATGACCTCGGGCGGCGGTGCCTGGGACAATGCCAAGAAGAGCTTTGAAGACGGCTTCGTCGACAAGGACGGCACCCGCCACATGAAGGGATCGGAGGCCCACAAGGCGTCAGTGACCGGCGATACCGTCGGCGATCCCTACAAGGATACGGCTGGTCCCGCCGTCAACCCGGCAATCAAGATCACCAACATCGTCGCACTGCTGCTTCTGGCGGTTCTTGCAGGATAATCGCCTTTGGCTCCGCCCGCAGCACCGCTTCGGTGTTGCGGGCAAGGAATGACAGGCAAAGAAAAACCCGCCGGCGCATGAAATGCGCCGGCGGGTTTTTCATGAAGATCGCTATCGCGGGGATCAGTTGTTGTTGTTGCCCAGCACGGACTTCGCCATGCTCTTGCCGATGCCGTTGCCGGAAAGCAGCTGACCGAGGAAGGTCATTTCCTTGCCGCCGGTTGGCGTGGTGCGGGAAATCATGTCGAAGACCTTGCCGTCCTGCAGCGTGTAATGCGCCAGCTGCGAAACGACGCCGTCCTTGTCGAAATAGACGGCGAGCACGCTCTGGTCGATCAGCTTCGGCTTCATGAAGGCGACGGGGCGCTGACGCTTCTGCGAAATGTAGTAGAAGACTTCATTGTCGAACGTGGCTGTCGTCGATGGCGTTCCCAGCGACAAAAGCACCTGTTCGCGGCTCGAGCCGACCGGCGCCAGCGCCAGTGTCTCCTGATCGACGACATAGCCCTGGTTGATGGTTTCGCTGGTGTTGAGCATATCGGCCGTCTTGCAGCCGGAAAGGGTCGTTACGCAAATTGCCAATGTAAAAGCGACGTTGTTCAGAAATTTCATGTCTGACCTGAAATACCGTTTCGTCAACGACATCTCCCTTTAGGTAACGCTGGCAGATGCGCCATTGCATTTCGTGCCTGCTTCGGTAAACCAGCTTCGGCGATCATGCAATAACAGGATGCGCGGGCTTGCGCATTTTGAAGCAGGCAAACTTGGGCTTTATGATGATATTCGGACTGTTCGGCAAAAAAAACGGCAATGCGGCCATCGTTGCGTGCCAATACGCGCTTTTGACCGCCGCCGCCCGCCGCCCGTATCTCTATACCGACCTTGATGTGCCGGACACGGTGATGGGCCGTTTCGAGATGCTGTCGGCCTCGCTTATCCTCTATTTCCGCCGCACACGCAGCTCACAGCGCGCCGGCCAGGAGATCGCCCAGGAGATCATCGACGCGTTCTTCGAGGACGTCGATCATTCGATCCGCGAGCTCGGCGTTGGCGATGTCAGCGTGCCCAAGCGCATGAAGAAGCTTGCGTCGATGTTCTATGGGCGGCTTGAAAGTTATGCCGCGGCGCTGGAGCTGCGCGATCGCGATCAGCTGGCTGCCGCGCTGAAGCGCAACTTCCATCCGCAAACGGACGATCAGTCGCTCTCGATGCTCGGCCTTGCCGACTATCTGCTGGCCGCTGAAGCCCAGCTTGCGCTTGAGGGAGAGGATGTCGTAGAAACCGGCCGGATCGACCTGCTGCAGGCGGCTGCCTGAACGCGTCTTTCGCGACGGAAGGCCAGCGCCGCAACGATGGCCGGTAGCACTATCTTGGGCAGCACCGCTGCCCGAAAGGACCAGACGATGAACCATGACGAAAAGCCAGCATTCTCCTATCCGGTGAAGGTCGGCCATATCTCCGCCAATGCCGTGACGGTTCATATCGAGGCAAACGGGGCCGAGCGCAAAGCGTTGGGCGACCTGTGGGATGTGCTGGAGGTCCAGTCGCTTACGGCCGATCTGCAGATTTCCCGCTGGAAGAAGGATGGCGTCAAGGTCAAAGGGCGCGTTCAGGCGAGGATCGTCCAGGCTTGCGTGGTGACGCTGGAGCCGGTGGAGGCGGAGATCGACGAACCCGTCGAGGCGATCTTCGTACCGGAAGGCTCGCGGCTGGCGCGGATCGCCGCTAACGATAGCGGTGAAATGATTCTCGATCCGGAGGGCCCGGACGTTCCTGAAACGTTTACCGGCGACACCATCGATGTCGGCGTTACTGTCTCGGAGCACGCAGCGCTTGCCATCGATCCCTATCCGCGCAAGGAAGGGGCAAGCTTCGAGGAGCGGATTGAAAGCACGCAGAAGGACGATGTCCGTCCCAATCCCTTCGCCGTGCTCAAGGATTGGAAAAAGGACTGAGTCCGCAAAGCCGACGGCACAAATCGGTTGTCACGTCAGCGAAAAACGGTATTTTGGCCGAAATCCAGCCCGTTGGACCGTTTTGCCCCGAAAATGGGGCCGTAGCGTCTCAAACGTCATGAAAACACGTGTGTCTCCATCGCTCAGACTGCTTGCGCCGGGACGAAACATGCAGTGTGGCAGGAAAACAAGGATAAGGCACGCGTGGTCAGAATTTCTCTTGATGTGATGGGCGGCGACTTCGGTCCGCAGGTCGTCATCCCGGGCGCCGCCAAGGCGCTTGAACGGCATCCCGATATCCGTTTCGCACTGTACGGACTTGCAGATCAATGTGTTCCCCTGTTGGAAAAATACCCCAAGCTGAAGGCCAATAGCACGTTCCATGCATCTGAACTGGCGATCGGCATGGACGAAAAGCCCAGCCAGGCCCTGCGGCGCGGCCGTGGCAAGGCGAGCATGTGGCAGGCGATCGACGCCGTCAACAAGGGTGAGGCCGATGTGGTCGTCTCCGCCGGCAATACCGGTGCGCTGATGGCAATGTCGGTGTTCTGTCTGCGGATGATGCAGGAAATCCAGCGTCCCGCCATCGCGGCGATCTGGCCGACCTTGAAGGGCGAGAGCATCGTGCTCGATGTCGGGGCGACGATCGGCGCCGATGCGCAGCAGTTGATGGATTTCGCGCTGATGGGCGGCGCCATGGCGCGCGCGCTGTTTGAGGTGGAGCGCCCGACGCTCGGCCTGCTCAATGTCGGCGTCGAGGAGATCAAGGGGCAGGAACAGGTCAAGGAAGCCGGACGGCTGTTGCGGGAAGCCGGCATCGACAGCATCGACTATCTCGGCTTCGTCGAGGGTGACGATATCGGCCGCGGCACTGTCGACGTGGTGGTCACCGAGGGTTTTTCCGGCAATATCGCGCTGAAGGCGGCCGAGGGGACGGCCCGTCAGATCGCCGAATATCTGCGCGCCGCGATGTCGCGCACGCTTTTGGCCAAGATCGGCTATATTCTTGCCAAGGGCGCCTTTGACCGCCTGCGCGAGAAGATGGATCCGCGAAAGGTGAACGGCGGCGTCTTCCTCGGCCTTAATGGTGTCGTGATCAAGAGCCATGGAGGAACCGACGCGGAAGGTTTCGCAGCCGCCATCGACGTCGGCTATGATATGGTCCGCAACGGGCTGAAGGCCAAGATCGAAAACGATTTGAAAAAGTACCATGCCTCGCGCCCTTCCGAAGGTGCAGCGACCGGCATGGCAGACGAGGTTTGAAAAGTATGATCCGTTCTGTGGTTCGCGGTTTCGGGGCGTCTCTCCCGCAGCGGGTGATGACCAATCGCGAGATGGAAGAAAAGGTCGACACGTCCGACGAGTGGATCGTGCAGCGCACCGGAATTCGCCAGCGTTACATCGCCGGCGAGGGGGAGACGACCGCGTCGCTCGGCGAGGGGGCTGCCCGTGCGGCTCTTTCCAATGCCGGCCTGACCCCGGCCGATATCGACGTGATTATCGTTGCCACCTCGACGCCCGACAACACCTTTCCGGCGACCGCCGTCAATATCCAGAACCGGCTTGGCATGCACCATGGCGCGGCGTTCGATCTGCAGGCGGTCTGTTCCGGCTTCGTCTTTGCGGTGACCACCGCCGACGCCTATATCCGCGGCGGGCTCGCCAAGCGTGTGCTGATCATCGGCGCCGAGACGTTTTCCCGCATTCTCGACTGGAACGACCGCACGACATGCGTGCTGTTCGGCGACGGCGCCGGCGCCCTTATCCTGGAAGCCCAGGAAGGCTCAGGTACCACCGCCGATCGCGGCGTCCTGACCGCGCAGCTGCGCTCCGATGGCGCCCACAGGGAAAAGCTTTATGTCGACGGCGGTCCCTCGACCACCGGCACGGTCGGCCATTTGCGCATGGAGGGCCGCGAGGTCTTCAAGCATGCGGTGGGCATGATTACCGACGTGATCGAGGCCGCGTTCGAGGCGACCGGCACCACAGCGGAGGATATCGACTGGCTGGTGCCGCACCAGGCCAACCGCAGAATCATCGACGGTTCGGCCAAGAAGCTCGGCATTCCGCTTGAGAAAGTCGTGGTCACCGTCGATCTTCACGGCAACACGTCGGCAGCCTCCATTCCGCTGGCGCTCAATGTCGCAGCATCCGACGGCCGCATAAAAAAGGGCGATCTCGTGTTGCTCGAAGCGATGGGCGGCGGCTTCACGTGGGGCTCCGTGCTGCTGCGCTGGTAAAAAAATGTGATATGGTGCAGACGCTTGACCGGAATGGACAAGGGCAATACTCTTTCCGGGCTAATCGATATATCAAGAAAATCGGTGGGGGAAGATGAGCGGAAAAACGGTGACACGAGCAGACCTGGCCGAATCGGTTTTTCGCAAGGTCGGGCTCTCCCGAACGGAATCGGCCGAACTGGTCGAGACCGTGATTGACGAAATCTGTAATGCCATCGTGCGCGGCGAAAGCGTCAAGCTTTCCTCCTTCGCAACATTCCAGGTACGCGACAAGAACGAGCGCATCGGGCGAAACCCGAAAACCGGCGAGGAAGTGCCGATTTCTCCCCGCCGGGTCATGACGTTCAAGGCCTCCAACGTGCTGAAGCAGCGCGTGCTCAAGGCGCATCTCCAGCGCAAGGCCAAGTTGAAACCGCAATCGCCGGCGCTCTAAATCCGCTTTCCATCATTAAAGTGGTTGAAAACACGTCCATAAGCCGTTGAAATGCGCATGATTCGTGTAATCATTCGTGGTGACGGCGCTATCGGCCCGCGGCCACGGTCGCGTGGTTCACGCCACGCATGTTCGACGCGGAATGGGGGGAAGACATGGACAAGAGCCCGGATGCATTTCGCACCATCAGTGAAGTCGCCGACGATCTCGACCTGCCGCAGCATGTTCTGAGATTCTGGGAAACACGCTTCCTGCAGATCAAGCCGATGAAACGCGGCGGTGGCCGGCGCTACTACCGGCCGGAAGATGTCGATCTGCTCAAGGGCATCCGCCATCTGCTCTATGACCACGGCTACACGATCAAGGGCGTGCAGAAGCTCCTGAAGATGAACGGCAACAAGTTCGTCGCGGCGATTGCCAGTGGCGATCTCGCAACCGTCGAAGCGCTCGCTGCCGCCAATATCGAGGAACCGGCGCAACCCAAGCTCGGCAATCCCGACGAGGACCAGATCGTCGGGCGCGCCAAGGCCCCGGCAAGCCGCCGGTTCTTCTCGTTTGTCGGCGGTAATGACGAGACGCCGGAAATCTCCATCGGCAAGACATCCGTCGGCAAGGAGGACCGGGCGCTGCTACAGGAGGCGCTCTACGATCTCCTGGAATGCAAGCGCCTGCTCGATCAGGTGCGCTGAGACCGGAAGAGGGCGGCGAACCGGCGTTCGTCAGGTCTGCCGATCGGGTTTTGTTGCCCATCGCTTTCCTCTCGTGCCGCTCAACCATTCATGGTAGGAACCCCGACTGAATTCTGAGCAAGGCGAGACAATGGAAAAGCCCTGGACGAAAAGCGTGACGCTCGCCCTGGAGGGGCCGGGCAAATACGTGACGATCTCCAACACCACCGAGGCATCCTGGGCGATGATCGAGGACTGGCCGCTGGACGACGCGCCGGCTTTGGACCGGGCGCTCGGGATCTGCGCTGAGGTGGTCGAAGGCAAACGACCGGCCGAAGACGCGCGAAAAGCCTTTCTGGCGGCTGCAGCCGAAGCAGAGATTGCGGTTCAGGGCTGACGCCCCCGCTCTTTGGCGTCGATAGAGGTCTTTTAGCCGTCGCACCCGTCCGTTAAACTGGCTCTCTCTTCACCAAGGCTTGGCGCAAGCGGCCAGCATCTCCATATGTCCGCCGTGCGATTGAGAAATGGACGCGATGACCAAGACTCTTCAGGCAAAATTTCACGGCGAGATGCTGGCGCTCTACGATCATTGCGCGCTGATCGGCTTCCGGCCCGTATTGTTTCGCCGGCTTGTCATCCTGAAAGGTGGCGTCGAGGCTGCCAGGGAGCTTGTGTTCAAGCCCGGCACGACCGGTCTGGAACGCCTGATCGAGGCAAAGAAAACCGAACTCTCGATGGAGGCAGCGATGACAAGGCCGGAATACCGCGCTCTTTTCGCGCCACTCGAAATCAAGGAAGCGGCCAAGCGGCTCGAGGGCAGCGCCACGCGCGAACGCTCCCGGGGCCGGCTTAACGCCACAATCACCAACACGAAACAGGCATGATCACCATGGCGAAGAAGCAGAAGCTCGAACATTCCGATTTTTCCGGCGAGTTCACCGAAGATGACATCACCGTGCTTGTCGACATTTTCCGCAAGGAAGGCAGCACCGACGGCTGGACGATGGAAGTGATCGATCAGGACGAAGGCCTGACCGTCTGGGAGGAACCCTTTGCAACGGACAAGGAGGCCTTCGAGGAGTTTTTGGCCACCGTCGAGCGCGACGGCATCGAATCATTCCTGGAAGAGCCGGAGACCGATGTTTCGGTGCATTGAGACCCGACCGCGATGCGCGGCGGCTGGACGCGAGCGATACTGGCCCGCCGATTGTCCAGCCAGATCAAAATTTAGAGTTGCGAGCCCTTCAACCGGTCGACCTGCCGCCCCTTCATGGTATATAACAAAAGACTAATATAATTTTGGCTTTGGAGGGGGAAATGGCTGTTGTGAGCGGTGGAACCGCATTTCCGATCAAATTCAATACGCTGCAAGTCAACGAACTCTACGACTACGATTCTTCGACGGTATCGTCGACATCGGCGAAATATTTTGACAATGCATCCAACTTCACCCTGTTCAAGGGCAGCGGCTTCACCTTCAACAGCGCCCATGTGCCAACCGGCGGCACCGTTACGTCGGTGCAATATGTCATCAACGGCAATACCGCGCTGCAGATCACCGGCTTGAGCATTGCTGCGACGACCGTCCATAACTTGGCGTCGCAAAACAACACGCAAGGTCTTCTGAGCCTTGCCTTGAAGGGCGCGGACACGCTGAACGGTACGCCACTGGCCGACGTTCTTTCCGGCTTTGCTGGTAACGATACCCTCAAGGGCGCTGGCGGCAAGGACGGGCTCGATGGCGGGACTGGCATCGACACGGCCCTCTATACCGACAAGACAGGGGCCGTTGTCGTCACCCTCAATGGCGCTACCAATGCAACGGTCACAGTTGGCGGTGTCGCCGAAGACACCATCCGCAATATCGAGAATGTCACCGGCGGCTCGGGAGCCGACACACTGACGGGTGACGGGCTTGCCAATGTGCTGAATGGCGGTAGCGGCAACGATACGCTGAGAGGCGCTGCAGGCAACGATGTGCTCATCGGCGGATTGGGCAAGGATGTGCTGGATGGCGGGACTGGCATCGACACGGCCCTCTATACCGACAAGACAGGGGCCGTTGTCGTCACCCTCAATGGCGCCACCAATGCGACGGTCACCGTCGGCGGAGCAGCCGAAGACACGATCCGCAATATCGAGAACGTCACCGGCGGGTCGGCGGGCGACACGCTGACCGGCGACGGCCTTGGCAATGTGCTGATTGGCGGCGGCGGCAACGATATCATCCGGGGTGGCGGCGGTGCCGACAGGCTGATCGGCGGGCGGGGGAATGATTTCCTGAATGGAAATTCCGGCTCGGACACGGTGGATTATAGCAAGGATGCCGCAGCGGGCGGAACGCTGGGCGTCATCGTCAACCTGCTCGGCAGTGGCCCGCAGGCCGGCTTGCCGGCAGATACCGCCAAGGACGGGTTTGGAAACACCGACACGGTGAAAAACATACCCAATGTCATCGGCACCCAGTTCAATGACCAGATCTATGGCGGCAATCATGCCAACCGGTTGTCCGGCGGGGCGGGAAACGATCTGCTCAATGGCGGTCTTGGAAATGATGTCCTGACCGGCGGTACCGGCAACGATACGTTTTTCTTCAACAGCGCACTCGGCGCGACCAACATCGACACCATCAGCGACTTCGTCGTTGTAAACGACACGATGCGCCTGGAGAACCTCGTATTCACGGCCTTAAGCACCACCGGCACGCTTGCTGCGGCCGCCTTTCGTGTCGGATCCGCGGCTGCCGATGCATCCGACCGTATCATCTACAACACGGCAACCGGCGCGGTCAGCTACGACAAGGATGGAGCCGGTGGTACCGCAGCCGTTCAGTTTGCCACGGTCGCCCATGGCCTGGCGATGACCAACGCCGATTTCTTCATCGTATAGGCTGGAGAGCGGCAGGCCGCCGCCGTATCAGGCGTCGGCGGATCGCTTTGTGGATAGGGAAGATTGCCGGAACAGGAACGTCGGGATGTTCGGGATTTTTACGGGGGGACGCTGCCCTCGAAACAATATCCCGCGCCTTCCGTTTCTTCCGGTAGCTGAAGAAAATGGAAAGGCGATTTGACCGGGACTTCAAGGAGAAAATGGTCGGAGCGGCGGGATTCGAACCCACGACCCCTTGACCCCCAGTCAAGTGCGCTACCGGGCTGCGCTACGCTCCGAACCGAAAAGAGGCGTATATAATCGGGACTTGGCGCGCAAGTCCTGATTTTGGAAAATGCGGTAAATCGCCGGAAAAAGCGGGGATGCGTTTCAACGGCCGCTCATACTGCGCAATCTCATGTGCAATGATGAATTTTCCCGATGCTTAAAGTTTTCGGCAATGCCTTGCCTCGATAATGCCCTGGCGAATCGGGGATAGGGTGATGGCGAAAGCGGCGGTCAGAAAAGGTCAGAAGCGGCGAGCAGGCCGCAAGCAGGCAAAGGCAAGCATGTGGCCGTGGTATCTGGCCGGCGTGATGTCGGTCAGCGCGGTCCTGGCCTACGATCACCGGGCTGAGATCCTGCCGATGGCCACCCCTTTCTATACGGCGTCGATCGCCAAGCCGCGGCCGGTGGAGAAACACTTCGCTCCGGAAAAGCGTGTTGAGAAAACACCGCAAATCGCAAAGCCTGCGCTCGCGAGGCTGGCGATGCGTCCCGTCGAGCAGGCGGCTGTGGATGTTGGCGCCCTGAAATCCATCGATGGGCAGAAGACAATTGGCGAGCAGAGGACTGTCGGCCGCAAGCCGGGAACATTCTATTTCTGTACCGAAACGCTGGAAAACTGCGTTGTCGATGGCGGCACGTTCTGGTACGGGCGGCGAAAAATCCAGATTTCCGGCATCCAGGCGCCGAAAATCAAACAGGCGAAATGCGACAACGAGCGCAAGCTCGGTTCGCTGGCGAAAAAACGGCTCTGGGAAATTCTCAACACCGGCGATGTTCAGGTGGCCGGTGTCTCCGGACAGGATGCCCAGGTAACGGCCGGGCAGGGGCGCTCGGTCGGCGATATGCTGGTTCTGGAGGGGCTCGCCCGGCGCGCGTCCGGCGGCAAGCAGGGCTGGTGCGCACAGGGGTAACCGCGGCGCCGCTAAGCAGTTTTGCTGAAATTGCTCTATCGCACGGCGGTCAGCCGCCGGTAGACCGCCTCGGTCTTGTCGATCATCTGTCCCATCGAAAAGTTCGCCATCCGGTCGAGCGCCGCGTTAGTCAATTGGCGATACCGCTCCGGATCGGCACTCTCCACCATGGCGTTGGCGAGCTTGGCGGTGTCACCGTCATTGGGCACGATCAGGCCGCTTCTGTCCTTGTCGATCGCCGTCGATGCACCGCCGACATCGGTGGAGACGATCGGTTTTCCCGATGCCGCTGCCTCCAGCATGACATAGGACATCGCTTCGTAGCGGCTCGGCATCACCAATACGTCGAAGGCGGGAACGGCCTGCGGGCCGGTGAAGGCGGAGGTCAGGCGAATACGCCTCTGCAGGCCGCTCTCAGCGATCGCCTTGCGGATCTCCGGTTCGAGTTCGCCGGAACCGACCATGATCAGCTGTGCATCCGGCAGCCGCGATGCGGCGTTGCGGAAAGCCTCGATCAGCCGCTCGGGCGCCTTTTGATAGGACAGCCGGCCGACGAAACCGAAGACGAAGGCATCGTCCGAAATGCCGAAGCTGGCCCGCACCGTGTTTGCCATGTCGAGCGGCGGCGGCGCCACGCCGTTGATGATGACGGACAGTTTGCGCGCGGGCATGCCGAGCGACAGGGCGTGGGCATGTTCGTCGTCCGAGACGCAGATCAGGTGATCCGTGAACAGCTTGGCAAGGATGGTCTCGATGCTGCCGAAAATCAGCCGCCCGATCCTGCCGAGCGTCGGGTCCATGGTGCGGAAGGCGTGCGGGGTATAGACGCGCGGCGCATGGAAGCCGGGAAGGCGCAGGCGGGTCAAGGCGCCTGCCTTCGAGCTGTGACCGTGGACGATGTCGAATGGCGTGCCGCTGTTGATGATAGTCCGCAAGGCGCGGTGAGCGGCGAAGTCGGACAGTCCGGGAGACCGCTTCATGGCGACGGCGTGCACGGTGGGCAGGGCAAGCGATTTCAATTCGCGGACGAAGGCGTCTTCGGCCCTGAGCG
Source organism: Pararhizobium sp. YC-54 (assembly GCF_025847205.1). Lineage (GTDB taxonomy): Bacteria > Pseudomonadota > Alphaproteobacteria > Rhizobiales > Rhizobiaceae > Pararhizobium. The sequence continues at coordinate 179,850 of NZ_JAOYTH010000002.1, read as the reverse complement.
GCGAATAGACCGCCTCGACATGGTGGCCGCGTTGCTGCAGGCCGCTGCACAGATCGAGGAAATGGCGGCCCGATCCGCCGCCGCTCGGTTCAAGCACCTGGAGGATGCGCATCCGGTTTTCAGCTTCGGCGATATGGGGGTCGATGCTCATTCTGACAATCCGCCGCCGGTCCCGATATGGAGCCGATCCGTCCCATCTATGTACAGGGTTGGCGTTAACGCAGCGTTGGCGCCGGCAAGGGGCGGCGTGGCTGCGGGCTCACGGTCCTGCGCCGATGGCGGTATTCCAGGGCGCCGCAGCCCCAGACGATGCCGAGCAGCAGGAAGAAATGCCGCCAGTGGTCGGTATCGATGACATTGCCGATGGCCGCATGACCGACCAGCACGATCCAGGCGATCATCAGGTAGGGCTGCCAGGGACGGTCGAGCAGCAGGAAACGAAAGCCCATCCACACCGTCCAGAGGATCAGCGTGACATAGGAGGTAAAGCCCAGCCAGCCGTAGGAGGTCAGCGATTTCAGCCAGATATTGTGTTCGTCCTCGGGAAACATGGTGCTGAACACCATCGGGCCGATACCGAGCGGCTTTTCCATCGACATCAGAAAGCCGATCTTGTGGCGGTCGAAACGGCCGAGATGGCCGCCGTCATATTCCTGCACGAGCTGCGTCCGGTTGGAAAACAGGTCGGCGACCTGCGGGATCTGCAGGGCGATCACCAGGGCTGCGACCATCAGCAATGCGCCCCCTAAGGCAAGGGCGAGGATCTTCAGGCGGAAAGCGCCGGTCCGTTCCTTCAGGAGCATGACGAAGACGAGCGCGCAGGCGCAGAACAGATAAAGTGCCCAGGCGGCCCGCGAGAAGGAGAGGAACAGCCCGAGCGCCATGATGAGAATGGCGACGGTCCGGACCGGTGCCGTGGTTATGCGCTCGGTGAGCAGGCGGTACATCAGATAGAGCGAGGGAGCGACCAGAAACGGCCCGAACACGTTGGGGTCCTGGAAGGCGCCCTTGGCGCGGTCGTAGAGGGTAAAATTCGCAGCCCCCGGGATCGCCCCGAAATAGCCGAGAATGCCCAGCAGCGAGGTGATGACGCCAGCGGCGACCCAGGCGTCGAAGATCAGCTTCAGCCGCTCATGGCGGGCTTCGATGATGGCGGCGTAAAACACCGAGGAGAGGCACAGGAAGCCGGATACCGCCATATACATCGGCGCCGTGGCAAGGTCGCTCATGACTGTGAGGGAGAGCATGCCCCCGGCCATGAACAGGATGAGCAGAGCCAGAAGCGGGGCGACGGAGCGCGAGATCTTCAGGCCGATCAGGAACCAGAGCCCCATCAGCGCCGCCATGAAGACTTCGTAGGGAGCGGGCTCGGCAATGACGAAGCCCGACAGGAAGACGCCGAACGTCACCATTGCCGAGCCGAGGATGGCGACGGCAGCCAGCTGCGGGCGAAACCCCGCGGCAGACATGGCAGCTGGCGTGCTCAATAGGCATTTTCCGTGTTGAGAAGCCGGATCGGTGTCAGGAACAGGATTTTCAGATCCAGCCACAACGACCAGTTTTCGATGTAGTAGAGGTCGAAAGCGGTGCGGAACTTGATCTTCTCGTCATTGTCGATCTCGCCGCGCCAGCCGTTGATCTGCGCCCAGCCGGTGACACCCGGCTTGACGCGGTGACGGGCGAAATAGCCTTCCACGACATCCGAATAGGTGCGTTCGGCGGTCTGGGCGAGAACGGCATGCGGACGCGGCCCGACCAGCGACAGCTGGCCGCGCAGCACGTTGAAGATCTGCGGCAGTTCGTCGATCGAGGATTTGCGCAGGAAACGACCGACCGGGGTGACGCGTGGATCGCCCTTGGTGACCGCATTGCGCGCCGTCGGGTCGCTCATGTTGGTGTACATCGAACGGAACTTGTAGACGTCGATCGTCTCGTTGTTGAAGCCGTGGCGCTTCTGCTTGAAGATGATCGGGCCTGGCGAACTGAGCTTCACGGCGATCGCAGCGGCGATGAATACCGGCCAGAGAAGCACCAGCGCCACGATGCTGAAGAACACGTCGAAGATGCGTTTGGCCACCGAATCCCAATCGGCGATCGGCTTGTCGAAAATGTCGAGCATCGGCACCTGGCCGACATGCGAATAGCTGCGCGGACGGAACCTCAGATTGTTTGCATGGGCGGCAAGGCGGATGTCGGCCGGCAGGATCCAGAGCTTCTTCAGGAGTTCGAGGATGCGTTTTTCCGCCGACAGCGGCAGGGCGATGATCAGGATGTCGATGCGGGTGAGGCGGGCGAAATCCACCAGCTCGCCGATGGTGCCGAGCTTTGGATAGCCGGCAATGATACCCGGCGAGCGGCGCTCGTCACGGTCATCGAAGATGCCGCAGATGCGGATGTCGTTGTCGATCTGCTGTTCAAGCGAGCGGATCAGGTCCTTGGCCGGCTGGCCACCGCCGACGATGACGGCGCGGCGCTCCATGATGCCGTTGCGGGCCCAGCGGCGAATGGAGAACGCGATGAAGGCGCGTTCTGCAATCAGGAAGACGGCGCCCAGCACGTACCAGCTGGTGAACGAGAGACGCGAGTAGGTTTCACCGGTCTTGAGAAGAAACAGCACCAGCGCCATGGAGGCGAAGGCCAGCGTCCAGCAGCCGATCAGCCGGGGCAGGGTCCGGGCGGGCGAACGGAGTGCCGGAACCTGATAGGTGTCGCAAAGCTGCAGGAACATGACCGTTAGCGCCGACCCACCGGCAATGAGGCTGCAATAGCCGAGCATTTCGTCCAAGGGCGGTGCGACATAGAGCATGTGGATGGCATAGCCGATGGCAAACAGCGCGGTGAATTCGAACAGCCGCATCAGGCCGGTGATCATGTTGGGAGAATAGGTATCGGTGCGGAACTGCGACGCAATCTTACGTGCCAGCGGATTGAGTTCGCGTTTCGGCTCGTCCCCTTTCTCGCCGGGTGCAATGGCCCGGATTTCGGAAATCTGCTTGCGCAATGCGTCGGTGTCGAAAGTATCCGGTTTATCGATCTGGTTCATGATGTCCGCCCGGGCCGTTGTGTCCCTTCGGGATAGCAGAAAGCCCCTAAGAAACGTTTACGGGGTATTCGGGGATGCTTCCCGCCCGGTGGCCGGTTCCGGCACAAGCTGGCGGTAAAGCCGCATGATGCTGGCGGACATCGTCGATGTTGCAAAGGCTGCCTTGAAGGCATCGGCCTCAGGCATGATCTTTGCGGCCCAGTCCTTTTCAGTCATCGCCGCCGCCATCACCTCGGCAAGCGACTGCGCATCGCCCGCTGCGGCAAGGGCCGCGCTGTTTGTGCCGAGAATCTCCGGAATCCCCCCCACGCTGGAGGCGATCACCGGCTTGCGGGCGGCCAAGGCCTCCAGAACGATATAGGGCATGGATTCGGCGCGTGAGGGCACGACGACGTTGCGGGTGAAGGCGAAGGCATCGCGTGCCTTCATCGCCGGCAGCATTTCGATGCGCCGGCCAAGGCCGCGTTCCAGCATCATCCGTTCGTATTCGTCCCTTTGCGGCCCATCGCCGATCATCATCGCCGACAGCGGTTTGCCGATGATCCGCTCGGTCCTGGCAAAGGCATCGATGAAGAGATCGGGGCCCTTCAGATCGCGCAGCATGCCGATATAGAGAAAATCCACCGCATCGGGTCTTGCATAGACCGTGTCGAAATCGCGGTCGTCGATGCCGTTGTAGATGAGCTCGTTGCGGGTCCGCGGCCTGCCGACCTTGGCGCGATAGGTCCGGCGCTCGAAATCGCAGACGAAGACGATCGCATCCGTCAGATATTCCTGGAAACGCTCGAGCAGGAACACTGTCCGTCCCGACAGCGTTGCTCTGCTATAGTGCAAGCTGCCGCCATGCGGCGAATAAAGGCGGGCAACGCAATACCTGTTCACCCGCAAGGCTGAGCCGATAATCCGGGCCAGGGCGCCGCCCTTGGCGCCGTGACCGTGCAGGATATCCGGCTGCAAACTTCTAATTTCCTTGTAACCTCTCCACAGTGCCCCCAGATCAGCGGGACCGATGGACCGGCGGATCGGCAGCCGGACGAGACCGAGCGCCAGAAAGGGCCTTATCTCGTCGAAAAGGGCATCTTCGTAATGTCCGCCCGTTGTGCTGTCGCAGACGATGCCGACCTCATGGCCCTGCCGCGCATGGGCTTCCGCCAGATCGCGCACATGGCGGAAGATTCCACCGATGGGCGACCTGAAGCAATGGATGATGCGCAGCGGCTGAGGGTCCGGCATGCCGTCAGAACAGCCGCTCGCGCACGTAGATCGTATCGCCGGCCATGATCGGGTCGGAGATCGAGACGCGTCCGGTCAGGATGCGGCCGTTGATCTTGCGGGTGACATCGACATTGGCCTGGTTGGCCCGCGGCGAGTAACCGCCGGCAACGGCTATGGCGTTCTGGACGGTCATGCCCGGGACATAGGAATATTGCCCGGCCTGGCCGACTTCGCCCATGATGAAGACGGAGCGATAGCGATCAACCTCGATCGTCACGTCGGGATCGCGCAGGTATCCTTCGCGCAGCTTGGCGGCGATCGTCTTTTCCATTTCGGGCAGGGTATGTCCGCGCGACGGTACCGCGCCGATCAGCGGGAAGGCGACATAACCTGCCTGATCGACGGTGTAGCTGCCGGTGAGGCCTGCCTGTTCGAAGACGCTGATGCGCAGCCTGTCGCCGCTATCGACCCGATAGGGCTGAATGGTCGCTTCATGGAAGGCCTTGGGCGCAGGCTGGTAGCTGCTGCACCCTGAAATTGCAAGGCACAGCGAGAGGAGGGCCAAGGCGGGGCCTGTTTTCGTTCGGGCGGATGTCATCGGGCTCTCGCGTTCCAGAAACCATGTCATGGCCTGATGTTATCAATCCGTTAGGGTTAATAGCCGGTAAAGGCCGCGAAGAATTTCATGCGGAATGGCCTGTTGCGCGCCGGTTCAAGCATTGCGCGCGCGTTGCACTGTGGGAGCTTCATTAACGGTTGCGTTACCATGTTTGTTTACGGTGACGCGCAGTTGTGAAGGTTCGAGGTAAAACGCATGCCGGGCGTCAACGACGGTCATCAGGATGTAGATATTGATCTCGGCGGGCTTTTCCGCGCCATCTGGCGCCGGCGGGGCAGGGTGCTGTTGGCGACCGTGGCGTTCGCCGGCCTGGCCTTTCTCGGCGCCAGCCTGATGAGCCCGGAATATCAGGGCGAGGCGCGCCTTCTGATCGAATCGCGCCAGGCCGAATTCAGCGGTGCCAACCAGGCCCAGCCGCAGACGGCCGACAGCCCGTTCGACGAGTCCGGCATTTCCAGCCAGGTGCAGGTGTTGCGCTCGGCCGATCTGATCAAGCAGGTCGCGCGCGAGATGAAGTTGTATGAATTGCCGGAATTCGATCCGACCGCAAACCCGTCGGCGATCTCCGATGTGCTGGTGATGCTCGGCATCAAGAAGAACCCGCTCGACCTGCCACCCGAAGAGCGCGTCTTAAAGGAGTTCGAGAAGAAGCTGCAGGTCTATCAGGTGGAGAAGTCGCGGGTGATCGCGATGCAATTCACCTCGGAAGACCCGAAGCTGGCCGCCGCGATCCCGAATGCGATGGCCAAGGTCTTCCTGTCGCTGCAAAGCGGCGCCAAGCTCGTAACCAATTCGGAGGCCAGCCGCTGGCTGGAGCCGGAAATTGCCAATCTGCGCGAAAAGGTTCGCGACGCCGAGGCCAAGGTTGCCGGCTATCGTGCGTCGTCCGATCTGCTTTTGACCGGGGAAACCGGCGGCACGTTCGCGACCAAGCAGTTGAACGACATTTCGACCGAGCTTGCACGCGTGCGCGGCGAGCGGGCCAATGCCGAGGCGCGCGCGGAAAACGTCCGCACGGCGCTTGCCAGCGGCAGGGCCGTCGATACGCTGAACGACGTCGTCGCCTCGCCGATGATCCAGCGGTTGAAGGAAACCGAATCCGGTATCCAGGGGCAGATCGCCGATCTGTCGACCACCCTGCTTGACGGGCATCCACGCCTGAAGGGATTGAAATCGCAGCTTCAGGGTATCCGGACGCAGATAGTGAGCGAAACCAGGAAGATCCTCGGCAGCCTCGAAAACGAAGCGAACGTCTCGCAGCTGCGCGAGCGCCAGCTGGTTGCCCAGCTCAATACGCTGAAGGCGAACTCGGCGAAGGCCGGCGAGGACGAAGTCGGGTTGCGGGCGCTGGAGCGGGAAGCCACGGCGCAGCGGCAGCTACTGGAAACCTACCTGGCGCGCTATCGCGAGGCAACGTCGCGCAGCGGCGAAAACGCAGCCCCCGCCGACGCCCGCATCATCTCGCAGGCGGTCGAGCCAACCGAGGCGAGCTTCCCCAAAGTCGTGCCGATCACCCTTGTCGCCGCCTTTGCCAGCTTGCTTGTCAGCTGCGTCGTCATCATGCTCTCCGAACTGTTCAGCGGCCGGGCTCTGCGCCCCGTCGGCCGCAGGGATGAGGAGGCTTTTGACGAAGAGCCACTGGAAATTCAGCCGTTGGAGCCGGTGCCGGAGACCGTGTCGCAGACAGTGGCCGCGCAGGCGGCGCCGGTCATCGCCCGGGAACCGGTCCTTGCGGCGGCAGTTGCGCCGGAACCGGCGCAAGCGGAACCCGACGAACCGGAAGAGGACGATTTTTCGATTGCCTCGGTTGCCGACCATCTGTGCACTGACGATGTTCGTGTGGCGATCTCCGTGTCACCTGCGGGCGATGAAGGATCGGCGAATGCGGTAACGCTCGCCCGGCTGGTGGCCGAGGAGGGACGCAAGATCGTGCTGATCGACCTGACCGGCTCGGCTTGCCCGACACGGCTGATGACGCAGACGGCGGATCTCGCCGGGATCACCAATCTGCTCGTGGGCGAAGTACCCTTTACGGAAACGATCCATGCCGACCGGCTGTCGGATGCGCATATCATTCCGCAGGGCGATGCCGATCCGGTGCTCGCCATGCGCGGCATCGAGCGGCTGCAGATGATCATCGATGCCCTGTCGAACGCCTATGACACGGTCCTGGTCGAATGCGGGCCGGCCGATGTCAAAGCGATCGGCAGGGTCACGCGCTTGCGCGATACGAAGATCATCATTTCGGCGCCGGCTGTCGGCAACGAGGAGATCATCGAGCTGATCACCGGTTTCGGCAAGGCGGGCTTTGGCGAGATCGTGCTGATGACCGGAACGGGCTATCCGCAGCCGGGACATACAGGCCGCCGGGCGGCATGATCGACAGCGGCCGTTTCAGTCGCCATCGGTTTCCGGTGCGGCTGCGGTGCCTGGCATCTGGCGGCGCTGGCGAAGCCGCTGCAGGAAGGCATAGGCTTTCCTGTTTTTCTTGATACCGGCTTTCAGCCGAACGGCGGCGCGATGCACTGACGCCGCCAGGCGTCCACGCAGCGTCAAGGGCAGGACGATATCGCGCTGGATTGTCTCGACCGTGCACCAGGAGCGCTTGTAGGCCTGGTCACCTATGCCGAAATCGAACAGTGTCACCCCTTCGGCGTTGCATTTGCGGATGATCAGATAAAAAAGAAGCTCGCCCGGGCTGGCGTCGGCGGCGATATCCTCGTCGATCGAGCCGAACTGGCAGATGACGTGATCACCCTTGCGCGACAGCCCGGCAATGGCGACGATGCGGCCATTCTCTTGCCCTCGCAAGCGGATCGCATGGAGTTCGAGCGGCTGGCCTTCACAGGTCGGTTCGATGGCTGCGAGCGCATGGAAGAATGCCTGCGTTTCCGTGTCCTGAAAAACGTTGGGCAGCCCCAGCGCATTGAAGCGGATCGCTTTCTGCTCGAAGAACAGGTCCAGGATCTGCCGCCGTTCCGCGCATGTCGCGGCAATAACGTGCTCGTAGCCTCCGATTGCTTCCAGCCGCTTTTCCGAGATACGAAACTTCTTGCGCCGCCGCTTGGCATTCAGCTGAGCCAGCGTCGCTTCGAAATCTGCAAGAAGCGGCAACTGGAACGATGAATTCTGGTTGCGAACCGCCGGAAGCGAGGCGAGCGGGTGACACATCCCGTGCCAGTCGAACGGCATCTTCTCCAGCGCGACGATATCGGCGACGCGCGACAGCTTTGCCGACAGGTCTGCGATCAGTTCCTTGGCGAGCTGCGCACTGGTGAACGGATCGAAATCGGCGGCGAAAAGCCCGGTATTGATATTGCTGTGCGGCGAGCCGATGAACCGCGCCGTGCGGAAGAAGCGTCCACGCACCAGCTCGAGCGGCAGAATGAAGACCGTTTTCTGGCCTATCCTGCCGCGCACCAGCAGCAACTGGTTGGCATGGGTCGCAGCCCAGGCCGCGCACCAGTCGAAGCCCTGATGCAGGGATGTGGCGGCGGAAGCCTCCAGCGCGCGCCAGTCCGCCTCCAGTGCCTGCATGCTGACGTGGACGCTCAGCGTCAGATTCCGCGCAAGCGCAATGTCACGCACCTGGTCGCGACGGCCATGCCACGCGCGGCGGCGAGCCTTGCGAACGGGCATCATGTTGAAGTCCACGTCGGTCATGATCGCTTGCTGTTCCGGGAACGGGATGACGTCTCATCTAGTGCAAGCATGCCCTTATTTTCATTTAAATGGGACGGGCATCGGACTAGCTGCCCCGGATTTCATCAAATGCGGTTACCGAATGGATAAAACCAACCGGCCGCGGCTAAGGAGCTGAACAAGGTTTGGAAAATTCGCGGCTAGTCGACCCAGCCCGTGGCGAGCGCGTTGGCCCATCCGTCGCGGCCGCGCTTGCGGGCAAGGTTCGACATCGCCATGTGATCGTAGGACACGCGCCGGAAGGTGACGTTCCAGCGGCCCTTTACCTTTTCAAGGACGGCATAGGACGCGTCGGGCGAGCCGGTTTCCACCTTGTGGAACACCGGTTCGTCATCGTCATAACCGGGGCAGCCGACGCTACCGGGATTGACGACCAGCCGGCCGTCGCTGAGTCGCACGGCGCGGGGAATATGGGTGTGGCCGCAAAGGATGACGGGAAAATCGATCCCCTCGGCGAAGCCCTCGATGCGCTTTCGCCCGGACATGTGTACCACGCCATCGGCCGTCAGGTCTTCCAGCCAGTAGCTAAGATCGTCCTGCGGCGTAGCGTGGCATAAAAAGAGCTCCTGCCGGTGAACGAGCGTCGGGGGCAGGGCGCGCAACCAGTCGAGATGCTGCGGCTGCAGTTCGGCATGCGCCATCCTATCCGACTGACCCATCTCCGCCGGTTTGAGCGAGACCAGCCAGCGGTCGTGATTGCCCCGGATCGAGGGGAAATTGCGCGCCATCAGGATGTCGGCCGTGCGGGCGGCATTCATCGGGCCGCTCAGGTGATCACCAAGGTTGATGACATCGTCGATGCCCTGCGCCGCGATATCGGCGAGCACGGCTTCGAGCGCGAGGTCATTGCCGTGGATATCGGCGATCACTGCGATTTTCATGCACCATTCCTTCGGTCAGCGCGATTTTGCGGGCTTTTGCATCCACTTGATGATCAGCATGGCGGGCAGGATCCACAACAGGCCGGTGAAGAAGAAATAGGCCAGATGTACCCACCACGGCGATGTGCCGAGGAGGAGCGAGGCAAATGTGGTGGCCGCCAGCGCATAGACGATGACGAGGATGATGATCAGGACGGTGCCGATCAGTTTTCTCAGGCGTACGGGCATTCAGGTCTTTCCGGTTGGCAGGTTTCGCCGGGGTTCTTGGCCGCGACGGCATGCCGCAAAGGGGTACGACTTGTTTTGCATGTCGCTCTGGTGCAAATCAACGCTTTTGATGCACAGGTCTTCGGACAAATCGCCGCCTCTGGCGATACTTGTGTATTTCGATAAGCGGAGTACTCGATGGCAAGCACGGATTTGGCGATGGAACAGCGGCTTCTTCGGGAGATCGATACGGTCAGCCGCAATCGGGCCCAGATCCGGATCTGGCTGGGCATCGTCGTGCTGGTGCTGTTCGGGCTCGTCCTTGTCGGCGGCGCCACACGGCTGACGGAATCCGGCCTGTCGATCACCCAGTGGAAGCCGATCCATGGCGTCATCCCGCCGCTCACCGCTGCCGAATGGCAGGAGGAATTCGAGCTCTACAAGCAGATTCCGCAATATGAGCAGCTCAACAGCGGCATGACGGTGGAAGGCTTCAAGACCATCTTCTGGTGGGAATGGGCGCACCGGCTGCTTGCCCGCTCCATCGGCTTGATCTTTGCCTTGCCGCTGGCTTTCTTCTGGATCCGCGGAAAGATCGAGCCGCGCCTGAAATTGCCGCTGCTCGGTATTCTGGCGCTTGGCGGCTTTCAGGGTTTTATCGGCTGGTGGATGGTCTCCTCGGGTCTGGCTGATCGCACCGAAGTCAGCCAGTACCGGCTGGCCACCCATCTCGTCATTGCCTGTCTGATCTTCGTCTCCTGCATCTGGATCGGCCGGGGGCTGGCGCCGCATGCCAATGATCCGGCACCGACGACAAGCTCAAGGAAGATGGCTGCGATCATCGCCTGCATGGCGCTGTTCCAGATCTATCTCGGCGCCCTGGTCGCGGGCCTCGATGCGGGCCTGAGCTACAATACCTGGCCATTGATGGACGGTTCTTTCGTGCCATCCGACCTGTTCATCCAGCAGCCCGCCTGGCTCAATCTGTTCGAAAATCCGAAGACCGTGCAGTTCGTCCATCGCATCGGCGCCTATGTGCTGTTCGCCTTCGTCCTGATGCACATGATCGCTTCGCTGCGCAACGCGCCGGACACGACGCATGCGCGCCGTTCGGTACTGCTGTTCGTGCTGGTGACGATCCAGGCGATGATCGGGATCACGGCGCTGATCCTGCAGGTGCCGATCGGCTGGGGTGTGGCCCATCAGGGCGGGGCGCTGATCGTGCTCGGTTTCGCCGTTGCCCACTGGCGCGCATTTAGTGGCGAATATCCGCGGCCGCTGGCGATCGAAATCAGGGATTGATCAGCGCAGGAGCGTGTCGAGGGCGGGCATGCCGAGCACGGCTGATGCGCCGATCAGCACATAGCAGATGATCCGGAAAGTGGACGCTTTGGCAAGCCCGAAGAGGCGCGACCCGATGTAGAGGCCGCCGGCATAGAGCGGCAGGATGACCAGCGTCAGGGCAAAGACCTGTTCGACGAACAGGCCGCCGATCAGATAGGTGACGGCCGTCAAGCCTGAGGAAATCGCGAAATAGAGCATGAGGTTCGAGCGGATGACCGGCGCGTCGTTGGCACCGCTCAGCCAATAGGCGACCACCGGCGGTCCACCGAGTTGGGCGGCGCCGCTGAAAATACCGGCAATGCCGCCAATACCCGCCGTCAGCGGCACGCGCGGCTGGCCGTGATAGCGCCAGCCGGAAACCAATAGAGCAAGAAGCAGCGTGGCGGCGACGGTGATCGCCCAGCGCAAGACGAGCGGATCGGCAAGCGCCAAGGCCGCCGTACCGAGCGGCACGCCGATCAGCGCGCCGGATGCCATGATGAAGACCTCGCGCCGGTTGGCGCCACGCCATGCGGCTGGCAGCATGCCGGCAGCCGCAATCGTGTCGATCACCAGCAGAACCGGCGAAATGATCTTCGGGCCGAGGATGGAACCGCCGACCGGGATGAGGATGAGGGCAGCGCCGAAACCGGAGAAGCCGCGGGCAAGGCCGGCGATGAAGGTGCAGATCAACAGTGGATAGAGGCCGTGCTCGGGCAATGAAGCCGCAACCCTTGCCATCAGGGTTACGAAGAAACCGGTATCGCCCATGTCGGATCAATGCCTTTCCGCAGCCGCGGATCGGGGCGGCGAACGCCCCGAAGGGATGGTGGTTTATGCCGACAGCATGAGGTCCATGTTCTGGACCGCGGCACCCGATGCGCCCTTGCCGAGATTGTCGAGCAGCGCCACGAGATTGACCTGTTCGCCACCGCTCGTGCCGAACACAAAGAGCTTCATCGTATCCTTGCCGGCAAGTTCGACGGCATCGACGCGGGCCAGCTTCGTGCTCACATCCAGCGGTACGACCTCGACAATCGACTGTCCGGCATAGTGGGCAACAAGCGCTGTGTGAATGCTTTCCAGCGTTGCGCCGTCCTTCAGCTGATCGAGGAACAGCGGCACCTGTACGATCATGCCCTGCGGGAAACGGCCAACCGATGGCGAAAAGATCGGGGCGCGATCGAGCATGCCATGGGTCTGCATCTCAGGCACGTGCTTGTGCGTGAGCGTCAGGCCGTAGAGGAAGTTCGGCGAGTCGATATGGTCCGGATTGGCCGGGTCTTCCATCTGCGCGATCATCTGCTTGCCGCCGCCGGTATAGCCGGAGACCGCATTGACCGTGATGGGATAGCTTTCCGGCAGCAGGCCGGCCTGGCGCAGCGGGCGGATCAGGCCGATGGCGCCGGTCGGGTAGCAGCCGGGATTGGCGACGAGGCGGGCATCGCGGATTTTAGCCGCCTGCGCCGCATCCATTTCGGCAAAGCCATAGGCCCAGTCCGGCGCGATGCGGTGCGCCGTCGACGTGTCGATGATGCGCACCTTGTTGTTGCCTTCGAGCATCGAGACGGCCTGTTTGGAGGCGTCGTCGGGCAGGCAGAGGATGGCGACATCGGCGCTGTTCAGGAGATCTTCGCGGATGGCAGCGTTGCGACGTTCCGCTTCCGGAATGGACAGCAGTTCCACATCTAAGCGGCCAGCCATGCGGCTGCGGATCTGCAGGCCCGTGGTGCCGTGTTCGCCATCGATGAAGATCTTCGGTTTCATGGTTTTATCCTGTCCTGCCAATGGATTATCGGTTCTTCCGGAATCACTTTGGCATGAAATTGAATCAGTTTGACAACAAGGCGGGCCAAGTCGTCATCCGCGCCGTTCCGCCAGCTGTTCGGCATGAAGGCCGAGCATATACATCGCGATGGTGGAGCCCGCAATGGCAGTGATATCGGCATGGTCATAGGCGGGAGCAACCTCGACCACGTCGGCGCCCTTGATGGTCAGTGCGCCGAGCTTGCGGATCACCGAGAGGATTTTGGCCGAGGACGGCCCGCCCGCAACCGGCGTGCCGGTGCCGGGAGCATAGGCCGGGTCGAGGCAGTCGATATCGAAGGTGAGATAGGCCGGGCGGTCGCCGACATGGCGAAGGATAACGGCGGCGATCTCGCCAGCGCTCATTTCCTCGATATCGTAGCCATAGAGGATGCGGATGCCGCAATCCTCGGGCGCATGGGTGCGGATGCCGAGCTGGATCGAGCTTGCGGTATCGATCAGGCCCTCACGCGCCGCCCGACCGACGAAGGAGCCATGATCGATGCGGCCTTTCTCGTCGGCCCAGGTATCCTGATGCGCGTCGAACTGGACGAGGGAGAGGGGACCGTGAACGGCGGCATGGGCGCGCAGCAATGGCAGAGTGACGAAATGGTCGCCGCCAAGCGTCAGCAGGAACGCGCCGCTTGCCAGAATGGTTTCTGCCCCGGCGCGGATTGTCTCAGGCGTGGCGGCATGATTGCCATAGTCGAGCAGGCAATCGCCATAATCGATCGTCGCCATGTCTTCAAACAGGTCACGGTCGAACGGATATTGCGGATCGTTGTCGAAAATCGCTGACGCACGGCGGATAGCCTGCGGCCCGAAGCGGGCACCCGGGCGGTTGGACGTTGCCGCGTCGAAAGGGATGCCCCAGACGACGGCATCGACGCCCTCCAGGCTCTTGGTGTATTTCCGCCGCATGAAGGAGAGGATGCCGGCGTGGGTCGGGTCGGTGGCGGCGCTCTTCAGCGATGTGGCAGTGATTGCGTGGTCTATCGTCTTGTTGGCCATGATCGGTCTCGTCTGTTGCGTGGCCAGACGTTGGACAATCGGCGGCTCGAAGGCAAGACCCCGAATAGGACTGCTGCCGGATAATCAGTCTCTCATGAGGCTTTGGTCATGAGGCTTTGGCTTCGAAAGCCGGGGCAAAGTCACCGAGAGACTTTGCCTTCTCGATCATCGCGCCGATATCCTGGGCGACGATGGCTTCGAGATCGGCAAAACTGTCGATGACATAGTAGATCGGCTGGACGATATCGATGCGGTAGGGTGTTCTGAGTACGCTCAGCAGATCGAACGGCCGGAATTCGCAGGCCGTGCCCTCCATGGCGGCCTTCGCCTCGCTCGGCGAAGAGACAATGCCCGCACCGAAGCAGCGGCGGCCTTGCGGCGTGTTGATCAGGCCGAATTCCACGGTGAACCAGAAGATGCGGAACAGGTGCCAGGAATAACCCTTGCCCAGACGGACGGCGGCTTCGCCGAAATGGCGGACGAAATTGGCGTAGCTCTGGTTGGTCAGCAGCGGGCAATGGCCGAACACCTCATGGAACAGGTCCGGCTCCTCGATATAGTCGATATGCTCGCGGCGGCGCAGGAAGGTGGCGAGCGGAAACTTGCCCTGCGACAAAAGTTCGTAGAAGCGCGAGGGCGCAATGAGGGCGGGGACGCCTTCGACCCCGAAGCCTGTGGTCTCATGCAAACGGCGATCGACATCGGCAAGTTGCGGGACCTTGTCTGGCCGTAAGCCAAGGGTCTTCACCCCATCCAGATATTCCCGGCAGGCCATGTTGGCGAGCAGCTTCATCTGGCGCTCATAGAGCTCTCCCCAGATTGCGTCTTCCTCCGCAGTGTAGGGATAGATCCCGTCCGGCCCGGGCAGTTTGGCGGTGTAGCTGCTTTCATTGGTCATGCTTCGATCCTCCCAGATGCGCGAATTGCCTGCAATTATGCCCCCGGATCGGCGGATTTTTCTTTCTTTCGTGCTGGGTGCAGGCGTAATATTGGCAGGATTTTTCGAGGATTTTCAGGAATATGAAAGAATCTGGGAGTTTCCATCGCAAGCTTCTGCAGCTCGTGCAGGCCGATGGCAGCCTGTCGCTGGCGGAGCTGGCCGAGAAGGCCGGCATGTCGCAGAGTTCGGCGTGGCGAAAGATCCAGGAACTGGAAGCCGACGGTGTCATCCGCAAGCGCGTGACGCTGCTGGATCCCGGAAAACTCGATCTGAAACTCTGCGTCATCGCGCATGTGACGCTGGAGGACCATCACGAGGAGGCGGTTGCCTCGTTTGCTTCGGTGGTGCTGGAGCGGCCGGAGATCATGGAGTGTTATGCCCTTTCCGGCGCCTTCGACTACATGCTGAAAATCCGGGCAAGCGATGTTGAAAGCTACGAGGCGTTCATGACTCGCTACCTGATGCGCAACCCGCATGTGCGCACGGTGGTGTCGAGTTTCGTGCTGCGGGAGCTGAAGTTTTCGACGGAACTGCCGCTGTAAATCCGGGCAAAGAAAAAGGCGGGACAAAGCCCGCCTTTCCCAAGTCGATAGTCCGGAAACGATTAACGCTTCGAGAACTGGAACGAACGGCGGGCCTTGGCCTTGCCGTACTTCTTGCGCTCGACGACGCGGCTATCGCGGGTCAGGAAGCCACCCTTCTTCAGGACCGAGCGCAGGCCCGGTTCGAAGTAGGTGAGGGCCTTCGAGATGCCGTGACGAACGGCACCGGCCTGGCCGGAAAGACCGCCGCCTGCAACCGTTGCGTCGATGTCGAACTGGCCGTCACGGGCAGCAGCGACGATCGGCTGGCGCAGGATCATCTGCAGAACGGGACGTGCGAAGTAGTTTGCGAATTCCTTGCCGTTGACGGTGATCTTGCCGGAACCCGGCTTGACCCAGACGCGGGCGACGGCATTCTTACGCTTGCCGGTCGCATAGGAGCGGCCCTGGGCGTCAACTTTCTTGACATGAACCGGAGCTTGAGCCTCCGAAGTCGTGCCGAGGTCTTTCAGAGAAGAGAGATCAGCCACGATTAGGCGCTCCTTACGTTCTTGCTGTTCAGCTTGGCGACGTCGAGGACGGCCGGCTGCTGTGCTTCATGCGGATGATTGGTACCGGCGTATACGCGCAGGTTCTTCATCTGGCGACGGCCAAGCGGACCACGCGGAACCATGCGCTCGACAGCCTTCTCGAGAACGCGCTCCGGGAAGCGGCCTTCGATGATCTGGCGCGCGGTGCGCTCCTTGATGCCGCCCGGGTAACCGGTGTGCCAGTAGTACTTCTTGTCGGTGTACTTCTTGCCGGTCAGGACTGCCTTCTCGGCGTTGATCACGATGACATTGTCACCATCGTCAACGTGAGGAGTGTAAGTTGCCTTGTGCTTGCCACGCAGGATGTTGGCGATGATAGTGGCGACGCGGCCGACAACGAGGCCTTCGGCGTCGATGAGGATCCACTTCTTCTCCACCTCTGCAGGCTTCTGAACGAAGGTTGACATGTTGAAACTCTTTCGTTGAACCCGATACGTTGCCGCCGGGCGTTTCTTGTTGCTTGACTTTGACAGGCATTCAGCCAGCCAAAAATGAAAGCGGCCCCAAGGGACCGCGATCTGGGGCGCTTATACGCAAAGGATGAAATGCGGTCAAGATCGAGGATTTGGCCGATTTGAAAAATTATCGTGATAAAACATATGGTTAACTATGAGGTATTTTGATACCACAAATTATCTCGGCGGAATCGAATAGGTCGCGGTGGCATGGGCGACCAGTTCATCGCCATCGAGCTCTGAAATCGCGGCATCAAGGACGGCCAGCCGCTTGCCGAGTTTCAGGATTCGGCAGGTGCATTGCAGCGGTCCGAGCTTGGGTTTCCTGAGAAAATTGATGTTGAGATTGGTGGTGACCGCAAGCGCCACCGGGCCGATATGGGCAAGCAGCGTGATATAGGCGGTGACGTCGGCAAGCGCAAAGAGCGTCGGTCCGGAGACGGTGCCGCCGGGGCGCAGGTGCTTTTGCTGCGGATCGAGCCGCATCGTGGCAAAGCCTGGCCCCGTCGCCATGACCTCGAAGATCTTGCCGTCGGTATGCACCTCGGAAAAATCCGTATCGAGGAAGCGGTTGAGATCGGCGACGGTGAGGATCGGTTCCAAAGGCATGGTTCACTCCCAGGGTCGTGATCTTCTAGCGGCCGGCGGGTGGCAGGGGCAAGCCGGACGAAAGTCCTATCGGTTTCAAGCCGCTGCTTGAAACCGCGCCTGCAGCAGCGTACCAAACGCTGATCCGGGCAAGCCGTGACGACGAAAGAGGAGAAGTGAGATGGCGGATATCGTTCCCTTGCACAAGGAAGAACCCCGTGGCCCGGTGCTCAGCGAAGTTTCCGGCAATGTGCTGCGGCTGACGCTGAACAATCCTCCGGCCAACACGCTTTCGATCGCGGTGATGGACGCGCTCTGCGCCGAGCTTGACGCGGCTGCCGAGTCCGATGACATCCGGGTCGTGATTCTTGCCGCATCCGGCGCGCTTTTCTCCGCAGGTCATGACCTGAAGGAAATGACGGCGCATCGCGCTGACGATGACCAAGGGCGGGCGTTTTTCGAAAAGTCCCTGCGGCTCTGTGCCGGCCTGATGCTGAAGATCAACCAGCTGCCGCAGCCGGTGATCGCTGAAATCGACGGTCTGGCAACGGCGGCAGGCTGCCAGCTGGTCGCAAGCTGCGATCTGGCGATCTGCACCGACAGCTCGACCTTCTGCACGCCCGGCGTCAATATCGGCCTGTTCTGCTCGACGCCGATGGTCGCCGTCTCGCGCGCCGCGCACCCCAAGCAAGCGATGGAAATGCTCCTGACAGGTGAAACCATCGACGCCTCGACCGCCAAGGATTTCGGCCTCGTCAATCGCATCGTGCCGAAACAGTATCTGCAGCAGGTGGTCAACAAATACGCCGCCGTCATCGCATCGAAATCACCGCAGGCGCTGAAGATCGGCAAGCGGGCATTTTATCAACAGGCTGAGATGACCATCACCGAGGCCTACGATTTTGCGACCGGGGTGATGGTGGAAAACATGCTGAAGTCCGATGCTAAGGAGGGGATCGATGCGGTGCTGGGCAAGCGGACGCCGGAGTGGAAGAGGGATCAGGAATAGTGGCTTCGGCAAGCCGCCACTTCGAGCGCCTGATTTTCACCGGTACCCGAAACGCGGTAGACCAGCCGATGCTCTTGCGTGATCCGCCGAGACAACCAGCCTTTGAGCTCATTTCTCAAGGGCTCCGGTTTGCCGGTTCCCGAAAATGGCGTCCGCTGGCACGCCTTCAGCAGGTTTAGAATTTTTTGCAGTGTTTTCGTGTCAGTGGTGATCCAATACTGCAGGTCTTCCCATGCATCCTGCGAAAACTGGATTTTCATTTGCCGGACAAAAGCGCGTCGAAATCAACTTCGATCCCCTTGCCCTCGTCGAGCTCGGCAATGGACCTCAGCAGGCGTTCCTTGTTGGCGGGGTTGGCCGTCAGGTACATTGTTTCCTTCCAGCTTTCGAAGTCGCTGAGCGACATGACGACCATCGGTTCGCGGTTCTGCCGCGTCACGATCAGCTCATCATGATCCTCTTCGACCCGGTCGAAGTGCTTTGCCATGTTGGCCCGAAGTTCGGAAAAGCTGATGACGTTCATGACGGATCCTCTGTACAGGATCCTGTACATATGTCATTTCGGTCGATTTTTCAAGCCAGCTTCAGCGTCAGCGCCCCGAGCGCGATCAGGCAGGCGGCGGTGATACGGAAGATGCTGACGCGTTCCTTGAGGAAGACGATCGAGATGACGATGGCAAACAGGATCGATGTTTCGCGCAGCGCCGCGACCGTTGCGACCGGCGCTTTCGTCATCGCCCAAAGCGCTAGGCCATAGGCAACGATCGAGCCGCCCCCGCCGATCAGCCCGCGCCACCATTGATGGCGAACGTGGAAGAGCACCGGCGCAAAGCCGCGCTTAGCAAAAGCCCATGAAAACAGCAGAACCGGCGGCAGCAGGACCATCCACAGCGTGTAGGAGATCGGGTTGAGCGCCAGCCGCGCACCGATCCCGTCGATATAGGTATAGGTGGCGATCACCACGGCATTGGCGAGCGCCAAGAGGATGGCGCGGGTGCCGCCCTTGCGGGCCTCGAACGCCAGGGTCAACACGCCGGTCGAGATCGTCAGCACGCCGGCGATGGTGCCGCCGGACAGGTTTTCACCGATGATCGCGCCGCTGGTCGCCGCCACCAGCAAAGGGGCGGCACCACGCATCAGCGGATAGACAAGGCCGATATCGCCGGCGCGGTAGGCGGCGGCAACAAGCTGGAAGTAGGCAAACTGGAACAGCGCCGACACCAGAAGGAACGGCCAGGCGTCCGGGTGCGGCAATGGCATGAAAGGCAGGAAGGGCACGGCGACGACGGCAGAACCGAGCGCAACCATTGCGGCATCGAGCGACTTCTCCGATCCCGCCTTGACCAGAGCGTTCCATGTCGCATGCAGTAACGCTCCGAGCAGAACGAGAGCAATGACGTCAAGGGGCAAGATGAACCTTCGGGGCCTGCGAGGGAAACGGCGGAATAGCTGCGTTATTGAAGGGGAGAGCCACGAAAAGCAACTCGATTCTGGCAAAAGGTCAGATTTGGCTACGCTGTGCGGGATCGTCATTCAGCGGATAAAGGTGTGAACCCTGACTGACCGGTTGACACGCGCGAAGGCTGTCCCATTATCGGCTCAAAGATTATGAAGCGCGGAATTCAATGATGAATCATGACGTGTATCCAGACTATTACCTGTCCGATATTCTGCGCTCGACAAAAACCATTGCCCTGGTCGGTGCGTCACCCAATGCCGAGCGGCCGAGCCACCGCGTGATGGCGTTCCTGCTGCGCAAGGGCTACACGGTTTATCCGGTCAATCCGGGTCAGGCCGGCAAGGAAATCCACGGTCAAAAGGTTTTTGCCCGGCTTGCCGATATTCCCGAACCGGTCGACATGATCGACGTGTTTCGTGCAGCCGACGCGCTGCCGGCGCTGGTCGATGAAATCCTTGCCCTGAAAATCCGCCCCAAATTCATCTGGACGCAACTGGCCGTCCGCGACGACCAAGCCGCGGCAAAGGCTGAGGAAAATGGCATTCAGGTGGTGATGGACCGCTGCCCGGCGATCGAGTATCCGCGGCTGGTCGGTTGATTTCCCAATCATTCGGCAAAGGATTGGAATCCCTTGCTCGTCCGGCGTGCAAATCAGGCAAAACAGTCTTTGACCGCAACGTATTGCCTCTGAAATAGTGCGCCGAACTTGATCAAGGCAGGATACATCCATGACGAACAAACCAGGTTTCAATACGCTCGCGATCCACGCAGGCGCTGCACCGGACCCGACCACCGGCGCACGGGCAACGCCGATCTACCAGACCACGAGTTTCGTCTTCAATGATGCGGATCACGCTGCCTCGCTATTCGGCCTGCAGGCCTTCGGCAATATCTATACCCGAATCATGAATCCGACGCAGGCCGTGCTCGAAGAACGTGTCGCAGCGCTTGAAGGCGGCACGGCAGCGCTTGCGGTCGCCTCCGGTCATGCGGCGCAGCTGCTGGTGTTCCACGCCATCATGAGCCCCGGCGACAATTTCCTGGCGGCCCGTCAGCTCTACGGCGGCTCCGTCAACCAGTTCGGCAATGCCTTCAAGTCCTTCGACTGGCGGGTTCGCTGGGTGGATACGGCCGATATCGCCTCCTTCGAAAGCCAGATCGATGACCGCACCAAGGCGATCTTCATCGAGAGCCTCGCCAATCCGGGCGGCACTTTCGTCGATATCGCGGCCATTTCCGCCGTCGCCAAGAAACATGGCCTGCCTCTGATCGTCGACAACACGATGGCCACGCCCTACCTGATCCAGCCGATCGAGCACGGCGCCGATATCGTCGTGCATTCGCTGACCAAGTTCATGGGCGGCCATGGCAATTCGATGGGCGGCGTCATCGTCGATGGCGGCACGTTCGACTGGTCGAAATCCGGCAAGTATCCGATCCTCTCGGAACCGCGCCCGGAATATGCCGGCATGGTCCTGCATGCGACCTTCGGCAATTTCGCTTTCGCCATCGCCTGCCGGGTGCTGGGCCTGCGTGATTTCGGCCCGGCCATTTCGCCGTTCAACGCTTTCCTGCTTCTGACCGGTATCGAGACGTTGCCGCTCCGGATGCAGCGCCATTGCGACAACGCGCTGGCCGTTGCCACGTGGCTCAGCATCCATGAAAAGGTTGCCTGGGTGAACTATGCGGGCCTTGAGAGCGATGCCAATCACGCGCTCCAGCAGACATACTCGAAACGTGGCGCCGGCGCCGTCTTCACCTTCGGTCTGAAGGATGGGTATGAGGCCGGAAAGCGTTTTGTCGAAGGCCTGGAAATGATCTCGCATCTGGCCAATATCGGCGACACGCGCTCGCTGGTGATCCACCCGGCCTCGACCACGCACCGGCAGCTGACGGCAGAACAGCAGACGGCAGCCGGCGCTGGCCCGGAAGTCGTTCGCCTGTCTGTCGGCATCGAGGATGTCGCCGACATCATCGCCGATCTCGAGCAGTCGCTGGCGAAAGCCTGATGTGGTTCGCCAAGAACATCTGATTTTTTAGCCGATGCGGTCTATGTTTCGATTGATCCTAAGACACGCGGGAAAACGGACGCCGGGCACAGATAGCCCGGCGTCCGCTGAACTTACCTGATTTCCGTCACTGTGAGCTTGCCCTCGACGCGCTCGGCGACGAACTCGATGTTTGAGCCTTCCTTGAGCTTTTCGAGCATGGCGTCATCCTTGACCCGGAACACCATGGTCATCGCAGGCATTTCCAGCGACTTGAGTTCCTCGTGGACCAGCGTGACCTTCTTCGCCTTGGCATCGATCTTCTTGACAGTGCCCTTGGTGAATTCGGCGGCGAATGCGCCGGAGGCAAGCGCGATGACGGCAACCGTCGTTGCGGCCAGCCTGATAATCGATTTCATGTCATGTCTCCTTCTATTGGGTTATGTCTTGCTGTCGGCTTACTTCTTGGCGACGGTGACGTCGCCATGCATTCCGGCGTCGTAGTGGCCGGGAACGAGGCAGGCGATCTTGAACGTGCCGTCGTTGGTGAACTTCCAGACGATCTCGCCGGATTTTCCGGCTGCCAGACGGATCGCGTTCGGGTCGTCATGTTCCATCTCCGGGAACTTCTCCATCGCGGCTTTGTGCTCCATGATCTCGTCTTCCTGGTCGAGGACGAACTCGTGGTCCAGCTCGCCCGCGTTCTTGATGGAGAAGACGATGGTCTGACCTTTGCGGACCTTGAAGGTGTTGGGCGTGAAGATCATCTTGCCGTCGTCCGTTTCCTTCATGGAAACGCGGATGGTCTGGGTGGCCTGCGCCTTCTTGCCGGGCTCACCGACGGCCATAGCTTCGTCGTGATTGCCGGCGTGCGAACCGGCGGCAAGGGCCGGAGAGGCGAGCGCCGCGAGGAACAATGCGATAATTGCAGTCTTCATGATTCAGTCCTTTGGTTGTTTGATGGGATAGATTTCACGATCAGCCGTGCTTCATTGGCTTGGGCGTGATCTGTGTCTTTGCGTCCTTGGCTTTGGTCGTGTCGGGCAGCTCTCCCGTCCACTCCCAGGCCTGTGTACCGGGTGGGTTTTCGTACCAGCCGGGATCGGTGTAATCGCCTACGGAAATTCCCTCGCGGACCTTGACGACGGAGAACATGCCGCCCATCTCGATCGGGCCGTGCGGACCCCATCCGGTCATCATCGGGACCGTATTCTCCGGAATTTCCATTTCCATCTCGCCCATGTCGGCCATGCCGGCGGTCCCCATCGGCATGTATTCGGGGCGGAGTTTCCTGATCTTTTCCGCGACGTCCTTCTTGTCGACGCCGATGAAGGTCGGGACGTCGTGGCCCATGGCGTTCATCGTGTGATGCGACTTGTGGCAGTGGATCGCCCAGTCACCGACGTATTTGGCGTCGAACTCGTAGGCCCGCATCGCGCCGACCGGGATGTCGATGCTGACTTCCGGCCAGCGGGCTTCCGGCCGCACCCAGCCGCCGTCGGTGCAGGTGACCTCGAAGTCGTAGCCGTGCATGTGGATCGGGTGGTTGGTCATGGTGAGGTTGCCGACCCGCACCCGTACCCGGTCGTCCTTGGAGACGACGAGCGGACTGATCCCGGGAAAGACGCGGCTGTTCCAGGCCCAGAGGTTGAAGTCCGTCATCTCCATCACACGGGGAACGTAGGTGCCCGGATCGATGTCGTAACCGCTCAGCAGGAACACGAAGTCCCGGTCCACCGGCATGAACGTCTCGTCCTTGGGATGGATGATGAACATCCCCATCATGCCCATGGCCATCTGGACCATTTCGTCGGAATGCGGGTGGTACATGAAGGTCCCCGACTTCACGAGGTCGAACTCGTAGACGAAGGTCTTGCCGACCGGGATGTGCGGTTGCGACAGCCCGCCGACGCCGTCCATGCCCGACGGCAGGATCATGCCGTGCCAGTGGATGGTCGTATGTTCCGGCAGCTTGTTGGTCACGAAGATGCGGACGCGGTCGCCTTCGACCGCCTCGATCGTCGGCCCCGGCGACTGGCCGTTGTAGCCCCAGAGATGCGCCGTCATGCCTTCGGCCATCTCGCGCTCGACAGGTTCGGCAACAAGGTGGAACTCCTTGACGCCGTTGTTCATGCGATGCGGCAGGGTCCAGCCGTTGAGCGTCACCACCGGGGTATAGTCTGGTCCTGATGAGGGTCTGACCGGAGTCTGTGTTTCGGCGTTTTCCATGATCGCAGCCTCAGGCAGGCCCATGTTGGAGGTCTTCGCCCAGGCGGCCGTCGAAACCAGTGCCGCACTGGCCCCCAGTATCTGTCTTCTGTTGAACATGTCGTGTCCTTTCCTAGTGACCGCCGCCGCCGCTTTCGGCAGCCGCTGCGACTTCCGTTTCACCACCGGCTGCACCCGCGCCGCCGCCGTAAATGGCAGGCGCGAGATTGGCTTCGGCCAACCAGAAATCGTGTTTTGCGTTGACGGCCAGGAGGATCGAGTTGATCTTCTCCCGGCTGTCGGCGAGCAGTTCGAACGTGTTGGTGATCATGCCGTTGTAAGTGAGGAGGGACTCTTCCTCGATCCTGGTGCGCAGGGGAACGACGCTGTTGCGGTAGTGGCGGGCGATATCGTAGTTCGCGCGGTATGCCTGATAGGCCGAGCGGGCCTCGGAACGGACGTTGACTGCTTTTTCCGCAAGCAGGTTCGCCGCTCGCATGTAGGCGAGTTCCGACTTGCGCATCCGGGCCTTGCCGCTGTCGAAGATCGGGATGACGAACTCCAGCTCGACGTTCCCGGTCGTGTCGACCTTCTTCTTACCGTCCTCGAGTTCACGCTCGGTCTCGAAACCCGTCAGGATTTCGAGGTCGGTGACATAGCGCCTGGCTTCCGTCAGCTTGTAGGACTTCGCCGCCGTGGCGAGGTCGAGCTTTGCCATCTGGAGGTCGATCCGGCGCTGGAGCGCCTCCGCTTCGATCAGGTCGCGCTTGACGAGAGCCTTGGGAAGCTGGGGCAGGCTGTTGGGAATCGTGTAATCCGTGTCCGGACCCCACAGTCCCATCAACCTTGTCAACTCCTCCTTGGCAAGACGGGCTTCAAGCCGTGCCTTGGCTGTCTGTCCGGTGATTTCGGCGTAGAAGACGTGCTCGCGCGCCTGCCCGCCCTTCGTGAGTGAACCTGCCTCACCGATCTTCTTCGCGAGTTCCGAAGCCGCATCAGCCGCTACCTGCGCCTGGTTGAGCTGGGCGACCGTTTCCCTGGACGCAACGGCGTTGATCCAAGCCCGCCGGGTATCGGCGGCGAGCTGCAAGGTCTGCAGGGCCGCATTGAGCTGGGCCTTGCGGAATTCGCCATCGGCGATTTCGACGTTCCGCTTCTGGGTGGCGAGGGCCAGGATGTTGGAGGCGATCACCCCCTCGACCGACTTGAAGGCTTCCAGACCCGGTGTGCCGATCCCCGTCAGTCCGACGCCGACGGTCGGGTTCACGAGCATGGTCGATTGCCAGGCATCAGCCGAGGAGTCACCGAGGCCGGCATAGGCCGCCTGCAGGCCCTTGTTGTTCAGAAGGGCAACCTGCACCGCTGTCTCGGCGTCCACGGTCTTTTTCGCCAGCAGGGATTTGACGCGACCGGTTGCCGCCTGGGCGTCGTGACGGTTCTGCACCCAGACGGTGTCCTTGCCGGTCGCCTCGGCCGTCTTGTTCGAGACCATCGAGAATCCGGAGTTCGCAGCGGAGTATTCGGCAGCTGAGACGCATCCGCCAAGGATGAGCGGGAGCGCGACGGTCGCCGCGAGCTTGAGCTTGGCAACGCTCATGACGCGCCTCCGTCCGGAGCCTGCGCGTCATTTTGATCGCGCCACGGCTTGGGATCGACCGGGACGCGGTGTGTGTAACCCGCGACGGGGCTTTGGTAGCTGACCGGACGGACGTCGGCCGGCGAGTAGGCAGGATCGCCCGAAGCGATCACTTCAGGAGGCAGTGTGGCTGCGCACCCGCTCGCAAGGAGCGGCATGGCGGCCACCAGAAACTTGAGGTTCATGGTATGATCCGAATAGGAGATATCAGCGGCGCAACGGGCAAATCCTGCTCGTCAGCGCACGTTCAGACCCGCAAGGACGGGCATGTCCTGTTCAGATATTCGGGGGCCGATGCAAAGGAACGAGTTCGCCGGCAACGTGGCTGTCGTTCAGGAATTCGCGGATTGGGGACACGACGGGGCCGCCCATCGAGTCGCTGGACGTGATGATCGCCAGACTGACGCAGAAGTCGTTGCAGCATTCCTGCTTGGCGAGCTTGATGCCATCGCCATTGCCGTCGTCGTCTGCTGATACATCGCCGTGGCGATCGTGCGCCGCCATCCCGGAACCGTGGTGGTCCTTTGGCATCGAAACGGTTTGCTGGACCTTAACGGAATTCTGACCATGCATGGCGGCGGTGGCATTGGACAGCGAGTATCCGGCGAGCGATACGATGATCGCGAGCCTGATCAGAATCAGCAGCCTGCTGCAAATGATTCGATACATGCCGTTCATGTCCAAAGGGCTACTTTCAAAAGGCGCCGGCTTCAACTGCCACCAATGACTTCTTTGAATTTGCGCCGTTTGTGTGGCGGCCGGCAAATTCGATCCGAAGCGACAGATGAGGCTTCCAACGCTGGTAAGGTCAAGAGGTCCGCGGACCTTTTGTGGTCGCGTTCGGGCATCCAATGTCCGATGCCGCACATCCCGCATGCGCTATTGCGGGGCAAGGCGACTATCAGGTTTACTTTAGACGACGTTGGCCAGTCCGAACTTGGACGGCACACCGGGCCCCTCACCAAGGGTCTCGGCGAAGCCTTCGATGATCGGGCAGTCCGGCCGTTCGTCGCCGTGGCAATGACTGGCCAGATGCTTGAGCGTCTTCGTCATCGCGGCAATCGCTGCGGCCTTGCGCTCGAGTTCCGCGATGTGTTCAAGCGCAATCGCCTTGACGTCGGCGCTTGCCCGCGAGCGGTCCCGCCACAAGGCCAGCAGGGCCTTCATCTGCTCGACCGAGAACCCGAGATCGCGTGCACGGCGAATGAATTGCAGCGTGTGAACGTCGTTGTCGGTGTACGTCCGATAGCTCGATTCCGTGCGATGGGCTGGCGAGATCAACTTGATCTGTTCGTAGTAGCGGATCATCTTGGTCGAGACGCCCGAGGCCTTGGATGCTTCACCGATGTTCATCGTGGTTCCTTCCGTCAATTTGTCTTGAAGCGCCGCAGTCGCAGTGCGTTTGCCAGCACGAACACGCTCGACAGGCCCATCGCGCCGGCCGCGAGGATCGGCGACAGCAGCGTGCCGTTCAACGGGTAGAGTGCGCCCGCAGCGACGGGGATCAGGCTGACATTGTAGGCGAAGGCCCAGAACAGGTTCTGCCGGATGTTGCGGATCGTCGCCTTGCTGATGGCAATCGCCCGCGGCACGCCGTTGAGATCACCCGACATCAGCACGACATCGGCGCTCTCGATGGCGATGTCGGTTCCGGTTCCGACCGCAAGACCGATGTCTGCTTCCGACAAGGCGGGGGCATCGTTGATGCCATCGCCGATAAACGCCACCTTGCGTCCGCCCTCGCGCAGCTTGCTGACGGCTTTGACCTTTCCGTCGGGCAGGACTTCGGCGACGACCTCGTCGATGCCGAGCTGGCGGGCGATCGCCTGCGCGGTGCGCCTGTTGTCCCCCGTGATCATCGCGACCTTCAGGCCGAGCGCGTGCAGAGCCTTGATCGCTTGCGGCGTCGTTTCCTTGACGGGATCGGACACGGCGATGATGGCGGTCAGTCTGCCGTCGATGGCGGCATAGAGCGGCGACTTGCCCGCATCGCCGAGAGCGGCCGCCTGATCCGAAAACCGCGAGATATCGATGTCACTCCTCGTCATCGCCCGGTCCGCGCCGACCAGCACCGCCCGACCGCCGATCCTGCCGCTGACACCGTAGCCCGGGGCAGCCTCGAAATCCGAGACCTCGGCAAGGGCCAGTCCTTCATTCCTCGCTGCGGCAACGATGGCTTCGGCAATCGGGTGCTCGGACTGCGTCTCCAGGCTGGCGACGATGCGGAGCGTTTCGTTGCGATCGAAGGCGTCATTGACGGTAAAGTCTGTTAATTCCGGCTTACCCTTGGTCAGTGTGCCAGTCTTGTCCAGTGCCACGACATCGACGTCGCGCAGAGTCTGGAGTGCTTCGCCCTTTCGGAAGAGGATGCCGAGCTCGGCCCCGCGACCGGTGCCGACCATGATGGATGTCGGGGTAGCAAGGCCCATGGCGCAGGGGCAGGCGATGATCAGCACCGCGACGGCATTGACCAGAGCGAAGGTCAGCGCAGGCGAGGGGCCGAAGAGCAGCCAAGCTATGAAAGTCAGGGCAGCGGCTGCAATGACAGCCGGGACAAACCATCCCGTAACCCGATCGACGAGTGCCTGGATCGGCAGCTTCGAGCCTTGCGCGGCCTCGACCATCTTGATGATCTGGGCAAGCAGCGTATCCGCGCCGATCTTTGTCGCTTCGAAGGTGAAGGCCCCGGTTTTGTTGATCGTGCCGCCAACGACATCGTCGCCTGAAGATTTCTTGACCGGAACGGGTTCGCCCGTGATCATCGACTCGTCCACATAGGACGCGCCTTCGGTGACGCGGCCGTCGACCGGGACTTTTTCGCCGGGGCGGATGCGCACGATGTCGCCGAGGACCACGTCTCCGATTTCGATCTCGACGAAGTCCTCGCCGCGCTTCACGTGCGCGGTCTTTGCCTGAAGGCCGATGAGGTGCTTGATCGCCTGGCTGGTCTTGCCTTTGGCGCGCGCCTCCAGGTAACGGCCGAGCAGGATCAGCGTGACGATGACGGCGGCCGCCTCGTAGTAGACGTTGGCGGTACCGGAAGGCAGCACGCCCGGCAGGAATGTCGCGACGACTGAATAGCTCCAGGCGGCCGAGGTGCCGAGCACGACCAGAGAATTCATGTCGGGGGTCCAGCGAAGCAGGTTGGGAACGCCTTTCTGAAAGAAGCGGAGACCGGGTCCGAACAGGACGATGGTGGCGAGCACAAACTGAATGACAAGATTGTTGCCCATGCCGATGTTGACCATGACCCAGTCATGGACGGCCGGAATGAAATGCGACCCCATCTCAAGCAGGAACAAGGGAAGCGTTAGCGCGGCCGACAGGGCCAGCGATATCTTCAGGCGGTTTGCCTCGCGGTCCCGACGATCCTCGTTGCCGTCTGCGAGGCCGCCTGTTGCGACCTTGTGCGGCTCGTAACCCGCGGCGCGCACGGCATCCTCCAGGGCGCGTGCGGGCGTTCCGGAGACGATACGGACAGTCGCCGTCTCTGTCGCCAGATTGACCGAGGCAGCCGTCACACCTGGAACGGTTTTCAGAGCCTTCTCGACACGGGAGACGCACGAAGCACAGGTCATGCCTTCGACGCGGAGTTCCCGCGTATCGAGTTTGGGTTCATAGCCCGCCTTCTCGATGGCCTGAAGGATGGCTTCGGCCGGTACCGGTTCGTTATAGGTGACGGTGGCGCGTTCGGTCGCCAGGTTGACGACGGCCGAAGCAACGCCCGGCACCGCGGCGATGGCTTTCTCGACCCGCGCGACGCAGGACGCGCAGCTCATGCCCTCGATCCCGAAATCGGTCGGGACGGGCAGGGACTTCGATGTTTCGATCTTCGATATGGCAGTCATTTGGGCTGATCCCTTTGCTCACTGCCCATATAGTTAGTCCTTCCCATGATGGGAAGGTCAAGGGGTGTCTTGGGGATTTCTCCGGCCCCGCGGCGGCGCCCGCCCCGGGCAAGCCGGGACCGGCGTTTGCTGATCTCAACGTCTTGCGTAGGACACCGGATATCCGGCGTCCTGGATCGCTTGGCCGATGACGGCAGGGTCGAGCGTCGTTTCGACGGTCGCCTTGCTGGAAGCAAGGTCTACGGTGGCGACGGCAGCCGGATCGGCGGCCTTGATGGCCTTTTCGACGGTGCCCTTGCAGTGGCCGCAGGTCATGTTCTGGATGTCGAATTCATACATCTTGAGGTCTCCTTTTAATGGGGTTGCCCTGATATGGGGCTTCCAATGGTGGGAGGGTCAAGGGCCAGTTTTCCGGCTGAACGTTTTTTACATTTCGGGTTCGATCGGGACCGCCGTTGCGGCCTTGGGTCAAATACGTATTCTTCCGTAAAAGCGTAGTTGCTTCGACTAAGGTCTTTGGCGGCGATGAAACTGGTGGAATCACATCCGGAAGGAAACGTCCAAATGAGAAGAAGAGAATTGCTATGTTCCGTTATTGCCGCCGGATCGTTTGCCGTGGTTGGACGGGCGCAGGCGGCCAGGGAACGCATGGTCGTGTACAAGGATCCGAACTGCGGTTGTTGCCACGCCTGGGCTGAGGCGATGGCAAAAGCCGGGTTTTCCGTCAAGGCCGAAGACGTCGCCGACATCGACGCCGTCAAGGACCGCTACAAAGTCCCCGGTGACCTGCGGGGCTGCCACACCGCGCTGGTGGCGGGATACTACCTGGAGGGCCACGTTCCGCTGGAGGCGCTGACAAGGCTGTTGACCGAAAAGCCGGATCTGGCGGGGCTGTCTGTTCCGGGCATGCCGGCCGGTTCGTTGGGCATGGGAGATGATCCGGACGCATCCTACGATGTCATCGCCATTGGCAAGGACGGGACGAGCAGGGTCTATCAGGCCGTCAGGCCGAAAGGGTAGTCTGTCTCATCCGGCTTTGACGGCAGAAAATTATGTTGAGAACTCGACGGGTATGATTCACATGTTTTGGCAAACAAAACCTGATCCATCCCCTTCCGTTACGGAGCATCCATGACCCACGCGCTGACATTCGATCCGACGTCTCTCGAACCTGAAGTGGGCGCCCCGGCACCGGACCGGCTGATCTCCGGCACGCCAAAATTCCGCACCTGGAATGTCGAGGAAGCTGAAGGCGGCATCTATGCCGGCATCTGGGAGGCGACGCCCGGCAAGTGGCGCATTGCCTATGACGAATGGGAGTATTTCCACATCCTGTCCGGCGTTTCCATCGTCACCGAAGACGGCGGCGCCGAGACGCATTTGAAGGCCGGCGACAGCATGATCCTCAGACCCGGCTTCAAGGGAACCTGGGAAGTGGTTGAAACGACTCGCAAGGACTATGTCATTCGGGTCTGAGCGGCAGGCCGGAACGCGCTTGCACGCTCAGTTGCAGCGCGCTCCGTCACCACTCCAGCTCCAGCCGCTCCAACCCGTGAAAGTGATAGCTGTCCTTGACCTGAGGCTCGCTCTTCAGCCGCAGGTCCGGCAGCCGTTCGAACAGGATCGGCAGCGACAGTTTCAGCTCCAGCCGTGCCAGCGGCGCGCCGATGCAGAAATGCAGGCCGGCGCCGAACGAGACATGGGCGCCTTCGTTCCGCTCGGGGCGGAAGGTCAGGGGATCTGAGAATTTCTTCGGGTCGACATTTGCCGCTCCGAGCAGCAGCCCGATCTTGTCGCCTTTTTTCAGGCTGATGCCGTCTTCAAGCTCGATGTCGGAAAGGGCGTAGCGCTGGAAGATGTGCAGCGGCGCGGCATAACGCATGCATTCCTCGATGGTCCGTTCCGTGGCGGCGTCGCTGGAAAACACGTCTCTTGCGGACGTTCCGGTTTCAAGCAGGGTGCGCACGGCGTTGCCGAGCTGGTGCACGGTCGCTTCATGTCCGGCATTGAGCAGCAGCACCGCCGTCGAGATCAGCTCGTCGTCGGACAGACGTTCACCGTCCTTTTCGGTGGTGATCATGTGGGTCAACAGATCGTCGGCGGGATTTTTGCGTTTCCAGTCGATGATGCCCTTCAGGTAGTCGGCGAACTCGGCCGAGGCCCGGTTGGCGTCGTGTTCCGTCTCAAGCGTCGGGTTGAACACATACATCTTCACCATGCGATGCGACCAGTCGAGCAGTTTTGGCGCCATCTCCACCGGCACGCCGAGCATGCGGGCGATCACCGTCACCGGAACGATTTCGGCATAGGTTTTCAGAAGCTCGACCTCGCCGTCCTTCTCGAAGCCGTCGATGAGGGAATGCGACAGTGCCGCGATTTCCGGCTTCAGTTGTTCGATCTGGCGCGAGACGAAGGCACGGTTGACCAGCGTGCGCAGCCGCGTATGCGCCGGTGGCTCAAGCTCAAGCAGCGAATAGGCCTCCAGCCGGTCGAAATCGGCCAGATGCGGCTTGGGCTCCGGCAGACCCAATTCCTCACGCGTCGCCACATGCAGGATCTGCCGGCCGAAACGGCGGTCGCGCAAAAGGCTGTTCACCTGGTCGTATCCCGCGAAATACCATTGCTGCGGCTCTTCCCAGAAAAAGGATGGACATTGCGCATGCAGAGCGGCGTAGGAGGCCAGCGGATTTTTGTAAAAGGCGGGATTGCGGACGTCGATGCTGACATTGCGGGTCGAGGGCGTGATGGCGATGGCAGAAGGTGCGGGCATTTGGCATTCTCGCTGGATGAAACGATAGGGTCAGGTTCCGATTTACGGTGCAGGTGGCGTGACCGGCAAGGCCCTTGCCACGCTCATGTCAGATTTTGCTACCCGGAAAAACATCGCCCGCTGACGAAAACAGGCATATGACTGATCCCGCCTTGCCTTGCGGGGTGACATGTCTATTTCATGGATGACGAACGGCAACGACCAGAGAGAGACTATGGCTTCGTCGCATACCAGCCTTTCACAGGGCATTCTGGCTGCCATCCGCGGGAAGCGTGTGTCGCTTGCGGGCAGGGACCCGGCGGGGGAGCGTGGCGATACGGTCATCGCCTCCTACAATATCCATAAATGTGTCGGTACCGACAACCGCTTCGACCCCGGCCGCACCACCGACGTGATCAGTGAAATCGGCGCCGATATCATCGCCCTTCAGGAAGCCGATCAGCGATTTGGCGAACGCGCGGGGCTGCTTGACCTCGAACGGTTGCATCGCGACTGTCACCTGATCGCAGTGCCGATCGCCGCCTTCTCCGCCAAGGGACACGGCTGGCACGGCAATGTGCTTCTGTTGCGCGAGGGGGCCGTCGCCAAGGTTCACCAGTTGAAGTTGCCCGGCGTCGAGCCGCGCGGCGCGCTGGTCGTCGATCTCGATTTGAAGGCAGGTCCGCTGAGAATCATTGCCGCTCATTTCGGCCTGCTCCGGCATTCGCGCGCCCGCCAGGCCGAAGCGATCATCGCTGCCATCAGCGAGGCGGAGGAGCGGCCGACACTGTTGATCGGCGATCTCAACGAGTGGCGGATGGGACGCCGCTCGGCGCTGAGTTCGCTCAGTCCCGTCTTTGATCATGCCGCAACGGCGGTGCCGAGTTTTCCCTCGCGCTTTCCTCTGCTGGCGCTCGACCGGGTGATGGGAAGCCCGCACAATCTGGTCACCGCCGTAGAGGTTCACAATACGCCGCTTTCCCGCGTGGCCTCCGATCACCTGCCGATCAAGGCCTATATCGATCTCAAGGCAGCGCTGGGGGCCGGAAATCCGATCGAAGCGGTTTCAGCGGCTCAACCATGACGAACAGGTCGTAGCATGCGGGCTCATATCGTCGCTCTATCCGCTTTTGTATTCGGTCTGCTGGCGCTGGTCGTCGTCTATGCCTATGGCCGTTTCGGACGGCGGCTGCAGGGGCCGGCGTCAACTGCGCTGCCGCCGCAACGAGATCAGACAGAGCTCGACCGGCTGGCCTTGCCTCTTTTGCACGAACACACTGGCCTCAACGGCATTTCGCTGATCTCCGACAATATGGCTGCTTTTGCGCTGAGGGCCGTGTCGGCGCGCAAGGCGGGCCGCAGCCTCGATCTGCAATATTATTACTGGAAGAACGATCTGACCGGTCGGATGCTGATACGCGAAGTGTTGGCCGCTGCCGATCGCGGCGTTCGCGTCCGGCTCCTTCTCGATGACATCAATGCCGGCCTGCACGACCGCATGTGCCTGTCGCTTGATGGCCATCCGAACATCGAGGTTCGCCTGTTCAATCCCAGCCGTGCACGCACCGATCGCTTCCGGCGCGGTTTCGAGATGATGCTGCGGCCTTTCCGCGCCACGCGGCGCATGCACAACAAGCAATGGATCGCCGATGGGCGTCTGGTGATCGCCGGTGGCCGCAATATCGGCGACGCCTATTTCGATGCGGATGAGCAGTCGAATTTTCGCGATCTCGATGTCTGGATGCTGGGGCCTGTGGTGGAGGATTCTGCGACGATCTTCGATCTCTACTGGAATAGTCCGGTCGTGGTGCCGATCGGCTCGCTGCGGACGCCTGGCGCGCACTATCTGCCGGCTTTCAGGGCCAAGCTTGAAAAGATCGCGGCGACATCGGGCGGCCGGCATTATGTGGCGCATGCCGACAGCGCGATGCAGGATGGCCGCCTGTTGCCGGTGGAGACGGCACTGCATTGGACGAGTACTGCCATGCTGGTATCGGATCCGCCCGAAAAGGCGTTTCTGCAGAAACGCAGCAACTGGGTCATGCGGGAACTGATGCCGGTTCTGACGTCGGCGCAGCATGGTGTCCGGGTCATTTCTCCCTATTTCATCCCCGGTGCGCAGGGCATTGCCGAAATCGCGCGGCTGGTGCAGCGGCAGGTCACGGTCGAGGTGCTGACCAATTCGCTGGCCGCCACCGATGTTGCTGCGGTGCACGGCGGCTACGCCAACTACCGCAAGGCGCTGCTCAAGGGCGGAGCGGCCCTGTTCGAATTGAAGGCCACGCACGAATTCGGCGATCCGCAGCGGATGTCGCTGTTCGGCTCGCGCGGCGCCAGCCTCCATACCAAGGCTTTTACGGTCGATGGAAAAACCGGCTTTGTCGGCTCGATGAATTTCGACCCGCGCTCGGCATCGCTGAATACGGAAATGGGCGTGCTCTTCACCCATCCGGCGCTGGTCAAGGAGGTGGAGGCCATTTTCGACGCGGAAACGAGCCCCGAAAACAGCTTCCGGCTGTCGCTCGACAAGGGACGCCTGCGCTGGCACGACCGTGCAGGCGATGAAGCCCGCGTCCTTCACCGCGAACCGGAGGCCGGTTTTTGGCGCCGCCTGACCGCCGGGATCATCAGCATCCTGCCGATCGAATCGCAGCTCTGACCGGCATTTACCGATTTTTCACTCTGAAAGACCGAAAGCCTGTGCGAAAAAACTCAAAAACCGTTCTTTCCTCTATCTCGCCCGTTAGGATCAGCTAAAAGACTGGCAGGGTGGCGTCGGGATGACGATGTCCCGGCTCTGCGCGGCTATTAACGTTATGCGGAGTTGGCGACTTGAAGTCGGGTACTTGGACACTCTATGTATGGACAAGAGATATTCCCGATGATTCCCGGTGTGCAAAAGGGTTTGCGCACCAGCTAGACAAAGGTTTGACATGAGAAATCCCGTTGATACCGCTATGGCTCTGGTGCCGATGGTCGTAGAACAGACCAATCGCGGCGAGCGCTCCTACGATATCTTTTCGCGTCTCCTGAAAGAGCGCATCATCTTTTTGACGGGTGCTGTGGAAGACCACATGGCGACGCTGATCTGCGCCCAGCTGCTGTTCCTCGAGGCTGAAAACCCGAAGAAGGAAATCGCCCTCTACATCAATTCGCCGGGTGGCGTCGTCACCGCCGGCATGGCGATCTACGATACGATGCAGTTCATCAAGCCCGCTGTTTCGACGCTCTGCATCGGCCAGGCGGCATCCATGGGCTCGCTGCTTTTGGCCGCCGGTCACAAGGACATGCGTTTTGCGACGCCAAACGCCCGTATCATGGTTCACCAGCCATCAGGCGGCTTCCAGGGCCAGGCATCCGACATCGAACGGCATGCCCGCGATATCCTGAAGATGAAACGCCGCCTGAATGAAGTCTACGTCAAGCACACCGGCCGGACCTATGAAGAGGTTGAACAGACGCTTGACCGTGACCACTTCATGACTGCGGACGAAGCGCTGAGCTGGGGTGTCGTCGACAAGGTCATCACCTCGCGTGAGGCCATGGAGGCCGCCGCGGAGGCATGAAATTAAGCTTTTGTGTGCGGATAAATGCATTTGTGACACAATTGTATCTCTCATGGGCTTTATCCGCAGGCCAAAGCCGTTAATATCGACCGTTAATGCTATGTTGAAGTTTGAAGTCCTAGCATTCGGTATTCGGTGGGAGATTCGTTGCTGCCGGACATCAAACATGGTTGTTTGAAGCCGGTTCGTACTCCCGAAAGCGCCATCTCCTTGCGCATGAATGGCAGGGAATAGCGGAGCAGGTTGAGTAGTCCGGGTCACCTTGCAGGAGGTGTCCGGCGTGCTGGAAGGAAAGTGATATGAGCAAGGTCAGCGGTAGCAACGGCGGTGACTCCAAGAATACCCTATACTGCTCCTTCTGCGGAAAGAGCCAGCACGAGGTCCGCAAGCTGATTGCCGGGCCGACGGTGTTCATCTGCGATGAATGCGTCGAACTCTGCATGGACATCATCCGCGAAGAGAACAAGACGTCGATGGTCAAGTCCCGCGACGGCGTTCCGACGCCGCAGGAGATCATCAAGGTTCTCGACGAATACGTCATTGGCCAGCAACAGGCCAAGCGTATCCTGTCGGTTGCCGTCCACAACCATTACAAGCGCCTGGCCCATGCCGCCAAGGGCACCGACGTCGAGTTGGCGAAATCCAACATCATGCTCGTCGGTCCGACCGGTTGCGGCAAGACCTACCTGGCGCAGACGCTGGCACGTATCATCGACGTGCCGTTCACCATGGCCGATGCCACGACGCTCACCGAAGCCGGTTATGTCGGCGAGGACGTCGAGAACATCATCCTGAAGCTCCTGCAGTCGGCCGACTACAATGTCGAGCGGGCACAGCGCGGCATCGTTTATATCGACGAAGTCGACAAGATTTCGCGCAAGTCCGACAATCCTTCGATCACCAGGGACGTCTCGGGCGAGGGCGTGCAGCAGGCGCTTCTGAAGATCATGGAAGGCACCGTCGCGTCGGTTCCTCCGCAGGGCGGCCGCAAGCATCCGCAGCAGGAATTCCTGCAGGTGGACACGACCAACATCCTGTTCATCTGCGGCGGCGCCTTTGCCGGTCTCGACAAGATCATCTCGGCGCGCGGCGAAAAGACCTCGATCGGTTTCGGCGCCGCGGTGCGCGCACCGGAAGA
This sequence comes from Pararhizobium sp. YC-54, assembly GCF_025847205.1. Taxonomy (GTDB): domain Bacteria; phylum Pseudomonadota; class Alphaproteobacteria; order Rhizobiales; family Rhizobiaceae; genus Pararhizobium. Next base: position 143,327 of record NZ_JAOYTH010000002.1, on the reverse strand, counting down.
TCGCCGCGTCGGCGAAGTCCTGCGCGAACTGGAGCCGGAAGATCTGGTGAAGTTCGGCCTGATCCCGGAATTCATCGGCCGTCTGCCGGTGCTGGCGACGCTCGAGGATCTCGACGAGCCGGCCCTGATCCAGATCCTGTCGGAACCGAAGAACGCGCTGATCAAGCAGTACCAGCGCCTGTTCGAGATGGAAGACGTGGAACTGACCTTCCACGAGGACGCCCTGCGCGAAATCGCCCGCAAGGCGATCGTCCGCAAGACCGGCGCCCGCGGCCTGCGCTCGATCATGGAGAAGATCCTGCTCGACACGATGTTCGAGTTGCCGACGCTGGAAGGCGTTCGCGAGGTGGTCATCTCCGACGAGGTGGTCAAGGGTTCCGCCCGGCCGCTCTACATCTACTCGGAGCGCTCGGACGAGAAGGCCAACGTTTCGGCTTGACCGGACCGGATTTTTAAAAAGGCCCGCCATGTGCGGGCCTTTTTCATGCGGCAAATTTAAAATGCTGCGACTGTCGCGCGTCATGAGGTACGCGCGGCGTTGTCGTGCGGCTTTGCTTGTGCCTGTCGCGCCGGCAATTGCTGCATGGCAGCCCTGCATATTCGGCGGGGATCCGTGCGCCGGAAATCTCGCCAGTTGAAGGGGCGGCTGAATGAACATTCGAGAGAATCAGCGATTGCTAAAAGCAGTCAACAACGCGATTATGTAACGATTCTGTGCCGGTGGGTCCCGGTACGAAGCGTGTGCGTTAACTTTCGCGGCAAGGTCCGCGACAGTCAGATGCCGTTTACTACCCGGCTACGCCGCCTCCCAGGCCGGTAGTCGGCGAAGGGTTGAAAACAGACGTCACACACTCCACCTGACAGTGGAAAGAATGAGGACCGGAAGCGCCCTTGAACGCTTCGGGTAACGGGCCCGGAAACGGGACGGAAAGGAAATGACATGACGAGCAAAACGTCTCCGGCAATTGACAGCGCGACCTATCCGGTGCTGCCGCTTCGCGACATCGTGGTGTTCCCGCACATGATCGTGCCGCTGTTTGTTGGCCGTGAAAAGTCGATCCGTGCGCTGGAAGAAGTCATGGGCACCGACAAGCAGATCATGCTTGCAACCCAGATCAACGCGAGCGACGACGATCCGGAACCGGCTGCGATCTATCAGATCGGCACCATTGCGAACGTGCTGCAGTTGCTGAAGCTGCCGGACGGTACCGTCAAGGTACTGGTCGAAGGCCGGACGCGCGCCGAGATCGACGGCTATACCGGCCGCGAGGAATTCTACGAAGCGATGGCGCATCCGCTTTCCGAGCCGGAGGAAGATCCGGTCGAGATCGAAGCGCTGAGCCGCTCCGTGGTGTCGGAATTCGAGAGCTATGTGAAGCTCAACAAGAAGATTTCGCCTGAAGTCGTCGGCGCTGCCAGCCAGATCGAGGATTATTCGAAGCTCGCCGATACCGTTGCTTCGCATCTGTCCATCAAGATCGTCGAAAAGCAGGAAATGCTCGAGACGACCAGCGTCAAGCTGCGCCTCGAAAAGGCGCTCGGCTTCATGGAAGGCGAAATCTCGGTCCTGCAGGTCGAAAAGCGCATCCGCTCGCGCGTCAAGCGCCAGATGGAAAAGACCCAGCGCGAATATTACCTGAACGAACAGATGAAGGCGATCCAGAAGGAGCTCGGCGACGGCGAGGAAGGCCGCGACGAGATGGCCGAACTGGAAGACCGCATCGCCAAGACCAAGCTGTCCAAGGAAGCCCGTGAAAAGGCCGACGCGGAAGTCAAGAAGCTGCGCCAGATGAGCCCGATGTCGGCGGAAGCCACCGTCGTGCGCAATTACCTGGATTGGCTGCTCGGCATTCCGTGGTCGAAGAAGTCCAAGGTCAAGACCGATCTCAACCACGCCGAAAAGGTGCTGGAACTGGACCATTTCGGCCTCGACAAGGTCAAGGAACGGATCATCGAGTATCTGGCGGTGCAGGCGCGTTCGCAGAAGATCAAGGGGCCGATCCTGTGCCTCGTCGGTCCTCCGGGCGTCGGCAAGACCTCGCTTGCCAAGTCGATCGCCAAGGCGACCGGCCGCGAATATATCCGCATGGCACTCGGCGGCGTTCGTGACGAAGCCGAAATCCGCGGTCACCGCCGCACCTATATCGGCTCGATGCCCGGCAAGGTCATCCAGTCGATGAAGAAGGCAAAGAAGTCCAACCCGCTCTTCCTGCTCGATGAAATCGACAAGATGGGGCAGGATTTCCGCGGCGATCCGTCGTCGGCTCTGCTCGAGGTGCTGGATCCGGAACAGAACTCGACGTTCATGGATCACTATCTGGAGGTCGAGTACGACCTCTCGAACGTGATGTTCATCACCACGGCGAACACGCTGAACATTCCGGCGCCTTTGATGGACCGCATGGAAGTGATCCGCATCGCCGGCTATACGGAAGAAGAAAAGCTGGAAATTGCCAAGCGGCATCTTTTGCCCAAGGCGATTGCCGACCATGCGCTGCAGGCCAAGGAATTCTCCGTTTCGGACGATGCGCTGCGTGCGGTCATCCAGACCTACACCCGTGAGGCCGGCGTGCGCAGCCTTGAGCGCGAACTGATGAAGCTCGCCCGCAAGGCCGTGACCGAAATCCTCAAGGGCAAGACCGACAAGGTCGAGGTTACCGCTGAGAACGTCAACGACTATCTCGGTGTTCCGCGCTATCGCCATGGCGAAGCCGAGCGCACCGACCAGGTGGGCGTTGTCACGGGGCTTGCCTGGACGGAAGTCGGCGGCGAGCTTTTGACCATCGAAGGCGTCATGATGCCCGGCAAGGGCCGCATGACGGTGACCGGCAACCTGCGCGACGTGATGAAGGAATCGATTTCGGCTGCGGCATCCTATGTCCGTTCGCGTGCGATCGACTTCGGCATCGAGCCGCCGCTGTTCGACAAGAGCGACATCCATGTGCACGTGCCGGAAGGCGCGACACCGAAGGACGGTCCGTCCGCCGGTGTGGCCATGGCAACGGCGATCGTGTCGATCATGACCGGCATTGCCGTTGACAAGAACGTCGCCATGACGGGTGAAATCACCCTGCGCGGCCGCGTCCTGCCGATCGGTGGCCTGAAGGAAAAGCTGCTCGCAGCGCTTCGCGGCGGCATCAAGAAGGTGCTGATCCCGGAAGAAAACGCCAAGGACCTGGCGGACATTCCGGACAACGTGAAGAACATTATGGAGATCATTCCGGTCTCTCATATTGGCGAGGTTCTGAGCCACGCGCTGGTCAGGGTTCCCGAAGCGATCGAGTGGGATCCTTCCAAGCACGTAGTGCCGATCGCAGCTGCGGACCCGGCGGACGATGCTGGCGTGTCGATTGCCCACTAAGCATGCCGCACTAAAGTGCGCAGCGGTTTTGCGATAACGGCATACGCAAAATCAAAGACCCAAAGCGCGGCAAGCGAATCTGAAAGATTACGACGCGCTTTGGGGGCTTGACTTGAACTTCAAGCGGTGCCTGCCACAGGTTGAGTACTGATTTGGAACGGAAACAGTGGAAGACCGGCATTTTTGCCGGTCTTTTTTATGTAAAACCGTGCGCAAAGCCTTGCATTCCATGGGATTCAGAGCGATTGGGTTTGCCAAGGCGGGGGTCGCGCGTATGCTGCCCTCGGCTTAAAAATTGAGTCGTTTCGAACCAGTATTGAAAGGGGTGGAAACATGAACAAGAATGAGCTCGTGTCCGCAGTTGCCGAGAAGGCCGGACTCTCGAAGACCGATGCATCTTCTGCAGTTGATGCAATCTTCGACGTTATCCAGGCAGAACTGAAGAACGGCGGCGACATTCGTCTCGTCGGCTTTGGCAATTTCTCGGTCAGCCGCCGCGAAGCATCGAAGGGCCGCAACCCGTCCACCGGCGCAGAAGTCGATATCCCTGCACGCAACGTGCCGAAGTTCTCGGCCGGCAAGGGTCTCAAGGACGCCGTGAACTAAGTTTCATGTTTCATCTGCAGCACCGTGGTGAAGACGCCAACGGTTCGATAGCAGGTTGATTCGAGGCCCGGGTTTTCCCGGGCCTCTTTTCGTTAGTGGCGATGGCTTTTTCCTTGCCGCCTTGCTGTTGTCCAATATGCTTTGGCTGTCATGCGGGTGTTACACTGCGCGATCACAACCCCTCCGTATTCATTGATCAGGAGGGACATCCCGTGAAGACATTTTCGCTCACCGCAGCACTTGCTGCCGTGCTTGCCGCTTCGACCGCGTCAGGCGCCAATGCAGAACCCGTATTCAATCGCATTGCCTCGTTCGCCGTCGCCGACAATCTGCCGGCCGATGCTGACAAGACGTCCGTCACCTCGGCCGAAATCATCACCGCCAGCGAGGACGGCAATACGCTGGTCTATTCCGACAGCCCGCTGAAGGCGATCGGCTTCATCGACATCACCGATCCGAAGGCTCCGAAGGCCGGCGGTATCCTGTCGTTCGAGGGTGAGCCGACATCGGTTGCGATCGCCGGCGCCAAGGCGCTGGTTGCCGTCAACACCCGCGAAAGCTTCGTCAAGCCGTCCGGCTTCCTGGCAACCGTCGATCTGGCGACAAAGAAGATGGACGCGCAGTGCGATCTCGGCGGACAGCCGGATTCGATTGCTGTCAACAAGGACAAGACGCTCGCCGCCATCGCCATCGAGAACGAACGCGACGAAGAGGTCAATGACGGCAAGCTGCCGCAGATGCCGGCTGGCGATCTCGTCATCGTCTCTCTGAAGGACGGCGCTGCCGATTGCGCCTCGATCAAGCATGTGACGCTGACGGGTCTCGCTGATGTTGCCGGCGACGATCCGGAGCCTGAATTCGTGGCCTTCAACGGCCAGAACGAGATTGCGCTGACGCTGCAGGAAAACAATCATATCGTCATCATCGACGGCACGACCGGTACCGTGAAGTCGCATTTTTCGGCCGGCACCGCGAACCTTGCGGGCGTCGATAACAAGCGCGACGGCAAGCTGTCCTTCACGGCCGAGCTGAAAGACGTCAAGCGCGAGCCGGATGCCGTGAAATGGCTTGATGATAACCGCCTGGTGGTTGCCAACGAGGGCGACTACGAGGGCGGTTCGCGCGGTTTCACCATCTTCGACAAGGCCGGCAAGGTCCTGTTCGAATCGGGCGCCAGCTTCGAGCACGCCGTTGCCGCGATCGGCCACTATCCCGAGAAGCGTTCGGCGGCCAAGGGTATCGAACCGGAAGGCCTGGAGGCCGCAACCTTCGGCGACGACAGGCTGTTCTTCGTTCTGGCCGAACGTGCTTCCGTCGTCGGCGTCTACAAGGACACCGGCGAAGAGCCAGAACTCAAGCAGATCCTGCCGTCGGGTGTCTCGCCGGAAGGCGGCGTCGCTATCCCTGCGCGCAACCTGCTGGCAACCGCCAACGAAGTTGATCTCATCGAAGACGGCGGCGCTCGCTCGCATGTCATGATCTATGAGCGTGCAGAAGGTGTCCCGGCCTATCCGCAGATCACCTCCGCCGAAAAGGACGGCGCTCCGCTCGGCTTCGGCGCTCTGTCTGGTCTCGCTGCTATCAAGGATCAGCCCGGCAAGCTCTATGCCGTCAGCGATTCCGTCTATTCCTCGCAGCCGCGCATCTTCACGATCGACGCCACGCAGAAGCCGGCACTGATCACCGAAGCGCTCACCATCACCCGTGACGGCGCCCCCGCCCAGAAGCTCGACATCGAAGGCATCGCCAATGACGGCGAGGGCGGCTTCTGGCTGGCCTCAGAGGGCGATGCTGCCAAGCTCTATGCAAACGCCCTCATCCGTGTGAACGCCAAAGGCGTGATCAAGAAAGAGATCGCCATTCCCGAAGAACTGCGTGCCAATGAAGTGCGTTGGGGTTTCGAAGGTGTGACAAGCGTTGGCGAGGGCGATGCAACGACGTTGTGGATGGCAATGCAGCGGCCCTGGAAGGATGACGACAAGGGCTTCGTCAAGCTTGTGTCCTACAATCCTGCATCCGAGGAATGGGGTGCGATGCGCTATCCGCTCGATAAGACCGAGGAAGGCTGGGTCGGCCTGTCCGAAATCACCGTTCACGGCGACTACGCCTATATCATCGAGCGCGACAACCTGATCGGTCAGGCTGCCAAGCTGAAGAAAATCTACCGCGTGGCGCTTGCCGATTTGAAGCCGGCCAAGCTCGGTGGCGAATTGCCCGTCGTCAAGAAGGAAGAGGTCCGCGACCTCATTCCTGACCTCAAGGCTCTGGGCGGCTATGTCGTCGACAAGGTCGAGGGATTCACGGTCGATGCCGCCGGCAACGGCTATGTCGTCACCGACAATGACGGCGTCGACGATTCCTCGGGCGAAACGCTGTTCTTCCCGATCGGTACGATGAACGCGATGTAATTGCTGTTCGTACCGGTAACGGAAAAGGCCGGGACATGATGTTCCGGCCTTTTCTATTTGGTCCTGAAGTGATTGGGGAAGGCGCGCGTTACTCGGCTGCAGTTTCGCCAGCACCTTCACCGACTTCCTTGCGCTTGCGGATTTCATCGGCCTTGGCGACCAGCCGGCTGACAATATCGTGCATCTGGTCGAGCTGTTCGTCATCGAGCGCCGAGAAAATTTCCTCGATCAGCTGTTTTCTCGGATGTTCGGCCGCCTCGAGCACGACCCGGCCGACATCGGTGATCGAGACGATCTTCGCCCGGCGGTCCTCCGGATCGGGTTTGCGCACCACCAGCTTGTCGCGCTCCAGTCCGTCGATGGCTTCGGTCACCGTGCGCGGCGCAAAATTCAGCGCGCCGGCGATATCGGTCGACCGGCAGGGGCCGAGTTTGCTTAGGAAAAACAGGAACTTGCTGCGCGCCAGCGACACGCCTTCCTCCGTCATCGATTCGTTGATGAGGCGGTGAACGCGATGGTAGAGCTCAAAGAGCTTGTCGGAGACTTCGAATGTGGATTTCATGTGTTTCATATGGATATTATGAGGTGCCATGTCAAATGACGGTATTGTCGGTATTATAGTCAAGTCTAATCGACAGCCATTGGCCTTTGGTACCCAATCTCCCCAACAATGTTTCCTGGATGAAAGACCTGAATAGACGTCGGAGCAGGCCATCGCCGGCATTGACGCGAGGCTGGACGCCGGGCCATGGTCGGCTATGCCGTTTCGTTTCATTCATACTGCCGACCTTCATCTCGATTCACCCTTGCGCAGTCTTGCGTTGAAAAATCCGGACCTCGCCGAGCTGGTGCGCGGCGCGACCCGGACGGCGCTCGCAAGGATCGTCGATCTGTGCCTGCAAGAGGGCGTCGATGCCCTGCTGATCGCGGGCGATCTCTATGATGGCTCGCAGACATCGATGAACACGGCGCTTTATCTGGCAAGCGAACTGCGCCGGCTGGAAGCCGCCGGGATTCGGGTGTTCCTCATTCGCGGCAATCACGACTCACAATCGGCGATGACACGCGAGCTGACATTCCCGGCCAATGTGCATGTGTTTACCGGGCGTGCGAAGCCGGTACTTGCCAAGTCTCTCGGTGACGGACGGGAAGTCCATATCCACGGCATCAGCTTTGCCAATCCGCATGCGCCCGACAGTCTGTTGCCGTCCTTTCAGCCACCCATTGCCGATGCCGTCAATATCGGCATGCTGCATACCAGTCTGGCCGGCACGCCTGGCCATGATCCCTATGCGCCGACGAGCGTCGCCGAACTTGCGCGGCACGGTTTTGACTATTGGGCGCTTGGCCATGTCCATATGCGCCAGGTTCACTCCGAGAGCCCGTTGATCGTCATGCCGGGCATGCCGCAGGGGCGCGACATCAATGAGGCAGGGCCAAAGACGGTAACGCTGGTCACTGTCGGCGACGATGGTGTGTTGGGACACCGGGAGCATCATATCGGACAGGCGGTGTTCGAGCGCGTTACCATCGATCTCAGCGGCGCACAGGACTGGCGCCAGATGCTGGAGAACATAGGCGAAGCCCTGTCATCGCTGCGAAATAAAGCCGGCGCCGACCACCTCATTCTCAGGATTTCGCTGACAGGCACGACGCCGCTGGCCTGGAAGCTCAGGCGTGATCCCGATTTCCTCTCGGCCGAAATCACCAATCTCGCCGCCGGTCTCAGCGGTTGCTGGGTCGAGAAGATCGATATCGACTGCCGGGGCATGGAGGCGGGGGCATCTCAAGCGGGGCCCGATCCTGTGGAGGAACTTGCCGGACTGATCCGTACCGACGTGTTGGCTTCGCACGCCTTTCGCCAGGAAGCGGAAGCCGTGCTCGATGAGCTGTTGCTGCAGCTGCCGCGCGAACTGCGCGAAAGCCTGGCCGTCGATGAAGAGGCTGCCGGGCGTTTTGCCGAGGCCATGGCGCTCGCCGGCAGCGATGACGTCCTTGCCTATCTGCATGGCGGTGATGCGGAGGCGGATCGCTGATGCGCCTCAACCGTCTCGATCTCGTTCGCTATGGAAAATTCACCGGACGCAGCCTGGACTTTGGCGAGGCCCGTATCGGCAGCCCGGATTTTCATCTCGTCTACGGTCCGAACGAAGCGGGCAAGTCGACGCTGTTTTCCGCGTTCCTCGACCTTCTGTTCGGGATCGAGCGGCTGAGCGGCTACGGCTTCCTGCATCCCTACGCAACGATGCGCGTCGGCGGTGTCATCGAGACCGGGGGCAGGGTACATGCCGTCTCGCGTGTAAAACGCAACCAGAATTCGCTTCTGGACGGCGATGATCAGGCCTTGCCGGACAATCTGTTTTCGGCGGCGCTCGGTTCGATCGACCGGGCGACCTACCAGATGATGTTTTCGCTCGATGATGACAGCATCGAAAAGGGCGGCGAAAGCATCCTGAAGAGCGAAGGTGAACTCGGTGCTCTGCTGTTTTCGGCCAGCTCCGGCCTGCCGGACAGCAGCGCCATCCTGTCCGGCCTGAAGGCGCAGGCGGACGCCTTCTACAAGCCGCAGGGCCGCAAGCACAAGCTGGCGGAGCTGAAGGCGGAACTTGAAACGTTAAAGGACGAAAAAGCCGCCATCGATATCAACGCCCGCGAATTTTCTGGCTTGCGCAAGCTGCGTGACGCAGCTGCCGAGCGGCATGAGGTTGCCGTGAAGGCGCGGGCGGAACTGCGCGTTTGCCTCGATCACGCCCGTGATCGCATCGAGGCGGTGCCGCTTCTGGCGCGGCTGCGCGGTTTGCGCTCCGAACTTGCCGCCTTCGCCGACCTGCTGGAGCCGCCGGCCGCCTGGCATGTGCTTTTGCCGCAATTGCAGCGCGAGGAGACCGAGATCGATGCCCGGTTGGCGCAGCTGGAAGGCGATATCGACCGGAGAGCCGCCGAGATCGCCGCCATCGAGCGGGATATCGCCGTGCTGGCGCTTGCCGGCGATATCCGCGATCTGGAGAGTTCCGGGCTGGAAGCCCGCCACAGGACAGCCGCAAGCGATATGCCCAATCGCCTCGACGAGTGCGCCAAGATCGCGGCCGACATTGCCGTGCGCATCGGCCGCCTCGACCGGGCCGATATGCCTGACGCCGCCGCACTCATTCTGCCGGCTGCCTTAACCGGCCGGCTGCAGGATCTGGCGCAAAAACATGCCGCGCTGAACGAACGGCTGGACGCAGCCCTGCGGGAAAAGACCCGTGCCGAGGCGGAAAATGCGGAGGCTGTGAGGGTGCAAGCGGCACTGCTCGCTTCTGAAGGCTCGGCACGCGCCGGCGATCCGGCACCGCTGGCTGATCTGCTGCGAACGCTGCGCCAGAATGATTGCCTGTTGCGCCAACAGACGGCAAACCGGCAAATTGCCGCGCTGGACGACCTTCTGGCCGACAAGCTTGCTACGCTTTCGCCATCGCAACTCGATGCGGACAGTCTGGCCGCCGTTTGCATCCCCGACGAAACCGATATTGCCGAGTGGACGGCGCGGCGATCGGCGCTCACCGAACAGCTGAAGCGGCTCAACGACAGGATCGCCGAAGAGACGGCGCTGACGGCTGCCGACGAGGCGAGGCTTCAGGAATTGACGCGAACGGGGGGCTTTGCTGCCGACGATGCCGCATTGGCGCTGCGGCAGGAGCGCGATCGTGCCTGGCAGGCGCATGCGCAGCGGCTGGATGGCGACAGCGCCCAGGTTTTTGAAACCGTGCTGCGGAAAGACGACGAGGCGACGGCGCTCAGGCTGGCCCGATCGCAGGATCTTGCGCAGGCAAGGGGGCTTTCGCTGTCGGTCGCCGAACGCAACGGCAGGCTTTCGGCCTTTCGCCAGCAGCATGAGGCAACCCATGCGGCGATCGCCGCGCTGCGGTCGGAGATTTCGACTGCAGCCGTTGCTTGCGGGTTGCCTGAGGATACCAAGCTGAACCAGCTGGTGGCGTGGCTTGGGCGCCGGGTGGCTGCCCTTGAGGTGCGCAACCAGCTTCGCGCGGCGCGCCAGGATGCGCGGCTTGCGGCGGCGGACGAAAACAAGGCGATGGAACGCCTGAAACAGGCGTTGGAAGACCAAGGCGTGACGAAGGACATGCCAGCGCGGCTGGAGGACGCCATCGTCCTCGCCGAACGCATTGTCAACGATCTCCAATCAGCCCACCGAACCCATGTCACGGCTGCGCAAGCTGTGGAACGGGCCGAGGCGGCTGTGTGCACGCGCGTGGCCGCATGGACGTCGGCCGGCGCGGACATGGCTGAGTGGACTGCGCGCTGGCAGGAGGCCATCGGCGCCACATGGCTGGCTGAGGCTGCGACGCCCTTGTCGCCGCAGGAGATCGCTCCTGTCCTGAGCATCCTTCAGGATCTGGACAAGCTGATCCAGAAAAAGGCGGACCTCGACCATCGAATCGAGGGCATGCGCAAGGACCAGCTGGCGTTCGCAGCTATCGTTGGCGCCCTCGCCGAGCGCCTTGGCATGGCGACACCGGACGAACCGCTCGCGGCAGTTCAGGCCATTCGCGACCGGTTGGCCGGCGCCGAACGGCAGGAAGCGCTTTTCCGGCGTCTTACCGACGAAAATGACGCGCGCAACGCCGAACTCCGGGCGTTGGTCGAAGCGCGGGAACGCCACGACGCGCAGAAACGCGGCATGCTTGATCTGTTCGAAAGTGGCTCGCTGCTGGAGGTTGGAGCCCATCTGGAAAGGGTCAAGACGCGGCAGCGCCTGCGCGAGCGGATTGCCGAGGCGGAAACCGACCTGGCGGCCAGGCTCGCTGTTGGCCGTGCCGACGAAGCGGAAATGTTGTTGAGCGCCGTCGACGCGGACGGCTTGCGGCTTGAAATGGCGGCCCTGCAGTCCCGGCTTGAACAAGCCGACCGGGACGGGGCCGAATTGCATGCCGAGCGGCGTGATGCCGAAAAGGCGCTGGCCGCCATCGGCGGCGGCGATGCGGCGGCGCATATCGACGAAAAACGCCGCACGGTGCTTGCGGAGATCGAGGAGCGGGCGACCGCCTATCTGCGGCTGCGCATGGGCATTCTTGCCGGTGAAACGGCGCTCAGGCTCTATCGCGAGCGTCATCGCAGCGCCATGATGCGCCGGGCGTCAGCGGCCTTCAGCGTCATCAGCGGTGGCGACTATGAGGGGTTGACGACACAGGCCGAAAAGGGTGAGGAATTCCTGATTGCCAATGCTGCCGGTGGCGGCTCGAAACTGGCGCGGGATCTCTCCAAGGGGACCCGCTTCCAGCTCTATCTGGCGCTGCGCATGGCGGGTTATCACGAGATCGCCGCAACACGCGAATCACTGCCCTTCATCGCCGACGACATCATGGAAACCTTCGACGACGGACGCGCCGGGCATGCGTTTTCCCTGATGGCCGATATGGCCGGGGTCGGCCAGGTGATCTATCTGACCCATCATCAGCATCTCTGCGACATCGCCCGCAAGGCCTGTCCGGACGTGACGATCCATACGCTGTGATCGAAGGGAGAGCCGGCCTTGCCTGAGCCCGGTCTCTGATGCGGCGGGGGAGACATTGGGCTGGAAAGCGCTATGTTCCACCAATCAATACAACCGCTGCGTTGGCAGTAAACACCAGGAGCCATCGTCATGGAAATCAAAGCCTGTGGATCACGTCCGTCGGTTCGCCCGCCTGCAGACTATTTTACCGGCAGTGTCCGGCTGGATCCGGTACACGACGCACCGGAGCCGGCACGGGTCCGGTGCGCGTCCGTCACTTTCGAGGCGGGCGCCCGCACGGCCTGGCACACCCATCCGCTCGGCCAGACGCTGATCGTCACCTCAGGCAGCGGCCTTGCCCAGGCCTGGGGCGAACCGGTTCGCGAAATCAGGGCAGGGGATACTGTCTGGTTCCCGCCGGGCGAAAAGCACTGGCACGGCGCCACGGCCACGACCGGCATGACCCATATCGCCATCCAGGAAGCGCTGGACGGCAAGGCGGTCGACTGGCTGGAACTTGTGAGCGACGACCAATATCAATCGAAATGATGCGTCCGGGCAGGTGCCGCACAAGACCGGGCCGATGACAGTTGCTGTGTGCGCGTTGCAATTGGCGGGTGAACACAGCTATCTGAAGACAAAGGGTTTTGCGTCTCGGTGGCATTTGCCAGCAGACTGCAGCGTAAGGATTTGCCGATGTACAATTTTCATGTTGGGCAGAAGGTCGTCTGCATCGATGACAAGTTCAAGAACGTCTCGATCGATCAGGGCATCCGCAAAGGGCAGATCTACACCATCCGTTGGGTCGGCCCTTATAAGCACTATATCGACGGCGAGTTCATCGGCGTGAAACTGGCGGAAATCCACCGGGGAAATGACGATGGCCCGGAAGGTTATGGCGCAGCCGACATGCCCTATCGCGCGACGCGCTTTCGCCCATTGCTGAAGGATCGGCTGTCGGCGCTGAAAAACCTTCTGGCGCCGGCGCCGAAGGGCGAAAAGCCCTACATGCCGGAAGCCCCGGAAGAGCCCAGGCGCAAGGCGCCGGTCCGCAAAAAGGAAGAGGTCTAGCGACGACAGCGCCGCGCGTCGGTCATGACGCGCAAAGTCGCTGTGGCACTTTCGATTTTGCTGCGTGAAACCGTCCGCTGACGGGGGTGGGTTCAGTTCGGATCGACGATCTGTTCTCTGCGCACCAGCCGCAATGAGCGATCCGGCTGGATGACATAGGTTTCCTCGGCCGGATGACCGTACTCGTCATTCAACTGGTGGTGAACGACGCTGCCGACGGGGGCCTTGGTGAGCTTGGTCGCCGGTTGGCCACCATAGGTGATGCTGCCGGGGATGGGGGCTATTTCCGGCATCGCGGTACAGGCGGCAAGACCTGCGGCAAGCGTTGCTGCCAGAATTGCTTTCCTCATGTGATGTTTCCTTTTCACCGCCCGGATCGCCAGTCCCGATACTCCATTCCAAGGAGCTGGATCGGCTCGCATTTTCGTTCGCAAACACATGGCAACGCCTTTGCGATATGGCAAGAGGCGTCAACGCAGCGGCTTAAGAAAGCGTACAAAAACACTCGTGACCGAGTGATGATACAAAAGTCGATGGGGAGAGGAAATGGTGGGCGATGAGAGACTCGAACTCCCGACATCCTCGGTGTAAACGAGGCGCTCTACCAACTGAGCTAATCGCCCTTCGCGAAGCAGAAGCAGTGTCTGCCGCGTCGGTGGCCGTGATCTATGCGTATCGGCGGAAAACCGCAAGAGCGGAATGGAAGATTTTTTTGATTTTTTTTCAAAGTCCCGCAGGTGCTGGCGGTGGCGTGATCAATCTTGTGTGGAAAACCGGCAGGGCCGCGATGCGGAACAAAGGTGGGGGCGGACGGGGCAAATTGTAGGCGGAGACGAAACGCTTCTGCGGGGCATCCGGAATTTTCCAGCGTGCTTTTTCATGCCTGTGGAAACAATTCGATGACTGTCACGGTTTTGTCTCCAAACCTGCTTGACACCCAAAGACGAACCTCGTAGTTAGCCGCTCATCGAAGCGGCCAAGCCGGTTCGAGCGGATGTAAAAACATCCGGACGACTTGAAATGAAATGCGCGGGTGTAGCTCAGTTGGTTAGAGTGCCGGCCTGTCACGCCGGAGGTCGCGGGTTCGAGCCCCGTCACTCGCGCCATTTCAAGAATAGCAGTTTTGCTTATGTCCGGGGATTTTACACTATAAATGCGCGGGTGTAGCTCAGTTGGTTAGAGTGCCGGCCTGTCACGCCGGAGGTCGCGGGTTCGAGCCCCGTCACTCGCGCCATTTTCCGCTAAGATTTCAAATGCAAGTGTGATTTGAAAGCCGGCGGGACCTTTGGTCCCGGTCGGTTCTTGCCGTCTGGTGAAACGCGCCTCCGGTTGAATTCTTCGAGCAGTGTGTCTGACGCGGTTCACAGCGGAAGCGGGCCTTTGGTCATGCTGAGAATCGGGTTCCCCTCCGCACAATGCACCGGGGCCATTTCAAGAGCCTTTCGTGTTGGGCGGTCCGCCGCGGACTTTCGGGCAAAAGCGAGGCGGCAGCATCGCTACCCATGCAAAACGCGGATAGGGGCCATGCAGTCTTGTTGCAGCTCCCGCCGGCTGGCAACCTGCGCCGCTGCCACCCCATCCCGGGGATTTTTCACCCCGATTTCAATCGATTTTAGCGCGCGCGACCATATGTCCCCGGCGCTGCCGCGCAAGGGCTTGGGGGCCTGTCTTGCCCGGCCCGGTCGGGATTCTGCGGTATTTACGCCTGCTTACCCGAGATCCACGCTTTTGGGCGGTCTTCATTCCGGCCACACAAGGGGGTGAAAACCGTTCTCAAGGCTTGCACAGCGGCGCTGGCTGCGCTAACCACTTTGGCGTTGCAACATATTTTTCGGCCTGTGAGCCTTTGTTTTGCGCTTCTCCAGCGCGCCTCGCAGGCAGGGACGGATACAATGACAGACCTTCTCGGCTCCTACATTCCGATTGCGATTTTCATCGGTATTTCGCTGGTTATCGGGCTGGCGCTGCTGATCGCGCCGTTCGCCGTCGCTTACAAGGCGCCCGATGACGAAAAGCTTTCGGCCTATGAGTGCGGCTTCAACGCATTCGACGACGCCCGCATGAAATTCGACATTCGATTCTACCTCGTGTCGATTCTCTTCATCATCTTCGATCTCGAAGTGGCATTCCTGTTTCCCTGGGCCGTGTCGTTCAAGGATATGGGCTGGCTCGGCTTCTGGTCGATGATGTCGTTCCTCGGCGTGCTGACCATCGGCTTTATCTATGAATGGAAGAAGGGAGCGCTGGAATGGAACTGACGTCCAGCACGACGCTCGTTGCGCCAAAGCCGAAGGGGATCGTCGATCCCTCGACCGGCAAGCTGATCGGCAGCAATGACAAATATTTCGGCGAGATCAACAATGAGCTCGCCGACAAGGGTTTTCTGGTCACCTCGACGGATGAGCTGATCAACTGGGCCCGTACCGGCTCGCTGATGTGGATGACCTTCGGTCTGGCCTGCTGCGCCGTCGAGATGATGCAGATGTCGATGCCGCGTTACGACGCCGAGCGTTTCGGCTTTGCGCCGCGCGCCTCACCGCGCCAGTCCGACGTCATGATTGTCGCCGGCACGCTGACCAACAAGATGGCACCGGCGCTGCGCAAGGTCTACGACCAGATGCCCGAGCCGCGCTACGTCATTTCGATGGGCTCCTGCGCCAATGGCGGCGGCTACTATCACTATTCCTATTCGGTGGTGCGCGGTTGTGACCGCGTCGTGCCGGTCGATATCTATGTGCCGGGCTGTCCTCCCACGGCAGAGGCTCTCCTTTACGGGGTGCTGCTGCTGCAGAAGAAGATCCGCCGCACAGGCACGATCGAACGGTAAGGGCAGGGGACTTGAACATGAGTGAAGCCCTGAACGGACTTGCTACCTATATCCGCGAAACGCGCGGCGCATTGATTTCGGATGCCGTCATCAGCTTTGGCGAGCTGACGCTGACATCGACATCGGACAATCTGATCGCACTGCTGACATTCCTGCGGGATGACGCCCGCTGCGGTTTCATCAACTTTACGGATATTTGCGGCGTCGACTGGCCGCAGCGTCCCGACCGTTTCGACGTCGTCTATCATATGCTGTCGCCGAAGCAGAACCTGCGCATCCGTGTGAAGGTCGCAACCGGCGAAGATCAGCCGGTGCCGTCGGCCTGCGCCGTCTATCCGGGCGCCGACTGGTTCGAGCGGGAAGCCTACGACATGTACGGCATCCTCTTCACGGGGCACCCGGACCTGCGCCGCATCCTCACCGATTACGGCTTCGAGGGCTACCCGCTGCGCAAGGACTTCCCGACGACCGGTTTCGTCGAGGTTCGCTACAATGACGAAGTCAAGCGCGTCGTCTATGAGCCGGTGGAACTGAAGCAGGAATTCCGCAATTTCGACTTCATGTCACCCTGGGAAGGAACGGATTACGTTCTGCCGGGGGATGAGAAGGCGAAGCAGTGAATGGTGATTAGTCGGTAGTGATTAGAAAGGTCTTCGGTGACGATCGGGAAAATCAGTTCCTACCGTGATTTGAAGGTCTGGCAATTGGCGATCGATATCTCGGTAGCCAGTTACGAGGTGACAAAAAACCTTCCACGGGAAGAGATGTATGGACTGACAAGCCAAATCAGACGTTCATCCGCATCGGTCGCAGCCAATATTGCTGAAGGCTATGGTCGGGAGAACAAAGGCTCATTTGTTCAATTTCTGAGAATTGCCCAAGGGTCATTGAAAGAACTAGAGACGCACTTGATCATCGCAGGAAGGGTCGGACTGATACATTCGACCATTTTAAGCGAATTGTTGAAGCAGTGCGATGAGAACGGAAAAATGCTGGGCGCTCTAATTCGGACTGTCCAGCGCAAGAAAGTCGATGAGCAGGTTCGCGGATGATGACTAACCACTACTCACTGGTCACTAATCACCGCAAGCGCGGAGCGCACAGCAAATGAACGAACATAACGTCCGTAATTTTAATATCAATTTCGGACCGCAGCATCCGGCGGCGCACGGCGTGTTGCGCCTCGTGCTGGAGCTCGATGGCGAAATCGTCGAGCGTGTCGATCCGCATATCGGCCTGCTGCACCGCGGCACTGAGAAGCTGATCGAGACCAAGACCTACCTGCAGGCAGTGCCCTATTTCGACCGGCTCGACTATGTGGCGCCGATGAACCAGGAGCATGCCTATGCCCTGGCCGTCGAGAAGCTGACGGGAACGGAAGTACCGATCCGCGGTCAGCTGATCCGCGTTCTCTATTCGGAAATCGGCCGTATCCTGTCGCATCTGCTGAACGTCACGACGCAGGCCATGGACGTCGGCGCGCTGACGCCGCCACTCTGGGGCTTTGAAGAGCGCGAAAAGCTGATGGTGTTTTATGAGCGGGCCTGTGGCGCGCGCATGCACTCGGCCTATTTCCGTCCGGGCGGCGTTCATCAGGACCTGCCGCACGAACTGGTCGAGGACATCGGCAAGTGGATCGATCCGTTCCTGAAGACCGTCGACGATATCGACGAGTTGCTCACCGGCAACCGCATCTTCAAGCAGCGCAACGTCGATATCGGCGTCGTGACGCTGGATGATGCCTGGGCCTGGGGCTTTTCCGGCGTCATGGTGCGCGGTTCGGGCGCTGCCTGGGACCTGCGCAAGGCGCAGCCCTATGAATGCTATGCCGACATGGATTTCGACATCCCGATCGGCAAGAACGGCGACTGCTTCGACCGGTACCTGATCCGCATGATCGAAATGCGCGAATCGGCCAAGATCATGCGCCAGTGCGTCAATCGCCTGCTGGGCGATGCCAAGGTCGGCCCGGTCTCCTCGCTCGACGGCAAGATCGTACCGCCGAAGCGTGGCGAGATGAAGCGCTCGATGGAAGCCTTGATCCACCATTTCAAGCTCTATACCGAAGGCTATCACGTGCCGGAGGGTGAGGTTTACGCCGCGGTCGAAGCCCCGAAGGGCGAATTCGGCGTCTATCTTGTCTCCGACGGCACCAACAAGCCGTATCGCTGCAAGATCCGCGCGCCCGGCTATGCCCATCTTCAGGCCATGGATTACATCTGTCGCGGGCATCAGCTGGCCGACGTCTCGGCCATTCTCGGATCGCTCGATATCGTGTTCGGCGAGGTTGATCGTTGATGCGCAGGGTGGTCCTGACATTTTTGGCATCGATGCTTGCTGCGGCGCCTGCCTTTGCGCAGGAAACCGCGCCGAAGTCCGATGAACCGGCGATGAGCGGTTCGTCGGGCAGCGGGATGGGCAGGCTTCTGAGCCAGGGCTATGAGATCAGGGCCGCAGTGCCGAACGGCACGCGCTACATCGTATTTTTGCAAAAAGACCAGTCAGCCTATGCCTGCGAATTCGTCACCCTGACGGCCTCGCGGTGCGGTTCGATTAACTGATAAGGTGCGGGAAGAATGTCCGTTCGTCGACTAGCCGAAGAAAATGTCCAGCCAGCGGCCTTTGCGTTCAGCAAGGAAAACGCGGTATGGGCCAAGGCCACGATCAAGAAATACCCGAAGGGCCGCGAGCAATCTGCGGTCATTCCGCTGTTGATGCGGGCGCAGGAGCAGGATGGCTGGGTCACCAAGGCGGCCATCGAAAGCATCGCCGACATGCTGACCATGCCCTATATCCGCGTGCTCGAAGTCGCGACCTTCTACACCCAGTTCCAGTTGAAGCCGGTCGGCACACGCGCCCATGTTCAGGTGTGCGGCACGACCCCTTGCATGCTGCGCGGCTCGGAAGACCTGATCAACCTGTGCAAGAAGCGCATTCATCCCAATCCGCTGACGCCGAACGAAGCCGGCACTTTGTCCTGGGAAGAGGTCGAGTGTCAGGGTACCTGCGTCAACGCACCGATGGTGATGATCTTCAAGGATACCTATGAAGACCTGACTGTTCCGCAGCTGGAATACATCATCGACCGTTTCGACGCAGGCAAGGGCGCCGACGTCAAGCCGGGTCCGCAGATCGACCGTATCTTCTCCGCACCCGTCGGCGGTCCGACCACATTGCTGGCCCCGGAAAAGAAGCCGGCAGCACCACGCGCCAAGAAGGTCAGCGATGCTGCGGCCGTCAGTGTGCCGCCGTCGAACGCTGCCCGCGTCAAGACCGATGCCCCGGAAACCGATCCGGCATTGAAGACGCCGGCGACGGCAAAGTCTCAATCCGCTGCAAACGACAAGGTTTCCGGCGAGACCAGGGCTGAAGGCGGCGCGGACGCAAAGCCCGTTGCCGCTGCTGCAAAGCCGTCGCTTGAGGACAAGAACCGTCCCGCCGGCATCGCAAAGCCGGATGCTCCAGATGACCTGAAGCTGATCTCCGGCGTTGGCCCGAAGATCGAAGGCACTCTCCACGAACTCGGTATCTTCACCTTCGCGCAGGTCGCAGGCTGGAAGAAGGCTGAGCGCGAATGGGTGGACGGCTATCTGAATTTCAAGGGCCGCATCGAACGCGACGATTGGGGCAAGCAAGCCAAGGCGCTGGCCAAGGGCGGCGAAGCCGAATACATCAAAGTTTTCGGCAAGAAGCCGCGATAAGTTAGGTGAACCATGCTCGACGATAAAGATCGCATTTTTACCAATATCTACGGCATCCATGACAAGTCGCTCAAGGGCGCCATGAGCCGTGGCCACTGGGATGGCACCAAGCAGATCCTGGAAAAGGGCCGTGACTGGATCATCAACGAGATGAAGGCTTCCGGCCTTCGTGGCCGTGGTGGCGCCGGCTTCCCGACAGGCCTGAAGTGGTCCTTCATGCCGAAGGAAAGCGACGGCCGGCCGCATTATCTCGTCGTCAATGCCGACGAATCCGAGCCCGGTACCTGCAAGGACCGCGACATCATGCGCCACGATCCGCATACGCTGATCGAAGGCTGCCTGATCGCGAGCTTCGCCATGGGCGCGCACACGGCCTATATCTACGTGCGCGGCGAATATATCCGCGAACGCGAGGCGCTGCAGGCGGCGATCGACGAATGCTATGACGCCGGTCTTCTCGGCATCAACAACAAGCATGGCTGGGACATGGACATCTATGTCCATCACGGCGCCGGCGCCTATATCTGCGGCGAGGAAACAGCACTTCTCGAAAGCCTTGAGGGCAAGAAGGGCCAGCCGCGTCTTAAACCGCCGTTCCCGGCCAATATGGGCCTTTACGGTTGCCCGACGACGGTCAACAACGTCGAATCGATCGCCGTTGCCCCGACCATCCTGCGCCGCGGCGCTTCCTGGTTCTCGGCGATCGGCCGCCCGAACAATGTCGGCACCAAGCTGTTCATGGTCTCCGGCCACGTCAACAAGCCATGCACGTTCGAAGACGCGATGGGCGTCCCGTTCCGCGAGATGATCGAGCGCCATTGCGGCGGCATCCGCGGCGGCTGGGACAATCTTCTGGCTGTCATCCCAGGCGGTTCGTCCTGCCCGGTGGTGAAGGCCGAGGACATCATCGATGCGCCGATGGATTTCGACGGCATGCGCGACGTCAAGTCGTCGTTTGGGACCGCCGCCGTCATCGTCATGGATCGCTCCACCGACATCATCAAGGCCATCTGGCGGCTCGCGGCCTTCTACAAGCACGAGAGCTGCGGCCAGTGCACGCCGTGCCGTGAAGGCACCGGCTGGATGATGCGCGTCATGGAACGCATGGTTCAGGGCCGCGCTCAAAAGCGCGAAATCGACATGCTGTTCGATGTCACCAAGCAGGTCGAAGGCCACACCATCTGCGCGCTCGGCGATGCGGCCGCATGGCCGATCCAGGGCCTGATCCGCAACTTCCGTCCGGAGATGGAAAAGCGCATCGACGAATACACGCGGAATTCGACATCGCATGGGGCGGTGCTGCAAGCGGCGGAGTAAGCGATATGAACAGGCCGGAACAGGAAGCAGACAAGGGTACACGGGCAGGATCTGCCGGTCCTTCCATCGGCTTCCCGGCCGGTAGCAACGACCCGTTCGGCATGACCGAGTGGCTGAAGGACATGCCGAAGGTGCCGCTGCATCCGTTGATGCAGCATCCGGCGGCGGCGATGGCGGCAGCAACCGCGATCGGTCTTAGTGTTACCAGCCATATTGCCGGCTTCATGTTCGGGGCGATGCAGGGAATGGCCGGGACGGCGCAGAAAACCGGCGCCGTAGCGGGCGAAAAACCCGCGCCGGGGTCTGCCGAACCGGTGGTCACCACTGTCAGGGCGGCGGATGCCGCGCCGGTGGCGGAGAGTGCCAAGCCTGTAAAGGCAGAAGCAGTCAAGGCTGCCCCGGCTGCGGCTGAACCGGTGAGGTCTGCGCCCGTGAAGACAGCGCCAGTCAAGGCTGTGCCGGTAGTGGCTGCCGCGCCAACGGCTGAAAAGCCGAAGCGGCAGAAGGCGGCGGCCCGCGTTGTCCAGACGCAGGCGGACGATCTGAAGCGGATTTCGGGCATCGGCCCGAAGCTGGAGCAGGTTTTGAATGCAATGGGCGTGCGGCGTTATGCCGATGTCGCCTTGTGGAGCGATAAGGACGTGCAGCGCATCGACGACCAGCTGGGTTTTGGCGGTCGCATCGCGCGGGACGGCTGGGTCGAGCAGGCAAAGGCCCTGATGAAGGGTTGAGCCAGGGGTTGAGATTGAGTTTCGAGCGGGGGCCGGTGGTTTTCGTTCAACAGGTTAGCGTGCCTTTATAATATCTGTTCGCCGCTTTGGCTGGCGAATGAACGACAGGATTGAGTGCGAAGATGGCAAAGCTGAAAGTCGACGGAAAAGAGATCGAGGTCCCGGATCATTTCACGCTGCTGCAGGCGTGCGAAGAGGCCGGCGCCGAGGTTCCGCGCTTCTGTTTCCATGAGCGGCTGTCGGTCGCCGGAAACTGCCGCATGTGTCTGATCGAGGTGAAGGGCGGGCCGCCGAAGCCGGCAGCCTCCTGCGCCATGGGCGTGCGCGACCTGCGCCCGGGCCCGAACGGTGAAACGCCGGAAG
The DNA here is from genome assembly GCF_025847205.1 of Pararhizobium sp. YC-54. Lineage (GTDB taxonomy): Bacteria > Pseudomonadota > Alphaproteobacteria > Rhizobiales > Rhizobiaceae > Pararhizobium. The sequence goes on along the minus strand of NZ_JAOYTH010000002.1, from coordinate 121,451 downwards.
TCTTCACGACCACGCCGATGGTCAAGAAGGCCCGCGAAGGCGTGATGGAATTCCTTTTGATCAACCATCCGCTCGATTGCCCGATCTGCGACCAGGGCGGCGAATGCGACCTGCAGGACCAGGCGATGGCCTTCGGCGTCGATTCGACCCGTTACAACGAAAACAAGCGCGCTGTCGAAGACAAGTATATCGGCCCGCTGGTCAAGACCGTGATGAACCGCTGCATTCACTGCACGCGCTGCGTCCGCTTCACCACCGAAGTCGCCGGCATTGCCGAACTCGGTCTGATCGGCCGTGGCGAAGATGCCGAGATCACCACCTATCTCGAGCAGGCGATGACGTCGGAGCTTCAGGGCAATGTCGTCGATCTCTGCCCGGTCGGTGCTTTGACCTCAAAGCCCTACGCCTTCAACGCCCGTCCATGGGAACTCGGCAAGACCGAATCGATTGACGTCATGGACGCCGTCGGCTCGGCCATCCGCGTCGATACGCGTGGCCGCGAAGTGATGCGCGTCATGCCGCGCGTTAACGAAGAGATCAACGAAGAGTGGATTTCCGACAAGACCCGCTTCATCTGGGATGGCCTGAAGACCCAGCGCCTCGACCGCCCCTACGTGAAGAAGGACGGCCGCCTGCAGCCCGCTGCCTGGAACGAGGCCTTTGCCGCGATCAAGGCAGCTGTCTCAAAGACCAGCGGCGACAGGATCGGCGCGATTGCCGGCGATCTTGCTTCCGTCGAGGAAATGTATGCGCTGAAGGAGCTGATCTCCTCGCTCGGCTCGAAGAACATCGACTGCCGCCAGGATGGCGCAGCGCTCGATCCTTCGTTTGGCCGCGCAAGCTATCTCTTCAACCCGACGATCCAGGGTATCGAAAGCGCCGACGCGCTTTTGATCATCGGGTCGAACCCGCGCTTTGAAGCCTCCGTTCTCAATGCCCGTATCCGCAAGCGGTTCCGGATGGCCAATTTCCCGATCGGCGTGATCGGCGAACAGGCCGAACTGCGCTATTCCTACGACTATCTCGGTGCAGGCACGGACACGCTGGCCGAACTGGTCGCAGGCAAGGGCAAGTTCTTGAGCGTCCTGAAAAAGGCGCAGCGTCCGATGATCATCGTCGGCCAGGGCGCGATTTCCGGCGGCAATGGCGCTTCGGTTCTGGCCGCTGCCGCCAAGCTCGCAAGCGCCGTTGGTGCGGTGACCGCAGACTGGAACGGTTTTGCCGTTCTCCATACCGCCGCTTCGCGCGTCGGCGGTCTCGATCTCGGCTTTGTGCCGGGTGAGGGGGGCAAGACTGCCGCCGAGATGCTGACTGCAACCGACGTCCTGTTCCTGCTCGGCGCTGACGAAATGGATTTCTCCGCCAAGACCGCCGGCTTCACCGTCTATATCGGCTCGCACGGCGACGAAGGTGCTCACGGCGCCGACGTCATCCTGCCGGGCGCGACCTATACCGAAAAGTCCGGCATCTGGGTCAACACCGAAGGCCGTGTCCAGATGGGCAACCGCGCCGGCTTCGCACCGGGCGACGCCCGCGAGGACTGGGCGATCCTGCGTGCGCTGTCCGACGTGCTCGGCAAGAAGCTGCCGTTTGATTCGCTTGCCGAATTGCGCGGCAAGCTTTATGCGGCACATCCGCATTTCGCCGCGATCGACATGATCGCATCCGGCGCTAGCGGTGAAATTGCCGCACTGGCACAAAAAGCCGGTGAGATGGGCAAATCGGCGTTTGCGTCTCCGGTCAAAGACTTCTATTTGACGAACCCGATAGCACGCGCGTCCGCCGTCATGGCCGAATGTTCGGCTTTGGCACGCAACAATTTCAAAGCTGCGGCGGAATGAGCGCGAGGGAATAAGACAAAATGGACGCTTTCATTTCGACCTATGTCTGGCCAACGGCCATCATGATCGGCCAGTCGCTGCTGCTTCTGGTCGCGCTTTTGATCTTTATCGCCTACATCCTTTTGGCCGACCGCAAGATCTGGGCAGCGGTGCAGATGCGCCGTGGACCGAATGTGGTAGGCCCATGGGGACTTTTCCAGTCCTTCGCCGATCTTTTGAAGTTCGTCTTCAAGGAGCCGGTCATCCCGGCCGGTTCGAACAAGATCCTGTTCCTGCTGGCACCGCTCGTCTCCGTGACGCTGGCCTTGGCGGCATGGGCCGTTATCCCGCTCAATGCGAACTGGGTGATGGCCAATATCAATGTCGGCATCCTCTATGTGTTCGCCATTTCCTCGCTTGAGGTTTACGGCGTCATCATCGGCGGCTGGGCATCGAACTCCAAGTACCCGTTCCTTTCGGCGCTGCGTTCGGCGGCCCAGATGGTCTCCTATGAAGTCTCGATCGGTTTCGTCATCGTCACGGTGCTGCTGTGCGCCGGTTCGTTGAACCTGACCGATATCGTCGATTCGCAGCGCGATGGCCTCGGCACCATGATGGGTCTGCCGGGCTCGTTCCTCGACTGGTACTGGCTGCCGCTGTTTCCGATGTTCATCGTCTTCTTCATCTCGGCGCTGGCTGAAACCAACCGTCCGCCCTTCGACCTGGTCGAAGCCGAATCGGAACTGGTCGCCGGTTTCATGGTCGAATACGGCTCGACCCCGTACATGATGTTCATGCTCGGCGAATATGCCGCCATCTGCCTGATGTGCGCGCTGACGACGATCCTGTTCCTCGGCGGCTGGCTGCCTCCGGTTGACGTCTGGTTCTTGAGTTGGGTTCCCGGCATCATCTGGTTTATCCTGAAGGCCTCGATGGTGTTCTTCATGTTCGCCATGGTGAAAGCCTTCGTGCCGCGCTATCGCTACGACCAGCTGATGCGTCTCGGCTGGAAGGTCTTCCTTCCGCTGTCGCTCGCCATGGTCTTCATCGTTGCAGTCGTGCTGAAACTGGTGGTGTGGGCCTGATGTTTTCTCCCCGTTTCGCAAAATCAGCCGGCGCCTCCCAGGCCGGCACGTTTGGAGGTTGATGATGGCAAGTCTGTCGCAAGCCGTCAGTTCGCTGTTCCTCAAGGAATTTGTCGGCGCGTTCTTCCTGTCGATGCGCTATTTCTTCGCACCGAAGTCGACGCTGAACTACCCGTTTGAAAAAGGCCCGGTCAGCCCGCGCTTCCGTGGCGAGCATGCACTGCGCCGTTATCCGAACGGGGAAGAACGCTGCATCGCCTGCAAGCTGTGCGAAGCGATCTGTCCTGCCCAGGCGATCACCATTGAAGCAGGCCCGCGCCGCAACGATGGCACACGCCGCACGGTCCGTTACGACATCGACATGGTGAAGTGCATCTATTGCGGTTTCTGCCAGGAAGCCTGTCCGGTAGACGCGATCGTCGAAGGCCCGAACTTCGAGTTCGCCACCGAGACGCGCGAAGAACTCTACTATGACAAGGACCGGCTGCTTTCCAACGGCGACCGCTGGGAACGCGAAATTGCCCGCAACATCGCAATGGACTCGCCTTACCGCTGAGACCGCTGCAACCGGACTGCGCCCGCCACTTAAAGGCGGGCGTCAATCAGATTTAGGGCGTTGGCCGGGCTATCCGGTGCGCCAGTGGGGAGGATGACCAGCCGGTCATGCCTGCCCGGGGAAGACGAAAAAGGCACCGATCATGGGTCTGCAGGCTCTTTTTTTCTATCTTTTTTCATTCGTCGCGGTTGCGTCGGCGTTCATGGTGATTTCTGCGCGGAACCCGGTTTATTCCGTGCTGTTCCTGATCCTGACGTTCTTCAACGCGGCCGGTCTGTTTCTGCTGACGGGCGCCGAGTTTTTGGCGATGATCCTGCTGGTCGTCTATATCGGCGCGGTTGCGGTTCTCTTCCTTTTCGTGGTGATGATGCTCGACATCGACTTCACCGAATTGAGGGCAGGGGTGCTTGACTATGCACCGGTCGGGGCGCTGATCGGGCTGGTGCTCGCAGCCGAGCTGATCATCGTGGTCGGCGGCAGCTCGTTCTCGCCGGAAATCGCCAAGTCGATCTCGATGCCGATCCCGGCCATCACGGATCGCACCAACACGGCCGCACTCGGCGACGTGCTCTATACGCATTACATCTACTTCTTTCAGATTGCCGGCCTGGTTCTGCTGGTCGCCATGATCGGCGCCATCGTGCTGACACTGCGCCACCGCGAAAACATCAAGCGCCAGGATATTCCCACACAGGTCGCCCGCAAGCCGGAGACCGCCGTCGAGGTGGTCAAGGTGAAGTCGGGGCAGGGCCTTTAAGACGGACGCGAGGTCAAGGAACACATCATGGAAATCGGTATTTCCCACTATCTGACCGTCAGCGCCATCCTGTTCACGCTGGGCGTCTTCGGCATCTTCCTCAACCGGAAGAACGTCATCATCATCCTGATGTCGGTGGAACTCATTCTGCTTGCAGTGAACATCAACATGGTCGCCTTCTCGTCGTTCCTGAACGACATCACCGGCCAGGTGTTCGCCTTGTTCATTCTGACCGTCGCGGCCGCGGAAGCCGCCATCGGTCTTGCAATTCTCGTCGTCTTCTACCGCAACCGCGGCTCCATCGCCGTGGAAGACGTCAACATGATGAAGGGCTGAGCGGCCAATGAATACGATTATTCAAGCCATCGTCTTCCTGCCGCTGATCGGCTTCCTGATCGCGGGTCTGTTCGGCACCTCGATCGGCGCCAAGGCTTCGGAATACGTCACCACCGGCTTCATGATCATCGTCGCGGTCCTGTCCTGGATCGTGTTCTTCAACGTCGCGCTCGGCGAGACGGAGATGATCAAGGTCACCGTGATGCGCTGGATCCAGTCCGGCAGCTTCGATGCCGAATGGGCCTTCCGGGTCGATACGCTGACGGCCGTCATGTTCGTCGTCGTCAACACCGTGTCATGCCTGGTCCATCTCTATTCGATCGGCTACATGCATCACGATCCGAACCGGCCGCGCTTCTTTGCCTATCTGTCGCTGTTTACCTTCGCCATGCTGATGCTGGTGACCGCGGACAACCTCTTGCAGATGTTCTTCGGCTGGGAAGGTGTGGGTCTGGCGTCCTATCTGCTGATCGGCTTCTGGTACAAGAAGCCGTCGGCAAACGCCGCCGCGATCAAGGCTTTCATCGTCAACCGCGTCGGTGACTTCGGTTTCGCGCTCGGCATCTTCGGCGTCTTCGTGCTGTTCGGTTCGATCAGTTTCGAGACGATCTTTGCCGCCGCTGCCAGCTACCTGCCGGCCGAAGGCGCTGCCGAAGGCGGCGAGGTCGTCATCAACCTGTTCGGCATGCATCTCGACAAGGCCCATGCAATCACCGGCGTCTGCCTGCTCCTGTTCATGGGCGCGATGGGCAAGTCGGCGCAGTTCCTGCTGCACACCTGGCTGCCGGACGCCATGGAAGGCCCGACGCCTGTGTCGGCGCTCATCCACGCCGCGACCATGGTCACGGCCGGCGTCTTCCTCGTCGCCCGCATGTCGCCGCTGTTCGAACTGTCCCACACGGCTCTGATGGTCGTCACCGTCATCGGCGCAATCACCGCGTTCTTTGCCGCGACCGTCGGTCTCGTCCAGAACGACATCAAGCGCGTCATCGCCTATTCGACCTGCTCGCAGCTCGGCTACATGTTTGTGGCGCTCGGCACCGGCGCCTACGGCGCGGCGATCTTCCACCTGTTCACGCACGCCTTCTTCAAGGCGCTCTTGTTCCTTTGCGCCGGCTCGGTCATCCATGCCGTCGATGGCGAGCAGGACATGCGCTACATGGGCGGCCTGCGTCCGCACATCAAGGTAACGTTCTTCATGATGCTGATCGGCACGCTGGCGATCACCGGCGTCGGCATCCCGTTCACGCCGGTCGGCTTTGCCGGCTTCTTCTCGAAGGACGTGATCATCGAGGCGGCCTATGCATCGCATTCGGCGGTCGGCGGCTTCGCCTTCACGCTTCTGGTGATCGCAGCGCTGTTCACGAGCTTCTATTCGTGGCGCCTGATGTTCCTGACCTTCTTCGGCAAGCCGCGCGCTTCGCACGAGGTCATGCACCACGTGCACGAATCGCCGCAGGTCATGCTGGTTCCGCTCTACATTCTGGCTTTGGGCGCCGTGGTTGCCGGTTTCCTCGGCGAGGGGTATTTCTACGGCCACGAATATGCCGAGTTCTGGCAGGGCGCATTGTTCACGCTGCCAGGCAACGAGCTTGTCGATGAGTTCCATCATGTTCCGGCCTTGGTAGCCCTCAGCCCGTTCATTGCCATGCTCCTCGGCTTCGTCACCGCCTGGTATATGTACATCCGGTCGCCTGAAACGCCGAAATACCTGGCCGACCAGCATCGCGGTCTCTACCAGTTCCTGCTCAACAAGTGGTACTTCGACGAACTCTACGACTTCCTGTTCGTTCGTCCGGCCAAGCGCATCGGCACCTTCCTGTGGAAGGAAGGCGATGGGCGGATCATTGACGGCTATGGCCCGAACGGCATTGCCGCCCGTGTCATGGACGTGACGGACCGCGTCGTTCGCCTGCAGACCGGTTACCTCTATCACTACGCCTTCGTAATGCTCATCGGCATCGCGGCGCTTGTTACCTGGATGATGCTCGGGAGCTCCTTCTGATGACCGATTGGCCCATTCTTTCGTTGGTCACCTTCCTGCCGCTCGTAGGTGCCCTTCTTCTGCTTCTGACGCGTGAAGACAGCGCTTCCGGCCGCCGCAATGTCCTGAACATCTCGCTTGTGACGACGATTGCTACCTTTCTCGTATCCTGCTGGATCTGGTGGCGCTTCGACAATTCGAACCCCGGCTTCCAGATGGTCGAGAAACATGCCTGGCTTGGTACCGGCATTTCCTATCATCTCGGGGTCGACGGCATTTCCGTGCTGTTCGTCGTTCTCTCGGCTTTCCTCATGCCGTTCTGCATTCTGGCAAGCTGGGTCACGATCGAAAAGCGCCTGAAGGCCTACATGATCGCCTTCCTGCTTTTGGAAGTGTTCATGGTCGGCGTCTTCGTGTCGCTCGATATCGTGCTGTTCTACGTGTTCTTCGAAGCGGGCCTCATTCCGATGTTCATCATCATCGGTGTCTGGGGCGGCAAGGATCGCGTCTACGCCTCCTACAAGTTCTTCCTCTACACGCTGCTCGGCTCGGTGCTGATGCTGCTCGCCATCATGGCGATGTACTGGCAGGCCGGCACGACCGACATCGCCGAACTGCTCGCCTACCAGTTCCCGCGCCAGATGCAGATCTGGTTATGGCTCGCCTTCTTCGCCTCGTTCGCGGTGAAGATGCCGATGTGGCCGGTGCATACCTGGCTTCCCGACGCGCACGTTCAGGCGCCGACGGCCGGTTCCGTCATCCTGGCAGGCGTTCTCCTGAAGCTCGGCGGCTACGGCTTCCTGCGCTTCTCGCTGCCGATGTTCCCCTTGGCATCGGAATATTTCGCGCCCTTCGTCTTCACGCTGTCGATCGTCGCGATCATCTACACCTCGCTGGTGGCGATGATGCAGTCCGACATCAAGAAGTTGATCGCCTATTCTTCGGTCGCCCACATGGGCTATGTGACCATGGGCATCTTTGCCGCCAATACGCAGGGCGTGCAGGGGGCGATCTTCCAGATGTTGTCGCACGGTCTCGTTTCCGGCGCACTCTTCCTCTGTGTCGGCGTGGTCTACGACCGCACCCACACCCGCGAGATCAGTGCCTATGGCGGCCTCGTCAACAACATGCCGAAATATGCGGTTGCCTTCATGGTCTTCACCATGGCCAATGTCGGTCTTCCAGGCACCTCCGGCTTCGTCGGTGAAATCACCGTGCTGGTCGGCGCCTTCAGGGCCAACACCTGGGTTGCGTTCTTCGCCACCACCGGCGTCATTCTGTCGGCGTGCTACGCTCTGTGGCTCTACCGCCGGGTGATCTTCGGCACACTCGACAAGGACAGCTTGAAATCGTTGCTGGATCTCTCCGGCCGTGAAAAGGCGCTGCTCTATCCGCTGATCGTGCTGACCGTCTTCTTCGGCGTCTATCCGGCTCCGGTGTTCGATGCGACGGCAGCCTCGGTGGATGTGCTCATCAACAATTATACTGCGGCCGTGCAGGCAGCGCATGACGTTGCGCTTTCGGCGAAATGACGACAGGACGGGATTGAAATGATTGCTGAAACATTCCTCGCTAGCCTGCACCTGTCGACCCCGGAGCTGATCCTTGCGGTCGGCGCCATGGTGTTGTTGATGATCGGCGTCTTCTCGGGCGAGAAATCGTCCGGACTGGTCACCGGCCTTGCCGTCGGGCTGCTCATCCTTTCGGGCGTCTGGCTGATCTGGCAGACCGGCGACGGTCAGGCCTATAACGGCGCCTTCCTGTCCGATCCGTTTGCGAGATTCATGAAGGTGCTGACGCTGTTCGGCTCCACGGTGGTGTTGATCATGTCGGCGGGCGAGGCGCGCTCGACCGGCATCGACCGGTTCGAGTTTCCGGTGCTGATCGTGCTGGCGACGCTCGGCATGCTCTTGATGATTTCGGCCAACGACCTGATCTCGGTCTATCTGGCGCTCGAACTGCAGTCGCTGGCGCTCTACGTCGTTGCCGCGATGAACCGCGACAATCTTCGCTCGACGGAAGCGGGCCTGAAATATTTCGTTCTCGGCGCCCTGTCGTCCGGCATGCTGCTCTATGGCATGTCGCTGGTCTATGGCTTCACTGGCCATACCGGTTTTCAAGGCATCGCCGCTGCCCTATCGGCGGATGGCCGTTCGCTCGGCCTGATCTTCGGCCTCGTCTTCATTCTTGCTGGCGTCGCTTTCAAGATTTCGGCCGTTCCCTTCCATATGTGGACGCCGGATGTTTACGAAGGTGCGCCGACACCAGTGACTGCATTCTTCGCCGCCGCCCCGAAGGTTGCCGCGATGGCGATGCTGATCCGGCTGGTCATCTCGCCGTTTGAAACGATCGTTGCCGACTGGCAGCAGATCGTCGTGTTCATCTCCATTGCCTCGATGCTGCTCGGTTCTTTCGCGGCGATCGGTCAGAAGAACATCAAGCGGCTGATGGCCTATTCGTCGATCGGCCACATGGGCTATGCGCTCGTTGGTCTTGCCAGCGGCTCGATGGCTGGCGTGCGCGGCGTGCTGATCTACATGCTGGTCTATATGGTCATGACGCTCGGCACCTTTGCCTGCATCATGGCGATGAAGCGCAAGGACGGAAATCACGTCGAACAGGTCGATGATCTCGCCGGCCTGTCGCATACCAATCCGCTCATGGCGACGGTTCTGACGGTGATGATGTTCTCGCTGGCCGGCATTCCGCCGCTGGCAGGCTTCTTTGCCAAGTATTTCGTGTTCATGGCAGCGATCGAAGCGCATCTCTACGCGCTGGCGATCATCGGTGTCCTGGCCTCCGTCGTCGGCGCCTACTACTACCTGCGCGTCATCAAGCTGATGTGGTTCGACGATCCGAAGGGCGAATTTGCACGTCCCTCCGGCGTTCTGCGCCTTGTCTACGGGCTCTCCGGTCTGTTTGTTCTCGCCTATGTACTGATCGGCGGACCGATCGGCACGGCGGCCGAAGTCGCAGCGCGGACTTTCTTTTGACAGGAGAGAACCGGATCGGCCGGGTTTCGCTCGATGACTTCCGCCATACGGCGCTTGCCGATGTCGGATCGACGAACACGGAATGCCTGATCCGGGCGCGCGCGGGTGATCCGGGACTTCACTGGATCACCGCAACGCGGCAGATCTCCGGCCGCGGCCGGCGCGGCCGCAGCTGGGCATCGGAACCGGGCAATCTCTACGCATCGCTGTTGCTGATCGATCCGGCACCGATGGAGAAACTGCAATCGCTGCCGCTCGCCGTCGCTGTTGCCGTGCATCGGGCGATCCAGGCGGTGATGCCGGCGGGCGCCAACCCGGTCTCGATCAAATGGCCGAACGATATTCTGATTGCAGGCAAAAAGTGCTGCGGTATCCTGCTGGAAGGCGAGGGGCTGCCGGACGGGCATCATGCGCTGGTGATCGGCTGCGGTATCAATGTCGCGCTGGCGCCGGATCATGGGCTCTATCCGGTGACAAGCCTGCATAGGGAAGGCTCCGCCGTTTCGCCGGACGAACTGTTTGCCCATCTGTTTCGCAGCATGGGCGAAGCGTTGAACGTCTGGAACCGTGGCGAAGGCATAGCAGAGATTATTGCACAATGGCGGTCCGCTGCAGGCGGTATCGGCCAGAAGATTACTGTCAACCTGCCGGATCGCTCGCTTTCCGGCAGGTTCGAAGGCATAGATGAAGACGGCCGGCTGATGCTCGATCTCGGGGCAGGCACGGTTCAGCGCATCGCCGCTGGCGATGTATTTTTTGGATAGAACCCGTTTTGGGTGACATAAGGCGCAATCATTCAATGAGCAAACAAGACGAACTCGTCTTCCTGCCGCTGGGCGGAGTTGGGGAAATCGGCATGAACCTGGCCCTTTACGGCTTTGGTTCGCCCGCCCACCGCCAGTGGATCATGGTCGATTGCGGCGTGACGTTCCCGGGCCTCGATTTGCCTGGCGTCGATCTGGTGCTGCCCGATATCCGGTTCCTTGCCGAAGAGCGCAAGAACTTGAAGGGCATCATCATCACCCATGCCCATGAAGACCATTACGGTGCGCTGGCCGACCTGTGGCCGGGCCTCAACGTGCCGGTCTATGCCTCGCCCTTTACCGCCGGTATGCTGGAAGCCAAGCGTTCCTACGAGCGCAGCCGCGCCGAAGTGCCGATCACCATCTTCAAGGAAGGCGACCGCATCAATGTCGGGCCTTTCGAAATCGAGGCGGTCGGTGTCAACCATTCGATCCCGGAACCGATGTCGCTGGTCATCCGCACGCCGCTGGGCAATATCGTCCATACCGGCGACTGGAAGATCGATCATGCGCCGTCGCTCGGTCCGTTGACGGACGAGGCGCGGTTCCGCGAGATCGGCGACGAGGGCGTGCTGGCGCTGATGTGCGACAGCACCAATGCGATGCGCGACGGCGTATCGCCGCAGGAAGAGGAGGTTTCAGCGAGCCTCACCAAGATCATCCAGGACGCCCCGGGCCGCGTGGCAATCACCACCTTCTCGTCCAATGTCGGCCGCATCCGCTCGATCGCCAAGGCATCGGCCGACGCCGGCCGCGAAGTGCTGCTTCTCGGCAGTTCGATGAAGCGCGTCTGCGATGTCGCTCGTGACGTCGGTCTGATGGAAGGGCTGAACCCGTTCATCGCCGAAGACGAATTCGGCTATATCCCGCGCGACAAGGTCGTGGTGATCCTGACCGGCAGCCAGGGCGAATCCCGCGCCGCGCTCGCCAAGATTTCGCGCGACGAGATGCGCAATGTCGCCCTGACGGCCGGCGATACGGTGGTGTTTTCCTCACGCGCCATTCCCGGCAACGAGAAGGCGATCAACGATATCAAGAATGGCCTTATCGAGCAGGGCATCCATATCGTCACCGATAGCGAGGCGCTGGTGCATGTCTCTGGCCATCCCCGCCGCAACGAATTGCAGCAGATGTACCAGTGGACGCGTCCGCAGATACTGGTGCCCGTGCATGGTGAAGCCGCGCATCTGACGGCGCAGACCGAGCTTGGCCTGCAATCCGGCATCAAGACCGTTCCGCGTGTGCGCAACGGCGATATCCTGCGGCTTGCGCCGGGGCCTGCAACGGTGATTGGCACCGCGCCGCATGGCCGCATCTATAAGGATGGCGGCCTGATTGGTGATTTCGAGGAGATGGGCATCGGCGAACGCCGCAAACTGTCCTTCGCCGGCCATGTCTCCGTCAACGTCGTTCTCGACGCGCGCTACGATTTCGCGGCCGATCCGATCGTCGTTCCGATCGGCCTGCCGGAGTTCGATGACGAGGGCGAAGACATGAACGACACGCTGTATGATGCGGTTCTGGGTGCGGTCGAAAGCATTCCGCGCGGCAAGCGCAAGGATATCGCGATGGTGACGGAAGCGGTGCGCCGCGCCATCCGTGGTACCGCCAACGAGGTCTGGGGCAAGAAACCGGTCGTCACGGTATTCATCAACAAGGTCTGACAGCGAGGAGCTCGGATCCAAATGCTTGGACGTGTCAACCATATCGCTCTTGCCGTGCCGAACCTTGCCGAGGCGGTGGAGCGGTATCGAACGGTGCTCGGAGCCTCGGTGACCGCGCCCGAAGCGCTGCCGGAACACGGCGTCAGCGTGGTTTTCGTCACGCTTGCAAATACCAAGGTCGAGCTGCTGGAACCGCTTGGTACGGATTCTCCGATCGCGGCTTTCCTTGCGAAAAACCCCGCTGGCGGCATGCATCATATCTGCTACGAGGTTGAGGACATCCTGGCCGCGCGCGACAGTCTCGTCGTTGCCGGGGGCAGGGTGCTCGGCGACGGCAATCCGAAGATTGGCGCCCACGGCAAGCCTGTGCTGTTCCTTCACCCGAAGGATTTCTTCGGCACGCTGATCGAGCTCGAACAGGTATAGAGCCGGGCAAGTATAAACGCGGGCAGGTGTGACAGAAGGGCGCGAGCCCGGCATTTGCCGGGCGGAGTATTTGTCGGGCAAGGGCGAAAGCGCTATAACAGCACGATACAAAAAGGGAGACACGTGCCCTTCGCAATGAGAGACCACAATGCCGATCTTTTCCACCTTCGCGATCTACTTCATCATCTGGTGGTTGGCGCTGTTCATCGTCCTGCCGATCGGCTTGCGGACGCAGGCTGAGGAGAACGAGGTCGTGCCGGGCAGTGTCGAAAGTGCACCCGCCCGCTTTCGCGCACTGCGGGTCTTTCTGATGACCTCGGTGCTTGCGGCCGTGATCCACGGCGCGTGGTACATCCTTTCTGTCCGTCTGGGCTACAGCCTGGATGCAATCCCGCAATTTGCTCCGAAGTTCTATTGAGGGCGAGTGTTGCTGCGGCGGCATTCTTTGCCACGATGGCGATGACCTCCGGAGATGTCATCGGTGGTAATGTACGCACCACAGAATTGACACGATTGAGGCGGTGCCCGCTGCTGATTTGATTTTCCGACTGTATAAAAGTCAAAAAAAAACAAGGCTAGAAGCCTTGTTCTTTAAAGTATCGCGTGATCCTTATCCGTTACCGGTGGCTGCGTGTAACCGCGCCTAAGATCTTATCCTCCCAAGACTTGACCGCGAAATCGACAAGAATTTAATCTCCCTGCCTCTTTTGTGGGCCAAAACTAGCTTAAACATTATGCGTTGTCATCCGATTTTTTTGCATTTTTGCGACACTCTAGTAAATTTTTCCCGTTGACAACTTCTGTCGAAATCCTGTTACTACCGTGCCTTTTTGCCGCAGGTATTTTTGTTTTTCCTGCCTTGAAATCCCTGGTTTCGTAACGTGCGGGACCGTCGAAGATGACGGGTTTTCTTCCTGCCGCGAAGCGTCTATGAACGCGTGAGCGCGGTGCATCCTTCTTGTGGAATCAGCTGGCCGGATCGTCGCGGCAACAGTCAAACGGCAGTGTCCGGTTTGCGCGCAAAGCAAGCGTAGACGGCCTGAAAGCTCAACGTTATTTCGCCCGATTCCAACGATAGTGCGAAATGCTTCTAAGTTCTGGAACCCATTCATGCGTCTGTCCCGCTTTTTCATGCCGATTCTGAAGGAAACCCCGAAGGAAGCGGAGATTGTTTCGCACCGGCTGATGCTGCGTGCCGGCATGGTGCGCCAGCAATCGGCCGGTATTTATACATGGCTTCCGCTCGGCAAGCGGGTTCTCGACAAGGTTACCAAGATCATCCGCGAAGAACAAAACCGCGCCGGCGCCGTCGAACTTTTGATGCCGACGCTGCAATCGGCTGAACTCTGGCAGGAAAGCGGCCGCTACGACGCCTATGGCGACGAAATGCTGCGGATCAAGGATCGCAACAAGCGCGACATGCTGTATGGGCCGACCAACGAGGAAATGATCACGGACGTGTTCCGCTCCTACGTCAAGTCCTACAAGGACCTGCCGCTCAATCTCTATCATATCCAGCTGAAGTTTCGTGACGAACGCCGTCCGCGTTTCGGCACCATGCGTTCGCGCGAATTCCTGATGAAGGATGCCTATTCCTTCGATCTTGACCGCGAAGGTGCTGTGGATTCCTACAACCGCATGTTTGCCGCCTACCTGCGGACCTTTTCGCGGCTCGGCCTGCGCGCCATTCCGATGCGGGCCGATACCGGCCCGATCGGCGGCGATCTCAGCCATGAATTCATCATTCTTGCCGATACCGGTGAATCGGAAGTCTTCTGCCACAAGGACTTCCTCGACTTCGACATTCCGGCGGACGACACCGATTTCTGGGACGCCGCAGCGATGAAGGCGATCTTCGACAAGTGGACGTCGCTCTACGCCGCCACTTCGGAGATGCATGACGAGGCTGCCTTCAATGCCATCGGCGATTCCTCGAAAGTTTCGGCGCGCGGCATCGAGGTCGGGCACATCTTCTATTTCGGCACGAAGTATTCCGAAGCGATGGGTGCCAAGGTTCAGGGGCCGGACGGCAAGGAGCACACGGTGCACATGGGCTCCTACGGCATTGGCCCGACCCGTCTGGTTCCGGCCATCATCGAAGCCTCGCATGACGAGAACGGCATCATCTGGCCGGCGTCGATCGCGCCGTTCGACGCGGTTGTGATCAACATGAAATCCGGCGACGAAGCCTGCGACGCGGCGTGCGAAACCATCTATGCTGCGCTCAACAATGCAGGATTCGATACGCTGTACGACGACAAGGACGACCGCGCCGGCACCAAGTTTGCGACCGCTGACCTGATTGGTGTGCCGCTCCAGATCATTGCCGGTCCGCGCTCGGTCGCCAATGGCGAGGTCGAGCTCAAGGACCGCAAGACCGGCGCCCGCGAAACATTGACGATCGAGGCTGCCATCAACAAGCTGACCGCCTCGAAATAAGGGACCAAGGAATGAGCGCCGCGACGCTAGAACAGGAAAAGGCAGCGACCGCCCAGGCGCCGTCGAGCCGTCCGTTTTCCACATTCGAGCGCATGGTGGCCTGGCGCTATCTGCGCTCGCGCCGCAAGGAAGCGTTCATTTCGGTGATCGCCGGCTTCTCCTTCATCGGCATCATGCTCGGTGTCGCAACGCTGATCATCGTCATGGCTGTCATGAACGGTTTTCGCACCGAGCTGATCTCGCGCATTCTCGGCATCAACGGTCATATGATCGTCCAGCCGCTGGATGGGCCGCTGGATAACTATGCCGACCTTGCGACGAAGTTTTCCGGCGTCAAGGGCGTCACCATGGCGATCCCGATGATCGAAGGCCAGACGCTGGCCTCCGGCCCGGGCGGCGCCGGAACCGGCGCACTGGTGCGCGGCGTGCGTGCCGACGATCTCGTTAAGATGAAGTCGATTTCCGATCATATCCAGTCCGGCGATCTCGTCGGTTACACCGCCGGAACCGGTGTGGCGATCGGCTCGCGCATGGCACAGCAGCTGGGGATCACCGCCGGCGGTACGATCACGCTGGTGGCGCCGGAAGGCGATATCACCCCGATGGGGGTCAATCCGCGCGTCAAATCCTATACCGTCTCGGCGATCTTCGAGATCGGCATGTCGGAATATGATGCCTCGATCATCTTCATGCCGCTTGAAGAAGCGCAGCTTTATTTCAATGCCGAGGGCATTGCCCAGTCGGTCGAGTTGTTCGTCACCGATCCGGACCTGGTCGATGATCTGCGCCAGCCGGTCGAGGATGCGGCCGGCCGCCAGGTCCTGATCAGCGACTGGCGCGACCGCAACAAGACCTTCTTCTCGGCCCTTCAGGTCGAGCGCAACGTCATGTTCATGATCCTGACACTGATCGTTCTGGTGGCGGCCCTCAACATCGTTTCGGGCCTGATCATGCTGGTGAAGGACAAGGGCAGCGACATCGCCATCCTGCGCACCATGGGTGCGTCATCCGGCGCCATCATGCGAATATTCTTCATGACGGGCGCGGCGATCGGCATTGTCGGCACCTTCGCGGGCGTATTGCTCGGGGTGATTGTCTGCCTGAATGTCGAGTCCATCCGCCAGTTCTTTTCCTGGATTTCGGGCACGACGCTGTTCAATCCCGAACTCTACTTCTTAAGCCAGCTTCCGGCCGACATGAACCTGGGCGAAACCACTTCGGTTGTCCTCATGGCCATCGGCCTGTCCTTCCTCGCCACGATCTTTCCGGCCTGGCGCGCCTCGCGCCTCGATCCGGTTCAGGCTCTGCGCTACGAATAATTAGGGATTACAGACACGATGAATGCGCGCGTGGCATTGCAGCTTTCCGGCGTCGAACGTCATTACAGCCAGGGCGACGAAACCCTGTCGATCCTCAAGGGCGCTGATTTTTCGCTGTATGGCGGGCAGACAGTGGCGCTTGTGGCGCCATCCGGCACCGGCAAGTCGACGCTGTTGCATCTGGCCGGCCTGCTGGAACGTCCTGACGGGGGCGAAGTGCTGATCAACGGCCAGTCCTGCGGCACGCTCGGTGACGAGCAGCGCACCGCCATCCGCCGCAACGACATCGGTTTCGTCTACCAGTTCCATCATCTTCTGCCGGAATTTACGGCGATCGAGAACATCATGATGCCGCAGCTGATCGCCGGTCTCAACAAGGCCGAGGCCCGCGAGCGTGCAGCAGCACTGCTCGACTATATGCGCATCGGCCACCGCGCCGAGCATCGTCCCTCGGAGCTTTCCGGCGGTGAACAGCAGCGTGTCGCCATCGCCCGCGCCGTCGCCAATGCGCCGCTGGTGCTCTTGGCCGACGAGCCGACCGGCAACCTCGATCCGGAAACCGCTGGCTATGTCTTCGAGGCGCTCGAAGCGCTGGTGCGCCAGTCCGGCCTTGCGGCCATGATCGCCACGCACAATTACGAGCTGGCCTCGCGCATGGACCGCCGCGTCACCATCGAGGACGGCAAGGTCGTCGAGCTTTAACGGCTACCTCTAACCGCCGCCGCCCCGACATGGATTCGAGGGGCGGGCAGCGGGGTTACTCGATACCGCAGACCGTCTGGCCACGATCGTCGGACCAATCCTTCAAGAGCACGATTTCGCCCTTGGTGGCGACGGGCTTGCCGTTGCTCTTTCCCTTGCCTGTCAGCACGTTGAAATCGCAATCCGTGGTGTTGTCGAGATCGAGCGTATCGTAGGAGGTGTAGGTATATCCGGCCACGACGAAATCGAAATTGCGGTAGGCGACGGTCAGCTTCTGCTCCCAGCGGTCGCGGCCGATGGAGTCGTTGTGTGACGTGATCAGGATCGAGCCGTTCGGCAAGGCCTCGATGAACGGCTCCTGCCCATAGGTCGTCAGGTTGCCCCAGACCTTGTTGGGGGCAAAGGTCTTCAGCTGGAGACGATTGGTCTCGCCTTTCAGGTAGATGTAGATTCCGTGATCATCCTCGTTGCCCTCCGGCGGCTCTGCAAGCAACGCAAGGTCAGGGCTGTCATCCTTGTCCCAATCCCCGGTCGCCGCGGAAATGATCCGGCTGGGATCGATCATGTCGGCCGCCTGCGCAGTCAGTGCGGAAAGGCAAAAAAACAGCGTCGCGGCGGTCATTGGCATTTTCATCGCTCGTTCCTCATGGTTGTGGCGGTGAAATTAGTCGGCCAATCGGAAGACGTCCAGATGCCACGGAAATCTGGCAAGAGGAAATGTTTACCATAGGGTTTCCGTCCGCAGGCAATTTCCAAACTGTCGCTTGACGATCGAACATAAATAGAACATAAAAAGAACATAACGGAAAAGGG
The DNA here is from genome assembly GCF_025847205.1 of Pararhizobium sp. YC-54. Taxonomy (GTDB): domain Bacteria; phylum Pseudomonadota; class Alphaproteobacteria; order Rhizobiales; family Rhizobiaceae; genus Pararhizobium. Next base: position 103,754 of record NZ_JAOYTH010000002.1, on the reverse strand, counting down.
AGCCTTGCAATGACTGACTTTCTTCGGGACCTCGCAGCTTTGACCTCTATCGCCATGTTCATCGCCAGTTTTTCAATCATTGTCATCGGGATGTGATTTTTCACGGCCAGTTGCTTCCTGTCTCCGTCCCTGTGGACAAGCGGTGGATGGCAGGAAAAACCCGCATGCTGCCAGATGAAATCTGGACATCGAAAGACGGAAGCAGGATATCCTGAACCCTCACGGGAATCGGGGTGCGCAAATGGCGGACGCAACAGGCGACAAGCGACAGGATAGCAGCGTTTCGGACAACGCTTCGCCGCAGTTCGTTCATCTTCGCGTTCATTCTGCCTTTTCGCTGCTTGAAGGCGCTCTGCCGATCAAGAAAATCATCGGCAAGGCCGTGGCGGACAGCCAGCCGGCGATCGGCATCGCCGATACCAACAACCTGTTTGCGGCGCTCGAATTCTCGCAGAAATGCATGGACGATGGTCTGCAGCCCTTGATCGGCTGCCAGCTGTCCATCGACATGGAGGACGAAGGTGAGGGCGAGAAACGCGGCCACGCCCAGCATCTGGCAAAGCTGCCGGCAATCGTTTTGATCGCCGCCACCGATCAGGGCTATGTCCGGCTCGTTGAGATCGTCAGCCGCGCCTATCTGGACGGCGAGGGAAACCAGTCGGTTCGTATCGCTTTGTCCTGGCTGCAGGAGGGCGGAGCGGAGGGCCTGATCGCCCTGACCGGTGCCTCCGGCGGACCGGTCGACATGGCCTTGAAGTCGGGCCATCCGGCGCTGGCGGAAACCCGGTTGAAAGCGCTTGCCGCGGTGTTTGGCGACCGGCTCTATGTCGAGCTGCAGCGCCACGGCAAATATGACCGCCGCCACGAAAACCGGGTCGTCGATCTCGCCTACAAGCTTGAACTGCCGATCGTGGCAACCAACGAGCCGTTCTTCCCGTCGCCGGCCGAATTCGAGGCGCATGATGCACTGATGGCCGTGGCGCACAATGCGATGGTGTCCGACGACAGTCGCTTCCGCCTGACGCCCGATCACTACCTGAAGAGCCGCAAGGACATGGCGGCTTTGTTTGCCGACCTGCCGGAGGCGCTGGACAACACCATCGAGATCGCCAAGCGCTGCTCCTTCGTCCTGAAGACGCGCGGGCCGATCCTGCCGCGCTTTACCGGCGCATCGGATGATCCGAAGGAAGCCGAGCGCGCCGAGGAGCTCGAGCTGCGCCGCCAGGCCGTCGAGGGGCTCGAAGACCGGATGCAGAAGCTCGGGCTTTCGCCGGGCTACACCGAAACCGACTATCGCGAGCGGCTCGACTTCGAGCTCTCGGTCATCGAGAAGATGAAGTTTCCGGGCTACTTCCTGATCGTTGCCGACTTCATCAAATGGGCAAAGCTGCAGGACATTCCGGTGGGGCCGGGCCGTGGATCCGGTGCTGGCTCGCTGGTTGCCTATGCATTGACCATCACCGACGTCGATCCCTTGCGCTTCTCGCTGCTGTTCGAACGCTTCCTCAACCCGGACCGCGTGTCGATGCCCGACTTCGATATCGACTTCTGCCAGGACCGGCGCGAAGAGGTCATCCGCTACGTCCAGCGTAAATATGGCCGCGAACAGGTGGCGCAGATCATCACCTTCGGATCGCTGCAGGCGCGCGCCGCCCTGCGTGACGTTGGGCGTGTGCTGGAAATGCCCTATGGCCAGGTCGACAAGATCTGCAAGCTGGTGCCGAACAATCCGGCCAACCCGACGCCGTTGTCGAAGGCGATCGAGGAGGAGCCGCGCTTCCAGGAAGAAGTCGACAAGGAGCCGGTGATCGGCCGCCTGCTCGATATTGCCCAGAAGATCGAGGGGCTCTACCGGCACGCCTCGACCCACGCCGCCGGTATCGTCATCGGCGACCGGCCGCTGTCGCAGCTTGTACCGATGTACCGCGATCCGCGTTCCGACATGCCGGTCACCCAGTTCAACATGAAATGGGTCGAGCAGGCCGGGCTCGTCAAGTTCGACTTCCTCGGCCTGAAGACGCTGACCGTGCTGAAGGTCGCCGTCGATTTCATCAAGAAGCGCAATATCGAGGTCAAGCTCGAGGCATTGCCGCTCGATGACCAGACGACCTACGAGATGCTGTCGAAGGGCGACACGGTCGGCGTGTTCCAGGTGGAAAGTGCCGGCATGCGCAAGGCGCTGATCGGCATGCGGCCGGACTGCATCGAGGACATTATCGCGCTGGTGGCGCTCTATCGTCCCGGCCCGATGGAGAACATCCCGGTCTACAACGCCCGCAAGCACGGCGAGGAGGAGATCGAATCGATCCATCCGAAGATCGATTACCTCTTGAAGGAAACCCAGGGCGTTATCGTCTATCAGGAGCAGGTGATGCAGATCGCCCAGGTCCTGTCGGGCTATTCGCTCGGCGAAGCCGATCTTCTGCGCCGCGCCATGGGTAAGAAGATCAAGGAGGAAATGGACAAGCAGCGCGCCCGCTTCGTCACGGGGGCGGTCGACAACGGCGTATCGAAGCCGCAGTCCGACCTGATCTTCGATCTGCTCGCCAAATTCGCCAATTACGGCTTCAACAAGTCGCACGCTGCCGCCTACGCCATCGTCTCCTACCAGACCGCCTATCTGAAGGCCCATTTCCCGGTCGAGTTTCTCGCCGCGTCGATGACGCTCGACATGTCGAATACCGACAAGATCAACGATTTCCGCCAGGACGCCAAGCGGCTCGGCATCGAGGTCATCCCGCCATCGGTCCAGACCTCGTTCCGGCGTTTCGAGACCGGCGACAACCGCATCTACTATTCGCTCGCAGCCATCAAGGGCGTCGGCGAAGCGGCTGTCGATCACATCGTCGATGTGCGCGGTGACGAACCCTTCGCTGATCTCGAGGATTTTTGCCTGAGGATCGATCCGAAGTTGCTCAATCGCCGGGTGTTCGAAAGCCTGATCTGCGCCGGCGCCTTCGATTGCTTCGGCTATGACCGGGCGGAGCTGGTGGGCGGTCTCGACCGCATTCTCGGTTTTGCGCAGATCGCCCAGGCCAACAAGATCAGCGGTCAGAGCGACATGTTCGGCGCTGGTGCTGCGACCGGTCCGGAAAGGATCAGTCTGCCGCCCTATTCGCCCTGGCTGGCGTCTGAAAAGCTGCACCGCGAATTTCAGGTTCTGGGCTTCTATCAGTCCGCCCATCCGCTCGACACCTATAACGAGCTCTTGAACAAAATCCGCGTTCAGACATTTGCCGATTTCGCCGCGTCCGTGAAAAAGGGTGCGGCGGCCGGGCGTCTGGCGGGAACGGTCACCTCCAAGCAGGAGCGCAAGACCCGCACCGGCAACAAGATGGGTATCATCGCCTTTTCCGATTCGACCGGCCAGTTCGAAGCCGTTTTGTTTTCAGAAGCGCTCAACCAGTATCGCGACCTTTTGGAGCCCGGCAAATCGCTGGTCATGACGGTGCAGGCCGAGGAACGGCCGGAGGGCATCGGGCTGCGCATCCAGACGCTGCAATCGCTGGAAGAACGGTCGCTGCAGATGCAGAAGGCGCTGCGCGTCTATGTCCGCGACAGCGGCCCGTTGCGTTCCGTCGCCAGCCATCTGAACACGCGTGGCGATGGCCTGGTGTCGTTCATCGTCATCAAGGACAACGGTCAGCGCGAGATCGAGGTGGAGCTGAACGAGAGGTATCGCATCTCGCCCGAGATTGCCGCAGCGCTTCGAACCGCGCCCGGCGTCATTGACGTGGAGCTCGTCTGACGCCGCCGCTTTGCGGCTCAGGAATTATGCAGCAAATTTAGAATGCTACAGCGACCTTTGCGCGTCATGAATGACGCGCGGCGCTGCAGATCGGGTGCGGGTGACCGTCACGAAGTCCGTGCCGGCGCCCGTTTCCTGGCCAAGGCCCATGTCGGAGATGGTCAGCGACGAGCCTTCGGCAAGCAGCGCCTCGATCCGCTGGCGGGCGTCATCGGGTACCTTGATGCGGCTCAACGTGCGCTGAGCGCTATTGAAGGCCGTCGGGTCTTCCTCGACGGTGATGCCAAGGCGCTTTTTCATCGGCCCGGATAATGTGTTGTCGAGCGTCATGACGAACCACTCGCCCTTGCCGGTGGATGCGTCGATATCCTGGAACTGGAAGAAATGCGTGCCGAGCGCGATCTCCGGCCTTTCGATCACCACGGGCGTTTCAAACAGCGGCTCGAAATCGCGGCGAACGAGCAGCTGGCCGTTCGGCGGTTTGCCCTTGCCCGCCTTGGCGTAGAGCGCTTCGATGAACGCCGGCGTCATCTTTCCATCGACGGTCATTGCTTCCGCTGTCTGGAAAGCCTTGATGGCGTCGGTGGTCTGCGCGCCGGCATATCCGTCGGCAAAACCGGCGGCATAGCCGAGTTCGTTGAGCAGGCTCTGGATATCAAGGGTGATCTCACGCATGCCGCGATGGGTGATCAGCATCCGGATCGGCGGTTCGCTTTTCGTCTCGGTGGCCGCCGGTTTTTCCGGAGCGGGCTCGATCGTGGCCACTTCGACGGACTGGGTGGGAACTTGTGAAACACTCGGCCGCAACGTCGCGTCCGAAAGCAGCGCCGGTTCCTCCACCTTGGGCTGGAACAGGAACGGGTCGGAGATCGCAACGGGCGTCAGCTGGCGATCGGAGATCAGCACATGCAGGCCGCGGCCGGTCATCTTGAACAGCTGCCTGGCAAAGGCGTCCGGCATCCGCACGCAGCCGTGGGACGCTGGATAACTCGGAACATGATTGGAGGCGTGCAGTGCGATGCCCGACCATGTCAGCCGCTGCATGAAGGGCATCGGTGCATTCGAATAGATGTTCGACTTGTGGAAGCGGCGTTTTTCCAGAATGGAGAAAATGCCTGTTGGCGTTGAATGACCGGCTTTGCCTGTCGAGACGTTCGAGGTGGCAACCACGGTATTGCCGTCATAGACCACCAGCGATTGCTGGTCCCTGGAAACGACGATCTGCAGGGGAGCCTGCTCGCTGCCCGCCAGTGCTGTACTGGCAGACAAGGCGAGGGCGAAGCCGAGACCAAATGCAAGACGCAAAACCATTAAGAACATCCGGACGCAGGAAACAGGGGATCAGCCTAGCCGGAGAGACTTAAGGAAACTTTTCCGTGGTGGATGGAACACGGGAATGTGAAGCCGGCTATTTCTTCCGGCCCTTGCCGAACGTGTAGCCGGTCTCGACCGTTGCCTTGCCGAACTTGTCGCGCAGCGCATTGATTGCTGCTTCAGCCGCGGCGCGCCGTGTTGCCTGCGCATCGACGAGATCAGGCGGATCGGCAAGGTCGGGATTGGAAAGATCGCAGACGCCGATGCCGATCAGGCGGAATTTCGTGCCGTCGGTTTCCTTGTCGAGAAGCTGCATGCCGGTGCGGAAGATGCGGTCGGCAAGCCGGGTGGGGCTGTCGAGGCGACGGTTGCGCGTCCGGCTCTTGAAGTCGGCGGTCTTCAGCTTCAATACGACCGTCTGTCCGGCGATGTCGGCCTTGCGCAGCCGATGCGCTACCTGTTCGCTCAACCGGCGCAGATGCGCAACCAGATCGTCGTAGTCGCAGAGATCGTCATTGAAGGTGGTTTCCGAAGAAACGCTCTTGGCTTCCCCGTCGATATCGACTGTGCGCTCGTCCTGGCCGCGCGATAGCCGGTAGAGGCGCTGGCCCATCGTGCCGTAGCGCTTCATCAGGTCGGTTTCGTCCATTGTTTGCAGCTGGCCTATGGTGCGGATGCCGTCGCGTTCCAGGGTCGCCGCAAAGGCCTTGCCGACGCCCCAGATCAGCGTCACCGGCCTGTCTTTGAGAAAGTCCAGCGCTTCGGCAGCGCCGATGACGGAAAAGCCGCGCGGCTTCTGCAGGTCGGAAGCAACCTTGGCGAGGAACTTGCAATAGGACAGGCCGACCGAAACGGTGATGCCGATTTCCTGTTCGATCCGCCGCGCGAACTTTGCCAGCGTCAGGGCCGGGGGAGCGTGGTGCAAGCGCTCGGTCCCCTTCAGCTCCAGAAATGCCTCGTCGATCGAAAGCGGCTGAACCAGCGGTGTTAGCTCCTGCATCAGCGTGCGCACCTGGCGGCCGACCCGCACATATTTCTCCATGTCTGGTTTGATGACGATGGCCTGCGGACAGGATTCCAACGCCTTGAACATTGGCATGGCGGAGCGAACGCCGTGGATACGGGCGATGTAGCAGGCGGTGGACACGACCCCGCGCTTGCCGCCGCCGATGATCACCGGCTTGTCGGCCAGTTCCGGATTGTCGCGTTTTTCAACCGACGCATAGAAGGCATCGCAGTCGATATGCGCGAGCGTCAGCTGATAGAGTTCGGCGTGGTAGAGCACACGCGGGCTGCCGCAGGCCCGGCAACGGCGAATGCCGGCCGGCTGGCCCGTCAGGCAGTCCCGGCAAAATCCTGGAAATTGCTGCGCGTTTGTTTGCATCGATCGGAACAAAAGTTGAACATTTTGACGATACGCCCTAAGTTAACGAGTCTCAAGGCGTGGAGAAGCAATCTCGATGACCGTCGCAGGAACCGTAAGCTTGAGCGATTTCTTTGCCCAGCATCCGTTTATCGGCCGGCGTTCAGCGCAGGAAATGCGTGCGGATGATCGCGGCGGTGTCCGCCCAGCTATCGGCCTTGAGGATGCCGTCGCCGGGCTCAGGCGCCAGCGCCCGAAATTGCGCGTTGGCCATCAGATTGATCAGCAGGCAGTCCGGCGCGTGGGCCTGCGCCGATTGCAGATTGCGCAGGATATCGTCGATGAACACCAGCGGCACGTCGCGGGCATCATGCAGGCGCTTGATGATCGGGCCTTTCGGTTCCTCGCTGGCAAGCATCGGATAGGGGAGGCCATGCCTGTTAAGCAGCGCCCTGCGCGCACCGGTGTGGCGCGGTGGCATTGCGGTCAGGAATACGATGTCGGCATCAGCGGCGAGGCCGGCCAGCGTTTCGGCCACACGGTCGGCAGGCGTCTGCCACAGGTCCTGCAGCGTGAAGAACTGCTCCAGCAAGGCGCTTGTCGCCTCATCGGCTTCCGGCTCGCCGCTGTCGAGCTTGACGACGTTGCCGTGCAGGCGGAAGGAGCGTGGCAAAAGATCGCGGCCGGACGAGCGCAGGAAATTGCGGAACGGCGTCAGGAATTCGAGCACGACCTCATCGATATCGCAGACGATCAGCGGCCGGCCGGTCAGGCGGATATGATTGAGGTCAAGGGCATCCGGCACGTTCAAAAATCCCCGGGATTGTCTGGTCCCGACAACATGAGATGCGCCCGCACCACGTCTTCGGGCCGCGTGCCGGTCACTTCGCAGAAGGCAAGCAGCGTCGGCTCATGGCCCATCAGGAAATCGACGACGCCGGCAAGGAAACCGGGGTCGGCCGCGGCGTGGCGTAGGGACGATGGATCCGTGCCCGTCAGAGCCAGGAAACGTCCAAGCAGTTCAGGCTCGTTTGCAAGCCAGCCCAGGATGGCAATCGCTGTTTCTTCCGATGGGGTCACGCACATTCGTCCTTATCGCATTCAGGTAATTTCTTACCGGATATTACCTGTTTTTCAACCAAATCGCGTTAACTTCCGATTGTCCGGGACAGTGAGCAGAGCCGCGCCGCAACGTATAGCGGTGCGAAGGGCATACAAGCCGGAAGCGCAAATCAAGGGATCGAAATGCCCAAACAGGTGATGATTGTCGAAGACAACGAGCTGAATATGAAGCTCTTTCGTGACCTGATCGAGGCGTCCGGATACACGACGATTCAGACCAGAAATGGTATGGAAGCCCTTGATCTTGCACGCAAACATCGACCTGACCTGATCCTGATGGACATCCAGCTTCCGGAGGTTTCCGGGCTTGAGGTGACGAAATGGCTGAAGGAAGACGACGAATTGCATGTCATCCCGGTCATCGCGGTCACGGCGTTCGCGATGAAGGGTGACGAAGAGCGCATCCGGCAGGGGGGCTGCGAGGCCTATGTTTCCAAGCCCATTTCCGTGCCGAAATTTATTGAGACGATCAAGACTTATTTGGGCGACGCTTGATGCGGCGTCAGGGGGCTGGCAAGAATGCCCCTGAACGATATTCTTGCGCACGGAACGAATTTGAAAGTTGAACCGGCTTTCTGTTTCACGCGCTCATTGGCAGGAAAGATTGCATGACTGCACGTATCCTTGTCGTCGATGACATACCGGCCAACGTCAAGTTGCTCGAAGCGCGCCTCGTGGCCGAGTATTTTGACGTGCTGACGGCAGCCGACGGCTACGAGGCGTTGGCGATCTGCGAGAAACAGCCGGTCGATCTGATCCTGCTCGATGTCATGATGCCGGGCATCGACGGGTTCGAGGTGTGCGAGCGTGTGAAGTCGAACCCGCGCACCGCGCATATTCCCGTCGTCATGGTGACAGCCCTTGATCAGCCGTCGGATCGGGTGAGGGGGCTGAAAGCGGGCGCCGATGATTTTCTGACCAAGCCGGTCAACGACCTGCAGCTGATGTCGCGCGTGAAAAGCCTGGTCCGGCTGAAGAATGTCAGCGACGAACTGCGTCTTCGCGCCGAAACGGCTCATAATGTCGGCTTTCAGGAACTGGCCTCCACCGACCGCCCGGACGAGTTCGGCAACGTTCTGCTTGTCGATGGCAGGGGCAGTTCGCAGGAGCGCATCATCCGGGCCCTGAAGCCGGTCGCCGAGGTGACGGCGATGTCGGATCCGCAGGCCGCCTTGTTCGAGGCCGCCGAAAACAGCTTCGATCTGGTCATCGTCAATTCGAACTTCGACGACTACGATCCGTTGCGGCTCTGCTCGCAGCTTCGCTCGCTGGAGCGCACACGGTATATTCCGCTTCTTATCATCGCCGAGCAGGGGCACGACGATCTGGTGGTTCGCGCGCTCGATCTGGGCGTCACCGACTATCTGATGCGGCCTGTCGATCCCAATGAACTCGTTGCCCGCAGCCTGACGCAGATCCGCCGCAAGCATTGCAATGACCGGCTGCGCGCTAGCGTCAAGCAGACAATCGAGCTGGCCGTTACCGACGGACTGACCGGGCTGCACAATCGCCGCTATCTCGATAACCATCTGAAACTGCTGATCGACCGCGCCCTTGCGCGCGGACGGCCATTGTCCGTCTGCATCACCGATATCGATCGCTTCAAGAGCGTCAACGATACCTATGGCCATGATGCCGGAGACGAGGTTCTGCGTGACTTTGCCCATCGCGTCCGCTCCACGGTGCGCGGCGCCGACCTTGCCTGCCGGTTTGGCGGCGAGGAGTTTGTCGTCGTGATGCCGGACACATCCGCCGATGCGGCCGCAGCGATTGCCGAGCGCCTGCGCATCATTGTCGAAGGCAGGAGTTTCGCTCTGCCCAATTCCGACACGCCCCTGTCGATCACCGCGTCGCTTGGCATTGCCACGCTTAACCCGCAAGGCGATACGCCGGAGGCTCTGTTGAAGCGCGCGGACATGGCTCTCTATCAGGCCAAGAACAATGGCCGCAACCAGGTGGTTGCCGCCGCTGCCTGAGCAGAATCAGCCTGAGAATTCAGCTTTTCGCGCAGTTTTCCACAAGAAAAACAAAACGCGCGCTATCCCGCTTCAGAAGTTAACCAAAAAATCTGCTTTCACGGCCTGACTCGCGCTATTGGGGCAGGAAGACTTGTCGCACAGGGATGGAAAACAGCCTTGCGAGCCAGAATGTTCTTCACCTAAACTAATAAATTCAAATGTTTAAAAATGGACCGCCGTTCGATACGGCTCTGCGCATTGCTATTTTGCGAATCTGTGAAACAATAATATTACTTTACAAAAGGTTGCGTTCGGGGATCGGCTTACTGCGGAATCAGCGCTGGATAGTCTATTAGGTAATGGTAAAATTAACCATACCCGTCTGTTGCCATGCGCCTTGGTTAAGAATTCATTGATTTTTTTTTATTTTCGGTCAATTCTCAAAGGCAAGGGAGCAACACAACTCCCATCAGTTACCCCATGATGCTCAGGTCCGCCGCATCTCCTGGGTCGTGGGGTTTGCTGGCTGACTTGTAACCAATGGTTCCTCGTGCCGCGGTTCCGGTCAGCCGGCGCCCTTTAAAACGCCGTCCCTGTCCCGGGGGCGGCGTTTTGTTTTCCACCGCCGCGCGGCAAGGCAGTCGCCGTCGGTGACAAGGGGGGTGACAAGGGTTCTTGCCGGATCGACCACAACAAAAAAAGGCGCCAGGCTTTTCAGCCGGCGCCTTCCATTCGAAACGGAACCAGATCTTACTTGATCTTGGTTTCCTTGAATTCGACGTGCTTGCGTACGACCGGATCGTACTTGGTGAAGGACATCTTGTCCGTCTTCGTGCGGCTGTTCTTCGAGGTTACGTAGAAGAAACCCGTGTCGGCCGTCGACAGAAGCTTGATCTTGATTTTTGCAGCTTTCGCCATGGTCGTCCTGCCTTTATAAAAAAACAAAGCCGCGGACTTCCAAGGGAAGGGTCCCGGCAAACTTGGCGCGAAACTACAAATCGCGCCCGAAAAGTCAAGTCCGTTTTGGATTGAAAACGATTCTCACCACGGAAAGTACCACATAAAGCCCGAAGAAACCGGCGATTGCCCAGGCAAAACCGTCATTCCCGGAAATATCCATGGCCGCGCCGATGGCTTGCGGGCCAGCCACCGTTCCGACGGCATAGGAGAAGATGAAGGCCGCATTGGCTGCCGCGAGGTCGGCGCCGATGAGACGGGAGCCGAGATGGCTAAGGCCGACCGTATAAAGGCCGGAGACGCTTCCGCCCCAGAATAACAGCACGATCGCCATCAGCCACCAATTGCCCTGCATCAAGGGCAGACACAGTGCGCCGATCAGTCCGACGACAGTCATCAGGGCTAAAAGATTACGCCTGTCCTTCATGCGGTCCGACAGCATGCCCAGCGGAATCTGAAAAATCACATTGCCGATACCCATGACCGTCAGAAGCAGGGCTGCCTGCGATTCGGTGAAGCCGCTGCGGGTGCCGTAGATCGGAAAGAGCGACAGGCCGCCTGATTCGACCGCGCCGAAAATGAACACGGCGGCGGTGGCGGTCGGAACCAGGAACACGTAGCGCATGAAATGCAGCTCCGGCTTTTCGTCCAGCACCGGGCTTTCGTAGCGGGCAAGGAAGATCGGAATGGCCGCCAGCAGGATGACGCCGGCACCGAAGGCAAACGGCAGGATGCCCTCGCTGCCGAGAATGGAGAAGAGGAGCGGGCCGGCTGCAAAGCCGAGCGACAGAACAGTACCGTAGATGCCGAGAACGAGCCCCCGGCGGCTCGGCGGCGCCGTGGCATTGATCCAGAACTCGGAGAGGACGAACAGCACGGTGATGGCGCCGTGAAAGACGACGCGCAACGGAAACCAGAGCAGGAAATTTTCGATGTAGTAGAAACCGAGAGCGCTCATCGCGGCAAAGACGATGGCGAGCAGCATCGTGTTGGCGACGCCGTAGCGATGGGCGATCTTTGCCGTGACGGTCGCGGCCGCCATCGAGGCAAGGCCTGCCATTGCCGAGTTGAGGCCGATCATCGTCGAGGAAATGCCGCGCTTTTCCATGATGATGCTGAGCAGCGGCAGACCGAGACCGATGGCGATGCCGACGGCCGTGATGGCAGCAACGGCGGCGATCAGCGATGGCCAGTGTATCTCCTCAACCGGCGCAAGCGTGCCGGACGGCGGCTGTGACATGCAATGAAATTCCCTAAAGGAGGTCGCGGACAAAACGCCCATGACGCGTGTAGTAGAACGGCACCGGCCTCCCGAAGGGTAGAGATGCATCGGATTGAAGGCTTGCCCTCAAATCCCCGAGGATGATCCCGGTAATGTCCGGCAGCCGCACCGCCGAAACATCGTTCACATCAATCCATCTCAAATCTTCGAGCTCCCGGCTGTCGCGGATATCGCCCGGATCGACGCCCGCCTCGTCCGTGAAAAGGGCGAAGAAATGGGTGTCGAACCGGCGCGGATGCCCCGGCGGCGTAATCGCCCGTGCCATATAGCGCAAGTTTGTCAGATCGGGAAGGAAAGGTAACAATGTGTTTCCGCAGTCCTTGGCTCCGACGGCGATGCTTGCCTCTTCGTGCAGTTCACGGATGGCGGCAAGGGCGAGGGCGCGAAGGCGGCTTTGCGAGGCGGCGTGCTTGTACCCGGTTTTCAGGCGCTCGAGCACAGCCGGGTGGATGTCGCCGCTAAAGGGGAGCCTGTGGTCGTCCCTGTCGCGGCGCCCGCCCGGGAAGACATGCAGGTCCGGCATGAAGACATGCGCCTTGTTGCGCCGGCCGACAAGTACGCGCACGCAACCCTGTGAGCGGTCGAGCAGCATGAGCGACGCGGCGTCGCGCGGCCGCGGCGAGCGGGGTTTGGCGATATGCGAGGGCGGGCCATTATCCAAGGGCGGATCATTGGCCGGCCCGTCACGAGTGGCCGTCACGCAGTCCGGTCCGTGACCGGCAGGACGTCTGCCGGTTCGTCGTCGTGACCACCGAAACCGTGCATCTTCAGGGCCCATTGCAGGCCAACGACACCGCCCTTGACGGGCTGCATCATCGCCAGCGAGCCGATAATGGTGATCGGCACCCAGATCGCCAGGTGCCCCCAGTTCGACATCGGCAGGATCATTTCGGTGGCCATGAAGCCGCCAAGCACGATGTGGCCCATGATGGTGACGACGATGTAAGGCGGGAAGTCGTCGGCGCGATGCTGGTCGAGCTGCTCGCCGCAGGACGAGCAGGCATGCACGGTCTTCAGGAAACGGCCAAAGAGCTTGCCGCTTCCGCAGGCCGGGCACTTGTTCAAAAGCCCGCGCTTGATCGATCGTCCAACCGGGCGATCGGTTTCGCGTGTCTGCTCGAAGCGGACTGTTTCCTGAGTGCTGCCAGTTGCCTGCATGTCCATATCCTCAATCTGTGGACGCGAGGCTTTGCCTTCACGTCCTCTATCGCTTGCCGCGCGGTGGTCGCGTTCCCGGCATCTTGCGAGCGCCGCTGCGATCCCGGCGGCCGGACTTGTGGAAGGAGCGGGTCGCCGTCGGCATCTTGCGTCCTTCGCTGATCATCTCGAAGCGGAGCGCACCGGCAAGCGGCACGGCTTCCACCAGTTTGACGCGGATCTGATCGCCAAGACGATAGCCAAGTCCGGTTTTTTCGCCGGAAAGGGCCTGATGGGCCTCGTCATAGATGAAATAGTCGCGTCCGAGTGTAGATATAGGCACGAAGCCGTCGGCGCCATAGGCCGGGAGAGTGACAAATAGTCCCGCCTTGGTCACACCTGATATGCGTCCGTCGAATTCCTCGTTGACCCGGCCGCTGAGATGATGGGCAATCAACCGGTCGACCGTATCGCGCTCGGCGGCCATGGCCCGGCGTTCGAAGGTGGAAATCTCGGCGGCGATATCGTTGAGCGCTGCCTCTTCGGCAGGCGTGATGCCGCCTTCGCCAAGCCCCAGCGTGCCGACCAGTGCGCGGTGCACGATCAGGTCGGCGTAGCGGCGGATCGGTGAAGTGAAATGCGCATATTTCATCAGGTTGAGGCCGAAATGACCGATATTTTCCGGGCTGTAGATCGCCTGGCTCTGTGAGCGCAGCACCATCTCGTTGACCATGGTTTCGTATGGCTGGTCCACGGCCTTCGACAGGATGCCGTTGAAATGGTTCGAGCGCAGGTTGCCGCCCTTGACCAGCGAAAGGTCGAGCGTGGCCAGAAATTCGCGCAGGGTCTCCTGCTTGGCGAGCGACGGCGCATCATGGACGCGGTAGACCAGCGGCTGGCGCTTGATCTCCAGCGTCTCGGCAGCCGCCACGTTCGCCTGGATCATCATCTCCTCGATCAGCTTGTGGGCATCGAGGCGGTCGGGCACGAAAACCCGGTCGACGGTACCGTCGGCCTTGAGGATGATCTTGCGCTCGGGCATGTTGAGCTCAAGCGGCTGACGCCGTTCGCGTCCGCGGGTCAGGATCGCATAGGCGTTCCACAGCGGCTTCAGGATCGGCTCGAGCAGCGGCCCGGTCTGATCGTCCGGATTGCCATCGATCGCCGCCTGTGCCTGATTGTAGGAGAGCTTGGCGGCACTCTTCATCATGATGCGATGGAACGTGTGCCCTGCCTTGCGGCCTTCCTTCGAAAACCGCATGCGCACGGCCAGAGCCGGCCGGTCGACGCCCTGTTTCAGTGAGCAGAGTTCGTTGGAAATCCGCTCCGGCAGCATCGGCACGACCCGGTCGGGGAAATAGACCGAATTGCCGCGCTTGGCCGCTTCCTGGTCGAGCGCCGATTTCGGCCGCACATACCAGGAGACGTCGGCGATCGCGACCGTGACGATGACGCCGCCCTCGTTGTCGGGCGAGGGGTCGGGTTCGGCATGAACGGCGTCGTCATGGTCCTTGGCGTCGGCAGGGTCGATGGTGATCAACGGCAGGGAGCGCCAATCCTCGCGGTGCGACATGGTGGCGGGGCCTGCAGCGTCCGCTTCCTTGATGACGCTGTCGGGAAAGATATAGGGAATGCCATGGGCGTGGATGGCGATCATGGAGATCGCCTTTTCGGTGGCCACCGAGCCGATGACGTTCTTGACTGCAGCGCGCGGCAGACCGAAGCGGCCGGAGCGGACGATTTCGACCTCGACAAGATCGCCGTCCTTGGCCGGTCCCTGATGCTCCGCATCGACCTGCATTTCCTCGCCGCGCTTCTCGATCGGCATGATGCGCCCACCGCCATCCGGCATTGCGCGAAAGACGCCGAGCGCTGCGTTGTTGTTGCGCTTGCGGTCGAGCACCTTGATGATCCGGGCCGTATAGGCCGGGCCGCCGCGATCCTTGGCCGGGAAGATCTTGGCCAGCACCCGGTCGCCGATGCCGCCGACGGGCATCTTGCCCTTGGACTGGCCGACACTCGACTGGCGGATCGACACGGCCGGTGCGACACCCGCATCCTCCGGCCATTCGGCCGGCCGGCCGATCAGTTCGCCATCCTTGTCGCGGGTGGTGATGTCGAGAACGGTGACGGGGGGAAGGGCGCCCGGGCGCACCAGCGCGTTGCGCTTCTTTTCCAGAAGCCCGTCCTGCTCCATCTCGCGCAACAGGGCCTTCAGCTCGATGCGCGTTTCGCCCTTCAGGCCGAACGCCTTGTAGATTTCGCGCTTCGACGCCTTGTCCGGGTTTTCCGAAATGAAACGCATCAGCACGTCGCGTGGCGGCACGGCGCCGTGAATGATCACAGTGTCGTCTGCCGGCATGAAGGCCTTCTTGCCCCCGCGTCCGATCCGGACTGCGGGTTTACCGGGCCGTTCGGGTCGATCGCGTGGAGTTCTGGTCACGGTGTTCAGGCCTTCTTGGCTTTTGCTGCTGGCGCGGCGGCAGTCTTGGGCTTGGCGGCTGCCTTGGGCTTGGCCGCGGCCTTTGGTTTGGCAGCAGCTTTCGGCTTTGCCGATTTCGCTTCTGTTGCGCCGGTCTTTGCTGCGGCCTTGGGCTTGGCGGCCTTGCCCCCCTTGCCCGTGGCTTTGGCGGGCTTGATGCCGCCCTTGGCAATGCGCTCGGCGATCAGCAGGAGAGCGTCCTCAAGCGTCACCGATGCCGGATCCTTGCCCTTCGGCAGGGTGGCGTTGACCTTGCCCCAGTTGACGTAAGGACCGTATTTTCCGTCCTTGACCGTAATCGGCCCGCCATCCGGGTGGTCGCCGACTTCCTTCAGAGGAGCGGCCGACGCACCGCGACCGCCGGGACCCTTCGCCTGCTTGTCGGCGAGAACGGTGACCGCACGGTTCAGCCCGATGGAAAACACGTCCTCGATGCTTTCGACATTAGCATATTTCCCGTCATGCAGGATGAACGGTCCATAGCGGCCAAGGCCCGAGGAAATCATTTTGCCGGTTTCCGGATGCGCGCCGATATCGCGCGGCAGCGACAGAAGTGCCAGCGCCTTTTCATGATCGATGCTGGCCGGCGTCCAGCCCTTGGGCAGGCTGGAGCGCTTGGCTTCCTTGCCGTCGCCGCGCTGGACATAGGGGCCGAAACGGCCGGAGCGCAGGGTGATTTCCTCGCCCGTATGCGGATCCTTGCCGAGTGCCAGCGGCTCGTTGGACACGGAGGCCTCGTCACCGCCATTGCTGTCAGACGACAGCTGGCGGGTGAAGTTGCATTCCGGATAGTTCGAGCAGCCGACGAAAGCGCCGTATTTTCCGAGCTTCAGCGACAGCTTGCCGGTGCCGCAAACCTGGCAGATACGCGGATCGCTGCCATCTTCGCGCTTCGGGAAGACCAGCGGCGCCAGCTCTTCGTTCAAGGCGTCGAGCACATTGGTGACGCGCAGTTCCTTGGTTTCTTCTATCTGCGCGAAGAAATCCTTCCAGAAGTCGCGAAGAACGTCCTTCCAGTCCAGCTCACCGGCTGAAATCCGGTCGAGCTTTTCTTCAAGCGAGGCGGTGAAATCATATTCGACGTAGCGTGCAAAAAAACTCTCGAGGAAAGCCGTCACCAGCCGGCCCTTGGCCGCGGGTATAAGTTTGCGCTTGTCGTTGGTGATGTATTCCCGGTCGAGCAGCGTCGTCACCGTCGCAGCATAGGTGGAAGGGCGGCCGATGCCGAGTTCTTCCATCTTCTTGATCAGCGAGGCTTCCGAATAGCGCGGCGGCGGCTCGGTGAAATGCTGGGTCGAGTTGATCTTCTGCTTGGCGAGGTTTTCGCGGGCATTGATCTCGGGGAGGCGGCCATCCTCGTCGCCGTCGTCGCTCTGCTCGCCATCTTCCTTGGCGTCCGTGTAGGCCGCAATGAACCCGTCGAAGCGGATGACGGAGCCGACGGCCCGAAGGCCGGCCTTCTGGCCGTTGTTGTCGGCGGTAATCTCGGCCGTGGTCCGTTCGATTTCGGCAGACGCCATCTGGCTGGCGATGCCGCGTTTCCAGATCAGGTCATAGAGACGCAACTGATCGGCGTCGAGGAAACGCTTCACCTGGTCGGGCGTGCGGGTGAAGTCGGTCGGGCGGATTGCCTCGTGCGCTTCCTGGGCGTTCTTCGCTTTGGTTGAATAGAAGCGGGCTTTTTCCGGCACGTAACGGCTGCCGAACTGGTCGCCGATCGCGCTGCGGGCCGCATCGATCGCTTCTGCCGCCATCTGAACGCCGTCAGTACGCATATAGGTGATCAGACCGACGGTCTCGCCACCGAGATCGACGCCTTCATACAGTTTCTGCGCAACCTGCATGGTTCGCGAGGCGGAAAAGCCGAGCTTGGAAGACGCGGCCTGCTGCAGCGTCGAGGTGGTGAAGGGCGGCGACGGGTTGCGCTTGACCGGTTTCGCCTCGATGCTTTCGACCGTATAGGCGGCATCATCGAGCAAGGCTTTCAGCTTGCCGGCGTCTTCGCCGTTGGTCACGCCGCGCGGCGGCAAACGGTTGCCGTGGGCCGATACCAGGCGTGCCTCGAACTCATCGCCGCGCGGCGTCTTAAGGAGCGCCGAGAGGTTCCAGTATTCTTCGGAGATGAAGCGTTCGATTTCCGCTTCGCGGTCACAGACCAGGCGAAGCGTCACAGACTGCACGCGGCCAGCCGAGCGGGCACCCGGCAGCTTGCGCCACAACACCGGCGACAGATTGAAGCCGACGAGATAGTCGAGAGCCCGGCGTGCGAGATAAGCATCGACCAACGGCACATCGATGTCGCGCGGATTGGCCATCGCGTCGAGCACGGCCTTCTTGGTGATGGCGTTGAAGACGACGCGCTTAACGGGCTTGTCGCCGATCAGCTTCTTCTTCCTCAAGAGATCGAGCACATGCCACGAAATCGCTTCCCCCTCGCGATCCGGGTCGGTTGCGAGTATGAGCCCGTCGGACGACTTCAAAGCGTCGCCGATATCTTTCATGCGCTTGGCGGACGCAGTGTCCACTTCCCAGAGCATGGCGAAGTCGTCATCCGGAAGGACCGAGCCATCCTTGGCCGGCAAATCGCGGACGTGACCGAAGGAAGCGAGAACCTTGTACCCGGGTCCCAGATACTTGTTGATGGTCTTCGCCTTTGAAGGCGATTCCACGACGACGACATTCATGGTCATATTCTCAAAGCAACCGTTCAAAGCTGTGCCAGGCCGGGGAGAGGCGGCACAATGGGAAATATCGATGCCCCGACATGGACAGGGATTCGTCTGCGGTCAAGTGCTGCGCCAAAAATAAGCCCTTACAATGCGGCACAACCTATAGGCGATTGCGTGCGTATTGCAATTACAGATAAATGAGTTATCGTCTTTGAAGTGTAGTCCGATTTCACAGAACGAGGACGCAAGGCGATACTTTCAAGCCCTTGTTTCGAGGTTGCGACTGAGACGGCCGAGCGGTGTTGTATAGGGTTCCGCTCGATTATCACGTACCGGGTTAAGAGCGGATTTTGAATTCACCACACGGGGAAAACCGATGATTCCGAATTCAAACGGGGCCTACAGCAAAGAAGTGCAGGCCCGCGAGAAGGTCGCCTATGTCAAGGAGATGCTCGGAGAACTTCGTGGCGTCGCCGCCCATGAGGGGGCCGACATGCTGCGCTACCTGATCGAAATGGCTTTTGTCGAAGCGGGTGACATCCTGTCCGGCAAAAGGCAGCTTTCATTCCCCAATGCTGAGGGAAACAAGGCCGCCCGCATGCCGGTGAAGCCTTCCGGCAAGATCCAGTTCTAGAAGCACCAGATAGACGGCCGAGGCCGAAAGGCCGGTATGCCGAATGATGTCGTCGATCTCAACGGGCGTCGGACCGAGCGCATCGGTGATCCGCCCGCGGTCATTCTCATTCGGCGGCGGCGCCATCGGCCCCGCGTCATGTTCGCTCGGTTCTTCCGCTTGCGGCGGTGTGAAGAGATCAATCCGGCTGAGCGGTGCCAGGGCCTGCAAAATGTCCTGCGTTTCCGTCGTGACGATTGCGCCGTCCTTCAAAAGCCCGTTGGTGCCGTGACAGCGCGGGTCGAGCGGCGAGCCGGGCACTGCAAAGACCAGCCGGCCGAAATCGGCGGCATAGCGCGCCGTAATCAGCGAGCCGGACCGGGAGGCGGCTTCAACGACGGCAACGCCGAGGCTGACACCGGCAATCAGCCGGTTGCGGCGCGGGAAATCGCGGGCACGCGGTTCCCAGCCGAACGGCATTTCGCTGATCGCCAGGCCATTGCCGCCGGTGATCTCCTCGAGCAGACTGATGTTTTCGGGCGGGTAGGGCTGATCCAAACCGCCGGCAAGGGCTGCGATCGTTCCGGTCTCGAGGCTGGCGCGGTGCGCTGCCGTGTCGATGCCGCGCGCAAGCCCCGATATAATGGAGTATCCCGCGCTTCCGGCATCACGCGCGATCATGGCAGCGAATTTCGTGCCGCTGATGGACGCATTGCGCGAGCCGACGATACCGAGGGAAGGAACGGTGCCGGCGGCCGGATTTCCTTTCACGGCAATAAGCGGCGGGGCGCCATCGATCTGGCGCAGGGCCGGGGGATAATCGGGTTCGCCGATGCCGATGAAGCGGGCGCCGAACCGGTGAGCGGCAGCCAGTTCCTTCTCTGCCTCGGCCATGGAGGCGACACGGATGGCGCGGGTGGAGCCGCCGCGCCGTGACAGTTCCGGAAGCATTTCAAGGGCGGTTTCGGCTGAGCCGAAATGATTGATGAGATCGCGAAAGGTGGCGGGGCCGACATTGTCGCTGCGGATCAGCCTCAGCCAGGCGATCTTTTGTCGTTCCGAAAGCGCAATCCCGTTTCGTCCTGCGCTGCCGTTCGACATTCCGCCTTATCCTTTTTCCCCGATCCGGCTTTCCGTGCCGGCCAAAAGCCGCCGGATGTTCTCGCGGTGCTTGATCCAGGTGATGATGCTCATCACCACGAAGAGCAGGCCGATCTTTTCGTATCCCGCCGCCAACAATACAATCGGAACAATCAGCGTTGCAACCAGTGCTGAAAGCGAGGAGTAACGGGTAAGTTTGGCCATCGCCAGCCAGATCGCGGCGAACAGGAGAACCATGACCGGTGCCAGGCCGAGCAGTACGCCGATATAGGTCGCGATGCCCTTGCCGCCCTTGAAGCCGAGCCAGACGGGATAGAGGTGACCGAGGAACGCGGCGAAACCGGCAGCAATGCCGGCCTCGATCCCCCAACGTGAGGCAATTGCCGCTGCGGCAGTTCCCTTCAGGGCATCGAGCAGCAATGTCGCCGCCGCCAGTTTCTTGTTGCCGGTGCGCAGCACGTTGGTCGCGCCGATATTGCCGGAGCCGATCTTGCGGACGTCGCCAAGCCCGGCCATGCGGGTGAGGATCAGTCCGAAGGGGATGGAGCCGAGCAGATAGCCGAAGATCGCAGCACCGGCCGTCAACGCCAGCCCGAGTTGCCAGACAAAAAGTTCCAACGGTTCCCCTCCCGTAGTCCGTGCCGCCTAGATGGCGTGGACCAGTTTTCCCGCAACATAGGTTTGAACGGCCCGGCCGGTAAAGCGGGCATTTTCGAACGGCGTGTTTTTCGAACGGGAAACGATCGCCTCTTTTGCGAAAATCCAGGGCTCGTCGAGATCGATCAGCGTGATGTCGGCCTTGGCGCCGGGCTTCAGCGTGCCGGCATCGAGCCCGAAAATCTGCGCTGGCCGGGTCGACATGGCATCGATCAGCCGCATCAACGGCACGGTGCCGCTGTGATAGAGGCGCAAGGCGGCCGCAAGCATGGTCTCCAGCCCGATCGCGCCATCGGCGGCATCGGCAAACGGCAGCCGCTTGGTATCGACGTCCTGCGGATCGTGCGATGAAACGATAATGTCGATCGTACCGTCGGCCAGCGCCTGGACCATCGCGACGCGATCGTCTTCACCGCGAAGCGGCGGCGAGAGCTTGAAGAAGGTGCGGTATTCGCCGATATCGTTCTCGTTCAGCGTCAGATGGTTGATCGAGATGCCGCAAGTCACGTTGGCGCCGCGCTTGCGGGCCGTGGCGATGGCTTCGGCCGATTCCGGCAGCGAGATTTTCGCTGCGTGATAGGCCCCTTTCGTCAGTCCGGCGATGCGCAGGTCGCGCTCCAGCGGAATGATTTCGGCTTCTCTGGGGACGCCGGAGAGACCGAGCCAGCTGGCCAGCAGCCCTTCGTTCATGACGCCGCCGGCACCGAGATATTTGTCGCGGGTCTCGAGCGAGACCACCGCGCCGAATTCGCGGGCATAGGTCATGGCACGGCGCAACACGAGCGTATCGTGCACCGGGCGGCGGCCATTGGTGAAGCAGACGGCGCCGGCTTCACGCAAAAGGCCGAACTCGGTCATCTCTTCGCCGTCGAGATGCTTGGTGAGTGCCGCCGCCGGGTAGACATTGACCAGCGCCTTGTCGCGTGCCGTCTTCTGGACGAACTGCACCAGTGCGATATCGTCGATCACCGGATCGGTATCCGGCATGGTGATGATCGAGGTAACGCCACCGGCGGCCGCAGCCCGCGATGCGGATTCGATGGTTTCGCGATATTCGCCACCGGGTTCGCCGACAAAGACCCGGGCATCGACCAGGCCGGGCACGGCGATCAGGCCATTGCAGTCCTTGATTTCGGCGCCTTCAGGGATGCCCTTCTTGTCAGCCGATTTTCCGGACGCGACGATCACTCCGTTTTCGACGATGATCGTGCCGGCTTCATCGAGGTTGCGCGAGGGGTCGATGATGCGCAGGTTCTTCAGGACGACGGAATTGCTCATGTGCGCGGCCCCTGGTTCTGCGAAAGAAGAAGCGTTTCCATCACGGCCATGCGCACGGCAACCCCCATTTCGACCTGTTGCTCGATGACGCTCTGCGGTCCATCGGCAATCTCCGAGGCGATTTCGACCCCGCGGTTCATCGGGCCTGGATGCATGACGAGCGCGTCTTCCTTGGCGGCTTTCAGCTTTTCGGCGTCGAGCCCGTAATAGCGGAAATATTCGCGCACCGACGGCACGAAGGAGCCCGCCATGCGCTCGCGTTGCAGCCGCAGCATCATCACGACATCCGCATCCTTCAGGCCTTCTTCCATCGAGTGATAGACCTCGGCGCCCATGTCGGCGATGCCGGAGGGCAGAAGGGTTGCCGGAGCAACGACACGCACACGGGCGCCCATCTGGTTGAGGAGAAGGATGTTGGAGCGGGCAACGCGCGAATGCAAAACGTCGCCGCAGATGGCAACGATGATCCGTGACAGCTTGCCCTTGGCACGACGGATGGTCAGCGCATCAAGCAGCGCCTGCGTCGGGTGTTCGTGCTGGCCGTCGCCGGCATTGACGACGGAGCAGGAGACTTTTTGAGCGAGCAGGGCGGCCGCACCGGCAGACGAGTGGCGCACGACCAGCACGTCCGGGTGCATGGCGTTCAGCGTCATCGCCGTATCGATCAGCGTTTCGCCCTTTTTCACCGAGGAATTGCTGACCGACATGTTCATCACGTCGGCGCCAAGCCGTTTGCCGGCGAGTTCGAAGGAGGATTGCGTCCGGGTCGAGGCTTCGAAGAACAGGTTGATCTGCGTCAGGCCGCGCAGCGTCGTGGTCTTCTTTTCTCTCTGGCGGGAAATCTTGACGGCTTCGTCGGCCCGGTCGAGCAGGAGCGTGATGTCCTGTTCGTTCAGGCCTTTGATGCCGAGCAGGTGGCGATGCGGAAAGAAATCCATGGGGAGCCGCCTCATTTTTGTGAATTTGCGTGGGTCTATAATGACTGTATGAGCAACCGGCAAGGCAAAGGCTGCGCAAACCCGGCCCATGCCCATGCTTTTATGGCCCCACGCTTTTGTGGCCGTTGCGCACCGCCTGCAAATTGTTGCGGGAAGCGGCATTTATCCCGTCCCGCTGCTGTTCCTAAGCATAGGGACTTGGGTTAGAAACGCGGCATGACTCTGAACCGCACTGAACAGAAATTAGCCGATCTGAACCAGCCGAAACCCTGGTCGGGGATCAATGCCTTCCGCTCCGATCCGCTGCTGGTCGATATTGCTGCGTCGATGCCGCGTGCCTTACGCGACGATTTCGAGACGATCGGCCGCTATGTGACCTCGCCCGAGGCGCAGGACCTGGCGCGCATGGCCAATGAGGGCGTGCCGAAGCTGCGCACCCATGGGCCGCGCGGCGAGCGGCTTGACGTGGTCGAATTTCACCCGGCCTGGCACGCGCTGATGCGCCGCTCGGTGACATCGGGCCTGCATGCGTCCGCCTGGGAAAACATCGCCGACGAGCGTGGCCGCTCGCACAAGGCGCGGGCGCTACGCTTCTACCTGACGGCGCAGCTCGAATGCGGCCATCTTTGCCCGCTGACCATGACCAGTGCCTCGGTTGCTGCGATCTCGGCGTCGCCGGCCGTCCAGAAGGAATGGGCGCCAAAAATCCTGTCGCGGAAATATGATTCGTCCAACCGGCCCTGGATGCAGAAAGCCTCCGTCACCATTGGCATGGGCATGACGGAAAAGCAGGGCGGCACGGATGTGCGCGCCAATACCTCGACGGCTGAGCGCGTGGGCGAGGGCATCTACCGTCTGAACGGCCACAAATGGTTCATGTCGGCGCCGATGAGCGATGCCTTCGTGATGCTCGCCCAGACCCGCGACGGGCTTGGGTGCTTCCTTGTTCCACGCCTCCTGGAAGACGGCTCGGCCAATGGCCTGCGCTTCCAGCGGCTGAAGGATAAACTGGGCAACCGGTCGAACGCGTCTTCCGAGGTCGAATTTTCCGATACGTTCGGTTTCGTGCTTGGCACGCCCGATGCGGGCATTCGCACCATCCTCGATATGGTGACGCTGACGCGTCTCGATTGCGCCTTGGCTTCGGCCGGCATGATGCGCGCCTCGCTGGCCGAAGCCGTGCATCATGTGCGTGGCCGCAAGGTCTCCGGCAAGCCGCTGGTCGCCCAGCCTATGATGACGCGGGTTCTGGCCGATATGGCGCTCGATGTTGCCGCCGCCAGCGCGTTGTCGTTCCGCCTTGCGGAAGCCTTCGACAAGGCGCGCGACAGCGCCGAGGACGCCGCCTATGCCCGGATCATGACGCCGGTGGCGAAATACTGGAGTTGCAAGATCGCGCCTGCGCTGATCGCCGAGGCGATGGAATGCATCGGCGGCAGCGGTTATGTCGAGGAGCGGCCGATCGCCCGGCATTATCGCGAAGCCCCGGTCAATGCGATCTGGGAAGGCTCCGGCAATGTCATGGCGCTGGATGTGCTGAGAGTGCTGACCCGCGGCAAGGATCTGTTCGAACTGCTGTTCCAGGTGATCAGCCGCGATCTCGGACCGTCCGCCAAGAAGACTGTCGATGTGCTGAGGGCGGCGATGTCGCTCTGCGAGCGCGACGAAGGTGCGGCCCGCATGCTGGTCGAACAGCTGGCGCTGGCTGCCGCCGCTGCCGAACTCTACCGGCTGGGCGCGGGGCGTATTGCCGACGCGTTCCTGGAATCGCGTCTGGCGGCGGGCTGGCGGTCCACGTACGGCATGCTCGATTCGCGCTTCGATTCCGCCTACATCGTCGATCTGCTTTACCCAGCGGCTATATAGCCGGTCACGGTCAATACCAGCGGAATGGTAAAGAACGAGACGACCGTCTGGACGGTGGCGACTGCGGCATAGAGCGGCGCGTCGCCACCCATCTGCTTTGCAAGCAGATAACCGTTCATCGCAGTCGGTACGCTGGCGCCGAGCGCGATCACCAGCAGCGCATCACCGCGGATACCGAGCAGGGTGGCGGTGCCGACCATGAAGACCGGCATCATGATCAGCTTCAGAAAAACAGCGAGAAGCGCGGCCATGCTCGGCCGAAGCGCGTCGGCGACCTTCAGCCCAGCCCCGACCATCACCAGCCCTAGGCTGAGCGAGGCACTGGCCAGCATCTCGACGGCGGTCAGAACCGGTGCATAGACCGGCAGCTGGAAGAAATTCAGCAGAATACCCAGCACCGAGGCGACGATCAGCGGATTGGTGGCGATCTTGAAAACGAAGAACCGCAACCCCTTCGGTCCGCCGTTGAAGCCGATCAGCACGCCGATATTGTAGAGATTGATCGGGATAATCACCAGTGTCATCACCAGCGCCGTCAGGCTGAGGCCGAGCGGCCCGTAGAGTTTTTGGGCGATGGCCAAAGCCATGAAACCGTTCCAGCGCGTTGCCGTCTGGAAGATCGATGTGAAGGCGGCGGACGACACATGGCGGGCCCGCAGCAGCGGCCAGAGCAACAGCAGCGCTGCCGACATCAGGGTGATGCTGCCGATCGTCGCCAGTGCCGTCGCATCCGTCTTCATGCCGGCGAAATCGGCCGTCGCCAGCGTCGAGAACAACAGGGCAGGGAACAGGATGTAGT
Organism: Pararhizobium sp. YC-54; assembly: GCF_025847205.1. GTDB lineage: Bacteria > Pseudomonadota > Alphaproteobacteria > Rhizobiales > Rhizobiaceae > Pararhizobium. The sequence continues at coordinate 78,470 of NZ_JAOYTH010000002.1, read as the reverse complement.
AACCGAGCTGCTCCAGTCCTTCCCACAGCGTGTTGTCGACCAGCGGCGAACGCTTCAGCCAGACGCCGAGCGACACGAGCAGGAAGATCGGCAGGATGCTTTCAAAGATGATCGTCATGGGAAGGAAGGCCTGAACGAGGGGAGGAGCCCATCGATAGACCCTTGTCCACAGCACAGCAACCGCGCCGCCCGGAAATTAACCCTAACAAATGGTTTACGTTGCGCCGTCAGGGTTAACGGACGAGAGTGTGCGTGAATAGAATTTTAACGTTTTGCGGAATGGAGCACGTTCGGTGAGAACTGGCTTGGTCATCATCATGACGATGTTTTTTACGAGCCTTGCGGTCGATCTGACGGTCCCGGCTGTCATCCTTGTGAGCTTGCTCGCGCTGGATTGGGCGTCGGCACAGGTCAAGCACGTGGCATTGGTTGAGGGGAGAACGGCATGAAGTGGTTCCTGATCCTCTGGGCGTGCCCGGTCATCCTGTTGACCGGCTGGTATGGCCTTTCCTACTACGACATGAGCTTCGGCATCTTCATGCTGACGCGTCAGGCGCACGATCTGGTCTTCAACGTCTACGGTCACGTCCTTGGCATGCCGCCGCAAACCATCCCGCCACTGGTCGCCCGTGCCATCGCCTTCGACAGCCTGGTGGTGTTTGCGATCATCGCGTTCCGCAAGCGGCGCGAAATCCATGCGTGGTACAACAGGCGTTTTCCGTCCGTTCAGTTGGACGAGCCCGGTGCCGCATCCTTCGCCAGGGATGCCAGCCTGTCCAGCGCGCCCTGAAGAATGAAGGACGCGGCCGCCGAATCGATCCGCTCGGCCCGCTTCTTCCTCGAAACATCCATCTCGATCAGCACCCGTTCGGCCGCAACGGTCGATAACCGTTCGTCCCAGTAGACGAACGGCAGGTCCGTCTTCTGCGCCATGTTGTGCACGAAAGCCCGGGTTGCCTGGGCGCGCGGACCAGCCGAGCCGTCCATATTGATCGGCAGACCGATGATGAAGGCGGCGATCTTTTCCTTCTCGGCCACGGCAAGCAGCGCCTGCGCATCGATGCCGAATTTGACCCGCTTGATCACCTCGCGCGGCGTGGCAAACCGGCGGCCGAGATCGGACACCGAAATGCCGATCGTCTTGGTGCCGAGATCAAGGCCTGCGATGGCCTGGCTCGGCAAGAGGGTGGATGCGAGTTCGTCGATGCTGAGAACAGCCATGTGATTTGCCGATTCGGTCTTTTAGGAATACTCGGGTGATCCATATCCCTATCCTGCTGCCAAATCATCCCCGCTGCCAAATTCCCACTGTCAATCAAGGAGTATTTTCATGAAGATCAAGTGGCTCGGACATTCCGCTTTCCATCTGGAAACCGCCAGGTCGAAAATCCTCATCGATCCGTTCTTCACCGGCAATCCATCCTTTGACCAATCCTTCCGCAAGGATGCGGCCGCCGGGCTGACCCATATTCTTCTGACCCACGGCCATGGCGACCATGTCGGCGATACGATTGCGCTCGCCAAGGAAACCGGCGCGACCGTCGTTGCCAATGCCGACCTGGCAGCGTGGCTCGGATACAAGGGTGTTCAGGCGATCGAAATGGGCAATACCGGCGGTACGATCCATCTCGACGGTTTTTCCACCACCTTCGTCAATGCGCTCCATTCCTCGGCGCAGCTGACAGAGGACGGGGTGTCGCATTCGCTCGGCAGTGCCAACGGTCTTGTGCTGCATTTCGAGGACGAGCCGACGCTCTATCATATGGGCGATACCGATATCTTCTCCGACATGGCGCTGATCCATGAACTGCATCAGCCGGAAATTGGTCTCGTGCCGATCGGCGACCGGTTCACCATGGGCGGTGCCGTTGCGGCACTGGCCTGCCAGCGCTTCTTCAAATTCGCAACCGTGATGCCCTGCCATTACGGCACGTTCGGCATCATCGACCAGACGCCGGAACTGTTCATCGCCGGCATGGAGGGTGCCGCAACGAAGGTGGAAGCGCCCGCGGTCGGCGGCAGCGTGGCTTTCTAACAGGCGCAAATGCTCAAAGACGCACGCAACGCGGCATTCCCCCGTTGCGTGCCTCGGGCTTGGTCATTATAGCGGGTAGGAAATTTCGTACTCGGAGAATATCCATGTCAGTTGACCTCGCCACCGTGAAGCGCGTCGCGCATCTTGCCCGCATTGCCGTCACCGAAGAGGACGCTCAGCGCATGACCGGCGAACTGAACGGCATCCTCGGCTTCGTCGAGCAGCTTTCCGAAGTCAATGTCGATGGCGTCGAGCCGATGACATCCGTGACCCCGATGGCAATGAAGAAGCGCGTCGATGTGGTGACCGATGGCAACAAGGCCGACGATATCGTCGCCAACGCCCCGAACGAGGATCGCAATTTCTTCCTCGTGCCTAAGGTTGTCGAATAAGCCCTGCCGACACCGCCGTCCGCCCGAACCCGATTTTGAAAGCCTGCCATGACCGACCTGACCCGCCTGACCATTGCTGAAGCGCGCGCGAAGCTGAGCTCCAAGGAAATCTCCGCTGTCGAACTGACGGAAGCCTATATCGGCGCGATCGACGCTGCCAATGGCGCGCTGAATGCCTATGTCGTCACCACGCCGGACAAGGCGCGCGACATGGCAAAGGCCTCGGATGCCCGCATCGCTGCCGGCAAGGCCGGTGCGCTCGAGGGCATTCCGCTCGGCATCAAGGACCTGTTCGGCACCGAAGGTGTCCACACCCAGGCCTGCAGCCACATTCTCGACGGCTTCAAACCGAAGTACGAATCGACCGTCACGCAGAACCTCTGGAACGACGGCGCCGTCATGCTCGGCAAGCTCAACATGGACGAGTTCGCCATGGGCTCGTCGAACGAAAGCTCCTATTACGGCCCGGTGAAAAACCCCTGGCGCGCCAACGGTTCGAACCTCGATCTGGTTCCGGGCGGCTCGTCGGGCGGTTCGGCCGCAGCCGTTGCCGCATTCCTGTGCGCCGGCGCCACCGCGACCGACACCGGCGGCTCGATCCGCCAGCCGGCCGCCTTCACCGGCACCGTCGGCATCAAGCCGACCTATGGCCGCTGCTCGCGCTGGGGCATCGTCGCCTTCGCATCCTCGCTCGACCAGGCCGGCCCAATCGCTCGTGACGTGCGCGATGCCGCAATCCTGCTCAAGTCGATGGCCAGCGTCGATGCCAAGGACACGACGTCGGTCGATCTGCCGGTGCCGGACTACGAAGCCTCGCTCGGCCAGTCGTTGAGGGGCATGAAGATCGGCATTCCGAAGGAATATCGCGTCGATGGCATGCCGGGCGAAATCGAAACCCTGTGGCAGCAGGGCATTGCCTGGCTGAAGGACGCCGGCGCCGAGATCGTCGATATCAGCCTGCCGCACACCAAGTATGCGCTGCCGGCCTATTACATCGTCGCGCCAGCCGAAGCCTCGTCCAACCTTGCCCGCTATGACGGTGTCCGCTACGGCCTGCGCGTCGACGGCAAGGACATTGCCGACATGTACGAAAAGACCCGCGCTGCCGGTTTCGGTACCGAGGTCAAGCGCCGCATCATGATCGGTACCTATGTGCTGTCGGCCGGCTATTACGACGCCTATTACCTGCAGGCCCAGAAGGTCCGCACGCTGATCAAGCGCGACTTCGAGCTGGCCTTCCACGCCGGTGTCGATGCGATCCTGACGCCTGCCACCCCATCCTCCGCCTTTGGTATTGCCGACGAGGACCTAGCGTCGGATCCGGTCAAGATGTACCTGAACGACATCTTCACGGTCACGGTCAACATGGCCGGTCTCCCCGGCATCGCCGTTCCCGCCGGCCTCGACCACAAGGGCCTGCCGCTCGGTCTGCAGCTGATCGGCAAGCCGTTCGAGGAAGAGACCCTGTTCAAGACGGCGCATGTCATCGAGCAGGCCGCCGGAAAATTCCAGCCTGCAAAGTGGTGGTAAGCCCCTCGGCGCTGCTGGCCAAACCGCAGCGCTGATGCTTAACTGCGGCGGAAGGGATCCGCCGCATGACAATCGTCCGCCTCGCGCGCGAAGATGAAACTCCAGCCCTTGCGGCGATCGGGCTCGATGCCTGGGAGAAGGCCGTCTCCGGCGTTGCCGATGCGCAGGCGATGCGCCGCATCGCCGAACTGTCCTTTCTGTCATTTCTGCGTTCGAACTGGTTTTCGGTGAGCGTCATCGAAAACAGCGGCATCGTTGCCGGCTGGGCCGCACGCGAAGACAATGACGGCTCGATCTCTGATCTCTGGATAGAACCGGCGATGCAGCGAAGCGGTCTTGGCTCATCCCTGCTTGCCGATCTGGAACGCAGGATCCTGGGCGACGGGTTCGAGGCTGCCACGATCAGGACGCACGCGCAGAATGCCCAGGCCATCGGTTTTTTCCGCAAGCACGGATATGCGATCAGTTCGCTGTCGACGGCCTATGCGCCGAAGCTCGATCGCGACGTCGAATCGGTCGGTATGACGAAAATGCTGGGAGAACCTGTTGTTCATCAGGATCACCAATGGTTCTGAGCTGCGGCCGTAAGGCTGAAATGACGATGTGAAAAACCGGTGAGACCGTTCATTCGGTCTCACCGGTTTTGCCTTGTCAGCGGTTGTTCAACTGCGCGCGCACGAGAACGAGGCCGCGTTGGGTGATCCGGTACGGTTTGCCGCCCGATGAAGAAATCGCTTTCTTCCGCTTCAGTTTGCGAAACATATCCAGACCGAATCCGGGATAGAGCCAGCCATCGCGGGTGAAGCATCGGGCGCTGTCGATGGTCTTGCCGTCAGTGCGGAGGATTTCGATGCGGCCGCCTTGGGCCAAAAGATGTAGAATACGCTGTTCTTCGCGTGAAATGTCCATTGATGATGAGATCCGAAAAGCGTTCGGTTGAACGCATGAAAACGGGTCTGGCGTTCAGTCGAACGTCAGGGCTTCGTTTTCCGGCCCATGCCCGCAAAAGGTGTTTGCAGGCAGGGCCTTCAGGCAATCTCAGATATCGAGAACATCAAAACTCCATAGGACGGCCGCTTGTAAGCGAAGAAAAGCTGCCCCGTCAAGAATGCGCTGCTGCATACGGCGGCGGGTTTCAGAAATCCGCCGATGACGCGCCGTGCGTCAGGAATGAAAAACGTAGCCGGCAAGCACCCATGGCAATACCAGAAGTCCGATGGAAACAATGGCGGCGTGCAACACGAGGATCGCCGTCAGCCGGGTGCGGAACGGCTCCTTGCGGGTCTTGTGCCGCAACAGCCGCTGGGCAGCGAAGGCGCCGAGACTGCCGCCGAAGAAGGCAAGGCTCAAAAGCTTGGTTTCGGCGATGCGCCGGGTTCCCTCGCGCGCAGCCGCCTTGTCCCACCAGAAGAGGCAGTACGTCGTGATGTTCAGGACAAGCAACAGAACTGTAAGCGACAGACAGAGGGTCATGCAGACAGAGTGCCGGAAAAAATTGAACAGATCGCAAACGCCCGGATATCGGGCATCAATACGCCGTGGCGGATGCGACAAGCCTTGCACGCCATAGCCAATTGTTCTACCCAGAGACACACGAATTCGAGCTTACAGAAGAGCATTCCATGACCATCGTCGACGTCCGCATCTCCGAACCGAAACGCTATATTCCCGGCGCCACTGGCGATTGGGAAGTCATTGTCGGCATGGAAGTCCATGCCCAGGTGACGAGCAATTCGAAGCTGTTTTCGGGTGCCTCGACGACCTTCGGCAATGCGCCGAACTCCAACGTCTCGCTGGTCGATGCGGCGATGCCCGGCATGCTGCCCGTGATCAACGAGGAATGCGTCAAGCAGGCGGTGCGCACCGGTCTTGGTCTGAAGGCCCAGATCAACAAGCGCTCGATCTTCGACCGCAAGAACTACTTCTATCCCGACCTGCCGCAGGGTTACCAGATTTCCCAGTTCAAGGATCCGATCGTCGGCGAAGGCCAGATCGTCATTTCGGTCGGCCCCGACCGTCAGGGCCAGTTCGAGGATGTCGAGATCGGCATCGAGCGTCTGCATCTGGAGCAGGATGCCGGCAAGTCGATGCACGACCAGAACCCGACCCTGTCCTATGTCGACCTCAACCGTTCGGGCGTCGCCCTGATGGAGATCGTCTCCAAGCCGGACATGCGCTCCTCCGACGAAGCCAAGGCCTACATGACCAAGCTGCGCTCGATCGTGCGCTATCTCGGCACCTGCGATGGCAACATGGACGAGGGCTCGATGCGCGCCGACGTCAACGTTTCCGTGCGCCGTCCCGGCGAGGATTTCGGCACGCGTTGCGAAATCAAGAACGTCAACTCCATCCGCTTCATCGGCCAGGCGATCGAATATGAGGCCCGCCGCCAGATCGCCATTCTCGAAGACGGCGGCTCGATCCATCAGGAAACCCGCCTGTTCGATCCGAACAAGGGCGAGACCCGTTCGATGCGCTCAAAGGAAGACGCGCATGATTACCGCTATTTCCCGGATCCGGACCTTTTGCCGCTCGAATTCGACGATGCCTTCATCGAGGATCTGAAGGCGCACTTGCCGGAACTGCCCGACGACAAGAAGGAGCGTTTCGTCCGCGATCTCGGCCTGTCGGTCTATGACGCGTCGGTGCTCGTCTCGGAAAAGGCGATTGCCGATTATTTCGAGGCGGTGGCCGCTGGCCGCGACGGCAAGATTGCTGCCAACTGGGTGATCAACGACCTGCTCGGCGCCTTGAACAAAGCCGGCAAAGCCATTGAAGAGACTCCGGTTTCGCCTGCCCAGCTCGGTGGCATTCTCGACCTGATCAAGTCGGAAGTCATCTCCGGCAAGATCGCCAAGGACCTGTTCGAAATCGTCTGGACAGAGGGCGGCGACCCGGCCGAGCTGGTCGAAAGCCGCGGCATGAAGCAGGTGACTGACACGGGCGCCATCGAAAAGGCCGTCGATGAGATCATTGCCGCAAACCCGGATCAGGTTGCCAAGGTTCAGGCCAAGCCTTCGCTGGCCGGCTGGTTCGTCGGCCAGGTGATGAAGTCGACCGGCGGCAAGGCAAACCCGCAGGCGGTGCAGGCGCTGGTCAAGGCCAAGCTCGGTATCGAGGAATAACCCGGTGTTCTTCGTCCGCACCGCGTCGGAGCGTGATCTCGCCAAGGTGAGCGCGCTTTTGAGCGAGACATGGCACGCGACTTATGATGCGCTCTATGGCGCCGACAAGGTCGCGGAGCTGACCGCGAAATGGCATTCGGTGCCGGCGCTGAAGGCCAGGCTTGCCCGCAAGAACGCCGAATTCGTGGTGGCGGACAACGGCAAGGACATTGGTGGCATGGGCTATGCCGCCATGTCCGAAACGCTCAAGAAGGGCGCGATCCTGCATCAGCTCTATGTGCATCCGAAATTCCAGCGCCAGGGCATCGGCCGCGACATGTTCGCCGAACTGGAAACCTGTTTCCCCGATGCCGAATTCATGCAGCTCGAAGTCGAGCCGGAAAACGTGGCTGCGCTTTCGTTCTATGAGGCACATGGCTTCGTCAAAATTGGCGAGACCGCCAATTGCGGCGACGGCCAGTCGGGTATTCCGGCGATCATCATGGAAAAGCCGCTGCAGACCTGACATGCGGCTTTTTGCCCGCCCAGCGGCACGGCGGCGGGCTGGAATCACTGGACAACCGATCGCCTGCGCGGCATAAGCGGGTAGTATTTTCATAACCGGCGGCCCTGTTGTGGCGCGGTCAAGGACGGACATCATGAAGTCTCTGCTGCAGATTTTTACCTGGTGGAATGGACAGACGATCGGCACCCGCTTTCACACCTGGCGCTTCGGCAAACGGGTGGGCGAAGATGCAGCCGGCAATGTCTACTATCAGGGCGGCAAGGACTCTGAGGGACGCACCCGCCGCTGGGTCATCTACAACGGTTATGCCGACGCTTCCGCCATTCCGCCGGGTTGGCACGGCTGGATGCATCATCGCACCGACGTTTCGCCGGCGGATGAAAGCTACAAGCCGCGCGAGTGGCAGAAGCCGCACCAGCCAAACGGCACCGGCTCCGCCCAGGCCTACCGGCCACCGGGCTCGATCAACGCCACCGGCGAGCGTCCGCGCGTCACCGGCGACTATGATGCCTGGACGCCGCGCTCCTGAACCGGATTTGCAAACAGTTTCTTTGGAACTGTTGATTGCACCGCAGGCACCATGCCTCGGCCACATTTGATGTTTAGCGCCTGATACCCGGCACCTTGGCCGGAGATCGCGCGGGAGACGGGCGTTAGAATGGTAGTTTCAAGTCAGCGAATTCCAAAGCGCCGGATGTTTGCGGCAGCCACGCTGCTCGCGGTTGCCAGCGCCTCGCTTGTCTCCATGACAGCCATTGCCGACGCGGCGCGGATCACCAATCCGGTTGCCGTCTTTTCCGGTATCGACAAGATCACCGGCCGCATCACCACTTTCGATGTCTATATCGGCGAGACCGTCCAGTTCGGCGCGCTGCAGGTGACACCGCGCGTCTGTTACAGCCGCGACGATACCGAAGCGCCGAAGACCGATACGTTCGTCGAGGTCGACGAGATCACGCTGGATCGCAAGATTCGCCGCATCTTCACCGGCTGGATGTTTGCCGATAGCCCGGGCCTGAATGCCGTCGAGCATCCCGTCTATGACGTCTGGCTGAACAGCTGCAAGGCAAAGTCCGACCTGCCGCCGCCGGACACCGCGGCCAAGCAATAACCGATTTCCCGATTTTTAGAGCGCTTCATCTTTAAACGGAAGCGATTCTGTTGGCTCAAAACGGCCGGTTCCACACGAAGGATGGCGCCGAGCGATGCCGACCCATCGGTCAAGCCATCCGACACAGTGGACGGCCGTTTTCAGCCAACCCGAAGGGCCGGATGAATTTCGGCCATCACCGGCGGCTGCCGTCTCGACCGCAGCTTCGGCTGCGCTCTTCGCCAACCGCCTTGGTCCTGGCCGAAATTCCTTCCGGCAGAATGCGTCCGTTTAAAGATGAAGCGCTCTAGAACTTCAGATGGGGCGTGGCGATGGCGCGCGCCAGCATCTTTTCATAGCGCGATTTCGGCACGTCGATCGCGCCGAAATTTTTCAGGTGCTCGGTGGTGAACTGGGTATCGAGCAGGACGAAGCCCTGTTTGCGCAGGCGCTCAACCAGATGCACGAGGCAGATCTTCGAAGCATCGGTGCGGCGCGAAAACATGCTTTCACCGAAGAAGGCCGAGCCGAGCGAGACGCCGTAGAGGCCACCGACCAGCTCGTCGCCCTCCCAGGCTTCCACGCAATGCGCGTGGCCCATGCGATGCAGCGTCGCATAGAGCGAGCGGATCTTGGCATTGATCCAGGTTGTCGGCCGGTCCGGGGCAGGGGCAGCACAGCCCTCCATCACCTGTTCGAAGGCGGTGTCGTAGCGGATATCGAACGGCGCGCGCCGAACGGCTTTTGCAAGGCTCTTGGAAATGTGGAAATTGTCGAGCGGGATGATACCGCGCAGTTCAGGCTCGACCCAGAAGAGTTCGGGATCGTCGGCGCTGTCGGCCATCGGGAACAGGCCGATGGAATAGGCCCGCAACAGCAAATCCGGTGTAATGTCCGGCTGCCTGCTGCGGGTCCCTTTCATTTAAAACCTCATTCGGCCGTCTTGGCCAGATAGTTTTCCAGCCAATGGATGTCGTAGTCACCATTGGCGATATCCTGATTGTTGATCAGGTCCTGGAACAGAGGCAAGGTCGTCTTGATACCGTCGATGACGAATTCATCCAGCACGCGGCGCAGGCGCATCATGCATTCGACGCGGGTGCGTCCATGCACGATCAGCTTGCCGATCAGGCTGTCGTAATAGGGCGGGATCTTGTAGCCCTGATAGGCGCCTGAATCGACGCGAACGCCAAGGCCGCCCGGCGCATGGAAATGCGTGATCGTGCCGGGGGACGGCACGAAGGTGCGCGCATCCTCGGCATTGATGCGGCATTCGATGGCATGGCCGGAAAAGACGATCTCGTCCTGCGTCACCGAGAGGCCACCGCCGGAAGCGACGCGGATCTGCTCGTGCACCAGGTCGATGCCGGTGATGGCTTCGGTGATCGGATGCTCGACCTGCAGGCGGGTGTTCATCTCGATGAAGAAGAACTCGCCGTTTTCGTAGAGGAATTCGATCGTGCCGGCGCCGCGATATTTCAGCTTGCGCATGGCATCGGCGCAGATTTCGCCGATCTTCATCCGCTGCTCGACGTTGAGTGCCGGCGAGTTGGCTTCTTCCCAGACCTTCTGGTGGCGGCGCTGCAAAGAGCAGTCGCGTTCGCCGAGGTGAATGGCATTGCCTTCGCCGTCACCGACGATCTGGACCTCGATGTGGCGCGGCTTGCCGAGGTACTTTTCCATATAGACGGCATCGTTGCCGAAAGCGGCAAGGGCCTCGGAACGGGCCGTGGAAACCGCCTCAGACAATTCTTCCTCGTTCTTTGCAACCTTCATGCCGCGACCGCCGCCGCCGGCGGTGGCCTTGATCAGCACGGGGAAGCCGATTTCGCGGGCGATCTCGAGCGCGTTCTCCGGCTTCACTTCGCCAGCGGAACCGGGAACAACCGGAATGCCCAGTGCCTTTGCCGTTTCCTTTGCCGTGATCTTGTCACCCATGATGCGGATGTGATCGGCGGTCGGCCCGATAAAGGTGATGCCGTGCGCGTCAAGAATGTCTGCGAACTTGGCATTTTCCGACAGGAATCCGTAGCCGGGATGCACGGCGTCGGCGCCGGTGATCTCGCAGGCCGCGACGATCTGATGGATGTTGAGGTAGCTGTCGCGCGAAGGCGGCGGGCCGATGCAGACGCTCTCGTCAGCCAGCCGCACATGCATCGCATTGGCGTCGGCGGTCGAGTGAACCGCGACCGTCGCGATGCCAAGTTCCTTGCAGGCGCGCAGGACCCTAAGGGCGATTTCGCCGCGATTGGCAATGAGGATCTTTGAAATCATCTGCGCGGCCTATTCGATGACAACAAGCGCTTCGCCGTATTCAACCGGTGCGCCGTCTTCAACGAGGATTTCGATGACCTTGCCGGAGCGCGGCGCCGGGATCTGGTTCATCGTCTTCATGGCTTCGATGATCAGGATGGTCTGGCCTTCCTTGACGGTGGCACCGACTTCAACGAACGGACGCGAGCCGGGGGCCGGCGACAGGTAGGCCGTGCCAACCATCGGTGCAGTGAGGGCATTCTTGGAGGTTCTTGCTGTTTCGACAGCCGAGACCGCGGCAACGCCGGCGGCGATCTGAACCGGTGCTGCGGCCGGAACCGGAGCCGACACGTATTGCGGCGTACCGGCGCGCGAAACGCGGATACGCAGGTCGTCCTGTTCCACTTCGATTTCGGTGAGATCGGTTTCGTTCAGGATGTTGGCGAGATCGCGGATCAGCGTCTGGTCGATGCCGGGTTTCTTGTCAGCCATGGGATATGAGCCTCGTGTTCTTTTTATTTCGTGTGTTGTGTGAGTGTCTTTAGCGCATTGAGCGCCAGAATGTAACTGTCGGCTCCGAAACCGCAGATGACGCCTTTGGCGGCAGGTGCCAGCATCGATTTGTGCCGGAATTCCTCGCGGGCATGCACGTTGGAAAGATGCACCTCGACGACCGGAATGCCGATCGCCTTTGCCGCATCGTGCAGTGCGATCGATGTATGGGTGTAGGCGCCGGCATTGATGACGACGCCCTGTGCCACGCCGCCTGCCTCATGGAACCAGTCGACGAGATCGCCTTCATGATTGCTCTGGCGGCAGACGACATTGAGGCCGAGAAGATTGCCATGCTCGACGCACATCGCTTCGATGTCGGCCAGTGTCAGGGTCCCATAAATACCGGGCTCGCGTTTTCCGAGCGCGTTGAGGTTGGGGCCGTTCAGCACGAAAATGGTCGATGGCATAAGGGGATCCGGTCCGATAATCGAGCGCTACCTATAGACCGGCGGACTGCCAAGGAAAAGCCCTTTGGCCCCCCTCGGCATTTGTCCACAAGCCATAACGCATAGCTTTGCCCAAAAAAAATCAGGCTTAGCAGACGGTCTTGCCGCAGGTACGGACGTTGGTGACCTTCGTTTCAATTTCTTCGGCACCGACGGCGCCATAAACGGCTTCCTTGCCGACGACGTAGGACGGCGTACCGGTGATGCCGAGATCGTTGGCAAGCGTATAGACTTGCCTGACGGCGTCGTCCTGGGTGTTCTCGGCCATCTTCTTGCGCAGGTCCGCCTCGGAAACGCCAAGACCGGTGGCAACGGCCATCGCCGTCTCTTCGTTGGCGCGATCCTCGCCGCCGAGCAGCTTGCGATGGAAATCACCGTATTTTTCCGGTGCGATTGCCCTGAATGCGGTGCTGACCTTGTGCGCGGCCATCGAATCCGGCCCGAGGATCGGTAGTTCCTTCAGGACGAAACGGACATTCTTGTCCTTTTCGAGAATGGTTTCCATGTCGGACAGGGCGCGCTTGCAGTAGCCGCAATTGTAGTCGTAGAACTCGACGATGGTGACGTCGCCATTGGGATTGCCGAGCGTGACGTCGTAGGGCGACTGGAAAATCGCCTTTTCATTGTCGGTAATGGCGGCCTGCGCCTGCGCCATCTGTTCGTCGGCCTGCTTCTTCTTCAGCGCCTGCTGGGCTTCGAGCAGGATTTCCGGATTGGCGACAAGGTATTCCTTGATGAAATCGCCGATTTCCTGCTTCTGCTTGGCATCCAGCGCATAGGCTGCCGGAGAAGCCGCAGCACTCGCCGTCAAAAGCATGAGCGAAGCGGCGATGATCTTTCGAGCGTTGAATGCCATGTTGGTCCTCGTTGTCTTTCGTTGCTGCAGTCTGTCGTTCAAGTGCTAAGGCCGCGTCAACAGGCTTGTTTGAAGGACAACAGAATATCGTTACCGACCATAGGGCGGCGCGGTGCCAAACGAAACCGCAAAATCGGCGGAAATGCGGCGCTCGCGCACTTGTGAAGGCCTTTGCGATCAGGCACATGCCTGTCACGTCAAAAATATCGAGGATGTGCCGTTGAAGCCTCTTTCCGTACGCAGCTCCGTCGAACCGTTCCATGCCATGGACGTTCTGGCAGAAGCCACCAAGCGCCGCGAAGCCGGTTATCCGGTCATCTCCATGGCGGTCGGCCAGCCGAGCCATCCTGCACCGAAGGCGGCATTGGAGGCCGCACGAACGGCGCTTGGCCATGGCCGTCTCGGTTACACCGATGCGCTCGGAACCGCGTCGCTCAGGATGGCGATCGCCCGGCATTATCGCACGCGCTATGGCATCGACATTGATCCTCAGCGCGTTGCGGTGACGACGGGATCATCGGCAGGCTTCAATCTGGCATTTCTGGCGCTGTTCGATCCCGGCGATTGTGTCGCCATCGCCCGCCCGGGCTACCCGGCCTACCGCAACATCCTGGCAGCCCTCGGCCTGACCGTCATCGAGGTCGAGGCAGATGCCGAAAGCGGCTTTACGCTGACGCCGCAGAACCTGGAGGCTGCTGCGGCAAAAGCCGGCAAACGGCTGAACGGTGTTCTGCTTGCAAGCCCGGCCAATCCGACGGGCACGGTGACAGGCAGGGCAGGGCTGAAGGCGCTCGCCGACTACTGCCATGACAACGATATCGCCTTCATCTCAGACGAGATCTATCACGGTCTGACATTTGCCGGCGAAGAGACGACGGCTCTGGCGGTGACCGATGAGGCCGTCATCATCAATTCGTTCTCGAAGTATTATTGCATGACCGGTTGGCGGATCGGCTGGATGGTGCTGCCGGAGGCCCAGGTCCGCGCCTTCGAGCGGATTGCCCAGAGCCTCTATATCTCACCGCCGGAACTGTCGCAGATCGCCGCGGAAGCAGCACTCGGCTGCGAAGCCGAACTCGATGTCTACAAGGCATCCTATGCCGCCAACCGCGATCTCCTGCTGAAGCGCCTGCCGGAGATCGGCTTTTCCATCGCCTCGCCGATGGACGGTGCCTTCTACGCCTATGCTGATGTCAGCCGTTTCACCAATGACAGCATGGAGTTTGCCCGCAAGATGCTGGCCGAGATCAACGTCGCGGCAACGCCGGGGCTGGATTTCGATCCGCTCGAAGGCCACCGCGCGATGCGGTTTTCCTATGCGGGAGCAGAGGCCGACATGGTTGAAGCGATGGACCGCGTCGCCCGCTGGCTGGCGTGATTCTATAGCGATATCAGTCAGTTAAGTGCTTTTCCGGAATCGATCTGTGATGGCCGTGAATCAGCTTGTGAAGCGGATTGACGGTGAGTTCATGCGCGCCCAACAGACGCGCACACACAGGCGATCAGTTCAAAATGCCTGCCTCAGCGGCAGATGCGGATCATCTTGACAACAGCAGCGCCCTGTTGGTCCGTCCTGCGGACTGTCTTGATCACGCAGACCGGCTCAAAGGCCGTGTCATAGCTGCCGTAGTAAAAATCATTGTAGCGCTGACGGCTCTTGCCGCCGGCCTGGGACGTTGCTGCAAGCGAAATCGTGGGTATGGCGACAAGCGCCGCTGCGACAAGAATACGTCGCATGATTGCCTCCTCTGGCTGATGCCGGACGAGCCCATCTCGTCCAGCGGAGCACAATCTGCTGCAGTTTCGATATTTTCGCAGTTCCTTATGGAACAGGCCTCAAAATGAAAAAAACCGGCCAATCGCTTGGCCGGTTTTTTCGTGTCTTAGCTGTCAGTTCCGGCTCAGAAGAAGCCGCGCTTCTGCCACCAGCCGCCCTTCTTGGGCTTTTCCGGCTCGGCGTCGCCTTCGTCCTTCTTGACGGTGGACGACTTGACCACCGGCTCGCTGGCGATCGTTTCGATATCGCGGTTGGCGCGTACCGGCTTCGTCTCTTCGAGGGCTGCGGCAGCCTTTTCGACGGCCGGTTCTTCGACGATAGCTTCCGCTTCCGGCTTTGCTTCGATGGCCGCCTGGGCATCCGCATCGGCGGTCGCGACAGGTGCTTCCTCGGCGACTGCCACTTCGGCGGCAGCAACGGCCTTCTTGCGGCTGCGCTTCGGCTTGGCCGGCTTCACATCTTCCTCGGCAACGACGGGAGCTTCAGCGATGTCCTCGACGGCAACGGCTGAAACCACCTCTTCGGCTGCGGCGGCAGCTGGTGCTTCCGGTTCGCCCGGTGAGGCTTCCTCGCCACCGGTTTCGCCGTCGGCTGCCAGGTTTTCACCTTCTGCCTCGTCCGGACGGTTGCGGCGGCCGCCGCGCTTGCCGCGGCGGCGGCGCTTGCGCTTCTGGCGTTCTTCTTCGCTCAGGCCCACGTCCTGTGCGTCCTGTGCGTCTTCGCCACCGGCCTGTGCGGCAATGTCATCGGCTTCGTCTTCGTCGCCATCCTCATCGGACGCGTCATCGGAACGTGCACCGGCTTCAGCACCCTGGTCACCACCCGGGCGGCCACCACGCCGGCGCCGGCGGCGCTTGCGCTTGCGATTACCCTGTTCGTCACTCTGCTCGGCAGGTGCCCGTTCGCTGCGCTCGGCCCGCTCTGCGCGTTCCGGCTTGGCTTCGACCAGGAGTTCTTCGTCGTCTTCGATATCCTCTTCGATGACGATATCGTCGTCCTCGTCGATTTCCGGTTCGAACTGGATGATCTGCTCGATCTTCACCGGATTTTCGACGGCTTCGCCACGATCGATGGCAAAATGCTGGGCGCCGACATGGGCGTCCGCCTCGACGATGATCTGAACGCCGAAACGCTCTTCATAATCGACGATCGTGCCGCGCTTGTGGTTGAGGAGGTACAGCGCGATATCCGGCGTCGTGCGCACGGTGATGTTGTGCGTGGTGTTCTTCAGCAGATATTCTTCGACGCCGCGCAGGACATGCAGGGCTACGGAGGACTGCGAACGCACATGGCCCGTGCCGTTGCAATGCGAGCAGACCTGCATCGTCGATTCCAGCACCGAGGCGCGAATACGCTGGCGCGACATTTCAAGCAGGCCGAAATGCGAGATGCGGCCGACCTGGATGCGGGCGCGGTCGTTCTTGAGGTGATCCTTCAGACGCTTCTCGACGGCGCGGTTGTTGCGCTTTTCTTCCATGTCGATGAAGTCGACGACCACGAGGCCGGCAAGGTCGCGCAGGCGCAGCTGGCGGGCGACTTCTTCGGCGGCTTCGAGGTTGGTCTGGAGGGCTGTGTCCTCGATCGAGTGTTCGCGGGTCGAACGGCCCGAGTTGACGTCGATGGCAACCAGCGCTTCGGTCTGGTTGATGATGATGTAACCGCCCGATTTCAGCGTTACCTGCGGCACCAGCATGCGGTCGAGCTGGGCTTCGATGCCCGAGCGCGAGAAGATCGGATGCACGTCGCGGTAGGGCTGAACCACCTTGGCGTGGCTCGGCATCAGCATCTTCATGAAGCCCTTGGCTTCCTTGTAGCCTTCCTCGCCGGCAACGATGATCTCGCTGATATCCTTGTTGTAAAGGTCGCGGATCGAGCGCTTGATCAGGCTGCCTTCCTCATAGACGAGGCAGGGGGCAGTCGAGGACAAGGTCAGCGTGCGGACGTTTTCCCAAAGGCGCATCAGATATTCGAAGTCGCGCTTGACTTCGACCTTGGTGCGGTTGGCGCCGGCGGTGCGCAGGATAACGCCCATGCCCTGCGGCACGTCGAGCGCGCGGGCGATTTCCTTCAGGCGCTTGCGGTCCGGCAGGTTGGTGATCTTGCGGGAAATGCCGCCGCCACGCGCCGTGTTCGGCATCAGCACCGAGTAGCGGCCGGCAAGCGACAGATAGGTGGTCAGCGCCGCGCCCTTGTTGCCGCGTTCTTCCTTGGCCACCTGCACCAGCAGGATCTGCCGGCGCTTGATGACTTCCTGGATGCGGTACTGCTTGCGCGGACGGCGGTTGGCCTGCCGGTCCGGCACTTCTTCCATCGCATCTTCGGCGCCGACGGATTCGATAATTTCCTTTTCTTCGTGATGACCGTCGTCATCATCGTCGTCATCACGGCTGCGGCGTCCGCCGCGGGTGTCTTCGGAAATGCTGTCGGTATCGACCATGGCAGCCATTTCGCCGCCTGTGCCTTCTTCGCCATCGGCATCGGCTGTGGCGGCTTCAGCTTCCGCCTCTGCTGCGGCAGCCTTCTTGGTGCGGCGCGGACGCTTGGCTTTTGTCTTCGGCTTTTCTTCGGCCTCGACAGCAGCTTCCACAACCTCGACCGGTTCGGCAGCCGTCTCGATAACCTCGACAACGGTTTCCTCGGTGGTTTCTATCGTTTCCTCATCGGAATCGGGACCGAGATCCGTGCCGGTTTCGACATGCTCGATGTCGTCGTCGCGGCGCGCTTCTTCGGCTTCCGCCTTGAGCAGGGCCTGCCGGTCGGCGAGCGGGATCTGGTAGTAGTCGGGATGGATTTCGGCGAAGGCCAGGAAGCCGTGGCGGTTGCCGCCGTAATCGACGAAGGCCGCCTGCAGCGACGGCTCTACGCGCGTCACTTTCGCGAGGTAGATATTGCCGCGGATCTGTTTCTTGTGTTCGGATTCGAAGTCGAATTCTTCTATGCGGTTTCCGCGGACGACAACGACGCGCGTCTCTTCAGCGTGAGACGCATCGATAAGCATTTTCTCTGCCATGTAAGTGGTGCTCCTCGGCGCACCCTGGAAACGGCAGGAAAATAGCGTCCCGGAGGAGCCTTTCCATACAGTTCAGGTTTTTCGCCGGATGTGAATGTTCCTGTAAGGTTGGGGAGATCGTCCAACAGCCAGACGGCAGCCGGAACCAGTCTGTTCCGGGGCCTGTTTACTTCTGACCGATACTGCTGGGACAACGTCAATGACCAAACAAGAATGCCAAGGTATTAGGCCCTGAAGGCCCGATGAATGTGCCCGGTCACGGGCCTTCGGTGATCGTCACCATAAACGCTCCGGCCACCGCCGGAATTTCACGATTCAGCATGCAAGGAAAAAGTGGAGCGACGGCGGATGAAGCGCGACTGCTTGTCCGAGACGTGATCTGCGTTGAAGCGGTTTTACCCGTCCCGATCACGCTCTGGCGCCAAGGCTTTGAAGACCCTTTGGCTGCCGGTCGTCGATTCTATCCCGTCAACACTTTCTCCCTGCAAGGCTTTTATGTTTTCTATGTCACAATGGCAAGGGAAAAGCCGGAATCGCCATAATATTGATTGATTCGCTTGTCGGGGTATGCACTGGCGAAGTGCCGGTTTCTGGCTGTCCTTGACCTTGTTTCGTGTGCTGGAAGACGGTTGCAGACGGGCGTCAGCGCTGCCGGCAAGGTTCGGTTAACCATATGGGGGCATGGATGATCCAGGGCGGTCACCTGTCATATGCGCGCACGGCGCCGTAAAATGGGGCCGCGCATTCGGACTATCAATGATGCGTTGATCGGGCTTCCGATGAAACGCCGGCGACAAGGAATAGCGGATTTGATCCTGTCTGCGACGATGCGGCGATGCCTGCTTGGCCTCTTTCTTCTATGCGGCGCACCGGTTGCGCAGGCCGGGGATACGCCGCTGCTTGCCTATGGCGCCCGGATCGCCGGCGATGACGCCCGCACCAGGGTGGTGATCGACTTCGATCGCAAGCCCGTATTCTTCGTCCACTATGTCGCCAATCCCACGCGCGTCATCGTCGATCTGCCCGAAACGTCGTTTGGACTGAAACCGGAAGACCTCAAGGCGAGGGGCGTGTTCACCGAGATCCGCTACGGCGCCATGGGTGCCGGCAGTTCGCGGGTGGTCCTGACCGCGAAAAAGCCGGTGGCAATCACCGTCGCCGACGTGAAGCCCGACGAGGCCGGCAAGGGGTTCAGGCTGGTGCTCGATGCCGAACGGGTCACGGAGGATCGTTTTGCTGTTCTCCTCAAGGAGCAGCAGTGGACCGGGAGCGTCGCATCGACGAAAACCGCACGGGTGGTTGAACCGCCAGCGGCCGGGTCGTTCGTCGTCGCCGTGGATGCCGGGCATGGCGGGATCGATACGGGTGCGATCGGCAGCGAGACCAAGATGGAAGAGAAGAGCGTGACGCTCGCTTTTGCGGGGGAACTGGTCGCAGCCCTCAACAAGGAGAGCGGCGTCAAGGCCGTCCTGACGCGCGACAAGGACGAGTTTCTCTCCCTGCCCGAGCGGGTGCAGACTGCCCGCCAGCACGGCGCCAACCTGTTCATCTCCCTTCATGCCGATACGCTGAAACAGCGCGATATTCGCGGCGCCACCGTCTACACCATCTCGGACAAGGCATCCGACCATCTGGCCGCAAACCTAGCCGAGCGCGAAAATCTGTCCGATGAAATCGCCGGTGTCGCCTTCAAGAGCGAACCGGCTGAAGTCGCCGACATTCTCATCGATCTGACGCGCCGTGAAACGCAGGCGTTCTCCGTCAATCTGGCGCGTTCCGTCGTCTCGTCCTTCGAGGGGCAGATCAACCTGATCAACAATCCGCATCGCCATGCCGGATTCCGTGTTCTGCAGGCACCGGACGTACCGTCGATCCTGCTGGAACTGGGCTTTTTGTCCAACAAGGAGGATGAAAAGCTGCTCGTCGATCCGGTCTGGCGCCGCAAGGTCGCCGATCTTTTGGCCGTTGCCGTTCGCGGCTATCGCGGCGGTGCGGTGGCGAACGGCGGTTGATCCCCGCTGTCGAGGGCATTGCTGTTGCTGCAGCCTCGGTTCGAGGCGCGATAACGTCTGTTTTGATTTGTGTCGCTGCGGTAACAGCGATATCCTTTTCAAGGGGATGGCCAGCGTTTATTGCATCGAAAGCCCTATTTTGCTCACAATCCGGTCGCTATCCGGAAGCCTCGATCGCGCGGTTGGTGATCTGGAACAGGATCGCTGGTCGTAAACGTGCAACGCGGAAGAGCTTCCGCCCCTTTGGCGGCGGCATTCGTTCGCAGTTAAATTCGTCAGTGTGATTGCATTCGGGCAAGGTGCGGGTTAGGCCCTCCGGCAACGTGTGCTCCGCATAGATAAACGACAACAGGATACCGGTACCTGGCTGATGATCAGACTGATTGGATATTTCTTCGGCATTGGCGCATTTCTGGTGCTCGGCGTAGCCGCGGCTGCCGCCATCTATCTTGGGCATGTGACCAAGGACCTGCCAGATTATGAGGTTCTCAACAGCTACGCGCCGCCGGTAACGACGCGCGTCCACGCCGGCAATGGCGCGCTGATGGCCGAATATGCTCGCGAGCGCCGCCTCTATCTGCCCATCCAGGCCATTCCCGATCGCGTCAAGGCGGCTTTCATTTCGGCCGAAGACAAGAATTTCTACCAGCATCCGGGCGTTGACATCACCGGCCTTGGCCGCGCCATCTTCGTCAACCTGCAGAATTTCGGCTCCGGCCGCCGTCCGGTCGGTGCCTCGACGATCACCCAGCAGGTTGCCAAGAACTTCCTTCTTTCCGCCGACCAGACGATCGACCGCAAGGTCAAGGAAGCCATCCTGTCCTTCCGCATCGAGCAGGCCTACAGCAAGGACCGCATTCTCGAGCTTTATCTCAACGAGATTTTCTTCGGCTTGAACTCCTACGGCATCGCCGGCGCAGCGCTCACCTATTTCGACAAGTCGGTGACGGAGCTGACCATTGCCGAGACGGCCTATCTGGCGGCGTTGCCGAAGGGGCCTTCGAACTACCATCCGTTCCGCCGCGAAAAGGCAGCCCTGGAACGCCGCGATTGGGTCATCGACCGCATGGTCGAGAACGGTTACGTCACCAAGAGCGACGGTGAGGACGCCAAGAAGCAGCCGCTCGGCGTCACCGTCCGGCGCGGCGGCTCGCATCTGTTCGCATCCGACTATTTCGCCGAGGAAGTTCGCCGCCAGATCATCCAGCGTTACGGCGACAATGCCCTTTACGAGGGTGGTCTGTCCGTTCGGACCTCGCTCGACCCGCAGTTGCAGGTGGAGGCTCGCAAGGTGCTGCAGAATGCACTGGTCTCCTATGATGAGCGCCGGGGGTTCCATGGCGCGCTGAAGACGATCGAGATCGGTGGAGACTGGGGCGAACCGCTCGGCAAACTCGAAGCGCTTTCCGACGTGCCCGAATGGAAGCTCGCGGTCGTTCTGTCCGTTGACGGCAACGGTGCCGATATCGGCATCCAGCCGGCGAAAGACGGAGGCGGCAAGGTCGGCGCCGACCGCGTGACCGGGCACATCACCGCAAAGAACATGCAATGGGCCTACCGCTCGTCGACCGGTGATCGCAAGTCCGCGAAGTCTCCCGAGGGCGTCGTCGGTCCCGGCGATGTCGTCTACGTCGAAGCGACGACGGAAGCGGGCGAATTTCGCCTGCGCCAGCCGCCGAAAGTGCAGGGCGGCCTTGTCGCCATGGATCCGCATACGGGGCGTGTTCTTGCCATGGCGGGGGGCTTTTCCTACGGCCAGTCCGAATTCAACCGCGCAACGCAGGCCATGCGTCAGCCGGGATCGTCCTTCAAGCCGTTCGTTTACGCGGCAGCATTGGATAATGGCTATACGCCCGCGTCCGTCATTCTCGACGCGCCGTTCGAACTCGTGACCGGCGGCCAGGTCTGGCGTCCGGAAAACTATGGCGGCGGTTCGGCCGGCCCCTCGACACTGCGCCTGGGCATCGAAAAGTCGCGTAACCTGATGACGGTGCGGCTTGCCAACGATATGGGCATGAATCTGGTTGCCGAATATGCCGAACGCTTTGGCATCTATGACAAGATGCTGCCAGTGCTCGCCATGTCGCTCGGGTCGGGCGAAACGACCGTTCTGCGTATGGTTTCGGCCTACGCCGTGCTTGCCAATGGCGGCAAGCAGATCAAGCCATCGATGATCGACCGGATCCAGGACCGCTACGGCAAGACGATTTTCCGCCATGAGGAGCGCACCTGCGACAATTGCAATGCGACTGACTGGGAGGACCAGGAAGAACCGGTTCTCACCGACAACCGCGAACAGGTTCTTGACCCGATGACGGCCTACCAGATCACCTCGATGATGGAAGGGGTGATCTCCCGGGGTACCGCAGCCGGCAAGATCAAGCTGGATCGCCCGGTTGCCGGCAAGACCGGAACGACCAATGACGAGAAGGACGCCTGGTTCGTCGGCTATACGCCGGACCTGGTGGCGGGCCTTTATCTCGGCTTCGACAGCCCGGCACCGCTCGGCCGCGGTGCAACGGGTGGCGGTCTCGCGGCCCCGGTGTTCAACGATTTCATGCAAGCGGCAATGCAGGGCACACGCCCGAGCAAGTTCGTCGTGCCGGAAGGCATGAGCCTCATCCCCGTCAACCGCAAGACCGGCATGGCTGCGGCCGAAGGCGACCCGGACACCATCATCGAGGCGTTCAAGCCCGGCACCGGTCCGGCAGAAACCTTCTCGGTGATCGGTGGAGCCGACCAGTATATTCCGCCTGAGGAAATCCTGAAGGCTTCGCCACAGGCAAACGACGCGATCAATCGCGGTTCCAGCGGCCTGTTTTAACTGAACTCACCACCTTTCCAGACGCCTGCCGGTCTTTACATAAGCGGCAGGCGTCGTTATTCACGGCGCACATTCCATAAAGAGCGCAAGAAGCGGGACCATGCGGACTGAAATCGAGAATATTGTCGACGAAATCAAGCAGGCCATAAGCCTGCTGAGGAGGCATCTTTGACTGGGATCAGGCGGTAAGACGACTGGACTGGTTGAACAACAAGGCGGAGGATCCGAACCTCTGGAACGACGCCGCCGAGGCACAGAAGCTGATGCGCGAGCGCCAGCAGCTTGACGACGGCATCAATGGCGTCAGGGCTTTCGAGCGGCAGATGCAGGATGCCATCGATCTCATCGAACTGGGTGAGGAAGAGGGCGACGCCGACATCGTCAAGGACGCCGAAGATGCGTTGCGCGCGCTGAGGACCGAAGCGGCGCGCCGCCAGGTCGAAGCCATGCTGTCCGGCGAAGCCGACGGCAACGACACCTACCTGGAAGTTCATTCCGGCGCCGGCGGCACCGAGAGCCAGGACTGGGCCAACATTCTCCTGCGGATGTATACACGCTGGGCCGAACGCCAAGGCTACAAGGTCGAGCTGATGGAAGTCCACGACGGCGAAGAAGCCGGTATCAAGTCGGCAACGCTGCTCGTCAAGGGACACAATGCTTATGGCTGGCTGAAGACGGAATCGGGCGTTCATCGCCTGGTGCGAATTTCGCCGTTCGACAGCAATGCCCGCCGTCACACCTCGTTCTCGTCCATCTGGGTCTATCCGGTCATCGACGATTCGATCCAGATCGATATCAACGAGAGCGATTGCCGCATCGACACCTACCGCTCGTCCGGCGCCGGTGGCCAGCACGTCAACACGACCGACTCGGCGGTGCGCATCACGCATATGCCGTCCGGCATCGTCGTGCAGTGCCAGCAGGAACGTTCGCAGCATAAGAACAAGGCCAAGGCCTGGGACATGCTGCGCGCCCGTCTCTACGAAGCGGAACTGAAGAAGCGCGAAGACGCGGCCAACGCCGAAGCGGCGTCGAAGAGCGATATCGGCTGGGGACACCAGATCCGTTCCTACGTGCTGCAGCCCTACCAGCTGGTCAAGGACCTGCGCACCGGTGTCGCCAGCACCGCGCCCGACGATGTGCTTGACGGCGACCTGAACGAGTTCATGGAAGCCGCGCTCGCCCACCGCGTCAACGGCGGCGCCGATGCCGTGGTCGACGATCTGGCATAAGCCGATCAGACATCATCAGACAACAGAAGCCGGGCGATATGATCGCCCGGCTTTTTTTCTTGGTGCACCATTCAGTTGGTTTCACGCTCGACCTTGATATCGCCGATATCGTCAATCAGCACCGTCCAGGTTTCCAGCTCGCCTGCCGCCGGATCCGTCTTCAGATAAACGGTCGCGAACAAGCCGGGCTGGCTCGCAACACCGTCTGAAGTTTCCGGCCTGATATCGGTCACATAGGCCTTCATCGCGGAAAATTCCTCGAGTTCCGCCGACGAAACAATTTTGGGTCCTGAGGCATCCAGCGCGACCTGCTGCAGGAAGACGTGAGTATTGCCCTCGGGCTGGCGCACCGCCACCAGCTTGTAATATCCGCGCCGGGCAGGCGCCGGTGACTGCGCGGCGGGTTGATTTTCGGCCGTCTTTGCACCGTTCGGATCAAGCACGCCCAGCGGATCGCCGCTTTCTTCCCAATATCCGGTACTTGTCACGAAAATGATGTTGGCGGGCATCAGCACAGCGTCGTCGGCGAGAGCCGGAGAGCCGGCTGCAAACGTCAAGGCCAGGCAGAAAACGGCCAGGTGGCGGGCGAAAAGCAGTGCCGTCCGCTTCCGGCCGCGATAGACCGTCGTTCGCGCGGCACGTCCATATGCCGGCAAACGCGCACCGGTTGCGTCATATCTTATCTGGAGCATCGTTTTCGCCCTGGGTACTCTTCCTGCCTAATTCCTTAAACCGAAATCGGTTTAAGGAAAATTATGCAGCAAATTTAAAGTGCTGCAGCGACCCTTGCGCGCCATCAATGACGTGCGGCGCCGTAGCGGAAAAGCCGGATGCTCTGGTGCCCGCATCCCTTGCGGGCACCGCGGCACACCGAATTCTGGCACAAGTGTCAGCCGAAATCGATTCCCGTTGAAGACTTTATCGGAATCGGAAAGCGCACGGCAGAGGGGTCGTCTCAATTCGAGAACTGCTCGGCGAGAATGCGGTCCGACCAGGAATAGTCGGGATCCGAAAGGATGTGCGCCGTCTTGTTTTCCGATTCGGCGATCCGCACCTTCACCACCGATTTGACCTCGACATGATCGGCGACCGCGTTGACCGGGCGTTTGTCCGGTTCGAGAATGTCGATATCGACGGTGACCTTGTTGGGCAGCAGTGCGCCGCGCCAGCGTCGTGGCCGGAAAGGACTGACCGGCGTCAGGGCCAGAAGCGGTGCCTCGAGCGGCAGGATGGGGCCATGGGCGGAGAGATTGTAGGCCGTCGAACCGGCGGGCGTGGAGAGCAGGACGCCGTCGCAGACCAACTCTTCGAGGCGCACCCGGTCATCGACGACGACCCGCAGCTTTGCCGCCTGATAGGACTGCCGGAAAAGATAGACTTCGTTGATCGCCAGCGCCTTGAAACTGTTTCCATCCGCATCGACGGTCTGCATTTCAAGCGGCCGGAAGGTGTTCTCGACGGCCTCAGCCAGGCGCTTGGGCAGATTTTCGGTGCTGTAGCGGTTCATCAGAAAGCCGATCGAGCCACGGTTCATGCCGTAGATCAGCTTGCCGGAATTCATCGTCTTGTGCAGCGTCTGCAGCATGAACCCATCGCCGCCGAGCGCCACGATCACGTCCGCCTCGGCCGGGTCTTCCTGGCCGTAGAGAGCGATCAGCTCTTTTGCCGCCGCCTGGGCTTCGTCGGTGGCGGAAGCGGCAAAGGCGATGGTTTTGAACGTGCGAGCCATGAAATGCCTGTCTGTTTTATGAAATAGGCCGCCCGATGCGGAAAGGCCCGAACTATGGTCCATCTGGAAGTCCGACAGAAGGCGCCGCCCTAAGAGAATACAGACATTATCATGCACAAAAGAACATCGCGGGGAAGGAAAGATTGAGCGTCACTCCCGCCAATGGTCGGCGACCCATGGCGTTGGGAGGATATATTGGCGCAGGTATCGCAAGGGTGCCTTTCCCTTTCGCCGGCCGGGGTCGAACACGCCGAAAATGTGGTCAAGAGGCGTCGTGGCGCGCCCCCTCAAGCCGAACTGCCCGTCAATGGCATGTTGCGGGAAGAAATTGCGAGGGAACAGGATGACCCTGGCATCGGAGGGAAGGCGCGGTGTCAGGAAATAATTCAGGGGGATCGGCCAGCGGCAATCCTGCTTGAAATGCAGGACCCAGCGGCGAGGGAAAAATTTGACGCCGCCCGGAGCATTGCGGGTGACAAACCGCTGCTCAAATTCATATTTGTCAGCGACGCCTTGTGGGTCGGCGCGGAACTTTTCCTGCAGGGAAACAAGCTTGCCGACCGGAAACCGGAACAATGAAGTCTGGCCGAGCCGCTCGAATGGCGTGGTCTGGTTCTGGGCAATCATCACGTCATCCGGTCCGCCCGCTTCGAAGAAAGCATCCAAGGAGCCGACGATGACGAGATCGAGATCCAGGAACAGGACCGGGCCGCTCAGACTGCCCAGTTTCGGCCCCCACAGGCGGGCCTTAGGCCAGATGCCCTTGGTTTTAACCGGCATTTTATCGATGTCGAGTGGGGGCAGGTCCTCCAGGTGAATCTCAGGCCTTAAACCATCTCGAGTATCGGTGAAGCAGGTGAAGGTGAAGGGTGGGGTGATGTTGCGTGCCACCATCGCGTAGAGCCGGTTGATGAACGGCGGCCCGTATTTCGTGCCCCAGTTGATGCAAATTATCTGCTTCACGCCGCCACTTGCAGCCAGAACGTCCGCCGTCATGCTCGTCATTCCCTGTTTCGCGCCGATATAAAGGACTTATCGTACCGGCGTTCAAGCCCGTTCCAACGACATATCGACAGCATATAGACTTATGGGGATCCGATTCTCAGTGGGACGGGTCCAAATCAGGTCGCTGCGTCAACCTACCGGAAAAAATCACCGATAAGTCACCTTGCACCGATGAGTAACCCCGGCTCTGGACGGTGATCAGCTTTTGCGCCGTTGGAGCGATCAGCTACTTTATCTGGTCCGATTGAATATTGAGGCCTGGGAGATCCGGACCCTACGGCCCGGCAGGGTCGATTTGCCTGGCGCCATCGCTGCTTGCCTTTGATTGACGGGAGGAAGACAATCTTTCAATGGCCACACAGAATTGGCCATGCCCTCCATCAATGGAGAAAACCATGAAACTCAGATATCTAGTGGCAGCGATCGCAATAGCGCTCTCGACTTTGACGATTTCAGGGTGCCAGAGCGGACCAGGCTACGACAATCGTCCCGCTTACGGCGGTAACAACTATGGCAGCGGCAACCACGGCGGTGGCAGTTCCGGCTACTAGCCGCAGGACTCCGCCGCGAAAGGGTTCTCGCCACCAGTGAAGGCGACAGGGCTACCGTGAGCTCGCTGCATCGGATGCTCAGATATTGGCGCTCCATGAACTGCTGCGCTTCCGCTGCCGTTATTCACTGACCCAAGACACCAAGGCTCGATATCTTGCCGGCATGAAAGCATGCGGCTTTTTGGGTATGTCGCACGAAGTCGCAAAAAATCTCGGAAGCTGATTTTGATCGGGCTAATGCCGATAATGGCTTGATTCTCTTGAAAAGAATGGTGCCCCCACCAGGACTCGAACCCGGGACCCCCTGATTACAAATCATAATCGAAGTCCTGTGACATATGGGTTTATGCCTTACATGTTGCGTCCATGTCGCGTCAAGCCAGGACGAAGTCTGCCGCGGCGGCAAGTTCCGAGCCGTCATCATCCCGCGGAAACAGGTGCCCGTAGGTGTCCATTGTCATCGCAATTGTCGAATGGCCCATGCGTTCCTGGACCAATTTTGGCGGCAAACCAAGCCCACCATCCTCGCGGCGATTGATGCACCACGAGGCGAACCAATGCCGCAGGCAATGAAGGCCCGAGTATTTGGAGGCCAGCACCGGCTTTCCTTCTTTGTCCAGTTCGCCGGTCTCGACTGTGACGCCGGCTGCCACCCAGGTCGGATGAAGGCCGCGACGCAGAACATTGTTCAGTTGTTCGACCTTCCCAGAGCCGTTCGGAAACACGAGGTCGTGCACCATGATCTTTTCCCCGGCATCGTCCGTCTTTCCGCTATCCCGCTTGGGGCAGGCCAGTTTCCATTCGCGTAGCGCGTTGATCACAAGCGGCGGGGCAGGGAGAGTCCGTTCTCCGGATATCGACTTAGGCTGGCCGATGTCATTGAACCGATCGGCCCGTTGATGAACCCGGATCAGGCGACTTTCAGTATCCACATCTTTCCATCGAAGGCCGCGCAGCTCGGAAGCGCGAAGGCCGCAGAAGGTCGCGGTCATGATCAGAGGGCGCCAGCGGCCACCAGCAGCCGCCAGGAGCGCTTTCACCTCGTCGCGCGTTGGAATGTCTACTCCGACTTTCAGGCGGCCCTTCTGGCGCTTCTCCTGACGATCTGCCTTGCTGCCCCTCCGAGACCTCATCTCACGAGCGGCGTTCCGCACGACAAGGCCGCGCTCCTGCGCATCCACGAGTAAGGTGCCCAGCGAAGTCAGAACACGCTTGGTCATCGATGCGGACCGGCCGGCCAAGCGTAGTTCATCTTCAAATGATCGGAGACGGGCCGTGGTCAAGGCATTCAAGCGCGTGGCGCCGATGAAGGGAATAATGTGCAAACGAAGGGTCCGCTCGTAATCCTCGATTGAGGAGCGCTCAAGCCCCGCGGCTTTCGTGGACGCAATCCATAGCTTGCTTGCCGCCTCGACAGTTACCGTCTCCCGATCTGCCACGTGCGTTCCCTCGCGCACCTCAACAGAGGCCGTAGCTGAAAACGCGTCGGCCTCCTTCTTTTTCGCGAAGGTCTTCAGCCGGCGCTTGCCGGTGGTGTCAACGTAATCGACCACCCAGGCGGATTTCTCGACGCCCTTCGGGGTGGTCCATTCGCGCTTGCGAACTGACATGGGCTACGTTTCCTTGGTGAAGCCGAATGGGTCGTCTCCGTTGGTCGGTGGTTCTTCATGACGGAGCCGGTACTGAGCCTCCAGGGGAAGTTGTTCAAATCGTACCCGCTGAGCAATCTGTTCCTTTGGCATCCGACGAACCACATCAGCAGCCGCATCCATATCTCCTTGACGAATGCTTTCGACGAGGTCTGCAAGGACGCGTGCCGGTAGAACGTTCGATAAAAATATTTTGTCGCTAAGCGGATTTGGTTCTGGTGGAAGCGGCTCAGCAAGTTTCTCGGTGCTGCCGGCCAACCGTCTCATCCTTTCTTCTTCCTCGTCGAGTTGATTTATTTCCTGCTCATTTTCGTATTCAATTTGCGATAGCCGCTCCTGATATTGTGCCCAGAGCGAGCTCACTTCGTCTCGTATTTCGGGGTCGACCCCTTTCACTCGGCCACTGACGATGCCTTGGACGGTGTCCTGCACATCCGTCACAAACCGGTTGATGGGACCGTCAGCCTTCGCGGAGGTTAGTGCTGCAAGGAGATTTGCTAAGTGCTCCATGCGATCCACGAGTTCCCACTGGGCCGGATATTCTCGCTCAAGCAGTCGGAGAACCTCGTCAACGAGTGATCGATGCTGCCTGTCCGCATACAACTTGATCCTCTCGGCTAGATGAGTGGGTATCGGCACTGCCACATCGAAGGACTTTTCCAGTCGATCGACCATCTCTGCGGTCATGCTGGTTCCATTGATTTCGGCCGCTCTTTCGATCTTCGCTTTCAGATCGCCGGGTATGCGCAGTCGGAAATGTAAATCTTCTCTAGCCATGCCCCACCTTTGCCACACACAGGAGTTGACAGCAATGCCGCACCTGTGACACACATATCGTGCGGCATCAATGACACACCGCTGGTTAACACGAGGTTACCGATGGAACATAAAATCGAAAGTATCGAATTGATTTGGGGAGCCGACGAAATAGCAAAATTTATTGGGCGTTCACCTCGGGTGACTTTCCACCTGCTCACCACGGGTGCGATCCCCGCGAAAAAGGTCGGCGGCCGCTGGGTTATCGAGCGTGGCAAGCTGATCGCGTTCTTCATGGAGACAGCGGCGTGAAGGCGACCTTGGCGCGAAAACCCAAGCCCTTGTCACCGAATGACAACCCCTTGTCGGCCGCGAATGACATTCTCGCGGCGGCCAAGCAGAACGCAAAAGGCCCGGCAGAGGCGGCAACCTCTCCGGACCGTGGTTCAATCAATCACCGGAAGGATCAGGAAATGAACAGCCAGACAAATACCACAGGATCGGGCGATCCGACAACCACGGAAAACCCCATCGTCAAGAAGATATCGTTTCGTCTCATGGACATTCAGGACATGGCCTGCTCCGCCCGCCTCCTTAACGAGGCCATTTTCATGGCTGCTTCCGGCATCGGCGATCGTGATCACATGGGGGCGATCCAGAGCGTCTCGGAAGAGATCAACAACAAGCTCCTGATCGTCCGTGAGTGGATCGGTGAAATCAGGGAGGAACTGGCATGACCATGATCTCCCGCCGCAATGCTCTCGGCCTCATGGCCGCTGTCACTATCCCGCCGACAGTCGTTGTCGCTGTCGCTGCAGTTGCTCCGCAAGACGATCCTCTCCTGTTGGCAATGCAGGCGGCTCAACGCTTGGCCGACGCTATGGAATTGGTTTCCCCAGGAGGTAGCTGGAAGGTCGTCGTCGATCACGACACCCGCTGCGCCATCATCATCGAAAAAAACCGCGGTCGGGAGAAACTCGTATGACGCCCGCCATACTCGAAACCCGCCAGCGCCTTGAAGCCAAGATTGAAGAGCTGATTGCCCTGCTCGATCTGGTCGACGGCGATCCCGACCTCGAAGACACGGCCGACGACGAGCCATCCATCGGGACATGCATCTTCATCAACGGCCAGATGGTTGCAGATGTCGAAATGTCCAACGGCGACGAGACAGACTACAGCGGAGGCGACGACGAATGGCATTGACACCTTCGATGCATCAACACTCAGCCGCGGTCGAAGAGGCCGCGCGCTGGCTTGCTGATCAATCCAATCCGCCGCATCCGATCGTCATCGAGATGAAAGCTCGCTTCGGTCTGAAACCTCGGCTGGCATGCGAGGCCATCAACCTGGCCGGTGACATGCGTTTTCTTCGGAGGGCGATGGCATGAGCACCCCTCCATGGACGAAAGAGTACAAGGACCTTACTCGGTACGACTGGCTCACAGCATGCAGTGTGCATGACAGCCACTCGGAAAAACCGCGCGATCTGCGGGTCGCAAACTGCTTGATGCAGCATATGCATGGCGAAACCCGCCTGGCGTTTCCTTCGCAACATACAATCGCTCAATGGGCTCGGGTATCTCATCCTCGCAAGGTGAGGGACAGCCTCGACGCGCTTCAAGCCAGCGGCGCAATCAAGCGCAAGCGGATGGATGAGCTGCAGCCTGAAACCCTGGAACTGATCAAGGAGTTAGGGCGAAAGACTATGCGAGCCGTGGTTTACAAGCTCGATATGTTTTGGGCGTTCGAAACCTTCGAGAAATACAAGTTCAGGCTTTCCCACCCAATATCGGAGCCGGAGCGCCTACGCGTTGCAAGGCGGCAACAGGGGACTATGTTGGTCCCGTATGAGGGGACTGTGTTGGTCCCGTATATAGGGGACTATGCTGGTCCTGCTAACACTATAGGGAACACTGTAGACACACTAGGTTCCGCACTGAACAAGGAACTGACCCAAGATAGTCTCTTGGGAAAAGAAGTACCTATCGAACCAGCGGTTCTAATCCCCCCTGAAGACCCGGAACAAGCCCGCCGATGGCTGTTTCACATCGTAAGCGACAAGTCGCGTCTGACTTGGGCGCTCGGCCTTATGGCTGAAAACAAACTCACACCGGAAATCATCAGGGAGCTTGCGGCATGACCGACGAACCCGATCTTTTCGCATGGGCTCATGGCCAGATCATCATCAATCTTCCGAAAGGCGGCAACATCATCGACGCTCTGCCTGCGATGCTTCGGCGCATACGGATCGAGAAAGCCTACGGTATCCCTCGACCGAGCGGCATCGCCACTGTCCTTCCCATGAAGAGGAAAGCTGCATGACCGATTGCCAGATTATCCCATTTCCGCTGGCCGCACGGGTCGGCAAGATCCGCCGGTGCATGGAAGTGCTGCAGTCTTCGGCCAACCAGCCGACCCGAGACGCCTACTGGCGCAAGACGGTCACGCACTTTCGGGAGAAGCTCGAGGCGTTGGGCCTTCCCGAGGAAACAGTTCGCCGGGAGATCCATGGTTTCCGCGATGCGGTTCAGCAGGAGTACCTGCGCCGTGACTACCTTGTCCCACAGACGGGCCAAGCCCCGGACGGTGCCGCATGACCCAATTCATCGATATCAAACCAGGACAGTTGGTGCTGGCCTTTGACCAGCCTTACTTCTACCCCGGTTCCGACCTGGCGGAATGGCTGGAGGGCTTCACGACTTGGGGCGGGGGATGGGACGGCCACCGCTTTGGTGAAATCTTCGTCGTGCATCGGCCCACAAAGATCATGCCTAAGACTTACCTCGCGAAGTCTTGGCGCCGCGGCGCAGCGGAAACCGATCTGTGCCGGTATCCACGCGAGAACGTCGTCCAGGCGTTCGACACGGAGGCGCAGGCAATCGAACTTCGCGACAAGTTTCACGCGATCGGCGTTAGGGCCACAAAGGACATCGAGCAAGAAGCCGCTCGGCTAATTAAGACCTACGCGAATAAGCGCGAGGCGCAGGCGCTCAAGGAAATCCACGCGGCGCTCCCGCACGTCTTCGCCGCTCCAACCAGGGGAAAAACACCGTGATCTGGCTCGATATCCTGAAACTGAAGCTGCGCATACTGCTCCGCAAGCGGGAGTTTCGCTCATGACACAGATCCTCAACGTAAGTCGAAAGGACGACTTTCACTTCGAGATCACCGACCAGTACGGCAAGGTCGTTGAAGGTCCATTCGATACCAACGCCGCCGCATGGAAGGCTCTCGATCGTCTCGACAACGTCGGCAGCAACCGGCCGCCGGAACGCGTGAAGCCAAACAAGAAGGTCCTGTGGGGCAAGCCTGAGAAGAAGTCGAAGAAGGCCCGCCGCAAGGAGCGCCAGCAACGCAAGCTGACGCCGGCGCAAGAAGAGCACCGCCTGAAGGTGAACGCGGGCAAGGCCGTTGGCTGGATTCGCTCCGGTGCCATGGGCAAGTTCGATCCGGCCGGTGAGCGGGCCTATCGCGATCACAAGCTCGGGACGTTCGGTCCCGCGTCGGAAGGCAAGCGTATCGACCCGGCTGTATACTTGGCTGAGAAGGCGGCGAGGGGCGAAATTTGACCCGTCAAGAAGGTGTGCTGTGGGTTTCACTCAAGAATATTGGCGTCGAGGCACGCGGTAATGAAATGCATACGGGCCAGCGTCGACACGCTGTTCCCCCGCAAAGCTTCTTGGCAGGACCTGCGGGCGATTCTGTAGGACGGTCCTTTGTGCCGGTTCCACCTGGTCACAAGGAAGGAGAGCGCGTCTCCCGGGCCGACGATATTGTCTATCCTACCGTCGGCCGCCCTCACTCGTACCGAATCTACCCATCTCGACCGGAGATCGATGTGGATGATCTTGGTCATGGCTTAATCGGCGAGTACCCCTGCTTCCGCACACGCAGCGACGAAGTCGTCTCGAATGGCGGCAGCGGAGACGCGTCTTCCCAGCGCAGCCATACAGAGATTGCGTGCGCGTTCGTAATGTTCTCCGCGCGTCGGGGGCCATCTCTGCGTCATAGTGTTCAGCGCGGAATGAGGGCCGTCGATATCAAGCTGCACACCGCGGCCAACCCGCACTCGCACGGGCGTTGCCCAACAAATATTGCTGCAGTTCATTTCCGTTTCAATGAACATCTGTGGGCTCCTCCAAGAGCCGTGGGAATAACGGTGAACGCTAATATTTGTTCCTTCGGGAGGGCGTAATGATTCACCCGAGTGCCCACCGATGCGACGTCTACAAGGTTGCCCGGGAATGTAATGTGCGCTTGGTCGACGCACGTCTCCACAGTCCGGCCAGCCGTCGGCCGTTCGAATGCTACTGCAAGCCGACGGTGCGCGAGATCGGCGCCAAACACGGGGAGGGGCATTTGCGTCTCGTCCTGCAGCTCATGACCGGCACGAGGCAGAACGCCCGGGAGCTTTATGCCGACATGCTCAAGGCGGTCTCTCGCCTGCTTGCTCAAAACCCCGACCTGATCAATCGGCGCACGCTCGTCGCCGACTTTGATTCCATCAACCTCGGCAGCCTGCGCCGGAAAGCCAAGGCGATGCGCTGCGGTATCCCAGCCAGCGACGTACTACTCGTTCTGATTTCAGTGAAATTCTTTCAGCCCGTCCAGGGCGACATGCTCGAGATGATCGGAGACGCCGCATGAAGTTTGAGGATTGGACAGCGAAGGCAGTTGAGGAGCGGATCCTGGAGATGGCAGAGGCGCTCCGGCTATCGCCATCTGCGCGAGGCCCGCAAGCTTTCGGCAACGCCATGCCGGAACCTGTACGCGATCCAGGGGAGGGCTATGGGTATGGAGCGGCCTACTATCGCAAAACCGTCTCCGCGGGCGCTCTGGGGCGAATGGAGCAGGTCTGGGCGTGGATTAATGCCCTGCCAGAGCAGTCTGATCGGAAACTGATCTACGCTTGGTCTTGGGTGAAAGTTCGCAAAGGGCTGAAGGTCTCAGCCTTTGCAGCAGAAAATGATTTAAACGAACGAACGTTGCGCCGTGCTGTAACCGCTGTCTGTCAACGTATTGCGAACAATCTAAACCGGAACCATGCTATTCGGCTTGACAGTGCGGATTTACAGGTGTCCGAAAATCAGCCAGATATCGCTCCACAAACGGTAACGTCCGAAAGTTGCGTCAAGCACTGGCGCAGCGAGGATGCCAAGCCGCAAATCGACCCTGCCCACGCTCAGCGCCGGGTACTCGATCACCGGGAAATCCGGGCGCGGTGAATTCGGTGGAACGACCAATAGTCAAATTGTGATATGAGTGGGTCGTGGGCTGTGGAAAACTTCTACCACAATCTGTGGAAAGCCTTACGCAAGCGAAGCCATCTACCTCATTTGAAACAGAGTTTCTGCTGGCCGTGCGTGTGGAAAACATGTGGAGACGCATAGGAAAATAAATGCGGATCCAATGGAAGGTTTTCTTTTACACCTTCGGCCCTACAATTAAAGAGGGCCCTGCGGTAACAGGGCCCAAGAGGTTAATGTGAGAGTTAACCGAACAGCGGGATCAGCTTTCGCGAATGGGAGTTGATCCCGATCCCTTCACCAGGTTAATGGCTGCAATGCAGTCAACCCGGTTGTGATATCCCTCGCCGGAATTTGCGATTTTACGATTGTTGCTGGCGTAAAGCGTCCAGCGCCACTGAAGACCTGCGTCTTTGTAGAGGTAATAAAACATGTCTGATATGTCCTTTTCGTCAGACGATAAGATGAACCGGTATCTTTTCGAATACCGGCATGATGGTTCGGATTGGGGAATTGAAATTCTCGCGAAGTCGCCGGCGGAGGCTCGCGAACGCATCAAGTCTTTAACATGGGCCCGCTATCAGGGTGAGATCCATGCGAAAGTCCCCGTACCTGGCACAAAGTTGCTCCGCCGAATCGCCTCTGTGATGGGTTTAATCTAGCAGCGTTGCCAATCGGACACACAACCATTTTCTTTGGTGCTCGCTAAAACTGTCAATAATGAGCAGGTTATTCCTGCTGTTCACAGGCCGCGTCGGTTTCACGTTGCTTTTTAAGGCGTAGGCTCTTTTACGCTTGACTGCAGTTAGGCCGAATCAGACGCCGCCAGCGAGACGCGAAACGTCGGCAGCACGCGGCATAGATCGGGAAGAGGTGACATCTATCCGCCTCGTTACGGACGAGGCTTCCCGTACCCATCAGTAGCAATCTGTAGCCCCGTCGCCTTCACTGGTGGCGGGGTTTCATTTTCAGGAGGGCCAGATGCCCGAGACCCGTCATTTTGTCGGCTTCACGAGCGAAATGACACGAGGCTTGGATGGAGCATCCAGCCACTCGATCCATCTGTCTCTTTCCTCGACCGTGTCGAAGAACCGCCAGCGTTTGTACTCGTCGTCGGTAGCCTCTAGCATCTCGCCGATCGACGCTAGTTCCAAGGGTAGCGGCACCTCGTTGCCGTCAAAGCGGATAAAGTAAACCCCCTCCGCAGCGAGGCGAATAACTTGGCCCGTGCCATAGCTTCCATCGGGGTCATCGACCGTGAAGTACATGCCAGTCAAAGTGTCAAATACTGTTTTGCTCATTGGTTTCGAATGCCAATCAAAGGAATGTAACTGCCTGGCAAATTCGCCGAGAGCCGGGCTTACAGCCCGGTTCGCCGATGCGATTGCCTATAACGCTAGAGGGTTCGTGGCAATTATGGCCGATGCAAACGCTGCCAAAGCGATTTCGCGATTTGCGAGCAGCATAACCGTAGCGATAGCCTCGAAATCCTCCGCTACAACCAAGAACTCGATCGTCTCGTCTTTTTTATCGGAACCCATCTGAGAACTTAAAGATAGGGATGGCTCATGTGAGTGGTGACCTTCGTAAATGCCGACATCAATATCGTTGACGCCTCTCGACCTAGAATGACGTCGAACAGCCGAAGAGTATTCAAGCTTTTTACGGTCCATATCACCCTTCCAGGGTTGAAACATGCCAGTCCTGAAAAACGCCCGGCACGAGAAGTTCGCTCAGGTGCTCGCCAAAGGCAAGCCGCCCGATTTGTCACCTGGCAGCTTTTGCCTCGCAATCCTATCAAAGGTGCCCCATATTCATCTCCAACCGAGGACATGAAGCATGGAAAGCCTACAGGAATTCTCGTCGAGCTCTAACGGTGATCGATGGTTTCTCGGCAAGGACGAGCAATCGCGGAGAACTTTTGTACTTCACCGAGCGAATGATGCTTCCGGTGGTCACGAAACACGCAGTGAGGTGCAAGCCTTTTTGAATGCTGCGACAGGCCCAGAAAGAGATGCGTTAGTCGCGCTGCTTGGGGTAGCCGATGACACAGGTGATGCTGAACAGGAATTTTACTCACCGCTATCCTGAGCGCGTTTTGAGTCGCTCAACTTGGTTTGAACACAATGGCTGCTTATATGACAGTCAACGGCATGGCTCTTGAAGCGTCCCACCAAATTCGCGGACGTTCGCTATGACCGGATATCGCTTTAGACTTTTGACCACGGATGTACTGGCACTGGTGTAGTAGGCGATAGTGAGGAAGGTCGGTGCGGTTTCGCCCCGGCCTTTTTTGTTTCCCAAAATGCGAGCCAATATTTCAACGCAGGTCCGTTCATCGAGCCAGCCGATTGGTGCTCGTGCCCAGATTTGGCGGCCATCTAGAGCCTAGTGACAGTGATGGTCGCCGGTTTTCCGATTGTAGTGGCAGCCGTTTTCATCCGTCCCGCCGCTGTGGGCGAACGCTGTTGTCGAGCAGGCGACCAGCAAGGCGGCCGCAATCAAAGATTTCAGGTGTTTCAAGATGTCCCCCTAAGCTGCCGGTGGATGTGAGCATCAATGCAATCAAGAGTCGAGACGCATTTTGGGTGGGGTCGAAGTATGCACGGTCAGAAGGCGGGAACGCGCCATGGCCAAGCATGACGCAAGGACATCAGCCGCTAAGCGTAGATATGGCTATCAATGGCAGAAGGCTAGGTCAGCATTCCTCGCACTGCCAGAGAACCAGTTCTGCGAGCGCTGCAAGGAACAAGGCATATTGAACGCCGGTCACCTACGCATGGATGGATCGCCCCAGACGAACTTCAAGCGCATGCACCTAGTCGTCAACCACCGCATAGCCCATAAGGGCGACAAGCAACTGTTCTGGGATAGGCTCAACTGGGAGGTCGCCTGTCCCGACCACCATGACATCAGGATCCAGCAGGAAGAGAGTGGCAAGGTCCGAAGCGGCACCGATATCGACGGCCGTCCGCTCGACCCTACGCACCCATGGAACAGGAAGACGTCGGCCCGACGTTAGTGGTGGAACCTCTGGGCGGCGCGATCGGCTGCATCCCTATCCGATCCGTGGGCTTTAATCAGACGCAGTGCATCCTTTATGGATAGACCATGCTTCTTCGCAAAGTACGCCACGTCATAGCTTCCACTGGGAGATAGAGGTCTCTTCTCGGTCGAGGGTTTGGTCTTGGCGTCGGCCATGTCTGTTCTCCTTGCTAAGAAGGAACGATGAAGGAGACTCTCTGGTTCCCCCGAAATCACCCTGACTAAGCCCAAGCTAAGCGGATGGGTAAGGGGGGGTATGGAAAGTCTGGAGGCCACCGGGACCCTGACCGGCTGGGGCAGTCGTTCGCACTGAAGCCAAATTTGGGGAGGGGGGATGTCGCCCATCCCCGTAGGGGATAACCCTAAAACATTGGGTTAGCTAAGCCATAGGTTGAAAAATGACTCGCGTTTCTTGTTTTTCCTGATTTTATGCCGAAGGGCTAAAAATCGGGGGAGCGCGTTGTCTCAGTATCTGCATTTAATGAAGCTTGCGATGGGGCGTCACCCGGCTGTGAGCACGGATGTCCATCTCGAAGTGCTTATTAAGGTTTGTAAGTATTATGTCGAGAAGGACGACGCTATTTCCTACATAACAACAGGTGGGAAGTTGGCTGAGGGCAAAATTGACGAGACGAACGCGGTCTACATCTCAGAGCTAAGTGATGAAAAAGATTTCTTCAGCCTCCTGCTCGTTCGCGGAGATCCGGGTAGAACGCTGCCAAGCTTTGTGAACCCGAAAACCAGGATCGTAAAACCAGTATCTCCTCAAGATGTGGGCGACGTGCCAGGCGCGTCATCCCATGTGATCATATCAAAAGCGTCTATTGCCAGCGGTACCGACCAAGGGCGACATCGGATGGCGATCGAGCGTACAACCGGCTTGAGCAAAACACTTGCGCGAGATTTTTTGACCAACCTACTTGCGAGGTACGCTGACGAATTCCCCTCTGAGTTCGTTGCCGAGAAACGCAGAAGAAGCGCAAGGGAGAAGCAAGAGTCGATTGCGTATCGGCCGACCGTGCGCTTCAATCCCCAGCAGAATGCAAGCCTTAAAAACGACTTGGAGAGTGGCAAGATCGGAGGCTTCAAGCTCGTAAGGGGCATCCCAAATTTTAAGGGAGAAGCGTCCGCTCCACAGGTGCAGCGAGTAAACGTATCTTTGACGGCGCAGATTGCTCCCACCGAGGATTTCAGCAAAGTTCGAGCAGCGATTGATTCGATGCGGGGCTTATTGTCGTCTGTGGAGTTCGAAGGCTTGAACCTGGAACTGATCGATGAGGGAGGCAATCATCACAATACCAGGATGCTGCAGATTGATCAGGTCGAGGAATCGGATATGCGATATTGTAAGACCATCCATATTGCCGATGTCGGGCATGGAGCGGTCGAATGCTATTCCGAGCTGCAAAAGCCCTTCCTGAAAGCAGCGAAAGCAGCGATCCAGAACTCCAAGAATTGGACATAAGCATGCTTTGGTGGCTGCGCGAGCTACTTGCCTGCTTTCGGTTTTTGTCCATTACAGGGCACGATTCCTTTTGGCGCTCTAAGCGTGTCTATGAGCTTGTTCTGCCCGCGAGTTTTGCTACGCTGGGATTAGTGCTGTTTGAGTTGCAGCATGCTTTGTTCGCAGACGATTTCCTCTCGAAGCTGTCGGGAAGTCTCTTCCAGTTCATGGTTTTTGTCGTTCCCTTCCATCTCGCTGCACTCGCTGCAGTCGCGACGTTCGCACGAGGCGGCCTTGACGAGCAGTTAAAAGGTGTGGCTGCGCAGTTAAAAGTTTGGAGCAATGCCGATAATTCGTTCTCTTTCCAAACACTGACGCTACGCCAGTACACTTGCTTGCTGTTCGGATATCTGTGTTCAATCGGAATTGCTTTCATTTTGGTATATGTCATTTCCACGGGCATAAATTTCGCACTTCTGCTCGGGTCATGGAGTGATCGCATTACTTCAATCACGGTTTTCGCGTTGCTATTTTTTCTCGCGCATTACGGCACCTTGAGCATTTATGCGATCACATTTCTTTTCGATAAAGTGAACGGCATCGATCCACCCTAAAAAATAGCTGCGCTGCAGCGAATAGCGCGCGCCGCGGCTGTACCTGACGGCGAAGGGTATCTTTATGACACTTTCACCAGTTCTCGGCGGCGACGGCGTGCCACCTGAGCCTGATTGGGCTTCCATCTATACTGACGAGTTCGACATCCTCGAAGCGCATGAGCAGTGGACGATCGTGCTGAACGAGTTGCGCGAGGCCAACACGCTGGCAGTGTCGAACGGACACGCGATCAAGCGGCTCGTAGAGTTCCGCGTCCAGTATGACCGCTCCTCAAAACACGTTGCCGAACACGGTCCGGTGCTGAAGGGCAAGCGGGCCAAGGTTGGGCAGTGGAATCCACATTGGTCGGTCATGCGGCAGGCCGACGAAGCGATCCGCGTCATCGAAGCAGAGCTTGGAATAGCGCCGGCACGACGCGGCAAGGTAACGAAGGTGACGCGTGGTAAGAAAACCTCCCGCGCGGCGGATAGCTACCTCAAGCCAGTTTCCGGGTGATCCGACCAGTCAGTATGCGTCGGATGTGCTGGCCGGGAAGATCATCGCAGGAGAGCACCACGCGGCGGCGGTTGAAAGGCATCTGAAAGATATCAGAGACGGCCAGAAACGAGGCCTTCACTGGAGACCGGAAATCGCGGCGCGTGCCATCGGGTTTTCTCCGGCAGTGCTATCGATCACGGCAGGATCGCACGAGGGCAGACCGTTCAACCTTTTGCCCTGGCATATGTTCTGCACCGGCAATCTGTTCGGTTGGCGCAAGGACAGCGGGCGGATGCGGTTCCGCTCTGGTTGGGTGGAGACAGGAAAAGGCCAGGCGAAGAGCCCGTGGATGGCCGCGATCGGCCTTTACATGGGTGGCTTCTATGGCGTGAAGCGTGCTGAAGTTTATTCCATCGGCCAGGACAAGAACACGGCGAACGTTCTGTTCCGTGATGCTGTGGCTATGTGCCAGGCCAACATTCCGGGCGCCGACGAGTTCGAGACCGACACGCTGGAATCGCGCGGCGAGGTCATCATTCGCGGCACCGGTGACAATGCGTGGAAGATTGAGTTTCCGGAGACAGGCAGCAAGTTTCAGGCGCTGGCGAACGGCGAGGCGATCAACGGGCCGCGTCCGATTATGGTGGCGGCCGACGAGATCCACGAATTCAAGACGAACACGTCGATCGAAACATGGAAGCGGGCGCTGGCGAAGATGCCGGGTGACGCGCTGATGCTGCTGGGCACGAACACGCCCGCATCGTCGCAGATCGTCGGTACTGAGTATTCGGAGTTCTACCAGAAAGTAGCCAAGGGCGAGATCAAGGACGATGAGGCTTTTGCCTTCATCGCCCGCGTGGACAAAGCCGACCGCGCGAACGTCTTTGACAATGAAAGCTGCTGGCCGAAGGCTATGCCGGCGCTTGGCGTGACATTCCCGGTGGAGAATATCCGCGGCGAAGTGGCGACCGCCAAGGTGCTGCTTTCGACCTCGTTTTCGGTCAAGCGCCTCTACATGGGCATCCCGATTGGCTCGACCGAATTCTGGATTGCCGAGGAAGCCTGGGCCGACGTCCAGGGCGTTGTCGACGAGGCGAAGCTGAAGGGCTGTAAGTGCTGGCTTTCGCTGGACCTGTCGCAGAAGAACGACCTGACGGCGCTGACGGTGACGTGGGAAGACGTCGAAGGTCATCTGCACTGCAAGACCTGGTACTGGACGACGCAGGAGCGGATCAAGGAACGCGGCCTGGCAGACAATGCCCCATACGAACAGTGGGCGGCCGATCCGAACGTCACATTAACGGCGGTGCCCGGTGCGGTGATCGATAAGACATTCGTCGCGGCCGAAGTTAAGCGCATCTATTCAGAGCAGGCTGTCGAATTCATGGCCTTCGACGTGGCCGGCATGGCGGATTTCATTGCAGCTTGCGAGCAGATCGGTTTCCCGGTCTGGAAGTATGCCGGGCCAGATAAGCCGCAGGGCATCGGATTGAAACTTGTCAGTCATGCCCAAGGCACCCGTGTCGTTTTCGAAGACAAACAGCTCACGATGCCCCGCTCAATCGAGCGCCTTGAGGATCGTATCCTGGCGAAGACTGTGACCATAGCCGCGTCGCCGGTCACCTATTCCTGCGCTGCGAACGCGCATCTCGATACTGATGGCCAGAAAAACCGGGCCTTTGACAAAAAGCGCTCGCGCGGAAGGATTGACGGCATGGTGACGATAGCGATGGGCGTCGGTGCCGCTGACAACGAAATGGATGAGCCCAAGAAGTCGCCTTACGAGAAGCGTGGCGTGAGGATGGTTGGCTAATGGGAGTGCGAGACCTATTCAAATGGGGTGCGCGCAGCGCGGTACCTGCGCGCCAGGTCAATGCCTCGCACGGGGAGGCCGGCCTGTTTCTCTCCACGACCGACCCACGGGTGATCGAGTTCCTTAAGGAAGGACTGCTGTCCGCAACCGGTATGCCGGTGAATGTCGAATCCGCATTGCGGAACCCATCGATGTTTCGTGCGGTCAGCCTGATCTCGAACGCCATCGGCATGCTGCCATGCCATTTGATCGAAAAGGCGACCAAGAAAAAGGCGACCGCGCATCCGCTTTACCGCGTCATCCACCGCCGGCCGAACGATTGGCAGACGGCATTCGATTTCCGGGCCACCATGCAATTGCGGGCTCTGGTCCACAAGGATGCCTACGCGCTCATCGTGCGCAGCTTCAGCATTCGCACCGGCAAAAAAATGATCGTCCGTCTGGTGCCGCTGGATTCGCGCCGAATGCATGTGACCATGCAGGCAGACTGGACGCTGCGCTACGAGTACCAGCCAACCGTTGGCGGCAAGATCGTCTACGCGGCAAGCGACATCTTCCATCTGCGCGGCCTGTCGCTCGATGGCATCCATGGGTTCTCGCTGGTCGAGCAGGCTCGCGAGGCAATCGGCTTGGCGCTGAGTGCGGAGCTCGCAGCCGGTCGCATCTTCAAGAACGGCGCCTTCGTCGATGGCGTGCTGATCTCGAAAGCCGAGCTTAGCGAAGAGGCCTTTAACCGCCTGAAGGAGTCGTGGGCCGAACGCTACATGGGCGCCGACAACGCCGGCAAGACGCCGCTGCTGGAAGGCGACACCGATTACAAGGCGATAGGTTCGAATGCTCGTGACGCGCAGATGGCAGAGTTGCGCAAGCTGCAGGTCGAAGAAATTGCCCGTGTGACCGGCGTTCCTCGGCCGCTGCTGATGGTGGACGAAACCAGCTGGGGTTCGGGCATCGAGGCGCTGGGCCAGTTCTTTGTCGCCTATGCGCTCGGGCCGTGGTTCGAAGCATGGCAGCAGGCGATCGAACGGTCGTTGCTCGATGATGGCGACGCGGAAATCTACGAGGCAAAGTTCAATCCGGGCGCGCTGCTGCGCGGGTCTCTTAAAGATCAGGCCGACTACTTCGCAAAGGCGCTCGGTGCCGGCGGGCATCAGCCATGGATGCACTACGACGAAGTGCGCGATGTCATGGACCTTCCGGAACGCGAGGCGCCGGTCAATCCGATGATGGGCCACAACGGCCCACCGATTGAGCCGGAGCCGGAGGCCAAACCAAAGCCGTCGAAGCCAAAGAAACCTGTCGAGGAAAACGATGATGACGAGTAAGCCAGTCGGGACGAAGCCTTCGGCGGTCGTGATCGGAAGCGGCGT
Organism: Pararhizobium sp. YC-54; assembly: GCF_025847205.1. Classification (GTDB taxonomy): domain Bacteria; phylum Pseudomonadota; class Alphaproteobacteria; order Rhizobiales; family Rhizobiaceae; genus Pararhizobium. The sequence continues at coordinate 35,125 of NZ_JAOYTH010000002.1, read as the reverse complement.
TGCCAAGCCCCCGCGCGGTGTCACTGGGCGGCCATACGCCAAAACCCGGCCGGGCGCACTGCCGGTACCCGCCAATCGTGACGTCGCGGCCCTTACCAAGCCGTCGGTCATGGACAAGTGGGCCGACGATGCCGCCGGCATTCGCGCGCTGGAGGCAGGTGACAACGTCATCACGATGTTCGACATCGTCGGGGAGGATTACTGGTCGGGCGGGGGTATTACGGCCAAGAAAGTGGCTTCCCAGTTGCGCGCCATTGGGCAGCGTCCGGTCGAGATCCATCTCAACTCGCCGGGAGGCGACATGTTCGAAGGGATTGCGATCTACAATGTCCTTCGCGAGCATTCGCAGCCGATCACGATCAAGGTCATGGGCATGGCGGCTTCGGCCGCATCGATCATTGCCATGGCGGGTGACACGATCGAGGTCGGTGCAGCGTCTTTCATTATGATCCACAATTGTTGGGTTTTGGCCGTGGGTAACCGCCACGATATGCAGGAAACGGCCACATGGCTTGCTCCGTTCGACCAGGCGATGGTCGATGTCTATGCCGCGCGCTCGGGCAGCGCGGCAAAGGACATCGCCAAATGGATGGACGCCGAAACCTACATGTCCGGCTCACAAGCGATCGAGCGCGGTTTTGCCGATGCTCTACTGTCCTCGGATGCCATCACGGTTGACGCAAAGGCGCAGGCAGCCGACCGCGACCTCAACGAAATTCGGGCGATGGAACTTTCCCTCGTCTCGGCGGGTATGTCGCGCAGCGATGCTCGCGCTCGCCTTTCCAAGATCAAAGGCACGCCAGGCGCTGCCCTTGAAGCCACGCCCGGCGCTGGCGCTGAAGACTGGTCGGGACTTACCGGCCTCCTATCCACGCTTCGTTCCTGAGAGGACATCATCATGAAGCATATTGCACCGGGCGCTTTTGCGCTCGCGCGTCCGCGCGCCGTCATCACCATGCCTCGCGCTGACGCCAACGATCCGAAAGCCATGTTGGCCCAGATCAGCGCCGCCTTTGAGGAATTCAAGAAGGCGAACGACGAAAGCCTGAAGGGCAAAGCCGACGTGGTCGTGTCCGAAAAGGTCGAACGCATCAACGCTTCGATCTCGGCGATGGAAAGCAATTTCCAGAAGGCGCTCGACGACATGAACGCCAAGCTGGCCGCTGCCAACATCGGCGCCGGCGTCATCGGCGATCTTCCGGGTGATCCGGAGTACGTCAAGGAGTTCAAGGCCCACATGCGCAACGGCGCAGTGTCGGCAGCCATCACCAAGGGCACCGACGCAGATGGTGGCTATCTCGCTCCGATCGAGTGGGATCGCACCATCACCGGCAAGTTGAAGAAGATTTCGCCGATCCGTGGCAATGCCCGTGTCGTCACCATCAGCGTGGCCGGATTCAAAAAGCTGTTCACCGACCGTGCCATCGGCTCCGGCTGGGTTGGTGAAACGGCATCGCGTCCGGCCACCAGCACACCGCAGCTCGCCTCGCTCGACTTCACGCCGGGTGAAATCTACGCAAACCCGGCCATCTCCCAGCAGATGCTCGACGATTCGGCGATCGACCTCGAAGTCTGGCTTTCGGACGAAGTCGATACCGAGTTTGCCCGCCAAGAGGGCATTGCCTTCGTCGGCGGCGACGGCGTCAACAAGCCGTTCGGCATCCTCACCTATGTCACCGGCGCCGCAAACGCCGCGAAGCATCCTTGGGGCGCTATCGAGGTGAAGAATTCCGGTGCGGCTGCGGCTCTCACCGCCGATGGCTTCATTGATCTGTTCTACGATCTGCCGGGCGAATTCTCCGGTAATGCCAAGCTCTACACCAACCGCCTGTCGATTGGCGGCATGCGCAAGCTGAAGGACGGGCAGGGCAACTATCTGTGGCAACCTGCCTATGCTCTGGGCCAGCCTTCGACGCTGAGCGGCGTTCCGATCGTCGAAGTGTCCGACATGCCGAACATTGCGGCCGGCAACATCGTCGCGCTCTATGGTGACATGGAAGCGACCTACATGGTCGTGGACCGTGTCGGCATCCGCGTCCTGCGTGATCCCTTCACCAACAAGCCTTTCGTGCACTTCTACACGACCAAGCGTGTTGGCGGCGGTGTCTACAATCCGGAGCCGATGCGCGCTCTGAAGATCTCGGCCTAACGGCTTCCGGCGGCGCTTCCGGGCGCCGTCATTCCCGCTATCGGAGAATGAGCAAATGACTGTCAAGAAAACCGCAGCGCCTGTCGCGACTGGAACCGAAGGCGCCAGACTGGCCAGCATTCCGGCCGCAACCGAGATCGATCCGTCTGGCGCTCCCGTCCAGAACGTCCCCGATGCCGATCTGGCCCATCCCGCCGTGGACAATGATCCCCGCAAGGGCACGACCGTCGATCAGAACAAGATCGACTTTAACGACCCTACCCTGACGGGCCGCGAAGCCGTCGAAAAGTCCCTCGGCTACAAGTCGGGTGACGACGACCAGGCCAAGTAAATGCCTGTCCGCGTCCTTATTCCGCCGACGCCGTTCATGACGCCGGCGGATATTCCGGGCAGTCATGCTCCGGACGATACAATGGTGGCTGCAATGATTGCCGCGGTCGTTGCGCAGTTCGACGGGCCTGATGGAACACTCGGGCGCTGTTTTGGCGCGCAAACCTTGGAAATGTCGGTCGACCGGCTGCACGTCTGTGGCGATCGGCTACCCTATCCGCCGTTTATCGGCGATGTGGTTGTCAAATATCTGGATTTCGCCGGGGTGCCACAGACCGTCCAGACCGCCGACTATGCCGTCTATCGTGACGTTTTCCGGTTAAGGGCCGGTTATTCCTTCGTCAGCCTGGGGAATTTTCCCCACCCGATCACCGTCACATACAAGGCAGGGTATAACGGCACGCCGGTCGCGAACGGCGGGACCGGTAACGTTCCCCCGCAGGTCAAGCAGGCTGTGATCCTGATGGTGCAGCAACTGAAATCACTCGGCGTCGAGAACCTGTTCTTGCGCTCCGAAGAGGTCGAAGGCGTCGGCACGTTTCAATATACGGTCTCGGAGCAAGCCGGGAACATCATCCGCGATGCTTCCAAGCGGCTGCTCTCCGGCTTGAAGGTTCCGCGCATATGACACCGGCACAGGCTATTGCCGCGCTCGACAGGCAACTTGCCGCCCACGGCCAGACACTCAAGGTTCGGCGCGGTACGAAAGACGCAGTCGCCGCCATCGCGTCAATCAACGGTTTCGTTCGTGGCTTCAAGGCCGAGGACATAGCGCCGGGCAGCGCCATTTCCCAAAAGGACAGCAAAGTCATTCTCTCGCCGACCGCCCTCGTCGCCTGGCCTGCGCCGCTGCCGAAAGAGGGCGACTGGTGCGAGATCGACGGGCAATTCCGGTCCATCGTTGCTGGAACATCGATCAAGCTTGCGGATGTCGTCGTTCGCATTGAGCTTCAAGTCAAAGGATAGGTGCCGTGGAAAACTCCAAGCAGAGCAATCAATCACATGAAAATCCTGGTGATTGGACGGTCGGACAACCTGTGTCGTGCCCCGACGGCATCAGCATTTACAACACTGACCGGGGCACCATGATCGCGTTCGTTTTCAGGGGCGTGTTAATTCACCAGCACCTGTCAAGGCCTTAACGCGAGGGGGTTGGGTCGGCCGCAACGAGATCGCAAATCCGCCGGAGTTCATTCTCTCCGTATCTGCTGAGATTCCTGCGTTTCTCTGAAAACAGTCTATCCGCCTCAGCGGATATGCCCTCGATCGGTGGCAGTACGAACTGGTCACCCGTTCGGGCAATCCGCCGAGCATAGAATTCTTCGAGAAACTCCGGGCCATGCACTGCGACAAGTTCACAAAGCGCGTCCTGTAAAGCGTGCCTGACATAGAGCGCTTCGCCAATTTGCTTCTCATGCTGTTCTTCGGGTACCTGGTACAATTTAGTCTCCTTTTTGCCGTTGCCGCATAGTTTCTCGACGAAAAGGAAGGATCACGCAATGGCTCGGTTCGACACCTTCGCCAAAGATATTCAGATGGCGACGGCCGACATAGCGCCGGATCAGATATCCGCCCATCTCGCGAGGTTCGCGCGGGAAGAGCTTGAGAAAGCCATCAAGGCGGGCAAGGCGACGGCGAACTATGATCTGTTCGTCAACTACCGGCCCGCAACATCTGAATTTGTCGTCGAAGCGCCAGGCCCGATTGTCTACGAGTTCTCCTGGTGGCGCATCGTCATCAAGTTCGCACTCGAGTTCTTGGTGAAGAACAGCCCGCGTCAATCTGGCCGGTTTGCATCGTCGTTTATTGTGATTGTCGATGGAAAAGTAGTCACAGAATTCGACAAGATACCGCCCTCGGCCGAAGTCATCATCACGAACGCGCAGCCATACGTCCGCAAGGTGCAGGTTGGTGCGATGAAAATGACGGTCCCGCCGAAGATCTTCGATAAGGCTCGCTCTGCCGTGGCCCGTCAATTCGGGGTGCAGACGTTTCGTTATGAGGTGCGCTTCCTCGATCTATCGGGCGGCCTTCACCCGCTCATTCCGTACCGGTTGAAGGGCAGTCAAGGCCGCCGGAAGGACCGGCAGGCCGGCATGCCGATCACCTACCCCTCGCTTATCCTGAACATGGTGGACTGATGGCCAGCCCAGAAGCTTACGACACCATCCACGATTATCTGGTTGCGGCCTGGTCGGCGACACCGCTGGCATTCGAGAACGATGGTTTCAATGTTCCGATAGATCCAGAGCCATGGGTTCTGGTCGAGATCGTCGGCAATTTCTTCGAGCAGGAATCGATCGGCGCCGAAACTCGTGACGCAAACCTGTGGCGCGAAGGCGGCCAGCTTTATGCACATGTCATGGTGCCGCGTGGCAACGGATCGCGTCAGGCTCGGGTCTTTGCAGCGCAGATCGTCGATCTGTTTCGCGGTGAGGACATTGGCATGTTGACGTTCCGCGATGCTTCGATTGGCGCCGGCGAAGCGGGCGATGTCGATGGCAGCTATTACCGCCTGACTGCGACCATCGACTGGCGGCGCGATCTTTAAAAACCCGGCCGGGTGACGGCCTTCTACACATGGAGAAAACCAATGGCTGGTTCCGATACCAATCGCGTCCGCATGACCGTCGTGCGCGAAGAAGAACTTGGCGTGACGCCGGATACACCCCGGATGCGGGCGCATCGTTTTACCGGCGAGGGGCTGCAGTATCAGCCGAGCTTCGTGCAGTCGGAAGAGATCCGCGACGATCGGATGAACTCCGATCCGACAAAGGTCAACGAAACCAGCCAGGGGCCGATCAACGGCGAGCTGTCCTACCCGGTGGATGGCAGTCCCTTGTCGATGTTCCTCGAAAGCCTGTTCTTTAATCCTTGGGACAACACGCCCCAGCGCGACAATGACGGGACTGCTGACAGCGTGATTACCGGTGTCGCTGCAACAGGCGGGGTCATCACCGTGACGGCCGGCGAGGCGTTCGCCGTGGGGCACCTGATCAGGACCAGCGGTTTTGCTCAGTCCGGAAACAATGGTCTGTTCAAGATCACCACCGGCTCTACGACGGTTCCAGCAGTGGGCAACGCGATTCTGACAGACGAGGCCGCGCCGGCTGCGGGCGCACGCGTTAAGGTGGTCGGCTTTGAAGGTGCCTCAGGCGATATCACGGCGGTCGCCGATGGTTTGAGCTCGACGACCCTGAATTTCACTACGTTGGGGCTCTCCGTTGGCCAATGGGTCAAAATCGGCGGTGCCGGCGCCGCCTATCGCTACGCTGCGGCAGCATTGAACGGATGGGCTCGGATTATCGATATCGCGGCAAACAAGCTCACGCTCGACAATCTGCCGACCGGCTGGGCAACCAATACCGGCGCCGGAAAGACGATCCGCGTGTTCTTCGGCGACACCATCAAGAATGGCGTGACCATGTTCAGTCATACCATTGAGCGTGGTTGGCTGGGGCAGACGGTACCGTCCTACATCATCCAGCGCGGCATGGTCACCGGGCAGGGTGAGTTCACCTTCGCCAGCGAAGCGCTTGCCACTTATGTCCTCACGCAATCTGGTCTGACGGGCGAGGTCAGTGATGCGTCCCTCGACGATGTGCCGGAGCCTGTCACCACGAACCGGACGATGGCCGCTGCCGTGAATGTCGGCCGCATCGCGGAGAACGGCGTCCAGATCGGCGGCCCGAACTTCGTTCGTTCGCTTGGCATCACGATCAACAACAATCTGCGCATGCTCAACGCGATCCGCAGCGATGAGCAGGTAGGCCCCGTCGATATCGGTACGGGCAGCTGCGATGTCACGGTCACGATGGAAACCTACTTCGGCTCGAAAGTTCTGCTCGACAAGCTGTTCAACTCGACACCGACGAACATCAATGCGCGGATTTCGAAGGACGGGCAGGCGCTCATCTATGGAGTGCCGCGCTTGACCTTCACCGAAGGCTCTACGTCCGCCGGCGGGAAGAACCAGGACTCCATGCTGCCGCTGACGGCCATGGCGTCGAAAGACACTCTCACGGGGGCACATATCCTCCTCGATCGCCTCGAATATTTCGAAGCCTGATCCGCCAACCGAAACGGGAAAATACCGATGACTGTGATACTTGCCTCGCTGAAGGCCGACCTTGAACTCGAAGCGGCCGGTGACTGGATCGATTACCCGGATTGGCCGGGCGTGTCGTTCAACGTCAAATCGCTGCATTCGCCGGGCTACACGATCAAACGTGACCTGATGCTTCAGCGTCTCGCGCGCAAATACAAGGGAAAGACACCCCCGCCTGCTGTTCTCGCAGAAGAAGGGGGCAAGATTTATTGCGCCGAGATCCTGTTCGGCTGGAGGGGGCTCGACGTCGAATACGCTCCAGAGGTCGCCCTGGAGACGCTTTGCGATGTTGCGTTCCGCAACGTCACCGGCGCTGTCGAATGGTGCGCGCAACAGGTTGCCCAGATCGAAGTGGAGTTTGTCGAAGACACAGTAAAAAACTCCGCACGGCCTTCCGCTGGCGCCTGACGCAGGAAGGCCAGAGCAACTGGTTACAGCGCCTCGCCGACGAAAATCCGGAAGAGGCTGCTTTCATCGACGTCCCGGAAGCGCCGGACGAGGCCGAGCATGAGCCTTGGTTCGGTCTTTATTTCCGGGCGTGGGAGCGTCTCCGTTTCGATCGCTTTTATGGCGCCTTTGGCGGTGAGACACCGATCAGCTACATGGCCGTCAGCCGGTATGCGGCTGATTTCAGAATAGTTGATGACGATTTGGATATGTTCGTGACGTTGATCCAGGCGATCGACGAGGAGTGGGCGGCCCATCAAGCGGAGAAGGCAAAGGCGGCGAAGTGACCTGCGCTGCCCTTCGAACCCTATCTCAAACGAGAATCCACGATGACGACTTCTCGCCGCCCACCGAGAGCGAGAACCAGTCCGATGATGATCAGTACCGATCCAACAATTAGGCCGATGAATGTGGCCACGCCTGTCATAGCGAGGCCGGCAATACCTGAGCCTATGGCGGCGACGCCTTGGTTTGCAGGCTCTACGGCGTTCACTACTTCCCTCGCTGTGCGCCCTGAGAGCAACATGACGGAGAGTGGAAGAGCGAGGAAACTCAATCCAGCGAGCAGAAACCCACGACCGAAAGCGCGCCGGATAGTCGGGGCGAAAAAGCCCAGCAGAGCCGAGACTACTACGAGGGCCAGTACGAGAAGTGGCGCCTTGCTGTCAGCGCCGTCAGTGAATGCCGCCGCGGCAGGTGAAAACGCCACCGTGGCCACGAGGCCAAAAACCACACCTATGAGTATTCGAAAAACACCCGCAACAAACTTCAATGTCATCTCCCCCATTTAATTTCGCGACCTTAGCCCACTCGCGCAAAAAGAGAAACTGGCCTTTCAACAACTATTCAGCCTCTAGCCAGCAGGCCCAGGACGCAACATGACCGTAGCCCTTCGTTCTCTTCGCGTAACCGCCGGTATGGACGCGCGTGAATACCTGACGGGGATGAATCAGAAGATCGCGGCAGACAGGGCTGGAGCTGCATCGAGCGCGGCAGTTGGCGCGGCTCTCGCCCGGACAGATGCGAAGGCAAATCAGAGCGGCGGCGTCCTCACAAAACTGTCACGCCAGTATGTGGACGGCTATGGTGGGGCAGCCCGTTTCGAAGCTGCCATTTCCTCGCTGGGTCGAGGTGTTGAGAAAGGTGCGGTGCCACTCGCTCGCGTGGAAACGATCCTAGAGGGCATTTACCGGAAGTACAATCTGACTGCGAATGCCGCTGAACTGATGGCGAGCGGGCAGTTGCAGCTTGCGTCTGCTGTGACCAACGTCAATGCCAAGCTGGCTGCCGAAGAGGCCGCGCTGGATGCTGCGACATTGGCCCACAAACGCCATGGGGCCGCAGCCAACGACAACCGGTTCCAACAGCGAAACTTGATGTTTCAGTTGAACGACGTGTTCCAATCGCTGGCATTGGGCATGCCGATCAGCCAGGTAGCGCTTCAGCAAGGACCGCAGATCGCTCAAATATACGGGCCAGGCGAAGGTGGCATTGGTCGAGCGTTTTCGGAAACTGGCAAGATGATTGGAGGCGTCATCGCAAAATTCCCCGTTCTGACCGGAGCTACAGTCTTAACGACGGCGGCATTTGCGGGAATGACTTACGAGATCAATCAGACCACGAAAGCATCTGTCGGTTTTGGTGATGTGGCGCTCGCCTCGTTGCAGGTATTAGGGAAGTATATTTCCGAAGGACTGCAGCCCGCAATCAGCGCTATCGCACCTTGGTTTGAAACCGCATGGAATGGCACGATCGCAGGGGTGAAGTGGGTCGGGAACGCAATCATCAACTCGTTTCACGCTGCCTACGAAGACATTAAGTTCGTTTGGGCCAACTTTCCGACGATCTTTGCGGCGGTTGGTAAGGGGGCCGCAAATGGTTTTATCGCGGCCATTGAATGGTTGGTGCAAAAGTCGCTTGAAGGGTTCAACAAAATTATTGCGGGTGCGCAGGCTGTTACGGATTTCTTCGGCATCAGTTACGTCGCGAAAGAATTGGGATGGAGCGGGAAGCTTCCGACCTTTCCCAAGGTCGAGTTGGGTCGCATGGATAATCCGGCTGCCGAAGACTTTAATAAAGCCAATTCTGTCCACGAGGGCCGCCAGCGCGAAATTATGAATTCTGATCCCCTTGGTGGGTTCTACAGTGACGTGCGCACCCAGGCTATCAAGAACGCTCAGGACGATGACAAGAAGAAGGGCGGGAAAAATTCCCGCGACCGGGAGTCCGATTACGAGCGGGCGATCCGCCGAACGCAGGAGCAGACCAAGGCGACAGCGGAAGAAACGAGGGTTATCGACCTTTCGACCTACGCTCGCGAACGCCAAGGCGCCGTCCAGGACATTCTAACTGCAGCCCAGCGCGATGGACTGGAAATCGGCAAGGCTTTTGCCAACGCTCAAGATCTGATCAATGCGTCGTCGCAGTCGCTTTCGCCAGCGCTGGAGACGGAGCGTCAGCGCATCCTCGACGTGGCTGGAGCCTATGCTCAGGCTCAGGCAGATGCGGAAAAAGCCGAAGAAGCCAAGCGGAGTTTCGAGGAGAACCTCGGTTTTGCGAAGGATGTCACACGCGGCTTCATCGATGATTTCCGAGGAGCGATAAAGGATGGCGCCACCATCTGGGAGGCGTTCGGGGACGCCGCGCTCAGTGTTCTCGACAAGATTTCTGACAAGCTCTTAAACGACGTCTTGGATGCCATCTTCAAGGTTAGTGACGCCGGCGCCAGCGGCGGCGGAGGCGGGATATTCGGACTACTGGCGTCCGGCATCGATTCGTTGTTCGGTGGCGGAGGGTCAGATCCGTGGGCCGGTATGCGGGTAGCCAATGCCAAGGGCAACGTCTTCAACTCGCCAAGCCTGTCGGCCTACAGCGATCAGGTCGTCGATCGCCCGACATACTTCGCTTTCGCCAAAGGCGCCGGCGTAATGGGTGAAGCTGGACCTGAAGGCATCTTCCCGCTGCGGCGCGATGCGTCGGGCCGTCTCGGTATCACCGCTGCCAATTCTAACCAGGGCGGTGCGCGCGACGTTACCTTTAATATGTCGCTTGAGATTAAAGGGACTGGCGATAAGGAACTGCTCGAGCAGGCCCGGCAGGGTGCCGCTACTCAAATGAAGGAAGCCCTGAAAACCTACGACCAGCAGATGCCGGACCGCGTGAAACAGATCAATTCGAATCCGAGGAAGCGCGTCGCATGACGATCACATACCCGTATTCGCTGGCGACCTTTGCTGACAAACTCCGGATATCCTCCGTCATCTGGTCAATCCAGCGTGGTGATGAAATGTCGGGTTCTGGAGATGGTCGTTTCTGGCAAGCCGAGCTTACTCCGCCGTTGTGGATGGCGGAGGTGACCTTGACGGAATTGGGCAATGATGCTGCTAAGCAGATCGCAGCATTAATCCGCAAACTCCATGGCGCTCAGGAAGCGTTCTTTCTCTACGATCCCGTGTCGCAATTCCCGCAGGCCGACAAAAAGGGCCTCTTTCTCGGATCGTCGGTTGTTACTGTTGGGGCCGTTGGAGGGTCGCGCAGAACGCTAAGCCTCCTGGGTCTGCCTGGTGGCTACGTCCTAACGCTTGGAGACAAAATCCAAATTCCCTACGGGAGTGACCCGACGCGGTACGCTTTCCTTGAGATATCCGAAACAGTTGCGGCAAACGGGAGTGGCGTGACTGGTCAATTTGAGGTCTTTCCGCACGTGCCAACCGGCGTCGGTCCCGACCAAAGTGTTATCCTCAAGCGCCCGGCGTGCAAAGTTATTGTTCAGCCCGGCAGCCATAACCCTGGTACCGCGCAGAATATCATGACCGAGGGCGCGACCTTCAAAGTCATCCAGAAGAAATAGCCATGCGCAACAGCAACACGACATTCAACAACGCGATGGCCGTCGCGCAGGACACTGGTCTTGTGCCTCGCCAATTCGTCTATGTGAAAAACGTCAAGCCGTTCGCCGGCGGCTCGGCGGAATCGTTCGGCTTCTGGACCGGAGACGAGGACGCGATCTTTACCGTCATCGACGGACAAAGCGGACTACCGGTTGCCCGGACCTACTATGGCGCCGTCAACATGGTGGTCGACAACATCCCCCGTGTTTCCGACATGACCATCCAGTCAATCCAGATATCTGTCAGCCAGATCGCGACGGCAACCGAACTTCTGGTGCGTGGCTATGACGTGCGCCTGGCCAAGGTCGAAATCCATGAAATGGCGCTCGACCCGGCAAGCCGCCTGCCGATCTCCGACCCGGAAGTGATCTTCCTGGGCCAGATCGACGGCGCGCCGATCGAGACGCCGGCCGTTGGTGAAGACGGCTCCATTACCTTTTCGATCAACTCCGACGCGATGTCGATGCTGTCCCGGATCAATCCGCGCAAGTCCTCCTATCAAAGCCAGCGCCGCCGGTCGGATGATCGCTGGGGCAAGTATGCCGGCACGGTGAAGAACTGGCCGATCAAGTGGGGGCCGCAATAATGGCGCGTGTCGAAAAGTGGCGGGCGCAGTTCGAGGCCGTCATCGATGATCTGTGGGCCAAGCCTTTTTCATGGGGGGACCATGATTGCGGGCCTGGTCTGGTTGGCAACGTCGTCAAGGCAATCACGGGTGAGGACCCGGCCAAGCCCTATCGCGGCAAGTACTTCGATGCCAAGGGCGCGCTGCGGATCATCAAGCGCAAGGGCTTTGCCAATCTCGGCGACATGGTTGCTTCGATGTTGCCGGAAATTCATCCGTCGGAAGCGAAGATCGGCGACATCGCCGCGGTGAAAACCGACAGCGCCTTCGGCTACGCCCTGGGCGTCGTCAATGGCGAGCGCGTGTTTGTCCTGATGGAAAACGGCATCGGGACTGTGGACCTCCTTCAATGCGAACGGGCTTTTAAGGTCGGATAGATTTCATGAAATTCATCTGCATTGCGCTGACGGCGATCTGGCTGATCCTGTCTCCAGCGGAGCTTGCCTATGGCGAGCCGGTAACGGCTGCGATCTTCGGGGCCGTGTTTGCTTCCTCGTTTGCGGGCCAACTGGTGACGCTCGCCATCGGCATGGCGTTCAATCTCGGCGTGGGCCTTATCCAGAAGGCGAGGGCGAAGCGCAAGGCCAAGGATCAGACCAAGGGCATTTCGTTCGAGCTGCAGGTTGGCGACGACCAGCCGATGTCTTTCACGCTTGGCTCCTACGCGGCCGGCGGCCGGCGCAAGTACACGGGCATCCATGGCACCAATGGCCGCTATCTTGTCGATGTCATCGAACTCGGGAACATCCCTTGCCCCGGCACGCCGTCTTTTTGGGTCAATGACCAGAAAGTCACCGTCAATTGGGCCGACCCGGATTCGGACGGCAAGGGCTATCCCGTCCATGACTTCGACATCGAAGGCAATATTCTGCTGTGGGTCAAATACTACGATGGCACCCAGACCGCCGCCGATCCATATCTGATCGCCAAGTTCGGTACTGAAGCCGATCGGCCCTTCACGTCCGACATGATTGGTCTGGGTTGCCCGTATCTGATCGTCACCGCACGCTTCCACCCCGAAACATTCCCGCAGGTTCCAAGCGTCCTGACGGAAATGCCGGTGCGGCGGGTTTATGACCTGCGCAAGGACAGCACCAATGGCGGTACCGGTGCGCAGCGGTGGGATGATCAGTCAACCTGGGAACCGAGCAGCAACCCCATCGTCAATATCTACAATATCGTTCGTGGCATCTACTTCGAAAACGAGTGGGTCTATGGAGGGCAGAACCTTGCCGCCTTCCGCCTGCCGGCTTCCAACTGGATTGCCGCCGCGAACGAATGCGACGTCGATATCGCTTTGAGCAGTGGCGGCACGGAAAAGCAGTTCCGCTGCGGCTATGAGGTTTTCTGCGATGTCGAGCCGCTGACCGTCATTGAAGAGTTGCTGCAAACCTGCAGCGGCCGGATGGCCGAAGTGGGCGGCATCTTCAAGGTGATGGTGGGCGCGCCTGGTGCGGCCGTGTTCTCGTTCACCGATGCCGATGTGCTGGTGACGGAAGGACAGTCGTTCAATCCGTTTCCACCCTTCAGCGACACGCACAACGGCATTGAAGCGACCTATCCGGAGCCTGCCGAGAAGTGGGCGACAAAAGATGCGCCTGCACGCTACTCTTCCACCTATATGACCGCCGACCTCGACCAGCAGCTTGTCGTTGGCGTGGAGTTCGAGGCTTGCCCGTTCAAGACGCAGGTGCAGCGTCTCACCAAGACAATGCTGCAGGAAGAGCGGCGGTTCCGCACGCACGAATTCTATCTGCCGCCAAGCGCATGGCGTCTTGAGCCCAACGATGTCGTGTCGTGGACTTCAGCTCGCAATGGCTACATCAACAAGAAATTCCTCGTTGTGCGCGTCGTCGGCCGGCGGACGTTCAACCAGCTGGTCAGCCTGAAGGAAATCGACCCGAGCGATTACGACTGGTCGGCTTCTGAAGAGTTGCCGACCGTCGTTGGCCCGGTCAAGCCGATCTATCCGCCGGCGCAGGCCATGACGGGCTGGACGGCTGTTGGGTACACGGTCCTGGACACAAACAGCCGCGCACGCCGGCCGGGTATCAAGGTCACGGCAACTGTCAACCTCGATGACGTCAAGAATGTGCGCGTGCAGGTCAGGCTCAAGTCGAGCGGCGCGGTGGTTTTCGACAGCGATGCCACGCCGTATGATGCCCCCTATGAATGGGTGATCAGCGGGCAGTGGACCTTGCCGAACACGCTTTACCAGGCGCGCGGCAAGTTTATGCCGTTCACCAATCGGCAGACGCTTTGGGGAGCGTGGCTTGACGTCACCACGCCGGATATCCAGTTTATTTCTGAGGACATCCTCGACGGTGCGATCGTGTCGTCAAAGATCAATGATGCGGCGATCATTGCGTCGAAGATCGCGACTGATGCCGTCACCAGCCTCAAGCTGGCCGCGAGCGCGGTGACAGAGGCGAAGATCGCGGTCGATGCAGTCACGCGCAATGTCATCAAGAACGGCGAAATTATCGCTGAAAAGATTGCCAACGGTGCAGTCGAGCTCACAAAGTTTGCCGCCGGGCTTACACCGGTTGAAGGCCCGTTTGCGGCCGCACCCACGACAGGTAACTTCGAAGGGCGCGTGGCCACCATTGGCGCCTCGCCAAACGCGAAGCTCATGCGCTACACTGGCGGGGCTTGGACTGCCGCCGTCCCCGCAACTGATATGACGGGGCAGATCACCTCGACGCAGATTACCGACAACGCGATCACCACGCCGAAAATCATGGCCGGGGCTGTCATCACTGCCTCGCTCGCAGCAGGGGCTGTCACTGCGAGCACTATTGCTACAGATGCCGTCACTGCATCGAAGATTCAGGCCGGTGCGATCGTAGCGGACAAGGTCGCAGCGAATGTTATCGGCGCGAAGCATCTAATTGTTGCAGATTGGGAAAACCTGATTCTTGACGGCACCTTTGATCAGGCGCTGACCAGCTTCACCGATATTTGGGCAATGAACCCAAATAATTTCACGGCGGGCGGTGGATCAGTGGGTGATCCGCCTTCTTTCTGGGTTTGGGGCGGGGATTCGATTACGGGCAAGCAAAGCCTTGTGATTGACAACAAGACGCCTGGCGGTAGCGGCGCATCCATGTTCATGGACACCAAAGACCTGATTCCGTGTACTGCGGGCGATACTCTTGCTTGGGAGATTGCTAACAGGACAACGGAGGCCGGCGGTTCCCTTACAGGTCACTATCTTCGTTTCTATTGGTACACACGAACCGGTGCGGCAGCCTCCCCTGCTAGTAACGACGCTGTATCTAATCAGCCGATACCGTTCGCATGGACCGTTCTTAGGGGGCAGATTGTTGTTCCTGCTGGCGCCACCCAATTCAGGGTTCGTGTCTACAATAGCAGCGCCTCAACAGTTCGATACAACATCATCGATCGCGTAGTTGTCCGCAAGGCCAAGGGCGCGTCCCTCATCGTCGACGGCACCATTATTGCAGATCATCTGGCCGCGAACTCTGTCACAGCAACAGCGATAGCTGCTAACTCGGTTACTGCTGCTAAAATCCTTGCAGGCACCATCACCGGTGACCGCATTGCAGGCGACACCATTACAGGCGCAAAGATTGCGGCAAACACGATCAGCGGTGATCTGATCGTGGCTAACGCAATCACCGCTCGCGAACTCATTCTGACTGACTATAGCAACATCTATCCAGACTATGATTTCCAGGCGCAGAGCGGTTTTTATGTTGGCACCACTCCTTCATTCAGCGGCACCTCGGTGGTCACTCGAGGTCGTTTTGCGCTAAGGCTTTTTGCCAATGCGGCCGCCCAAGACACATACAGTCAATGGATCTCAATTGGCCAGGGTGAGTATTATGCGGATGTTGTTGCCAACATGGCGGCAGCTACTGTCGGTGGTGGGACGGCAACTTGTATCCTTGAATTTGGTACGGGCGTTGGAACGGGTGCAGTAACATTCGTCAGCCAGATTGTGGTTCTTGCTCGAACTGACAGTAGTTCAACTGCAAGAGGCGGGGTTGCGTTTACCGTCGGTTCGGGAATTAAGTTTTTCCGTGCTCAATTCAACCGTGCCGCCGGAGGAACAGAGGATGCATTTTTCGGCGGTCTTATGGTCCGCAAAAAGCAGAACGCAAACCTGATCGTCGATGGCGCTATCACCGCCGACCATCTTGCCGTCAATTCGGTAATAGCCGGCGCCATTGCTGCTGGCGCCATCACCGCTGGCAAGCTGGCAGTGGACTCGGTTGTTGCGAGCAACATCAATGTGTCAACCCTTTCAGCTATTTCGGCCACGCTTGGTTCGGTTAACATCTCGTCTGCAATCATCGGAACGCTGACGGTTGGCACGTCCAACATTGCAGCGGGGGCAATAACGCTTGTTGAGACGAACACGCTTGCGGGCGGCTCTTGGGGTGGCGGAACAAGAGATGTCAGTGTTGCTGTTGCCCACGGAACCGGTTCTCCCGAAGTCATTGTAATGGGCATGGCAGGCTGCACAATGGGCGGCTTTAGCGCCACGGAGGCGTGGTCCGTTTCAGCGCGTGCAGCTTCGACCGAAATTGGCAAGGTGAACGGGACGCTAGACCTTAATGAAAAAGGTGGAATGACGGTGATTGCAAGACACGTCCCTGCGTCGGGAACATCGTCTACCACTTACACGGTCAGGCTGACGGCAACCAACGGCATTGGGGCTGCGGACATGCTCATCGTTGTTCAAGTTCTCAAAAGATAAATCGCCCTTTTCAAAGATGACGATCGTCGCGACACGGCAGCCGCCGTGCTGGGCGGTGATCATCTACCAACTTCAACCGAAGGAAACGGAAATGTACAAGATCGACAGCATGCACGATGGCGCGATGGAGGCGTTCTTCCATGCGCTCAATCAAGGCAAAGTCGAGCGCTGGATGGCGGCGTTCGCCTGGTGGTTCTATCGCCAGTACATCGGCAACGCTCCGGAATATTGGGCTGCGATGGCTGGCAAGATTACGGCCGAGCTTCCCGCCGCTGATCGCGTTTCCATCCTCGAACAGTTGAGCAAGGCAGAAGATGCCATTGTAGCGGCCGCCACAGACTGGCCGGAGCGGCCAGCGAACATTGATAGATATGTGTCCAGCTGGGACCCGCAATTGCCGGCGCCTGATATCGCCGTGCTGCGCGCCGATGCCGTCCGCAGGATCGACCGTGAGGCGGAAACGTATCGCCTGAGGTTCATCACCGACGGTTCCGGCCAGGTGATGGCCTATCAGCAGAAGCTTGCCGAGGCCAAGGCCAAGATGGCGAACGGTAGCATTGCGAATGCGGCTATCCCGCACATCGTCGCCGAGGCGGCGGTCGATGGCGTCACCCTGACCGAAAAGGCCGAGCAGATCGTTGCGACATTCGAGGCTTGGCAGACGATCTCGGCAGGGATTGAGGCCAAGCGGATGGCAGCGAAGAAAGCCGTCGCGGCGGCTGAGACAAGCGAGGCGGTTGCGTCGGCTGCTGCGGTGGTTTGGGAAGGGTTGGGCGAATGACCTGCCTCGTTCCGCTCCTTGAGGATCAGATTGAATTACTGCGAAAGCAGGTCAAGGATGCTGCCTACTCGCATGACGCTCTGTTTTCGGAGGTCGCCGCGCTGAGGGCTGAAAATGCCACGTTACGTGAGAGGCTGGAGCCGCAGCCTCCCGCGATGACCGGCAACGAACCGGCCGAGGGTGTCTCAGCCGAAGATTAGCAGCGGCAACTCAACGATGAACAGCGTCAAGGTCGCTCCCGCCCTTATAATCTGCCGTGTTCTTTTAGTGTGAAATCTCCGTAGGTTACGCCGCCTGCGAGAGGGGCATCGACCTCTATTGCTGTGCAAGAGGTAAGCAAAAGCACTGCCCAAAAGAAAATGCCGAGTTTCATCGCACGTCTCCCCCGTCCCTCTGCTCTTATTTTATACACTGCTAATATAAGGATATCACCATGAATCTGACAACGTTCTTCGCGTATGCGAGGCGCGCGCCTTTTGGTGGCCGTCTGACGCAGGCCCAGATCGACGGGATGAACGCGATCCTCACGGAATGGGACAAGCGCGGCCTGATGGATAAGCGTTGGCTGGCCTACATGCTGGCGACGGCGTTTCATGAGACAGGCGGCAAGATGCAGCCGATCCGTGAAGCTGGCGGTGAAAAGTACCTGCGCAGCAAGAAGTACTACCCGTGGGTAGGCGAGGGCCTGGTGCAGGTTACCTGGGAGGAGAACCACCGGAAGTTTGGTGCGACGAAGCCGGGGCAACTCCTCACGATGCCGATCGCCATCAAGGCGCTGTTCGACGGGATGATCAAAGGCATGTTCACCGGCCGCAAGCTGTCCGACTATTTCAACGGAACAGCTAATGACGCGGAAGGTGCCCGCAAGATCGTCAACGGGACAGATAAGAAATCGTTGATTGCCGGCTATCACAAGAACTTCATGGATGCGCTGGAGGCGGCGAGGGAGGTGCTCCCGCCGCTTGACGTGACGAAGGCCGATGCAAAGCCCGACGACAAGCCAGCAAGCCAGAGCGGCACGGCAATCACGACTGTGGGCGGTCTATTCGGCGGGGCTGGCCTGTCGGCTCTCCTTGGCGTCAACAATCCGTGGGCGTTCGGCATTGCCGCGCTGCTGATCGTCATCGGATCGATTGCCGGGTTTATGTTCATAAGCGGCAGATGGTCGATCAACCGGAGCAAGGCAACATGATCTCCCGCGCCTCACTCGTAGCCGGTGGTGTCGTCGGGTTCATCTTTGGCCTGCTGATGTTCCATCTCGTCAACATCGCCGTGTTGCGCCCTGCAGCGGTCAATGAGGGCAGGGAGCTTGAGCGGGCTGCCGCCCTCAAAAAATCAATCGAGCTGATCCAGAAGCGGAGCCAGACCAATGCTGAAATACGTGACCTTGATCCTCGTTCTTTGTGCCGTGAGCTGGGCGGTCGCTGGCTGCAAGACAGTTGCCAGTGATGTGACCGGCGCTGGCTTCGAGCGGCTGACACCCGCGCCAGCCTCCCGACAATTCATCATTGCCAACGATATTGAATTCGCCCGCCAGGTCGCGGCACACAATGCCACATGCGCCGCTCAGGCGGCGTGCAGAGAATAACATCGCAGTGCATGCGCCATCGAGGAAAGAATGAATGGATCAAGGGATTGAGCCTATGCAACTGCCGAAACGCGCTCCAAGACTGGAGTGGAACCTCAACACCGTTATCCAGATCATCACCCTCGTCACAATGGCGTGCGGCGGGGTTGCCTTGTGGGTTAACCGGTCTCGCGATGTCGATGAACTCCAATCGTGGAAGCTCTCTCAGACTGTCCATTCGGATGCTTTGGAAGCTCGCGTCGATAAGGTGGAAGCGCAGATCAGCAACCACGAATACCGGATCAATCTCGGGGAGCAATCGAACGCGAACACCGTCAGCTCCATTAAGGATGTTCAATCGACGCTCAATCAGCAGTCCGGCGATCTGAAGGTCGTTCGGGAAATCCTGCAGCGGATCGAGGCGGCACAGAAAGGCGGGGGGTGAGCATCGCCTATCTTCGATCTCCATCGACACCCGCTGTCTCGCCATCAACCTTCGTCCACGTCAGTGACCATTGGTCCTTGCTGCCTTCATTGTGAGTATAGGTGCCATGGTCGTGGACCTCGGTATCGAGTGTGAGGAATTCCGGCGGCGCACCCCCCGGGAGGTCCAGAGCCCGCAGCACATCGCAAAGCTCTGCCAGGGTGGTCACCTTCTTGATATCCTGCCGGCCGGGCGCAGCTATCGTCCAGGCATAGTAGGTCATGGGTTCGCCGCCGGCCAATCGTTGGTTGGGTCTGGCTCGCCGCCGGACACTTTCGGCGGCTTTTCGGTCGGGTCAGGGTCTTCGGCATAGGCGACGCGGAAGTTCTTCACCACCTCTTCAATCGCGTTGATTGTCTCGATCGTGGCCCAGCCGTGTGTAGTCGCGTCGTTAATTATGCGCTGCAACTCCGGTTCGACTGCCTCTTGGCAGTTCAAGTCTCGGTCGGGGTGGCTACCGGAATACCTAGGTGCCGCAACGGTCATGGTGCCCTCCATGTGCGCAAGAACATCACAGATGGCTAATTTGTTCCCGCGGCTTCAGTTGCGCACCACCGCCCGCCCATCCCAATAGTCGCTGGCCAGGTGTTCCATGCAGCGCCATTCGGTTTCGCCGCGGCCGCGCTCTTTCCCGAACGAACTCCAACGCTTGCAGCCGTCATGGCCACACCAGTGCTCGAAATGCACAGCCATTCTCAAGCATTTCAGCGGTGTGGAGCAGCCCGGTAGCTCGTCAGGCTCATAACCTGAAGGCCGCAGGTTCAAATCCTGCGCCCGCAACCAAGCCGGGAAAAGAATGGTCGGATTTAATGCTTCATTAACCGCGATGGCTTTCTATCGGGGTCCTCACCTATGCGCATGAAGCGCTTGATTCCCTTTCATATTGAGCTTTCATGACCAGCATTTTGACAAACGCTAGTGCAACTTCTGCGCTCCAAGTACTCCGTTCGCTCTCAAGCTCCATGCAGGATACGCAGCGTGAAGTATCATCCGGCCTGCGTGTCGGGACAGCTTCAGACAATGCTGCCTATTGGTCCATCGCAACTACTATGCGCTCTGACAACAAAGCTCTTTCAGTAGTTCAAGACGCCTTGGGTCTCGGCGCTGGGATGGTTGATACCGCGTATGCCGGACTGGAAGGCGTGGTGGATGTTATCAGTGAAATGAAGTCGAAAATCATAGTGGCCACTGAAGAGGGTGTCGATCGCGAAAAGGTGCAAGCTGAGATCGAGCAACTGAAAGGGCAACTTACCAGTATCGTCGCTTCGTCCAGTTTTAGTGGTGTAAACTGGCTGTCAACCGACGGCAATGTCCGCACCTCTGTCGTGGCTTCTGCGGCGCGTGATGCGAAGGGTAACTTCGGCGTCCAAACAATAGCTGTTGATCTAGGTGCTATTGCACTTTTCACCGCCACAGACGATGGTCTTTTACAAAAAAGCCCACCCCGAACATACGGCGACTTTGAGGACTTCACGACCCCGACAAATACTTACATTTTTACCAAACCTTTCAAGCTTTACGACGGAGACGAATTTCAATTCGATATCCAAGACGGGGCACTCCTCTATACGGCGACCGTCACGAAAGCCCTATTTGACGCATACGCCGGGCCCGATGGAGTGGTAGATGACTATGTGGATTTTTGGAACGTCTTGGCGCAATCAGCCGGGGCTTCGGGCCCAGGGTTCTTCGGAAGCGGTAATCAGGCATTTGGCAACGATTTCCCCAACCCTGTTAGTTTTTCCAACTTTCGTGTAACGGGAACGGCCTCGATGCAAATTATGGATGTCGATGTTGTATCCGAGAATGATATGGGAGCACTTCTTTCCAGAGTTGATGGCTGGCTTGAGGACACTATCGCTGCCGCTGCAACTGTCGGTGCTCTTTCTAGTCGCATATCTATGCAGGAAGAATTTCTAAATCGCCTCTCGGATTCGATAGACAGCGGTATTGCTAAGCTTGTTGATGCCGATATGGACACCGCTTCCACAAAGTTGAAGGCATTGCAAACACAAGAGCAGTTGGCGATCCAATCTCTGTCGATCGCAAACACGAACCCCGAGAACATCTTGTCGCTGTTCCGTTAGCGCAGTAGGCGGCAAGTCGAGGCCGTTCAGGCAGTGTAGTTCCACGGCATGAGGGCGTCGATTTCGCTGCTGGACCATCTATTTGCGCAGGACCGCTTTTGGGCCTATTGCGGTCATGGTCGACACAATCTTTGAAGGCCGGCTTTGCGCGCCAACTTCGGTCGCTCACATCATTCGCTCCGAGTGCCCATAAGCTGACAGTCTGCTTGGCAAATGGACTCGCGCTGTCTACCCTCTAGCTGTGGTATCAGCAAGCGCAGGGGCTGCGCCTGGCTGCTCGCCAGTGACAAGACCGGCTGTCGCAGGGGGGGCGACGCAATGTACACCGCGTTCCTTTGCCGCTGCCAATCGCCAATCAAGCGGCTATCCGACGAGCCGCTTTGTCCGCGTTTTTGCGATCGTCACCATACTGCGCGAGGATATTCTGGGCATCCTCGATTTCGATGCGATGCTTTTTCGCGAACGTGATCACGTCTTTTGAAGCCGTTGTCGGCTTTGGTTGGTGGTCCATCAATGTCTCCTGAATTTGGGGCACGGGCTCGTACAGCGCGGCGGGCCATCAAAGGTAATATGGGGATTGGATGGCGCAATTGCTAGGGCGTGCAATGCAGCGCCTCTCGGGATGGCGTGCCGACCGGGGGCACATCAAAGTTCCCGACCTTCCATTCCTCAGACCGGTGGGTGGGGACAATGAGGGGCTGATGTGCGTGTCGCCTCGACTGCGCCACAGAAGCGGTCGTTGCGACGTCTACTATCGAGCGCCCGAAACTCTTCACGGAAGCCGAAGGTCTGCTTTCGGGATGCATATGCGAAGTGCAACCGTTCCGTTCACGGCAACTCAGTCATCGCTCCACTCAGAGCGAATGTCTCCTATTGGGCGCGAAGCTGCCGTGGGGCTGGAAGCAGATATTCAAGGTTTAACGTGAGGCGCGAGAGCCCGCCTATGCCTCGGGTACGTGGCAAACCACTTCGATGTTGTGCCCGTCAGGACCAATGACGAAAGCTGCATAGTAGTTTGGGTGATAGTGCGGGCGTAGACCGGGCGCGCCATTATCTTTGCCTCCAGCCTCCAGCGCCGCGCGATAGAAAGCTTCGACTTGCTGGCGATTCTCGGCCGTGAATGCCAAATGAAGATGCGCCGGCTTCTCGTCGGTTTGGTACAGGCACAATGAAGCCTTACCCTTTGGGCTAAGCTCGACCCCGTACGTCGGCGGACCCTCCGCGACAACGGCTACGCCCAGCGGTTCGAGTGCCCTGAGGAAGAACGTTTTGCTCGCTGAATAGTCAGTGACTCCGAATTTGACGTGGTCAAACATGAATTCTCCTGAAGAGAGTGGGCCTGGTAGTCGGTCATCAGGCAGAGATAGCGGCTGGACACATTTTCGAAAAGCTTAATGATTACTGACGATGTGGATGTGTCCAGAAAATCGCCGAGGCCTGAGCCTAGATAACTGTGAAGAAGGTTACAGCTATCAGCGACATCACCATGGACGCCTCAATGAAGAAAAGTGTGACGGCATGGGCAGTTGGCACGGCGGGTCTAAACATGTCCAGCTCCATCCTCGATTGAAGATGGGACGAGTTGAGTTTGTAAGACCGCATCCGTCGCATCCGGGTCGCCGCACCATTTGTAGACGGCAATTCCCGCACGGCGGAAGCCAAAAGAGCGCTGTTCGTTCTTGGATGGATCATCGCTGCCTTCCCAGTCGCCAACAACGATATTTTCAACCCTGATGCCCGGTCGAAAGCGATTGGATAGGAAGACCGCCAGATCGGAACGGCGGTCAATATCTGGCTCCGTAGAAGGGTGTAGCACTTTCGGACTTGGAAGGGCGCGGTGAATTGATCGCAGCTTCTGGGATTTTACGAATTTTTGCTGGATGGAAGACATGGCGTCCTCCTTGTTGAGGCTAGGGCACGACAACCCTTAAGCGGCAGCGCCCGCATAATAGGCTACCGAAGGCGCGACCTTGCGCCTGACGGTGATCATTAGCAAGAGAATAGAAAAACTCAATCGCAACCCATAGTTTTGACGCTGGCAATCAAAATTTGGGCATGCTGGTGACGGGAGTGGGCGGTCAACCGATCAAACCGAGAATCGGCCCGATGAACGCCATCAGCACCAAGCCGACGGCGAGGAAAATGACCGTGAGAACGATGAGCTCGGTGCGGCGGTTACGCAATTACGGCACGCCGACCGTGCCGATCATTGCGGCAAGTTGATCTTGGTCGTGGACACCCTGTCGGTATAGCTCGATTACCAGCGCTGCCAGATCGCTCGCTTTGTCAGTTTCGGGATCGACGCCCTGTGCCTCGCAAATTCGATCGAAGGTCGTCTTGCATACGTTCAAATCTTCGGGTGACAAGGGCTGATCGTGCACACTGAAGAGCTGCGTATTCATTGACGTGCGTTCCTCCTCCTCAACGCGATTTCCACAAAAGAAGTGGGGGCAAGTTGGCGGTTTTTCAAGAAGTCGGAAGTTAGCCGCAACGGATAGAAACGGCCAGCTTTCGCGCCGCTCCGCCAGTGGCAACGAGCACTGCAATTATCGCAAATGCCGATCACCCATTAGGGGAACATTGTCGACCTTGCCGGGTTCTCAGGCGAAGGAGACCGACATGCAAATTCCCCCACCCACGCACGAGCCGGGCGATATGCAGCGAGCTATGGAGTGCGAAGAACTCGTTCGCCCCTTCGTGAAATCTATCGTGGCTACTGCCATTGCTTCCGGCTGGGCTTGCGATGAGGTCTTGATTGCCTTTGAGGAGGCCGTGAAGGATATTCGGACGGGTGAGCCCATCACACAATGAGCGCAGCAACCCACGAAAAAGCCGCCACCCGATCGAGGATGGCGGCGCAATATCATTTAAAATATGAAATCGCATAATATGAAATGCAACACTCTCTCCCAAGAGAGACCATAAAACACTGCTAATTTAGTGGTTTTGCAAGTTCCATTTTTGGGGGTGTTTTTCATTTGTATAATATTCGGTCGGGCTGAGTTTGCTCACTCGACGCGCGAAGCATCATCCTTCGCATCCAGCACAATCTTCAGCTGATAGGCAAGTTTGAGCGGCGCCAACCCTTCCTTAGAGGACGAAGTCGCTCTTGATGAGTTCGATGTTCCCGTCGAGGCGAACTGAGAAGTCGGCGTTTCCATCGCCATTGATGTCGCCGTAGACATAGGTATCACCGTTGGTGTTGGAATAGCGCAGTTCCTGGGCCATGTGGCTGAACGCCTTCTCGCCAACGAAGATGAAGGCCTGATTTCCCGCCCTGCCGTCGTTCGCGTCGATCACCGACAGTCCTATTTTGTCGCCCTGACTGCGAGAGAAGTCGTAGATCATGTCGCGTGTCGACATGGTGCTATTCTCTTTGAAGAGGAACAGGAACGTATCGGCGCCAGTCCCTCCATAGAGCTTGTCGGCACCCGCGCCGCCAATGAGCTTGTCATTGCCCGCATCGCCAGTAAGGCTGTTGGCCCCGATGTTCCCGATGAGCGTATTTGCAAGGCCGTTCCCGGTGGCGTTGATGTTGGACGTACCTGTAAGGGTCAGGTTTTCGATGTGGATGCCCGCGATCGAATGGCTTACGGAAGCGTAGACCAGATCCGTGCCGCTAGAGGGGGATTCGATTGCCTTGTCCCCAACCTGATCGACATAATACGTGTCATTGCCCTTGCCACCGTACATTGTATCCCTGGCGGCGCCGCCGTTGAGGACGTTGTCTCCGTCATTCCCTGTCAAGCGATTGTTGCCGTAGTTGCCCGTCGCGTTGATCGAACTCGTTCCCAGCAACTCCAAGTTATCGACGTAGCTGGGCAGCAAGTACGAGATGGTCGACCTAACGGTATCGGTACCTTCCCCCTGGAATTCCCAAACGATGTCGCGAGAGTTGTCGACGTAGTAGATGTCGCTACCATGTCCACCGACCATTATGTCTTCGCCGGCTCCTCCGTCCAGGATGTCACTCCCATAGTCTCCCTCATACCCGCCGCTTCCTTTGAGGAGATCATTTCCAGCGAAGCCAAGCAACGTATCATCGTCATCAGAGCCAGTGATTGTATCGTCGCCCGCAAAAATCGCCGCGGTGATTTGGGTATCTGAGAGGTTCTGAAAATCCGTAACATTGAGCGCGAAATCGCTTATAGTGTAACCCCTATGCGCGAGCAGCCCGAAGTCGATTGTGTACCAAGACCAGTACTTTAGGTAACTGACCGTCCCACTGACGCTCGAAACATCGGAGCCCGAAAAGGAATACTGAAAAGTTCCCTCAAACCTATTGTAATTCCCAACGTCTACCGTGCCGTAGTCATACTGTACAAAGGTTGGTCCGGAGGTCACCGCAGGATCGGCGGGGCTCTGAAAATCAGCAGGGGCAAAATTCTCATAAGAGAGATTGCCCATGTCTGTGGCGGTGTGAGCTATAAATTTGGACATACCTCTCCCTTCTCTTCGCAAAGCGTCGAGAATGCAATTTGCACACATGTCGCCGTGGAGGACGTCCCCACGTCCTAAGGGCGCAACGTGACAGGATACACGCGGGAGTCAAGGCTCAGAAGGCGAAGTCCTTCGGCAGAGCTTCTGGCTCAGCCTCGCGAACACGCTTCTCATCTCGCCATGCCTGCCATTCGGCGAGCGTCTCGAACTCTTCTGGTCTCACCTTGTTCATCTTCGGCTTTGGGCCGGCAGGCGAAACGCCATAGCGTTTGCCGTCAATCTCCATCCAGACCTCGACACCTTCCGCCTTGGCGACCTTCGCCATGCGCTGAAGTTCTGATTGAGTGATCATTGATTTCTTGGTCATGCGTTCACTCGTCGTCCCAGTTTTCCTTGCCCCAGCGCGGGGATTTCCCACGTTCATTAATCGAAGTTCTCAGGCCCGTCGGGCGGAAAACTATCTGGTGGCACCGCCTTACCGGCCGGCATGGGATAGATGGTGCACTCCAAGGTGCGGATATCGATTTTGACGATCGATCCGGTCCGATCGCGGGCCACGATCTTTGCAGCCTTCAACAAGTCCTCGTCCGTTATCTCAAGGGGAGCGCGAGTTGAACGCCTTATCGGAGAAATCAGTGTCCGGTCCTGCTCGAACCGTTGGATATCGGTGAGGCGGTACCGGCGGGTCTCGCGCTTTTTTCCGGCACCCACGTTGACGTATGAAATGTCCCCATGGATGGCGAGGTCATGCAGATGGATTGTTGAAATGGCGAGCAGCTTGGCTGCTTCCGCAGGGGTAAGCAGTTGGAGCGCGTCCAGATTCATGCTGTTGCTCGCCATTCATCATCATCGTCAATGGGCGCACCATCCGCAGGCCACTCAAGCATCGATGCCTCAACCTCGGAGACAATCCAAATCTTCCGTGTGTTCCATTTGCGTGGCGGCGGCAAAGCACCGTCCTGAACCATCTTGTCAACGGTGTTGACGCTCACCCCAATCGCCAAAGCGAGTTCGTTGCGATTGAGACCAAGGCGAGGGATATTGCGGGTCTGAGATGAAGGCGGCATCTGGTGTCCTTGAATTTACTCCGAAGCAAAACCTTGGCCCGATTTTTTACCACGACGCCTCGTCGGCGCTCGTTCGTGAGCAGTCTCATCGAGCCGACTACCAAATCGCCTTTTTCCGTACATCAGTTCCGCCATCGTCGGTCGGTGGTCAGAGTTGGGATCTATGGACAATAGCCATTCGTCAATGCGCTGGCGAAGGTAGCGTTCGCCGCGACTGGAACCGGTGAACTGCATGGGTTTGACTGGGCAAACTTTCTTGAAGGTCTCGACGGACACCCCGCAATAGGCGGCCGCCATCTTGTGGTTCAGCGCGGCAGGCCAGAAGGGCAGGTGGGTAGAAACATAATCCATCTAGTCGTCCCAATAGTTTTGTTTCGGCGGCGGATCACCCTCCGGGTCAAGTAGATCATCCGGATCAGAATACAGCCGGCGGTCTACAAGAGTTGCTTGAATGCGGTCGATCGCTGTTTGCTCGTCAAGTTCCGCCAGCCTGTTTCCAGCCCAGGCGATCATGCGCGCATAGTCATGCGGCAAATCACCGCTTGTAGGGACGGACGCAATCGTTGCTCGTAGATCCTCGGCTTCTCGTCGCGCCTCGGCGATCCATCGCAGAAAGGAGAGGCGGTCATCCTCCCGCTTAATTCGCAGTGCTGCGAGTTCTCGTCGGCGAACTAGATGGGCGCGGCGGGCTTCTTCAGTTTTTCGTCGAGCTTCATGCTCACCCTCGACTATGTGGTTGACTAAGAAGCTGTCGACGATCTGGCTTAGCGACTCTTCTATCTTGCGATTGTCCGTATCAATCCACTTCTTTTTGCTTCCCTCCGCCCGGCCATAGATCGTCAGTTCCAGCCGGCCGACATGCTCGTACTCTTGGGAGTGCCAACCTCCTGACGTCTTGGTTACACGCTTCCTTGGTGCGTCAATCCCAAAGTCAACGACGTAGCCGTTCTTCGAGAAGCCGAGACGAGTGGTTTTGTTGTCGTGCAGCCTAAACCCGAAGGGCTGGAGCGTATTAGCTATTAAGCTCAAGAAATTACCGACGCGGGTTATGGCCGCCGGCGGGACCTTCACGTATCTATGGTATACGAAGCCATCACGGTCAGGCTTTAGCCTTTGGAGTTCTTTCAGGAACGATCCTACGTCACCACGGGTCGCAACCGACAAGATCTCAGGGGAGGTCGTTTTGGGTGGGTTGCGCGGGACCGCGGGAAGCTCCGATTTTGGGCTGACAATCCCCAGTTTCGCAGCGGCAAGAACTTCAGCCAAATAGTCGCTTTGCATCTTAGCGACCCTCGATCCGATGTGGACCGTTTGAAGCGAGGTATCCTGCACTCGCCGCAGAGCGGTTACCTTCACCGGCTGCCCTGCTTCGATCTTCGCCCAGTAGCCGCGCGGAGGGACTGGGACCAAGTGTCTTTCACAGATTTTTGCGAAGCCTCGATCCGACAGCCCGTATTGTCCTGCAAGCTTTTGGATAGGAGTCGACCAAACCAGCTCGTGCAATTCCTCGCGGGCGAGCGTCCGCTTTACCTCTTCCATTTCATGTCCAGTAGCCAGTTATGACGCGAGAAAATTGGCCCACCAGCAGACGAGGTGTCAACCAGCGTCTACCTCGCGCAGAAGCATTCGACGGGTGGTTTAAACGGGCGGCTTAGGCACCTTTCTCCAGAGCCTTCCAAAGGTCCTGTTCCAGTTCCCAGCGGGCGCTATGTTCGCGAACTGCCGAGATCATGGCAAAGAACTTGGCGCGAGCGATCCGAATGATCTCCTCGTCTTTCGCAGACTTTTCGACTTCGACGGTTGCCGTCAACCAGGATTTTTCCGAGGTGCCCCAAGTGAAGGTCACGCCCCAAAGCTTTCCAAGGTTTTCTACACCCTGAAAACGAATAAGTACCGAACTATCAGCCATTTGCAGCTCCGAATTGAACCCCGGCAACGTGACAGGATGCGCGCGGGTGTCAAGAAGTTCCCTTGTGCGGGTTTAGCCTTTGTTCCTCTTTCGAGATTTCGCCAACTTTAACGCCAGTCGGGCATTGTCCAAATCAGTTGATGAAGAGGGCTGATCGAGAGGGCGGCGTGGTTTAGGTTTCGACGCTTCTAGGATCGCTTCGATATCAGAAGGCATGAGGAACATCGACTTGCCGATGATGCGGCAGGCCCCGAGCTGCCGAGCCCGTTCGCGCAGCGTCCGTTCCGATATTTCTATCCCGACAGCGTTCAGCCTTGCAACGATCGCTTTGGGTGTCGTCGCTTCCGATAGTTGGTCCTCCGGCGCCTTATGGTCGGTCAAATTCGCGTCCTTGCATTTTCTTGGATTTATCCGTGCGTGCTTGCACGCGACATGTTGCATCGCATGTCGCGTGGATTTGCCGAGGGTAGCGGGAAGCCGTTTGAAATCAAGGGTACTGGATTGCAACACGATGCGACACGAAAAGCCGCATTTTCAAGTCCGCGAGTCGACTAACTTGCTGTTTTGAAAGGAGAAAAAATGGTGCCCCCACCAGGACTCGAACCCGGGACCCCCTGATTACAAATCAGGTGCTCTACCAACTGAGCTATAAGGGCAGCACTTGCGGCAGGGAGTTAGCATATTCTGATCGTGTGTAAAGGGAAAATGCAATGGGGTGGCGGCTTTTCCAACACTTGAGCCGTTGGCGGCGGCCGCAAGCCTCTGGCAAATGAAAGCGCGGTTACAGGCTGGGTCTTGTTGATCGAAGTCTTGGAGCACGGGATGGCGGATGATGGGCGTGGCGTTTCTGCAGCCGTGGCGGAATGAAAAATACGATGATTGCAATCGTCGCAGACAAGATGCAGGCGAGCCAAAGCACACCGCCGCCCAGCGCCCTTTCGAGAAAGGCGCCGCATATGCCGCCGGCCGCCATTCCGAGCCAGGGAACGATCTGCATGGCCCAGTCGGGTCGTGGCGTGCCAACGATCCAGCCGCCGATGCCCCTGCCGAAGCGGGAAAGGCCGCCGGTCACATAGGTCAGTCCGATAGGCAACCCCTCGATGTGCTCGACAGCGGCATTGACCAGTCCCATGGCAAGCACGATCCCCAAGAATTGAACCGTGGCGAAATTCTGGCCGGTGCTCGCGGCTGCAGCGGCGAGAATGAGGGTCACTCCGGAAAGAACGCGGAAGGTACGCCGACTGGCGTTGTGGGCAACGATGATTCCAAGCGCGTTGCCCGCCACGAACGTCAGGAGAGCGCCCAGCAGGATGACGGCATATCCCGTTTGCCCATCTGCGAGGGCGACGGCTGCGCGGGTCGTGTTGCCGCTCATGAAGGAAACGAAACTGCCGGCAATGAGAAGTCCCGCGGCGTCCGTCATGCCGGCGAGAAACGAGATTGCCGCAACAAGAACGGTGCCGATAGCGGTTCTGCGCCTGCGGATGATGCGGCGGCGCCGTTCTATTGTCATGTGTCGCTGCTCCCCGCCGCCGCCGATTCGCTCATGGAGTCAGATTGCTCGTTCCAGAACCGTTCGAACAGGGGGCGGTCGAACCGCCGTCATATTATTCCGCAGCGTCAAGCATTGCCGGCTTCGGGTCGATTTCCGTGCAACGCGACATCGCGCCCGGCAGATTGTCGGCAAGGAAGTCGATCAGCGCACGGACCGACGGCAGCATGCCGTGGCGCGACGTGAAGGCCAGATGGGCAATGGTTGCGTCCGAACACCAGTCCGGCAGCACCGGCACCAGCACACCGGTACGAAATCCCCGGCCGCATAGGTGATCCGGTAGAAGCGCAATACCGACCCCCTCGATGGCCGCCCGTTCAAGAATGCCGAAATCGCCGCAGCCGATGACGGGGTGATGGGTAATGTCCCGTTTCGTGCCGTCGGTATGGTTCAGATGCCAGGTATCGGAAAGATGCTGCTCGTTCATTGATAGCGTCGGCCTGCTGCCCAGCGTATCGATCGTCACATTGCCGATCCGGGCCATCAGCGCCGGACTTGCCACGAGAAACTGGCTGGCTTCCCCCAGCTTGCGGATGATCAGGTTGTGGTCGGTGTCCAGCTGAGCGCGGGCGCGAAGCGCGATGTCGATGCGTTCCTCGACCAGGTCGATCCGGCGGTTGCTGGTGGTGATCAGCAGGCGCACACCCGGATAACGGCGGTGAAAGGCGGGCAGGATAGCGGCGACCATGGGCGTGAAACCGATCGGGCAGGCGAGGCGCACGACGCCGGCCGGTTCGCTTTTCGCCGCCGCCACCACCGCTTCTGCAGCCTCGACGCCGGACAGGATCATCTCGCAGCGTTCATAGAAAGCCTCCCCGATTTCGGTCACCCGCAGCTTGCGGGTCGAGCGTTCGAGAAGACGCACGTCAAGCTGCTGCTCCAGCCGGGCGACATGCTTGCTGAGCTTGGATTTGGGAATGTTGAGGACACGGGAGGCTGCGGAAAAGCCCTTGTGTTTCACCACGGCGGCAAACAGCGCGAGATCGTTCAGGTCCTGCATGTCACACCTTCATTTTTGTCGATGATTGACCATCATTGTTTCTATCAGGAAACGGCCTGTCGAAAAAGGGCTGTCTTATCGGCCGATTGTTTTAAATTCATATGTGATGCACCCAAACGCCACACAAGCACACAAAGGTGCCACCATGAACATTCTTCATCTCGACTCCGGTATTCTCGGCGATCATTCCGTTTCCCGCCGCCTGACGGCATCGATCGTCGCGCGCATCAAGGCTGAACGCCCTGGCGACACCGTCACCTACCGCGATCTTGCCGCAGCACCGCTTGCCCATCTCAATGGTTCGCATCTGATGGCTGCTTCCGCCAATCCCGAGGGGCTGGATGCTGCGCTGGTGTCCGAGCTTGATGCCGGCCGCGCCTCGCTTAACGAATTCCTCGCCGCCGATGTCATCGTCATCGGCGCACCGATGTACAATTTCGCCATTCCGAGCCAGCTGAAGACCTGGATCGACCGCATTCTCGTGGCCGGAACCACCTTCCGCTACACGGAGGCGGGCGTCGAGGGTCTCGCCAAGGGCAAGAAGATGATCGTCGCCTCGACCCGCGGCGGCCATTATTCCGGCGCGTCCCCGATCAGCGCCATGGATCACCAGGAAACCTATCTCGCCACGGTGTTCGGTTTCATCGGCATTACCGATGTCGAATTCGTCCGTGCCGAAGGCCTGGCCATCAGCCCGGACTCGAAGGATGCGGCCATCGCAGACGCTGAAAAAGCCATCGCCGGTCGCGGCCATTTCGATATCGCTGCCTGATTTTCGGCTAGATCAAACTAAATTGAGGAGGCCGGGCACATGTGTCCGGCCTTTTCGCGTGTGCAGTCTGGAGCGGGCGTCCATTCTGAACTTGGACTGCACTGTCCCCGCTTCCGCCGTCGTGCCCAAGGCTGGACAGCCTCGCCGCCAGGCGCTAAGGCCGGGTCATGGGTATTCGGCCAACAACACACAGATTGGAACGGCAATGACGGATGTCAGAGACAGCAACGGCACGATCCTCGCCGAGGGAGACAATGTCACCCTGATCAAGGATCTCAAGGTCAAGGGCACGTCGGAGACCTTGAAGCGCGGCACGATGATCAAGGGCATTCACCTGACCGGCGACCCGGACGAGGTCGAATGCCGTCATGCCAAGATCAAGGGCCTGGTGCTGCGCACAGAGTTCCTGAAGAAGGCCTGAGTTCAGGATTCGGCCCACTGCACAATTCCTTAAATCGGAATCGGTTTAAGGAATTGTGCGGCAAATTTTAGATGCTGCGACCTTTGCGCGTCATGAATGACGCGCGGCGCTGTCGCGCAATCCAGCACCGGCGCACCAGTGCAGACCAGGCGCCCCTCGGGTTGGATGCCTGACGTTTTTGTATTACACTCTGCTTATGAAAAGCGTTCCGGCATTTTTGATGGTCGCGCTTGTTTCGGCGTTTGCCGGACTGTCCCCCGGCGTGTCCTTTGCGGCACCGCCGGACGCGGGCTGCACCTGCCGAAACCGTGATGGCTCCAAACTCGAACTCGGCCAGACTGTCTGCATCCGGGTGGGCGAGGTGGCCTATCTGGCGCGTTGCGAAATGGAACTCAACGTCACCACATGGCGCAAGCTTCGGGATGGTTGTCCCGAAGCCCGGTTGTCGGTTGCGCTATTGCCGTTGACCCGGTAGCCGCCGGTCAGGCCTTGGCCAGATGGCCGCGTGCGGCATACATGGCGATCGCGGCTGCATTGGACACATTCAGCGACTTGATGGCGCCGGGCATATCGAGGCGGGCGAGCGCATTGACGGTCTGGCGGGTCTTCTGCCGCAACCCTTTGCCCTCGGCGCCGAGAACCAGCGCGATCTTTGCGCCGGACAATGTCTGTTCGAGTGGTGCGGGACCTTCCGAATCAAGACCGATCGAGACGAAGCCGAGCTTGTGCAGTTCTTCCAGCGCGTCGGCGAGATTGGTGATCTGGATATAGGGGATCATTTCCAGCGCGCCGGACGCCGATTTGGCCATCACGCCCGATTCGGTCGGGCTGTGGCGTTGCGTCGTGATCAGCGCGCCGGCGTTGAAGGCAACGGCGGAGCGCATGATGGCGCCGACATTGTGCGGATCGGTCACCTGGTCGAGAACGAGAATCAACGGGCTGTCATTGAGCGCCGAAAGACGGCGCACGGGCAGGGGAGCCGTTTCCAGCATCGCGCCCTGATGGATGGCATCAGGCCCGAGTATCTTGTCGAGGTCCTGCGGCGTGACGATTTCCACCGGAAATCCGAGTTCCTCGACCGGGCCGGTTTCCAGGCGCACCAGCGCGTTCTGCGTCACCGAAAGCTTGGTGATCTTGCGCTCGGGGTTGTCGAGGGCCGCGCGCACCGTGTGGATGCCGTAGAGCAGCACCTGGTCGGGTGCCAGTTGCGGTGCCTTCCAGTCGGGGGCGGCACTTCTCTTGCGCTTGTCCTGCACGGGTGTCGGAATTTCGCCGCGTTCGCGTTTGGCATCGCGATGCGCGCGGCGAAGGGTGGCGTAATGGGTGTCTTTGGCGTTCTTGTCGCCCGGATTATCTTTGCTCATGCCTGTCTTATACTGACGATAGGGTTGCCGTGGAACCGTTTTTCGCGAAATCGGCGGCTTGCAATCTTTATCGCGATTTTCCCAACTTTTTCTGAGGCGCCGTGTTGACAGGATGAAACGGGACCGTCATATACCCGGCGCAGATTGAAGGGCTGACTTGCCCCGGCAAACAACACTTTGATCTGCAAAGCTTGGTCGCTTGATCCCGACAGAATAATGGAGGGATGCCCGAGTGGTTAAAGGGGACGGACTGTAAATCCGTTGGCTCAGCCTACGTTGGTTCAAATCCAACTCCCTCCACCATTCTGTCAGACGGATCATGACCCGCGGGTATAGCTCAATGGTAGAGCAGCAGCCTTCCAAGCTGAATACGCGGGTTCGATTCCCGCTACCCGCTCCAGCTAAAACCTTCGAGCCTCACCGCTTCTTTTGTGCCGCTTTAAGACATCTTCGCAAATTGTTGATTTGATCCCGTTTCCACGTTCGGCGTGACCGGTATTGGAATTGTGCGCCACTCTGCCTACATAGGCGTCAACCAGGCCTTAAGGGCCTTACGGCGCGCAAAATAATTAAGTCTTGCGCATTCCGCCCGAAACCCTTAAACGCCTCCCCAAACCGGCGCCGCCGGTATGGTGCATTCTCATTGATCACAGGAAACTTGACCCCATGGCAAAGAGCAAATTTGAGCGCAACAAGCCGCACGTTAACATTGGCACGATCGGCCACGTCGACCATGGCAAGACGTCGCTGACGGCAGCGATCACGAAGTATTTCGGCGAGTTCAAGGCGTACGACCAGATCGACGCAGCGCCGGAAGAAAAGGCCCGCGGCATCACCATCTCGACGGCGCACGTCGAATATGAGACGCCTGCCCGTCACTATGCCCACGTTGACTGCCCCGGCCACGCCGACTACGTCAAGAACATGATCACCGGTGCTGCCCAGATGGACGGCGCGATCCTGGTTTGCTCGGCTGCCGACGGCCCGATGCCGCAGACCCGCGAGCACATCCTGCTGGCCCGTCAGGTTGGCGTTCCGGCCATCGTGGTGTTCCTCAACAAGGTCGACCAGGTCGACGACGCCGAACTGCTCGAGCTCGTTGAACTGGAAGTTCGCGAACTCTTGTCGATGTACGACTTCCCGGGCGACGACATTCCGATCATCAAGGGTTCGGCTCTGGCTGCTCTTGAAGATTCGGACAAGAAGATCGGCGAAGACGCGATCCGCGAGCTGATGGCTGCCGTTGACGCCTACATCCCGACGCCTGAGCGTCCGATCAACCTGCCGTTCCTGATGCCGATCGAAGACGTGTTCTCGATCTCGGGCCGTGGTACGGTTGTGACCGGCCGCGTCGAGCGCGGTATCGTCAAGGTTGGCGAAGAAGTCGAAATCGTCGGCATCCGCCC
>NZ_JAOYTH010000001.1 GCF_025847205.1 Pararhizobium sp. YC-54 | reverse complement strand
TGCGTTGATCGGATCGAGGTGCACAGGTTGGTCTTGCGCGACAGGCAGGAATAGCACTCGCGGCATTCCGGCGTGTAGAGCGGGATGACGTGGTCGCCCTTCTTCAAGGAGGTGACGCCCGGGCCGACATCGACGACGATGCCGGCGCCCTCATGGCCGAGGATGGCCGGAAACAGGCCTTCCGGATCGGCGCCCGACAGGGTGAACTCGTCGGTATGGCAGATGCCGGTCGCCTTGACCTCGACCAGCACCTCGCCGGCGCGCGGGCCGTCGAGCTGCACGGTCATGATTTCGAGTGGCTTGCCAGCCTGCACGGCAACGGCGGCGCGAACGTCCATGGTTGTTCTCCCTGAAATGAATTCGCACCACAATCGCAGAGCGGTCGATGGCGCTCAAGCCGGAATCGGCTCAGAATCGATCGTGAAATATTACATGTCCTGTAGGACGCGGTTGAGCTCCATCTCAAGGGCGGAGATCGCCTTTCCCGTCTGCTCGTGCAGTTTCTTCACTTGCGCCAGCTGGTCGCGCAACTGGCCGGAAATCGTGTTCGAAAGATCGTCTTTCGGCGCTTCGCCGATACCGGCAATCAGCCAGGCCGGTGTGACCCCCAGCACGCCGGCAAGCATGAACAGCCGGTTGGTGCGGGGTTCGGAGCGGTCGCGCTCCCAGGCGGAGATGGTATCGCCGCGGACTCCAAGCCGGTCGGCAAGATCCTTGACCGAGAGGCTCATCGCATCGCGAGCGCGCCAGATGCGGCCTCCCAGCGTGTCATTGTCGCTTGGCCTGCGTAACATTGCCAGGGCGGTTTCGGTCGATAGACGCATCGGTCTCTCCTTGTGCCCTTTGGGCTTGGATGGGTCGAGTTCCCGGGCGGCCGCGATTGCGGTCGAAGACTTTCACGGTTGCAATTTATAGGGCCTGCGGCGAAATTGGGCATCCTTCCACGTCAAAAATGCCGCCAAATGCGTCTTCTGTGCGAGGCCGTTCCGCACGGCGCCCAAAAAATGGGATTTCCAGCTTGACCGCTTCCACGCGCACTGCCGCCACGCCCACACATACCGTCATGCAGGGTCTTGCGATCATGCTGGTGGCGATGATCATCCTGCCCTGCATGGACGCGATCGCCAAATATATGGCGGTCTATCAGGGCATGTCGCCGGCGCAGGTGACGTTCTACCGGTTCTTCTTCCAGCTGGTCTCGGTGCTGCCGATGCTGCTCTCGACCGGCGGCCTGCGCGCGCTGAGGCCGAAGCGTCTCTGGTTCAACCTGCTGCGCGGTGTGCTGCTTGCGGGGGCGGCATTGCTGTTTTTCGTCTCGGTAAAATACATGCCGCTTGCCGATGTCTTCGCCATCTATTTCGTCGAGCCATTCATCCTCACATGTCTTTCGGCTTTGATATTGCGCGAAAAAGTCGGCTGGCGGCGCTGGCTCGCCATCTTCATCGGTTTCGGCGGCGCCATGATCGTCATCCAGCCAAGCTTCGAGATTTTCGGCCTGAAGTCGCTGCTGCCGGTTTTCTGCGCGTTCCTGTTTGCCTGCTATCTGCTGTTGAACCGCGTGGTCGGCAATGCGGATACGCCTTTGACAATGCAGACCATCGCAGGTATTGGCGGCTCCCTGTTCATGATCGGCGTCATCGCAGTCGGCTACAGTGCCGGGTCAGTGGATTTCGTGCCGTCGCTGCCGCATTCCACGCTGGGCTGGGTTCTGGTCATCGCTCTCGGCACCATCTCCGGCTATGGCCATCTTCTCGTGGTCAAGGCATTCCGGGCAGCACCCGTGTCGCTTCTGGCGCCGTTCCATTATCTGGAGATCATCACCGGCACGGCCTTGGGCTTTCTGATTTTCGGCGAGTTTCCGACGCTGTCGAAATGGCTGGGCATCGCCATCATTATCGGCTCCGGCCTGTTCATGATCTGGCGGGAGCGGCGGGCCGGGTTAATGGTAAAAATTGACTGAACCCGTCAAGCCTCTGCTAACGCTCCTTCTTTCCGTATTGGCAACGCCCCCCGGTCTAGGCTTACCCCGTTTTATGACGAAACGGGAATTCGGCTGACGATCAACGGGAGAGCGCATATGGCGACGCATGCACCGGCGATCACGCTTCTTGTCCTCAATGTCGGGTTGCTATGGCTTCTGCTGGCTGTCCCGCTGGGGCTGCGTACCGTACGGGTACGCAGATCGTTCCAGGCAGGCCGGGCCAAGGTCTGGAGCGCTGTTTTTCCGCTCGGGGCGTCTGCGGACTGGCATCATGCCGTTCTGGCCAGCCGCATTGTGCCGGACGCGCCCAACAGGGTGCAGCAGACCTATGCCCATCTCGACCGGCACGGTCAGCCGATCGTCCGGTTGCTAGAGATCACCGAAACGGTGCCGGGCAGTGAGTATGACGCCCTTGTCCTCGATGACAGCGCGCTGGACACCGCGTTCTGGAAGGATTTTCGCGAACGCCGGCGGCTGGTCGAAGACGGCGGCGTGGTTCACCTGACGATCGAGCAGACGGACCGCTACCGCGGCCTGGCTTTCCTGATCTTTCGCTTCTTTGCCTTGCGTCGCGAGGTGAACGCGTTGCAGCAATGGCTCAAGACCGGGCAGAGCAAGCCGGTACGCGTCCCATTCGAACATCCGCTTGTCCAATCTGGCCTTGCGCTCCTGTCGACGCTCCTGCTGTGGCCATTCTTTGGTCTCACCCGCAACGGCCTGCTGCTGTCGTCGCTTTTGACCCTGGTCATCGTGCTGCACGAATTGGGGCATATGGCCGCCTACCGCGCTTTCGGCCACAAGACGGCGCGGATGATCTTCGTGCCGCTGCTTGGCGGCGTGGCCATCGGCGGCAGGCCCTATAATTCTCTGTTCGAGGTTGCCATCTGCGCCCTGATGGGCGCCGGCGTGTCGGCTTTCCTCATCCCTGTCGCCATCATTCTGCACGAGGCCGCCGGCGATGAAGTGTTCGCCTTTGTGTCGGGGACGGCGGTTCTGATCTTCCTGTTGATCCTCGGGGCCTTCAACTTGCTCAACCTCTTGCCGATGAACCGGTTCGATGGCGGCCAGATCCTGCGCCAGGTTTTCCACTCGCGTGTCAGCCGCGTGGCGGGAAGCTTCCTCATCACGCTGATCATTGCCGGCGTCGGCTGGCGTATCGGCCTGTCAACGCCGGCATTGCTGGCGGGACTCGCCGTGTTTGCCTTGCTGAGCATGATGGGGCATGGCGGCGTCAAGCCGCGCCACCACCTCGACGAGATGACGGGCGGCCAGCGGATTCTGAGCGGCCTTGGCCTCTACTCCGCTGTCGCACTGCACGGCTATGCGATTGTTTATGCAACGGACCGGCTGTTTTCCTGACCGGACAGCGGACAGCAGGCGTCATTGACGGTCGGGCCGAAAATATCCTCGAATGCCTGTCGAAGCTTGATGTCGACATCGGCCATCATCACCGGCAGGCCGAGATCGACCAGGCTGGTGACGCCATAGCCGCGTATGCCGCAGGGCACGATGCCGCCGAAGTGATCGAGATCGGGATCGACGTTCAGCGACATGCCGTGAAAGCTCACCCATCGGCGCAGGCGGATGCCGATCGCGGCGATCTTGTCCTCCGCCATCGACCCGTCGGGCAGGGGCGGCCGTTCCGGACGGCGCACCCAGACACCGACCCGGTCCTCCCGCCGTTCGCCCCTGACATTCATGCTGGCCAGCGTTTCGATCACCAGGCCCTCTAATGCGGCAACAAAGGCGCGAACATCCTGCTTGCGGCGCTTCAGGTCGAGCATGACGTAAACAACGCGCTGCCCCGGGCCATGATAGGTATATTCGCCGCCACGGCCGGTCTGAAACACCGGAAAGCGGTCGGGCATGACGAGGTCAGCGGCGTCGGCGCTGGTTCCGGCGGTATAGAGCGGCGGATGCTCGACGAGCCAGACGAGCTCGTCCGCTTCGCCGGCAGCGATTGCCGCTGCCTCGCGCTCCATTGTATCGATGGCCTCGGCATATTCGACCGGCGAGGGGGCGATTCTCCATCGCACCGGCGGACAGCCGTCCGCCGCGAAGAAGGTTTTCTCTAGATTTTCGCGCTGCATGACCCAGGCAATCCCGTTGATTTGTTTTCTAAATGGTACGCAAAGGGCCAAGAGTCCAGCATTCTCAGGGACGCGCGAACCAGCCTGTTGAAATAGTTGATGCGGCCGTCAATTTTCTGTCATCCTGCCCTTGTGCACCCCAAATGCTTTTGCTACATGCAGCCCCGCCGGAGCAGTTCGGCACCTACCACGATGCGGTCGTGGCGGAATTGGTAGACGCGCAGCGTTGAGGTCGCTGTGGGGCAACCCGTGGAAGTTCGAGTCTTCTCGACCGCACCATTTGGCTTTAGGCCAAACAAGGAACCCGCTTTTTGCGGGTTTTTTTGTGCCTACTTTTCAAAGGTCAGCCGTTTTTCCCCTGCTTCGAAAAGCGCTTGATTGCGCGGTCGCGTTTCAGGCGCGATAGTCGCTGCAGCCAGAAGATGCCGTCGAGCTGGTCGATCTCGTGCTGCAGGCAGATGGACAGAAGCCCGTCGGCTTCCTCTTGCGTCATCTTGCCCTCAATCGTCTGATAGCGGACGCGAATCGACCGGGGCCGGACCACATCGTCGGTTATCCCCGGCATCGAGACACTGCCCTCTGCATGCGAGATGGTTTCAGCCGAGGCCCATTGAACCTCAGGGTTAACGTAGATTCTTGGGCCAGAGGCCGGGTCGAGTTCGATAACCGTCAGGCGCTGTAAAACGCCGATATGCGGCGCGGTGATGCCTATTCCGGGTGCCGCCCGCATCGTGTCGAGCAGGTCCGCCGCAAGGGCTGCAAGACCAGTGTCGAAGCGCTCGACGGGCAGTGCCGGACTGCTCAACCGCGGATCCGGAAATCGCAGGATTGGTCGTATAGGCAAGGTTCATCTCCGTGTTTTCCTGTTGCCCAACAGCTAAACAAATCACATGATTTTGCAACAGCTTGGGCAAAAGTGCGGCGGGACCTCGCTGTTGGTGCGCCGGGTGGTGGACCTTGCGGGTTTGTTGGGTTAGCAGAGACGGGCGGTTTTACTTTTTCAAGGTCGCCGCGACCACCGGTCTATGACATTGCCGTCCTGCTCCCGCCCGGTTTTACGCCGGCGTCTTGGATGGCTGCAATTTGATTGAGGGCGGGCACATGAGCAGTACCGGCGAGCACGAAAAAGACCCCCCGGAAGCCGATGGTTATGACGGCTCGGATATCTACGGCGAAGACGGGTCGGTGCGCTCCGATTACCTGATGCATGTCGGCGCAGCCATTGCCGACCGCGATCTCCTCTATCTGCGCCAGCACGTTGCGCGGCTGCATGCGTCCGAAATGGGCGACCTTCTGGAAGCCATCCAGCCCGATCAGCGACGGGCGCTGGTTTCGCTTCTGGGTGACGATTTCGATCTTTCGGCCCTGACGGAAGTGGATGAGGCAATCCGCCTCGATATCGTCGAGCACCTGCCGAACGAGCAGATCGCCGCAGCACTCGGCGAAATGGATTCCGATGACGCGGTCTACATTCTGGAGGACCTCGACCAGGAGGATCAGGAAGAGATCCTGTCGAAGCTGCCCTTTACCGAACGGGTGCGGCTGAGGCGCTCGCTGGATTATCCCGAAAGCACGGCCGGGCGCCGCATGCAGACCGAGTTCGTGGCGGTGCCGCCGTTCTGGACGGTCGGCCAGACCATCGATTACATGCGCGAGGACGAAAACCTTCCAGAGAGCTTTACCCAGATCTTTGTCATCGATCCGACCTTCAAGCTGCTCGGCGCGCTCGATCTCGACCGTGTGCTGCGCACCAAGCGATCGGTCAAGATCGAGACGATCATGCGCGAAACCAACCATCCGGTGCCGGCCGAGATGGACCAGGAAGAAGCAGCCCAGCTGTTCGAGCAGTATGACCTTCTGTCCGCAGCCGTGGTCGACGAGAACAACCGGCTGGTCGGCGTGCTGACCATCGACGATGTGGTCGACGTCATTCAGGAGGAAGCCGAAGAGGACCTGATGCGCCTGGGCGGCGTCGGCGACGAAGAACTGTCCGATTCCATCGGCAGCACGTCGCGGTCGCGCGTGCCGTGGCTGATGGTCAATCTCTTGACGGCATTTCTGGCCGCATCGGTCATCGGGCTGTTTGAGGCGACAATCCAGCAGATCGTCGCCCTTGCGGTATTGATGCCGATCGTTGCCGGCATGGGCGGCAATGCCGGCTCGCAGACGATGACGGTGACGGTTCGCGCGCTTGCCACCCGTGATCTCGATATTCACAACGCCTGGCGCGTCGTTCGCCGTGAGGCTGGTGTCGGCCTCTTCAACGGGATGCTGTTCGGCATATTGATCGGCATCGTCGCCGGAGCCTGGTTTCAGGACTACAATATCGGCGGCATCATCGCGGCTGCGATGCTGATCAACATGATTGCCGCCGCGCTTGCCGGTATCATGATCCCGCTGCTGCTTGACCGTTTCGGTGCGGATCCTGCCGTCTCCTCGGCCGTTTTCGTCACGACGGTCACCGATGTCACCGGGTTTTTCGCCTTTCTGGGGCTTGCCACGTGGTGGTTTCGCGTCGGTTGATGCCCGTGTGAAAATTTGACTTTTACGTCAAAGTCAATCAGACTGTCTTTTGACATCGTGGCGGCCGCACATCAGGCATGCTGACCGGTGCGACACTTCAACCGCAGCTGCATTGTCGGGCGCATTTCGCCTGATTTTCCCGGCTGCGGCGTCAGGCGAGGCAGGCGTGAACAAGTACTATACCATTACGGAGCTGACACGGGAATTCGGGGTTTCGACCCGGACGTTGCGGTTCTACGAGGACGAGGGATTGATTCACCCCGAGCGGCGCGGCCGGACCCGGCTGTTCCGCTCTGCCGATCGTCGCCTGATCATGGAAATCCTGCGCGGCCGCCGTATCGGCTTCACCATCGCCGAGATTCGCGAGATCATCCAGGTCTACCGGGATCCGCCGGGCGAAGCAGGCCAGTTGCGGTTGCTGATGAAGCGCGTCGAAGAAAAACGCGACGAGCTCAACCAGAAGCGCAAGGACATCGAGGAAACGCTGGAGGAACTCGGCAATGTCGAGGAGGCCTGCCTGACCCGTCTGGCTGAAATCGGCGTCGGTACCTGAGCGTTCAGATCCACCGGCTGGTGGCGCGGCAGTAGCGTTCGAATTCGAAGCCGAAGCGCGACAAAAGGTGCCGTTCCTCGTTGCGGATGGCAAAGACTGTCATCACCGCGACGGAGGCACTGGCCATGATGAAGAACCAGGGATTGAGGGTGATCAGGCCGAAGCCGACCATCATCAGCGTGTAACCGAGATAGATCGGATTACGGGTGAAATAGAATGGTCCGCAGGTGACCAGATATGACGAACAGCGATGCGGCAGAACCGCCGTGCGCCGCTCGATCAATGTCTTCACCGCCCAGATATCCAGACAGACTGCAACGACGATCAGCCCCAAGCCCGAAAGCCAGGGCGTCCAGCCATGGCCGTGGACGACCGAAATAGGCAGCATCCGCCCCAAGACCATCGCCCCCGCAAAGGCCGCCGCATAGAGAAACGGGGGCCAGGGATAGGTCAGCGGTTTGGCACGATAGGCGTTCATATCCTATTCCTTGGGTTGTGACTCCATGGTGCACTGACCGGCGATTCGCGCAATACGTTCGTCTGTCTTGACGTCGATTTTACCTTCGTTCAGCGGTTCGAAGAGGTTTTCTTCCATCAGCTTGTCCAGGGTACAGCCGCAGAAGGTCGTGCAGAGCGCTGCGGTTTCCTGCAGGCTGCAGGATGCCACGCAATTGTTTTGATAGGTTTCGACCGGGTCGGGCTTGGCCGCCGGGAAACCCAGCGAATAGGCATAGACCAGCGCAAACAACAGCGGCTGATGCACCAGGTAGATGATCAGGCTGTGACGGCCGGCGGCTGCCAGGATCGCTTTCCATCGCGCGCTGCCATCGGTGCGCAGTTTCTCGAACCATCCGAAGCTGAGCCCAATGCGCGTGATGGCGATACCGGCAAGGACCGGCGCCAGCCAGGGCAGCAGCGGCACGTAATCGTTCGAGCGCGGCAGTTTTTCCGACAGTCCGACCCACCAGAGCGCCGGCATGTCGAACATGGCCGAACGCAGGTAAAACGGTGCCGCAAAGGCGGCAGCAGCAGCGAGAAGTGTCACTATGGCGGGCAGGCGCAGGAAAGCAAGACCGATCAGGCTTGCCGCAGCAATCGAATGCAGGATGCCGAAAAAGATGAAACTGTCGGGAAAGGCGAACCAGGTGGCGATGGTGATGACGAGCGCTGCGGCCGCGATCTTGGCAAAGCGAATGGCGAAGGCCCGGGGTTTAAAGACCGGATAGTGGCCGAGCACCAGGCTGACGCCCGCCAGGAACAGAAAACTGCTGGCGATCATTCGCGCATAGATCTTGAAGCCGCCGGTCCCGACCGTGCCGGGGGCGAGATAGCCGAAATATTCAAGGTCCCAGGAAAAATGGTAGGTCGCCATGGCGATCAGGGCAAACCCGCGCAGCGCGTCGATCGCCCAGATGCGGCCGCGCCGTTCTGCTGCTATCGGTGGGGCCGCCCCGTTGCCGGTTTCGGTGATTGCGTCGGTAATGGACATGGCTCTATCGTTTCCAATGGCAAATCATAGCGTGGCGAGCTTGCGCCAGGCGCAACGCACCGCGAGGCTTGCCGTCAAGACTTTCAGGGGTTTGTGTCGTCAAGAAGGGCTTCGCGCGCTTCCGAATAGAATTGCCGGCGGGTCAAAACGAAAATGACGAAGACCGTCAGCGCGATGAAGACATAGGGGCTGACGAACCAGCCGAGGTAGCCGATCGACAGGAAGACGCTGCGCAGCCCGGCATTGAAATGCTTGGCCGCCAGAATGTTCATCTTGACGGCCCG
The DNA here is from genome assembly GCF_025847205.1 of Pararhizobium sp. YC-54. Lineage (GTDB taxonomy): Bacteria > Pseudomonadota > Alphaproteobacteria > Rhizobiales > Rhizobiaceae > Pararhizobium. Next base: position 700,683 of record NZ_JAOYTH010000001.1, on the reverse strand, counting down.
CCCGGCGGCGCGTTCGGCCCCGGCGCGATCCTGCATCATGTCGGACATCATCGGAATGCCGCCGACGAGAATCGAACAGTAGTTGAACAGCCGGTAGGACCAGGCAAACTTGAAAAAGGAATAGGCAAACAGGCAGGCAAGGCCGCCGACCTTCAGTTCGAATGCCGTGCGTCCGCCATGAAAGACATAGGGCAGGTCGCCCATGATCGCCTGGACCTGATCGGTCGCGCCCAGAAGCGCAAAACAGCCACCAAGCGCGAAGATCGTGGTCGAGGCGAAAAACGCGGTCCCGGCTTGCAGTCCCGCAACGATCTGGGTGTCGATCATCTTCAGGTCGCGATTGAGCGAATTGAGGAGCCAGCGCCGCCGGTTCTCCATCATCAGGCGCGTCAGACTGATGCGCTTGAGATGCACCTTGCCGTCCGTGGCCCAGTTGTAGCTGGTCCACAGCAGCGCAAAGACCGCCAGTGCGATATAGTCGGTAAGTGTCATGCCCCGTTTTTGGCATGCTTTGCCGAAATTGCAAGGCATCGTGAAACTTTACCCCACCCCTTGAAATCCACGGCCGCGCATGGCGATTTATAGGGCAGGAATCGTGATAGAGCTGCTTGGCAGCCAGCCCGTGTCGCTCGCACAGGAGTGGATGTCGGTTGATCGCCAGATGGCGAGCGCAGTATGGCCTAGTTTTAATGCAATGATCGTGGCCCGGCAATCTTGTCCGGTCCTGCAGTCCCCGGGGCGGAGTACGAATGTTTCTTTCGGTTTTTGATGTCTTCAAGATTGGTATCGGCCCATCCAGCTCGCACACGATGGGACCTATGTCGGCGGCCAACCGCTTTCTCGACCTGATCCTGTCGAGCGACTGGCCGCGTCCGGCCAATGCCTCCGTCGCCTCGATCAAGTCCAGCCTGCATGGATCGCTGGCCTTTACAGGCATCGGCCACGGCACGGGCAGGGCGGTGATCCTCGGCCTGATGGGCGAGCGCCCCGACCGTATCGATCCCGATCGCATGGATTCGATCATCGAGGAAGTCGAGCGGACCGGCCGCATCACCCCTGCGGGTCATCCACCTTACGAATTCCAGCCGAAGACCGACCTGGTGTTCGACAAGAAGGTGCCGCTGCCCGGCCACGCCAATGGCATGTCCTTCTCCGCCTTCGACAAGGATGGACGGCTGCTTTTGAAGCGCGTCTACTATTCCATCGGTGGCGGTTTCGTCGTCACCGATACCGAGCTCGAAGCCATGAAGGCGAGCAAGACCAAACCGGGCGGCGTCAAGGTTCCCTATCCTTTTTCGACGGCCAGGCAGATGCTCGAGATGGCGGAGCGCTCCGGCCTGTCGATCGCCCAGATGAAGCGGGCGAACGAGGAATGTTCGATGTCGCGGGAAGAGCTCGACGAGGGTCTCGACCGGATATGGGCGGCGATGAAGAGCTGCATCGATCGCGGCCTGACGGCATCCGGTATCCTGCCGGGCGGCCTGAAGGTCCGCCGCCGTGCCGGCATGATCCATGAGAAGCTGCAGGACGAATGGCGCTCCAACAAGGTGAACCCCTTGCTCGCCAACGATTGGCTGAGCGTCTATGCCATGGCCGTCAACGAGGAGAATGCCGCTGGCGGCCGCGTCGTCACCTCGCCGACGAATGGCGCCGCAGGCGTCGTTCCGGCGACGATCCGCTACTACCTGCATTTCCATGACGATGCCGATCATCACGGCATCCGCGACTACCTTCTGACGGCCGCCGCCATCGGCGGTATCATCAAGTTCAATGCCTCCATCTCGGGTGCCGAAGTCGGCTGTCAGGGCGAGGTCGGCTCGGCCTCGGCAATGGCGGCGGCGGGACTTGCGGCGGTGATGGGCGGAACGCCGGAGCAGATCGAGAATGCGGCTGAAATCGCGCTGGAGCACCATCTCGGCATGACCTGCGATCCGATCGCCGGCCTCGTCCAGGTGCCGTGCATCGAGCGCAATGCGCTGGGCGCGGTCAAGGCCGTCACCGCCGCCTCCTTGGCAATCAAGGGCGACGGCCAGCATTTCGTGCCGCTCGACGCCTGCATCGAGACGATGCGCCAGACCGGTGTCGATATGCACGACAAATACAAGGAAACCTCGACGGGCGGTCTGGCTGTCAACGTCGTAGAGTGCTGAGCAGTCTCGTGTTGTGGAGCGGTCAAGAACAGGCTTGACCGCGATGGGTCACTGGGTGTTCAACTCCGGCCATGGCCTTGCATCTCATCAAGCTCTGCGTTGGCGCAGAATCGATTGACGACCTTCGCGACTGGGTTTCGCGCAAGGCACTGACGGCGATAGCCGCCGGTCTTGAGCCGCATTCCTACCACACGACGCGCATGGTGCCGAAGCGTGTCGAGGAGTTGCTGGACGGTGGATCGCTCTATTGGGTGATCAAGGGGCAGGTTCAGGCCCGCCAGCGGCTGACCGGCATCGAAACCTTCACCGACGTCGATGGCATCGGCCGCTGCAATCTGATCCTCGGTCCGGAAGTTGTCGAAACAGCCTATCAGCCGCGCCGCGCGTTTCAGGGCTGGCGCTATCTGGAGGACAAGGATGCGCCGCGCGATCTGATGGCCTTGGGCGGCGCGACCGAGATGCCGGTGGAGCTGCGGCGCGAACTTGCGGAACTCGGCCTTCTTTAAGAGCACAAGACCGCTTTGCGAAATGACCGGCTTCGATCCCCACGGAAATCGGATCGTCTACGTAGCCTCGTTCAGCAATAGTTCAGGCTTGATGGCTGAATCTGGTGGCAACCGAAGGAGAGAGCCATGCGTATAGCGCTTGTCCTGTTTGCTGTCGCGGCGATGACGACCGGTCCTGCCCAGGCCGGGAGCCAATCGTCGAATACGAGTTCGGACAGCTCGTCCAACAACGGTGTCGTTCGCGAGCGGATTGTCGATACCTATTGCGAAGATGGCTCTTGCGAGCGCTACGTTCGGCGTCGCGTATTCTGCGAAGATTGGCGCAGTGGCTGCGAACGTAAGCGACGCCCTTATCATGACCGCTACGATGGCGACGATGATTGATATCAGTGGTCCGTATGGCGCTGGATCGTTTAGCGCGCGGAGCATTTATCCATCTAACGGATTTTGATCCGGATCGGATAGCGGCCGGACGGCGAGGTCACATGCACATGGATTCGTGCATCCGGCTGTGTCGAGCGCCATGCCCGCGCCCCGTGCGTCAGGAGCAGCGTTACCAGATCCTTGGTCTTTGAGCGTGGGCGGCTGCCGAGTTCGGCGATCCGCATGGCGGCTTCATGCAAGGGATGCAGGCCGGAACGCGGCGACTTCCGCTTCTTGTCCGGCGCAGGCGTCATGCCGGGACCATTCTCATTCATTCCCATAACTAACCTCGTTACGCAAAACCAAATCCGAGGAGGATCAGCGGTAAACACAACACGCCGCTGATCGAAACTTTTCGATGTCTTACTGCAGGCTTGCCCAGCAGGCGAAGCCCTTGCGCTTCAGGGTCTTGCAGGCATTGACGGCCTTGTCCTGATTGGAGAAACCACCGAAGCGAGCCCGGTACAGGTGACCGTCGCCGCTGGCGAAAGCCACCGTAAAGGGGGTTGCACCGCGCAGCGCCTTGCCGCCCTTGTCCTTGGCGTTTTCAAGCAATGTCATCGCCTGGTCCTTGTCCGGCGTCGCGCCGATCTGGATGACCCAGCCTGCAGGCGCGCTGTCGGCGACTGCAGCCGTTTCAGTTGCCGGCTTGGCAACGGAATTGGTGATCTGGTTGTCGACATCGGCGGCCGGGGCAGCGTCGGTGAGCTTGCGGCTCTGCGCTTCCAGCGTATTCGGCATGACGGTCTCGTTCACCAGCGGATTGGTGCTGGCTTTAACCGGTTCGGCGTAGGCGACTTCGATGCTCTGCGTGGTTTCGCCGCTGTAGCGGAAATCCGGAACCGGGCCGTTGCTCGGCAAATTGAAGCTGCCGCCGGTCGCGACAACAGCTGTTTCCGCGGGAGCTGCTTCCGCAGGCTGTTCGACAGCGCGAGCCTGCATGGTCGGCGCATCCGCGGTTTCGGCAACGAGATTGCCACCGCCACGGCGCGAAGCGGCCGGCATGTACTTGGCGACGAGGGCGCGCATCTGTGCGTCGCGGGCTCCGCCGGACTTGCCGCCCATGACGACGCCGACGATGCTGCGGCCGTCAGCCTGGGCCGATGTCACCAGGTTGAAGCCGGCAGCCCGGGTATAGCCGGTCTTGATGCCATCGACGCCACGCACATTGCCAAGCAGCCGGTTGTGATTGCCGATCGTCTGTTTGCCGAAGCGGAAGCTGCGGGTGGAGAAATAGGAGTAATACTGCGGAAAATGTTGGCGAAGCGCCATGCCGAGCCGGGCCTGATCGCGTGCTGTCGTCATCTGTGCGGTGTTCGGCAGGCCGTTGGCGTTGCGATAGGTGGTGCGGGTCATGCCGAGCGCACGCGCCTTGTTGGTCATGATCCGGGCAAAACGGTCTTCCGAGCCACCGAGCAACTCGCCAAGCGCCGTTGCCGCATCGTTGGCCGAGCGGGTGACGAGAGCCAGGATAGCCTGTTCGACGGTAATCGAATTGCCGGACCGCACACCGAGTTTCGATGGCGGTTCGGCCGATGCATTCTTGGAAAACGGAACGGGTGTGTTCTTGCTGATCTTGCCGGCTTCCAGCGCCTCGAAGGTGAGGTAAAGCGTCATCATCTTGGTCAGCGATGCCGGGTAGCGCAGGCTGTCGGCGTCTTCGCTGTACAGCACCTTGCCGGTCTTGGCATCGACAACGATACCCGCATATTGCGCAGCGGAGGCGGCAGAGATCGCCGTCAATGATGCAGCCAGGGATACCAGCAGCACCCGGCAGGCCTTCTTGAAGAATAGGACAGGGGCGTATGGAGCGGAGCCGTTGACTATGGATTTGGACACTACACTACTCTTCATTCTATTTTCACAGATGTCGTCCGGGCGTGGCCTCCAGAAACGACTGTTCTCGAAACTCTATCGGGATAGCGTTACCAATCGGTTTATGATGAATGATTGGTTTCCATAATCCGTCGTGTTCTTTCGCATTTTCGTACAGGTCGTCTGCTCTCGCCAACGTCACGGGAAACGGCTCGCAGGTCAGAGCCTTGGAGAATCCAGGGGTACCAGCCTATCTTTCAGGAAGGCTTCGACGGCGTTGTCGATGGCTTGCCATTGTGGCAGCAATTGGCTGGAAAAGCGGTAAAGCACAACAAGATCGCGTCCGGCATGAATATCGCGCTGGCAATCGGCGCTGGTGGACCTAGCGGGCGTTGCAGGCAAGATGCAACGCACGGCATAGGGTGTATTGCCGTCACGTTCGGCAGTGAAGAAAACTTCCTGTCCGTAGCCGGAATTTTCCTTCATCGCGTGGCGTACCAATCCCGCCGGGCCGGGCAGGGTGGCGCCGGAAAAAAGGTGACGGTAGATCGGCTCGATCCGTCCCGACATGTCGCGTGACATCGTGCTTTGGGAAATATCCAGGAAGATAAGCGATTCCGGATGGTTGACGTCGTTGAAGCGCGCCCGTGTCTCGCCGGTGTATCCCTGCAGGCCTGGCCAGGTGAGGTAGAGATCGGCACGTTCGGCAACGCCGGTCATGCGTTGCTGCTCGAAGCGAATGACGTTCGATGGAAGCCGCAGATGGTCCTGGCCGATGATGATGTCGTTGATCTCAGTGCTGGGCGTGTGGCCAGCCAGTGCCAGGTTTTCGCCATACCGGCGGCCGGCAAGACTGATCGTTGCGGTGATCGCCGCAAAGCCGACGATGACGGCGGCCAGGCCGTACAGGAGACGCGATGAGATCAGCGGAGCGTGCTCTTCATTGCCTGCAGCTGGAGAAGTGGTTGTCATCGGCGGCGCGCTGCCTTGTTCTCGTTAACGGGCGGTATAGCTGCAGGCGCCTTCCGTCCCGAAATGAAACAACATGGGCTGCATGGAGCCTGGGCCGAAGGCGTGCTCACAAAGCTGCGTCAACATGGTTAATTTTTAATGAATTTCGCCATGTCCGATCTTGGTCTTGGTGACGCGACCGGCGGTTGGGCCTGCTGCTACGGCCTCGTCGTCATCGATGCGCTGCTGGGGTTGCCGGTGCATGAGGCCAGCAATTTTGTTGCCCAAAGGAAAAAGGCCGGTTCCGGGGACAACGGAACCGGCCAGCAGGGCCTTGATCTGGGAACGGGGATTGGGGACTGACCGAAGCCCTTTGCATCCGCGACCCAGGTATCCTGGGCCGGGGCGCGTATGTATCGTATCTGCAAGTGTTACTGAGTGACGCTACCGACAGCCACGGTGCGGCCATCCTGCAATTTTACCCAGCGGCCGGAATTCTGTTCCGACTGGCGCTTGAGATAGGTGTATTCCGTATCCGACCACAGCAGCACCTTGTTGCGCATGTTGTCGAGGACGAAGTCGCCGCGATCCGTCCGCACGGTCAAGACCGCATGGCCTTCGCCATTGGGCTGGAGGACGACGGTGATCAACAGGTCGGAAGGAGAAAAGCCGGCCTGCATCAGGCGCTTGCGCTTCAGGAGCACGTAGTCTTCGCAATCTCCCACCTTGTCGGGATAGGCCCAGTGCTCTTCGACGCCGTAGATTTCCTTGTCGGTCAGCGGCGTGACCTTCTCGTTGACGTCGTAGTTGACTTCCAGAATCGTCTTCCAGCCGTCGCGGGTCAGCTCGACCGGTGCGGTATTGCCTGGATTGGCGCGGCATTCCTGCGGCAGGCTCCGGCAGAACTCATAGTGTCCGACAGGCGGGTTGGTGGCGCCACCGGTGATCATGTTGGCGGGCAGGGCAAAAGCCGACTGCGCAGCTGCTGCAGAAAGAAACGCGCCGATGAGGACGGCCTTCAGGAATGTTTTCGTTGTCATGCTTGTCTCCCCGTTCTGGAGGGACAATGACATTGAGTTTTTTATTGCACACGAAAATTGGAAGTAAAATAAAGTACAAAACAAAATGAAATAAGTAGAAAATCCGAACTAAACTTGAATAAATATTGAAGTTTATTTGATTCAAATGCGTGTAAAATTTGACGTATTCTCACGTCGGCGCTTGGCGCATTAAGCTATGAAAAACCATCTATCCTGCGGAAACTTTGGTATTTTTGAGCGTAGGGATAGTGCCTGCGCGCTGTCATCGTGATCGCCATTCGGGATTTGCCGGGCGCAATGAATAGGAGAAGGGGGTTCCGGTTTAGACTTTGTTCACCAATACAAAGGCCTCTCTGGGCCAGGAGTGACTGAAAAACCGGCGGAAATTATTTTTTATTCTGGAACGGAAAATTGCGGCGAGGCTGTGTTTTCGTCAAACCTGCGCCGATCCGTGTCGAGATTTGTATCATATTGGGGCGCTTGAAGGCCACACGGGTGCTACACGATCTCGCAAGGCACGCCGGACGGAACCAGGCCAAATGTCGAGATGTTGCCGTGATCAAATCCGGCCTTGTAGCGATCGGTACAGAGCTGAGGTCGTGGCGATTACGCCACGCGTCTAAAGAAACTCTCTCAGAGCCTCACGCGATTGAATTCCCAGGAATTCGATCGCCACGCCTTCCTGAAAATGACGCACGATGCGGCCCTTCATGCTGCCGAGCAGCACAGTGGTGCCGAGCGGCAGGCGGGTCTCCATATCGACGGCGGCGCCGGACAGGGAAAGGTCGATGATGCGGCAGACATATTTGCTGCCGTCTTCCAGCGTGATTTCCGTGCGGGTCTTGCGCGGTGCAAGACGGTCGTGCCGCCGGTCTTCCGGCAGGCCGAGTTCGTGCTTGTTGGCAATCCAGGTCAGCTGCGCCGCGAGCTTTTCGCGCTTGCGGTCCGTGGCGTTGATCTGGATGACAAAGGCGTTTTCGGCAAGGCGCGAGACAGTGCCTTCCAGGCGGCCGACATGATCGATATAGGCGATGATGCGTTCGCCCGTGCGGGGCCGCGCGTCGCAGGTGAACAGCACGTCACCCGGCGACATGTCGATCGCGGTGCATTCGAATTCGTCATGATTGGCAAGCATCAGCCGTCCTGTCAGGTTCACCGAAACGCGCTGAAAAGCGCCTTCGTTGTGCTCCTTGGGGCCGGCAGTCTGCGCTTGTTGAAACGAATACATGACCACACTTGTGCGATGTCCATCCAGGACACAGCTTTAACCTGATCCGGTTAACAGAAGGTTCGTTATGGGCTTGGGCGCTGCTGGCTCTAATCCTGCCGGCCGCCTTCAAACACCCGGAGGTGAAGGACGCGGCGGATCGCTCCGGCTATTCCATGATCGGCAGGTGCTGCCGCGGGCAGGGGCTTTTCCGGGCGGCTCTGCCGGCCGTGCAGAAACAGGTTGGTCTTTTCGATATCGAGCACGCGCAGACCGCCAAGATCGAGGTAGTTGACGGGCGTGGCTTCCAGCCAATGCGGCCTCGACAGCGGCGCCAATGCGCCGATGATCCGGTCCACACGGCCATCCGGCGACCGCAATGGCAGGAGAATGATTTCCGTTGGAACAGGATCGGCAGTGCCGGCAAGGGAGGATGCCGTGAGAACGACCGGCGCCTTCTGTGTCATTACGTCATCGGCAATGCGTGCAAGACGGCCGGTTTGTTCGGCAAGCCAGAGCGCGTCGAATGTAGAGCCGCGCAGTTCGCGCGCAAACAGAGCGCAGATGCGCGTGCCGGCAAGCCGGAAGCGAATGTCGCCGCGCGGTGTTTTTTCCAGGATGAAGAGATCCGCCAGTATATTGCGAATATGGGCAGGCTCGATCTGGCTGCGGGACGGCACCTCGCGATGCCCCCGCAGCTCGTCCCAATAGGCGTAGATCTCTATAGCGGCCTTGCTGCGCATGCTCTCATTCCGTTCGAAACATATGTGTGCCGCTTTGGCACATGTGGCGGGAAAAACGCTCCCGCAGAGATGACACAGCGATTTCCGTGCCAGCCCGATATTAAGGTTAATGTTTGGTTTAGATTGAACGCGCCAGGCTCTGGTGGCATGAAAGGACATCACTTCACGAAGGGTTGCCTTCGGCACACAGACTTAAGGGCTCGGTTTTTTGGGCTCACCGGCCGTTCAGTTCTTGACTGGACGGCCTTTTTTTCGCCGGCCGGGATAGCGACTGTCTTTGCAAATCCTTTTGATTTGATCTCCGACGGTAAGCCGTGCGAACAAGTGCCGCGTATCCCGCCGCTTTTGACGTGGCTGTGAATCGTATAGAGCGGGGCATGAGCGCCGCCAGCGGATGGACCGGCAGAAGGAATCGGAAACAGCATGACAGACCAAACGGACGGTGCGACGCCGCCGCAGGGCGCTGAGGCAGACAATAGTGCGCGGGTCAGCGAACCGGCGTTCAATCTGCCGTCGGGTCTTGTCGCCATGCTGGCGCTGCTGGTGGTCATCCATGCCGTGCGCACCTACCTCTTATCGTCGGCCATCGACAACGAGGTGATCGTGAATTTCGCGTTCTGGCCCGCCAGGTATGATCACCCGTTGGCGGATCAGAATCTGGCTTGGCTGTGGAGCCCCCTGACATATTCCTTGCTGCACGGCTCCTGGGAACACCTGATTTTCAACGGATTCTGGATGGTGGCGTTCGGCGCACCGGTTATCCGCCGGATCGGCCCGGCGCGCCTCCTGCTTTTCTGGTGCCTTTCGGCCGTGGCCGCGGTCGCGTTGCATGTGGCCTTCCATTGGGGCGAAACGATCTTTGTCGTTGGCGCCTCGGGCGTCGTCGCCGGCCTGATGGGGGCTGCGGCGCGGTTCGTGTTTTCTCCCAGCGGCCGCATCAGCCGGCAGTTTGCCCATCTCAACCGCCGTTTGACCATCGGCGAGGCACTGTCGAACCGCTCGGTCGTGGTCTTTACCGGCATCTGGTTCCTGACCAATTTCCTGATCGGCCTCGGTGTCTTTGCCTTTGGCGGGGCTGGCGGCATTGCCTGGGAAGCGCATATCGGCGGCTTCCTGTTCGGCTTCCTGCTGTTTAGCCTTTTCGATCCCCGTCACTAAGCTTCGAAAGTCCGACTGAACCTTGAAAGCCAACAGCCCTGGAAAGATTGCCTGTTTCGCCGAGGACCCTTGATTTTCACAAGGCGGTAGCGCACCATTCTCCTCCGAAGGCGGTGAATCGTGAGGAGTCCGGTTTGCCGCCAATGGGCAGATAACGCGACAGGAATGATGTCTGTTTTGCGAATTGGCCCTAACCGACGGTGCCCCGAGCGCTTTTGCGGTTCGCCAATATCCCGGTCAGATATACGTCGCTGAAACGGGAGGGTTTGAATGTCTGTTAGGGCAATACTCAATGAAAAAGGCCATCAGGTTGTGACGGTCGATCCGCAGGCGAAGGTCCGGCAGGCGGCCAGCCTTCTGCACGAAAACCGCATCGGCGCCATTGTTATCGTCAAGCCGGGAGACAAGATCGCCGGGATATTGACAGAGCGCGACGTGGTGGCCGCAATGGCCAAGTTCGGCGCGGATTGTCTGGACAAACCGGTTTCCGCGGTCATGTGGTCGAAGGTGCATACCTGCACCGAGGACATGACCATCAACGACATCATGGAAATTATGAACAACATGCGCTCCCGTCATCTTCCTGTCGAAAAGAACGGGCGTCTCGCCGGCATCGTCTCGATCGGCGATGCGGTGCGCCACCATATCCGGGCGATCGAACACGAGGCCGAGCAGATCAAGGCCTATATCGCCGGCTAAAATCCCCTATCTGTCATGAAAATGCCGCGCTGCCTTGTGGCCGCGCGGCGTGAAAGCTTGCCTCATCCATCGTTTGTCAGCGCACCATGACATCCTGAAGCCGCTGCAATTCGCTGAGCTTCGACTTGGTTTCGTAGTAACCGCGGTCGATCGCCTCACCGGCGCGATGAAACTCCGACAGGCCGATATCGTTGAGCTTGGGATGCAGCGCCAGGTCCGGCGGGTCGCCGGCAAGCCGGGCGCGAGAAATGCGGTCCTGGATGATGTTGAAAGCCTGGACCATCACGCTGGTCATACCCAGCCGCTCGGCCTGGCCTTCGGGCCGCTTCAGCATCTGCGGCGGGTCGGCGGTGTGGCTTCCCGCATTGTGCTTGATGACGGCGGAGCGGCCATACAGATCGTAGTTCAGGTTGACGGCGACGACCAGCTGTTGCTCGTGGGCGCGGCAGACCGACACCGGAACCGGATTGACCAGCGCGCCGTCCATCAAGGTACGATTGTTGCATTTGACCGGTTCGAAAATGCCCGGCAGTGCATAGGAGGCGCGGATCGCGGTGATCAGCGACCCTTGGCCGATCCAGACTTCGTGGCCGGAATTGACTTCGGTCGCCACGGCGACGAACGGCCGGTCGAGATTTTCGATCGACATGTCCTGCAGGTGTTCCTGCATGCGCTTGCTCAGGCGCAGGCCGCCGAACAGGCCGCCGCCGCCGATGGCAAAATCGAGCAGGCCGGCGATCCGCCGCATGGTCAGCGAGCGGGCAAAAACCTCCAGCTCATCGAGCTTTCCGGCAAGGTAGCAACCGCCGACCAGTGCGCCGATCGAGGTTCCGGCGATCATCCCGACCTCGATGCCTTCTTCGTCCAGCGCCTTGAGCACGCCGATATGGGCCCAACCGCGTGCAGCGCCGCCACCAAGGGCAAGGGCGATCTTCGATTTTTGCGGTTTGATCTCGAGGGGAGGAGGGACGCTGAGTGCGTGGGAAGGGCCGCCGGGGGCCGAGGCATCTGCGGTGATGCCGCTGCGATTGAATGTCCAGTTCAACATCCGGCACCTCCATGCCGCAGAACACGCTGTTACAGGCCGTCACGTCTTACATTACTGCGTTGCAAGCGCATGCCGTAATAACTCAATCTACATCAGGTCCGTTCCGCGCAGGTGTTCCCGGCGGAACGCATCCTTGTTGTCGAGATTACGCTCCCAGTCTGGTTGCGAAATCGTGAATCCACGAAAAAACTGAGCCAAAAAGCGTCAGATGATTAATTTTTGCCGTAGACCTCGTCCGGATGGAAATGAATTTCGGTATCAATAATGTTAAGTGACGTGACGCCATCCTTTATGCCGACGACACGATAAAAGCATGAGCGCCGGCCTGTATGGCAGGTTGCATCATGGCCGGCGACACGGACTTTCAGCCATAATGCATCCTGATCGCAGTCGGTGCGTATTTCTTGGACGCTCTGCAGGTTACCGGAGGTCTCGCCCTTTTTCCAGAGGCTCTTGCGCGAACGGCTGTAATAGTGGGCAATGCCGGTCTCTATCGTCAAGGCAAGTGCCTCGGCGTTCATATGCGCGACCATCAAAAGAACACCGTCATTCGCGTCGGTGACGACGGCGGTGATCAGTCCGTTGCTGTCGAAACGGGGCGTGAAGGCGGAACCGGATTCCAGTTCCGTCTTGTCACTGGACGGGCGGTCAAATTCAATTGTCATCGGAAAGCTCCGGTTGACGGAGCTTACTTGAAGCCCCGCAGCATGGTCATGAAGCGGGCCTGTTCGGCGGGTTCGGTCTTGAATGCACCGGTAAAGGTGGTGGTCAATGTCGTCGAGCCCTGCTTCTGGACACCACGCATCGCCATGCACATATGTTCGGCTTCGATCATCACGGCAACGCCACGCGGCTGCAGCGTGTCGTCGATCGCCCTGGCGATCTGCGCCGTCATGGTTTCCTGCGTCTGCAGGCGGCGGCCGTAGATATCGACGACGCGGGCGATCTTCGACAGGCCGAGCACCTTGCCATCCGGCAGATAGGCGATATGCGCCTTGCCGATGATTGGAACCATGTGATGTTCGCAATGCGAGAAGAACGGGATGTCCTTGACGAGAACGATGTCGTCGTAGCCACCGACCTCTTCAAAGGTGCGGCCAAGCACGTCCTCGGCAGCAAGGTCGTAGCCGGAAAACAGTTCCTTGTAGGACTTGGCGACCCGCGCCGGCGTATCGAGAAGCCCCTCACGCGCCGGATCGTCTCCAGCCCAGCGCAGGAGAACGCGCACGGCATCCTCGGCTTCCTTCTGGCTCGGCCGGCCGTCAGTGGCGGGCAGGGCAGGAAAATTCTTGACTATGGCGTCCATAATGGCCCCTTGGCGTAACACAAGTTACTTGACGTTTATCTTTTCGGACAACTCGCCACTGGCCATTGACCTGACGCTTTCAGGCCTGGTTTCCGTCGGCGGGCTCCGGGGCTTTCAGATTTGCAGAGGTTAAGGGCTCTGGATCATCCGGCACGGTTTCCCAAACAACAGGCGACTGTTCGCTCTTGCGAACCTGTCGCCCCCACACGACATAGCATATAATATGCCGGGATGCATGTGAAAGGGGCGCAGATGGAGACACTGTGTTTTTTTCTCAGATACGATAGAAAATCATGCGCCGTTTGTCTGGAAACGCGCAAAAACAAGCGGATCGCGCCGAATGATGGATGAAATCTATAACAGCAGGATTCTTGAGTTTGCCGGTAATATCCCGAAAAGCGGCACGCTTGCCGATCCCGACGCGGAGGCAAGCGCCCATTCCAAGCTGTGTGGCTCGAAGGTCCGGATCGGCCTGAAGATGGACGGCGATACCGTCACCGACTTCGCCCATGAGGTGAAAGCCTGCGCTCTGGGGCAGGCTTCGTCCTCGATCATGGCTCGCCATGTCGTTGGTGCCACAGCCGCTGAAATCCGCCGGGCGCGTGAAGATATGCTGGAAATGCTGAAGGCGGACGGCGAGGGGCCGGTTGGTCGTTTCGAGGACATGCGCTTCCTGAAACCGGTCAGGGATTACAAGGCCCGCCACGCCTCGACCATGCTGACTTTCGATGCCGTGGTCGATGCGATCGGCCAGATCGAAGCTTCGCGCCTGGTCAAGGTTGCCGGCTGAGATGTGCGGCGAACCGGGATGTCAGGGCCATGATGCCACCGGCGCAAGACGGCCCTATTCAGGCCGCAACTACGCAGGCCCGTTTCGCAAGACCCCGGGCCGGCTTTTCGGCATGGCCTTCATCCGGCTCTATCAACTGACCCTGTCGGGCTTTATCGGCAATTCCTGCCGGCATATCCCCACCTGTTCGGAATACGGCTACGAGGCGATCGCCCGCCACGGCTTCTGGCCGGGCGGATGGATGGTGCTGTTCCGCTTCATGCGCTGCGGCCCGGGCGGCACGAGTGGGCTCGATCCGGTGCCGGAAAAACTTTCAGCCTCGAAGCACTGGTATACGCCGTGGCGCTACTGGCAACCCGGCAAGGCGCAGATATGACAACCTATATCGCTCTCCTTCACAGCATCATCCTCGGAGCTGGGCGCCGCGTGGCGATGTCGGATCTGCGGGCGATGGCCGAAGGGCTCGGCTTTCGCGACGCCCGCACGCTTGTGTCGACTGGAAATCTGGTCTTCGAGACCGCCAGCGAACCGGTCGCGGTGATCGAGGCGCGGCTGGAGGAGGGGTTTCGCCGGCATTTCGGAAAACATGTCGATATCATCGTGAGAGGCGCCAGTGGCTGGAAACGGCTTGCCAGCCAAAATCCCTTCCCGGAAGGCAACGGCAGCGTTACGGTCGTGCGCGTCATGCGCCAGCCGCTCACCACCACGCATCTCGAAAAACTCGAAAAGATCGCCCCGCCCGAACTGCGCCTTGTCCTGGTTGACGGCGATCTCTGGATCGATTTCGGCGGCAAGCCGAGCGAAACGAAGCTTCTATCGCATCTGACGGCGAAGAAGCTGGGCGTGGGTACGCTGCGCAACGCCAACACCGTCAACGGGCTTAACGCAATGCTCGACGCGTTGCCGGACGTGAAACGCGCCTGACATCGGCAAGCGGGTCTCCGACCGGTCAATGGCCGCGCCTGCGAGACTCTAATCCTGTTTCTTCATCGAGCCCGCGAGCCCGAAGAAGACCAGCAGGGCACGGTTTAGCCGCAGCATGTCCTCGTCATCGAGCCGCCCGATCTGCTGTCCGATTTTCGATTTCGGCACGGTCGTGATTTTGTCGACCATCAGGCGGGATACCGCAAGAAGGCGGTTGCGTGCGCTCGGCGCGACAGGAAGCCGAAATAGCGGCGCTTCCGTTTCGTCCGATGTGAAGGCACAGATAGTTATCGACGCCGTCGAATCGAAATTGTCGTCCTGGATGATGACGACCGGGCGCGGCTTGCCCGCATAATCCCCACCGCCGGCAACGGTCCAGATGTCGCCGCGCCTCATTCATCGCCCCGGTCGTAGACCGCGTTGATGAAGGCCTGATCGTCTTCTGCCTGCGCGCTTTGCGCAACCGCAAGCGACTGGCGGCGCGCCTCGGTCTTGAACGAAGGCGCACGCACATCCGGTACCCAGATCTGAATCGGCCGAAGGCCCTGAGCGCGCAATCGCGCGCGGTGTTCACCGACTTTTACACGTGAGGGTTTTGAGGGCATGGAGGTTCTCTCAAAATATTGGGTTACATGTAACTTAGCAGAAAAGCACGCTGAATCAATCATTGCCGAAAGCGATTTGCATTGATGCCGGTTAACGTTTGAACGAAGCAGTCACAGAGATGACCTCACGACCCCTTCCAATCCCCCTGCTTTCCCTTTATACCGCGCACCGCACGCGCCGGCATGACCGGCTTCCACCCATACCACCCGCATTCGTTGGCGGGACTGGATAGGAGATTATTATGTCTGACGCTGTTTCCCTTACATTTCCCGACGGTTCCGTGCGCGGCTACGCCGCTGGCACGACGGGCCGCGACGTTGCCGAATCGATCTCCAAATCGCTTGCAAAGAAGGCCATCGCGATCGCGCTGGATGGCGAGTTGCGCGACCTGTCCGATCCGGTCGTCACCGGCAAGCTCGAGATCGTCACGCGCGAAGACGCCCGCGCCCTGGAGCTGATCCGCCACGACACGGCCCATGTGATGGCTGAGGCCGTGCAGGAATTGTGGCCGGGGACGCAGGTCACCATCGGTCCGGTCATTGAAAACGGCTTCTACTACGACTTTGCCAAGAACGAGCCCTTCACGCCCGACGATCTGCCGAAGATCGAAAAGCGGATGAAGGAGATCATCCAGCGCAACAAGCCTTTCACCAAGGAAATCTGGCCGCGCGACAAGGCGCGTCAGGTGTTTGCCGACAAGGGCGAGGCCTACAAGGTCGAGCTGGTCGACGCGATTGCCGCCGATCAGGATCTGAAGATCTACTATCAGGGCGACTGGTTCGACCTCTGCCGCGGGCCGCACATGGCCTCCACCGGCCAGATCGGCAATGCCTTCAAGCTGATGCGGGTGGCCGGCGCCTATTGGCGCGGCGATTCGAACAATCCGATGCTGACCCGCATCTACGGTACGGCCTGGCGCACGCAGGAAGAACTCGACCAGTACCTGCACATCCTCGCCGAAGCCGAAAAGCGCGACCATCGCCGGCTTGGCCGCGAGATGGACCTGTTCCATTTCCAGGAAGAAGGCCCAGGCGTGGTGTTCTGGCACGGCAAGGGCTGGCGCGTCTTTCAGACGCTGGTCGCCTATATGCGCCGCCGCCTGGCCGGCACTTACCAGGAAGTCAACGCGCCGCAGGTGCTCGACAAGTCGCTGTGGGAAACCTCCGGCCACTGGGGCTGGTACCGAGACAACATGTTCAAGGTGACGGTCGCCGGCGATGAGACCGACGACGAGCGCGTCTTTGCGCTTAAACCGATGAACTGCCCGGGCCATATCCAGATTTTCAAGCATGGCCTGAAATCCTATCGCGAACTGCCGATCCGGCTTGCCGAGTTCGGCAACGTTCACCGCTACGAACCTTCAGGCGCGCTTCACGGGCTGATGCGCGTGCGCGGCTTTACGCAGGACGACGCGCATGTGTTCTGCACCGACGAGCAGATGGCGGCCGAGTGCCTGCGCATCAACGACCTGATCCTGTCGGTCTATCAGGATTTCGGCTTCAAGGAAGTCGTCGTCAAGCTCTCGACCCGTCCGGAAAAGCGCGTCGGCGACGATGCGCTCTGGGATCGCGCCGAAAGCGTCATGATGGATGTGCTGAAGACGATCGAGGCGCAGTCGGAAGGCCGCATCAAGACCGGTATCCTGCCGGGCGAGGGCGCTTTCTACGGTCCGAAGTTCGAATATACGCTGAAGGACGCCATCGGCCGGGAATGGCAGTGCGGCACGACGCAGGTCGACTTCAACCTGCCGGAACGCTTCGGTGCCTTCTACATCGACAGCAATTCGGAAAAAACCCAACCGGTGATGATCCACCGCGCCATCTGCGGTTCGATGGAACGTTTCCTCGGCATCCTGATCGAAAACTTCGCCGGCCATATGCCGCTGTGGATTTCGCCGCTGCAGGTCGTCGTCGCCACCATTACCTCGGAAGCTGACGATTACGGCCGCGAAGTCGCCGAACTGCTGCGCGATGCCGGGCTTGAGGTCGAGACCGACTTCCGCAACGAGAAGATCAACTACAAGGTCCGTGAGCATTCGGTGACCAAGGTGCCGGTGATCATCGTTTGCGGCATGCGCGAAGCGGAAGAGCGGACCGTCAATATCCGCAGGCTTGGCTCGCAGGCCCAGACGCCGATGACGCTCGACGAGGCAATTGCCTCGCTTGTGTCTGAAGCAACGCCGCCGGATGCGAAGCGCAAGGCCGAGCGGCGCAACAACGCGACGGCCTGATCGTCCGACAGGTTTGCATGGCCGGATAAGAAGGTGTGGCCGGGCCACACCTTAGTCTACTGTCAGAAAACTGTAACATTGGCAGACTATCCGGTTCATGCGTGCTCGGCAGGGACTGCCGTTGGAGCGCAAATCCGGTAAAAAGCCTGTGCTGCGTCCCTTCGGGCGCACCTTTTGTGGAACGGGGAACACCGTGCAGTTCAAAGAGCTGTCTTACGCCAACGAAAACGATCGACGGCTGAAACGCTGGTTCATTCGCTCCATGGAAGGGCTTGCCGGGCGCAACCGCTATGCCAGGCTCTATAACAAGTGGCGCCACGAAATCGTCGGCAAGAGCGATCGTATTTTCGGTGAAATGCTCGAACTGATCAACGTGCGCGTCCGTGTCCAGGGCGAATGGCCGCCGCGTCATTTGCCGGATACGCCTGTCGTCATCGTCGCAAACCATCCGTTCGGCATCGGCGACGGCATTGCCGTCCTGTCGCTGGCCGAGCAGCTCGGCCGCCCGTTCCGCGTGCTGATCAACAACGAGCTTCTGAAGGTGCCGGAGATGGCGCCCTATTCATTGCCGATCTCGTTTGAGGAAACCAAGGAGGCGCTGGCGATCAACATGCAGACGCGCCATGAGGCAGTGCGCCTGCTGAAGGAAGGCGTGACGCTGATCGTCTTTCCAGCCGGTGGTGTCGCGACGGCGAAGAAGGGATTTGGCAGAGCCGAGGACCTTCCGTGGAAGATGTTTCCAGCAAAACTCATCCAGGCCGCCAAGGCAAGCGTCATTCCGATCTATTTCGAAGGCCAGAACGGCCGACTGTTTCACCTGGCGAGCAAGGTGTCGATGACATTGCGTATCTCGCTGTTGATCCGCGAGTTCCGCAGGCTTTCCGGCACAACGATCTCGTCGCGTATCGGTCAGCTGATTGCATGGGAAGAGTTGAGCGCGATTGCGGATCGTAAGGATATCCTGACGCGAATCTATGACGGGGTGTTCTGCATGGCGCCGCCGCGCCGCCGGTTCCTCAAAAGGGCCGCATCCTGATCTATCGTCAGTCCTGTGCGTCAGATGCGCCGGATGCGGGCTGCGCGCTCTTGTCGTTCAGCAGGACCTCGACATCGGTATTGACGCCGGCCTTGACGGTGAAATCGCGCTGGAAAATCTTCTCGTTGTTGCGGGCGATCGCCGTATAGCCGCCTTCGGCAAGAACCAGTGTCGGGAAGGCGCCAACGCTTTCGCTGACGACGTCGCCGGAGGAGGTGAGGATCGACCAGGCCGTATCGGCGATCGCTTCGCCGCCGGGCTCGGAAACGAGCTTCAGCGTCAGTTTGGCAGCGCGGTGCTGGATCGTCGCTTCTGTCAGCTTGCCGGCTTCCACCTGGATGTCGGCGCGAATCACCGCGTTGACCGAACCGTAGTTGGAAACGACATGATAGGTGCCGGTGTTCAACCGGATCACCGTGCTGGGCTTGACGTCGGCGACCACGAGCGCGCGTTCGCCGTCTTCTTTGGTATCGGCCGAAAAAATCGAGAAGCTGAGTTCGCCGGGCGGAATCCGCACATCGCTGCCGGATACGGCGTTCAACATGACGCCGCCGGCGTCCAGAACGAGCACCTGCTTTTCAACAATCCCGGCTTCCGCCACCCGGATCTTGCGCGTCGCTGCGGCGCGGCCGAAGGCGACATTGACGAAATATTCGCCGGGGATGAGCTGGAAAGCCGCCGATCCGCCTTCCGATGTCGCCAATAGCGGCAGTTTACCGTCGGATCCGGGAATAGGGCTGAAAACGCGCCAGGTGAGGCCCTGTTCGACGGGCTTGCCCGTCGCGGTGAGATGGGCTTCCAGCTGAATGTCTTTTGCTGTCTGGCCTTCCGTCGCTGCATCCGGGCTCACTGGATTGAAGCTGTTGAGCTTCGGCATTTTCTTGGATGGAGCAGATATCGCAGGGAAACTCTTGAAGGGGTCGGCAAGCTCCTGCGCCCGCAGGCCCGGCCAGCCCGCAGCAATGACAACAAGCGCTGTAACAACGGCGCGAACGTGACCGGCTTTGATGCGCATGAGGTGGTTGACATCCTGAGTGTGTGCCTCCACTTGAAGCGCCGATATGGCGATTTCGTGGCTGCCTGTATTGGCGACGAACTGCGGTGGCAAACTAGTGGAAATGGACGGCGATGAAAACTGAAATCAGCCTGCGAGATTATCTGGCAACCCGCCGCTCTATTCCGGCCTTTCAGATGGGCGGACCCGGGCCGGACACGGCTGCAATCGAGGAGATGCTGAAGCTTGCCTCGCGCGTACCCGATCACGGCAAGCTCGCCCCGTGGCGCTTCATCGTTTATCGCGGCGAGGAGCGGGTGCGCCTGAGCACCGAGCTGGCGAAGATGGCGCTCATAGCCAAGCCAGACCTTTCCGAAGAAATGATCAAGGTGGAAAATACCCGCCTGACCCGTGCGCCGGTCGTCGTTGCGGTCGTCAGCAAGGCGGCGCCGCATTTCAAGGTGCCGGAGTGGGAGCAGGTGATGTCGGCCGGTGCCGTCTGCCTCAATCTGCTGATGGCTGCCAACGCCCTTGGTTTCTGCTCGAACTGGCTCACCGAATGGTATGCCTTCGACGAAAAGGCCTATCCGCTGCTCGGCGTTCAGCCCGGCGAGAAGATCGCCGGCTTCATTCATATCGGCACGCCGCAGGTTCCGCCGACGGAACGGCCGCGGCCGGAGCTTGCCGACATCGTCACCTGGGTCGGCGAGGACGCCTGATGTTTTATGCCACGGCAGAAAACGTGCATGGCCTTGCCCATGATCCGTTCAAGGCCATCGTTTCGCCGCGGCCGATCGGCTGGATCGGCTCAAGGTCTTTGGGCGGCGGCCTTAATCTGGCGCCCTATTCCTTCTTCAATGCCATCAGCGACACGCCGAAGCTGGTGATGTTTTCTTCGTCCGGGCGCAAGGATTCGGTTCGCAATATCGAGGAAACCCGTGAGTTCACCGCCAATTTCGTCAGCTTCGATATCCGCGAGGCGATGAACATCACCTCGGCTCCCGTGCCATACGGCGAGAATGAGTTTGCACTTGCCGGATTGACGGCCATCGAGGGGCAGTTCGTGCAGGCACCCTTCGTTGCCGAAGCTTACGCGGCCCTCGAGTGCAAGGTGACGGAAATATTCCAGCCCAAGGCGCTCGACGGAACGCTCTCGGAAAACTACGTGGTCATCGGCCAGGTTGTCGGTATTCACATTCGCGACGAGGCGATCCGTGACGGACGTTTCGACATGGCCAAGGTTCGGCCGGTCGGCCGCATGGGATACATGGATTATTGCGACTCTGGCGACGTATTCGAGATGTTCCGGCCGAAACGCTGACGCCCGCGCCTCACGGCACTTGCAGCGCCGCCAGTTGTGCCGTGTTGCGCGCGATCACGCCGGAGAAGCCATCGACAATGGCGATTTTGCGCGTGGCCGTCACGTCATCACTGTTGTCCTGCAGCAGTTCGTAGCAGGCGATGCCGGCCTGCCTTGCAGCGAGGACTGCTGCTGCGCGCGCAAGGAGAGACGGCGCGCCAGCCCTTGACGCAGCCGTATTGACGGCCTCGCTTGCGGTTGCTCCGGCAAAGCTCTCACTATCGAAAATAACGGCTTTCAGCCGCCGCGAAATGTCCCGCAGGGACGCCAGCGGGACAAAAAAAGCCAAATGCTCGCCGACTTCGGCGAAAACGGCAATCGATCCGGGTTCGATCCCGTGTTCGGCTTCAGCGACCCGCAGCATCACGTCGAAACGCTGGATATCGGCGGCGCCGCCGCAGCCGGACAGCACAAACCCGGTGGGGCGCAGCGCGATCAGCCGCGTGAGCGCGTCCTGTCCCGTGTCATCGTCCGGCATGCCGACCCGGAAAAATGTCGCGCCGGTGGCTGCACTGCGATGATCAATGACCGCCTGCGCGTCTTCAAACGCTGTCGGCGTTGCCCAGTCCTGCCGGATGTCGACGATGACGGTCGCGCCATCGAGTGCTGCTAGGTCCGGCATCAGCCCGTCCGGTGGCGCACAGAGCATCACCGGCGTCATTTCGAAGCGGTTAACGGACATGGTGAACCAATCTTAAACCTTTAATCGCTAACTTACGAAGCACCATGATGTGGCTGGTTGGTGTGTAGTGAGGCGTCGGTGATCATTCAAGCATTTCTTCGTTGGGTCGAAACCGCAAAAACAGGCGATCGGGTTCGGGCAGCGAGCGCATTGGGCCGTGCCTATGTCGCCGCGGAAATGAATACGCTCGACGCGCATGCCGCCGAAATGGCCATGACCTTTCTTCTCGACGATCCTTCGCCAAAAGTCCGCTTGGCGCTCGCCGAAGCCGTCGCCGATTGCGCGCGCATTCCCCGGTCGATCATCCTGTCGCTTGCCGAGGATCAGCCCGAAACCGCCTATGCCGTCATTTCGCGGTCTCCTGTGCTCAACGATATGGACCTTGTCGATCTCGCTGCCAAGGGTACGCCGGAGACCCGTGCGGTTATTGCTGCACGTCAGGCCATGTCCCGGCCCGTTGCCGCGGCCATCGCCGAAATCGGCGGCGAGGAAGAGGTCTTGATCCTGCTCGAAAATGAGCAGGCGCGGTTTTCCTGCCGGACGTTGAAGCGCCTGAGCGACCGGCTCGGCCATCTCTGGTCGGTCCGCAACACCCTGCTCGACCGTGACGATCTACCGGCCGACGCCCGTCATGCGCTGGTCGAGAAGGTTGGAGCGGCGCTCTCCGGCTTTGGTCTCGTGCAGGCAGCGATCGGCGAGCGCCGCGTCGAGCGGATCACCCGCGAAGCCTGCGACAGGGCCGCTGTCGGCATGGCTGGGGCAGCGCAGGCCGATCAGATACCCGATCTGGTGGAGCATCTTCGGGTGACGGGACGGTTGACCCCGGCTTTCCTTCTGCACGCATTGTGCTCCGGCAAGATCGATTTTTTCGCAGCCGCCATGGTCAACCTGTCGGCGGTCGCCGACAAGCGCGTGCGCTCGATCCTCTCCGACGGCCGCATCCATGCCATCCGGGCCCTGTTCGAAAGTGCGGGCCTTGGCCGCGACGTGAGCGCGCTGTTTGCCGAGGCCGTGCTGATCTGGCGCAAGGAAAACCGGATTGGTTCAGCGGCCGTGACAGCCACGATTTCCGCGGCTTTATTGTCGAAACTGCGCGGCAGAAGCCGGGTCCTGGAAGCGTCCGGCAGTCTTGCCGATATCATCGAGAAGCTGACCATTGCCGAGCAGCGCCAGACCGCCCGTGACTATGCGCTGCTTGCAGCACGGGAAGCCGCCTAACTTTTTGGCGGCCGTGCTGACCCGTTACCGGTACATCCCCCTTTGACTCACAGGGGCGAATTCACCATGTAGCTTGTGGATACCAAGGCGGCAGGGTGCGGGGGAAGAAATGAACAACGATACGACAAGACCGGTCGTCTTGACCGGCATAGGCGGGTTCCTCGGACGCCATGTCGCGGCGCAATTGTTGCGCGCTGGCTACGAGGTTCGCGGAACCCTGCGGTCATTGAAAAAGGCGAAGTCCATCGAGGCGGCGATCCGTTCCGTGGATGGCACGTCTCAAGGAAAGCTCTCCTTCGCTGTCGCAGATCTCATGGCCGATGCCGGGTGGGATGCTGCCTTTGCCGGCGCCAGCAATATCATCCATACCGCATCGCCCTTTCCCTCGCGCATTCCCAAACACGAGGATGACCTCATTCTGCCGGCGCGCGAGGGAACGCTGCGGGTGCTACGGGCTGCGAAAGAGGCCGGCGTCCGGCGCGTGGTTTTGACATCCTCCATCGCTGCCGTCAGCTATGGCCCGGGCAGGGCGCCCTTTTCGGAGACGGACTGGACCGATGTCAATGGGCCGTTTGCCACGCCCTATTACAAATCGAAGACGCTGGCTGAACGTGCCGCATGGAGCTTTGCCCGTGAAAACGGCCTTGAGCTTTCGGTGATCAATCCAGGCATGATCCTCGGCCCTGTCCTGGGTGTGGAAACCGGCACGTCGGTCGGCCTCGTGCAAAGCCTGATGAAGGGTCGCTATCCTGCCATGCCGGATTTCAGCGTGCCGGTCGTCGATGTGCGCGATGCGGCTGAGGCGCATGTTCTCGCCATGACGGTCCCGCAGGCGGCCGGCGAGCGTTTCATCATCGCCGGCGAGGCGCTGTCGATCAAGGATATCGCCAAGGTCCTGAAACGCGATTTCCCGGCCTATGGCAGAAAGCTGCCCAAATTCGTTCTGCCCAACTGGCTGGCGGCAATTGCCTCGCGCTTCGACCCCGGCCTGAAGCTGATAGTCCGCGAACTTGGCCGCGATGCGCGCATTTCGAACGAAAAGGCACAGCGCCTGCTCGGGTGGCAGCATCGTTCAGGGGATGAGGCAATCCGGGCCAGTGCCGAAAGTCTGATCGCTGCCGGATTGGTGTAACGGCTACTTCGTAAATTTGCGCGCCACCCAGGAATAGCCGTTCTCAATGTAGTGAACGGGTTTGGTCACGGCGTTGCGCAGCGTCGATGCGTCGGGCAGCGCACCGGTGACCATCGCCAGCGTCCGGCGCGGCAGGCCCGGTTGTTCCTGTTCGGCGGTGGGCGGCGCCGGCACGGGATCGGGCGTGACGGCATGTGCCTGATCGAGCGCCGGCTGGCTTTCCGGCAGGGGTGCCGGATCCTTGGCATCGGCCAGCTTGTCGCCGGCTGTTTCGCAGACAGCGACGATCACCGGGTAGTTGGCGTTGGAGAATTTCGGCAACTGCTTCTGCGATTCCGCATCGCATACGGCAATCGTCTGCCAGGTGCCGCTCACCGTCGAGACGTAGTGGCATTGGCTGACGCTGTCGTCGCAGCCGAGAATTGTCATGACGATCAGGGCAGGAACCATTGCGGATGTTTCTCCAATTGGGTGAAGATCGCTCCCCGGGAGAACGACACTGAGTTCGCCGAACTAAGTGTCCGTTTGCTCCGGAAGTAAGGCGAGATGGCAAAGAATTCGAAACAAATTGTTTCTGTCCGCTTCTCAGCGTGAGAGCTGTTCCTTGGGCCTGCGAGAATTATGGTCTGTCGTTTCGGGAAAACTGCTTCTAGAGTCGGACACCAACAGCTGAATCGATCTGTGAGGGAACATCGACAAGTGTCAGTCACCATTGAAAAAGAATCGCCACGCCAACCGGATGTCCTGCGTCTGCTTGAGCAATCCGACGCCTACGCGCAGTCGCTCTATCCGGCCGAAAGCAATCACCTTGTCGATGTCTCGACGCTGGAAAAGCCGTCCGTTTCCTTCTTCGTCGCCCGCCATGAAGGAAAGATCGCCGGCTGCTGCGCCTTGGTGGACGCAGGCGACGGCAGCGCCGAGATCAAGCGCATGTTCGTCGATCCGCAGGCGCGCGGCCTGAAGATCGGCCGGAAATTGCTGGAACATCTCGAAGGTCACGGCCGTGATGCCGGGTTGTCCGCGATCCGGCTTGAGACCGGCATCTATCAGCCGGAGGCCATCGGCCTCTACAAGACGGCGGGTTATGTGGAAATCGGGCCGTTCGGTTCCTACCAGCCGGACCCGTATAGTCTTTTCATGGAAAAGGTGTTTGGCTGACGCAGAGTCAGTTTACTCAGGGGAAAATCGTTTCCGCTCCGTCAGTTGGAGCGGAAACTTGAATCAATTCTACAGCGTGTTGAATCAGTCTGCGAAGCCTTGGCGCTAGATGTCCAGGTTTTCCGCAAACACCGCACGTTCCTGGATGAAGCGGAAGCGGGCGTCTGCCTTGGTGCCCATCAGGTTGTCGACGGCTTCGCGTGTGCCTTCGAAATCCACCTCGTCGATGGCGACCTTCAAAAGCGTGCGCTTGGAGGGATCCATCGTGGTTTCCTTGAGCTGCGCCGGCATCATTTCGCCAAGACCCTTGAAGCGGCCGATCTCGATCTTGCCGCGGCCGTTGAATTCCGTCTCCATCAACTCCACCCGGTGTGCGTCGTCGCGGGCATAGAGCGTCTTTGCCCCTTGGGTGATGCGGTAGAGCGGCGGCACGGCCAGATAGAGATGGCCGCCCCGGACGAGCTCGGGCATTTCCTGGTAGAAGAACGTGATCAGCAGCGAGGCGATGTGAGCACCATCGACGTCGGCGTCGGTCATGACGATGACGCGCTCGTAGCGCAGGTCTTCCTCGCGGTACTTGCTGCGTGTGCCGCAGCCGAGCGCCTGCACGAGGTCGCTGATCTGCTGGTTGGCTCCGAGTTTTTCGCGGCCGGCGCTGGCGACGTTGAGGATCTTGCCGCGCAGCGGCAGGATCGCCTGGTTGGAACGGTTGCGCGCCTGCTTGGCCGAACCACCGGCCGAATCGCCTTCGACGATGAACAGTTCGGCACCCTCGGCCGAGTTCTGCGAGCAGTCGGCCAGCTTGCCCGGCAGCCTGAGCTTGCGCACGGCGGTCTTGCGGCTGACTTCCTTTTCCTTGCGGCGGCGCACGCGCTCGTCAGCGCGCTCGATCACCCATTCGAGCAGCTTTGCCGCTTCCTGCGGGTTGTCCGCGAGGAAGTGGTCGAAGGGGTCGCGCAATGCGTTCTCGACGATGCGCTGTGCTTCGACGGTTGCCAGCTTGTCCTTGGTCTGGCCGACGAATTCCGGCTCGCGGATGAACACCGACAGCATGCCGGCCGCTGAAATCATCACGTCTTCGGTGGTGACGATCGCCGCGCGCTTGTTCTGTGTCAGCTCGGCATAGGCCTTCAGGCCTTTGGTCAGTGCGATGCGGAAACCCGCTTCATGCGTGCCGCCTTCCGGTGTCGGAATGGTATTGCAATAGGAATGCACGACGCTGTCGCCGCCATACCATGTGACTGCCCATTCGAGCGCACCATGACCGCCGGTCTTTTCCGTCTTGCCGGCAAAGATTTCGCGGGTGACGGTGAATTCCTTGCCCATCGTCGCCTGCAGATAGTCCTTCAGGCCGCCGGGGAAGTGAAACACGGCCTTGTCGGGCGTCTCGGTGCCTTCGGTCAGCGAGGGATCGCAGGACCAGCGGATTTCGACGCCGCCGAACAGATAGGCCTTCGATCGCGCCATGCGAAACAGCCGGGCAGGGTCGAATTTCGCGTGCGAGCCGAAAATCTCCGGATCCGGATGGAACTTGACCTTGGTGCCGCGCCGGTTCTGGATGTCGCCCAGTTCCTCCAGCCCCCCTTGCGGAATGCCGCGCGAAAATCGCTGGCGGTAGAGCTTGCGGTTACGGGCAACCTCGACTTCGAGAATATCCGACAGCGCGTTGACGACGGAAACGCCGACGCCGTGCAGACCGCCTGACGTCTCGTAGACCTTGCTGTCGAA
Source organism: Pararhizobium sp. YC-54 (assembly GCF_025847205.1). Lineage (GTDB taxonomy): Bacteria > Pseudomonadota > Alphaproteobacteria > Rhizobiales > Rhizobiaceae > Pararhizobium. The sequence goes on along the minus strand of NZ_JAOYTH010000001.1, from coordinate 673,779 downwards.
CTTGCCGCCCGCGTGCAGGATGGTCATGATCACTTCGAGCGTCGACTTGCCCGGAAATTTCGGATGGTTCTCGACCGGGATGCCGCGGCCGTTATCGGTAACGGACAGGCAGCCTTCGGCATCGAGATGGACATCGATGAAATTGGCATGCCCCGCCACCGCTTCGTCCATCGAGTTGTCGATGACTTCGGCAAACAGGTGATGCAGCGCCTTTTCGTCGGTGCCGCCGATATACATGCCCGGACGCCGGCGCACCGGCTCCAGCCCCTCGAGCACTTCGATGGCCGACGCGTTGTAGTCGCCATTGTCTGTTTTCAGGGCAGGCGTCGCGTTGGTGCGCTGCTCCACCGCTGGAGCCGCGACGGGTGTGGCAACAACCGGTTTCGGCACGACAGGGTCCGCCGCGGGCTTGGACACCTCGGGGAATGCTGAAAAGAGATCGTTGCTGTCGGTCATAGTCTGCTTTGAGGTCTTTCCGTGGTGGCGATTTTTTTCGCACGATCAAGGTTGCGGATGAAACCGCCATGAATGTCTGCGCGAATCACCGGAATTCTGCCAAATTCTTGGCGCGAGAGCGACCGGGCCCGCCATAGGGTTCAGCCGGCACGCGCCAATACGCTGATCGTGCCTTCAATAGCCCCAACTGTTGCGTTGCGGAAGGTCTGATGGCAAGGCTTGGATCAAAAGAGGAACATTCCGGATGCACATGTCCACAGCTCATTTGATCTTTCGCGGCCTTTTTGCCGTCGTTGCTGCCGTCGTTCTGGTTTTACCGGTGCAAGCCGCGCCCCTGAAGCCGTTCAAGGATGAGCTGTTTTCCTATGGCACGGTCCTCGAAACTCAGGATGGCGGCGACTACCGCGTCATCGACTACCAGAAAATGCGCGATATCGATGGCCGCGACCAGGTTCCGGAGCGCCGCGCAAAACGCGCCTATGTGTCGCTCGGCATCAAGAGCGAGCAGGTCAACGAGACGCTGGATCTTGGCGGCCGGCCGCTCGATGTGATGCGGGTCGGCGCCTTGAACGGCGCGGCATTCTCGGTGATCTTCGTCCATGGCCGGGGAGGCGACCGGCGCCTCGGCGCCAATGACTGGTCGTTCGGCGGCAATTTCAACCGGCTGAAAAATCTCGCCTTTGGCAATGGCGGTGTCTACTATGCGCCGAGCGTCCGCTCCTTCGATGATGCCGGGGTCGCAGATATCGCTGCACTGATCGCCTATGCTCAAAAGCAGTCACCCGGCAAGCCGGTCGTGCTTGCCTGCGCCTCGATGGGCAGCTTCATTTGCTGGGGCCTCACGCGCAATCCGCAGGCGGTCGCGGCCCTCAAAGGCATGATGATCATGGGAGGCCCTGCCGACCCCACCTTCGGCAAGAGTGCCGCCTACAAAAAGAGGCTGCCGATGTTCTTCAGCCACGGCGGTGCCGACAGTGTTTATGCGGCAGCCGATCAGATCGCACTCTATCGTTCCTTGAAAGCCGCGAATTATCCCAGCCGCATCGTGTTGTTCCAGACCGGATCGCATGGAACCCCCGTTCGCATGACGGACTGGCGCGATGCACTGAACTGGATCGGGCTGGATTGAGGCTCCCGATATGTCGGGGATTCATTAACCAACGCAGCGGTTTGAAACGTCAGAGCGAGCGTTGTTTGCTTTTTCGAAAGCTGATCGTGGGACTGTCCCGGGCATATATTCTCGGGGTTTGATCTTATGGATGCTCGGACAGAAACGCAGCATATTCCGCTGTGCGTCGATCTCGACGGCACCTTGCTTGCCGCCGACACGCTCTGGGAGGGCGTGGCGATCATTCTTTTGCGCAATCCGCTGATGGTGTTTGCAGTTCTTTTCTGGATGTCGAAGGGCAAGGCGCGGCTGAAATACGAGGTTGCCGCGCGCTCGGGACGTCAGGCGGCCGACTGGCCCTATCGCGAGGCGGTGCTCAAGCGCCTGACACGCGAGCGCGAAACAGGCAGGCAGGTCATCCTTGTCACCGGCGCCGCCGAAAGCGTGGCGCTCGGGGTCGCGGCCCATACCGGCGTTTTTTCCTCCGTCCTGCACAGCACCGCAGAAATCAACCTCACCAGCCGCCGCAAGCGGGATAAGTTGACCGAACAGTTCGGTGAGGGCGGTTTCGATTATATGGGCAATAGCCGCGATGACGTGCCGGTCTTCGATGCGGCGCGCAAGGCCATTGTCGTGGCACCGGACGCTGCGGCTGAAAAATGGCGCCGCGCGCATGACGCCGAACGGCTCGATACCGGCAGGACCAGCCGCCTTGCGGCGTTGAAATCGATCCGCGTGCATCAATGGGCAAAGAACGTGCTGATCGGCGTGCCAATGGTGCTCAATCACGATATCCTGCACATGGATGCGGTGATCAACGTCCTGCTTGCCTTCTTCGCTTTCAGCTTTCTTGCCTCGGCCGTCTACGTCATCAACGACCTGTCGGACCTCACCAATGACCGCCGCCATCCGACCAAGCGCAACAGGCCCCTGGCAAGCGGCCAGATGTCGGTGCCGATGGGACTGGTGATCGCGCTTTGCCTGTTCATCGCCTCACTGTCGCTGACGGCCGCGCTGCCTTGTGATTTTGCGCTCGTCCTTAGCTTCTATGCGTTCGCCACCACCGCCTATACCTTCGTGCTCAAGCGCAAGCTGTTGGTCGACGTCTTCACGCTCGCCGGGCTCTACACCGTCCGGATCATCGCCGGTTCGGCAGCGACCGGCACGGAGCTGTCGTTCTGGCTTTTGTCGTTCTCGATCTTCTTTTTCCTCAGCCTGGCGCTCGTCAAGCGTTACGTCGAGCTCGACGATTATAACGGGCGTGACGGCAACCAGGTGCCGGGCCGCGGCTATATGGCCGTCGATTTCGAAATGGTCGGACAGGCCGGCGTCTCCTCCGCCTTTGCCTCGGCACTGGTTCTGGCGCTCTATATTCACAGCAAGGAAATGCAGGAGATGTACACGCTGCCATGGGCATTGTGGCCGCTCTGCCCGCTGGTCCTCTACATGCTGCTCAGGATCTGGATGCTGGCCCGCCGCGGCATGCTGCATGAGGATCCGGTGGTGTTCATCATGCGCGACTGGCGCAGTCTCGTCACCATGGCCATCGGTGCGTCGCTGGTGCTTGCCGGCACACTGGGTTCGCCATGACCGCTGGAGAGTTTGACAGCTGGGGCCGGATTGATTGCCGCCCCCGGCAGTCCGTATCGCCCGATGCCTATGAGAACCTGCGCGAGAATGCGGCGGCTGGCGCGTTCCTGCCGTTCGGCAACGGACGGTCCTATGGCGACAGCTGCCATAACGATCAGGGCAAGCTGATCGACAGCCGCATGCGCACCCGTATTCTCGGCTTTGATCCGGGAACCGGAATTGTCTCCTGCGACGCCGGCGTGAGGCTTCGCTCCGTGCTTGAGCAGGCAATCCCACACCGGTTTTTCCTGCCGGTGACGCCGGGAACCGCTTCGGTCACCATCGCCGGTGCCGTTGCAAACGACGTTCACGGCAAGAACCATCACGCGCGTGGCACGTTCGGCAAGCATGTGCTTAGCCTGACATTGCTGCGTTCCAGCGGTGAGCTTTTGACCTGTTCGGCGACGGAAAACCGTGACTTGTTCTACGCCACCATCGGCGGCATGGGCCTGACAGGGCTGATCCTGTCGGTTGACCTGCAGCTGATGAAGGTACCGTCCGCCCATATCCAGCAGCATGCCATCCGTTTCGACAGCCTGGGCGATTATTTCGGGATGGTCGAAACCGTGGACGCCGAACATGAATATTCCGTCGCATGGATCGATCAGCTGGCGACCGGCAGGCGGGCGGGCAGGGGCGTCCTTCTTGCCGGGGATCACGCCGACGCCTCCTGCGAGTTTCCCGACATACCGCGCGCGAAGAGGTTGTCGGTGCCGTTTGCGCCGCCGTTCAATCTCTTGAACAGAGTGACGCTGAAGGCATTCAACGAACTGTATTTCCGCAAGGAAAAGCCGGGAGAAACGGTCAAGACGGTCAAATGGCCGGGCTATTTCCATCCGCTGGATGCGATCGGCCACTGGAACTGGCTCTATGGACCAAAGGGGCTCTATCAGCACCAGAGCGTCTATCCGTCAGACAATGCACGGGTGTTGACGGGGCGTCTGATGGAGGCGGCACGCAAGGCGGGGCATGCCTCTTTTCTCACCGTGCTGAAGAAATTCGGCGAGCAGAAATCGGGAGGGCTTTTGTCCTTCCCAAGGCCCGGATTCACTCTGACGCTGGATTTCGGCAATCAGGGTGAACAGACCCTTAAGCTGCTCGACAGGCTCGATGCGATGGTCATCGAGGCCGGTGGCGCCATCAATCCCTACAAGGATGCCCGGATGAGCCCGCAAACCTTTGAATCCTCGTTCCCAAAATGGCGCAAGCTGGAAGAGCTGCGCGATCCGGCGATGGTGTCGAACTTCTGGAACAGGACGGCCTTGGCTTTGCCAAAATAAGAATAGCGACAATTTTAATTAAATAAATGCGGGAATTTCACCGAATATACGGCTCTTGCATGTAGGGATCGGGGCGGAAACAGGGGACACCTGCATGAAGTATATCCTATTCATTCTCTTCACCGTACTCACCAACGCGGCGGCACAAGTCATGCTCAAGCAGGGCATGCTCTCGCTTGGACCGCTGAGCTTCACGGCTGATACTTTCATTGCCCGAGTTTTCCAGGTGGTTTTCAACCCTTGGGTCTTCGCCGGACTTGCGACCTTCGTCATTTCGATGGTGTCGCATCTCTACGTGCTTTCCAAGGTGGAACTCTCCTTCGCCTATCCATTTCTGAGCCTCGCCTATGTGGCCGTGGCCGTCTTTGCCTATTTCGTCTTCCACGAGGATCTGAACGCTTGGCGCATCGCCGGCATCGGCTTCATCTGCGTCGGAACCATTCTCATCGCCCAATCCGGCCTGTCTGGGGCGTCCTTGCACGAGGATCAGCCTTCGCTTGAAGCGGCGGGCGCAAAAACAGCAAAAATCGGGAGCGCATCATGAAGCATATCATTTTCGGCGGTGACGGTTTCGTCGGCCGGCACCTGGCCGAACGTCTGGTGCAGGACGGTGAAGAGGTCCTCGTTGCCGATATTGTCAAGTCCGACCTGCCGCACTACGCCCGCGCCCGGTTCGTCCATTGCGATGTCACCAATGCGGACGAGGTGATGAAGGTCGAAATTGGCCCGGACGACATGGTCTACAACATGGCGGCCAAGATGCTGTCGCCGTTGCAGGTGCGCTCCAAGCGCTGGCAGTTCTTCTGGCCGGTCAACTATTACGGCGCCGAAAACATCATGAAGGCGACGGCAAAGTCCGGTGCCAACCGGCTCGTGCAGTTCACCACCGACATGATCTACGGCCACACGATCATGTCGCCGCAGACAGAAGCACATCCGGCCAAGCCGCTCGGCGAATACGGCAAGTCGAAATGGGCAACCGAGCAGCTTGCTGGCGAATGGCGCAGGCAAGGCATGAACATCTCGATATTTCGCCCGCGCCTGATCATTGGTCCCGGCCGTCTCGGTATTCTGGAAAAGCTGTTCAAGCTGATCGACGCCAACCTGCCGGTGCCGATGATCGGTTCGGGCAAGAACCCCTACCAGTTTATTTCGGTGTTCGATTGCGCCGAGGCTGCCCGTCTTGCCTGGAAGGGCGGCGTGCCGAGCGAAGCCTACAATCTGGGCTCCGACAATCCGCCTTCGGTGAAGAAGCTGCTTGGCGACCTGATCGTGCATGCAGGCTCGAAGTCATTCCTTTTGCCGACGCCCGCTTTCGCGGTCAAGGCAACGCTCGCCGCCTTCGATTTTGTCAATCTGCCGATCATGGATCCGGAACAGTATCTGATCGCCGACGAGATGTGTATCCGCGAAACAGGCAAACTCAAGAAGGAGCTCGGCTGGAAGGCGCGCTACAACGATGGCGCCATGCTGATCGCAGCCTATGACGAATATCGCGCCAAGAAGGCCGGCAAGACCTTCGCACACGCATCCGCCGTACCGGCCGAATGAACCAGGGGATAACGACAATGCTCGACAAAACGCAAGGCGTCGCCATTGACGCGGCCGGTCCTGATGCCCCTGTTCAAGGCGGTATCCGCAAGCCGAACCTCATCACCGTTGAACAGGCAAAGGCCATGAGCCTTGCCGACATGACGGCCTTCTTCAAGGACCACCTGAACCCCGGTCAGCTTCATTTCATGAAGCTGCTCGGCTTCAACAAGGTGAAGGTCGAAAGCGCCGAAGGCATGTATTATACCGACCAGAATGGTCGCAAGATTCTCGATTTCTTCGGCGGTTTCGGTTCGCTCGCCTTTGGCCACAACCATCCCCGCATCCTGTCGGCGCGTAAAAAGTTCCAGGACGAGAACCGTCACGAGATTGCAATCGCGTTCCTGTCGCAATATGCGGCAGCACTCGCCAGGAACCTTGCGACGATCGCGCCGGGTGATCTCGACATGGTCTTCCTCGGTTCCTCCGGTTCGGAAGCCATGGAGGCCGCCCTCAAGGTCGCCGAACGCGCCGCGGGGCCCAAGCGTCCGCGCATCGTCTATGCCGAAAATTCCTTCCACGGAAAGACTAAGGGTGTTCTGTCGATCACCGACGGCCCGCTTTATCGCGGCGAATTCAAGCTGCTCGATAACAACGTCAAGGTGCCGTTCGGCGATATCGATGCCATCCGCAATGCTTTCGAGCGCGATCCGTCGATCGGTATTCTGGTCCTCGAAACCATCCAGGGCGGCGGCGGCATCGTCCAGGCTTCACCGGAATTCTGGCGCGAGGTTCGCGCGCTCTGCGACAAGCACGGCGTCATCTGGGTCGCCGACGAGGTCCAGTGCGGCATGGGCCGTTCGGGCCGCTTCTTCGCCTTCGAACATGCAGGCGTGGTTCCGGACGTGACGGCGCTGGCAAAATCGCTCGGCGGCGGCAAGTCGGCCATGGCAGCCATGATCGCCAGGCGCGACGTCTACATGAAGGCCTATGGTACCAAAGCGACAGCGATGATCCACGCCCATGCCACATTCGGCGGCATCGGCGAGGCCTGCATTACGGCCATCGAGGGCCTCAATATCATGTATGACGAGGACCTGATCGAGAACGCGGCAGTGCAGGGCGAATACCTCCTCGAACGGCTGAATGCGCTGAAGGCCAAATATCCGAAGATCATCAAGGATGTTCGTGGTCAGGGCCTTATGGTCGGTCTCGAATTCCAGGATTTCAGCCAGACCCTGCCAATGGTCCTGCGCCCGGTCGTCTCGGTTCTCGACGACAAGCTGAAGGGATCGCTGTCGGGCTTTATCGGCGCGCTACTCTTACGCGACTACGATACGCTGGTTGCCTTCACGGAATACAATCGCAACGTCATCCGGCTCGAGCCGCCGCTGATCTGCGAACGCCAGCACGTCGATCAGTTCGCCGATGCGCTCGATGACCTGCTTGGCCGCGGTATCATCCGCATCGTCAAGGATTTCGTCGGCAGCCAGATCGGCTGACCGGTTCAAGAAATTTAAAAGGGCACGGTGCCGCATGCCCCGTGCCCTTTTGATTCTGTCTGTCTGGAGGCGCTATTGTTTCAGCGTCGAAATCTCGACCCTGCGATTGCGGCCATCCTCTGGGTCGGCTGGAAACAGCAGGGCGGTTTCGCCGAATGCGCGCAAAACCAGCCGTCGCGGCTCGATCTTGTAATGCGTGAGCAGATATCGCGTTGTCGAGGCGGCCCGCGCCCGGCTGAGGTCGAGATTTTCATCGTCGGTGCCGGCCGCATCCGTATGGCCGCCGATCAGGAACCGGTAGGACGCAAGGTCGCTGGATTGGAGCGCTGTGCCGACGCTATCGAGAAGGCGCTGGGCCTGCGGGGTCAGCTCGGCGGAGCCGAAGTGAAAGTTGACCGCGAGATTGACCGTCGCCGCAACCTTGTCACCATAGCTGTTGATCAGCTCCAGATTCTTGGCGTCGGTAATCTTCAATCCGCGTGTTTTTTCCTTTTGCACCAGCACGGGGTCGAGCGAGCGGATCAGCAAGTCCGGTGTTGCTGTGGTCAGGACCTCCTGCGCGCTGGCTGCTACCGGATGCAGGCAGAGACTTAAAACCAGAGTTTTGAAAAAAGCATACCGCATGTATCCGCCCCGGATCTCCAGGCCATGAAATAAGTCAAAGAATGCGCAATGTCTGCGAAGATTAAAGTGCATTTGCAAGCCGTCAATTCCCGAAGGCGGCAGTGACGGCTTCGCGGCATCATGGCCCTCAACCGGTTTGCTGGCATGTTCCCGCAGGAACAGCCGGCGGGTTTGGAAGAATGCAGCCCGGCGGGAATGCTAGTGTTTTTGTCCGTTCACGATCATGTCGAACTGCACGATGTTGGAATAGATCGGTGTTCCGACCGACATGTTGTAGCGCGTACGGTAGACGCCGCCCTGGATGTGAAAGCTGATGTTGCGCCGGTTCCATTTCGTCAGTTTTGCGTCGAAATGTTCGGTTCTGGTCGTGCCTTTTGCCGTCAGTTTGCCCTCGATCCGGGCCGTGTCGTCGCCCGTCTGGGTGATCTTCGTCGAGCGGAAGACGATTTTCGGGTGGTTCGCGCTATCGAAGACGGCGCTCGAGCGCAGGAAGTCCTCGATACGGGATTCGCCGGTCTGGACCGCTTCCGGGAACAGCGCGAATTCAACGACGGACTTACGAATGTCCCGGCCATCCAGCTGAAATGTACCGGAGAATTTTGCGAATTTTCCGGAAATACCGCCACCACCGACCTGGCCGACCGTAAAATTGATCTGTGAGGATGCGCTGATGTCGTAGCGGCCGGCTGCATCGTCGAGGCTCGGTGCCCTGGCTTCGGAGGGGGACGCATGCAAGGCGTAACCCGCCAGCGTCATCAATGCGGCTGTGATCGTTACTAAACGTGCGGACATGTCTGCGGTCCTTCCCGGTAGGTGGGTTCGCTTCGTAGGACGCCCAATGCTGCAGGAATATTCCTAGCCGTCGCGCCGGCTGCCGCGCAGCATGCGAACGAGCACAGCGTCATGGCGGATGAAATGATGGTGGAAGGCGGCACCCGCATGCAGGATCGCCAGCGCGCCGAGGCTGTAGGCGAAAATCGCATGTGCTGTTGCCCACGAGGCTTCCGCGACCGCGGATTTTTCCAGCGGCAGGTGCGGGATGACGACGAGATCGAAAAAGAAGCTCGGGATATCCAGCGTCGAAGCCGAGGCGAGCGCCCATCCGGTGACCGGCACCGCAAGCGTCAGGCAGGCAAGCAGGATGTGGACGGCGGAGCTCGCCTGCTTTTCAAGTGCCGAGAGGCCGGCAACCGGTGCCGGATGTTTGCCTGCCAGCCACCAGACGATCCGGATCGCCGAAAGGGCAAGCGCGGTGAAGCCGAAGGATTTGTGCCACTGGAAGAGGTTAAACTGCAACACCGGGTCTATGTCCGGCCGGGTCATGATATAGCCGAGCACCAATAGTCCTGCGATCAGAACGGCGATGGTCCAGTGAAGGACGATGGTAACCCACCCGAACGCGTCAGCCCCGTTGCGCAGCATCACCGGCCTCCAACTGTCAAAATCCGCATCGAATCATCGCTCTTTCGCAGGGTGCGAACAAGCCGTCCGTCCATCACGGTTTCGATACCGGGCCTATTGCATAATTTTCCCTAAATCGGATCGATTTAAGGAAAAACTATGCCGTAAATTTAAAGGCTACAGCGACCTTTACGCGTCATGAATGACGCGCGGCACTGCAGGCAAATCGGTCGTAGCGCGGCCGTCCTGCTTTTCTTTGCCTAGCTTATTTGCTAGGGCCTTTGCCGGGAAAAGGACAATACCCTTGAGGAGACGACATGACGCCCGACGTAAAACCGCTTGTTGCCGGAAACTGGAAGATGAATGGTTTGCGGGCTTCGCTCGACCAGATCAAGGCGATGGCGGAAGGCGTCAAGGGCAGTCTTTCGCAAAAGGTCGAAACGCTGATCTGCCCGCCGGCGACGCTGCTTTATGTGGCAACGGCGCTCTGCGATGACAGCCCGCTTCTGATCGGCGCGCAGGATTGCCACGAAAAAGTCTCCGGCGCCCATACAGGCGACATCTCCGCCGAGATGGTCGCCGACTGCTTCGGGACCCACGTGATCGTTGGCCATTCCGAGCGCCGCACCGACCACAACGAAACCGACGCCCTCGTGCGCGCCAAGGCCGAGGCTGCCTATGGCGCTGGCCTCGTCGCCATCATCTGCGTCGGCGAGACCGGCGACGAGCGCAAGGCCGGCCAGACGCTGGATGTGTTGAAGCGCCAGCTCGCCGGCTCCATTCCCGATAGCGCCACCGCTGAAAATACCGTCATCGCCTACGAGCCTGTCTGGGCAATCGGCACCGGCCTGACGCCGACGGCAGCAGACGTCGAGGAAGCCCATGCCTTCCAGCGTTCGCAACTGGTAGCACGCTTTGGCCCGGCCGGTGCCAGGATGCGCATCCTCTATGGCGGCTCGGTCAAACCGGGCAATGCCAAGGAACTGATGGGCGTTGCCAATGTCGATGGTGCTTTGATCGGTGGGGCAAGCTTGAAAGCCGACGACTTCCTCGCCATCTACCGGGCGTATGAAGAATTGACGGCCTAAGTCCGCCTATAGACGGGCGCTGCATAATTATGCAGCATCTTCAAAGTTCTACAGCGCCTTTTGCGCGTCATGTTTGACGCGCGGCGCTGTAGGGGCTTTTAATGCGCGGTGGCTTGGTATATGCAGCCGCCAACACTAATCTTTGCCGCGTGGAGCGGACGCTGAAACTTGCGTTGCAATTTCTCTGCGTCTTCCATGCCGGACGATCACTCGATCGCGCGTCTGTCTTTGGCTTTCTCAGAAGCCGGATGAAGCGTGGTCTAAGGCAGGACTGGACAAAATGCAGACCGTATTGCTTGTCATCTATCTCATGGTTGTGCTGGCGCTGATCGGCGTCGTGCTCATTCAGCGTTCCGAAGGCGGCGGCCTGGGAATCGGCGGCGGTTCGGGCTTCATGTCCGCCCGCGGCACGGCCAATGCGCTGACCCGCACCACCGCGATCCTTGCTGCCCTGTTCTTCGTCCTGGCGCTCGGCATGGGCATTCTGGCCCGCTACCAGCCGAATGCGACCGACGTTCTCGACCGTATCCCCGGCACGACGAACAACGGCAAGGGCGTGCTTGATTCGCTCGGCGGCGGCACCACCCCGCCTGCTGGCGAGACGCCTGCGCAGTCCGGCGCCAACACCCAGACCCCGGCTACGCAGACACCTGCCACGCAGACACAAACGCCTGCCACGCAGACCCCGGCAACGACCGAAACAAAGCCGGCGACATCCGGTTCGGACGTTCCAAGCGGCCAGTAAGGCCGAAGCAGATATAATCGCCGGCGGAAGCCAGTCTTCCGCCGGTTTTCTTTTGTTTGAATTCTGCCACCAGACACTTTTGAACGGAAAAATTCTGAAAGATGAATTTTTCGGTGGCGGAATCATTTTTGAAACGGTATCCGGTGAAGCCCATGGCGCGATATGTATTCATCACTGGCGGCGTGGTATCTTCCCTTGGAAAAGGGATAGCCGCAGCTGCTCTCGGAGCGTTGCTGCAGGCCCGGGGCTACCGGGTGCGGCTTCGCAAACTTGACCCCTATCTCAACGTCGATCCGGGCACCATGAGCCCGACGCAGCACGGCGAAGTGTTCGTGACGGACGATGGCGCGGAGACGGACCTCGATCTCGGTCACTACGAGCGCTTTACCGGCCGCTCGGCGACCAAGACCGACAACATCACCACCGGCCGCATCTACAAGAACATCATCGACAAGGAACGCCGCGGCGATTATCTCGGCGCCACCGTCCAGGTCATCCCGCACGTCACCAACGAGATCAAGAATTTCGTCACCGAAGGCAATGACGATTTCGACTTCGTCATCTGCGAGATCGGCGGCACGGTCGGCGATATCGAGGCGATGCCGTTCATGGAGGCGATCCGCCAGCTCAAGAACGATCTGCCGCGCGGCACCGCGGTCTATCTCCACCTGACCCTGATGCCTTACATCGCGGCTGCCGGCGAATTGAAGACCAAGCCGACCCAGCATTCGGTCAAGGAACTACAGGCGCTCGGTATCCATCCCGATATCCTGCTCGTGCGTGCCGACCGCGAAATCCCGGAAGCCGAACGCCGCAAGCTGTCGCTGTTCTGCAACGTCCGCCCGTCGGCCGTCATCCAGGCGCTCGATGTCGCGTCGATCTACGATGTGCCGATCGCCTATCACAAGGAAGGCCTCGACAACGAGGTTCTGGCCGCCTTCGGCATTGAGCCGGCGCCGGCACCGCGTATCGAAAACTGGCTTGACGTCGCCAACCGCATTCGCACGCCGGAAGGCGAGGTGACCATCGCCATCGTCGGCAAGTACACGGGCCTCAAGGATGCCTACAAGTCGCTGATCGAGGCACTGTATCACGGCGGCATCGCCAACCGCATCAAGGTCAAGCTCGAGTGGATCGAATCCGAGATCTTCGAAAAGGAAGACCCGTCGCCTTACCTCGAAAAGGTCAACGGCATTCTCGTTCCCGGCGGGTTTGGCGAGCGCGGTTCCGAAGGCAAGATTCAAGCAGTCCGTTTTGCCCGCGAACGCAACGTGCCCTATTTCGGCATCTGCTTCGGCATGCAGATGGCGGTTGTCGAAGCAGCCCGCAATCTGGCCGGCATCGAAAAGGCCTCGTCGACCGAATTCGGCAAGACCGAAGAGCCTGTCGTTGGTCTGATGACAGAATGGGTGAAGGGCAATGCGCTGGAGAAGCGCGCGGCGTCGGGCGATCTCGGCGGCACCATGCGCCTCGGCGCCTACAAGGCCAGCCTGAAGAAAGGCACCAAAATTGCCGATATCTACGGCTCGACCGAGATTTCCGAGCGTCACCGTCATCGCTACGAAGTGAATGTCGACTACAAGGATCGCCTGGAAGCTTGCGGCCTGGAATTCTCCGGCATGTCGCCGGACGGCGTCCTGCCTGAAACGGTCGAATACCCGGATCATCCGTGGTTTATCGGTGTCCAGTATCACCCGGAGCTGAAGAGCCGCCCGCTCGACCCGCATCCGCTGTTTGCAAGCTTCATCGAAGCCGCCGTCGAGCAGAGCCGGCTGGTCTGACGATTGCAGGTGGTCGGTCATAGCGCCCGCCGCTGATCGCATGTGGAACCCCGTTCAACGCTGAACCCGCTTACAACAGGCCGTTGCGAGCGGGTTTTTATGTTTTTTGGGATGCGATCATCATGACACCATGGCGAGACACGATAGCGTGCGCGTGGATTGTTGACGTCACGCAGACGGCGGCAGGCGTTGCCGCACGATGGCGGCATGAAACCTTGCACCATCCAGAAGGCCCTGATCGTTGAAATCGAATTGCGGGTTGTGCAGCGGCGCGGAGTCCCGGCCGTTGCCGACGAAGGCGAAGACGCCCGGCACGTGTTGCAGAAAGCGGGCGAAGTCCTCGGATCCGGTCATCGGTTCGTCTGCAACGCGGACTTCCCCGGGATCGAAGACCGTGCGCGCTGCAGCAAATGCTTCTTCCACAAGGATCGCGTCGTTGAGAAGGGGTATGAATTCGCGCGTATAGGTCACTTCCGCCGTGACATTGTGCGCCAGTGCTATTCCCTCGGCGATGGTTCTCATCTGCTTTTCAATTGTCGCGCTGATCTTCGGATGAAAGCTACGTGCGTCGCCGAGGATTCGCGCCAAGCCGGGCAGGGCGTTACGGGTTCCGTCAGTGATCAGTTCGGTAACGGATACGACACCGACATCAGTGGGGCTCAGCCGTCTGGAGACGATGGTCTGCAGACTGGTCACGAGTGCGCATGCGGCAACGAGCACTTCGTTTCCCCAATGCGGCCGCGCGGCATGGCCGCCCACACCTTTCAGGACAATCTCGAAATTGTCCTCGGCCGACATGATGGCTCCGGCACGGGTCTCAAAGTGCCCGACCGGCAGGCCCGGCAGGTTGTGCAGGCCGTAGATTTCCTCGAATGGAAAACGCTGCAGCAATCCATCATCCAGCATGGCGAGCGCGCCTTTGCCCCATTCCTCTGCGGGCTGGAAAATGAAGTGCACCGTTCCGTCGAAGCCGCCTTCCTGCGCCAGTATCCTGGCAGCGCCAAGAAGCATGGCCGTGTGGCCGTCGTGGCCGCAGGCATGCATGACGCCGGGATTTTGAGAGCGGTGGGCGTGATCGCCCTGCTCGTTGATCCTCAACGCATCCATGTCGGCGCGCAGCGCAATCGCGCGATTGCCCGTTCCGCGCTTCAGCGTGCCGACGACACCCGTCCCGCCGACACCTTCCGCCACGCCGTCGAGATTAAATTCCAAAAGCTTGGCGGCAACGAAGGACGAGGTCCTTTTTTCTTCGAAACCGAATTCCGGATGGGCATGCAGGTCGTGCCGCCAGGCTGTCATGTCGCGGTGCAAGTCTTTGAGATCAATTGTCATCTACTTTTCCTCTGCGGCGCAGTGGGACACAATGCCTGCCTGCACCTCCTGAGGTGTTGCGCCGACGAGTTCCCTGTATTTCTCCGGATCGGTGGCACCCTCGGTGTTGATCAGGAAAACACGGGCTCCTTCATCCAAACCGAGCGCGGCCTTGATCGCAGGATCGCAGGTGGCCTTGATCAGCGCCGCAAGACCAACGCCACCGCTCTCTCCCGCCACGATGGCAGGATCGCCCGTCAAGGGGGTTGCAAGGGCCCTCATCGCTGACACCGCATCCGCCTCATCCACTGTCATGAACCCGTCGGCAACGCGCGACAAGATGCGCCAGGCGACGAGCGACGGTTCATAGCATTCCAGCATGGCCATGACGGTCGGCTCACCATGCGCAATCCTGACGGCATGCCCGGCCTTGGCGCTTTCGAAAAGACAGGCCGCACGGGCGGGATCGACGACGATGAATTTCGGCCGGTTGCCGCCAAATTCGGCCGCCATGAACCCTGCGACGCCCGCCGCTATTCCGCCGACACCGGACTGGACAAAAATGTGGGTCGGCCGCTCCGGCATTTGGCGCAGCGCCTCGCGAACCAGGGCGGTATAGCCTTGCATCACAAGACCTGGAATTCGCTCATAGCCCGGCCAGGAGGTGTCGGATACGATCGTCCAGCCCCGCTCTTCGGCGACGCGTGCTGCTTCACGCACGGAATCGTCATAGGTGCCATCAACCCGGATCATTTCCGCACCGAACCGGGCGATGGCGGCGACCCGCTCGTCGCTGACGCCGGCATGCACGAAGATAGCGGCTTTCGCGCCAACGAGTTGTGCCCCTTGCGCGACGGAACGGCCGTGATTGCCATCGGTGGCGCAGGCAACCGTCATTGCCCGGGCGACCCGCATGACCTCCGGGGCGTGCAGCTCCTGCACGTCGACGGCCCGGCCGAGCGCTTTTTCCGCGGCTTCGAGTACAAGCCGGACAACGGCATAGGAGCCGCCCAGTGCCTTGAAACTGCCAAGCCCAAGGCGATGGCCCTCATCCTTGATATGGATGGAAGCGACGCCAAGGCGCGATGCCAAGGCGGATAGCGATATCAGGGGAGTAGGCGCATGGTTGTCACGGAAAGTCAGGAAGCGTTCGACTTCAACGGCTGCCTCGACGCCAAGTGTGGCTGCGTCGATGTCCAGCATCGGGGTGCCATATTCGGGTGTGTTGTTGTGTAGGAACATGTCGGCCTCATTTGACGATTTGCGCACAACGATATTGCAATCATGACGAAAAATGCGCTGAATATTGGAGGATTATTTGCAAGTTTGTTTCGTGGAGGCAGTTTTTTGGCCAAGTTGACCACCGTTCAGCCGCTCGATGCCTATGACCGGAAAATTCTCGAAATCCTCCAGAAGGACAACACCACCCCGCAAAGGCAGATTGGAGAGGCGGTCAACCTCTCTGCGCCTGCTGTCCAGCGGCGCATCAAACGGATGGAGGAGAACGGCGTCATCAGGGCCAATGTCGCCGTCGTCGAACCCGCTTCGGTTGGCCAGTCCATTACCATATTCGTCGAAGTAGAGGTGATCAGTGAAACGGCGGACAGGATCGAAGAAGCCAAGCGGGCCTTCGCCTGCGCCCCCGAAATCCAGCAATGCTACTATGTGACCGGCGAGGCGGATTTCGTTCTCGTGATCGTCGTGCCCTCGATGGCAGACTATGAAGCGCTGACGCGACGCCTGTTTTTCGGCAACAACAACGTAAAGCGCTTCCGGACATTCGTCGCAATGGATCGGGTCAAGGTTGGATTGAACGTTTCTGTTGGCCAGTGACCGGACACACATTGAAGGTATTCGCAAATAAGCGGGCGTATGGTGCACGTTCCGGCCGCCTTCGGTTTCAGATCGTCTCCTTTACATCCCGTCTTCCGGCACTAGGTCGCTGGAGTGGCTTTCAGGAAAAGCGCTCACCGGTTCTTCGTCCGGAATGGCCGCTGCGCACTGAGGGAAGGAACGGAGAATGGCGAACGATATCCTGTCGGAGACGCTACGGGCGCTGCAGGCCGAAGTGCCGGTCAGCGCAACGCTGCATGTCTGGCTGAAGGCAACGGCGCCGGATGCCCCGGGGACCATGGCCTTCGTGCTTGGCGGTGACAAGATCGGCGAGGTCTCGGTCAGCAATTCAGAGGAATATGTGTTCCGCACCTTCGTCGCCACCAGCGGCGGTGATCTCTCCTGCGTCTATGATACGGCGACCACAGCGGTGTCTGTTGCCTATTTCTTCAACGCGGCCGAGGTGGTGGAAAAGGGTATCACCGTCATGCATACCAGCGCCGCCAATGCCCCCGCGCCCGTGCCGCACGGTTATCATTTTCGCCCTCCGTTCGGCTGGATGAACGACCCCAACGGCTTTGGCCGTTTCGCAGGCCGTCCGCATCTGTTCTACCAGCATTATTCCCACGGCCTTCGCTGGAACACGATGCATTGGGGGCATGCGGTGTCCGAAGATTACATCCACTGGCATCACATGCCGATCTTCCTGTTTCCCTCCGAAGACCTGACGGCCCGGCCGGACCGGCGGGGTGGGGCCTTTTCCGGCTCTGCCATCCCCATCAACAATGAGGGCGGCATCCGCGTGTTCTTCACCGAGCAGGTCATCGACCGCACGCCCGAAACCCAGGTCCAGCTGACCGCAACCTCGCACAACATCATCACGGCAAGCCAGGCCGAGGTCATTCTTCCGGGTCGCCCGGCAGGTCTCGGCCTGACACTTGATTTTCGCGATCCCTATGTCGTCAAAGGGCCCGATGGGCTGTGGAAAATGGTGCTTGGCAGTCTTTGCCAACAGGGTGGCGTCATCCTTCTTTATGAGACAGACGATCCCACTGCCGCCGGTGGCTGGCGCTTCGCAGGCACGCTGCTTCTGGAGGAGCGGTTCGGCACCGCGGTGATCGAGTGCCCCTGCCTGCTGCCGCTGGATGGCCCGGCGGACGATCCTGAGACGCATTGGGGCCTGATCTACGGCCTGATGAACAGCACGCACGCCGATACCGGGCGCAACAACCTGACGCTCATTGCGGTCGGGCATTTTGATGGTGTCCGCTTCCTGACGGATTTCGAGCAGGAACTCGATTTCGGTACCGACAATTATGCTTTTCAGGCTTTTGTCGATGGCGAAACACCCATCGGGGTCGGCTGGCTCGCCAATTGGGCGGATGTCTCCCACACGATCGATTTTCCGACCGCGATGACGCTGCCGAGGATGCTGCTTCTTCAGGATGGTGCAGTCCTGACGCCGCCGGTTCCGGCGGTCGAAAGCCTGCGCAACGGAATGATCGACGAGACGAGGCTTGCCGCCGGCGAAACGGTCAGTTTGAAAACCGGGGCGGTCGAGATCGTGCTGGACCTGTCCTGGCCCGGCGCGCCGTTCGTGCTTCATTTCGATCACCCTGACGCCGATCTTGCGCTGCAACTCGATGCGGAGGGATTGTCCATCCTCTACGCGCTGCCGGGCGTTGTAACCGTGCCGCGTTATATCGCGCGCGGAGCTCGCCCCTCCAGCCTCAGGATTTTTCTCGATGCCGGGTCCATCGAGGTCTTCGCCGATCACGGCCGCTGGGCGGGGACAAAGCGCATCGAAGGGTTCGCGCCGGTGCGCTCAGCGCGTCTTGAGGCGGCGCAAGGTTACGTAACGTCAGGCCGCATCTTTGCGCTGAAATTGTAGGTTTCTGCCGCCGGATGTCAGCCGAAACCGGGCTGGGAGGCGGCTGCGATTTATCTCAAAACGTCTCTTTAACGTTTACCGGTTAGTAATCTCTCTGAAAGTGAGAGATCTCAAGCGATGCGTATTGCGTTTATCGTCGCCCTTCTGCTTCTGGCCGGCTGTGCGAGTGCCCCAAGAGACACACGGAATGCCTGCGCGATTTTCGAACAGCGTGACGGATGGTTCAACAATTGGCAACGCGCCGCAAACCACGCGGAGCGCGAATATGGCGTTCCCGTGCCGATCCTGATGGCAACGATCTACACCGAATCCGGCTTCCGCCCGAATGCCCGGCCGCCCCGCACCAAACTGCTCGGCTTCATCCCCTGGAAACGGCAATCGACGGCCTATGGTTTCTCGCAGGCGCTGAACGGCACCTGGTCGGAATACAAGCGCTCGACCGGCAACCTGATGGCCCGGCGGACAAAATTCTCCGACGCGATCCACTTCGTTGCCTGGTACCACAATAAAAACAGCAAGAAGAATGGCATCGCCCGCAACGATGCCTACAATCTCTACCTGGCTTATTATCTGGGGGATGCCGGCTACAGAAAAGGTGCGTGGCGGGGCAACACGCAATTGCAGAAAGCCGCTCAGCGTTCGGCAAACATCGCCAATACCTATGCCAAGCAGTTGCGCTCCTGCGACTGATGCCGTTTTTAACTTGAAAATGCCGGGTCCCAATAGGGTGGCGCACCGAACGCGGCCCGCAGATGATCGGCCAGCGCTTTCAGCTTGACGGACGGCCGCCGTCCGTCCGGGTGGGCGATGTGGATGTATTCAAGCTCCGGCTGAACGCCGATATCGATCATCTCGAGTTCGCCGGCCGCCACCGCCGCGCCAACGATGAACATGGGAATGAGCGCGATGCCGAGGCCGGCGATAGCGGCGTCGCGCAGCATGTCGCCATTGTTGAGGCCAAGACCCATCCTGCCACGCACGATGACGGTGCCACCGATACTTGGAAAACGCCAGTCGGAAACGCCGCGGTTGGTATAGAAGATGCCGCGGTGCTGTTCGAGTTCCTCGATGGATGCCGGCTTGCCGTTTTCCCTGAGATAGGCGGGCGAGGCGACAAGCACACGCCGGCTCGGCGCCAGCCGCCAGGCCATCAGCCGTGAATCGGCAATCGGGCCGTTGCGCACCACGGCGTCATAACCGTCGGCCGCGGCATCGACACGGCGGTCGTCAAGGTCGAGCGTCAGTTGCAGGTTCGGATGCTTCGCCAGGAACGGATAGAGCGCCGGCCCCAGATGCATGCGGCCGAAGGTGACAGGCGCGGAGATACGCAATGGCCCGGAGATCGTGCCGCGCCGTTCGGCCATGTCGGCGGTGGCATCCTCGATCTCCTGCACGATACGATTGGCACGCTCCAGAAAGGCTATGCCATCCTCGGTCAGGGTGAGCTTGCGGGTGGTGCGATGCAGCAGTCCGGCGCCAAGGCTGCGCTCCAGTTCGGCAAGCCTTTCGCTGACCACCGACTTCGACAGTCGCAGCCGCCGCGCCGCCTCGCTGATCGAGCCGCTTTCGGCCACCGCGACAAAACTGGCAATGCCGTCGAGCTTCATCATTGTTCGGTTTTCCCGGATGCGAGTTCCATGATTTGCAGACTAATCAGAACGATCAAAGAAAGCCATATTGCCCTCAAGCAAACGGCATGAAGAGGCGGTCAACACGGCGCCTCAACCGCTCTGCCAAAGAGGAAAACATCATGGAACGCCTGTCCAACAAAGTCGCAATCGTCACCGGTGCCAGCGCCGGCATTGGCCGCGCCACCGCAAAGCTGTTCGCAGCCGAAGGTGCAAAGGTCGTCGTCGGTGCCCGCCGCCAGAGCGAACTCGATGAACTGGTCGCCGAGATCAAGGCCGATGGCGGCGAAGCCGCAGCCCTTGCCGGTGATGTCCGCTCGGAAGATTACGCCAAGGCGCTAGTCGCGCTGGCTGTCGAAAAATACGGCCGCCTCGATGTCGCCTTCAATAATGCCGGAATACTCGGCGAAGCAGGCCCCTCGACCGGTGTTTCCGAACAGGGCTGGAACGATGCGATCGCCATCAACCTCACCGGTTCGTTTCTCGGCGCCAAACACCAGATCGCCGAAATGGCCAAGCATGGTGCGGGCTCAGTGATCTTCACCTCGACCTTTGTCGGCTACAGCTTTGCATTCCCCGGTGTCGCCGCCTATGCCGCCTCGAAGGCGGGCCTGATCGGTCTGACCCAGGCGCTCGCCGCTGAATTCGGCCCGCAGGGCGTGCGCGTCAATGCTATCCTGCCCGGTGCAGTCGATACATCGATGTACCGCGAAATGAACAACACGCCGGAATCGCAGTCCTTCATCACCAATCTGCATGCCCTGAAGCGGGTCGCAACATCCGAAGAGCTTGCACGGTCGGTTCTTTACCTCGCATCCGACGATTCCGCTTTCGTCACCGGCACCGCGTCCCTCGTCGATGGCGGCGCCTCGATCACCCGCACCTGAACCCCTATCAACGGCGGCATGAGCAATCTCTGATCGATGGTCCGCATGGCCCGGTATTTCGATATCGGGCCGTGCGTTTGCAATCGGCACAAAGTTGCTGGTTCAACATTTCCTTGAAATCCACGGTCAAAACGGGCAAAGCACCTGCCAACGACCAGTTACAGGGAAATTCATGAGCGCTGCCTCCCGCACCCCCCGTCTGCTCGACCATCTGGTCTTGCCGGTCATCGATCTGGCAACGGCCAGGCATCGCTACGAGCAACTCGGTTTTACCGTCGCTGCGGATGCGCTTCATCCCTTCGGAACGGAAAACGCCTGCGTGTTATTTTCCGACAAGACCTATCTTGAGCCTTTAGGCATCGCCCAGCGCGAGGAATGCGAGGCTGCAGCACTTGCCGGCAATGTCTTCGTCGCTCGCGATCAGGCCTACAGGTTTCGCCGTGGCCAGGATGGCTTTTCGGCCGTCGTGTTGAGCACCGATGATGCAACTGCCGATCATGCCCGTTTTCGCGAAAAGGGTATTTCGGCAGGCGACATGCTGGAATTTTCGCGGCCGATGAAACTGCCGGATGGGTCTGAGGCTTCCGGCAGCTTTCGCCTGGCATTCGCTGCCGATCTGCGCGCACCGGACTTTTTCTTTTTCAGTTGCCAGCGCGTCATGCCGCTGCCGTCGGACCGCTCGGTGCTGGAAACCCACGCCAATGGTGTAACGGGTTTGGCCGAGGTGGTTCTGTCGGAGCCGAACCCGACCGATTTCCAGTATATCCTGCAGGAGGTGGTGGATGAGCGCGAAGTCGCGGCGCATTCCTTCGGCATGGATATCGAAACCCGCAATGGGGTCAAAATTTCCGTCCTCAATCAGGCCGGTATGTCGGGCTTCTTCGACAGGAGGACGCCGGGTCATTCGCGCGGCCTGCGCGGCCGGGCCGTCGTCTTCAAGGTTGCCGATCTGGCCGCGACCGAGCATCTTCTTACTGCCAATGCAGTGTCCTTCATCAGAAAAGACAGTCGCCTGATCGTTCCGGAAGCACCGGGACAGGGCGTCATCTTCGCATTCGGAGAATAATCATGCAGACCAATGCAAACGTGGTGGCCGGCAGCGGCGCCAATCAGGTGGTGTTTTCCAATAGCCAGAAGCTGTCTTTGATCGCCGGCCCCTGCCAGATGGAGAGCCGTGACCACGCCTTCATGATCGCCGGCAAGATGGTTGAACTCTGCAAGTCGCTCGGCCTTGGCTATGTCTACAAGTCGTCCTTCGACAAGGCCAACCGCACATCGCTTTCCGGCAAGCGCGGCATCGGCCTGGAAAAGGCGATGGAAGTCTTTGCCGATCTCAAGAAGGAATACGGCTTCCCGGTCATTACCGACATTCACACGGAAGAACAGTGCGCGCTGGTCGCGCCGACCGTCGATATCCTGCAGATTCCGGCCTTCCTCTGCCGCCAGACCGATCTTCTGGTCGCCGCCGCCAAGACCGGGCGCGTCATCAACGTCAAGAAGGGTCAGTTCCTGGCACCCTGGGACATGAAGAACGTGCTCGCCAAATTCACCGAAAGCGGCAATCCGAATGTGCTTCTGTGCGAACGCGGCGCTTCGTTCGGCTATAACACGCTGGTTTCCGACATGCGCTCGCTGCCGATCATGGCCGGTCTCGGCGCACCGGTGATCTTCGATGCGACCCATTCCGTGCAGCAGCCGGGCGGGCAGGGGGCTTCGACCGGTGGCCAGCGCGAATTCGTCGAGACCTTGGCACGCGCGGCTGTGGCCGTCGGCGTTGCCGGCGTTTTCATCGAAACGCATGAGGATCCCGACAATTCGCCTTCGGACGGTCCGAACATGGTTCACCTGAAGGATATGCCGCGCCTGTTGGAAACCCTGCTGGCATTCGACGCGGTTGCGAAACGCTGAACGCGGGTTTGTGAATTTTTCTTGAAGGCCGGGCGCTGGCGGCGATTGCGCCGCGCCCGCCATTGTAATTTCCGGTCCATGAATTATGACAGGACCATCCTCCACCACCATGTTTGAAGCAGGGAAGAGATCATGACTGCAATCATCGACATCATCGGCCGCGAAATTCTCGACAGCCGGGGCAACCCGACCGTCGAAGTCGACGTCCATCTCGAAGACGGCAGCTTTGGCCGCGCCGCTGTTCCCTCGGGCGCTTCCACCGGCGCGCACGAAGCCGTCGAATTGCGTGATGGCGGCAAGCGCTATCATGGCAAGGGGGTCGAAAAGGCAGTCGAAGCCGTCAATGGCGAGATTTTTGAAGCGATCGGCGGCATGGATGCCGAAGACCAGCTTCATATCGACGCCACGATGATCGAACTGGACGGCACCGCCAACAAGTCGCGCCTCGGCGCCAATGCCATTCTCGGCGTATCGCTGGCTGTTGCCCGCGCTGCCGCCGAAGCCTCCAACCTGCCGCTGTTCCGCTATGTCGGTGGCCCGAACGCCCGCCTGCTGCCGGTCCCGATGATGAACATCATCAATGGCGGCGCCCATGCCGACAACCCGATCGATTTCCAGGAATTCATGATCCTTCCGGTCGGCGCCGACAGCCTGCGCGACGCTGTTCGCATGGGCTCGGAAGTCTTCCACGTCCTGAAAAAGGAACTGTCGGCCAAGGGCCACAACACCAATGTCGGCGACGAAGGCGGTTTCGCACCGGGCCTGAACAGCGCATCCGAAGCGCTCGACTTCATCATGAAGTCGATCGAGAAGGCTGGCTACAAGCCGGGCGAAGACATGTTCCTCGGCCTCGATTGCGCCTCGACCGAATTCTTCAAGGACGGCAAGTACGTCATGGAAGGCGAAGGCCGCACGCTCGAGCCGGGCGCCATGGCCGAATACCTGGCCGAACTCGCCGCCAAGTACCCGATCGCCTCGATCGAGGACGGCATGGCTGAAGACGACTGGGAAGGCTGGAAGACGCTGACCGATCTCGCCGGCAAGAAGGTCCAGCTGGTCGGCGACGATCTGTTCGTCACCAACTCCTCGCGTCTGCGCGACGGCATCAAGATGGGTGTCGCCAATTCGATCCTCGTCAAGGTCAACCAGATCGGTTCGCTGTCGGAAACACTCGACGCCGTCGAGACCGCGCACAAGGCCGGCTACACCGCCGTCATGTCGCACCGCTCCGGCGAAACCGAGGATTCGACGATCGCCGATCTCGCCGTCGCCACCAATTGCGGACAGATCAAGACCGGTTCGCTGTCGCGCTCCGACCGTCTTGCCAAGTACAACCAGCTGATCCGCATCGAAGAACAGCTCGGTCCGCAGGCAAAATATGCCGGCCGCTCGATCCTGCGCGGCTGACCCGTACCCGCATTGATATGCTGCAACCCGCGTCTGGAAACGGACGCGGGTTTTTTACTGCCGGTTCTTATGGTCAACGGTCGGTTAATCAATGGCTGCTAGCGTGTTCGGGTATTGCGTATCAGGGCATGATCTATGTGGACCAAACACCATAAGAAACGGCAGCTGGGGCGGTTTGTCATGCCGCTCATCACTGTCGCTTTCCTCTCTTATTTCGGTTATCATTCCATCCATGGCGACTATGGATTGAAGGCGACCGAGAAGTTCGACCGGCAGCGCATCGAGCGCCAGGCTCGTCTGGATGAGCTGACGGCGCAGCGCGAAACGCTTGAAAAAGAAGTGGCGCTGCTCAGCGATGGCTCGCTTGAACGCGACATGCTGGATGAAAAGGCGCGGTTTGGACTGAACATGTCCCGCAGCGACGAAATTGTTATTTTTCACTAAGTTGTCGCATTAACCGAAAACAAGTTAATTTTAAATACGCTATTCTTATCAATGCCTTGGTAGGAATATAAGCCATGCAAATATGGCATTGCTGTGATCGCATTCTTTCCCTATGGTACCGCGAAAGCCAACCATAGGGAGGATTGAATGGCACCGCGAAAATCCGCGTCCGTTTCCAGTCGCAAGGCAGCGGCAAAGCCCGCTAAAAAAGACTTCGCAAACGGTACCATCGCCGAGTTCGATCGCGATGCCGATCTGAAGGCCTACCGCGAAATGCTCCTCATCCGCCGTTTCGAGGAAAAAGCCGGCCAGCTTTACGGCATGGGCTTCATCGGCGGTTTCTGTCATCTCTACATTGGCCAGGAAGCTGTCGTCGTCGGCATGCAGATGGCGCTCAAGGAAGGCGATCAGGTCATCACTGCCTATCGCGACCATGGTCATATGCTGGCCTGCGGCATGAGTGCACGCGGCGTCATGGCCGAACTCACCGGCCGTCGCAGCGGGCTTTCCCGCGGCAAGGGCGGCTCGATGCACATGTTCTCCAAGGAAAAGAATTTCTACGGCGGCCACGGCATTGTCGGCGCGCAGGTCTCGCTCGGCACCGGTTTGGCGTTTGCCAACCGCTACCGCGGCAATGACAATGTATCGCTTGCCTATTTCGGCGATGGCGCTGCCAACCAGGGCCAGGTCTACGAGAGCTTCAACATGGCTGCTCTGTGGAACCTGCCGGTGATCTACATCGTCGAGAACAACCGCTACGCCATGGGCACCTCGGTGTCGCGCGCGTCAGCCGGTCACGATTTCTCGCAGCGCGGCGTGGCGCTTGGCATTCCCGGCTTCCAGGTCGACGGCATGGATGTTCGTGCGGTCAAGGCCGCCGGTGACGAGGCTGTCGAGCATTGCCGCGCGGGCAAGGGTCCGATGATCCTCGAGATGCAGACCTACCGCTATCGCGGCCACTCGATGTCCGACCCGGCCAAGTACCGTTCGAAGGACGAGGTGCAGAAGATGCGCTCCGAGAACGACCCGATCGAAAAAGTAAGGGTGCGCCTGCTTGAAAACGGCTGGGCGAGCGAAGACGAGCTGAAGGCGATCGACAAGGATGTTCGCGACATTGTCGCCGACAGCGCCGATTTCGCCCAGGCCGATCCGGAGCCGGATGTATCCGAGCTCTACACCGATATTCTGCTTTAAGACCGGGACGAGGAAAACATCATGCCTATCGAAATTCTGATGCCCGCTCTGTCCCCGACGATGGAAGAAGGCACGCTCAGCAAGTGGATGAAAAACGAGGGTGACAAGGTCGCCTCCGGCGACGTGATCGCCGAAATCGAAACCGACAAGGCGACCATGGAAGTGGAAGCCGTCGACGAAGGCGTCATCGGCAAGATCCTGATTGCCGCCGGCACCGAAGGCGTCAAGGTCAACACCGCGATCGCAGTCCTGCTTCAGGACGGCGAGAGCGCCGGCGACGTTGCTGCTCCCAAGGTTGCAGCACCCGCTGCCGAGCCGGCCAAGGTCGAGGCTCCGGCAAAGTCGGAAGCGCCGGCGCCTGTTCCGGCTCAGCCGAAGGCTGACATTCCGTCTGATCCGGATATTCCGGCCGGCACCGAAATGGTCTCCACCACCGTGCGCGAAGCCCTTCGCGATGCGATGGCGGAAGAAATGCGCCGCAGTGAAGACGTCTTCGTCATGGGTGAGGAAGTCGCCGAATACCAGGGCGCCTACAAGATCACCCAAGGGCTGCTGCAGGAATTCGGCCCCCGCCGCGTTGTCGATACACCGATCACCGAACACGGTTTTGCCGGTATCGGCGTCGGCGCTGCGATGACGGGCCTGCGTCCGATCGTCGAGTTCATGACCTTCAACTTCGCCATGCAGGCGATTGACCATATCATCAACTCGGCGGCAAAGACCCTCTACATGTCCGGCGGACAGATGGGTGCTCCCATGGTGTTCCGTGGTCCGTCGGGTGCAGCCGCCCGCGTCGGCGCGCAACACTCGCAGTGCTATGCCGCCTGGTACAGCCATATTCCGGGCCTGAAGGTCATCATGCCCTATACGGCAGCTGACGCGAAGGGCCTCCTGAAGGCCGCGATCCGCGATCCGAACCCGGTCATCTTCCTCGAAAACGAAATCCTCTACGGTCACTCCTTCGATGTGCCGAAGATGGACGATTTCGTCCTGCCGATCGGCAAGGCGCGTACCCACCGGGTGGGCAAGGACGCGACGATCGTTTCCTTCGGCATCGGCATGACTTACGCGGTCAAGGCTGCAGCTGAACTGGAGAAGGAAGGCATCGACGTCGAGATCATCGATCTGCGCACCATCCGTCCGATGGACCTGCCGGCCGTGATCGAATCGGTGAAGAAGACGGGCCGTCTGGTCACTGTCGAGGAAGGCTTCCCGCAGTCCTCCGTCGGCACCGAAATTGCCACCCGCGTCATGCAGCAGGCCTTCGATTATCTCGATGCGCCGATCCTGACGATTGCCGGCAAGGATGTTCCGATGCCTTACGCCGCCAACCTTGAAAAGCTGGCCCTGCCGAATGTCGGCGAAGTCGTCCAGGCGGTGAAGACCGTCTGCTACAAGTAAGGGAGGGTGAAGAGATGCCTATCAACATCACCATGCCAGCCCTTTCGCCGACCATGGAAGAGGGCAACCTTTCCAAGTGGCTGGTCAAGGAAGGCGACAAGGTATCGTCCGGCGACGTGATCGCCGAGATCGAGACCGACAAGGCGACCATGGAAGTCGAAGCCGTCGATGAAGGCACCGTTGCCAAGCTCGTCGTTCCCGCTGGCACCGAAGGCGTCAAGGTCAATGCCCTGATCGCCATCCTGGCCGCCGACGGTGAAGACGTGGCTGCCGCCGCTTCCGGCGGTGGCGCGGCGCCAGCTGCGAAGGCGGAAACGCCGAAGGCTGAAGCGGCACCGCCAGCGAAGGCCGAAGCCTCGCCCGCCGTTGCGAACGGTGGCGCGATCATCGGTGGCGCTTCCACGGGCTCGGATAACCGCACCTTCTCCTCGCCGCTCGCCCGCCGCTTGGCCAAGGATGCAGGGATCGATATCTCGGCTGTTTCCGGCACCGGCCCGCATGGCCGCGTGGTCAAGAAGGATGTGGAAACCGCGGTCGCTGGCGGCGGCGCAAAGGCCGCACCTGCAGCCGCGGCTCCCGCAACCGCTGCTGCTGCGGCGCCGCTTGCCAAGGGCGCGTCCGAAGAAGCCGTTCTGAAAAACTTCGCCGACGGTTCCTACGAACTCGTGCCGCATGACGGCATGCGCAAGACGATTGCCAAGCGCCTGCAGGAATCCAAGCAGACCATTCCGCATTTCTACGTTTCCGTCGATTGCGAACTGGATGCACTGCTTGCTCTTCGTGCCCAGCTCAATGCTGCAAGCCCGGAAAGGGACGGCAAGCCCGCCTATAAGCTCTCGGTCAACGACATGGTCATCAAGGCACTTGCCTTGGCACTGCGCGACGTTCCGGACGCCAACGTTTCCTGGACCGACGCCAATATGGTCAAGCACAAGCACGCCGATGTCGGCGTTGCCGTGTCGATCCCGGGCGGCCTGATCACCCCGATCATTCGCAGTGCGGAACTCAAAAGCCTGTCGGCCATCTCCAACGAGATGAAGGATCTCGGCGCCCGCGCCAAGAGCCGCAAGCTGAAGCCGGAAGAGTATCAGGGCGGCACCACCGCCGTATCCAACATGGGCATGATGGGCGTCAAGAATTTTGCCGCCGTCGTCAATCCTCCGCATGCGACGATCCTTGCGATCGGCGCCGGCGAGGAGCGGGTCGTGGTCAAGAAGGGCCAGATGGTGGTTGCCAACGTCATGACCGTGACGCTGTCGACCGATCACCGCGCCGTCGATGGTGCGCTCGGGGCCGAACTGCTCGGCGCCTTCAAGCGCTACATCGAAAACCCGATGGGCATGCTGGTGTAGGCGAGCTTTCCCTCCCCCTTGCGGGGAGGGTGTCCGCGGGAGCGGACGCTTTCTTCAAGAATTGCGTCCTTTCCTCCATCATCCTTTGACAGGAATGACGGAAATTTAGGTTTCGGGTCCAACGGCTCGCTGAAGGTCGATCGTGATGAAAACAGTCCTCTGCTACGGAGACAGTCTGACCTGGGGATATGACGCGGAGACCGGCGGCCGGCATGCGCTGGAAGACCGCTGGCCAAGTGTCCTGCAGAAAGCACTTGGCACTGGCGTTCATGTGATCGCCGAAGGTTTGAACGGCCGCACCACCGCCTATGACGATCATCTGGCCGACTGCGACCGCAACGGTGCGCGCATCCTGCCGACCATTCTGCAAAGCCATGCGCCGATCGATCTGGTGATCCTTCTGCTCGGCGCCAACGATATGAAGCCCGTGGTGCATGGAACCGCTTTCGGCGCAGTCAAAGGCATCGAGAGGCTGGTCAAGCTCGCCTGGCACCACAGCTGGCCGGATGTGCAGGCCGAGGCGCCGGAAATTCTGATCGTCGCACCGCCGGCGATCGGCGAGACGGCGAATTCAAATTATGCGGCAATGTATGCCGGTGCTGTCGAGCAATCGTCGATGATGGCCTCGCTCTATGCGGATCTTGCCGATGAACTCGGCTGCGGTTTCTTCGATGCCGGGTCGGTGGCAAGGACGACGCCGCTGGATGGTGTGCATCTGGATACGGAAAATACGCGCGCCATCGGACGCGGTCTTGAGCCGATGGTCCGGATGATGCTCGGGCTCTGAATGACGGCGACCCTGCATCTGCGTGCGGCGAAACGGCGGGATGCGGCGGATCTGGCCATCCTGGTCGATATCGCCTCGCATGGTTTTGCGAGCTGGCTCTGGCATGGGGCCGTGATGCGGGGAATGAAGGATACCGCCCTGGAGCAGGGGCGGGCGCGTTTGCGGATGGACGATGAGCCCGGCGCCTGGAAGGATGCGACATGTGCCGAGTGGGATGGCGAGATTGCCGGTGTGTCGATCGGCTATGATCTGGATGAGAATGTTCGCGATATCGCAACACCCCATCCGGTGATCAAGCCGCTCTTGGACCTGCAGGTCAAGGTGATCGGCAGCCGGTTCATCGACAGCCTCGGTGTCTACCGGCACCATCGCGGCAAGGGTATCGGGCGGGCTTTGCTTGCTCACGAAATCGAAAGGGCCAGGGGCAGGCAGGTCAGCCTGATCACCGAAAGCCACAATGACACGGCGCTGGCGCTTTACGCGGCCAGCGGATTTGCGGAGAAGGCAAGGCTTGAAGCCGTGCCGCTCTTTGAAGATAGCAAAAGGCATGAATGGGTCTTGCTGGCCCGCAACATGGCTTAAGGAAGAGGCAGGAAACAAGAATGGCAAATTCCTACGACGTCATCGTTATCGGTTCCGGCCCGGGCGGCTATATCGCGGCCATCCGCGCAGCCCAGCTGGGCCTCAAGGTCGCCGTGGTCGAGCGCGAGCATCTGGCCGGCATCTGCTCCAACTGGGGCTGCATCCCGACCAAGGCGCTGCTGCGCTCCGCCGAGGTCCTGCACCTTGCCGAACATGCCAAGAACTACGGCCTGACGCTCGAAGGCAAGATATCGCCGGACCTGGCAGCCATCGTCAAGCGTTCGCGCGGCATTGCCGAGCGCATGAACGGCGGCGTCGCGTTTCTCATGAAGAAGAACAAGGTCGACGTCATCTGGGGCGAGGCAAAGCTCACCAAGGCAAACGAGATCGTCGTTGCCAAGACCACCAAGGCGATCGTCCAGCCGCAGGGCCCGATCCCGAAGAACACGCTGGGTGAGGGCACCTATACCGCCAAGCACATCATCATCGCCACCGGCGCACGTCCACGCGCGCTGCCGGGCATCGAGCCGGATGGCAAGCTGATCTGGACCTATTTCGAGGCGATGAAGCCGGAGGAAATGCCGAAGTCGCTGCTGGTCATGGGTTCCGGCGCCATCGGCATCGAGTTCGCCTCGTTCTACCGCACGATGGGTGTCGATGTGACGGTGGTCGAACTGCTGCCGCAGGTCATGCCGGTCGAGGACGCCGAAATCTCTGCCTTCGCCAAGAAGCAGTTTGAAAAGCAGGGCATGAAGATCATCCTCGATGCCAAGGTGACGAAGGTCGAGAAGGGTGCCAACGCGGTGACGGCCCATGTCGAGAAGAAGGACGGCTCGGTCGAGAAGATCACTGCCGACCGGATGATCTCGGCTGTCGGCGTTCAGGGCAATATCGAGAATCTCGGGCTCGAGGCGCTGGGTGTGAAGACCGATCGCGGCTGCATCGTCATCGACGGTTACGGCAAGACCAATGTGCCGGGCGTCTACGCGATCGGCGACGTTGCCGGACCGCCGATGCTGGCCCACAAGGCCGAGCACGAGGCTGTCATCTGCGTCGAAAAGATCGCCGGCCTGCCGAACGTTCATCCGATGGACACGCTGAAGATCCCGGGCTGCACCTACTGCAACCCGCAGGTCGCATCGGTCGGTCTGACGGAAGCGAAAGCCAAGGCCGAAGGCCGCGACATTCGCGTCGGCCGCTTCCCCTTCGTTGCCAACGGCAAGGCGATTGCGCTTGGCGAAGACCAGGGCCTGGTCAAGACCATCTTCGACAAGAAGACGGGCGAACTCATCGGCGCACATCTGGTTGGCGCTGAAGTCACCGAACTGATCCAGGGATTTGTCGTTGCCATGAACCTCGAAACGACCGAGGAAGACCTGATGCACACGATCTTCCCGCACCCGACGATTTCCGAAACGCTGAAGGAAAGCGTGCTCGACGCCTATGGGCGTGCACTGAACGCTTGATTGTGATAGGGCTCGCCTCCATCTGAAGGCGGGCCTTTCTGTCCGGCCCTGACGGGCGCCGTTGCGCCCGAAGCAAAATTGGAAGCCATTGATGGTCACGATCCTCGACCGCACCACTCTTGACCCCGATGCCCCGCGTGTCCGCCACCCGGAAAAGGCCCACAAGCCCGACACCGAGATGCTGCGCAAGCCGGAATGGATCCGTGTCCGCGCGCCGACCTCCAAGGGCTATGCCGAAACCAAATCCATCGTGAAGGAGCACAAGCTCGTCACGGTGTGCGAAGAGGCGGGCTGCCCGAATATCGGCGAGTGCTGGGACAAGAAGCACGCGACCTTCATGATCATGGGCGAGATCTGTACGCGCGCCTGCGCCTTTTGCAACGTCTCGACCGGCAAGCCGAATGCGCTCGACATGGCCGAGCCGGAAAACGTTGCCAAGGCTGTCAAGCAGATGGGTCTGTCCCACGTCGTCATCACCTCTGTCGACCGCGACGATCTGGCCGATGGCGGCGCCGAGCATTTCGAAAAGGTGATCTGGGCCATTCGCGCTGCGTCGCCCTTGACGACGATCGAAATCCTGACGCCAGACTTCCTGAAGAAGCCCGGTGCGCTGGAGCGCGTCGTTGCCGCCAAGCCCGACGTCTTCAACCACAACATGGAAACCGTGCCCGGCAACTATCTGACGGTACGTCCCGGTGCGCGTTACTTCCACTCGATCCGCCTTCTGCAGCGGGTCAAGGAACTCGATCCGACGATGTTTACCAAGTCGGGCATCATGGTCGGCCTCGGCGAAGAGCGCAACGAAGTGCTGCAGCTGATGGACGACCTCAGGACCGCCGATGTCGATTTCATGACCATCGGCCAGTACCTGCAGCCGACCCGCAAGCATCACAAGGTCGAAAAATTCGTGACGCCGGAGGAATTCAAGTCCTACGAGACCGTCGCCTATACCAAGGGCT
The DNA here is from genome assembly GCF_025847205.1 of Pararhizobium sp. YC-54. GTDB lineage: Bacteria > Pseudomonadota > Alphaproteobacteria > Rhizobiales > Rhizobiaceae > Pararhizobium. Next base: position 641,585 of record NZ_JAOYTH010000001.1, on the reverse strand, counting down.
TCCTGATGGTCGCCTCCAGCCCGCTCACCCGCTCGTCGCACCATGCCGGTGACGATTTCGCACGGCTCAGGGCCGCGCGCGAGAAGAAGCTGTCGGCTGCCGCCGGATAGAAATTTACAATCTTTTTGAACGGCCGCGGTCGAAACACCGCGGCCTTTTCGTTTGGGAGAACGGGATAGCGCTTTAGCCGCGCGTCTCAACAGAAGCTGCCGGTTCGTGCATGACGCACTCGCCATCTTGTTTTTCCGCAATTCATTGAATATCTGAACGCCATGCCACAATTCGAGACCCGCAGACCCGTCAAGCATTCACCCGGCCAGATGTTCGACCTGATTGCCGATGTTGAAAAATATCCGGAATTCCTGCCGCTTTGCGAGGCGCTGACCGTGCGTTCGCGTAGGGAGCGCGGTGACAAGGAATTGCTCGTGGCGGATATGACCGTCGGCTACAAGGCGATCCGCGAGACGTTCACGACGCAGGTTCTGCTCGTCAAGGCAGAGCGTATCATCGACGTCAAGTATATCGACGGGCCGTTCAAATATCTCGACAACCGCTGGAGTTTCGAGGCGATGGGCGAGGGTGGTTGTTCCGTCAATTTCTTTATCGACTACGAATTCAAGAGCCGCATTCTCGGCGCTCTCATGGGGTCGATGTTCGACAGGGCGTTCCGGATGTTTTCCGAAGCCTTCGAGAAGCGTGCCGATACGATCTACGCCACGGTATAGCGGAACGGCGTCAGTCTCCTGACGTCTCTTCCAGCAGGTCGAGCGCCGTGCGCACCGTCGCCATCCTGACGGCATCGCGCCCAATGTCGCCATAGCGCATTTCACGATGAAGCACGTTGCCGCCCCGGCTGGCCGCCGCCAGATGCACCAGCCCGACCGGCTTCTCCTCTGACCCGCCGCCCGGACCGGCAATGCCGGTCACGGCGACGGCAATGTCCGCCTTCGAATGGGTAAGCGCACCGCGCGCCATTTCAATCGCCGTCTGGCGCGAGACGGCGCCGTGGGCTTCAAGCGTTGCGGTATCGACGCCGAGCATCTGTATCTTGGCGTCGTTGGAATAGGTGACGAAGCCGCGATCGACGACGGAAGAGGAGCCCGGAATTTCTGTCAGGGCACCGGCGATCAGCCCGCCAGTGCAGGATTCTGCCGTGGCGACCATCAGGCCGCGTTTCGAAAAGGCGGCAATCAGCAGGCCTGACCTGGTTTCGATATCCTGCGGCCAGCCGCTCATTTGACCTCTCCTGTGTAGACGACCGTTGCCGTTGCGATCGCGGCGATGCCTTCGCGCCGGCCGATGAAGCCGATCTTTTCGTTGGTCGTCGCCTTGACCGAGCAGCGATCCAGCGAAATGCCGAGCATATCCGCGAGGTTTTCACGCATTGCCAGCCGGTGCGGGCCGATTTTCGGCGCCTCGGCAATCAGCGAAATATCGGCATTCATGATCGTGCCGCCATTGTCACGAACGATCCTTGCCGCGTGTTCCAGAAAGATGCGCGAGGCAGCACCCTTCCACTGCGGATCGGACGGCGGAAAATGATCGCCGATATCGCCCGCACCGCAGGTGGCAAGCAGGGCGTCGGTCAAGGCGTGCAGGGCGACATCGGCGTCGGAATGGCCAAGCAGTTTCTGGTCGTGCGGCATGAAGATGCCGCAGAGCGTCACACCGTCGCCATCGATCAGCTGATGCACGTCATACCCATTGCCGGTGCGGACATCCGGAAGCGCGTTCCGGTTCAGTTTTTCATCGGCCATGGCGATATCCCGTTTGATCGTCAGTTTCACATTGTCCACCGATCCTTCGATCAGCGTCACCGGCAGGCCTGCCCATTCGGCGATCGAGGCATCGTCGGTGAAATCGGAGCGGCCTGAGGCGGCGGCATTGGTATGAGCCTCAAGGATCGGCGCAAAGCGAAAGCACTGGGGCGTCTGCGCGCCGTAGAGACCAGCCCTCGGTACTGTCTCCAGGACTGTTCCCTCCGCCGATCCGCGCTTCAGCGTGTCGGCAACCGCGACGGCCGGCAGCAGTGCTTCAGCACCCTTGGCCAGCGTTAAGACGCAACGGTCGAGCAGGGCATGATCGATGAACGGCCGCACGGCATCATGGATCATCACATGGGTAATGCCCGATTGCTCCAGGGCTTTCAGCCCGGCCAGCACCGAAAGCTGGCGCGTCGGTCCGCCATGAACGAAGGTGATGGCAGCTGTCTCGCCGGCAACGAGGCTGCGGGCCTGAGCAAACAGGGCTTCGTCGTCTGGATGAATGACGACCACAATCGTCTTTTCCATCGGCCATGTCGCAAAAACGTCAAGCGTATGGGTAATAACCGGCCGTCCGCCGATGGTGCGATACTGCTTGGGTCCGTCGCGCAGGGAGCCCGCACGTTCACCCCGGCCCGCAGCCACAATGACGACACCACAGGAAAACTGTTCTTTTGCGTGCATCTTCTATATGGGTTCCCACAAATGGATCGCCGCCTGGGCCGGATGCCGGACACCAGTGTGGCTCTCACGCGCCAGACATAGGTCAGTACACCGGATCGCCATCGCGGGACGGTGCCTCAATCGCCGTGGTGATGTACCGCGAAGGTTGGGGCTTTACCAGTTGTCCAGGGAATTTTGTCGCAGAGCTCTGAAATCGCTTGGCAAGCCTGCCAAGTATGTCTAAAAATAGTGCAGAATACATATGTGCCCGAAAGATAATCATTTGCAGATACCGGATTTGTCATCCCCGTTCCGGGTTGGCCAGCTCTCCTTCCGAAACCGCGTCGTGCTTGCGCCGATGTCGGGCGTGACGGACTTGCCCTTCCGGCAGTTGGCCTGGCGGTTCGGGGCGGGCCTGGTCGTGACCGAGATGGTGGCAAGCCGTGAACTGGTCGGCAACGCGTCGGAAAGCTGGGCGCGGCTGAAAAGCTCCGGCATCGATCCGCATATGGTGCAGCTGGCCGGACGCGAGGCGTACTGGATGGGCGAGGCAGCAAAAATCGCCGCGGACAACGGCGCTGATGTCATCGACATCAACATGGGCTGCCCGGCCAAGAAAGTTACCGGCGGCTACTCCGGCTCGGCGCTGATGCGCGATCCCGATCATGCCCTGTCGCTGATCGAGGCGACGGTGAAGGCGGTTGATGTTCCCGTTACGCTGAAAATGCGCCTCGGCTGGGACGAAAACACGATCAACGCGCCGCTGATCGCCAGGCGGGCGCAAGAGGCGGGCGTCCAGATGATCACCATCCATGGCCGCACCCGCATGCAGTTCTACAATGGCAAGGCCGACTGGGATGCAATTCGCGCGGTTCGCGACGTGGTTTCCGTTCCGCTCATTGCCAACGGCGATGTGGCGACCCGGGAAGATGCCAACGAAATTCTCCGGCGCTCCGGCGCCGATGCGGTGATGATCGGCCGCTCCAGCCAGGGGCGGCCCTGGCATGCCGGCGTGCTTGCCTCAGCGGTTGCACATCCGGATGCAACGGAGATCGCTGATATCGTCGCCGAGCACTACGGCATGATGCTGGAATTCTACGGAACCGATATTGGCCTCAGGCACGCGCGCAAACATCTCGGCTGGTATCTCAGCCTGTTTGCGCCGCAGCTCGCACCGCAGGAGAAAGCGACAATCATGACGTCGACCGATCCCGCTGACGCCGTCGCTGGCGCGGTTGCTGCCATTGCAGCTGGAGCCGGCTTTGACGAAGAAAAGGATGCGGCATGACCGAGAAAATGGGCGACGAGGAGCGGAAGGCAGTCGATTCGCTGCCGATGGCGGTGCTGAACGCCATCCAGAATCCTGTCATCCTCGTCGATGAGAACGGCCTCGTCGCCTTTGCGAACTGGGAAGCGGAGGCATTCTTCGGCGCCAGCGCCAATCATCTGGCCCGCCATGACATCAGCGCCTTCATTCCGTTTGGCAGCCCGCTTTTGACGTTGATCGAGCAGGTCCGCGAACGCCGGGCCGCCGTCAACGAATATCGTGTCGACCTGAGCTCGCCGCGGCTGGGTGTCGACAAGCTCGTCGATCTCTATGTGGCGCCGGTTCTGTCCGAGCCGGGTTCGGTCGTGATCGTCTTCCAGGAACGTTCGATGGCCGACAAGATCGACCGGCAGCTGACCCACCGGGCGGCCGCGCGCTCTGTCACCGGCCTTGCGTCGATGCTCGCCCACGAAATCAAGAACCCGCTATCAGGTATCCGCGGTGCCGCCCAGTTGCTCGAAACGTCGGTCAACGATGAGGACCGGGCGCTGACGCGGCTGATCTGCGACGAGACGGACCGCATCGTTTCGCTGGTCGACCGCATGGAAGTATTTTCGGACGAACGGCCGGTCGATCGCCATCCGGTCAATATCCACTCGGTGCTCGATCACGTGAAGGCCATTGCCAAGGCCGGTTTTGCCCGGAAAATCCGGATCACCGAGAATTACGACCCGTCGCTGCCGCCGGTCTATGCCAATCGCGACCAGCTGATCCAGGTCTTCCTCAACCTGATCAAGAACGCGGCGGAAGCGGTTGCCGACAAGCCGGACGGGGAAATCATGCTAACCACGGCCTACCGGCCGGGCATCCGCCTGTCGGTTGCCGGAACGCGGGAAAAGATTTCGCTGCCGCTCGAATTCTGCGTCCATGACAACGGGCCGGGCGTACCGTCTGATCTGGTCCCGCATCTGTTTGATCCTTTCATTACCACCAAGACCAACGGCTCCGGCCTCGGCCTTGCCCTGGTCGCCAAGATCATCGGCGGGCACGGCGGCATCGTCGAATGCGACAGCCAGTCGAGCCGCACGACATTTCGCGTTCTGATGCCCGCGTCGAAAGGACCGACGGCCGAGGACAGCGAACCACTGACCATCATAAAAGGACAATCCCGATGACTGGCGCCACTATCCTCGTCGCTGACGACGACGCTGCCATCCGCACCGTGCTCAACCAGGCGCTCAGCCGTGCCGGTTACGACGTCCGTATCACCTCGAACGCGGCGACGTTGTGGCGGTGGATCTCGGCTGGCGATGGCGATCTCGTCGTCACCGACGTGGTGATGCCCGACGAGAATGCGTTCGATCTTCTGCCGCGCATCAAGAAGGCGCGGCCGGATCTGCCGGTGCTGGTGATGAGCGCCCAGAACACGTTCATGACGGCGATCAAGGCCTCGGAAAAGGGCGCCTACGACTATCTGCCCAAGCCCTTCGATCTGACCGAACTGATCGCCATCATCGGCCGTGCACTGGCCGAGCCGAAGCGCAAGCCTGCCAAACTGGAAGACGATTCGCAGGACGGCATGCCGCTGGTCGGCCGTTCGGCCGCCATGCAGGAAATCTACCGGGTACTGGCGCGGCTGATGCAGACCGACCTGACGCTGATGATCACGGGCGAGTCCGGCACCGGCAAGGAACTGGTCGCCAAGGCCCTGCACGATTATGGCAAGCGCCGCAACGGTCCCTTCGTTGCCATCAACATGGCGGCGATCCCGCGCGACCTGATCGAATCGGAGCTGTTCGGCCATGAGAAGGGCGCCTTTACCGGCGCGCAGAACCGTTCGACCGGCCGGTTCGAACAGGCGGAAGGCGGCACGCTGTTTCTCGACGAAATCGGCGACATGCCGATGGACGCACAGACGCGGCTGCTGCGCGTGCTGCAGCAGGGCGAATATACCACGGTCGGCGGTCGCACCCCGATCCGTTCCGACGTTCGCATCGTCGCTGCGACTAACAAGGATCTGAAACAGTCGATCAATCAGGGTCTGTTCCGCGAGGATCTCTATTACCGCCTCAATGTCGTGCCGTTGCGGCTGCCGCCGCTGCGCGATCGCGCCGAGGATATTCCCGATCTCGTCCGCCATTTCGTTCAGCAGGCGGAAAAGGAAGGGCTCGACGTCAAGCGTTTCGATCAGGAAGCGCTCGAACTGATGAAGGCTCACCCATGGCCGGGCAATGTCCGCGAGCTGGAAAACGTCGTGCGCCGGCTGACGGCGCTGTATCCACAGGATGTCATTACCCGGGAAATTATCGAAACCGAGTTGCGCTCCGATATTCCCGACAGCCCGATCGAAAAGACGTCGAGCCGCTCGGGATCGATGTCGATTTCGCAAGCCGTGGAAGAAAACATGCGGCAATATTTTTCAGGCTTTGGCGACGGCCTGCCGCCGGCCGGCCTTTATGACCGCGTCCTCGCCGAAATGGAATATCCGCTGATTCTGGCTGCCTTGACGGCAACACGCGGCAACCAGATCAAGGCGGCCGACCTGCTTGGCCTGAACCGGAACACCCTGCGCAAGAAAATCCGCGAGCTTGGCGTTTCGGTTTACCGGAGCTCACGCAGCGCTTGACTTGGCGCTCATAAGCGTTGCATTTTCGCCACAATATGTTGCTTAGAAAGCACACGGGTGACGGCGATTCTTTCCGCTCGTCATCCGCCGGATCTGATCTCCCTAGCGTTTGAATGCAGGGAAACGATCGGCTCATGACGGTCATTTCTTGACCAAGGCGCGTAAAAATGCCCGCTGCTTTCCGATGGAAGCGAGGCGGGCGGGGGATGCATTTCTGATGGCCGAAGGGCTGATTGCGCCACTGGCGAAAGAAGACGTTGCCGTGATCGGGCATGACAGGCGCGCATCGTTTGCGTTGCCGGGCTTGCTTTTGGCGACCGGTGCCCTGGTTTGCGCCATCATATCGCTGCTGGTTCTTCTTGGCCTCACCCCGATCAAGCCGGAAACCAATATCATCATCGGCTCGGCGGCGATCAACGCGCTGTTCGTGATCGGACTGCTTTTCCTGATCGGCCGCGAAATCCTGCGTCTCCTGAAAGCGCGCAACCGGGGTAGGGCGGCTGCCCGGCTGCACGTGCGCATCGTCGCGTTGTTCTCGATCGTTGCGATCACGCCGGCCATTCTGGTGGCGCTCTTCGCCAGCATCACGCTCGATGTTGGCCTTGATCGCTGGTTTTCGCTGCGCACGCAGTCGATTGTCAGCTCTTCGCTCGACGTGGCGCAGGCCTATGTACTGGAAAATGCCAGCTATCTGCAGGGGCAGACCGTCTCCATGGCCAATGACCTGGAGCGCAACCGGCAACTCTATAGCCTCGACCGGACCGGTTTCATCGAGCTGATGACGCGGCAGGCCCGTGGACGCGGTATGCTGGGCGCTTTCCTGGTGCGGGGAGATGGCTCACCGATCCTGCAGGCCAACATTCCGACCGAACGGCCGCTGCCGGCCATTCCGAGGGATGCGCTGCTGAGCACGGTGTCGGGGCAGCCGACCCTCATTCCACCCGGCGTGACCAATCTCGTCGGAGCCATCATTCCGATCGACAACATCGAAGGTGCCTATCTCTACACGGTGCGTAGCGTTGATCCAAAGGTCATGCGCTCGATGCGGCTGATGGAGGAGAACACCGCCGAATACAAGAACCTCGAAGCAGGCCGCACATCGCTGCAGGTGGCGTTCGGGGTGCTTTATCTCGGTTTTGCACTGATCGTGCTTCTGGCGGCGATCTGGACTGCGATTGCGGTCGCCGACCGGATCGTCCGGCCGATCCGGTTGCTGATCGGAGCGGCCGATAGCGTCGCGAGCGGCAATCTGAATGTCATCGTGCCCGTGCATGCGGTGGATGGCGATGTCGGCAGCCTGTCGCGCACCTTCAACAAGATGATCGCCGAGATCCGCACGCAGCGCGATCAGATTCTTGAGGCGAAGGACGAAATGGACGATCGGCGGCGCTTCATCGAGGCGGTGCTTTCCGGCGTGACAGCAGCCGTGATCGGCGTCGAGGACGACCGGCGCATCACCATCGCCAATCCGTCGTCGGAGCATTTCCTGTCGCGCACCACGCTGGAGCTTGTCGGCGAAAGACTTGCCGATGTGGCGCCCGAAATCGAGCAGGTGCTGAACGAGGCCGCCAGCCGCTATCGCAATGATTACCGCAAACAGATCAACATCATGCGCGGCGGCACGGAACGGACGCTGAATGTCCAGGTGACGCGCGAGGAATCGCACGACGCCAAGGATTCCTACGTCATCACCGTAGATGACATTACCGACCTCGTAATCGCGCAACGCTCCACCGCCTGGGCCGATGTCGCCAGGCGCATCGCCCATGAAATCAAGAACCCGCTGACGCCGATCCAGCTATCGGCCGAGCGGCTGAAGCGCCGCTACGGCAAGCAGATCAACCAGGACGACCGTACGGTGTTTGACCAGTGCACGGATACGATCGTTCGCCAGGTCGAGGATATCGGCCGCATGGTCGATGAATTCTCCGGTTTCGCCCGCATGCCCAAGCCGACGAAGGAAAAGGCCGATCTTCGCAATATCCTCAAGGACGCGATCTTCCTGCGCGAGATGGGCAATACCCATGTGACCTTTATTCGCGATCTGGGCGAGGAACCGCTCGACGGCACCTTCGACAGCCGCATGCTGGGCCAGGCCTTCGGCAACATCATCAAGAACGCGGTCGAGGCGATCGAGGCCTTGCCTGCGGAGGCCGTTCGCGGCGATCGCAAGGTGATGGTGCGCTCACGATTGAATGAAACGAGCGGTCAGTTCGTCGTCGATATCATCGACAACGGGCGAGGACTTCCGACCGAAAATCGCCATCGTATTCTCGAGCCCTACATGACGATGCGCGAGAAGGGCACGGGCCTTGGCCTCGCGATCGTCAAGAAGATTATCGAGGATCACGGCGGACAGTTGGAACTGCATGATGCACCCGCCGATTTCGATCGCGGCCAGGGTGCGATGATCCGTATTATCTTGCCGCCGGCCGGGCAAAGCAGTGGCACTGAAGACAGACAGGACAAGGATACTTCCCATGGCGGCTGACATTCTGGTTGTGGACGACGAAGAAGACATTCGCGAGATCGTCTCCGGCATCCTGTCCGACGAGGGGCACGAAACCCGCACGGCTTTCGATAGCGACAGTGCGCTTGCCGCCATCAGCGACCGCGTACCGCGGCTGGTTTTCCTGGATATCTGGATGCAGGGCAGCCGGCTGGATGGTCTGGCGCTGCTTGACGAGATCAAGGGCCGCTATCCGGATCTGCCGGTGGTGATGATTTCCGGGCACGGCAATATCGAGACCGCCGTTTCGGCGATCCGCCGCGGCGCCTATGACTTCATCGAAAAGCCTTTCAAGGCGGACCGGTTGATTCTCATTGCCGAGCGGGCGCTGGAAAATTCCAAGCTGAAGAAGGAAGTTTCCGAGCTGAAAAAGCGCTCCGGCGATCCTGTCGAGCTGATCGGAACATCGGTCGCCGTCTCGCAGCTTCGCCAGACGATCGAGAAGGTTGCGCCGACCAATAGCCGCATCATGATCCACGGTCCGTCCGGTTCCGGCAAGGAACTGGTTGCCCGCATGATCCACCGCAAGTCCTCGCGGGCCGGCGGGCCTTTCGTGGCTCTGAATGCCGCAGCGATCACGCCCGACCGCATGGAAATGGCGTTGTTCGGAACCGAGGGAACACCGGGTCAGCCGCGCAAGACCGGTGCGCTCGAAGAGGCCCATGGCGGCATTCTCTATCTCGACGAAGTCGGCGAGATGCCGCGCGAGACGCAGAACAAGATCCTGCGCGTGCTGGTCGATCAGCAGTTCGAGCGGGTCGGCGGCTCCAAGCGCGTCAAGGTCGATGTTCGCATCATCTCTTCGACCGCCTACAATCTCGAAAGCCAGATCGCCGAAGGCGCTTTTCGCGAAGATCTCTACCACCGGCTGGCCGTCATTCCCGTTCGTGTGCCGCCGCTGGCGGAACGGCGTGAGGACATTCCGTTTCTCGTCGATATGTTCATGCGCCAGATCAGCGAGCAGGCAGGCATTCGCACCCGCAAGATCGGCGATGACGCGCTTGCCGTGCTGCAATCGCACGACTGGCCGGGCAATATCCGGCAGCTGCGCAACAATATCGAACGGTTGATGATTCTGGCGCGCAGCGATGGTCCGGATACGGCGATCTCGGCCGACATGCTTCCAAGCGAGGTCGGCGACAGCCTGCCGAAGATTTCAGCGCAGGGCGATCATCACATCATGACGCTACCGCTGCGTGAAGCGCGCGAAATGTTCGAGCGGGACTACCTGATCGCCCAGATCAACCGCTTCGGCGGCAATATTTCGCGCACGGCGGAGTTTGTCGGCATGGAGCGTTCGGCGCTGCACCGGAAACTGAAGTCGCTCGGCGTCTGAGACGCGCTTCCATCCTGCCAAGACGGATCATCCATGTCGAGAATTGCCTATGTCAACGGCGCCTACCAGCGCCACACCGAAGCTGGTGTTCATATTGAGGATCGCGGCTTCCAGTTTGCCGATGGCGTCTATGAGGTCTGCGAGATCCGCCACGGCTTCATCGTCGATCTGACCCGCCATCTTGACCGGCTGGACCGCTCGCTGAGCGAGCTGCGGATGGCATGGCCGATGACACGGTCCGCGCTCATCCTCGTCATTCGCGAGGTCGTGCGCCGCAACCGGGTGAGGAACGGCCTGTTCTATCTGCAGGTGACGCGCGGCGCAGCGCGGCGGGACCATGTCTTTCCGGCAGCGGACACGCCATCGACCATCGTTGTGACCGCGAAGCGAACCGATGCGTCGGTGATTGCGAAGAAGAACGCCGCTGGCATCGGTGCCATCACCGTTCCGGAAAACCGCTGGGACCGCGTCGATATCAAGTCCGTCGGATTGCTGCCGAACGTGCTGGCCCGCCAGGTGGCCAAGGAGGAGGGCGCCCAGGAGGCGATCTTCATCGATCGGGACGGCACGGTGAAGGAAGGGGCGGCGACCAATGTCTGGATCGTCGACAAGGACGGCCGGCTGCGGACGCGCCACGCCGAGCACGGCATCCTGCGCGGGATTACCCGGACGACACTGAAAGACGTAACCGCGGCGATCGGGCTTGAAATCGTCGAAGAGGCCTTTTCCGTCGAAGACATGCTTGAGGCGCGCGAGGTTTTCATCACGGCGGCCACCAGCATCTGCTTTCCTGTCGTGGCGGTTAACGGTAAAACCATTGCCAATGGCCACCCGGGTAGCGTGTCACAGAAAATTCGTGAAGCCTTTTTCGACATTGCGGAAAAGACCGCGATTTGATACCAAATCCGGGGGAGCGCTTTAAAGACCAGTTTTTTCAGCGTTCAGGCTATTCAGATTGTATAATCAACCGGTTAAACGGACCGGAAAATAAGAAAGAAGCGGCGCTATGGCGGAACGTTCTCAGAACTTGCAGGATCTTTTTCTCAACACCGTCCGCAAGCAGAAGATATCTCTGACGATATTTCTTATCAATGGTGTGAAACTGACGGGCGTTGTCACTTCTTTCGACAACTTCTGTGTGCTTTTGCGGCGTGACGGGCATTCCCAGCTCGTATACAAGCACGCGATCTCGACAATCATGCCGGGACAGCCGATGCAGATGTTCGAGAGCGAAGAATCCGCATCCTGACGGGATACAAGACACATTACCAAACGTGATACCAAATCGGCGTCGATCATCCCGGAGCTTGAAAAGCTGCGTGATGACATGCGCGCCGTCGTCATCGTCCCGGTCCTGAAAAAGACCGGAAGACAGAATGCGGACATCATTGCCGCGACCTCGACGCGCAGCGACGAAAGCCGACTGGAAGAGACGATCGGGCTCGCGCTCGCCATCGATCTCGAAGTCGTGCAGGGCTTGATCGTGCCGGTCGCCCAGCCGAAACCGGGTACGTTGCTCGGCAGCGGCAAGATCGAGGAGATCGGACATCTGCTCAGCGAGCACAATGCCGGGCTCGTCATCATCGATCATCCGCTGACCCCCGTTCAGCAGCGCAACCTGGAAAAGGAATGGAACTGCAAGGTCATCGACCGGACCGGTCTCATCCTGGAAATTTTCGGCCGCCGCGCTTCCACCAAGGAAGGCACGCTGCAGGTCGATCTCGCCCATCTGAATTACCAGAAGGGCCGTCTGGTGCGCAGCTGGACCCACCTGGAGCGTCAGCGCGGTGGCGCGGGCTTCATGGGTGGTCCGGGTGAAACCCAGATCGAAGCCGACCGCCGGCTTTTGCAGGAAAAGATCGTCAAGCTCGAGAAGGAGCTGGAGCAGGTGCGCCGCACCCGCCAGCTGCATCGCGCCAAGCGCAAGAAGGTGCCGCATCCGATCGTCGCCCTCGTCGGTTATACCAATGCCGGCAAATCGACGCTGTTCAACCGTATTACCGGTGCGGGCGTTCTGGCCGAAGACATGCTGTTTGCGACGCTCGATCCGACGTTGCGCCGGATGAAACTGCCGCATGGGCGCATGGTGATGCTGTCGGATACCGTCGGTTTCATCTCCGACCTGCCGACCCATCTGGTCGCCGCCTTCCGTGCGACGCTGGAAGAGGTGCTGGAAGCCGACCTGATCCTGCATGTGCGCGATCTTTCCGATCACGATAATCAGGTTCAATCGCAGGACGTTCTGCGCATCCTCGAAGATCTCGGCATTGACGAGAAGGCGCGTTCGGAACGCATTCTCGAAGTCTGGAACAAGATCGACCTGCTCGGCGAAGAAGCGCATGACAGCCTCGTCCAGAAGACGCAAAACAGCGAAAGTATCGTCGCGGTTTCCGCCGTCACGGGCGAGGGCGTCGATCATCTCCTCACCGAGATCAACAAGCGCCTGTCCGGCGTCCTGACGGAATGCACCGTCATGCTTCCGCCGAACAAGCTGCAGCTCCTCTCCTGGATTTACGAACACACGATGGTCGATGGCCGGGAAGACATGGAAGACGGCTCCGTCAGCCTCGATCTGCGCATGACGCCGAACGAAGCGGAAGAACTCGACCGGCGTCTTGGAAACGGCCCGAAGGCGGCTGCGCAGGACTGGTAGGGCTTGAAAAGAGCATTGACGTAACGGAATGCCGTTACGTCAATGTATAGATAAGCACTACGTCAACTGCCGCTCGATCGCCTTGGCTGCCTGCCAGAGATCTTCCATCCTCTCCAGCGTTGCCGCCTCAAGCGTTTCTCCCGCCGTCTCCAGCGCCGTCTCGATATGGGCAAAACGGCGCCGGAACTTGGTGTTTGTGCCGCGCAGGGCCATTTCCGGATCGGCGCCGACATGGCGGCCGATATTGACGACGGCGAAAATCAGGTCGCCAAGTTCGTCCGCCACCTTTTGGCTGTCGTTCGATGCCAAAGCCTCGCGCAGTTCGGCGATCTCTTCCTCGATCTTGTCGAGGATCGGTTCGGGCGAGGACCAGTCGAAGCCGACCTTGGCTGCCCGTTCCTGCAGTTTCAAGGCTTCGACCAGTGCCGGGAAACTGCGCTGGACGGAGCTAAGATGTCCCTTGTAGGCATCCTCCGGCAGGCCGCGCTTTGCCCGCCGCTCAACGCGCTCGGCTTTTTCCGCCTGCTTGATCTGGTCCCACTGCAGTTTCACAGCCTGTGGCGTGTCGGCATCGGACCTCGCAAAGACATGCGGATGGCGGCGAATCATTTTTCGCGTGATCGCTTCCACCACATCGCCGAAGGCGAAATCGCCGGCTTCCTCGGCCATACGCGCGTGAAAAACCACCTGCAGCAGCAGGTCGCCGAGCTCGTCGCACAGATCGTCCATGTCGCCGCGCTCGATGGCGTCGGCAACCTCATAGGCTTCTTCCAGCGTATAGGGCTTGATGGTCTCGAAGGTCTGGACGAGGTCCCACGGGCAGCCCGTTTCCGGCTGGCGCAGGGCTTCCATGATGTCGATGAGGCGGTTGATATCCTTGGAGGGCTGCATGGGGCTCAATTCAACGGAATGGCGTTGTCGTTCTTGCCGGACTGGTAGGCATCGGAGAGCGCTTGATATCGTTCACGGATGCGCTGGTCCTTTGCCCGCAGCGCGGATTTTGCTGCCTCTTCGGATGTTGCCACCAGATCGGCGATCGATGTCGACCGCCAGAAGGCGTTGGTCTTGGCATAACCGCCGGGATCGAGGCGGAAAACCTCTTTCAGGATTTTCAGGTCGTGCGGGATCGAGAAAGCGTCGCGCGAATCCTCGTGGCTGAAGAGATAGTAGAAATTGTCGAAGCCCGCCCAGGTGATGGCCGAGAGGCACATCGAACAGGGCTCATGGGTGGAGAGGAAGATCAGGTCCTTGGTGTCCGGCTTCTCCGCGCGCTCGTAGAACCGCTTCAGCGTATGTACCTCGCCATGCCAGAGCGGGTTTTCCGTCTCGTTGTTGGTCTCGGCAATCACCAGAGACAGGTCCGATTTGCGCAGGATCGCCGCTCCGAAAACCTTGTTGCCGGCAGCCACGCCCTTCTCCGTCAAGGGCAGGACGTCGGTTTCGATGACGGTCAGCAGGCGGTCTGCGAGGTCGGAATTCTTCATAAGCTCAGCGCTCCGGTCCATGGGAATGACGGCATTTAACGGATATCGGCCGGAATAGGCAATGCCGATGGAACGCTCTGGCTGACTGTTGCCGCGCCGCCATGGCCGGTGATATTTGCTCAATTTATGCTGAAGTCGAGCAAAAGAATATCCGGCCGCAAAGGCATCGGAATTTCTGTTTCTTCAATTTCGGTTATATAAAAGAGATATTCTGCGGTACCTGCAACAGGATCAGATTCCCACGCTATGACTGAGCGACTGACCGTCTTTCCGGCCTTCTTCCGCGTTGCGCAAAAATGTGTGGCGGTTTTCGGCAATGGCGATGAAGCCTTCGCGAAGGTTCGGCTGCTCATGAATACGCAGGCCCGGATCGTTGCCTATGCGGATGCGCCGGAAGCGGATTTTGCCGCGTTTCTGTTAGCCAATGCCATCGAGCTCGTGCAAAAGCGTTTCGAGGCGAACCAGGTCGAAGGCGCAACGCTGGTATTTGCAGCCACCGGTGATGCGGCACATGACCGCCTGATTGTTGCGGCTGCGCGCGCGCAAAAGATTCCGGCCAATGCGGTCGATCAGCCTGAATTCTGCGATTTCCTGACGCCGGCGCTGGTCAACCGTGCACCTGTTGCCGTTGCCATCGGCACAGAGGGCGCCGGTCCGGTGCTGGCGCAGATGATCCGCGCGCAGATCGACCAACTGCTTTCTCCGTCTCTTGGCGCGCTGGCGTCGCTGGCGCAGGCTTATCGCGATGCCGCCGACCGCGTCCTGCCGCGCGGCGTTTCCCGCCGCGTCTTTTGGCGCCGGTTCTTCTCCGGCCCTGTCGCAGATCAGCTGTCGCTTGGAAATCTGGCCGAGGCCCGCCGTGAGGCATCCCGTCTGCTGCGCTCTGTCGATCGCGTTCCCGGCCATGTCTGGCTGGTCGGGGCTGGCCCGGGTGCAGAGGACCTTTTGACGCTGCGTGCCCAGCGCGTGATGATGGAAGCCGATGTGATCGTCTATGATGCGCTGGTGCCGCAGGCGATCGTCGATATGGGTCGCCGCGATGCCGAGCGTCTGTCGGTCGGCAAGCGCAAGGGTTGCCATTCGAAATCGCAGGACGAGATCAACCTGCTTTTGGTGCGTCTCGGCCAGGAGGGCAAGCGCGTCGTGCGGCTGAAGTCGGGCGATCCGCTCGTTTACGGCCGTGCCGGCGAGGAAATGGCAGCGCTGCGCGAAGCCGGCATCACCTACGAAATCGTCCCGGGGATCACCTCGGCCTTTGCTGCTGCCGCCGATTTCGAACTGCCATTGACGTTGCGCGGCGTCGCCTCGTCGCTGATCTTTACCACCGGCCACGACCTGACTGGCGACGTCCTGCCGGATTGGGCCCGGCTTGCAATTTCCGGTGCGACCATTGCCGTCTACATGGGCCGCACGGTTGCCGCGTCCGTTGCCGCCCGCCTGATTAAGGCCGGTCTGCCGGCGGAGACCACGGTTGCGGTGATCGAAAATGCCAGCCGCCCCGAGCGCAAGCTGCTGCACGGCACGCTGAAGGATCTGCCGGACCTGCAATATCGCGACGAACTGGATGGGCCTGTCATGGTCATTATCGGGGACGCGGTTGCAGGCGCCAATTTCGAGCGGTCAGAGCCGCTGGCCGCCCACAAGAATACCGCCCACAAAAATACCGGCGCCAAGACTGTGGCGACGCCCAAACTGACGGATGAAGTGAGGAACTGACATGGCCGACAAGGTATTGACCGCAAACCGCCTGTCCGACGGTATCTCCGTCTGGCTCGATGCGTCGGGCAACTGGGTGGAATCGCTGCAGGACGCGTTTGTCGCCCGCCACGCCGAAGCGGTCACCGCGCTGGAAGCGACCGGAAAAGCCGCTTTTGCCGACAACAAGGTGGTTGACGTGAATGTCATTGATATCGAAGAAGTGGCAGGCGTTTTGCGGCCGTTGCGTCTGCGCGAGCGCGTTCGCGCCGAGGGCCCGACAATCGATTATGCGCCGGGATACAAGGGCCTGACCGGCCCCCTGCACGCGGCTTAAGGAAAAGAAGACCGATGTACCGTTACGACGAATTCGACCATGCTTTTGTTGCCGACCGTGTCGGGCAGTTTCGTGATCAGGTGACGCGCCGTCTCTCCGGCGAGCTTGCCGAAGATGCCTTCAAGCCGCTGCGGCTGATGAACGGCGTCTATCTGCAGCTTCACGCCTATATGCTGCGCGTTGCGATCCCCTATGGCACGCTGAACAGCAAGCAGATGCGCATGCTTGCCCATATCGCCCGCAAGTATGACCGCGGCTATGGTCATTTCACCACGCGCCAGAACATCCAGTACAACTGGCCGAAACTGTCCGATACGCCGGATATCCTGTCGGAACTCGCCTCGGTGGAGATGCACGCCATCCAGACGTCCGGCAACTGCATTCGCAACGTTACGGCAGACCATTTTGCCGGGGCCGCTGCCGACGAAGTCGCCGATCCGCGTCCCTATGCCGAAATCCTGCGCCAGTGGTCTTCCGTTCATCCGGAATTCTCCTTCCTGCCGCGCAAGTTCAAGATCGCCGTCACCGGCGCCGAGCGCGACCGCGCGGCAATCCAGGTGCATGACATCGGCCTGCACCTGAAGAAGAACGACAAGGGCGAGATCGGCTTTGCCGTCTATGTTGGCGGCGGGCAGGGGCGTACCCCGATGATCGCCAAGAAAATCCGCGACTTCCTGCCGGAAGAGGACCTGTTGTCCTACACGACCGCGATCATCCGCGTGTACAATCTGCACGGCCGCCGCGACAACAAGTACAAGGCCCGCATCAAGATCCTCGTGCACGAAACCGGTACCGAGGAACTGACGCGGCAGATCGATGCGGAATTCGCCGAACTGAAGAACACCGAGCTGAAGCTGCCGGAATCGGACATCCAGGCCATCACCACCTATTTCGCTCTGCCGCCGCTCGTCGAGCGCCCGGAAGGCTGGGCGAACCTTGCTGGCTGGAAGAAGGCCGATCCGGATTTCGCCCGCTGGGTGCAGCAGAACGTGCAGTCGCACAAGCATCCGGACTACGGCATGGTGACGGTGTCGCTGAAGCCGATCGGCGGCATTCCGGGCGATGCGAGCGACAGCCAGATGGATGCGATCGCCGATCTCGCCGAAGAATACGCATTCGACGAAATCCGTATCAGTCACGAGCAGAACATCATCCTGCCGCATGTGGCGTTCGCCGATCTGGAAGCGCTCTACCGCGGCCTTGTCTCGATTGGTTTGGCGACCGCCAATGCTGGCCTGATCACGGATATCATTGCCTGTCCCGGCTTGGACTATTGCGCGCTGGCCAATGCGCGCTCGATCCCGCTGGCGCAGGAAATTTCAACGCGCTTCGGCAATCCGGATCGCCAAGCCGAAATCGGCGAACTGAAGATCAAGATTTCCGGCTGCATCAATGCCTGCGGCCATCACCATGTCGGCCATATCGGCCTTCTGGGCGTGGAAAAGAAGGGTGCCGAACTCTACCAGATCACCCTGGGCGGATCGGGCGACGAGAATACGTCGATCGGTGAGATCATTGGCCGCGGTTTCGAGCCGGAAAAGGTCACGGATGCGATCGAGACGATCGTCAACACCTATCTGTCCTTGCGCAAGGATGCGTCGGAAATTTTCCTCGACGCCTATCGCCGGGTCGGGCCACAGCCCTTCAAGGATGCGCTCTACGGCGGCAATGCCCAGGAAGCGGCCTGAGTTTCAGGGATAAGCAGGTTCAAGGACAAGCATATGACACAGATCTGGAAAGAAACCGGTTTCGTGACCGACGATCCCTGGGTTGTCGAAACCGAGGAAACCAAGGCCGGCTCGAACGAGAAAGCCATTCTCGGGATCGATGCCTTCCTCGAAAAGGCATCGTCTGGCGATAGCGGGCTTGGCGTTTTGATCAACCCGGCCGACGACGTGACGCGGCTGCAGCCATTTCTGGAGCAGGTGTCGCTGATTGCGGTCGCCTTTCCGGCGTTCAACGACGGCCGGGCTTTCAGCCACGCATCGCTGTTGCGGGCTCGGCTGGGTTACGGCAAGGAAGTTCGTGCTGTCGGCGACGTGTTGATCGACCAGGTGCCGCTGATGCTGCGCTGTGGCATTGACAGTTTTGCCGTCAGCAACGAGACGGCTCTCAAGCGCCTGTCCGAAGGACGGCTGCCTGGCATCGATAATCACTATCAGCCGGCAGCCAAGCCATCGACGGACGCGAAATCCTACAGCTGGCGCCGGGTTTCTTAAGGCCGCGACACACTGAAGCACGCATCAATCTGCAAAAGGCGCTATAATTGGAACGGATTTGCTTCCAAAGCAGTGCCTTTTGGAATATCCGCTGATACCTGAAAGAACTGCTCATCATTACAGGACCTGACGCCGAGATGAATGCTCCTGCCAAGATCGAAGAATTTGCCATAACCGTACCTGCCGGCGTGTTCGCTGAAACAGTGACGAAGGTCACCCATTACACGGACCGGCTGTTCAGCTTCCGCATGACGCGTCCGGCCGAATTCCGATTCCGCTCCGGCGAATTTGCCATGATCGGCCTGATGATCGACGGAAAACCGGTCTACCGCGCCTATTCGATCGCCAGCCCCGCCTGGGATGACGAGCTTGAATTCTTCTCGATCAAGGTTCCGGATGGCCCGCTGACCTCGCATCTGCAGGGTATCAAGCCCGGCGACCCGGTGCTGATGCGCAAGAAGCCGACCGGCACGCTGGTGCTCGACGCGCTCACACCCGGCAAGCGCCTCTACATGTTTTCCACCGGCACCGGCATCGCGCCGTTTGCAAGCCTGATCCGCGATCCGGAAACTTTTGAGAAGTTCGAAGAGGTGATCCTCACCCACACGACCCGCGACGTTGCCGAACTGAAATACGGCTTCGACCTCATCGAGGAAATCCGCAACCATGAATTCCTTGCCGAACTGGTCGGCGACAAGCTGCGCCACTATGCGACGGCGACCCGCGAGGATTATCCGTTCAAGGGCCGCATCACCAACCTGTTGCGTGACGGCAAGTTCTTCTCCGACCTCAGCCTTCCGGCCTTCGATCCGGCGGTGGATCGCGGCATGATCTGCGGATCGACCGAGATGCTGAAGGAAACCAAGGAAATTCTCGAGGCGGCCGGTTTGAACGAGGGCTCCAACAACAAGCCGGGCGAGTTCGTCATCGAACGTGCGTTCGTTGGGTAACAATTGATCGAGAAGCCAGTATGGAAAAGGGCGGCTTTCGGGCCGCTTTTTTTGTTTGCCCGGAATCCGGGCGGGTAGGGCCGTTACGCCTTGCCAACATCAGGTTTTCCATGCCGTAAAAGGCACGAGAGGCGCCTGCAAGAGGCGGGCTGAGGTAACCAAGGATTGCCTCTTCGTTTCGCCCCGTGGCCAGGCGTAATTTCCCCGCAAACACAAAAGCTTGGGGTGCGGGGCGAATAAAGCCCACCGCAAAATCGTATCTTCTACAATAGCAGTTGACGAAGCTTGAGGGGCTTGCCAGTCTTGTCCCAGGGGCTCCGCGATTGCGGTGTGGTGAGGGATATTTGCGTGAGCGCGGGTGCTGTTCTTGTCTGGTCGCTGATGGGATTTGCGGGGCTGTTGGCCGTCCCTGCGGTCAGCCACACCAATGCGGGCACGACGTTTTCGCTGATGGCGTCGTCCATGGCCTTTACCGGCATGGCGCTCGCGCTGTTCATGGCGACGCGTCCGCCGTTCGTCGAGCGGCTTTTCGGCGGGCTTGACCGGATTTATCAGACGCATCGCCGGGTGGGCATCACGGTGCTGGTGCTGATCCTCGTGCACTATTTCATCACCCCGGATTTCAAGGGCCTGTCGCTGACCAGCGGGCTGAACAAGCTTGCGGCACAGGCGGGCGAGTATGCATTCTATGCCTTCGTGGTGCTTTTGGTGCTGAGTATCGTCAAGATCATTCCGAAAACGAAGATCGAGATTCCCTACCATTTCTGGCGCCTGACCCACCGTTTCATCGGCCTGCTGTTCATCATGGTCGCCTTCCACCAGACGTTCATCAAGCGGCCCTATGACGGCACCGCGATGCTGGCGACCTATCTGAACATTTTTGCGATGATCGGGACTGTGAGCTACATCTACACCCAGCTCTTCCCCTGGCTGCGCACCCGAACTTATGAAGTCATCGACGTCACGCGCCACGAGGGTGCAACGATCATATCCGCCCGTCCGGTCCGGCGTCCGCTGCGCGCAAAGCCGGGCCAGTTCGGGTTCTTCCGGGTCAACAAGCCGGGCCTGCGCGAGCCGCATCCCTTCACGATTGCCGGCATGGATGAGAATGGCGTCGTCCGCTTCGCCATCAAGCCGCTGGGCGATTATACCAAGGCCCTGCGGGAAGGCCTTGCCGTTGGCGATCGGCTCAAGCTGGAGGGCGGTTATGGTCATTTCAACCATCGCCGTGGCGGCAAGAAACAGATATGGCTAGCCGGCGGCATCGGCGTGACACCGTTCCTTGCGATGGCGGGACGCCTGAAGGGCGATGAAGGCCAGGACATTCATATGGTCTATTGCGTGCGTGACCGGAGCGAGGCGATCGGCCTCGACACGTTCGAGGCGCAGGCGGAAAAACTTTCGAATTTCAGTTTTACTTTGCATGATTCCAAGACCGACGGACGGCTCGACGCGGCGAAGCTCGCGGCATCGAGCGCCGTCGATCCGGCGGAGGCCGACCTCTGGTTCTGTGGGCCGCCGCCCTTACGAAAAGCCATCGAAAAGGGCCTGAAGGACCTCGGCAAGAAACCCAAACGGGTCGAGTTCGAGCAGTTCGAGTTCCGATAACGCGCCTCGCATATTTTGTCGTTTGAGAAAGCAAGGGGAACAAGCCATGCGCATGTTCGATCGATTGTCCGGGAAAATGATCCGCGGCCTGCCACATCAGGCCTTGGCAATAGCGGCTGCAATGCTGGCTCTGAGTCAGTGTCCCGGCACCGCGTCGGCGCGTGACGCTTTCACCGACGACGCCTACGCGACCTACAAGGCGAACACTGACAACGGCAAGTATCTGTTCAATGCCGCCGGCTGCGGCGCCTGCCACGGATCGGGCAGCAATACCGAAATCCTGTCGGGTGGACTGCAGATGGATACGGCGATCGGCAAGTTCTATGCACCGAACATTTCCCCGCATGCCAACGGCATTGGCGGCTGGACCAATGCGCAGTTCCTCAATGCCGTGATGCAGGGGATCGATCGCGTGGGCAACAATCTCTATCCGGTCATGCCCTACACCGCCTATGGCGGCATGAAGCCGGAAGATGTGCTCGACATCAAGGGTTATATCGATACGCTGATTGCATCGGATGCCGTGTCGCAGGAACACGAGATCGCTTTCCCCTATAGCCGCCAGACGACGATCACCCTGTGGAAACGCAGCCATTTCAACGTCCCGGAATATCAGTCGCGCGAAGAAACGCAGATGGAGCGTGGGCGCTATCTTGTCGAAAATGTCGGTGGCTGCGGCGATTGCCATACACCGCGCACCACGACCTACGGGCTCGACGTCGAAAACGCCTATACGGGCGAAAAGGGCCTGACCGGCGCGGTGGCGCCGGATATTTCCAAGGCGAGAATGGCAGGGCTTGTCTCGCCGGAGGTGTTTACCGTCGGCCTGATCGACGAGGGCAAGAAGCTGTCGGGTGCGCCCTTGACCGATCCGGTGATGCGCGAGATCGCCCATGGGCTTTCGGCACTGACCGAGAAGGACCGCACGGCGATCTATGCCTTCCTGTCCGATCGCGAGGTCAAGCCGCCGCAGCCGGTGGCGCAATCGGCAACGGCGGTCTGCAAGGAAAGCACGCCTGCCGCCGCCCTTGCCGGTGACAATGCGGCTCTGGCGACGCAGGCCGATGCCTTCATCGGAAAATATTGCCGCAACTGCCACGGCCCGGGCGAAAGCTCGCAAGGATCGTATCCGGCCGGCGATCTCAGCACGATCGCAGCTGATGCGGTTTTCGTCGTTCCGGGCGATGCCGCCAAATCCCGGCTGTTCACCTCGGTTACCAGCGGCCGCATGCCGCTTGGAAAGAGGCCGACTGCGGAAGAGGTCAAGAGCCTGGAGGACTGGATCAATTCGCTCAAGCAATCCGACCTGCCGCAGACTGCGGCAACCAAACCGGATCGCACCCGCCCGATGCTGTCCTATCGCGACTTCATCGAGGCCGGGCTGAAGGACATTTCCACGGTCAACGATCTCGACCGGCAGTACATGCGCTATTTCTCCTACCGCAACCAGTATAACGGCATGATGGGCTGCGAGGACGACAAGACCTTCATGAAACGCATGGACGTGCTGGCTGGCGGCTTCAAGAAGCTTTTGAACTCGCTCTCCTACGGTCCGAAGCTGGTGTTGCCGCAGGAGGTCGAAGGCACCAACGGACTGATGGTCCGGGTCGATCTGCGCGATCTGCAATGGTCGGCTGACGACTATAATTTCCTGATCTCGCAATATTTCTACGGTGTCGATCCCGGTAGCGACGCGTCGCTTCTGGCGCTGACCAAGGAAACCGATACCGTCCTGCCGATCATGCGCATCGACTGGTTCATGGCCAATGCGGCCAAGCCGAAGATCTACAACCAGCTGATGAAGCTGCCGACACATATCCGCGAACTCGAACAGCGGTTCCAGATCAACGTGGACGACAACATCCGCCGTCGCCAGGTGCTGCGTGCGGGCTTTGCCGATGGCTCGTCCGGTGTTTCCGATCACAACCGCATGCTTGAGCGTCACGAAATGCCGTTCGGCGGCTATTACTGGAAATCCTATGATTTCGGCGGCGATGTCGGCCGCCAGGTACTCAAGCGCTTTCCGCAAGGGCCAAAGGAACTCGAGCCGTTCGATGGCGCACTGACTGCCTTCGAGCATGACGGCGGCGAAATGATCTTCTCGCTGCCGAATGGACTGCAGGGCTACTACCTGTCGACCGCGGCTGGCAAGCAGCTGGATGTCGGACCGACCTCGATCGTTTCTTTCCGGGAACGGCCGATCGGCAAGGGCGTTGAGGTCATCAATGCCCGGTCCTGTTTCGACTGCCATGCCAACGGCATCCTGTCGAAGCGCGACCAACTGCGCGAACACATCCAGACATCGACGCTGTTCAACAAGGAACAGCAGGCCCTCCTGCTCGACATGTATGTGCCGCAGGAAGAGCTTGATGCCGCCTACAACAAGGACCGTCAGCGCTTCGTCGAGGCGCTGGTCAAGCTCGGCGTCACCGAACCTACGCCGGATGGCAGTGCCCAGAGCATGCAGGCGCCAGGCAATGCCGAACTCGTCACCTATTTTGGTGACAAGTACGAGGATGAGCTCGATTTCGACGCCCTGTCGGCGGAATTCGACATGACCCCGGCCGAACTTTCCTCAGCGATCAAGCGGGTGGAGGATGTCGATACCCTGCGGCTTGGTATCGATTGGGTGACGACGCTGGAAGCGGGCGGAACCATACCGCGCGCCGAAGTCGAGCAGCAGTTTCCGCTGCTGCTGCATCCTTTGATGCAGTTGAAGCCGCTCGATACGACCACGGTTCATGTGGCGACCGCCGGCCAGAGCCAGGATGTGGCCGGTCAGACGGCACAGCCGGAATATGTCAAGGCCGAGACCGTCGTTGCGGCGACACCAGCCTATCGTCAGGAGCAGCCCGCTGACTACAACAAGCTCGAACTGGCGCTGCATGTCGCAACAACAACCGCAAAGGTCGGCGATCAACTGTCCTTCGAACTCAGCTCGAACAAGGCCTGCGAGCTGCAGATCCTCTATGTCGAGGAGACCGGTAATGTCGAGGTCATTCCGGATGCGATGATCGGCAACACGACGCTTAAGGCGGGCGAAAAACGCCAGATTCCGCAAGCGGGCACCGGTAACCTGACTTTCGATACGCCGGCACCGGCCGAAACGATGATTGCCTATTGCCGCGAAGGCGGGCTTGGCGATCAGAAACTCTCGGTCGAGCGGGCACGTCAGCTGGTGGCGGAATCGCATTTGCCGCCGACGCGCGGGCTGGCGATCAACCTGGCCAAGAAGGCCGAGGGCGACAACGGCGCCAGTGGCCTGCAGGTGGTGACGTTCGAGATCAAGCAGTAGGGAAATGGCCGGCCGCCGATGGGCGGTCGAGCGGTATTTTCACATGGCACGGGAAGGCAGCGTCATGAAGTTGAAGCTTTTGGCCGGGGTAGCGCTGCTGGCATTTTTCTTCGCCGGCACGGCTTTCGCGGCGTGCGATGCCTTGGCGCAGATCGCTGAGGCCACCAATGCCGGTGATGAAGCGCTGGCCAAACAGATTGCCGGCAGGCCGAAACCGGGGTGCACGGCCGACGACAAGGCGATGATCAACCGCGTAGCGGCGCTCGCATCCTTCAACCGGATCGTCGGTGCCGTCGGGCAGGGCGCCAATCTGGCGGATTTCGAGCAAGAACTCGAGACGATCCGCACCAGCAATTCGGCCCCTTGGCAGGTCTTCGATGCGCTCGGCGATATCAACCGCGACCGCCGGGACTATGAGGCTGCGGCGCGCTACTATCAGCTGGCGCTGGAGGATGCCGCCAACGAGGTGCTGACACCGGACTGGATGGCGCCAGACGACAAATACATTGCGCGGCTCGATCATATGGCCACCGAGATGCGGCTTGCCGCACCCAAGCCGGTAACGCTTGCCATGCGCGGCGCCTGCAAGATCAGCTATCGCGGCGTCTCGCTGAAGAAGAAATCGACGCCGGTGCGCTACGTGTTCGGCACGGCGGAGTTTACCCCGGAGGGATTGGTTTCAGCCAAGGACCTGTCGGAGTGCCTGAAATCGGTGAAACCGGCGACGATCACCCTCATCGGCCATACGGACACGGTCGGCGCAGCGGAGGCCAATCGGGTGCTGTCTCTGGAGCGCGCCGAGGCCCTGGCGCAGTATCTCGTCGCTCAAGGCTATGCAGGCGAATGGACGAGCGTCGGCAAGGGCGAGGACGAGCCCTTCAAGGCGGATGATGCCAATGCCTATGACGAGGAAACGCTGAACCAGATGAACCGGCGCGTCGAAGTCGATGTGGAGAACTGAATGATGCTGCGTGGTTTGTCGCTTGCCCTTCTCCTCTCCGCAGCACCGCTTAGTGCCGCATCGGCCAAGACCTATGCTCTGGTCGTCGGCGTCGATGCCTATCCTTATGAGGTGAGCCTGGATGGAGCCGTCAAGGACGCCAAAGACGTCGAAGGTGCCCTGCGGCGTGCCGGGGTCGATCAGATGACGGCGTTCTTCGATGCCGCCGCCCGCAAGGACGATATCCGCGCGGCCTGGAATGGTTTCGTCGATGGCGCCTCGCAGGGCGATACGATCATTTTCACCTATGCGGGACACGGCGCGCAGATGCCGGAGCTTGTTGCCGGCGATGAGGCCGACCGGCTCGACGAGTTCCTGCAATTGCCGGGATTTGATCGCAGCCGTGCTGCGGAAACCGACCACGAAATCATCGTCGATAACGAGCTGAATGCCTGGTTTTCCGAAGCCGAGACCAAGGGCGTGCAGGTTCTCTTCGTCTCGGATAGTTGTCATTCCGGTGGCATGAGCCGGTCCTTTTCCGGTAAGACGCGCCTTGCCCATGCCGTCAAGGTCAAACTGCCGCCACCGTCGGACGAGGCGGTGTCCGGTGCTGCCGTAAAGGAAGCGCAGTTCCGTAAGGTCACAGTGCTTGCCGCCTCGCTGGAGAGCCAGCCATCACCCGAAGTCATCATCGGCGGTGAAGCGCGCGGCGCCTTGAGCTGGAGTTTTGCGCGTGCGGTGGAGGGATCGGCGGATCGCGATGGCGACGGCAAGATTTCGAGGGTGGAGCTGGAGGACTATGTCTTTGCCAATGTGAAGCATCAGTCCGAAGCCCTGCAGGTTCCGAATTTTACGCCGCAACTGCCGCGTTCCGAGGATGAAGTGGTTCTGCCGCTGACGCGGAGCGCTGCAGTGGCCGAGCCGGGTGTAAAGAAGACCTACAAGTCTATCCGGGAAACCGGCTGGGATGGTAAGCTTGCGCTATCGGTCGAGGCTTCCGATGTTGTGCCGGAAAACATCGGTGGAAAAGGCGTGCCCTATCGCTGGGATGCGGCCAGCGGGATTTTCTACACGCCGAATGGAGACGTTGCGGGCGAACATATCGATGCCGGCATGATCCAGTCCGTGGTGGACAAGTTTATCCTGCTCGATTTTCTGAAAGTCATGGCAAGCCAGAACCCGGGCGCCGTGTCCTTGACACCACAGAAGGACATCTATGCCGGTGGAGACAAGATTTCCTTCGATGCGCCGGCGTCTGGCTACAGGAACATGGTTGTTTTCAATCTGGCCAATACCGGGCAGGTGCAGCTTTTGGATGTCCAGTCCGAGGGCACGGCGAGTGTCGAGTTCAAGCTCGCCGAACTGCAGGTCGTCGAACCTTTCGGCGCCGACCATCTGATCGTGATTTCCACCAATGAACCCATTGATGCGATTGGCGCAGCGCTGGCGAGCAAAAGCGTCGATGCAGCCACCCTATTGCAGCTTCTGTCCACCCGCATCGACGGAACCGACACCAGCGTGGCGATCCAGCCGCTCTACACCCGGGAAAAGCTGTGATGGCCGTTTTACGCACCGCACTGGCGCTATCGGTTTGCGCCGCCTTCCTGAGCGTTGGCCCGGCAAACGCGGAAGACCGGGCTTTGCTGATTGGCATCGGCGCTTATGAAAACCTGCCGGAGGGCATGTTCCTGCACGGCCCGAAGAACGACGTGAAGGCTATTCAGCAGCTTCTGACCGGAACATTGTCCTTCACGCCTGAGGCAATCCGTGTTCTGACCGACGAAAAAGCCACGAGAGAGGCGATGTTGTCGTCGATGGACGAATGGCTGATTGCCGGAACCGTACCCGGCGACCGGGTCTATCTCTACTTCTCCGGCCATGGCCTGCAGGTCAAGGACGTCAGCGGCGATGAGGAGGACGGAATGGACGAGGCCATTTCGACCTATGATATCAAGGCTGATGAAGCCGACTGGACGAACGTCATCCTCGACGACGACCTTGAGGCCGTGCTTGCGAAGTTGAAGGGCAGGGCGGTGACGCTGGTGATCGATGCCTGCCATTCCGGCACGATTTCGCGGTCATTGTCGCCGCAGGCGGTGTCAGGCTTGAAAGCTGCGCGTTATCTGCCGCGTCCGTTTGCCCGGGCCGCCAAGCAGCCGGCAACCAGAGGCCTTCGGATCGACCTCGGTGTCATCGACAAGCCGGCGCAATTGACCGCCGGCGGCTTGACCGCCTGGAGTGCCGCCGCAGCCTATCAGGTGGCCTGGGATGACGTGCGGCTCCCGATCGAGGACCGTCACGGCGTTTTCACATCTGCTTACGTAGCCGGCTACACACCTGGCGAGTCCGATGCGAACAGCAATGGTCTGGTCAGCAATGCCGAGCTTTTCGAATACGTAACCCGGAAATCGAAGGAATATTGTTCGGCGCTGAAAGATTGCGACAACCTCGATCCGCAGCTGGAAAGCGTGCCGGAAGCCCTCGGCGCCAGCATCGGCAAGCCTGAGTCATACTCTGAGCCATACAAGGCAGAACAGACGGCGGTAGAGAAGCCTCAAAGCCGGCCGGAGCCGGCCTACCAGGAAGTGAAGGCCGAAGCCGGCATCGCGCCGGCCTATGTCGATGCCGATCCCGTCATGGCCGTCGGCGATATCGTCGGCAAGGCGGATAGCGGCGACGTGACGGTTTCGCTTGATATCGGTCCGGTGCTGAAAAAAGGTCAGGCCTTCAAGATTTCGGTGACCAGCAAATATGACGGCAATCTCGTCCTTCTGGATGTGAACGGCGACGGCATCGCCACGCAGATTTTCCCGAACGACATGGCGCAGAAAATCACGCCGCTTTCGGCAGGATCGACGCTGACCATCCCGGACGACTATTACGGCTTCGATTTCGAGGCTGACAGTCACGGTGAGAATATGCTGGTTGCCATCGTCGTCAGCGATGCGGTGGAACTCAGGGACGTCGCACCGTCTGGGCAGGGCCTGACAGCCGAACTCGATGCCCGCCAGTCGCTCAGCGCGATCATTGCCAAGCTTCAGAAGACCTGGACCGGTGATGCCGAAAACCGTGGTGTGCACTGGTCGCTCGGGACACTGAAATACACCATCGAGTAATTGCCGTATCAACAGGTCTGACAAGCAGAAAGGCCCGCGACGAACGCCGCGGGCCTTTCTGATTCGATAATAGCGACCAGCTCCGCCTCAGTGCAGGATCTGGCTGAGGAACAGCTTGGTGCGCTCGTGCTGCGGGTTGTCGAAGAAGGCCGCCGGTTCGTTCTGTTCGACAATCTGGCCCTGGTCCATGAAGATCACGCGGTTGGCGACCTGGCGGGCAAAGCCCATTTCGTGGGTGACGCAGATCATCGTCATGCCTTCTTCGGCAAGGCCGACCATGGTATCGAGCACTTCCTTGATCATTTCCGGATCGAGCGCCGATGTCGGCTCATCGAACAGCATGACACGCGGGTTCATGCACAGCGAGCGGGCAATCGCCACGCGCTGCTGCTGACCGCCGGAGAGCTGGCCAGGATACTTGTTGGCCTGCTCGGGGATCTTGACGCGCTTGAGGAAGTGCATGGCGATTTCTTCCGCCTGCTTCTTCGGCATCTTGCGCACCCAGATCGGCGCCAGCGTGCAGTTTTCCAGGATGGTCAGGTGCGGGAAGAGATTGAAGTGCTGGAACACCATGCCGACTTCGCGGCGCACTTCGTCGATCTTCTTCAGGTCGTTGGTGAGTTCGATGCCGTCAACAATGATCTTGCCCTTCTGGTGTTCTTCCAGCCGGTTGATGCAGCGGATCATCGTCGATTTGCCGGAACCGGACGGGCCCGCGACAACGATGCGCTCGCCGCGCATGACCTTCAGGTTGATGTCGCGCAGGACATGAAAATCGCCATACCACTTGTTCATGCCGGCGATTTCGACGGCGACATCCGTGGACGACACGGTCAGTTTTGATGCCAGGGCTTCAGCAGCCATAATATTCTCCCTCAATTGTTATCGTTTGTGGCCCTTGTCGAGCCTTCGTTCCATGAACCCTGAATAGCGCGACATGCCGAAGCAGAAAAGCCAGAAAGTGAATCCGGCGAAAACTAGACCCGACAGCGGCGTGACCGGCGATGCCCAGTTGGCGTCCGAGAAGTTCTGGCGGACGATGCCGAGCAGGTCGAACATGCCGATGATCGACACCAGCGACGTATCCTTGAACAGGCCGATAAAGGTGTTGACGATACCCGGGATCACCAGTTTCAGCGCCTGCGGCAGAATGATCAGCCGCATCTTCTGCCAGAAACTCAAGCCCAGCGATTCGGCCCCCTCTGCCTGTCCCTTCGGAATGGCCTGCAGGCCGCCGCGCACCACTTCAGCCATATAGGCGGAGGCGAAGAGCGAAACCCCGATCACGGCGCGCAGAAACTTGTCGACCGTCATGCCCTGCGGCAGGAACAGGGGCAGCATGACGCTGGCCATGAACAGAACGGTGATCAGCGGAATCCCCCGGACGATCTCGATGAAGACGGTGCAGATCAGCCGGATGACCGGCATTGTCGATCGGCGGCCCAGCGCCAGAGCGATGCCAAGCGGCAGCGAAACCGCGATCCCGACGAAGGAGAGGATCAGTGTGACCATCAGGCCACCCCAGAGCGGGGTCTCCACGTAGGGAAGGCCGAACATTCCGCCGATCAAAAGGAAGAACGACAGGATGGGCAGCGCACCAAAAAGCAGGATCGCGTTCAAGCCCTTCAGCGGAATCTTCGGGATCAGCATCGGCACGAGCAGGGCCACGAACAGGATGCCAACCAGCGCCGGCCGCCAGCGCTCTTCGATCGGATAGCGTCCGAACAGGAACTGGTCGAATTTTGCGCCGACGAAGGCCCAGCAGGCGCCGCTCCAGCCTTCCGGCTGCGAGCCGCCTTGAGCGGCCGTGGCGCAGACACCGCGCCCGCCGCCCGTCCAGGATGCGTCGATGAACAACCATTTAATCATCGGCGGCAGCGTCCAGGCGAGGATCAGAATGGCGATGATGGTCAGCACCGCGTCCATCGGCGTGGCCATGAGGTTTTTCCGGATCCAGGCGATATAGCCCTTTTCCAGCACCGGCGGTGTTGATTGCTCCAGCATGCTGGTGCGAACGAAGTTGGTCTGATGAGTGTTCATGGGTCTTATCTCTCCACCAGTGCCATCTTGGCGTTGAACCAGTTCATCAGCAGCGATGTTGATAGGCTGAGCGTCAGATAGACGATGATCCAGATACTGACGATTTCAACGGCCTGGCCGGTCTGGTTGAGGATCGTGCCGCCGACCGCAACGAGATCGGCATAACCGATGGCGATGGCGAGCGACGAGTTCTTCGTCAGGTTGAGATACTGGCTGGTCAGCGGCGGAATGATGATCCGCATGGCCTGGGGCACGACGACCAGGCGGGTGGTGAGGCCCGACCGGATGCCCAGCGCATGCGCGGCTTCCGATTGGCCATAGCTGACGCCACGAATACCGGCGCGCACGATTTCGGCGATGAACGACGCCGTATAGAAGGACAGCGCCAGAAACAGCGACAGGAATTCCGGCCCGACGACCGATCCGCCCGTCAGGTTGAACTTGCCGGCGACCGGAACGTCAAAGGAAATCGGTGAGCCGGTGGCAAGGAATGTCAGGAGCGGCAGGCCGATCAGCATGCCCAGGACCGTCCAGAGCACGGGCAGGCGCTGGCCGGTCTCCATCTGCCTTTTTCGCGCATATCGCGCAAAGAAGATGCTGGCGATCACCGCGATGGCCAGAGCGTAGAACGTGAACTGTGCGCCGGTGTCGAAAACGGGCCGGGGGAAGGCAAGACCACGATTGTTGATATACATATCCAGCGGCAGCGCTACCGATTCCCGCGGTTGCGGCAAGACGGCGAGAACGCCGGAATACCAGAAGAAGATGACCAGCAGCGGCGGGATGTTGCGGAAGACTTCGACATAAACCATCGACAGCTTGGCGATCAGCCAGTTCTTCGACAGCCGGCCGATACCGACCAGAAAACCGATGATCGTCGCCGTGACAATGCCTGCACCGGCAACCAGGATGGTGTTGAGGAAACCGACCACCAGCGCGCGGCCGTAGGTCGAATCGCTTGAATACGCAATCAGCGACTGGCCGACGTCGAAGCCGGCGCGGCCGTTGAGGAAGCCGTAGCCGGATGCAATGTTGGCGCGCTTCAAGTTTTCGCTGGTATTCATCACCACCCAGTAGACGAAAACAATCAGCAAAATCAGCGTCACGGCCTGGTAGATGATACCTCGGACCTTGGGATCGTTCAGAATTGAGCCGGTTGGTTTGTCCTTGCCGGGCGGAATCGTGGCGTCGATCGTCATGCAGAGCCTCTTAATCCCCTGATCGCCCTGTTTCGAGCGATTCTTATTTTTGGGAGAGAAAGCGGCCGGAGCCGCTTTCCCGATTGTCGTATAGTCTTAGCGTACCGGCGGTGCGTACTGGATGCCGCCCTTGCTCCACAGCGCATTCAGGCCGCGTTCGATCTTCAAGGGGCTGCCCGCGCCGATATTGCGGTCGAACACTTCGCCGTAGTTGCCCACGGCCTTGATGACCTTGACGGCCCAGTCGTTTTCGAGGCCGAGGTCGGTACCGATCTTGGTGTCCGCCTCAACGCCGAGGAAGCGCTGGATGTCCGGGTTGGCCGACTTCTTCATTTCCTCGACGTTAGCCGAAGTGATGCCGAAGTCTTCCGCGCCGACAAGCGCGTAGTGAACCCAGGTAACGATGTCAAACCATTGATCATCACCCTGACGAACGGCAGGTCCGAGCGGTTCCTTGGAAATGATTTCCGGCAGGATGATATGATCGTCCGGAGCAGCGAGCGTCAGGCGCAGCGAATACAGGCCCGACTGGTCGGTCGTGTAGACATCGCAACGGCCGGCGTCATAGGCCGCGTTCACTTCGTCGAGCTTTTCGAAGACGACCGGGTTGTACTGAAGGTTGTTGGCCTTGAAATAGTCGGCAAGGTTCAGTTCGGTCGTCGTGCCGGTCTGAACGCAGACGGCAGCGCCCGACAGTTCAAGCGCCGACTTCACGTTCAGAGACTTGCGGACCATGAAGCCCTGGCCGTCGTAATAGTTGACCGGGCGGAAGTTGAAGCCAAGAGCGGTGTCGCGGTTGATCGTCCAGGTCGTGTTACGGGCCAGCACGTCGACTTCGCCGGACTGCAGCGCCGGGAAGCGGTCCTTGGCGGAGGTCGGGGTGTACTTCACCTTGGTCGCGTCGCCGAAGATGGCGGCGGCAATCGCCTTGCAATAATCGATGTCGAAGCCGCTCCAGTTGCCGGAGGCGTCCGGGGAGGCAAAGCCGGTCAGGCCGGTGTTGACGCCGCATTGAAGGAAGCCCTTCGCCTTTACGTCGCTGAGCGTCGTTGCCGATGCGGCCTGGGCGCCAATCCCCATGACGGCAGCGCCGATGAGCGCTGTCAGAACTCTTTTTGCCATTTTTAGAACCTTTTTCTGTTGTCTTTGTTCTTATTCCGCACAGCTGCGCTTGGAAGCAGCTACGGCCCCCGCCACCCTCCTGGCACGAGTACCGTCTATCTCATGCTCAAAACCGCGCAGGGTCAAGACACGTTGCCGATTTTCCGGGTTGCGCGACTAGAATCGTTAATTGCGCCGCATGTTTAGGCAGTTTTCCGACTGTTTGGTGCATTTTTTTGTTTAAAAAATCGTCAGAAACTGAGTTTTCCACGTTTGCGCCTGAGTGCCGCACCGGAAGTCCCTTGACCCCTTGGGCCAGCGGGCGGAAAAGTGATCGGACACGAAATTTCACAAGCGGACCTTCTCCCATGAATGAAAAGAATGATTCTCTCGCCGGCGCCGGCGTGAACACCCGGTTGTCCCATATCGGCAACTCGCCCTTGGACTTTCATGGTTTCGTCAATCCGCCTGTCGTGCACGCTTCCACGGTATTGTTTCCAAACGCAAAAGCCATGGAAACCAAGTCGCAGAAATACACCTATGGAACGCGCGGAACGCCGACCACCGATGCGTTGTGCGAGGCGATCGATGCGCTGGAAGGTTCGGCAGGCACGATCCTCGTTCCCTCGGGCCTTGCCGCCGTCACCGTGCCGTTCCTCGCATTCCTGTCTGCCGGCGATCATGCGCTGATCGTCGATTCGGTCTATTTCCCGACCCGGCATTTCTGCGACACGATGCTGAAGAGGCTGGGCGTCACCGTCGAGTACTACGACCCGATGATCGGTGCCGGCATCGAAGGCCTGATCAAGCCGAATACCAGGCTCGTGCATACCGAAGCGCCGGGCTCCAACACCTTCGAGATGCAGGATATCCGGGCGATTTCCGCGGTTGCCCATCGCCACGGATGCGTGGTGACGATGGACAATACCTGGGCGACGCCGCTCTATTTCAAACCACTGGACCACGGTGTCGACGTATCGATCCATGCCGCCACCAAATATCCCTCCGGTCATTCCGATATCCTGATGGGGACGGTCTCTGCCAATGCTGCCCATTGGGATCGGCTGCTGGACGCCCATGGTGCTCTTGGCATTTGCGGCGCCCCCGATGACAGCTACCAGATCCTGCGGGGCCTGCGAACGATGGGTATCCGTCTCGAGCGCCACCAGGAAAGCACGCTCAACATCGCTCGCTGGCTGGAAGAGCGCGACGACGTTGCGCGCGTCCTGCACCCGGCTCTGCCGAGCTTTCCCGGCCACGACCTGTGGAAGCGCGATTTTACCGGATCGAGCGGCATTTTCTCGTTTGTCCTCAAGGCCGAAAGCCCGGAGCAGTTCAAGCCGAAGGCGCATGCCTTCCTTGATGCCCTGTCAATTTTCGGGCTCGGCTGGTCCTGGGGTGGCTTTGAGAGCCTTGCCGTTCACGTCGGCCTGTCCGACCGCAGGATCTGCAAGGCGCCGAGCGAAGGCCCGGTCATCAGGCTACAGATCGGGCTTGAGGACGTGGTGGACCTGCGCAAGGACATCGAAGCCGGTTTTGCTGCCGCAAAGGCTGTCTGATTTTCAGTCTTTTGGCTCGTATCCGTAGAGCCAGTCGAATTCGGCGGCCAGGCTTTCCGACCGCCGCAGGGACAGGACCAGATCACGCCCGAGCCGTATCGGGCCGCGGGCGTGGTAGGCAAAGCGATTGAAGGCGCCGCGGGAGCGGACGCGCGCCACCCGGCTTCTGCGGTGATCGGCAAAGGCGGCGAGGGACTGTCCGCCAGCCACGAACGACGCAAGCTCAAACGCATCCTCGATCGCCATCGCGGCACCCTGGGCGGCAAACGGCATCATCGCATGGGCCGCATCACCGATCAGCACGACCTCGTCGCCCCGGTGCCAGGCACCGGCACTCACTTCGTAGAGCGGCCAGGTGGTCGGCTCCACAGCCGTCTGCAGAATGCCGGTGATCCCGGGATGCCAGCCGGAGAAGGCGTCCAGCAGTCTGTGCCTTACCTCATCTGGGGGCAGGGTGCTGTCCCATGTTTTGCCAGGATCGGCTCCACTGGTGATTGCCACGATGTTGAACGTGTGTTTTTGCGGCAGCGGATAGACGACGAGATGGGAGCCGTTGCCGAGAAATGCGGTGACTTTCGCAGCGTCGAAGAAAACGGGAGCGTTCGCCTCACCCAACGTCAGTCTCCAGGCGACGTTGCCGGAGAACGCCGCTTTTCCCGCGCCTTGCACGTGTTGTCTGAGACTGGACCAGACGCCGTCGGCACCGACGATCAAACGCGACTCAGTGCCGGTGATCTCAGCGATGGAATTTGGGCTTTCGATCTGCTGGCCCAGATAAAGACGGCACAACGGATTGGCGTTGACAGCATCGAGCAGCATTGTCTGCAGGTCGGCCCTGTGGAGTACGCCATAGGGCGCATGCCAGCGACCCCGCGCGAACGTGCCAGAAGGGACGGCGGCAATCGTCCGCAGCGAACTGCCATCGACGAGATTGATCGTTTCGGGTTCGCTCCAGACCCTTTCAAGCCGCTCAGCCAGGCCCAGCCGTGTCAGAATGCGTGTTGCATTGGGAGACAGTTGAAGTCCGGCGCCGGCTTCCTTCAGAGCGCCGGTCCGTTCGAAGATTTCGGTGGGAATGCCCTTGCGGGCGAAACTGAGGGCGGCGGTCAGGCCGGCTATGCCGGCCCCGGCAATTGCGACGGGCGTGCCCTGTTTCATATCAGCGAAGCCGCCGCTCAGGCCGCCTTTGCATTGAACGTGCAGCCGTCCGGCACCGTCTGATCCGCATGGAGCCTGGCGTTGTACCGGTACAGTGTCGAGCAGTAGGAACAGACTTTTTCGTTGTCGTCCCCCATGTCGATATAGATGTGTGGATGATCGAAAGGCACGGAGGCGCCCGTGCACATGAATTCCTTGACGCCGACCTCGATGACCGCGTGGCCGCCATCGTTTTGAAAGTGGGGAATACCGTGCCCGGCCATGTCATGCTCCGTCGTGTAGAAGAGTAGTCGAATTTGGCCGCACCATAGAAAGCTTTGCGTCAAAAGTGTAGCGGCAAAGATGCCGCGCCTGCGGGTTTTTTGGCGTGCCGGGGTTTTCCCGGCGCCGCCGCTATCATAGGTTCGCTCAAAACAGGACGCATGCCATGGATCTGAACCCGCCCGCCTTTTCGACCTTCACGCATGACGGCCTGTCGATCGCCTATTTCGACGAGGGCGATCCGTCCGGCGATCCGATCCTGCTGATCCATGGATTTGCCTCCAGCGCCAATGTGAACTGGGTCTATCCGGGTTGGCTGAAGACTCTGGGCGATGCCGGATACCGGGTCATTGCGCTCGACAATCGCGGCCACGGCGCCAGCAGCAAGCCGCATGATCCGGCAGTCTATCATCCGCCGGCGATGGCCAGCGATGCCGTGGCGCTGCTTGATCATCTTGGTATCGCCGAAGCCCATGTCATGGGCTATTCGATGGGCGCCCGCATTTCGGCGTTCCTGACGCTGGCGCATCCAAACCGTGTGCGGTCTCTCGTTCTCGGTGGACTGGGTATCGGCATGGTGACCGGCGTTGGCGACTGGGATCCGATCGCCGATGCGCTGAACGCGCCCTCCCTCGACGGGGTGACCCATGAGCGGGGACGGATGTTCCGCGCCTTTGCCGATCAGACGAAAAGCGACCGCAAGGCACTCGCCGCCTGCATCTCCACTTCGCGCGACCTGTTGTCTGTCGATGATGTCGGCCGCATCGAAGTGCCGGTGTTGATCGCAGTCGGTACCAAGGACGACATCGCGGGTTCTCCGCAGGAGCTGGCCGCCCTTATTCCGCATGCCTTGGCGCTGGACATTCCCGGCCGCGATCACATGCTTGCCGTTGGCGACAGGGTCTTCAAGAAGGCCGCGCTTGAGTTTTGGGCCAAGGTCGGGCAAGCGTAACGCCTATACCAAGCGTTTTAAGCGTCTATTTCGGAGCGGCCATTTATATCCAGCGCGATTTGGCCTATATCTGAGGGATAGACGGACTACGAAGGAGAGTGGCGATGGTCGCCAGGACTGACATACGCCCGACCGAAACCGTGAAGATCATGGACCCGATCTGGGATAGTCTGCAGGAAGAGGCGCGGATCGCTGCCCAGCAGGATCCCCTGCTTGCGGCATTCCTCTATTCCACGATCATCAACCAGCGTTCGCTTGAAGACAGCGTCATCTACCGGATCTGCGAACGGCTCGATCATCCCGACCTTCAGGCCAATCTTCTGCGCCAGACCTTTGCCGAAATGCTCGAAGACTGGCCGGAATGGGGCAGCATCCTGCGCGTCGACATTCAGGCCGTCTACGACCGCGATCCCGCCTGCACGCGTTTCCTGGAGGCAATCCTCTATTTCAAGGGGTTCCACGCCATCCAGACGCACCGTCTGGCGCATTGGCTGATAAACCGCGGTCGCCGCGATTTCGCGCTCTACCTTCAGAGCCGTTCCTCCTCGGTTTTCCAGACGGACATCAATCCGGCAGCCCGCGTCGGCAAGGGGATTTTCCTTGACCACGCGACAGGGCTTGTCGTGGGCGAAACCGCTGTCATCGGCGACAACGTTTCCATCCTGCACGGCGTCACCCTCGGCGGTACCGGCAAGGAGGGCAGCGACCGTCACCCGAAGATCGGCAATGGCGTGCTGATCGGCGCCGGCGCAAAAATTCTCGGCAATATCCATATCGGCAACTGCTCGCGGGTTGCCGCGGGCTCCGTCGTGCTCAAGGAGGTTCCCGCAAAGACCACGGTCGCCGGGGTTCCGGCCCGTGTCGTCGGCGAAGCCGGATGTTCGGAGCCGTCCCGCTCCATGGATCAGCTGCTGGTTTCCTTCGAGATCTGAGCGATTTGCCGGTTGGCTGCCAGCCGGGGGTTTACACCGATTGAGCCTCTGTGCCAGAAGCGGCGCAAATCAAACCGTCGCAAATCAAATCGTCATGGAGAAGAGACTTGAAGCCCGAAGAAATCAAAAAGCTCGAAGCCTATTTCAAGCGTACCTTCAATCAGGCAATGGTCATCAAGGCGCGCCCGAAGAAGGACGAATCCGCCGAGGTGTACCTGGGCGACGAGTTTCTCGGCGTGATTTTCCGGGACGAGGAAGACGGCGAACTGTCGTACAACTTTTCGATGGCGATCCTCGATATCGACCTGTGAGTGCTACCCTCGGTTGAATGCCTGAATTTAACCCGGCCCTGATACTCAGGCCGGGTTTTTTGATAAAAATCATACTTTTGTTTATTTTTTCCGCAAAATCCGGCCGATTTTCCGGTCTTTCATCAAGCTGTTGCAATCAAAGCATTTTATCGCACTGCACGTCTACATTGACTTTATTGTGCAGTGCACATAGATTGTTGCTATTGCGAGCGTCACCAAAAAGGAGCAGCCTGATGTTCAATTTCGAAGATGCGAATAAGAAGAGCAAGGAAACGATGGACGCGATGTCGAAGAGCTATGCGTCGCTGACGAAGGCTTTCCAGGCAATCGCCACCGAAGCCGCCGACTACTCCAAGAAGGCCTTTGAAGACAGCGTTGCCCATATCGAGAAGATCAGCACCGTCAAGAGCGTCGAAGCCGCTTTCGAGCTGCAGACCAGCTACCTGAAGTCGGCGTACGAAGGTTATGTCGCCGAGGCCACCAAGATCGGCGAAATGTATGCCGATCTCGCCAAAGATGCCTACAAGCCGTATGAAGCGCCGGTTGCCAAGGCAACGGCCGCTGTGAAGACCGCTGCCGCCGCCGCCGCTTAAGCAGCCAATATCCCATATTTTCAGCACTGAAAAACCGGCTGCGCTTTCTGCAGCCGGTTTTTTGTTGTTTATCCGGGAGATCGGCGGCAGGCGACCCCAAGAAAGTTGATCAATCTTGTGCCTCACCGCGCAAATATGATTGCAGTGCAGACGAACAGCCTTAAAATCTGAAAAAGAACCACTAGATTATGTGTCACGAACAGGCCGCGAATTCCTCCCAAGCATTTGCGGCTGGACAAGGGAATGAAGTAGAATGATCGCCATGCCGGTCCGGATGCAAAAAGACAGCGACGGGGATGGGGGCAATGCCAACCGTGGCACGTCCGTCATCACTCGGACAAAGCCGAAGACCAAGAAGCCGAGCCTTTATCGCGTGCTGCTTCTGAATGACGACTACACGCCGATGGAGTTCGTGATCCACATCCTGGAGCGTTTTTTCCAGAAGGACCGCGAAGCGGCAACTCTGATCATGCTGCACGTTCACAATCACGGCGTGGGTGAATGCGGTGTTTTCACCTACGAAGTTGCCGAAACCAAAGTGACGCAGGTGATGGATTTCGCCCGCGAGCATCAGCACCCGCTGCAATGCGTCATGGAAAAGAAATGAGGAACTGACGTGCCAACATTTTCAACAAGCCTTGAAAAGGCCCTGCACCAGGCTCTGACGCTGGCCAATGAGCGCCATCACGAATATGCGACCCTGGAGCACCTCCTGTTGGCATTGATCGACGATGCCGATGCGGCGGCCGTCATGGGCGCGTGCAACGTCAATCTCGACGCGCTGCGCAAGACCGTCTCCGATTATGTCGACAATGAACTCGGCAACCTGGTGACCGGCTATGACGAGGATTCCAAGCCGACGGCGGGCTTCCAGCGCGTCATCCAGCGCGCGGTGATCCATGTCCAGTCGTCCGGGCGCGAGGAAGTGACGGGCGCCAATGTGCTCGTTGCCATCTTCGCCGAGCGCGAAAGCCATGCCGCCTACTTCCTGCAGGAGCAGGAAATGACGCGCTATGACGCCGTCAATTTCATCTCGCACGGTATCGGCAAGCGGCCCGGCGCATCCGAATCGCGCCCGCCGCGCGGTGCCGATGAGCCGGAATCCGAGCAGAAGGCATCGCGTGAGCAGGATGAAAGCGGTCCGAAGAAGCAGCAGGACGCGCTGACGGCCTATTGCGTCAACCTCAATGAGAAGGCCAAGGTCGGCAAGATCGATCCTTTGATCGGCCGCCATGCCGAGGTCAATCGCACGATCCAGATCCTGTGCCGCCGTTCCAAGAACAACCCGCTCTATGTTGGCGATCCCGGCGTCGGCAAGACCGCGATCGCCGAAGGCCTGGCCAAGCGTATCGTCGAGAAGAAGGTTCCCGAGGCGTTGCAGGACGCGACGATCTTCTCGCTCGACATGGGCACGCTGCTTGCCGGTACCCGCTACCGTGGTGATTTCGAAGAGCGCCTGAAGCAGGTCGTCAAGGAGCTGGAAGACTATCCGGGCGCCGTGCTGTTCATCGATGAGATCCATACCGTGATCGGCGCCGGTGCGACATCCGGCGGCGCGATGGATGCGTCCAACCTGTTGAAGCCGGCGCTGTCTTCGGGCGCGATCCGCTGCATCGGGTCGACCACCTACAAGGAATACCGCCAGTTCTTCGAAAAGGACCGCGCACTGGTGCGCCGGTTCCAGAAGATCGATGTCAGCGAACCGACGATCGGCGATGCCATCGAGATCATGAAGGGCCTGAAGCCTTACTTCGAGGACTATCACAAGCTGAAATACTCGAACGAGGCGATCAAGTCGGCCGTCGAGCTTTCGGCCCGCTATATCAACGACCGCAAGCTGCCGGACAAGGCGATCGACGTGATCGATGAGACCGGTGCGGCGCAGATGCTGCTGCCCGTGGGCAAGCGCCGCAAGCTGATCACCGAAAAGGAAATCGAAGCGACGATCGCAACGATGGCCCGCATTCCGCCGAAATCCGTTTCCAAGGATGACGAGGCCGTTCTCGCCAATCTGGAAAAGGAACTCCGGTCGGTCGTCTACGGTCAGGACCTGGCAATCGAGGCGCTTGCGTCGGCGATCAAGCTGGCACGTGCCGGTCTGCGCGAACCGAACAAGCCGATCGGTTCCTACGTGTTCTCCGGTCCGACCGGTGTCGGCAAGACCGAAGTCGCCAAGCAGCTGGCAGTCTCGCTCGGCGTCGAGCTCATCCGTTTCGACATGTCGGAATATATGGAGCGCCATACCGTTTCGCGGCTGCTCGGTGCACCTCCCGGCTATGTCGGCTTCGACCAGGGTGGCCTTTTGACCGACAGCATCGACCAGCATCCGCATTCGGTTCTGCTGCTCGACGAAATCGAGAAGGCGCATCCGGACCTGTTCAACATCCTGTTGCAGGTCATGGATCATGGCTCGCTGACCGACCATAACGGCAAGAAGATCGACTTCCGCAACGTCATCCTGATCATGACGACCAATGCGGGTGCGTCGGAGATGGCAAAGGCTGCGTTCGGTTTCGGCTCGGCCAAGCGCGAGGGCGACGATGTGGAGGCGCTGAACCGTCTGTTCACGCCGGAATTCCGCAACCGTCTCGATGCGGTCATACCGTTCGCCTCGCTGCCGACACCGGTCATCCACCAGGTGGTGCAGAAGTTCGTCATGCAGCTGGAAACGCAGCTGGCCGAACGCAACGTCACCTTCGACCTGCAGCCCGAAGCAATCGCCTGGCTGTCCGACAAGGGCTATGATGAAAAGATGGGGGCCCGGCCGCTGGCGCGCGTCATCCAGGAACACATCAAGAAGCCGCTAGCCGACGAAATCCTCTTCGGCAAGCTGAAGAAGGGCGGTGTCGTCAAGGTCACCGTCGGCACCAAGCCGGATGGCGCAAAGGGTCTGCTGCTCGATTATGTGCCGGAGACGGCGCGGATCAAGCCCAAGGCGGAGGTCGTGACCCCCGTGAAGAAGGCCGCCAAGGCTGCAAAGCCGAAGGAAATGGAAAGCGTCGGTGCCGAGCCGGAAAGCCGCGCCAAGCCGAAGAAGGCAGCCAAGGCGGCTGCGGACGAGCCGCACAGGGCGGCGGCTGCCGAGCCACCCCGCAAGGGAAGCACGGTGCCGAAGGTGCCGCGCAAGAAATAGGCCCATCCAGGACAGAGACAGTGCCGGGCGGAATGGTCCGGCACTGTTTTTTTATGACATGAAACGGCGGATGTTTTGATGGACGAGGGGCAGGCGATCGGTTCGGGAGGCAAGTGGTTCCTGGCCGGCATGAAGGGCATTTTCAGCCTGCCGGCGATGATCCTGATGCTGTCCTTCGTCGGCTTTTGCGCCTTCACGGCACAGGCCGGAATTCCCGTCGAGCAGGTTGTGTTCATGGTCGGGGCCGTCTGGGCGCTGCCAGCCAAGGTCATCCTCGTCAGCTCGATCCTTGGCGGTGCCAATCTGCTCACCGCCTTCATCGCGGTCACCCTGTCGTCCATCCGGCTGATGCCGATGGTCGCAGCGCTTGTTCCTGAAATCCGCACCGGGAAAACTCCCATCTGGCTGCTTTTGTTTCTGTCGCATTTCGTGGCGATCACTGCCTGGGTGTTTGCCATGGAGCGGGTGCAGGCGGTGCCGCGGGAGCATCGCATCACATTCTTCGCCGGCTTCGGCATTACGCTCGTTCTTACCAACATGCTGCTGGTGGCGGTCATCTATCGTTTCGTCGCCGAATTTCCGCCGATTATTGCCGGATGCCTGTTTTTCCTGACCCCGGTGTATTTTCTCGCCTCGATCTGGAGTTCCGCGCGCCATCCGGTGATCTATGTGGCTTTGGCCGTCGGGCTTGCCGCCGGACCGTTGTGTTACTGGCTGGCGCCGGAGTTCGATATCCTGCTCGCTGGCCTTGGCGGCGGCACGCTCGCCTGGCTGGTTGAACGCAGCTGGCGCATCAGCAAGGAGGCTCGCGCGTGACAGTGCTCGAAGGATGGTGGGCCTATGCCTTCATCGCCATTGCAGGCTGGCTGGCAACGGATATCTGGCGCTGGCTCGGCGTGCTGGCCGGCAATCGGCTGCGTGAGGATTCCGAAGCGCTGAACTGGGTGAGGGCGGTCGCGACCGCGTTGGTGGCGGCGGTCATCGCCAAGCTGATCCTTTATCCGACCGGTATTCTCGAGCACTCGCCGCTCTGGCTGAGGCTGGGATCGGTCGCTGCCGGCGCACTGGCCTTTTTCATTGGCCGGCAGAAACCGGCAATCGGTATTGCCACGGCCATCGCAGTACTGGCCGTGGGGCTCTACGGTCTCGGTTTCTAAACAGATTTCAGCCTGCCAGCGCTTCCCTGATTTTCCCGGCGTTCGCCGCCAGGACGCCGCCATCCTCCATCTTGCCGGAATGCGGCCGCAACGGCACGCCCTCACGGCGGGGAATGACATGGAAATGCAGGTGGAAGACCGATTGTCCGGCCGGGGCTTCATTGAACTGCATGATGGTCACGCCGTCGGCGTCGAAAGCATCCTGCGCTGCGATCGCTACCTTCTGGACGATGGCGATCAGGGCGGTAAGCGTCGCCGGATCGGCGTCGAGAATGTTGCGGGAAGCAGCCTTCGGCGCGACCAGAACGTGGCCCTCCGCCTGCGGCATCACATCCATGAATGCA
The DNA here is from genome assembly GCF_025847205.1 of Pararhizobium sp. YC-54. Classification (GTDB taxonomy): domain Bacteria; phylum Pseudomonadota; class Alphaproteobacteria; order Rhizobiales; family Rhizobiaceae; genus Pararhizobium. Next base: position 598,384 of record NZ_JAOYTH010000001.1, on the reverse strand, counting down.
AGCACGTTGTCGTCTTCATAGACCCTGTGGGCGGGGATTTCGCCGCGCAGGATCTTGGCGAAGATATTGTTGGTGTCATAGGCGGCGCTGGTCATTTGCGTCTCTCCTCAAAAGGCCCGTCTGTTCAATCATCCATGTCTTGCCGTCCGCCTTTGCGGAACGGGCTGTGTTCGGCCAGGATATCGCTCATCTGCTCGACATCCTGCCGCTCGCGTTCGAGGTAATCGGCAACAGCACGTTTCAGTCCCGGATGGGCGATGAAATGGGCCGAATGGGTGGTCGCCGGCAGATATCCGCGCGCCAGCTTGTGTTCGCCCTGGGCGCCGGCTTCGACGCGCTTCAATCCCTTCGATATCGCAAAGTCGATGGCCTGATGATAGCAGACCTCGAAATGCAGGAAGGGATGGTCTTCGATCGCGCCCCAATGCCGGCCGTAGAGCGCATCGCTGCCGATGAAATTGATGGCGCCGGCTATGTATTTGCCGTTGCGCCTGGCCATCACAAGGAGGATGTCGTCGGCCATGCGCTCACCGATCAGCGAATAGAATGCGCGGGTCAGATAGGGGCGGCCCCATTTGCGGCTGCCGGTGTCCATGTAGAAGGCGAAGAACTGATCCCAGACATTCTCGGTGAGGTCCTTGCCAGTCAGCCAGTCGATGCTGATACCGTGTTCGAGTGCCGCGCGGCGTTCCTTCTTCAACGCCTTGCGCTTGCGCGACGTCAACGTCTCAAGAAAGTCATTGTGAGAGCCATAGCCCTCATTGAGGAAATGGAACTGCTGGTCGGTGCGATGCAGGAAGCCCGCGCGCTCGAACGTGCTTACTTCCTCCGGCGGCAGGAACGTCACATGGGCCGATGACACATTGTGACGCCGGCAGAGCTCCTGAAGGCCGGCGGCGAGAGAATTGCGAACCATGGCGGTGTCTGCATGTGCGGCATGCAGCAATCGGGGGCCTGTTGCCGGTGTGAAGGGGACCGAGCATTGCAGCTTCGGATAATAGCGCCCGCCTGCCCGTTCCAGAGCGTCGGCCCAGCCGTGGTCGAAGACATATTCGCCCTGGCTATGGTTTTTCAAGTAGCAGATCAGCCCGCCTTCAAGGCCGCCGTTGCGGTCTTCCATCAGCAAATGCTGGCCGAGCCAGCCTGTGTCCGCTGTCGCCGATCCCGATTCCTCAAGCGATGAGAGATAGGCGTGCGAAATGAACGGATTGTAGAGGCCGCCGGGTTGCCCCCTGGCAGCGCCTGACAATCCGTCCCAGCTTTCCTTCGAAATATCCTGAAAGGACGTCTCGACGCGGATTTTCACTTCGCCTGTCATTCTTTAAGCGATGAGCCTTTCACTGGGGTCGAAACCCTCGAATGTCATCTGATCCGCATGACTGTACGTATGATCGACACCAGCCTGATCGCGTACCGTCCAGGTCAGAATGCGCCGGCCAAGGGAGCGTTCCTTGCTGATGAACGAGTTTGGCAAATCCCCGTAGAAATAGGAAATGAAATCAAGCCCGAGCTGCATCGCTTCCTCGTGAACGAAGAACTGCTCCGGCTGGTTGCCGCCAGCGGTCAGACCGAGCGGATAGGGCGGGTTGTGCGCCTTGAGATCCTTTAGCAGCCAATGGTCGAAGCTCATGAGAGCAACATGGCCGTCATAGCTTTCAAGAGCCTCCAGCACAGCGTCGGCAAAACCCTCGTCGTCGCCCTTGCGGCCCTTCAGCTCCAGGACGATCGGCACACGGCCTTTGACCAGCCGGAGAAGCTGTCCGAGTGTCGGGATCTTGTCCGCGGTCCCGCCGATCGCGATGAGGCCGAGTTCGCCTGCGGTTTTTTCGCGGACGTCACCCTTGATGCCGCAAAGCCGTTGCATATCGTCATCGTGGAAAACCACCGGCACGCTGTCGGCGGTATATTGCAGGTCGCATTCGATGGCGAAACCCTTTTCGGCCGCCCTTGCAAAGGCCGAGAGCGTGTTTTCCCAGATGGCATGGTTCATGTCATGATAGCCGCGATGAGCGACCGGTTGTGCCGTCAGCCAGGACAGGTCTTTCATGGTATACTGTCCGCTCAAGCGATTTCGATCACGGCGTCGATTTCGACGGCAGCGTTGAAGGGCAGGGAGGCCATGCCGACTGCGGCGCGTGCGTGGATGCCGGCGTCACCGAGAACCTTGGCGATCAGGTTCGAGGCGCCGTTCATGACCAGGTGCTGCTCGATGAAGGTCGGCTTGGAGGCGATAAAGCCGTTGAGCTTGACGATGCGGCGAATGCGCGAAAGATCGCCGCCCAAAGCTGACTTGGCCTGGGCAAGGATGTTGATGGCGCAGAGCTCGGCCGCACGCTGACCGGTCGCAACGTCGATTTCGTCGCCCAGATGCCCGGTGATCGCGACCTTGCCATTTTCCATCGGCAGCTGACCGGAGATATAAAGGTGTGACCCGCTGATGACGAAGGGAACATAATTGGCAGCAGGTGCTGCTGCTTGCGGCAGGGTGATTCCGAGGTCTTTGATGCGTGCTTCGATGTCTGCGGACATGGATAACTCCGGTCATTGTTGTGTTTCGTCGCCAAATGCTGCATGCAAAGTGTGATTTATGAAGTGATGAAATACCGCTTCGCGATCATCGATGCCTCGCTTTTGCCGGATCTGTTCTTATAGCATCGGCGGCGAGTCCAACAGGAGGAAACGGATGTTTCGTTCAAGCTTTGCCTCTGCCGTTCTGGCATGGGCGTGTTTCTCAGGCGTGACGGTCGGCGGGGCTTCCGCAGCCTCAGCCAACATCCTCGTGCCTCATCGCGCTGTCTATGATCTGGAATTGAAAGACGCATCGGAGCGCTCCGGAATTTCCGGAATGTACGGCCGCATGGTCTATGAATTCAATGGCTCCGCCTGCGAGGGCTATACCGTCAGTTTCCGTTTTGTCACCAAGGTCGATACGGGTGACGAGGTCAAGCTGACTGACCAGCAGACGACGACCTACGAGGACCTGAAGAACGGAAACTTCCGTTTTTTGACGCGTTCCTTCACCGACGAGAAGCTCGACAAGGAAGTGCGCGGCTCTGCCCATGAGGCCAAGCAGGGGCTGACCGTCGATCTGACCTCGCCGGACAAGCGGAAGGTCGATCTTGCGCAGGGCCTGTTTCCAACCGAACACATGCTTGATGTTATCGACCGGGCGAAGAAGGGCGAGACACTGTTTGAATCCCGCATCTTCGACGGCTCCGATGCCGGCGACAAGACGCTGATCACCACCACCATCGTCGGCAAGGCGCAGAAGGCCGCTCCTGGCGATGCCGACGTCGACAAGGCGGGCGCCATGGCGGCAAAGCCCTATTGGCCGGTGACCATCTCCTATTTCAACGACAACGCTACCGGTGATGCTTTGCCGATCTACCGGATGGAGTTCAAGCTCTATGAAAATGGCATCACCCGCGACCTGACGATGGACTACGGCGACTTCGTCCTCGCCGGCAAGCTTGCCGACCTTGAAGTATTCAAGGAAGGCGAGTGCAAATAGGGGTTCAAAACCCGCCCGGCCGCAATTAGCGCGCCTTTGCCCTTGATTTATCGGGCGGCAGGGGGTAAGGGCACCGCATTCCACACGTAAGGTTTGGGACCGTCCGGGAGAAATCCGGGCAGTTCCACCCGGTGGCACTTTCAAAGAAAGTGCTGTTTGCCTTGCGGAGGTTCAACCGGAAAAGGAGAAAAAGGCATGGCATTGCCCGATTTTAGCATGCGTCAGCTTCTGGAAGCTGGCGTTCACTTCGGTCACCAGACTCACCGCTGGAACCCGAAAATGAAGCCGTACATCTTCGGCGATCGTTCGAACGTTCACATCATCGACCTCGCGCAGACCGTTCCGTTGCTGTCGCGCGCCCTGCAGGTTGTCAGCGACACCGTTGCCAAGGGCGGCCGCGTTCTGTTCGTCGGCACCAAGCGCCAGGCATCCGAAATCATCGCTGACGCTGCCAAGCGTTCGGCCCAGTACTACGTCAACGCCCGCTGGCTCGGCGGCATGATGACCAACTGGAAGACGATTTCGAACTCGATCCAGCGCCTGCGCAAGCTCGACGAAATCCTGAACTCGGAAGCTTCTGGCTTCACCAAGAAGGAACGTCTCAACCTCGAGCGCGAACGCGAAAAGCTGAACCGCGCCCTCGGCGGTATCCGTGACATGGGCGGCGTTCCGGACCTGATGTTCATCATTGATACCAACAAGGAATCGATTGCCATCGACGAAGCAAAGCGTCTCGGCATCCCGGTTGTTGCGATCATCGATTCGAACTGCGATCCGGACCGTATCGACTTCCCGATCCCCGGCAACGACGACGCTTCGCGTGCGATCTCGCTCTATTGCGATCTGATCTCACGTGCAGCGCTTGACGGCATCGCCCGTCAGCAGAGCTCGTCGGGCCGCGACCTCGGCGCCTCTTCCGATCTGCCGCTTGAGCCGGCGCTCGAAGAAGCCGCTGAAGCCTGATAAGGCGGGACGGCGGTTAACCCCGCCGCTCCTTTAGACAAGATCAGGACGAGGCCGTTTACGACTGAAAAAGTGAACGGCCTTGTTCTTTTGCATCGGACCGGCCCATCGAGCGCTGGTCGCCACGATGCCAATCGCCGGGATGGACCTTCATCACGGCGTCACATTCAGGGGTCATGCCCTGCCACATCCTCCTGGTATCGCGCCGGTTTTCTGGCAGCGCGCCAGCCGAACAAAACGAAGAGGCAAAAAAGATGAGCACTATTACTGCAGCAATGGTGAAGGAACTGCGCGAAAAGACCGGCGCAGGCATGATGGATTGCAAGAAGGCACTCGGCGAAACCAATGGCGACATGGAAGCCGCGATCGACTGGCTGCGCGCCAAGGGTATCGCCAAGGCCGACAAGAAGTCCGGCCGTGCCGCAGCTGAAGGCCTGGTCGGCATCGCCAGCAACGGCACCAAGGCTGTTGTTATCGAGCTGAACTCCGAAACCGACTTCGTTGCCCGTAACGATGCCTTCCAGGATCTGGTTCGCGGCGTTGCAGCCGTTGCTGTCGGCACCGACGGTTCGGTCGAAACGATCAGCGCTGCAAACTATCCGGCAACCGGCAAGTCGGTCGCTGAAAGCATCACCGACGCGATTGCAACCATCGGCGAGAACATGGCTCTGCGCCGTTCGGCTCTCCTGTCTGTCGAAGACGGCGTTGTCGCAACCTACATCCACAATTCGGTTGCTGACGGCCTCGGCAAGCTCGGCGTTCTCGTCGCGCTGAAGTCGACCGGCGACAAGGACGCCCTGAACGCGATCGGCCGCCAGGTCGCCATGCACATTGCAGCGACCAACCCGCTGGCCATCCGCTCGACGGAAGTCGATGCTGCCGTTGCTGAACGCGAACGCAACATCTTCATCGAACAGGCCCGCGAATCCGGCAAGCCGGAAGCGATCATCGAAAAGATGGTCGAAGGCCGCATGCGCAAGTTCTTCGAAGAAGTCGCCCTTCTGTCGCAGGCCTTCGTCATGAACCCCGACCTGACGGTCGAAGCTGCCGTCAAGGAAGCTGAAAAGACCGTTGGCGCACCGATCGAAGTTGTCGGCATGGCCCGCCTGCTTCTCGGCGAAGGCGTCGAAAAGGAAGAATCCGACTTCGCAGCCGAAGTGGCTGCTGTCGCCAAGGGTTGATTTCTTCATCCTGATTGGGAAAACAAAAGGGCATCGCGTGACAACGCGGTGCCCTTCGTGTATCCGGCATCATCATCACATTGGCGCAGGCTCTTTCGGGGAACATCCGGATGATATCGGCCGCGCGGGGATGATCAGATCAGTTTTATGCACCATCTCGCATGTGTGCCTTCTTGGACAGGAGTGACGATGTCGGCCGAACCTCTCTACAAACGTGTGCTGCTGAAAGCTTCGGGCGAAGCGCTTATGGGCAATCAGGGGTTCGGGATCGATGTCGCCGTCGCCGACCGGATTGCGTCCGACATCGCCCAAGCGCGCGCCATGGGCGTTGAAGTTGGCGTCGTCGTCGGCGGCGGCAACATCTTTCGCGGCGTCGCCGTCGCCTCCAAGGGCGGAGACCGGGTGACCGGCGACCACATGGGCATGCTGGCGACCATCATCAACGCGCTGGCGCTGGCGACCTCGCTGCGCAAGCTCGATGTCGATACCGTCGTTTTGTCGGCCATCGCCATGCCGGAAATCTGCGAGAGTTTCTCGCAGCGCGCCACGCTCTTTCATCTGTCCCTCGGCCGCGTCGTGATCTTTGCCGGCGGTACGGGCAACCCGTTCTTCACCACCGATTCGGCAGCGGCCTTGCGTGCGGCAGAGATGGGCGCGGAAGCCATCTTCAAGGGTACGCAGGTTGACGGTATCTACACCGCTGACCCGAAAAAAGACCCGGAAGCCACGCGCTTTGACCGCCTGACGCATAGCGAAGTGCTGCAGAAAGGCCTGGCTGTCATGGACGTTGCTGCCGTGGCACTGGCGCGTGAAAACAGCATTCCGATCATCGTCTTCTCGATTCACGAGAAGGGCGGGTTCGCAGAAATCTTGACCGGCGGCGGCCGGGCGACCATCGTAACCGACAATTGAGCAGTCAAAGGGCGGTCGCAAGGCCGCCGCGATAAAACGGGAGTTTGATCCATGAGTGACGGTATTGACCTGATTGACCTGAAGCGCCGCATGGATGGCGCCATTGCCGCTTTCAAGCATGATATCGCATCGTTGCGCACAGGCCGGGCTTCGGCCAACGTGCTCGATCCGGTCATGGTCGAGGCCTATGGTTCGCGTGTGCCGCTGAACCAGGTGGCCAACATTACCGTGCCGGAAGCCCGTATGCTCGGTGTTTCCATCTGGGACAAGTCGATGGTCAACGCTGTCGATCGCGCCATCCGCGAATCGAATTTGGGTCTCAACCCGATCGTTGATGGCCAGAATCTGCGCATCCCGCTGCCGGAATTGAACGAAGAGCGCCGCAAGTCGCTGGTCAAAGTCGCGCATGACTACAGCGAAAAGGCCAAGGTCGCCGTGCGCAACGTGCGCCGCGACGGCATGGATAGCCTGAAAAAAGCCGAAAAGGATGGCGACATCGGCCAGGACGTGAGCCGAAGCCAGTCCGAAAAGGTTCAGAAAATGACCGATGAGATGATTTCCGACATCGACCGCTTGCTCGCCGATAAGGAAAAGGAAATCATGCAGGTCTAGTCTGCCTTTTTCCGAGTCTCTGTTTTTCGGGCCGCCGATGTCAAACCCATTGCCTAGAAATGTTCCCGCGCACGTTGCCATCATCATGGATGGCAACGGCCGCTGGGCCAATTCGCGCGGACTGCCGCGGACCATGGGGCATCGCAAGGGCGTGGAAGCGGTGCGCGAGGCGGTACGCACTGCCGGCGAGGTCGGCATCCGTTACCTGACGCTCTTTGCCTTCTCCTCGGAGAACTGGAGCAGGCCGGAGGCTGAAGTCTCCGATCTGATGGGACTGCTCAAAGCCTTCATCCGGCGCGACCTGGCGGACTTGCACCGCCAGAACGTTCGCATCCGGGTGATCGGCGACAAGAACAATCTCCGCGGCGATATCCTGCCCCTGCTTCTGGAGGCCGAGGATACGACGCGCGGCAACACGGGTATCACACTGGTTATTGCATTCAATTATGGTTCCCGCGATGAAATGACCCGCGCCATGCAGGCCCTGGCGGTTGACGTCGCCCAGGGGCGATTGACGGCTGACCAGATCACGCCGGAGCGCATTGCCAGCAAGCTCGATACGGCAGGCATTCCCGACCCCGATCTTGTCCTGCGCACCAGCGGCGAAGAACGGTTGTCGAACTTCCTGCTTTGGCAGGCCGCCTATTCCGAGTTGTTGTTTATTCCTGAACTGTGGCCGGACTTCACCCGCGAAGTTTTCCTCGATGCGCTGAAGACCTACGCCGGGCGGGAACGCCGCTTTGGCGGCCTTTCGCAGCCGACGCTGGCGGTTGGCTCCTGATGCAGAGCGAATTGCGACTGCGCATCATCTCCGGCATCGTGCTTGCCGTAGTCACCCTGGGTGCGACCTGGGCCGGCGGGACCGTATTCGAGCTTCTGTCCGTGGCCATTGCCGTACTCGTCTACTACGAATGGTCGACGATCACCCGGCTTGCCGAGCGCGATTTCCAGGGCAACGCTTTCGGCTGGCTGGCGCAGGCGGTGATTTCCGCTCTCATCCTGTTTGACGGTGCCCATGTCACCCTGCTCGTTCTGGCAGGCTTTGCGGCCATCTCCGCTCTATGGGTGTTTTTGCGAGGCGGCAGCTGGTGGCTGCCGGGCGGCATCGTCTATGCCGGCCTGACGGGCATTTCACTCTCGGCCATCCGTGGCGACGGCGATATCGGCCTGATCGCCATGATCTTCATCTTCGCCGTGGTTTGGGCGACCGATATCCTTGCCTATTTCACCGGCAGGGCGATCGGCGGCCCGAAGCTGGCGCCACGCATCTCGCCCGGAAAAACCTGGTCCGGTGCGATCGGCGGCGCGGTTTGCGGTGTCATCGCGGGCGTTGCTGTCTTCATGAGTTATTTTTCGCTGAACGATGCGCGCATTCCGCTCCTGGCGCTGGCGCTGTCCGTATCCAGCCAGATCGGTGACCTGTTCGAATCCTATATCAAGCGCCGGTTTGGCGTGAAGGATTCGAGCAAGCTTATTCCGGGCCATGGCGGCGTCATGGACCGGGTCGATGGACTTGTTTTTGCCTGTTTTGCCGCGCTTCTGATAGCTTTGATACAAGTCGTGTCCACCGGTGGACAGAATGTGCCCCTGGGGGCAATCCTGCTGGCGCCGTAAAGGGCGCCGCATACCTGATCGAGGAACCACATGGCTTACCTGGCCGATATGCTTCACTTCATTCTCGGCTATATCGTGCCGTTTTTGGCGGTTCTGACGCTGATCGTCTTCGTGCATGAGATGGGCCACTACCTGGTTGGCCGCTGGTCCGGTATCCGCATTCTCGCCTTTTCCGTCGGCTTCGGTCCGGAATTGCTCGGCTATACCGACAAACACGGGACGCGCTGGAAGGTCTGTGCCGTTCCTCTCGGCGGGTACGTCAAATTCTTCGGCGACGAGGATGCTGCGAGTGTTCCGGATTACAGTCGCCTTGAGCAATATTCCGCGGAGGACCGGGATCGTACCTTCCTGGGTGCCAAGCTGTGGAAACGCGCTGCCACCGTCGCTGCCGGGCCGATTGCCAATTTCATCCTGGCCATTGCGATCTTCGCCGTGCTTTTTTCAATCTATGGCAAGCCGGTCGCCGATCCGGTCGTCGCCGAAGTCAAGGAAAACAGCGCTGCCGCCAAGGCGGGCGTTTTGCCGGGCGATCTGCTCGTGTCGATCGACGGCACGCACGTTTCCACCTTTGACGATGTCCGCCGTTACGTGAGTATCCGTCCGGAAACACCGATCACCATCCAGATCAAGCGCAAGGGTGAATTGCTGGATCTGCCGATGGTGCCCCAGCGCACCGAAATCACCGACCAGTTCGGCAACAAGATTGAACTCGGCATCATCGGCATCCTGACAAACCAGGAAACCGGCAATTTCCGTCTGGAGGCGTATGGTCCGATGGAAGCCGTGGGGCAGGGTGCCGTCGAAAGCTGGCACATCGTGACCGGTACATTCAACTATCTCGCCAACCTTGTGACCGGCCGGATGAAGGCCGACCAACTGGGTGGCCCTATCCGTGTCGCCCAGGCTTCCGGCCAGATGGCGACGATCGGCGTCGCCGCCGTTTTGCAACTGGCGGCAGTTCTGTCAGTTTCCATTGGACTTCTCAATCTAATGCCGGTTCCCGTACTTGATGGCGGGCATTTGATGTTTTATGCGGTGGAGGCCGTTCGCGGACAACCGGTGGGACCGCGCACACAGGATGTCGCGTTCCGGATCGGTTTTGCCATGGTGCTGATGCTGATGGTGTTTGCCACATGGAACGACATAAGTTTGCTTTTGGGCTAGGTATTTGAGGTCTGCGGCGGTGTTGCAGGCACAGGAGGGGCGGTCGGCTTTGTTGAAAATTCAACGAGTTGATCGAAAGGAATTGTTTACGATAAAGCAACTCTGTAGTGGCCGTTAGGACACGGTTTCAATTGAAGTAAACAGAAATTAACGAGCTGGCTTGCTTGTATAGGAAAAGCGGTTAAAACGGCAACCTGACCGGAGTCGGTACGAGTTCGCTGCGGGGCATTGGGAAGAAGGTAAGATTTATGAAAGCTGGTTCAAGATTTTTGAACGCGGTGTCGGCGGTTGCGCTGTCTGCAAGTATGGTCGCAACGGGGACTGGCATCGTAACGCTTGCAAGTGCAACTGTCGCTGAAGCTGCAACGATCAACCGTGTCGAAGTTCGCGGCGCTACGCGCGTCAGCCCCGAGACGGTCCGTGCAAACATCACGATCGTTCCCGGCAAAAGCTTCAGCAATGGCGATATCGATTCTTCCGTAAAGCGTCTTTATTCCACGGGCTACTTCTCCGATGTCAGCATCAATGTCTCCGGTGGCACGCTCGTCGTCACCGTGAGCGAGAACCAGCTCGTCAACCAGGTTGTCTTCAACGGCAACCGCAAGATCAAGGACGACAAGCTGCAGGCTGTCGTGCGCACGCGTTCGCTCGGTCCTTACAGTGAAGCGACTGCCGAATCCGATATTCAGGCCATCAAGGATGCCTATGCCGGTATCGGCCGCGAAGATGTGACGGTAACGACGCAGGTCGTTCCGATCGCCGAAGGCCGCGTCAATCTGGCCTTCGTCATCAACGAAGGTGACCGCACCAAGATCACCGCGATCAATTTTGTCGGCAACAATGCCTATAGCAACGGCCGTCTCGAGGCCGTGATCTCGACGAAGGAATCGGGGATCTTCTCCTTCCTGAACCGCAAGGACGTTTACAACGCCGACAAGCTGCATGCTGATGAAGAACTGCTGCGCCAGTTCTACTACAATCGCGGCTATGCCGACTTCCGCGTCGTGTCCTCGGATGCAGTGCTGGATGAGGCCACCAACGAGTACACGGTAACGATCACCGTCGAAGAAGGTGAGCGCTACGATTTCGGAACGGTCAATGTCGAATCGACCGTGGAAGGCGTGGATGCCGAGGAACTGAAGGGTCTCGTGCAGACCTCCGAAGGTTCGATCTACAAGGCAAAGGACGTTCAGGACAGCATTTCCGCGATTTCCAAGCGTGTCGCGTCGCAGGGCTATCCGTTCGCTCGCGTGACGCCGCGCGGCAACCGCGATTTCGGCAATCGCACGATCGCTGTCGATTATCTCGTCGATCAGGGCGAGCGCGCCTATATCGAGCGCATCGAAATCCGTGGCAACACGCGCACGCGTGACTATGTCATCCGTCGCGAATTCGACATGAGCGAAGGCGATGCGTTCAACCAGGAAATGATCACGACGGCCAAGCGCCGCCTGGACGCCCTCGGTTACTTCTCCACCGTCAACATCTCGACCCAGCCTGGTAGTGCTTCCGATCGCGTCGTCGTGATCGTCGATGTGCAGGATCAGTCGACCGGTTCGTTCGGTATTGGTGCCGGCTATTCGGCCGGTAGCGGCGGTGGCTTCCTGTTGGAAGCCTCGATCGAGGAAAAGAACTTCCTCGGCCGTGGTCAGTACATCCGTCTTGCCGCAGGTCGCGGTGAGGACAGCCGTACCTATAACGTTTCGTTCACCGAACCCTATTTCCTCGGTTATCGTCTGGCCGCCGGCTTCGATATCTTCAAGAACGAAAACGACTATGATGACGACAACTACAGCTATGAAGACGAGGGCTTCAGCCTGCGTGTAACCGCGCCGATCACCGAAAGGGTGTCGACGACGTTCCGTTACAACCTGACGCAGATGGATTACAGCGGCGATACCGCTGATCTTTCCAGCCCCTATGACCGCGCGGTCAACGGTTCGCCTTGGACGCGCTCATCGATCTCGCAGACGCTGACCTACAATTCGCTTGACGATTCGACCTTGCCGCATGAAGGCATTCTTGCTTCGGCAACGCAGGAATATGCCGGTCTTGGCGGCACCTCTGATTTCTACAAGCTGACCGGTAAGGCCAAGTGGTACTATACCGTGAATGACGATGCCGACATCATTGCATCGCTTGCCGGTAGTGCCGGCCACGTGTTCAACACGGGCGGCAAGATGGAAGTCTTCGACCAGTTCCAGTTGGGCCAGAACGATATTCGCGGTTTCGAGCGTAACGGCGTCGGTCCGCGAAGCGGAAAGTATGGCGACTCCATTGGCGGTACGACCTACTTTACCGCCTCTGCCGAAGCGACGTTCCCGCTGCCGTTCGTGTCGCGCGATGCCGGTTTCCGCGGTGCAATCTTTGCAGATGCAGGTACGCTGTATGGCAATGACGTCGATACGACGGCTGACGATCGGATCGAAGGTACCAACAGCTCGCTGCGCGCGTCGGTTGGTCTGGGTCTGATCTGGGCATCGCCCTTTGGTCCGCTGCGTGTTGACTACGCGTTCCCGATCGCCAAGGAAGATTTCGACCGGGTTCAGAACCTCAAGTTCGGTATCTCGTCGTCCTTCTGATCCTTGCAGTCCAGAACTGCCTGCCAAAACTGTTCTGGAGTATTGGTCATGGAAAACAACTGGTTCTTCCCGCCACATGATGGGATCCGCCTGAGCGATCTGGCGGATCAGATCGGTGCGGTATTACAGGCGCCGGAATTGGGCGACCGGGTTATCCGGTCTGTGGCGCCAACCTATCGGGCTGGCGAGTCCGACGTCTGTTACATGATGCAGCGGCGCTTTCGCGACGAATTTACGACGTCGAAAGCGGCCGCGATCATTTGCGACACTACGATTGCCGCAATCGTGCCGGCGCATATCCCTGTGCTTTTGACGCGCTACCCCCACACAGCTTTTGCTCTGGCCGGTGCAATCCTGCATCCGCAAGCGCTGCGCCCTCAGCAAAACCTGTCAGGGCCAGGCGGCATCTCTCCGGCTGCCTTCGTCGATCCCACTGCTCAGATTGAAGACAATGTCGATATCGAGGCGACGGCGGTCGTCGGCGCCGGTGCACATATCGGTTCGGGTACGCGCATCTCCGCCGGCGCCGTCGTCGGTCAAGGTGTCCGCATCGGCCGGGATTGCACGATTTCGGCCGGAGCCAGCGTACTGTACGCGCTCGTCGGCAACGAGGTTATCATTCACCCCGGCGCAAGGATCGGCCAGGATGGCTTCGGCAATGCGCCAGGGCCCAAGGGTGGCATGATCAAGATCGTCCAGATTGGCCGCGTCATCCTGCAGGACAGGGTCGAGATCGGTGCTGGCACGACGGTTGACCGCGGTGCGATGGACGACACGGTGGTCGGCGAAGGGACGAAGATCGATAATCTCGTCCAGGTAGGCCACAATGTTCGTATCGGCCGTCACTGCGGTATTGCGGCGCAAGTCGGTATCGCCGGCAGCACACGCATTGGCGACGGCGTGATGATCGGCGGCGCTGGCGCGATCAACGGGCATATCACTATTGGTGACAGGGCGCAGATTGCGGCCATGAGCGGTGTGGCTTCGGATGTACCGGCCGGTGAACGCTATGGCGGCATTCCGGCTCGTCCGATGCGCGATTTCCTGCGCGACGTCGCGGAAATAACGGCACGGGCCCACAACAGACAAAAGAAATCGGGAGGCAAAGATGAGTGAAGCAGCAACAACCGTTCTCGGTACGGCCGATATTCGGGAAATTTTGAAGCTTCTTCCCCATCGCTATCCGTTTCTGCTGATCGACCGGATCATCGAGATCGACGGCGACAATTCGGCGATCGGTATCAAGAACGTCACGGCCAACGAGCCGCATTTTACCGGGCATTTTCCTGAGCAGCCGATCATGCCGGGTGTTCTGTTGGTCGAAGGCATGGCCCAGACGGCCGGCGCGATCTGCGCCCGCAAGACCGGAGACGGCAGCAACCTCGTTTATTTCATGACCATCGACAATGCCCGCTTCCGCAAGCCGGTCGTTCCAGGTGACCGGGTCGAGTTCCATGTCGTCAAGCAGAAACAGCGCGGCAATATCTGGAAATTTCATTGTGATGCAAAAGTTGACGGGCAACTTGTCGCGGAAGCTGATATCGGCGCGATGATTATCAGCAAGGAAGACGCCTGAACATGATTGCCTCCACTGCGAAGATCCATCCGCTCTCGGTTATCGAAGACGGAGCGGTGATCGGCGACAACGTCGTTGTCGGACCGTTCTGTCACGTCGGCCCGAAGGTGACGCTCGCAGACAATGTCGAACTGATCAGCCACGTGGTGGTGCTTGGACGCACGACGGTCGGCAAGGGCTCGAAGATTTTCCCGTCTGCCGTGATCGGTGGCGATTCGCAGAGCGTCCATCACAGCGCCGTCGACACGACCTTGGTGATCGGTGAAAACTGCACCATCCGCGAAGGCGTGACGATGAATACCGGCACCGTCGAGCATGGCGGCGCGACCGTCGTCGGAGACAACAACCTGTTCCTTGCCTACTCGCATGTCGCCCATGATTGCAGGCTCGGCAACAACATCATTTTATCCAACAATGTGATGCTGGCAGGCCATGTCACTGTCGGTGACCGCGCGATCCTCGGCGGAGGTTCGGCTGTTCACCAGTTTACGCGTATCGGGCGCCACGCCTTCGTCGGCGGGCTATCGGCTGTTGCCTATGACGTCATCCCCTATGGCATGATCAATGGCAATCCCGGTCTGCTGGGCGGTCTGAACGTTGTCGGCATGAGCCGCTCCGGCATCGAGAAGCCGGTCATCCATGCCGTGCGGCGCGCCTACAAGCAGATTTTCGAAGGTCCGGAATCGATCCGCGCCAATGCCGCTGCAATCCGCGCTGACTATGCCGATTGCCCACCGGCGCTGGAGATTATCGATTTCATCGCAGCCGAAAGCGACCGCGCGCTGTCGTCACCGAAGCGGGGCAGCAGGGGCTGAGGCAGATGAGCGTGCGCAGCCGGCCAGAGATCAAAGACCGGCTGGCGATCATCGCCGGCGGCGGCTTGCTGCCGTTGCATGTCGCGCAAGCTGCACGGACACATGGCGAAAATCCGTTCATCATCGCGCTTGCCAACGAAACGGATCGCGACTGGTCGGCCTTTGACCACACGACACTGGGGATCGGCAATTTCAAGGCCATCAGCGGCGTTTTCCGTGAGGCGGGCATCGGCCGGGTGGTCATGTCGGGTGCCGTGCGCCGCCGTCCGGACTGGCGCGACATCAAGCCGACCCTGAAAAGCCTGGTGAAGGTCCCGAGCGTTCTGCGCACGCTTTTGTCCGGCGGCGACGACGCGGTGTTGAAAATGGCGATCGAGCTCATCGAAACCAACGGCGCACGGGTGATCGGCGTGCAGGAGATCGTGCCGGAACTTCTGGCCGATATCGGCACCTTGGGCGTCCGCACGCCGGGAGCGGAGGATCAGGCGGATATCGAAGTTGCCGAAGCGGCTGCCATCGCACTTGGCCATCTGGACGTCGGTCAGGGTGCCGTCGCTGTCGGGGGGCGGGTCGTTGCCCTCGAGGGGCCGGAGGGCACGGATGCGATGCTTGATCGTGTGGCAAGGCTAAAGGCCGATGGGCGCATTTCCAGCCGCCGCCGCGGCGTGCTTGTCAAGCTCTGCAAGCCGCAGCAGGATTTGCGTGCCGATCTTCCCTCGATCGGGCCATCGACGATCAAGGGTGCGCAGGCAGCCGGGCTTGCCGGCATCGCGGTTGAAGCCGGCCGCGCACTGGTGCTCGACCGCGAAGAAATGATTGCGCTGGCCAACGAGGCCGGTCTCTTCGTCACGGGCATCGATCGTGCGCTGCTGCGAGGCGGGCAATGAGCGCGAACGGCCTCACGCTGGCTGTTGTCGCCGGGGAAGTCTCCGGTGACCTGCTTGGGGCCGATCTCGTCAAATCGCTGCGTCCTCTGGTCAAGGGCAATCTCTCTCTGGTTGGCGTCGGCGGCGAGGGGTTGGAGGCCGAAGGGCTGAAATCCCTTTTCGACTATTCCGAGCTTTCGATCATGGGGATATCGCAGGTCCTTGCCAGATTGCCGAAGCTCATCCTGCGCATCCGCCAGACGGCCAAGGCGATCATTGCGGCCAAACCCGATATTCTCGTCATCATCGACAGCCCGGATTTCACCCACCGGGTTGCGCGGATCGTTCGCAAGGCCCTGCCGGATCTGCCGATCGTCAACTATGTCTGCCCGAGCGTCTGGGCGTGGAAGCCGGAGCGCGCCGTCAGGATGCGCCCCTATGTCGATCATGTCTTGGCTGTGCTTCCGTTCGAGCCGGAGGTTATGCAGCAGCTTGGGGGGCCGCCGACGACCTATGTCGGACATCGGCTGGCAAGCGATATCAACGTCCTGGCCGTTAGGGCACGGCAGCTGGAGAAGCGTCGTGGAGACACGGACACCGCGACCTGCCTGCTCTTGCCGGGGTCGCGCGGGAGTGAAATAAGCCGGCTTCTGCCCGCATTCGGCGGGACGGCGGAAGAGCTGCGCGCGCGTCATCCGAATATGCGCTTCCTGCTGCCGACAGTGCCAAGGCAGGAAAAGCTTGTGAGGGAAATCACGGCATCCTGGACCATCACGCCGGAGATCACGGTTGGCGCCGCCGCGAAATGGCAGGCTTTCGCAAAGGCCGATGCTGCAATCGCCGCATCCGGTACTGTCATCCTGGAGCTTGCTCTTGCGGGAATCCCGGTCGTCTCGACCTATAGCGCCGATTGGATCATTCGCCTGATGCACAAGCGCATCAAGATCTGGACGGCGGCTATTCCCAATCTCGTGGCGGATTACGCCGTTGTTCCGGAATATCTGAACGAGGCGATCCGTGCGGGTGCACTTTCCCGCTGGGTGGAACGGCTGACCGGGGCCACGCCGGAACGTGACGCCATGCTCGCAGGGTTTCGCACCGTCGCCGAGCGGATGGCAACGGAAAGGCCTCCCGGCGAAACTGCAGCCCAAACCGTTCTTGACGTTCTCAATACGAAAAAGCCCGGCCATTTCTGACCGGGCTTTTTTGATTGGTATTCCTTGGTCTTAGCGCTTGGAAACAGGGACGTAATCGCGTTCCGGTTCGCCGATGTAAAGCTGGCGCGGGCGGCCGATGCGCTGTTCCGGATCTTCGATCATCTCGTTCCACTGGGCGATCCAGCCGACCGTGCGGGCAAGTGCAAACAGCACGGTGAACATGGTCGTGGGGAAACCGAGTGCCTTCAGCGTGATGCCGGAGTAGAAGTCGATGTTCGGGTAGAGCTTCTTTTCGATGAAGTAGCTGTCGGTCAGCGCGATGCGCTCGAGTTCCATCGCCACTTCCAGAAGCGGGTCGTCCTTGTGACCGAGTTCGGCCAGCACTTCATGCGTCGTCTTCTGCATGATCTTGGCGCGCGGATCGTAGTTCTTGTAGACGCGGTGGCCAAAGCCCATCAGGCGGAACGGATCGTTCTTGTCCTTGGCGCGGGCAACGAATTCCGGAATGCGGTCGACCGAGCCGATTTCTGCCAGCATGTTGAGCGCGGCTTCATTGGCGCCGCCGTGAGCCGGACCCCAAAGGCAGGCAATACCGGCTGCGATACAGGCGAACGGATTGGCACCCGACGAGCCGGCCAGGCGAACGGTCGATGTCGAGGCGTTCTGCTCATGGTCAGCATGCAGGATGAAGATGCGGTCCATGGCGCGCGAAAGCACCGGGTTGACCGTGTATTCCTCGCAAGGGACGGCAAAGCACATGCGCAGGAAGTTCGATGCGTAGTCGAGGTCGTTCTTCGGATAAACGAAGGGCTGGCCGATATGGTACTTGTAGGCCATGGCCGCAAGCGTCGGCATCTTGGCGATCATGCGCAGGCTGGCGACCATCCGCTGGTGCGGATCGGTAATGTCGGTGGAGTCGTGATAGAAGGCGGAAAGTGCGCCGACACAGCCGCACATGACGGCCATCGGGTGGGCATCGCGGCGGAAGCCGGTGAAGAAACGCGACATCTGTTCGTGCACCATGGTGTGGTGCGTGACGCGATAGTCGAAGTCCTTCTTCTGTGCTGCTGTCGGCAGTTCGCCGTAAAGCAGCAGGTAGCAGACTTCCAGGAAGTCACCATGTTCGGCCAGCTGTTCGATCGGATAGCCGCGATGGAGGAGGACACCCTCGTCGCCATCGATGTAGGTGATCTTGGATTCGCAAGATGCCGTCGACGTGAAGCCGGGATCGTAGGTGAACTGACCGGTCTGCTTGTAGAGGGTGCCGATATCGACCACATCCGGACCGATCGACCCCGATCGCACCGGCAATTCCACCGTTTTGTTGTCCACGGTTACGACTGCGCTTTTTCCTGTCATGGGATCCTCCGTTTGCAGCAAATTGGCACACAATTATGCCGCAGATATTAACGCCGACCATGTGCTATCCGATTTAGTCACGGCTGCCAAGTTGAACCAAAGGCAGATTGTGCGATGCAAAAATAGGCGTATGGCGACGCAATAATTACACGTTCGGGCCATATGTCCAATGACATAATCGCTGGCGAACCGGCCAGGCGTCACTGCATAATAGAGTTTTGCTTATTTTTTGTGCATAAATCTCACCGGTTGCATTTTGTTCTTTCCGGTTGCAGAATGCGGCCGGGCGTGGACGGTTGGAACAACATCCATGAAAGAGGGGCAGGAGCCAGGGGTGGCGTCACGCGCGCGGTCTGACAGCCTGCTGCCCCATGCCTTTGCAAACGCCCCGCAAATCCCGGACGCAACGGCAAAACAACCGGAAATCCGGGCTCGGCCAGGTTATCTCGTCCGTCTTTCCTCTGCGCGCAAGGCAATGCGGACCCTCCACTGGCGGGCCTGGCTCAAACGGGCCATGGCCGAGGAACTTGCTTTCGGGCATTCCTTTCTGTTCGTCCCGGTCTTCCTTGGCCTTGGCTCGCTTGTCTGGTTTTGGCTCTCATGGACGCCGGGCCTCCTCAAACTTGCACTGCTGGTTTGCATTTTTGGCATGGCTGCTTTTGCGCTCCGGTACAGGCCAGGTCTTTTGCGCACAGCCACCCTGACCGCCGCCTTGTTTACAGCGGGCATGGTGCTTGCCGCATTGGAGACGGCGCGCCTGGATACCGTGCTGCTCGACACGCCGGTGACGACCATGGTGCGCGGTACCGTCACCGCGCGGGAAATCACGGATCGCGGTTATTGGCGATACACCGTCGCTGTCGAACGGACTGCGGACCCGCAATTGCAGCGCCCGCCAGCCAAGGTCACGCTTTTGTCGCGCAGCGGGCAACCCCCTGTCGGCATTGGCGGCGGGATCGAGGGCAGGGCGCGGTTGTCGCCGCCATCCGGAGCTGCTCTTCCCGGTCTCAACGATTTCGCCTTCGACAGCTATTTCAAGGGTATCGGCGCCGTCGGCTATTTCTATGGAAAACCGCAGGCCGTCCCAGGCGTTGAAGAAAAGACCGGAAGCACGATCGCTGGGTGGCGTGCCGGCATGGGGGAAACAATCGCCCGCTGGCGTGAAGCCATTGGCGCGCGCATTCGCGGCACAATTGGCGGCGACGCGGGCGCAATTGCGGCCGCACTGGTCACGGCCGAGGAGCGGGCCATCAGCCGGCCGGCGATCGAGGCGCTGCGCGAAGCGGGGCTTGCGCATGTGTTGGCGATCTCCGGGTTGAACATGGTTCTGGCCGCCGGCACCTTTCTGGTCGGCGCGCGCACGCTGCTCAGCCTTGTTCCCGGGCTGGCGCACCGCTTTCCGATCAAGAAGCTCGCCTGCGCCGGTGCGCTCATCATGGTCTTTGCCTATATCCTGATTTCCGGCGGCGCGGTTTCGGCAGTGCGATCATGGATCATGATCTCCATCATGCTTGTCGCGGTATTCTTCGACAGGCCCTCGATCAGCCTGCGCAACGTCGCGCTGTCGGCGGTGATCATCCTGGCGATCACGCCATCCGCCGTGACCGGCCCGGGTTTCCAGATGTCCTTTGCCGCGACGCTGGCTCTGGTCGCCGGCTATGGCCATTGGCGCGAGCGGCCGGGCCGCGACGCTCTTCCAAACAACCGTCGGACGGGGCCGCTGAAGGCAGCCTGCGGCTTCCTTGCCGGTTTGCTGCTCAGTTCCTTCATCGGCGGCATGTCGACGATGATCTATTCCGCAGGTCATTTCCATAGGCTGGCCGCTTACGGTTTGATCGGCAATGTGCTGGCCATGCCGATCATCAGCATTTTCGTCATGCCCTTTGCCTTGCTTGCCATGCTCATGATGCCCCTTGGTCTCGATCGTTACCCATTGCTGATCATGGGGCAAGGGCTCGACTGGATGATATCCATTGCGCGGATGGTGTCCTCGTGGGGCGGCGAGGTGACAACGGGCCGCCTTCCTGACCACGCCTTCATGCTGATTGCCGCCGGTGGCGTGCTGGCCTGCCTGTTCCGCACGTGGCTGGCCGCATCCGGCCTCGTGGTCATCGCGGCCGGCCTTGCGGTGGCATCGACAAGCGCGGTTGGGCGGCCGGATGTCGTGATCGCCGAAGACGGGCGTCTGGTCGCGATGATCCGTGAAGCGAAAGTTGCCAGCAACCGGGCCAAGCCCCCCGATTTCGTGTTTTCCCAATGGCAGCGCGCTTTACGTTTGCAAGATCACCAAAAGCCGCAGCAACGGCCTGAGCTGGCGATCAAGGATGCGGCAGCACCAGCATCGGTTCCTGAAGAGGCGACTGAGAGACGCAAGACAAGACCTCCGATTGACAAGAATGCGGCGCGCGCCGTCATCCGCAGGCTTTTGGCTGAGGCGGTGCCCGGCCGTTTTGTCTGTGTCCCCAGCCAATGGTGTGCGGCAACGGCGCAGCAAGGCTGGCGCATCGTCACCGTCGATGACGCGCGTTTCGTTGGCTTCGCCTGCGAGGAGGCCGATATCGTCGTGACACCGGTCATGCTGCGCTTTCGCACCTGCCGGTCGGGTGCGCTGCTGCTGAGCGGTCAGAGTTTACGCCGCACCGGTGCAGTCGAGATTTATGGCACAGGCAAAGCGGACAAGGCGGCCAGTCGTGCGCAGATGAGGGTCGTCTTTGCGCAGGAGCAATTGCAACGTCCCTGGGCGCGGCACAGGATCTATGATTGGCGGACCGGGCTTTTTGACGCGCACGAGGCAGGTGAATGATCTGCTCAGACACCTTTGGCTTGCCTGCGGCAAGTTGAATTTCGGTGGCGTTATTTATTCTTGATTAGAATACTCCACAATCCTTGTCTTAAGCCATAGTTTGTCATATGAAGCTGCGATTGACGCGGGCGCGTTCAGTGCTGGCCGTCTGTGATGTGTTTACGTGTTCCCGTCATCTTATCCTCCCAGGATTGGCGGGCGATGACGAGGTAGGATAGGCCATGCCGAACCGTGCAATGCCGACGAAATGGATGATGCTGGCGGCCGTGCTGCTGACGCTCTCGAGTGCCGGAGCGCTCCACGCGCAGGAAAACCCGGCCGCCGCCGTCGGTGAAACGCAGCAGTCCGTCGTTGCCCCGCAAGCCGGAGCCGTGCTGGCCAATGATCAGGCCGTTGCGTCCGACGAGGCTGCGCTCGGCAACGCGCAGGCAACTGCGCCCAATCCGGTCCTGCCGCATGATCTTTCGCCGCTCGGCATGTTCATGGCCGCCGACATGGTCGTCAAAGGTGTGATGACGGCATTGGCCCTGGCGTCGGTTGCCACCTGGGCGATCCTGTTTGCCAAGTCTATCGAGCTTGCCGCCGCCAAGGGGAGTGCCAGGCGCGCGGTTCGGGCCTTGTCGGACGCCGTGGTCCTGCGGGACGTTCGCGAGATACTGACGGCGAAAAAGGGGCCTGCAGCCCAGATGATCGCGGCCGCCAACGACGAACTGTCAAAATCGGAGGCCGTGCTCGATCTCGTCTCGACGCAAGGGGTCAAGGAGCGCGTCGCATCGCAACTCTCCCGCATCGAGGCTGGCGCCGGCAAGCGGATTGCCAGCGGCACCGGTATTCTCGCGACGATCGGCTCGATATCGCCGTTCGTCGGGCTTTTCGGCACGGTCTGGGGCATCATGAATTCGTTCATCGGCATCAGCAAGGCGCAGACGACCAATCTTGCGATCGTCGCACCGGGCATTGCCGAAGCGCTGCTGGCAACAGCCATCGGCCTTGTCGCGGCGATCCCGGCCGTCGTCATCTACAACTATTTCGCCCGCTCGATCGGCGGCTACCGCCTGATTCTGGCCGACGCCTCGGCCGCCGTCGAACGTCTCGTCAGCCGCGATCTCGACTTCCGCCAGGCTCGCCGTCTGGCGCCCCGCAAGGCCGAGAGCCATGTGCATTCCGAAGCCGGCATCGTTGCGCGGATCGGATAAGACCATGGCCAGCAAAATCAGCGAAGGTGGCGGCGATCTCGAGGAAAACAGCGAAATCAACGTCACACCCTTCATCGACGTCATGCTCGTTCTCCTGATCATCTTCATGGTGGCGGCGCCGCTCGCCACCGTCGATATGAAGGTCGATCTGCCGCAATCGGCAGCCGCACCTGTAAAGCGCGACGACAAGCCGGTTTTCGTAACCCTCAAGGCAGACCTGTCCCTGGCGCTTGGGAACAATGAGACCGATCGCGACGGTTTTGTCGCCGAACTCAACGGGATGACCGAAGGGAATAGGGAGACACGCATTCTTCTGCGTGCCGACAAGGCTGTCGATTACGGTGAGCTGATGACGGTCATGAACCTCATTCAACGGGCCGGTTATACGAAAATCGGATTGGTCGGGCTGGAAGCGGCGCCTGCCGGCTAACAGCGCCGCGCGTCATTCATGACACGCAAAGGTCGCTGTAGCACTTTAAATTTGCTGCATAATTCCTTAAATAGACTCCGATTTAAGGAATTATGCAGCAAGGCCGGCGGAGGTTAGAATTTGTAGCCGATGGCAAGGCCGGCATGGCTGAGGCCATCGTTGGGCCCATCACAGAGATTGGCGTGCGACGAATGGTCGGCCGTCGCCAGGATTTGCCAATTGTCCGTCACGCGGTAACCGAGCGCGACCTGTTCGCGAAACAGCAGGCGGCACCCGAGGTCCGGCCCCTTGCCGTTGCTGTCATCCAGCTCGCCATTGTGAACGGTGCCGCCAAGTCCGATTTCGACGAACAGGCGGCTGGTGATGTCGGCGGTCCAGCTGAAACCGCCATAGACCTGATCGACCCCGTCACCGGTTCCGACCGAGGCGCCAAGATAGATCCTTGGTTCCAGAATCGTCTGCTGCCATGTTGTCGCTGTGCCGCTCGACAGCGGATCGAAAAAGACGGTGGCGGACGGGAAGATGCCCGATTCGTGTGAATTGCCGTTGCTGATTGACGCGCTGGCGCCAAAGCGGAGCTCGTCGAAAATTGCTTCAGCCGCCATGGCGCCGGTCGAGCCAGAGACGGAAAAAAACAAACTGGTCGAAAGAAGCACAAGCCGGGACGCGAAACGGTAGGGCTGTTTGAAACGTCCTGACACTTTGTCAATCTCCAGTTCCGGTGATTCGTCCAAATGCGGTTCGGGAAATTTGCCTAAATTTCTTGCCCGCGGGAAGCCAGAATATGTTGACCGGCTTTTGTGAAGCTTGCTTTTTTGCAAGAACTGCATTCCATAGCTTGAAACGGCAGATGCGCGGATTTATGAGCTTGGCCATGCCCGGTCGGCTGAAGTGCCGCCGGTTGTTTTATCTGCGCAAGCCAAAAGCGCGCAAACGCCGGAAGACGATCCGGATCACGAGGGCAGGCAAGATGAATTTCGAAGCAGCACGCATCAAGATGGTCGACAACCAGATCCGCACGACGGATGTGACGTCGCACACCGTTCTCGCGGCATTCCTGTCAGTCCCGAGAGAAGAGTTCGTGCCTGCCGCACTGAAGCCGCTTGCCTATATCGACAGCGATATCGAGCTGAGTGCAGACCCCGCCGGCGGACGGCGTTACCTGATGGAGCCGTCGCCCCTTGCAAAGCTTCTTCAGCTGGCTGCAATTTCCAAGGATGACAAGGTTCTCGAAATCGGCTGCGGCACCGGCTACGCATCGGCAATCCTGTCTGAGCTTGCAGCTTCGGTCGTGGCGCTCGAGAGCGATGCATCCCTCGCATCGGAAGCATCCGCAACCTTGGGCCGCCTTGGTCACGCGAATGCCTTGGTGGTTACCGGCGATCTCGAAAAGGGCCATGCAGCCGGCGCACCGTATGACGTGATCTTCGTTCACGGCGCCGTCGAGACCGTACCGGAAGCGCTTCTGTCCCAGTTGAACGATGGCGGCCGTCTCGTTGCCGTGGTCGGCCTTGGCAATGCATCGCGGGCCCAGCTGTTCCTGCGTGAAAATGGCAGGACATCGGAGCGTCTGGCGTTCAACACGGCCGTCAAACCACTGCCGGGCTTCCGCCTGGCGCGCGAATTTGTATTTTGAGACCTCCCCATTTTTGCCTTTTTTCCTTCTGACGTCAGAATGGGGCAGAAGGGAACAATCAATTCCGGCAAAACCGGGATGTCCACGTTTTTCGAAACTGGGAAGATTTGGTCCCGCCAGCTTTCGTTTTGGAGTTGAATGAGTGTCGATTTTTCGTAAAGCGGCTGTGGCGGCCGCCTTCTCTTCTGCCTTGTGGCTCATGCCGCATGCCGTTGGCGCGGAAACCATTTCAGGCGCAATGGCAAAGGCCTACCAGAACAACCCGGAACTCAATGCCGTGCGCGCCGGCCTTCGCGCCACCGACGAAGGCGTACCGATCGCCAAGTCCGGTTACCGGCCGCAGATTGCCGCAACAGCCACGGGCACGGCGACACGGCTGGGCACGGAGAGCTTGTTTAGACGGGGCACGCCCCTTCTCGCCGAAGATTTCACCACCGGTAATGTCAGCATCACCATCACCCAGCAGATTTTCGACGGATTTCAAACGCTTAACAATGTCAGGGCCGCCGAGGCGAACGTTTTTTCAAGCCGTGAAACGCTGAAGGCGAATGAGATCTCCATTCTTCTGGCCGCGGCGCAATCCTATGCCAATATCGCTCGCGATCAGCGCATCGTGTCGATCCGCAAGCAGAACCTCGCCTTTCTCAAGGAACAATTGAGCGCCGCCAAGTCCCGGCTGGATGTTGGCGAGGGGACGCGCACCGACGTCAGTCAAGCCGAGGCGGAGCTGGCGCAGGCCCAGGCTATTCTCGTCAATGCCGTCGCACAGCTGAAACAGAGCGAGGCCGTCTACGTCCAGATCGTCGGCGATGCTCCCAGCGGGATCAAGCAGCCGGCACCGGCGTCGAAGGCGCTGCCGAAAAGCCTGGATCAGGCCGTGGCAATGGGTTTGCGTGAGCACCCGTCAATTGCCGCGGCGCAGTACAACGTCGATTCGGCCGGTTTCAGGGTCAAGTCCGCCGAAGGCACGATGTTGCCCGGCGTCGTGATCCAGGGAGCGTTGTCGCGCAGCACGACCGATCGCGATCGCAGCAGCGACACCGCCAACGGCTCTATCACCGCGCGGCTGGAAGTTCCGCTCTATCAGGGCGGCGCCGAATACGGCCAGATCCGTCAGGCCAAGGAACGGCTTGGCCAGCAGCGCATCCTGGTCGATTCCGCCCGTGCCGAAGTTCAGCAGACGATCATCACCGCCCATGCCCAGTTTGAGGCCGCGCTCGCAACGACCGTTGCCAACAAGTCCCAGGTCAGCGCGGCAAACATGGCATTGGCGGGCGTCATCGAAGAACGCAAGGTCGGCCAGCGCACGACGCTCGACGTGCTCGACGCGCAGCAGAGCGTGCTGGTTGCCGAAGAAAGCCTCGTGACATCGCAGCGCAACGCCGTCGTTGCCAGCTATTCGCTGCTGGCGGCAATGGGGCGTCTGACCATCCGGAGTCAGGGCCTGCAGGTTGCCGAATATCGCGCCGAGGAACACTACGAGGCCGTCAAGGACAAATGGTTCGGATTGCGGACCGTCGACGGCCGCTGACACCACCGCCTGATTTCATACTTGTGTCGAAAGCCGCCGGCAGTCCTGCGTCGGCGGCTTTGTTGCGGATAGGCTGCGGGTGACGCCGCCAACAAATCTGTGCATGATTCCAGCGAGATGATTCGCGGCGTTTTGTTCGGCGCCGGACTCGCATACAGTCCGTGCCGATGACTGGGCGGCAATGTTTCGATCGAGCGCGACCGCAGAAACGGGGATAATGATGGCACAGCCCAATGTAGCGCGTGAACCTTCGATGGACGAAATTCTGGCGTCCATTCGCAAGATCATCGAGAGCAACGAACCAGGCCTTCCCGGCTTTCCGGCCAATGATCTCGGCCCTGCGTCGGACGGAGCCTATCGCGGCTATGACGATGACGATGCGGAAGATATTCATCTGACGATCGATGACGAGGTTCTTGCACAGGAATTCGAAGCCGAGGAACAGAAGCATTTCACGCCCTCGGCGCCCCAGCAGCGGGAACTTGAGGATGTCAGCGCAAAACCCGCGGTATCGCCGCCAATGTCGCTTGCCGATGTCGCTGCGCGCGTTCGTGCCGCCTCCGAGCGGCATTCGGCACCGTTGCGCGAACCGGAAAACCTGTCCGCCGACACGCGCCCCCTGTCGACCGACACGCGCACAAAGTCCGACAATCCCATGGTGACATCGCGCATGGCGCCATCGTCCTTCCCTTCGCACACCGAGGCCAGCCAAGAGGCCGCACCGGCGGCACCAGTTTCCCTGATACAGCCGGTTGTCGCGCCCGACGTGCGGCACAAGACGGCCGAACCGGCCGAGGCCGCTCTCGATCAGGCCGCTGCTGCGCGCCAGCCGCTGTCCATCGTCACAGAAAAGGATGTTGCTGCTCTCGTTTCGCCGGCCGTCGGTGAAAAGGTCGCCCGCTCGTTTGGCGATCTGGCCCTGGCCGTCGATAGCAGTGCGCGCCGTTCCTTTGACGAAATAGCCGAGGATATGCTGCGGCCGATGTTGCAGGAATGGCTGGACGACAATCTGCCGACGCTGGTCGAGCGGCTTGTGCGCGAGGAAATCGAGCGCGTTGCGCGCGGTCCGAGGCGGTAGACCACGCATTTCTCTCCTTTAAAGCCGCCAGCAAGCACACTGGCGGCTTTTTTGCTGTTATTGTTGACACCAATGCCCCGTTCCGATTTACAAACCACCGATATCAATCAGCAAGTTTGGCTCCAAAATGCTTGAAAAAACCTATGATTCCGCCGCTGTCGAACCGCGCATCGCCCAGATCTGGGATGACGAGGACGCCTTCCGCGCAGGCGCTGGGGCCAAACCGGGCGCCGACAGCTTCTGTGTGGTCATCCCGCCGCCGAACGTCACGGGCTCGCTGCATATGGGCCACGCGCTGAACAATACTCTGCAGGACATCATGGTCCGCTTCGAGCGCATGCGTGGCAAGGACGTGCTCTGGCAGCCCGGCATGGATCATGCCGGCATTGCCACGCAGATGGTCGTCGAGCGCAAGCTGATGGAACGGCAGCAACACCGCCGCGAGATGGGCCGTGAGGCGTTCATCGACAAGGTCTGGGAATGGAAGGCCGAATCCGGTGGTCTGATCTTCAACCAGCTGAAGCGCCTCGGTGCCTCCTGCGACTGGTCGCGCGAACGCTTCACCATGGACGAGGGGCTGTCGAAGGCCGTTCTGGAAGTCTTCGTCTCACTCTACAAGGACGGTCTGATCTACAAGGACAAGCGGCTGGTCAACTGGGACCCGAAGCTGTTGACAGCGATCTCGGACCTGGAAGTCGAGCAGGTCGAAATGACCGGCAGTCTTTGGCATCTGCGCTATCCCCTGGAAGAGGGCGTTACCTATCAGCACCCGATCGCGTTCGACGCGGACGGCAAGGCGACGGAATGGGAGGCGCGCGACTATCTGGTTGTTGCCACCACCCGGCCGGAAACCATGCTGGGGGATACCGGTGTTGCCGTTCATCCTGATGACGAGCGCTACAAGGCAATCGTCGGCAAGCATGTCGTATTGCCGCTGGTCGGCCGCCTGATCCCGATCGTCGCCGACGAATATCCGGACCCGACGGCTGGAACCGGCGCCGTCAAGATGACACCGGCGCATGACTTCAACGACTTCGAAGTCGGCAAGCGCCGTCATCTGCGTCAGGTCAACATCCTGACGATCGACGGCCACCTGACGCTTGCAGGCAACGAGGATTTTCTCGAAGGCCTGCCGGCGACCGACGAGTTGGAAGCGCTGGTTTCGGCGCTCGATGGCGTCGAGCGTTTTGCCGCGCGCAAGACGATCGTCACGATGCTCGAGGAGCGTGGCCTGCTCGACAAGATCGAACCGCACAAGCACACGGTTCCGCACGGCGACCGTGGCGGGGTTCCGATCGAGCCCCGTTTGACGGAGCAGTGGTATGTCGATGCCAAGACGCTCGCCAAGCCGGCGATTGCGTCGGTACGCGAAGGACGGACCAACTTCGTTCCGAAGAACTGGGAAAAGACTTACTTCGAGTGGATGGAGAACATCCAGCCCTGGTGCGTTTCACGGCAATTGTGGTGGGGTCACCAGATCCCGGCCTGGTACGGTCCGGATGGACAGGTCTTTGTCGAAAAGACCGAGGAAGAGGCGCTGCATGCTGCCATCCAGCATTACCTCGCCCATGAAGGCCCGATGAAGGCCTATGTCGAAGACCTGCTCGAAAACTTCCGCCCGGGCGACATCCTCGTTCGTGACGAAGATGTGCTCGATACGTGGTTTTCCTCGGCGCTCTGGCCATTCTCGACACTCGGCTGGCCGGACAAGACGCCGGAATTGGACAAGTACTATCAGACCGATGTCCTGGTGACGGGCTTCGATATCATCTTCTTCTGGGTCGCGCGGATGATGATGATGGGCCTGCATTTCATGAAGGACAGCGACGGCACGCCGGTCGAACCGTTCCACACGGTCTATGTGCACGCCCTGGTTCGCGACAAGAACGGCGCCAAGATGTCGAAGTCAAAGGGCAACGTCATCGATCCGCTCGACCTGATCGACGAATATGGCGCCGATTCGCTGCGGTTCACGCTGGCGATCATGGCAGCGCAGGGCCGCGACGTAAAACTCGATCCGGCCCGCATCGCCGGCTACCGCAATTTCGGCACCAAGCTTTGGAATGCGACGCGTTTTGCCGGGATGAACGGTGTTGCCAACGATCCGAAATTCGTGCCTGAAACCTGCTCGCTGACCATCAACCGCTGGATTCTGACGGAACTTTCGCGCACGATCCGTGACGTGACCGAGGCGATTGAAGGCTACCGGTTCAACGAAGCTGCCGGCAGTCTCTACCGTTTCGTCTGGAACCAGTTCTGCGACTGGTATCTGGAACTGCTGAAGCCGGTGTTCAGCGGTGACGACGAGGCCGGAAAACGGGAATCGCAGGCTTGCGTCGCTTATGTTCTCGATGAGACCTACAAGCTGCTGCACCCCTTCATGCCGTTCATGACGGAGGAACTCTGGGCGCAGACGGCCGGCGAGGGCAAGACACGCGACGGCCTGCTGTGCCATGCGGACTGGCCGGCCGCCTCCTATGCGGATGATGCCGCCGCCGGTGAGATCAACTGGCTGATCGACCTGGTGTCGGGCATCCGTTCGGTCCGCTCGGAAATGAACGTTCCGCCGGCTGCGATCGCGCCTCTGGTCGTCGTCGAAGCGAGCATGCTGACAAAGGAGCGCCTGGAACGCCATGCCGCCGCTATCCGCCGGCTGGCGCGCGTCGATGCGATCGACCTTGCGGCATCCGCCCCGAAGGGAAGTGCGCAGATCGTGGTCGGCGAGGCGACGGTCTGCCTGCCGCTGGGCAGCCTGATTGATCTGGCCGCTGAAAAGCTGCGGCTGGAAAAGGCGTTGGGTAAAGTCGAGCAGGAGCGCGAACGTATCCTCGGCAAGCTTTCGAACGAAAAGTTCGTGGCCAATGCCCGTCCGGATGTGGTCGACGCGGAACGCGAACGTCTTGCCGAACTCGACGGCCAGAAGGCGTCTCTCGGCGTGGCGCTGGCGAGGGTCGCTGACGCCGGTTGAGTCACGTGTGCCTGTGTGAACGTGATTAAAAGGCGGCTTCGGCCGCCTTTTTCCATTTTGTTTGATTCTCTTTTACGGCCGCAGGCTTGTGACGCGGCAAGTCCATCTTTTGATGTCGCCTATTCCATTGCTGTCGCGCATCATCTCCAAAAAATGGCATTGTTGTGTCGAGGTGACAGGTGACCATACTTATGGAAGATTATTCCGTATCCGGCAATTTTGTGCACTACCAATGAAATTATTTACCGTATTTTCCCATTTTGGTGCGCTTTTAGATTTTCTTACGTAAATTTTTGGTACGCTGATGCCACCGGTTACGAAATCTAGGTATTTGCCATTCGCCGTTCGCAGCCGATAGTTCTTTCGACAGGTTGGCGTTCGCGTCGGCCAAAGATCTGTATTCAGGGGGGAGAAACGGATGGTTCACACCAAAACCAAGGCGACGATCACGGCGGCGGTTGCTGTGCTTTTGACCAGCACGGCCGCAAGTGCCGGCGGTCTTGAGCGGGGCGGCTATAACATCGACCTGCTGTTCGATCCATCGACCTATGCGGCCGAGGCAGCGGCGACGTATGTCAATCCGCAGCGCGAACTCAATAACGTCGACGATATCAATCCCGCCAACGGCGATTTGGACGGCCTTCCGAACAGCGGTATTGGCGATACCGAGGGTTATTGGGTTCCGCGTATCGGCGTAAAGGCCGGCATTGGCGATAGCGTTGACTGCATGGCCGACTATTCGCAGCCGTGGGGTGCGCATACGAATCCGGGCGCCAACTGGGCAGGCGCCAATGACAATATCGAAACCAAGATCGAAAGCGACAACTACGCTGCAACCTGCTCCTACAAGTGGGACATGGGCAAGGGCCAGTTCCGCGTGATCGGCGGCGGCTTTTACCAAGAAGTCGGCGGCTTCAAGGAGCGGCTCGTATCGCCGGCGGTTCCAGCGCTCGGGATCACTGGCATCGGTCGGATGGACCTTGAGGGCAGCGGCTGGGGCTGGCGTGCGGGTGTCGCCTACGAAATTCCTGAATATGCCCTCCGTGCGAGCCTCGTCTACAACAGCAAGGTCGATCTCGACAATCTCGACGGCACCATTGATCTCAGCCGCGTCATTCTCGGCATTGGCCCGGGTGGACCGATCGTCGGCTCGCGTTACGACGTCTCCAGCTTCGCGTCGATGCCCGATTCCTTGGAACTGAAAGTGCAGACGGGCATCGCCCCCGGCTGGCTGGCATTCGGTTCTGTCAAATGGACCGACTGGAGCCAGTTGCAGATCGTGAGCGTCACCGCCAACGACCCGAGCCCGGTTCGCCCGCCGACCAGCCTCGATCTGCTCTATCGCGACGGCTGGACGATTTCCGGCGGCGTCGGCCACAAGTTCAACGATCAGTGGAGCGGCGCCGTCAGCCTGACCTGGGATCGGGGGACGAGCCATGGTTACGGTAACCAGACGGACAGTTGGACGTTGGGTACAGGCGTGTCCTACCTTCCAACGGAAAATGTCGAGCTTAGGCTTGCGGGTGCGATCGGTCTGCTGACGAGCGGCAGTTCCGGACCGCAGACATACAATGGCGAGCCGGTTGGTACCAACATCACCTACGATTTCGACACCGACATCGTCAGCGCCATTTCCACCTCGCTGAAGGTCAAGTTCTGATTGTCTCACGACAATGCAAAAGAAGCCCGGTGTTCGCATCGGGCTTTTTTGTATGCGCGTGATGCGTGAAGAAAGATCAGCCTTGATTTCACTCCGCGTGCCCTTGGTTCCCTGACCTGAGAATTTCAATGGCAGCAACCGAAAATTCTATGTTTCCGGCATCACGTTTTGTGACGATTCAGCAACACATTCTTTCTATAGTCTTCAACGGCCTGCTGGCGGGCGATTGTGTCTACTTCCCGCCACAAACTGGGAGCACCGATAGCCTTGACAAACGTGCCGGTAAGTTTTGAGCATGCGGCGTTTGAGGTAAGATGAGTCATCGCGGTTTCGAAAAAATCCAGACCTCCCATGATGTTACGTGGCTTCGAAACAGCTTTTCGGGGCTGTTTGGCAGGTTAGGCATGTGTGGGGTGGATGGTACGGCTGGGCAGGCCGTAGTCTTGCCGGAAACGCTGGTTACTGTTTCGAAAATGCCGGTATGAACGGCGCTTTCGGCAGGGGGCTTATCTGGAACTTGCATGGACCGGCTCTTGGGTTTGAACGGAAGAAATAGACTATCATGCTGATTCGCGGTTACCGGTCGTTGACGTTTCTTGTTCTGAGTGTTGCGCTCGCGCTTTCCGCGCAGCACCGCATGGCTTATGCGTTCGATCCGAATGCCGGCGTCACCAAGGAATCGGGACCTTTCGCCCTCTTCAAGTTCGGTTTTTCCGCCTACAAGAACGGTCGCAAGGACGAGGCGGTCGAAGCCTATCGTTATGCGGCCGAAAAGGGCCATACGGGCTCCCGCTGGGCACTCGCCAACATGTACGCCTATGGCGACGGCGTCGCTGAAAACGACCTGGAAGCCTTCAAGATCTATAATGAGATCGCCGAGAAGGGCGTCGAGCCGGGTTCCGAGGATACCGGTTATTTCGTCAATGCGCTGATTTCGCTGGCCGGCTACTATCGTCGCGGCATTCCCGACAGTCCCGTCAAAAGCGACCTCAGCCAGGCGCGTCAACTCTATTTTCAAGCCGCTTCCACCTTCGGTGTTCCCGAGGCGCAGTTTCAGCTCGCGAAAATGCTTCTCTCCGGCGACGGAGGGAGCGTCAATGTCCAGCAGGCGAAGAAATGGCTCAACCGCGCCCGCAAGAACGGCCATGCCGGTGCTATGGGCGTGTTCGGCAATGTGATCTTCCAGGAAGGCCAGACGGCGCGTGGGCTGGCCTACATGACTGCAGCACTTGACCAGTGTACCCCCAAGGAAAGACCCTGGCTGCAATCCCTGCAGGAGCAGGCCTTCTCGATCGCCAGCGAAGACGACCGCCGCAAGGCCGTCGCCATGTCACACAACATTCATATCGACAGCGACAGCGATTGATCCGTCAGGGCGTCAGGCCGCAAAATTGAATTCCGCTGCCACCGGCACGTGATCGGACGGTTTTTCCCAGGCGCGCACGTGCTTTTCGACATTCGTTGACACCAGTTTATCGGCCGCCTCGGGCGACAGCATCAGGTGATCGATGCGGATCCCGAAATTCTTCGGCCAGCAACCGGCCTGATAATCCCAGAATGTATAGAGCGGTGCTGCATCCGTCGTGGCGCGGACGGCGTCGGTAAGCCCCAGGTTTTCCAGCCGGCGGAATGCCTGGCGCGTGCGCGGCTGGTAGAGCGCGTCGTTCTGCCAGACCTTGACATCCCAGCAATCATGCGGCTCGGCGATGACGTTATAGTCTCCAGCGAGGACCAGCGGTTCTTCCAAGGCAAGCCGGCTCTCTGCAAACGCGCTCAGGCGCTCCATCCAGGACAGTTTATAGGGGAATTTTTCCGTTTCGACCGGATTGCCGTTCGGCAGATAGATCGAGCAAACGCGGATTGCGCCGCCCTTGACGGAAAATACGCCCTCGATGAACCGCGATTGCTCGTCCGGCACGTCGCCGGGCAAGCCGCGATTGATTTCGTCCGGCTGCAGTTTCGACAGGATGGCCACGCCGTTGAAACCCTTCTGGCCATGCGTTTCGACATGGTAGCCAAGCGCCTCGATCTCGGCACGCGGAAAGCCTTCGTCCATCGTCTTGATTTCCTGGAGGCAGACGATATCGGGCTGCGATTCCTTTAGCCAGGCCACGAGAACGTCGATGCGGGCCCGAACGCCGTTGATGTTCCAGGTAACGATTTTCATAAAGAGACGTCCTTTTGTCTGACGGCGAGTTGTCCTTGTAGCGCCAGCGGATTTTTTTGACAAACCCGATGCGGGTAAAAGACATGTGGACGGCGGCCGAATTGCTTCCTGATCCGGGCCCGTTATAGTTCGCCCTATGATTGATATGCTGACAACCTATTGGCCACACATTCTGGCGGCGTTCTCCATCATCCTTGGCGTTCCGGCTGCCATTCACGCGACGATGACCAAGGATGAGGTGCGCTCGGCGCTCGGCTGGGTCGGTGTGATCCTTCTCTCGCCCATCATCGGCGCGCTGATCTATGCGATCGCCGGCATCAACCGCATCCGCCGTTCCTCGATCGGGCAGCAGCGATCGCTGTTCCGCGAGCGGGGACCGGATGCCATGGGCAAGTTCGACATTTCCAGCACGGTGGTTGCCGAGCGGTTCGGGCAGCGGTTCGGTGCGCTGAAGCTGCTCGGGGATCGCGTCAGCCGCCACCGCATGTGTGGCGGAAACGGCATCACGATGCTGGAAGGCGGCGACACGGCTTACGCGATGATGCTGCAGCAGATTGCCGGCGCTGCGCGTTCCATTCTTCTCGAGACCTATATTTTCGATCGCGACCCCATTGGCCTGCGATTTGCCGATGCTTTGATTGCGGCTACCAAACGCGGCGTCACTGTGCGGGTGCTGATCGATGCCGTTGGCGCACGCTATTCGGTGCCAAGCATCGTCGGTTATCTGGAGACAGGCGGTGTCACTGCCAAGGTCTTCAACGGCAACATCATCATGGGGCTGCGGCTGCCCTATGCCAACCTGCGCACTCACCGGAAGATCCTGGTGGTCGATGGCTCTGTCGCCTTTACCGGCGGCATGAACATCCGGTCGGGTTTTACCGGCGAGTTTGCGGGTGAAGAGCAGGCGCGCGACACGCATTTTCGCGTCACCGGTCCGGTTGTTGCCGATCTTTTCCAGGTCGCATCCGAAGACTGGCAGTTTGCCAGCCGCGAAGCGCTGGACGGCGAGGCGTGGCAAATCTCTTCTGCGCCGCTACAACAGAAGCCCGCCATGCTGATGCGGGCCGTACCGTCCGGACCGGACCGCGCCAACGAATCCAACCACAAGATGATGATGGGGGCCTTTTCCGTCGCCAGGCGCAATATCCGCATCATGTCGCCGTATTTCCTGCCCGACCGGGAGCTGATCAGCGCCCTTGTCACGGCGGCGATGCGCGGGGTCGAGGTCGATATCATTGTACCTGCCGTCAACAACCTGGTGCTGGTGGATCGGGCGATGACCGCGCAGTTCGACCAGACCCTGAAGGGCGGGTGCCGCATCTGGCGCTCCACCGGCGCCTTCAACCACTCCAAGCTGATGACGGTCGATGACCGCTGGGCCTATGTTGGCTCCTCCAACCTCGACCCGCGCTCGCTGCGGCTCAATTTCGAGATCGATCTGGAGGTGTTGGATGCCGGTTTCGCCAGTGCCATCGGGCATCGGCTACAGGCTTTGTTGAGCAGTGCCCAGCCAGTGACACTGGCCGGCCTGCGCGCCAAGCCGTTTACCACGCGCCTGCTCAACAAGATATTCTGGCTGGGGTCGCCCTATCTTTAAAGCATGTCGCGCAAAAGTGCGCAGCGGTTTTGCGAAAACGATATTCGTAAAAACAAAAGCGCGAGAAGCGAATCTGAAAGATCGCGACACGCTTCAGGGTGATGCGCTGCGGTCAGACCGAGAAACTCGTGCCGCATCCGCAGCTTGCAACGGCGTTCGGGTTCTTGATCTGAAACGACTGGCCGAGCAGGTTATCGACGAAATCGATTTCGGAGCCGCTCATATAGACCAGCGACAGGCTGTCGATCAGCACCTTGGCATCGCCCTTTTCCAGAATGAGGTCGTCTGCATCGGCATCGCCGACCAGATCGAACTTGTAGGAAAAGCCGGAACATCCGCCGCCTTCGACCGAAACGCGCATGGCCTTCTTGTCGGTATCCGATTTCAGGATCACGGCAATGCGTTTTGCCGCCGAGTCCGAGAGAGTTACAGTTTCTGCAGTCATATCTACCTCCTGCCGGGGTCAAGAACCGGAGAGATTCGCTGTTTACGTCGCCCGCTGTCCAAAGAGTGCCGACAGACGGGAAGGATCGGCTGCGCGGCAAATCCTTGTTTTCATTCAAGGTCAGGAGCGATTTCCACTCGGTGCTTTCCTGCAGCGCCCACTATAGGTATGAAGGGTTTGATACCGCGTCAATGGGATGCTGAACGGGAAATGACATTGGACAGACATGCGCTTGGTTTCGGTGCTGGTGAACGCGCGATTTTTGCTTCAAACCCGTGGGCGAGCCGCGGGCGGCTCTATCCTGAAACCAGCAGCCCGACGCGCTCCGATTTCCAGCGCGACCGCGATCGTATCGTTCACACGACGGCCTTCCGCCGGCTGAAGCACAAGACCCAGGTCTTCATCGCCGCCGATGGCGATCACTATCGCACCCGGCTGACCCATACGATCGAAGTGGCGCAGATCGCCCGCGCGCTGGCCAGAGCCCTGCGGCTGGACGAGGATCTCGCCGAGGGTGTCGCCCTGGTTCATGATTTTGGACACACGCCGTTTGGTCATACCGGCGAGGATGCGCTGCACGAGATGCTGGCGCCCTATGGCGGGTTCGACCACAATGCGCAGTCGCTGCGGATCGTCACCAAGCTTGAGCGGCGCTATGCCGAGTTCGATGGCCTCAACCTGACATGGGAGAGCCTGGAGGGACTGGTCAAGCATAATGGACCGCTTGTGGCTGCAAACGGCGAGGGTACGCGCGGGCCGGTGCCCCAGCCCATTCTCGACTATTGCGCGCTGCACGATCTGGAGCTGGCAAGTTTTGCGAGCCTTGAGGCGCAGGTGGCGGCGATTGCCGACGATATCGCCTACAACACCCATGATATCGATGATGGATTGCGGTCCGGCTATCTGACCTTCGACATGCTGGAGGAAATTCCTTTCCTCGCCGGCCTGATGCGCGAGGTCGGCGACCGGTATCCGGGGCTCGAAGCCAGCCGCTTCACCCACGAGATCATGCGCCGCCAGATCACCGCGATGGTGGAGGACGTGATTACCGTTGCCCAGAACAATCTCAAGGATATCCGCCCGGCAAGCGCTGCGGACGTGCGCAATGCGGGCAGGGTGATCGCCACCTTCTCCGATGCCATGTTTGCGACCGACCAGCAGATCAAGAAGATGCTGATGATGCGGATCTACCGCCATCCGGATGTCATGCGGGTGCGCAAGGACGCGGCCCTGATCGTCACCGATCTGTACAAGGCCTTCATGGCCGATCCGCGTGAAATGCAGAAGCATTACTGGATCGACCAGATTCCCGGCATGGCCGAACCGGCCAAGGCACGCCATGTCGGCGACTACCTGGCCGGAATGACCGATACCTATGCGATCGCCGTGCATAGGCGCTTGTTTGACCATACCCCTGATTTGCGGTAGTCACCGCGCCGGTTGGCGGCAGCAGCGAGAATATCGGGCTGCCATTGACGTGAACGATATTAACGCGGTCTCGCGCCTTTGGCGGAGCTGACGGATGGGTACCATGAATCTCTTCACTGACTTCGGATCAAGAATTAAAAACGTACTGGAATCGCTTGATATCGTGCGCGAAAACCGATCCGAACTGGATTTCAGCCGAATCAGCGTGGAATCGCCGCGCGATGCGAGCCACGGCGATGTCGCGACCAATGCGGCGATGGTGCTGGCCAAGCCGCTCGGCACCAATCCGCGGGCACTGGCCGATCAGATCGTCGCCAAGCTGAAGGAAGACCCGGAAGTTGCCGCTGTTTCCGTCGCCGGTCCCGGCTTCATCAATGTCAAGCTGTCGATTGCCTATTGGCAGAAGCTGCTGAAGGTTATCGTCGCCGAAGGCACCGAATACGGCAAGAGCGCAATCGGCACCGGCCGCAAGGTCAATGTCGAATATGTCTCGGCCAATCCGACCGGTCCGATGCATGTCGGTCACTGCCGTGGCGCCGTCGTCGGCGACACGCTTGCCAACCTGCTCGAGTTTGCCGGTTACGATGTGATCAAGGAATATTACATCAACGATGCCGGTTCGCAGATCGACACGCTCGCCCGGTCCGCCTTCCTGCGGTACCGTGAGGCGCTGGGTGAAAAGATCGGTGAAATCCCGGCAGGCCTCTATCCCGGCGATTATCTCGTTCCCGTCGGGCACTCGCTGGCCGATGAATTCGGCACGAGCCTCAGGATCATGCCGGAAGACAAGTGGATGCCGCTCGTCAAGGAGCGCACCATCGCTGCGATGATGGTGATGATCCGCGAGGATCTGGCCGCCCTCAACGTCCATCACGACGTCTTCTTCTCCGAGCGCACGCTGCATGCGGACGGTGCAGCGCGCATCCGCAACGCCATCAACGATCTCACCTTCAAGGGGCATGTCTACAAGGGCGCGCTGCCGCCGCCGAAGGGACAGTTGCCGGAAGACTGGGAGGACCGGGAGCAGACCCTGTTCCGCTCGACCGAGGTCGGCGACGATATCGACCGGCCGCTCATCAAGTCGGATGGCTCCTATACTTACTTTGCCGCCGACGTTGCCTATTTCAAGGACAAGTTCGACCGCGGCTTCAACGAGATGATCTATGTGCTCGGCGCCGACCACGGTGGTTACGTCAAGCGCCTGGAAGCTGTTGCACGGGCCGTCTCCGGCGGTGCGTCGAAGCTGACGGTGCTGCTGTGCCAGCTGGTCAAGCTCTATCGCGACGGCGAGCCGGTGAAGATGTCGAAGCGGTCCGGCGATTTCGTTACGCTGCGGGATGTCGTCGAGGAAGTTGGCCGCGATTCCGTGCGGTTCATGATGATCTATCGCAAGAGTTCCGAGCCGCTGGACTTCGATTTCGCCAAGGTGACAGAACAGTCGAAGGATAATCCGGTCTTCTACGTGCAATATGCCCATGCGCGCTGCATGTCGGTTTTCCGGCAGGCGGGCGAGGCTTTCCCGGATATCGATTTCGCCACCGTCGATCTCGCCGGTGCCATCGAAGGCAACATCTCTGATTCGAACGAACTGCAGCTGGTTGCCAAGCTTGCAGAATATCCGCGCGTCATCGAGGCGGCAGCACTGTCTCATGAGCCTCACAGGATCGCGTTTTACCTCTATGATCTTGCCAGCGCCTTCCATGCGCACTGGAATAAAGGTAAAGATGCTCATGAATTACGTTTTGTTAACGATAAAAATGGAGAATTGACCATTGCCAGACTTGGGCTGGTGCGTGCTGTCGCCTCGGTGCTGAAGTCGGGCCTGTCTATTACAGGTACCGCAGCCCCGGATGAGATGCGATAGTATTGTCACCATTTCCCCACAATGCACTGGCAATGACTGGCGAGTAAGTTGTGAGTGGAGCGCATGGCAGACAAACAATTGGCACGAAGCGGGACTGCGGAATTCGACGTATTGGCGGATGATGATCCATTGGCCGAACTCGCCCGTATTGTCGGCTATGACAATCGCCCTGCGGTCCAGCAACTGCAGGAACTCGAACGGCATCGCGAGATGGTTGGCAGGGAGCCTGTGCTTCCTGAGCCGGTTCTCGATCTCGAAGATGAGCTTCTGCGTGAATTCGATTTTTACGATGCGCCGCAGGCGGCTCCGGCTATTCCTGTTTCGGAGCCGGCCTTCGTCGAAGAGCCTGTTTCCTCTGCGCCGCTCGATGAGGAATACCAGGTTGCTCCTGCGCATGCCTCTGAGCAGCCTGTCATCGAATATCAGACTGCAGAAATCGCCGAGCCTGCCATCGATGCGGTCACGCCAGCCGCAA
Source organism: Pararhizobium sp. YC-54 (assembly GCF_025847205.1). GTDB lineage: Bacteria > Pseudomonadota > Alphaproteobacteria > Rhizobiales > Rhizobiaceae > Pararhizobium. The sequence continues at coordinate 558,794 of NZ_JAOYTH010000001.1, read as the reverse complement.
GCATCGAGCCGGTTGCCGTCGAACAGCCGGTTTTCGAACAGCACGCTCCCGTCGAGGTGAGTGCGCACGAGCCATCCTTGGCAAGCTCCTGGCAGCAGGAGCCGGAGGCGATTATCCCGGACGTCAGCGGTGGCTGGGCGGTCGAGCCGTGGAGCGAGCCGGCCTTTGACGGCGCGGACCTGGAGCGTGAACTCGAACTGTCGATCGGCTATGATGACGTAGAGGCCGAAACGGCGGAGATGCAAGCCCAGCCGGTACAGGCACCTCGTTTTGAGCCGGAACCGGATTTTTTGGCGGCCCCCCTTCAGTCTGAAGCTTCCAACGCTTCGCCCGTATTCGAGGCCCCGGTTGCATCCGAGCCGGTAGAATATTCCCCATCTGAAGCCGCGCAGCCCGTCGCAGAGCCCGAAGTTCAGGTGCAGGCCGAACTGCCGGAGTGGCAACCTGCGCCGGCACCCGTCTCGGGCGACATCGTCATCTCTCCGGCCGACGCGCAGGGCATCGATGCCCTTTTGGCCGATATCGAGCGTTTTCCGGTTCCACCAAAGGCGGAGATGAAGGCTGCCTCTCCGGCGGAAACGGCGCGCAAGGTCAACTACCCCTTCACGCCGACGTTCAGCCGCGCGACACCTGTCGCCTCGAACGGTGGGGCTTCGTCTCAGAAGGCATACGCCACGCCGCTGGCTGCAGCCGTCGTCGCTGCGCCGGTGACGGCTGCAGTCGCTGAAGTCGCCAATCAACCGGCGGAAATGCCTGTTGAACCGGTGATGGTTGAAGCCGCTGCAGCCTTGAAGCCGGCCGTCAATGCCGAGCCGGATTTCGATCTCGACACGTTCGAGCTGGATCTTTCCGGTATCGATCTGGATATCGACCCTTCGGAGTTTGAACCGGCCGCGCAAGAGAATGTCCTTGCTCCGGCCGAGCCCGCCGTTGCCGAACCGGTCATCGCTGCTGTCGCTGCCCCTGTGCTCGACATCCCGGATGCCGCCGAGGAGATCAGCGAAGAGCCGGAAAGCGTCTTGCCTTTCGATCCGTCGATGATCGCCGAAACGGAAGAAAGCCTGACGACGATCGCCGATCTCAACGTTCCGCAATTGCCGGTTGTCGAGCAGGAACGTCCGGCTGTCCATCATCCGGATTACGATCTCGACATCGACGCTGAAATGGCGCAGCTTTTTGGAACGCCGAGCCGCACTGCGCAGAGCGTCGACCGCGGTGCCCATGCGGCGCAGCCTGCTGCACCTGCTCCCGGTGCGCGCGTCGAAGAAGACTTCGATGAGTTCGAAAAGGCCATGGAAGAGGATTTCCGGCTGTCTCTGACCCAGCCGCAGGACACGGACCCGTCTTCCGATCGCCTGGCCGTCGGTTCTGGGTATGCGGCCAACAATGATTTTGAGGAAGAGCGCCGCGGTTCGGGACGGCGGCGTCTGGCGCTGCTTGCCGCAACCGTTGCCGGTCTGGCGATCTTTGGTGGCGTCGGGGTCTATGCCTTCATGGGCGGTACCGGCTCATCACTGACCGGCGGAGAGCCGAAAATTATCCTGGCCGACAAGTCGCCGGTGAAAATGGTGCCGGTGGAGAAGGGCGGCAAGACCGTCCCGAACCAGGACAAGGCCGTTTACGACCGTGTTGCCGGTGCACAGGACACGACGCCGCAGCAGGGTACGCTGGTCTCCTCCACCGAGGAGCCGGTCGATGTGGTTCAGCGGACGCTGACGCCGGAAAATCTGCCTCTGGAGGGCGCCGACGACGAGCTGCCCGGCGTGACGCCGGTGAATGACGACGGCGGCGACCGGCTCTTGCCGGACGGACAGACGGCGGACAACGTAACCGCCGACGGCGAACAGTCGCCGGCCGTGTCGCCGCGCAAGGTTCGCACGATGATCGTCAAACCGGATGGCACGCTGGTCGCCCGCGAAGAGCCCGCAGCGCAGCCGGACGTCAACGTGGCCTCGACAACAGAGGTCGCTGCCAACAACACTGAACCGCAGGTCAAGATGGTCAAGACGACGCCGGTGACGCAGACGGCATCGACGCCGAAGCCGGTAACCGGGCAGCCTGCCGAGCAGGGCCAGAAGAGCGCACTTGCCGAAGCCGCCGATACGACGGTCGAGGAAACGGCGCCGGTTCGCCCGGTCAAGACGACGGCGGTTGCCGACGATGCGCAGACGCCTGCGGCCGCTGAGCAGAAGGTTGTCGATACGTTCAAGACCGCTCCGGCCGCAGCGGACAAGACCACTCCGGCCACAGCTGAGCCTGCTGCCGAAGCCAAGCCGGTCGAGACAGCCTCGATCGCTCCGGGCACTTACGTGATCCAGATCGCGTCGCTGCCGTCCGAAGCCGAAGCGCAGAAGTCCTACAAGACGCTCTCCGGCAAGTTCAGCAGTGTCATCGGTGGCAAGGGGGTCGATATCAAGAAGGCGGAGATTGCCGGCAAGGGGACCTATTTCCGGGTTCGCATACCGGCCGGTTCGCGCGATGCAGCCAACGCGATGTGCGCCCAATACAAGAGCGCCGGCGGTAGTTGCCTCGTTACACGATAATTCGTGACGCGATAGTCAGGTTCTTTCCCAATAGACAAACAAAAGCGCGGCGAAATGGCCGCGCTTTTTCGTTTCTTGAGACGCGTGTGGGGCTTTAATAGCTGTGAATGATTGGACGCGGTCTTGAAACGGGGATTCGCCTTGCGTGAGCCAGCGACTATGATCTCACCATGACCGAATCAAAAGCATTCATTTCGGGCTGCAAAGGCCTGACCATCACCCCGGACGAAAAAGCTTTCTTTGCGGACGAGCGTCCGTGGGGCTTCATTCTTTTCGGACGCAATATCGGCGAGCCCAACCAGATCGCCGATCTGACGGCGTCGTTGCGCGACAGTATCGGCAATCCCGATGCGCCGGTGCTGATCGACCAGGAAGGCGGCCGCGTCCAGCGCATTCGCCCGCCAATCGTTTCGCAATATCCGAATGGTGCCGCGATCGGCGAAATCTATCGCCGGGACCCAGAGCAGGGGCTGCGCGCCGCCTGGCTGATGTCGCGGCTGCATGCCTTCGACCTGATGCGGTTCGGTATTACCGTCGATTGCCTGCCTGTCCTCGACGTTCCGATCGAAGGCAGCAGCGACGTTATCGGCAATCGTGCCTATGGCTATGATCCGCGCGCCGTTGCTAAGATCGGCGCTGCTGCAGCCGGAGGCCTCAAGGCAGGCGGCATGCTGCCGGTGATGAAGCATATGCCGGGTCATGGCCGGGCCTTTGTCGATTCCCACCACAAGCTGCCGGTGGTCGATGTTTCCTTCGATGAACTGGCCAACAGCGACTTCCTGCCCTTCGTTGCGATGAAGGACGAGCTGATGGGCATGTCGGCGCATATCGTTTTCACCGCCATCGATCCCGGCAATCCCGCGACGACGTCTGCCAAGGTGGTGCGCGAGGTTATCCGCGGCCATATCGGTTTTGACGGCTTGCTGATGTCCGACGACGTCTCGATGAATGCCTTGGCGGGCGATATCGAGGCGCGGGCAGGCGGTATTATTGCAGCCGGCCTCGATCTGGTGTTGCATTGCCATGGCATCATGGATGAAATGCATCAGGTGGCGCGGGCCGTTCCGGTCATCTCCGGTGAGACGCTGCGCCGCGTCAAGGCGGTGGAGGCGGGCTTTGCCAAACCCGACACGTCGGACGAAGCAGCGCTGCGGGACGAATTTAACGGCATGCTGGCCATCGCATAGGAGGCATGAGCTGATTTCAGGGACAGGCAATCGTGAGTAACGCCGGCGACATGCAGAAAAAACCGGCGACAAGGGCGCCGATGGACCCGCTGTGGCAGGATGAACCCTCCGATCGCGGCCTGCATGAAGAAGAACTGGTTGTCGATATCGCCGGCTTTGAAGGGCCGCTCGATCTTCTGCTGCACCTCGCCCGCAACCAGCGCGTCGATCTCTCCCGCATCTCCGTGCTTGCGCTTGCCGAGCAGTATATCGCCTTTATCGAGCGCGCCCGCAGCATCCGGCTTGAGCTTGCCGCCGATTATCTGGTGATGGCGGCGTGGCTGGCATTTCTGAAATCCCGCCTGCTCATCCCCCAGCAGGCAAAGGACGAGGGGCCGTCGGGCGAGGAAATGGCCTCGGCTCTGGCCTTCCGCCTCAAGCGGCTTGAAGCCATGCGCGAGGCGGCAACCCGGCTGATCAACCGCAACCGGCTCGGCCGCGATGTGTTTGCGCGCGGTGCGCCGGAACATATCCCGGTCGAAAAGAAATCAGCCTTCGAGGCATCGCTCTACGATCTGCTCAATGCCTATGCTTCGCTTCGCCAGCGCGAGGCGGTCATGCAGGTGACCATCGAGAAGCGGCAGGTCTGGTCGCTTGCGGATGCCCGGCTTGTCCTTGCCCGGCTGATCGGCGAGATGGCCGACTGGACAGCGCTCGATCATTTCCTCTTGCGCTACATGACGAGCCCCAAGGAGCGCGCCACGGCGATTGCCAGCTCCTTTGCTGCCTCGCTCGAAATGGTGCGGGAAGGGCGTCTCGAAATCCGTCAGGACGGTGCGTTTTCACCGATCTATTTGCGCCAGGGACCGAACAAGCTGACGGCCGAGGTGCTGGCGGATATGGAGGCGGGGCGTGATTAATCCGCAAGAGCGCCTGCCGGGCGTGATCGAGGAGCAGGATGACGCAGGCCTAACCGAAACGGTGCTGGATCCGAGGGTCGAACTGGAAGCCGAACGCATTGCCGAAGCGCTTGTCTTCGCATCGGCCCAGCCGGTCTCCGAGGGTTACATCGCCTCGCGGCTGCCAAGAGGCGCCGACGTGCCACGCATCATGGCACGGCTGAAATCCATCTATGCCGGGCGCGGTGTCAATCTGCTGCAGGTCGCCGATCATTGGGCATTCCGGACTGCAGCCGATCTCTCCTTCATCGTCCAGACCGATGAGAACGAGGTGCGCAAGCTGTCGCGGGCCGCCCTCGAAGTGTTGGCCATCATTGCCTATCATCAGCCGGTAACGCGCGCCGAAATCGAGGATATTCGCGGCGTTCAGACCTCCAAGGGCACACTGGACGTTTTGATGGAGGCGGGCTGGATCCGGTTTCGTGGCCGCCGCCGGACACCCGGCAGGCCGGTCACATTCGGCACGACGCGCGATTTCCTCGACCATTTCGGTCTTGAGGAACTGCGCGACCTGCCGGGCCTTGAGGAACTGAAGGGGGCAGGGCTGTTGTCCGGCCGCATTCCCGCGAATTTCCAGATTCCCGTGCCGCTCGGTGACGACGGTTTTGGCGACGACGAAGATCCGATCACGCAGCTCGACCTAGAAGAACTCGGCCTCCTGCCACCATCGGGTGGGGACGGCGACTAGGGATGCAACTTTTCCGCATTCCTTCCATAGGTCTCCTGCTTACGCGTCGTGAATTTCCGGGCAGAAAGCGTGGAAAGTCCGGATATTCATGCGGTTGGCTGTATCTCCGCCGCAGTCTCGGTATAAGGATTGCACGACGGGCACCTTTCCGCTAACGAGCGAAATAGAATGCTGTTTGAAAAAGATGGTTGAACATCTTAAATCGGGGTTACAGGCTTCAAGGGAGTAAAGAATATGGGTTCCTTTAGTATCTGGCATTGGCTGATCGTTCTGGTCGTGGTCCTGCTGCTGTTCGGCCGCGGCAAAATCCCGGAACTGATGGGTGACGTTGCCAAGGGCATCAAGAGCTTCAAGAAGGGCATGACCGACGACGATGCGACGACGGCCGACAAGGGCGTCGATGGCAAGACGGTCGAACACAAATCCGACGAAGTCCGCTGATCATGCATTTTGTTCAGGGCCTGACCCTTTGGGGCAGGCCCTGTTGCCTTCGGTTTTGTGGAGTTCCTGAGAATGCTTGATGTCGGCTGGACCGAGCTTGTCGTTATTGCCATCGTTCTGATTATCGTGGTCGGCCCGAAGGACCTGCCGCCGATGCTGCGGACCTTCGGCAAGATGATGACGAAGATGCGCGGCATGGCGAACGATTTCCGCCATCAATTCGACGAAGCACTCAAGGAGGCGGATCTCGACGACGTTCGCAAAACCTTGAGCGACGCGCAGAAGCTCAATCCGGCGCACAGCATTCGCGAAGCGATGAATCCGCTTCGGCAGATGGGCAACGACATCAAGGCGGATCTGCAGAAGGCGACGGCAGTCGATACCAAACCCAGGGAGCCGGTCATGCCGGCCCCGGCGGAAATGGCTGCAGAGGCGGTTATTCCTCAGGAGCAACCGAAAACCGATCCGGTTGCCGCCGCGGCGATTGCATCTGCCGCAAAGCAGATGGAACGCGCAGCGGAGGCTGAAACACCGAAGGCCAGGCGCGTTTCCAAGCCGAAGACGGCCGTGGCGGACGCCGCCGTCTCTCAGCCGGTGAAGATGCCGGCGAAAAAGGCAAGGGCCGTCGCGCCTGACGGTGAAAAGCCGAAGGTCAGCAAGGTCGCTGCCAAGACGACCAGGAAAAAAGGTGACGCATGAGCGGCGAAATTGAAGACAAGCCCCAGCCGCTGATGGCGCATCTGATCGAATTGCGCGCGCGCCTGATGTGGGCCGTCGGGGCGTTCTTCGTGGCGTTTCTCGTCTGCTTTTATTTCGCCAAGGGTATCTTCAATATTCTTGTCCAGCCCTTCAAATGGGCTGTGGAGTGGGCCGGGCTCAGTCATCGCTCGGTCGAGTTGATCTACACCGCACCGCAGGAATTTTTCTTCACGCAGATCAAGGTGGCGATGTTCAGCGCGTTGGTGATCGCCTTTCCGGTGATCGCTTCGCAGGTCTACAAATTCGTAGCGCCCGGGCTTTACAAGAACGAGCGTGCTGCCTTCCTGCCGTTCCTGATCGCATCGCCCCTACTTTTCATTCTGGGCGGCTGCCTGGTCTATTTCTTTTTCACGCCAATGGTCATGTGGTTCTTCCTGGCCATGCAGCAGGATGGCGGCGAGGGGCAGGTGTCGATCCAGCTTCTGCCCAAGGTGTCTGAATATCTCAGCCTGATCATGTCGCTGATCTTCGCCTTCGGCCTGGTGTTCCAGCTGCCGGTCGTCACGACGCTGCTTGCGCGCGTTGGTTTCGTGACATCGCAGGGCCTGAGGGAAAAGCGGAAATATGCCATCGTCATCGCGTTCATCGCCGCTGCAATCCTGACGCCGCCGGATCCTGTGTCCCAGATCGGCCTTGCTCTGCCGGCCATCCTTCTCTACGAGATTTCCATCTACACGGCCCGACTCATCGAGCGGCAACGGGCTCGCGACGCGGCGGCGCGCGAGGTTGCCGAGGCGGAAGAAAACGCCGGCTGATACGCAACCGTATCAGCCGATGAGTTCGGGTTTCAGTTTTTACCAAGACCGATCAGGACCTGAACGACCATGCTTGATATCAAATGGATTAGGGACAATGCCGAAGCCCTGGACGCAGCACTTGCCAAGCGCGGTGCAGAGCCCCTGTCGGCTGCGCTGATTTCACTCGATGAAAAGCGCCGTTCCCTCGTTCAGTCGCTGCAGGACATGCAGTCGCGCCGCAATGCCGCTTCCAAGGAAATCGGCGCAGCAATGGCGCAGAAGAACAGCGAACTCGCCGAAAAGCTGAAATCCGAAGTGGCTGAACTGAAGACCACGATGCCGGCGCTGGAAGAGGAAAACCGGTTGACGGATGCCGCCTTGATCGAGGCGCTGTCGAGCATCCCGAATATTCCTCTCGACGATGTACCGGTCGGCAGCGACGAGCACGGCAATGTCGTCAAGCACAGCCACGGCCAGAAGCCCGGCTGGAATCACAAGGCGAAGGAACATTTCGAGATCGGCGAAGAACTCGGCTGGCTTGATTTCGAGGGCGCAGCAAGGATCGCCGGTTCGCGCTTCACCATCGTCAAGGGCCAATTGGCGCGTCTCGAGCGGGCGCTCGGTCAGTTCATGCTCGATCTGCACACGAGCGAACACGGCTACCTCGAAGTCCAGCCGCCGCTGATGACGCGTGACGAAGCGATGTACGGCACGGGACAGCTGCCAAAATTCTCCGAGGATCTGTTCAAGACCACGGATGGCCGCTGGCTGATCCCGACGGCCGAAGTGCCGCTGACCAATATGGTGCGCGAGCAAATCCTTGAAGCTGACGTGTTGCCGCTGCGTTTCACGGCGCTGACGCCCTGCTTCCGCTCGGAGGCAGGCTCCGCCGGCCGCGATACCCGCGGCATGCTGCGCCAGCACCAGTTCAACAAGGTGGAGTTGGTGTCGATCACCGATGCGGAAAGCTCGATCGATGAGCATGAACGGATGACGGCGTGTGCCGAGGAAGTCCTCAAGCGTCTCGGTCTGCATTACCGGGTGATGACGCTGTGCACCGGCGATATGGGTTTTGGCGCCCGCAAGACCTACGATCTGGAAGTCTGGCTGCCGGGACAGGATGCCTACCGCGAAATTTCGTCCTGTTCGGTCTGCGGCGATTTCCAGGCGCGGCGGATGAACACCCGCTACCGGGTGAAGGACGACAAGGCCCTGAAATTCGCTCATACGCTGAACGGTTCGGGAACGGCCGTCGGCCGCGCCTTGATCGCCGTCATCGAAAATTATCTGAATGAAGACGGATCGGTAACCATCCCGCACGTATTGTTGCCCTATATGGGTGGCCTCACGAAGATCGAAAAGGCCGGTTGAGCCGCGTCTTGCGGCAGGGGTAGAGATGCGTATTCTGCTGACCAATGATGATGGCATCCATGCCGAAGGCCTTGCCGTGCTCGAACGGATCGCCCGGACGATCTCGAACGACGTCTGGGTAGTGGCACCGGAGACGGACCAGAGCGGCCTTGCGCATTCTCTGACCCTGTCGGAGCCTCTGCGCTTGCGGCAGATCTCGGAAAAGCACTTTGCGCTGCGCGGTACGCCGACCGATTGCGTCATCATGGCCGTGCGCAAGGTGCTCGATGTCAAGCCTGATCTCATCCTGTCCGGCGTCAATGTCGGCGCCAACATGGCCGATGACGTCACCTATTCCGGTACCATCGCCGGTGCCATCGAAGGGACGCTGCAAGGCATCCGTTCCTTTGCCCTGAGCCAGGCCTATCGCCATACCGACGGCGGCATCGTTGCCTGGGATGTTGTGGAAACACACGCGCCAAAGCTTCTGAAAAAGCTGATGAAGCTCGATCTGCCGGATGGCACATTTCTTAACCTGAATTTCCCGAACTGCCCGGCGGATGCCGTGACCGGTACCGAAGTGACCTGCCAGGGCAAGCTCGATTTCGGCCTGACGATCGACGAGCGCTCGGACGGGCGTGGTCATCCATACTTCTGGCTTCGTTTCGGCGAACGTTTCGGCGATTTCCGGGCAGGAACCGATATCCATGCGATCCGCGAGCACAAGATATCCGTGACGCCGCTGAAGCTGGACCTGACCGACTATGCCGTACAGGATCGGGTCGCCCGCGCGCTTCTCGACGGAGAGGCCGATTGAGCCCGCGCGTCATCGAGCAGGAAGGGTTTGCAGCCTTGGTGTTGCGCCTGCGGGCGGAAGGTATTTCCGACAAGGAACTGCTCAACGCCGTCGAGCAGACGCCGCGGACGATATTTACGCCGCCGCAGTACCAGGAAAACGCCTATTCCTCACGGCTCGTTCCGCTCGATTGCGGCGTGTTCATGGAGGGCTTCGATTTTGCCGTCCGGTTGCTCCATAGCCTCAATGTCAAGCCGGGGCAGCGCGTCCTCGAGGTCGGAACCGGTAGCGGCTTTACCGCCGGCGTGATGGGACGGATCGCCGAACGCGTGCTCACCATCGAGCGCTACAAGACGCTTGTCACCGGTGCCCAGCGAAACCTCGAAAAGGCCGGCATCCGCAATGTGATCGTCCGCCAGGCGGACGGCAGCGTCGGTCCGGCGGGCGAGGGCACCTTCGACCGTATTCTGGTCACGGCTGCGTTTTCCAGCTTGCCACGGGTTTTCTCCGATCATCTCGTCTCCGGCGGCATTCTGATCGTGCCGATCATGATGAGCGAAACCGAATGCCGCATCGTCCGGCTGACGCGCACCGGCAGCCGGTTCGACCGCGAGGACCTGTTCGAGGCTCCGTACCTGCCGATCGTGCCGCAGCTCGCTTCCTTTCTCTAACGCTCCAAACGCTTGATTGGCAGCATCGATGACTTTCGGGGCGACTCGGAAAGTCATCGTGTCAACGCACTGATTCCGTTGCTGGTGACGGCAATGGAGCCTGGCTGCGCGCATGCCGTTTCGCCTGTTAAGCCATTTATCAGCGCGAAAACAATGCGTTAATTTTCCGTTAATCGTCGTCAGTTTGACGCAAGCTTCGGGGCCTAACCGAAATCCGCGCACCAAAGTCACACAGATGGGCTGACCTCTGACCGGAAGCGTATGTGTCAGCTCTATTCCAGGCGTCAAAACGCAGGAGACGGCAGATGCAGATCGCGAACCGATTGACCTCGGCAGCCACTGGCGACGGTCTGAACAATCTTGCGGGCCGCGCTGCGGCGCAGGGCGTGTCGGGCAGCCGGGAAGACGGCGGCGCGGCGGTTCTGGCGACCGGCGGCTATGACCCGGCCTCGCGTGTCTCGCTGTCCGCAGAGGCTCTCCTGTTCCTCGGACGAACCAAACGGGTTCAGGAAAAATACCCGGCGCTGACGAAAGACGAGTGGAGCAACAGACTGTCACCGCAACTTGCCGCGCGCGAGTATCAGGCTTTCGGCAAATATAGCGAGACCGGCGATCACAAGGCCTATTATCGCGCCTTCATCGAATATTACGACAACCTGCGGCCGGAGGATCAGAACAGCCTGCGTTATTTCGGCACCCGAGACGCGGCCATCGCTGGTGCACGCTCGGTCGCCTATAGCGATGAAAGCGGCATCGACGGCGGATCGGCGTTCCAGACGCTCGTCAGCGTTCTGCTGGACGCCGACAAGGTGCAGTCGGAATTGACTGTAGCGGCGGACACCGGCGGCATGATCACCGGCGACATGTTCGGCTGGGACACCGGCACGATCAGTTATGAGGATGTCTCGCAGACACGCAGTCCGGTGTCCGGGATCGAAAAATTCTACCAGGAAAATTTCTGAGCCGCTCGCCGCGTAAAAACCGCAAATTTTTGACGTCATGCACTGCTGCCGCAAAGTGCGGGGCAAGGCGAAAGCCTTTGCCAATGTCGAGGCGGCGCCCTTGGTAGAGTACACTCCTGCCTGATAACCGCCGTTGATTTGGTCCGGCACAGCCATCATGGTTATCAATTCATCAAAAAAGATGCATGCCGATGGCGGCTTTAACTGCGCGGTAACTCTAATGCGCTTTAATCATTTTACACCGAGTTGCGTTCCAAGTGGGTAAAGTGTCATGCGTATGAGAGTTTCGTCGAGTGTGGGAAAGTCCGTTGTTCGCTTGGCTGCGGCGGTTTTGCTGGCAAGCGCTGCGACAGGGTGCAGCTCCGATGCGAGCCGCTTCGGCGGGCTTTTTTCGAGGTCCGATAATCTTACGACCAACTCAATCGCCAGCAGCAATGTTCCGGTCCCGCGCAGTGATGTGCAGGGTGGTGGCATGGCAGTTTCGCCCATGGTGGCGTCTGGTCAGGAAGCTGTCGATCAGCCGTTCCCTGATCCGGTGAACACGGCGAGCGCGCCGGTTTCGCGTGCTCGTGAAGCTTCCACGCCGATCAATGTCCAGCGTGTGGCGCTTGCCGATCCGGCTGCGAAGGCGCGCGATACATCGCTGGCGCAGCCTTTCCCGACCGTTCGGGATACGGCGCAGGCCGGCCAGAAGCTCAATGCCGACCCGATCGCGACGGCGACGACCTCCAAGGGGGGCTGGTCGACGGTCAATGCGCCTGCGGTCCTGTTGCGTCAGGGCGATACGGTCGCGACGCTCTCCAAGCGGTTCGGCGTGCCGGAGAAGGAAATCCTCAAGGCCAATGGCCTGAAATCCTCGTCTGAGGCGGAGCCCGGCCAGCGCATTCTGATCCCGACCTTCGGTATCTCCGGAAGCTCGGCCAAAGCTGCTGCCTCCGACGCCGCCGCGAGCCTTGATGTCGACAAGCAGAAAAATATCCCGATCCAGCCGGACAGCCGCGACGTGGCAATCCTGCCCGGCCAGTCTCAGTCCCGTGAAAAGGGTGTCAATCGTACCGACATGGCCTCAGGCAAGCAGCCGGTTTCCGGCGACGGCAACGGTCAGGGCGGGACCTATACGGTCAAGGCCGGCGATTCCATCAACCGGATCGCCAAGGCAAACGGCGTGTCGGTGGATGCGCTGCGCAAGGAAAACGGCCTGACCAGCGCTGCAATCCGCATCGGCCAGACCTTGAAAATTCCAGGCGGCAAGGCATCGGCTACCGATCAGGTCGTGACGGCTTCGGTTCCGAAGAAGGCCGACGCGAACGTTGCCAAGGCCGACAGCACCAAGCCGGCCGAATATACGGCGCCGGTCGCCAAGCAGTCGGTTACGGAAGTCGCCTCCAAAGAGGACACGTCCGAGCCGTCGCCGAAGGCAACGGGGATCAGCAAGTATCGCTGGCCGGTTCGCGGTGCGGTCATTGCCGGATACGGCGCCAATGTCGAAGGCAACCGCAACGACGGTATCAATATCTCGGTTCCCGAGGGGACGCCGATCAAGGCCGCCGAAAACGGTGTGGTCATCTATTCCGGCAGCAGCCTGAAGGAACTCGGCAACGCCGTTCTGGTTCGCCATGACGATGGCACGGTTACCGTCTACGGCAATGCGTCGGAACTGAAGGTCCAGCGCGGCCAGAAGATCCAGCGTGGCCAGACACTGGCAGCGTCCGGCATGAGCGGCACGGCATCGCAGCCGCAGGTGCACTTCGAGGTTCGCAAGAACGCCAGCGCGGTCAATCCGGCGACGTTCCTGGAATAGTCTGGCCTCGAGTAGTCTTGCACTGCCACGGTCATCAAAAGAAAAGCCCCGTTCCGGGGCTTTTCTTTTGCGTTCAGGCCAGATCGATTTTCTTTTGCGTGCGGCCGGCGAGATCCTGGATGAACTGCCAGGCGACGCGGCCGGAGCGCGCGCCGCGCGTCGTGCTCCATTCCAGTGCGTCGGCGTGAAGCTGCACTGGATCGCCTTCCAGCCCGAAATGGGCGGCATAGCCGTCGATCATCGCCAGATAGTCGTCCTGGCTGCATTTGTAGAAACCGAGCCACAGCCCGAACCGGTCGGACAGCGAGACCTTTTCCTCAACGGCCTCGGAGGGGTTGATCGCGGTCGACTGCTCGTTTTCCATCATATGCCGTGGCAATAGGTGGCGGCGATTGGAGGTCGCGTAGAGCAGCACGTTTGCCGGCCGGCCCTCGATGCCGCCATCGAGCACGGCCTTCAGCGACTTGTAGGATGTGTCATCATGATCGAAGGACAGGTCGTCGCAAAAGACGATGACCGGTACCGGCGCGCTCTTGAGGATTTCCATCAGGGTCGGCAGCGTGGCGATATCTTCGCGATGGACCTCGACCAGTTTCAGGCGGATGCCCGCATCCGCAGCGACGCTGGCATGAACCGCTTTGACCAGCGAGGACTTGCCCATGCCGCGTGCGCCCCAGAGCAGCACGTTGTTGGCTGGAAAACCTTGCGCAAATCTCAGCGTATTGTCGAACAGGATGTCGCGGACATGATCGACGCTCTGGATCAGCTTGAGCTCGACGCGGTTCGGTCTGGTCACCGGCTGGAGATGAAGGCGCTGGGGCGACCAGACGAAGCACTCTGCAGCGTCCCAGTCGTTGACCGCGGGGGCTGGACCGGCGATCCGCTCGATGGCAGCCGACAGCTTGCGCATTTCGGCGATCAGAAGGTCGATTTTCGTGTCCTGCATGAGAGCTTCCCCGATGAGATCGCTATGGTTTTGGCTACTGCATAATTCTTAAACCGGAATCGATTTAAGGAAAAATTATGCAGCAAATCTACCGTGCTACAGCGACCTTTGCGCGTCATGAATGACGCGCGGCGCTGTAAGCGGTCGAACTGTCCGGTAGCATGGCTGATCTAACGGTAAAAGGCGGGAAATCCAGTAGAAAGAGCTTCTCCTTAGGCCGATTTCATGTATGAGGCTGAAGGCCGAAGCCGGTTGGTCTGTTGTTGCATTGAAATCAGCCTTTCCTATATTCCGGCGATCCGAAACGCGGGCACCCGTCCGCAAACGCATTCAAGGAGTGATTGATGTTCATTACCGAGGCATTCGCCCAGACGGCACCCGGCGCAAGCGCTGGCGGCGCTGATATTCTCATGTCGATCCTGCCGTTCCTGCTGATCTTCGTGGTGATGTACTTCCTGATCATCCGTCCGCAGCGAGCCAACATGAAGCGCCGCGAGGAACTCCTGAAGAACATCCGCCGCGGCGATCAGATCGTTACCGGTGGCGGAATTGTCGGCAAGGTGACGAAGGTCGTCGATGACAGCGAACTCGAAGTCGAAATTGCTGACGGCGTGAAGATTCGTGTGGTACGCAGTGGTGTATCCGAAGTCCGTGTGAAGGGCGAACCTGTCAAGGAGTAAGCTTGTAGGGAGGCCGGGCACACTGGTCACCTTGTAACGACGTATCTTTGAGAGCTTCATGCCGTATTTTTCCCGCTGGAAAACCATCATCGTCTGGCTCGTCGTGCTGTTCAGCATCCTGGTCGCCGTGCCGAATGCGGTACCGACCGCTACGCTGGATACCCTGCCGGACTGGCTTCCAAAGAAGCAGATGATGCTTGGTCTCGATCTTCAGGGCGGATCACAGATCACGCTGAAGATCGAACGGGATGATGTCGTCAAGTCCCGCCTCGAGGCTGTTATCAATGATGTCGGCACGCGCCTTCGCGCGGCCGGCATCGGCTATTCCGGCCTGTCGGGAACCGGGCAGGCGATCCAGCTTCGCCTTCGCGATCCGGCTGAGGCCGATGCCGCGCGGGCGGCCTTGAAGCCTCTGGCTGATCCGGTCAAGGGCCGCGGCCTTACGAAGGGCGACTTCAGCGAAGTGACTGTCGGGAGTTCCGCCGATGGTCTTTTGACGATCGATGTCACCAATGATGGCATCAGCCACGCTATCTCAATGACACTCGACAGTGCGATCGCGGTTCTGCACCGGCGTCTGACGGAGCTCGGATCCCAGCAACCGAAGATCCGCAGGCAAGGTGGCGACAGGATCATCGTCCAGATACCCGGGCGGTATGATCCCGAGCAGGTCAAATATATCCTCGGCCAGGCCGGAAAACTGTCGTTTCGCGGCATCGACATGTCCATGCCTGTCCAGGATGCGGTCAACGGCCAGCCGCCAGTCAATTCGGAAATCCTCTACTCAGCCGACGACCCGCCGATCGGCTACCTGCTGCGCCGCCAGCCCATTATCGACAATCGCGATATCATCGACGCCAAGTCGGCGATCAATGCCCAATCCGGCAATCCCGTTGTCAACCTCAGGCTTGGACCGGAAGGCACGGCACGGTTTGCGCAGGCAACGGCCGACAATTCCGGCACGACGGTCGCCATCGTTCTGGATGGGGCCGTGATCGCCACGCCACTGGTGCGCAAGGCGATCACCGATGGCACCGTCCAGCTTGTCGCGGACATGAGCCCTGAAGGCGCTGACGATCTGGCGCTGGTGTTGCGCGCGGGCGCCTTGCCGGCGCCGCTCACTGTTGTCGAGGAACGTTCGATCGGCGCCGGGCGCGGTGCGGATTCCATCCACTCGATCGTGACGGCCGGCGCAATCGGCGCTGTCCTCGTTATCGCCTTCATGCTGGGTTTTTACGGTCTCTTCGGCGCGGTTGCGAGCCTTGCCGTCACTCTGAACGTCGTCATGATTATCGCGGTCTTGTCAGCCGCAGGGCTGCCTTTGACGCTGCCGGGCATCGCCGGCATCGTGCTGACCATCGGCATGGCGGTTGATTCGAACGTATTGATCTATGAGCGCATCCGCGAAGAGGTGAGGCAGGGCCGCTCGGTGGGGCAAGCCATGCAATATGGTTTCTCGCGCGCTTTCGCCGCCATCATCGATGCCAACATCACCACGCTGATTGCCGCCATCATCCTGCTTTTCCTCGGTACGGGTTCGGTCCGTGGTTTTGCCGTGACACTTGCCATCGGTATCGTCACCACGCTCTTCACCGCTTTTACCCTGACGAGGGTCATGCTCGAAATCTGGGTCGATCGCCGCCGGCCGACGGCGTTGCCGGACGGCATTCGCACCGGCATATTCGACGGCGCCGCCTTCCGGTTCATGGCGATCCGCAACTACGTCTTCTCGCTGACGGCCCTCTTGTCCGTTGTCAGCATGCTTTTGTTTGGTGCGCTCGGCATCAATCTCGGCATCGATTTTTCCGGCGGCTCGGTGATCGAGTTGAAGGCGCGCGAGGGCAATGCCGATATCGAGGATATTCGCGGCCGGCTTTATGAACTCAACATCGGTGATGTCACCGTAAAGCCGTTCGGTTCGCCGCAGGATGTCGTGGTGCGGGTGCATTCGCGCGATGGCGGCGAAAATGCCGAGCAGACGTCGGTGATCATGGTCCGGAGCGAGCTTGAAGATCAATACGAGTTCCGTCGGGTCGAAGTCGTCGGACCGTCGGTTTCCGGCGACCTGACCACGGCGGCGACCATTGGCGTGCTTGCCTCGCTTCTGGCAGTCCTGATCTATATCTGGGTCCGGTTCGAGTGGCAGTTTGCCGCTGGCGCCATCGTCGCCACGCTGCATGACGTGCTTTTGACCATCGGCCTGTTTGTCGTGACCGGCATGGAGTTCAATCTGACCAGTATCGCAGCGCTTTTGACGATCGTCGGCTATTCGCTGAATGATACCGTGGTCGTCTACGACCGTGTCCGCGAAAACCTCAAGCGATATCCGCGCATGCCCCTGCCGATCCTGATCGATACGTCGATCAACCAGACTCTGTCACGAACGGTGCTCACCGGCGCGACGACAATGCTGGCCCTGGCAGCGCTGTGCTTCTTCGGCGGCGAGGCGATTCAGTCCTTTGCCTTCGTGATGCTGTTCGGTGTGGCGGTCGGTACGTTCTCGTCGATCTATGTCGCGGGCCCGGTTCTCATTCTTTTCAGGCTGAGGCACGGAGCACCGGGTGGCACGGAAAAAACCGGCGGCATCGGTGCGCAGCCGGCCAAGGGAGCGCCGTAACATGCGCAAGCCCATCGAAATCCGTCAGGCGCATTTTCCGGGCCGGGCGCCGGTCGATAGTTACGGCAATGGCGGCTTCCGTTTCGCCGGCATGTCGCATCGCGGATCGCTGCTGATGCTGCCCTCCGGCATCTACGGCTGGGACATGGTGGAAGGCGATCTGCTGACGGTTGAATGCTTCGAGCGTGTTTTTGCGGAAGCGGACGGGATCGAGGTTATCCTGGTGGGCACCGGCAAGGACATCAGGCCGTTGCCCGCGGCTTTGAAGGCGAAGTTCAGGGAATGCGGGATTTCATCCGATCCGATGAGCACGGGTGCAGCCATACGGACCTACAACATCATGCTCGCCGAATCCCGCGCCGTCGCCGCCGCCTTTATTGCCGTCTGAACGATGAACATGCCCGAAAATCCTGCCAATGCCGCGCAGCCGGTCTACGACTTCAGCCTGACTGCGCTGCGCGACAGTGATCGTGATCGCTATCTCGCCTGCCTCCTGTCTCCGCTGGACAAACGCGGTGCGCTGTCGGCGCTTTATGCATTCCACGCCGAGATTGCCCGCGTGCGCGATCTCGTGCGTGAGCCATTGCCCGGCGAAATCAGGCTGCAATGGTGGCGCGACGTCCTTGATGATCCAAGCGGTGCGAGCGGCGAGGGCAACCCGCTGGCTGAGGCACTGCTTGCCTGCGTGAAAAGCCACAAGCTGCCGGTTCCGGTGCTGCAGGACATGATCGATGCCCGCCTCTTCGATCTCTATGACGATCCGATGGAAAGCCGCGCGTCGCTGGAAGGCTATGCGGGTGAAACGGCGTCGGCGCTCATTCAGCTTGCAAGTCTGATCCTCGATCCGCAAACGGCGCAAAACTCGGCGTCGGCCGCCGGTCATGCCGGCGTTGCCCAGGCGGTCGCCGGGCTTCTTCTGCTTCTGCCGCTGCATCGCCGGCGCGGGCAGGTCTATTTCCCGGCTGAACTCCTGGCCGCGACCGGGCTTGACCGGGACAGTTTCCTCTTAGGCGCGAACGAACAATCCGTCAGTCTGGCAATCCGCGCGTTTGCCGGTCTTGGTCGCGAGCACCTTGCCAGGGCCCGCGCGGCTGCCGGCACCATTTCGCCGATGAACCGCTTTGCGTTCACCGCGCTGGCGCTGGCGGAACCTGTTTTCGATCGTGCCGAGCGAGCCGGGGCGAAGCTCTTCGAGCGTTCCATCGTGCCAGCGCAATGGCGCCGCCAATGGTGGATGTGGAAAGCGGCCCGCGGCGGCAGATGGTAAAAACGCAGGCGGTATCTTTATATTCGTAACTGCTGTTGTGCGATGCCAGGGGGCACATTGGCGCAAGGTTCGGCCAGTAGGGTCACACCCGTGTTATTTGTCTTGAACGGTGTGAAAAGGAGCCGGAGCAATGGGTTGGCCGATCGTCATCATCTGCATTCTGCTCACAGGTATTTTCTACATGCGGATGAAGGCGCGCGCCGACAAGGACAGGCGCGAGCCCGACACGGGTGTCGCTATTCTCGACTTCGGCCGCGCTTTTCCCGAAGAGGCGATCAGGGCCATTCACGCGACGGCGGATGAAAAAGCCTATTTCGTCCGTCTTCACGACGGCAAGGCCGGTTTCATGGCAGCCCATGGCACGCATTTCGTCTGCCATCTGATCGAAGCCGGCAAGGTCAATGTCAGCAATGCCGAAAGCGGCCGCGGCCTCACGGTGCATTTTGCCGATTTCTCATATGTCGATGGTGTCTACGAGTTCGAAAGCCCTGAGATCGCAGCCGAGGTTTCCCTCTGGCTGCTCGGCAGTTTCAATCCGCAATCCGGGATTGATACCAAGTCTCGATGCTAGAGGCTTGGTATAAGCCCATTCAGGCGGATTGATCCGCCTTCAGCCAGGCCGCACAATCTTCAAGCGCCCGTTGCGCCACAAGCTGCTTCTTCATCACGGTCTTGTCCTTGCCACGGAAGCGCTTGACGCCTTCCGGCTTGACGATCGCGCCCGGCTCGAGCAGCGGGAACAGGCCGAAATTGATGTTCATCGGCTGGAAAGAGCGTTTTCCCGGTTCGTCATCCGAAACGATATGGCCACCGGTGATATGATTGAGCAGCGAGCCAAAGGCGGTGGTTTCCGGAGGCAGCGGCAGCGGCTGGCCCTTGCGCTCCGCGGCAGCGAAACGGCCGGCGAGCAGACCGATGCTGGCACTTTCGACATAGCCTTCGCAGCCGGTGATCTGGCCGGCGAATCGCAAGCCTGGCCGTGATTTCAGCGTCAGTGATTTATCGAGCAGCACCGGCGAATTGATGTAGGTGTTGCGGTGCAGGCCGCCGAGGCGGGCAAATTCGGCTTTCTCAAGCCCCGGAATCATGCGGATCACTTCCGCTTGCGCCCCGTATTTCAGCTTCGTCTGGAAACCGACCATGTTGTAGAGCGTGCCAAGGGCATTGTCCTGGCGAAGCTGCACGACGGCATAGGCCTTGACGGCCGGGTTATGGGCGTTGGTGAGGCCCATCGGCTTCATCGGGCCGTGACGCAGGGTTTCGCGTCCGCGCTCGGCCATGACCTCGATCGGCAGGCAGCCATCGAAATAGGGCGTGCCTTCCCATTCCTTGAAGCCGGTCTTATCGCCGGCAATCAATGCGTCGACGAAGGCATTGTACTGCGCCTCGTCCATCGGGCAGTTGATATAGTCCTTGCCTGTTCCGCCCGGTCCGACCTTGTCGTAGCGCGACTGGAACCAGCAGATGTCCATATCGATGCTTTCGGTATGGATGATCGGGGCGATGGCATCGAAGAAGGCCAGCGCATCGGCGCCGGTTTCCGCCTGGATCGCACTGGCAAGGGAGGGCGCCGTCAACGGACCGGTGGCGATAATGGCGAGATCCCAGTCCTTCGGCGGCAGGCCCGGCACCTCTTCGCGCACGACGGTGATCAGCGGATGGCCGTCGATTGCCGCAGTCACGGCGTCGGAGAAACCGTCGCGATCAACCGCGAGCGCTCCACCGGCCGGAACCTGGTTCCTGTCGGCGCAGGACATGATCAGCGAACCGGCAAGCCGCATCTCGGCATGCAGCACGCCAACCGCATTGCTGGTGGCGTCGTCGGAGCGGAAGGAGTTGGAGCAGACCAGTTCGGCAAGGCCGTCGGTCTTGTGGGCGTCCGTGCCGCGCACGCCGCGCATCTCGTGGAGGATCACCGGTATGCCGGCCGAGGCAATCTGCCAGGCGGCTTCGGAGCCGGCGAGGCCGCCGCCGATGACGTGAACGGGAGAATAGGAAGATGTGTCTGTCATGAGCCGTTATTTAGAGCAAGGCGGGCGCGAAGGGAACCGGTTCTGCTCGGTCCTGGAATCAAAAACGGCACCCAGTGGTGCCGTTTTTAGTCCCTCGACATTCCTGATCCGATTAACGGAAGGAACGCGAAGCAATGTTGCGGATGTCGAAGCGGGTGATACCGATGTCCGTCAGAGCGTGGTTGGACAGGTTGCCCAGTTCAGCAACGGTGCGGCGGTAGTTGATCCAGCTTTTAGCCATACGAATCGGGTTCATGATCTTTTCCTTGAGCGATACAAATGAGCAGTGCAGTGATTGCCTGCTTCGTTGAAACCTTTGTACGCCTTTCGCGGGAAAAGATGGAGTGCAAAGAAAATGCATCTGCTATGCATTTGTGCATTGCAATGATGCTTCGCTGAGCAATCAGTGTCTATGCTGAAAAAGAAGCCATAGGTTAATGGTTGTCCCCGTGGATACGGTCTTCGTTTTAACTGTTTGTTTTTTTGGCGTGTTTTTAGTGGCGAATTTGCGCGACGGTACAGGCGGTGTGCGGCTTGCGCGACACGACGCTGCGGATGTGTCTATGCAAGGAAAAAAGGCAGCCTTAGAGATGCTGCGCTGCATCGAAAGCTATGGTTGATCTGTGCTCTGGCGGTCGGATTATCCGCCAAACGCAAACGGGAACCCTGCAGGGGGAATCTGGACGAAAAAAAACGCCCGCCGGTTTGAACCGGAGGGCGTTTGGTCGCTGCGCGTCAGCCGGAAGAACCGGCTGGTTGCGAGACTTACTTGACTGCCTGACGGGCAACGTACTGGATGTCGCCACGGCCGATGCCGAGGTCGTTCAGTTCGCGGTCGGACATGCGGCCGAGTTCGTTGCAGGTCTGACGGTACTTGCGCCAATTGTTGAATGAGCGAGCAATGTTCATGATGCTGGTCCTTTCTAGGTTTGCCAGCACCCTTTGCTGGCCCTCATCTGATGGTTGGAATATAGGCCCTGGCTCTTGAAAATGACAGAGACATTGCTGCATCGCACCCATGCAGTTCTTGCAAACCTTTTAGGCTTTCTGGTCACGATTTGACCAAACTCGGTGCGCGTGCGCGTTTGCCAAATCAATGAAGCGCTGGATATTGCAAAGGGTGATGAACAAAAAACAACGCCCGTCGGGGGAGGAGGTCCGGCGGGCGTTGCTTGTTCTGATCGACAACTGGGAGGAGGAGTGTTGCCGATCCCATCAGGGCGCGCTGGGAGGAGGAGTGCGCAGCCCCGAAGTTGTCCTGAATATAAATCCGCCGATTGGAAACGGGTAGAGCCAATGGCGAATGGCACCTATGTGCCGGATGCATGGCTGCGCCGTTCTTGCTTTTCAGGCGCACAAAATTTGATCATCCGTGCAGGCGCCGCACGGAAAGCGGTAGGCTTATCGGGGGAGTTCTTGAAACGAATAACGCCCGCTGGGGGAGGAGGTCCAGCGGGCGTCATTTATGGTGATAAGCAACTGGGAGGAGGAGTGTTGCCCATCGGATCGGAGCGGCGCTGGGAGGAGGAGTGCGCCACTCCGAATTCTATGAAGCGAACCTTTCAGTCCGCTGGCCTTTTCCACTTCTGAGCGGAAGCGGCTGGCCTTGCCGCTGACGGCCCCGATCGCTTGCGCTGATCTCGTCCCGTCTTCTTGAGTTCAATATAGGTGACCGCTTGCGATTTGTGCAGTGCAATATCATCATGGATGACATGCAAATTTTGCATAAGCCCTGCGATTCATCCCATGCCTGCCTTCACGCTGGAGGCTCGCACGAAACTCTTCATATTCCGTTAACGATGACCGCACCGTGGATCTCCCGCAGGCACGAACATCTGGTCACGCGCTTCTCTAGGAATTGCGAACGGCTATGATATGTGTTGCGCAGCACGCGCATGCAAGGAGGTCGGTCGATGTACCGGGGGCGGATCGAGAAGGACTTCAATATCTGGGTTTCCAAAGGCATGCTCGATGCCAAAGCGGCAAGCATGATGCTGGCGGAATATGATGCCCGCGAGACTGTCTTCAGCGCCGGACGGGTTCTTCTCGTGCTGGCGGCGGTCCTCTTGTCGGCCGCCATCCTTCTTCTCGTGGCCGCCAACTGGGAGGCCATCCCGCGCGTCCTGCGCGTTACAGGCATCGTCGGCCTGATCTGGGCATTTTATCTGGCAGCCGCCTTTTGCCTCGGCCGCAGCTTCAGGGGGCTGGGTGCCGCACTGCTTGTCCTGGCAACGATGACCTTCGGTGGTGCAATCGCACTGGTGGGGCAGATGTATCACCTGTCTGGAGATGCAGCGGACGCACTCCTCGTCTGGTTCGCAGCATCCTGCGTGGCGGCCGTGGCCTTTCGCTCCGCCGCTCTTTCCGTGCTTTGCGGTTTCCTCGCATGGGCGGTTTTCGGTCAGCTGGTGGTCGAGAATGATGCGAGCTTCGAGGGCAATGGTTATGTCTACCTTATACCGCTGCTGATCGTCATCGTCATCGCGTTGGTGCGCTATACCAATGCCGGTATTGCCCGGCATCTTGCCTATCTGCTGGCTCTGGCCTGGCTCGGATGGTTTTATATCGAACTGCCGGAAGTCTGGTTTGCTTTCCTTCTATTCGGGGCCGGTCTCGTGGCGTTTCTGGCCGTCAGCCTGCCGATTTCGCCGATTTACCGGTTTGCGCGCGAAGCCGGGGCTGCTCCCGCCTTCTACAGCTTTGCGCTCGCGGTCATGGGCCTTGCAGCGCTGCATACCGAAGCGGACGGTCTGGGGCAGGAGGTCGGTATCGGGGCAACGACGCTTGCGGTGGCACTTGGCGGCATTGCCATCGCCGGACGGCTCAACGGCGCGGTGCGGTTTCTCGGCTATGCGGTTTTTGCCGCAGAGACACTGTATCTGGCCTCCGAAACACTGGGCAGTATCCTTGGAACATCCGGTTTCTTCCTGATTTCCGGTGTGGTCGTCGCCCTCATTGCCTGGCTGGTCATCCGGCTGGAAAAACGGCTCTCGGTGAGAACCGCAACCGAAGGGAGCGTGTCATGAACAGCAATCCGTTGATCAGGCCGCTGTTCGCCGCAATCCTGGTGGCTCTGCTGCAGACCGCATTCCTCGGCTATATGATCGAAAGCCGCGCCTCGATCCTGCGCAACGGTGTCGATGTGGTGCTCAAGACCGTGCCCGTCGACCCGCGCGACCTGTTGCGTGGTGACTATGTCATTCTTGCCTACAATATCTCGACCATTCCGGCCGGCAAAGTGACGGGCGGCTTTCCCACGGAGGCCACCGATGCGCAGTTGTCGGTGCGGCTGGCAAAGCAGCCGGACGGATTCTGGGGTGTTGCGGAAGCATCCTTCGGTGCTCTTACGGCCAACGAAGGCAGCGTCATTGCCCGCAGCGCACCATTCTATTTCTATCCGGCGGCCGATGGCCAACAATCTTCGCTGAACGTCGATTACGGCATCGAGCGCTATTATGTGCCGGAAGGAGAGGGCAAGGTGCTGGAGGAGGCGCGCAATGCCAGCGCACTGTCGGTCACCGCGCGGGCCGATGACGATGGCCGGATGCAGATCCGTCTGATCGCGATCGATGGCAAACCGCTCTATGAAGAGCCGCTTTATTGATTGCGGGAGGCGGCATTTGCCGGGCAAGTGACAGGAACACGACAAAATCCGCATTTTTCCCTTGATCCCCATTTTTCCTTTGATCCCTTGGAAACGGGTGATATAGAGACGCCGCGCTCGGGAACGCCCTGAACCCGGTGCGGACTTGTCTTCGGCAGCATTGCCGGGGCTTTTCTGTACCGATGCGAGCAGGCGCTGCGGTTTTCTGAACGCGGGTATGGTGAAATTGGTAGACACGCCAGATTTAGGTTCTGGTGCCGCAAGGCGTGGGAGTTCAAGTCTCTCTACCCGCACCAGAATAAAGGGACGTCCAGGGCTTGCCTTGGCGTCGATCGAGAGGACGGCGCCATTTTGCTTGCAAAACGGTGACTGATTTGCGTAAAGCCACTCCCGGCAAATGGATCGGCTCAAGTGCTCGTGTACAAGAACACCGACAGAGCCCTGTCAACGTGAAATGAAGGTTTGAACATGCAGGTTATCGAAACGCTCGCTGAAGGGCTGAAGCGCGAACTCAAGGTCGTTATCCCGGCCAAGGACATGGAAGCTCGTATGAACGAGCGTCTCGCCGAGACCAAGGACAAGGTCCGTATCAACGGTTTCCGTCCGGGCAAGGTGCCTTTCGCCCATCTGAAGAAGATGTACGGCAAGTCGATCATGGCCGAGCTCGTCAACGAACTCGTTCGCGAAAAGCCGACCGAAATCCTGTCCGAGCGCGGCGAAAAGTCGGCGACCCAGCCGGAAATCGCGATGACCGAGAACGAAGCCGAAGCGGACAAGATTCTCAGCGCTGAAGCCGATTTCGAATTCACGCTCGCTTACGAAATCATCCCGGCGATCGAACTCAAGGACGTCAGCGGCATCAAGGTGACCCGCGAAGTCGTTGATATCGACGAAGCCGAAGTCACCGAGCAGATCCTCAAGATCGCCGAAAATGCCCGCACCTACGAAACCAAGAAGGGCAAGGCCGCCAACGGCGACCGCGTCACCATCGATTACCTCGGCAAGGTCGAGGGCGTTGCCTTCGATGGCGGCAAGGACGAAGACGCTGAGCTGGTTCTCGGCTCCAACCGTTTCATCCCGGGCTTTGAAGAGCAGCTCGTCGGCCTGAAGGCTGGCGACGAAAAGGTCATCAACGTGACCTTCCCGGCCGAATACCCGGCTGCAAACCTTGCTGGCAAGGAAGCCACCTTCGACATCACCGTCAAGGACGTTGCCGCCGCTGCCGCCGTTGAAATCAACGACGACCTCGCCACCAAGCTCGGCCTCGAATCGGCTGACAAGCTGAAGGAAGTCGTTCGCGGCCAGATCGAAAGCCAGTACGGCTCGATGACCCGCCAGAAGGTCAAGCGTCAGATTCTCGACCAGCTGGACGAACTCTACCAGTTCGACACGCCACAGCGCCTCGTTGACGCTGAATTCGACAACATCTGGCGCCAGATCAACACCGACCTGGAACAGGCCGGCAAGACCTTCGCCGACGAAGACACGACGGAAGAAGAAGCCCGCGGCGAATACCGCAAGCTGGCTGAACGTCGCGTCCGCCTCGGTCTCGTTCTCTCGGAAATCGGCGAAAAGGCCGGCGTCCAGGTAACCGACGAGGAAATGCAGCGTTCGCTGTTCGAACAGCTCCGCCAGTTCCCGGGCCAGGAAAAGCAGATCATCGACTACTTCCAGAAGACCCCGGGTGCCGCTGCCTCGCTGCGCGCGCCGATCTTCGAAGAAAAGGTCGTCGATCATCTGCTGTCCGAAGTGAAGGTCACCGACAAGACCGTCAGCAAGGAAGAACTTATGGCTGACGACGAGGAAGGCACTTCGGAAACGAAGAAGGCCGCTCCGAAGAAGAAGGCTGCTGCCAAGGCTGACGCTGCGGAAGGCGAAGACGCTGCAGCACCGAAGAAGAAGGCTCCGGCCAAGAAGAAGGCCGCTGACGACAGCGCCGAATAAGTTTGCACATCGCTGCATGAATTTGGAGAGGCCGTCCTTCGGGGCGGCCTTTTTCGTTCGAAAGAACGATCGGAAAATCCAGCGGTTTTTCCCGAGGACAACCCTGCAGGAACCGGAGAGTTGAGGACGACCATAGATTGACACCTGCGACCGGACAGGGGAAGGTGGGGCCAGTTTTTACATGTGGCGATTGTGGGGGATATTCAATGGCAGGTTGCGCCTATCGATCATTGGTCACGGCTGCACTGGTCATCTCGGCAATTGCAATAAGCCATGGCGCGGCGGCTCAGGAAAGTGGCGAACCGGCCGCGGCGCCACCGTCCGTGTCCGTCACCAGAGTGATCGAGAAGGATATCCGGCCATCGGTCTCCTTCACCGGGCGTATCGAAGCCGTGGACAAGGTCGATTTGCGCGCCCGCGTCGATGGGTTCCTCGAGAAACGGCTTTTTACCGAGGGGCAGGATGTCAAGCAGGGTGACCTGCTCTTCGCCATGGAGAAGGGGCAATACGAAGCTGCCGTTGTGCAGGCTGAGGGTGCGATCGAATCGGCTCAAGCTGCGCTATCGCTGACAAACATTGAAGTGGAGCGGCAGACGATCCTCGTTTCCAAAAGTGCCGCCCCTCAAAACCAGCTTGACCTGGCCACGGCCAAGCAGAGCGAAGCCAAAGGCAGCCTCACGCAGCTGAATGCGGCGCTCGACAAAGCCAAGCTTGACCTCGGCTATACCGAAATCCGCGCGCCGATTGCCGGACGTATCGGCCGTTCGGCCTATTCTGTTGGAAACTTCATCGGGCCATCGAGCGATGTCCTGGCGACGATCGTCAGCCAGGATCCGATCTATGTCAGCTTCTCGGTGTCACAGCGCGAAATTCTGGCTATCCGCGACAAGCTTGCCGGCAAGGGGACGCTGGGCGGCACCGTCGACGCAGCCGTAGTTTACATCGAGCTTGCCGACGGAAAACGCTACGGCGAGCCCGGCAAAGTCAACTTTGTCGATGTGACGGTGGACCAGGGTACCGACACCGTGCCGGTTCGAGCGACATTTCCCAATCCGAACCGCATCCTGATCGATGGTCAGCTCGTCACCGTGACCGTCGAAGGGGGGACTGCGGAAAAATCGCTGGTGGTGCCGCAAGCGGCGATCCAGATCGATCAGTCCGGACCGTTTGCGCTTGTCGTCAACTCAGAAAACAAGATCGAGGTCCGCCGCATCGAGCCGGGGCAGAGCGAGGGGAGCGAGCTGTCCATTCTCAAGGGCCTTGCCACCGGGGACCGGATCGTCACCGAGGGCATACAAAAGGTGCGCCCCGGGCAAGTTGTCGAGCCGCTCGAAGTCAAGTCAGGATCCTGAGCCATGCTGTCTGGGATTTTTATCGATCGGCCACGGCTTGCGGTCGTCATATCGCTCGTCATCACCATTGCAGGTCTTGTCGCGCTGAGCGTCATACCGATTGCGCAGTTTCCGGACATCGTGCCGCCGCAGGTCTCGGTAACAGTCAGCTATCCCGGCGCGAGTGCTGAAATCGTTCAGCAATCCGTCGCTCAGCCGATCGAATCCCGTGTCGTCGGCGTCGACAACATGATCTACATGAAGTCGACCAGCGGCAATGACGGCAGCTATACGCTGACCGTCAGCTTCTCCGTCGGAACCGATCCCGATATCAATGCCGTCAACGTGCAGAACCGCGTCAATCTCGCTGAAGCACAGTTGCCGACGGAAGCGCGGGCGCAAGGCATCAGTGTCAAGAAAAAATCGTCAGCGCTGATGCAGGTGATCTCCTTGATCTCGAAGGACGGCAAGCAGGATCAGCTTTTCCTCTCGAATTATGCGACGATCAACATCATCGACGGCCTGAAGCGGATCACCGGCGTCGGCGACGTCTCGCTTCTGACCCCATCCGACTACAGCATGCGCGTCTGGGTGACCCCGGAGCGGTTGACCAGTTTCGGCATGACGCCGAACGATATTGTCGATGCGCTGAAGCGGCAGAACGTTCAGGCGGCAATCGGTCGTATCGGCGCCCAACCGGCGCTGCCGGACCAGCAGTTCCAGCTGACCATTCAGACGAAGGGGCGCCTGAGCACCGTCGAGGAGTTCGGAAGCATCGTGCTGCGGGCGCAACCGGACGGCTCGTTTGTCCGCATCCGCGATGTCGCGCGCGTCGAGCTGACGTCGAAATCGGCCGAACAGATCGGCCGGCAGGATGGTACGCCGGCGGCCGTGCTCGGTATCTACCAGTCGCCCGGCGGCAACGCGATCGCCACGGCGGCGGCCATCGACCAGCTGCTCGAGAAGCTGAAACCGTCGTTTCCGGATGGCGTCGATTACAAGGTGACCTACGATACGACGAAATTCGTCGAAGAAAGTATCCACGAGGTCGTCAAGACCTTGATCGAGGCCTTCGTCCTCGTCGTGATCGTCGTCTACCTGTTCCTTGGAAGCGTGCGGGCAACGCTCATTCCGCTGATCGCGGTGCCGGTTTCACTGATCGGAACGTTCGCGGTGATGATGGCGTTCGGCTTTTCGGCCAATACAGTCTCCCTGCTGGCGCTTGTCCTTGCCATCGGCATCGTCGTCGATGACGCGATCGTCGTGGTCGAGGCGGTCGAGGCGCAGCTGGAGAAGGATCCGAGCATCACGCCGGCCGAAGCCGCGCGGCTTGCCATGGGCGAGATCACGGCGCCGATCATCGCCATCACGCTGGTCCTGCTTTCTGTGTTCATACCGGTGGCGTTCATTCCGGGCATTTCCGGCGAGCTCTTCCGCCAGTTTGCCGTGGCGGTGTCCGTGTCCATGGTGATTTCCGCCATCAACGCGCTGTCGCTGTCGCCGGCCCTTTGCGCCGTGTTTCTGAAGGCGCAGCACGGTCCGAAGCGCGGCCCGATCCGCTATGTGCTGAAGGGGATCGACTATGCCCGCGATGGGTATGCCTCGCTGGTGCGGCGGTTTGTCCGCTTTGCGGTTCTCGGCCTGGTCCTGCTCGTTGGACTGGTTGCCGGTACCGGCTGGCTGATGAAATCGACACCGACGGGCTTCCTGCCGTCGGAGGATCAGGGCGCCATCTTCGGTGAAATCGTCCTGCCGGACGGCGCTTCGGTGAACCGCACCAACGCCGTTGCCAAGCGGGTCGAAGAGATGGTCCGCGCCACGGACGGCGTCGATGGTGTGATGTCGGTTGTCGGCTACAGTCTGCTCGATGGCCAGGTAAAGTCGAATTCCGGCTTGCTGGTGATCACGCTGAAGCCGTTTGCCGACCGCACGACGGTGGAATTGTCCGTCAACAGTCTGATCGCCAAGATCAGTGCTGAACTCCAGGCCGTCAAGGACGCCAACATTATCGTCTATAACCTGCCGCCGATCATCGGTTTGGGCACAGGCAGCGGCTTCGAATACCAGCTTCTCAACCTCACCGGCGGTAGCGCCAGTGATATTGCCCAGGCGGCGCGTGGTCTGGTGTTTGCGGCCAACCAGGATCCGGCGCTGAGCCGGGTGTTCACCACCTATGCGGCCAATACACCGCAGCTCTATCTCGATATCGACCGCGAAAAAGTCCAGACGCTTGGCATCGAGGTCTCCGATGTTTTCAATGTGCTGCAATCGGTGCTGGGCAGCGCCTATGCCAACGACTTCAACCTGTTTGGCCGGACCTGGCAGGTCACGGTGCAGGGCGAGGCGTCGGAGCGATCAAAGATCGACGACATCTACCGGATCAATGTCCGCAACAACAAGGGCCAGATGGTCCCGATCCGGGCGTTTGCGGAAGCGCGCCTGATCCTTGGGCCACAGCTGATCGTTCGCTACAACAACTACGTCAGTGCGACGATCAATGGCGGGCCGGCGGCGGGGCGCAGTTCGGGCGAAGCGATTGCTGCCATGGAGGCGGTGTCCGCCGCGACGCTGCCTGCCGGCTACAGTTATGAATGGACCGGAACGGCGCTGCAGGAAATCGAAGCGAGTGGCAAGACGGCGATGATCCTGGGGCTTGCCGTGCTCTTCGCCTATCTGTTCCTTGTCGGGCTTTACGAGAGCTGGACGATCCCGATCGCGGTGCTTTTGTCGGTGTCGGCCGGTATCGCCGGCTCGATGCTGGGGCTGAAGATAGCTGGCCTTGACAACAACCTCTATGCCCAGATCGGCCTTGTGGTGCTAATCGCGCTGGCGGCGAAAAACGGCATTCTCATCGTCGAGTTCGCGATGGAACGCCGCAAGCATGGGCTGGGCATTTCCGAAGCGGCAGTCGAAGGCGCGCGTGAACGGTTCCGGGCCGTGATGATGACCAGCTTTGCCTTTATCGCCGGCCTGGTGCCGTTGGTCATCGCTCAAGGGGCCGGCATGCTCAGCCGCCGCGGCGTCGGCACCGCTGTCTTCGGCGGCATGCTGGGGGCGGCGCTGGTCGGAATCTTCCTGATCCCTATGCTCTATGTGAACTTCCAGTGGCTGCGGGAAAAGGCAAAGACGATCGGGCGGAAGACGGAAAGCCAGCCAGCGGAGTAAGCTGCGAAACTTCAGACAATAAGCTGGCCGGTGCGGCGGTTTTTCGCCGTGTAAGACAAGAGCAGATAGCGGATCTCTCACTGCCACGCTCACGCATGAAAAGGCCCGTCGCGACAATGTCGGGGCGGGCCTTTTCCGTTCGTGACAACGCCTATTCGTGACAACGCAGACGATGATGAAGTCCAGATTTGTCCCCGCCAGTCTTTGTCGCCGCCAGTCTGGGAATCGTCCGCAGAAGGCGACGCGTGGGCCGGTACGATCCGAAGCCGCCCTCAGATCTTCGGAGCGATCTCGCCCATCCGGTTGCCGGCATCAAGGCCGGCAATCTTGTAGGCTTCGGCCAGTGTCGGGTAGTTGAACGTGTTCTCGACGAAATATTCAACGGTGCCCTTCAGGTTCAGCACCGCCTGACCGATATGGACAAGCTCGGTGGCACCTTCGCCGACGATGTGGACGCCAAGCAGGCGCCGTGTCTTCAAGGAGAAGATCAGCTTCAAAAGTCCTGAATCAAGCCCCATGATATGGCCGCGCGAGGTCTCCCTGAAACGGGCAATACCGCATTCATAGGGAATGCCGCGCTCCTTGACCTCTTCCTCCGTCAGGCCGCAGGTCGAGATTTCCGGTACGGCATAGATGCCGTAGGGGAAGAATTTCGGCGGCTCCTTGGCGATGGCACCGACGGCGACACGGGCCGCGATGCGGCCCTGTTCCATCGAGGTGGAGGCAAGGCTTGGAAAGCCGACGACATCGCCTGCCGCATAGATGTTGGGAACGGACGTCTGGAAGGTCTCGGGGTTGACGCTGAGGCGGCCACGGCTGTCGGCTTCGAGACCGGCTGCGGCCAGGTTGAGGGCGTCCGTCGCGCCCATGCGGCCCGCGGCAAACAGCACCATCTCGCAGATGATAACGCGTCCGCTGTCGAGCTTTATCGCGCATTTGCCATCCGGCGTCCGCTCCACCTTGTCGGCCTTCTGCCCGAGGTGCAGCTTCATGTTGCGGTCACGCAGCTGATAGGTAAAGTCCTCGACGATTTCCCTGTCGATGAAATCGAGCATGGTGGCTTTCGGGTCGATCAGCGTGACCTGGGTATCCAGAGCGCTGAAAATCGTCGCATATTCGATGCCGATGACCCCTGCACCGATGACGGCCAGCGAGCGGGGCAGCTCTTCGATTTCAAGCAGTTCGTCGCTGTCGAGCACCGTCTTGCCGTCGAAGGGAATATAGTCCGGGCGAAAGGGTTTCGTGCCGACGGCGAGCAGAATGCTGGTGGCGGAAACCTCGATGATTTCGCCGTCTTCCTTGACGACCTGCATGGTCTGCGGATCGACAAAGCTCGCCTTGCCGCGAATATGCTGGACGCGGTTGCGGGCGAACTGATGTTCCAGCACCTCGACCTCGTGGTCGAGGGTAATCAGCAGGCGGCGACGAAGGTCTTCGGCGCTGATTTCTTCCTTGACGCGGTAAGCGCGGCCGTAAAAGCCGCGTTCGCGCCAGCCGGTGAGATTGAGCGCGGTCTCGCGAAGCGTTTTGGAGGGAATGGTGCCGGTATGAACCGAGACGCCGCCGACCCGTTTTCCCTGTTCGACCACAAGAACCTTCTTGCCCAGTTTGGCGGCCTGAATGGCAGCCCTGCGTCCTGCAGGGCCGCTGCCGACAACCACGAGATCATACTGGTTCATGACACGTTTCCGATGATGGAGGGAGAATCGTTGTGCATTGCGGTAAATGTCGCCTGCGACCGTCTATATCGTCAATCTTACAGTTTAATAAAGCCTTATGGGCTGCCTGGGGCTTGCGGATGCTTATTTTGCGAGAAGCGATTATAGTGGGCCAGGCGTAGTCTGCTGCTTGCAGAAAGGGTATATTCGCAACGGTTTGTGAACCGCGCAGCACTGACGTTCAGTTGACATATGTCTAACCGGCTGTGCTCGGTTTCTGCAATGGGAGAGGTGCTATGACTTTGCAGGAAACCGGCGACAGACATAAAAACAAGACCGCTCCACCCATGGACAGCGACCAGCCCGAGCCGCCTGCAAAGCCCGGCAACCGCCCGGGCGTTGTGGCTGCCGCAGTCTACGAGCATGGCCAGCGCATCCTCGATATCGAAATCAAAGACGCGCATAAATGGAAGGGCCGTGACAAGGCGGTGGTCTGGATCGGCCTGCATGAGCCGGATGAGGGGCTGTTGCGCGAAGTCCAGGCGGAATTCGGTCTGCATGAACTGGCTATCGAAGATGCCGGTCACGCCCATCAGCGCCCCAAGCTGGAAATCTACGGTGACGCCATCTTCGTCGTGGCACGCACGGCACATATGATGGGCGAGGAGATCGTTTTCGGTGAAACCCATCTGTTTGTCGGCCGCGGTTATGTCGTTTCGGTACGCCATGGACCATCGACGTCCTACAATCTGGTGAGACAACGCTGCGAGGCTTCGCCAGCGGCCTTGGCGCACGGCGAAAACTATATTCTCTATTCCATCCTCGATTTCATCGTCGACAACTACATGCCCGTCGTCGAGGGCATTCATGCGGAGGTCGAGGAACTGGAGGAGAGGCTGCTGCGTGAACGGCTGGACAAGAAGGACATCGAACGGCTTTATTTCCTGCGCCGCAGCCTGCTTCGCCTGCGCAACGCCGTCGTGCCTTTGGTCGATGTCTGCCGGCGGCACGAGCACCTTGATCTACCGGGCATGGACGCGACGCTGCATGCGCTGTTTCGTGACGTCACGGACCATGTGCGCCGGGTCCAGGAGGACATCGACACCTTGCGCGAGGTTCTCGCCTTTACCTTCGAGGCAAGCCTGATGATCGGCCAATCCGAGCAGACCGAAATCTCCCGCAAGCTCGCCTCCTGGGCGGCGATCCTGGCGGTGCCGACGGCGATCGCCGGCATCTACGGGATGAATTTCGACGAAATGCCCGAACTGAAATTCAAGTATGGCTATTTCGTTATCCTGGGGCTCATCCTTTTCGTCTGCAGCATGCTCTACCGCATGTTCCGGCGGGCAAAATGGCTGTGAATCTATGCAGCAAATTAAAGCGCTGCAGGTGATCAGATGAGGCGCAGCCCCTTGAGGCTGGCATGACCGTCCTTGCCGATGATGATGTGATCGTGAACCGTG
Source organism: Pararhizobium sp. YC-54 (assembly GCF_025847205.1). Classification (GTDB taxonomy): domain Bacteria; phylum Pseudomonadota; class Alphaproteobacteria; order Rhizobiales; family Rhizobiaceae; genus Pararhizobium. The sequence continues at coordinate 525,234 of NZ_JAOYTH010000001.1, read as the reverse complement.
ATTCCGAGCGGCTTTGCCGTGTCGACGATCATCTTGGTCATCTCTATATCGGCCCGGGAGGGTGTCGGGTCACCGGAGGGATGGTTGTGGACGAGAATCAGCGCCGTTGCCGAGAGTTCAAGCGCGCGTTTGACCACTTCGCGCGGGTAGACCGGCGTGTGATCGACGGTGCCGGTCTGCTGCACTTCGTCGGCAATCAGGGCATTGCGCTTGTCGAGGAACAGAATGCGGAACTGCTCGCGGGTTTCATGCGCCATGGCAGCATGGCAATAGTCGATCACCGACGACCAGGAGGCAAGCACCTGCTTGCCCTTCAGTTCGCTCTTCAGCGTGCGGTGGGCCACCGTCGAAATGAGCTTCAGGTCGAAGGCTACAGCCTCACCGATACCCTTCACCTCCTGCAGCAATGCCGGGGACGCGCCGAAGACGCCGGCAAGCGTGCCAAAACGCTCGAGCAGGGCCTTGGCAATCGGTTTGGTATCGCGCCGCGGAATGAGACGGAACAGCAGGAGTTCCAGGATTTCATAGTCGGCCAGCGCTGTGTCGCCGTGATCCTTGTAGCGTGTTCGCAACCGGTCGCGATGGCCATGATAATGCGCATCGTCCTCTTGAGCCCCCGTGACGCCAAGGCTGGAGCGTTTCGGCTGCTGTTCGGCGAAAAAGCCCCTTTCGTCAGCCGGTTGCGAACTGTCGCCGTCGGAAGAGAAAGGGGGCTTGGTCATCACGAACCTTACGCCGGCAGGCCCGGACGGTCGAGGCCGCCCGGCGACAGGGTGAAAATCTCGCAGCCATCGGCAGTAACGCCGACCGCGTGTTCGTATTGCGCCGACAGCGACCGGTCGCGGGTGACGGCCGTCCAGCCATCTGCCAGCACCTTCACATGCGGCCGACCGAGATTGATCATCGGCTCGATGGTGAAAATCATGCCCTCGCGCATTTCCGGACCTTCGTTCGCCCGGCCGTAGTGCAGGATGTTCGGCGCGTCATGAAACAGGCGGCCGACGCCATGGCCGCAGAAATCGCGCACCACCGAACAGCGTTCGGCCTCGGCAAAGGTCTGGATGGCTTCGCCGATGGCGCCGGTGCGGGCACCGGGCTTGACGGCGGCAATGCCGCGCATCAGGCATTCATGGGTAACTTCGAGCAGGCGCTCTGCCGCGCGCTTGATTTCGCCGACCGGATACATCCGGCTGGAATCGCCGTGCCAGCCATCAAGAATGTAGGTGACGTCGATATTGACGATATCGCCTTCACGCAGCGGCTTCTCGTTTGGAATGCCGTGGCAGACGACGTGATTGATCGACGTGCAGGACGACTTGGTATAGCCGCGGTAGTTCAAGGTTGCGGGCAGGGCGCCGTGGTCCATGCCGAAATCGAACACGAAGCGATCGATTTCGTCGGTCGTCACGCCCGGTTTGACGCGGCCTGCCAGTTCATCGAGGCAGCGCGCGGTGAGCTGGCAGGCGCGCTTGATCCCGGCAAAATCCTCGGGCGTATAGAGGCGGATGACGCCGGTATTCTTGTAGGGCGCGGACGCAGCCTCGATATAAGTGACCATTGCAATACTTTCAGTTGTCTTTCACGAGTGTCATAGATCAGCACAGGCGGGTTCGTCCATCGGGATCAGACCATCGGGCGCAATTTGCTGCGGCGAGACCCGGCATTTGACGGCGAAGGCCTCAACCCCGCGCCGCAGGGCCCGGCGAAATGCCTTCGCATAAAGCGGGTCGAGGTCGTTGCATATCCTGAACATGGCGCAGTCGTCCCGCTGGATCAGGTAGATCATGATGCCGCGATGGCCTGCCTCGACCATGTCGCCGAGTTCCTCCAGATGTTTGGCTCCGCGCGCGGTCGGGCTATCGGGAAATTCGGCAAGGCCGGGCGTGCGGCTGAAATGAACGTTCTTGACCTCGACATAGGCGCGGCCGCGCTCCGGGTCGCTGAGCAGCAAATCTATGCGGGAATTGCGGCCGTATTTCTGTTCGCGCTGCAGGGTCGAATAGAAATGAAGGTCGCCGATCTGTCCGGCCCTGATGGCTTCCTCCGCCAGCCGGTTGGGCAGGCCGGTATTGATACCGACGACGGTTCCGCCGACTTCGATCATTTCGAACATATGCTGATACTTGCGCGTTGGACTGTCATGCTGGGAAAGCCAGATGCGCGAGCCTGGCGTCGTCAGCCCGCGCATCGATCCGGTGTTGGGGCAGGAACCGGTGACCGCGCGCCCATCCTCAAGCACGGCATCGAAGAGGAAGCGTTTATATCGTTGTATCAGGACGGCGGGCACCAGTGGCCTGTCGAAATGCATGAGGTGTCCGTCGTTTGATCAGGCGCGGGCGCGGACATAGGAGCCCGGCGCCTCTTCGAGAGAGTTGAGGTTTCCGCCGGTCTTTCGCGCCGGTACCCGCTCTGCGTCGAGCGTCTCGATCCAGGCCTGCCAGTGCGGCCACCAGGAGCCTGACGTCTCTTTTGCCGTCTTCACCCAGTCCTCGAAATCGCCCGTGGCGGGACCGCCGGTCCAGAACTGGTATTTGCTCTTGTCCGGCGGATTGACGACGCCGGCAATATGGCCGGAACCGGACATGACATAGGTGACATCGCCGCCGAAGAACTGACTGCCGACGAAGACGGATTTTGCCGGCGCGATATGATCTTCCTTGGTGGAGAGATTGTAGATCGGGATCTTGACGTCGCTGAGCGAGATCTTCTTGCCGGCCAGCACCATTTCGCCCTTGGTCAAGTTGTTCTTGAGATAGCAGTTGCGCAGGTAGAAGGAATGGTTGGCCGCAGGCATCCGGGTCGAATCGGAATTCCAGTAGAGCAGGTCGAAGGCCGACGGTTCCTGACCCTTCAGGTAGTTGTTGACGAAATAGGGCCAGATGAGATCGGAGGCGCGCAGCATGTTGAAAGCCATCGCCATCTTCGAGCCGTCGAGGTAACCGGTTTCCTTCATCCGCGCTTCCATCTGGGCGATCTGTTCCTCATCGGCAAAGACCTTGAGGTCGCCGGCATGGGTGAAATCGACCTGCGTGGTGAACAGGGTGGCAGAACGAATGCGCGTGTCACCTTCCTGCGCTTGCAGGGCAAGGGCAGCGGCGAGCAAGGTGCCGCCGACACAATAGCCGATCGCATTCACCTCGTCTTCGTCCGTCGCCTGGCGGATGGTGTCGAGTGCAAAACCGATGCCTTCGCGGGCATAGGATTCCCAATCCTTTTTGGCATGACGCTCGTCGGGATTGACCCAGGAGATGACGAAGACGGTGTGGCCCTGATCCACCGCCCATTTGATGAAGGACTTTTGCGGGTTGAGGTCCAGCACATAGAACTTGTTGATCCAGGGCGGGCAGATCAAAAGCGGCCGCTTCAGCACCGTCTCGGTGGAGGCATCATATTGCAGAACCTGGCAGACATCGCTCTGGGCAATCACCTTGCCGGGCGTGATCGCGATGTTCTCACCGACCGCAAACTTGCTGACATCCGTCTGGCGCAGTTTCAGATCGCCCTTGCCGGCAACGATATCCTCGGCCAGCATCTGCATGCCTTTGACGAGGTTGGCGCCGCTGGAGGCGACCGTTTCGCGATAGAGCTGCGGGTTGGTGGTGACGAAATTGGCGGGCGACAGCGCGCTGGAAATCTGCCGGACGTAAAAGGCAGCCTTGTGTTTGGTGTGGTCGTCGAGACCTTCGGCGTCGCGCACCATCCGGTCCGCCCAGTTGGACGTGATGAAATAGGCCTGCCGCAGGAAATCGAAGAACGGATTGGCGACCCAGTCTGCGTCGGAAAACCGTTTGTCGTTGCGCGGCACCTCGTCGGGATCGCTGACCGTCTCGCCGCCCATCTTCTGGATCGTGCGCGTCCACATGGAGAAGAAGCTTCCCATCAGGTGGGTTTGCGCCTCAAGTGTCCGTTTCGGATCGGACAGCCAGTATTCGGAGACCTTGGAGAGGGTCTTGACCATGTCGACCATCGGGTCGGCCAGCATGTCGGTCTTCTCGCCGCTTTCGCGGGGCGCAAGCCATGCCGATGCCGCCTTGCCGAGCTGCTCGACTGTGCGGGCGAGATTGATCGTAAAGGCTTCCGGGTCCTTGACGATATAGGGCTCGACGGATTTCGGGTCGAAACCGGGAAAACCATCCGTGCTGGCGCCGGTCTGGCCCTCGGCCTTCCTGTCTTCTGCCACCCAGTTTCCTCCACAGATGTTTGTTTGTTTTGTCTTTTTACATTCTGCCTTAAAATGATTACAAGTGCCAGCGCATGTTGGACTCGGGTACATTGGTTGTCAGGCTGTTTCGGCCGGAGATTCAACGAAAGGGGCCGGGCAGGGGCGAGATGACGAAGTCGGGAAAAGCAGTGATGACGCGGATGGGTACGGCCTTTGGACTGGCAGGTTTGGTGCTTGCTCTTGCCGCTTGCAGTTCGACTGCAGTCGAAGAGCAGCCGTCCATCTATTCGGCCACCATGGCCAAGCCCATTCCCTCGGATGTCTATCCGGTCATCGAAGGCAAATTGCCGGCTGCAAGTGCCCAGATGAGCAATGAAGAGGCGGCAAGCCAGTCGGCGCGGCTGACGGCGCTTGGTGCCGCGCGCTCGTCTGGAAAAATCTCCGAAGCGGAATATCAGCGCCGCCTGAAGGAGCTTCAGGAGCTGGCCGCCAATCACGGTGCCGATACGCTGAAGCAGATACAGAAATAGCGCTTGCGTTTCGGCTGATTTGGACGCAAAGCGTTTCATGGCCGCGTGGGCCTGATTGCACCGCGCGCGTTTCCTTGCACGCATGAAACCAGCATGGGGACGGCGCAAGACGAGGTTTAGAGATGGAAGAGTTTCACAAAGTCCGGCGTCTGCCGCCTTACGTTTTCGAACAGGTCAACCGTTTGAAAGCAAGCGCGCGAGCGGGTGGAGCTGACATCATCGACCTCGGCATGGGCAATCCGGACCTTCCGACGCCGCAATCCGTGGTCGACAAGCTGTGTGAAGTGGTCCAGGATCCGCGCACCCACCGCTATTCGTCCTCCAAGGGCATTCCGGGCCTTCGCCGTGCGCAGGCCGCCTATTATGCCCGCCGGTTCGGCGTCAAGCTCAACCCCGATACCCAGGTCGTGGCGACCCTCGGCTCCAAGGAAGGCTTCGCCAATATGGCGCAGGCGATCACCGCGCCCGGCGACGTGATCCTGTGCCCGAACCCCACCTATCCGATTCATGCCTTCGGCTTCCTGATGACCGGTGGCGTCATCCGCTCGATTTCGGTCGAGCCGGACGATACGTTCTTCCCGCCGCTCGAGCGGGCGATCCGCCATTCGATCCCCAAGCCCATTGCGCTGGTCATCAACTATCCGTCCAACCCGACGGCACATGTGGCGACGCTCGATTTCTATAAGGAAGTCGTCGCCTTCGCCAAGAAGCACGACATCGTCATCCTGTCGGATCTGGCCTATTCGGAAATCTATTTCGACGACGTCCCGCCGCCGTCCGTGCTGGAGGTTCCCGGCGCCATGGACAACACGGTCGAGTTCACCTCGATGTCGAAGACGTTCTCGATGCCGGGCTGGCGCATGGGCTTTGCCGTCGGCAACGAACGCCTGATCGCCGCATTGACGCGCGTCAAGTCCTACCTTGATTATGGTGCCTTCACGCCGATCCAGGTGGCCGCCACCCATGCGCTGAACGGCGACGGCTCGGATATCGCCGAAGTCCGCAATATCTACAAGCGCCGCCGCGACGTGCTGGTCGAGAGCTTCGGCAAGGCCGGATGGGACGTGCCGCCGCCGGCTGCCACCATGTTCGCCTGGGCAAAGATTCCGGAAAAGTTCCGTCATCTCGGTTCGCTGGAATTTTCCAAGCTACTGGTCGAAAAGGCCGATATCGCGGTGGCGCCCGGCATCGGTTTCGGCGAGCAGGGCGACGACTATATCCGCATCGCACTGGTCGAGAACGAACACCGGATTCGTCAGGCCGCCCGTAGCCTCAAGAAGTTTCTCTCGACGGCGGACGATACGTTGCACAACGTCATCTCGCTGAACGCTCATCGCTGAGGCGCCGGTTTTCCGGCATCCCTCAAAATCAGCTCCGCCCCTTCAGGCGGAGCGCCCTCGATATGTTAGGAATAGTGTATGGCAGATGCCCTTAAAATCGGCATTGCGGGCTTGGGAACCGTTGGTGCCTCGCTCGTGCGTATTCTCCAGGAACGCCATGAGGCGCTGGCGACGACATGCGGCCGGGCCATCGAAATCACCGCCGTCACGGCGCGCGACAGGAACCGTGATCGCGGCGTCGACCTTTCCGCGATTGATTGGCATGCCGATGCGCTTTCGTTGGCCAAGACTGCCGATATCGACGTCTTCGTCGAGCTGATGGGCGGTGCCGGCGAGCCGGCTTTGTCCGCCGTCAAGGCGGCTTTGTCGCGCGGCGTGCACGTGATTACCGCCAACAAGGCGCTGCTGGCCGCCCACGGCATCGCGCTTGCCGGCCTGGCCGAAGAGCATGGCGCGCTGTTGAACTATGAAGCTGCGGTCGCCGGTGGCATTCCGGTGATCAAGGCACTGAGGGAATCGCTGACGGGCAACACGATTTCGCGCGTCTACGGCATCATGAATGGCACCTGCAACTACATCCTGACCAAGATGGAGAAGGAAGGCCTGTCGTTTGAAGCCTGCCTCAAGGAAGCGCAGCGGCTTGGCTATGCCGAGGCCGATCCTGCCTTCGACATCGATGGCAACGACACGGCCCACAAGCTGTCGATCCTCACCAGCCTTGCCTTCGGAACGGCGATCGCCGCCGATGACATCTATCTGGAAGGCATCACCAATATTTCGATCGACGACATCCATGCAGCCGCCGATCTCGGCTATCGCATCAAGCTGCTGGGCGTTGCCCAGCGCACCGATAGCGGTATCGAGCAGCGCGTGCATCCGACCATGGTGCCGCTCGATTCGGTGATCGCGCAGGTCGATGGCGTCACCAATGCCGTGGCGATCGAATCCGACATTCTCGGCGAGTTGCTGATGGTCGGCCCCGGCGCCGGCGGCAATGCGACGGCATCCGCAGTCCTCGGCGACATCGCCGACATCGCCAAGAGCCGCCCGGGCGCGCAGCACGTGCCGGCCTTCGGCCGCCCGGTCACGGCGCTGTTGCCCTACAGGCAGGCGCAGATCCAGAGCCATGAGGGCGGATATTTCATCCGGTTGAAAGTGGTCGACCGGACCGGTGTCTTCGCGAAAATTGCGGCGCACATGGCGGAAAACCACATCTCGCTGGAATCCATCGTCCAGCATTCGAAACATCCGGTTGAGACCGGGGAACCGCAGACGATCATTCTTGTGACCCACGCGACGACCGAGGACTCCGTCCGCAAGGCCGTGGCCTCGATCAAGGGTGAGGGCTATCTCGTCGGCGAACCGCAGGTCATCCGTATCGAGCGGCCGAAGGCGGCCTGATCCGAAACTGCAGATGCATTTCTTGCGGCCCCATCCGGTTTGTATCCGGGTGGGGCCGCTTTCGTTGCGGTTTGCGCATGATGCAAAACCCGGGTACGAACGGTCAAAAGTCATGGGTGTACGATGAGTGATGTGCCAGATCCCGTCCAGCGGGCGTTCCTCAATGTCGAGCGTTCGGTCACCGGTCAGCGCTGGGTGTCGCGGCTGGATCAGGCCGGGCAGAACCGCGCGCTGGCCATCAGCCAGGTCCATGGCTTTTCCGATCTGATCGCCCGCGTGCTGGCGGGCCGGGGCGTGACGATGGACGATGCGGTGGCATTCCTCGATCCGACCATCCGCTCACTGATGCCGGACCCCGATACGCTGACCGATTGCAGCAAGGCTGCCGCCCGCATCGTCGCGGCGATCAAGGCGGGCGAAAAGGTTGCCATCTTCGGCGATTACGATGTCGATGGGGCAGCGTCCTCGGCGCTGATGTTCCGGTTCCTGCGCCATTTCGGCGTCGATGCGGAAATCTACATTCCCGATCGGATTTTCGAGGGTTACGGCCCCAATCCGGCGGCGATCAATCAGCTGATCGACAATGGCGCCCGGTTGATCGTCACGGTGGACTGCGGCTCGACCAGCCACGAATCGCTTGCCGTGGCGAAAGCACGCGGCATCGATGTCGTTGTCATCGATCACCATCAGGTCGGCGCGGAATTGCCGCCATGCGTGGCGCTGGTCAATCCGAACCGGGAGGACGATCTGTCGGGGCAGGGGCATCTCTGTGCCGCCGGTGTTGTCTTCCTCGTGCTGGTCAATGCCGTGCGCCAGTTGCGCGAAGGCGGCGACACGCGCGTTGCCTCGTTCGATCTGCTCGCCTTGCTGGATATCGTTGCGCTGGCAACCGTCTGCGATGTGGTGCCGCTGAAGGGCCTGAACAGGGCCTATGTGGTCAAGGGACTGGTCGCCGCACGGCATATGCAGAACCCGGGTCTTTCGGCGCTGTTTCGCAAGGCCGGTCTCGGTGGTCCGGTGACGCCCTATCATTTCGGCTTCCTGATCGGTCCGCGAATCAATGCCGGCGGACGAATCGGCGATGCTGCACTCGGTAGCCGTTTGCTTACGCTGGAAGACGAAGGCAGCGCCGAGGAGATCGCCGCAAAACTCGATGAACTCAACCGCGAACGGCAGGTGATGGAGGTGGCGATGCTGGCCGAGGCTGAGGCCGAAGCGCTGGCGGAGTATGGCACCGGCGAATCGGCCTCGATCATCGTTACAGCGCGCGAGAACTGGCATCCGGGCATTGTCGGCCTCCTGGCCGCGCGCCTGAAGGAAAAATTTCGCCGCCCGGCCTTCGCGATCTCGTTCGATGGCAATGGCAAGGGAACAGGCTCCGGCCGCTCGATCAGCGGATTCGATATCGGCAAAATCGTTCGCGCGGCGGTCGACAGCGGCCTGCTGGTCAAGGGCGGCGGTCACGCGATGGCGGCGGGGCTTACGGTCGAGCGCGCCAATCTCGGCAAACTGCGGCATTTCTTCGACGAAAAGGCGCAGAATACCGTCAAGGACCTCGTTTCGGCCGAAACGCTGAAGATCGACGGCGCTCTGGGTGCCGCCGGCGCCAATCTGGCGTTGATCGATCAGCTGGAGCAGGCCGGTCCATATGGGGCAGGGCATCCGCAGCCGATCTTTGCGCTGCCCGCACACCGCCTGCGTGATTCGCGCCAGGTCGGCGCCAATCACGTGAAGGTGACGCTGGAGGGCCAGGACGGCTCGCGGATAGACGGCATCGCATTCCGCGCACTTGAAACACCGCTTGGCGATTTGCTGCTGTCGGAGCGTGGAACGTCGCTGCACGTCGCTGCATCGATATCGGCCGATCTCTGGCAGGGAACGCGCCGCGTCCAGTTGCGGGTGATCGATGCCGCAAAGGCGTTTTGAGCGGCCGTTACCGGCGGCTCGTATCTATGCTTCACTGTGGGGAAATCAGAGAACCATGGTACGCCCTAGGGGAGTCGAACCCCTCTTCCCAGAATGAAAATCTGGTGTCCTAACCGATAGACGAAGGGCGCATCAGTGGTGTGGGCGTCTTATAGTCAGACATGTTGAATGCTGCAAGCGCTAAATCGCGTTTTTTCAAGGATTTTTCGCAGTAAAAACAGCAGCAAAACAAGGGAAGTTTATGTGACGCGAAAACGCTCGCCGCGCCGTATTTTCACGGGCGATTGGCCGATATTCTCGATCAAGGGGAGGTTCACAATGGTACGCCCTAGGGGAGTCGAACCCCTCTTCCCAGAATGAAAATCTGGTGTCCTAACCGATAGACGAAGGGCGCAGCCGTTGTGTGGGCGTCTTATAGTCAGGGCTTTTGAATACCGCAAGCGGCAAATTTCATTTTCCTGTAAAAAAGTCCTGATAAAGCGCCGTTTCCTGTTTTGATGCGAATTGGCCAATTAAAACAGCTGGTTGACTTCAGGCCTTGCGGCGGCGGCAGCGCCAATTCCAGTCGCGGGCTTCGCCCGTATCGATATGGACGGATTCTGTGTGGCAATAGGTTCCGACGCCGCCGCGCCCCGGAATGGTGCGCAGATATTCGGCAAGATCCCATTTGCTGACGCCGGGGACCTGGATGTCGGCGGCCTGGCAGGTGGTGTGAAGCGAGTGCTTTCGTCCGCCGGCGCGCGCATTGTGCTGCAAATCCCGCAGGCCGGACGTCACCATGATTTTCTGGCCGTAATGGGTCTCCACGACCTTCAGGACCTGCAGCAGTTCAGGTTGGAAACAGCCCGTTTCGACCTTTTCGGTCTGCAGCCAGAGTCCGTTCGGAGCAAGGCGGGCCAGCCCGGACAAGGACGCCATTTCGACCGTGGCGCTATCGTCGTCGTGTTCCGCTTGCGAATCATCGACGGTGGCAAACATCGACGTGGTACGCACGCCGGGGAGGTCGGTGAACCCAAGCGCGGCTATCTGCTGTTGTTTCACGTTGCTGGCCGCAAGCGTCTTTTTCGCAGGCGTCTTGGCAAAACGATCATTGTCGAACTGGCTGCGGTTCTTGCGTTTGGCTGCGAACAGGCCGGCAAGCGTCAGGGGTTTTTTCGCCTGGTCCGGTTTGTCCCCGTCGTCCTCAGCGTTTCCCGAATCGGGAAGCGTTGCCGTGGCGCCGTTGATGGCCTCCACGGATGCGGTTTGGGCCGCCGCTGCGGGCTGCTCTGTGTTACCGCCGCGCATACCGTCGCGGCTTGAGGGGATCGGCACGGCAACCGGAAGCGGCGTGCCATCCGGCCCGATCTCTGCGCTTGCCACCTGTTGTGTGGCAGCAGCGGCGCCAGCGGCATTGCTCGGACCTTCAAGCGGCAGGGGAATTGGGTTTGCCGCAGGCTGGCCGCTGTTGAAAAGACTGTTTGTCGCTGGATTGACGCCGGTGGCTTGCCCGGCCGCAAGCGGCGCATTGCCTCCGACTGTTGCGGCATCCTGCGCCTGGACCGGCACCGCATTCGGCGTCTGGACGGCAAAGATGCTGTTTGCGGTTGCGTTAAGGCCGGTGCTCTGCATCGTCAGCGACGACGGCTGGCCATTGTTTGGCGCAGGCATCATCGCGTTTGCCTGGGCTCCAGACTGTTGTTGCCCATTGGCGCCAACGGCAGAAACCTGCTGATCCTCATAGGTACCGGGTGCCGCTTGGGCTGAGTCGGCGGAGGCGATTTCCGGCACCACCTCGTCCACCGCGGATGCAGCTTCCGCCGTTTCTTTCGCAGCGGTGACGCAGCCCGACAGAATCATCGCCGAAACGCTCAGCGCAAGGGCGCAGCCAAGGCTACGAATCGTCGCCGCTTTCTGCAGGATATGGCGCAACGTTGGATCCCCACTCAATGCGGGCCGGGCGACATTTGCCGTCATGGCCTTTCATCAGGACGTCACAAACCGCGTGATCGAGCGTGTTCCCTTGCAAGGACTGCACGCGTCTTCCATGCGGTTTGACCGGTTCAACCGGGAAAGGGTGCATTCAGCCTGACGCGGCGCACACCCTGACCCCTTTAACGTTTCGTTCAGACACTAAAGAACGCACCGTTGATTGTAAACCTGCGCTGACGCAATCTACATCTGAATCCCGGCCGCCAATGGCGCCGGAAAGATGCACCAGATATCCCCCGGCCACATTGTGCGGAGCTTACCAGGCGCCGGTATTACCCATCGACGCCCAGGGTTCCTGCGATGGCAGGTTCTCGCCCTTTTGCAGGATCTCGATTGAAATTCCGTCCGGCGAGCGGACGAAGGCCATATGACCGTCGCGCGGCGGCCGGTTGATGGTAACGCCATTGTCCATCAGGTGCTGGCACGTTGCATAGATGTCATCGACTTCATAAGCGAGGTGACCAAAATTGCGGCCTCCTGTATAATCCTCCGTGTCCCAGTTGTACGTGAGTTCCAGGCAGGGCGACAAGGCGCTTCTGGCATGATCGAGATCACTGGGGGCAGCGAGGAAAACCAGGGTAAAACGGCCTTTTTCATTCTCGTAGCGGCGGATTTCCACAAGGCCGAACAACGTGCCCCAGAAGTGAAGTGACGCGTCCAGATCTTTGACGCGAACCATCGTGTGCAGATAACGCATTGGAATATCCTTATTTTGCTGAAGATGGATTATATTTAGCCGACAACCAGCCACAGGCAAGGCTCGGCGGCTAGTGTCGGGCGAAGGCAAATTTCATCCGGGGGCTTGTACATCTGCGGCGGGACGATGTTATTCTGATCGTCAAGAATCAGTTAACCGTAATGATGTGACGCGTAATCGAGGGGCTGGGCAGGCAATGGCGGACAGGATTTCAGCGAAGGGCGTCACGCCGGATGGCGATTTTACCAATGACGCGCTCGATCTGGTAGAAATCACCGGCGTCATCAAATGGTTCGACGTTGCCAAGGGATTCGGTTTCATCATTCCCGACAACGGCATGCAGGATGTCCTCGTTCACGTCACATGCCTGCGCCGTGACGGCTACCAGACCGTGCTTGAAGGTGCCCGCGTGGTTGCGCTCATTCAACGGCGCGACCGCGGCTATCAGGCTTTCCGCATTCTCTCCATGGATCAATCGACGGCGATCCATCCGTCGCAGCTGCCGCCGGTCAAGACCCATGTTCAGGTGACGGCGACCAGCGGTCTGGAGCGATGCCTGGTGAAATGGTTCAACCGCACCAAGGGCTTTGGCTTCCTGACGCGTGGCGACGGTACCGAGGATATTTTCATCCATATGGAAACTCTGCGTCGTTTCGGACTTACCGAGCTGCGTCCGGGGCAGACCGTTCTGGTGCGCTTCGGCGATGGAGACAAGGGCCTTATGGCGGCAGAGATTCATCCTGACGTGCCGGCTCCGCTCGGCCGGGCACATTGATGAGCGCAGATCTCCCGCGCCTCGCCGGAAGCGCCCTTGTGGCGCTTTTTTTATGGCTTGCACCCTTTTGCGCCGCCGCAGCCGATATCACGTTCGAAAAGGCGCCTTTGCAGATCATCTCGACCAACGGCAAGGTGCACAAATTTACCGTAGAGCTGGCTGTGGACAGTGATCAGCGTTCGCACGGCCTGATGAACCGCCGCCATATGCCGCGCGATCGCGGCATGCTGTTTGATTTCGGTGAGACGCGGCAAGTGATGATGTGGATGAAGAACACCTATCTTCCGCTCGATATGCTGTTCATTGCCCGGGATGGCAGGATCGAGACGATTCGCGAAAATGCCGTTCCGCTGTCTGAAGCCATCATTGATTCCCGCATTCCGGTCGCTTTCGTTCTCGAACTGAACGGTGGAACCGTCAATCGCCTCGGCATCGCGACGGGAGATATTGTCGATAGCCCGCGCATATCCGGTTTGAAGCCGTAAACAGCCGGGTTCAACTCCTTTGGGTACCTCTGTGGAATTGTGCAATTTAGGTGTTGCAGGGGCAGGGGTAAGCGTGTATCTCCCCGGCATCGACGGGTCACGGAGTGTAGCGCAGCCTGGTAGCGCATCTGGTTTGGGACCAGAGGGTCGGGAGTTCGAATCTCTCCACTCCGACCATCGATTTTCCCCTTTTATCGCGCCACTGCATAATTCCTTGAATTGGAATCTAAAGTGCTCCAGCGGCTTTGCGCGTCATGAACGACGCGCGGCGCTATAGGTGCTTAAAATTGGCGGATATATCGCTGGAAAGTCATTTCGTTTTAATCGGTTCTGCGCTATTGCAATGCGCAACGACCGGCAGCCAACGCGCCGGCAGCATTAGACCATGGTGGAGCCGCTCAAGATATGTCCGCGAAAATCTATCGACCCGCAAAAACCGCGATGCAGTCTGGCAAGGCCAAGACGAATTTATGGGTTCTTGAGTTCGATCAGGAAACGCCGCGCACCATCGACCCGATCATGGGCTATACGAGCTCTGCCGACACGCGCCAGCAGGTCAAGCTGACATTCGAGACTGCCGAACAGGCTGTGGCCTATGCCGAGCGCAACGGCATCGAATACCGGGTCATCGCGCCCAAGGAATCAACCCGCAAGAGCGTGTCCTACAGCGATAATTTCCGGTTTAGCCGTATGCAGCCCTGGACACATTGATCCAGGATGGCGCATTGATCCAGGATCTGCCGGTTCAAGGGGGAGACATCTCCTCCAAGCGGCCCCTTAGCTCAGCTGGATAGAGCACCTGCCTTCTAAGCAGGTTGTCGCAGGTTCGAGCCCTGCAGGGGTCGCCAACTCTTTTCAAAGGTTTAGTATACGTTTTCGCCGGTCGTTTTGACCCCGTTTACAGCTTTTTCGTAGCCGTTTACAATTTCCCTTCCCTAGATGTTCTTTCCATCCGCAGCATGACCGCATCGCTGGTCTGCCGATCCGTCGCAAGATACTGCTTCGCAAGCACTCTTCCGACCTCAGCGATGGAATGTCCGGTGATCGACTCGATTTGGTCTGGGTTTGATCCTTCGCGCCACCGGTCGGTGATAAATGTTCCGCGCAGGTCGTGGAATGTTGCGCCCTCATAGGCGGCTATCGGTCGCCTATCGTGCACCGCCCGCGACAAGCATCCTCTCGATCTTCCGGTAGCCTCGAGCGCGAGCATGCTGAAGCGGCGTGACACCTTCGCCATCGGCGAGATTGAGGTTGGCTTTGGCTTCGACCAGAAGTTCTACAATCTGCTGATGCCGTTGCCCGCCATCGCCGAGGATGATGGCCTCAAGCAGCGCAGTCCAGCCGAGATTGTTGACGTGATCGACGTCAATACCGGCGTCGATCAGCGTCCGCACCGTGTCGACATGGCCGCGCTCCGCCGCCGGGATCAGCGCAGTCCCGCCATAGCGGTTGGTGCTTTTGAGGTCGGCACCATGCGCCAGCGTGATCTTGAGAATATTCAGGTGCCCCCGCGCGCCGGCGTAGAGATAGGCGCTGTCCTTGATGTTGTCTTTGGCGTTGACATCAGCGCCGGCGTTGATCAACGCCTCGGCGGCATTGACGTTGTTCGTGTGCGTGGCGACGAGCAGCGCTGTCGCGCCCGAGCCGTCGCGGGCGTCGATCGGCGCGCCAGCGGATAGAAGTCTCTGAATGGCTGCAACATCATCCTGCGCTGCCGCGGCATGCAATGGGGTTTCACTCATGGCTGTTCCTGAAGTCACAAAAACGGAAGCCAGCGCCGCAAAGGCGCAAGCGAGGGTTAGGAGCGGTCTGCGCATATGGCCTCCTGTGTAAAAGGTCGATCTGGCTTGGAAGGCGAGCAGGTGATCTCAGCACGCCTTGGGTCTCTGCATTCACTTGCTCTCCGTGGGAAAATCATCTCTCGACCGTAAAAAGAATTCTATCCTAACAGATAAGGCGGCGGCCAGTCCGGCGGCCTGCGCAAGCAGGACACATGCCTCGCGCGGGCGGCGGCCTGGGATGGGGCGGCAGAGGGACGGGCGCCCCTTGCGATCCCTGTTGTACCCAATATGACTACACATATAGTGTGTACAATATCAAGATAACGAATGTGGTTTTTGGCGCCGCACCAAACCAGGAACCGCGTGCAGTATTCAGAGGAGAATTTGATGACGACGTCCTTGCTGATCGAAAACGGCGTGGTCCTGACCATGGACGGAAATCGGCGCATTCTCGACAGTGGCCATGTACTGGTGGAAGACGGGCGCATCGCTGCGATCGGGACCGGGGTCCTTCCGAAGGAGGTTCAGGCGGAACGGATCGACGCTTCGGGCATGGTCGTCATGCCGGGCCTCATCGATACGCACGCGCATGCGGGTCATATGCTGACCAAGGGGTTGGGCAGCGAATCCGAGGACTGGATGAGCGTCACCGGCCGCATCTACGCTGAGGCGACTGACCCGGAATTCTGGGCGGCGGAGGCGGCGCTGTCGGCGGCCGAGCGAATCCGGTGCGGCACGACCACCGCGGCGCTGCTCTTTGGCGGTGGCCCGGATATCATGCGCTGTGAGGCGCCGGATGCGGCCGAGGCGCATCTCGCCGCCATGGCCGCAATGGGCGTTCGGGAGGTTCTTGCCGTCGGCCCGAACAGGCCGGGTCAAAAGCATGTGTATCGGCATTATAGCCGGACTGGGTATACGGAGGCCATCGTTTCCCCTGCCTTGCAGCTCGACGTGGCGGCGCAACTGGTGGATGCCTGGGCGGCGCGCGACGATCGGCTGCGGGTCGTCTTCTCCTTGCCAGTGTTTGATGCTCACGAACTTCAGGACGAGACGGTATACACAATAGCGTGCAAAACGCGGGATCTCGCCCGGGAAAGGGGTGTTCTCCTGGTGCAGGACGGCCATCGCGACGGATCCATCGCCGCCAATGATGCGCGGCTTGGCCTGTTCGACGAACGATCGCTGCTCGCCCATTGCATCGACCTGACCGAGGCGGACCGGGCGGTCCTGAAGCGCACCGGCGCCAAGGTGGCGCACAATCCGAGCGCCCTGATGTCGCTCTATGGCCGTTGCCCGGCGCCGGAGCTTATGGAGCAGGGCGTCGTCGTCTCGCTCGGCACCGATGCCGCGGCCCCCGACCGCTCCTTCGACATGTTCCGCAACATGTTCCAGGCGCATCGCTACCACGCGCGCCATTTCCGTGACGATGCGGTTCTGCCACCTCTGCAACTCCTGGAGATGGCAACGATTAACGGAGCGCGCGCATTGTCGATGGCCGACGAGATCGGCTCTCTCGAAATCGGCAAACGCGCCGACGTTCTTCTCATCAACATGCGCCAGCCTCACCTGTGGCCGCCGCTCGACCCGGTGCAACGCCTGGCCCGTTTCGCCAATGGGGCAGATGTGGACACGACCATTGTCGGCGGGCGCGTACTGATGCGCGGGCGCCGGCTGATCGGGCAGGACGAAGGCGCGATCCTCGATCGCGCCGAACGGGCCTTCCGGCTTGCGCTGAAGCGCGCCGGGCTCGCCACTGCATAGTAAAGGTGGCGCTGACACCGCAGAAGCGCACTCTCATCCGCCGCGGCCGTATACTGGTAGGCCGTGGCGAGCCCGTTGGAGACCTGCTGCCCATCGAGTGAGTTCGCCTCCATCGAGGTCATGGAGGCCTGCATTCGACCGCTCGTTCGCGGCGGCAAGCCGAATGCCGACCTGCCAGGCATTGCCACCGCGCGACGCCTTTACGGCTCGGGCCATGCGGTGGTAGTTGTCTTCAATTGACGGCTTGGCAAGCGCTTGCAAGCATATTCTTCACAACACCCTTAGGATTACCATGACCCCCAAATTCCGCGACAACAAACAGAAATCGGCGGTATCCAAATCTGATGCGGTGTACCGAACCTTGAAGCGCGCCATCCTCGACCAGGCGCTAGCCGCAGGAACGAAGCTTCCAGAGGATTCGATCGGTGAGCGGCTCGGCGTCAGCCGCACAATCGTCCGGCAGGCTCTGGCCCGGCTCAATGGCGAGGGTCTGATCGAGTTGCGCCCGCACAAGGGGGCTTGCGTCAGCCAGCCCAGCCTGGAGGACGGCCGGAACATTTTCGCCGTGCGCCGCACATTGGAGACGTTGGTGGTCGACAGCCTTATCGGCAAGCTGACGGCCCAGCAGATCAAGCAGCTCGAAGCGCACGTGGACGCGGAGGACAAGGCAAGGCTTGAGAACCCATCGACTTCGATCCAGCTCGCCGGCGAATTCCATGTCGTGCTCGCAGAACTGACGGAAAACGGCGTCCTGTCACGCTACGTCACCGAACTGGTTTCGCGCTCATCCATGATCCTGTCGCTCTATGGCCGCCCTCATTCGTCCGACTGCGCCGTGTCAGAGCATCGCGAGCTGATTGCCGCGCTGGCGCAAAATGATCGGGAAAAAGCCTGCGAATTGATGGACCATCATATCGAGGCCATAACCACCCGCGCGCTGCTGAAGAGCAGTCCGGAAAAAGACTTTCCGGACCTCCTTGCTGCCTACGCGAGGGAAGAGGGCCTCTAGCTCGCTTCCATCCTGATTGATTTTATCTCCGCTTGTTTCGAACGACAGTGCGTAAATGGGCATTTATTGCTTGGGTTCTGGAGAAAACGGCAATTCCCGGGACGAACGCTGGGCACAATTGGTCAAGGGACCGTGATTCTTGAAAGTGCGACACCCTGATCTGGTCAGGGGATGGCGTCGGTCATTTTCTAAGCTAATCTGCTACACGCAATTGTCGGATCAGAGGCATCAAATGTGCATGGCAGCTGAAGAATGAATCGCTATCCCATGTTCGGTCCGCAGCTTCTGATCAGCTTCGTGGCAGTCTGCGAGACCTGCAGCTTTACCCGCGCTGCCGACCGGGTATCGCTCTCCCAGTCAACGGTCAGTCAGCAGGTCCGCCGGCTGGAGGAACTCCTGGGCAGAACGCTCTTCGCACGTACCTCGCACGAGGTTCGGCTTACAGAAGAGGGCATCAAGCTTCTGAGCTATGCGCGCCGTATCATCGCACTTAACGAGGAGGCGCACGACGCGTTGACCGGTCCCTGGCGCGACGGCGTCCTTCGGCTCGGCATGCCCGAGGATTTCACCGTGCCGACCGTCGACCTGCTGGCGGCGTTCAAGCGCGAGCATCCACATCTCCGGCTCGACGTCACCAGTGGGCTCAGCCTCGACCTGCACCAGGCCTATCTTGCGGAGGAGCTGGATCTGGTACTCGTCAAGCAGCACCGTGTGCACCTGCCGCGTGCCAGCAGGCCGGAGCCGTTGCTTTGGCTCGACAGCCGGGAGCATCCGGCGATCGAACAATCGCCGGTGCCTCTCGCCGTTTTCCCGATGAACGGCCTCTACCGCGAGGAATTATGCCAGACGCTGGATAGCCTCGGCATCCGTTGGCGCATCAGCTATAGCAGTGCCGGTCTCGCGGCGCTTGCCGCGGCTTCCGCCGCCGGCCTCGGCCTCAGCCTGCTGCCGGCAAGCTGCTGCCTACCCTCGCACCGCGTCCTGGGGATTGCCGAGCGGCTGCCGCCGGTCGAGGATTTCGAACTGGCCCTGTTTTATCGTGACAACGCCGCCGCCGCGACGCTCGACCTCGCCGAACGGCTTATTGCCTTCTGCGGTCTCACACGCTGACCGCCATCATTGGCAAATCGAATAGGCAGTATTGCCAAATGTCGCTGCCATGCGGGGGCGGTGTTGCCTAGAGTGGTGCAAACCCATTCCAAACATGATGAGGAGACAATGTTGGAACATGCCGTATCGCAGAGCCGGAGAGCCTTTCTGAGTCGCACGGGGCAGCTCACCACAGCCGCTACGATCGCAGGACTGACCGGCGGCATGAGCCGCGAGGCAGCAGCTCAGACGACCGATTGCGCTCGCGAGAACACGGTGACGGCGCTGACGGACAGCCACTACCTGCTTGCCGATGTGCGGCTGGAGGAAGGTTTCGAGCGGGACGGTGATGTCGTCGTCGCCACCCGCACGGCGCTCTATACACTGGAAATCAAGGACGGCAAGATCGCCGCACTGCATGCGGCTGGGGCGGCGCTGCCCGCCGGCCTGCCGGCCTATCAGGCGAACGGCCAGCTCGCACTGCCTATCATGCGCGACATGCACATCCACCTCGACAAGACCTTTTACGGCGGGCCGTGGCAGGCGCCGCGTCCGCGCCAGGGCAAGACGATCATGGACATGATCGCGTTGGAGGAAAAGCTGCTGCCGCAACTGCTGCCGACCTCTGAGCAGCGCGCCGAAGGCCTGATCGCCCTTCTGCAATCCCATGGCAGCACGATCGCCCGCAGTCATTGCAACATCGACCCGGTCAGTGGGCTCAAGAGCCTCGAACACCTGAAGCTGGCGCTCGAAAAGCATAAGGCGGACTTCGTCTGCGAGATCGTCGCCTTCCCGCAGCACGGCTTGCTGCACTCCAAGGTCGATGGGTTGATGCGCGAAGCCATGCAGATGGGAGTCGAATATGTCGGTGGCCTCGACCCGACCAATGTCGATAGCGCCATGGAGAAGTCGCTCGACGCCATGTTCCAGATCGCGCTCGATACCAACAAGGGCGTGGACATCCACCTGCATGAGACGAGCCCGGCCGGTGTCGCGGCCATCAACTATATGATCGATACGGTCGAGAAGAACCAGGCTCTGCGCGGCAAGGTCACGATCAGCCACGCCTTCGCCTTGACGACACTTACTCCTGAAAAGCTGGAAGAGACCGCAGCACGGCTGGCGGCAAACGGCATGACGATTGCCTCGACCGTGCCAATCGGCAGCCTGATGATGCCGCTGCCGCAGCTGATCAAGGCCGGTGTCTTCGTGATGACCGGAACTGACAGTGTCATCGACCATTGGTCGCCCTTCGGCAGCGGCGACATGCTGGAAAAGGCCTATCTCTACGCCCAGCTCTATCGCGGCTCGGATGAATTCCACCTGTCGCGCTCGCTCGCCATCTCCACCGGCGGGGTGCTGCCGCTCGACAATGACGGCAACCGCGCCTGGCCGAAGGCCGGCGACGAGGCGGGTTTCACCCTGACTGGCGCAAGCTGCTCGGCGGAAGCCGTTGCCCGCGTACCGGCCCGCAGCGCTACCTTCCACAAGGGGAGCCTGGTGTTCGGCGGCGTCGGCAAGGCTTAATACCTGGGTAGGAGAGCGGTAGGTAACGGGCTCGTTTCGTTTCCCGCTCTCCTGTAATCCCGTTGACCGGCGGAAATCGCCGGTAGCGACTTCGGCAGCGCTGGGCACACCACGCATTTTTGACGGATTGCGCCCTGATCTCGAGAACCTGCCTGATCTCGAGAACCTGGATGTCGTCTCGCTATGGATGTTGGCGTTGGGAATCGTTCCGGCGCGCCTCTTGGTCTTCGTGCGGCGCTATAGTCCTACCCGTCACCATGGCCGCGCCCGCCGGGGCGAACCGGAACGGTCAGCCGTTATCGCCGCATATCTTTGTCATCCGAACTCCACGGAGACTCATGGCATTTGCGTAGCGGTTGGGGTCGAAGCGCAAATAGAACAGTGCGGCAATCGCCAGGCATGTCAGATGCATCACCCAGCCGGCGGCAAAACCACCGGTCACGCTGTGAAGCAGGGCCATGCTGTAGGGGCCGGCAGCTGCAATCAGAAACCCGCCGCCTTGCATGAGTGCCGTGAGGGCACCTGCCTGCTCCGGCCTCGGCAAGTGATCGAGCGCGGTTACGATCGCGAGCGCGAAGCTTCCCCCGAGCCCGGCCCCGCAGATCCCCGCCCAGAAGGCCGGTGCGCTATCAGGAAGAAAGGCGAGGCCGAAAAATCCGACGGCCTGCATCACAAGGGTGGCGAAGAGCCAGGGGCGGCGGTCGATGCTACGCCTGGCGAGTGCGGGAAGTGCGAGCGCTGATACGGCCTGACACATTGCCATGACCGCGACGAGGCCGCTGCTGTCGGCGCTGCTCCAGCCCAGCGCCTGGTAGTAGGGGGCAAGCCAGGCGACCATGGAAGAGTATCCGGCATTGACGAGGCCGAATGCCGCCATAAGTGCCCAGGTCCTCGGGCGCTCCAGGAGATGCCGCGTCATCGCCTTGTCCGGACGCACAGCTTCGACATCGGAGAGAACGCGCATTGAGATGATGAGCGCTATCACCGCCGGCACCGCCAGCCAGGCCAGCGCGGCCCGCCACTCAAAGCCCGCATCCACCAGCGCAGGCATCAGCCGTGCTCCAAGCGCCCCACCGGCCATGATCGTGCCGGAGTACAAGCCTGTCACGACGGGAACGCTTTTCGGGAAGCGCGCCTTGATGATTCCCGGAAACGCAGCCTGGATGAATGCCACGCCTATTCCACACAATGCCGCAGTAGCGATCAGCGACAGACCGTCCGGAACGACGAGGCGCAGGGCAGACCCCAGCATCAGCAACGCCAATGCGGCGAGCATGCCGCGGCGGGTCCCAACCCGAACCTGAATGCCGGGCGAAATGAATGCCCCAACCCCCATCAACACCATCGGCAGCAGCGTAAGCGTCGCGATCCCGCTATAGCTCAGCCCAGTATCGGTGATGATATCCGGCAGGATTGGCCCTGGCGCAGCCAGGAATGGGCGAAGATTGATGCCAATCAATATGACAAGGGCAAGCACGGCCCATTCGCGATACGCTCCGGACTCTGATTTTTCTGACACTTTTACAACTCTTGAATTGCGATTGCGCCGCCTGCGCTTGCCACCGAAAGGGCGTGCGCGCGTCAAGAAATGGGAATGGCACGACGGCTGTGCGAGCCTCCGGACGAGGTCAGCGCATCGCTAGCACCGGATTTCAACATCGGCAAATTAGATGTTTGAATAGGGGCTATTTGATTTCACAATGACGGTGCCTGCGCGAAGCTGTCGGTAACAAAGCTCACGGCTGATGTGATCTGGAGTTCGCCGGCGCTTGGACGATGCGTTCATCAAGGAGCCTCAGTCGTAGTCCGGCAGCGTCGAAGAAGCGGAGGTCGTCTGTCTTCCAGCGAAATTGGAGGATGTCGCCTGCCTGAACCGGAACGGAAGAACGGTACTCGGCCGTCACGGCTTGTCCGTCCTCAAGCTGACAATAGAGAAATTGCGTGCCCCCCAGATACTCATAGAAGTCCACCTTGGCGCGCAGCGTTCCTTCACTGTCTGCAACAACATTCATATGTTCGGGACGAATGCCGAGGGTCAGTCTGTCGCCCGGCGCCATCCGCTTGCCGTCTATCTGCGTCGCGATCCGGCTTTTGCCGATCCGGATTGTTCCGTCGCCGACCCATTCCGCATTCAACAGGTTCATCCGCGGCGAGCCAATAAAGCCGGCGACGAATGTATTCGCCGGATTTTCGTAAATTTCGCGTGGACTGCCGGTCTGCTCGACGCGACCGTCGCGAAGGACGACGATCATGTCGGCCAGCGTCATTGCCTCGGTCTGATCGTGGGTGACATAAATCATCGTGTTGCCGAGTTCGCGGTGTAGCCGGGCGATCTCGATGCGCATGGACACCCGCAGTTCCGCGTCCAGATTGGAAAGCGGCTCGTCGAACAGGAACACGTCCGGCTTGCGCACGATCGCCCGGCCGATCGCCACGCGTTGGCGTTGCCCGCCGGAAAGCTGACCCGGACGGCGATCAAGCAGCGGGTCGATCTTCAGGATCGCCGAGGCTGCTTTGACGCGGCGCTCGATCTCCGCATCGTCCGTGTGCGCCATCTTCAGCCCGAAGGCCAGATTTTCGCGCACGCTCATATGCGGATAGAGCGCATAGGACTGGAAGACCATGGCAATGCCGCGGTCGGAGGGATCGAGATCGGTGACATTGCGTCCCTTGATCTCGATCTCGCCGTCGGTGACTTCCTCCAGACCGGCAATCATCCGCAGCAACGTCGATTTTCCGCAGCCGGACGGACCGACGAAGACCACGAAGGAACCCTCGGTGATCTTCAGGTCAATGCCGTGGATCACTTCGAGATTGCCGAAGCTTTTGCGAATGTCGGTCAGGACGACGCTGGTATCGGTCATCTTATTTGCCATTCCGTTCGCCCGCTCTGACCCAGACCAGCATTTCGCCCGGCGCCCGGTTGTCCCAGAAAGGATAGGGCACGAACCGCGCCGTCGTCTTTTCGGTTAACGGCGGTGACGTCCGGTAAAGAGCGCTGCCCCAGTCGGCCTGATCACGTGTGACCGGCAGGTCGAGCGCAACGGCACCACGCAGTTCCTTGAGTTCAGCTGTCCTGGCGTCGGAAAGATCGCCCGTCAGCTGGATGCCGTTGAGGCCCTCGCCATTGTCGGTTGCCTCGACGCAATAGACCATCGGCCCGCGCATCAAGGCGGTGCGGCCGGCGTCGTGGCGCACCAGCGGATTGGCAAACAGCAGGCGCGGCGCCAGCGGGATATTGAGATCGATACGATCGCCACCCTTCCAGACCCGCTCGATACGGGCATATCCGTCGATCATCGTCGCGTTCAGATCGAGTGCTTCGCCATTGACCTTCAGCGTCGAACCATCGGCCCACTCCGGGATACGCAGCGAGATTGCAAAACGCGCCGGCTTGCCCATTGTCAAATCGAAGCGGATCGCGCCATCCCAGGGATAGCGGGTCTTCTGGGCCAACTCGATCCTGGCGCCACCGATGTCGAACCGTGCCGTGCTTTCGCCGTAGAGGTGCACGGCGATCTCGTCTTGCGACACCGCGTACATGTAGGAGCCGATGGAGGCGAGAAGGCGGGCGATATTGGGAGGGCAGCATGGGCAATGGTG
Source organism: Pararhizobium sp. YC-54 (assembly GCF_025847205.1). Taxonomy (GTDB): domain Bacteria; phylum Pseudomonadota; class Alphaproteobacteria; order Rhizobiales; family Rhizobiaceae; genus Pararhizobium. The sequence goes on along the minus strand of NZ_JAOYTH010000001.1, from coordinate 501,177 downwards.
CCAAACCCAGCGGTGATGTTTGCCTGAGCTTTCGAGCGGGTTTTCGTAGAAGAATGTCTTGCCGTCGAGCGACAGGCCGGACATGGCGCCATTGTAGAGCGCCTGCTCCATAATGTCGGCATAGCGGCGATTGGGACCGCGCCCCAGCATGCGGTTGGCCCAGAACACCAGGCCGACGGACGCGCAGGTCTCGGCATAGGCGCTTTCGTTGGGCAGGTCATAGTAATCGGTAAAGCCTTCATTGGCGGCGGCCGGGCCGATGCCACCGGTCACATACATCTGTTTGGTCGTCAGGTCGTCCCAAAGCGCTTCCAAGGCGGCAGTCAGGCTATCGTCGCTATATTCGGTCGCGATATCAGCCATACCGGAATAGAGATACATGGCGCGCACGGCGTGGCCGACGACCTTTTTCTGATCGCGGACCGGTAGGTGTGACTGACTGTATTCATAGGTCTTCTGGATGAAGTTGACGGGGTCGCGGCCGTCGCGGATCGTTTCCTCGGTGAAATAGTGTGGCTCCGAGCCGCGCTCGTCGATGAAGAACTTGGAAAGATCGAGATACTTTTTCTGGCCCGTCACGCGGGCCAGCTTCACCAGTGCCAGCTCGATTTCCTCGTGGCCGCAATAGCCGCGCAGCTGGCCCTCGCCACGGCCGAAGGTCTTGATCAGGTAATCGGAATAACGGCACATGATGTCGAGCAGCTTGCGCTTGCCGGTCGCCTGGAAATAGGCGACAGCGCCCTCGATCAGATGGCCGGCGCAATAGAGTTCGTGATGATCGCGCAGGTTGGTCCAGCGGCGGTCGGGCTGGACGCGCTGGAACCAGGCGTTCAGGTAACCGTCCTCATCCTGCATCTTCTCGTACATGTCGATGATCTCATCGACACGGGCTTCGAGCTTCGGGTTTTTCCGCCGATAGAGCGAATAGGCGACCGTCTCGATCGACTTGCCGAGATCGCTATCCCAAAACATCTGTGTCGTGCCGCCCCAGGCCTGGATCGGGATGACGATACCGGGGCTTGGTTTGCCGGTGTCGATGGCGCTGATCATGCCGGCCTCGACACAGCGGTCGAGCAGCGTTTCGGCGGTGGTGTCGCAAATCGCGTCCTGGCGATCGCCGAACAGGCCGTGGATATCGACACTGGGCACGGGCAGGGGGCGAAACTGGCGGTCTCTTTTCATCGTGTTCATGGCATCATCCGTTTCTTGAGATCATTTCACCGCGCCGGCCATCAGCCCGCGCATGTAGTAGCGTTGCAACAGCAGGAAGACGATCAGGCAGGGGATCGTCATGACGGCGACGCCGGCTTGCACAGCGCCCCAGTTGACCGCGCCGAGACGCCCGGCGCGCACTGCCATCATCAGGACCGGCAGCGTGTATTTCTCGTTGCTGGACAGGAGGATGAGTGCCGCCAGAAATTCGTTCCAGGCGTTGAGGAAGGCGAAGATGGCGACGGTCGCCACGCCCGGCAGGACGAGCGGCAGAAGCACGCGGACCAGCAGCTTCAGATCTCGCGCGCCATCGATGCGCGCGGCTTCCTCGATCTCCTTCGGCACGGCGTCGAAGGCGTTGCGCATCATGAACACCGAAAAGGGCAGCTGCAGCGTCACATAGACCAGCGTCAGCCCGAGTAGCGAATTGTTCAGTCCAAGCTTGGCGAGGATGATGAACAGCGGCGTCAGGATCGACTGGAACGGGATCATCAACGTGGCGATGATCAGCACGAACAGCACATTTTTCAGCGGAAACCGGTAGCGCGAGAAGCCGTAACCAGCCAGGAGGCTGACGGCGACGGTCAGCACCACTGTTGCAATGGAGACGAGCAGCGAGTTGATCGTGTGCTGCCAGATGCCAGCGCCGAACGTATCGAGCGACAGGTAGGAATCGATGCTGATCCCGGAGGTCGGCCAGGGCGGCAGCGGCGGCAGGCGGGCCTCCGTCCCATGGCGGAACGAGGCCAGAAAGGTGATGACGAAGGGCGCCAGGAAGAACAGGCAGATGGCTATGCCGGTCGCATGATAGGCACTGTCGGCCCTGAAGGTCTTGCGGGCACGGCGTTGCTTTGAAAGGCTCGGTTTTGCGGTGTTCATGGCCGTTCCTCTCCGGCGCGCAGCAGCCAGAGCTGCACGATGCTGATCGCCACCAGGATGGCGAGGAGCGCGATCGACAGCGCGGCACCATAGCCCAGATTGAAGGACACGAAGGACTGGTTGAAGATATAGTAGACCACCGAGATCATCCGGTTCTGCGGTCCGCCCGATGTCATGATGTAGAACTGGTCGAAGGCAAGGATCGAGCCGGTGACGGAAATGATCAGCGCCAGCGCAATCGTCTTGCGCATCAGGGGCAGCGTCAGATGCCGGAAGCGTTGCCAGCGGCCGGCGCCGTCGATGCGGGCTGCCTCCGTCAGTTCGGACGGGATCGCCTGCAGACCGGTCAGAAGAATGATCATGGTAAAACCGGCAATCTTCCAGACGACCATGATGACGATGGTGAGGAAGGCGCCGTCGAAGGTGGCGAGCAGGTTCGGGCTCTTGTCCGCCAGCCCGAGCGCTTTCAGCGCCGGACCGATAAAGCCGCTATCGACATTGGCAAGCCACACCCAGAGCAGCGAGGCGGTGGCCAGGCCGACGACCACCGGCAGGAAAATGATGGTGCGGTAGGCGCTGACGAAGCGACGTTGCTTTTCGACGAAGATCGCCAGCGGAAAAGCCACGGCGAAAATCGCGACGGTCGCGATGACGGTATAGTAGGCCGTGAACTGCAGCGCCGACAGGAAGCGCGCATCGTGGAACATGCGGACGTAGTTCTTCAAACCGATCCAGCGCGTGCCGCCCATCAGCGGCCAGTTGTGCAGGCTCATCCAGCCGGTAAAGATCACCGGCATGATGAAGAACAGGATGACGAGCGCCATCGCCGGCGCGATGTAAACAAGGCCGCGCCAACCCGATCTGCGCCGTCTCTTGCGTTGTGGCAACAGGGCCTTCGAACCGGTGCCGGTCATCGGGAATGCTCCGCATGGATTTTGGGGAAATCGGCCGGGAGGCGGCTTTGCCTCCCGGCCACAGCAGCCGGGGAGATTACTGGCCGCTGTCGATGATCGATTGCATTTCGCTCTGGGCGTTCGAGAACGCGCCATCGACGTCCTCGCCGAGGATGGCGGCGTTGGTGAAGGTTGCCCATGGGCCGTTGGCGCTGTTGATCAGGTCGTTGAACTGCAGCGTATAGGGTGTCTTGGCGACCGAAATCGCCTGGATGCCCACCTGCAGCCGGGGATCGAGACCTTCGAGCACCTTGCCGGCGATATCGCCGCGCGTCGGCAGGCTGCCATACTTGGCCATGATCTTCTGGCCGTCCTCGGAGTAGATATATTCGAGGAATTCCTTGACGGCATCCATCTTCGGCGTGCCCTTGGTGATGACGAAATTGTCGCCGCCGGCAAAGGATGAGGTTCCGCCCGTGGCGCCGGGGATCAGCGTTACGCCGAAATGGATGTCGGGATGCTCCGTCACCAGCGATCCGATGGCAAAGGCGCCAAGGCTTTGCTGGCCGATCTTGCCGTTTGTGAAGGAGAGAAAGTTTGCGCCATTATCGCTGGCAGCACCCGCCGGTACGAGATCTTTCTTGACCATGTTGCGATAGATATCGACGGCCTTGCGCATCTCCGGTGTATCGAGCGTCGCGGTCTTGCCGTCCGCGGACAGGATGTCGGTACCGGAGCCCCATACGAGCGGAGTGAAGGTGAAGATCATGCAGCCGCCGCAACCGCCGCCCGAGAAGTAGAAACCGTAGGTGTCGTCGCCCAGTGCCCGGATTTTCTCCGCATTGGCGGTGATTTCGTCCCAACTTGCCGGGGCTTTTTCAGGATCGAGGCCGGCTTTCTTGTAGAGGTCCTTGTTCCAGGCAAAGACCGACGTCTCGACGGACAGCGGCAGACCGTAGATGCGGTCCTGATAGGTGCCGAGCTTGACGTGCGATGGCGACAGCGAATTGAAATAGGGCAGGGACTTTGCCCAGTCCGTCAGGTCCTCAAGCTGGCCTGCGGCGGCAAAAGCGGGATTGTAGATGAGGTCCATCGAAAGGGCGTCGGGCGCCTGACCGCCGGCAATCGCGGTTGCGTATTTCTGCACCAGTTCCGAGAACGGCACCTCGGTCATCGCAACCTGGTTTTCATGGCTGGAATTATAGGCTTCCACGGTCTTCTTGAAGGCATCGCCGACACCGGTGCGAACCCACATCTCGACTTTTTCGGCGGCCGATGCGCCGGATACCAGGCACAGGGTAGCGATGCTGGTCGCCGCCAGTAGACGCTTGATCATGACACTCCTCCCAATATGGCGCCATCTCCTCTGGCGCCTTGTTCATTCCCTCGGGGTTTTGCTCCCGCATGACTGCCGGACAACCAGCCGGCATGGCAGTTTCCTCACTCCCGGCTCGACAGGCCGTCCCTCTGCGAGCGCCAGAACGGTCAATCCCGCCTGCCGCCCCAGTTCCTTCAATTCCATGTCCACCGTCGTCAGCGGCGGCCGCGTCTGCGCTGCGACAATCTCCCAATTGTCGAAGCCGATGACGGACACATCGTCCGGCACCCTGATGCCGCGCTCGCGCAGGGCGTCCACTGCGCCGCGGGCGATCTGGTCGTTGCCGCAGAAGAGGGCATCCGGTTTTTCTCCGGGTCTATTCCAGATTTCGGCGATCGCCTCATGGCCCCAGCTTTCCGACCAGACGCCATACATCACCGGCTCGGCGCTACCCGCCGCTTGGCTGTAGGCATCGGCGCGTTCATGCACCGAAAAGAAATCTTTCGGCCCGGTGATGTGAACGATCCGCCGCCGCCCGATCTGCAGGAGCCATTCCACTGCAAGCGTTGCGCCGTGCGCATCGTCGGAGCGGAACGTGACGCTGTCCGGCGTGCCTTCGGTAAAAGCGTAGACCACCGGGACCGGCAGGTTGGAGAGATCGACGGGCAGCCGCCTGTCGAGCCGCTTGCCGGTGGCGATGATGCCATCGACCTGCTTGTCGAGCATGGCCTCGACATGGATTTGGCCTAGTGCCGGATCGTCCTCGATCGCACACAGGAAAACCGAGACACCATGATCGACCAGCGCCTCCGAGATTCCGGCCATCACCGGCAAGGTGAAGCGGCCGTAGGTATCGTTGGTCAGAAGTCCAATGGTGAAGCTGCGTTTGCTGAGCAGACCACGGGCAAGGGCGTTCGGACGGAAGCCGATCTCGCCTGCCACGCGCTTGACCCGCTCGCGGGTCTCGTCTCCCATGCGCCCGTTGTTGTTCAGCGCTTTCGACGCGGTCGAAATGCTGACGCCGGCCGCAGCCGCAACGTCGTGAATGGTAATCCGTTTCCTTGCTCCCGCGATCTCCAGAACGTCCTCCCTCAGCTGCGATGAGAAAACCTTTTACCAAGGTTATTGTCAAGTGAGAAAACGTTTTCTCATGGGATCGTTGATTGGTAGGACAGGGGCCGCCCTTTGCAGGCATGTGTGCCTGGTTCGAAAATCGGTGGGGTGTTGGATCGCTGGCGCAAGCGCGCTCGGAGCCATTCTGCATGCGCGCAGGTGCGCTCCTCACCAACAGGCATTGACCGTATCTAGTTTTCTGATACACATCAACTTCGCATTCGAGGAGGATATATGAGTACGCGATTTCTGATGATTGGTCCGGAGGACGGCAAGGAGGTTCTCAAATGCCTTGCGGCGCCTGCGCGGCTTTCCATGCTGGAACTGCTGCATGCCCGGGGGGCGCTCAACGTCAACGAAATTGCCGAAGCGCTCGACTTGCCGCAATCGACCACATCGACCCACCTTAACCTGCTGGAGGAGGCGGGGTTGATCCGCACCGAGGTGTCCAAGGCGCGCAAGGGTAGCCAGAAAGTCTGTCATGTCGTGCATGAGGAAATCGTGCTTTCCTTTGCAAGCCCGGCCAAGACCGGCCAGGAGGTGATCGAGGTCGCCATGCCTGTCGGTCTCTATAGCGGCTATGAGGTTGCCGCTCCTTGCGGCATGTGCTCGCGTGACGGCATCATCGGCTATCTCGACAGCCCCGACACATTCCTCGCCCCGGACCGGATGAAGGCCGGACTTCTATGGTTTACAAGGGGTTATGTCGATTACCAGTTCCCCAATAACGCCCGCATCAAGGGCGCCGAGGTCAAGGAGCTGGAGGTCGTTCTCGAACTTTCCTCCGAGGTTCCCGGCACCTCCGACAACTGGCCTTCCGACATCACGCTCTCCATCAACGGCAAGAGCATCGGCGTCTGGACTTCACCCGGCGATTTCGGCGACCGGCGGGGAAAGTACACGCCAGACTGGTGGAAGCTCAGGGGCAGCCAATACGGCGTTCTCAAATATTTCCGCGTGACGGACAATGGCACTTTCATCGACGGGATCAGGATTTCCGATACGAGCCTTGCCGATCTCGACCTGCTTGAACATCGTTCGATCCGGCTTCGCATCGAAGTGCCGGAAACCGCCGAACATCCCGGCGGAATCAATATTTTCGGCCGCGGCTTCGGCAATTACGACCAGGACATCGTTCTGCGCCTGAAGACCTGACCTCCTCCATTCCTGTCCTCGATACTCCGAAACCGGGTTGACGGTGGCTCAATCGTGTGTATTGTATCCGACAAAAGGATATATATCTGATTTTCAGATATGCAGGGAGGTAAGCATGCGCGCAGTCGGCACCGTTCACAGCGGTTACGTCATCGGTACTATTGATCCACGCCTTTACGGCTCGTTCGTCGAACATCTCGGCCGGGCCGTCTATTCGGGCATCTATGAGCCGGAGCATCCGACTGCCGACAAGAACGGCATGCGCCAGGACGTCATCGATCTGGTTCGTGAAGCCGACGTTCCGATCGTACGTTATCCGGGCGGCAACTTCGTTTCGGCCTACAATTGGGAAGACGGCATCGGCCCGCGCGAGCAGCGTCCCGTGCGCCTCGACCTCGCCTGGCACAGCTCCGAGAGCAATCATGTCGGCATCCACGAATTCGCCGACTGGGCGCAAGCGGCGAACACCGACATGATGCTCGCTGTCAATCTCGGCTCCCGCGGCCTCGATTCTGCTCGCGCCTTCCTTGAATATGTCAATCACCCGGGCGGCAGCTACTGGTCGGATCTTCGCCGCAAGAACGGCCGGGAAGAGCCCTGGAACGTCAAGATGTGGTGCCTCGGCAACGAGATGGACGGTCCCTGGCAGATCGGCCAGAAGACGGCGGAAGAATACGGCCGCATCGCGTTTGAGACCGCCAAGGCCATGCGCGCCTTCGACAAGTCGATCGAGCTCGTCGTCTGCGGCTCCTCGTCGCCGAAGATGCCGACCTATCCGGCGTGGGAAGCAACGGTTCTCGACTACACCTATGATTCCATCGACTACATCAGCCTGCACATGTATTTCGACAATCACGCGGGCAACACCGCCGATTATCTGGCGCAGAACGCCCGTCTCGACGACTATATCGCCACCATCGCCGGCGTTATCACCTATACCAAGGCGAAGAAGCGCTCCAAGAAGGATGTCTATATCAGCTTCGACGAGTGGAACGTCTGGTACCATTCCCGCGACGCCGACCGGAAGGTGCTGGAAGGCCATGACGGTTGGCCGCATGCGCCGGCGCTGCTCGAAGACATCTACAATTTCGAGGACGTCCTGCAGGTCGGCTGCATCCTCAACACCTTCATCCGCCGCTCGGATGTGGTGAAGGTCGGTTGCCTGGCGCAGCTCGTCAACGTCATTGCGCCGATCATGACCGTGCCGGGCGGCCCGGCCTGGCGCCAGACCACATTCTTCCCCTATGCCTATGCCTCGCGCTACGGCCGCGGCAAGGCTCTGCAGCTGGCGCTGGATTGCCCGGGCTATTCGACTGCCTTCGCCGAAAACGTCTCCTATCTCGACATCTCCGCCGTCGAGACCGAGGCCGATGGCGCGCTCACGTTCTTCATCGTCAACCGCCACCAGACGGATGCGGTCGAACTTGTTCTCTCGCTGGAAGGTTTCGGCGACCGCAGGGTGATCATGGACAAGGTCATGGAGGGCCACGACCTGCGCGCCGTCAACGGACCGGAGCGTGAAGAGATCGAGCCGCGGGACGGTTCAGGCGCATCGACAGCCGGTGGCCGTCTCGTCGCCAGCATCGCGCCGCTGAGCTACCGGATGATCCGGCTCGGCGCGTAAGGCTGAAACGACGGGGAGGAGGAACCATGTCGGCATCGATCGAAATAACCAACGTCACCAAGCGCTACGGCGCGCTCTCCGTGCTGGACGACATTTCGCTGTCGATCACGGCAGGCGAGTTCGTCGTCTTCCTTGGGCCCTCGGGCTGCGGCAAGTCCACGCTGCTCAGGATGATTGCAGGTCTGGAGGACGTGACGGACGGCACGATCTCGGTGGGCGAACAGCGCGTCGATACGCTGCCGCCGGGTAAACGCGGCGTCGCCATGGTCTTCCAGTCCTATGCGCTCTATCCGCATATGACCGTCGCCCAGAACATGTCCTTCGGGCTCGAAAACATCGGCCTGCCCAAGGGCGAGATCGAGCGCCGCGTCCAGCAGGCGGCCGCGACGCTCGAAATTGCCCATCTGCTCGCGCGCAAGCCGGCAAAACTCTCCGGCGGCCAGCGCCAGCGCGTGGCGATCGGCCGCGCCATCGTCAAGGAACCGAAAGCCTTCCTGTTCGACGAGCCATTGTCGAACCTCGATGCCGCCCTTCGCGGACGCACCCGGCTGGAACTTGCCCAGCTGCACGCCCGCCTCGGCAGCACGATGATCTTCGTGACGCATGATCAGGTGGAAGCCATGACGCTCGCCGACCGCATCGTCATCATGCACAACCGCAAGATCGAGCAGATCGGCACGCCGATGGAAATTTATCAGCGCCCGGCAAGCCGCTTCGTCGCCGGCTTCGTCGGTTCGCCGGCAATGAACTTCGTGCCGCTCACGAGCGTGACGGGCAATGGCGATACGATAACAATTGGTACCAGCGGTCTTGGTGATATCCATGCCACATTCCGCCTGCCGTCGCGCTTTTCGCCTGAGGGAGCAAGCCTCGGCATCCGCGCTGAAGATATCATCGTGCTGCCGGCGGGCCAGACGGGCATTCCGCTCACGGCCGAAGTCGTGGAGCGGCTTGGCGATCGCACGCTGATCTACGGCCATCTCACGGATGGCACGAAGCTGACGGCTGAAACCGACGGACGCAGCGAAGCGCGTATCGGCGATATCCTGCAGATCGCGCTCGACACCTCCGCGCTTCACCTCTTCGACGCTGCCGGCATCGCCCACCACTCGGAGGGCGACTGACATGGCCGAGAGCTATCGCCGCAGCCAGTGGAGCAACGGCCTCTTCGTTCTCCCGTATCTGTCCGTCTTTCTGGTGCTTCTTGTCTTCCCGCTCGTCTGGGGGGCGTGGCTGAGCCTGCACAAGGTCGATCTTTTCGGCCCCGGCCGCTTCGTCGGCTTCGGAAACTACGCGCGGGTGCTGGCCGATCCGGTCTTTTTGCAAGCGCTGCGCAACACCATCGTCTTCGTTGTTGTCAGCGTTCCCGCACTGGTGGCGCTCGGACTGTTTCTGGCGCTTGCCCTCAACAGGACGACGCGAACGACCTCGTTCCTGCGCGGCCTGTTCTTCTCGTCTTCCGTGTTGTCGGTGACGATCGTGACGCTGATCTGGCGTTTCGTCTTCATTCCCGGCGATGGGCTCCTGGCGGTGGCTTCCGAAGCATTCGGGGTACAGCCGGTCAACTTTCTTTCGACAAGCGGCTGGTCGCTGTTTTCCGTCGGCGTCGCCACCGTCTGGTGGTGCCTCGGCCTGCCGATGATGCTGTTCCTTGCGGCCCTGCAGCAGATCCCCAACGATCTCTACGAGGCAGCCGCTCTCGACAACGCCAGCCCCTGGCGGGTGCTCACCCGCGTCACCCTGCCGTCGATCGCCCGCACGATCATGCTGGTGACGATCATCCAGATCGTCATGCAGTTTCAGCTCTTTGGTCAGGCGCAGCTGATGACCAATGGCGGCCCGAACGGATCGTCCCGCCCGCTGGTCATGTATATCTACGAGGTGGGTTTCGTGCGCTGGGATGTCGGCAAGGCAGCCGCAGCCTCCGAGTTTCTGTTCCTCATCATTCTGGTCGCGGCGATGGCCCAATATATCGTCTCGACCCGCAAGTCGGAGGCTGCCGAATGACCACGGATCAATCAACCTATCGTCCCGAAGGACTGACCGCCAACCGTACCCTTCTGACGATCGCCATTGCCCTCTCGATCGTGATGATGGCGCCCGTCGCCTGGCTCGTCGGCCTGTCGATCAAGGACAACAAGGAGCTGATGCTCGGCACGGAATCCGTCTTCGCGCTGCCCTACACGCTCGCCAACTACGTCAACATCCTCTATTCGTCGCAGGCCTTCGGCTGGTTCTTCAACAGCCTCGTGGTTGCGATTGGACAAACTTTCGGCGTGCTCGTGCTGTCGTCGCTTGCCGGCTATGCCTTTGCCCGCCTCGAATTTCCGTTCCGCAAGACGATCTTCGTCATCGTGCTGTTCGGCCTTGCCGTGCCGGAACAGGCGGTCATCATCGCCCGTCACCAGATGTTCAACTGGTTCGGGCTGCACAACTCCTATGTCGGACTGATCCTGCCGGGCCTTTCGTCTGCCTTCGGGGTCTTCCTGATGACCCAGTTCTTCAAGGCGATCCCCAAGGAGATTGACGAGGCAGCGCTGCTCGACAATGCATCGCCGCTGCGCATTTTCTGGAGGGTGCTTCTGCCCTTAACGCTGCCGGCCCAGGCAACGCTCGGCATCTTCACCTTCCTGCATGCCTGGAACGATTACTGGTGGCCGCTGATCTCCGCCACGAGGAAGGAGATGTTCACGCTCACCATCGGCATCGCCTCGTCCCAGACCAATTTCGCCCAGAGCGAAGGACTAGGCTTTCTCAGCGCCCAGGCGGTCTTTGCCAGCCTGCCGGTTCTGATCGTCTACGTGATTTTCCAGCGCCATATCGTTACCGCGGTTTCGGGTGGTGCTGTGAAGTGACTGCTGCTGCGGCCGGGAGGATGGCCGCAGCAGGTTTCAACGGGGCAGGGAGCCCCTTCAAAGGGAGAGACAGACCATGAGACGTTTTCTACTCAGCACGGCAGCCCTGCTTGCGCTGACCTGCGCCACCTCGGCCCAGGCCCAGACCAAGATCGAGCTGCAGCGCTTCTTCGGCGCCTGCGACGCGGACTACGCAACCGTCACCGACGTTTCCAAGGCCGTCGGTGAATGCGGCATCATTACCTCGCTGGTCAACAAGTTCGAGGCCGACAATCCGGATATCGACGTCAATGTGACCACCGTCGAATGGCCGGGCTACGACCAGCTTAACGCCCAGCTCGCTTCGGGTGCGGCTCCGGACGTCGTTTCGATGCACTATTCGGCGATCTCCGACTACCAGTCGCGCGGACTGATCGATCCGATCGACGATGTTCTATCGGCTCAGGGCATTTCGCCCGACAGCTTCACCGATGCGGCCCGCGGCGGCGTCACCAAGGAAGGCCAGATGTTCGGCCTGCCGTTCGATAACTGGACCATGCTCTTCCACGTCAACCTGAACCTGATGAAGCAGGCCGGCCTCGTCAACGCGGATGGCACGCCGATCCTGCCGGCGTCCGCCGACGAATTGATCGCCCAGGGCAAGCAGTTCAAGGAAAAGACCGGCAAGCCCTACCTCGTCCAGATCCTTGCCAACGAGACCGCCTCCTATGCCCGCGTCCTCTACACGCTGCTGCAGCAGCAGAACGCCGACTTCTTCGCCGACCCGGCCAAGATCACGCTGAACACGCCGGAAGCCAAGACCATTGTCGAGTTCATGAAGAAGATCAAGGACGAAGGGCTGACCACGACGGGCTTAGATTATGCTGCTGCGGTCACCGCATTCACCAATGGCGATGGTGGTATTGCCGTCAACGGCACCTGGTTGATCGGCGATTTCGTCGCCCAGTCGGAAAAGGAAGGCACGCCGCTTGCCAAGGGTTACACCGTCTACCCGGTTCCGCAGCTCTATCCGGGCCGCGACAGCACCTATGCCGACGGCCACAGCTGGGTTCTCCCCCACAAGGACCGCACGCCGGAGCAGACGGAAGCGGTCGGCAAGCTCTTCAAGTTCCTGGCCGACAACGACTTCCAGTGGGCTCGCACCGGCCACCTGCCGGCGGTCAAGGCCGTCTTCGACATGCCGGAATTCAAGTCGCTGCCGCACCGTGACAACATCGCGGAAATTGCTCAGACCGGCCGCTCGCTGCCCGGTGCCGTCCAGCGCCAGTTCGCCATTCAGGACATTATCGGCGAAGAAGTCGGTGCAGCCGTGAACGGCGACAAGACCGTTGATGAAGCCCTTAGCAGCGCCGAGAGCCGTATCAACGACCTGCTTGCCAATATCTGATTGTTGCGAATGTTCGATCGGGACGCAGGAATCGGGTTCCTGCGTCCCGATATCCTATTCAAGCCCGTTTCAATTCGCGGTCATCTTGGAACCTTCAGTCCTGCTAGCCGGTTCTTATTGTTGAAACGGGAGTAACTGGCTATGCGCAAGGAAATTGCTGCCCCACCCAAGAGGATCGTCCCAAAAAAGCAGCCTGTCCCCTATCCCGATCGCCAGAAAGCGGCACCTGAGCCTGACGATCACAAGCACCCGTGCCGGGACACAAGAGAGACACCGGCGCCGAACCCAAACGGCGAGACTTAGCCTTGTCTGGTTCCGTACGATTCATGACAAGCAAGGCAGATTCGGTTCCACACCGAGCTGATCCTGAGTAAGGCGTATACTGTGCCTTTTGCGGCGGGAACGGGCCGGCTTCGCTCTCAACCTGTTCCGTTGTTTGGTATTGGAGTTCAGATGTCCCTGACCGGTCAATGGCGCCATATCTGTGTCGATATGCAAAGGATGTTTGCCGAGGAGACGCCTTGGCACGTTTCCTGGATGGCGACGGTGTTGCCAAGGGTTACAGAAATTGCGGGCCGGCACGCGGAGCGGACCGTCTTTACCCGATTTATTCCACCTGAAAAGCCGGGCGCGATGCCTGGAACATGGCGCGCCTACTACGACAAATGGTGGATGATGACCGGTGAGCATCTTCCGCGGGAGATGACAGATGTCGTGCCGCCACTGAAGAAATATGTTCCGCCGGCCACCTGCTTCGACAAATGCGTTTATTCGCCGTGGTTCGATGGACGCCTGCATCACGCGCTTTCCGGCCTGCAGGTCTCGACCCTCGTTATCAGTGGTGGGGAAACGGACGTTTGTGTGCTGGCGACAGTGATGGGTGCGGTCGATCTCGGCTACCGCACCATTGTTTTGAAAGACGCCGTTTTCAGCGGCGCTGACGAGACCCACGATGCCTCCCTGGAACTGCTGGGTAACCGGTTTTCAGTCCAGTTGGAACTCACGGAGACGGAGGCGTTTCTTTCGCACGCTGGATAGGCACATGCCGCCGCCCGCAGTCGTCGAAGACCCGCCAGCGCTGCATCTGCAGGCGGAGCATGGGGGAATGTTGATTTTGAACAAGTACGCGACGCAAATCGTTTTGGGCGAGGCTCGACCAAGCGCTCTTAGATCGGTCTGGTTGGCGAACAACTTGGTGAACGCGGGGATGAGGTAGGTCTCGCCGGTCCCCGGCTATCGGATGAGTGACTGAATGAAGCGCTTGCCTATGCGCTCGATCCAGATGTCTAATGCAATGTCGCCCGATCCCGGTCGGCAAATTCCTGCGATATCAGTCCGTTAAGGGCAATCAAGATTTCGTCAATTGACCAGCCACAGCTAATCGCCTGATCGACGATCTCGTGAAACGTGTCTTCGAGAGAATCCTGGCAATCCTCCAGGCGCTCTGCCGAGACGACAATTTGGCGGGGTTCCAATCTCATAACGTCAGCTCCTCACGTTCCAAGGTTAACCGCCGCAGCCAATAATTGTTCCTGTTGGCACCGAAACCTGTATCGTCGAATAGGACGGCAAATCCTTCAACTGGCATCGCCGGTGATCCTCAAGCAAATCCGGCGCAATCACGACTTACTGATTTCACTCGGTTCTTTTCTCAAAACCGGTGCGGCTCTGCAGACGCGACCGGCCTCTTGCTCTCGGATAGCTTCGGACCAATTGCCCGAACTGGCGAGCCAAGGTTGGGATATTGATCGTCGGGATCAGCAGGATCGGAGCCGTAGCCGTTACCTGATTGGCGCAGGAAGGCGCATGGCTATCCCGAATTGTTACCCATGCCGCCCAACCGCCCATCTTTTGAGGAGTATCGGGCAAAGCCAATGAGCTTGGGCGGTGTTTATCCGGGCGAAACACGAGAAACGTGTTTGCCACCGACAGGGCACGTAGACCATCCTAGAAGGCACCAGCAAACAGGAGAATAGCGCCAACGACAATCAAGCCCAAACTCGGCCAATTGCTTGCTACTCCGAGGAAGCCGAGGCCCTGTCTCCACGGCTCTAAAGTAGGCCTAGCGATGTTGCGAGAAGAGTGATGCGGATCGCTCAAACGGCCGCGGCCGAGCGCCTCTCGGAACAAAAGCAGCAAGCCACCCAGGACCATTCCCGCGCCTACGATAATTGCCAGCAAGGCTTTATCCTCCTATGGGCGCCACACCCTTGGTGTAGCAGGCTCAACCGGTGCCTCATCGCGAGGCACCGGCACGAGTTTGCCGCAGTGCCATCTGTTATACAGCGAACATACTATACAGACGGGCAAAAACACCCTTCGGTTTGTCAATATACTTCGCGCGAATATAGCGGGCGGTCGTTTCTGCACTTACCGTTGTGCCGAAATGGCAGAAGCAGACAATTCTGTGCAACTGCCTATCAGACAGTTGGAAAAATCGCTTTGCCTCTCCGTAAGTATCGCCTTCCAGGCCAGCTGCCCGGAGAACGGGATCGTCGAAGGCCACTGTGATCGCCGAGTTGTCGCTGCGCAACCCAGCACGCACCGCAGCCGGCTGATATTCGGTTTCGCGCAGTGTCGAGAGGAGACGGTGAGATTCCCCTTCGAGGAGCTCCACCCAACGTTGGATGCGGGCCTCGCGCGACATGACTTGTTGCGGATAGTGTTGATTGATCTTGGCAAGAAGTTGTAGTTGATCGAATTCGCGATGCTTCATTTCGCCCTCCATTGACGATCAATGCGACGGCCTTTCCGCTATCACGAGCGTTCAGCCGGTGCGCTTTATGTTTTCGGGATAGTGCAGTGGCATATTGCTGTCGATTTTCCGCGTAACCTCCCTTCCACTCAGAAAACTTTAGAAGAGGCTAATTGTTCCCGGCGGGACACGAATGCGGGCGTGTCACAACTTCGCGGACGGCATGCGACCGTCAGATCAGACCGGCTGCCTGGAGCAGGCTCCAGATGCCAGAGTTTTTTCACGGATTTTTCGAGCGACCCGGCGGTTTCGAAGTCCGCGCCATAGTCTGGACGGCAGAAGCGGCGGAATGTGGCACGATCGGTGTGAATGGCGTCAGCAAGCTGCCGGTCGGCAGGGAACGCCGACATGCCAGATCAGCAATTCCCGCATCATGAAATGGCGGTAACCGCATGTGTCGCGGTGGACCGGGAGAGCAGTCTGGACAGGTGGATCTGTCATCACAGCCTCCAGTGCTAGAAATAGAGCAGCCAGATCAGGATGACGACGATGAGGGGAACCCCCATGAACCATAAAAGACCAGCGCGCAGCATGTGAATTTCCTCCGTTGAACCGTGCTGTAACGCCCGGCTGACCGGTTTCGTTCCTTCACCTGCCATCGTTGATCCAGGCAACGAGGGATGCGTTCTCGCGCCGATGCATTTATGATCTCCCGATGGCCGTCGGAACCATGTTTTAGGTCGACGCGTTCAGGCCGCATGGACCAGATTTTTGCAGACATGTTTCCCGCCACGCAAATTCCCTATCCGGTGATCGTCGCCCGCTTCTGCGGCGCGATTTTCTTCGGCGGCCTGATCGGTTTCGAACGCGAGGCGCAGGACAAGGCCGCGGGTCTGCGGACGCATATTCTCATCAGCCTGGCATCCGCCGTCTTCGCCATCATCTCGATTGAGAGCGTGCATATGCCGGGTCTGTCCGACGAACAGGTGCGCATCGATCCGCTGCGGGTGGTCGAGGCCGTCACCGCGGGCGTGGCTTTCCTTGCCGCGGGAACGATCGTTCTGTCGCGCGGCGAGGTCCGGGGCCTGACAACGGGGGCTGGCATGTGGCTTGCCGGCGCAATCGGCCTCGCCCTCGGCTTTGGCCACTGGCTGATCGCCGCTTTTGCGCTGGCTGCCGGGCTGACGGTGCTTTATGCCGTCGGCAAGCTTCAAGGCGCGATGAAGTCGAAACCGATCGGCCCGGAACGGGAGCCGGAACGAGAAAAGGTGGCGGCAGAAGAAAGCACCGGGCGATGAAACGATGCTCATTTAAAAAAAACGGGCCGAAGGCATCTCTGCCGTTCGACCCGTCCGGTAAAGGTCGGTAGGGGAATTTCCAGACATCCGCAGGCTAAAGCACTGCGGACGGGAGGTCTTACACCGGCATCATGCCTGAGTGATGCTAATCCATTTGACATAAAGCGCAGAAAATTTGACATTTATGGGATGTCGTCACTTAAGAGTTCCGATCGCGATGTGAAGGTTGTGATCGTTGTCCTGCCCGAATCATCGATCATGTCGCTCGCCTCGGTGCTGGATCCGATGCGTGCCACCAACCGGGTGGCCGGTAAAACTCTGTTCGAGTGGAAAATCCTGTCGCCCGACGGCGAACCGGTTCTTCTCACCTGTGGTGTCTCGATTGCGGTGGACGGGGCGTTTTCGGCGCGGGCGCAGGGCGATTGCCTGCTGGTCATCGGCGGTTTCAATCTGGACCGCCATGCGCAAAAACCGTTCATCGCCAGCCTGCAGGCCTGCGCCCGGCATTTTTCTGTCGTCGCCGGCATCGAATCCGGATGCTGGCTCCTGGCGCGCTGCGGCCTCGTCAATGGGCGCGCAGCGACGGCGCACTGGGAGGAACTGGAGGATTTCGCGCTGGCTTTTCCCGACGTTTCCGTCAGGGCCGACCGGTTCGTCACCGACGGAAAATTCTGGACCTCCGGCGGCGCATCGCCGACCTTCGATATGATGCTGCATATGATCCGGCAGCGATTCGGCTCGGCCGTCGCGCTGGATGTGGCGAGCATTTTTGTCTATGACGAGACACATGCTTCGACGGATGCACAGCCGCTGGTGTCGCTTGGCCGCATGGAGGCGCTCGATCCGGAGCTTGCCCGGGCGATCCGGTTGATGGAACGGACGCTCGACCGGCCATTGTCGATCGCGACCCTTGCGCTTCGTGCCGGGCAGTCGCAGCGCAAGCTGGAAATGCGGTTTGCCAGGGCGCTCGGCATCAGTCCGGGCAACTACTATCTGCGGCTGCGCCTGCAGACCGCGCAGCGGCTGGTCAGCGATACCCAGCTGAGCATCCGCGAGGTCGCTCTTCGCTGCGGTTTTGACAGCCTGTCGTCCTTCTCGCGCGCCTTCAAGCGTCAATATGGCGACAGCCCCATGAAACTGCGTCACGGGCGCAACTGACAGGATTGCGGCCACGGCCTTCATCAGCACAGCCTTTTACGGCCGCCCGAGCGGCGCCAATTTTTTTTGGGGGGGGGTGGGCGAGCAGAAAGACGTCTCTCCTCATTCCCTCTTGCCGCAATCCCACCACAGCCATATCTCTCCCTTGAATGGAGAGAGCAATGACAATGAAAACCATGATACTCGCGGCCGCAATCGGCCTTTCAGGCCTGGCGCTTACTGGCTGCGAAAGCGTTTCCTATGACGACGGTGGCTACAATTCGCCCCCGCGCGATTACTCCGATCGCTACAACCGTGATGAACGCTGGCGCGACCGGAGTGACGAGGACGCCCGCGCCGACTGGCGCGACAGAGACCGCCCAAGGGACCGTGATCGCCGCTGCTACAACGATCCGCGCTGCGAAGTTCCGGAATACAACCCGGAGCGGCCCGGCTATTACCGGCGCGGCGAACAGGCACAAGGCTACTGAACCAGAACCGTTCCGGCCGGATGATTCCGGTGGGGACATCAACAGCGTCGCCTCACCGGTGACGCTGTTTTGCTTTCAAGGGGTCCAGCTTCGTCTGTATGAACGCGTGCGACTTTTCCGATATTCCATACGAAGTCTCACTGGCTGGTTTTGAGCGGCCAATATCATGTAGGTTATTGATTTTATTTTGCCCGACTTGAGAGATAGGTGACGAATTGTGCCGGAGACATGGGTAACAGTTTTCGCTTTGCGGGAGGTGTTGATGCCGTGGAGAGAGACTTCGGTGATGGAGGAGCCCCCCAGAAATGGAACTTGAAAAACCCCTAAAATTGCATTGTTATATGGGCACTCAGTGTTGCATTTTATATTACGCGATTTTTATATTCTTAAACGATATTAGCGCCGCCATCTGGAAACGGATGGCGGCTTTTTATTGTCCCGCAGAAAACCGACAGTCGCTCATGCATCCTTTTGCCTCCACCCGCGTTGTTTGATCACCATCAAACAAGGATAGGGTCATCATGCGCGGCAGTTACAAACAACCAGGCAAATGGAACCTCTCGGGTAATGAGCTTGAGGAATATTTCGGGGAGCTTGATAGCGAGGGGCTAGAGAGCGACTATGCTCAGTCGGATCCTTCCAGCCAAGGCACAGTTGGCCTGTCAGCGGCTGAGGAAGTTCGCCGGCTGACCGCCTATGTCGCCCACCTCCGAGAGAGAGTTTCGGCCCTCCTAAAGTCTCCGGCACCAACGTCAGCACCGCGACCGCTCTCCAATTCTGCGGCAGCGATTGCTGGCATCACGGTTATGGTCGGAGTCGCGGCTGTTTTGGGCATGGCCGCGCGCCGTTTGGCAAGATCTAGATAGGTTGGGTCTGGTCAACGAAGCCCGAAAAACGACAAAACCGCGATGACGATGACGACCAGTCCGACGATGTAAACTATGTTGTTCATGACGGGTTCCTTTCTATCTGATTGTGTCAAAACGCACAGGCAAGTCGTTGGTTCCTTATGGTTGAGCCACCTGCGGGGCGGGGGCCCGCCACCTTACTCAGTTTGGGTTTTCCACGAGCTGAATTCGGGCAGCTAAATGTTGGGACGATAGCCGTCAGTTGAGCGGGATCAATCAACTTACGCAAAGAGGCCGTCAGGGCCGTCTTGTGGTGATGCGGATCGCGGGCAAAGACGTCACGACGATCAACGCGGTGAAGGAAATACTGCGCATCTGTGCGGCGCCGAGGCCGCCTTCGGCGCCTGTGGTTGATCGCGCGCGGGAGCAGAGTGCATCCCGTCGGCTGCTTATAGGTTGTTGAGCAGATCAGAGCGCGAGGCAAGCTGGAAGCGCAGGAAAAGAAGGCGGCCAAGTTGGCCGAGCGTTAGAAGTGGGCGGCGGAGAAAAAAGCTAAGAACAAGCAGGAAAGGCAGGCTGCCGTGGCGGTTCGCAGACGCGGCGAGGAAGGCTGAGCGTGCGAAAAGCCACTGATGGGCCATGTGTCATCATGTGACTTAAAAGGTCGATATGTGCCGTAAGCCACGGTAAATCTAGTTAAAGCTTGCCCGTAATTACTATGCTTAAACCGTTGAAATCGTTAAGCTTCGTTGGTGAGAGCGCAGGGATTCGAACCCTGGACCTACTGATTAAAAGTCAGTTGCTCTACCGGCTGAGCTACGCTCTCCCACAACCCGGCTGTTGTGCCCGGCGGAAGTGGGCGGACATATGCACAGCGGGCTCGTTTTGGTCAACCCAAAAAAAGCGCGAAAGTGCAAAAACGATGATTTACAAGGAGATCGCCAAAAGGTGATTGGTTTGCCACCGGCTTCGGCGCTAAGACGGCGCGAGCTTGTTGCAGGCTGGAGTTTTGACCTGGTGTCCATCGCTGATATTTCCATCTGGACCGCCGTTCTGGCGGGCGCGCTATCTTTCCTGTCGCCGTGCGTCCTGCCGCTGGTGCCACCCTATCTCTGCTATATGGCGGGCATATCGGTCGATCAGTTCCGCGGTGGCGAAACCCAGGTGGCCTCCACGGGGACCCGGCGCGCGGTGTTCGGCGCCGCCTTCCTGTTCACGCTCGGCTTTGCCACCGTTTTCGTGGCGCTTGGGGCAGGGGCATCCAGCATCGGCCTGGTGCTGCGCCAGCATATCGACATCCTCTCGCGCATCGGCGGCATCGTCATCATCATCATGGGGCTGCATTTTCTCGGTGTTTTCCGCATCGGCATCCTCGGGCGAGAGGCGCGTTTCCAGGGCGGCGGCAAGCCTGCGACCTTGTCGGGCGCCTATATCATGGGGCTTGCCTTTGCCTTCGGCTGGACGCCGTGCATCGGCCCCGTGCTCGGCACCATTCTCGGCGTTGCGGCTGCGCGCGACACGGTGACCGACGGCGCGATGCTTTTGGCTGTCTATTCGCTGGGGCTGGCCATTCCGTTCTGGATTGCTGCCGGGTTCTCCGGCGCCTTTATGAAATTCCTGTCGCGCTTCCGCCGCCATCTTGGCCTGGTGGAAAAGCTGATGGGCGTATTCCTGATTCTCGCCGGCCTTGCCTTCGTCTTCGGTTTCATCAGTTCCATGGCGATCTGGTTCCAGGAGACCTTTCCCGTCCTGATGCAAATCGGCTAAGCACGAACCTTCAATAGAGGCTCGCGGAAAAAAATGGCCGAAATATCGGGATTGGTACTGCCGTTCTTCGGCCTGATCTTCCTCGGCTACCTGACGGCGAGGCTTGCCCGCAATCCGGCCGGCGAGGGCGCCGGCGATGCCATGGGCTGGCTCAATATCTTCATCATTTACCTGGCACTGCCCGCGCTATTCTTCAAACTGGTCTCGAAGACGCCGATCGAGCAGCTGACCCGTTTCGACTTCGTATTTTCCTCCATCGGCGCCACCTACACCGTCTTCGCGGTGGTTTTCGGGGCGGGCTACCTGATCCGCCGCAATTCTCTGGCCGAATCGACCGTGCAGGGACTGGCGGGCGCCTACGGCAATATCGGCTATATGGGGCCGGGATTGGCGTTGCTGGCGCTCGGCGAACCGGCAGCCGTGCCGGTGGCTCTGATCTTCTGCTTCGAGAATGTCCTGCATTTTATGGTCGCACCGGCGATGATGGCGCTGGCCGGGGGCGAGAAGAGCGCGCCGGGGCGGCTGGCACTTGCCATCGCCAAAAAAATCCTGCTGCATCCGTTCATTCTGTCGACGATCACCGGTGTGATCGCGGCCTACTTCTCGTTCCAGCCGCCGGTTCCGGTCCTAAGGCTGATCGACTATCTGGCACAGGCAGCAGCACCCTGCGCCCTGTTTGCCATGGGTGTGACGCTGGCGTTGCGGCCACTGAAACGCATTCCCGCCGAGATCGGCTACATCGTTCCGGCAAAGCTGATCCTTCACCCGGTACTGATGTATCTGGTCTTGAGCTTTGCCGGCAATTTCGAACCGGTCTGGGTGCAGACGGCCGTGCTTTTGGCGTCACTGCCGACCGCGACCAATGTCTTCGTCATCGGCCAGCAATACGGCGTCTGGCAGGAGCGGGCGTCGGCTACGATCCTGATCACCACGGTTTTGTCCGTGGCGACGGTGACGATGTTGCTCTATCTGATCACTTCAGGCGCTCTTCCTGCCGATCTTTTCCCGTAGCGCGCCGCGCAGGGATTGCAGGGCGCTGCCGGGATTGATCCCTTCGCGCATCATCAGATTGCGCAGCGGCGCTAGGCTCGCCAAAGCCTGCAGCCCCGCCGCGCGCAGCATCTGCACCGGCAGGAAATCGGACAGGAGCGAACGATTGAGCAGATCGACGCTGACGGTACGGCTGAGAATATCCGTTCGTCGCTTTCGGTCGTAGCGTGCGCCAAAATCATCGGGAACAGGCGAGGAACCCATCAGGGAGACCGCGGCCATGATGTCGCGCAGGCTGAGATTGAGCCCCTGCGCGCCGATCGGCGGGAAGGCGTGGGCGGCTTCGCCGATCAGGATCACCCGGCCCTTGCCGAAGGATTTGGCGGCCATGCCGGACAGCGGAAACGACTGCGGCGCCCCTTCGACGGTGACTTTCCCGAGCATGGACTGCATGCGCTGTTCGACTGCCAAGGCCAGGGCGCCGGGCGAAAGCGCCAATGCGGCTTCGGTGTCTTCAGGCTTTTGCACCCAGACAAGGCTCGAGCGCAAACCGCCGGGCAGGGGCACCTGGGTGAAAGGGCCGTGCGGCGTATGGAATTCCGTCGAAATGTTCTGGTGCGCCACCTGATGGGCGAAATTGAGCACCATTGCGCTTTGCGGGTAGGACCAGTTGCGAACCTCGATCCCTGTCGCTTCGCGCACGCCGGATTTCCGGCCATCGGCGCCGACGACGAGGCTGGCGCTCACCGTGCGGCCGTCGTCGAGCGTCAGGATTGTCCGTTCCGTTTCGAATTCGACCTCAGACAGGCTCGCCACGATGCGCGTTAGCGACGGCCGTTTCCCGGCCTCCTTTTCCAGGAGCGCAAGGAAGGGCGCGTTGGGAATATTGTATCCGAACGCCTCCAGCCCGACCTCGGCCGCATGAAAGGTCACCGTTGGCGCCCGCAGCAACCGGTTCGTTCCGTCGATGATCCGCATGCTGGAAAGGGGGGCTGCCAAAGGGGCGATCGCCTGCCAGAGGCCAAGTTCGCGGACAAGCTCAAGCGACTGGTCCATCAGAGCCGTGGTGCGCCCGTCGGCACGGCCGGCTGCCGGCGCAATCAGCGCGACGCTCTGGCCCTTGTCGGCGAAAGCCAGCGCTGCGAGCGAGCCGGCCAGCCCGGCGCCGACGACTGCGATTTCAAAGTGCTCCATGGCGACCGGTTCCTGTGCATGCATCTGTTAAGGCTCTCAATCTTAACCGCCGCAGGCCGCGAAGGAAATGGGGTGAAATGGCGCAGACCTCCGGTCGCATCCACAGCTGATTGTTGTGCTTTTGCGACGTCTGGTGATTTTTGCTGGCAGCCAAACCCAAACGGTGCATATTACCGCCAACACCGCGCGACAGGCGGGTACGGGAGCGTGGGCCGTTGAGACGGCCGGTTCAGCATGCTTCGGGGAAAGCGCAGAGTAAGGACAGGGTGCGTCTGCCGATGAGGTTTTTTAACTACAAGCGCGTGCCCTACGCGGAAATTCGCGCATTTTCCGTCCATATTCTCACCGCATCCGGCTCCTTTCTGGCCTTTCTCGGCGTGGTCGCCGCAGCCGAGCACCGGTTTGTCGATATGTTCTGGTGGTTGGGTCTGGCCCTTGCCGTGGATGGCATCGACGGGCCGATTGCCCGCAAGGTTCGGGTCAAGGAAGTCCTGCCCAATTGGTCCGGCGATACGCTCGACAATGTCATCGACTATGTCACCTATGTGCTGCTTCCGGCCTTCGCGCTTTATCAGAGCGGCATGATCGGCGAGCCGTGGTCGTTCTTTGCCGCCGGCGCCATCGTCATGTCGAGCGCGATCTACTATGCCGACATGGGCATGAAGACGGACGAGTATTTCTTCTCCGGCTTCCCGGTTGTCTGGAACATGGTGGTGTTTACGCTGTTCGTCATCGATGCCAGCGAAGTCGCTGCTTCTATTGTCGTTTTCGTCTCGGTCGTTTTGACCTTCATGCCGATCAACTTCCTGCATCCGGTCCGCGTCCAGCGCTTGCGGCCGCTCAACCTGGCGGTCTTTGCCGTCTGGTCGGTTCTCAGCGGCTATGCGCTGCTGTTGCATTTCGACACGCCGGCCTGGGTCGTTGCCGGCGTCGTCGGCACCGGCATCTATCTCTACGTCATCGGTTTCGTCTTGCAGATATTTCCCCGGCTTGGACGGGGTTGAGGAGGTTTCATGGCACAGGCCATCATGGTGCGCACGCTTGGCGGGCCGGAGGTTCTCAAAATCGAGGGGGTGACACTTTCCGCCCCGGGACCGGGTGAGGTGCAGATTCGCCAGACCGCGGTCGGCGTGAATTTCATCGACGTCTACTTCCGGACCGGCCTTTATAAATCGGCCGAGGGGCTGCCGTTCATTCCGGGCAAGGAAGGCGCCGGCATCGTCACGGCAGTGGGCGACAATGTCAGCACCTTTGCCGTGGGCGACCGCGTTGCCTATGCGTCCTCCGACGGCGCCTATGCGAGCGAGCGAAACATCGAGATTTCGCAGCTGGTGAAAGTGCCTGACGGCATCACGCTGGAAACGGCGGCGGCGATGATGCTGAAGGGCATGACGGCGCAGTATCTGCTCAACCAGACCTTCAAGGTCGGCCCGGAAACCACCCTTCTGTTTCACGCGGCCGCCGGCGGCGTCGGTCTGATCGCGGGCCAATGGGCAAAGGCGCTTGGCGCGACCGTCATTGGGACAGCCGGATCCCAGGACAAGATCGATCTGGCGCTTGCCCATGGCTATGATCACGTGATCAACTACCGCACCGACAATTTTGTCAGCGCGGTCAAGGAGATCACCAACGGCAAGGGTGTCGATGTCGTCTATGATTCGGTCGGCAAGGACACCTATCCGGCCTCGCTCGACTGCATCAAGCCGCGCGGCCTCTGGGTCAGCTTCGGCAATTCGTCGGGTCCGGTAGAGGGCGTCAACATCGGCATTCTGGCCCAGAAGGGGTCGTTGTTTGCAACGCGGCCGACCTTGTTCAGCTATGTTTCGACGCGGCCGGCACTGGAGGCGTGTGCAAACTCCCTGTTTGATGTTGTGCAAAGCAACAAAGTGCGTATCAATATCAACCAGACCTATGCGCTTGCCGATGCAAGCCAGGCGCATGCGGATCTGGAAGCAAGAAAAACGAGCGGAACAACATTGCTGATACCTTGAGACAAGCCGGAGAGGCAGCCAGGGCAGCAGGAAAATGAGAAAAGAGAGGCGGCGTGCCGGCTGAAGGAGAACCCGCCAACGGTCTATTGCTGGCTGTTGGCCAACTGACAAAACTGTTCGGCACATTCGCGGCCTGCGACGGAATCAATCTCGATATCAGGCCGGGCGAAATCCATGCGCTTCTGGGCGAAAATGGCGCTGGAAAATCGACGCTGGTCAAGATGCTGTTCGGCGTGCTGGCGCCCACAAGCGGCCAGATCGTCTGGCAGGGGCAGCCCGTGCGGATAGCCAGTCCGAGTGCCGCCCGCAAGCTCGGCATCGGCATGGTATTCCAGCATTTTTCACTGTTCGAAGCGCTGACGGTCGCTGAAAACATTGCCTTGTCGATGGACCCGGGCGTGTCCCTGTCACGGATCGCCAAGGAGGCGTCCGATCTTTCGCATGCCTATGGCCTTCCGCTCGATCCGAATGCGCATGTGGCCGACCTGTCCGTCGGCGAGCGTCAACGGATCGAAATCGTTCGCGCCTTGCTGCAAAACCCGAAGCTGATCATTCTTGACGAGCCGACCTCGGTGCTGACGCCGCAGGAAGCCGACCGGCTGTTTGAAACACTGAACAAGCTGAAGGCCGAAGGGCGCTCGGTCCTTTATATCAGTCATCGTCTTGAAGAGGTGCAGCGTATCTGCGACCGCGCTACAGTGCTGCGCCACGGCAAGGTGACCGGCGCCTGCGATCCGCGCAAGGAGACGCCGTCTTCGCTGGCGCGCATGATGGTCGGCAGCGACGTTGCGCATGTCACCGCCGAAGGCACCAGTGCCAAGGGTGCCGTCAAGCTCGAGGCCCGCCATCTGTCCGCCTCCGCCAGAACGCCGTTTGCCGTTTCCCTGAAGAATATCTGTCTCAAGGTCCATGCCGGTGAGGTTCTGGCGATTGCCGGCGTTGCGGGCAACGGGCAGGGCGAGCTTTTCGATGCCTTGTCCGGCGAATATCCGGTCGCCAGCGATGATGTCATCCTGATATCCGGCAAGCCGGTCGGCACACGCGGCATCAATGCCCGCCGGCTGATGGGCGCAGGTTTCGTGCCCGAGGAGCGCCACGGTCATGCGGCCGTGTCGGCGCTTTCGCTCTCCGACAATCTCATTCTTGCCCGCAGCCAGTCCGATCGCCGGGCTTTCCTCGGCGGTGGCCCCCTCGGGTTGATCCGCCAGGATGCTGTGAAGATGGCGGCAAAGCGTATTTCCGCGGCGATGGACGTCCGCAAAAGCGGCGAGAACCCGCCGGCCGGCTCGCTGTCGGGCGGGAATCTGCAGAAATTCATCGTCGGGCGCGAACTCGACCGCCAGCCGACGGTCCTGATCGTCAACCAGCCGACCTGGGGGGTGGACGCCGGTGCGGCCAGCCGTATCCGGCAGGCGCTGGTCGATCTCGCCAAATCCGGCTCGGCGGTCCTCGTCATCAGCCAGGACCTTGACGAAATTTTCGAAGTCGCGACGGAAATCGCTGTGATCAGCGAAGGCAGGCTTTCCGATATCTACCCGGCATCGGACCTGTCGCGCGAAAAGATCGGCCTCTTGATGGGCGGCATGTATGGCAAGACCGAGACTGCGGAGACGGCGCATGCGCATTGAACTGGAAAGACGCCCCGACGTCTCCAAGCTGTTCTCCATCCTGTCGCCATTCATCGCGCTCGGGCTGACGCTGGTCTTCGGCGGCATCATGTTCATGATTCTGGGCAAGGACCCGCTCGCAGCGCTCTACAGCTTCTTCGTCGAGCCGCTAACGGAGGTCTGGTCGCTGCACGAACTGGCGATCAAGGCAGCTCCCCTCATTCTCATCGCTGTCGGCCTTTCGGTCTGCTATTGCTCCAACAATTGGAATATCGGCGCCGAAGGCCAGTTCATCATGGGGGCGATCGCCGGGTCGATCCTGCCGGTCGTGTTCTATGAGTGGCAATCGCCGCTGGTGCTGCCGCTGATGATGCTGCTCGGCATGCTGGGCGGCGCGCTGTTTGCCGGTATCCCGGCCTTCCTCAAGGCACATCTGAACACCAACGAGATCCTGACCAGCCTGATGCTCGTCTATGTCGCGCAGCTGTTCCTCGACTGGCTGGTGCGCGGCCCCTGGCGCAATCCGGGCGGCATGAATTTTCCCGAAACGCGGACCTTCGACGCAACGGCCATCCTGCCGGAAATGATCGCGTCGGGACGGGCGCATTGGGGCTTTGCCTTCGCGATCATCGCAGCAGTCCTGATCTGGTTCATGATGCGCTACACGCTGAAGGGCTTTGAAATCACCGTGCTTGGCCAATCCGAGCGGGCAGGGCGTTTCGCCGGCTTCTCGTCGCGCAAGATGATCTGGTTTTCCATGTTGCTGTCCGGCGCGCTGGCGGGCCTTGCGGGCATCGCCGAGGTCAGCGGTGCGATCCAGCAGTTGCGCCCGGTGATTTCGCCCGGCTACGGCTTCACCGCGATCATCGTCGCCTTTCTCGGGCGGCTCAATCCGCTGGGGATCGTTGTTGCCGGGCTTGTGCTGGCGCTGACTTATCTCGGCGGCGAGGCCGTGCAGGTTTCGCTTCAGATTTCCGACAAGCCGATCCGGGTTTTTCAGGGGCTTCTCCTGTTCTTCGTGCTCTCCTGCGACACGCTCATCCATTATAAAATCAGGATGATGTGGTACGATTTGAGCGACACGGCCAGCGAGGGTGCGCGCTGATGGGTATCTTTGAAGCAATCCTTTTGACGGTCATCACGGCGGCGACCCCTCTTGTTCTGGCGGCAATCGGCGAGCTGGTCACCGAGCGGTCCGGCGTTCTGAACCTCGGCGTCGAGGGCATGATGGTGATGGGCGCCGCCTGCGCCTTCATCGCCACGCAAGTCACCGGTTCTCCCTATATCGGCATTCTGGCCGGCATAGCGTCCGGGGCGCTGTTTTCGCTGCTGTTCGGTTTCCTGACCTTGACGCTCGTTGCCAATCAGGTGGCCACGGGTCTGGCCTTGACCATCCTTGGGCTCGGCGTTTCCGGCATGATCGGGGAACCCTATGTCGGGCAATCCGGCATAAAGCTGCCGCAGATCGTCTTTCCGGTGCTGTCGGATATTCCGTTTCTGGGCGCTGTTCTGTTCAAGCAGGATCTGATTTTCTATCTGTCGATCGCGCTGGTCGCGGGCGTGAACTGGTTCCTGTTCAGGAGCCGCGCCGGGTTGAAGCTGCGCTCGGTTGGCGACAGTCACGCCTCGGCACATGCGCTCGGCATCAACGTCATTCGGACGCGCTATCTGGCGGTGATGTTCGGCGGCGCCTGCGCCGGGTTGGCCGGCGCACAGCTATCACTGGTCTACACGCCGCAATGGGTGGAAAACATGTCGGCCGGGCGCGGCTGGATCGCGCTGGCGCTGGTGGTATTTTCCTCCTGGCGGCCATGGCGGATCGTTGCCGGTGGGTACCTGTTTGGGGCCGTATCGATCAGCCAGCTTTATGCCCAAGCCTTCGGCGTCGGCATTCCCTCGCAGTTTCTTTCTGCTCTTCCCTATCTGGCGACAATTATCGTACTCATTCTCATCTCGCACAATCGACGCACGACCTTGATCAA
Organism: Pararhizobium sp. YC-54; assembly: GCF_025847205.1. Taxonomy (GTDB): domain Bacteria; phylum Pseudomonadota; class Alphaproteobacteria; order Rhizobiales; family Rhizobiaceae; genus Pararhizobium. Next base: position 472,741 of record NZ_JAOYTH010000001.1, on the reverse strand, counting down.
TACGCCGGCATCGCTTGGCAAGTCCTTCGTGCCGGACCGGTAAACAAGAACAACAACGCAAACCAAAGCTACAGGGGTTAATATGAAAAAAATTCTTTTCGCACTCGCCACGACGGCAGCAGTTATCGGTTTTTCCGCCGCTGCCAGCGCCGCCGACAAGGCAAAGATCTGCTTCGTCTATGTCGGCTCGAAGACCGACGGCGGCTGGACGCAGGCGCACGACATCGGCCGTCTCGAGCTTGAAAAGGCACTTGCCGACAAGATCGAGACCCAGTTCCTCGAAAACGTTCCGGAGGGACCGGATGCCGAGCGTGCCATCGAGCGCCTGGCACGGTCGGGTTGCGGCCTGATCTTCACCACCTCGTTCGGCTTCATGGACGCAACCGTCAAGGTTGCGGCAAAATTCCCGGATGTTAAGTTCGAGCACGCGACCGGCTACAAGACGGCGCCGAACCTTGCGACCTATAACAGCCGCTTCTACGAGGGCCGCTACATCCAGGGCCAGATCGCCGCAAAAATCTCGCAGAAGGGCGTTGCAGGCTACATCGCGTCCTTCCCGATCCCGGAAGTGGTCATGGGCATCAACTCCTTCGTCACCGGCGCCCGGTCGATCAACCCTGATTTCAAGATCAAGGTCGTATGGGCAAACACCTGGTTCGACCCGGGCAAGGAAGCCGATGCAGCCAAGGCGCTGATCGACCAGGGCGTCGATGTGTTGACGCAGCACACCGACACGACCGCACCGATGCAGGTTGCGGCCGAGCGCGGTATCAAGGCCTTCGGCCAGGCATCCGACATGATCAAGGCCGGCCCGGAAACGCAGCTGACTGCGATCGTCGATACGTGGGGCGCCTACTACATCAAGCGCACCCAGGCCTTCATCGACGGAAAGTGGGAGACAACATCGAGCTGGGACGGCCTGAAAGACGGCATCCTGACGATGGCGCCCTATACCAACATGCCCGACGACGTGAAGGCCATGGCGGAAGCCACCCAGAAGAAGATCGAATCGGGTGAGTTGAAGCCGTTCACCGGCCCGCTGAAGAAGCAGGACGGCTCCGAATGGCTGGCCGCTGGCGTCTCTTCGGATGACGGCACGCTGCTCGGCATGAACTTCTACGTCGAAGGCGTCGACGACAAGCTGCCGCAATAAATCCGGCATCCATTTTTGCAATCAGGGGTGGCCGCAAGGCCGCCCCTTTTTGATTCTGGAGTTGCGAAAATTTTCCCAGGGCGTGCGAAAAACTGTTTACATAAATCATATAGTATGATTTTTTAAACACGCTGCTGAGGGCAGCTTCTTTGGGAGGAAATCATGAAAATCAAGACTGCACTTAGCTGTGCCACGGTTCTGGCTGCCTGCATGTTCGGCTCGGCCTCTGCCGCCGATCTGACGATCGGCTTTTCGCAGATCGGCTCCGAATCCGGTTGGCGCGCGGCTGAAACCACGTTGACCAAGCAACAGGCCGAGAAGCGCGGCATCGAACTGAAATTCGCCGATGCGCAGCAGAAGCAGGAAAACCAGATCAAGGCCCTGCGTTCGTTCATCGCCCAGGGCGTTGATGCCATTTTGATCGCACCGGTCGTGGCGACCGGTTGGGATGAAGTTCTGACCGAAGCCAAGGATGCCGAAATTCCGGTCATCCTTCTCGACCGCACGGTTGATTCGGCCGACGATCTCTATCTGACGGCTGTGACGTCCGACCTCGTCCACGAAGGCAATGTCGCCGGTAAATACCTGGTCGACACGGTCGGGGACAAGCAGTGCAATGTCGTCGAGCTTCAGGGCACCACAGGTTCTTCGCCGGCTATCGATCGCAAGAAGGGCTTCGAGGAAGCGCTGAAGGGCCACGACAATCTGAAGATCGTCCGCAGCCAGACCGGTGACTTCACCCGCACCAAGGGCAAGGAAGTCATGGAAAGCTTCCTGAAGGCGGAAGACGGCGGCAAGAACATCTGCGCGCTCTACGCCCACAATGACGACATGGCCGTCGGCGCCATTCAGGCGATCAAGGAAGCCGGCCTGAAGCCGGGCACGGATATCATCGTCGTGTCGATCGATGCCGTTCCGGATATTTTCCAGGCGATGGCTGCCGGCGAAGCCAATGCCACCGTCGAACTGACGCCGAACATGGCTGGCCCGGCGTTGGACGCGCTTGATGCGTTCCTGAAGGACGGCACCAAGCCTGCCAAGTGGATCCAGACGGAATCGAAGCTCTACACCCAGGCTGACGATCCGCAGAAGGTCTACGAAGAAAAGAAGGGCCTCGGCTACTGATCGATTGCCGGCATCGTAGGAAGGCCGCACCTCTGGTCCCCGGACCGCAGGCGTTGACCGAAAAACGATGCCGGCAAATCGTCTTTGCCAACGGTTCGCCCAAGCATCTCCCCGCCACGGAAACTGCCGTGCCCCCGCGATGGATGCTGACATGATTGGCGCAAAAATCCGTAAGCCACGGCCGACCTCGTTTCCTCGAAGAATCCGGTTTTATGCAAAACAGCTCAAACGATATTCTTGTCGCCGCCGGGATCGTGAAAACCTTTCCGGGCGCCATCGCCCTCAACAGGGTCGATTTCTCGCTGCGGCGCGGCGAAGTGCATGCGCTCCTGGGTGAAAACGGCGCCGGAAAATCGACGCTGATCAAATGCATGACGGGCGCCTATCGCCGTGACGCCGGTGTGCTGACGCTTGATGGCGGCGAGATCGACCCGCACGATACGCTCGACGCGCAGAAACTCGGGATTGGCACTGTCTACCAGGAGGTCAATCTGCTTGGAAATCTGAGCGTCGCGGAAAATCTTTTTCTCGGGCGGCAGCCGCGCCGGTTTGGTCTCATCCAGACCCGCGAAATGAACAGGCGTGCCCATGCATTGCTGGCGCAATACGGCATCGATATCAATGTTTCCGCAGCACTCGAAAGCTATCCCGTTGCCATCCAGCAGGTGGTGGCAATCGCCCGCGCCGTCGATCTCTCTGGCAAGGTGCTGATCCTCGATGAACCGACCGCCAGTCTCGATGCGCAGGAAGTGGAGATGCTGTTCCGCATCGTTCGCGACTTGAAGGCGAGGGGACTTGGCATCGTCTTCATCACCCATTTTCTCGAACAGGTTTACGATCTTTCCGATCGTATCACCGTGTTGCGCAACGGCCAGCTGGTTGGCACGCGCGACACCGCATCCCTGCCGCGCCGCGAACTGGTGACGATGATGCTGGGCCATGAGCTTCAGTCTGTCGAAAAGGCGGCCGGCGCCACCGAGGCCGCAAGCGGGCCCGTTCATTTCCGGTTTTCGCAGTACGGCAAGGCCGGCAAGATCAAGCCGTTCGATCTGGACGTCCGCAAGGGCGAGGTTGTCGGCATCGCCGGTCTTCTCGGTTCCGGCCGCACCGAAACCGCGGAATTGATGTTCGGGGTGCACCGTGCCGATAGCGGCAGCGCCGCCATCGGCGGCAAGGCGGCCAATCTGTCATCGCCGCGCGCCGCCATTGCCGAAGGATTCGGGTTTTGCCCCGAGGATCGCAAGCTGGACGGGATCATCGGCGAACTGTCCGTGCGCGAAAATATCGCTCTTGCGTTGCAGGCGCGGCGTGGCTGGGCGCGTCCCCTATCAACATCCGAGCAGAACGCCCTGGCCGACCGCTATATCAAGGCACTGGACATTCGCACCAGCGACCGGGAAAAGCCGATCCGCCTGCTCTCCGGTGGCAATCAGCAAAAGGCCATTCTGGCGCGCTGGCTGGCGACCAATCCGCAGTTTCTCATTCTCGACGAACCGACGCGCGGCATCGATGTCGGCGCCCATGCGGAAATCATCCGGCTGATCGGTGAACTCTGCGCGCAGGGCATGTCGCTGATCGTCATTTCCTCCGAGCTTGAGGAACTCGTTGCTTACAGTTCGAGGATCATCGTCCTTCGGGATCGGACCCATGTCGCCGAACTGACCGGTAGCGAGATCACCACCGAACACATCGTCAATGCCATTGCCGCGGCAACGGCTGCTGGAGGCGTGCAATGATCGACAACGCAAAACGCCTCGGCCGGCGTCTGCTGCCGCAGTTTATCGCGCTGGCGATGATCCTGGTGCTGATCCGGCTGGTCTTTCCGGATTTCTTCTCTGTCGAGATACAGAACGGGCGGCTCTATGGCAGCCTGATCGATATTCTCAATCGCGGTGCCCCCGTTGCCCTTCTTGCTGTCGGCATGACCGTGGTGATCGCCACCAAGGGCATCGATCTGTCTGTCGGCGCGGTCATGGCCATCTGCGGCGCTGTTGCCGCCGCATCCAGCGTGCGCGGCGATCCGCTGGCCGTCACCCTGCTGCTTGCGATCGGAACGGGCCTCATATGCGGTGTCTGGAACGGTTTTCTGGTTTCCGTCCTCAATATCCAGCCGATCATCGCCACGCTTGTGCTGATGGTTGCCGGGCGCGGTATCGCCCAGCTGGTGACGGAAGGCGCAATCCTGACCTTTAACGATCCAGGCCTGATTTTCATCGGCAGCGGCTCGTTCGCAGGTCTTCCCATGCCGGTGGTCATCTGGCTGGTATTCGGTATTGCCGTCGCGCTACTGGTGCGGCGAACAGCGCTCGGCATGCTGATCGAAGCCGTCGGCATCAATCGCCGCGCCAGCACGCTGGCCGGCATCCAGACGCCCTTGCTGTTGATGGCGGCCTACATGCTGTCGGGACTGTGCGCGGCCATTGCCGGATTGATCGTCACCGCCGACATTCGTGGAGCGGATGCCAACAATGCCGGGCTATGGCTCGAACTCGACGCCATTCTCGCCGTCGTCGTCGGCGGCACGTCGCTGCTCGGCGGCCGGTTCAGCATCGTTGCTTCGCTGATCGGCGCGATGATCATTCAGGCGGTCAACACCGGCATCCTGTCGTCCGGCTTTCCGCCGGAGTTCAACCTGATCATCAAGGCGGCGATCATCGTCATCATCCTCGTTATCCAATCGCCGCGCGTGCAGGCCGGCATGACGTTTTTCAGCCGCAAGTCCGTCCGCAGAGAGACCGCAGAGCAGTCCGCCCGATGAACCAGAAATATCTCCCGCTGATCGCCACCATTGTCATCTTCGTCGTCTCCTATGCGGCGTGTGCTGTGCAGTATCCAAATATCCTGTCGACCCGGGTGGTCGGCAACCTGTTGACGGACAACGCCTTTCTCGGCATCGCCGCAGTTGGCATGACGTTCGTCATCCTGTCGGGTGGCATCGACCTGTCGATCGGCTCGGTTATTGCCTTTACCGGCATCTTCCTGGCGGTCCTGATGGAAAATACCGGCATCCATCCGCTCGCAGCCTTCGCGCTTGTCCTTTTGATCACAACGCTGTTCGGGGCGATCATGGGCGCGATCATCCACTATCTTGAAATGCCGGCCTTTATCGTGACGCTGGCGGGCATGTTTCTCGCACGCGGCATGGCCTTTGTTCTGTCAATCGATTCCATCCCGATCAAGCATCCGTTCTATGCGGCGATGAAGACATTTTACTACAAGCTGCCGGGCGGCGGCCGCATCACGCTGATCGGCGGGCTGATGCTCCTGGTCTTCGCCATCGGCATCCTTCTTGCCCAGCGCACCCGTTTCGGCACCAATGTTTACGCGCTTGGCGGCGGTGCCCAGACCTCGGCTCTGATGGGCGTTCCCGTCGGTCGCACGACAATTATGATCTACGGACTGTCGGGTTTTCTCGCCGGGCTTTCGGGAATCGTTTATTCCCTCTACACATCAGCAGGTTATTCGCTCGCCACTGTGGGGGTCGAACTGGATGCGATTGCCGCTGTGGTGATCGGTGGAACGCTTCTGACGGGAGGCGCCGGGTTTGTTGGAGGAACACTCGTCGGCGTCTTGATACAGGGACTGATACAGACCTACATCACCTTTGATGGTTCGCTGTCGAGTTGGTGGACGAAAATTCTGATCGGTGCTTTGCTGTTTGCATTCATTCTGATGCAAAAGGCCATTCTGTTCTTGTCGCGCCAAAACAAGAGGTATTCCTGAGGGGGGATTTGCTTGGGTAAAAGTCTGCTCGAAACCGTTCTGACCGGAGCGCGAACGCGCACGAGCCACGCGCAGGTGGTGGATGAACTGGGCAAGGCTATTGTGTCGGGCGAATTTCCGGTGGGCTCCATTCTTCCCGGCGATCCGGAACTGGCGATGCGTTTCAAGGTGTCGCGAACGGTTCTGCGCGAGGCGATGAAGACGCTGGCGGCCAAGGGACTGATCGTGCCGCGGGCCCGGATCGGGACCCGGGTGACGGCCAAAAACCAATGGAACCTGTTCGACAGCGATGTTTTGACATGGCATTTCCATCGCGGTGTCGATGAAGAATTCCTCTATCATCTCAGCGAGATACGGTTGGCGTTCGAGCCCCACGCCGCAGCGCTCGCCGCGGTCAATGCCACGGAAGCGGAGATCAGTGGCATGATGCGGCTGGCCGTTGCCATGGGTGATCCCGAACATACCGCCGAAACGCTGGCCGTGGCCGATCTGCGGTTTCATCTCGCTGTCGTCGAAGCCTCGGGAAACCCGTTCATGCGCACCGTCGGCAGTCTGATCGAGGCGGCGCTTGTCGGTATCTTCAAGTTGAGTTCGCCGGCGTCAGGCCGCGATCGCATCGACGACGTTGCGCGCACGCATATCCGCATCGTCGAGCAGATCAGCCGGCGGGATGAGGCAGGCGCAAGGGCCGCGATGGAGAATGTCATCCGTGTCGGGCGCGAGCGCGTCCGGGTGGCCCTCAAGGAACTCGCCGAGGTGACGGGCCCGACCCGGTAACTTCTGCCGCTCGTTCGACAATATGACAAATTGCCGGGTATGGTCTTCTCTCAGGCAGAGCCAGTGCCGAAAGAACAGTAATTCTGCAGTTGCTGCCTTGCTGCAACTGCGTCTTCCGCCTATTTGATAGGACTTCAACTGATACGCGCTGGCGCTGGCGGGTGTCTCTATCAACGGTGTGCGAGGGTTATGTCCGAACTGATTGTCATTTTCGTTCTCATATTGATCAATGCGTTTTTCGCGCTTTCGGAAATGGCAATTGTATCGGCAAGCCGGCCCCTGCTGCGGCAGATGGCAAAACAGGGCAACAGCCGCGCCGAACTGGCGCTGCGGCTCGCCGAGGATCCGGGTAAATTCCTGTCCACCGTTCAGGTCGGCATCACCCTCGTCGGTACGCTTGCCGGTGCCTATGGTGGCGCGACGATTGCCGGCAAGCTGGCACCGACGCTCGATACGATCAGCTGGATCAATCCTTACGGCAGCACAGTTGCGGTCGCGCTGGTCGTCACCCTGATCACCTATCTCTCCGTCGTGATCGGCGAGCTTATTCCCAAGCAACTGGCGCTGCAGAACTCCGAAGGCGTGGCGATGTTCGTCGCCGGCCCGATGTCGTTTCTTTCGCGCCTGGCTGCTCCCGTCGTCTATCTGTTCGAGATGTCGGCATCGCTGTTCATGCGGATTTTCGGCGTTTCCAGCGACAGCGATCATGTGACCGAAGAGGAAGTTCAGGCGATCATGGCCGAGGGCGTCGAAAGCGGCGCGATCGAGAAGTCGGAGCACGAAATGCTGCGCCGAATCATCCGGCTCGGTGACCGCAACGTCAAATCGATCATGACGCACCGCACGGAAGTCAGCTTCATCGACGTCAACGACACGCTCGAAACCATTCGCGCCAAGGTCGAGCAATCGGCCCATTCCCGCTATCCGGTGATGGATGCGGCCGGCGAAGTGCTGGGTGCGGTTCAGGTCAAGGAAATCCTCAACGCACCGACGAAATCGGGGTTCCATGTCCGCAATTTCGTCAAGGATATCCACACCTTGCCGGAAACGGCGTCCTGCCTGAAAGCACTTGAAGCCTTCAAGGCATCGCATATCAACATGGCGATGATTGTCGATGAATATGGCAGTATCGAAGGCATCATCACCATCGCCGATATCCTCGAGGCCATCGTCGGTGTGCTGCCGTCGAACTATGACGATATCGAGCACGCGTTGATCCGGCAGCGGGATGACGGATCCTATCTGGTCGATGGCCGTACGCCGATCGATGAAATCCATCTGACCATCGGTATCGACGAAATCGATTCCGACGGCAGCTACGAGACCATCTCCGGCTTCCTGGTGCAGCAGCTGCGCAAGAACCCGGAGGAGGGTGACGTAACGGAAGCTTATGGATACCGTTTCGAAGTCATCGACATGGACGGCCGCCGTATCGACAAGATTCTTGTCTCTCGCGCAGCACACTGAATTTGACATCCAACTGAAAAACAAGAAGGCCGGGAATGCCCGGCCTTTTGTCAACGCGATGTTTGGCCTGCTAGTACATCCGTAGTCAGGTCAACTGGAGCTAGTATTCAGCCGCTTCGGTTAATAAATGGTTAACGCGACGGCGATACTGACGATGCAGCCATCAGCTTAGTTTTCCTCAATCGAAATGCCGCCTTCGCCGATCTTCACTTCGATGCCGTCAGGCTTGGATTCCTTGTCGTAGATATAGATGCTCAACCCCACGACCAGAACGACGAGGCCTCCGATAAGCATATAGAGCGCATTGCGGTTCAACTTGATTTCCCTCCAGCCGGGCTGTCTTTCGCGCAGGTAGATAGGTGCGCCGAAGGCTTTGGGAAGGGGAAACGATCAATCAGACGGCTGGCTGCCGCAGAATCATGACATCGCACAATGCACCGGCGTCCACCGCAGGCGTATGGGGCGGCCGGATGATCAGGCAATCGGACTGGGCAAAGACCTGCATCATCGAGGAATCCTGGCGTGAGAACGTTTCTGCGCGCAGGGCGCCATCGCCGCCGCGCGTCAACCGTGCACGAACATAGTCCTGACGTTTGTCATTGGCGGCAAGCGCGGTCACCGTTCTTGCCTGGCCGCTGCGATCGCGCCGGGGCAGGGAGCCGAGATGGCGCAGCAGCGGTTCCAGGAACAGCAGCGCGCAGACGAGGCTTGAAACCGGGTTTCCGGGCAGGCCGAGCACGGCCATGCCGTGAAGGGACCCGACCATCAGCGGCTTACCGGGCCGCATGGCAATCTGCCAGAAGTCGAGTACCATGCCGCTTTCGACCAGTGTCGACTGGACAAGGTCGTGATCGCCGACGGATGCGCCGCCAAGGGTCACCAGGACATCCGCACCTGCGGCCTGCGCTTCTGCCACGGCTGCGGCAATGGCCGCCTTGTCGTCGCGCACGATCCCCAGATCGATGACCAAAGCGCCGTTGTCACGCGCGATCGCCGCGACGCCGTAGGTGTTCGAGGCAATGATCTGATCCGGACCGGGGATGCTGCCGGGCGGCAACAGCTCGTCACCGGTGGCAAGGATCGCCACCTTCGGGCGCCTGAAAACCGGCAATTGCGGATGGTTCATGGCCGCCGCGACCGTCAACCGGCCTGCGTCCAGCGTGTCGCCGGCCCGTAACACCACATCTCCGGTGTTAAAATCCTGCCCCTTGGGACGGATGTGACGGCCTTTCCCCACGGCAAAGGTGGTGCGGATACGGCCATCCGGGAGTTTATCCGCATCTTCCTGGATCAGCACGGCATCGGCGCCGGCGGGAACCGGTGCGCCGGTAAAGATGCGCACGGCCTGACCGGGGCCGACATGGCCGGAAAAACCGCGTCCGGCGGCCGATTCGCCGATAACGGCAAGCTCAGCACCGATTTCGGCAAAGTCCTCGTGGCGTCCGGCATAGCCGTCCATTGCCGAATTGTCGAAAGCGGGATGGGTCAGCTGTGCCTTGAGATCGTCCGAAAGAACGCGCCCCATCGCCTCGTGCAAGCCGACAGTCTCGGTCCCTGTCAGCGGGGCTGTACCCCTGAGCAGTCTGGCAAGCGCATCGGCGACCGGGAGCAAGGCCATCAGCCCTCACTCTCCTGGCGAATATAGTCGCCGGAGCGTCCGCCCGACTTTTGAACGAGCCGGATGCCGCCGATTTCCATTTCCCGGTCAGCCGCCTTGGCCATGTCGTAGATCGTCAGGCAGGCGATGCTCGCGGCCGTCAGCGCTTCCATCTCGACGCCGGTCCGGCCGGTGAGCTTGGCCATGGCCTCGATCCTCAGTCCCGGCAGGGTCTCGTCGGCGGAAATCTCCACGGACACCTTCGACAGCATCAGCGGATGGCACAGCGGTATCAGATTGGCCGTCTGCTTTGCCGCCATGATGCCGGCAAGCCGCGCGGTGGCGATGACGTCACCCTTCTTGGCATTGCCCTTGAGAATGAGATCAAGCGTTTGCGGCCGCATCCGCACATAGCCTTCCGCAACGGCGACACGCACTGTCTCTGCCTTGTCAGACACATCGACCATATCGGCCTGGCCATCGGCGCCGACATGGGTGAGGCCGGCATGGGGGGGGAGAGAGGGCGCGCTCATTATTCGGCGGCCAGGATTGTGGCGGAACCGGTCAGCAGGGTGCGGGTCGCGGCCGTGACGTCGTCCTTGCGCATCAGGCTTTCGCCGACGAGGAATGTCGAAATTCCGCTCTTTGCCAGCCGCACGCAATCCTCATGGGTGAAAATGCCGCTTTCGCCGACGAGCAGGCGGTCAGCGGGAACCAGCGGCGCCAGCTTTTCCGACAGGGCGATATCGACTTCGAACGTCTTCAGATTGCGGTTGTTGATGCCGAGCAGCGGCGAACTCAGTTTCAGCGCCCGTTCCAGCTCTTCCTCGTCATGCACTTCGACCAGAACATCCATGCCGAGCGAAAACGCCTCGTCTTCCAGCCTTTGCGCATCGCTGTCATTGAGCGACGCCATGATCAGGAGAATGCAATCGGCGCCCCAGGCACGGGCTTCGTGAACCTGGTAGGTCTCGAACATGAAATCCTTGCGCAGGGCCGGAAGCGAACAGGCATTGCGCGCCGCCGTCAAGAATTCCGGCGCACCTTGAAAACTCGGCCCATCGGTCAAGACCGACAGACAGGCAGCACCGCCGATTTCATAGGCCTTTGCCAGAAGCGGCGGATCGAAGTCCGGGCGGATCAATCCCTTGGACGGGCTGGCCTTCTTGATTTCCGCAATGAGGCCGAAGCCGCCTTGCGCCTGCTTGGCTTTCAGCGCGTTCAGGAAACCACGCGGCGCTTCCTGGCCGGCGCTCATTGCTTTGAGGTCGGCGAGGCTGACGTTTGCCTTTGCGGTTGCGATTTCCTCGCGCTTGTAGATTTCGATCTTCTGCAGAATATCGGCCATGGAGTTTCTCCTTATGCCGCGTTGGAAACGCGGATCAGCCGTTCGAGTGTGGCATTGGCAGAGCCACTGGTCAGCGACTGGCGGGCAAGCGCCATGCCCTCTTCAAGATTGCCGGCCCGTCCCGCAATCACCAGCGATGCGGCGGCATTGGCAAGGGAGATATCGCGGTAAGGCGTCGCATCGCCTTCAAGAACACCCTTCAGCGCCACGGCGTTGTGCGCACCATCACCACCCTTGAGCTTGTCGAGGGTCACAGTGTCCAGCCCAAAATCGGATGGCGTCAATTCAAACGTGCGGATTGAACCGTTTTCAAGAGCTGCGACCTGCGTGACACCAGTCGTGGTAATCTCGTCCAGCCCATCGCCATGCACGACCCAGACGCTTGTCGAACCGAGATCGCGCAACACTTCGGCGACCGGCACCACCCATTGCGGTGCATAGACGCCGACAAGCTGCTGCTTGACGCCGGCAGGATTCGACAGGGGGCCGAGCAGATTGAAGATCGTCCGGGTGCCAAGCTCGACGCGCGTCGGGCCGACATGACGCATGGCGGAATGGTGCTGTTGGGCGAACATGAAGCCAAGACCGGCTTCTGAAATGCAGCGCGCGATGGCGTCCGGTCCGATATCGAGTTTGACGCCAAGGCAGGAGAGCGCATCGGCTGTTCCGGACTTGGAGCTGAGCGCCCTGTTGCCATGCTTTGCGACCGGGACACCGGCGCCGGCGACAATCAACGCCGCCAGCGTCGAGATGTTATATGTCCCGGCGCCATCGCCGCCGGTTCCGACGATATCGATGGCGTCGGCCGGTGCATCCACCGTCAGCATACGCGCCCGCATGGCGCCGACGGCACCAACGATTTCATCCACCGTTTCGCCGCGCACGCGCAGCGCCATCAGGAAACCGCCGATCTGCGAGGGGGTCGCTTCGCCGGACATGATGATTTCGAAGGCCGCGCGTGCATCATCGCGGTTAAGCGCTTCACCCGCTGCCGCCTTGGCGACGAAAGGCTTCAAGTCCGGCATGCTGATCTGATCCCTTTTGCGTTACCGCTGCTGCGACAGAGCAAGCTCGGCGAGCTGCTGGTTGATCGTGACACCGTAGCCCTTCTGCAGCTCGCTGACCATCTGATCGAGAATGTCGTCGCCGCTGGCCTGGGCCATGGCGTTGATCTGGCGATCGTCATTGTCGAGCGCGTCGCCGGGATTGTTGTCATCGACTTCGGTGACCTTCAGGAGGATCTGTCCTTCGCCGCCAATGCCGGTGGCATTGGCGACCAGACCATTGGCGCCGCCAAAGGCAGCGGTGACGGCCTGCGGGCTCAGCGCCGCATCTTCTGCAGACCGGCGAAGTCCCGATTTGGTTTCGACGGCGATACCGAGTTCCGTGGCAATTGCTGCGAGTGTTTCGCCCTTTTCCACCCGGCCCTTCAGCTCGACGGCCTTGGCGGCAAGCGCGCTGCGCTGCTGTTCCGCCGTCCAGTCGGCCACGACCTTTTCACGGGCCTCATCCAGCGTGCGGTCACGTGCCGGCGTTACTTCGTCGACATCGAACCAGACGTAACCGTCGCGGCCGAGATTGACCGGCAGGGTTTCTCCGCCGACTTCAGCCTTGAAGGCCTCTTCGAGAAGGGTCTTTGCTTCCGGAATGCCGGCAATTTCCTCGCCATCGGCATCGTTACCACGCGCGTCAACCGCATTCAGGACAACAAGCTTGAGGTTGGTCTGTTCGGCGGCTTCCTTCATCGACGCTCCGGAAACGCGGGCATCCTCGAATTTGTCGTGGATACCCATGATCTCGTTGCCGGCATTGCTGAGCGCCAGTTCCTTGCGCAGTTCGTCCTTGACCTCATCATAGGCGCGAACGGTTTCCGGCTTGATGTTGGTGACACGCAGGATGACGGCACCGAAGGCACCATCGATCACCGGCGTCGTCTGACCATCTGCCGCGAGCGCAAACGCCGCGTCACCCAGCTTGGCATCGGGCATACGGTCGCGGGTGAAATCACCCAGCAGCACGTCGCTGGCAGTCTTGCCGGAGGCGGTCACCAGAGCGTCGAAACTGGTGCCGGTGGAAAGCTTGACTGCCGCAGCGTCAGCTTCCGCACGCGAGGGGAAGGAAAGCTGTTCGACAGTCCGTGTTTCCGGCGTGCTGAAACTGTTCTTGCGCTTCTCGTAGTCGGCCCGCACTTCGTCTTCGGTGACCGAGGCCGGATCGGCGATATCGGCCGGCTCAAGCTTCACATAGCTGATCTTGCGGAACTCGGGCGCACGGTATTCGGCCTTGTGTGTTTCGAACCAGGGCTTCAGCACTTCATCGGACGGCGCCTTGACCGGATCGACATTGGCATTCGACAACAGCAGATACTCGATCGTGCGCGTCTGATTGCGATACTGACGCAGGGCGTCGCCCAGCACCCTCGGCGGCGTATAGCCGTCCGACAGCGCCTCGACGATCTGCGAGCGCACCGCAACCTGGCTGCGATTGTTGATGTAGTCCTGTTCACGCAGCCCGGCATTGCGCAGGACGCTCGAGAAGGTCGACCGGTCGAACTGGCCGTTGACGCCCTTGAATGCCGGGTCCTCGCTGATCAGCGTGGCGAGCCGGTCCTGCGACAGGCCGAGGTTCATGTTCTCGGACAATTGGTCGAGGGTGGCGCCGGCGACGAGCTGCGAGTAGACCTGCGCTTCGACGCCAAAGGCCTTGGCCTGTTCGCGGCTCAGTCGCGTACCAAACTGCCGGGAAAGCTGGGCGAGCTGGCGCTCATAGGCAAGGCGGAAATCGCTCGGAGACACTTTGACGTCACCGACAGTCACAACCGCATCTGCCGCGCTCGGCACAAGCGACGTTGATACACCCCAGACACCGAAGGAAAGAACAAGAAGGGCCATAAGCCCTTTGACAACCCAGGTCTGGGAGCCTCTTCTCAGGATTTCAAGCATGGGACTGCATACCTCGTCGCAATTTCGTGGCCGCCGGATGGCAACCGGTGTCGTTCCTTAGAGCAATCCGAGGCGGAATTGAAGGGTTCAAACGCGCAAAAAGTCGAGGAAATCAGCGGCGCGCTGGCGAATGGAAGCAGCCATGCGGGCATTTGCCCGCGATGTCGCGCCAGCTGCTTCAAAACCGAAGCCAGCGCTGTTCTGGGCCGTGCCGTTGGAAGGCTGGAACATGTCGGAAATATTAGCCGGCAATCTAAAATTATCTGTCACAATTGGCTGCAGCGCAGGTTATATCGCCCTCGAAAATGCTAGCATTGATCCGCCAGAACATGCCGACTCGCTTGTTGCGCAGCCATTTTGGCGGGAAAGCCGGAGTGCAGACATGGAATCCATCATCGTCATGGTCAATCTGTTCGGAGCAGTCGCCTTGCTGCTTTTCGGATTGTCGCAGGTCAAGGACGGTGCGACGCGCGCTTTCGGCATCAAGCTGCGGACCGGGCTGGCGCAGGGCACCAGCGGGCCGGTACGCTCGTTTCTCGGTGGGTTCGTCGCAACGGTCGCCCTTCAGAGCTCGACCGCCACTGCGCTGATGATTGCCTCCTTCGTCGAAAAGGGGCTGGTGCGTGCGCGCACGGCCCAGATCGTGCTCCTCGGTGCAAACGTCGGAACGGCCGTGACCGCCTGGATCGTCGCGGTCGGCATCGACTGGCTGTCGCCATTGCTGATTCTGCTGGGTGTGATGCTGTACCGGGCAGGGCGATCCAGTGCGAAACAGGGTGCGGGCACAGCGCTGGTCGGTATCGGCCTGATGCTGTTGTCGTTGCATCTTCTCGGGCTGGCGACCGAACCGATGCGTCAGTCGCCGGCGCTTGGAAGCTTCCTCACCATGCTCGATAGCGCCTGGCCCGTCGCGATGATCTTCGCGGCCGTGCTCGCCTTCGTCTCCTCCTCCAGCCTTGCCGTCGTTGTTCTCATCCTGTCGCTTGCTGGGACCGGAATCCTCTCGCCCGGTCTGACAATCGCGCTGGTGCTTGGCGCCAATTTGGGTGGTGCGGTCCCGCCGGTGATGGCGACACTGTCGGCTTCCGCCTCGGCCAAACGGGTCACCACAGGCAATCTGGTCGTCCGCGCCATCGGTTGCCTGATTGCGCTGTCGGTGGCAACACCGGTTGCGGCCTTTCTCCAGACGCTGCCGCTTTCGCCGGCAAAACTGCCGGTCGATATCCACCTGATCTTCAATGTCGCGCTTGCCATTCTCGCCTGGCCATTCTCGTCGCTGCTCTCGGCCGCCATGCTGCGGCTCATTCCAGATGAGCCAAAGGCCGAGACAGGCCCGCTCTATCTCGACGACCGTGCACTCGCAACGCCGGTCATCGCTCTCTCCGGCGCCACCCGGGAAGTGCTGCGCGTCGGCGATCTGATCGAGAAGATGCTGATCGCGACGATGAATGCGTTCAACAGCAATGATCTTGTCCAGCTGCAGGACATCGGAAAACTGGAAAAACAGGTCGATCTGCTGCAGCAGGAAGTCAAGCTCTACCTGTCACGGCTCGGCCGCAGCGGTCTCAGCGACGACAATGGCCGCCGCTCCATCGTGATCATCGACTATGCCATCAACCTCGAGCATATCGGCGACATCATCGAAAAGGGCCTGACGGAACAGGTCAAAAAGAAGATCGACAACGGCCTCAAATTCTCCGAGGACGGCTATCATGAGCTGACAACGCTGTTTAATCTCACCATCGACAATCTGCGCATTGCCCAGACCATTTTCGTGACCCGCGACGCCGATCTTGCCCGCCACCTGATGGAGGTGAAGGTCGATGTCCGCCACATGGAGAAGCGCTCATCCGAGCGCCATCTTGAGCGTCTGCGCGACGGCCGCACCGATAGCCTGCAGACGAGCTCCCTGCATCTCGACATCCTGCGTGACCTCAAGCGGATCAACGCCCATATCGTCTCCGTCGCGCACCCTATCCTCGATGAAGGCGGCCTGTTGACGGAAAGCCGGCTGCGGATGCCGCACTGACGCTCACGGCGCTGCGGCAATACCATTGCGGACGAAGGCATCGTAACACGGTGTCAGCGTGATGCGGCGATGACCGGGTGCCAGTGCCGGCTGGTAGAGGCTCAAAAGTTTCAGCCGCGCGGTGGTCGGCGGGCATGTCGGATAAAGTGCCAGATCGACGGCAGCCACGGCCTCGTTGACGCGTTGCCCCGGCTGCGGCACGGCCCGGTACGGGTCGGCACCGATGGCGATATATTTCGGCGCATGGCGATCCATCAGCCAGGCAAAGGGATTGGTGAAATCGATCGTCATGATCGTCTCGAACCGTACCTTGTTGGCCGTTTCGAAGGCCCGGATCGCCGAGACCACCTCATCGGCGTTCGCAAGCCACAACCCTTGAAAATCGAAGTCGCTATAGAGCAGGAAGGAGGGCAACTCACCTGCTTCGGCCAGTGCCTCGTAGGCCGGACGATAGGCCACATAGCTGGTTTGCAGGCGCTGCGCCCGTTGGCTGAGAATGTCGCGGATGCCGACGGCGCCCATGCTCTTCAGGTTGTTGTGTTCAAGCGGCTTGGTGTTGACGCTGCCGATCCAGGCGCGCGCCGCCTTTTGCGCGATCGTGGCCCCGACGGGAATTGCAACGCCGAAAGCAAGGATGGCAACGGCGGCGAAACCCGCTGACGGCCCCTTGTGGCGATAGTTGTCGATGAGGATGGCAAGAAGCAGCGGCCAGACAAAGATGAATGCCTGGCTACCGGTGTTCTGGCTTTCAAACAGCAGGCCGGCGGTGACGAACCCCGCCAACCAGAGAAACGATTGATCCGCAATCTTGCTGAAAGCCGCAAAGCCGGGCTTGGCGATGAAGGTGCGAATTGTCCCCAAAAATACAGGCAGTTCGCTGACGAGCAGGGTAAGGCCGAGCAGGCAGCAAGCCAGAACCACACCGAAATTGATCGAGGCGGCCTGCAGAAGGCGGGGCAACAGGCTGGTGTCATTGATCACGACCAGCGACAGGATATCGGCAGCATAGGCCGAAACCGTACCGGATATGACTTCCAGACATCCGATCGCGGCGAAAAAGAGGACGCCGCCAACAAGAGCCGCGCGAAGCGGCAGGCGCCCGGCCAGAAATGCCATCAGGCAGAGGACAAGGCCGGCGATCAGGCCTGTGACCTTGATGAACAAAAGGGCGAGCATGGCGAGCGCCGTCACCGTGGCCAGTGTTTTCCATCCGCGCACGAAGACCAGCCCGGCCGCCAGCACATAGAGCAATTGGCAGACCTGACGATTGTAGATGCCGAAACCATCCGAGCCCGGATAGGGATAGAATTCGCCCGTGTTGAACGGCAAGAGCGAAAAGAACAGGAATGGCAGCAGCAGGCCATAGGCGATGGCCGTCGACCGTTTCTGGACGTCGAGGATGACCAGCGCCATCAAAGGCGCCGTTATCGTCATCAACGACCAGCTGGACAGAAGCAGAGGGTGGCCGTTGGGGAAAAGATAAAGCCATCCGGCAAAGAGATAATAGCCAAGGCCACCCACCGGCGCGAAGAAATCGACGGAGGGGATCTGGCCGTCGAAAATACGGTTTGCCGCGTCGAGATAGATATAGTGGTCCCAATACATCGGGCCGATCGGCAGGGTCACGGTGGCAAACAGTGCCAGCGGCAAACACGCAACGGCCAGCGCCAGGACGATCAGGGGCTGACGTGCGAGTGTCGCCCCAGGGCCCCTGAGCCTGCCGGAAAGCACTGTCTCGGTCGAACCATGCATCGTCGGTATCATTCCCCGGCCATCGCAGCCATCAACGCGGTCTTTCCCCGCTTATGACAGGATCGGGTTTTATCCCGGTTAATAGGGCGGCTCGCGCCCGGATTATGTTCCGTGCAATATCTTCCTGCTATGTAGCAGGCAGAATCGCGCCGGATTTCGGAACCGGCTGCCACCAAAGCGGGAGAACGTGAATGAAGCGCACATGCCTGGCGATTGTTTTGGCCGCGGGAGAAAGCACCCGGATGAAGTCGTCCATGTCGAAGGTGCTGCACCCGGTCGCCGGCCGGCCGATGATCGCCCATGTGGTGGAATCGCTCGTCAATGCATCGATCACGTCAGCAGCCCTTGTGCTTGGCCGCGATGCCAAAGCGGTTCAATCCGCCGCCGCCCGCAGCGATATCGACATGTCGGCCTTTCTGCAGACCGAGCGCCTTGGGACCGGACACGCCGTTCTCGCCGCCAAGGACGCCATTGCCAGGGGCTATGACGATATTCTCGTCGTGTTCGGCGACACGCCGCTGATTACCTCAGCCCCGCTTCTGGCCGCGCGGCAGGGGCTTGCCGACGGCAATGACGTGGTCGTCATCGGCTTTGAGACGGCCGATCCGACCGGTTACGGCAGATTGCTTGTCGAGAATGGTCAGCTTCTGGCCATCCGCGAGCAGAAGGACGCAACCGAGGACGAAAAGAAGATTACCTATTGCAATGGCGGCCTGATGGCGATCAACGGCGCCAAGGCGCTGGAATTGCTCGGCAAGATCGGCAATGCCAACGCCAAGGGTGAATACTACCTGACCGATATCGTCGAGATCGTCCGCGCTCAGGGCGGCAAGGCAATTGCCGTTGCGGCGCCGGAGACGGAACTCACCGGCTGCAACAACCGCGCCGAGCTCGCGATGATCGAGGCCATCTGGCAGAAGCGCCGCCGTCATGAGATGATGGTCTCCGGTGTGTCGATGATTGCGCCCGAAACCGTTTTCCTCGCCTTCGACACGCAGATTGCCCAGGACGTTTTGATCGAGCCAAACGTGGTTTTCGGCCCTGGTGTCGTCATCGAAAGCGGCGCGGTCATCCATGCCTTTTCCCACCTTGAGGGAGCCTATGTGAGCGCTGGCGCGACCGTTGGCCCCTATGCACGCCTGCGGCCCGGTGCCAATCTCGGCCCCAACTCCAAGGTCGGCAATTTCTGCGAGGTGAAGAAGGCCGAGATCGGCGCCGGCGCCAAGGTCAATCACCTGACCTATATCGGCGATGCGTTCGTCGGCGAGAAAACCAATATCGGCGCGGGCACGATCACCTGCAACTATGACGGCGTCAACAAGCACATCACCCGCATCGGTGCGAATGCCTTCATCGGTTCCAACTCGTCCCTTGTCGCTCCGGTTTCCATCGGCGACGGTGCGCTGGTGGCATCCGGCAGTGTGGTGACCGAGGATGTGCCGGCCGATGCGGTGGCTTTCGGGCGGGCGCGGCAGGAGGTCAAACCCGGGCGGGCGAAAATCCTGCGTGAGCGCTATCAGGCGGAAAAGGCTGCCAGAAAGAAATAGCATCTGGCGATTGCCCCGGTTAAAGCCTGAAATCGAAAGTGAGTTTCGGGCTGATTGCGGATTTTGCGGAATCCGGTACCAAAGCGGCATCTGAAAACCGTATAGGGGCCGTCGTGTCCCTGTCCGGACGGGTCTTGCGAAGAAATTGCGGAGAAGAAACATATGTGCGGCATCGTCGGTATCGTTGGAAACCAGCCCGTCTCCGAGCGTCTTGTCGATGCCCTGAAGCGGCTCGAGTATCGCGGCTATGATTCCGCCGGCGTCGCGACGATCCACAACGGTGTTCTTGAGCGGCGCCGCGCCGAAGGCAAGCTGGTCAATCTGGAAGCCAAGCTGCGCGGCGAACCGCTGGCCGGCCAGACCGGTATTGCCCACACGCGCTGGGCAACCCATGGCGCACCGACGGAAAACAATGCCCATCCGCATTTCACCGATGGCGTTGCCGTCGTCCACAACGGCATCATCGAGAATTTTTCCGAGCTGAAGGACGAGCTTGCCGCTGCCGGCGCAACCTTCAAGACGCAGACCGACACCGAGGTCGTCGCGCAACTGCTGGCCAGTCTGATCCGCGATGGCATGAGCCAGAGAGACGCGATGCAGGCGATGCTGCGCCGTGTCACCGGTGCCTATGCGCTGGCCGTCATCTTCCAGGATGCGCCGGATACGATCATGGCCGCCCGCAGCGGCCCGCCGCTTGCCGTCGGCTTCGGCAAGGGCGAGATGTTCCTCGGTTCCGACGCAATCGCCTTGTCGCCGTTCACCAACGAAATCACCTATCTGATCGACGGTGACTGGGCCGTGCTGACGGCCAATAGCATCGAAATTCTTAATCACGACGGCAGGCCGGTCTCCCGTCCGCGCCAGGTGTCGGCTGCGGCGGCCTATATGGTCGACAAGGGCAATCACCGCCATTTCATGGAGAAGGAAATCTACGAGCAGCCGGAAGTGATTTCGCATGCGCTCGGCCACTACGTCGATTTCATCGAGAACACGGTCAATCCGATTGCCGCGACGATTGATTTTGCCAAGGTGCCGAGCCTTGCCATCTCCGCCTGCGGCACCGCCTATCTTGCCGGCCTTGTCGGCAAATATTGGTTCGAGCGTTACGCCCGGCTGCCGGTCGAAATCGACGTGGCCTCGGAATTCCGCTACCGCGACATTCCGCTGTCGCCGCAATCGGCCGCCCTGTTCATCTCGCAGTCCGGCGAGACCGCCGATACGCTGGCGTCGCTGCGCTATTGCAAGGAAAACGGCCTGAAGATCGGCGCCGTCGTCAACGTCAAGGAATCGACCATCGCGCGGGAATCCGATGCGGTCTTCCCGATCATGGCCGGTCCGGAAATCGGCGTAGCCTCGACCAAGGCGTTTACCTGCCAATTGTCCGTGCTCGCAGCTCTGGCGATCGGCGCGGGCCGGGCGCGTGGAACTGTGTCGGAAGCCGAAGAAAAGGTTCTCGTCCGCAGCCTTGCCGAGATGCCGCGGATCATGGGCAAGGTGCTCAACAGCATCCAGCCGGTGATCGAAAGCCTGTCGCGCGAACTGTCGAAGTGCAAGGACGTGCTGTATCTCGGACGCGGCACCAGCTATCCGCTGGCCATGGAAGGTGCTTTGAAGCTCAAGGAAATCTCCTATATTCACGCGGAGGGGTATGCCGCCGGTGAGCTGAAGCATGGTCCCATCGCCCTGATCGACGAAAACATGCCGGTCATCGTCATCGCCCCGCATGACCGGTTCTTCGAAAAGACGGTGTCGAACATGCAGGAAGTCGCGGCACGCGGCGGCCGTATCATCTTCATCACCGACGAGAAGGGGGCAGCCGCCTCCAAGCTTGAGACGATGAGCACGATCGTACTGCCGAATGTCGATGAGATCATCGCGCCGATGATCTTCTCGCTGCCGATCCAGCTGCTCGCCTACCATACCGCCGTGTTCATGGGCACCGACGTCGATCAGCCGCGCAATCTGGCAAAATCGGTGACGGTGGAATGATCACACGTTTCGAAAGTCCGGCTGATATCGCGGCCATCCGGGCTGTGACGATTGCCGCCTTCAAGGATCATCCACACAGCGATCAGACCGAACACCTGATCGTCGATCGCTTGCGGCACGCGGGTGCTCTCAGCATTTCGCTGGTGACCGAAGTGAATGACGATGTGGTCGGCCATATTGCCTTTTCGCCCGTCGAACTGTCCGACGGTTCGAAGGACTGGTTTGGGCTCGGGCCGGTATCGGTTTTGCCCGCATTTCAGGGGCAGGGCATTGGTGGCGCATTGATCCGCAAGGGGCTGGATCTGCTGCGGGAACAGGCCGCCGCCGGGTGTGTCGTGGTGGGCGATCCGGATCTTTATCAAAAGTTCGGTTTCCGCAACGATGCCCAGCTTGTCTTCAAGGATTGTGCGCCGCAGTATTTTTTGGCGCAGCCCTTGTCCTCGACCGGGGCGTCCGGCATGGTGACATATGACGCGGCGTTTTATGCTGGCGTTGACGGACAAGACGGAGCGGCATGACTGACAAACCGGCACGTGGGTTTCTCGCCACGCGGTTGAGGAATTATTTCCTGACCGGCCTGATCATCTGTGCGCCGCTTGCCATCACCGCCTGGATCACCTGGTCGTTTATTCTGTGGGCCGACAGCTGGGTCAAACCCTATCTTCCGTTCGATTATAATCCCGATAATTTTCTGCCTTATCCGGTGCCAGGCTTCGGCCTTTTGACGGCGCTGATGCTGATCACCCTGGTCGGCTTTTTCACCGCCAATCTCATTGGAAAGAGCATCGTCGGTTTCGGCGAGTCCCTTCTCGTGCGCACTCCACTGGTGCGCTCGATCTACAAGGGTCTCAAGCAGATCTTCCAGACGGTGCTGCAGGATCAGTCGAACTCGTTCAAGAAGGCTGGCCTGATCGAATATCCGAGCCCAGGCCTTTGGTCGCTGGTGTTCATCGCGACGGACGCCAAGGGCGAGATCGCGGTCAAATTCACCGAGCGTGGCCTGGATATGGTCGTTGTGTTTCTGCCGCCAACGCCTGTGCCGACGGCCGGCTTCCTGATTTTCGTGCCGCGCGAAAAGATCGTCCCGCTCGACATGAGCCCGGAAGACGCCGCCAAGCTGCTGCTTTCCGGAGGTCTGGTCGCCCCTGACTATCTGCCAAAGGCTTTGCCCGCCCCGGGAAAGACGATGCCGGTCGCGACCAAACGCGGAAAGTTCTTCAGCCGGCTCTGAGGAAGCGGATCGCTTCGTCCCTGCGGTGGAGGTAAAGCAGGGTTCGCAAGGCCTCGCCGCGCGGTGACGTCAGATCAGGGTCGCGCTCGATGACGTAGGCGGCATCCTTGCGGGCGATTTCGAGCAGGTCGCCATGCGCTTCCAGGCTGGCGATGCGGAAGCCGGGCGTGCCGGACTGGCGGGTGCCGAGCAATTCGCCTTCACCGCGCAGTTTCAGATCCTCTTCGGCAATCAGGAATCCGTCTTCCGTCTCCCGAAGGATCGACAGACGCGCACGGCCATTTTCGCTGAGTGGTCCCTTGTAGAGCAGGATGCAGGTCGATGCCTCGTCGCCGCGGCCGACGCGGCCGCGCAGCTGATGCAGCTGAGCCAGCCCAAACCGTTCCGCATGCTCGATCACCATGATCGTCGCGTCCGGCACATCGACCCCGACCTCGACGACGGTGGTTGCGACCAGAAGGCGGATGTCGCCGTTCTTGAAGGCAAGCATCACCGCATCCTTTTCCGCGCCGTTCATGCGTCCATGCACCAGGCCGACATTCGGGCCGAACTGCTTGTCGAGGCTCTGGAACCGTTCGTCGGCCGACATCAGGTCGGACGCCTCCGATTCTTCGACCAGCGGGCAAATCCAATAGGCCTTCTTGCCCTCGGCAAGCGCCGTGCGCAGCCGAGCGACGATTTCGCCGGTGCGCTCGGTTGACACCGTCACCGTCTGTATCGGCTTGCGGCCCGCCGGTTTCTCGGTGAGTTTCGAGACATCCATGTCGCCGAACGCCGCCAGAACCAGGGTGCGCGGGATGGGCGTCGCGGTCATCACCAGCATATGCGGGGAAATCCCCTTGGCGGTCAGCCGCAGGCGCTGGTGCACGCCGAAGCGGTGCTGCTCGTCGACGACGGCCAGCAGAAGGTTGTTGTAGACGACGGTATCCTGGAACAGCGCATGTGTGCCGATGACGATCTGGGTTTCGCCTGACGCGATGCGTTCCAGAATGGCGTCGCGCTCGCGGCCCTTGGTGCGGCCGGTCAGCACATCGATGGTGACACCGGCGGGCGCTGCCATCTTCGACAATGTTGCGAAATGCTGCCGGGCCAGAATCTCCGTCGGCGCCATCAGAACGGCTTGCCCGCCTGCCTCGACGGCGGCCAGCATCGACATGAGCGCCACCGCCGTCTTTCCCGAGCCGACATCGCCCTGCAGCAGCCGCAGCATACGCTCCGTGCCTGCCATGTCCTTCAGCACGTCTTCGATAGCGGTCATCTGGCTGCCGGTGAGCGAAAAGGGCAGCGCGGCAACAACCGGTTTGCTCAGCGTTCCTGTCGCATGCACTGGCGTACCGGCCACCTTGCGCAACCGCTGGCGCACCAGCGACAGGGAGAGTTGTCCGGCGAGGAATTCGTCATAGGCAAGCCGCCGGCGGGCAGGCGCCTGCGGATCGAGGTCGGTTTCGTCACGCGGGTCGTGCAAGGCGAGGAAACAGTCGCGGGCGGAATGAAAGCCCTGTTTCTGCATCAGGGCTTCTTCAATCCATTCCGGAAAGTCGGGAACGCGGGGCAGGGCCGCCTCAATCGCCTTGCGCAGGATGCGTGCGGAAAGGCCCGCCGTCAGCGGATAGATCGGCTCGACCAGCGGCAGGTTTTCAGCCTCGCTCGCCCGCACCATATAGTCCGGATGCACCATCGACGGGCGGCCGTTGAACCAGTCGACCTTACCGCTGACGGTGACCGTCTCATCGACCGGCAATGCCTTTTCCAGCCAGTTTCCCTTGACCCGGAAGAATGTCAGCGCCAGCTCGCCGGTGTCATCATGCAGGAAGACGCGGTACGGCTGGCTGGTGCGCGGCGCTGGCGGCTGGTGGCGGTCCACCCGGCCGGTGATGGTAACGATGACACCCTGCGGCGCACGCGCGATACCCGGCTGGTGGCGCCGGTCGATCAACGAATGCGGCGCGTGAAAGACGAGGTCGATCACCCGGCAATCGTCGATGCTTTCACGGCCCAGCAGCCGCGCATAAAGTTCTCCCGCTTTCGGGCCGATGCCGGGAAGCGAGTTGAGAGGCGCAAAAAGCGGGTCGAGAAGGGCAGGTCGCATGGCGCGCAGACTGAAACAAGGATTAGGTCTTTGGCAAGGCTGACAATTATCTTTTCAGCGTTTATAGAGCCATGGCATACGCCGCCTTTACCGACGCGGCGACAGGAAGGACTTTTCATGACCGGCATCACGCGCACCAGCGCCGATCTCGATCCGCGCCGCAAACGGATTCTCTTCCGCGCCTGGCACCGCGGCATTCGCGAAATGGATCTGGTGTTCGGGCAGTTCGCCGACAATGAGCTGGCCGGGCTTGCAGAGGCCGATCTTGACGAACTCGAAACCATCATGGCCGAAGAGGACAATGATCTGGTCAAGTGGATCGTCGGCGAATGGCCGGTGCCGGAGCGATATCGCACGCCCTTGTTTGCGCGCATCGCCTCCTATCGGCCCGATTTCGATGTGCTGCTTGCCGACAAGGACAAGAACCACTGATGATTGCCGGTTTCGATCCCAAAAAAGTCGCGCGCGCCACCCGCGAGCTGACCATCGGCCCGGTTCCCGCCGGTGTCGAGCCGTTGATTCTTGCCGAGCTTGCCCGCGCCAACGGCCCGGTTGCCTATATTCTCTCCGACGGCCAGCGCATTGCCGATGTCGAGCAGATGCTGGGTTTTGCGGCTCCGGATATTCCTGTGCTGACGCTGCCGGGCTGGGACTGCCTGCCTTATGACCGCGTTTCTCCGAGCGCTGATACATCGGCGCGGCGCCTTGCAACGCTGAGCGGCCTGATTGCGCACGCGAAAAAGCCGCATCCGGCCATCGTGCTCGTCACCGTTAACGCGGCCTTACAGAAAATGGCGCCGCAGGATATCATCGAGAGCCTTGCCTTTTCGGCCCGCCCGGGTGCCAGCATCCGAATGGACGACATCGCTGCCCGCCTCGGACGCAACGGTTTCGAGCGCGTCGCCACCGTTCGCGAGGTCGGCGAATATGCGGTGCGCGGCGGCATTCTCGATGTCTTTGTCCCCGGCAGCGACGAACCGGTGCGGCTTGACTTCTTCGGCGATACGCTCGAGAGCATCCGCTCCTTCGACCCGGCCAGCCAGCGCACCACCGGACAGGCCCGCTCGCTCGATCTTAACCCGATGAGCGAGGTATCGCTGACGCCGGAAACGATCAGCCATTTTCGCACCCAATATCTGTCGATGTTCGGTGCTGCGACCCGCGACGACGCGCTCTACCTGGCGGTTTCCGAAGGCCGGCGCTATGCCGGCATGGAACATTGGCTGCCGCTGTTCTACGACACGCTCGACACGGTGTTCGATTACCTCGCCGGCTTCCATATCGTTACCGACCATGTGGTTCGTGAAGCGGCTGCCGAGCGCTCCAAGCTGGTGCAGGACTATTACGAGGCCCGCCAGTCGTCGGCGTCCCCGGGCAAGTCGCAGATTTCACAGGGAACGCCCTACAAACCCGTGCCGCCGGAGATGCTGTATCTGAGCGCCGAAGCGTTCAACGCCGCGCTTGTTTCGCGCAATGCCGTGCGCCTCTCGCCGTTCAGTGAACACGAGGGCGAAGCGCGGCAGGTGATCACCGTCGATGCGCGGCTCGGTGTGCGCTGGGCGAAAAACGCGACGGAAACCACCAGTGACGCCGAGCGCGTCAACGTCTTCGATCAGGCTGTCAAATATATCGCCGACCGCCGCGCCAAGGGCGCCAAGGTGTTGATCTCCGCATGGTCGGAAGGATCGCTCGACCGCCTTCTTCAGGTGCTTGTCGAGCACGGCCTCGCCAATATCAAGCCGGTCAAGGCGCTGTCTGAACTGAGCAACCTGAAAGCCGGTGAGGCGGCATCGGCCGTCCTTAGCCTCGAAAGCGGCTTTGAAACGGGCAATCTCGTTGTTATCGGCGAGCAGGACATTCTCGGCGACCGCATGGTGCGCCGCTCGAAACGCCGCAAGCGCGGGGCCGATTTCATTGCTGAGGTCGCCGGTCTCGACGAGGGCAGCATTGTCGTGCATGCCGAACACGGGATCGGCCGGTTCATCGGGCTGCGCACCATCGAGGCGGCCGGTGCGCCGCATGCCTGCCTTGAACTGGTCTATGCCGACGAGGCAAAGCTGTTCCTGCCGGTCGAAAACATCGAACTTCTGTCGCGCTACGGCTCGGAGGGCAGCGATGCCGTTCTCGACAAGCTCGGCGGCGTCGCCTGGCAGGCGCGCAAGGCCAAGCTGAAGAAACGCCTGCTCGATATGGCGGGCGGCCTGATCCGGATCGCTGCCGAGCGCTTGACGCGTCATGCACCGGTGCTGACGACGCCGGAGGGGCTGTACGACGAATTTGCGGCGCGCTTCCCCTATGACGAGACCGAAGACCAGATGACGTCGATCGAATCCGTTCGCGACGATCTTGGCGCCGGCCGACCGATGGACCGGCTCGTCTGCGGTGACGTCGGCTTCGGCAAGACCGAAGTTGCACTGCGCGCCGCCTTCATCGCTGCGATGAACGGCGTCCAGGTGGCCGTTGTCGTGCCGACGACGCTGCTTGCCCGCCAGCATTTCAAGTCGTTTACCGAGCGGTTTCGCGGGCTACCGGTGCGTATCGCGCAGGCATCCCGTCTCGTCGGTTCCAAGGAACTGGCGCTCACCAAGAAGGAAGTGGCCGAGGGCAGGACCGATATCGTCGTCGGCACGCATGCGCTGCTCGGCGCCTCGATCAACTTCGCCAATCTCGGCCTGTTGATCATCGACGAGGAACAGCATTTCGGCGTCAAGCACAAGGAGCGGCTGAAGGAGCTGAAATCCGACGTGCACGTCCTGACGCTGTCGGCAACGCCGATCCCGCGCACGCTGCAACTGGCGCTGACCGGCGTTCGCGAACTGTCGCTGATCACCACGGCGCCGGTCGATCGCATGGCTGTACGCACGTTCATTTCGCCGTTCGATGCCCTGGTCATCCGCGAGACGCTGATGCGCGAGCACTATCGCGGCGGCCAGAGTTTTTACGTCTGCCCACGATTGGCCGACCTGTCGGACATCCATGATTTCCTCAAATCCGATGTGCCGGAGCTGAAGGTCGCCGTCGCCCATGGCCAGATGCCGGCGACCGAGCTCGAGGACATCATGAACGCCTTCTACGAGGGCCGCTACGATGTGTTGCTATCGACGACGATCGTCGAATCCGGCCTCGATGTTCCCACTGCCAATACGCTGATCGTCCACCGTGCCGATATGTTCGGTCTGGCGCAGCTCTATCAGCTCAGAGGCCGTGTCGGCCGTTCCAAGGTTCGCGCCTTCGCGCTGTTCACGCTGCCGGTCAACCGGACGCTGACCGGCATGGCCGAACGCCGCCTCAAGGTCCTCCAGTCACTGGATACGCTGGGGGCAGGCTTCCAGTTGGCGAGCCACGACCTCGATATCCGCGGCGCCGGCAATCTGCTCGGCGACGAGCAGTCGGGTCACATCAAGGAAGTCGGCTTCGAACTCTACCAGCAGATGCTGGAGGAGGCCGTTGCCGAACTGAAGGGCGACGAGGAGATCGCCGATAGCGGCTGGTCGCCGCAGATTTCCGTCGGAACGCCGGTGATGATCCCCGACGACTATGTGCCCGACCTGCATCTGCGCCTCGGCCTTTACCGCCGGCTTGGCGAAATCACCGAGCTTTCGGACATCGATGCCTTCGGCGCCGAGCTGATCGACCGTTTCGGCCCGCTGCCGCTCGAAGTTCAGCACCTCTTGAAGATCGTCTACATCAAGTCGCTCTGCCGCACCGCCAATGTCGAAAAACTCGATGCAGGCCCGAAGGGCGTCGTCGTCCAGTTCCGCAACCGCGAATTCCCCAATCCGGGCGCGCTGGTCGGCTATATCGCAAAGCAAGGGATCATGGCCAAGATCCGCCCGGATCACAGCATCTTCTTCCAGCGTGATTTCCCGACGCCGGAAAAGCGGCTGGCAGGCTCCGCGGTCGTCATGACGCAGCTGGCCGGGTTGGCCAAGAACTAACTGCAAACAAAAAGCCGCGCGGAATTTCGCGCGGCTTTTTGACGTTATCGGTTATTCCCGCCTCAATTGATCTGGGACGTATCTTTCATCTTGGCGATATCGTTCAAGGCTCCGGTCAGGACATCGACCGATTGCGCCCCCATGACGGCATACTTGCCGTCGATGATGAAGCAGGGAACGCCGGTGACGCCCATGTCCCGCGCCGTTTCAATCTCGCCTGAAACGGCATCCTTGTCGGCATCCGAGGCAAGCAGCGCTGCGATGACGCTGCGATCGAGCCCGGCCTCTTCCGCGATATTGAGCAAGACCGCGTGGTCGCCGACATTGCGGCCCTCTTCGAAATTCGCCTTGAACAGCAGCGAGGCCACTTCGCTCTGCGCATCCGGCCCCTCTGTCAGTGCCCAGCGCAGCAGCCGGTGTGCATCGAGCGTATTGGGGCTGATCTTGACGGCGTCGAAATCGAACGCGATGCCGTCCTCGTGGCCAAGCCCGGTCAGCATTTCATGCGCGCGTTCGACCGCCGCCTCACCGCCGAGCTTGGCAGCAAGGTGCGCCTTGTGATCGATGCCTTCCGGTGGCAGGTCCGGATTGAGCTGATACGGCCGCCAGTTCACCGTCACCAGAACATCGCCGGCGACATTGGCAATCGCCTGATCGAGCCTCGCCTTGCCGAGATAGCACCAGGGGCAGACGACGTCGGAGATGACATCGATATTGACATGGTTCATGGCGCTTGCTCCTTACGCTGACAATCGTTGATCAGCGACATAGGCGTCCCGGTTTGCGCTTTCAATGCGTTACCAAAAGTATACCGCCATCCATTCCGCCTCACTGCACCGTTTCATCCCACCACGCCGGCAGCTGGTAGCCATAAAGCGGCACGACGCCCGGGCGGCCAATGTGCTTTTCGCGGGCGACCCATTGCGAACCGACATGATAAAGCGGCACGAGATAGAAGTTGGAGACGAGCAGGCGATCATGCGCCCGCACCGCCGCGGTAAAGTCTTCGACGCTGACAGCGCGCAGGATGGCGCTGACCAGCGTATCGACATCCTTGTCGGCGACCCCGGCAAAATTCGAGCTGCCCTGCTGATCGCGCGATTGCGAGCCCCAATAGGAAATCTGCTCGATCCCCGGCGACAGCGAGGACGGGAACGACTTCATGATGACATCATAGTCGAAGGACTGGCTTCGTTGCTGATATTGCGAATCATCGACCGTGCGCACCGTCGCTGTGATGCCGAGTGCCGCGAGGAACCGTTGGTAGGCGAGTGCCAGTTTTTCCTGTCCCTCATTCTGGGTCATGATTTCGAAGGAAAGCGGCGTGCCCTTGTCGTTGATCATCTTGCCGTCCTTGATACCGTACCCGGCTTCACGCAACAGCGTCACGGCTTCACGCAGCACATTGCGGTCGCGTCCCGTGGCATCCGTAACCGGCAGGCGATAACTTCCGTCGAGAACCGACGGATTGATGCGGTTCCTGATGTCGCCCAAAATCCCCAGTTCGCGGTCGTCGGCGGCAACGCCGAGATAGGACAGACCCGAATTCTGCCAGAAGCTCTGCGTGCGGGTATAGGCATTGTCGAACAGGTTCTTGTTGACCCATTCGAAATCGAAGACCAGCGCCAGGCCCTGACGCAGCTTCGGGTTCTCGAACATCGGCCGGCGGGTATTGAAGACGAAGCCGAGCATGCCGGACGGCGTCTTCGGCGTGAACGTGTCCTTGATCACCTTGCCTGAGAGAACAGCGGGGAAATTATAGCTGCGTGACCATTTCGTCGGGCTGCCTTCCGGATAGATATCGATCTCGCCCTTCTTGAAGGCCTCGAACAGGGAGTTGTCCTGCAGGAAATATTCGACGGAAATCTCGTCGTAATTGTCGAAGCCGATTTTCGTTGGCAGATCCTTTGCCCAGTAGTCCGGGTTGCGCTTGTAGACGATCCGCTCGCCGGGCTTGACCTCGGCGACACGATAAGGCCCCGATCCAAGCGGGAATTTCAGCGATGTCTGGTCGAACGTCGCCGCATCGGTCGCGTGCTTTGGTAGGATCGGCGTCATGGCGATCAACAGCGGAAACTCGCGGTCGGCCTGGTCGTTGAAGGTAAAGCGGACACTGCGATCGCCGACCTTCTCCATCTTTTCGACCTTTGCCAGCCGCGTGCTGAACGGGACACGGCCCTTGTCGCGAAACAGCTCGAAGGTGAAGATGACGTCCTCGGGCGTCACCGGCTGGCCATCGGCCCATTTGGCCTTGGGGTTGAGGTTGAACTGGATGAAGGTGCGGTCGTCATCCCACTCGACCGTCTCGGCCAGCAGGCCGTAGAGCGAAAAGGCCTCGTCGCGGGAGCGCTGCATCAGCGAATCATAGATGAGATTGCCGTATTCCGGATCAAGCATGCCGCGCGCCGTGGTGCGCATGCTCTTCAGGATGAACGGGTTGAGACTGTCGAACGTACCGACGACGCCGTAGGAGACGCGGCCGCCCTTCTTCACGTCCGGCTTGACGTAAGGGAAGTTCTTGAAATCGGCAGGCAGGGCGGGTTGGCCATGCATGGCGATGCCGTGAACCGGTTCTGCCTGTGCCGTTACACCGGTGCCAAGCGTCGCCAGCAACGAAATCAAACCCAAAAACAATGCGCGCAAAGCCCGCCTCCTGCTGTCGTCGACCTGTGAATCAGGGCAAATTATCACGTTGACCAGCATTTCCAACCGGCAGATGGTATTAAAAGCCGGTGCCGGCCCCCAAGACCGAATGCAAAAAAATGGCGGAGAGGCTGGATATCTATCGCTGCTCGCTGTAACAGGTGTTCCCGGAGACGAGGGTCATGCAATTGCCTCATTTGCCCAACAGGAGAGCGGGCAGCTGACCATTGATCACGAGCGTCTTTAGGACTGCTCAGACACCGGAATTCAGGAGACGGATATCATTATGATCTTCAAGTCGAACTTCACCAAAAAGGCTGCCTTGTCGGCATTCGCCGGCGCTGTCGCCGTTGCCGCTCTGCCGTCCGCGTCTTTCGCACAGCAGGCTGCCGGCCGTCCGCCGCAGGGCTGGTTCAAGGTCTGCACCAAGCAGGAAGACAACGATGTCTGCATCGTGCAGAACCTGTTGACGGCCAGCAACGGTCAGCTGATCACCGCCATTGGCTTGATCAGCGTTCAGGGCAAGGTCAACCGCAAGGTTCTGCAGGTTTCGGTTCCGTCGGCACGCCTCATTCCGCCCGGCATCCAGATGCAGATCGATGGCGGAAAGGGTGCCAAGCTCGACTACGCCATCTGCATGCCTGACAAGTGCGTTGCCGAAGTGCCGCTCAGCGATGCCGTTCTTGCCAGCCTGAAGAAGGGCGGCGAAGTGGTCTTCACATCGGTCAACTTCCAGCGCGCGCCGAACCCGATCAAGATTTCGCTCGGTGGCTTCACCGGTGTCTTCGACGGCGAGCCGATCGAGCAGTCCAAGCTCGAAGAGCGCCAGCGCCTGCTGCAGGAAGAAATGCAAAAGAAGGCCGAGGACGCTCGCAAGAAGCTTGAAGAAGCCCAGAAGGCCGCCAAGGCGAACTGATTATTGCCTGTCTCATCAAACAAAAAGCCGCCGCGATCATCTCGCGGCGGCTTTTCGCATTTTAGGCCACAACCATCATCGATGGTTGTTCTCAGTGCTGGACAACCGCTTTCGGCTTATACTGCCCGCCGGTCTCCGGATCGAAGAAGGCGTTCACCTGCGAATGACGCACCGGCTTGCCGCTTTCATCCGAAACGAGGTTCTGCTCGGAGACATAAGCGACATATTCCGTTTCCTCGTTCTCCGCGAGCAGATGGTAAAACGGCTGGTCCCGGGTCGGGCGGACTTCAGCGGGAATTGAATTCCACCATTCCTCGGTGTTGGCATATTCCGGATCGACGTCGAATATAACGCCGCGGAATGGAAACACGCGATGGCGAACAACCTGTCCAATCTGAAATTTTGCGTCTCTTTGTTTCAGCATGTTAGGTTCCTTTCGCTGTAATATGTGGTGGTTCTTCATCAAACATCAATAGCCAAACCCAGGCAGGACATGGGCGCGCAGCAGCGCGGATCGCCACAGACAGCATCGCTCGATGCGGTTGCTTGCCTCTCCGGGGAAATCATCGTACCTCACATGGGAGGCGTTCTTCGGCAGCGGATATGGCATGAGCAATCAGTGGGGTAGGGACCATCAGGTGACACGCGGCCGCAGCCCGTCCGGCCTCGTGCTGCAGGCTGTGCTTTGCGTCGTGCTGATTGCCGCTGGCGGCTATTTCTGGTTTGCCCGGCAGACGATGCAGACGGAAATTGCCGCACTGAAGGCCGAGACGGCTTCGCTGACAGCCGAACTGGGCGAAGTCACGGCGGAGAAAGACAAGGCCAATAGCGATCTCATCAACCTCAAAAAGAATTCCGGAAACTGGGCCGAAGAACTGGAGAAGGACTATGCCGAGCTGAAGCTGAATGAGGTCCCGAAGCTCACCCGGCTCCTCGACAAGCGCGACGCAGATATTTCCGCGCTTGAAAAACTGCTTTCAACCGAAAAGACCGCAGCGAAATCTGCTGCCGCTGATTTCACGGCAACGATTGCCAGGCTCAACGATCAGCTGATTGCGGCCAAGACCGATGCTGCCGATGCCCGGACGCAAGCGCAAAATCTTGGCGCCGACAAGCTTGCGCTGAACAAGCAGATAACCGGCCTGAAGGCGGCCATCGAGAGGGCAACGGCCGATACGGTTGCCGCGCGAAAGGCCCTGGAGCAGAAGGTGACGGACGCCGAAAAAAAGCCTCCGACATTCAAATCAGCGCTTGATCTGGCGCGTGATGTTCAGATCCAGAGGCTGGAACAAAGCCTCGGTGAAGAACGCCTGAAAGTCGAAACATTGCAGAAGCAGCTTGAGGATCAGGCGAAAGCCGCTGCCCGAAATGCCGCCGAAACGCCATCTGATACGCTGGTCATCGACAAGCCGGTATCCGAAGCCGGCCAGCCGGTTCCGGGCGCGGGATTGGTACCACGTGACCGGCTGATGGTGGACAGGATCATTGGTACGACGCGCGGCGTGGGCTTTCTGGACGACGAGAAAAAGCAACGCCTGAAAGACCAGTTGGCGTCAGGCGCCTGCGTTACCGATGCGCTTGAAAGCGTCTTTGACAAAGTGCCGCTGATCCTGATGCGCAATCTGATGCGCGATTTTAAAAGTGATTGCTGACAACCGGCATCCGCCTGCCTGGCGGGCGCCTTAAGTGGAGAAAACATGATGTTCCGACAGGCTTTTGTGGCCGCTACGATCTTTGCGGCGCTGGCGCTCCATCCGGTATCGGCTGCCGAATTCGAAAAGAACATCATGACCGGTGGGCCGCAGGGTACCTATATCCAGATCGGGCGGGATGTCTCAGCCCTCGGCAAGACCTGTGGCCTGACGCTCAACGTCAAGGAATCCGCAGGGTCGCTTGAGAACTTCGTCGGCGTCCGCAACAGCAAAAATACCCAGTTCGGCATCGTCCAGAGCGATGTGCTCGAATATCTGAAAACGTTCGAGGCCGATGATCCGGAAGTGCAGCAGGCGGTGCGCGGCGTGCGCATCATGTTTCCGCTCTATAACGAGGAAATCCATGTTCTCGCCCGTACCGACATCAAGGACATGGAAGATTTGGCCGGCAAGAAGGTTGCCGTCGGCGTCAAGGACAGCGGCACTTTCCTCACGTCTTCGCTGATCCTCGACATCTTGCAGGTGAAGACGGGGGAGCGGGTGCCGCTCAATCCGGATGCCGCCTTGCCAAAGCTTCTCGCAGGCGAGATCGACGCCTTCTTCTACGTGGCAGGCGCCCCGGCGGCGCTGTTCAAGAACAACCCGATCGACGGCGCGAAATTCCATCTCGTGCCGATCACCGAAGCGCCGCTTCTGGCAACCTACACGCCGTCACGCATCGACGCCGGAACCTATGCCTTCCAGAAGGAGCCTGTCGATCTGATCGCCGTGAAGGCCGTGATGATGACCTATGACTATGACATCAAGCGCAACGCTTACCAGCGTGAGAGTTGCAAGGCCGTCTCGGAGTTTTCCAGCCTCATCCTCAACAATCTCGACAAGCTGCAGGCAACCGGCCATCCGAAATGGAAGGATGTCGATCTGACGGCCCTGCCGCCTGGCTGGCAGGTCGGGGTCTGCGTCAAGGCAGGCATGGCGCTCGACTACAAGCCGGTCTGCAAGCCGCCGGAAGCCGCGAGCCAAGAGCCGGATGGCAACGAGGAATATCTCAATCTCTTGAAGCAGCGGCTGAAGAAGAAATAGGGCAAACCTCTTCAAACGAAAGGCCGGCTTTCTGGTGAAAGCCGGCCTTTTGTCTGTTTGAGACGGACCCGTCGCAGACGGGTCCGAAACCGGCCGTTAGGCCGAGTAGTACATGTCGAATTCGACCGGATGCGGAGTCATCTCGTAGCGCATGACCTCGACCATCTTCAGTTCGATATAGGAATCGATCTGATCGTCGTCGAAGACGCCGCCGGCGGTCAGGAACTTGCGGTCCTTGTCGAGGCTTTCCAGCGCTTCGCGCAACGAGCCGCAGACGGTCGGGATCTTCTTCAATTCCTTCGGCGGCAGGTCGTACAGATCCTTGTCCATGGCCTTGCCCGGATGGATCTTGTTCTTGATGCCGTCGAGGCCGGCCATCAGCATCGCTGCGAAGGCGAGGTAGGGATTTGCCAGCGGATCGGGGAATCGGACTTCGACGCGCTTGGACTTCGGGCCCGTGCCGAACGGAATGCGGCACGAAGCCGAGCGGTTGCGGGCGGAGTAAGCGAGCAGAACCGGTGCCTCATAGCCCGGGACGAGGCGCTTGTAGGAGTTCGTCGTCGGGTTGGAAAAGGCGTTGATCGATTTGGCGTGCTTGATGATGCCGCCGATGAAATAGAGGCAGGTTTCCGAAAGGCCGGCATATTCGTCGCCTGCGAAGGTCGGCTTGCTGTCCTTCCAGATCGACAGGTGGACGTGCATGCCCGAGCCGTTGTCGCCGAAAATCGGCTTCGGCATGAAGGTTGCCGTCTTGCCATAGGCGTTAGCGACCTGGTGCACGACGTATTTGTAGATCTGCACCTTGTCGGCATTGCGCACCAGCGTGTCGAACCGGACACCCAGCTCATGCTGGGCAGCGGCCACTTCGTGGTGCTGCTTTTCGACGGTGACGCCCATTTCGGTCAGGACAGTCAGCATTTCGGAGCGCATGTCCTGGCAGCTGTCGATCGGCGGAACCGGGAAATAGCCGCCCTTGACGCGCGGACGGTGGCCGAGGTTACCGGTCTCGTAGTCGGTGTCGTCGTTCGATGGCAGTTCCGAAGAATCGAGCTTGAAGCCGGTATTGTAGGGATCGGCCTTGTATTTGACGTCGTCAAACACGAAGAATTCCGGTTCCGGACCAACGAAGACGGTGTCGCCGATGCCGGACGCCTTGAGATAGGCCTCGGCCTTCTTGGCGATGCCGCGCGGATCGCGGTTATAGGCTTCGCCGGAGACCGGATCGAGAATATCGCAGACGATAACCATCGTGGACTGCGCAAAGAAAGGATCCATGTGCACGGTTGCCGTATCCGGCATCAGCACCATGTCGGACTCGTTGATGGCCTTCCAGCCGCCGATCGACGAGCCGTCGAACATGACGCCATCGGCGAACATGTCTTCATCGACACAGCCGACGTCCATCGTCAGGTGATGCAGCTTGCCCTTCGGGTCCGTGAAGCGCAGGTCAACGAACTTGACGTCGTTATCCTTGATTTGCTTGAGGATATCATTTGCAGTCGTCATGTTTTGAAAGTCCCTCTTTTGAGATGACGAGGTAGGACCCGAACCGAACGGTCAGGCAGATTAGATGGCGTCGATGCCGGTTTCGCCGGTACGGATTCGAATGACCTCTTCGATATTGGATACGAAGATCTTTCCGTCGCCAATGCGTCCGGTCTGGGCGGCATTCCGTATGGCCTCGATCACGGCCTCGGCGTTTTCGTCAGCCAGCACGACTTCGACTTTCACCTTGGGGAGAAAATCAACAACGTATTCCGCCCCACGATACAGCTCCGTGTGGCCTTTCTGGCGCCCAAAGCCCTTCGCTTCCGTGACGGTGATACCCTGCAGACCAACTTCCTGAAGGGCTTCCTTCACTTCGTCAAGCTTGAAAGGCTTTATGATCGCTTCGATCTTTTTCATGAGAAAATGTCTCTCCGCTTCTCCCGTTATGGCAGGCTTATGCCCGCTCGCCCTCAATATGCATTTTACATGCCAGATATGGCAAATGCGATGGTGTTTTCGATGAAAACTCCTCCATCTGCCGTGATCATATCGCTTTATTCGGAATAAACAGCGCCTTTTGCCTATTTTTTATGAATTTTTCTGCGTGAAACCGGATTGTCCGCAACTCCTGACGCTTAGCGCTTCGTTAAGCGTCAAATTTGAGCGTCAAATATGTGCAAATGCATAAAAAATATACAAAATCGGCCTATAGTTTAGGCTTGCCGCCGCCGCCGCTTGGGGGCATTTTGGCGTCATGCCATTTACCCGCGACACCGTGATCATTAGGCCCGCCGAAATGTCTGCGATCGATCGCGATGCAGCGCTGTCCGGGATCGACAGTTTTCGACTGATGACGTCCGCCGGCATGGCTGTCGCCGCAGCAGCCCTGCGGCTTTACCCCGACGCGTTGCGGTTTGCCGTTCTGTGTGGGCCCGGCAACAATGGCGGCGACGGCTATATCGCAGCAGTGGCCTTGCGGCAGAGCGGCGCTGATGTCCGCGTCCATTGCCTGGGCGAGCCGGCTCGTCTCAAAGGCGATGCCGCGCGTGCCCACGCGGCGTGGGCGCACAGCACCGCTGCTCTTTCGGCCTACAGGCCGCAGCCCGGCGATATTGTTATCGATGCCGTGTTTGGCGCAGGCCTCGCCCGTCCGGTCGGCAATGACGTGGCTCTGATCATGCAGGCCGTCGCGCAAGCGCGACTCCCGGTCATCGCGGTGGACCTGCCATCTGGTGTTGACGGCCGCACCGGGCAGGTGCTGGGCGAGAGTTTTCGCGCCAGCCATACCGTCACCTTCATGGCCCGAAAGCCGGGGCACATCCTGCTGCCGGGCCGCACGCTCTGCGGCAGCCTTGAGGTTGTGGACATCGGTATACCGGAGCGGATCCTGCGCAGCCACGCAAGCGGGCTTTGCGAAAACGCTGCAGATCTCTGGGCCGGACAGGCGCGCGTCCTTGATCCATCGACGCATAAATTCAAGCGCGGCCATCTCGCCGTTTTCTCGGGCGGACCGCTCACAACCGGGGCGGCACGGCTTTCGGCGACAGCCGGACTGAAGGCCGGCGCCGGGCTGGTGACGCTGGTGTCCCCATCCGACGCGCTCGACGCCAATGCGGCCCATCTGACCGCTGTGATGCTGAAGGAAATCGACGATGCCGGCGCGCTGTTGCAATGGCTTGCCGATAAACGCGTCAGCGCCTTCGTACTGGGGCCGGGTTTTGGCGATATGGAGAAGGCGCGGCAATACGCCTTGATGCTCAGCGACAGGGCTTTGGTGCTCGATGCCGACGGGATCACCGCTTTCAAGGACGATTCGGCGCCGCTTTTCGCAGCCTTCGCCGGAGGCGAAACCCGGCTGGTCATGACCCCGCACGACGGCGAGTTCGCCCGGCTGTTTGCCGATATCGACGCTGACCAAACGCTCTCGAAGGTCGATCGCGCCATCGCGGCGGCCAGGCGCAGCCATGCCGTCATCGTCTACAAGGGCGCCGATACGGTCATCGCATCGCCCGACGGCCGCGCCGCGATCAACACCAACGCGCCGCCGTGGCTGGCGACAGCCGGATCAGGCGATACACTTGCCGGCATCATCGGCGCCCACCTGGCGCAGGGCATGCCGGCCTTTGAGGCGGCCGCCGCCGGCGTCTGGCGCCATGGCCGGGCAGGCACCAAGGCAGGCGAGGGGCTGACGGCGGAAGAGCTTGCGGCCGCGATCGAGCCGCTGCCGGCCGTTATAGCGCCGCGGGTCATCAATAACCCGAAAATGTCGTTATAACACTTTAAATTTGCTGCATAATTCCATAAGTTGTCGCCGACTAAACGAATTATGCGGCAAGCAATCAATCCACCCGCTTCTGGAGTGCCCGAGCGCCATTCGGCGCATTGACCTTGCCCTCGGTGATGAAGAAGGCAAAGACGTCGCGCGGCTTCTTTTCCGGCTTGTGGCCGGGATCGGCATGGGCGAGATCGCCGATATCGCCGCCTGCCGCCCAGATTTTCACCCGCTCAGCCCAGAGATCGAGACGTTTTTCATCGTAGCAGGTCTCAACGTCATCGCTGCCGGTCTGAAGGCGGGCGTAGACGAAATCGCCGGTCACATCGGCGATCATCGGATAGTCGAAATGGTCGGCGCAGACGACCGCCACCTTGTGCTTGGCAAGCAGGGTCGTGAATTCCGGCGTGCGGAAGGAATCATGCCTGACTTCAACGACATGACGCAGCGTCAGGCCATCCTGTTTTTCCGGAAGCAGCGCCAGAAACGCGCCAAAATCATCGGCGTCGAATTTCTTGGTCGGCATGAACTGCCAGAGGATCGGGCCGAGATGCGGTCCGAGTTCCGTCAGCCCCTGGCCAAGGAATTTGCCGATCGATTCACCGGCTTCCGCCAGCACCTTCTTGTTGGTGGCAAAGCGGCTGGCCTTCAGCGAGAAGATAAAATCATCGGGCACTTCCGACGCCCACTTGGCGAAAGTCTCCGGCTTTTGCGAGCCATAATAGGTACCGTTGACCTCGATGGCCTTCAGCTGCTGGCTTGCATACTCAAGCTGCCGCTTCTTCGAGAGCGTTTCCGGATAAAACGTCCCCTCCCAGGGATCGAAGGTCCAGCCGCCAATGCCGCAGCGGATCGTGCCTGATTTGGTCATACCTTTAAACTCCTCCTGTTTAGGCTCTCCGAAGCCTGCGTGTTCCGCGGGTTTCACGGTGGGACTATTGGCAGCAATAAGCTTAAAGATTTTCGCCTCGGCGGATGCCTTGCCGATATCACCTGCCCGCAGAGCGGAGCGAACGCGATCAATTTTTCGAATGTCTTCAAGGCCGATAACTGGCGACCAATTCACCTCGTCTTCGATGAGTTCGACCTCAACCTCGGCGGTAAAATCCCCCTCGCGGATTAGCTGAACCGAGCGGCGCCTCATTTGCTCCTCCTCACCGTAAAATCGTCGTTCCATTTGTCCGGGTCAGGCCTATAGGCCGTTATCAGCACCGCAGGCTCAGTTTTCCCCGCGGGAATGCCCCACAGCAAATGAACTGGAAGTCCAAATTCATCCCGCTGAAGAACGAGGACGCATGGTCCCTTATGATAAGCAGGGTACTCTTCCACGGCGATGCCGTTGGCAAAATCATCAATGAGCGGTTCGATGAGCAGGCCGTCTTTCGAAAGCTCGTCGACCGCATGTAAAGACACCCCAACTTTGCCATCTGCAATCAAATGCCCGACAGCCAGGAGGATATCGTCAATCATTCCGCCGCGGCCATCTTGCGGATCGGCCGCCGCTCCAGAAGTTCCTTGAGGAAAGCGCCGGTATGCGAGCGCATTTCCTTGACGATGTCCTCGGGCGTTCCCGCAGCAATCACCTCGCCGCCGCCATCGCCGCCCTCGGGGCCGAAATCGATGACCCAGTCGG
The DNA here is from genome assembly GCF_025847205.1 of Pararhizobium sp. YC-54. Classification (GTDB taxonomy): domain Bacteria; phylum Pseudomonadota; class Alphaproteobacteria; order Rhizobiales; family Rhizobiaceae; genus Pararhizobium. Next base: position 432,347 of record NZ_JAOYTH010000001.1, on the reverse strand, counting down.
CGGTCTTGATGACTTCGAGATTGTGCTCGATGACCACAACGGAATTGCCCTGATTGACCAGTTCGTGCAGCACCTCGAGCAGTTTGGCGACGTCATGGAAGTGCAGGCCGGTGGTCGGTTCGTCGAGAATGTAGAGCGTGCGGCCGGTCGAGCGCTTCGACAGTTCCTTGGCGAGCTTGACGCGCTGCGCCTCGCCGCCCGACAGCGTGTTCGCCTGCTGGCCGACCTTGATGTAACCGAGGCCGACGCCCTGCAGCGCCTGCAGCTTGTCGCGCACGGCGGGAACGGCGGCGAAGAACTCGACGCCTTCCTCGACGGTCATGTTGAGCACGTCGGCGATCGACTTGCCCTTGAAATGCACGTCGAGCGTTTCGCGGTTGTAGCGCTTGCCGTGGCAGACGTCGCAGGTGACATAGACGTCCGGCAGGAAGTGCATCTCGATCTTGATGACGCCGTCGCCCTGGCAGGCCTCGCAGCGGCCGCCCTTGACGTTGAACGAGAAGCGGCCCGGCTGATAGCCGCGCGTCTTTGCCTCGGGCAGGCCGGCGAACCAGTCGCGGATCGGCGTGAAGGCGCCGGTATAGGTGGCCGGGTTGGAGCGCGGCGTGCGGCCGATCGGCGACTGGTCGATATCGATGACCTTGTCGATATGCTCGAACCCGTCGATCCGGTCGTGCTCGGCCGGGTTTTCGCGCGCACCCATGATCCGCCGTGCGGCCGCCTTGTAGAGCGTCTCGATCAGGAAGGTCGACTTGCCGCCGCCCGACACGCCGGTGACGGCGGTGAAAATGCCGAGCGGGATCGAGGCCGTGACGTTCTTCAGATTGTTGGCGCGGGCGCCGACGACGGTGATTTCCTTTTTCTTCTTCGGCTTGCGCCGCTCTGACGGAACCGAAACCGCCATTTCGCCGGACAGATATTTGCCGGTCAGCGAGTTCGGATTGGCAAGGATTTCCGGCGGTGCGCCCTGCGCCACCACCTCGCCGCCGTGAATGCCGGCAGCCGGCCCGATATCGACCACATAGTCGGCGGTCATGATGGCGTCTTCGTCGTGCTCGACGACGATCACGGTATTGCCGATATCGCGCAGGTGCCGGAGCGTATCGAGCAGCCGGGCGTTGTCGCGCTGGTGCAGGCCGATCGACGGTTCGTCGAGAACGTAGAGCACGCCGGTCAGGCCCGAGCCAATCTGCGAAGCCAGCCGGATGCGCTGGCTTTCGCCACCCGACAGCGTGCCGGAATTGCGCGACAGGCTCAGATATTCAAGGCCGACATCGTTGAGGAAGCGCAGCCGTTCGCGGATTTCCTTGAGGATGCGCACGGCGATCTCGTTCTGCTTGGCGTTCATATGCTGCGGCAGGACGTCGAACCAGTCACGCGCAACCCGGATCGACATCTGCGTGACTTCGCCGATATGCAGCTTGTTGATCTTGACCGCAAGCGCCTCCGGCTTCAGGCGGAAACCGGCGCAGGCCGGGCAGGGGGCGGCCGACATGTAGCGCTCGATTTCCTCGCGCGCCCAGGCACTGTCCGTTTCCTTCCAGCGCCGTTCCAGGTTTGGCACGATGCCTTCGAAGGTCTTGGTGGTGTTGTAGGAACGGGCACCGTCCTCGTAGTGGAAGCTGATCTTTTCTTCGGTGCCCTGCAGGATGGCGTGCTTGGCCTCGTCGGAGAGGTCGGTCCATTTGCTCGACAGCTTGAATCCGAAAGCCTTGCCGAGCGCTTCGAGCGTCTGGTTGTAGTAGGGTGACGACGATTTTGCCCAAGGGGCGATGGCGCCGCTTTTCAATGTCCGGTCAGGCTCCGGGATGATCAGCGCCTCGTCGATCTTCTGCTGGCTGCCAAGACCGTCGCAGGTCGGGCAGGCGCCGAAGGGGTTGTTGAACGAGAACAGCCGTGGTTCGATTTCCGAAATGGTGAAGCCGGATACGGGGCAGGCGAATTTTTCGGAAAACAGCACGCGCTCGTGCGTTTCGTTCAGCGACTTGTTGGCCGAGCCGCCTGCAGCCGTCTCTTCCGGCGGCAGTGGCTTGTCGGCGAATTCGGCGATGGCCAGACCGTCGGCAAGCGTCAGGCAGGTTTCCAGACTATCGGCCAGGCGCGTCGTCAGGTCCGGTCGCACGACGACGCGATCGACGACGACGTCGATGTCATGCTTGTATTTCTTGTCGAGTGCCGGCGCCTCGGCTATCTCGTAGAACTGGCCGTCGATCTTGACGCGCTGAAAGCCCTTCTTCATCAGTTCGGCGAGCTCTTTCTTGTACTCGCCCTTGCGGCCGCGCACGATCGGCGCGAGAATATAAAGGCGCGTGCCTTCGCCGAAATCGACGACCCGGTCGACCATCTGGCTGACCGTCTGGCTTTCGATCGGCAGGCCGGTCGCCGGCGAATAGGGCACGCCGACCCGGGCAAACAGAAGACGCATATAGTCGTAGATCTCGGTGACCGTGCCGACCGTCGAGCGCGGGTTGCGCGAGGTGGTCTTCTGCTCGATCGAGATTGCCGGAGACAGGCCGTCGATCTGGTCGACGTCCGGCTTCTGCATCATCTCGAGAAACTGGCGGGCATAGGCCGACAGGCTTTCGACATAGCGCCGCTGTCCCTCGGCATAGATGGTGTCAAAGGCGAGAGAGGATTTTCCGGAGCCGGACAGGCCGGTCATGACGATCAGCTTGTTGCGCGGCAGATCGAGGTCGATGCCCTTCAGATTGTGCTCACGCGCGCCGCGGATGGAAATGGTCTCGAGTTTGCTCATCGTGCCCAGCTTTGTATCTGCATTGGAAAGCTCCTATTTAAGTACGGCACAGCGCATGTCGAGGCGCAATCCGAAAAACAGGCAACCTTCACGAGTCGGTTGACAGGATATTACGGATTTATTAGAACAAATAAAGAACGAAATTTGAAATCTTTTGTGGATGATGCAATGCAAAGGGGCGTATGCTTGGCCGTCAGTCGCTAAGATGCGCGCTTGGAATTTGGTAGCCGGGCTGAAAGGCCGGGCAGGATAGCGGGAAAAGCAAGATGGCAGGCAGTGTCAACAAGGTGATTTTGATCGGTAACCTCGGGGCAGACCCGGAAATCCGGCGCACGCAGGACGGCAAGCCGATCGCCAACCTGAACATTGCAACGTCGGAAAGCTGGCGCGACCGCAATTCCGGCGAGCGCAAGGAAAAGACCGAATGGCACCGTGTGGTGATCTTCAATGAAGGTTTGTGCAAGGTTGCCGAGCAGTATCTGAAGAAGGGTGCGACGGTCTATATCGAAGGCCAGCTGCAGACCCGCAAATGGCAGGACAAGGACGGCCAGGATCGCTACTCGACGGAAGTCGTGCTGCAGGGCTTCAACTCGACGCTGACCATGCTGGGCGGCCGTGGTGACGGGCAGGGCGCGGGCGGCAGCCGCGGCGGCTCCGAATACGGCGGTAATGCCGGCGCTAGCTCCAGCAACTACGGCGGCGATTACGATCGCCCGTCCCCGGCGCCATCGGGCCGCTCCAGCGGCAGCAGCAGCGGCGGAAACTTTTCGCGCGACATGGATGACGACATTCCGTTCTGAGCGAAGCGCTTGACAGTCAAAAAGGCCCGGGAAACCGGGCCTTTTTCGTCCGTGCAACCGCCTGCAGTTTAGCGCGGTCACAAAACCATGGCCGATTTGACGCCATCGACCACGAACTGCACCGCCAAAGCCGCAAGGATGACGCCGAGCAGCCGTGTCAGGATGGCGCGGCCGGTGACGCCCAAGAACCGGTCGATGCGATCGGCGATGACGAGGGCGGCAAACAGGATGGCCAGGCAGAAAGCGATGACCAGGATCAGCTGGGCCCGGTCGATCGTTGCCGAAAACGAGCCGGAAAGCAGGATCGTCGCCGAGATCGCGCCGGGACCGGCAATCAGCGGCAACGCCAGTGGAAACACCGCGATATTGTGGATGTGGTCGCGGGTAATGGCGGCTTCGCCGCTCTTTTCCTTGCGCTCGTTGCGCTTCTCGAAGATCATTTCGAAGGCAATCCAGAACAGGAGCAGGCCGCCGGCGATCCGGAAGGCGCCGATGGAGATGCCGAGCAGGCCGAGGATGCCGTTGCCGAACAGCGCGAAGGCCGACAGGATGAAAAACGCGATCAGCGTGCCGCGGCGGGCCACCAGAAAGCGTTCGTGCCGGCTCATGCCGACGGTGAGGCTAAGGAAGATCGGCGCAAGGCCGGGCGGATCGATGGTGACCAGGATTGTGGTCAGCGCATTGATCAGAAGGTCGATGTCAGGCATCCCGTTCCCCCTCGCGGCCTTGTTTAGGATCGCCGCCTGATGAATTGTTAGGCGAGGGCGGCAGCGAATGAAAGGGCCGTGCTTCACTGTTCTGCCGCTTTTGCCTTGCAAATGCCTGCGAGAGCGCCGATGAGCCTAAAAGGCTGTTCAAAACCCAGCCCCGAAATTGGCGCTCGCCAATGCATTCGGCTATAAAAATCTGTCTGATTCTGAACAAAGATCGTGATCGAAATTGACTGAACAAAGCACACCAGGCGGCGGCAAGAACCCACCCGGCATCGAGCCCATTTCCATCATGGAGGAAATGCAGCGCTCCTATCTCGATTACGCCATGAGCGTTATCGTCAGCCGCGCTCTTCCCGACGTCCGCGATGGTCTGAAGCCCGTGCACCGGCGCATCCTGTTCGGGATGAGCGAACTGGGCATCGACTGGAACAAGAAATACGTCAAATGTGCCCGCGTTACCGGGGACGTGATGGGTAAATTCCATCCGCACGGCAACTCGGCGATCTATGATGCGCTCGCCCGTATGGCGCAGCCCTGGTCGTTGCGCCTGCCGCTGATCGACGGTCAGGGCAATTTCGGCTCCATCGACGGCGATCCGCCGGCGGCCGAACGCTACACCGAGTGCCGCCTGGAGAAAGCTGCGCACGCGCTGCTCGACGACCTCGACAAGGAAACGGTCGATTTTCGCGACAATTATGACGGCACGCTGAGCGAGCCGTCTGTCGTCCCGGCGAAATTCCCCAACCTTCTGGTCAACGGGGCCGGCGGCATCGCCGTCGGCATGGCCACCAATATCCCGCCGCACAATCTGATCGAGGTGATCAACGGCTGTATCGCCCTGATCGACGAACCGGCGCTCGAATTGCCGCAGCTGATGGAGATCATTCCCGGTCCGGACTTCCCGACCGGTGCCTTCATTCTCGGCCGGTCCGGCATCCGCTCGGCCTACGAGACGGGCCGCGGCTCGGTCATCATGCGCGGCCGCGCCACCATCGAACCGATGCGCGGCGACCGCGAGCAGATCATCATCACCGAAGTTCCCTATCAGGTGAACAAGGCGACGATGATCGAGAAGATGGCCGAACTGGTCAAGGACAAACGTATCGAGGGCATCTCCGACCTGCGCGACGAATCCGACCGCCAGGGCTACCGCGTCGTCGTCGAGCTGAAGCGCGACGCCAATGCCGAGGTGATCCTCAACCAGCTCTATCGCTACACGCCGCTGCAGACCTCGTTTGGCTGCAACATGGTGGCGCTGAACGGCGGCAAGCCGGAGCAGATGACGCTGCTCGACATGCTGCGCGCGTTCGTTTCCTTCCGCGAGGAAGTCATCAGCCGCCGCACCAAGTACCTGCTGCGCAAGGCGCGTGACCGGGCCCATGTGTTGGTCGGCCTTGCCATCGCGGTTGCCAATATCGACGAGATCATCAAGCTGATCCGCGAAGCGCCGGATCCGGCCACCGCGCGCGAACAGCTGATGACGCGCCGCTGGCCGGCATCCGACGTCGAAAGCCTGATCCGCCTCATCGACGATCCGCGCCATCGCATCAACGAGGACCTGACCTACAACCTGTCGGAAGAGCAGGCACGGGCGATCCTCGAACTGCGCCTTGCCCGCCTGACGGCGCTTGGCCGCGATGAAATCGGCGACGAACTGAACAAGATCGGCGACGAGATCAAGGATTATCTTGATATCCTGTCGTCGCGCATCCGCATCATGACCATCGTCAAGGACGAGCTTATCGCCGTTCGCGACGAATTCGGCACGCCGCGCCGCACCGAGATCGTCGAAGGCGGTCCGGACATGGACGACGAGGACCTGATCGCCCGGGAAGACATGGTCATCACCGTGTCCCATCTCGGCTATATCAAGCGCGTGCCGCTGACGACCTACCGGGCCCAGCGCCGCGGCGGCAAGGGCCGCTCCGGCATGGCGACGCGCGACGAGGATTTCGTCACGCGTCTGTTCGTCGCCAACACCCATACGCCGATCCTGTTCTTCTCGTCGCGTGGCATCGTCTACAAGGAAAAGGTCTGGCGCCTGCCGATCGGCACGCCGCAATCGCGCGGCAAGGCGCTGATCAACATGCTGCCGCTGGAGCCCGGCGAACGCATCACCACGATCATGCCGTTGCCCGAGGACGAGGCGACGTGGGAAAACCTCGACGTGATGTTCTCGACCACCCGCGGCACGGTCCGCCGCAACAAGTTGTCGGACTTCGTCCAGGTCAACCGCAACGGCAAGATTGCCATGAAGCTCGAGGAAGAGGGCGACGAGATCCTCTCCGTCGAAACCTGCACGGAACACGACGACGTTCTTCTGACGACGGCGCTTGGTCAGTGCATCCGCTTCTCGGTCGATGACGTCCGCGTCTTTGCCGGCCGCAACTCGATCGGCGTTCGCGGCATTACATTGGGTGAGAGCGACCGGATCATTTCGATGACCATCGTCGGCCATGTCGATGCCGAGCCATGGGAACGTGCTGCCTATCTGAAGCGCGCTGCTGCAGAGCGTCGGGCTGCCACCGGCGAGGACGAGGAAATCGCCCTGGTCGGCGAGGAAGTCACCGAGGAAGGTCAGCTCGACGACGCCCGTTACGAAGAACTGAAGGCACGCGAGCAGTTCGTGCTGACGATCTCCGTCAAGGGCTTCGGCAAGCGTTCGTCCACCTATGACTTCCGCACCTCCGGCCGTGGCGGCAAGGGTATTCGCGCAACGGATACGTCCAAGACCGGCGAAATCGGCGAGCTTGTGGCGGCCTTCCCGGTCGAAGACAACGACCAGATCATGCTCGTCTCGGATGGCGGCCAGTTGATCCGTGTTCCGGTTGGCGGCATCCGGCTTGCAAGCCGCGCAACCAAGGGCGTCACCATCTTCTCGACAGCCAAGGACGAAAAGGTCGTCTCGGTCGAGCGGATCAGCGAACCGGAATCTGACGAGGACGAGGAAATCGCGGGTGAGACGGGTCTGCCGGAGGGCGACACGCCGGCGGTAGTCGAAGAATAAGTCAGCCTGGTTCAGGCGTCTCCATTAAAGCCGGGCGGTCAGATCGCCCGGCTTTTGCGTCTGGCCAATCTGACAATATTAACCTCTATCGGCTGCCTATGTCAGCGCCTTCCTTTTGTCGGGGCTTTGGCTCGCGTCCGGGAAAATCCGTCGCCGGTGATTCCAGCACTGTTACACCACGATGAAATCCATGTGGGTGAGTGCCAACCCGGTGTTGAGGGTCGCAAACTGAATGCCGCCGCCTGCTGCACTACCGTTCGGATCGTAGGTCAGCGCACCGGTTTTGGCGTTGTAGACAATGCGATCGCTGGCGTCGTGAACAGCTGAGCCAAGGTAGAAGGCCGCGGTCGCCAGAGTTCCGACTGCCTGCAGTGCTGTAAAAACGGCGTTCTCCAGACGGATTGTGTCCGCGGGCACTGAGAAATCAGTGATACGGTCGACATTCGCGCCTGCGTTCAGCGCCGTGTTGAAGAAAAATGTATCATTACCCGCACCGCCGGTGAGTTTGTCATTGCCGCCCGCGCCGTTAAGCGTGTCATTGCCGCCACTGCCACTCAACACATTGGCGCCACTGTTGCCGGTCAGCAGGTTGTTCGACGCGTTGCCCGTGCCGTTTATGTTGCTGCCCCCGGTCAGTGTCAGGTTTTCGAATGCGCCGAGAACCCTGGCGGAATTCACGAGGCTCCAGCTGACCGACGAGCGCACGATATCCACGCCGTTGGAGCCGGCAAGGCTTTCGTCAACGGTGTCCGCGCTGGTGTCGATGACATAAGTGTCATTCCCCCCCCCCCCACGCAGACGGTCTGCGCCGGCACCGCCATCAAGGGTATCGTTGCCGCCGCCTCCAGTCAGTGTGTCGTTACCCGCCTGGCCCCGAAGTAGATTGCCAACACCGTTCCCGGTCAAGCTGTCGTTGCCAGTACCGCCACGCGCATTTTCGATCGTCACGCCTGGACCGATCGTCACTGTGCTCCGTGACGATGTGCTTGCTCCTGTGGTGGTCTGAAAGAAAATTGCCTCGCTGAGCGCACTGAAAGCGCCAGGATTGAGGTTAATCGAGCTGTTTTCAGAACCATTATAGACAATCTCGTCACGGCCCCCAGCGTCATTGATCGCCTGCCAATAGCGTGTGCCATCGTTGAACGTGTAGACTGTGTCGCCGCTGTTTATACTCGTATTTTTTCCGTAAAGTGCCTGGATCGCCAGAAGATCGTAGTACATTGGCGTGGTTGGGGCGAAGGAAGAATAGTTGTCGCCCTCGGCCGACCAGGGCGAGGCGGTGTAACTCATGATCGTATAAAAATAATTGTCCTTGTCGGCCGGAATAGCGTTGGGCGATTCAAAGGAGTGCTTCAGCCCCAGCGCGTGGCCAATCTCATGCAGGATTGTAAAATAGTCATACGTTCCACGAGGAACTGTTGGGTTGCTGTTCGGATTGAAATTGTACCAGCTGAACCAGATGTCACCGGCGCTCGGATGGCTCCCGGGGAAATAAGCGTGGGCTGCTGCGTTCGGATCAATATCTTCAGTGTAGGCAAAACGCAGTTCACCGACGGTGGACGCATTGTCGGCAACTTCAACGAATTTGACATTGGCAAATTTTGACCACACGCTCAAAGCGTCGCGAATTGCTGCCCGCTCTCCGTCGAAAAGCTCGGACCAGCTGTTCCATTCGGAGTACCCGTTGATGAAAGTCGCAAGATCCGTGGGAAAACTGTAGGTCAAAGTCACGCCCGACCCGAGGGCTCCGCCCCATTTCATCCCGTCGATCAAATAGGCGCCAGAGCCTGTCGCCGCAACGTCTACCGCCGTCACTGGAACGGAATTGCGTGTCGGAGTTGCCATGTTCGTCCTAACCGTCAATATTGTGGCGTAATACACTCATAAGATGCATGTCCGATATTATTGCCTGTATCGAGAAGACTTCAGCAAGTCAATATGAGACGCCGATGGCTAAGTCGAGATATGAGCTTCAAGCTTATGGAAATGCGGTAAGCCGCGGACAAAGAAAAACCGGACTGGCAGGGGAACCGTCCGGTTTTTATGTCAGCGGAGACTGGAGGTTGCCGCTGGGAGACTTTGGACTGCGATGTCAGACGCTGAAACCGCCGGCGTCGGGGCTGGTAGACTTCATCGCGACGCGGTCGCGCTGGAGTTCGAAAATGGTTTTGGCGAAATCGACCAGGAATACGATAGTAATCACTGCCGATACGAGCATCATCGCGATGGCCATTGCAGACTATCCTTTGCTTGAAAATGCCGCTACTTGAACAACTGCTTGCGGTTGAGACCGGAACGATCCACGCGCGCTTCGTTTCTGATTGCGTTTGCCGTTGCAAAAAGCATGACAAAAAACATGGTCATCGAAAGAAGAATAAGTGCCATAGCCGTGATCCCTTCAGCCGGATAATGGCTGTGATCGGAAAAAGTTCCGTTCTCTACTTCGCGTGATATAAGGGTGTGCTTGAAGCAACCTTGAATACGCCCTTCATTTAGCATCCATGCGAGCCCGCTGCAGTTCCGCAAGGAACAGGGTGCGGTAAATATCAAGTCTCCATCATCGAGACTTGGCATCAGGGCGCTCTCTTGCGATTGGCCGCTGTCCGTGACAAAAGGCTTCGAAACGGAAACAGGCGCGATGACCACTGCTTTTTATCCCGGCTCCTTCGACCCCATGACCAACGGTCACCTCGACGTGCTTGTGCAGGCGCTGAACGTGGCGCCGACCGTGATCGTTGCGATCGGCGTCCATCCGGGCAAGGCGCCGCTGTTTTCCTTCGAGGAACGCGCTGCCCTCATCCGGCAGTCGCTGAGCGAATTCCTGCCGCAGAGAGCCGGCGACATCTCCGTGGTCTCCTTCGACAATCTGGTGGTCGATGCCGCGCGCAAGCATGGCGCATCGATTTTGGTGCGCGGGCTACGCGACGGCACGGATCTCGACTACGAAATGCAGATGGCGGGCATGAACCGCCAGATGGCGCCGGATATACAGACCTTGTTTCTACCGGCTGGAACGGCATCGCGGCCTATTACCGCCACATTGGTCCGCCAGATCGCGGCTATGGGCGGTGACGTCAGCGCCTTCGTGCCGAAAGCTGTTCACCAGGCCCTTAGCGCCAAACGCAAATCCTGACGCGTCCATTTCATCTTCACGGGAGCTACCATGAAAATCCTCCAACTCGCTTTCGCCGGCGCCGTTGTCCTCGCATCCCTGACCGGCAATGCCTTTGCCCAGGCCAAGGACTACATCACCATCACGTTGAAGGACGGTCCGGTCGTCATCGAGCTGCTGCTGGATGTCGCGCCGAAGCATGTCGCGCGCATCAAGGAACTGGCGGAGGCCGGCGAGTACAACAATGTCGCCTTCCATCGCGTCATCCCGGGCTTCATGGCCCAGACCGGCGACGTCCAGTACGGCAACATGGAAAAGGACTTCAAGGCCGACATGGCCGGCATGGGCGGTTCGTCAAAGCCGGACGTCGAAGCTGAGTTTTCCAAAGTTCCGTTCGCCCGTGGCACGGTCGGCATGGCGCGCAGCCAGGACCCGAACTCGGCCAATTCGCAGTTCTTCATCATGTTCGCACCCGGTGACTTCCTGAACGGCCAGTACACGGTCGTCGGCAAGGTCGTCGATGGCATGGACAATGTCGACAAGATCAAGAAGGGCGACGAAGCCAACAACGGCTCCGTCACCGATCCCGACCGGATGATCAGCGTCAAGGTCGGCAAGTAACAAACGTTTCAACACGCCCGCTTTAACAAGAAGGAGAAGGCCATGGCCGAGATCAAGGATCCGGAAAACACCATCATCATGGAAACCACCAAGGGGCAGGTCGTCATCCAGCTTCTGCCGGACCTGGCGCCGGGCCACGTTGCCCGCATCAAGGAACTGTGCGCCGAAGGTGCCTATGACGGTGTCGTCTTCCACCGCGTCATCGACGACTTCATGGCGCAGACCGGCGACGTGCAGTTCGGCAAGAAGGGCGGCGAGCATTTCAATCCGGCCCGCGCCGGCATGGGCGGCTCCTCCAAGCCGGACCTCAAGGCTGAATTCTCCAACATGAGCCATGTGCGCGGTACATGCTCCATGGCCCGCAGCCAGATGCCGAACTCGGCCAATTCGCAGTTCTTCATCTGCTTCACCGACAGCCCCTGGCTGAACAAGCAGTACTCGGTCTGGGGCCAGGTCATTTCCGGCATGGAGAACGTCGACAAGATCAAGAAGGGCGAGCCCGTCAAGGATCCCGATAGCATCGTGTCGATGAAACTTGCCGCCAACGCCTAATTCAGGCTATTGCCAAAACCCGTCCCGGATCGCCTTGAAAAGGCGCCGGGGCGGGTTTGCCGTTTAAAGAAGATTTTTCATGCGCGTCGACCTGTTCGATTTCGATCTCCCCGAAGACAATATTGCGCTCAGGCCCGCAAGCCCGCGCGACAGCGCCCGCCTGCTCGTCGTCCGGCCGCAGCAAAGTGCTGAGCTTTCCGATCACAGTGTCATGGATCTGCCATCGTTCCTGCGCCCCGGCGATGCGCTTGTCTTCAACGATACAAAAGTCATTCCCGCCCAGCTGGAAGGCTTGCGCCGGCGGAGTGAGGACGCGGTCACCCAGGTCTCGCTGACGCTGCATATGCGCGTCGCCGCCGATCGCTGGAAGGCGTTTGCACGTCCCGCAAAACGCCTGAAGCCCGGCGACCGCATCGAATTCGGTCACGGCTCCAACACCTGCCTGATGGGCGCGCTGGACGCGACCGTCGAGGAGAAGGGCGAGGCCGGCGAGGTGACGCTACGGTTCGATCTCTCCGGTCCGGCGCTGGACGAGGCCATTCTGTCCGTCGGCCACATTCCGCTGCCGCCATATATCGCTTCCAAACGCCCTGAGGACGAGCAGGACCGCACCGACTATCAGACGGTTTATGCCCGCGAACACGGCGCCGTGGCAGCGCCGACCGCCGGCCTTCACTTCACCGACCGCCTTTTCCAGGCCCTGGACGCACTTGGGGTCGAGCGCCATTTCGTTACCTTGCATGTCGGTGCTGGAACCTTCCTGCCGATGAAGGTCGATGATACCGACGACCATGTCATGCATCAGGAAATCGGCCATGTCAGTGCCGAAGTCGCCGAACGGCTGAACGCGGTGCGGGCGAGGGGCGGGCGCATCGTCTGCGTCGGCACCACCTCGCTGCGGCTGATCGAGAGTGCCGCGGGGGAAAACGGCGACATCCACGCGTGGTCCGGCCCGACCGGCATCTTCATCACGCCCGGCTATCGTTTTCGCGCCGTCGATATGCTGATGACCAATTTCCACCTGCCGAAGTCGACGCTGTTCATGCTCGTCTCGGCCTTTAGCGGCATGGAGACGATGCGGCGCGCCTACGCGCACGCGATCGAAACCGGCTACCGCTTCTATTCCTACGGCGATTCCAGCCTGCTTTTCCGGGATACCCCCAGGATCGAGACACCATGACCGAGACATTTCAATTCAACATCAAGGCAACCGACGGCAAGGCGCGGCATGGCACGGTATCGATGCCGCGCGGAGAGATCCGCACCCCGGCCTTCATGCCGGTGGGCACAGTGGGCACCGTCAAGGCGATGTATCTCGACCAGGTGCGCGATCTCGGCGCCGACATCATCCTCGGCAACACCTATCACCTGATGCTGCGCCCCGGGCCGGAGCGCGTGGCGCGTCTTGGCGGTCTGCATGAGTTGATCCGCTGGCCCCATCCCATCCTCACAGACAGTGGCGGCTTTCAGGTCATGTCGCTGGCCGGCCTGCGAAAACTCGATGAGAAGGGCGTGACCTTCAAGAGCCATGTCGATGGCGCCCTGCACCATATGTCGCCGGAACGCTCGATCGAGATACAGGGCATGCTCGATAGTGATATCCAGATGCAGCTCGACGAATGTGTAAGACTTCCGGCCGAACCCTCTGATATTGAACGCGCAATGGAAATGTCACTGCGCTGGGCGGAGCGCTGCAAGACCGCTTTTGGCGACCAGCCGGGCAAGGCGATGTTCGGCATCGTCCAGGGGGGCGATGTGCCGGCGCTGCGTGTCCGCTCGGCGCAGGCGTTGTCCGGGCTTGATCTCAAGGGCTATGCGATCGGTGGTCTGGCCGTTGGTGAACCGCAGGCCGTCATGCTCGACATGCTCGACATCACATGCCCGGAACTGCCGGCCGAAAAGCCGCGCTATCTGATGGGGGTCGGCACGCCTGACGATATCCTCAAATCCGTGGCGCGCGGCATCGACATGTTCGATTGTGTCATGCCGACCCGTGCCGGCCGTCACGGCCTGGCCTTTACCCGGCGCGGCCGCGTCAACCTGCGCAATGCGCGCCACGCGGAGGATACAAGGCCGCTTGACGATCAGTCCGCATGCCCGGCAACGCGCGATTATTCGCGCGCCTACCTGCATCATCTCGTGCGCGCCGACGAGAGCCTGGGCGGCATGCTGCTGACATGGAACAACCTGGCCTATTATCAGGAGCTGATGGCAGGCATCCGCAAGGCAATCGAGGAAGGCCGTTATGCCGCCTTCATGGAAGAGACCCAGGACGAATGGGCGCGCGGCGATCTGGCGCCGCTGTAATACCAGGTCTCGGAGATAGAGACTTGATATAAGCGGTGTCCCGGTCAGATTTCCGGGCCGGGCGCCTGCTGCAGTATCTGCACGCCGTTGATCTTGTAGCTGCCGTCCGGTTGCCTGACGAGGAAGTACAGCGCCGTCCAGTCCTTGCCGTCTGCACCCGTAATCAGCACCTCCTGAACCACCGTGCCGCCCTCGACCTTGCTGCGGCCAAAGGCGAAATTGCCGGGACGGTAGACCGGTGCGTAGCCGCGCTTGACCATCTCGAAGAAGATGCTCTTGTCGGGAAATTTTTGCCTGATCTGCGGCGAGGCAAACGAATAGGCGGCTTCGGCATCGTCGTTGAGGAAAGCCTCGATCTGGTTCTGGATGATCGACTGTGCGGTATCGACGGGCTCCGCCGCCACCGCCAGCGATGCGGTGGACAGGAGAATGACGATGCATGCGCAGGCTCTGAGTGTCCGGATCATTCGCCGTCTCTCTTGCTGACCATCTGGTTAGATATGATACGCGCAACGAATGAAAATGGTTTCCCGGTCGGTTTGAGATGTTTTTACTAAGTCGTAATAAATGTATAAATTTCAATTATTTGATTTATTATTTTAAACCAAAAAATACAAAAACTGTTGAGTGATATCGGGGCTTTCGCCGGTATCCTTCGGGTCTATATGCCCAACCGGTCTTTCATTCTCCCCCAGATCATGGCGGAATGCACGCCGATGGGCCACAGTGCGTGGAAACGCATGGGCTCGATGCCGGTCACCGGCAGGTCGATCCGGGCCGACTGTCCGCCCACCAGGCGTTCGGCCAGCTGATGGCCCATGGTCGTTGCCAGCGCCACGCCACGGCCGTTGCAGCCGAGATAGATCAACGCATCTTCCGACGACTCATGCAGATGCGGCAGGTGGTCCGGCGTGATTGCCAGCTGGCCGTTCCAGGCGTGTGTCCAGCGAACACCCCGCAGGTCCGGCCAAAGCGCTTCGGCGTAGCGCTTGAGATAGTCGAGCGGCCCGGTTTGCCCGGTCAGTGTCCGCTGCGGTCCGCGTCCGCCCATCAGCAGCCGGTTCTGTTTGTCGAGGCGATAGTAGACAGTGATATGGCCGCTTTCGTAGAGCACCGGTCGGTGCGGCAGGATGCGGTGCGCAAGCGCGCCGGGCAGGGGTTCTGTTGCAACAATCGAACTGTAGACGGGAACCAGGGTTTTCCTCAACCCGGGCCAGAGCCCGTCCGCATATGCATTTGTAACGACAAGCAATTTATCCGCCGTAACGGTGGCCATGTTCGTGCGCAACAGCCACTTTCCGGATTGCTTGCGGGCCGAGACGACGCAGCTGTTGCCATGGATAAACGCGCCTGCCTTTTGGGCGGCAGAAGCCAGGCCGCGTGCAAAGTTGAGCGGATGCAGATCGCCGCCGCGCGGATCGAACAGGGCCGCGGAATAGCGGCCTGTGCCGGTCGCCAACTCTGTTTCCGTGGCATCGAGCAAACGTGCCGGCATGCCGTGTGCTGCGCATTGAGCGGCCGTGATGCCGACAGCCTTGGCCGTCAGTGCATTGGTCGCCGCCCGCAGCGTGCCGTTCTGCCGCGCGTCGCAATCGATGCCCAACCGGGAAATGAGGCCGAAGGTGAAATCCGGTGCACCCCAGGCCATCGTGATCATGCGCTGGCCAAGATCGCCGCCAAACCGGGCAAGCAGTTCGTCGGGGTTGAACTTGAGTCCGGGATTGACCTGTCCGCCATTGCGTCCGGACGCGCCCCAGCCGGGTTCATTGGCTTCGAGCACGCAGACATCGACGCCCATCTCGGCAAGATGCAAGGCTGCGGAGAGCCCGGCAAAACCGGCGCCGATAATGGCGACCGACACGGTCCGGTCGCCATCAAGCGGTGGCGTCAACGGTGCGGGATGCGCGGTGTCGGTATAGAGGCTGGTCGGCAACGGGACTGCGGGCATGCTGTACCTTCATCTGAATGGGAGGACCATTCTGCACGGCAGGCGGTATTTGAGAAGGGTGATCATTCGCAATCTCCCAGGTCATCGAGACCCGGGCAGTGTGACATTCCAACTTTGAATGCCACCTCCTGCCTGCCGGAGCGAAAACGAGGATATCGCCTGCAAGTCAAACCTCATCCGAAGCGCTTGCGCGCCGCTCGTGTCTATCTGCGTGCCAGTACGGTGATCGTGCCTTGCGCTCAATCATTGTTCCTGATCTTTGAGGTCGGCATGCATATCATTTGTCGAGGAGTGCCGAATTGCGACGCTGCGCGCCGATGGCGAACGTGCGGGCGAGCAGTCCCTCGCGGAACAGGCGAAACATATGTCCGAGCAATCTTGTCATGTTTTTTGCTTCCTTCGTCATACGGTTGAATTCGCGTTTTTCGTACGGATGTAGGCTCGCCAGCCACCGAGCGCGGTCACTTCCTCGGCGCCTGTGACGGCATGCGTCTCACAGAGGAAGCCGGAGACACAGCTGCCGTCTTCGAGGGTCACTTTGCCAATGCCGAGCGGCCCCGGAATCTTCTGGACGAAGTTGCCGAAGGCGGCGGGTGGGAGTGCCCAGACTTCGACTTCGAGGCCATCGCCGGCGAAGCCGGTGTCACGGATGAGGCCGGGTTTCGGCGGCGTGGTGTTCGGCAGTACGAAGAGGCGGTAATCGCCGGCCGTTCGGCAGGTTTTCAGGCGATATCCACCCGGTCCGGTCAGTTCGTGATTGAGTGGCATGCCGGTCAGATGCGCCCCGACGACAACGATCGGGACAAAACCGTCGTCAAGCGGTGCAATCCGGCTTTCTTCGGGCAGCGATGCCGTCTTGTCCTTGCCCATGCCCGCGCCAACTGCCCGGTGCATGGCGTCGGCAAACGGGGCGAGCGCGTCGTCCGTAAACGCCGGGCCGATCAGCGTCACGCCACTGGGTAAGCCATTGCTGCCGAAGCCCGCCGGAATGGCGATTGCAGCATAGTCGTAGAGATTGACGAAATTCGTGTAGCGCCCGAAATGGCTGTTCTTCACGATCGGATCGGCTAGCATCTCCCCGACCGTGTACGTGGTGGGCGAGGTTGGCAGCAACAGGATGTCCACCTTCGTCCACGTGGCCTTCGTCTGTTGCCGCAGCGCTTCGAGCTTGTACCTGCCCTCGAATGCGGCGACGGCATCATAAGCCTTGGCGCCTTCGATTATCGTGCGAACCGTCGGGTCGAAATCATCCGCGTTGCTGGCCAGGAAGTCCTTCACGGCCGCCAGCCGTTCGGCGACCCACGGGCCATTGTAGAGCAGTTCGGCGGCCTGCCGGAACGGCGCATAGTCGAAAGGCACGATGGTCGCGCCAAGCGATTTCGCCCGCTCGATCGCCGCATCGTAGAGCGCCTCGACATCCCGGTTTCCGAAGAATTCGCGCTCGGCAGCCTCCAGCACGCCGATACGCAAACCGGACGCGGGAAGGCTGGTGGGCATGGCATGGCGCGAGAAGGGATCGGCAGCGTCATAGCCCTCCATCACCTTGCGGATCGTAACGCCATCACCAACCGTCGCGGCAAAGGCAGTGACCACATCGATGCTGCGGCAGGCCGGGACGACACCGCAGTTCGGCACCAGCCCAGGGGTCGGCTTGATGCCAACGAGATTGTTGAAGGCCGCCGGCACGCGGCCGGAACCTGCCGTGTCCGTGCCGAGCGCGAATGTGGCAAGCCCCGAGGCAACGGCTACCGCCGAACCGGAACTCGAACCACCCGATACATAGGCGGGGTCGAAGACCGAACGCGGCGCGCCATAGGGAGACCGTGTGCCGTTGAGCCCGGTCGCGAACTGGTCGAGGTTGGTCTTGCCGATGAGGAGGGCGCCGGCAGCCTTGAGACGTGCGACGACGGTCGAATCCACCGTCGGATCATAAGCGAAGGCAGGGCAGGCGGCTGTGGTTGGCAGACCAGCGGCATCGATATTGTCCTTCACAGCGAAGGGGATACCCCAAAGGGGTAGGCTGTTTGGCTCGGGTGCGCGTGCCATGAGGTCACGGGTGGCAGAGCGCAGCTTCTCATCCGGCGTGACGGCAATGAAAATCGCCGGATCTTTGGAAGCGGCGCGGCGCGCTATGACCTCCTCAACGAGATCGAGCGGCGTCAGGCCGGATTGATAGGCGGCGCGAAGGCTTGAGAGATCGAGAATTGTCGGCAGCATGTCAGCAGTTCTCCAGAACGGCGATGATATCGCCGGCTTTGATATTTCGACCGGGCCCGGCACGCAAATCGCGGACACGTCCGGCGCTGTGGGCAGTGACGTTGATTTCCATTTTCATGGATTCGATGATGGCGATCGTCTCGCCGGCAGCAACGGAGGTTCCCGGCTTCACCATAAGTTTCCAGATATGGCCCGGCACGCTGCTGGCAACGCCGAAGCAGCCCGCGGGAATATCGCCATCGAGGCTTTCTCCAGCGCCTTCATTGCTGACGAAGCTGTCGAGACCGATTTCCTTCCAACTTTGCCGCTCGGCGTCGAAAGCCGCCTGCTGCTTGGCCTTGAAACGGTTGATCGACACGGCGTTCGCCTGCAGTTCCTTTTCATAGGCAGCATAGGAGAATTCCGTTTCCTCGATCCGCACGGGATAGCCGCCATGCGGGAAGGCAGCCCGCGCCTCCGTCAGTTCGTCATGGCTGACGGGGAAGAAGCGGATCTGATCGAAGAAATTGAGCAGCCACGGCTTGCCCTTGGCGAATTCTGGCGTCTGCCGCCAGGTGTTCCAGACCTGAATGGTACGGCCGAACAACTGGTAGCCGCCGGGACCCTCCATGCCGTAGATGCACATATAGGCTCCGCCGATGCCCACGGCGTTTTCCGGGGTCCAGGTGCGGGCCGGATTGTACTTTGTGGTGACGAGGCGGTGACGCGGATCGACAGGGGTTGCGACCGGCGCCCCGAGATAGACGTCGCCGAGACCGAGAACCAGATAGCTGGCGTTAAAAACGATGTCCTTCACCGCCTGCTCATCGGCAAGCCCGTTGATTCGGCGAATGAACTCGATGTTCGAGGGGCACCAGGGTGCGTTCGGGCGGACCAGCTCCTGGTATTTGCGCATGGCAAGCTCGGCATCCGGATCGCTCCATGACAGGGGCAGATGCACGATGCGGCTGGGCACTGTCACCGCCTGTGCTGGCGGCAGGCACGTCTCTATGTCGGCCAACAGTCCGAGCAGGCGCTTTCGCGACAATGTCGTTCCATCGTAGTGGATCTGCAGCGACCTGATGCCGGGCGTCAGATCGATGAGACCGGGCAGGCGGGCTTCTACAACCGCCTGCATCAGCAGGTGCACACGCAGCCTGAGCGCGATATCGAGTGCCATCGGGCCGTATTCGACCAGCAGATTGTCGTCCCCCTGGCGGCGGTAGACGACAGAGACAGGGCCATCGTTGCGTGTTCCGACAATGGCCGAGCCGATATCCGGCGCGGGCCGATGAACGGCAGGACCGGCTATGGGGTCTTCGCTTCGCGTGACGGCATGAAAGCGGATGCGGTCGCCGGGCTTGAACTGGCCCATCTTCCATTGCTCGTCGCGGGCGATCACCGCCGGGCAGACGAAGCCGCCGAGGCTCGGTCCGTCGGGACCGAGAATGATTGGCATGTCACCGGTAAAATCGATGGCGCCGACGGCATAGGCGTTGTCATGCAGGTTGGAAGGATGCAACCCCGCTTCGCCGCCGTCGCTGCGCGCCCATTTCGGCGCCGGGCCAACGAGGCGGACGCCGGTGCGGGCGCTGTTGAAATGCACTTCGTAGGAGGTTGAAAACAGCGTGTCGATGTCGCCTGGTTGAAAGAAATCCGGCGCGCCATGGGGCCCGTAGAGAACACCGACCTGCCAATTGCGCGTCAGTTCGGCGGGTTCGTTTGCAGGTGCCGCCGGCTTGGCGGACGTTTGCCGCGCAAGGTGCAGCACATGGCCCGTCTTCAGCGTGCCGGTGGCGTTGCCGCCGAACTGGCCGAGGCCGAACGTGGCGCGTGAGCCGAGCACCACCGGAGCCGCAAAACCGCCCGCGACCGCAAGATAGGCGCGCTGGCCGGGGCCTTCGATGGTGCCGATGGATAGGACCTGCCCTGCACGAATTGTCACGGCCGTGTTGTGTGGCAAGGCAGTGCTGTCGCAGGTCATCGGCATATGTGCCCCTGAAAGCGCGATCACGGCATCGGTGAAGAAGCGCAGCGTCGGGCCGGACACCGTCAACTCCAGCGCGCCGGTCGTGTCGTCGTTTCCGACAAGACGATTGGCATGGCGGAAAGAACGCTCATCCATCGGTCCGCTCGGCGGCACGCCGACATGCCAGAGGCCGAGGCGGCCGGGCAGTTCCTGGAGACTGGACTGGGCGCCCGGCGACAGAACTTCGATGACATCCGGCACGAAGGTGAAATCGCGCAACGCCGTCGTGGCCACCTTGCCGCTGGCGAGGAGATGGGAAGCGGCTATTTCCCGGAGATAGTCGAGATTGGTCTCGACCCCGGCGATGGACGTCGCGGCAAGGGCCGCCTGAAGTTTCGCGATCATTGCCGGGCGGTCCTCAGCCGCGACGATCAGTTTTGCCAGCATCGGATCATAGAAAGGCGTTACCTCCGTGCCCGTCTCGATCCAGCTGTCGACGCGAACGTCCTGCGGAAATGCGACTTCCGTCAAAAGACCGGCGCTCGGGCGGAAATCGGCATGCGGCATCTCGGCATAGACACGGACCTCGATTGCGGCACCCTTCGGTTTCAAGAGTTCTGCGGCGGAAAGCACATCTTCGCCCGCTGCCTGCCGGAGCATCCATTCGACGAGATCGATGCCGAAGACGGCTTCGGTAACGGGGTGTTCGACCTGCAGCCGGGTGTTGACCTCGAGGAAGTAGAATTCCTCGCGCACAGGATCGTAGATGAATTCGACCGTGCCGGCTGAGGCATAGGAAACCGATCTGCCCAGATCGACGGCCGCCTGATGCAGGCGGGTGCGTGTGGCGGAGGTAAGACCGGGTGCCGGGGTTTCTTCGACGACCTTCTGGTTTCGCCGCTGCAACGAGCAGTCCCGCTCGCCGAGCGCCACCACCTTGCCCTTGCCGTCCCCGAAGATTTGCACCTCGACATGACGGGCATTGGCGACGAACCGCTCGATATAGACGCGCGCGTCGCCAAAGCTGGCACGCGCCGTGCGTTGCACGCTTTCGAAGGCAGCCTGCAGCGCATCGGCATCCGCGCAGAGTTGCATGCCGATGCCACCGCCGCCGGCCGTCGATTTCAGCATGACCGGATAGCCGACAGTTTCGGCAGCCTTGAGCGCTTCTTCTGCGCTTTCCAGCAGGCTGCTGCCCGGCAGAAGCGGCACGCCGCTGGATTTGGCCAGTTCGCGGGCCGTGTGTTTGAGCCCGAACGCCGAAAGATGTTCCGGTCGCGGGCCGATGAAGGCAATGCGCTCGACAGCCAGCCGTTCGGCAAAGCCGATGTTTTCCGATAGAAAGCCGTAGCCGGGATGCACGGCTTCCGCGCCCGTGGCCTTGCAGGCGGCAATGACGGCATCGATGTTGAGATAGCTTTCGGTGGCGGGCGAAGGGCCAAGGTATATCGCTTCGTCAGCCAGGCGCGTTGCCACGGCAAAGCGGTCGGCATCGGAATAGACGGCGACCGAGGCGATGCCCATTGTCTTCAATGTCCGGATGACCCGGACGGCGATTTCGCCGCGATTGGCGATGAGGACCTTTTTGAACATGCTCAGGCCTCAAGGTCCGGAACGGCATCCCAGATGAGCACCCGGATCGGTGTCGGATCGAAGCCGTTGCAGGGATTGTTGATCTGCGGGCAGTTGGAGATGACGCAGAGCACGTCCATCTCGGCCACCAGCTCGACGTAGTCGCCGGGCGCGGAGATGCCGTCGACGATGGTCATCTTGCCATCGGGGCTGATCGGCACGTTCATGAAGAAGTTGATGTTCGGCACGATGTCGCGCTTGCTCATCCCGTGTTTCATCACCTCGATCACGAAGTTGTCGCGGCAGGCATGCAGGTATTTGGTGCCGTGGCCGAAGCGCACGGTGTTGCTTTCGCATGAGCAGGCGCCGGCCGATGTGTCGTGGCGACCGCAACTATCGGCCGTCATCCTCAGCATGACATTGCCTTCGTTGGACATGAGGCGCGTGCCCGTGCCAACATAGGCGGCCCCCTGTTCGCGCATCGTATCCTGGTTGGAATAGCGCTCGGCAAAATCGTCCGCCTTGTAGAACAGCGTGTCGATCGCCTGCTGGCCGTAGCTGTCCTCGATACGGATGGTCTGCCCTTTGCGCACAATGCCGGACCACGGCGCTTCGGCCGGAATGAAATGATCCTGCGCTGCGTTTTCGATGGTGCGTGCCGGGGAAGTCTGAATGAAATCGGTCATGATTCGCCCCCTCAAGCCTGCATCATGGCGTTGTTCTTGAAGCCGCGAACGGCCTCTGCGGTTGCCGTGCGGGCAAGATCGTCCGCGGCCGGCGCGGCAGCGCGGAACCGAGTTACGATCACCGGCGCCGGCGCATAAACCGGATTGGGATCAAGCGGATGCGGGCAGGTGGAAAGGGCGACAAGCATGTCCATCTCGGCGCGCATCTCGGCATAATCACCGCTGTTGGAGGTTTTGCCTTGCCAGCGGAAGCCGCCGGCATCATCGACGCAAACTGGCGCAAAGAGATTGAGCACGGCCGGAATATCGCGGCGGTCGAGGCCGAGCTTGCCGGCCGCGAGGATGAAGTTGTCCCGCGTGTTGCGGGTTTTGGCGCCGGGATATCTGGCGGCATTCGACGCAGCAGTCGATCCGCCCATCAGGCAGTCATGGGCGCCGGAGCTATCCTCGATCATCGAAAACATCACGCGGCCCATGTCCGAGAAGATCACCCGGCCCTTTCCGAGCGCGGTCGTCCATTGAACCTTGACGGTATCGACAAGATTGAGCCTCTCGCTGGCATCATTGGCGTTCCAGGCGATCAGCGCAACGGTCGAGGCGCCGTCCTGCTGCTCGATGCGCAGGGCTTCGCCGCGCTTCAAAAGGGTCGACCAGTACCAGCCGCCGGGTATCGTTTCCCGATGGATGATCGCTGTTGACGCGATCGCTGGCGCGGGAAGGGGGCTCGGTGCCGGAAGTGCCTTGGGAGCGAACTCCAATCCCTTCATTTGATGGTCTTCGTAACGCTGCCGGTTGGCGGCAATTTCCTCTGCGGAACGTCTGACATGCATGGCTATCTATCTCCTGACGGACTGGAAGACGGGTCGTCCCGGCGAGGGCCCTGCAAAACGACCGGGCCGTCCCGGTCAGGGCTGAAATGCGAAAACTCGCCCGCGCGGCGGGGCGGCCAAATGGAAATGTCGCGTGTGATGGTGGCGCCGTAGCGCTCCTTCTCCTCCGGCCGGTCGCGCGGCCGCTCGAAGGCGACGACACGGGTGGCGAGCGTGAAGGCCTCCCGCATATCGTGGGTGACCATGACGACGGTCATCTGAGTTTCGTTCCATAACCGTTTCATCAGCGTGTGGATCTCGGCGCGGGTGCCGGGATCGAGCGCGCCGAACGGCTCGTCGAGAAGCAGGACCTTGGGTTTCATGATCAGAGCCTGTGCCAGTGCCAGCCGTTGCTGCATGCCGCCGGAAAGCTGTGCCGGATATTTGGTTTCCGCGCCGGAAAGGCCGACCTCAGCGATAAGCTGCCGGGCTTCCTCGATAGCCGACCGCCGCGCTGGGCCGAAAAGCTTTGCCTTGTATTTCGAGGCTATCAATTCCTTGCCGAGCAGGACATTGCCGAGCACCGTCAGATGCGGGAAGACCGAATAGCGCTGGAAAACGACGCCGCGATCCGGACGCGGTTCAGCGGGCAGCGGTTCGCCCTCCAGCAGGATCGTGCCTCTGGTCGCGTGTTCCTGGCCAAGAAGCATGCGCAGGAAGGTCGACTTGCCGCAACCGGAGGGGCCAACCAGCGCGACGAAAGCGCGGGACGCCACCGTCAGCGATATGTTCTCCAGCACGATCTGGTCGCCATATTCTTTCCAGACGTTCTCGATGATCAGTTCGCTCATCCCTGCTTCTCCAGTTGGGACCAGGGGAAGACGGCGATGCGGATTTGATCGAGGATGAAGTTGGTCAGAACGGCGAGAAGCGTGATCCATGCGACATAGGGAAAGATCACGTCCATCGACAGATAGCGGCGGACGAGGAAGATGCGATAGCCGAGCCCTGAGTCCGACGAAATCGCCTCGGCGGCAATGAGGAACAGCCAAGCGGGGCCGAGTTGCAGCCGCACGCAGGTGATCAGCCGGGGCAGGATCTGCGGCAGCACGACGCGAAGGGCGATCTGCCACGACGATCCTCCCAGCGTTTCCGCCTTGACGATCTGCTCGCGCGGCAGTTCCAGTGCCTTCAAGGCCAGGTCGCGGATCATCGTCGGCGCAACGCCGATGACGATCAGTGCTATCTTCGAGGCTTCGCCAAGGCCCATGACGATGAAGAGAATGGGCAGCAGCGCCAGCGGCGGCACCATCGATATTACCGCGACGAACGGGGTGAGCAGCGCACGCAGATAGGGCAGCATGCCGATCGCCATGCCGACCAAGAGCGCCGTCACGGTCGAAATGCCGAGGCCGGCGAAAAGCCGCATCAGGCTCGCAGCCGTATCGGACCAGAGCAGATAATCGCCTGTGCGCACATCCGGCAGAAATGCCAGCCGGTTGATGGCATCGGCAAACCCCACAAAGTTGGGCAGCAGTTTGTCGTTGGCATTTCCCGCCAGCCGTGCCGCCGATCCCGCCGCATAGGCGGCAATCAGCAACACGAAGGGCAAAAGCATGAGGGCAAGCTGTGCGCCCCGGGTCGGCTTGGTGTTGATCCAGCGCATGGAGATGGCTCCGCTGATGAAGGGAAGAGGCGGCACGGAAAACCCGCACCCCCGATCGGCGCAACGTTCAGAGCGAGCCGTCGGCAGCGGCCTTCATGTAGGTTTCGGTGAAGCGCAGCTTGACGTTGCCACTATCACCGAGAATCTTGCCATCCGGCATTTCGATGCCAATGACATCTGCCGAAGCAGCGCCGCTGCCGAGCAATCCTTTTTCGAACAGGAAGTTGCGCACAAGATCCATCGTCTTCGGCAGGCTTGGCGATGCCGTAAAGGTCACCGCGTCGGCCGGTTTGTCGAACAGCTTGGTGGCGGCGATCTGGGCTTCGAAGCCCTTGAGATCGGTACCGGAGGCGGAGCCCATCGCTTCGCGCGCCGCCTTGCCTTCGTCGGTGTCCGCCGTCATCAGCGCTGCGGTTTCATACCAGATGCCGGCGAGCGCCTTGCCGAAATCCGGATTGTCCTTCAGCACGTCGGAATTGGCGACCATCAGGTCGATGATCTCGCCAGGGATTTGCGAGCTATCAAAAACCTTCTTGGCAGTCGGATCTTCGAGAATGGCCGCAACGAGTGGGTTCCAGGTGACGACCGCCGTGACATCCGCCGTCTTGTAGGCGCCGACCAGGTCGGCGTCGGAGGTGTTGACCACCTTCACATCCTGTTCGGTCAGCTTTAGGCTTTCAAGCGCCCGGGCGAGCAGATAGTGCGAGACGGAAAACTCGACGAGATTGACGTTCTGGCCCTTTACGTCAGCGAGGCTCGCCTTGTCCTTGAGGACGACGGCGTCGTTGCCGTTGGAGAAGTCGCCGACGATGACGGCCGTCGTATCGACACCACCTGCTGCCGGAATCGAGAGGCCGTCCATATTGGTGAGCGTCACCGCGTCAAAGGCGCCGGCGGTGTACTGATTCATCGATTCGACGTAGTCGTTGAACTGGGTGACTTCGATCTTGAGACCGTATTTGTCGGCCCATTTCTTCACGATGCCCTTGTCAGCGGCATAACCCCACGGCATCCAGCCGACATAGATCGACCAGGCGACCTTGAAATCGGTCTTCGGCGCCGCGAAAACATTTGACGTCATGCAGAAGGCCAGCGAAGCCGCCAGTGCGGTGATGGAGAGCATTTTCGAAAAAGTCTGCATTGAAATTCCCCTTTTTGCTTTTCTTCAAAAAAGGGATCGGCATGGACCATCGCGCCGCCAATCCCTTGGCTAACGAGGTCTCCCGGGCTTTTTTCCCGCCGTGCACCCGGCGGGATGTCTCCCCCAACCGGTGGCAGCTCTCGGACCAGCACGTTTTCGAAACGCCGGAACCCTAGCTGCCAACTCAACAATCGAACTTGCAAGGTCCATGCCAGTTAGTAACTCTATGATTCTATTATCATATGCCCGATAGTCGAATTTTCCTTCTTGTAAAGTGCATGCACTTGCCCATTCGTTGGGCGCCGTCATGCCTTTTAAGTCATCACGTGCGGAACTGGATGCCGGCATTTTCAAATGACCGTTTGTCGGTCATGCCAGTTCCGCTTGCAGTATCTTAACCGGCCGGTCCCATTGGATCAGCACAACGCACCCCGTGTCGCTCCAGACGGAATGCTCGGTGCCTTCCTTGTTGATAATGAGGCTGCCCGGACCGTAGTCGCCGGCTTCGTCCGACTGCGTGCCTTCGATCACCACGATCGTTTCAAGTCCCATATGCCGGTGGCGCGGGACGGATGCGCCAGCCTCGTATTTCAAAAGCGCGACGCCCGGCTGGTCGCCTTCAAAGGGCTGAATCCAGTGGATCGTCACCTCCTCACGGAAGGGTTCGAACGGCAGTGCCTTCCAGCCGCCGGATGTCAGGCTTTCGCGGGTCGTTTCAGGCATGGGCTATTCCCTCCACAATGGCATTGACCGAAGCAACCCAGCCGACGATTGCGCCCTGGGCCGTGATCATCGCGATGGCGGCACGTTTGAACTCCGGAAAATAGCTTTCCGTGGCCTCCTCGGCGAGCAGGCATTCATAGCCGCGGTCATTGGCCTCGCGCATGGTGGTCTGGACGCAGACCTCCGTCGTCACGCCGGCAAAGACGAGCTGCTCGATGCCGCGGTCTTTCAAGATGTCGCCGAGCGGCGTGGCATAGAAGGCGCCCTTGCCGGGTTTCTCGATGACGACCTCACCGTCTATCGGTGCGAGGTCGGGCAGGATGGCGGTGCCGGGCTCGCCGGCGATCAGCACCCGGCCCATCGGCCCCTCGTCGCCGATCCGGAGCACCGGGCCGCCGCGATTGCGCTTGGCCGCCGGCAGGTCGGAGAGATCGGGCCGGTGGCATTCCATCGTGTGGATCACCGGCAGGCCGGCACTGCGAAACCCCTCGATCAGGCGTTTCACATCCGGCACGATTTTTGTGATCCGGCTGACGTCGTTGCCGAGGCTTTCGCCGAAGCCGCCGCGTTCGGCGAAATCGCGCTGCATGTCGATGACAATCAGCGCGAGCTTGTCCCGCTTCAGCGGAAAGGGGAACGGTTCTGCCTTGACCTCCGCCATCAGTGATGTCCTGCCATATGGGCGCCGATGACGGAAATATCGGCCGAGAGCGCCGGCGTTTCATAAACCAGCTTGCCGTCCGACATCACCATGATGCGGTCCGACATTTCGAGAAGCTCGTCGAGATCCTCGGACAGCAGGAGGACCGCCGTGCCGGAATTGCGTGCCTTCATGATGCGGGCGCGAATTTCGGCGACGGCGGAGAAGTCCAGGCCGAAACAGGGATTTGAGACGATGAGCAGATCGACGTCGCCGGTCAGTTCGCGGGCAAGCACCGCGCGCTGGACGTTGCCGCCGGAGAGTGAGGCGATCGGTGAGGAGTGGGACGCCGTCTTCACCTTGAAATCCGAGATCAGCGAGACTGCGCGCTTGCGCATCGATTTCATGTCAAGCCAGAGGGCATCACCGCCCTGTTTCCTGACGTCGAAGGTGCGGAAAGCCAGGTTTTCCGTCACAGTCATTTTGGGCGCACAGGCGTTGTTCAGCGGCTCCTCCGGAATGAACCGGACGTTGTTGATCCGCGTTTCCTGCCGCGTGGCGCCGTAGATCGAGCCTTTCACGGTGATGCTGCCGGCTTCCGGCGGGCGCTGGCCTGCCAGAACTTCGGCGAGCTCCTTCTGGCCGTTGCCGGAAATGCCGGCGATGCCGACGATCTCGCCGGCGCGGACGGTCAGGTTGCCGATATCGATCATCTTCAGGCCGGTGCGATCCGGTGCCTTGATGCCGCTGACAACGAGAATCGGCCTGGCGTCTGATGGTACCGGCAGGCGGGTGTCGAGTTCGGCGAGCTTAACGTCGCCGATCATCATCGCCGCCATGTCCTTGGTGGAAAGATCCTTCACCAGTCCGCTGCCGGCCATCTTGCCGCGCCGCAGAACGGTGACGGCGTCGGTGAATTTCGTCACTTCATGGAACTTGTGGCTGATCATCAGCACGGTCAGTTCGCCGCGCTCCGTCATGCCGCGCACGAGGCCGAGCATCTCGTCGGCTTCGGCCGGGGTCAGCACCGAGGTCGGTTCGTCGAGGATGAGGAAGCTGCGGCCGAGATAGAGCTGCTTGACGATTTCGAGTTTCTGCTTTTCGCCCGCTGCAAGCTCGCTGACCGGCCGGTCGAGTGGAATCTTGAACGGCATGCGCTCCATGAAACCGGCAAGGTCCTTGCGCTCCTTCGCCCAGTTGATGACGGCCGGCACATGTGCGCGGTTGATAACGAGGTTTTCAGCCCCTGTCAGCGACGGCACCAGCGTGAACTGCTGGTAGACCATGCCAAGCCCATAGGTTGCAGCATCTTTGGGCGACTGAACAGACACCTCATGGCCGTCGACCGATAGCGAGCCGGAGGTCTGGCGGTAGAAGCCCATGATGCACTTGACCAGCGTCGATTTGCCGGCGCCGTTTTCACCGAGCAGCGCATGGAAGGTGCCGGCCGGAATGTCGATCGAGATATTGTCGAGCGCCGTGAAGCTACCGAAGCGCATGGCCATGCCGATCGTCTGGATGCCGACGGCCTTGCCGGCCCTGGGCAGGGGCGTGTCGCGGATCTGGATCATGGCAATAGCCTCACGAGATTTTCGGAGTTCGACACGGCGCCGAAGACGCCGCCCTGCATCTTCACCATCTTGATCGCTGCCAGATGATTGCCGTAGTCGGTGGCGCCGCAGCAATCCTCAAGCAGCAGGCATTCGAAGCCACGGTCGTTCGCCTCGCGCATGGTGGTGTGGACGCAGACATCGGTGGTGATGCCGGTAAGGATGATGTTTTCGATGCGCTTCTGGTTGAGGATCAGCTCCAGATCGGTGGCGCAGAACGATCCCTTGCCGGGCTTGTCGATGATGATTTCGCCTTCGAGCGGATAGAGTTCTGGAATGATATCCCAGCCGGGTTCGCCGCGGATCAGGATGCGGCCGCAGGGGCCGGGATCGCCGATGCCGGCGCCGATGCGCTGCGAGCGCCAGTGCTTGTTGGCCGGCAGGTCGGCGAGGTCCGGCCGGTGGCCTTCGCGGGTGTGGATGATGTGGTAGCCTTTGGAACGCATGGCCACGAGCACCTTTTTGATCGGTACGATCGGAGCCTGCACGAGCGACAGGTCGTAACCCATGTGATCGACATAGCCGCCGGGGCCGCAGAAATCCGTCTGCATGTCGATGATAATAAGGGCCGTGTTGTCGGGCCGGAGGGCGCCATTATAAGGCCAGGGGTAGGGATCGGCGTCGATATAGGTCAGTTTTTCGCCTGTAGGGACTGTGGTAGCGGCAAGAGCTGTCATGGCCGGATATCCTATTTCGTGATCGACAGGGTGCCGGGTGCACCCCCGAGCGAACGGGTGGGCGACGAGGTGGCGACGAGAATGACGAGGGTGAGCACATAAGGGGCCGCATAGAACAGATAATAGCCTTGCGTGACGCCGACCGATTGCAGAGCAGGGCCGAGTGCGCCAGCACCGCCAAAGAGCAGGGCGGCAAGAAAGCAGCCGATAGGATTCCATCGCGCAAAGATGACAAGGGCTACAGCCATCAGGCCCTGGCCGGAGGAAATGCCTTCGTTCCACGAGCCGGGATAGTAGAGCGAGAGATAAGCGCCTCCGACCGCGGCCAGCGAACCGCCGACCGCCGTTGCCAGCAGACGCACCGTATCCGGATTGAGCCCCATAGCGCGGGCCGCATCGGAGCTATCGCCGACGACGCGGAGAATGAGGCCGATGCGTGTGTTCTTGAAGGCCCACCACAAGGCGACCGCCAGAAGCGCGCCGATGATGAACAGCACGTTGATGTTCAGCGCCGACTGGATCTGCGGCAAATCCGACCAGCCGCCGAGCGCGATGGACGGCAGGTGCGGCGCGACGGGCTGGATGAAGGGCTTGCCGAGGAAGAAGGCAAGGCCGAGGCCAAACTGCATCATGGCGATGCCGATGGCGATGTCGTTGACCTTCGGGAACTTGCAGATCCAGCCGTGGATGAGACCGAAGACGGCGCCGGTCGCCATGGCGGCGAGAACGCCGAGCCAGGGAGACCCGCTCATGACGGCGATCGCGTAGGCCGTCATGGCGCCGAAGACCAGGGTACCTTCAAGTCCGAGATTGATGCGGCCGGAACGTTCGGTGATCGATTCCCCGAGGCTGACGAAGATGAAGGGGGTGGAGACGCGGATGGCGCCTGCGAAGATGGCGAGCGGGACGCCCCAGATGCCGATGCCTTCCATCATGCGCTCCTTTTCCAGAGATCCGGGTTGAAGATTTTGAAACGGCCGTAAAAGGTCTCGCAGAACAGGATGACGACGAACAATGTGCCCTGAAGCACCAGAACCGTTGCATCGGGAAGTCCCAGGCGCCGCTGGATCAGTCCGCCGGAGGCATCGATGCCGCCGAGCAGGATGGCGACGGGAATGATCGCCAGCGGATTGTGCCGGGCGAGAAAGGCGACGAGGATGCCGGTGTAGCCGTAGCCCGCGGCAAGCGAAGCATTGGCGCTACCCTGAACGGCCGCCACCTCTACCATGCCTGCGAGCCCGGCAAAGCTGCCGGCAAGCGCGGTGAAACCAACGATCAGCCGGCCGACCGGCAGGCCCTGGATTTGCGCTGCGCGGACATTGCCGCCGGCGATGCGGGCGGCAAAGCCAAAGCTGGTCGCCTCGATCAGAATCCACGAAACGATGCAGGCGACGATGCCGATCACCAGCCCCCAGTTGACATCCATGCCCGGGATACTGCCGAGCATATAGTCAGCGGGAAGGGGGGCGGTCGATGGCTTGTTCAGGCTGGCGGGATCGCGTAGCGGCCCCTCGATGAAATGGTTCATCAGGGCGATGGCGATATAGGCCATCAGGAGCGAGGCGATGGTTTCGTTGACGCCGCGATAGTGGCGCAGCACGCCGGCCATTCCGATCCAGAGACCACCCATGATCATGCCGGCGATCGCCATGACGGGAAGCACGATGATGGGAGAGACCAAGCCTGTCAGCGGCAGCGCGGCAGCGGCGGCTGCGACACCGCCAAGCACCACCGCGCCTTCACCGCCGATGATCACAAGGCCGAGCCTGGCGGGCAGCGCGACGCAAAGCGCGGTCAGCAGCAGCGGGGCTGCACGGCTGAGGCTGTTCTGGATGGAAAACCAGCTACCGAAGCCACCGGTATACATCAGTTTGAAGAGGTCGATCGGCGATTTGCCGACCACCGTGATGAATATGGAAAAGAGCGCCAAGCCGGCAAGGATCGCCCCCAGCGAGATCGCCACGGATTCCGCCCGCCGTGCCAGCCACTCAAGCACAGAGCTGAAGCTTCGGGCATCCACGGACACCGGAGAAAGCGTCGGCGTGTTCATCTCGATCGTCATGGCGCTCTCCCTTTCGATCAGGATGTCGAGCCGACGACGCCCTCGACGAGATAGGCCATGCTTTCCAGCTCGATCGCGTCTTCCGCAAGCGTCTGCCCAGCCGTGACGGCATCACCGCCCTTGTTGTCCTTGATCGGCCCCTTGAAGACGGAGAAGCTGCCGGCCATCATTTCAGCGAGCGTTGCGTCAAACGTCTTGCGGGCTTCCTCCGACACGCCGGGTCCGAGCGGGCTCATCTTGACGAAGCCGTCCTTCAGTCCGCCGCGCACGAAGTTGCCGAGCGGGGTGCCGGCTTGCGCCTCGGTCACGAATTTCGTGTAGACATTGCCCCAGGCCCATTCGGCGCCCGTCAGGTATTTGTCAGGCGCCAGCGGGCTCTGGTTGGCGTGGTAGCCGCAGACGAAGGCGCCGCGACCGGCGGCGGTCTCGACAACGACCTTCGGGCTGTCGACATGG
Source organism: Pararhizobium sp. YC-54 (assembly GCF_025847205.1). Taxonomy (GTDB): domain Bacteria; phylum Pseudomonadota; class Alphaproteobacteria; order Rhizobiales; family Rhizobiaceae; genus Pararhizobium. The sequence goes on along the minus strand of NZ_JAOYTH010000001.1, from coordinate 400,325 downwards.
CAGGTGATGACGTCGGCGCCCTGGTCGATCAGCGCGTTGGTCGCTTCGGCCTCCTTGACGGCCAGCGACCATTCGCCGGTGAAGATGACCTGGCAGGTAATGGCCGGATCGACCGAACGGGCACCGAGGAGGAAGGAGTTGATGTTCTGCAGGACCTGCGGGATCGGCTTGGCGGCGACGAAGCCGATCTTCTTGCTCTTGGAGGCATATCCGGCGGTGATGCCGTTCAGATACTGGCCTTGGCCGATATAGCCGAAATAGGAACCCGTGTTCATCGGGTTCTTGCCTTCCTGCCAGAGGCCGCCGCAGTGACGGAACTGCACGTCAGGATATTTCTCGGCCATCGCCAGCATATGGGGGTCAAAGTAGCCGAAGGATGTCGGGAAAACGAGGCTGGCGCCATCGAGATTGATCATCGATTCCATTGTCTTTTGGACGTCGACCGTCTCGGGCACGTTTTCCTCCTCGACGACGGTCACGCCGGACATTGCCTTGATGACGGCGGCGCCCTCGGCATGCGCCTGGTTGTAACCGTAGTCATCCTTGGGGCCGACATAGATGAAGCCGACGGTCAGGGCTGCCTGCGCTGCGGCGGGCGTTGAAAAGAGCGAAGGTGCAAAACCGATGGCGGCGGCGCCGGAGACGGTCGTTTGCAGGAAGCTGCGGCGATTCATGGGAAGGAGTTTGGTCATGGCGGGCTCCTTGCGGCGTGGGTAGCCGGGTTCAAAAAGGTCACAGGACACTGCGTGCAATGAGTGTGCCAATCGATAAGATATTGTTTTCAAACGGTTTCGTTGACGGTTCGAAATTCGCGCAGAGTAAACTGTATGCAATATTCTAGATCGATGATTGTTTTTTAATCAAAGAAGAAAATTTGACCATAAATGTGAGGCGTGATTATCGTTCGGTGGCCGGACTTTCGCAGGCAGGCAGATAAGCGTAAAAAATAATCATTTAAAATCAAATATTTAATATGCGTGTTGACAATGATGGTCACGCACAGCATCTGTATACAGTGAAAATTCAACTAGATTCGACCCGTGAAACCTGCACGTAAAAAACAAATCATCCGGTCCGGAACAACCGTCGAGCAGATGGTTCGGGCGATCGCCGACATGATCATCACTGGCGCGATGCAGCCGGGCGAGCGGCTGGACGAGATTTCGCTGGCCAATCGTTTCGAGGTATCGCGAACGCCCGTGCGGGAGGCGCTGAGCCAGCTCTGCGCCATCGGTCTCGTCGAGCGTGAACCCAACAAGAGCGCCGTCGTCACCACCGTGACACAGCAACATCTTGCCTCGATGTTCGAGGCAATGGCGGAGCTTGAGGGGATCTGCGCGCGCCTGTCGGCCGAACGCATGACGGTCGACGAACGCAGAATGCTGGAGGCCGAGCACAAGGCGTCGGCGCGGCTTGTCCATCGCGGTGCGCAGGACGAGTATGAGTCCCACAATACGGAGTTCCATACTCGTCTCTACCGAGGCGCGCACAACGACCACATATTCGAACTGGTAACGCAAACCCGCGCCCGACTTGCCCCGTTTCGCCGCGCTCAATTCCGGCTTCCCGGTCGCCTTTTGCGGTCCTATGAAGAGCACGACGCCATCGTCATGGCCGTTTTGCGGGCAGATGCAATGAATGCAAGCCGCGCGGCTTACGCCCATGTTGCCACTGTTAGTGACGCCAGTATTGTTTTTGCACGCGATGTAGGATCGGCCCAGTGATCGATTGATCGCCGAATTTTGCCTTGCGTGGAGATGGCTGTAGCAATTTCATCATAACCGCCGGAGCGGATCTGGCTTCGGTCCAATACAACACAGGCCAAACGATCGCATTCGCCGTCACGCAGTAGTAACCGTTGAGGTCCGGCATCTCGCGATCCTCGAACACATTGCGGCGCAGCTCACGGAAAATCGTCGAGCGATGTCGGTGCAGTTTCTCGGCGATCACGTCAACGCTGATCCCAGCCGTGCGCCAGCGGGCAATCTTGCGGCGTTCATCCAGATCGATCTGCGAGTAGGTGCGTTTCATGTCTCGTTCCTTGCAAGGATAAACCGTTGTTATCTATTGCAAGTCGCACTTGAAAATAGAATGTACCCCGGCTACAGGTTCAAATCACATAAGATAGATTATGGAACGGATATGCGTGGGAACCAAGCCAATCGTCCATGTTCACCCGGTCCTGCCGCTTGACCTCACCCGGTCCCAAGGCTTAAGCGATACAGTCTCAACTGTCAGCGAAAGACCGGACCCGATGAGCGATTTGCGCATTCTTTCAGATGCTTTCATTCCTGAACTGCCAGGACGCTACAATGGCAAGGTCCGCGAAAACTATGATCTGCCGGACGGCAACCGGATCATCATTGCAACGGACCGGCTGAGCGCCTTCGATGTCATTCTGACCGCGATCCCGTTCAAGGGCCAGGTGCTGACCCAGACAGCCCGTTACTGGTTCGAGCAAACCGCCGACATCTGCCCGAACCATGTGGTGTCCTATCCGGACCCCAATGTCGTCATCGGCACCCGGCTCGATATTCTGCCGGTCGAGATTGTCGTGCGCGGTTATCTCGCCGGCACCACCAGCACGTCGATCCTGACCAAATACAGGAATGGCGAGCGCGACATGTACGGCATCCGTCTGCCGGACGGAATGAAGGACAATGAAAAGCTGCCGCAGCCGATCATCACGCCAACCAGCAAGGCCTTTGACGGCGGTCATGACGAACCGCTTTCAGCCGATGAGATCCTGTCGCAGAAGCTTTTGACAGCCGAACAGTGGCAAACGGTTTCCCGCTATGCACTGGCGCTGTTTGCCCGCGGCCAGGCGCGCGCTGCCGAGCGCGGCCTCATTCTCGTCGATACAAAATATGAATTCGGCACCGACAAGGATGGCCGCATCGTTCTCGCCGACGAGATCCATACGCCCGACAGCAGCCGTTACTGGATTGCCGAAAGCTATGCGCAGAGCTTTGCTTCGGGCGCGCGTCCAAAGAGTTTCGACAAGGATTTCGTCCGAGCCTGGGTGACCGAGCGCTGCGATCCCTATAAGGACCCGATCCCGGAAATTCCCGCCGATCTGGTCGAACAAACATCCAAGGTCTATATCGAAGCCTTTGAAACGATTACCGGACAACGCTTCGTCGCGGATCTGTCCGGCGCCACGGTTCTCGACCGCATCCGGGCAAATCTTCAGCCGTATTTCAGCTGAACATCTTGAGCTGACCCGCCTCAGCCGGTCGTGTCAGCCTCGCCACTCACATCGAATTCCAGCCGCATGCCGTCATAGGCCGGTTCGATGTGACCGGCCGTCTCGTTGAGCACCGTCTCGTAGTCGAGCGGCGTGTGCATATGGGTGAGCACCGCGCGCTTCGGTGAAAAGCGTGCGATCCAGCCGAGCGATTGTTCCAGCGACAGATGGCTCGGATGGAATGTGTATTGCAACGTGTCGATCACCAGCATGTCCAGCCCGGCAAGCTTGCCGATGGTCTCCTGCGGAAAATCGCTGACATCGCTGCAATAGGCAAAATCGCCGATGCGAAAGCCCAGCGACATGATGCTGCCGTGGTGCTGAAGCACGGGTTGGAACACGATCGTGCCGCCGGCACCGGTGACGGCAATCGGCGTGAGCGACGGATCGATGATCCGCGGCTCGACGATCGGCGGATAGCTGCTACCCTGCGGCGTTTCCATGCAGTAGCGAAATCCTTCGCAGATGCGCTCCATCGTCAGCGCGTCGGCCCAGATCGGCACGCGTCTGCCGGTGTATTGAACATAGCCGCGCAGATCGTCGATGCCGTGAATATGGTCGGCATGCGGATGAGAATAGAACACGGCATCGATGTTCTTGACCTTTGCCGCGATCATCTGCGCGCGAAAATCAGGTCCGGTATCGATGACGACGGTGGTCGTGCCGCCATCGCCGCCGGTCTGCTCGATCAGCAAGGCGGCGCGGCTACGGCGGTTTTTCGGATTTTTCGGATCGCAGGCGCCCCAGTCGCCATTGATGCGCGGCACGCCGGGAGACGAGCCGCAACCGAGAATGGTGAAGACCCGCCTCACCGCCATTTCACAGCCTCGGCATTTTAGAAAAGACGCGGAAAGCATTGTCCGTGGTGATCGCGGCGATTTGTTCGGCCGAAACGCCGATCGTTTCCGCCAGAACCTGCGCCGTGTGCGCCACATAGGCGGGCTCGTTGCGCTTTCCCCGGAACGGTTTCGGCGCCAGATACGGCGCGTCCGTCTCGACGATCATCCGGTCGTGCGGCACTGTCCTGGCGATCTCGCGCAGTTCCTCCGATTTCGGAAAGGTCAGGATGCCCGAAAACGAGATATAGCCGCCGAGTTCGACGCCAATTCTTGCCAGTTCCGGACCGGACGAGAAACAATGGAGAAGGAAAGGGAAGGCCCCCTTCCCTGTTTCCTCGGTCAGGATATCGGCCATGTCCTGATCGGCCGAACGGCTGTGGATCACCAGCGGCAGCTGGGTTTGCCGGGCTGCCGCGATATGGCGGCGCAGGCCAATCGCCTGGGCATCGCGCGGCGCATTGTCATAGAAATAATCGAGCCCGGCCTCGCCGATCGCCACCACCTTCGGATGCGCCGACAGCCGCACCAGATCGTCCGTTTCGATATCCAGTTCTTCGTCTGCATTGTGCGGATGCGTGCCGACCGAACAGAAGACGTTGGCATAGTTCTCCGCAATCGCGAGGATCGTGTCGAACTTCTTCACCCGGGTCGAGATGGTGATCATCTGGCCGACGCCGGCGGCACGCGCACGCTCGATGATCGCGTCACGTTCGGCGTCGAAATCAGGAAAGTCCAGGTGGCAATGGGTGTCGATCAGCATCGCGGGCCGTCCTCAAGCTTCCGGCGCTATGTAACGCGGGAAAACCGGTTTGGGGGCTTCCAGCGCCGTTCCAGCAACCAGACGTCCGGCTTGACCGAGAGACGAAAAATCGCGCTTGTCAGCAGGCACGGCCACGAGGTCGAGCAGCTTTCCAGCCGATTCCGGCATGAAGGGCTGCAGCAGAATGGCGATCTGGCGCACGACATCCGCCGTGACATAAAGAACGGTCGCCATGCGCGCGGGGTCGGTCTTCTTCAGCGCCCACGGTTCCTGGCTGGCAAAATAGCGATCGGCCTCGGAAACGACGGCGATGATCGAGGCCAGCGCCCGGTGGATCATCAGTGCGTTCATGTCGTCGCGGGTTAAGGCATGCAGCGCATCGGCCGCGGCCAGCATCGCTTTGTCCTCCTCGGTCAGCGCGCCGCATTCGGGGATCTGCCCGTCGCAGTTCTTGACGATCATCGACAGCGAGCGGCTGGCGAGATTGCCTATGCCGTTGGCGAGATCGGAATTGATACGGGTGGCAATTCCCTCCTCGCTATAGCTGCCGTCCTGGCCGAAGGAGACTTCGCGCAGGAAGAAATAGCGGATCGGATCGAGACCGAAATGCGCAACCAGGTTGACGGGATCGACAACGTTGCCGAGCGACTTCGACATCTTCTCGCCCTTGTTGAGCAGGAAGCCATGCGCAAAGACCTTCTTGGGCAGCGGGAGGCCGGCCGACATCAGGAAGGCTGGCCAATAGACGGCATGGAAGCGGATGATGTCCTTGCCGATCATGTGGATATTGGCCGGCCAGAATTTGGCGCGCGGCCCTTCCGGATCGGTGAGATAGCCGGTCGCGGTGATATAGTTGGTCAGCGCATCGACCCAGACATACATGACGTGGCTTGGGTCGTTGGGGACCGGAATGCCCCAGTCGAACGTCGTGCGCGACATCGACAGGTCGCGCAGGCCGGATTTCACGAAGGAAATCACCTCGTTGCGGCGCTCGGCCGGGCCGATGAAGTCCGGATTATCCTCATAGTACTGGAGCAGCCTGTCCTGATAGGCCGAGAGCTTGAAGAAGTAGCTGGCTTCCTCCACCCACTCGACCGGCGTCCCTTGAGGCCCGTAGCGCACGCCGTCGGCGCGCACTTCCGTTTCGCCTTCCTGATAATAGGCCTCGTCGCGCACCGAGTACCAGCCGGAATAGCTGTCCTTGTAAAGGTCGCCCGCCTCGCCCATGCGGTTCCAGATCTTCTTGACTGCCTCGTGATGGCGCGGTTCCGTCGTGCGGATGAAATCGTCGTTGGAGGCATTCAAGAGAACGGCCATGCTCTGGAATTCCGCCGAATTGCGGTCGGCCAGTTCCTGCGGGCTGATGCCTTCCGTGCGCGCCGTCTGCTGCATCTTCTGGCCGTGTTCGTCGGTTCCCGTCAGGAACAGGACGTCCCGCCCTTCCAGCCGCTGGTAGCGCGCCATCACATCGGTCGCAATCAGCTCGTAGGCATGACCGATATGCGGCTTGCCGTTCGGATAGGAGATCGCGGTGGTGATGTAGAATGGGGACGTGTCGGTCATGATCGGGTTTCGGCCTGTCTCTGATCTTTGGGTGTCTGGCTCTTAGCGCATCCGATGACGGGATGAAACAGGCGGCACCAGAAAAGGCGAACTTCCCATCGTCCTGATAACCTCGTCCCGCAGCGGCGGCCGTCGAATTTATGCGGCCGCTTTCACATCGTCGAGAATGGCAAGAATCGTCTGCTTGCGATCGAGATTATAGGCCTGTGCGACGGACAGGCGTTCGGTAATCCCGGCGGAAAGCCGGGCGTACCGGTCAGCCGTGCCGATATCGCCCCTGCGCGCGGCCTCTCTCGCTTGCGTCATAATATGTGAGGTCACGAGCGCCGAGAAGAAATCGAAAATGGTCTCGCTGTCCTTGCCCGCCAGCACGTCGGCCAGTTTGTGCATGTCGCGGCGAATGCCCGGCTCCTGCCCGCTCAGGATGGTCTCGAAAGCCGTCATGATATCAAGGCCGCCATAATTGATCAGCTTCAGCGCTTCCGAAACGCTGCCCTGCGCCGAGGCCAGCACTTTTTGCCCATCCGGCCCGGATAGATCGAGGCCAAGATTGTTCATGGCGTCGCGCAATGCTTCCGGCGCCAGCGGTTTCAGTTGCAGCGGCAGGCAACGCGAGCGGATGGTCGGCAAAAGCTTGCCCGGCGCATGCGTGAGCACCAGGAACAGCGAGCGCTTCGGCGGTTCCTCGAGGATCTTCAGAATGGCATTGGCAGCATTGCGGTTGAGATCGTCGGCCGGATCGACGATGACGATCCGCCAATTGCCGGTTCCGGACGTTTGCGAAAAGAACTTGCCCGCCCGGCGCACCTCATCGACCGTGATGGCGCTTTTGACCTTGCCGGTCTTTTCGTCGACCGGGCGCGTCAGGTGCAAAAGGTTATGCGAGGCACCCGATGCGATCTGCCGGCTGACAATCGAGCCCGGGTCAGGATCGGCGAGCATATCCGGCGCCAGCGCGGGGTCCGGATGCGTCAGCACATGATTGGCAAAGCGGAATGCGAGCGTCGCCTTGCCGATCCCCGCCGGCCCTTCGATCAGAATGGCGTGATGCCCCTTGCCCGACCGGTAGCTCTGCGCCAAAAAATGCTCGGCATCGGCATGACCGAAGAGCCGCATGTTTTCCGCCGGCGAGATGGCGCCGTCCAGAACGTCAAACCTGTCCGTGCTCATTGTGCCGCTTCCGTATCCGGTCCGCCGCCTGATCGGGGCAGTAGCGATTCGACGATTGAAAGCACCCGGGCAGCAATGTCGCTTGCGGATGCGGCCGCGTCGACCACATGGCAGCGGCTGGGTTCGCGCGCGGCAATATCCAAAAATGCCTCGCGGCGCTTTTCGTGGGTTTCGAGCTCTTCCTTCTCGAAGCGGTCGAGTTCGGCCTCCTGGCCTGCTGCGGCTTCCGCAGCATTTGCCCGCCGCCTGACCCGCTCGAGCCCGAGTGCTGCAGGCAGATCGAAGACGATCGTGCAATCGGGGACGACGCCGTTGACCGCGACCCGCTCCAGCGCTTCGATGAAAGGCACCTCCAGATTGCCGGTGACACCCTGATAGACGCGGGAGGAGTCCATGAAACGGTCGCAGATGACAACCGTGCCCTTCAAAAGGGCCGGCCGGATGATTTCCTCGACATGGTCGCTGCGGGCCGCGGCAAACAGGATTGCCTCCATGCGCACGCCGAATTCCTGGGCTGCTCCGGATAAAAGCACATGCCGCACCGCTTCGGCGCCTGGCGATCCACCCGGTTCACGCGTGGTCAGCACCGTGCAGCCGCGTTCGCGCAGGGCATCGGCAAGCAGGCGGACCTGGGTGGATTTCCCCGCCCCCTCGCCGCCTTCGAATGTTACAAACAAGCCTTTTCCGACTGACACTCTTATTTCCCGTATGCGTTTTTCGTGGGGCCGCCTTTCCGCAACGCGAAGGAAACCTGCCTTTGTCGCGCGGTTCAAGCGACGCAAATCTGTCTAACCGCCCAAATTTGTTTAGCTGATTGTGTTGGCGTGCGAAACCGCTGGCTGCGCCATTTCCTCAAAGCCAGAAGAACAGCAGTTCCTGGAGTGCGTCGGTGGCACGGCTGGTTAGCGTCCCCTCGCCCACGGCGGCTGCGGTTTCGACCGGCACCTCGCGCAACAGCCGCTCGCCGTTCCAGATTCTCAGCGTGCCCGCCTTTACGCCCGCCTTGACCGGCGGCACCAGCGGCCAGCGATAGATCACCTTGGCAGAAAGCCGGTCCGGATTGTTGACGGGCACGAGAACATCGACCGGGTCACGCGTGACCAGTGGGACATGCGAGACGGCGCCGCCATAAATGCTGGCCTCGCCAAGGGTGTCGCCGGCCCCGAACAACCGCTTCTTTTCAAATGCAGCCATCGACCAGTCGAGGATCTTGCGCGTCTCCTCGATACGCTCCTTGTCGCTGGCAAGGCCGCCAAGAGCGAGGAAAACCCGTCGTCCGTCCCTCTGCATGGTCGCGACCATGCCATAGCCGAACCCCTCGGCAAAGCCGGTGGCAAACCCGTCAACGCCGATATTGGCCGACATCAGCGGCGTGCGGTTGCGCTGCAGGATCTTGTTCCATTCGAATTCGGTCTGGGCGTAATACTTGAAGAAATCGGGATAGCTTGTCTGGATATGCTGGGCAAGCAGTGCCATGTCCCGCATCGACGTCTTGTTTTCAGGATCAGGTAGCCCGGTCGCATTGCGAAAGATCGAAGCGGAAAGCCCGAGTTCACGGGCGCGTTCTGTCATCCGTTTGGCAAAGGCCTCCTCGCTGCCCGTCATGCCTTCGGCCAGGATGATGCAGGCATCATTGGCAAGCTGGACGGTGACGCCCTGGATGAGATCGACGACACGGACACGCGATTTCAGCGCCGCAAACATTGTCGATGTTCCCGACGGCGCGCCGCCGGTTCGCCACGCGTGCTCCGACACGGGAAATTCGGTATCGAGCGTCAGCTCGTTTTTTCGGATCGCATCGAAGACGACCTCCATAGTCATCAGCTTGGCGAGCGACGCCGGTGGAATGGCCGCATTTTCATCCTTGGCAAACAGAACCGTGCCTGTCTCGGCATCGATCAGGTAGACCTGCTTCGCCTTGGTTTCAAAGGCCTGCGCCTGCGCGGCCAAGGGTGCGCAGATCGCCAAAACAACAGAGATGAAAACCGAGACCAGCCGTATATGCATTCCAAACTCCGGTGCCTTCTCCGGCAATATTGCATAATTCCTCAAATCGGAATCGATTTGAGGAAAAATTATGCGGCAAAGTACTACAGCGACCTTTGCGCGTCATGAATGACGCGCGGCGCTGTAGCTGCCGGTCCACCGGGGATCAATCGCCAAGGATCGGGATTAACGCACGGCACTCGTGCGTTTGGCGTATTCGACGATCGAATTCGGCGTCAGCGGGTTCTGATCGACGAGAATGGCATCGAAAGCCGTCTTGGAATCGCTGACGCGGGCTTCGACATAAGCGGCCGCATAGGCCATGTTGCCATCGGGCGTCAGAGCCGGACGCTCCCGCGGGATCGGGCCGATTTCCGGCAGCATCGCAAAAGCGTCGAGCGCGGCCGATGAAGGGTGCGGTGTCGCGGTTTCGGCGAGAGCCGTGACGGGCATGCCCATTTCCATGTTCGATTTGGACGGGATGGTCAGCGTGCCGAGATTGCCGGCCTGCTTGCGCAGCGGCTCGTTCGAGGCGACCATGACACCGGTTGCGATCTGGCCTTCGGGGAATGCATTCGGGGTGCGGTCGCCCTTCTTGACATAGGACGCCATCAGATAGGGCATGTCGTTGCCCTCGAGCGGCGCTTTGCCGATATATTGGACGCGAACCTGGGCACTGCCCTTGCGCTTCATGTCGAGAAAATCGGCGGTCTTGGACGAGACGTCGATGATGCGGCCATATTCATAAGGACCGCGATCATTGACCCGGACCACGACGGACGTGCCGTTCTCAAGATTGGTGACGCGGGCGTAACTCGGCAGCGGGAATGTCGGATGGGCTGCCGACAGGTGGTACTTGTCGTAGACTTCGCCGTTCGCCGTCAGGCGGCCATGAAAGGCGGAACCGTACCAGGACGACATGCCGGTCTTGTTATAACCGAAATCCTCTTTGGGCTGGTACCACTTGCCCTTGACCTGATAGGCCTTGCCGACCTGATAGCGGCCGCCGCCCTTGGGGATGTTTTTGCCGTCGGCAACACGCGGGCTGGCTTTGACGCCATAGATCGACTCGGCAAAATATTCCTTGCTGCGCGTCTTGTCCTTCTTGATGCTTCCCGTCGATCCGCAAGCCGTCAGTGCGGCGCAGAACATCGGGATGGCGGCAATGCGCAATCCCTTGAAGAAAAAAGCCGCAGTCTGGTTGGAAGTCATGTGCCCCACATCGCCATTCGTAAAAGCCGCGCCCGGCCCCTCCCGCGCTTGCCCCCGCGAAGGTACCGGCGTCACGTAACGTAACAGTCGATTAATCATGACAACAACGTCGCGAAAATGCGAATGGTTAACCGTGCCGGAATGAAACAATTTGGATTATGGTTTACGAATAGTTAACGGAAAATGGCCGCCGCCGCGTGACAATAGTTTCACCAAGGTTTGAAAATGCTCGATTATCCTGCCGATGACAAGTGAGGTTCTGACACTTAACAGACATATTCGATGATGTGATAGCTGATCCCGACAATCGTGCCATCGACATCGCGAATAAAGGTCGGAATATACTGTGGCTCGGGCGGCACACAGATGGCGCCGGCTGCGTCCTGCTGGCCGGCGGCCACCATAGGCACCCCTTCCGGCACATACCCATCCGGCGTCTCAAGGGCTGCATAGGCGGGTGACGCAGCCGCGAAACCGAGCATGAACACAATCGACAATCTTCTCAACATTGCCATCTCCGCCAAATCCGCCGAATAAGCGGGGAAACAGGAAGACGGGTGTTTTGTTCCAAAGCCCTTCCCTCTCTACTGCCGGCAGAGCCTGCAGTTCGCCCAGCGTGTTGTCCAATCGCTGGCAGCTCCGGAGTGCTGCGGAACCGGTTGACGTTCCCAATCGGCAAGCTATAAAGCGATCCGTGACAGGCTGATTTCCAAAACTTCGCTCGGGAAAACCACCGCCCCGCCGAACCGGTATCTCCGCAACGCCCGTCATCAGGAAGAGTGTCCGAGTGGTTTAAGGAACCGGTCTTGAAAACCGGCGTGCGGGAAACCGTACCGTGGGTTCGAATCCCACCTCTTCCGCCATTTCCCGCCTTGTCCGACCCGGAGGCATAGGTGACAGTTTGTCCCCAAGACATGGGAGACAACCTCGTGCCGAACGGGTTGGAACTCCAGATCGATGTAGTGAATGACGCGCACGCTATAGAACGTTTCACCGCTTGCAGAAATATGGCATCCTGCTTGCCTTGCCGCATTGAGGACACATTCAGCGCTGCATGATGGAGCGTCCGTGGCCAGTGTGTTGCAGCGTCTACTCACCAGTCGAGCTCAGCAAAATGCGGTGGAGGAGAATGCAATGCATTATAGTGTGCAGTTTTTCACCTGGACTCCGAAGCAGGGCGTCCATCAGGTCGGATCAACGATTGAGATCGAGGCGGCCAACCCGAAGCTCGCGGCCGTGTCGCTGCTGGGGCTTAGGCTGGACGAGACCGGTACAGCCAAGAAGCTCGCGGTGCGCGTCTGGAATATACCGGACGACAACAAGGCTGATTGTGCCTGCTTCTACTATCATTGAGTACTATCTGAGCGATCCCCGTCCCTGCGGCGAAGAGATGGTCATGCCGCGCTGAAACCGTTCGGCCGGTCCTATCCGGAACCTGTTTGCGGATAGCTATAGGCACGCGACACGGCCAGACACTGCTCACGCTCCAGCAGAGCCATCTATCACGGATATCATTGTGGGAAATTTGGAGGCCTCGCCCGGAATTGAACCGGGGTGCAAGGATTTGCAGTCCTCTGCGTCACCACTCCGCCACGAGGCCTCTTCACGATCGTCACTCAATCGTGACGGGCGTTTAGACCGATTTCCGATCCAGTGCAAGACTGCGATGTCGGATTCCGGTTTTTTCTCAGGGGAGAACCGCATCCATTTCTGTTATCGCCTCAGTTCTCCAGACAGTGCCGCCCTTCGGGCGAAGCAACGATCATGGTCTCCCCGCTCTAGCGCATACAGCCACCGCCATACCACGGCTCCATGCCCGGTTTGGCAAGCTGGCCATAGACAAGATTGGCCAGATCAATGATAGCGGCGGATCAGCCCCACGAGCTTTCCCTGTATCTTGACCCGGTCCGGTCCGAAGATCCGCGTTTCGTAGGCAGGGTTGGCGGCTTCCAGCGCGATCGACGCGCCCTTGCGGCGAAACCGCTTCAGCGTTGCTTCCTCGTCATCAACCAGCGCAACGATGATTTCGCCAGGGCTGGCGCTGTTGGTATTGCGGATGATGACCGTGTCGCCATCCAGAATGCCGGCCTCGATCATCGAATCACCACGAACTTCAAGCGCGTAGTGCTCGCCGGTCCCGACCATCTCGAGGGGCACGGAAATATCATGCGTGTTGTTCTGGATCGCCGAGATCGGCACGCCGGCGGCGATCCTGCCCATGACGGGTATGGAGACGCTGTCGTGGTGTGCGGCGGCCTTGACGGGTGCGGGTGGCGCCGGCTGCGCGCCGAGGCTGCCCTGGATGACGCTCGGTGAAAAGCCACGCTTGGGCTGCAGGCTCATCGAATAGGCCTCCGGCAACTTGATCACCTCAAGCGCCCTCGCCCGGTTGGGCAGGCGCCGGATGAAGCCCCGTTCCTCAAGCGCCGTAATCAGCCGGTGAATGCCGGATTTTGAGGCGAGATCCAGCGCATCCTTCATTTCGTCGAACGAAGGCGGCACGCCCGATTCCTTCATTCTCTCGTGAATGAACAGAAGCAGTTCCTGTTGCTTGCGGGTCAGCATGAACGATCACTCCGGAATCGAGAAACAAATCAAGAACGAACACTATATGTTCCATATGTGTTCCGCAAGTCCCTAAAATTCATCGAGCGTTTTCAACATTCGGACCTTTGCACGATCGGGCGGCACGCGGCCGTCGGAGGTTTCGCCAGCCAGTGACTGCTACGTGCCGCCTGTTGGAACCTTTGGCCGGCCAGAACCGTTCCAAATTACGTCGCAACAGTGCGGCGCACGGCAAGTTTGGCCGCCAACCAAGGAGGCTTTGATGGCGAAATATATTGATGAGCGCGGCGACCGCGTTTCTGAAGCGGATACGGAGAAAACCGTGGTGCTGAGCGGCGTGCAGGCTCGCCAGGGCCTCTTGGGCCGCCCGGTGCTGATGGTGCTGATCTGCGGCCTGGTGCTCGCCCTTGTCGCCTGGGCCGGCGCCGAAATATTTGGCGAAAGCACCGACAATGACGCGGCGACAAAGGTGGAGGAAAAGCTGCCTGCCCCAAACAGCGACACCTCATCGAAGCCGGGAACCCCGGACAATACCACGACAGAGCCGTCGCAAACGGTGCCTACCGACAAGGACCCGACGCCGCAGACAGGCTCAAGCGGATAATTGACTCAGGGTTGCGATTTCCCGGTCCTGTTTAATTCGCCCGTTTAAGCCGGAGGGTGGTTTTCGGGCTTTTTCGGGCAGGTAAATCACTTTGGCAGGCGGTAAAGCATGTCGCGCAAAAGCGTGCAGCGGTTTTGCGATAACGACATGCGTAAAATCAAGGACCTAAAGCGCGAGAAGCGAATGTGAAAGATCGCCACGCGCTTTAGTTGGAAGCCTGCCATTTGCGGGCCCACCAGACGGAAAGCCGCCGCCGCAGGCGCCGCACGAAGGCAAGATCGTGCGACAGAACGATCAGGCCGAGGGGTATCATCCAGAAACCGAGAACCGGCAGGAAACCGAAAATACCGCCGAAGATCAACACGGCGCCAATGGTAAGGCGCCACAGGCGCGATTGCGGCAGCCGTATGCGCCATGTGCCGATGACGAGCTCATGGGTGCGGGCATCTATGCCGAATTTTTTTGTTTTCTGCGGTTCTGCCATCAAATTCCACCTGTCAAATCTCTGGCGTGCGCGATTGCCTGATATTCCTGCCGTTGCGTGGGGTCTGAGGCCGCGGCAAGCAATGCTGCATCTCCACCTTCACATGGGGAGTTGTCCACAATCAGACAAGATTATGCGTTTTTTTTGAAAAACCGCTTGGCAAATCGGAAAAGCATTTGTATTAGCAGCCTCACTTCTGCAGCACACACCGCGCAGATGATCCCTGGTAGCTCAGCGGTAGAGCATTCGACTGTTAATCGACAGGTCGCCGGTTCGAATCCGGCCCGGGGAGCCAGATTCTTCAGCCAAGATGCTGACTACATCGAAGGAGCTGGTTCTTGATTGAGCCGGCTCCTTTTTTCTAGTTTAATTTTAGCGCGAGTGCTGCTTTGGCTCTGGCTGCATGTTGCTTTGTCAGGCCATAGATTCCCCATTAGAATGCTAAGCTCTTTTTCCGCATTTGCACTCGGTTTCCATTGGCCGGTGGAAGGCGGCCCCGGCCACGTACGGCCGCAACATACCAGTTATGCTTTTCATAGTGATATCCTTTAATTAGCGTAGTATAAAATACCTATAACGACAGGAGGGGCGCGTTATGAAACAAGGTTTGTTTGTACTGGCAGCGGTTCTGCTTGCTTCATGCACTGCGGTGGAGGTCGAGCCGATCCCCGGCAGCATCACCTTTGGTGGCCAGCCGCGCACCCAGTTGACGAAGTCACCAGCCGGCAGCACGTTCAGCCACACCTTTCATGATCAGCGTGGCAACTACTGGAGCGAGACCTACCAGATACAGCCTGATCGCTCGCTCAAGATCATTTCAAGACGCCGGGCCGAAGATTTCAGGCTGAACGCAAACGGCGGATTGTGAAGAAACGAGCGGTGTGCCCAGCCGATGATCCCCTACGCGGAAATCGCAAGCTCCGGGAATTTCTGGCGGGACTTCCCTCGCCGACTTTCGTCGCCAATCACGGTCCCGCATAAAAGTGTGACGGCATGCGACTTTCTCAAAACCCTGTTGTATAGGTGAATTTCATAATCAGGACCGGGGAAAGATAATGCCATCGCTCGAGTTGCTTATCGCCTTCGTCGCCACGACGGCGGTGTTTGCCTATATTCCCGGTCCGGCAATGCTCTATGCGGCGGCGCAAACCATCGCGCGCGGTCGCTGGTCCGGGCTGATGGCGGCGCTTGGTATTCATCTTGGCGGCTACGCCCATGTCATTGCCGCGGCCGCCGGCCTGTCGATCCTGTTTCACGCGGTGCCGACACTGTACCTGATCGTGAAGTTTGCCGGTGCAGCTTATCTTGTCTGGCTGGGCATTTCGCTGTTCCGTGCCAAGGTCGAAGGCGATGCCACCCTGCCCGGCCTCGAGCCGAAATCCGGCCGGCGCGCCTTCTGCGAAAGCGTCACCGTCGAGGTCCTCAATCCCAAGACGGCAATATTCTTCGTCGCCTTCCTGCCGCAGTTCGTTGATGCAGCCGCCGCTTTTCCGGTCTGGTTGCAGCTGGCAATCCTTGGGACGATCGTCAATCTGATGTTCACGTCGGCCGATATCCTGTGCGTGTTTCTGGCCGGTGCGGTGATGACACGACTGCGTCGCTCCACGTCCGCCCAGCGCCTGATGCAGCGTGCCGGCGGTGCCATGCTGGTTGGGCTCGGAGCCCATCTGGCCTTTCAGAAGAGCTGAATCCCCACGGCTGCGGCAGGCGTCCGGGTGCCGCTGGAAACATGGCAAGATTTTGCGTCTTGTTGCCCGGATTCCGCATCATACATTGAAAATCGTTGCAGGGAGTTCACAGGAAGGCGTTGAATCTCTGGATCAAGGCGCCCGCTTCATCCGGCGGCCGAAACCGCCAGAACCGGCGAGAGCGTGGAGAGAGCGCCGCAGGACAAGCCACTGTTCTTCTCATGAATCCAAGGTTGGCGGCCCGGCGGATTGAGGTTATTTGTATCAAGAACAATGATTGCTGAGGATCTGTAATATGAGCACAGCAGGCACCGGTTATTGTGATCCGACAGACGGAGAGCGTCTTTCTTCTGAAAATTTATCGCGTATCGTCAAAGGCCTGCCCGCAAAAGCGCAGATGGTTCTGCGTGGTCTCGTGCACATGCAGGCCGGTTATCTGAAGCTGACTTTGCCCGACAGGCGCACCGTGGTGGTCAAGGGCAAGGCGCAGGGGCCAGTCGCCTGCGTCACGCTGCACAACTGGAACCTGCCGCAGCGGGCGCTGACCGGCGGCACCATCGCCGTTGCTGAAAGCTATATGGACGGTGATTGGGACAGCCCGGATGTCGGCGCGTTTCTGGAACTCTTCCTCGTCAATACGGATGTCGGCCGAAATTTCTCCAATGGCGCGCGCGGCCTGTTACGGCTGGTGGAAAAATTCCGCCACTGGATGAACGCCAATACAAAATCCGGCTCGAAGAAGAACATTTCCGCCCATTACGATCTCGGCAATGCCTTCTACAAGCAATGGCTCGATCCGACGATGACCTATTCCTCGGCCCTCTATTCGACGGGGGCCAATGACCTGCAATCGGCCCAGCGCGCCAAGTACAAGGCCTTGGCGGATGCCGCCGGTATCGATGCCGGTCATCATGTGCTGGAGATCGGCTGCGGCTGGGGTGGTTTCGCCGAATATGCGGCCCGCGAGATCGGCTGCAAGGTGACAGGGCTGACGATCAGCCGCGAACAGCTTGCCTTCGCCAACGCGCGGATGAAGAACGCCGGCCTGTCCGACAAGGTCGAAATCAAGTTCCAGGACTATCGCGACGAGGCCGGGCTCTATGACCGGATCGTCTCCATCGAAATGTTCGAGGCCGTCGGCGAAAAATACTGGCCGGCCTATTTTTCGCAATTGCAGCGCTGCCTGAAGCCGGGCGGCAAGGCCGGGCTGCAGATCATCACCATCAAGCCGGAGGCCTATCAGGAATATCGCGCCAACCCCGACTTCATTCAGAAGTACGTCTTTCCGGGCGGCATGCTGCCGACGCGCGAACATCTGATCGACCTCGGCCGCAAGGTGGGCTTGAAGATCAGCGGCGATTTCGGCTTCGGGCTCGACTATGCCCGCACGCTGGCCGAATGGCGCGAGCGCTTCTGGAGTGTCTGGGACAAGGTCGAACCGCTCGGTTTCGATACCCGCTTCAAACGCCTGTGGGAATTCTACCTGTTCTATTGCGAAGCCGGTTTCCGCGCCAGAAACATCGACGTCCGTCAGATCGTTTATGAGTAAGGCCGCGACGGCGGTGGGTGTCTGCGGCTTCACACGGCCTGAGGATGCCGCTTGCGCACATCGACGGCATGGCCCTCGGTGACCAACGGCCGCGTTTTCCAGCCCGTCGCCCTGTTGATCAGCCAGAAATAGAGACCATAGGGCAACAGGTTGAGCAGCTTCATTGCCCAGGTGAAGCGCCTGGGAAAGGTGATTTCGAAACCGCGGGACTTCAGGCCCTGGACAATGCGGTCCGCGGCCACCTCCGGGCTGATCAGGGCCGGCATCGGAAATTCGTCCTTTGCCGTCGTGGCCGTTTTAACGAAGCCGGGACTGATGATCTGCAGGCGCACGCCGGCCTTGTCGAGATCGAACTTCAGGCTTTCCGCCATGTTGATCAGCGCTGCGTTGCTAGCCCCGCAGGCTGCACTTGTCGGCAGGCCGCCATATCCGGTGACGGACGAAACGATGGCGATCTGGCCGTGCCCCCTCGCCTTCATATGCCGCACGGCCGGCAGCAGACAATTGACCGTTCCGTTGAGGTTGACTGCAAAAGTCATTTCGAAATCCTCGCGGTGCATATCCTCACCGTGAACCGGAATATGGATCCGGGCATTGAGAACCGCGAGCACCATCGATCCGTACTCATATTCGATCGCGGCCAGAACCCGTTCCATGTCGCTTGGGTCGGTGACATCGCCGTCCAGCACGATAATCTTGCCCGGTCCGGTCGATTCATGCTGAAGCTTGACGAGTTTTTGGTGATCCCGCGACGTGACGACCACGTTGAAACCGTCCTTGACCAACCGCAGCGCCAGTGCGCGCCCGATACCCGAACTCGCCCCCGTGACCCAAGCCAAACCCAACTCGGGGTGTGCGACAAAATCGGTCATGGGGGTTTCCTTTCACTGCTCCGCCGCGGACCCCGGCACCGGGATCACCAAACAATACACATTGAAATGTAGTTTGTTCCTGCATTCGGGCCATTGTTCGGCAACAGCGTCAGCCGATCAGATCGCCGATCAATTGCTTCCACGAACCGGTCAGCTTGAGCGGTGCCTGGAAGACGGCGAAGGCGATGCAGGGGCATTCGGGTTCCGCCACCGGGCGATGGTCGATGCTTTCGTCCGCCACCGATATGTCACCCTTGACGAAGCGGCCGCGTGCGTCCTTGAAGGCGCCATCCAGGACAAGCGACAGCTCGTAGCCTTCATGCGTATGGGCTGGGATCGCGCGCCCCGGCCGCAGCCAGAAAAAGCTGACATCGCAACCGTCGATCTGCCCAAGGCTGTATTCCTTGAAACCCGGTAGCTTTTTTTTCCAGGGGATTTCGTCTGCCTCCAGTCCGGCAAAATCACGGATAGCCCTGGGAAAGAGCGCATTGTCCGGCCGCCTGGCAGCCGCGGCCGGCTCTGCCAGTGGTGCTGCGGCGAATACGGCCTTCAGTGCGGCGTCCCTTGACGTGAGGGCAACGGGCTCGATCTTTTCAAGAATACCGCCCGCCAGCGATTCGTATTCGGTGACCCGTGGCCTGTTGACGGATTGCATTTCCAGATGGGCCTCGACGAGCACGCGCGCCGGTTCCGGCAGGATGCCGGCAGCGTAACGGGCCATCAAGGCATCCACCGTATCGAGCTGAACCTCAGCCTTCATTTCAAACCTGTCCTGCCGGAGTAAGCCGCGAAAACTATCGCCTCACTACGCCAAGGGTCAAGAAATGGATCACCCGGGTTTGACCTGCACAAGGCCGCCGCGGGGCATTTTTTGCCCGTCATGCCACGCAGTTGAAACACTATTTCTTGCTTCGCCGCACTTCCCGGACGAAAAGACGACAGGATTCCGGTATGTTAAACTGCGCATGCCGTTAAGACCGGCGGTTCCACACGGGCCGCTTTTAGCGCATTACCAAAGTCCAGGCACCCGCCTGACCATCGTTCCCGCAGCCAAGAGGTTCGCTCATGTCCGTTCTGCCCTCCGTTCTCGATGCCATCGGCAACACGCCGCTGATCCGCCTCAAGGGTGCATCCGAGGCAACGGGATGCACCATTCTCGGCAAGGCGGAGTTCCTCAATCCGGGCCAGTCGGTCAAGGATCGCGCCGCGCTGTCGATCATCCGCCAGGCCGAAAAATCCGGCCAGCTTAAGCCGGGCGGCGTCATCGTCGAAGGGACCGCCGGCAATACCGGCATCGGCCTTGCCATGGTCGCCCAGGCACTTGGCTATCGCACGGTCATCGTCATCCCCGAGACGCAGAGCGAGGAGAAGAAGGACGCGTTGCGCCTGCTGGGCGCCGAACTCATCGAGGTCCCGGCGGTTCCCTACAAGAACCCCAACAATTACGTCAAACTGTCCGGCCGGCTCGCCGCTGAATTGGCAAAGACCGAGCCGAACGGCGCGATCTGGGCGAACCAGTTCGACAATGTCGCCAACCGCGACGCGCATGTGGAAACGACTGCGCCGGAAATCTGGCGGGATACCGGCGGCAAGGTCAATGGTTTCATCTGCGCGGTCGGCTCCGGCGGCACGCTGGCCGGCGTCGCCCTTGGCCTCAAGGCGAAGAACCCGGATATCAAGATCGGTATCGCAGACCCTGAAGGGGCCGCACTCTACAATTTTTATGCCCATGGCGAGTTGAAATCATCTGGCGGATCGATCACCGAAGGCATCGGCCAGGGCCGCATCACCGCCAACCTCGAAGGCTTCACACCGGATTTCGCCTATCAGGTTCCGGATACGGAAGCAGTGCCTCTGGTGTTCGATCTCGTTGAAAAGGAAGGCATCTGCGTCGGCGGCTCCTCCGGCATCAACATTGCCGGCGCCATTCGCCTGGCAAAAGATATGGGACCGGGACATACCATCGTGACGATCCTCTGCGACTATGGTAACCGCTATCAGTCGAAGCTGTTCAATCCGGCATTTCTGAAGTCCAAGGGCCTTCCTGTTCCGGCCTGGCTGACGCGGAATTCCGGAATAACGGTGCCATACGAACCAGCCGGATAAGCATCTCATGACAACGACTGCCCTTTTTCGTGACGATTTCTACCTTTCAACCACGGAGGCGATCGTCACGGGAATACGGGAAGACGGCGGCATCGAGCTCGATCAGACCTGTTTTTACGCGACCTCGGGCGGCCAGCCCGGCGACAACGGCTTTTTCGAGCGCGCCGACGGCAGCCGCATCGAGATCGCAACCACCCGCCATGGCGACACCAAGGACATCATCATCCACGTTCCGGCAGCCGATCAGCCCGCCGTGCAGGCCGGTGAAAAGCTGGTGCTGCACATCGACTGGGCGCGGCGCTACAGGTTGATGCGCATGCACACGGCCTGCCATCTCCTCTCCGTCGTCTGTCAGTTTCCGATTACGGGTGCTGCCGTTGGCGAGGATGAAAGCCGGGTCGATTTCGACATGAGCGAAACCATCGACAAGGATGCCGTCACGGCCGCGATGATGGCGCTGGTTAAGGGTAATCATCCGGTCTATCTGCAATGGATCACCGACGCCGAACTGGCCGCCAATCCCGATATCGTCAAATCGAAGAATGTCCGCCCGCCGATGGGCCTTGGCCGTGTCAGCCTTGTCTGCATCGGTGAAAGCGCGTCGGTCGACAGCCAGCCCTGCGGCGGCACCCATGTGTCCGAAACCCAGGAAGTCGGCGCCATCCACATCGCCAAGATCGAAAAGAAGGGTAAGGAAAACCGGCGTTTTCGTATTCGTTTCGGCACGCCGGACGCCGCTTCAACCCTTTGACCGGAAAGTAAATCGATGACCGAACAAAAGAGCGCTTTCGTCGTATCGGCTGATTGGCTTGAGCAGAAGCTGCCCGACCCTTCGGTGAAGATTGTCGATGCATCCTGGTACCTGCCGGCGCAGAACCGGGATCCGAAGGCCGAATACGCGGCCGGCCACATTCCCGGAGCCGTCTTCTACGATCAGGATGCCATCGCCGATCTGACCAGCGGCCTGCCGCACACCATCCCCTCGCCCGCATCCTTTGCGCAATCGGTTGGCAAGCTCGGGATCAGCGAGAGCGATACGATCGTTGTCTATGATGGTCCCGGCATCTTTACCGCACCGCGCGTCTGGTGGCTATTGCGTACCATGGGAGCAAAAACGGTGTTCGTACTGGATGGCGGTATCGATGGCTGGAAGGCCGAGGGCCGCCCGGTCACCACCGATGTCCCGCAGCCCGCGCCTGCAACATTCCATCCGCAGTTCAACGCCGAAGTCGTGACCTCGTTTGCGCAAATGAGCGAGATCGTCGCCACCGGCTCTCGCCAGATCGCCGATGCACGCGGTGCCGCGCGCTTTACCGGCGAGGAAGCCGAGCCGCGAGCCGGCATGCGATCCGGCCATATGCCCGGTGCAAAGAGCCTGCCATCCGGCGTTTTTTCGATCGGCGGAAAACTCAAGTCGCTCGAAGCCCTGCGCGAGACGATCGAAGCGGCGGGCATCGACCTCGACAAGCCCGTCACCACCACCTGCGGTTCCGGCGTGACCGCGGCGATCATCATGCTTGCGCTGCAATCGCTGGGCCATAAGGACAATAAGCTCTATGATGGGTCCTGGTCCGAATGGGGCAGCCGGGCAGACACGGCCGTCGTTACCGGGAAAGAATGATCAGAATGGCAAAGGGTACGGTTATGGAGCCGCTGGCAGTGCGCGTCACCGAGCTGGAAATGACGGTCGCGCCCAAACAGAGCCTGCCGGTGCCGGTCAATATCCAGACAGCGATCATGCGCGTGCCGGAAATCCCGCTGTCATTCTATCGGTTCCTGTATCTGCGGGTCGGGCGGCGCTGGAACTGGGTCGACCGGCTGAGGATGAGCGATGCGGAACTTGCGGCGGTCCTCCATGACAAGCGCAATGCCGTCACCGTGCTCTATGTCAACGGTGCACCGGCCGGATTTTTCGAACTGCTGCAAGTGGATGAGGACACAGTCGAGCTTTCTCATTTCGGCATGTTCGAACACGCGCTCGGCCTCGGGCTCGGCAAATGGTTCCTGTTGCAGACGCTCTACGCCGCCTGGAGCTTGAATCCGAAAACAGTGCGTGTCGCGACAAACACGCTCGATCACCCCCGCGCATTGCAGCTCTACCAGCGTTTCGGCTTCTCCCCGGTGTCGACCCATGACGCGTTGGTCCAGCCCTTGAGCAATGACGAGCTGTTGGCGTTTGCCCTGAGCCTGTGACGTTCAGGCCGGCAAGAATCGGGTGTTGCCCGTTTTGGGTGAATGTTAGTTTCTCCGCCATAAAACAAGGAGGAACTGATGATCAACCTGCGTTACAAACCGATGCCGAGCGATCTTGCCGCGCGCTATCGGCGTCGCGAGCCCGATGCCTACGGCCTGAGACCTGAGCTGCATGTCTCCGACGGCCAGGGCATGCCCTGCCGCCATTGCCTCGCCAATATCGGCCTCGGCGATCCCTACCTGATCCTCGCCTACCGTCCGTTTCCGGAACTCCAGCCCTATGCGGAAACCGGGCCCATCTTCCTGCATGCGGAAGAGTGCGAGGCCTATGCCAATGGCAACGCGGTGCCGCCAATCCTGACGAGCAGCAAGGATTATCTGCTGCGTGGCTATGGCGAGGACGACCGGATCGTCTATGGCAGCGGCACGGTCGTTCCGGTGGACAATATCGGTGACCGCGCAACCGAGCTGCTGCAGCGGGAGGACATCGCCTATGTCCATGTCCGCTCGGCCCGCAACAATTGCTATCAATGCCGCATCGAGCGGGCATGAAAAAACGGGGCCGGAAATTCCCGGCCCCGCCCCTGATCGTGTCTCCTGACTATGCTCAGGCGATCATCAACACGGCTTCCGGGGCATGGTTCTCATAGCCAAGCGCTTCGGCCACCGCCTTGTTGGTCACGCGTCCCTTATGGACGTTCAGGCCGGCGCGCAAATGCCGGTCCTCGGCAATCGCCTTCAGGCCACGGTCGGCAAGCTGCAGGCCGTAGAACAGCGTCGCGTTGTTGAGTGCATGCGCGGAGGTCACCGGAACGGCGCCGGGCATGTTGGCGACGCAATAGTGCACGATGCCGTCGACTTCATAGGTCGGATCGGAATGCGTCGTTGCATGCGAGGTCTCGAAGCAGCCTCCCTGGTCGATGGCGACATCGACGATGACCGCACCCTTCTTCATGCCGGAGAGCATTTCGCGCGTCACCAGTTTCGGAGCGGCAGCACCCGGGATGAGCACGGCGCCAATGACGAGATCGGCCGAGAAGACTTCTTCTTCCAGCGCATCGATGGTCGAAAACCGGGTATGGACGCGTCCGGCAAACAGGTCGTCGAGCTGGCGCAGACGCGGAATGGAACGATCGAGGATGCTGACATCGGCGCCAAGGCCGGCTGCCATGCGCGCCGCATGCAGCCCGACGACGCCGCCGCCGATCACCGCGACCTTTGCGGGCAGCACGCCAGGCACGCCGCCGAGCAGGATGCCGCGGCCGCCATTGGCTTTCTGCAACGATGTGGCGCCGGCCTGGATGGCCAGGCGGCCGGCCACTTCCGACATCGGTGCCAAGAGCGGCAGGCCGCCGCGATCGTCGGTGACCGTTTCGTAGGCGATCGCCGTCACACCGGAGCCAAGCAGACCTTTGGTCTGTTCCGGATCGGGTGCAAGATGCAAATAGGTGTAGAGGATCTGACCGTCGCGAAGCTGCGCCCATTCGGAAGGCTGCGGCTCCTTGACCTTGACGATCATGTCGGCTTTTTCAAACACATCCTTGGCCGTGGCAACGATTTTCGCGCCCGCCGCCCGATAGCTGTCGTCTTCCGCGCCAATTCCTGCGCCCGCCTTTGTTTCGATGATCACCTCGTGGCCATGCGCCACATACTCCCTCACCGATCCGGGCGTCAGGCCGACACGATATTCATGGTTTTTGATTTCCTTCGGGCAACCGACACGCATCTTTGCGTTCCTCTCCTATACGGCTTTCGCCATGGTTGTTTTACCCGCGTAAAGAAACAGAAAGATCGCCGCATGTCCTTGCAAAGTGATGAGCGGATATCGTAATATTTCGCGGATTATTGCGTTCTTATGGGAAAAATTCGAAGGATATTCGATTGTCTGCGATGGATACAATTGATGCTGCGATTTTGAGGGTTCTGCAGCAGAACGGCCGGATCGCCAATGCGGAGCTGGCCGAAAAAGTCGGTCTATCAGCGTCCGCATGTTCGCGCCGGGTCGATATTCTCGAAAAATCCGGCGTCATCAGCGGCTATCATGCGCGCCTGTCGCACAAGGCGCTCGATTATCGCATCATGGTCATCGTCCACATCTCGCTTTCAGGCCAGTTTGCCAAGACCTTGACGGAGTTCGAGGCCGCGGTGAAGCTGTGTCCTAACGTGCTGGTCTGCTATCTGATGTCGGGAGAATACGATTATATCCTGCGCGTCGCGGCCAAGGACCTTGAAGACTATGAGCGCATCCACCGGGATTGGCTTTCGGCCCTGCCCCACGTGGTCAAGATCAATTCCAGCTTTTCACTGCGCGAAATCATCGACCGGCCGAATGTCGGCGTTTGAGCATTTGCGCTTTTCAAGCCGTCAAAACGTTGCCAACGACGCAGTTGCGTCCCTGTCGCTTGGCTTCGTAAAGACGCGCATCGGCTTTCGACAGCAGCTCCCTTGTCGTTAAGCCATCGTCCGGCATCGACGCAATACCGATGCTGATAGTCACCGCCGAACGATCCGGCGTCGTCACATGGGTCAGTACACGCTGGCGAAGTTCTTCTGCGCGCGACAGCGCGCTGGCAGGATCGAGCCCATCGCAAAGGACGACAAACTCTTCTCCTCCGTAGCGAAAGAGGTGATCGCTCTGGCGCAGGCTGGACTGTATCGCATCGGCGATCGATTTCAGCACATGGTCGCCTTCGAGATGACCAAAGCGGTCGTTGACGCTCTTGAAGTGATCGGCGTCGATCATGATCAGGCTGACGCCGCCGGACGACAATGCATTGCGGATCAATCGCGGGGCTTCGAATTCGAACCGGCTGCGGTCGAGCACACCGGTCAGCATGTCCCGGCCTGACTTCGACAAGAGGTCCTCATAGCGCTCCCGGAAGGTCAGCGCGTTGAAGATATCGCCGATCGGTTGCCGGGACACGGACAGCACCGAATGGCTGGAAAAGTGCAGGTAGGCGCCAAGCACGGTCGAATAGAGGACGGCCGCTCCCATCTTGGCAACCCAGCCGCCCCAGAACACTTCGGCCGGCGCGCCGTTCAGCGCATGCAGGGCGAGGTAGAAACCTGCCTGGTCGAAGGTCAGCACCACGACGCCGCAAATCAGAAAACGCAGCGTAAGCAGGCCACGCATAAAGCGGCCGATCCGTTCATAGAGCAGGATGATCAACAGCGAATCGAGATAGAGCAGCAGCGTTCCCCACAGCATCAGCCAGCCCATCTCGTCGATGAAGGCCAGATCAGCGCTCCGGTTCGGGACCGCCGAAACCGTCTGGTGCATCTGCAGAAGCAGGCTGAGCGCTACGGTGAGGAAATTACCGGCCAGCAGGCCGTAGATCGGCTGGCGGACGGTCGCTGCGTCCTCCTTCACATAGAGAAGAAGGATCATCATCAGCTTGCCGGCAAACAGCACTGCGGAACCTGGAGAAATCACGCCGAATGGCAGCTGCACGTAAAAGACGGCCGCCAGATAGGTCTCGATGAAATGCAGAACGCCAAGGGCTGCGATAAAGACGCCGAGGCCGAGCCGGTAACGCAGATGCAGCAACGTGACCATGACTGCGACGTAGACAAGGCCTTCGCAGAGAAAGAGGACTACATTGGTCATTGGCAGACATTCACTCGGATTTCATTCCGCGAATCTATAAGCGTCAAATTTAAAGAAACGTTTAGAGGCGCGGTCCGCCGATTGCTAAAAAGCCCGTCGAACCGACTAGCAAGTCGCAACAATTGACCGCTTGGCGAACTTTCAACTTTTCGCAGCAAAGCCATCTGCCAGTGGCAGGCCGATAAACTGAATTTTACGATTGTCGGGGACTAGACCTGCCGCGAGGCAACGTCGTCGGCAAACAGCGAGGGCCCATGCTGGTCGATGATTTGATGCGCCTTGCGCAGCGTCGCGTCGATCACATCCTGCTCCGATGTGAAAACATCGGCGCGGATGAAGGTGCGGACGCGAGCGACCCCATCGACGTCTTTTTCAATCGACCCGGCCAGCCTGAACTGGTTTCCCTCGCGGATCGGCGTGGCACGGATCAGGCAGTCGCCATAGGTCGCGGTCTTGCCGGAAGACGCAGCCGTCTCGGTGCTGGAGCCGTTGGAAAAGCCGAACAGTTTTGACAGAAAAGAAGCCATGCGAAAGACTTACTCATGGCAAACAAGGCTGTCAAAGGCTAAGTTCCGCCCATTGCTGATCCGCTCGCAGGTTCAAGGAAAATTGGAATGACGGGGGCGCTGTCGCGATCATGATATCGGGTTTTGCGGCTATCGGATCGTTGGACGATATCGATGCGCGCCTCGCCGCCAGCGAATCGGCCTTCCCCGATATCCGGCCGGGATTGGCCAAGGAAATCGTCTGGGCCGCCCCCGGCGCAAAGAACCGCACAGCGCTTGCCATCGTCTACATCCATGGATTTTCCGCGTCCAAGGGCGAGGTACGCCCGCTGCCCGATCTCGTGGCAAAGGCGCTGGGTGCCAACCTGTTTTACACGCGTCTCGCCGGTCATGGCCAAAGCGGCGACGCAATGGCGAAAGCCTCGGTGGCAGACTGGCAGGAGGACATGCGCGAGGCGCTGGATGTAGCAGCCCTCATCGGCGACAGGACGCTGATCATCGCAACCTCGACCGGTGCTGCGCTCGCCAGCTGGGCTCTGGCACAACCCGTATTGGCGGCACGCGTCGAGGGCGCCGTTTTTCTGGCCCCGAATTTCAGGATCAGGGGGCGTGGCGCTTTCCTTTTGACGGCACCGCTTGCCCGTCTCAGTGCACGTCTCATCCTTGGCCGCCGCCGCTCCTTCGTCCCATTGAACGCCCTTCATGCCGCCTACTGGACGACCGAGTATCCGGTCAGCGCGCTTCTGCCGGTGGCATCGCTGGTCGCGCAGGTTCGGGCGCTACCCTTTGAACGGATTGGAACCCCGGCGCTGTTCATTCAATCGCCGCGGGATCAGGTTGTCGATGCGCGGCAAACCGCTGCGGTCGCCGGGCGCTGGGGCGGCCCGGCCACCCTCCTTGATCCCGGCGAAACCGGCGACCCTTACGCGCATGTGATTGCTGGCGATGCGCTGTCGCCGAAAACGACCGGGCGGCTGGCAGTCAACGTCATAGATTGGTTTAAATACATTATTCAACGATCAGAATTAAAAAGATAATATCAGATCACCAGATTAGCCAGTATCTCGTTGTCGGTGATATCCTGATAGCGCAGACCGGCGCTGTCGAAGGCCGCTTTCAGCCGTGGAAAGTTCTCCGGATGTTTGGTTTCGATACCGATCAGGATCGAGCCGAAATTGCGCGCCGATTTCTTCAGGTATTCGAACCGGGCAATATCGTCCTCCTCGCCGAGCAGGCCGAGAAAGTCCTTAAGAGCGCCCGGGCGTTGCGCCATACGCAGGATGAAGTATTTTTTCAGGCCCGCATGCCGCATGGCCCGTTCCTTGACATCGGGCAAGCGTTCGAAATCGAAATTGCCGCCGGAAACGACCGCAACAACGGTCTTTCCTTCCAGCGCCTCGCGTCCCAGCGTTTCCAGCGCCGTGATCGACAAGGCCCCGGCCGGCTCCAGCACGACGCCCTCGACGTTGAGCATGTCGGTGATCGTCACGCAGATGGCATTTTCCGCCAGAAGCAGCACCTGATCGATTGAGAAATGCTTGAGTGCCGCGAAATTGAGGTCGCCGATGCGCCCGACGGCCGCGCCATCGACAAAATTGTCGACCTGATCAAGCGTCACCACGGACCCTGTCTCCAGGCTGCGGCGCAGGCTCGGCGCGCCCTCCGGCTCGCAGAATATGAAGGCTTCAGGCCGCACAAGATCTTTCAGGTAGCCGGTCATGCCGGCGGAAAGCCCGCCGCCGCCCACCGGCATGATTACCAAATCCGGAATGACGCCTTCCGGCAGTTGCTCGATCATTTCGGCCGCCACCGTCGCCTGGCCCTCGATGATATCGGCATGGTCGAACGGCGGCACCATGACGCCGTCGATCCGCTCCACATGGTCTCGCGCCGCCTGATAGCACTGGTCGAAGAAGTCGCCGACGAGCTTGATGCTGATGAACTCGCCGCCGAACATCCGGGTCTTGTCGATCTTCTGCTGCGGTGTCGTCACCGGCATAAAGACCACGCCCGGCACGCCGAAATGCCGGCAGACGAAGGCAAACCCCTGCGCATGATTGCCGGCTGACGCGCACACAAACGTCTTTCCGGTTCCACCAGCCTCGATCACCTTGCGGAAGAAGTTGAAGGCTCCTCTGATCTTGTAGGAGCGCACCGGCGAAAGGTCCTCGCGCTTCAGGTAGATCGTCGCGCCGTAACGTGCACTCAGATGATCGTTGAGCTGCAGCGGCGTTGCCGGGAACAGCGCGCGCAAAGCCTCGACGGCATTATCAACGTCCTGCTTCATGGATGCGGTCTTTCGTTCGGTTCGTATCGCCCTGCCTATGCCACAACGCCGCCTGCGAAACCACAGATATTCCTAACTAAGTTGACTGGATCGCTCGCCTTTTGCCAGCGACGGCCTGCCTTGACTCCGGCCGGCAAATACCCAACATCCGCAACCGGGCAGGATCAGGAGAGAGACGATGCGCACCGGCAATCTAAGAGGCGGTCTGACGGGCCTAATCAACGCGGTCGCGGTGCTGTCATTGCTGGCTTGGTCCGGGCTGGCTTGGTGCGGGCTTGCGGGGCCTGTCCTGGCCGGGCCGCTCACCGAGGCGGCAACCAAAGCCGAGGCGCTGGCAGCCTCCGGCGATACGCTGGGCGCCCATGATGTCATGCGCTCGGCAATCAGCGCGTTTTCGGCGACACTGCCCTTATCCATCGGCAAGGCGGTGTTCGTCGCGGCACCTCCGGCGGGCTACGCCATGTATGACCCGAAACAGGGCGCCATCTTCAAGCCGGGTGAAGCCCTCGTCTCCTATGTCGAACCCGTCGGCCTGACCTGGAAACCGGCGGCGGCTGGCGGCAAGATGCAGGCGCATTTTACGGTCGATCTCGACATTCTCAGCGCTTCGGGCGAAATGCTGGCCAACCAGAAGGCCTTCGGCGATTTCACCTTTACCGGCTTCCTGCGCAATCAGGAGATCTATGCGACGCTGACCACGGATGTCAGTGGTGCCGCAGCCGGCGATTATGTTCTCCGGTTCCATTTCAACGATCTGAACAGCGGCAAATCCGCAAGCGTCGATCAGAAATTCACCATCGCCGCCGCACCTGCAGCACCGTAGCGGCTCCGGCCCCGTTGCGGCTCACGCGTTTTTCTTGGCCGCCGCGATTTTTTCGATCATCGCCTTCACATCCGCTTCCGCCGCATCGAGCAAGGTCTCGTCGCGGGCACGGATGACGAGATCGGTCGAAAACGACGTGCCGTCGAACTTCGGATAGGATCCGATGCTGGTTGAGGGATGCGCCTTCTGCACCTCGCCAAGCGGTCCGCCGATATCGCCTTCCCCGAAAGGAGAGCGCACGGTGCGCGATTTGACGATCGTACCGCTTTCCAGTTGCGGCAGCAGTGCATCCAGCATGGCCTGGAACACCTGCGGCACGCCGGCCATCACATGAACGTTGCCGATGATGAACCCGGGCGCTGTCGACACGGCGTTCGGAATATGCCGCGCGCCGTTCGGCATGCGTGCCATGCGCCGCCGCGCTTCGGTAAACTCCAGACCGCGCCGCTCATACATGGCGCCAAGCAGGGTCATGGCGTCCGGGTCGTGGATGCATTCGACACCGAACGCGCGCGACACCGCGTCGGCAGTGATGTCGTCATGCGTCGGACCGATGCCGCCCGAGGTGAAGACATAATCATACGCACCGCGCAAGCCGTTGAGGGCCGCAACGATCGCCGGCTCGTCGTCGGCGACGATGCGCACCTCCTTGAGGTCAATACCCGCAAGCGTCAGGACATCTGCCAGATGGCCGATATTCTTGTCCTTGGTCCGGCCGGAGAGCAATTCGTCGCCGATGGCGAGCATGGCGGCGGTAACGATTTTTTCGCTGGTCATCGAAGGTCCTATCTGACGCGGGATCGTTCAGTCGAAAAATCCGTTGTCTTTCATTCTCGAACAGTCTGTCGTTCTGACAACGGACGGGCAAACTGATAAATCCTATCTCCAGCGGCAATCAAGCGGAATTGCCAACTAAGGAGAATGATGGCTAAGGTATTGGTGCTCCAAGGCGCACAAAGACCAACCCAATGGGTTTGAAGGGCGATCGTAAGGTCGCCTTTTTACGTCTGTGCACCGTGGACGGAAAAAGCTGGCAAGGGTTGGAAGGCCGCAGTTTCCAACTCCTGAACTGGAAAATTGGAAAAACACCGGTGTTTCGTGCTACCTTGCGGTGCCAGGACGAGACGCGGGAATCCGCCAGGCGGGTTTCGGCGACGGGAACGATTGTCCGCATCGGCCATTCCCGTCCGGTCCCGTCGATTCCATGAGATTTGGAATGGAGATATTGGAACGCGGCGCACTCCAGGGAGTACGAAATGACCAGAGTGGTATATGCGATCGTCGAGCATGACGGCGGATGGGCCTACAAGCTTGCCGAGGTGTTTTCCGAAGCCTTTCCGAGCCGGGAGATGGCTTTGGCGGCGGCAAAGGCGGCGGCGGCAGAACAGCAGGTCGGCGGCGACGACGAGGAAATCAGTTTTCAGGACCAAAGCGGTCAATGGCATTTTGAACATGCGGACGGCGGCGACCGCCCGGAAGCCATTGTCGAGGATCAATAGACCGCCGCAACGTACGACGCTTCAGAGGCGCTGATGAATTTGAGCACAATGCCCCTCCCCGGCGCCGAAGAGGGGCTAATCGTTTGGTGCTGAAAATGCCGAGTTTCCCTCCCTCGGCAAGACTGATTAGAACGCCATTGCGCCGGCGCATCAATCGAAACCATTGGTTAACCTTCACAGGTAGGGTTAACGGCCTCGCGCCGCCAAAGAGCAGCAGAGCAGTCCAGGCGGGCTTCATTCGTAAACGGCAATCAGCCGACCTGCCATACGTTCGGCGGCCAGCTGCTTGAACGTTGCCGCCTACGCGGCCTTGGCGGTGCTTTCTTTATGAGGTTGCTTGGCCTCGATAAGGGCCATGCAGATCAAGTAGCTCAGCATGACATTCTGCTGAGCGTCGGCCAGCAGTTTTGCAGCCTGTAGAAGGTCCGTGATATGCGCTTTATCCGACATCAGAAGCCTCATCTTTCAACGATTGCAGTCGTTGATGGTAATATTCAACGGTTGCAATTCAACCTGCAAGTTCTCGTTGATCAATATCGACAGTTGATTTTTTTTGAAGCAGAGGCTAGGTGAGCGACACTCCCACAGAAATCCTGCCATGCAGCGCCCTTGTTAAGCAGTGCCCTTGTTGAACAGGCCCGCTTGCGTGAACCATTCTTCGACACTGGCCTGTACGGCGGCCTTGGCTTCGTCCAGCGTATCGGCCGATTGGAAATCGTATCGTATCGTGCCGTTGCAACCGGAAACCATCCATTTCCAATTTTTCTGGCCATCATGCTGCAGCACATAAGCAAGTTGCAGATGGCCGAGCATGCCGGCGAAGGAGCGATTGCGGATTGGCTTCCACGTCAATGGGATTTCTTGCAGCACGTCGATCACCTCAGCTTTCGTCACAACCAAATGTAAAGCCGCAAACGGTTATATGTAACCCTGTCGTTTGAGGGGTTTTTGCAAATTGCATTGTTGCCTACCGGGGTAAATTTGCGGTCAGGATGACGTTTTTAAAAAAACAGCCTATTGACCTTGATGTCCGAGTGTTTGAAAGGAAACGCAGGCGGACGTGGCGAAACTGGTAGACGCAAGGGACTTAAAATCCCTCGGAGAAATCTGTACGGGTTCGACCCCCGTCGTCCGCACCATTCCCGAACCGGATGCCTCGATCAACTGGAGCTTGAGCATGTCACTTCCTGATAAAGCATTTCCCGTATCCTGGGACCAGTTTCACCGCGATGCGCGCGCGCTTGCATGGCGTCTTGCCGACAATGGCGGCGAGTGGAAGGCGATCGTCTGCATCACCCGGGGCGGCCTCGTTCCGGCGGCTATCGTCTGCCGTGAATTGAACATCCGGCTGATCGAGACGGTCTGCGTTGCCTCCTATCATGACTATGACGCGCAGGGGCAGATGTATGTCCTCAAGGGCATTTCGGAAGAGCTGAAGGCCGATGGCGGCGAAGGCGTTCTGATCATCGACGACCTCACCGATACCGGCAAGACCGCAGCGGTGGTCCGCGCCATGCTGCCAAAGGCGCATTTCGCGGCTGTCTACGCCAAGCCGAAGGGCCGGCCACAGGTCGATACCTTCGTCACCGAGGTCAGCCAGGACACCTGGATCTACTTCCCCTGGGACATGGGTTTCACCTACCAGGAGCCGATCGCCAAGGGATCGCGCGGCTAACAGGGCGTGGTGAGGTGGCCGCAGGGTGCGCTCGCATCCAAGGTTTGTTGAATATTCCCGTTTGAACAACGCGCTGCTCTGCTAGATTGAACCGTCCTCTGCGGCGCTATCGGCAAGCGCCAGCACAGAATGCCTCAGGCATTTCCCAACGGATCGCAGGGGGCACAGATGATTGTGGGCAGGATGCTCTTCACCGCTGCGGCTGGCGCAGCGTTCTGTTTGATGCAGGTTACACCGTCATTGGCTGGCGATGCTCACGTGGAGCCGGTTACGGCCTATGTCGAGACCCATATCCGGGCGTGGATCGAAGACCCGATCATCATCGAAGAGCTGAAGCGCCAGAACGCGCTTCATGACCACCTCACCCAGCCCGCGATCGAGGAGCTTGACGCCACCTGGCGCGCCGAATTCTCCAGCAACGTCCATCCTTTGATCGATACGGTGGTCGGGAACCCGCTGTCGAAATTCCTCAAGGACAAGCAGGTCGCCTCCGGCGGCGTCATCACCGAAATCTTCGTCATCGATGCCAAGGGCTTGCCCGTTGGCGAAAGCGAGATCAGTTCCGACTATTGGCAGGGCGACGAACTGAAATGGCAAAAAACCTATCATGCCGGGTCATCGGCTCTCTTCGTCGATGAGGCGGAGAAAGATGAATCGACGCAAGCGCTGCAGTCGCAGGCCAGCCTGACGGTGTCCGATCCGCAGACCGGCCAGCCGCTCGGCGCCATCACCATCGGCATCAATCTCGACGCCCTTTAGCGGCCGGCGATTTCTCGAATCAGTTTTGTCAGGCCTCACATTTCACGCGCCTTGGCTATGGCCTACGGGCACCATGGTAAATATAGTGTGGTTTCTCACCCGCAAAATTTTGCAAAATCACCTGCCGCTGCGGACGGCGCTGGAGGGAACCCGGCGAAACGTCTGATTTTGCTGAATTTGCCCTCTGTCCCCGTTTTCCACAGGTCACACACACAACATCTGGTGTTCGCAATTACGACACAAACCAGCCCTTGACGGAATCGGGTCGAATGCCGTTAATGATGTCTACGTTGCGGCGGCGGCGGGACCGGAAAGTTACGAGGCCGGTTCATTTCAGAAGAAATCGTCTGTGTTTTCAGGCGGCCCGGTGGATGATCCGCCGGTCGCGACGGTTATTTTTTGTGATCTCTCCAGACGCCAAACACGTCACAAAAAGCTGGCGTAAAGAAGTTGTTAATACTATATTTAGTGTTTGCAGCTAAAATCAGCACAAGATACA
Organism: Pararhizobium sp. YC-54; assembly: GCF_025847205.1. Lineage (GTDB taxonomy): Bacteria > Pseudomonadota > Alphaproteobacteria > Rhizobiales > Rhizobiaceae > Pararhizobium. The sequence continues at coordinate 365,832 of NZ_JAOYTH010000001.1, read as the reverse complement.
GGGTAACCCAGACAGGTTTCCCATCAGAGCGGAAAACGGAAACTGGCTGCGCGACCTCTCGCGTGGTCGGGCAGGAACAATTGTGCCCTGAGCCTTGAAGCGGCTCGGGCATGCGGCAAGCAAAGGACAAGGGACAGATGCAGATCGAACGTCGTTTCACCAAGCCAGGCCAATCGGCCTATGCTGAAATTGAGTTCCGCAAGGCCATCAGCGAGATCAAGAATCCCGATGGCTCGATCGTGTTTCGTCTTGCGGATATCGACGTGCCCGCGCAGTTCAGCCAGGTCGCAGCCGACATTCTGGCCCAGAAATATTTCCGCAAGGCCGGCGTTCCCGCGCGCCTGAAGAAGGTCGAGGAAAATTCCGTTCCGTCCTGGCTGTGGCGCTCCGAAGCCGACCTCGCCGCCATGAAGGATCTGCCGAAAGAAGAGCAGTACGGCTCGGAGACGGACGCCCGTCAGGTGTTCGATCGCCTGGCCGGCACCTGGACCTATTGGGGCTGGAAGGGCAACTATTTCGCATCGGAAGAAGCTGCGCTCGCCTTCCGCGACGAACTCGCCTATATGCTCGCCACCCAGCGCGTCGCACCAAATAGCCCGCAATGGTTCAACACCGGCCTTCACTGGGCCTATGGCATCGACGGTCCCGGCCAGGGCCATTTCTATGTCGACCCCTTCACCAATAAGCTGGTGAAGTCGAAGTCGTCCTACGAGCATCCGCAGCCGCATGCCTGCTTCATCCAGTCCGTCGGTGACGATCTCGTCAACGAAGGCGGCATCATGGATCTGTGGGTGCGTGAAGCCCGCCTGTTCAAATACGGCTCCGGCACCGGCTCCAACTTCTCCTATCTGCGCGGCGAAGGCGAGCGGCTTTCGGGCGGCGGCAAGTCGTCGGGCCTGATGTCGTTCCTGAAGATCGGCGACCGCGCCGCCGGCGCCATCAAGTCGGGCGGCACCACGCGCCGTGCGGCCAAGATGGTCGTCGTCGATATCGATCACCCGGATATCGAGGACTACATCAACTGGAAGGTCAAGGAAGAGCAGAAGGTCGCGGCCCTCGTTACCGGCTCGAAGATCGTCGCCAAGCACCTGAAGGCGATCATGAAGGCCTGCGTCAACTGCACGGCCGACAACGATGCCTGCTACGATCCGAAGCAGAACCCTGCCCTCAAGCGTGAGATCAAGGCGGCCAAGCAGAGCCAGGTTCCGGAAAACTACGTCAAGCGCGTCATCCAGTTCGCCAAGCAGGGCTACAAGGATATCGAGTTCAAGACCTACGACACCGACTGGGATTCGGAAGCCTATCTCACCGTATCGGGCCAGAACTCCAACAATTCGGTCTCCTTGAAGGACGATTTCTTGCGCGCCGTCGAAGCGGACGGTAACTGGAACCTCACCGCCCGCAAGGATGGCAAGGTGATGAAGACGCTGAAGGCGCGCGACCTGTGGGAACAGATCTCCCACGCCGCCTGGGCATCGGCCGATCCGGGCCTGCACTTCAACACGACCATGAACGACTGGCACACTTCGCCGGCCGCAGGCCCGATCCGGGCGTCGAACCCGTGCTCGGAATACATGTTCCTCGACGACACGGCCTGCAACCTTGCCTCGCTGAACCTCTTGCAGTTCAAGGATGCCGCTACCAAGAACATCAACATCGCCGATTACGAACATGCCGTGCGCCTGTGGACGCTGGTTCTCGAAATCTCGGTGATGATGGCGCAGTTCCCGTCCAGGGAAATCGCCGAGCGCTCCTATGAATACCGCACGCTCGGTCTCGGCTATGCCAATATCGGCGGCCTTCTGATGTCCTCGGGCATCCCCTACGATTCCACCGAAGGCCGCGCCATTGCCGGGGCCCTCACCGCCATCATGACCGGCGTCTCCTATGCGACCTCGGCCGAAATCTCGGCCAAGCTTGGTCCGTTCCCCGGCTTCAAGCCCAACCGCGACTCGATGCTGCGCGTCATCCGCAACCATCGCCGCGCCGCCCATGGCGAAACCCAGGGCTATGAAGGCCTGTCGGTCGATCCGGTGGCGCTGATCCACAAGGAATGCCCGGACCAGGACCTGGTTACCCATGCCAAGGCGGCCTGGGACAAGGCACTGACGCTCGGCGAACAGCACGGTTACCGCAACGCCCAGGTCTCCGTCATCGCGCCGACCGGCACGATCGGCCTGGTCATGGATTGCGACACGACCGGCATCGAGCCCGATTTCGCGCTGGTGAAATTCAAGAAGCTCGCCGGCGGCGGCTACTTCAAGATCATCAACCGCGCCGTTCCGGAAGCGCTGCGCACGCTCGGCTACACGGAAAGCCAGATCGCCGAGATCGAGGCCTATGCCGTCGGCCACGGCAATATCAACCAGGCACCGGCCGTCAACCCCGGCTCGCTGAAGGCCAAGGGCTTCACCGACGACAAGATCGAGGCGATCAACGGCGCAACCAAGGCTGCCTTCGACATCAAGTTTGTGTTTAACCAGTGGACGCTTGGCCTTGATTTCCTGAAGGAAACCCTGAAGGTCACCGACGAGCAACTCGCTGATATGAGCTTCAACCTGCTCGAGCATATCGGTTTCTCCAAGAAGGACATCGAAGCCGCCAACATCCATGTCTGCGGTGCGATGACGCTCGAAGGCGCACCGTTCCTGAAGGCCGAACATCTGCCGGTTTTCGATTGCGCCAACCCTTGCGGCAAGATCGGCAAGCGTTACCTGTCGGTCGAAAGCCATATCCGCATGATGGCGGCTGCCCAGCCGTTCATCTCGGGCGCGATCTCCAAGACCATCAACATGCCGAACGAGGCGACGGTCGAGGATTGCAAGGCCGCCTACATGCTCTCCTGGAAGCTGGCGCTGAAGGCCAACGCCCTTTACCGCGATGGCTCGAAGCTCTCTCAGCCGCTCAACGCCTCGCTGATCGAGGACGATGAGGACGAGGATGCGATGGAGGATTTCCTGGCTGCACCTGCCGCCGCCCAGGCCGTCACCGTCACCGAAAAGATCATCGAACGCGTCATCGAGCGGGTCACCCGCGAGCGCGAAAAGCTGCCGAACCGCCGCCAGGGCTATACCCAGAAGGCGATCGTCGGCGGACATAAGGTGTATCTGCGCACCGGCGAATTCGGCGACGGCCGCATCGGCGAGATCTTCATCGACATGCACAAGGAAGGTGCTGCCTTCCGTGCGATGATGAACAACTTCGCCATCGCGATTTCTCTCGGCCTGCAATACGGCGTGCCGCTGGAAGAATATGTCGAGGCCTTCACCTTCACCAAGTTCGAACCGGCCGGCATGGTGCAGGGCAATGACGCGATCAAGAACGCCACGTCGATCCTTGACTACGTGTTCCGCGAACTTGCCGTCTCCTACCTGAACCGCCACGACCTTGCCCATGTCGACACGTCCGATTTCGGCAACACGGCGCTCGGCAAGGGCATCCAGGAAGGCAAGACCAACCTGATCTCGACCGGCTGGACCCGCGGCCACAAGCCGACGCTCGTCTCCGGCGGCCAGATCGACCGGACCTCCGGCGAGCCGAAGGGTGCGGCAACCGCAGCCCCTGCCCGCGCTGGCGCCTCCGGCACGGTCACCGCCTTTGCCGGCAGTGCCGCCCGCAAGCTCGAAACGGTAACCGCCGTCTCCACCTCCGAAATCGTCGCCTTCAAGCGCGATTACGAGGAACGCGCCGCTGAGCTTGCCGAAGAGATCGCCGAAGAGCACACGGTCGATGCCGAGCCCGACGTCACCGCCCTCTTCTCCGACAAGGCCGCCGCCGAAGCCGCCGCCGCCAAATCGGATGCCAAGAAGCTGGAAGCCGAACGCCGCATCCGCTCGATCGCGCAGGGCTATACGGGCAACATGTGCTCGGAATGCCAGAATTTTACGATGGTGCGGAATGGGACCTGCGAGAAGTGCGACACGTGTGGAAGTACCAGTGGCTGCTCTTGATTACGCTTCTTACTTGCCCCTTGGCCGCAGATATGCGTCCAGACCCATGATCTGTGTCTGAGCGCCCTTAGATTTGCGTCCAAAAAATGAAATGAAGCCTGCGATCGCTGGATAGCCACCGGACGCAGGCGGGAATTGGAGCTCGCCTCCACGAAGCGAATGCGCCGGCTTCAAACGCAAAACCTGCTCCGCCAGCACTAAATGTGTTGGCGGAGAATGGCCAAAGTGCCCGTAGCCATTCGATCTTTCCAATGCACAGGAAGTCCGCGCCTTGTGCGATGTCTGCCCTCGCCCAGGGGCACTGCGCGCAGCCGCGTTCAATGGAAATACCGCGCTGTCACGGTGTAGGTGGGAAGTTCCGCTAGGGGCCGGGCTGGTGACAAAGAGGCGATCCGGCTCCTTCACCTAACTGAGCCAACCTGGCAGACCCGCCACCATGATTGCAAGCTGAAGCAATGCCAAAGCAACCATGAAAAGCCATGGCTGCCTCAAAAATCTCCAAGGGCATATCCCGCACCGCGTACGGTACGAATGACGTCGTCAGCCTTTCCCAGGCCAATACCCTTCCGGAGGCGGTTGATGTGAACATCGACAACGCGCTCGTCCACTGTGGCGTCGTCGCCCCACAGAGACAGGCGAAGCTCCGAGCGCGAGTAAACCTTGCCCGGTGACCGCATCAGGAACTCGAGAAGCTTGAACTCGGTTGGGCCGAGCCTCACCTCCTTCTTCTGACGATGCACACGATGGGCTTCGCGGTCGAGGACGAGGTCGCCGACCTTGACCATGTGCTCCAGGAGCGTGGGGTTTGACCGACGCAAAAGATTCTTCACTCGGATCACGAGCTCGGCTGAGGAGTATGGCTTCAACACGCAGTCGTCTGCGCCGGCAGACAGGCCAGCAAGGTGTTCGTTCTTGTCATTCCCGGCAACGAGCAAGATTATTGGGAGCCGATGGGTCGCTGGCTCGGTCCGCAGCCTGCGGCAAACATCGATGCCAGACATGCCCGGCAGCACCGTGTTCAGCACCAGGACGTCCGGGATACTCAGGCGCAGCCGCTCATCGACATCGGTCCCGCTCGATAGGAGGGTTACAGTGAAGCCTTCGTTCTCGAGTGCCCGTTGCAGCATAAGACGCAACGTCTCATCGTCGTCTACTATGACTACCCTCGCTCCCATCGTGTCGAATTCCCTCTTACTGGCCTTCCATCGAATAACCTGCTCCACGCACGGTGCGAATGACATCCTGCATGTTTGAGAAATTCAAGGCTTTGCGCAGTCGCCCGACATGGACGTCCACCGTACGTTCATCGACATAGATGTCGTGACCCCAGACCCCATCAAGGAGCTGGGAACGGGAATAGACGCGTCCAGGCGACGCCATGAGGAACTCCAGCAGACGGAACTCGGTCGGTCCAAGCCGGACTTCCCTGCTCTTTCTGTGGACGCGATGGGTCTCGCGGTCGAGCTCGATGTCGCCGCAGCGAAGAGTCGACGACAGCACTTCGGGCTTGGCACGTCGCAGCATTGCCTTCACACGCGCCATCAACTCAGGCGTAGAGAACGGCTTTACGACATAGTCGTCCGCTCCCGTCGCCAATCCGCGAACCCGTTCGCTCTCTTCGCCCCGTGCCGTCAGCATGATAATTGGCAGACGCTCGGTCTCAGGCCGCTGGCGAAGCCGGCGGCAAAGCTCGATGCCGGAAACGCCCGGCAGCATCCAGTCTAGGATAAGGAGATCGGGAAGCCGTTCCTGCAGCCGCATCTCGGCTTCATCTCCCCGGCTGATCGTATCGACTTCGAAGCCCTCGGCCTCGAGGTTGTATCGCAGGAGAACGCTGAGGGCCTCCTCGTCCTCCACAACGGCTATTCTTGGCAGCATTCGCTATCGACTCCTTGATGCCAGAGCGAGGGGCCGCCCTCGCCCGTCCTTGCGAGTGTTGGTTTGGGTATCATGTCCCGACCGGGCCGCCGCCTCAATCGGCGAGAGCGCCGACAGTATTGGCGCTGTCGTCCTTCGGGCGCTCGCCCTCCGGCTGCGCCCCGGTTGCCATGTAGAAGATCGTCTCGGCGATGTTGGTGGCATGATCGCCGATACGCTCGATGTTCTTGGCGCAGAACAGAAGATGCGTGCATGGCGTGATGTTGCGCGGATCTTCCATCATGTAGGTGAGAAGTTCGCGGAACAGCGATGTGTAGATCGCGTCGATTTCACTGTCGCGTTCGCGAATGCTGTTGGCTTTCTCGACGGACCGTGACGCGTAGACGTCGAGGACCTCCTTGAGCTGCATCAAAGCAAGCTCGGCCAGATGCTCCAGGCCACGGGAAAGCTGTCGAGGCAGGGTCGCGTTAGCGACAGCGATGACGCGCTTGGCGTTGTTCTTCCCGAGGTCGCCAACGCGTTCGAGGTCAGCGGCGATACGGATCGCACCCATGATTTCCCGCAGGTCCGAGGCCACGGGCTGCCGTCGGGCAATGGTGACGATCGCCTTTTCGTTGATCTGCTTTTCGGCGTCGTCGAGAATGGCGTCTTCGGAAATGACCTTCTGGGCAAGAGCGAAATCCGAGTTCACCAGTGCACGGACCGAGTCGGCGACCATCTGTTCGGCGATGCCGCCCATCTCGGAGATACGACGCGCCAGATATTTCAGTTCTTCGTCAAAGGGGGTGTAGATGTGCGTAGAGGACATGTTGTTTTCCTTACATCCGAGAGCGGATCAAGACTGGCGAAGCGAACGGATACAGCCGATCAACCAAAACGGCCCATGATGTAGTCCTGCGTGCGCTGGTCATCGGGATTGGTGAACATCTTGTCGGTGTCGTTTTCCTCGACCAGGTTTCCGAGATGGAACATGGCGGTCCGCTGAGAGACGCGCGCCGCCTGCTGCATGGAATGGGTCACGATGACGATGGTGAAGTTGGTGCGCAGCTCATGGATCAGTTCCTCGACTTTTGCAGTCGCGATCGGATCGAGCGCCGAGCAGGGTTCATCCATCAGGATGACTTCCGGGCTGACCGCGACGGCGCGTGCGATGCACAGACGCTGCTGCTGACCGCCGGAGAGACCGGTACCCGGCTCCTGCAGACGATCCTTCGCCTCATTCCAGAGACCTGCGCGCTGCAGGCTGGATTCGACGATACGGTCCATGTCCGCCTTGGTTTTAGCGAGACCGTGGATACGCGGACCGTAGGCGATGTTTTCGTAGATCGACTTCGGAAACGGGTTCGGCTTCTGGAAGACCATTCCGACGCGCGCGCGGAGTTCGACGACGTCGACGCTCGGGTCGTATATGTCGGCGTTGTCGAGGGTGATCTTGCCCGTGATGCGGCATCCGTCGATGGTATCGTTCATGCGATTCAATGTGCGCAGGAACGTCGACTTGCCGCAGCCCGATGGTCCGATCAGCGCGGTGACGGTGTTTTTGCGAACGTTGAGGTTAACGTCGAACAGCGCGCGCTTCTCGCCGTAGTAAACCGAAACGTCCTTGCCGATCATTTTCAATGGGGCGTCACTCATATTCTTGTCCAACGCTTTTTCAACTGCTGCTTCTGACATCATGTTCATCTGCGTCTTCTCCCTACCAGCGGCGCTCGAAGCGCTGTCTGAGAAATATTGCGATGCCGTTCATCAGCACCAGGAAACCAAGAAGGACTAGAATAGCGGCCGAGGTACGGGCGACGAAGCCGCGTTCCGGACTATCCGCCCACATGAAGATCTGTGTAGGCAATGCGGTGGAGGCTTCAAAGACGCCATCCGGCGGACTGGTGATGAACGCGTTCATGCCAATCAGCAGGAGCGGCGCACTTTCGCCCAGAGCGCGTGCGAGCGAGATGATCGCTCCGGTCATGATCGTGGGCATTGCAAGAGGCAGGATGTGATGGAAGATCGCCTCGTGCTTCGATGCGCCGACCCCCAATGCCGCCTCGCGGATCGAGGAAGGCACGGACTTCAGCGAGACACGTGTGACGATGATCAGTGTCGGAAGCGTCATCAGCGACAACACCAGGCCGCCGACGATCGGAGCCGAGCGCGGCATGCCGAACCAGCCAAGGAACACCGCCAGGCCGAGGAGACCGAAGACCACGGACGGCACGGCGGCGAGGTTGTTGATGTTCACCTCGATCAAGTCCGTGAGCTTGTTCTTCGGAGCGAATTCCTCGAGGTAGATCGCAGCCGCGATGCCGACCGGGAAGCTGATCACGAAGCAAACCAGCAGGGACCAGAAGGAACCGGATATCGCACCAGCCAGGCCAGCAAGCTCGGGGAAGCGGCTGTCTGCGTTGAAGAAGAGCGCCCAGTTGAACGGCCTGGAGATGATACCCTTGCCAACCAGCTGGTCGAACATGCCAATTTGCTGGTCGGTCACCCGGCGCTGGGACTCCGGCGTGTCCCGGTTGACTTGACCTTTCGCCAACTGATCGAACGGATCAGCGAGCGGGATCACGAACGTACTCTTCCCGTCGAGGCGGCTAGGATCGGCAACGACGGCATCGCGGACGATGAACTGTCCCGACGAGGTGAACATTTCGAAGTATTTGCGCTCATCGCTGCGGCTCAAGCCGGGAAGCTGGGCGCGCAATGCGCCGCGGACAACGCCACGCCAATCGGCGTCTGCAAGCTTCGTCCTGTCGATATCAGCGGTCGAAAGATCGATCTCGATCGTCGCCACGGACTGTGTGAAGGCCGAGTTACCGGTATAGACCAGCGAGGATATCAGGATTGCGAGAAAGCCCAGGGCGAAGATAATAGCCACCAGGCCATAGGCCTGCAGTCGCCGATCGGCCGCGTAGCGCCGCTTCCTGCGCGATTTCATGTCGTCCGACTGCCAGTTAATCGCAGGTACGCCGACGTTGAGGTCTGAAGAGGCTGTAACGGACATTAGTATTTCTCCCGGTACTTGCGAACGGTATGCAGAGCGATCAGGTTCAGGATCAGCGTGACGATGAAGAGCACGAGGCCAAGAGCGAAGGCAGCGAGCGTCTTCGGATTGTCGAACTCGGCGTCACCGATCAGGAGCGTCACGATCTGAACCGTCACCGTCGTAACGGCATCCAGAGGGTTCACGGTCAGCTTCGCGATGAGGCCCGCAGCCATCACCACGATCATCGTCTCGCCGACGGCGCGGCTCAGCGCCAGAAGAACGCCACCGACGATACCTGGCAGCGCCGCAGGAAGGAGAACCTTGCGGATCGTCTCGCCCTTGGTCGCGCCGAGGGCATACGAACCTTCGCGCATGGCACGCGGCACTGCAGCGAAGGCGTCATCCGAAAGCGACGAGATAAACGGGATGATCATCACACCCATGACGGCGCCTGCAGCCAATGCGCTGTTCGGCGAAGCCTCGAAGCCGAGAGCAATGCCCAAATCACGAATGGCTGGAGCGACGGTCAGAACCGCGAAGAAGCCGTAGACGACGGTCGGGACGCCAGCCAGGATTTCGAGGAGCGGCTTCACGACGGCGCGGAAACGAGGATGTGAGTATTCCGTGAGGAAGATGGCGGAGAGGATGCCAGTCGGAACGGCCACGATCATGGCGATCGCCGAGATCAGGAAAGTTCCGTAGAGGACCGGGATGACGCCGAAGGCTCCCTGCCCGGCGACCTGGTCGGCGCGCATGGCGATCTGGGGCTCCCAACGGAGGCCAAACAGGAACTCGGTGAACGGAACCTTGGTGAAGAAGTGGAAGGCTTCGAACACCAGGGAGAACACGATGCCGAGCGTGATGAGGATCGCCAGAAGCGACGAAAACATCATGAACAGGGTAACGGACAGCTCGACACTGTGCCTTGCCCGGTAGCGGGATCCGATGACCTTAAGTCCGAAGAACGCGCCGATCGCCGCGGCGACTGCGACAGCGGCGGCCATGAGGTAGGCTGCGATGCCCTGCAAGGACTTGAAGTGGTCCGCAGCGGCCTTAACTTCCGGCGAAGGCTCCTTGAACAGGTTTCCGGAGGCAACCTGACGGACCTCGCTCATGAGGATGGAACTGGCGGAAGCATCGAGGTTTTCAGATCCGGGAATTCCGGAGAGAACCAAATGGTTCACGATCGACGACTGAAATACGAGCCAGACAAGAAGAAGAACGAAGGCCGGAACAGCGGTCCAGATGGCAACGTTCAAGCCATGATAGATCGGCCGCGAGTGAATTTTTCCGGCAGCGCCGTTATGCGTTGCCTTCGCGCGGCTGTTGCCTAAGTAGGCCATGGAAAGCGCTGCAAGCGCCAGAAATGCTATTAAATATCCCGACATGACGCCCCCAAAATACATATATGAAAAGCGCTGCCCGCCTTCATGGCGGACAGCGCAGTCACTTCAGCTTAGGAACCGAACTTCTTGCCTTCGAGAACAGCCTTCTGGGCTTCCTGGAGCTTTTCCGGAGCAAGCGGGGTCAGGCCGCGTTCAGCCATGTAGCCATCCGGGCCAAGAGCGGCGTCGGACATGTATTCCTCGAGGAATTCCTTCATGCCGGGGATGACGTCACGGTGAGCGTTCTTGACGTAGAAGAACAGCGGACGTGCGACCGGGTACGAGCCATCTGCGATGGTTTCCGGGGTCGCTGCAACGCCGTTGATCTTGACGTCCTTCAGCTTGTCGCTGTTTTCATACAGGAACGAATAGCCGAAGATGCCAACCGAGTTCGCATCGGCTTCAAGACGCTGAACGATAAGGTTGTCGTTCTCGCCGGCTTCAACGAACGGGCCGTCCTGGCGCATGCGCGAGCAGACTTCGGTCCACTTCTTCTCGTCAGCCTTCTTCAGATCCGCCATGCCAGGCAGGCCCTTGCAGCCGTCATGCATGACCAGTTCGACGAAGGCGTCGCGCGTGCCAGATGTCGGAGGGGGACCGAAAGCGACGATCTTGGTAGCAGGCAGAGCGGGATCGATATCGCTCCACATCTGGTTCGGGTTGGCGACAAAGCCGCCCTTGCCGTCCGGAAGCTCAGATGCGAGCGCCTTGAAGATCTGCTCTTCGGTCAGGCTCCACTCGGCGGCGTTGCCGCGGGATACTGCGATCGACAGGCCGTCGTAGCCGATGAGGGCTTCGGTGATGTCGGTCACGCCGTTGTCGGCGCAGAGCTTGACTTCGGATTCCTTGATGGCGCGCGATGCGCCCGTGATGTCAGCGAAGTCTTCACCAACGCCGCCGCAGAATGCCTTGAAGCCGCCGCCGGTACCGACAGATTCGACGACCGGAGCAGGCTTGCCCGTCTTGTTTGCATATTCTTCAGCAGCAGCCTGCGAATATGGGAACACGGTCGAGGAACCGGTCACCTTGATCTGGTCGCGAGCGACAGCGACGCCAGCAGTTGCCATCATGATTGCGACAAGTGCGCAGCTTCCTAGTAGTTTTTTCATGGATCATCTCCCGTGAATTCGGATTGACGCTTCGGCGTCGCCACCCCTTTAGAGCGTCCACGTAACAGTTTTGTGACAGAATTATTTCACAATGACGACCTGATGTTCAACGCGCTCGATTGGGTCTTCGGTGAACGGGGGCGGCGTAGGTACGGCAAAGGGAACCCATACCCGCCATGCTGAGAGATCGGTGCCTTACTCCATACAACCTTTCGGCATTGTGGAGCAAGTGCCACAAGACCCGACTGACGCATGATGCTTTTCCCAAGAGGTAATTTTGGAATGAGGTTTCGTAATGGCAGCAATCGAAATCCGATGACTGCCCGCGAGATTCTCGGACCCTGTTTTTTAAGGTGGTGAGAAGATGCTCGAAGTCAGCCAAAAGCTGCGGCTTTCTCTCCCCCGACGGGGAGATAAACCGGCGAAAGCCTCACCCGCCCGCAACCGTGCTGGTGTGATCGTTGATCTCGATCCAGTAGCCATCGGGATCCTGCACATAGGCCTGCCGGAACCCGTCGCGCCGCATGCCGATCCGGCCCACATTTCCCGGCCAGTCATAAAACGTCACGCCCTTGGCCGAAATATCGGCGACGAAGGCATCGAGGTCGTTGATACGCAGCGCGAAATGCGTGTCCTTGGTCAGATGCGTCGCGCCGAAATCGCCCTGGATCAGATGGATCGTATCGAGGCCGCCGATCGTCAGCCACGCCACGTTGGCGCTGCCGGTTCGCTCAATCGGGGTAAAGCCGAGGATATCGGTATAGAAGGCAACGCTGCGATCAAGGTCGCGGACCAAAAGTGCAAAATGATCGAGACTATAGGTATGCCGCATCGAAGTGTCCTCCCCTCATGCCGGTATCATAGGGCCGGTGTCATCGGGCCAATATCATTGGAAAGGCCGGGCCGAAAGCCAGTTCAGCAGTCGTTCTGCGCCAGAGGTTATGGATGCTGGCGCCCGGCTATCGCATGCCCTCAAGCCTTTTCACCACTCGCTCGGCAATATCGTCGTCCTGTTGGCGGATCGCATCGGTCAGCGCGTGCAGCTTGGCGCGCAGGCCATGCACCTGATCGACAAGCGCCATGATGACGTCGATACCGTCCTGGTTGACGCCCATGGTTTCGGAGAGATCGAGGATCAGCAGTCCCCGCGCCAGGTCGGCGTCATGAAACGCCTCCTCTTTCTCGGTCAGTTCCGGAATGATCCATTGACGGTCGATCCATATCGTCAGCGTGGAGGAAACGATGCTGAGACGCTCGCAATACTCCCGATGGTCCATGTCAACCTCCCCAGGCTTTGCGAGGATTGTGAGTTTGCCCCGGCCTCCAGGAGGTAGCGAAGGCGGTCAGCTCCGGATCCGCAGTGTCCGGCAGCATGATCTTGACGGTGATGTACTGGTCGCCATTGCCGCCGCCGCGTTTGGCGACGCCCTTGCCTTTCAGGCGCAGTGTCTTGCCGGTGTTCGAATGCGGCGGCAGGGTGAGCGTGACGCTGCCGGATATCGTCGGGACATTGACCTTTCCGCCAAGGATCGCCTCGTGCAGCGAGATCGGCATCTCGATCCGGATGTCGTCACCGTCGCGGGTGAAGACCGGATGGGGCCTGACATGGATCTCGATCAGCGCATCGCCGGCCGGACCGCCGCCGGACCCGGGGTCGCCCTTGCCGCGAAGCCTGAGCGTCTGGCCCTGCTGGGTGCCGGGCGGCACCTGCAGGTCGAGCACGGTTCCGTCCGGCAGCGTGATCTTCTCCTTCGAGCCGTTGACGGCATCGAGGAAATTCACCTCCATGGAAAACTGCAGATCCCTGCCCTTTGCGCGCATTGGCCCCCGCTCCCGCCGTGAAAAGAAGCTGGAGAAAATATCGTCCGTGTCGGTAAAATCGGAAAATCCGCTGGTGCTCTGGTAGCGCGCGTCATTGCCGGGGGCGCCGGCATACTCCCGGTAATAGCTTCGCGGTGCCTGCTCCGTCCCCGCGCCGTCGATTTCACCCTTGTCGAAGCGGGCACGCTTGTCCTCGTCGCCCAGTACGGAATAGGCCTCGGAGACCGACTTGAAACGGTCCTCGGCACTCTTGTCACCCGGATTGAGGTCCGGGTGAAGCTTTTTTGCAAGCTTGCGATAGGCGCTCTGGATTTCTTTTTGCGTCGCGGTTTTCGCCACGCCGAGGGTTTTGTAGGGGTCGTTGGCCATTGGGCTCCCGCAGCAAGCATTGTCGTGAACGTGAAGATAGGCCATCTGCGTGCGAGAGCAAGCATTTGGAGTGCGGCGCTGGAGAGTGAAATAGCCGAACGCCGCAGCGTGGCCGGGTCGAGCGATTACTTAAGCGTCAAGGATTGAGATACCAGCCCGCCGGCTCACCGCCCGTCGAAGGGATCCGCCAACGCGGCATCGGGACGGCTGATCGGATATTTGGTGGCGGAAATGCTCGCCGCCAGCTTTTTCGGCCCCTGCGCCTTCAGCAGTGCGCGAAAACTCGGATGCATGCCGCCGTCGGAATAGGCACTCATGGTTGAGCTGGCCGGAATGGAGCCGGTGACCGCCGTGTCGAGCCTGCGTTCCTCCGCCTCGATCCTGGCCATCGCCTGCGGTTCGAGCTGGTTGATCGCGGGCGGGCACGCAGCCAGCGGATCGGCCGGCTCACCGCCCTCGAATTCCTTGTTGAAGACATAGCGGCGCTCGCAGACGGAGACCTTCGGCTGCCGGCGCGTCACCTCGAAGGCGTCGTAGCCCTCTTTCATGGTGCGCCAGAACGGCATGTTCGGATCGCCGCGATGCGTCGCCATGTTTTGCGCCGTCATGCGGAACGGATACGCCTGGACCTGGAACTTCTCCTGTCCGCCCGAAAGCGCTTTCTGGACGATCGCGTAGATCTCGCCGACCCCCTGGTCGGTCATTGCATAGCAGCCGGACGAGGAGCAGGCGCCGTGCACCATCAGCGCCTCGCCGGTATAGCCGAGCGCCGATTCAAGCCGGTTGGGATAGCCGAGGTTGAAGGAGACATAGAACTGCGAGTTCGGGTTCAGCATGCCGACCGAGACATGATAAAACCCTTCCGGCGCGTGGCGGTCGCCGACCTTGGTCTTCGGTCCGAGTTCGCCTGACCAGCGGCAGATCGGATAGGTCTTCAACAGCGCATAGGCACCCGTCTTGTTGACCTTCCAGACTTCCAGCTCGCTCTCCTGCTTGAAGATGCGCACCAGAACCGGGCTCGCCGGCTTCATGCCCTTCTTCGACATCTCGGCGATCATCTTGCCCGACAGTTTGGGCGGCGCCTCGGAGAGATCGTCGAGCGCCATGCAGCCCGATAGTGCAACGCCAAGGGCAAGCGCTGCCAATGTCCGCGACAAAACCTTGCGGGCGGAGCCGATGCGCGTCGAGGCGAGATAAAGGGGATGCCGAGAATTCATGAAAGCGTCTATCGCTGCAAATCGTGCCAAAGTTTTGTCGGGCGTGTCAAATCAGAACAATCGTCCGCATGAGCATCAGAGAATCGGACATCGCGGTTAGCGTCCGGTTAATATCCATCCTGCAGCTTGCGGCAGGCAGACGCGAGCGCGCCTGCCCTCGCACGGTTTACTGCCAGACGACGATCTTCGCTTTGGCAGGGACGCGCTGATAAAGGTCGATCACATCCTGGTTCATCAGCCGGACGCAGCCGGACGACACCGCCTTGCCGATCGACTGCCATTCCGGATTGCCGTGCAGCCGGTAGAGCGTATCCTCGCCATTCTGGAAGATGTAGAGCGCGCGGGCACCCAGCGGATTTTTCAGACCCGGCTCCATGCCGCCATTTTCGATCGAGTATTTGGCAAGGCTCGGCTGGCGCGCAACCATTTCGTTCGGCGGCTTCCAGCGCGGCCAGGCCTGGCGCCAATGGATGACGCCGTCACCCTGCCAGGCAAAACCCTCGCGGCCGATACCGACGCCATAGCGCATTGCCGTGCCGCCGGGCTCGATGACATAGAGCAAACGCGACGGCGTATCGACGACGACGGTGCCGGGCGCCTCGCCGGTCCGGTCGGCCACGCGCTGGCGGTAGAATTGCGGATCGATCTGCTGATAGGGGATCGCCGGGATCAGATAGCCGCCATCTTCGACCGGACCGTACATCACCTGCAGCTCGGCATCCGATGGCGGACCGATCGGCCGGGTGATCCGCGCCGGTGTCGGCGCTGTACGGCCGCCCGGCGTGGACGTGGAACAGCCGGCAAGCGTACCGGCTGCGAGAACACCGAGAAAACCGCGGCGGGAGAAACTGTGATCGGTCGTCATGAGCCTCATCAATTCGCTATTCGGCACTATGTCCGGCTCGTCTGGACGAAGCTTGTGGCATGCTCGCCAGTCGAGCATGGCGCTACACGTTCCACCCAGCAGGAATCGGATCAAAGCTCTTATGCAGGCAATCGCCGCCGTTTCCAACAGTGACTTGCGGTTGTGACATCAAGTTTCCCGCCCGGTCACCACATCGTGATGTGTCCTTGCGTGAAAGACCCAGCTGTCCGTGGCTCGAGGCGTTGCCGGCGGAAAGACGGAAGCGAAACGAGCTTGCCTCACACAAGAGCCGCAAGGCTATTTCTTGCATCTTGCCGACGGCCAAGGCGTGGCGGACGTTGCGCTGCTGCCGGTTGAACGCATGCGCTAACCAAAACTTGTCATTGAACTTGATGAGCCGCGCTCGTAACGTATCCGTGCGACTGTAACGTGCTGTAACGTGCCGTAGCGTCTTATAACGTGCCGAAAAAGGCGACAACCGTTCAAGGCGAAGCACAGTCTGCCATTAGATAGGAGAGCGAAATGCCGACCATTTTTTCACCTGCCGGGGAGAGGAACCCGTCATGAGCCAGGCTTTTTCCCGCCGCCTTCTGGCGGCCAGCGGTGCCATCGCCTTGACGCTGGCAGTGCCGTTCGCAACACCCCCGGCATTGGCGCAGGACGCCGCCAAGCCGAATATTCTCGTCATCTTCGGCGACGATATCGGCCAGACCAACATCTCGGCCTATTCGATGGGTGTGGTCGGCTACAAGACACCGAACATCGACCGCATCGCCAAGGAAGGCATGATATTCACGGACTATTATGCCGAGAACAGCTGCACGGCGGGGCGCTCGACCTTCATCACGGGTCAGGTGTGCCTGCGCACCGGCCTCTGCAAAGTCGGCATTCCCGGCGCACCCGTTGGCCTTCAGCCGCGCGATATCACTATCGCTCAGGCGCTGAAGCCGCTTGGCTATGCGACCGGCCAGTTCGGCAAGAACCATCTCGGCGATCGTGATGAATACCTGCCGACCAATCATGGCTTCGACGAATTCTTCGGCAATCTCTATCACCTCAATGCCGAGGAGGAACCCGAACAGCCATATTACCCAAAGGACGATGAGGCGTTCGTAAAATCGAATTCACCGCGAGGTGTTCTCAAGGCCTCGGCGGACGGCAAGATCGAAGATACCGGTCCTTTGAATCGCAAGCGCATGGAGACGGTCGACGACGAGACGACGGCTGCCGCAATCGACTTCATGGGAAGAAAGGTCAAGGAAGGCAAACCCTTCTTTACCTGGATGAATACGACCCGCATGCATCTGTTCACGCATGTTCGCGAGTCCATGAAAGGCCAGAGCGGTATGCCGGGCAACGACTATGCCGATGGCATGATCGAGCACGACGGCGACGTCGGCAAACTGCTGAAGGCACTCGATGACCTTGGTATAGCCGACAACACGATCGTTGTTTACACGACCGACAACGGCCCGAACCAGTTTTCCTGGCCGGATGCGGCAACCACGCCCTTCCGCAGCGAGAAAGACACAAACTGGGAAGGCGCGTTCCGTGTTCCCGCCATGATCCGTTGGCCCGGCCACGTCAAGGCCGGCGAGGTCTCAAACGAGATGGTATCGGGCCTCGACTGGTTCCCGACGCTTGTCGCTGCCGCGGGCAATACCGACATCAAGGATCAGTTGTCGAAAGGCACGGACATTTCGGGCAGCCAGTTCAAGGTGCACCTCGACGGCTACAATCAGCTTCCCTACCTGACAGGAGAGCAACCCAAGTCGGCACGGCAGGACTTCTACTACTTTAACGACGACGGCGAACTCGTCGCCTACCGCTACGACAATTGGAAGCTGGTGTTCTGCGAACAACGGGAACCGGGCGGCT
This sequence comes from Pararhizobium sp. YC-54, assembly GCF_025847205.1. Taxonomy (GTDB): domain Bacteria; phylum Pseudomonadota; class Alphaproteobacteria; order Rhizobiales; family Rhizobiaceae; genus Pararhizobium. The sequence goes on along the minus strand of NZ_JAOYTH010000001.1, from coordinate 348,380 downwards.
TTAAGGTCTGGGCCAATCCCTTTGTCTGCCTGCGCGCGCCAAAGGTCTTCAATCTGAGAATGGACCCGTTCGAGCGTGCGGATATCGTCTCGGACCAATATTACGATTGGACGGCTAAGAACGCCTACTTGTTGCAGTACGGGGTCTGGCGTGTCGCTCCCTTCCTGCAGACGTTCAAGGAATACCCCCCAAGCCAGCGTCCGGCCAGCTTCAGCATCGACCAGATGATCGAAGCGATCATGACCTCTCTGCAGCAGAGCCCTGGCAGCAAGTAGCGGATTATCTCCGGCGCGCCGCCAAACGGCGGCCGCCGGGGACACTTCTCCTATTCTCCGGAGAAGTTCCTGAAGCACTGAACGGTAACGGCTTGCTGCGGATTGCCGGCGCGACTATTGTGCCGTTCTTCCGCAGAGGAGCCTTACAATGCCGTTCATCGAAACGCCCGATGCATCCGCAAGCAAGCAGACTGCGAAATTGTACGCTGAAGCGGAGGCGAGCTATGGCTATCTGCCGAACATGGTGAAAGCGTTCGGCCATCGGCCGGAAGTGTTGGAAAACTGGAGCACGCTGCTTTCCAGCATCAAGGCCAACATGGACCTGCGCCGCTACGAACTGGTGACGATGGCGGCAGCCAGGGAGATGAAGAGTTCCTATTGCTTGCTCGCCCACGGCTCGGTTCTTTTGCGCGATATTTTCACCGCGGAAGCACTCCGGCAGGTGGTTGATGATCCCGACGCGGCTGCAATCGACGCGGCCGAACGCGCCATCATGCGCTTTGCAGCCAAGGTCGTGCGCGATGCCTCGTCGATTAAGGGCGCTGATGTCGATGAGCTGAGGCGGCATGGCCTTTCCGACATCGAGATTTTCGATATCGTCACCGCTGCCACCGTGCGCTGCTTTTTTTCCAAGACGCTCGATGCGCTCGGCGTGCAGGCCGACGGCGTTTATGAAAAGCTGGACCCGGACCTTAAGACAGCGCTGGTTATCGGCCGCCCGATTGACGGGGCGGCCTGAGTCCGCTTACCCGGCCGAAAACCAGCGGTCATTCAGGATTTTCTTGCCTATTCAAGCAATCCGACTGTATCGGCAATCATCAGCGTATCGACGAACTCGGTCATGTCGACGACCTTGCCGTCCTTGAAGGTGAAGCGGTCGATATATTCGGTTTCGACCTCTTTGCCGTTCGGGGTGTAGCGGATCAGTCCGGCACGATGGGCAAAAACCGTGTCTCCATCGACATAGAGACGAGTGGTTTTGAGCTTGGACATGTCCCATTGCGCGACCAATGTCTGGACCACCGTATCGATTGCGGCCGGTTCGCTGACCCGCTGTGTCATCGGGGCCAGTTTACCGCTGCCGACGATGCGGAAGCTGAAGTCCGGGCCGGTAAGTGCCATCATTGCAGCGATGTCGCTGACTGCGCGCGCCGCATAGAATGTATGGACAACGCCTTCCAGTGTTTCCCTGTCCGTCATGTGCACCTTCCTCTTTGGTTGAAGGCAGTGTGCCATATTTAAGAACGGCCACAAGTGCCGGAGTTGCAGCTACAGCGGGACCGCTTCGTTAAAATTGTTCTCCTATAAAACCTTTCTCTTTTCGGTTTTTCCCGGAATGGAATTCAAATGGGCGGCGGCCCTAGCATCCAGGCATTCGAAACGGCGGTATGTCTGACCCTGTTGGAGGGACCTTCCCCGACGGTCCGGCCCCTCCCCTTTTCGTTCGGAAAATCAATAGGATTTGCCTTAAATACGAGCGCGCGATTTCACCACGGTGAAACCGCAGCCGGGTTAAAACGGATCGATTGCCACATCCGAAGGAGCGCCCGCCGAGGGCAGATCGTCAATGACCCTGGTCGTCACCATGTCAGCCAACACGGCGGCTTACGCGGCGCAAGCCGTCAAGCCGTCCGCACGCATAAGCGGCGATGGCCCGAGCGATGAGGCGATCACCTTGCTGTCGGTGCGGCCGAAGGATGAGGCGGCCAGCGCCCATGCCGTTGCCGCCCTTCGCAGCCCGACTGCGCTGTCACTGATGCTGATGACGTCCAATGGCCGCCTGCCGCAGGGTACGCGCGGCGAAGCGGTACGCCGCTACATGGAATTCGGTCCGGACGAACCGGAATCAGACGATGGTGACGAAGCCACGGAATGACGACAAGACCGGCGACTGACCTCGGCCCCTAACGTTGCAAGCGTTCCATGTTGGTCGCGAATACAATGGCGGCGCAGTCTCCCGCGCCGCCGTCCTTTTCGTGAAAAATCCACAGAACTCAGTTGTGTTTATGCGCCCCGGCCGCATCGCCGACGGTAAGCACGTAGTCGACCTTGCCTGCCTTTTCGAAGGTCAGTGTCACCGGGATAGTGTCACCTTCGGCAAACGGCTTTTCCACATCCATGAACATCAGGTGCAGGCCGCCGCTTTGAAGCGTGACGGTTTCGCCAGCCGGAATGGTTATGCCGCTCTCAAGCTTGCGCATCTTCATTACCTCGTTCTGCATGTTCATCTCGTGCATCTCGACACGGCCCGCCACCGGGCTTTCGACCGAGAGCAGCGTGTCGTCTTCGCCGCCGTCGTTCTTGATGACGAAGCCGCCGCCACCGACCTTGGCGCCCGGCAACATCGCCTTGACCGCGCCGCCGGAAATTTCCAGCGAACCGATCTTGACCGGCGCTCCATCCGTTGCACCCATGCCGGACATCGCCGCCATGTCGTGCCCCTCGTGACCGCCGGCCTTGGCAGGGGTGACTGTCACCGTCGGGGCCGGATGCTCCAGCGCATGGGCGCTTTGGCCTGCTGCGGCAATCTCGTCCCAGACGACCTTGCCGGAGGTGCTGCAAAGCTGCGTGACCGGAAAGGCGATCTCGGTCTGCTTGTCGAAGCCTGAAATTTTGCCGCTGATGACGAAGGTGTCGAAATAGTCATCCGGCAGGTTGCCGTTCTTCCAGCGAATTTCCAGCGGGCCGGACGTGACCGCCTTGCCATGATTGTCGTAGCTCTTCTGGTAGTCGCCCTTGATGATCTCGATGTCCCAGCCGGCCTTGGGCTGCGGCTTGGCGAAAACGAAGCCTTCCGGCAGTTTGACCTGGACTTCGGTGGTGGCCTTGCCGTCGCAGCCATGGGGGATCTGCAGCACGGCCTTGAAACTGCTTTCGGACGCCACCTCATCGGTTTCGAACGAAGCATGCGCATGGGCTGAGGCGGCAGCACCCAGCGAAAGCGCGAGTGCAAGTAGTGTGGTTCTGGTCTGTGTCATCGATCTGTCTCCGGACCGGCCCTGCGAATTCACGACAGGACGGTCAATGCCGCGTCAGGCGGCTGAATGCTCTGGATAATATGGAAATCGCCGGGGCGGCGCTGTCAGAGCGAGAGCGGAGGCGCGCGCGATTGCGGCAGGAGACGTTGATGCGAGACGAAAAGCGACTCGAGATCCGGTTGCGTCGAGATGAGAGCCGCTGACCGGATAAGGAGATAGCCCTCGCCCGCAGGTGACGGCAAAAGCACGGAGGCCGCAAGCCGGCAATAGTCGCAGACGGGTGCCAGCCCCTCATGCGAGGAACCGTGATCGCTCTTTTCGACACCATCCAGACCGAAGCAGATATCGCCGGTCGTTCCGTCCGGCAAAACATAGTCCGCTGCCATCGCCGGCATGATCTGGCGGGCGAAAAGCGGCTGGTGGGCAAATGACAGGAACAGCAAGGCAAGTGCTGAAAGCACCCGCACAGTCACCCGCATCTGTCGCCCGGCTTTCGCCATCGATGATCTCCGTCTCGCGACTTGCGTTATCGCGCGGGGCGGAAAAAAGCAAAGGCTGATTTTCCGCATCGAGCCACAAGATTGAACAGCCACGACAAAAATCTGTTTGGGCGCGACACTTTGCGCTTGCCAAGCCGCCAGCATCGCCGTTATCTGAAATCCGATCTTGTTGGGAGAACCCGGGTAACACCGGTGCCGAAGGAGCAACCGCCCCGGAAACTCTCAGGCCAAAGGACCAACAAGGTGCCGGTAGGACTCTGGAGAGTAGCGTTTTCGCTCGCCGAAGGGATAACAATCTCAGGCAAAGGGACAGAGGGGGCTCGAGGAAACGTCGCACGACATGCGCCGTGGAGATGAGCGGGCGCGTCGCGCCAGACCTGGAGGCCGGACTTGAACGAACATTCCCCTTTGAAACAGACACCGCTGCATGCGCTGCACCTGTCGCTCGGCGCCCGAATGGTGCCGTTTGCCGGTTATGACATGCCGGTGCAATATCCGGCCGGTGTGATGAAGGAGCATCTCCACACGCGCTCCGCTGCCGGCCTTTTCGATGTCTCGCATATGGGACAGGTGATCCTGCGTGCGAAATCGGGCCGGATCGAGGATGCGGCGCTGGCGCTCGAACAGCTCGTACCCGTCGATGTGCTCGGTCTTGCCGAGGGGCGCCAGCGCTACGGACTTTTTACCAATGACGACGGCTGTATCCTCGACGACCTGATGATTGCCAATCGCGGCGACCACCTGTTCCTTGTCGTCAATGCCTCCTGCAAGGAAGCCGACTTCGCCCATCTGCAAAAGCATCTCGGCAAAACCTGCGATCTGACCCTGCTGGACGATCGCGCGCTGATCGCGCTGCAAGGTCCCCGCGCGGAAGCGGTGCTGGCTGAACTCTGGGCCGATATCGCCACCATGCGCTTCATGGATGTGGCGGAAGCAGCCCTTCACGATGTTCCCTGCATCATCTCGCGCTCCGGTTATACCGGCGAGGACGGCTTTGAAATTTCCATTCCGGCCGCCTCGGCAGAGGACGTAACACGCCGCATCCTCGAGCATCCCGACGTCATGCCGATCGGCCTTGGCGCGCGCGATTCGCTGCGTCTCGAAGCCGGGCTGTGTCTCTACGGAAACGACATCGACACCACGACGACGCCGGTGGACGCGGCCCTCGAATGGGCGATGCAGAAGGCCCGCCGGACGGGTGGCGCTCGGCAAGGCGGGTTCCCTGGCGCCGAAGTCGTTCTTCGCCAGTTCACAGATGGTGCAAGCCGCCGCCGCGTCGGTCTGAAGCCGGAAGGCAAGGCGCCGGTGCGCGGTGGAGCGCCGCTATTTGCCGATGCCGAAGGCAAGGTGCCGGTGGGCACCGTCACCTCCGGCGGTTTTGGCCCCAGTGCGGATCATCCCGTCGCCATGGGCTATGTCGATACGGCCCACACCGCCAATGGCACCCCGGTTTTCGCTGAGGTGCGCGGCAAATATCTGCCGATCACCGTTTCCGCCCTTCCCTTCGTCACCCCGACCTACAAACGCTGATCAGGAGCTGAACCCATGCTGAAATTTACCGATGAACACGAGTGGCTGAAAATCGAAGGCGATGTTGCAACTGTCGGCATCACCGCGCATGCCGCCGAACAGCTCGGCGATCTCGTCTTCGTGGAACTCCCCGAATCCGGTACAGCCCTCGACAAGGGTGCGACTGCGGCCACCGTCGAATCCGTCAAGGCAGCCTCCGACGTCTATTGTCCGCTTGATGGCGAGATCGTCGAATCCAATCAGGCCATCGTCGATGACCCGTCGCTGGTCAACAGCGATCCGCAGGGAGCCGGCTGGTTCTTCAAGCTGAAATTGTCCGATCCGTCCGCCGCCAACGCGCTGCTCGACGAAGCCGCTTACAAGGAGCTTATCGCCTGATGAGCATGCCGAAAGACTTCACCTTCACCGACTACAAGCCCTATGACTTCGCCAACCGGCGGCATATCGGCCCTTCGCCCGATGAAATGTCGGCGATGCTCAAGGTCATCGGCTATAGCAGCCTCGATGCCATGATCGACGACACTGTGCCGCCGTCGATCCGCCAGACGTCCCCGCTTGCCTGGGGCGCTGCCATGACCGAACGCGAAGCGCTCGACAAGATGCGCGAAACCGCCAACCGCAACAGGAAGCTCGTTTCGCTGATCGGCCAGGGCTATTACGGCACGATCACGCCGCCGGTCATCCAGCGCAACATCCTGGAAAACCCCGCCTGGTACACGGCCTACACGCCCTACCAGCCGGAAATCAGCCAGGGCCGTCTCGAGGCTCTGCTCAACTATCAGACCATGGTTTGCGATCTGACCGGGCTCGACGTTGCCAATGCCTCGCTGCTCGATGAGGCAACTGCCGCCGCCGAAGCCATGGCAATGGCAGAGCGCGTGGCGAAATCCAAGGTCAAGGCCTTCTTCGTCGATGAGAACTGCCATCCGCAGACCATTGCGCTTTTGAAGACGCGCGCCGAGCCGCTCGGCTGGTCGATCGTCATCGGCAACCCGTTCACCGATCTCGATCCGGTCGACGTCTTCGGGGCGATCTTCCAGTATCCTGGCACCTACGGCCACGTTCACGATTTCACCGGCCTGATCGCACGCCTGCATCAGACCGGCGCGATCGCCACGGTCGCCGCCGATCCGCTGGCATTGGCGCTTCTGAAGTCACCTGGCGAAATGGGCGCCGACATCGCCATCGGCTGCACCCAGCGCTTTGGCGTTCCCGTCGGCTACGGTGGCCCGCATGCGGCCTATATGGCCGTCAAGGACGCCTATAAGCGTTCGATGCCCGGCCGTCTCGTCGGTGTGTCGGTCGATGCGCGCGGCAACCGCGCCTACCGCCTGTCGCTGCAGACCCGCGAACAGCATATCCGCCGCGAGAAAGCCACGTCCAACATCTGCACCGCGCAGGTCCTGCTTGCCGTCATGGCGTCGATGTATGCCGTCTTCCACGGTCCCAAGGGCATCAAGGCCATCGCCCAGAGCGTCCACCAGAAGGCCGTTCTCTTGGCGCTTGGCCTTGAAAAACTCGGCTACAAGGTCGAACCGGACGTGTTCTTCGACACAGTCACGGTCGATGTCGGCAAGCTGCAGGGCATTATCCTGAAGACGGCCGTTGCCGAAGACGTGAACCTGCGCCGGATCGGCACCACCAAGATCGGCATCAGCCTCGACGAGCGCTCGCGGCCGGTGACGCTGGAAGCCGTCTGGCGGGCGTTCGGCGGCGATTTCACGGTCGAGGATTTCGAAGCCGGTTACCGCCTGCCCGAGGCCCTGCTGCGCACCAGCGAATATCTCACTCATCCGATCTTCCACATGAACCGCGCCGAAAGCGAAATGACGCGCTACATCCGCCGGCTGTCGGACCGGGATCTGGCGCTCGACCGCTCGATGATCCCGCTCGGCTCCTGCACGATGAAGCTCAACGCGACAGCCGAAATGCTGCCGATCACCTGGCCGGAATTTTCCGAAATCCATCCCTTCGTGCCGGCAGATCAGGCCGAAGGCTATCGCCACATGATCACTGACTTCTCGCAGAAACTCTGCCAGATCACCGGTTATGACGCGGTTTCGATGCAGCCGAACTCCGGCGCTCAAGGGGAATATGCCGGACTGCTGACGATCCGCGCCTATCACCTTGCCAACGGCGACGACCATCGCGATGTCTGCCTGATCCCGACCTCCGCCCACGGCACCAATCCCGCCTCGGCCCAGATGGCCGGCATGAAGGTCGTCGTCGTCAAGGTCAGCGACAATGGCGATATCGACATGGACGATTTCCGCGCCAAGGCAGAACAGCATGCGGCGAACCTGTCCTGCTGCATGATCACCTACCCGTCGACGCACGGCGTGTTCGAGGAAAATGTCCGCGAAGTCTGCGACATCGTCCACAAGCATGGTGGCCAGGTCTATCTCGACGGTGCCAATATGAACGCCATGGTCGGTCTTGCCCGTCCCGGCGATATCGGCTCCGACGTCAGCCATCTCAACCTGCACAAGACCTTCTGCATTCCGCATGGCGGCGGCGGTCCGGGCATGGGACCGATCGGCGTCAAGGCGCACTTGGCGCCCTACCTGCCCGGCCATCCGGAAACCGATGGCGGCGAAGGTGCCGTTTCGGCTGCCCCCTTCGGCTCGGCCTCGATCCTGCCGATCTCCTGGAGTTACTGCCTGATGATGGGCGGCGAAGGGCTGACGCAGGCAACCAAGGTGGCGATCCTCAACGCCAACTACATCGCCGCCCGGCTGCAGGGCGCCTACGACGTGCTCTACAAGTCGGCCAAGGGCCGCGTGGCGCACGAGTGCATCATCGATACGCGCCCGCTGGTCGACAGCGCCGGCGTAACCGTCGACGATGTCGCCAAGCGCCTGATCGACTGCGGCTTCCACGCCCCGACCATGAGCTGGCCGGTTGCCGGCACGCTGATGATCGAGCCGACGGAATCGGAGACCAAGGCCGAACTCGACCGATTCTGCGACGCTATGCTGGCGATCCGCGCGGAGGCGCAGGCGATCGAGGACGGCAGGATGGACCGGACAAACAATCCGCTGAAGAACGCGCCGCACACGGTCGAAGACCTGGTCGGCGAATGGGACCGCCCCTATTCGCGCGAACAGGCCTGCTACCCGCCGGGCGCCTTCCGCGTCGACAAGTACTGGTCGCCGGTCAACCGCGTCGACAACGTCTTCGGCGACCGCAACCTGATCTGCACCTGCCCGCCGCTGGAAGACTATGCCGAGGCGGCAGAATAACCGAAAAACTGCAAGGGGCGCTCGATGCGCCCCTTTTTTGCTCCGGGGTAGCAAAGACAACTGCGCGTCGTCCGGCAGGCATCGTCTATTCGGCCACGCCCCCCACTCTCAAGTGGCATAGAAACAGAAAAAGGAGACTGGCGAAAACCAGCCTCCTTCCGAATCTATGATATAGCCGCGCCGTTGCGAAGAAAGTTTAGCTGGCGCGCACGACCGCATCGCCCTTTGCTGCCAGCGCAGCAAGGTCGGCAGGCTTCAGTTCGACGGATTCGCCGCAGCCGCAGGCCGATGTCTGGTTGGGATTGTTGAAGGTGAAGCCCGAGCGCAGCGTCGTGACTTCAAAGTCCATCCGGGTCCCGAGCAGATAGAGCACGGCTTCGGGCGCGACCCAGACCCTGGCGCCCTGATGTTCGACCAGATCGTCCTTTAGGTTCGGCGCCGTCACCAGATCGATGGCATACTCCATGCCGGCGCAACCGCCCTTCTTGATCCCGACGCGAATGCCCTGGGCCTCGCCGCCGGCATTTTCGACGATCGCCTTGACGCGGCCTGCTGCCGCATCGCTCAAACTCATGACTGCAAAGCCCATGGGCCGTTCTCCTTGTGGCAACCAGGTTCAAGGCCTGATGCTTTTTAGGTCTTTAATTTTACGCATGTCATTATCGCAAAACCGCTGCACACTTTTGCGCGCCATGCTTAGAATGTAATGCGCAGCGGTTAAGGGATCAATACGCGATCAATACCAGCCGACGGCAACCTGCGCCTCTTCCGACATGCGGTCGGGCGTCCACGGCGGATCGAAGGTCATCGACACCTCAACGCCGGAAACACCTTCGACGGCACCGACGGCGTTTTCCACCCAGCCCGGCATCTCGCCGGCAACAGGGCAGCCGGGAGCCGTCAGCGTCATGGCGATCTTGACCATGCGGTCGTCTTCGATATCGATCTTGTAGATCAGCCCGAGTTCGAAAATATCGGCCGGAATTTCCGGGTCGTAGACCGTCTTCAGCGCGGAAATGACATCGTCGCTGAGGCGCGCCAGTTCGTCCGCCGGAATGGCAGAATGAACGATCCCGTTACGGACATCGATCTTGTCTTCGGTCGTATCAAGGCTCATCGGCATATGTCCTTACGCAAAGAATTTGCGGGCTTGCTCAAGCGCATTCACCAGCACGTCGACTTCGGCCCGCGTATTGTAGAGGCCAAAGGATGCACGGCATGTGGAGGTCACGCCGAAGCGTTTCAAGAGCGGCTGGGCGCAATGCGTGCCCGCCCTGACCGCGACCCCTGCCCGATCGATCACCATCGATACGTCATGGGCATGGATACCTTCGAGTTCGAAGGAAAAGATACCACCTTTGCCGGGTGCCGTCCCGAAGATGCGCAGGGAATTGACCGACGACAGGCGTTGGTGTGCATAGGCGGCGAGATCGGCTTCATGGGCAGCAATCGCAGACCTGCCGACCTTTTCCATATAGTCGAGCGCATAACCGAGACCGATCGCCTGCACGATTGGCGGCGTGCCTGCTTCGAAACGGTGCGGCGGTTCGTTGTAGGTGATCGCGTCTTGCGTCACCTCGACGATCATCTCGCCGCCACCCATGAACGGGCGCATTTCCTTCAGCCGGTCCATCTTGCCGTAGAGCACGCCGATACCGGAGGGACCGTAGAGCTTGTGGCCGGTCATGACGTACCAGTCGCAGTCGATATCCTGCACATCGACCGGCATGTGGACGGCGGCCTGGCTGCCATCGACCAGCACCGGAATGCCGCGCTCGCGGGCGATCCTGCAGATTTCCTTGACCGGAACGACGGTGCCGAGCGCATTCGACATATGGGTGATGGCGATCAGTTTGGTCCGGTCGGTCAGGCATTTGACGAAATCGTCGATATGGAACGCACCCTGATCATCGACCGGAGCCCAGACCAGCTTGGCGCCCTGGCGTTCGCGGATGAAATGCCACGGCACGATATTGGAATGATGCTCCATGATCGAAACGACGATCTCGTCGCCATCGCCGATCTTCGGCATACCATAGCCATAGGCCACCGTGTTGATCGCCTCGGTCGAGGATTTGGTGAAGATGATGTTGTCGACCGAGGGCGCGTTCAGGAACCGGCGTACCTTTTCGCGGGCACCTTCGTAAGCGTCGGTCGCGGCATTCGACAGAAAATGCAGGCCGCGATGGACATTGGCATATTCATTGGCATAGGCATGGGCAACGGCGTCGATGACCACCTGCGGCTTCTGCGCCGAGGCGCCGTTGTCGAGATAGACCAGCGGCTTGCCGTAGACGGTCCGCGACAGGATCGGGAAATCCCTGCGGATCGCTTCGACGTCATAGGCCGGTACCGGCACCGTGTGTTCCATGTCCATGATCCAATCAGGCGTGCTTTTCGAGCCAGATGGCGATGATCGTTTCCAGTGTTTCGATCAGTGCCTCGTCTTCCAGCTCCTCGACGATCTCATCGACGAAGGCGTTGACCAGCATGGCACGCGCCTTGTTTTCCGGGATGCCGCGGGCACGCATGTAGTAGAGATGCGTCGGGTTGATGTCGATGACGGTGGCGCCATGGCCGCACTGGACGTCGTCGGCAAAGATTTCCAGCTCCGGCTTTGCCGAAAAATCGGCGTCGTCGGAGAGAAGCAGCGTGTTGCACGCCATCTTCGCGTCGGTCTTCTGCGCATCGGGAGCGACCCGGATCTGCCCCTGGAACACGCCCTTGGCGCGGTCAAACAGCACGTTGCGGAGAACTTCGGTCGATGTCGTGTTCGGCACGTCATGGCCGAGCGTGAATGTCACGTCGGTATGGGTTTCGCCGCCGAGCAGGTTGATGCCGCGCAGCTTGAAATCCGCACCTTCGCCGGTGGTGACGCCGTGGACTTCCTGGCGCACCAGCTTGCCGCCGGCATTGATGATGAACAGCTTGAGCTTGGCATTGGTGCCGAGGTCGAAATTGACCTGGGCGAGATGACTGTCGCTTACGCCTTGCTGCTGCAGGATGATCCAGGTGATCTCGGCTCCCTCGTCCAGGATCAGGTCGCTGACAACGGTGACCAGGCTGGCCGCATCATCGACCGAAAGGTGGCGCTCGATGATCGTAGCCTTGGAGTTGGCGCCGAACGTCACCGGGAAGCGGCAATGGCTCTGTCCAGAACTCTGCACCAGCTGGAACTCGACCGGCCGTTCAAGCTCGGTGCCTTCAGGCACTTCGATCTCGAAACCGTCGCGCACGAAACTGCCGTTGATCCGTCCGATCACGTCGTCCTGATCGCGTTCGATGAGATCGGCGGCGGCAACGCCATCGACCAGGCTTTCGGCATAGGAGCGCACGTTGATGCCAACAGGCAGGTTCTTGGTATCAGCCTTGCCGTTCAGCACCGAAAGCACCGGCGAGCCCGCAACCAGCGGATCGACCTTTTCTGCAAAAGCCGTCGAATCAAAGGCCGGAACGGAACGCAAAAGCGCGCGCAGGTCCGTATAGTGCCAGGATTCAACGCGGCGGGTCGGCAAACCCTGTTGCCTGAGATTTGCCAGCAGGCTATCGCGCGCCGACAGCACCGCACCTTCGCCCGGCAGTTCGCCGATCTGGGCGGTATAGGCATCGACGAGAGCCGTCTCGGCGGCTGTCATCGTGATTGCCGTTTGCATGTTCATCCCAGTACTCCTCAAGCCGCCGCATCGATGATGTCGGCATAACCATTGGCTTCGAGATCAAGCGCCAGCGACTTGTCGCCGGACTTGATGATCTGGCCCTTGTAGAGAACGTGGACGGTGTCCGGTACGATATACTCGAGCAGGCGCTGATAGTGGGTGATGACGATCACGGCGCGATCCGGAGAGCGCAGCGCATTGACGCCGTCGGCAACGATCTTCAACGCGTCGATGTCGAGGCCGCTATCGGTTTCGTCGAGCACGCAAAGCTTCGGCTCAAGCAGCGCCATCTGCAGGATTTCGGCGCGCTTCTTTTCGCCGCCGGAGAAACCGACGTTGAGCGGACGCTTCAGCATATCCGGGTTGATCTGCAGCTTGGCTGCGGCTTCCTTGACGCGGCGGATGAAATCCGGCGTCGAAAGCTCGTCTTCGCCGCGATACTTGCGCTGCTCGTTCAAAGCCACCTTGAGGAACTGCATGGTCGCAACACCCGGGATTTCGACCGGGTACTGGAAGGCAAGGAAGATACCCTTGGCTGCGCGCTCCGACGGATCGAGCTCAAGAATGCTCTCGCCGTTGTAGAGGATGTCGCCTTCGGTCACTTCATAGTCTTCGCGGCCCGACAGGATGTAGGACAGCGTCGACTTGCCCGAGCCGTTCGGGCCCATGATGGCGGCGACTTCGCCGGCCTTCACGGTCAGGTTCAGACCACGGATGATCTCGGTGCCGTCTTCGGCGATGCGGGCATGGAGGTTTCTGATTTCAAGCATGTTACGTCGTCCTCTTGGGAAACGAATAGATTTTGGGCGCGACTGTCAGCGCACCACGTTCAATATGTAAGTGCCGTTTAACCGACCGAACCTTCCAGCGAAATCCCGATCAGCTTCTGCGCTTCGACCGCAAATTCCATCGGCAGTTCCTGGATGACTTCCTTGACGAAGCCGTTGACGATCAGTGCGATCGCCGCTTCCGTCGGAATGCCGCGCTGCAGGCAGTAGAACAGCTGGTCCTCGGAGATCTTCGACGTCGTCGCCTCATGCTCGAACTGGGCCGAGGAATTGCGTGCCTCGATATAGGGCACGGTATGAGCGCCGCACTTGTCGCCGATCAGCAGGCTGTCGCACTGGGTAAAGTTGCGCGCATTTTCCGCCTTGCGGTGGGTCGAGACCTGGCCGCGATAGGTGTTCTGGCTGACGCCGGCGGCAATGCCCTTGGAGACGATGCGGCTCGACGTATTCTTGCCGAGATGGATCATCTTGGTGCCACTGTCGATCTGCTGGTGGCCGTTGGAGACGGCGATCGAGTAGAATTCGCCGCGCGAACCATCGCCACGCAGGATGCAGGACGGGTACTTCCAGGTGATCGCCGAGCCGGTTTCAACCTGCGTCCACGAAATCTTCGAGTTCTTGCCGCGGCAATCGCCCCGCTTGGTGACGAAGTTGTAGATGCCGCCCTTGCCGTCCTTGTCGCCCGGATACCAGTTCTGGACGGTGGAATACTTGATTTCGGCATCATCGAGCGCGACCAGTTCGACGACCGCCGCATGCAGCTGGTTTTCGTCGCGCTGCGGCGCCGTGCAGCCTTCCAGATAGGAGACGTAGGCGCCCTCTTCCGCGATGATCAAAGTGCGCTCGAACTGGCCGGTGTTCTTCTCGTTGATGCGGAAATAGGTCGACAGCTCCATCGGGCAGCGAACGCCCTTGGGGATATAGACGAACGATCCATCGGTGAAGACAGCGGAATTCAGCGTCGCATAATAGTTGTCGGTGGTCGGGACGACAGTGCCGAGATATTTCTTCACCAGATCCGGATGCTCGCGGATGGCCTCAGAAATCGACATGAAGATCACGCCGGCCTTTTTCAGTTCTTCCTTGAAGGTGGTGACGACCGAGACGGAATCGAACACGGCGTCGACGGCAATGCGCGGCGTCTTGACGCCGGCCAGGATTTCCTGCTCGCGCAAGGGAATGCCGAGCTTTTCATAGACTTTCAGGATTTCCGGATCGACATCTTCGATCGAGGTCGGGCCGGGCGTGCTCTTCGGCGCCGCGTAGAAATAGATCTCGTTGAAATCGATCTTCGGATAGTTGACGCGGGCCCAGGTCGGCTCCTCCAGCGTCAGCCAGCGCTGATACGCTCCCAGACGCCATTCGAGCATCCAGTCCGGTTCGTTCTTCTTTGCCGAAATGAAGCGTATGATCTCTTCGGACAAGCCCTTGGGCGCCTTGTCCATTTCGATCGTCGTCTCAAACCCGTATTTGTACTGGTCTACATCGATCAGGGCGACCTGATCGATTGTTTCCTGCACGGCAGCCATCTCGTTCTCCAATCTCGCCGGATACAAGGTCCGGCAGCTTGTCAGTCCGATACAATGTTCGTTGTATCGCCTATGTAGTGGGCTAAAGGGGCATTTTCACCCCGTTTGCCAAGCGGAAAATTCAATTTCCGCAATTTAATCCAGAGTCAAGCAGCAGCGCCTGCAAGCCTGCGCCGCGCAGCGACCTTGGCAAAGACTTCGGCACACCGATCGATCTCCGCTTGCGTCGTCGAAGTTCCGATCGAGATGCGCAGCGCGCCGTGGCGTGGATCGTGCCCCATCGCCGACAGAACGTAGCTCTGCCCGACCTTGCCGGACGAGCAGGCGGAACCGGCGGAAAGGGCAACCCCCTCCAGATCAAATGCAATCTGGCCGGTCTCGGACTTCAAGCCGGGCAGCGTAAAGAAGCATGTATTGCCGATCCGCTCGCCGCCCTGGCCATGGATGATAACGTCTGGTGCCGCCGTCATCATCGCGGTCTCCAGCTTTTCGCGCAGCGCAGAAACCGCGGTCATCCGCTCGCTCAGATTAGCAGCTGCAGTCAGGGCCGCAGCGCCAAATCCGGCAATAGCCGCAGGATTTTCGGTTCCGGAGCGATGCCCTTTTTCCTGCCCGCCGCCGCGGATCAACGCAGCCGGCATCAGGATCTCGCCGCGCGCCACCAGTGCACCGGCCCCCTTTGGTCCGCCGATCTTGTGTGACGAGACGATCAGGAAGTCCGCACCGAGCGCTTCGATCGACAGCGGCAATCGCCCGGCTGCCTGGACCGCATCGACGACAAGGATGCCGCCGGCCGCCTTCACCAGCCGCGACACCTCACTGAGCGGCTGGACAATGCCCGTCTCATTGTTGGCAAGCATCACCGCAACCATCGGCAGACCGGACTGGCGGTCATGGGCAGCAAGTGCCGCTTCGAGCAAGGCAAGATCGATCGTGCCGGCCGGCGTCACAGCGATTTCGCTGACATCCGCCTTGCCGAAACGCCCGCCTTCGCGAACGGCCGGATGCTCGATCGCTGAGACATAAAGATGACCGATGGTCAGCGGCGTCTTGCCCATGCGAAAATCCGGCGTCAGCACAAAGTTGGCCGCTTCCGTCGCGCCGCTGGTAAAGGTGACGCTGGCAGCCGGAGCGCCGCAAAGGGCTGCGACATCACGGCGGGCATTTTCGATCAGCGTGCGGATTTTACGGCCTTCGCCATGTACCGAAGAGGGGTTTCCCAGGAGATCGAGCGCGGTCAGGCATGCCTCGCGCGCGGCCGGTATGAGCGGCGCGGTGGCATTCCAGTCCATATAGATGCGCTCTTGTCCCATGTTCCCTTGCCAAAGATGAACCGGTTGCCATGTAAAGGCATGCGGCCGGTGCATTTTCCTTGAAATTTTCGCTTCGCTTGCCGTAAGAGACAGCACTCGCCACGGAAAGTCCGTGTCAAAGTTTTGAATGGTTCTAAACTGGTTTTAGAAAAGCTGACTGCTTTCGTCAAGACTGCTTCAACTCTGAACCGGTTTTTTAGTGCCAGAATCAAGCCCGGAGAGCCAATGCCCGAAATCATCTTCAACGGACCGGCCGGTCGCCTCGAAGGCCGTTACCAGCCGTCCAAGCAGAAGAACGCCCCGATCGCCATCGTCCTGCATCCGCATCCGCAGTTCGGCGGTACGATGAACAACCAGATCGTCTACCAGCTGTTTTATATGTTCCAGAAGCGCGGCTTCACCACGCTGCGGTTCAATTTCCGCTCGATCGGCCGCAGCCAGGGCGAATTCGACCACGGCGCCGGTGAATTGTCCGATGCCGCATCGGCACTCGACTGGGTGCAGAGCATGCATCCCGATTCGAAGAGCTGCTGGGTCGCAGGCTACTCGTTTGGCGCCTGGATCGGCATGCAGCTTCTGATGCGCCGTCCGGAAATCGAAGGTTTCATGTCGATCGCACCGCAGCCGAACACCTACGACTTCTCGTTCCTGGCGCCCTGCCCGTCCTCCGGCCTGATCATCAATGGCGATCTCGACAAGGTGGCGCCGGAAAAGGACGTCAACAATCTCGTCGACAAGCTGAAGGCGCAGAAGGGTATCCTCATCACCCACAAGACCGTGCCGGGTGCCAACCACTTCTTCAACGGCCAGGTCGATACGCTGATGGCCGAATGCGAGGACTATCTCGACCGGCGGCTGAACGGCGAACTGACGCCGGAACCGGCCGCAAAGCGCATCCGCTAAACGAAAAGGCCGGAAATTCCGGCCTTTTCCATATCTTACGCCTCTTAATTTCAGCGTCAGGCCTGAGCCTGCCATTCTCCCTGGTTCGCCGCCGCTGCACGGCGCGCCCGGTTGACGCGGTTGCGGCCGCTGTTCTTGGCGCCGTAGAGAGCGGCGTCCGCCCCGTTGATCGCCTCCGTGATCGAATCGCCGGGTGCAGCAAGCGCGCAAACCCCAAAGCTCGCGGTCAGGCGGACCGTGTCCGGCAACCCGGCAAACGCAAGCGATGAAAAGCTGTTGCGAAGTCCTTGAGCGAACAGGTAGCCCGTGGCTTCGCCGGTTGACGGCAGAAAGATGGCAAACTCCTCGCCGCCAAACCGCGAGCAGACCGCCTCCGGCGGTGCATGTCCCGCAAGCATGCGGCCAAAGGACTGGATCACCTGATCGCCGGCAGCATGTCCATACGTATCATTCACGGCCTTGAAATGATCGAGGTCGCAGACAATCACGCTATGCGGATAGGCCGACATCGGCCGGGCAAGGATCTGGCGCACTCTCACGTCGAAACCGCGTCGGTTCAAAAGCCCCGACAGGGGATCGATTTCGGAGTTCGCCTTGGCGTCGTCCATGATCTCGACGACGATGACGGCCAGCAGCGTCAACCCTGTCGAGACGACGAGCACGGCGCTGAGGCTTTGGGAGACCAGCGCATAGGTGCTGCCGAGATAGGCCTGTGCAGTGCTTCCACCGCTGAATATGACGGAGAAATAGACCTTGCTGACAAAATTGGCGGCGGTGAGCAGCAGCAATGCAATGAGTATCTGGTCAGCGGTCTCGCGCCGCCCGGACCGGTAGACCGCGATGGCACAGATCAGCTCCGCGATGGCAAACGGCATTTGATAGCCCAGAGAATGGGACAGTGTCCCCCGCGGCAGATCATAGATCATCAGATTGAGCACGAGCGAGGCGCCGAAAAGCACCGTCATTGCCATTGCGTTCGCCGGAACGCCATAAAGGCGGCCAAGTCCGATGCGGATCATTAAAAGCGCGCCGAGAACAGAACTGAATGCTCCAAAGCTCGCGAGCCGGTCGATATCGGCATGACGGATGACGACCTCGCATATGGCCGAAAGCGATGCAACGGCGAAGGCGGCGGCAAACCAGCGTCCGGCGGAAGGAATGCGGCTGCGTCTGGAGATCACCAGGAAGAACACGCAAAAGAGCTGTGCTATCAGGAAATTGACTGTGAGAAGGAAGAGCGCGCCGTTCATCAATATGTCCGTTTTGAGCACGCACATGTTGCACGCCCCTACCCGCCTGCCGCAGGGCAAGACAGAACCGTTTGGATGTTACGCAATTCCGGCAAAAGAAACGTTAATCGGCAGGCAAGCGCGCAGCCCGCCCCGGCGCGCTGAGGACCCCGCCGGTGACCGGTTTTGTCACCCCCGTCGTGCCCGGAAATGTCAGCGGCAAGCCGTGCAGCGAACGCACCGCAAGATAGGCCCATGCCTCCGCCTCCATAGCGTCCCCATCCAGCCCCGCTGCTTCGGCGGAAACGACCGTAGCCTGCCCGGCGGCGGCCAGATCGGCGAGGTCGGCCATGATGACCCGGTTCAGCCGCCCGCCGCCGCACACAATGTAGGTACCCGGCCGCTCCGGCAGGTGCTGTGCAGATTTGAGGATGGCCGCGGCGGTGACATGGGCGAGCGTGCGGGCCCCATCTTCAAGACTTGCTTCGGTTCCGGCCGGCGGCGAGAAATCATTGCGGTCGAGCGAGCGGCGCCTGGTCCCGGCAAAGAACGGATTTGCCAGATAACGCTCCGCCAGACCGGCAAGGATACGTCCCTCGCTGGCGATCATGCCGCCCTGGTCATAGGGAATGCCGGCATGCGCTTCGACCCACTGGTCGATCAGCGTATTGCCCGGGCCGCTGTCATAGGCAACGATCGTTCCGTCCGCACCGACAAACGTCAGGTTGGAAATGCCGCCGATGTTGACGAACACCACCGGCCGCTCGGATCGGAGATGCGCAGGCAAACCGGCCGTAAGTGCCGCATGATAGACAGGAATGAGCGGCGCGCCCTGCCCGCCATGCACCATATCGTTGGCGCGCATGTCGTGGACGATCGCGATCCCGGTTTCGCGTGCCAGCAGCCCGCCATCGCCGAGTTGCACGGTCAAGGCTTCGTCGGGGCGATGCAAAACCGTCTGACCGTGAAAGCCGATCACATCAATATCGGCTGGTTGCAGGTTGTTTTTATTGAGGAAAGTCCGCACAGCCTCGGCATGACGCAACGTCAGTTCGCGCTCGATGTCCGCAAGACTGCCCGGCCGCTCTTCGCGCTGCCGGATCGGCTTCGCGTCCGTGAGCGCCCGTTTCAGGCGATCGCGGAACTTTGCGTCATAGGCAATCCCAAGGGCCGGCCCCCGCTCGACCCTGTCGCGGCCGTCGGTTCGAACGAGCGCTATGTCGATGCCGTCCATGCTGGTGCCGCTCATCAGGCCGATCGCCGTTTTCATTTCCGCCATGCCGACTTCAACTCCCCATAAACATTCCAACGCAAACAGGTGCACTTTTCACCAAACAGTGCTAAACGCCGCGCAAATATCCAGCAAGCATTCATTCCTGATCCAAACAGCCCACCGAAAGAGACAGGTCATGTCCGAGTTCAAGTCCGATTTCCTTCATACCCTCCACGAACGTGGCTTCATCCACCAGACGTCCGACAATGCCGGACTGGATGCGCTCTTCAACAAGGAAACCGTGACGGCCTATATCGGCTATGATCCGACCGCATCGAGCCTTCATGTCGGGCACCTGACCCAGATCATGATGCTGCATTGGCTGCAGGCGACCGGCCACCGGCCGATCTCGCTGATGGGCGGCGGCACCGGCATGGTCGGCGATCCGTCCTTCAAGGAAGAGGCGCGAAAGCTGATGACGGTCGATATGATCGAGGACAATATCGCATCGCTGAAGCACGTCTTTGCCAACTACCTGAACTACGGCGATGGCCCGAGCGGCGCACGGATGATCAACAACGCCGAATGGCTGCGGCCGCTCAACTACCTCGAATTCCTGCGTGACGTCGGCCGCCATTTCTCAGTCAACCGCATGCTGGCCTTCGACAGCGTCAAGACCCGGCTGGATCGCGAACAGTCGCTGTCTTTCCTTGAATTCAACTACATGATTCTGCAGGCCTACGATTTTGTCGAGCTGGCCAAGCGTTATGACTGCCGGCTGCAGATGGGCGGCTCCGACCAGTGGGGCAACATCATCAACGGCATCGATCTGGGTCACCGCATGGGGACGCCGCAACTCTACGCGCTGACGTCGCCGCTGCTCACCACCTCTTCCGGCGCGAAAATGGGAAAATCGGCTTCGGGCGCGATCTGGCTCAATGCCGATCTCCTGTCCGTTTATGATTTCTGGCAATATTGGCGCAATACCGAGGATGCCGATGTCGGCCGGTTCCTGAAGCTCTTTACAACGCTGCCCATGGCGGAAATTAGCCGCCTGTCGGCAATCGGCGGCGCAGAGCTGAACGAGGTCAAGAAGATCCTTGCAACCGAGGTTACCGCCATCCTGCATGGCCGTGCCGCTGCGGACGAAGCAGCAGAAACCGCTCGCAAGACCTTCGAGGAAGGCGCAATTGCAGAAAACCTGCCGTCCATCGATGTGCCGGCGGCAGAGCTTGAAGCAGGCATCGGTATTCTCGCCTTGTTCGTGCGTGCCGGACTGGCGGAATCCAATGGCAAAGTCCGGCAATTCCTGAAGGATGGTGCGGTTCGCGTCAACGACAAGGCGATCAGCGACGATCGCCAGGTGATCGGCACCGGCGATGTCACGGCGGACGGCCTCATCAAGCTGTCGCTCGGCAAGAAAAAACACATTCTCGTGCGGCCGGCCTGATCAGCCAGCCTCTTGAGCAGCACCCAAAAAACCGGCGGCGACCCCGCCGGTTTTTTATTGGAATTCGAAGATACTGCGGAACACGCCGGGTGCGATGATCGACAGCGGGTTGATCGTCAGGTTCGGCTTGGCAAACGGGCCGACCAGCTTGAAGGTGATCCCGAGCAGCCCGCGGTCGCGGCCATTGCCGAGAAGAACGCCGATGATCGGCAGTTCGCCGAACAGACGGTTGAGCCCGTAGGCCGGCATGAACGTGCCGGTCATGTCCATATTGCCGTTCTGGTCGCGCACCGTTCCCTGGAACGTCGCACCGACATCGGTACCGCGCACGACCCCGCCTTCGACCGCGATCGACCCGTTGTCGAGCATGACATTGGCGAAACCACGCTCGAAACGGGCCGAGCTGACATTGATGTCCTTTTTCACCGCCTGGTTCAGGCTTCGCCCATCGGCGCCCGTCGGCGTCGAGACGATCGATTGCAGCCTTTTCTCGTCGACGAGAGAAAATTTGCGGATGTCGATATTGCCGCGCCAGGAACTGCCACCGCGATCGCGCAGTTTCAGATTGAGCAGGCCGCCGCGCATATTGCTGTAGATATTGGCAAACCGCGCCAGCGAGCCGGCGTCACCGCTGGTCAATTCCAGCGTGTTGTCGGCGCCGTTTTTCGTCAATTTGGCAACCACGGCCTGACCGCTGTCGGTTACCGCCGTCAGGTCGACGGCATCGATCTGCTTGCCCCTTGCCGCGTAGCTCAGATTGACATTGGACAATGTCTCGGAGTGGAAGCCGGTCACCTGCTGGAGGTTGGCATTAATGGCGATCCGCTTGCCGTTTCCACCATCATCGCCTGACCCGTTGCGCAGGCTTTCGATGACCGGCCGCATATCGGCGGACGAGCCATTGACGCTGACGGCGAAACCGCTCTTCTGGCGCTTGATATTGACGGCATAACTATCGCCCTTGGACAGTTGCACCGAGGAAAACTCTCCCGAATTCAAACCTGCCTTGTCGAGCACAAGTGCACCCTTGGCGCCGAAACCATCGCCGTTCAGCTTCAGATCATCGATCTGCGTGACGCCGTCGGTGGTGGATGCCGAAAAGGTCGCCTTGGCGCTGATTCCTGCGCCCTTTGACCAGCCGATCCATGGGAGCGAAAGCGACGCATTGCTAAGATCAGCCGAAACCCTGTGCTGGTCGTTGTCATTGATCAGGATATCCAGCGCGACAGGTCCGCTGATGATGCCGGCAAGCCCCGGGGCGAGCTTGGCAAGCTCGCCGTCATTGAGTGTCCCGGAAATCTCTCGCTTGCGTTTAACCGTGCTGGCTGCTCCGACGGGCTCAACGAGGGAAATATCCATCTCTCCACCATCGATATCGGCCTTGGCCTCCAGCACGGCCTGTGTCGGATCGATCCGCAGCGTGCCCTTGATGTCGGAGATATCACGACCGGCAAAAGGTTTGTTGACGGTCACGCCGTTCAGCAGCATCTGGGCCTGCCATTGCGGCGGCGGCGGTTTCTGGGCGGTGATCAGCCCGAACCGCGCGCCGACCTCGGCCGTCATCTCGCCAGAAAAATCCTCCGGCTTGAAGGGGGTGCGCTGCAGCGCAAGGATTGGCCTGTAGCTGACAAGCTCGGCGATTGCGTCCGCCTGCCCCACGACATCGAGTCTCATTTCGGCAATCAGCGGCTTTTCGTAGGTATTGGGGATGACGAAGTCACCGCCATTCACCGTGGCAGAGCGCCCGGACGGGAAATAGGCCGTTCCGCGTTCGATCTCCACATCCAGGCTCTCGCCCTTCAGCTTGAACGCGCCGGCAGCATCGCGCAATGGCGGGATGTCGCCGGCCAGGTTAACCCGCGTATCGGCGATGTTGAATTGAACGCTCAATTCCTCGGCATTCAGATCGATGGGACCGACGGTGCGCGTGATGCGTCCCATCGGCAGGAAGACTTCGATTTTGCCATCCGTCACCGTGCCGCCGAAGATATTGTTGATCACCCAGCGCCGCGCCGTCTTGCCGACCCACCAGGGCCAGAGCTGTTTCACGGCAGCGGACTGTATCTTGCTGGTCAAAAGGGCAAAGCTGATCTGCGGCGAGGTTTCCCCGAAGGTCATCGACAACGAACCGGCGGCCGTGCCCAGCCCGCTCGCGACCGTCAGCTCGTCGAACACCAGTTGGTGGCTTTCCGAAAAATAGCGCCCCTGGGCCTTGGCGTCGAATATCAGCGGTGCCTCGGACACGTCTACCGGCGACGAACTGGCGGCTTGCAGCAGAAGATCGACCGAAAAGCCCTTCTTGCCGTCAAGCACCGCCGGATCAAGATCGGCTATCGCGCCGGTAAAGGGGAAGGTTGACCGGCCAACGCGCACCATCGATGGCAGAATTTCGATCCGGTTGCGGGCAAAATCATAGCTGACCTTGAGTTCGGAAGATTTGAGATCTGACGAAAACCCTCCCGCATCGAATACGCCGTCGTTGGAGCGGGCGTTCACTTGCAGTGTTGGTGTTATGTTCTCGGCGGCGCGCGTCGCCTTGATGGTCAGATCGGCGCTGCTCCTGATCCCGAAGGCAAGTTCCGTCGCGGTCTGATTGCGATGCAGGAAAGCCGAGAGCGGCAATCCGGCGGCGGCACCGTTAAGGGTCGTGATACGTCCGTTCTGCAGGTCGGCGCGAAGATGCAGTTGTGACGATTGTCCGTCGATCAAGAAAGCACCGTCGATCTGCATCGAGCCATCGGCTGTACGCTTGAAATCCAGAGTTTCCACCACGACAGGGACGATGCGCTGGCGAGGACCGGCAAAGGACAATCGCAGGTCCGCGATGCGGACGGCTTCGGTATTGCTGCGGCCGATCAGCTGCGAAATGCTGTCAATCTGGTCGAACACGACCTCCAGCCCTCCGGCAACGTCGGCGACGCGAATGGCGGTCAGATCGATCGGCTTGCCCTGCGGCAACAGTGACGGGTCGAGCGTCGCCCCCTCGGCCTCAAGCCGCGAAACGGCGATCCGGCCGGTCATCAAGGCCAATGGATTGAGCTCGATGAAGACGGAATCAGTACCGACCAGGCGCTTGTTGGAGGCATTTTCCACCAGCGTCACGTCCTGCGCCTTCAGTGCAAGTGCACCGTTCGAGGTCACGCGCAACACGGTGCTGCCGACCTCGGCATGATAGCCGCTGCCGATCGCCGCGTTGAGCGCCGTCTGCGCCCGCGCATTCAGTGGCCCGTCAAGAAACCCGCCTTCAATGGCCGCCACAAGTGCTGCGCCAAGGAGAAGGACAATAGAGACAATGACAGCGGTTGCGGTGAAGACGAGATGGGCGATGCCGCGCTTGTTCGGTGCGTCAACGATACACGGATCATGGGCCTGCGCCGAAGGCAGGGAATGCAGAACAACAATGTCTTCCTTGCGAAACGATACTTTTTCGCCGCGGATTTCATTCATCAGCGCCGGTGACCTCCGGAAGTGTGAAACGAATCATGCGGTATTTTCCCATCTGCTGCGACTTCGCCTCGCGGCATCCAGCAGCGACCGTGCCCATGATACCATACTCACGTCATACGTGATTGATTTAACTCATGTTGTCGCCAAAAATCCAAGCGGTGCGACGAAGCATCCACGGGCGTTTGTATGTGTTGCACAGTATTTAAAGAAAGACTGCGGGGCAAACGATGTCTACCGTTCCACCATCTTCCTTGTGCGCGACACATCGCTCTTTCCGACCGGCGCTGGACTGGCCGGGTTCAGATTGGATATGGCTGTTGCGACAAACTTTGCGGCACATGCCCCAGAATAAAGGAATAACCATGGCGAACGTCACCGAAGGCATGATTGCACCGGATTTCACCCTGCCCCGCGACGGTGGCGGCATCGTCTCGCTGTCGGATTTCAAGGGAAAGTCCGTCGTGCTTTTCTTCTACCCGAAGGATAACACCAGCAGCTGCACCACCGAATCGATCGCCTTTAGCGGGCTTTTGAGTGAGTTTTCCACTGCCGGCGCGGTGGTCCTCGGCATGTCGCCCGATTCGGTGAAGCGACATGACAAGTTTGCCAAGAAATACGACCTTTCGGTCATTCTCGCCTCAAACGAGGATCTGACGGTCTTGAACAGCTACGGTGTCTGGGTCGAAAAAAGCATGTATGGCCACAAGTATATGGGGGTCGAGCGGACAACGCTGCTCATCGGACCAGATGGCGTGATCCGGCGCATCTGGCCAAAGGTGAAGGTCGCCGGTCATGCCGAAGAGGTACTGGCCGCAGCCAAAAGCCTTGCGGGCGGACCTGCGTGACCATGACAAGCATTCCGGCCATCCACAGCCTTCGCGACGGGGCCGTCCGCGCAATCCGTGCGGTCGATCTCGATATCAAGACGCTGCTTGCCCAGGAAACGGCACGCCGCTGGACGGCACGAACCCTGTCGCTGCGCTCGCCGCTCGACGCGCCGGTGCCCGATCGTCCAGGACGGCCGGAAAAGCCGGAACTCATTCCGCCAAGGCAGATGCCGAAGCGGGCCCTGACGACCGACAAGGGCCGGATCGCGCTTTTGCACGCCATCGCCCATATCGAACTCAACGCCGTTGATCTGGCGCTCGATATCGTCGCCCGGTTTGCAACGGAGCCCGTTCCGAACTCGTTCTTCGATGGCTGGATGAAGGTGGCTTTCGAGGAGGCCAAGCATTTCCGCATGGTGCGCGACCGCCTGCGCCAGCTTGGTGCGGACTATGGCGACCTGCCCGCCCATGACGGCCTCTGGCAGGCAGCCCACGATACGCGCAACGACCTGACGGCACGGCTGGCGGTGGTGCCGCTGATTCTCGAAGCGCGCGGTCTCGACGTGACACCTGCCCTGCAGGCGAAGATGCGCGAGGCCGGCGACTTTGAGAGCGCTGCCGTGCTCGACGTGATCTACGAGGACGAGAAAGGCCATGTCGCCGTCGGCGCCAAATGGTTCCGCTTTCTCTGCGCGCGCCAGAAGAAGGATCCGGCGGCGGCGTTCCAAGCCTTGGTCAGGGCCAATTTTCGTGGACCCCTGAAAGCCCCGTTCAACGATATCGCCCGTGCCGAAGCCGGTCTGACGCCATCGTTCTATCGCTCGATGACAGCCTCTGTGAATACCTGACGGGCAGCGTCAGCACGTGCGCTGCAAGGCTTTGTTAACCTTAACAGTGTCTAATCAAACCCATCGGGACGGGCAGAATCGCACGCGTTGGGGGTGAGTTGGTGTCTACGGAAAGCCGGGTTTTCGGCAAGCGCGCACAAAAGCACATCATCATTCTGGCAAGCGGCGACAAAATTCGCCACATGACCTTTCAGCCCTGGATGGCGGCGCTATCGGCTTGTTTTGTTTCTGTTTTTTCGATTGGCTATCTTGCTGCGACCTCCTATCTGGTGTTGCGCGACGACCTGATCGGTGGCACGATGGCCCGCCAGGCGCGCATGCAGCACGAATATGAAGACCGGATCGCCGCGTTGCGCGCGCAGGTCGATCGCGTCACCAGCCGTCAGCTTCTTGATCAGCAAGTGGTCGAAGACAAGGTCGAAAAGCTGCTTCAGCAGCAAATGGCGCTGTCGTCGCGCCACGGCAAACTCGGCTCGCTGCTCGACCGCGCAGAAGAATCCGGCATCGACGAAGAGGACGTTCAGCCGCCGCAGACAGTACCGCAGGCCACTGAAAAGCGCGCCGACGCCAGTGGCGGTCTCAAAGCCATCGAACGGTTGATGGGCATAGGCGGCAGGCAGCCGCAGCAGAAGATGGCGCTCGCCTATGCGCCGCAATCGGTTTCAACCGGGCAGGAGGCCATGTCCGACCGGGCCGACCGGTTGTTTTCGAAGGTGACATTGTCGTTGAAGGATATCGAGCAGGAGCAGAAAGCCCGTATCGAAAACCTGACGGCGGGTGCTTCGCAAGCCACCGACGCCATCATGACCATCCTTGCACGTACCGGCGTAAAGGTGGCCGCTGATGAAACGGTGGCCGCGGAAACTGCGGCTGTCACGGGAGATGACGATGCCATTGGCGGCCCGTTTGTCGAGCCTGAAACGACCGGGGCCTTCGACAGATCTCTGGTTGGGCTAGACACAGCACTTGCCCGGCTCGAAAGTGTTCGCAGTCAGGCCAGGAAGCTGCCGTTCAACAATCCCTCGCCGGCCAGCGACATTACCAGCAGCTTCGGCAACCGCCTCGATCCGTTCCTTGGCCGGCTGGCGCTGCATGCCGGCATCGATTTTCGCGCACCGACCGGAACACGGATCCTGGCGACAGCACCCGGCACCGTGATCACCGCCAGCAGGACTGGCGGTTATGGCAACATGGTCGAAATCGATCATGGCAACGGCATCACCACCCGTTACGCTCACCTGTCGGCCATTCTGGTCAATGTCGGCGACACGATCACCACCGGAGAGGCCATTGCCCGCTCCGGCAGCACCGGCCGTTCGACCGGACCGCACCTGCATTACGAAGTCCGCCTGAATGGCGAGGCGGTCGATCCGATGCGGTTCCTGACGGCAGGCATCAAGCTCAGCCACTACATCAACTGAACTTGGCAGACATGACGGGGCTCTTGGCCCGGCAGGTGCAAATTGCCGCTATCCTGTTGCCGGCAGTCTATTATTGACTCTTTCTCCTATCAAACCTCCGGTTTTCTTGACTTTGTTTGCCTATGGGACTAAGAGCCCCTGCGACGGCAGTTAATGCATGCGCCGATTGACCAGAGTTCGACCGAACCGGAACGGAAACAGATTTCCCTTTGACCACTTTTTCAGACCTTGGCCTGAGCCAAAAAGTTCTTTCCGCAGTGACTGACGCGGGTTACTCCATTCCGACACCGATCCAGGCAGGCGCCATTCCGCCAGCCCTGCAGCGGCGTGATATTCTGGGCATCGCCCAGACGGGAACCGGCAAGACCGCATCCTTCGTGCTGCCGATGCTGACGCTGCTGGAAAAGGGCCGCGCCCGCGCCCGCATGCCGCGCACGCTCATTCTCGAGCCGACGCGCGAACTGGCAGCCCAGGTTGCCGAAAACTTTGAAAAATACGGCAAGAACCACAAGCTCAACATCGCGCTTCTCATCGGCGGCGTCTCCTTCGATGAGCAGGACCGCAAGCTTGAGCGTGGCGCCGACGTGCTGATCTGCACGCCCGGCCGCCTGCTTGACCATTGCGAACGCGGCAAGCTTTTGATGACCGGCGTTGAAATTCTCGTCATCGACGAAGCCGACCGCATGCTCGACATGGGCTTCATCCCCGATATCGAACGCATCGCCAAACTGATCCCGTTCACACGCCAGACCCTGTTTTTCTCGGCCACCATGCCGCCGGAAATCCAGAAGCTTGCCGACCGGTTCCTGCAGAACCCTGAGCGCGTCGAAGTATCGGTTCGTTCTTCCACGGCAACGACCGTGACACAGCGCCTGGTTGCCACCCACAGCAAGGATTACGAGAAGCGCGCCGTTCTGCGCGATCTTATCCAGAAACAGGAAGAGCTCAAGAACGCCATCATCTTCTGCAACCGCAAGCTCGATGTCGCCGACCTGTTCCGCTCGCTCAGCCGCCACGGTTTTTCCGTCGGCGCCCTGCACGGCGACATGGACCAGAGCTCGCGCACCAAGATGCTTGCGAGCTTCAAGGATGGCCAGATCCAGCTGCTCGTCGCATCCGACGTCGCAGCCCGCGGTCTCGATATTCCGGATGTGAGCCATGTGTTCAACTTCGATGTGCCGATCCACGCGGAAGACTATGTCCACCGCATCGGCCGCACCGGCCGTGCCGGCCGTTCCGGAGCAGCCTTCACGCTGGTTTCCAAGCGCGACACAAAATTTGCCGATGCCATCGAAAAGCTGATCGACAAGAAGATCGAATGGCTGAACGGCGACCTCTCCGCCCTGCCCGCGCCAATGGAAAGCCACGACAATGGCAAGTCCGAGCGCGGCGGCCGGGACGGCAAGCGCGGTGGCCGGCGCAACGAGAGGGATCGTGATCACGCTCCCCGTCCGGTCCACAGTCACAAATCGGACATCAAATCAGACGATAGTCCGGCAGTCGCAGCAGCCCCCCTCGAACCGGTAGTAGCAAAGGCAGAACCTGTGAGATCAGAACGCAAGGCAGAAACGAAACCGCAGAACGCCGGCCGACACAGCAACCGCCCTGCTCCTCAGCCGTATCCTGCCAATGACGACAACCGCGATCGCCGCAATCGCTATCGCCGCGACCAGGACGACGGCCCGACGCCGGTCGGCTTCGGCGACGATATCCCGGCCTTCATGCTGATCGCCGGCAAGGCCTGAGCCTTCAGGCATTCGCATGGCGTATCCAGGCATTGATTTCCCCGGTGTGGGATCTGGGCTTGCCGTCTTGAATGACGGCAAGCTTTTGCTTTGCAAGCGCTTGAAAGCGCCGGAAGCAGGCCACTGGAGCATTGTCGGCGGCAAGGTCGACCATATGGAACCGGCAGCCGACGCCGCCCGCCGCGAGGCGGAAGAAGAGAGCGGCCTGACGATCCATTCCGCCCGTTTTCTCTGCCTCAGCGAACAGCGGATCGAAACCGACCGGCAGCACTGGATCTCGCTGATCTACCTGACGGAGGATTTCTCCGGCGAAGCCAGATTGATGGAACCCGACAAACTCTCCGCGATCGGCTGGTATTCTCTCGACGACCTGCCGCAGCCGCTCTCGCTGTTTGCACAGGATGCTGTGAAGGCGCTTAGAGCGCTGGCTATTTTTTAGCCCGCAAGGCTGCCTCATAGGCAAGCCGCACCCAGGCGGCCATTTCATCCGGATCATCAAAAGCTTCGTCCGGAATGGACCAATAGGGCATCTTCACCGGCTTTCCCTTGCCGTCATAGGTCCACTGCGAACTGCCGGCCGCCTCGAATGCCGCTGCACTTTCGGCATCGGCCTTGAGCAGGATGTCACCGCCGACCTCCAGCGCCAGAATGCGGCCCTCGAAATAGATGCCCTTGCCGCCAAACATCCGTTTGACCGTCACCGGGCCGAGGGCTGAAAACATCTCCTCGATTGCCGCATTGTCCATTTAGTCAGCCTTTCAATATGCCACCGGCGGCGATGATCGCCTCCGGCGTGTCGAGATCAAGATGCGCAGCCGGCCCGATATCGACATCGACCACCGGCAACCCGCAGGTTTCGATGATATGGCGCGCGCCGACATCGCCCTGCAATTGCCGGACAGCTTCGAATGTCGATCGCGGCAGGATAACCGGATTGCCGCGTTTGCCGGCGGACACGGCGCGAACGACAACCTGGCCTCGCCCGGCTTTGAAGGCCGAAATCAGCGCGACAAGATCCTGCGCTGAAACCCATGGCATGTCCGCCAGCATCACCAGCACACCGTCGGCATCAGCACCTGCAGCGTTCACCCCGGCAATCAACGACGACGCCATGCCGCTTGCGTAATCGGCGTTTTCGATGGCGGCAATGTCAAGTCCGGCAAGGGCTGCGCGGATTTCGGCCTGCCGGTGACCGGTGACCGCCAAGACACGTTGAACGCCGGCACCGAGCGCTGCCTGCGCACTGCGGCGCACGAGCGGCACACCATCGAATTCCGCCAGCAGTTTGTGCTGCCCTTTGTCGCCCATGCGGGAGGCTCTGCCGGCAGCAAGCAGGACAGCGGCGACGGAAATCGCCTTGGGTTGCGCACTGGTCAGCGCGCGCGGCAAAGGCCGCGTCGGTATTTCCATCAGAAGCCCTCCAACGCCCAAACCGGTGACGTCCTCGACGGTCGGCCATTCGCCGGCTAATATCCTGTTCAAAATCCAGTCGAAGCCGTTTTCCTTCGGGCTGCGGGCGCATCCCGGTGCTCCGATCACCGGGATATCGCCGACTCGGCCCAACACAAGCAAATTACCGGGATCGACCGGCATGCCGACATGGTCGACGGTTCCGCCGGCAAGCCGGATGGCTGCCGGAATGACATCATCGGTGTCGGCGACCGCAGAAGCGCCGAAGACGATGACCATTTCAATTCGGTCCATGCCCTGGGAAATTGCGGCCGCCACCGCTTCGGCAGTGTGCGGCACGCGTTGTTCCCCTTCCAGGGTGCTGGACGACAGCCGCAATCGCCCCTCGAGACTATGGCGTGTCTTGTCCATCACGCTGGATTTCAGCGATGGCAGCGTGGTTGCGACCAGCAGGACGCGGCGCGCGGCAAACGGCTTGACGCTGAAGGCGTGCTGCGCCCGAAGAAGCGCTGCGGCCTCATCGACAAACCGTCCTGCAATGGCAAGCGGTATGATCTTGATCGTCGCCACCATGTCGCCGGATCGCACCGGCACATGATCGGCAAGACAGGCCAGGGTAATCGCAGGGTCGATACGGTTCAGGCGATCGACGATGGAGCGGCTGGCGACGAACAGTCCGTCGACCGCGGCATGGATATTGATACGCCCCGTTGCCGCTTGCGAAAACGTCAGGTGGTCGCGATCGATCGCGGCGGCAATCCGCGATGCGGCAGCATCCTCCAGCAGATCATCCGTTTCCAGTTGGGCGACGATCACTTCGGTGACGCCTGTGGCCTGCAGCGCGGAAATATCGGATGACGAAAGCAGATGCCCCTTGGGCAGGCGCCCGCCGGGCAGTTTTGCCGAATGGGCAAGAACGGTTCCTTCCGCCTTACAAATGCCGACCGAACCAAATTTCATTCCGCACCTCTCCCGCCAGCGGTCACATCGCGGCTGCGCAGCGCCTGGATGATATCGGCGAGAATTGCGACGGCAATTTCTGCGGGACTGGACGCGCGGATGTCGAGACCGATCGGCGCATGGATGCGGGCTATGCCGGCTTCATCGACGCCGAGCTTGGTCAGCCGCTCGACACGGCCGGAATGGGTCTTGCGGCTCCCGAGCGCCCCGACATAGAAACAGCCGGCCTCAAGCGCCTTCATCAACGGGAAGTCGTCGATCTTCGGATCATGCGTGACGGCCACCAGCGCGGTATAAGCATCCAGCGGTGCGCGCGTCAGCGCATCTTCGGGCCATTCAGCCAGGAGTTTTGTCCCGCCAAACCGTTCCGGTGTCGCAAAGGCGCTGCGCGGATCGATGATCGTCAGGTCGAAGCCGGCAATCTCAGCCATACCCGCAAGCGCCTGGGAAATATGGACCGCGCCGATGGCAACGATCCGGGGCGGCGGCAGATAGACGTTGACGAAAACCACGCGCCCGCCGATCTCGGCGATGCCGGACTTGCCCGTGCGCAGTGCGGGCTCGACTAAGGGCGCAACAGCCGGGTCGAATGCTTCGCCTTCCAGGAAAAGCCGCGCCGCGCCGGTGTCGAGTTCTGTGATGGTAACCGTTGCGCGCCGCGCGTCCCGCGCCGCGTTGAGCCTGTGCAGGTGATCGAGCAACATCGCGCCTACCCCAGCCGTTCGACATAGATGCGGATGCGGCCGCCGCACGACAGGCCGACCCGCCAGGCGGTCTCGTCGGCAACGCCGAACTCGAGAATGCGCGCCGTGCCAGACGCAATCACTTCGGCCGCTTCGGCAATGACAGCCCCTTCAACGCAGCCGCCGGAAACCGAACCGTGAAAATTGCCGTCGGCGTCAATGACCAGATGGCTGCCGACAGGCCGCGGCGCCGAGCCCCAGGTCTCGATGACGGTTGCGATGGCGACGCCACGGCCGTTGGCACACCATTCTTGCGCAACCGACAACGGATCGGGATAAAGAGGCTGGCCCAGCATATGCTCTCCTCCTGTCTCGCTATCGCCGCGGCATGAAGCGGCGGGGATCGACATCCCGTGAAATTTTGCCTGCAAGCGCCTCGGCCAGATCCGACACGGCCTCAAGATTATGCACCGCCCGGAATTCGTCAACATGCGGCAGCATGGCGCGAACGCCCCGCGCCCGCGCCTGGAAGCCGTCGAACCGCAACAGCGGGTTGAGCCAGATCAGCCGCCGGCAGGAACGGTGCAGCCGATCCATCTCCTTGCCCAGATCGCCTAAATCGTCACGCTCCAGCCCGTCGGTGATCAGAAGCACGATGGCGCCCTGCCCCAGCACCCGGCGCGACCACAAACGGTTGAATTCATGAAGGGTTTCGCCGATCCGCGTGCCGCCGGACCAGTCGCTGACCGCGTTGATACAGTCATCCAACGCCTCGTCGGGGTCGCGGTTCTTCATCTGGCGGGTCACGTTGCTCAGCCGTGTTCCGAACAGGAACGTATGGACCCGGCGGCGCTTTTCGGTCAGCACATGCAGGAAATGCAGGAAAATGCGGGTGTACTGGCTCATCGAGCCGGAAATGTCTGCCAAAACCACTAGCGGCGGATGCGTTGTCTTGGCTTCGCGAAACCGCGGCAGGATGAGATCGCCGCCGGTCTTCATCGCGTCGCGCATGGTGGCGCGCGGATCGATGCGGCGCGGCCGGTGCGAGGCGCGAAATCGGCGCGTCCTCACTTCATCCATTGGCAGAACCAGCGCCGACAAAGCCTTCTTTGCCTCGGCAATCTCGACGGCCGACATCTGGGCAAAATCCGCCCTGCGCAGCAATTCGCTGCCTGAAGCGGTAAACCGCGCATCGATCTCGATATCCGGTTCATCGCGCACCGGCCGTTGCGCATCGCGATCGGCAAACAGGGCGTCGCTGACACGGGATTCGCCGGCGCGGCGGGGCGCCTTCTCGCGAGATGCGGGCGCCACCGGCGACATCATCGCGATCATCTTGCCGATCAGGTCGCGGGATCGCCAGAAAAGCCGGAATGCCTCGTCAAAGAGCGCCTGGTCCTCATGGCGCTTGACGAAGACCGATTGCAGCGTCGCATGAAATTCGTCGCGGGAACCGATGCCGATCAGCGCCACGGCTTCGATCGCATCGGCGACCGCCCCCGGCCCGATCTTCAAGCCTGCCTTGCGCAGGGCACGGGCAAAGAAGACGATATTGTCGGCAAACCGCCCATCCCCCTCAGGCAATGGCGGTAGAATGGCGCCGTCGTTCGTCCGGACAGCCGTTGCCATCAGATTACCCCGCCGCCAGAAGTTCGGCCTTGACGTCATCAAGGATCTTACGGCCGTCCCCACCCTCGATCCGCGCAATGTCATCCTGGTATTTCAGCAGCGTGCCAAGGGTATCCGAGATGGTTTCGGGATCGAGCGCTAAGCGATCGAGTTCGGTGAGCGCCGTGGCCCAGTCGATGGTTTCGGCAACGCCCGGATTTTTGAACAGATCGATGGTTCTGAGCCGCTGGACATAAGCCACGATTTCCCGCGACAGGCGCTCGTTGCAGCCCGGCACCTTGCGGCGGATGATTTCAAGCTCCTGTGCCGCCTTGGGGTAATCGACCCAGTGATAGAGACAACGGCGCTTCAACGCGTCGTGCACTTCGCGGGTGCGGTTGGTGGTGATGATGACGATCGGCGGCTCCTGCGCCCGGATCGTCCCGAGTTCGGGAATAGTCACCTGGAAATCGGACAGAACCTCAAGCAGGAAAGCCTCGAACGCCTCGTCGGTGCGGTCAAGCTCGTCGATCAGGAACACCGGCGCCTTCCCGGCCTCAGCCGAGATCGCCTGCAGAACCGGGCGCCTGATCAGGTATTTTTCCGAAAAGATATTGCTTTCGATCTTCTGGCGATCGGCTGTCCCGGACGCTTCCGACAGCCTGATTTCCAGCATCTGCGCCGGATAATTCCATTCGTAGACGGCAGACGAGATATCGAGCCCCTCGTAGCACTGCAGCCGGATCAACGGCCGGTCGAGCGCCTTTGCCAGAACCTTGGCGATCTCGGTCTTGCCGACACCCGCCTCGCCTTCGAGAAACAGCGGGCGTTTCATGCGAAGCGACAGGAAGAGCACCGTCGAAAGCGCGGTTCCGGCGAGGTAGTCGCCGGATTCCAGCATCGCCATCGTCTCGGCAATGGAGGCAGGCAATGCGCCGTTTTCGTATGTCGTCATGTTTCCTCGCTCCCTTGGAGGAAATCTATAGTGTGCGGTAATCCCGGTCCAGATAGACGAGCGCCGGTTTCTGCTGGCCAAGCGTCACGGCAACGACCTGGCCGAACAGCACGATATGGGTCGCCACCGTCTTGATATCGATCAGCCGGCAATCAAATGCGGCCACGGCCTCGCCAAGGATCGGTGCGCCTGTCTTGAGTTCGCCCCAGGTGCCATGGGAAAATCGCTCTGCCGGATCGACAGTGTTCCTACCCGAAAAGATATGGGCGAGTTCCATCTGCTCGGCGCCGAGAAGATTGAGCGCAAAGCTGCCGCTTTCGGCAAAAATATCGTTGCGCGGGTTCGCGCCGTTGAGGCAGACCAAAAGCGTTGCCGGTTCGTCGGACACCGAGCAGGCAGCGGTGATCGTCACGCCGCGCCGCACGCCGTCGTGCGCCGCCGTGACGATATGCACGTGGCCGGCCAGCCGGCTCATGGCATCACGGTAGGTCAGCGGGTCCAGTTGGGTCTTGTCCAACACGGCAGTCTCCAGATCGGTGTACGCTCTTAACACATAGACATTGCGACGAAATATAAAACCCATCGGCTGGTTTTTCTTCCTCATTTACGGCAATTGCCGTCCACCCGGCGAAGGTTCCGATCTTTTCCTTTGACCCTTGCCGCCACATCTTTAAAACATGGGCATTCTCAACTGGATAAGCGCATGTTTCGTTCGATTGTCGCCAGCCTTGTTCTTGCCGGATCGGTGCAGGCCGCTCCCGCTCTGGCTGCGGGCCTGAAGATCGCTGTCGTTGCACCGGTGGAGGGACCCTTTGCGCTGCTGGGAAAGCAGATGCTCGATGGCGCCCGGTTCCAGGC
Organism: Pararhizobium sp. YC-54; assembly: GCF_025847205.1. Lineage (GTDB taxonomy): Bacteria > Pseudomonadota > Alphaproteobacteria > Rhizobiales > Rhizobiaceae > Pararhizobium. Next base: position 313,012 of record NZ_JAOYTH010000001.1, on the reverse strand, counting down.
GGATGATCGCGGCTCGGAAATCATTTCTATCCCCGAAACCTGCGAGCCGAAGGATGCGGAGGCCCTGACGAAAGCGCTGCTGGCCAGCGGCGCGGAGGCAGCGATCGGCTTCCTGTGTACCGAAAGCCTGGAGGCGACGCTGCCGGCGCTGGCCGAAGCCGGTATTCCGGCCCTGACGCTGAGCGTGCGCTCCGATATCCTGATGGAAGACGCGCTGAAAAAGAAATGGCCGTTCTTCCGGCTGGTGCCGAGCGCCAAGGCGGAAGCGGCCAAGGTGACGGAAATCATTCTGTCGCGCTGGAAAAACGAACCGCTGGGCCTGATCGAGGACGGTACGATCCATGGGCGCGAATTGGCGGAAAGCGTGCGTAGCGCGCTGGCCGAAATCGGCCTGACGCCGACCTTTTCCGATACCTATCGCCCCGCCCAGGAACAGCAGGTCAGCCTTGTCCGCCGGCTAGCCAAGAGTGGTGCGACGCATGTGTTTACCGGTGGCGACCGCGCTGATACCGCCATTATCGCGCGCGACGCGGCGTCCGAACAGGTCGCACTGACGCTGATGGGCGGTGAGGTGCTGGATGCGGCAAACCAGCCGGTTCCCCTGGCAAACGGCGTTCTGGCCGTGTCCCTGCCCGATTATGCCACCTTGCCGGACGCCAAGGTGACCGTGGATGCCATGACGGCGGCAAAATTGTTGGCCGAGGGTTATGTGCTGCCCGCATTTGCAGCCGTCACGCTTCTGGAACAGGCGAAGGATCAGGCCGGAAAGGACAATGGCGCCTTGGCGGATGCTCTCACCAAGGGACCCTATCAGACGGCCATCGGCTCCATCCGGTTCAACGCCAATCACGAACTGGCAGAAAACCCCTATCGCCTTTTGCAATGGCAATACAACCGGTTCGTCGCCGCTCCGGCGGTTCCGGGAAGTCAATGATGCGCGCCGGGACGCGTAACTCGATCACCGATGTCGGTGGTCTCAAGGTCGGCAATGCCGAGGACCACCGTCTGAAATCCGGCGTTTCCGTCGTCGTCTGCGATCAACCGGCCGTCGCCGCCGTACAGGTGCTCGGCGGCGCTCCCGGAACGCGGGAAACCGATCTGCTCGAGCCGCACAATACGGTGCAGACCGTTGACGCCATTGTTCTGTCGGGCGGTTCGGCCTTCGGGCTGGATGCCGCATCCGGTGCCCAGGCCGCCCTGCGCCAGATGGGGCGCGGTTTTCCGGTCGGCAATCTGCGTATCCCGATCGTTCCGGCAGCCATCCTTTTCGATCTGATCAATGGCGGCGACAAGGATTGGGGGCTCTACCCGCCCTATCGCGAACTTGGCTATGCGGCCGTGCAGGCAGCGGCGCTGGAATTTTCGACGGGCACAGCAGGAGCCGGCACCGGCGCCCTGACGGCCACGTTCAAGGGCGGGCTCGGCACCGCCTCGACCATCCTCGACAACGGCATCACCGTCGGCGCACTGGTCGCGGTCAACGCGCTCGGCTCGGCAACCATCGGCGACACCAGGCATTTCTGGTCGGCGCCGTTCGAAGAGAAAGCAGAATTCGGCGGCCTCGGCATGCCGCATCCGTTCCCGAAGGACGCGCGCGATCTCAGGATCAAGTTCCGCGGCAGGCAAAGCCAAGCGCAAAACACCACGATCGCCGTCATCGCCACCGATGCAGTGCTGACAAAAGCCGAGGCAAAACGTCTGGCAATCGCCGCCCATGACGGCTTTTCGCGGGCGCTCTGGCCCTCCCATACGCCGCTCGACGGCGATCTGGTTTTTGCGCTTGCGACCGGAACGGCCAAGAAAACCATATCCGTCGAGGATTTCATCGATCTTGGCGCTGCAGCGGCATCCACAATGGCCCGCGCAATTGCTCGCGGCGTCCATGATGCGACGCCGGCGGAAAACGATCCTCTTCCGGTTTGGGCACCGAAAGGATAGTCATTCTACGGTGGCGACAGCGGCGATGTGGCGACATGTGTTGTTTGCTGCGAAAAGCGGTGCTATTGGCCGCAAAACAGTTGGAGCCCCACATCATGCCCCTGCCTATCCGCATCGCCCCTTCAATCCTCGCCGCCGATTATGCCAACCTCGGACAGGAAGTGCGCGACGTCGTTGCCGCCGGTGCCGACTGGATCCACCTCGACATCATGGACGGCCATTTCGTCCCGAACATCTCGTTCGGCCCCGATGTGATCAAGTCGCTGCGTCCGCATACGAAGGCCTATTTCGACTGCCATCTGATGATCGCGCCGGCCGACCCCTATCTCGAAGCCTTTGCGAAAGCCGGCTGCGACAGCATCACCGTGCATGCGGAAGCAGGTCCCCATCTCGACCGTTCGGTGCAGGCGATCAAGGCGCTCGGCAAGAAGGCCGGCGTCTCGATCAATCCGGCAACGCCCGAAAGCGTTCTCGACTATCTGCTCGACAAGATCGACCTCGTTCTGGTGATGACCGTCAATCCCGGTTTTGGCGGCCAGAAATTCATCCCCGCGATGGAAGAGAAGATCCGCCGTATCAGGGCGATGATCGGTGACCGGCCGATCGACCTCCAGGTGGACGGCGGCATTGCGCTGGATACGATCGCCCTTCCGGCCTCGGCCGGCGCCAATGTCTTCGTCGCGGGCTCGGCGATCTTCAGCGGCGGCCATGTTGACGCCTATCGCAAAACCATCGACACTCTGCGCAGCAACGCTGAAGGAGGCCGCAGGTGAGATTTTTGGGCGGGTTTGCGGCTGGCCTGCTGGCTTCGGCGCTTTTCGCCCATGCAGCCAGCGCCGGTGACATCGCGTCCTTCCAGCCTATCGGCTTTTCGGCAGATGGCGGCGTTTTCGCCTTCGAGGAATACGGCGTTCAGGACGGCTCCGGCTTTCCTTACTCGAACATCTTCTTCATCGATACCCGCAAGGATGCGTTCTTGCCCGGCACGCCGATCCGGCTGCGCATCGATGAAGAAAATATGAGCCTCGCTGAGGTGCGGGCACAAACGGCGGCAAAAGCCGCACCGCTTGTGCGGAAATTCGATCTTGGCGCAAACCCCGGCCTGATGGCGGCCTTCAATCCGGTCACGGAAACGGAAAGCGCCGCCCATCGCCTGACATACCGGCAATATGCCGTTGAACCGTCGGTCGGTGGAGATTTCACGCTGGCGCTCGATGAGTTCCCCCTTGCGCCCTCCGCGCAATGCAAGGATGTCACGCCCCAGTCGACCGGGTTTCGCCTGGCATTTCAAACCGAAGACGGAAAAGCGTCGGATCGTGTGCTTCACGCGGACACGACCATTCCCGATAGCCGCAAATGCCCGACCGGCTATCGTATCGGCGGTGCCATGGTGTATCACCCGGTAGAGGGCCAGCCGGTGCATGTGGCCCTCGTCCAGGTATTGAGTTTCGGTTTCGAAGGCCGCGACGGCCGCTGGATCGCCGTTCCGGCCCCTGCGATGCCATGAGCGGCCCTGACCATGCCGGGACAAACGAGCCGCCGGGTCTGACGCAAAAGGCGGTGCGACGGCTGTGTGCGGCTCTGCCGAGCCTGCGGGAAATTCTGCTTGGTGCACCCTTGTGGGGTGTGATGATGGCCATCTCTGCACTCGCGGCGCTCTATCTGCGCAACGGCGCCGAGACCTACCATCTGCGCAGCATTCTCGTCCTGTTCTTCTGCGGTGGCGTGGTTTCCTGGCCATGCGCGCTGTTGCTTGGCCGTTTCGGTGCGATCGGACGCGGCAGGGAGACAGGTTTTGCGGCATTCTTTCTGTGCCTGACCGTCTGCACGATCGCTGCGACGGCTTTCCTTTTCGCCCTCGAATACCGTGTTTTCTACACGCGCTGGCATGCGCCATTCGGCACCCGCATCTGGGTCTACCAGTTCAGCTTCACCTCGGTCAGCGCCATCTATCAGTTCGTCGTGATGGGCATCCGCCTTTATCTGCCGTTTGGATTTGCCGCTCTCGCTCTGGCGAGCCTGTGGCTCACCTGCCGGATGCCGAATACCAAGTCTCGATGATAGAGACTTGGTATAAACAGCGCCGTTGAGATTACCGCCTATCTTTGCTAGAGGCTCACCCAACTCCCACCGTGACGAAAGCTGAAAGCCCATGATCCCCCGTTACTCCCGGCCGGAAATGGTGGCCATCTGGTCGCCGGAAACCAAATTCCGCATCTGGTTCGAAATCGAGGCCTATGCCTGCGACGCGTTGGCCGAGCTCGGCGTCATCCCAAAGGAAGCCGCAAAGACCATTTGGGAAAAGGGTGGGGCTGCCACCTTCGACGTTGCGCGTATCGATGAGATCGAAGCCGTCACCAAGCATGACGTCATCGCCTTCCTGACGCATCTGGCCGAATTCATCGGCCCCGACAGCCGGTTCGTCCACCAGGGCATGACCTCGTCCGACGTGCTCGACACGACGCTGAACATCCAGCTGGTGCGCGCCGCCGACCTGCTGCTTGCCGACATGGACCGCGTGCTGAGCGCGCTGAAGACCCGTGCCTTCGAACACAAGGATACGGTCCGCATCGGTCGCAGCCATGGCATTCATGCCGAGCCGACCACGATGGGCCTGACCTTTGCCCGTTTCTATGCCGAAATGAGCCGCAACCGCGACCGTCTCATCGCTGCGCGCGCAGAAATCGCCACCGGCGCAATCTCAGGCGCCGTCGGAACCTTTGCCAATATCGACCCACGCGTCGAGGAATATGTCTGCGAAAAGCTGGGCCTCGCTGCTGAACCGATCTCCACGCAGGTCATCCCGCGCGACCGTCATGCGATGTTCTTTGCAACGCTCGGCGTCATTGCCTCGTCGATCGAGAACGTTGCCATCGAAATCCGCCACATGCAGCGCACCGAGGTTCTGGAAGCGGAAGAATTCTTCTCGCCCGGCCAGAAGGGCTCGTCGGCCATGCCGCACAAGCGCAATCCGGTCCTGACCGAAAACCTGACCGGTCTTGCCCGTCTGGTGCGCATGTCCGTGGTGCCTGCGCTGGAGAATGTCGCCCTCTGGCACGAGCGCGACATCAGCCATTCCAGCGTCGAGCGCGCCATCGGCCCGGATACGACGATCACCCTCGACTTTGCCCTCAACCGTCTGGCAGGCGTCGTCGAGAAGCTGGTGATCTACCCGGAAAACATGCTGAAGAACATGAACAAGTTCCGTGGTCTGGTGATGAGCCAGCGCGTGCTTCTGGCCCTCACTCAGGCTGGCGTGTCACGGGAGGACAGCTACCGCCTCGTACAGCGCAATGCCATGAAGGTCTGGGAAAAAGGCGCCGATTTCCTCGAGGAATTGCTGGCTGACGCGGAAGTGCGCGCAGCACTCCCGGAAGCGGAAATCCGCGAGAAATTCGACCTTGGCTATCACACCAAGCATGTCGACACGATCTTCCGCCGCGTATTCGGCTGATCAAACTATGCGGGGAGCCTGATGGCCCCCCGCTTTTTCGTGCCTCCCCCATTTTGTGTTCGATTTCGACCCAGTTGGTTCGAATGCGAACGAATTTCTCAAGTCTTTTGCCAGCTCCTCGATGGCAAACTATGGAGAGATGAAAGCAGGAGTTGGGTGGACCATGCCGTACCAGCAGACGATCGAACGCAAGGCGATACGCACGACAACGAAATTCACCGGTGAGGTGACCTGCAAGGGTGGCTCAAGCCGGGGCATCGTCAAGGACCTGTCAGAGGCCGGGATCTGCTTCCAGCTTTATTTCGATATCAATGCGAAGACCGGCCAGGAGGTCTCGATCCAGAGCAACGAGTTCGGCCATCTCACCGGTGTCGTGCAATGGTACCGCGGCGACAGGATCGGTATCCGTCTTGATGCGTCGTCCAATACGGCTGCACAAATCTCTTCCTATTACAAATACTTCCGCTAGGTCGCCGCACGTCATTGATGACGCGCATAGGTCGCCCACAGACCTGTACGGCCATGCCACGCCAGTGCCGCCCCATAAGGCGGCACTTTTAGGCATTCCCGATTTCTGCCGTTGCTATTTGGCTTCCGGCGCGACAACCAGCTTGCGGTAGAGATGCCAGGTCGCATGCCCAAGGATTGGCATGATGACTGCGAGACCGACGAAAACCGGGATCGAGCCGATCACCAGGCCGGCAGCGACGATCAGACCCCACACGGCAACCGGAACCGGATTGGCGAGCGTCGCACGCACCGACGTCTCGACGGCGGCAACGGCGCCGACATCCCTGTCCAGCAGCAGCGGAAACGACACGACCACGGTGGCGAGCACAATGACCGCGAAGACGAAGCCGACGGCATTGCCGACCAGGATCAGGTTCCATCCCTGTTCGGTTCCGATCACCTGCTGGTACAGAGCCGAGAGCGATGCGGCTGGCACATCGCCGAATAGCTGCGTGTAAAGCGACTGCGCCACAAGCAGCCAGACGACGAAGAGAACGAGCAGCATGAAGGCCAAAGCGAGGATCGACGGCAGTGCCGGGGAGCGGCGGACATCGAAGGCATGCCGCCAGGACGTGTCCATGCCGATTTCCCTGCGCCGGCTGATTTCGTAGAGGCCGATGGCCGCGACCGGTCCGAGCAAGGCGAAACCGGATGCCAACGGGTAAAGCAGTGGCAGCATGTTGACGCCCGAACTCCAGGTGGCGAGGACGACGCCGGCAATGGGATAGATCAAGCAGAGAAAGACATAATGAGACGGCTTGGCGTTGAAATCCTGCCAGCCGAGACGCAGCGCATCGAAGACGTCGGCGACGCCGATCCTGCGAATTTCCGGATGTGCAATTTCGGTGCCGGATCCTGCCATTACATGAAATGTTGTCATGACCAATTCTCCTCCAGGAACACACGTCGTCACGTCATTCGAGAACAATCAGTATTTCAAGTTTCGAGGGGATTTCGGTATCCTTGACCCGCAATCCCATGCTCTCGATATCGGCGTACTTAGCGCCATGGGCGTCGTGTTCAAGCGCCCGTGCGTCCAGCATATACCAGATTTGCACGCCGTACACTTGACTTCCGCCCTCCCCGGCCACAAATCGCGGTTATCATGAAAGCATCAGAAGCAGATATCCTGATCGTACCCGGCTATACCAATTCCGGGCCGGACCATTGGCAAACCCGGTGGCAGAACAAGCTTGCCTCGGCGCGGCGCGTCGAACAGGCGGAATGGGCAAAGCCCGTGCGCGAAGATTGGGTCAAGAGGATGATCGACGACGTCAATGCGTCGACCAAGCCGGTTGTCATCGTCGCGCACTCGCTCGGCGTGGCAACGGCGCTTCATGCACTGCCGCATATCGAAAAGAAAATCGCCGGCGCCTTTCTGGTTGCGCCGCCGGAAGTGACCAATCCGAAGATTCGCCCAAAACACCTGATGACCTTCGGTCCCTACCCGCGCGAACCGTTGCCTTTCCCCAGTCTCGTCGTGGCAAGCCGCAACGACCCCTTCGGCACCTATGAACATGCCGGCGATATTGCCAACGCTTGGGGCTCGCTGCTTGTCGATGCGGGTGAATCCGGACATATCAACAGTGAATCCGGGCATGGTCCGTGGCCGGAAGGCACGATGGTCTTTGCGCAGTTTCTCAACCGGCTTCAGCCCTGATCTCCCATTAATGGGACTTTCATTGTCGTCGGTCATGATGCCCGAAAATTATTCGGGAACGACCGGCACGTGATAACCGCCAGTGAAAACAGACATCCGCGGCCAAAGCCGGCAACGACCGGCGCCTTGCCGGACGCTACGGTTATTCTGGACTGCGCGCCCCTGGGGTATTGTCTGCTGGAACAGGATGGCTGCATTCGCCACGTCAATGCAGCGTTCTCAAAAGCTCTTGCACTGCCCCCCGAGGCGATCCTCGGCGAACATATCCTGCGCTTCGTGCATGGTCAGGACGCCGGTACGCTGACCGCTTCGATGGCGGATATCGGGGCGGACGCAAACAGGATTGGACAACACCAACTCCGATTGACACAACCGGATGGTTCCGAGCGATGGGTTATGGCGTCGTTTTCGCAGATGACCGGCCCGCCCCCCTGGATTATTCTGCAAACTCAGTCGATCGATGATCTGAAGCAGGCGGTAACGTCGCTCCAGAAGAGCGAAACTCGCTGGAAATACGCGCTCGAAAGCGCCCATCAAGGCGTCTGGGATCACGACTTCAGCGCAAACGATCTTTTTTACTCCATTCCCTGGAAAAAAATTCGCGGCATGGCGGCGGATGCGACCGTCGATGGGGCTCTCGACGTCTGGATCGAGACTGTCCATCCGGCTGATCGCGAGCATGTGCTCGAATGTATCCGCCGTCAGGATGAAGGCGAAGTCGCGTTCAACACATTCCAGTACCGGGAACGCCATGCGGATGGTCACTGGGTCTGGATCGAAAGCCGGGGTGCCTCCGTCGAGTGGAGCGCCGAGGGTAAACCGAGCCGGATCATCGGCACGGATACCGATATCTCCGAACGAAAGAAGGCCGAGGCTCAGCTTGAAGAAATATCACGGCGGTTGAGGCTTGCGCTCGATGTATCGAAGGTCGGTGTCTTCGAGGCCAATCTCGATACCGGCGCGGTCATGCGCGACAAGCAGTTGCTCTCCATCTACGGGCTGGATCCACTAGCGCCGGCCGTGGCGGCCTTTGAAGAAAGGCTGCACCCGGAAGATCGGGATGCGGCGCTCGCAAGGGTCGCAGCAGGCGTGGCTTCGACCGTTCCCTTCATGAATGCCTTCCGGATTATTCGTCCTGACGGTGAAATCCGCCATATCCGCTCCAGTTCGGTCACGTTCACCGACAATGAAGGCGTACACAAACTCATCGGCGCGAACTGGGATGTGACAGAGGATGTCACCCTGCGTGAAGATCTGGAAAGGGCACGACAGCTGGCCGAGGCGCGCAACCTGGAACTCGAAGCGGCCCGGACACGGATCGAGTACAATGCACTGCATGACCATCTGACGGGCTTGCCGAACCGGCGGTTCCTCGACCTGCGCCTCGACGAATGGATCGCCGAGACAGTCGCCTATTGCGCCATCCTGCATATTGACCTCGACCGGTTCAAGCAGATCAACGATACGCTTGGCCACCAGGCCGGCGACGCCATGCTGGTGCATACGGCACAGGTGCTTTCCTCGATCATTGGAGATCGCGATTTCGTTGCCCGTATCGGCGGTGACGAATTCCTGGTGCTTTGCGACGCGCGCCACTCGCAGGACGAGGTCATCCTGCTCACCGACCAGATCATCGAAGCCTTGCGCCAGCCGGTGTCCTATGAAGGGCATTCGTGCCGGTTCGGCGCCAGCGTCGGTATCGCCTGGACCGCCGGCGGCACGGCCGACGCCAAGCAATCGTTGATGAATGCCGATATAGCGCTCTACCGGGCCAAGGGTCTTGGCCGAAACCGGTATGAATTCTTCACCAAACAGCTGCAAACGCAAATCCATCACGCCAAGCGCACGGCCGACGAAATCATCAAGGGGCTGGAAGACCGGGAATTCGTTCCCTTCTATCAACCGCAGTTTGACGCCCGTACACTCGATATTGCCGGCGTGGAAACGCTGGCCCGCTGGGTTCATCCGCGCCATGGGTTGCTGGCGCCCGATTACTTTCTGAAGATCGCGGAAGATATCAACGCGCTGACGGCGATCGACCGCTGCATTGCCGAGCAGGCTTTGAGCGATTTTGACCGTTGGGAGGGGCAGGACTTTGCTGTCCCGCGCATCTCCGTCAACGTTTCTTCACGCCGGCTGCGCGACCCTGGCCTGATCGACAGCCTGCGGCAGCTGAACATACCGCGCGGAAAACTGTCGTTCGAACTGCTGGAATCGATTTTCCTCGACGATCTAGACAAAGACTCCTCACAAATTCTCAGTGATCTCGGCGCTCTCGGCATCGACATCGAAATCGACGATTTCGGAACAGGCCATGCTTCAATCGTCGGCCTCATGAAGCTCAATCCGAGCCGCCTTAAAATCGATCGTGCCCTGGTCAGGCCGATTATCGAGGCGGCCGAGCAGCGCAAGCTGGTGGGATCGATCATCGATATCGGCCATTCGCTCAACATCGAGGTCGTGGCCGAGGGTGTGGAGACGATCCGTCACGCCCATATTCTGCGCGATCTGGGCTGCGATACGCTGCAGGGCTACGCCTTCGCCAGGCCGATGCCCAGAACGGAACTCGAGGCATTTCTCCGTTCCGGCAGCTGGCGCCCGCCGGAAACACCCATCGATGCCATGCACCGAATGGTCCGGCGCGACAGCAAGGCATAAAAAAACCGCCCGAAAACTCGGACGGTTGAATGGAGCAGATATGACGATATCAGCTGTTCTCGATCTGAGTGACGGCTTCAGCGAGAAGCTCGAGCATCTTCAGGCGAATCTGCTCATCTGTCAGGGCGACACCGGCTGCATCGAAGTCGGTGCGTAGCTTGCGCACAACGTCCTCATGGCCAGCTTCTTCAAAATCGGCGGCGACCACATCCCCTGCGTAGGCTGCTGGGTCGCTTTTGCCCAGAAGCTCGGCAGCCCAAAGGCCGAGAAGCTTGTTGCGGCGCGCCTCGGCCTTGAATTTCAGCTCTTCATCAAGAGCAAACTTCGATTCGAACGCCTTTTCGCGATCCTGCATATTGGTCATCCTCGATCTCCCAAAAAACGTTTTGCGTTTGGCTTTTTGCCCATAAACCAAAAGGTCAGCGAAAGTGCAATGCGAAGTTTTCCGGCGCGGCAACTTTCGTGCTACCCTGCACGTCATTCAGGCGACCTAATTCAGGGGATCGGACCAGACGCCGATTGTGAAATGGTTTCATTTCAGTTATGGACCGCCTTAGAAAATACCAAGTGCGCAGCCCAAGAGCGCCGATAAAGATAGAGACACCATACATGAACCGTCGCCGCCGTATCTACGAGGGCAAGGCCAAGATCCTTTACGAAGGTCCTGAGCCGGGCACTCTGATCCAGTTCTTCAAAGATGACGCCACGGCTTTCAACGCCAAGAAGCACGAGATCATCGACGGCAAGGGTGTGCTCAACAACCGGATTTCGGAATATATCTTTACGCATCTGAACCGCATCGGCATTCCCACGCATTTCATCCGCCGCCTCAACATGCGCGAACAGCTGATCAAGGAAGTGGAGATCATCCCGCTTGAGATCGTTGTGCGCAATGTAGCGGCCGGTTCGCTTGCCAAGCGCCTCGGCATCGAGGAAGGCGTGGTCCTGCCGCGCTCGATCATCGAGTTCTACTACAAGGCCGATGCCCTCGAAGACCCGATGGTCTCCGAAGAGCATATCACTGCCTTCGGCTGGGCAAGCCCGCAGGAACTCGATGACATCATGGCGCTTGCCATCCGCATCAACGACTTCCTCACCGGCCTGTTTCTCGGCGTCGGCATCCAGCTCGTCGATTTCAAGATCGAATGCGGACGCCTGTTCGAAGGCGACATGATGCGCATCATCCTGGCCGACGAGATTTCGCCGGACAGCTGCCGTCTGTGGGACGTCGAGACCAAGGAAAAGATGGACAAGGACCGGTTCCGCCGCGACATGGGAGGCCTTGTCGAGGCTTACCAGGAAGTGGCCCGCCGCCTTGGCATCATGAACGAGAACGAACCGCCCCGCGGCTCCGGCCCGGTTCTGGTAAAATAAGCAGGAAAGACGACAGTGATCAACGCACGCGTAACAGTGACGCTGAAAAACGGCGTTCTCGACCCTCAGGGCAAGGCAATCGAGGGCGCCCTTGGCGCTCTCGGCTTCGACGGAATCGGCCATGTGCGCCAGGGCAAGGTCTTCGATCTGCAGATCGAAACCGCCGACAAGGCAAAGGCTGAAGCCGAAGTAAAGGCGATGTGCGAGAAACTTCTGGCCAATACGGTGATTGAGAATTACACTATCTCACTCGCCTGATGGTTGAATGAGGTAGGCAATGACCGATGTGTCCAACGAGCTGATGTATGAGCTGCTAAAGCGTATCCAGAGTGATGTTTCTGGCCTCAAGGAAGGCCAGAAGGATTTGCGACAGGACATGCTCAGCATGAGGAATCAGTTTCACCTGCTTCAAGGTGACTTTAACAGCATGCGCGGTTCAATCGGACACATCGAGAACCGCCTCGACCGTATCGAAAACCGCCTCGAATTGCGCGAGCTTGCCGAGGCTCAATCCAGGTTTGAACCGCACCCATGAAATCCGCCGTCGTTCAGCTTCCAGGCCTCAACCGTGACCGCGATATGATCGCAGCACTGACCAACATCTCCGGCAAGGCGCCGGTGACCATCTGGCAGACCGAAACCGACATCCCGGATGTCGATCTGATCGTCATCCCCGGCGGGTTCTCCTATGGTGATTACCTGCGCTGCGGCGCGATCGCTGCGCGCATGCCGGTGATGCAGGCGATCAAGGCCAAGGCCGCAGCCGGCGTCAAGGTGCTGGGCGTCTGCAACGGCTTCCAGATCCTGGTCGAGGCAGGCCTTTTGCCGGGCGCGCTGATGCGCAACGCCTCGCTGAAATTCGTCTGCAAGGAAATCAAGCTCGAAGTCGTCAACGCCAACACCGACTTCAGTCGCGCCTATGAACAGGGCCAGATCATCCGCTGCCCCGTTGCCCATCACGATGGCAATTATTTTGCCGATGCGGAAACGCTGCAGACCATCGAGGACAACGGCCAGGTGGTCTTCCGCTATGCCGCAGGAACCAATCCGAACGGTTCGGTCAATGATATCGCCGGTATCGTCAATGCCAGGGGCAACGTCCTTGGCATGATGCCGCATCCGGAAAACCTGATTGAAGCCGCGCATGGCGGCTCGGATGGACGCGGACTGTTCGCGTCTGCGCTCGACGTAATCGCCGCTTAACATTCAGCCTGCTAGAAGGCACCCTCAAGATCGAATCACAAGGGGGCTTTCATGCGCGCCGCAGCTTTCATCCGTTTCATTGCCACTGCCGGCTCCGTTGCCCTTCTCGGACTTGTTGCCGGTTGCCAGACGGCAGCGCCGCCAGCACCGGCGCAGAACACGGCGGCATTGCCCACCATGGAGCGGGTTGCCCTTGGCGCCAACGCCTGCTGGTTCAAGTCCGGTGATGCGGCCTTCAAGCCCTATCGGCTTGCGCCGGAACTGAATTCCTTCTCCGGACGTCCCCGCATCCTGATCGTCAAGCGCAATTCACCAGAATCGCGGCCGCTCGCGGTGGTCCAGGCCGAGGGACACCCTGCCCGGCTGCAGGCATTCGGCCCACTTTTCAATGAATCTGTCGGGACGAGAATGACAACGGATATCAAGCGCTGGGCTGCCGGCGGTACGGGTTGCCGCTAAGCGGCAGCCGGAACAAACCGCAATCGCGCACAGCCTGCTAATTCTAGCCGCTTTTCTTTTTGGGTATTTTGCCGGACAATCAACCGGCGAAACTGTCGTTGATTCCACGCAACCCAAGAGAGCATTTTCCGGACCCGTCATAAGTGACGCGCGGCGCTGTAGGCGCAACGCACCGTTCCGTCAATTCCTCCCTTGATCATACCGTTCCAAAGGCACATTCATGAGCGCCATGATCTATCATAACGACCGCTGCGGAACGTCGCTTGCGGTCGTCGATATCATCCGCGAGGCCGGTATCGAACCCGCGATCGTCGATTACATGGCGACACCGCCGAGCCATGAGGAAATGCTGGCGCTTTTGCTCGCCATGGATATGGCGCCGCGTCAGTTGCTTCGCACGAAGGAGACAGCCTACCTGTCGCTCAACCTCGATGACGAGAGCAAGTCCGACCGGGAGATCATCGATGCCATGCTGGCTCATCCCGAATTGATCGAGAGACCGATCGTCGTTACGGAAAAAGGTGCAAACTCTGTCGTCCGAAGACAAGGGTCCTGGACCTTCTGTAATCCGAAACACCCTGTCAGTTCCAGAAGGGCCGTGCCGCCTCTCGCCGTGCCTCTTTCGGCGTGACGCCGATATCGGCAAGCTGATCGTCCGTCAATTCGGAGAGCGCAATGCGGCTGAGCCGTTTTTCTTCGCGCATGATCATCCAGGCGATGACCTGCCAACCGAGCCTCTTCAATATCGAGGCGAACCCCCTCGAGTGAATTGTACCCATCGGCCTCGCGCATGCGGATTGGCTATCGGTGCAAATTGTACCCATTGTCATCTTCCAATCGATTGCAACGGTTTCATTCAGTATTGCATTGTCATAATTGACAGAAAAAATGATGCAATGTACAAATTGTCACCATGACAACATGGATGCCAGATCCCAGCCAGGGCCAAGGCCCCCTCTACGCTCGCATTGCCGATCAGATCGAGCAGGCGATTGCCGGCGGCGTGTTGACGGTCGGCACGAAATTGCCACCGCAGCGCAATCTTGCCTTCGATATCGGCGTGACAATCGGAACAATCGGCCGCGCATATCACCTGGTGCGCGAACGCGGGCTTGTCAGCGGCGAAGTCGGGCGCGGGACCTATGTGCTCGACAATGCCGAATTGCGCCCCGCCGAGCAGTCCGATCCGATGACCACGGCGCTTGCCGGTACAAGGCCGCTCAAGGCGCCGCCCGGAAAACTCCGCTTTGACAGCACGGCCGCACCGGATATCGGCCAGGGCGCGTCGCTTGAAAAACTGCTGATCGATATCAGCCGCGAACATCACGCCGATATCGCCAGCTACGCCCGCGATTTTCCGGCACACTGGTTCACGGCGGGAAGCCAGTGGCTTGCCAAGGGCAGTTTCCGGCCGCAGCCCGACCGTATCGTGCCGACGCTCGGCGCCCATGCCGGCGCTGTTGCCGTGATCGCCGCAGTGACGGCACCGGGCGACAAGATCGCCTTCGAGAACATCACCTATTCGCAAATCAGCCGCAGCGCCGGACTGATCGGCCGCCGCACGATTTTGCTGCGCACCGACGACTACGGCATGGATCCGGAAGACTTCGAGCGCGTCTGCGCCCAGCAACACCCCAAGCTTGCCTTCCTGATGCCGACGGCACAGAACCCGACAGTCGTCACGCTGTCGCTGGAGCGCAGGCAGGCCATTGCCGACATCGCCCGCCGTTATGGCGTCTGGCTGCTGGAGGACGATCTTTATGGCGCCATGACCGGCGACATGACCCCGCTCCTGGCCGAACTTGCTCCCGAGCGGACGTTCCTGGTCGGCGGCCTGTCGAAATCGGTGGCTGCGGGTGTGCGCGGCGGCTGGGTCGCCTGCCCTCCCCATTTCAGCCAGCGCATCCGTATCGCCCACAAGATGGTCAGCGGCGGCATGCCATTTCTGCTTGCCGAGCTTTGCGCCCGGCTGGTTATGAGCGGTGAAGCCGCGATCCTGCGCTCCAGAAGCATCGATGAAATCCGGGCACGCGAGCAGATGGCGCGCGAAATCTTTTCCGGCATCGAGTTCAACTCCCATCCGCATGTGCCCTTCCTCTGGCTGAAACTGTCCGAACCCTGGTTCTCCGGCACCTTCAAGCACGCGGCATTCGAGGAGGGCGTGCTGGTCGATGACGAGGATGAGTTCAAAGCCGGGCGGACCGACAGCGTCTATCACCGGGTGCGGATCGGCTTCTCGTCACCTGCCGATCGCAACGAAGTCCGGCGCGGATTTCTGACGCTCCGCCGCCTGCTCGACAGCGGCCGCACCGGTTACGACAGCTTCGCCTGAACCGACCGCCGCATCATTGGCAAAAAGCACGTCATCTCCTGTGCTTTTCCGGCATTTTCCTGTCGCATCCGGCAGACGCTTCAGTTAAAGAAGCCCCGACGTGATCTCTTTGTTTTGACGCATCCCCATCAGGAGACGGAGCTTTGCCGTCCGGGATGCTCCAACGGACCGAATGGACCCCGATGACCATTTCCAATACCCGCCCCATCACCCCCGAGTTGATTGCCTCCCATGGCCTGAAGCCGGATGAGTATCAGCGCATTCTTGGCCTGATCGGCCGCGAGCCGACCTTTACCGAGCTCGGCATCTTCTCGGCGATGTGGAACGAACACTGCTCCTACAAGTCCTCGAAGAAATGGCTGCGCACGCTGCCGACCACCGGTCCGCGCGTCATCCAGGGCCCGGGCGAAAATGCCGGCGTGGTCGATATCGACGATGGCGATTGCGTCGTCTTCAAGATGGAGAGCCACAACCACCCCTCCTATATCGAGCCCTACCAGGGTGCGGCAACCGGCGTTGGCGGCATCCTGCGCGACGTCTTCACCATGGGCGCGCGCCCGATCGCTGCGATGAACGCCCTGCGTTTCGGCGCTCCGGATCATCCGAAGACCCGCCACCTCGTGTCCGGGGTGGTTGCCGGCGTCGGCGGCTACGGCAATTCCTTCGGCGTGCCGACGGTTGGCGGCGAGGTCGAGTTCGACGCCCGCTACAACGGTAATATCCTTGTCAATGCCTTTGCCGCTGGCCTTGCAAAGTCCGATGCGATCTTCCTGTCGGAAGCCAAGGGCGTCGGCCTGCCGGTCGTCTATCTCGGCGCCAAGACCGGCCGCGACGGCGTCGGCGGCGCGACCATGGCGTCGGCGGAATTCGACGAATCGATCGAGGAAAAGCGCCCGACCGTACAGGTCGGCGACCCCTTCACCGAAAAATGCCTGCTTGAAGCCTGCCTTGAGCTGATGAAGACCGGTGCCGTTATCGCCATCCAGGATATGGGTGCTGCCGGCCTCACCTGCTCGGCGGTCGAAATGGGCGCCAAGGGTGGCCTCGGCATCGAGTTGGAACTGGACAAGGTGCCGGTGCGCGAAGAGCGCATGACGGCCTATGAGATGATGCTGTCGGAAAGCCAGGAGCGCATGCTCATGGTTCTGGAACCCGCCAAGGAAGAGGTCGCCAAGGCGATCTTCGTCAAATGGGGCCTGGATTTCGCCATTGTCGGCAAGACCACCGACGACCTGCGCTTCCGCGTCATCCATCAGGGCGAGGAAGTCGCCAACCTGCCGATCAAGGAACTGGGCGACGAAGCACCGGAATATGACCGCCCCTGGACCCCGGCGAAGGTTGCTGCCCCGCTCGCAGCCGGCGACATTCCCCAGGCCGACATCGCCGATGCGGTTCTGTCCCTGGTCGGTTCCGCCAACAATTCCTCGCGCCGCTGGGTGTATGAGCAGTACGATACGTTGATCCAGGGCAATTCGCTGCAGCTGCCGGGCGGCGATGCCGGCGTTGTCCGCGTTGAGGGTCACCCGACCAAGGCGCTTGCCTTCTCCTCCGACGTAACACCGCGTTATGTCGAGGCCGATGCATTCGAAGGCGGCAAGCAGGCGGTGGCCGAGTGCTGGCGTAACATCACCGCGACCGGCGCCTTGCCGCTGGCTGCCACCGACAATCTCAACTTCGGCAACCCCGAACGTCCGGAGATCATGAGCCAGCTCGTCCATGCCATCAAGGGCATCGGCGAAGCCTGCCGCGCGCTCGATTTCCCGATCGTCTCCGGCAACGTCTCGCTCTACAACGAGACCAACGGCCAGGGCATTCTGCCGACCCCGACAATCGGCGGCGTCGGACTGCTCGCCGACTGGTCGCAGATGGCCCGCATCCGCTTTGCTGCCGAAGGCGAGACAATCCTGCTTGTCGGCGCGCCGGAAGGCCTTGGAACGCATCTCGGCCAGTCGGTCTATCTGCGTGACATTCACGGCCGCACCGACGGTCCTGCCCCGCATGTCGATCTCGCCCATGAGCGCACGACCGGCGATTTCGTCCGCCAACTGATCAATGATGGCCTGACGACGGCCGTGCATGACTGCTCCTCCGGCGGACTGGCGCTCGCCGTTGCCGAAATGGCGATGGCATCGGGCATCGGCGCCAAGGTGTCGGCTGTTGCCGGCCGCGACCCAATCGCTGTGTTCTTCGGCGAAGACCAGGGACGCTATGTCGTCACGGTCAAGCCGGAACATGCAGCCGTGGTCGCCGGGCGGGCAAAGGCTGCCGGCGTGGCAGCGCCTTCGATCGGCAGCACCGGCGGAACCGAGGTCATTCTCGGCGCGGCCAAGCCGCTTGCAATTCTGCAATTGCGCTCGGCACATGAATCATGGTTCCCTGACTTCATGGAAGGCGAAATACAGACCGCCGCCGAGTAATTCAGGGAGTACAGACCATGCCGATGGCACCTGGCGATATTGAAGACATGATCAAGTCGGGCATTCCCGGCGCAAAGGTGACAATTCGGGACCTTGCCGGCGACGGCGATCACTATGCCGCCGAAGTTGTCGCGGAAGCCTTCCGCGGCAAGAGCCGGGTGCAGCAGCACCAGATGGTCTACAACGCACTGAAGGGCAATATGGGCGGCGTTCTGCACGCGCTCGCCCTTCAGACGTCGGCGCCGGAATAAGCTCCCGATGGCCAACCTCATGAATGAACTGGTCAGCGGTGTTGTCGAGAGCGTTCTGAAGGAAATTCTGAAGAAGGCCGGTGGCCGGACCGCGACGAAGCGCCAGAGGCGCCAGACGCGCTCTGCCACCACCGGCCGCTTCAAGAAGGCTCCGGCAACGAAGGCAAAGCCGGCAAAGAAGCAGGTGAGCCGCCGCCGGACCGCGGCATCGCGCAGCAAGACCAGCTGAGACGGCGCAGCCACCTGTTGCCATCGTGCAAGCCATCAATTTTTGTTGTACTAAGGTGGTGAAAATCACCGACGTGCATGCTATCTAACAATAATCGACACCCCGGCCCTTGAAGCGGGAGCAGGAAGGACTACGACATGAGCGGTATCAACGATTTCATCGCCAATGAAGTGAAGAGCAACGATGTCGTTCTTTTCATGAAGGGCACCCCGCAGTTCCCGCAGTGTGGGTTCTCCGGCCAGGTTGTGCAGATGCTCGATTACATCGGCGTCGATTACAAGGGCATCAACGTGCTCGCCGACGCAGACCTTCGCCAGGGCATCAAGGACTATTCCAACTGGCCGACCATTCCGCAGCTCTACATCAAGGGCGAATTCATCGGCGGCTGTGACATCGTGCGGGAAATGTTCCAGGCTGGCGAACTCCAGTCGCATTTCGAAGACCATGGCATCGCGGTCAAGGGCGCAGCCTGAAACCTGATTTAAGCCACAGTGACACCTGAAAAAGGCGGATCACCGCCTTTTTTGATTCAAGGTGACCGTGACATCAGACTAATATTGCGCGCCCTTTTTTAGCCGAAACCAATATGATTCGCTGTCACAAGCTGGTCGCGATGTTGGGAGTATGCACACGTGGCGCAGATTTCTGCGCCCTTCAGCGAGGCCAGGTCTGACCTCCCGCATATCTTCGTGATCGCCGGTGCATTTGCCGGCGTTGCTTCGACCCGGTTCCCGTTTTTGAAAGCGCTTCGGAGCCGCGCTTTTGGTTCGATCTCCTTGCTGGCTCCAGCATTTTCATCTGCGCCGAAAACGTTTCCGATTCCGCTTCCAGTTTCGGCGCCCGGCACAATTGCCAGGAATATTCCTATGACCACAACATCCGAGGCGCCGGGCATACCGGCTTTGTCAAAACCGCAATTTGTTGCGCTGATGGCCATGCTGATGGCGATCAACGCCATTTCGATCGACATCATGCTGCCCGGCCTGCAGGAGATCGGCGCCAGCCTCGGCGTCGCCGATGAAAACACGCGCCAGTATGTCATCACCGCCTATCTGCTCGGCATGGGCTGCGCCCAGCTCTTTTTCGGCCCGCTGTCGGACCGCTTCGGCCGCAAGCTGCCCCTGCTCGGCGGCCTTGGCCTCTACGCACTCTGTGCGCTTGCCATCGTCTTCGTTCCCACCTTTACCGGATTGCTGATGCTGCGTTTCATCCAGGGTATCGGTGCGGCGGCCACGCGGGTCATCACCATCTCGATTGTCCGTGATGTCTACGGCGGGCGAATGATGGCGGAAGTCATGTCGCTGGTGCTGATGGTCTTCATGATCGTGCCGGTCATTGCCCCCAGTGCCGGCCAGCTGATCATGATCTTTGCCGAATGGCACATGATCTTCGTGGTCATCTGCCTGTTCGCGGTCTCGGTTGCCACGCTGGTCATGCTGCGTCTTCCCGAAACGCTGTCGGTCGAACACCGCCGGCCATTCACGGTGACGTCGATCCTTGCCGGCTTTCGCATCGTCCTGACCAACCGGGTCTCGCTCTGCTACTCGCTGGCGGCCGCCTTTCTGTTCGGCTCGCTGTTCGGCTTCATCAACTCGGCGCAACAGATCCTTGTCGGCATCTACGGTCTCGGACACTGGTTTCCGCTGGTCTTCGCAGGCTTTGCCGGGATGATGGCGCTCGCCTCCTTCACCAATTCACGGCTGGTCAAGCGCTATGGCATGCGCCGTCTTTCGCACGGGGCATTGATCGGGTTTGTCATTTCAAGCCTGGTCTGGGTCGCAGCATCGGTCTCCGGCGCGCTGCCCTTCTGGCTTTTTGTGCTGCTCTACGCCTGCGCCATGTTCCAGTTCGGACTGATCGGCTCGAACTTCAACGCCATGGCCATGGAGCCGCTCGGCCACGTCGCCGGAACCGCATCCTCGGTTTTGGGTTTCACCCAGACGATCGGCGGCGCCACCATCGGCGCGGCTATCGGACAGGCGTTCGACGGCACGGTGACACCGCTTGCCATCGGCTTCCTGACCGTTTCCGTGGTCGGCCTGGCTTTTGTTCTCACGGCCGAAAAAGGCAAGCTTTTCAGCCCGCACAACCCCGCAATCTGAACGTCCCTGTCTCCTCCCAAGACATTCATACGTCAAGACATTCATAGGTTCCTCCATGTCCGCCACCACCACCACTGAACACGTCGAAAATATCGGCTCTTCCCGAATAGGTTTGGGCTTTTTCGAATTCGTCATCACCATCGCCCTCATGACCGCCAGCGTGGCCATTGCCATCGACATCATGCTGCCGGCCCTGCCCGCCATCGGCCAGTCGTTGAACGTCGCCAATACCAATGACACCCAGCTGGTCATCGGTGTCTTCTTCTTCGGGTTCGGCTGCTCGCAGATCGTCTTCGGCAGCCTTTCCGACACCTTCGGACGCCGCAACATCCTGCTCGCCGGTCTTGCCTTCTTCACCCTGACCATGTTCGGTGCGGCCTTGACCCGAAGCTTTGAAATGCTGCTTCTGCTGCGTTTCGTGCAAGGCATCGGTGCCGCAGCCGTCCGCATCACCACGATGGCCATCGTGCGCGACTGCTTCGGCGGCCGCGAAATGGCGCGTGTCATGTCCTATGTGATGATCGTCTTCATGATCGTGCCGATCGTTGCGCCATCGCTCGGCCAGGCCGTCATCTACTACGCCAACTGGCACTGGATCTTCATCCTGCTCGGCTGCGTCGGCGCCATCCTGTTCGTCTGGGCGGCCATGCGGCTGAAGGAATCGCTGCCGAAGAATGAACGCTTGCCGCTGTCGGTCGCCTCCGTTGCCTCCGGCTTCCGCACGGTGCTGACCAACCGCGTCACCTGCGGCTACATGATCGGCATGACGCTGTTCACCGCCGTCATCTGCGCCTACATCGTCACCGTCCAGCAGATCTTCGGCGAGGTCTACGGCCTCGGCGACTGGCTGCCGATCGCCTTTGCCGGCACGGCCGGCGGCATTGCGGTTGCCAACTTCGCCAACGGCTATTTCGTCCGCAGCTTCGGCATGCGGCGCATCTCGCATGTGGCGATGATCCTGTTCACGCTGCTTTCGGGCGCAGGGCTGTTGCTGTCACTCAGCGGCCGGCCGGACTTCCTCGTCGCCTACCTGCTGTTTTCCGTGCTTTTGATGATGTTTGCGGTAATCGCCACCAATTTCACCGCGATCAGCCTGGAGCCGATGGGGAATCTGGCAGGAACCGCCACCGCCATCACCGGCTTCGTTTCCACCACCGGCGGCGCGCTGATCGGTGGCACCGTCGGCCAGCTGTTCAACGGCACGGTCCAGCCGCTGTTTGCCGGGTTCACGGTTTTTGGCGTGGTGACGATCCTGGCCGTGCTCTGGGCGGAAAAGGGCAAGCTCTTCACCCATCCGGGCGACGATCACGCGACGCTTGAGGGCGCTGGCGGGCATATGTAGTCCATTGAACCAGCACATGAAAAGGCCCGCCCGGTAAATTCCGGACGGGCCTTTTTCATAGGTGTCTTGTCTTGTTTCAGACGGTAAAGACCTCGCGGCGCAGCGCGTCCCAGCAATCCTTGTCGGAGGCGAGCAGCAGGCCGCCATCGACATGATGCGGCATATACGGCGAACCATCGAACCGGGCGGCATAGCCGCCGGCCTCCTGCGCGATCAGCGTTCCGGCGAGATGATCCCAGGGCATCAGCTTCTGGTACATCAGGAAGTGAAAGTGACCGCCGGCAAAGGCGCGATACTCGTGTGCGGCACAGCGATAGCTGGTGGCGATGCGCACCTTGGCCATGTTGCTCATGACGATGCGACGGTTTTCCGGAGAATAGAAGCCGGTGGAGGCGCAGCCGACAAGGCTGTCAAGCGGCACGGCCGGAACCGTGGAAAGCTGCTCCTGCGAACCGTCAGCCTTGCACAGCCAGGCGCCCGAGCCCTTTTCGGCGATGACCCAGTCATTGCCCATCGGATCATAGATGAGGCCAGCGACTGTTTCACCCTTGGAGACGACGGCGGCCATGACACCGAACAGCGGCATGCCCGCCGCATAGTTGAACGTGCCGTCGATCGGGTCGACGACGATGGCAAGATCAGCCTCGGCGAGACTAGCCAGCAGCGCCGGGTTGGCAGCCACCGTCTCCTCGCCGATGAACAATGCATCCGGCGCGATGTCTGCCATCCGCGCCTTGATCAGCCGTTCTGCGGCTTCATCCGCCTCGGTCACCAGATCGATCGCCTCCGACTTCATCCGCACGTCGCCGGCACCGAGATTGCGGAACTTTGGCAGGATTTCCTTGAAGGCGGCTTCCTGCAGGATATTGGCGATGGCAGCGATATCGATGGCAGACGTCATGCTTTGGGCTCCGCGAAGAGAGATTGGAAATCGAACAGTTTCGGGTCGAGCAGATGCGACGGATTGACGTGGCCAAGTGCGCGCAACATCGTGTCCTTGCGGCCGGGCATGCGGCGCTCGATATCCGATAGCATCGCCTTCATGGCGTTACGCTCAAGCCCGTCCTGCGAGCCGCAGAGGTCGCACGGGATGATCGGAAACTCCATCGCCGCGGCGAACTTCGCCAGATCGTCTTCGGCGGCATAGGCGAGCGGCCGCAGCACCATCAGATCACCGTCATCGTTCAAGAGCTTGGCCGGCATGGTGGCCAGCCTGCCGCCGTGGAAGAAGTTCATGAAGAAGGTCTCGAGAATATCCTCGCGGTGATGGCCAAGCACCAGCGCATCGCAGCCTTCCTCGCGGGCGATCCGGTAGAGATTGCCGCGGCGCAGGCGCGAACAGAGCGCGCAATAGGTGCCGCCAGCCGGCACCTTCTCCTTCACGATCGAATAGGTGTCGCGATATTCGATCCGATGCTTGACGCCGACCGACGAGAGGTATTCCGGCAGGATATGCTTTGGAAAATTCGGCTGGCCCTGATCGAGATTGCAGGCGATGAGTTCCACCGGCAACAGGCCGCGCCATTTGAGGTCCATCAAAAGCGCCAGCAGGCTATAGCTGTCCTTGCCGCCGGAGACGCCGATCAGCCAGCGCTTCTGGCCGTTCAGCATGCCGAAATCCTCGATCGCCTGGCGCACCTGCCGCAGTAGCCGCTTGCGCAGCTTGTTGAACGAAACGGAGGCGGGCATCTTCGCGAAGATCGGATGCATCATGTCGTTCGCCGGATCGGATTCTGGCAACGGATCGTCGATGTCGGCTAAAGGCTGTTGGATGGCAATATCCATGACAAAGTCCCGGATTGGAAAGGCGCGGCAGAAACCACGTTCGCGCGCGTGTTGTGCCCTGCACTTGCCTGCGTCAGCCCGCAAGATCAAGGAAAATGCGCCGCGAGCCGTGTGAAACTTCGGTAACGGGCCGCCTATGCCCCGAACACGGACCATCCGGTGCGGCTGGCGAGCATTTCGAGCGCCAGGGAACCGAGCAGCGAATTGCCGTTGTGGTTCAGCCCCGGCGACCAGACGGCGACGGAGGCCTTGCCCGGCGCGACGCACAGGATGCCGCCGCCGACACCGCTCTTGCCCGGCAGGCCGACGCGATAGGCGAAATCGCCGGAGCCATCATAGTGGCCGCAGGTCAGCATGAGCGCATTGATACGCCGCGCCCGCTGACGCGAGACGACGGAATGCTTGGTCAGCGGATTGGTACCGGACGCGGCCAGAAACAGTCCCGCCTTGGCCAGTTGGACGCAGCTCATCGCCAGCGCGCATTGATGGAAATAGACGCCGAGCACATGCTCGACGGGATGATCGAGCTTGCCGAAGGAGCGCATGAAATTGGCAAGCGCAAAGTTGCGGTAGCCGGTCGCCGCCTCTGATCTGGCGACTTCGGGATCGATGGCGATATCGTCCTCGTCGGCCAGATAACGCACGAACCGGACAACTTCGCCGATCGCTTCCTTCGGCGTATGCCCGGCCAGCACCAGATCGGTAATGGCGATCGCGCCGGCGTTGATAAAGGGATTGCGCGGAATGCCGTGCTCATGCTCGAGCTGGACGATGGAATTGAAGGCGGAACCGGAGGGTTCGCGGCCGACCCGCTTCCAGATGTTTTCGCCATGCTTGCCGAGTGCCAGCGTCAGCGTGAAAACCTTGGAAATGCTCTGGATGGAGAATGGCACCTGCGCATCGCCGGCCATATGCACATCGCCATCGACCGTGACGATGGCCATGCCAAAGCTCCTGGGATCGACGCGGGCAAGCTGCGGGATATAGTCGGCCACCCTGCCCTCGCCGAGCCGTGGGACAAGCTCGCGGTGGATATCATCGACAACAGACTGCAGGTCCAACGGGCCGGGCATCAGTCATTCTCCGCATGTGTGCAGCGCAACAAAAAAGCCACCCATCTCTGAGTGGCTTTTTCGAATTTCACAAGGCCAAGGCCCGAAGAAATTATCGCGAATAGAATTCGACGACGAGGTTCGGTTCCATGATGACCGGGTACGGAACGTCGGTCAGGGCCGGAACGCGGGCGAAGGTCGCAACCATCTTGTTGTGATCGACTTCGATATAGTCCGGAACGTCGCGTTCAGCGAGCGAAACGGCTTCGAGAACCGAAACGAGCTGCTTGGACTTTTCGCGCACTTCGATCACGTCACCAGCCTTGCAGCGGTACGAACCGATGTTGACGCGAACGCCGTTGACCTTGACGTGGCCGTGGTTGACGAACTGACGGGCAGCAAAGACCGTCGGAACGAACTTGGCGCGGTAGACGATCGCGTCGAGGCGCGATTCGAGCAGGCCGATCAGGTTTTCGGAGGTGTCACCCTTGCGGCGGTCAGCTTCGGCGAAGATCGCACGGAACTGCTTTTCGCGGATGTCGCCGTAGTAGCCCTTGAGCTTCTGCTTGGCGCGCAGCTGCACGCCGAAGTCGGAAAGCTTGGACTTGCGGCGCTGGCCGTGCTGGCCAGGACCGTATTCGCGGCGGTTCACCGGGGACTTCGGACGGCCCCAGATGTTCTCGCCCATACGGCGGTCAATTTTGTACTTGGACGATTCGCGCTTGCTCATCGCATTTCCCTTCAACTGGTTACACCGGTTTGTTGCCAAACCGGATCAAGGAAACACGCCCTCCTCTGAGCTTCTTTTGAAAGCTCTGACAGGCTTCTCACATTACGCTAACGGAGAATCCACGGGACATGTCGGTTTGCGCATTTCCCTTTCCGGCTTCGCCGGAAAGATAAGGCATATGCGCCACTAAAAGTAACACCGGGCATTTCGGCCCGGCGTTGAGCGGCTGTCTAGTCGGATGTCATGGAAATGTCAACACCAGCACGCATTGAGACTGAAGGCAGCGTCAGCTATATACATATATCGGATGTTTGGAGACGACCATGCGGATGACAATCGAAGTTGATGAGGCCTTGGTAGCGACGGCCACTGAGATTGCAAAGCAGCAAAATAGTACCGTCGAGGAGATCTTGTCGGAATCTGCGAGACGTTCGATCGCATCATTTCGTCGATACGAAATGCGCAACGGGATACCCTTGCTGCCAAAGCGCGCCGACGGCAAAACCGTCACATTGGAGATGGTAAACGCTCTTCGCGATGACGAATGATGCGCTACCTTCTGGATGTGAACGTCCTGATCGCATTGATAGACAGATATCATATCCATCATGATCTTGCCCATTCATGGCTCAGGACGCATTCGGAAGATGGATGGGCAACGTGTGCCATAACAGAAAATGGCCTCGTCCGAATAGTTTCGAACAAGAAGTATCCCCAGAGCCCCGGCTCCGCGTCGACCTTGGTTGATATGCTGAGCACGTTGAAATACGCTCCGGAACACGAATTCTGGAGCGAAACCATCAGCCTTACGGATGATCGCATTTTTCGGATCGAACATATATCTTCGCCAGAGCAGATTACCGACACCTACCTGCTGGGGCTAGCAGTGTACCATGGCGGGTATTTTGCGACCTTTGATCGCCGGCTTTCAACGGAAGCAGTCATCGGCGGACAGAATGCACTTCACGTTATAGGGGACTGAAGGCCTTACTCCGCAGCGCTGCGGTTTCCGGCGTCATCATAGACAGCATCGGCTGCCCCCGGCGCCGTCTCGACCTGCAGATCCGGAAACGCCACGATCCTTTTGCCGGAAAGGTCGCTGTGAACGACGATCAGGCCCTGCTCCTCGAAATAGCCGAGCAGGCGGCGGGCGCGGCGGGCGGAATGGGTGCCGTAGGCACGCGCGATCATTGCATCCGACGGGCATGGCAGATTGCGGACGGCAGACTGCGCCACCAGCAGGAACACGCCCTGCAGATCGTCCGTGACATTGCGCGACAGGTTGAGCGCAGACGCCCAGATTTCAGTCGCGGCGGTCTCGGCATCCACACCGGACCGGGCAACGGCCATCTTGCGGCGGAAGGCACTCAGAGAAAGAGGCGCGCCGGGAACGCGCCGGATGCGGCAGCGGACGAGAAAATCCTGAAACAACTCGGCATCGGCGCGGAACGCCGCTTCGGGATGTTCGAGAATCTCGGCAAGCAGGCCGTCGAGCAACGCTTCGCGCTCCTGCGCAGGCATTTCCGGCACCGGCGCCTTCGGTTCTGCAAGGCTGATTGGCTCGGGACGCGGGCGGGAAAGCTCGGCGAGAATATCGGTGGCAGGGCGTGGCTGGGCGCTCTGCCGCCGCATGATCGGCCGGATCAGCTCTTCCGGATCCGGCGTAAAGATCAGGTCTTCGACATCGGCGACCGCTTCGGGCAGCGGCGTCAGCTTCGGGCTGGTGGAGCGGGCCGAGGTCTCGACATTGCCGATGGTCACCGGCAGCGGACGGCGCGACAGGGCCGGGCCGAGCGCCACGAACGAGCCGCGCTTCAGGTCACGGAACATTTCGGCCGTGCGCCGGTCCATGCCGAGCAGGTCGGCGGCGCGCGCCATGTCGATATCAAGGAAGGTACGGCCCATCAGGAAGTTGGAAGCCTCGGCGGCCACGTTCTTGGCAAGCTTTGCCAGCCGCTGCGTGGCGATGACGCCGGCAAGGCCACGTTTGCGGCCGCGGCACATCAGGTTGGTCATGGCGCCGAGCGAAATTTTGCGCGCCTCTTCGGAGACGTCACCGGCAACCGACGGCGCAAACATCTGCGCCTCGTCGACAACCACCAGCACCGGATACCAATAGTCGCGGTCGGCATCGAACATCGCATTGAGGAAGATGCCGGCGCTGCGCATCTGCTGCTCGATGTCCAGTCCCTCCAGCGAAAGCACGCAGGAGACGCGATGCTGGCGGATACGGCTGGCGATACCGATCAGCTCGGCTTCCGTGCGCTCGCCCTCGATCACCACATGGCCGAACTTGTCGGCCAGCGTGACGAAATCGCCTTCCGGGTCGATGATGCACTGCTGCACCCACGGGGCGGACTGTTCCAGCAACCGGCGCAGCAGATGTGATTTTCCCGAGCCGGAATTGCCCTGCACCAGAAGGCGCGTCGCCAGCAGCTCCTCGATATCGAGCGGAACGGATGCGCCATCGGACGCCGTCCCCATATCGATGCCGACTTTCATATCCACCTCGTTCAAAATGCCACTGCATAATTCCTTTAAATCGGAATCGATTGAAGGATAAAATTATGCAGCAGATCTAAAGTGTTACAGCGACCTTTGCGCGTCATTGACGCGCGGCGCTGTCATGCGGATGCGCCGCCACGAACCCGCAAGCAGGGAGACTTAACACCGTTTCTGCTGTTTTGCGCGTCGGTACAACAGAAACCCACAGCTAAGAAAGACTTCGTTTACCGCAAGGTGAGCCCAAAGCCCTGAAGCAGCCGGCGCGTGGTGAAGTCGGGCTTGCCCGATGTAAAGATCGCAGGATCAATGCCGTTCAACGGTTCAAAGCCATCCGGCAAGGGCACAAGGCTGCGCGCCCGGCGGGCGATCGCCTCGGCCGGGTCGAGCCAGTCCACCGGCCAGGGTGCCAGGCGCCGGAAGACATTGGCCATGAACGGATAATGCGTGCAGGCAAGCACGACGATATCGGTCTTCTGGCCATCCTTCTCGACGAAACACTGCTCAATCTCGGACAAAACCGCCGCATCATCGACCGGCTCGCCGCGAATATAGGCTTCCGCCATGCGGGCAAGGTTTTCCGAGCCGACAAGCCGGACATGGCATTGCGAGGCGAAGGACTGGATGAGATCGCGGGTATAGGCGCGCTTGACGGTGCCCGGCGTCGCCAGCACCGAGACGAGGCCGGAGCGTGTCCGCTCTGCCGCAGGCTTGATCGCCGGCACGGTGCCAACGAAACGCATCTCAGGGAAAGCCGCGCGCAGATCGGCACCGACGAGCGTAAAGGCGGTATTGCAGGCGATGATGCAGATTTCGGGATCGTGTTCGTCAAGCAATCTCGTAAACAGCGAGATGACGCGCTCCTTCAGCGCCTCCTCCTCCCAGCCGCCATAGGGAAAACCGGCATCGTCGGCGACATAGATGAAATGCCGCTCCGGCATCAGCACGCGGGCCTCGCGCAGCACGGTCAGCCCGCCGATACCGCTGTCGAAAACGAGGATGGGCTTCAGTTCACAGATCGTCACCGGTATCGTCACCCTTTTTCGCGCGCGAATTTTCCGGCGCTCCGGCACCCCGCGGCGCCTCGCGGGTGAAACGATCGAGCGATGAGATGATGCCGCGCACCAGCCGGATTTCGGATTCGGTAAAGCCGGGGCGGGTCAGGACCGCGCGCAAATTGTCCACCAATTTCGGCTTTTTGGCGACCGGCCGGAAGTAGCCGCGCGCCTCCAGAGCCTCCTCGACATGATCGAACAGGCCCTGCAGCTGATCCTTGGTGGCAGGGTTCTGCGACAGTGCCTGGAAGGAGGTTTCCTCACGCGATTCCATTGATGTCTTCAGCCACTCGTAGGACATCAAAAGCACCGCCTGCGCCAGATTGAGCGAAGCGAAGGCCGGGTTGACCGGAAAAGTGACGATCTCGTCGGCGAGCGCCACCTCCTCATTGGTGAGCCCCGTACGCTCGCGCCCGAACAGGATACCGGTCGCCTCGCCCATGTTGAAACGGCTGCGCAATGTTTCGGCCGCCACCAGCGGCGAACGCACCGGCTTGTAGCCGTAACGGTCGCGCGCCGTCGTCGCATAGACGAAGTTGAGGTCGGCGATGGCTTCCGGCACAGTCTCATAGACCTTGGCGGCATCGATGACGTGATCGGCGCGGCTTGCGGCGGAACGCGCCTTTTCGCTTGGCCAGCCATCGCGCGGACTGACCAGCCGCAATTCCGACAGGCCGAAATTGGCCATGGCGCGCGCCACCATGCCGATGTTCTCGCCAAGCTGCGGATGCACCAGGATGATTGCCGGTCCTTCGGTGAGAAGCACGCGCTCGCTGTTCGTTCCTGCCATTCCATTGCCTTCCCGCAGATTAGGGCGTCTCACTGGCACAAAGCGGCAAGAAAATCAAAAAGGATGATGAATAGGGGCCGCATCAGGGCTGGGCGCCCCGCTCCAGCCACGCTTTCAGCGAAAACCAATTTCCCTCCCCGACGAAGCGCAGCACGTCGTCGATCCGGTACAGCCCCGAAGACGATCCGCCCTTTTCAAGGAAGAACATCAGGCGGATCGAACGCGCGGCGGCGGCATCGCAGGACGGCAGATCTAGTGTAACGTCGAGCATGTCGGGCGCGTCGCTACGGGTTCGTTCCACGATCCCGGTCTTTCCGATGGGACATCTGTTCGCGTCACCCGTCATCGGATCGGTCTCGAACAAAACCGCATCGCCCCGCTTGCGGGATGCCTTCAGCGCTTCAGCGTAAGCATTGACGAAATCGCCGCTGAAGTCGTTCAGCAATTGGCTTTCGGTGAAATAGGGCTCATGGCGATCCGGCTCGTCCAGCGAATTGACGACGATCCGATCCACATAGCTGCGCACCAGTTCGTCGCGTCCATCGGCAAAAGCTGGCCCCGCCAGCATGACCGATGCCATGCATGCCGCCTTCATCTTCATCCAGCGCTCCCGCTTTCATCTCACCCCGACAAAGAGCAGTTAGCGCGAATCGGCGATCGGCGGCAACCGGCGATATTTTCGCCAAACTGCGAATGCGCCAGAATGATCGCGGGGCCCTTCCACCAGCAGTTCGCGCTCGCTGTTTGTGCCTGCCATGCGTCTGCTTCAAAGTCCGTTTCGGTGGTTTCTTGCCCAGTTGGAGGGGCAACCGGCTACTCGGCTTCCTTGCCTTGGCTGGCAATACCCTGACCGGAATGGTGCTGTGTGTCCCGCCCCTCGCCCGCCTGCGATGTAGTATCCGGCTAATACCCGGCAGGAGCACGCCTGTGGCATCCTGACAGCGTTCGCAACCCGATGGAGGATAAGATGGGCGGCAAGAAAATTCTGATGATCTGCGGCGATTTCACCGAGGACTACGAGACGATGGTGCCTTTCCAGGCGCTGCTCGCCGTCGGTCACACTGTCCACGCTGTCTGCCCGGGCAAGGCGGCTGGCGAGCAGATCGCCACGGCCATCCATGACTTCGAGGGCGACCAGACCTATTCGGAAAAACGCGGCCACAATTTTACCCTGAACGCGACATTTGCCGATACCAAGGCCGAGAGCTACGACGCGCTGGTCATTCCGGGCGGGCGGGCGCCGGAATATCTGAGGCTCGATGCGAACGTGATCGCCATGGTTCGGCATTTCTTCGACGCGGGCAAGCCGGTGGCGGCGATCTGCCATGGCGCGCAACTTCTGTCGGCAGCCGGCGTACTGAAGGGACGCACCTGCTCTGCCTATCCCGCCTGCCGTTTCGATGTCGAGCTTGCGGGTGGTCGCTATGCGGATATCCCGGTGGACCAGGCCGTCACCGACGGCAATCTGGTGTCTGCACCCGCCTGGCCCGCCCATCCGGCCTGGATCGGTCAGTTCCTGACGGCGCTCGGCACGGAGATCCGCCACAGCGCACCCCTGACGCGATCCGCCGCCTGACGGCGGCCTTGCCAAACCGCACCGAAGGGTAAACACTTCAAGCAAGGCCGGAGTTCTGGGAGGAACGGATGTGCAGACTATTCATCGGCGCCGACCCGGCGCTCTGGCAAAGTGTCACCCGCTCGGTGCGGATCGACGGCGTGGCGACCAGCATCCGGCTTGAAAGCTTCTTCTGGTCCATTCTTGACGATATTGGCGACCGGGACGGCATGTCGGTGGGCCGCCTGATCGGCCGGCTCTATGTTGAATCGCTTCGCGAAGGCCACGCGCCGGAAAATTTCACATCGTTTCTGAGGGTTTGCTGCGGCCGTTATCTTGCCTTGCAACGCGACGGCTTGGTGCCGGCCGATCGCAGCGCCTCGATTGCCTCGCTCGATGCGGAAAGCATCCTCGCCCGCGAGGAAAGAGGCTATGCAAAGCAGCGTCTCGCCGATTACCCGCGGGCTGTGCGGGGCCATTGAACCCGGCTTTTGCAATCGGCGGGAAACGCGAGCGGAATCCCGCCGTATGCCTTTGCCTGTGGTGAACTGGATGCTATAGGGGCGCAATCCCGTTTCCAACCAACCCCATGCAGAGGTTTGCAACATGACAAAGATCAAGGTCGCCAATCCGGTCGTCGAGCTCGACGGCGATGAAATGACCCGCATCATCTGGCAGTTCATCAAGGAAAAGCTGATCCATCCCTACCTGGATATCGATCTGGAATATTACGACCTTGGCATGGAAAACCGCGATGCGACGAACGATCAGGTGACGATCGATTCCGCCAATGCGATCAAGAAGCACGGCGTCGGCGTCAAGTGCGCGACGATCACCCCGGACGAGCAGCGCGTCGAGGAATTCGGCCTGAAGAAGATGTGGAAGTCGCCGAACGGCACGATCCGCAACATTCTGGGCGGCGTCATCTTCCGCGAGCCGATCATCTGCAAGAACGTGCCGCGCCTGGTTCCCGGCTGGACCAAGCCGATCATCGTCGGCCGTCACGCTTTTGGCGACCAGTACCGCGCCACCGACTTCAAGTTCCCCGGCAAGGGCAAGCTGACGATGAAGTTCGTCGGCGAAGACGGCACGGAAATCGAGCATGAAGTCTATGACGCGCCGGCAGCCGGCGTTGCCATGGGCATGTACAACCTCGACGAATCGATCACCGATTTCGCCCGCGCCTCGCTGAACTACGGCCTGCAGCGCAACGTTCCGGTCTATCTGTCGACCAAGAACACCATCCTCAAGGTCTATGACGGCCGCTTCAAGGATATCTTCCAGAAGGTGTTTGAAGAAGAATTCGCCGAGAAATTCAAGGCAGCCAAGCTCTGGTACGAACATCGCCTGATCGACGACATGGTCGCTTCGGCGCTGAAATGGTCCGGCGGCTACGTCTGGGCCTGCAAGAACTACGACGGCGACGTCCAGTCCGACATCGTCGCGCAGGGCTTTGGCTCGCTCGGCCTGATGACCTCGGTGCTGATGACGCCGGATGGCCAGACGGTCGAAGCCGAAGCAGCGCACGGCACGGTGACGCGCCACTACCGCCAGCACCAGAAGGGCGAGGAAACCTCGACCAACTCGATCGCCTCGATCTTCGCCTGGACGCGTGGCCTTGCCCACCGCGCCAAGCTCGACAACAATGCCGAACTGGCAAAGTTCGCCGACACGCTGGAAAAGGTCTGCGTCGACACGGTCGAGGCAGGCTTCATGACCAAGGACCTGGCGCTGCTGATCGGCCCCGACCAGCCGTGGCTCTCCACCACCGGCTTCCTCGACAAGATCGACGAGAACCTGAAGAAGGCAATGGCTGCCTAAGCGCCTCTGTTATTGTGAATTGAAAGACCCGGCCATCGTGCCGGGTTTTTTATTGGAACTTTCTGAGGCCCCGTCCGTTCGCGATGTGACACCCTTGCATGCTCTCCGCATGCTTCACCTCCCAGATAGATCGTGAACCTCCATAAATGACTGTTTCCATCGACAAGACCCATTCGCATCTTCCCCGCATCGCCCTCGTCTCCACCCATGGATACGTCGCCGCCGAACCGCCGCTTGGCGCAGCCGATACCGGCGGCCAGGTCGTCTATGTCATCGAGCTTGCCCGCAAGCTGGCGCTGCTCGGCCACGAGGTCGATATCTATACCCGACGCTTCGAGGACCAGCCGGAATTCGACGAAGTCGATGACCGCGTCCGCGTCATCCGCATTCCCTGCGGCGGCAACGGCTTCATTGCGAAGGAATATCTCTACAATCACCTGATGGAATGGTGCGAAAATGCCGTCCGTTTCGTTCGCAGGAACAATTTCACCTATACGCTGATCAACAGCCACTACTGGGACGCAGGCATTGCCGGACAGCGCATGTCGGAAGCGCTCGGTGTCACCCACATCCACACGCCGCACTCGCTTGGTCTGTGGAAGAAGCGCCAGATGGAGACGGATTATCCGGACAAGGCGGCCGAGTTCGACAAGGAATTCAATTTTTCCGAAAGGATCAAGCATGAGCTGATCATCTATCGCTCCTGCAGCATGGTGATCGCGACAACGCCGATCCAGGTGGAAATGCTCGTCAACGACTACAATCTGCCGCGCGACCGGGTGCACATGATCCCGCCGGGCTACGACGACAACCGCTTCTTCCCGGTGTCGAGGGCAACACGCGACATGGCGCGTCAGCGCTTCGGCTTTGAAGGCAAGGTGGTGATGGCCATGGGCCGGCTTGCCACCAACAAGGGCTATGACCTCCTGATCGACGGTTTTTCGGTGCTGGCCGAACGCGAGCCCGAAGCGCGGCTGCATCTGGCCGTCGGTGGTGAAAACATGGACCCGCAGGAGGCGGGCATTCTCGCTGAGCTGAAGCAACGGGTTGCATTGCTCGGCCTAAACGACAAGGTTGTCTTTTCCGGCTTCGTGGCAGACGATGATCTTGCCGATTTTTACCGCGCTGCCGATATTTTCGTCTTATCCAGCCGCTACGAACCTTTCGGCATGACGGCGATCGAGGCCATGGCGAGCGGCACCCCGACGATCATCACCATTCACGGCGGGCTGTTCCGCGCCGTCAGCTATGGCCGGCACGCGCTGTTTGCCGATCCTTTCGACAAGTACGACCTCGGCATCACCATGATGAAGCCGTTGAAACACGAGCGGCTCTATGGCCGCCTGTCGCGCATGGGCGCCCACAAGGCGCGCAGCCTGTTTACCTGGACCGGCATTGCGCAGCAACTGATCGGCGTGGTCGAAGGACGGCCGATGCCGCAGGCGATCGATGACAACGAATGGGCGGAACCATGGACGGACGGAGATTGAGGCGCGTCCGGCTGTTCTGCAGCGATATCGACGGCACGCTGGCGGGAAACAGGGATGCGGAGGCGCGATTTTGTCAGGCATGGCAAAGTCTTGGCCCAGACGACCGGCCACTATTGGTGCTGAACAGCGGCCGGCTGATCGAGGACCAGAAGGCGTTTGTCGCGACCACGGCCCTGCCGAAGCCGGATATCTATATCGGCGGGGTCGGCACGATGCTCGACCATGAGAAGGAACCGTCCCATGCGGGTCTCTATGCCCGCTCCATCGGCGCCGGCTTCGATCGTGAACGGATTGCCAAAGCCCTTTTCGATATTTCGGACATCACCATGCAGCCGGATGCCTATCAGCATGCGCAAAAGTCCAGCTGGTACCTGCATGACGCCGATACCGCGCTGCTGTCGACCATCGAGGAAAGGCTGGCGAGCGCCGGAATTGCCGCCCGTCTCGTCTATTCCAGCAATCGCGATCTCGACATCCTGCCGGAAGGCATCGACAAAGGGGCAGCACTTTCCTGGCTGTGCCGTCAGCTCGGCCTCTCCCACGATGATGTCGTGGTGGCCGGAGACACCAACAACGATCGCAGCATGTTCGAGCTTCCGGGTGTGCGCGGCATCGTCGTCGGCAATGCCCTTGCGGAGCTGAAAGCCATCGCCGGGGATGGAACGGATGTCTATCACGCCGAGGCTCATAGTGCGGATGGGGTGCTGGAGGGTCTGACCCACTGGGGTGTTTTCAGAAAATCCCCTTGAGGAGCGGCCAGTGGGGCGGCACATATTTAGCCGGCTTATATATTAAGGAAACACCCGGCTGGTCAGGTTTGCCGGGTGCTTCGTATCCACTATTTCAGCGGCAGGTAGATGTCGGTAAGCAGTTCCAAAGGTGCTGCGTCGCGCGGGTTGTTGACGTATTCCTCGAACATCACCGTATCGCGGACTTCCCGGCCCGATTTCGGCAGCCATTCGCCATAGAGCCATTGATAGGCCTTGTGCATATCGGCATAAGGCCCCTTGTGCCGCAGAACCGCATACTCGCCGCCGTCGAGATGTTTGTGCACCAGCGGCGCTTCCGCAGGCACAGTCTCGCCCTCCGTCACACAGGCGAAAGACCGAAGCTTGTCTTCCGCCACCAGGTCCGGATCGTCGAGATAGACGCCGATCATCTTCATCTCGGGTCTGTAGAGCTGGCGCGCCTGCAGCGTGCCTCCCAGGGTTTCAAAGGCGCGGCCGATGTCCATATAGGAGCCGGTATGGCTGACCCCGACCAGCGCACGCGGGGCAACCGTTTTCATCGTGACATTGTACATTTCGTCAAATCCTTTGCCGTTTGCAGATAGAAAGACCGTGTGGCTCCCTTCTCTCCGGTATCGGGCCGGCGGCATGCCGAACACCGATTTGAAAATCCTGTTGAAGGATTGGAGATTGGGGTAGCCGGTCCGTCTTGCGATTTCCCCGACAGAAAAGTCTGTGCGCACCAGATCACCCGCCGCCCGGTGCAGCCTGAGCCGCTTGACGGTCGCCGCCAGCGTCTCGCCGTGCACGGCCCGGTAGACCCGGTGCCAGTGATGCGGCGAAAGGCAGGCAATATCGGAGAGTCGATCGAGATCGAGCTCCTCGTCCAGGTGATCGTGAATATAGGCCGATACGCGCCGCAGACGCTGCTCGTAAACCGTCCAGATGCTGTCTTCCCTCATGCCGATCCTCATACAAGCCGAACAACCAGACAGAACCACATCCGGATTTGACAAATCCTGCTGACTTGACCGCTCGATTTGAGCACGGGAAAGGAGAACTGGCCAAAGAAAAACCGGACCTTTCAGCCCGGTTTTCAAACATCTGCAATGGTAAGAGCCCGGATTATCCGGCGAGTGCCGCGCTGACCGCTTCGATGGCTTCCGCTGCCTTGCTGCCATCCGGGCCGCCGGCCTGCGCCATGTCGGCACGGCCGCCGCCACCTTTGCCGCCCAGTGCCGCCGCCGCGACACGGACCAGATCGACAGCGCTGAACCGCGCCGTCAGGTCGTCGGTCACGGCAACCACGGCGCTCGCCTTGCCGTCTGCGGAGACGCCAACGAAGGTGACGACGCCGGAGCCAAGGCTCGTCTTGCCATCGTCTGCCAGGCTCTTCAGGTCCTTCGGCTCGACACCGGTGACGACCTTGCCGAGGAATTTGACCCCGCCGATCTCCTGCACCTGATCGGCCGAACCACCGGCCTCACCGCCGCCGAGCGCCAGCTTCTTCTTGGCCTCGTTCAGTTCGCGCTCCAGCTTGCGGCGCTCGTCCATCAGGGCTTCGACACGCATCAGAACGTCGGCCGGCTGGACCTTCAGCGTCGTTGCCAGCGTCTTTACCCGCTCGTCCTGCTCGTTGAGATAGGCCAGCGCCGAAACACCGGTCAAAGCTTCGAGGCGGCGAACACCGGCGCCGACGGCGCTTTCACCGACGATCCGCACCAGGCCGATCTCGCCGGTGGCGCCGACATGGGTGCCGCCGCACAGTTCGACGGAATAGGGGCGGTTGGCCTTGGAGCCGTGGATGCCCTGCCCCATCGACACGACGCGCACTTCATCGCCATACTTCTCGCCGAACAGCGCCATGGCGCCCTGGGCAATCGCGTCATCGACGCTCATCAGGTGTGTCGCCACCGGGCTGTTCTGCACGATGATCTCGTTGGCCATGTCCTCGACGATCTTCAGCTCTTCCGCCGTCATCGGCTTTGGATGCGAGACGTCGAAACGCAGGCGTTCCGGTGCGACCAGCGAGCCCTTCTGGGCCACATGGGTGCCGAGCACTTCGCGCAAGGCCTCATGCAGCAGGTGGGTCGCCGAATGGTTGGCACGCAGGCGCGAGCGGCGGGCGTGGTCGACGTTGAGCGCGGCTGCGTCGCCGACCTTGACCGTGCCGTCGTCAACGATGCAGGAATGCACGAACAGCCCCTCGCCGCGCTTCTGCACGTCGGTCACCGTCAGTTTCGCATGATCGGTCGAAATGACGCCGGTATCCCCCATCTGGCCGCCGGACTCGCCGTAGAACGGCGTCTGGTTGAGCACGAGCTGCACAGTGTCGCCCTTGGAGGCCGTGTCGATCGCCTTGCCGTCGCGGACGATCGCCTGGACCACGCCTTCGGCTGTCTCGGTGTCGTAGCCGAGGAATTCGGTGGCGCCGAGTTTTTCCTTCAGTTCATACCAGATGGTTTCCGTCGCCTTGTCGCCGGAACCGGACCAGGAGGCGCGGGCCTCCGCCTTCTGGCGTTGCATGGCGGCGGAGAAAGCATCCGTATCGACGCCGATGCCGCGGGCGCGCAACGCATCCTGGGTCAGATCGAGCGGAAAACCGAAAGTGTCATAAAGCTTGAAGGCCGTCTCGCCGTTCAACTGATCGCCCTCGACGAGATCCATCGTTGCATCCGACAGCAGCCCAAGGCCGCGCTCCAGCGTCTTGCGGAAACGGGTCTCTTCCAGCTTCAGGGTTTCCGAAATCAGCGCTTCCGCGCGGATAAGCTCGGGATAGGCGCGACCCATCTGGCCGATCAGTGCCGGCAAAAGCTTCCACATCAGCGGGTCGCGGGCGCCGAGCAGCTGGGCATGGCGCATGGCACGGCGCATGATCCGGCGCAGCACGTAGCCGCGGCCCTCGTTCGACGGCAGAACGCCGTCGGCGATCAGGAAGGCGGAGGCGCGCAGATGGTCGGCAATGACGCGGTGGCTGGCGCGGCGATCGCCTTCGGCCTTGACACCGGTCGCCTCTTCCGAGGCCGCGATCAGCGCACGGAAAAGATCGATATCGTAATTGTCGTGCTTGCCCTGCAGAAGCGCTGCGACACGCTCGAGACCCATGCCGGTATCGATCGACGGCCGCGGAAGATCGACGCGCTCTTCCTTCGTCACCTGCTCGTACTGCATGAAGACGAGGTTCCAGATTTCGATGAACCGGTCGCCATCCTCATCCTTGGACCCCGGAGGGCCACCCCAGATGTGATCACCGTGATCGTAGAAAATTTCCGAGCACGGACCGCACGGACCGGTATCGCCCATCGCCCAGAAATTGTCGCTGGTCGGGATGCGGATGATCCGGTCGTCGGTCAGGCCGGCAATCTTCTTCCACAGGCCGAAGGCCTCGTCGTCGGTGTGATAGACCGTGACCAGCAGGCGTTTGGCATCGATGGCAAAATCCTTGGTGATCAGGTTCCAGGCAAGTTCGATCGCCTGTTCCTTGAAATAGTCCCCGAAGGAGAAATTGCCGAGCATTTCGAAGAAGGTATGGTGGCGCGCGGTATAACCGACATTGTCGAGGTCGTTGTGCTTGCCGCCGGCGCGCACGCATTTCTGCGCGGTCGCAGCCGTCGAGTAGGGGCGCTGCTCCAGGCCGGTAAAGACGTTCTTGAACTGCACCATGCCGGCATTGGTGAACATCAGGGTCGGATCGTTGCGCGGAACCAGCGGGCTCGACGATACGACCTCATGGCCGTTCTTCTTGAAGTAGTCGAGGAACGTCGACCGGATTTCATTCACGCCGCTCATATTGCGCCCTTACCTCTTGCATCGGACCGTCCGCAGCCTGCCTGGCCGAACCGCGAACCGGAAAACTTTTGAAAATCGCGGATCACCGGACATCCGCCGATCCTCTCCGCCCCATTGGAACACAGGCTTTTATCGTCCGGGCCAATCCCTGTCCAGACTGCAAAAGAAAACCGGCCGCCCTGGAGGGAGCGGCCGGCAAAACCTGCGAAAAATCAGAGGTTCCTATGCCAGAGCGGCATCGTCATCGTCGTCTCCGGCTTCCGGACCGCCGTTTTCGAGGAATTTCTCGGCGATCAGGCCGGCATTCTGGCGCAGCGACAGTTCGATTTCCTTGGCCGTATCGGGATTGTCGCGCAGGAACGACTTGGCATTCTCGCGGCCCTGGCCGAGACGCTGGCTGTTATAGGAGAACCAGGCACCCGATTTCTCGACGATGCCGGCCTTGACGCCGAGATCGACGAGCTCGCCGGTCTTGGACACGCCTTCGCCATACATGATGTCGAATTCGACCTGCTTGAAGGGCGGCGCCATCTTGTTCTTGACGACCTTGACGCGTGTCTGGTTGCCGATCACCTCTTCGCGCTCCTTGACCGCGCCGATGCGGCGGATGTCGAGGCGAACGGAGGCATAGAATTTCAGGGCGTTGCCGCCTGTCGTCGTTTCCGGCGAACCGAACATGACGCCGATCTTCATACGGATCTGGTTGATGAAGATGACCATGCAGTTCGACTTGGAGATCGAAGCGGTCAGCTTGCGCAGCGCCTGACTCATCAGACGGGCCTGAAGACCCGGAAGGCTGTCGCCCATTTCGCCTTCGATTTCCGCGCGCGGCACCAGCGCTGCGACCGAATCGATGACGAGAACGTCGATGGCGCCGGAGCGCACCAGCGTATCGGTGATTTCCAGAGCCTGTTCGCCGGTATCCGGCTGCGAGATCAAAAGGTTTTCGAGATCGACGCCGAGCTTGCGGGCATAGACCGGATCGAGCGCGTGTTCCGCATCGACAAAGGCGCAAATGCCGCCCTTCTTCTGGGCTTCGGCAATGGTCTGCAGCGCCAGTGTCGTCTTGCCCGAGCTTTCCGGCCCATAGATTTCGATGACGCGCCCCTTGGGCAGCCCGCCGATGCCAAGCGCAATATCCAGGCTCAAAGAGCCCGTCGAAACGGTTTCAATTTCGACAATGCTGTCTTTTCCACCGAGCTTCATAATCGATCCCTTGCCGAACGAACGTTCGATCTGGGAGAGTGCCGCTTCAAGTGCCTTGCTTTTATCCACCGATTTGTCCTCTACAAGCCGCAAAGAGTTTTGTGCCATGTGATCCACCTTTAGGTTATGGAAGCCGCTGAGGCAATGAAGCCGCCGATGAAAGCTATGTACACTTTTTGTTCTCATTCCGCAAGAGCTATCTATGAAGTTGAATTCACAGGGTAAAACAATGCGTGTTCCTTTCCTGTTCCGCATCTTTCACATCCAATGGAACTGACTGAAACAAAAAGCGAATATTCATCGCAGCGCAGCGAATCGCCCGGGATCGGCACACAGGAAAACGCATGACACGCAGACAAGTTTCCATCTTTGGCGGCGCCCATATCGACCGCCGGGCCCGCATCTTCGGCGCCACCGTGCCGGGATCGAGCAATCCCGGCAGCTGGTTTGAAGAGGCCGGCGGCGGCGGCTTCAACGCGGCCCGCAATCTGGCGCGGCTTGGACTTGACGTTCGCATGATCAGCCCGCGCGGCGGCGATGCCGCCGGCCAAACGGTCGCCCAGGCGGCAAGCGAGGCCGGCGTTATCGATTGTCCCTTCATCTTCCTCGACCGCAAGACGCCGAGCTACACGGCCATTCTTGAAAACGACGGCAATCTGGTGATCGCGCTCGCCGACATGGAGCTCTACCAGCTGTTTTCTCCAAGGCGATTGCAACAAAGGGCAATGCGCGAGATCGTTTCTGCGAGCGACCTGATCGTCACCGATGCCAACCTGCCCGAGGAGACGCTGACCGGTCTGGTCGCTCGCGCGGCGGAGGAATCAAAGCCGATCGCCGCCATCGCGATTTCGCCGGCAAAGGTCGTGCGTCTGGTCAAATGCCTGCCTGGACTGACCTTTCTCTTCATGAACGAGGCAGAAGCACGGGCGCTGACCGGCCGCGACAGCGCAGAGGCGGCGGAATGGCCCATCCTGCTGCAGGCAGCCGGCTTGTCCGGCGGCGTCATCACCCGTGGCGGCAGGCCGGCGATTGCATTTCGAGATGGACGGACGGTTGCGGTGACGCCGCCACAACTCGATACGCTTGCCGACGTCACGGGCGCCGGCGATGCGCTCGCCGCCGGTTTCCTGTCGGCATTTATCGAGGGCGAACCGCTCGACATCTGCCTTCGCTCCGGTGTCGCCGCTGCCGGCATCACCGTGCGTTCGCCGCTGGCCGTATCGGAAAAAATGTCGCGGACGATGCTTAAGGAAGCAATTCGGCTTGTGCCGCCGGCCGAAATCCTGTCATGAACGCGCCTTACAGCGCCGCGTGTCATTCATGACGCGCAAGGGTCGCTGTAACGCTTTAAATTTGCAGCATAATTTTTCCTGAAATCGATACCGGTTCAGGGAATTATGCAGTAAAACTTGCCAAAAAGGATCCGCGATGACCAAGCCATTCTCCCCTCTTCTGCCGATGGAATATTCCAGCGAAGTCGCGGCCGCCAAGGCTCGCGGCGCGGCGATCGTTGCATTGGAATCGACCATCATCACCCATGGCATGCCCTTCCCCGGCAATCTCAACATGGCCCGCAGCGTCGAGGCGATCATCCGCGAGGAAGGCGCCGTTCCGGCAACCATCGCCGTCATCGACGGGACCTTGCATATCGGCCTGGAAGACGCCCAGCTGGAAGCGCTGGCACAGACGGAAGGCGCCATGAAACTGTCGCGCGCCGACCTCGCCTTTGCCATTGCCGAGCGCCGCACGGGTGCGACCACCGTTGCCGCAACCATGATCGCGGCGGCCCGGGCCGGCATCCGCGTGTTTGCCACAGGCGGCATTGGTGGCGTGCATCGCAAGGCCGAGGAGAGCTTCGACATCTCCGCCGATCT
The DNA here is from genome assembly GCF_025847205.1 of Pararhizobium sp. YC-54. Taxonomy (GTDB): domain Bacteria; phylum Pseudomonadota; class Alphaproteobacteria; order Rhizobiales; family Rhizobiaceae; genus Pararhizobium. Next base: position 270,706 of record NZ_JAOYTH010000001.1, on the reverse strand, counting down.
CGACGAACTGGCGCGCACCGGTGTCATCGTCGTCTGCGCCGGCGCAAAAGCCATCCTCGACATTCCAAAGACGCTTGAAGTTCTGGAAACGCGCGGCGTTCCGGTCGTCACCTATGACAGCGAAATCTTCCCGGCTTTCTGGTCACGCGATAGCGGCCTGAAGAGCCCGCTGATGCTCAACAGCCCAGCAGCAATCGCCAATTTCCAGAAGATGCGCGACCTGCTCGGCGTCGATGGCGGCATGCTGATCGCCAATCCGGTGCCTGAAGAAAACGAGATCCCGCGCGACGAGATGGAAATCTACATCACCCGGGCGCTAGACAATGCCGAACGCGACGAGATTTCCGGCAAGAAGGTCACGCCCTATCTGCTCGACAACATTTTCCGCCTGACGGACGGCCGCAGCCTCGAGACCAATATCGCGCTGGTCGAGAACAATGCCCGGCTCGCGGCCGAAATTGCCGTCGCACTGATCTGAGGCCAACAAAGCCGTAGGCAAAGGCGGGGGCTGGTAGCCGGCCCCCGTAACGCTGTCAGTTCTGCCGTTCCGCGCGCGCAAGCCCATGCTCGATCAGCCGGTCGATGATATCGGCATAGGCAATGCCGCTTGCCGCCAAAGCCTTGGCATACATGCTGATATCGGTAAATCCGGGGATCGTGTTGACCTCGTTGACGACGGCGCTCATGTCGGGCCGCACGAAGAAATCGACACGGGCCATGCCGTCGCATCCGAGCGCCCTGAAAGCGCTTTGCGCCATCGATCTGAGCTTTTGCGTGGTGTCATCGGGAAGCTGCGCCGGAATGCTGAGAATGGCGCCGTCCGGGTCGATATATTTGGCATCATAGCTATAGAAACCGTGGCCACCGGCGGGAATGATCTCTCCTGGAAGAGAGGCGACAAGCGTGCCGCCGGCGTGTTCAAGGATGCTGCATTCGATCTCCCGCCCCTCGACGAACTCCTCGACGAGAAGTTTCTGATCGTGGCGGAAGCCTTCGGCGAGTGCAGCCCGGAAGTCGTCTGCCGTTCGAGCCTTGCTGACGCCAACCGATGAACCCTGCCGGGCAGGCTTGACGAAAACCGGCAGGCCGAGTGCCGCGGCCACGTCATCGAAGGCGGGAGCGTCGCCCTGATGAAAGGTCAATGCGCGCGCCACCGGCAATCCGGCTTCGTTCAGCAGGCGCTTTGCCACATCCTTGTCGATCGCGGTGGCCGAGCCCAGAATGCCGCATCCGGCAAACGGCACCATCGCCACCTCGGCAAGCCCCTGCACCGAGCCGTCCTCGCCATGCGGCCCATGCAGAACCGGAAACAGGATATCGATCGGCGGCAGTTCGCGCGCCCGCCCGTCTTCCGGGACACTGAAAACGCGGCCGCGGCCGCCTGGCAACAGGCAGACTTGTGTATCCACGGCTGGCAGCCGGTCCGGCAGGCTTCCATCGACGAGGTCCTGGAGGAACCATTTTCCGTCGCGGTCAATCAGAATGGCCACGACATCGTATTTTTCAGCGTCAAGCGCCTTGAACACATTGCGCGCCGACAAAACCGAGACATCATGTTCGGCAGAGCGCCCACCGAAAAGAACTGCAACCCTTAGCTTGGACATCATTCGAGCTCTCGCACATCAGGAAACGGAACGCTGGGGCTGGAAGGCAGGCAGATCCAGCCATCAGCGCAGCGCATTGCCTCTACAGTGCAATCGCGAAACAGGCCTTTTTGCGACGATCGAAGTCCGGCGGAAAATATCTGCGCGCTGTAGCCCCGCAACTCTCGACCGTTTGGTCGGCGCGCTTGACATGCCGGGAGCTGCGCGGCGGCATCGTATCGATATTCGCCGGTTCTGATCAGCTGTCGAGCATTTCCCTGACGGCAACAGCCAGCTGCTTCAACGAGAAGGGCTTGGGCAGGAAGCCGAATTTGGCGTCGGCCGGCAGGTTTCTTGCAAAAGCATCCTCGGCATAGCCGGAGACGAAGATGAACTTCAGATCCGGATAGGTCTTGCGAATTTCCCTGAGCAGGGTCGGCCCATCCATTTCCGGCATGACAACGTCGGAAACGACGATATCGACGGCGCCGTTCAGCTCTTCCATGACGTCGAGTGCCTCGACGCCGGAACCGGCTTCGTACACCGTGTAGCCGCGGGTTTCGAGCATCCGCTTGCCGCCCCGGCGCACGGCCTCTTCGTCTTCCACCAGCAGAACCACGGCCGAGTTTCCGGTCAGGTCCGTTGGCTCCTCCTTGGCTGGCGCTTTTGCGGCGAGTGCTGCCGCAGCCTGCACCTCGCCGGCCTCGCCCGGCAATGGCGCTTCCTCGATATAACGCGGCAGAAGGATGCGGAATGTCGTTCCCTTGCCGACTTCGGATTCGGGATAGATATAGCCGCCGGACTGCTTGATAATGCCGTAGACCATCGACAGTCCGAGCCCGGTGCCCTTGCCGACTTCCTTGGTGGTGAAGAAGGGCTCGAAAATCTTGTCGAGGATTTCGGGCGGAATGCCGGTCCCCTGGTCGGAGACCTCGACCATCACATAATCGTCTTCGGGGAGTTCGCGACGGTTCAGCGCCGCCACTTCGGCGGACGGCAGATTGCGCGTGCGCAGCGTGATGACGCCGCCGTCCGGCATGGCGTCGCGAGCGTTGACGGCGAGATTGAGCACGACCTGTTCGAACTGGCCGAGATCGGTGCGCACCGGCCAGAGATCGCGGCCATAGTCGACCTCGAGCTTGACATTGGTTCCGGTCATGCGATCGACCAGCATCCGCAGGTCGCCGACGACATCGGTCATCGACAGCACGGTCGGACGCATCGTCTGCTTGCGCGAGAAAGCGAGAAGCTGGCGCACGAGCACTGCCGCGCGATTGGCGTTGCGCTTGATCTCCATCAGATCGGCGAAACTCGCATCCGATGGCCGGGCGGACAAAAGCAAATGGTCGGAGGAGAGGAGGATCGCCGTCAGCACGTTGTTGAAGTCATGCGCGATGCCGCCCGCAAGCGTTCCCACGGCATTCATCTTCTGCGTCTGCGCCATCTGGGTTTCGAGCGCCTTCTGCTCGGTAATCTCGACCGCATAGACAATCGCCGCCTCTTCCGGCGCCTGGTCGCTCTGGTCGATGACGGCGTTCACATAGAAGCGGAAATGCCGCGCTTCGTCGGTCGGGTGAAGCGAATCGATCGGTGCGATGTCGCCTTGCCGGTCCCTGGCGGCATCCAGCGCATCGCGCAGCCGCGTCCGGTCGGTTTCGTGAACGACGGCCTCCAGCAGGGCGCCGTGCTCCATATCGTCCTGCGAGACCACAGCGGAAAACAATTTCAGGAACGGGGCGTTGGTTCTCAGAATCCGGCCGGCGCCATCGACGGAGGCAATCGCCATCGGCGTATTGTTGAAGAAGCGGGTGAAGCGCATGGCGGCAATCGAGGCCGACTGGTCGCTTTCATCATCGTTGGAGCGGGCAAGCACGATCGTCCGGCTTTCGCCAGGCGCACCATCGCGGGTGGATGAGACGCGGTGCACCAGGCGCACGGCAAAGCTCTGGCCATTGGCCTTGCGCAGGTCGAGATCGAGCGTCTTGGTCTTTTTCAGTCCGGGTTCGGCCTGCACCGACTGGACCAGCGCCAGCCCCTCGCCTGCGACGAGATCGGCGATCGTCATCGACCCGGGCTGGAACTTGGTCAGGTCCAGACCCAGCCAGTCGGCAAGCGTCGCGTTGATGTAGAAGATTTCGCCCTTCTTGCCGGCCGAGAAGAAGCCGGCCGGGGCGTGATCGAGATAATCGATCGCGTTTTGCAATTCCTTGAAGAAACGCTCCTGTTCGTCGCGCTCGGAGGTGATGTCGGAAATCTGCCAGATGTAGAGCGGGTTGCGCTCGCCGTCCTCAAGCGGCAGGACGCGCGCCTTCAGGCGAAACCAGTGTGCGCCGGAGCCGGCAGAGCCGCCGCTCGATCGCAGCGGCTTCAACAGGCGGAATTCCTCATGCCCGGCCTTGCCCTCATGCAGGCCGTTGGTCAGCCGGTAGATCGCCTCCGTCGCCTCGCGATTGCGCGACAGGATGGTTTCGAGCGACTGGATTTCGGTCGCCTTGGTGGCGCCGGTGAGCGCGCCATAGGCAGCATTGGCGTAGATGATCCGGCCCTTGCGGTCGGTCACCAGCGTGCCATCCTGGTGACCGTCGAGGAAGGCGCGCGCCAGCTCGTCCGGCCGGGATTGCGGCATGACCTCGATGAAGCCGATGACAGAGGAGACCAGAAAGAAAATCCCGACCATTGCCAAAACGCCGAGAATGCCCAGCACGATCTGGTTCTCGAGCTGGTTCTTGAAGACGACGAAAGCGGCAGCCGAACCGGTCAGGACAATGGCAAGCAGAATGATCCGCAGCACCGTTCCGGGCCGGGTTCCACGGTCTACAATCGGCATGTGATAGTCACCTGCCTGCCGCAATTTCGTCATAAGGCCCTCGTTTTTCAACCGTGCCAGGCGCGCCCGGAATGAACGCGCAGGTTCGGTCTCTATGCTCCGCTCAACGCAAGCCGGGGCGAATCTGCAATCCGCGCCGGCGGACCGCGAAACACCAAGCAAGAATCATCTTTAACAGCCACAGGGAAGAGCACAAAGCATCTCTGTGAAAGGCATTGACGTCAATTCACAGGGAATGTCCCGCCAGACCTCGCCGATGGTGGAAACGGACCTACATTCGCGATAGGACAATCAGACCTGGACAATACCAGCACGGCCCCATCACGGCTTGTATCAGCCTGAAAAAAGCCGTCAAATAGGCATACGTCACGATTTCACGAAGGAGTACGGCACATGATCGAAGATATCGTTGGCAACAACGGTACCCGTTTCATCATTGCGGCGGGCGCTGTCGCTCTGGGCCTGCTTTGCCTGGTCGCCGTGCTCCGGTTCATGCGCAACAGGCCGTCCTCGCCCTTCATCCGCGGCGGCAAGAACCGCCAGCCGCGGCTTGCCGTGCTCGATGCAGCGGCGATCGATACGCGCAGACGGCTGGTGCTGGTGCGCCGCGACGATGTCGAGCACCTGATCATGATCGGCGGACCGACAGACGTGGTTATCGAGAGCCGGATCGCCTCGCAAGGCCTGCCAGTGCAACAGGCTGCCGTCGCAGCCGCCGTGCCGGAAACGGTGGTCGCGCGCCCGGCCGCCGAACGCCGCATTGCCTCTCAGCCGGAAACCAAGGCAGCACCCGTTTCCGCCATGGGACAGGTTCTCTATGGCGAAGGCTCCGAAGCCTCCCCGCCGCTGACGCGAGCCGCACAGGTCAGGCCGCAGCCGGATACCATTGTCTCGGCGGCCGCCCCGCGCCAGGCAGTTGCCGAACGCCAGATCCCGGTCCAGCCTCAGCCGCGTCCGCAGCCCGGCGCCTCCGGGGCAACGCCATCCGTGTCGCTTGAAACAGCCAGATCGCCGGAAGATATTCTGGATGCCGCGCGATCGCGCGTCCTTGCAGCCAACCAGCCCGTTGCGGTGCAGCGTCCTGTTCAGGCCGCACCGGTCGCAACGGCTGCGCAGATACCGGCTATCCCTGGCCAGAAGGACACCTCCGCCCTTGAATTCGAACGCATTCTCGACGCCGAGATCAGCGGCGATCTCGGCAAGCTGACGGCAGACGACGTCCGCGTCGATGGCGACACGCGGGCGAACACCACCGCGCCTGTTCCTGCCGCACGGCAGGAGCCACGGCTCGGCGCAGCGCAAGCTAGCCGCACCGAACCGACGCTCGAAGACGAGATGAACCGCATGCTGAACGAAATTGCCGTCAATCGGAAAAACTGAGCCGGCCGAAACGGCGGGTGGCAAACGAGCCAATTGTAAAAACCAATAAAAACAAAAACGGCGCGATCATCTCGCGCCGTTTTTCATGTTTGAGACTGAAACGATTACTCGTCGCGGTAGACTTTTTCCCGACGCTCGTGACGCTCCTGCGCCTCGATCGACAAGGTGGCGATCGGCCTTGCGTCGAGACGCTTCAGTCCGATCGGTTCGCCGGTTTCCTCGCAGTAACCGTAGGTTCCCTCGTCAAGCCTTTGCAGGGCCGCATCGATCTTGGAGATCAGCTTGCGCTGCCGGTCCCGTGCCCGAAGCTCGATGGCCCGGTCGGTTTCCGACGATGCTCTGTCTGCAAGATCAGGGTGGTTTGCACTTTCCTCAGCCAGGTGCCCGAGCGTTTCGCGCGCCTCACGGAGGATGTCGTTTTTCCAGGCGTTCAGTTTTGCTCTAAAATATGCACGCTGGTTGGTATTCATGAATTCCTCAGTCTCCGACAGGACAAAGGAACTAAGATCGATCTTCTCACTCAACGCGATTCTCCTGAAGAACATCTCATGTGCGGCGGTGTATAGACCCATGCACGCGCCGTTTCAAGTCTTTGAAAAACAGCCCACCGTTTTTTAAGCCTTGCTTACGAGAAAGGCTAACAGGCTAATATTTCATCAAAATTACAGATTTTGGATTTTTCGCAAAATTGTCTTGCGGCCGGCATCGCGTATATCCATCGCTAAAGTTGCATGACAGGCACGGCAAAGGGTGCGGGTGTGGTTTTTTGCAATTCTCCGTCGCACAAGAATTAGGCATATCTTTTTTCTCCACCCTTCGGGCCAGCTGCGTCGGTCAGTCACCATCGCCTCGCCGCCCCGAGGCGCAAGCATGCAATCGCGGCCGCGCCGTTTTGGAAAACAGATCGCGGTGGCTTGATCTTTCGCCGGTCCCGGCGGACAAAAGCGCATACGGAGCCGAACGACCGACGTCGCCATTCAGGCGGCAATGCCATTTCCAGGATATCCCCATGCCCGCTGCGCCTGCTCCGGTTTTTCGCCTTTACCTTCTGCGGCATGCCAAGGCCGGCTGGGCGCTCCCGGGACAGAAGGATTTCGACAGGACGCTGGATGAGATCGGCTTTGCCGATGCCGGGATCGTTGCTGAGATGGCGGCTGACCAGGGCCTGCGGCCGGAGCTCGTTCTCTGCTCCAGCGCCGTGCGCTGCCGCCAGACGGCAGATGCGCTGCGCCGCGCGATGACCGAGGAGCTGGAGATCCGCTATGTCGACGGGCTCTACGCCGGCGGAGAAAATGTCTATCGCGACATCATCGGCAGCCAGGACCCTGCCCTTTCAGCGCTGATGGTGATCGGGCACAATCCGGTGATCGAGGAAATCCTGCGCGAAATCCTTGGTGAAGAGGCGGCAATCGAGGCCGTCCCGGCCGGTTATCCGCCGGGCGCGCTGGCAGCGATCGACTTCGATACACGCCCATCCGGCGGCGTTCTGCCGCGTGGAAGATTGACCGCATGGCTCGATCCGGACAGTCACAACCGGTGAGCACGACAGCGCCGTGCGTCATTCATGACGCGGAAAAGTCGCTGTAGCACTTTAAATTTGCTGCATAATTCCTTGAATCGATCGCGTTTCAAGGAATTATGCAGCAATCGTCAACCGCCCGGCTGCAACCTTTATTCGGCCGCTCCGGCGCACTATATCGCAGATGACATGCATGGCCGTGAAGCCATATCCCACGCGTATCTAAGGCCCGAAATCTTGCTGCCATTCATGACCCGTTTCACCGATGACGCACGACTTGCGCTCGACACGTTGACCGACCGCGCATCGGGTTTCGTCAACCCGGCCCTGCGCCTTGGCGTCACCGGCCTTTCGCGGTCGGGCAAGACCGTGTTCATCTCGTCGCTGGTCCACAATCTCCTGAACGGCGGCCGGCTGCCCGTCTTCGAAGCCGTTCGCTCTGGGCGGGTCTCGAAAATCCGGCTCGAGCCGCAACCGGACGATGCGGTGCCGCGCTTCCAGTACGAAGACCATATCGCAGCGCTTGTGCGCGACCGGCTCTGGCCGGATTCGACACGGGCGATCTCGCAATTGCGCATCACGCTCGACTATGAAAGCGCCAGCGGCTGGAACCGGATTTTTTCGGCCGGCAGGCTGTCGATCGACATTGTCGACTATCCCGGCGAATGGCTGCTCGATCTGCCGCTGCTCACCCAGGATTTTCGCACCTTCAGCGACCGCACGGCGGATCGGGCGAAAACCGGTGTTCGCGCGGAACTGTCCGTGGGCTGGCTGAAGCTGGCCTCTTCTCTGGACATCACCGCACCTGCCGTCGAGGCGGACGCGCGTGGGCTGGCCGACGTGTTCACCCGCTATCTTCAGGCCTGCAAGTCGGACGAGCGCTCGCTATCGACGCTGCCGCCCGGCCGGTTCCTGATGCCCGGCGATCTCGAAGGATCACCGGCGCTGACCTTCTCGCCGCTACCCGCCCTTCCCCAAGGCCGTGCGCCCAAAGGCTCGCTCTGGGCGATGATGGAGCGGCGCTACGAGGCCTACAAGACCTATGTGGTCAAACCGTTCTTCCGCGAGCACTTTGCCAGGCTCGACCGGCAGATCGTGCTGATAGATGCCCTGCAGGCGATCAACCGCGGGCCGGAATCGCTGCTGGATCTGGAAAACGCACTGGCCGACGTCCTGGCCAGCTTCCAGCCCGGGACCAATTCCTTCCTGTCGTCCTTTCTCACCAAGCGGATCGACAAGGTGCTGATCGCCGCCACCAAGGCCGACCATCTGCACCATGAAAGCCATGACCGGCTTGAACGGATCACCGAGCGTCTTGTCCGGCGCGCTGTCGAGCGTATCGGCATGAGTGGCGCCGGCCTTGAGGTCATGGCCATCGCCTCTGTCAGGGCGACCCGCGAGGCGACCGTCAATCACGATGGCCACACGCTGCCGGTTATCGTCGGAACGCCGATTGCGGGCGAAACGATCAACGGCGAGACCTTTGACGGAGAACGGAAAACAGCCATATTTACCGGTGACTTACCGAAGAATCCGGATGCACTTTTTCAAGACCTTGAATCAAGGCCGGAGGAAAGCCTGGTGCCCGATCTGAGCTTTGTCCGCTTCCGGCCACCGCATATCGAGGAGACCGGCGGCGGCTTAAAACTGTCCGTCCCGCATATCCGGCTCGACCGGGCCATGCAGTTCCTGTTCGGAGACCGGCTGGCATGAGCGACACGCCCAAGATTCCACCGCGAAAACCCGCTGTGTTCACGATCGGCAACGATCCATCCGCGTCGGCCGAAAGGCCTGCCGCCACAAAACGTTCGCCGGCGAGTTTCAGTGGCAACGTCGTCATGACGGCCGATGCGGATGATCCTTTCGCGGCAACCACGAGCGCCCTGCCCGACATGCCTGAGGCCGCGCCGCGCAAACGGCGTTTCTCGTTTGCAAAGCTTGCCGCCGGCGCCTTGGGCGTTCTGGTATCCCTGGCGGTCGGCCTCTGGATCGACGGTCTCGTGCGCGATCTTTTCACGCGGGCCGGCTGGCTCGGCTATCTCGCCATCGCGACTGTTGCGATCGGCCTGATCGCCTTCCTGGTCATTATCGCCCGCGAGCTGTCGGGGCTGATGCGGCTGAATGCCGTCCAGGCCCTGAAACAGGAAGCAATCGACGCCAGCCTGTCGCAAACGGCAAAGCCCGCACGGCAGGTGATGGCCCATCTTGTCCATCTGCTTGCAGCCAAGCCGCAGACGGCACGCGGCCGCCTGCGGCTGAAGGAAACCGAAACCGACATCATCGACGGTCCCCACCTGCTTGACCTGACCGAGCGCGAACTGCTGACGCCGCTTGACCGCGAAGCCAGGGGCCTGATCCTCAACGCCGCCAAACGCGTTTCGATCGTCACCGCCGTCAGTCCGCGCGCGCTCGTCGATCTCGGCTACGTGATTTATGAATCGGCGCGGCTGATCCGGGCAATGGCCGACCTTTATGGCAGCCGGCCGGGTACATTGGGACTATTGCGGTTGATGCGCGACGTGATAGCCCATCTGGCCGTCACCGGCTCGATTGCCGCCGGCGACAGCCTGATCCAGCAGGTGCTCGGTCACGGCCTTGCCTCGAAACTGTCGGCCAGACTAGGCGAAGGCGTCATCAACGGCCTGATGACCGCACGCATAGGCATCGCCGCGATGGATCTGTGCCGGCCAATGCCGTTCCGGGCCCTGAAACGCCCCGGCATCGGCGATTTCATCAGCGACCTGACGCCGGGCACATCCAGGGCGAAAACGCCGGAAGGCGACGGCTAGTGTTCCTTGCCTATGCTGCCGGACGAGGCGGCGGGCATGCTGGACCATGATCGCGATGTTGCCGCTGCGAAACTGACAGAACCAATCGAAGTTCGCCTACCTCCGTTTGCCAACTCCGTTTTCATCGCGGCGGACAAGTCCCGGCTCTTGATTTCGAGACTATTTAACACTCCGCGTGCTCTGACGTTTGATCAGCTCGTAGCCGAGGTCGATGACCGGTTGTTCGACGACGGTCCCGGCGATACTGGCCAAGAGCGACCCCATCGCCTCGCGCCCCATCTCTTCGCGAAAGGTTCTCACGCTGGTAATCGCAGGATTGGCAACCGCCATCATTTCCAAATCGTTGAAACCGCAGATGCCCATATCTGTCGGGACGGTGATTTGCCGGCGTTGGCATTCGAAAAGAACGCCCAGCGCCAAGTCGTCGTTGTTGCAGAACACGGCGTCGGCATCTGGCGCTCGCGCAAGAAGCTCAGACAACAATTCACATCCGAGCGTCACGGTCGATGCTTTCGGCGTGGTCACGACCAAGCGCTGGTCGAAAAGTCCCGCTTGCTTCAAACACTGAGAAAAACCCTCGAGCCGCCTCTGGGTGCGCGGGTCCATCCGCGCCCCGAGAAAGGCTATTCGCGTATAACCACAATCAACAAGATGCTGGGTGGCTGTTGATGCGCCGTCGCGATGAGAAAACCCCACCATCATGTCGATTGGCTTGTCGCCGATCTCCATGATCTGCACGACCGGGCAGTCGGCCCGTAGCAACTGCGTGCGTGCGGCAGAAGATTGGTCGATGCCGGTGACGATCAGGCCCGCCGGTCGCTGGCTTAAGAAGACCCGCAAAAGTCTCTCTTCCTCGAGCATCGAGTAACGCGTGTTGCCGAGCTGGATACCATAGCCGGCCTTCTCCGCCTCCATATAAATGCCGCGCAGGACCCCGGCGAAAACGTTGTTGGTGATTGAAGGGATAAGAACTCCAACCACATTCGTTCGCGCCGATGCAAGAGCGCTCGCCGCAGGATCGGGAACGTATCCCAAGTCATCGACAACGTGCTGAATACGTTCGCGAAGTTTTGCTGAAACGGACGCGGGGTGCCGCAAGGCACGCGACACCGTGATTGCGCTAACATCCGCTGCTTTGGCTACGTCAAGGAGAGTTATCTTTCTCTTTGTAATTTTCTTTCGCATGTTCCCTCCCACTCATTCACGAAATACTTCACAACAATAAAGTTGACAAATGATTGCGCAATCATTTAGAGACACTTCCACGAAAAAACTCTGGGAGGAGGCCGCAATGGTTGCGATAGCGATCCGCGCCGCGGAGCCTAAATACGTGCTCGTTATGGGTGTCTGCGGAGTTGGCAAGTCGACGATCGCACAGGAGATCGCCGATCGTGTGGGCGGAACCTTCGTCGAAGCCGACGACCACCACTCAGCCGGAAACAAGCAGACGATGATTGGCGGAACGCCGCTCACCGACGAACAGCGTTGGCCCTGGCTTGAAGCGGTTGCAAACGCCGCTTCCGATGAATTCTCACAGAACGGCGAACCGGTGTTCATTGCCTGCTCGGCACTAAAGCGTCGTTATCGTGCCTTTCTGCGCGAGAAACTCGGATCTCTTTCGATCGTCTATCTCAGCGGTGCGCCGGAGCTCATTCGGCGCCGTCTGGAGGACCGACAGTCTCACTTCATGCCGCCCCGGCTGCTGGACAGTCAGCTTTCGGATTTGGAGGAGCCCGGCCCCGACGAGGAGGGAATTACCGTCGATATTGACTGTGATCCAGAGCACCTCGTGCGGGAGATCTGCGAAAGGCTTGGACTTGGCGGATCGCATAGCCGGTAGCCGGCTTAAACTTGGGAGGAAGATATGACTGACATCGCCGACAGGCTGCAGAAGATCATAGAATGGGTCATGGCCGGAACTCTCGCCGTGATGGTCGTGCTCGTGTTTGGCAATGCCGCGGGGCGCTACCTGCTGAATAGCAGCTTTGCAGCATCGGAAGAGATATCGCGGCTCGCCTTTGTCTGGCTGATTTTCCTCGGTGCAACTGTCGCAGTGCGTGAGCGGGCCCACGTGGGGGTCGACATGCTGGTACTGCGAATGCCGAGAGCCGGTAAACGCATCTGTCTGGTCATAACGAACGTCCTGATCCTTTACGCGCTTTGGCTTTTTGCCGCCGGCAGTTGGCAGCAGACCGTGATCGGGATGAACAGCCATGCGCCGGTAACCGGCGTGCCTCTGGCTGCCTTCTCTGCGGCCGGATTGGTCGCTGCGATTGGAATGGGTGTGCTCTTCGCGATCGATCTGGTTCGGGTTCTGATGGGGCGGCTCACGGACGAAGAAATGGTCCAGGTTCGCGAGAGCACAGGCCAGGAGGAGGCCGAGGAAGCCGTGCGGGAGATTTCCCGCGGCGGCAAGCACTGACGGAACGGGTGGGGAGGATATCCATATGACAATCGTGATTTTTCTGGGCGTCTTGCTCGGCCTGATGGCCCTCGGCATGCCGATCGCCTTTGCACTGATCCTGACCGGGGTCGCCTTGATGGTGCAGCTTGATTTCTTCGACGCGCAACTCGTCGCTCAGAACATGCTCGCCGGCGCGGACAACTTTCCGTTGATGGCAGTGCCGTTCTTTCTGCTGGCAGGTGAATTAATGAATGCCGGCGGCATCTCACGGCGCATCGTTGAGCTGGCGGTGACCCTGCTCGGCCATATCAAGGGCGGTCTCGGCTATGTTGCCATCGGCGCGGCTGTATTGCTCGCAAGCGTCTCCGGATCGGCGATCGCCGACACGGCCGCAGTCGCCGCATTGTTGATTCCGATGATGCGCTCGAACGGCTATAACGTCGAGCGCTCCTCGGGCCTCATCGCCTCTGCCGGAATCATTGCTCCCATCATCCCGCCAAGCATGGCGTTCATCATCTATGGCGTCGCCACCAATATCTCCATCACCAAACTGTTCATGGCCGGCATCGCACCCGGTCTCATGATGGCCATCGTGCTGGTCGTCACCTGGATGTGGGTCTCACGCCGCGAGACCGTCGCGCCACAACCCCGCCAGCCCTGGTCCGTTCGCGGCAAGGCAACAGTCGATGCGTTCTGGGCGCTGCTCATGCCGGTCATCATTATCGGCGGGATGCGCGCGGGCCTCTTTACCCCGACCGAAGCGGCCGTCGTTGCCGCGGTTTATGGGCTTCTGGTCGGTCTGTTTGTCTATCGCGAACTGAAGATCGCCGACCTGCCCAAACTCTTCATCTCGGCTGCCAAGACCACAGCCGTCGTCATGTTCCTGGTCGCTGCAGCACTCTTTACCTCTTACATGATCACACTGGCGGACCTGCCCAACCTTGTGATCGGCCTCCTTGAACCGATGCTCGGTCACCCCCGGCTGCTGATGGCCGCCATCATCATCCTCCTCACTTTGGTCGGCACGGCAATGGATCTGACGCCGACGATCCTGATTCTCGGCCCGGTCATGGCGCCGCTCATTGTCCGGGCGGGGATCGATCCGGTCTATTTCGGGGTGATGTTCGTGCTTGTGGGCGCCGTTGGGCTGCTGACGCCGCCCGTCGGCACGGTGCTAAACGTCGTTGCCGGTGTCGCGCGCATCCGGATGGAAGGCGTCATTCGCGGCGTCTGGCCCTACATCATCGCCTACACAGCGCTGCTGGGGCTGTTCGTCCTATTCCCCGAACTCATAACAGTTCCTGCCCGCTGGTTGAACTGACGGCTATGGAAGCGGCCAGGCTCCGGCTCGGCTGCAGATATCAGAAAGAATTCCACGAATTCAACGCCGCGGTACTGGACCGAGCTTTGCTCCCCGCCGCATATACAGGAGGAATGACAGCATGAAACATATTCTTATCGCGGCATTGACCGCAGCGCTCTTTGCCACAAATGCAGCAGCTCAGGATATCCAAAGCCGCATCATCCGCTTCGGCTACGGCCTCAACGAAGACAGCAATCAGGGACGCGCTGTCAAGCATTTTGCCGAACAGGTTGATAAGCTGAGCGGCGGAAAGCTGAAAGTCCGGGGTTTCGGCGCAGCCGCGCTCGGTTCGGACGTGCAGATGCAGGGCGCCCTGATTGGTGGAGCACAGGAAATGATGGTCGGCTCGACGGCGACGCTGGTCGGCACCGTCAAGGAGTTTGCCGTCTGGGACGTGCCCTTCCTGTTCGCCAATGAAAAGGAAGCGGATGCCGTTCTTGATGGTCCGGCTGCCCGGAAAATCCTTGATCGCCTGGAAGATCAAGGTCTCGTCGGTCTTGTCTATTGGGAAAACGGTTTCCGGAATCTGACCAACAGCCGCCACAAAATCGAAAAGGCGGATGACCTGAAGGGCATAAAGCTGCGCGTCATGCAGAACCCGGTATACCTCGACACATTCAACGCCGCCGGCGCGAACGCAATCCCGATGCCTTTCTCCGAACTCTTTACGGCACTTGAGACTGGGGCCATAGACGGCCAGGAAAATCCGTTCACCACCATCCTGTCTTCGAAGTTTTTCGAAGTGCAGAAATATCTGACGATCTCAAACCACGTCTATAGCCCATGGGTCGTTCTTGTCAGCAAGCCCTGGTGGGACAAGTTGTCCGACGACGAGCGTAAGATCCTTCAGGAAGCGGCCGTGGCGTCCCGCACCTTCGAACGCGACGACACGCGCGCCGGATCGGTGAAGGCACTTGAAGAACTCAAGGCGGCAGGGATGGAGGTTTCGACCATGCCGGCCGAGGAAGTTGCCAAGCTGCGCGAGATCGCCGCTCCAATCACCGCAAAAGTGGTTGAAACAATCGGAGAACCGCTCTGGAACGATGTGCAAGCCGAACTGTCAAAAGTTCGCGAGGCTAAGTAGGCCCTTCGAGGGCAGCCGGCCTTGTGCCGGCTGCCGATCCTCGATCTATAAAGCTCGGCAATATGATTGGTCAGGCGGATTATTTTCATAAGGGACATCGTACGGTCGATGACTTTTTCGCGACCGACTGAAAGCTCACATCTAAATGCCGCCATACCATTCGTAGCCGAGATCTTCCCAGAAGCCGCCCTTGCCGCTGCCGAACGGCGCAAGCGACGAAACAACCTCGATGCCCTTGATGTATTTGGCCATCTTGTAGCCGAGCTGGCGCTCGATACGGACCCTGAGCGGCGCACCATTGGCCACGGCCAGAACTTGGTCGTTGCAGCCATAGGCAAGGAGCGTCTGCGGGTGGCGCGCATCGATGAGGTCGATCGATTCGTAGTAGGGCACGGCCCCCTGCAGCCCGAGGTTCATGGTATCGTAACAGTGGAAGACCACGAAACGTGCTTCCGGCCTCACCCTGGCTTCATCGAGAATCCGGTGCAGCGGCACGCCGGTCCATTTGGCGATGCAACTCCAGCCCTCGACGCAGTCGTGCCGGGTGATCTGTGTACGCGCCGGCATGTTGCGCAACTCGGCAAGGCTGAAGCTCGCCGGTTTTTCGACCAGCCCGCCGACCACCAGCCGGTAGCTGGAAAACGCCGCGTCCTTCAGCGCAAGATAGCCGGCATCGGCCGGATCGGTAGAGCCGTTCGGCCGTTGGCCCTGGCGGATTTCGCTTGCGGCAAACTCCGGCGCAAGCGTATCGGCGCCGATCAGCGCACGGTGAGCACGGTAGGTCAGACCGTTTGCCGAGGCGAGAAAGTCGCGCACCGGGCTCTGCCCCGACAGTAAACTGTCGAAGGCGTCGCAGCCCGAAAGCGGAATGGCGGAAGCGGCAACGCCGGCGATGGTCAGGAATTTTCGGCGGTTGATGATGAACTGGCTCATACCGGGTGCTCCTCGTTCTTCTTCCCGTCCGTCCGGTACCAGCCGGTGATGATCGAACGCATTTCGTTCAACGGCCCTGCCGCGACAACCATGAAGATGTGGATGACGAAGAAGGCCACCAGCGCCGCCATGCAGAGGAAGTGGATGGTGCGTGCCGTCTGCCGGCCGCCGAAAATGTCGAGCAGCCACGGCCAGGCCGCATTCAGCCCCGGCGACATGGTGAGGCCCGTAGCAATGATCAGCGGAAAGACGACGAGCAGTACGCCGGCATAGGCCAGCTTCTGCAGGCCGTTGTAACGGCCGTCATGATGGAACCGGAAGCGCAGGTGATCGGCGATGCTGCGCGGCAAGGCCCTGATATCGGCCATGGAGGGAAGAATATCGCGCCTGAGATGACCGCTGATCAGGCTGCTTGCGAACCAGACAAGGAAGGCGGCAACGAAAAACCAGGCAAAGAAGAAATGCACGACGCGCCCTGTCGCCAGATCCTGATAGGACGGCAACGTCGCCCATGCGGGAAAACCGCGATAGGACGGATTGTCCGCCGGCCCGCTCATGCCGAAGACGCCGGTCGTGTCGAATGTGCGGCCAAGAACGGTGGTATAGCCGCCGACCGTACCGTCTTGGGCCCGCATCGCGCGCATAGACAGGACGCTGTTTTCGAACTCGAAACCGGATTGATTGCCAATATAGAGCTGAGGATGGGCATTGAATATCTGCAGCCCGCTCAAAAGCAGAAAGAACAGCGCAACTGCCCAGGTCCAATGGGTCACGCGCGTAGTGATCCGGTGCCGGTAGATGACCGCACTCTGATCGTGTTTTGGCGCAGACCGCGATTCGATGTCGTCCATGATGGTCATCTTCGACCTCCCTATATGCACAACTACGTAACAAACCCTCAGGCGGTTTCAAAAGCACATCCGGTCACCGGCCCACACGTCATGGTGATCCACGCGTGAAAGCACCGGATTTCCAATGGTTTCAGCGGGCTGAAAATTCACCGGTGAAACATTTCGTGAGCGTTCTTTACCGCCATCCGGCAAGGCGGAGAAACGCTCCATTAACCATTTAAGTGCAAATGTAACCTCACATTCCTGACATCGACCATCAAGGATCGTTCATGTTCTCGCGCCCTTCTTTGATCGCTCGCGGCATCGCCGCAGCCTCACTCGCAGCCCTGACCTGCGCAGCCTCTCCGGCATTTTCGGGCGGGAACGACAAGGCGTTTTTCGAACAGGTCTCCGGCCAATGGAAAGGCCCGGGCGAAATTGTCGCCGGAAAGTACAAGGGTACGAAATTCACCTGCGACCTGACCGGAGAACCGGCAGAAGGCTCATCCGCAGGCATCAAGCTCGATGGCACCTGCCGCGTTGGCGTTTTCAAGCAGCCGATGTCGGCTTTGATCACCCAGAAGGGCAAGACCTATACCGGCAAGTTCCTGGATGGCGCCGATGGCAAGGGTCTCGATATCGTCTCGGGCAACGTCGCCAAGGACAAGGTCGTCGTCGGCATCAATCGCAAGAAGCTGAACGGCGCGATGATCGCACGCCTGCAGGATCCTTCCACCTTGAATATCACCATCTCGGTCAAGGTCGAAGAGACGATGGTTCCGGTGATCGGTGTCAGCCTCAGCCGCCAGGTCGATAACATCGCTGTCGGCTCGATCGAGTAGAATTATCGACAGGAGAATTCAAGGAGCCGGCCTGTCCGGCTCATTTGCGTTCAGGGCGCCGGTTTTTCGGCAATCTGGCGCCACCAGTCGCTGCGCGGATCGGCAATTTCTATGCCTGCGATATCGGCGTCCTCCAGCCAATCAGCGACCGAGCGGCCGGCAATGGCAAGGTCCGGCGCAAAATCCGCCAGCGGCTTCAGGACAAAACCGCGTTCGGTCATCCGCGGATGCGGGATTTCCAGCGTCGGCGAATGCTGGGTCAAGTCGTCATAGGTCAGCACATCGATATCGATCGTGCGCGGGCCCCAACGCTCCAGCCGCTCCCGTTTCATCTGGCGTTCGATCGACAGGCAGGCATCGAGCAAATCGTCCGGAGACAGTGTGGTTCTAACTGCGGCGCAGGCATTGAAGAACCAGGCCTGGTCGATTTTCCCCCAGGGCGGCGTGCGGTAGAGTTTTGAGACATGCGTCACCGCGCAATCCGCCCGTCCATCCAAAAGAACGAGCGCCCGCGCCATCGACGCGGCCGGATCACCGATATTGCCGCCGAGGCCAAGCGTTGCCAGATGCTCATCCATATCAGGCAAAATGCTCGACGGTCACTTCGACATAGTCGAGCACGCCGGGAACCGGTGCATTCGGCTTGCGGATCGATATTTTCGCGCGGCGGATCTGGGGGAAAACCGAACAGAGCGTCGTTGCCACCTCCAGCGCCAAGGCCTCGATGAGGTAACGCCGGCGTCCGGTGATGATCTTCTCGATCTCGGTGAAGGCAATGCCGTAATGCACTGTATCATCGATCGAATCGTCGACCAGCGCCGTCCCCTGCTCGACATCCAGCTCCGCATCGACGAAGAATCTCTGCCCCAGGAATTCCTCCTCGTCATGGACGCCGTGACGCGCAAAGAAGGCGCAGTTCTTCAGGGTGATCGTGTAGAGCGCTTTCATGGTCGATTGTCCTTCCCAGGCAGTCCCGTCATATTTCTTTTTGCCGCCAGCATAGCATCCGCCACCAGAAGCGCATCCCTGTTGATTGCGACATCGTGTACCCGGAAAACCGCAGCACCCGCCATTCGGAGCAACGCCGTCGTTGCTGCCGTGGCGGCATCCCGCTCCTGCGCCTCACGGCCGGTGATGGCCCCGAGAAAGCGCTTTCGCGACGTGCCGGCCAAGAGCGGCAGTCCGAAACCGGACAGCTCGTCAAACCGGGCCATCAACGCGATGTTCTCGTCGGCATCCTTGGCAAAGCCGAAGCCCGGATCAAGAACGATCCGCTGGCGCTCGACACCGGCTGCCGCCGCGATCTCCAAAGACCGTTCGAGGAAATGATATTGATCACGCACCACATCGGCGAGCTTTTCGCGGTCGCGGCCGGTATGCATGATGCACAGGCCCGCCCCGGTCGCAGCCGCAATACCGGCAAGATCGGGCTCGCGCTGCAGCCCGTGCACGTCATTGATGATATGGGCGCCGGCAGCGACTGCGAGGCTTGCGGTTTCGGCGCGGTATGTATCCACAGAAATGATCGCATCGGTGCGGCCGGCGAGCGCTGAGATCACCGGCAGCACCCGGTCCTGCTCCTGCGCGGCCGTCACTGCCGCCGCGCCCGGGCGGGTCGATTCACCGCCGATGTCGAGGACCTCGGCGCCGTTTTCGATACACCGCAGTGCCTGCGCTACCGCGGCCTCTGTTTCATTGTAGCTGCCGCCGTCGGAAAACGAATCCGGCGTCACGTTGATGATCGCCATCAGCCGCCCCTTCGGACCGAGCGTCAATGTCCGGCCATGCGCCAGTGCCCATTCAAACGGCTGGAAAGGATCGATCATGATGGTTTCACTCCCTTTCTTGCACCGGGCGCGTCACCGGCTGGCGTTGACAGCGCTGGAGGACAAACACAATTGCGTGACCGCAAATACCCGAAATGCATTGGCTTTTCCGGTTTACCGGGGGCTGTTGCCTATTTGCTGTTGCGCTCCGGCTGGCTATGCCCCAAGCTCTCTGGAAGTTCAACTGCCGAGACCTGTGACAATATGCCGATTGGCCGCATTTCATTCGCCGCGCTTCTGATAGCAAGCTTCGTGGCGAGCCCTTCTTCGACAGCCTATGCCGAAACCGTCGTGAACAAGAGCATTACTTATTTCTCGATCGGCGGCCGCACGGCTGAGGAGCTGGACCAGGCGCTGTCGGCACACGGGCCGATGATGAAAACCAGCGGCTCGCGCCATCCCGGCGCCACCAAGATCAGGTTCGGCGGCACGGTAACCTATGTAAAGCGTGGCGATCGCTGCGCCGTCGGCAGCGCGAAAGTGACGCTCAGCACCCGGCTGATCCTGCCGCGCTGGAAAAATCGCCGCAAGGCAAACCGCGACCTCGGCCTCGTCTGGGATACGCTATCAAGCGACATCAAGCGTCACGAGGAGCGCCATGCCGAAATTGCCCGCAACCATGCGCGCAAGCTGGAAAAGGACTTCCTGTTGCTGAAGCCAGAGGCTGATTGCGAGCGCATGCAGGCCCGCGTTGCACGGCTCAGCGAAACGGCCATCCAGGACCATGATCGCGATCAGGCCCGTTTCGACCGGATGGAAGCCGCCAATTTCGATCGCCGTATGATCCGGCTGCTGCAGTATCGGCTCGATGCAATAACCAAGCGGTAAGCGCAGCACCTGCAGCAGAATCGCATTTCCACACAATCTTAAGCGGCGAATCACTTGGCTTATACGAAGCTTGCGTGTCAACAATATCTCATTGGTGATTTCTAGCGATACAACAACGCCGGAAGATGAGGTACAGTGAAAGCATAGAGTGAAGAACAGGAAAACAAACCGGCTTCATTCCCGTCCGCTACTGAATGCGCCTCCACGTTGGATGTGGCAAACAGGAAGTATTGTTTCGCGCTTGACTGTCTCGTTCCGGATTGATGTTCGACCGGCCGGAGCCATCGCGCAGGTTGTGTTCTCCTGGCGTATCTTGATGCAGCAGATGTTCCCTCCCTCATCTGTATGCGATGCGCCCTCCTGGCCCCGCCCGTCGATCACGACAAGCGGGGCTTTTTTTGACGGCAACCGGGTGAAAGTGGTCCGAATTCAGGCCTGGCGCTCTGGCACATGCACGACGAGCCCGTCCAGGCCCTCGCTCATCTTGATCTGACAGGACAGGCGCGAGGTCGGCTTCACATCGTAGGCGAAATCGAGCATGTCTTCTTCCATCGCCTCCGGTGCACCCACCGCCGCCGACCATTCGTCATCCACATAGACATGACAGGTCGCACAGGCGCAGGCGCCGCCACATTCGGCTTCGATGCCAGGCACCGAGTTGCGCACGGCGTTTTCCATGACGGTCGAACCCGCTTGAACCTCAAAGTCGTGGCGGGTGCCGTCAAAGGCGATGATACTCAGTTTGGGCATTGTTTTTTCCGGATGCTTGGCGTTGTTTCGGCTTGCCGCAAGAACAATCGCGCCGCCCCAAAACAGAGGCAGCGGCGGAACGCGGCAAATTCATCCGGTTTCTTCCAACAAATCCCAACGCCAGTCAACTCGAAGGGCTTCGGTCGAAGGGGTTCTGGCCGAAGGGGTCTGGCCGAAGGGATTTGGGCTGGGGCTTGCCTGCCCCATGACCCTTTGTGAGTGAGGCGTTTAAGTCCCGCCTACCGGCAGAGTTTCAGGATAAACAGTTCGGCCTCGAGCACGGCTGCACCGAGCGCGGCAAGATTGCCGGCATCCTCGGGCGCCGCCTCGACGGCGGCTGCGGTCTCGGCCACGCCGAAAGCGCCAACGGCCAGAGCAGCGCCCCTGAGCCGGTGCGCGGTCGAAAGCCGGGCATCGGCGCTGTCGGAAGACAGATCCTTCATCAGCTGCCGGGCCTGGCGGGCAAACATCTGCAGCACTTCGATTTCGAGAAGCTTGTCACCCATCGTCTGCGTCGCCAGATGCACGAAATCGATGGGTCTCGATGTGGAAGAGCAGGACCCGCCGAAATTGTCGGGTGCTTCGAACGCGATCTTGAGAGCCGCCATGTGCCAATGTCCTTGTTGTGTTTTCTTCTGACGCACCGGCTTGCAACCGGCCGTCCCGTTTTTTCTGTTTCGCCCTCCAAGACACCCGGCCTGCCCGGATTTGTCTGGAAGTGCTTGACCCGTCTGCTTATTATACGGCCTCAAGATGGCGCGGACCGTGTGATCCCATGCCCTGTAAAGCCGCTATTCCAGTCATCTCTGAGGCTGATTAGGCCGGAGCGGCGCTGCTATCTGATTAAAACGCGGCACAATGAGGGCAGCTTTCGGTTGGCATGGTTAACGGCCATTAAACCGCCTGATTACAAGGGTTTTTGACCAAAACGGCTCCAATTTTCATTAAGAACTTGTTAGGATTTTAACGAATGCCGGAGGCCGTTAATTGTAAGAAACCGGTGAATGTGTCACTACGGTACGTTGAGGGATATATTTACGTCTTCGGGTGTAAACGGTCCTGACGGAAAACTGTATTGAATGAAGCACCTACGGGTCTCAATGCGTTGTCCGTCGGTGCGTGGTAGAAATGGGTGCATGTCAGGGTTCTGCGTAGATGTAATGCGCGTATCCTCATGTCACCGTCCGAGTTTCGGAGGTGTTCCCAATGCAGGCGGTGTTGCGGCGGATCCTTCCGAAAGGACAGTTTGGTAACGAGGCGTATCCGCATGGCGACAAATAAAAGCAATGAGTCGATCGACGACAAGGCATTTCAGGCGTTGGAAGACGCTCTGAAAATCGATTTTGATGAGCTTAAGTCCGCCCTCAACGACAAGACTTCCCTGGACCACCCGGAGGAAAAGGTGCCTGAACCCGTTAAGCAGGCACCCGCGTCGAGCCAGGCAAAAAGTGCCAGACCTCAGCAGGACCAGACTGCAAAAGCTGCCCGCGCTGCCGAAACCCAACGAAACCTGTCTCCGGAGCCCGCCCCCAAAGCCCCCTCGTTTGCCCCCGCAAACGACGATGGCCGCAGGACGCCGGCCGCTATCCTGCGATCGCTGGACGTCCGCTCCAGCCGCTCGGCGATGCGCATTGCCGCAGCCGGCTCGGCCCTGTGGATCATCGGCGGTCTTGGTGTCGCCAATCTTCTCTATGGTCCGGAAATCTGGCAGATTCGCTCGCTGGCCGACCTGTCGGCCATGCCGGGCGCCATTGGCGTGGCGATCTTCATCATCCTGCCGGTGATGTTGTTCTTCTCCTTTGCCATCATGATTTCGCGCGCCCAGGAATTGCGCAGCGCCGCCCGCTCCATGGCCGAAGTCGCCTTGCGCCTTGCAGAACCCGAAACCGCCGCCTCCGAGCGCATCATGACGGTCGGCCAGGCCGTTCGCCGCGAAGTGTCGGCGATGAACGAGGGTATCGAGCGGACGATCGCGCGTGCCACCGAACTCGAAACGCTGGTTCATTCCGAAGTCAACGCGCTTGAGCGCAGCTATAGCGACAACGAACTGCGCGTGCGCACGCTGGTCCAGGAACTCGGCCTCGAGCGTGAATCCATCGTCGGCCATGCCGAACGCATCCGCTCGTCGATTGCCGGTGCCCATACCCAGCTCAAGGACGAACTGGCGAGTGCCGGGGACGATATTTCCAACCGCATCGCCACATCCGGCGAAGCATTTGCCTCGATGATCGAGACACGCGCCGCCGCCCTGATGGAGCGCTCCAACAGCGCCACCCAGACGATCGGCGCCATGCTGTCGACCCGCACCGATGCCCTGCTCTCGGGTCTGACCACCGCCGGCGTTTCGCTCAGCAACGAATTCGATACCCGCCTGGACAATCTGAGCCAGACACTGGCCAAGCGCGGCCAGCAGCTGCTTGGGCAGTTCGAGACCCGCGCCTCCTCGCTCGATGCCAATACCGAGAAGCTGAATGCAGCACTCAACGAACGCGCCCGCCAGCTCAACGAGACGCTGATCGCCCGCACACGCGATCTCAACGAGAGCCTGAACGTTGGCCAGCAGGCGATTACCGGCGGTCTCGACGACATCCTGAACACGCTGAACGCCACGCTGGACGAAAAGGGCGCGAATTTCCGCCAGAGCCTGAAGTCCACTGCCGACGACATGATCATGGACATCGACCTGCGCACCGGCTTTTTCGACGAAAAGCTGCAGACGACCGTCGGTCATCTGGCGACGGCGTTCGATTCCCGCTTCCACGAGTTTGCCACAGCCTTCGACAGACGCGCCGGCATGCTCGATTCCAAGCTGATGGAAAGCCTCGCCCGCATCAACCAGTCGGTCACCGGCGGCGCCGATTCCATCGGCGGCATTCTTGACGGCGGTATCGAACGGTTTGAATCCGCCCTGTCGGATCAATCGCTGACACTGGCGACGGCGCTCGGCACCACCCAGGACTTCATCGAACAGACCATCAGCGGCAAGACCGCTGAACTGAGCGACGCGATCGGCAATGCGCATCTCCGCATCGACGGCGTTTTGTCGGAACGCTCCGGCACCCTGATGGGTGCGCTGACGGCAGCGCAGGACCGGCTCGAAACCGGCTTTGCCAACCGCGCCGTCTCGCTGGAGGCAGCCCTCACGGAAAGCCAGCAGCGGCTTGCCGAAACGCTTGACGCCCGCACCAGCGCGATTGCTGCAAGCAACCAGCAGCTTGCCGACAACCTGGATACGCACACGACCGGCTTTATCGACGGCCTGCAGGCGATCCATGGCCGTATCGAGGAAACGCTGACCAATCGCGCCGACGAGATCACCACGTCGATCGCAGCCAGCCAGCTGCGCCTCGACAACACGCTTTCGGAACGCACCGTCGAGCTCTCGAGCCTGCTTGCTGCAAGCTCGGAATCCATCGACAGCGCCTTTGAAGGCACGGCGGAACGGATCGATACGATCCTGTCGCAGCGCACCGGCGCGCTTGCAAACGTACTGACATCATCGACAACGGCAATCGACAGCGCATTCGATGGCACCGCAGAGCGGATCGACACCATCCTGTCGCAGCGCACCAGCGCCCTTGCTAACGTGCTGACATCATCGACAACGGCAATCGACAGCGCATTCGATGGCACCGCAGAACGGATTGATACGATCCTGTCGCACCGCACCGGCGCACTTGCAAATGTTCTGACCTCCTCGGCCGGCGCGATCGAACAGGCCATCAGCGGCACCAGCGAGCGTCTGGAAAGCGTGATGTCTGAACACGGACGTTCGCTCGGCGACACGCTCGCCGCCCAGACCGCCACGCTCGACACGCTTCTGTCCGAACGCTCTGCCGAAATCGCCGGCACGATGTCTGCGCGCGCAACCGAAATGACGGATACGCTGAGCAGCCGCACGGAAGAAATTGCCGACAACCTGTCCTATCGTGCCAGCGCGATTGCAGAAACGATGGCTGACCGGATCGGTGACATCGAGCAGCAGCTTTCCGGCCGCGTCGCGGAAATCGCCGACAATCTTTCCGGCCGCGTCAGCGATATCGCCGGCACGATGACCAGCACATCGGCGGAGATTGCCAGCGCCCTTTCCGGCCACGCTTCCGAATTGGCCCTGGCCATGACAGGCAGGGCTTCCGATATCGAGCAGACCCTTTCCGGGCATGCCGGACAGCTGGCGACATCGCTCGCCTCCACGCATGAGCAGATCCGGGCAACGCTCGACGACCGGATCAACGCGATCAACGTCGCGGTGGCCCACGGGACCGACCAGCTTTCCGGCGTCCTCGGCGAACAGTCGATGGCGATTGCCACGACGCTTGCAACCAGTGCCAGCATGCTGGAAATGACGCTGGAAGAGCGCCAGGCGGAACTCGGCGGTGCCATCGACAAGAGCGCGGCCGCGCTCGAGCAGCGCATGCTGTCAAGCACCAGCCACGTCGCCACCCAGCTCGGCGAAACTGCCGAGCAGATCAGCCGTGCCGCAGACACGCTGACACTCCGGATGGACACATCGCTGTCCAACATCAACAGCAGCGTCGATGACACCGGCGCACGCATCGAAAACAGCCTCGGCGTGCTCGAAGGCCGCATCCGCGACAGCGTCGGCGGCGTCAGCGAGTTCGTCGACAATGCCGGCCTAAGGATCGCCGATACCCTGTCTGCCAAGGTGTCCGAACTCGATCAGGTCAGTGACCGTGCAGCCGCGCGCATCGCAGACAGCCTTGCCGGCCACACCGGCGAAATCGACCGTATCGGCGGTATTGCTGCAGCGCGGATCGCCGAGACGCTGGCGACCCACACGGCTGAATTCGATCAGATCAGCACCGCCGCTGCCGCCATGATCACCGACAGCCTGTCTGGCCGGACGGAAGAGATCGAGCGCGTCGGCGACGCTGCCGCTGAGCGGATTGCCTCGACCCTGTCTGACCATACGGCAGAGCTGGACCGCGTCAGCACCGCTGCCGCCGACCGGATCGCCGTGAGCCTGGCAGGCCGCGCCGACGAGATCGACCGGATCAGTGGTGCCGCCGCCAACCGTATCGCCGACACGCTCACCACCCACACGACTGAACTCGACCGCGTTACGGCCGCTGCCGCCACACGGATCGAAGCCAGCATCGAAGGCGGCACAGGCCGCATCGAAGAGCGCCTCGGCACGATGGACCGCGCCCTTTCGATCGGCCTCGACAATGTCAGCCGGACGATCGAGGGCAAGGCCGCAGGTCTCGTCACCAACCTGCGCGGCGCGGTCGGCGAAGCCGCCCAGGGCATTGATGCAGAAGCGCTGCGCTCTGCCGAACTGCTGGCCAAGGCTGGCGATGATTTCGCCCAGGCGATGGCTGCAAGGCAGGCCGATTTCCAGTCTGCCGTGGAGCAGACGGCGGCGACCGCAGCGATGCGCAGCGCCGAGCTGGCGCGCTCCGTCGGCGAGGCAACCGATGGCGCAGCCGCCCGGATCGCCCAAACCCAGTCGCGCGTTGCCGAACAGGCATCGTCGCTGAGCCAGAGCCTCACGGATGTGGAGAAGGCCCTGGAGGCCCGTGGCAACACCATCCGCACCACCCTCGACGACAGCACCCGCGAGCTCAATTCGATGCTGGCCGGCCGCTCTGCCGAACTGTCGCGCATCATCGACGAACAGGCACGCCCGGTCATCGATCAATATGCCGCAACCGGCAAGGAAGCCGCCGACCGCATCAGCGAAGTGGCGCGCGAAAGCGCCGAACGGCTGCGTGCCGAAAATGCAACCCTGCTCGACAGTCTGAGCGCGCGCACCGGCGAGACGCTGAACGCGATTTCGAGCCGTGCGGAAGAAACTGCCAAGGCGATGAAGATGGTCGAGAACCGTCTGCAATCGACGGCAATGGGTCTGATCGACCAGCTGGCTGCGAGCAACAGCTCGATTGCAAGCGTCATCGAACAGGCCGGCGCCAATCTCGGTGCCATGGACCAGCAGCTGGAGACGACCACCGCGCGGTTCTCCGAATCCGCCACCCGCGCCTCCGACATGCTGTCCACCTCGACCCGCCTTCTCGAAGGCAAGGTCGACAGGCTGACGGATATATCCGGCTCAACCCTGTCGCAGATCGGCGGCATCGTCGGCCGTTTCGAGGACCATTCCAAGGTGCTCGGCCAGGCGTCCGATCTTCTGGCCGCTGCCCAGTCCAATCTGGTCAGCACGCTTGAAGAACGTCAGGATGCGTTGCGGACACTCTCCGTCGGGCTGGTCAGCCGCTCCGAAGAGATCGAAAAGACCATGCATGCCCTCGAGGGCTTCGTCGATGGCGCCTTCCAGCGGGCAGAAGACCGCTCGGCGCAGGTCGCCAGCAACCTGCGCTCCGGCATCCAGACGTCGTTCAGCGATGTCGGCCGCATTCTGAGCGAAGCCGAGCAGCGTGCCGCATCGGCGGCCGAGGCCATGCGCAATGCCGTGGTCAAGGCCGGCGACGAAGCCAGCATGTCGGTCGAGGCGGTGTTCGTGCGGGCCGAGGAACGCTCCAACGAGATCGCCAGCAACCTGCGCGCCGGTGTCCAGTCGTCCTTCGCCAATGTCAGCAAGACCCTGTCGGAAGCCGAATCCCGCGCCGCATCGGCCAGCGACGCCATGCGCGCCGCCGTCACCAAGGCGGGCGAGGACGCAAGCCTGTCGGTCGAAAGCGCCTTTGTCCGCGCCGAGGAACGCTCGAAGGAAGTCGCTTCCCGCCTGCGCGGCAGCGTCGGCGCGTCGCTGTCGGACATCGATCGCCTGATGACTGAAACCAGCAAGAAGTCGGACGGCACGGCCGAACATATGGGGGCAGCCATCCGTCAGGCCGTCGAAGAGGCGGTCAGCCGCTTCAGCGGTGCCACCGACGAGATCCGCCGCTCGGCTCACGAGATCCGCAAGGAACTCGACATGACCCGCGAGGAGCTGAAACGCGGCGCCTTCGATCTGCCGGAAGAAGCCAAGGAAAACGCCTCGGTCATGCGCCGTGCGGTCGCCGAGCAGATCAAGGCCCTGCAGGAACTTTCCGACATCATCGGCAAGTCTTCCGGCCAGCTCGAGATCGCCCAGCCGCGCCAGCAGACCGCAGCACAGCAGGCAGTCCAGCAGGCCGTGGCACCCGCCCCGGTTCGCGCTGTCGCCCAACAGCCGGCCGTTGAGCAACGCCGCCCGGAGCCGGAGCCCACCCTTCGCGGCAGCCTTGGCATCGAGCAGCCGCGTCCCCTCGCCCAGCAGCCGGTTGCCCGCCAGCCGGAGCCGCAGGCAGCAACCCGCCAGCGGCCGGAGGAAGGCAGCGGCTGGATGCGTGACCTGTTGCGCGGCGCATCGCGCGACGAAGAGCCGGCAGTGCCGGTACAGCGTGCTGCAGAAGCACAGCCTGCTCCTGCCAACCGCTCCGGCGACACCCGCAACCCGCGTCATGTGATGGAATCGCTGAACTCGCTGTCGGTCGATATCGCCCGCGCCATCGACCACGATGCCTCGGTGGACCTGTGGCGCCGGTACCAGCGCGGCGAGCGCGACGTGTTCACACGCCGCCTCTATACGCTCAAGGGCCAGCAGACCTTCGACGAGATCAAGCGCAAGTATGACCGCGAACCGGAATTCCGCACTGCCGTCGACCGCTATATCGCCGATTTCGAGAAGCTGCTCGGCGACGTCGCCCGCAACGACCGCGACAAGGTGATGACCCAGACCTACCTGACGTCGGATACCGGCAAGGTCTACACGATGCTGGCACACGCGGCTGGACGGTTCAGCTAAGCTAAAATCAAACTGCGCAACTTAAAATGGCTTCCTCGGAAACGGTGGGGCCATTTTCGTTTGAAACTAAGTCGAATGGGGTTCACTGAGCCCAAAGTCAGAAATGTTGACAAGGGTCCATGACAAAGTATCATACCCCCCATGGACCCCTCCGGCACGAGTGACGCAGCATGGTTCCCCAGGTAAAAATTTCCGATATTGCCATTTGGATCAAGCATATTGAAAGCCCCCAACTCCAGGCGCGATTGAAAGCTTTGCCGGAGGAAGAGTTTATCAATCTGGAAACGGACGGCATTGTCGGCCGATGGGTTCGAATGAAGACGGGAAAGGACGGTCGGCCGACAGAAGGCATCCGTCCAGAGGGCAACATGAAAAAGGTTTGGAGCGACTGGTACAGGAACAGGAGAGGCGAGCTGATTTCCATTCGCGAGGTTCAGCTCGCAGACGATTATCTAGTCAACGTCTCGAAGCTATTTGTCGAATGGGACAGCCCTGAGGACGAGGAAGCATTTCGTGATCTGTGAAAGATACGAAACCATTGTCGTCCCCTTTCCCTTCTCCGACATTCCCGTTTTGAAGCGGCGCCCGGCGGTTGTCCTTTCCGGAAGAAAATTTAACGACACCAACGAATCGACCGTGGTTGCGATGATTACCACAGCGAAGGCGACATCATGGCCCAGCGATGTCGTTCTCACGGATTTGTCGTCCGCACATCTTCCGCAGCCTTGCCTCGTCAGGTGGCGTCTGGCTACTATCCCGAACACCCTTATTCTGAGAAGACTTGGAGCATTATCTGCCATTGATAGGCTTGCCTGCGAGCGCGAGTTTGCCAACATTTTGATCTAGCTCAGACGTCGTTTAGATATGAGCAACAAAAAAGGCGGCCACACGGGCCGCCTTTTGTCGTTTGAAAGCTTGAGAAAACCTCAATGCTCCTTGTTGGCGTAAACCGACTTCTTTGTCAGGTAGATCAGGCCGGTGAAGATCAGAAGGAAGATCATCACCATGAAGCCGGTGCGCTTACGGTCTTCCAGGTGCGGCTCTGCAGCCCACATCAGGAACGCGGAGATGTCGCGCGAATACTGCTCGACCGTCTGCGGTGAACCGTCGTCATAGGTGACCTGATCGTCGGAGATCGGCTTTGCCATGGCAAGGGCTGCGGCATTGGCGAAGTACGGGTTGTAGTGCGTGCCTTCGGAAATCTCGACGCCCTTCGGGGCTTCCTGGTAGCCGGTCAGCAGCGCGTGGATATAGTCCGGGCCGCCTTCCTGATACTGGGTGAACATGTCGAAGATGAAGGTCGGGAAGCCGCGCTCGACACCGCGCGCCTTGGCAATCAGCGAGAAGTCCGGCGGTGCAGCACCATTGTTGGCTGCGGCCGCCGCTTCGACGTTCGGGAACGGCGACGGGAAGTGATCCGAAGGCAGGGCCTTGCGGGTGAACATCTCGCCTTCGGCGTTCGGGCCGTCCTGGACTTCGTAGTTGGCCGCGAAGGTCTTCACCTGTGCTTCCGAGTAGCCGAGGTCTTCCAGGGTGCGGAAGGAGACGAGGTTCATCGAGTGGCAGGCGGAACAGACTTCGGCATAGACCTTCAGGCCGCGCTGCAGCTGGCCCTTGTCATAGTGGCCGAACGGTCCGGCAAAGGACCATTCCTGCTGTTCCGGCTTGTGGATCGGGAAATGCGGCGTACCGCCGTGTTCTTCCTCGGCGGCAGCACCTGCAGCCTTGTGTTCGCCAGTCTCCTGGGCGAACACCATGCCTGCACCAAGACCGGCGACGACTGCGAGCGAAAGAATGCCTGTAACAAGCTTTTTCATTGTTTTGGGTTCCTTGATCTTCGCAGACATCACGCAGCAACGGGCTTTTTCGCAGCCTGTTTTTCCAAAACCGCTTCGGTAATGGAATTCGGGATGCGCTTCGGCGTCTCGATCAGGCCGAGAACCGGCATGATGACGAGGAAGAAACCGAAGTAGTAGAGAGTGCCGAGCTGCGACATCACCACATACAGGCCTTCGGCAGGACGCGAGCCCAGCCAGCCAAGGATGACCGCATTGATCACGAAGAGCCAGAAGAACAGCTTGTACCAGGGACGGTAGACGGCGGAGCGAACCTTCGACGTATCGAGCCAGGGCAGGAAGAACAGGACGATGATCGCACCGAACATCACCAGAACGCCGCCGAGCTTCGAATCGATCGGGCCGACATTGAAGGTGATGGCGCGCAGCATCGCGTAGAACGGCAGGTAGTACCATTCAGGAACGATGTGAGCCGGCGTCTTCAGCGCATTGGCCGGAATGTAGTTGTCCGGATGGCCGAGGAAGTTCGGCATGTAGAAGACGAACCAGGCGTAAACCAGCAGGAACACCGATACACCGAGCGCATCCTTGAGGGTGGCGAAGGGGGTAAAGGCAACCGTGTCCGTCTTGGTCTTGACTTCGACGCCGGTCGGGTTGGTCTGGCCAACGACGTGCAGCGCCCAGATATGCAGGACAACGACGCCGGCAATCATGAAGGGCAAGAGGTAATGCAGCGCAAAGAAGCGGTTAAGCGTCGGATTGTCGACGGCGAAACCACCGAGCAGGAACTGCTGGATCCAGTCGCCGACCAGCGGGAAGGCCGTAAAGAAGCCGGTGATAACCGTGGCACCCCAGAAGGACATCTGACCCCAGGGCAGAACGTAGCCCATGAAGCCGGCAGCCATCATCAGGAGATAGATGACAACGCCGAGAATCCAGAGGATTTCGCGCGGAGCCTTGTAGGAGCCGTAGTAGAGGCCACGGCCGATATGCAGGTAGACGGCGATGAAGAAGAACGACGCACCGTTGGCATGCATGTAGCGCAGCAGCCAGCCCTGGTTGACGTCGCGCATGATCTTTTCGACGGAATTGAAAGCAACGGTCGTTTCTGCGGCATAATGCATGGCCAGAACGACGCCGGTCAGGATCTGGACGATCAGCATGACCGAAAGCATGGCGCCGAAGGTGTAGGCATAGTTCAGATTGCGCGGAACCGGATAGGAAACAAAGCTGTCATGCACGAGCCGCGGCAGCGGCAGACGCGAGTCCACCCATTTCTCGATACCGGTCGTCGGCATATAGGTTGAATGATCACCACTCATAATCAGTATTCCCCTCAACCGATCTTGATGACTGTGTCGGTAGTAAATGCAAAGGTCGGAACGGCGAGGTTTTCAGGCGCCGGCCCCTTACGGATACGGCCGGCCGTATCGTAGTGGGAGCCGTGGCACGGACAGAACCAGCCACCGAAATCGCCTGCCTGGCCGAGCGGAACGCAACCGAGATGCGTGCACGAGCCGATCATGACGATCCAGTTTTCCTTGTCCTTGCCGGCGGAACGATCGACGTCTGTCGCCTGCGCATCGGCCGGAAGGTTGGCGTTGCGCGCGACTGGATCCTTGAGATCGGCCAGTGCAACGGCGTTGGCTTCCTCGACTTCCTTGTCGGTGCGGTTACGGATGAACACCGGCTTGCCGCGCCATTTTGCCGTCAGCGACATGCCCGGCTGCAGGCTCGACACGTCCACCTCGATCGAAGCGAGCGCCAGCGTCGAAGCGTCGGGCCGCATCTGGTCGATGAATGGCCATGCGACCGCAGCCGCACCAACCGCACCGGCCATGCCGGTGGTCAAGTACAGGAAATCGCGGCGAGTGGGCTCGCCCAGGGTTTCGCTTGCTGTCTCGTGTTCGCTCACGGCTAAACCATCCTCTCACGCAATGTTTGCGGAAACCGCACTATCCCCGGCGTCGATCCGCGCCCCCGTGCAGCCACTTGAGCGAAAGAACAGCGCCAAATCAATAAGCCTCTATGCACGATTCGAAGAAAACTTTCGCCTTCCCGCGTCATACATCAAAACCGGGCGAAACCCACACGTATAAGAAACGGCAGATTCCCGGCATTCCGGCGCGTTCTATGCTTGATCGCTGGGGATGTCTAGCCTTGAGCACAAGAGGTGAGCCACAATGTCGCGGGAAAACCGAAGTCAATGTTCGCAAACCGATTTTCAATCTCCGGCACAGTCAAAACAGGGCTTTTGCTTGGCCCTTTGACGGCGGCGTGCTGCGCTATTCGGCCGCAGCCTCGCGGGCCAGGAACCCACCGGACTGGCGCAGCCAGAGGTCGGCATACAGGCCACCGGCAGCGATCAGCTGTTCATGGGAGCCGTCTTCGACGATCCGTCCCTGATCCATGACGATCAGCCGGTCGAGTGCTGCGATGGTCGATAGCCGGTGCGCGATGGCAAGAACGGTTTTTCCATGCATCAGCCGGTCGAGATTGGATTGGATCGCAGCCTCGACTTCCGAATCGAGCGCCGAGGTCGCCTCGTCCAGCACGAGGATCGGCGCATCCTTGAGCATGACCCGCGCGATCGCCACCCGCTGCCGCTGTCCGCCCGACAGCTTGACGCCGCGCTCGCCGACATGGGCGTCAAAACCCTTGCGGCCGCGCTGGTCCTGCAGGTTCTCGATGAAATCCAGCGCTTCGGCCTTTCTTGCTGCGTCGCGCAGGCCGTTTTCATCCGCATCCGGGCGGCCGAAGAGAATGTTGTCGCGGATCGACCGGTGCAGCAACGACGTATCCTGGCTGACGACGCCGATCTGCATGCGCAGCGTCTCCTGCCTGACTGTGGCGATATCCTGCCCGTCGATCAGGATCCGGCCGGCCTCCAGATCGTAAAAGCGCAACAAAAGGTTGACGAGCGTCGTCTTGCCCGCCCCCGACCGGCCGACAATGCCAATTTTTTCACCCGGCCTGACGACCAGAGACAGCTCATCGATGACGCCCTGCCCCTTGCCGTAGTGAAAGCGGATATTTTCAAAGCGGATTGCCGGGCTGTTGACGACGAGGCTCGGCGCATTCGGCTGATCCACCAGTTGCACCGGCTGCGAAATCATTTCGGCCGCATTCTGGATCGTGCCGATATTGCGCATGATGCCGTTGAACTGCACCATCATCCGGCTCAGCAGAAAATTCAGCCGCAGGATCAACGCCATGGTGAAGGCGACGGCACCGGAGCTGATCGCTCCGGAAAGCCAGAGATCGACGCTCAGCGCCGCCATCGTCACGATCATGATGCCCGACAGCAGCGCCATCGAGGCGCGCACCCCGGTGATGAACCGGGTAAAACGGATGATCGTATCCTGGAAGATATCGAAACCCTGCCGCATGTAGCGGTCGTTTTCCTCGTCGCGGGCAAACAGTTTCAAGGTCTGCATGTTGCTGTAGGCATCGACCATGCGGCCGCTGAGCATCGAGGACGCCTCGGCTGTTTCCTTGGAATGCCGGCGGATGCGCGGCACGAAGTAACGCGCGAGAAAGGCAAAGCCGATCAGCCAGAAAAGAACGACGACGGCAAGCGACATATCGAGCTGGCCGACCAGCACCAGCGTCGACACCGAATAGATGCCGACGAACCAGACACTTTCCATCAGCGAGGTCACGACATCGCCAACCGCCTGCCCGCCGGACCAGACCTTGGTGACGATGCGGCCGGAAAAATCATTCTGGAAGAAGGACAGCGATTGCCGCGAGACATGCAGGTAGGACTGCCAGCGGACCAGATTGTAAAAGCCGGGCGTGATCACCTGCTGATCGACCAGTGCCATCATCAGCGAGACGACGAAGCGGACGATGCCGATCAGAACGAGCATGCCGAACAGCTCGGCACCATGCGCAGCAAGCAGCCCGCTCCAGCCATCGCTGGGCCTGACCGTGGAAAGAATATCGACAACGCGACCGACGAACCAGAACAGCGTCGCCTCGATCGCAGCCGTCATGCCGCCGAGAACCAGCATGGCGATGAACGGCGCCTTTGCCTGCCTTATGTAAAACCAGACATAGGGAACCAGCCGTTGCGGCGGCTGCAATCCGTCGCGCGCCGCGAAGGACTGTATCCAGTTTTCGAAAAAGGCAAACAGAGCGCGCAAGAACATATGTCCGATATAGGCACTTTCGGCGTTGCGGCAAAGCATCGCTCGAAATGTGTCCAAAATTTCATGTTTACCGGGCTGTCCATCGCCCGAGTGCCCCGCCCCAAATCCACCAGATAATCAAAGCGGCGGCGCAAAGCCAAATGGCGATGATGACGGCCAGACCGACACGGCTGACGGGACGACTCTCGCGCCTTGCAGCGGCGGCGCGAAACTCCACCATCAGGCCAACGGGCACCAGTTTGACAGCCAGCAGAATACCGAGCGGCACGATCAAAAGGTCATCGAGGTAACCGAAAACCGGGATGAAGTCGGGAATGAGGTCGATCGGCGACAGGGCATAGGCAGCGACGGCACCGGCAACGAGCTTTGCCGCAAGAGGCGTTCGGCGGTCTCGTGCGGCGATCCACAAAGCCACGACATCCCGCTTGATCTGGCGCGCCCAGCGTTTCGCATTCTCCAAAAAGGCGCTGAACACCATATCGCACCTCGTCTTGCCGCCAACTGCGTCCGTTTCAACGAATCGATATCGCGATGCTCCTTGCAGCAGCAGGCCACCGCGAATCGATCGTGATCCGCGGTGGATCTTGCGCGCGTGGACGCGATGGTCGCCGAACGCGCTGGAAGCGAACCTATTCCGCCGCCACTTCCTTTTCCGCATCGTCGGCGAGGAAGCCACCGGACTGTCTCGACCAGAGATCGGCGTAAAGGCCGCTCCTGGCGATCAGCTCGGCATGGCTGCCGGTCTCGATGATCTTGCCGGCTTCCAGGATCACCAGCCGGTCCATCTCCGTCAACGTCGACAGGCGGTGGGCGATCGCGATCACCGTCTTGCCCTTCATCAGCGCAAACAGGTTTTCCTGGATCGCGGCTTCCACTTCCGAATCGAGCGCCGAGGTCGCCTCGTCGAGGATCAGGATCGGCGCGTCCTTCAGGAAGACGCG
The DNA here is from genome assembly GCF_025847205.1 of Pararhizobium sp. YC-54. Lineage (GTDB taxonomy): Bacteria > Pseudomonadota > Alphaproteobacteria > Rhizobiales > Rhizobiaceae > Pararhizobium. Next base: position 235,110 of record NZ_JAOYTH010000001.1, on the reverse strand, counting down.
GGCAATCGCGATCCGCTGGCGCTGGCCGCCGGAGAGCTTGACGCCCCGTTCGCCGACCTGCGCATCGAGCCCCCTGCGGCCCTGGTTATCCTCGAGCAGCTCGATGAAGTCCCAGGCATTGGCCCGCTTGGCAGCGGCGATGATGTCGGCATCGTCAGCCTCGGGGTGGCCATAGGCGATGTTGTCGCGGATCGAGCGGTGCAACAGGGACGTATCCTGCGTCACCACGCCGATCTGGGCGCGCAGGCTGTCCTGCGTTGCCGCAGAAATGTCCTGCCCGTCGATCCGGATCGTGCCCGATTCGAGATCGTAGAAGCGCAACAGCACATTCATCAGCGTCGTCTTGCCCGCACCTGAGCGTCCGACCAGACCGATCTTCTCGCCCGGCTTGATATCGAGCGACAGGTTTTCGATGACGCCCTTGTTCTTGCCGTAGTGGAAGCCGATGTTTTCGAACGCGATTGCGCCCTGCGGCGCCTTCAGCGCCTTGGCATCGTCATTATCGACGATGTCGTGCGCCTTGGTCATCATGCTCATGCCGTCATAGACGGTGCCGATATTTTCAAACAGCGCCGAGACTTCCCACATGACCCATTGCGACATGCCGTTGATGCGCATGGCCAGCGACACGGCAATGGCAATCGAGCCGACAGACATGCCGCTGGTCATCCAGAAATAGATGCCGAGCGCCGAAATCGCGAAAAGCGCGATGCAGTTGTTGGTATAGACGAGCACATGGAACAACGTCACCTTGCGCATCTGCCGGTGCACGGTCTGCAGGAACGCATCCATGCTTTCCTTGGCATAGACCTCCTCGCGGCCGGCATGCGAGAACAGCTTGACGGTGGCGATATTGGTATAGCTGTCGACGACACGGCCGGTCATCATCGAGCGCGCATCCGCCTGATCCTTGGAGATCTTGCGCAGGCGCGGCACGAAGTAGCTGACGATGCAGACATAGACGATGATCCAGACGATCAGCGGCGCAAGCAGCCGCCAGTCGGCCGCCGCCACGACGACGAGCATCGAGATGAAGTAGGCGACGACATAAACGAAGACGTCGAGGATCTTCATCACCGTTTCGCGCACGGCAAGCGAGGTCTGCATCACCTTGGTGGCAACGCGGCCGGCAAACTCGTTGGCGAAAAAGGTCATGCCCTGCCGCAGCAGATAGCGGTGCATCTGCCAGCGTGCGATCATCGGATAATTACCGAGCAGGATCTGGTGCATGATGATCGAATCGAAGGCGACGATGGACGGCAGGCCGATCAGGATGAGCGCGCCCATCCAGAACAGCTTGGTGCCTTCGCTTTCAAGGAAAGTATCCTGCCTGGCCGAGGACAGCCAGTCGACGACATTGCCGAGGAACTGGAACAGCGCCACTTCGCCGATCGCGATCAGCATGGTGCAGACCGACATGGTCAACAGCCAGGGTGCCGCCGGCCTGGTATAGTGCCAGCAGAACGCAAACAGACCCTGCGGCGGAACCTTGGGCTCCTCGACGGGATAGGGATTGAGGCGGGATTCAAACCAGCCGAACATAGAAAGCTCCTTCAGAAATCCAGTGAAGGAAGGCGGGAAGCCCCGCATTCATCGATCAGAAATTAAAAACCGGAAAACAGCTCAATCTTGCACACGAGACGTGTTCGTCCGGAAAGCGGGCGGTCGTGCGCAAAGGTGCCGTAAAAGGAAAAGCGCGAAACCGGTCAGCCCAAGAGGACTGGAGGCACAGCCTGGAGGCTGGTGGTCATTCGAATATCCATGCATGCCTCCTGTGGTTCGCGTTGAACATGCCGAAGACATAGAGTGATTTGCCGGAATATGCCAGATTGTCGCAGCCACTTTTTTCATCACTTGCAGCGGCCACCGGTTCCTGTTGCCATTACGGCACAGATTGATTACGGCCATTGATAAACCCCATAAGACTTGTTGATATGTCGTCCCATTCACTCCGCATCGCCCTTTACCAGCCCGACATTCCCGGCAATACCGGGACGATCCTTCGCCTTGCCGCGTGTCTCGGTCTTGCCGTCGATATCATCGAGCCCGCGGGCTTTGACCTCTCGGACAAGAACCTCAAGCGCGCCGGCATGGATTACATCGCCTCGGTCACCCTGACGCGTCACATCAACTGGGACCGGTTCGAAGAGGCACGGTTGCAGCAGGGCCGCCGACTGGTGCTGGCGTCCACCAAGGCCGCCGAACCCTACACGCGCTTTTCCTTCCAGCCGAACGACACGCTGCTTTTCGGCCGCGAAAGCGCCGGCGTCCCGGATCACGTCCATGACAAGGCAGACGGACGGATCATCGTTCCGATGGTCGAAGGTCAGCGGTCGCTGAATGTTGCCATGTCGGTGGCGATGATCGTCGGCGAGGCGATCCGGCAGGTTTCCGGCTGAAACCGGCCGGTATGCCTCATGCGGCAACCCCGCTATAGGCATTTTCGGCCCGGGCAGTCTTCAGCGCCCTCGCCCACCATTTCAGCCGCCGCAGCATCACCATGAGCCCGGCCTTGGCTTCTGCCGCCTTGAACGGATTGCCGGCCGCATCGAACTGCGCCCAGACATTGGCAAAACTGACGGTATCGCGGATGGTGACGGTGTGCAGCTCGGCAAACACCTGGCGCAGCTGCTCGACGGCCCGCAGCCCGCCCGAGACGCCGCCATAGGAGATGAAGCCGACAGGCTTTGCGTGCCACGGCTCGTAGCAACTGTCGATCAGCGCCTTCAACGGGGCGGGATAGCCGTGATTATATTCCGGCGTGACGACGATGAAGGCATCGGCCTCGGCAATCTTTTCTTCCAGCAATGCCTCGTTCAAGGCCGCGTCCTCGGCCGCTCCCTTGAGCTCAAGGGGGTCGATGAGAGTGACGCGAAAACCGCTTTCGGCCCACAATTCCGTCAGCGCCCAGTTGACGATCGTGTCGCAGAAGCGCCCCTGCCGCGCGCTGCCATAGACGACGGCGATGGTCATTTTCTCATTCATGTCTGCAAATGCTCCGTTGTTGATGCGATGGAGCTCATGGTATAGAACCTCAACTAAACTTGAGGTCAATAGACATGCCGGAAAAAGAAAGAGCCGACCTGCCGCGCCGCGAGCTGACGGTCGGAGAGGTTGCCGCGCGCAGCGGCGTCGCGGTATCGACGCTGCATTTCTACGAGACAAAAGGCCTGATCAAGAGCATGCGCAGCCGCGGCAACCAGCGCCGCTATCCGCGCAGCGTGCTGCGCCGCATCGCCGTCATCAAGATTGCCCAGCGCACCGGAATCCCGCTCGCCGATATTCAAAAGGAGCTTTCCGCCCTGCCAAACGACCGGCAATTGCTGGCGAGCGACTGGGCGCATCTGTCGGAACACTGGAAGGCCGATCTGAACGAGCGCATTAACAAGCTCACGGCATTGCGCGACCAGCTGACGTCCTGCATCGGCTGCGGCTGCCTGTCGATGCGCGACTGTCCGCTGCGCAACCCCTATGACACGCTGTCGGAAAAAGGTGCCGGCGCCTATCTGATCGAGCATGCCGGCGAGGAACTGGACTAACCCGCCGGTCCCGCCTGGTCGCGAGACTTCGCCAGGCGCTGCAAAGCCAGCATGCTGGCAAGCGTGCCGAGTGAACTGACGAACGCGATGGCGAGCGCGGCGCGATTGCCGTAGCTCGTGAGAACGTAGGTGAAGAACGGTGGAGCCGCGGCAAAGGCAAGATTGAGCGGCAGGGCAAGCCGGGCGGCGACGGCGGCGTAGTCGGCAGGTGCAAAGAACACCAGTGGCAGCGTTGCCCGGCTGACGGACATGGCGCCGCTGGAAAGCCCGTAAAGCAAGAGAAACAAAAGGATCGACCATTCGGCTCCGCCGCCGAACGTCAGCACGATCAAGCAGACCGGCATGATCAACGCGGCAACGAGCCCCGTCGCCAGTCCGTTCCACCGGTTGCCACCGAGAAAATCGAACAGGCGTGCCGACATCTGCACCACACCGATGGCCGAGCCGAAGCCGACGGCCAGATAATCGGCAACGTTAAAGCTGCGGAACAGGTCGATGACGACAAGCTGAAAACCCCAGGTGATGAAGCCGTTGAGCGCAATCGCCATGGTGATCAGCAGCACAACGCGCCGGTTCAGCCGATGCGCTGCGCCATCCGCCGCCGAAGCATTGCGCGGCTGGGACGTGGCCGAAGCCGTCTTCGGCAGCGCAAACAGATGCAACGGCAGGCAGACCACCAGCATCACACAGCCATAGATGACCGAAACGCCACGCCAGCCGAAGTGCATCTGAAGAAAGTCGGTCGCCGGCCACGACAGGCTTGGCGCCAGCGCCATGAACAGCATCTGTGCGCCGATCGCGCGCCGGGCTCCCTCGCCCGCCAGTTCCGCCAGAAAGACATGCGCCGACGTCGTCAGACACGCAGCGCCGGCGATCCCGAAGACGCCCCAGGCGATAAAATAGCTGACAGGTCCACCCGAAGCGGCCAGCAGCCAGAGCCCGGGGGCTGCAACAAGCGCGCCACCGGCCAGCACCAGCCGGGCGCCATACCTGCGATAAAGGTATCCCACCAATGGCGAACAAACCGCCATGACCACCAGCATCACGGTCGGTCCGAGAAAGATTGTCGCGCGGCTGAGCCCCAGATCGGCGGCCATCGCCTCGCCGGTCACCGAAATCGCCATGAACAGCGCACCCCAGCCGATGATCTGGGTGATTGAAAGAATGAGGACGGAGCGCGAAACGGGCGAGCGCAGAAACTGCATGGCGGACGCTTTTGGGAAAGGGCCCGAATCGGGCAAAGCTGAAATCAGGATCACCTATGCAGCCTGCCGGTTTAGAAAACCAGCCGTTGGCAACATCAATCCGCGCTTGGGAGGCGCCGCATCGTGAATTCGATCTGGTCGCCCTCAAGCTGGCGCCAGCTCTCCACTTCGGTCCAGTAGGCGGCCTTGGGCCAGGCATCAAACCATTCCTGCGCCTTCTGGCGCGCGTGGACGCGATCGAGCCGGAATGTCTCGCGCACGAACAGCCCGTCGTTTCCGCGCGGATTGCTGTTGCGATGCCGGGCGATCTGACGTTTCAGGCCGTCAAGCGGCGGCCCTGCCGGAAATCTTGCCATGAGCTCACCTTTCGCCAGTTGAGCCTCTCACAATCAAGATAGGGAGATAGTCCTGTTTTTGCCAGCCCGATTTTCCACGCGGACCGCCTGCGTCAGACTGACCGGGTAACGCCTGCGCCGTTGCCAGACATGGCAAAAATATGAACTGTCAGCCAATATGCGAATCGGCGGATTTTTGCCGCTTGAGGCTGCGCCAAACAGGATACTTTTCATGGAACGACCCAACCTGCCGCAGGGATTGCCCGCGGATATCGAAGACAAGAAGGCCAGAGCCACGGCATGGTTTCAATCGTTGCGCGACACCATCTGCGCCGCGTTCGAAACCATTGAGGACGAACTGGCAGGCCCGTTGTCTGACCGCGAACCCGGGCGTTTCGTCGGCAAGGACTGGCTGCGCGACCAAGGGGCCGGCGGCGGCGGGCGCATGTCGATGATGGAAGGGCGTGTCTTCGAAAAGGTCGGCGTTCACACCTCGACGGTATACGGCGAATTCTCGCCGGAATTCCGCAGCCAGATACCCGGCGCCAACGAAGATCCGGCCTTCTGGGCCTCGGGCATCTCGCTGATCGCCCACCCGGTCAATCCGAACGTTCCGGCCGTTCACATGAACACCCGCATGGTCGTCACCACCAGCCACTGGTTCGGTGGCGGCGCGGATCTGACGCCGGTGCTCGATCGCCGCCGGACCCAGACCGATCCGGACACCGTTCTGTTTCACAAGGGCATGGAGATTGCGTGCAAGCGGCATGCCGTCGCCGACTACCCGCGTTTCAAGGAATGGTGCGACGAGTATTTCTTTCTCAAACACCGCAACGAGCCCCGTGGCACCGGCGGTATCTTTTACGACTGGCTGCATTCGGATGACGAGAAAGGCGGCTGGGATGCCGACTTCGCCTTCACCCAGGATGTCGGCAAGGCCTTCAGCCTGATCTATCCGAAGATCGTGCGCGCCAATTTCAACAAGTCCTGGACCGAGGAAGACCGCGACGAACAGCTGGTGCGCCGCGGCCGCTATGTCGAATTCAACCTGCTCTACGATCGCGGCACGATTTTCGGACTGAAAACCGGCGGAAACGTCGATTCGATCCTGTCGTCGCTGCCGCCAGTGGTCCGCTGGCCCTGACGCAAACCTGGCAAAATACAAAGATCCGGCCGCGTGGACGGCCGGATCTTTGTTGTCTGGAGAATGCGTGTCAGTCGCAGATCTTGATTCTGCGGATGTGCAGGTTGCCCCACTTGTCCCAACGCTTCACCTTCTTGATGTAGCAGGACGGCGCGTAGTAGTCGCCGCCGTAATAACCGCCGCCATAATAGCCGGTGTCGTAGAACCCGATCGAGAAGCCGCCGTGATGATGTCCATGGTGACGGTGATGACCGTAGCCGCCGGCCTGCGAGGGCGCGGCAAAAGAGATGGCTGCGAGGGCTGCAACTGCGGCAGAAATGATGAACTTGCGCATGATGGTTTCTCCTCTGTTGGTTGCTGTTGAGTTCGTCTCATCCAGTGACCCAACAATCTCACGCGCCGCCTATCTCCGCTGTTTCTAATGGAACAGGCCTGAACAAAAGCGTTCCCGCGGCGTTGTTGGCAGAGAACCGAACCGGAGAACGCGACCATGGTCTTCAAGCAACGCACATTTTACGGGCGACCACCCGAAGGGCTTGCCGATCAGGATCACGCGGATCTCGAAACCCGCGTCGCCAATTGCCTGGCCACGGTGGACGGGCTCGATGCCTCTGATGTTTCGGTCATTTCGAAGGGAAACACGATCCTGTTGACGGGCACGGTCGCGACCATCGAAGAGGCAGAGCGGGCGGAAGAAGCAACGAGGACCGTGGAGGGCGTCGCCGAAATCGTCAACCGGATCGCTGTTGCCTGATCAGCCCCGGCTAATCAGATCGCCTTCAAGGTCCAGTTGACGATATCGGCAGTGACCGTGGCAAAGGCGCCATCCAGCGCGGCGACGAAGGCGACCGGGCCGTTGCCGCGGACAGGTACGGCCGCGCTGAAGGCCTTCTGCGCACCGACAGTGCCGTTGCGATCATTGAGGATCTTGGCGAAAATCTCGACGACGGCGGTATCAGCGCCTTCGGTCGATATTTCGAACGACCTGATTTCGGTGATGATCTGGTAGTCGATGGCAAGTCCCTCGCCCGGTTTGCCGACGCCACCGATCTTGCCGGTGTTTTCGAAAGCCTGGACGAGCTTTGCCTGCACCATCTTCGGCAGGCGGTCGCTCCATTGCGACTTGGCGAGATACTGGATTTGCGAACCCGAGAGCCGGATCACGACCTGCTCGCTGCCGAGCGCTTTCAGTGCGGCCGGTTCGGGAACGAGGAGCTGCTTGTTGCTTGAAGGCGGACCTTCGATGATCGGCGAGGCCGACAGACTATAGGTGTCATTGTTCGCCTTGCTGGCGCAGGCGGAAAGCGCGGCGATGACAAGGAATGCAGAACAGGCCCGGATCAAACCTGCCTTTCGACCACACGAATCACCGGGAAAATTCATTTCAAACACTATCCTTCGCCAATCAGCAGCAACTTAGAGACTGAACCGGTCAAGACAAGCCAAAAAGGCAGCCAACCCGGTGCAGACACAGCAATAAACCGCCAAGGCTTGCAGCCTTGCCACGCAAAGATCACGTGTATGAAGCAATACCCGATTCGGCTACGCTGGCAGCGGTAATTCCGGCCCCGTATAACCGCGTGACACCTTTGGCTCAGCGGCGCGTGCGTCCGTCATACTGTTTGACCGTCTCGCCGCCAAACAGCAGACGCTGCGGATCCCTGTCGAAAGTCGAGATCGTGGTGTCGAGCGTGTTGACGGTCCGCCGCGTATCGCTGACCAGAGCCTCGATGTCGCGCAAGCCCGAACCGGAGAAGCGTCTCAGGTTTTCGGCGATCGGGCCGATCTGCGCGTTCAGGTTGTCGGCAACCTTGCGGAAGGAAGCAAGCGTCGCACGGGCATCCGCTGACAGCGAGGGCGCGTCCGCATCGCCGAGGAAACCGTCGAGCTTGACCAGGATGCCATCGACACGGCTGGAAGCGGCATTCAGCTTGTTGGCCATCTGGGTGACGTCGGTGATCGTCTGGTCGATATCGTTCTGGCGGCCCTTGATCCGTTCGGCAAAGTCCGCGACCGAGGCAACCGCCTTGCGGGCATCCGCACTTGCGGCCGAAACGTCGTTGACGACGCCTGAGACCTTCTGCGTGTCGATGGCCGCGATCAATGTATCGACGCGATCGAGCGACGCGGTCGCCTTTTGACCGAACCGTTCATAGGTTTCGGCTGTTTTCTTGAACGAAGCGATGGTATCGGCCACGCCGACGGACGCGGCACTCAGATCATTGCTCATCTTCTCGACATTGCTGACGATGTGGTCGATCTTCCTCGGATCGACCGACTTCACCAGAATGTCTGCCGCTGAAAGCGTCGAATCGAGCTTGCCGGCGGCGGCCGTGATCGAAGTCGACAGCGCGCTGACGCTCTTGAGGAACTGATCGATGCCTTCGGAATTGTCGGCCAGCGACTTGGTGAAACGGTCGGCGTTGGAAATCGTGCTGGTCAGAGGTCCGCGCACGTCCTTGACGAAACCCTGGACGTCGCCGATCGCATCGTTTGCCCGGTCAAGGATCTTGTCAGCGGTCGCCAGAAGACTGGTGACGCTGGACTGGTCGGCGGTCAGCTGCGCCGGTATGCCGGTCTCCAGTGCCTTGCGCAGGATATTTTCCTCACCCTTGTTGCCGCCGCTGAGTTCGATATAGGCAGCCCCGGTCAGGCCCTGGATTTCGAGCGTCGCCGTCGTCGATTTCAACACCGGCGCGTCAGCGGAAACCTCGGTTACGGCAACGGAATAGCGCGGATCGTTGGCGTTGATGGCAAGGTTGCGAACCGAGCCGACGGGAATGCCGTTGAAGCGCACCGGAGACCCGACGCTCAAGCCGTTGGCCGATCCGGGAATGCTGATGACCAGCTCCGCCATTTCGCCGCTGCGGCCATATTGAGACATCCAGTAGACAAAACCGAAGGCCGCAAAGATGACCGCGACCGTGAAAAATCCGACGATGGCGTAGTTGGCTTTTGTTTCCATTGCTACCGGTACCCTTGGGGGACGCCGCCAACGCGGCTCCTTGCTTCAGTTAATAAGTCGGGCTTCAGTCAAATCCTGCGTGCAGCGCCTGAGCAGCGAAACGCCGTCAGGAAGCCGCCTTTTCGTCTTCGCGAACGATTGAACGCGCGCGCTTGCCCTGGAAATAGGACTTCACCCATTCATCGTCGCAGGCGAGCATGTCCTCGATCGTGCCTTCGACCAGAACCTTCTTCTTGCCGAGTACGGCAATCCGGTCACAGACCGAAAACAGGCTGTCGAGGTCGTGAGTCACCATATACACGGTCAACCCGAGGGTGTCGCGCAGTTTGGCGATCAGGTTATCGAACTCCGAAGCCCCGATCGGGTCGAGCCCGGAGGTCGGTTCATCGAGAAAGACAAGGTCCGGATCGAGCGCCAGCGCCCGCGCCAAAGCCGCCCGCTTGATCATGCCGCCGGACAGTTCGGAGGGAAACTTGTCGGCCGCTTCCGGCGCCAGCCCGACCATGTCGATCTTCAGCCGTGCCAGTTCATCCATCAGCTCCTGCGGCAGGTTGAGATATTCCCGCATCGGTACCTGGATGTTTTCCTTGACCGTCAGCGAGGAAAACAGCGCGCCGTGCTGAAAGAGCACGCCAAGCCGCATATCCAGCGCCATGCGTTCTTCTTCGCTGACTGCGTCATATTCGACGCCGAGAATCTCGATCGAGCCTGACCGGCGCGGCAAAAGGCGCAGCACCGTGCGCATCAGCACGGATTTTCCTGTGCCGGACGCTCCGACGAAACCGAGAATCTCGCCGCGATAGATATCGAGGTTGAGCTTGTCGAGAACGATGTTGGAACCGAAACCGACCGTCAGGTCCTTCACCGACAGGACGATCTCCGTGCCATCTCCACCGGCCTTCTTGTCCGCGCCCGCTGTCACGTCTTTTCTCGGATCCACCGGCAAAACCTCTTCCATCAGAAATCGATCGATGCGTAGAAAACCGCAAACAGGCCATCGACGAGGATGACCACGAAGATCGACTTCACCACCGACTGCGTCACGTGCTTGCCGAGCGATTCGGCGCTGCCGCCGACTTTCAAGCCTTCGACGGCGGCAACCACGCCGATGATCAGCGCCATGAACGGCGCCTTGATCATGCCGGCCAGGACCGAGGAAAAATCCACCGCCTCCTGCAGCCGCGCCAGGAACGTGGCGAAGGTAATGCCGGAATAGCTCCAGGCCACGACGGCAGCCCCTGTCAGGGCGGCAAAATTGGCGACGATGGTCAAAAGCGGCAGCGCCACGGTCAATGCGACAAGCCTTGGAAACACCAGAACGCCGATCGGGCTCAGCCCCATCACCTTCAGCGCATCGATCTCCTCGCGCATCTTCATCGAGCCGATCTCGGCCGTGATCGCGCTGCCGGAACGGCCGGCGATCATGATTGCGGTCAGCAGAACCCCGATTTCGCGTAATTGCAAAATGCCGACCAGATCGACGACGAACAGCTCGGCGCCGAAATAGCGCAGCTGGAACGCGCCCTGCTGGGCAATGATCGCACCGATGAGGAACGACATCAAAAGGATGATCGGCACCGCCTGCACGCCCATGCGATCGATCTGATTGACGATCGCCGCCGGCGACACGCCGCTATGGCGGCCGAGCTTCAATTGCGCGCCGCGCACGGCGGACCCAAGAATGAACATCGCCGCGACCGTGTCCTCCCAGGCGGAGACCACCGCATTGCCGATCGGCGTGAAAAACCGGACGAAAAGAGAGCCGGATTTCTTCTCGTCGTCGGCCGGCTCGGGCAACTCCTCCGGCAAGGCGTTCAAAAGTTCGAGATAACGCGGCTTGTCGCTCGTCAGCTTCGCATCGCCGATTTGCGCCATGAAACGGCGAATGACCCAGGCGCCAGCCGTATCCATGGCGGTGATCTCGCTCAGATCGACCGCGCCCGCTTCACCGCGCTTGGCTGCGAGTTCATTCAGCTTCGCCGTGGCCAGGTGAATGGATACGCTGCGCCAATCGCCGCTAAAACGATAAGTCCGGGTACCGCCATCCGCAGCTTCGTCAAGCTGCACGTCGGTGTCGGTTTTCACTTGGGAACGCGTCACGTCTGTTCTTGTCTTCCGGAGATGGCTGCATTTGATAAAACGTCAGCGACTCATAGCCGCTTGAGCCCGGTCTGTCACCGATTGAAACGTTTCCGCACCAAACGGCTGATGGCTGCGATATGGATGCCACAGGAGAATACCATGACCCGCCAGATGAAAACCACCGTCGAGCATTTTCCGATCGCCGGCAGTTTTACGATTTCGCGCGGCAGCAAGACCAACGCCTCCGTGGTCACCTGCCATCTTTCGGACGGTGGCTTTGCCGGCGTGGGCGAATGTGTTCCCTATGGACGCTACGGAGAAACCATCGACAGCGTGCTGGCCGGGATCGAGGCGATCCGGCCGCAGATCGAGGCAGGCATTGACCGCGAAGAATTGCGGCAAACGATGAAGGCCGGGGCGGCGCGCAACGCCGTTGATTGCGCGCTTTGGGATCTGGAGGCCAAGAAGACCGGACATCGCGCTTTCACGCTGACAGGACCGGCCGAGCCGGTGGCGCTGACCACCGCCTACACGATTTCGCTTGGTGAGCCGGAGGCCATGGCCGCGCACACGGCGCAATATGCCCATCGGGCGCTGCTGAAAATCAAGGTCGGAACGTCCGACGACGCCTCGCGCATCCGCGCCGTTCGGGCTGCGGCACCAAGCAGCGCCATCATTCTGGATGCCAATGAAGGCTGGACGGAGGCCAATCTGGCCTATCACTTTGCAGTCTGCGCCGAATCGGGCGTCGCCCTGATCGAACAGCCCCTGCCCGCAGGACAGGACGGCCTGCTGGCATCCGTGGTTCGGCCCGTTCCGGTCTGTGCCGACGAAAGCGTGCACAAGACCGAAGACCTGCCGAGCCTCGCCGGGCTCTACGACGCCGTCAATATCAAGCTCGACAAAACCGGCGGCCTGACCGAGGCGCTGCGCATGCGCGATGCGGCGCGGGCGCTGAACCTCAGGATCATGGTCGGCTGCATGGTCGGCACCTCGCTCGGCATGGCGCCGGCGGTGCTTTTGGCGCAGGGCGCTGATTTCGTCGATCTCGACGGCCCGCTATTGCTGTCGCGCGACCGCGAACCCGGCCTGCGCTATGAAGATTCGCTGGTCTTCCCGCCTCTTCCTGCTCTTTGGGGCTGAAGATACCAGGCAGCAAAAGCCGAACAGCAGCCGACGAAGGCAACGACAGACATCGAATAAAAGCCGTGGACGCCGAACCAGGTGTAGAAATATCCGGATGTGAAGGTAAAAATCGCCGAGAACACGCCGGTATAGAAGAAGTAGAGCCCCTGCGCGGAGGATTCCTGCTCTTCAGGCACGCGCTGCACCAGCATGTTCTGCATGCCGGTATGCATGATCGCATAGGTGAAGGCGTGGAAACATTGCAGGGCGAAATAGCCCCCAAAGCCGAGATCCATCGGAAAGATGATCCAGCGCACGATCGCAAGGATGCAGCCTGAAAAGATCATCGTCCACAGGCTGAACCGCCGGATGATCATCCTGGCGCAGAAGAACATCGCCACTTCCGCCGCGACCCCGGCGCTCCAGAGCAGGCCGATCTCCGTGCCGGTAAAACCGATATGCTGCCAGTAGATCGCCGAGAAGGCGAACAGCATCGCATGGCTGCCGTTGACCAGCGTCACGCCGATCAAGAGCAGCTGCAGATCGAGTTTGCGCAGTGCCTTTGGCGGCGGCTCCGTCAGCGTCGTCAGCGTCGAGGGCCGGCGTGGCCGTCCGACGCGCGGCGCGATGAAGGTCATGAGGATCATCAAGAGGAAACCGCCGGCCATCGCCGGCAGCACCATCGAGCCGCCGTAGAGCCCGATCATCACGCCGCCCAGCATCGTCGCCCCGATGAAAGCGACGGACCCCCAGACGCGCATGGTCGCATAGTCGTAGCCCCAACGGCGCACGCCGGTCAGAGCAATCGCCTCGACGATCGGGACATAGGGCGAATAGACACCGCCCTGCACGGCATAGATGATCAGCACGAACCAGAAACTATGGGAAACGAACAGCGCCAGCGCCGTCAGCAGCGACAGGACCGCCGACCAGATCAGAACTTCGGCGCGCTCGCCGATCCGGTCGGCCAGAAGCCCGACCAGCGGCGCCGTGATGACGCGCACGAACATCGGCACGGCAAGGATGATGCCGATTTCGAAATCGCTCAGCGACAACGTCGTCAGCCAGACCGGAAAATACGGCATGGCGAAACCGTTGACGACGAGGGGCGCGCAGAAGAGCAAGGCGATGCGCGGCACGAAATAGGCCGGCGCTTCCTCGCGAAAGGGAGGCGGAGAGGAGGGAATCATGGAAGGACCTGACAGTTGCGTCCATGATTTATCACGGCGCCGGAGTGCGGCGCTAGAAGCTAGATTTCCCTACTGTGTTGGACGTCGGCGGTTTTATGCCGCCTGTTGCGAAAGAACCCGGGCCATCATCACTTCGACCTCGGATGTGTCTTCGCGCACAACCGGTGCTCCGCTCAACTGGCGCCAGGTAATCAGCTCCATCGTGCCGTCATGATGCTCGGCGATGGCCGTGCAGCTCTCCACCCAGTCGCCGGTATTGATATAGCGGATGCCGCCGATATCCTCGATGACAGCGTGATGGATGTGGCCGCAGATGACGCCATCGGCATTTTCCCGCCGGGCTTCGTCGGCAACGACACGCTGGAACTCGCCGATGAAATTCACCGCGTGCTTGACCTGCAGCTTCGCCCAGGCCGAGAACGACCAGTAGGGCATGCCGAGGCGGCGGCGGATGGCCGCCAGCCCGATATTGATGACGATCGCCGTGTCGTAGGCCCAGTCGCCGAGATAGGCCAGCAGACGGGCATTGCGCACCACGACGTCGAACTCGTCGCCATGCAGCACCAGATATTTGCGGCCATCGGCAGCCTCGTGCATGTGGCGCTGGGCAACCTCGATACCGCCGAAATGCACGCCCGGAAAATCGCGCATGAACTCGTCGTGATTGCCCGGAATGTAGATGATGCGGCTGCCCTTGCGCGCTTTGCGCAACAGCTTCTGGACGACATCGTTGCAAGCCTGCGGCCAGTACCAGCTGCGCTTCAACCGCCATCCATCGACGATATCGCCGACCAGAATGATCGTCTCCGCCTCGGTGACACGCAGGAAATCGAGGAGGTAATCGGTCTTTGCGGCCTTCGATCCCAGATGAACGTCGGAAATGAACAGGGTCCTGAAACGCCGGGGTTCTTGCTCTTTCTCGGTCATGCTGCCTCGCAACGGTCTATCGTGCCTCTCTTAAGAGCCTTCAAAAACAGACTCTTGTTTCAGGAGAATGACAGCCTGTGGAACCAGCTACGGTCCGGGCGAAACACCTGTTCCTGAAAACCGGGGATAAACGCCCGTTTCGAAACTGTACGCAACCGCCGTTTCATGCAAAAAGAGCCCGACGAACAGGTAGGGAATAAGAGTATGAGCACCGGCGACAAGGCCAAGACCCCAGCGGCTCCAGCAAGCGGCGACCTCGATGAACAGGCGCTGTTCTTCCACCGCTATCCACGCCCAGGCAAGCTCGAGATCCAGCCGACCAAGCCGCTCGGCAACCAGCGCGACCTGGCGCTCGCCTATTCCCCGGGCGTTGCAGCCCCCTGCCTTGCCATCCGCGACGATCCGTCGACCGCCGCCGACTATACGGCGCGCGCCAACCTGGTCGCGGTCGTTTCGAACGGCACGGCAGTTCTCGGCCTTGGCAATATCGGTCCGCTTGCATCCAAGCCGGTGATGGAAGGCAAGGCCGTCCTGTTCAAGAAATTCGCAGGCATCGACGTCTTCGATATCGAGATCGACGCCCCCGAGATCGACCAGATGGTCAATGTCATCGCAGCGCTGGAGCCGACCTTCGGCGGTATCAACCTGGAAGACATCAAGGCGCCGGAATGTTTCGAGGTAGAACGCCGGTTGCGCGAAAAGATGGACATTCCGGTTTTCCATGACGACCAGCACGGAACCGCGATCATCGTCGCCGCCGCCATCCTCAACGGCCTCGAACTGGCCGGCAAGGATATCGCCAAGGCAAAGATCGTCACGTCGGGCGCCGGTGCTGCAGCCCTTGCCTGCCTCAATCTTCTGGTGACGCTCGGGGCGCGGCGCGAAAACATCTGGGTCCACGATCTCGAAGGCCTCGTCTATGCCGGCCGCGAAGTGTTGATGGACGAGTGGAAGTCGATCTATGCGCAGGACAGCGAAAACCGCGTTCTGGCCGACAGCATTGCCGGCGCCGATGTCTTCCTCGGTCTTTCGGCCGCAGGCGTATTGAAGCCGGAACTGCTGGTGCAGATGGCGGAAAAGCCGCTGATCATGGCACTCGCCAACCCCAATCCCGAGATCATGCCGGAAGTGGCGCGCGCCGCCCGCCCCGACGCGATGATCTGCACCGGCCGTTCGGACTTTCCCAACCAGGTCAACAACGTCCTCTGCTTCCCCTACATCTTCCGCGGCGCGCTCGACTGCGGTGCCCGCACGATCAACGAGGAAATGAAGATGGCCGCCGTGCGCGCCATCGCAGCCCTTGCCCGCGAAGAGCCGTCGGACGTTGCCGCCCGCGCCTATTCCGGCGAGACGCCGGTCTTCGGCCCGGACTACCTGATCCCTTCGCCGTTCGATCAGCGCCTGATCCTGCGCATTGCGCCGGCAGTTGCCAAGGCCGCCGCCGACAGCGGCGTCGCCAACCGGCCGATTGCCGATTTCGACGCCTATCTCGACCAGCTCAACCGCTTCGTCTTCCGCTCCGGCTTCATCATGAAGCCGATCTTCGCCGCCGCCAAGAACGCCCAGAAGAACCGGGTGATCTTCTCCGAAGGCGAGGATGAGCGCGTGCTGCGCGCCGCCCAGGTGCTGCTCGAAGACGGCACGGCCCGCCCGATCCTGATCGGCCGTCCTCACATCATCGAGACGCGGTTGAAACGCTACGGCCTGCGCATTCGCCCGGACGTGGACTTCGAAGTGGTCAACCCGGAAGGCGATCCGCGCTTCCGCGATTATGTCGATGACTATTTCGCACTGGTCGGCCGCCTCGGCGTCATCCCGGAAGCTGCCCGTACCATCGTGCGTACCAACCAGACCGTCATCGGTGCTCTGGCTGTCCGGCGCGGCGAAGCCGATGCGCTGATCTGCGGTGTCGAAGGCCGCTACAGCGCCCATCTGCGCGCCGTTTCCCAGATCATCGGCAAGCGCGAGGGTGTGCTGGATTTCTCGGCACTCAGCCTGCTGATCTCGCAGCGCGGCGCCACCTTCCTCACCGATACCTATGTCACCTTCGATCCGACGGCCGAGGAAATCGCCCAGAAGACGGTAATGGCCGCCCAGGAAATCCGCCGCTTCGGCATCACGCCGCGTGCCGCCCTCGTATCGCATTCGAATTTCGGATCGCGGGATTCGGAAAGCGCCTTCAAGATGCGCAAGGCGATGCAGATCGTCCGGGAACTGGAACCCGATCTCGAAGCAGACGGCGAAATGCACGGCGATTCCGCCATTTCGGAAATTCTGCGCAAGCGGGTGATGCCCGACAGCACGCTGGCCGGCGAAGCCAACCTGCTGGTCTTCCCCAATCTCGATGCCGCCAACATCACGCTCGGCGTGGTCAAGACGATGACCGACAGCCTGCATGTGGGGCCGATCCTGCTGGGAACAGCCCTGCCCGCGCATATCCTGTCGCCATCGGTGACGTCGCGCGGCGTCGTCAACATGGCAGCCCTGGCCGTGGTCGAAGCCTCATACCCGGCTTGATTCGGACTCGATCGAGCCGGTCTCGTGCCGGCTCGATCGAGATATATTTTTTGTTCAAAAATCACAACTTTAAATTGCAAAATATTGGAAATTTCTGTTAACCAAAGATTGCGCTAGACAAACCTTAAAAACAATTATCATGGTAAATTCCCTTAAATAACAGGGTATTTGCGACATGACTGACCAACGGGCATTCTTTGACCTGCTGGACATTATGGAAAACGAGAAACTCGTTGAAGCAAAACGGTTTTTCGCCCTGATGCGCAGCACTTTCAGCATTGCAAATCTGCTTTACGCCGATATCGATGTTCTGGCGACGGGTTTCGCGTTTCACCGCCTCCACCATACCTTCAGCGGTTGTGCGATCAGAACCTATCTCGACGAAGGATTTCAGCGCATCGACCCTGTCCTTCGGCTCACCATGGGCGGCATCAGGCCGGTGGACTGGGCGACCGCCCGCGAACTTCACCCCGAAAGTGAACCGCTCTTTTCCGCCGCTATGCGATTGGGGCTTGGCGTCGATGGCGTCACGCTGCCACTTGCGACACCCACACGCCGCCTGGCCTTTTTGGCGATCCATGCCGATGTCGCGGCTGGGGAGTGGCCGGCCTACCGGCGCAACCATCTGCGTGACTTTCAACTGCTGGCCAACCTCTTCCATGCTTCCGTCCTGGAAAACGACAACCGGATTGAGCTTTCGCAGCATGCCGCCAAGACATTGACCCATCGTGAGACAGAAGTGCTCGGCTGGACCGCGGCGGGCAAGAGCTATTGGGAGATCGGCACGATCCTCGGCATTTCCGAACGGACCGTTCGTTTCTTCATGACCAACGCCCGCCGCAAGTTGAATGTCGTCTCCAACACGCAGGCCGTCGCCCAGGCCGTGCGGCGCGATCTCATCCAGACGTTCTGACCCGGCCAAAAATTCCCCGCCCCGCGATCCAATCCGGCCAGCGGCTCTGCGCGCAGCCCGTACAGTGCGTCCTTTCGGACGCACTGATTCCATCGCATACCCCGCGTGCATTCGAAACCTGTCACTACCGACAGTTACGATAACCGACGATCCCTGACAGCATTTGCTCCTCGCCTACGAACACAGGAGCAGACAATGATCAGGATTTTCAACCGCAACACCGGCAAACTGCATCCCAGCGATATCGACGCCATGTTCCAGCTGCGCAAGCGCGTCTTTCACGATGTGCTGAAATGGGACGTATCGGTTCGCGGCGACTGGGAGATCGATCATTATGACGACGCAAATCCGCTCTACGTGCTGTCCTATTCGGACCAGACGGGGCGCCTGCGCGGCGCGTTGCGGCTTCTGCCGACGCTTGGGCCGAACATGCTGGATGATACATTTCCGATCCTGCTCGGCGACAATCCGCAGGTGCGCAGCGCTACCGTCTGGGAATCCAGCCGCTTCTGCATCGATCCGGCCATCTCTCAGGATCGCGGTTCCAACCAGGTGACCATCGCCGCAGCAGAACTGATGTGCGGCGTCGGAGAGCTCGGGCTGTCATCCGGTCTCAGCCATATCGTCACCGTGACCGACGTCTTTCTGGAGCGCATGTTCCGGCGGATGGGCTGCCCCGGCGAACGCATCGGCGAACCGCAGCGCATCGGCTCCGTCTACGCCGTTGCCGTAGCCTGGGAGGTCACGCCCGATCTCTTGGAGAGGATGAAGGCTGTCGCCGAGATCGGCGGATCGGTGCTGGAGCGGCCAATGTCTCTGGAAACCGCCCGGGCGGCTTGATACCAAGTCTCTATCATCGAGACTTGGTATAAATTGCCTTGCGCTAGGAGAGCCGCCGATTGTGGCTCTCCCGCCTCGCCCCGCATGATTCTCCCGCATCGCATTAACGCTGGCGCACGGACTGCGTTGCGCCACCTTCGAATGGCGTTATGATGAGGGACAAAGTCAGAGTGCGCAGGATGTCCTTCGCACCCGGCAAGGTGCCGGTATGCTCAGGCGAGAGAAACACGTGATCTTCCGTTCGATATCCTTCGCGGCGCTGATAGCCCCGCTTCTTGTGGCCATGACGGCCACGGCCGACGCCTCGGCGGTGTGCGAACGGCTGAATGCGCGCCTTGCCAGCCTGCCGAAAATCGTCGCCTCCAATGCCAATCTGCGCGACTACACCGGAGCGATCTCACGCCAGAACCTGGATTTGCGCCAGGCGCGCAGCGATCTCAGGCGGATGGGATGCAGTTCAGACAGCGTCCTTATTGTCGGCGGGCCGAATGAAGGAGCCTGCGAGAGCCTGGCTGGCGAAATCTCGCAGATGGAAATGGACCTTCAAACGCTGAAGGCACGCCGCCAGACCCTGGTGACGGGCAGCGGCAGCGAGATCGCCCGGCGGCGGATCCTCGCCGCCCTCGACGTCAATCGCTGCTTTGAAGAACAGGATGAAGTCGTCAGCGCCGCCGTCGAGGAACCGGAAACCCATCGCAATATCCTGAAGGACCTGCCGCCGATCGGCGAAGACTATCTCGACATGCGCGACAGCAATGATGTATCCGATTTCACGACGCCGGATGATGGCTTTGCGCCGAGCGACGATTACCCCGGCAGCCTGCGAACATTGTGCGTGCGCACCTGCGACGGGGCGTTCTTCCCGATCTCCTCGGATGCATCCCCCGCGGATTTCCCGCGCGATGCCGAGGCCTGCCAGCGGCGGTGCCCGGGAACGGAAACGGCGCTCTACTATCATGCGCTGGCGACCGAAGAGACCGACCAGATGGTCTCCGCTGCCACCGGCGAACCCTATGCCGATCTGCCGTCGGCCTTTGCCTACAAGACCCGCGACCTCAGCGAGCCCGGCCAATGCGGCTGCTCTCCTGTCGGACGCACGGCGACGCAACAGAGCACGCCCCACAACGGCAAGGGCGTCATCGAGTTCCGCACGTCCAAAAAGGCTGCCCCGGCCGAGGTGAAGAGCGTTATCGCGGACCGCCCCTACAATCCGCAGGACAGCAAGGTTCGCGTCGTCGGTCCGAGCTTCCTGCCCTCGCAGGAAACCTCGATCGACCTCAGGCATCCGGCCGGCCCCGGATACCAGCAGCAGCAGACAAATTAAAGTGCTACAGCGACCTTTGCGCGTCATGAATGACGCGCGCGCTCTAATCATTCCGCGGGCCTGACGCCCCAGGCATCGGCGAAGACGAGATCCTTAAGCGGCAACCGCTGGCGCCAGCCTTTGACCGCCAGTTCCGGTTCCGCATAAAGCGTATCGACATAGCCAAGGCACAGCCAGGCGATGATCTCGATAGGATCGGGAATACCGAGCACGGCCTTGATATCGCGCTCATGGAAAATGCTGACCCAGCCGACGCCAACCCCTTCGGCCCGTGCGGCAAGCCACAGGTTCTGCACGGCGCAAACGGTGGAAAAGGCATCCATGCGCGGATTATGCGTCCGGCCAAGAACGACCTTTCCGGCACGCGCCGGATCGCAGGTGACGCAGATGCTGACCGGTGCCTTGCGGATACCTTCGAGCTTCAATGACCGGTATTTGTCCTGCGCCTCGCCCTCAAACATCAGCGCCGCCTCCTCATTGGCGCGCTGGAAGGCTTCAAAGACACGCGCACGCCTGTCCTCGTCGCGCACGACGATGAAATTCCATGGTTGCATGAAGCCGACCGAAGGCGCGCTGTGGGCAGCGGCAAGCAGCCGCACGATGAGGTCGTCCGGCAAGGGTGCCGGCAGGAACTGGTCGCGCACGTCGCGGCGGGTTTCGATGGCGCGGTAGACGGCGGCGCGCTCGTCCGATGAAAATGCGTCCGCCCTCACAAGGCGGTCTTGCGGTTCAGCTTGCATCGCTTGATCCCCAACAATGCGAAACCTCCCGCCGTCCGCGCGGGCTGGTCTATCTCGTCAGGCCGGTCTTCTGACTGCGGATCAACCGGCTTTGCCGCCTTCCCGGATCGCTTGAAGACCCAGTGGCAGAAGCCTGAAATCATTCAGACTTTCATCTATGCAAAGCCGTCCCCGTCACAGCGCTGGGCACGTCCCGGACTTTCACCGGGTTCCCGATTCTCCCGTTTTCACGGGCACCTGAACAAACCGATATGGTCATAGCGGGCCGCCGATTGCAAGGCGGCCCGGGCGTTCTTGTCAGATGGCGGCGGCCGGATGCGGCGACCCGTCATAGGCACCCCAGACCGACTGGTCGAAGCAGATCATCGATCCGGTCATCAGGCCGGATTCCGCCGACGACAGATAGGCGCAGGCACGCGCCACCTCGGCCGGATCGACCAAGCGCCCAAACGGCTGGCTGGCTGCCGCCTTTTCCAGCCAGTCGGCGGGCGATCCATGAAATTCGCGCTGGATGCGATCCTCGCCTTCGGATGCCATCCAGCCGATGTTCAGGCCATTGACGCGGATCCTGTTGCGCAACACCGCATAGGCGGTGTTCTTGGTCAGCGTTTCCAGCGCGCCCTTGGAGGCGCAATAGGCGGAGATGAAAGGCTGCCCGGCCATCGCCGACATCGAACCGATATTGACGATGGTTCCCTCGATCTTTTCGCGGCGCATGACGTTGATCGTTTCCTGCATCAGGAAGAACGGAGCACGCACATTGATGGCGAACATGCGATCGAACAGCTCCGGACTGGTGTCGAGGATCGTGCCACGGTCGGTAATCGCCGCAGCGTTGACCAGCGCATCGACGCGGCCGAATTCTCTGTCACATGCTGCGACCACCCTGCGCGCATCCTCTGTCTTTTCGAGGTCGGCCTGGACATAGACAACCTTCGTCCCGGTCGCCTTGCCGATCTCGGCGGCTTTGGCCTCGCCCTTGGCGGCGTTGCGGCCGCAGATCACGATGCCTGCAGCACCACGCTTGGCAAACAGCGTCGCGATCGCCGCCCCCAGCCCTTGCGTCCCGCCGGTAACAATCGCCACCTTGCCGTCGAGCCGGCCATAGTCATTGCTCCCATACTCACTGCTCATTGGGCTTTCCTCCATGTTCGATGTCGATTTTGTCAAAAAAACTCCCGCCCGAAATTCGGATGGGAGTTCGCAATTCATCCGGCGCTGCTAGCTGAGCTTCTTGTCCGACTGCGCTACGAGTGCTGCGGTAAACGCAGCCGCCTCCCAGCCGCCGGCAAGCGCTTCCTGCATCAGCTGCGCCTGCGTCTTCGGTGCAAGGCCGCCGACCGGAGGGTCGCGGTCGAGATTGGTCGGAAAGGAGTACCCCTCGGCGCAGGATGCGATGGCGCAGGCCGCCTGCGCGCCCGACAGGCGGCCATCGGCGAGCATGGCTTTCAAAGCCGGATAGAGCGTTGCGCTCATCTTTTCCCGATTGACCGTCTCCATCGCGCGGCCGAACGCGGACGACACCTGCAGCAGGTTGGCGACGCGCTTGATGTCTTGCGAGCGATTGGTTCCGGCGGCATGGAAGAGCGCCGGGTTGAAAAACACCAGATCGCCCTTCGACAAGGGCAGCTGGATATGGTTGCGGTCGAAATACGCCCGGAATTCCGGCCGTTTCAAAGCCAGATAGCCGGGAACATAGGTCTGGCTGTAGGGCAGGAACAGCGTCGGCCCGCTTTCCAGCGGCATGTCGCAATGGGCAACAGCGCCTTGCAAGGTCAGGACCGGCGACAACCGGTGGACATGGGCGGGAAACTGCTCGATCACGGCCGATGTCTGGAAGCCGAGATGATAGTCCCGGTGGGCAGATTGGGCGGCTCCGCCCGGATTGACCCGGTTGACCTGCGCCGTCATCTGGTAGCTCGGCCCGAGCCAGGCTTCACTGACCAGCGCGATCAGCGCGTTGCCGTAATAGGCGGCAAAATTCTCCGGATTCCTGAGGCAGTGCTTTTCCAGCGAATTCCAGATGCGATCATTGGCACCGGGCCTGGCAAAGTGGTCGCCACCGCCGGTATGGGTGCGATGCTGCTCGTTGATGATCTCGTCGAAAATGCCGCTCGCCGCATCGATGACGCTTATATCCTCAAAGCCCCGCTTCAGCACGACGACGCCAGGTCCCGTCGCAAAGGCCTCGCAGATTTCGGCAAGCACCGCCCGGCGCCCTTCGCCACTTGCGGCCGCCTTCAATACGCTGGCGCCCTCATAGATCAGAACGTTCTTCTCGACGGCCGCCGCATGCGGATAGTCACTGAGCTGGGTCGTCCGCTCCACCTCGGCACGAAAATCGTCGAGATCACAGGCGGCCTCCGTCAGCCAGACCCGGTCCGCGCGCTGCTTCAAGATATTGTCGCTTTTCATCCCAGATCCTCCCGCCGGATGCACTTCGATACCGGCACTATACGCGGAGGAAAAAGCTGATATAGAGCAGAAACCCATCAAAAAACCATCAGAACGGAGCGATGATGGCCCACGAATTTCTGGTCAAGGACATTGCGTTTCAGGCGGGTCTCAGCGCCGCCACGGTCGACCGTGTTCTCAACAGCCGGCCGGGTGTGCGCAAACAGACGGCGCTGCGCGTCCGCGCCGCAATCCGCGAGCTTGAAAAACAGCAGGCCGGCGTCGAGATTCAGGGGCGAAAATTCAGCATCGACATCATCATGGAAGCCCCCGACCGCTTTACAGACACCGTTCGCGATGCCTTCGAAAGCGAGAGCCTGACATTCCTGCCGACGATCTTCCGCTCGCGCTTCCATTTCGCCGAGCAGATGCGCCCGCAGGACATCGTCCAGTTGCTCGACCGCGTCCGTTTGCGCGGCACCGACGGGGTCGTGCTCAAGGCGCCCGATGTGCCCGAGATCAGCCCGGCCGTCGCGCGGCTCGAACAGGCCGGCATCCCTGTCGTCACTCTGGTCACCGACCTGCCGAACGCCCCGCGGACCGCCTATGCCGGCGCGGACAACAGGGCAGCCGGCGAAACGGCCGCCTACCTCATCGGCGAGCGCTTTGCCGGCCAGCCGGCGACGGTGCTTGCAACATTGTCGAGCAGCCGGTTTCGCGGGGAAGAAGAACGCGAGATCGGCTTTCGCCGCATATTGCGCCAACGCTATCCGTCGATCGGCATCGTTGAAATCAGCGAAGGTCTTGGCCGGGACGACGCAACCGGCGCGCTCGCAGCCGAGGCGCTGTCAAACCATCCGGGCATCAATGCCGTCTATTCGATCGGCGGCGGCAACCGGGCGGTCCTTGCCGCCTTTGCCGCGGCGGGCCGCGCCTGTGCGATCTTCGTAGCCCATGATCTCGATGCCGGGAACCTCGAACTGCTGCGCCATGGGCAGATCCATTTCGTCCTGCATCACGACTTGAAGACCGATGTGCGCACCGCGTTTCGGGCAGTCATGGGGCGAAGAGGCGCTCTGACCGGCCCCGGGGCTGCGCGCCTGTCGGCGGTGGAGGTCATCACCCCCTATAACATTCCGGCGCCCCAGCGCTGATCAGGCAGCCTGCTCGTTTTGCGGGAGATGATCCGCAACGGCAAGATCATCGGCGGTCTGAACGCGACTGCGGCCGCGACGCTTGGCCAAATACAGCGCCTGATCGGCCAGCGGCACGATTTCACGGGCGATTTTTCCGTGTTCGGGCGCAAAAGCCACGCCGATGCTGCTGCCGACGCGAAGCGACTGTCCCTCGAATGGCACCGGCACCTGCGTTTCGATGAGCAGCGCGTCGGCAAGCGCCATGACCTCGGGGCGTGACACCGTATGATCGAGAATGATGACGAATTCGTCGCCGCCGAGCCGGGCAACGGCGCCACGATCCGCGACGCTGGCGGCAAAGCGCGATGCAAGCGTCTTCAGCACGGCATCACCGGCCGGATGACCATGGGTGTCGTTGACGGCCTTGAACTTGTCCAGATCGAGGCAAAGCAGCGAGAACGGCCGCTCCGTGACCTTGGCAAGCGAAGCATGCAGGACATCGTCGAAACCGCTGCGGTTCAACAGGCCGGTCAGGCGGTCGTGCTTGGCAAGATGCCGGTTTTCCGCTTCGCTGGTCTGGAGGGCCGAAAACACCGCTCCGAACCGGGCCGCGATGAAGGCCATGATCAAGGCGCCCAGCATCGCAATGACGATCACGCTCGGCAGTGTCTCGGATCGAACGAAACTGCCCGGCGCCCGCGGCGTCCAGGCCGCAACCATGCAGGCGGGCTGGAAGCAATCGCTGACCGCGACCTGAATGGAGCCCTTCGGCACCTCGCGCAACGGCGCAAAACCGAGATTGTAAATGCCAAGCCTGTCTTCCATGTCGCGGACCATGCGACCAGTGAACGGCTTGACGGTGATCATGAACACCGGTCTGCGGCGGCTGGCCGGAATGTCCAGGGTCCTGGGAACGACAGCCTGAACCACGACAATGCTCATCTTGCCGTCGATCATCCGCAGGTCCGCGGCGTGGATGTTTGGCAGAGGTGCTGCCAGCGCATCCTTGTCCGGCTCCGTGGATCGCAGCGCCCAACCGCCGCCCTTGGCGACGAGCGTCGTCTCATAAAGGCTGTTTGCCTTCTCGATGAGGTCATCGACCCATTTCAGGGTGCGCGCGCCCACGTCAGGATCGACCTTCTGGCCGTTCTCCACGGCCAGCAAGGTGCGGCTGGAAGCGTCGGCAAAGATCATCCAGGAAAAACCGAAATCCCGCCACAGCCAGCCGGTCAGCTCCTGCCGAACGAAGGCATCGGTGAAGGTTCTGTTGGCGAGCTGCACGAAACTATTGTCCCAATAGGACAGCTGTGCCTGATACTGGACGACGGCATCGACCTGATGCTGCATCTCGCTTTCGACCAGCTTTCGCTCGGCGGTCAGGCCGAACCGGTCGGCCTCGGTGACGGAACGGTCGAGCACGAAGGCAAGGCTTGCGACGATCAGGAAGGCAACCAGCGTGCAGGCTGCATGGATGCCCAGTACCGCCTTGCCCGATTTCCGCTTTGCCACCTTTGCCGCCATGCCCGCCTCAACTGGTCTCTTTCGCCGAACCAGCCCTCAGGGTTCACGCGTGGATTGAGGCAAAGACTAGCGGGAAAAGCGCAAGTTTCATTTAAACAAGCTGGTTGGAAATCCGTTAATTGCGGCGCCCTCTAGCGCGGGAATGTCGGTGATCCCGGGGCTCACGCGGACTTCATCCACCTGCCCATACCGCCGCAATTCAAGTGATGGCTGCTGAACAAGAAGCTTTTTCAACCCGGCCGAACCATAGGACTTTGACGTGAAGTTTGAATCAGTCTCGCGCAAAGCAATCCCCAAAACAGAAAGTGAAACCCATCCATCCGCCTTATCAGCATCAAGGGACTTGAAGGCTTTACTTAAAAGAGACAGCAAGCCCTGCTCTTTGCCTGACTTCCCGGCAGGTTTCATTTGAGGTTTCAACGTTGTGGCGATCGGCGCCTGAATAATGGAGTGTGGACCAACGATATGAAAGGCGTCGCAGCTTTGGTGAAACGAGGCGGATGCCCGCTTTGTACCGATGCCGACCACGACCTTGCCGGCTCCGCGCAGATAGATGGCAAGCGGGGTGAAATCACCATCCGAAGATACGAGGCAGAAAACATCAACCTTGCTGATAAACATCAGCTGCACCGCATCGATTGTCATGCGCATGTCGCTGAAATTCTTGCCCTTGATCGGGCTTGAAACCTGAATCGTTTCAATCGCATAGGGCACGGCAGCCACAAGCCAGCTTGAGCCTCTCCCTTGGGCAAAATCGCCATAGGCGCGGCGCATTACCGTCGCCCCATAGGCGCCTGCTTCGCGTAGAACAGACGCGGCGAAATCTCCGGATACGTTTTCCGCGTCAATAAGCACCGCAACTCGGTGATGAACGGGCATTTCCCCTTCCCCTACTTTAGAAAACAATAGGAAAAGGAATGATTGTGCGCAAGATAAATAACAACCATTGTGGCGTATTTTTGTATTGCGCTACTAAACGAAAATGCGGTCAGGATGCCGGCTCATATCGCACGAAGGCAAACGCCTTGCCATCGGGCGACCAGTTGGGAACGTTGATCGTGCCCTGCCCGCCGAACAGGTCGAACAGGATGCGGGCATTGCTGCCATCCGGTTCCATCAGCCGCAGCCGGACATCAAGGTCGCGCGGATGGTCGAAGACGTCGCCGTCATAGGAGATGACGAGCAGATGCTGGCCATCCGGCGACGGATGCGGGAACCAGTCGCCGTATTCGCTGTCGGTGATGCGGGTGACATCCGACCCATCGGTCCGGATGCGCCAGATCTGCATCTGGCCGGTCCGGCTGGAGTTGAAATAGATCCATTCTCCATCCGGGCTGTAGTCGGGCCCGTCATTGCGCCCCTCGCCGAAGGTCAGCCGCGTCTCCTCACCGCCATCGACAGGGATGGTGTAGATATCGAAGACCTGGTCGCGGATGCCGCAATAGGCAAGCGTCCTTCCGTCCGGCGACCAGCCATGCCAATAGGACGGCCGGTTCTGCGTCACCTGCTTCGGCAACCCACCCGTCGCGGGAAGCGTATAAATGGTGGACGCACCGAATTCCGTCTTGTCACTGATGACGATGGTTTTGCCGTCGGGCGATATCCCATGGTCGTTGTTGCAGGTGCGCGCAAAACCGGTGTCGATCAGCACCGGTTCGCCGCCGGAAAGCGGCAGGCGGTAGAGCAATCCGTCACCGTTGATCACCAGCGACTGTCCATCCGGCGACCAGTTCGGCGCCTCGACCAGCTCATCCGTTTGCCAGACCACCCGGCTTTCACCGCTGGCAATCGTGTAGATTTCGACAGAACTGCGCATCCTGCTTCTTCCTTTCCGAAAACTACCGGTCGCGAAACCGGTTGGTGATCGGATAGCGGCGGTCGCGGCCAAAATTCTTCTTGGTGATCTTCACGCCCGGCGCGGACTGGCGGCGCTTGTATTCGGCGATGTAGAGCAGATGCTCGATGCGGTGCACCGTCGCCTCGTCGTGACCACGCGCCACGATCTCCTCGGTTCCCATCTCCTTCTCGACCAGGCATTCGAGGATATCGTCAAGCACCGGATAGGGCGGCAGCGAATCCTGGTCGGTCTGGTTCGGGCGAAGCTCGGCCGAGGGCGCCTTGTCGATGATGTTCTTCGGGATCACTTCGCCCGACGGCCCGAGCGCGCCCGGAGGCACGGTCGTGTTGCGCCAGCGCGAAAGCCCGTAGACCTGCATCTTGTAGAGGTCCTTGATCGGATTGAAGCCGCCGTTCATGTCGCCGTAGAGCGTCGCATAGCCGACCGACATTTCCGACTTGTTGCCGGTGGTCACCACCATCGAGCCGAACTTGTTGGACAACGCCATCAGGATCGTGCCGCGTGTGCGGCTCTGCAGGTTTTCCTCGGTAATGCCGGATTCCGTTCCCTCGAACATTTCCGAAAGCGCATTGAGGAAGCCCTGCACCGGCTCCTCGATCGGCACGATGTCGTAACGGCAGCCGAGTGCCTTGGCGCAATCCTCGGCATCCTTGAACGAATCCGACGAGGTATAGCGATAGGGCAGCATCACCGTGCGCACCCGCTCCTCGCCCAGTGCATCGACCGCAAGGGCGGCGCAGATCGCCGAATCGATACCGCCGGAGAGCCCAAGCACGACGTTCTTGAAGCCGTTCTTGTTGACGTAGTCGCGAAAGCCCAGCATGCAGGCGCGGTAGTCGGCCTCCTCCTGTTGCGGCAGGCGCGACATCATCCCCTGTTCGCACACCCAGCCGTCGCCGTTCCTGCGCCACTCGGAGACCGAAAGGCTCTCCTCGAACTGGCTCATCTGGAAGGCGACGCTCTTGTCTGCATTGAAGGCGAAGCTGGCGCCGTCGAACACCAGTTCGTCCTGGCCGCCGAGCTGATTGGCAAAGATCATCGGCAGACCGGTCTCGATCACCTGGCGAAGCACCACCTGATGACGGACGTCGACCTTGCCGCGATAATAGGGCGAGCCATTCGGCACGAGCAGGATTTCCGCACCGCTTTCCGCCAGCGTCTCGCAGACGCCCAGATCATTCCAGATTTCCTCGCAGATCGGGATGCCGATCCGCACGCCGCGGAAATTGACCGGTCCCGGCATTGCGCCTTCGGTAAAGACCCGCTTCTCGTCGAATTCGCCGTAATTCGGCAGATCGACCTTGTCGCGAACGGCCAGAACCCGGCCTCCATCGAGAACGGCAACGGAGTTATGGCGCCCCGCTTCGCCCTGCCGCGGATAACCGACGACCACACCCGGGCCGCCATCGGCGGTGTCGGCGGCGAGCGCATCGATTGCCTTCTGGCAGGCTTTGAGGAAAGCCGGCTTCAAGACCAGATCCTCCGGCGGATAGCCGGAAATGAACAGTTCGGTCAAAAGAAGGAGGTCAGCGCCGCTGCGCGCCGCATCGGCGCGCGCGTCCCGGGCCTTGGCAAGATTGCCCGCAACGTCTCCCACAGTCGGGTTCAACTGGGCAACGGCGATGCGGAATGTCGTGGAAATGGTCTTTTGCGCGGTCATGAACAGGCCTGTGCTTGATCTTGCTATCGCGGATGCCGGGGCATCCGGGCATCTGTTTATCGCATTTAGCGTCAAAATACCCCGTGCTTGCCCGCAAGTCAGAAAAAAATCATGTCAGCACAGGGGTGCGGCGCCTGAGTGCTGCCTGAAAGCCCGTGCGCCGCCCCCTTTCCCCAGGGAAAGCATCACGGAAAAAGACCGGGGAAAACGCCGCTTGAATTATTCATCCTCCGTTCAAGATGACGCCTGTATGACATTAGAACGACAGTTTTATGAAAATTGGAGACGGCCTTGGCCAGTTTTGAATCGGCAGCAATCGTTGCCACCGCTTCCAGGGCCTATGGCCCGCAAATCGGTTTCGGCGCTCGCAATGCCAAGGCGCTTTCGGTTGCAAGACGCCTTTCCCTGTCGCTGCTTCTGTCCATCACACTGATTTTTTTCGTCGAATGGATCGCCCGCAATTCGGTCACGGAAGCGGCGCTGTTTTTCCTCGACCCGGTCCGCCCGGCCTGGACCACCGCCGGCGTTTTCTTTCTTCTGTTTCTGGCAATTGATGCGGCCTTCGCGCGCGAAAATTACGGCGTCATCCTGATTGCGCCGCTGGCGCTTATCCCGGCGCTCGTCAGCCGCCAGAAGCAGATTTTCCTGTCCGATCCCCTTTATCCGACAGACTTCCTGTTCGGGCGCCAGATCATGGAACTGATGCCGGTTCTGGTCAGAGACCGCCCCTGGACAGCTGTCGGCATCGTTGCCGGCATGGTTGTCGCGGTCGTTGCCCTTGCCTGGCTTGCCCGGTTCGCCTGGCGGCGCTTTCCTGTGCTGACCCGCCGTCAACGCCTGACACGGCTCGCCGTCGCGCTGCCCCTGCTTGGCGCGTTCTACCACCTGATGGACTACAACAACTTCTCCTGGGTACGCGATCGCCTGCAGGTCATTCCGATCATGTGGGACCAGACCGAAAACTACCGTCACAACGGCTTCGCCATGGCGTTTGCGCTCAATCTGCCGATGGCCAACGTCACGGCGCCCGCAGGCTACATGTCGGATGCCATCGACAAGATTCCGACCAAGCCGGTGCCGGCCGGCACGACCCATCGCGGCAAGCCCGACGTGATCGTGCTGATGAGCGAATCCTTCTGGGATCCGACCCGCCTGCCCAATGTCAAGCTGTCGCCCGATCCGATGCCGACCATCCGCGAAATGCAGTCCGGCAACGTGTTCTCGCCCGAGTTCGGCGGCATGACCGCCAATGTCGAATTCGAGGCGCTGACCGGCTTCTCGAACGCCTTCCTGCCCTATGGCAGCATTCCCTATCAGCAGTATATCCGCAACCCGATCCCCTCGCTTGCCACGTTCTTCCGTGGCGAGGGTTACGTTTCGCGTGCCGTTCATCCGTTCCAGAAATGGTTCTGGAACCGCAGCGCCGTCTACAAGGCCTTCGGCTTCGAACAGTTCAGGTCGGAAGAGAATTTGCCGGTGATGCAGAAGCGCGGCATGTTTGCATCCGATGAATCGCTGACCAAGGAAATCATCCGCCAGGCCGACCAGCTGCGCGATCCGTTCTTCTTCTTCACCGTCACGCTGCAGGGCCATGGCCCCTATGAGGCAAACCGCTACGCCAAGAACACCATCAAGGTCGAAGGCAACCTTCCCGCTGTCGACAGGCAGGTTCTTGAAACCTACGCGCAAGGGATCAAGGAAGCCGACGACAGCCTGAAGATGCTGATGGACTGGGCCAAGGAGCGTGACCGCGAGACGATCATCGTATTGTTCGGCGATCATCTGCCGCCGCTCAACACGGTCTATCCGAATACCGGCTTCATGAACGACGTCACGGCTTCGCGCAAAGGCTCGCTCGAGCAGATGAAGGACCAACACGAAACGCCGCTGGTCGTCTGGTCGAACAAGACCGGCCCGGTCAAGGATATCGGCACCATCAGCCCGGCCTTCCTGTCCTACCAGATCCTCAAGCAGGGCGGCTTCGAGCATCCCTATTACACCGGTTTCCTCGGTAATATCTTCGACAAGTACCGCGTCATCGACCGCTACATGCTCGTCGATGCCGCCGGCAAGGACAAACCCGCATGGGGACGGCAGAAAACGACCCCTTCGCTCATCCGCGACTATCGTTTCCTGCAGCACGACATGATGTTCGGCAAGCGCTTTGGCACGGACCGGTTCTTCCAGTCGCATGCGGATCTGTTCGCCGGCGCGGCGATGTAGAAAGAAGCCGGACGCCGGTTTGATCGGCGTTTCCGCAAATCACCGGCATGGGCTAAAATCCAGCCCCTAACTCAAATGTGGAATACTTTCGGAACGCGTTTGGTGAACATTCCTGCTCGCCTATAAGTCAACCCGTCTCTGGAAAATGCTGATAGTGTGCGCCGGTAATGCCGGCTGCATCCAGGGATGCCTTCAATGCCTCGCTGATCGCCGGCGTCGGCATCACGATGTACTTATCAATCCAGACATGATGGTTGCCAAGCTGCGGTCGGCTGAAGACCAGTTCCTTCTTGCTGCCGTCCAGGAACCAGACATTGCGAAACTCGAACGTCGTCTTCGCGCGATCAACTGTATCCAGGCGATTGCAGGGAATGAACCAGAATCGGTCGGCGGCATGGCTGCCATCTTCCCATACAAGCTCGATGGGAAAGAACTGATGGACGTTCGGCTCGAAACTTTCGATGACGTCTTTGAACTTCGCGCTCACAATCAAGCCGTAGGCTGCGTAGATATCCCGAATCGGCCGCTTGGGCCCTGAGAGTTCGATCTTCGTAGGGATGTGTGTCGGTTCAAGCGGCCGGCCATAATACGAGTAGCCGGGCCGAATTCGAACACCGCCATCCCGAGTGAGATCAATAGCTTGTATCTTGTTGACGTCGCCATCCAAGGCGCGACACGTGTAGCTGTAAACCTCTTCGCTCATGTAACTGAGAAAATAAACCATGTTACCCCTGCTCGTCGCCTGTCTCGAAAATCCCGCAGGCAATGAAGGATCGTTTCAATGCCTCGAAAGACTACGAGGTCAATCTCAAATCTGAAGTCGAGCTGATTTCGCTGCATCACAAAATCGATACGGTGCTGCTGCGCGAAATCGCCGAATTGCGCACCGATGTCGGCCGATTGCAAGGGCAGCTTGCGCAATACAAGAATACCGGAAGCGCGCAGACCTGACTTTGCCTGTGCCATTCCGGCTCTGGCGCGGCCGCTTCCAGCACAACCGAGCGAATATGGCACAATCAGAAATACAAAGAATACAACATTTGAACGTAGAAATATAAAAGACCGTTTATTAGCGTATAGAAAAATTAACAAATGACGCACACGATATAGGTGTAACAGGATCGATATATCGACCCGGTGCAAACCTGGGAGTGTGTTTATATGTCTTTCATCGCGCGGATACGCAACAATAAGGACGGTGCGGCAGCGCTGGAGTTTGCGATCATCGCGCCGCTGTTCTTCCTGACCATTTTCACCATGATCGGCTATGGCATCTATCTGAGTGCCAGCCACGCGGTCCAGCAGATCGCCGCTGATGCGGCACGCACCGCCGTGGCCGGACTTTCGGCGACGGAACGAAAGAGCCTCGCCACATCATTCATCCAGACATCGACACTGGACTATGCCTTCATCAACAAGACGAAACTCACGGTCGATGTCGAGGACGACGTCAGCAATCTGAACCAGTTTACCGTCACCATTGTCTACGACTCGAGCGAGTTGCCGATCTGGAAACTGTTTTCCTTCGCGCTACCCGATGAGGAAATCAAACGTTACGCAACAATCAGGCTGGGAGGTATTTGATGGCCCGCGAAGCTCTGAAACATCGCAATATTTTCACCAATACTTCGGGCAATATCGGTGTCTCCGCGGCCCTTGTTCTACCCCTCGTCGTCCTTTCACTCGGGCTGGGCGTCGATTTTGGCTATCTGACGCTGCAGAAGCAGGAGATGCAGGGCATCGCCGACCTGACCGCCATCGTCGCGGCCTCCGATCTGCCCAATGTCGAGAATGCGGCGCGCAATCACTTCAAGACCAATGGCCTTCCCCTGGCGATTGCGACCAAGGACGGCTTGATCGATCCGGACGGAAAAGTCATCCCGAAAGACATTGTCGCGATGAAGAACGGCATCGTCACGATCGTCAAGGGACGCTATGTCCCCGACCCGGCGCTCGCAACAGGTCAACGTTTCATTCCCAACGCCACGCCGGCGGACGCAGCCCAGGTCTCGATCGAGAAGGAAGGCACGCTGCACCTTGCCGCCATGTTCAGCGCACCGCCGACGATGAGCGCGGTTGGCACCGCCGCCAGCACCAAGCTCGCGGCCTTCTCCATCGGTTCACGGCTGGCAAGCCTCAATGGCGGCATTCTCAATCAGCTGCTTGGGCAGATGCTCGGCACGACGATCTCCTTGAAGGTGATGGATTATGAGGCGCTGGTAGATGCGGATGTCGATGTTCAGCCCTTCCTGAAAAGCGTTGCCACCCGCCTGAGCCTGACGGCGGCGAGCTATGACGACGTGCTGAAAGCCAACCTGACCATGCCGCAACTGCTTGCCTCGATGCAGGCCGTTCACGGCATCTCCAGCACCGCGACGACGGCCCTCAAAGCGCTCGAAACGGCCACCAAACTCAACAAGAAAACCTTCACCTTGTCGCAGATCCTCAACATCGATCCGAAAAAGGCAGTGAAAGTCGACGCCGGCTCGAACTGGGCGATGAAGGTAAGCGCGCTCGACATCGTTTCGGCCGCGGCAGCACTTGCAAACGGCACCAACCAGATATCGCTGGCTGCCGTGGCTGGCCTGCCGGGCATTGCCTCGGCCAGCGTCAAACTTGCCATCGGCGAGCCGCCGGTTGAAACACCGGCGCACAGGCTGGGCGCGCCCGGCTCGGCCGTTCGCACCGCTCAGACGCGACTTGCCATCGAAGTGAATATCGATGGATTGGCCCTGCTTGCCGGCTTGCGGATCAAGCTGCCGATCTACATCGAAGTTGCCCACGCGGAAGGCCAGCTCGCTGATATTCGCTGCTATGGTGGTTCAAACACCAATGCCAGCGTCTCCATCGATGCCGTTCCGGGAGTCGCGGAAATCGCGATCGGTACGGTGAACCCTACCGTTCTGTCAAACTTCAGCGATGAGGCAAGGGTCGAAAAAGCGCGGATCCTCGACTCCTTGCTGGTCAGGATTGACGGGCTTGCCCATGTCGAAACACAGAACATGCAGCCGCAGAGACTGACGTTCAGCCCGTCCGAGGTCGCCGCGAACGCCGTCAAAAGCGTTTCGACCAAGGACATCCTGACCTCGACCACGCAGACCCTGCTCAACAACCTGGATGTCGATATCCAGGTGCTGTTCCTGACGCTCGGCAGTCCCAAGCTCGTTCAGGCGGCGCTCGCCCAGACATTGGGCGCGGTCACGCCGGCGATCGACACGCTGATCTATAACCTGCTTCTCGCAGTCGGTGTGCGGGTCGGTGAAGCGGATGTTCGCGTCACCGGTGTCAACTGCCTGCAGCCGGTTCTGGTTCAATAAACGTCACAAAATGCTTTTTCCTTCTCTGACCGGACGGCAGCCCTGCCGTCCGGTCTTTTTTTTCTGAATAGAGCGCAGGCAAGAATCGTCTGTTATTTGCACCCTTTGGTGAAACAAATGATGGACTTATACCGTTTTGCGAGTGACATAGCTCGACAATAGGCCCTTGGCCGATTCCCGGCCCGACACAGTGACCCACTGGACTTTCGGTAAAGACATGACCGGTATTCAGTCATCTGCGATCGACACCACCAAAGTCAGCTTCTCCGCCGAGGTTGACCTGTTTGTGGCGAATCCTCTCCTCTTCCCCGTCTTGCAGCAGGGCGCACGGCATATGATCGAGCTATACGATCACTTTCCGCGGATCGCCCGTCTGGTTGCCGCCCAGCAGAAATGGCTTCTTACCCAGGCGGCCTACGCCCTGCATCTGCAGCGCGACCCCGCCGATCCGCTGTCCGGCATCACCGCAGCAAGGCTTCTCGGCGTCATTGCGCAAACGGGCCTGGCGAGCCGCAATACCGCTACGGCGTTCCTGGCGGAGTTGCGGGCCTACAAGCTCGTGCGCGACGTTGCGGGATCGCCCAGCAAGCGCAGCCGTCCCCTGGAACCGACCGAGACCAGCCACGAGGCCATGACGCTGTGGTTCCGTGGCCAGATGCGCAGCCTGGACCTCATCGACAAGGGTGACCGGGTTGCACGGCTGGAGGCAGATCCGGAGATTTTCTGCCGCGCCCAGCCGCTCGCCGCCAAGCGGCTGATCGCCGACCCGGCATGGCGCGAACCGCCGCTCAGCATCTCGTGCTTCGTCTGGACCGAGTATGGCGGCCTGATCCTGGACGATTTCATCGCGCGGATCGCCAATGTCGAACCGCAGGACGGCCACCACTGGGTCGAAGATCTGCGCTTCTCCGAACTCTCCAGCCACTACTCGCTCTCGCGCACACATGTCCGCCGTCTTTTCGCGCGCGCCGAAGCATTGGGCTCGCTCGGTTGGCAGGAGCGCAATGGCAGCCGAAACCGGATTTGGGCAACAGCTTCGTTCGTTGAGGATTACAAGCGCTGGCAATCCGTCAAGTTTTGCGCACTGCAGTGGGCCTACAACGAGGCCATCCGGTCAATCGGCACTGGCCGCCTTTGAAGCCGATAGCTGCTTCCAGCCATCAGGCATTGGACTGCGCAAATTGCGGCAGGTCATCGTTGATCTCATAGAAATCGCCCTTGTCGGCGCAAAAGATGTGGACGCCGAAGGCAAGGCCGGTCGGTGTGTCGAAGGCTCCGGCCATGATCGACGAATAATCGAGACCATCCATCTTCCAGAACAGCGCCGAGCCGCAGGTCTTGCAGAACCCCCGGCGGGCCTGCGGACTCGAACGATACCAGGTGATATTCTCAGCCCCTTCGAGATTAAGTTCGCTGTCAAGAACATTGGTCGCCGCATAGTATAGTCCGGTCTGCTTTCGGCATTGCGAACAATGGCAGGCGATCACCTCGCGCAGCGTCCCACGCGTGCGAAAGCGGACCGCGCCGCAATTGCAGGATCCGGTATGCTCTTGCGCCATGCTCATCCCCTTTGAAAGTACTGATTGACCCGCCATGCAGGCATGAAAAAACCGGTTCAGCTTCGTCAGCCGACCCGGTTTTGTCAATTTCAATGCGTTCAAGGCTTTATCAGCGGCGCTGATCAGCCGTTGACGACCATGCGCTTTTCATCGCGGCCGCCCTTCATGCGCTCGGCAAGAAGGAACGCAAGCTCAAGAGCCTGGTCGGCATTCAGACGCGGGTCGCAATGGGTGTGGTAGCGATCGGCAAGATCGGCACCCGACAGCGCGCGGGCGCCGCCTGTGCATTCCGTCACGTCATTGCCCGTCATCTCGATATGGATGCCGCCAGGATGCGTGCCTTCGGCGCGGTGGATCTGGAAGAAGCTCTCGACTTCCGACAGGATCCGCTCGAACGGGCGGGTCTTGTAGTTGTTGAGCGTGATCGTGTTGCCATGCATCGGATCGCAGGACCAGACGACCTTGCGGCCTTCCTTTTCAACCGCACGGATCAGGCGCGGCAGATGATCGGCAACCTTGTCGTGGCCGAAGCGGCAGATCAGCGTCAGGCGGCCGGCTTCGTTCTGCGGGTTGAGCAGGTCGATGAGTTCGATCAGGCCGTCAGCCGTCAACGACGGACCACACTTGAGACCGAGCGGGTTCTTGATGCCACGGCAATATTCGATATGCGCGTGATCGGCCTGGCGGGTACGATCGCCGATCCAGATCATGTGGCCGGACGTGGCATACCAGTCGCCGGAGGTCGAATCGACGCGGGTCAGCGCCTGCTCGTAGCCGAGCAGCAGCGCCTCGTGGCTGGTGAAGAAATCGGTCTCGCGCAGGCTCGGATGGTTCTCCGAGGTGATGCCGATCGCCTTCATGAAATCCATGGTTTCGGAGATCCGGTTGGCGAGCTTGCGGTAGCGCTCGGCCTGCGGGCTTTCCTTGACGAAACCGAGCATCCACTGGTGCACGTTTTCGAGGTTGGCGTAGCCGCCCATCGCGAAGGCGCGCAGCAGGTTCAGCGTCGCCGCCGACTGGCGATAGGCCATGATCTGGCGTTCCGGGTCCGGAATACGGGCCTTTTCGTTGAACTCGATGCCGTTGATGATGTCGCCGCGATAGCTCGGCAGCTCGATGTCGCCCTGCTTCTCGATATTGGAGGAACGCGGCTTGGCGAACTGGCCGGCGATACGGCCGATCTTGACGACGGGCTGCTGGGCGCCGAACGTCAGGACGACAGCCATCTGCAGGAAGGCGCGGAAGAAGTCGCGGATCGTGTCAGCGCCATGTTCGGCAAAGCTCTCGGCGCAATCGCCGCCCTGCAACAGGAAGCCCTTGCCTTCCGAAACGCTGGCAAGCTGGCTCTTCAGGCGGCGCGCCTCACCGGCAAAAACCAGCGGCGGATAGGTCGCAAGCTGCGCTTCGGCGGCTGCGAGCGCTGCCATGTCCGGGAAATCCGGCACCTGCTGGATGGGCTTCTGCCGCCAGCTGTTCGGGGTCCAATTCTGTACCATGTCGATCACCTGTTCTCTTGCGCAAGGTCCGCCGCAGCAGCAGTCGCATCGCCGGACCACCTCCGGGCAATGCCGCCTGAAACCGGTTTTGAACCGCGTATCAACGGTACAATTCCTGAACCGCAGCCTCCCTTGAGGGAAAACAGCGATTTTGCGGATGCGGGCTTATAAACGTTAACATGGGGATTGCAAAGCCATTGTGCCAGCAAAGTGCGCTCAGCGATGACTTCGCGCGCACGTTGCCTGCGGGTTTGCAAGTGACCGGTGCCGGTTTAGCCGACCTTCTCGCCGTTCTTCACGCGGTAGGTCGGATTGTACATGGTGACCAGCTCCTCCGTCGCCGTCGGATGCACGGCCATGGTCCGGTCGAAGTCATCCTTGGTGCAGCCTGCCTTCAGCGTGATCCCGAGCAACTGCGCCATCTCGCCGGCTTCATGGCCGAGAATATGGACGCCGACAACCTTGCGGTCGGCTGCATTGACGATCAGCTTCATGATTGTCTTTTCACTGCGTCCCGACAGCGTCGCCTTCATCGGCCGGAACTCCGCCCGGTAGATTTCCAGATCCTGGAATTTTTTGGCGGCGGCCTCTTCGGACAGTCCGACCGTGCCGATTTCCGGCTGGGAAAACACGGCCGTGGCGATCAGGTCGTGATCCGGGGATGTCGGATTGCCCTTGTATTCCGTTTCGATGAAGCACATCGCCTCGTGGATGGCGACGGGGGTCAGCTGAACGCGGTCGGTCACGTCGCCGAGCGCATAGATGCCGGGCGCGCTGGTGCGCGAAAACGCGTCAACGATGATCGCACCGCGCTCATTGACCGCAACACCTGCCGCCTCCAGACCGAGGCCCTTGGTATTGGGGACACGGCCAAGCGCCAGCATCACCTGATCGGCGACCAGCGCGCCATGCTTCATCGTTTCAGCGGTCAGCCGGCCATCGGCATTTTTGGTGACGGACTGGATCAGGTCCTCGCACAGGATGCGAATGCCCTTCTGCTCCATTGCCGCATGGAGCCCGCGGCGCATGTCCTGATCGAAGCGCGACAGGATTTCCTTGCCGCGGTAGATCAATGTCGTTTCGACGCCGAGACCATGGAAAATATTGGCGAATTCGACCGCAATATAGCCGCCGCCGGCGATAATGATCGACTTCGGCAACTCCGGCAGGTCGAAGGCTTCGTTCGAGCTGATGCAGAGTTCATGCCCCGGCAGCGCGTCGTGCGGCGTCGGGTGGCCGCCGACGGCAATGACGATGCGCTCGGCGGTGACGGTTTTGCCGCTGTCGATCAGCCTGATGGTGTTCGGCCCGGTCAGTTCCGCCCGCGTATGCAGGATTTCCGCCCCGGCATTGGCAAGGCCCTTCTGGTAGAGGCCTTCCAGCCGGGTGATTTCCTTTTCCTTGGCCTTAACCAGCTTCTGCCAGTCGAACGTGCGTTCGCCGACGCTCCAGCCGAAACCTTCCGCATCCTCGAAATGCTCGGTAAACTGCGACGCATACACATAGAGCTTCTTCGGCACGCAACCGCGGATCACGCAGGTGCCGCCATAGCGGAACTCCTCGGCAATCGCGACCTTCTTGCCGAGAGCCGCAGCAACACGGCCGCTGCGCACGCCGCCGGAACCGCCGCCAATAACGAAGAGGTCATAATCGAAAGAAGCCATGCTGAAATACTCCCGGCCGGGTCATATGCGAAGGGAGGCGGGGTAAGGCTGCGGCCGCAAAGGGCGATATGCGCCTCACCAGCGATTCCGCCGTGTCTGCTGATATAGAGCGCTTCATCTTTAAACGGAAGCGCTCTGGGATGGCAGGATACAAAATGAAAAGCCCGGAATGATCCGGGCTTCAGTAATTCGGCGTGAGGCATGCAACCGTTGAACCGGCAGCCGTTCCTTATTGGGCCGGCGTCGCGGGCGTGGTGCCATCGATCGGCTGCTGACCGGCAGTCAGGGTCGCGCCGAGTTCCTTGGTCGCAGCCGCGTTGAGATCGCGGGAAATACCGGCGGCCCAGATATCGGCGGCCTTGACCATCTCGCGCGAAGCGATCGGGCCGTCGTTCAGGAGCTTCTTGCCGGCATCGGACGTGTAGAATGTCGTGATCGCGTTCAGCTGATCGACGGTAAAGGTCTTGGCGTAGATCGTTGCCGCTTCGCGCTCCAGATCGGCGCGGCGGGCAGCCAGCTCGAGAGCCTTGGCGTCAACCGTCTTTGAAATCAGGTCCTCATAATTCGGCGAGGACTGGATCAGCGTCGTCTTCAGGCGTTCAGCCAGGTTCGGCAGGATGTTGTCGAAGCCGTTCGTGGCGTTGATAGCCGCAATGGCAGCACGTGCCGCCTTGATCTGCTCGTCCGTCACGTCCTGTGCCCGCAGGGCCGGGACCATGACGGCAGAAAGGATGATGGCCGTTGCAGCCATTGTACGGCCGAGACCTGCGAAATTGATCATGTCTGTAACGCTCCTGTCAGTTGACGCCGGGTTCCGCGCGCGTCTTGCATCTGCGAACCCCTGCATAATCCAATTTTAAAGCTGTCGCCACTCTATCGGGCAATCCCGATCGGCGGTGACGCTGTAACAATCCGGCGCGGCCTGATCGGTCGCCGCTGGAAGTCTTACAAACCGGCAAAGACCCGGGCGGCAACCACCACCCGGCCACAGCCGGTCAAGCCGTCATCACCCTTGCGCCCGCCGGACCGGCGATAATGGCAAGGGATGCGATGCCGATGAACAGTCCATGTTCGACCACGCCGGGAATGGCGTTCAGGTCGCGTGCAAGCGCATCTGCATCAGGAATACGGCCAAAAGATGCATCCAGAATCAGATGCCCACCGTCGGTCATGAACGGTCCGTCGCCCGAAGCGCGCACGGCGATTTCGCCCGAAAGCCCGTGCCGGGCGGCAAGCTTTTCAACGGCGATGCGCGTGGCGGCGAGCCCGAAGGAATTGACTTCGATCGGCAGCTTGAAGGCACCGAGCGTCTCGACGACCTTCGTTTCGTCGGCAATCACGATCATCCGCGCCGACGCGCAGGCGACGATCTTTTCGCGCAGAAGCGCACCGCCGCCGCCCTTGATCAGACGCAGCATCGGGTCCACTTCGTCGGCGCCGTCAACGGTCAGGTCGAGTTCGGGGAGTTCGTCGAGCGATTTCAGCGGAACGCCGAGTTCCAGGCAAAGCCGCGCCGTGCGCTCCGATGTCGGCACGCCTTCGACCCGAAAGCCGGCCGCCACTTTTTCGGCCAGCAGACGGACGAATTCTTCCGCCGTCGAGCCGGTCCCGATGCCAAGCCTCATGCCGTCTTCGACATAGTCGAGCGCTGCCGCTGCAGCCTTGATCTTCATTTGACGGGCGTCCATGCGCCGCATTCTCCTCAAATCTCACCGATCAGGCCACGGCAAAACGCCCCGCCCCTTCATTCCGCTGAGACGTTTACACGGCTGCAACGGCAAACAAAAGCCCCAATAGCGGCCGGCATGCAATTGCGGGCCGGCACGATCGCGCAAAGTTGCAATTGCTTTTTTCCGCGGCTTCCCCTACCCGGATGGCATTATTTCCTGTTGGCTTCCAGAGGTTCCAGTGTCCGCATCCGTTGTCGTCTTTGATCTTGATGGAACCCTCGTCGATACCGCGCCCGATCTCGTCGCAAGCCTCAATCATGCGGTCACGCAGGCGGGCCTCGCGCCTGTGACCTATGACGACCTGACGCATCTGGTCGGACATGGCGCCAAGGCTATGATCGAGCGCACATTCATGCTGCGCGGCAAGACGCTCAGCAGCGGCGACCTCGACTGGCAAATGAAGGAATTCATCGATTTCTATCAGGGTTCGATGCCGGGCGATTCCTTCCCCTACCCCGGCGTTGTCACGGCCATGGACCGGCTGGCGGCCGCCGGCTATACGCTTGCCGTATGCACCAACAAGCTGGAAATACTGGCCAAAAGCCTGCTGGAGGGGCTGGGACTGACATCCCGCTTCGCGGCCATCACCGGCGGCGATACCTTTGCCGTGCGCAAGCCCGATGCCGAGCACCTGCTGTCGACCATCCGCCTGGCCGGCGGTTCGCCGGAAAAATCGGTGATGATCGGCGACAGCCTCAACGACATCCTTGTGGCGAAAAATGCGTCGGTGCGCTCGATCGGCGTTCCCTTCGGCTATTCCGACGTGCCGGTCGAAAGCCTTCAGCCTGATATCATCGTTCGTCATTTCGACGAACTGACCCCCGACCTGATCGCGCGCCTGATCGCCCGGGCATAAAAAAAGCGGCTCGAAGCCGCTTTTTTTATTCGTTTCTAGCCTTCCGCCCGGCGGGCCAGACGCGTCGCTTCGAGCGCGCGGTTCATGTACATGTCGCGGTCATAGACGTCGTTGAAATATTCGACTGCGCCATCCTTGTTCGGCCATGCCGTGAAATAGGCAACGTAGACCGGAATCTTCTGCGGCACGGACACGCCCTTGTTGCGCCCACCGGCAATCTGCTTGCCGATATCTTCAACCGTCGTGCCGAGCACCGCCGCCGCCATCCGGCGCGGATCGGCCAGGCGTACGCAGCCGTGGCTCAGCGCCCGCTCGTCCTTCTTGAAGAAGCTCTTCGATGGCGTGTCGTGCATGTAGATGGCGTGCGCATTGGGGAACAGGATCTTCAGTTCACCCAGCGCATTGTCGCTGCTCGGCGGCTGGCGAACGGCGACACCGGCCGTCGAGCCGTTCCAGTTGACGTCATAGGACGATACCGCACGGCCGCCGAGTTCCACCTGATAGCCGAGGCGGTCGAGGTAACCGGGATCGTTGCGCAGCTTCGGCAGCATTTCGTTGATGATGATCGACTGCGGCACGCCCCAATAGGGGTTGAACTCCACCGTCTGGATCTCGTCTTCGAAGAAGAACGTCTGGTGGGCCTTGGAACCGACGACGACCCGCATCGAGAATTGCTCGGCGCCCTGATCGTGGTAGTAGACCATGTAGGCAGGCTGGTTGATGAAGACGTAGCGGCTACCGAGATCGGCGGGCAACCAGCGCGCCTGCTCCATGGCGATCCGTACCTTGTCGATCTTGCTCTGTGTCGTGTCTCCACCCGTCAGAATGCGGATCGACGCCTTGCCGACGATACCGTCCGGCTTGAGGCCGTTTTCCTTCTGGAAGCCTTCG
Organism: Pararhizobium sp. YC-54; assembly: GCF_025847205.1. Taxonomy (GTDB): domain Bacteria; phylum Pseudomonadota; class Alphaproteobacteria; order Rhizobiales; family Rhizobiaceae; genus Pararhizobium. The sequence goes on along the minus strand of NZ_JAOYTH010000001.1, from coordinate 191,959 downwards.
ATCAGCGCCACCAGTTCGGGTGTGTAATCGGGCGTTCCCTGATAGGCCGACAGCGTCAGCGCATGCTCGACCTTCAGGGCATCGGAGCCCTTGAGACGAATGGCAGCAACGACATTGGCCAGTTCCGGATTGCTGATACCCGGCTTCAACAGCGTATCCGGCGCAATCACGATCCGTGGGGCGTCACCGGTTTTTGCCTGAAGCGTTTCCAGTTCCCGCTTCAAAGCGGTAAATTCCGGTCCGGACGGCGTCTGGGAATTCAGGTAGGCGGCGACATCGTGACTTCTGGCGATATTGCCGAGCTTGCCCGTCAGGTTGACGTCCTTGCGCTTGAAATCGTGATAGCCGGAAATCCTGTTCGGATCGATGCGGCCACGCACCGTGTCGGCGATATAGGTCAGCGTCGCAGCGGAAAGCTGGATTTCGAATTCGACCAGCGTTTTTTCGCGCGCAGCCATGTCGCTGCGGTCGAAGCTATCGGAGGGAACGGCGACGGCGTAGTCCTGCGGGTCAAGACCGACGCTGGCCGCCTGCCCCAGAACCGAAAGCGCTGCCCTGGCAGCAGCGTTCGGCGCTTCGCCGTCGATCCAGACAAATTCGTCGCGGCCGGTATAAAAAGCTTCAACGGCCTTGGCGACATCAGCCGGCGCGTAGGCCGTGACATCGGGGAGGAACCGGCGGGCATCCGTGAGCACCGCAGCGGGTGCAGGCGGCAGGGCATCACTGCGAACGGAGCCGGTCACCACCGGATCAACGAGCTTTGCCGTGGCGATCCGGCGCAGCGGCTCGGCCTTGTAGGTATAATATTTCGGCGACGTCACCTTCGGCAACGGGCGCGCGGCCTGCTTCTGCGCAGGCTGCATCTGCCCGACACCCGGCAACGGCTGGAATTCCTCGACCGCCGGCTTCTTTTTGCGGAAAATATCCAGCAGGTTGAACGCTTCGGCGCGCTGGACACCGACAGAAGCGAATGTGCACCCGGCCATCAGTGTCACAATCGCAGTCGTCTTCATCAATTTCATTGGTTCTCACGTCCCCGTATCGCATTGCCGCCATGAGCGGTTCGCGCCCGATGCCCCATCATGTCACCAGGCTTTCGTACTTATAAGAAAGGATGGTGAATGAAAAGGAAACGCGCCCCCTGCCGGACCTGTTTAAACCGTCACAAATGTGTGAGAGCCCCGGCATGAAGAACACGGATCAGGGCACCCAAAAATTTGAATTCCCTGAACTATTTCTTCACGACGGGAAAAAATCGCCACCTCGCGCAGAAAACACGGAAAAGGCCAGATAAACTATCCGCGCGCTTGTGTCTGAAAAGGCACAGGGTGGCCGCTGCCCCGCTGGCGAACGATCATCGCGGCGCTTCATCGTCAGGAAACGCGCGACCGGCTGTATTTTAAACGCCGGCTGTATTTTAAACGATTGTAGCTTGGCGCCCGCCCCTTGAACCTCTTTACAAGCACCGGGCACCTGGGCCAGAGAGAACCGCATCACAGCTTTAGTCCGTCGCAGCGCGGCGGCCACACCCACCTTCCGGTGTCGCACCGCCCGGCCTTGAAACCGCCCGGTCGTTACACCGCATGACGAAAGCAGGGATTACACGGATGACATCAACGCGCACGGAAACAGATACGTTCGGCCCGATCGAAGTCGCAAGCGACCGCTATTGGGGCGCACAGGCGCAACGCTCGCTCGGCAATTTCAAGATCGGCTGGGAAAAGCAGCCTTTGTCGATCGTGCGGGCGCTTGGCATCGTCAAACAGGCAGCCGCCCGCGCCAACATGGAGCTTCAGGGCCTCGATCCCGTCGTCGGCAAGGCGATCATCGACGCCGCCCAGGAAGTCATCGACGGCAAGCTCAACAACCATTTCCCGCTCGTCGTCTGGCAGACCGGTTCCGGCACGCAGTCGAACATGAACGCCAACGAAGTCATCTCCAACCGGGCAATCGAAATGCTCGGCGGCGTCATCGGCTCGAAGAAGCCGGTGCATCCGAACGACCATGTCAACATGAGCCAGTCGTCGAACGACACCTATCCGACGGCCATGCACATCGCCTGTGCCGAGCGCGTCGTCCATGACCTCTTGCCGGCGCTCAAGCACCTGCATGCTGCCCTGGTCGAGAAGGTGAAGGCCTTCGACCACATCATCAAGATCGGCCGCACGCACACGCAGGACGCCACCCCGCTGACGCTCGGCCAGGAATTCTCCGGTTACGCCGCCCAGGTCGCCTCCTCGATCAAGCGCATCGAAATGACCCTGCCCGGCCTTTGCGAACTCGCCCAGGGCGGCACGGCGGTCGGAACCGGCCTCAACGCCCCGATCGGTTTTGCCGAAAAGGTCGCCGAAGAGATCGCCAAGATCACCGGCATCGCCTTCGTCACGGCGCCGAACAAGTTCGAGGCGCTCGCCGCCCATGATTCGATGGTGTTCAGCCATGGCGCCATCAACGCGGCGGCCGCAGCCCTCTTCAAGATCGCCAACGACATCCGTTTCCTCGGCTCCGGCCCACGCTCGGGCCTTGGCGAACTGTCGCTGCCGGAAAACGAGCCGGGCTCGTCGATCATGCCGGGCAAGGTCAACCCGACCCAGTGCGAGGCGCTGACGCAGGTCTGCGTGCAGGTGTTCGGCAACAACGCGGCGCTGACCTTTGCCGGCAGCCAGGGCCATTTCGAACTCAACGTCTATAATCCGTTGATGGCCTACAACTTCCTGCAGTCGGTACAACTGCTGGCCGACGCCGTCGTTTCCTTCACCGACAATTGCGTTGTCGGCATCGAAGCCCGCGAAGACAATATCAAGGCGGCGCTTGACCGTTCGCTGATGCTGGTCACGGCACTTGCCCCGAAGATCGGTTACGACAACGCCGCCAAGATCGCCAAGACCGCCCACAAGAACGGCACCACGCTGCGTCAGGAAGCCGTCGGCGGCGGTTACGTCACCGATGCGGAATTCGACGCGGTGGTTCGGCCGGAAACGATGATCAGCCCCTCCTGAGGGTGGCATCAACGTAATCTCCGACAGATCATGCGGGCAGCCATCACGGCTGCCCGTTTTTCATTTCTGCACCCAAATGGCTCTATCTCGGTGCAATCTTACCGACCCGTTTTGCCAAACGTTAAGCCTTCCAAAATCTTTCACCCCTAGAATTAGCCGCTGAAGACAACAAAACAGGAGCTTGCCATGCAAGCGGCTTCGATTAAGGCGCAGATACCCGATATCGCAGCGCAGGTGACCTATGCGATGCGGATCATGGGAATCTCGCCGTTGCCACGCAACTACGAGCTCTATTACGAAGCCTATATCGGTTCCAATCCGAAACTGACCAAGGAACTGGCAGCGCTTGGCAGCCGCGCCACCCAGGAGGAACTGGACGAGATCGGCGCGCGCTACTTCGCGCATTTTCACCACGCCGCCGGCATCGATCGGGCCCACACGCATCTGGCCAGCGAACTCGGCGATCTTCTCAAGCTGTTGAGAGACGAACAGCTCGCCCTTGAGAACTACAACCGGCTGCTGGACGAGACCTATCAGAACATCACCGGCAAAAGCAGTTCCAGCGCCGAAATCCTGCGCCAATGCGTCAGTCTCCTGACCGAGGCGACCGCCGACACGATGAACCAAGGTAAGGAGCGGGCAGAAAACGTGTCGCTGAAATCCTTCGAGATGGAAGTCATCCGCCAGGAGCTCGACGAGTACAAGCGTATCGCCAACACGGATTCCCTGACGCGTCTTGCCAACCGCCGGGCGTTCGACGAAAAACTGGCCGCGATCTACAATTCCGAACAGCAACGCAGCTTTACCGGCCTTTTGATCGCCGACATCGATCATTTCAAGAAGGTCAATGACAGCTACGGCCATCCGGTCGGCGACAAGATCCTGGCCACCGTCGGCACGGTTATTCGCGCCAATCTGCGCCGCGACGCCTTCGTGGCGCGCACCGGCGGCGAGGAATTTGCCATCATTCTGACCGACAGCAGCCTTGAGGAAAGCCAGCAGGTGGCCGAGCGCATCCGCAACGCTCTTGCGGCCACCCCCTTCAAGAACTCCAAGACCGGCGTCAACTACGGCCCGATCACGCTGTCCGTCGGCGTCTGCCAGGCATCGCATGCCGACGACCCGACCGATCTCTACAACAAGGCCGACGTCGCGCTCTATTGCGCAAAGAATGCCGGCCGCAACAGGACGATCCTGTTTGAAGAGGGCATGAAGAAGGACACCGGCAAGAACTGGCTGATCTACCGCAAGTGAGCGTGATCTCAACCCGCCGGGGTCATCCTCCGCGATTGAGGCCGGCGGAAAATGAACTCTCTCAGCGGCAGGTCGAAAAGAAGGGGCGCAGGTCTTCGCCAGGTTTGACGGGATTTCAGAACGACGATCTGGTTCCTTTGGCGACGCTGCCTAGCCCTTCTTCCAGATCGATATCGAGTTCGACATCCGGGGTTCGTGCAAGCATCCGCCCATGTCGAATGAGGATAACGTCAACCTGGGAACCATCGTACAGATAGTCGAGTAGATCCCCGACGACCAGCGTAAGGCTTCCAGCGATCTGAAGACCATGCATGCTGTTTCCCGCCTCGGGGAAGCTCTGAAGCATTCGTTTGGCGCTTTTCATTGCCAACGAGAATTTCTTTGCCGCAGCTGGATTCTGCCGTCGCAGGTAATCTGACTCTTGGCGAACATAGTCCGCCGCGTCTTTCGACAGCTTGACAGGTGTCATGCCACCTTCCCGGCAATGATCCGATCCATATCCGCAATGACGTCATCCATGTCTTCGTACTCACCCGCAGCAATCTGCTCGCGCCCCTTGATCGCCGCAAGGATGTCGGAGCCCTCGTTCATGAGGTACGTTCTGAGCGCACGGACAATGACATAGCTTCTGGAACGCTCTGTTGCTTCAGCGATGGCCTCGATGTCCGCCAAGACATCTGCAGGGACTCGAAGAGTGACCGACTCTGACATATTGGCTTTCGACATCTCTTGCTCCTTCATTTTGCAAGACAATGTAAGACAAAATGCCTTTTCGCGCAAACGCCATGCCGGAGATACGGACGGTGCAGCTCTACCTGCGGCGCTCCGGCGTCACGCACCCTTGCTGAAGAAACGTTCCACAGCCGGGTTTATTCGCCCCCCGTGTGGCCTACCACATTGTTTTTGCGGCGCGCTCCGGCCATTCGCGGTCATAGGTGTCCTTGTCGAAATCGGCCTTGGCCGCTTTCAACAGCGTGCCGGGCGACGGCAGGGAGTTCGGGTCGATATACCGCTCCGGATTCCACAGCTGCGAGCGGATCAGCGCGCGGGCGCACTGGAAATAGACCTCACCGACGGTAACGACGATAACGCTGCGCGGATGCTTGCCATCGACCTCGAACGAACTCGTCAACTCCGGATCGACGCTGACCACGGCCGTGCCGTTGATGCGCATGGTGGTGTTGGAGCCCGGAACGAGGAACATCAGCGCCACACGCGGATCGCGCACGATATTGGCGAGCGAATCGACCCGGTTGTTGCCGCGCCAGTCCGGCATCAGCACGGTCCTGTCGTCGGCGATCCTGACGACGCAGGCGTCGTCGCCGCGCGGCGAGCAGTCCAGCCCCTCCGGCCCGACGGTGGCAAGCGCTGCAAACGGTGCCGCCTCAATCATGCTGGCATAGTCGGGCGTCAACCGGCTGGTGACTTTCACCAGCGACGCCTCGCTTGTGCCGCCGTACAGCGCGTTCAGTTCCTCGACCGTGCGAATGAGTGTCATGCCGTTCTCCATCGAACCTTCTGTATCGAGCCCACTCTATCGGGCCCCACTTCTATCGGGCCTGGGCGATCCTTTCGATGGGTAGCATGACGCCTTTATGACACCATCCGCAATTTTCGCTCATCGGCGGCTTCCGGCGCATGGATGAAGGCCCCATGGATGAAGGCATTGACCCGTTCGATCACGGGTGCTGCCGACACGATGCGGCGGTGACCGAGCCCGTTGGCCCAGTGGAGCTCGACATTGGGTCCGGCCGCCGCATACCGGCGCGCATGATCGGCTGCGACCTCCTTGTCGTCCTCGGCATGGATCACCAGTGCCGGCGCGCCCAAAACACCGAGAATGCGGGCCGCATCGAACTCTTCGAGCCTGCGGCCGGACAGGCGAACGACCATCCCCTCCAGCGCCGCCTGTGCTTTCGGAGAAAGATGAAGAAGCCGTCCGAACCCTTTGAAAAGCCAGGTCATCTCGCTGGGGGCGCCAATCAGCACCATTCTTTTGGCACGATGCGAGGGCACATCGCAAACCAGGCCACCGGCAGCACAGGCAAGGCTTGCGCCGCCAAAGGAATGGCCGACGGCCGCGTCGAACCCGCCGAAATGCCGCCAGGCCGCGTCGATCGCCCGCACGGCCACCGGCATCGTCAAGGTCCGTCCCGGCGAGGCGCCGTGTCCCGGCCAGTCGAGCGCCACCACCTCGGCGCCGCCGGCGGTCAGACCGTCGATCATCGCCGCCAGAAAATCGCTGCGCGATCCCCAGCCATGGACCAAAAGGACCCGTTTGGCCGCGCCGCCATCCAACCGGGCTTCAAAGTGCCTTGCCATGACCCAGCCGCCCGCAAAGGACAGCGTGACCGGCCGCGCCTTCGCCATCACGGGGGCTGCCGCTGCCAGCGCCGCTTTTTCCTTGCCGGTTTTTGGCCGACGCGGCGGGGTGACGCTGAACAGGCGAAATGCCAGCTGCCCCGCCGCCTCCGGCGAAAAGAGCGATACGCATTTGAGCGCGAGACGGGTGACCTCGATCGCAAGGGATGCCATGGTGAGATTTCCTACATATGTTCAATGATGAACATAATTGTACAACCATGAACAAAAAGCAAGCGACGATCGAACGTCGACCCGAAGCTGATGCGGCTTTCCGCACTATGCCGCCCATTCGAACCTGGCGATCGACGAGCCGCCTCGATCGTTTCCGCCACATTCCGGATGAAGAGCGCAGTGGCTGGGGCCTGCGCTTTTCGAAGTCTCGAGGGCGTCGTCGTATAATTCCATGGCGAAATTGCACCGGGCAAATTTCGAGCCAGATAGACTTTTGCAAGGGGCGCCAATACAATGCCATGTCCTGCATTCTGTGAAAGCGAATGCGACATGGCCGAAGAGCACACCCAACGCCGTCTCGCAGCAATAATGGCTGCCGATGTGGTCGGCTATAGCCGGCTTGTCGATCTCGACGAGGAGGACACCCTGGCCGCGCTGAAGGAGCGGCGCAAGGAAATCCTGGTGCCGCTCGTCCGCCAGCATCACGGTCGTATCGTCAAGATGATGGGTGACGGCGTCCTCGTGGACTTCGCGAGCGCGGTGAACGCCGTGGCTTGCGCCGTCGAACTCCAGAAGCGCATGACGGCGGCGAACGAGGGCCGCGCCGGCGACCGGCGGATTGTCCTGCACATCGGTGTCAATCTGGGGGATGTCGTTGTCGAAGGCGGCGACCTCTTCGGTGACGGCGTCATTGTTGCCGTGCGGCTTCAGGCCATGGCCGGGCCGGGAGAGATCTGCGTCTCCGGCAGCGTATACGATCAGGTCAAACGCAAGCTTGATGTTCAGTTCGACGACCTCGGTCCGCACGCGCTCAAGAACGTCGCCGAGCCCGTAGCCGTCTATCGCATCGAAACGCTGGCTGGATGGTCATATCACGGGCCAGCGGAGCGGGCGCCGTTGCCGCTGCCCGCCAAGCCCTCCATCGCCGTGCTGCCGTTCACCAACATGAGCAACGACCCGGTGCAGGAGGAGTTCGTCGACGGCCTGACCGAAGACCTGATCACGGACCTGTCGCGCAGCAACGGGCTGTTCGTCATCGCCAGCAACTCGGTTTTTGCGTACAAGGGCAGGCACATGGACGTCCGCCGCATCGCGGGCGAACTTGGTGTGCGCTATCTGCTGGAGGGCAGCGCCAGGCGAGCTTCCGGACGGGTTCGCATCAACGCCCAGTTGATCGATGCGATCGAAGGAGACCATCTTTGGGCCGAACGGTTCGACCGCAGCCTGGAGGATATCTTCGCCGTGCAGGACGAGGTGACGGGCAAGATCGTCGAGGCCCTGGTTGGCCGTTTGACGGCGCACCCGGCCCGCAACAGGCCCGCGAACCTGGAGGCCTACGAGCTCTGTGTCCGGGCGCGGGCCCTGAGCTTTCAAACGGCAATCACCGCCAGAGAAGCGATCTTCCTGCTGGAACGGGCGCTCGCGCTCGATCCGGGCTATGCCGAGGCGCATCGCTGGCTGGCGTTGAACCTTTGGCTGGGATGGGAATTCTTCGATGCGCCGATTGATCCCAACCGGGCAAGGGCTCTGGCGGAGGCCCAACGGGCCGTGGCGCTCGACCCGAACGATGCCGGGAACCGCTGGGTATTGGGGATCATCCTGGGGCATGAACGCCGCTGGGCGGAATCGGACGCCGAGTTTGATGCCACCGTCAGACTGGACCCGAACTACGCCGACGCCTGGGCGATGCGCTCCGATCTGGTCACGCTGCAAGGCAAACCGGCCGATGCCCTCGAATACGTGCGCAAGGCGCTGAGACTCAATCCACATCCTCCCGGCTGGTATTACTGGATGCTGGGGCAAGCCCAATATGCGCTTCGCGACTACGAGTCTGCGGTCCAGTCGTTGCGCAGGCCCGAAACCTATCGCAACGCATCGCGCCGCTTTCTGGCGGCAAGCCTGGCGCAACTCGGACGCCTGGAGGAGGCGCACCGGGAGGCTCATATGTTCATGATGAGCAATCCGCGTTTCACGATCCGCCATTGGTCCGCCTCGCAACCCTTCCGCGACGAGGACCTGCGTCAGCATTTTATCGAGGGCTACCGTATGGCGGGACTGCCGGAATGATCGCAGCGAGGTGAGCGCCGCCCCGCCGCCTCCGGCGAAACGGCCGATACGCATTTGAGCGCGAGACGGGTGACCTCCATCGCAAAGGATGCCATAGTGGGATTCCCTAGATATGTTCACTCATGAACATATTTGTACAACCATGAGCAAGAAGCAAAAGACGATCGAACAGCATCATTTTCCCTGGGATCATCCGCGTTTCCGCAGCTGGATTGCCGTTGCCCGCGCCTGCCAGCTGATGCAGCAGACGCTGACGCGCAGGCTCGCCGAACTCGACATCAAGCCGCCGCATCTGGATATCCTGATCAACCTCTATCGTTTCGACGGCATCTCGCAGCAGGAACTGGCGCGAAAACTGCTGGTCGGCCGTTCCAACATGAGCATGCTTCTGCCGCATCTGGAAAAGCGCGGACTGATCGAGCGGCGCGGCGACGAGAAGGACAAGCGCGTACTGCGGCTGTCGCTGACGGCAAGCGGCCGCTTGCTGAGCGAACAGGCCATGGAGATCCAGACCGCGCTGATCGACAAGTCGCTGGACGACGAACCGATCGAGGATTGCCTGAAGGTCGCCCAATCGATGGAGCGGCTGATCCAGCGGCTTTTGAAAGAGGAAAGCGATCCCGGCTAAACGCTGGGCAGGCCGTCAGCGGGGCTTTTCCGCCTTGTCCCGTGTCATGCCCTTTTCGGCCAGATCGCGTTCATAAGCCGCAAACAGCGTCTCGCCGCTTTCGCCCAGTTCGCGCAGATAGGTCCACGTAAAGATGCCGGTATCGTGAAAATCGTCAAAGCCGATGCGCACCGCATAATTGCCGGTCGGCGTCATCGAGATGATCGAGACATTGCGCTTGCCGGGCACCGTCAGCCCCTGCCCCGGTCCATGGCCCTGAACTTCGGCCGAAGGCGAAAGCACGCGCAGCATCTCTGCCGAAAGATCGAAGGATGTGCCGTCGTTGAAGGCAACCGTCAGCCGGTGACGGTCCTTTGACACGCGCAGTTCGGTCGGCCAGATATCGCTCATGCCATGCAGTCTCCATTGATGCATAACAGCACTAGCGCAGTTTTCCGCCGGAGGGAATTGGCGACGGCTGTCCACGACCTCTTCTGACTGCAGCCGGCATTTCCCCCGATCATAAGAAAGTGTTTCGCGTCTGTTTTCTCATGCTTTCGAGCGCTTTCGCCTTGACGCGGCCGGTTTTGGTCACGACATTGAAGCAACAGGGAGAATTGTGTTGAATACCGTTACCATCGACAGGATCGGCGCCTACAAGCTTACCGATGCCAAAGCTCCGATGATCGACCCGTTCGGGCGCGCCGTTACCTATCTCAGGGTGTCGGTGACGGACCGCTGTGACTTCCGCTGCACCTATTGCATGGCGGAAAACATGACCTTTCTGCCGAAGAAGGACCTGTTGACGCTGGAAGAGCTGAACCGGCTCTGTTCCGCCTTCATCGCCAAGGGCGTGCGCAAGCTGCGGCTGACCGGCGGTGAGCCCTTGGTGCGCAAGAACGTCATGTTTCTGGTGCGCGAACTCGGCAAACACGTCCATGCCGGCACGCTCGATGAACTGACGCTGACCACCAACGGCTCGCAGCTGTCGAAATTCGCAGCCGAACTGGCCGATTGCGGCGTGCGGCGCATCAACGTCTCGCTCGATACGCTTGATCCTGAAAAATTCAAGCAGATCACCCGCTGGGGCGAATTGTCGAAGGTCATGGAAGGCATCGATGCGGCGCAGGCAGCAGGCATTCACGTCAAGATCAACGCCGTCGCGCTGAAGGGCTTCAACGACACGGAAATCCCCGCCATGATGCGCTGGGCGCATGGCCGCGGCATGGACCTGACGCTGATCGAAACCATGCCGATGGGCGAGATCGACGAGGACCGCACCGACCATTACATGCCGCTGTCGGAGATGCGCGATACGCTGGCGCAGCAGTTCAGCTTTTCCGACATTCCCTACAAGACCGGCGGCCCGGCCCGTTATCTTCAGGTCGCGGAAACCGGCGGCCGGCTCGGCCTGATCACGCCGATGACCCATAATTTTTGCGAGAGCTGCAACCGCGTCCGCCTCACCTGCACCGGCACACTTTACATGTGCCTCGGCCAGAACGATGCCGCCGACCTGCGCACTCCGCTGCGCGCCTCCGATGACGACGCCTACCTGTCGAGCGTCATCGACGAAGCGATCACCCGCAAGCCCAAGGGCCACGACTTCATCATCGACCGCACCCGCAACAAGCCCGCCGTCGCCAGACACATGAGCGTCACCGGCGGGTGATCATTCACAGCGGCAAGGGGATTTTGGTTTGTTCAGAACAAGCCCGATCCCACTTTCGACAGCGCCGCCGAGCCTGACAATCAAAAGAGCTGCGTCCTCTACCCGCGGAACAAACCTCCCCGGATCACGTTCGGCTAGAACCGATCAACGCAATCTGCGGAACGCCGCCATGTTCGCTTCTATCGAGGAAATAGTACGCAGCAGTTTCGATTGTTACCTGACAGCCGATAGGCTTCGTCTGGAAACGCTGCTCGCACAGGATTTCACCTTCACCAGCCCCCGCGATGACCATATCGATCGCAGGACCTACTTCGAGCGCTGCTGGCCGGCCGCCGGTACGTTCGAATCGCTGGAGCTGCAGCATCTCGTCGTTTCCGAAAACCGATGTTTCGTGACCTACGACGCGACGTGGAAGAACGGAGACCGGGCACGAAACACCGTTCTTCTTGAAGCATCGGAAGGTCAAATCCATTCGGTCGAAGTGTTCTTCGGCCTGCCGCCCGGAGGCCCCGTCTCGAAACCATCAGGCTGAAACGACAAAACCCGCGCCGTGGTCCTGGCGCGGGTTTTAAATCTCGCTGACGCCAGCCTGTTAAGCCGCGTAGCTTCTGCCGTATCCCTGCACCCGGCCACCCGCCACCGAACGGCTAGTGCCCGTCTTGAAGCGCTCGATCTTCTCGTTGAGGATATCCACCTGATGGCGAAGGCCGTGGATTTCGGCGGTGTTTTCCTCGACCATGGCGGCGTTCTGCTGGGTGATCAGCTCGACCTCGCGAACAGCCTGATTAACTTCGTTCAGGCCGCGATACTGGTCGGCGGCGGCCGATTCGATGTTGCTCACCAGCTGGTGGATCGTCGAGATATGATCGTTGATGACGGTCAACGCCTTGCCGGTTTCCTGCACCAGCTCGACGCCGCCGCGCACCTGCACGGAACTCTCGGAAATCAGCCCCTTGATCTCGCGGGCAGCACCCGCGCAGCGCTGGGCAAGCTCGCGCACTTCCTGGGCGACGACGGCAAAGCCACGGCCGGCATCACCGGCGCGAGCCGCCTCGACACCGGCGTTCAGTGCCAGAAGGTTGGTCTGGAAGGCGATCTCGTCGATGACGCCGATGATGGTCGAAATCTTGTCCGACGACTTGTTGATCGCCGCCATCGCGTCGATCGCCTTGGCGACGACTTCGCCGGAATGCTTGGCATAGCTGTGCGTCTGGTCGACGGAGACGGTCGTCTTGCGCGCACTTTCCGCCGTCGAGCGGACAATATCCGTCAACTGGCCAAGGGCGCGCGAACTTTCTTCCAACGCTGCGGCCTGCTGTTCGGTCCGGCGGGCGAGATCGTCTGCCGAGCTTGAAAGGTTGCCGGTGCCGCTGGTGATTTCGTCGGTCACCGAGCGCACGTCGATCAGCGTCGCGCGCAGCGCCTCGACGGCATTGTTATAGGTGCGGGCCATGACGATGTAATCGTCGGACAGATCTTCCGCCATGCCCTCTTCCAGGTTGCCGTCGGCAAGCTTGGCGAGCACATCCGACAGCGCCGACAGCGCTTCCATCTGCTCGGCCTCGATGCGGGCGCGCTCCTGACGGCGGCGCGTCTCCTCTTCGGCAGACAGCGTTCGGGCAGCTTCCGCCTCCTGGCCCAGCCGGACGTTTTCAACCGCATTGTCGCGGAAGACGGCAACCGAGCGCACCATGTCGCCGATCTCGTCGCCGCGGTTGCGGCCTTCGATGGCAACCTCGAGATCGCCATTGGCAAGCCGGGTCATCGTCTCGGTCACGCGCTTCAACGGACCGCGCAGGGTCTCGATCAGCATCAGGCCGCCGACGATGGCAAGCAGCGTACCGGCAACCATGGCGATGATCGACACATTGGCGGAACGCTGGCTGTCCTTCTTGCCGGCTTCCTGGGCGCTGCTGACGAAATTTTCCAGCGTCTGGCTGGCATCGGCCACCAACGTGGCGGCTTCGGTCTTTGCCGCCTGCCAGCGGGCGCCGACATCGATCAGCTGGGCGGTGCCGGTATCGATCTGCTCGAGCGACGGGGAAAGCTTGCCGGCGAGATCGCGCAGCGCCGCATTCTTGGCCCCCAGTCCGGACAGTTTCGTCACGCTTTCGTGCACGGCGGCAATATCGGCGATGACATTATCGCGGCTCGCCGAATCCAGCTTGCGATGCAGCTCGCTGATATGCAGGCGCGTGCCGTCGAGACCCTTGAAGGTCTCGTTCATCAGGCCGATCAGCGTCTTCAGGGTGGAAATCTCGCTGTCCATGCCAACGAAACGCTTGGCTGCCGTATCCGAATTGGTGACGGCCTCCTTGGCAAAGTCGGCTTCATATTTGGAGAACTTGATCAGGGCGGTGCTGAGCAGACCCTTCTTGATGTCGTTCGTATCCGTGCTCTTCAGGATGTCCTGGATCTTCTGCGTATCGGCCTTCACCTCGGCGATCTTCTTCAGCACCTTGTCGGATGCGATCTTTTCCGCCTCGGCAATCTGCTTCAGCAGATGCGGCAGCAGCGTGGTGGCTTGCTGAACCTTTGCATCCGGCGCAATCGCCATGGTGACAGGCAGGCGAAATTTCTTGATGCGTTCGGCAAGCCCCTGATAGGCGGCGGCATCAAACAAAAGCGCCTTGGCAAAGGATTCCTTTTCGCCCGATTCCTTGCGCAGGATATCGATCTGCTTGAAGGCGGTATTGCCCTGCGCGGTCATGTCGGCAAGGGCCGCGTCAAGCGACGCCGTCACGCTGTCGCGCTCGGTCTTGATCGACCAGAGTTTCTCCTGCTGCCCGCGCATGGCCTCGCCCAAAGCCACGACCGAGGCGATCTTGGCCTTGTCTTCTTTACCCGTCAGCAGGCCGTCCAGCGTGCGGATGCCGCTTTCCTGTTCATCGATGCGGCCCGCAAGCGCCGTGCGCGCCTCTTCGGTGGGATTATCGGCAAAACTTTGCAGCCCGCTGCGCAGCGCCTGGAAATCGGAGAGATTGTTGATCGTTTCCCGTGTCACCGTCATGTGGCCGTTGAGCGTGCTTGCGGTGAAGTAACCGACAAGGCCGATGCCGGCGATCAACGCCACCAGCGGCACGACAAACAGCAAAACCTTGGTGACAATGCGCAGGCGCTGCAAAGAACGATCGATCAGGGACATTCCGAACTCCAGATGTTGAGCAAATCGGACATTTCCGCCAGATTGCTCTCTGGTTGAGAACGAACGTACCGGGGCGCAGCCATGGCGCTTGTCGGAATGTCATCCGGTTGACCTGAACGGAAATACTTGCCGTTAGGTCAACCATATTCGCATCATGCGAAGGGCAGCGGAATTCCGGCACGATAGGCAGCGAAACTTAATATTTCGCCAAACACCCCATGGCGTACCCGCGCACCCTGAAAAACGGAAGGAGCGGAGTTCGCGGTTCCAAAATGGCGAGGGAACCGGCTATTCTTTCCTTTCTGCCATTAAAACAGACGGCTAAGGGATAGCAGTTGCATAAAAGGAATGCCGATGCTTTACAGATGAGCATGACCAGCAGCGCAGACCGTCGAGCCCGCCGCATTGCTGACGTGTAAAACCGGGCAGCAACGGACGTATAAGAATGCAACCCAACTTCCGCGGCGCGATCTTCATGTGTCTGGCCATGGCAGGCTTCACCTGCAACGACGCCTTGATCAAATCCGTCACGGGCGTCATGAATGCCGGCCAGATCATGCTGGTGCGCGGCTTCTTCACGTCGGTTCTGGTGCTGCTGATCGCCCGTCATTTCGGTGCCATGCGCTCGTTCCGGCTGGTTTTCTCGCCGGTCGTAGCGCTGCGCATCGCCGCCGAGGTTGGCGCTTCGATCTCCTACATCTACGCGCTCGGCCAGATCCCGCTCGCCAATGCTTCGGCGATCCTGCAGGCGCTGCCGCTGGCCGTAACGCTGGGTGCGGCGCTATTTTTGGGCGAACCCGTCGGCTGGCGGCGTTGGCTGGCAATCCTCGTCGGCTTTGCCGGCGTGCTGATCGTCCTCAGGCCCGGTCCGGACGGGTTTACCGGCGCGGCGCTGAGTGTCGTCGCTTCCGTTGTCTTTGCGGCGATCCGCGACCTGTGCACCCGGCGTATCGATCCGGCCGTGCCTTCTCTGTTCATCTCCGTCATCACCGCCACCGTGATCACGCTGACCGGTGCCGTGATGATCGTTCCGCTCGGCGGCTGGCAGCCGATGTCGATGACCTCGATCGGCATTCTGGCCGGTGCAAGTCTTTTGCTTCTGGTCGGCTATCAATGCATCGTGCTTGCCATGCGCAACGGCGAAATCGCCATCGTCGCTCCCTTCCGCTATACCAGTCTGATCTGGTCGATCGGCATCGGTATCCTGTTCTTTTCCGAGGAGCCGGATGTCTGGATGATCACAGGCGTGGCCGTCATCGTCGCGTCAGGCCTTTATACATTCGCGCGCGAAAACAAGCGGCGGGCGGTTTTGGCACAGCAATCGGAGCCGGGATCGCCGAAATGACCGGAACGAAAGGCAGGACTATGCGATGAGCGCATCGGTAACCCCGTCGTCACATCTCCCGCGCGGCGTCGTCCTTGCCGGCGGCCTGTCGTCGCGTATGGGCAGCGACAAGGCGGCGGTGATGCTGGGCGGCAAACCGCTGGTTCACCGTGTCATCGAGCGCCTCGCCCCGCAGACGGCCGGCCTCAGCGTCAACAGCAACATGAGCACCGGTCTGGACCTTGCTCCCGCCATCGCCGTCTTTGGCGATACCGTTCCAGGCCATATGGGACCGATGGCAGGGGTGCTCTCGGGGATGCGCAATGCGCAAAGGCATTTGTCTGTGGCAAGTCACGTCGCCACCGTTCCGACCGACACGCCGTTCTTTCCGCTTGACCTCGTTGCGCGCCTTCAGGCAGCGATCACCCTGCCCGGTCAGATCGCCGTCGCCTATTCGGCCGGCATCATGCACCCGGTCTTCGCCCTCTGGCCGGTTGCCCTTGCCGATGAGCTCGAACACTGGCTTTTGACCGACGACAAGCGCCGGGTGCGCGGCTTCATCGAACGTCATCCGGTGGTGAAGGTCGATTTTCCGATGATCGAAACCGTGGACGGTCCGATCGATCCGTTCTTCAATATCAACACGCCGGCCGACCTTGAAACGGCCGAACGCTGGCTGCCGCTTATCGAGGGATTGGAAAGATGACACCTCCGGAAATTCCCGGGCCAAAAACCGCCGGCCCGAAAGTCTTTGGCATCGCCGGCTGGAAGAATTCCGGCAAGACCGGCCTTGCCGTCCGGCTGGTCACCGAACTGACGCAGCGCGGCTACCGCGTCTCGACGGTCAAGCACGCCCATCACGATTTCGATATCGACAAGGTCGGCGCCGACAGTTTTCGCCACCGCGAGGCAGGCGCCCATGAAGTCACCATCGTGTCAGGCACCCGCTACGCCATCATGCACGAATTGCGCGGTGCACCGGAGCCGAGCTTTGCGGAAATTCTCGCGCGGCTTGCTCCGTGCGATCTCGTGCTGATCGAAGGCTACAAGCGCGAGCCGATCCCGAAGATCGAGGCACGGCGGCTGGACGCGCAGAACCGCGAGCCGCTCGCGCCCACAGATCCGCATATCCTGGCGATTGCCGCGGATCATCCGGTTGAGGATACCGGGCTCGTCCTGTTCGATCTTAACGACACGACGGCGATCGCCGACTTCATCGAGCGCATCACCGGACTGGCGAAACAGGCCTGACGGGGTCAGTTGGTCGTTTCGTCACTGCCGTCTTCCGTCGCCTCATTGAGACGGACGAACGTATAGCCCTGGCCTTCCGAGGCTGGCGAATGCATTGCGGCGATACCGGAAGAAAGGAAACGCCATGCAAAACGGCCCGGCGCTGCTGCACCGGGCCGTCTGTAACGGCTCAGAGGCCAACTATGCCTATTTCTGCGCCACCGGGCGGACCAGCGGCGTCACGCGACGGATTGTCACGCGGCGGTTCTCCTGCTCGGCATCCTGCGTGCGAACCTTGAGGAAGCGCTCGCCATACCCCTGAGTCACCAGGTTTTCAGCCGGGATTTCGTAAACCTCGGTGAGCAGAGAGGCGACCGATTCGGCACGTTCGTCGGAGAGAACGAGGTTCGACTCGTCGCTGCCGACCGCGTCGGTGTGGCCCTCGATGAAGAAGGTCTCGCCCGGATCCTTCTCGATGACTTCGAGCATGGCATCGGCCACCTTGCGCAGGGTCTTGGCCTGCGACATCGGCACCTCGGCGCTACCGGTCGCAAAGGTAATCGTATCGAGATCGATACGGCGCACCTTGTCGCGGATACGGGCCGAGTTGCGGACCTCGTCGATGGTGTAGGTCCGTTCGACCTGCTCCACCGGCGGCTCGGCCAGGAAGTCATAGTAGTCGCGGTCAGGCTCGCTCGACGTATCGATGATGTAGTCGCGAACCGGCACGCGCAGGCGCATCGGCGGCAGGTCTTCACCGACATCGTACATCGGCGGGCGCGGACCGTCATCGGCTTCCGGCGCATAGATCATCAGATATTCGCGCCCATCCTGGTCGATGCGCAAACGCTGTATGATGTCGCCATAGCTATTGTAGATCGTCACGATACGCACGCCGTTCGGCCGTTCGATCGTTTCGCGCGACCGGCCTCGCGACAGTTCCTCATAGTAGGTTTCCTGGGCATTGCGGCGCAGGCGCGGACGGTCGTCGCCACGAACGATGATCTGGTCACCGAAATCGAGAACCGTGCGGTTGTCGCGGGTCTCGTCGATGCGCGGGCGCCGGCCGCCATTGCCGGTAAAGGCGTCGATCAGGTCGTTGACGCCGAATTCCGGCACGCGTTCGACCCGGCGGCCCTCTTCCCTGATGTTGGCCCCCAGTTCCTCACGCGTCGGACGACGATCCTTGCGGCGCGACTGTGCCTCCTCGTCGGTCTTTGGAACCTCGACGTTCTCTTCCTGGGCGCGCGCCTGTTCACGACGCTTGCGGCGCTTCTCGCGCGCACCTTCGTCGCCAACATTATCGGCCTCCTTGTCGCTGTCGAGAACGGCAGCGCCGTTATCGACCGGAAGCACGACCGTGTCGTCGCTCTTGGACGGATCGCGGGCGATCTCCTGCTTTTCCTCCTGGCTGCGCGTATCGACGACCTCGGGGATAGGCTTGCGGCGATCGGGCCGCTTGCGATCCTTGGCCGGTTCGCCGTCAGCGTCGATTGCGGGCCGCAACTCGTCCTCGGCGACCGGCTGCTCGCCATCGTCCTGCTGGCCGCCCTGTGCCCGGGCCTTCTGCTCGGCGCGGATACGGCGGCGTTCCTCGGCAGCCTTCTGCGCGGCCTCGTCATCGGTCGCCGGCTGGGCTTCCTGCTGCTGCTGTTCTGCATCCTGACGCTTCTTACGGTCGGCACGGCTCGGCTGTTCGTCCTGCGCAGGCTGTTCTTCCTGCTGCTGCTGCTGCTCGGCGTCCTGACGCTTCTTGCGCTCGGCGCGAGCCTTGGCCTTCTCTTCGGCAGCCCTTGCGGCCTCATCGTCACCGGAAGGCTGTTCCTGCTGCTGCCGCTCGGCATCCTGGCGCTTCTTGCGCTCGGCGCGGCTCGGCTGTTCCTCCTGCTGCTGCTGCTGCTGTTCAGCCTGCTGCTTCCGGCGCTCGGCGCGAGCCTTGGCCTTCTCTTCGGCAGCCCTTGCGGCCTCATCGTCACCGGAAGGCTGTTCCTGCTGCTGCCGCTCGGCATCCTGGCGCTTCTTGCGCTCGGCGCGGCTCGGCTGTTCCTCCTGCTGCTGCTGCTGTTCAGCCTGCTGCTTCCGGCGCTCGGCGCGGGCCCTTGCCTTCTCTTCGGCAGCTCTTGCAGCCTCATCGTCACCGGAAGGCTGTTCCTGCTGCTGCCGCTCGGCATCCTGGCGTTTCTTGCGCTCGGTGCGGCTCGGCTGTTCTTCCTGTTGCTGCTGCTGCTGCTCGGCGTCCTGGCGCGCCTTGCGGCGTTCCGCCCGGCTTGGCTGTTCTTCTTCCTGGGCCGGCTGCTCCTCGGCCTGTTCGGCGCGCTGCTTGCGCTTCTTGCGCAGCAATTCCTCCGGCACCGGCTCGCCACTGTCCGCCTGCGCGACGTCCTGTTGCGCGACTTCGAACGGCTTCATCAAGCTGTCGGCCAGCGCCGGCTGGATGGCGATCGAGACCGACAGCATGGGAAATGCCACGGTGGCGAAAAGTTTGGATCGAATGCTCATGTATGTCTCCTCCTTCAGAGGTCCCGTTTTCGTTGCTTTGAGCCGCAGGGACATCCCTGTCCTTCAGTCATTCCCGCTCTTTGGACAGGCCAAGCGGTGAAAAAAAGGCAAACCGGTTCAAATCAGACAACGAGGATTAGCGAAACCTGCATTAACTCAGGATGAATGTCGTGTTCATCTTCGCCAGACATAGGCCCGCCTCAGCGTGTAACCAGTGCAAAGGCATGAAGATGTGCAGACTTTTCATCAAACCGTCACTGCTTTCCTGTTGATTTTTCCATTTAAAGCGTAGGAGTATCCTGCCAGCCCGGCCGCAACGACGGTCGGCGTATCGGCGGCCGCGAAGAACAAGAAACCGGCCGTCTGCCAACAGAGAGGATCACAATGCGTATTTCCAGACGTCTCGCCATGGCCGCCTCGGCTGCCTTCTTCGCGCTGATGGCCGGCACAGCCATGGCCGACGGCGAAAAAATCGTCATCGGTACGGAAGGCGCCTATCCGCCCTTCAACAATCTTGAAGCCGACGGCACGTTGACCGGCTTCGACGTCGATATTGCCAAGGCGCTCTGCGTCGAGATGAAGGCTGAATGCACCTTCGTCACCCAGGATTGGGACGGCATCATTCCGGCCCTGCTTGCCAAGAAGTTCGATGCCATCGTCGCTTCGATGTCGATCACGCCCGAGCGCATGGAAAAGGTCGATTTCACCGACAAATACTACAACACCGGACCGGCGATTGTTGTTCCGAAGGATTCGCCGATCACCGAAGCGACCGAGGCAGGCCTTGCCGGCAAGTCGCTGGGTGCGCAGTCATCGACGACGCACTCCAACTATGCCGAAGCCTTCTTCAAGGAATCGGAGCTGAAGCTCTACCCGACCCCGGACGAGTACAAGCTCGACGTTGCCAACGGCCGCGTCGATGCCGTCATCGACGACGTCGTCGTTCTGTCGTCCTGGCTGAAGACCGAAGACGGTGCCTGCTGCAAGCTGTTGAAGGCCCTCAATCCCGATCCGGAGATCAACGGCATCGGTGCCGGCATCGCGGTCCGCAAGGGCGATACCGCCCTGAAGGACAAGTTCAACGCTGCCATCAAGGCCATCCGCGCCAACGGCAAGTACAAGGAAATCAACGACAAGTATTTCGAGTTCGACGTTTACGGCGGATAATCTTTACTTGCCTCTAAAATACGATGGCGGAAGGCTTGCCCTTCCGCCATTTTTACAAGACAACGAACAATAACAATAAGCGCGCCACAAGGCGGCCGTACAGGGGAAATCAGATTTATGCAGGCTGCTTTCGCTGCCCTCTCTTCCATTGTCTCGTGGTTTGCCGGCATTGTTGATCCGATGTGCGGGCCGATCGGCATCTTCCGGATTTTTGCCCAGGATACGCTGCTGTCCTGCGGCGACACCGGCTGGGGGGACGAGATCGCCTATGGCTTCATGATCACCGCAAGCCTGGCAATCTGCACCTTGCCCATCGGCCTTTTCCTCGGGTTCTTCATTGCGCTGGCAAAACAGTCGCAAGAAAAATCGCTGCGCCTCGCCACCAATATCTATACGACCATTTTCCGCGGGCTGCCGGAGCTTTTGACGCTGTTCATCGTCTATTACGGCCTGCAGATCGTCGTCCAGCGGGTGATGGCAACACTCGGCTACGAAGGCCCGGTTGAGATCAATGCCTTCATCGCCGGCATGGTCGCCCTTGGCGTCGTCTTCTCGGCCTACTGTTCGGAAGTTCTCCTGTCGGCCTTCAAGGCCATTCCGCATGGACAGTACGAAGCCGGAGACGCGCTGGGCCTTCACCGCGGCAAGACGATGCGGCTGATCATTCTGCCGCAGCTGGTGCGGATCGCCCTGCCCGGCCTTGGCAATCTCTGGATGGCGCTTTTGAAGGATACGGCACTCGTCTCGGTCATCGGTCTGCCGGACATCCTGCGCCAGACCGGCGTTGCCGCGCGCGTCACCAAAAACGCGTTCGAGTTCTTCTCGATCGCCTGCCTGCTGTTCCTCATCCTGGCGATGGTGTCGTCGCTGGTGTTTTCCGCGCTCGAACGCTGGACCAAACGTGCGGAGGCCGTCCGATGAGCCATATCCAAACCATGCTCCCGGCCCTGCCGCCACCGCCGGAAGCGCTGAAGCGCTACACGCTGTCCCGTCTCGTCGGCCGTGCCTTGCTCGGCGTCTGGCTGGCTGCGTCCGTTGGCATCTTCCTGTTCGTCGTCGAGTCGTGGAGCCCCGAAAAATTCACCAAATATGGTCCGAGCTTCATCTCAGGCCTCGGCGTGACATTGACCCTCGTCGGCATTTCGATCGTGCTCGGCGGCATTCTTTCCCTGCCGCTTGCCTTTGGCCGGATGACCAGGATCAAGTGGATTTCATGGATCGCCTATGCTTACGTCTATTTTTTCCGCGGCACGCCGCTGATCACCCAGCTCTTCCTTGTCTATTACGGCCTCGGCAGCTTCCGCCCTTATCTTGAGGCGGCAGGCCTGTGGTCGCTGTTCAAGGATGCATGGTTTTGCGCGCTATTCACCTTCACGCTCAACACCGCCGCCTACCAGGCCGAAATCCTGCGCGGCGCAATCCAGAGCGTGCCGCGCGGCCAGCACGAAGGGGCGGCCGCCCTTGGCCTGCCCAAGAGTGTGGCCTTCTTCAAGATTATCCTGCCGCAGGCGATGATCGTGGCCCTGCGTCCCTATGGCAACGAAATCATCCTGATGATCAAGGGCTCGGCCATCGTCGCCATCGTCACCGTCTTCGACCTGATGGGCGAAACGCGCCGTGCCTTCTCGCGCACCTATGATTTCCAGATGTATCTCTGGGCCGCGGTTCTCTACCTCGTCATGGTCGAGATGCTGCGCAATCTCTGGGCCTGGATCGAAATGCGCCTGACGCGGCATCTGAAGCGCTGAGGCAGGGACAAGTTTGGCAGCACTCGGGATGCAGCGCTGCCAAACTCCTGTTTTTGAACAATATTTCTTCTATCCATATAAAATATTCATAGCCGGTTAACCAATCGAGTGCTTCAATAGCAGGGACCATCATTGAGCAAAATGAGGTCCAAACATGACAAACGAACTGGAACTGCAGCTCAAGGGTTACGGCCTGACGACGGCCCAAATCCTCTACCGGATGCCCGACCACCCGGCCTTCCTGCAGACCTATATCTGGCAGCACTACGATCTGGCGCCGGAGTTTCCGGAAATGAAGAGTTTTCTCAAATTCTGGCAGGAAAAGCTCGAAGGCCCCCTGCATTCGGTGCGCTATGTCCACCGCAAGCTGATTTCGGCTTCGGACTGGCGGGCGCTCAAGGGCGAGTTCATCATCAACTGATAACTCGCCCCGGATTAAAGATTTTACACCGACCGGGTGATGCCGCCGTCGATGCGGATGTTCTGGCCGGTGATGTAGCCGCCGCGGTCGGTCGCCAGAAGCGCCACCAGTTCGGCCACTTCTTCCGACGTGCCATAACGGCCCATCGGGATACGCAGGCGCCGTTCCTCGGTCTCCGGCAGGCTGTCGATGAAGCCCGGCAGAACATTGTTCATTCGGATATTGTCGGCCGCGTATTTGTCGGCGAAAAGCTTGGTGAAGGCCGCAAGCCCCGAGCGGAACACGCCGGATGTCGGAAACAGCGGGTCCGGCTCGAAGGTCGCATAAGTCGAGATATTGACGATGCTGCCGGATTTCTGCTCCAGCATGATCGGCGTCACCAGCCGCGTCGGGCGCACCACATTGAGGAAATAGACGTCCATGCCCTTGTGCCAGTCGTCGTCGCTGAGATCGAGGACGGCGGCGCGCGGCCCGTGACCGGCCGAATTGACCAGCGCATCCACCCGGCCCCATTTGCCGTAGGCCGCGTCCACCAGCCGCTTCAGGTCGTCATTCGACTGGTTCGATCCGGTCACGCCGATACCGCCGAGCTCCCTGGCCAATGCCTCGCCCTTGCCGGACGAGGACAGGATCGCGACGCGATATCCTTCCGCCGCCAGCCGGCGCGCCGAAACGGCGCCCATGCCCGACCCGCCCGCCGTGATGATTGCAACCTTCTGATCCGTCATCGTCGTCTCCCTCATGTCAATGAAGGCGCGATAAGACCAGCGGCAGGCGCAGATCACAATCAAGAAATCCTGCACATGCCATCAGCGCACCTGTTTCACCGATCAGACGTGAACTTCGCCATGCGCCAGTTCGCCCTCACCCGGCTCCTTGTGAAGTGCTGCATAGGCCATGATCCCGTAGAAGACGATGACGAGACCGATCACCAGCCAGCCGGTAACAGGCCCGAGTGCCGCATTGGCCGCGACGTCGCTGAGCGAGCGTACATGCCGGGTCTCGCTGCCGTCCGATTGCAGCACCGGCGAGGATATCTTCAGCGCCCAGGCCAGAAGCAGAATGAGGTACATCCAGCAGTAGTTGCGCCGCAGCCGCCGGCAGACCGCCGCCCGATAGCTCATCAGGAAGGCAGGACGGCGCAGGCTGTCGGCGATGGGGGCTGCCCAATTCGGCTTGAAGGGTGCTTGCGGAGCCAGCATCTGGGCAAAATAGCCGCGCTCCATCCGGCGGACACGGGCGCGATAGACATCGAAGAACCGGTACCGCCGCGCCTCGATGAACAACAGCAGCGTGATCAGCAGCATGGCGAACAGCAGCACGCCGTGATGCGAAGCCGGGGTCGACAGCGAAACCGAAAGCAGAGCCGCCGCCACGGTGATCGCCCAGTTCGACGTGCGATCGATACGGTCTCGCCAGCCCGCCATCCGGCCTATTTCGCCGCGATAATAATGGACGAGCGCCGTGATCGTCTCCGCAGGCGTTGCCGGCAAAGCCGGGCTTTTGGCTTCGGCCTCCTCCTTGAGCAGTCCAATCGGACTGAATTCCGCGGCCATGATCATTTCCTCCCGGATTTTTGTTCTTTTGCCCATCATGCGCCCAATTGACACCGTGATAAACGATTTTCCGGCGCAAGCGCCTGCGAATGCGGGTTTTCGCATTGCCAAACGCCTGCCCGCGCCGTAAAGACGCCACCATGCAGAAGATCGATGAAGAAGCCCTCGCCGAAGCCTATAACCGTGCGCTCGCCCTGGAGAAATCCGGCGACGTCGAGGCGGCTGTCAAAGCCTATCAGGAAGTCCTGGCGATCGATCCCGACGATCACGGCGGCGCTGCCGTCCGCATCGCCTCGATGGGCCGCGGCGAAACGCCCGACAAGGCGCCCGACGCCTATGTCGCCACTCTGTTCGATCAGCACGCCGATGTGTTCGAGGACGTGCTCGTCGAGCAGCTCGACTACCACGTGCCGATGCTGGTGCGTCAGCGCCTGCAGGCGCTAAACCTCGGCCCCTTTGCCCGCGTGCTCGATCTCGGCTGCGGCACGGGCCTGACCGGCGGCGCGCTGCGCGACATGGCCGGCGATATCACCGGCATCGACCTGTCGGAAAACATGGTCGAGATCGCCCATGAAAAGGACGTCTACGAGACGCTCTACGTTGCCGAAGTCGTCGATTTCCTCGAAGACAATGACGACGAGCCCTTCGATCTCATCACCGCGACCGACGTGCTGCCCTATCTCGGCGCGCTCGAAGCCCTGTTTTTCGGCGCTGCCGAAAACATGAATCCCGGCGGCCTGTTCATCTTCTCGAGCGAGACGCTGCCCGCAGAGACCTTTGCCGGACGCCCGTTCATGGTCGGCCCGAACCAGCGCTTCGCCCACGCCGAAACCTATGTCCGCGAGCGCCTCGATGCCATCGGCTTCGATGTTGTCGAACTGACGGACATCACCGTCCGCAAGGAAGAAGGCGAACCGATCGCCGGTCATCTGGTGATCGCAAAATTGCGCTGATAACGGCGCTCAGGTGCCGTCGGCTGCTGATAAGCCGTAACAGGGTTTGTCAGCAGTATGTGGTACCGACGCTCTTGAGCGCCGCGGGAACGTTGATAACCCCTGCGGATCTTCCTTCTGGCAGAGTGGCGTTCCCAACCTCCGTCATCCTCGCCCTTGTGGCGGGGATCCAGTGACCCGACGTCCGTCGGGTCAAAAGACTATTTCATTTCAAATGGTTGAGTCGGCTGAATGCCCGCCGTAAGGAAAAGCGATCAGCAGCGACCCAATGAGAGCCGCAAATCTATACAGGCTGTAGATTGCTGCCGCCCTTCAGCTCGCGCGGCCCTTCCAGACGATGTCGCTGACCGTCAATTGTTTCGGGATGATCTGCAGCTGGAAGAACTCGTCGGCCAGCGCCTGCTGGTAGGCGACCGTGTCCGGCCCGAGCGTCGAGACATCGGCCAGGCTGAAGCCTTTGCGCGTCAGGGCAACCCGCTGGATGTCTTCCGGCACGCCGGTGATCTTCGACAAAGCAGCCACGGTGCGGTCGAGATCGTCTTGCGCGGCGGCACCCACCTTTGCCAGTTCGTCAAGGATTTCACCCAGCACGTCGCCATGCGCTGCGGTAAAGTCGCCATTGCTGAGGAAGTAGCTCCAGGAATCAACGATCCCTTCCGCCGTGGTCAGGACACGCGTGCCCGGGTCCTTCTCGGCGACGGCAAAATAGGGATCCCAGATCGACCATGCATCAATCTGGTTGCTGGCAAAAGCTGCGGCTGCATCCGACGGCGAAAGGTCTGCGGCCTCGATGTCGGTGATCCCGAGACCAGCCTTGCGCAGCGCCTTGACGGTAAAATTATGGGCGCTCGATCCGCGCTTGAAGGCGACCCGCTTGCCCTTCAGGTCGGCCACCGACTGGATCGGAGAATCCTTGTGCACCAGAATAGCCGAGCCTGCCGAAGAGCCTTTGTACGTGCCGGCATAGATGAGGTTGCCGCCTGCCGCCTGGGCAAACAGCGGCGGCACATCGCCGGTCGGGCCGAAATCGATGGCGCCGGCGCCGAGCGCCTCAAGCAGCGGCGGGCCGGAGGAAAATTCCGCCCAGGTGATCGAGATGCCACGATCGGCAAAGCGCTTTTCCAGCGCGCCTGTTGCCTTGGCCAGCGCCAGGACGCCGCCCTTCTGCCAGCCGAGGCGCAATTCCTTGGGCGGTTCGGATGCGGCGCGGGCAATTCCCGGCAGCGTCGCCGCGAGCGCGGCAGTCCCGAAAAGCGATAGTGTCTGTCGGCGTGTGAACATGATGGATCCCTCTCGATGTTTGGCCGGCGCGCGACCATGGCGCCACTGCCATCAAGAGTGATGCAATCCACAAAAACTATATACTATATAAATATTAAAAACCGGCAGGATACCGGAAAAGCCGGCCGGCAAACTTTCCGCCAGCGGAAAATTATTCTCCCGCATTCAAAGCCAGGCTGGCGCCGCGACGGCGCTTGCGCTTGCGCCCCCAGGCCCTATCATTCGCGAATGGAAATTGTCGAAGTCTTCCAGCGCCTCGGCGTGGCGCTCGCCATCGGCCTGCTCGTTGGCTGCGAGAGAGGCTGGCAGGACCGCGACGTGCCGTCGGGCGGCAGGACCGCCGGCATCCGCACATTCGGCCTTTCGGGTTTTCTCGGCGGGCTTGCCGGCTACCTGCAAACAGAAGCCGGCCCTACCCTGCCCGCGGTGCTGCTGCTCCTCTTCGGCGCCGCCTTCGTCGTCTTCAAGCTACGAGAATCCAAGGCAGACGAGGATTACGGCGTCACCACCGTCGTTGCGGCCTTCATCGTCTTCGCGCTTGGCGCGGTAGCGATCATCGGCGACGTGCGGGCCGCGGCCGCCGGCGGGGTCATCAC
Source organism: Pararhizobium sp. YC-54 (assembly GCF_025847205.1). GTDB lineage: Bacteria > Pseudomonadota > Alphaproteobacteria > Rhizobiales > Rhizobiaceae > Pararhizobium. Next base: position 164,905 of record NZ_JAOYTH010000001.1, on the reverse strand, counting down.
CACAGCGTTGCTGGCAGCCAAACGCAGTCTCCACGGCTTTCTGAAACAACTGACCTGGCTGGAGATCAGGGCAGCCCTCGTTTTTCTGGCCATGACGCTCGTCGCCTTGCCGCTGCTCCCGAACGAGACCATCGACCCCTGGGATGCGCTCAATCCATTCACTCTGTGGCTGTTGACCGTCACCATCGCCGCCATCTCCTTCGCCGGTTATGTCGCCATCCGTGTTGCCGGGCCCAGTCGCGGCATCCTGTTTGCCGGTGCCGCCGGCGGACTGGCTTCCTCCACGGCGCTGACGCTCGCCTTTGCCCGCTTCGCCGCCGATGCGCCCGATAGCGCCCGACAACTGGCCTCCGGCGCCACGATCGCCGGGGCGCTGTCGCTTCTCCGCGTCCTTGTCATCGGCGGCGCCTTGGCGCCCGTCCTCCTGATACCGCTGGCGATTGCGCTGGTACCGGCTGTGCTGGTGATGCTGGCCGCAAGCTTTTTGATCGTCCGCTGGGGTAACGGCAAGCAAAGTGCGCCGGATCTTCAACTCGAAAATCCATTCAAGCTTGGAGAAGTGCTGCGTTTCGGCGCCCTGCTTGGCGCGGTCATCGTGGTATCGAAGGTTCTGGTCGACAGGATCGGCCAGACCATGCTTTTTGCGGTCGCCGCCGTATCGGGCCTGATGGATCTCGACGCCATCACGCTTTCGACGGCACGCCTGACGGGGACGTCGGTCGATCTTTTCACCGCCGTCGCGGCGATCCTGATCGCGGTCGTGGTCAATCTCCTGACCAAGGTTGTGCTGGCCTTCACGGCTGGCGGCAAAGGCCCCTACGCGACGACGCTCACCTTGGCGACGTTTGCGGCCATTGCCGCTGGCGCAGTCGCCTACTTCACCCTGGGCTCCCTCGTCCCGGCATCGTGATTGCCACCGCGCATATAGTCCTGAAATGCGGCCGCACAGGCGGCGTTCGCGCTTCCGCCTCCGGACCATTTCCACGACAGCGCCGTGCGTCATTCGTGGCGCGCAAAGGTCCGTCGTAGCACTTTAAACTTGCTGCATAATTCCTTAAATCCATTCCGATTTAGGGAATTATGCAGTAAGTCTCGGGCAATACGCGGTTCAGGAGCATTCGCAATGGCAAAAGTCGCTTTCATCGGTCTCGGCGTCATGGGCTATCCCATGGCCGGTCACCTCAAGAACCGTGGCGGCCACGACTTGACGGTCTATAACCGCACGGTTGCAAAGGCCGAAAAATGGGCGGCGGAATTCGGCGGACGCGCCGTAGCAACCCCGGCTGAGGCGGCCGATGGCGCCGATTTCGTGTTCTGCTGCGTCGGTAATGACGATGACCTGCGCTCGGTGACGACAGGCAAGGACGGCGCCTTCGAAACGCTGAAGGCCGGCGCCGTTTTCATCGACAACACCACGGCCTCGGCCGAAGTCGCCCGTGAGCTCGATGCGGCCGCGACCGCCCGCGGCGCCCATTTCATCGACGCCCCGGTTTCCGGCGGCCAGGCTGGCGCTGAAAACGGCGTGCTGACCGTGATGTGCGGTGGCGATCCGCAGGTATTCGAGAGCGCCAGGCCGGTGATCGACGCCTATGCCCGCATGGTCGGCCTGATGGGGCCTGCCGGTTCCGGCCAGCTGACCAAGATGGTCAACCAGATCTGCATCGCCGGCCTCATCCAGGGGCTGGCCGAAGGCATCCATTTCGGCAAGAAGGCCGGTCTCGACATCGAGAAGGTCATCGAGGTGATTTCCAAGGGGGCGGCCGGTTCCTGGCAGATGGAAAACCGCCACAAGACGATGAGTGCCGGCAAATACGATTTCGGCTTCGCCGTCGACTGGATGCGCAAGGACTTTGGCATCCTGCTCACCGAAGCTCGCAACAACGGCGCCAAGCTGCCGGTCACGGCCCTTGTCGACCAGTTCTATGCCGATGTACAGGAAATGGGCGGAAAGCGCTGGGACACGTCGTCGCTTCTGGCGCGGCTCGAAAAATAATGCTCGCGCCATCTTCGCCCGCAGATGCCGTGATCGCGCACCTGAAAACCCTGCGGGTGGAGAAGAACATCGCCGGCATGGCGCGGTTCGGCATCGAAACGGCGGCGGCACTCGGGATTTCCAATCCGGATCTCAAGCGGGTTGCCCGGCTGATAAAGCGCGACCACGACCGCGCCCTCACCCTTTGGAAGAGTGGCATTCGCGAAGCCCGGTTGCTTGCGGCATTGACGGCCGAACCGCAAAAGCTGACGCTTGAAACAGCCAGGCAATGGGCCGGTGACTTCAATTCCTGGGAACTCGTCGACAGCGTCGCCGACCTGTTTGTCAACGCCAGGCTGGAAGCGCCTCTGATCCCGCAATTCGCCGCCGATCAACGGGAATTTGTCCGGCGGATGGCTTTCAGCATGATCGCCGTCAGCGCCGTTCACCTGAAAAAGGAACCGGACGAGACCATCCTCGCCTGGTTGCCGCTCGTCGAGGCGCATGCCGGCGATGACCGCAATTTCGTCAAAAAGGCGGTGAACTGGGCACTGCGCCAAACGGGCAAGCGCAACGCCCGCTGCCATGGTCCTGCGCTGTCGATGGCGCACGCCCTGGCTGCACGCCAGGACCGCTCCGCCCGCTGGATCGGCAAGGACGCTGTCCGCGAACTCACGGGCAGCGCCGTTTTAAGGAAGCTGGGACTACAGCCTCCGGGCGCATGATCAGTCTTCGCTGGACTTCGCCTGATCGATCATCATGTAGTCGAGCGGCAGCTGCGTCGTGTACTTGATCTGCTCCATCGCAAAGACCGACGAGACGTCGCGGATTTCGATCTTGGTGATCAACCGCTTGTAGAAGGCGTCATAGGCGGCGATATCGGGCACCACGACGCGCAGCAGATAGTCGACATCGCCGCTCATGCGATAGAATTCGACCACTTCGGGAAACTCGGCAACCACCTCGGAAAAGCGCTTCAGCCATTCGATCGAATGGGTGTTGGTGCGGATCGAGACGAACACCGTCACCTTGGTGTTGACCTTGGCCGGATCGAGCAGCGCCACGCGGCCGCGGATCACGCCGTCCTCTTCCATCTTCTGGATGCGGCGCCAGCACGGCGTCGTGGAAAGACCAACCTTTTTGGCCAGGTCGGCAACGGCAAGTGTGGAATCCTCCTGCAACAGGCGCAGGATTTTGCGGTCAAGACGGTCCATGAAGTGCCCCCTTCGAATAATATTCTCTACATACCGTGAAATCAGCCAAATGAAAGAAAATTGTTTCAGGAAGTCAATTTTGATACACGTTCCTGCAGAACAGGCAGGACGTCGGCCGAAAACCACGGGTTTTTCTTCAGCCAGCCGGTATTGCGCCAGCTCGGATGCGGCAGCGCCAGCACCGGCGGTCCGGCGTTTGAGCCCAGATGCGCGCGCCAGTTGCGCACCGTTTCCGTCATTGTCGCCGCGCGCCGGTTGCCCAGATGCCAGGCTTGCGCATATTGTCCGATGGCCAGCACCAGCTCGATCTGCGGCATGGCATCCATCACCTTTTGCCGCCATCGCGGCGCGCATTCGCGGCGCGGCGGCAGATCGCTGCCATGCGCATCGTAGCCTGGAAAACAGAACCCCATCGGCACGATGGCAAAGAGATCCGGATCGTAGAACTGCTCGCGCGTCACGCCGAGCCACTGACGAAGCCGGTCGCCGGACGCGTCATTGAACGGCAGACCGCTCTCGTGGACGCGAAGCCCGGGCGCCTGACCGGAAATCAAAATCCGCGCTGTTCCCGAAATCACCGCGACGGGGCGAGGCTCGTGCGGCAACCGGTCGTCCGGACCACGCGCCGGCGCGTCACGACAGATGCGGCAGGCAGCAATGGCCGCACGCAAGTCCTCCAGCCCATCCGTCTGCCCGTCAGTCATTCCATGCCCTTGACACCACGGTCTCAATCCCGTTGCCGATCCGCGAAATCGCCTTCTCCAGCCAGCCGTCCGGTATATGGGGCTTTTCGTCCATTCCGCCATGGGTCTGGCGCCAGATGCGTGGTGCTGCGAACGTCCCGGCCCATAGACCAAGCCGTTTTTGCCTGGCAACGCCCTGCTCGGCCTCATAGTCCCCGAACGCGATAGCATAGCCGGCGGCGACCATCGCTGCATTGAGATCGATATTTTGCGCCCTGCAGACGGCAAGAAGCCGTCCATACCGATCGCTGCCATCAGCCTCGCATGTGGTTTTCGCCTCGCCGGTCAACCCCGACAGATAGGCCCTTGCCTCAGTGCCGCACGGCCAGTCCCGGCCGTCGCGCTGACAAACCTGCCGCAGTTCCGGCGCATCGATGCCGACAAGACGAATGCGCCTGCCGTCCAGCACCAGCGTATCGCCATCGACAACCCGTGCCCGTCCGGACGCGGCTTCCTGCGGACCGTTAAGCCGCACCACCACGAGCCCGAAAAACAGCAGGATCAGCGCCGTCAGGAGGAGGTCGCGAATGATCCGTAGCATGTGTTTCATTGCCGTCCCTGTGACCTCTGCTCACCGGCTCACGCTAAGGGATAGCGAACGAAAAACCAGGAAATCGCAGCAACTTCTTAAGGATTTCCCCTTAAACTTCAACGGATTCCGTTAACGCGTATGAGATCATGAGCAAGGGCGTCAGCACCTCGACCGACAAGATCATCGTCGATAAATCGCGCAGCCACCGCAACGCGGCTGTGTCGAAAGCCGTGCGCACGACCCGCGAGCGCCTGCAGGCAGGCCCGTCGAATGCGTCCGGCTTCGACAAGGAGATGCTCGGGCTTCATGTCGATACGATGCTGCAGGGCGCAATCGCCATGCCGCTGTTCATCATTCTGGTCACCGCCGTCGGCGTCTACCTGTCACAACAGCTCGATCTTGTCGCCTGGGGCATCACGGCCCTGTGCGTCAATGCCATCGGTATTCTCCTGGCGCGCAGCGCGAAGGCGCTGGATATCCCCACCGACAAGGTGAACGACTGGCGCCGCCGCTTTCTGATCGTCTATGTCGTCATCGGCTTTTGCTGGGCGGCCTTCATCCTTCAGGATTGCAACAGCTGCCGCGAAATCGACTTCGGCTACTACAAGGGCGCGGTGCTTCTGATCGCGCTGGCGGCGACGGCGATGGGCACGTTCCTGCTGCGCAATGCACTGCTCTTCACCTTCTTGCCCGTGGTTCTTGCCCTGAGCGCCCTGACGATGAAATCCGGCAATTCCGGTTACCTCGCGTTGACCGTGATCGTCTCGACATCTCTGGTTTTCCTCGTCTTCATGACCAACCGCATGCACCGCAGCAGCGTGCATATCCTCTCGGTCCAATCGGAAAAGGACGATCTGATCGCCGAGCTCGAGGTGGCAAAATCGATGTCCGACGAAGCGCGCCGCCGCGCCGAGGAAGCCAACATGGCAAAGTCCCGCTTCCTCGCCTCCATGTCGCACGAGTTGCGCACGCCGCTGAACGCCATCCTCGGCTTCTCCGAGGTCATGTCGACGGAAGTGCTCGGGCCGCTCAACAATCCGATCTACAAGGAATATACCGGCGATATCCATCGCTCCGGCCAGCACCTGCTCGATCTGATCAACGAGATCCTCGATCTCTCGCGCATCGAGGCCGGCAAGTACGACCTCAACGAAGAAGCCATCCATCTGGTCGAGATCACCGAGGATTGCATCGGCATGGTGCAGCTTCGGGCCCGCACCAAGAATATCAGCATCACCGAACAGTTCGAATACGGCATGCCGTCGGTGTGGGTGGACGAAAAGGCGATGCGGCAGGTGATCCTGAACCTGTTGTCCAACGCGGTGAAATTCACGCCGTCCGGCGGCGAGGTTTCGGTCAAGGTCGGCTGGACGGCCGGCGGCGGCCAGTATCTTTCCATCAAGGACAACGGACCGGGCATTCCCGAAGAGGAAATTCCGGTTGTCCTTTCCGCGTTCGGTCAGGGCTCGATCGCCATCAAGAGTGCCGAACAGGGAACCGGGCTCGGGCTGCCCATCGTTCAGGCGATCCTGGCCAAGCACAATGGCGAGTTCATCCTGCGTTCGAAATTGCGCGAGGGAACCGAAGCCATCGCCATCCTGCCGTCAAAGCGCGTGCTGCAAAGCGTGCCCGCCATCGAAGATGCCCCTGCGGTCGAGCGCCGCCGAAAGAGTTTCGCCTAACCCGCCCTATACCAAGGATCGATGATGGGAACCCATCCTTGGATTAGTCGGGCAGCACATGCGCCATGCCGTGAACGCTGATCCCCACCAGATCGCCAGGCTCGGGAATGTCGGCGCCGACGCATTTGATCGACAGGAAATCCGGCATCGCCCGGTCGCTGCGATCGAGCCTCACCAGAACCATGTAGTTGCCGCCGCCGAACTCCACGTCGTCGACGTGCCCGAACGGGCCCTCGATCCTGGTCCCTGCAGCCGCCGTTTTCAGCCGTATCTGCTCAGGGCGCAGCATGACGGTCGCCTGCCCTACCCTGTGACCCGCTTCGACCGTCAGCGACCCAAGAGCGCATCGCGCCCGGCCGGAAGCGATGTCGGCATCGAGCAGGATGGCCTCCCCGAGGAAAGTCGCCGTCTCGCGATCCCTGGGCTTTCCGTAGAGCGTGCGCGGCGGCCCGAACTGGACCAGCCGGCCCTGGCGCAGCACAGCCAGCTGGTCGGCGAACGACAGGGCCTCCGCCTGATCATGCGTCACCAGGATCGCGGTGGTGCCGGCGGCACGCAGAACACGGGCAACCGACCGCCGCAAGGTGTCGCGCAAGCCCGTGTCCAGCGCCGAAAACGGTTCGTCGAGGAGCATCAGCCGTGGCTTGAGAGCCAGCGCACGGGCCAGCGCCACACGCTGCTGCTGGCCGCCCGAAAGCTGGTGGGGCCGCCGCGCCGCCATCACCCCGTCAAGTTCGACCATCTCCATCAATTCGGCGATCCGCTGATCGCGACCGGGAGCGTGCTTGGCCAGTCCGAAGCCGATATTGTCGGCGACGGTCAGGTGCGGAAACAGCGCGCCGTCCTGCGAAACGATGCCGATGCCGCGCCGGTGTGCCGGAACAAGCACATCGCTGCTGGCAAGCGTCTTGCCATCCAGCACCAGCGAACCGCTGTCCGGCGTCTCGAAACCGGCGATAATGCGCAGCAGCGTGGTTTTGCCCGACCCGGAAGGCCCGACGATCGCCGTGCGCCCGCCCGCCTCTATGCTCATGCCGATGGCGTCGAGCGCCACGGTCGGGCCGTAGGATTTGCTGATGGCATCGAGTGTCAGAAACGTCATTGTCCGGTTGCCCGTCTGGATTGCACGTAAAGAAGAAAGGTAAGCGGCAGCGACAGGAGCACCATCATCACCGCATAGGGTGCTGCCGCGACATAATCGATCTCGCTGGTCAGCGACCAGAATTTTGTCGCCAGCGTTTCGACGCCGGTCGGCGACAGCATCAAGGTCGCCGTCAACTCATTGGTAATGCCGAGCGCCACCAGCGCCGTACTTGCCGCAATGCCGGGCGCCGCCAGCCGCATCGTCGTCTGGCACACCGCCTGGAACGGTGTGCGGCCAAGCGCCATGGCGGCACGCTCGAGTTCGACCGGCGCCTGGGCGATACTGGTGCGCAGGCCGACCATGGCGCGCGGCAGAAACAGCATGATATAGGCGAGGAACAGCGTCGCGAAGGTCTGGTAGAGCGGCAGCACCAGCCGCACGGTGACCGTCACCAGCGCCAGCGCCACCACCACGCCGGGCAGCGAACCGACATAATAGTGGCAGGCTTCGAGAACCCTTTGCAGCCGGCCGGGCGCGCGCACCGAAAGCCAGGCCATCGGTGCTGCCGCAATCGTCGCCAGGACGCCGCCGGCGAGTGCGAGGAGGATCGTCTGGCCGAATGCGCCGCCGACAACATCGATCCGCCAGATGTCCGCGCCGCCGATATAGAGCCAGCGCGTCAGGGTGACGAACGGCACGCCGATCGCCAGTGCCACCGTTGCGGCATTGAGCGCCAGCGCCGGGAAAAGCAACCGCCCGAGCCTGCGGCGCTCGACCGGGCGCGCCGCACCCGAGCCCACCCGGGCATAGCGCTCGCCACCGCGCAAGACCGCTTCGATAAGCAACAGCAGCAGGCAGCATGAAACCAGCACGCCGGCCAGCATGTTCGCCGCCGGACCATTGAAGGCCGACTGGAACTGATCGACGATCGCCGTCGAGAACGTGTCGAAACGGATCATCACATAGAGCCCGTATTCGGCGAGCAGATGCAGCCCGACCAGGAGCGAACCGCCGCAGATCGCCAGCCGCAGCTGCGGCAGCACGGCGCGGAAGAACACCTGCCACGGATCAAGGCCAAGCGAGGCCGCCGCATCCTCGATCGCCGGATCGAGACGGCGCAACTGTGCCGCCACCGGCAGATAGAGAAACGGGAAATAGGCCAGCACGGACACCAGAACACCGCCTGGAAGACCATGCAGCCCGGGAACCAGGCTGATCCAGGCGTAGCTGTGCACGAAGGCTGGAACGGCAAGCGGCGCCACGGCCAGCAAGGACCAGAGCCGCGCGCCGGGCAGATCGGTGCGCTCGGTCAGCCAGGCGAGCGCGACGGACAGCGTGATCGTCAGCGGCAGCGTGCAGAGTTCCAAAAGCGCGGTATTGATCAGCAGTTCGCCGACGCGGCCGCGGAAAATCAGCTTCGAGGCGGTTTCCCAGCCGGTCTGGACTGTGATCCAGGCGATGAAACCAAGCGGCATCAGGCTGACGAGCGAGACGAAAGCAGCAACGATCGTGACCCAGAAATAGGGAATCCTGGAGCGCCCTCTGGCGGCGGTCATCAACCGCCACAGCGCGGAAGCGGTTACGGCAGGAAACGCGGTGGCGCTCAAAATCTCTGCTTTCAAACCAAAACGACATTCGCAACAGCTCAAATCGAGCAGCTGCGAATGTCACCGGGTAGTCCGGAATGACGGTACCTAACCGGAGAATTCCGTTCAGGTTTAAGCTCTGCCTATCACAGCAGACCGGCTGCCGTCATCAGGTCTGTGACTTTTGCGCTGTTGAGTGTTGCCGGATCGACCTTCGGATATTGCAGGTCGCTCAACGCCGGAAGGGCTTTGTTGGAGGCCTCGCCATTGCCGACCGCATACTCGAACGAGGTGCCGTCCCGCAGGATGCCCTGTCCGCCCTTGCCGGTCAGCCAGGCCAGGAACTTCTGGGCATTTTCCTTGTGCTGGCTGGAAGCAAGCACGCCGCCGCCGGAAATGCTGACGAAGGCGCCCGGATCCTCGTTCTTGAAGAAGTGCAGCGCAACATTCTTGCTGTTCTCGCCGGTCTTCGCCTGATCGCCGAAATAGTAGTAGTGATAGATCACCGCGCCTTCGATTTCACCGGCATTGACGGCCTTCATCGCGGTCGAGTTGCCCTTGTAGGCGGTAAAGTTTTCCTTCATCGACGTCAGCCAGGATGCCGTCGCCTCTTCACCTTTCAGAGAGAGCAGCGCGCTGACGATCGCCTGGAAGTCGGCGCCCGACGGCGAAGCGGCCCAGCGGCCCTTCCAGCTCGGATCAGCCAGATCGAGCATCGATTTCGGCAGCTTGTCCTCGGTCAGCTTGGTCTTGTCATAGGCAAACACGGTCGAGCGCGCGGCAACGCCGATCCAATGCCCATTCGACGGGCGGAAATTCTCGGGCACCTGCGCCAGCGTATCGGCCGCGACCGGTTCGAACAGCCCGGCGCCATCGACCAGCGACATCGCCGGTGAATTTTCCGTCAGGAACACGTCGGCCGGCGATGCGGCCCCTTCCTGGACGATCTGGTTGGCGAATTCCATGTCGCTGCCCTTGCGCAGCGTCACCTTGATGCCGGTTTCCTTGGTGAAGGCTTCGGCCCAGGCGACGCCGAGGCTCTCGTGCTGGGCGTTGTAGACGACGATGCCGATATCTTCCTGAGCCAGGGCCGCGGTCGCACCCGTGCTGGCGAAAAGAGCCGCGAACGCCAGGGCGCCTGCTGAGCCCGTGAAGGAAATTGTCATGGAAGCCTCTCCGAGTTTTCTGCGGACCATCCTGTCCGGCGAGCCCGGTATATAATCATGATGTTTCGTGTCAACTTTGATCAGCATCGGGACAAGCAGAAACCGCTCAAATAAATTGAGGGAATAAAATCGCGACACGGCGATTCATGCGTCAAATGCCGAATAGATGCGAGAAAACCACGACATAGGCGACATAGCCACCATTGGCGAGGATCATGCACAGGCAGGCGAGCGAGCCGAGATCCTTGGCATTCTTGCCCATCTCGGAAATTTCCGGCGAAACGCGATCGACAATTTCCTCGATCGCCGTGTTCAGCGCCTCGAATGCGATCATCAGCAAAAACAAGACGAACGCCGCGACATATTGGAAGAAGCTTGCACCGGTGATGGCGAACGCGATCATCGCAACAACGAAGGCGCCGAGTTCATGGCGAAAAGCCGCTTCGCCAAGCAGGCGCTTGGCGCCGCCAAAAGAATAGGAAGCGGCCGCAAAAAAATGCCGGATCCCCGTCAGCTTTTTCACCGGCTTCCCGCTGGTCATTCGACGATAGTCCCCGTTCAGATACATGCTCGCTCCGTGCTCTGCAAAATGCCGCAAGGAACACGCGATACTGACATCAGCCTGAATGCGCCGTGAACACGCGCACCGCAATCATCAAATGGATCGCCGCTTCGCAATAGGTGAGAAGCCATGGGCTATCAAGCCCCGGCATGGCGCTCTGAGGCCAGCAAGGTCCGCAATTAACGGTATAGGCAGAAGATCGCCTTTGGCGCGCACCTTTGCGAGACTGCAATGCACCCGCCTTGCTAACCCTACCGCAAGAGGACGGCGGTCAGCTCTTGTTGCTGACGCCGGCCTGCGCGAACGTCGCCATGCCCGAATGGCACGCCGCCGCCGCCTTGACGATACCGGCTGCGAGTGCTGCCCCCGTGCCTTCGCCAAGCCGCATGCCGAGCGCCAGAAGCGGCGTCTTGCCGAGCATCTCGATCGCCTTCATGTGGCCGGGCTCTGCCGAGACATGGCCGATCAGGCAATGATCAAGCGCTGCCGGATTGGCGGCCTTGAGGATCGCGGCGGCCGTTGTCGCAACGTAGCCATCGATGATCACGGGGATCTTCTGCATGCGCGCTGCCAGGATCGCGCCCGCCATCGCGGCGATCTCGCGGCCGCCGAGCCGCCGCAGCACCTCGAAAGGATCGGAGAGATGGTCGCCATGCAGCGCCACCGCCTTTTCGACGGCAGCGATCTTGCGGGCCAGAACCTCGCCCTGCGATCCGGTGCCGGGACCGACCCAGTCTTCAGCGGTGCCGCCATAGAGCGCCAGGTTGATTGCGGCTGCGATGGTCGTGTTGCCGATACCCATCTCGCCGATGCACAGAAGATCGGTGCCGCCGGCAACCGCCTCCATACCGAAGGCCATGGTGGCGGCGCAATCGCGCTCCGACAGGGCCGCCTCTTCGGTGATATCGGCGGTCGGATAGTCGAGCGCCAGATCGAACACTTTCAGGCCGAGATCATGGCTGACGCAGATCTGGTTGATGGCAGCGCCGCCGGCTGCGAAATTCTCGACCATCTGCGCCGTCACCGATGGCGGAAACGGCGTGACGCCCTGTCTGGTAACGCCGTGATTGCCGGCAAAGATCGCCACCAGCGGCCGGTTGACGGCGGGCGCCCTGCCGGTCCAGGCCGCCAGCCAGAAGGCGATCTCTTCAAGGCGGCCAAGCGCGCCCGGCGGCTTCGTCAGCTGCGCGTCGCGCTCGCGCGCTGCCACCAGCGCCGCGCTGTCGGGGCCTGGCAGGTTGCGCAGCAATTCACGGAAATCGTCGAACGGCAGGCCGCTGGCGCTCATAATGCAAATCCTTGTGTCGTCTCTTTTGTATCGTCTCATTACAAGCGGAGCCTGGCTCCGCAAAGGTGCTACCTCATAGAGCGCGGCGACACATCCGGCAACGGCATTTGCGCCGGTTCGTGTCGCCGTCGCATGATCACAATGAAAACACCGATTCGCGGGGGCGGATCGGCTTCCAGGGAAACACCAGATGTTCGATATCCGCGATTTCATCGATGACGTGGCACGCTCGGTGGCGTTCCTCAGCCGCATCCACATGCCACAACGCCATTTCGTCAATTTCGACGGCCGTCTCAGCCGCGCCGTGCGTGCCTTTCCGCTAGCCGGGCTGTTGATCGCGCTACCGGCCGGCGCCATCGTCTCGGTGTTCACCGCCCTTCAGGTCTCGCCGCTGTTCACCGCCTTTACCGCCGTGGCAGTCCAGGCACTGCTCACCGGCGCCTTGCACGAGGACGGCCTCAGCGACACCGCGGACGGGTTGGGTGGCGGCAAGACCAAGGAAAAGGCGCTTGTTATCATGAAGGACAGCCGCATCGGCTCCTATGGCGCCGTTGCTCTCATTCTGTCTTTCGGCTTGAGGGTTTCCGCACTTGCAGCGGTCCTGCCTCTGGTGTCGCCGACGGGTGCGGGATTGCTGGTGCTTGCCGCAGCCACGCTCAGCCGCACGGCAATGGTCTGGCACTGGTCGAAACTGCCCCCTGCCCGCCAGGATGGCGTCGCCGCCTCGGCGGGTGAACCGCAGACCTCGGCCGTCACCTTTGCGCTTGTTTTCGGCGTCGTGTCGGCAGCGCTTCTGCTGCTTTGGTCAGGCGCATCGCTGCTTGCCGCCGTTTTGGCGATCGCCGCCTTTGCAGCAACGGTTCCGGCCTTCAGCGAAATCGTCAACGGCAAGATCGGCGGCCATACCGGCGACACAATCGGTGCCACACAACAATTGACTGAAATCGCCGTTTTCGCCGCCCTTGCGCTGTCAATTTGAAACGACGATATAGGGTTGAACCGCTGTTTGTCCGGATGATCGCGCCTCTATGGAAACACCCTGCATTCTCGTCTGTTCGATCGATATGAAAACCGGATATTGCTTCGGCTGCGGCCGCACGCGCGACGAGATCGGCGCCTGGACGCTCTACACGTCGGAAGAGCGCCGCGACATCATGGATAGCCTGCCGGCACGGCTGGAAACGGTCGAGCGTAAACCGCGCCGCGAAACGCGCCGCACCCGCATGGCGCGCGAAAGGGTGAGCGGCGAATGACGAGGCTCACCATTCTTCTGGGCATCCTTGGCCTCGGCCTTGTCTTCCTCATCCTCAACCATGACAGCGGCCGCACCCTCGGCATCATGAACGACGATTTCGGCCGCCTCGTCATGCTTGGCGCCATCGCCGCGTTGTTCGCCACCGGCATCGTGCACAGCCGCCGTCACATCGGCCAGAGCCTGCGCCAGTTCGGCATCTGGGTGCTGATCATCCTCGTTCTCGTTTCAGGCTATCTCTACCGCAACGACCTGCAGTCCTTCGGCAACCGGCTGGCCGCCGGGCTCGTCCCCGGCCGCGCTGCCGTCTTCACCGACAGCGAAGGCGTCCAGGAAGTCGTGCTGCACAAGGTTTTGAACGGCCATTTCGAAACGCCGGTCACCGTCAACGGCGCCACCGTCCAGATGCTGGTCGACACGGGCGCCAGCCGCGTGGCACTATCCTATGAGGACGCCGAAACGCTCGGCCTCAACCCCGCCAGCCTCGCCTATACCCAGACGGTCTCGACCGCCAACGGCGAAGCCCGCGCAGCGCCTGTTACCCTCGCGGAAGTCTCGATCGGCCCGATCGTCCGCAACGACATCAAGGCCATGGTCACCGAGCAAGGCAAGCTCGACCAGAGCCTGCTCGGCATGAGTTTTCTTTCGACACTGGGTTTCCTGCAGATGCAGACGGATGAGTTGAGATTGAGGGACTAGCGCACCTACCTGTCATCCGCGTGTCATATGACAATGATGTTGCTGGATCGCAAAGCTGCTGCGGCGGATTCGTCGTGAAGCGGTAATGCGAGCAAGGAACAGTGCATGATCATCGCGTTTGCCGCTGCGGCCGCAATTCTCGTCTTGGTCAATCTTCTCAGCATCATCATCGCCGGCTGGCGAATGGTGCGAAGCGGGAAACCGGCTCCGTTGGTCAAGGAACGGCCGCCGGTCTCGATCGTCGTGCCCGCCCGCGGCATCGAACCGTTCGCCGTCGAGACGCTCGCGCACGCCTTCGCGCTCGACTGGCCCGACTACGAGCTGATCTTCTGCGTCGTCGATCCGCGCGATCCGGTTATTGCCGAGATGCGCAAGGCGATGGCCGCAAATCCCGGCATTCCGGCGCGCATCCTGACCGGCGACGACCGGATCAGCGCCAATCCGAAGCTCAACAACTGCGTGAAGGGCTGGAAGGCCGCCCGCCACGACTGGGTGATCCTCGCCGATTCCAACGTGCTGATGCCGAAGGACTACGTGGCTCACCTTATGGCGGGCTGGCGCGAGAACACGGGTCTCGTGTGCTCGACGCCGATCGGCGCGCGGCCGGAAGGTTTCTGGGCCGAGGTCGAATGCATGTTCCTGAACACGCAGCAGGCCCGCTGGCAATATGCTGCCGAAGCATTGGGGTTCGGATTCGCGCAGGGAAAGAGCATGCTATGGTTCCGGCCGCTACTCGACCGCAATGGTGGCATTGAAGCGCTCGCCGCCGAGATCGCCGAGGATGCCGCCGCAACCAAGCTGGTCAATCGCCTGGGATTGAAGGTCCATCTTGTTTCCTCTCCCTTCGACCAGCCGCTCGGCAGCCGCACCCGCCACGACGTATGGTCGCGCCAGGCACGATGGGCCCGCCTGCGCCGCGTCACCTTTCCGATGTATTTCGCGCCGGAAATTTTTCTGGGCGCCCTGCCGCCGCTCCTTTTCGCGGTCGCCGCCGCCGTTCTCGCAGGCGTCAATGCGCCTGCGATCGCCTTGGCCGTCGTCGCTGCAATCTATCTGCCCGAACTGGCACTTGGCCTTGCCAAGGGCTGGCGCGTATCGCTCCTCTTCCTGCCCGCCATCCTCGTTCGCGACATCATGCTGCCGCTGGTCTGGATCAGAAGCTGGGGCAGCGGCGCCTTCGTCTGGCGCGGCAACGCCATGACGATCGACACGAAGGCATGCGAACTGGAAGAGGTGACGCAATGAGTGAGTAGTGAATAGTGAAATAGTGAATAGCGAATAGAGTCAGTTCTACTCACTATTCACTATTCACTATTCACTCCCCGACTAATTCCGCAGCCGGTACCCCGTCTTGAATATCCAGGTCAGCAACCCCATCAGCACCGCCAGAAACCCGACGATGATGACGAGGCTGATCACCGGATTGACGTCGGCGATCTCGAAGAAGCTCCAGCGGAAGCCGCTGATCAGGTAGAGCACCGGGTTGAAATGGCTGACGGCCTGCCAGAAGGGCGGCAGCATGTTGACCGAGTAGAAGCTGCCGCCAAGGAAGACCAGCGGCGGGATCACCAGCATCGGGATCAGGTTCAGCTGCTCGAAGTCCTTGGCCCAGATGCCGATGATGAAGCCGAACAGGCTGAAGGTGACGGCCGTCAGCACGAAGAACAGAAGCATCACGAGGGGATGGGCGATCGAAAGATCGACGAACAGCGAGGCTGTCCCCAAGATGATGATGCCGATCATCATGCCCTTGGTCGCCGCCGCCCCGACATAGCCGAGCACGATCTCCGTCATCGACACCGGCGAGGACAGAAGCTCGTAGATCGTGCCGGTGAACTTTGGGAAATAAATGCCGAACGAGCCGTTGCCGATGCACTGCGTCAGCAATGTCAGCATGATCAGCCCCGGCGTGATGAAGGCGCCATAGGAAACCCCGTCAATCTCCTGGATGCGCGATCCGACGGCTGCGCCGAAGACGATGAAATAGAGCGAGGTGGAGATGACCGGCGAGACGACACTCTGCAGCAGTGTGCGGCGCGTGCGGGCCATTTCGAAGAAATAGATCGACTTGATCGCTTCGAAATTCATGCGCGTGCTCCCACCAGTTCGACGAAAATGTCCTCGAGCGAACTCTGCCGCGTCGAGATGTCCTTCAGCCTGATCCCGGCTTCGGCGAGCGCCGTCAGGAGCGTCGTGATGCCGGTGCGCTCGCCGGATGTGTCGTAGTCGTAAATCAGCGAGTGACCATCATCCTCGATCGTCAGCTCATAGCCGGACAGCGTTTCGGGGATGGTCGAGATCGGCTCCTGAAGATCGACCCGCAACTCCTTGCGGCCAAGCTTCTTCATCAGGTCCTTCTTGTCCTCGATCAAAAGGATCTTGCCGCCGTTGATGACGCCGACCCGGTCGGCGATCTCCTCGGCCTCTTCGATATAGTGCGTCGTCAGAATGATCGTCACGCCGGTTTCCCTGAGCTTCTCGACCACCTGCCACATGTCCTTGCGCAGATTGACATCGACACCGGCCGTCGGCTCGTCGAGAAAGAGCACCCGCGGCTCGTGCGAAAGCGCCTTGGCGATCAGCACCCGCCGCTTCATGCCGCCGGAAAGCTCGCGCAGCATGTTGTCCTTCTTGTCGTAGAGCGACAGGTCTTTCAGCACCTTCTCGATATGGGCGGGGTCCGGCTTCCTGCCGTGCAGCCCGCGCGAAAAGGACACGGTGTTCCACACCGTCTCGAACTGGTCGGTCGTCAGTTCCTGCGGCACCAGCCCGATGATCGAGCGGGTGGCGCGAAAATCCTTGACGACATCGTGTCCGCCGACCAGCACCGTGCCGCCGGTCGGATTGACGATGCCGCAGATGATCGAGATCAGCGTCGTCTTGCCGGCGCCGTTCGGCCCCAGAAGGGCGAGGATCTCGCCCTCCTCGATATCGAGGCTGACGCCTTTCAGCGCCTGAAAGCCGGACGCATAGGTTTTCACAAGATTGGAAACGGAAACGATGGGCGCCATGAAATGTGTTCCGGAAGGACAGGATGCGGAAAGAGATGCCCTATATGGGGTGTTCTGCCGAAACTTTCAGCTGCAAAATCGCAAAAAGACGAAAACAGATCGTCAACAGGCCGAACCGCCCCTCAACTGGCAGATGAACGGGCATTATACCCAAGTCTCGACGATAGGAACTTGGTATAATGCCGCCCCTTTGTGCTTGTCCCGAAGGCATTCTACTGTTGCCACGAGTGACGGCGCTGGGGGTCTGGGGGGATTGAATGCCGGCAATGCCTTTCTCGAAAATTTCCGCGTCGCTCAACGTGCTCTTGGCCGTCATGGGGCTCCTGGCAGTTGCCGCGCTCACCACGCCAAAAATCGCCGGAGATGTCAGGTTCGCGCTGGAGATGCTGCTTGCCGGGATCTGGGCGATCTACGGCCTGCAACTGATCGGAACCCTGATCATCCGGCAGGCAACCCGCGACAGAATGCCGGCAATCGCCATCGACGTGCTGGCTGTCGCGGTTCCGCTCGCCGCCTTCCTGTTCGCTGGTCACCGCGACCAGAGCCTCTATTGCGCGATCTGGCTTTTGAAGCCCCTGCGCGAATCGACGTTCTTCCGGCTGATGGCCCGGGTTATCTCCAACGAGAGGCGCAACCTGGCAGGCGTCACCTCGGTCTTCGGCATCATTTTGTTCTGCGCGTCGCTCGCAGCCTACCTGATCGAGCGCGACATCCAGCCTGACAGGTTCGGCAGCATGCCCCAGGCGATGTGGTGGGCGGTGACAACCTTGTCGACCACCGGCTATGGAGATGAAATTCCGCAAAGTTTTGCGGGCCGTGTGCTTGGCGGGCTGGTGATGATGTGCGGCATCGGCATTTTTGCGCTCTGGGCCGGCATCCTCGCCACCGGATTTTACGAGGAAGTCCGCCGCCAGGATTTTGTCCGCAACTGGCAACTCGTCGCCGCAGTGCCGCTGTTCCAGAAACTCGAGCCTGCCGCCCTCGTCGAGGTCGTCCGGTCGCTGCGGCCGCGTGTCGTGCCGGCCGGTGCCGTCATCTGCCGCAAGGGCGACAGGGGCGACCAGATGTATTTCATCGTCGAGGGCAGCGTGATCGTCCAGACGCCAAGCCCGATAGAGCTTGGTTCCGGCAGCTTCTTCGGCGAGATGGCGCTGATCAGCGGTGCGCCCCGCTCGGCCACCGTCAGCGCCGCAACCGAGGTTTCGCTGCTGTCGCTCTATTCGGTGGATTTCCAGATGCTCTCCAGCCGCAGCCCCGAGATCGCCGAGATCATCCGCAAGACCGCACGCGAACGGCGAGGCGCCACGCCAGAGGGCTGAAGCGCCGGCACAGCTGGCAAATCGTGTCTGCAACAGAATTGCCCACATAGGCAGCGTTCGCGGATGTTTTCCCCGTGCTGTCATCAAACGGTGATGGTCACCAGCCATTTTCGCGCCGTGGGACACACCGACGCTCGTGATTTGCAAGAACCCGCCCGCAGTCCCCTTCGGTAAGGTTCATTTCAGGCCGGCTCGCGCCGGCCATTTTTTTGCGCGCAGCCGGTTCGCCGCACTGCTTTTACAGCGCGGCGCCGTCGCTCAGTCGCAATGCCGGTAACCGGACTTGCGGTCTCTCAGATCGAAATGGAAATGGTCCTTGTGCTGCGGGTCGCTGCCGGGGCCGAGCACGGTGTTGAAATATTTGCAGCTGTCGCTGCGCACCGCCTTCAGCAGGCCCTTTTCGCGGAAGGCGAAGAAGCCCGGCTTGCGCACGTCGATCTCCTTGCCGGATTTCAAGACGAACTTGCCGACATCGATGGCATTGCCGTGCGCATGCTCCGACATCGGATTGCCGCGCTTGGAATTCATCGTCCGGCAGGAATAGCCGCCAAGCGGCTTGATCGTCCTGATGCCGGAGAGATAGCGGTAACGGGCCGACGGCGCGAGCTCGTTCTTCACCCATTTGGCAAAGGCTTCCGTCACCTCGCAGTTAAGCTTGACGGCCGGCTTGATGTCGATGCCGCCGGAAAGTCCTGTCAGCTCGATCGGATAGTCGATGCCGCAGGCCCGGCCGTTGGAGATGCGCGCAATGTCGGTGAATTCGACCCGCAGCTTCTTCAGCCGCTGGCGGCAGGCCACTTCGGATGCAGGCATCCGTCCGGTGAAATCCGACTCGGCATCGGTTTCAGACAGAGGATTTCCGGCACGCGGCAGGAAAGCCACCTGCTGCTCCTGCTGCGCCTGGCTCTTGCGCAACATCACGCGCTGCTGCTGATCGAGAAATTGTGCCTTGCGCGCTTCCTCGGCGGCGCGTTTTTCCGCGCTCAATGGCGGCAGGTCGGGATCATAGCCTGGATCGGCCTCCGCCACCGGCATCGCCTGCGGCCCGCCAAGCTGCTGCACGCTGTCGCCGCCAATGCCGCCGACCACGGGCTGGCTGGCATTGCCCTCGGCAATCTCACGGTTCTGTTCTTCGGCAAGGCCGACAACGGGCGTCGAGCCGGTTTCGACGCCCAGCATCGCATCCATGTTGACGCCTTCCACGGGCACGGCCATCGGCTGGGCGCTGGCAATGGCGAGCGGCTGCTCTGCCTGCTCGCTGTCGATCATCGGCAGGCGCTCGCTCGATGCCTGCAGTTGCGGATCAATGGCAACGGCATCGCCGGAATTTTCAGGGCCGGAGTTTTCAGAAAAGGTGCTGACCGGGGTGGCCGCCGCAGGATAGGGGTTTTCCCGTGAGCCGCGGGCGTGACGGCTCACCGGTTCGATGGCGCTCACCCGGGCCGAGGAATCGATGCGGCCCGGCGGGCTCAGATCGTCTGTCGAGCAGGCGGCCAGCGACAAAGACAGCACGAAGACCGCAGCCGGCCGCCGGAAAAGGGAAACATACGCCATACTCAATTGCCGCCTCTACCGATGGCGATGCATCAAAACGCATCACCCGCATTCGCCCGGTCCCCACGCAAAACCTGCGGACCGCCTGTGTCGAAAGGCGGGCGCAGATCCAAAAAGACCGCAACTGAAGGGGATTTTATGCAAACAGGGTAAACGAAGGCTTTCGAAGACATGACCGGTTTTGGGTGTTACCCTTCGTAAGGCGCGAAAGCCCACTGTACACGGCAGTTGCCGTCGCCCCCTTCAGAGATGCCGGACGGAGAGCTTGCCGCCCCATTTTCCGTTGAGATACTCGCACACCAGCTGACGGTGGCATTGGTGCGGCAGTGCCTCCGAACAGAGCAGGCAGCTACCGGCAAACGATGATGGGTCGAGCCGCGTCTCGATCTGCCGCTCCGCCATCAGGTTCATGAACCGATGCCGCAGCGTGTTCCAGTCGCCCTTCTCCTTCTTGAAAGACGTCAGGATATCCTCCGTCGGCGCCAACAAGGGCTGATGCAGATAATCCGCCCCGCAGAGCTCTTTCAGGAAATACGGCAAGTCTGCGGCCTTGGCGAAACCGGCAAGCTGCGAGGTGTTGTGAAGGCGGATATCGACAACCCGCTTCACGCCGGCCTGCCGGATACGGCCAAAGAAGTCCGCCGCGGTGCTTTGGGTAAACCCGATCGTGGTGACATCGATTTGCATCCGCAGCAGCTCCCATCCCTTCGCAGCCTGCCTGTCGCCTCAGGCAGCGCCCATGTCCATCCACATCAGTTCGAACACATGGCCATCGGGGTCTTCGACGGCACGGTTATACATGAAACCGCTGTCCTCACGCTCGCGAATATCGGCCCTGCCGCCGGCGGCGGCGCCCGCTTCGGCCAGCCTGTCCACGCCCTCGCGGCTGTCGATCGACAAGGCAAGCAGCACCTCCGTCGTCCCGTGCGCGTCGGCAACCGGCTTTGGCGTGTAGGTGGCAAAATAATCGGATGTCGCCAGCTGGAACGTGATCGTCTCCGACCAGACCATGCTGGCCGAGCGGTGATCGCTGAACCGGTCATTCTTCTCGCAGCCGATCGCCTGATAGAAGCGCGTGGCAGCGGCCAGATCGGTCACCGGCAGGTTGACGAAAATCATCTTGGGCATTGCGGGTCTCCTTGAAGGTCCATTCGTCACGCGGGCTCAAGCCCGTACCTCTACGACGAACGATCCAGGCGGCGATCGACACGCAACGCGAAAAAATACCGGTGATCAAAAGATATTACCGTCGAAACATGCTCGACGATTGTCCCTTGACGCGAAACGCCCCTACCGCATCTCCAGAAGCAGCGCCCGATGGTCGGACACTTCGGGCTCTGCGACCGCATCGAACCTGAGAACCTCGACGTCCGGCGTCGCCAGCATGTAGTCGGCAAAACGCCCCGGCTTTTCATAGTAGGAGGTTCTGGTGTCGGCATGCCCGCGCGACGTGATCAGATCCGTCAAGCCAAGTCCGGCCAGAGCCGCAAACATGCGGTTCTCAGGCAGAACGTTGAAATCACCGCAGACGACCAGCCGCTCGCCACCGTGCCAGACACGCCCGATCAGTTCGATCAACGCTTTCGTCTGCGCGTCCCGCGCCGGCGTATCACCCTTGCCGGCAACATCCCTCAGACCATGCATCTGTGCGATGCTGACCGGATACCCGTCACCATGCCCGCCATGATGATTGAAGATGCGCAGGCAATGGGCGTTGCGGGCACGCGGATGCGGGCCCCAGCCATCGGATGAAAAAGTGCCATGGACGAAATCCTGCGCCTGGGCGATGACCGTCAGCGACTTGCGCACGAAGGTCGCCAGCCCGAATTCGGACGGCACGGCCCTGCCGCCATCAAACAGATCCCCCCGCGCCGTCGGCGCAAAGAAACCATCGTGCCCCGGCAAGGCTGCACGGATTTCCTCGAACAGATTGGCCCGTTGCGGCAGCTCGACGCCATGGTCGCGATAGGTCAGCCAGTCGCAGGGTGCTTCAGGCGTGCGCGCCACCTCCTGCAGGCAGATCACATCCGCGTTCACCTCAACAAGATAGCGCATCAGCGGCGCGTGAATCCGCCCGCCCCAGGCATTCAAGGAAACAATGCGCAGCACGATCAACCCGCTCCAGCCGTCGTCAAAGCAAACGAACCGCTCCCTTGGCAGCGGTTCGTTTGGCGGTTGAGCTCAACTCACCGGCAACTGCCGTTGCCAACAACGCGAAAACCCTGGGCCTGCGCCGTGCAGGCATTCGGGAATGTCTGCTCGCGGCGTCCCTGGCGGGCACAGACCGGTGCGAATTCGCGGGTGCAGGCCTGCGGCCGGCGATCCGGATCGCGCGGCGGACGCATGCCATCGTCGGGCCTGTCGTTGCCGCGCCTGCATTCGCCGCGGCCGATCACCCGGAACCCCCGAGCCTCGGCCATGCAGCCGTTCGCAAACGTCTGCTCGCGCCGCCCCTGACGGGCGCAGACCGGTGCATATTCACGGGTGCAGACCTGCGGCCGGTCGCCGCCGAAATCGGGCCGCTCCGGACGGCATTCGCCACGGCCGGTGATGCGGTATCCGTCGGCGCGGGCCTGGCAGGCATTCCCGAAGGTCCGGCGACTGCCGCCGCGCTGGGCGCAGACCGGATTATATTCCATCGTGCACATTTGCGGGAACGAAGGTTCCGGCCGCGGCCTTGGCCGCCCGCCGGGGTCATCGACGACGACGGTGCAGGCCGTCAAGGCCCCCAGCGACAGCGCCGCCAGTGCGGCAATCCGGATCATAACGCGTTGAAACGGCCTCATTCGCAGTCCTCCCCATTTTGCGCATCTTCTCGCCACCGGCACGAGAAAACGCTGTAACATCTTGAATCACGGCTCCATTCTGGAGCGAAAGCCGCCGCGGTCAAGCGCGCTGCGCACATGTCCGGCAAGGAGCCTTCAAATCTTCAGATAGTATTTTTGCGCGGTTTGCAACCATCCAGCCACAAGAACCAGACACAGAAAAAAGCCCGAGTCCTCCTGAACTGCCCGCCGAAATTGGTGTCCACCGTTCGGGGGGCGGTTCATCTTGGAACGCGGGCAATCGGCCGTTCCGCCTTGCGGAGAGATCAGGCGGCGCGGCTGAAGCTGGTCTGGCGGCTGTCGGCAGAGAGGCGGAAGGTCTGCAGCAGGCCTTTCAGCTCGCGGCTCTCCTGCGCCAGCGTCTGGCTGGCCGCCGTCGTCTCCTCGACCATCGCCGCATTCTGCTGGGTCATCTGATCCATGCTGTTGACCGCCGTATTGACCTCCGCAAGCCCGGTTGCCTGTTCGCGGGCCGCTGTTGCAATTGAGGCCACATGCTCGTTCACCCGGTTGACGAGGCCTTCGATTTCCATCAGCGCGTCGCCGGTCGAGCGCACCAGTGTCACGCCGGTCTCGACTTCGGTGGCCGAGGTGCGGATCAGTTCCTTGATCTCCTTGGCGGCACCGGCCGAGCGCTGCGCCAGTTCGCGCACTTCCTGCGCGACGACGGCAA
This sequence comes from Pararhizobium sp. YC-54, assembly GCF_025847205.1. Classification (GTDB taxonomy): domain Bacteria; phylum Pseudomonadota; class Alphaproteobacteria; order Rhizobiales; family Rhizobiaceae; genus Pararhizobium. The sequence goes on along the minus strand of NZ_JAOYTH010000001.1, from coordinate 141,743 downwards.
ATCCGCGTCCCGCGTCCCCCGCCCGCGCCGCCTCGACGCCGGCATTCAGCGCCAGGAGGTTGGTCTGGAAGGCGATCTCGTCGATGACGCCGATGATCTGGCTGATCTTGGTCGAAGAGCCTTCGATCCGGCTCATGGCCCCAATGGCGTTGCGCACGATATCGCCGGACTTGGCAGCGCTTTCCTTGGTCTCGGTGACCATTTCACGGGCCTCTGCTGCCCGCTCGGAGGAGCTCTTGACGGTCGAAGTGATCTGGTCGAGTGCCGCCGCCGTTTCTTCCAGCGCTGCCGCCTGCTGTTCGGTGCGGCGCGACAGGTTGTTGGCGGCTTGCGAAATATCGCCGGCACTTCCATAAACCACTTCGGTGGACTGGGTGATCGACTGGACAACGCCGCGCAGTGCCGTGACAGCCGTATTGAAATCCTCGCGCAGCTTGGAATATTCCGGAGCGATCCTGACGATTTCCGCCGTCAGGTCGCCGCCTGCGAGCTTTTCCAGCGCGCTGCCGACCGTGCTCATGGCCTCGGCCTGGGTCTGCGCGTCCAGTTGCGCACGCTGTTCGTTGCTGCGCCGCTCGCCATCAAGCTGGTGCTGCTGGTCGGCTTCGCGTTCGCGCAGATCGATGCGCTCCTTGACGGAATCGCGCAGCACCGCCAGCACGCCTGCCATCTCGCCGATTTCGTCCTTGCGGTCGGTTTCGGGAATGGCGGACGAGACATCCTCATCGGCAATCGCCCGCATCGAGGTCTTCAGCCGCTCGACCGGCCCAACGACGCTGCGGACGATCGAGAAAGCTGCAAGCAGGATGACCAGCGCGGCAAGACCGCAGATGACCGCAACCTGGATCAGGCCCTCTGTGAACATCGCAGCCAGGTCGTCGGCGTAGACGCCGGTGCCGACGATCCAGCCCCAGGGCGCAAAACCGGCCACATGCGAATATTTCAGCACCGGCTCCTCGGCGCCCGGCTTCGGCCAGTAATAATCGACGAACCCCTTGCCTTCGGCTTGAACTTTTTTGGCAAACTCGACGAAGATGTGCTTGCCGGTCGGATCCTTGTTCTCCGTCTGGTCGGTACCCTCAAGCGCCGGCTTGATCGGGTGCATGATCATCATGCTCTTCATGTCGGTGATGAAGAAGTAGCCATTGCCCTGATAGCGCATCGCCCGGATCGCCTCGATGGCGCGCGCCTGCGCATCCTTCTGCGACAGCGTGCCGGCCTGCGCCTGCTTGTAATAGGCATCGAACACGGTCACCGCATTCTCGTTCATCGCCTCCAGCATGGCCTTGCGCTGCGCCACCAGCTTGTCCTGCTGCTGAAACAGGCCAAGCGTCATGGCGGCGGCCATGGCAAGAAGTGCGAGCCCCACCAGCATGTAAAGGCGCACGGAAATGCGGAAATGTTTCATATAGCCAATTCCCCTCGGATTTCTACACCGCAGGATGCCGACGGTAGATTTCCATTTTCTTAACAAGTGAAACTAAAAACACTGAATTTATCCGGTGTTCATCGCGCTTCCGCCGGAGCGCCATGCCCGGGGATATTTCCCAAAGAGGTCTTTTCCGATCCCGTGTCCTTGGGTTACATCGGATAAACGGAGATTGTGGATCATGGCGAAACCGAACGGCGACCTCACCTTGCGCACCCTGGCCATGCCGGCCGACGCCAATGCGGCCGGCGATATTTTCGGCGGCTGGGTGATGGCGCAGATGGACCTGTCCTGCGGCATCCGCGCCGCCGAGCGGGCGCGCGGCCGCGTCGTCACCGCCGCCGTCAAGGAAATGGCCTTCGAAATGCCGGTGAAGATCGGCGACACGCTGTGCATCTATACCGACGTCGTCAAGGTTGGCCGCACCTCGATGACGCTCAAGGTCGAGGCCTGGGCGCAACGCTACCTGTCGGACCGGATGGACAAGGTCACCGATGCGCTGTTCGTCATGGTGGCGCTGGACGAGACCGGCCATCCGAAACCGGTGCCGCCTGAAGCCTGACATCCAAGGAGGCAAAGGCCATGGACCAGCCCGTCGATCCGCAGATCTTCTCGCATATTCGCGTCGTCATGGGCATGGTCGTCAGCCTCTCGATGGCTCGCCTGCTGACGGGGCTGGCGCTGTTCGTCCAGCACCCTGGCAAGACCAGGATCTACTGGCTGCACCTCGGCTGGGTGCTGTTCATGTTCCTGTTCCTGATCTATTTCTGGTGGTGGGAATACAGGCTGCATTCGGTGCCGGTGATCGATTTCAGCGTCTACCTCTTCGTCATCTCCTATTGCTGCATCTTCTACTTCCTCTGCGTCCTGCTGTTTCCCACCTCGATGGAGGAGTACAGCGGCTACGAGCAGTATTTCATGTCGCGCCGCGCCTGGTTCTTCGGTTTCCTGGCGCTTGCCTATGCCGTCGATCTCGTCGATACCGCCGTCAAGGGCAAGGACTACTTCCTCTCCTATGGTCTGGAATATCCGCTGCGCAACGCGACCTATATCGCCCTTTGCATCGCCGCCGCCGTCACCGCCAACCGGCGTTTCCACGCGGTCTTCCTGATTGCCGGACTGACCTACCAGGTCGTCTGGATTTTCCGCGCCTTTGATTTGCTGGATTGACGCTCACGGCCGGCCTAGCTGGCGAGAGCGAGCCCGCCATGGCGAGTGATTTCATTCACGATTTCGCTGACGAGTGTGTCCAGCGCCGGGTTACGTACCTTTCGGGCACGACGCACGACATAGGCCAGCGCAGGGGGCTCAGGCAGGCGCTGGGTGACGATCTGCATCTCGGGAGAAAGATGACGTTGGCTCAGAAGTGCCACCCCCATGGCCGAAGCAAGCGCCGAAATTATGCCTGCGGCGCTGGCGCACTCGAATACGGTTTCCAAAACCGCGCCGCCGTCTTGTCCGATGTCGAGAGCCCATCTCCGGTAGAAACACTGGTCGTCGAAAGACAGAAACGGGATCGGACCCTGTTGCGAAAGTATCAGCTCCGGATGCTTGACCCAATGAAGTTGCTCCCGAAAAAGAACGATATCCGTCGGACGGACTTCGTGGGCAAACACTTGTACAATGGCGGCGTCCAGTTCCCCTCGTTCCAGCATGTCCCGCAGAACCAGACTCATGCGGACTTTCGTCCTGACGGCGACCTGTGGATGCAGGCGGCTGAATCGTCCCAATATACGGGCAAGGTCGGTGCAAGCCGTGTCCTCGGTCAATCCGAGAACGATGCGCCCGGAGAGCGAGGTCTTCGACAGGCTCAAAAGCGCTTCGTCATGAAGCTCGAGAATACGGCCCGCGTAGTCCAGCAACTCTTCGCCAGCAGCGGTGAACGCCGGCCCGCCCGGCCTGCGGCCGAGAAGCGCGCAATCGAGGCTCATCTCCAGCCGCCTAATCTTGTGGCTGACCGCGGATTGGGACAGGCCCAAGGCCTGCGCGGCGCGGGTGACCCCTCCGTGATGGCGAACTGCACATAACGCGCGCAGAGCGTCGATCTCCAAGCGCCGGACGTTGAACTCTGTCATCCTGCATTTTCCAAATGGGGTTATGAAGAGTATGCAGAGCGAGGGCCGCTCCGGCAAGATTTTATTAGGAGATCGGCTGATTTGTCATAGTTCGATCGAAATTTGTCATGTGCTAAATGATTGGTGATTGTCTATTGGCCGATGACGAATAGACACATCCGGGATGCTCATGAACAACCAGCCTGCAATCCAAGTCGCGCCCGGAAAGCACCGGTTCCTCTGGCCTGTCATGGCCAGTTTGCTGGTCATTGGCTGGAGTTCCGGTTTCGTGGGTATCCGCTACGCCAGCGACGAGGCGAGCGTGGTGCTGGTTCTGTTCTGGCGCACACTTCTTTCCGGAGCGATACTTTTGCCCTTTGCGTTGACGATAGGTCCGCGGCTGCGGCTACGTGCGGTGCGGGATCAGATGCTGTTTGGCGTGATGTCGGTGTTTCTCTATCTCGGCGGCTTCGCGCTGGCGATCGAACAGCGGGTGCCGACAGGACTGGTCGCACTTATCTCCGACCTTCTTCCGCTGGCCATCGCGGCCTTGTCACAACCCGTCCTGGGCGAGCGGTTGACCCCGCGACAATGGACAGGCACGGCGATCGCAGTGGTGGGCGTCCTGATTGTCTCGTTCGACAGCCTCAGCTTCGGCAGCGCTCCGGTTTGGGCGTATGGCCTGACCGTCGGCTCGATGCTTGTGTTCGCGGTCGCCTCGGTCTTGCTCCGGCGAGACAGAGCTTCGCCCATGCCTGTGCATCAGCGCCTCTGCATCCATACGCTCACCGGCTCGGCCTTGTTCGGTCTCTGTGCCCTGATGCAGGGGAATGTCGCTCCACCGATGACCCTAAATTTCGCAATCGGTATGGTGTGGCTCGTGCTCATTGCAACGTTCGCCGCTTATTCGGTCTATTATACCAGCCTGCGCCTGTTTCCCGTGGCGCAGGTGAGCGCGGCCATCTACCTTAGTCCGCCAGTCACCATGCTGTGGGCCTGGGCACTGTTTTCTGAACCACTAACCGCAACGATGTTTGCCGGACTGGCGGTAACAATGGTGGGCGTTTGGATGACGTCGCGCGGGTAAGGCCGATCCGGTGCGCGCTTCCATGACCTTCGGGCACCACAGGCCGGGATGACTGTTATGGGCGCAAAGCGACCGCATCAGGCCATGGTAGCGTTCCCCCTTGTGGCAAGAAGGCGGCACATCATGCCTTCTCGCTTTTGGGTGCCTTCGCGCGCGAACCGGCAGGCGCCTTCTTCTTTTTGGCCCGATTGAACTCTACAGCGGCGCGGATGAGCTCCTTGAGAGCACGCCGATCGATCGTATCGCCCTCGAAAACATCGATCGCCCGCCAGACCTTGCCTCCAAGCCCCGCGTTGAAAAGCTTGTCCGGGTCCGGAAGACTGGCGCCGTGGGAAAATGTCAGCTTCACCTTCTCCTTGTGGGCGTTGCCAACCGCGATGATCCCGTCGCAAGACCAGACCGGGCTTCCCATCCACTTCCATTCCTCGATGATCTCCGGATCGGCCTCAAGGATGTCCTTGCGGATCGCCGCAAGCGTCTCGCCACGCCAGTCCGCAAGCCCGGCGATCAGCTGGTCGATATGTTCCGTTGGATTCATTGGGCTGCCCTCGCATTGCGATTCCGTTTCCTGGAGCCGGAACACTAGCTAGTGCGCCGATTGCGTTTTTCAAAGGTACACGAGGAGTGACGGAAAAATCCCGTCGATTGCCCTTCCATCGCGGAAAACCGTTTCCCCGCACGGCAAATCTACAAAATAAATAAACTCTATAATCTTGATAGATTTATTTAACATGATCCTCATTCAAGCGGAGAAACCTCCGCCAACCATAAGAGGGATCGATGTTCACACTGACAAGACGCCTGTTCGGCGCTGGCCTCCTCGCCACCGGCCTGCTTTCCGCTTCCGGTCTGTTCGCCGCCGAGCTGACGGAATTCAAGATCGGCTATCAGAAAACCGGCCTGCCGGTCATCGCCCGCCAGCAGCGGATCATCGAAAAGGCGCTGGAGCCGAAGGGCATCACCGTCTCCTGGGTCGAGTTCACCGCCGGCCCGCCTTTGGTCGAAGCGCTGAATGTCGGCTCGATCAATGTCGGCTGGACCGGCGATGCGCCGCCGATCTTCGGTCAGGCCGCAGGCTCTGCCATCACCTATGCCGCAGCCCTTCCCTCCAACGGGGCCGGCGAGGCCATCTTCGTCAAGCCGGAATCGCCGATCCAGTCGCTGGCCGACCTCAAGGGCAAGAAGATCGGCGTCGGCAAGGGCACCTCAGCCCACAACCTCGTCGTTGCAGCGCTGGAAAAAGCCGGCATCGACTTCAAGGACATCACCCCGGTCTATCTGAGCCCGGCCGATGCGGCCGCGGCCTTTGCCAGCGACAAGATCGACGCCTGGGCCGTCTGGGACCCGTTCTTCGCCATCGCCGAAACCCGCTACAAGCCGCGCATCCTCACCACCTCGGCTCAGACCCTGAACGTGAAAACCTATTTCCTCGCCAATCGCGACTTCGCCAAGGACCATCCGGAAACGGTAACGGCCACCATCGCCGCCCTGAAGGACGCAGCCGCCTGGGCCGATGCCAATCGCGACAAGGTCGCCGAAGCGCTGCATGAAGTCACGGGCGTGCCTTTGGAAGCCCAGACGATTGCCGCCAACCGCAGCACGTTCGGCATCGAGCCGATCACGCCGGAAGTCGTCGCCAGCCAGCAGCAGACCGCCGACCGGTTCTTCAAGCTCGGCCTGATCCCCAGGCAGATCACCATTTCGGACGCCGTCTGGACGGCGCCATCAAACTGATTTCCTCCCAGGAAATGCGGCAGCGTGCCGGTCCCGGTCGATCCGGACCGGCACGCGAAAGAACACGAGAGAGCAAAGGGCAGATGATGAAATCCACCGGTCAATCGCTCCTGCACAGCGGCGCGGCGATCCTGCGCAACGGCACCGGCTGGCTGCTGCCCGCCCTGATCGTGCTCGCCTGGGAAATTGCTGCCCGCACCGGCCTGATCTCGCCGAATGTCATGGCCGCCCCCTCCGCTGTCGCCGAAGCCTTCTGGCGTCTGCTGCTGTCGGGTGAACTCGTCCGCAATATCGGCGTCAGCACGGCACGCGCTTTGTCCGGCTTCGTCATCGGCGGTTCGATCGGCCTCGTTTTCGGCCTTGCCAATGGCCTTTCCGGCCTGTCGCGCAACTTGACCGACACGACGCTGCAGATGGTCCGCAACATCCCGCATCTGGCACTGATCCCGCTGGTCATCCTCTGGTTCGGCATCGATGAGGAGGCAAAGCTCTTTCTTGTGGCGCTCGGCGTGTTCTTCCCGATCTACGTCAACACCCTGCTCGGCATCCAGAGCGTTGATCCGCAACTGGTCGAGATGGGCCGCGTCTACGGCATGTCGCGCGCCACCCTGTTCTTTCGCGTCATCCTGCCTGGCGCCCTTCCCGCCATCTTCGTCGGCCTGCGCTATGCGCTGGGTATCATGTGGCTGACGCTGATCGTCGCCGAAACCATCGCCGCCTCCTCCGGTCTCGGCTACATGGCTATGCAGGCGCGCGAGTTCCTTTTGATCGATGTCGTCGTGCTGTCGATCCTGATCTACGCCCTGCTCGGCAAGCTCGCCGACAGTTTTGCCCGGCTGCTCGAGCGCCTGACGCTGCAATGGCATCCGGCCTTCCAGACCGCCTGACCCAAAGCAACCTGAAACACGGAGTGCCGAAAATGTCCGTCATCGCCCTCGATCAAAAAGCCAAGGACGCCCGCCCGGCCAGAGAAACGGCAGAAGCCCGCGCCCTGCGCGAAACGACGCCGACGCATTGGTTTCCCTATGCCGCACCGCACGCACGCGGCCGCGATGTCCGCGAGAACGCCTTTTCCTTTCGCGGCATCAGCCGCAAGTTCGGCGACAAGACGGTCCTCGACAACATCGATCTCGATGTGCCGGCCGGCCAGTTCATCGCCGTTATCGGCAAGAGCGGCTGCGGCAAGAGCACGCTGCTGCGGCTGCTGACCGGCCTCGACAGGCCGACATCCGGCACGCTGACGGTCAACAAGGGGGCGGAAGGCCAAAACCGCACCCGCATCATGTTCCAGGAACCCCGTCTCCTCCCTTGGGCACGGATCGCCAAAAACGTCGAGGTCGGCCTGACCGGCATCGCCAAAGGCCCGCAAGCTCACGAACAATCTCTCGCCATCCTCCGGGAGGTCGGTCTTGCCGACCGTGCAAAAGAATGGCCGTCGGTTCTGTCCGGCGGCCAGCGGCAGCGCGTGGCACTTGCCCGGGCGCTTGTCGCCCATCCCTATATTCTGGCGTTGGACGAACCGCTCGGCGCGCTCGATGCGCTGACCCGCATCGAAATGCAGCAACTGCTCGAACGCATCTGGCTGCAGCAGGCATTCACCGCCGTGCTGGTCACCCACGACGTCTCGGAAGCCGTGGCGCTCGCCGACCGGGTCATCGTCATCGACCACGGCAGAATAGCGCTGGATATCGACATCCCGCTGGAACGCCCCCGCCGCCACGGCTCGCCGGAACTGGCACGGCTGGAAGGCCAGATTCTCGACACGCTGTTTGGCAGTGCGGCTTGACGCTGCCGGCCAGCACGTGACGGATCAGCGCGTCGCGGCCGCCACTTGCCGGCTTGCCCACTGAACACAAACGGCCGCAGCCGAAGAGATCAAAAACGCGATCTCGACATTCTGCCTGGGGAGCATCCAGATCAGGCAGAGGCAGAAGGCTGCAAACGAGAACCGCCCCAGCACCATGCCGCGCAGCAGCCGGACAACGAAATCGGGCCCGTATGCCCGTTGCGAAGACACCGACAGGATCAGCCCCAGAAGCGGAAAAACGCTGAGCACGCCGCTCCATTGCGCCCCAAGGGAAACCGACAGCATCGTCACGGCCAGCGTCAGAACGGCGCCGGCGGCCATGCGCAAGAGCAGATCGGTCCGGGTGATCGATATGACCTTGCTGGCGGCATGGGTCCGCGGCAGAAAAGTTTGCGCCAGGGTAACGCCGAGCAGCGCAGCGCCGAGCGCAAAGAGCGGCGTTCCCGGCATATTCGTCAAGCCGGTGGCCGCGGCAAACCATGCGGCAAGCCCCATCAGGGCCGCGATGCAATAGTGATACCAGCGGCATGTCCACGCATAGGCCAGGTTGAAGGCTTCTGAGGCAAAAATCGCCGACAAGGCCGCAGCCGCAGCGCCAACGCCGAACACGGCGCCCTGTTCAAGCACCAGCAGATAGAGGATAGGCCCGGTCACGATCGGCAAAGCGGCGAGCCAGCCCGCAACCGAAGGCCCCCAGCGCACCGCCGCCATCGAAACGGCAAACAGAAAGAACGGAACCAGGGTCAGTTTCAGGAAAATCATGCCGGTCTCGTTCATTCCTATCTGCAGGTGCCTGTGGCTTGCGGTAGCGCATGGAGCCGCAGGACGCTACCCCTTGAACACAAATGCCGCCCCGCCGGCGATCATGCAGAAACCGATGGCATGGTTCCAGGTCAGCGATTCCTTCAGCCAGAACACCGAGAAACCGGCAAAGACCAGCAGCGTGATGACTTCCTGCATGGTTTTCAGCTGTGCGGCCGAATAGACCTCGTGGCCGACGCGGTTGGCCGGAACCGCCAGGCAATATTCGAAGAAGGCGATGCCCCAGCTGGCGATCACGGCCATATAGAGCGGCGACGAGGTATATTTCAGGTGCCCGTACCAGGCGAAGGTCATGAAGACGTTCGACAGGACGAGCAGCACGATCGGCAGCACGGCGGCCGCATTGAGCGAAAAAGGCATAATCGAATCCATGGGAAGACAGATTGGCAAGACGCGCAGCTTGTAGCGCCAATCGGCCACCATTCAAGCCGGGAGGCCCTGCCGCGCGAAAAGAAAAACAGCCGGATCGTGCATCCGCGCCATCGTGTCAGAAACTGGCAGCAGCCCATCATCCCGTTGCCTTTTTGTACTCATCGCCCCCTTCACATTTCGCCGGACTCTCTCCATATTCCCCGGCATGTCGAAAGCACCGAAAAAACCCACCGGCTTCGAGGAAGCTCCGCAGGCCTCCTTCGAAGGCGCTCCGCTGTCGTCCAACGTCGCCGACTGGGCCGAAGAGCTGCAGCGCATGGCCGAGGCCGAGACCATCGAGACCCGCCACGACGTCGCCTCCCAGGCCGGCAAACACCGCAAGAAGGTGGAGATCGCCGCCCAGAAGGAAAAGAATTCGGCCGAAGGCCGCAAGCCCGAACGGGCGTCCGAGCCCGTGCGAGGCCCTCGCGGAGCGAAGGCGCAAGGCGCCGACAGCGTGAGCGCAAACAAAGCTGGCGTCAGCGCCAGCCGCTCGGCACGCGGCACCTCGATGGGCGGCACCTCCGACCCCAGGGCCCGCGCGGCGGCGGGCCTCAATCCCGTGGCCGGCATGGACACCGCGCTCGAGGATGCGCTCGCCCCGTCCGCCGTCACCGCCACCGTCGAGGCGCTGTCGGCGCTGATCGAGAGCGGCAATCCGCTGTTCAAGGACGGCAAGCTGTGGACCCCGCACCGGCCCGCCCGGCCGGAAAAGTCCGAAGGCGGCATCCAGATCGTCATGAAGGCCGATTTCGAGCCCGCCGGCGACCAGCCGACCGCCATCAAGGATCTCGTCGAAGGCCTTTCCAATGGCGACCGTTCCCAGGTGCTGCTCGGCGTCACCGGCTCGGGCAAAACCTTCACCATGGCCAAGGTGATCGAGGCGACACAGCGCCCCGCCGTCATCCTGGCGCCCAACAAGACGCTGGCCGCACAGCTCTATTCCGAGTTCAAGAACTTCTTTCCCGACAACGCAGTCGAGTACTTCGTCTCCTACTACGATTATTACCAGCCCGAAGCCTACGTGCCGCGCTCCGATACCTTCATCGAGAAGGAAAGTTCGATCAACGAGCAGATCGACCGCATGCGCCACTCGGCCACCCGCTCGCTGATCGAGCGCGACGACGTCATCATCGTCGCCTCGGTCTCGTGCATCTACGGTATCGGCTCGGTCGAGACCTACACCGCCATGACCTTCCAGATGACGGTCGGCGACACGCTCGACCAGCGGCAGCTGCTGGCCGACCTCGTCGCCCAGCAATACAAGCGCCGCGACATGGATTTTCAGCGCGGCTCGTTCCGGGTCCGCGGCGACACCATCGAAATCTTCCCGGCCCATCTGGAAGACGCCGCCTGGCGCATCTCGATGTTCGGCGACGAGATCGACGCGATCACCGAGTTCGATCCCTTGACCGGCCAGAAGACCGACGACCTGAAGTCGGTGAAAATCTACGCCAATTCCCACTACGTCACGCCGCGGCCGACGCTCAACCAGGCGATCAAGTCGATCAAGGAGGAGCTGAAACTGCGGCTTGCCGAACTGGAAAAGGGCGGCCGCCTGCTCGAAGCCCAGCGGTTGGAGCAGCGCACCCGCTACGATGTCGAGATGCTGGAGGCGACCGGCTCCTGCGCCGGCATCGAGAACTATTCGCGCTACCTCACCGGCCGCCAGCCCGGCGAGCCGCCGCCGACCCTGTTCGAATACATCCCCGACAACGCGCTGTTGTTCATCGACGAAAGCCACGTCTCGGTCAGCCAGATCGGCGGCATGTACCGGGGCGACTTCCGCCGCAAGGCGACGCTGGCCGAATACGGCTTTCGCCTGCCGTCCTGCATGGACAACCGCCCCTTACGCTTCGAGGAATGGGACGCCATGCGGCCGGACACCATCGCGGTGTCGGCGACGCCGGCCGCCTGGGAACTCGAACAGTCCGGCGGCGTCTTCGCCGAACAGGTTATTCGCCCGACCGGGCTGATCGATCCCCCGGTCGAGGTCCGCTCGGCCAAAACCCAGGTCGACGATGTGCTCGGCGAAATCCGCGAGACGGCGGCCGCCGGCTACCGCACGCTGGTCACGGTGCTCACCAAGCGCATGGCCGAGGACCTCACCGAATATCTGCACGAACAGGGTGTGCGCGTCCGCTACATGCATTCCGACATCGACACGCTGGAGCGCATCGAGATCATCCGCGACCTGCGTCTCGGCGCCTTCGACGTTCTCGTCGGCATCAACCTTCTGCGCGAAGGCCTCGACATCCCCGAATGCGGCTTCGTCGCCATCCTCGATGCCGACAAGGAAGGCTTTTTGCGCTCGGAAACGTCCCTGGTTCAGACGATCGGCCGCGCGGCGCGAAACGTCGACGGCAAGGTCATCCTCTATGCCGACACCGTCACCGGCTCGATGAAGCGCGCCATGGAGGAAACCAGCCGCCGCCGCGAAAAGCAGATGGCCTATAACACCGCCAACGGCATCACCCCGGAATCGGTCAAGGCGAGGATCTCCGACATCCTCGACAGTGTCTACGAGAAGGACCATGTCCGCGCCGATATCGGCATCAAGGGCGTCAAGGGCAGTCTCACCGACATGGTCGGCAACAACCTCGCCGCCCATCTCGAAGCGCTTGAAAAACAGATGCGCAACGCCGCCGCCGACCTCGACTTCGAAACCGCCGCCCGCCTGCGCGACGAAATCAAACGCCTCAAAGCCGCCGAACTCGCCGTCATGGACGACCCGATGGCACGGCAAGAGGCGCGGACGGCCGAAGGCCGGACAGGGACGCAAAGCAATGTGGCCAGGGCTATGGAAGGCAGCCGTACTTCTCCGTCATCCTCGGGCAAGCGATCCTCGGGTTTAACCCGAGGAGCGACCCGAGGACCAGGTGCGGCATCCTCGGGCCCGATCTCCCCCCTTGAGGGGGAGATGTCCGACAGGACAGAGGGGGGTAAACCCTCCCCAACCTCGGAATCCGCCGCCATACCCCCCTCTGCCCCTCTCGGGGCATCTCCCCCTCAAGGGGGGACCGCCAGCCTCTTCGCCAAACCCGATCTCGACGACATGGGCCGCGACGTCGCTATCCCTTCTCCCCGTTCAGGGCGAGAAGGTGCCCGAAGGGCGGACGAGGGGCCGTCCCTGTTCCGCAAGAACACCCTCGACGAAATGACCGTCGGCCGCACCGAAAAGCCGCTCAACACCAGGGGCAAGCTGCCGGAAAAACCGCTGTTGCAGGGCCAGCCGGAGAAACGCGAGGTCTCCTCATCTCCGTCATCCTCGTCCCCTGCGTCGTCATCCTCGTCCCCTGCGTCGTCATCCTCGGGCCTGACCCGAGGATCCAGCTCTGACGACCCCAAACCCCTCCTCCGCGCCAAGCCCGGCGCCGGCTCCTACGAGGACGCCGGCGACCTCAAGCGCCAGAAGAAAACCAAGGGCAAGACCGGGCGGCCGGGCCAATAACACCCTCCCCTTGAGGGGAGGGTCGGCGCAAAGCGCCGGGGTGGGGTGACCGCAACAAGCGCGGGGTCCCATCCCCCTCTCCCCGCAGGGTTATCGCATATGGATCGAAAGCCGCCGCCGCAGTCTCCCTCTTCTCCCCAGCGGGGAGAAGTGCCGAGCGTATGCGAGGCGATGAGGGGGCTCTTTCCGCAATTTCGGAGCCAGTCGTCCCCCCCCCGCCGGGGAGAAGAGGGAGCCCCCGCCCACATCCCCCAAAATGCACCATGGCCAGACCGCCGCCTATCGGTTAGTCCTCGCTAACCCCGCTGCCAAAGGACCCGCCATGCGCCTGCCCGCCCTGTCCGCACTCTTGCTGTCCGCCCTCTTCGCCCTGCCCGCCGCCGCCGAAACCTTCAAGACGCCGCAGGCCCTGCTCGAAGCCCTCTACAGCTACGACACCACCGAGACCGGCGCGGATGCCCCCTCGCCCTATTATCCGTTCTTCTCCGACCAGCTGAACGCCCGCTTCCAGGCCGATCTCGACAACACCGAGCCGGGCGACGCCGGCACCATCGATTTCGACCCGGTCATTTCAGGCAATGACGGCGAGGCCACCGATGTCGACGTCGGCCAACCGATCGTCACCGACGATACCGCCGAGCTGGAAGTGACCTTCACCAATTCCGAGCCGGTGACGCTCTACTACACGCTGGTCAGGGAGCACGGCGGCTGGAAAGTCGACGACATCGCCAACCAGCAGGGGGAGTACCCGTGGAGCTTGAGCGGGTTGTTTGATGGGGGGCGGTAGGTGAAAAAACGGCGCCACGACCTCTTCCTTCCTCAACCTAGGGCTTAGCCCGAGGGTCTTGCGTTAAAACGCCAAACCCCTTCCGCCGCACCAGCGCGGGCTATGCGAAATCGCAGAAGAAGACAAAAAGAAGAAGACGGGAAAACCGGGCAGTAAAACTGAGCGCGATATGGTTGATTTTCAAGAAAATTATAGCCTAGGCTAAACGACTTGGTCGGCAGAAGGGCCATGACTAATTATAGAGTATGCCTCGTTTTCAATATATGACGTCGTCATGTCTTCGATCATAGGCAATGGCGAGCCATGGTACCAATCAACTTTTTTCCCATTGCCATCTTTACGGCTTTTCTTCTCAAAAATATCGCGATACCTGCGAGGAGAAATTCCTATAAACGGTGTAAATAAAACCTTCTTCTCAGATTCTATCTCATCATAAGTTATGGAGTCTGAATGCAGGTCACTAGCATAACTCTTAGGATATGGCTCCAAGAAATAGACCTGCCTTATACCCGACGACACGATATGCTTTGCGCACATATGACATGGAAAAGTCGTGCAGTACAATATAGAATTTTTTACAGCCTTACCAAGCCTCGCGGCATCTGTAATAGCAGACATTTCCGCATGAATTATTCTTCCAAACTCAATAAGATCCATCACCTTTGAATCTTTTATCGATTCATTTTCCATTATGAATCTTAATTGCTCAACATAATCACCCTTTTTAGACACCTCATCACAGAAGAAACCTGCCTTGCTTATCCGCTCTATAAGATCGTACAGTATTTGAATCTTTTTGGAGTGGTTTGCGTCACCACCCATTTCGAAATCACGATAAATTTGCGAATTAGCGGCTTGCCAATATGTTCCACCGAATGCCTTGGGGACCTCATTGCAACCCATCGAAATTACTTCTCCATCCTCAGAGAATATTGCGGCGCCCACCTGCCGTGACAAATCGACCGACCGAAGCGCAGCTGCCGCGGCAATATAAAGGCCATACTCCACCTTGTTGGGAGATATACCGTTGTGACCAAAGAACGCTAAAAAAAAGCGCTCAATCGTCGCCTTGATGGGCTCCTCTCCAATACCCTCTACGAAAACATCTCCGAGATGAAAAACTTTTGAAATTTTTTGCCCAAAATCGCCATCAACTTCATCATGGTCAACTTTTATAAGATTAATAGCTGATTTTTCAGCTTCTTCCTTTGTGATAAAAACCTCGTTATACTGCTTTATTATATTTATTAGATTATCTCTTCGATCTTTTTCGGAGGAATAAACAGATATCTGAAGGAATTTTCGACCATAAGTCTTCCTCATAAGCTCTATTTCTTCAGGTCTTTTAAACTGGCGAATAACATAAGCATGCTTGAGCGCCGGCTTTTTCTCATCACCAGTTATTTTCAGTCGTTGCGCTCGTATTGCGGCGATCGACAAAGCCGCTAAAGCTGCTCTACTATTTGCTATTTCGCAAACCTTGTCAGCATACCTGATTAGAGACAGGTATTTCTTCTCAAAATAGTTGTTTTCAATTTCTACATCTGTTTTTACAGACTTCATTAAATCGGTAATTCGGATCGGAACCGCAGTGTATCCCAAGCTCCGTAATTGGTTCATGGCGGCTTTTTGAACCGTCTCCAAATCCACGCCAATGGGGCCAACAAGCCCAATAACCAATTCTGGAAAATTCTCTAATTTCTCACTCATCAAAGCACTCACATCCCTGTGAACAAAGGGTTAAATACAATGGAATTAATTGATTATGAGAGTCATAGAAATTCGCATATCTTATATGAGTCTCAGCAACCATCACGGGAGGTAGTTTTGAGCACAATTACGGACGAAGTAAAGGAAGCGGCGCAGGATTCGCAATTTGACCAAACGTGGCTATCTGATCAAATCGTGAAGGCAGCACAGCAATTGATTAACAAACCCATTGAACGCAGAGGTCCGTCCATCATTACTGATGACGATATAAACCAGAAATATCGACTTCGATAATTTTGATTTCGCAGAAAACTACGCCATGAAAATAATCACAATGCTAAATGAGACAGGTCTTAACAAGATGAACTAGATCGAAAGATACACTGCTTCAGAAATAAAGCGGGAAGCAGTGTATCTTGATAGGAATATTTCACAATTTTTACCTTCAAAAAACTCCATTTTTTCGACATGTTTTCTCAGAAAATTATTTCTGTGCCTCGCTTAAAATTTCCCCAATCTCTTACTGCCCCGTCACTTTAATTCATACGCATGCATGGGGCCTGGGAAACGGGGATAACAATTTGTCACGGAACCGCCCCTCGCCACGACTTCCCCCGACACTAGACGACACAAAATCAACACCTTAACCAAAGGCTACGTGCTCAATCCCGTCGCTGAGCTCTCCCCGCCACCCCCTCAAAATCCCCGCCCCCAAAACCCATGCCATACTTCTCCCGTTCCGCCACGGATACACTGCCAGCCGTGGCAGCGAGGCGGGGCCGGTGCCGGGTTTGAGGAAAGGACGGAAGTTCTCCTATCCGGGGCTCGTGCGAAAATTCCCCTCCGCAGGCTGATGCTGCTGCGGGCGTGCGATGCACAGAGGGCCGAAAGGCCGTAGCGGAATGCGTGCGCGGGCAAAAACCGCCGAACGGGGCGCTGGCGAGAGCCACTTTCCCACCACCCGACGAGGCTCTTGCGAGCGTCCCGTCCAAAGCCGGAAAGGCGGCGGACATAATTATGCGGCAAACCGCGGGCCAGCCGGTCGCGTGAAGGCGATGGCGCGCCCCTCAATCACCAGCCGGAGAGAAGCCATGACCCCGTCCGAGCGGCACCAGACAGCGCTGCGGCAGCGCACCATCGAGATGTTCGGCCTGCCGGGCGATCTCTGCGCCGATCCGGCCTGCCGGCGGCAGGGGCGCTGCCGCAGTTCCGCGCCGCAAGGGCCGGACTGCCTGCGCCATCTCGATCTCAGCGGCCGGACATTCTACGCGCGCTTGCTGGACCATTGCCAATGGGCCGACAACGACAAGATCCATTTCCTGACGCATTATATCCGCGCGGTCGATGATCCCTTCCTGATGATGGTCGGCGAGATCGTCCGCCGCACCCAGCCGCGTGGCCACTGGCTGCATGCGGCCCTGCCCACCTGGTACAGGATGACCACCGGCAGACCCGGCCGCGCCCCGGTCTCGCTGCGGGCGGCGGCGCAAGCCCCCGCCCGGCGGTACTAGCGGCGTGCACTGGTGGCGTGGTCGATGCCTCCCCACCCTCCGTCATGTCAGCCCTTGTGGCGGGAATCCAGCCACGGCGCGTCCGCGCCGTCAGAGGACTGCTGCCGGATCGCTCAACGAGTCCTACGCGCCGTGGACACGGCGCACTGGCAACCTGTGACATCCCCCGGGCCAAGGCCGAGGACAGGAATGACGGGCGGGTCGCTCCTCGGAAACAAACCCGAACCCGCCCTATTCCGCCGCCTTCACCTCCGGCAGCAGCTCCCACTCGTAGGAATAGCCCTCCAGCATCGTATAGGCCTGCTCGATCGCCTCGATCTGCGCCTCGGCGCTGCGGATGGCGTCGGCGATCGATTGCGAGCGGGTGCGCAGCATCGAGCCGAGAATGTCGGCGGCGGGGCGGCGGCCGAGCCGGTCGATGTGCTGGCGCACCCGGGTGCGGTGGCGCTCCAGTTCGAGGATGTGGAACCGGCTCTTGACGATATCGTCGGACAGTTTGCGGCGCATGGCGGCGACCGGGTCGAAGCTGCCCGGCTCGCGCTCGTCGAGGATGAAGTCGTTGACCAGCGTTTCCAGTTTCAGGATGCCCTGCAGGTCGCGCGGGTCGGCCAGCTGCGGGTCGTAGCCGGTATTGTCGTAGACCTTGCGGCGCACCGGATCCTTCAACAGGTCGTAGCAGGCCTGCAGCCGCCCAAAAGCCTCGGTATCGCCGCCGCTGTCGGGATGGGCGGTCTTTGCGGTGCGGCGCCAGGCCGCCTTGATCGCCTGCTCGTCGGCGCCGCGGTCAATTCCAAGCGTTTCATAGGGGTCGATCACCAAGCCACCTCGCAGTCCAGCATTCGTCATTCCGCTCCTGACCTAACCCGCCGTCCAGCTGGCATCAACCCTGCAATCAGGCCCGAAGCAGCCGCCGGCGGGCGGCCCCTTCTTCGGCCATCGCCGGGACCAAATTGGGGCAAGATCCGGGCGGCGGCCGGTTTTCCCCGGCGGGTTTCCTTCAGGCGGCAACTCCAGCCGGGCAAAAACCCGCCATACGGGCAGATGGGCCGCCATGGTGCAATCCGCCGCCGGTACCGACATGCGGTTGAGTACAAAGGATTAAACGCTTGCTATTTTCTTTTTTTGCTGCAAATATTTCGGCGTTCGGGCGTTTGCATCCCGGAGACTGGACTGGCTGTATGGTCCCGGAGAAATCCGGGCGTGCCCGAAAGGCACTGTAGGCGTTCTTTCCCCGTTATCGACTTCTCCGACTGGCTTTCCGGAATAAAGACAAAACCGGAAAGAAAAACGTCTCCACCCTGGCAGGGGTGAGGACACATCATTAAGGGAAAAAGGACTTCTCCCATGGCCACCAAGGGCACCGTAAAATTCTTCAACCAGGACAAGGGTTTTGGTTTCATCACGCCGGAAGGCGGCGCAAAGGACGTGTTCGTTCACATCTCCGCGCTGCAGGCCGCTGGTCTCCAGACGCTGAAGGACGGCCAGCAGGTCACCTTCGACACCGAGCCGGATCGCATGGGCAAGGGCCCGAAGGCCGTCAACATCCAGGCTGACTAAGCCTCGATCCGACTGCTTGCGACGACTTGAATTGAACGGCGTCCTTCGGGGCGCCGTTTTTTTCTGGGCAGCAGGAATTAGCCAATAGCCAATAGAATCAATGCCCTACTCCCTACTCCCTACTCCCTACTCCCTACTCCCTACTCCCTACTCACTACTCACTACTCACTACTGCCTACTCTACTCCGCCGCCTGCTTCGCCTCGGCCGCGGCAAGGATCGCGTCAAAGGCCGTAGCGATCACCTCCGGCCCGGCCCCTGCCCGCGTCGCATCTGCCGACAGAATCTGCCGGAACCGCCGCGCGCCCGGCCATCCCTGGAACAGCCCGACCATATGGCGAGTGACATGGATGAGGCGTCCGCCCGAAGCAATATGACCGGCTGCATAGCCCATCATCGCGTCGCGCACCCCGGCCCAGAAATCCAGCGACTGCCGGTGCCCATTGGCGGTAAAAGCCTCGCCGGCAAGATCGACAGCAGCCGCACCCGTCACCGGATGGGAAAAATATCCGTCCACGGCGGTCAGCATGGCGCTATCATGATAGGCGGCACGTCCGAGCATGGCACCATCCAGCGCGGCTTCCAGTTTCAATTCTTCAACGGCCTGATTCAAACTGCCAAGACCGCCGTTGATACCGATGAAAAGATTGGGGTTTTCCGCCTTGAGGCGATGAACCAATCCATAGTCCAGCGGCGGAATATCGCGGTTCTCCTTCGGCGACAGCCCCTGCAGCCAGGCTTTTCGCGCATGCACCCAGACGGCGTCGGTGCCGGCCTGCGCCACCCGCGACACCAGATCGCGCAGCGCGATCTCCGGATCCTGATCGTCGACACCGATCCGGCACTTGACCGTCACTGGAATGGAGACTGCAGCCTTCATCGCCGCCACGCAGTCGGCGACAACCGAGGGCTCGCGCATCAGGCAGGCTCCGAACGTGCCCGACTGCACCCGGTCGGAAGGACAGCCGACATTCATGTTGATCTCGGCATAGCCGAAGTCTTCGCCGATCTGCGCCGCTTGCGCCATCTTGCCCGGGTCATTGCCGCCAAGCTGCAACGCGACCGGCTGTTCAACTGCATCCAACCCCAGCAATCTCTCCCGGTCACCGCGCAGGATTGCTTCGCTGACGATCATCTCGGTGTAGAGCAGCGCGTGCTTGGAAAGCTGCCGGGCAAGAAAGCGATAGTGCCGATCCGTCCAGTCGATCATCGGCGCCACGGCAAAGACCGGCGCTTCGAAATAGCCCGACGCGGTTCTGCCCGATGCCGAAATCGCTGTGTTGTCCATTAAGAAATACTTTCATCCCCGCACGCCATGCAGGCGGTACACTGTGGTGGAGAAACAGGCGCGCAAGCGGAAGACCGCCTCGATCGGCCCGGCCAATCGCGGCCTATATACAGCGGAGCGATTTTGAAAGCGAGATGGAACTTTGGAAAGCCGCTGCCCGTTGAGAATAGGGACTGCGAAAGGCCGAGCGGTAGGCCTTAAAAAAATCCACGCCGAGCGGAGAATGGCGCCGATTCACCGCTGGCTAAAAGAACGTCATCAAATGACATCTACCTCTGCGCGGGATGCGCAGCTGATCTCAAAATATACTTGCAGGCGCGTCAATGCGTCTGAAGCTTGGCCTCTTGCGCAGCCGCAATAAAGACCTCCCTTGCCTCTTCCGCCGACTTGCGGCCATCAATGGCTGCGCGGCAGAGGCTTCTGGCTGCAACGTAGCGCGGGCCGCGAAGATCCGGCCAAGTGTCCATCAGGCAGATAAGAGCGTCGAACGGTCCCAGCACCACCTGCGAACCCTTGTGGGCGAACCCCACCTCGACGGGATTGGACCATTTGGTATTTGGCATGAGCGTCTCCTCCGAATGTCTTGCCAGACCACAACAGCAGAGTAGCCTATTTGGTTCCGCATGGGCAGTGCGCAAAACGAAAAAAGCCTGCCGCGGGAGGAGGTGCGGCAGGCTTCTGAATGTGACCTACGGTCGGGAGGAGGTGACCGCTGATCGATCGCAGCTTTTCGGGAGGAGGTGAATCACTGCGATAAATATGACTATAATGCTGCAACGCACAAAAATCAATTAAAATACGACGCACTGCAACCGTCACCAGTAACTTCTTCGTGTTGACTGGGGGCTGGATGCGCTGCCGATCAGATAGCCTGCAACGAAGGCGGCCGCGCCGAAGATCAACAACGCAGTGCTGGTCGCGGAAGGATGATCCTGCGCGCTGCGCGCCAGGGCGCCTGCCTCACTCTTGACGTATCCCGCCGCCTGCTTGGTTCTGGCCGCCACTGTGCCCGTCTCGTCCAGTTCGCCGGTAAAGCCGGTTCGCAAATTCTTGACATTCGCCATCTTCGGGCTCCTTTTCTGTTCGTCGGAAAAACACCCGAACCGCAGGATTGTTCCAGAAACCACGTTTAAGGTATGCTACCCCGTGCCTCATTCCGGCACAAATCCAAGCATCTGCTAAAAAAATCACTTTTGCGATTTCTTCACGTATGGCATGCTAATAGATGAGGTGCCTCATAAAAACCAATTTCGGAGTAGCTACTGCAACCCAGAAATCAAAAAAAATTAAGAGACGGGAGAGAACACATGGTAGAGGAAAATCTGTATCGTATCGTCGAAGTCAGCCTGAAGCGCGGCAGTGACCGCCGCGATGTCGGCATCATGACCGTCCGTCAGGCACTCGAACTTCCCGATGTCCCGAGCCTGGAATATACGCATCCGGAACGAAACTCCCGCGCCGGCAGCCGGTTCCTGACCCGCGACCAGCTTGAGGCCTACGTCTGCAGCTGAAGCCGCTTTCCCCGCCCCCAAAAGGGGTGCTATCGTCCGGTATTCGCAATCGAATGCCTGGATATCGATGACAACTGTAATCCCCCTTCCCGCGCCGGTGCTTTTGGCGGTCATGAATTCCGAGCAAACCTTTCCCGTCCGCCGCGTCTATTGTGTCGGGCGCAACTATGCTGCCCATGCCATCGAGATGGGCCATGATCCGACCCGGGAACCGCCCTTCTTCTTCCAGAAAAATCCGGACAATCTTGCGCAAGGTGCGGAGTTCCCCTACCCACCGCTTTCAACCGACGTGCATCACGAGGTCGAACTGGTTATCGCGCTGAAACAGGGGGGCGATGCCATTAGCGCGGCGGACGCGCTTGACTGCATCTACGGTTATGCCGTCGGCATCGACTTCACCCGCCGCGACCTGCAGGCGCAGGCGAAGGCGTCCGGCAAACCATGGACGGCGGCAAAAGCCTTCGAACATTCCGCACCCGTGTCGCAGATCGTTCCGGCGCAGGCTATCGGTCATCCGGTAAACGGCAATATCTGGCTAAAGATCAACGGTGAGACCAAACAGCAAGGTGATCTCAACCAGATGATCTGGAAAGTGCCGGAGATCATTGCCGAACTGTCGAAGCTGTTCACGCTGGCCGCCGGCGACGTCATCATGACCGGGACGCCTTCGGGTGTTGGCCCCGTTTCGCGCGGCGACGTGGTATCTTGCGGCATCGACGGTGTTGCAGCGCTGACCGTCACGGTCGTCTGAGAAGAAAGGACCGATCATGCCGCTTTATGCTCTTGGCTCGGCGCGGCCGGCTGTTCCATCGGAAGGCCGTTATTGGGTGGCCCCGGATGCGTACGTCATCGGCCAGGTTGAACTGGGCGAGGATGTCGGCATATGGTTCGGCGCGGTGCTGCGCGGCGACAACGAACCGATCCGCATCGGGGCCAGAACCAATATCCAGGAAGGGGCGGTCATTCATGTCGATCCCGGCCTTCCCGTGACAATTGGAGCAGGCTGCACCATCGGCCACCGCGCGATCGTACATGGCTGCACGATCGGCGACAATTCGCTTGTTGGCATGGGGGCGACGGTGCTGAACGGCGCTGTCATCGGCAACAATTGCCTGGTAGGCGCCAATGCGCTGGTGACGGAGGGCAAGGTCTTTCCTGACAACTCGCTGATCGTCGGCGCACCGGCAAAGGCCATCCGGCTGCTGGATGAAGCGGCCGTCGCCGGATTGAGGAAATCGGCGGACGGCTACATCAAGAAATGGCAGCTGTTCGCGACCAGCCTTTCAGTCATCAAATAGGCGACGGCGAATCTGGCCCGTATGCACAGCCGGGGTGCCCCGCCATGCGCTGGCATGGAACGGGCCAATCTATTCGGCGGTGCAGTTCTGGCAGTGGCCACGGATCTCGATGGTGGTCTTCTCGGTCTTGAAATGCTGCTTGCCGGCCAGGACCGACAGGCGCTCCTCCATGGCTTCATCGTGCATCTCCGTCACCTGGCCGCAATCCTCGCAGATGGCAAAGGCGGTCACACCATGATCATGGTGATGATGATCCGGATGAGCGCAGGCGACGAAGGAATTCATGCTTTCGAGCCGGTGGATCAGGCCGAATTCCAGGAGCTTGTCGAGCGCGCGGTAGACCTGCAAGGGCGCCCGAAAACCATGATCGCGCAGCTTGTCGAGGATGGTATAGGCGCTGAGCGGCCCGTCGGCGTGAGTGAGCGCGTCGAGGACCAGCGACTGGTTCTTGGTAAGCTGCTGTGCCGCCATCAGTGATGTCCTCCATGCGTCGAATGTATCGCCGTCTCGACGTTCCTGTTGCGCCCGAACGGCAGCAGACTGAGCACGAAAAGCCCCATCGCCGCAACCACGATCGACGGTCCGGACGGCGTATCGAAATGCAGCGAACCGAACAGCCCGCCTGTCACAGCAAGCACGCCGATAACCGAGGCAAGCACCGCCATGATCTCGGGCGACGTGGCCAGGCGCCGCGCGGTGGCTGCCGGGATGATCAACAGCGAGGTAATCAAAAGAATGCCGACGATCTTCATGGCGATGGCGATCACCAGCGCCATCAGCAGCATGAAATAGAGCCGCGCCCGTTCCGGCTGCAGGCCTTCGGCCTCCGCCAGTTCCGGATTGACGGTGGAGGCAAGCAGCGGCCGCCACAGATAGACGATCGCAGCCAGCACTAGGATGCCGCCGCCCCAGACCAGGTCGATATCGGCCTGCGAGACAGCGAGAATATCACCGAACAGGAAGCCGACGAGATCGATTCGCACCCAGGTCATGAAGGCGACCATGACGAGGCCGATCGACAGCGCCGAATGCGAGAGAATGCCGAGAAGCGCATCGGTCGACAGCGCGCCGCGCTTCTGCAGCAAGAGCAGAAGCAGCGACACGGCGGCGGCAACGATGAAGACGCTCAGCATCAGGTTGAGATCGAAGAGCAGCGACAGCGCCACGCCGAGAAGCGCGGAATGCGCCATGGTATCGCCGAAATAGGCCATGCGCCGCCAGATGACGAAGCATCCGAGCGGGCCGACCGTAATCGCAAGGCCGATGCCGGCGATGAGGGCGCGGGTGAAGAAATCGTCAAACACGGTCGCTCTCCTTGGTGTCGAAGCCCTGCAGGCGGCTTTTGTAGCCACAGCCGCAATCGGGCCCGTGCACATGGTCATGAGCGCCGTGATCGTGCTCACCATGCGCATGCTCGCCGTGATGATGGCCGTCATCGGGGTGGCAATGTTCGGTAATGCTGCCATCGGTATGCAGCACGCGGCCATCCGGCAAATGGGTATGATCGTGATCGTGACTATAGACGGCGAGCGTCTTGGCGGCGCGGCTGCCGAACAGCTTGAGATATTCCGGGCTCTGGCTGACCACCTGCGGCGTGCCGCGGCAGCAGACATGACCGTTCAGGCAGATCACCGTATCGGTCTCGGCCATCACCACATGCAAGTCGTGGGAGATCAGCAGGATGCCGCAGCCGGTCTTGTTGCGGATGGATTTGATCAGGTCGTACAGCGCGATCTCGCCGGAGAAATCAACGCCCTGAACCGGCTCGTCGAGAACCAGCAGATCCGGCTTGCGGGCAATGGCGCGTGCAAGCAAGGCGCGCTGGAACTCGCCGCCCGACAGGTGCTGCACCTCGGCGCGGGCGAGATGAGCGATGCCGGTCGAATGCAGCGCCTCCTCGACCTCGCGTCCCTTGAGCGGTCCGGTCAGCGTCATCAGGCGCTCGACCGTCAAAGGCAGCGTCCAGTCGATCGCCAGCTTCTGCGGCACGTAGCCGACCTTCAACCCCGGTATTTTCTCGACCCAGCCTTCATCCGGCTTCAGAACGCCGATCGCGGCTTTTGCGGTCGTCGACTTGCCGGAGCCGTTCGGTCCGATCAACGTGACGATCTCGCCGCGGCTGATCGAGAACTCGACGCCGCGCACCAGCCAGCGGCCATTGCGGCGGATGCCGGCATTGTTGAGGGAGACGAGCGGTGCCTGATCGGTCTTGCGGAGCATCAAAAAAATCCGGATGGGGTGTTGCCAGCCGCTATGCCACACGTTATAGCATAACGCAATTGATGTAATAACATTACATTGATTTACAAGACAGGAGTTTCCGCATGAGCCTGAAAAAATCCCTTCTTTTGACGTCCGCGCTGCTTTTCGCCCCCACCATGTTTCTGACAGCGGGCACCGCCCGCGCCGAGGTTCCCGATGTCGTCGTCTCGATCAAGCCGATCCACTCCCTGGTCGCCTCGATCATGCAGGGCGTCGGGGAGCCCGCGTTGATTGTCGAAGGAGCCGCCTCGCCGCACACCTACAGCATGAAGCCCTCCAACGCTCTGGCGCTGGAAAAGGCCAATGTGGTCTTCTGGGTCGGCCATGGGCTGGAAGCCTTTCTGGAAAAACCGCTGGAATCGCTTGGCAGCGGCGCCAAGATCGTCGAACTGGACGACGCGCCGGGACTTGAGAAGCTGAAATTCCGCGAAGGCGGCGCCTTCGAAGCACATGATGATGGTGACGAGCACGCGGGCGCCGAGGGTCACGCCCATGAAGAAGCCGGTCACGACGAGGGTGAGTTCGACATGCATTTCTGGCTCGACCCGGCCAATGCCAAGGCGATGGCGGCAGAGATCGAAAAGACGCTCGCGTCCGCCGATCCGGACAATGCCGCGACCTACAAGACCAATCTCGATGCGCTGAACACCCGGCTCGATACACTCGACAAAAAGCTTGTCGAGACCGTCGCGCCGGTCAAGGACAAGCCCTTCATCGTCTTTCACGATGCCTACCAGTATTTCGAGCATCGCTATCACGTGAAGGTGGCCGGATCGATCACCGTCAGCCCCGAGGCCCTGCCCGGTGCTGCACGGCTGAAGCAGATCCATCAGAAGATTGCCGAACTGGGCGCAACCTGCGTCTTTGCCGAACCGCAGTTCGAACCCAAGCTCGTCAATGTCGTGCTCGAAGGCACGCCGGCCAAATCTGGGACACTGGATCCGGAAGCAGCCACGCTTGAAGCCGGTCCCGATCTCTATTTCCAGCTGATGGAGGGCATCGGTACATCGCTGAAGACCTGCCTTTCCTCAGGCAGCTGACGCGTTCCTTCCGAGCGACTGAAAAGGAGGGCCGTAGGTCCGCTTTTTTCAGGTGACTAACCGTAATAGTATAACATTAAGGGTAAAGCCATGTCCGGCAAACTTCCGGTCACCGTGCTCTCCGGCTTTCTCGGAGCCGGAAAGACCACGGTGCTCAACCATATTCTCAACAATCGCGACGGACTGCGGGTCGCCGTCATCGTCAACGACATGAGCGAGGTGAACATCGACGCCGCACTCGTGCGCGATGGTGGCGCCAACCTGTCGCGGACGGAGGAGCAACTGGTCGAGATGACCAATGGCTGCATCTGCTGCACGCTGCGCGACGATCTTCTGAGCGAAGTGCGCAAGCTCGCTAAACAGGACCGGTTCGACTACCTGCTGATCGAATCGACCGGGATCGCCGAGCCCCTGCCCGTCGCCACCACGTTCGAATTTCGCGACGAGGACGGCAGCAGCCTCGCGGACGTCGCACGGCTCGACACGATGGTGACCGTCGTCGATGCTGTCGGCCTTCTGGCTGACTATTCTTCCGCCGACTTCCTCGCCGATCGCGGCGATACCGCTGGCGAAAATGACAACCGTACGCTCGTCGATCTCTTGGTCGAGCAGATCGAATTCGCCGATGTCGTCATTCTCAACAAGACGGGCAGTGCAACGCCGGAGCAACGGGATGCCGCGCGAAAAATCATCGCCGGGTTGAATGCCGATGCGCGGCTGATCGAGACGGAGTTCGGCAAGGTGGCGCTACGCGACGTTCTCGGCACCGGCCTGTTCGACATGCTCAAGGCCGAACAGCATCCGCTCTGGTACAAGGAACTGCATGGTTTCAAGGATCATGTGCCGGAAACCGAGGAATACGGTATCCGATCCTTCGTCTACCGGGCCAAAAGGCCGTTCGATCCCGCCCGCTTTCACAATTTCGTCCATCGGCCATGGCCGGGCGTCGTGCGGGCCAAGGGCTTCTTCTGGCTGGCGACGCGCCCGCACCACGCCGGCGAACTCAGCCAGGCTGGACCGATGGTGCGCACATCAAAGATGGGGCTCTGGTGGTCGGCGGTTCCCAAAAGCCAATGGCCGGATGACCCGGGATTCATCGCCATGATGAAACCCTATCTCGATCCCGTCTGGGGCGACCGGCGCCAGGAAATCGTCTTCATCGGCGCCGATCCCATGGACAAGGCGGCGCTGGAGGCGGAACTGGATGAATGCCTGGTCGATGCAAAGGCGTTCACCCCGGACCGCTGGAAGGCCTTGCCGGATCCTTTTGCAGAGTGGTCCGCCAGGGCAAGCTAGAAAGTCTGTAAGCGCCTTCGCGCCATCTCACACGAAAGGCGGCCCGGAGCCGCCTTTCGCAATATCGTGCCTTCACTCGATCAGCGCGTCGCCATGTTGACGATCACGCCGGTTGCGACGCTGATCAGCAGGAAGTCGTTATCAACCCGCACCCATTGCTGGCCACGCGGTGGTGCGCGCAGCTTGTAGCGGCGGTAGTCGTTGACCGCAGCAATGCGGCGGCGTTCGGACGGCGACAGGCGGTGGCCGCGTGCCCAGCGCTTCTTTACGACGACATGTTTTTCGACGACCTTCCTGCTGCCGTGCGCGTAGACGCGTTTCTCGACATGACGCTCCTTCATTTGAGCAACCTCGAAGGCCTTGATCGGCTGCGCGAAGACCATCGGCACTGTCAGGAAAGAGCTTGCGACCAGCGCAATCAGCAGACGTTTCATCGGGGTGTCCTTTCGTTTTGACACCCCGAAACTACGGCTACAAAGATGAATGGAAACTGAAACTATAAATTACAAAATTGTAATGATATCAGCCAATTATAACGACTTCCTGATACAAAGAACAAACTTAGAACCGGCGATTACAGCGCCTCGTAGGAAAACCGGTCGAAATCTGCGATCTGTGCCCGGCCCGACGTATCGAAGGCAAAGACACCGGCAAAAGCGCCGGTAAAGGAGCCGTGTTCGCCGCGCCCGCCCTCATCGGATACGACGCCGGCATCGAGCAAAGGCCCGAGCTCTCGCCAGGTGTGGTAGCCATCCGGGTGCCAGAAAAACTGCAGATCGTTATCGCGGATTTCCATGGCCAGATGCACCCGGCCGAACGGCACCGCGACGCCGCCTTCGACGGGAAACGTCATGCGGCCATGGGGAAAGTCGCCGTCACAGGAAAAGATCGTCACCACCCGGCCGAGTTGTTCGTGCAGCGTGACGGCCAGCGCGTGGAATTTGTGGCGATTGTAATAATGCGTCAGCCCCGCCGCCTGCTGGTAGGTGTCCGGCTCGAATTCGACGATGGTTTCCGCGCGAAACGAATGGTGCTCCTGGCGCCTTGCCACCAGCGCCTGCTCGAACCAGCTGCCAATGCTCTCGCGGCCGAAAAGACGCAGATGGCCCGGCCTTTCCGTCAGCGAGAAAATCCGCTCTGCAACGGGCGTACGCAGCCACTGGAAATCCATCGGCAAGTGTGGACTGTCGAACCCGGTTTCCACGCGCCCCGGATTCCCGATGACGGCGGCGTCGCCTGGTGCCGGAACATCGATATCCGGCACAACACCGCCCTGCGCGAGATAAAGCCAGCCATCCTCGCCCCAGACGCACTTCTGCAGCGCCGTCTCGCGCCCGAGCGTGCAGCGCCGTTGCGGCGCCAAGGGCCGGCCGGTCAGGTGGGTATGGTAGGCCTGGCCGTCCGGCGTCTCGACGTACTGGCCGTGCCCTGCCCTTTGCAGCACGGCATCGCGATGATCCTTGGAGGTGATCAGATGCGTCTGCGGATGCATCTCGTAGGGGCCTTCGATATGTTTGGCCCGCGCCATGGTCACCACATGATCGTAACCGGTGCCACCTTCGGCAGTCGTCAGATAGTACCAGCCGTTGCGTTTGAAGAGATGCGGCCCCTCCACCAGCCCCTGCGCGCTGCCTGCAAAGATATTGCGGATCGGACCTGTCAGTTTTTTTTCGGCCGGATCCCATTCCTGCATGAGAATACCGTCGAAAGCCGGCGATTTCGGCGCGCCGCCAAAGCTCTCGGTGCGATGGTTCCACTGCATGTTGACGAACCATTTGCGGCCGTCATCGTCATGAAACAGCGACGGATCAAAGCCCGAGGAGTTGACATAGACCGGCTCCGACCACTCACCTTCGATCGTTGGCGACGTGACGATGTAGTTATGGGCGTCCTTGAAGTTGCCGTCGAAACGCTTGACGTCGGTATAGACCAGCCAAAACAGTCCGTCCGCATAGGAAAGGCACGGTGCCCAGACACCGCAGCTGTCCGGATTGCCCCGCATATCGAGCTGGCTTGCCCGCTCCAGCGGCCGGCGCACCAAGGTCCAGTTCACCAAGTCGCGCGAATGATGGATCTGGACGCCCGGATACCATTCGAAGGTGGATGTAGCGATATAGTAATCGTCGCCAACCCGGCAGATCGATGGGTCAGGATTGAAGCCCGGCAAAATGGGATTGTGGATCATCGCGGCCATGACGAACGTACCTCAGAGATTCTTAGAACGCCATACGGCCTTAAACCCGGCGCGGTTTCAAGCCCCTGTCGCGCCTTCAGAGCGACATTTTTTTCGCCTTCCCTCCGACTCAGCCGTTTCGCTTCCGCGCGGCCGGCTTCCCGCCTCCAAGCCATCGCAGCGCAGGTTTCCCACAGCTCCTGCCTAAGCTTTAGGCAAAGCCGAACCCGTCTCTATGCGACTTTGGTATGACGTTGCCCAACTAAGCTGGAAAATCCGGGAGCGGACTTGAATCGGGACTTGAAATCGGCACTGTGGCTGTGCTTGGCAAAAAAAATGAAAATCAGCTTGGCGGGGGAGGAATACACAATGACCGCACTGCTCGGTATCAGCAGGCTCATCGACCGCATTACGGAAATCATCGGAAAATCAGTCTCATGGCTGATCCTGGTGGCCGTTCTGGTCAGTGCCGGCAATGCCATTATCCGAAAAATATTCAACATGTCATCGAACGCCTGGCTCGAGGCGCAGTGGTACCTGTTCGGTGCCGCTTTCATGCTGGCGGCCGCCTATACGCTGAGCCAGAACGAACATATCCGCATCGACGTGATCTACGGCAAGTTTTCGCGCCGGACGCAACACTGGATCGACCTGTTCGGTCACGTCTTCTTCCTGATGCCGTTCGTCCTGCTGATGACCTATTACCTCGTTCCCTATGTGCTGATGTCGGTTCGCTCGCAGGAAGGTTCTTCCAGTGCCGGCGGCCTGATCGTCTGGCCAGCCAAGGCAATCCTGCTGTTCGGCTTCGTCTTGCTGGCGTTCCAGGGCGTCTCGGAAATCATCAAGAAGATCGCCATCATGAACGGCCGGATGGACGATCCATCACCCTATGTGCCCACCCATGCGCCGCTGGATGACGTCGCCACAACGGAGCCGCGCCCATGATGGAGTTCATTGCCGTCAATCTCGCGCCGATCATGTTCGTATCATTGATCGTCTTCCTCCTGCTGGGCTACCCCGTCGCCTTTTCGCTCGCGGCCAACGGTCTGCTGTTCTTCTTCGTCGGCGTGGAACTCGCGCCTTTGTCCGGCGGCTCCATCAACCTCTCCTGGCCGCTCCTGAATGCAATGCCGGAACGTTTCTGGGGGGTGATGTCGAACGACACGTTGCTTGCCATTCCCTTCTTTACCTTCATGGGGATCGTGCTCGAACGATCGGGCATGGCCGAGGATCTGCTCGACACGATCGGCCAGCTGTTCGGACCGATCCGCGGCGGTCTGGCCTATGCGGTCATTTTCGTCGGGGCGCTGCTGGCTGCGACCACCGGCGTGGTTGCCGCCTCGGTTATCGCCATGGGCCTGATCTCGCTGCCGATCATGCTGCGCTACGGTTACGACCGGAGCGTCGCATCCGGCGTCATCGCGGCGTCCGGCACGCTCGCACAGATCATCCCGCCATCGCTCGTCCTGATTGTCCTTGCCGACCAGCTCGGCCGTTCGGTCGGCGACATGTACGCCGCCGCGCTCATTCCAGGTCTGGTTCTGACCGGACTCTACATGGGCTACATCCTGCTGATGAGCTTCCTGAAGCGTGAGTCCATGCCGGCTTTGCCGCTGGAAGCCCGCACGCTGGGATCGGGTGTGGCCTCGCTGTTCATAGCGCTCGCCGCCGCGGCCGCGATCGCCTATGCCGCCCACGTCTACCTGTCGCCGACCCATGGCGAGAATGCCGATATCCTCGGTGCGACGGTCGGCGTAGCCTTCATCTACATCGTCGCCCTGCTCGACAAGGGCATGAAGATCAACGCGATGTCGAGGCTTGCCCAGCAGGTGATCATCGTCCTCATCCCGCCGCTGGCACTGATCTTCCTGGTTCTCGGCACGATCTTCCTCGGCATCGCCACGCCGACCGAAGGTGGCGCGATGGGCGCCGTCGGCGCGCTGATCATGGCGGCCGCCAAGGGCCGTCTCAACATGGATGTGATCAGGCACGCGCTTGCCTCGACGACACGTCTTTCCGCCTTCGTCCTGTTCATCCTGATCGGCGCCCGTGTCTTCTCCCTAACCTTCTATGGGGTCAACGGGCATATCTGGGTCGAACATCTGCTGACGGCGACGCCCGGCGGCGAAACCGGTTTCCTGATCACGGTCAACCTGCTCGTCTTCGTCCTGGCGTTCTTCCTCGACTTCTTCGAGCTCGCCTTTATCATCGTGCCGCTTCTGGCGCCGGCTGCCGACAAGCTCGGTATCGACCTCATCTGGTTCGGCGTCCTGCTCGGCATCAACATGCAGACGAGCTTTATGCATCCGCCGTTCGGCTTCGCGCTTTTCTACCTGCGCTCGGTCGCGGCCAAGGTGCCGTATCTGGACAAGGTGACCGGAAAGGTGACGCAACCGGTCACCACGGGGCAGATCTACTGGGGTGCGGTTCCGTTCGTCGGCATTCAGATCCTGATGGTTGGCCTGACCATCGCGTTCCCGCAGATGGTCATGCACTACAAGGGAGACGCCGCCGTGGTCGATCCCAACACCATCAAGATCGAAGTCCCCGGTTTTGGAACCGGTGGAGGCGGGCTCACCTTGCCCGACAATGGCGGCGGTCTCGGCTTGCCGGGCGGCCTGCAGCTGCCGGGCGGCAATCCGCTCGATGGCAGCAGCCAGAAGCCTGCCGACCAGAACGGTGGCGCGGGCCAGCAGAAGCCGGCCAACGACCTCAGCGCTCCGCCTTCCTTCAACTGACAGCAAGGGCCGGTTTTCGAACCGGCCTTTTTTTTCGCCGGCCCTCTCGCACGAAGCTTCGAGATCAAACCGCAGGCGAAGCACCGAAAAGAGGGTGTTTGACGATCTGGCAGTTTGCGGTCTCCCGCTGATAGGCGGACAAAGAAAAACCCCGGAGCCTTCAGCTCCGGGGTTTTTCGTTTTTGTGATGGTGTCCGGGCGGGGCTTAGAGCTTGCCGCCGCGCTGCTGGATCATCATGAACGTGTCGTAGTTGTATTCGGCGATCTGGGCATTGAGGTAGTACTCGCCGCGGAAGGCCTTGATCGATTCCCAGATCTTCTTGAAGGTCGGGTTGGCCGCTTCCATTTCGGCATAGACCTCGTTGGCCTTGTCGAAGCAGGCCGACAGGATTTCCGGGCTGAACGGGCTGAGCTTGGCACCGGCGGCAACCAGACGCTTGATCGCAGCCGGGTTCAGGTAGTCGTACTTTTGCAGCATGTTGGCGTCGGTCGCCTGGCAGGCAGTGCGCAGCAGCGACTGATAATTCTTCGGCAGGCCGTCGAAGGCCGCCTTGTTGAACATGGCGTGGACCGTCGGGCCACCTTCCCACCAGCCGGGATAGTAGTAATACGGCGCGACCTTGTAGAAGCCGAGTTTCTCGTCGTCGTAGGGACCGACCCATTCGGCCGCGTCGATCGTCCCCTTTTCCAGTGCCGGATAGATGTCACCGCCGGCGATCTGCTGCGGCACGACGCCGAGCTTTTCGACGACCTTGCCGGCGAAGCCGCCGATGCGCATCTTCAGGCCCTGCATGTCGGCAACGGTCTTGATTTCCTTGCGGAACCAGCCGCCCATCTGCACGCCGGTGTTACCGCCGGGATAGCCAACCAGGCCCTGGGTCGCCAGGAACTCGTTAAACAGGTCGATACCGCCGCCATGGTAGTGCCAGGCGTTCATGCCGCGTGCATTGAGCGCGAACGGAACGGCGGCGCCGAGCGCCCAGACCGGATCCTTGCCCCAATAGTAATAGGAAACCGTGTGGCAGGCTTCGACGGTACCGGCTGCAGCCGCGTCGGCAGCTTGAAGGCCAGGAACGATTTCACCGGCGGCAAAGACCTGGATCTGGAAATTGCCGTCCGTGGCTTCGGACAGATGCTTCGACAGCACTTCGGCACCGCCATAGATCGTGTCGAGCGACTTCGGGAATGACGACGCCAGGCGCCAGTTGATCTTCGGGTTGCTCTGGGCGATGGCAGGCGCTGCGAGCGTCGTGGCGGCGGCGGCGCCGACGCCACCGAGAGCCGCACGCTTGATGAATAGACGGCGATCCATAGTCTCTCCTCTGTTGTCGCGGACAGCCCGGCAATTCCGGACCTGCTCCTCCCCGCGGGCATACCGCACCAATCGATTTCGACCGGTCAACACGGCATGCACAATCGTGATTGCTCACCTTCAGCCCCGTAATCTGCAATGAAATCACAGGCCTCCGGCGGCAGATTACACGCTCACCCCCGCATGTCCAGTCGTGCGGATAGGACGCTGTCTTCGACTTTTGTCTAATGGCAAGTTCCAATGTTTGCAACGGCTTACGCAAGGTTCACCCACAGACGTTTTCCGCGGCTTGGTCTGTGAAGATCAAGCAACAACTTATTGAAAGATCTGACTTACGAGAAACTGCCGACTTGAACGGTTCTGCAGCCCTGAAGGCCTCTGTTTCTCCGTTGAAGACTTTCCGGCAATATTTTTCCAATGGCGGCAGCAACATTCATGCAAGGGTTCCTCGGCATGCGGTTTCTTCCACCCTATGCTCCGGCCGAAATCTAATCTCGGGGAGTTTTTTTCATGAAACGTCTATTGCTCGTCGGTGTCGCACTCGCGGCCTTGACCGCTCCGGCCACCGCCGCCGACAAGCTGCTCAATGCGTCCTACGACGTTGCGCGTGAACTGTTCGAACAGGTCAACGAAGCCTTCATCGCAGCGCATCCGGGCATCACGGTCGACCAGTCGCATGGCGGCTCGTCCAAGCAGGCGCGCGCCATTCTCGAAGGGCTCGACGCCGACGTGGTCACCTTCAACCAGGTGACGGATGTCGATGCCCTGGTAAAGGGCGGCTTCGTTTCGGAGGACTGGAAGAGCGATTTCGCCAACAACGCCTCGCCGTTTTATTCCTTCCCCTCCTTCCTCGTGCGCGAAGGCAATCCGAAGGGCATCAAGGACTGGGACGATCTCGTCCGCGACGATGTCAAGGTGATCTTCCCGAACCCGAAGACCTCGGGCAATGCCCGCTACACCTATCTGGCGGCCACGGCCTATGCGAAGGAAAAGTTTGCCAATGATCCGGCGAAAGTCGAGGAATTCGTCAAGAAGATCTTCGACAACGTTCCGGTCTTCGACACCGGCGGACGTGCAGCCACGACCACCTTCGTCGAACGCGAGACCGGCGACGTCCTGATCACGTTCGAAGCCGAAACCAAAGGCATTGCCAAGGAATTCGGCGAAGACAAGTTCGACATCATCACGCCGTCCGTCAGCCTCCTGGCCGAATTCCCGGTCGCCATCGTCGACAAGGTGGTCGACAAGAACGGCACCCGCGATCTGGCCAAATCCTACCTGGAGTTTCTCTACACGCCGGAAGGCCAGAAGATTCTGGCTGAGAACGGCAATCGCGTCAACGACGCGGCGGTCGCTGCCGAGTTCAAGGATCAGTTCCCGGATGTTCGCCTGCTGAAGGTGGAAGATGTCTTCGGCGGCTGGGGCAAGATCAAGCAAGAGCAATTCGCCGAGGGCGCAGCCCTGGATAAAATCTACGGCAATCGTTGATCTCAAACGGATAATGTGAAAAACGGAGGCCGCGCCGGACAATCATCCGCCGCGGCCTCCCCGTTGTTTTCAAACTCGATTTTCAAAGGGCACGTTTTTGGCACGGCGCATTCTTCCAGGCTTGCCCCTGACGCTCGGTATCACCCTCGTCTATGTCGCGGTTATTGTCGTGCTGCCGCTTGGCGCACTGATTTTCAAGGCGGCGAGCCTTGGGCCGGAGGATTACTGGCGGATCGTGTCTTCCGAGCGCGCCGTCGCCAGCTACCGCATCACCATTCTCTGCGCCCTGGCTGCAACGTTTTTCAATCTTGTGTTCGGCCTGGCGCTGGCATGGATCATCGTCCGCTACCGGTTTCCGGGCCGGCGTTTCGTCGATGCCCTGGTGGATCTGCCCTTCGCCCTGCCGACCGCCGTTGCCGGTATTGCGCTGACGACCTTGTTTGCCTCGAACGGCTGGTTCGGGGCGCCGCTTGCCGCCATCGGCATCAAGGTCGCCTATACGCCGCTCGGCATCATCATCGCCATGGCCTTCACCAGCCTGCCCTTCATCGTCCGCACGGTACAGCCGGTGCTGGAAGAACTCGACCCGGCACTGGAGGAAGCGGGCCAGACGCTGGATGCCAGCGATCTCGAAGTCTTCCTGCGCGTGATCCTGCCGCAGCTGGCACCGTCGCTGCTGGCCGGACTGTCGCTGTCGTTCGCGCGCAGCCTCGGTGAGTTCGGCGCCATCATCTTCATTGCCGGAAACCAGCCGTTCGAGACGGAAATTACAGCGCTTCTCGCCTTTATCCGGCTGGAAGAATACGATTATCCGGCTTCGGCCGCGATCGCCTCGGTGATGCTTCTGGCCGCCTTCACGATGCTCGCCGTCACCAATCTTCTGCAGGCCCGCGCCCTGCGCTACACGGTAAAGGGTTGATCATGGCCAAAGCCAAGACCAGACGGCCGCCGCGGATCGGTGAGGCACCAGTGTTCCGCAATTCGATGATCGTCATCGTTCTGACGCTGGTGGCGCTTGTCATCGTCGCACCATTGGCCGTCATCGGTTTCGAAGCCTTTTCCAAGGGCATCGCCTATTTTGCGAAGACTATCGCCAATTCCGATACCCGTCATGCGATCCTGATGACGGCCCTGACGGCGCTGATTGCGGTGCCGATCAACACCGTCTTCGGTGTGGCCACCGCCTGGGCGATCACCAAATTCGATTTTCCGGGACGCCGCCTGCTGCTGATCATCATCGAAATTCCCTTTTCGGTATCGCCGATCGTTGCCGGCGTCGCCTATCTCTTCGTCTATGGTCTGCAGGGGTTGTTCGGCGAGACGCTGCAATCGGCCGACGTCAGGATCCTCTTCGCCCTTCCCGGCATCGTGCTCGCCAGCATGTTCGTCACGGCCCCCTTTGTCGCCCGCGAACTCATTCCGCTGATGCAGGCGCAGGGCCGCGATCTGGAAGAGGCCGCCACCTCGCTTGGTGCGAGCGGCTGGCGGACATTCTTTTCCGTCACGCTGCCCAACATCAAATGGGCGCTGCTTTATGGCGTCATCCTGTGCAATTCCCGGGTCATGGGCGAGTTCGGCGCCGTCTCGGTCGTGTCCGGTAATATTCGCGGCCAGACCAACACGCTGCCGCTGCATATCGAATTGCTCTATCACGACTACAACGCCGTCGGCGCCTTCGCGGCCGCATCGATCCTTGCAGCGCTCGCCGTCGTCACCCTGATTGCCAAGGTCGCGCTCGAGCGCCGCGGCGCCGGCCGCGTCCGCCGCCCATCGCTTGCCGGCACAGCGCCTGCCACTTCGGAGACCACACCGTGAAAATCCGCCTCGACACCGTCGTCAAGACATTCGACACGTTTCGCGCCGTGCATGGCGTTTCGCTGGAAATCGAAAGCGGCGAACTGGTGGCGCTGCTCGGCCCTTCCGGCTCCGGCAAGACGACGATCCTGCGCATGGTGGCAGGCCTCGAATTCCCCGATGGCGGCGCCATCTATTTCGGCGACGAGAACGCCACCGACATCGAGGTGCGCCACCGCGGCGTCGGCTTCGTCTTCCAGCACTATGCGCTGTTCCCGCATATGACGGTCGGCGAAAACATCGCCTTCGGCATGAAGGTCTCGAAGACCAAACGCTCGGCAACGGAGATTTCCGGCCGGGTCACGCATCTGCTGCGCCTCGTGCAGCTTGAGGGCCTGCAGGACCGGTTCCCGGCCCAGATTTCCGGCGGACAGCGGCAGCGCGTGGCGCTGGCCCGCGCGCTCGCCGTCGATCCCAAGGTGCTGCTGCTCGACGAACCTTTCGGCGCGCTCGATGCGAATGTCAGGCGCGATCTTCGCCGCTGGCTGCGCAAAATCCATGACGAACTGGGCATTACCACGCTGTTCGTGACCCACGACCAGGCCGAGGCGCTCGATCTTGCCGATCGCGTCGTCATTCTCGACAAGGGCAAGATCGTTCAGAGCGGAACGCCGGAAGAGGTCTGCCGCGCGCCGGCCAGCGCCTTCGTGATGAATTTTCTTGGCGATGCCAACCGGCTGAAGGTCACGGTTTCAGACGAAAAGGCGCAAATTCAGGGCGTCGTCTTCGATGCCGACGGGATAGCCGACGGTCCGGCGGAGCTGTTCTTCCGGCCAGTCGACGTCACCTGGCGCGAGGACGGCCACGGCATCCAGGCGACGATTGCCCGCGTCATTGACCGGCCCGATTCCAGGCGGGTACTGGCCTTGACCGTCGATGGCCAGTCCATCGAGTTCGATGCGGCCCCCGAATTCCCGTTCCGGGCCGAAACACGCGGGTTCGTCGATATCCGCCGGCCGCGCGTCTATCCGGCTTGAATTGACCCTGAACGCGAAAGGCACCGGATGGGATGATCCGGTGCCTTTTTGTGTTGCCTGAGGAGATGGCGGGCCTTAATCCCGTTCCGCCGACGATGCCCACAGGTTGATGTCGGCTTCCTTGGCATAGACGTCGATTTCGGCCAGTTCTTCCGCCGTGAACGTGTCGTTCTTCAAAGCTGCGACGCAATCAACGATCTGCGACGAACGGCTGGCGCCGATCAGCGCCGACGTGATGCGGCCGCCGCGCAGCACCCAGGCGATCGCCATCTGCGCCAGCGTCTGGCCGCGCTTCTCGGCGATTTCGTTGAGCTTCCTGATATTGTCGATGATCGACGGGCGGATGAAATCCTTCTTGAGGAAATGGTTCTGCGCCGCACGGCTGTCAGCCGGAATACCGCCAAGATATTTGGTCGTCAGCATGCCCTGCGCCAAAGGCGAGAACACGATCGAGCCGATGCCGAGTTCTTCCAGCGTATCGACGAGACCATCGTCCTCGACCCAGCGGTTGAGCATCGAATAGCTCGGCTGATGGATGATGCAGGGCGTGCCGAGATCCTTGAGGATCGCTGCGGCTTCCCGGGTGCGCTGCGAATTATAAGAGGAGATGCCAACATAAAGCGCCCTGCCCGACCGGACGATATGGTCGAGCGCGCCGCAGGTTTCTTCGAGCGGCGTGTCCGGGTCGAAGCGGTGCGAATAGAAGATATCGACATAGTCGAGGCCCATGCGGGCAAGGCTCTGGTCGCAGGATGCAATCAGGTATTTGCGGCTACCCCATTCGCCATACGGACCCGGCCACATGTCGTAACCGGCCTTGGACGAGATGATCAACTCGTCGCGCAGACCGGCAAAATCGGTGCGCATGATTTCGCCGAAGGCGGTTTCGGCAGCGCCCGGAGGCGGACCGTAATTGTTGGCAAGGTCAAAATGGGTGATGCCGAGGTCAAACGCCGTGCGGCACATGTC
Organism: Pararhizobium sp. YC-54; assembly: GCF_025847205.1. GTDB lineage: Bacteria > Pseudomonadota > Alphaproteobacteria > Rhizobiales > Rhizobiaceae > Pararhizobium. The sequence continues at coordinate 103,178 of NZ_JAOYTH010000001.1, read as the reverse complement.
GAGTTTGCGCTCATGCGGCGTGTCATGGCCGAAATTGTGCCAGAGACCGAGCGAGATCGCCGGCAGCTTCAGCCCGGTCTTGCCGCAGCGATTGTACTTCATCGTCTCGTAGCGATTGTCCGCCGGTTGCCAGCTCATTGTCATTCCTCCGCGATCGGGGTCCGGTGACGGAAAGGGTTCCGCCATCCAATAAACAGAAAGGTTTCCGAAGCGCACCGCGGAAACCTGATAGAGTTAGGTCTAGCGTATAAGCTGGAAAATCGAAATCGGTAATCAGACCATTGCTCACAGTTTCAAGACGCGTTTTCCGTCGGCCGGCTAGCCCGCCGTCTTCATAGCCTCCGGCCAGTCAAGCCGATCATCGTTGACTTGAAAGACTGTATGCGGCAGCCGCCCAGTTTTGAGGACCGGCTTCGAAAGGAGTTTGACTGGCAACGGAAAAGGTACGTTTCGGCCCTCCGCCTCTATCCTTTGTTTTTCGCTCTGCATCATGGCGAGAAGTCCGGCATTGTTTTCGTCGATGCTAAGCCGGTCCGGCGCTAACTCGTGACGCACAAAGCTATCCTCTTCTGATCGTCTGCCGATAATGGCGAGAAGCTTCACCTCGGCATTCGTTGATGGATCGAAATCGGGAGAAACTCGCCTCCGTTCTCCGCCGGAAGCCAGGTCCATCGTGACATCAACATTCATGAGGTGGAGAATGACAATTGCAGTGGATGCATCACATTCCGGCTGACTGACAACCCACTGGAGAATGTCATAGATCTCTTCATAGTCCCAGTTCAATTCAGGCAACTTGTGCCACATATCCGGATCGCGTGGAGCCTCGGTCTTGAGCCATTCGAGAATGTCGGAGATCGGCATCGAATCAAACCGGGGGGAGCGTTCATGAGTTTCGCGGTTCACTTCGGCTGCGAGTTTGCGTTCTCTCTCCGCACGTCTGCGCGCCTCTAGACGCTCACGCATTATCTGGATACGGGACTTAAGAGGCTCCCGAGAAGGTGAAAGAGTGCGCAACTGCTGAAACATTTGCTGTTCCACTTTCGAAAGACGCCGGAGCATACCCTCAAACTCCGGGTCCGGCAGCGTGACCGTGGCATGAACGAGCTCGACAAAACGTCGTTCACGCCTGGAAAGCTCGGCGAACGCCGGAGGCGCATTGCCACCTCGCGTTTCAGTGAAGGTTTCGATTGCCGTGAGCATGCCGAGTTCAGCCTCATCGCCATGTGAAGCAGCGCGGGCACCGGAGATGAATTTCGCCCGGGCTGCCTCGTAGGCATCAGGGGCTTTCAGCAGACATTTGTTGAGTGTCCGCCTGCCAAGGTAGCGATGGACAAGGACAGCACAACTCACGACTACGACCGCGCTCCAAAACAGCGTCTCGATACGCATACATATACCCCAGATTGCGTTTCTGGATTTATACGCGCACGATCTTACGACGAGCTTAACCGGCCATTGCAGAGAGAACTATCGATAACGGAATGGACGCAAACACCTCCTGATGCAAAGCGCTTGCGCCGCATCCGAGCGGAGCGTTGGCAGCGTGCCGCCAACGCTTTGATTAGCCTCTTACTTAAGCATTAGCATCCTTGAGCAAAGCCCTGGCTTCCTCGATCCCGAGTGCGGCCGGCTGCGTGCAGGTTGTCGTCAGCTCGATGAAGCGGCCCTCTTCGCCCGACTTCAGGATCGAGACCATGACATCGACGCCGTGCAGAGCCCGTTCCAGCGAGCAACGCGCGTCGCGGCCGTTAAGGATGGCGAGCGCCATGTCGGCGAGGCCCGCCGTGCGGTAGTTGGCCATCGGTCCCTGCTTGTGCTCCTGGTTGGCAACGGAGAACGGATGATCCCAGGTTTCCAAAGGCCGGATGTCGTTGTCGCGGCCGCTGGCCAAGACCGTGCCGCCGAAGAAGTTCGGGTCCGGCACGAACAGCGAGCCCTCGGTGCCGTAGAGTTCCATGTTGGCATGGTTGTGCGACCAGACATCCCAGCTGGCCGACAGCGTGATCGTCGCACCGTTCTGGAATTCGAGCAGCGCATGGATGTTGGTCGGTGTCTCGACCGGAATGACTTCGCCCTTGCGCGGTTCGCTGGTGATGGTGCGGGTGTGATTGGCCATAGAGGTCAGCGCTGCGACGCGTTTTACCGGGCCGATCAGGTTGACGAGGTTGGCGATGTAGTAGGGACCGAGATCGAGGATCGGGCCGCCACCGGGCAGGAAGAAGAAATCCGGGTTCGGATGCCACATCTCCATGCCCGGGCTCATCACGTGGCAGGTGCCGGACGTGACGCGGCCCATCCTGCCCTGGTCGATATGGTCACGCGCCAGCTGGTGGGCGCCACCGAGGAAGGTGTCCGGGGCGCAGGCGACCTTGAGATTGTTGGCGGTTGCGATGCCGCGCAGCTGCTCGCCCTGCTCCAGCGACAGCACCAGCGGCTTTTCCGAATAGACGTGTTTTCCGGCTTCCAGGATCATCCTGGAGACCGGGAAATGCGCGTCCGGGATCGTCAGGTTGACGACGATGTCAATCTCCGGATTGGCAAGCAGTTCCTCGATGGTCTGTGCCTTGACGCCATATTCGGACGCGCGCGTTTCGGCGGCGGCCGCGTTGATGTCGGCGCAGGCGATGACCTTGATGCCCTTGAAGAGCGGTGAAAGTTTGAAATAGGTGGTGGAAATGTTGCCGCATCCGATGATGCCGACACCAAGTTCCCCCGTCATGCGTTCCTTGGTCATGGTGCTGTCTTTCTCTCAATAGGTCTTGATCGATGCGATCGAGCGCTCGGCCGTCGCCCTGAAATCCTTGGGATTGTCGTGCTCGACGACGTAATATTTGGCAGGCGTCGCGGAAAGCGCCTTGAACAGCCTTGCCCATTCGACGGTGCCGTGGCCGACATCGGCCCAGCCGTCCTGATCCGCGTTCTCACCCGCTGGCGCGATGTCCTTGACGTGAACCGCGGTGATGCGCTTGCCGTACTTCTCGATATAGGCAAAGGGATCGGCACCGCCGCGGATGACCCACGCGATATCGGCTTCCCAGGAAAGGCTCGGACCACCGGCAAAGATGTGGTCCTGCGGGATCGATCCATCGGGCAGCGCCACGAATTCGAAATCGTGGTTGTGCCAGCCGAAATCGAGACCGGCATCGCGGAACGGTTTTCCGGCCTTTTCCAGGCGTTCGCCGAAGGCCTTCCAGCCGCTCGCGTCCGTTGGGCGCTGATCGGCGGCGATATGCGGGCAATAGATCGACTTGATGCCGAGCGTCTTGGCGATGTGCACGGCACGGGTGGGATCGGATTCGAGCAGATCGAGGCTGAAATGGGCGGATGGCATGGTCAAGCCGTTCTTGTCCATGTCGGCTTTCAGTTCAGCCAGGGCCGCATCATCGAGCGCGGCATAGAGAGCGCCATACCCCTCGACCTGTTTATAGCCGGCTGCACCGACGGTCTTCAGCACCTCGGCAAGCGGCGGGAAATTGCGGGCACTGTAAAGCTGGAAGCTGACGGTCTGCATGGGGTATTCCTCCTTGGGATTTATGAGAGCCAGGTGTCGTAGTTGGGCACCAGCAGATGGCTCGGCTTGGTATCTTCCTGGATGGTGGATAAGCGGCCGACGGGCGCGCGGAAGTAGGCAAACGGCGGCAGGACGAAGCCACGCTGGCGCATGAAGGCGCCGCTTCGCCCTGTGATGGCATTGACTTTGCCTCGCAACATGACGGTCCTCTACCCATTGCCCTGGCAGGATTGCAGGTCGTAGCCGGTAAAGACCGGCGCAACGCCTGCCGCCAGCGGCTGTCTCGGCGTGAACCGGATGACGCGGCTCTCGCCCGCCGTCAGGTCGAAGGCGTTGTCGGAATAGCGGCCTTCGACGTCGGCTTCGATCATCACATGCAAGGCAAGCCCGGTGGCCGACACCGTGACGCCGTAGGAGCCATCGCCGACCGGTGTGGCGGAAATGGAAAGACCCGAAGGCTCGAGGTCGAGCGCCTTGTAGGTGCCCTGGACATGATGGCCCTCGCCCCGCATGCCGTTCGAGGCCTCGAAGGACCAGAACAGCAATGCATCCTTGGGGATATCGGATGCGGCAATCGTCATCAGCGTATCGGCGCGATCCGGACTGCAGGTGCCGGCAGAGGCCATCAAAGGCTGTTTTTCACCCGACAACGAAACAACGAAAATCTGCAGTTCGACCGTGACCGGTGCAGCGGTGTCGTTGACCATCGAAAATGCGATGGTCTTGCCGTCATCGGACGGGATGGCAGCGACCGCGACCGGCTGGAAGAACCGGCGCGTCATGTAGTGCATGGCCTTCCAGTTGCCGCCGTAGTCAAGGCTCGCCCAGGAAGCGACGGGCCAGGTGTCGTTGAGCTGCCAGTAGAGCGTTCCCATGCAATGCGGCTTCAAGGAGCGCCAGAAATCGACGGCGGTGCGGATCGCCAGTCCCTGCTGGATCTGGCTGAGATAGACGAAGCTGGAAAAATCCTTCGGGAAACGGAAATAGCGGAACATGGTGGCGGCGATGCGCTCGTTGCCACCGGCATTTTTCTGGTGTGCTTCCATCACCGGCGAAGCGACGTTCAGATCCTTCTGTTCGGCAAACTGCCGGACGACCGGCATCGAGGTGTAGGACTGAAAGCCGAACTCCGAGCAAAAGCGCGGCCGCACGGTGCGGTAATTATCGAACGACTTGTTCTCGTGCCAGACCGACCAGTAGTGCATGTCGCCGGAGCCATCGGCATGCCAGGCATCACCAAAGTTCAGCGGCCCGACAGACGGGCTCGAGGGCCACCAGATCGCTTCCGGCGCTGCCGCCTTGATGCCGGTCTCGATGGTGCGGTTCAGACGGTCATAGGAAACGAGATAGCGGTCACGATCCCTACGGCTCTCCTCGAACCAGGTGAGCGCGCCGACCAGCTCATTGTCGCCGCACCAGAGAACGATCGAGGGATGCGAGGACAGCCGCTTGACCTGATACTCGACCTCGGCTGCGACGTTTTCGAGAAAATCCGGCGTCGAGGGATAGAGGTTGCAGGCGAACATGAAGTCCTGCCAGACCATGATGCCGAGCCGGTCGCAGAGATCGTAGAACCAATCCGGTTCATAAAAGCCGCCGCCCCAGATGCGGATCATGTTCATATTGGCATCGACGGCCGAGCGCAAAAGGTCCTCGACAGCCTCCGGCGTGACCCGGGAGGCAAGCGCGTCGGCGGGAATCCAGTTAGCGCCCCGGCAGAAGATTTCGCGGCCATTGACGCGGAACGCAAAACGGCTGCCGGCCGCATCCTTGTCGGTCAGCAGTTCGACGGTGCGAAAGCCGATCTGACGCGTCACGGTTTCGCCGGGCAATGCCACAGTCAGCTGCGACAATGCCTGCTCACCGCTGCCTGCCGGCCACCAGAGCGCCGGATCGTCTACCGTAAAGACATGGGTGATGCGGGTTTCGCCCGGGTCGACGGCGCAGTCCAGGTGCTCGCGTTGGCCGTCAAGCCCAAAATCGATCCCGACGATGCCTGGCTCTTTCGCAAACAGCGTCACCGTGACCTGGAGATCGACGGCACCGCCGACCTGCAGCACCTGCCGCGTCGTCACATGTTCGATGCGGGCAGCGGCGAGCCTCTTCAGCGCGATCGTGCCATAGATGCCGAGCGGCGCGATGGCGATGTTCCAGTCCCAGCCGAAATGGCATTGCGGCTTGCGCAGCATGTTGCCGTTGGCAATCGGCGAATTGCCGGTCGAATAGGGAATGTAGAACGGCTGGGCTGCCTGCGCTTTTTCGCCGGCGGCGATCGAGGAGCGGATGACGATCCGCAAACGGTTCTGCCCGGCCTTCAGCACGGAGCTGACATCGGGACGATATCGCCGGAAGGCATTCTCGGCATGGAGCACGGCTTCGTCGTTGAGATAAACCTCGGCTACGGTGTCGAGGCTCTCGATATCCAGATACCAGCTGCCCGAAAGCTCTGACGCGTCGATGTCGAAGGTCCGCTCCAGCACCCAGTCCTTATGGGCCACCCATTGCACATCATCCTCGTTGCGGCCGGCATAGGGATCGGCGATGACGCCCGCCGCCTGCAACGCGCTATGGACGTCGCCGGGAATGGCAATTGTCAGCGCGTGGCTGTTGTCGGACGAGGCAAGCTGCCAGACGCCGGAAAGGTCGAGTGTGGCAGGGTTCTGGTTGAAGGTGGTCATTCGAGAATATCCAATATCTGTCAGTAGGGGGGTCCCCCTCTGTCCCTTCGGGACATCTCCCCCTCAAGGGGGAGATCGTTCTTTCCGCACAGGCGCCTAGTTAGAGCCGCCAACATCCGGCGATTGATCTCCCCTTGCGGCGGAGATGTCACGGCGCGACAGGGGCGGTAACCTCCGCCCCACCGATCAAGCGGCTAGATCCTGTTTTCCGTCACAGCATCGAAGACCGAAGCCATCGACATGTCGAAGCTGAGCTGCAGGGCCTTCCCCGGCGCATAGCGCCGCGAACCGGCAATGCGCACCGATATGGTCTGTCCGGCCAGCTTCAGCCACAGGAGATTGTCGGCGCCCATCGGCTCCTCGATATCGACAACCGCGTCATGAATTTCTGCGCCGGGCTCATCGACCTTGACGTGTTCGGGGCGAACCCCGAGCACGACCTTGCGGCCAGCCTCCAGGGGCCCGCGGGCCGGATAGGCATCCATGGCGAAATCGACGCCATTGATCTCGACAACCTTGCGCCCGCCCCTGTCCTTGATCTCGCCGCGGAAGAAATTCATCGACGGCGAGCCGATGAAGCCGGCGACGAAAAGGTTTTCCGGCATGTTGTAGATCGTCATCGGATCGGCCAATTGCTGGATGACACCGCTCTTCATGACGGCGATGCGGTCAGCCAGCGTCAGCGCCTCGATCTGGTCGTGCGTGACGTAGATCATCGTGTTCTTCAGCGACTGGTGCAGCCGCTTGATTTCGACGCGCAGCTCGGAGCGCAGCTTGGCGTCGAGGTTCGACAACGGCTCGTCGAACAGGAAGACGTCAACGTCGCGCACAAGCGCACGGCCGATCGCCACGCGCTGGCGCTGGCCACCGGACAATTCCGATGGCTTGCGCTTGAGGAGCGGCTGAATCTGCAGGATTTCGGCGGCACGCGCCACCCGCTTGTCGATTTCCGCCTGCGGCAGCTTGGCGACCTTGAGCCCGAAGGACAGGTTGCCCTCCACCGTCATCTGCGGATAGAGCGCATAGGACTGGAACACCATGCCGATGCCGCGATCCTTGGGCTCTTCCCAGGTAACGTTCCTGTCCTTGATGAAAATCTGGCCGTCGGAGACGTCGAGAAGGCCTGCGATGCAATTGAGAAGGGTCGATTTCCCGCAGCCGGACGAGCCGAGAAGCACCAGAAATTCGCCGTCCTTGATGTCGAGATTGAGTGTTTCGAGAACGGTGACCGCACCGAAGCTCAACGACAGATCCCTGACCGATACGCTGTTGTTGTTCATGCAATTACCCTTTCACTGCGCCGGCGGCGATGCCACGGACGAAAAGCCGTCCGGAGACGAAGTAGACGATCAACGGCACGGCGCCGGTCAGGATGGTTGCCGCCATGTTGACGTTGTATTCCTTCACGCCCTGGACCGAATTGACGATATTGTTGAGCTGGACGGTCATCGGATAGTATTCGGGCCGGGTGAACACCACGCCGAACAGAAAGTCGTTCCAGATGCCGGTGACCTGCAGGATCATCGCGACCACGAAGATCGGCAGCGACATCGGCAGCATGATCTTGAAATAGATCGTCCAGAACCCTGCCCCATCGACACGGGCCGCCTTGAACAGTTCTTCCGGCAGCGACGTGAAGTAGTTGCGGAACAAAAGCGTCAGGATCGGCATGCCGAAGATCGTGTGGACGATGATCAGGCCGGTCAGCGAGCCATAGAGGCCCATTTCGCGCAGCACGATGACGATCGGATAGATCATCACCTGATACGGGATGAACGCGCCGACGATCAGGATCGTGAAGAACAGGTCTGCCCCCTTGAAGCGCCAGTTCGCCAGCGCATAGCCGTTGACCGAGGCGATCGCGATCGAGACGATTGTCGAGGGAATGGTGATGCGCACCGAGTTCCAGAAACCGCGCGAAAGGCCGTCGCAGTTGAGCCCCGTGCAGGCGCTGGACCAAGCCTTCACCCAGGGCTCGAAAGTAATTTCGAGCGGTGGCGAGAAGATATTGCCGAGCCGGATTTCCGGCATGCCCTTGAGCGAGGTGACAACCATCACATAGAGCGGCAGCAGATAGTAGGCTGCAGCGAAGATCAGCGCGCCATAGACCATGATGTTTCGCGGTGAGAACATCGGGCGGGGCTTTTTGCCCTGCGGCCCGGGGGTCAGTCGGGAGGCAGCGGCGTGGGCGGCCTGTCCTTTGAGGGTTACAGTATCAGCCACGCTTGCGTCCTCCGAATTCCAGATAGGCCCAGGGCACGATGATGATGGCGACCGTGATCAGCATCATGGTCGAGGCGGCAAAGCCCTGACCGAGGTTCTGCGCCTGAAACATATAGTCGTAGACATATTTTGCAGGCACTTCCGAGGAGATACCCGGACCGCCGCTGGTCTGCGCCACGACGAGGTCGTAGACGCGGACGATGCCGCTGGCGATGATCACGAGTGTGGTGATGAACACAGCCCGCATCATCGGGATGATGATCAGGACATAGGTCTTCCACATCGGGATGCCATCGACACGCGCAGCCTTCCAGATGTCCTCGTCGATCCCGCGCAGGCCGGCCAGCATCAGGCACATGACAAGGCCGGTGCCCTGCCACAGCGCGGCGATCAGGATGCCGTAGATGACGATGTTGGAATTGTAGAGCGGATCGAATGTAAAGCTGCTCCACCCCAGCGAGCGGACGACGGATTGGACACCGAACTCCGGATTGAGGATCCATTGCCAGACAAGGCCGGTGACGATGAAGGAAAGCGCAAAAGGATAGAGGAAGATCGTGCGGAAGGCATTTTCGAAGCGGATCTTCTGGTCCATCAGCGCGGCGAGAAGAAAGCCGATGACGAGGCTGAAAATCAGCGAAAACACACCATAAATCGCAAGGTTCTGGATGGAAATGAGCCAGCGGGGCGCTGCCCACAAACGCTCGTACTGATCAAGCCCGACGAAGGAAAGGCGCGGCAGCAGCTTGGAATTGGTGAAGGAATAAAACACCGTCCAGAGCGTACCGCCGAGGAAGATGACGACGGCGGTGAGTATCATCGGAATTGAGGCAATCTTTGAATGCAGATTGCGCAGCAACTGGTTTGGCCGGCCGGCGTTCGCTTGGCCCGTCATAGGTCAACCCTCCCCTGGATGGTGGTTTTCTTCAGGATGTGGCTGAAGCCCCGGCATGACACCACCGGGAGCCTCAAACCGGCCCCGCAAATGCGGAACCGGTCTTCCACGGAGATTGGCCTATCAGTCGGCCGAAGCGATGATTTCGGCGAAGCGCTTCTGCGCATCCTCCGGCGTCATCGACGATGCGAAGAACTCGGAAAAGAGGTCCTCCTTCTGCTTCTGGCTGTCGGCCGACAGAAGCTGGTCGGTACCCTGGATCACATTGCCCTTGGCAAGGATTTCGAGACCCTTCTTCATGCAGTCGTTGGCAGCGGCCAGATCGACGTCACCACGAACCGGCAACGAGCCCTTCTTCAGATTGAAGGCAACCTGGGTCGCCGGGTTGAGAAGCGTCGAGGCTAGCACTTCCTGCGCCTTGGACTTCTCTTCATCCTTCAAAAGCGGGAAGTAGAAGGCGTCGCCACCGGTCGAGATGATCTCGTTGACGCCGAGGCCCGGCAAGCAAGTGTAATCGGTACCGGCCTTCTGGCCAGCCAGCTGGAACTCGCCCTGCGCCCAGTCACCCATGATCTGACCACCAGCCTTGCCGGTGATGACCAGGTTGGTCGCCTGGTTCCAATCCTGCACGTTGCTGCCCTTCGACATCTTGCGGGCATCGTCGGCAGCCTTGAACACCTTGGCGATTTCGGGACCTGCGGCGGCTTCCTCATCCTTGTCGCCGAACACCTTGTTGAAGACGTCCTTACCGGCGATTGCCACCATCAGCACGTCGAACGCACCGGCCGACTGCCAGGGCTGACCGCCGACGGCAAGCGGAACGATACCGGCCTTTTCGAGTGCCGGAGCGGCAGCGACGAATTCATCCCAGTTTTTCGGCACATCGACGCCGGCCGTCTTGAAGGCCGCATTCGAAAGCCACAGCCACTGCCAGGAATGGATATTGACTGGGGCGCAATAGATCTTGCCGTCGATCGTGCAGCTGTCGAGCAGACTCGAAGGCTTGACGATGTCCTTCCAGCTTTCCTTCGTGGCAATATCGGTCAGATCGCGCATCAGGCCGGACTGCACCAGTTCCTCAGCCTGACGGCCATGGTTGAACTGGGTCGCGCCCATCGGGTCGCCGCCGGTGATGCGACTGACCATGATCGGCCGCGCCGTGCCGCCGGAACCGGCGATCGCACCATCGACCCATTTATTGCCGGTAGCATCGAATGCCTTGGCAAGTTCCGCAACCGCCGCGGCTTCCCCGCCGGACGTCCACCAATGCGTCACTTCCAGATCGGCCGCGTTAGCGATGCCGAATGGAAGCACTACAGTCGCCGCCAATGCAGCAGCCAACAAACGCAATTTCATGAGTTTTCCTCCCTCACTGTAACGTTACCGGAAAAACTTAGTTCAATCGATTAGCAGACGCAACCGCCGCAGCCCATAATTCCTCAGAAAAAGTTATGGACAACCTATGGATGTCGTACTTCCTGCCTCCGCGGACTGATGCCGCCGGTTTATCGCAGTGCGGAATCAGCGCCATAATCACAAAAAACACAATTATTCTGGCATTTTTCTAGCTATTCGCATCAACCTCATGCTAGGCGCCATTTCGCACGTGCAAATTTCCAACGGTGCGACGCATGATTCAACTCTACGGAGAGTTGCCGCGGCGGAACGGAAAAAACCGCTCGACAAGAGAACTGTATCGTTACAGATTTTGAGTTTAGGGGGAGCGCGGGCCGCAGCTACCCCTACGTCATGAATCGTATATAAAGCGGGCGGACCCTCTGGGGCTGCCGCAGGCAAAATGCTGTCCTTGCGTCAGTGCAGCCTGAATACGGGAAGGTGGTGGGCGGAGAATGGACGAAAAACACAAGAGCCGGCAGGCAACCCTGCCGCCCTCACCGAACGAACGTCCGACCTTGAAGACAATTGCCTTCATGACCGGCCTTGGCATCACCACGGTGTCGCGGGCCTTGAAGGACGCGCCCGACATCGGCGCCGAGACCAAGGAGCGCGTCCGGCTGATCGCCGCCCAGGTCGGATACCACCCCAATCGTGCCGGGGTGCGTCTGCGCACGGGCAAGACGAACGTCATCAGCCTGATCCTCAACCTGGAGGAGGAATTCATCGGCCTGACGAGCCCGATGGTCATCGGCGTCTCGGAGATCCTGGCGACGACACAGTATCATCTGGTCATCACGCCCTACAGTGGCCATAGCGATCCGCTCGATCCGGTGCGTTACGTGCTGGATACCGGCGCTGCAGACGGGGTCATCATTTCGCGAACCGAGCCGAAGGATCCGCGCGTCGCCCTGATGATGGAGCGCAATTTCCCCTTCGGCACACATGGCCGCACGGAAATGGGCCTCGTCCATCCCTACCATGACTTCGACAATGAGCGCTTTGCCTACGATGCCGTGCGCATGCTGGTGGAGCGCGGCCGGCGCCGGATCATGCTGCTGCAGCCCCCCCGGTCGCTGACCTATCACATCCACATGCGGACCGGTTTCGAGCGTGGCTTGCGGGATTTCGGAGCAGCGTCCGTTCCGTTCAACACGGTCGATCTCGACAACAGCCTGGCCGATATCCGCGCCGCCTGCGAGGCGGTGATGCGTGCGCCGGACGCGCCCGACGGCGCGATCTCCGGCAGTGGTGGCGGTGCAGTGGCTCTGGTTGCCGGCATTGAAGCGGCGGGACTGAAGCTCGGACACGACATCGACATCGTCTCAAAGCAGTCGAACGACTTCCTGCAGTGGCTGAGGCCAGAGGTTATCACCCTCAGGGAGGATTTCAGGCTTGCCGGGCGCGAACTGGCAAAAGCGGTGATCGCCCGCATCGAAGGCCGGCCTGCAAGCGAACTGCAGACATTGAGCTTTCCGGTTCTTCAAAACTGATTGGCACAAACGAAACGGCCGCTGATCGATCAGCGGCCGCTCTGACACCAAGTCTCTGCGGCAATCAGCCGGCCAATCAGGCGTTGAGACCACTGCCCCATGGGCCGTGATGCGAATCCGCGCCATCGATGCGGTCGAAACCATGTGCGCCGAAAAAGTCGCGCTGCGCCTGGATGACGTTTGCCGTGCCGCGGCCGCGGCGATAGCTGTCGAAATAGCCGAGCGCCGAGGCAAGGGCGGGAACCGGCAGGCCGCCGAGGACGGCCGCCGAGACGACCCGGCGAAGGGCGCCGTCGGTTTCCTTGACCATGCCGGAAAAGGCCGGCGTGACAATCAGGTTGGCAACATTCGGGTCCTTGGTGAAGGCGGTGGTGATTTCATCAAGGAATGCCGAGCGGATGATGCAGCCTGCGCGCCAGATGCGGGCAATCGTCGGCATCGGCAGGTTCCAGCCGAACTCGCGCGAGGCTTCCGCCATGACGGCGAACCCTTGCGCATAGGCGCCGATCTTGGCGGCCAGAAGCGCGCTTTCGAGATCCTTGAGGAAGGCCGCCTTATCGGCAATCCTGAATTCGCCGACATTGGGCAGGCCGAGCACCTTTTCAGCCGCCTCGCGCTCGCCCTTGACCGACGAAATGCTGCGGGCAGCAACAGCCGCTTCGATCGCGGTTGCCGGGATGCCCATGTTCTGCGCCTCGATCACCGACCATTTGCCGGTGCCCTTCTGGCCGGCCTTGTCGAGGATGAGATCGACGATCGGCTTGCCGGTAATCGGGTCGGCCGCCTTCAAAACCTTCTCGGTGATTTCGATCAGGTAGGAATTGAGCCGTCCCTTGTTCCACTCGCCGAAAACCTCGCCGATTTCGGTGGCGCTCATCTTCAGGCCGTCACGCAGGATGCCGTAGATTTCGGCGATCATCTGCATATCGGCATATTCGATGCCATTGTGGATGGTCTTGACAAAATGGCCCGCACCGTTCTCGCCGAGCCAGGCAACGCAGGGGTCTTCATTGTATTTCGCCGCAATCGAGGTCAGCACTTTCTCGACGCGCTTCCAGGACTCTTCCTTGCCGCCGACCATGATGGACGGGCCGTGGCGTGCGCCCTCCTCGCCACCGGAAACGCCCATGCCGATAAAGGTCAGGCCGCTGTCCTTGAGAGTGTCGAAGCGTCGCATCGTATCGCGAAAATTGGCATTGCCGGCATCGATCATGATGTCGTTCTTCTCCAGATAGGGCTTGAGCAGCTCCATCTGCTGGTCGACGGGCTCGCCGGCCTTGATCATGATGATGATCGGCCGCGGCGGGCGGATCGCCGCGACGAACTCCTCGATGGTTTCACACGGCACGATCTGGCTCTGCAATGCGCCGGCTTCGGCATAGAACTTCCGCGTCGCTTCAACGGTGCGGTTGAAGACGGCGATCTTGTTGCCCTTTTCGGCAATATTGAGCGCCAGGTTTGATCCCATAACGCCAAGACCGATAAGGCCGATTTCTGCCTGTGCCACGTATGTGCCTCCGTTGGACAGTGAAGGTGCCAGGGCCCAGCTGGGCGCGCGCACACTCCACCAGATTGAACTTGCAGGGCGATTTTATGCAGCTTCGGATGCCCTAATACGCCTTGCGGATGCTGAGGGAGTTTTGGCATTCAAATCGATTAAGAACAAGTGATTGTTGTCAAAAGCGAGACTTTTCCGGCGGGGCCGGGTAAGCTTTGGAACGTTCAGCGCAGCATACGGAAATCGCGGGAAACGGGGCAGAAACAGGGAGGGAGAAAACATGGCGCCTGTGATGGACGCGACAATCGTTCATATCGGTATCGAGCGGAACTGGCGCGATGTCTACGCCTTTGCAGCCAGGCCGGAAAACATGCCGCTCTGGGCATCCGGGCTTGGATCGGGCCTTGAGCCGGATGGCGACGACTGGGTCGCACATGGTCCGCTCGGCAGCGTCCGGGTCCGCTTCACACCACCAAACGATCTGGGCGTGATGGATCACTCCGTGACAATGGTAACGGGCCTTGTGGTGCACAACGCGCTGCGCGTTGTTCCGAACGGCGATGGCGCGGAAGTCATGTTCACGTTGTTGAAACTGCCCGGCGTCAGCGAGGACCAATTCGACACCGATCGCGATTGGGTCCAAAAGGATCTCGCCACATTGAAACAACTGCTGGAAGCATAGGCAAGGAAGACAGAGATGGGACAAAAGGGCATTGATCGCCAGATCGACAATATCGAATTCGCGGTCTCCGACATCGGCCGCTCAAAAGCATTTTACGGATCGGTCTTTGGCTGGTCGTTCACCGAATACGGCCCGGACTATTGCGAATTCAGCGACGGCCGGCTGACCGGCGGATTGACGACCGGGACCGCAAAGCCAGGCGGCCCGCTGATTATCCTCTACGCCGACGATCTGGCCGCGACCCAGGCGCGGCTCGAAGCGGCCGGTGCCCGCATCGTTGTCGAAACCTTTTCCTTCCCCGGCGGCAGACGTTTTCACTTCCAGGATCCGGATGGATACGAACTGGCCGTCTGGTCGGACAAATAGAACCGAGGACAAGCGCCCTCGCCTTTTGGCCTCAGGCGGCGATCGACCGGCGGCGGTCGGCTATTTCCTGCAGAACGAGAATGGCGCCGATGATCTTGCCGGTGCTCGACATGCACGGCGTCATCCGGCAGCGCACGATGATGGTGCGATTTTCGGTCTCCTTGGCAAAGGTATAGTCCACCAATTCGCCGGAAAAACACTTATCCAGGTTCGGTTTGACGCGTTGCTCGAACCGCTGGATGCCGACGAACTCGACGACATGGCGGCCGACGAGGTCCATCGGACGTTCTTCAAGGCGCGCCGCATTGACGGGATTTGTGTAGAGATAGCGATAATCCGGCGTGATCACCGCAATCCGGTCCGGCAGGCAGTCGAGAATCGCTTCGTTGAGGAAGCCCTCATCGACCCGTCCCTTCAGCACGGCAAGAGGCGGAGCAGCCGGCACCCAACCTTTTCCAGCAACCGCATCGCTGCCGGCTGAGAAATACCGGTCGGCCAGACCTTGCAAGGCATCGCGCTGACGCAACACGCTGGAGACATCGTCGGCTTCCTTGGTCAGCAGATCAAGGATGAATTGAAACTGCTGACGCGCATCGACAACGGTTTCCGCCTTTTCATCGTAGATCGCTCTTAGGACGGGATCGATTTCGCGCTCAAGAATGGAGATCAGCACCTTTTCGCCGGAATGCACGGCATATTGCAGCTGAGAATATTTGAACCAGAAGAGATCGATCAGTGACTTCAATTCCGCCCCACTCCCGTCCACTTCGTTCAAGGCTCGCCCAACTCGCCTGGAAGGTCGAACCAGTCAACTAATCGATTGAATCGGGCCAATCGCCAGACCCGAAGCGCTTGCAATCGTCGATAGAAACTCAGTTTACACGCAAAGAAAACGCGTTCAACTCTGAAAAATCACCTAAAACGTTTCCAGTGAAGTTATGTTGGGCCCTGAGTATAAAACAACCGAATGGGGCGGGCATTTCCTGGCCGGAGGCGACCTTTGGGACCGCCCCTTCCCGGCCGCGATTCAATAGGCCACGCTTAGCTCACGCCAAAGATGCCGTGCAGGCCGTTTCGACGACAAGCCAATAGGCGAACGCGATGGTCAATCTTTCAGGGTCTTCTTGATGTTCCAGCGGTCGTGATACCACAGCCACTGCCCCGGATATTCACGCACCCAGCTCTCGACCTTGTCGTTGAGCAATTGCGCCGTCGCGGTGACATCAACCCCGCCATCCGGCTTGCGCGGGATCTCGATGGCCGGCTCCAGTTCCAGACGAAAGCGCCCGTCCGGCAGCCGGATGGACCGGGCCGGATAGACTTCGCAATTGAACTGCCGCACCAGTTTGGCAAGCAAAGGATTGGTGCGTACATCCCGGCCGAAGAATTTCGTCGTCAGGCCTTTGCGGAACTTCTGATCGACCAGAACGCCGACAGCACCGCCCGCCTCCAGCCTGCGCGCAAGCGTAAACGAGGAGCCCGCATGCGAGGGGACGAGGTTGCCCATCCGCTGCTTGCGGAAATCAAACACTTTTTCAGCAACATACGGATTGTTCGGCGGCCGGAAAAGCACGGTCACATCCAGCCCAAAGGCGGCACTTGCGACCGGCAGCAGCTCGAAATTTCCGCTGTGGGCGGTAAAGACGATGAACGGACGCGGGTTGTCGCGCAATTCGATGAACAGCGGGATGCCGGAAACCTCGATACGGCCGGGTTTCAGGTTTTCCGGATCGAAATCAAAGAGCTCATCCAGGAAGACATACTCGGCGGCGAGCCGCCCGATGCTGCCCCAGCTTTCCAGCGCAATCGCCTCGATCTCCGCCTCGCTCTTCTCCGGAAAGGCGTTGCGCAGATTGGTCATCGTCAGCCGGTGGCGGTGCCTCAGCTTCGGTCCCAGCCAACGGGTGAAACGGTCAGAGAACTCGATCGCGCTTCTGGCCGGGAACAGTTTCAGCGTGCCCAACAGCAAAAAGACGAACTGCGCGATCGACCACTGGCGGAAATGCTCCAGCGAAAGAACCAGCCGTGTGATCAGCATGCGCACTGTGTTCAGTCCATCCGCAGGATGATCTTGCCGAAGACCTGGCGTGTTTCCATCCGTTCCAGCGCCTTGTCGATCTCGGTAAAGCCGACTTCGGTGTCGATGACGGGATGAACGAGCCCGCGCGCCATCTTCTGCATGGCGTCGGCCATGTTCTCCATGCGGCAGCCGAAGGAACCGAGCAGCTTCAGCTGCTGCTGGAACAGCATCATCAGGTTCATTTCGGTGGAGACACCGGAGGTCGAACCGCAGGTGACCAGACGCCCGCCGCGCTTCAGGACGAACATCGAGGCAGCCCAGGTATCCTTACCGACATGTTCGAAGACGACATCGACGCCCTTCTTCTTGGTCAGCTTGCGGGTGACGCCCTCAAAGCGATCCTTGCGGTAGTTGATGACATGATCGGCGCCGAGCGCCTTGGCCTTCTCGATCTTGTCGTCGGAGCCGACGGTGGTGATGACGGTGCAGCCGATCTTCTTGGCAAGCTGGATCGCCGCCGAACCGATGCCGGAACCGCCGGCATGGATGAGAATGGTTTCGCCGGGTTCGAGCTTGGCATTGTCGAACAGCATGTGCTCGACGGTACCGAAGGTGACCGGCGCTACGGCTGCAGCAACTGCGTCCACACCCGGAGGGGCCGGAACGAGCAGGCGTGCCGGCAGATTGACCTTCTCCTGCGCGAAGCCATCGAGATGGAAGCCGTGCACGCCGCCGACATGTTCGCAAAGATTGTCGCGGCCTTCGCGGCACGGACGGCACAGGCCACAGGTGCGGGCGCCATAGATGGAGACGAGCTGTCCCGGCAGGACGTTGGCAACGCCCGGGCCGATCTGATCGACGACGCCGGAGGCTTCAGCACCAATCACCAGCGGCATCTTGCGCTTGGCAAAGGCCATGCCGCGCCAGCCCCAGACGTCGATATGATTGAGCGCGACGGCCTTGACGCGAAGGGTGACTTCGCCGGGACCCGGCGCGTCCGGCTCGGGAAGGTCGGTGATTTCCAGCTTGCGGTCGTCGACCAGTTGCAAAGCGCGCATGATATAAGTCCTTGAGCCCGAGGCGTGTTGCCTCGAAAAGATATGATGTCCGATTAGGCCGGTTCAGCGGCCATGACAAGGCTGGCGTTCTGGCCGCCGAAGCCGAAGGAGTTCGACAGGACGGCCGTCACCTTTGCCTCCCGCTTCACATTCGGCACGACATCGAGAACGATGGTCGGATCGGGGTTCTGGTAGTTGATCGTCGGCGGCACGGTGCCGGTCAGGATCGTCTGCAGCGAGAACACCGCCTCGACGGCGCCGGCCGCCGTCAGTGTGTGGCCGATCATCGACTTGTTCGACGAGACCGGAATGGACGGCAGGGCATCGCCGAACACCGACAGCATCGCGCCATATTCCATCTTGTCATTCTCGGGCGTCGATGTGCCATGGGCGTTGATATAGTTGATGTCACCTTCGTTCAGACCAGCATCGGCAAGGGCGGCGCGGATCGTCGCGATCGCCGGACCGCCATCTGGCGAGGACCGCGTGCGGTGGAACGAATCGGCCTTTTCGCCGCAGCCCTTCAGGATGCCGTAGATTTTTGCGCCGCGCGCGACCGCCGCTTCCAGCGATTCCAGCACCAGCGTCGCGGCACCTTCGGCAATAACGAAGCCGTCGCGGTCCTTGGAGAAAGGCTTCGATGCCCGCTCCGGCGGGTCGTTCTGGGTCGAAAGAGCCGACAGAAGTGCGAAACGGATCAGCGCCTCGGCACTGACCGAACCATCCGTCGCAACCGTGAGCGCCCGGTCGGTGCGTCCCTGGCGGATTGCTTCGACACCCAGCTGGATGGCCGTTGCGCCCGAGGCGCAGGCGGTCGACAGCGTTACGGGCAGTCCCCGCGTTCCGAACCGGTCGGACAGGCGCTCGGAAATGGCGCCGAACAATGCAGCCTCATGGAACACGGGATCGGAACGGTCGCGCATGGCCGCGAGAAAACGGTCATAGGCATCGCCCGGCTTCTGCGAGGGCCGCGAACGGTCGGCAAGCTCGAAGCGGGCGCTCCATTCCGGCTCGATCGGCGGCGCCGCCAGAAACAGCGGGCCGTTGAAATCGCCGGACACTCCGGCCTGCGCCAAAGCTTCAGCGGTCGTTTCGCGCGCAAAGGCGTAGGACCGCTCGACGGCGTTTTCAGCAGGCAGATCAATGAAATCGACGGTTCCGCTGATTTTTGTCGAGAGCCCTTCGGTGGGGAAGCGGGTGATCTTGTGGATGCCGGAGACGCCAGACGTCAGCGCCTTCCAGTTATCCTCGACGCCCTGCCCGAGCGAAGTGATGACGCCCATGCCGGTGACGGCGATCAGTGGGCGGCCGAGATGATCCTTGTAAGCGCTGGTCATATCTGCCGCTCCTTATTCTTCTGCCGAAAGCACGGCGATGCCTTCGCCGCGCGCATGACCGATCGTCGTGACGATGGCCGTCCTTGCAGACTTTTCCATGGGAATCTCGGCGGCCGGATCAAACGGTGGTACCTTGGCACCGGCTCCAAGCGACAGCGCCGCAAAAGCCAGGCCCAGCGGAAACTGGGATTCCAGCGCATGACCGACAAGGCCGCCATAGGCGCGCACGGCAGCTTTCGGGAACTGCGCATCGAGAAACGCCTTTTCGCGGGCCGCAAGATCCGGAAACCCTGTCGTGCCGCAAAAGACCACGGTCCGCGACGGATCGGCGTCTGCCGCCGGCGCCGTCAGATATTGCAGACGCCGCTCGAGGCGATCACCCTCGCGACTGCCGCGATCTCCGCCAACGGCATCGATCGTTGCATAGATGCGGGCGCCGCGCGCTTCCGCATGCTCGCGCGATTCCAGCATCAGGAACGCACCGACCGAGCCGGTAATCATGCCGCCGCCATTTTCCGGCTTGCGCGACCAGATCGGATGATAGCCGCCGAGCGCATGGCCCTGGATCGCTTCGATCAGCAGGATCATGTCGGGACGTTCGGCCGAAAACGCGCCGCCGACCAGCGTATGGGTCGACTGTCCGGCCTTGATCCGGGCAAAAGCGGTTTCGACCGCCGAAATGCCGGCGCCCTCTTCCCCCATGAACGTGCGCGAAGAGCCGGTAACCTTGTGGACGATGGAGATATTGCCCGCCATCAGATTGGAAAGCTGGGCCAGAAACAGCGTCGGACGCAGCTCGGTCGTCAGCTTTTCGTTGAGCAACTGTTCGCGGTCGTTGCGCTTCAGCGCTTCATCGACAATCAACGAATCAACGGTGATGTCGCGCTCGCCACCACCGGCGGCCACGATCATGTCCATGCTGCCGCAGGCCTCCAGATGGTCCTTGAAACCGGCATCATCAAGCGCCAGGCCGGCACTGAAGACGCCGAGGCGCTGCCAGTTTTCCATCTGCCGCTGGTCGCCACGCTTGGAAATTTGCTGAGACCAGTCGATCTCAGGCAGCGGGTGCACCGGATAGGGCGCGAAACGCTCGGTCTCGACACGCACGGCAGGCGGCTCTGCGGCCGTCAGAAGCGCGGTGTGCACCTCTGTGCCAACGCCCTGGCTGGTGACGATGCCGACACCGGTGATCACAACATCATTGGCGGATTTGCTCATCGTCATTTCCCCGTCGCTGCCGAGACCGCCATTGCAGCCGTCAGCCCCACTTCTTCGGCACGTTTTTTCACGATCGGGCCGAGCGGCACCTGATCGAACGGCATGGTGCGCAGTTTCAGCTGCGCGTCGCAGACCTTCTTGCCCTGCGAGGTGATTTTGGCCTTCACGACGGCAAAGCCGGAGCCGTCATGTTCGAGAAAGGCCTCAATGTCGAGCACGGCTTCGGGCTCGACAAAGGTGCGCATCTTGGCGCTATCGACCGACATGAGGAACGGCATCGCCGCGAAATCCGTCGCCGCCAGCACGAGAAAGCCGCAGGCCTGCGCCATGGTCTCGATCAAAAGGACGCCGGGAACCAGCGGATAGCCGGGGAAATGCCCCTCAAAGACGAGGCTTTTGGCCGGAACCACAGAGCGCGCCGTCAGCGTCTTGGCGTTGAGATCGACCGTTTCGACCCGGTCGATCATCTGAAAATATTCAAGGAGCATCAGGAGCAAATCCAGCTTGGCCCGGAGCGCGGGGCGTTAGAGACATCGCCTGACCTGCCCCGGATTTCAAATTCGCATGACCCCGCCCGAAACCGGTTCGGTGCCGCGATCATGCGCCCGTCAAGTAAAAACGCAAATGCCGCCTGTCAAGCGCAGTCCACGCGACAGGCGGCATTGATACCAATCATGCAGGTGTTCCCGCGTGTCAAACGCAGGATACCGTCATCAGCCCTTGGCGGCCTTCAGTTCGTCGATCTTGGCGCACAGGTTCTTCAGGACGAAATACTCTTCCGTCGAAACCTTGCCTTCGTTGACTTCCTGCGTCCACTGCTCAAGCGGGATCTTGATGCCGAATTCCTTGTCGATCGCAAAGACGATGTCGAGGAAGTCCAGGCTGTCGATGCCCAGATCGTCGATGGTGTGGCTTTCGGGCGTGATCGTTTCGCGATCGATCTCGCTGGTTTCTGCAATAATGTCGGCGACCTTGTCGAATGTAGCTGTCACGCCCATACCTCTTTAGAATTCATGTTTTGGCGAACCTATAGGTAAATGCGGCTGAAAAGCCAATGGCCTTGAGCCCAAGAGTTGCATTTATGGCGATGGTGTTGCCCAAACATCAAGCCAGGTTTGAAATACCGCCCCTCAAAGGCCTGTTGCGGCCGGCAGGCCGGCGACCAAAGCATCGATCGCGAGCCGTACGCGCATCGGCAGATGCGGCGTCTGCGGCCAGACGGCATGGCAATCGAAGGACAGGCGGCGTTCATCCGCAAACAGCCGGACAAGACGGCCGTCATGCACCCTGTCCTGGACCAGCCAGCAGGGTAGCCAGACGAGCCCAAGCCCGGCAACCGCAGCATCGGCGATCATCTCCAGATCATCGAAACGCATGCGCGACGGTGGCAGGATTTCGGCGTCCGGCCCACCCTCCACCGGAAAGAGCCACGAGCGGATGCGGCCGGAGCGGGCATAGAGGATCGCATGATGATCTGCCAGTTCGTCTCTGGTCGCCGGCGTGCCATGAATGCGCAGATAATCCGGAGAGGCACAGACCGTCATGCGCTGATGCGCCAACCGGCGCGCCATCAGCCCCGGCCACTCGCCAAGCGGACCATTGCGAATGGCAAGATCGAAGCCGTCTTCGAGGATATCGACCCGGCTATCGGTGAAATTCAGGTCGAGTTCGAGTTTCGGGTGCTCGCTGGCCAGTTTCAGAAGAATCGGCGCAACGCAGCGCCGACCGAACAGGACGGGCATGGAAACCCGAAGACGCCCCGCCACCTCCTTGCGTCCCGATTCGAGCATGGCCTCGCCCGCCTGTAACTCTTCCAGTGCCCGAAGGCAGCGTTCATAAAAAACCTGACCATCTTCCGTCAGCGTCTGGCTACGCGTGGTGCGGTGGAACAGCCGGGCACCGAGCCGTCCCTCCAACCGGGCAATCGTCTTGCCGACAGCCGAGCGCGACAGATTGAGCCGCTGGGCGGCTGCGGAAAAACTGTCGGCTTCAACCGCCTCGACGAAGACGGACACACCATTCAAACGATCATTCATTGCTTTTGTAGCCCTCAGGGAACCAATGTACGGAAATCATATCGCCACTGGCGAATGAAACGCAATGCTAGCTTCGCCTCATCGCTTGAACCAACCCAAAAAGCAGGAGACGAAACATGACGGAAACAATGAGGCGCTGGTCGATGCCGGCGATCGGCCGCGACAATCTGAAACTGGAGACCGTGGCGGTCCCTGAGCCGGGACCGGGCGAAATCCGCGTCAAGGTTTCGGCAGCCTCGCTCAACTATCGCGACAAGCTGGTGATCGAAACGGGCATGGGGCTGACGCTGCCCGACCCGTTCGTTCCGGCTTCCGACATGGCCGGTGTGGTCGATGCGATCGGCTCCGGTGTCAGCCGTTTCAAACCCGGCGACCGGGTGATGTCCATCTTCAAGCCAGACTGGATCGACGCTGGAGACAACGGTAATGCCCGCACGCCAGCCTACAAGACGCTTGGCGGCGCCTATCAGGGCGTCCTGGCCGACTACGTCGTGTTTCCGCAGGACTGGTTTGCCGCGTCGCCGCAAAGCCTTGACGACGCCGAGGCAAGCACCCTGCCCGTTGCGGGCCTCACCGCATGGTTCGCACTGATCGAGCTCGGCAAGCTTAAGGCCGGTTCGACCGTGCTCGTCCAGGGCACCGGCGGCGTTGCCCTGTTCGGGCTGCAGATCGCCAAGGCGCATGGCGCCAACGTCATCGTCACCTCGCGCAGCGACGGCAAGCTGGAACGGGCAAAGGCGCTCGGCGCCGACCACGGCATCAACAGCAGCAACGAGGACTGGGTCGAGGCCGTCTACAGGATCACCGGCGACGAAGGCGCTGACCACATTCTGGAAATCGCCGGCGGCCCCAATCTCGGGCAATCGATCCGCGCCGTTGCCGTTCACGGGAAAATCTCTGTCATCGGTGTCTTCGAGGGTTTCGAGGTCGCCGGCCCCGCCGCGCCGCTGCTGTTGAAGTCACCGGTCATTCAGGGGATCAGCGTCGGCCATCGGCGGTCGCTGGAGGATTTCGGGCGTGCCATCGATTCGACGGGAATCAAACCGGTCATCGACGCACGCTACCCGCTGGAGGACCTGCACTCGGCACTCGATCATCTCGATCGCGGCGCGTTCGGCAAGATCGTCATCGACCTGAATTGAGTCGACCCAAATGCTTCGAGGCCGGCGTCATCGCCCGCCTCGAAGCGTCAGAGTGCCCGGTCAGCGGCTAACGACGATCTTGGTATTCTTCAGACCGTACTGGCTGGCCAGCGCAAAAAACTCGGCGGCATTTTCCGGATGCAGGCGGATACAGCCGTGCGAGGCCGGGCGGCCGAGGCGCTTGAGGTCGAAGGTCGCGTGAACGGCGTAACCGCCGTTGAAGAACACCGCGTAGGGCATCGGCGCGTCATCATATTTGCGCGAGCGATGGTTCCTCGACAGCCACTTGGCGCTCCAGCTGCCCTGCGGCGTGACATAACCCTTGCGCGCCGTTGAAACCTTCCAGCGATACAGCACGAAACCGTTCTGTGACACAGTCATGGTTTGAGAAGAAAGGCTGACCTTGGCAATAAGATTGGCGGCGAAGGCGGAAGACGAATGAAATTGCATCAATAAGAGTGCCAATGAGGCAACGAAGAATTTACGCATGAAAAATCCTCTCCGAAAATACGCACCTTTGTTACTGGCGTCCCAACACCACACAGACTTTACAGTGTCTGCAATGATAGACGTTTAAGACAATTGGAAAATTCGGTGTTAACGGAGGCGGATGAATTTTTTCGATCCGAGTAACAAGCTTAAACTATACTGGCGAGAACGGCCGAAATCGCCACCAGGACTGTGAGCGAGCCGCAGGCGCCGTAGAATATAGAAACGCCGGCCTCCACATCGGCCACCGTTGCCACTGCCCGGCCCGCGCCGTTGATCATCGGTTCATTGACCAGCGCACCCGCATAGATCCGCGGTCCCGCCAGCTGCAGGTCAAGCCCGCCGGCCATCGCCGCTTCCGGCCAGCCGGAATTGGGCGAACGATGCAGGCCGTGGTCGCGCAACGCCGTACCGAGCGCGTTTCGCGCCGCCCGCCGCCCAGCGGTCACGGCTGAGCCTGCGGCGATCAGCAGAATGGACAGCCGTGCTGCGGGAATATTGGCGAGATCATCGAGGCGAGCCGAAGCCCAGCCGAAATGGAGATACTTCGGGCTCTTGTGGCCGATCATCGAATCGGCGGTGTTGAGCATCTTGTAGGCAAGCAGTCCCGGCAGGCCGAGCAGCGCATACCAGAAAGCTGGGGCAACGACACCGTCGGAGAAATTCTCTGCCAGGCTTTCGATCGCCGCCCGGCATACCGCAGGCTCGTCCAGGGTCTCCGGATCGCGCCCGACGATCATCGACACGGCCTTTCGCCCTCCCGCCAGTCCACCTGCCCGAAGACCGGATGCCACCCGCGACACATGGTCTGCGAGACTTTTCTGCGCCAGAAACACCGCAACGGCGATCGTTTCGAGCAGCCAGCCGAAAAGCCCGATCTGCATGAACAACCGGTGCAACATCCAGCCGCACAGAAGGCTCCACAGCAGCAATCCGGCAATCACCAGAATACCGCTGATCCGCAGTGCCTCGTCCCCCAGGCGCTTGCGGTTGAACGTCCGGTCACACCAGCCGATCATTACACCGAAGAGGACAACCGGATGCGGCAGCCGGCGCCAGAGCCAATCGGGATCGCCGATGATCCGGTCAAGCAGAAGGGCGGCGATCAGGACGAGCAAAATTCCAGTCGACATTGAAGGGTCCGTTCAGGCGAGGTGCGCTTTGCGCAGGGCATCCGCCAAGCGTGTATCGCCTGCCGCATCGGGCGCAAGTCCAATCCTCAGCCACGAGGGCGCATAATTGAATTTTCGCGTCAGAATCCGCTCCCGGCAGAGATTCCGGTGCAAGTCGGATGCGCGTTCGTGGTCGATCAGGGCGAAAAGCGGCGTGCCGCCGACGATCGTCAGCCCGGCCTGCCGCAAGACCGTTTCGAGACCTTCCCGGCGTTCCAAAATCGACGATCGTACCGCCTGGGTATCGCCACCCATCAGCTTTGCCGCCGTCACCAGAGCCGGCCCCGACACCGCCCAGGGTCCGAGCCATTCCTGAAACGCCGACAGAACCGGCTCTGCGGCAACGACGAAACCAAGCCGCAGTCCGGCCAAACCGAAGAATTTTCCGAAGGAACGGAAGACGATGAGATTGTCGTGACTGACCGCGTGCGCCGCGACGCTGAGATCAGGCTCGGTATCGCCAAACGCTTCATCGACAAGGAGCATCCCGCCACCGGCCTTCATACGCTGCGTCATCCCGAGCACTTCCGCTGGCAGAAAGGCTCGTCCGGTCGGATTGTTGGGATTGACCAGTATGGCCAGCCCATGATCCGGTGTCAGTTGATCGGGCGTCGAGATTTCATCGATGGTGAAGCCGGCGCTTGTGAATGCGCGCGCATATTCGCCATAGGTCGGCGCGAAAATGGCAATGCGCCTGCCCGGCGCGACAAGGCGCGGCAAAAGCTGGATAACCGATTGTGTACCGGGAACGGCAAGCGGCAGGACATCGCCGCTGCGATAGTAGCGGGCAGCGGCTTTTCGCGCGCTGTCCATCAGATGACGATCCGGCAGCCGGTGCCAGGCGTGGATCGGAATCTCAGGCAACGCCACCGGATTGGGATTGATACCGGTCGAAAGGTCCAGCCAGTCTTCCAGCCTGCCGCCGAAAATGGCCGCGGCTTCGGTGATCCCGCCGCCATGCGCAATCGGCGCACTCATGCGGAGTGGGCCATGTCGATGATGTGCATGAAGGAGCCGGCAACCCGGCCGCGCCTGAGCCCTGCGGGGCCGAGCGGCGTTCCTGCGGCATCTTCTGTATCGAACAGCCGGTCGGCATCGCCCTCAGACAGGATCGTTGCATAGTGAAATTCATGCGCCATCAGCGGACCATCAAAAAAACCGGCATCGAGCGAAGTGACCCGCCGGTATCCCAGATGCCGCTTGCGCATGGCAAAACTGGTGGTGAGCGGCAGGAAACCGAGCATTGCGTAGCGCTTGCCATCGGCGGCGACAAGCCCATCGCCGAGCATCATATAGCCGCCGCATTCGCCGAAAATGCGCGCACCGCGATCCCGCGCCGCCGCCATGCCGGATTTGAACCGTCCGGCATCGGCCAGACGCCCGGCGTGAAGCTCGGGATAGCCGCCCGGCAGATAGACGGCATCCACATCGTCGGCCGGCGCCTCGTTGGCCAAGGGCGAAAAGAATGCCAGTTCGGCACCGCCGCGCCGCCAGCCGGACAGGAGATGCTCGTAGCAAAAGGCAAAGGCGATATCGCGGGCGATGGCGATTTTTTGACCAAGCGGTTTCAACGTCGTGACCGCCACGTCCACGCGTGTTGCCGGACGCCGTTGGCTCAATGACAGGATGGCATCAAGATCGCAGCCCTGTTCGACATGCATCGCGGCATGCTCGATGAAACTGTCCAACGCTGCGTGCTCGTCAGCCTGCACGAGACCGAGGTGGCGTTCCGGCAGTTTCAAATCGCCGTTCTGACGCAGGACGCCCAGCACCGGCATGCCGCTCCCATCCAGCGCATTGCGCAACATCATTTCATGACGCTCGCTGCCAACCTTATTAAGGATGACGCCGGCCACATGAACATCATCGCGATGCGAGGCGTAGCCGCGCACAAGGGCGGCAACGGATTGCGACATGCGGGCGCAATCGACGACCAGAACAACCGGCAGGCCAAGCATCGCCGCAAGATCGGCAGGCGAGCCGCTCCCGTCGATCGCGCCGTCGAAGAGCCCCATCATCGCCTCGACAATCAGCACCGAGCCGCCGGCAGTCTGCATAGCGGCATTGGCACGCAGCAATTCCGGACGCATGGCCCAAGGGTCATAGTTGAAGCAGGCCCTGCCACTTGCAGCCGTGTGAAAGGCCGGATCGATGTAGTCCGGCCCGGCCTTTCCGGGAGCCACGGCAATGCCGCGATTGCGCAGGGCCCGCATCAGCCCGAGCGTCACCGTGGTTTTACCTGAACCCGAGGATGGCGCCGCGATCAGCAGTCCGCTCATGCCGGGTCCTTGTAGGCCCGGCTCGACAGCGGATCGGATGTCAGAACACGGCCGTTAAGCGCGCCGAGCCAGTCGAGCGACGCGCGCAGGCGCACCACCTCGCCGACGACGACGATGGCCGGCGGTTCAAGCCTGGAGGCGGCAACATCAGCCTCGGCCCGCGCGAGCGTCGTTTCCAGCACCGTCTGTTCAGGCGTGGCGGCATTGCAGACGAACGCCACCGGTTCATTCGGAGAACGCCCGGCAGCCATGAGGTTGGCAGTGATCTGACCGATATGTTTCATCGCCATGTACATGACGATGACAGGCGACCCCTTGGCGATGCCTTCCCAGTGGATGCGGTCGGGAACGAGGCCGGAGGAATCGTGGCCGGTGAGGAATGTCACCGCGTGATTGACCTCGCGATGCGTTACCGGAATGCCGGCATAGGCAAGGCCGCCGATACCGGCGGTGATACCCGGCACGATGCGGAACGGGATGCCGTGCTCGACCAGCGTCAGTGCCTCCTCGCCGCCACGGCCGAAGACGAAGGGATCGCCGCCCTTCAGCCGCAGCACGCGCTTGCCCAGACGTGCCAGCTCGACCAGCCGCAGCGAGATATCGCGCTGTTTCGGCGACGGCTTGCCGCCACGTTTTCCGGCAAATTCCAGAATAGCGCCCGGTTTTGCCAGACTCAGGCAGCCGGTATTCACCAGCGCGTCATGGACGATGACATCGGCCTGACGCAGCGCGTTCACGGCATGCAGCGTCAGCAGACCCGGATCGCCGGGACCGGCGCCGACCAGCCACACGGTGCCCTGTTCAAGTTCGGGAAGACCGGAAAACAATGCGTCCATCATAGCGTCATCTCCGCCACGGCAGGCAGCGGTGAGGCTGACTCAGTCTGTGAAGATACGGAATCACTGCATTCACGTCCAACAGCAACATCCTGACTTGATTCGATAAATGCCCCGCGGGCTATGGCGACCGTGGCATGGGCCGACTTGATCTTCGGAACGATCAGGGCGCCGGACTTGCCTGCAGCCGCAAGTGCCGCCGCTTCCGCCACGCCATGGCAGCCGGTCAAGGCAAAGACGATATCCGAAGGGTTTTCCAGCCGTGGAAACTGCGCCTCCAGCGTGCCGGTGTCGAAGACCATGAAAGGGACGGAAAAATGCTCGGCAGCGGCGATCATCGCCGGTTCCGCCACACGGCTGTCCAGCGAGGCAATTGCGGTAAGCGCGTGACGATCGACCCCGGCCATGGCCAGCGCCTCCTCGGCAAGCCGGATCACCTCGCCGCCCGGCGTGCCGCGCTCGCAGCCAAGGCCCAGAACGAGCGGCATACGGCCTGCCTGATCGCGAATATCCAGATGCATCACAAAAACGGCCTCCCGCGCCGCATGATCACGATGCGCCGGGGCCTTCGACAGCCAAAGGCTCCGAAGCGGTCTGGACAGCACCGGATGAGGCCCCCTGGCTGGGTCGGCCGCACCGGACGCTCTTTCAGCCCACCATGATGGGCACCGTCGCACGTCCCTCCTGTTTACCGGAGGCCATCTGCCCGGTCAAACCGGATTGCGCCATTTGCGGTGCGGCCAACGCCACGATGCGGAATGTCCTACCCTCGCTGGGGATCATTATTCAGGCTGTCTTTGCTTTTCCGGGCAACCTCTGACAAACAGGGCTGAATTCCCCGTCTCTTGCGAGTCTCTCTTGCACGATCTTGCTCCCCAACTCCTCGCCCTTTTGTTCGCCGCGGCGTTTCTCGCCGGTTTCATCGATTCGATCGCCGGCGGCGGCGGCATGATCACGATCCCCGCCATGCTGATCGCCGGCATTCCGCCGCTCGAAACACTGGGTACCAATAAACTGCAGTCGCTGTTCGGTTCCGGCTCGGCAAGCCTCGCCTATGCCCGGCACGGTCATGTCAACCTGCGCGAACAACTGCCGATGGCCGCGATGTCGGCGCTCGGAGCAGCGCTCGGAGCCGTCCTTGCGACCGTGGTGCCGGGCGATGTGCTGAAGGCCGTCCTGCCCTTCCTGCTCGTCGCGATCGCGCTCTATTTCGCCGTCAAGCCGAGCCTCGGCGATGCCGACAAGGCACAGAGGATGACGCCTTTTCTGTTTTCGCTGACGCTGGTGCCGGCGATCGGCTTTTACGACGGCGTCTTCGGACCGGGCACGGGCTCGTTCTTCATGCTCGCCTTCATTGCCCTTGCGGGCTTCGGCGTCTTGAAGGCGACCGCTCACACGAAGTTCCTCAACTTCGGCTCCAACATCGGCGCTTTCGTCGTCTTCGTGATTTACGGCGTGGTTTTATGGAAAGTCGGCCTGCTGATGGGCGCCGGCCAGTTTGCCGGCGCGCAGGTCGGTTCGCGTTTCGCGATGAAAAACGGCTCGAAGATCATCAAGCCGCTTTTGGTGGTCACCTGCATCGCACTGGCGGTCAAGCTTCTGGCAGATCCGGGCCATCCGGTCCGGATCTGGCTAGGCATATAGGAACCGCTCAGTATTCGACGCCGACCTGCGCCTTGATGCCGGAGCGGAAGGGATGCTTGATCAGTTCCATCTCGGTGACGAGATCGGCCGCCTCGATCAGCTCTTCCTTGGCATTGCGGCCGGTCAGGACGACATGGGTCATGTGCGGCTTTTCTTCCTTCAAAAACCGCACGACCTCGGCGACATCGATATAATCGTAGCGCAGCGCGATATTGATCTCGTCGAGCAGCACCATGGAATTGCGCTCGTCGCGGATCAGTTCCTTGGCCTTCTCCCAGGCCTTTTGCGCCATGGCGATATCGCGCGAACGATCCTGTGTTTCCCAGGTAAAACCTTCACCCAGCGTATAGAACTGGCAGACATCGCCAAAATGCTTCTCGATCAGGTCGCGCTCGCCGGTTTCCCAGGCACCCTTGATGAACTGGACGACGGCGGACGGCATGCCATGGGCGATGTGGCGGAAGATCATCCCGAAGCCGGCGGTCGATTTGCCCTTGCCCTTGCCGGTATTGACGATGATCAGGCCCTTCTGATCCGTCTTGGTCGCCATGATCTTTTCGCGCGCGGTCTTCTTCTTCGCCATCTTCATGGCGTGACGCGCCTCGTCGTTGACGGTACCGGTCCCGGTTGCTTGTACGTCGTCTTCGCTCATCGTGTGTCCTCTCAGAATTCGAATGTTTTCAGAACGGCGCGCTCGCCGCTATTCCGCCGCTGCGGAAAGACCTTGGATCTCGAAACGCGCCGAGTTGGAGCGCGGCGACCACAGGCCGCGATCGATGGCCTCCATCAGCTTGCCGGTCATCTCGCGCAGCGCTGCGGGGTTCTTGTCTTCCATGAATTGGCGGACCCTCTCGTCCATCACATAGGCCTGATAGACTGCCTCGAAATGATGGCTGCGCACAGCGCCGGTCGTTGCCGCGAAGGCAAACATGTAATCGACCGTGGCGGCGATCTCGAAAGCGCCCTTGTAGCCATGACGCATCACGCCTTCGATCCATTTTGGATTGACGACGCGGCCACGCACCACCCGGCCGATTTCCTCCTCCAGCGAGCGTATCACCGGCTTTTCCGGGCGGGAATGGTCGTTGTGATAGACGGCCGGGCGCGCGCCTGCGATCTGCTCGACCGCGAGGCTCATGCCGCCTTCGAACTGGTAGTAATCGTCGCTGTCGAGCAAATCGTGCTCGCGGTTGTCCTGGTTCTGGACGACGGCCTCGACGGTCTTCAGCCGCGCTTCCAGAAGCCCGCGCTCCGCCTTGCCGTCTTCGCCGGCGCCATAGGCATAGCTTCCCCAGGTGAGATAGGCATCGGCAAGATCGGCGCGGTTGTCCCATCCCCCCTCATCCATCAGCGCCTGCAGTCCCGCACCATAGGCACCGGGCTTGGCTCCGAAGACACGATAGGAAGCGCGTCGTGCGGCTTCCTTCGACAAAACGCCGGCAGCCTCCAGCCGTTTGGTTTCGACGCGCATGCGGGCGGCGATCATATTGTCGGCGTCATCCTCTTCGAGTGCGCCGACGGCGCGGATCGCCGTATCGAACAGTCCGATCTGCTCGGGAAAGGCATCCCGGAAGAAACCGGAAATGCGCAGGGTGACATCGACCCGCGGACGGCCCAGCGTTGCCAGCGGCACGATCTCATAGCCGGTGACGCGGCGCGAGATCATATCCCAGACGGGCTTGGTGCCGATCAGCGCCATTGCCTGGGCGATATCATCGCCGCCGGTGCGCATGTTCGACGTGCCCCAGGCTGTGAGACCAAAGGATGTCGGCCAGTCGCCATGATCCTGCAGATAGCGGCGAATCAGGAGTTCGGCCGATTTCTTGCCGAGCTCGAACGCTGCCGGCGTCGGCACGGCGCGGCTGTCGACCGAATAGAAATTGCGGCCCGTCGGCAGCACGTCCGGCCGCCCGCGCGTCGGCGCGCCAGAGGGGCCGGGAGCGACGAAACGGCCGTCGAGCCCCGTCATCAGAGCAGCGATTTCGGCGGGACCGGACTGGGTGATCGAGGGTTTGAGGCGGGCTTCGATTTCGTCGAGAACAGCGCGGGTGGAGGTCCAGCTTTTAGGGCACGGCAATTCGCCGGAGACGAACCTCGTGGCCAGCACCTCGATGCGCTCGACAGTATCGCCGGCGGTCCGCCATGGGGCGTCGGAGACCTCGGCAAGCATGGCCGGCTTGGGGCCATGCCAGGGATCGGAAAGGACGCAGTCGAGCGGGTCGAACGAACGTTCCGGATTGATCTCCTCCCTTAAGGGGGAGATCAGTTTCGAACGCCCCAGCCCCGCATCCACTGCCATCGCCCGCTGCAGGCTCTGGTCGCCACCCTCGCCCAGCCCGCGCGGCACACGCGCAAGAGCAACCGTCAGGTCCGTCAGCAACCGGCCTTCCGGAGCGACGCCAAAGATATGCAGGCCGTCGCGGATCTGCAGTTCCTTGAGGTCGCAGAGATAGGCGTCGAGCTTTTCGAGCGCCTTGTCCTCGGCGTCGGTACCGGCAATGCCGGCGTCATGATCGAGGCCGATGTCACGCACGAGATCGAGGATCTGTTTGCTCAGCAATCTGAGACGCCGCGGGTCGCCGCCGGCTGCGTCGTAATATTCATCCACCAGTGCTTCGAGGTCTTTCAGCGGGCCGTAGGATTCGGCCCGCGTCAGCGGCGGCGTCAGGTGATCGATGATGACGGCACTGCTACGCCGCTTGGCCTGCGTGCCCTCGCCCGGATCGTTGACGATGAACGGATAGAGATGCGGCATCGGACCAAACACCGCTTCCGGATAACAGGTTTCCGACAGCGCCAGCGATTTTCCCGGCAGCCATTCGAGATTGCCGTGCTTGCCCATATGGACGATGGCATGCGCACCGTATTCCTGACGCAGGAAGGCGTAGAAGGCCAGATAGCCATGCGGCGGCACAAGGTCGGGCGAGTGATAGGTTTCCTTCGGATCGATATTGTAGCCGCGCGCCGGCTGAATGCCGACCAGCGTTTCTCCAAAGCGCGTCAAAGGCAGTGCAAAGCAGCCGTCGCGGAAGAACGGATCACTCTGCGGCCTGCCCCAGCGGCCAACAACCTCACCCTGAATCTGAGCGGGAAGAGACGAGAAGAAGGCATTGTATTGACTCAAGGAAAGCGTCTCGCGGACTTCGCAGTCCACCCGCGCCGAATTGGTCGGCCCGTCCATCAGATACCGGATCAGCGCATCGCCATCGCTCGGGATACCATCAATCCCGTAGCCGGCAGCAGCCATCGCTTTCATGACTTCGATCGTACCGGCTGGCGTATCGAGGCCGACGCCGTTGCCAAGCCGCCCGTCGCGGTTGGGATAATTCGCCATGACGATCGCCACGCGGCGCTCAGCCGGTGCGGCCTGACGCAGTCTGGCCCAGTTGGCCGCCAGCCTGGCGGCAAAGGCGACGCGGTCGGCCAGAGGTTCATGGCCGACAATATTGGCCTCGACATCGGTGTCGTAGACGGCCGCCGCCTTGAACGAGACGGCGCGCGACAGGATGCGCCCATCGACCTCCGGCAGCGCCACGTTCATCGCCAGATCGCGCGCCATCAGGCCCTGCGGCGAGGCTTCCCACGCGGCGCGCGAGGAGCCGGAAAAGATCACCTGAAGGACCGGTGCATCGGAAAACTCGAGCACGGTCGGCTTTCGGTCGGCGCCAGGCGCGGAAACCGCGAACCCGGTCGCATTCATCACCACCATCGGCGGAACTTCGCCGAAAACAGCCTCTAGCGTACCGATCGAGACCGCATCCTTGAGGCTGGAAACAAAGACCGGCAGCACCGTCAGACCTTCGGCACCGAGCGCTTCGATCAGGGCTTCGACAGGCCTGGTCTCGCCGCTTTGGACAAGGGCGCGGTAGAAGCAGAGGGCGACGATCGGGCGGGGCTGCTGCTGTGGAGGCGTACCCCCCTCTGCCCTATCGGGCATCTCCCCCCTTGAGGGCAGGGCTGTCGCATATGGATCGAAGGCCGCCACCGCAGTCTCCCTCTTCTCCCCAGCGGGGAGAAGTGCCGAGCGCATGCGAGGCGATGAGGGGGATGCTTCGGCAAACTCGGAGCCAGCCGTCCCCCTCATCCGGCCCTGCGGGCCACCTTCTCCCCGCTGGGGAGAAGAGGGAGCGAGCCGCGCGTCCATATGCGATAGCCCTGCCCTTGAGGGGGAGATGTCAGCAAAGCTGACAGAGGGGGGGAACTCCCTGCCCGGGACAAACCCAACCGCTTTCTTCCATGCCTCGGTTCCAATCACGCCCTGCCCCGGCCACCAGATTCCCGCCTTCATCAGCGGCGCTGCGGATTCCGGTTTTTCCGAGCCGTCGATCAGCGCCTCGGCATAGCTGAGCAGCCGGACCATGTTGCCGGCGCCGCCTTCGGTGAAATAGGCCCACATCCGGTTGCGGTCTTCGGCAGAAACGGTCGAAAAAGGCTCCAGCCCCGGATCGGGCTTGTCGCAGCCCGGCAGTACGGCAATCTGGAATTTATGGGTGACGGCTGCCGCATGCAGCGCCTCCAGCACATAATGGAAATAGCTGGCACCGCCGAGCGGGCGCACGATGATGAGCCTGGCATGGCGCGCCGTGCGTTCGACATAGGTATCCACCGACATCGGGTGCTTGAGCGTCAAGAGGCTGGCCACCCGCAGGCTCGGCTTGGCGCTCCGCGTGCGATGCGCGCCAGCGATCGACGAAAGCTCGGTATCGGCAGCCGACAGGAACAGGATATCGGCCGGCGACTGACCGAGATCGATCGCTTCCTCGCCGTCGGTGATCGTTCCCTTCTGGGCTAGGAGGAGATGCATGCAACCTCCCTGAGACTGGGCGAAGTCCCCTCCCCAACCCCTCCCCACAAGGGGGCGGGGCTAAGCTGCCGCACCTCTTTTCCAAGCCTGTTAGTCTCGAATGGGAAACAGGCCCTGAACCGGTCAACCGGGTACAAAAATAGCGGCAAACGCCGTTCAAGCCCCTCCCCCGTGTGGGGAGGGGTTGGGGAGGGGAAATTCTCGCGCCCGGTCAAAACGCCCTCAAACCGCCGCTGCGATGGCAGCGCGCACGGCGGCTTCATCCATGTCATGCAGGCCGATGACGACCAGGCGGGTGCGGCGCACTTCGCCCGTAGCCCATGGGCGGTCGAAATACTGGTCGATACGGGCGCCGACACCCTGGATCAGCAGGCGCATCGGCTTGCCGGGGATATCGGCGAACCCCTTCAGGCGCAGCACGTCGTGTGCGGCGATGATGGGCTTCAGCCTTTCGATGAAACCGGCCGGATCGGTAATCGGCCCCAGTTCGACAACGAAACTGTCGAACTCGTCATGGCTATGCTCCTCGCCCGCCTCATGGTCCATCTCGTGATGGGACTTGCGGTTGGCGATGTCGCTTTCCGTGCCGACACCGAGGCCGAGCAGCACGGCTGCGGAAACCTCGCCGTTCTTCGCTTCGATCATCGCCGGCTTGCGGCTGGTGCGCGCGGAGACCTCGTTGCGGACAAACGCCAGACCGGTCGAATCGAGCAGGTCGGTCTTGTTGAGAATGATCAGATCGGCAGCGGTCAGCTGGTCTTCGAACAACTCCTCGATCGGGCTTTCGTGATCGAGATTGTCATCGTTGACGCGCAGCGCATCGACCTTGTCGTGATCGTCGGCAAACCGTCCGGCAGCGACGGCGGCGCTATCGACGACGGTGATGACGCCATCAACGGTCACTTGCGTGCGGATATCCGGCCAGTTGAAGGCAGCGATCAGCGGCTGTGGCAGCGCCAGACCGGATGTTTCGATGACAATATGGTCCGGGCGGTTTCCGCGCTCGAGCAGCTTGGTCATGGTCGGGATGAAATCGTCGGCCACAGTGCAGCAGATGCAGCCATTGGTCAGCTCGATGATGTCGTCCTCGCTGCAGGCTTCGGCGCCGCAGCCCTTCAGCACGTCGCCATCGACGCCGAGATCGCCGAACTCGTTGATGATCAGCGCGATGCGCCGGCCGCCGGCATTCTGCAGGATGTTGCGGATCATCGTCGTCTTGCCGGCGCCAAGGAAGCCGGTGATGACGGTTGCCGGGATCTTGCCGTGGGCGGCTTTTGCAATGGTCATGGATCAACCCTTCATTTTCAGCGGCAATCCGGCCGCGATAAAATAGACGTCTGCGGATATCTCCGCAATGATCTGGTGCAGCCGGCCGGCATGGTCGCGAAAGTCGCGCGCCATCCGGTTTTCCGGCACGATGCCAAGCCCGACCTCGTTCGAGACGAAGACCAGCCGGGCCTTGGCCTGCGGCACATAGGCCGCGAGCTTTTCAAATTCGGCCGCGATATCCCGATGCTCCATCATCAGGTTGGTGACCCACAGGGTCAGGCAATCGATCAGAACGATCCGGTCAGGCGCGTCGATCGCCTCAAGGCAGGTGACAAGCTCGAGCGGCTCCTCATGGGTCTGCCAATCGGCCCCGCGGCGATCGCGATGCCCGGCAATCCTTGCCTGCATCTCGCCATCCCAGGCCCTCCCGGTCGCGACGTAATGCATGCCAAGACCCGACGCCTTGACGAGTTTTTCGGCAAAGACGGATTTGCCGGAACGGGCGCCGCCCAGAACCAGCACGCTGCCTGCCAGCACACTGCCTGACTGTATCGCTGTCATGAAATGATCCCGGCCTCAGCGCGCGCCGGGCGATAAGCGAACCCCTGGCCCTGGCAAGCAGGCGCCTGCGGCAACGCGAAACGGGCCGTTCCGGAAACGGGATAGTAAAGCCATGACAACCTCCGTGCTGGCATCGGGAGTGTCTCTCCCTGGATCGGGCAGGATGCCCTGGAGGACGGCAGGTCTCCTGGCTCACGGCGTCACGTAACCCTTAAAGGGCACGAACGGGTTCGCCTCGCCTTCCCGGAGTTTTTTGGCATCACGAAGAGGTGGACGATTCGTAGACTTAGAGGCGTCCGGCCCCGGCTGATCGTGATGCCGCTCCAGTGGCTTTTCCGGTTGGACCGATCCTTCCGCCGCCGCGAATGCGGACAGTCCGGACCATCGGCTTTCCCGGATGGCGAACCCTGACCGTTCTACAGTCGCGGGGTCGGCTGCGATAAGGACGCCCGGTTTGGGTCCGGCCCGTCGCATTCCCATTTACTCCCAACATGCAACGGCACATCGGGAACCATCCAATGGCTGATGATTAGGCGCTCGACTGGATCAAGTCAATTGCGGCGCGATCTCCGCCGACAAGACGCCGCGATCAGGACTTCAAGACATCAGGCCGTCCAGCCAGCGCGGGTCCAACACCGCTTCCAACTCTGCCGCGACATCGTCGAGCGCCCGGTCGACCGATTGCCGGTAATTTTCACCACCACCCTCGATGCCGAAGCTTTTCAGCAGTGCAGCGCGATAGGCATCGCTGGCAAACAGGCCGTGCAGATAGGTTCCGCTGACCATGCCGTCCACCGACACCGCGCCATCCGGTCGGCCATCGATGATCACCGCCGGGCGGACGCAGTCCGCGCCCGTGGTGCGGCCGAGGTGAATTTCGTAGCCGTCCAGCGCAACATCGTAGACCGCCGAGCGGGCGCTGCTGTTGCGCACCGTCTTTTCCGGCGCCATCTCGGTTTCGACCGCGAGCAGCCCGAGACCTTCGATTTCAACGACATTGCCTTCGATTCCATGCGGATCGGTGACCCGGTCTCCCAGCATCTGATAGCCGCCGCAAATGCCGATGACGCGGCCACCGCGCCGGACATGCGCCTGCAGGTCACGATCCCAGCCCTGCGCGCGAAAATCGCGGAGATCGGCAATCGTCGCCTTCGATCCAGGAATGACCACCAGACCGGCGTCAGCGGGAATTCTCTCGCCGGGACGAACGAAGACGAGATCAACCTCCGGCTCGGCCGCCAGCGGGTCGAGATCGTCGAAATTGGCGATGCGCGACAGAACGGGCACGGCAATCTTCAGCGCCCTGCCCGTCCCTCGTGCCAGCCTTTCCAGCACGACGGAATCTTCCGCCGGGAGACGGCCGGCGCTCTCCAGCCAGGGAACGACGCCGAAACAAGGCCAACCGGTGAAATTTTTGACTGCGGCAATGCCGTCGTCGAACAGCGACACGTCGCCCCGGAACTTGTTGATGATATAGCCGCTGATCATGGCGCGGTCTTCGGCGGACAGAATGGTGTGGGTGCCGACAAGCGAGGCGATGACGCCGCCGCGATCGATATCGCCGACCAGCACGACCGGAACTTGGGCGCGGGTGGCAAATCCCATATTGGCGATGTCACCGGCGCGCAGGTTGATTTCGGCCGGCGATCCCGCTCCTTCAACGATTACCAGATCGACACCGGACCGCACGGTTTCGAAACTTTCCAGGACGGCGCTCATCAGCTTGGGTTTCAAGGCCTGGTAGTCGCGTCCTCTCGCCTGTCCCGCCACCTTGCCCTGAACGATGATCTGGCTGCCGGTTTCCGACTGCGGCTTGAGCAGAACAGGGTTCATATGCACCGATGACGGGATGCGGGCAGCCATCGATTGCAGCCATTGCGCCCGGCCGATCTCGCCGCCGTCGTCCGACACCGCGGCATTGTTCGACATGTTCTGCGGCTTGAACGGCGCCACCTTCAGACCGCGGTTGGATGCGACACGGCAGAGGCCCGCCACCAATACCGTTTTTCCGACATCGGAGCCGGTTCCCTGAAGCATGATCGTCTTTGTCATGACACCTCGTCTAGCATCGCTATCGCCACAAGCAAAGCCATGTTTTGCCGCATTTTTGCCACCATCCCGGCCGTTCGCTCACGCCATGTTTCAGACTGCTGCAAGGCTTGCGCGGCTTTGCGGCAACAGTATCCGGAAAGCGACATTTCATGGCAAAAACTCTTGTTGCTTTGCGCCACAGCAGGCGTATATCAGCACCATCAAACCACGGAGCGAACAAGCGCTTCACACCCAAGGTCACACCCAGATGTTGTTCATCTTCAGCAAGCCCAATTTCGTTCAGATCGCCTGGAACTCCAAGGCTCCCGACAGCCAGTCGCGTGTCCGCAACACCGTCATGCCGGCCCCCTTCGGCCCGCTCGGCTTCATCCGGACGCGCAGCGTCGGCTAATAAGTCTCTCCCAGACTGATCACTCGAACCGCGCCAGTTAAAGAGGCGCGGTTTTTTTTATGACCGAAAGCCAAGGCGGACACCGGCTCTTACCGCATAATTCCTCAAATCGATTCCGATTTAGGGAAAAACTATGCAGACCATTGCGCGTCATGAATGACCGTGGCGCTGTAAACGCGAAAACCGCACCCGCTCCTTTCGGAACTGTGCGGTCTGCCAACAGTACGCATGGCCCCTCCGGCATACACCCGGAGATCGCTCCGGCCGGGACGCAAAACCTGATCCGGCCGGGCGGCCAAGTTTCCCTGCCGCACGAAAACAATTAGCCTGACAGTGTTACTGGATGGTTAGTGAGAGCTTAACCAAAGGTGAATTCCGCATTTTTTTCACTTTTTTTCATGTTGGATGAAAATCAATTTGAAGGCGCATACGGAACACAATTTGTCTGCGATAAAACACGCTTCGCGGCTCTTGTGTGAAGCAGTGCTAATTTTGTGCCAAAGACCGGCGCATTTGCACAAAAAGTTTCCCCGGCTCATTAAAATTCAACGGCTTGCGCGCGCCTTTTGGCGGCCCAAGAAAGCTGCCGGCATGGCTTAAAACGATTCCGGAGGTTGATTTCTCCTGTGGAATACTTACGCTGCCCTCAACGGTAAAAAGAGAGATGGCTGACGGCAGAGTTGCGCGGTCAGACGGCAAAACTCCAACGCCGTCGCAGCGGGGATGAAAGATTGGCCTTGCCACAAGCGCCCCCCGATCTGCTTCAACCTGAACGATTGGGTTTCCGGGAGATGCAGTATCCCGATCGACCCCAAGATTTTTGGCTGCATTAAGACTGGGAGGTCTTAAACATGAAGAAGCTCCTCGCTTCCACTATCCTCGCCGCCGGCGTTTATGCGCTTGCCGGCTCCGCTCAAGCCGCCGAATGCGGCGAAGTCAGCATTGCAGAAATGAACTGGGCATCCGCCGGCGTCGCCGCCCATGTCGACAAGTATATCCTTGAAAACGGCTACGGCTGCACGGTAACGCTGGTGACTGGCGATACCATGCCGACCTTCACCTCGATGAACGAGAAGGCGCAGCCGGACATGGCGCCCGAACTGTGGGTCAATGCCGTGCGCACGCCGCTCGACGCCGCCATCAAGGAAGGCCGCCTGATCGAAGCCGCACCGCTGCTGAGCGAAGGCGGGGTCGAAGGCTGGTGGATTCCGAAATTTCTTTCGGACGCCCATCCGGACATCAAGACCGTTCAGGACGCACTAAAACATCCGGAACTCTTCCCGGCGCCGGAGGATGCTTCAAAGGCCGCTATCTACAACTGCCCGTCGGGCTGGAACTGCCAGGTTTCATCCGCCAACCTCTATAGGGCGCTCGGCGCCGAAAAGCTCGGTTTCGAGCTGATCGATACGGGCTCGGCAGCGGGTCTCGACGGCTCGATCTCCAACGCCTTCGAAAAGAAGACCGGCTGGCTTGG
Source organism: Pararhizobium sp. YC-54 (assembly GCF_025847205.1). Lineage (GTDB taxonomy): Bacteria > Pseudomonadota > Alphaproteobacteria > Rhizobiales > Rhizobiaceae > Pararhizobium. The sequence continues at coordinate 62,652 of NZ_JAOYTH010000001.1, read as the reverse complement.
CTACTACTGGGCTCCGACCGCTATTCTCGGAAAGTACGAGATGACGCGCCTCAGCTTCGGTGTCGATCACAACAAGGCCGACTGGGACGCGTGCACCGCTGTTCCGGATTGCCCGGATCCGAAGGTCAACTCCTACCCGACGTCCGACGTCTACACGGTGGTGACCAAGGCCTTCTCCGAGAAGGCCGGCGTTGCGATGGACTACGTCAAGGTCCGCAAGTGGGACAACGGCACCGTCAACAAGGTTCTCGCCTGGATGGACGCCAACCAGGGCACCAACGAAGACGCAGCCAAGCATTTCTTGGAAAACTATCCGGACATGTGGACCAAGTGGGTCGCGCCTGAGGTCGCCGAAAAGGTCAAGGCAGCCCTCTAAAGGAAAAGACCGCCGGTGATGCGGCACATGCCGTAGCGCCGGAAGATAACAGGCACCAATATCCGGCGGCACGAAATGCCGCCGGTATTTCCATGAAACATGGATATGAAAACGAAAATCGTCGCAAACGGCATAGTCGTTTGCGACGGAAAGCTGTCACATTTTCGGCATGCCGGGGTTCGCAAAGAAACCACCCAAGTCTGCGCGCAAAGGCCTGAAAGGCACTGATGACGCGGCCGGCCTTTATAAAACTTCCGGTTTAAAGGGGAACGACATGGCAATATGCAGTTACTTGCCAGATCTGCTTTGTAAATTTCCGTCGATCGACGACACGACTATCCGCATGGCTCGAAAAAGCGTCGATGATGGCTTCAAGGCCCTCGTCCGCGAATATATCAACGCCATCGATGCTCTCGTCCAGCCGCTTCAGTGGTTTCTGAATTATCTTGAACGGTTGTTCGTCAGTTCGCCGTGGATCATCATTCTGGCCGTGATGGTCGCCATTGTCTATTTTGGCAGCCGCGACCTGCGCATTACCATCGGCACGATCGTCTCCATGCTGCTGATCGGCCTTGTCGGCCTGTGGAACGACACGATGGTCACCTTGGCCATGGTCACGGTCTGTACGTTTATTGCCATTATCGTCGGCATTCCGATCGGTATCCTGATGGCCCGCTCCGAACGCGCGCAATCGATCATCAATCCGATCCTCGACGTCATGCAGACGATGCCCAGCTTCGTCTATCTGATCCCCGTCGTGATGATCTTCGGCATCGGCAAGGTTCCGGGCCTGATCGCCGTCGTCATCTATGCCGTGCCGCCAATGATCCGTCTGACCAATCTCGGGATACGGCTGGTGGACAAGGAAGTGCTGGAAGCGGCCGACGCGTTCGGCTCTTCACCCTGGCAGCGGCTGAAAAATGTCCAGATGCCGCTCGCATTGCCGACCATCATGGCCGGCATCAACCAGACCATCATGATGTCTCTCGCCATGGTCGTGGTCGCCTCGATGGTCGGTGTCGGCGGTCTCGGCCGCAACGTGCTGCAGGCGATCAACAACCAGTTCTTCACCGTCGGTTTCTTCAATGGCTTCGCGCTCGTTGCGATCGCCATCATTTTTGACCGCACCAGCCAAGCCTATGGCAAGCGGCTGCAAAAGCACTCGGAGGTGATCCATGGCTAGTCACGCAATCGAGGTCAAGAACCTCTACAAGATCTTCGGACCGCGCGGCCGCGACTTCGTCGATCAGGTCAAGGCCGGCCTCGGCAAGACCGAGCTCAACGAAAAGCATGGCCATGTGCTCGGCCTGCAGGACATCAACATTTCCATGCCCGCCGGTGGCGTCATGGTGGTCATGGGCCTGTCCGGCTCGGGCAAATCCACGCTGATCCGCCATATCAACCGCCTGATCGATCCGACAGCCGGCGAAGTGCTGTATGACGGTGTCGATGTCTGCAAGATGAGCGAAAACGACCTGCGCGAATTCCGCCGCCACAAGACGGCGATGGTGTTTCAGAAGTTCGCGCTTCTGCCGCACCGCACGATCATCGAAAACACCGTCTACGGCCTGGAAATCCAGGGCGTGCCGATGGAGGAAAGCCGCAAGCGGGCGCAGGGCTGGATCGAACGCGTTGGCCTCAAGGGGTTCGAGAACCACTATCCCAACCAGCTTTCTGGCGGCATGCAGCAGCGCGTCGGCCTTGCCCGGGCTTTGACCAACGATGCCGATATCCTGTTGATGGACGAAGCCTATTCGGCGCTCGATCCGCTCATCCGCGTCGACATGCAGACGGTTCTGCTCGATCTGCAGAAAGAGCTGAAGAAGACCGTGGTGTTCATCACCCACGATCTCGACGAGGCCCTTCGGCTCGGCGACAAGATCGCCATCCTGCGCGACGGCAAGGTGATCCAGCAGGGCACCGGCCAGGAGATCGTCCTGAAACCGGCCGACGAATACATCACCGCTTTCGTCAAGGAAGTGAACCGCGGCCGCGTCATCAATGTCGAAACGATCATGAAGCCGCTGTCCGGCAATCCGGAAGGCGTACCCGTCGCCATCGGCACCGTGCTTGAAAGCGCTGCCCGGATGATGACGGTCGCCAACCAGAATGTTGCCCATGTCGTCGATGCCAATGGCCGGCCGGTCGGCTCGATCGATCTCGGCACGATCATCTCCGCCATGGTGACGCCGATCAGCCATCAGCTGCAGGCTGCCTGAAGGTTGCCTCAGGAGGACAGGGCGGACAAACCGGTCTGTCCTGCCCCGTCCTGCCAAGCTCGCCCCCGAGCCTGTGCCCAATCGCCTTCGACAGGCGGATCGTGATCGGCGCCGGCCTGGAGCCCTCCGGGCGAACCGATCTTTACCGCGATTTAACCATGTGGGGGCACTGTGCGATGAGGCAGCCCAAAACCGCTTACAGGCGCGCGCGTCGCGCGGCCGGGCGCTGGTGGCACCGGAAGGTGGATGGATGGCAATGGTCGCCGCCATCTTCGCCGTCAGCCACGGACACACCGCCTTGCACGAAGCAGACGCCAGATTGATCCGACCGCAGCCGGCGCCCGACGGGGTTGCGGCGATCATGCGGGCTGCAACGTCGTTGCTGGCGGGTTTCGGCCTGTTCATCATGATCTTCACCCTCAGTCCTTTTACGGGAGATATTGCCTCCGAGGGAGACGTTGGAAGCACGGCCAATGTCGTCAATCAGATCGGCTATCTCGGACTGGGCGGGCTGTTCATATTCTTCATGCTGGCCTCCGTTCCCCCCCGCACATTGCTGCGGCTGATCTCTCCCAGCTGGCTGATCATTTTTGCCGTCGCCTATTTCTCCTGCCTGCAGTCCTATGACCCGGCCGCTTCGGCACGCGGCGTCACGCTCAGTCTTGTCGCCATGCTGATTGTTGCCGGCGTGCTGGTCTTGCCGCGCAGCGAAAAAGACTTCGTCTCGGCCTGCGCCAATGCGGTGCTGTTGCTGCTTGTTGTCAACTATGCCGCCCTGGCGCTGCTGCCCGACCGGGCGATCCATCAGGCCATCGGCTCGGAGCCGTGGCATGCCGGCTACTGGCGCGGCCATCTCTCGCACAAGAACGTATCGGCCCCGATTTTTTCGGTGCTCGCCATGTTCGGCATTTACTGCATCCGGGCAGGCGCCCGGATGCGCGGGTGGGCGATCACGCTCCTTGCCGTCATTTTCGTTCTTCATACAGGCTCAAAGACCACGATCGGTTTCCTGCCGCTGGCGATCGGCATCGTGCTGTGCGGCAGTGCGATGCGCAGCCCAAGCGCAATCGTCATCGTGCACCTGTGTTTCGCAGTGCTCGTCGCCTGCCTCACCGTCGGGACAATCTACTCCCCCGGCTTGCTCGCGATGACCGCAGCCGTGCTGGAGGACCACACCTTCACGGGCCGCGATGCGATCTGGCAGTTTGCATCCGACAGCATCGCCGCGCATCCCTGGTTCGGCCATGGGTATGCCAGTTTCTGGCTGTCGCCGGTCATTCGCGGCATGGAGGCCAATTTCGAGGCGGATTGGGATGTGCGCGGGATCGTCTCGGCGCACAACACCTTCCTCGACGCGCTGCTGACCTTCGGCATTCCGGGCGGAGGCGTGATAATCCTTCTTCTCTTCGTCAAGCCGCTCATCGACTACATTCAGGCCGCCCGACGCACTGGAAGCCGCAACTTTTCGGAGTTCTGCGTGATGGTCATCGTTTTCATGACCTATAACGGCATGCTTGAATCCTTCATCCTGAACCGCGCCGATCCACAGTGGATGCTTCTGGCGCTGGCGGTTTTCGGGCTCGACATGGCCGCGCGCTGCAACCTGCGCCGAGACGCGGATTAAGCTCTGCGAACAGCTGCACCCTTGCAATCATATAAGGATATCTTTATATGATTGGAAAACCCGATAAGATCAGGATCCCCCATGACCGTTCACGCCAATCCGCTTTCCGACCTCCTTGACGCCAAGGGCGTGCTTCTTGCCGACGGTGCGACCGGCACCTCGCTGTTTGCAATGGGACTGGAAGCGGGCGAAGCGCCGGAACTCTGGAACGAAGCCAAGCCGGAAAATATCACCAAGCTGCACCAGGATTTCGTCGATGCCGGTGCCGACATCATCCTGACCAACTCGTTCGGCGGCACACGCCATCGTCTGAAGTTGCATCAGGCGCAGGACCGCGTTTACGACCTCAACAAACGCGCCGCCGAAATCGCTCGCGCTGTCGCCGACAAGGCACCGCGCAAGGTGATCACGGCAGGCTCGGTCGGTCCGACCGGCGAACTGCTGATCCCGCTCGGCGCCATGAGCTACGAAGACGCGGTCGAGGCATTCGTCGAGCAGATCGAGGGCCTGAAGGCTGGCGGCGCGGAAGTCGCCTGGATCGAAACGATGTCCGCCCCTGACGAAATCCGTGCTGCTGCAGAAGCGGCGGTCAAGGTCGGGCTGCCTTATGTCTATACAGGTTCGTTCGATACGGCTGGCAAGACGATGATGGGCCTGCATCCCAAGGATATGTTTGCCGTCGCCCAGGACATCGGCAGTGGCCCGGTCGCAACCGGCGCCAATTGCGGCGTCGGCGCTTCCGACATCCTTTCGTCGCTGCTCGACATGACGGATGCCAATCCGGCGGCAAACATCATCATCAAGGGCAATTGTGGCATTCCGGAATTCCGTGGCTCGGAAATCTACTATTCCGGAACCCCGCCGCTGATGGCCGACTATGCGCGCCTTGCCCGCGATGCCGGCGCCAAAATCATCGGCGGCTGCTGCGGCACATCCTGCGAACATTTGGCCGCGATGCGGGTGGCGCTCGACACCTATGTGCCGGGCGAACGGCCGACCATCGAAGCCATCATCGAGCGCATCGGCCCGATGCGCAACAAGACTGCCAATGAAAACCCGTCGGCTCCGGTCCGCGAACGCGGTAGCCGTCGCCGCGGCTGATCGGGATACAGTCTTAAAAAAACGACAGGGCCTGAAGATCTGCGGATGTTCAGGCCCTTTGCATTTCAGGCGGCATCGGCGGCCTGGAAAAAGCGGATATAGCCGTCCTTCAGGCCAGGCCTGATACAATCCGTCATCAGCAATGCGAGATGGAAGATCGACTGGATATCCCGCTCCTGTTCGATCAGTTCGGCAAGGTAGACCACCACCTCGTCATAGTCCGCGGCATTGGTCCGGACGCTCTGCAGAAATTCCGCCATGGCGAGGCGGCCGTTCATCAGAAGCACGTCTGCGCGTTGCGCCGGAGCCAATGACAGCGAGCGTCGAAGCGTAAAAACGTGAACGTCCAAAAACCGCAAAAGGGCGGCAAATTTCTCACTGCCCGCCGGCAGTCCCGCCTTCTGGTAGAGATTGCTGGAGGCGGCCGCAATACCTTGCTCCGTCGCCCAGATGCCAAGATCATACCTATAGATCAGGGACGGATCATGGACCATTCTGCCCGCCGTGATCAACGCGAAGGACAGAGCCCAGTCGCAATAGCCGCCGTTGGTCGGATGCGCCTGTGCGAAGAACCGCAACAGCGGCACGAAGACGCTTGTACGGTATATGCTGTAGTAAATGCTGTTATTGCCCATCACCTTGCGGGTGAATTCCTGCAACCGCTCTCCCGGCGAAGCGCCATCGATCGTGTAGGTCTCCGTCTGACAAACCCCGCTCTTTGCCGTCCAGATCTGCGTTTGCGGGCGGACGCCGACAACATCATCGGGCAGTGCGGAAAGATCGACCGGCGTTTCGCCTTGGTTGACATGGATCTGGTCGTCGTCGCCCATCGGCAGCAGGAATGGCGTATCGGCCAATGACAGAGCTTCCATACAATTGGCGGAGGCGTCCTCGCTCGATGAATAATGGTAAAGCAGATCGGGCGAACGGTCTTGAAGCTGCGCGCGCTTTTCCGGGTCACGGGAATTGTCGGACACGATCAGCCGCGCACCGGTTTTCCGGGCATAGGCCAGCGCGCTCTCGATCGCATCGCGCGACGTCGCCCACGGCCGGTTGCTGGGCATGCAGATAGAAAGTCGGGTCATACGGATCACCGTTCAAAAAAGCGCCCGAACGCCAAATCCAGAATCCGCTGGTCATGACATCGGAAGGTTCTTTCAATAGCACCGGTAAGGCTGCGCCAGCCTTGCGGCTGAATCCAGTTTTGCCCCAGCCTGAGCCGTTACCGTGCGGCTAGATCGACCTGTTGCGAATAAAGAAAGCCCAGACATGAACGGCATACCCGCTCCATTTCCCGCCCGCGATTCCGTTGCCGAAAAACTGGCGGCCCTTGGCGAAAGCGAGCAAGCCTGGCTGTTGCTGCTGATGGAAAATGCCACGCAGGATGAAAACCTGATCGAAGGCCTGTACCGCCAACTCGATCTTGCCTCTACAGCAAAACTGTTGAATTCCCTGAAACTGGAAAAGCTCGGCGAGTGGCTTGGCTCGAACGCCCCTGCCCGGCTGCAGATCCGCCTGATGGAAGCGGCAAAATCCAGCCAGCACGCCGCCTATCAGGCTTTCCGCATCGGGCTCGTCCGTTCGGGTGGACTGGAAAAGGCCTACCCGAAAGCCTGAATGGGCAAAGGATGTGCCCAGCGCTCTGACCAGCGAACGCCCTCCATTTCACAGGAGAGCGTTTGGCTCGGTTCAGGACGGGGGCGTTATTCTCCACCGAGACCCTTGGCAAGCCGTACCAGGCTGAGGAATTCCGCCCGGTAGCCATAGCCATCCTCGCCCTTGGCAGCGGATGCAAGGTCAAGGATCGAGCCATAGGGATAGGCGGACACGGCATCCGTTCCCCGCAGCTTCTGGCCAAAGGCTGAGACGGCGACGGAGAACCGCACATCCTGCCCGGCCTGCTTCAGCGTCGGCACGGCGTTGGACTGCGTCACCGGCGTGGTGATGAGCTTGCTGGTATCGCTATCCGGCTGCTTGTAGCGGATTTTCAGAAATGCCATTTCGCCGGATGGCTTGGCATCGGCCTGCACGGCCGGAGCAGCACCATAGCGCAGGTCGTCATTGAGAACCGCCGGGCTTCCCTTCGGCGTAATTTCGTAGATCGCGGTGACCCGGTGGCCGGAGCCGATATCACCGGCATCCACCTTGTCATTGTTGAAATCCTCGCGTTTCAGGGCACGGGTCTCGTAACCGATCAGGCGATATTCGGCGATCTCACGCGGATTGAACTCCACCTGGAATTTCACATCCTTGGCAATCGGGAAGAGCGACGACCCCGCCTCCTCGACCAGCGTTTTCTGCGCTTCGGCCAGCGTGTCGATATAGGCGGCCGTGCCATTCCCGTTCTGGGCCAGCGTCTGCATCAGCGCGTCGTTGTAATTGCCGCGGCCGAAGCCGAGCACCGAAAGGAAGATGCCGCTTTTGCGCTTGGCGGTAATCGTTGCTTTCAGCTCTTCGTCACTCGATGGTCCGACATTGAAATCGCCGTCTGTAGCCAGCATGATCCGATTGATGCCGCCCTTGACGAAGGCTCGTTCAGCCAGATTGTAGGCGGCGTCCAGCCCATGCGCGCCCGCCGTCGATCCACCCGGCTGCAGCGTGCCGATCGCCGCAAGGATCTTTGCTTTCTCCTTGATCGCCGTCGGCTCCAGCACTGTGCCGGCATCGCCGGCGTAAGTGACGATCGATACGGTATCGTCGGGCTTCAGTTTCTCGACCAGAAGGCGGAAGGCGCTTTTCAAGAGCGGCAGCTTGTCCGGCTCGTCCATGGATCCGGAGACGTCGATCAGGAAGACCAGATTGGCACGCGGCGCCACGGCCGGTGCAACGTCATAGCCCTTGATCCCCACATGCATCAGCCGCGTATTGGCATTCCATGGCGTCGGCAGCACGGTGACCGTCGCCTTGAACGGCGCGTCCTTGCTGTCGGGACCCGGCCAGTCATAGGGGAAATAGTTGATCATCTCCTCGACCCGCACGCTGTCGGGGTCCGGCATCTGCCCGGCCATCAGCGACTTGCGCACGAAGGAATAGGAGGCCGTATCGACATCGGCCGAGAAAGTGGAGACCGGATCGGTGGCAACCGACTTGACCGGATTGGTGTCGGCCGAGGTGAACCGGTCGCGGTTTTCCTCAGCTTGCCAGACGGTATCGACGGGAGCCGGCGACTGCATGATCTCTACGATCGAGCCGCCGGTCATCGATTCCGTTGCGACCGCAGCCGGCGGCGCGGCGAATTGCGTCCTGCGTGTCTGGCTTGCCGCAGCGTCGAATTCAAGCTCCTGCTGCGCTTGCCCGGGCACCGTTTTGCCGACCATGGCTTCAACGCCAGCTCTACCACGCGCCCCCGGTTCTTCAGCCACACGCGTGTCAACCTGATCGGCCAGGGCGCCGGATGACTGCGTTACGGCGTTGCCGTCCGCCGCAGCCTTGTCAGCAGACGAGTAAGCGTTGGGTTTTGACGGCGCCGCTTTCTTTACCTCCGCATCCTTCGATGCGTCCCGGTCGGCCACTTCGACCTGTTGCCCGTTGGTATCCACCGGCAAGCCTTGCCGCGTCAGTTCCAGCGTGAGAAAAGCGGCGGCGGGCACCACCAAGAGCGTGGCGAGTGCCGAACCTGCGAGAAATTTCCTGTTCATGACGGGGCTCCATAGCCTGTTGAATATGGAGCTTTGACGCCGGACGCCGGCGGTTCCTTGGGGTACTTCGGAAGTATTTTGCGCCTCGTCGAAAGCCTGCATCGCCAGCGCCAGCGCGCGCGCGCGCGCCTCCGGCGACGGTGCGGGCGGGGTCATGCGGCCAAGGTTTTTCAGATCGTCGTTCATCACATCGTCTCCCTGCCGAGCAGGATTTTCAAACGCTTGCGGGCTTCATGCACATGCCAGGACACCGTTGCCTGCGAACATCCCATGACCTCGGCCGCCGCCGCATGCGTCAGACCCTCGCCGTAGACGAGCAGAACGGCATCGCCCTGCTTGTCGGGCAGTTGCCGCACGGCATCCCACAATGCCTCGGCCTGATCGTGGTTGTCGTTTGCCGCAGTGCTGGTCGGGTCCGCCAGAAAGTTCGCCGCATTGCGCCGTTCCCGTAGCTGGCTTCGCTGGTGATCGCGCGCTGCGTTCAGGGTCAGCGTATAGAGCCAGGTACGAAACCGGCTCGCACCGCGAAACGCCCTGATCGCCTGCCCAAGCTTCAGGCACACCGTCTGGGCGATATCCTCGGCATCGCCGGCATTGCCGGACCAGCGCCAGGCAACGGCATGGACGAAATCATAATGCCGCTCGACGAGCAGGCTAAAGGCGCTCCGATCGCCTTTCTGCGCCCGTTCGATAAGATCCTCGTCCAAATCACCCGCCCGGATTTGTTGCAACTGGTACTTTGACGTTTGGCGATAGCCGATCCTTGGGCCCGGACCGGAATTATTTTTTAAGACCCCGGAATTTTCCGTGTCACGGCGATGATCGGCCCCATCGGATGCGTATTGTCGTAGCGGCCAAGCGCCGGTGCAAACAGGCTGGAGATCGATCCATCGAGGAAGAGCGCATTGGCGCAATCGAGCTGATCGCGAAACAAGGTCGCGAAATCATGGAAACGAACGGGTTCCAGCGAAATGGCAAAGACTGCCATGCCGTTTCGATCGACACCGACGCCGTTGCGGATCTGCAGGCTGTCGCTGAGCGGCAGGAAGGCCGGATGCACTTGCCCCTCGATCACCAGCATCGGCCCGGACTGCGTGGCAAAATCCGGCGTGATCGCCGCATCGATATAGGCCTCGGTTTCCAAGACGCCGGCGCGGCCGCCCTGCAGGAAAAACACGCCATTGGGCTTCAGGTAGAAATTGCCCCAGCTATGCCCCCGGTCGATCGCCTTGCGCTCGATGCCATCAGTCACCAGCAGGCCGACCGACGTCAGGTCACGCTCATACATGCCGCCATTCATGGCGAATTCGAGATATTCGCCCTCCTGCCGCAGATCGCGGGACAGGTTCTCAAACCCGGCATAGGGCAGACCGTCGCGGCCGCGATGAAAGATGCGGATGTCGTTGGCGGCGGGGTCGAAGCTGCAGACCGCATAGCTTTGCGTCAGATACATCACCTTACGGCAGGCGGCAGCGGCTTCCTCAACGGAAAGAATGGATGCGGTCATGGCCAACCCGATGCTCAACGAACGAAACATGTCCACCTCATTTCATACGCGCCGGACCCTGTCGCGCGACAAGAGCAAAATGGAGGCGGATAATCTACAGATTCAGGGCAGCCATATGAAAATGCAACTGTTCCACCGGATAGCGATGTTCGGCTCCGACCGGACAGGCATTTCGGGCGATGCAACCGGTCGACAAACACCCGGCCTCACCTTGCCTGGTTTTCAGATGGGTGCGGCATGGCGTTATCTGAAAGCCGTCCGCCAGGATGGCGTTCGCCGGACAGCTGGAAAGGCAGGGCTTGTCGCGACAGTAATCGCAGGCATGGCTTTGATTGGCAGGTATTGTCGCTGCAAGTTCGCGTTCGAAACCAAGGGCACCGCGATATCCATGCCAGAGGCCGTATTGCGGATGAATGAGGATGCCGAGCGGCGATGGCTGAAGCCCCTCGGCCCGCATCGCCCATTGCTGGAACGGCTGCCAGGGCGGATCGGAGGGGAAATAGGCGGTCGCGCCGAGATACTGCGCCACAGGCTCGATCACCGCCTTCGACCAGCGATCGAGCGGATTTTCGCCGCCGCGGTCAGGCCGGCCGTCGCGCCAGCATTGAAACGCCGGCCAGATCGAACCGCCGACATTACCCAACAGAGCGACACTTTTCGCCGGCTGTCCGTCCGTGAGAACAGGCGCCTCTTCCTCGGCAAAGCCGACCACTCCGCGCAAAAAAACTCCGTGCGGCGCAAGGGCTGCACGGAGTTCACTCAAAACATCGTTCGATGTCACGGGACCGGTCATTTCGGTTTGGGCCCCTGCCTGTCGTAATGTGGGCGCCAGACTTCCTTCTGGACGAAATCCGCCACTTGCGCCGCTCCGCCTTGCTCCCTGGCTTGTTCGGGCTCTCTTCAAGTGAAGGCGTCGGGCATCGAATCCTTCTTCTTGGCGATGTAATCGAGAAGGGCCGCTTCGATCGCAGCATCCAGCGGCGGCCGCTCGTAATGTTCCAGCCAGCTGCGGGCCAGCGCATTGGCGCGCTGCTCGACCCGCTTCTCGCCTTCGATTTCCCACTGCTCGAACGAATTGTTGTCGGCAAGCGCCGAGCGGTAGAACGCCGTCTGGAAATTCGCCTGCGTATGGGCGCAGCCGAGATAATGGCTGCCCGGGCCGACTTCGCGGATGGCATCGAGCGCCTGCGCGTTTTCGGAGAGATCGACGCCTTCGGCCATCTTCTGCATCATGCCGAGCTGATCCTGGTCGATCATGAATTTTTCATAGGACGAGACCAGACCGCCTTCCAGCCATCCGGCCGCGTGCAGGACGAAGTTGGTGCCGGCAAGCAGCGTCATGTTCAGCGTGTTGGCCGATTCGTGGGCGGCCTGGGCATCGGGAACCTTGGAACCGCAGAGCGATCCGCCGGTCCGGAACGGTAGGCCGAGACGGCGCGCCAGCTGGGCCGCGCCATAGGAAACCAGCGACGGCTCCGGCGTGCCGAAGGTCGGGGCGCCCGACTGCATGGAGATCGAGGCTGCGAAGGTGCCGAACAAGACCGGTGCACCCTTGCGGATCAGCTGGGTGAACGCGGCCCCTGCCAGCACTTCAGCCAGAATCTGTGTCAATGTTCCCGCCACCGTCACCGGGCTCATGGCGCCGGAAAGAATGAACGGCGAGATGACGCAGGCCTGGTTGTGCCTGGCATAGACCTTCAGGGCACCGACCATGGTCTCGTCAAACACCATCGGCGAATTGGCGTTGATCAGGTTGAGCGTGACGCAGTTGTTTTCGACGAAATCATCGCCGAACACCAGCTTGGCCATGGCGATCGTGTCTTCGGCACGTTCCGGCGCCGTCACAGACCCCATGAACGGCTTGTCGGAATATTTGATATGGCTGTAGACCATATCGAGATGGCGCTTGTTGACCGGAATATCGACCGGCTCACAGACAGTGCCGCCCGAGGAATGCATCGACGGGGCCATATAGGCGAGCTTCACGAAGTTGCGGAAGTCCTCGATCGTCGCATAGCGGCGCTGGCCTTCGAGATCGCGCACGAAGGGAGGTCCGTAAACCGGTGCAAACACCGTCGCCTTGCCGCCGATATGGACGTTGCGCTCGGGATTGCGCGCATGCCAGGTGAAGTTGGACGGCGCGGTTTTCAGGAGTTGACGGCACAGCCCCTTTGGAAAATGCACCCGCTGTCCGCGAACGTCGGCTCCGACCTGCTTCCAGAGCGCCAGCGCCTCTTCGTCGTCGCGGAACTCGATGCCGATCTCTTCGAGTATAAGGTCGGCATTGGCCTCGATCAGCGCCAGGCCTTCCTCGTCGAGAACTTCGTACTCGCGAATCTTGCGCGTGATATAGGGAAGCGACGGCGGTGCACCGCCGCCGGTGCGCGAGGCACGGCGGGCGGCCGCACCCCGGCCCTCGCCACGCGAGCGGCGTCCGCCGGTTTCTTCCGTTTGCTCGGTCACATCTACCATTTCTTTATCCTCTCCCGCGCCTTCGTCTGCGCACATGTCGAGCCTATGCTACCAAGCCTTGCCATCCGAACGGTTCTCAATGCGCCAACGGGTGGCGCAACTCGAACACGATCGCGGCTGGACCTTGTTGACGTCTGGTTTTGGCCCGACACGGTCTGCCTGAATTGCGGATACCATATTTTCCGGCGGCCACAGCAGGCAATACACTGTTTTCGTTAGGCGCAGCCGATATGGCCGGCCGGCTATCGCGTTGCCGTCGTTTTTCATCGCATGCGACGTCGCATTCGAAAAGAGCTTTTGGAAACAACAAAGCTAAGTATAGTACCTGCGTCGGGGAGGTTTGAGCCTGACAGCGCCAGGAACCGAGGAAAACCATCATGGCAGACGACGAAATCATTCTCGAGGATCTTTCCGACGACGAACTCGTGCAGCAGATGCATGACGATCTCTACGACGGTTTGAAGGAAGAGATCGAGGATGGCACCAACATCCTCCTGAAGCGCGGCTGGGCGCCCTATGACGTTCTGACCCAGGCCCTGGTCGAGGGCATGCGCATCGTCGGCATCGACTTCCGCGACGGCATCCTGTTCGTTCCCGAGGTGCTGTTGTCTGCCAACGCGATGAAGGCGGGCATGTCCATCCTGCGCCCGCTGCTTGCCGCCACGGGCGCGCCGAAGCAGGGCAAGGTCGTCATCGGCACCGTCAAGGGCGACATCCACGACATCGGCAAGAACCTTGTCGGCATGATGATGGAAGGTGCCGGCTTCGACGTCGTCGATCTCGGCATCAACAATCCGGTCGAGAACTATCTCGACGCCATCGAGCGCGAAAAGCCCGATATCCTCGGCATGTCGGCGCTTTTGACCACGACGATGCCCTATATGAAGGTCGTTATCGACACGATGAAGGAAAAGGGCATGCGCGACGACTACGTCGTTCTCGTCGGCGGTGCGCCGCTCAACGAGGAATTCGGCAAGGCCGTCGGCGCCGATGCCTATTGCCGCGATGCGGCCGTCGCCGTCGAAACGGCGAAGGACTTCATGAAGCGCAAGCACAACCAGCTGTCCGGCGCCTGATCAAAACCGGTTTGACCAGATGAAAACCGGCCGCGCTGATGAAACGCGCGGCCGGTTTTCTTATATAAGGGACCACGCCTTAGTTGGCGGCACGCCCGACACTGCGGCCGGCGTCCTGGGTTGCATCCACCGCATTGGCGGTATCGCGGCCCATACCGCGGATGGTGTTGCCGCACGAGGCAAGCGTCGTGATGGAAAACAGGACGATAGCGAGGGTGGCGATTGCCTTTGCTGTCATGGCTTGGGTTCCTTATGTGTGACGGGTCAATTTGACGAGGAAAGATCTTCGGCTATGCAACGCGCGAAAGCGGAAAAAGTTCACGTCATTGGTTGTGGAGCGATCGCCCGCGAAATCCTCGCTGTCTGCGAAGCCAACGGGCTGGACCACATTGATCTCATATGCCTGCCGGCCATCTGGCACAACACCCCCGACAAGATCACCCCCGGCATCAAGGCGGCCATCCACAAGGCGCGCGCCGAGGGGTTCGGCCGCATCTTCATCGCCTACGCCGATTGCGGCACCGGCGGCCTTCTCGACAAGCTTTGCGAGGAAGAACAGGTCGAACGCATCGCCGGGCCGCACTGTTTTTCCTTCTTTGCAGGAAATGCCGCCTTCGATGCAGGCTGGGACGACGATTTCACGTCGTTTTTTCTCACCGATTTCCTGGCCCGCCAGTTCGAGGCCTTCGTCGTAGAGCCCCTTGGCCTCGACCGCCATCCGGAACTGCGCGACATGTATTTCGGCCATTACAAAAAACTCGTCTACCTCTCGCAGGTCGAAGACGAAAAGCTGCAGGAAAAGGCGCGAAAAGCCGCAGAAACGCTGGGACTAACCTACGAGTACCGTTTTACCGGTTATGGCGATTTGACACCGGCCCTGCTGCACGCCTGAGATTGGTTCGTTCGGAAACCATCTGTTAGCCTTGCTCTCAGTTTTGCGCCAAGCGTCGCATTTGATTTAAGTGCATTGTAACCGCTGCCCGGTCACATTCCCCGAACAAACACAACAAAAGGTGACGGGGATGACGGACATTTTCGCAACGGGCCTGCCAGCGAGGGCGGCAACACACCATCCGCAGCAGCTTTCCCAACTCCTGCGCAATCTCTCGCTCAATGCCGGACCGAAAATCACCCTGCGCGAGCTTGCCGTCGCCATGGAAGACCGTTCCTTCGGCGCCTTCCTCGTGGTCTTCGCTCTTCCCAATCTGATCCCGCTGCCGCCGGGCGCGACATTCATTCTTGGCCTGCCACTGATTTTCGTTGCCTGGCAGATGCTCGCTTCGCGCCGCACGCGTATCTGGCTGCCGCAGCGCATGGGCGATTATGCTTTTGAAAACACGACATTCTTCGTCTTCGTCAACCGCATCACGCCCTGGCTGCAGCGGGCCGAAACCCTGATCAGGCCGCGCGGCTGGTTCCTTGGCAGCCGGTTTGCCGAAAGACTGATCGGCCTTCTGGCACTCATACTGGCGATCGTGATCTTCCTGCCCATTCCCTTCGGCAACTGGCTGCCGGCCTTCGCACTCGCCGTCATCGGCTTTGCCCATACGGAGCGGGACGGCCTTGGGCTGGTGGCCGGCGCCGTGATCGGTATCGTCTCCCTTGCCGTCGCGAGCACCGTCATCCTTGCCGCCGGCGCGCTCCTGACCTTCATCTTTTGAGACAAACGGTGATCGCCGGCATGACCTCCGCAGCCAGCACACTGATCCTTGTCGTGACCGCCGGCGGACGCAATCCGCAAATCCTGATCAATGCGCTGCATGCCCGCTTTAACAATGTCACGATTCTGCTGGAAGAGCCTGAATCCAAATCCGTTTTCCTCAAGCGCCGTATTCGCAAACTGGGGCTGGTCACGGCGCTCGGCCAGTTTGCAACAATGGTGGCCTCGAAGTTCGGCAAGCGCTTTACCGAAAAACGCGGCGCGGAAATTGTGGGCCAGTATGACGTTGACGACAGCGAAAACCCCACTGTCCCGGTCATCGCGATAGCCTCCATCAACACGCCATCCGCGATCGGGCATATCCGCACAATCAATCCCGCCGTCGTGTTCCTCGTCAGTTGCCGCATGCTTTCCGCATCGACCTTGTCTGCCATGCCCTGCCCGGTCATCAATTTCCATGCCGGCATCAATCCGCACTATCGCGGCCTGATGGGCGGATACTGGGCAAGGGTCGAAAATGACGAGGCCAATTTCGGTGCGACCGTGCACCTGGTCGATGCCGGTGTCGATACCGGCGACATTCTCTACCAATCACGGATGACACCGTCGAAAAACGACACGATTCATACCTATCCGCTGCTGCAGACCGCAGCCTCGACCGATATTGCCATCCGCGCCGTCGAGGATGCGCTGTCGGGCAATCTCAAGCCTCTGCCGGCAAACGGCAATTCGCGCCAATGGTATCATCCGCCGATCTGGGCATGGCTCTGGAATGGCTTCTCGCGCGGCATCTGGTAGTTATATCGCCAACACGGCGGCCAAGTCGCTTTTGAGCATGACGCGCGTCGTGCCAAGGTGAGCCATCGTGCGGCAAGATGCGCATTGTCGGGCAAGAGGAGATTTCGGGCATATGGCAGATCGCATTATCGTTTACTGGCGCGATATTCCCGCGCAGGTCATCATCAAGCAGGGACGCAAGACCGCCAAGCGGGAACTGACCCTGCGCTTTACCGAAGCGATCGACATGTGCGCCATGCGCACCGGGGCTGCCGATAGCGGCGATTATCTGGCGGAATGGCGCAAGGCTGACCCGACCCCAGTCTCCGACGATCTCGAGCTGGAGGCCGACAAGGCGGCTGCCGAGCTGGAAGCAGCCTACGACAAGGAGCGCCTGGTCGCGCTCGTCAAATCCGGTGGCAAAGACAATGGCTGACGCGAAACCCGGCAATGCCGCACCTGCCAAGAAGGCCGCAACCGGCGCCTATACGCCGGCCAGTGTCTCGCCCAACCGCCGCGCCCGCCGCAGCTATACGATCCGCCTGTGGGCCGTACGCCATTCGCGGTTCCTCGAATGGTTCTACAGCCGTTTCGCCGATGTTTTCCTGCTGCTTCATCCGCTGTGGAAAGCGATCGGCTACAACCGCGTGGAAACGCCGATCACCTTCGTCGAGCGCAACGTCAAGGGACTCCTCTTTGACTGTCGCATGTGCGGCCAGTGTGTTTTGTCATCGACGGGCATGTCCTGCCCGATGAACTGCCCCAAGCAGTTGCGCAACGGCCCCTGCGGCGGCGTGCGTGCCAACGGCAATTGCGAAGTCGAGCCGGATATGCCGTGCGTTTGGGTCAAGGCCTGGGAGGGCTCGCGCAACATGGTGAGGGGCGATGCGATCATGAACGTCCAGAAACCCGTCAACCAGTCGCTGCGCGAAACCTCGTCCTGGCTGCGCGTCACCGCGCAGGCCGCCGAAGCCCGCGAAGCCGCTGCCGCCGGAAAGGACGCCTGAACCATGGCCCATATCGATGAAAATCCGCTGGGCCGCCATCTGCCGCTCGATCCCCTGCCCGGTCATTCCTCGCGCGGCCGCCTGGAGCGTGTGCTGCGTCGCGGTGAGTTCGCCGTTACCGCAGAACTGAACCCGCCCGACAGCGCCAATCCGGAAGACGTCTACGAACGCGCGGCCATTTTCGAGGGCTGGGTCGACGGCATCAACGCTGTCGATGCGTCCGGCGCCAACTGCCACATGTCTTCGGTCGGCATCTGCGCACTGTTGACCCGCATGGGCTACGCCCCGATCATGCAGATTGCCTGCCGCGACAAGAACCGCATCGCCATCCAGGGCGACGTGCTGGGGGCAGCGGCCATGGGCGTCACCAACATCATGTGCCTGACCGGCGACGGTGTGCAGGCAGGTGACCAGCCGGGCGCCAAGCCGGTCTTCGACCTTGACTGCATGTCGTTGCTCGAAACCGTGCGGATCATGCGCGACAACGGCAAGTTTCTCTCCGGCCGCAAGCTGACGACACCGCCGCAGGTCTTTCTCGGCGCGGCGATCAATCCGTTCGCACCGCCCTATGATTTCCGTCCCTACCGCCTGGGCAAGAAGATCGAGGCCGGCGCCCAGTTCGTCCAGAGCCAGTACTGCTTCGACGTGCCGATGTTCCGCGACTACATGAACAAGGTGCGCGACCTCGGCTACGATGAAAAATGCTTCATCCTCGTCGGCGTCGGACCGCTGGCCTCGGCCAAGACCGCCAATTGGATCCGCAACAACGTGCCCGGCATCCATATCCCGGATGCGGTCATCAAGCGGCTGGAAGGCGCGCAGGACCAGAAAAAGGAAGGCAAACAGCTCTGCATCGACATCATCAACGAGGTGAAGGAGATCAAGGGCGTCTCCGGTGTCCACGTGATGGCCTACCGGCAGGAGGAATATGTCGCCGAGATCGTCCATGAATCCGGCGTCCTGAAAGGGCGCACGCCCTGGAAGCGCGAGGAAAATCCGGGCGACGGCATGGTCGCCCAGCGGCTGGAAGCGCTGAAGGACGGCAAGACGGAGAATCAGGAAGAGATGGCCGACATCGCCGCACATCATCCGCATTGAAACGACAATGAATAGCAAGGACATGGCCGGAAGGTCAGGTCTTTGACAACCCTACCCGGCGCATGACAGAGATCGAGCGCTCCACCGACCCGAAGGATCAGACATGACCCGCACCATCGTTGCCTCTGCCACCCGCGAAATCATTATCGGCTTCGACCAGCCGTTCTGCGTCATCGGTGAGCGCATCAACCCGACCGGCCGCAAGAAACTGGCCGCCGAGATGATCGAAGGCAACTTCGACACGGTCATCAAGGATGCGCTGGAACAGGTGGCGGCGGGCGCCACGATGCTCGATGTCAACGCCGGCGTCACCTCCGTCAATCCGAACGAGACGGAACCGGGCCTGCTCGTCAGGACGCTCGAAATCGTCCAGGGCCTCGTCGATGTGCCGCTGTCGATCGACAGTTCGGTGACCGCGGCCATCGAAGCGGGCCTTCGGGTCGCCAAGGGCCGGCCGCTGGTCAACTCCGTCACCGGCGAAGAGGAAAAGCTCGAAGCCATCCTGCCGCTCGTCAAGAAATACGATGTTCCGGTCGTTGCCATCTCGAATGACGAGACCGGCATTTCCATGGATCCGGACGTTCGTTTCGCAGTTGCGAAGAAAATCGTCGAACGGGCCATGGACTATGGTATCAAGCCGCACGACATCGTGGTCGATCCGCTGGTCATGCCGATCGGCGCTCTTGGCGATGCGGGCCGTCAGGTCTTTGCGCTGCTGCACCGTCTGCGCAACGAGCTGAAGGTCAACACCACCTGCGGCCTGTCGAACATCTCGTTCGGCCTGCCGCATCGCCACGGCATCAATGCCGGCTTCATCCCCATGGTTATTGGTGCGGGCATGACGTCGGCGATCATGAACCCCTGCCGTCCGCAGGAAATGGAGGCCGTTCGCGCGGCCAACGTCCTGAACGGCACAGACCCGAACTGCGGCAACTGGATCATGACCTATCGTGATCACAAGCCAGCTGAAGGCGGCGCTGTTGCCGCCGCAGCATCCCCGGCAGGTGCCGGCGGCGGCCGCCGTGGTGGCCGCGCCGGACGTGCCGGCGCCGGTGCAAAGGCGGAGTAACCGCCAGAAAAGAGACATGATGTTTTTCAGTGCCGATCTGCTCGACGAATTCGCCAGCCTCTGGTTCCAGGCTCCGATGGTCATATCCTCGCGTCTGCAGGATTTTGCCCTCTTTGGCGGATCGCCGGGCGGAGCAGCTGAAGTCAGCCGGATGATCACCGAAAAGCTCTCGGCCGCCGCCGAAAGCGTCACGGCGGTGAACCTCGCGATGGTGAAGGAAGGCATGATTGCCGCAACGGCGCTCGCCACCGGCACCTGCGCCGGGCTGGCCGGATCCCCCGACCGCGTTGCGGTCGCGGCATTGAAACCATACGGCAGCCGTGTCCGCGCCAATGCGCGGCGGCTGAGTGAATAGGCCCAAGCGAAAAGACCAAAGCGAATAGGAATGAACTGACCGTGTCCGCCCAGGAAAACAAAAGCGATCCCCTCGTCCTGTTCATGCCCTCCGGCAAGCGCGGCCGGTTTCCCGTCGGCACGCCGGTGCTCGATGCGGCGCGCTCTCTCGGCGTCTATGTCGAGAGTGTCTGTGGGGGCCGGGCGACCTGCGGGCGGTGTCAGGTCTCGGTGCAGGAAGGCAACTTCGCCAAGCACAAGATCGTCTCCTCGCTCGAGCACATTTCCGTCAAGGGACCGAAGGAAGAGCGCTACGAGAGCATTCGCGGTCTGCCGGACGGCCGCCGTCTTTCCTGTTCGTCGCAAATCCTCGGCGATCTCGTCATCGACGTGCCGCAGGATACCGTCATCAATGCGCAGGTGGTGCGCAAGGCGGCAACCGACCGGGTGATCGAGCGCAATGCTGCGGTCCAGCTCTGCTATGTCGAGGTCGACGAGCCCGACATGCACAAGCCACTTGGCGATCTCGACCGGCTGAAGGTCATGCTGGAAAAGGACTGGGGCTGGAAGGATCTTCTGATCGCGCCGCACCTGATCCCGCAGATCCAGGGCATCCTGCGCAAGGGCAATTGGGGCGTCACCGCCGCCATCCACCGCGATATGGATAGTTCCCGCCCGTTCATCGTCGGCCTGTGGCCGGGGTTGAAGAACGAGGCCTATGGCGTCGCCTGCGATATCGGCTCGACGACCATCGCCATGCATCTGGTTTCGCTGCTGTCCGGCCGCATCGTTGCGTCTTCCGGCACGTCGAACCCGCAGATCCGCTTCGGCGAAGACCTGATGAGCCGCGTCTCCTATGTGATGATGAACCCGGACGGCCGCGAGGCGATGACCAAGGCGGTGCGCGGGGCCGTCAATTCGCTGATCGGCAAGGTCTGCGACGAGGGCGAAGTCGACCGTCACGATATTCTCGACATGGTCTTCGTCGGCAATCCGATCATGCACCACCTGTTCCTCGGGATCGACCCGACCGAACTCGGCCAGGCGCCGTTCGCGCTGGCGGTTTCCGGCGCCCTGCAATACTGGGCCCATGAGATCGACATCGACGTCAATCGCGGCGCCCGCCTCTACATGCTGCCGTGCATTGCCGGCCATGTCGGCGCCGATGCGGCCGGTGCGACGCTGGCCGAAGGGCCATACCGCCAGGACCGCATGATGCTGTTGGTCGATGTCGGCACCAACGCCGAAATCGTGCTCGGCAACAAGGATCGTGTGGTTGCCGCCTCCTCGCCGACCGGGCCTGCCTTTGAAGGTGCCGAAATTTCCTCCGGCCAGCGGGCGGCTCCCGGTGCGATCGAACGTGTCCGCATCGATCCGGAAACGCTGGAACCGAAATTCCGCGTCATCGGCGTCGACAAATGGTCGGATGAAGAGGGCTTTGCCGAGGGCGCTGCCTCCGTCGGCGTCACCGGCATTTGCGGCTCGGCGATCATCGAGGTGGTGGCCGAGATGTATCTCTGCGGCATCATTTCGGAAGACGGCGTCGTCGATGGCGGCATGGCGGCCAAGAGCCCGCGCATCCTGCAGAACGGCCGCACCTTCTCCTATCTTCTGCATGATGGCGATCAGCGCATCACGGTGACCCAGAACGACGTGCGCGCCATCCAGCTCGCCAAGGCAGCGCTCTATGCCGGCATCAAGCTTTTGATGGAAAAGCTCGAGATCGAGCATGTCGATACGATCCGTTTTGCCGGCGCCTTCGGCTCCTTCATCGATCCGAAATATGCCATGGTGCTTGGCCTTATTCCCGACTGTGATCTCTCAGAGGTCAAGGCCGTCGGCAATGCGGCCGGCACCGGCGCGCTGATGGCGCTGCTGAACCGTGGACACCGCCGCGAGATCGAGCAAACCGTCAGCAAAATCGAGAAGATAGAGACGGCACTTGAATCAAAATTTCAGGAGCACTTCGTCTACGCGATGGCGCTTCCGAACAAGGTCGATAGCTTCCCGAAGCTCGCCCAGGTCGTAACCCTGCCCGAACGCAAGGTCTTGTCCGACGACGGTGGCGATGGAGGCGGCCGGCGCAGGCGCCGGAGTCGCGAATAGGGCGGGAACCAAATGACCACGGCCGCGTTCTTGCGTCACTGTGGACCAGATGCCTTCTCGAACCCGAAAACGAAGAGCCCGGAAAGCCGGTGCGGAAAAACCGCAATCGGCCGAACTCGTCTATCTCGCCAATCTGGACAGCGGCATAACCCGCAAACCCGGCAAGCGGGGCTTCCTCTACCATGACGCCGATGGGCAACGGATTACCGATCGGGCCGAACTGGACCGGATTGCAGCGCTTGCCATCCCGCCCGCCTATACCGACGTGCTGATTTCGGTCGATCCGAATTCGCACCTGCAGGCAACCGGCCGGGATGCGCGCGGCCGCAAGCAATACCGCTATCATCCGGAATGGTCGGCCGGGCGCGGCAAGACGAAGTTTGGGCAATTGCCGGATTTTGCCGCCAGACTGCCGAAAATCCGCGAAAAGGTGGACACAGACCTGCGGCTGAGAAAACCCGGCATGGACAAGGCTTTGGCGACCGTCGTCTGGCTGCTCGACAATCTCTATATCCGCGTCGGCAACACCAGCTATGCCGAGGAGAACGGCTCGTATGGCCTGACGACGCTGCGCAATCGTCATGTGAAGATCAAGGGTTCCAGCGTTCATTTCAACTTCAAGGGAAAATCGGGCAAGGAATGGTGCCTCAGCCATAGCGACCGGCGCATCACCAAGGCGATCCGCATGCTGCAGGAACTGCCCGGTCAGCAACTGTTCCAGTATCTCGACGAGGACGGCGAACGGCATGCGATCCGCTCGCAGGACGTCAATGCCTATATCCGCGAGGCCTCAGGCGCCGATTTTTCCTCGCGGCAGTTCCGCACCTGGGGCGCCACCCGCATGGCCGCAACGGCGCTGTCGGTGATCGAGCCCGGTTCGAGCCAGCGGCAGGTGAAGCAACAGGTCAACGATGTGATCGACAGTGTTGCGGCGCGGCTGGTCAATACCCGCGCCGTCTGCCGCTCAGCCTATATTCACCCGAAAGTCTTTGCGGATTTTGAGAACGGCGCGCTTGCCGAACTTGCGAAGATGCGGCCGAGCCGCAGTGAGACGCTGACGCGCTGGATGGATGAGGACGAAATCCGGGTGCAGCGCTGGCTGAAGAAGGGCGGCGTCTGAGTGCCGCCCTTGCCCATCGATTATTGCAATCCGACGAACGCGGTCCGCACATGCTCGGCCACGGCCAGAACCGGCGGTGACGGATTGTCGACGACCTGCAGGCCGATATTGTAGTGGCCGAGTTCCGGCAGGCCTTCCGCCTCGCCGAGCGCCACGAGATCGCCCTGGACGAGGTAGCGCGGCAGAGGTGCAATCGCCAGATCCGCCTGAATAGCCGCGCGCTGCCCTGTCGTGTGGGCGCTGAGAAACGCGACACGAAACTTTCGGCCGGACTCTGTCAGCCGTTCCACCGCATCGGCGCGCCAGACGCAGCCATCTTCCCACATCGAGATCGGCAGCGGTTCGCGCGTGTGCGCCGTTCCGCATTTCGTACCGGCCCAGACGAGCTTTTCGGACACCAGAATTTCGCCGCCGCCGGTGTTTTCGCCCGCCATGCTGTTGAAGATGGCAATGTCCATGCGGTGTTCCTCGACACGCTTGCGCATGACGGTGCTGGTGCCGATGGTGACGTCAACCGTGACGTTCGGATAGGATTCGGAAAAACGCTTCAGCACTTCGGGGAGAATCCGCTCGCCGATATCTTCCGGCGCGCCGACGCGCACGACTCCGTTCATGTCGGGCAGAAGGAAACGCGACACGGCTTCGTTGTTGAGCGCCAGCATGCGCCGTGCAAACCCGAGCAGCACCTCGCCCTTCGGCGTCAGCGATACCGAGCGCGCATCGCGCAGGAAGAGAACGCAGCCGAGCATTTCCTCGAGTTTCTTGATCTGCATCGAGACCGCCGATGGCGTCCGGTAGACCGTCTCAGCGGCCGTGGTGAAATTCCCGGTCTCGGCGATGGCGACGAAGGTCTTCAGGATGTCCAGTTCGAGAAGCGGAAGGACATGACGCATCATCATGTTCATGGCAGAACCTTTCGGATCAGATTTTCTGAATAACAGCATCACTTCATTTCGTTTGATTGAACCTCAACAGGGAGCGATAGTCAAGTTGCAAACAGCGAAGACGTGACGAAAGGAGCTTCCCATGTCCCTGCAACACGACACGACAACGGCCAGCAACACCCCGGTTCGGCTTCGCGCCGGCGGCTTCACATTCTCCGTGCGCCACATGTTTGCGCCGCTCGTCCAGCAACTGAGCAAGGAGCACCACGCCCGCAAGGTCGCGGAAACCCGCAAGGCGACCCGGCGCGAAATCTCTCATCTGCCGGCCAGTCTACAACAGGATCTGGCTTTTTCCGATGGCACGGTCATAGCGCTGGATGCGCGTTAAGCGCGGACCGCCCGGCAACGGCCCTTGGAAACTCGGGCGCAGGGCTCTAAACTCGCAGCCAGTGGCGTATAGCCGCTGGCCGGAGACGAGGAAGGAGCCTTTAATCCGTGAAATACCGCCTGCTCGCCGCATTGTGTCTTGCACCGCTTTTGCTGTTTGCCGTGGTTTTCCACGGCGGAGCAGTGGCGACGCGCAGCTATATGAACGAGGCGTCGCTTCAGGCAAACTCGGCTTTGCGTCTGGCGGTATCGGCGCTGAGCGGCCATCTCAGCCGCTATGAGCCCCTGCCGGCGCTGATCGCCGATCACGACGACATCAAGGAACTGATCACCCATCCGGATGACAAGGCCCTGCGCGAGGTGGCAAATGTCTACCTCAAGGATATCAACAGGCTGCTGGAATCCTCCGATATCTACGTGATGACCATGGACGGCAATACGATTGCCGCCAGCAATTACGATCAGCCGGCAAGCTTCGTCGGTCAGAATTTCAGCTACCGCCCCTATTTCCAGGATGCCGCCAAAGGCAGACAGTCGCGTTTCTATGCGCTCGGCACCACGTCGCTGAAGCGCGGCTACTATTTCGCCTCGCCGATCCGCGTCGGCGGCCGGATCAGCGGCGTCATCGTCTTCAAGGTGGATATCGATTCGATCGAAACATCCTGGCGCGGCGGCGAGTACAAGATCTTCGTCTCCGATCCGGAAGGCATCGTCTTCATGACCGGCAGCCCGGAATGGCTCTATTCCAGCATTCTGCCGCTGAACAGTGCGCGCCTGCAGCGAACACAGGCCTCGCGACGCTACGCCGAGGCAGAGCTCAAGCCGCTGCCGATTACCCGGAGCGAGCTTGACGATCATGCGCTGATGACCATGACCACCGCGGACCACCGGGAATATCTGGTCCTGTCGCAATATATGCCCGAGGCCGACTGGACGGTGAATGTGTTGATGGACACGGCCTCCGTCCGCGCCCAGGCGCGCACCACCATCATTGCCGTCGTGCTTTTCCTTTGCCTGACCGGCCTTGCGCTGGCGATCGTCCTGCAGCGCCGCGCCCGTCTTGCGGAGCGGATGCGGATGCAGACCGAGGCGCGCAACGAACTGGAACACCGGGTCGAGGAACGCACCGCCGATCTGGCGCTGGTCAACCGACGCATCGAGGAGGAGATCGCCGAGCGGCGGCTGACCGAACAGGAGTTGCGCAAGACCCAGGCCGACCTGATCCAGGCGGGCAAGCTTGCCGGATTGGGGCAGATGTCTGCCGCCCTCTCGCACGAGCTCAATCAGCCGCTGGCGGCTGCCAAGACCTATGCCGACAGCGCGGCGATGCTGATCGACCTGGAACGCGTGCCCGAGGCCCGCGACAATATCAGGCGCATTTCCGGGCTGATCGACCGCATGGCCTCGATCAGCCGCCACCTGCGCAATTTCGCCCGCAAGCCGAACGAGAAGCTTGGCCCCGTGGCGCTCGACGCCGTCATCGCCGATACGCTGGAGATCGTCTCTGCCCGCCTGAAGACCGCCGATGCCGACCTCATGATCGAGCCCGGCAGCGATGCCGTCATGGTCAAAGCCGGCTCCGTCCGGTTGCAGCAGGTCCTCGTCAACATCATCACCAACGCGGCGGATGCGATCGAGGGTCTTGATGACCGGCGCATCCACGTCTTGGCAGAACGTCAGAACGAAAAGGTTATCCTGACGATCAGGGATCACGGACCGGGTGTCCCGGCTGCGATCACCGAGCGCATCTTCGATCCTTTCTACACTACCAAGGGGGTCGGCAAGGGGCTGGGTCTGGGCCTGTCCATCTCCTACAACATCATCAAGGATTTCGGCGGCAGTCTCTCCGTCTTAAACCACCCGGAGGGCGGCGCCGTGTTTCGTATCGAACTGGAAGCAGCAACGGCAGCGCAGGAGGCCGCCGAGTGAGCGATCTACGCGTCCTGCTGGTCGATGACGAAGAAGACATGCGCCGCTCCACCGCGCAGGCGCTTGGCCTGTTCGGACTGGATGTCGATACGTTCTCCAGCGCCGAGGACGTATTGGAATTGACCGGCTACAGTTTTTCCGGCGTCGTGATCAGCGATATCCGCATGCCCGGCATGGATGGCATGACCCTTTTGCAGCGCATCCGCGAGGTCGATGCCGAAATCCCGGTCATCCTGGTGACCGGCCATGGCGACGTGCAGCTGGCCGTCAAGGCGATGCGCGAGGGTGTCTACGATTTTCTCGAAAAACCGTTTACCGCCCAGCATCTGGCAGCGGTTGCCCGCCGCGCGCTCGACCGCCGCAGCCTCGTGCTGGAAAACCGGCGGCTGCGGGCTGTTGCCGGCAAGCGCGACGATATCGAGGCACGATTGCCCGGCCGGACGCAGGCCATGGTCGATCTGCGCTACCGCCTGCGCGCCATCGGCGGTACCGATGCCGATACGCTGATCATCGGCGAAACCGGCGTCGGCAAGGAAGTCGTTGCCCGCGCGCTGCATGATATCAGCACCCGCGCCGATCGGCCGTTGATTGCCATCAACTGCGCCGCCCTGCCGGAAAACCTGATCGAGAGCGAGTTGTTCGGCCATGAGGCCGGCGCCTTCCCGGGTGCGCTGCGACCGCGCTACGGCAAGTTCGAGCATGGCCGCGGCGGCACCATCCTGCTCGACGAGATCGGCTCCCTGCCCTTCGACCTGCAGGCCAAATTCCTGCGGGTGCTGCAGGAGCGGGTGATCACCCGGCTCGGCTCGAACGAGATCGTGCCGCTCGACGTGCGTTTCGTTGCGACCAGCAAGGTCGATCTCGAAGCGGAAGTCGCCGCCGGCCGTTTTCGGGCCGATCTTCTCTACCGTCTGAATGTCGCGACGCTGCATGTGCCCTCGCTGGCGCAGCGAAAGGCCGATATCCCGCTTCTCTTCCTGCAACTGGTCCGGGAGGCAGCCGCCCGTTACAGGCGCAACGATATCGATGTGCCCCCCAGCCTGATCACCGAAATCGCCGGGCGGTCCTGGCCGGGCAATGTCCGCGAACTGCGCAACGCTGCCGACCGGCTGGTCCTTGGTCTTGACCTCAAGCCGGACGAAGCCCAGGCACGGCCCGAGAAACAGCGGCTCGCCGACAAGGTTGCCGACTACGAACGCGGTATCATCGCCAGCGCGCTTGCCGCCCACGGCGGCGCACTGCGGCCTGTCTATGAGCTCCTGGGAATATCGCGAAAGACGCTCTACGAGAAAATGCAGAAATACGGGCTCGATAAAAAAATGCCTGGCGTCGATGACGACTACGCTGTTTGATCGCGCAATGGGTGGAAATCCACCCACGCCTGACGGCCTTTGTTTCCAATCTGACCCATGCTGCGCCGCACTATCGACGAAAACCTCAAAATGCGCCGGCTAAACAGTTGCCTAATGGCCATTGGGCTCCAAAATGAAGCATCAGAATCGGCGCGGGAGGAGCTGCGCCGGCTGGCAACATATTTCATCCGGGAGGACTTCGATGAAAACCCTGACAGCCATGCTTGGCATGACGGCCCTCGCCGCCGTTTCGCTTGTTTCCATTTCCGCAAATGCGCAGACCTATCCGGACCGCACGATCACCATGGTCGTTCCCTTCTCGGCGGGTGGCCCGACCGATACGGTTGCCCGGCTGGTTGCAGAATCCATGTCGAAGGATCTCGGTCAGCAGATCATCGTCGAAAACGTCGGCGGTGCCGGCGGCTCGCTCGGTGCCGGCCGCGTGGCGCAGGCCGATCCGGACGGCTACACGGTTCTGTTGCACCATATCGGCATGGCGACCAGCGCCACGCTCTACCGCAAGCTTGCCTATGACACGCTGAACGCCTTCGAGTATGTCGGCCTCGTCACCGAGGTGCCGATGACGATCGTCGCCCGCAAGGATTTCGAGCCGACGGACCTCAAGGGCCTGATCGACTACGTCAAGGCCAACAAGGACACGGTCACCGTTGCCAATGCCGGCATCGGCGCTGCCTCGCATCTCTGCGGCATGATGTTCATGAGCGCCATTGAAACGCCGCTGGTCACCGTTCCCTACAAGGGCACCGGTCCGGCAATGACCGACCTGCTCGGCGGCCAGGTCGATATCATGTGCGACCAGACCACCAACACGACCAAGCAGATCCTCGGCGGCACCATCAAGGCCTACGCCGTCACCTCGCCTCAACGCCTTCCGGTCCTGCCGGATGTACCGACGGCCGCCGAAGGTGGTCTGGCTGACTTCCAGGTTGGCATCTGGCACGGCGTCTACGCGCCGAAGGGCACGCCGGCAGAAGCCACCGAACGCCTGTCGAAGGCGCTCCAGGTCGCCCTGAAGGACCCGAACGTCGTCGCGCGCTTCGCCGAACTCGGCACCGTTCCGTCTTCGGAGGCGGATGCGACACCTGCTGCCCTCAAGGCCAAGCTCGAGGCCGAGATCACCCGCTGGAAGCCGGTGATCGAAGCAGCTGGCCAATACGCCGACTGATCACGCCCGCTACATAGCCCTCCGCCTTCCTCTTTCCTGAAAGAGGAAGGCGCCTGCTCAATGCCATTTCGACGATCATACGACGAGATGGCGGGCACAGCAGACCGGGCTGAAATCAAGGAGGCATCATGAAATCCTTATCCTTCGATCCCACCAATGCGCTCTGCGGCGCACTTTTCATCGGCCTGGGCGGCTTCTTCATCTATCAAAGCCTGGGACTTGAACTCGGCACGGCGTTCAAAATGGGGCCTGGCTATTTCCCGCTGTTCCTGGCAGCCATCCTGACGTTTCTCGGCATCATCATCCTCATTCAATCGGCCCGTGTTCAAGGCGAACCGCTCGGACCGGTGGCCTGGCGCGGCATGCTGTTCATCCTGCCGGCGCCGATCTTCTTCGGACTGACCGTGCGCGGCCTCGGCTTCGTGCCGTCGCTGTTCTTGACTGCCCTGATCGCCTGCTTCGCGTCGCAGCGCATGAAGCCGCTGACGGCACTTGTGCTTTCGGCAGCGCTGACGGTCTTTTCGGTTGCCGTATTCAGCTACGCGCTCGGCCTGCCCTTCCAGCGCTTCGGCCCCTGGGCCAGATTGTAGGACATCACGATGGAACTCTTCAGCAATCTCGCTCTCGGCTTCTCCACCGCCGCCTCGCCCGAAAACCTCCTCTTTTGCCTGATCGGCGTGCTGCTCGGCACATTGATCGGCGTCCTGCCCGGCATCGGCGCCACCGCGACCATCGCCATGCTGTTGCCGATCACCTTCCAGCTGGAGCCCGTTTCCTCGCTGATCATGCTCGCCGGCATCTACTACGGTGCACAGTATGGTGGATCGACCACCGCCATCCTGATCAACATGCCCGGCGAATCCTCGTCCGCCGTCACCGCCATCGACGGCTACCAGATGGCCCGCAAGGGCCGGGCCGGTGCCGCCCTTTCCATCGCAGCACTCGGATCGTTCTTCGCCGGGACAGTCTCGACCTTCCTGGTGGCGATCTTCGCCCTGCCGCTGACAGCCATCGCGTTGCAGTTCGGTGCGGCAGAATATTTCTCGCTGATGATCGTCGGCCTCGTCTCCTCGATTGCGCTTGCCCATGGCTCGATCGTCAAGGCGCTGGCGATGGTGGCGCTCGGGCTTCTGCTCGGCCTCGTCGGCACCGATATCTACACCGGCACGCCGCGTTTCACCCTTGGCATCCGTGAATATGCCGATGGCCTGAATTTCGTCGCGGTCGCCGTCGGTGTGTTCGGCGTCGCCGAAATCCTGCGCAATCTCGAGGGTGAAAAGACCCGCACCGTGCTGATGGCCAAGGTCAGCGGCCTTTTGCCGACCCGCGACGATTTCAAGCAGATGGTTGCGCCGGTCATTCGCGGCACAGTGATCGGTTCGGCGCTCGGCATCCTGCCCGGCGGCGGTGCCATCCTCGCGGCCTTCGCCTCCTATACCGTCGAAAAGCGCATGTCGAAGACGCCGCAAGAATTTGGCCATGGCGCGGTCGCCGGCGTTGCCGGTCCCGAATCGGCCAACAATGCCGGTGCCCAGACATCGTTCATTCCGCTCCTGACGCTCGGCATTCCGGCCAATCCGGTGATGGCGCTGATGGTCGGCGCGATGATCATCCAGGGCATCGTGCCAGGCCCGAACGTCGCGGTCGAGCAACCGGCCTTGTTCTGGGGTATCATCGCCTCGATGTGGATCGGCAACCTGTTGCTGGTCGTCCTCAATCTGCCGCTGATCGGCCTGTGGGTAAAGCTGCTGACGATCCCCTACTACGTGCTGTTCCCGATCATCATGGCCTTCTGCTCGATCGGGGTCTACAGCGTCAATTCCAACGTCTACGACCTCTATGCCGTCGCATTCTTCGGCCTGGCGGGTTATGCGCTGGTCAAGCTGCGCTGCGAACCGGCGCCTCTCCTGCTCGGCTTCGTGCTCGGGCCGCTATTGGAGGAAAACCTGCGGCGGGCCATGATCCTGTCGCGTGGCGATGCGACGACCTTCTTCACACGGCCGATCAGCGCCATCCTGCTTTTGATCGCTCTTGCCGTGCTGGTCGTCGTCTTCCTGCCTGCCGTCAAGGCCAAGCGCGAGGCGGTGTTTCAGGAAGAGGATTGACCGGTTTGCATGCTTGCGCGTGCTTGCTTTACATATTGACCCTGTCGGCAATCCCGGCGGGGTCAGAAGCCTAGGCAATCATACAAAGCAGCCCCCAAACAACAAAGGCCGGTCTTTCGACCAGCCCTCCCAAATTGCCGATTGGCCTCAACCAGCAGCTGCCGTGCATGCATGTGGTGTCGCCACCCAGCAGCCGTGTCAAGCGGCGCTTGCGCCGCTCTTTTCGCCTTCATTCTTTCTATTTGCCGCTCCGGTCGTTGCCTCTATCATCGCCATGCTGATGATGTAGCTCAACAGGATATTTGATTGGCTGTCAGCGATAAGTTTGGCTGCACTGAGAAGATCGACGATATGTGACTGCGCTTTCATCGGGCCCTCCACCCTCATTGTTCACGGCCCATGGTGCGCAAATTTGGTAGTTTCCTTCAACTGCAGATAATCATCAGTGAAAGTTACCAGTTGAGCGCAACCCGGACCATGGGAAATCTCGGGGGAACATGAGCATGATTTACCCGAGAAAACATGGTTCTAAACGTTTTGCATTTTATCAAATGCATTCGACTGAGACGACACACATGACATCTGCGCCAGCTTTTAGCAACGCTTAACTCAAGCTTCCGACGGGCGTGGTTCAGACCGGAATGCCCAAGGGAACGCCGTCACACCAGACCGGGGTCTCTTCCAAACGGCAGAAGAAGCCCAATCTGGTGGCGAAATTCACATTTTCCGGCGATCGAGACCTTACACAAAATCAGCAAGGAATTCCAAGGAATCCGAGCCGCTTAGCAGCGCATTCCTCTTTTTTCGATCACTTGAAAACGTCATTTCAGCCAGAGGATGCATCATGATTGTTGATGCAAGAGATCAATTATATTCGCTTGAATGATGAATGGCCATGCGGCATTACTCTCTCATGGTCGCGACCTTTTGAAACCTCCCAATCAAAAGGAACCAGAACAATGGCATTCTTCAGTTTAGAACATAGCTCCAAGCCAAGGCATCCGTCCTTCGCGTCGGCCCTTTTCGGCCTGCGTGCACGTGCCGTCGCCTCGTGGAAGCGGCATCGTACCGAGCGGGCTCTTGAAAACCTGCCCTACGACACGTTGAAGGATATCGGCTTTCCTTCCGCCAACAGGAGCAAGGGTGAAGCATCACCACGATGACGCGGGCAGCAACGGCCGGTGACGGTCGGCCGTGTCGAAAAACCGTCAATCGTGTTTAGCAAAGGGCATTTCGGCCAGGATGGCGAAATGCCCTTTTTACTTGCTGAGAACCACACAGTTTACATGGCCTATTTCCGACACGCCTCGCCTGCCCTCCGGCATGTCGTAAACCGTCAAGGATACGTCCGGATACGCGCCAGAAAAGTCCGCCCCAACGCGAAGCCGCAAGCCGTGAACGCGACATTTTTGTCGTTAACAGTGATGTTTTTGACCATTTACTGACCAATGTGCCGCTTTCGAGGGCTAAACTTCCCTCGCTGCAAACATTTATTTCTTCCCAGTCGCTGGCGTCCATGCCAATGTCGCATTCAGGAAAGCTCGATGGCGCATTTCCACGTGACAAATGCGACATCCGCGGCGCATGGGACCCTTCGATGAACAAGCCACTGACCAAAAAGCGATCTCTCGTCTTCTTTCTCGTGCCCAACTTCTCGATGCTGCCGTTTTCCGCAGCCATCGAAACGCTGCGCATCGCCAATCGTATGCTGGGCTATGAGGCCTATACGTGGCGTCTTTCCTCGACGGACGGCACGCAGGTGCTGTCGTCGAGCGGCATCGGCCTGGAGGTCAACACCTCGCTTGCCGACGAACGGAAGTTTCTCGGCGGCGAGAACCGGCCATCCATGGTGCTGGTCTGTTCCGGCATCTATGTCGAGGACTTCAACAACAAGTCCGTCAATGCCTGGCTGCGCGAGGTCTACAATCGCGGCGTCTCCGTCGGCAGTCTCTGTACGGGCGCCCATGTGCTGGCAACTGCCGGCCTGTTGACGGGCAAGCGCTGCGCCATTCACTGGGAAAACCTGCCGGGCTTCGCCGAAAGCTTCCCGCAGGTCGATGTCTATGCCGATCTTTATGAAATCGACAGCAACATCTATACCTGCGCCGGCGGCACCGCCTCGCTGGACATGATGCTGAACCTGATCGATCAGGATTTCGGCGAAAACCTTGTCAACCGCGTCTGCGAACAGGCCCTGACGGATCGTGTACGCGGACCGCATGACCGCCAGCGCCTGCCGCTTCGCGCGCGTCTCGGTGTGCAGAATGCCAAGGTCCTATCGATCATCGAACTGATGGAAGGCAACCTCTCCGAGCCGTTGTCGCTTTTGGAAATCGCCGACGGTGCCGGCCTGTCGCGCCGCCAGATCGAGCGCCTGTTCCGCCAGGAGATGGGCCGCTCCCCTGCCCGCTACTATCTGGAGATCCGCCTCGACCGCGCCCGGCACCTGCTCGTGCAGTCGGCCATGCCGGTGGTCGAAGTGGCGGTCGCCTGCGGTTTCGTCTCGGCCTCGCATTTCTCGAAGTGTTATCGCGAACTCTACAACCGGTCGCCCCAGCAGGAACGCGCCGAACGCAAGCTGACGCTGCAGGCAGCACGTTAAACATCGCATCTGAAACAGCGGCGCCGGTAGCCTGGCGCCGCGGCATTGCATTGGCTCATGACGCCACGGTTCCGGCAGCCGCTTTTGTTTAAGCCGCCATCACCGGCATCTTTATGCTTTTCTGGCGATTTTCGCGCCCAACGTCTGAATTTTGGTCAGCGTATCGAGATTCTGGTTCACCCGGCAGTAGAACTCTTCATTGACGAACGGGCGCAGCATGAAATCGTTGCCGCCCGCTTTCAGGAAACGCGCCGACAGCAGCCGGTTTGCGGAGGACGACACACCGATGATGCGCAACTGATGCGGCCCGTAGGCGCCGCGGATACGGCGGGTCAGCTCGAAGCCGTCGATATCGGGCATGTTGTAGTCGGTGATCACCAGGCCGATATCCGGGTGCTTCTTCAGCAATTCAAGCGCTGCCGCCCCGCTTTCGGCCGAGCTGGTGCGAAAATTGTAGCGCTTCAGCTGTGTCGTCAAAAGCGCGCGTGCCGTCGGGCTGTCATCGACGATCAGGACATGGTGCTTGTGGTTCGTCAGGAAGCGACAGACGGATTCGGCCAGCATGTCGACGGCGAAAACACTGTCCTTGATGACATAGTCGACGATATCCTTGGCAAGGATGGTTTCGCGGGTGCTTTCCTGGAAAGTACCGGTAAAGACGATCGTCGGCACGCTCATGTCGATGAGATAGGACAGAGCTTCGCCGTTTTCGGCGCCGGGCAGATTGATGTTGGAAATGGCGAGCGTTGCCGGGAAGGAAGCGTTTTCGACGGAGAACTGCAGGTCGTCATAGTCGCGGCAGACGATAACGTCGATGTCGAGAAGTTCCTTCAGCCTCTTGGAGACCATGGCGGAGAAGAGATTGGAATCCTCGGCAAGCACAATACGATGCTGCTGCAAGGATTCACCGGAATAGTACATTCCGGACACGCCGAAAAATGACATTGATCGCCTATCTGAAAAGATTGTCCCCGGGGCCAAGCTACGCAGAAAGGTTTTCGCAGTCGTTAATTGCTTGCTGAAATAAGAACGCGTTTTCACCGTTGAAAAAACGGCCTGAAATCCGCAACCGGTACGACAGCAGCGCAAGCCGGTGCTGCGCTGCTTTGTGCTTGAGCGTGCCGACGCGTAATGCTGTGCTGTGCTGTGCTTTACTTCACCACAGCCGAGCCGTTGACGATCTCGATCGTTTCGTCGCCCTGTAGGCCGATGCGGTCGCCGCTCGGCGTCGTGATGAAACAGCCGCTGGGGCAGATCGTTTCCGTTCCGCCGGCACTGATGGCCACTTCCATCCGGCTTTCGCCTTCGACGACGACAAGGACGGCAGCCTCGCTATCCTTGTTGGTTACAGTCGCGGACCACGCCGGAAGAGCCATCGCGACAGTCAGAACACATGCACTTACGAGTGTTTTCATTGCCCATCAGCGCTCAAGCGCCGCCCCTTGTTGGCATCCCGCGATGACAGGCGATAGACCTGGACAGGACAAGATGCCTCTTCGCCCCGCACCAGACTAACGCACGCCGGAGGAATTGCATGGAAAATATTAGGAGGCGGCTGAATAGGGGCTGAATGATCGGGATAACCGGCGTTCATCTCGTGCTGCGCCATCAGTTCTGCAGATAAAGCAGCCAGCCTCGCAAATGAAACAAAAAACACCCGCTCGATTGAGCGGGTGCACGGAGTTTCTGTGTAGCCGGCCGTGAAAAGATCAGCTTTTCGGCTTGAGGTTTTCCGGGTCGTAGAGCGGCTTGTAGCCGATACCGACGACTTCGACCGGGTAGGTCTCGGCGAAGTATTCGACGGTCAGCTTGCGGCCTTCCTGGGCATAGGCGTGCGGAAGGTAGGCAAGCGCGATGTTCTTGCCGATGGTGGGACCGTAAGCCACCGAAGTGGTGTAGGAGCGGCGGCCAAGTTCGTCCACCAGCACCTTGCCGGTTTCGGGGTCCATCACCGGCATGGAGCCGACCGGGTAGCGCTTGACGCCCTTGCTATCGGTATTTTCGGTCATCACCAGCGTGCAAAGCATGGCTGGCTGATGAGACCTCGCCTTGTATTCCAGATGCTTGGCCTTGCCGCGGAAGTCGGCTTCCTTGACCTTCGGGCGGGCAAGGTCGGCTTCGATAAGGTTATACTGGGTCAGAAGATCGGCGTTCTGCAGGCGCAGGCTCTTTTCCATGCGGCGCGAGTTCGCGTAGGTCTCGACGCCGAAGGCCATGACGCCGGTCGCCCTGAGCGCATCCCAGACGGCCAGGCCGTCCTCGTACTTCATATGCAGTTCCCAGCCCTGCTCGCCGACATAGGAGATGCGGAAGGCGGTGACCTGTCTGCCGCCGATTTCGATCTGCTTGATCGCGGCGAAGGCGAAGTTCTCCGGGTCGAGGCCGGCCGGGTCCGTAACGACCTTCTTCAGCGTATCGCGGGCGTTCGGGCCCCAGATGCCGATGGTGATGAATTTTTCGGTCACATCGGTGATGGTGACATCAAGGCCCCGGTCTTCGGCGACGCGGCGCATGTAGTGGAAGTCGCGCGGGCCAGCGTCCGCACCGTTGATCAGCCGGCAGCGGTCGGCCATGCGGATGACGGTGAAGTCGGCGCGCACCATGCCCTCGTCATCGAGGAAGTGGGTGTAGATGCCCTTGCCGATATTGCCGTCGCCGCCGATCTTGGCGGCGCAGAGCCATTCGAGCAGCTCGACATGATCCGGTCCCTCGATATCCACCATGTGGAAATGCGAGAGGTTGACGATGCCGCAATCCTCGCTCATTGCCAGATGCTCGGCGTTGGAGACGCGCCAGAAGTGGCGGCTGTCCCACTCGTTCTCGCGCACCGGAATCTTGTCGCCGTATTTTTCCAGGAGGTGCTCGTTGGCCTTGTAGCCGTGCGCACGCTCCCAGCCCCCGAGTTCCATGAAGTAGCCGCCAAGCTCCTTCTCGCGCTCGTGGAAGGGCGAGCGCTTGACGCCGCGGCCGGACGCATAGGGTTCGCGGGTGTGTACGGCCGGGAAGTAGATCTTCTGCGCGGCCTCGTAACTGCGGCCTTCGATGAACTCTTCCGTCAACTGGTGCGGATAGAAACGGGCATAGTCGATGCTGTTATGGTCGATCTCGGTGCGGCCGTCGGTCATCCAGTCGGCAATCAGCTTGCCGTAGCCGGGGCCATCCTTGACCCAGATAGCGACGCAGTACCAGAGGCCACGCACCTTCTGGCTCTCACCGCAGGACGGGCCGCCGGCGGCCGATACCTGCAGCAGGCCGTTGAAGGAATGGCCTTCGTTGTAGCCGAGTTCGCCCAGGATCGGGGTCAGCTCCATGGCCTTTTCGAGCGGCTCGAGGATCTGTTCCATGTCGAGGTCGCGCTGCGACGGCGACAGGCGTGCCTCATGCTTTTCGAGAATCTCGCGCGGGTGGCAGAGACGCGGATTGGTGGTCTCGTAGTAGCCCCACTCGATCTGGCCGCCTTCGGTGGTCTTCGGGTCGCCGGTGTCGCGCATATAGGCGGAGTTGCCCTGGTCGCGCAGAAGCGGGAAGCCGATTTCCTTGCCCGTGCCTTCAAACTCGTTGTACGGACCGAAGAAGGTGAGCGGATGATCGACCGGCATGACCGGCAGGTCCTCGCCGACCATTTCGGCAATCAGGCGGCCCCAGATGCCGGCACAGACGATGACGTGATCGGCCATGATCGTGCCGCGATGGGTGACGACGCCCTTGATGCGGCCGCCCTCGACGATCAGCGATTGGGCCGGCGTGTTGCCGTAGACCTGAAGCTTGCCGGATTTCTCAGCCGCATCGACCAGCTTGCCCGCAACCGTCTGCGAACGCGGAATGACGAGGCCGGCGTCCGGATCGAACATCCCGCCCATGACCTGATCTTCCTCGATCAGCGGGAACATCTGCTTGATCTCGGAGGGCGAAACGGAATGTGCGCGGGTGCCAAAAGCCTTGGCGGAGGAAAGCTTGCGCTTGATCTCTTCCATCCAGGCGTCGTCGCCGGTGCGCACGACTTCCAGGCCGCCGATGCGGGCGTAGTGACCCATCTTCTCGTAGAAATCGATCGAATACTGGGTGGTCCAGACCGAAAGATAATCATGGCTCGTCGTGTAGCAGAAGTCCGAGGCATGCGCCGTCGAACCGATGTCGGTCGGGATGCCCGACTTGTCGATGCCTACAATATCGTCCCATCCGCGCTCGATGAGATGATGGGCGATCGATGCGCCCACGATGCCACCCAAACCGATGATGACGACCTTCGCCTTTTGCGGAAATTCTGCCATTGCCCACGACCCTGATTGAATATTGAAGCCGGATTTTAGAGTTTGCTTCGCCGACAGTAGAGCCTGTCTACGACATAATCATCGTGCTGCACGACCAGAGTAGCGCAGACCGCAAATTGGCAGGACCGGCGGTTGCCCGATCAAACCCCAGGTTCGCTGCAAAACGCAAGGAGCTGAAAACACGGGCGATGGTCGCGTCACCGAGACCGACCAACCGCCGCTTCCATCGTTTAACTGCGCGACGTCAATCGTCGCCCACTGCATCGACGGTGACCCGCCGGGGCCGCCGCTGGGTTCCACTGCGTTTGAAGGTCTCCTCGGCGGGCGACGCCACGCCGCCCGGTCCGGCTGCCTCGGCCTGCTGCGCCAGGGCATCGGCTTGCGGGCCTGGAGGCAGAGGCTCCGGTTCCAGCACTTCCTTGGGAAATGGAGCGCCGAGCCCTTCGTCCTTGAACCGCTCGTAGATCGCCAGCCGAAGATCGTTGCGCACGCCGTTGCCGTTGACGATATCGGCCAGGTAGACCCGCAGTTCGAAGGTCATGGTCGCCTCGCCGAAGGCGGTGAAGACAGCCTGTGGTTCCGGATTTTTCAACACCAGCGGATGGGCAGCGGCAATTTGCAAAAGCGTGTCCATCACCTGTCGCGGCGCGCTGTCATAGCTGACGGTCACGGGAATATCCGACCGGCCGAGCTTGTTCTTGTGCGTCCAGTTACCGACGGAGGCGTTGATGAACAGCGAGTTCGGCACCATGATCGTCTGGCGCTGGAATGTCTCGATCTCGGTTGCGCGAACGGAGATACGCTTGACGAAACCTTCGGTCGTGCCCGTGACCACCCAGTCTCCCACCTTGAACGGTCTTTCGACCAGAAGAATGAGGCCTGAGACAAAGTTGGAGACGATATTCTGCAGACCGAAACCGACGCCAAGGGACAGGGCGCCGGCCACAAGCGCGAGATTCGACAGATCAAATCCGGCCGCAGAAATACCGATGAGACCGGCAAGACCGATGCCGAGATAGCCGATGCCGGTCTTGACGGAGTTTCGCACGCCCGTATCGACGCGGCTGCGGGCCATCACATTGCCGTCGAGCCAGCGCTGGAACCAGCGCGTGACCACATATCCGCCGGCGAACAGCAATATCCCGGCCAGGATGCCGACGATCGAGATCTTGATGCTGCCGATATTGATGTCGGTGAAAATGCGGTAAGCCCACGCCTCGATATCGGCGATCTGGAAACCCCATTGCAGCAGGATCAGCGGAATGAAGAACAGGACCACCAGCACGTAGATCCCAAGGCCTGCGGCCAAGCCGGTCTGGTCGAGCGCAACCTGTTCCAGCCCGAACCGTTTTTCGAGATAGCGGCCGACGATCGTGTCGGCAAGCGCGTTCTGCTTGGCAACGGCCTTGCCGGTCAGCATACCGATATACATCGTCACCAGAATGGCACCGGTCATGACGATTTGCGTGGCGATGAAGCGGGCGAGACCGACATAGCCCGACAACGCGGCAAGGATCAGCACGATGCCACTAAAAACGAACAGCAAGGAAACGGCCCGGGGCCAGGGCTTGCCCTGACCATCCAGCGTATCTCCGGCCGGGACGATCGGCTTGATCAGAGACATCGCCATCAGGATGATGCCGATGATGATGGTGGCGATCAGGCTTTTGACAACCGTCAGGACCACCGGCGAGCCCATAACCTCGCTGACAGTGCCGGCGAGATAGTCAAGGCCATTGACAACGGCCATGGCAAAGATCGACAGCGCCAAAAGGCGCGCACCACCATCGGAAACGCGCACGAGCCGCCAGACACTCTGTTTCGGAGCAAGAACGGCATTCGACAGGGTCGAAACGAACAGCAGCGCGACGCAGACCGCCAGCGTGATCGAGATGAGCGGCGCGATATCGGGCCGCAGGACCTTGAAAGCCTGAAGGAAAAAATAGCTCGTGGCCGCAAACACCGCCATCGCTGCCGTCGGAACCATCGTTGACCAGAAAGCCACCGACAGGCGGGTGATATAGCCCGGTTCCTCGCTCAGCAGCTCGCGATGGATCAACGGAAAAAATAGCTTTCGCGTGCCGGCAAGCAGGACGAGCGCCGCGCACAACGAGAGGAACAAGGCAGACAATAGCTGCAAACGCTTGAAATTCCACGCAAACGTCAACCAGCTACCGACCGTGCGTGTGGAGGCCCGCAGTTCCAGCGTGAGGGCAGCCATGGCGTCCATCACTATCGAACCGTTGATGTCGGTGTGCTTGAGAAGTGCGTTGCTGAACAGCGCACGCCGCGTGGCGGTAATGCCGTTGGACAGCTTGGTTGCCTGGATCGACAAGTCCTCTGCCGTCCCCGTCAGGGCGTTGATTTCGCCGCGCTCGGCAAGAAGGCGCTTGCGTTCCTGCGCAACGACATCCGCCTCAGGCGGCGCGCCTTCCGCTGGCGGGTCTCCGAGCTCGGCCAGACGCGCCTTGATTTCATCCAGCCGCGGCCGGGTGGCGACCGATGTGGCGATGATCTGCTTGGCCGCCGCATCGACCTCCACCTTCAGTTCGGCGAGACGGCCGTCGTCATCCTTGGCGTTCTTTATCTGATCAGTCAGCCTTGC
The DNA here is from genome assembly GCF_025847205.1 of Pararhizobium sp. YC-54. Classification (GTDB taxonomy): domain Bacteria; phylum Pseudomonadota; class Alphaproteobacteria; order Rhizobiales; family Rhizobiaceae; genus Pararhizobium. The sequence goes on along the minus strand of NZ_JAOYTH010000001.1, from coordinate 22,148 downwards.
AAGGTTCTTGCGTGCTGCTTCCAGTTGCTCGGCGGCCTGCGCCTGCGGGCTCGCCACCTCGGCAACCGGTTGTGGAGCTGCCTTGACAGCCGGCTGCTGCGCCATGACGGGCACCGATGCAGCAAACATCGACAAGCACAGGAAAGCGGCAAAGAATTTAGACATCATCGGTATTCACATATCCCTTTTCCGGCAGATTCCACTCCAGAACAGAATCGAGGCGTGGCGCGGACAGTTTTGCGTTCCATAGGCCGTGCCGCAGCCAGATGCAAAATCGGATTTCCGGCTTCCCGCCGTCGATCGGCGACCGGACAGGTCAAAATCCCGACCCGGGCTGGGAGAGAAACGCAACTTCCGCCGGCGTGGAAACGCGCCCCAAAATCGCATTGCGATGCGGGAACCGGCCAAACTGCCGAATGACCTCGCAGTGACGGATGGCGTAATCCAGATAGTTGGCATCGCCCAGATCCGTGAAAAGCGTCACCGATCGCGCTTGGTCGATAAGATTTTCAGAATGTTCGAACGGAAGGTAAAGGAAAACGCGTTGATCGACGGAAAGGCCGATATCCGCCCCCGCCTGGAGTGCGAGGGTCGCCTCGTGCAAGGCAAGGCCGTCGGTCGCGAATGCAAGCGGCGTACCTCGATACATATTGCGCGGCATCTGGTCGAAAAGAACGACAGTGGCAAGCCGGCTTTTCGCTGTGGCGCGCCATTCCGGCGGAACAGCACGCGCCAACTCCAGATGCGTCGCCCGAAAGCGCTGTTCGCACTGGCTGTCGAGCCCCGGATGCGGCTTGAACCAGTCCTGCGGTTGCAACTCGTCGAACCAGAACGACAGAACATCGTCCGGTGTACATATGCCGGCAGTACCCGCCATATTCTCTTTCCTCTTCATTCGCGCACCGCGACCGCGCTTCTGAACCCTCAAGGACATAGGAAACACCAGCCGCATGTCCATGGCAGCAAGCCCGGCAATGACCGACGAATCGTGGCGTCCATGCGTCCAGAATGCCTGGAATTCTTATTCCTCGCACAACAGGCAGGCCCGGCAAGGCATTGCCGCCCGGTCCGTATTGCCGGCGGCCGGTTTTACATGCAATTTCGGCCTTACCACGGCGAATAACACTTTCGCGCGCATATTTCACCAGAACCCGACCTGCGGCGAAACAGGCCGGGTGAAAGCACGCCAGCCAACTGCAGGCTGGAAAATCATCCCGGAAACGTTATGTCAAACAAGGAAGGGGTCCGGTGATCCCGGTTGGGAGTTCGACAATGAAAAAAGTGATCGTTGCGGCCCTCGCCGCCCTGTTTCTGACCTCCTGCGTGGAGACGCAGTCCTACGGTGGTTCCTATCGCGGGCCGGAGCCCATCCCCGGCAGCATTACCTATGGCGGCCAGCCCCGCACCAAGCTCAGAAAGGCGCCGGTCGGCAGCACCCTTCACAATAATTTCTACGGACCTTACGGCGAACGCATCGAGGAAACCTACATGGTCATGCCCGACCGGTCGCTCAAGCTGGTGGCGCGCCGCCGTGGCTTCATCGGCTTCCCCTATGATTGACGTTTCTACAGTGGCGATGGCGTGGTAACGTCGTTCGGGGAACCGCACATCATGGCCATTTTGAGGCAAATGATTTCGACATTGGCCTTGCCAATGGCAGGACTTTCTCCGGCCGGTCCGCGAAAAGGAAAGTTCTGCGTTATAATATTCCACCTAATGAATAGAGTATACCTGCTAACAACGGAGGTAGACATGCGAGCGAAACAACTCACGAGATTCTTTACGGTGGCACTTCTCGCCTCCAGCATCCAGATCGGCGGCCAGATCGGCGGAATGGGTGTTGCATTTGCCGATACGACGATTCTCAATGTCTCCTATGATCCGACGCGCGAGCTCTACAAGGATTTCAATGCGGCTTTCGCTGAAAAGTGGAAGGCGGATACGGGCGAGACGGTGACGATTCAGGCGTCACATGGGGGATCGGGCAAGCAGGCCCGTGCGGTGATCGACGGGCTGGAAGCCGATGTCGTGACGCTGGCGCTTGAAGCCGATATCGACGCGATTGCCAAGGAAACCGGCAAGATTCCGGTGGAGTGGAAGACCAAATTCGAGAACAATAGCGCGCCCTACACCTCGACCATCGTGTTTTTGGTGCGCAAGGGTAATCCCAAGGGCATCAAGGACTGGGGCGACCTGGTGAAAGATGACGTCCAGGTCATCACGCCGAATCCGAAGACCTCGGGCGGCGCCCGCTGGAATTTCCTCGCTGCCTGGGCCTGGGCGCGCGCTGCTAATGGCGGCGACGATACCAAGGCGCAGGAATACGTGACCGATCTGTTCAAGCATGTCCCGGTCCTCGACACAGGCGCACGCGGCGCAACCACGACATTCGTGCAACGTGGCCTTGGCGACGTTCTGCTCGCCTGGGAAAACGAGGCCTACCTTTCCCTCGAGGAACTTGGCCCGGATAATTTTGACATTGTCACCCCCTCCATCTCCATCAAGGCTGAACCGCCGGTGGCGCTGGTTGACGGCAATGTCGATACCAAGGGTACACGCAAGGTCGCTGAAGCCTATCTGAAATATCTCTATTCGGATGTCGGCCAGAAGATTGCCGCCAAACACTACTACCGCCCCTTCAAGCCGGAGGTCGCCGATCCAAATGACATCAAGCGATTTGCCGATGTGAAGCTCGTCACTATTGACGAATTCGGCGGATGGAAGGAAGCTCAGCCAAAATATTTTGGGGATGGTGGGCTCTTTGACCAGATCTACAAGCCGGGACAATAAAACTTTATGACCACACGCACAGCTTCTTCGCTGTGGCAATTCAGACAGCCGAGCGTCATTCCGGGATTCGGATTGGCGCTCGGCGTTACTTTGTCATGGCTCATACTCATCATTCTCATCCCTCTTTCCGGCCTTGCCTGGCGCTCAAGCGCATTGGGCTGGAGCACGTTTTGGACGTTGGCCACGGATCAGCGCACGATCAACGCCCTTCGCATCAGTTTCGGAACCGCCTTCCTGGCGGCGCTAATCAACGTCGTCTTCGGCGTCATCCTTGCCTGGGTGCTGGTGCGCTACCGGTTTCCGGGCAAGCGCGTGATCGACGCCATGGTCGACTTGCCCTTCGCCTTGCCGACCGCCGTTGCCGGTATCGCACTGACGACGCTCTACGCGCCGAACGGCTGGATCGGCAGCCTGCTATCGCCACTCGGGATCAAGATCGCCTTCACGCCGATCGGCATCGTTTTCGCGCTGGTCTTCGTCGGCCTGCCCTTCGTTGTCAGGACCGTGCAGCCGATCATGGAAGAGATCGACAAGGAAGTGGAGGAAGCCGCAGCGACGCTGGGCGCCAACCGGTTCCAGACCATCAGCCGCGTGCTTCTGCCGGGACTTGCACCTGCAGTCCTCACCGGCTTTGCGCTGGCCTTTGCCCGCGGCGTCGGCGAGTACGGCTCCGTCATCTTCATCGCCGGCAACCTTCCCTATGTCTCGGAAATCGCACCTCTGCTGATCGTCATCCGCCTGGAGGAATTCAACTATCCGGCCGCAACCGCAATCGCCGCCGTCATGCTGGTCATCTCGTTTGCCATGCTGTTAATCATCAACACGATACAAGCCTGGAGCAGAAGGAGGTACGGCTATGGCGCATGACGGGACAACCTCCGGCACCGGAAACACCGAACTGGTCCGGGTCGCCACATCGGAACACCGGTTGGCGCGCTATACGCTGATCGGCCTTGCCCTCTGTTTCGTGGCGCTCTTTCTGGTCCTGCCTTTGGCAGCTGTCTTCACGGAAGCGTTGCGCAACGGTCCGGGCGAGTTCTTCGTCGTCCTGACCGACCCCGAGACCTTTTCGGCCATCGAATTGACGCTTCTCGTCGCGGTGATCGCCGTGCCGCTCAATCTGGTTTTCGGCATCGCCGCCGCATGGGCGATCGCCAAATTCGAGTTCAAAGGCAAGGCGTTCCTCACCACCCTGATCGACCTGCCCTTCTCGGTGTCGCCGGTCATTTCAGGCCTGGTCTTCGTCCTGTTGTTCGGCTCCCACAGCCTGCTTGGACCATGGCTGCAGCATCACGGCATCCAGATCCTGTTTGCGGTTCCAGGCATCGTCCTTGCCACGGTCTTCGTCACATTCCCCTTCGTTGCCCGCGAACTGATCCCGCTGATGCAGGAACAGGGTACCAGCGACGAGGAAGCGGCGCTCTCGTTGGGAGCAAGCGGCTGGCAGACCTTCTGGCATGTCACGCTGCCCAACATCAAATGGGGCCTGCTTTACGGTGTCCTGCTCTGCAATGCCCGCGCCATGGGCGAATTCGGTGCGGTCTCCGTCGTCTCCGGCCACATCCGCGGCCTGACCAACACCATGCCGCTGCAGGTGGAAATCCTCTACAATGAATATAATTTCGTTGCCGCCTTCGCCGTCGCAACGCTTCTCGCCCTGCTGGCTCTCGTCACCCTCGTTCTGAAATCGCTGCTTGAAATGAAATACAGCGAACAGATCGCCGCCAGCCGCCGGCACTGAAAGGTTAAGTCTACATGGAAGTTCGCGTTCAAAACATACGCAAGGAATTCAGCCGCTTTCCGGCGCTGAACGACGTGTCGCTCGACATTCGTTCGGGCGAGCTGATCGCCTTGCTCGGCCCTTCCGGCTCCGGCAAGACGACGTTGCTGCGCCTGATCGCAGGCCTAGAAAGCCCGACCGAGGGCACCGTCTATTTCGGCAACGAGGATGCCTCGCGCAAGACCGTGCAGCAGCGCAATATCGGCTTCGTGTTCCAGCATTATGCCCTGTTCCGCCACATGACCGTGCTTGACAACGTCTCCTTCGGCCTGACGATCCGGCCGGCCGGGCGCCGGCCTGCCAAGGCTGAAATCCGCAAGCGCGCGCTTGAGCTGCTCGATCTCGTCCAGCTGAGCGGACTTGAAAAACGCTACCCGGCGCAGCTCTCCGGCGGCCAGCGCCAGCGCGTGGCGCTGGCCCGCGCCATGGCGGTGGAACCCAACGTGCTGCTGCTCGACGAGCCGTTCGGCGCACTCGACGCGCAGGTGCGCAAGGAACTGCGCCGCTGGCTGCGTGAAATCCACGACCGCACCGGCCATACCACCGTTTTCGTCACCCACGACCAGGACGAGGCGCTGGAGCTTGCCGACCGTGTCGTGGTGATGAGCAAGGGTCAGATCGAGCAGATCGGTACCCCCGACGAAATCTACGATACGCCGAATTCACCCTTCGTCTTCGGTTTCATCGGCCAGTCGAACATCCTTCCCGTGCGTGTCGAAAACGGCCAGCTCTGCATCGAGGGCCGTTCGATCGGCGTCAGCGCATTGGGCGAGGCCGATGGCCCCGCTCAGCTCTATTTCCGCCCGCACGACATCGAATTGCTCGACGGACCCGGCGGCTGCATTGCCGGCCTCGTGACCGTCACCCGCCGCGTCGCCGGCACGCGCCATGTCGAACTCGCTATCGACGCCGTCAACAGCCGAGTCGAGATCGAGCTGCCGCCGGAAAAGGTCACGTCCGACCATTCCCGCGTCGCCTTCCGGCCGACTCGCTGGAAGCTGTTCCGGGATTGAAGAAAACGCATCTGGCGGGGCTTGCAGCAGCAGGGCCCGCCGCAACCGTGGTGCTGCGCACTGCATATTAAAAGTGCTACAGCGACCTTTGCGCGTCATGAATGACGCGCGGCGCTGTGGAAAGCATCTGCCGGCAACATATGCTCTTGGTTTTTCATTCTTTTTCATAGGACAGGCTTGATCCGCGCCGGTAAGCCGTCGCATCCTGCAGAGCCATCCAGCATCTGAACCTTCTGGGGCCTGCCATGAACTATCGCCGCGAAATCGACGGCCTCCGATCCGTCGCCGTGATTCCCGTGGTGCTGTTTCACGCCGGGTTCCAGCGTTTTAGTGGCGGTTTCGTCGGTGTCGATATATTCTTCGTCATCAGCGGATACCTGATCACCTCGATCATCATCGCGGAACGCGACAAGGGTCATTTCTCGCTGCTGAAATTCTACGAACGCCGGGCGCGCCGCATCCTGCCTGTGCTCTTTTTCGTGCTGTTGTGCTGCCTGCCGTTTGCCTGGGCCTGGATGCTGCCGGAGCAGATGGCAAGCTTTGCCCGCAGCATCATCGCCGTCTGCCTGTTCGGCTCCAACTTCCTCTTCTGGCATGAAAGCGGCGGCTACTTTGCAGCCGCATCGGAAGAGCAACCGCTGCTGCATACGTGGAGCCTCGCTGTCGAAGAGCAATATTACATGCTGTTTCCGCTGTTCGTCATGCTGGTATGGCGGTTCGGGCGGCGGGCGCTGATCGGTGCCATTGCCGCTGTGGCGCTCGCCAGCCTGCTGCTTGCCCAATACGGCTCGGTCAATTTCGCGACGGCGAATTTCTACCTGCCGAACACGCGCGCCTGGGAACTGCTGGCCGGCTCGCTCTGCGCTTTCCTGCTCACCGGTGGCAAGGAATATAGAAGCAACGTCCTGTCGCTTGCCGGATTGGCCATCATCGTCTTCTCGATCTTCAATTACGATCAGACGACGCCCTTCCCATCCCTCTATGCGCTCGTGCCGGTTCTCGGCGCGGTGCTCATCATCCTCTACGGCCCGCAAGGTACACTCACGGCCAAACTGCTCTCGACGCGCCCGATGGTCGGCGTCGGGCTGATCAGCTACAGCCTCTACCTCTGGCACCAGCCGGTGTTTGCCTTCGCGCGAATCCGCAACCTTACGGAGCCGTCGCTGGTGTTGATGAGCATGCTGGCCCTTGCCTCCACTGGCCTTGCCTATCTGTCATGGCGGTTCGTCGAGACACCGTTTCGCAAGACCAGTGCGGCGCAGCTCTTGCAGACCCCTGCCCGCATCCTTGGCGGCGGCGGCATCGCGGCAGCACTTTTCATCGGCATCGGTTTCTACGGGGTTTCGGACAATGGCCTGCAGCTCCGCTTGCCGCCGGCAGCACTGACAGCCCTTGCCGAACAGGAACACCACGATCCCATCATGGAAACCTGCCTGTTCGACAAGGGCGAGGCATCCCTGCCCCATCCTGTTAAAGATTGCCTGACAAAACACTCAACAGGCAGCAAGACGATCCTGATCGGCGATTCGCACGCCGCCGCCCTTGGGGGCGAAGCACTCCGCAGCTTTGATGCGGACAATGTCGATCTCTATGTGATGTCCCATTCGGCTTGTGTCGGCTTTTCCGGTTTCTACGTCTCCAATCCGAAATACAAGCTGCGCTGCAACCCGTTTTTCACCGGCATTGAGGACTATATCCGCAAGAGCGGCATGGAGACCATCATCATGGCGAGCCGCTGGAGCCTCTATATCGACGGAACGCCTTTCGACAATGGCGAAGGCGGCATCGAACCGCTGCAGCCCACCTATGCCGATCTGTTTGATCGGCTCGGCGAACAGGCAGAGCAGGATGATCCGGCCCGCAAGGCCCGTGTGCTGAAGCAATATGTTGAAGACATAAAGGCCCATCTCGCTGCCGGCCGCAACGTCGTCCTCGTCTACCCTATCCCCGAGGCGGGGTGGAACGTCCCGGAACTCGTTGCAAAGAGCGCAATGTCCGGCATTCAAAATCTCGAATTCAGCACCAGCTATAAGCGTTACCAGCAGCGAAACAACGCAGTCATCGCAGCCTTCGACGCGATCTCTCATCCCAATCTCTTCCGCGTCCGCCCCGCCGATTACTTCTGCGACAGCTTTCTCAAGGATCGCTGCATCAACAGCCTGAGCGCCGAAAAGGTGTTTTATTTCGACGACGACCACCCGTCCGATAGAGGCGCCCGGTTGGTTGTTCCGGCAATATTGAAAGCCGTCGAAACAATCGAAGCAAGAAAGGCGGGCGAAGCAAGAAAGGCGGGCGAAGCAAGAAACACGGGCGCCGCTCTGGTCACCCGGTAGGCCACTGAATCTGCAACTCCAGTTTCATCCTGACAACCGGTTTGTGATCGGCGTTCTGCACCTCGATTTCCAGGGCTTTGACCGGGGCCTCAGGCAACCCGTCGAGTGCCATTTCGGCCAGCACGATCTTTGCCTGGCGGATGGCTGCAATCAAATCCGGAAAATCGAAGGCATCATCGGCCGGAATTGTGCCGTCATTGTCGATTACCTTGAAATAAAATGCGGCCATGGCATTTTCCTTTGTGTAGGAAAAAGCATGGAGGCGCAAAAGGTTGCCTGACGAATAATTTTTCGGTGCATTGGAACATATGTCTTAGTGAATAGCGCCAAATTCAAATCGCGTTAAACTGCAGCCATAACCGACCGCTCTTTATGCCATGATGGCGCTCAGACAGGGCTTCCATCCTCAAGGGAGGGAATGACATGGCGACTTTCAATCCGCAGGCCGACGCCCTCTGCTCGGAGGATATTGATGCGTTGCGACATGTTTTCGATCAGTTTTGTGAGGCGCATCAGACCACGAGCTCGGATCCAGACATGCAAATTTGCGCCGCCGCTCTTGTCCGGCTCTACCAAAGTGGCGAGCGGGACCCTGAAGCCTTGACCAGAGCCTGTGACGCAGCACTGCGGCCGGACTTGGCAATCGGTGCATGATGGGTGATTGAAACCTTGAACGGCGGACGGGCTTCTATTTCGTTTCCTCGACCGCATTTTCCGGCGTAACCACCAGCGGGTCCGGGGGAACCGTGCTTTTTGGACTTTCGTCCGGCGAGAAATACTGAACGACGAGGATGCTGAGGATCGAGCCGACGATGATGCCGATCACAGTGACCATAAGCGCGCGAGAGGTCATGATTTAACTCCGCGTCGGGATGTCCGTCCAAAACCCGTTATAGACCTTGCGGGAAATTCGGGCCGCGCTTGACGCGACCCGTCTTTGCTTGCGGCTTATTCATAGACGTAAACGATCCTGCGGCTCTGCGGATCGACCAGAATCGGCCGGTCTTGGATGCGTACATAGCTGTACCGATAGTTCGGCACCTGGGATATCACCACCTCACCGGGTAGCGTCGCCCCGACCACGACCTCGCCGTCATAGGCAACTGCGTCTATCGGAGTGCTATCGATATAGGTGCGCACTTCCGGCGGCGGCACGATCACACCATTGGCATCGACGGCACCGATCAGCTCATCGCCAGGCGCCGGCTGAGCGGGGCCGTCTACAATTGTGGTCTGCTCGTAAGTTACGACGGGAATGCCAAGGTCGGCACGGCGCTCCTGCACGACGACAGGCGCGCCATTGTAGTCCACCATCAATTCCTTGGCGTAAACCCAGCCGCGCAGGCCGTTGACGTCGATACGGCACCAGCTTTCACCTTCAAGGCAACCGTCCAGCGTCGCAGCACTGCCGCGCGTGGCGATACCGACGGAGGGATACTCTGCTCCCGGTCCCGCATAAACCGTCAGGTCCGTCGCCGTTGTCGCCATCATATCAGCCGCAGCGAAGCTGGCTCCCGTCAGAAGCATCGCACCCGCGAGCAAGGGCTTTGAGATCCACCGCATGTTCTTCTCCTTGATTGAACTCTCGGTACAAAACGCCCGATCTCAACCAAGGTTCCCTCAGCTAACCGCCTTACCCAGCCTGCAACGGGCTGAGGCGGTTCTTGTTCAGGAGTTCGCGGTGGCCGCCATCATCCACGATCGCCCCCTCATTGACGACGAGGATGCGAGCTCGGCAAGTTCCTTCAAAAATATCCTGTACTACCGGGTCAGCATTCAGGAACAGGAATGGAACGTGAATTGGAAACCGTTTCCAATTGCTTGGAAACTCCAAATCACCGATACCGATGTAAGTATTAGATAAAAATGGTGGGATGTAGGGTTCGAACCTACGACCCGCTGATTAAGCGTCAGAGGGAGCGGACGCGATGTTCCAATCCATCGTCACCCATTGACGCGGGCATTTTTCCACCACAATAGAGTCAAGCCGAAAAATGTGGTAAGCGCCAGCCAAACAACAATAGCAGGAGTGTAATAGTGAGCGAACCGACCGTAGCAGATGCAACAAACCGCATTTATGAATCGCTCCAGGCGGACAATGCCGACATCGACGTGCATATCGCGACTCTCAAGGCAGCGTTGACGCGGGCGGGTTTGAAAGAGGCCGTATTCGACCCGGCCAGGCTCGTGCAGAATAACCGTTCTGGCAGGAAGCTAATGCAGGCCTACTTTCGGCAGCGCGGCGTGACGGTGAAATACTCGGCTTCGTGAACCCATTCTATGACGTCACACGGGCCGCAGTATGACGGCTGACCTGATCACCCTCAATGAGGCCTGACACTAAGCTTTGGTCTTCGGAAGTGCCGCGCCCGTACCCACGGCCTGCGTTTGTAGCCTCTGTAAGGAGCCAGTCAATAAAATAGCTTATATCTTGTCGTTCGCGATTTGCTTCTGTGCAGATGCAATAACAGTTATTGATCGCGGGCACTGCCAGTTGCAACGGTTGTACCAATCTGCCTTCGTCCAAGTCGCGGGCCGAAATGATCTCGTCGCTCAACGCCACCCCGTATCCGTCAGCGATCGATTTGATCACGGCATTCACGTCTTCCGTCACTTCGTCGAGATACAGTGGATGGCAAAGGCGGCCATGAATGGAGGCGACTTCTTCGTACGTCCTGCAGGGCTGTTCCAGGATCATGGAGACTTCCTGGCACCTCCTCGATATCAAAAGTGTATCGCGGGCGGTGAGGCTTCGGTTGCCGTCTGCTGCCAGCCTCATACCCGGCTTCAGGACCTCTTTGACGCGATGGAGCGTCTCAATGTCTTCTTCAAGGTCTCTTCCGCCGATTTTAAGCTGAAGGCGAGAATAGCCTTCCTGCTGCTTTTCACGCGCAACACGTGCAGTCTCCTCAGGAGACGCAACGGAGATCGCGTAATAGGTCTGGACTGTGGGTCCGGTTGCTCCGCCCAGTAGGTCGCACACACGTCGGCCATAGCTTTTGCACGCGATATCCCAGGCAGCGATATCGATAGCCGCGTTGGTAGACAAAGCGCGGTAAGCAGTCATTCGCTGTTCCTTAGTTCGAAATTGAAGAAGCCGATGTCGACAGATCTATCGAGCGTCGGCCATCAGTCAGTCCGGAACGAAGGTTCATCACCTATCGCCGATGATGTCTTTGATTGTCTCGTAGACATCTCCAGGAATGTCGACTGAGTCGGGAAGCGGCTTGCCGATCCGATCGCTGCTAACGCCTGGCACATAGACGCCGTTGTCTTGAAGGCGTTTCACATGAGCGTTCGCACGCTTGATCATGTCGTCTCCAAGTCCAGCAGGAATGATGGCGAAGACAGTCAGCCCAACTGCCGGAGAACTGCTGCCCGATTGAAAATTCGAAGCATCCATCGACCACGCTCCGCCTGACAGCCCGGCCGAAAGCATTTCCACCATGAGCGCGAGATTGGCACCTTTGCGATCACCAAAAGGAAGCAATGCGCCGGCCAGCGCCGCTGTTGCATCCTGGGTGGCGTTCCCGTCTTTATCGACTGCCCAGCCCTCGGGTATGGGGCGTCCTTCCGCCGCTGCCGCGGCGACGTTCACGAAGGCAGTAGCGCTGGATGACTGATCTATGACAAGTGGCGGCACGCCGTCGCCCAGAGGGAAGCCGAAAGCCAGCGGGTTGGTGCTGTATACGGTTTTTCCACCTGGGCTCGGCGTCATCATGGCATGGGCGTTCGTGGCGGCTATCGAGACGATGCCATGTTCGGCCAGCCGTCGGACGTAGTAACCAAGCTCTCCCGTCGTGTAGCTGTTCCGCTGACTGAAGATGCCCGTTCCGATTGTCTTGGCGGTCTCCACAAGGCTGGATACCGCAAGATCGAATCCCAGCTGTGCAATGCCGCCGTCGGCGTCGGCGCTGATGAGCGCTGGCATCGGCCTCTCATGACGGGGATTTGGGTTTCGGTTTATCCGTCCCTCCTGATAGCTTCTCAAATAGTCCACCAGGTGCGGGAACCCCAAAGTGGGCGGTCCGTGAAGCGACGCCGACATAGTCGCATTGACCAGCGATCGGGTCGATGCTTCGTCAGCGCTGACGGCGGTGCAGGCGCGCGTGGCCAGCTCTTGGGCCGCAGCAAGTTGAAGTAAGACAGGTGCCGACATCAAATCTCCAAACCCGCTTTTCGACCTTCGTAAAACGCATATGGTGCTTGGCGGGGTGCCGAACAGTCACCAATCTGAAAGGTCTTTATTCCGATCTCGCGAAGCTCTGGCATCAGCCAGTCCGCGGGTGAATTGGTCGTCGCCAATATGAGGGTGTCGGCCTCCACGAAACTGCTTGCGCCAGTGTTGTGATCCTGAAGCGTGGCACCATTTCCATGCCATTCCAGTACGCTGACTTCCGTGAGCCAATTCACGCCGAGGTTTCGAAGGATTCGACGGATGGGACCGTCGGCCGCCGTACGGGTCAGTTCTTTCCCAACGAACGGGTCCGGTGTGACAATCGTCACCTGATGGCCGTCCTCAGCCAGCTTCCAGGCCGTGCCACACCCTCTCCACCCGCCACCCTCGTCCAGAAGCAGAACGCGGTTGCCCGTCCTGGCCTGTTTCGCCATCACCGCTTCGATCGAGTACACGCCACCTTTTTCGATACCCGCCATCGTTTGGACACCAGGAAGAGCTTTCTGGAATCCAGTCTCCGGCGCGTAAGATCCGGTTGCAACCACGACGACGTCGACATTTTCCCTATCGATGTCCGCCGCCTCGACGTAGGAATTGAGCCGGACATCGACGCCAAGCTTTTCCAATTGCCGTTCGTACCACTGGATAAGATCCAATATCTGAGCCCGGCGCGGCTGCATACCGGCCAACAGGAAGTTGCCCCCCAGACGGTTGGATGCTTCAGCCAAGGTGACGCTATGTCCCCGCTCCGCGGCCACGCGCGCGGCCTCCAGACCAGCGGGACCGCCACCGATGACAAAGACCCGTTTCGGGGTCTGGGATTTTTCGAACCTGTCCCCGTTCCACTCGGACTCGCGTCCAACCGACGGGTTGATAAGACAGCTTATCCAGTAGTCCCGCGAACGCCGCCCCCAGCACATCTGGTTGCATGAGATACAGCCGCGGATGTCATCGGCACGATCCTCGCTGGCTTTCCGCGCAAGATGCGGGTCGGCAATCTGACCCCGCACGATGGAGACTAGATCCGCGGTACCCTCTCCGAGCACGGTTTCTGCATTCTCAGGCGTCCGGATGTGGCTTTCAGCGATGACCAATGCGTTCTTCACGACCGCTTTCAAAGCGGAGGCCAAATCAGCTCCAAGCTTTTCCGGATAAAGAAAGGTTGGCATGATCTTGTAGAAATCGAGATAGCCGCCCGAGCCGCAGGTTACGTAATCAATCAGGCCCATGTCGTCGTGAAGCCTGATCACTTCGGCCAGTTCGGAACGCTGCAAGGCGACTGAGTGATCTGGTTCGTCGCTGACCGCGAGACCGATGATGAAGTCGGGACCGCAGGCTTCCCGTATCAACTTGAGAATCTGTCGTGACATTCTGGTACGGTTTTCCAGCGAGCCGCCCCACTGGTCGTCTCGACGGTTGCTCCACGGCGTCCAGAACTGATCGACCATGCCCAGGTAGGCAGCCCAGACTTCGACGCCGTCGAAACCAGCCGCCTTGCAGCGTCTTGCCGCCTGCACGAAACCATCGATCGTTTCCCAGATCTCCTCTTCGGTCATGGGATGGGAGCCGTCGCTGTCATGGTAGCTTGGCAGGCCGGATGGCGACCAATGGGGATGGAAGGAGTTATCGGAATCGCCATGGGCTCCAACATGGTAGAGCTGCTGAATGGCGATGGCTCCATGCTCCTGGATAGCGTGAACCACTTTCTTGAAATGCGGGATGACTGAATCGTCGGAATGCCGGAAGTTGCCACGGGTGAGAACCGCAGCAGCATGTACGGGCATGGGCTCGACGACAATCATCCCTGCTCCACCCCGTGCGCGCTCGCCGTAATACGCAGCATGGCGCTCGGTCGGCAGACCTTCGACAGCCATGTTCGCAGTGTGAGCACCGAAGACGATGCGGTTCCTGAGGGTCTGCGAACGGATCTGGAGTGGTGAAAACAGACGGGGAAATTTCTTTGACATCCGCTCGAACCTTTGGTTGTGCTAAGAATATGTATCGAAGTCTTCTGATGAGAATTCATGCAAATGCGGCGCGGAGTTTTGAAGCGAGATCATCTAGCGCTGGCAAAAAAGGCTTCTGTTGCAGACGGAGGAAGACTCCACCGTCTGCGAACTTTCAGTGTGACGAGACGACGGCCGCTGCGAGACACTTGAGGTCGACTGTGCCCAGCGGCTTGCCTGCAGGATCGGTGATGGTGACGTCCGTAGCACTTCCATGAGCGAGAAGTTTCATGGCGTCGTCGATCGAGCTTCCCGACATAACCGTTGCACCATTGACGGCGTGGCCGGCCGCGACCGGAGACATCACTGCGTCCACATGGATCACCCGCCCGCGGTTCACTTCCTTGACGAAGTTGGCGATATAGTCGTCCGCAGGCCGGAGAACGATGTCCTGACTGGTGCCCTGCTGAATGACCTCACCGTCGCGCAGAATTGCGATCTGGTCCCCGAGCCGCAGTGCCTCGTCCAAATCGTGAGTGATGAACACGATGGTTTTCTTGATCTCCTTCTGCAGCCCCAAAAGCACGCTTTGCATGTCCATCCTGATCAAGGGATCAAGTGCAGAGTATGCCTCGTCCATCAGAAGAACCGGAGCATCATTCGAGAGGGCCCGAGCAAGGCCAACGCGTTGCTGCATTCCGCCGGAGAGCTGGTTGGGATACTTCTTTTCGAAACCCTTGAGCCCGACCCGTTCGAGCCACTGCATCGCGATTTCGGTGCTTTTGGCCCGGCTAATCTTCTGGACGTCCAGCCCGTAGACCGTGTTCTCCAGCACGTTCCGATGCGGCAGCAGGGCAAACTTCTGAAAGACCATAGCCGTCTGATGTCGTCGAAAATCCCTGAGTTCCGATTCGTTCATCCTCACGACGTCGACGCCGTTTACGAGCACCTCTCCTGACGTGGGATCAATCAACCTGTTGATGTGCCGGATCAGCGTGGACTTGCCGGACCCAGACAGGCCCATGATGACCTGGATGCAGCCGGCAGGCATCTCGATATTGATGTCTTTGAGCCCTAGGACCAATCCAAACTTTTCGTTTAGTTCGGTCTTCGACAGCCCGTTGCGCACGGCTTCCACGTGCGCAGCGCCATTCGGGCCGAAGATCTTGTAGAGGTTCCGGATCTTGATTCCGTCAAAGCGCTGATCAGCCATGGATGATCTCCCTGTGCTTCTGCAGCCGCTGTCCGTAGGACTGACTGACGCGGTCGAAAATGATGGCGATACCGACGATCGCAAGGCCGTTGAAAATACCGAGTGTGAAGTACTGGTTCGCGATCGCTTTTAGAACGGGCTGTCCAAGTCCTTGGACGCCGATCATCGATGCGATTACCACCATTGCCAGCGCCATCATGATGCACTGGTTTATTCCAGCCATGATCGTAGGAAGCGCGAGTGGCAGCTGAACCCAGACGAGCTTCTGCCAGGACGAGGACCCGAACGCGTCTGCAGCCTCCAGGACATCCTTGTCAACCAGACGAATACCGAGGTTGGTGAGACGTATCATCGGCGGGATGGCATAGATCACGACGGCGATGAGTCCCGGAACTTTTCCGATCCCGAGAAGCATGACGACCGGAATGAGGTAGACGAAGCTCGGCATGGTCTGCATGACGTCGAGCACGGGATTGACGATGCGCTGCAGACGGTCTGAACGGGACATCATGATGCCGATTGGAATGCCGATGGCAATCGACAGGATCGTGCATACGAAGATCATAGAGATCGTTCGCATGGTGTCGTCCCACATGTCGAAATAGCCGATGGCAAGAAGGCTGAAGAGACAGCCTGCCACGATTTTAAGATTTCGGCTTCCAGCCCAGGCGATGGCCAGGATGATCAATGTGATAATTGGCCAAGGCGTTTTCGTCATGAAACGCTCGGAGTAGATGAGAAATGTCTGCAGCGGAGAGAAGAACCCCTCGATCGCATCGCCGTAGGCGCGCGTGAATGCCCGGAATGACTCATCAATGAACTTCTTCAAGTTCCTGAGAGCGTCGTCGTCCATATGCGGGAAGTTAAAAAACCAATCCATTTGTTCCCCATTTTTTGTCTGAGGCCGCACCGATTGTTATTGTTGTTTTGGCGGCGGAAGGCGGTGCGAATACGCACCGCCCCAAGCGTTTATTTAAAGAGCAGCCGCGATCTTTTCGGCGGCCTCAGGAGACACCCACTTAGTCCAGATGTCCTTGTTTTCTTCCAGGAAGTGCTTCGCGCCGTCTTCACCGCTGGCCTGGTTGTCAGTCATCCACGCCATAAGCTTGCTGACGGTGGCGTTGGTCCAGGAACGCTTCTTCAGGTAGTCCATGACCTCGGGACCGACGCGCTCTGAAAACGGCTTTGCAACCAAGGTGACGATCGTATCAACTGGCCAGGCGTTCGCCTTCGGGTCGGTGCAGGCTTCCACGGTGTTGCACCGCTTCCATTCTGCAGCGTCTTCCGGGACGCCGGCCTCAAGCTTGACCATCTCGTACTTGCCAAGCAAGGCGGTCGGAGCCCAGTAGTAGCCAACCCAGCCCTCTTTGCCTTCGTAGGCTTTCGCGATGGATCCATCGAGACCGGCAGCCGAACCGGTGTCAATCAGGCTGAAACCTGCCTTCTCCGCCTCGAAGCCTTTGTAGAGCTGAGACGTGACGACAGTGCCACCCCATCCCTGAGGACCGTTGAAAATTGCGCCCTTGCTGCTGTCTTCCGGATCGGGGAAGAGTTCGGGATGCTTCAACATGTCGGGAATTGTCTTGATATCCGGGTGGGCGTCGGCCAGGTACTTGGGAATCCACCAGCCCTGGACACCGCCATCCGGCAGCGGAGAGCCGACCTTGACGATCCGGCCTTCGTCTGTTCCCTTTTTCACGACTTCCGGAAGCAGGTCGATCCAGGCCTCGGGCGCGATATCCGGCTGGCCCTTCTCTGCCATGGACGTGATCGTCGGGACGGTATCGCCCACCGTGATCTCGGCGTCACATCCGTAGCCTTCATTGAGGATGAACTTGTCCAGGTTCGAGAGAACCTCGGCGCTCTGCCAGTTCATGCTGGCGATGGTGAGACTGCCGCACTCGGCGGCATGCGACAGTGATGTTCCGCCGATCAGACCGAACATGAGGCAAGTTGATGCAAGCAATGTTTTCATTGTCGTTTCCCTCTTCATGCGACTTTTGTCATTCAAAGGCGGGACGCCGCAAAGCCCGCCTCAAGCGGTGTCAGGAGGATTGACCCATACTCACCGATTTCTGAAAGGCCGCTTCAAGGCCGCTGCGGACAGCCGTTTCGAAGCCAGCGGCGCGCATCGTATCCAGGGCGGCAGCAGTGGTGCCGCGATACTCCATGAAGGTCTCAACGATGTCGCTCGGACATTCCGACCGACGTTCCACCAGACGCCCGGTTCCGACCAGCACGGCATTGACGGCCCGTCGCGCCACGCTGCGTTTGATGCCTCGGCTGACCGCGTCATTCATCATGGCGGCCGCCAGCAGGGCCGGAAATGCCGGACCCGAGCCTGTAAGTCCGGTCAGGTAGTCGATGTCGGCTTCGGTCGAGACCTCGTCGGCAGTGCCGCAGGCCTCAAGTATTCGCAGTACGGTGTCGCGATCTTCTGAAGTGATGCCATCGGCGGCCGCCCAGGGAGTGTAGGATCGCCGGACTTCGGCAGCGCCGTTTGGCAGCGCGCGGACGACACGCTGCGTCTTGAACTGCTGGGCAAGCGACTGGAGGGTGACGCCCGCCATCACTGATATGATGAGCTTGCCGCTGGTGAGCATCTTGATAGACCCAAGATCATGGGGACGGACTGAAATGATCACGACGTCTGAGCGATCGAAGAGTTCCTGGTTGTCGGTGACCCATGCCGCCTCTGGCAGAAGGTCCGGCTTCTTGCTTCGATAAGACAAGGCGAGACTTTCCGGAGCAGCTACACCCGCATCGATGATCGAAGAGGCGAAGGCTCTTCCAAGCCATCCCGCAGCTCCAACGATGCCGATATTCAACTGCTCAGTCATTGGTCATCCTTGTCTCTTCAAAAAGCTGTGCCTTGCGTAGAAGCGATCAAGCTCACGCTGCTCGGGCGCCCTGCCCGTAAAGATCTCGACATATTGCGGAATTCGCTTCATCCGCGTCGCCAGCTCGTCTTTCGACTGCATCGAGATGTAGCCGATCTGTGTGAGGTACATCGTCCGGGCGCGAACATCCGCGGTGACGTCCTCATAGCCGTATCGCGCAAACATCCGTTTCATGGCGTCCAGCCGCAGCGTGTCGGCCGATTGAACCTCGGCGGTGATCTCAGGCGACTGCAACGCCCAGCTTCTAATTGCGAATTCGAACTGTGAATCGAATATCGAGCTATCCAGCCAGCAGTCGAAGACGTTGAGCATAGCCTCAACGACCGACTCCGCATATGCGTCGGCCTGCCTGATCAGGTTTCCAGTGTTCTTGTCACGCCACCTGCCAACCAAGGCCGCGAGAAGCTCTTCGCGGTCCTTAAAGAACCAGTAGAAACTGGTCCGGGACAGGTTCAACTTCTTTGCAAGAGGAAGGATCTTCACAGAGTCGACACCCGATTCCAGAAGCGCGTCGTAGGCGGCGTCCAGCCATCCTTCAGTCGATCCACGCCATCCGCCGTCGCTTAAAACTTGTTCCATAAGCAATCTCCTAACAAAGGGTCCGGGCAAAAACAAGCAAAATGTACACATTCGTCGATATCGGAGACTTTTGTGTAATCCTTATTGACATATCTGTACATTTTCGCTTAGCGTTTACGTCATTCTTCCTAAACGCGAGGCCGTCCGATGTCGAACGATCCCCTTCTGCAGCCCTACAAACTGAAGCATCTGACCCTTCGAAACCGCATCATCGTGACCTCTCACGAGCCCGCCTATCCGGAAGATGGCATGCCGAAGCAGCGTTATCGCGACTACACCGTCGAGCGCGCCAAAGGCGGTGTTGCAATGACCATGACCGCAGGCTCCGCGGCGGTCTCCAAGGACAGCCCGCCCGTGTTCAACAATCTCCTGGCCTACAAGGACGAGATCGTTCCGTGGATCAGGGAGATGACGGACGCCGTTCACGAGCAGGGTTCGGCAATCATGATCCAGCTGACCCATCTCGGCCGCCGTACGCGCTGGGACAAGGGAGACTGGCTGCCGGTCGTGGCTCCATCGCACCATCGGGAGGCTTCACATCGCGCATTCCCCAAAAAGCTGGAAGACTGGGACATCCAGCGCATCATCAAAGACTTCGCCGATGCGGCCGAACGCATGAAAGCGGGCGGAATGGACGGCGTCGAGCTGGAGGCATACGGCCACCTCATCGACCAGTTCACTTCCCCCCTCACCAATGAACTCGAAGGCCCTTATGGCGGTTCTCTCGACAACCGTATGCGCTTCTGTCTCGACGTCTTCAAAGCGATGCGTGAGAGGGTCGGTAACGACTTCATTCTTGGCGTTCGCTATACCGCCGACGAAAGCCTGCCAGGCGGAACGGACAAGGCGGATGGCATTGAAATCTCCAAGAAACTGCGTGACAGCGGACTGATCGATTATCTGAACGTGATCCGCGGTCATATCGATACCGACGCGGGCCTCACCGACGTCATTCCCATCCAAGGCATGGCCAATTCGCCGCACCTCGACTTCGCGGGAGAGATTCGCGCTGCCACGCAATTTCCAACCTTCCACGCGGCGAAGATTCCCGATGTCGCAACCGCCCGTCATGCGATCGCGGCAGGCAAGATCGACATGGTCGGGATGACGCGCGCCCATATGACCGATCCGCATATCGTCCGGAAGATCATCGAAAAGCGTGAAGACGACATCCGTCCCTGCGTCGGGGCAAACTACTGCCTTGATAGAATCTACCAGGGTGGGATGGCCTTCTGCATCCACAATGCGGCGACCGGCCGCGAACAGACCATGCCCCACGAAGTGCCCAAGGTCGACGTCCGCAAGAAGGTCGTCATTGTCGGCGCAGGCCCAGCGGGCCTTGAAGCAGCACGCGTCGCAGGCGAGCGCGGCCATCACGTTGTCGTCTTTGAAGCTGCTGCGAACCCTGGCGGACAGATCCGGCTCACAGCACAAAGCCCTCGCCGCAAGGAGATGATCAGCATCATCGACTGGCGCATGAGCCAGTGTGAGAAGCTCGGCGTCTCGTTCCGTTTCAACACCTGGGCCGAAGCTGAGACGATCGAGGCGGAGAAACCCGATGTCGTCATCATCGCCACAGGCGGCATCGCCCACACGGAAGTTCTGACAAAGGGTAACGAGCTGGTCGTCTCTTCGTGGGATATCATTTCAGGAGACGTGAAGCCTGGGACCAACGTTCTCGTCTTCGACGATGCCGGGGATCACGCAGGCCTTCAAGCGGCCGAATTCCTGGCGAACTCGGGAGCGAAGGTCGAGATCATGACCCCTGACAGGTCGTTCGCTCCGGAAGTCATGGCCATGAATCTTGTTCCGTACATGCGCTCCCTGCAAAAGCTCGACGTCACTTTCACGGTCACCTATCGGCTCGAGTCCATAGAAAAGAATGGCAACCAGCTTCTCGCCAATGTCGGCAGCGATTATGGTGGCGTCGCCAAACAGCGCACCTTCGACCAGGTGGTCATCAATCATGGCACCATCCCCTTGGACGACATCTATTTTGAGCTGAAACCACGGTCGTCCAACCTCGGCGAAGTTTCCTACGACGAACTGCTGGAAGGCAAGCCTCAGACGGTGGCCCGCAATGCGCAGGGCAAGTATCAGCTTTTCCGCATCGGCGACGCCGTGGCCGCCCGCAACACGCATGCCGCGATCTACGATGCTTTGCGTCTCTGCAAGGACATCTGACGGTGGGTGGCAAGTTGGTTATCATGCAAGGATTCAAGCATGATCAGAGGTGACGCCCTTCAGAGCTTCCTCGATGCCGCCTTCGCTGCGTTTGATCGGCACGCAACGGACCTACGCGCAAGGAAGTCTGTCATGCAGTTGTTCACTCAACTGGAAACGCCCGCCGTTCAACGAGAGGCTCCGCCGAAGCGCCTCCCCGTCTGCGAACGATACCTTTCCAGCGCGCTGAATGGCGCCGCATCCGAACCAAGCCTTGAAAGGGTCGTCTCCTGCTTCAGAGACATCGAGCCGTTCCTCGAGTGGAGATGGCGGTCGTCATATGACAATTCTGCCAGCGACAATTTCCTCATGAGCCATGCCAACGGGATGATAGTTGGACCTGGCGGTGTTGAAGATCGCAAAGATGTCTGGCTGGGGGTCACGCTGATGGCTCCGCATGTGCGGTACCCCGACCATGACCATCCGCCAGAAGAGACCTACCTCGTAATGTCCGAAGGAGAGTTCAGGCAGGCGGACAACGACTGGTTCGAGCCTGGCATAGGCGGCTCCTTCTTCAATGTCCCCGGAATTAGACACGCGATGCGATCCGGGTCAAAGCCGCTGCTTGCCCTATGGGCACTCCGCGCCGACGGTCAGAGTCATTGACCGCTGATGTATTTACGAGACGAGCCAAAGAGGAATTGCAATGAAAATCCTGGTCACCGTAAAACGTGTCGTCGACTACAACGTCAAGATCCGGGTGAAGCCGGATGGCACGGGGGTCGAGCTTGCCAATGTGAAGATGTCGATGAACCCGTTCGACGAGATTTCGGTCGAGGAGGCGTTGCGGCTGAAGGAGGCCGGCAAGGTCGAGGAAGTGGTCGTCGTCTCCGTCGGTCCGGCCAAGGCCGAGGAAACGCTGCGCACGGCGCTGGCGATGGGGGCCGACCGGGCGATCCTGGTCGAGACTGACGACCAGGTCGAGCCTCTGGCCGTCGCCAAGATCATCAAGGGTGTGGCGCAGGCCGAACAGCCCGGCCTGATCATTGTCGGCAAGCAGGCGATCGATGACGATTCGAACCAGACCGGCCAGATGCTGTCGGCGCTGCTCGGCTGGGCCCAGGGCACCTTTGCTTCGAAGGTCGAGATCGGTGACGGCAAGGCGCAGGTGACCCGCGAGGTCGATGGCGGCCTGCAGACCATCGAGATCAAACTTCCGGCCGTCGTCACCACCGACCTGCGCCTCAACGAGCC